>CAWKFI010000001.1:0-624037 GCA_963849055.1 uncultured Actinomycetota bacterium
CGGCGGCGGAGATCCCCACCCGGGAGGCGATGTCCTCCATGCTGACGGCGTGATAGCCCTGGACGCCGAACGCGTCCACTGAGGCTTTGGCTATCTGCGCCTTGCGGTCCTTCGGGCGCCGTCGCACACCGAGGTCGGCATCCCGGCGCGCAGTGGACATGGTGCTCACGGTAGCGCCGAGTTCGCCGCCGACCATCCGAATCAGCGACAACTTGACCGATCGGACCGAGGCGCCGTAGTGATCATCTATCCCGACGCCCATGGAATCGCGATTCACTTAATCGCCATCGCGTCGCACGTCGTCGTGAGACGCTGCACGCACGCGGCAGGCCCGCGAGCTTCGTCAGTGTCCAAGATGGGGGAAACGGACATGTCCGTCGTAGGTGATGCCCGGATCAGCATCGGCAGGCGCACCGCCCGCTGGACCGACGATCCGGTCGACGTGACCGACGCGATGGACTTCTGGGCCTTTGCCGCAGGCGCTGCCAACGTGATCATGCAACTGTCCTGGCCGGAGGTGGGGCGCGGCGTCGTCGAGAGCACGGTGGATTCGGGCAACCTGCTCAAGCATCCGTGGAAGCGCGCGCGAACGACGTTCCAGTACCTCGCCGTCGCGGTCTTCGGGTCCGCGCAGGATCGCGCCGCGATACGCGCGGCCATCGACGGCGCCCACCGCCACGTCAGGTCGAACCAACAAAGCCCGTTGCCGTACAACGCCTTTGACCGTGGCCTGCAGATGTGGGTCGCGGCTTGCCTCTTCGTGGGCCTGGAGGACTCGTATCAACTGCTGCGCGGGGGGATGACCACCGAACAAGCCGAGCGCTTCTATCGGTCGGCGTGGCCGCTTGGGACGACCCTGCAGGTCACGGATGACCAGTGGCCGCCGACCCGTGCCGCGTTCGACGCGTACTGGAACGCGGCGTGCCGTCGCATCGCGATCGACGATGACGTCCGCCGCTACCTGCTGGATCTACTCGACTTGAAGATGATCAATCCGCTGCTGCGTGTGCCGTTTCGGCCGCTGCTCAAGTTCCTCACCGCCGGGTTCCTGGCTCCGGTGTTCCGCGACGCAGTTGGACTGCGGTGGAGCGATGCGCGGCAGCGCAACTTCGAGACGCTGTTCCTGCTGGTCGCCTTCGCGAATCGGTTTCTGCCCGGGTTCATCCGCCAGGGCGGCAGCCACCTTCTCCTTGCCGACGTCCGCCGCCGCGTCCGCCACCACGAGTCACTGATCTGAGGAGACCATGGATCTGTTGCGTCGAGTTCTGAACTACCGGGTGACCGTCGAGGCGCTCGTCGAAGCCGCGATGTGGCTGGCGCTGCCCTACGTCGTCATCGGTCTGGTGTGGGCGTTCCTGCACGCCGAGCAGTTGCGTGAACTGGAGAGACGGTGGGAGACGGTGCTTCCCGCGGGTTCGGATGTGGTGGCACTCGTCCAGGCGACCGCGCTGTGGCCCGCAATGCTGTTGCTCGTGGACGCCTGTCCTGCCTGACGGGAAGCATCGACCGACTGTGGTGTTGATCTCGCCGCGACGCGGGTACCCGAAGCCGTGCCTCAGATCATGGAACTAACGGTTCTTGACCCCCGCACCGGTGACACCGTCGCTCGGGTGCCCATCGCCGACGCCTCGGCCTGTGACGACGCCGTCGCGCGGGCACGCGCTGCCAGCACGACCTGGGCCGCAGCCGCGGCCGCGGAGCGGGCTGCCGCATTGACCGCTGCAGCCGCCGCCGTCCGGGCCGCCGCCGACGAGCTTGCCGACCTGAACGAACGGGAGACCGGAAAGCCCCGGGCGGACGCCCTCGGCGGCATCGAGGCGGGCATCGACACCCTCGTGCAATATGCCGAACTCGGACCTCTGCACCGCGGTCGCAGCCTGAATGGCGCCTGGGCCGCAACCGATCTCATGGTTCCCGGGCCGCGCGGCGTCGTGGCCGTCCTGACCCCGTGGAACGATCCCGTCGCCGTGGCGGCCGGACTGCTCGGGGCGGCGCTCGTCACCGGAAATACCGTCGTACACAAACCGAGTGAACGGTGTCCGCGCACCGGCCGACGGTTCGCCGAACTGGTGGCCCGCCACCTCCCCGAGGGTGTGCTGGAGATCGTCGACGGAGACGCAACCGTCGGCGCCCGCCTCGCCGCCGCCGACGTGGTCGACGTGGTGGCGCACGTGGGCAGCAGCGCAACGGGTCGCGAGATCGCCAAGGCGTGCGCCGAACGTGGCGCCAAGGCATTGCTGGAGAACGGCGGCAACGACGCCCTCATCGTCGACGCCGGAGTGTCGCCGCGATGGGCAGCCGAGCAGGCCGCGATGGGGGCCTTCGCCAACGCCGGGCAGATCTGCGTGTCGGTGGAACGCATCTACGTCGTCGAGTCGGTGGCAGGCACGTTCGTCGACGAGTTGGTCGACGAGGCTCGGGCGTGGGCCTCCCGGATCGGGCCGTTGGTCGACGAACGGCAGCGAGCGCAGGTGCACCGGCACGTCACCGACGCCGTCGACGGGGGAGCGCGGGTATTGGTCGGGGGTGAGCCGCGGCCCGGTCCCGGTTCGTACTATCCACCGACCGTGTTGCTCGACTGCACGCCCGACATGCTCGTCTTTCGCGAGGAGACGTTCGGTCCGGTCGCTCCCGTGCGCGTCGTCCCCGACTTCGAGACGGCACTCGCCGAGGCCGCCGACGACCGCTACGGACTGGCCGCGACGGTACTGACCGCGGACATGACCAACGCGCAGACGGCGTGGCGAAGCCTCCCGGTGGGCACCGTGAAGATCAATGCCGTCTTCGGCGGTGCGCCGGGCGGGGCCTCGGAACCACGTCGCGCCAGCGGCAGCGGATACGGATTCGGCCCCGAGTTGATGGACGAGATGACCGCCATGAAGGTGGTGCACTGGGAACCGCCCGGCGGCTGACCGCGGGTGGTTACGCTCCGTTCGCCTTGCCGGGATGAAGCAGGAATTCGACCAGAACGTCCGTCATCTGCGGGATGGCCTCGCGCGCAATGACTTCGAAGCCGTGGGTACTCAGCGTCGGCAGGCACAGCAGTCCCGCGCGTGGCGACAGCCCGGCAGCCTTCGCCTGTGACGCGTCCGATTCGAACGCGCCGAGGACGGCGGCCTGAGGCGAGAGGTCCAACTGGGCGGCGATGTCCATCAGGCGATCGGCGACGTCCTTGTCGTACACGCACATGGCGTCGCTGTAGGCGACGATCGGACCTCCGCTCACGGTCGTGGTGTACTCCGCCTCGGTCGGGCCTACCTCCAACGCGAGGACGAGGTGCCCAGGCAGGGTGCGGCTGGCATACGAGCCGCCCACCCCGCCGATCTCCTCGTTGGTGGTGAACACGAAGTACACGTCTCCCGCCGGGAGCTGGTCTCGTTCTCGCAGGACGCGCGCCGCCTGTAGCAGAGCGGTCACCGCCGCGCGGTCGTCGAGGAAGTAGCACCCCAGGTAGTCGCCGACCTCCACCAGCGTCCGCTTGCTGCGATCCACGCACACTCGGGTGCCGGGACGCACGCCCGCGGCCGTCAACTCGTCGGCGGTCCGGCCGGTGAAGACGTAGACGTGGGTCCAGTCCAGCGCCTTGTCGCCCTGGTCCGGTTTCGTCTCCCAGATCCGTTGACTCTCCTGCGTGGTGTGCTCCGAGCCCAGCGACAGCACACCGGTCAGCGTTCGTTCGTCGCCGAGCACGCAGACCGGTCCGAGGCCGAAATTGCCCGGGTACATCGTCCCCAGCTGGGACACGTGCAGCGTGCCGTCGGACTCGACGCGCTTGACGATCATCGACAGCTCATCCATGTGCGCCATCACGCGAGTTGCCTCGGCGCCGTTCCCGCGGATCAGGCCCACCAGATTCCCGGCCGGGTCCTGCCAGGTCTCGTCGACGACGGGTTCGAGCTCGCGGCGACAGATGTCACGTACCGCGTCCTCCTGGCCACACGGCCCACACGTCCACAGCAGTTCCTGCAGCAGTTCGCGGCGCAGCCCACGGTCCCGCTCCGTCACGGCGTCATCTCCTCACCACCTGCAGTGACGCCGCAACGCGCCCTGACAGCTTCTCCGGGTAGGTCGAGCACCTGGGTTGCCTCTCGCGATGCCGGGAAAACATCGCACATGACCGGTTGGCCTGCGCGGTTCGACATTGGATACCCCCAGGGGTATCGTGGGTAATACCCCCAGGGGTATATGGCGGATTTCGAGAAGGAGTTCAGAGATGGTGGGCGACGAAGACAGCATCGCGTTGGTGCTCAACCGGCTGCGGCGAGCTCAGGGTCAGTTGGCCGGGGTGATCTCGATGATCGAGCAGGGCCGTGATTGCAAGGACGTGGTCACCCAGTTGGCGGCGGTATCGCGGGCGCTGGACAGGGCAGGCTTCAAGATCGTGGCCACCGGGCTGCGGGAGTGCCTTGCTGGGGAAGGCGCCGAAGGCAAGGAGCCGATGAGCGAAGCCGAGCTGGAGAAGCTGTTCCTCGCGCTGGCCTGACTTTCGATGATTCTCACGTTTGCACTCGGCGCCGTCATCGGCGTGCTCTTGGGGTTACTCGGAGGCGGTGGCTCCATCCTGGCCGTCCCCGCCCTGGTCTACGCCGTGGGTTTGGACGTGGAGCAGGCCATCCCCATCTCGCTGATCGTGATCGGTGTCGCCTCGGCCGTCGGCACGGTGCCGAAAGTCGTTGTCGGCCAGGTGCAATGGCGACTGGCAGCGATCTTCGCGGCCGTCGGCGTCCCCGCAACCTTCGTCGGCTCGGCGGTCGGCGCCCGCCTGCCGCAGCCCGCGCTCCTGCTTGGCTTCGCGGCGGTGATGCTCGTGGCCGGAGCGCGAATGTTGATGGATTCCGGTGACACCGGCACCGCGTGCACGGTCGGCAGCGCGGGCATCGATTGGCGGCGGTGCGCCCCGCGGTCCATCCCGGCCGGCTTGGTCGTGGGTCTGCTCACCGGACTGTTCGGGGTCGGGGGAGGGTTCGTCATCGTCCCCGCGCTCGTGCTGATGCTCGGCGTCGAGATGCCCATTGCGGTTGGAACGTCGCTGCTGATCATCGTCGCCAACTCCACCGCCGGGGTTCTCTCGCATCTGCCTGGCGCAGGCGTCAACTGGACGATCACGGCCGCATTCGTCAGCACCGCGGTAGCCGGATCACTGATCGCCGGGCACTTCGGCACCAAGCTCGACACCGCTCGCCTGCAGCACTGGTTCGCCTACCTCGTCTTCGCCGTCGCCTGCTACGTCGTCGTCGACACGGTCCTGCTGCATTGACACACCCGAAATACCAAACCCATTGAGCCCAAACAACACCAAAGGAGCAAGAGCCGTGAACGTGTCCATCATCGAAACCTCAGGCCTTGGCGATCGCAGCTATCTGATCAGCGATGGCGGCGCGGCGGTCGTCGTCGATCCTCAGCGCGACATCGACCGCGTTCTGGATCTGGCGCGCGACCTCGGCGTGCGGATCACCCACGTCTTGGAAACCCACATCCACAACGACTACGTGACGGGCGGCCTCGAGTTGGCCCGCACGACCGGCGCGCAGTACGTGGTGCCCGCCGGTGACGACGTCGGCTACGAACGCCGGGCGGTCGGCGATGGCGACGTCATCGATGCCGGCCCAATTCAGTTGCAGGCCATGCACACTCCAGGCCACACCCATCACCACGTCAGCTATGTGCTGCGCGACGCCGCGGGCACGGTCGGCGGGGTGTTCACCGGCGGATCGATGCTGCACGGGACCACGGGACGCACCGACCTGCTCGGCGACGAGCACACGCAGGCGCTGAGTCGCGCGCAGTTTCGCTCCGTTCGGCGCCTGGCGCAGGAGTTGCCCGCCGACACCGACGTGTATCCCACCCACGGGTTCGGCAGCTTCTGCTCGGCCACCCCGGCGTCGGGCGACTCGTCCACCATCGCCGAGCAACGCGAGAACAACCCGGCGCTGACCCAGGACGAGCAGACCTACGTCGACGAATTACTCGCCGGACTGTCGGCCTACCCCGCGTACTACGCACACATGGGGGTCATCAACGCGAATGGACCCGACCCGGTCGATCTGTCGATGCCCCAACCGATCGACCCGGCCGAGCTGCGCCGTCGCATCGAGGCGGGTGAGTGGGTCGTCGATCTGCGCGAACGCACCGCGTTCGCGGCCGGCCACCTCGGCGGGACGTTGAGTTTCGAGTTGTCCGAGTCGTTCGTCACCTACCTGGGCTGGCTCTACAGCTGGGGTGCGCCGTTGACCCTGATAGCCGACGACGAGGACCAAATCGGCAGTGCGCGACGTGAACTCGTCCGCATCGGGGTCGACAACCTCACCGGCGCGGCCGTGGGCGACATCGACGACTTGACGAGCGGCGCCTCGTTGCGTTCGTACCGCGTGGCGACGTTCGCCGACCTCGCTGAGATGACGGGGGACCACCTCTGCGTCCTCGACGTCCGCCAGAGCGGCGAGTACGACCAGGCCCACATCCCTGGAGCACTGAACATTCCGCTGCACGAACTCGCAGGCCGCATCGCCGACGTGCCCGCCGGGGAAGTGTGGGTGCACTGCGGATCCGGTTACCGCGCCTCCATCGCCGCATCCATGATCGACGAGCCCGACCGCTCGGTCGTCCTCATCGACGACGCCTTCGATCGGGCCGACGTCCTGGACCTCGTCGAGCAGTCCGCCGACGAAAAGGGTTAGGACGACGCGCGGTCGCGCGCCGTCTCGAGTTCGGCGACGAGCGCATCGACCTCCGCGCGCCGATCGGCGGGGACCATCAGCGAGTAGAAGGTGCCGACGTTCACGATGACTTGCAGCAGCGCTTCCTTCTCACCACCGAAGAGTTTCGTGCGGCGGGTGGTTTCCTTGATGTCGGTCCCGGCATATTGATCGGCGGGGTTGCGACCGCGCGACGAACCGCTCCTGAGCTTTTCGACCCAGTTGCCGTCGACCACGATGCTCTCGCCGTTCATTCCGTCGATTCGAAACATCCGGGGATCTTATCGACGGGCCGGTGGTCGTGGTTCGGAAATCGGGCAGCCCCAGCCGCACCGATACCATCTGGCTCATGGACAACGCCAGCGGCGCCTTGACGGCCCAGGATGTTCGGGACGCGATCTTCGAGAAGCCGCCGTGGGGCAAGCGCGGCTACGACGAGAAGTCCGTGAAGGACTTTCTGCAACTGGCGGCACGGCGGCTCGATGGCCGCGGCCACATCTGCGCGGACGACGTGCGCGGCGTGCGGTTTCCCAAGCCGTCGTTCGGCAAGCGCGGCATCGACGCCGACCGGGTCGACCAACTACTCGCCGACATCGCCGAGACGATCGCCAACCTCGACGACAATGCCGTGTGAGGAGCGGGGCCGAATCCGCACCTGCGCGCCTCGCGACGGTGCGATTGCCACCCCGCGAGATCGGCGGCCTTCGTCGCGGCTGTCGGATGGAGCGATGACGTAGTGCCGCAACAGGGTTCGCAGGACCACCCGTAACTCCATGGTCGCGAAGGCCGCACCGATGCAGCGGCGAACCCCGCCGCCGTAGGGAATCCACTCCGCGGGATCGGGGTTGCGCGACAGGAAGCGGTCCGGGTCGAAGCTGTCGGCGTCGGGGAAGGCGCCCTCGTCGGCGTGCAGCAGTCCGATGCTGGCGACGATCGTTTGTCCCCGCGGCAGCGTCCACGGGCCGATCTGCAGGGTCGGGGCCTTGACTTGACGGAACGTGGTGTCGACGACGGGACGAACCCGCTGGATCTCGAGGATGGTGGCGTGCAGAAGTTCTTCGGATCCGTCGTCGAGGTCGGCAACGAGCCGGTCGAGCAGCTGTGGGTGTCTCTGCAGCCGCTCCACCGCCCAGGCCAGTGTGGCCGCAGTCGTCTCGTGGCCGGCGGCCAGCATGGTGATCAACTCGTCGGCGATCTCATCGCGTGTCATCGGCGAACCGTCCTCGTGGCAGCTGCGCAGCATCAGCGACAGCACGTCGTCGCGGACGTCCAGGTGGGGGTCGGACGCAGCCTTGTCGATCAGTTCGTCGACGATCGCGTCGTACTCGCGTCGGTACTGGTGGAAGCGGCCCCAGGGGCTCCAGCGCCCCCAATCCCATTGCGGTACGGGCACCAGTGCCAGCTTTGAGCCGAGTTCGATTGCCGGCGGCAGCATTTCACGCAGGCGCTCGAATTCCTGCCCCTCGGCGCCGAAAACGGCGCGCAAGATGACGTTGAGAGTGATGCGCATCATCGAGGGCATCGTCGCGAACGTCTGATCCCGAGGCCAGGATGCGAACTCGACGGCAGCTTCCCGTTCGACGATCTCCTCGTATGCGGCCAGGCGCCTGCCATGAAACGGCGGTGTCAACAGTTTGCGTTGTGCGCGGTGCCGGTCACCGGCCAACGCAAACAGCGAGTTCGGCCCCATGACCCGGCCCAGATTGGCGTCGGTGGTGTCGACCATGTCCGGCCCGGCGCGAAACAGCTGGCGGATGTGGTGCGGATCGCTGAGTACGACGAGGCGCCCGAAGATCGGCAGATGAAGCGAGAACGCCGACCCGTAGCGCCGTCGCAGGACCTCCAGAGCGATCCTGCGATTGACCAGGGCCACCGCGCCTTGGAAGGCACGCGGCAGCGGCGGGCCGGGAGGCAGCGTCACCTTGGCCGTGGACGCGTCGAGAACAGTCGTTGTCTTCACGCGTGCCAACTGACCACGTCCACGTACCCAAGAGACGGCGCCAGGACGAACGGCACGCATCCGGCACATGGACGCGGGGCGGGATCGCGAAACGCGCGCCGTGCCCTGCCAAACTGGGCGACCACGGGTACGAGGAGGAGGCTCGGATGGAAGACCAGCAAGCACCGTTGGCCAACGTCATCATGCTCGGCGTCCGGGACCTCGTGGCCCAGCGCGACTTCTACCGTCGCCTTGGTTGGCCGCAACTCGACTCCGAGGTGTTCACCGCGTTTCAGCTCCGCGGTGCCCTGCTGACGCTGTTTCCCGTCGACCGCCTCGCAGCCGAGTCGAACATGCCACCCGAGTCCAGCTCGGGCGGCATTCGCAGCAGGGTCGCGATCATCGCCGAGCGCCCCGAGGACGTCGACGAGATCGCCGACCGCGTGCGAGCCGCGGGAGGGACCGTGACGAGGGAGCCCGCCGACGCGGAATTCTTCGAGGGCCGCTCGGCCTACTTCACCGACCCCGAGGGTCACTGCTGGGAGGTGGCATGGACGCCGCCGGACAACTTCATCGTCGCCGCGGCACGCCGCGCCGCGGAATCAACGTGACAGCGACGTGAACTAGCCAAAATCGGAAATCTGGGCGCTCACAGTTTCAGCTTCCGGCCGATGTGGGTAGTCGGGCTACATGGTTACCAAAAAGTTCTCCTTGACATCGGTTCTCCTTTCCGGCGCCGCAGCCTCTGCCATCGCCGTCGCACCGGTGGCCTGGGCGGACCCGGCCCCGGGATGCGTAAACCCTGACGGCACCGCGTGTGCGGTGGCCGGGCCGGACGGCGCCGCAGCAGGCGTCCCCGGTGCTGGCGCCGCAGCTGGGCCTGGCGGCGCAGAAGCCACCGTTCCCGGTGCCGGCGCGGTCGCGGGGCCAGAGGGCGCAGGTGCCACCGTGCCTGGTGCGGGCGCCGAAGCTGGACCAGGCGGCGCTGAGGCCACGGTTCCTGGCGCCGGCGCGAATGCCGGACCTGGCGGTGCGGAAGCCACCGTTCCCGGTGCCGGCGCCGTAGCTGGGCCCGACGGGGCGGGCGTGACGGTTCCCGGTGCGGGCGCGAACGCCGGACCTGGCGGCGCTGAAGCCACCGTCCCTGGCGCAGGCGCCAACGCTGGACCCGGTGGTGCGTCAGCCACGGTTCCCGGCGCCGACGCCAACGCAGGACCTGGCGGCGCCAACTTCTGCATCGACGCCCTCGGCTGCGTGTCCGCGGGCGGCTAACCCAGCCTGATGCGACGACCCCCGGGTGAGTGGGCATTCCCACTCACCGGGGGTTTTCGTGTCCTACCGCCGTGTGCTGCCAGTGAAGAGCAATGGGGATGTGTCATCGTTGAACGATGAGCAGCCCAGAGACGCCCGAAGAGTCGGCGGGCCAGTACAGCGTCGACGATGACGATCAACTTCCCCTCGAAGACACGCTGCTCGACCGCGGCGTCGACGACATCCTGGATGAGGGCTATTCGCCTCCGGAGAAGTGGAAGGAACCACGCGACCACGAAACCCTGGACGAACTTCTCGCTGAGGAGGAGCCGGACACCGCCATGGAGTCCGACGACGAGTTCTCGGAGGACGACGAAGTAGGCGACCGCCGTGCGGGCCGGCTCGTGGCGCCCGACGAGGGAGTCCAGGAAGACGACGAATCCGATCTGCTGGCGACCGACGTCGGCATCGACGGAAGCGCCGCCTCGGCAGAGGAGGCAGCCGTCCACGTCATCGACGACGAGGAGTAGCGAGGTAGGCCATGAACAACGCGTATGCCCTCGTCGTGGTGCTCACAGCGGGCGCCCACTTCGCGTTCATTGCATACATGGTGTTGGGCGGGTTCCTCGCCCTGCGCTGGCCCCGCACCATCTGGCTGCACGTCCCGGTCGTGATCTGGGGGATCGCCATCGAACTGATCGATTTCGTGTGCCCGCTGACATGGCTGGAGCGG
The DNA here is from genome assembly GCA_963849055.1 of uncultured Actinomycetota bacterium. Taxonomy (GTDB): domain Bacteria; phylum Actinomycetota; class Actinomycetes; order Mycobacteriales; family Mycobacteriaceae; genus Mycobacterium. The sequence continues at coordinate 10,619 of CAWKFI010000001.1, forward strand.
TGGGCGCGGGCGAAGGCGGGGATGGCGCCGATGCCGGTCGACGGCTTCATCGACTACTACCTGACGGGCGTGGTGTATCCGGACAGTGCCGAGTATCCCGTTCTCGGCCTCGCCCTGCTGACGGTCTTGGTGTCATGGGCCCTGTTCGCGCGCAGACGACGAACGTCGACGAACGCCTCCGACGACCGGGCTCGGCAGGTTAGCCGCTGATCGCGCTAATCACCCCAAACTGCTGGCGCCGTGGGTAGTTTCGGCTGGTGCCTCACCTGCCGAACCGCCAGATCGTGCTGCGTCGCCGCCCGATCGGGCCTGTTGCGCCCGATGACACCGAGCTGATCACCGCGCCTGCGCCCGAGCCCGCCGAGGGTGAGGCGTTGTTGCGCACCACCTACGTCGGGATCGACGCCGCCGCGCGGACCTGGCTCAACGACCAGCCCGGCTACCTGCCGCCGGTGCAGCTGGGCGAGGTCATCCGGGCGGCTGGGATAGGCGAGGTCGTCGCGTCGCGCTGTGACGCCTACGCCGTCGGCGACGTGGTCACCACGCTGACTGGCTTCCAGGAGTACGTCATCATCCGCGACGACATCTTCAGCACGCCCATTCCCGGGGAAACCGATCAACTGGCGATCATGTCGGTCTACGGGCCCACCGGCGCGACCGCATATTTCGGCATGACCGACATCGGCAGGCCGCAGCAGGGGGAGACGGTCGTCGTCTCGGCAGCGGCCGGCGCCACCGGCTCGGTGGCGGGGCAGATCGCCAAGATCGCCGGCGCCAGGGTCGTCGGGATCGCGGGCGGCCCGGAGAAGTGCCGAGCCGTGGTCGACGACTTCGGGTTCGACGCATGCATCGACTACCGAAACGGCAATCTGGCGGCCGCACTCAAGCAGCACTGCCCACGAGGCGTCGACGTTTACTTCGACAACGTCGGCGGGCCGATCCTCGACGTCGTGCTGGGCCGGCTGGCCCACAAGGCGCGGGTCGTCCTGTGCGGCGTCATCTCCAGTTATCTGACCGGCGAGCACCCCGGCCCGTCCAACTACGTGAACCTCCTCGCGAAGACCGCTCTGATGCAGGGGTTCAACGCGCTCGACCAGTGGGGACGCTTCGACGAGGCCTTCGCCGCGCTCCGTTCCTGGGAAGAGCAGGGCCGCCTCGTCCATCGCGAGACCGTGATGCACGGCATCGAGTCGTGCGTGGATGCGCTCAATGGGCTGTTCACGGGCGCCAACATCGGCAAGATGCTGGTCAAGGTCGGCGAGCCGACACCGTCGTGAGCCGGACGAGAGACGGGAGTACGCCGATGACGTCGATGGCCGAGGTGGGTGGCAAGGTCGCCGGGTTGGCGCACGGGATGCGCGACGTCGTGCGGGCTGAAGCCGCCGAATCCGAGCGGCAACGGACACTCACGTCGGCCATCGTCGACGAGATGTGGGCCAGCGGGCTGATGTCGGCCTTCAACCCCGTCGCCGCAGGCGGTGTTGAACCGTCGTTTGCCGAGATGATCGAGACGTGGATCGAAATGGCTTGGCAGGATGGATCATTCGGGTGGATCGGCATCGCCAACCTGCCGTCGTCGTTCGCCGCCGCTAGCTATCTTCCCGACGAGGGTTTCGACGAGGTGTTCACCGCTCGTGACAACCACGTCACGATGGGCGGTCAGTTCTTTCCCAACGGCCAGGGGACCGCCGTCGACGGGGGTTACCGGCTCAGCGGATCGTGGAGTTTCGGCTCTGGCACCGGCCACGCCCAGTACGTTGCCGCGGGATTCCTCCCGATGGACGACGGGGAGATGCGCTGGATCAGCGAAGGCGTCCCGGACATGCAGGTTGCGGTGCTGCCTCGGGAGGACGTCACGTTCCTCGACGGCTGGCATGTACAGGGGCTCAAGGGAACTGGATCGTATGACTACAGCGTTCAGGACGTCTTCGTACCCCAGCGCCGCACCTTTCCACTATTCGCGCGTGAGCCGTACCGAGGTGCGTCGCCTGCGACGCGGATGGGGCTGATGCCCGTCACCGCCGCCGGTCACGCGTCGTGGGCCCTCGGAGTTGCCAAGAGCATGCTCGATGACGTCGAAGAGCTCGCCGCGACGAAGTTCCGGATGAGCGACATGGCGTCGCTGGCCAGCCGGCCGACGTTCCAGAAGGGGCTCGCACACCACGTCGCGATGTGGCGCGCTGCCCGGCTGCTGGTCCTCGACGCCTTCACGTCCGCCGAGAACGCCGTGGCATCGGGCGAAAACCTCAGCCCGGCAATGCGCGCGGACATGCGCGTGGCGGCCGTCTACGCCACCGACGCGGCACGCGCCTGCGCCGAATGGGCCCATCTCGTCGCGGGCACCACCGCGATCCGGGAAGGCAGTCGCCTCGAGCGGGCGTTCCGCGACGTGTACACCGGCACCCAACATGCCTTCATCAGCGAGAAGGTGGCCATCGACGCCGCGCAGATCTGGCTGGGCATCATCGAGGATCAACCCGGGCTGTGAGCGGATGAGCCCGCCAGCGGGCTACCCCGGCCTGCAGTGCCCAAGCCGCCTTGGCAGACTGTCGGCATGACACAGATAACCTTGCGCGGAAATCCGATCAACACCGTCGGCGAACTGCCGGCCGTCGGATCCTCGGCACCCGGCTTCGCACTGACCGGCACCGATCTCGGCGTGGTCGACAGTGAGCAATTCCGCGACAAGGCCGTGTTGCTGAACATCTTTCCGTCCGTCGATACGCCGGTGTGCGCGACCAGTGTTCGGACCTTCAACAAGCGTGCCGCCGACAGTGGCGTCTCCGTGCTGTGCGTGTCGAAGGACCTGCCGTTCGCGCAGAATCGGTTCTGCGGCGCTGAGGGCATCGAGAACGTCAAGACGGCCTCCGCGTTCCGCGACAGCTTCGGCGAGGACTACGGCGTCACCATCACCGACGGTCCGATGGCCGGGCTGCTCGCACGCGCGGTCGTGGTGATCGGTGCCGACGGCAAGGTCGCCTACGCCGAGTTGGTGCCCGAGATCGCGCAAGAGCCCGATTACGACGCCGCGCTGACGGCACTGGGCTCGGCCTAGCCTCCCGGGGCCGGGATCTCAGACCGGCCACTCCTCTCGCCGATGGGCGGCGTCGAAGAACATCCACTCGTAGCGCGCTGTCGTCGCGAAGTGCTCTCGAGCCGCCGCCTCATCGGTCGGATTCAGCGTCGGGCCGGTGCGGTCCGCCAGTTCCAGAACCTGGGCGACGGTTGCTGCGAATTCAGCGCTGCCATAACTGTCGATCCAGAGCTGGTAGCGAGGATCCACGGAGCCGCGGTCGGCTAGCTCCGAGCCAACCTCGGCGTAGATCCAGTAGCACGGCAGGATCGCGGCCAATCCGTCCGCGAAGCTGCCGCCGTATGCGGTGGCGAGAAGGTAGCTGGTGTACGCGCGGGTCGTCGGCAGCACGGGCACGGCGTCCAACGTGGCGGCGTCCAGGCCGAGCTGGGGAAGCAGCGCCGTGTGCAACTCGAGTTCGACGTCGAACACCTCGGCCGCGTGCCGGGCGAACATCGCCGTGTCGGCCAACGTGGGGGCCTTCGCGGCCACGATGGCCAACGCGCGCGCGTAGTCACGCAGATAGTGGACGTCCTGTGCGACGTAGTGGGCGAATACCTCCGTGTCGAGGGACCCATCGATGAGACCGGTGGGGAACGGATGGCGAAGGATCGCGGCGAACGTGGGCTCGATCTCGTGCCACAGCCGAGCCGACCAAGAGTGCGGGTCCGTTGAGCCACTCTGAATGTGCATGGGCCGCATCATTTCAGCTCGCGCTGGAACTCGGGCATCGCGCCCGTGGCGGTGTCGGTTCGGTCACGGTACGAAAAATTCGCAGCCGCGGACCAGGCAGAATGCAAAAGACGACCCTCCGGTGTTGTACAAGTGACAGTAGTGACTTTTGTGACTTGAGGGTCGGCTCAATGATGCGCACCGACGAAGGGTCACGTAGTGGCAGCTGGATGCGCGAAGGTCACCGCGCTGAGGGCTTGACAGAGGTGGAGTTCGAAATGAGACGCATCTACGCGGTGGCGATCAGTCTGGCCATGCTCGTGGCGACCCCGGGTCTTGCGACCGCGGACCAGAGCCACAAGCAGGCCATCGACTACGTGATACAGCGGGCGCTGTCGCAGCGCGGCGTGCCCTACACCTACGGCGGGGGCAACACGCAAGGCCCCACCGCCAGTGCCGTCCCCGCTCCCAGCACCGTTCCCGAGGCCAATGCGATCCCCGGCTTCGGCAGCGTCCCGGGAACGACCTATGGCACGGAGGTCCAAACCCCTCAACTCGGGCCCGCTCAACTCGCCACCCTTCCGGCCGCGGGATCCGTTCCAGGGGCCGGATCGGTTCCGACACCTGGCGTCGTCGGGTTCGACGCATCCGGTTTGATCCAATACGCCTTCGCGGGAGTGGGGATCAAGATGCCGCGTTCGTCGGGCGAGCAGTACAAGGTGGGCCGTAAGGTGCTGCCTTCGCAGGCACTTCCGGGTGACTTGATCTTCTACGGCCCCGACGGCACCCAGAGCGTCGCGCTGTTCCTTGGCAACGGTCAGATGCTGGAGGCCACCGACCCCGCCGTCACGGTGTCACCGGTCCGCACCAACGGCATGGCTCCGTACCTGTCCCGGATGATCGACTGGCAGTAGGGAGGACGCCGGCACGTCACCTCTGCGGGTCGTTCGCCAGCACGATCGGCTGGCCGTGCGGTGTGGCGAGAGCCGCGCGACTCCATGATGCGCGGCGCTCTTCCAGTTGCGTCGCAGTGGCCAGTCGATACGTCGTGACGACGTCTTCGAGCGCGGCCAGCCAATGTCGGTAGTAGGTCGACCCGTCGTCGGGGTCACCATCGGCCTGCGCGTGGCGGATCCGTTCGGCGAGACATGCGGCCCATTCCGGCCACGTGAACACGCCGCGCTCGTGGAGTGCCAGCGTCATCGCGAATGCCTTTGCCTCCCAAGGCTCGGCGAAGGCTGGCTCACCGTCGTCGCCGAGCGGAACCGGTGCGACCGACGCGGCGGCGGCCCGTAGTGCCTCAGCCGGCTTCAAGGTAGCTTTCCCAGGCATCGATCGACGTCGTCAGCGTCGGGTCTGCGTCCGCACCCCACAACTCCACCGCGGTGAAACGCACGTTGTACAGCCATTGCGGCTCCTCGCCCTTCCCGCTCGCATGCGCATCCGCGAAGACGTGCACGCCGTGAATCCGTTCGATCACACCGCTTTTCGCGCGGGCATACCTGGGCAGACGGGTGTGACCGTACGGATGCATGTTGCGGGTGACGACCCGCTCACCGACCGTGAAGCGAGCCGGCGTCTCGGCTGGGCGCTCACTCGGTCCACCGGCGCGCAGGGCTGGCAGCACTTCGTCCGGCTTGAGCACGTGCTTGACGGGCGCGGGCGCCACGACCGCGTGGCCCGCCTGGAGATCCTCGACGGTGACGAGGCCAGCCTGCAGCAGCTGCTTCTCGAGCCCCTTGGCCCAGATCTCGAAGTAGCTCGACGCGAGGTATTCCGCCGGCGGCAGCGACTCGCGTGCAAAGCGTCCCATGTCGATATTCCAGGCCCCCGCGGCACCCATCGCGAGAGTCAGGCCCAATACCCGCCGCTCCCAATCGGCGTGGAACGGCGGCTCATCCGTTTCCTCCACGACGGGGCCGAATCCCATCTGGCCGCCCATGTCCTGTGCCCCGTTCACGTGCGGACCACCTGTTCCGGCGAAAGCGCCAATCCGGTACCGATCATCGAATCGCGCGTGACGAGGTCGGCGAGCCGCTCCTCGCTCCAGCCGTCGGTCGAAGGCGGTCGCATCGGGATCACCAGGTAGCGCACTTCGGCCGTGGAATCCCAGACCCGGATGCCTGTGATGGGTGGAAGCGTTACGCCGAAATCCGCGAGGACGCCGCGTGGGTCCATCACCACACGGGAGCGATACGGCGCGGACTTGTACCAGACCGGGGGAAGCCCGAGCAGCGGCCACGGGTAGCAAGAGCACAGCGTGCAGACGACCATGTTGTGCGTGGACGGGGTGTTCTCCACCGCCACGACGTGTTCACCCTGGCGGCCGACGTAACCGCAGGAGGCGACGGCGGCGCTGGCGTCCTCGCGCAGCCAGTTCGCGAATTCCTCGTCGGCCCACGCCTTGGCGACCACGGCTGCGCCGTTGCGCGGTCCGATACTCGTCTCGTAGACCTCGACGATGCGATCGACCGCGGCAGGGTCGATGTAACCCTTCTCGGTCAGGATCGACTCCAGCGTCCTTACCCGCACTTCGATGTCGGAGAGTTCGCTGTGCTCTTCGTGATTCGCATCGGTCATCGCGTCGCGATCCCTTGAACGTCCAAGCTGGGTGACTGTCCCAGTGGCTACGAAGCGTAACGCTGCGGCCCAGCGGGGCGCGGCGTTTCAGCGCGCTCCGTCAGCCGGCGGCGATCTCCGTCCACGGCCTGGCGCGGTCGGACGCCACGGCGATGAGCCGCTCGAGGCGTGGCCGCGCAACGTCGGCCAGGAATCGCTGACGGTCGGCGCCGGAGAGTCCCAGCGATTCGCGCCACACCGAGCGGCCGGCGATGAAGCCGGAGGCGCCGCCTTCGTCGAACGCGATCTGCAGCACCTCGGTGAACTCGTCGAACGGGACGCCTGCCGAGAGCACCGCCCACGGCCGGTCGAGCACCGCGGCGAGTCGACGACATGCTTCTGGCGAGCCGGGATACTCCAGCTTCAGCAAGTCGCAGTCGATTTCGTTGAGTGCGCGTGCGGACTCGATGACCGCGTCCGCGCGGCGCCGGCCCGTCAAGTCCTCACCCTCGAACGGATAAACGAGGTTCTCGATCACCGACGGGATGCCGACCTCCTTGCAGTCGGCGACGACGTCGCGCACCGCCTGCAGGCATTGTTCGACGAGGTCGGGTTGGCCCGCGACGGGCGCGGGCCGGTCAGCCCGCAGCTGTGCGAAGAACTTGTTGGCGTCGCCGCCCTGCGAGAGGACCCAGCGCGAGTCCAGTGCCGGGTCGCGGTGGGTCACCGGCTCCACGCCGAACTTGCCGCGTTCGGCGGGCTCCGAGGCAACCAGCAGGCCGCAGGACTCCGCGAGTGCTCCCGTTCCGGTGACGGCGGGCACGCCGTACGTCGGGTCGAACAGGATGCCGCTCGCCAGCGGGGTGAGCACGCGTGCGACGTCGGTCTTCGCGGTGATCAAGTCGACGTCGCTGGCCTCGATGCCAACGGCGCTGAACATGCGCCGCAACGTGTTTCGTTGATCCATCGCGATGATCGAGAACACCGCCGTCGGGTGCTGCGATGTCGGCGAGTGTGCGCACGGGTTGGGTGGTCGTGGACATGTGTCTCCTTCTAGACGGGGCTCGGGGTGACCGCCCGTTCGGCCAACAGCGCGGCGCCGGCGACTCCCGGCTCGGGCAGGTCGGAGAACGTCAGGTGGTCGATGACGGCGGACTTCGCCTGTCCGCACGCTGGCCATGCGGGTCCAGCCGCCGCTCGCGACGGCGCGCTGAATGCGGGCCGACGACGGCTTCGATCCGGTCGAGCAGGGCGCCGGTTTCACGCGCGGTGTAGCGCGTGGCGGCGGTCCAGACTGCGGCTGGGTGGGCGCCGTCGCGCACCCGCAGGACGACGTCGTCGCCGGTCGGTCCTGCGCCGGAGACGTCGAGGCCCGCGGGCAGCGACTCGATGGTGAGGGAGGCGCGCGTCGAGCGCAGCCCTCTGCCTCGGCGGTCGCCACGCCGAGCAGCGCGAGCACTCGGCGCAGCAACAGGCCTCCGCGAACACCCCCGATGAGCGAGCTGGTGTCGGGAAGCACGTGCATGCCGACCGAGATGCCGTTCCCGACAAGCAATTCGCGTTGCTCGTCGTTGAGCACGCCGGGCAGCGACCGCACGACGACGTCCGCCGTCCCCGTGGAATTGAACAGCTCGTCGGGGCCGGTGGCACCGACGCCGATGGCTGCCACCGGATGGTCGTGGCCGCCGACGACGAGGGCGGCCCCCTGCATACCCTGCGGAAGTCCTTGGTGCCGCAGCGCTCCCACGGTTTCGCCGTGGGGCTGGCGGTCGGGTAGCAGCGTCGGTGGCAGGCCGAGTTCGACGGCGCCCTCGGCCCACGGTGCACCGGTCGCCTGGTCGAGCAGGCCCGTGCGGGACGCCAACGACGGTTCGTGCACGAGGTCGCCGCCGAGCCGGTGTACGACGTACTCGGGCATGCTGAGCCAGCGGTGCTCGCGGGTCGAGCTCAAGCCCGTCGTCGACGAACCACAACAGCTTCGCGACGCTGGCCTGGCAGTCCCATGGCAGCCCGGTGCGTCGGACGAAGTCGAGTGCCGAAATGGTTGTCGCGCAGCGGCGATCGATGCGATCTGCCGGTCGCCGCGGGGGTCGAACCAGGCGACCACCGGTGTGCGCGGGCGGCCCGACCCGTCGAGCAGCACGCCACTCTCGGCAAGCCCCGCCACCGCGATCGCCGATACTCGCAGCGGCGCCGCGGCGCAGGCCTGCTCGTAGGCGCGGCGCAGCAGGTCGACGGCGAGGTCGACGAAGCACTCGGCGTCGGTCTCGGTGCCGCCGTCCGGCGTGGTGGTCCACGGTGTCCGGGCCTCGACCAGGGCCAGCTGCTCGCCAGTCCGGCGTGCGCAACAACGCCTTCGCCATCGTGGTGCCCAGGTCGATGCCTGACGACGGCTTCACGTGTGCGATCACGGCCGCAGCTCCCCGGAACCGCGGGCGATCAGCCCGACGGGGACGTGGATGGTCGACACCGGCGAGGTCGGGGTCGGCGATCCGGTCGGCCGAGCCGGGTGGCGGCGGCCGCGCCGACCGCCTCGGCCGAGTGGTCGACCACCGTGACACCGGGTTGCAGCAGGTCGGCCATGGCGAAGTCGCCGAAGCAGACCAGCGCGACGTCGGTTCGATCGATGGCGTGCAGCGTGGGTACGACGCCGAGCGAGCAGCGGGTGGCCGCGCTCAGCAGTGCGGTCGGGGTCGGAACCGTTGCCGGCCAGTAGCTCTCGTGTGGCTGCCGCCGCCGATGCCGGGTCCGGGCACTCGGCGCGGACGAGCCGCGGGTCGACGTCGAGCCCGTGGGCGGCCATGGCGCGCCGGTAGCCGGCCAGGCGGGCGCGCGACGTCGGCACCAGCGGATGGTCGCTGACGTAGGCGATCCGCCGGTGGCCGTGCGCGACGAGGTGGTTCACGGCGTCCGCCGCGGCGGCTTCGTCATCGATGCCGACCACGTCGGCATCCAGGCCGGGGGCGGCGCGGTCGACCAGCACCAGCGGCGTCTGCGTACGCAGCCAGGCATGGTCGCCCGCCGTTGGCGTCAACAGCATGCCTGCGATGCGTCGCGAGAGCATCTGCGCCGACGACGTCACGCTCGCGGTCGGGGTCTCCGTGCGTCGAGGCGATGAGCACCGACTTGCCGCTGGTTGGACGCCGGCCTTCTCGACAGCGGCCACCATCGCGGAGAAGAACGGGTCGGCGACGGACTCGACGACCATGCCGAGGGCGGTGTCGGTGCCTGCGCGCAGCGAGCGCGCCATCGAGTCGGGGGTGAAGCTCAGGTCGCGCATCGCGTGCTGCACCCGCGCTCGGGTGTCGACGGCGACCTTGGGGTCGTCGTTGAGCACGCGTGACGCGGTGCGCAGGCTTACCCCTGCGGCCGCGGCGACGTCACGCAAGATGCTCTTGGTCACCACGTCACTCCTTGCCGATGCCATCGATGGCACAGCTCAGTCTGCCGAATTGTGCCATCGATGGCAAGACCAAGAATTGAGCGTCGAGTGAGGGGAATTACTGGTCAGGCGCCAGCGGGCCTCAGCGGTCCGACTTCACCAGCTTGTCGATGGCCCTGAAGACGTTGCGGGCTTCGCCTCCGCTTGCCGGATAGCCGACATAGACGTCGTTCGTGCCGGTGTACACCGAGATGGTGTGTAACTTGTCGCCCTTCGAGCGAGGTGGCATCGCAGGACAGTAGCGAAGAATGGCGCCCTCAGGGAGGTCGAGCGGTCTGCGCGAACCAATCTCGATGTCGAGGAACACTCGCGCGTTCTTCAACGGTACCGGTATCGGATCAAGGTAATCGCGTCGTTCCTCCGGCGTGGCCAAGGACCGAAATGCCGGGTCCGACACGTCTCGCTGAGCCCACAGCACACCCTTCTCGACGAAAAATCCCAGGCAGTGCGGGCGAAACGCCTTACGCCAAATACCCATTACTCTCCTGACTGGGGCACTCGAGGATCGTTGCTCGGGAATCATATTAAAGAGATGACGGACGTGACCTCGTTTGCCACGCGAAACAAGCCTTGGCGGGCATTTCGACACGACCTGCCGCACATCGGGGGAGGGGGCGCTATCCAACCATGGCACAACGTGTTCCACCATCTATCGGATACTCGTCACCGGTGCGATGGCACCGTCATGCGATCGAGGAGCCAACGGTGGAGTTCGGCGGCGGGTAGCGGTGGACTGTGCACGTGCCCTTGGGTGATGGTGCATCCATATAGCCGTAGGGCGCGCAGGGTGGTTTCGTCTTCCACACCTTCGGCGACCAGTTCAGCTCCGAGGCTGTGTGCGAGTGCAACGGTGGACCGTACGATCGCGATGGACCGGGGATCGCGGGCCAAGCGGGCGACGAAGACCTTGTCGAGTTTGAGTTCGTCGACCGAAAGATCCTGCAGCCGCGCCAGCGAGGACCAGCCGGCGCCGTAGTCGTCGAGTGACAGCCGGATTCCGAGCTCCCGCAACGCGGCGACGGTGTTTCGGGCCCGTTGGGAGTCCGTCGTCAACGTGGATTCGGTGATTTCGAGGATGAGGACGTCGGCCGGTAATTCGTTGGCTTGCAACAGTCGATCGATGGTGTCGACCAGATCAATGTCGAGGAGGTTGGTGGTCGAGAGGTTGACCGCCACGGTCAAGTTGAGTCCTAGGTCGCGCCAGGATCCGATCTGAGCCAGCGCGATGTCCAACACTCGGGTAGCCAACGGCCGCATCAGCCCGGCCCTTTCGGCTGCAGGCAGGAACTGGTCGGGCAACAGCAGCCCGCGGCTCGGATGATGCCAACGGACCAGCGCCTCGACGCTGTGTATCTGTTCGTCCTCGGATCTGATCTTCGGCTGGTAGTGACACGTTAGTTCGCCCGCCCGCCCAGCGGTGGAGAGAGTGGCGCGCAGATCCTCGATGAGCTGCTCGTCCTGGTGCTTGTGCACGTCCGCGGCGGCGTCGTACACCGCAATTCCGTGCTCGGTGACCTTGGCATCGGCCATGGCCACCTCCGCGAGGTTCAACAGTTCCTGTGGATGCACGCAGTGGTCGGGCCACAGGGCAATGGCCACAGCGACGTCAACCTGCACGGTGATGTGGTCAAGCGCAAAGGGCGCCCGCAACGCATCGACCAAGACGCCCGCGTGCGCCCGGGCAGTCATCAGGTTCACACCGTCGGCCATCAGGATCGCGAACTCATCGCCACCTGTGCGAACCAGCAGATCTTCCGCTCGCACCGCTAGCGACAACCGGTGCGCGATGCGGCGCAGCAGCTCATCACCGACGCTGCGGCCCATGGAATCGTTGATCTCCGAGAACTGGTCCACGTCCAGCAAGATGAGCCCCAGCCGCGCGGTGGCTCCGCTCCATGTCGGTGTGGGCGATTGATCCAACGATCCGACCGTCAAGGCGGTCGCGAGGGCTCGCCGGTTGGAGAGGCCGGTCAAGTCGTCAGTCATCGCAAGCTCGTGGCTTTCGGCGATGGAAACGACGTCGCGGAATGTCACCGCATAGCGTGCGGCGACCGCCGTCAAGCTCAGTGCTGCCAACGTCACGGGAAGGCGCTCACCGTACGCGAAGATCGTGACCCCGAGCGCGATGACCGTGCAGAGGATCGGCGAGATCAACGGCGCTGGGCGGTGCTTCGGACGTGACGCGCCGACGGCAGAGGGCAGCCAACTGGCCACGGCCACCAACACGAAAGCTCCCGGCCAGCACGGGTCGATCCACGTGCCCTCCACATAGGAGCCGGTCGAAGTCTGCAGCAGGTAGGCGACGTTGGCGAGCACCCACAAGGTGAACCCCGCGAGGATGAATCCCCATCGCCACTCGGTGCGCCAGCCCATGATCACGAGTGAACTGATCGTCAGTGCGAGGAGAACGACACTTCCGACCGGATAGGCCAGCCCGAACAACGTGGCCGAAAGTGAACCGCCTGCCGCCGCGTCGATGGGCCGAGATACCAGTACGGCTCCCACCGACGCGGCTGTCAACCCGACGACCACGGCGTCGAGTCGGATCGCGGCAGGAACGCGCCGCAACCGTCCACCCATCAACAGCAGCAAGCCGCTGTAGACCAGCGGATAGAACGCCACGAACACGGGATCCGCCGCCGAGGGGAATTCACCGTCGTATGCCCACAGCGCGTACACGATGGTCCCCAATGCCGTGGCACTCATTCCCGCGGCAATGAGAAGCCAGGCCCAACGCTCGACCGCGACGGTGGCGGCGCGGGCGGCGACAATGCCGGCTGCCGTCAGCAGCAACGCCGACTCCAGCCAACTGTCGAATGCCACGATGCGACCAGGGTGGGCGCGCAGGACTACCGACATTACGAAGACGACGAGGCCCGTCAGCAGCGCACCGAACGCGATCCGGACGCCCATCGGTGGCCAGAAGGGATGCGGCACAAGCGTATCCAGTGGTTGTTTGGGCGTATCGGGTAACGCCTCCGCACTCGCAGGCAGCGTGTCGACTCCCTTGCCGGGCTCCATCTTGACCCCGGTCTTCTCCCGGGCCGAATGGGAGACCGGTAGTTCATAGGGACGTGGCAGATCGGGAACGAAGCTGCGGAGACAGCCACCGCCGTCGCGTTTCGCGGCATACATCGCGAGATCGGCTTGCTTGAGCAGCTCGTCGACCGTGGTTCGCGGCGTCTCTGCGGTAGCCAGTGTCAGCCCGATGCTGGGGCGCACGGTCAGTGCGACGCCGTCGATCACTATCGGCGCGTCGAACGAGCCGAGAACCCGCTCCGACGCAACCAGAGCATCGTCGACTGACCCCTCGATGAGGATCGCGAACTCGTCGCCGCCGAGTCGAGCGACCGTATCTGTGCCGCGAAGGCATCCCGAGAGCCGTCCGGCGACGCGGAAGAGCAGTTCGTCACCTGCGGGATGCCCCAATTCATCGTTGACCATCTTGAAGTCATCGAGATCGAGGCACAGCACCGCCAACGGCTGCCGCTCACGGCGCTGCCGAGCCACGGCCTGCTCGAGTCGGTCCACGAACAGTGCCCGATTGGCGAGCCCGGTGAGCTGGTCGCGGAAAGCCAGCCGGGATACGACTGACAACAGGCGGCGATTCTCGGCCAGAACCACGAACTGCCGAACGAGCACGATGACGAGGATGAGTGTTCCCACCACCGCCAACGGGATTGAGTTCAGTTGTGGCACAGCGGCAGAAAGCCCGACGCCGTAGGCAAGTACCAATGGCAGATACGGCGCCCAGAGCCGCACCCGGGAGGGAATGAGCCCTGCTGTCGAATCGGCTGGGCGTTCGCCGATGCTGCGCAATGCGGCCAGCCCAATCATGCCGCACCCGACGATCCAGCCTAGGTCGATCAGGTTGCCGGTGTAGTAGCCGCCCGTTGCCGTCAAGGCTGTATAAGCACTGTCCGATATCGCGATCCAAACCAAGGCGCTGATCAACAGACCGATGCTCATCCGGTACGTGATGGCCGGACGTGCCCACGCGATCGTAATGATCGCCACGTCGCCGATCGGGTACGCCGCCGATACGGCGAACGCCAGGGGGCTCTCGAACCCGGAGTGGAACACGTCCTCCAGCACCAGCACCCACGAGACGAGGAACACCGACGCTGCGACGATGACGCCGTCCAGCAACAGACGTTTCCGGGATTGCCCCCGCTCGGTGGGCGACAAGAGCAACACCGACACGACGGCACCTACCGGAAAGAGCAGATACCCGACGTCAGCCCAGGAGGGGAAGGGGGACTGGTCGTACCCCAGCCAGACTTCGTAATAGCCCCAGATTGCCTCGCCGGCTGCCCACGCCAGTAGGCCCATCGTCATCGCCAGCCAGCCATGCCGCGTTCGCCCGTGCGCCGAGACCGACGCAAAGCCGGCACAGCAGGCAGCGAAGAGGATGCCCGCCAGCGAAGCCGCGTCGTCCACCACTCGAGTGGCATAAGCCCCGCCCCAGCTTTGCCAGAGCCACAGTCCAACGAACAACGTCACCGCGAGGTACGGCACGCCCACCAGCGCCAACGCGCGATGCGACAATCCAGAATGCACGCCTATCCCACCGGGTATGCGTAGCCTCATCGCCGCTCCAAGGTTGTCGCCCTACGTCACCAGCACAGTATGTCTCTAGAGAATGACCTATCGCTGTCATTATGGGGCCCGAAGCGTGACCCCTCTTACACTAATTTGCCAGCAAGCGCCCTGGCGAACATCTCTAGAGAGGGCGATGTACCGTCTGAGCGTGATTGGTGCAATTCTCCGCGTATCGGCCATCTGCGCGGCATTGACGCTCGCTGCGGCATGTGGCACTTCTTCCGGTGCGCAAAGGGTCGGAGCCGCTCGGGGCGTCGAAAGCCCGGCGATACCCCCGGCCGCCACGGAGTTCGCCAATCCGCTGCGAGGTCAGTACGAGAACCTGCTGAGCCCCCTCTTTCCGCAGGGCAACCCCGCGCAACGAGACTTCGCCGCATGGCCCAAATCGACCGATGCGAGCATGCGGCTGCCCTGGCGCCGACTGCAGCCGAGCGACCCGCGCAGGCTGCCGCCCGGCACGCCGGACGACCGCAAGTACGACTTCCGTGTGATCGACGAAGCACTGGCACAGGCAGGGAAGCGGGGCATGCGCCTGACGCTGCGCGTCTACGCGTACAACTCGTGCTGTGACGCGTCCTATCCGAACGAAACCAACATCGCGATACCTGATTGGCTGCGCTCGATTCCGGGGACCACCAGGACGTTTCCGCCGGAGAAGGGGCGCAGTGTCAGTCAGGTGGTGCCGAACTGGAACAGCCCCGACTACTTGGCTGGGTTCGGCGAACTGCTCATGGCGCTCGGCAAGCGTTACGACGGCGATGAGCGGCTCAGTGTCTTCGAGTTCTCCGGTTACGGCGACTTCAGCGAAAACCACATCGCCTATGTGCGGGACACCCTGCACGCACCGGGTCCCGCGCCGCAGGACAGTGTCCGCAGTTTGGGCTATTTCAGCCAGTATCGCGACCAGGGCATCACCGCACCGTCGATACGTCGACTCGTCGCAGCCAACGTTGCTGCATTCCCGCGCACCCAGTTGGTCGTGACCCCGCAGAACCCCGAGATCGTTCGGCAACTGCTATCGGACGAGGTGACCGCCACGGTTGCGGCGCCGGTTGGCATCCGCTCGGACTGCCTCGGGGTTTACGAACCGCTTCCTGCCTGGGCCCACGACATGGATTCGCAATACGTCGCGAAAGACGACTCCCTGGTGGCCAAGCTGACGAACCGGCTCGCGTCGGCGCCGGTCATCACGGAATGGTGCCAGCTTCCCCGCGGTGGAGACCTCCGCGCGTACTACGCCAAGGGCTTGCACGACGTGGTGGCGTACCACGTCTCGATGACGTCGAGCACCAACTTCCCCGACCGCGATTCGCGCCGCGCGATGAGCCTCGAACTCTTCTCCCTGTGGGCTCGGGCCAATGTCTACGCCGGTTATCGGTACTCGGTCGAGTCGGTGACCGGGACCCCGTCGATCGACGGCGGAATCGCGTCCGTCGACGTCCGATGGACCAACTACGGCTCCGCCATCGCGATGGAGAAGTGGGTTCCCAGCTACCGCATCGTTGATCGCTCCGGCAAAACCGTGCGGACGGTGCCCGCTCGAGTGGACCTCAAGGCGATCCTGGCCGGGCAACCACTCGACCCCGGCGCTCCGCCGGTCCCTGCATCAGTGACCGAGCAGCTAGTGGTCGACACCGCAGGGCTTCCCCCGGGCCGCTACACGCTGAGCGCTGCGGTCGATTGGCAGCAGCACAAACCCCATGCATCGCACGTCGTGGACTATGCGCCGATGCAGCTGGCTCGCGACGGGCGTGATTCCGACGGCGCCTATCCGATCGCCGTGCTCGACCTGAAATAGGTCCTCGGACCTGTCCGTTTCGACGGACTCGCGGGTGAGCGCGTGAAGTCGTCAGTTACGAGGAGTTGCATACCACGCGCCTGAAAGCTAATACTGTTCCGTACCATTCGTCGGTTTGCGGCGGCTCGGCCCAGTAAAGACAAGAGGTTGTCGTGGATTTCCAAACTTTTGTTCGGATCATGCGTTCGCGATGGAAGCTCCTCGTGACGGCGGTAGTGACCTGTCTGGTCGCCGCGATGGCGATCACCGTGGTGCAGACCAAGAGCTATCAGGCCACGGCGACAGTCATGGTCTCGTTCACCGGCGCCACGACCATCAACGACGCGTACGAGGCCATCCAGGCAGCTCAGCAGCGGCTTTCGTCGTACGCCGAGCTCGCCGGAGGACGCACGGTGGCGCAGCGGACGATCGATCAGTTGGGGGTGCCCATGACCGCAGACGAGCTGGTCGACAGCACCAAGGTCAACTACACGCCGGAGTCGACCCTGTTTCGGTTGACCGTCTCCGATTCGGACCCCCAGCAGGCCGCCGCACTAGCTTCGGCTATGGCTAAACAGTTTGCTGAGCTAGTTCCCGAGGTCGATGCCGGCATCCCGATATCACAGCCGGCCGGTCAGGCGTTGGGATCCGGGTTCGACTCCCAGCAAACAATCGCCGGCGCCAAGGCGACCGTGGTCGAGCAGCCCGTTGTGCCGCAGAGTCCCCAGAGCCCGGTTCCGGCGCGCAACGTAGCGTTGGGATTGCTCGCCGGCGTGTTGTTGGGTATCACGCTGGCACTCGGCCGGGAAGCGACCGACCGCACGATCCGCAGCCGCGAAACCCTGACCGCACGCTCCGGCCTGCCCACGCTCGCCCAGTTGCCTCCGCCAGACAACCAGGACATCGGTGTCCGCCGCGGGGGAGGCCGCGCCAAGCCCTGCGACCTCGTCTTCGATGAGGAGGTGCGCCGCATGCGCACGGCGCTGCTCGGTTCCGCGACCGCACCGGTGCGCTCCATCCTGGTCACGGCTCCAACCCTGAGCCAGGGAACGACAACCACGGCACTTCATCTCGCGCTGTCGTTCACCGAGATCGACGAGACGGTCTTGCTGATCGAGGGCGATCCGCGCCAACCGACCATCGCCGGCATCCTCGGAGTCGATGCCAACCAGGGACTGATGGACGTTCTCGCCGATCAGTTGACGCTTGACGATGCCGTCCGGCCCACGTCGCACAATGGCCTATGGCTGCTCGCGTCGAGCAAGCCCACCGGCTTCCAGCGGAACCTGAGCACCCCCTCATTGGTGACCATGCTGGAAAAGCTCTCCGCGAGCTTCGATCGGGTTGTGATCGACGGTCCGCCAGCGCTTGTCACGGCCGACGCCGGGATATTCGCGGCTGCCGTCGATGCGACCGTATTGGTCGTACGTTCGGGGCAGACAGCCGCGGAAGAGCTCGACGGTGCACTGGAAAACCTTCGTCCGACGGAAGCCACTATCGTCGGCACCGTGCTGACCGGGGCGCGGGTTCCCAGGCATACCAAGGACGCGACATCGGCGTACCGCGCCAAGGTCAACGAATCCACCTCGGCCACCATCGCCGCGAACGGCTCGTAGCCATGATCGGCGGTGTCGCCGGTAGGACCTCCGCGTCAATCGCCGCGATAGCTGGGGTAGTGCTGGTCTGCGTCGCAGTCGGCGCATTGGCGGTCCGCTCCACGACCGAAGGGCTGATGCTGATCGGCGCGCTGGGCTGCCTCGTCGTCTACCTGACCGGCCCGCACCGGATGGTCTGGATCGCGTTGTTCCTTGCGTTCGCATCGCTGCCCGCCGCATTACCGGTCGGGAAGGTGATCGGACCGGTATCGATCTACGCGCATCAGATCGCGGTCCTGCTGGCGATCGCATTCTTGATCCCGGCTGCCCGCCTGCGCTTTTCGGACTACGTGCTGCCGGGCAGCTTGTTTCTGACCGTGATGTTCTTCACCGCGATCGGACTGGGCGCAGGACACGATCCGGAGCGGATCGCCCGCGAGGCGATATTTCTCTGCGAGGTCGTCGCTGGCTTCGTGCTCGCCGTGCTGATCGTTCGCACCGGCTATGTCCGACAATCGATCCGGGTGATGGCGGTCGTGCTGTGGTTCTCCGCTGCCATGATCATCGCCAGTTCGCTAACGGGTATCCGGCTGGCTGGACGGGCCGAGAGTCTCCAAGGCGAGACCGGCGCTGCGGCGATACGGCTGCTGACCGCCACCCAGGCGCCGGCTCTTGCCGTGCTGACGGCGCTCGTCGCCGCCCAGATCGTGGGCCGCTCTCGGTTGTCGATGTGGTTCATTCTCGGAGTACCTGCAGTGGCGATCACGCTGCTGTCGTTTGCCAGAACCACGTTGATCGCTCTCGCGGTAACCGCCGCCGTCGCGCTCGTCGCCGGGCTGGGATGGTCCGCGATGCGCCGATCGGCAGTACTCGTCGTCCTCGGCGCGGCGTCGGTCGTGGTGGTGATCCCCGCGACGCTCTTCCTACTGCAGCACTCCGAGGCGGGGGGCTGGCTGACCGATCAGCTGAATGCCTTCTCGGACAGGGTGCTCGATGGCGTCTCGACGAGCGCGCTGGCGGTTGATTCGTCAACCCTGGCCCGGCTGCACGAGAACACCAACCTGTTCCGTGCCATCGACGACGCACCGCTGTTCGGGCATGGCTTGGGTTATGCCTATCAGCTGCCGTTCGGCCAGGCCGGAACGCTTCACCGCGACACTGGGTACCACTTATGCGCACAACTTCTACCTGTGGTGGCTGGTGAAGGCGGGAGTCGCCGGCATGATCGTATTCGCGGTGTTCGCGTTGGCGCCCGTGGCGCTTGCACTGCGTACCAGGTCCGCCGCGGCGAAGATCGCGCAGCAGTGAGTGTTGGCCTGCTCGCGATCTGCGTGGTCGATCCGCTGCCGCTGGAACCGCCGAGTTCACTCGTACTGGGTATTGCCTTGGGCGCCGCGATGGCGTTCAGTCGGCTCGCTCCAGCGACTCCGATCGTGGCGGCGGAGCTGGTTGAGACGCCATCGCCGTCCACAGCGCCGCAAGTCGTTCGTACCAGAGGTTGACGGTGAAGCCGCCGACGTGGTCCCTCGCGGCCGAAGCCGAACGTGTGCGCCGCTTCTCGTCGACGACCAGGGTGCGCAGCGCGCCGGCGATCTGATCGGGCCGACCCGGCGTCGACGAGCAACCCGTTCACGTCGTCTGTGATCACTTCGCCGATGCTGCCGACTGCCGTCGTGATAGGGGCCAGTCCACATCGCCATGGCTTCGAGCAGTGCCATCGGCAGCCCCTCGTCGCGGCTGGGGAGTACGAAGACATGCGCACGCGACGAGCAGTTCGTCGCGTTGCGGCGTGTCGAGCCAGCCCGCGACGTGCACGGTGTCATCGATGCCGGCAGCCTCGACGGCGGCGGTCACGGCATCGATCTCCCCGTCGCCCGGCGAGCGTCACTCGTAGCCGGCGGCTGGACGTCCGGCGTCGAGCTGCTGCACCGCCGGCGACAGGTCGTAGCTGCCCTTGCGGTCGCCCAGTCCGTCCAAGCGCACGGCGTGAACGGGATCGGCGGACCTTGATCCACCGCTCGGGGCGGGAACTTGAATCGCATTGTGGAGCACCTGATTCGATCCGGTGGGATCCTCAAGCCGCTGCGCATATTCTTCGGCGTGGCTGCTGACCGAGAACGAGCCAGTGCTCAGCCGGCATGGCGGCACGCACCAGGTGCTGGGTCAGCACTGACCGGTCGTCGAACCACCCACCGAAGTCGAAGCTGTGGCCGTGCACCACGGCGGGGATTCCGGCGAGCCTGGCGGCCCACAGCGGCACGGCCTTTCGCACGATGCTCCCGCCGTGCGAGAGGTGGACGTGTAGTACGTCGACCTTGCCGCGGAATATCGATCCGGCAGCGCGCGCCATTCCGCGGACACCCACCGATAGGCGCAGCCACGTCGACCCGTCGACGTATGTCGGCACTACGGTGATCTCGAAGCGCGCGTCGGGATGAGCCGCCATCAACGAGACGACCGTGGCCATGCCGCCACGGCTGAGTGGTCCCGCGGGCGCCGGGCCGACCACCAGGATGCGCTGCGCCGTCATCGCGCCGCCCGAGCGGTCAGGCGGAGGGCATCGTGCAGCCGCTCGGCTGCGTGGTCCGCGGTGAACCGCTGTGCATAGTGTCGCGCGGCGGCCGCGCCTTGGAGCGCGGCCGTTTCGCGGGTCAGCCAAGCGCGTCGAAGGCTGCAGCGAGGCCGTCGACGTCGTCGACGCCAACGGGTTCGCAGCCCGGCGGTTGAAACTCGGGCAGCGCGCCGACGGGGGAGACGATCGGCGTGACCCCAATTGCATCGACAGCACCTGTACGCCGCTCTGTGACGCGCGCCGGTAGTGCACGACCGATCCCTTGGCCGCCGCGATGGTGTCCAATCACGTCGCCGTAGCGGAAGGAGCCGGGCCGCCAGACGGTGTGCTTGGGCAGCTTGCGGGTGATGTGCGGTCCGTCGCCAAGCAGGACCAGATTCGTCACCGCGCCAGCTGCGTGCCGTCCACATGAGCCTGCCAGGCGTCGAGGACGACATCGATGTTCTTGTACGGGTTGAGCCGGCCCATCAGGACGAAGTCCGCCGGTCCACGGCGGGCACCAGCGCCTGCACCAGCGCCGGATCGAGATCGCTGGTCAGCGGCACCATGTGGACCCGCGTGCCTGCGATATCGCGGCGCGTCGGCCACGGCTTCCGCGACGTAGTCGCTGAACACCACCGTGGCCGCGGCGCCTGCCCCCCAGCGATCGAAGACTGCCCGCTCGTAGCGCGGTCGCTGCTCGTACGCGTCGTGTGGCGCGGTCATCGTGCACCAGCTGGACGCGGGGGGTCGTTGCCCGGCGAACGTGATCCAGCGTGGGTCTCGGACGAGTTCGGTGATCACCACGTCCGGCCGCCAGTCTCGGATGCGTACCGCCGGGCGGCGAAGCTGGCCGGCCAGGTTGACGCGGCACGAAATCGCGGGTCGAGGACGAACTCGTAGTCGCGGGCGGCGTCAGACTCGGGATGCTGGTCGGACGTGACGAACAGCACCTCCACGCCGCGGCGACGCAGGGCCTCGGATGTAACCCGGGCAAGCGGCCGCATCCATGGCGAAAGCCACAGCACCCGAAGCGAATTCACAACACGCTGTCGATCGCATCGATGTACGCGTCGGTCATCGCCTCGATGGTGTAGTGCGCGGTCATGCGATCGAGACCGCGGTGGCCAAGCTCGCCGAGTACGTCGCGGGGTGGAGAGGAGACCGCTCGAGGGCCTGTGCGCCAGCCCGGCACCGTAGACCGGATCGACGACGATGCCGGCCCGCGCCGTGGTCGAGCATCTCCGGTACGCGCACACAGCCGACGCCGCAACCGGGATGCCGCGGGACATCGCCTCGAGGATCGCCAGAGGAAACGCCTCGGACCGGCTGGGCACGCAGAGCAGGTCGGCATCGGCCAGGGCCGGGTCGGGACCGTCTGACCAACCGCGCCAGCTAACCCGGTCCCGCATCGACGACGGGCGTGCGGGCCTCCAACTCCACCCGGTCGGGCCCATCGCCGAAAATCGACAGGCGCCAAGGCAATTTCGGTCAATCCTGCCAGGGCCTCGATCAGCATGTGCGGGTTCTTGTGCTTCCACGATCCGCGACAGCATGACCAGGTGCGGCGGCTCACCCCGATCGTGGCGCCGGCTGGAGGGGACAGCCGGCGCCACGCCATTGGGTGCCACGAAGTGCGTGACACCGAGTCCATGGTGGGCAGTTGAGCATTTCCCAATGCCGTTGTGCAAGAGCAATGAAGCCGTCGGCTCTGCTCATTGCGGCGGCAAGCGGACGCGAGTAGATCGGCCGATCCTCCTCGGGTGGAACGTGGGCCGCAACCAGCCAGCGCCGTCCCGAACCGGCGCTGCGCCATAGCGTGGCGAATCCGGCCTCGGTGTTGGTGTCGCCGCTGATCGACGACCGCGGGTCCCGGCAGGCCCGTCGACGATGGGTGCCCACCATGGCTGGCGCACCACCTGCACCGAGTGCGGGCATGTCCTTGATCAGCGGCCCGAACCGCTGCAGGCACACCAGCGTGACGGGATAGCCGCGACGATCCAACTCCGTTGCCAGCAAGACTTTTTGGCGTTCGGCACCGCCGTAGACCAGCCGGTTGGTGGTGATCACGACGTGGGGAAGATCGTGCGGCGAGCGCATCGCCCGATCGCGGATCGCCCGCTTGGAGCGCTGCACGCGATCCAGCAATTTGGTTCCGGCCAGATATGCATCGGCATGGTGAACCGAGTGTTCGTGTTCGAGCAGCAAGGCGATGTTGGTGCGCAGGAGTTCGTACACACGGCCGCGTTCGGACGCCTCGAGCGGTGCGCCATGACCGTCGTCGGACTCGCCGCGGTGGTTGGCTCCCACCTCGTCGGCGAGCAGGATCTTCCAGCCGGCGGCGCGGGCGCGGTTCTGCCAGTCGGTCTCCTCGCCATACACGAAGAACTCTTCGTCGAAGCCGCCGATGGCGTTCCAGGCGTCTCGGTTGATCGCCAGGCAGGCGCCACACAGGTAGCCGTCGATGTCCTGTTGCTCGCCGGGCTGCCGACGGTACAGGTGTGAAAGAGGCGTCCCACGAAAGGTTTCCGAGTGGCCAGCGGCCGCCACCAGCGCGCGGATCAGGGTGCGGCGGCGGGTGGCGACATCCCACGGTGCGGAACCCGCGCCTGCGTTGTCCCACATCAGCGGAGCAACCGCGGCAACCCCGGGCCGGCGAATCAGCTGCCTCGTCCGGGTCAGCGGTCCGAGCAGCTCGGCATCGGGATTCAGCAGCAGCAGGTCGGCATCGGATGGCACGTGCTCCACGAGCGCGTTCATCGCCGCTGCGAAACCGAGGTTCCTTCGACCCGATCACCCAGTGCACGTGCGGGTGCCGCCTGGCCAGCTCCTCGACGCCCGGGATAGTCGTCGCCACTGTTCTCGTAGACGTAGATGGACAATTCGGGAAGGTGCTCAGCGACCTGTGCGAGGCATTTCTCGAGTAGGTCGTGACTCTTGTACGTCACGATGAGCACCGCAAGGGGATGTGACGCGGCTGGCCGCTTGCGCCGTCGCCGTCGGGCGGCTTCAGATAGGGCCGGTCCAATTCACGCGTCATTCGTTAGCTCCCCGCCGTAGCGCCGACAATTTCGATGGACGTTACCGGGCCGATCGCTAGGTTGGCCGCGAGATAGGCCATGACTGCCCCCGCACCCGCGATCAACACGTGTTGGCCGGAAAGCGCGACCACCGCCGCGATGCTGACGGCAACGGGCCCCAAAAGTACGCAGTAGGAACGCCACGGGATTGCGGTAGCCGCATTGACGACGGAGCCGCCAGCTGGCGAAGACCAAGCCGAACACCTCAGTGCACACCAATGCCGCGGCGGCACCAGCCGCGCCGAATCGCGCTGCCAGCAATACATTCAGCACGATGTTGACTGCCAAGGTGGCGATCGATAGCCGGAACAGGAATCGCTGGTGATGACATGCGAACAGGCCCTGGCTGAGGGTGCCGGTGATGAAGCGCAGCGCTACCGCGACGAACAGCAACGTCAGCGTAGGCGCACCGCGTTCGACGAACTGCTCATCGCCAAGCAGCGCGATCAGCGGTCCTGCCAGCATTCCGCCAACGACGGCGACGGGAACCCCGAGGAAGTACATCATCTCGACGCTTCGCCGCATGAAGTCCGTGAAGGCGGAGGCGATCCCGTGTGAACAGCTCGGTGGCCGTCGACAGCGTCGACTTCAGGAAGAAGGTCGAGACGACCACGATGTTGAACGCAATGGTGTAAGCCAGACCGTAAACACCGACCTCGGCGTGTGTGCTTACCAGCGAAAGGATGACGCCGTCGGCGCGCCAATACAGGATCGCGATCACGATGACGCCCATCGGCGCGAGGCTTTCCCGAAGCAGGTCGGTGGTTTCGGTCAGCGAGAAGACCGGTCGAAGCCGAGATGTGCCTGGACGCGGCCGCGCCCTGGATCACCAGCTGCACGGCAGGGGGGATGAGTTGCGCGACCGCGAACCAGATGATGCCGGCATGCGAAACCACCAGCCAGGACAATACAGCCCAGCATCGCCAGCCGACTGATGACGTCGGAGAGGGCGACAGCGGTGAACCGGACGGTGGTCAGGAATACCGGTTCGAACCGCGTGGTCATCGTCATCATCAGCAATTGCGCCGACATGACGACGAGAATCGCCCGCACATCCGCGTCGGGATAGATGAACAATCCCGATCCGGCCGCAAACACCGCCAGCGGTAGGCAATACACCAGCGATAACCCACTGTTGACGCGGACCAGCCGCTCGAGGTTCGCCTCGCCCCGACGTAACCCGTCGCACGATGACGGTGCCGATGCCGAGGTCGGCGAATGAAGTCCACATCCCGATGAACACCACGGCGATGGTCAGCTGGCCATAGAGACTGGGGCCGAGGTAGCGAGCTGTCATCGCGACCGAAACCACCGACGCCACCATCCCGATGACCGGCAGAGGAGCTGCAGCGAGAACGCGTGCGCGATCCGGGACTGGGGGACCGACCGGCGTTCCGACCATGGTGGATTCGGTCACGGCGTCCGGAGGAACTCATCGCCCGGGCGGGCTGCGTTCGATGGCTCGACGGCATCCGTCAGCAGCTGGATATTCGCCGCGGTCCGCTTCGTCATCAGCGGCGGAGTAGTAGACGCCAGGTGCGTAGACGAGCTGTGCGCGAACTGCCCGAAGGAGTGCGACGGGGCCCTGGATCAGGTAGCGCCGGGCCAACCGTCGTGGCTCGCGACTGAGCCGGTAGAACCACTCCAGCCCGGACCGCTGCATCCACTGCGGCGCACGGCGCTTCGTTCCCGCGAGGAAGTCCGCGGCAGCCCCGAAGGGCAGGAAAAGCTTTGCCCGCGTTTCGTCTTCCGTAGCGGGCTACCCAGTGCTCCTGGCGAGGCTTGCCAAGGCATACGACGAGAATGTCGGTGTCGTGCCGTCCGGATCGCCGCGGCGATCTCCTGCGGAATCGCGTGTCGAGCTCTTCGCGGCTGGGTGACCACATTCCCGAGACGACGAGGCCGGGGTGGTCATTCTCCAGCCGGTCGGCCAAGCGCTCGATGGGTCTCGACGGTGCCGCCGAGGAACCCGACCCGGTAAGCCGGAGTCCTCGGCGAACGCTCAACAGGCGCGGCAAGCAGTCGGCACCGGCGACTCGCGGCCAGGGCTGGGCGGTGAGCAACTGGCCACGCCAAGCGATCGGCATGCCGTCGGCCAGCAGCAGCCACTCCTGGCCCGGTTGATGTCCGAGCGCGTCGTGGCCGCGCGAAGTGGTTAGATGGTCGAGGTTGACCGACCCGACCGCCAGACTGCCGGCGGTTTCCGATTCGCAGCCGCGACTTGACGATGTCGATCACTTCATCGACATCATGCCGTTCGATGACGTTGCCGCGGATCGCCATCCGTACGGCGAGGGTTGCCGGGGCATGTTCTGAGTCAGTCATGGTGTGATCACATCCGCTAGAAGACCGGGAGGGATGCCGACGGGCAAACTGCGCTGGGCCTCGAGTAGTTGGTCGACCAGGCGGCCGGATGGCAGGACGACGTCGTCGTAGGTGAGCGTCGCGTCCTTCGGGACGTCGCGGACGAGCTCGCAACCTTCCGCCGCGCCGACGGGAAGCAGCCGTTCGTCGCGGGCGATGTGGGCCTTCTCGGCCTCGCCGTAATAGTGGTAACCGCCGAGGCGATCTAGCACAGTGCCGGCCTTCAGATCGATCTTGGCGGTGGCCACCGCCTCGACATGTCGAGTGCCCTGCGCGCGAACCGTCGCATCACCCATCAACACCGCTCGGGCAGCGGTGATCGGAACCTCGAAGTGGCACAGGTGATACGGCGTGTAGAAGCTGTACAGCGGACCCTTGCCGAGCTTGTACAGCTCAAGGTAGTGCCGTTGCTTCGGATCATCCTGTGTACCCAGGCAGTAGATCGCCCGGATTCGGTTGGGCGCCCACGACGTAGTCGACAGCACCGCCGAGTGCGCGAAGTTCGTCGATGTCGTACCACTCGGTCAGCTCGTCGACGTGTCCCTCGTGATCACGTCCGAGCATGCCTCGCTTGTGGACCGACATCCCGGTTGCGTTGGCGACGATTGACTGTTCGACGCTCATCTTGGTGCCGTCGGCGAAGCTGGTCACCATCCACGGATCCTGGCCCCATCGACGCGCGAATCCCTCCTGGGTGGTGGGGTTGCGGTACGGATCCTGCAGACCCTTGATGTTCCCGCTGACGCAGCGGCGTGACGCCGATGCTGCGGACGAAACGGATCAGGTTCATCTGCACGCCCGGCTGGTCGCCGTCGCATCCGGTGAACACCACCCCGGCCGCCGTCGGCTCGGCGTCCCAATTCGGCACCGACGGTCGCGTCGACCTCGGCATTCATCAGGACCAGGTGCTTGCCGTTCGTGAAGCAATCGAGCGCCAAGTGGCAGCCGAATTCGACCGCCCCGGTGACGTCGATGACGACGTCGATGCCGTCGGCCCGCGTGATCGCGCCGAAAGTCATCGGTGACGGCCGGAATTTCGGCACGGATTGCCCTCTCGAGTTGGCCAACGCTGTGGGCGACGGCCACATCGGTCTACCCCGGCATCGCCAAGTGCCTTGATGCCCTTGCTCGGATCGCGGACGGCGATGGCCGAAAGCGTCATCCCCGGCACGCTGTTGACGATCTGGTTGACCAAACCCCGACCCATGAACCCGCATCCGGCCATCGCGACCCTAATGGGTTTTCCTTGCCGCGCCCGCTCGGCGAGCAATACGTCTACGCCCATCATCATCGTGCCGCGCTCCTTGTCTCTACCACCAAGGGCCAGGTGGCGTCCTTGTCGGATATGACGGACACCGGTAATGGCCAGGCGATGCCGAATTGCCCATCGTCCCAACGGAAGCCCTGCTCGCCTGCCGGCGCGTATGGACCGCTGACCTGGTAGATGACCTCGGTGTCGTCGACCAGCGTCTGGAAGCCGTGCGCCACGTACGGCGGCAGGAACAAGCTGCGGTGGTTGTCGGCTGTCAACTCCACCATCACGTGCTTGCCGTACGTAGCCGACTCGGGACGGACGTCCACGGCAACGTCGACGATTGCACCGCGCGTGCACCGGACGAGCTTCGCCTCGAGGAACGGCGGCACCTGCCGGTGCAGCCCGCGCAGCGTGCCACGGGTGCGGTTGTACGAGATGTTGGTCTGGGAAACGTCCGCGTCGAGTCCGTGTTTGGCGAACTCCGTCGGCGCAAAACGACCGGGAGAAGAACCCGCGGGCGTCGTGGTGGGGTTCGATGTCGACGATCACGACGCCGTCGACGTCGGTGGCGGTGTATTTCACTGAGTGCCCTTCCAGAACAGTTGTTCATCGACCTGACCGGTCTTGAGCAGGTATTCGATTTGTTTGAGCCGGGTGTGGCCGCGGCCGTAGAACGTCTCGGGTTCCATCGCGATGTTCTCGAACACGCGGTGCAGCTGGGCGGCACCGGAAGCGATGTCCCACTCGGTTTTGAACTCTGGAAAGACCCCGCGGATCCTGCCGAAGGCGACGCGGTAGCTGCGCTGGTCCGGATTCGGATCGCCGAAAGTAAGTTCGCAGCCCGGAAATTCGCGAGCCACGGTCTCGGCGATCTCGCGAACCGAGTAGTTGTTCTCGTCTGCGCCGACGTTCACCACCAACGCGTGCACCCGCTCGCGATCGGCGTGCAGCGCGCACTGGATCGCCTGCGCGATGTCGAGTGCGTGGACCAAGGGGCGCAAGGGTGTTCCATCGCTCGTCATCGAGATGTCGTGCTCAACCCACGCCAGGCCGCACAAGTTGTTGAGGACGATGTCGAACCTCATGCGTGGTGATGCGCCAAATGCCGTGGCATTGCGGAGGAAGGTCGGCGAGAACTCGTCGTCGGCCATCGCGGTGAGGTCCCGTTCGACCAGGGCCTTGCACTTCGCGTAGGGCGTCAATGGATTGACCGGACTGGATTCGTCGACCGTTCCTGTGGCGATCCCGTAAACGCTGCACGACGACATGTAGACGAATCGCCTGACTCCGGCAGCCTTGGCGCACCGCGCAAGATGCACGCTGCCAAGGTGGTTGATGTCGTAGGTGACATCTCCGATCAGGTCACCGATCGGATCATTGCTCAACTCGGCCATGTGCACGACTGCGTCGAACCCACGCAGGTCGTCCACCGTCACGTGTCGGATGTCGCGCACCAACTGCTGTGGCGCGGTGCCGCTGTCGTGATGGAGCCAACCGCTCTTGTAGTAGCCGGTGTCCAGGCCGACGACCTCGTGCCCATCGGCGATGAGCCTGGGCGCAAGCAGACAGCCCAAATAGCCTTCCGTACCCGTAACGAGAACACGCATCCCCATGTCTCCCTGCTACCGGGCGAACTCGGACGGTGCGAGATTAAGAGTCGCCTTCTCGCACACGAAGGCTTCCGCATAGTGGCTATGGCACTGCACTCCGCGCAGCCGCATCAAGCCGAGGAACGATTCTTCGTCGAACCAGTGATGGCCGATCTGGGACGGGTAGCACTCCTGCAGAACTCGAACCTTCTGGCGCGCTGCGGCCGCCGGGACTGGTTGGTAGGAATGCGGATTGGGCAGATCGGATTCCCATTTCACGATCTCGTAACCCAGCACCAGATGGTCGCGAAACTCCGTCGTGGTCAGCTCCGCAAGCATCCGGTGGTCCTGGTGGCGGTCTCCACGGTTCGGAGCGAATACGACATCGGGATCGCAACCGCGGCGGAAGTCGGCGAGTAGTTGCTTGACCCGTCCCCAGTGGTCAGGCAGTCGACCATCGGGAAGGTCTGCGACGGTCAACCGCACATCCGCAGCTCCACAGATTGCCGCGAGCGCACTCTTCTCTTCGACTTCGCGTTCGGTACCCGCACCGGTCAGCACGAGGGCGTGCACGATGACATCGGGCGACTGGCGAGTGATCTCCAACAGCGTTGCGCCCGCGCCGATCACGATGTCGTCGCAGTGGGCACCGATCAGCGCCACACTCGCGGGCCGGTCGATCGACAGCCGGATCACGTGCTGGCACCAGCCAGTTCACGAGACTCCCACACCATCCATGGCCGAACGCCCTGCCGATATCCGGCATCGAGTTCAGCGCGTTCCTTGAACGTGTCTGCAGGCTTCCAGAAGCCCGTCGTGCCGATAACCGACGAGTCGCCCCGTACCGCTCAGCGCCTCGCACGCATCACCGACTAGATCACCGTTCTCGGGGATCAGGTCGATGACGTTCTGGCGTAGCACGAAGTATCCGCCGTTCTCCCACACCGGAAACTGGCTGACCGGCACGATCTCCTTGACCTCGCCGTTGGGGGCGACGTCGACGCAGTGGAAGGACTGCTGCGGAGGCACGATGAGCATCGATGCGTCCGCGCCGGCGCTGACGACCCAGTCGATGATCTTGTCGAGCGGGGCATCGGTCAGCACGTCGGCGTAGTTGGCGAGAAAGTAGTCGTCGTCGCCTAAGTGCTTGCGTACCCGGCGCAGTCGCTCGCCGATTGATGACTCAAGACCGGTGTCGACGAGAGTCACGGTCCAGTCGGAGATATCGGAGCCCAACAGTTCGACGTGCCCGTCGCGGAGAACGAAATCGTTGGACTCGGTTTCGCGGTAGGTAAGGAAGAACTCCTTGATCTGCTCGGCGCCGTAGCCGAGGCACAGGATGAAGTCCTTGTGGCCGAAGTGGGCGTAGTAGCGCATCACGTGCCACAGCAATGGACGGGGGCCGACCATCTGTAGCGGTTTGGGGATGACGTCATCGTCGGTGTTGCGCATCCGCATCCCGTAGCCACCGCAAAACAGGACAACCTTCATTGATCCACTCCTTTACGACTGCTGCTCGCTCCGGAGACAGACGCGTCCCGGAGTGCAAGCTCATTCGCCATACCTGCACGCATCGGATCAGAAGTCCGGCGATGGGCTTTGCGGAGGGGAGTTCTCCGAGCCGGAGAGATGCTAGATCTCATGGGTCCTGTCCGATCGTGATCGACGCCTCAGCGTCAATTTTGTCGATGTTAGCGTTGCCAATCGGGCCATTACTGGACTGATCGGATGCATGGACAGCACATTACATACTTTTCGGCTGTTTTGCATAGTGTGACCTAAGCTACAGCTTCTGTTAGCTGGTTTGCTGGTGTGGGCAGTCCCGGGTTCCGCCGTCTGGCCGTCGATGTTGCTGCGGTGTCCCACCCCCGGCGGCGGACGCCATGAAAACTCCGACGTGAGCACCGGCGGCCCCAAAATTCGAGCGGCACCGAGTCCGGTCACTCCTGATGGTTGCCTCGCGACCATGGGTTCGAAGCTCCCCGCCGCGAACGCGCTGCTAGGCTGACCTAGCCGCGGGGGACACGGAATCGTCGACGCTTAGCCGCGCGTAGGTCGACCGAACCGGAAGGACGGGAGGGATGGTTCGCCAATCCCGGTCCGAGACCACCCGGCGCAAGATCATCAACGCCGCCGTTGATCTATTCAACGAGATGGGCTATCCGAGCACGGGCATGGGCGATGTCATCGAGCGTGTCGAGGTCACCAAAGGCGCCCTCTACCACCATTTTCGCTCCAAGGAGTCGTTGGCCTTAGCCATCATCGACGACTATGTGGCTGCCCAACAGCGAGTTTTTGGGCGCCACAACGATGCCTCACCTGCTCTGGAGAGCATGATCCAAGGCACAATCCTGTCCGCCGAGGCTGCCGCGACGGACAAGCTGACGCGCACCGGCGCAGACCTTCTCCACACTCTCGCAAAGTTCAACGAGCAGGCTGCCGATTACTACCGCAAGTGGATAGCCGAGATGGCAGCTCGCGTCGGACAGGCCCAGGCCGATGGCGACGTTCGAGCGGACGTCGACCCCGGCGTCGTCGGCGAGTTCATCGTGTCCGCATTGGTGGGTGTTCAGCTGATCTGGTCATCGGCCACTGGTAACCCTGATCTGGTTCAGCGCGTTGGGCAAGCCTGGGAACTTTTGCTACCTGCCATCGTGGACGAGAGTTCGCTTCCGTACTTTCGGGAGTTCCTCGCACGCCAGTCACAACGTCACACCCAACCCAGACAGGCGAGTGAATAGCGCCGCGCCCTGTCAGCGGCCGACTGCCCAGAGCTCTTCCGTCAGGTCGACGAACGTTGCCAACGCGAGTGGGTCGTCTTCGCGCAACAGGGCAGATTTGCTCATTCGGCCCCGCACGACGGAGCCGTCCGCGTGCACCAACGCGACGATCTGGTTGGCGGACGCATGGACGACGGTCACCGGTGATTCGTCCTCGGGGACGCTGTGGCAGATCTCAGTGAACTTCAAGGTCAGGACGGCCTCGGGCTGATAACCGAGCATTTCGGCGAAGGCCTGATTCGCAAAGAGAATCGAACCGTCATGCGCGATGGCGAGCACCGGGACGGGCATTCGCTCGAGCACCACCCGCGCCGGCAGCTCGTTGAGCATCGTCGTCGGGGATTGCTCAGTGGACCTACGCCGTCGTCGCTCCATCTCGCGATTATGTCCCGATTGGGTGGACTTCGCATGGTGGCACGAGTGGTCACGACGTTCCGCGCGCGCGCCGTGGATGCCGGAGCGGTGAGCCATGGATGAGCAGGAGGCCCTGGTGACGACCGCGGCCCCGCGGTGGTCCAACTTCGCTTGCACCCGTCAAGGCGGCGCGACGAATGGCACGCCATCGGGGGTGGAGTTCGCCCCTGAGCGTTTGCTAGATCATCTTTTGCAAACACATTTCTGTTGCTATTGTCTCGCGCATGCTTGCTCTCATCGACGGATTCGACGCATCAACGGCAGACATCGCCGACGAAATCGACGTTTCGGGGGCCGCGTGCCTGAAGTCCGTAGTGACCGAGGACTGGTTGCGCGAGGCTCAGGAATGCGTCCGGTCGTATCTACCCAGCAACGGCCGACACGAGGTCTTCATCGAAGATCCGGCGGCCGACGAGTACGCATTCGTGCACCGATTGGTGATCGACCCGAGGCTTGAGTCCTTGTTGGAATCGTTGGCGGTCGCGAGCTATCCCGCACTCGGTGCGGATGGCAGAGGCATCGAGTGTGCGGTCCGGATTCTCGTCGGTCCAGGTGAACCAGGAAAGCCCTTGTGGTTTCACTACGATCGCAGCGTCGTGTCGATGGTCGTTCCGATCATCATTCCGAATGTTGGCTCGCGAATCTCCGGTGAGTTGGTCGTGTGCCCGAATCGGCGGCCATACCGGCGCTCCGTGATCACCAACATCATCGAGAAGTTCGTTTCCCAAAGCGACTTCTACCGAAGGAGATTCGTCCGGAAGCTCGACGACCAAGTGGACGCCAAAGTCATCCCCTTGCAGCCGGGCAACGCATACGTATTCTGGGGTTACCGCAGCTACCACGCCACGTTTCCGTGCGCGGACGACGCTCTGCGCGTCACCGTGTTGGTCCACTACGGCAATGTTCACGGACGCAACAACGCGCTGCTCGCGGCGCAGTGGCTCTTCCGACGAATCCGCGGACTTCAGCGGAAGATCTCCGGCGCGGCCGCGGAGGCACCGCCTCAATAGTGCCGCGTTCATACGCGGAATTGCCACTGGGAACGCCTATTTCGACTCGCAGGACCAGCCCAACCGCTAGGGGCCAAGCGACTCGAGGACAGCGCGGGCCAGTACGGCAGGAGGCAACGTGGCATCGAGCGCGAGGTGGGGAACGACGGGGGAGTCGCACGCCGCCCCAGCTGGTCCGGCCAGATAGGCCGCCTCGTCGACGAGCTTCGCCGCGTCGCGCTCGGCACCGCGCTCGCGCAGCCGGCGCAGGACTTCGGCGGGCTCGAGGCGCAGCCACACCAACAGCGGCGCGCCGCCCGCGGCGACGAGGCGGTCGTGCGTCGAAGCCCAGGCGGCTGGGTCCGCACGCTCCGCGGTGAACGGAGCGACCAGCACCACCGGCATGCCTGCGGCAAGGTTGTCGACGGCGAGATCGAGCAGCACCCGGTAACGCGCCGCGCGGGTCACCCCGGCGAGCCGCGGATCGTCGAGATCGTCTATGCCGACCAGCCTTTGGACCACCTCGACGAGGGGACCCGTTGCGACGTCCTGTCCGATCACGGCCGCCCGCAGTTCCCGAGCGACCAGCCGCGACAAGGTACTCTTCCCGGCCGCAGGCGCGCCCGAGAGCAGGACCACGGGCAGCGCACTCACGCGCCGACGCCGGTGACGAGTTGGCCGTGTCCGGCACGCACCTTCTCACCCGGCAGCGCGCACGACGTGCGCGTCACCAGTGAAACCGGCAGAACGGTGTGCCGCCGCAGCCGCCGACTCGGGTGATCGAGTCGGATGAAGAGCCGGTCAGCCGCAAAGCGTCCCATTGCGGCACCGTCCTGGTGGACCACCGTGATCGCGGGCTTCAGTGCTGCGGCAGTCGGGAAGTCACCGAAACCGACGACACCAATGTCCCTGCGGCGCAACGCCTGTAGTGCCGACACCAGCGAGACGGTGCACCGTGCGTTCGAGGAGAACACCGCGGTCGGGGGGTTCGGCGCCTCGAGCATTCGGTGCAGCGCCGCCGTCACCGCGGGCGTGTCGACGGCTCCGAGGTGGACGAGATCGCCGTCCTGCGGCAAACCCGCCTCGGCCAGCGCCCGTTGGCACCCCTGCAGGCGCAGCATTCCGGTCACGGCCTCGTCGCCCATGAACGCGATGCGCTGGTGCCCATGCGAGATCAGGTGCCGGGTTGCTTCCCGGCCGCCGCCGAGGTCGTCCTGCACGACGGCGTCGGCAGTCAGTCGACCTGGCACGCGGTCGACGAAGACCAATGGCGTGCGCTTCTGCCACGGTCGCAGGAACGACATGTCGGGCCCCACCGGGCAGATGATCATGCCGGCGACCCGACGGTGCAGCACCGCCTCGATGGACCGCTGCTCGTGCGACGGTTCCCAACCCACGCTGGTGACGATGACGGCCACACCACGACGACTCGCCTCGCGCTCGACCTCGTCAATGATGCTGGCGAAGAACGGGTCTGCCACACCGGGCACCGCGATGCCGATCGCCGCGTCGCGGCCGGTCCGGAACGTGACGGCGAGCATGTTCGGCACGTACTGCAGTTCGTCGATGGCGCGTTCGACCCGCTGGCGGACATCTGCCGAGACATACCGATCGTCGTTGACCACGCGTGAGACCGTCTTGGCACTCACTCCCGCCCGCTGTGCGACGTCGCGCATGGTTGCCACCGACGATTCCTCCTCGCCTCGGTCGGTGGTCAGTATGTCACCGATGTCATGCCGGGTACACGATTTTTGTGACACCGGTGACATACGCGTCAAGAAGGCGTACTGTCCCGAGTCGCAGGGTGACCCAGGTAACACTCGAGGAAGAGGACGGTCCCGGCACATGAAGGCCGTGTACTACGAGGCTGCGAAGACGTGGTCGGTGACCGAGATCCCGACTCCCGAGGCCGCGCCGGGTCAGGTGCGCATCAAAGTGGATCAGATCGGTGTCTGCGGCACTGACCTGCACATCCACGAAGGCGACTTCGGCGCCGTGTTCCCCCTCGTGCCCGGTCACGAGCTGGTCGGTGTGGTCGACCAACTGGGCGAAGGCGTGACCCGATTCCGCGTGGGCGAGCAAGTCACCGTCAACCCGAATGTCTACTGCGGCGAGTGCGCCTACTGTCTCGCCGGCCGACTGGGCCAGTGCGCCGACATGAAGGGCTTCGGCAGCAACTTCCAGGGGTTCTTCGCCGAATACGCCGTCGCAGACCACAAATTGGTGTTCTCCACCGAGGGTCTGCCTGCGGAGACCGCGGTGTTCAGCGAGCCGACGTCCTGTGCGATGCACGGCCTCGAGAGTCTGCAGATGCGACCCGGCGGCAGCGCACTGGTACTCGGTGCCGGCCCTACCGGACTGCTGCTGGCACAGCTCATCGCCTCGGGCGGCGCGTCGTCGGTGACGGTCGCGGGACCCAGCCAGTTCAAGCTCGACACGGCCAGCCGGCTCGGAGTGGATCAGGTGGTACGGATCTCCCGGGACGACCCGGACGCCAACATCGCTGCGCTGCTGGCCGTCTCACCTCATGGCGACGGCTACGACGCCGTCGTGGAGGCCACCGGCTCGCCGACCGTCGGCGACATCTGTGTGCCACTGACCCGCCGCGGCGGCACCGTCCTGGTCTACGGCGTCACCCGGGAAAGCGACATCGTCCGGTTCCACCCGTTCGACGTGTTCCGCCGCGAGATCACCATCAAGGGCTCGTTCGCCGAGATGACGTCGTTCGGCGCCGCCATCGACGCGCTGCGCGGCGGTCGAGTGCGCACCGACGGCATCGTCACCCACCGGTTCGGGCTGGACGACTACGGGCAGGCCCTGGACACCCTGCGCAGTGATCCGACCGCACACAAGGTCGTCATCGTTCCCTGAGCCACGCAAGTGGAGCATCACAGAGAGGTGATCGTGCAGCCACAGCTCCTGCCCCCCAACGTCATACCGCACTGGTACGCCGGCGGGCCCGCGCTGGCCGCGTGGCGCGGCCTGCCACCGGTCGGTGAGCGCTCGCCCGAGGAGTGGGTGGGCGCCACAGTCGCCCGCTTCGGTGACCCGGGCCTCGGACCCGCACCACTCGCCGACGGCACGCTGCTACGTGATGCGGTCATAGCGGAACCGCTCGATTGGCTCGGCCGCGACGACAGTGAGCCGGGCGACACGGGCGTGCTGGTGAAGCTGCTCGACGCCGGGCAACGCCTTCCCGTCCACGTGCACCCCACCCGCCCGTACGCATCGCGGCATCTTGGCTGCGCCTATGGCAAGACCGAAGCGTGGTACGTCCTCGAAGCCGCCGATGATGCCGCCGTGTGGGTTGGCTGGCGCGAGGACGTGGACCGCGATCGCCTCTCGGCGCTCGTCGAGGCCCAGGACGCCGAGGCGATGCTGGCCCTCATGCACCGGATCCCCGTACGACCGGGCGACGGCGTGCTGGTGCCGGGTGGCGCCCCGCACGCGATCGGGGCCGGCATCCTGCTCGTCGAGGCGCAGGAGCCCACCGATCAGTCAATCCTGTTGGAGCGCACCAACACCAGCGCGTCCGACGACGAAATCTTTCTCGGGCTCGCCCGACACGTGGCGCTCTCGGTCGTGGAAACCGCCGCGCGCGCCGACGTCTCCACGCTGACCCGGCACACCGCCGCCCACGTCGGGGGTCTGGTCGAGGTACTGCCCGCCGAAGCCGCCGCGTTCTTCCGGATGGAATTGCTGACGTCGGGTGTCGACGTGCCCGCAGGCTTTGCCGTCGCGGTGGTGCTGTCCGGAGCGGGAACGCTGACGGGAGCGCGCGGCGAACCCCTCGACGTCGCAGGGGGTCAGACCCTGGTGGTCCCCGCGTGTGCTGGCGACTGGCACGTCGACGGCGACGCCCGACTGCTCGTCTGCCGACCAGGCACCACGTGGCCACCGCAGCACACCACCGAACGGGAAGGCACAGCATGACCGCATTGCTTGAGGCGCGCGGCATTTCACGCAGCTTCGGCCACGTCCGCGCACTCGACGGCGCCGACTTCGACGTCAGCGCCGGCGAGGTCGTCGGGTTGATCGGTGACAACGGTGCGGGCAAGTCGACCCTCATCAAGGCACTGTCGGGCAGCCTCGAGCTGGACGAGGGCGAGATCTACTTCGAGGGCAAACCGATCCGGCTGACCAATCCACGGCAGGCCAACGACCTCGGCATCGAAGTGGTCTATCAGGATCTGGCGCTCGCACCGCACCTCGATCCGGTCCAAAACGTCTTCCTCGGCCGGGAGATCGCCCGCAAGGGGATCCTCGGCCACCTCGGCTTCATGGACGAGAAGGAGATGCGCCGCCAGGCAGCCGCGTCGTTCAACCAACTGGGTGCGACGGTGCGCTCGCTGACCTCACCCGTCGGATCGATGTCCGGCGGACAACGCCAGGGCATCGCGATCGCGCGCGCCATCGCGTGGGCCGACAAGGTCGTCATCCTCGACGAGCCGACGGCGGCGCTGGGCGTCGTGCAGACCAAGAACGTGCTCGAATCAATCAAGCGGGTGCGGGACAAGGGCATTGCGGTCGTACTCATCAGCCACTCCATGCCGCACGTACTCGAGGTGTGCGACCGCATCCAGGTGCTGCGCCTTGGACGGCGGGTCGCCACCTATCCCGGACAAGACACTTCCGTCGAGACATTGGTGGGCGCCATGACCGGTGCACTGGACACGAGGGAGGGCGCGGCATGAGCACTCCGAAGACGAGCGCGAGTGAGGATCGCAGCGAGGGACGAGCGAGGACCGGAGCGAGTGGGAGTCGAGTTTTGAGCCCGGCAAACGAACCTGCGGTCGTCAGTGGCGGGGACGAGTTCGACCCGTCGCAGTCGCTGCTCAAGCGGGCACTGGGGCTGCAGGCGTTCTGGATCCTCGGGGTCCTGATCGTCATCTGCGTGTTCTTCACCGTCCTCGCAGGCGACCGCTTCCTGTCCACCGGCAACTTCTCGATGATCTCGCAGAACGTTGCGGTCTGGGCGGTGCTCGGCGTCGGCATGACATTCGTCATCATCACCTCGGGCATCGACCTGTCGGTGGGTTCCGTCCTGGTGTTCTCGTCCGTGGTCGCGGCCAAGGTGATGGAGGCGATGGGCGGAGCGGGCGCGGGTGTCGCGGCGGTCGGCTTAGCTTCCGCGATCGTGAGCGGAATGGCGTGGGGCACGTTCAACGGCTTGCTGGTGGCCAAGGCGAAGGTGCCTGCACTGATCGTCACCCTCGGCACGCTCTCGATCGCCCTGGGGCTCGCACAGGTGATCACCGGCGGCATCGACATCCGCTCGGTTCCGAGCGAACTGACCGACTTCAGTGCTTATACAAAGGTTCTCGGCATACCAGGCCTACCGTTCGTGGCACTGTTGATCATCATCGTCGGCGCCATCCTGCTGCACAAGACGAGGTTCGGTCTGTACACGTTCGCCATCGGGTCGAACGAGGAGGCCGCGCGCCGCACCGGCGTGAAGGTGACGCGGCACCTGGTGCTCGTGTACGCGTTCGCAGGGACCCTGGCCGGGATCGGCGCGCTGCTCTCGCTCGCGCAGTACGGCACGACGACGATCGCCGGCCAGTCGTTGACGAACCTCAACGTGATCGCCGCGGTGGTCATCGGCGGTACGTCGATATTCGGTGGCTACGGAACGATATTCGGCACCGTCGTCGGCCTGTTCATCCCGGCCGTACTGCAGTCCGGGTTCGTCATCATCGGCGTCCAGCCGTTCTGGCAGGGCGTCGCGGTCGGCTCCGTGCTCATCGCCGCCGTCTACGTCGACCAAACCCGACGCGCGGCGGCCATGCGCAGTGCGCGGTCAACAGGCCTCTTCAAACGCAGAGGTTCGAAATGAAAGGAACAACGCCAGTGAACCGTAAGCGCGCAATGGTGGTCGCGGGAGCATTGGGAGCGATAGTGCTCGCACTCCCGGCCTGCACATCGTCGAAGCCGCAGTCGAGCGGAGCCGATGAGACGTCGAGTGGAGCCCCGGCCAAATCGTCACAAGCGGCGGCAACCACCGTTACCGCGCCGGCGAAGGCGAGCAAGAACTACAACATCCAGTTCCTGCAGGGCGTGTCAGGCGATCAGTTCTACATCACCATGCAGTGCGGCGCGCAGGAGGAGGCGGCCAAGCTCGGCGTCACCGTAAACACCCAGGGCGCACAGAAATTCGATCCGACTCTGCAGAAACCCGTCCTCGACTCGATCGTCGCCGGTCGACCCGACGCGCTGCTCGTCGCACCGACGGACGTCCAGGCCATGCAGCAGCCCCTCGAACAGGCTGCCGCGGCCGGGATCAAGGTGGTGCTCGTCGACACCACGACCAACGACCCGTCGTTCGCGGTGTCCGCGATCGCCAGTGACAACGAGGGCGGCGGCAAGGCGGCATTCGACGCGATCAAGAAGCTGCATCCCGAGGGCGGCAAGGTCATGGTGATGGGCGTCGACCCCGGCATCTCGACGACCGACGCGCGCACGAAGGGCTTCGAGGACGCCGTCAAGGCAGACGGCAAGTTCAACTACGTCGGCGTGCAGTACAGCCACGACGATCCGGCGACGGCCGCACAGCTCATCGGCGCCCAGCTGCAGAAGGATCCCGACCTCGTCGGCGTCTTCGCCGCCAACCTGTTCGCCGCCGAGGGTGCAGCCACCGGCGTCAAGCAGGCGGGCAAGAGCGGTCAGGTGAAGATCGTCGGCTTCGACGCGGGCCCCAATCAGATTCAGGCACTGCGGGAAGGGACCGTGCAGGCGCTCGTCGCCCAAGAGCCCGGACTGATCGGCAAATACGGTGTCGACGAGGCCGTGACCGCGCTCGACGGTGGGCAGAACACCAAGGACGTGCAAACCGGTTTCACCATCATCACGAAGGAGAACCTGGACGGCGAAGGCGGCGCAGCGGCCTACAAGTCCAGCTGCTGAGCCTCACCCGCTGAAGGATTTTGCCGCGAGTGTGCGGTGTCGTACGCGACACGCCGTCAGTGCGTACGACATCGCACACTCGCGCTCACCCGCCGACCACTTCCAGCAGTCTGGCGACGGTGTCGGCGACCGCGGCGCGCGCACCATCCAGCGCCGCCCGCGGGTCGACGCC
Organism: uncultured Actinomycetota bacterium; assembly: GCA_963849055.1. Lineage (GTDB taxonomy): Bacteria > Actinomycetota > Actinomycetes > Mycobacteriales > Mycobacteriaceae > Mycobacterium. The sequence continues at coordinate 50,436 of CAWKFI010000001.1, forward strand.
GGTGCTGGCGGCGAACACCTCGCGTAGCGCACCGGTGTAGGCGACGTTGAGCGCGGTGCCGATGTTGACCTTCACGATGCCGGCCCGCACGGCGGCGCGCACCGTGTCGTCGGGCACGCCGGAGGAGCCGTGCAGCACCAATGGCACCTCCACCGCGTCACGCAGTGCGGCGATGAGGTCGATGTCGAGTTCAGCGGTCTGCGTCGTCATGGCGTGCGAGCTGCCGACCGCGACGGCCAGGGCGTCCACACCGGTTGCCGCGACGAACGCGGCGGCCTCGTCCGGATCGGTGCGGACGCCCGGCGCGTGCGCACTGGTGACCTGCGTGTGCTTGCCGCCGACGTGGCCGAGCTCCGCCTCGACCGAGAGACCGCGGTCGTGCAGCAGCGTGGTCGCCTCGGCGGTGGCCGTGACGTTCTGCTCGTAGGGCAGCGACCCGCAGTCGACCATCACGGACGAGTACCCGGCCGCCGGAGCTTGGCGCCATAGGTCAGCCGTCTCGGCGTGGTCGAGGTGCAGGCTGACCGGAACCGCCGCCTCGGAAGCCAACGCGGTGAGCGCGGCGGCCAGCGGCCGGAGGTGGCCGCCATGGAACTTCACCGTGTTCTCGCTGACCTGCAGGATCACCGGTCGGCCGGCCCGCTCGGCGCCGGCGACGATGCCCTCGGCATGTTCGAGCGTGATGACGTTGAAGGCCGCGATGCCGCTTCCACGAGATGCCGCATCGCGGACCAGTTCTGCGGTCGTGACCAGCGACATGGTGCTCCTACTCGCTCGATGCGCGGTTGACGAGATTCCAACAATACGCAACCATTTCCATGAAATCCCAATCACGGCGATGTTCAGGAGTGTGATGGCCGCCTTCGCGGGGCTCGACGTCGGAACGACGTCCAGCAAGGCCGTGGTCTACGGCGAGGACGGTGCGACGCTCGGCACCGGTCGCGCCGCCACCACGTGGACCGTGGGCCCCGACGGCACCGAAATCGACGCAGAAACCCTGCGGCGCAGCGCATTCGATGCCCTCAGCGCGGCGGCCGATGCGGCCGGCGTGCCAGTCCGAGCGGTCGGCATCACCAGCATGGGGGAGTCCGGCATCCTCACCGACGCGCACGAGCATCCGTTGGCGCCGGTCATCGCCTGGCACGACGACCGCGACGGCGAGGAGGTGGCGGATCTCGCGGACGCGCTGGGAGTCGAGGCGTTCTGCGGCATCGCCGGCAAGCCGCTGCGGGGGCAGTTCTCGCTCACCAAGCACCGCTGGCTGCTCGCGCACGAGCCCGCCAGCAGGGATGCCGTGACGCGCTTCGACGTGGGCGGTTGGGTGGTGCGGGGCCTGGGTGGCGACGTCGTCATCGAGTTGTCGCTGGCTGGTCGCACCGGTTGGCTCGACGTGGCGAAGTGCGACTGGTGGGCCGACGCGCTGGCGTGGTCGGGTGCCCGCGGCGAACTCATGCCGCCGCTGGTGCAGGCCGGAGTCCCGGTCGGCACGGTGACGTCGGACGCGGTCAGCCCACTGCTGCGCGGCGCGCTGCTCACCCTCGCCGGTCACGACCACCAAGCCGCGGCACTGGGCGCACGCGCTGTCGGGCCGGGCTACGAGCTGGATTCGTCGGGCACCGCGGAGGCACTGGTACGGACGGTTCCGCGCGTCCCGAGCCGTGCCGACGTCGCACGGCTGGCCGCCGCGGGCATCACCACCGATCCCAGCATTCGGCCCGGCCACTGGAGCCTGTTGGGCGGTACCGAGGGTGGCCTTGCACAGAACCGCGTCCTCGAGCGGCTCGGCGTGGGCCCCGACGGGCTTGCCCGGCTCGATGCCGACGCCGAGCACGCACAGGACGGACCCGGGGCGGCCTGGCGGACGGTGATCGAGGCCGCGGCCGATGAGGCGTATGCGCTGCACCGCGCGATGGACGACGTCGTCGGGCCGGCCGCGCGGGTCGTCGTCACCGGCGGGTGGCGGCACAGCGCACAAGTCATGCGCGCCAAGGCGGCACGCTTCGACCACCTCGAGGTCGCGGGAGTCGACGAGGCGGGCGCGCTTGGCGCCGCAGTGCTCGCGGCGCGCGCCGCGGGTGTGATTGGCCCAGACGACCACTTGGACCCTCGATGACGGCCGCGGAGCGGACGTGGTTCGCCGACGAGCGGCAGGCCGAGGTGCTGCGCCTGCTCGCCGCCGAGCAGCGCGTCGAAAGTGCGCGTCTGGCAGAGCTTTTCGGGGTCAGCGCGGAGAGCGTTCGCAAGGATCTGGCGCAGTTGGAGACACGCGGGCTGCTGCGCCGCGTGCACGGCGGCGCGGTACCCGGCAGGCCCCGCAGCGAGGAGTCCGACGTCGCCGCCCGCACCGAGCGGGGCGAGCAGAAGATGGCGATCGCCCGACATGCGCTGCGTTTCGTGCCCGACGGCGGCACCGTCCTGCTCGACGCCGGGACGACGACGCTGCGGCTGGCGGAGCTGCTGCCCGCCGACCGCGACCTCGTCGCCTACACCAACGCGGTTCCGGTGCTCTCGACGCTGCTGCAGCGCGGCATCTCGGCTGTCAGCCTGGGCGGCAGGGTGCGGCCGCCCACGATGGCCGCAGTCGGACCGCTCACCTTGGGTGCGCTCGCAGGAATCAACGTCGACGTGGCGTTCCTCGGCACCAACGGGCTGTCGTTCGACCGCGGCCTCACCACTCCGGACGCCGACGAGGCCGCGGTCAAGCACGCGATGCTCGTGGCGGCGCGGCAACGGGTGTTCCTCGTCGATACGAGCAAGTTCGGCAGCGAAAGCCTCGCCAGGCACGCCACTCTCGGCGATGTCGACGTCCTCGTCACCGATGACGCCATCACCGATGAGCAACGCGCGCTGTTGCTGGCCGCCGACGTCACCGTCGAAGTGGCGGGCATGCGCAAATGATCACCACCGTCACACCCAACCCCAGCCTCGATCGCACGATGTACCTGGACCGCTTCCGTCCCGGCCACGTCAACCGGGCCACGTCAACGATGCTGGAGCCGAGCGGAAAGGGCGTGAACGTCGCGCTGGCACTGCACGCCGTCGGCGTCCCCGTCCGCGCGGTGTTACCAGTGGGCGGCAGCACCGGACGTGAAATCGTCTCGCTGCTGGGTGGTCTCGGGCTCGACCACGTGGGCGTGCCGATCGCGGGGTCCGTCCGCACCAATCTCTCGCTCGTGGAGGCCGACGGGCGCAGCAGCAAGGTCAACGAACCGGGCCCGCAGGTGTCCGACGTCGAGATCGACGCGCTCTGCGCGGCCGCACTGTCGACGAGCGGCGATGGTGAATGGGTGGTGTGGGCGGGCAGCCTTCCTGGCGGCTTCACCCCCGAGCGCATCGCCGATGCCGTGGCGGACACCAGGGCTGCAGGCAGGCAGGTGGCCGTGGACACCTCGGGAAGCGCTCTGGCGCAAGTGCTTTCGAAAAGCGCCGACCGGCTACCGCACATGGTGAAACCCAACGCCGAGGAACTCGCGGATATCGCCGGCCACGAGCTGAGGACGCTCGGCGACGTGACCGCGGCGGCGCAGACGCTGCTGGCGCGGGGAGTGCGCACGGTGCTGGTGAGCCTGGGGCGCGGCGGCGCCCTCCTGGTAGATGTCGACCTGCCTGAGCCGTTGCACGGGATGGCGATCGCGCGGCGCGTCGTCAACGCGGTCGGAGCGGGTGACGCGCTGCTCGCCGGTTGGCTCGCCGCGCTGCACTCCGGTGCGACGACCGCCGACGCGCTCGCGAACGCCCTGCGCTTCGGCGCCACCGCCGTCGAGCACGACGGCACGTTGCTCGGCGTCGTCCCCGATCCACGTCGCCCCGTCACCATCGCCGCGGCCGAGGCGCTGGCGCCGATTATCTAAGGGCCACTGGGCTATTCGCCGTCCATCCACAGGATGGTGCTGCGGTTTATGTGCAGTTCGCGTCCGTCGAAGCGGACGCCCGTGAGGTCTGAGATCGCCAGGGTCACCTGCGGAATGCACGCGGCGGCACCGACTCCGACGATGGTCGGCACGCCGGCAGCAACCGCTGCGGCGATGCCCGCGGGCGCGTCCTCGAACACGGCGCAGCGGCCAGGGGGTGTCCGCAGCCGACGGGCGGCCAGCACGTACGGATCGGGGGAGGGCTTTCCGTTCTCCACGTCTTCGCCCGTGACGAGTACGGGTGCCTGCGGTAGCCCGGCCGAGGCCATGCGCGCGGTGGCGATCGCGCGCCCGCCGGAGGTGACGACGGCCCAGCTTCCCTCCGGGCTGGAGACGAGCAGGTCCCGCGCCCCGGGGATGGCCACCACGTCGATGGCGCGGTCCAATTCCATTCGGGTCAGCTCGAGTACGGCCTGGTTGACGTCGCCGGGTGCGCTGACCAATCCGGCGACCACGTCCCGAATTCGACGGCCGTGTTCGATGTCGCGGTGGAAGTCGAAGCCGGGTGCCCAGCGCTCGGCCCACAGATTCCAGGCGGTGGCTGCGGCGTCATGCGAGTCGACGAGGACGCCGTCGCAATCGACGAGGAGCCGATCAACGCTGAGGAGCACCGTGCCGTCGTCGGAGTCAGCGCCTGCCATGGTCGACGACGCTACCCGGCGGACCGTAGCGTTTTACTTACCGGAAGCATTACGGCACATAGCATCGGCGGATGACGACGTTTGCGTTGGTGCACGGCGGGTGGCATGACGCGACGTGCTGGAAGCTGCTGGCTCCGCTGTTGGAGCAAGAAGGCCACGACGTGGTGGCGATGGACTTGCCCTGCGACAACGGATTGGAAACCTTCCAGGGTTACGCCGACGTCGTGTGCGCCGCGCTCGACGGGTCCGGCGACGACGTGGTGCTGGTGGGGCACTCGTTGGGCGGTCACACCGTTCCCCTGGTCGCGGCTCGCCGACCCATCCGACACCTGGTCTACCTGTGCGCCCTCGCCCCGGACATCGGCCGGTCCTTGGCCGATCAGCTCGGCGACGACTCGGTCATGCTGAATCCGGAGTACGAGAAGGGGACGCAGCTCGACGAACAATTTCGGCAGGTGTGGGTCGACCTCGACATTGCTCGCGCGATGTTCTACGACGACTGCGATGACATCACCGCGGATGCCGCCCTCAAGCGTCTTCGACCTCAGGCCGCGTATCCGGCCACGGTGCCGTTTCCGCTCACCGAGTTCCCGGCCGTAAAGACGACGTACGTCATCTGCACGGAAGACCAGATTCTGGGCCTTGAATGGGCCAGACGCACCGCTCGCGACAGGCTGGGCGCCGACGTCATCGAACTTCCCGGTGGTCATTCACCGTTCTTCTCCCGACCAAGGGTTCTTGCCGACGTGTTGCTCCGGTTGGCGAATGACGACGCCAAAGCCATTGGGTCATAAGGCAATACCGATCGCTAGCTCGTCCAGCCGGTTGCTTGTGGCCACTTCTCGACGTCCTGCCCATCGGATCGCAGATTCACGTACTCGTACCCCATGCTGGCGGCGGCCGCCACCGTGTCGGAGAACACGCGTCGGGCTTCGGCCTCGGATCCCTGGGCGAGCACGGTTTCCTCTGCACCGTCCGCAGGGTCGCCCCGGTCGTAGGGCTGGGCGACGACGACCTCCCACTTGCCGGCCGAGTTCCGACCGTTCCCATCAGCCACCATGTCTCCCTTCGATTCGCGACGCGACCTGGGTACCCGTTCTGCGGATGAGCTTGACGCGCGCGACTACGTTCACGGGGGACCACGGCGCCGTGTTCAACCGAGGAGGGGCTCGAGCTCCGCCATCAGCTGCGCCTTGCCTCCGAACCCGATGACTCGGTGGATCTCCTGGCCGTCTCTGAACACGAGCATGGCCGGGATCCCACGGAAGTTGAACCGATCCCAGATGCCGTCGAACTGGTCGACGTCGATCTTGCGAACGGCGATCCGTCCGGCCCACTGCTCGGATAGTGCGGCCAGCACCGGCGTCACCATGCGGCACGGCGCGCACCACGCGGCCCAGAAGTCGACCAGCAGGGGAACGCCCCTCGAGCTCTCGGCGGTGATGTCGTCCGGCGTGATCGCGGTCAGCTGGTCGCGCGCCGCTACGTAGGCCCGCTCGTCGTCGGCTTCCTTCGCGACGACGTCGGCCGACACCCGCTCACCCCGGGAGCGCACCCAGCTCGTCAACTCGTCGAAGCGCGGGCCCGGCGCGTCGTGCTCGCCGCTGGCCTCGGCGATGGCGGCGCTCAGCGACTTAACGGCCGGGCCGACGCTCTCGCCGCTGCCTTCCAGCCCGAAATCGCGCACGGTGACCGTGTCACCGTCACGTTGCATCTCAACGTCCTGAAACAGCGGCACCACGTATTGCTCGTCGTCGGTGACGCGCCAGCGAACGGTGATCTCGCGAACCTTCGCCAGCTCCCGCGCGGCGACCTCCTCGTCCGACAGCCGCGTGCCGTGCTCGCGCACGTACGCCGCGAAGGTTTCGAACTCGACAGTGCCGGGTCCGCCACGGGTTCCCTGCTGAAGGTCGCCAAGCAGGTCCTCGTAGACCTCCGCCTCGCTGGGCCCCTCGGCTGCGAGGTCGAAGGCGGGCCAGTGACCGACTGTGGTGCCGTCGGACTCGTCGAGCCGTACGCCCTCGAGCAGCTTGACGACGTAGGAGCCCTCGCCGGGCAGCGGGATGGTGAACTCGTGATCGCGATCCATGAGATCCTCCGGCGCGCCCGCGCACGATTGGCCGGAACGCTACCAACGGTCTTACACCGAGCCGCGCCTCTTCGTCGGCGAACCGTCGGCGAAGAGGCGCGGTCAGGCGTCGACGTACGCCGCGAGGTGTTCGCCCGTCAGAGTCGAGCGGTTGGCGACGAGGTCGCCAGGCGTGCCCTCGAAGACGATGCGGCCGCCGTCATGGCCGGCACCGGGACCCAGGTCGATGATCCAGTCGGCGTGCGCCATGACGGCCTGATGATGCTCGACGACGATGACCGACTTGCCGGAGTCGACGAGGCGGTCGAGCAGCCCGAGCAACTGCTCGACGTCGGCGAGGTGCAGCCCACTGGTCGGCTCGTCGAGGACGTAGACGTCGCCCTTCTCGGCGCCCTTGTCACCGAGCCGGGTCGCCAGCTTGAGCCGCTGCCGCTCGCCGCCGGACAGCGTCGTCAGCGGCTGGCCCAGGCTGAGGTAACCGAGCCCGACGTCGGCCAGCCGTTCCAGGATGGCCTGCGCGGCCGGGGTGTGCGCCTGCCCGCTGCCAAAGAACGCCAAGGCTTCCGTCACCGGCATCGCAAGCACCTCGGCGATGTTGCGGCCGCCGAACTCGTATTCCAGCACCGACGCGTCGAACCGCTTCCCTTCGCACACTTCGCAAGTGGATTCGACGGTGGCCATGATGCCGAGTTCGGTGTAGATGATCCCGGCGCCGTTGCAGTTGGGGCAGGCGCCCTCGGAGTTGGCGCTGAACAACGCAGGCTTCACACCGTTGGCCTTCGCGAACGCCTTGCGGATCGGATCGAGCAGACCGGTGTACGTCGCCGGGTTGCTCCGTCGCGAGCCGCGGATCGGGGCCTGGTCGACTGCCACCACGCCGTCCCTTCCCGACACCGAGCCGGAGATCAGTGAGCTCTTGCCGGAGCCCGCCACCCCCGTGACGACGACCAGCACACCGAGCGGGATGTCGACGTCGACCTTCTGAAGATTGTGGATGTCCGCGCCACGCACCTCCAGCACGCCCGACGGCGTGCGCACCGACTCCTTGAGGGCGGCCCGGTCGTCGAGATGTCGGCCAGTGACGGTGCCGCTGGCCCGCAGGTCCTCGACGGTGCCCTCGAACATCACCTGGCCGCCGGCGGTTCCGGCACCGGGGCCGAGGTCGACGGCATGGTCGGCGATCGCGATCGTGTCGGGCTCGTGTTCAACCACCAGCACCGTGTTGCCCTTGTCCCGCAGCCGCAGCAGCAGGTCGTTCATCCGCTGGATGTCATGAGGGTGCAGGCCCGTGGTGGGCTCGTCGAAGACGTAGGTGACGTCGGTGAGCGATGAGCCGAATTGACGAATCATCTTGACCCGCTGGGCTTCCCCGCCGGACAGCGTGCCTGACGGACGGTCGAGCGACAGGTATCCCACGCCGATCTCCACGAAGCCGTCGAGGGTGTGTTGCAGCGCCGCCAGCAGCGGCGCGACGGACGCGTCGTTCACCCCCTTCACCCATTCGGCGAGATCGCTGATCTGCATCGCACACAGATCGGCGATGTTGCAGCCCTTGATCTTCGACGACCGGGCCTCCTTCGTGAGGCGGGTGCCGTCACATTCGGGGCAGGTCGTGAACGTCACCGCACGCTCGACGAAGGTCCGGATGTGTGGCTGCATGGCGTCGACGTCCTTGGACAGGAACGACTTCTGAATCGTCGGGATCAAACCCGCGTAGGTCAGGTTTACGCCGTCGACCTTGATCTTCGTCGGCTCCTTGTGCAGAAGGTCGTTGAGCTCCTTCTTGGTGTACTTGCGGATCGGCTTGTCCGGGTCGAAGAAGCCGCAGCCCCTGAAGATCCGGCCGTACCAGCCCTCCATGCTGTAGCCGGGGATGGTGAGCGCACCCTCGTTGAGCGACTTGGCGTCGTCGTACAGCGCGGACAAGTCGAAGTCGGTGACCGCGCCCCTGCCCTCGCATCGCGGACACATGCCGCCGGTGATGCTGAAGCTGCGCCGCTCCTTGACGGTCTTCCCACCGCGCTCCATGGTGACCGCGCCTGCGCCGCTGATCGAGGCCACGTTGAACGAGAACGCTTGCGGGGAGCCGATGTTCGGCTTGCCAAGCCGGCTGAACAGGATCCGCAGCATCGCGTTGGCGTCGGTCGCGGTCCCGACGGTGGACCGCGGATCGGCACCCATCCGCTGCTGGTCGACGATGATCGCGGTCGTCAGCCCCTCGAGTACGTCGACCTCGGGGCGCGCCAGCGTCGGCATGAACCCCTGTACGAACGTGCTGTACGTCTCGTTGATCAGCCGCTGCGACTCCGCGGCGATCGTGTCGAACACCAGGGAGCTCTTGCCCGAGCCGGAGACGCCGGTGAACACCGTCAGCCGACGCTTCGGAATCTCGACGCTGATGTCCTTGAGGTTGTTGACCCGCGCACCGTGCACGCGGATCAAATCGTGGCTGTCGGCGGCGTGCGGGGCAGGCGATTTCGCCGATGCCTTCTTGGCCGGACTCATCGTTTCTCCAATCGTCTAACGGGCGCCGAAACTGCTGGGAGATCGCGAAATCGGCAGAAATCTCGATCTCCCAGCAGAGTCGGCGGTGGTGCTCAGCGCGTCTCTTGGATGCGGACCATGTTGCCTGCGGGATCGCGGAAGGCGCAGTCGCGAACGCCATACGGCTGGTCGGTCGGCTCCTGAACCACTTCGGCTTGTCCGTCCAAGCCGGCCTGTGCCCGCTCGAACGTGCCGTCGACGTCCTTGGTGGCCAGGTTGATCTGGGCGTACGTCCCCTTGGCCATCATCTCGTGGATGAGGCGGCGTTCGTCGTCGGTGAGGCCGGGCGTGGCGTCCGGCGGGTACAGGACGATGTTCGTGTCGGGCTGGTTCGGAGGGCCGACCGTGATCCAGCGCATGTTGCCGGCGCCGACGTCGAGACGCACCTCGAAGCCGAGGGTGTCGCGGTAGAAGGCGAGGGACTGTTCCGGGTCTTCGTGCGGGAGCATGCTCGAGTGAATCGTGATTTCCATGGCGTTCACGCTAGGTGCAACTCGACGGCGGGCGCTTCTCGATTCCTGATCGGTCTGGTGACCTGTTTTTCGACGCACGCCGGCAGCCCCTCCGGAGCCGCCTCGCCGGCAACATTGGATTCCGACACCCGCGCCGTCCGTTCCCGATACACGCTGGGGGGCATGCCGACCAGTTCGGTGAAACGAGTGCTGAAGGTGCCCAGCGACGAACAGCCCACCGCGAAGCAGACCTCGGTCACCGACAGATCGCCACGGCGCAGCAGCGCCATCGCGCGCTCGATGCGTCGCGTCATCAGATACGAGTACGGCGATTCGCCGTAGGCCGCCTTGAACTGGCGGGACAGATGCCCCGCCGACATGTTCACGCCGCGGGCGAGCGCCTCGACGTCCAGCGGTTGCGCGTACTCCCGGTCCATCCGGTCGCGGACGCGGCGCAGCAACTTGAGGTCGCGCAGCTTCTGCGCCTCATCGGGTGTGCTCGTCACGTGCGAAATCGTGCCATGCCGCGTGTGACGCCATCAGGGGAGCAACGAGATCTTCTGCCAAATCTTGTTCGACAGCTCGGTGGTCAGGGTCTCGATGGTGGAGATGGTCTCCAGTACGACCCCGTCGGTGCTGTGCTCGGCACACAGCGCCGCGGTCTTGGCGGTGAGACTGAGCATCTCCGAGCAGTAGCCGAGGTAGTGGCGCATCTGGTCGGCGTCGAGACCGTGCCGCACGCTCTGCGCGGTCGGCGTGTAGCCCGGGCTGACCTGCTCCGGGTCCTTGGAGAGCTGATGCATGTCGATGACGTGAGCCAACGAGCGCAGCCGATGCAACAGCCGCAGCAGGGAGCGCCGTTCCAACCGCTCGGGAAAGGCCCACAGGAACAACACCGCGATCACGACGAAGACGACGTCGTTGACGATGCTCTCGGCCAGGGGCACCCAGTCCGTCGGTTTGGCCAGCCCGTCGGTCACCGCCGGCCGCAGGCTGAGAGCCAGCAGAAACAGCGTCGCCGCGATGATCGCGACGCTCATCGTGCGCGCGGTCAACGTAGTTCGGCGTAGGCGTTCACGGGATTCGCTCGCCTCGCTGCGCGCCAACGCCACCAGGTCACCGAGGTCGCGTGCCGCCTTCGTCAGGCCCCGCTCGCCGAACCGTGCGTCGACGCGGCGTTCGAGCTGGGCCACGGTGTCGCCGACGTGGTCAGCGGAAAGCTGGATCTCGTCGCCGGATGGGCTCGCCTTCGCCACGTCAGGAACTGTATGGCGGTCGACGTGTCTGCACCGCGGAAACCGGCCGTAAGACTGGCGCTCACGGCCTGCCGGTGAGGTCGTCGGAGCGTCCGACCTCCAGCCGCGACCACTGGGCGATGGGCCGCCCGTTCATCCGTACGCGTTCGCTGTCGTTGGCGACCGGGCGTATCGGCCAGCCGGGAGGCGAGTCCTCCCACTGCTCTTGGCGCCCGTACACGGTGAGGTCCATCAGCGCGAAGCTGTAGTCCATCGCCTCGACGCCGCGGTAGTTCGTCCAGTAGGTCTCGAAGACGCGGTCGCCGTCCCGCAGGTAGCACACCAGGTGCATGAGGCCGATTTGGCGGCCGACGAGAAGTGCGTTCAGTGAGGGTTGCGCCGAGTACCAGGGCACGTCCCAGCCCATGAAGTCGCGGTAGCGGCGGCTTTCGTCGTACGGGCCCTGGCACAGGACCGCATAGGTGACGTCGCGCGAATGCAGGTAGGACAGTTCGGCGACGTGAGTCGTGCACCACGTGCAGCCTTCGCACTGCTCGGCGGCGGGGTGACCGTGGTGCCACATGAAGTAGTACGCGATGAGTTGTCGGCGCCCCTCGAACGCGTCAAGCAGCGTGAGTGGCCCCTTGGCCCCGACGAGCTCGAGGTTGGCGTCCACCTCGACCATGGGCAGGCGACGCCGCGCCGCCGCGATGGCGTCGCCTTCGCGGGTGTGGGCCTTCTCCCGAACCCGCAGCCCGTCCAGTTCGGCTTGGAAGGTGGCACGGTCGACGGCCGCAGGCAGGCCCGGTGCGTCGGATTCACGCGGCATGACGTGTTCCTCTCAGTCGACGAAGTCGGCGTCGGCAGGACCGAATAGGTAGAGGTGATCGAGCACCGGCGCTGGGTCGCCCGACCAGTCCATGGCGGCGAGCTGAGCGGGGCTGCGGCGCCCCGTCCGCCACCGGAGGGCTTCGAATCGGGTTGTGCGCAGCCCTATCTCGACACCGTCGTCTGGTCCACTGCGATATGTCTCGTCTTCCACCGTGACACGCAGCGGCACTGGCGTCCGAAGGTTGGCGAGAAGCTGGTCGGAGGAATGCCACACCGCCTCCGAGTCCCGGGCGCCGGGCCGGCCGACGGCTTCGCGGATGTCGTGCTCGTGACTGGTGATGTCGCCGAGTGGCGGTCTCAGCCCGGTGGTTTCCGCCAGGTGGTCCATCCGAGCGGCGGCGTCGGTCCACACCGCCAGGATTCCGTCGACGTCGTGGCTCGCGAACCGGGCGACCTGGGCTGCGGTCTCCTCGTCGTCGGGCGGTCCGTTCAGCCGTCCGTTCACGCAGTCTTGCGCGACTGCCGTCAGATGCGCCACCACGTCGCGGACCGACCAGCCGGGACAGGCCGCAACGGGGGTGCTCCACACCGCGTCGTCGGGTCCGGTGATCAACGCGACGATGCGTTCGCGAGTCTGCTGATAGAGGCGGGCGATCTGAGGCGGATCGGCGTCGGTCACGGCGGTCACGCTTTGGCCCGACGAGGTGGGCGTTGGTCGTTCGGGTCGTTGGGGTCGGGTTCGCCGAACCACCGCGACGGCTCGTGCTGGCCGTATTCGTCGTGCCAGCACCACCATTCGTACGGCGGAGTCTGCGGATACCCCTCCGGTGAGTCCTCCCAGTCCTCCTGGCGACCCAGGGCCGTCATGTCGAGGAGGCTCCAGGTGTTGACGAACACCTCGTCGCCTCTGTTGTTGATGAAGTAGGTGCGGAACACGTTGCCGTCGTCATCGCGGATGAAGGCGTTGGTGCCGTGCCATTCGTCGCAGTCGAAGTCCTTGTCGAAGTCGTCAGTGATGGTGAACCACGGGATGTGTTCCCAGCCCATCCGCCCTTTCACCCGTCCGATGTCGGTCTGCGGCGCGGGGGAGGCGTAGACGAACGTGGTGTCGCGGGCGTTGAGGTGGGCAAGGTTTCCCACGTGGTCGGCCATCAGGGAGCAACCGACGCAGGCGTGTTCGGGCCAGCCATGAACGTCCGGTTGGAAGAAGGCGCGGTAGACGATCAGCTGGCGACGACCCGCAAAGAGGTCGAGCAGGCTCACCTTGCCTTCGGCTCCCTCGAACTCATAGCGCTTCTCGACCGGTGTCCACGGCATTCGCCGCCGCATCGCCGCCATGCGCATCGCGCGCATGCATCACCTCCTTCTCCTTGACCAGCAGATCCTGACGCGCGGCCTCCCAGTCCTGCGCCGACACGATCGATGGCGTGTTCATGCATTCTCCTTCCGCTTCTGCTGCAACGGGATTGCCACGTCAGCCAGGTTTCGGCCACGCGGTGGTGTTCAACATTCCAGTTGAACGTTCTGAGGTTCAGCACATCATGGGCGACCGGCTATAGTCAACAGAATGGTTGAAGATCAAGTGTTGGATCGGGCGTACGCGGCACTCGCCGATCCGACGCGCCGCAGGCTGTTGGAGACGCTGCGCCAGGGTGACGCCCGCATCACCGACTTGGCCGCGCCGCTGCCGATGACGTTCGCCGGCGTATCGCGCCACGTCGGCGTGCTGGAATCGGCGGGCCTCGTCCGACGAGAGGTGCGCGGCCGCGAACACTGGCTGTCCCTCCAGCCGGACGGATTGACGATGGCCGAGCAGTGGATCAACGAACAGACCGACTTCTGGTCGACGCGTGCGGATGCGTTGGCCGCACGGCTGCGCCGCAAGCGGCGGGCACCATGAGCGATTCGGCGACGGTACGGCTGCAACGCGTCATGCCTGCCGCGCCCGACGTGGTGTTCGAGCAGTGGCTCGACCCGGAAGCGTTGGCGGACTGGATGTGTCCACGGCCCGTCGAGGTACTCGCCGTCGAGGTCGAACCCCGCGTCGGTGGGAGCGTCCGCTTCGACGTCGATGATTCCGGCACCCGCGTATTGATCGTCGGACACTTCCTGACGATCGACCGCCCGAAGCTGCTGCGCTTCACGTGGAGCAATTCGGACTGGCCGGACCCGACGGCGGCCAGCGTCGTCAACGTGGCGTTCGAGCCGTTCGGCGACGACGAGACATTGATGTCCATCGAGCATTCCCTCCTTCCCCCACAGGAACTCGACAGTTTCCACAACGGGTGGACGCTTACCTTCGACCAGCTGGCAACCTTCCTGCGCGGCAGATGACGGCTATCGACTGGGGATCGATCGCGGCAGCCCGAACCATGGGAGCACGCCGTTGTCGAAGCGGGTCATGGCGCAGATCCGGTCGCCGGCGAGGGTGAGGACGTAGAGGCCGGTCCCGTGGCGGATTCCGTTGGGGGACGCGCAGGTAGGCTCCGAACGCCGGTTGCCCGTTGGCCCGCGTCGCCACCAGGTCGAACCTGCGGCCCGCGCCGAAAGATGCTGGCGAAGAAGCGGGCAGCGACGTCTCGGCCCTTCGTATTCGAAGGGGATCGGCGGCATCGAGATGAAGACGTCGTCGGTGAGAAGCGCGACCAGTGCGTCGAGATCTGCCGACTCCCAGGCGCGGACGAACTTGGCCACGAGCCCGTCCTCGGCAGGCGAGTCGGGGGACGGGCGCCGGTGCGCCGTCAACCGGCGGGATCTTGCGTAGGCCGGCGCGGGCCCGCTTGAGGGCGCTGTTGACCGAATCGACGGTCGAGTCGAGCATGTCGGCCACCTCGACGGCATGGAATCCGAGGACGTCGCGCAGGACCAGAACGGCGACTTGGCGGGGCGGCAGGACTTGCAGAGCGGTCACGAATGCCAGCGAGATGGCCTCGGCCTGCTCGTAGCGGGCCTCCGGGCCGAGCGGCCTGTCGATCACCCCGTCGAGCAGGGCGTCGGGATACGGCTCCAGCCAGACGACTTCGCCGAGCCGGGTGGGTTCGGGCGGTTCTACCTTGGGCACGTTCCACTCCTTGGCCGGGCGTCGACTCGACGAGCGACGCGCGTTGAGGCACCTGTTGGTGGCGATCCGGTAGAGCCAGGTGCGGAGCGAGGCGCGTCCCTCGAATCCTTCGAGGCCCTGCCACGCGGCCAGCAGCGTGTCCTGGAGGGCGTCCTCGGCGTCTTGCAACGAGCCGAGCATTCGGTAGCAGTGCACCTGCAGCTCCCGCCGATACGGCGCCGTCAGCTCACGGAATGCCGCGCCGTCGCCCGCCCGTGCCCTCGAGATCAACTCAGCCGTCACGGGCTCCACCGTGCCTCACCTCCCTTCCGACACCGTGTCGCACTCTCGGTACAGACACCGTCCGAGGAGCGAACTGGGCGGTTCTTCAGCGCCCACTTCTCCGACGGCGCGGTGCCTACATCATCAGCCGCGCGGGATCACCCGGCGCGCAGAAGGGAGCAGGTGATGTTGCTGGAGGACAAGGTCGCGGTCATCTACGGAGCCGGCGGCGCGATCGGCGGCGCCGTCGCACGCGCCTTCGCGGGCGAGGGGGCCCGTGTCTTCCTCACCGGGCGTCATCTGGGACCGGTCGAAGTCGTCGCCAAGGACGTCGCTTCCGCCGGCGGATTCGCCGAGGCCGCGGAGGTGGACGCGCTCGACGAGCAGGCCGTGCACGCGCATCTGCAGTCCGTGATCGACAAGGCGGGTCGCCTCGACATTTCGCTGAACGCCGTCGGCATTCCGAATGCCGGAATTCTGGGCATCCCGCTCAGCGATCTGGATGTCGAGCAGTTCGCCCTGCCGATCGCGACCTACACGACGTCGTACTTCTTGACCGCGCGCTTGGCGGCTCGCCACATGGTCGCCAACGGGTCGGGAGTGATCATGACCGTCACCGCGCTCCACTCGCGGACGGGCATCCCCCTGGTAGGCGGTTACGGCCCCGCGATGGCCGCCAAGGAGGCGCTCACGCGAGATCTGTCGGCCGAACTCGCGCCTCTTGGCATACGCGTAGTGGGTCTGCGGCCGCAGGCCATGCCGGAGACACCCACGATCAAGGATGCCTTCGAACCTCGCGCCAAGGCATCGGGAATGACCTGGGAACAGTGGCAAGAGTCCCTCGCGGGCAAGACCCACGCGCGAAGGCTCATGACGGTCGACGAGATGGCGAACATGGCGGTTCTCATGGCCTCCGACCGGGCCAGCGGGATGACCGGCACGACCGTCAACTTGACCATGGGAAGCCTCGACGACTAGCGGCCGAGGGAATCAAACGCGTGCTGTCACAACCTCTTCGCGTCGAGCACGCTCAAGAGACGGTGTCGAACCGGAAGATCGGCACCGTGCCGACCAATGCCTCGAACTCGTCGGAGGTGCCGTCGGTGACGAGGTCGGCGTTCTTGAGGAAGCCGACCCAGCCGGGCATCGAGTTCCGGAAGTCGGCGCAACATCGGCCGGACTTCCTCATCGGGAAGCTCGACCACGCGGACCCGTTCGCTGCGACGTCCGCGGTGCAAGGTGGCGTGACCGGCCGCCCGCACGTTGGCGATCCAGTCCGCGCCCGGCACGCCTGCCACATATCGGTTGCCGTCCACCGTCATTGGTGTCACCGGCGTCGAGCGGGGCTTACCCGACTTGCGTCCCGGCACCGTCAGTACCACGGGACCCTTCTCACCGAAGCTCAATCCGACCCGCGACAGTGCGACCATCACCTTGTTGCCGGGCTTCATGTACCACGGCAGCTTCATGCGTTCGTCGTCAGGCAAAGTCGAACACCATCCTCCAGTTGGACGCCCAACCCGTCACATCGAATCTATCCGCTCCGTGAGCACCGCTCACCACGGTGACGTGCGCTGAGAGCGAACGACCCACTAACCAAGGACGAGTGGAAGTCGCGCGGCGAGTGCACCCAGGGTGGCCTTCTCCGCATCGGTCGGGGCGCGCCGTCCAGTGCCGATCAGCAGGGCATCTGCGTCCGACAGCGACGCCGGGAATGCCGCGCCGGCGATCGTCTCCAGCAGCTGACGCGAGCGGGCGAGTCCCTCCGCGGGCGGTCCCTTTGCCCCGGTCACATGCGCGACGAGGTCGAGGTGATGCAGCGTCCATTCCAGGACGTACGCGGTGAGGTAGTCGGCGGCGGTCAGCACCTCGCCACGGGTGCCGACTCGCAGCACGGGATCCGCGAGTTCGGCGGCGCGTCCGGCCGCGGATCCGACGTCGTCGAAGTGGAACCTCAGCAGCCTCGGCTCCTCGTACGCGGCGGCCAGCCGGACGATCAGCGCGTCGAGCGGGTCGTCGCCGGTCGGCGGCGCATCGGCGACCTCCCAGTAGGTCACCGCGTCGCGGGTCGGTTCGACGTCGGCGGGTGTGACCAGGGTGATCAGGACGTCCTGGGCGTCGATGATCAGGTGGCACACCAGGTCCCGCACGAGCCAGCCGCTACAACCGGACGGTCGCGCGAAGTCGTCGTCGGGGAGTTCGGCGACCGCCGAGCGCAACGCCGACCAAGTGCGCGAGAAGAGTTCCACGGCCGCAAGCTAGCAGCGCCGGGTTCCGGCTGGGATCGATTTCGCCCGCACGCAGACCAGACCGACCGCCAGAACGTAGACCCCTGCGGACGTCGTCGGGAAGCGGCCGGATGGCGCGAAGCCCTCGACTGCGAAGTACGCCAGCGACAGCGCTGCGACCACGACGCCGACGACGAGCAATGGTGCCGATGTCCACGCGGGCAACGGGATGGTGGATGCCGGCAGTGTCCGGTTGAACACCGACCGTGCCAACCACAGCAGCGCCAGTTCCACGGCGGTGACTACCGCGAGGATCACCAGCCACGCCAGTCGGAATAGCCACCATCCCGCAGTTCCGGGTTCCGGCTGGGGGAGTAGGCCGGTCGGATATCCGATGAGTGCGACCACGACCACGGGAACCATCTGCCACAGATATACCGCCATCACGTTTCTGTTCGCTGCCGCGAGAAACCGCCGCAACCGCGACCGTCGCAGCCAGCGTGTCACTGCGGGCGCCGCGGCGATCAGGAGACCGGCTTGTGCCGCGGCGAAGGCGAGCAATGCCACGGTCGGCGGAAAGTTGTTCTGCGCGGTCGCGCCCGGCGCCCCGACCATGGCGACGGGGTAGCTGCCCGTCACCAGGAGCACCGCCACCACGACAGCGGCCGACACGGCGAGCACCACCGGCCGTCTGCCACCGAATGACCCGCTACGCCAACAAATGCCGAGCTGGTAGACCGCAGCCCAGCACAGCAGGTAGTTGGCCAGGCCTACTTCCGGTGCAATCCGCGCGGCGGCGTCGACGCCAGCCACCGCAACCGCAAGAACGGCGGGAACCAGCAACCCCCATCGTCGGTGCGCAGCCATCGCCGCCGGCGTCAACAGCACGACGAGGAGGTAGACCGGGACGAACCACAGATGCATGGCGACCGCCCACCCTCCGAACGACAGCGGTGAGCCCGGGGCGCCGACCCAGCCCAGGACCGCCACGGTCGCCAGCACCAGTGCGACGTATGCGGTGGTCGGTCCGAGGATCACGCTCAGCCGGCGCCGGACCCAGTCCTGCCCATGCTGAAAGCCGTTCTCCCGCTGATGCATCCACGACGCTGCGCTGGCATAGCCGCCCACCAGAAAGAACACCGGCACGACTTGGAACAACAGCGTCAACCACTGCGTCCAGGGCAGCACGACGAGGGGATAGTCGTTGCCGAACCGGCCGTCACGGAAGGTCACTGCAGAAACGAGCCAGTGGCCGCTCACGACGAACACCATGGCAAGCACCCGGTAGAAGTCGGCGGACAACTCGCGGGATGGGGCGTCTGGATCGCGGGCAGCGGGCGATCCCGCCGAAGCAGTACGATCGCCGACCATGTAGCGGCCCCTTCACGAGTGCAGGCGAAGTCCAGGACCCGAGACTATCCGCCCGCGTCGGCGAGACCCCAGGCGGCGCAACCAGGAACGGTTCTGCGATTGTTGCCAGATCGGCAAATCCATTGGCGCAGCCGAAGGAGGTTGAGACAGGCTGTGACCATGACGAGTTCACCTTCGGAGCGGCACGTGGACCGCGACGCAATGGCCAACAGCCCCGCCGAGTGGGACGAGCGGTACGCCAGCACGGCGCAAATGTTCAGCGGCCGGCCGAATGGCGCGCTCGTGACCGAGGTCAGTGGGCTTCAACCGGGCCGAGCGCTCGACGTCGGGTGCGGGGAAGGTGCGGACGCGGTCTGGTTGGCCAGTCGGGGTTGGCGCGTTACGGCGCTGGACGTGTCGCGCGTGGCGCTCGACCGCGCGGCGGTACGCGCCCAAGATGCGGGAGTGCACGTGGAGTGGGTGCAAGCGGGGGTCGAGGATGCGTCGCTCCCAAGGGGCGCGTTCGACCTCGTGTCCGCGCAGTACCCGGCGCTGCTGCGCACTCCGGGCAACGATGCCGAACGCGCACTTCTCGAGGCTGTCGCACCGGGAGGGATCCTGCTGTTCGTGCACCACGCCGACATCGACGTGGAAGAGGCCAAGGCCCGCGGGTTCGACCCGAACGACTACGTGCTGCCGCCCAACGTCGCCACGCTTCTCGGCGACGATTGGGACGTCACCGTCGACGAACGTCGCCCCCGCGACGTACCCGCGGGCGCCGGATCGCAACACACACATGACGTGGTGCTGCGCGCCCGCCGCCTGTCCTGAACGCGAATTCCACTGACCACGACGTGCTCGTCTCGGCACGCAGGATCTACGAGTCGTTCGGATTCACGCTGACCGACGAGGAGCGCCACCACAGCTTCGGTCACGAGCTCGTCGGCCAGAACTGGACGCTCGATCTCAGTCCTTGCGGCCGACCAGATGAAAGACGCGACTGAGCTGGCGGTACGGGTCTCGTCGGCTGGCTTCGAGTTCCACTGCGGCCGTGGCCTTTACCTGCCGTGAGTCGGTGGGATCCAGTTCGGCTCCGCTGAATTCGAGCCAGTCGACGAAGAGCCACACCCCGTACCAGTTCAGTGGCTGCACGCCCCCGCTACGCATGAGGTCGCCGACTTCCTCCACCGTGTTGGCCCGGCCCGGCACGCCAAGCACTCCGATCTCGTGCCGGGAATCGAACGCCGCCAGGGCGTCGTCCCACCGCCCTTCCAGGGCCGGCCGCACGGCCATCGCCTTGGCGTTGGCCGTCATGATCGAGACCACGCCACCAGCAGCGGCGCACCGGCACAGCTGGTCGACCAGCGGCTCTGGCTGCTCGAGGTACCCGAGCACGCCATGACACAACACCGCGGCGAAGCGCCGGTCACTCACCGCGGCGACCGCGTTCTCACCGTCGGCCTGCAGGAGCGTCACCCGCCGCTGGACCTCACCGGGCAGCCGCTGGAGGCGCTGCTGCGCCTTGTCCAGCATCGCCGACGACGGGTCGAGCAACGTCACCTCGTAGCCCGCCTGGGCCAGCGGGAACGACTGATGGCCGGCACCTCCGCCGATGTCCAACACCGGCGCGGGTGGTTCCGGCAGGTGCTCCAGGAGCTGCTGATGAATGACGTACGTGCGTACGTAACCCTTCACCGAGGCGTAGGCCTCATCGGCAAACTGGTCGGCCAGATCGGCCCAGATGTCATCGCCCACCGCACCAACATACCGGTCAAGTTTGCCTATCAGAGCTCATCGCGAGGGACGTCGATCGCTGAAAACCGTTGCTAGACCGGCATACCGCAATCACGGCCCGCTCGCCTCCCGAGGCGCGCGGGCCATGGAGTTCCGTGGCGCGCGGACGCCGTGCGCCAGCCCGTTGCCCGCGTGGAGTCCGGCGGCGAAGGCGGAAAGAAGCCGAAACCCGCGCTGGTGGCGGAGGCGTTTCCAAGGAGATGACCGTCGATACAACATCATTCAATGCTGACCCGCACGCAACGAAAGCAACAGTGGCACTAGTGCCGATGTTCGTTAAGATAGTGACATGCATTCGGTGGCGATTTTGGCCTACGACGGGATGTCGGGATTCGAGTCTGGTTTAGCGGCAGAGATATTCGGAATCACCGAGCTCTCGGAGATGTTCTCAGCGGGTATCGCGCGGCCGTGGTACTCGGTCAAGCTGTGTGCGCAGACATCCGAAGTGCGAATGCTGGGTGGTGCCACGGTGCATACGCCCTACGGATTGGCGGACTTGGCGGCCGCCGACACCATAGTCATTCCGAGCGTCCGAGACGTGACGGACCCCATCTCGCCGGAACTCGTCGACGCGATCCGGACCGCACATCACCGAAAGTCGCGGCTGGTGTCCATCTGTTCCGGTGCCTTCGCATTGGCCGCCGCGGGAGTGCTCGACGGCCGACGGGCAACGACTCACTGGATCTACGTGGATCTGCTCCAAGAGCGTCATCCCGAGATCGACGTGGATCCGGCGCCGCTGTACGTCGACGGGGGAAGCGTGCTCACCAGCGCGGGATGCGCAGCGGGTTTGGACCTGTGCCTGCACATCGTCCGCTCGGACCATGGCGTCCGAATCGCCAACGACGTGGCGAGGCGGTTGGTGATTTCGCCGCACCGTGCCGGGGGACAAGCCCAGTACATCGAGACTCCCGTGCCCGAGCCGACGACCGACGGACGTATCGCCGCGGGGATGGCGTGGGCACTGGCCAATCTCGACCAGCCAATCACCTTGGACGACTTGGCAACCCAGTCCGGGTTGTCCCGGCGCAGCTACTTGCGGCAGTTCGCGAAGGCCACCGGAACGACCCCAATCAAGTGGCTCATCGAACAGCGGATCGAGGCCAGCCTGGCCCTGTTGGAATCGTCGTCACTGTCGATCGAGCAGATCGCCACGCGGGTCGGCTTCGAGTCCACGGTGACCTATCGGCACCACTTCGTCGGCCAGCTGCGGACGACGCCAAGCGAATACCGCAGCTGCTTCGCCGGTCAGCACTGACGCCGTGAGCCGGTCATAGGTACGGATCGGCCCAGGCGCTGATGATCCGGCTTGCCCGTGCCGCCTGATTCTTCCCGGTGAGGAGATGGTCGGCGCCCTCGAGTGAGACAAAGCTGCGCGGATGCCGTGCTGCCCTGAAGATCTCGCTCGCGTTCTCGATGCCGACGGTGTTGTCGGTGGGCGAATGCATGACCAGCAATGCCCGGCGTAGCGAGCGAATCCGCTCACGAAGATCAGCGGCGCGGACGTCTTCGATGAAGTGCCGCTTGAGGGTGAGGGCCTTGCCCCCGATGAGGAACGGCGCCTCGCCGTCGGCCTCGATCCGTGAACACAGGGCGTCGTAGTTGTGCTCGACGTGGGCGGGCTGAAACGGCGCGCCGACGCTGGCCACCGCGGCCACCGTCGGACACTCGTGGGCGGCGGCGATCACGGCGGCGCCCCCGAACGAATGCCCGACCAGCAGCCGTACCTCGCGCCCCGTTTCGGCCATGTACTCGACCGCTCGGACGGTGTCGGCGACCTTGTGGGAGAACGATCCGTCACCCCAATCGCCCTCGGATTCGCCGAGGCCGAGGTTGTCGAAGCGCAGCATGCCGATGCCCTCGCTGGCGAGCTGCTTGCAGATTCGACTGGCGGCCGGCGAGTCCTTGCCCAGCGTGAAGCCGTGCGCAAAGACACCCCACCCGCGTAGCTCACCCTCCGGCAGGTCGATGAGCCCAGCCAGGGCGGGTCCGCTGCTACTGGGGAAACGAACGCGCTCGGCCACGCGCGTCATCCTGTCATCCTTGCCCGCGCGACGAGCCGACAACCCGCGGCGAAGCCAACGGCGACGGCCCTATTTCGCGCCGGCCGCGAGCCAGTCCTCGAAGGTGGTCGAGGCGATGCGGGCGTCGTCGCCCGGCAGCAAGACACTGCCGGCCATCGACTCGCCGAAGATGCCCGACCACGTCGGGACGAGCTTGACCCGGTGGCCGCGCACCTCGTGGGTGCGACGTGCCATGTCCACGAGGTCCTGCGTCTCGGGACCGGCGACGTCGACGTAGCGACCCCGCGGCTTCCCAACGGCGACCTCGGCCAGCACATCGGCGATGTCATCCGGCGCGATCGGCTGCACGAGTAGCGGGGCGATGGGAGCGACGCCGTTCTCCTCGGTCCAGCTGGCAACCATCGCCGCGAAGTCGTGGAACTGGGTCGCCGGCACGATCGTCCAGGGCACGGTGCCCTCGGAGATCAGGCGCTCCTGCTCGCGCTTGCCCGCGTAGTGCGGATTGCCCTCGATGCCGTGGATCCCGACGATCGACAGCAGCACGTGGTGACGCACGCCCGCCCGCGCCTCGGCGGCGAGAAGATTGCGTGTCGTGGTGCCGAAGTACGCGAGCGTCTCGTCACGACTGATCGGCGGCGCGCTGATGGCATCCACCACCGAGTCGACGCCTTCGAGTGCCGCGTCCAAGCCGTCGCCCGTGGTGAGGTCCACACCGAGCGATCGGCTGATGCGCACCACGTCGTGCCCGTTCCGCTCGAGAGCCGAGATCGTCCGGGCGCCAATGTTGCCCGTCGCGCCCGCCACCGCAACCTTCATCCTCGACTCCTCTCATCCCGGCCGACGTCTGTGACCCGTCGCCTGCGAGATTCTATCGAGCCCCGCTCACTTTTAGGCCCGTGCGCCGCCGTCGACGCGGAGGACCGTGCCGTTCACGAAGGACGACCGATCGCTGAGCAACCAGGCGGCGGCCTCAGCCACCTCGGCGGGGTCGGCGGCGCGCCGGAGCGGATTCTCCGCCGAGAGTTGATCGATGATGCCGGGGGACGCCGCATCCCACTCCCGAATCATTTCGGTGAGCGTGACCCCGGGCGCAATTGCGTTGACGCGGATGCCTTCCGGTCCGTAGGTGACCGCCGCCGACGCGGTCACGCTGTTGACCGCCGTCTTCATCGCGCCGTAGGCCGGTAGCTCCGGATTCGCCATCAGGCTGCCGACGCTGGAGGTGTTGACGATGGCACCGGTGCCCGCCGTCGCCCGGATGGCTGCGACCTCGGTGACCATCGCCAGCCACACGCCGCGGAGATTCACCGCGTAGACGTCGTCCAAGTCCGTGATCGGCATCTGGTCCATCGGTCCCGGCGGCGAGAGGGTGGCGCCATTGTTGAATGCGACGTCGAGCCGTCCGTAGACGTCGACGGTGCGGTCGACCGCGGTGCGCACGCTATCGGCGTCGGCGAGGTCGCACAGCACGTACTCTGCGGTGCCGCCCTCGGCGCGCACCTCTTCCGCAACGGCCTTGAGTTCGGCCTCTGTACGGGAGGCAAGCAGCACTTGCGCGCCCTCACGGGCGAACAGTCGAGCGGCGGCGGCGCCGATGCCGCGGCCGGCGCCGCTGATGAATGCGACCTTGCCGTTCAGGAGTCCAAGGGATGTTGATTGAGTGCCGACATTGGTGGTTTCCATGCCTTCAACAGTGGATCCGTTGCGATCAGCTATCCAGGTACCGGCGATACCTGGATGCCGTTTCGCCACCGCGGCAGGATGGGGGTGTGAACAGGCAAGAACTCGGCGCGTTCCTGCGAAGCAGGCGCGAACGAATTACGCCTGCGGACGTCGGCTTGCCGGCCGGCCGGCGCCGCCGCACACCGGGGCTGCGTCGCGACGAGGTCGCACACTTGGCCTTCATCTCCACCGAGTACTACACGCGGTTGGAACAGGCCCGGGCACCGCACCCGTCCCACGAGGTGCTTGCAGGGCTGGCCCGCGCACTGCGCCTGTCCGACGTCGAGCGCATGCACCTGCACCACCTCGCGGGCGTACCGCCGCCTGCGGTCGGGCCGTCACGCGTTGTGCGACAGAGCATTCTGGATCTGTTGCATCGCCTGCCGCAAGCGGCGGCCATCGTCGTCTCGGCAACTCTTGAGGTGATCGCGTGGAACGACCTGGCCCTCGCGCTGATGGAGGACTTCTCAGCCCTGACACGGCGCGACCGCAACCTCGTCCGCCGGGCATTCCTGGGCCCGCACCCCGAAGGTGTTCGGCTGTACGGGGTATCGGACGTAGACGAGTTCGCCCGTGTGTCGGCGCACAAGTTGCGTGCGGCCGCCGCCCGCTATCCCGACGATCCCGAGATCACCGAACTCGTCAACGAACTCCGTTCGGGCAGTGCGGAATTCGAGTCACTCTGGGCGACGCACGACGTGGCCGCTCCATCGATGCTGCGCAAGACCTTTCGGCATCCCATGGTGGGCCCGGTCACGGTCAACTGCGACACGCTCGACATCGCCGACCGCGATCAGCGGATGGTGATCTACACGGCGGATCCGGGTTCACCATCGGACGAGGCGTTGCGCTTGCTGTCGGTCGTGGGGACGCAGCGATTGGACGCTCCGAACTGAACCGCACCTGACCGCTCGAGTAGCAGGTCACCACCCTGTGCGTGGCAGGAAAATGCCCCACGACGTCATTGTTGCCACTGTCCCGGTCCGAAGGCGCGCGGCATCGTGGAGACATGCATCCCGAGATCCTCGATCAGGAGGGTTACACCTCCGCGTCCGTACAGGAAGCCCCCGTCCGCGAACTCTTCGCCGGAATCCGACTACGCCCGCTGTGGAAGGGACCGGACGGCGCACACGCCAACGTGCTGGAGATGGACCCGGGCACGTCGTGGCCGCGCCGAGACGTCCACCAGCCCGGCCCCGAGGAGGTCTACGTGGTCGCCGGCACGTTCAACGACGGCGCGCGCGACTACCCGGCGGGGACGTTCCTGCATGCGCCGGCCGGGTCGTGGCACGTGCCGGCGAGCACTACCGGCTGCACGCTGTTCCTCTTCTACCCAGCGGGATAGCAGATCCTTAGTGTTACCTTAAGTATCTCTTATTTTTCTTAATATCTGTGTACCGTCCCTCCAAGTGCCGCCAACTCACCCATCGGCACCGACACGAGGGAGCGCGATGCGCAGGCTGAAACCAGAGGCCGTGGTTCTCGGCGCCGGCATGGCCGGGTTGATGGCCGCGCGGGTGCTCTCGGAGTTCTACGGGTCGGTCACCGTCGTCGAGCGAGACACGCTGCCCGATCAACCCGGCCACCGCAGGGGAGTGCCGCAGGGGCGGCACCTGCACCATCTCCTCTGTCGCGGCACGCAGGTGGTCGGTGAGCTGTTCCCCGGACTGTTGGACGAATTGGCCGCTGCCGGCGCAGTCGTGCTTGACGACGACGACTTGTCGCGGATCTATGCGCGCATCGGGCGATACGAATTGAACCGTTCCGGCCGGCTCGCCGATCCCGAGGCACTGGTGCTCTACCTGGCAAGTCGGCCATTCCTGGAGTTCCACATTCGCCGCCGGGTCGCTGCCCTCGACAACGTGACGATCGTCGACGGGCACGACGTGGTCGAACCGCTGGCCGTGGCAGACGCTGTCACCGGTGTCCGAATCATCAACCACGCCAACGGGATATCCACCGAACTGCGGGCCGATCTCGTGGTGGATGCCATGGGTCGCGGGGCACGCACGACCGCATTCCTAGAGGGCCTCGGCTATCAGCGACCGCCGGAGAAGCGCACCGCGGCTACCTGGGGCTACTCGAGCCAGTTGATGAGCCTGCCGAATGAGCGCATAGCGGAGCGACTTCTGATGGTGGACAAGGGCATTGGCACGCCGCGGGGATTGCTGCTGGCCTACGAGCACGACACGTGGATGCTGGCGATCGGCCGATCAGTCGGTCACGGCGACCCACCGAGCAACTTCGCCGACATGCTCACGCTCGCCGAGGACATGTTCCCCGCCGCAACGGTGGCCGGCCTCCGCGAGGCGAAACCCATCGGGGAGACCGCAATCTTCCGCCACACCGCGGCCGTGTGGCGGCGCTACGACCGAATGCCACGCTTCCCGACAGGGCTGGTGGTGATCGGTGATGCGCTGTGCAGCCTCAATCCGCTCTACGGGCAGGGCATGACGGTGGCCGCACTGCAGGCCGTCGCGCTGCGTGATTGCCTGAGGCTCGGCGATGCCGACCTCGCGCGCCGCTTCTTTGCTGCGGCCGCTGGACACATCGGTCCCGTCTGGGCCATGAACCAGGCCAACGAGATCGATCCATCTGCCGCTCGGGGGCCGCACCCCGTGCGCCGACGCCTCGCCAATTGGAGCGTCAACGCAGCGCTGAAGGCCGCCGCGAACGACATCGCCGTCACGGAGCGATTCTTTCGCGTCAACAACCTGCTCGACCCGCCCACACGGCTGCGCGACCCCGCGCTGCTACCGCGCATCCTGCTCGCCAACGTCCGGCGCCATCAACCCAGTTCCACGTGAGGATCCCGATATGCCGCTACACGAAGCAACACGGATAGCGTTGGTGACGGGTGCATCCCGAGGCATCGGCGCCGAGGTCGCACGTCAACTCGGCGATCACCACTTCCATGTCATCGTGAACTACCGCGAAAAGGCCAAACGGGCGAACACCGTCGTAGACGGCATCATCGATGCCGGAGGAGCCGCGTCGGCCGCGGCAGCCGACATATCCGACGAAGCGTCGGCCGCCGCGATGATCGATGATGTACGGCAGCGCTTCGGTCGATTGGATGTGTTGGTGCTCAATGCATCTGGGGGATTGGAACGGGAAGCCCACCCTGGTTACGCGATGCGTCTCAACCGCGATGCGCAACGGCGCCTTGTCGAAATGGCGCTACCTCTCATGCCGGTCGGCGGAAGCATTGTGTTCGTCACCAGCCACCAAGCCCACTTCTATCCCGACAAGCCCGTCCCCGACGGTTATGCCCCAATCGCGCAAAGCAAGCAAGCCGGTGAGCGGGCGCTCCATGCGATGCGACCGGATTTCGACCGACGCGGACTCCATTTCACGGTGGTCTCCGGCGACATGATCGATGGAACCATCATCATCCGACTCCTCCAGCGACGTGACCCGGCCGCCGTAGAGGCCCGCCGCAGTCACGCGCCGCTACCGGGCATCGAGGAATTCGCCGCCGTCATCGTCAACGCTGCGGTTACGCCAAGCCAAGAGGGAGTCGTCTACGTCGGCGGCTCGGACTATCTCGACGATCAGTCCGCCTAGACAGATAGGCCGTCCCGAGTCCCACGGCCGATGAGTTTCGCGCGTCCCCGAAGTCTGCACGTGTGACACGGTGCCTCACCGGCACGACACGCAGCCGCCGAAGAAGAGGACTCATGGTCATCGTCGCAGGACATCTCACCGTCGAACCCCAGCAGCGCGAGGCCTACCTCGCGGGCTGCACGAGTGTCGTCGAACAAGCACGCCGTACCGCTGGTTGCCTCGACTTCGCCATCACCGCCGACCTGATCGACCCCGGCCGCGTCAACGTCTTCGAACGCTGGGAGTCGCAAGCGGCCGTCGACACCTTCCGCAGCAGCGGACCGAGCAACGAACAACTCGCCGCAATACTCTCGGGATCGGTCGCCGAGTACGACGTCGCCGACACGCGGAACTTGTTCGGGGAAGACACCGTATGACCACGTCACATGCGTGTGCCGTCGTCCGCGCAGGCTCCCGACCCGTGGTGCCAGCGGTGCCAACGAGGTGACGCCGCGCCGGGGGAGGCGCTAGCCTTGCTCGGAAGTCGGGTCCGGTGACCGCGCGATGCTTCCATACAGGGAGTGCTCGCGGACGCCACCAGGAGAGGACAGCCAGAATTCATGACTGAACGACACCGTGCCACGTCGTCCGTCACCGCTGCGAGACTCGCTGTCGCCGGCGTGATGATCGCCGGTGGTGCATTGGCCTTCGCCGGCCAGGCCGCCGCCGAACCCGAGGTGCCCATCCCGACGCCGGTGCCAGCCGATCCGGGTACGCCCCCGCCTCCGGGCCAGCCCGTGGTGCTGCCCGCCGACGCGCCCGTTGCGGCGCCCGCGCCGCCACCGGTGGGCGGCCCGCCGATGGTGCCCGAGATCGCGAACCCGGTCTACGGGGAAGGCAAGTCGTCGGGACCGTTGGGTTTCCTGCGGGACGCCTGGCACCAGGCCCAAGACCCGTACGGCTTCACCGGTTCCGGTTCACCCGACCAGTTGCCCCCGGCCGCCCCTCCGCCGCCGGGAGCCGCTGCGCCGCCGCCGCTGCCGCCCGGCTACGTGTCGCTGAACGCCCCGGGCTCCGAAACGATCGCGCCGCCCAAGGGCCCGGAGGCGGGCGGACCGCCACTGCCCCCTGGTTATTACCCGTTGAACGGTCCACCGCCGCCGGGGTACGAGTCACCGGCCCCCGTGGATCCGGCCGCGCCGCCACCGATCCTGCCGGTTCCTCCGACGCCCTGATCAAGGGCGCTCAGCCTTGGGCCGCACGCCACCTGTCCAGGAGGCGGCGGTCCCGTTTGGTCGGCCGCCCCGCACCGCGATCGCGAACCGCCACCGGAATGACGGGCGTCGCGGGAGGCGGGGGCGTTCGGTCGAGGTAGCACGTGACGGCGTCGGCGGCGCCGACCCGCTTCTGAATCACCCGGACCACCTCGACGATTCGCGTCGTATCGCCCACTCGGGCCCGCACCTCGTCCCCGGGAGCCACCGTCGTCGCCGGCTTCGCCAGCCGATCGTTGACCCGGACGTGCCCACCCCGGCATGCGGCGGCGGCATCCGGCCGCGTCTTCGTCAGCCGGACTGCCCACAACCACCGATCCACGCGCGTCGCCTCCATGTCATCCATCATGAGCGACGGCACCACGCGCTCGTCACTGCGCCGACGATTGCCGGTGGACGTAGGCCGCGGCTTGTGTGCGGTTTCGGACGCCGAGTTTGGAGAGGATGGCTCCCACATGGCGGTTGGCGGTCTTGGGGCTGATGTGGAGCGCGGCGCCGATCTCGGCGTCGCTGTGACCGGCCGCGACGAGTTCGAGGACGTCGCGCTCGCGGCTCGTGAGCCCATATGGGTCGGCGCTGGTGGCTTTGCGACGCGTGTCCGAATCGCGGCCGCGCAGTTGAGTGAGACGTTGATGGGCACGGCGGGTGGCGGCGCGGGCACCGAGGCTGCGGAACGTCTCCATGGCGGCTTCCACGGCGGGGACGCCACCGCCAAGTCGCGCGAGGGCCGCGTCATAGGGACAGCCGAGGCGCGTCCATTCCGCGGCAGCGGCCTGCCAGTCACCGCCGACCTCGAACCGATAGGGCGTGACGGTGTCGACTGTCGGCGCATCGTCGAATGGGCCGCCGGCCAGGTATGCCCAGCGACGTAGATGACCGACCAACCACGGGTCGGCGTGACTGCTAGTGGCGGCGGCCAAACCCGCCTGCGCTTCGGCGCGGGCGGTCTCGTCGTCGCCGGCGAGCCACGCCGCCTCGGCGCGGGCGGCCCACACGACTCCGAGCCGAAACAGCTCGTTGGGTTCGGTGGACGCCAGTGCCTCGTCCAGCAGGCCGGCCACCGACTGCTCACCCCGCCGCGCGCGGATCAACGCCACGCTGATCAACGGCATGATTCGCTGCATCGGGCCCGGTGCCGGCCGCGTCAGCACGTCGTCGGCACACGCGAGGGCGTGCTTCCAATCCCCACGGTGCAACGCCGCGAGCGCAGCGGCTCCAGTGGCGAACGGGAGAAACATGCCGAGGTCGTTGGCGGCGCAGAAGGCGGAGGCCTCTTCGATGTAGGCCTCGGCGCGGTCGAGGTGGTGGTGCAGCGCAGCGAACCAGCAGAGAGTCGCCCCAATGACGCCACCCACTTCGGACAGGCCCTCGGTATTCATCGCATCCCGCCACGCACTCTCGACCTGATCCCACCCGGTATCGCCGCTCGACACACCGACCATCGCGACAGCGGAACGCGCTCGCACCACGACGGCGGCATCACCGATCTCGAGGCCAACGGCCATGGCGCGCGTCGCGTACTCGGTGGCCAAGGGATCGAAGGCTCCGGAGGCCAGTTCGGCCATGTTCTCCAAAGACCAGGCCAACTGGGGGCACGGCCCGAGGTCTTCGAGCAGTCGAAGTGATGCGTGGCCGGCTTCGACAGCCTCGGTGGTGCGCCCCAGCATCCACAAGATGTACGACACCAACCGCAGGTCGTCCGCCTCACTGAGCCGGTCACCCAAGCTGTGCCGCAGCGCGGCCGCGCCATAGAACGCGCTCACCGCGGCGTCGGCCAACCCACTCAAATGGCTGCTGATCGCGTGTTGCTCGAGCCAGATCACCCGCTGTTGGTCGGGGATCTCGTCGGCGTGGCGAAGCGTCAATGCGTACAGTTCGGCGGCCTCGCGGTTCGCGCCCAATGACGAGGCCCGCTCGGCCGCGGCGGGCCCGTAGCGGATGACCGAGTCGTAGTCCTCAGCCTGCTCGGCGTGAAACGCCAATGCTCCCAAGACATCCGGATCGATCGGCGGCTCGGTAAGCGCCGCCAACGCTCGTTCGTGCAGCTCTCGGCGTTGGTAGGCGGGGATCTGATCCAGCGCAGCGCGTCGGGCCAGCTCATGACGGAAGCCCACGGTGTTGGCGTCGGCGATCAACACCCCGGCGCTCAGACATTCCGTCAATCCCTTTGCCGCGGCCGGACACACCTCGTGCATCAAGGCCAGCTCGGTGCGTGGCCCGCACACCGCTGTCGCCTGCGCGGTCTCACGCGCCGCGGGCGACAACCGAGCCAGCCTTCCCCACACCGCCT
The DNA here is from genome assembly GCA_963849055.1 of uncultured Actinomycetota bacterium. Classification (GTDB taxonomy): domain Bacteria; phylum Actinomycetota; class Actinomycetes; order Mycobacteriales; family Mycobacteriaceae; genus Mycobacterium. The sequence continues at coordinate 81,689 of CAWKFI010000001.1, forward strand.
CGGCCACGCTGCGAGGCAAGGCTTCACGCGTCAACACGTCGGCGCCTGCGGCCAGCACCTCGGTGACGTAGAACGGGTTGCCACCGGTGAGCCGATGCAGTGCGTCCGCATTGACCCCGCTACTGGCAGCCAGCTTGGCCACTGCCGCCTCGCTGAGCGGATCCAGACCGATGCGCCGCACCGCGGCCGACGTGGCCAAGTCACCCAGTAGCACGGCCAACGGGTGCTGATCACCGATTTCGTCGTCGCGGTAGGAGACAACCAGAAGAAGCGACATGGACTCGATCCGGCGGGTCAGGAAGCGCAGCAGGTCGAGGGTGGCGCCATCGGCCCAGTGCACGTCTTCGATGACACACACCCACGCGGTTTCGTTGCCGAACATCCCGAGGAGCCGGGCATAGATCGCCTCGGTGTCGCCGGCATCGATGGCGGCACGCAGTTCTGCCGTCTGCTCGCCGGAGAATTCCGTGAGCATGTCGATCAAAGGACCCAGTGGCCGCGGCGCCGTCAATGGATCGCACCAGCCCCGCAATACGCGTACCCGCTGCCCGATTCCGGCGACGAACCGCGCGATCACCGTGGTCTTGCCGACACCGGCCTCCCCGCGCACCAACACCATCCGGCCCGCACCGCGGCCGGCTGCCCGTCGATGGCGATCCAATTCGGCCAGCGCTGCGTCACGCTCGAGCAACCGGTCCGTTGCTGCCACTGCCCCCCGCCTCGAATCGTTCCTGGGCCAGCTGCGCGGCTACCAAAGCCCGTGCGGGCCGGCTGACCAGTGCATCAGCAAACCGTGATCGGGTCTGGATGCGGTCAAGAGCTTAGTTCAGCTAGCACCCATCACGCTTGCAAACGCAATCACGCACCCTTGTCGCACGGAAGCCGCGGCCGTTGTTGGGATCGGTAGCGGGGCAGTCGTCGTGTACTTGCCACACGACATTGCGACGCGGAACATGAACCGAAGGACCCATCATGGAGACCACTCACGGGCGGAAGCGCACGATCGCCTGGGCGCTGATGTCGCTCAGCGTTGCGATCGCCGGTCTCGGCCTGACCGGAGGCACCGCCCAAGCCCTGCCCGGCGGTCCCGTGCCGCTGGGCAGTTGGCCCGGCTGCCCGACCGACCACCCCGAGGGCCCTTGTCGTTGGTGCCCGGGGGATCCGCCCGTACAGACCGGCAATCTTCGTGTGAACCCGGTGATTTGGGACAACAACGTCTGCCACACGTACTGGTACGTCTATCACGGGCAGGGCAACGTGGCGCAGAACATCTTCGAGGGGGAGGCTCCGCCGGCGCCGCCACCACCTCCGCCGAACCTCACGCCGCCCCTGCCGCCGGGTTGGTGCTGGTCCCTCTTCATCCCGGCGCCGTGCCCGTAGGCGAATGAAAGATGAGGTAAATACCTCATGCGCCGGAGCAGGTCCGTCATGCACAGTCCGTTGGTAGGCGGGCGCCATTGCGCCCGCCTAATCAATGAGTGACGACGCTGCGACCGGAGGAGTTCCGTGCACCGAGTTCTTGATCCATTCACGACGAGTCGCCTTCGCGCGGTGGCCATTGCGCTGATGACGGTGGTGGCCTTGCTGCCGGCTCCGGTCGCCTCCGCCGAGCCCACCGCCCAGCCGGGAGGTGCTCACATCACCGGCGTGGAGCACGTCACCGACCGCTGGGACAAGGTTTCGGTCTTCTCGCCGTCGATGAACAAGGTCATCGTCAACGACGTCTACAAGGCCCCCAAATCCGGTGCGCCCGTCTTCTACCTGCTGCCGGGCATCGACGGCGGCGACAACCTCGACCCGGGCGGAAACTGGGCCCCGGGCACCAAGAGCTGGTTCGGCATGACCGACATCCAAGGGTTCTTCGCCAACAAGAACGTCAACGTCGTCTCGCCGCTCGGCGGCCAGTTCAGCTGGTACACCAACTGGGTCAACGACTCCAGCAAGCAGTATCAGACGTACATGACCCAGGAACTGCCGCCGCTGATCAACGCCGAGTACCGCACCAACGGCAAGAACGCGGTCGGCGGCCTGTCCAGTACCGGCGGCACCGCAATCGACTACGCCATTCAGGTGCCTGGCCTGTACCGGGCCGTCGGTTCCTACAGCGGCCTGCTCAATCCGGCCGACAACCCCCAGCAGGTCGGCATGACGTTGATGGGCGGCGGCGCCAGCGCCGACGCCATGTGGGGTCCCGCCGGCGGACCGTTGTGGGTAGAGCACGACCCGTCGAAGAACGTCGCCAAGCTGAAGGGCGTCGCGGTCTACGCCGCCGCGTCCGCGACCGGCGGGGTGGGCGCCGTCGACCGGTTGCCCGAAGGATTCGGGCCGAACATCACCGGCGGGCTGATCGAGCGCATCGTCGCCGACAGCACGCGGGTGTTCGCCGACAACGCGGCAGCGGCCGGCGTGCCGATCACCTACATCGTTCGGCCCGAGGGCTCCCACACCTGGGGTCTGTTCGAGTCCGAAATGCAGGAGTCCTGGAACACGACCATCGGGCCGGCGCTGGGGGTGTAGCTCAGCTCCAAGAATCCTCCAAGGCGCCTGGCGCACGGTGTGGGCACCGGGTAGCGACCTGCAGCTCACTACCTCACCGCAATGGCAACGCCACCGGAGTGGCGTCTTCCGAAAGGACACACCATGAGTCGTTCTCTTGTCGTCGCGTGGCGACCGCTGCCCTCTTGTCTGGCGGTATGGGTGCCGCAGCTTTGGGGCTGGCCGCAGGGGCGGCGCAGGCTGCACCCCAGTGCTCGCCGTCGAACGCGAAGGAACCGCCGTGCGCGCCACCCGAGGGTCTTCCGGCCTGCAATGCCTTCGGCGACTGCGGCCAGTTGTGGTGTCCCGGTTCGGGGATGAACGCAGTAGACGGCTGGGACTTGAACGTCTGCCATACCTTCCACTTCGACCCGAACGCTCCGTTGACCGAACCGATCATGATCTCGGGCAACCCTCCGGGCCCGCCGGCGCCGCCGCCGCCGCCGTGCATTCCGTTCATCAACTGCCTGCCGGGGTTGACGCATCCGCTGCCGTGACCGATTGCCGTAGAGGCTCAATCGCCAACGCGCTCGAACTTGTCGTGGAAGTCGCCGCCGCCGGTGCACGCGCCTCCTGGCGCGATCGTTTGGCTGCCATGCCCGGTGAGCAGCGCGATCGGATCGTCGAACTGCATCGGCATCGGGTACTCCGCGGTGATCGTCATCTGCGCCGTACCACCGGCTGGGCAGGGCGTGGCGCCCTGTTCGTTTCGCGTCCAGTTGTCGTCGGCGAACATCAACGTGACCACCCCGTCCGAGCCGTGAAACAAGCTCATGCACCGATCGCCAGTACGCAGACAGTACGTGTTGGCTGAAAGAGGCTTGCCGGCAACGACATTGCCGTTCGCGAGGGTAGTCGTCTGCTGATACCTGCCTCGAAGCCCCTCGGCTGCGGTGACCGCCCGCGGCGGTAGCACTGCCGGGTCGGGAACCTTGTTGAGGTCGGGGTCGCCCGTGCGGGTGAATTTCACCGTTCGTTTGGCAGCGCAGGAGCCGTTGATGGCTGCCCTGACGGTCTCACCGGATAGTGAGCCGTCGGGATCCGGTTGCAACGTCATCACCACCCAGAGTTCCGTGGGCGCGTCGCCTCCGCATTGTGCTGACGCGACGCCGACGGCCACCCAGGTGCCGCCGAGTTTGTCGAAGGTCAGGTTGGACAGGAGTGCCCCGCCGCCGCTGCTGATGTTGGCTGCCGTCGCCACGCACCCGCTGGCGCCGCATTCAGAGCGGACGGCCCAATTGCTCGTCGTCGCAGGCGCATTCGGAGCAGGTGTGCCTTCGAGATCCGTCCCGGGTCCGTAGTCGGCTCGGTAGTCGCCCGTGAAGTCGGTCCCGCCGCCGGCCGCGGCGGGCGGTGCGGTCTTGGCGGTTTGGTCGCGCTGCGTGAGGTTGACGATGGCGACGACGCCAACGGCGATGACGAGCACCACGACGGATACCAGTGCACCGACCACTACGGCCCGGCGGCGTCCGCGACGCGGCGCGACGGGCGGAGGTGGTGGCATGTACATGTGGGGGCCGCTCAACTGCGTGGCCGTCATCGGCGGGGCGCCGCCATTCGTGGGCGGTGGCGTCCACCCTTGTGACCACGACGGTGCGCCCTGGCTCGGCACGGTCGCAGGTGCCGATGGTGGCAGTCGGTTGGCGCCAGACTGGCCCGGGTCGGTGATCACTTGCTTTGCGGCGGATGCCAATTCGACGGCGGTGGGGTAGCGGTCCGCGGGTTGTTTGGCCAGGCCGGTGGCGATCACCTCGTCCAGGGCGGTGGGGATGGTGCCGCTTTCCTCCGAGGGTCGGGGCGGTGGCGTGAAGATGTGGCCGACGGCGATCTGTTCGAGTGTGTCGCCAGGAAAGGGTCGCTGACCGGTGAGGCATTCGTAGAACACGCAGGCAAGGGCGTAGATGTCGGAGGTGGGGTGCACCTCACCGGTGTTGAAGCGTTCAGGCGCCATGTACGCCCACGTGCCGATGGCCGCCCCCGTCGCGGTGACCCCGGTGTCTTCGGCCCTGCGGGCGATTCCGAAGTCGATGAGATAGGCGAAGTCGTTCTCCCCGATGAGGATGTTCGAGGGTTTGACGTCGCGATGCACCAGCCCCGCTCGGTGGGCGTGGTGTAGTGCCCCGGCGATCTGATCGATGATCGACACCGCGCGTTGGGGGTCGAGGGGGCCGGCGTCGATCAGCGTCTGCAGATCGGTGCCGGTGATCAGGCGCATGGTCACATACAACCGTCCGTCGATCTCGCCGACGTCGTGGATCGGGACGACGTGGGGATCGTCGAGGCGCCCGGCCGCGCGGGCTTCGCGACGAAATCGCTTCTCGAAGTCGGGGTCTTCGCTGAGGTGGGGTAGCAGCATCTTCAGTGCCACGACGCGGTCGATCGCGCTGTCGTAGGCGCGCCACACCTCACCCATGCCGCCCCGACCCAGCAACTCGATCAGCTGGTAGCGGCCGAATGGGGTACCTTCCACCGGCTCACGATAGCCACCGGTCGCCGCATTCGTGGCATGAAGGGGAGCGCGGCACGAGTTCGATTCGCTCCGCGCCGTCGTCCCACACGCACCGGCTACCCTCGATTCCATGAGCAGCCAGCCGGTGCCGGGTGGGGTCGTTCACGAGCTACCCGCCGATCTACGCAAGGCGCTGATCGCCAACGGGACGGCGCTCGCCGCCTGGAAGGACATCACGCCGCTGGCGCGCAACGAGTTCATCTGCTGGGTCGAGGATGCCAAGCAGGAGAAGACCCGGGAGCGCCGCATTCGCCGGACCCAGGAGGAGCTGGAGGAAGGCATGCGTCGACCCTGTTGCTGGCCGGGATGCAAGCACCGCGCGGACAAACCTGCGACGAGCGGAAGGAAGAAGTAGGACGACGATGGGTTGGTTCGGCGGGAGGCTGCAGCGGACGTCGAGCAAGGTCGCCGTGGTCTTCGGCATCGTCATCCTTGTCGGAGCGCTGGCCCAATGGAGCGCTCCGCTTCTCGGTCAGACGGCCGTGGCGCGGGATTTCGTCATCTTCGGTACGGCTCTGTCGGCGATCGGCATCGTCGGCGTGATCGTCAGCATCATCGTTCGCGCCCTGCACAATCCAGCCGCGGCCACGGCTGCCGATGGCGGCGTATCGGCCGGATGGTATCCGGACCAACAGGATCCGACCCTGATGCGCTACTACGACGGGCGGTCCTGGACGTCGGCGACTGCACCTCGCCAGCCTTGACCGCCTGCGATTGGCAGGGTCCGGACCGGAATGGGCCTTTCCGCCCCGGAGATTGCAGCGGTCGCGGTGCGCCGGAAGGTGCTCGGATTGACCCCCCGGACCCTTTTGAACGCCGCGCTGAATCCGAATGGGTCCGAGTAGCCCACGGCGCGAGCGACTTCCGCGACGGTAGCCGCCTTCTGCTCGATCAGTAGGTCCGCCGCGAGCGTCATGCGCCAGCGGGTGAGGTAGGTGAGCGGCGGTTCGCCCACGAGGTCGGCGAACCGCTTGGCCAACGTCGACCGCGACACCCCGATGCGGTCGGCGAGGGACGAGACCGTCCACGGCGCCGACGGTTCGGCGTGCAGTAGGCGCAGAGCGTCGCCCGCCACCGGATCCCGCTGAGCGGTCCACCAGGACGGTGGCTTGCCGCCGGGTCGGTCGAACCACTCGCGCATGGTGCACACCAAAAGCCAGTCCAGCAGCCGATCCAAGACCACCTGCTGTCCCGGGGTGTCGAGCGCGACCTCGGCGGCGAGGTGGTCCAGCACGGCGTCGCCGGTACCACCGGCGTCAACGCGCAGCACGACGGGTAGCGCGTCGAGCAGTGGTCGGCTGATCTCACCGCGCACCGGGTAGGCGCCAACGATGAGAGTCGTTGCGTCAGTGTCGCTCTCGCCGCAGTCGTTCCAGCCGAGCCGGTGGCGGGTGCCGCCCAGCTCGGGTGTCGCGCAGAACTCGCCGCATGCGATCGGCTCCGCGCGAGTGTCGATCTCGTCGACGAAGGTGAACGTGGCGGGCCCCCGCACGACGAGCGTCTCGTAGGCGCGCAGCAACTCCGGCGGGCCATCCTCCGGCACGATCCAACCCGAACCCGTGAGGACGGTGCACAAGGTCAGTGGCGCCCCGTCGACGAAGTGCAGCGCCCAGGGCGCCGTGAGGGTCGGTGCTGCCGAACAGCGCACCGTGGGCGCGAACGCCGCGGATCAAGTCATCGAACACGTCCACCTCAGCGAGGTTAGACGATTGGACAGGTGATCCGGCCTTTCACCCATGGATTAGTCCGATCCGGCACCGTTCAATCGGTGTCATGAGAAACGACACCACCCTCGTCCTCGGTGCTTCCGGCAAGACGGGCCGGCGCGTGGCCGCCCGGTTGCGGCTGCGCGGCACCCCTGTGCGCGCCGCCTCCCGGTCCAGCGAGACCCCGTTCGACTGGTTCGACGCCACCAGCTGGGACGCCGCCCTGCACGGAATCGCGGCCGCCTACGTCGTGGCCCCAGGCGTGCCCGGCCCGGTGCACGAGTTCGTGGCACGCGCCGAAGCCGCCGGTGTTCGGCATTTGGTTCTGCTGTCCGGACGCGCGGCCGACACGTGGGGGGACTCCACGTTCGGGCTCGACATGCGCGATGCCGAGGCGGCCGTACGCGGCTCGGCGCTGGAGTGGACCATCTTGCGGGCATGCAACTTCAACCAGAACTTCGACGAAGACCTCTTCCACGCCCCGCTGCTCGACGGCGAGGTCGCGCTCCCGGCCGGCGCGGTGCCCGAGCCGTTCGTCGACGTCGACGACATCGCCGACGCCGCTGCCGCGGTGTTGACCGACCCCGGCCGGCACGCCGGCGGGGTCTACGAGTTGACCGGACCCCGTGGGCTCACCTTCGAGGAGGCCGTTGACCTGATCTCCCGCGCCGCCGGACGCCCCATCACCTACAAGCAGGTCTCCGCGGCCGAGTACGCGGCGACGCTGGTCGAGGACGGGCGTGAGCGAGGGCGACGCCCACCACGTCGCCGAGATGTTCGTACTGATGGAACGCGGGTTGTTCGCGGCGCCGACGGACGGCATCGCCAGCATGCTGGGACGTGCGCCTCGGACGTTCGAGGACTACGTCGTGCGGGCCGCCGCAGCAGGAGCGTGGCGACGATGACCGCGGACGCTAGCTCACTCACCCAGGCGGACCTCGAGTTCCTTCGGCGCCCCCTGCACGGGTTCCTGTCCATGGCCGCGGGCCCACTCCCGCCGCAGCCTCGGCCGGTATGGTTCGAGGCCACCGCCGAGGGCACGATCCAATTGTTCACGGGCCCAGACACTCTGAAGGTCCGCCAGTTGCGCCGCGATCCCCGCGCCTCGCTCGTCGTCGCCGCGCCGGTGGGTGAACGCGAGCGCTGGGTGGCGGTCGCCGGCCGCGCCACGCTCGAACCCGACGGGGCACACGAGTTGTGCGCCCGTCTCGCCGCTCGCTACTGGGACCTCGACGACCCGGTCCGGGCCAAGGACCTCGCCGAGATACGGGCCACCGACCAGGTGCGCCTCGTCATCCACCCGGAGACGGTCAGCCGCTACACGTATTGACCTCTGCGGCAACATTTTTCGGAACAGTCGGCGTCAGGCGGTCGAACGGGCATACCCGTCGAGAAGCTCCGCCAACTCCTTCGGGCGGCTCAATGCCACGCAGTGGCCGGCGACGATTTCATCCGGCGTGATGTGCAGCCGCTCGGCGACCAGCCGCCTCATCAAGGCAGGCGGGAAGAAACGGTCCTCTGTGCACAGCACGAACTTCGTTGGCACAGCCGGCCAGGCGTCCAGAGGCCAAGAGTGCGCTCTGGGAGGCCGCCGACGGATGCGAGCGTTCCCGTGAGATCGCCTCTTCGGCCAAGCTTCGCGGCACGTCGTGATAGAAGCCGACATAGGGGTCTTCGTTGCCGGTCAAACCGCCGTCGCACGCGGCCTGCTGCCGAACCGCATCCGAGTAGCCGGTGTTCTCCCACCAGTCGCCGGGAGGCTCGCCCGGGGCCGGGATCATTCCGGCGACGAGGACCAACGCGTCGGCCTGCAGCCGGTCCGCCACCAGGGGAGCGGTAAACGCGCCGAACGACTGACCCACCACGACCAAGTTCCGGCGATCGGCGATCGCGTCGATCACCGTTTCGGCGTACTCGTCCAGCCCCAGCGAGTCGTCGTCTGCAGGTAGGTCGGGCGCCACCGCATGGTGCCCTCGAGCCCGCAGCTCGGCCTCCACCAGGTGCCAGTACCAGCCGACGTCGCCCGCGCCGTGTATCAACGCGAAGCTACTCACGACACGAGCAGGCTTACTGCGAGGCGTCGAGGATCTTGATCGCGAAGATGAGACTGTCGCCCGGCTGGATTCCAGCGCTGGGCTGACCCTCCGGGTAGCCGTCGGCGGGAACCATCGCCACGGCGACGGTGGACCCGACCTTCTGTCCCGCGATGGCCTTCTGGAAGCCGGGGACGACGCCGTCGAGTGGGAACTCGACTGGGGCGCCCTGTTGGTAGCTGCTGTCGAACACCGAGCCGTCACGTCCGTTGACGCCCATGTAGCAGACCGACACCGTCGCGGTGGGTGCGACGACCGGCCCGGTGCCGGGCTTCAGCGTGTGCACCTGAGTCTCGGTGACGCTGAACGGCGCACCGACCTTGACGTTCGGCGCCGCCGTGTCCGTCGATCCGGTGACCTCCACGCTGCCGGTGGCGCCGGACAGCGTCCACTCGGGAGTGCCGCCGTCCTGCGGCGCCGCCGTTGGGCAGCTCGCGGCCGCTGGTGCGGTTTCCGTCACGGACGACGTGACCGGTTCGGCGACCGACGGCGTGCTTGGCGAGGAGCTCGACGACGAGGTACTTGCCGATGACGCTCCCGTATCGGAGCCGCATGCGGCGAGCGTGATGACGAGCGACACGGCAGAGGCCGCGAGGGCGACGGAGGTAGCCACACGGGAGGAGTTCACGGGCGTCACGCTACAGACGCCGCATCGGGCGGCTGCCCGCCGGTCAGCCTGCGTTGGATCCGCCATGCAGGGTGGGCCGATAGGTGAGCTCTTGGATGTGGCCGTCGAGCGTCCGGCTCTCGATCAGCTCGAGGTCGAAGTCCGCCGCACCCTGAAAGATCGGATCATCACCGGTCTGACCGGTGATGACGGGGAAGATCGTCACCTGGACGCGGTCGACCAGGCCGGCGGCCATCAGCGACCGGTTCATCGACAGGCTGCCGTGCGAGCGCAACGGCACGTCGGACTCCTCCTTGAGACGGGTGACGACGTCGACGGCGTCACCGCTGACGATGGTTGCGTCCGGCCAGTCGAGCGGTCCATCCAGGGTCGTCGACACCACCGTCGCCGGCAGGCTCCTCATCCGGGTGACCCACGGGTCGTGCACCGTCTCCTCGGTACCTGAGGCCAGAATCTGCGTGAATGTGCGATACGTGTTGGCGCCGAAGATCATCCGTTGCTCCGCCTCGTACAAGGCGAGGCGGCGGTCGAGCAGTTCGGGACCTTGCTTGCCCCAATAGCCGCCCCAGTCGCCGCCGTTGACCCCGCCGAAGCCGTCGAGGCTGGAGAAGACGTCGAACGTATAGGTAGCGGTCATGGTGCTCTCCTCGAGTGCGGGTTGATCGGGTCTGTGGATACAGACGGGAAACCACTGCGAAAATCATCGGCAGTGCTCAATCACCGCCTCCCTGTCCTGACGCTCTCGGGTGAATTGGCAGGGGATTACCAGATGGGCTTCAGCGCCGATCCAGTTCGGCAAGAGACTCTCAGGATGCGCGCATCCCATTTACAGGGGGCACACACGAAAGTTGGGCACAATCATGCAGAAGTCGACAAAGACGCGAGCAGTCCTGCTCGCCGGGGCGGCGCTGGTCGCAGCGGGAGCCTTCACCACAGCACTCGGCGCGGAAACGTCCGGAGGCACGGCGCCGATCGTGCGCGTCAACGCCTCCACGATGTCGGTCGGCGCGTCCGCCACGACGACGACCCCGGTTCCGACAGCGGTTCCGACACCGATGGCTCAGCCTGCCCTCAAGGCGACGGTGCCTTGCGGTTTCACTTCTAGTTGCTGACCGCTAGCGATGTGCCCTCGGAGTTGGCCGCCGAGGGCGGCGCGGCACGCCGGTTTCGCGCCAGGATGAAAGCGGGCACCGCGGCGGACGCGAAGAGCACGCCAGCCATCAGGACGTAGAGGTGGACCCCGGTTGCCGTGCTCACCGGGGCACCGTCGGCGAAGGTGCTCGGCACCGGGGTGGCTTTCAGCACTTCGCCGCCGGCGACGTTGACGACGACCGAACCGAGGGCCAGCACGACGGACACCAGGCCGGCGATGGTGCCCTGCCGCTCGGGCGGTGCTAGATCGGTCGCGAGGTTGTACCCGGACGCGCCGATTGCCCCGGCCGCCATACCGAGCAGTGCTCCGCAGGCGAGTGCCAGCGGGAGCACTGACATGCCGGCCAGCATCGTGAAGGTCGCACAAGTCCCGACGGCGATGCCTGCGAAGAGCGGCAGGGCGGGGTCGAACCGGCCGGCGATCCATCCGGCGCATATGCCGCCGATCACGATGCCGACATTGGGCGCCGCGAGCAGCACGGCGATCGCCTCCCCGTTGCCCAGCCCGTAGCCCAGGCCCAGACCGGGCGGCACCTGGGCGACGATGCCCGTCAGTTGCAACATGCTGCGGAAGGAGCCTGCTGCCAGTACCAGGGCCAGCAGCGTCAGCAGGATGGGTCGGCTCAGCGCCCGGATGTCGATGATGGGTTCGTCGACCCGCAGCGCGAGGATTGCCCAACCGGCCAACGCGGCGGCACCGGCCGCCAGCAAGGCGAGCATGCTCGCGGACAGCCAACCGACGTCTCTCCCGAGGCTGACGTAGGCGAGCAGCGCGCCGAGGCCGCCGCCGAGCAGGAGCGCCCCGCCCACGTCGATCCGGCCGGAAGTGCGGATCGGCGACTCCGGGATGAGGTAACGCACGCCGAGCGCCGCCACCGCGGCGAGGACTGCCGCCGCGATGAACACGCTCCGGTAGCCGAACACATCGATGATCGGCTTCATCAGGAACGGCTCGAGGATGCCGACGACCGACGAGCCGGAGGTCACGAGCCCGACGACCGCCATCGCTACCTTCGGGGTGCAGATCTGGCGTGCGAGGGCCACCGTAATGAAGACCGCGGCGAACGCTGCGCCTTGAAACATGCGCCCCGCCAAGAAGATCCACAGGTTGTGGGCAGCGAGGCAGACCAATGCTCCCGCGCATGCGAGCAGCAGCGTCGCGATGAGTACACGTCGCTTGCCGAAGATGTCGGAACTCTTCGCGAGCAGCGGCGACCAGATGGCGCCGGCCAGCATCGCACTCGTATTCAGCCACGCGGCCTGATCGGTGTCGAAGTGCTCCATCAACTGGGGCAGGACCATCATCGGCGACCCGATCGCCATGTCGGCGAGGACGTTGGCGAGGAGCAGGACGGCCACCCACAGAATCAGTCGCCTACTCCACCGGTGCTCGCCGACGACGGGGGAGGAGGCACCGTGCGCGCCGTTCACTGATGGCGGGCGGACTCGACGACCGTTACGTCGTGGCCGCTGATGCCGAGCTCGAGTGCGCAGGCGAACCCGGCGATACCGGCTCCCGATATGAGGATGTGCATGGCGTGTGGAAGGCTCCATCATTAAAGCGACATATTGTTGCTTTAATGGAGTCTAGGCACGACGGCGCTTGCACCGCAACGACCGACCTGCCGACAATCGGCATCCGAGCCGAGGACGGAGGTGGGCACCGCGATGGCCGACGGCACCGCGAACCCGTCCTCACGCCGCCCCGGCGGCCGCAACGCACTCGTGCGCACGCAAATCCTCGGCGCGACGGCCAAGCTCGTCGCGCGCGATGGCATCGCTGGGTTCCGGTACGAGGAGGTCGCCGAACTCGCCGGCGTGCACAAGACCAGCGTCTACCGCAACTGGCCCGACCGCGAGGAGCTGGTCGCCGCCGCCCTTCTGCAGTACGCCGAGGACATCGCGTCCATCGCCGACACCGGCGACCTCCGCCGAGACCTGGTGGACTACCTGATGGACATCGCCGGTGGCCTGGACACACCGTTCGGCCAGGCACTCGAACTGGCCATGCAGCCCACGCACGACAACCCCGGCGTCCGGCAGACGGTCGCCAGAATCCTCGAGCAGCGTGGAGCCGCCATGCGGCGGCGGGTGAATCTCTCCGTCGAAAAGGGCGAACTGCCACCGGTCGACAGCGTCTTCCTCGGCGAGATGGTTTCCGGTCCGGTGCGCCTCATCGTCAACCGCGGCACACGCCCGTTCACCCGCGTGGATGCGGAGCGCATCGTCGACGTGGTGCTAGCCGGCATCCGGGCCACGGCGACGAACGCCTGAGCGCCGTGGCCCGGATGTCCGATCGAGCGATCAGTAATCCCAATTGGTCGGTACGAAGCGAAATGCGTTGCCCGCGACCGCCACGTGGCAGAGGGACGGGAACGGTAGGTGAGTGGCAACCAGTTGCTCGCCGCTCGCCGCCAGTTCACGGAGCAGACCGACCCGGACCCGGGCCGCTTCCTCGGGGTCGTGTTCGAATCCGTTCTGCCACTCGGGGTTTTCGAACCCGGGCTGGAACACGGCGTCGCCGGCGAACGTCAGCGCCTCACCGCGAGACTCCACGCGGACGATGCTGTGGCCGGGGGTGTGGCCGCCGGTTCGGCGGAGCAACACGCCGGGCGCCACTTCGTACTCGGTCTCGAAGGGCTGCAGCTGGTTGCGATATACCTCCAGGAACTGCGCAGCGGTCCTGCGAAGCACCTCCGGGATCGGTTCCGGCATGACGGTGCGGGAGAAATCGGGAGCCTCCCAGAACTCGGCCTCGGCAGCCGCCAGGTGGACCCTCAGGTCCGGACGCAGCTGATTCCTCAGCCCGTCGACCAGCAGCCCGCCGACGTGGTCCATGTGCAAGTGGGTGAGCACCACGTCGGTCACGGATGCGGGATCGACTCCGGCGGCGACCAGTCGCATGGCCAGCTGCCCGGCTCGCGGAAAGTCCGGGAACTCCGTTCCCAGCCCCGAGTCGATGAGGATGGTCTTGCCGCCGCTGCGCACCACGGCCACGTTCAGCGGCCAGTCGAGGACCTCGGGCGGCAGGTACATGTCCTTGAGCCAAGCCGACAGATCGGCAGGAGGGGCGTTCGTGGCCATCGTCACGGCAGTGATCGGCAGCACCCCGTCACTGATGACCAGCACCTCGATGTCGCCGACCCGCTGCGCGTAGCGCGACGGAACCAACTCGTCTCGCACCGACGTACCGAGGTGTGACGTGGTGTCCAAGCTCATGTTCTCTTCTCCTGAGGGCTGTACCGATGACATCGCCGAAATGCGTGTCGTCCCGGTAAACGCCGTCGCACGGCGGGATTTATCCAGCCATCGAGCACGGGTTCGGCGCGAAGTCCTGATCGCCGCGCGCATCACCTCGCACTGCGGCGGCTAGACCATGCCGAGAGATCTCACGATTCGTACGCTTGGTCGACGTACCAGGGGAGGGAACGGAACGCAGCGAGCAATTCGTCGGCTGTCAAGACCTCTTGGCCTGAGCCCTTCGCTTGTTCCCACTCCAATATAAGGCACGGACGGGGGCTTGCGGCAAGGCCCTTACCGTGGTGCACGATGTGCCATCAAGCCCTACAACACAATTCGTGCGATCCGGCCGCGCCATCTCACCAACGTGGGGACGGCTGGGCCACGATTCGGTATCCGAACCCGATGGAGGTCGATGTGACGAGCACGCCGCAACGCTTTGAGGTGCACGAATCCGGTGCGCTGCTACACGGCACCAAAGCCGATCTCTCCGTGGGCGATCTGCTGATACCCGGTCGCCCGTCGAACTACGAGGAGGGCCGCGTCTCGAACCACGTCTACGTGACGCGAACATTGGATGCCGCAGTGTGGGGAGCCGAGCTCGCTACCGGCGAAGGCCCCGGGCGGATCTACATCGTGGAGCCACAAGGCGAACTGGAGGACGACCCCAACGTCACGGACAAGAAGTTTCCCGGGAATCCAACCCACTCCTACCGCACCCGGGAGCCCGTGAAGATCATTGGTGAGCTCACCGAATGGTCAGGGCATTCACCCGAGCAGCTGCAAGCCATGCGGGAAGGCTTGGCCGATCTCCAGCGCCGCGGGCTCGCCGTCATCTACGACTAGGGTGATCCCCGCCAACTGCGGGATGAGTTTCGGCCGCGCGGCGTGGACGAGTAGCCCCGGGGCTGGTCGAGACAGCCGGATCCAAGGCTCCGACCAACTTCAACGCCCGCTCGACGTTGACACTGCCAGCACTTGCACCGCCATCACCGTCCACCGACTCGTCGACGACGACAAGCCCTAGGTGTCGTGCTGGTGGCGCGGGACGCAGCGCGGGTGGGGAGGGGAACCATCGCACCCCGTCCAGCCCCAGTTGGCGCAGCGTGCGGTCGCCAACGGCCCGTGCCTCTCCCGCCAAGCGGCCCAGCACCGAAGCAGTCCCCAACACCACTCCGACGGTGCGCCGACGAATCGCCACCAGTGGTGAGTTCATCGGTTCCTCCTCCAACCGCCAGGTAGTACCCGTTTACTGGCAGTTCACGCGTCGACCGCTGCCGGAAACTCCGTCCCCGTCCGCTTGACCACTGCTCACGGGTCTGGCGAGGCCGATGAGTTTCCCGTCGCGCAGCGGTCTTCCTGATACACGCAACTGACTTGATTCCGAACGGAGCTTGCCATGACCCGAACCAACCTCTCGATGTCCATCTCGGCCGACGGTTATGTCGCAGGGCCCGATCAGAGCATGGACAATCCGATCGGCGTTGGCGGAATGGCTCTCCACGAATGGCACATCGGCCCCGCCCAGGATCACCCGGTCAATCGGCAGGTGGTCTCGGACATGATGGACGGGATGGGTGCGACGATCATGGGCCGCAACATGTTCGGGCCCGTTCGCGGCGAATGGGCAGACTCGGACTGGACAGGCTGGTGGGGTGACAACCCGCCGTATCACTGCCCGGTCTTCGTCCTCACTCATCACGAACACGACCCCATCGAGATGGACGGCGGCACCACCTTCCACTTCGTCACCGACGGGATCGAATCCGCCTACGCCCAGGCCAAGGCGGCCGCCGGTGACCGGGACATATCCATCGCTGGGGGAGCCTCGTGCGCCCGGCAGGCGATCCAGGCCGGGGTCGTCGACGAGATCGACCTGCAAGTGAGCCCGGTGATCCTCGGCGCGGGCGAGCGTCTCTTCGACGGCTTTGCGGCGGGCATCCCCAAGCTTGAGCTCGTTCGCGTGCTCGAAGCCCCGGGCGTGGCCCATCTGCGTTACCGCGTCATCCGGTGAACCCACCTGGAAGGCGCTGACGGTCGGCGATGCCGTCGCGAAAACCCCTGGGAATGGACCACAAAAGGCATAACAAGAGGCATGGGAAGTGCTCCTTCCGGTGAGACACGCATCAGATACAGTGACATGCATACAGTATTCTGATCCGTGATCCATGGAGGAGTTGCGCCACCTTGTCCACTCTGCTGCTGCACCACTCCTGTTTCGCGCTGCACGCGACGGAGCCGGGTCACCCAGAGCGGCCGGACCGGTATCGCGCCGTCGAGGCGACGCTTGGCCATGAACAGTTCGACGCACTGGTGCGGGAGGAAGCGCAGCTCGCCGAACTCGACGCCACGCGGCTCGTCCACTCCAACCGCTACGTGGACGAATTGGAAGCGGCTCGACCCGCCGAAGGGTATGTCTACCTCGACGGTGGTGACACGATGATGGAGCCGTCGACGTGGGAGGTCGTGCTGCGTGGCGTCGGCGCCACGCTGCAGGCCGTCGACAAGGTACTCACCGGTGAAGTGCAGAACGCATTCGTCGCATGCCGGCCGCCCGGTCATCATGCGGAAACCGAACGCGCAATGGGCTTCTGCCTGTTCAACAACATCAGCATCGGTGCACGCCACGCACAGAAGAATCACGGTCTGGAACGCGTGGCGATCGTCGACTTCGACGTCCACCACGGCAACGGCACACAGGAGATCTTCTACTCGGATCCGAGCGTGCTCTACGCCTCGACGCATCAGATGCCGTTGTTCCCCGGCACCGGCGCGACGGACGAATCCGGCGTCGGCAACATCTTCAACTCGCCCCTGGCCGCGGGGGACGGCGGCGCCGAGATGCGCGAAGCGTTCCAGGACCGAATCCTGCCCGCGCTCGACGCATTTCATCCCGAACTCATCATCGTCTCGGCTGGCTTCGATGCGCACGAACGGGATCCGCTGGGGTCGCTCCAGATGACTGCCGATGACTTCGGATGGGTGACGCGGGAGCTGATGAATTCCGCCGAGAAGCACTGCAACGGCCGGTTGACGGCGGTCCTCGAAGGTGGCTACGACCTGCAGGGCCTTGCCGAGTCGGTCAGCGCCCACGTCGGCGAACTGATGAAGGGCTGATCCGGGCGCCGCTGCCCGGTTGACACTCTCTGCGTTATCCTTCGGTCGAGGCAGTGCCTCCCGACGGGCTTGGACTAGGGCGTTGATGCCTGCCCACCACCTCACGCTCCGCGCGCCATCTGCGCGGCGAGCGGATTGCAGTTTCTCCTTCACCGGCCGATCACTGGCCGGACGTCGTCACCCCCTTTTTTCAGGGTCGATCGCCTCAACCACAACACAGAATCGAGTGAAACCATATGAGTACCAACCGAATCACCAGCGGCACCGAACGTTCGATCATCGAAGACTTGCTCGACCGCAACCGCGAAGCGCTCATCGAGACCGCACGCGGCCTGTCTGAAGCCGACGCCCGCCGCCGACTCGTTGCGTCACTGACGACGCCGATCTCATTGATCAAGCATGCCGCTGCCGCGGAACGGATTTGGTTTCAACGGTTCTGGGCAGGACTCGACGAATCCGAATGCGATGGATACTCGCGCCGCGACTTGGGCACCTTCGCCGTCGCCGACGACGAGTCGGTGGCAGACGTCATCGCCGAGTATGAGCGCGCCAGCCAGCGATCCCGTGAGATCGCGTCCCGCTTCGACCTCGACGACACCCTCGACATTCCAGGCGAGGGGACCGTCAGCATGCGCTGGACGCTGCTCCTGATGATCCAAGAGTTCGCCAGGCATGCCGGCCACGGAGACATCCTTCGCGAACAGATCGACAAGCCCACACTGCGATCGCCGAACTCGTGAGACGTTGACAGCTCGAGCACATATCCTGGTCTTCTTCTGCTCGAGGGTCTTAGGAGGCACGAAAGTGGCGCAGTGGACACATTTTTCAGTCGCCATCGAGAATGAGCGTCTCTGGCGGGTCACGTTCGACAACCCGCCGATCAATCTGGTGACTCCCGAGATGCTCGTCGAGTTGCCCGAGCTGATCGACCAGATGAAGGCGGCGCGCGAGCTGCGGGTGGTGGTGTTCGAGTCCGCCAACCCGGACTACTTCTTGAACCACTACGACACCTCGCGTGTCGCGGAAACTCCGAAGAACTCGGGGGAGACCGGGTACCCGCTGGTCGTCGACACCAGCACCCGCCTCTCACGTTTGCCGGTGGTGTCGCTCGCCAAGATCCGGGGGCGGGTGCGCGGGATCGGCAACGAGTTCACCCTGGCGATGGACATGCGGTTCGCCAGCGAACGTGCGCTCTTCTGCCAGCCCGAAACCGCCAGCGGAAACCTGCCCGGCGGGGGCGGCCTGGAACATCTTCCCCGCCTGATGGGGCGGGGCAGGGCATTGGAAGTCGCACTGTCCAGCGACGATTACTCCGCCGAACTGGCCGAGCGTTACGGCTGGGTCAACCGAACCGTCGCCGACAAGGACCTCGACGCGCTGGTAGACACATTGGCCCGCCGGATCGCCTCCTACGACAAGGAGTCCATCGCAGCGGTCAAGCAGCAGATCGACCGGTACACGTTGCCATCGCCGCAAGACATGGTGTCGTCCCTCGAGATCTACCTCGCCTCGTTCGAGTGGCCAGGCTCGAAACGCCGACTCGCTGCCGCGCTCGCAGCCGGGCGCAATCAGCCCGGTGATTACGAGATGCGCCTCGGATACCACCTAGGCCGCCCCTTGGCAGCACAGGACTGAACCGGATCAACGGTGACCACCGGTACTAAATCCGCTGGGGGACAGCCCATTCGCTCACGCATCTCGTACGAGCATGTCACGATGTGACGATGCCGAACCCTCCGGCGAGCCTCGGCGTTCTGCGGGCGGTTGCTGCGGTTGACTGGGCGGCTTATGCGATGGCTCCGTCCATGCGGTGGTACCGACCCGATGCGGTGCCTGCAGCGTTCGAACTCCTCTTGGCGGCTTCCAATGAGGACGAGGGACGGGCGGCTTACGACGCGATGCTGTTCGCCGTCGGCAACAACCACGCCGGGCTGTTGTACCCAGCGGCGGTGCCGGCTGCACCGCTGCTGGTCCGCGCCGCACGCGAATCCCAAAGTTGGGTGCGCTGGGCCGCATTGGAGATTCTGATCGAGTTCACGGCCTTCGATGTCGACCGCGAAGAGTTCGTCGCTCCTTCCGGGGACGTCGTTCAGACCAAGGACGCGATCAGGGCTGCGATCCGGAACCTCGTCAGGGAACTCGAAGGGATTTCTGACCAGGAAGCCGACGATGCGCCCATCGCTCAATCAGCCCGCGAGTTGCTCGACCGTCTGCTGGACGATGAGCAGAACGGCAGCCGTCGATGATCGCGAAATCGGGCAATCCACAATCAGGAAAAGGGTTGGACGGGATTCGGTTCGGATTGATAGCGTGCGCGAGACCGTGACATCACGCGAGGAGGTGAGACCCATGAACGTTGTAACCATGTGGGCGCCCCCACTCGTGTTCACGGTCGGGCGGTAGACGTAGGTGTCGCCGGGAGCGCCCTAATAAGGCACTCCCGAAAGGCAACGCCATGCACTTCACTTCTGAGACATCGTCGAACGGTGTCATTGAACGTCATTTCACCCTGGACGAGATCACCGGTGTGCTCTGGTCGCCCACGACCGGAACCGCCGGCTCACCCCTGCTGCTCTTGGGGCACGCCGGCGGCATGCACAAGAAGGCACCAGGGCTGCTCGCCAGTGCACTCCACTGCACCACCCACGGGTTTTCCGTCGCGGCCATCGACGCGCCCGGACACGGTGACCGGCCACGAAACCTTCAAGATCAGCAGTGGGCCGAAGCCATCCATCAAGCGCGAGCGAAGGGCCAGCCGATCGCCCCGATCGTCATCGACTATTGCATGTCCTTGGCGCAACGCGCGGTTCCCGAATGGCAGGCGACCCTAGACGCCCTGCAGTCACTGCCCGAGATAGGCGTCGAAGCGCCGATCGGCTACGGCGGCGTGTCGTTGGGTGTCGTCACCGGGCTGCTGTTGACGGCGGTCGACTCCCGAATCGCTGCCGTCAGCTTCGGTGGGGTGTTCGTGGACGACGCCCTGATCGAGGCGGCACGAAAGGTCACCGTACCGGTCGAATACCAGGTCCCATGGGACGACGAAGAATTCGATCATGCGTCCGGCATCGCGTTGTTCGACGCCTTCGCCTCGAAGGAGAAGACGCTGCACGCCTACTCGGGCAGGCACTACCCGGTGCCCGAATATGAGCGCGACAGCTCGGCTCGGTTCTTCGCCCGCCACCTTGGTCGGGCGGCCGACACGGTTTCGGTCTGATGTGAACCGGTGTCTGCGTCCGGCGCTGCGCCGGACGCAGACACCGCCGCCGCTCGATGGTTAACCACTTACTTGACTTTCTCGCAACGGAGCACAATGGTTAAGCATGTGCCTAACCAATCCGACTCCGACGGGATCGGCCGAGTGTTCCAGGCACTCGCCGACCCGACCCGGCGGGCGATCGTCGAGCGGTTGATGCGCGGCCCAGCGTCGGTGAAGGCGTTGGCCGAGCCGCTGACGATGTCGTTGCCGGCGGTGATGCAGCACCTCCAGGTGTTGGAGGCCGCTGGCGTGATCGTCACCGAGAAGACCGGCCGGGTGCGCAGCTGCCGGATCGAACCGAAGGCATTGCGCGAAGCGGAGCAGTGGCTCGGCAGTCAGCGGACGGAGTGGGAACGGCGACTTGATCAACTCGACGACTACCTGAAGGGAGAATGATCATGGAGATAACGCACTCGACGTTCACGCTGGAGCGTCGCTATTCGGCCCCGGTCGAGCGGGTCTTCCAGGCGTGGGCGACTCCGGAGGCACGGCGACGATGGATGGCTCAGGGAGCCGAGCACTCGCAGGACTTCGTGGTCGGCGGCCTTGAGACGGTCAAGGGGCTCGACGGAGAGGGTCGCGCACTCACCTATGAGGCGCGCTACGCCGAAATCGTGCCCAACGAGCGCATTCTCACGACGTCGACGCTGCACACCGAGGACCGGCTGTCGACGGTTTCGGTCACCAGTGTCGAGTTCCACGCAGAGGAAGCGAACACTTGGCTGGTGCTGACCGAGCACGGTGTCTACCTACCCGGCCAAGAGCGGCCCGAATGGCGCGAACATGGAACGGCGGAGCAACTTGACGCGCTGGCCGCCGAGTTCGCCGCTGCCGCTGAGGGAAGGGACAACTGATCATGGCGCATGTCGACTTCGTACTGGCCGTCGTCGCGGTGAGCGATATCGAAGAGGGGCGGACGTGGTACACCAAGCTGTTCGGCCGCGAACCCGACAACAACCCCATGCCCAATTTGGTCGAATGGCAAGTCACCGATGGCGGCTGGGTGCAGGTGACCGAGGACGCCGTGCGCGCGGGCAATGGGATGCTCAACTTGGCGGTATCCGACATCGAGGAAGGTGCTCGCGAACTTCGCGAATTAGGTCTCGCAGCAGGCGAAATCATCGACGCCAACAAGGGTGTCCGACTATGTCCGCTCGCCGATCCCGACCACAACGTCATCAACCTGGTCGGCAACTTTCGGGTGAAGTACTGACGATCCGCCGGTCCTCGTCGCCGACGGCCCTAGCGTCTGGTGGCCGTCAGCACCTCGAGGGTGACGGGCTCGGTAAACCGTCCTTGCGGGTCGATCGCGAGCAACGCATCGGTGATCGCCTGCTCGAACGCGCCACGCCTGTTGCCGAGCAATCGGCGAAGTGGCACCGAGGTCGAGTAGAGGTAGCCGATGACCTGTTCGACTGTCCAGGGACGTGTCGATTCGTAGATGCGTCGATGCACATTCGGAAAGGGTGAGCGAGCAAGGATCTCCTCGTGCGGCCGGTGGTCGACGGCCCCGGACACGCGGTCAGACAGCGCGTCCGGCATGACGAAATCCGAAGGCAGGAAGCGAGGTTGGAGTTCCTGGATGGCTCGCTGCCACGCCGTGGCCGGCCGCACCAGGCAGCTGTCGTTGGCGAGCACGACGCCGCCGTCGTCATCGACCATGTCGTCGAGCACGGCCAGGACTTGTTCACGGTCCATCCAGTGAAACGAGCGACCCATGGTGACCAGCCGGAAGCGACCGAGATCGCCGGGGAGGTCGGTCGAGCTGCCCTGCGCCCAGGTGACGTTCGTGACGCCGTTGGCCGCGGCCTGCCCGGCGGCTTCGGCGAGCATCCCTGGTTCGGGGTCCATGCCGACGGCGTCGGCGACGTGCTGGGCGAGGGGGAGCGTCAACTGGCCGGTGCCGCAGCCCAAGTCGAGCAGACGTCCCGTGCCGTCGAGATGGAACTGCCGGACGAGGTCGTCGACGAACGCCTGCGGATAGCCTGGCCGATAGCGTGCGTAGTGCCAGGCAGTTCCCGCGAACAGACTACCTTTTGGTTCTCCGAGTGAATCGGTCACGCTCACCAGTTTGAACCAAAGAACGCCGGAACGGCCCGCTAACGAGATCCAGTGAACGCCGTTCGGTTGTCTTCGATGAACTCCCGCAGGCTCAGCGGTTCCCGGTCGATCAGCCGACGCAGCCCCTCGGGGTCATAGGATCCGGCACCCGGCCCCCTCGCGGCCACCATATGTCCGACCGCCGGAATGTGCTGGGCCATAGCGAGGTTGACCACTGCATCACCGTTGTTGTCCGCGAGGTCGATCAAGTCGTTGCGCCATTCGGCAGCCGAGACAGGCTCGAATCGGACCGGCGTCTGCAGGACCTCGGTCAACAGAGCCGCGACGTCACCGTGAGTGAACACCTCGTGTCCGGTCGGATAACAGACATTCGCGTCGAATCGTTCCGGATGCAGCAGTGCTGAGAGAGCGAGTTCGGCGGCGTCGCGGCCGCTGATCCAGGGGATCTTGCCTTCGCCGAACGAGTTTCGCAACACGCCACTGTCCCGGATCGATTGCGAATGCAGGACACGCAAGTTCTCGTGAAACAGGGCAACCACGCGAAGAACGATCAAGTCAAGGCCTGCCCATTCCAACACCTGCTCGGCCAGCCATTGGGCCCGGCCAAGATCACTGAGGTGCTCCGGATGGGCCGGCGCCATCGACATGACCACTGTCCGGGGCGATCGCCCCACCTCTCGCACCGCCGCTGCGTAATTCGCTGCCGCCGAAACCACGCCCGCGGCGATCGGGTAGGTGAAGTACGCAAGGTCCACGTCGGCCAGTGCGGGCAGAAGGCTGCGGCGGTCGGTGAGATCGCCGACGACGACTTCTGCTCCCAGGTCGGCCAGGCGGTCAGTGCGCTCGCTGAGACTCCGGGCCAGCACCCGAACGGGGTATCCCTCGTCGCGCAACCGGCGAACCAACGACCCGCCGGTGTTTCCATGTTGGCCGGTGGCTCCGATGACCAAGACCGGATTGGTTGTCATGCTTTCTCGTTCCCTTGTCTGGCGGTTGGGGCGAATCGACGTCTCTCGCTTCGCAGTTGGTTAGAGGCGAAGTTGAACAGAGTGTTCGACGTGGTAGCTACCAAGGCGCCGAAGCGTTCGCACTGCGGTAGACGTCCCGGTCGGGGTCGTCGGGCTCGACGACGTGGCTCAATCCCCACGACAAGAATGCCTTGAGTACGGGGGTAAGTTCTTCGCCCGACGGCGTCAAGTGGTACTCGAACCGTTGCGGTGACGCCGGAGACGCGACACGCTCGACGACTCCGGCTTCGGTCAGGCTCTTGAGCCTGGCGGCGATCCGATCGCGAGGCGCGCCGGTCCCCACGACGATCTCATTGAATGTCCTTGCACCCAAACGTAGTTCACGCACGATGAGGAGTGACCATCGTTCACCGATCACCTCGATGGAAGCGGCGATCGGACACGGGCGCCCAGGCAATTCAGCCAGACGAATACTGGTCATGACGCAAAGACTGGCACAAACGAGTTTGAAAATCAAACTCCCCTCGATGCGCGCTGCGCGATCGTCCTTCGCATCGGGTTCATTTACCGCAGACGACGTCCGTCAGGAGAAGTCGGGTGGAACCACACGCAGCTTGGCCGCGATCCGGATGAGGGCTTGCGTGTCGGTGGCGGTCAGTGGATCCAGCACCAACTCGCGAACCGAGCGGAGGTGGATGGGGGCCGCCCGCGCCACCAGTCGATAGCCGTCATCGGTCAGGTGGGCCAAGGTGTAGCGGCCGTCATCGGGGTCGGGGGAGCGGGTCACCCAGCCTCGCTGCTCAAATCTCTTCACGACGTTGGACAACCGGGAGAGCGAGCCGCTGGCCAGGAAGGCGAGTTCGCTCATCCGGATGCGCCGGCCCGGGGCTTCTGAAATGTGACTGAGTGTGAGGTACTCGAACAACGTCAGATCGACTGCCCGCAGCGGGGATTCGAGCTTCCCGGGAAGCAGCAGCATCAGGGAGACCAGGCCGGTCCACGCCTCCTTCTCTTCGGGCGTCAGCCAGGTCGGTTCGTCGGCGCGTTCCACCGTTGTCACTTTACGCGTGAAGTCAATGGGTGTACGTTTGACTTCATGCATGAAGTGAAGACATCCACACCGATCGAGTTCTTCGCCACCCCCGGGTACGGCGAACGGCAATTGAGAAACATGCATTACAACCAAGCGGTTCGGATCGGCGACCGCGTCGAGATATCGGGTCAGGGCGGCTGGGACGACGATTTCAACTTCCCGGAATCGCTCGAAGAAGAGATCGTCCGTGCCTTCGACAACGTCGAGCGCACCCTCGCGACGGCGGGTGCGAGCTGGCGTGACGTCGTGCACGTGAACTCCTACCACGTGCCGAGTGCACCCGATTCGATTGGTGCCGAGCACAACGACGTCATGGTCGATCAGTTCCGCAAACGCATGCCGGATCGGGCACCAATCTGGACGCAGACGGGCGTTCCCGCGCTCGGAGCCCCGAAGATGCGGGTCGAGATCCGTGTCACCGCCATCGGTTAACGCGCCACCGCATTCGGAGTCCTCAGCCGATCACCCGGTGGCCGGCGCGGCGCAGTAACTCAGAGGCCTCGTCCACCCGATCGGTGGGGATCAGAACGATGTCGCCGTCGAAGCTGGCCGCGACCCAGACAGGCACATTGCCTGCTGCGAGCGGCGCCACGATCGCAGCCAACATGCCGGTCGCATCCGGCGGGTGCGCCTCGTCGCCATTCCACAGCGCCACCCAAGCGTCGTCGGCGCCATCCCGGCGTCGCATACAAGCGCCGCCGTCAGGGCCGTGCACGATCGCGAGTACCTCGCTATCGCGGGCGACCTCCGCGTCCGGTGAGAGGCGCTCCAGTACGTATTGACCCTGCAGCACCCGCAACGTCTGATGATCAGCGCCCGACATCATCGCATCGTCGCATACCGCCTTCTCGTTGGTGACGGGCACAACCACGTCATGGTCGACCAGTTCCGCAAACGCATACCGGACCGAGCGCCGATCTGGACGCAGACGGGCGTATCCGTACTCGGAGCCCCGAAGATGCGGGGCGCTGATTCCACGAAACGCCTGTCGAGCCGGCGTTCAAGGCACAGTGGACGCCAGGGCTGCGGGGGACTTCGCGGTTGCGGCGATCGAGGATCAGTGCTCGGAAGTATTACCGCCGCGCCACTCCGAGATCTTGCGTCCCAGCGAGTCTGCAGCGCTCGTCGCAGCGCGGCCCACTCCGTCGACGACGCCTGAAACGCCGTCGCGCAGACCGCGAATCAGCGGGTCATCGGACTGGTCGAACCCATCACGGTACTCGCGTGCCGCGGCGGCCACATCGCCTGTCCAGGAATGCTTTTCATCATCCGACCGAAGGGGGTAGTCGCCGCTGAGGATGGCGCCGTAGCCACCGGTGTCGACCCACTTCGTCAGCGCGGCGGCTCGCAGCACCGAGAACGGATGGGTCTCGAGCTCGAGGTTGAGCAGCTTGAGCACCCCGTCGCGCATGTCGCCGCTGCGATCGTATTCGGCGGCCTGCGCGAGGAAGGCCTGCGAGTCCATCTTGTCGAGTCGGCCGCCACCGGCAAGCTTCAGTTGCACCCGGATTGCGGCATCGAAGTCCTGTCCGCACAACAGGCCGGCACGGTCGCCGGACAGCTCGGACTTTCGCTGCCACTCCATCAGTGCGGCGACGATGGCCCGCAACGCCCACCCGCCGACAGGGAGGAAGCCGAACGTCGACGCCAGCCGCATGAGGTGCATCAGCATGGTCCGATAGACGGCGTGACCGCTGAGGGCGTGGCCGAGTTCGTGCCCGATGACGAAGCGCATCTCGTCGACGTTCATCAAGTCATACATCCCGGAGGTGAGCACGATGAACGGTTGGTCCATCCCGATCGTGTACGCGTTGACGATCGGCGATTGCACCACGAAGAGCTCCGGCTTGACCGGCGCGTCGAGCACCGAGACGCACTCGTCGAGCAGCGCGTCGAGATCCGCGAACTGACGCGATCCGACCTGTGCAGAACTCGCGAGGTACAGCAGCCGGTGCTGGCGTTCCCGCAGCATGCCGGACAGCACCTTGAGGATCTGATCGAATCCCTTGAGCCGGCGCAGCGCCGTCAGCGCGGTCCGGTCCGCGGGATGTTCCCACGCGCGCGAACTGATGTCCGGGAAAGTGCTTCGCCCGGCGGCTTCCTCTGTCACGAACAACTCCGTTCCAAGTGATCTACCCACAACGCTAAGCCATGGTCACGGTGATGCGAAGCACCGATGCCGCCTGCTCCGCGGGCAAGAGAGACCGAAACCGTCAGCCCTGCTTCGCGCACGGGCGCGCGCGTGTGAGTCGACGAACACCTGCGCCAGGCAACGGCGTTATCGCCCTTGCGTTTTAGAGGAGTGGGGCTCGTCTTCAGCGTGGGGAGTCAGTCGTCTTTGGCCAGGTGGTGCAGGACTCGTTCGTTGAAGGCGGCGAACATGTCGAGCTCGGCCGGGGTGAACAGGTCGATGAAGTTCCGGCGGACGTCCTCCACGTGCCCCGGCGCCGCCTTCTCGATGGCGGCGCGGCCAGCCGGCAGCAGGCGGACCATGGTGCTGCGGGCGTCGTCGGGGTTGGGCTCGCGGGTGATCAGCCCGTCCTTCTCCATGCGCCGCACCTGGTGGGAGAGACGGCTCTTCTCCCAGCCCAGTGCGCTGGACAGCTCACGCGCGGGCATGCGGTCCCCGTCGAGAGCCGAGAGCACCGCCAGTACCTCGTAGTCGGCCCCCGACAGGCCCGATTCCTGCAGGCGTCGGTTCAGGTGGAGTTCGATCCGTTGATGCGCGTACACGAAGGCGCCCCATGCACGGTCTTCACGAGCGTTCAGCCAGTTCGGTTCCATCGGCTTCCATGCTACCTCTGATTGGTTGACGCATCACCAAATACTGCCTATGGTTGAGGAGTCAACCTTTCCAATCAAAGACGGGATGCTTCATGAGCAGCATCAGCATCATCGGCCTGGGGAACATGGCCAGCGCCCTCGCTGACCGGGCCGTCGCTGGCGGCAACGCCGTCGAGATCATCGGCCGCGACCCGGTCAAAGCCAAGGAACTGGCCGCCGCGGTCGGCGGTGCCAGTGTCGGGACTGCCGGCGTGGCCCCGGCTGGGGACATCGTCATCGTCGCCGTGCCGTACACCAGCGTGGCAGCAGTCGTCAGCGAGTACGGGGATGCCCTGCGCGGCAAGGTCATCATCGACATCACCAACCCCATCGCCCCCGATTTCAAGGGGTTCGTCACCCCCGAGGGCAGTTCCGGCGCGGAGGAGATCGCCAAGGCCGCCCCCGCCGGCGCGCATGTCATCAAGGCGTTCAACACCCTGCCCTCCGATGTTCTCTCTGCCGGTGGTCGCTCATTGGACGTGTTCATTGCCGGAGACGACCCGCAGGCGAAGGCACGCGTGTCGGCGTTCATCGAGAGCCTGGGGTTGCGCCCGCTGGACACGGGGCACCTGTCAATGGCGCGGGCACTGGAGAACGCCACCCTGCTGCATCTGGGCCTCGTCACCCACTCCGTCAAGCACGGCAATTTCGCCCTCGGCGTCAGCATCTTCAGCTGAACTTCCGCACCATCCACCCTCGAAAGGATTGCAGCATGCGCGTTTTCGTCACCGGCGGGACCGGCCATTCCGGTTCGTACATCATCCCCGAGCTCATCGCCGCCGGGCACGAGGTCACCGGCCTGGCCCGGTCGGACACGGCCGCGGCGGCCTTGTCCGCGCTCGGCGCGACGGTGCGTCGCGGCAGCCTCGAGGATCTCGACGGGCTCAAGGAGGCGGCCGCGGACTCCGACGGCGTCATCCACGTCGCGCACCGGCAAGACCTGCTTCCGACTGGCGGGATGGACGCCGTGGCCGCCGCGGAACTGCCGATCATGCTCGCCTACGGCGAGGCACTCGCGGGAACCGGAAAGCCACTCGTCGCAGCGGGCAGCATCGGCTCGCCTGGAAACCTCGGCCGACCCGCCACCGAGGAAGACCCAGCCCTTCCCAACGGGGAGGAGCACAAGGGCACGCTGCGGGCTCGTAACATCGTGGAAAGGGCGGTAATTGGCCTCGCCGAGCAAGGAGTGCGGTCCTCGATCGTGCGGCTCCCGCTCATCGCGCACGACACGACCGATACCGCTGGCTTCCTGCCGGGGCTGATCGCGCTCGCCAAGGAGAAGGGCTTTATCGGCTACCCCGGAGACGGCCTGAATGCGTGGAACGCCGTACACGTCCGCGATGTCGCCTCCCTGTTCCGCCTGGCGTTGGAGAAGGGTCCGGCGGGTCGATATTGGCACGCGGTTCAGGACGAGGCCATCGCGTTCCGCGACATCGCCGAGGCCATCGGCAGCCACCTGGGCCTGCCCGCCGTGAGCGTTCCGGTGGATGTCCTGATGCTGCCGGGATACTTCGGCATGTTCGCGAATCTGGTCACGCTGGACCTCCCGGCCTCCAGTCTGATCACTCGCCAGACCCTCGGCTGGGAACCCACTCAGCCCGGCCTGTTCGCCGATCTGGACAACGGCCATTACTTCACCGGCCAGCTGACGGCCTAGGCGCACCGACCAAGTCACCCACTACGATAGGAGTAACCATGACCACGTTCGCCCCGCACCGTGACACCTTGGAGTCCTTCGTCGACTGCATCAACGGCGGCGTGGACAAAGACGTCCTCACGGGCCTGCTCGCCGAGGACGTGGTGCTGTATGGCCCGTTCGGCGATGAGCCAGTCACCGGCCGCGAGGCCGCGGTGGAGACCATCAAGCACGTCAACAAGCTGTCGTCCGACGACACCTATTTGGAGGTCCTCAGCGGTGAGACTCACCACGCGGCACACTTCCGGCTCCAAGTCGGAGACGCCGCGGTCAACGGCATCTTCTTCGTCCTGCTCGACGCGGACGGCAGGATCGCCGAGGTGCGCATCTTCTACCGCACGCTGCCGGACGGCGTCGCGCTACAGCGCAACCTCGCGAGCGCAATTGGCATGCCGCCCTGGGAGTTATGCACGAACGAAACACAATGACGAAGATCGTGCCCTACGCGGGCTCGACCAGGTCGGTTCGATCCATCTCCACGCCCCCTCGATTGGTTGACGCCGACCAATCCGTGTAACGGGGGAGGAGTCAACCTTTTTCAATTCTCAACCCAAGATTGGACACATTATGAGCAGCATCAGCATCATCGGCACCGGCAACATGGCCCGCGCCATCGGCACGCTGGCAGTGGCAGGCGGCAACGCCGTCGAGGTCATCGGCCGCGACCAAGCCAAGGCCGCTGACCTCGCCAAGGAGCTCAGCGGAGCCACGACGGGAGAGTTCGGCGCCGTTCCGGCCGGGGACATCGTCATCGTGGCCTTGGGGTACGCCAATGTGGTCCCGGTCGTGACTCAGTACGGAGACGCCTTGGCGGGCAAGGTTATCGTCGAGATCAGCAACCCGTTCAATTCCGCGGCCGACGGTTTGGCGATTGCCGATGACACTTCGGTCGCGCAGGAAGTCGCCAAGGCCGCCCCGGCCAGCGCCAGTGTGGTGAAGGCGTTCAACACCGTCTTCGGTCACGTCCTGAAGGAAGGCCGGACGCTGGATGTCTTCTTCGCTGGCGACGATGCGCAGGCCAAGGCGGGGTGTCGGACTTCATCGCGAGCCTCGGGCTGAACCCGCTGGATGTCGGCGGCTTGAACATGGCGCACTGGCTGGAAGGAACGAGCCTGGTGCTGATGGGTATCGCCCGTCAAGGGCTGGACAACTTCGACGTCGCTCTCGGCGCCACCGAATTTGCCGGCTGACCCGCACTGCGCGAAAGTTCCAGGTAGTCAACGACGAATCGTGAGATCGGCTAGCCGTGGAACGTGGTGGTCTCGTCAGCGTCGCACGCGGGACGGCCAGACACTTCATCCAAATGGTCGGGGGCCCGAGTTGCCACGAGTTCGAACACTTGCGGACCGAGGCGCTCGTCGAGGCGGTTCTGCAGGCCACTACTCCCGTCGGGTCGGCGGATCGCGCCCACGTCTACGTCGGCTCGTTCCGCCAGCTTTCGTCCCGAGGTTGAAGTGCGTGGCGTGAACACTAGGGCGCTCGCCGAGCAGGCCGCCGCCACTGACCCGGGCCGGCTCGGCAAAAGCGTCGGGTTCCTTAGCTTCGACGAGATGCGTTGCGTTGATGCCGCGCTCCGCATCGTCCTCGATCTCTGAGCAATGCTCCATCGCCGCCACGCATGGAATTCAAAGCAGGTGGGGTGCAGCGCAATACTGCGTGGAAATTACAGGGGACGGCACGTCCTGAGGTAACTGAGGAACGAAGCCTGCAGGCCAGTCACGTGCGTTTCGTGCAGGATCTCGCTGGTGACCGCTTCGCTGCGTGAGGTGAGGCGGTGAAGGACCGTGGCCGTGTTCTTCGCGAGGCTTTGGTAGACGGCCAGGTCTCCGAGAAGCTCTCGGTCGTTGAAGGTCACGTGGAGCTTGGCGGCACGCGGGCTGTCACCCATCTCGTGGAGCTGGGCGAAGATCTGGCTGTCTTCAGCGATGACGCCGGGGCTGCCCGCTCCGATGCTCTCGAAGAGCGTGGCGCCGGTGAGCCAGGTGTAGAGGCTGAAGAGTCCGCCGTAGGAGTAGCCGAAAAGGCCGTGACCGCTTGTGGCAGTGCCGATAGTCGCGTTCGATCCGCGGATGCAGTTCCGCGGTAAGGAAACTCAGGAACACATCGGCGTGGGTGTCGCGTAATTCGGCGAGGTAGGCGTCGGCTTCCTCGCGTGTCCTCGCGCCCGCTTCCAATCCCATCTCCACGGCATCGACGAGCTCCTTGGCGATGGGCTCGCCGGGTGGCACGAAGTCTCTGTTGCGCAGCCGATCCCAGTCCTGTGCTTCCTCACCCGCGTAGCCAACGCTGACTTGGATGTAGGGCTGGATCCGTTGCATGGGGTCCATCTGGGTGACGATGAGCGGAGCCGTCATGCCCACGGCCCAGTTGCCGTCGAGCACATACACGGCAGGCGCTTGCGTCGTGGCGCGGTCGTAGCCCGGTGGCGTGGTCACCCAGACGCCGTAGTCATGCCCACCGCTGGAACGCATTTCGAAATAGTCGGTGTCGGCGAGACAGCCTTGCCACATGGAGCTCATCGATCGTCCTTCACAACTCGGCCGGCCTCGCGGCACGGCGCACTCAGCGGTTCTTATCCATTGGATAATTCTTATCCAATGGATAAACTCTGGGAATGGTCTTGTCAAGCGCGGAACGCAGAGGCGACGCACGCGAGCGTCTCCTGGCTCGGCTTCTCGACGCGTTCGAGGAGTCCCTTCCCTTGCCGGAGATGTCGCTACGTGAGGTCGCCGCCCGGGCCGAGACCAGCCACGCCCTGCTGCGCTACCACTTCGGGTCACTCACGGGCGTCTTGGCGGCCATGCTCACGGTGCAGCGAGCTCGTGACAACGAGGCGCTTTTCAAGACCGCCCAGCAGGGCACGTTTGACGACCTCGTCGTGGCGATCTGGCGGGCCTACACCCGCCCGAAGCAGCTGTCGCGCGTCCGCGGCTTCTTTCACGTCGTAGGACTCGCCGCGTACAGCCCAGGGGACTTTCGTGAGTTCATCGACTCGCTCGATGACCTGACCACGATGCTTGCCTCGCTGGCGGAAGGCGAAGGGCACGACGCCAAGGAAGCGCTGAGCATGGCCACCGTCGCCATCGCCGCGATTCGTGGCCTGCTCTTGCAACAAGTACTGACTCCAGCAGCCCACTCGCAGGACGCGGTCGCCTTGATCCTGCGCATGAGCAAAGGCGGAGACAACCGCCGGCTTCATTGAAGACCGAACAGTTATCGCCAGGTGAACGCTGTTGCTACACCATTACTTTCAAGCGTGACTGGTCACGGCCTCACCCGTTGTCCCGCCATGCGAGCACCTCCTTGAGAGACGCGAGGTCGTAACCGTCGTCGGAGGTGAGTTCGGTCTGGAACAACGTGACTCCTGCCTCGCGGAAGGCATCGGCGCTGTCGGCGTTCTCCCACAGCGTCGAGCGTTCGATATCAGCGCCGTTGCGGCCGAACGTCGCTGCCAGCTCATCGACGCGGTCGCTGGACCTTCGGAAGGCGTCGAGGTCCTGGAACGCGTGCCAGATGTCGGCGTGCCGGGCAACGGCCGGCAGCGAGCGCTTCGGCCCCGTGCCGCCGATGAGGATCGGTAGCTTGCGCACGGGCGGCGGAATCAGTGCAGCGAGCCGGTTCTCGATGCGGATCAGGCTCTCGTCGAACAGATCGAAACGGGAGCCGAAGGTCCCGAAGTCGTAACCGTAGGTGGTGTAGTCCTTTTCGTACCACCCCGCGCCGAGGCCGAGGATCAGCCGGCCACCGCTGATGTGGTCGACGGTGCGCGCCATGTCGGCGAGCAGGTCCGCGTTGCGGTAGCCGACGCCGGTGACGAGGAGCCCGATCTCGGCGTGTGAGGTGATCTCGCCCCACGACGCGAGCGCGGTCCAACCCTCGAAGTTGGCGACGTCGGGTTGCTCGTCGAACATGACCGGCTTGCCGTCGACGATTTCCTTCATCGCCGGGCGGTGGAAGTGGTCGTAGCCGAAGATCACGTCGACGCCGAGGTCGTCGGCGGCCAGGACGGCCTCGCGCCATGTGCGGTAATCGGGCGTGCCGCCGGGCTGGATCTGCACGGCGACGCGGACGGGACGGGTCATGGATGCTCCTGAGTCGGGGAGGGGACGACTCTTGAGCCAAGTTCACCGGGCACGGGTTTATTCCGGATCGGCACGTCGATGTCGGTGCAGTGCGGCCGCTTATCCCAGGATCGCCCGCGTTGCGCGCTCGTTGCCTCCGTCACGTGGCTACCCGGCAAGGGGGAGCCTGGCAGTACCCGTACTACGGGGATCTCCTTGGCGTCGGGAATACCGCATAACTTGCTAGAGAGGTTCCGGGCTGGCACAGGAGAGAAGCAATCAACTGACGGTCTTGTCCGACCAACAAGAAAGGCGACAAGTGGTTAACAGCCAATTCACAACGCATGCAGAGCTTTTCGATCTGAGTGGTAAGCGCGGCCTGGTCACCGGTGGTACCAGGGGCATCGGGATGATGATCGCGCGCGGGCTTCTCCAGGCGGGCGTCCGCGTGGTCATCAGCTCACGCAACGCAGAAGCGTGCGCTCAGGCGCAGGAACAGCTGTCCGAATTCGGCGACGTCCGGGCGGTCCCCGCCGATCTGTCCCGGCACGAGGAGTGTGAGCGCCTCGCTCACCTCGTCACGGCCGACTCTGGGAGTCTCGACATCCTCGTCAACAATGCGGGCGCAATGTGGGACGCGCCGTTGGCGACGTTCCCGGACGCTGCCTGGGACACGGTCATCGACCTCAACCTGAAGTCGCCGTTTTGGCTGGTGCAGGCGCTGCTGCCTGCACTTCGCAGCGCTGGGACCGCCGACGATCCCGCGCGGATCATCAACATCGGCAGCATCGCCGCCATACACATCCCCAACCGGCCCAACTACTCGTACTCCAGCAGCAAGGCTGCGCTGCATCAACTCACCAGAGTGCTCGCCAAGGAGTTGGGCCCGCAGCACATCACGGTGAACGCGGTGGCGCCGGGACCGTTCCCGTCGACGATGATGGCTGCAACCCTCGACGAGTTCGGCGAGGCGATCGCGGCGTCGGCCCCGCTGCGGCGGATCGGCCGCGACGACGACATGGCGGGTGTCGCCGTGTTCCTCGCCAGCCGGGCAGGCGCATACCTCACGGGCGCCGTCATCCCCGTCGACGGCGGCATCGCCACGACCGCGTGATCCTTCGGCGATCGACGCCGGACGCCGAGACTTCGGGGTATTGGCGGTACCTCCCTTCGCCTGCGGTGCGGGCTTACGGTGAGTGGATGGCCGCCACGCTCGACCTGCGCACCGAGATCCAAGAGTTTCTGAGGTCGCGTCGCGCCCGCATCACGCCTGAGATGGCTGGCCTGCCCGCCTACGGTGGCAACCGTCGGGTCAAGGGTCTGCGTCGCGAGGAGGTAGCGATGCTCGCGGGGGTATCGGTCGAGTATTACGTGCGCATAGAGCGGGGCAGCCTGGCTGGTACCTCGGCGGGCGTGCTCGACGCACTGGCCACGGCCTTACAGCTCAACGACGTGGAGCGCGATCACCTGTTGCATCTCGCACGCCAGTGCCGGGGCGCCCGCTGCTCGACGGCACCGCACACCTCCAGCGACGGTGCGTCCGGCGCTGCAGGAGGTGCTCGATGCCATTACCGGTGCGCCGGCGTTGATCCGCAATGCGCGCCACGACGTGCTGGCCATGAATCAACTTGGTCGCGCGCTGTATTCGCCGGTGCTGGCCGACCCGCGACGGCCCGCCAACACAGCGCGGTTCGTGTATTTGCATCCCCGCGAGGCCGAGAAGTTCTTCGTCGACTACGACCAGGCGACGCGAAATGCGGCCGCGATGTTGCGAATGGAAGTGGGCCGTAATCCCCACGACGAGGAGCTCATCGCCTTGGTGAGCGAATTATCAACGTGCAGTGAGCTATTCCGGCAGCAGTGGGCATCTCGAGACGTGCGGCTGCACGGCAGCGGGAGCAAGCGCGTGAACCATCCGGTTGTGGGCCTGCTCGACTTGAACTTCGAGTCCATGGATCTGCCCACCGATCCCGGCCTGCAGTTGAATGTCTACACCGCACCTGCGGGAGGGCCGGCCGCTGACAATCTGGCCCTGTTGGCGTCGTGGGCCAGCCAAGAGACGCTGGCGACCGAGCTTCATACCCCTAGCCAATAGTCTCGCGAACCTCGGCCACGGCTATGGAGCACTGCGTGGCAGCCGCTCAGGACACCCATGATCCCGCGCCGCCAACCGTGTCGATCGTGATGTGAGTCAGGTACCCGGGCGGCGCATCGGGCGGCGGGAAACCGGTGCCGGGGCCGAATATCGAGGTAGCGATCTCGTCGAGCAGTTCGGGGGCACCGCCCTCCTCAACTCGGGCCGTGCCCTTGATCGACAGATAAGGAGTCTGTGGCCCGCTGCGGTCAGTAGAAACGATAGTGACCGCCACGCGGGGATCGCGCCGAATATTGCGGATCTTCTGATGCTCCAGCAGATGAGCGCTGATGAGCTCATCACCGCCGTCGGCCATAGTCCGCACCCGCAGCCAGACCACGCTGATTTGCGGGCTGCCGTCCCGGTTGACGGTGACCAGCGTTGCTGGGTCGGAACCGATGAGTTGGCGTGCGATGTCGTTGAGTCTCATGAAGCGACAGTCCGTCCTTGATGACGAGCGGAACCGGATGCTCCACCCTCTACTAACTCCGACGAACGGAGCAGTCGCAATCCGACGAGCGGTTCAGCCGAAATTTGACCCACACCGAAGGAAGACGCGAGAGTGGGCCCATGAGGACGATCACATACCGCCACACGGCAGTCGTCGGCCTGGCCGTCGTCGCATTGATCACCGTGGGCTGCAGCAATGGCAAGAGCGTCGACGCGTCGGCGCCGCCGCAGGTCGGGTTGATCGCCACCTCCGAGACTCAAGCCCCGCCCACCGAAGTGAAGCTCACCGGGGAGAGAGACGTCGAGGTGACGCTGACCGGTCCGATTGCGGCGAAGTACGCGTCGGCAACCGATTATCAGCGGCAGGCTCTCGGCAAGCCACTGACGGGTGACCGCAATGCGGGGGCACGGGAGAGCGGTGTGGTGTTCCAGCAGTTCCAGGGCGGCGTGATCACTGCCAAGAACGACGAAGCGGGCACGCCTGGATACATCACCTGGGGCAAGATCCGGGAGGCCTGGAATGTCCAGCGCGACCCAGAGGGCGTGCCTGCGGTCACCGGCGACAACGGCTCAGTGGGTCCGCTGGGCGCACCCACCAGCGACGAGAACACCGTCGGCGATCTCCTCGTCACGACCTTTGAACACGGCAAGATCGAGTACGACCCGAAGACTGACCAGGTCGAGGTGACGGTCAACGGCAAGGTCGTACCTTCCGGGCTCTGATGAACACGGCGCAGGTTTACTCGCAACCGGGCATGCAGCTTGGCGAAAGTCGCTAGGGCACTTAGCAAGTCAACATCAGCCAAACCGGGGGACCACCCGGTGTCGACGGACTCATGCCAGGATCGCCCGCGCTGCGCGTTCTGCGATCAGCATGACCGGCGCGTTGGTGTTCCCGGAAGTGATGGTGGGCATCGCCGAAGCATCAACCACTCGAAGGCCGGCGACGCGGTACACGCGACAATCGGTGTCGAGCACCGTAGCGGCCGACCGCGGAAGACCGCTGTGTGTCAAAGGCTCCCATCGCGCAGGTGCCCACCGGATGAAAGATGGTGGTACCGAGCTCACTGGCCGCCTGCTGGAGGTCTTCGTCGCTCACCAGTTGCGGGCCGGGAAGCATTTCTTCTGGGCAGTAGCGGGCCAGGGGCTGCGCCGCCATGATCTGCCGGGTCATCCTCAAGCCCCGCACGGCGATTTCACGATCGGCGTCAGTGGACAGGTAGTTGCAGGAGACCTTCGGGTAGGTCAGCGGGTCTGCGCCGGCTATGCGTACATGACCCCGCGAGCTGGGTCGCAGATTGCAGACTGAGGGAGTGATCGCTCCGAAAGGATGCAGCGGTTCGCCGAACTTGGCCAACGACAAGGGCTGCACATGCCACTCCAGATTGGGACTGGCCAGTGCGGGATCGCTTTTGGCGAAAGCTCCCAGCGTGGAGGGCGGCATGGTCATGGGTCCTGAGCGCAGCAACAGGTACTGAAGTCCCATGCCTGCACGGGTGATCCAATTCCGGTACAGCGTGTTGACGGTCCGGGCGCCCCGCACCCGGTAGACCGTTCGCAGCTGCAGGTGGTCCTGGAGGTTTTCACCCACTCCGGGCAGATCGACCGCCACCGGCACCTGATGCTGGGTGAGCAGCCCGGCCGGGCCCAGACCCGATGCCTGCATGAGCTGCGGCGACCCAATCGCTCCGGCGCTCAGGATCACCTCCCGGCGGGCCTGGACGTCGATGGTCTGGCCGTCTTTGAGCAGCCGCACACCGGTGGCGCGGCGCTGAGCTGTGGTCCAGGCACCGCGACGCTGATCTTCGTGGACCTGGTCGTCCATCAGCAGCTGTCAAGGCCTGGGTGTTGGTGTAGATGGTGAGATTTGGTCGATGGGCGACGGGATGCAGGAAAGCGTCGGCCATCGACCAGCGACGGCCGCGCCGTTGGTTGACGTGAAAGTACGCACTGCCGGAGTTGTCTCCGCGGTTGAACTCGTCGATCGGTTCAATGCCCACCTGGGCAGCGGCGGCCTGCCAGGCGTCCAAGATCTTCCAGCGCACCCGCGGCCGCTCGACGGCGATCTCACCACCGGCGCCGTGCCATTCGTCGGCGCCGCCGAAGTAGTCTTCCAACTCCTTGTAGATCGCCAGGGTCTCGCCGGCGCCGTCCGGTCCGCCCCAACAGCCATCGCTCGTCACCGGTGGCCTGTGCCCATAGTTCGTAATCGGAGGCTTGGCCGCGCATATGGATCATCGCGTTGATCGACGAGCTGCCGCCGATCACCCGGCCTCGCGCGTAGTGAATGCTGCGGCCGGCCAGACCGGGGTCGGCCTCGGTCGTGAAGCACCAGTCGGTGCGGGGGTTGGCAATGGTGTACAGGTAGCCCACCGGCACCTTGATCCAGAACCAGTTGTCCTTGCCGCCGGCCTCAATCAAGAGCACACGGTGATCGGGGTTGGCGCTGAGCCGGTTGGCGAGCAGGCAGCCCGCACTGCCCGCGCCGACGATGACGAAGTCGAATTCGGCGGCGGGGCTCATTTCCGGCTCGTTCCTTCCATGGCGTCGGATGCGTGTCCTAGTGTGCGCGATGCCAAGTACATTGCGACAACCGCCAGCTTGATTGAGACCGGACGTCGGGGGAGCAGACCGGCGAACACCGCCGCGCGGTGGCGGACAGACGTGCCGAAGCCGAGAAAGGAACCGCGAGATGTCGACATTCCTGCGCTACCTCAAGCTTCAGCTGCAGTCGCTCATGTGCCTCGGGTTCGGCCCGCTCTTCCTCGTCGTCTATCTCGCGGGCGAACCGCAGCAGCCGTCGTGGATGTTGTGGTCGGGGTTGGGCATCACCATCTTCAGCGTATTCATCGCATTGATTGCCACCAAGATTGGTGCGAACACGATGTTCTCTCGCCGCACCGAGGACGATCCGGATGATCCGACTGTGGACAATAGCGATAGCTTCGCCGGGCGGCTGGGCGGAGACAGCAAAAACAATCCCTACGACCGCTTCCTGCCTCCGAACACAGGCGAATAGCGCCGTGCTTCATGGGGACCAATATGCGGTAAACGCCTCATGCGCAGAGCCACGACAGTCGAGCAAACTTCTCTGCAGTCGGAAGAATGCAAAGGAGTTTCCCATGTCCATGCGCAGTAGTCGT
Source organism: uncultured Actinomycetota bacterium (assembly GCA_963849055.1). Taxonomy (GTDB): domain Bacteria; phylum Actinomycetota; class Actinomycetes; order Mycobacteriales; family Mycobacteriaceae; genus Mycobacterium. The sequence goes on from CAWKFI010000001.1 coordinate 120,354, forward strand.
CCATGTACTGCCGCTCGGCGACCGCAGAAGAAGGCCAATCCGCTACTGGCGACGGCCGCCGCCGTCGGTGGGGCCGGCGTGCTGCTGGGTGCTCCTGCGGTAGCACTATTGGCCGCTCCGGCCGAGGCGCAGGCCGCTCCGGTGGTTCCGACTGAGTTGCTCGGATGCGGCGCGCAGCCGCTGGGCAGTAATAGCTGCTCCTCGGATGCGCGTCTGCTGGCCGGTGACAAGCTTTCCCTTGCCGGCGGGCTCGACAACTATTCCCTTGCCGGCGGTCTGGGCAACTCCGTCGCCGGCGGGCTGGGCAACTCGCTAGTGCTGGTGGATCCATTCCTTGATCTCGCTGGAATCATCCCGATCCTCAACATCTTCGTCGGCAACGGTTTCGACGGCACCGCCGCGCATCCCAACGGTTTCAACGGCGGGCTGTTCATCGGCAGCGGCGGTGCCGGCTTCAGCCCGACTACGGCGGGTGCGCATGGCGGTAATGGAGGGAACGGAGGATTCTTCATCGGCAACGGCGGCGCGGGTGGTAGCGGCGCCAACGGCAATGCCACGACCGCAGGTGGCAACGGTGGAAATGGCGGCGCCGGTGCGGTTTTCATCGGCAACGGCGGCAGCGGCGGCGCGGGCGGAAAAGGCGGTACCGGCGCCAACGGCGTGAATCCTGCAACCCCGAACACCACGGGCACCGGGCAGCCGGGCGAAGGCCTGGAAAACGGCGGCCCCGGCGCGCACGGCACACCAGGGGCGCTACCACCCGGCAATGACGGCGGTGACGGCGGCCCTGGCGGTGACCTCGGCGGTAATGGTGGTGTTGGCGGCAACGGCGCGGACGCAACGAATGCCGTCGGTGCTGGCGACGGCGGCGACGGGGGCGACGCCGCCGCCAATGGCGGCAACGGTGGCGACGGCGGCGACGGTGGCAGCGACAACAGTCCCTCCAAAGGTCCAGGCGGCGACGGCGGGCACGGTGGCGACGGTGCCCCCGGTGTGAACGGCGGGACCGGCACGGCCGGCGGCACCGGCGGAGCCGGCGGCTCCGGCGGCCTCCTCGGCGTCGGTGGCGATGGCGGATCCGGCGGACAGGGCGGACAAGGCGGTAAAGGCGCCGTTGGCGGCAGCGGCGGCGACGGCGGTAACGGCGGTACCGAAAACCCGATGGGTTCGGTCGGCGGCAATGGCGATGGAGGCGATGGCGGGGCCGGCGCCACCGGCGGTAAAGGTGGTACCGGCGGCGCCGGCGGTAACGGCGGGACCGCGGGGTCGGGCGGGCTTGCCAGCGGAACCACCGGCGCCGGCGGGGACGGTGGCATCGGCGGCAGCGGCGGTACGGGTGGCACCGGGGGCAGCGGCGGCACAGGCGGCGTACTGCCCAATACTCAGCCCGGTGCCGACGGTACTGACGGGCCAGGCGGCACGGGTGGCACCGGAGGGACCGGCGGCAAGGGCGGCGCTAGCGGCGGCGGCAATGAGGGCGGATCAGGATTGGGCGGCGGATCCGGGACCGGCCCGACGGGGACTGCAGGCGGCACTGGCGGTTCGGGTGGAAGCGGCGGCAGTGGCGCCGAGGCCGGGTCCGACTAGCCTCGGCCCGATGCGGGTGGGCGGACTGGGTCGAACTTCCTTCTGTCGCAAGAGGAAACATCGACTAAGGGCTGCCCATGACCAACTGGCGTCAGCCTTCGCTAGCGACCATTCCCTCCGCGTGGAGGAGAATCCCCGTTATCCGGTTGATCGCCAATTGACCGCCGGTGATGCCGTGGGCGCATGGACGTCGTACCCGTCGTGTTCGGGTCCGGCAAGCGCTACTTCGGATCGGTCGACGCGCAGCAACCTGCTCGAGGAGGCGTAGTGATTCAGGGCAACCGGGTGCATCACCTGCGCTATCGGGTGCGCCGTTGACCGGGATTGATTGTGGGGGAGAGGCGATACGGGAGGCGACGAACGATGGAGCACCGCGCGTAACAGTCGCGTCGCGGTGTCACAGCGCGTCGTACACCGCGGCGATGAGCCGATAGGCACGGCGATCGCCGGCCAGCCAATCGCGGCGCAGATTGGGAACGAAGGCGAAAGCGAGCTTGTGTTCGAGATCTGCCAGTCCTACCGAGCCACCGGCCCCCGGGTGACCGAAAGCAGTCCGTTGCGCAGGTTCGGGCACCACGAAGTTCTGCGACGGCAGCATGTAGCCGAGGCCGAATGCGCTTTCCAAGCGCAGCACCCGGTCGCGGCCGCGTACGCGCTCTGTGATCGCTTCCCGCAGAAGGTCCGGGGCGATCAGGGTTCCACCGATCAGGGCGCCATAGAATATGGCCAGATCGCGAGCGGTGGAGACGAGGCCAGCCGCGGGCCAGCCGGCCGCCAACACATCTGGATCATTAAAGGATGCAAAGGGATTCGATGATGCCCGGATGAACAGAGATTCTGAATCCGCGAAAGCGGCCACCATCTCGGCGACCGTGTCGTCCGGTATCGGCGGCGCGTTCTCGGCGCTCCAGACACGCTGCTCGGGCGGCGGGGAACTGATCCGGGCAGCCTCGCGCACCGCCGCACCGGAAGCGCCGATGAGCAGCCGATCACTCAAGTGACGCCGGGCGAACTCGCCCACTGTCATGCCGGTGTGGCGGCGTACGAATTCGCCGACCAGCCATCCGAAAGTCAAAGCGTGATAACCATGTTCGGCGCCGGGCTGCCAGAGCGGACATTGGCGCGCCAACAGGTCGGCCATCGCCGCGGGATTCGCGGCTTCGGTTACTGAAACCGGGCGCTCCAAGACGGGCAGCCCGGCGCGGTGGGCCATCAGGTCGCTCAACGTGGTCTCGTGCTTGTCGTGTTGTGCGAATTCCGGCCACCAGGCGCTCACCGGTTCGTCGGTACCGTGGCCGCGCTGTTGGGCGACCATGAGGGCCGCGGTCGCCGTCACACCCTTGGTGCAAGAAAAGGTTGGACAAGCGGTGTCGCGCGTCCATGGACGTCCGGTCCGTCTGTCCGCGATGCCGCCCCAAAGATCCACCACCGCACGACCGTCGACGAATACCGCCACCGCGGCGCCGAGGTCGTCGCCGTTGGCCAAACCTGCTTCAAAGACGGCTTTTACTTCCGCAAACGCGGGGTCAGCGTGCCCCGCCGCTGAATTGAGCATACATCGAATTAGAACACGTTCTAGTATCGGTCGAGTGTGGATCCTGGACGCGAGACGCGAACGGCGCGCTGTCGACGCCCTGGCCTCCGACTGGCCGGGGGACCGTCGCGTTCGGATCGTCGCTACGGCTGGTCGCGGGCGTCACGACGGTGCGCTGGCCCTGCGTATGTTGGGTCAGTAGAGGCCCGGAACGGGCGACGGCTCGCCCTCCAAGATTCGATACCCCACCTGGACTTGCCCGTCGGTCGCACCGGTGCGACCGGCGTAACCGTAGAACCAGGTGTGGCAGACGTTCATGTCCCACTTGACGTCCGGTTCCCTACCCCATTCGCCGACGGGCAGCGGTTGTCCGGGGCACCACTCCCGGCCGCACATGCTCAGCGCGTTGCACCTGGCTTCGGCGGTGCCGGGACTCAGCGCGACGCCGGTGAGGGCGAGGCCGCCCGCAAGCACGGCGCCTGCGAGGACCCGGGTGGCCATCTTGTGAGTGGTCATGTGTGTCCTTCCCTGTGCTGCGCCACTCCGTGTGGCGTCGTTGAGACAAGCTGACCCGACCCGCTCGGCTACCGATCCCAAAACAGCGGCCGGTCCGCGAACGCTCATTGCGTAGTGTGCTCGACACGCCCACCACCGCACATGAGGCGTTTACCTCATATTTGTCCTACCCCGGCGGCAGGCAGCAGCCGCAACCACGCCAGATCGCCGTCGGTCACTGCGCTTCAGATGGCGTGTCGGGCAAGTCAAAATCGTCGAACCGCTTCTCGCGCAGCCGCTTCTATGAGGCGTATCGTGGCCTAAGGCCAGAGTTGATTCATCTGATGCGAGACCAACTATCCCGTGTTCACGCCCGCCGCGTTGTGACGGTTCACGCGACACTGCTGACGATCGCGATAACCAGCCCGCCCAGGGTCAGTACGCCGACCATCACCGCCGAGGCGATCGCCCGGCCCCGGCGGTGCCGGCGTGCGTCGTAGATCGCCACCGCGATGCCGACGAAGATCAACGCTGCATAAGCCGCCAGCCCCACCGTCAGCGCCGCCGTTGACGCGGCGCCGGCCAGGGTCACGTTGTGCACGCCGTGAGACTACGGCGCGAAACGGAAGCAGCGTCGCGCCGTCTGTCAGTTCGGACCGGTCAGCGCCATGGAGTTCGCGCGTGTTTGAGGAAGCTCCGAGGCTGCATAGGGGTGATGCCGACCAACCGCGCAAGGGGGCGTTGCGGTGACACCTGTTGGTAAACCGCCATATTCGGTTCCGCCGTCTTCCTTCCGATCCGAGGTGCGGAATTCGTCAGCAGCGGCAGGGGAGCGGCTCGGGTTGGCGGCCCTCCAAGGCCTACGCGCAACCCGCTACCGCAGGGTCGCGTAGATTCTTTAAGAAGAATCCGAGCACCGAACGCAGCACTCAACGAAGGCCAACATGTCCGAGGATCAGAACACAGACGTTCCACCGAATCACCTCTCCATCGATCCGCGCAGCGCCTTCTATAGCGAAGAGGTGCTTCGCCGCGACGTGGGCATTCGATTCAATGGCGTCGAGAAAACCAATGTTCATGAATACAACGTGGCCGAGGGTTGGGTGCGTGTTGAAGTCCCTACCGCGAAGGATCGCCGCGGAAATCCTATGGTCGTCAAGCTCAGTGGCGCGGTTGAACCTTATTTCCGCTGAGCGGAATAGCCGTTGCGTCGCATTGGAGTTGGCGGTTCCAGCTGGGTCGCCGGCCCTGACGCCGCAGCGTCATGGCTACAGGACCGTCAAGCGATGCGTCGGTTGTCCGGTGAGGGGCGGCACCTCGGGCTCAAACGCTTACTTCAATGGCTCGGGCGTGAAGGTGACGTCGACTCCGCCCACGGTCATCGTCACCTGACCTTCGATCACCATCACCTGAGCCGAGACCCGTCGATCGACAGTCTGGGCCAGTTGCTGCACCGGTGTGTGCGGGATCTGCACCACCGACAGATTCGGCAGACCCGCTACTTTGGGGCCGACGGTGCGCCACCAGGTGGCCACGCCAGCGGCGAACGGGAACAGCAGCACCTGGTCGGCCTGGCTGGCCGCCTTGCCCAAGGCGCGTTCATCGGGCTGGCCGACATTGATCCATTCCAGGATCCGACCCGTGTAGTCAGCGAGCCGCAGGTCCGGTACGCCAGGGGTGGACAGGCCCGCTCCGAACCCCAACTCACCGTCGATGTCGCTGAGTCGGTGTGCACGCAGCCCAAACGCCAACAATCGCACCACCATCCGCTCGTCGGTCTCACTGGGATGTCGGGCCACGGTCAGTGTGTGATCGGAGTAGTAACCGTGATCGACATCGGAGACGCCAAGTTCGACTTTGAATACTGTTGCAGAAAGGGCCACGTCATAGTGTCCACCCTGGTGGTGTTCCCGAGCAGTCGGGGCCGCTAAGCGAGCTCACTCTGATTTGTGAGTCCACCGTCGATCGTCAAGATCGTACCGCTGGTGTAGGACGAGCGATCCGAGGACAGGAACACGACGCTGGTCGCGATGTCGTCCGGAGTGGCGAGGCGCCCGAAGGGAATTCTGAACGACAGAGTGCGGGCGTCGCCCGCGTCGTCGTTCACGGCGACGAGGTGGCGGCCGCGTTCCGATGCGACCGGTCCGGGGTTGACTCCGACGACGCGGACGCCGAAGGCCGTACTCTTGGAACCCACGATGCGGGTGAAGGCCATCAGGGCGGCGTTCCCGGTGCTGCCCGCTACGTAGGCGTCCAGGAGTCGCTCCCCGCTGGCTCCGATCACGTTGACGATGACTCCCTGGCGCCGCGCTCGCATGACCTCCAGGTAGCGGCGGGTGAAATCGATGTAACCGTAGACCTTCAGATCCCAGGCCTGTCGCCACGCCTCCTCGTCGACCTGGTCGATGGAGCCGAACGGGATGGACCCCGCGTTGTTCACGACGACGTCCACGTCGGGGAACGTCTCGCAGACGCGCTCGCGCTCCGAGGCCTTCGACAGGTCCGCGGCCAACGTCGAGACGTCCGTTCCCGCCGACGCGCGAAGGCTTTTCGCCGCGTCGGTGAGCGCGCCGGCGTCCCGCGCCACCAGGCACAGATCGGCGCCCTCCGCGGCGAACCGCCGGGCGGTGGCGAGACCGATCCCCTTGGAGCCCCCGGTGATCAGCGCGCGACGGCCTTCCAAATCAAGATTCACGAGTGCCCTCCTTGTATCGTCGGATTTCCTTTTGCGCCAATGACGGTCACTGCACTACACCGTGCGGTGTAATCTGCGGTGTGCGAGAAAGCTGGGAGTGTGTGAGGTGACGTCGACGCCCGGCGCGGAAGGGCGACGCGGTCGCTCCATCGAGAAACGCCGCGCCATGCTGCAAGCCGCCCGCGATCTGTTCGTGAAGGAAGGCTACGAGCTCGCCAGCGTCGACGCGATCGCCGCGCGAGCCAACGTCTCCAAGAGAACCGTCTACGACCATTTCGGCGACAAGGAGACTGTCTTCGCCGCGGTACTCGAGGAATTGGGCGAGAAACTCTCGGCCACCGTTCAGATCGCCCTGGACCGTGAGGCGAGCGCCACCGGAGACCTGCGCGCACGCCTGTTGGGTTTCGCGCGCTACTTCGTGATGGAGTCCTTCCCGTCCTCCGACTATGCCCACTACCGCCGCCTCTCCGCTCGCCGCGGATCGTGGTACCGGGATCGCGAATCGGCCATCAGCGTCGCCATGGAACTGTTCGTCGGTCGCGTCGAGGAGTGGGCCGAGGCCGGTGTCATCAACACCGACAAACCGCGCCGCGCCGCACAGCACTTCGTTGCGCTTACGTTCCAGCTCGCGTTCGAGGCGCTCGAACGCACCGAAACCGAAGTGTCGGGCGAGGTCGACGAAATCCTGGCCGACGGTGTGGATGTCTTCGTGCGCGCCTACGGGTAGCCACCCCGGACGTCGAGTCATCAAGCGACGTCGGAGAAGTCGCTGCTGAGCCACGTTTTGGGTTGCATGCGGATGCACACCGACGACTCCGTGTCCGCGTGCTCGTTCGCGTCGGCGAATCGGTTGCCCGCGTCCTCGCCCAGGTACCGGATCGCGACGGCGCGGGCCTCGACCTCGTCGGCGGGCCGGACTGACGTGACGTCGCCTTCGGCGGTGACGAACTTGTACGGTGCCTGCTCCTGCTGAGCAGTGATGGAGAACCGACCAGCCGCGCGGATCAGCTTGACCTTGACGTTGTCCTCGGTCGTGAAGATCGACACCTCACCGCCGGGCTCATAGGCGTACCAGATCGCCACGGCGAACGGAGCCCGGTCGGTGCGCTCGATGGCGATCACACCGATGTGAACACCTGCCAGAAACTGCTCGCGGGCGTCTTTGGTCATCTTCATGATTTCTCCAACTTGCTCGTCGTGAACCCAAGCTACACTACACCGTGCAGTGTAGTAACGAGTTGCGCAGCGGTCGACGGAGCGGCGATTCGCTCCGAGGTGGTGAGGCTTTCCGAAGACGAGTCCGACCTCGCCGAGGCCATGCAAGTGCTGCGCGATATGGAGACGCTGCTGCGTGGTGGGGCCTTTCGGTTGCATTTTCCGCGGGGGAGTCGCGGTCACGAGCAGTGCGGTTTCCGATATGCCGTAGTGGTTCAGTCAGATCAACTGCCACTGTCGACCTGGCTGGTTGCACCAACATCCACGTCGGCTCGTGCCGCCAGCTTCCGACCCGAGGTTGAGATCGGCGGCGTCAACACCCGGGGACTTGCCGAGCACGCCGCGGCGGTCGACCCGGGCCGGCTCGGCAAGGGCGTCGGGTTCCTCAGCCTCGACGAAATGCTCCGCATCGATGCGGCCCTACGCCACTTGACGGTGAGCTCGCGATTAGCGCTGTCACGCCAGCGGAGTTGCGCTCCGGCGTCACAGCTTCGCTAAGAGCCAAGGCATGAGCGCCGATCAGCTACGCCGACTGTTATTGCTACAGCAGGCTTTTCGATGCTCTATGGGTTCAGGCATGGCAGCGGCGCGAATTAGCACCGCCATACAGTACAGTCCTATTGTTCTGGTCCGACGGCTTCGACGACTATTTCGGGGTGTCCGACGACCCCCGCCGCGCCTGATCCTTTCGCTTGCTCGCCAGCGCTGGACTCGCTAGAACCGGGCGCTAGTACGTCCGAACTCGGCTTGCCTGCGTCTAAGTCGTCGTCGCCGTCTTCGCGCTGATTGGTGTCTGATTCTTCGCCTAGCATTCGACTCTCCCCAAAGGGTTTCGGTGATCTTGAAGTCCGATAGCGGCCAACGGTTGGTCGTCGAGATCTATTGAAGGCGCTTTCAACGCTGCCCGCCGTGGAATTGACAAGATCTGCATCTCGATTGCAAGACGCAGCGCGAGATCTCCGATCCACCTGATGTCAGTCAGAGACTCTAGCCATCACTTCAATAGTTCGGGTCGCGGAGAACCGAAGACGCCAGATCCGTCGACAAGCGACGACTGCCCGAAGTCCGCCGAAGATACGGTGCGATTACTGCCAGATGTATCGAGACCGGAACAGACGGACTGACGCGGAGGGGACGGAAACCGCTGGGCGACAGCGCAAGACGGCGTACCCTAGTTGACATAGTGTAGGTTATCGGCAATAAATCAACCTCGCGGTATGAGGTGATAGCGCCCGGACCTCCTGGCGATCGGCCGCCAGGCCTCATGGCGGACTCATCTCTCACGCCTGTCGCCGACTGCCATTCCCCGCATCGGTCGCACGACGTCGAGTTGGCGTACGTTTCAATCGCTTGATGAATGTTCTGGACGTTGGAACGTTGTGGACTCTACGGGTGCGGGTCGTAACATCCTCGGCTTGAGTCGTTCCGGACCCTCTCTTCGATGGTCACTCCCGTCAGGCCTCATTACGTCACAGTGACGAATTAGCCTGGCGTGCACGGGTTTTCGGCCGCTGCGTTGATTGGGTTCCATCCCACAACAGGCCCGAATTTTGCACCGCTGGTCGACTTTGGGCGCCTAGAACCAGTCGTTCGCGGCGCGCCAGTCATGGACGTACCCGCCGGCGGGCGGCTAGCGTGACTACGCCAAAGCCGATACCGATCAGGAGGAATGGGGCGCTAAGGATCCCGAGGAGAGTCGTCACAAACCACGTCTGCCAGTACTGGTCGATTGTCGCGTCATGCGGATCGTCTGGGTTGTAGCGGACCCCTACGTGTTCGCCCACTCGGAACGCGGGCGGGTCGGAGCCCACCCAGCCGGTGAACCGGACCGGGGCACTTCCTGGCGGCACAAATTCGACGACTGGGCGATAGCTCTTGCCGGTATAGAAGAAGTCGACGACCGTACCATCCGCGGATCGGGCACCGGAGACTGTATCGGCTACCACCGCGGCACTAATACCGGTGCCCAACGCCAACAGCAGCCCGATCGATGTGAACACAACCGCCAGAATCGCCATCGTGGTGCGGCGCGCACGAACGCTGTCGGGTAAGTCCACACCGGGTTCCCCCAGCGAATCTGCCGACGATCCTCCGACGGCTATTGATTGCGCGCCGACGGTGGCGAGGCTGGCGATCCAGGCGGCATTGTCGGTGACGTAAAAGCCGATTTCGCCGGACGAAGTCCGGATGATTAGGTGTTGCCGTCCAGCCTTCATGGCCGATTTGAAGACCTCGGCTTCTCGCACACCGGCGATGTCGGTGACAGGTACCTCGATTACCTTGCCGGTCAAGGCTTGAAAGACCAGTCGCTGGCGCGTCAGGGCAATGATCCCATCGTTGTTGACGATCGGGTACCCAGCAACGGTCGCACCGCGGTAGCTGGCCGCCTCGGGCGAACGGATTATCGTCTCGGCCGCCAATCCGGAATCCAGCCGATTGGCGATGACCCGGCGGCGGCGGCTAAACCACACGAGGACCGAACTCCACACCGCCAGCTGCGCAGCCAGAATTCCTCCGACCAGCACAACGACAAACATGGCTGTACTCACCTGTGCGACCTCAATTCCCCTGACCCCCGCTCATTCGCCGCAATCAACCGCGACACCGCCGTACCACCATCAATACGTCACTGTGACAAATCATCCTGTGCCCCAACGTGATTGGAATCGGCGCAACCACATGGCGCTTGCCGTTGGTGTGCAGGTTTTCCGTCGCCTCATCTAGTTCGTTCCGCGGTCCAAATTCGCCGTCCCTTTCCCTGTTGGACGCGCATACCGGACTCGCGGCATGCGAGGCGCATGAACTCTGCCATCGTGTTGTCACTGACTCGTTGGCCGAGCGCCGGGCAACGCCATACCGATGCCAGCGCAATCGTGGCGCGACGGGGTGAGACTGTTGGAAAGCAGGCTGCGATAGCTCTGCCGAACAAGGTGCGTCCGGTTGTGCGCCTCAACACAACTGACGTTGCTGGTCTGGCGAACCCCGTCGAGGGACAGTACGCCCGCACCCAGTCGAAGTCGGTCAGACGAACCGTGCGTCCCCAAAGTCCGCCGGAGATGATCAGATCGCCGTGTTCGGCCACCTCGATACGTCGAGCCGGTCCACGGCCGTGCACGACCATTCCGAGCGCCACGACGAGGCCAGCGGCGGCAATCAACGGAAGTTGTTGAACCGAGGCACCGAACAGGAAAAACGCCAGTACGACGACCGCAACGAAGGGCCACATAGAACGGCGGGTCAGCACCGTTCCTGGACTTGTCGGCACTTCACCGTGAAGGAGGTGCGCTCGCGCCGGATCGTTGCGCAATTGGGCTTCGTACGCCATCGCCTCGGCTCGTTCATCGTCGTCGAGGTCCGCGTTCAAGACATTCGACGGGTCCCCCGGTCCGGCCAGCGACGAAGGTATTTCACTGTTGCTCTGAACGAGGTGACGTCTCCGCTGCCAGCGGACCACTGCGGCGACTGCCACCATGCTGATGAGAAAGATCCCAATCATCAATGGCAACGCCCAAAGGCTGTCGGAGTTTTGGCCGCGACGTGCGGTTATGGACATGCTGGATGGAGCCGACGCCTGATGCGTCCATTCGTGTCGAGTTCGCGTTGATGGCGCGTGGCTCGTGTGCGGCCACGAAGCAGTGCCCAAACGGGTTGACGGAGCAATGTCGTCGACTTGCCGTACGAGCTGAACGTCAAGTGGCGCTGTTGGCGTATGCGCCGAACCACCAACAAGCAATCCGCCGGCAAGCGCACTGAGCAGCAGCACTGACGAGGTCCGCGCTGAGTACGCGCGCAGCTTCATGGGCATAATGCTAGATCCTCACGGGTTTGACGTACTCACGTCCGAACCAGAATGTCGCTCCCCCACGGTTGGTGCGCCGCCGCCGTGAATTCGCCACTGTGACGAATCACCTTGTTGCGCGGGCCTATTGAAGCGTCGCACCAGACTGACAATCAACCAACCTTGGCAGGATCAACGGGCTTGAGCGATTCCGGACCGCTCGCAGTCAAGCCCCTCTCTACCAGCAGAAGTCGCACCTATTGGGCTCGAGAGCGGGCGGATTTTCTCCATCCCAAACGCCGCTCGGTAGGCTGCCTTGGTACGGGACGTTGCCTTGTTCGTGTGCGACCCAGTACCAGGTGTGGCAGATATTCATGTCCCAGTTGTAATAGAGTCCGGGCCCCGCCTGGCCACCGGACCGCGGGGCCGGTTGTGGGTACTGCATGGAATCGCCTGGGCACCAATGGAATGGGCCGGAGTCGGCTTGCGCGGTACCTGCACCCATCCCCATTGCGGCCAGCCCGAGGCTGGCCGATACCAGCGCGATACCAGCCATCTTCTTCATGTTGCGGGTGGTGGTCATAGCCTTCCCCTCTATTTCTACGGGCCGCATGTGGTCCGGTCGCGCAAGTTTGCGGCCAACCGCTTGGTGAATTCTTGGGGCACCGATCCACCTGAATGGATTCCCGTTGGGATGATGAACCGTGTGCAAGCTACTGACACCCAAAACCGCAGTCGGGTAAGCCTGTAACACCGGCGACGGCCCGCCGTCAGCCAGGCTGTTTCACGACGATGAAGAGCCCTTCGGCCTCGACCGTGATCCCCTCGGCGTCGGCAATGTGGCCGACGGCGTAAACCTTGCGGCCCTCCGTCCGCTGAATCTGTGCCTCGGCGTGCAGTTGACCCAACCGAGTGGGCCGTCGGTACCGCAGCGTGATGGTTCCCGTGGCTGCCGCCGTCCTATGGTCGTTGCGGCTGGCAGTCACCCCGAGAATGTGGTCAAGCACGAGCGCGCTGTAGCCGCCGTGCAGGTGGCCAGGTGGGCCCTCGTAGGCGGCACCGAGGTGGACGTCGAGGTGAGCCTTGTCGGGAGTGTCATACTCGACGACCAACGGCGGCGCCATGGGGTTCCGCAGTCCGATCACGACATTGCTCCAGCTAAACGTCCTGCCGTCCGGGGTGGCGCTGATGCCAAACGTGCCCTCACGCTGATGGTGGCGAAGTTTGGCCAAGGCAGCGTCGATCTCGGCCTTGACTGTCCCCAACGTCGCGTCGTCGGCTTCCGTCCTGACCGTCGCGTCGATGAGCTGGCGCACCGACTCGGTCAACGGTGCGTACCGCCGTCGTCGTCGCTCGCCTTCTTCGTAGCTCAGCTGTTCGAACTCGAACATAAAGCGGACTGTACGCCGCATGTCGGTGTGTGACATGTGTTTGCTGAAACGTCACATCGGCGACGGTTCACATCGGGCACCTCATCCATCAGCCCGGAATTCGGTCATCGGGCGAAGATCATCGGAGCAACCGCGGGGTCGGCCGACGGGACATCTTCGAATCCGTACTTTGCGTAGAATTCTCTCGAAAGAAACGCATTTCGATGAACATCCAAGACGGGAATCCTTCCCTGCCGCTGGATGAATTTGATCGATTCCTTCAGCAGGTACCTACCAATGCCGTACTCATGGCCATTCGGCTTGACGAACAATTTTGCGATGGCCAAGGAGTTGTCGGAAGAAGCACGGGTGTTCCTGAGCCACTGGGAAACTGAAGGATCGTCGGCAGGCCTGATTATCTGTATGTGCCCGACGACGTTCTTCGTCGGTGCGACGCTGACCGGCGCCATGTCGAAGACCCACGATTGTTCAGCATCGTGCTCTTCAAGCCAGTCCTTGGGGTCAAGAACCGAGAAGAGGGTTGAAGCAGACTCGGTGGTTCGCAGCACGGCACACAGTCGATCAAGGTCTTCTTGTCGCCTCTCGCGGATCATCGACGATGCTCCTCATCTCTGGCCATCTCGACAGTTCAGAATACAAAGCGCTGACACGATGCTGGTGCAAATCGATTCGTACGTCCGAGGTTTCGGGCCCAGTCTGCGGTTTGAGTCGCCATATCTGGAGAACCAGCGACCCCGCATAGAGCTAGGGCTCGTGTGCGAATCACTGAAACAATTGGTGCCGTCCCGATACCTTTGATGAGTGACCACGCTGCGACTCTCAGTCGACTGAGGTCAGCACGGGTGGCACGGAAAGGAGCGCACCATGGCGACCGATCTGACGCTCTTCCTCGATGATCAGCCGGGCGAGCTGGCGCGAGTCGGCGACGTGCTGGGCGATGCCGGTGCGAACATCGACGGGCTGTGCGCGCTCACCAGCGGCGGTGGGCAAGCAGAGGTTCACGTACTCGTAGACGATCCAACGCCCGCGTTCGAAGCGCTGCAACACGCTGGAATCAAGATCGCCGCGGAGCAAGAGGTGATCGTCCTCGAAGTCAAGGACCGACCCGGGGCGCTCGGTGAGGTCGCGCGCAAGCTTGGCAACGCGGGCGTCAACCTGACCACCGCGTACCTCGCCACCAACACCCGGCTCGTGCTCGCCGCGGACAATCTCGCCGAGGCGAAGTCCGCTCTCCGCTGACGTCCCGTCCAAGAGGCCTGAGCCCGCCTACGCTGTTCGTTCCAGGACTCGGCGAATCGATGCGACGACGCGGTCGGGCCGGTCTTCTTGAACGAAATGCGCTGCGTCGTCCAATATCTCCGTTTCGTTGGCCTGTAGGTACCCCCGCCAGCGGTCCGCGAGTTCGAGGGGAAACCCAGCACGATCTTGAGCACCCCAGAGAATCTGCGCCGGGAGACCAGACAGCCTCGGAAGCTCCGATTCGATCGTGGCGAGCCAGGAGCCGGCCTTGCGAATCTGCCCAGGGAACACCCACGTCGGCACCCTGGACCGAGGCGTCGGGAACGGATCGGTGTAGGCCTTTCGGAGCGTCTCCGTGACCTTCTCCTCGTGAAATATGCCGGCCGGCAGGATCGTCTTGGCGAAGAAGTTCATCTTCGTCTGCAGCCAGTACCCGATGGGCCAGCCACCCATCGCGAGCGAGAACAATTGCACCTTGCGCAGCGTGGAAGGCCAAGCCCACGTGTTCATGAGGACGAGGCCCCTGATGTTGCCTTGGTGCTTCACGGCGTAGCTCATGCCGATGGGGCCGCCCCAATCCTGCACCACCATCACGAAGTTCGTCAGATCGAGCCGCCGGATGAATTCCGCCAGCATCTCTGAGTGTTCTTCGGGCGTATATCCGTAACCCGTTGGGGCCTTGGACATCCCGAATCCCGGGTAGTCCAGCGCAACGAGGCGGCACTCACCGCGCAGGTCCTTGATGACATTCCGGTAGAGATACGACCACGTCGGGTTTCCGTGCAGCAGGAGGACGGTCGGCCCGGCGCCTTCGTCGACGTAGTGAACGTGACCGTCGCGAAACTCGAGCCAATGGTCCGTGAACGGATACTCCTGGGCTGACACTTCGAAGGGTCGTTCGAAGGCTGGTTCCATGTCCCAATTCCTTCCCGTGGGATCGATGATGCGACGGTACTATCCATTGGCTAGTAGGTACCTAGACGAAAGTATTGGCAGAGGGGCCGAATGTGACCGAGCGCATAGTCCTCGACGCGACGGACGACGTGGCACCCGAGAACGCGTGCCCGATCGCTCCGATCGTCGAGATCGTGTTCAGCCGCTGGACCACACCGATCCTGTGGACCCTGCACCACCACGGACCGCATCGCTTCGTCGAATTGGAGCGGCGCATCGTCACGATCACGCCCAAGGTGCTGACCGAGCGTCTGCGTCGGCTGGAACGTGACGGCCTGGTGGAGCGGACCTATCACGCGGAGGTCCCGCCGCGGGTGGTGTACGCGATCAGCGACCTCGGACGCAGCCTCGCACCCGTCTTCGCATCACTCGGCGAATGGTCGGCCAATCTCGACCAGGTCGAACGGTCGCGGCGCACTTACGACGCCGCGCGACTCGAGGGCCGGCGCGGCTAGTCCGTCGCCGCCAACGCCTCCAGCGTCTCGCGCGAGGTGTACGTCGGGTGCCAGCCAAGCTTGAGCTTCGCCTTGCCGATGTCCATCACGACCGAGGTGCGCCCGACGTGCAACCACTCCAGCGGTGTCGGCACGAACGGCAACCGCGCGATCAACGCCGACGCGGCCCTCGCCGCGACGTGCGGCACGCGGACCGGGCGTCCTCCCAGCGCGACAGCCATCTCCGACGCCGTCACCACTCCGTCGCCGGCGATGTTGTACGCGCCGGGTGGTGCCGTCGTGGTCGTGGCGGCCAACGCGATCGCCGCCGCGACGTCGTCGTGGTGCACCAGTTGCATCGGAATCCCCGGGTCGGGGAATGGCATCTTGAAGATCGGCAGAGCCTGTCCGACCGCTCGGACCGGTCCCGGCAGTTGGTTCCACGGCATCGCGTCGGCGAGCGCAGGCGCCTTCGGGCCCGCGACGACGCAGGGCCGCAACACGAACACCTCGAGCGACGCGCCACGGGTGATCTCGTCGAGCGCGGCTTCGCACTCGGCTTTCTGCGCCGAGTAGTAGTGCTCGGGTGAGCCACGCGTCGGTACGTCTTCGGTGAGCGGGACGGGGTTGTCCGAGTGATATCCGTAGGCGGCGACCGAAGAGGTGTACACCAACCGCTTGGGCCGAGCGGCCGCCACCGTCGCCTCGAAGACGTTGCGGGTGCCCGCCAAGTTGATGCGGGCGCTCTCCTCCCGCGAACCCATGATGATGAAGGCGAGGTGGATGACGACGTCGGCCTCGGCCACCACGTCGTCGACGGCCGCGCGGTCCAGGATGTCGCCCTGCCGGTAGCTGGACTTGGTCCATCCGTGTGCGGCCGGGTCGAACGGTCGACGGGCCATCCCGATGATGCGCTCCACGGCCGGATCACGTTCCAGCGCATCCATTGCCGAAAGCCCAATCTCGCCAGTCGGTCCGGTCACCGCAATTACGAGCCCCATGCCCCGGGTGTGCCCGGGTTCCGAACGCCCGAAACGACGGTCGGACCTACTGCCGCTTCGGCGAACCGGTCCGCACCCACACCGCGACGTAGAACGCGACCGCCAGCGCCAGCGGAACCAGTCCGATCGCCCAGCTCAGCGGAAGCGGCGGACCAGGTTGCTTGAGCACATCGATGGCCAACTCACCGGTTCCGGGCCCCTGCGGACCGTCGATCTCGAAGCGAAGTGTCCACGTCCCCGAGGCGTCCAGGGAATGCACGTCCAGTCCCCAGACACTGCGATCACGCGGGTGCCGCGACAATCGCCTCGTCCCGTCCCTGCCGTCGGGTGCGATCTGCGTGACGGTGCCCGACTTGTCGGAAATCCCTCCCTCTGGCTGGAACAGGAAGTCCAGGGACTGCATGGCCCGGATGGGCCAGACGGTGAATCCGACGGTCATCGGGTAGGGCCCGACTTGGATGTGCTCGGTGTGGACGACGTAGTCCAGCGGACCCGCCGCAGCGGACGGTGCGGCACCGATCGAGACCGCGATCATCGCGCACGCCAGGGCAACACATGTCCGAATTCTGCCGACGATGATCATGCTGCGGCCGCCGCGTCAGAACCGACGGTGCGCCGGGTATTCGCAACCCGCATCGCGTAACCGAGCCGCCAGACGGCGGCGCCAAGCAATGCGGCGATCACCCCCGCCGCGACACAGGTGAGCACCACGCCGCCGGACGGACCCTCGTCGCCGGATGCCGTGAGCCACCAGGTGATCGCGATCGCGCCGACTCCCCCGCACAGGCCGAGCAGCCATGCCGAAGCGCCACGCCACCGCAGCAGCAACTCGACGACGACGCTGAACACGAACACGCCCGCCGGAATCACCAGCTGCTCGATGGGAAAGCCCAGCTCGCTGAAGTCGCGAAGGGCGAGGTGTTGCACGTCGGCGTACCAGACGACCGCCCAGTTCGCGAAGTTCCAGACCACCAGATTCAGCGCCAGGTAGACGAATCCGGTTCCGAGCGCACCACCCCGAGGGAGCACCCGCGCACCCAACAGCACGCATGCAACGGGAATCACCACCACCGCGACGAGGACCCATTCGACCGGGGAGTCCAGGTTGATGTCGCCCAGCGCCTCGCTGGTGATGGAGAAGTATGAGGCGAACGTCGCCAGTGCGACCATCAATCCGTAACGACCCCACCGGTGTTCGCGCGCTGCCGCGAAGACGATCGCGGTGCCCATGATCGTCATGCAGATCGAGTTCAGCCACCCCTGATGCGGCGGCGAGGCGATGGTGACGTCGAACCCGTACAGGCTGTGCCACCACTCATCCCAGAGCCCGTAGAGCAAGAAGGAGGCCGCCGCGATACCACCGATGAGATAGCCGATGGGTGCCGAGAAGGCGCCGAGCACCCTGAACGCACGACCGCCGACGGCCGGATCGGGATCGATGCCCCGGCGCTGCGCCGCAGTGGCCCGCAGCACCATCACCAGACTGGTCAGCCCGGCGATCGCGCCGCCGGAGTAGACGAACAGGTGCGGCAGCGTGAAGAAGCTGTCCGGCCCAACGTCGGTGTGCCAGCCGATGTCCCACGCCAAACCCGAGAACGAGATCAGCGTTCCGACCAGCATCACGAACGCGGGCACGATGCCCGACGACCCGGTCGTGGGGTTTGCCCCCTGCCGCTCGGCCTCGTCTGCAAGTGTCATGACGATGAGTCCTTCCCTCGTGTGATCATCAGCCGCTGGTGGTAGCGCTCAGAACTGCTTCGTGAACTTGGCCGTCCGCCGCAATGCGCACGGTGATCTCCCACTGCCCCGGCATCGACAGATCCACGTCGGCGCGGTAGCGCCCGCTGTCTTCCTCGGTGGCCACGACGGGCGTTGCGGCATGGCCCATTTGGGGCATGGCGGGTTCGAATGTCACCGATTTGGGCGGCGGTGCCTGGCCGTCGCTGGACACCTCGACGGTGAGTGTGCCGGCACCGACCTTGGGCGGGTCTCCCACCAGACGGACTAGATAAGGGCCGGCGGTGGCGGCCGAGGTGGCCGGATCCTTTGCGGTGGGCCACAGCAGCCAGACCCCAGCACCGACCACGGCGACGGCGATCGCGACCACGACGAGGAGGCGCTGGCGGTTCATGGTTGTGGAACCTCGACTTCGGTTGGCGCGGTGAGGATGGCGTAGTCACGTTCGGCCTGCACCCACAGTTTGTACCGACCGGGTAGCGCGAAGGTGTACGTGAAGTCGACCTCGGGTCCGTAGCGGGCCACCGATTCGTCTGGCTGTCCGCCGGCCGAGCCGGGGGTGGCTGGCACCATGGCATGGGCGTGTGACCAAATCGGCGCTCCGAGAGCCGCTTTGCCGACGTCTGAGGTGTCGGGCAGCGGACCCACCACCATCATGTGTCCGGCCATGCCGAGCCAGGGTTGCAGATCGGACGAGTCCCCGAATCGGGCGCGGACGGTGCTGGGGCTCCCGGCCGGCGCCACCGTGGTGGTGATTCGTCCCGGCGACGGTGTCGCGGGGTGCGGGACCGGCGGTGAGCCGGGGACGTCGGCGTCGACCGAGGCCCGCAGAAGCTGAACGCCGCCGCCACGGCGCGCGATTTCGGCGGCCATCGCGTAGGTGCCGCGTTCGCCTTGCTCGAGCTGCACCTCGTAACGACCGGGTGCGACGCGTACGGGATGCAGATGGAACATGACTCCCGAGGGCGACACCACGATCAGATGGATCAGCGCGCCGTGATGAATCAGCAAGTCGTCGGCGGGGCGTCCGGTCGCGGAATCGATCAGCTGTAGGTGCAGCGTCGACCGACCCTTCGCGGCCGGCGTTCGGGACACCGAGAGGTTGACCGGCGGTCGCGAATAATCGGTCGGCGTGAGGGAATTCGCCGCGACCCGTGCGTAGGGGTCGTTGACGTTCTCGAGCGTGGGATCCAAGTCGTGGCCGGGCTGCGGCGGGGGTGGTGAATACGCCGACAACACGGCACCGGTGACCGCGACCGTCAACGCGATGACCATGCCCGTCGCCGGGACCAGTGCCGCCCAGTTTCGGCGGAATCGCAGGGCCACGGCGAGCGAGACGATCAGCAGCACGCCGGCGGCGAAGAATCCGTAGTCGCTGGCCTTCTTCCACGGCGGGATGACTTGTGCCGGAACGAGAAACGGAATCCGGCCGACGGTCGTCCCGTCGTCGACGAGCAATTCCCACGGACCGGCCCGGTCGACGTTCAGCGTGGCCGAGTAGATCCCCGGCTGCGGGCCGAGGTTCACGCGTCCCGTGCTGGTGGTCGCGCCGGCCGCGGTCGCGGTGAGCTGCAGTGCTCCCGGCGCGTTGCCACGATGAGTGACGACGTCGACGTGCAGCGGCCCCAGCACCGGACCGACGCGACGGATCGTCACCGTCAACTCCCGGCCGCCCAACGTCTGGGCGACGTGCACGTCGGTGTCCGACGCCATGCCGTCGGCGCCCGCTGGTGCCCCGGGAACGCAGAGCAGCGCCAGCAATACCAGCAGGACCACGCCGACTGCTCGCGAAGAGCGGGACTGACGGCTCGGGCTCACATTTAGTTTGTACCACCAACATATTGGTTGGTGCCACCAACTAAATCACGGTAGGCTCGGCTGGTGGACAGCGACGATCCGGACGCCCGACTGGCGCGGCTGGCAGGCGCCGACGAATTCGTCGACGCCTTGGCTGAACTGTCATTCGTCATCCAGGGCGTACTGACCCGCACCGGGGCCAAGCACGACCTGTCGCTCACCCAGCTTCGCCTGCTCGGCATCCTGCGTGACCGCCAGCCGAGCATGCAGGAGCTCGCCCACCGCCTCGGTCTCGACAAGTCCAGCGTGACGGGACTGATCGACCGTGCCGAACGGCGCGGCATGGTGCGCCGCGAGACGGATCCGGCCGACGGACGCGGGGTGCGTGTAGTGATCACCGCCCTCGGCCGTGAGCTGGCGACCCAGGGCGCCGCCGAGATCCAGGACGCCCTGACGGTCGTCACCGCTCCCCTGTCGGCTGCGCAGCGCGCCGCCCTGGTCGCGACGGCCCGCGTGGTCGTCGAAACCGCCCGCGCCGCCGACAACACGCCAATCCCACCACCTGATTGAGTCGATCTCACATCTCAACGCTGGGATGCGTCTACAGGATGTGAGTGTGCGACCGTTCGAGGACGTAGTGGCCGAGTACGGCCCGATGGTATTGCGCGTGTGCCGCGCGGTACTCGGGCCGGTCGACGCCGACGATGCCTGGTCGGAGACGTTTCTCTCGGCGATGCGCGCCTATCCGAGCCTCGATGCCGCTGCCAATGTCGAAGCCTGGCTGGTCACCATCGCCCACCGCCGCGCGATCGACGTGGGACGCACGATCTCGCGTGCACCGGTGCCCGCGGAGACGCTGCCCGAACCGCACCCGCAGTCGGACGACTCTTTGGCCGACGACCCGGAGCTGTGGGCTGCGCTGAAATCACTGCCCGACAAACAGCGCAAGGCCGTGGCGTACCACCATCTCGCCGGGCTGCCGCACGCCGAGATCGCGGAACTGCTGGGCAACTCCCCCGAGGCCGCGCGCAGAGCCGCCGCCGACGGCATCAAGACCTTGAGACGGATCTACCCGAAGGACAAGTCATGACGAAACTCGACAACCTCTTCGACGCCTTGGGCGGCAACGACGCCGCCACGCTCGCCCGGTTGCACCGTCGCCTCGAACGGGAGGCCGAGGACGCCGACCTACTGGACGTCGGATACCGCACGCTCGACACACCCCTCGGCTCGCTGCTGCTCGCCGCGACTCCAGTCGGTCTGGTGCGCGTCGCGTACGCCATCGAGGACCACGATGCCGTCCTCGGCGCGCTCGCCGACAAGGTTAGTCCGAGGATTCTGCGGGCACCCGCCCGTCTCGACGGCGCCGCACGGGAGATCGACGAGTACTTCAACGGCACCCGCACGCAGTTCGACCTTCCCCTGGACCTGCGGTTGGCCGACGGGTTCCGTCGCCAGGTGATCGAGCATCTGCGCGAGATCGGCTTCGGGCATCGCGAGAGCTATGCCGCCGTCGCCGCCGCGATCGGCAACCCGCGTGCCGTGCGTGCCGTCGGCAGCGCCTGCGCCCGCAACCCGCTACCGCTGGTCATTCCGTGCCACCGGGTGGTCCGTACCGACGGCTCGATCGGCCAGTACGTCGGCGGCACCGACGCCAAGCAAACACTCCTGACCTTGGAGGCAGCATGACATCCACGATGACGAAAACCGCTGTGGCCGAGCGCATCGCCGCGCAGGACTGGTCCACGCTCACCGCGGAGATCGACGAGTTCGGCTGCGCGCAGACCGGGCAGATCCTCACCGCGCAAGAGTGTGCGGAGTTCACCTCGATGTGGGATCAGGAACGGCTGTTCCGTTCGACGATCGACATGGCCCGGTACCGATTCGGGCAAGGTACGTACCGCTACTTCGGTCATCCGGTGCCGGAGTCGATCATGCAGATGCGCGCGGCGTTCTACCGCCGCCTGCTACCGATCGCGCGGGAGTGGGCCGACCGACTCGGTGACCCCGCGCCATGGCCGGATGACTTCGACGACTGGCTCGACGCCTGCCATGCGGCCGGGCAGCGCAAACCCACCCCGATCCTGCTGCGCTACGGCGCCGGTGACTGGAACGCACTCCATCGAGACCTCTACGGCGACCTCGTCTTTCCACTTCAGATCGTGGTCGGGCTCGACCGGCCGGGCGTCGACCACACCGGCGGCGAGTTCCTACTCGTCGAGCAGCGAGCCCGTGCCCAATCGAAGGGAACGGTCACCGTGCTCGAACGCGGCCACGGGCTGATCTTCACCACCCGTGACCGTCCAACGCCGACGAAGCGGGGATGGTCGCGGTCACCGGTACGGCACGGGGTCAGCCGAATCCGATCCGGGCGCAGACACACGCTCGGCCTGGTCCTGCACGACGCCGAATGACCAAGTAGGACAACATGTTCGTCCTGACCGACGCCGACGGCCGGCCGTTCGCGAGCCGGTCTCCTGGGCGCCTCGGCGGGCATCGACGCGGAAGGCTCTTCGGCCGCCTCGACTGCCCCGCCGCCCAACGGGCCATCGCCCGCGGCGGTTACGTCAAACACCGGGTGTTCTTCGCCGACCAGGAGACGGCCATCGCGGCGGGGTATCGCCCCTGTGCGGTGTGCCTGCCCGAGCAGTACGCCGCATGGAGGGCGGCGATCTCACATTCCGGCCGGCACCGCCGTCTACCAGACGAGAACCTCAACGACGGGAGCGAAGAACCATGATGGTCACGACGATTGCGCGGACGGTGCACGCCACTCGAATCGGCAACCTCGTCATCGAGGCAAGCGACGCGGGCCTCACGCGGGTCGCCTTCACCGAGGAAACCGAACTGCCTTCCGCGTCGATGCCCGTCGAGGCCACCGGTGCCGCCGATGCCCATGTCATGGACGCCCGGAGCCAGATCGACGAATACCTCGCCGGGTTCCGGCGCGAATTCACCGTCCCGGTCGACTGGGCGGGTACGAGCAGATTCGACAGCCGACGTCCTGCGGATCCTTCTCGCGACGACCGGTTACGGCGAGACGACGAGTTACGGCGCGATCGCACAGCGCATGGGCCGTACCCCCGCCGACGCCCGCAAGGTCGGCGGCGCCCTGGCCCGCAACCGGGTGCTGATCGTCGTGCCGTGCCACCGCGTGCTCGCCGCAGACGGCGCCCTCACCGGGTACGCCGGCGGCATGGCGGCCAAACGCGCGCTGCTCGACGTGGAGTCCAGCGACGCCCGCCTCGCGCTCGAGGATTGCTAGGGCGACGCCATCCCCGTAGCAACTTGCTACACTGTGTTACAGATTGCTACACACCTGGAGGTGCCCGATGTCCGAGGTAGCAGACCGCGTCACCCGAGTTGCCGCAGACCTGATGGAGAGCGCCACCACCGAGGGAGCCCGCCAGAGTCGCTCGGCCAAGCAACAGCTGGACCACTGGGCACGCGTCGGCCGCGCCGTATCGAGTCAACACACCGCATCGCGCCGCCGCGTCGAAGCGGCACTGGCCGGCGACCTCGACACCAACGACCTGACGTCGAGGAGGGCGTCGTCTTCAACGCCGAGATCTCCGCCGCCATCGAGGAGAACCTCTCGCGCACCAACTACGGCGACGTCCTCGCCTCGCGCGGCATCACGATGGTCGCGCTGAACGACGAGGGGCAGATCGTCGAGTACTGGCCGGACGGTACGTCGGCCGTGCTGATGGCCGAGCACTGATCGGCTGAACGCTACGTCGCCGACGCGGCGCGGCACCGCCCGTGAAGCGCCTTGACCTCGTCGTCGGGCCGAACGGAGCGGGAAAGTCGACGTTCGTCGCGCTGACCCTTGCGCCGTTGCTCCCCCGCAGCGTGTTCGTCAACGCCGACGAGATCGCCAAGCAACGCTGGCCCGACGACCCGCTGTCGCACGCCTACGACGCAGCCCGGGTGGCTGCAGAAACCCGGGCCAGACTGATCGAGCTGGGCAGGTCGTTCATCGCCGAGACGGTGTTCTCGCATCCCTCCAAGCTCGAGCTGCTCGCGCGCCGCCCGAGCAGCTGACTTCACCGTCGCACTGCACGTCGTCATGATCCCCGAGGAGCTCGCCGTCGAGCGGGTCGAGCGGCGGGTGCTCGCCGGCGGTCACGACGTGCCGGAGGACAAGATTCGGGACCGGCACCGCCGGCTGTGGCCGCTGGTCGCCACTGCCATCGCCCTGTCGGACACCGCGACGATCTACGACAACTCACGCCGGCAGGGCCCACGGATCGTCGCCCAGTTCAGCGGCGGCATCGCAGTCGGCTCGCCATCGTGGCCGGACTGGACACCACCACCGCTGAGGCTGCCCAGACACGACTGGCCACACGAGGTCGGCGGCCCGACCTCGATTTAGGCTTGACGCCATGTCACGTGTCTTGACGGTCAATCTCGCCCGGCCGCGGTCCAACCCGGACAAGCAATCGGTGCTCACCGGCATCGACAAGGTCCCGACGGATCAGCCGGTCACCGTCAGTTCGCCCGGGCCGAAGCGCGGCGGGATTGGCAGCGGCCTCGACGCCGACGTCATCGGCAACAAGAAGCTGCACGGTGGCGACGACCAGGCCGTCTACGCGTACGCCCGCGAAGACCTCGACGACTGGCAGGTCCGGCTGGGGCGCACGCTGGACAACGGCAACTTCGGCGAGAACCTCACGACGTCCGGCATCGACGTGACCCGCGCCCGGATCGGTGAGCGTTGGCAGGTCGGGTCGGACGGTCTGGTGTTGGAAGTCACATCTCCCCGTACCCCGTGCCGAACCTTTGCGGCGTTCCTCGAGATACCGGGTCTGATCAAGACCTTTACCAAGGCGGCGATTCCCGGCGCCTATCTGCGGGTGATCACGCCGGGGACCGTGCGCGCCGGCGACCCGGTCGTGGTGTCGCACCGCCCCGACCACGACATCACCGTCGCAACGGTCTTCCGGGCGATCTTGAGCGAACCCGCGCTGTTGCCCCAGCTACTTCACGTGGACGCACTGCCGGAAGACATCAAGACGCTCGCGCGTCGACGCGGCGCGCAGCCGGCCTGAGACCGAATCGCGACAGGACGCACCCCCTGCGCGGCACCGCGATGCAATGTGCCGCCTGTACGCTCCCCCTGTGTCGTCGCGTTTGCGATGGCCCTGGCGCAGGCACGAGGGCCAGTACCCCGACACCGGAGTCCTCCTGAACGATCGCTCATCGGCGGCAAGTACGACGATCTCCGGGCGAGCCGACCCGCAACTGCCTTCCTACCCGGACGGCTGGGCCCCCTCCGGCCTCGACGACGACCTGCCACAGAACACCGGCGTCGACGACGACCTGCCGCAGGTTCTCGCCGATACCGTCACCGACTTCCTCGGCAGGCCACGCGCTCGCGGCTGGATCCACTTCTGCTCGGCAGGCGCCGCGGTTGTCGCCGGCGGCGCACTGGTGACGGCGGCGTTGATCGCCTCGTCAACGGAGGCGGTCTTGGCGGCCGTAATCTACACCGCGACCATCGTCGCAATGTTCAGCTTCAGCGCCCTCTACCACCGCGTGCACTGGCACTCCCCGACCACGCTGAAGTGGATGAAGCGCATCGATCACTCGCTGATCTTCGTGTTCATCGCAGGCAGCTTCACCCCCTTCTGCATGTTGTCGATGCCGCCAGAAACCGGGGACCGCGTCCTGCTCTTGGTGTGGGGTGGGGCGACCGCAGGCGTCGCTCTCAAGATGTGGTGGCCATCGGCGCCGCGGTGGGTCGGCGTGCCCCTCTACCTACTGCTGGGCTACACGGCGATCTGGTTCGCGGGCACCCTGCTGGCCGGTGCCGGGCTGGCCGCCGTCGTCCTACTCGCCGCGGGCGGCGTGTTGTACAACATCGGGGCCGTCTTCTACGGGATCCGGTGGCCAAATCCCTGGCCGCGGACGTTCGGCTATCACGAGTTCTTCCACGCGTTCACCGCCGCAGCGGCGATCTGCCACTACATCGCCATCTGGTTCGTGGTTTTGTAGCTGCGGCCGGGCGACGCGGCTGGCCGCCCAGTGAGATCCCTTGTATCACTTGGGTTTCAATGGTCACTCGCGGCTTCAACTTTCCCTTGGAGTTTCCTCATGATCGCCGCCTCCAACTTCTTAGAGTTCGAACATACGTTCGGGTCATGCAGGCGCAGGCGATCCGGGCGGCGATGACCGCGCTGCACGCCGCCTACGCACAGTTGGCGGCCTGCGGGATCGACACGCTGACCCGCGACGAGCTGGTCGCGATCACCGATGACCTGGAAATCCTGGACTGCCAACTGCCCAGCCAACGCCACCGACTCCTCGCCCGACTGCAAGCCCAAGCCAGTCCCCAGGAGCTGGGCGCCAAATCGTGGCGCGACGTGGTGATGAGCCGCTGGCGACTCTCCAGTAGCGAGGCGAACCGCCGGCTCACCGACGCGGCGCTCCTCGGCCCGCGCCAAACCTTGTCGGGCGAGCCGATGCCCCCACTACTGCCCGCGACGGCCACCGCCCAAGGGTTGGGGTTGATCACCCAAGAGCACGTCACGCAGATCCGCAAAGGTGTCGCCAAGCTCCCCGGGTTCGTCGACACCGCCACCCGCACCCAGATCGAGGTGGACTGGGTCCGCCACGCCGCAGGCACCGGACCCAAGCAACTCGCCGACGAAGTGGCACGCCAACTGTTCCTGCTCGATCAAGACGGACCCGCCCCCGACGAGACGGAACGCGCGCGGCGCCGCGGCATCTCGAAGGGACCGCAACAACCCGACGGAATGACACATGCCACCGCGGACTTCACCCCCGAGGCGTGGGCGACCCTGGAGGCCCTGTTCGCCAAATACGCCGCGCCGGGCATGTGCAACCCCGCCGACGAGCACCCCTGCACCTCCGGCACGCCGACGCAGGAGCAGATCGACGCCGACACCCGCAGCCTCGCGCAACGCCGCCACGACGCACTCGCGTTCGTCGCCCGCCACGCCCTCGACAAAACAGAACTCGGTCAGCACAACGGGTTGCCGACCACGATCATCGTGCGCACCACCCTGCAAGACCTCGAATCCCGCGCGGGAATCGGCGTCACCGGCGGGGGCACCCTCCTGCCGATCAGCGACGTTGTCAACCTCGCCGCCCGCGCCGACACAAACCACTACCTGGCCGTGTTCGATCAGGCGACCGGATCCGCGTTGGATCTGTTCCGGGCGCGGCGCACTGCCTCGGTGGCGCAGCGGCTGATGCTGATCGCCCGCGACGGCGGCTGCACCAAACCCTCCTGCACGGTCCCCGCCTACGGCACCCAGGTACATCACGCCACCCTCGACTGGACCTTCGGCGGACTCACCAACGTCAACGACATGGCCCTCGCGTGTGGCCCCGACAACCGCATGGTCGGGCCTGAGGGCTGGACCACCCGCATCAACGAAAAGCACGAAGTGGAATGGATTCCACCCCCAGGGCTGGACACCGGCCAAACCCGCACCAACCGCTACCACCAACCCGAAAAACTCCACCCACCCCCGGCTGACGCATGGACACCCCCAACAGCCGCCGACGAGCCGTCGGCATCAGGCCCACCCCCGACCGCGCCTGACGGTGCCCGGGATCCCCATGACCCGCCGGTTTACGAGGCACCGCCGGATGACGACGAGCGCGTGGCGGAAGAGCCGACCCCGCCCGACAGAATCATCACCGCACAGGACTGGATCGACGCGTGGACATCCGACGAACCGTCAGCACCCGATCAGACCTGCCGTCCGCACGACCCGCCGGTTTACGAGGCACCGCCGGATGACGACGAGCGCGCGGCCGACGAGCCGACCCCGCCCGACAGAATCATCACCGCACAGGACTGGATCGACGCGTGGACATCCGACGAACCGCCAGCACCCGATCAGACCTGCCGTCCGCACGACCCGCCGGTTTACGAGGCACCGCCGGATGACGACGAGCCCGCGGGCGACGATCCGTCGGCGACGGCGCCCCACGATGCCAGGGACCTGAACGATTCGGCGGCCAACGATGACACGGCCAACGATGGCCCGGAAATCAACGGTGACAACACGACTCGCCAATCCGGTCCAGACCGACCAGGTGGCAAAGCCGCCTAAGGCGGCGGCAGAGCTCGGGCTGGACGATGTCTCCCTCCGACCACCACGTCAGCCACCAGCGGGACGCCCGGTCGGTAGGCCAGGTGCAGGTATGACGGGGCGTCCAGGAGAACGAAGTCGGCGCGACGCCCCACGGACAAGACTCCGACGTCGTCGCGTCGCAGCGCCGCGGCGCCACCGGCTGTCGCCGACCACAAGGCTTCCGCGGGGCTGAAGTTCATGTCGCGCACTGCGACCGCGATGCAGAAGGCCATGCTCGTGGTGAACGAACTTCCGGGATTGCAGTCGGTCGCCAGTGCCACCGTGGCGCCTGCGTCGATGAATCTCCTTGCGTCCGGCCACTTCGCGCGGGTGGAGAACTCGGCGCCGGGCAGCAGCGTCGCCACGGTGGTGCGCCCGCCGCGAGCGCCTCGATGTCGGCGTCCGACGCGTAGGTGCAGTGATCGACCGAGGCCGCTCCGAGCTCGACGGCCAGCTGGATTCCCCCACCGGGGCCGAGTTGTCCCGCATGCAGGCGTGGAGTGAGACCGGCGGCGACCCCGGCGCTCAGGATGGCCCGGGTTTCGTCGACGTCGAAGGCACCCTTGTCACAGAAGACGTCGATCCACCGGGCCAGCGGAGCACACGCGTCGAGCATGGACCCGGCGACCAGATCCACGTAGCCATCCCGATCGTCCCGAAACTCGGGCGGAACGACGTGGGCGCCAAGGAACGTCGTCTCCGCGGTGTGGTGGCCGGCCACCGTCAGTGAGCGTGCTTCGTCCGCAACGGTCAACCCGTAGCCGCTCTTGCATTCGAAGGTCGTAACCCCGGCGCGCAGCAGTTCCCCGGCCAGCCGCTCGATCCCGGTGTCGAGCGTCGCGTCGTCGGCGGCGCGGGTGGCGGCGACGGTGGTGGCGATGCCACCCGCGGCATAGGGCGCGCCGGTCATCCGCGCCGCGAACTCCGCCGACCGCTCGCCGGCGAACACCAAATGTGCGTGGCTGTCCACGAATCCAGGGATCACGCTCGATCCGCCGAATTCGACGCATTGTGTCGGCGTCGGGGGCGTGCGAACGCTGCCCGATCCAGACGATGCGGTCGCCGTCGACGACAATGGCACCGTCCTCGATGACGCCCAACGCGGTGCCATCGCCCTGAGTCGGATCATTGGTGACGAGCTCACCGATTCCGCGGTAGAGAACCGTCATCGGGCGTGCTCCCTGGTGGGTGCGTCCATCAACTCCGATATCGCCGCGGCCAACTCCGCCGCGGGGTCGTCGATGCCGCGGTGGCGACCGTCGGCGACGACGATCCGTCCGTCGACGACCACGTCGGTGACGTCGGCGGCCGTCGCGGCGAAGACGATGGTCTCCACCGCCGCGGAACCGCCCGCCGTGCGGATCGAATTCAGGTTCACCGCAACGAAATCGGCACGGGCGCCGACGGTCAACGTCCCGGCATCGGTCCAGCCGAGCGCATGCTGGCCGTCGGCGGTGGCGGCGCGCAGCAGCCGCTCGGCGGTGATGACGCCGCGCTCGCGGCGGGCCAGCCGTTCATCGAGCTCGGTGGCCCGGGCTTCCTCGAACATGTCGATCACGGCGTGCGAGTCCGACCCGAGGCTGAACAAACCGCTGCCGGCCAGCAGCGCCGCCGCGGGGCCGATCCCGTCGCCGAGGTCGCGTTCGGTGGTGGGACAGAAGCAGACCCCGGTCGTGGTCGCCGACGAGGTCGGCCAGGTCCTGGTCGGTGAGGTGGGTGGCGTGCACTGCGGTGGTGCGCGGGCCGAGGACGCCTGCGTCGCGCATCAAAGCCGTTGGGGTGCAGCCGTGTACGGCCAGGCACTGGTCCACCTCCGCGGTCTGCTCGGACGAGTGGACGTGCAGCGGGGCCTGATGCGCCTCCGCCCACTCCACCACGGGCGGCATGTGTTCGAGCGGCACCCCGCGCACCGAGTGCAGTGCGGCGCCAACGATGACGTCCGGCCCATCCCCCGTGGCCGCTTCGCCGTGCAGTGCCTCCACCCGCTCGGCCCAGGCATCGCCGCTGCCGTCGCCGAACCGCCGCTGCGGCCCGCTCGCCAGCGGCGTTCCGTCCACGCCGGCGCTGAGGTAACAGGTGTCCAGCAGAGTCAACCGGAGACCGGCGTCGGCGGCGGCACCGATCAGTGCGTGGCCCATCGCATTGGGGTCCGCGTATGGCGTGCCGCCGGTGTCGTGATGCAGGTAGTGGAACTCCCCCACCGAAGTGATTCCGGCCAAAGCCATCTCGGCGTACACACCGCGCGCGAGGCGCCGGTAGCTGTCCGGGTCGAGCCGGTCGGCCGCTTGGTACATCAGGTCCCGCCACGTCCAGAACGAACCGTGCCCACGCTGGGTCCGCGAGCGCAGGGCCCGATGAAACGCGTGCGAATGCGCGTTCGCCAACCCCGGCACGACGAGCCCCGGCAGCCGGTGCGACGACGGCAGCGCGGCCGTGTCGGCCTGGATCCCGCTGATTCGCCCGTCGGACACGGTGATCAGGACGCGGTCGGAGACGGTGCTGTCTCCTAGCCAGGCATGCTCGCACCAGAACGTCGTCACGACACCCACTCCGCCATGACGTCGGCCAGCGCCTCGGCGCCGAGATTGCAGTCGTCGGGCTCGGCATGTTCTTCCGGCGAGTGCGAGACTCCGGTCGGGTTGCGCACGAACAGCATTGCGGTCGGCACCTTCGCCGACAGGATGCCGGCATCGTGGCCGGCCTGGGTCGGCAGGACCGGGATGTCACCGAGTCGGGCGAGCGCCCGCTGCAGGCGCGCGCGCGGACCCTCGGGGAACTCGACGATCGGAGTGATGGATTCGGCCATCACCTGCAGGTCGATGCCGTCCTGGGCCGCGTGTCCGCGGGCTTCTGCGCTGATCTGTTCGACCAACGCGGTCAGGGTCGCCTCGTCGGCTGCGCGGGCGTCGAGCCAGGCGCGGATGCGCGACGGGATCGCGTTGGCTCCGTTGGGAGAAACAAGGACCTTGCCGAACGTGGCGACGGCCTCGTGCCGGGCTGCGGCCGTGCGGGCGGCGTGCACGGACGACGCGAACGCCAGCATCGGGTCGTGCCGGTCGGCCAAACGCGTTGTGCCTGCATGGTTCGCCGCACCGCAGAAGGTGAATTCCCACCGCCCGTGCGGCCAGATGGCGGAGGCCACCGCGATCGGGCGGTCGACGAGATCGAGCGCCCGGCCCTGCTCGACGTGCAGTTCGACGTAGACGCCGACGCGGTCGGTCAGGGTGCTGTCCGCGCCGAGGTGCTCGGGATTGCGTCCCGCGCGGGTCAGTGCCTCGGCGAGCGTGATGCCGTCGATGTCGGTGAGCCCGCGGGCTCGGTCGGCGCTCAGCGCGCCCGTCGACAGCTGCGATCCGACGCAGGCGACGCCGAACCGCGCGCCCTCCTCGTCGGAGAACGCGGTGACGGCCACCGGCACGGTCGGAACCACGCCTCTTGCCCGCAGGATGTCGATCGCGGCGAACGCGGACACGACGCCGAGCGGCCCGTCGAACGCTCCCCCGTCCGGCACCGAGTCCAGATGCGAGCCGGTGACGAACGCGTTGCGCGGCTCACCGGTCCATCCGGGCGGCAGCCACCACGCCCACAGGTTTCCGTTGCGGTCCTCCTCGACGTCCATACCCCGCTCGTCGGCACAGCCGCGAAACCATTCGCGCAGCGTCAGGTCGGCATCGGACCAGGCGAACCGGCGATAGCCGCGGGTGTCCTTGTCCTGGCCGACGTCGAGGATGGCGCTCCAGAGCGAGTCGAATGCCGTCATTCGCTCTCCTGCATGGGGATTCGCACTCCCCGTTCGGCGGCGACGGCGGTGGCGTGCTCGTACCCGGCGTCGGCGTGCCGGATGACGCCCATCCCGGGATCGTTGGTCAGCACGCGTTCCAGCTTCTGCGCCGCCAGGGCGGTGCCGTCGGCGACGGAGACCTGTCCGGCGTGGATGGAGCGGCCCATGCCGACGCCGCCGCCGTGATGGATCGAAACCCACGTGGCACCGGACGCGGTGTTGAGCAGCGCGTTGAGCAGGGGCCAGTCGGCGATCGCGTCGGAGCCGTCGAGCATCGACTCGGTCTCACGGTACGGCGAGGCGACCGATCCCGAGTCGAGGTGGTCGCGGCCGATGACGATCGGCGCCGACAGCTCCCCCGACGCAACCATCTCGTTGAACTTCAGCCCCGCACGGTGACGTTCGCCGTAGCCGAGCCAGCAGATGCGCGCGGGAAGGCCTTCGAACTCGACCCGTTCACCGGCCATGGTGATCCACCGCTTGAGGTGGGCGTTGTCGGGAAACAGCTCGAGGATCGCCTTGTCGGTGGCGGCGATGTCCTTCGGGTCACCGGACAGCGCGGCCCACCGGAACGGTCCGAGGCCCTCCTCGAACTGCGGCCGGATGTAGGCGGGCACGAATCCGGGGAAGTCGAATGCGCGGTCGTAACCGGCTTTTCGGGCCTCGTCGCGGATCGAGTTGCCGTAGTCGAACACCTCGGCACCCTTGTCGAGGAAGCCGACCATGGCGGCGACCTGCTTGGCCATCGACTCCTGCGCCTGCTCGGTGAAGTACACCGGGTCCTTGTCGGCCATCTTCTTCATGTCGTCGAGCTCGATGCCGATGGGCAGGTACGACAGTGGGTCGTGCGCAGACGTTTGGTCGGTCACGATGTCGATCGGCGCGTCCCGCTCGAGCAATGCGGGGAAGATCTCGGCGGCGTTGCCGACGACACCGATGGACAACGCCCGCTTGGCATCTCGCGCCTCGATGGCCAGGGCGAGCGCGTCGTCGAGATCCTTGGCCTTGACGTCGAGGTAGCGCTTGGAGATGCGACGGTCGATGCGCGACTCGTCCACGTCGACGCAGATCGCGACGCCTTCGTTCATGGTGACCGCCAGCGGCTGCGCGCCACCCATGCCGCCGACCCCGCCGGTGAGCGTGATGGTGCCTGCCAGGGTGCCGCCGAACCTCTTCTTCGCGATGGCCCCGAACGTCTCGTAGGTGCCCTGCAGGATGCCCTGGGTGCCGATGTAGATCCACGATCCGGCCGTCATCTGGCCGTACATCGTCAGCCCTTCGGCTTCCAGCTTGCGGAACTGTTCCCAGTTGGCCCAGTCGCCAACCAGATTCGAGTTGGCGATCAGTACGCGCGGAGCCCACACGTTGGTGCGGAACACGCCCACCGGCTTACCGGACTGCACCAGCATGGTCTCGTCGTCTTCGAGACCGCGCAGCGTACGGACCAGCGCATCGAACGCGGGCCAGCTGCGTGCCGCCCGCCCGGTGCCGCCGTAGACCACGAGGTCGTCGGGGTGTTCCGCGACCTCGGGGTCGAGGTTGTTCATCAGCATGCGTAGGACGGCTTCCTGTTGCCAACCCTTGCAGGTGAGTTCGGTTCCGCGCGCGGCACGGACGGGACGGGGACCAGCGATTGTTGCCATGAGTGATGAAATCCTTAACGAGTGGTGCTTACTGTGCGCCGAGACCTGCTCCGGCGAGCCACTTCTTGGCGATGTCGGAGAGGTTGGTGCCCTTGGCGGCTTCGGCATTCATTGAGATGAGATCGTCGGTGGTGAGCTTGGCCGACACCTCGTCGAGCGTCTTGGTGACGTTGTCGTTCTGCTTGGCGGACTTGATCAGCGGGACGACGTTCTCGGCGGCGAACAGGTTCTTGTCGTCCTCTAGGGCGACGAGGTTGTTCGAGACCAGACCCGGGTCGGTGCTGAAGAGGTCGCCTGCCTGGACCTGACCGTTGGTGAGCGCCGTCATGGTCAACGTGCCGCCGGCGTCGAGGCTGACGAAGTCCTTGAACGTGAGTCCGTACACGTCCTTCAGTCCGACGACACCCTGGACGCGCGTCTTCCACTCCGGCGGCCCGCCGAGGACGAGTTCACCCGCGACCGGCGCGAGATCGGAGATCGTCTTCAGCTTGTACTTGTCGGCAGTGGCCTTGGTGACGGCCACGACGTCCTTGTCCTCCGCCGGTGACGGCGTCAACATCGAGATCCCGGACGGCAACTTGCCCTTCAGTTCGCTCGACACCGATTCCGGGGTGGCCGCGGTCGACTTCGGATCGAGGTAGCTCAGCAGCGCGCCGGAGTATTCCGGGACCAGGTCGATCGAGCCGTCCTTCAACGCCTGGATGTACACCTCGCGGCTGCCGATGTTGAACTGCTCCTTGACCGCAACGCCCTTGGCCTGCAATGCCTGTGAGTAAATGCTGCCGATCAGCTGGCTTTCGGTGAAGTCGGCGGAACCGACGATGATCTGCGAACCCTCGGATCCGGAGTTGTCGCCGCCTCCCGACATCGGATCGCCGCCACCACCGCAGGCGGACAGCGCGAGTATCGAGGTGAGTGCGAGAGCCGAGAGTGTCATGCGCTTGTTCATGGTGTTCTCCTGATGGGTGGGGTCGGCGCCGGACGGCACCTAGGTGGCGACCGGCTCGGGGACGGCCGTGGCGAGAGGTGACGTGGACTTCGACGCGGTGCGCCGCAGCCCCGGTGACACGATGATGCGACCGAGCCAGGCGAAGCTGAACTCGAGCACGAGTGCGAGGACGGCGACGAGGATGGCGCCCCCGGCCATTTCGGCGAAACTTGCCTGCGCCCTGCCGTCGAGGATGAACCTGCCGAGGCCCTGCAGGCCGAGGTAGGCCGCAATGGTCGCCGTCGAGACGATCTGCAGCGTCGAGCTCCTGACTCCCGAGATCATCAGCGGCAGGGCACACGGCAGCTGCACCCGGAGCAGGATTTGACGCTTCGTGAAGCCCATCCCCCGCGCCGCGCCCACCGCATCCGGGTCGGCGGTCTGGATGCCGGAGTACGTCCCGCTGAGAATCGGCGGCACCGCCAGGAGGACGAGCACGACGATGGTCGGCAGCACGTACACGAGCTTTCCGGGTACGACCGGTGAGATGACGAGGAAGAGCAGCACGAGCAGACCCAGCGTCGGGAGTGCGCGCAATGCGTTGGCGAACCCGGCCACCACGGCTTCACCGCGACCCGTGTAGCCGATCACGATGCCCAGCGGAACCCCGATGGCCAACGCGGCCAGCAGCGCGATGCCCGAGTACAGCAGGTGGTAGCCGATCTGGGCGGGGATGCCACCGGAGCCCGTCCAGTTGGTCGGGTCCGTAAGCCAGCCGACGATGTTCACGACGTGACCGTCCTTTGCCGCCAAGGGGTGAGGAGTTTGTTCAGCCAGATGATCAGGCCGTCGAAGATCACTGCGAGCACGACGCAGAGGACGACACCGGTGACCAGCGGTACGTAGAGCCGCAGCTGAAACCCCTGCGTGAACAGCGAGCCGAGCTGCGGGATGCCAAGCAGCGCAGCCATGGTCACGATGCTGACGTTGGACACCACGGCCACCCGCAGTCCGGCGGCGATGACGGGCACGGCGACGGGCAGTTCGACCAGGAGCAGTCGCTGCCAACTGCGGTACCCCATCGCCTCGGCGGCGGCCACGGTGTCGTGCGGTACCGAGCTCAATCCGTCGGCGACCACGCGCACCAGCAGGGCCAGGGTGTAGAGGGTAAGCGCGACAACGATGTTGATGGGGTCGAGGATCTTCGTCCCGAGGATGACCGGCAGGATGATGAACAATGCCAGCGACGGAATGGTGTACAGCAGACCGGCCGTTCCGACGATGGCCCCGTACCCGCGGCCCCAGCGATGTGCCCACCATCCGAGCGGCAGGGCAACGACGAGGCCCAGGACCGTCGGGATCAGCGTGAGCCAGACGTGGCTGATGGTGAGTTCGATGATGCGATCGATGTTCGACGAGATCCAGTTCATGCCGACACCTCGCCGGAGGACCTGCTCGCGTCCTTCGCCCGCTTGATCGCGTCGATCACGTCGTGGTCGGTGGCCGTACCGAGCAGCGTCCCCGACTCATCGGTGACCACGCAGCGCCCACTCGGACTCGACAGCGCCGAGTTGAGCAGGTCCCGCAGCGGATCGCCGCGTCGGGCCGTCGTGGCGCACAGATTGACGTCGCCGTCCTGAACGGAATCGCCACGCACGCTTGCCGTGTCGACCCAGCCGATCGGTGCGTTCTTCGCGTCGACCGTCAAGATCCATCGACCGTTCACCGATGGCAGCGTCGAAACGGATTGGCCCACGGTGATGGTCGGCTCATCGGTCAGCTTGAGCAGGTCATCGGAAATGTGGAAGCCCAGCGCCCGATAGCCGCGCGCCGAGCCGACGAAGTCGGCGACGAACGCGTCGTTGGGTGCCGCGAGCAGTTCTGCGGGCGTCGCCGCCTGGGCCAGCGTTCCGCCCTCTCGGAGCACCGCGACCTGATCGCCGAGCTTGAGGGCTTCGTCGATGTCGTGAGTGACCATGACGATCGTCTTGGAGATGTCGGCCTGCAGGCGCAGAAACTCGTCTTGCAGCTGGCTTCGGACGATCGGGTCGACGGCGCTGAACGGCTCGTCCATCAGCATGAAGGGTGGGTCGGTGGCAAGCGCCCGCGCGACACCGACGCGCTGCTGTTGACCGCCGGACAATTGCCAGGGGTACCGGCCGGCGAACTTGGCGTCGAGGCCGACGAGCTCCAGCAGTTCCATTGCCTTGGAACGTGTTTCCCTCTTGCTGCCGCCGAGCAGCCGCGGCAGGGCGGCGACGTTGTCCACGACCGTGCGGTGGGGAAAGAGGCCGGCATTCTGGATGACGTAGCCGATCCGCCGACGGAGTGCGACCCGATCGAGGGTCTGGGTGTCGACACCGTCGAGTTCGATCGTGCCCGACGTCGGCTCGATCAGCCGGTTGATCATCCGCATGGAGGTGGTCTTGCCGCACCCGGACGGGCCGACCAGCGTGGTGATCTTGCCGCTGGGCGCGGCGAGGGTCAGCTTGTCGACGGCGACGGTGCCGTCGGGATAGACCTTGGAGACTTCGTCGAAAGTGATCATGACGGACTTTCTGGAGGGCTTGATTTCGGGGTACGACTCAGCCGGGCGGATACGTCCGCCGTGGCTGCGAGCAACATCTGGCCGTGCCGTTTCGCCTGCGCTCCGGTGAGCCGGTAGCTCGGAACGACCAGGCTCAGAGCGGCGACTATCCGGGCCTCGGAGTACACCGGGCACGCGATCGCCGTGACGTCGGCTTCGACGCCGCGTTCGACGACGACGTACCCGTCGTCGGGAACCTTGCCCCGCAACGCGTGTCCCGCCGCGGAGGTGTCCAGCGGTACGGTCCGACCGACCCAGCTGGCATGACGGACGGAATGCGTTCCCTCGACGATGCTGATGTAGAGCGCCGTCGCGGCATGCCCTTCGACGCTGAGGTACACCGATTCTCCGGTCTCGGAGACGATGTCCTCCATGGCCGGCCTGGCGAGGTCGATCAATGACTCGTTGCTCAGTGCCTGCGCTCCGAGTTGAATGATGCGGCCACCTGGCCGGTACAAACCGGACTCGTCCTTGCTCACGAAGCCGGTGGTCTCGAGCGTGCGCAGCAGCCGAAGAGCTGTGCTCGGAGCGAGCTCGACTTCCCTCGCGGTGTCGGCGAGATTCGCTGCGCCGCGATCACAAACCGTCGCCAGCAGGGCCAGTGCCCGCTCCACAGTCCGGGTGGGCGATTCAGCCACCGTGACCTCCTCTCGTCGGGACGGAATCTACGGTCCCCACGTTTCGTCCGGCATCCTCCGCATTGCCACTGAGTAAAATTTGATTTCCATCTAGCGGAATTGCAGGACTTTCGGTGATGATAGAGCGCATCGCTCCTCTGCGATAGAGAAACGAGGAGAATTTTCAATGATCGTGCTGAACGGGACGGGCAGTATTGCCGACGTCGTAGCGCTCGCCGACCGGCGTGACCAGGTATCGGTCGCGCCGAAGATCGTCGAGGCCGTTACCCGCGTCCACGAGCAGGCCGAGGACCTGAGCTCGCGATTCGCCACCTATGGGCGGACCACCGGTGT
This sequence comes from uncultured Actinomycetota bacterium, assembly GCA_963849055.1. Lineage (GTDB taxonomy): Bacteria > Actinomycetota > Actinomycetes > Mycobacteriales > Mycobacteriaceae > Mycobacterium. The sequence continues at coordinate 158,232 of CAWKFI010000001.1, forward strand.
CGGCGCCAATCGAAGTACTCCGGTGCTGGCGAGCGACACGGACTACGGGATGCGCCTGCTGCGCAGCCACGCCGCCGACGCAGGCGATCCACTCGATGACAGGACGGTTCGCGCGATGCTCGCGGTCCGACTCGTTCAACTGTGCGTACCGGGAGCGGGTCTGGATCCGCGGATCCTTGGCGGGCTGGAGCGGATGCTCAACGACGACGCCCTACCGGAGCTGCTCCATTACGCATCGATCGGCACCGGTGACCTGGCGGCCCTCGCGGGCACCGCGCTGACGTTGATCGGCGAGAGGCCGGCCACCAGACCGTTGGCTCCGATGGAGCCGTGGGGGGCCGACAGTGCGCTGCCCTTCATGAGCAGCAGCGCACTGACCGTCGGCCGTAGTTGTCTCGCGGTGGCCGAGCTGGCCAGGCTCGAACGGGCGTCGAGCGTGATCTACATGCTCAGTTTCCTCGCGCTCGACGGCAACCCGTCGGCGTTCTCGGCGGCTGCTGCTCGGGCCGCGGCTGCGCCGCAGGTGGATGCGGTCGCTGCCCGGCTGCGGTCGTTGTTCGTCGACGCCGGACAGCCCGATCACAGTCCGGCACGCATCCAGGATCCGTACGGGCTGCGGGTCTACCCGGTTGCTCAGGCGAGCGTCGTCGCAACGCTGAATTCGCTTGTGGGGCAGCTGGAGCGGACGCTGAACACCGCACAGGAGAATCCGCTGTTCGACCCCGACGGTGACCAAGTGGTCCATCACGGCGCGTTCTATCAGGCGTCCTTGTCACTCGAACTCGACGGCACCACCTTGGCGATGGCCTTGACCGCGCCGATCACCCATTCCCGCATCCGGATGCTCAACGACCCGGAGACCAACCGCGGCAACGCCTTTCTGGCTGACGTCGAAGACGGATCGTCCGGCCTGATGATGGTCGAGTACGTCGCCGCGGGTGCGATCGCCGAAATCCGCGCGGCGGCGCAACCCGCATCCGTCGGCACGCTCGTGCTGTCGAGGGGCATGGAGGAGGACGCCACCTTCGCCTCGCAGAGCGCGCTTCAACTCGAGCGGTCGGTGGCTGCCTACCGCGTGCTGTTGTGTTGCGAATTGGTTGGGGCGGTGCGCCTTTTGCGGCAACGTGGTCTGCACGACCGCTTCGCCGGTGTCGCCGGCGAAGCCGTCGCGCTCACCCAGGACCTCCCATGGGACGACGGCGATCGGGATCTTCGTGGCGACCTCGTGGCGGCGGGACCGCTCCTCGACGACCTCGGCCGGCTCATCCCCGCCTAAAGCGTGTGCGCCACTGCCACGTGGCGGTGGGTTACCACGGTGTCGTAGTCGAGAAGCATGCTCTGGGCCACCTCGTCGACCACGGCCACCTCGGTGTTGGCGCCGGCGAAGGCGCGTATCGCGTCGTGGGATTCCCACAGCGTGAGGTCCTCGATCCCGACCACGTCGCCGGAATCGTCGAGCAACACGTATGCGCCGCGAAACCCTGCCAAGGCGGACAACTTCGGCAACACCACGTCCTCGAAGTGGCGGGCATACGTCTCGGCACCCTCGGCCGTCGCCGTCGCTCGCCACGTCCTGACGATCATGCCAGCGGACCGGTGATCGACTCCGCGGCGGCGGCGAGCGATCCGTCGCGCGCCAGCTGAACGACGGCTTCGATCTCGGGCGCGAGGTGGCGGTCGGCGCCGGGGCCCGGGACGCGTGACCGCACGGCGGCGACGACGGCGCCGGTGGCAGGTCCTGGTCGCAAAGGGGCGCGCATGTCGATTCCCCTTGCCGCGGTGAGCACTTCGATGGCGAGGACCCGGGTGAGCCCGTCGATCGCCTTGCGTAGTTTGCGCGCCGCCGACCAGCCCATCGATACGTGGTCCTCCTGCATGGCCGACGAGGGAATCGAGTCGACGCTTGCCGGGCCGGCCAGGCGTTTGAGCTCGGAAACGATTGCGGCCTGGGTGTACTGGGCGATCATGTGGCCGCTGTCGACACCCGGATCGTCTGCCAGGAACGGGTTGAGCCCGTGACTGCGGGACGCGTCGAGAAACCTGTCCGTACGTCGCTCACTGATGCTGGCCACGTCGGCGACGACGATGGCGAGGAAGTCCAGGACGTAGGCGACCGGCGCGCCGTGGAAGTTCCCGTTCGACTCGACCTGTCCGTCGAGTGTGACGACGGGGTTGTCGATGGTGCTTGCCAGTTCCCACCCTGCGACGTTGCGGGCGTGCGCGACGGTGTCGCGCGCGGCGCCTGCGACCTGGGGTGCGCACCGCAGCGAATAGGCGTCCTGGACCAGCGGGCAGTCGGGCCCGCTGTGGCTGGCCACGATCGGCGACCCGGCGAGGATGCGGGTCATGTTCGCGGCGGCAACGGCCTGACCGGGCTGCGGCCGCAGCGCTTGCAGGTGGGCCGCGAACACCTTGTCGGAGCCGAGCAGTCCTTCGACGCTCATCGATGCCGCTACGTCGGCCAGCACGAGGAGCCGATCCAGGTCGGTGAGCGCCAGAACCAACTGGCCGAGCATGCCGTCGGTGCCGTTGATGAGGGCGAGGCCCTCCTTCTCGGCGAACACGATCGGTTCGAGGCCGTGCGCGGCCAACGCTTCCGCGGCGGGCACGACGGACCCGTCGCTGGTGCGCACGTGCCCCTCCCCCATGATCGCGAGGGCGACGTGGGCCAGGGGTGCGAGGTCGCCGGAGCAGCCGAGGCTGCCGTACTCGTAGACGATCGGGGTCAGCCCCGCCGACAGCAGTGCCGCGTATGCCTTGGCGACTTCGGGGCGGACGCCGGTGCGGCCGGTCGCCAGCGTCGACAGCCTCAGCAGCATCATCGCGCGAACGACCTCGCGTTCGACCTCGGGGCCCGAACCCGCGGCGTGTGAGCGAATCAGGCTGCGTTGCAACTTGGTTCGCAGTTCAGGGGGGATGTGGCGGGTGGCGAGCGCACCGAAGCCGGTGGAGATGCCATACACCGGTACGGGGTGGTCGGCGAGCGCTTCGATGCGGGACCGACTCGTCGCCATCGCGGCCAGCGCATCATCGGCGATCACGACGGGGGCGTCGTCGCGGGCCACCCGCACGACTTCTTCGATGGTGGTGGGGCTGATACCGACGACGACTGGGGTCATTCAAGGATTGTGCACTGCGTCGGCGACGATCTTCGGCGCAGACTATCCTTTGCATAGGCTACATATTTAAAAGCCATGGGCCCGGCGGGCATGAAGGAGACCAAGCGTGGCGCGTGCCGCCGAGCCCTACCCGCGGCCGGGACTTCTCGTCATCGCGCTGGGCCTGGTGGCGCTGACCGTAGCGGTACTCCAGACCGCGGTGGTCCCGGTGCTCGGCATCATCGCCCACCAGTTGAACGCATCTCCCGTCGCCGTCAGCTGGGCCGTCACCGCCAACCTTCTCGCCGCTGCGGCGTCGACTCCGCTCATCGGCCGGCTAGCCGATCTGCACAACAAGAAGCACATCCTGCTGGGCGTCCTGGTGCTGGTGCTGATCGGTTCGATACTGGCGGCAACGACGTCGTGGCTCCCCCTGCTGATCGTCGCTCGCGTGCTGCAAGGCGTCTCCTTCGCCCTGTATCCGATCTGTGTTGCCATCCTGCGCGACGAGCTCCCCGACGACGCAGTAGTACGTGCGTTGGCCGTTCTGTCCGGCACGCTCGGGTTCGGCGGCGGCGTCGGATTGGTCGTAACCGGCCTTCTGGTGGACGGCAACGCGGGCTATCACCGGGTGTTCTGGCTGACGACGGGGTTCACCGCCGCCGTGATCGTGCTGACATTGGTCGTCGTCCCATCGCGGCCGAGAAACGCTGAAGGAACGATCGATTGGTTGGGCGCGCTGGGCTTGGCCGCCGGCCTGTCGGCGATGCTCCTGACGATCACGCAGGGGAACTCGTGGGGCTGGACGTCGCCCGCGACACTCGGAACCGCGACCGTCGGCGTGGGGGTGCTGGTGGCGTGGTGGGCTTGGGAGCGCCGCCAGCGCCATCCGTTGGTGTCCACCGAGATGTTGACCCGCCGACCTGTCCTGCTGACCAATCTCGCGACCGTGTTCGTGGGTTCGGGCTTGTACTTCGGCTTCCTTGGCCTCACTCAGTTCGTCCAGATCGACCGCGCAGCAACAGGATACGGCTTCACCGCATCCGTGCTCCACGCCAGTCTGGTTTTCCTGCTCCCCGGCGCGATCGCCGGGTTCGCCACCGCGACGCTGTCCGGCAGGTTCATCGACCGGTACGGCGCCCGGCCAGTGCTGATGTCCGGCGCGGTGACGGGGATGGTCGGCTTCCTATGGCTGGCATTGGCGCACTCACTGCCATGGCAGGTGATCATCGCGGGCATCTTGGTCAACGCCTACATCAGCCTGGGTTACGGGGCGTTGCCCGCGTTGGTGGTCAGCGAGGTCAAAGGCGATGAGACCGGCGTGGCCACCGGAGTCAATGCGATCTCCCGCACGGTCGGTAGTTCGATCGCCGCCGCAGCAGTGGCCGTGCTACTCGAGCAATCCTCCGGCGCCACGGGCCTGCCTTCAGAGCATGCGTTCGTGGCGATCTTCTTCGCCGGCGCAGTCACTGCCGGCCTCGCGATGGTGCTGATCGCGCTGTCTCGCAGTCGAAGCGTCGACACTCGGACGGCCGAAGCACTCATCGAAACCCGAGCGATGAACCACGAGTGGGGCTAACCAACGGGACGGGCGGAATTAGGATTTACTCGCTAGGCTGGCGAATCCCGAAGACCGAGGAGCGACCATGTCCACCGATGCCGGTGCCGCCGTCCCCTCGCCAGCCACGGTCCCCAAGTCCGCCGCCGGCCACATCCGGCTGACCTCGCACAGCGGCGGCTCCGGCGCGCTGCCCATCCACTGGGGTGCGCCGACGGCCGCCGAGCGCGGACCGGTGATCGGCACCACCATCAAGCGCGCCCACCGCAACGTCATCGGCACGCACAGCGGTTCCTACAGCGTCTACCGGGCGCTGGCGGTCGCCGCGGGTGCGCTGTCGCGGGAGCACAGGGCCGACCTCACCAACACCGCGCCCACCGACGTCATCGGCCCGTACCCGCAGTGGAGCGAACCCGGCAAGATCGTCAGCCTGGATCCCTGGGGGGCCATGGTGGCCGACGTCTTCGCCGCCGAGCTGGCCGCCGGCTACGACATCCGGCCGACCATCGCCGTGACCAAGGCGCACGTGATCCTGCCCGAGGTGATCGAGGCCATGCAGAAGGGCCGGCTGATTCCGGACGGCCGCGTCCTGCTGGCCAGCGGCGCCGCGCTGGTCACCAAGGCGGCCATCGAACCGGTCTGGTACCTGCCCGGCGTGGCGCAGCGCTTCGGCTGCAGCGAGACGGACCTGCGCCGCGTGCTGTTCGAGGAGACCGGCGGCATGTACCCCGAGCTGGTGACCCGCAGCGACCTCGAGGTGTTCCTGCCGCCGATCGGCGGGCAGACCGTCTACATCTTCGGCGAACCCCGCGACCTGGCCGATCCCGCGGTGGAGCTGACCGCGCGCGTGCACGACGAGTGCAACGGCTCGGATGTGTTCGGCTCCGACATCTGCACCTGCCGGCCGTATCTGACGCATGCGATCGAGGAGTGCATCCAGGGCGCGCAGCGCGGCGGCGTCGGCCTGGTCGCCTACTCGCGCAAGGAGGGCCGCGCGCTGGGCGAGGTGACCAAGTTCCTGGTCTACAACGCGCGCAAGCGCCAGGTGGGCGGCGACACCGCCGACCAGTACTTCGCCCGCACCGAATGCGTTGCCGGCGTGCAGGACATGCGGTTCCAGGAGCTGATGCCCGACGTGCTGCACTGGCTGGGCATCCGCAAGATCCACCGCCTGGTCTCGATGAGCAACATGAAGTACGACGCCATCACCGGCTCGGGCATCGAGGTCGGCGAGCGCGTCAACATCCCCGACGACCTGATCCCGGCCGACGCGCGGGTGGAGATCGACGCCAAGATGGCCGCCGGCTACTTCACTCCCGGCGCGGTGCCCGACGCCGAGGAGCTGAAGAAGGTCCAAGGGCCGGGGGTTGGACGGATGAGTTCGGTGCACTCCACCAGCACCGAGCCGGACGTCGACACCGACCGGCCCGACGGCGCCGCCGCGGCCCTGCGCAGCACGACCGCCATCCGCGAGCGGGCCAGACAGCTGCTCGCGACGGGCCCGGGACGGCGACTCGCGCATGGTTCAGCGTGCGACGACGACGCGCTTGCGGTGGCCGCCGCCGAGGTCGCCGACCTCACACGGGCGCGATACCCCGACCTGAGGATCCCGTTCCACAGCCGCTGGCGGCACTTCGAGGCCGGCGGCGTCGACCGCAGGTCCGACGTCGGGGTTCGAGCTGGATGGCCGCGCGATGATCGACCTGACCGTGGTCAGCGTGCTGCTCGACGCCGGCGCCGGCCCGGATTGGCGCTACGACGAGGCGATACCGGTCAGCGGTTCACCCGCTCCGAGGGCCTGGGGGTGGCGAGCTGGCACGCCTTCATCAGCGGGCTGTTCTCCAGCGACCCGCGCGATCCGCTGCGGGTCGACGCGGCGGGCCTGAGCGGACTGGACGCGGACCGGCTGGCCGAGGCGTTCCAGGTCGGCCAAGACAATCCGCTGGTCGGACTGGACGGCCGCGTGGCGGCTGCTGCGCCGGCTCGGTGAGGCGCTGGCCGCCGACCCGAGGTCTTCGGGCCCGACGGCCGCCCGGGCGGACTGTTCGACCTGCTCACCGCGGACGACCCGCCGTCGGTCATCGCGCACGACATCCTGTCGCAGCTGCTGATCTCGCTTCGCCCGAATCTGGCCGGCCGGCAACGCTATCGGTGACAAGCCGCTCGGCGACTGCTGGCGGCATCCCGCCGTGCGCGGGCCCGGGCCTGACGCGGGCTGGATGCCGTTCCACAAGCTGTCGCAGTGGCTGACCTACTCGCTGCTGGAACCGTTCGAATGGGGCGGCGTCCGCGTCGACGGACTCGATGCGCTGACCGGGCTTGCCCGAGTACCGCAACGGCGGCCTGCTGCTCGACACCGGCGTGCTGCGGCTGCGCGACGCCGCCTGGGCCGAGAACCATGGAAGGTCGGCGACGAACTGGTGGTCGAATGGCGCGCACTGACGGTGGCTCTGCTCGACGAACTCGCGCCGCTGGTGCGCGCCCGGCTCGGCGTCGACGCTCGGCGGATGCCGCTGGCCTGCGTGCTGGAGGGCGGCACCTGGGCGGCGGGCCGCGCGCTGGCGCAGCGACTGCGCGGCGGACTGCCGCCGCTGACCATCATCAGCGACGGCACGGTGTTCTAGACCATGAACGACGTCCACCTGGTCGACCATCCACTGGTGCAGCACAAGCTCACGCTGATGCGCCGGAAGGACGCTTCCACCAACAGCTTTCGTCGGCTGTGCAACGAGATGTCGGCGCTGATGGCCTACGAGGTGCTGCGCGACATCCCGACGCAGGAGATCGAGATCGAGACGCCGCTGGAGCGGACCACGGGCAAGGTGATCGACGGCAAGAAGCTGGTGTTCGTGTCGATCCTGCGGGCGGGCACCGGCATCCTCGACGGCATGCTGACGGTGGTGCCTGGCGCACGGGTCGGCCACATCGGCCTGTACCGCGACCCGAAGACGATGGTGGCCGTCGAGTACTACTTCAAGATGCCCGGCGACCTGCACGAGCGCGACGTGGTCGTGGTCGACCCGATGCTGGCCACCGGCAACTCGGCCGTCGCCGCGGTGGAGCGGCTCAAGGAGTGCGGCCCCAAGTCGATCAAGTTCGTCTGCCTGCTGACCTGCCCGGAAGGCATCGCCGCGCTGCACGACGCCCACCCCGACGTGCCGATCTACACCGCCGCCATCGACCGCCAGCTCGACGAGCACGGCTACATCGTGCCCGGCCTCGGCGACGCCGGCGACCGCATCTTCGGCACGAAGTAGCCGGCGCGGCAGGCTCACTTCAAGGGAAGTCCGGTGATCGCTCGCGCCATCACCAGGCGCTGAATCTCACTGGTGCCCTCGAAGATCGTGAAGATCTTGGCGTCGCGGTGCATCCGCTCGACCGGATAGTCGCGGGTGTAGCCGTTGCCACCGAGGATCTGAATGGCCTCGTCGGTGACGTACACCGCTGCCTCGCTGGCCGCCAGCTTCGCCATCGATCCCTCGGCGTTGGTGAACGGCTTGTCGTTGCGGGCCATCCAGCCTGCCCGCCACACCAGCAGACGCGCGGCGTCGATCCTGGTCTTCATGTCGGCCAGCTTGAAGGCGATCGCCTGGAAGTCGCCGATCTTGCGACCGAACTGTTCACGCTGCTGGGCGTACTCCAGCGCGTATTCGTAGGCGGCCCTTGCTACTCCGAGCGCCATCGCACCCACGCTGGGCCGGGTCCGTTCGAAGGTCTTCATCGCCGCCTGGCCTGCCGAGCTCTTGCCCTCGCGGCTGCGGGCGATCCGCTCGTCGAACTTCTCCTTGCCACCGATGATCAAGTTGCCGGGGATTCGCACGTCGTCGAGCACCACTTCGGCGGTGTGCGACGCCCGGATGCCGTGCTTCTTGAACTTCTGCCCCTGGCTGAAACCCTTTGTGCCGGGCGGGATGATGAATGTGGCCTGACCGCGCGAACCGAGCTCGGCTTCGACCGAGGCGACGACGATGTGCACGTTGGCGATGCCGCCGTTGGTGGCCCACGTCTTCGTGCCGTTGATCACCCACTCGTCGGTGGCCTGGTCATAGCGCGCGCGGGTGATGATGGCCGACACGTCCGATCCGGCGCCCGGCTCCGACGCACAGAACGATGCCAGTTGCGGCTCGTTGATGGTGCCAAACATCTGCGGCAGCCACTCGGCCATCTGCTCCGGCGTTCCCGTGGCCGCCAGGGATGCGGCGGCGAGGCCGGTCCCCATGATCGACAGGGCGATGCCGGCATCACCCCAGAACATCTCCTCGAAGACGGTCAGGATGCCCAGACCGCTCGGTTCGGCGGCCTGCGTGGCGAACAGTTCCATGGAGTACAGGCCCACCTTGGCCGCCTCCTGGATGATCGGCCACGGCGTCTCTTCCCGTTCGTCCCACTCCGCAGCAGCGGGCCGGACCACGTCTCTTGCGAATTCGTGAACCCAGTCCCGAACTTGGAGGACGTCCTCGGACGGCTCGAGCGAAAACGACATGGTGCTGGTCCTTTCAGCGAGTTCCGGGGCCGGGTTGCGTCCGCTCGGCGACGAGGGCGCGAGCCATCGACCCCGACTTCAGTGAACGACTGTACACTGTGCCGTCAGTGACAGCCAACCGTGGGTCAATGAACCTCCGCTAGAGCGACTTTCGCCGGGATGGGCCTGCGCGGAAATACTTCGGTTTGACGATTATTACGACGCACCGTAATAATCTCGGTCATGTCGGTTCCTGCCCTGATTCTGTTGAGCGTCGTCGTCTTCCTCGCCTGCGCCTCGCTGGGGGGCGGCATCTACGAGCACCTCGTTCTGGACCCGGTCTGGCCCAGCAGGCCCGCGATCATCCAGGCTCCCCACGGCGGAGTCTCCCGCCGGCGGTTCTGGATTCCGGTGCACAGCGTGTTCGAGGTGATGCTCATCGCGGCGCTCGTCGTCACCTGGGGACATTCGGAGGTGCGGACGGCCATGCTCGTCGCGCTGGCCGGCCACGTGGTGATGCGGGTGTGGTCGCTGGTCGACTTCGTACCCAAGGCGGTCGTGTTCGAGAAGACCGACCCGGCTGTGATCGAGCGTGCCGATGCGGTTCGGTGGACCCGTCGTAGTCTGCTCCGTCTCCCGCTCGACGTCGTCACGTGCGTGGCGACACTCGTGGCGCTCGTGGTGGCGGCATGACCGAGAACCGTTCACGTTCGGACCTTCTCGCGGAGCTCCGTCGGGTCGGCCGTGAGCACAGCGACGCCACTGTGCTGTTTCACTCGACGCTGGCAGCCGAGGTCGGTCTTCATCCCACCGACTACAAGGCGCTCGGCATCCTGGACCGGCTGGGCCCGATGAATGCCGGTGAACTGGCGCACCACACCGGACTGGCGGCAGCTTCCGTGACCAACCTGATCGACCGGCTGGCCGCCAAGGGGTTCCTGCACCGCGAGCCCGACCCGAGCGATCGTCGCCGGGTGCTGCTGAGCGCCGACGTCTCCGAACTCACCGACAACGAGTTCTTTCGATCCTGGCAACGGGCGACCACCCAAGTGTGGGAGCGTTACTCCGACACCGAACTGGCAGTCATCCTCGACTTCCTGGCCGACACAGCCGAGCGGCTGCGCACGCGGACCGAGGCGCTGACTGCCGGTGGCGTGCGCCGCTCGAGCAAGGAGGAACCCCGTCAGCATGCCGGACGACGAGCCGAGTGAGCCGCGTCGGCCCTTGAGGGGCAATGTCGGCATCCGCTACGCGTCAGGCCTGGTCTTCGCCCACCTTCTCACCACGGTTGAGGTCGTCGCCGTCGTCATCTCGCTGTGTAATCAAACATTCGGTGGCGCAAGGGTTCTACTCAACCAGTCCAACCTCGTCCTCCTCGTGGTCGTGGTCGTAGCCGGCACCGTCGCCACGGGACTCGCCGGCTATTGGAGCATCGCACCGTCGCTGCGCTGGTACCTCGTCGGCGGCGAACCCGACGCCGCGCAATGCCGCGGCGCCATCAACATCGTGCGGTTTCAGACCGCCATCCTGCTGGGTGTCTGGGCGATCAGCGGCGTGGTGCTCATCGTCGCCAACTCCGAAGCCGGCCTTGGTCCAGCGGTGCTGATCGCCGTTGCCGCCGCGGTCGGGGGCACGTCGTGCCTCAGCACGGGCCTGTTGTTCACCCAACGGATCTTCCGGCCAATCGTGGCAGCCGCGACGAAGGAGTTCGTCGGCCGCCAGACCGCACCGGGAGTGGCGGCGCGGCTGGGGATCATGTGGTTGCTCAACAGCGCACTGCCCGCAGCCACGATCGCGCTGCTGGTTCTCGCACGAACCAACGGCTGGTTCCTGCCCAAGACCGCGTCGGTGGAGATTCCGGTCCTCATCCTGTCGCTGGTGTCGGTCTTCCTCGGCTTCCGCGCGCTGATGCTGGTGTCACGGTCCATCTCCGACCCCATCAGGGACGTCGTCGAGGCCATGGCCGAGGTCGAACGCGGCCACATCGGCCGGACCGTCGACGTGTACGAACAATCCGAGATCGGGCAACTGCAAGGTGGTTTCAACAGCATGGTGGCGGGCCTACTCGAACGGGACAGGCTGCGCGACCTCTTCGGCCGCCACGTCGGCCCCGACGTCGTCCGGCTCGCGGAAGCGACCGACGAATCGCTCTCCGGCGAGGTTCGCGATGCCGCGATCCTGTTCATCGACCTCGCCGGATCTACGAAGCTGCCGGAGAACCGGACCCCGCAGGAGGTCGCCGAGGTGCTCAACGACTTCTTCCGGATCGTCGTCGCCGCGGTCGACGAACGCGGCGGGCTGATCAACAAGTTTCAGGGCGACGCCGCGCTGGCCGTGTTCGGCGCACCGATCACCACGGTCGGGGCCGCCGACGCCGCGCTGTCCACCGCGCGGACACTGGCCGCCAACCTGCGCACGCTGCCCGTCGTCGACTTCGGCATCGGCGTTTCGGCGGGCGCCGTATTCGCAGGCAACATCGGCGCCGAGAACCGCTACGAGTACACGGTGATCGGTGACCCGGTCAACGAGGCCGCGCGACTGGCCGACACCGCGAAGACCACCCCCGGGCGGACCGCCGCGTCGGGCGCCGCGATCGAGCGCGCCGCCGACGGCGAACGGCGGCACTGGGTGGAGCACGATTCGGTCGTCCTGCGTGGTCGATCGGAGGCCACCAAGATATCGGTGCCGCGCGGTGACCACAATGGCCCCCATGGCTGACGTCCACCCGTTCCGCATCGACGTGCCCGACGACGTCCTCGTCGACCTGCGCCGCCGCCTGGCCGCGACCCGCTGGCCGGAGGCCGAGTCTGTAGACGACTGGAGCCAAGGCATCCCGCTGGAGTACGCCCGCGACCTCGCGACGTACTGGGCCAACGGCTATGACTGGCGCCACCGCGAGGCCGCGCTGAACCGCTTCGACCAGTTCACCACCGAGATCGACGGGCTGAACTTCCACTTCGTGCACCAGCGTTCACCGCATGCCGATGCGTTCCCGCTCGTCCTCACCCATGGCTGGCCCGGGTCGATCGTCGAGTTCCACAAGGTCATCGGACCGCTGACCGATCCGACCGCGCACGGCGGGCGCGCCGAGGATGCCTTCCACGTGGTGTGCCCGTCGCTGCCCGGCTACGGCTTCTCCGCCAAACCGAGTGCCACGGGCTGGAACATCGGCGAGGATCGCCAAGGCGTGGGAGACCCTGATGGTTCGCCTCGGCTACGAGCGCTACGGCGCCCAGGGCGGCGACTGGGGCGGCCGCGGTCACCTCCGACATCGGTCGCCACGTCGGGCACTGCGTCGCGATTCACACCAACATGCCGATGGGAAGGCCTCCCGCCAGCGCCCTGGACGATCCCACGGATGAGGAGAAGGCCGCACTCGACGCGGTGAACCACTACCGCGATTGGGACTCCGGCTACATGAAGCAACAGTCCACTCGGCCACAGACGTTGGGCTACGGCCTGGTCGACTCCCCTGTCGCACAGCTGGCTTGGATCGTCGAGAAGTTCTGGTCGTGGACCGACAGCGACGGCCACCCCGAGAACGTTCTCAGTCGTGACGAATCCTCGACAACGTCATGCTGTACTGGGTCAACGGCACGGGTGCGTCGTCGGCGCGGTTGTACTGGGAGAGCCGGGGGCGCTTCGGATCTGGTGCGCGAGTGGAGCTTCCGACCGGTGTGGCGTCCTTTCCGAAGGAGATCAGCCGGCCACCGCGAGCGTGGTGCGAGCCGAACTACAACATCACGCATTGGACGACGATGCCGCGCGGCGGTCACTTCGCCGCGTTCGAACAACCCGAACTGTTCGTCGAGGACGTCCGCCGGTTCTTCGCCACGGTGCGCTGAGCCGCGATCAACTCTCGACCGGGCTGCCTTCGGTCTGCCGCGCGCGTAAGACGAACGCCGCCAACGCAAGAACGAGCACCACGCCGCCGAGCACGCCGATTTCGACTACCGCCCTGGAGAATTCCGGTCCCTTCTCCAGCAACGTCGCCGCCTCCACCGACAGCACCACGATCTCCTTGATGCCCGCCAGGATTCCGACGATCAGAAACGGCTCGGCGACGATCTCGTGCGAACGCAGACACGCACGGACGGCGTAGAGCAGCTCCACGAAGATGAAGATCAGCAGGAGACCGTCGAGGATTTCCAGCATGACGGTGGACGCGGGCATCCTGCGAAGACGCAACATGGTGTTGAACTGCGAGACCAACAGCGCCACGCAGCCGGCGACGAGAACGGCTGCTATTGCCCAATACACGGCATCCTCGACGGCGCCAAGGACGCGATCCGCCAGGCGCTGCCGCTCTTCCTCGTTCTCGCTCTCGTCCGTCGTCTCCTGGTCGGCCATCAGTTGCCCCGGCGGTTCAGCCACCAGATCCGGCTGGACAGCAGCGTGGCGAATGCGCACCACAGCGGATACAACCCGAGCACACCCGCGCCCGTCCCCCGGGTACGAACCGCACGCCGGGTGAGATCGGCACTGCTGACGGCCAACGCGGCGGCGGTGAATGCCGAGGCGCCGAGCTTGCGGCGGCTGAAGAAGAGCCACGTCCACCCGCCGTTGAGAATCAGGTTGAGCACCAACAACATCGAATAGGCCCTGGCCTCGTCGTGGCGTCCCTTGTCGTTGAGCGTGTCGACGGTGCCTGCCGACACGGCGGCGATGTCGGCGTAGAGCAGCGGCCAGACGATCGGAAAGGCCTGCCGGGGCGGCTGAAAACTGGGCTTGCGCAGATCCTCGTACCAGTCCGACTGGGCGGGACGGCTCGCCAAGACCTCCGATCGCGGCGGTGAGCAACACGGCACTCGCGGTCTTGGCGAGAGTGGTGGCACGCATGCGGTGTTCCTTTCGGGGGCCTAGCGGCTTTACCCGACGGGCCAGTCCGCCAAACAAGCCGCCGCGTTAGCGTGGCTCATGATCAACGCACCGGAACTGCGCGTGGGGACCGCCGAAGACCTCCATCTCCTCGAACCGCTGTGGGTTGCGGTGCACCATCGGCACGCCGAGAGCATGCCGGAGTTGGCTCCGTACGTCAGCGACGCAGAGACCTGGACCATCCGCGAGGCGCTCTACCGGGAACTGTTGGCGAAACCGGACACGCTGCTGCTGATCGTCTTCGACGGTGCGACGCCCGTCGGCTACGGACTGGCGCACGTCCTGGCCGTCGAGGACACCTGGGTCCCCGACACCTGGCAGACCGGCCGATCGATCGGCGAGATCGAGTCGCTCAGCGTCCTTCCGCAGTACCGCGGTGGCGGGTTGGGTTCGGTGCTGCTCGACCGGCTGGAGGCTCATCTGCGTGCGCGCGGTGCGCGGGATCTGATCCTCGGGGTGCTACCCGGCAACGACCACGCAATGCGGCTGTACGAGCGGCGCGGATACCGTCCGACCTGGCTCTACATGTCGCAGTTCGAGGGCAGGGACTGACGCCTCATCGTCTCTGTCGCAGCACGCGGTAAGCGCCGTAGATCGCCAGCGCGACAAGGAAGTTCACGAAGTACGCCACGTCGGCACCGTGCCACGCGACGGCGATCGGCCCCTGATAGATCGACGTGTCCATGAACGGAATCGCGGCGGCGTAGGCGACCACGAACGCCACCACTGCCGCCACGGCGTCGGGCCGGCTCGTCTGTTCCACGTCCGGATCGACCGTCGCGCGTCCTCGGCTGCGGATGCGCCAGTCCACCGCGACCACGGCGACGAACGCGGGAATCCAGTAGCTGACCACCAGCAGCACGTTCTGAAACCGCGCCGCGGTGTCGGCGGAATGCAGCCAGAGGATCAGTCCGAATGCCAGCACGGTCACCACCACCGACGACATCGGCCTGCGCACGCGCACGCCGAGGGTCTGCAGCGCCAGCGAGCCGCTGTAGTCGTTCATCACGCCCGAGCCGATCGACGCCAGCGCAATGATCAGCAGGGCCAGCCCGCCGAGGATGCCGCCACCCATCACGGACTGCACTCCCTCGGCGGTCTGCTCGGAGACCAACTCACCGGCCGCGACGCCGATGCCCTGGACGAACGTGTACGCCAGCACGATGCCGCCGAACGTGTAGCCGAACACCCGCCGACGCGACGAATCGGCGGGCAGGTAGCGGCTGAAGTCCGACGCGTAGGTGGCCCACGACACCGCCAGACTGAACGCGATCGTCACCTCGAGGACGAAGGCGCCGGCCAGATCGGCGCCCTGCACGGTCGGCGGGGTCACCACGTCGTGGCCGCCGACCAACTTGACCGCGAAGACGACGAACGTCAGGAACAGGACGACCGTCAACACGGCCTGCAGCCGATGGATCACCTCGTAGCCGAAGAAGCCGACCACGCCCTGCACCCCGAGGACGATCAGCACGCCCGCCCAGAACGGGATGCCCAGCAGCACGGCCAGCGCCTCGCCGCCGAACAGTCCGACCAGCGCGTCCCATGCGATCGAGGACAGCCACTGCAGGGCGGCGGGCAGTTTCACGGCCCCGCCGAACGCCATCCGTGCCGCAGGCAGCTGTGCGGTTCCGGTGCGCGGACCCCAGGTGGAGAGGTATCCGACGACGAGCGAACCGAGCACCGTGCCGATCACCATCGCGAGCAGCCCGAGCCAGAAGCCGAGGCCGAGCACGATGGCCAGGGCGCCGGTGAAGACGCCGGTGACGTTGACCTGCGGGGCGAACCAGACGGTGAACAGCCGGCTCGGCGAGCCGTACCGCTGGCCGTTGCCGATGGGGGCGATGCCGTGCGTCTCCACCGACAGATCGCCGGCCCCGCTGGGCATGTGACCACTGAACGGTGGCGCGTTCAGAGCGCTCGCGGGAGGGGACGGCGTGACGGCCTTGTTCATGCGCTCATTCGATCACGACGGCCCGCGCCCGCCGCGCCCAGCGGCTCCCACCGCGTCGGCGGCCATGTGCTCCGGCGCGGAATCTGCTTCTCGGAATCACTCAAAACGAGGGATTCCATCGTCGGAATGTAAATTCGTTGCGGAATCGCTTGCGAAGGTGGACCGGATCGGCCACAGTTTATCCACAACCACACCGCCACACCGGCTCATCGTCCGGCGTGAACAGCAGAATTTCGTCCCTGCGGGACGAGGGAGGTTTCGCCCTGACCGGCACACGCACCACCGCCGCCGACCACACGACGGGCAAGGACGGGGACACCCGAGACACGGGTCGCCCAGTCGTCGAGATAGACCACGTCACGAAACGGTTCGACGACTACGTCGCCGTCGCGGATGCGGACTTCTCGATCGCGTCGGGTGAGTTCTTCTCCATGCTCGGGCCATCCGGCTGTGGCAAGACCACGACGCTGAGAATGATCGCCGGGTTCGAGACGCCGACCGAAGGTGCGATCCGCCTCGAAGGGGTGGACGTGTCGCGGGTCGCGCCGCACAAGCGCAACGTCAATACCGTCTTCCAGCACTACGCGCTGTTCCCGCACATGACGGTGTGGGACAACGTCGCGTATGGGCCGCGCAGCATGAAGAAGGACAAGGGCTGAGGTCACTCGGCGCGTCGACGAGATCCTCGACATCGTCCGGCTCGGCGACTTCGCCAAGCGCAAGCCCGCCCAGTTGTCGGGCGGCCAACAGCAGCGCGTCGCGCTGGCCCGCGCTCTGGTCAACTACCCCAGCGCGTTGCTGCTCGACGAGCCGCTCGGCGCGCTCGACCTCAAACTGCGCCACGCGATGCAGTTCGAGCTCAAGCGGATCCAGCGCGAGGTCGGCATCACGTTCGTGTACGTGACGCACGACCAGGAGGAAGCGCTGACCATGAGTGACCGCATCGCGGTCATGAACGCGGGCAACGTCGAACAGATCGGTTCCCCCACCGAGATCTACGACCAGCCCTCGACGGTCTTCGTCGCGAACTTCATCGGCCAGGCCAACCTCTGGGCCGGTCGCCAGACCCGGCTCGACGGCGACGTCGCGGAGGTCGAAGTGCTCGGCACGACGATTCGGGCGCGGCCGGGGACCACCCGGATCGAGCCGGGCGGCCATGCCACCTTGATGGTGCGTCCCGAACGCGTGCGGGTGTCGATGGACGAGCCCGCCGGCGGACGTCGTGTCGGTGCGGGCCACCGTGACCGACCTGACGTTCCAGGGCCCGGTCGTGCGGCTCTCGCTGGCCGCGCCCGACGGCTCGCCGGTGCTCGCGCACATCGGCGCCGAACAGGAGCTGCCGCTGCTGCGCCCCGGCGACGAGGTCTACGTCTGCTGGGCACCGGAGGCCTCACTGGTGCTACCCGCCGCCGACATCCCCACGACCGAGGATCTCGAGGAGATGCTCGACGCACCTGACACGCCTTAGCGGTCGAAACCCCTTCCCCGCCGACGGATTCAGAAAGGCACCTCCCTGCCATGGCCAATGAAATCAACCCCGAGCTCATCGCGCAGTTCGCCAAAGCCCGGACCTCCCGTCGGCGGTTCCTCGGCGGAAGTGCCGCTGCTGCAGCGGCATTCGCACTCGGCGGGGCGACGCTCGCGGCGTGCGGCTCCAAGGACAGCACCAGCGGTAGCAGCAGCAGTTCGGTCCCCGCCGACGACGGCTCCCCCGCCAGCGGCACCCTGCGGGTGTCGAATTGGCCGCTGTACATGGCCGACGGCTTCGTCGCGGCCTTCCAGAAGGCCAGCGGCATCACCGTGGACTACAAGGAAGACTTCAACGACAACGAGGAGTGGTTCGCCAAGAACAAGGAACCGTTGTCGCGCAAGCAGGACATCGGCGCCGACCTCGCCGTGCCCACCACGTTCATGGCGACCCGGTTGCACAACCTGGGGTGGCTCAACGAGATTCGCGACAGCGGCTGGTCCAACAAGAAGAACCTTCGCGAGGACCTGCTCGAGGCCGACGTCGACAAGGGCCGAAAGTTCAGTGCTCCCTACATGTCCGGTCTGGTCGGGATCGCCTACAACCGGGCGGCCACCGGTCGCGACATCAAGACCATCGACGAGCTGTGGGATCCGGCGTTCAAGGGCCGGGTCAGCCTGTTCTCCGACGCGCAGGACGGCCTCGGCATGCTGATGATGTCGCAGGGCGGATCGGTCACCGAGCCGACCACCGAGGCCGTGCAGAAGGCCGCCGACCTGGTGAAGGAACAGAAGGACAAGGGCCAGATCCGGCGCTTCACCGGCAACGACTACGCCGACGACCTTGCCGCGGGCAACATCGCGATCGCGCAGGCCTACTCCGGTGACGTCGTGCAGTTGCAGGCGGACAACCCGGATCTGCAGTTCATCGTCCCGGATTCGGGCGGCACCACCTTCGTCGACACCATGGTGATCCCGTACACCACGCAGAACCAGAAGGCTGCCGAGGCGTGGATCAACTACATCTACGACCGCGCCAACTACGCGAAGCTGATCGCCTTCGTGCAGTACGTCCCGGTGTTGTCCGACATGACCGATGAGTTGAACAAGGTCGATCCCGGCCTGGCCAAGAACCCGTTGGTCAACCCACCGAAGGAGACCCTGGACAAGGTGAAGGGCTGGGCGCCCTTGAGCGACGAGCAGACCCAGGAGTTCAACACCATCTACGCCGCAGTCACAGGTGGCTGACGCGGACGTGAGGAGCAATCGGCAATGGCCGGTGTAGCCAGTAGCAGCCGACAGCGGAGCAAGATCGCGCCGTACCTGATGATCCTGCCCGCGCTGGCGTACCTCGCGGTGTTCTTCGTGGTGCCGTTCTTCTCGTTGGCCGTCACGTCGCTGTCGTCGTCGGGTGGTTCGGTGTTCATGCCGAAGCTCACGTTCGCGTGGGACTTCAGCAACTACACCGAGGCGTTCAGCCTCTACCAGGACCAGATCATCCGGTCGTTCACGTATGCGTTGGCCGCGACGATCCTGTGCCTGCTGCTGGCCTTCCCGCTGGCTTACGTCATCGCGTTCAAGGCCGGCCGGTACAAGAACCTGTTGCTGGGCTTGGTGATCCTGCCGTTCTTCGTCACGTTCCTGATCCGGACGCTGGCGTGGAAGACGATTCTGGCCGACGACGGCTGGCTGGTCGACGCGGTGGGCGCGCTCGGCCTGCTGCCCAGCGAGGGCAGGCTGCTGTCGACCAGTTGGGCGGTGATCGGCGGGCTGACCTACAACTGGATCATCTTCATGATCCTGCCGCTGTACGTCAGCCTGGAGAAGATCGACCCACGACTGCTGGAGGCGTCCCGCGACCTCTACTCGCCGAACCGTCGCACGTTCGGGAAGATCATTCTGCCGCTTGCCCTTCCGGGCGTGCTCGCCGGAAGCATGCTGGTGTTCATCCCGTCGGTCGGTGACTTCATCAACGCCGACTATCTGGGCAGCACCCAAACGACCATGATCGGCAACGTGATTCAGAAGCAGTTCCTCGTGGTGAAGGACTACCCCGCCGCCGCGGCGCTGAGTCTCCTGCTGATGGCGCTGATCCTCGTCGGCGTGCTGCTGTACACCAGGGCGCTGGGCACGGAGGATCTGGTATGACGATCCAGGACCGCATCGCCGAGGCCAACGCCAGTGCGGCCGAACCCAAGAAGCCGTTGCTCGGTGGGCTGCGATTCGGCGACAGCGCGCTGCGGGTGGTCGCCGGCCTCGTGTTGTTCTATTTGTTCCTGCCGATCTTCGTGATCATCCTGTTCTCGTTCAACGATCCGAAGGGCAAGTTCAACTACAGCTGGCAGGGCTTCACGCTGAAGAACTGGGCCGACCCGTTCAAGTACCCGGCATTGACCGATGCACTGAAGATGAGCCTCAACGTCGCCGCGGTGTCCACCGCCATCGCGGTCGTGCTCGGCACGCTCGTCGCGATAGCCCTTGTCCGCCAGCGGTTCCGGGGCAGCAAGGCCGTCGATACGTTCCTGATACTGCCGCTGACGGCCCCCGAAGTGGTAATGGGCGCGTCGCTGCTGACGTTGTTCCTCGACTTCGGTTGGGCCAGTGGCTACACCACGATCCTCATCGCGCACATCGCCTTCGAGATCAGTTTCATCGCGATGACGGTGCGCGCGCGCGTGCGCGGTTTCGACTGGACGCTGGAGGACGCGTCGATGGACTTGGGCGCGAGCCCAACCCGGACGTTCTTCAAGGTGACGCTGCCGCTGATCATTCCCGGCATCGTCGCGGCGGCCATGCTGTCGTTCGCGTTGTCGCTCGACGACTTCATCATCACCTACTTCGTCAGCGGCTCCACGGTGACCTATCCGCTGTACGTCAACGCCGCGGTGAAGGCGGCGGTGCCGCCACAGATCAACGTGCTGGCGACGGCGATCCTGGTGATCAGCCTGATCCTGCTGGCCGTCGGAACGCTGTACCGCCGCAAGCGGATCGAGGGCTGACCGCAGGCCGTGTCCGCACGTGAGCTGATAGTGCTCGGCACCGCCAGTCAGGTGCCGACCCGCCATCGCAACCACAACGGATACCTGTTGCGCTGGGACGGCGAGGGGCTGCTGTTCGATCCCGGTGAGGGCACTCAACGGCAGATGCTGTTGGCCGGTGTGCCGGCAAGTAGCGTGACCCGGCTGTGCCTCACCCACTTTCACGGTGATCATTGCCTCGGCGTGCCGGGCGTGGTGCAGCGCCTTTCCGTCGACGGGGTGCAGCACCCGGTGCACGCCTACTTCCCGGCGTCGGGACAGCACTTCTTCGACCGGCTGCGGCACGCCAGCCTCTTTCACGATCTGGTCGACGTGCCGGAGGTCCCCGTCGCCGCGAACGGGCCGATCGGCACCGGAGCGTTCGGGGTTTTGGAGGCGCGCACGCTCGATCACTCGGCCGACGCGATCGGTTATCGGCTGACCGAGCCCGACGGCCAGCGGTTCGTCCCGGAGCTGCTGGCCCGCTTCGGCGTCGCCGGGCCTGTTGTCGGCGAGTTGCAGCGGACCGGGTCGGTCGAGGTAGACGGGCGGACCGTTGAACTGTCCGATGTCAGCGAAACACGGCGCGGGCAGCGATTCGCCTTCGTCATGGACACCCGGTTGTGCGATGCCGTGTACGCGCTGGCAGAGGGTGTCGACATGTTGGTGATCGAGGCGACGTTCCTGGACGAGGACGCCGAGTTGGCCACGCGCTACGGGCATTTGACCGCACGGCAGGCCGCTCGGGCGGCGGCCGAGTCCGGGGTGCGGCGGCTCGTGCTGACGCACTTCTCGCAGCGCTACACCGACTTGCAGCGACACCGTGACGAGGCGGCCGACGTGTTCGACGGCGACCTCGTCATCGCCGAGGACCTGGCGCGGATCCCCGTGCCAGCGCGAGAGTGATACCGCCGCAAGCCGTTAGGCGTCCAGGCGCACGGTGACGGAGACCCGCCCCTTGTCGTCGCGATGGGCGACGGCGTGCCCCGTGCGGTCACGACCGTCGAGCTTCAGCAGCGTGATTGGGCCGCCCTCGCCGAGGAAGTTGCGCCACCAGCTCTTGGAGTCTGGCGCCATGACATTGATGGTGATGGTGTCACCGGAGCGCCGATAGCCCACCGGAGTCTGGATCGTCTTGCCGGAGCGCCGTCCGACGTAGCGGATGTTGATCAGCCCACGGCGTACCAGTCCGCCGACGACGGGTGCGTCGATGAGTCCGACGAAGAGCGTGTTGATGGCGCGGACGAACACCGACGCCGAGTATCGAGATGCCATCTTTTGAGCGTAGCTAGCCCACTTCGGCGGGCACGGGTGCCGATCTGGCCCCGCTGCGCGATGCGCCCATTCCGGCGGCGACCACGAGGCAGATGCCCACCACTGCCGAGACGCCGGGCACCTGGTGCAGCACGATGAGGCCGACGATGAGTGCGAACGCCGGCTCAAGACTCATCAGCGTCCCGAATGCCGCGGTGGTCAGCTTGCGCAGCGACATCATCTCCAGCGCAAAGGGCACCACCGGGAGCAGCACGGCCAAACCGATGCCGATGAGCAGGATCTCGGGCGTCATCTTCGCCAGCACCGAGGGGCCGACGACCAGGGTGGCCACCAATCCGGCGACGGGCATCGAGACCGCCAGACCGGCGATGCCGTCGACGCCGTCACCGACGCGCTGGGTGAGCAGGATGTAGATGCCCCAACAGACCGCCGCGGCCAGTGCGTACAACACGCCGATCAGGTCGATGGATCCTGCCCACGGGTTGGTCAGCAGCACCACGCCGATGGCGGCCAGGCCGGGCCACAGGATGCGGCGTCCGCCGCGGCCCTGCGCCACCGCGACGCCGAGCGGGCCAAGGAATTCCAGGGCGCTGGCGGTACCGAGTGGGATGCGGTCGACGGAGGCCATGAACAGCAGCGTGATGCACGCCGTGACGACGCCCAGTACGACGCACGTGAGGAAGGTCGAGCGGGTGAACGCTGCCCGGCGCGGCCGCACGATGACGAGCAGGATCAAGCCGGCCCAGGCCAGACGCAGCCACGCCGCGCCCTCGGAGCCGATGCGATCCATCAACCCGATGGATAGGGCCAGGCCGATCTGCACGCACACCATCGACCCAGTCGCCATCAGCACACCGGTGCGTACCTGGTTCGTGGTCATGACTGCATTGAACGGGACACAGACCGTTCGCGTCCACGTGATTTAACTGGACATACCGTTCATGGTTTGTGGACGGTTGCCGAATCGATCAAAGTCAGCGATACCTTGTGCTACGCTGTCGCACATGGAGGTCGGTGTACGGGACCTACGGAATCGCACGGGTCAAGTGATCGATGCGGTCAAGGCTGGCGAGCAGGTAACGCTCACCGTGCACGGCGAGCCGGTCGCCGACATAGTGCCGCATCGGCGCCGTGTCCGGTGGCTATCGGGAGAGCATCTGCGAAGCGAGCTCGTAGAACGCTCGGCCGATGCGCGCCTGGCCGACGAACTCAATGACCTTGCCGGTCAGACCCTCGACGACCTGTGACCGAGACCGAGGCCGAAGCTGGCCTATTGGACACGTCGGTCTTCATCGCGCGCGAAGTGGGCCGTGCCCTCATGAAACTTCCTGAGCGAGTGACACTTTCGGTGATCACGATCGGTGAACTACAACTCGGCGTGCTGAACGCGAGGGATTCCGCGACGCGATCACGACGTGCGGACACGCTCGCGCTAGCCCGCGCGGCAGACCCCATTCCAGTCAGCGAAGCGGTGATGGTTTCGTGGGCCCGACTCGTCGCCGACTGCCGAGCCGCCGGCGTGCATCGGGCAGTGAAACTGACCGATGCTCTCATCGCGGCAACCGCGATTGAGCACGGTCTCCCCGTAATCACGCAGGATGCCGACTTCGACCAGATTGCACGCGCTTGCCCTGCCCTATCGGTTATCAAGGTGTAGCTGGCTGCGCGTGGCACTGGATCGGCTCCGGCCGCAGCGGATCCGATCCAATGCCACGGCGGAGTTGGCCGCGCCCTACCCCCGGCTAGCGCTGTAATTCGTTTCCTGCAGCCAAGCTTGCAGGTCCCAGAGATCCGGATCGATCTTGCGAACGGCGGCGATGTCCGCTTGGTATGCGGGCGTTTCGGCGAACCAGCGAAACATCTTCTGGAGATCGTCCTGCCCGTCGAGCACCTCGACCGGCAGCGCCTCGTACCGCGCGGACAAACCGACGCGCTCGCCGAAGATAGCGGCGATCTCACTGCCCGTCAGCTCGTCGCCGGCGATCTCGATCGTCGCCGGGACGGCGGAGGGGTCGAGCAGCGCCGCAGCCACGACGACACCGATGTCGCGGACGGCGACCGTCTGCAACTTGATGCCGTCCGGGACCGGGAGTCGCAGGACGAGTTCGCTGCCTTCCACCGTGGGAGCCATGGACAGGAAGTTGTCCATGAAGAACACCGGACGAACGATCGTGACCGAAAGGCCACGTCCCAGAAGATGCTCTTCGACCCGGCGCTTGGATTCGAAGTGCGGGACACCCGAATTGCGCTCGGCGCCGCCGACGGAACTGAACACCACGTGCGGGACCCCGGCAGCAGCCGCTGCGTCGGCGAAATCGAGGCCTTGCTGGATCTCGCCGTCGATGTCCGGGGCCTGCGAGTCACCGTAGGGGGTCGTCATGAAGAAGAATGCATCGACCTCCCGCAGCGCATTGCGCAGCGACGCTGGGTCTTTCACATCGATCTGCATGAGCTCCACACCGCGGTTCGCCAGGTTGCGGGCACGTTCGGAACCAGCGCTGCGGACTAGTGCACGCACCGATGCGCCTTGTTCGAGCAGAGCGTCGACGACTGCGCCGCCCTGGGCTCCCGTCGCCCCAGCGACCGCGATCGTCTTCGTCGTTGATGTCGTCATGGTGAATTCCTCCGGTTGTATGTACGGTTTAGCCTTAGCCGGCTAACTATCGTCCCCTAGAACCCTTAGCCGGCTAAAGATATTCCGGAGGAAATCATTAGCGCTGACGACACCGGTCCGGCTGCGCGGACACGCGAGCCTTCCGCAACGGTCAGTCTGCGGATCTCCGCCGTTGCGCGCGTGCATCGCCAATACGCCGGCGCGCTGCTACACGGGCTCGGGCTTTCTGCGGGGCAAGAACTGTTGCTCATGCTTCTGTGGGAGAAGGAGCCGCGCACGCAGGCGGAACTGACGCGTGAGATGGCCATAGAGCCGCCAACGACGTCGAAGATGATCTCCCGCATGGCTGCAGCGGGTCTCATCGTGCGCAACCGATCCGAGTCGGATCGTCGAACCGTTCTGGTGTCCCTGACGGAGGCGGGCCGGGCGCTGGAAGATCCCGTCAACGCCGCGTGGCGCACACTCGAGGAGGACACCGTCGAAGCACTCACCGCGAAGGAACAGGACACGCTTCTGGACCTGCTCGGGCGAGTGCTCGAGTCGCTCTCAGCCAAACGTCGAGCTTGAATCGCCCGCCGAGGAGAGGCAGGCGCAGTCTCAACCGGCGTCGGTCGACTTCCGGCAAATGACGAGTGCCTCGACGTAGTCCCAGCGATAGCGATCGGGCGCCTGCGCGACGCGATCCTCGAGCTCTCCGAGGAAGTCGGCGAGGAGACCCGCAGCGCGCGCCTCGCCCTCCCGCGCGAAGGCGCGGAGAAGGAGCGGCGTTCCCCATGCCGTCACGCTCTGGACATAGTTCCGCGCGAACACCGCGGGATCGTCGTGCCAGTAGGGATTGTCGAGACGGAAGAGCTCGGCGCTCTCGAGTTCGAGACCCGCGAAGCAACCGCCACCCGCGTCGAAGGGAGCCGTGAGCTCGCCTATTGTTCGCGACCAGACGGGAACCACGGCCGCCGCCACCGTGGCGCCGCCGATGCGCCCGGCGCGTTGCCAGTTGGCGAGCAGCAGGTTCATGTCCCCCACGATCTCGACGTACAGCCCCGTCCTGTTCGGGCATGGAGCGGGGGAAGCAGGAATGGCGGCGACGAACCACCCGCCCGACGCCAGTTCGACTGCGCGCATCTCCAGCATTCGCTCCCACTGCCGCTCCGCGGCGGCACTCCAGGCGCGTCGCTCGTCCGCATCCACGTGATCTGGGTAGCCGGGAAACACGGAGCCGCTCGAGGCCAGTCCGGCGGCGTCGGCGATCCAGTGCATGGTCGTCCCGGTCACCGCGATGTGCACCGTGCCCCGTGGCAGGGAGGGCTCTTGATGAAGCGGGATTCCGGCCATGGAGACGACCGTGGCGGGAGGCGGGTCGTGATCGAGCGCTCGCCAACAGGCCTCGCCATGGGCCTCCGGCGAGACGTAATTGGCGCCCGTGCCCGTGTCAGCGACCCCGGGACCGGACTCGGCCGGCTCTGGGATCACGACCATCGCGCCTTGGTCCACCGCTGGGCCGAAGGCGTCCCGCAAGTGGGCGGCAGCGACACGCCACGCGTTTGTCGGAAGGTCAACGAGTGCGTAGATCATCGGGCGACCGGCGCGTTGCGCCACGAGATCGCGGATGAGGCCATGTGAGTTGACGCCGTCGGCGGCACCCAGATCGACCACCCGCAGCACGGGCTCGCTCGCCAGCTGCTCCGCGGCAGCCATTACGGCCGGGTGGGTTGCCTCGAAGGAGGCGCGCTGAGAGAGGGCGTTCCGCGCGTAGTCGTCCGCCATGCTCACCAGCTCCGAGCGACGTGACGGCGCGATGCTCCCCTCCTGGGGCAGCGCCGCCGCGTTCGGACGGCGTTACGGAGCGATCGTCCCACAGCACGGACGTCCCCGAGCCAACGTGACAAATCAGCCAAGGACGAAGCGCCGCATTAGCCTTGGCCGACGAGGTCACCAACCAGTCGACTGAGCTCCACCGCAACCCGGTCGAGGGGCTCGATGCTGCGTTCGGCGCGGCACATCGCCACAGTGCCCTCCACCGCGGCGACGACGAGCGTGGCGACGCGGTCGGCGACGTCATCGGCCGCACCGTGCTCGCGGAACGACTCCGCGAGGATCGCGGTCCAGCTCCTGAAGGCCGCGGCAGCGGCCTCACGCGGGGCGGCCTCGGTCTCCGGTAGATCCTCGACCGAGACGGCGAGCACCGGGCATCCCGCGTGAAAGTCGCTGTCCACGACGACTGTTCGCCACATCTGGAGGAACGCATCCAAGCCGGCCAGCGGTCCGGCACCAAGTTCCCTGGAAAGCGTGCGGGCGGTGATTTCGTCGGCCCAGCGCACCGCTTCAGTGGCCAGCTCGTACTTGCCGCCCGGGAAGTAGTGGTAAGTCGAGCCGAGGGGGGCCGACGCGTGCTTGGCCAACTCGCGCACGCTGGTGGCGTTCAGCCCGCGGCGGCGGATCATGTCGGCAGCGCCCATCACCATCTGCTTGCGCGAATCCGTCTTGTCCTTCGGCACCGTCGACCCCCTTGCTATGACGATTGTTATAGCATACCGTTCGATCTATAACAGTCGTCATAAGGAGTTCTCCATGCCCATGATTCAGCTGACCGTGCCTGCCGGCGTGCTCACTGCGGAAGCCCGCCGCCACCTACAGAAAGCACTCGCCGCGACGTTGTTGAAGTGGGAGGGCGCGCCCGATACGGCGTTCTTCCGCGCTCAGGCGTGGAGCCGCATCGACGAGGTGAGTGGGGATGGCTTCACCGCGCTCGAGGACGATGCGCCACGCTTCCGGCTCGACGTCACGGTGCCCCAAGGCGGACTGTCGCAGCGCCGCAAGGACGGACTGGTCAAGGAAGCGACCGAACAGGTGCTGGCCGCCGCGGGTCTGACCGAGGCCGACGCGCTGCGGGTGTGGGTGCTGATCCACGAGCAGCCCGAAGGGACGTGGGGTGCGGGAGGCAACGTCATCCGATTCCAGGAGCTCGCCGCGCTTGCCAAGGCGGACCGCGCCAATGCGTGAGCTGCACGTGATCGGTGCCGGCCACCTCGACTGGCGGGAACGTCCCGCGCCCACGCTGCAGAGCCCACGCGACGCACTGGTGCGCCCGTTCATCGCCAGCCGTTGCGACGGCGACACGATGCCCATTCACCGGCACGTCTCACGCGCCATGCAGATCGGCTTGCGCGTCGGGCTGATCGATCCGGTCGTGGGCAGCATCTGCGGCTCGGTTCCGTTCAAGGGCCCCTTCGCGATTGGCCACGAATGCATTGCCGAAGTCGTCGAGGTCGGCTCCGAGATCACCGGCCTGCACCGCGGCGACGCCGTCGTGGTGCCCTGGTCGGTGTCGTGCGGTGACTGCCTCGAATGCCAGCGCGGCCTTACCGCGAAATGCACCACTACCCGTGAAGGCACCTTGGCGGCCTTCGGCTTCGGGCCAGCGAGCGGTCCCTGGGGAGGGATGGTTGCCGACCTGCTGCGGATCCCGTTCGCCGACCACATGCTGGTGCGCGTTCCCGATCACGTCGACCCGCTGCGGGTCGCCGCGGCGAGTGACAACCTGTCGGATGCCTGGCGATGTGTCGTCCCCGGACTACAGCGCCGACCGGGCGGCCGCGTGCTGATTCTCGGCGGCGTTGCCCAAAGCATCGGCCTGTACGCGGCGGGCCTAGCCGTCTGGCACGGCGCCGAAGTGGTCGACTACGTCGACGATCGGCCCGAAAGACTGGCCATCGCCGAGAAGCTGGGCGCGCGCGTACATGCCGTCAAGAAGGGCAAGCTGCGCGCCGCCGACATTCCGCGCCGCGACTACGACATCGCCGTGGAGGGCACCTCGAGCGGCGCCGGAGTCGAGCTCGCACTGCGGTCGCTCGCTCCCGGCGGCGTGTGTCAACCCGTCGGGTACTACCTTCCGCCGGGAACCAAGGTGCCGCTCATGCACATGTACGCCAACGACGCCACGCTCAAGATCGGCGTATCCAACGTCCGCCCAATTCTTCCTGACCTGCTCGATCACGTTGCCCGCGAAGATTTTCCGGCTGAGCTGGTCACCACCATGGTGGCGGATTGGGACGACGCCCCCGAGGCCTACAAGGCGCACACCACCAAACTGGTGCTTCACCGGCCACGCCTGGAGCCTGCATCATGAGCCGCCCGCCCTCTTGAACAGATCCCGCAGAACATAGGGCAGCACTCCCCCATGGCGGATGTAATCGGCCTCTCGCGGCGTATCCAGCCGCAGCCGCGCCGCGAAAGTCCGACCCCCGCTCTGAATAGTGATGTGCGACGGCGCTTCCCCGGAGTTGAGGACATCCAGTCCCGTGATGCTGATTTCTTCGGCCCCCGTTGGCGCAACGTCGTCGGGCCCGGCGTCGACCAACTCGATCGGGATCACCCCCATCGCGACGAGGTTGGAACGGTGGATCCGCTCGAAGGACCGTGCGATCACGGCCCGTACACCCAGAAGCGCGGGCCCCTTGGCCGCCCAGTCCCGCGACGACCCTCCGCCGTAATCACGGCCTGCCACGACCACCATGGGGACCTTGACTGCCCGGTATGCGGCGGCAGCATCGAAAATGGTTGCCTCAGTGCCGCCCTCGAGGAAGTTGAGCGTTCGACCGCCTCGCGTGCCCGGCGCTACCAGGTTCTGCAGCCGCACGTTGGCGAATGCTCCACGCATCATCACCTCGTGGTTTCCCCTGCGGGAGGCGTAGGTGTTCACGTCCCGTCTCGCGACCCCGCGCTCGGCCAGATACTCCCACGCGGGAGTGCCCGAAGTTATTGCCCCAGCAGGCGATATGTGATCGGTGGTGACCAGATCGCCCAGCTTGACGAGGACGCGCGCCGCATGGATGTCACCGACGGGTGGCGGCTCGAGCTGCACGCCGTCGAGATACGGCGGACGGCGAATGTACGTCGAGGCCTCGTCCCATGCGAACAGCTCACTGTTGGCGACATCGACGTCGCGCCACCGCTGCTCGCCGTCGAAGACGTTCCGATACGCAGCGCTGAACATGTCCGCCGACAAACTCCTGGCGATGACGTCGTGGACCTCGGCGGTGTCCGGCCAGATGTCCGCGAGCAAGATCGGCTGCCCGTCGGATCCGAGTCCAAGCGGCTCCGTCGCCAAGTCGATGTCCATGGTTCCGGCGAGCGCGTAGGCGATGACCAGCGGTGGCGACGCAAGATAGTTCATCGCGACCTCGGGTTGAATGCGGCCCTCGAAGTTGCGGTTGCCGGACAGGACGGACACCACCGTGACCCCCTCGCGGACCGCGCGGGACACTTCGTCGAGCAACGGCCCGGAGGCCCCGATGCACGTCATGCAGCCGAAGCCGGCCAGGTGAAACCCGAGGGCTTCGAGGTCCCCGACCAGCCCGGCCCGGGCGTAGTAGTCCATGACGACCCGGGACCCCGGGCTCAGCGTCGTCTTCACCCACGGCTTGCTGCGCAGGCCCGCCCGCACGGCGTTGCGAGCCAGCAGGCCGGCCGCGACCATCACCTCGGGGTTGGAGGTATTCGTGCACGACGTGATCGCCGCAATGGCGACGGCACCGTCGGCGATCTGAAGATCCGCGTCGTCGAAATGAACTGTCGCACTGACTCGCTCGTCGCTACTCGACCCCAGCGCCACGGCGAACCGCTGCTTGGCCTGGTCGAGGGGCACGCGGTCCTCCGGCCGAGACGGGCCGGCGAGCACGGGGACGACGTCGCCAAGGTAGAGCTCAATGGTTTCGTCGAAACGCAGTTCCCGGTGCGGGTCGTGCCAGAGTCCTTGCGCCTTGGCGTATGCCTCGACGAGCTCGACGTGACGCTCCGCACGACCGGTGAGCCGCAGGTACTGCAGCGTCGCCTCGTCGATCGGGAACAGCGCGCAGGTGGACCCGAACTCGGGGCTCATGTTCGCGATCGTCGCGCGGTCGGCGAGCGGCAGGTTGGAGACGCCGGGACCGGCGAACTCGACGAACTTTCCGATGACACCGTGTGCGCGCAGCCGCTCGGTGATGGTGAGCACGAGGTCGGTTGCCGTCGAACCGGCCGGCAGGGCCCCGCGAAGGTAGACGCCCACGACGGGCTGGGACGTTGATCGAGATCGACTGCCCCAGCATGGCGGCCTCGGCCTCGATACCGCCGATCCCCCAACCGAGTACGCCAAGACCGTTGACCATGGTGGTGTGCGAGTCGGTGCCAAGGCACACGTCGGGGAACACCCAGTCACCTTCGGTCATCACCACGCGGGCAAGGTGTTCGACGTTGACCTGGTGCATGATCCCGGTGCCGGGAGGCACGACCGCGAAGTCCTTCAGCGACTGCTGGCCCCACCGCAGGAACCGATATCGCTCGCCATTGCGCGCATACTCCAAATCGACGTTGCGCGCCAAGGCGTCGGCAGTGCCGTGAACGTCGGCGATGACGGAGTGGTCGACCACCAACTCCGAGGCGATGACGGGATTGACCCGTCCAGGATCCCCGCCGAGGGCAGCCATCCCGTCCCGGAGTGCGGCGAGATCCACTAGCGTCGGAACGCCGTTCGTGTCGTGCAGGAACACCCGTGACGCATACAGGTCGACTGCCGTGTCGGCGCCGTCGACGATGGCCATGATCTCGTCGGCTCACCCTGCCGGTGCCGTCGTCGAACCGAAGGACGTTCTCCAGCAGGATGCGCAGGCTCATCGGCAGGGTGGACGGCGCGATACCCGTGATGTCGTGGTACCGCAGCCGCTGCCCGTCGACGACGAGCTCGCGCTGCGTGCCGAACGTGTCCCGCTGACCCCCAATCAGGTGTGCGACGGTGCTCACGGCTGCTTGATCGTCGCCGCGACCGCCTCGGCGAACTCGCGGCATCCGGCACTGCCACCCATGTCGGACGTGCTGATCCCCTGTGCGACGGTCTTTTCGACGCCGCCGACGATCAGCGCCGCAGCGTCGGTCAGACGCGTCGTCGTGGTGACGGGCGCCGAGCCAGTCGAGCAGCATCGCGCTGGACAGGATCATCGCGATCGGGTTGGCGGTGTTCTGGCCGGCGATGTCGGGTGCGGAGCCGTGCGCGGCCTGCGCCATGGCGTGGGTGTCGGAGGAGTTGAGCGACGGCGCGATGCCCAGCGACCCGGCGATCTCGCCGGCGAGGTCGGAGAGGATGTCGCCGAACATGTTCTCGGTGACGATCACGTCGAACTCGTCGGCGCGGCGGACGAGGTGCACGGTCATGGCGTCGATGTGGAAGTCGTCGACGCTGACGTCCGGGTAGTCCTTGGCGACCTCGCGGCAGACGTCGCGGAACAGGCCGGTGGTCATCTTCAGCACGTTGGCCTTGTGCACGATGGTGACCTTCTTGCGGCGCCGCGATGCGCCAGCTCGAACGCCGCGCGGGCGATCCGCTCGCACGCGCTGCGCGGGTGATGATGCCATGCATGATGGCGACGTCGGGGGTGGGCATGAACTCGCCGGTGCCGCGGAAGGTGTTGCGGTCGGCGTAGAAGCCTTCGGTGTTCTCGCGGACGATGACCAGGTCGGTGCCGGGGACGACGGCGTTGCCGCCTGGAAGGACTTGGCGGGGCGGATGTTGGCGTAGAGGTCGAAGTGCTTGCGGATCGTGCCGCTGGGGTTGAGCTCGGCGACTGGTACGGCTCCGGGTAGGCGGCGCTGTCGTGCGGGCCGAGCAGCCAGCCGTCGAGCTCGGCCAGGGCGTTCAGGGTGGCTCGGGGGTGTGGCTCGCCGAGCTCGTCGATCGCCGTGAAGCCCGAGCGGGAGCTCGCGCCAGCTCGATCGGGTGCGGCGTCCGGCGGCGGCGAGCGCGGCGTCGACGATGCGCGACGGAGGACGGGACGATCTCGGGGCCGATGCCGTCGCCGTGGAGGACGCCGAGGGGGTAGGTGCGGGAGGCGGTTGGTGGTCACAGGTGATGTCCTTCTCGAGGGTGCGGGGTCAGGAGCGGTAGACGGTCAGCAGGTCTTGCGCTCCTCGTCGGAGAGCACGTCGGCCTCGGGGTAGAGCAGGGCGGCGTCCGGGCTCGAACGGCGAGGCGACACGGGCCCGGTCAGTCCGCCGCGATCGCTGACGACCTGGACGACGTGGTCGCCGAGCTTGAGGTCGTACTCGTAGCGGGAGCCGACGTAGGAGCTGGTGAGCACGTCGGTGCTCAGCCTGTTGACTCCCGGCCGCGGGGTCCTCGTCCAGCGCGGCACACTTCGAGGCGTTCGGGCCGGATGGCGACGGTGACGGTCTGCCCGACGTGAACCTTCAGGTCGGTCTCGACCGTCGACGACGTCGCCGTTGGCTGTCGAGCCGGATCGGCCGCTGCCGGAGTCGGTGGGCTCGGCGACGCTCGCCTCGAGGAAGTTGCAGCGCCCGACGAACGCCGCCACCTCGGCGGTCGCCGGGCGTCTCGTAGATCTCGTGCGGGGTGCCGACCTGGAGCATGTCGCCGCCGGACATGACCGCGATCCGGTCGCTGACAGGGCCAGCGCCTCGTCCTGGTCGTGGGTGACGTAGACGGTGGTGATGCCCAGGTCCTCCTGCAGCCGCTTGAGCCAGGCCCGTGGCCTGCTCGCGCAGCTTGGCGTCGAGGTTGGACAGCGGCTCGTCGAGCAGCAGCACCGTCGGCGAGTAGACCAGCGCGCGGGCCAGGGCGACGCGCTGCTGCTGGCCGCCGGAGAGCTGGTGCGGGTAGCGGTCCGCGCAGGTGCGGCCAGGCCGACCTTGTCCAGCGCCTCGTCGATCAGGCGCGTCTGCTCGTCCTTGCCGCACCTTGCGGATCTTGAGCGGCATCGCCAGGTTCGTCGGCGATGGTCATGTGCGGCCACAGCGCGTAGGACTGGAAGACCATGCCGAGGTTGCGCTCCTCGGGCGGTAGGAACACCTTCTGCGTCGGTGTCGACGAAGGTGGTGCCGCCGACCGCGATGGCTCCGCTGGTGGGCTGCTCGAGGCCGGCGATGCAGTTCAGCGTGGTGGACTTGCCGCAGCCGCTGGGGCCCAGGAGGGTGAAGAACTCGCCGTCCTTGATGGTGAAGTCGACGTCCTTGAGGACGGTGTTGTCCCCGAACTGTCTTGTTGCAGGTTGGCTGACCGTTGACCTCAGGCATCGGTGTTGCGTCCCTTCATGAGCAGGCCTGCGAGCGCCGACGAATGCCGCGGTGATGGCGATCTGGATGGTGGCGAGCGCGGCGACGGAGCCGGTGTTGCCCTGGACCCAGAGCTCGAGCATCGTCGTGCCGATGATGTTGGTGTCGGCGGAGCGAGGAACACCGCCGGCGAGTACTCCTTGAGCATGGTCACGAAGGTGAGGATCAGCGCGCCGGCGAACGCCGGGGTGAGCAGGCGCACGCAGGACTCGGAAGAACGTCATCACCCAGTCGGCACCGGAGACGCGGGCGGCGTTGTCGAGCTCCTGAGCCGATCTGCATGATCGACGGCGCCAATCGAGCCGAAGCCGCTGGGCAGGGCGCGCAGGCCGAAGGCGATGATCAGCGCCCACAGGGTGCCCTGGAGCAGGCTCGCCGAGCCCGAACGGCGCGTAGGCGAACGCCCAGAAGAAGCCGATGCCGATGATGATGCCGGGCATGGCCTGCGGGGCCAGCGCGAGGTACTCCGACGGCCCGGCGGAACCGGAACGTGGAGCGGCGGGCGACCATGACGGCCAGCAGCGGCAACGAAGCTGACCAGCACGGCGCCGACGCCGGCGACGATGAGGCTGTTCCTGATCGACTGGACGTAGGCCTCGAAGGTGAAGACCCGCTCGTAGTTGTTCATCGTCAAGAACTTGAACGGCGACTGCAGCGGGCGTGAAGATCAGCGTGAACGAGCGGAAGATCAGCCCGAGCGATCGGGATGCAGCGCCCCGAAGACCACGTAGAAGACGATGGCGACGATGCTGACCCACTTCAGCCAGCCGAGGTCGAGCGCCGCGGGCGGGTGGCCTTGCCGCGCACCGAGACGAACCGCTGGGCGTCCTTGAGCAGCTTGGCCTGGACGGCGACCAGGCTGATGGTGACCACCAGGATGATCGCCGACGCGGCGCCGAGGACGCCGTAGTCGGGGTTGATCGACTGCAGGCCGTTGCGTGTACAGGAACGTGGAGAAGACCTCGATGCCGACGGGCTGGCCGTAGAGCAGCGGCACGCTGAGCGTCTCGATCGACATCGAGAACACCAGGATCGAGCTGTAGACGATCGGCGGGCGCAGCATCGGGATGATGACCTGGACGAGGATGCGCAGCGGCCCGGCGCCGCACACCTGGGCGGCCGACTCCAGCGAGGCGTCGGCTCTGCCGCAGGGCGTTGGCGCAGAACATGTAGGCGATGGGCGCCAGCGCGACGGCCTCGGTGAGGGCCATGCCGGGGATGGAGTAGAGGTTCCACGGCACGTCGCCGAGGACCTGCTGCACCTGGACGCTGACGAACCCGGCGGGGCCGTACATCATGATCCAGCCGAACCCGAGGATCAGCGAGGAGATGAAGAACGGCCACTGCATCGCCGCCGCGAGAAGCCGCCCGCCCGGGCAGCTTGGTCCGGACCACCACGATGGCCATCGGGACGGCGATCAGCGAGGCGTCAGAACCGTGGTGCAGCCCGGCGAACAGCACCGTGTTCAGCGACGACCTTGCCGAAGCCGGCCTCGGTGAACAGCGTGACGTAGTTGTCGAGGGTGAGGACTCCGCCGGCCTCGTACAGCGGCCGGTCGAGGAGGGACTGGTAGAGGGTCGGGACGATCGGAGCCAGCACCAGCACGGCCAGCAAGATGAGGACCGCGTACTGCAGCCACAGCTCCGGCCGATGCCGAGGAGCTCGCCGGTAGCGGGGGGCTGGATGGCCCGCCGATGCCGGACCTCGGACGACCGGCGGCGGAGACGTCGTCGTCGTCATGGCTGACTCCGATGTCCTCGTTCTCGTTGAGCTCAGCGGCCGAGCAGGCCGTCCCAGCGGGCGGTGAAGGCCTTCACCTGGTCCTCCGGGACCTGCGCGTAGTTCACGTCGATGACGTTGTCCTCGCCGACGCTTGTCGACGAGCTCCTGGTAGGTGTGCAGGCCGTCGGCGGCCTCGATGTCCGTCGCGGTAGGAAGTCAGACCACCCTCGGCGACGGCGCGCTGGCCCTCCTCGGAGAGCACGAAGTCGATGAAGAGCTTCGCGGTGGCGGCGTGCGGTGCCTTCGCCGGGATGCCGATGCCGCGGGGCAGCACGACGGTGCCGTCGTCGGGGAAGGACAGCTCCAAGAGACCGCCGCTGTCCTCGACCATCGGGTAGGCGGGTGCCGCGCTGATGAAGAATCCGGCCAGGTACTCACCGGAGGGGATCTTCTCCATCTGCGTGCCGGACGAGGTCTCGGCCTTCGCCAAGGGCAGGATCTTCTCCAGTGCGGCCCAGGCGTCGGGGCGCGCTTCGGTGAAGGCGTGGGACACGGTGAAGCCGAAGGCGCCGTTCACGTCACGAGAAGTGATCTTGCCCTGATACTTTCCTGGGTCCTTCGCGACGATGTCGGCCAGGCTCGTCAGGCCGGTCGGCGTCTCCGTCATCAGCGCGGTGTTGTAGACGATCGTCAGCGGGTCGAGTGACATCGCGTAGACGTTCGGCATCAGACGTCGCTGCTTCGGAAGCTTCGCCAGCTCAGGGGACGCGTACTCCAACAGCGTTGCCGGTCGCGCCGGCGAAGTCGGCCCACGCCTGCGCGGCGTTGGAGACCACGATGTCGGCCGGCGAGCCGCCGGTGGCCTGCTCGCTGAGCACCCGCTGGAACACCTCGTCGCTGTCGAGGTTGTTCGCCGCGATGTCGCCGACCCACGGGTACTTCTTCTTGAAGTCCCGGAAGATCGGATCCCAGTTCTCCTGGTCGGTGTTGGAGTAGATCGTCGAGCGTCCCGCCCTCGTTCTTCGAGGCGGCGATGACGTCGGCGTACTCGGCCGGGTAGTAGTCAGGGGCCTCACCGGTCTTGACGGTGTTGTTGGCCCCAGGCTCCGAGTTGCCGCCGGACCCACATGCGGTGACTGCCAACGACATGGCAACGCCGATCGCGGCTGCGAAGCGGATCAGTCGCCACCCGCCCGCATGGTTGCTCCGGGGGTCTGACTTCATGCTCTTCCTCCTTGAAGATGAGGCGTATGGCCTCGCTGTGTGCTCGCTCACAGTAGGAGGTTATAACCTATGACGTCAAGGCGAGGAATGGCTCGATCCGGATATAAAACGCTGATCCACTGACTCTTGGTGCAGGTACGGACAGATAATCGGAGCGACTCGCGCAGCGGAATTACTGGCGGACCGCCATCCTGATGCGCTAAGTTATAACGACGCGAGAGAAGGGTCGGTCGATGTCAGAACCCGCGGAACTGTTCGAAACGAAGAGCGACTACGCCTACCGGCAGGTGCGCGATCGAATCCTGTCCGGCGATCTGCAGCCAGGTGCAGTCATTCAGCAGCGTGAGCTCGCCGGCCGGATCGGCATCAGCACCACCCCGTTGCGTGAGGCGCTGCGTCGACTCAAGAGCGAGGGCCTGGTCGAACTCGACGCACACCGCGACGCTCGCATCTCCCCCCTTCGTACCGAGGAGGGCCGGGACCTGCTGGAGATGCGGCTGTCACTGGACCCGCTGGCCGCAGGTCTTGCGGCGCAACGACGCACGAACGCCGACATCCAGATCATCCGGGCTGCACACGTCGGCCTCGAGCCCCTTCCGACACACCCCTCGGTCGAACAACTGGTGGCACACCGCAACTTTCACGCCGCGATCTACCGTGCCAGCCACAACGACCTACTCATCGACGCCCTGGAAGGCTTGTGGGACAAGGCCGACCGGTACCGGCGCCTGGCGCTGCAGACCGATCGTGGGCAGGAGGCCCGCGACCACAAGGCCAAGGAACACGAGATGCTCGTCGACCTCATCGCGGCCGGCGACAGCGACGCGGCGGCCAACCTGATGCGCGTGCACATCAACACCAGCCTCGGCGCCACCGCGGTCTGGCGGCTGGGCCACGACGACGCGGGCAAGTAGTCGAGCCCTGTGATCGACCGCCCCCTGATCGCGGCCGTCCACGCCACGTCCGCCTCCATCCCACCGCTGCGTGCCGCCCTGGCCGACGAGCTGCCCGACGCGCGAACTGTGGAACCTGATCGACGATCGACTCGGCTCGGACGCGGACGCACTCGGCGGCGAGCTGAACCCGCAGCTGCGAGAACGGATGCTCAACCTGGTCCGTCACGGGGTCACAGGTGGCGCGGACGCGGTGGTGATCGCCTGCTCGATGTACGGCGACGTCCAAGCTCTTGGCGAAAAGGTGTTCAGCACACCGGTATTCGCATCGGATGCCGACATGATGGCCGACATCCTCGCGGCGGCACCAAGGCGCGTCGCAGTGCTGGCGTCGCTGCAGGGCGCGGCGGCCAACACGACTGCGCGGCTGGCCCACGCTCTTGGGAGCGGCCGAGGTGGTGCCGGTGTTCTGTGCGTGTGCCGCGGGAGCCGCTACCCACGATGACTCATCGGCGCTCGTCGAGGCGATGATCGCCGGCCTGGAAGGCGCCGACGGACCATTCGACGCGGTGTGCATTGCCCAGTACTCGCTCAGTCCTGCCGCTGATGACCTGTCTGCCAAGACCGAACTGCCGGTGCTGAGTCCGACGCGATCGGCGGCGCGGGCGATCGCACGCCGCCTGGGCGCGCGATGAGCACCCCGGCGATCGGTTGCATCGCCGACGATTACACCGGCGGCACCGATGTGGCAGCGGCGCTTCGACGGGAAGGACTGCGCACCGTGCTGCTGTTCGGCCTGCCCGACGGCGCGCCAGGACTAGATGACTGCGACGCGGTCGTGGTGGCGCTGAAGACGCGGACACTGGAAGCCGACATCGCGGTGAAGATGTCACTCGCCGCCCGAAATTGGCTGGTCGCGGACGCCGGCGTCGCAACCATCTACTTCAAGTACTGCTCCACCTTCGACTCGACTGCCGCCGGCAACATCGGTCCCGTCACGGACGCTCTGCTCGACGCCGCCGGCGAAGATCTCACGGTGATCTGCCCCGCTACCCCCGAACATGGCCGCACGGTCTACCAAGGGCATCTGTTCGTGGCCGACCAACTGCTGTCGGAATCGTCCATGCGTCATCACCCGCTGACGCCGATGACCGAATCGCACCTGCCGCGGCTGATGGCCGCGCAAACCCCGCATCCAGTGACACTGGTTGAATGGCAACGGGTTCGGTGCGGCAGCAGTGCCATCGCCGATGCACTGCAGATCGTCGCGGCCGGCGGTGCCCGGCACGTCGTCGTCGATGCGCTGGACGAGGCCGACCTCACCGCGATCGCGCGCGCAGTCAATGGCATGGCCGTGGTCACCGGGGCGGCAGGACTGGCGGGCGCGCTCGGCCGGGTCGCGCGCGACGGTGTCCGCGACCGCTCCTCCCCCGCGCCAAGGCCAGCACCGCCCGGCCCGGCGGTGATCTTCGCCGGCAGCTGCTCGCGGACCACCCTGGAACAGGTCGCCCAGGCTCGGCTGCGATTCGCCGCGTACCGGCTCGACCCACGCAGTGTCGCGAAGCCCGCCGACCTGTTCGAGCCGGCGCTCGCGTGGCTACTCGGTCACCTCGGCGAGGAGCCGGTGATGGTCTACTCCTCGGCACCGGCGGAGGAACGGGGACCCGCCGATCCGGTTGTCGCCGACCAGCTCGAGGCGACGATGGGAGCGCTCGCCAAGGCCGCCGTCGAGGCAGGCGTACGCCGCGTCGTGGTGGCGGGTGGAGAAACGTCTGGAGCCGTCGTCGATGCACTCGGCGTCAAATCCGTCGTCGTGGACGCCGAGGCCGACCGCGGCGTTCCGTGGTGCAGCACCCCCGACCGTCGAATCTCGCTGTTGCTCAAGTCCGGCAACTTCGGCCAACCCGACCTGTTGGTGCGGGCGGCGACGAGCGAGACACTGTCATGACCATCGCCGCCGACATCGTCGAGCTCGGTGCGTCGTTCTTCCGCAGAGGGCTTACGTTCGGACGTACCGGCAACCTCAGCGCCATCGACACCGATGGCACCATCGTCATGACGCCGACCGGTGTCAGTCTCGAACGCCTCGAGCACCCATTCGCTGTCCCGCGTTGCCCGCGACGGCCGGCATGTCGGTGGGCCACCGCCGACCAAGGAGGCGTTCCTCCATCTCGCCCTTTACCGTGCTCGGCCGCACGCGCACGCGGTCGTCCACACCCACAGCACACATTCCGTCGCGGTGTCATGCCTTCGCGACGTGGACCCACGCAATGCGCTACCCGCATTGACGGCCTACTACGCGATGCGCGTCGGCGAGCTCCCCCTGCTGCCCTACCACGCACCCGGCGACCAATCGCTCGGCGCCGTAGCGGAATTGGCCGCCGCAACGCATCACGCCCTCTTGCTCGCCAACCACGGTCCCATCGTGGTAGGCGACGACCTTGCTTCCGCCGCCGATGCCCTCGAGGAGATCGAGGAGACCGCCAAGCTGTACCTGCTGTTGCGAGGACACGCCGTCCGCCCGGTGACCGACGAGGAAGCATGGCGACTGAGCCGGCAGTATCGATGAGTGCGGCGTCCGGTGCAGTTGACCGTCCCAAGGATCAACACTGCTTTGCAGCCGAAGACGTCGTCGCCCACGGTGTGCGAATCCTTACCGCACAGGGTGTTCCGGATGTTGATGCGCGGCTGGTTGCCGAATCGCTCGTCACCGCCGACATGTGGGGGCATCCGTCACACGGCATGTTGCGGCTGCCGTGGTACGTCGCCCGGCTGAAGAGCGGCGCCATGCGCGCAATCACCGACACCGAGACGGTCACTTCGTTTGCCGCCGTGTCGGTGCTCGACGGCCGCGACGGCATCGGGCAGGTCGTCGCGCAGCGCGCCGTCACGGCCGCGGCGAATGCGGCTAACACCTACGGAGTGGGCGTGGTCGCGGTGCGCAACAGCAACCACTTCGGCACCGCCGCGTATTGGACCCGCATCCTGGCCGAGTGGGGCTGCGTCGGCATCCTCACCACCAACGGCAGCCCCGCGATGGCTCCATGGGGCGGTGTCGAGAAGTTGGTCGGTGCCAACCCCTGGTCCATCGCGGTCCCCGGCGGACGGCACGGCACGGTCGTCTTGGACATCGCCAACATCGGCGTGGCGCGCGGGAAGGTCTACGCCGCGCGACAACGGGGCCAACGGCTACCCGACGGGTGGGCCGTCGACGCGTCCGGGCTGCCCACGACCGACCCGCAAGCCGCGATCGACGGGCTCCTGCTCCCCATGGCCGGCCACAAGGGGTATGCGATCTCGGTCATGATGGACGTCCTGTCCGGCGTGCTGACCGGCAGTTCCTTCGGCAGCGACGTCGTCGGGCCCTACGTGCCCGACCGACGCAGCGGGTGTGGCCACCTCGTCATCGCCATCGACATCGCGGCCATCATGCCGCCGGAGCAGTTCACCGCACGCATCGACGAGCTGATCACCACGCTGAAGGATTCCCGCACGGCACCCGGCGGAGAGATCCTGATGCCCGGCGAGCTCGAGAACCGCTCAGTGGCAACCGCCGCCGGGACGGTGACACTTCCTTCGAAGACCATCGAAGAGCTCAACGCGCTCGCTACGGGCTGC
The DNA here is from genome assembly GCA_963849055.1 of uncultured Actinomycetota bacterium. Lineage (GTDB taxonomy): Bacteria > Actinomycetota > Actinomycetes > Mycobacteriales > Mycobacteriaceae > Mycobacterium. Next base: position 199,112 of record CAWKFI010000001.1, read on the forward strand.
GGAGTCGAGCCGCTTTCAGCGGAGCGGTGATGTGCACATCCTTCATCGAGTACCACTTTTAGTACCGAATCCGGTACTCTAGCGGCATGCCGTCTCTGAACGTCACGTTCACCGAAGAGGAGCTGGACGCTGTGCGCGCCGCCGCGGCAAGCGACGACGTGTCACTGCGCACATTCGCGCATCGGGCGATCCTGACCGCCGCCAGTGAGCACCGGCGCCGGGTAGCGGAGGCCGCACAGATCGTTGCTCAGCGCTCGGCCGAGCTCAACCGACGTTTGGCGTGACCGAATACCTTGATCGCGACGATGTGCTGACTGCCGGCGCCGCAGCCATCGGTCAGATTCCCAAGGTCAGCGACTACGGCCTGCTCGACGCCGCCGTCGCGCGGCCACGAACTACCGCCTTTGGGCTGGACGCCTATCCAGACGACTTCGCGAAAGCCGCAGCGCTGCTTCAATCTTTGGTTCAGCAGGGCCTTGGTCGACGGAAACAAGCGGACTGCGTGGGCGGCAGCATGGACCTTCTTGTACATCAACGGCGTGACGCTCGGCGATTTCGACGTCGATGATGCAGAGGCGTTCATGAATCACGTTGCGACCAATGGTGATCTGGATATCGCCTACCTCGCAGGCAAGCTCGCGTCGTACGCCGATCCATCAGCGTGACGCCGCCACCGCGGCGCCCGCTCACGCCGTTGGCGTACGCATGGGAAACGGATCGTTGGCGAAGTCGATCTGCGCCGCGGGATTGCTGACGGCCGTCACCGTGCCAGATCCGAACGCGCCGGCATGATCGAACAGCGTGGCCGTGCCGACTGCGACGCCGTCGGCCACCCAGTGCGAATCCGCCTGCGCGCCCACCCACTCGTCCAGAGGCAGCCGCGCCAATGCCACGGTCAGGTCGCCGTTGATATAGCCCACCCCGGCCGAGCCGAGATTCGTGACCAGGCTGGTGCCCTCGGCAGCCATCGCTGCGTTCACGAACGGGGTGTTCTTGACTCCGGCGACGACGTCGACGGAGCGGTTGATGAACCGCTTGCGGGAGGTGTTCTGGTGGTCGGCGATCGATTGGGACCAGCCACCGTCGTCGCTACAGATGTACATGTGCCGGGCGTCGTCGACATCGGTCGGCGGCGTGAAATCCATGGTGGCCGACCACTCCTCGCCCCGCGGTGACTCCGAGCGCCGGTACTGCACCAGGATGGCCCTGGCCACGACGACGCCGTCCTGGATCAGTGCGCACTCCGAGTTGCGGACGCGGCGACCGTCGCGCACCAGCCGTGTCTCGGCGACGGTCTCGACTCCGCGGGCGGCCTTGAACAGATCGACCGTGAGGCGTGCCGGCATGAACTCGTCGAGGCCGTATTGCTCTTCGAGCGCCCGGGCCACCAGGCCGACCACTGCGGGGCCGTTCAGATGATCCTCACCCCAATGGCTTTGCGCGTTCGACGTCGGAAGGAACCGATCGGAAGGCGGTCTGGGTGAAGTGTGCCGGGCGTGCGGTCATTCTCGCATCGTCGCACAGGCGTGATCGGACCCCACGAAGGCGTTCACCGTTGGCGCCCCGACCGGGGGTCGACGATCATCGCCGGCCCTGGAAAACTGGCGGCATGACCGAGAACCCCACTCCGAATCGGATCAGCGCGGCTCGCCAACCCTTCGCCGTCGGCGTGGTCGGCGGTCCGACCGTCGTCATCGACTATGCAGGAACGCGTTTCGTCACCGATCCGACGTTCGACGAGCCTCGCGACTACGGCAACATGGCGAAGCTGACAGCACCTGCCGTCGCCGCCGACGAGCTCGGAGACGTCGACGCCGTTCTTCTCAGCCATGACGATCACAACGACAACCTCGACGTCGCCGGTCGGCAATGGGCCACGACCGCGGTGCCCACCATCCTGACCGGACCGGGCGCCGCCGAACGCCTCGGCGAACGCGCCGTCGGCCTGCCATCCTGGCAGGCCACCCAGCTCGGCCGGCACGACGGTGCCGGCCACGTCACCGTCACCGCCGTTCCCGCTGTGCACGGCCCGCTCGACGGCACCCTCGACGCCTCCGGACACGTCAATGCCGAGGTCACCGGGTTCGTGCTGCAGGCCGACGGCCTTCCCACGGTGTACGTCAGCGGCGACAACGCCTCGATGGTGCCCGTCGCACAGATCGCGCAGCGGTTCCCCACCATCGACGTTGCGGTGTTGTTCGCCGGCGCATCACGCCTGTCCACGAAAAACCGTGGCCGCCCACTGACCCTGACCGGACAGCGGGCCGCCGACGTCACCGCGGTGTTGGGCGTCCCCCGGGTCGTGGTCGCGCACATCGAGGGATGGTCGATCTACAGCGAGACCATCAACGATGTCCGGACGGCGTTCGACGAGGCGGGCATCGCCGACCGCCTCGTCCCCACCGATGCCGGATTCTGGGCGCAGTTGGACGCCGTGTAGGGCTGAATACGCCAATGCTGACTGGCTCGAGCAGAGGAGTCCCGTGACCGACAACACCCCCGCCAAGCAAATTCGTCTGACGCGACGGTCACCCGCATACTGGCGGGTCACGTTCGATCACCCACCGCTGAACATCTTTGGGCCGGAGTCCATTCCGGAGCTCGAGGAGATCGTCACCGCGCTGGAAATCGACGAACGGGTCAAGGTCGTCGTCCTCGACAGTGCCGTCGAGGGATTCTTCCTGACGCACTACGACTTCGTGGCGCCACTCGAGGAGTCAGCCCGTTTTCCTGCGGGTTCGACGGGCCTGCAAGCACTTCCCGACATGCTCGCCCGCCTGAGCCGCGCACCGGTCGTCTCCATCGCCTCCATTCGCGGGCGCGCGACGGGTGTCGGCAGCGAACTCGCCCTCGCCAGCGACATGCGCTTCGCCAGCCGCGAGAAGGCGATCTTGTCGCAGTGGGAGGTGGGGGCGGGGCTGGTGCCCGGCGGCGGACCGATGGCGCGACTTCCGCGTCTGATCGGACGCGGACGCGCTTTGGAGGTTCTGCTCGGAGCCGACGACATCGACGGCGACCTGGCGGAGCGCTATGGCTACGTCAACCGCGCCTTTCCCGACGCCGAACTCGACGGGTTCGTCGACGCGCTTGCGACGAGGATCTCCACCTTCGACAAGCACGCACTCGCGGAGACGAAACGGCTGGTCGACGTCAACAGCTTGCCTCCCGACGCAGAGATCGCGCCCGAATGGGATGCCTTCCTCGGTGCGCTCCAACGCCCCAAAACCCAAGCCCGCATCGAGAAGTTGTTCGAGCGTGGCTTCCACGAACCGGGCGACGTCGAAACCCGGCTTGGATACCACGTCGGGTTGCTCGGCGAACCGGACGAGACGTCCGGCGCGGGCTGAGACGCCCTTCCCGTCAGCGCCCCGGCAGGCGGCTCGTGATCTCTTGAAGCACCCAGCCGTTGCCGTCGGGGTCGCTGAACGAGGCGAACGAGCCATAGCTCGTACGTTGAGCGTCCGGACCAGGCTCCCGACCGGCAGTGCCGGCCCGATGGAACACGCCGCCGGCGTCGTGGAACACCTCACTCACGTCGACGCCTCGGCCGGCCAACTCGGCGCGGGCAGCCTCGATGTCGGTCACCACGAGGTGCAGCCCCTCGACCGAACCCGGTGCGGCGGAGGAGACCCCGGTGCCGAAGATGACCGAGCACGGCGAACCGGGGGGCGTCAGCTGGATCACCCGAAAGTCGTTCCCAGTGGCGAAATCGGCATCCAGCCGCCAGCCCAACGTCTCGTAGAACGCCTTGGCCCGATCGACGTCCGAGACGGGTATCACCACGACTTCCAACTTCATGTCCACCACATCGGCTCCTTTGTGTCGCTTGATTGTTCGTGGACATCAAACCTCACGACGACCGACTCCGGTAGGACCTCTTGCCTCTCAGCAGCGAGAAAGTTGGTCGTACCCAACCGGATGTTCGGCGTCGCAAAGTCGTTGCACCGAGGGCAAGGAGAAGGAAGGGAGGATCCCACCTGGCCGCTGCGCTGATCGACGGTCACGTCGGACACGGGCAACTGCAGACGGAGCGCATCCGCCGGACCGATGTTCAGGACTTGTTGCGCCGCATCACCGTTCGCCCCGACCCCGCGCTGACCGCCCGCTACCCGCAGGCCACCCCGGTACGCATCGCCGTCACTCTGCGAAATGGACAACGGGTCTCGCCCGCACAGGACGACTTCCACGGCGCCCCGAGCCGGCCGTTCACCTGGGAGCGCACCGTCGAGAAGTTTCACTGGCTCACCGAGCGATACGCCGACCTCGGGCTGCGCACCGCTGATGACAACACCACTGACGAACCTGGGCCTGCGCATCCCGGTGATCGCCGCACCCATGGCCGGCGGCGCGACCACTCCGGCCATGGTGGTCGCCGCGAGCCGCGCGGGCGGGCTTGGCTTCCTAGCCGCTGGCTACAAGACTCCCGAGGCCCTGCAAGCCGAGATCACGACCGTGCGGGACGCGTCAGTTCCGTTCGGCGTCAACGTGTTCGCGCCGAACCCTGTCCCCATCACCGCGGGGGCCTACCGCCGATACGCGGCGGCCGTGCAGCGCGAGGCGGACCGATTCGGGCTAACCCTGCCCACCGACCCGATCGACGACGACGACGCATTCGACGCCAAGATCGAGCTGCTGCTGTCCAATCCGGTTCCCATCGTCAGCTTCACCTTCGGCATCCCCGCCGACCGAGTCATCCGCGCCCTGCAGAGGGCCGGCACGGCCGTCGTGCAAACGGTGACGTCGCAGTCGGAGGCCGAACTGGCCGCGGCGGCAGGCGTGGACATGCTCGCGGTGCAGGCTGCCGACGCCGGCGGTCACTCGGGAACGTTCACCCCGGACCGCATGCCCCAAGCCCTTGCCATCGGCGACCTGATCGAGCGAATCACGCACAGCGTGCCGCTCCCCGTCATCGCGGCCGGCGGTCTGGCCACACCCGACGCCGTGGCCGCGGTCCTCCGTGCCGGCGCCGACGCCGCGGCGGTGGGCACCGCGCTGCTGCTCGCGGACGAGAGCGGCGCCTCGGCGACGCACCGGGCCGCACTGAGCGATCCGTCTCGGACTCAGACCGTCATCACCCGAGCCTTCACCGGACGGCCGGCCCGCGGCCTGCGCAACGAGTTCATCGACGCCTTCGAAGCCTCGGCGCCATTGGGCTATCCCGCGATTCACCATCTGACCAGCCCGCTGCGCAAGGCCGCGGCCGCCTCGGGTGAATCCGACCTCGTCCACCTGTGGGCAGGCAACGGCTACCGCCACGCCCGGCAGGAGCCGACCGCGCAGATCTTGTCGCGCCTTGCCGGCCTGGCGGCACCGAAGTTCGTGGACAATCGCGAGGAGTGCGAAACCAGCAGATGACGAGGTGCCCATGACGTTGCCGTGGCTCGGACCGATGACTCTGTCGGGATTCGAACATGTCTGGTACCTGCTGTTCCTCCTCGTCGTCGTGGGGTTGATCGGGCTGTACGTCGTCGTGCAGATGGCACGGCAGAAGCGGATGCTGCGCTTCGCCAACATGGAGCTGCTGGAAAGCGTGGCGCCCAAGCGGCCCACCCGGTGGCGGCATCTGCCCGCGATCCTGCTGGTGCTGTCGCTGACACTGTTCGCGGTCGCGATGGCCGCGCCCACCCATGCCGTGCAGATTCCACGCAACCGCGCGGTGGTGATGTTGGTGATCGACGTGTCGCAGTCGATGCGCGCTACCGACGTGTCACCGAGCCGCCTGGTCGCCGCGCAGGAGGCGGCCAAGCAGTTCGCCGATCAGCTCACGCCCGGCATCAACCTCGGCCTGATCGCCTATGCCGGTACCGCGACGGTGCTGACGGCGCCGACCACCAACCGGGTGGCGACCAAGGCGGCGATCGACAAGCTGCAACTGGCCGACCGCACCGCCACGGGTGAGGGCATCTTCACCGCGCTGCAGGCCATCGCCACGGTCGGCGCGGTGATCGGCGGCGGCGACGAGGCACCGCCCGCGCGCATCGTGCTGATGTCGGACGGCAAGGAGACGGTGCCGTCCAACCCGGACAATCCCAAGGGCGCCTACACCGCTGCGCGCACGGCCAAGGATCAGGGCGTGCCGATCTCGACGGTGTCCTTCGGCACCCCCTACGGCACAGTCCCGATCGGCGGCCAGCCGGTGCCAGTACCCGTCGACCCCGAGATGCTGAAGAAGATCGCCGAGCTGTCGGGCGGGAACGCCTACACGGCATCGAGCCTGGAGCAGCTCAAGGAAGTCTTCACCACACTGCAGGAGCAGATCGGCTACGAGACCACCAAGGGTGACGCCAGCGCAGGCTGGTTGCGGCTCGGCGCCATTTCCCTCGCCCTCGCGGCGCTGGCCGCGCTGCTACTCAACCGGCGGTTGCCCGATTGAGGGCGGATCACCTGGCGGCGCCGCTAGCCCTTGGCGTGCGCCGACCCGAAGTGATGCTCTGCCCGCTTGTCGGCCGCCTCCTGCTCCTCGGGTGTGTTGACGATCGCATCTGGGCCGGGAAACACGGTGGCGAGGTGATCGCTGTTGAGCCACTTGACCACGTACGGCGGTGAACCGTCCGATGAGTGCACTTCGGTAATCACGCCCTTCTGATCGTGTCTATCGACCGTCGTGCCCTTGACCACCAACCAATCGCCGACCTTGGCCTTCATCGCCCACTCCCTTCGTCGACCTCCTTCAATCGTGCGCGCGCAGCACAGCGGAGGGAAGGGCAGCGGGCCTACGATTTCTGCAGAATTCGCTGCGACTGCGCCGAGATCTGCGCACGGGTCGTGGTTCCCCGCCGAGCCGCGACCCTGATGCAGAAGCCGGCGAGGAGGACGGCGAGTTCGCGCACCACCGTCGTGCAAACTTGATCGATCGCAAGCCATCCGTTCACCGATCGCGGACAATGCCCGAGTGGACACCCGACGACTGCAACTCTTGCTCGCGCTGTCCCGGATGGGATCGATGCGCGCGGTCGGCGAGGCGTACCACCTGACCACCTCGACGGTGTCGCAACAGATTGCGGCCCTGGCCAAGGAGACTGGCACGCCGTTGATCGAGCCCGAGGGTCGTCGGGTAAGGCTGACTCCCGCTGGACGCCGGCTCGCCGATCACGCCGTCACGATCCTCGCCGCCGTCGACGCCGCGCGCCTCGACCTCGACCCGGACGCGGAGCCCGCGGGCACGCTGCGCGTCGGTGGGTTCGCCACCGGCATCCGGGTCTCGCTGCTGCCCATCCTGGACGAGCTGGCGGCCACCCATCCCAAGGTCGACGTGGTGATCAGTGAGTACGAACCGATCGAGGCGTTTGCGTTGCTGGTCGACGACGACCTGGACCTCGCCCTGACCTACGACTACAACCTGGCACCCGCCGCCCCTGCCCCACTGCTGGAAACCGTTCCGCTGTGGGCCATTCCGTGGGGCCTGGGCGTGCGCAGCGAGGAACCCGACCGGCCACCGGACGTCTCCGCCTACGCCGATCGGACCTGGATCGTGAACTCCCGCAACACCGCTGACGAAGACGCCGTCCGTACGTTGGGCGCACTCGCCGGCTTCGCGCCGCGCATCGCGCACCAGATCGACAGCCTGGAACTGGTCGAAGACCTCATCGTCGCCGAATACGGGGTGGGGCTGCTGCCGGTCGGCAGGCCTACCGGCCGCGGCGTGAAGGTCGTGCCGCTCGCCGATCCCACGGTGGTCCTCACCGCGTATGCGGTGACCCGAACCGGTCGCGCGACGTGGTCTCCGCTGCGCGTGGTGCTGGAACGACTGCGACCGCCACCGGGCCCCTGCCGCGGCCGAGTTGGCCGCGCCCCACCCCGGGCTAGCGCGAAATCCTCACTGCCCCATGGTCAGTGACTGCACGCTGTGATAACGGTCGACCACCTCGGGGGTCGGTTCGGCGGTGTAGGACGCCGTCACCCCGAACGACCACGGCGGTGGCGCATCGGCGCCAGACAGAGTCCACGCCGCCTGCCGGGCCGCACCGAGTGCGACATACTCGGCGGGCGTCGGCACGTGCACGGGCATGCCGAGGATCGCAGGCGCGATGCGCCGGATCGCCTCCGAGCGGGCACCGCCACCGACGAGGATCACGCGTTCGACGTTCACGCCCTGCTCGGCGATCCGGTCGATGCAGTAGGCCATCGAACTCAGCAGGCCTTCCACGGCAGCACGGGCGACGTTGGCGGGCTGCAGGTTTCGCGTCGTCACGCCGTGCAGTGCGCCCGCGGCATCGGGCAGGTTGGGTGAGCGCTCCCCGTCGAAGTACGGCACCAGCACCAGCCCGTCGGCACCCACGGACGCCGACAGCGCGAGCCTGTCGAGCTCGTCGAAGTCCACCGACAGCATCGCCGCGACGGCCGCAAGCACCGGAGCCCCGTTGAGCGTGCACACCAGGGGCAGCTGCCTGCCCGTCGCGTCCGCGAACCCCGCCACCAACCCCGATGCGTCGTGCGCGGCGGCGTCCCCGACCGCACTCACCACGCCGGAGGTTCCGAGCGACACGATGCAGTCCCCCGGGCCCGCGCCGATGCCCAACGCCGCCGCGGCGTTGTCGCCGGCACCGGGTCCCAGAACGGCCCCACTGGCGGTACGCCCCGCCGCCTGATTCGGGCCCAACACCGTCGGCAGATGTGGGTTGCGGCCCCGCAGCGCGAGCATGAGCAGGTCGGGGTGGTAGTCATCGGCCTCGGCGGCGAAGTACCCGGTGCCGCTGGCGTCGCTGCGGTCGGTGCGCAGGTCGGCGAGGTCGCCGGCGCCGGCCAGACGCCAGGTCAGCCAGTCGTGCGGCAGGCACACCGCGGCCGTCGCGTCGGCGTTCCTGGGTTCGTTGTCGGCAAGCCAGCGCAACTTCGCGGCGGTGATCGATGCGACCGGCACCACGCCGACGCGCTTGGCCCACTCGTCGGGCCCGCCGAGTTCGGCGACCAGGTCGGCCGCCGCCCCGCTCGACCGCGTGTCGTTCCACAGCAGGGCGTCGCGCACCACGGAACCGCCCGCGTCGAGGCAGATCATGCCGTGCTGCTGGGCTCCGACGGAGACGGCCTCGACGTCGTCCAGGCCACCGGCCGCGGTGATCGCGGCCTGCAGCGCCGACCACCACAGCCGGGGGTCGACCTCGGTACCCGCGGGATGTGGTGCCGACCCTGAACGGACCGTCTCGCCGGTGTCGGCGTCGCACACCACCACCTTGCAGGACTGGGTGGACGAATCGATTCCCGCGACGAGAGCCACGCTGACCTCCTCGGATGTCTGAGTCGTCTCAGCTTAATGCGAAGCTGGTGCAGTGAGATTCCGGCTCGTCGTCGCCACGGTGATCGCCGTCGTGGTGGCTGCGGCGACCCCCGTCCCCATCGCAGAGGCGGCCTGCGCGCCGGAATCGACGGCGTCGGACTGCGACCTGCAGTCCCGCGTCGCGGCGGCCGACGCGTACCTGGCCACCCGCCCCGGCACGGTCGGCTACGTGTTGCGCGACCGCAAAACCGGTGCGACGTATCGCAATTCGCACGCCAGCGACCTGGTCTGGACGGCGTCGACCATCAAGCTGGCCATGGTGGTCGACCTGCTCACCCGCCAGCGCGCAGGGACGGTGTCGCTGACCGAGTCGGACCGAAGCCTGATGGCCGCGATGCTGCACTCCTCGGACGACGATGCCGCCGACGCGCTGTGGGCCCGCTACGGAGGTCGCGACCACCAGGCCTTCAACGCCGACTTTCCGCGGTACGGAATGACGGATCTAACACCGCAGCGCGGATTCAGCAGCACGTTCCCGTACTGGGGATTTCAGAAGTCGACGGCCAACGACCTCGATCGGCTGATCAACTACGTGCTCACCGCGCTGGATCCCGGCGACACCGCCGCCATCGTCGACGCACTGCAGCACGTCGCGCCCAATCAGCAGTGGGGCGTCTGGGGCGCGGGTCCCTCGATGACCCCGGGCAACAAGGACGGCTGGTCGCTGGAGCAGGGCGGCTGGGTGGTGAACTCCGTCGGTTTCGCGGGAGGGGGCCAGCGGTACACGCTCGCGGTGATGAACTCCCTTGGCGGCGCCGGCGGCTTCGACGACGGCGCGGCCACCACCACCCGGTTGAGCCAACTGCTGCTGCAGGGACGCGACGCCGGGTAGTCGAGAAGCCCATGGTGATGGGTTTGTGACCATGTGGGCCGGGGAATCCTGGCGCCATGTTGATCAGACGAATCGCCCGTCCCATGCTGGCCGCCACCTTCATCGGGCGCGGCGTGGAGGCGTTGCGCAGCCCCAAGCCGGCTGCCGACGCTGCGCGCCCCACGCTCGAAGGTCTGGCAAAACTACCCGACCCCGTGGGGACGAACGTTCCCGCCAACGCCGAAACCGTGGCACGCGTCAACGGCGCCGTGCAGATCGGTGCAGGCCTCTTGCTCGCGACCGGCCGGCTTCCCCGGTTCGCCTCCGCGGCGCTTGCCGTCAGCGTCGTCCCGGGAAGCCTTGGCGGACATACCTTCTGGACCGAGACGGATCCAGCCCGCAAGGCCGATCAGAGACGCGCCTTCATGGCGGACGTCAGCCTGATCGGCGGCTTGATCATTGCTGCGGTGGACACCGAGGGCAAACCGTCCCTGGGCTGGCGGGGCCGCCGAGCTGCCCGCAAGGTGTCCGGTGCAGTGGTCACGGCGCTGCCCGTCGGCGCGGCGTCGGGTGGCGCGCTCGCCGACAGTGAATGGGCCGAGAAACTCGGGCACGGACTACAGGTTGGAGCCGAACGAGGCCGTGAGTTCGCGCATCTCGCGCTGGAACGTGGCAGCGAGTTCGCCGAAGTGGCACGCGAGAGGGGCTCGGAGTTGGCCGACGTCGCGCTCGAGCGTGGCTCGGAACTTGCCGAGGTGGCACGCGAACGCGGACCCGAGATTGCCAAGCTCGCACGCGAACGCAGCGCCGAACTGGCCAGCGTCGCCCGCGAACGCGGACCGGAATTCGCCGACGCCGCCCGTGAACGCGGACCCGAGATTGCCAAGCTGGCGCGGGAACGCAGCGCCGAACTGGCCGACACGGCCAAGAGCGAAGTGCGCAAACGCCGCTCGCATTAGCCTTTAGCCAGCGTAGATTGACCGCATGACAGCTGGCGGTTACGACCCACAACCCGGCCCGATCGATGGGCCCTACTCAACGCACGCCGAGCCGGGTGGCCTTCTCCCCCGGTTCCTCGCTCGCGTCATCGACTGGATCATCGTCGGCGTCGTGAGTTCCATCATCGTCTTTCCACTGTCGATGCAGTCGAACTACGTGGTAAGCGGCCTGATAGTCGGGCTGCTGACTTTCGGCTACTTCGTGGCACTCGAGGTGACCCAGGGCTGGACGATCGGCAAGAAGGTCCTTGGTCTCAGCGTGCACGGACCGGGAGGAGCCGCCAAACCCGATGCGCGGCAATCGGCCATCCGCAATTCGTTCATGCTGCTGAACATCATCCCGTTCGTCGGTGGCCTGCTTGCCTTCGTCGCAATGATCGTGATCGCCGTGACGATCAACGGCAGCCCCACCAAGCAGGGCAAGCACGACGAACTCGCCGGCGGCACCCAGGTCCTCAAGGGCTGAGGCGACTCGGCGCGAGCCGGGTCAGATCACCAGGTCCAGGAGCAGGACCACGATCAGTCCGCTCACGGATAGCACCGTCTCCATGATCGACCAGGTCTTGATGGTCTGACCGACACTGAGGCGGAAGTACTGGTTCACCAACCAGAAGCCGGCGTCGTTGACGTGGGAGAAGAACAGCGACCCGGCGCCGACGGCCAGCACGACGAGTGACGTCTGCCCGGTGCTCATGCCTTCGACGAGACCGACGACGAGCGACGATGCGGTGATGGTCGCGACCGTCGCCGAACCCGTGGCGAGGCGGATGAGCACGGCTAGCAGCCATGCCAGCACCAGCACCGAGATGCTGACGTCCTCGGCCCAACGGGCGAGCAGCGTGCCGATGCCGCTATCCACCAGGACCTGCTTGAAACCGCCGCCGGCGGCGACGATGAGGATGATGCCCGCGATCGGCGGCAATCCCGACTCGACGCACTTGGTGATCTGGTCGCGGTTCATGCCCGCACCACGGCCGAGCGTGAACAGGCCGACGATGACGGCGATCAGCAGCGCGACGATTGGCGTGCCGAGGCCGTCGAAAATCACCCGGAACCACTGGTTTTCGTCCTCGATGAAGATGTCGACCAGCGCCTTGCCCAACATCAGCACCACGGGCAGCAGCACGCTGAACAGCGTGACGGGGAACGACGGCCTGCGGAGGTTGTCAGCGTTGGCGAACTCATCGGCGTCGAACGTGTCGGGGGCGCCGACGACGACCCACCGTCCCGCCAGCTTCCCGAACAGGGGGCCGGCCACCACGATGGTCGGTATCGCGACCGCCACGCCCAGCGCGAGGGTGATGCCCAGGTCGGCACCCAGCAGGTCGATCGCGGTCAGCGGGCCGGGGTGGGGCGGAACGAAGCCGTGCATGGCAGAAAGGCCTGCGAGAGCAGGAATTCCGACGGTGATGAGGGACAACTGCGACCGGCGCGCGACGAGGTAGATGACCGGCATGAGGAGAACGAGGCCGATCTCGAAGAACATCGGAAGGCCGATGATCGCACCGACCAAGGCCATTGCCCACGGCAACGCCCGTGGCGACGCGTGACCGACGATGGTGTCGACGATCTCGTCGGCACCGCCTGAGTCGGCGAGGAGTTTGGCGAACATCGCACCGAGCGCGATCAGAATGCCGACTCCCGCTGCCGTCGTACCAAATCCGGACGTGAACGACTTCAACACCGTGGTGAGGTTCTCGCCCGCGGCGAAACCGACCGTCAGGCCACCGAAGATGAGCGCGAGGAACGGATGCAGCTTGACCACCGTGATCAGCACGACGATCACGGCTATGCCTGCGAGGAACGCCAGGATCAGCTGCCAACCGGCGGCCACCGGCTCGGCGAGTTCGGGGGCATCCGCCAGGAAGGCGACTCCGGTGTTCATTCGTTCTCCTGTTCGGTCAGCGAAACATATTGGTCCACAATGGAATCGATGTTCTGATCGACGTCGATGACGACGCCGTTCTCGTCGGCTGCCAGCGGCTCGAGCGTCTCGAACTGCGACGCGAGCAGCGAGGCCGGCATGAAATGTCCTGGCCTGCTGGCCTGCCGCCTGCCGATCACCTCGGGCGTGCCGGACAGGTGGAGGAACTCGACGTCGGGGCAGTGCTCACGCAGTTGGTCGCGGTAGGCGCGCTTGAGGGCCGAACAACTCATCACGCCACCACCGGGATGATCGGCCAGCCACCTGCCGATCGACTCGAGCCAGGGGCGCCGGTCGTCGTCGTTCAACGGGTGACCGGCGGTCATCTTCGCGATGTTGGCAGGGGGATGGAAGTCGTCGGCGTCGGCGAACGGGACGCGCAGGCGCTGCGCCAGCGCCGCGCCGACGGTGGACTTGCCCGAGCCGGATACGCCCATCACGACCACTGGTGCCGCCACCGCTCCACCTCCCCGGCATGCCTACCCACTTCGTGGATGGCTTACCCGCTTGTGCTTGCCGTCACATAGTTTGCATCAATGATCTGATCATTGCAAGCAGATCCCGCAAAGGTATGTTTTTAGTAACGTCAGCTGCGGGTATGACAAGATGTATGCGTGGTGCCGCAAGCAAATGTCAGCGCTCTGCACGAGAACGTGCTGACTGCGCTCGGCGCCCAGATCGTGTCTGGCGGCCTATTGCCGGGCCAGGTGATCACGCTCGACGACGTCAGCGTCCAGCACGGCGTTTCCCGTAGTGTCGCGCGCGAAGCCATCCGGGTGCTCGAATCGATGGGCATGATCGCCTCGCGGCGCCGCGTCGGCATCACCATTCAGCCCTCCGCGCAGTGGAACGTATTCGATCCCAGGGTGATTCGCTGGCGCCTCGAATCGGGTGACCGAGCTGCCCAGTTGATCTCGCTGTCCGAGCTGCGCCGCGGCTTCGAACCAGCCGCGGCGGCCCTGGCCGCTCAGCGCGCCGACCCGCACCAGTGCCGCATCATGGCGGCCGCGGTGTCGGACATGGTGATGCATGGTCGGTCGGGTGACCTCGAGTCATATCTCTTGGCCGACAAGGTCTTCCATCAGACCCTGCTCGAAGCCAGCGGCAACGAGATGTTTCGCGCCCTCAACGGCGTGGTGGCCGAGATACTGACCGGCCGCACCCATCACGGGTTGATGCCGGAGACGCCGAACCCGGTGGCCATCGCGCTGCACGACGAGGTTGCCCGCGCGATCCGGCTGCGTGACGACGCCGGTGCAGAACGGGCGATGCGTGCCATCATCGACGAGGCGAAGGACGGCGTCACTCAGACGACAGATTGAAGTCCATCGTCAGCCCCGACACGTCGGTCACCCGCACGGTACGGCGTGCCTTCATGCCGCCCGCGTCGACGTCGCAGCGCGCCGTCGCATCGACCTTGCCCTCCAGGCCCGATTCGCACGCCACCGAATCGACCCGGTCTCCCACATTTTCGGCGACGAGGCCGGCGACCGCCTTCTCGAGCTGCGCCTGCGAGAGCGCCGGCGTCAGTTCGTAGTCCACCGTGGTGCCGTCCACGCGTGTGACGGTCGCGACCGGCTGGAAGCCGTTGGCCGCACTCATCGCGACGTCGCACCGTGCGGTCCTTCCGATCACGCCGACCAGATCCTCCTGACAGGTAACCGATTGCGGTGGATCACCCGCCTTGGCGAGCCGGTCGGCGACGTCGGTCTGCAACGTCTGCCGGGACACGACCGGCGTGCCGGGACTGCCCGTGGATGCGCTGCATCCGGCGACCGCCGCGACGACCATCACCGCGCCGATCACCGTCCGCATCATGGAGCGCACCCTAACAATCCGGCGGCGGGCGTGATGATTGACTGCAGAAGTGATCAGGACACCGAGGACCGCACGGCGACTCTTCGACCGCTTCGAGCCGGTCCACGCAGTCACCTACTTCTCCCCCGAGGCCAGGGCCGCATACGAAGCCGCCGGCTTCCGCGGTTTCTGGGGCGGTTACTTCGCCGCCCGCTCCGCGCCGCTCGGATTGGTGCCTCCCGAGGTGGTCACCGCGATCTTCTACAACTTCTCGGCCTCCCACGTCGCGCAGGCCCTCCCGGCCGCGTGGGAGTTCGCCTCGCCATCCGATGCCCTGCGGGCGCGCGAGACGTCGGCCGTCGCGGCGTTGCGCCGGTGCGGCGTGACCGACGGCGACGTCGAGACGGCCGCAGCGCTGTTGGCGAAGGCCGCCCGCAGCGCGCCGCTGGACGGCCGCCCCCTGTTCGCGGCGAACCGGGCCCTGCCGTGGCCGGACGAGCCTTGGCCGCGTTGTGGCATGCCACCACCCTGCTGCGCGAACAGCGCGGTGACGCCCACGTCGCGGTCCTCGCGTCATTGGGCGTCAGCGGCCGCGAGTGCAACGTGTTGCATGTCGTCGCCGACCGGGTGCCACGGGACTTCATCATGCGCAGCCGTCGGTACGACGAGGACGAATGGGCCTCGTGCACAGCGCAGTTGGCGGCCCGCGGCGTTCTGGACGACACCGGGGTGCTGACCGACGCGGGCGTAGCGCTCAAGCAGGACATCGAGGACACCACCGACCGGCTGGCGTTGGCAGCCTTCGACGCCCTGGACGACGCGGAACTCGAGGCGCTGTTCCGCAGACTGACGCCGATCACGCGCACGGTGATCGCGGCAGGCGACATCCCCGCCACCACGCCGATGGGCCTGCGGCGCGACGAGCTCGACGACGACAGCGCGCACCTGAGCTGACCGGCGTCACGACTGGTGGCGATTCCACTCGACCCACCCGACACCGGTGCGGCCGTCGCCGGTGGTCACCGTCGCCCACGCGCGCGGGAAGTGGCTGACCTTGCCGTCCCGCGAGGTGAGCAGAACCGGTGCGTGTCCGCGGACGTCGATCGTGGCGGTGAGCCCACCGGGCTCGAGTTCGAGGACGGTGCCCAGCGGTAAGTCGTTGTCGCCGAAGGTCTCCCGTGCAGTCACCGCATCGAGTTCGACGAGCGGCTCCCCCGCCCGCTGGACGTACCCGATGCCCATCGGCGGTATGCCGGGGATGCGCATGTCGACCGCGTGCACGTGCGTGCCGTCGTCGAGGTGCAGCGCGCTCCACACCCATTCCATGCCCCACCAGTCCCTGGGCGCCCACGAATGGTCACGCTGGCCGGGCACGCCGTCGAATGCGTACGAACGGTCGTCGACGGTCACGGTTCCCGTGACCGTGCACGGGATCTCGTAACGCGTCGTGATGCGGTACTGGTACGGCGTGCCCGCGGTGGTCCAACTGAGGTCCATCGTCACGTCGACCGGACGGCCGGATTCGCCGTGCAACAAGCCTGCCGGGTCGTCGAACGCCTGGCCCCGCCCACGCAGCGCGACCCGGTAGGTCCGTAGTGGCTCGGCCGCGTCGAGGCTCAGGTCGATCTCGTCGGTGCTGACGTGGGTGTGACTGTCGGGCACGTCGGCCTCCCAGTCGAGTACGGCGACGGTGGGCATGTCGGGGCCGCACAGCAGCGCGTTGATCCAGGTGTGCCCCTCATTCGGGATGAGGCCGAGGCGGAGCCACCCACCGACGCCTTGGTGCGGATCGGCGAAGTCGAAGTACCAGCTCTCGCTCCAGAGTGGCTCTCCGGTCGCCGGATGCGCGCCTTCGTCTGCTGCGTTGGGCTGCAACGGTTCCGGGGTCGTCGCAGCGGGTAGGATGGCGATCGCGTCGGTGTCGATCACGTGTTGGCAGTGCCGCTCGATCATCGTCATGAACATCTGGTCGCCACGCTCGGTGCGCGCGACGAGCATCGGCGACACGATCGCCATCACCACGCCGAAGAAGCTCGCCCGGCGCACGCCCTCCCGCACGTCGTCCAAGCTCAGCGGCGAGTCGGGCCCGAGCGCCACGTGATAGGCGCGCAGCAGGTCGTCGTAGTGGTCGCGGCGCAGCTGCACCGGTAGAGCGCAGCCGAGGAAGTAGGCGACGTCGGTCTGCGCGGGACCCCAGGTGACGGTCTGCCAGTCGACGACGGTCAGCGGCCGGTCGGCGCCCGACTGCCCGAACAGCATGTTGTCCAGGCGGTAGTCGCCGTGGACGAGGCCCTGCGGGCGACCGGACTGCGCCTCCTGCGCGAGGTAGGCGTCGAGCGTGGCGACGAGGCGTTCACACACGTCGCGGTGAGCCGGCGCGATCTGCTCGGAGTAGCGGTCCACGAAACCGGCGTACAGCGCGGCCATCAGTGCTTGATTGAGCGGCGATTCCCCATTGAGCCACGGCGTGTCCGCCAGGGCCGGATCGCCAAGGAGCGGCCCGTGCACGTGCCCCAGCTGAGTGAGCGCGAGAGTGGCCTGTTCGACTGTGGCGCCGCGGATCTCGTCACCGACCTCTGCGGGCGCGGCGTCACCCAGCAGCAGGTCGAACGCGCCCGTCTCCGGGTCGTATGCCGCGTGCCGACACGGAGGGAGGGGCCCGGCGAGGCGTGGCGCAATGTCGGTGTAGAACCGGACCTCGCGTTCGTAGAGGCCCATCGCGAGCCCGGTCTGTCTGCTGCTCGGGTCGGCGGCGGCGACCTTGAGCACGACCGACGCCGGCCCCGTGCCGCCCTCTGCGTAGGTCAAGCGGACGCGGTAGCACTCGCTCATCTGTCCGGTGCCGATGCGCTCGACCGTGAAGTCGGTGACGGTGCCCGTCCCCATCACCGACGTCAGCCAGTCGGCGGTCAGATCGGCGGGACGTTCGATGAGCGTGGTCGTCTGCGGCACGCGACCAACGTAAGCCACCGCGCCGCGCGATTCCGGGTTTTCGGCCGTCGAATTGACGGGTGTCAACTCGGCTCAGTGCGCGGCGAGCGAGAAGCCCTCCCAGGCTTGGCGTCGCTCGGCGTTCGGGTCGTACTCCAGATGCGAGCGACGGTCGAACACCATGACCGCGCGCTCCTCCGCGGTGTACGCGGGCCAACCCGCGCCCGGTGCGCCGGTCCGGCTGAAGGCCCGCCACCGGCGTTGCACGTCGTTGCTCACCCGCCGAGCCGAACGCCGATCGGCTGCCGCGGTGAGCAGCGATCCGAACCGTGTCCGGTACACGTCGAAGACGGCGAAGAGTTCGGTGCCGTGTGTGGCGCCCAGCCCCGACCAGTGAAAGGTGCGCGGCGCGTAGTCATATCGGTAGACGTACGTCGGCGCATGCCGGCCGTGCGCGTCGGCGATCTGCCATGCCGCGGTGCCGAACGCGAAGTCGCCGCCCAGCTGGACGCACGCACTCGGACTCGGATATCCCGGATAGGCCTTGGTGATCCGGTTGCGCATCTCGACGTCGGTGTCGGCGAGTAGCGCGTCGATCATCGGCTCGGACGTCGGCAGCAGCTGCAAAAACCGGGTGAACAGCCGCCCTTCGTCGGCATTCGTGCCCACGACGAGCGGGACCCGGTGTGCGGAACCGTCGCGCATGGCCTGCAGCGGGTCTTGCGGCAGATACTCGGTGTCGAACGTCGGCCCCACGACGAAGGCGCCGCGCATTTCCTTCATGCCACGGCGCATCACCTTCTCGAGCGCGTCGACCAACTCCGCAGGCCGTGCCGCCATCACGGCCGCGGCGGCGTCCTGCTGCGCCACCCCGAGGACGCGCGCGAGGTCGCTGGCGAACGCCGCCGCTACTTGCGGGGGCCCCGACATGCCGCTTGCCGGACTCTCCGAAATCGCCTGCGCAAAAAGACCTTTGGCCTCGGGGACGGCCAGCAGCGTGGCGACGGCGTGCGCACCCGCGCTCTCGCCGAAGATCGTCACGTTGTCCGGATCGCCGCCGAACACCGCCGCGTTGTCGCGGACCCACTTCAGCGCCATCACGAGATCGCGCAGGAACAGGTTGTCCTCGATGGGATTCTCGGGGGTGGACAGCGACGACAGGTCCATGCAGCCCAGCGCGCCGAGCCGGTAGTTCACCGAGACGTAGACGCAGCCCCGCCGGGCGAGTGCCGCCCCGTCGAAGATCGGTGTCGCCGAGCTGCCCAGGATGTAGCCGCCACCGTGGATGAAGAACATCACCGGCAATGGACCGTCGGACGGCTTCTCCGGTGCCACGACGTTCAGCGTCAGGCAGTCCTCGGCCATCGGCTGGTACTTGCCAACACCCACCAGCGTGTACTTGCGCTGCTGCGGCGCGCAGTAGGTGAATCCGTGGCAGTACCGGACGCCCGGCCATGGTTGGACCGGCTGCGGCGCGCGCAAGCGCAGCTTGCCGACCGGCGGACGCGCATACGGCACGGAGCGCCAGCGATGCACGCCGTCACGGGTGAAACCCTCGATGGTTCCGCTGTCGACGGTGACGCGAATGGTGCGATCGTGCATGAACCAGACGGTAGCGAAGAATGCCGGCGCTCGACGCGCCTGACGGAATGTCGCCGGTTCGACCGCTAGCCTGGCCGGATGCGGATGGTTCTGGTCGTCGCGACGTCTGCGCTGGTAGCGGGCTGTTCGGCTACGGCGGGAGACGAGCAACGGCCCTCGTCGGCGCCTACGACGTCCTCGCCGTCCGCCACGGTCTCGACGATCTCGAAGGCGCCGGGTACGCGCACGTCCGCACCCACCACCCCGCCGGCCACGGGGACGGCGATCGCCGACGTCATCCGCTGGATCGAGGCGGCACGACCCGCCGACGTGGGCGCCTACCACTCGGTGACGCGCGACGGCGTGACGACGGACCTTGGCGATCAGGTCGCGTTCATCACCGCGGGCACCGAGACCAACTGCCTCACCAACCGCTACCAGGACGGCGCACTTTCGTGCCTCGTCAAGCTGACCAACCCACCGCCACGCCCGCCCGGCATCGAAACCGGATGGAAGAACAACTGGGTGGACTTCGCAGGCACCAGCGTCGACGTCGGGTCGCCACACGGTGATCCCGGCCCGTTCGGCGACGGCACGGGCGCCGAACTTCCGTCCGGCCAGTCCCTGGCGTTCGGCGACTACCGCTGCCGGGCCGACGCGGGAGCGGTGTTCTGCGTCAACTATGCGCACCAGACGGCGGTGAAGCTGTCCGCGGCGGGTGTCGGGGGCTTCGGATGCCTTCGGGAGGCCACACCGCCCGCCGGCATCGGCCTACGGCTCAGCTGTTAGGCGACGCCCTTCTGCTTGAGCAGTGGGAGCACGCCCTCGGCGAACCAGTACGCCTCCTCGAGGTGCGGGTAGCCCGACAGGATGAACTCGTCGAATCCGACGGAGTGGTACTCGTAGATCAAGTTGGCGACCTCTTCGTGGCTGCCGACCAGCGCGGTGCCCGCGCCGCCGCGCACCAGGCCCACACCGGCCCAGAGGTTGGGGTAGATCTCGAGCTTGTCCAGCCGGCCGCCGTGCAGCGCCGTCATCCGACGCTGCCCTTCGGACTCCGACTTCGAGTGCAGCGCAGTCGCCTTCGCCACCTGATCCTCCGTGAGCTCCCCCACCAAGTCGTTCGCGACGGCCCACGCAGCGGCCGACGTGTCGCGGCTGATGGTGTGCAGCCGGATGCCGAACCGCACGGTGCGGCCGCGCGCCTCGGCGAGCTTGCGCACCTGGTCGATCTTCGCCTTGGCCGCCTGCGGCGGCTCGCCCCAGGTCAGGTACACGTCGACGTACTGCGCGGCGACCGGCAATGCGGCCGGCGACGAGCCGCCAAAGTAGATGGCGGGCAACGGATCCGGTGGCGCAGACACGCGAGCGTCTTCGACGGTGTAGTAGTCGCCCTTGAAGTCGACCGAGTCCTGGCGCCACACCGAGTTCACGACGTGGAGGAATTCTGCCGTGCGGGCGTAGCGTTCGTCGTGGCCGAGCCAGTCGCCGAACCGCCGCTGCTCGACGTCGTCGCCGCCGCTGACGATGTTGAGCAGCACCCGCCCCTCCGAGAAGCGTTGCAGCGTCGCGGTCTGCTGCGCGGCCAGCGTCGGCGGCACCAGTCCGGGCCGGAATGCGACCAAGAACTTCAGCCGCTCGGTCTCGGCCAGCAGCGCCGCCGCGGTCAACCAGGCGTCCTCGCACCAGGTTCCGGTGGGCGTCAGCACGCCCTCGTACCCCAGTCGGTCGGCGGCGCGGGCCACCTCCGCGAGGTAGCGACGGGTGGGAGCGCGGTAGTTGTCGGGAACGGTGTGGTGCGACGACGCGTGCGACGCTCCGACGATCGAGCGGCTGTCGCCGTTGGTGGGCAGGAACCAGAAAAACTTGGCAGGCAAGGGAACTCCTAGTTGGCGCTGATCAGCAGGGGACGCAGCGCGTCGTTGTAGCGGCGGTCGACCCAATCGGCGAACTTCGGCGCCGCGGCGATCTGACCGGACTCCGCGAACAGGTCGGCGATCTTCTGTTCCGAGGCGATCACCTCGTCGTTGAGTTCGGTGGGCTTGCGCAAGCTACGGGACTGCGCCACCTGAGCGACCTTGAGATCCAGACCCACGGCGCCCGCATAGCTCTTGGCCCACTCCTCGGGATGGTCCTGGGCCCACCGGGCGGCCTTCTCGAACCGAATCAGGAAGTCCTCCAACGCGGTATTGCGCTTCGGGTCGGCCAGCGCCTGGTCCGACGCGATGCCGAACCAATAGCCGTTGGTGACGTCCTTGGCCTGCCCGATGCTGCGCACCGGCAACTGCGCGGCAGCCTGGGCGGTATACGGATCCCAGATGGCCCAGGCGTCGGCCTCCCGCTGGGTGAACGCCGACAGCGCGTCGGCGGGCTGCAGGAACACCAACTGGACGTCGGCAGGCGTGAGACCCGCGTTCTTCAGCTGGGCCAGGATGTGGCCGTGCGCGGAGCTGCCCTTGCCGACCGCGATGCGCTTGCCCCGCAGTTCGGCGATGGACGTGATCGGCGAATCGGCGCGCACCAGCACCTGGTCACCGTTGCCCCCGCCGTTGTAGGCGGCCACGACCTTGACCTTCGCGTTGGACGCGGCGCCGAAGATCGGAGGCGTGTTGCCGGTGATCGCGAAGTCGATCTTGCCCGCGGTCGCGGCCTCGACCTGGGGCGGCCCGGAGGTGAACGTCGAAAACACCACCCTGTAGGGCAATCCGTCCAACGCCCCGGCGGCGCGCAGCAGCGCTTCCGTTCCGCCCTTCTGGTCACCGACCTGCAGTGTCACGTCGGACAATTCGCTCAGCGGCACGGTCGGCGGCGCCTCCTTGGCGCCCGAACTGTCCTGCCGTGACACACATCCGGTCAACAGCAGAGCGAGCACGGCGATTACGGCGGCGAAGGTTCGCCACATTCGGGGCATGACTGTCCTCATGGGTATCGGTAACTGGAGTTAAATCTGGACGCCGAGCTTGTCGAGCAGTTCGGCGCGGTAGCGGCCGGTGTCGGCCGACGGGTCCGACGGCGAGCGGCGGGGATCGTCGATGGTCAGCGTGTGCACGACCCTGCCCTCGTCGAGCACCACCACCCGGTCGGCGAGTGCGACGGCTTCGTCGACGTCATGGGTGACCAGCAGCACGCCGAACCCGTGTTCGCGCCACAGCTCGAGCAGCAGCGCCCGCATGCTCAGCCGGGTCAGCGCGTCGAGCGCACCGAACGGCTCGTCGAGAAGCAGCAGTTCCGGCTCGGCGACCAACGCCCTGGCCAACGAAACACGTTGGGCCTGACCGCCAGACAACGTGAGCGGCCAGGCGTCCGCGCGGTCGGCCAGACCCCACGTCGGCCAGCGCACGGTCGGCACGGGCGGCGGCCTCCGACTTCGACAGTCGAATGCGGGTCAACCCGTACACGACGTTGGTCCGCACGTCGCGCCACGGGAACAGTCGCGGCTCCTGGAACGCCAGTGCGGGCGCCCCGGCGACCACCCGTTCGCCGGTGTGGTCGGTCGACAGGCCCGACAGCACCCGCAGCACCGTCGACTTGCCAGAGCCGCTGCGGCCGATGAGCGCGACGATCTCGCCCTTGCCGATCTGCACGGACACGTCGTCGAGAACGTGATGCCCGCCGTACCACTTGTCGACGTGGCGCAGCTCGCCCGCGGTGGTGGTCTGGCGTTCGGAGGTGATCGTCATGAGCGGTACCTCAGGGCTCGTCGTTCCAGTGACCTGACGATGGCGTCGGTGCCAATGCCCAGCAGGGCGTACACGATCAGGCCGAAGATGATGATGTCGATGCGCAGGAAGTCGCGGGCGTTGTTGATCAGGAAGCCGATGCCCTTGTCGGCGTTGATCTGCTCGGCGACGATCAGCGTGAGCCAGGCGATGGCCAACGACTGCCGCAAACCGACCAGGACCTGCGGCGCAGCGCTCGGCACGATGATGGTGCGGAACCTCTGCCAGAACGAGAAGCCAAGCACCTGAGCGGTTTCGAACAGCTTGGGATCCACCTGGCGGATGGCCGAGAACGTATTCAGGTACAGCGGAAAGCTCACCCCGAGCGCGACCAGCAGCACCTTGGGCAGCTCGCCGATGCCGAACCACAGGATGAACAACGGAATGAGGCCGAGGTGTGGCAGCGCGCGGACCATCTGCATGGGCGGGTCGACGGTCGCCTCGAACCATCGGGACAACCCCACCGCCGTGCCCAGCGCGACGCCGATCAGCCCGCCGAGGACCAGGCCTTCGACGACCCGGACACCCGACACGCCCAGCGCGTCGGCGAGTTGGCCGTTCTCGATGAGCTCGACTCCGGCCGCCGCGATCAGCGACGGGGCAGGCAGGACGTCTTGTGAGATCAGGCCGATCGCGCTGCCGAGTTGCCACAGTGCCAGCAGCACGATCGGCGACGCCAGCCGGATCAGACCCCACTTGCGATGTCGCAGGCCGACTTTGGTCGTCGGCGAGGCCACCGTGGTTACGGCGGTGGATTCGACGGGAGTGGTCACGATGCAGCGACGCTACGCAGCGGCGCGGGACGCGGGAAGGGTTGGAATCTGCCTGAGACAAATGGAACAGCCCTGCCGGCGGAGGCCGGCAGGGCTGTTGGGCAGCGGTGGCGGTTAGCCGAACCGCGTGTTGCCCGTCACCAGGTCAGCGGTCACCGCGGTGCCGTTGATCTTCGAGGTGAGCTTGCGGTTGGAGATATTGACCGTCTGGTCGGCCTGCTGCAGGATCCGCTTGTTGCGGACCTGGTTCTGGAACTGAATGGCATTGAGCTGCTGCAGTTCGGCCTGTTCGAAGTCGCGGCCGGTGATGCCGCCGTTGAACTGCACGCCGGTGACCGAGCCGTCCGGCCGCACGATCCAGGAGGCTCGCACGCCGTCGAGGGCCGCGGTGTACATGCCCGCAGGATCGGAGACGGCCGCGGCGGTGAAGGTGTAGTCGACACCGTTCATCGTCAAGTCGCCCTTGACGTCCGATCCGGTGAACGAGGCCTTCAGGTTGTCGCGGAACTTCGAGGTGATGTCGATCGCGCCGTCGGCCTGGTTGCCGAAGAACCACGCCTCGTCGTCGACGCCGTTGCAGGCGTAGGCGGTGATCTTGTCACCGTCGACCGAGATGCCGATCGTCATCTTCTTGCCGTCCTTCTCCATGTCGGCCATGTAGCGGGCCGTCTCGGGGAAGGGCGCAGCCGTCGCGGGCGCCGCCGAGGACGACGCCTGCGATGACGTCGCCTCGGTGGACGTGCCACTCGAGCAAGCGGAAAGGGCGCCCAACGCGATCATCGCGCTAGCACCGATGAGCAGGGTGCGGAGGTGTTTTCTCATGTGACCAGGATGGATGGCGGCACGTCCCGGCACATGAAGATTGTGTGGAGATTGCATGGAGATCCGCAGGGCGGTCAGACGGACGTGCGGTCAGGCGGAGAGGAACGTCTCGAGTTCGGCGCAGAAGACCTGCCACGCCGGCTCGACCTCGGTGAGCAGATGGTTGTTGCTCGACAACGCCACCAGCCGGGAATCGGGGATCAAGGCGGCCAATTCCTCGCCGTACCGCATCGGAACCCGGTGATCGTCACGCGAATGCATGATCAGCGTCGGGCACGCCACCTGTTCCGCCAGATCGCGCACGTCGATGCGCGCGAACTCCTCGAGGAACCGCACCGCGTTCTCCGGGGACGTGGTGCGGCGCTGCAGGTGATCGAACGCCTCCCAGTCCGCGCGGGTGCCGTCGGGCAGGAACTGCGCGGCGAACACCTGCCGGAACGCGGGATCGTCGCGACCCCAGCCGACCCTGGCGAGGTCGAGATCCAAAGCGGCCGCACGCTTCTCTGCGTCGTCGACCGCGCGCACCAGGCGCCCCCGCGCATACGCGCCGCACAGGATCAGCTTCGACACCCGTTCGGGGTGGCGCGCCGCGTACGCGACCGCGACCGCTCCGCCCTGCGACACCCCCAGCAGCGGGAAGCGGTCCAATCCCAGTGCCTCGACCACCGACTCCAGGTCGGTCACCCAGTCGTCGAACGTGAAATCGTTTGCTTCCCAATCGGATAGACCGCAGCCCGCGCTCGTCGTAGCGGATGAACGTGTGGTTGGCGGCCAGGTCGCGGACCCAGTGCCGCCAGACGGGACTCTCGATGTCGTAGCCCAGGTGGGTCATCCAGTTCGCGGCGCGCACCAGCGGCGGCCCCTCCCCTGCGACCGCGTACGCCAACCGCACGCCGTCGGCCGCCCGGCAGAACGCGATGTGCTGACGTGGCAGCGGCGCAGGTTCGGGCACCGCGGGCGGTGGTGGGGCGTCGGCGGCCAGGGTGCCGACGAATTGGTATCCGCGGCCGCGGACGGTCCGGATGTAGCGCTGCGACTCGCCGTCGTCCCCCAGCGCGTGCCGCACCGCCTTGATCCGGCTCGTCAGCGCCGCCTCGCCGACGAACCGGCCGCCCCACACCGTGTCGAACAGTTCTTCCTTGGTGACGAACCGGTCGTGGTTGCTGACCAGGTGGGTCAGGACGTCGAAGACCTGCGGCTCCACCCGGATCGTCTGGCCGTCGCGGCGGAGTTCGTAGCGGGCGGTGTCCAGCACGAAGTCGTCGAACCGCCACACCCGTCCCGATGGGGCGCGTTCGGGGGTCGACTCCGTGGGCGACAGGGTCACGTCGTTCCGATCTCGTCGGTTGTCTTGGCCATCATCTGTCTTGGCCAACATCGTAGCTGCGAGCCACCTGTGAAGCGGCGATCCCGGCAGGTCAGCGCCAGCCGTCGGCCGCCTTGGCCGCGCGGATCAGCGCGTCGCACAGTTTCTCGAGTTCCGGCCCGTCGGCGCCCTCGGTGACGGCCGTCGCGACGTCCTCGGCGGCGCACCGGACCTCGAAGACCCGGTCGGACAGCGCGGCCGCCTCGTCGGCGCTGAGCACCACGGAATCGGGTGCCAGCGACGTGCCCTTGACCACGGCCCGCTGCTCGTAGGCGCGCTGCCGACACGACTGGCGGCAGTACTGCCGCCGCCTGCCGACGCCTGCGTCGGATACGTCGCGGCCGCACCAGCGGCAGGGCTGCGTCCGACTGCGTCGTCTGGTTCCGGCTTCCACGGGACCCGACTCTAAACCGCTGGCAGCGCCGTTCCCGGTATCATGGGGTTCGAGTCGGGAACTTCGCGTGGATCGAACGCGTTGTTTCCCCGGACCAATCGCATGACGAGGAGATGTTGACGATGGCTGATCGTGTCTTGAGGGGTAGTCGCCTCGGAGCCGTGAGCTACGAGACCGACCGCAACCACGACTTGGCGCCGCGTCAGGTCGCCCGCTACCGCACCGACAACGGTGAGATCTTCGAGGTTCCGTTCGCCGACGACGCGGAGATCCCCGGTACCTGGCCGTGCCGCAACGGCATGGAGGGCGCCCTCATCGACGGCGACGTGCCCGAGCCCAAGAAGGCGAAGCCGCCGCGCACCCACTGGGACATGCTGCTGGAGCGCCGTTCGGTCGAGGAGCTCGACGAGCTGCTCAAGGAGCGCCTCGACATCATCAAGACGCGCCGCCGCGGCTAGCGGACTACGCCGCGGGCGCGATCGAGGCGCCCGCGGACACCCCACTCCGCGACCTTGAAGATCGCCTCGCGGATGTTGGATCCACTCATCTTGGATTGACCCAGCTCACGTTCGGTGAACGTGATGGGCACCTCGACGACGACGAATCCGGCGCTGATGGTTCGCCAGGTCAGGTCGACCTGGAAGCAGTAGCCCTTCGAATCCACGGCGTTCAGGTCGATCTTCTCGAGCACCTCACGCCGGTAGGCGCGGTAGCCCGCGGTGATGTCGTTGACCTTCACGCCCAGCAGGATCCGCGAGTATCCATTGGCCGTGCGCGACAACACCATGCGCCGCCGCGGCCAGTTGCGTACCGCGCCGCCCGAGACGTAGCGCGAACCGATCGCCAGGTCGGCACCCGCGTCGACGGCGTCGAGCAGCCGGTAGAGCTCCTCGGGCGCGTGTGAGCCGTCCGCGTCCATCTCCACCAGCACGGTGTAGCCGCGGCCCAGCCCCCAGGTGAACCCGGCCAGGTACGCGGCGCCGAGACCGGCCTTGCTGACGCGATGCATCACGTGCACGCGGTCGGCGTCGGCCAGCGACAGTTCGTCGGCCAGTTCGCCCGTGCCGTCGGGGCTGCCGTCGTCGACGATCAGGACGTGGACGTCTGGACGCGCCGCGTGCACCCGGCCGACGATCAGCGGAAGATTGTCCCGCTCGTTGTAGGTCGGAATGATGACCAGCGTGCGCTGACTCGGGCAGTCGCCACCCACGGTCATGTCGCTCCTTCGTCGCAGCCATCGTCGTTGGTCGCCTTCTTCCGGCGACGCACGAAGCTCCCATTGTGCAGCATCGCCGCGAACACGGCCGCAACACCGATGCCGACGAGTAGTCCTTGCACGATCGGGCCCCACTTGGTTGCCGGCGTCAGCCCGGACTTCAGCCGGACCTGGTTGTCCAGGTAGGCGGGTTCGAAGAAGGCCGTACGGGCCACCACGTGGCCGTCCGGTGCGATCACCGCGCTGATGCCGGTGGTGCCCGCCACCACGGCATACCGGTCGTGCTCGACGGCGCGGAGCCGCGCGAAGGCGAGCTGCTGGGCGCTCATCGCCTCGTCGAAGGTGGCGTTGTTGCTCGGGACCGCGAGCAATTGCGCACCGTTGAGAACGGATTCCCGCGCGGCCCGGTCGAAGATGACCTCCCAGCACGTCGTGACCCCGATCGGGACGTTCGCGGCGGTCACCACGCCGCTGCCCGTGCCCGGTACGAAGTAGCCTGCCCTGTCGGCATACGACGACAGGTGCTTGAAGAAGCTGCGCCACGGCAGGTACTCGCCGAACGGCTGGACGATCTGCTTGTCGTGCCGTTCGCCAGGACCGTTCTGGCCGTCCCACACGATCACCGAGTTGGTCGACACCGGGTTGTCGCGGCTGTATCCGGGTGCGGCGAGCACCGCACCGACCAGGATCGGCGCGTGCACCGCGTCGGCGGCCCCCGAGATCAGCTCGGCCGCGTCGCGGTTGCGGATCGGATCGATGTCCGACGAGTTCTCCGGCCAGATCACGACCACGGGTTGCGGTGCCCGGCCCGCCCGCACGTCTTCGGCCAGCCGCATGGTTTCGCGGACGTGGTTGTCGAGCACCGCCCGCCGCTGGGCGTTGAACTCCAGCCCCAGCCGCGGCACGTTGCCCTGCACCACGGCGATCGTGACGCCCGGGTCTTCGCCCGCACCCAGCCCCGCCCGACGCACCGCGGGACCCGCCAGCGCCACCGTCAGCAGGACGACGACGATGCACACGCCGGGCACCACGACGGCGGGCGGCGCGTGGGTGTGCGGAGCCCGGCCCCACCAGCGCACGGCCTCCATCACCATCGCCGTCACGCTGAACCCGACCAGCACCACGGCGAACGACACCAGCGGGGCGCCGCCGAAGTGCGCGATGGCTAGCAACGGACTGTCCGCCTGGCTGAATCCCACGACGCCCCAAGGGAATCCACCGAACGGCACCGTCGACTTCAGCCATTCCGCGAGCGCCCACACTCCCGCGAACCACAACGGCCAGCCGGGTAGCCGCCGCACGGCGACCGCCGCAAGGCCGAACAAGCCGGGGAACACGGCCTCCATCGCCGCAAGGGCAAGCCACGGGAACGCCCCGACCAACCCGCTGATCCAGGGCAACAACGGGACGAAGAACGCCAGACCGAAGAGGAAGCCGTAACCGAAGCCGCCGGCCAGCCGGGTGTCCGGGTGGGTGAACACCCACGCCAACAACGCGAAGGCGACGAACGCCAGGTACCACCAGCCGAACGGCGGAAAGCTGACGCACAGCAGCAGGCCTGCCCCGATCGCTGCCGAGAGGCGCAACGCCCGCGGCTCCAACACCTTCCGCAGCCGTGCGGACATGCGGGCGGCCCGACTGGGCGACACCTCGGCATCCCCGTCCTCGACTTCATCCTCCAAGTCGGCGTCCTGCACCGCCGGGAAGCTGTCGGTGTCGTCGGTGGCGCGGGACCAGTCGCGGCGGCGCTTCGCGTCAGCCATGGATGACGGCACCCCGGTGCACCGTCTGGCGGCACGTCGGCAGCGCATCGTCGGCGCCGAGGCTGGGCAGTGCGGGCACCCGGGACCGCGGATCGGTGGACCAGCGCTGCACGGTGTCGGCCGGCGCGGCGACCTCGAGGTCGTCGGGTCCGCCGGGAAGGTCCCACACCGCGTAGGAGGCCGGCGCACCCGGCGCCAGGGTGCCGGTGACGCCGTCGCGCACCCCGGCGGCGCGCCAGGAGCCGCGGGTGGCGGCCGCGAACGCGGCGCGCGCCGAGATCGCGCTGCCGGCGGTCTGGTGCCGTATGGCCGCGCGCACGGTCGCCCACGGATTCATGCTGGTCACGGGGCTGTCCGAACCGAAGGCGAGTGGCACGCCTTGGGATGCTAACAGGGCGAACGGGTTGAGCAGCCGAGCTCGGTCGGCGCCCAGACGCTGGGCGTACATGCCGTCCTCGCCTCCCCATGCCGCGTCGAAGTTCGGCTGCATGCTGGCCACGACGCCCAGCGCGCCGAGGCGGGCGGCCTGTTCGGCCGTCACCATCTCCAGATGCTCCAGCCGATGGCCACACCGCGCGATCGCGGGCGCGCCGAACCGTTCGGCGATGCGGTCCAGCGCTTCGACCACCGCCGCGGCCGCAGCGTCGCCGATGACGTGGAATCCGGCCGTGATGCCGGCCTCCGTGCACGCGCCGAGGTGAGCCTCGACGCCGTCGGCGTCCAGATAGGCGTTTCCGCACGTGTCCGGGGCGTCGGCGTAGGGCTGGTGCAGCCACGCCGTGCGGGAGCCGAGCGCACCGTCGACGAAGAGGTCACCGGCCAACCCGTGCGCGCCCGTCTCGGCGTGCAGCGCCCGCGCGTCGTCGGCCGTGCGGACCGCCTCGCCCCAGTAGCCGACGATCTCGACGCCGTGCTCGAGGGAGCGCAGCGCGCGCCAGTCGTCGATGCCGCCGATGTCGGGGCCGGCACACTCGTGCACCGCGACGATCCCCGAACGCGCCGCGAGATCGAGCGCGGCGACGCGCGCTTCGCGTAACTGATTGGGCGTCAACATCTCTCGCGCCGTTGCCCGGACCAGGTGGTGGGCATCCGCCGTCAACGGAAGCTGGTCGGCGTAACCGGTCGCGCTCGCCAAGCCCGGTACCAGCCGCCGCAGCCCCGTGGATGCGACCGCGGAGTGGACGTCGACCCGGGTCATATAGGCCGGCCGACCGCCGAGCACGGCATCGAGATCGTCGGTGGTCGGGGGCACGCGCCGGGGCCAGTCGCTTTCGTCCCAACCGTGCGCCCAGATGGGGCCGTCGGGATGGCGCCGCGCGTAGTCGGCGACGAGGCGCAGCAGATCCTCCAGTGAGGTGGCGGCGCGCAGGTCGAGACCGACGACGGACAGCCCTGTCGCGGTGACGTGGACGTGACTGTCGACGAATGCCGGGGCGACGAAGCCGCCGTCGAGATCGACCACGTCGGCGTCGGGAAACTGCGTGCGCCCCACCTCGTCGCTGCCGAGCCACGCCACGACGCCATCGGTGACGGCCATCGCCGTCGCATCGGGCATGGCCGGACTGTGTATCCGGCCGTTGGCCAGCAGCGTCGTCAAGCTAGTCAGTGTGCCGTGGCAGCGGCCGCGGGTCGACCTCGGTGACGTCGTCCGTCACATCCAGGACCTCGCCGTCGATGTAGTCACCCCGCCCGGGCCGGTTCGGCATGGCGCCCACCGTCGTGACGACCATCGGCATCCGGAGCAGCCCGCGGGCGGCAAGCGCCGCAACGGCAGGCCGTGCCAGCGCGCGGGTGGGCGGCAGGAGCAGCAAGACGCCAAGTGCGGAGGTCACCAGCCCGGGGACGACGGTCAGGACGGTGCCCAGCGCGACGAGGAAACCGTCGGACAACGCGCCGCGGGGTGCGGACAGGCCCGACTGCAGCCGCTGGATCTGCCGCTTGACCTGCGAACCAGCCAACGCGAGCCCGAGCGCGAACGTGCCGACCAGTAGCAGCACGGTCCAGCCGAAGCCGACGGTGGACGCGAGTGCGACCACCACCGCCAGTTCGACGAGGACGTAGACGAGGAACAGCCGCATAGCCATGTGGTTTCAACGCACGACGGGACGCACGGGTTCCTAGACGCTCACCGCCTCCAGTTGCACCGTCACGTTCTTCTCCATCCCGCCGCGCAGCTTCGAGAAGAGGTTGAAGGTCTTGCCGAGCAGGCCGTAGCGCTTGCCGATCGCGTCGTAGGTGGCGCCGTTGGCGGACTTGTCCAGGATCGTGGCCTTCGCCTCGACGGCCTCGCCGGTGGGCTTGCCGGCTCGGGTGCACGTCGCGATGGTGACGCGCGGAGTGTTGCGGATGCGCTTGACCTTCCAGGACCCCTCCTGGGTGATGGCCACCAGCCGGTCACCGTCGGGGGCGGCCCAGATGGCGGTCGGCTTGGGCCTGCCGTCCTTCGTGAAGGTGGTCAACAGGATGTACTCGGACTTCGCGACCTCGGCGAACGTGACGGGCATGCGGCCCAATGTAGCTTCCGCGCGCGGCGTCCCCGTGGCCGCGGGATAGACCAGGGTTGAAATTGCCCGCCTCTCAGCGACTTTCCCAGATATCAGGGGTTCGCCGGGGTTCGCGACGCGAGAAGTCGCTGCAAGGTGGGCAAAAGCTGCTTCGGTGACCGGTGTGGTGCCGCTGCTGCGCGACCGGTGTGGTGCGCGCTGTTCGCATCGGGGTTTCGCGACATTGAACACACCGACATGGCTACTCGAACTTCTTCGCGCCAGCCTCAATTTCGCGACGATGCACCGCGGGCGGAGCGGGCGATGCGGCCGCGGGCAACCAGTTCGCCGGTCAGCGCGACACCGCAGACCTGAGACAACAGCAGCGAGGCGAGGACCAGAACTTGCACCGCCCCCGCCTGCGCTGCCGACCCCGTTGCCAGTAGCACCCCGACGAAGGCGCCGGGCAGCGTGACGAGACCGGCGGTGCGGGTTTGGTCGAGGTTGGGCAGCAGCGCGTCGGAAAGCGGACGCTCGATCACCTCCATCCGCGCATCGCGGTCGGAGAATCCGAGGCTCAACGCTGCTTCGACTTCTCCCGCGCGGAGGCTCAGTTCATCGAGGGCACGCCGGGCGGCAATGGCCGCGGCCGTCATCGTTCCCCCGAGCACGATGCCGAACACCGGTACGAGCGCGACACCGGTCAGCGGGACGACGCCGGACAACAGCAGCAACGGCATGACGGCGACACATCCCCACCGCGAGAGCCGCTGCCAGCCAGTACGCGCCACGGGTGGCCTCGCTGCGGCGGCCCGCTGTCAGCGCTGCCACCGCGAACATCACGGCGAGCACCAGTGCCGACGACCACAGCCGCGACATCGCCGCGGCGAGCACCGTGGCGATCGCCGCGAGTTGAACGGCCGCGCGGACGGCCGCCATGGGGGCCGGCCACAGGGAGCCCCTCAGGGCGAAGCGGGACACGAGGCCCGCCGCGACGGCCATCACCACACAGACGACGACGAGCGTCGGGCTCAGCAGTGGTTCGGAGTTGGTCAGCCTTCCAGGTCCCCTTCCGTTTCCAGCAGGACCTGACGCAATCCGTCCAGCGTCGCCGGGTCCGGCTCCGCCCACATGCCGCGGCCCGACGCCTCCAGCAGTCGCTCGGCCATGCCGTGCAGGGCCCACGGATTGGATTCGGCCATGAACTTGCGGTTCTCGTCGTCCAGCACGTACTCGCCTGCCAGCCGCTCGTACATCCAGTCCGCCATCACGCCCGCCGTGGCGTCGTAGCCGAAGAGGTAGTCGACCGTGGCGGCCATCTCGAACGCGCCCTTGTAGCCGTGCCTGCGCATGGCGGCCA
Source organism: uncultured Actinomycetota bacterium (assembly GCA_963849055.1). Classification (GTDB taxonomy): domain Bacteria; phylum Actinomycetota; class Actinomycetes; order Mycobacteriales; family Mycobacteriaceae; genus Mycobacterium. Next base: position 232,324 of record CAWKFI010000001.1, read on the forward strand.
TCCACCGCGGGTTGACCACTCGCGCCCGGAACACCCGGGTGGTCTCCTCGGACAGCGTGCGGGTGCGCACCGCGTCGGGGCGGGTGTTGTCACCGATGTAGGCGGCCGGGTCGCGGCCGGTCAGCGCCCGCACGGTGGCCACCATGCCGCCGTGGTACTGGTAGTAGTCGTCGGAGTCGGCGATGTCGTGCTCGCGCGTGTCGGTGTTCTTGGCCGCCACGGCAATTCGACGGTATTGCCGGTTCATGTCGTCGGTGGCCGCTGCGCCGTCGAGGCCGCGACCATAGGCGAAGCCGCCCCACGCCGTGTACACCTGCGCAAGGTCGGCGTCGTCGCGCCAGTTGCGGCTGTCGATGAGCTGCAGCAGCCCTGCCCCGTACGTGCCGGGTTTGGAGCCGAAGATCCTGGTGGTCGCGCGCCGCTGGTCACCGTGCTCCGCGAGGTCGACGCGAGCGTGCGCGCGGACGTAGTTGACGTCGTCGGGTTCGTCGAGTCCGGCGACGAGGCGAACCGCGTCGTCGAGCATCGTCACCACGTGCGGGAAGGCGTCGCGGAAGAAACCCGAGATCCGCACCGTCACGTCGATGCGGGGACGGCCCAGTTCGGCCGGTTCGATGGCCTCGAGGTCGACGACGCGGCGCGACGCTTCGTCCCACACCGGCCGAACGCCCAGCAGCGCAAGGACTTCGGCGATGTCATCACCCGCGGTCCGCATCGCCGACGTGCCCCACACCGAAAGCCCGACCGAGGCCGGCCATTCGCCGTGGTCGGCACGGTACCGCTCGAGCAACGAATCAGCCAGCGCCACACCGGTTTCCCACGCCAGCCGCGACGGAACCGCCTTCGGGTCGACGGAGTAGAAGTTGCGCCCGGTCGGTAACACGTTGACCAGGCCGCGCAACGGCGAGCCCGACGGACCAGAGGCGATGAAGCCACCGTCGAGTGCCCGCAGAATCTGGTCGATCTCGCAAGAGGTACCCCGCAGCCGCGGCACCACCTCGTCGGCGGCGAAGCGCAGCACAGAGGCCACCGCCGGATCGTCGGTGATGCGGTCGACGGCCGCGGCGTCCCACCCGCTGTCCTGCAGGGCGGCCACCAGCGCGCGGGCACTCTCCTCGGCCGCGTCGACGGCGCCCCGTGCGTCCGAGCCGTCCTCGACCAGGCCCAGCGCCTGCCGCAGACCCGGCACCGACTGCTCACCGCCGAAGAGCTGGCGCGCCCGCAGAATGGCCAGCACCAGGTCCAGTTCGACGTCACCGCGAGGTGCCTGCCCGAGGACGTGCAGCCCGTCGCGGATCTGGACGTCCTTGATCTCGCAGAGCCACCCGTCGACGTGCAGGAGCATGTCGTCGAACGTGTCCTCGTCGGGGCGGTCCTCGAGCCCGAGGTCGTGATCCATCTTCGCGGCGCGCATCAGCGTCCAGATCTGCTGGCGGATCGCGGGCAGCTTGCCCGGGTCGAGCGCGGCGATGTTGGCGTGCTCGTCGAGCAGTTGTTCCAATCGCGCGATGTCGCCGTAGGTTTCGGCGCGCGCCATCGGCGGGATGAGATGGTCGACGAGGATGGCGTGCGCCCGCCGCTTGGCCTGCGTGCCTTCACCGGGGTCGTTGACCAGGAACGGGTAGATCAGCGGCAGGTCACCGAGCGCGGCGTCGGTGCCACAACTCGCGGACATGCCGAGGGTCTTGCCGGGCAACCACTCCAGGTTGCCGTGCTTGCCAAGGTGGACGACGGCGTCGGCCCGGAATCCGGTGTCCAACCAGCGGTAGGCGGCCAGGTAGTGATGGCTCGGCGGCAGGTCCGGATCGTGATAGATCGCGACGGGGTTCTCGCCGAACCCGCGCGGCGGCTGGACGAGGATCACGACGTTGCCCGATTGCATTGCGGCGATGACGATCTCGCCGTCGGGATCCCTGCTGCGGTCGACGAACAGCTCCCCCGGCGGCGGCCCCCAGTGCTTCACCACCGCGTCGGCGAAGTCGCCGGGCAGCGTCGCGAACCACGCCCGGTAGTCCTTGGCCGACAACCTGATCGGGTTTCCGGTCAGCTGCCCCTCGGTGAGCCAGTCGGGGTCCTGCCCGCCGCGTTCGATCAGCGCGTGCACCAGTGCGTCGCCGTCCTCCGCGTCGACGCCCGGCACGTCACCGATCACGTAGCCGGCGTCGCGCATCGCCCTCAGCAGCGCCACCGCGCTGGCAGGCGTGTCCAGGCCAACGGCGTTGCCGATCCTGGCGTGCTTGGTCGGGTACGCCGAGAACACCAGGGCGACACGCTTGTTCGGCGCGGCGACCTGCCGCAGTCGGGCGTGCCGGACCGCGAGGCCGGCCACCCGCGCGCAGCGCTCCTGGTCGGCGACGTACGCGATCAACCCCTCGTCGTCGATCTCCTTGAACGAGAACGGCACGGTGATGATCCGGCCGTCGAACTCGGGGACCGCGACCTGGGTGGCGACGTCGAGCGGGCTCATGCCGTCGTCGTTGTCGCTCCACTGCGCGCGCGAACTGGTGAGGCAGAGCCCCTGCAGGATCGGGATGTCCAATGCCGCGAGATGCGCGACGTTCCAGGTGTCGTCGGCGCCGCCGGCCCCCACCGCGGCAGGAGTGGCGCCGCCCGCCGCCAGCACCGTGGTCACCATCGCGTCGACGGTGCCGAGCAGTTCCAGGAGTTCGGGCTCGGCGGTGCGCAACGACGCGCAGTACACCGGCACCGGGGTGCCACCGGCGTGCTCGATGGCCCGGCACAGCTCCTCGACGTAGCCGGTATTGCCGGCCAGATGCTGCGCGCGGTAGAAGAGCACGGCGATGCGCGGGCCGTCAGTACTGCCCGCAGGCCGTTCCAGCACGCCCCACGTCGGGGTCGCCACCGGCGGACCGAAACCGAATCCGGTCATCAGCAGGGTGTCGCAGAGAAAGCCGTAGAGCTGGCCGAGGTTCGTCACGCCGCCCTGCGCCAGATAGACGTGCGTCTGCAGTGCCACGCCGGCAGGCACCGTGGAATGGCTCATCAGCTCGGCGTCCGGGGTCACCTCGCCGCTGACCACCACGGCCGGCACACCGGAGGCGACCACGGCGTCGATGCCGTCCTGCCAGGCCCGGTAGCCGCCGAGGATGCGCACTACCGCGACGTCGGCGCCGTCGAGCAGTTCTTCCAGTTCGCCGGGCACCAGCCGCGACGGGTTCGCCCACCGGTAGCCCACCCCGGCGGCGCGGGCGGTGATCAGGTCGGTGTCGGACGTCGAAAGCAGCAGGACGGTGGGATCTGGCACCCACCATTCGTACCGCACGCGCGAAGCGGCCCACGGACTAGCGTGGGGACGGTGAGCGCGACGTTCGCAGCGGGCAGACCTCACCCGTCGCTACGCGACGTGGTGCTGCGCTACGTGGGCTTCGAGGAACGGACCGCCCGGCCCGTCGTCATGCGCGAGCTGCCCTGCACGTTCGTGCCGATCATCATCGACCTCGATGCGGGCTGGACGGTCGACCACGGGCCGCAGCCGTTGCGACTCCGGTCGTTCATCGCGGGCATCACCGATGGGCCGGTGCTGGTCGGTCACGACGGTTCGGCGCGCTGCCTGCAGGTCGACCTGACGCCGCTCGGCGCCCGCAGGCTGGTCGGGATTCCGATGAGCGAACTGGCCAACCGGACCGTGCCGATCGACGACGTCCTCGGCAGGTTCGGCCGTGACCTCGTGCAGCGGGTCGGCGACGCCCCCGACTGGCCGAGCCGATTCGCGTTGCTCGACGACGCACTCCTGGCGCGCCTCGCCGAGGTCCCGCCCGTCGACCCCGGCGTTGCATGGTCGCTGCGCCGGATCAGGGATAGCGGCGGCGCGGCGACGATCGGCGATCTCGCCGACGAACTGGGGTGGAGTCACCGACGGCTGATCTCGCGCTACCGCGACACGGTGGGACTGCCGCCGAAACTCGTCGCACGGATCGTGCGCTTCGAGCGACTGACCGCGGAACTGACGGCGAGCCCAACGATCGACTGGGCCACGGCCGCCACGACATGCGGCTACTTCGACCAGGCGCACCTGGCCCGTGAGGTGCGCGAACTGGCCCGCATCACGCCAACCGAGTTGCGCGCGCAGAGAGTAAATTCCGTCCAAGACAGCCCGGTGCCGTCGGCCTAGCGTCGAGCGCATGACCGAGACAGTGACGCTCAATGGAGCGGTACCGATACTCCCCTACTCCGAACCCCGCGCGGCGATCGGCTGGCTGGAGCGGACCTTCGGGGCCGTCGCGACCGCCGTCGCATCCTCCCGACCCCGACCAACCGCTGAAGCACGCCGAGGTGCGGGTTGGCAACGGCCTGGTGATGATCAACGACGCCGACCGCGACGACGACAGTCCCTTTGCGTTGCGCGGGCCGGTGTTGTTGTACGTCGTGGTCGACGACCCCGACGCATTGCACGACCGCGCCGCCGCGGCGGGCGCGGAGATCGTCATGGGACTCACCGATCAGGACTACGGCTCGCGGGAGTTCGCCGCACGGGATCCGCACGGCAACGTCTGGAGCTTTGGCACGTACCGGCCGAGCCTCGGTTAGTTGGAGCCCCAGCGGTCGTGCCAGGTCTGCGGGTAGGGCAGGCCGGCGGCCGCGATGAGCAGCGCCACCAGGACGGTGAATGCGATCAAGGTGAACATCGTCGTTCCCTTCTCAGGACGTTTTGTTAGACACGCGTCGAGTAGTACTGAAGCGTACGTCCGAACGCGTCCGGTGTGACCGATTCGTGTGACAAGGAACACTCGTGCTGCGCAGTGTGACGCCGGTCACATCGGGTTCGAATCGCCGGTCGTTTAAACCGTGGTTGCGGCCCCGCCGATGCTCCACCATGCGAGTGCGTGGCCAACTTCCCCAGCATCGTGAAACTCGGCGCGAACATCGGCGCCCGGATCGACGGCGTACGCCTCGGCGGCGACCTCACGGACGCGACCGTCAAGGTGATCAACGACGCCCTGCTGACGCACAAGGTGATCTTCTTCCGCGACCAGGACCATCTCGACGACGACGGCCAAGTCGCGTTCGCCAGACGCCTCGGCATCCCGACCACCGCACACCCCACGGTGACGTCGCGCGGCGACCGGGTGCTGCCGATCGACTCGCAGCTACGACAAGGCGAACAGCTGGCACACCGACGTGACGTTCGTCGACCGCATCCCGAAGGCATCGCTGCTGCGCGCGGTGACGTTGCCCGAATACGGCGGCACCACCACGTGGGCGTCGACCGAGGCCGCCTATGACCAGCTGCCTGCTCCCCTGCGCGCGCTCACCGAGAACCTGTGGGCGGTGCACACCAATCAGTACGACTACGCCGGCGGCTACTACGACGAAAAGCTCGCGAATCTGACCGACGAAGAACGCAAGTACCGCGACGAGTTCGTCTCGGAGTACTACGAGACCGAGCACCCCGTGGTGCGCGTGCACCCCGAGACGGGCAGGCGAGTCCTGCTGCTCGGCCACTTCATCAAGCGGTTCGTCGGGCTGGGGAGCACCGAGTCGACGGCGCTGTTCCAGCTGCTGCAGAGCCGGGTCACCAAGCTGGAGAACACCATTCGCTGGTCCTGGCAGCCCGGCGACCTGGCGATCTGGGACAACCGCGCCACCCAGCACTACGCCGTGGCCGACTACGACGACCAGTACCGCCGGCTCAGCCGCGTCACGTTGGCGGGCGACGTTCCCGTCGACGTGTACGGCACGCCGAGCCGGGTGATCGCAGGCGACGCGTCGCACTACTCGGACGTCGTCGTGCCGTTGGCGGGCTGACCGCTCCCGAACGTCACAGCCGGGCCATCTCGCGGCTCATCGCGGAGTACTCCATGAAGGCGTTGCGCCGCTGCGGGTAGTGCCGCGGTGTGCGCCGGTCGTCGCCGGAGGTGTCCGCGTCCTTCGTGGTCGCGAAGACCCGCGCGATCGCCGTCCACCACCGCGCACTGCGCCGTCGCGGCAGTACCGCGGCGGCGGTCGCGAACATGACCTCTTGCTCAGTGATCAGAACGGGCGCGGCCCCCTCGACTTCCGCGCCCGTTCTGATCACGTCTTGGTGCGCCAGTTCCGGCGTCAGGATCAGGTCAGACATCGTTCTCTCCTTGCCCTCGTGTCGATCACGTGACCGCTGGAGCTGCTGTCCGACCGATCACGGAGCAAACGTATTTCGGGGGCGGGTACGCAGGCACGCGTAGTGCGCTACTCGAATCGCAGGTTCGCGACTACTCCTCCTATGCTCGAAGACGACATGACGAGGGTTCGCGACGACGATGCCTGCCCCGGCGCGCTTCAGGTGCACCAGGCGGCCGACGGGGCGCTGGCCCGGATTCGACTGCCCGGCGGCATGATCTCGGCAGGCCAACTGAGCGCACTGGCCGTCGCTGCGACCCGGTTCGGTTCGCCTGCAATGGAACTCACCTCCCGCGGCAACGTCCAGATCCGCGGCCTGACCGATCCGGGCGCGCTGGCCGACGCGGTGGCGGCCGCAGGCCTGCTGCCATCGCCGAGCCACGAACGCGTGCGCAACGTCGTCGCCTCCCCACTGACCGGGCGTTCCGGCGGCAACGCGGACGTGCGGGATGCGGTGCGCGGCCTCGACGACGGCAATCCAGGCCAGCCCGAAGCTCGCCCACCTCCCCGGCCGCTTCTGGTTCGGCATCGACGACGGCCGCGGTGACGTGTCCGGGATGGGCGCCGACATCGGTGCTCACCTACTCACCGCCGACCGAGCCGCCCTGCTCGTGGCCGGCGTCGACACCGGCGTCCGAATGCCGTCGGGCGACATGGTCGCCACCCTCGTCGGCATCGCCGAGACCTTCGTCGACGTCCGCGGAACCGCTTGGCGGACCACCGAACTCGCCGACGTGGCGCCGCTGCTGACCGGGATTGACCCGCTCCGCCGAGCCCGGAACCCGCTGGGCGCCGACGACGACACCCCCTGTCGGCTGGATCGAGCAGGACGACGGCCGGGTGACCCTCGGTGCGGCGGTGCGACTCGGCGTGCTCGAGGCGCGCGTCGCCGAGTTCCTCGCGGCCATCGAGGCGCCGCTGGTGGTCACGCCGTGGCGTTCGGTGCTGGTCTGCGACCTCGACGAGGGCGTCGCCGACGTCGCCCTCCGCGTGCTGGCGCCGCTGGGGCTGGTGTTCGACGCGGGCTCACCGTGGCTGTCCGTCAGCGCCTGCACCGGGAGCCCTGGCTGCGAGCACGCCGTCGCCGACGTCAGGGCCGACGCGGCGCGCGCGGCGACCGATGGAACCGCGTCGGGGCACCGCCACTTCGTCGGCTGTGAGCGGGCGTGCGGCAGCCCGCCCGACGGTGAGGTGCTGGTGGCGACCCCGGACGGCTACCGGCCACGTCACCCGTAGGGTGATCGCGTGCTCGACTACATCCGCGACGCCGCCGAGATCTACCGGCAGTCGTTCGCGACGATCCGCGCCGAGGCGGATCTGGCGCGCTTCCCCGATGACGTCGCCCGGGTCGTGGTCCGGCTGATCCACACCTGCGGGCAGGTCGACGTGACCGAACACGTCGCCTACACCGACGACGTGGTCGCCAAGACGCGTGCCGCGCTGGACGCGGGTGCACCGATCCTGTGCGACTCGTCGATGGTGGCTTCGGGCATCACCCGCTCCCGGTTGCCCGCCGACAACGAGGTGGTCTCGCTCGTCGCCGACCCGCGCGCGGCCGACCTCGCCGCCCGGCTGGGCAGCACCCGGTCGGCCGCCGGCGTCGATCTGTGGGCCGATCGCCTCGGCGGCGCGGTGTTGGCGATCGGCAACGCACCGACCGCGTTGTTCCGGCTGCTCGAACTGCTCGACGACGGCGCGTCCGTCCCCGCCGCAGTTCTCGGCGGCCCGGTCGGCTTCGTCGGATCCGCCCAGTCCAAGGAGGAGCTCATCGCCCGGCCGCGCGGGATGTCGTATCTGGTGGTGACGGGCAGGCGTGGCGGCAGCGCGATGGCCGCGGCGGCCGTCAATGCGATTGCGAGCGAACAAGAATGACGTCTCGAGGCACGCTGTGGGGCGTCGGGCTGGGACCCGGTGACCCCGAATTGGTGACGGTCAAGGCCGCGCGGCTGATCGGCGAGGCCGACGTGGTGGCCTATCACAGCGCCCGGCACGGACGCAGCATCGCCCGCACCATCGCCGAGCCCTACCTGCGGCCCGGCCAACTCGAAGAACACCTCGTCTACCCGGTGACCACCGAGACCACCGACCATCCCGGCGGCTACGCCGGCGCGCTCGAGGACTTCTACCGCGAGGCCGCGGACCGCATCGCCGTCCATCTCGACGCCGGCCGAAACGTGGCCCTGCTCGCCGAGGGCGACCCGCTGTTCTACAGCTCCTACATGCACCTGCACAACCGGCTGACGTCCCGCTTCGAGGCGGTCATCGTGCCGGGGGTGACGTCGGTGAGCGCGGCGTCGGCCGCCACCGGGACACCGCTGGTGCAGGGCGACGAAGTGCTGACCATCCTGCCGGGGACGCTGCCACCCGACGAGCTGCGGCGCAGGCTGGCCGACACCGACGCGGCGGTGGTACTCAAACTCGGCCGGTCGTATCCGGCTGTGCGAGAAGCGCTTTCCGCATCAGGACGGTTGGATCAGACGTTCTACGTGGAGCGTGCCAGCACGACCGCGCAGAGGGTGCTGCCCGCAGCCGACGTCGACGACGCCTCGGTGCCCTATTTCTCGCTGGCGATGCTGCCCGGCATGACGAAGCGCGCTGAACCCGTCGGCAGCGTTGCCGTGGTCGGCCTGGGCCCCGGCGACGTCGAGTGGATGACGCCGCAGTCACGCCGCGAGCTGGCTGCCGCCACCGACCTCATCGGCTACGGCCCCTACCTCGACCGGGTCGGCGCCCGCGACGGCCAGACCCGGCATCCAAGCGACAACACCGACGAGCCGGCCCGCGCGCGGCTCGCCTGCACGCTGGCCCAGCAGGGGCACGCCGTGGCGGTGGTGTCATCGGGTGACCCCGGCGTCTTCGCCATGGCGACGGCCGTGCTCGAGGAGGCCAAGCAGTGGCCCGGCGTCGACGTGCGGGTGATCCCCGCGATGACCGCCGCCCAGGCCGTCGCCAGCCGGGTCGGCGCGCCGCTCGGCCACGACTACGCGGTGATCTCACTGTCCGACCGGCTCAAGCCGTGGGACGTCATCGCCGCCCGGCTCACTGCCGCGGCCACCGCCGACATGGTGCTCGCGATCTACAACCCGGCGTCGAAGACCCGCACCTGGCAGGTCGGAGCTATGCGCGACCTGCTGCTGGAGCACCGTGACGCCAGCACGCCGGTGGTCATCGGCCGCGACGTGGCAGGTCCCCGCGAGCGGGTCGACGTGGTGCGGCTGGCCGACCTGGATCCCGCCAAGGTCGACATGCGCTGCCTGCTGATCGTCGGCTCCTCGCAGACGCAATGGCACTCGACTGACGGCGGCGACCGCGTCTTCACCCCGCGCCACTACCCCGGCTGAGCGAGCTGTCAGCACGACGGTTAGCGTTCCGCCTCATGACTGCGGCCGTGTCAATCCCCCGTAGCCCGGCGGACGTGACGCCCCAGTGGCTCGGCACCGTGCTACACACCGAGGTTCGGGCGGTCGACGCCGTCGCGATCGGCACCGGCCAGACCGGCGCCACGTACCGGTTGACCGTGACCTACGCCAGCGACGAGGCAGCCCTGCCCGCGACGTTCGCGGTCAAGCTGCCCTCTCAGGATGAGACCGTGCGCGAGCGGGTTGCACTGGGCTACCGGTCCGAGCATGCCTTCTACACGCACGTCGCGAACCTGGTACGCGTGCCCATACCCGAGCACTTCTACTGCGAAATCTCCGAGGACGGCGGCGATTTCGTGCTGCTGCTCGCCGACATGGCGCCCGCGGTCCAGGGCGACCAAATCGGTGGCTGCACCCCCGTCGAGGCCGAGCTGGCAGTCCGGGCGCTCGCGGGTCTGCATGCCCCGACATGGTGCGACCCGAAGTGGGCGAACTTCCCCGGCCTGGCCATGTCCATGCCGAACGAGGACGCGGCCAAGGGATTCGGTGACGTCGCGGTGATGGCCACGCAGATCACGCTCGAGCGGCTCGGTGACCGGATGACCGCGGAGGATCGCGATACCGCGACCGAGTCCATGTCGATGGTGACACCCTGGCTGCTGGCCGAGCCGGGTCGGTTCGCGCTGATGCACGGTGACTATCGCCTCGACAACATGCTGTTCGACCCCGACCGGACCCGGGTCACGGTCGTGGACTGGCAGACGCTCGGATCGGGATTACCGGCCCGCGACCTCGCGTACTTCACCGCGACGAGCCTGCTTCCCGAGGTCCGGGCCGAGGTCGACGACGCGCTGGTCGACGCCTACCACGCCGAACTTCTCTCCTACGGCATTACCGACTATGACCGCGAAACCTGTTGGCACGATTACCGTCTCGGCATGTTGCAGGCACCCTTGCTCACGACCCTGGGGTGCGCCTTCGCGAGCACGACGGAACGCGGTGACGACATGATGCTGGTCATGCTGCAGCGGGGCTGCCAGGCGATCCGCGATCTGGACAGCCTCGATCTCGTCAAGCGTCTCTGAACCCGGCCCGCACCCAGGCAGCCGCTTCGTCGACGGTGTCCACGGTCGCCACCCCCTGCGGTAGCGGCGGCCGGCTCACCATGACCACCGGCACGCCGAGGGCGTCGGCGGCGTCCACCTTGGCGCGCGTCATGTCGCCACCGCTGTTCTTCGTCACCAGGGCGTCGATGCGGTGCTCCCGCAAGAGATTCAACTCGTCGTCGTAGCGGTACGGACCCCGCGACAGCAGCAGCTGGTGCCGCAATGGCAGGGCAGCGCCATCGGGCGGCGTCACGGCCCGGATCAGAAACCACGCGTCGAGGCCCGCGAACGCACCGACTCCGGTTCGACCCGTGGTCAGGAAGACGCGCGAATAGCCGTTCGCAGACACTACTTTCGCGGCCATGGTGTCGGAGCCGACCACGATGGCACTGCCGCTCGGCCAGGCCGGCCGGGCCAGCACGAGATGCGGGAGGCCAAGTCCTTCGCACGCGCTCGCGGCGCTGGCGGTGATCGTCGCGGCGAACGGGTGCGTCGCGTCGACCACGGCGTCGACGCCGGACTCGGCCAGCCACCGCCGCAATCCCTCGACGCCGCCGAAGCCGCCGATGCGCACCTCGCCGACCGGCAGCGCCGGATCGGGCACCCGGCCCGCCAGGGAACTGATCACCTCGATGTCGGGGTGTAGCCGAGCCGCCAGCGCACGCGCCTCGGCGGTCCCGCCCAGCAGCAGGACCCGCACTAGTGCCTGCTCCCCCGGCGCCGCCCTGACGAGTACAGGTAGCTGTCGGTGAAGCCCTCGGCCGCCAGCACGTCACCGACGACGATGACGGCGGTACGGGTGACACCCGCCTCGTGCATCCGCTCGGCCAGCTCGCCGAGCGTGCACTTCAACACCGTCTCCTGCGGCCAGCTCGCGAATGCCACTACTGCACACGGGGTTTCGGCGCGGTAACCGCCTGCGATCAGTTCGGGAACCACGGCGTCGACCTGCGCGGCCGCCAGGTGCAGCACCAGCGTGGCACCGGGTGCGGACAGCGTGCGCAGGTCTTCACCGGCGGGCATCGCCGTCGACAAGGTCGCCACGCGCGTCAGCGTCACCGTCTGCGCCACGCCGGGCACGGTCAGCTCGCGGCCGAGCACGGCGGCCGCCGCGGCGAAGGCCGGTACGCCGGGCACGATCTGATAGTCCACGCCGATGGCGTCGAGGTGACGGCACTGCTCGGCCAGCGCGCTGTAGATGGACGGGTCACCGGAGTGCAGCCGCGCCACGTCCAATCCGGCGGCGTGGGCGTCGGCGAGTTCGGCGATGATCTGTTCGAGCGTCAGGGGCCCGGTGTCGATCACCTTGGCGTCGTCCGGGCACAGGGCCAGCAGGTCGTCGGGCATGATCGAGCCGGCGTACAGGCAGACCGGGCACCGTTCGAGCAGTCGCTGGCCGCGCACGGTGATCAGGTCGGCAGCTCCCGGTCCCGCGCCGATGAAGTAGACGGTCATGGCTTGGTCACCATCCATTGTGTGACGGGCAGCGCCGGGCGCCAGCCGGTGAAACCGCCGACCGGCTCACCGAGGTAGTGCTGGTAGCGTCTGAGTTTTCCGCCGAGGCGCGAATAATATTGCAAGACAATGGATTCTGACTCCGCTGTGACCGCGTTGGTGACCAGCCGGCCACCGCTGGGCAGTCTGCGGAGGCAGTCGTCGACGAGCCCGGCGTGCGTCAGGCCGCCGCCGATGAAGATCACCGACGGCGACGGTACGCCGGTGACGCCGCCGTCGGTCAGCTCGGCGTCGCCGAAGGCATCCGGTGCGGCGCCGCGGACGTCGACCCTGGCACCGAACGCCAACGCGTTGGCGACGATCCGCTCGCGGCGTTGCTCGTCGCGTTCGAATGCCACTGCCGTGCAGCCGGATCCGCTGCGGCACCACTCGATCGCGATGCTGCCCGAACCGGATCCGACGTCCCACAGCAGTTCACCCGGCCGCGGTGCCAGCGCAGCCAGCGTGACCGCGCGCATCGCCTGCTTGGTGATCTGCCCGTCGTGGGAGAACGCATCGTCGGGCATTACCTGCAGCAGCCGGTCGTCGGGGAGATAGCGCACGGCGACGACGTTCAGGTCGTCGACGCCGTCGGGCGGATTCGCCGCCCACTCCCGGGCCGTGCCGTCGTGCCGCCGCTCACCCGGGCCGCCGAGCTGTTCGAGCACGGACATCTCGGAGTCGCCGCGGCCCGCCTCGGTGAGGAGCCGGGCCAGCACGGCGGGTTCGGCGCCGTCGCGACACAGCACGATCCCCCGGCCGCCGCGGCGCACCGCCGTCTGCGGTCCCGCCGTCATCAGGCTGATCACCTCGGTGTCCTGCACGGCCCAGCCGAGCCGCGCGCACGCCAGCGTCACCGACGACACGTGCGGCAGGACCGTCACCCGGTCCTGGCCGCACAGCCGGATCAGGGTGGCGCCGACCCCGTGCAGCATGGGGTCCCCGCTGGCGACCACGTGCACGTCGCCGGTCGCGTCGTCGCGGATCGCGTGCAGGGCGTCCAGCATCGGCGACGGCCACTCCCGGCGCTGCGCGCTCACCGTGTCGTCCAACAGTGCGAGCTGCCGATGCGAGCCGTAAATCACTGTGGCGCGCCGCAATTCGGCCTTCGACGCCGGCGCCAACCCCGCCATTCCGTCGGCCCCGATGCCGACGACGAAGACGCTCATCACCGCGGCATCCTGCGCCAGACCGCCCGCGGCAGCAGCCGCAGCCCGAACACCAGCGGTCCGAGCAGGCCCGGCACCCAGATCTCGCTGCTGCCCTTGGCCAGTGCCTTCGCGGTGGCGTCGGCGACCTGCGCCGGCGTGCTCGACAACGGCGCAGGCGACATGCCCTCGGTCATGCGTCCGATGACGAAGCCGGGCCGGACCAGCAGCAGGCGGACCGCCGGACCCGTGCAACGCGTCGGCCAGTCCGCGGGCGAACCCGTCCAGCCCCGCCTTGGCCGAGCCGTACACGTAGTTCGCCCGGCGCACCCGCGCGCCTGCCACCGACGAGAACACCACGATGGCGCCCCGCCCCGCCGAGCGCATGGTCGCCGCCAGCACCGTCAGCAGGCTCACCTGGGCGGTGAAGTCGGTGTGCACGATCGCCGCGGCGTGCGCGGGGTCGGATTCCGCCCTGGCCTGGTCGCCGAGGATGCCGAACGCCAGCACGGCGGTGCCGATCGGGCCGTGATCCGCCACGATCGACGCGACCAGAGGGGCGTGCGAGGCCAGGTCGTCGGCGTCGAACTCGCGCACGTGCACGGCCGCCGCACCGGCCGCGCTGAGCGCGGCGACCTCGTCGGCGAGCCGGTCGGCTGACCGCGCCGCGAGCACCACGGTCGCCCCGCGCGCCAGCCGCGTCGCCAGTTCGACCCCGATTTCGCTGCGTCCGCCGAAAATCACCACCAGCGGAGTGTCAGCCGTGTCCTTCATGGCTGCGATTATGTCCTGCGCTAGGTTGGGCCTTGATGGCGAAGGCAACCACACGGCTCACCAACGACGCGCTCGCGTTCCTCACCGAGCGCCATCTCGCCATGCTGACCACGCTACGGTCGGACAATTCGCCCCACGTCGTCGCGGTCGGCTTCACCTTCGATCCCAAGACGCATCTGGCCAGGGTGATCACCACCGGCGGCTCGCAGAAGGCCGTCAACGCCGGCGAACGCGGCGTCGCCGTGCTCAGCCAGGTCGACGGCGCCCGCTGGCTGTCGCTGGAGGGCAGCGCGACGGTGAACACCGACATCGAAGCCGTGCGCGACGCCGAGCTGCGCTACGCGCAGCGCTACCGCACCCCACGGGTAAACCCGCGCCGGGTGGTCATCGAGGTCCGGATCGAGCGGGTGCTCGGGTCATCCGATCTGCTCGACCGCGGCGACTGACGCCCGCTACCGGACCGGAACGACCACCAGGTCGTGCGGCTGCTGGTTGACGGAGATCGAACCGTCGCCGGTCACGACGACGATGTCCTCGATGCGCGCACCCCAGTGGCCGGGGAAGTAGATGCCCGGCTCGACGCTGAACGCCATGCCCTCCTCGAGCGGCAGGTCGTTGCCCGCCACGATGTAGGGCTCCTCGTGCACCGAAAGGCCGATGCCGTGCCCGGTGCGGTGCACGAACGCCTCGGCGAGGCCCTCGGCGGCCAGCACGTCGCGCGCGGCCGCGTCGACCTGCTCGGCGGTGACGCCGGGCCGGACCGCCGCGACGCCTGCACGTTGCGCCTGCTGAAGGACCGAATAGCGCCGCGCCACTTCCGGATCCGGCTCACCGATGCTGTAGGTCCTGGTGGAGTCCGAGTTGTAGCCGGGCTCGTACGGCCCGCCGATGTCGACGACGACGACGTCACCGGCCTGCAATACCCGATCGGAGCACTCGTGATGAGGATCGGCGCCGTTGGGCCCGGATCCGACGATGATGAACGCCACCTCCGAATGACCTTCCGCCACAATCGCTTGCGCGATGTCCGCTGCCACCTCGGCTTCGGTCCGGCCGGGCACCAGGAACCCGGGCACGCGGGCGTGCACCCGGTCGATCGCGGCTCCCGCCTTGCTCAGCGCGTCGATCTCCGCGGCGTCCTTGACCATCCGCAGCCGGCGCAGCACGTCGGTGGCGAGCACCGGCACCACGCCGAAGACGTCGGCAAGGGGCAGCAGATGCAGCGCGGGCATCGCATCGGTGACGGCGGTGGCGACAGGTGCCGCGCCGAGCGCGTCGAGCACCATCCGGTACGGGTCCTCGCCGTCCACCCAATCCCGCACGGCCAGCCCAAGTTCCGGCACCGCCGACTCCTTGAGCGTCGCCAGTTCCATCCGCGGCACGACCACGGTGGGCTCACCGTCCGCGGGCAGCACCAGCGCGGTGAGGCGTTCGAAGGTCTGCGCCCGCGAGCCCAACAGATATCGCAGGTCGTACCCGGGGGTGATCACCAGGCCGGCGAGCCCGGCCGATGCGGTGGCCTCTGCGGCGGCCTTCAGGCGGTGGGCATAGACGTCGGTGCCGAAGCGGCCGTTCTCGGTGGCGGAACCCATGGCGTCGAGGCTAATCCGCACGCCGGTAGCTGGCGACCTCGACCAGGTTGCCGTCCGGGTCGCGGCAGTAGTGCGAGGTCATCGGGCCCTGCGCGCCCGTCTTCTGAACCGGCCCCTCGGTGATCTCGACGCCGCACGCTCGCAGGTGGGCGCCGATCGCGTCGGGTTCGGCATCGGCGATGAAGCACAGGTCGAGCGAGCCCGGCGCGTCGACCGCGGCGGTCACCCAGTTCGGCGCACCGGTGGGCCGCACGTTGATCTTCTGGTTGCCGAACGCCAGCGCGTGGCGGCCACCGCCGAACACGTCGTGCCTCATTCCCAGGACCCGCACGTACCAGTCGACGGTGGCGTCGACGTCCCTGCAGTTGAGCACCACGTGGTCGATGTGGTCGATGGCAAACGGCATACCTCACGCTACTGTCACTCGAATGTTGCGCGATATTCGCGATCTCACCGACCAGCACGAGGCCTATGCCGACGAACTGCGGCGGCGGTGGGGCGGCCTGCTGAGTTACCGCTACATCGGGCGCATGTACGCGTCCATGGACCCGCGTTCGGTCGACGACACCGTCACGTTGCGCCACGACATGCGCAATCCGACGGGTGGCCTGCTGCTGTCGGTGCTGGGCATCTCGGCACCCGAGAGCGGGCACATGTCGGACCTGGAAGCGGTGCCGAACCCGGTCATCCACTCGTGCCAGATCCTCGACCCCGGCCGCGACGTGCGCCGCATCGAGATCGTGTCCGAGGAACTCAAACGCGGCAGGCAGATGGGGTACAGCCGGGCCAAGATCGTCGACGCCGATCGGCCGGACCGGGTGCTGGCGCTGATCGAGGGGCAGGGCGTCAGCATCGGGACGCCACCCGGCGGGCTGCCGAAGATGGAGGTCGACAACATCGACGTCGTCGATTCACCGGATCTGCCCCCGCTGTGGCAGGTGTTCGGCGGCCACCGCCGACCCGACGGGCACTGGGCGCTGCCGGAGCTGTCCGCCGAGGTGGCCTCACCGGATGCGGCGCTGCACATCGGGCCGCAGTTCGTCGTCCTCGAGACGGCCGCCGCCGACTCGGCCGCCGAGGTTGCAGGCACCGACGCTCTGCAGGGCGTGTCGTCGCACGTCATGTTCCTGGCGCGCGGCAAGGTCGGTCCGTTCCGGGTGGAAGCCGAACCGATCACGGGTGCGGACGGTCGCTATGCCGCACGGGTGGTGTTGCACGACGAGGGCAACGACGACAAGGCCATCACCGCCGGTTCGTACGTGTTCGCGAGCCGCCGATGACCGCCCCGGTACTGCTGCTCGACGGCGCCAGCATGTGGTTCCGTTCGTACTTCGGGGTGCCGTCGTCCATCACCGCGCCCGGATGGCAGGCCCGTCAACGCCCTGCGCGGGTTCCTGGACACCGTCGCCACGCTGATCACCCGGGAGCGACCGACGCGCCTGGTGGTGTGCCTGGACCTGGACTGGCGGCCGCAGTGGCGGGTCGATCTGATCCCGTCGTACAAGGCGCACCGCGTCGAGCAGCCCAACCCCGACGGCGTGCCGGACGTCGAAGAGGTCCCCGACGAGCTCACCCCGCAGGTCGACATGATCATGGAGATGCTCGACGCGTTCGGCATCGCCACCGCGGGGGCTCCCGGCTACGAGGCCGACGACGTGCTTGGCACGCTCGCCGTCAGGGAACGCCGGGATCCCGTCGTGGTGGTCAGCGGTGACCGCGATTTGTTGCAGCTCGTCGGTGACGAGCACGTCCCCGTTCGGGTCTTCTACATGGGCCGCGGCCTGTCCAAGGCGACGCTCTACGGTCCAGCCGAAGTGGCCGAGCAGTACGGCGTGCCCGTCGACCGTGCCGGGGACGCCTACGCCGAGCTGGCGCTGCTGCGCGGTGACCCGTCCGACGGGCTGCCGGGCGTGCCGGGCATCGGCGAGAAGACGGCGGCGACGTTGCTGGCGCGCTACGGCTCGCTGGCGCAGATCCTCGCCGCGGCCGACGACAAGTCGTCGAAGTTGCCCCTCGCACAACGCAAGAAGCTGCTTGCGGCCACCGAGTACATCGCCGCCGCGCAACCCGTGATCCGGGTGGCCAGGGATGCGCCGGTCACCCTGTCGACGGATTCCGACGCACTGCCGTTGGCCGCTCGCCATCCCCGCAAGGTGGCCGAGTTGGCGGGAACCTACGGCGTGACGTCGTCGATCGCACGGCTGCAGAAGGCATTGGACGGTCTGCCGTGAATTCCTTGAAACCGTTCGTCGCCGCCGTCGCGGCGGTAGTCCTCGCGGTCGCGGTTCCGTCCTGCGGAGACAGCCGAGCGGGCTCGGCCACCGCGAAGATGGCGGCCTCGGGCCCCGACGTACCGGAGACGCTGTCGGCCGCCACCGCCGCTGCCCAGGCGGACATCGACCGCTTCACCGCCGGCGACTTCGCGGGAGTCTGGCAAAACATGTCCCGCGACGTCCGCGACGCGATCTCCGAGAAGGACTTCGTGACGTTGTACGAGACGTGCAAGACGGTGGGCCCCAAGATCAGCGTCGCGCCAGTGAGCTTCGCCGACGGTGAGGCCACCGTGCGCATGCGGATGCCCGGCGGGGACCGCTATCGGACGATGCGCTACGAGGACGACCACTGGGTCATGGCGCCCACCCCCGAATTCGCGGCGCGTCTCGGCAAGCCCGTGGCGCAGATCATCGCCGAGGAGAAGGCCGCGGGCCTCTGCTCCAAGTGACGGGGAATGCCGTCTACTTGGGCCTGCCGACCTCGTAGGTGCCGTCGTCGTCCTGGAACGTGACGGTGACCTGACGCTTGGTGCCGTCGATGCTGACCTCGCAGTCGAAGGTGTCACCCTTCTTCACGGTCGGGCTGGCACCGTCGTTGCACTTGACGTCCTTGACGTTCTTGGCGCCGTAGCCGTTGGCCTCGTCGGACAGGATCTGCGCGACACCGGTCTGGGCGGCGTTGACGTCGAGCTTGGTGGTGACGAAGAAGCCGGGCTTCCAGAAGCCGAGCACCATGACGACGGCGATGATGATGACGGCGAGCAGGCCGACGATCCCGCCGATGAGGGCCATCGACTTCTTGGAACCCTCTTCGGTGCCCGACGAGCCGTACGGCGAGAACTGCTGGCCGGGTTGCTGGCCGTACTGACCGGGCTGCCCATACTGGCCCGGCTGTCCGGGTTGGCCGTACTGGCCCGGCTGCCCGTATTGGCCCGGCTGCCCGTACTGACCCGGCTGGCCGTACTGCCCTGGCTGGCCATACTGTCCGGGCTGCTGCCCGTACTGGTCACCCTGCGGGTACTGCGGCGGCGTGTACGTCGGCGGCTGCTGGCCGGGCTGCTGGTAGCCCGGGTACTGCGGCGGGGTGTACGCGGGCGGCGCGCCCCAGGCCGGCGTCTCGGTGGTGGGCTGATCGGGGGTCGACGGCTGCTGCCACGCCGGCTGATCGCTCGGCGGCTGACCGCTCCACGGCTGCGTGGGGTCGGATCCTTGCGGTCCGCTCATTGTCTCTCCTTGGTGCTCGTTCGCTGTAACCGAAGCGCTGGCGCACACCCTACCCTGCGTCAACTGCCACGACGCCGCGCCGAATCTCCCCGATTGCGCGTTTCGCGGCGGTCCGCAGCGCGGGTGTCGGCGCGGCGATGCGGACTTGGTCGAGCAGGTCGAGGACCTGACGGCACCAGCGCACGAAATCACCGGCCGACAAAGGAGTTCCGGTGCCGGTGGCGTCGGACGCGGCCAACGCGGAGGTCAGGTCGCCGGCCGTCGCCCAGCGGTGCACGGCGGCCACGAAACCGGGGTCGGGTTCGCGGCTGGCAGGCAGGCGGTGGCGTTGCTCGTCGGCCCTGATCTCGGTCCAGAGTCTGACGGGTCTGGGTCAAAGCCTTGCGCAGCGGCGCGGTCACGGCGTCGACACCCGGTGCCGGACCGGGCGTGTCGCCGCGCGACTCGTACAGCACGGACGAAACCACCGCCGCGAGTTCGGCGGCCTGCAGGCCGTCCCACGCGCCGCGGCGCAGGCATTCGGCCACCAACAGGTCGCTCTCGCTGTAGATCCGCGCGAGCACGCGCCCGTCGTCGGTCGCGGCCGGGCTTCCGTCGCGGTTCTCGATGAAGCCACGCTCGGTGAGCAGCACCACGATTCGGTCGAAGGTCCGGGCCAGCGAGTTGGTGGCCGACGCCACCTTCTTCTGGATCTGCGCGTTGTCGCGTTCGATGCGCAGGTACCGCTCGGCGGTCCGCACCCGCTCCTCCCTGTCGGGCTCCTTGTGGCCCGCGGTGGTTTCGCATCTGCTCGCGCAGCACGGCCAACTCGGGATCGACGTCCGGTTCCTCGGCGCCGCCGCTCCGCTTCCGCGACGGAACGTCGAGGCCGGCCGCTGCCGACCGCAGCGCTGAGGCGAGGTCCCTGCGCACCCGTGGTTGGCGGTGCTCGACGCGCTTCGGCAGCGTCATCGAACCCAACTTTCCCGATGCACCCGAGTAGTCGGCCGAGGAAATCCTTCCGGCCCAACGATGTTCGGTCAGGACGAGCGGCCGAGGCTCGTCACTGTCGTCGGCAGGCTCGAGCACGACGGCCAGGCCGCCGCGCCTGCCCTGACCGATGTTGATGATGTCGCCTCGACGCAACGCGGCCAGCGCGTCGTTGATCGCCCGGCGGCGCTGCACCCGGGATGCGCGGGACTGCGCGCGTTCGCGGTCGGAGATCGCCGCGCGCAGCCGCGCGTAATCCAGGATGGCCGCGTCCTTGCCGCCGAGTTCGTCGGCGATCTCGGCGAGCATCTTCTCCCCACGCGTGACGCCCTTGACCAGGCTGACGACGGACCGGTCGGCCTGGTACTGCGCGAAGGACCGCTCCAGCAGCCGGTGCGCCTGTTCCGGTCCCATGTGCTGGACCAGGTTGATCGTCATGTTGTACGACGGCGCAAACGAACTGCGCAGCGGGAACGTCCGGGTCGACGCCAAGCCGGCCACGTCGGCGGGATCCACCGAGGTGTCGTTGGGTTGCCACAGCACGACGGCGTGCCCCTCGACGTCGATGCCCCGGCGGCCGGCCCGGCCGGTCAACTGGGTGTACTCCCCCGGTGTCAGCGGCGCATGCTCTTCGCCGTTGTACTTCACCAACCGCTCCAGCACGACGGTGCGGGCGGGCATGTTGATGCCCAAAGCCAATGTCTCGGTGGCGAACACCGCCTTCACCAGCCCGGCGGTGAAGAGCTCCTCGACGGTGTGACGGAACACCGGAAGCAGCCCGGCGTGATGCGCCGCGAGACCGCGAAGCAGACCCTCACGCCATTCGTGGTAGCCGAGCACGACGAGATCGGACTCCGGCAAGTCCGCGCAGCGCCGGTCGATCACCTCGGCGATGCGGGTGCGTTCGGCGTCGGTGGTGAGCCGCAACGGCGACCGCAGGCACTGCCGGACCGCGGCGTCGCACCCTGCCCGGGAGAACACGAACGTGATGGCCGGAAGCAGACCCTCGGAGTCCAGCGTGCCGATCACGTCGGGGCGAGACGGCGGCCGGTAGATGGTCGGCCTGCCGCCGCCCTGATCCCGACGGCCAGGCCGCCCACGGCCCCGTGGTTGCCAGTCGGCCAGCCGGTCGGCCTCCTTGCGCAGCGAGATGTGCCGCAGCAGTTCGCGATCCACCAGCACGCGATTGTCCGTCTTCTGGTCGGCCTCGAACAGGTCGAACAGGCGCTTGCCGACCATCATGTGCTGCCAGAGCGGGACGGGCCGGTGCTCGTCGACGACGACGGTGGTGTCACCGCGCACGGTCTGGATCCAGCCGCCGAACTCCTCGGCGTTGCTCACCGTCGCCGACAGGCTGACCAGCCGCACGTCCTCGGAAAGGTGCAGGATCACCTCCTCCCACACCGCGCCGCGCATCCTGTCGGCGAGGAAGTGCACCTCGTCCATAACGACGTGGGAAAGACCATGCAAGGCATGCGAATTCGCATACAGCATGTTGCGCAGCACCTCGGTGGTCATCACCACCACGGGGGCGTCGCCGTTGATCGACTGGTCGCCGGTGAGCAGCCCGACGCGCTCAGGACCGTAGCGGCGGACGAGGTCGGTGTGCTTCTGGTTGCTCAACGCCTTGATGGGCGTGGTGTAGAAGCACTTTCGGCCCGCGGCCAGCGCCAGGTGGACGGCGAATTCGCCGACCACCGTCTTGCCCGCACCGGTCGGCGCGCACACCAGGACGCCGTGTCCGTTCTCCAGAGCGGTGCAGGCGCGCAGCTGGAACTCGTCGAGGGTGAACGGGAGCTCCCCGGCGAAGCGGCTCAGCTCGGTGGGCAGGTCAGGTGGCTTGGTCATCGACCGTCAGTCGGGACGGAGTGGGCACGGCGGTGGGCGGCTCGACGGGCTCGGCGGTCCCGATCGGGGCGGCCTCGTCGTCGGGCACGTCCTCCAGCGCGGCCCGGCGGGCCTTGCGCCGGTCGTTCATCCTGGCCACCTGAATCGCGAACTCCAGCAGCACGGTCAGCGCCAGCGCCAGCGCCAACATCGAGAACGGGTCGGAGCCGGGTGTGGCGAACGCCGCGAAGACGAACAGCCCCATGATCAGGCCGCGCCGCCAGGCCTTCAGCCGTTCGTAGGTGAGCATGCCGATCAGGTTGAGCATGATGATCAGCAGCGGGAACTCGAAGCTGATGCCGAACACCAGCAGCAGGTTGATCAGGAAGCCGAAGTACTGGTCGCCCGACAGTGCGGTGATCTGGACGTCGCTGCCGACCGTCAGCAGGAAGCTCAAGGCCTTGGACAGCACCACGTAGGCCAGCACGGTGCCACCGATGAACAGCGCCGCACCGAACCCGACGAACACCGACGCGAACCGGCGCTCCTTCTTGTACAGACCCGGCGTGATGAACGCCCACAGCTGATGCAGCCACACCGGGCAGGCCATCACGACACCGGCGACGAGGGCGACCTTCAGCCGCAGCATGAACTGGTCGAACGGCGCCGTGGCGAGCAGCCGGCACTCCCCGTCGGGCGCGATGGTGGCCCGCGCCGAAGCCGGCAGCGAGCAGTACGGACCGCGCAGCCAGTCGCCGAGGCTGGGCAGTCCGAACGCGCCATGGGTGTACCAGAAGAAGCCGACGGTCGTGGTGACGACGATCGCGGCCACCGCGACGAGCAGCCGGTTGCGGAGCTCGTGCAGATGGTCGACCAGCGACATCGTGCCGTCGGGATTGACCCGCGACCGTCGACGGCGCGGGTTCAGCTTCTTGAGGATTCCGGGGGTCTGCACGGGCTCTTCTGCGGGCGCCACTCAACGACGCGACAGCGCGTCGCGGTCGGTGAACGCGTTGATCAGGCCGGGTGCTTGTCGGACGACTGCTCCGGCGCGGGGGCCGGCGGGGCGGGGTCGACGCGTTCCGAGGCGATCTGAGTCGGCGGCGTGGTGCCTTCCGGCTTCGAATCCGCCTGCATCTCCTTGATCTCGGATTTGAAGATGCGCATCGACTTGCCCAATGAACGCGCCGCGTCCGGGAGCTTCTTGGCTCCGAACAACAGCACGAACACGGCGATCACGATCAACCAATGCCAGGGTTGTAGACCACCCAATTCGGTCACCTCCAGAAGTCTCGCCCGAGTCTACCCGTCGCGGGCGCCGTCACCGTCCTCGTAGGCCTTCAGCGCCGCCACCGCGATGTCGCGCACCCGGTCGGCCAGCGACTGCGGCTCGAGCACCCGCACAGCGGCGCCGAAGCCCAGCACGAAACGCGCCATCCACTCCTCCGACGCAAACGTCATGGCCGCTTCGCATGCGCCGTCGCCCAGGTCACGTACGACGCGCAGCGGGTAGTAGTCGAACATCCAGGCCGCCGTCCGATCGATCAGCAGCGTCGCCGAGGGCAGCGAAGGATCGGCGTCGAACAGCGACGTGTCCGGTCCTGCCTCGACGGCGGGCTCGGGCGGCACCGACGGCTCGTCGAGCACCTGAGCGTCGACGATGCGGTCGAACCGGAACAGCCGTACCGCTTCCGCCGTGCGGCACCATGCCTCGAGGTAACTGTGGTCGGCGACCAGCACCACCCTGATCGGGTCGACGGTCCTGGTCGACAGGGTGTCGTGGGATGCCGAGTAGTAGTCGATGCTCAGCGCGCGACCGT
This sequence comes from uncultured Actinomycetota bacterium, assembly GCA_963849055.1. Taxonomy (GTDB): domain Bacteria; phylum Actinomycetota; class Actinomycetes; order Mycobacteriales; family Mycobacteriaceae; genus Mycobacterium. Next base: position 256,027 of record CAWKFI010000001.1, read on the forward strand.
CCCGCACCGCGGCCCGCACCGCAGCGGCTGCGCGGCTCTCCATCGGTGCGGGCTCGTCGACCGCCGGTCCCCGCACCTTCCTTGGCCGTTCCCGCCGCGGATTCGATCTTGGCGATCGCACTGCGCGCGGCCTCGGGGTCGACCATGCCCGGCACGTCGAGCAGCGCCCGCAACGCGACCGAGATGCCCGTCGCCTCGGGCGAGGTCAGCCGCAGCGGATGGTCCATGCCCGCCGAGAACGTCACTTCGATTGTCTTGCCGGACATCTCGAAGTCGATCAGGTCACCGGGGCTGTATCCGGGCAGTCCGCACATCCACAACTGTTCGAGATCCTCGCGCAGTTGCTTCACGCTGACGCCGAGGTCGGTGGCGGCCTCGTCGAACGTGATCCTGGGGTTGGCCTGGAAGTACGGCACCATGTTCAGCAGCCGGACCAGCCGGGTCGAAACGCTAGTCATCAGCCCTCCACCTGAGCACGATGCCTGGCCACCACGTCGTCACGCAGCGACTGCGGCTCGAGCACCACGGCGTCCGCCCCGTAACCCGCGATCTCGCGGGCCAGTCGGTCGTGCCATCCGATGTCGATGGCGATCTCGTCGCCTGGCCGTCCCGCCAGGGTTCGTGCTGCCATGACCGTCGACTGACGTCGCAGCGCGGTCGCGCGGCCCTCGGCCACCCACACCCGGGCCTGCGCACCCTGCGGCCACTCGGACACCACGCGGCGCACGATCTCGCGCAGGTCGACGCCCTCGGGCCGCTGCACCGCGCCGCGGGGACCGACCGTCGCGACGTCCGCGCCGATGCGCGACAACCTGAAGGTCCGCACGTCGTCGCGGTCACGGTCGTGACCGACGAGGTACCACCGGCCGCGGTGCGTCACCACTCCCCACGGCTCGACCGTCCTGGTGGTGTACGGGTCACTGCGCGACGGGCGATGCTGGAATCGGACGGCCTGCCCGGAGTCGATGGCCGACAGCAGGATGCCCAGCACCTCCTCGGAGCCGCGCACGCCGGGCATGGCGGCGGCCGTGGAGATGGTGACGCCGGATTCGGGGGCGTCGACGTCGATGCCCGCGGCCCGCAGTTTGAGCAGCGCGCCCTGGGTGGCGGTGACGAGTTCCGGGGACTGCCACAGCTGGGTGGCCACGGCGACCGCCGCCGCCTCGTCGGCCGTGAGCTCCACCGGCGGCAGCGCGTACGCCTCCCGGTTGATGCGGTAACCCTCGGTCGGATCCAGCGAGGAAACGCGGCCGGTCTCCAACGGGATGCCGAGATCGCGCAACTCGTTCTTGTCGCGCTCGAACATGCGCGAGAACGCCTCGTCGCTGGGGCTGTCGGCGTAGCCGTAGACGGTGGCACGGATGCGTTCGGCGGTGATGAACGTGCGGGTGGATAGGAGTGCGATGACCAAGTTCATCAAGCGCTCGACTTTGGAGATCCCCACAGGGAGAGCTTAAGGGCTACATGCTGGCGATCAGCCGCTTGACCCTCTCGTCGACCGCACGGAACGGGTCCTTGCACAACACCGTTCGCTGCGCTTGATCGTTGAGCTTGAGGTGCACCCAGTCCACGGTGAAGTCGCGGCCCGCGGCCTGCGCGGCGCTGATGAACTCGCCGCGCAACTTGGCGCGCGTGGTCTGCGGCGGCTCGTCGACCGCGGCCTCGATTTCCTCGTCGGTGGTGATGCGCGCTGCCAGACCCTTGCGCTGCAGCAGGTCGAACACGCCACGGCCGCGCTTGATGTCGTGGTACGCGAGATCCAGCTGCGCGATCTTCGGGTCGGAGAGCTCCATGTCGTAGCGATCCTGGTAGCGCTGGAACAGCTTGCGCTTGATCACCCAGTCGACCTCGGTGTCGACCTTGGCGAAGTCCTGGCTCTCGACGGCATCGAGTTGACGGCCCCACAGGTCGACGACCTGCTCGATCTGCGCGTTGGGTTCCCGGGTCTGCAGATGCTCGACCGCGCGGCTGTAGTACTCGCGCTGAATGTCGAGTGCACTGGCCTGCCGTCCGCCTGCCAGGCGCACCGGGCGGCGGCCGGTCAGATCGTGGCTGACCTCGCGGATGGCGCGGATCGGGTTGTCCAAGCGAGAAGTCGCGGAACGGTACGCCCGCCTCGATCATCTCCAGCACCAGCGCCGCGGTGCCGACCTTGAGCATCGTGGTGGACTCGCACATGTTGGAGTCGCCGACGATGACGTGCAGCCTGCGGTACTTCTCTGCGTCGGCGTGCGGTTCGTCGCGGGTATTGATGATCGGCCGGCTGCGCGTGGTCGCGCTGGAGACGCCCTCCCAGATGTGCTCGGCACGCTGGCTCAGGCAGAACGTCGCCGCCTTCGGCGTTTGCAGCACCTTGCCCGCGCCGCAGATCAACTGGCGGGTGACCAGGAACGGCAACAGCACGTCGGAGATCCGGGAGAACTCCCCCGCCCGCACGATCAGGTAGTTCTCGTGGCAGCCGTAGGAGTTGCCCGCCGAGTCGGTGTTGTTCTTGAACAGATAGATGTCGCCGCCGATGCCCTCGTCCGCGAGCCGCTGCTCGGCGTCGATCAGCAGATCCTCGAGGACGCGTTCGCCGGCCCGGTCGTGGGTGACCAACTGGATCAGGCTGTCGCACTCGGCTGTCGCGTACTCGGGGTGGGACCCGACGTCGAGGTAGAGACGCGCGCCATTGCGGAGGAACACGTTGGAGCTACGCCCCCACGACACCACCCGTCGGAACAGGTAGCGCGCCACCTCGTCCGGACTCAGCCTTCGGTGACCGTGAAAAGTGCACGTCACACCGAATTCGGTCTCGATGCCCATGATTCGCCGTTGCACCTGTTCGAGCTTACGGGTTGCTGACCCTGCACGTATTGACACCCGATACCACGTACGTAACGGAATGAGCCAGCCGTCGTCGTTGGGGCCGCTCGGGTTCAGCCCAGCGACGCCGGCGCCGCACCCAGGATGCGTTCGAAGGCGTCGACGAAGGCGGCCACGACGTCGGAGGTCCGGGGACCGCCGACGTCGAGCCCGTCCGTCCCGTCGGCCTCCATGGCGTCGATGATCGCGTCGGCCAGGTTCAGGCCCATGCCGGTGAGGATGATGGCCGCCTCGCGCGGATGGCCGGTATCGAAGACGCCCTCGTCGCAGCCCTGCCGGATGATCGCCTCGAGCAGCGGGGCCGTGGTGCGCATCGACCCCTGCGACATCTTCTGCCGAAGCAGCGCGTTGTTCTCGTCGCGCCACAACCGCATGGTCACGGCCACGGCGGTGAGGTTCTCCGTCTTCCACGCGGTGGACGTGTCGAAGTACGCGCGCAGCTTGTCGACCGCGCCGAGGCTCGGATCGTCGACCACGGGCTGCAACGCCGCGACGGCGCTCTCACCCATCGACTCCACAATGCCTTCCAGCAGCGCCCGCTTCGAGCGGAAGTAGTGATAGAGCGCGCCCTTGGACATCTGAAGTTTGGCGAGCACGTCCTCGATGGTCATCCGGTCGATAGCCCTTGTCGTGCATCAACTCCAGCGCAGCATCGAGGATCTCGCGCCGCCTGGTCGCGTACTCGTCGGGCTTGACCAGTCGCGCCATCGTCGTTCACCCTCCCGGTCGAATCCTGTTGACCTCGTTACCCGGGCAGCCTACCGTCTTTAATAGACCGGCGGTCGGTTTATCAAAGGAAGGTCGACGCATGTCCCAGCCCAGCCCGGAGACCCGGTTGCGGACGCGCGCGTTCGCCCGGGTGCTCGGACCGTTCGTCGCCGCGGCCACGCTGATCGTGGCGATCCGATTGCCGGACCTCACCGGCCTGCTCGACGGCCTGTTCGCCAACGCCGTGCTGCCCTGGATCCTTGGCGCCTTCATGCTGCTATCAGGCCTGATCGTGATCGCCTTCCACCAGTACTGGTACAGCCCCACTGCCGCGTTGATATCGCTCTTCGGCTGGTTCGTCGCCCTGCGCGGTTTGACCCTGATGGCGTTCCCCTCGGCGATCGAGTCCGGTGCCGGCGACACCCTCGGCAGCCCCGGCCTTCTGCTTGGAGCGCGGATCTTCTTCCTTCTGCTGGCGGCGATGGGCCTATGGCTGACCTACGTCGGGTGGGCGCCGCACTCAACCGATCCGAAACCGGCGGCTCCCTGTGGATAACTTCCCCGCTCCCCGTGGCCGGCCTGCCAGCGTGAGGCATGGGAGTCAACACCGAAGTAGACCTGGCCCGACTGCGCTTGGTTGCTGATCAAGTCACGTCAGCCGCCAACGGGATCGCCGAAATGCGTTGGCCGGAGCTGGATCCCCACGACTTGCCCGGCTCCGCCGTTGGCCGTGTCGCCGCGGCGGACCTGATCGCAGCGCGGCTCGACGACGTCGTCGCCAACATGCGCGGTTGGGCGGTTGCGGCGCACCTGGCGGCCGATGCCCTCGAGCGGGCCGATCGCGGCAACGCCACCCGGTTCGGCGTGCCATGACGCAACCGACCGTCGGGCAGGCGCAGACCTGGCGGCCGGACGCGTTGCGCCGGATCGCGGACGAGTGGACGCACGGCGCCACCGATCTGCAGGCGCGGATCGACGGCGCCACGAGGTCGATGATCGGCAGCGGCGACTTCTGGACTGGCCCTGCCGCGGACGCCGCCCGCGACGGCGCCGCGACGTTGTCCGCCTCCGGTACCGCGCTGGCGGATGCGCTGACCCGTGCCGCCCTCGCAGCCCGCGAAGGGGCGGATCGGATCGCTACGGCCCAATCCGATGTGACCATCGGGGTCGACATGGCCCTGGCCGAGGGATTCGACGTAGCCGACGACGGCACCGTGTGCCCGACGGATCCCGTGCCGCTTCTCGCCGCCGTACGGACCGACGCGTTGAGCCGCAGGATCGCCGGCTGCCTCGAGACACTGGGTACCGCCGACGGCGATGCGGCCCGCAGCATTGACGAGGCCCTCGCCGTATTCGTCGCGGGTTGGCCCGCCATGACCCAGCTCCGGATCGCCGATCAGATCGCGGCGATGACGCCGGGACAGCGTCGCGAATTGATCTACGCGGCACCGGCAATCGTCGGCAATACCAATGGAGTGCCCTGGGGCATGCGCGTCGAGGCCAACCGGATCAACATCGCTCGGGCCATCGCCGACGAGACCGGTACTGATCCAGATGCCAAGCGGCGCATCGCGTTCTATCAGGAGCTTCTGGCCGATGTCGACGACCCAGCGACTGGCCGGCGTGTCCACCGGCAGATTCTGGCGTTCGATCCCGCGCGGTCCACGCTGGTCGAGTTGAACGGCGACCTCGACATGGCGAGCAGCGTCGCCGTGCTGGTGCCCGGCATGAACACCACGGTCGAGGGATCGGCCGCCGACACGACCGCTGCGCGGCGCTTCGTCGCCGCGACCCACGGTGAGGTTGCCGCCATCACCTATCTCGGCGGACCGTTTCCCGCGAGTGGCAACGTCCTTGCGTCAGTCTTGGAGGCGACCAGTACGCACTTCGCGCTCGAGATGGCGCCGAGGCTGGCCGCTTTCAGCGCCGACGTCGACCGCACCGTCGACGCGACGGGCCGACAGGTTGCCGTAACCTACGTCGGCCATTCCTACGGCGGGTCCATCCTCGGCACCGCCGAAGCGCTGGGATTGACGGCCGACCGCACGCTCTACGTCGCGGCCGCGGGCGCGGGTGTCGGCGTCGACGATCCCGGCGACTGGCACAACCGCAACCCCGACGTGCTGCGCTTCTCGATGACCGCGCCGGGCGACCCGATCGAATTCGTCCAGGGGTTGCCCGGCGGGCCACACGGCGCCGACCCCGACGAGATGCCCGGCGTCATCCGGCTGGCCACCGGGCACTACGACGACGGCAGACCAATGGCGGGACCACGCGCGCACACCGACGTCATCGACTGTCCGGCGTCCGACTCGTGGCGCACCATCCTCGGCGTCATCACCGGGGACCGGGAGCTCATTCGGGTGGCCGGGCAGGCCACTCAGTCCTCGCGGTAGCCCAGCGCCGCCGAGATTCGGCCTGCGGCGCGACGGACCACCGGAACGAGGCCACGCATGCGCGCGGCAGGCATGTAGGGGCTGGTTGCCGAAACGCTGATCGCGCCGACGATGGCTTGAGACATGTCGCGCACGGGCGCGGCGACACACCGGATGCCGGGTTCGTTGTCCTCTACGTCCATCGCCGCGCCGGTTCGCGCATAACTTCGCATCCGGGCGCAGAACTGCTCAACGTCGCCCTTCTTCGCACCAGGCGACAGCTTGGGTATCGACTCGTCGACCGCGTAGAGGGCCTCCCAGCGCTCTGGCGAATCCAGCAGCAACGCCTTGCCCACCCCCGTGCGGGTCATCGGCATGCGATGACCGATGCGCGAGCGCATCTCCGCGCCTCGCGATCCCGGCAACTTGTCGAGATAGAGGACGGAATCGCCGTCTTCGACGGCCAGATGCACCGTGTCATGTACGTGCGCCGAAAGTTCCTCGAGGATCGGGCGCGCGACGACCGGCAGCGGATTGCCGTGCAGCGCTTTGAATCCGAGCTCGATCAGCGCCGGACCGAGGGTATATCCGTCGCTTCCGCGCGCGCAGAAATCCTTCGCGCAGCAAGAGTTGGATCAACCGGTGTGCCGTGCTGCGCCCGATGCCAGTCCGCTCGACCACGGCACGCAGATCACGCGCATCGTCGGCGACTGCGCGGATCACCGCAAGGCCGCGTGCAAGCGTCTGGGTCCCTGCGGGGGTTTCCTCGGTGGAGCCAAGCATTCGACCACTATCCCACATATAGGGACATGAGTTGTGAATGTGGGACGATCCGATCACAGTGATTTTCGTGATCGCCGTCACCCCTGACACCCCGGCACCCCGACTGGTGGCGCTCGACTGGGGCACCACGTCGCAGCGCGCCTGGCTGCTCGGCGACGACGGCCGGATACTCGAAACCCGACGACGCGACCGGGGACTGCTGAGCACTGCCGGCGCCGAGCGGACCAGGGACCGCGACCGCGTTCATCGAGGCGTGCGGCGATTGGCTGCGCGCCAACCCCGCGCTGCCGGCCATCGCCTGCGGAATGGTGGGCAGCGCGCAAGGTTGGGAAGAAGCCGGATACCTCACGGTGCCAACCGATCTCGTCGTCGACGCCGTCGATCTGACCACGGTTCGCCATGACCTGGGGACATTGCATCTCGTTCCCGGCCTACGGATGCCTCCGCACGGCACGTTTCCCGGCGACCTCATGCGTGGTGAGGAGACTCAGCTCATCGGCGTACTCGACCTCCTGCCGGAGGCCGACGGCCCGCTGACCGTGGTCCTGCCAGGAACCCACACCAAGTGGGTGCGAATGGACAACCGCAAGGTGATCTCGTTCACCACTGCGATGTCAGGCGAGCTGTTCGCGCTGGTGCTGCGGCACGGCATCCTCGCGCTCACTGCGGCACACGGCGAGCCCGACGACGTCGCCTTCGCGCGCGGGCTCGCGGCGGGGTACGCCGACGACGCGCGGGGGTTGCCCGTGGAACTGTTCGGGGCGCGCGCACTCGTCCTCGAAGAACGTCTCGCCCCGGCTTCCGTGCCGGACTACGTATCCGGCGTGATCATCGCCGACGAGGTACGCCACCAGCTGCCTCGCCATCCCAACCCCGGCCGAATCATCCTGTGCGGCACCACAGATCTGTGCCGGCGCTACGCCTCCGCCTTGGGGCAACAGGGCGTGCAGACGCACGTCGTCTCCGAGGATGCGACTGCGCGCGGACTGTGGGCGATCGCGACCCGCGCGGGCCTGATCGAAGCAACGGAAAGGACGACCTAGTGAGCACCGCCTGTACGCCGCGGCACCGGCTTGGTGGCCATCCTGCGGGGCATCACCCCGGCCGAGATCGTCGCCGTCGGCAGCGCTCTGGCCGAAGAGGGTTTCCCCGCGATCGAGATACCGCTGAACTCGCCCGACCCGTACCGCTCCATCGAGCTGTTGGCCGCGGCGGTCGGCGACGTCTGCGCGGTCGGGGCAGGCACGGTGCTCAGCGTCGACGACGTGATCCGCTCCCATGCCGCCGGGGCACGAATCATCGTGGCACCCAACACCGATACCGAGGTCATCTCCTGCGCCGTGAGCCGGAATCTGCGGCCCTACCCCGGAGTGGCGACGGTGACCGAGGCATTCCAGGCAGTGAATGCGGGAGCGCGCAGCCTCAAGCTGTTCCCGTCCGATGCCGTCGGCATTGCTGGGATGAAGGCGTGGCAGTCCGTCCTGCCTCCCGACGTCGAACTGCTACCCGTCGGCGGCGTTGGCCGGTCCAATCTCGCCGCGTGGGCGGACGCAGGCGCGGGCGGCGCAGGGCTCGGCACGTCGCTGTACCGACCGGGGGATTCCGCCGACAAGGTTCGCGCCGAAGCCCGCATCCTGCTGGACATCTGGGCCTCCGATGAAGCTGACACACGGAAGGACGCGCCATGAAGATCACGTCGCTGACGACCTACGCCGTCCCGCCGAGATGGCTCTTCCTGCGCATCGAGACCGACGACGGCATCGTCGGCTGGGGCGAGCCGGTGCTCGAAGGCCGTGCCTCGACCGTCGCCGCGGCGGTCGAGGAACTCTCCGACTACCTCATCGGACGCGACCCCACCCAGATCGAGGACCTGTGGGCGGTGATGTACCGCGGCGGTTTCTACCGCGGCGGCGGCATCCACATGAGCGCACTGGCCGGAATCGACCAGGCGCTGTGGGACATCAAGGGCAAGGCGCTCGGCGTGCCCGCGTACGAACTGCTCGGCGGCCGCGTCCGCGACCGGATCAAGGTCTACTCCTGGGTCGGCGGCGACCGCCCGGCCGACACTGCCAAGGCCGCAAGCGAAGTGGTCGAACGCGGCTTCACGGCCGTGAAGATGAACGGCACCGAGGAACTCCAATACCTCGACAGCTGGGACAAGGTGGACCGCTGCCTGGCCAACGTCGCCGCGGTGCGCGACGCGGTGGGCCCGGACATCGGCATCGGGGTGGACTTCCACGGTCGCGTGCACAAGCCGATGGCCAAGGTGCTGCTCAACGAGCTGGTGCCGTTCCGGCTGATGTTCGTCGAGGAACCGGTGCTGTCCGAGCACGTCGACGGGTTCGTCGACGTGCTGCGACAGTCGCCGATCCCGATCGCGCTGGGCGAAAGACTGTTCTCCCGTTGGGATTTCAAGACGGTCATCGCCAGCGGCGCTGTCGACATCATCCAGCCCGACCCGTCGCACTGCGGCGGCATCACCGAAGCCCGCAAGATCGCGCACATGGCCGAGGCCTACGACGTCGCGCTGGCACTGCACTGCCCGCTCGGCCCGATCGCCCTGGCCAGCTGCTTGCAGATCGACGCCGGCTGCTACAACGCCGTCATCCAGGAGCAGAGCCTCGGCATCCACTACAACACCACCAACGAGTTGCTCGACTATCTCGTCGACCCGTCGGTGTTCGACTACACCGACGGCCACGTCCAGATCCCGTCGGGCCCGGGTCTCGGGCATCGAGATCAACGAGGAGTACGTGATCGAGCGTGCGGCAGAAGGACATCGCTGGCGAAACCCGGTCTGGCGACACAGTGACGGATCAATAGCGGAGTGGTGAACGACATGAATTCGATCAGACAAACCAAAGCAGCGCCGACGCTGGCCACCCAGGCGTCGCGGGCGCGACTGCTCATCGCGGTGATGCTGTTCGTCACCGTCGTCATCAACTACATGGACCGGGCCAATCTGTCGATCGCCATGCCGGCGATCGCCGATGAGATGGACCTTCGAAGGCTCAACAAGGTCTGCTGCTGTCCGCGTTCGGATGGACCTATGCCGCGCTGCAGCTTCCCGGCGGCTGGCTCGTCGACCGGGTGCCTCCGCGCGTGCTCTACCCCGCGTGCCTGGTGCTCTGGTCGGTCGCGACGATGTTCATGGGCGTCATCGGCGGCTTCGTGGCGCTCATCGCCCTGCGCCTGCTCGTCGGTGTGTTCGAGGCGCCCGCGTACCCCATCAACAACCGGGTCGCGACCGCATGGTTCCCGGAGCGCGAGCGCGCGTCGGTGATCGGGTTCTACACGTCCGGCCAATTCATCGGCCTGGCCTTGCTCACTCCGGTGCTGTCCTGGCTGCAGTCGGTGTTGTCGTGGCATTGGGTCTTCATCGCGACCGGTGCCGTCGGCGTGGTCTGGGGCATGGTCTGGTACGTCCGCTATCGCGAGCCCAAGGACTCGCAACGCCAACGACGCCGAGATCGCGATGATCCGCGACGGCGGCGGACTCGTCGACCTCGATGAATCCCGCCCGAAGCGAGCCGCCGTGACGCGCGGTGACGTCGCGACCGTTCTGGGGCGCCGCAAGCTGTGGGGCATCTACCTCGGCCAGTTCTGCCTCACCTCGACGCTGTGGTTCTTCCTGACCTGGTTCCCCACCTACCTCGTCAAGTACCGCGACATGGACTACATCAAGTCGGGTTTCCTTGCGTCACTTCCCTTCATCGCCGCGCTGATCGGGGTGCTGTTCTCCGGTGCCTTGTCCGATTTCCTGCTGCGACGCGGGGTATCCCTTGGAGCCGCGCGCAAGGGACCGATCATCGCCGGTCTGCTGCTCACCACCGCGATGCTCGGTGCGAACTTCACCGATTCGACGGCGATGGTCATCGTGTTCCTGTCGATTGCGTTCTTCGGGAACGGATTGGCCTCGATCACTTGGTCTTTGGTGTCCGCACTCGCTCCCGAGCGTCTGATCGGGCTCACCGGAGGCATGTTCAACTTCATCGGCAACCTCTCGTCGATCGCCACGCCGATCATCATCGGATTGCTCGTCACCGACGCCAGTTTCGCTCCCGGCTTCGTCTACATGACCGTCGTGACCGCGATCGGGATCCTGTCCTATGTGTTTCTGGTGGGCAGGGTCGAGCGCGTGTCGGACGACGAAACGCGCAGCCCGTCGAGCACGAACGCGAGGTGACGGCGCCACACCGCGTCGTCACCCTCGGACATCGAGATCACCTTCGACATCGCCCACACCAGTGTGGCCAAATCGGCGGGACCGAAGTCGGGTCGCAATACGCCTGCGCCCCTTGCATGTTGGGCCACCGCATCCAGCACTCCCCCGGCCCGGCCGCACTCGGCGGACACGTCCACGTTGCCGACGGGACTACGCGCGATCGCCTCGTTGATCGCCCGGTCTCGCGCCTGCATGACGAAGATGCCGTCGAGGAAGGTCGCAAAGCCGTGCCACGGGTCCGAGTCGGCCAATGCCGCGCTGGCCAGGGTGTCGAACTCCGCGAATCGCCCGGGTAGCACCGCATCGAGCAACGCTCCGCGATTCGGGAAGTGGTTGTACAGCGTCCCGATGCTCACGCCCGCCCGCCGCGCCACCTCGTCGAGTGGGACGTCCACACCTCGTTCGGCGAACAGCTCCGCTGCCGCAGACATCAGACGGTCGCGGTTGCGTACCGCGTCCGCGCGCATCGCCTGTGGCATGCCGCGATTCTACCTAACTTGAGCGGTCCCTCATGTTGTGTTAGTAAGTTGAGAATGACCTCAACTTCTTCTCGTCCCGTCCTTCTCGTCTTCGGCGTGGGCCCAGGCCTCGGCATGTCGGTGGCGCACCGTTTCGGCGCTGAGGGTTACGCCGTCGCGCTGGTGTCGCGGTCCGCCGCCCGCCACGGCGACTACCTGCGTTCACTCGCCGACGCCGGCGTCGAGGCAGCCGCCTTCGTCGCCGACGTGGCCGATTCCCAGGCACTTCATCGGGCAGTGGATGACGCCCGCGACCGATTGGGCCGGATCGACGTGGGTTACTACGGGCCGGCTGCGATGGCGCCGACGTCCGACATCACTGCACTCGACGCCGCGGGAGCCGAGGCTGCGCTGCTCGGCGTGGTGCCGGCGGTCGACTTCGCATCGGCGCTGCTACCCGAATTGACCGAACGCGGCAGCGGCGGACTGCTCTTCGCGGGCGGTTTGAGCAGCGTCATGCCGATGCCGCCGCTGGGCGGCCTGGCGCTGGCCTCGGCAGCGCTGCGCAACTACGCGGTGACGTTGCACGCCGCGCTGGCACCCGTCGGTGTGTATGCGGGCACGTTGACCATCGGCGGCCTGATCGAACGCGGCGACATCCACGAGGCGCTGCTCGAGAACCCCGGCCTATTCGGGGACGTATCGGCGTCCGCGCTGAATCCGGACGGATTGGCTGAGCAGCTCTGGCAGCTGTACCGGGACCGGACGGAAGCAGAAGCCGTGGTCAACGCGCTGGTGGCGTAGCTCGGCCATTGTCGCCTGTTGCCTCATGTCACTGCTCTGCGCTCGGCCAACGTCAACCCCATCAATCGGGCCTAGGCGCGCAATCGGCCTACACGCGCATTTTTCAATGAGGCAACGAATCACCCATTCGCGCGCATTTCTGGTGAGTCAACGTGTCAGGGTGCCGCTATAGACTCGCACATGTGTTCGACGGCACGGAGCGTGAGCTCATCGAGGTGATGGGTGAGGCGACGCGTGATGAGTCGACGGCGGTTGCGCTGCGGTTGTTGGCGGTGGGCCGGTTGTATGCCCGTCGGGCGGTGGAGTTGGCGGAGTGGAATACGTGGCGTACCGATGTGACCGCCGAGGTCGCCGCCGAGGTGTCGGCAGCCCAGAATGTCAGCCATGCTCGGGCGGTGGGTCAGATCGGGTATGGGCGCACCTTGTGTGAGCGGCTACCCATGGTGGCGAAGGTGTTCGTGCGGGGCACGATCGACTTTCGGATGGTCTCGACGATCATCGCGCGCACCGAGAACGTCGAGGACGAGTTCATCGCCACCGTCGATGAGGCGATCGCCCGGCGTGCCGAGAAGTGGATGAAACTGTCCAAACCCAAGCTGCAGGATCGCATCGATCTGTGGGTGGCGAAGTTCGATCCGAACGCGGTACGCGTTCCGCCGAAGGTCGACGACAACCGCTATGTGGAAATCTTCCCAGGCGACAGTGCCGGGATGGCGTTCTTCATGGGTCATATTCATGCCGCCGACGGGGCTGCGGTGAATCAGCGGCTCGACGCGTTGGCGGCCACGGTGTGCGAAAACGATCCCCGCACCAAGGCGCAGCGCCGCGCCGACGCCTGCGGCCCGTTGGGGCGTTTGGAGGCCACCCTGGCCTGTCAGTGCGGGCGCGAGGACTGCCCGGCCGGAGCGCAGCGCGCCGCCGCCACGTCGGCGGTGATTCACGTGCTCGCCGAACAAACGACGCTGGACGGGAGCAGTGACAAGCCGGGGTATCTGCCCGGCTTCGGGGTTCTGCCCGCCGAGTCGGTGCGCGAGGTCGCCAAGTCCGCGCAGTTGAAGCCGTTGACGGTGCCCACCGGCACCGAGCCCGATCCGGGGTATCGGCCGTCGGCGAAGACGATGGAGTTCGTGCGGTGGCGGGATCTGACGTGCCGCTGGCCGAACTGTGACAAGCCAGCCGAAAAGTGCGACATCGACCACACGGTGCCCTATCCGGCGGGGCCGACGCATCCATCGAACACCAAGCCCTACTGCCGAACCCATCATCTGATCAAGACGTTCGGCGGTGGTCCGGGCTGGAGCGATCAACAGCTTCCCGACGGCACCATCATCCTGACGGCTCCGACCGGGCACGTCTATCGCACCGAACCCCACGGCGCGGCGATGTTCCCCGCGCTGGCCGTCCCGACCGGGGAACTGGACATCCCCCAAACAATACAAACACCGGAGACGGATCGGTCGGTGATGATGCCGCGCCGCAAGCAGACCCGCGATCAGGACCGCCGCGACCGCATCACCGCCGAACGAAACCAACGCCACGAACTCAACGCCGAACAAAGACGCCAACGCGCCGCATGGCTCGCCACCACCTACGAACCACCACCCTTTTGAGACGACGGCGCGCAACTGGCGCGCAATCCACGGCGGCCTACTCGGCGTCGGCCGTCGATTCCTGTTCCGGCAGAAGCGCTTCCAGCGCCGAACCGGCAATCACCGGCGCTCCTCGCGCTTAGGCCAGCGTCACTTTCAGATACTGCGCAATGCCCATGCGCTCGTAGGTCCGACGTTGCCTCGATGGCAGCATCGGCAAGGCCGTCGCCGCGTCGATGACTTCAGGTTCCGTCACGTCGTGGGTTTCACCCTCGGCCGATACCGTCGCGCGCCCAGCCGCAATCACGTTCTGCAGCCAGTCCACGCGGGTGCCGTAGGCCAGCGGAATGACGAACCCGTCCTGCGTGCGAACTACCCCGACCGGCGTCGAGTACTGCTTGCCCGACTTTCTGCCGGTATGCCGGATCGCCGCGGCATAGGAGTTCTTTCGCCCGGCAAACCTGCCCATGAGCGGGTTGAGCAAGTACTTGTTCGAGACGCGAATTGCCCGCAACAACGGACCGGGCCACGTTCCGGGTGCTAGCTCCACCCCGTCGACGATACGCGACCGTCGACTGCGGTTCCCGGACAACGATTTTGGCTTCGCTCCCCCGGACAACCCCTAACTCCTGCGGCATCGGACGTCCAACGCGACCAGCCACAGCGCCGAGACGAGGAAGTAGAGCCGCTACCCATACGACAGAGAATGCGGCGCGCGCGAAGTAATACGATTTCAGCCACTTATTAGCCTCGGGCGATTCCGTCTTAACAAGGGTCTTCTCGGTCATTTGTTCTCCTTTTCCACAACTGGATACAGGCGCGAGTGATCCAGGTGTCCACTCGGCGTAGTGCGGGGTTTCGACTTTGGGCTATTGGGGCGCCGCAAGCCTTTCCATCAATCTTTCCTCGTTGATGGCGTCAGCGAGCGGCGACGGCTCTTGCGCGGCGACGCTTCGCGTTGCAGTGCGGTCCGTACCTGCGCCAGTATCTCCTCGGGCATCGCGCCGGCCGCCGCGCATCTCGGCTGCACACGCGTAGCTCAAGCCTGTACGGCCCCAACCGTTTGTGGTTTCTAGACGGACGTGTTGTGGCGGCTTCCACACCGTTGTGGTGCGACAAACACTCCGGACTCAGATAACCGCGAGTTGGTTGAGTGTCTTTCGGCCAATCGCCAACACCTGCCATTCAGGCTTGTCCGCGAAGGTTGAGGCATCTGTCCTCAGCTTGGGCTACTTCCCGCCCCCATGGCCGCGACTGTCGCAAACTACCGGTGCGATCCCATCCAATCGCTACCTCCCCGGCTGTCGACTACCGTATCGTCACAGCGAATTAGGGAGGGGGACATATCGGTGAAGGCATGTATTGGGTTGGCGGTCGCGTGTGCATTGGTGGCGGGCGGACTCGCGTCCGGCGTCTCATCCGCTGCGCCGATTTGTCCGCCGACACCAGACGGCCTTGGGATCTTCCTTCGTGGGGAGTGCACTCTACCGTTCAACCCGGTACCAGCATCCGTTGGGAACTACGTCGACTTCGGGACTAGTCAGGCGGCTTGCAACAGCGCGGCCCAGCAGGCAAACGCGACCGGTAGCGGGTATTCGTACTGCTACGAGACCGGGCCTGGGCACTACTCGCTGTACCTGGCAGACTGACTCGTTCTATCGACGCGCCTTGCGCGATCCCGGTTTTCCAGCACGGCAGCATGACGCTCCGAAAACAGAATGTTCTTCAGCAGGTCGTCAACATCATCTGCTCAAGACGTTCCTCGGCTGGGGTGACGAACAATTACGCGACGCCACCATCATCTGGACCGCACCGTTCTGAAAACGGGGGGCGGTTCCGTCCTACTCGGCGTCGGCCTTCGACTCTTGTTCCGGCAGAAGCGCTTCCAGCGCCGAACCGGTGATACGCCGGAACGCGCGCCGTGGACGGTTGGCGTCCAGGATCGCGATCTCCAGCGTGGAGGGCCCGAGAACCCTTGCCTCAGCGCCAGTTCCGGCGCCCGCCGTCAGCGCGTCGACCGCGATCTTGGCGGCCTCACTCAGGCTTGCGTTCTCGGCGTAGGAGTCGTTGAGTGCGGCGATGATCGGCTCAGTGGTGCCGCCCATGACGACGAAGTGCGGCTCGTCGGCGATCGACCCGTCATAGGTGATGCGGTACATCTCGGGTGGCTTGGTCTCGCCGTAGTGCGCGACCTCGGCCACGCACAGTTCGACCTCGTACGGCTTGGCCTGCTCGGTGAAGATGGTGCCGAGCGCCTGCGCATATCGATTGGCGAGCTGACGGCCGGTCACGTCCCGCCGCGAGTACGCATAACCCTGCGTGTCGGCGAGCTGGATGCCACCGCGGCGCAGATTGTCGAACTCGTTGAACCGTCCGACCGCGGCGAAACCAACTCGGTCGTACAGCTCGCTGACCTTCTGCAGTGACCGCGACGGGTTCTCGGCGACGAACAGCACGCCACCGGAGTACGCCAGCGCGACCACGCTGCGCCCCCGGGAGATGCCCTTGCGCGCAAGTTCCGAACGCTCGCGCATCGCCTGCTCGGGCGAAATGAAGTACGGGAAGCTCACAGGTCGGCCTTACCGTCGTCGGGGCCGAATGTATCGGCGCGGGAACGGCTTTCGATCACGCTGCGGGCCAGTTCGGCGATCCGCTGTTCGGCGATCTCCTCGGCGCCCTCGGCACCGATGACCACGGCCGTCGGGTAGATGCCGCGCACCAGGTCGGGACCGCCGGTGGCGGAGTCGTCGTCCGCGGCGTCGTAGAGCGCTTCGATGGCCACGCGCAGCGCCGACTCGGCGTCGGTCACGCCGGCGTACAGCTTCTTGATCGACGACTTGGCGAAGATCGAGCCCGAGCCCACCGACTGGTAGCCCTCCTGCTCCACGTTCCAGCCGCCTGCGGCGTCGAACGACACGATCCTGCCCGCACCTTCCGAGTCGGGATCGTCGAGGTCGTAACCGACCAGCAGCGGCAACGCAATGAAACCCTGCAGCGCCGCACCGAGGTTGCCGCGCACCATGATGGCCAGCCGGTTCACCTTGCCGGCGAACGTCAGCGCGACGCCCTCGAGCTTCTCGTAGTGCTCCAGTTCGACCGCGTAGAGCCGGGCGAACTCGACGGCGATCGCAGCGGTCCCGGCGATGCCGGTCGCCGTGTAGTCGTCCGTGACGTACACCTTCTGCACGTCGCGGCCCGCGATCATGTTGCCCTGCGTCGAGCGCCTGTCGCCGGCGATGAGCACGCCGCCGGGGTACTTCAGCGCGACGATCGTGGTGCCGTGCGGCAGCGCGTTCGACGGGCTCGTGACGCCATCGGGACCCACCGCACCACCTGCCGGGAGCAGGTGTGGCGCCTGTCGGCGCAGCATCTCCGTAAAGGACGAGGTGTCCATGGCAGATGCTCGGGAGATCGGATTGTTGATGGCCAGCTGTTCGCTATCCGGCCAGGTCACTGTCCGCCCTTTTGGACGTATGCGCGCACGAAGTCCTCGGCGTTCTCCTCGAGTACGTCGTCGATCTCGTCGAGCAGATCGTCGGTCTCCTCGGCGAGCTTCTCACGACGCTCCTGACCAGCGCCGGTGGAGCCGGTGGGATCGTCGTCGTCTCCGCCGCCACCGCCACGCTTGGTCTGCTCCTGAGCCATCGCTGCCTCCTGCTCGTCATCAGCGGGCTCACAGCCCGCTGGTCACATCCACACTACCGGTCGGGCTTCGAATTGCCCGGGAACGACCTAGGCGTCAGTTCGTGAGCTGTTCCACGAGTTCCGCCGCGCTGTCGACCGAATCGAGCAACGCCCCGACGTGCGCCTTGCTTCCCCGCAACGGCTCCAACGTGGGAATCCGCACCAGCGAGTCGCCACCAAGGTCGAAGATCACCGAGTCCCAACTCGCCGCGGCGATGTCCGCGCCGAACCGGCGCAGGCATTCACCTCGGAAGTACGCGCGCGTGTCGGTCGGCGGGCTGTCGACCGCGTCGAGCACCTGCTGTTCCGTGACGAGGCGTTTCATCGACCCGCGCGCCACCAGCCGGTTGTACAGGCCCTTGTCCAGACGGACGTCGGAGTACTGCAGGTCGACCAGGTGCAGGCGGGGTGCCGACCAGCCCAGGTTCTCCCTGCGCCGGAACCCCTCGAGCAGCCGTAGCTTGGCCGGCCAGTCGAGGATCTCGGCGCACTCCATCGGATCGCGCTCGAGCAGATCGAGCACTTCCGCCCATGTCTCGACGACGTGGGAGGCGCGTGGATCCGGATCACGGGAATCGATGAGCTTCGCCACGCGGTCCAGGTAGATCCGTTGCAGCGCAAGCGCAGTCAGCTCGCGGCCGTCGGCCAGCGCCACGGTGGAACGCAAGGACGTGTCCCTGCTGACCACGTGGACGGCGTGCACCGGCCGGGCAAGCGCCAGGTCGCTGAGGTCGAAGCCCTCCTCGATCAGGTCGAGCACCAGAGCGGTGGTGCCGACCTTGAGATAGGTCGACGTCTCCGCGAGGTTGGCGTCGCCGATGATGACGTGCAGTCGGCGGTACTTGTCGGCGTCGGCGTGCGGCTCGTCGCGGGTGTTGATGATGCCGCGCTTCAGCGTCGTCTCGAGGCCCACCTCGACCTCGATGTAGTCCGCGCGCTGCGTCAACTGGAAGCCGGGCTCGTCGCCCGAGGGGCCGATGCCGACCCGCCCCGAGCCGGTGACCACCTGCCGCGACACCAGGAAGGGCGTCAAACCGGCGATGATCGCGGAGAACGGAGTCTGGCGCGACATCAGATAGTTCTCGTGTGAGCCGTACGAGGCGCCCTTGCCGTCGACGTTGTTCTTGTACAGCTGCAGCTTGGCGGCACCGGGGACACTCGCCACGTGGCGGGCGGCGGCCTCCATCACCCGTTCACCGGCCTTGTCCCAGATCACGGCGTCCATCGGGTCGGTCACCTCGGGCGCCGAGTACTCCGGATGAGCATGGTCGACGTACAGGCGTGCCCCGTTGGTGAGGATCATGTTCGCCGCACCGACCTCGTCGGCGTCGACGACCGGAGGTGGGCCGGTGGTCCGGCTCAGGTCGAATCCGCGGGCGTCACGCAACGGCGACTCCACCTCGTAATCCCACCGGGTCCGCTTGGCGCGCTGGATCCCCGCGGCGGCCGCATAGGCCAGCACGGCTTGGGTCGACGTGAGGATCGGATTCGCGGTCGGGTCGGACGGCGAGGAGATGCCGTACTCGACCTCGGTACCGATGATCCTTTGCATGGCCTCAAGCCTAGGTGACGCGGTCATCCACCGTGAGTGCCGGTGCACGCGGTGGACACCCTCGCGCATCGATTCGTTAACGATTCCTCAGCGTTTTCACAGCGGACCTTTGACAATCTCGGTCCCCTGCCGCCCACCGACGGCCGGCAGCGAAATCGACGGGACGCTAGGGAGAAGATGAAGGCAACTGGTCGGGTGTTGGTCGCATTGACGACGGCCATCGCGGCGCTGTTCGCGAGCACGGGCACCTCGCACGCGGGTCTGGACAACGAGCTGAGTCTGGTGGACGGTCAGGATCGCACCCTGACGGTTCAGCAGTGGGACACGTTTCTCAACGGCGTGTTCCCCCTTGACCGCAACCGGCTGACCCGGGAGTGGTTCCACTCCGGTCGGGCCAAGTACGTCGTCGCCGGCCCTGGCGCCGACGAATTCGAGGGCACGCTGGAGCTGGGCTACCAGATCGGCTTCCCGTGGTCGCTCGGTGTGGGCATCAACTTCAGCTACACCACCCCCAACATCCTGATCGACGACGGCAACATCACCGCGCCGCCGTTCGGCCTCGAATCCGTCATCACCCCGAACCTGTTCCCGGGGGTGTCGATCAGCGCCGACCTGGGCAACGGCCCGGGCATCCAGGAAGTCGCGACCTTCTCGGTCGACGTCGCGGGTGCGACAGGCGGTGTCGCGGTGTCCAACGCGCACGGGACGGTGACTGGTGCAGCCGGAGGGGTGCTGCTCCGTCCGTTCGCCCGGCTGATCGCCAGCTCCGGCGACAGCGTCACCACCTATGGCGAGCCCTGGAACATGAACTGACGGTTGGGGACCGTCTCGCGCCAATGCAAGAATCGGTTCCGAGATGAAGGTCCTTATCGTCGAGGACGAACCACTGCTGGCGTCGACACTGGCCATCGGTCTGCGTGCCGAAGGCTGCGTGGTGGTCGAATCGGCCAACGGTGTCGACGGGCTGTGGCAGGCGGTCGAGAACGAATTCGACGCGATCGTGCTCGACATCATGCTGCCCGGCCTCAACGGTTACGAAGTCCTGCGCCGCATGCGCGCGCGAGACGTGTGGACGCCGGTCCTCATGCTCACCGCCAAGGACGGCGAGTACGACCAGACCGACGCGTTCGATCTTGGCGCCGACGACTACATGACCAAGCCGTTCTCGTTCATCGTGCTGGTCGCCCGGCTGCGCGCTCTGGTGCGCCGGTCCGCGCCGCAACGGCCGCCGGTCCTCACGGCCGGATCGTTGTCGCTGGATCCGGCCCGACGCATCGTCGAGCGGGACTCACTGCCGATTTCCCTGACGCCGCGCGAGTACGGCCTCCTCGAGTATTTGATGCGCAACAAGGACACCGTCGTCACCAAGTCCGAGATCCTGCACAACGTGTGGGACGCGCACTACGAAGGTGCCGACAACGTGGTCGAGGTGTACGTCGGTTACGTGCGCCGCAAGATCGACATTCCGTTCGGCACCAACACCATTGAGACCGTCCGCGGGGTCGGCTACCGGCTCGAGTCGGGCAGCTTCGCCAACGGCAACTGAAAGCTGACCACCGTCCCGCCCCCGTCACGCTCACCGATCGACACCGTGCCGCCGTGCGCCAGCACGATCTCCCGCACGATCGCCAGGCCAAGCCCGGTGCCGCCCGCGCTGCGCGAGCGGTCGGGGTCCAGCCTGACGAAGCGGTCGAAGACCCGCGCGCGGTCGGCCGGCGGCACGCCGGGCCCGTCGTCTGCGACGTCGACCTGAACGGAGCCGTCCGCCGGGCGCAGAGCCACCTCGATGCGGGACCGGGCGTGCCTGGCGGCGTTGTCGAGCAGGTTGCGCAGTACCCGGGAAAGCGCCTCGGCGTCGCCGGTGAGCCGGGCAGGCGTGATGTCGGCGCGCACGTCCAATGACGTGGTGCGGCGCAGTCGTTCCACCTCGGCGGCGGCCAGGTCGTCGAGGTCGACGTCGTCGCTGCCCACCGTCAGACCACGCTCGTCGGCGCGGGCGAGCAACAGCAGATCGTCGATCAGCGCCTTCATCCGTTGGGCCTCGGGGATCAACGTCCCGGAGGCGAGGTCGCCGTCGAAGAGTTCTGGGTGCGCGACGGCCACCTCGAGCGCAGAGATGATCGTGGTCAACGGGCTGCGCAGTTCGTGCGATGCGTCGCCAACGAAGCGCTGTTGCGCGGCGTGGCCGGCCTCGATGCGGGCCAACATCTGATTCATGGTCACGGCGAGCGCCGCGATCTCGTCACGCCGCTCCGGCACCGGGACCCGCTCGGTGAGGTCCGAGGCGCTGATGTCCGCGACGCGGGAACGGATTTCGTCAACCGACCGCATGGACCTGTGCACCAGCACGTAGGTGGCAAGCGCCGACACCGCGATGACGAACGGTGCGGCCAGCGCCAGCGCGACGACCACGGTCCGCACGGTCGACGCGATCGTCGCGCTGCCCTCGCCGACCAAGATCGTGTACCGGCCGTCCGGGCCGTCCAGGGTGACCGCGCTGAACCTGATCCGACCGAATGGCGAAGTCTGCTCGGGGATTCCGATGTGCAACCCGCCACCGAGCTCGGCGAGCGGGATCAGCGGGACGTCCGGCGCCGACGCGGACCGGCGGACGACGCTGCCGTCCGCTGCGATGATCTGGACGGCGACGATGCGCTGATCGGTCTGCAGCAGCCCCGGCTCGACGCCTGCAGGCCCGGCACTCTGGACGTCGTCGGCGATTTCACTGACCCGTCCCGCTGCTGCGCTGTCCACCCCGGACAGCATCGTGCGGTAGAGCACCGCCGCGAGGCCGCCGCCCGCGATGACGAGCACGACGAACACGACGCTGGCCGCCACGAACGCCGAGCGGGCCGATATGCCCCATCGCGACATGAGTCCTCTCGCCATAGCGGCACAAGTCCATCACAATGTCAGCGGTGTCCGACATGCAGCAGGTCCACGAATGGTTTCTGCGTCGTGGGCTGCCGCTGGTGCTGACCCGACGGGTCCGCTCCCGCGAGCTCATCGACCGGTCCGCGCCGATGGTCAGCGGCGTCGGGGCCATCACCGCGGTGACGATGCTGCTCGCGGAAGTCACCGGCGAGGACCCGGATTACGGCTACGCGGTGCGTCTGGGCGTCATCGCGGTGGTTCTGGTCGCCGCGCCCTTCGCGCTGTATCTGCTGCACCGCAGCGGAACGCGACTCGGTGACGCGGGACGCCGCAGCGCCGCCCTATTGGTGATGGCGACCTTCGTGGTGGTCATGCCGGTGACCGTCGACGGTTGGTCCGCAGCTGCGGCCGCGGAGGCGCCCGCGTTCGTCCTCTTCACCCTGCTGGCGATCTGGTTGACCTACATCGGATTCGGCTCGATCGCGTTGTGGGCGTTCCGATTCGCGTGGGTGCAATTCGGAGCCCTCGGCAGTCTGATGGGCCGCGCGCTTCCGCTGTTGATGTTGACGTTGTTGGTGTTCTTCAGCGGCGAACTCTGGCAGCTGGCGGCAAGGATGACGCGTCAGCGGCTCTGGCAGGTCATCGGTTTCCTCGCCTTGGTCGCCGTGCTGTTCGTGGTGACCACCATTCGCGACGAGGTGCGGGCGCTACGCGAGGACCGGGCCGAGCAGACCGATCCGACCGAGCTTCTGGCCGGGACGCCGCTGGCCGGGCGAATCGATCACGCCCCCGCCCGCACTCCCCTGTCTCGGGGCGAACAGTTCAACGTCGTCGCGGTGATGGTGGTGTCGCAGGCAATTCAGGTGGTGCTCTTCACCGCGGGCCTGTTCGCGTTCTTCCTGGCCCTGGGTGTGATCGCCATTCCCGACGACGTGGCCGTGCTGTGGTCGGCCGAGGAGACCTGTTCGGTTGGCCAACCACCTTGTGCCGGAACGTGGTTCGGCGTTCACATTCCGGTGCCGCAGACCACCGTGCAGACGTCGCTATTCGTCGCCGTGCTCTCGGGGCTGTACTTCACCGTCAGTACGAGCGTCGACCCGCTGTACCGGCAGCGCTTCTTCGAGCCACTGATCGCCGACGTGGCGGTGAGCCTGGCAGGCCGCGACGCCTACCTGGAGATGGAGAACCGCAGCAACTAGCCCGCGCCTTAGAGGTACTGCCCCAGGTTCGACTCGGTGTCGATTGCCCGCGACGCGCTCGACGACTTGCCGGTGACGAGCGTGCGGATGTAGACGATCCGCTCGCCCTTCTTGCCCGAGATCCGCGCCCAGTCATCCGGATTGGTGGTGTTGGGCAGGTCCTCGTTCTCGGCGAACTCGTCGACGATCGAGTCGAGCAAGTGCTGGATGCGCAGACCGCGTGAACCGGTCTCCAGCACCGACTTGATCGCGTACTTCTTCGCGCGGTCGACGACGTTCTGGATCATCGCGCCGGAGTTGAAGTCCTTGAAGTACATGACTTCCTTGTCACCGTTGGCGTAGGTGACCTCCAGGAACCGGTTGTCGTCGATCTCGGCGTACATCCGGTCGACGACCTTCTCGATCATCGTCTTGATGGTCAGCGAGCGATCACCGCCGAACTCGGCGAGGTCGTCCTCGTTGACCGGAAGGTTCTCGGTCAGGTACTTCGAGAAGATGTCCTGCGCCGCTTCGGCATCCGGGCGTTCGATCTTGATCTTGACGTCCAGGCGGCCGGGCCGCAGGATCGCCGGATCGATCATGTCCTCACGGTTGGAGGCGCCGATGACGATGACGTTCTCCAAGCCTTCCACGCCGTCGATCTCGGAGAGCAGCTGAGGCACGACGGTGGTCTCGACGTCGGAGCTGACGCCCGTGCCGCGGGTGCGGAAGATCGAGTCCATCTCGTCGAAGAACACGATCACCGGGGTGCCCTCGGACGCCTTCTCACGGGCGCGCTGGAAGATCAAGCGGATGTGCCGCTCGGTCTCGCCGACGAACTTGTTCAACAGCTCGGGGCCCTTGATGTTGAGGAAGTACGACTTCGCCTCGCGGGCGTCCTCGCCACGAACCTCGGCCATCTTCTTGGCCAGCGAGTTCGCGACGGCCTTGGCGATCAGCGTCTTGCCGCATCCGGGAGGGCCGTAGAGCAGCACGCCCTTGGGCGGCCGCAGCGAGTACTCGCGGTAGAGCTCCTTGTGCAGGAACGGCAGCTCGACGGCGTCGCGGATCTGCTCGATCTGACGTGTCAGACCGCCGATGTCGCTGTAGGCCACGTCGGGCACCTCCTCCAGCACGAGGTCCTCGACCTCGGCCTTCGGAATGCGCTCGAACGCGTAGCCCGCCTTCGTGTCGACGAGCAGCGAGTCACCGGGCCGCAACTTGCGCGGCCGCAGATCGTCGTCGTACTCCTCGTCGTCGGCAGGCTCGGGAAAGTTGTCGGGGAAGACGAGCGGCTCGGCAAGCCAGACGATGCGTTCCTCGTCGGCGTGTCCGACCACGAGCGCACGATGACCGTCGGACAGGATTTCGCGCAGGGTGCTGATCTCGCCGACCGATTCGATACGTGCCGGCCTCGACCACGGTCAACGCCTCGTTCAGGCGCACGGTCTGGCCCTGCTTGAGTTCGCCGACCTCGATGTTCGGCGAGCAGGTCAAGCGCATCTTGCGACCGGAGGTGAACACGTCGACCGTGTCGTCCTCGTGCGTGGCCAGCAGCACGCCGTAACCGCTCGGCGGCTGACCGAGCCGGTCGACCTCCTCGCGGAGCGCCAGCAATTGCTGCCTGGCCTCCTTGAGGGTGTCCATCAGCTTCGCGTTGCGCGCCGCGAGCGAGTCGATCCTGGCCTCGAGCTGATGCACGTCGCGGGCGCTCCGCAACCCACTGTTGGCACCTACTGCCTGCTCCAACTGTTCGCGGAGCGCTGCTGCTTCGCGGCGAAGTTGTTCCAATTCGGCAGCATCATCGCTGGACATGGGAGTTCCGAAGTCCTCAGAACGCTCTGACTCACTCATTTTGCGCCCTCCTCGCACCAAATTTGATGCAGTAACGACTTCAACGCTACCGGCGATTCAGTCTTTGTGTGCGGTGTAGGAATTCGACACACCAGCACCACTGTTAACCTCTTCGAAGAGTTGGCCCCGTTGAAAGGACAGCCGTGATCCTGAAATCCCTCGTTACCGGCATAGCAGCAGCAGCTGTGGTAGCCGCAGCAGCGGGTGGTGTGACGTCCATTGCAGCGAGCGGCTCGTCGGCCACACCGGCGATTCAGCCGGTCGTGTGGGACATCCCGCTTCCGCAAACTCCGGCACCTGAACTCCAGTCGCCCCTGCTGCAGACACTGCAGGTACTCGCGGGCGGCGGCTCGTTCAGCGGCAAGGCGCCCTACATCCAGGGTGGGATCGGCCGGATCGAGAGCATTGCCGCCGACCGGGCGTACCGGAATGCGGCCGCTGAGGGCAAGTTCCCGTTGAACTTCAACATCGTCAACATCGACCAGAACGGCGGCGTGACGACAGCCGACGTCACCGCGACGGCCGCAACGGGCGGCACGGCCACGCAGAACATCGTGTTCGTCGCGGGTCCGAGCCCGACCGGCTGGCAGATCTCGAAGGACTCGGCGTTGTCGCTGTTGTCCTCGGTGGGCTGACCGCAACGCATTGCCTAGCACTTCCGTAGTCCTGAGCGCCGTCACGATCGTGGCGGCGTTCGGGGTTGCGGGGTGTGCCCAAACCCCGCCGCCCGCTCCGTCACCGTCGCGCACGACCAATGTTGCGGCATCGCCGACGGCCGCTCCGCTGCCGGCGCCAGAGGCCTTGACGGACGTGCTGTACCGCCTCGCCGACACTTCGGTTCCCGCTGAGGGAAAGGTCGGCCTCGTGCAGTACGGCACGGTCGACGATGAGCCGGTGCTCGTCAACTTCGGTGAAGCGCTCAAGGCGAACGGTTTCGCGCCGCTGAACGTCACGGCCGCCGACCTCGCGTGGGCACCCCAACCCGGCAACGTTCTGGCCAACGTCACGCTCAGTACCCCGAATCCCGCCGTCAAATCGTTCAGCTTCCCGATGGAGTTCACTCCCCTGCGCGACTCCTGGCAGCTGACCCGGCGCAGCGCCGATCAACTGCTGCCGCTGGTCGGTACCGCCAAACCGACGCCGTCGAACTGATTCGGCATGTGGATCGGCTGGCTCGAGTTCGATCTACTCCTCGGTGACGTGCACTCGCTCAAGCAGAAGCGGTCGGTCATCCGACCCGTGATCGCCGAACTGCGGCGCAGGTTCGAGGTATCGGCGGCGGAGACGGGCTCCCAGGATCTGCACCGGAGGGCGGGAATCGGTGTGGCGCTGGTCGCGGCCGACCGTCAGCACGTGGTCGAGATACTCGATGCCGCCGAACGACTGGTGGCCGCGCGACCCGAGCTGGAATTGCTCTCGACGCGGCGAGACTTGCGCCGCAGCACCGACGACTAAGAACTAAACCTGCCGCTTGCGGCGCAGCGGGGTTGGTGTCACCGCACCGGGAGCCAGCTTGCGCGCGCTGATCAGGAACGCGGTGTGACCCCGCATGGAGTGCTGGGGACGCACGGCAAGGCCGACGACGTCCCAGCCGCGCTGCAGACTCTCCCAGGACCGTGGCTCTGTCCAGCACTGCTGCTCGCGCAGCGCCTCGACGGTGCGGGACAACTGCGTCACCGTCGCGACGTAGATGATCAGCACGCCGCCGGGAACCAGCGCGCGTCCGACCGCCTCGAGCACCTCCCACGGGGCGAGCATGTCCAGCACGGCCCGATCCACCTGGGGGCCGTCGTAATCCGCGACGTTGGCGATGCACAGTTCCCAATTCGCGGGATGCTCGCCGAAGAAGGTCGTGACGTTGCGGACGGCGTGCTGCGCGTGGTCGTCGCGCACTTCGTAGGACGTGACGGTGCCCTCGGCGCCGACCGCACGCAGCAGGGAGCAGGTCAGTGCGCCGGATCCTGCGCCCGCCTCAAGCACCCGTGCTCCCGGGAACATGTCGCCTTCGTGGACGATCTGGGCGGCGTCCTTGGGGTAGATCACCTGAGCGCCGCGCGGCATGGACAGCACGTAGTCCATGAGGAGTGGGCGCAGCACCAGGAACGGATCACCGTTAGTGGACTTCACCACACTGCCCTCGGGCAGTCCGATGACCGTGTCGTGGGCGATTGCGCCGCGGTGGGTATGGAACTCCGCACCCGGCGCGAGCACCATGGTGTAGTGCCGACCCTTGGCATCGGTCAACTGAACGCGGTCTCCGACGACGAACGGACCGGTTACTGGCACGGACGTCAGCCTGCCAGCCGACGCGCCGGGGCCGATGCTCGGGGGCTGTCAGACGGTGGTCATAGGCTTACCCCCATGAGTGACGACGAGGAGGCGCCGGTCCGGCGTCCGGCGTTGTCACCGTCGCGCGCCAGCGACTTCAAGCAGTGCCCGCTGCTGTACCGGTTCCGGGCCATCGACCGGCTTCCCGAGCCGGCGTCGACGGCGCAGGTGCGTGGTTCCGTCGTCCACGCGGCACTCGAGCAGTTGTACGCACTGCCAGCCGCCAGCCGCAGTCCGGAGACCGCGATGACGCTGGTGGGGCCGGCTTGGGAACGGGTGGTCAACGAGAAGCCCGGGATCGCAAGTGAATTCGAGCCGGAGCTGCAGGCCGAACTGCTCGACGAGGCCAGGAAGCTCCTGACGGGTTACTACCGGTTGGAGGACCCGAGGCGGTTCGACCCGCAGAGCTGCGAGCAGCGTGTCGAGGTCGAGCTGTCCGACGGCACGCTGTTGCGCGGCTTCGTCGACCGGATCGACGTGGCGCCAACGGGCGAACTACGGGTGGTGGACTACAAGACGGGCAAGGCGCCGCCGGTGGCACGTGAACTGGCCGAGGCGAAGGCCATGTTCCAGATGAAGTTCTACGCAGTGGCGCTGCTGCGGTCCCGGGAAGTGTTGCCTGCCCGGCTGCGGCTGCTGTACCTAGCCGACGGTCAGGTGCTCGACTACACCCCCGATCTCGACGAGCTGCTGCGTTTCGAGAAGACGTTGATGGCGATGTGGCGGGCCATTCAGGCGGCGGGGGTGACGGGTGACTTCCGCCCGAAGCCGTCCCGGCTGTGCGACTGGTGCGCCCACCACGAACACTGCCCCGTCTTCGGTGGTACGCCGCCGCCGTACCCGGGATGGCCGCAAGCCACGGAGCCGGCTGCGTGACCGACTGCCAATACCGTCGGCTGCCAGCCGAAGGACCGGTTCAGGTGTTCGACTCCACCAAGGGCACCGCCAGCAATTGGGATACCGAGATCCAACACGGCTCACCGCCATTGGCGCTGATGACCAAGGCCATCGAGGAGTTGGCGGCAGATCAACCCAACTTGCGCGTCGGCCGGCTGATATTGGACATCCTCGGTGCCATTCCGGTTGCGCCGGTGAAGGTTAGGTCATGGGTCGAGCGGCCCGGTGCCCGGATCTCGTTGATGATGGCCGAGATGCTCGCGACTCGTCCGGACGGCACCGACCGTGCGGTGGCACGCGTCAGCGCTTGGCTGCTGGCCACCAGTGACACCTCCGATGCCGTGACCGATCGCCATCCTCCGCTCGTCGAAGGCGACGCCGTGCCGAAAGCCCACAGCTGGATGGACGCGCCGGGTTATCTGGATACTGTCCGCTGGCGAAGGCAGGTGACGTCGGAGGGAGAGCCGGCCGTGGCGTGGCTCAGCCCGCTCGTCCACCTCGTCGACGACGAGCCGCTCACCGACCTGCAGCGGCTGGCCATGGTGGTCGACTGCGCCAACGGCGTGGGCGCGGCACTGGATCCGCAACAGTTCGTCTTCATGAACACGGATACCTCGGTACACCTGCACCGGGCACCGTCGGGCAACGACTTCGCGTTGCGCGCCCGTGCGTCGATCGGACCGGACGGCATCGGCGTCACCACTGCAGACATCTTCGACCGCCACGGCTACATCGGTACGTCGGCGCAGACACTGCTGGTCCAAAGGCGGTGAGCGACGACGACTTCCATTGGGAGCCAGCGGAAGTCAGCTGGTCGGTGCGTCCGGACGCTATGGGCGTGTGGCGACCGGACTGGTCCGGACACCGAGCCGGATCCCATTCCCGTACCGACCATCGGATGGCTCACCTGGCACATCCAGTGGTGGTGGTCGACGGCCCTGGATCACCTGGACGGGCGCCCACCTCGCGCCCGCGAGGAGGTCGTGTGGCCGGGGACTGGTGAGCAGGCCGTGGCACGGCTTCGCGAACTGGCGGCGCGGTGGCGGGAAGCGATCACCGGAATCACGACCGAAGAGCTACAGCGGCCGTCGTCGTTCCCGTGGCCACTGGATGCGGGCCGCGCAGTGGAGCACACCGCGCTGTGGGTGAACGTCGAACTGACCAAGAACGTTTCGGAGATCGGCCAGCTGCGGTTGATTCGGGCAGCGTCACCTCTATAGCCTTGCGTCTATATAGACGATATGCAATATTGGTGGCGTGGACGTGTTCGAAGCGGTGGCCGAACCGAGTAGGCGCGCACTGCTGGACGCACTCACCGAGGGCGAGCGCACGGCGGGCGAACTGGTCGCGACGCTGCCTGGCCTGACCCAACCGACCGTGTCTCGGCATCTGCGGGTGCTTCGCGAAGTCGGCCTGGTGGAGGTCCGGCCCGACGCACAGCGCCGGATCTATGCGCTGCGCGCCGACGGCCTCGCCGAGATGGACGAATGGATCTCGCGATACCGCCGCTACTGGACCGGCCATCTCGACGCGCTCGAACGACACCTGAACTCAACAAGTGAGGAGACGAAATGACCGGTCGCGAAGGGCAACTCACCATCGAGGGTGATCGCGCGGTGCTGCGCTTCGAACGGCGCCTTCCTCATCCGGTCGAGGCGGTATGGGCGGCGATCACCGAACCCGCCCACCGTGACCTGTGGATGGGCAAGTCGTCGGTCGAACCCCGCGAGGGCGGTGCGATCGAAACGGTGGCATGGGGCCCACCGTTGCCACCGGATCAAAAGCGGATGACGGGCCGGATTCTGGTGTGGGACCCGCCGCACGTGCTCGAACACGAATGGCATCAACCGATCGTCGAGCCCGGCGTGGTCCGCTACGAACTGCAACCGGACGGCGACTCGGGCACACTGCTGCGCTTCACCCACCGCGGGCTCGGCGTGCCCAATGCCACCGGATTCCGCGCCGGGCACCCAGGCCTTCCTCGACCGCCTGGAAGCCCACCTCGCCGGCGATCCACTACCCAACTGGGTCGAGCGCTACCGCGAGATCTCCGGCGTATCACCGGTCGACCGATGACGACCGTCGCGATCGCCTACCACTCCGGCTTCGGCCACACGTCAACGCTCGCAAGCGCGGTGGCGACCGGAGCACGGAAGGGTGGGGTACGGGTCAGCATGATCGCCGTGGACACGATGACCGAAGCAGACTGGGACGTACTCGACGCGGCCGACGGCATCATCTTCGGCAGTGCCACGTACATGGGCAACGTGTCCGCGGGCTTTCAGGCCTTCGCCGAGAAGACGGGCCGACGCTGCCTCAACGGGTCGTGGCGGGACAAGGTGGCCGCCGGCTTCACCAACTCCGGAGCCAAGAGCGGCGACAAGTTCGCGTCGCTGATGTCGTTGGCGGTGTTCGCCGCCCAACATCACATGCACTGGGTCAACCTCGGCCTCGGTGCGGGGTGGAACAGCGCGGAGGGCAGCGAGCACGACCTGAACCGGCTCGGGTTCTGGTTGGGCGCGGGCACGCAGACGGACGTGGATGCCAACCCCGACCAGGTGCATCCCGCAGACGTGCGGACCTGCGAGCACCTCGGCCACCGCGTGGCGGTGGTCACCCGCCAGATGGTCGCCGGACGCGCTGCGGCGCAAGCTAATCCAGCGGCTTCATCTCTTGCAGCATCGTCGGGACCAACTCACTGACCGTCGGGTGGATGTGCATGGTGCGGGAGATCGCCGTGTAGGGCTTCTTGGCCGTCATGATGTCGAGGATGGCGTGGACCACCTCGTCGCCGCCGACGCCAAGGATGGCAGCGCCGAGGATCTCGTCGGTGTCGGCGTCGACGACCACCTTCATGAACCCCTGGCTCTCGCCCTTCTCCAGCGCGCGACCGACGCGGGTCATCGGTCGCTTGCCCACCAACGCCTTCCGGCCCGACTTGCGTACCTGATCGACCGTCATACCCGCTCGCCCCAGGGGCGGATCGATGTACAACGCGTAGGTGGTCACGCGGTCGCTGACCCGACGCGGGTCGTCGTCGAGCAGGTTGGCCGCGACGATCTCGAAGTCGTTGTACGAGGTGTGCGTGAAGGCGCCCTTGCCGTTGCAGTCCCCCATCGCCCAGATGTGTTCGACGTTGGTCCGCAACTGGTCGTCGACCTCGATGTAGCCGCGGGCGTCGGTCGCGACGCCCGCGGCGTCCAGACCGAGGTCGTCGGTGTTGGGCTGTCGTCCCGTCGCGACGAGTAGATGCGTGCCGGACAGCGGTTCGGCGCCATCGCGGGGATAGAGCTCGAAGCCGTTGTCCTGCTTGACGATCCGCATCGACGAGGCATCCAAGTGGATGTCGATGCCCTCGGCCTCGAGGATCTCCTTGATGGCGGCGGACACGTCCTCGTCCTCGCGAGCGGTCAGCCGCGGCCCCTTCTCGACGACACTGACGTGCGCGCCGAAGCGGCGGTACATCTGGGCGAACTCGAGCGCGATGTAGCTGCCGCCGACGATCACCAGGTGCTCGGGCAGGACGTCGAGGTCCAGGATGCCCACGTTGGTCAGGAAGTCGACGTCGGAAAGGCCGGGAATGTCCGGCACGACGGCGCGGCCGCCGACATTGAGGAAGATCCGATCGGCCACCAAGTCCTCGTCGCCGACCCGGATGGTGTGCGGGTCGACGAAGCGGGCATGGCCGCGGATGAAGGTGGCTCCCTCCATGCCCTCGAGCCACGACTCCAGGCCGTGCCGGTCGTCGGAACTTATCTTGTCCTTGCGCGCCTTGACCTTTGCCATGTCCACGGTGACGTCGGCGGCGCCATCTCCGACACTGAAGCCGTACTCGGCCCCGCGCCGGGCGACGTGCGCGGCGTACGCGCTGGCCACCAACGTCTTGGTCGGTATGCACCCGGAGTTGACGCACGTTCCGCCGACCAGCTTGCGTTCGATCACCGCCACCGTCTGGCCTGCCGCAGTGAGCCGACCGGCGAGCGGCGGCCCTGCCTGCCCGGCGCCGACGATGATGGCGTCGAATCTCCTTGTCACGGTGGATCGCTCAGATGACGGTGGCCAGGGCGACGACGGCGAAGCCACCCAGCACCGCGATGGCGTCCTCGGTCAGCGCGATGGGAAGGTCGTGACCGGTCTTGGCGACCAGACGGCTACGCGCCTGGAACCCGCCCATGGTGCCGAGCACCGCGCCGACGATGCCGGCACCGATCGAGCTGAACGTGTGGTGCCAGCCCGCACCGATCACCGCGCCGGCGAACGCACCGGTGACGAGCCGCGAGATGAACTGCGGCGGCACGGTACGGCTGGGCGTCGACGGCAATTGGTCGGTGACCAACTCCACCACCAGCAGGATGGTCAGGATGGTGACCGTGATCGGGTGACCGACCCACTGGGCCCACGTGCCGTCGACGGGAAGCCAGTTCAGCGCAGCGCCCCACGCGACGACCGCTGGTGGCGTGAGCGCGCGCAATCCCGCCACGACACCGATGAGTAGGGCAAGAAGGATTACGAGCACTTGCGTCATGGCAGGAAGTTAGCACCGAACTCGGTCAGAAGCGGCAGAACCTGATGTCGGAGGCCAGGATTGCCTTGGCCCCGATGGCGGCCAGCTCGTCCATCAGTGCGTTGACGTCTCGGCGCGGCACCAGTGCCCGCACGGCGACCCACTCGGGGTCGGCCAACGGCGCGATCGTCGGCGACTCCAGGCCCGGCGTGACCTCGGTGGCCCGGTCGAGTACCGAACGCGGACAGTCGTAGTCGAGCATCAGGTACTGCTGGCCGAACACGACGCCCTGCACCCTCGCCGTGAGCTGGTCGCGAGCCGCGGCGCTCTCCGGCGCGGCGTCGGTGCGCTCGATCAGCACCGCCTCCGAATCGCACAGCGGCTCACCAAATGCCGCCAGATCGTGCAAGCCGAGCGTGCGACCCGAACCCACGACGTCGGCGATGGCGTCCGCCACACCGAGTTGCACCGAGATCTCCACGGCGCCGTCGAGACGGATCACCGTCGCGTCGATTCCCCGGGCCGCCAGGTCCTTTCGGACCAGGTTCGGAAACGCGGTGGCGATTCGCTTGCCCGCGAGATCGTCGACCGTCCACGGCCGGTCGGACGGGGCGGCGTAGCGGAAGGTGGAGCCGCCGAAGCCCAAGGCCAGTCGCTCCTGAATGGGCGCATCGGATTCGGCCGCCAGGTCGCGGCCGGTGATGCCCAAGTCCAGCTGACCGGAGCCCACGTAGATCGCGATGTCCTTGGGGCGGAGGAAGAAGAACTCGACGTTGTTGATCCGGTCGATGACCGTGAGGTCCTTCTGGTCGCTGCGGCGTCGGTAGCCGGCCTCCGACAGGATCTCCGCGGCCGGCTCGCTCAGGGTTCCCTTGTTGGGGACGGCGACCCGCAGCATGCCGTTCCCGTTCACAGCTTGGCGTACACGTCGTCGAGGGACAGCCCGCGCGAGATCATCAGCACCTGCGTCCAGTACAGCAGTTGACTGATCTCGCCAGCGAGGGCGTCATCACCTTCGTGTTCGGCGGCCAGCCACACCTCGCCCGCCTCCTCGAGGATCTTCTTGCCCAGTCCGTGTACGCCACGGTCGAGCGCTGCGACCGTGCCGCTGCCGGCAGGCCTGGTGCGTGCGCGCTCGCTGAGTTCGGCGAACAGGGCATCGAAGGTCTTCACGGCACGCGATTGTTCCACGCGCACTACGGCAAAGTCACGGCGGTTTCGTCGCCACGACCATGCGACCGCGGCCTATCCCCCCGCAGCACCACTCGCCGTGGCGGGTTTGTCGACGTGCAGCACCTCGGCGTGCATGTCCTCCAGCGACACGCCCTTGGTCTCCATGACCCACTTCCAGACGAACAGGCCCGACAGCACCGCGCACACCCCGTAGAACCCGTATGCCAGGCCCAGGTGTTCGCGCAGGCCGGGGAACGTGACGGTGATCAGCCAGTTGGCCGCCCACTGTCCGGCAGCGGCGATGCCCAGCGCGGCCGCCCGGATGCGGTTGGGGAACATCTCGCCAAGCAGCACCCAGACCACCGGACCCCAGGACATGCCGAACGCCACGACGAAGAGATTCGCCGCGATCAGCGCGATCACACCGGACGCTCCTGGCAGGGTGGGCACCAGCTCGCCAGCCGCATTGGGCGCCAGTTCCGAGTTGGCGAAGATGACCGCCATCGTGAGCAGCGTCACCGCCATCCCCGACGAACCGATGAGCAGCAGCGGCTTGCGTCCGATCTTGTCGATCAGCGCGATGGCGATCAGGGTGGTCAGGACGTTGATGACCGACGTGATCACGGTGTAGACGGCGGACTCGTTCTCGCTGAATCCGACCGCCTGCCACAGCACGTTCGAGTAGTAGAAGATCACGTTGATGCCGACGAACTGCTGGAAGATCGACAGCCCGAGACCAACCCACACGATGCCGTAGAGGCCTCCGGTGGGTTTGCGCAGATCCCGCCACGACGGCTTGTCCTCGCGCTCGAGCGTCTCCCGGATGCGCGTGATCGTGATTTCCAGGTTCTTCGCACCGAGCAGCATGCTGAGCACTCGCCGGGCCTCGGGAATCTTGTGGCTGGCAACGAGATACCGCGGCGACTCGGGGATCGTGAAGGCCAGCCCGCCGTAGAGCAGCGCTGGCAGCGCCATCACGAGGAACATCCAGCGCCAGGCGTCCAAGCCGAGCGCCAGTTGTTCGTTGGGGCCGCCGGCCGCCCACTGCAGCAGCCAGTTCACGGCGAAGGACAGGAAGATGCCGGACACGATCGCGAGCTGCTGCAGCGAGCCCAGTCGGCCGCGGATACCGGGCGGCGACGTCTCGGCGATGTACGCAGGCGCGATCACCGATGCGACGCCGACGCCGATGCCGCCGACGATGCGGAAGATGACCACCGTTGCGACGTTGGGGGCCAGGGCCGTACCGAACGCGCTGACCAGAAAGAACGCCGCCGCGATCTTCATCACGGAGATGCGACCGATCTTGTCGGCGATCCGGCCGGCGCTCATGGCGCCGACCGCCGCGCCCAACAGTGCCGAGGCCACCGCGAAGCCGAGCTCGGCGTCACCGATGCCGAAGTCTTGCTGAATCGAGTCCACCGCACCGTTGATCACGGCACTGTCGTAGCCGAACAGGAGGCCACCGAGAGCTGCGACGGAGGCAATCCGGATGGCAGTACGCCCCGACGAGAATTCCTCGTCCGCGATCGGCAATTCGCCGCCTGCTGAGGGCCCGCCCTGACCAGCCATGGCCTGTTCCTTCCCGAAAGCGATCAGTGATGTCCGTCACACCACAATTGCACAATCGCGGGAGAGATATAGCCGTATCCGGAGCGCCGGAAACTCGCTGTCAGGCCGTCTGTTCGCCGAGTTCGTCGGCCATGGAGGCGAAGATCGCGCGTAGATCGTCGACGTCGAGTTCGCTCAGCGAATTCGCGTGCCTGCGGCGCGGGCCGTCGGGCACGGCAACGTCATTCGGTATCACCAGAACGGGACAGCCGGCCGCCTCGGCCGACGCCGTACCCGTGACGGAGTCCTCGATCGCAAGACATTCGGACGGATCGAATCCGAGCAACTCGGCGGCCCGCGCATACGGGTCGGGGGCGGGTTTCGGGTGCACCACCTCGTCCCCGCACACGGTCACCGAGAAGTAATGGTGGCCAATGCTCTTCAGCGCGCGCTCGGCGAGTTCCCGCCGGGTGTTGGTCACCAGCGCGAGAGGAACGCCTGCCGCGGTGAGCCGGTCGAGCAGCTCACGGGCACCGCGGCTGCCACGGCAGTCCGGCCTCGAACAGCTCACCGGTGTGGGCGTGCAGCCAGTCAGCCGATTCGGCCATCGCCTCGGGGTCCGGGTCCAGCCCGAGATCCGAATAGACGATCTGCATGACGCTGTCCGACGAACCACCGACAGTCGACTCCCGCACTTCTTCGGTGAGCACGCCGCCGAGGCGCCCGTACAGCGCGTGCATCGAGACGTCCCACAGCTTTTCGGAGTCGACCAGGGTGCCGTCCATGTCCCACAGCACCGATCGCATGCGTTGATTCTGGCACGGTCGATGCGTCGCAGTCACATAGGCGTGTTGTCGGTGCCCGCGGCTAGGTTGGCGCCATGACCATTCTCGTGACCGGCGCCACTGGGAACATCGGCCGCCGCATCGTCGATCACCTGATCAACCTGGGAGCCAACGACATCCGTGCCCTGACCACGAATCCGGCCAAGGCGAACCTGCCAGACGGTGTGAAAGTCGTCACCGGCTACCTCGGCAATCCGGAATCACTGCCTGCGGCGCTCGACGGCGTCGAGGCGATGTACCTCGCGCCGCTGCCTGCGACCCTGGACGTCACCCTGGAGCTCGCCGAGAAAGCGAACGTGCAGTACGTCGTCGCACTGTCGGGTGGAGCGCACTGGCAGGAGCATGCGGACGCCGTCGTGGCGTCGGGCCTGGTCAATACCCAACTTGGGCCAGGTGAGTTCGCCGACAACTTCACCATCTGGGCCGAGCAGATCAAGGCCACTCGCACCGTTCGCGATCCGTATCCGGCGGTGCTCGAGGCGCCGATCTCGATGGACGACATCGCGCGGGTGGCCGCGGCGCTGCTGGCCAAGCCCGACTCGTCGCACCACGGCCGGATGTACTCGATCACCGGCCCCGAGGCGCTGAGCCGTGCCGCGATCGCCGAACAGATCGGTGTCGGCATCGGGGTCGACGTGACGTTCGAGCAATGCACCCGCGCCGAGGCCGAAGCGCTGTTGCAGCCCGTCATGGGTGACTACGCGCAGTGGTATCTCGACCAGGTGCAAGCGGGCATCGACGCACCGCAGCAGGCCAATCACCTGGTCGCCGAGTTGACCGGTACGCCGGCCCAGTCGATCGCCGAGTGGGCCGCGCAGAATGCCGAGGCGTTCCGGTAACTCGGGAAATGCCTTGGAGCCGTTGGCATTAGCCCGTAGGGCTCAGTCCTCCGGGTTGTAGCCGAGGTTGGGGGCCAGCCAGCGCTCGGCCTCCTTCAGCGTCCAGCCCTTGCGCTTCGCATAGTCGGCGACCTGATCCTGGGCGATTCGGCCGACCACGAAGTACTGCGACTGCGGGTGCGAGAAGTACCAGCCGCTGACCGCGGCACCTGGCCACATCGCCATCGACTCGGTCAGCTCGATGCCGGTGCGCTCCTTGACGTCCATCAGCTCCCAGAGCGTCGCCTTCTCGGTGTGCTCGGGGCAGGCAGGGTAGCCGGGGGCAGGTCGGATTCCGCGATACTTCTCGCCGATGAGCGCCTCGTTGTCCAACTGCTCGTCGGGCTGGTATCCCCAAAACTCCTTGCGGACCCGTTGGTGCAACCGCTCGGCGAACGCCTCGGCCAGCCGGTCGGCGAGTGACTCCAGCAGGATCGCGTTGTAGTCGTCGTGGGCCGCCTTGAACTCGACGATCTTGTCCTGACTGCCCAACCCCGCTGTGACGGCGAACGCGCCAATGAAATCGGCGGCTCCAGTTTCTTTGGGTGCGACGAAATCGCCGAGGCTCCGGTTCGGGATGCCTTCCCGGTGCTCGCCCTGCTGACGCAGGTTGCGCAACGTAGTGAGCACCTCGGTCCGGCTCTCGTCGGTGTACACCTCGATGTCGTCGCCGACCGCGTTCGCGGGGAAGAAGCCGATCACCCCGTTGGCCGTCAGCCACTTCTCCTTGATCAGGGTGTCGAGCATCTCCTGGGCGTCCTCGTACAGCTTGCGGGCCGTCTCCCCCGAAACCGGGTTGTTGAGGATGTCGGGGAACCTGCCCTTCATCTCCCACGCGTTGAAGAACGGCTGCCAGTCGATGTACTCGCGCAGCTCGGCGATGTCGTAGTCCTCGAACTCCCGCACGCCGAGGCCCTGGGCGGGCACAGGCGGCGTGTAGCCGTCCCACTCGATCGGCGTCCGATTCGCGCGGGCCTTCTCCAACGTCA
This sequence comes from uncultured Actinomycetota bacterium, assembly GCA_963849055.1. GTDB lineage: Bacteria > Actinomycetota > Actinomycetes > Mycobacteriales > Mycobacteriaceae > Mycobacterium. The sequence continues at coordinate 294,141 of CAWKFI010000001.1, forward strand.
GCATCGGCCGCTCGTTCTTCTGGGCGTGCCGTTCGCGAAGCGATGCGTAATCCTTCTCGGTGGCCTCCAGCAGGGCCGGCCGCTGCTTGTCATCAAGCAGCGCTGCAGCGACCGGCACCGAGCGGGACGCGTCCTTGACCCAGACCACCGGACCGCTACGACGCGGCGCCACCTTCACGGCAGTATGCGCACGCGAGGTGGTCGCGCCACCGATCAGCAGCGGGATCTGCAGCCCCTGACGCTCCATCTCGACGGCGAAGTTGACCATCTCGTCCAGGGACGGCGTGATGAGACCGGACAGCCCGATGATGTCGGCGTCGTGCTCCTTCGCAGCGTCCAGGATCTTCTGGGCGGGCACCATCACACCGAGGTCGATCACCTCGAAGTTGTTGCACTGCAGGACGACTCCGACGATGTTCTTGCCGATGTCGTGGACGTCGCCCTTGACGGTCGCCATGATGATCGTGCCGTTGGTGTCCTTGCCGGCAGCCGCGCCGGACTCCACCTTCTCCGCCTCGATGTACGGCAGCAGGTACGCCACGGCCTTCTTCATCACCCTGGCCGACTTCACGACCTGGGGCAGGAACATCTTGCCCGCGCCGAAGAGGTCACCGACGACGTTCATGCCGTCCATCAGCGGGCCCTCGATCACCTCGATCGGCCGTCCTCCTGCGGCGGCGATCTCGGCCCGCAGTTCCTCGGTGTCGTCATCGACGTTGGCGTCGATGCCCTTCACCAGGGCATGCGTGATCCGTTCGCGGACGGGAAGGCTGCGCCACTCGGCTGCGGCCGGGTCCGCGGGCTTGTCCTTGCTGTTGAACCGCTCCGCGATCTCCAGCAGCCTCTCGGCCGCATCCTCGCGACGGTTCAGGACGACGTCCTCGATGCGGTCCCGCAGCTCGGGATCGATCGAGTCGTAGGGCACCAACGCGCCCGCGTTGACGATGCCCATGTCCAGGCCGGCCTTGATGGCGTGGAACAGGAATACCGCGTGGATCGCCTCGCGGACGGGATTGTTGCCCCGGAACGAGAACGACACGTTCGAGATGCCGCCGGAGATGTGCACCCCCGGCAGGTTCTCCTTGATCCAGGCGCAGGCCTCGATGAAGTCGATCCCGTACGTCGCGTGCTCTTCGATACCGGTGGCGAGCGCGAAGCAGTTCGGGTCGAAGATGATGTCCTCGGCCGGGAAGCCGACCTCTTCGGTCAGGATTCGGTAGGCGCGCCCGCAGATCTCCTTGCGGCGCTCCAGATTGTCGGCCTGCCCCTGTTCGTCGAACGCCATCACGACGACGGCGGCGCCGTACTTGCGGCACAGCCGCGCCTCGCGGATGAACTTCTCCTCGCCCTCCTTCATGGAGATCGAGTTGACGATCGGCTTGCCCTGGACGTTCTTCAGGCCCGCCTCGATGACCTCCCACTTGGAGGAGTCGATCATCACCGGGACACGGCTGATGTCCGGCTCGGCCGCGATCAGCTTGGTGAATCGGTCCATCGCGGCGACGCCGTCGATCATGCCCTCGTCCATGTTGATGTCGATGACCTGCGCACCGACCTCGACCTGCTGCAGCGCGACCGACAGAGCGGTGTCGTAGTCCTCGGCCTTGATCAGGTTGCGGAACCGGGCGGAGCCGGTGATGTTCGTCCGCTCACCGATGTTCACGAACAGGGAGTCGCCGGTGATGTTGAGCGGTTCCAGACCCGAGAGCCGGGTCGCCACCGGGATCTCCGGCACGGTGCGAGGCGTTTTGCCCTCGACCACCTTGGCGATCTCGGCGATGTGCGGCGGCGCCGTGCCGCAGCACCCACCGACGAGGTTGACCAGGCCGGCCTCGGCGAACTCGGCGAGGTAGCCGGCCTGAGCCTGCGGGGACTCGTCGTACTCGCCGAAGGCGTTGGGCAGGCCAGCGTTCGGGTAGCAGGACACGAAGGTGTCCGCGATCCGCGCCACCTCGGCGATGTAGGGCCTCATCTCGGGCGCGCCCAGGGCGCAGTTGAGGCCGACGGCGAGCGGCTTCGCGTGGCGGATCGCGTTCCAGAACGCCTCGGTGACCTGGCCGGACAACGTCCGTCCCGAAGCGTCGGTGATGGTGCCCGAGATGATCACCGGCCACCGGCGTCCGCGCTGCTCGAACAGCGTCTCGATGGCGAACACCGCCGCCTTGGAGTTCAGCGAGTCGAAGATCGTCTCGACGATGAGCAGGTCGGCGCCGCCGTCGACCAGGCCGTTGGCGGCTTCCAGATAAGCGGCGACCAGCTCGTCGTAGGAGACGTTGCGGGCTCCCGGGTCGTTGACGTCCGGGGAAATCGACGCGGTCCGCGTCGTCGGCCCCAGCGCCCCGGCGACGTAGCGCGGCTTCTCCGGGGTGCTGAACTCGTCGGCCACCTTGCGGGCTAGCGCTGCGCCGGCGTAATTCAGCTCGTAGGCCAGCTCGTGCATGTCGTAGTCCGACAGCGAGATCGCGTTCGAGTTGAACGTGTTGGTCTCGAGGATGTCGGCGCCCGCTTCGAGGTACTCGCGGTGGATGCCCTCGATGATCTGCGGCTGCGTCAGGGTGAGCAGGTCGTTGTTGCCCTGCAGAGCGGTCGGCCACTCCCGGAACCGATCGCCGCGGTAGCCCTCTTCGTCCGGGCGGTCCCGCTGGATCGCCGTGCCCATCGCACCGTCGATCACCATGATCCGCTCGCGCAGAGCAGCCGTCAGTTCGTCGGTGCAGTCAGGGCGGATGTTCGGCTCAAAGCCATTTCCCGTCGCTTCGCTCGCCCCGAAGCCATTTCCCGTCGCTTCGCTCGCCCCGCTCGAGTTCACGTGCACTCCTTCCATGGCGGAAGGCGTCCTTAACTCCGCCGAGCGTGGCGGCTACCCAAGTAACCGTTGCAACGCCTCTCGACCAGAAAAGTCTACGTGGTCACCCGATGGACGCCTGGACGCCAGCCTGCCCCCGACCCGCGTGCCGGTCGAGGTGCCCTCGAGCGACAGTCCGCGGATCTCGTCGCCAAGGTATTTAACAACGTTAACGAGATTGCCGTCGAACGTATTTCGATTGCGGCAGTCACAGGAACGGGGACCCGTGTGGCGATGCCACTCGCGGGTACCACGCAGGGCTTACGCTGGCCTGGTGACAGACCTGCCCAAACTGCACGACACGATCGTCGTGGCGGCCTTCGAGGGCTGGAACGACGCCGGTGACGCCGCTAGTGACGCGCTCGAGCACCTCGACGCCATCTGGGAGGCCGAAACCATCGTCGAGATCGACGACGAGTCCTATTACGACTACCAGGTGAACCGCCCTGTGATCCGTCAGATCGACGGCGTCACCCGTGAGCTGGTGTGGCCCTCGATGCGGATCTCGCACTGCCGACCGCCTGGCAGCGACCGCGACATCGTGCTGATGCACGGCGTAGAGCCCAACATGCGCTGGCGGACGTTCTGCGCGGAGCTGCTGGCGATCGCCGACAAGCTCAGCGTCGATACCGTGGTGATTCTCGGAGCGCTGCTGGCCGACACGCCGCACACCCGGCCCGTCCCCGTCTCCGGGGCTGCGTACTCCCCCGAGTCGGCCAAGTTCTTCGGGCTGGAGCAGACCCGCTACGAGGGACCCACCGGCATCGCCGGGGTGTTCCAGGACGCCTGCGTGGCCGCAGGCATCCCCGCGGTGACGTTCTGGGCCGCAGTACCGCATTACGTGTCGCAACCGCCGAACCCAAAGGCCACCGTCGCGCTACTCCGACGCGTCGAGGACGTGCTCGACATCGAGGTGCCACTCGCCGATCTGCCGACCCAGGCCGAGGAGTGGGAGCAGGCGGTCACCGAGATGACGGGCGAGGACGACGAAATCGCCGAGTACGTGCAATCACTCGAGGAACGCGGCGACGCCGAGGTCGACATGAGCGAGGCGATCGGCAAGATCGACGGCGACGCCTTGGCTGCGGAGTTCGAGCGCTATCTACGCCGCCGCGGTCCCGGCTTCAGGGGCTGAGGCGCGCCGCGGCACGTTCCGCTCGTCCAGCACCGCGTTCGAGGTAGCGGGCCTTCGATTCCTCGAACTTCGCCGCTTCGACTTCCATGCGTTCGATGAACGCCCCGAGTTCGTCGCGCGCTCGCAGTCCGTCGCCGGTGAAGTCGTCGCGTTCGAAGATCCGCCACTTGCGCAGCACCGGCAGGACCACGTCGTCCAGGTGCTGACGCAGGTCGTAGATGCCGCCGACGGCGATCTTGACGGCGTTGCGGCGGAAGTTCGGGATCGAGAAGCCCGGCATCTGAAAGTTCACCAGAATGCGGCAGATCGAATGCATGGCCTGATCGGGTGCGATGTCGAGGGCGGCGGCCGCCACTCCGCGGTAGAAGATCATGTGCAGGTTCTCGTCGGCCGCGACGCGCCGCAACAACTGGTCGGCGACGTGCTCGTCGCAGGCCCTTCCGGTGTTGCGGTGCGACACCCGGGTGGCCAGTTCCTGAAACGTGACGTACACCAGGGCGTCCAGCATCGACTCGGGCCGGACAGACCCCTGCCCCTGCTGGCCGGGGCTGAAGCCGGCGGTGACCTGTTCGAGCCTGGCTTGTTCCAAGGCGTATGGGTCCACTGCGCGGGTGACGACGAGGTAGTCGCGGAGCGCGATGCCGTGCCGGTTCTCCTCGACGGTCCACCGATCCACCCATGCACCCCAGGCGTCGTCGAGGCTGAAGTGCTCGGCGATCGCCCGGTGATATGACGGCAGGTTGTCCTCGGTGAGCAGGTTGGTGATCATCGCGATCCTGGCTAACTCGGAGAGCCGGGACTGCTCCGGCGTCCAGCCGCCTTCACCCGCCGCGCCGTAGCTGCGGCCTACGGACCATGGCACGTAGTCGTGCGGATTCCAGTTCTTCGTCGACACCAGATGCTGATTCATCCCCGCCTCGGCGACGGGTTCGAGCTCGCGAAGGAGCTGCAGGTCAGTCAGTGGTTTCGCCATTGAGGGCGCACGTTACAGCAGCGTACGGCCCAAGTCGGGGACGCTGGGCTGCTAGGTCTTCACCGGCTTCGGGGGCGTCCAGTCGCCGTTGAGCGCATCTGGCTTCGGCCAGTACAGCCGCAACACCAACTGGAAGGGACCCTCGGGTGCGGGCAGCCAGTTGGCTTCCCTGTTCGCGCCGGGTGACTCGTTCTGGACGTACAGGGTGATGCCGCCGTCGGGATCCTTGATGAGGCTGGACAGCATCGGTGAGTTGATCAGGTAGCGGTTGATCGGATTGTCCACCAGCCGGCTCTGCGGCAATTCGTACATCGTCAGCGACCAGAAGGCGTTGACGGGCGGCAACTGACCCGACGCGAAGCGGTAGGTATACGTGTTGGCTCCGGTCAGCGGTTGGCCGGTGGAGTCGAATGAGGTACTCGGATAGAGGGCCTCTTCCTTGCTGTTGCCGTAGATGCCGAAGACGGCACCGGCCATCCGGTAGAGGTAGTTGCCGTTCAGATAGCGGGCGTCACCGAAGAAGTCGGCCGCGCCGACCTGCCCGGTGTCGACCTTGTCCTTCTTGAAGGCGTCGAACTCGGCCCAGGCGTCGGCCATGCCCCCTTCGACCGCCGTGCGCATCTCGGGGCTGAGCTTGTCGGCGTCGAACGAACCGTCCGGCCCGACCCCGATGGTGGCGAACCGATCCCGCATGGCCTTCTCCTGCGGCAGAACCGGAGCGAACCGCAGCGCGAAGTTGAGGATCTCGAAGAACTGTGGCGACGTCTTCTGCTGGTCCGGCGTCAGCGGCGGCACGAAGTCGATGGCCGGGGCCGCAGGGGGCGCCGGCTGATTCAGGAACACCGACAGCGGCGCGACCTGATAGCCAGCCTGGATCTTCTTGACGTTGTCGATGTCCGAAGGCCCGAACAGTTGGGTGCGGTACAGCACCATGGCGAGATCGGTGTCGCTACGGATGACCTTGTCGACGCCCTCGGGCTGCGTGCCCTTCCAGTTCGGTCCTGCTAGGAGGTACCTGCCTCCGCCGTTGCCGGTGGTCCGGCTGCCGACGTAGTCGACGTTGTAGGTGTAGCCGTCGACGAACTGCAGCGAGTAGTAGCGGTCCTGCTCGATCGGCGGGACGGTGAGTACCAGCGGCTCGGTACGTAGGTCTGCACCCACCGCCGAATATGGGGTGTCGGAGTTGGGCGTCTGGATCGCGGTGTCTTCGGGCGTGAAGACCCTTGATGTGTTGTGGATTTGGTTCCAGCCGCCCTTGTACTCGGGATTCTCCTTGTTGACGAAATACGCGTACTGCACCCGGTAGTTGTCCACGATCGGGAAGCCGTAGACGTAAGCCTCCTTGGCGATGGCCCTGGCCTGTTCGGGTGTCACGGCCGCTGGGCTCGGCGGCGGCGCGGAGCTGACCACCTCGGGCTCTCCGGCCTTGGAGCATGCGGCCAGCAGCGCCGCGAGCACCACCAGGACTCCGATTCTCTTGACCATGACGTTCCCGTTTCCAGAACCCATGGCCCTAGTTCTACAGTGCGACGCCAAGTAGTGCGTCGACGGCTGCCGCGACAGCGCGCGGGGCATCGGCGTCGTGGCCACCGTACTCCAACGCATCGGTGGTCCAACCATCCAGTGCCGCAAGGGCTTTCGGGGTGTCGAGATCGTCGGCGAGGTATTGCCGCACGCGCGCGATCACGTCGTCGGCAGCGGGGCCCGCTGGCAGCGCCGTGGCCTCGCGCCACCGCTCCAGACGGGTCAGCGCGTCGGTCAGCACCTCGTCACTCCACGACCGGTCGGATCGGTAGTGCCCGGCGAGCAGACCCAGCCGGATCGCGGCCGGATCGACGCCGTCGGCGCGTAGCCGGGACACCAGGACGAGGTTGCCGCGGCTCTTGCTCATCTTGTGGCCGTCCCAGCCGATCATGCCTGCGTGCACGTAGTGCCTGGCGAATCGGCGCTCCCCCGTGACGGATTCGGCGTGCGCGGCGGAGAACTCGTGATGCGGGAAGATCAGGTCGCTACCGCCGCCCTGGATGTCGAGTCCGGTGCCGATCCGCGTCAGGGCGATCGCCGCACACTCGATGTGCCAACCGGGCCGACCGCGACCGAACGGCGACGGCCAGCTGGGCTCCCCTGGCCGCTCGGCAAGCCACAGCAGGGCGTCGAGTTCGTCGGCCTTGCCGGCACGCTGCGGGTCGCCGCCACGCTCGCCGAACAACCGCAGCATGGTGTCGCGGTCGTAGCCCGACTCGTAGCCGAACTGCGTTGTGGCGTCGGCACGGAAGTAGACGTCCGGATGTTCGGCGTCCTCGATGACGTAGGCCGCTCCCGACGCCAACAGCTTCTCGACCAGTTCGACCACCTCGGCGATGGCCTCGGTGGCCGCGACGTAGTCGTGCGGAGGCAGTACCCGCAGCGCCGCCATGTCCTCGCGGAACAGTTGGGTCTCGCGGTCGCCGAGCTCGCGCCAGTCCAGCCCGTCGCGGTTGGCCCGCTCGAACAGCGGGTCGTCGACGTCGGTGATGTTCTGCACGTAGTGCACGGTGTGCCCGGAGTCCAGCCAGAGCCGGTGAATCAGGTCGAACGTCAGGTAGGTGGCCGCGTGCCCGAGATGGGTGGCGTCGTACGGCGTGATGCCGCACACGTACATGGTGGCGGTGTCGCCCGCCGACACGGGACGGATCTGCTGGTCAGCACTGTCGTAGAGCCGCAGTTGAGGACCGCGCCCGGAAACGTCGGGGACTGACGGCGCCGGCCACGATTGCATGGCATCGACTCTAGGGTGTCCGCTCAGAACGTCCTCCTGATGGTGCGTCATCCCGTCATGGGACAACGGCGAGGCTGATTACATTCCCGGTTCGGAGGGCAGGAGCGCAGCGACCGGGGAATTGGCACAGCCAGTTAGTACAGCGAGCGGATGGCGCCGAGCAGCGTGTCGGACAGCTCCTGGCGGCACATCACGAAGTCCGGGAGGTATGGATCGGGCCGGTTGTAGATCAGCGGCGAGCCGTCCAGTCTCGAGGCGTGCAGTCCGGCCGCCTGAACCACGGCGGACGGCGCCGCCGAATCCCATTCCCACTGCCCGCCGGCATGGACGTAGGCGTCGACGTCGCCGCGCACCACGGCCATCGCCTTGGCGCCCGCCGAACCGATGCCGATCAGTTCGACGTCGAGCACATCGCGCAGCCACCACAACACGTTGGGGGGCCGGTTGGTACTCGTCGCGATGCGGATGGGTCCCGGCTTGCGCGGCGGCGGTGGCGTGACGGTGTCGGTGCGGTACACCTCGTCGACGGCGGGTAGCCCGACGGCGGCGTCCGTGATGCCGCCGTGGACGCCACCGCTGCGCTGCCACAAGGCGATGTGCACGGCCCAGTCATCGTGGCCGCGCAACGAGAACTCACGGGTGCCGTCCACCGGGTCGACGATCCACACCCTGTCGGCACGCACCCGGGACAAGTCGTCGGCGGCTTCCTCGGACAACACCGCGTCGTCGGGGCGTTCTTCTCTCAGCCGATCCAGGATCAGCGTGTTGGCTCGCCTGTCGCCGGCGTCGCCGAGGTCGTAGGGGTCGGAGTAGCCGACCTCCTCGCGAACCACCAGCAGCAACTCACCGGCTTCGCGAGCCAGCTGCGCGGCCAGCGCCGCGTCGCTCACGACGTCACTATTCGGGCGTGGCACCGGGTGCGCGGACGACCATCGGCACGGCCGGGAAGTAGGCCGCCATCTCCGATCGAGCCCGGCGCAGGGCGGCCGTGCCGAAGCCACGGTGGCGGTGTTCGGGGTGAATCCAGATCCGGACGTTGACCTCGCCGCCGACCAGCTCGCCGAACACCATCCCGACCTTCTCCGAACCCTCCTCGGCGACGAACCACACCGCTTCTTCGGCCGATACCCGGCCGACCGCCGCGTCGATCTCGTCCTCGAGGGCGCCCGCGGGCGCTCCGGAACCGTCACCCTTGGCGCCGACGTCGCTGGTGCGGGCGGCGAAGATGTCCCGGTCGGCCTCCTGGGAGAAGACCCGCAGAACGAGGGTGTCGCCCAAGCTGGCGGGCCGCTCGCCCAGAGTGAAGCTGAGTTGCTTGTTGAGGTCCTCGAGCTCGTCGGCGATCCTGCGCCGGGCATCCCTGGTGAGCTGGGCGAACGACATGGCCATGACGGCCTCGCCGCCCAGCTGCGACGTGTCGAGCAGAGTCGAGATGGCCTTGACCGCGGTGGCCCTGTCGTCGGCCTCGACGATCACGTCGAGCACCTCGTGCCTGCGGTCGAGCGCCTTCTGCAGGGCATCGGTGATCTCGCGGCGGGCGGTGGCCCGATCGTGGTCGGTCATGAGGACGAGCGTAGAACACGCCGGTTCACGCCGAGCGGGTCCCGAGCCGTCGCCGCTGGAATCAGAACGCAGGCCACGGAATCGGACGGCGCCGGTCCGGGCTCGGCATCACCGGATTGTCCAGCAGCCCAACGGCTCTGGCGTACAGCGCGTCGACCTCGCGATCGGTGATGTGTGCGCTCAGCACATCGGCGAGGTCGTCGAGCAGCACGTCACGCAGGCAGGCCACCTGCCGCAGCGTCTCGTCGTCGACGGGTTTGCCTGCCCATCCCCACAGCACGGTGCGCAGCTTGTCCTCGGTGTGCAGGCTGACGCCGTGGTCCACGCCGTAGACGCAGGAGTCGACGCCGTGCAGGATGTGACCGCCCTTGCGGTCGGCGTTGTTGATCAGCACGTCGAAGACCGCCATGCGACGCAGCCTGGCATCGTCGGCGTGGACCAGCGTGACCTCGTCGCCTGCATAGTCGTAGGCCTGCAGGATCGGCAGGTACCCGGGCGGGACGTGGCCGGCGGGCAGCAGGTCGACGAGGTCCGGTCCGGCCCCGGGCTCGTCGTCGTCCATCGCGTCACCTGGCTGATCAACCCACCGCTGCAACATGCCCGGCCCGGCTGGACCGTCACGAATGATGGTGTAGGGCACGATGTTCCAGCCGAGCGCCGCCGACACCAGATAGGCGCTCACCTCGCGGCCTGCCAGCGTGCCATCGGGAAAGTCCCACAGCGGCGCCTCGCCTGCGATCGGCTTGTACACGCAGTGCGCTTCGACCTCGCCCAGTCGCGCCTCGCACAGGAAGGTGGCGTTGCTCGCGGAGCGGATGCGGCCCAGAACGGTCAGCTCACCGCTCCGAAACACCTCCCCCTCGACGTCCCCGCCGTCAGGTTTCGTCGTCATCGTCGGCCCCACCTAGGGCGCCGCGCCGGTAGCCGTTGGTGCGCACGCAGATGTGGCCCTCCGGATCGAGCGGCTCGTCACACAGCGGACACGGCGGACGTCCGGCGGAAATCACCCGGGTGGAACGCGTCGCGAACTCGCGGGCCGACTCCGGCGACAGGAAGACCCGCACCGCGTCCGGTCCGTCCTCGGCGTCGTCGAGCACGACGGACGCGTCGAATTCGGTCTCCGACACCGCAAGCAGCTCCACCACGACGGTCTGGGCCTCCGAATCCCAGCCGAGACCCATGGTGCCCACCCGGAATTCGGCGTCGACGGGGGTGACCAGGGGGCTCAGATCCCCGATGTCGCCCGTCTCGGGCGGGATGGGAGTGCCGAACCGGCGGTTGATCTCCAACAGCAGCGCGGCGATGCGCTCGGCGAGGACGGCGACCTGCTGTTTCTCCAGCATCACGGACACGACGCGCTTGTCGTGAACGGCTTGGAGGTAGAACGTTCGGTTGCCGGGCTGCCCGACAGTCCCGGCCACGAAGCGGTCGGGAGAGCGGAAGACGTGAATCGAGCGTGCCATGGCACCTTTCAAAATACCGGCATCAGCCCAGCTGGCGTAATCAGCGCGGGGCCTTGCTCAGTCGGTGGAACCGCCTACCGTGGCGTCCCCGCTCGGCTCCGGTTTGGCGAGCAGGGCAGCCGTCAGTGCGGCGCCGGTGTGGTTGACGTGCATGACGAAGGGTCGGACTGCGGTGTAGCGGATGACGCTCATCGATGCGGGATCGGCGGTGATCCGCTGAAAGGTGTCGAGGTGGGTGCCGAGGGCGTCGGCCACGATGGCCTTGATCACATCACCGTGCGTGCAGGCCACCCACAGCACGTCGGTCTCGTGTTCTGCGGCGAGGCGCCGATCGTGTTCGCGCACCGCTTCGACCGCGCGGGCCTGGACGTGTGCGAGTCCCTCGCCGTCGGGGAACACCGCGGCGCTGGGCTGCTGCTGCACGACCGCCCACAGCGGCTCCTTGACCAGTTCGCCGATCTTGCGCCCGGTCCACTGGCCGTAGTCCACCTCGGACAGCCGCTCCTCGATCATCGGCTCGATGCCCAGCGCGGCGGCAAGCGGCTCCACGGTGCGCTCGCAGCGCAGCATCGGTGACCGCACGATCGCCTTGACGGGAAGGTCGCCGATGCGCTCGACGAGGCCCTTGGCCTGCTCGACGCCCTTGTCGTCGAGGTCGACGCCCTCGGAGCGGCCGGCCAGCGTGTGGGCGGTGTTGGACGTGGAGCGCCCGTGGCGGAGCAGGATGACTGTCATCGGGTGGGCCCTTTGGGTGGGAATGTCACTGCGCGGCCATCACGCCGGTGCCGAGCAGGATCAGTACGACGACGCCGAGGATCACCCGGTAGCCGACGAACCAGTACATGCCGTGGCGCACCAGGAACTTGAGGAACCACGAGACGGCGGCGAAGCCGACCACGAACGCGATGCCCGCGGCGACCAGTAACTGCGGACCCGTCGCGCTCATCCCTTCGGTAACGGGGTGGAAGGCGTCGGGCAGCGAGAAGAGGCCGGAGGCCAGCACGGCGGGGATCGCCAGCAGGAACCCGAACCGGGCCGCGAGCTCGCGATCCTGGCCGAGGAACAGTCCGGCGCTGATGGTGGCGCCCGACCGCGACACGCCCGGCACCAGGGCCAGACACTGCGCGAACCCGACGATGACGGCGTCCTTCCACGTCAGCTGCTCGACGTGGCGGGTCTGCCTGCCGAAGTACTCGGCGGCGGCGATCACCGCGGAGAACGCGATCAAGGCGATGGCGACGATCCACAGGTTGCGCACCCCGGACCGGATCTGATCCTTGAACAGCAGCCCGAGCACACAGATCGGGAGGGTGCCGATGATGACCCACCAGCCCAGCCAGTAGTCGGCCGTGCGGCGCGCGGCGTCCCGGAGGCCGCCGAACCAAGCCGCCATGATGCGGCCGATGTCACGGGCGAAGTAGATCAGCACGGCCAGCTCGGTGCCGAGCTGGGTGACCGCTGTGAACGAGGCGCCCGCGTCGTCGCGGAAGAACAGCTGGGACACGATCGCGAGGTGACCGGACGAGCTGACCGGGAGGAATTCGGTGAGGCCCTGGACGATCGCCAACACGACCACCTGCAACCACGACATTGCCGCCACGTCGATCACGCCGACGACCGTACCGTGGGAAGTCGTTAACGCCCGGAACGCGGCACCGGTTGCGCATCGGCGACGGCGTCACGCACCGCGGCGGCCAGACTGCGCTCGTCGTTGACGTCGACGTGCACCACGCTGTGACTGCCGACGGCCACGACGTCCTCGGCCGACGGCACCGGCGCCGCCAGGCGGGGCCGATAGATTTCGACCTCGAGCGTCTGCCGCTCGACGTGAAAGGAGAAGGTGCGACCATCACCGACGCGGCCAAAACCGCTTGCGTACATACCCGTTGAGATGTCTTCGATCGTAAATGCGTCGTCGGCTACGTCTTCTTCATCCGCCGCCAAGGTCATGTCCGAACCATACCGCTGGTCTGCTCGCCGATGGCGTCCCACGTGGCCAATTCGTGAACGAACGCTTGCCTACACTTGCACTTCGACCGACATTTACTCCGCACACACGAGAGCTACCCTTTGCCACGCAAAAGAAACCTCAAGAGTTGCCTAGCTCACAGTGCGCTGGCGGCGGTGATGGTGGTTGCCGGCGCGGGCTGCTCGTCGAAGGTCACGGACGCGCCGCCCCCGACCATCTCGCCCGCACGGGCGGCGGATTCCCCGTCGGTGACGGCGCCGCCGGCCGGCGAGGTACGCCCGTTGAACGGTCCTGGGCAGGCGACTGTGTTCGACCGGGCAACGCACACCCTGGTGGTGCTGGGCGGCTCCGACAGTCACGACGTTTCCCCAGCGGGGTGAGCCACGCACGCTAACGCTCCCGGCGCCGGCGACGGCGCTGACCGGTGACGGCCGCGGCACGGCGTATCTCTCAACCCGGGGCGGCTACTTCCGGATCGGCGTCGACACCGGCGTCGTGACACGGATCGACGTCGACGGTGCGCGCGACACCGACTTCACCGCGATCGCGCGACGCGGCGACGGGAATCTGGCGCTCGGCAGCGCCGATGGAACCGTGTACACGTTGGGTTCGGAGACGGCGGTCGCGGCGCGGTTGCAGATCTTCGCCAGAGTCGATGCGCTTGTCGCACAAGGTGATCGGGTCGTGGTGCTGGATCGCGGACAGACCTCCGTCACCACCGTCGACGCGTCGGGCACCCGCGCCGAACATGCACTGCGGGCCGGCGACGGCGCCACCACGATCGCTGCCGATTCCGCGGGCCGGGTGCTCGTCGCGGATACCCGCGGCGACGAACTGCTGGTGTTCGGCTCGGACCCGCTGATGCTGCGGCAGCGCTACCCGGTACCCGGCGCACCGTACGGGCTGACCGGGTCGTCGCGGCTGGCCTGGGTGTCGGAGACGGCGACGAACAGCGTCGTTGGTTACGATCTGGCCACCGGAATACCCGTAGAGAAGGTGCGTTACCGAAGCGTGCAACAACCGAACTCCCTGGCCTTCGACGATGCCGCCGACACCCTGTACGTGGTGTCGGGCTCAGGAGCGGGCGTTCAGGTGATCCCCGGGGCGTCGCGATGAGCGCGCGTCCAGCGCGGGCGGATGCCCGCGGCGTGGGAAACCGACCTCTCCGATGACTATGAGTGGGTGCCGCTGCGGTTGCCGCCGGACGTGACGCGGTTGTCGGCCTCCACACGGCTTTCGATCGAGGCCGAGTACCGCGGGTGGGAACTCACCAGAGTGCGCCTGTACACCGATGGCAGTCGTCGGGTTCTGTTGCGTCGCAAGAAGTCTGCCGCCGAGCGGCTGGCGGCGGACCAGCCGGGAGCGTAGTGACGGCCACCTCGTGATCTACCGCATGGTGCGGCGAGTGCTGTTCCTCGTCCCGCCGGAACGCATCCACACCTGGGTCTTCGCTCTGCTGCGGGCGGTGACCGCACCGCCGCCGCTGCGACGGCTGCTGGCCCGGTGGCTGGCTCCGCGCGATCCGGTGTTGGCCAGCACCGTGTTCGGGGTGCGCTTCCCCGGCCCGATGGGACTGGCCGCCGGTTTCGACAAGGACGGCACCGGCCTGAACACGTGGGGCGCGTTGGGCTTCGGATACGCCGAAGTCGGCACCGTCACCGCGCAAGCGCAGCCCGGCAATCCACGGCCGCGGATGTTCCGGCTGGCCGAGGACCGTGCGCTGCTCAACCGGATGGGATTCAACAACCACGGCGCAGGGGAACTCGCCCTGCGGCTCACTCGGCACACGCCCGCCGTGCCGATCGGCGTCAACATCGGCAAGACCAAGGTGACGCCCGCGGAGGACGCCGTTGCCGACTACGCCGAGAGCGCCAGGCTGGTCGGCCCGCTGGCGGCGTTCCTGGTGGTCAACGTCAGCTCACCGAACACCCCGGGCCTACGCGACCTGCAGGCCGTCGCGGCGCTGCGGCCCATCCTTGCCGCCGTGAAGGCGCAGACGGACACCCCGGTGCTGGTGAAGATCGCCCCGGACCTGTCCGACCACGACGTCGACGAGGTTGCCGACCTGGCCGTCGAAATCGGCCTGGCGGGCATCGTCGCCACCAACACGACGTTGTCCCGCAACGGGCTTGCCACCCCCGGCGCGGACGCGCTCGGTGCAGGCGGCGTGTCGGGCGCACCCGTGGCGCAGCGCTCCGCCGAGGTGTTGCGACGGCTCTACCGGCGCGTCGGTGACCGGCTGGTGCTGATCAGCGCCGGTGGTATCGAGACCGCCGACGACGCCTGGGACCGCATCACCTCGGGCGCCTCACTGGTGCAGGGTTACACCGGGTTCGTCTACGGCGGCGGGCTGTGGGCCAAGCACATCCACGACGGATTGGCCCAGCGGCTGCACGAGGGCGGGTTCGCCTCGCTCGCCGATGCCGTGGGGTCGGCGGTGCGAAATCCCTAGCGCCGCTTGAGTTTCAGGGCGAACATCGGGAGCTCGAGGTTCGGTTCCCGTAACGCCGCCCGAAGCGCCGGCTCGAGGTGGCGCCATGCGCGCGGATGGTGCCGCGCGTATCGGTCGAGCGTCTCGGCGGCCGCCTGATGGCTCAACTGGTCGGCCACCGCGGGTGTCCGGCAACGGAATCCGACGCTGACGCGTACGTGCGGGTTCGCCTTGACGTTGCGATACCACTGCGCCCGTTCGCCGAAGCCGGACACGATCACGTACGTGTCGGCTCCCGATCGCTCGACGACTTCGAGGACCGCGTAGCGGCGCTGACCACTCCTGCGGCCAACGTGCTCGAGCAGCAACATGCGGTGCCCGAGAAGGAAACCCAACCGCATGCGGTACAGCCAGATCGGCGTCCGGACGACCCACCGCGTCTTCAGCAGGCGACTGAAGACTGCGGCGGCGTCCGGACCCGGCATGCTAGCTCTGTTCGTACGTCCCGTGGATGATCGCGCGGGCGATCGCGTGGCTGAACAGGTTGAAGCCGAGGTAGGCAGGCGTGGCCGACTCCGGCAGGTCGAGCTTCTCGACGTCGACGGCGTGCACCACGATGAAGTAGCGGTGCGGGCCGTGGCCGGGTGGCGGTGCGGCGCCGATGAAGCGCTTCAACCCCGCATCGTTGGCCAGGGTCAGCGCGTCGCCGGGAAAGCCGCTGCTGCTGCCGTCGCCGACACCGGCGGGCAGATCGGTAACCGTCGCAGGCAGGTTGGCCACCGCCCAGTGCCAGAACCCCGAGGCCGTTGGCGCGTCGGGGTCGTACATCGTCACCGCGAAGCTGCGGGTGATCTCCGGGAAGCCCGACCAGCTCAGCTGCGGTGAAACGTCGGAGCCGCCCGCGCCCATGATGCCGCTCACCTGGTCGTTTCCGAGCGGTTGGCCATCGGTGACGGACTCGGAGGTCAGCGTGAAGCTGGGCAGCTCCGGCAGGAACTCGTAGGGGTTGTACGGGAAGGGCATGGTTTCCTTTCGGTCGATCGTCAGCAATGCAGGAGGAAGTGCTCGAGTACCCGGGCGCCGAATTCGAGCGCCTCGACGGGTACCCGCTCATCGACACCGTGGAACAGTGCCGCGAAGTCCAGATCGGGCGGTAGCCGCAACGGGGCGAACCCGAAACAGCGAACGCCCAAGCGCGCGAAGTGTTTCGCGTCCGTGCCGCCCGACAGCATGTAGGGCACGATGCGCGCGTCCGGGTCAGCGGACAGCACCGCGGCGTTCATGGCGTCCACCAGATCCCCGTCGAACGTGGTCTCGTAGGACGGCAGCTCGGTGATCCACTCCCTGGTGACGTTCGGACCGATCAGTTCGTCGACGGTGGCCTCGAACGCCGCCTGACGTCCTGGGAGCACTCGGCAGTCCACCACGGCCTCGGCCGTGGCCGGGATCACGTTGGCCTTGTAGCCGGCCTTGAGCATGGTCGGGTTGGCCGAATCCCGCATCGTCGCACCCACGATCCGACCGATGGGTCCCAGCTTGGCGATCGTGCCGTCCAAGTCGGGCGAATCCGGGTCGAACGCGTAACCGGTCTCCTCCCCTACCGCGGTGAGGAACTGCGCGACGGGGTCGGTCAACACCAGCGGGAACTCGTGGTTGCCCAGCCGCGCGACGGCCGCTGCGAGCGTCGTGACGGCGTTCTCGTCGTGCACGAACGAGCCGTGCCCCGCTCGGCCGCGCGCCGTGAGGCGCATCCACAGCATGCCCTTCTCGGCGGTCTCGATGAGGTAGAGCCGCCGCTCGCCACCGTCCTGGCGCGGCACGGTCAGCGAGAAGCCGCCGACCTCGCCGATGGCCTCGGTGACGCCGTCGAAGAGGTCCTGCCGGTTCTCGACCAGCCACTGGCAGCCGTACTTGCCGCCGGCCTCCTCGTCGGCGACGAAGGCGAACACCAGGTCGCGCGGGGGCACGATGCCTGCGCGCTTGAAGTGCCGCGCCACCGCGATCATCATGCCGACCATGTTCTTCATGTCGATGGCGCCGCGGCCCCACACGTAGCCGTCCTCGACTGCGCCAGAGAAGGGGTGCACGCTCCAGTCGGCAGCCTCGGCTGGCACGACGTCGAGGTGTCCGTGGATGAGCAGCGCACCTCGGCTGGGGTCTGCGCCGGACAGCCGGGCGAAGACGTTTCCGCGGCCGGGGGCGCCCGATTCGACGTACTCGGTCTGATAGCCGACTTCTTCGAGCCGCTGCGCCACCCAGCGGGCACATTCGGCCTCACCCTTGGTGGTCTCGAGTTCGCCGGTGTTCGAGGTGTCGAAGCGGATCAACTCACTGACGAAGCCAACCACCTCGTCCACGGGAGATGTCACAGTCACCCTTCTACCATTGTCGGGGAGTCCGGGTTTGGGTCCGGGCGGTGCAATCCGATAGCCTAAGCTGCCTTCGAACTGGTCCGAGTGGCGGAATGGCAGACGCGCTAGCTTGAGGTGCTAGTGCCCTATTAACGGGCGTGGGGGTTCAAGTCCCCCCTCGGACACTTTTCTTCTGCAAATCGTGCTGCGCGCGAGCCCCCGGGGCTCAGTACACGTCGCGCACGTAGCGCTTCGTCGCGACCAGTTCACGCTTGTAGTCGTGCGCGGCGGCCTCGGACAGCTTGCCGTGCTTGCGGATGATCCCGGTCAACGTGTTGTCGACGTCCTTGGCCATCCGAGTGGCGTCGCCGCACACGTAGAAGTGCGCGCCGTCCTCGAGCCAGCGCCACACGTCGGCGCCGTAGTCGCTCATCTTGTGTTGCACGTACACCCGCTCGGCCTGGTCCCTCGAGAAGGCCAGATCCAGCCGGTTCAGCAACCCGTCGCGGACCATGTCCTCCAGATCGTCCTGGTAGTAGAAGTTCTCGGCGCGATGCTGGTCACCGAACAACAGCCAGTTGCGGCCGGTGTGGCCAAGCGCCCGCCGCTCCTGCAGGAAGCCGCGGAACGGTGCGATGCCCGTGCCGGGACCCACCATGATCATCGGCGTCTCGCCGTCTTCCGGCGGCCGGAAGTGTGGCGACGGCTGCAGGAACACCTCGGCGTGCGACGCCCGGTCGGCCAGGAAGGTCGACGACACTCCGCCTCGTTCGCCGCCGCGGACGCTTCGGTAGCGCACCACCGACACCGTCAGCTGCACCTCGTGCGGGCTCACCAGGGGGCTGGACGAGATCGAGTAGGACCGCGGCACCAGGCGCACCAGCGCCTCCTGCCATTCCTCGGGGTCCGCGCGTACCGCGAACTCCTCGACGACGTCGACCCCGTTGCGTCCGAGCATCCACGACTCGCGATTGGCCTTCGGCGCCTTGAGCATTCGGGCGACGGATTTGTCACCGCTGCGCTCCGCGATGAAGGTCAACAGGTTCGGGGTGATCCGGCAGATGTCGTACGACGACGTCAGCGCGTCGCGCAACGCCACGTCGGCGCCGTCGACGTGCACCGGTTCGGTGCCTGCCAGACCGGTGGCCGCCAACCACGCGTCGACGACGGCAGGCGCGTTCGTCACGTACACGCCGAGCGAGTCGCCAACGGAGTACGAGACGTCGTGTTCGGAGATGTCGAAGCCGAACTGTCGCACCTCCTTGACCGCCGTCCGCGGCGTCAGCAGGACGTTGCGGGACAACGGGGCGAGCAGCGGGCTGGCCCGTGTGAACGGCTCGGCCACCGTGGTCACCGAAGCGCTCGGTGCGCTCTGACCGTCGGTGGTCCCGATCAGTTCGACGATCCGGTCGGCCCATTGCGCCATCGGCTCGTCGTCGTAGGCCTCGCATTCTGCGCGGTCGACGAGCTTGGACGCACCGAGATCGGCCAGCTTGCGGTCCAGGGACTTCGCGTGGCCACAGAAGTCGTCGTAGGACCGGTCGCCGATGCCGAGCACCGCGTACCGCACCCCGTCCAGTGCGGGGGCGTCCATCGCGTCGAGGCGCTCCCAGAAGTCGGCACCGTTGTCGGGCGGGCCGCCGTCCCCGAAGGTGCTGGTGACGATGACGACGTCGCGCGCACCGGTGAGGTCGCCCGGCGTGGCCTCGTTCATGGCCAGCAGGCGCGACCCACCGAGGCGGTTGGCGACCTGCGAGGCGAACCCCTCGGCATTGCCGGTCTGCGATGCCCACAGCACCAGCGGACCGCCTTCGACGCTTTCGGCGTCGACCACCGCGGCACGTGAGTAGCGACCCGCGAGAAACCCGTCCAGCCACAGTCGCACGGCGGGGCGCACGGGAGCCGACGGAGGCAGCACCGGCACACCAGGGCCACCGTCTTCGAGCCCGGTGAAGAACCCCAGCAGATAGAGCTTTTCGTCGTCTTCGAGCGCCGGAGCGGAATCGGGCAACCCCGGCACCAAGTCGGGCACGACGGCTTGCAGCCGAACCGCGCACGCCTTGAATTCGGGCTGCAGCGAGAACGGGTCGACGGCGTCACTGGTGAGCGCGTTGATGGCAAGGTCCGGGCCGTGTTCGTCGTTCCAGTGGAACGGCACGAAGCAGGTGCCGGGCCGGACCCGGTCGGTGACGACGGCGGGCAGCACCGCGGTGCCACGGCGCGAGGCGAGCTCGACTCGGCCGCCGTCGACGATGCCGAACGTGGCTGCGTCATCGGGATGTATCTCGACGAACGGACCGCTATTCAGCTTGTTCAGCTTGTCGACTCGGCCGGTCTTCGTCATGGTGTGCCACTGGTGCTGCAGCCGTCCGGTGTTGAGCACCACCGGGTACTCGTCGTCGGGAAGCTCGTAGGCATCCATGTGCGGGCGCGGGTGGAAGACCGCCCGCCGCGACGGGGTGGGGAACGCCAGACGTGGCTGCCTGCCCTCCTCGTCGACGTAGACGTCCTGGCTGACGCCGTCGTTGAGATAGCGGATCGGGTTGCGGTCCGGCCCACCGACCGGGGCCACCGGCCACTGCAGGGGCGTCTCGCGCAGCCGGTCGTAGCTGGCGCCGCGCAGGTCGTAACCCGTTCGGAGGTTGGAGAATTGGCGAATCTCGTCGAAGATGTCCTCGCTCGACTTATAGGCGAAGTCCGCACCGAATCCCATGTGTTGGGCGACCTGACAGATGAGTTCCCAGTCCGGCCTGGCCTGACCGATCGGCGGTATCGCCTGCGGCATCAGCGTCAGGTTGCGTTCGGAGTTGACCATCACGGCGTCCGATTCCGCCCACATGGCGGCGGGCAGCACGATGTCGGCGTACCGGTTGGTCGCGGTGTCGCGGTAGGCGTCCTGCGTGATGACCAGCTCGGCATTCTCGAGTCCGGTGATCACCGTGCTCCGGTTGGCCACCGTGGCAACGGGATTGGTGCAGATGATCCAGCAGGCCTTGATGTCACCCGTACCGAGCTGGTTGAACATCTCGATGGTTCCCGGTCCGACGTCGGTACGGATGGTCCCGTCCGGTAGCCCCCACTGCGTTTCGACGAACGTTCGGTCTTCGGCGGACGTGACGGCGCGCTGGCCGGGCAGCCCCGGGCCCATGTACCCCATCTCGCGCCCGCCCATGGCGTTGGGCTGCCCGGTGAGCGACATCGGCCCGCTGCCCGGCCTGCAGATCGCGCCGGTGGCGAGGTGCAGGTTGCAGATCGCGTTGGTATTCCACGTGCCGTGCGTGCTCTGGTTGAGCCCCATGGTCCAGCACGACATCCACTCGCCCGCCTCGGCGATCATCGCCGCGGCGGTGCGGATGTCGGCCTCGTCCAGACCCGTGATGGCGGCGACGACGTCGGGCGGGTAGTCGGCGAGGAACGCAGGCATCGCATCCCAGCCCTCGGTGTGCTCGGCGATGAACTCCTTGTCGATGGCACCGAGCTCGACCAGCAGGTGCAGTATCCCGTTGAGCAGCGCCAGATCCGTTCCCGGCTTGATCGGCAGGTAAAGGTCGGCCTTCTCCGCGGTCGTGGTGCGGCGCGGGTCGACCACGATGAGCTTGGCGCCTGCCTTGAGCCGGTCCGCCATGCGCAGGAACAGGATCGGGTGACAGTCGGCCATGTTCGAGCCGATCACGAAGAACAGGTCGGTGCTGTCGAAGTCGGTGTAGGAGCCGGGCGGCCCGTCGGCGCCGAGGGACTGCTTGAAACCCGTTCCCGCACTGGCCATGCACAGCCGTGAGTTGGATTCGATGTGCATGGTGCGGACGAAGCCCTTGGCCAACTTGGTGGCCAGATACTGCGCCTCGATCGACATCTGGCCCGATACGTAGAGGGCGATGGCGTCGGGGCCGTGCTCGTCGAGGATGGCCCGCAGCCGGCGCCCTGCCTCTGCGACGGCATCGTCGACGTCCACCGGTGCCAGCTCGCCATCACGCGACGGCCGCGCCAGCGCAGTGGACAGGCGACCGTCATCGGCGCGCATCAGCTCGGCGTGGGTGGCGCCCTTGGTGCACAGCCGGCCGAAGTTGGTGGGGTGCAGCCGGTCTCCGGATACCCGAGCGATGACGGGCAGACCGGTGCCGGGGTCGGCGCGGGTCTCAACCGAGATCCCGCAGCCGACCCCGCAGTACGAGCACGCTGTTCGCGTCGTCGTCTGGGTCACCTGAATCGCTTCCTCAAATCCCCCTCTGTAATCCCCCGCTGTCAGCCTGCTGCGACGGGCTCCGCCGCGCCCATGTGCTCACCCTTCACCGTTCCGGCCGACTGCATCCGCAGGAAGACGAACCAGGTGACGATGGCGCACACCACGTAGAAGGCGAGGAACACCCAGAAGGCGCTGGTCGCCGACTTCGCCGCACCGGTGTACGAAACTCGCAGTGCCACGTTGATGAACACACCGCCCAGCGCGCCGACGGCGCCGGCGAACCCGATCAGAGCTCCGGACATGCGCCGCGACCAGGCCGCCTTCTCCTCGGGGGTCCAGTCGTCGTGGTTCTGCGCCTTGGCCTCGAAGATCGACGGAATCATCTTGTAGGTCGAGCCGTTGCCGATGCCCGAGAGGACGAACAACACGATGAAACCGACCACGTAGCCGATCATCTGGGCGCCGGTCGGAGCACCCGCCATGGCGTCGTCCATCATGCCCGCCGCGACCAGGACTCCCGCAGCGAAGATCATCGCCACGAACGTGTAGAGCGTGATCTTGCCGCCACCGATGCGGTCGGCGAGCTTGCCGCCGAACGGGCGGGAAATGGAGCCGAGCAGCGGTCCGAGGAAGCTGATCTGGGCGGCGTGCAACGCAGCCTGTGCGGCATTGTCGCCACCGGCAAGGAAGTTGATCTGCAACACCTGGCCGAAGGCGAACGAGAACCCGATGAAGGACCCGAAGGTGCCGATGTAGAGGAAGCTCATCACCCAGGAGTGCTTGTAGCGCAACGCTTCCGCGAGCGCACCGAGGTTGGACTTCTGATTGTTCAGGTTGTCCATGAACAGCGCGGCGCCCACCGCGGCCAGCGCGACCATCACCAAGTAGATGGCGCACACCAGTTCTGGTGCGGTATTGCCGACCGTCGCGATCACCAGCAGCCCGATGAGCTGGACGACGGGAACGCCGATGTTTCCGCCGCCGGCGTTCAGCCCGAGCGCCCAACCCTTCAACCGCTGCGGGTAGAAGGCGTTGATGTTCGTCATCGACGACGCGAAGTTGCCTCCGCCGAAGCCCGCGAACGCCGCCACCACCATGAACGTGGTGTACGACGTGCCGGGGTTCTTCATGGCCCACAGCGTCAGCACCGTCGGGATCAGCAGCAGAAGCGCGCTGACGATCGTCCAGTTGCGGCCGCCGAACTTCGCCGGTGCGATGGTGTACGGAATGCGCATGAACGCGCCGACCAGCGTCGGCACGGCGACCAGATAGAACTTGCCCGCCGCGTCGATGCCGTAGACGTTCTGCGGCATGAACAGCACCATCACCGACCAGATCGACCAGATGGAGAAACCGACGTGCTCGGCGAAGATCGACCAAATGAGATTGCGCTTGGCGATCTTCGCCCCGCCTGCATCCCATGCGGCGACGTCTTCGGCGTCCCAGTGTTCGATGTTGCGGTCACGGGTCAGTGACATGGTGGCCCTTTCCAGCAGAAATCCGGTCTGGAACAGGTTTACGTGCCACGGGTGTTGCATCCGTTGCGCCTCGGTATCCCTTGTGTCAACACCAGCTCACATGGTGATCCGCGAGATGGGTGCGCAACGGTATTCACGGCCGACTTCCGCAGGAAACGAACCGGAAACAAAAGCCCCCTAGTCATTGACCATGAGCGACGGCAGCACTCCGCGATTCCTGCAAGGCGCCTTCGAGTTCGACGGGGGCGGTCTCGACAAACCCGTGCTGCTCGACGAGGCGCTGCGGTACGTCGTGCCCGCAGGGGCGTCGACCCAGCCCGTGTACTTCCGCGGCGGCAACGGATGCGACGAAATGGTCAGCGTCGTGTTGTTCCGCAATGGCAAGCCGATGCGCTACTTCCCCATCGCCGCGAAGGGCGCGACGCACGTGGCGCTGCGCGTCGTGGAGGACCTGCTGGCCGACACGGTGCTCGAGTTGTTCATCGCCGCGCCGAGCGGTTGCGCCGGCACCGTGGTGGTCGACCTCGGTCTGGTGGAGGTCTAGTGCCCAGGCTCGTCGTCGTCGGCAATGGCATGGCCGGCATCCGTGCCATCGAGGAGATCCTCGCCCGCGGTGGCGGTGACACCTTCGACATCACCGTGTTCGGCGACGAGCCGTACGGGAACTACAACCGCATCCTGCTGTCCAATGTGCTTGCCGGCAGCGATGATCCGGCAGAGATCTACCTCAACGCCTTGGACTGGTACGCCGACAACCGCATCGACCTGCGAGCCGGGGTGCGCGTGGTCCGGATCGACACCTTTGCCCACCTGGTGCACGCCGATGACGGCACCAGCATGCGGTACGACAAGCTGATCCTGGCCACCGGCAGTCGGTCGTTCTTCCCCCCGATGACGGGCCTGTGGGCCGACGACAAGACCCTCGCCGACGGCGTGTTCGGCTTCCGGACCCTCGACGACACCGCGTCGATGATTGCCGAGGCCTCCACCAGGACGAAGGCGGTGGTGCTCGGCGGCGGTCTGCTTGGGCTCGAGGCGGCCCGCGGTTTGCAGAACCGTGGACTGACGGTCGACGTGGTGCACGCAGGCCCGACGCTGATGAACGCCCAGCTCGACGACCTTGCCGGCGCGATCCTGCGCAGGTCGGTGGAGAGCCTCGGGATCGGCGTGCACACCGGCATGCGGACCACCGAGGTGATCGTTTCCGACGGCAGGCTCACCGGCATCGTCTTCTCCGACGGCGAGCGCCTGGACTGCGACATGTTGGTGATCGCGGCGGGAATCCGGCCCAACGTGGGGCTGGCGCAGCGGGCCGGCCTGACCGTCGAGCGTGCCATCGTCACCGATGACCACATGCGCTCGGTCGACGACGACGACGTCTACGTGGTCGGTGAGTGCGCACAGCACCGCGGCCAGGTGTACGGCTTGGTTGCGCCGCTGTGGGAGCAGGCCAAGGTGCTCGCCGACCACCTGACCGGCACCGATGTGCGCTCGGCGTACCACGGCTCGAGGGTTGCCACGAAGCTGAAGGTGGCTGGCGTCGACGTCGCGTCGATGGGGATCAAGGCGCCCGAATTCGACGACGACGAATTCGTCCAGTACTCCGAACCCCGGCACGGGGTCTACAAGACGATCGTGATCCGCGACGGCAAACTCGTCGGCGCCACGTTGGTCGGCGATGTCAGCAAGGTGTCCTTTCTCACACAGGCCTTCGACAGCGGACTGCCGCTGCCCGACGAGCGGGTGTCGTTGATGTTCGACATCGGCACGCCGGACGTCGCCGTCGGCGTCGCCGAGTTGTCGGACGACGCGCAGATCTGCAACTGCAACGGTGTGGACAAGGCGACGCTCGTCGGATGTGTGCGCGCCGGCACCACGTCGGTCACGGGGGTGATGGCGAAGACCAAGGCGGGCAAGGGCTGTGGGTCGTGCAAGGAACTGGTCGGCCAGATCGTCGAATGGGCCGCGGGCGGCGCCGTCACCGAGGACCCGTCCGCGTCGTGGTACGTGCCCGCAATCCCCTACGACAAGCCCACGCTGATGCGCCATATCCGGGAGCTCGCACTGCATTCCGTGTCGTCGGTGTTCGCCGCGCTTGCACCCGACGGCAAGGAGGACGCCGGCTCGAAGATGGCGCTGTCGTCGCTGCTGGAAACGATGTGGGCCGACGAATTCGTCGACGAACAAGACGCCAGGTACATCAACGACCGCGTGCACGCCAACATCCAGCGGGACGGCACGTTCTCGGTCGTGCCCCAGATGAAGGGCGGCGTGACGGACTCGTGGCAGCTGCGCCGGATAGCCGACGTCGCCGACAAGTACGCGATCCCCATGATCAAGCTGACCGGCGGGCAACGCATCGATCTGCTCGGCGTGCGCAAGGAGGATCTTCCCGCGGTGTGGAGCGACCTCGAGATGCCGTCGGGGTATGCCTACGGCAAGAGCTTCCGCACCGTCAAAACCTGTGTCGGCAGCGACTTCTGCCGCTACGGGCTCGGTGACTCCACCGCGTTGGGCATCGCCATCGAAGAGCGCTACCAGGGTCTGGCGAGCCCGGCGAAGATGAAGCTCGCCGTCACCGGATGCCCGCGCAATTGTGCCGAGGCCCTGTGCAAGGACCTGGGTGTCGTCGCCGTCGGCGACGGCCGGTGGGAGATCTACGTCGGCGGTGCTGCGGGAGCCCACATCCGCAAGGGCGATCTGCTGGCCACGGTGGACGGACCGGATGAGGTCATGACGTTGACCGGACGGTTCCTGCAGTACTACCGCGAGAACGCCAACTGGTTGGAACGCACGTACGGTTTCGTGCCCCGTGTCGGCATCGAGAAGATCCAAGCCATCGTGGTGCACGATGCCGAGGGCATCGCCGAACAGCTCGATGCGAACATGGCCAAATCAGTTGCTGCGTACCGTGATCCGTGGCAAGACGGGAAGGCGCCGGTAACCGAAGGGCAGTTCCGGACGTCGTTGCCGCTGCTGCCGCTCCCCCAGGTGCCCGTGCGATGAGCGAGATGGAACTCGGCTCGCTGGAGGAGATTCCGCTCGGTGCGGGCAGAACGTACGCCGTGGACGGCGAGCAGGTCGCGGTGTTCCGGTTGCGCGACGGCTCGCTGCGGGCCATCGACGCCGTGTGCCCACACCGCGGTGGACCGTTGGCCGACGGGCTCATCGACGAGCAGGTGGTGGTCTGTCCGTTGCACGGCCACACGTTCGACACGGCGACGGGTTGCGAGGTCGGCGGCGAGTTGTCGGTGCGCAGCTACCCGGTATCGGCGGTGGACGGCGCCATCCGACTGAGCTTGTGAGCGCGGTTCACATTCGCGCGTAGCGACTCCGGACGAAGCTGTAGACCCCGAACGCCGCCACACCGAGGGCGGCGAGTATCAGCAGGAACTTGCCGAACGGGGCCGCGCCGAGTGTCTTGACCGCACCGTCGATGCCGGTGGCCTTCGACGGGTCGAAGCGCAACGTGGCGACGAGCACCAGAACGCCCGCACCGATGAACACCAGACCCTTGGCGGTGTAACCACCCACCCCGACCACGGTGATGCCGCGGCCCGGCGACACCGTCAGATCCTTCCGGAAGCGCTTCGACACACCCTTGTACACGTGATAGCCGCCGATGCCGATGACGACGAGACCGACGACGATCAAAAGGATTCTGCCCCAGCCTGATTGCATCAGCTGCGCGCTCATGCCCGCGTTCTCGCGGCTGGTCGAGCGGCCGCTGCCCATCGCGAACCGCGCCGCCGAGATCGCCAGCGCGAAGTACATCACCGCCAGCGCGAAGGCCTTGACCCGGTCGCGGACGCCGCCGCCCTCGTGCGTCACCTCGCCGGGATGCGGACCGAGTGCGGTCTCGGCCAGCCGCCACAGGCCAAGGGGCACCAGAGCCACCGCCGCGGCCCAGAGCATGACCGCACCTCCGGTCTGGCTGGCGAGCGTCGCCAGCGCGCCGGACTGGTCGGCATTGTCCGACGACGAGTGACCGCCGAGGGCCAGCTGCAGGATGATGTTGGCGACGAGTAGATGCAGAACCCCACTGATCGCGAAGCCGGCCCGCGCCGCCCTCTCGAACCACTCGTTGCCGGTCGCGCTGGTCAGGGTCGCCCGCGTATCGGTCATGGCTGCGGATACACCCCGTTAGCGTCGCGTAAACCACGACGACGGGCCCCTCTTTCGAGGGGCCCGCCGCCGTCCCAGTTCCTACTAGCTGCTGCTGCCGGACCCTCCACCGTCCGACGCGCCTGAGCCGGACTCGCTGCCGGCACCGGCCGACGACGATCCGGTCGAAGACGATGCGGACGCCGTCGCGGCGCCCGCCTCATCCGCGTCACCACCGGTCTTGGCCGTGCTCGGCGCCTTGGTCGTCGGCTCGACCTTGCCGCCGTCCTTCGTGGTGCTTCCGGTCTTGGTCGCACCTCCGGCGGTCGAGGTGCTGCCGGTCTTGGTCCCGGCCTCCGCCCCGGCGTCAGGATCGGATTTGCTGCCGGATTCAGCAGCGGTGTCCGTCTTGGTGCCGCTGTCGGTAGTCGCTCCGTCAGTGGCATCGGCTCCGTCGGTCTCGGTCGCCGCGGGCGTGGTGGACGCCTCCGGCTTCGCGAGAGTGATCGTCATCGTGTCGGAACTGCTCGACGTGCGAGCGAGGCTCTGCACGTTGGAGACGTCGGCCGTCGCCGGCGCGACCGGCGCGACCGGCGCGACCGGCGCGGTCACGATGCCCACCGCCGTCCCGACCGCGGTTTCCAGTGTGTTGCCGATGGCGCCGACGGTTTGAATCGCCGTATTGCCAATGGTTCCAACGGTTACCAAGGCCTGGGTACCTGCGGTGCCGAAGCCCACCAGCGCCTGGTTGCCTGCCAGACCAATTCCAGCGATGGCCTGCGTACCGGCAACGCCGAGACCCTGGAGACCGATGTTGAGCGCACCGGCTCCTCCGGCCATCAATGACGCCAGCGCCGCAATGTAATTCGCCGGGTTCAGCGGGTTGGCCAGGACGGCCCCGAGCGCACCGGCGCCGCCGGCGAGCAGGGAGGTGCCGACCCCGCCCACGGTTTGAATCGCGGTGTTGCCCAGAGCGCCAACGGTGGCCAGCGCCGTGTTGCCCAGAGCACCGACCGTGCCCAGCGCCGTGCCGCCTGCCGTCCCGAAGCCGACCAGGCCGGCCAGACCGGCCGTTCCGACACCGACCAGCCCCTGCGTTATCGCGGTCCCGCCTCCGGCCACCAAGACCCCCACCGCCGCGGCGAGGTCGCCGGGCGTCACGGCGAGCGTCGATACCGGACCCGATGGCGCAGCCAGAGCACTCACCGGCGCTGCCGGTGCCAGCGGCGCCAGCGGTGCGGTGACCAGTCCAAGCGCGGTGGCGATCGCCGCGGACAAGGTGCCGACGATGCCTCCGACCGTCGCCAGCGCCGTGTTGCCAAGGCCGCCAACGGTTGCCAGGCCAATGTTGCCAAGGGCACCGATGGTGCCGATGGTCGTCGCACCGGCGCCTCCGAACGTTGCGAGGAGCGTGTTGCCGATGCCGCCGACCGTGGCCAGCGCGGTGTTGCCGATCCCACCCAGTCCGGCCAGGGCGACGTTGCCTCCGATGCCAAGACCCACCAGGCCCTGGGTGAGCGCGACCCCGCCGCCGGTGAGCAGCGTGCCGAGCGCCACGGCGTAGTTCGCCGGGTTCAGCGGGTTGGCGAGGATTGCACCAAGTGCGCCACCGCCGGTGGCGAGCAGGGTGTTCCCGATGGCTCCGACGGTCCCAATCGCCGTATTACCAAGAGCGCCAAGTGTTCCCAGCGCCTGCAAGCCGATGGCGCCCGTGCCGAGCAGAGCCTGCGTACCCGCAAGACCGAGACCTGTGATGAGCTGCGAGCCCGCCGTCCCGAAACCGACGAGGCCCGTCAGACCTGCGGCGCCGACACCCGCCAGGAGCTGCGAGCCCGCGGCACCGACACCCAGGAAGGCGTCATTCAACGCGAGTGCCGCACCCGCCGCCAATACACCGATGGCGGCGAGGACGTCGCCCGGCGCCAATGCTGCAAGGGCGCTGGCCGCGCTGGCGCTCAACGTATTGCCGATTGCGCCGATGGTGCCGATGGCCGTGTTGCCCAGCGTGCCCAAGGTGACGAGACCCTGGGTGCCCGCGACGCCGGCCCCGATGATTCCTTGAGTGAGGGCGGTACCTCCACCGGCGATCAGAAGCGCCAGGGCCGCCGGATACGCGGCGGGGTTCAGCGGGTTGGAGGCAATGGCTGCCAGCGAAGCGACTGCGGTTGCGCTCAGGGTGCCGCCGACGGTTCCGACGGTGGCCAGCGCTGTGTTGCCGATTGCGCCAACCCCGGTGATCGCCTGCAGTCCGCTCACTCCGAGCCCCTGCACTCCCTGGGCTACGGCAACTGAACCGCCTTCCACCAGGTCGGCGATGGCCGACGCGAGAGAGGTGGGTGTGTAGTCGGCGTAAACCGAGGAAATCTGGTCCATCTTGGCAGCGATATTGGGTGCCGGAGGTGCCATCGGACTGAATGCGATGGCGGTTGCTCCGACCAGGGCGACGCTAGCTGTGAATGGTGAACGGACGGCAAGTTGCATGCCAACCCCCTAAGTAGAAACAACCCGACCAGCAAACGTTACCTGACAGAAATCTGAATAACCAAGCACTTTTCCTCAGGACTTTTTAAGGCTGGTTCTGTGATTTCGATCTTGCCTATCGCAATGAATACCCAGGTGATTGCCATGAATGCGCGTCCACGTCGTCCGGCAACCACCCGTGGGGACGCCGACCGGCAACCCCCGCCTGCCTTCGAGGCCGGCAATGCTTGGATGAGCTACATAACTACGGCTATGTCCATCCGCGATACCTGCTAGTCATCGACGCGCAATGGCGTTTGCCTTGATTTGCGTCGCGGTCAAAATCGCGGTCCGCTGAGCGCCAAACAACCCACAGCGGGCGGCCATCCGGATCTGGCGCGACGGCTAGATAGCTCATCCGACCATTCGAGCGAAGAATTCGCTGCTTTCGCATGGTGACGCACGAACGGCGCGGCCAACGCTCGACGGGGCAGACCGGCCCGGCGCGTCGCGCCACGCCTTCGCTGGGCGTCAGCCCCACATCCGCCCCGAGCGGGCGGTGGCCGAGCTGACCGGCGAGGACAACCCGTCGGCGGCAGAATCGGAAAATTGACGCCGTCGAAGGCGGTGGCGTCGATTGTCCAGGCGAGCACGGTCGCCGGGACGGCCGCCATCGGTTCGGGTTGGCGGCTCGTGAAAGCTCTTCGCGACATCGAGGATTTCCGCGTTGCCAGAGTGGCTTGCGATATACGATGACGTGGCCGTACAGCGGCGACTGTGCACGGTTACCGTGCCGTGTCGTACTACTTCTTCAGCTAACTTTTAAATTCGAATTGCAGCGTTCTCGAAAACTGATCTTGACGGTCGCGATGGAGCCCTGCCGCGATTTTGCCCTCCCCTCCTGCTCACTCGTCGGGCTTGACCGCCAGCACTGGCTTGGGGCACTCCAGCAGCACGCGCTGCGACACGCTGCCGAGCAGCAGCTTGCCGACCGGGTTGCGATGCTTGAGTCCGATCACCAGCAACTCGGCCTCGGGACGCTCCATCGCGGAGAGCAATTCCTCGGCCGCATCGACACCGACGGGCTGCGAGAACTCGAACGGGACGCCGCAGGTGGTCAGCTGCGCACGGACCTCGCGCTCCTGGGCCGGCTGCGCGAAACCTGGGTCGGCATACGCCTCGCCGGTCGTCGAGTTGATCACCATCAGGTGGGTGTCGCGCAGTCTCGCCTCGGCGATGGCATGATCCAGAGCCGCCTGACCGAACCCGTCCGCGGTGTACCCGAATGACGATCATCGGCGTCTGACGCCTTCTCTCTCTGGTCCTTGTCGTCCTCGACGATGAGCAGCGTCTCCTCGTCGCGGTGCATCAAGCGCAGCACCAGCGGGACGATCAGCAGCACGGCCATCAGCACGTAGGTGACGATGGCGACCGGCTCGGTGAACAGGCTGCCCCAGTCGCCCCCGCCCAGTTGCAGGCTCTGGCGCAGTTGCCGCTCGATCCGCGGCCCGAGGATGACGCCGATGATCAGTGGCAACACCGGCAATCCGAAGCGGCGCATCATCAATCCGAGCAGCCCGAACACCAACAGCAGGGCAAGGTCGAGTGGCTGAATGTTCACCGCGAATGCACCCAGAGTGGCGAAGAACAGGATGCCCGCGTACAGGTACGGCCGTGGCGTCCGCAGCAGCTTGGCCCACAGCGGCGCCAGCGGCAGGTTGAGCACCAACAGCAGGAAGTTGCCGATGAACAGGCTCGCGATCAGCGTCCAGATCAGCAGCGGCTCCTTGTCGAACAGCGTTGGGCCGGGCTGAATCCCGTAGGAGACGAACGCCGTGAGCATGACGGCCGCGGTGGCGTTGGTCGGCAGACCCAGCGACAGCATCGGCACCAGCGTGCCTGCCGCCGAGGCGTTGTTGGCCGCCTCGGGACCGGCCACGCCCTCGATGGCGCCCTTGCCGAACTCCTCGGGGTGCTTGGACAGCTTCTTCTCGGTGATGTAGCTCAGGAACGTCGGCAGTTCCGCGCCACCCGCGGGCAGCGCGCCGAACGGGAAGCCGTACGCGGTGCCGCGCAGCCAGGGCTTCCACGACCGCTTCCAGTCGTCGCGGCCCATCCACGGGCGGCCGACCGGGATGACCTGTGCCGGACGCCGGCGCAGATGCGCGGCCACCCAGAGCGCTTCACCCAAGGCGAAGATGGCCACGGCGATCACCACGATGTCGATGCCGTCCGACAACTGCGGAATGCCGAACGTGGCGCGCGGCTGCCCGGTGAGGAAGTCGATGCCGACGAGGCCGATGGCGAGACCGAGGATCAGCGAGATGGCGCCACGCAGCTTGGACGAGCCCAGCACGGCGGTGACGGCCACGAGCGCGAACAGCATGATCGCCAGATAGGACGGCGCGCCCAGTGTGACGGCGAACCGGGACACTGCAGGCGCGAACAGGACCAACAGCATCGTGCCGATCGTTCCTGCGACGAACGATCCGATGGCCGCGGTGGCGAGCGCCTGCGCGGCTCGACCCGCCTTGGCCATCTTGTTGCCCTCGATCGCCGTGATCACCGAGGACGACTCTCCTGGAGTGTTCAACAGGATCGACGTCGTCGACCCGCCGTACATGCCGCCGTAGAAGATGCCTGCGAACATGATGAAGGCGGCGCTTGGGCTGACGTTGTAGGTGATCGGCAGCAGTAGTGCCACCGTCATTGCCGGTCCGATGCCGGGCAGCACACCAACCGCGGTACCCAGCAGCACACCGATCACGGCGTACAGCAGGTTCATCGGAGTGACGGCCTGCTCGAAGCCCTGAAACAGCCAGTCGATGTTCTCCATCACAGAATCCCGTCCAAGATGCCTGCGGGCAACGGGATTCCGAGCCCTGAGTAGAACGCATAGAAACTGGCCGAGTGACAACACCAGCCCGATGACGAAGTTGCGCACGTAGTGCCGGCTACCGAGAATCGTTGCCGCTCCGCCGAAGAACAGCGTGCCCATGATCACCCAACCCAGCGGGTTCACCAGCAGGATCATTGCGACGAAGAGGCCCACCAGCATTCCGACGGTCTTCCAGTCGGCTGGCGACTCGGGGTCGATGTCCTCGCCGGCGTCCGCCTCACCGACGGAGCCGCGGGGAATGGCGATCGCCAGGATGACCGCCAACACCAGCGCGCAGATCCCGACGACCATCGGGAAGAGTTTCGGCCCAACGGGATCCACCTTCGCGAATCCCTCGCCGAGGGTCAGTGCGGTGTACAGCAGGAACCCGCCGACAGCCGCGAGCACCACGCAGACGAGGTACTGCGCCTTGTCGACGTGCTGTGGTGACCGCCGGTTCCTGCGACTCGTCGGTGGCGGTCATACCAGCCCCAGCTCGGTCAGGGTCGAACTGACCCGGTTGTCCTGGTCCTTGAGGAACTGTTCGAACTGCGTACCGGTCATGAACGCATCAGTCCAGCCGTTCTTCACCAGCGCCTCCTTCCACTGCTTCGTGCCGTGCATCTCTTCGAGCACCTTGACCATCGCCTGTTTGGCGTCATCCGAGATCCCCGGCGGCGCAAGTACTCCGCGCCAGTTGGCGAACACGAGGTCGATGCCGGATTCCTTCAGCGTCGGCGCATCGATGCCTTCGACCCGTTCGTTCCCGGAGACGGCGAGCACCCTCAGCTGACCCGCTTCGATCTGGTCGATGAGTTCGCCAGGGCTCGATGTGCCGATGGTGATCTTCTTGCCGAGCAATGCGGTCAGCAGGTCGCCGCCACCGTCGTACGTGACGTAGTTGACCGACTTCGGTTCGACACCGACGGCCTTGGCCAGTTCCATCGGGAAGAGGTGGTCCGGCCCGCCCGGTGACGAGCCCCCTCCGATCGCGACCTTCGACGGGTCTGCCTTCCATGCGGCGACGAAGTCGTGCAC
Organism: uncultured Actinomycetota bacterium; assembly: GCA_963849055.1. GTDB lineage: Bacteria > Actinomycetota > Actinomycetes > Mycobacteriales > Mycobacteriaceae > Mycobacterium. Next base: position 327,770 of record CAWKFI010000001.1, read on the forward strand.
CGTCTTGAACGGCGAATCCGCTGGGACGAAGATCGCACCGGGATCCTCGATCAACTTCGCCAACGCGGTCGCGTCCGAAGCCCGCGCCTTGGACCCGTTGGTGTAGGTCGCGCCCACGACGCCGAGCCCCATCGTCATCATGAGGTCGCCGTTGCCCTTTTCGTTGATCAGCCGGGCCATCGCGACCGTGCCTCCGGCGCCGATCACGTTGAAGCACCTCGACGCGACCGGTGATGTCGTCGTCTTCCATGATCTTCACCGCGGTACGCGCGGTGAGGTCGTAGCCGCCGCCCGGGCTGTTGGGCACCATCATCCTGAGCCGGTGCAGGCCGGCCGGATCTTCGCCGCGCGTCACGCCGCAGCCGGTCGCCGCGACGATGGCCACCAGGGCGGCGGTCAGTACCGCCCCCGAAGCCCTCGCCAAGCGTGGAAGTCTCGACACCATCGTCCCCATTCGCCGCCGTGTGATGTTCATAGATACTGTTCCCTCAAGTGACCCAGGTCACTCTTTCGGACGCAAAGGAAGTTGTGGTCTTTGAGTACACGGAGGCGAACACGCGGGCGTACACGTGAAGGGCCCCGGTTCTCGGCGGTGCGCCTGTCGGCACGCAGCCTGGCCGGACAGTTCCTCGTCTTCCAGCTTCTGGTGGTATTGGTCGTGCTGGGTGCGGTAGCGGCGGTCTCGGTCACCCAGTCCACGCAGGAATTCCGCGAGGTACGTGGGCAACGGATGATCGCGGTAGCCGAGAACCTGGCCTCGACGCCAATCGTCCGCGACCGCTACGCCGACCCGTTCGCCGCCCAGGTGCTGGCGCCCGACGTGGACCGCGCGGTAGCGCTTTCGGGCGCCGGTCTGGTCGAGATCCTCGCCCCGGACGGTCAGGTGCGGGTGTCGTCGGACCCGTCACGCGTTGGCGCGCGAGCCGACTTCGGACGCAGCCGAGTCGTGACGGGACGCGCGTGGTCGGGTGATCTCGACGTCGACGGCGAGCACTCGCTCGTCGGGCAGGTGCCGATTCTGTCGACGGATGGCGCGGTGCTGGCGGTGGTTTCGGTCAGCGAGCCGTATCCGTCGACTTGGCAATTGCTCGGCGGCGCGGGTGAGCGCCTGCTGGTGTACCTCGGACTCGGAGCCGCGCTCGGGGTATTGGCATCGTGGCTGCTGTCGCGTCGCATCAAGCGGCACACCAGGGGCCTGGAGGTGGCCGAGATCGCAGGCCTCGCCGATCACCGGGAGGCGTTGCTGCACAGCATCCGTGAGGGTGTGGTGGCGGTGAACACCGACGGCGTCATCACCCTTCTCAACGACAGCGCGCAGGAACTGTTGGGAGTGACGGGGAACGCCGTGGGACGCCGGATCGACTCGGTCGGTCTCGATCCCGCCGTCGAGCAGTTCTTGTCCTCCGGCGAGGACAGTCGCGACGTCGTGATCGCCACCCGCACACGGGTTCTCGCGCTCAACAGGCGGGCGGCTAGCACCGGTGGGCAGCACATCGGTACCGTCACCACGATGCGAGACAGCACCGAACTCGCCTCGATGCAGGGACAGCTGTCGTCACACAAGAGTGTCACCGACACGTTGCGCGCCCAGACCCACGAATTCGCCAACCAGCTGCACACCATCTCCGGTCTGGTCCAACTCGGCGAATACGACTCGGTGCGCGATCTGGTCGGGACGCTAACCCGCCGCCGCGCCGAGATCAGTGACGCGGTGACCCGACGTGTCGCCGACCCGGCGGTGGCTGCACTGCTGATCGCCAAGACGTCACTGGCCGCCGAAAGTAGCGTCGCGCTCGTGCTCGACGAGAAGAGCCACCTGGCGGCGCTCGATCCCGCCCTGGCCACCGACGTCATCACGGTATTGGGCAATCTCATCGACAATGCGGTGGACGTGTCGGAGGGTTCCGACCGCGGGGTCGTCACCGTTGCGGTCGATGACGCTGACGCACTGACGATCTCGGTCACCGACTCGGGTCCCGGTGTGCCCGAGCATCTGCGCGAGTCCATCTTCGCCCGCGGCGTCACCTCCAAACCGGACGTTCCCGGCGGCCGAGGCATCGGACTGGCGCTGGTGCGCCTGGTCAGCGCGCAACTCGGTGGCGTCGTCGAGGTGTCGGACGGCCCGGACGGCGGCGCGGTCTTCGAGGTGCGACTGCCACTGACTGCTGCCGGAGGTTCCAACGATGCGTGACGTGCTGGTGGTCGACGACGACTTCATGGTCGCCGAGATTCACCGTCGATTCGTGGACCGCGTCGACGGATTCCGCGCCGCAGGCGTCGCACACAACGGCGCAGACGCACTGGAGCAGGCCGCCGAACTGACCATCGACCTGATTCTGCTCGACGTGTACCTGCCCGACATGACGGGCCTGGACGTGTTGCAGCGCTTGCGTTCCCGCGGCGACCGCGTCGGCGTCATCATGATCACCGCCGCCAGGGAGCTCGACACCGTGTCCGGTGCGCTCGACGGCGGTGCGGCCGACTACCTGATCAAGCCGTTCGAGTTCGACCAGCTGAAGGCCAAACTCGAAGCGTTCGCCGCGCGCGATGACGCGTTGCGTTCCGCCGCGGGTGTCGACCAGTCGCTCATCGACTCGCTGTTCGGGGGCTCCGCACCGGCGCGCAGCGGTGAGGCACTGCCGAAGGGCCTTGGCGCCGAGACTGGCGAACTGGTGCTGGCCGCTGTCCGGGCGGCAGGCGAGGTGTCCGCCGCGGAATGTGCTGATGCCGTGGGCATCTCACGGGTCAGTGCGCGACGCTATCTGGAGCACTACCTGAGCGTCGGCGCTCTCCAATTGCGCCTGCAGTACGGCGCAGGCCGCCCCGAGCGGCGTTACCGTCCGGCGAGCTAGGCTGCGAGGAAGGCGGCGAGTGCGACGCCCATGCCGATTTCCACTTCGCTGACCGTCCGCAGCGGTGCACCCGGCAGCGGCGGCGCGGTAGAGCGGTACCGTGCCCCGGTCGGGGTAGTGAATTCTGCTGTGTGCATGCCGTTTTCGTCAGCGGTGACGACGCGCCACCTCGGAGCTTCCTTGGCATAGTTACAGCGCTCACACGCACCCAACCCATTGGTGGCGCTGGTCGGTCCACCTCGGTTGCGGGGGGTGGCGTGGTCACGATGTCGAATCGGCGCGTCACAATACGGCGTGCGACACGTTCGATCCCGGACGCCGATGAATCGCGCCAGCCCCTTGGGGAAGAAGCGAGACCGCGACTCCATCGCCACCAGAGATCCGCTCTCCGGGTGCTTGTACAGGCGTCGCAACGTGGCCAAGGACCGCTCATCGACCACCGCATCCCTCACCAGCCGCTGCGCCATCGTGGCCGGGATGGGTCCGTAGCCGTCGAGCACTGCCGGTGCGTTGTCCTGCCCCCACAGCGCCGAATCCGACATCACCAGATTGAGCTGCACCGGTTCCGGCACCTCGGCGGGGCGACCCGTCACCCGTTCGTAGAGCGTGTCCGCCATGATCTGCCCCCGGGAGCGGTCATCGAACGTCGTATCCGCCGAGCGCTTCAGCGCCGCATAGACGCCGACGCCTTTAGCGACGGGCAACCGTACCGTCACATACGTCATGCAGTCGGGCGCAGGACGGATCGTCACGGTGCGGTCCGACTCTGCGTTCGCCGCCCGGTCCACTACCGCCTGCGCATCGAGCCGGCAGGCGATGTCCTTGGCCGCCGCAATGATTCGGGCATCGCCCATGCCGTCGAGTTTGGCAACGTCGGCGCAGAGTTCGGCGTCCAGAACACGCCGGTCCTCCACGGTCAAGCAGGCCGATTCACGCACGATCAACGTGGCGCGCCACTCGGACAACGCTCCACACTCCAGTGCGGCCAGCGTGTGGGGCATTTCGTGCACCAGCGCCTTTGCGAAGCCAAGATGCTGACCGCCGCGCGCCGGGGAATCCCGCCTCGCCAGCGCCACCTCGCTGGCGAGGCCCCGACCCTGCTTGGACCTGGGCACACCGATGGCGGCCTCATCCGCCCGGCGCTTCTGATCGAGCAACGCAGCAGCGCGCGCCTGAACGGCGGCCGCGGCCGACTTCACCCGTTCCAGACTGGCAATCTGCTCGATCAGCGCAGCCTCTTCCGCGTGCGGATCCACCGCCGCCAAAGCTGTCGAATCGAACATGTGTTCGACTATACCTGAATCCACCGACGGGAAGTTCAGGAAATCACAGCCGGCCCTTGATCCGATCTCGCCACGACCGCCCGTCGGGGTCGTACACGGCCCGATACACCGGTTCCGCCCACAGCCGCGTGAGGAGGCCGAGCCGTTCCGGCTCGTGCGACCGCAGTCGGCCGGGCGGCCGCGGGCCCCTGCAGCCGGAAGCGTGCCAGGCGTCCAACGCCTCTGCTGCAGCCACCATCTCCTGCACCGCAGTTTCCGGATCGACCAATCCGCCGTCCTCGCTGCCGTCCTCCGCGCGGTCGGTGTGTTCACGCATCAGCCGCAGCCGCAGATCGCGAGCGAACTCACCGGTGTCATCCAGTACCGCACAAGACAACTCACTGTCGTGCGTCCATGACCTGCGGTTGAAGTTGTCGCTGCCGACCGACGCCCACACGTCGTCGACGACGCACACCTTGGCATGCACGTAAACCGGCGTGCCCTCGTGGTTCTCGATGTCGAACACGTGCACCCGCTCCGGGTCGGCCTCCTTGCAGGCGTCGATGGCCTGTCGTCGACCAATCTTGTTGGGCGGCAGTGCCAACCGCCCATCGACATCGGGATGCCGCGGCACCACGGCCACCAGATGCAGATCGGGGTTGTCCGCCAGCGCACGGGCGAACAACTGCGCGACCCGCTTCGACCACAGGTACTGGTCTTCGACGTAGATCAACCGCCGCGCACGCTTGACCGCCTTGCTGTACCCCCGCGCCACGCTGCGTTCGCCGTGCGGCGCGAAGTCGTACTCGAAGTGCGCGTCCGGATAGGTACGGAGCACCTGCACCGCATGCGGCCCGCAGGGCGGTGGATCCGGCGGCTGCTCGGGAAGCTTGCCCGCCTTCAGGTCCGCACCGCGCAGCTTGTCCTCGATCCACGCGATGGGCGACAGCATGTCGAGAGGTGCGGGGTCGTTCCAGCGCTCCCGGAACGTCGTATCGAGCGCGCCGACGACCGGCCCCCGCAGTTGCAGCTGGACGTCGTGCCACGGCGGAAACTCGCCGTAGCTCTTGGCCATCCGCACCGCCTGCCGATCGCCGCGGTGCGACGCGTCGTCGCGGCGAGAATGACAGAGGTCGATCCCCCCTGCGAACGCGACGTCACGCGCGGGTTCGCTCGGATGCCGGATCACCACCAGCTTCTGGTGATGCGACCCGCCGAAGCGCACCCGTTGATCCAGCAGGACCTCGCCCCCGGCCTCTTCGATCGCCTCGCCGAGGTGTTGGTTCTCTTCCTCGCTGTAGGCGAACTTGTCGAGATGGGACCGCCACACCAGACCCTTGACGACGACGCCGCGCTTGGCAGCGCCGCTGAACACGTCACGAATGGTCGGGCCGCCGTCGCGCATCCTTTGGTCGGGGTCGCCACGCCAGTCCGTGAAGAACAAGTAATCGCCCGATTGCAACGCTTCGACTTCGGCGGCAAGACGGTCGAAGTACGTCGAACCGTGTATCAGCGGCTCTGCCCGATTGCCCTCGCACCAGGCAGGCACGCGAGACGCGGGATTGCCGCGCTCCGCGTCGGTGAGGAACCAATCGGCAAGTCGAGACACTGGCGGAGAATGCCCAATTGACGCGGAAGTTAAGCGAACGTCGTCCGGAACCCTCGCCTTCTGCCAAGATCGGGCATGAGATTCGCCGGCCGCGCGTGTGCCGCCGTCAGCGCGTTCGTCCTGCTGACCGCCTGCGGTCCCGCCCTCACTCCGAAGACGCCGTCGACCACGACGGTCGACGGCACCAAGGCGGACGCGGTGATGCGGATCGTCAACGAGGTCATGGCGCAGTCGCACCTCAAGGCCGTGATCGTGCGGGTCACCGAAGACGGCAGGGAGGTCATCACGCGCGCCGCCGGCGAGTCGATGACGGGCGTGCCCGCCACTCCCGCCATGCACTTCCGCAACGGCGCCGTCGCGATCTCGTACGTGTCGACGTTGCTTCTGCGCCTCGTCGACGACAAGAAGGTCGCCCTCGACGACAAGCTCTCGGAGTGGTTGCCCGACGTGCCGAACTCCGACCGCGTGACGCTGCGCCAGCTCGCCCAGATGACGTCGGGCTACGTCGACTACGTGATCGGCAACACGGAGTTCGAAAAGGCGCTGTACGAGAATCCCTTCCGGCAGTGGGAGCCAAGCCAACTGCTCGGCTTCGCCACGTCGCGCCCCCTGTTCTACGAGCCGGGTACGAACTGGAACTACGCCCACACCAACTACGTGCTGCTCGGCATGGCGCTGGAGAAGGCGACCGGCGAGGACATGCCGAAGTTGTTGGACGACAACGTGCTTGCGCCCCTCGGACTGACGAACACGGCAAACTCGTTCACGCCGGAGATTCCGGCGCCCGTCCTCCATGCGTTCACCAGCGAGCGCCGCCAGGCGCTCCAAATACCCAGTGGCGCACCGTTCTACGAGGAGTCGACATATTGGAATCCGTCGTGGACCATCACCCACGGCGCCATCGAGACCTCCAACATCTATGACATGGAGGCCAGCGCGGTTGGCATCGGCTCCGGCAGGCTGCTGTCGAAGGAGTCCGCCGAGGCGATGGTGTCCACCGCCCTGCGGGGCAAGACGCGGGCGCAACCCGGGTGCGTGACGTGCGCGCCGATGACTGACGTCTACACCTACGGGATGGGCATCGTGATCTCCGGCGACTGGCTGCTGCAGAACCCGCTGTTCGCGGGCGAGGCGGCCGTGATGGCGTATCTGCCGTCGCGCAAGATCGCCGTCGCCGTGGCCGTCACGTATGAGCCCGAGGCGTTCGACGACGAGGGAAGCTACGTCAACTCGGCCGACACGCTCTTTCGCAGGATCGGCGCCGAGCTGGCGCCCGAGCACGCCCCTCCGACGCCACCGAAGTGACGCCGTGCGGAACAATGGGTCACCGTGGCTCCCACCGTGCTCTTCCTCCGCAACGAACACCTCGCGACCGAAGCCATGCTCGGCGACGCGTTCACCGAATCTGGATTCGACGTCGAGACGTTCACCGTGGTCCCGGCCGAGTCCGTCGACCAACCCGGCATCGAGGTCACCTTCCCCGACCCGACCCGCTACGACGTCATCGTGCCGCTCGGTGCGCGTTGGGCCGTGTACGACGAGGCGCTGCGCCGGACCTGGGTCGCTGCCGAGATGCAGATGGTGCGCGACGCGGCAGCAGCCGGGGTGCCGACGCTCGGCGTGTGCTTCGGCGGTCAGCTTCTCGCGCAGGCGTTCGGCGGATCCGTGGCACGGTCGGAGGTACCCGAGATCGGCTGGTACGACGTGGCAAGCGACGACGAGGAATTGATCCCTGGCGGTCGATGGTTCCAATGGCACTTCGACCGATGGGTCGTCCCGCCGGGCGCCACCGAGATCGCCAGGACCGCGAACTCGTCGCAGGCCTTCGTGCTTGGCAAGGCGCTGGCCCTGCAGTTCCACCCGGAGCTCGACGACGCACTTCTGGAGTTGTGGCTGACCGCCGACCGGGACGGTGACGTTGCCACCTTGGGCCTCACGCACGACGAATTGCGCGCGGCGACAGCCGAATCACAGACCAGTTCGGCCGAGCGGATCCGAAGGCTGGTACGCGGCTTCACCGACCGGGTGGTCCGTCAGCCGTGCCCGAGCTGATGGGCGAGCGCGGCCTCGATGACGGGCTGCCGAAATCGATGCCCGACGGCCTGTAACTTGACCGGCATGACCCGCTGGTCGCCCAGCGCCAATTCGCGGGCACCCCGCTCCCCCAACAAGATTCGTGATCCCGACAATGGAACCGGTAGCACCGCGGGGCGGTGCAATACGCGTGCCAGCGCCTTGGTGTAATCCACGTTGCGCACCGGGTTCGGCGCCACCGCGTTGACGGGTCCGGCGATCCGCTCGTCGTAGATGGCGCGGTAGTACACGTCGAGGAGGTCGTCGAGGCCGATCCACGACAACCATTGCCGACCGTCGCCGAGCCGTCCACCCAACCCGGCCGCGAACAGCGGGCGCAGCCGCCGCAACGTGCCACCCCGCGCGGCCTGCACGATGCCGGTGCGCACCAGGACGACGCGAAGTCCCGCCTCGCTGGCAGGCGCCGTCGCCGCCTCCCAATCGGCGACGACATCGGCGAGGGAAGAGGCACCGACGAACACCCGCACGCCGTCGGTACGCCCGGCCAACTCGGCCAGCCGGCGCGTCGACTCTCGGGCGAGGTGCACGACGGCGTCCACACCGTCCAGCAGGTCGGGCGCAGGGCGCTGCGGGTCCCACCGACGTTCGCCTGCCTCGTCCGGCGCACGCCGGACCAGCCGGATGACGCGATGCCCGCCGGTGCTCAGCAGCGCCGTTAGTGCCGACCCGACCAGGCCCGAGGCTCCCGTGACGGCCACCACGAACGGGCCGGAGCCCGATTCGGCGGCATCGCGGTGCGCCGCGAGATCGTCGGCCAGCTGGCGGTGCCGGTAGACGAACGTCGAGCGCAGGGCGGGCGCAGGCACGGGCGCCTCGACACGATCCTTCACCCGGGTTCGCACGAATGCGCCGTCGGAGACGTCGTCGAAGTCGTGGGTGTGCCGCCACCGGGCCACCAGACGGGGCGGCAGGGATCGCGGGCCGTCAGACGACAGCACGTCGACGAAGCGGCGCGGCGGGTCGTAGCCTCCCGGGTCGTGTCGCGCCACCCAGCGCAGCCCGCCGGGAAGTCCTAGGATCGCCCGCCCGTCGGCCAACGACGTGGTCTCGGCTACCACCGTCATCGGCTGCCACGGCGGAACCAGCCGCCGCATCGCGCCAGGGCGGGTATGCCAGGCGAAGACGTCGTCTAGCGGATGGTCGACCACACTCTCGAACTCGATGCCCACGAATCCCCATGGTCCGTGCCGCACGGACGCTGAAAGGCCTTGCGGCTGGCGTAAATTCGGCCGACGTTAGTCGGTCTTGGAGCGTGACGTCTGGTCGTCGTGCTCGTCCACGGAAGTGGTGTCGGCCTCGGGTTCGGCCTCGGACTGCACCGTGAATTGCGACGTCGGCTCATCCGGATAGTCCTCGGCGGCCTCGGGCTGGGCGAACGCGGTGGTCTCCGCATCGGCTTCATCCGAGTCGTCGGAGTGATCGTCGTCCTCGTGATCGGCGCCCTTGGAGCGTTCCCGCAGCGCGTCCACGATGAGCAGCAGGACCCCGATGACGCTGGCGCCGATGCACACCCAGGCAATCAGTTCGTTGCTGGTGACAACGGCGGTCACCAGGGCAGCCAACCCGATGACGGCGAGAACTAGCGCAATGATCAGCATCAATCAGCCGGTCAGTTGTTGCCCCGGTTGAACTGGTTGAATCCGCCGCCATCGTTGTTCGCGGTCGAATCAACCGGCGCCGCAGAACCGCGCTGACCGAGCTCCTCGAGCTGCGACTCCAGGTACGTCTTGAGCCGCGTGCGGTACTCGCGCTCGAACGTACGCAGCTGCTCGAGCCGGCTTTCCAGCACGGTGCGCTGCTGATTGATGGTGCCCATGATCTCGGAGTGCTTGCGTTCGGCGTCGGCCTGCAGTGCGTCGGCCTTCTCCTGCGCCTGCCGCAGCTGAGTCTCGGACCGGGTCTGCGCATCGGACAGCATGGCGTCTGCACGAGCCTTGGCCTCGGCGACCGTGGTCTCGGCAGTCTGTCGGGCCTCGCTCACCATGGCGTCGGCCTGCGCACGGGCGTCGGCGAGCATCTTGTCCGCCTCGGCCTTCGCGGTGCCGGTCAGCCGGTCGGCGGTGTCCTGCGCGAGGCCGAGAACCTTGGCGGCCTTGACGTGAGACTCTTCGCTGACGGCCGCGGACGCCGGGGGCGCGTCGTAAACCGGCTGCGGGGGCGGAGCCGGAGCGGGCTCCGGTTCGGGCTCGGGCTGGTACAGCGGAATGGACTGGGTGGACTGAGCCCCGCCACCGCTTGCCCGGGCGCTCGCCAGGTCTTGATCGAGTTCGGCTACCCGCTGGCGCAGGTCCGCGTTCTCCTCGATGAGCCGAGTCAGCTCGTTCTCAACCAGGTCGAGGAATGCGTCGACTTCGTCCTCGTTGTAGCCGCGCTTGCCGATGGGTGGCTTGCTGAACGCGACATTGTGGACGTCTGCTGGTGTGAGCGGCATTGTCTGCCCCCTTGAAGTCTGGACCGTCAACTGGTCTCAAAGTGTAGAGCCATGAGTGAGTAGTAACTGGCGTCCATCCTGTCACAGCAGACCCGGCGGTTGCATGAGAGGTAGAGAATTAAGAGCGAATTTCAATCTTGACCGGGCCGAATATCGACTCCGGCAAACCGCTCCCGCAGTGTCAGGCCGCCGCGCCGAACGCCAGCTGCATGCCGACGAAGGCCGCCAGCAGCAAGACCATGATCGACAGATCGAACCGCACGGCACCTATGGTGAGCTGCGGAATGATCCGGCGCAGCAGCTTCACCGGCGGATCGGTCAGCGTCAGGATGACCTCGAGGACCACGACGGTGAAACCCTTCGGACGCCAATCGCGGCTGAACGAACGGATGAACTCGACTACGACCCTGGCGATGAGCAGCAGCCAGAAGACAAACAGCGCGAAGCCCAGGATCTCGAAGAACAGCGCCAACTGGGCGACCTCACTCCAAGCAGTGTGACATTGAATACAGGCAGGCATACAGGTGGTACGACAAGCGATTTGCCGTCAGCCTACCCGTCGCGGACGAGACCGCTCGGCCTACTGGTACGCGTAGAATCCGGCCTCGGCGATGCGCTTGCGTTCCTCGGCGCTGACGTCGGTGCCAGAGGGTGACAGCAGGAACACCTTCGTCGCGACCTTGTCGAACGAACCGCGCAGCGCGAACGCCAGCCCAGCCGCGAAGTCGACCAAGCGCTTGGCGTCGGCGTTGTCCATCGACACCAGGTCCATGATCACCGGGGTGCCATCGCGGAAGCGCTCACCGATGGTGCGGGCCTCGCTGTAGTCCTTGGGCCGCAGCGTGGTGATCTTGGCCAGTGGGCTGCCCTCTTCGAACAGCGCTGCCATCCGGCGGGGCTCCATCGCCACCGCGCCACGAGTGGCGCCGCGCAGTGTGTTGAACCGCGGGCGCTCGAACTCGCGTCGTCCGCGGAAGGATTCTTCGTCGAGGTAGCCGCCGCGGTATCCGGCCGGGACTTCGGCGAACTCGCGCTCGAATTCGCGTCCCCCGACGCGCTCCTCGTAGCCCCTGCCCTCGAGGCGGCCGTAGCCGTCGTCTTCGAAACGCTCTTCGCGGGGCCGCCGGGAGTAGGGCCGTGCCGAACGGTCCTCGTCGTCGTAGTACTCGTCGTCGTAGTCGTCCATCGGCGCCATACCGAAGTAGGCCTTGACCTTATGCAGTGTGCTCATCGGAGACCCTTCTGATGACTGAGGTGCGTGTTGTCTGTGATGAAGATGTGACTGGAGTGACTACTCAGGGTGACGTTAGAGGACGTTGCCCGAGAAGCGCGGTACCGACACGCACACAGGTCGAGCCATGTCGTACAGCCGTCTCGAGGTCGGCGGACATGCCCGCCGACAGACCGAGCCGCTGCTGGTAGGAGCGCTGCACGCGGTCGAGTTCGGCCTCGAGGCGTGCGAACGATGCTTCCGCGTCGGCCTCCAGCGGCGGGATGGCCATCAACCCGGCGAAGTCCAGTCCATCGGTCCCGTCGGCGAGGCGGCAGAGCTCGTCGACGAGATCGGGCCGACCCACGTCCACACCGCCGCGCGCGGGATCCCCGTCGAGGCTCAGCTGGATGTAGACGCGCAACGGTGCACTGCGCCTGCCGTCCTCGAGCGCCGCGGTGGCCGCCCGGCCAAGAGCGCCGACGAGCGAGGAGCCATCCACCGAGTGCGCTGCGTAGGCCCAGCCGGCGACGGTGCGTGCCTTGTTGCGCTGAATCCTGCCGATCATGTGCCAGCGAATTGGCGCAGTGGACGCTTCCTCGGACCAAAGTTCAGCCACTTCGGCGACCTTATTCGACGCTTCTGGTTCACGGGATTCACCGAATGCGGTGCATCCGAATTTGCGCAAAAGAATCACATCGGAAGCCGGAAAGAATTTCGTTACGGGGAGCAATTCAATTTCGTCCGCGTCACGCCCGACGGCCGCTGCGGCGCGCTCGAGGCGCGCCCGCACCGCAGCCAGCGATGCCTCCAGTTCGGCTTCCCGCGGGGTGCTCATTCCATCCACACCAGCGACGCCAGCCGTCCGGTCGGGGCGCCCCGCCGGTGGCTGAACAACGCGTCGTCCTCGATCGTGCAACGCGGATCGACCCCGACCGCCGAGACGCCCAATCCGTTGAGTTGTCTTACGATTCCGGCCCTAATGTCCAGCCCGGCGGTCCCTCGGGAGGTCGTGGTCCTACTCCCCGGAAGCGCTGCCTCCACCTCGGCGGCCATGTCGACGGGCACCTCGTAGTGGCGCCCACTGGCGGCCGGTCCGAGCAACACCGAGATGTCCTCGGCATGCGCGCCGGCCTCCAGCATCGCCTCGACCGCCCTGACCACGACACCGTTCTGGGCGCCGACGCGGCCCGCGTGCACCGCAGCCACCACACCGGCGCGTGCGTCGGCCATTAATACCGGCACACAATCGGCGCTCACGACCGCCAAAGCCAATCGCGGTTTCGTCGTGACCAATCCGTCCGCGTTTTCGACGGTGCGGCCGGGACCGTCGACCACCACGACGCGGTCGCCGTGCACTTGATGCATCCAGACGATGCGGCCCGGCAGCCCGATCGACTCGCCGAGCCGCCGGCGGTTCGCCGCGACGGCCTTGGGATCGTCGCCGACCCCGTCACCCATGTTGAAGCTGTCGAACGGCGGTGCCGAGACTCCGCCGGCGCGGGTGGTGGTCACGCGTCGAATCCGAACATTCACGATTTCCCAGTATCCCGGCCAGGCGTTCCTGCCCTCCGGACCGCCTAGTGGCGCATGAAGGGCGGCACGTCGACGTCGTCGTCGTCATCGCCGCCACCACCGATGCTCACCGTCGCCCCGTTGGTGTGCAGCGGCACACTCGCAGGGTCGGCCGGCTCGAACAGCTGCGAGGAGACCTTGCCCGACTTGCCGGGGGCCATGGTCTGCCCGACGCCGACCACCGGCTTGCGGCTTGGTCCCGAGGCGTCGAATCCTGCCGCGATCACGGTGACGCGGACTTCATCGCCGAGGGAGTCGTCGATGACGGTGCCGAAGATGATGTTGGCTTCGGGGTGCGCGGCATCCTGCACGAGCGACGCCGCCTCGTTGATTTCGAACAGGCCCAGGTCGCTGCCGCCGGCCACCGACATCAGCACGCCCTGCGCACCCTCCATCGACTGTTCGAGCAGCGGTGAGTTGATCGCGATCTCGGCGGCCTTGAGCGCACGGCCGTCGCCACGCGCAGCGCCGATGCCCATCAGAGCAGTGCCTGCGCCGGACATGATCCCCTTGACGTCGGCGAAGTCCACGTTGATCAGGCCCGGCGTCGTGATCAGGTCGGTGATGCCCTGAACACCGTTGAGCAGCACCTCGTCGGCGCTGCGGAACGCGTCCATCAGCGAGACGGCGGCATCACCCATTTGAAGGAGCCGGTCGTTGGGGATGACGATCAGTGTGTCGCAACTCTCGCGTAGCGACGTAATACCGATCTCGGCCTGGTTCGACCGCCGCTTGCCCTCGAACGAGAACGGCCGGGTGACGACACCGACGGTGAGCGCGCCGAGCTTGCGAGCGATGGTCGCAACCACCGGTGCGCCTCCGGTGCCGGTGCCACCGCCTTCGCCTGCGGTGACGAACACCATGTCGGCGCCGCGGAGCAGCTCCTCGATGTCGTCCTTGGCGTCTTCGGCGGCCTTGCGGCCGACTTCCGGGTCCGCGCCTGCGCCGAGGCCACGGGTCGAGTCGCGCCCTACGTCGAGCTTGACGTCGGCGTCGCTCATCAAGAGGGCTTGGGCGTCGGTGTTGATGGCGATGAACTCCACGCCCTTCAGACCCTGTTCGATCATCCGGTTGACGGCATTCACGCCGCCGCCACCGATGCCGACCACCTTGATGACGGCGAGATAGTTGTGCGGGGGCGTCATGGGTTCGTGTCCCTCCCTGGTTGCCTTCGTGGTGCCGGGTCTGTCGCAAACCCTCAACCTCAACCATAGGCTTAGAGTTATGTCAAGTAGATCCGTGCAAACAGAACGGTAGGGCGACCACGCGGCGTATCCATGCAGGCGCGCCGACGCGCGTGTCGAGAATTTTTGCGCAACCGCGACCCGATGGCGCCGATCGGCTCACAATCCCCTCATGTAGCTGAGCAGCCATACCGCCAGGGGGAATGTCATGGTCATCCGCATCATCGGGGTCGCGATCGTCGGCACCGCAACGTTGCTTGCCGGCTGCGGTTCGGACACCGTGTCCGCGCCAGCACCGACATCGACGTCGACGGTCTCGAACGAAGACCAGATCCGCGACGTCATCGACAGGGTGTCCGAGGCGCAGGCCACCTCGGACGTCGAAGGCGTCAAAGCGTTGACGTGTACGAAGTACCGCGATCTGGTGAGTGAACCCGAACCGACGGACGTGCCACCCATGAACGTGCTTCCGCTCGACGCGTTCTCGGGCATGCCGCCCGAGAAGCTCGCCGATGCTCTCGGCGCGGAGTACGCCGGCGCCTCCGACGCGTCGGTGCGCGCGCTGGCCGACGCCCTACTCCAGCGAGACGAGGCCACATACAAGGTGGCGATGGCGAAGGTCATGGCCGAAACAATGAAGATCCGCGTCGACAAGGTGGAGAACCTCGTGGTCAACGGTGACACCGCAACGGCCGACGTCACTCTCGACATCGGCACGGGCGGCAAGGTCAGTTACAAGACCAATCCCAATCGGATCACTCTGGTCAAGGAGGACGGCGAGTGGAAGGAATGCACGCCGCCTCACGAATAGGCCCTACTTGACGGTCGGCAGATCCGGACTGGAGACGTCGTAGGTCCGACCGGGTTGAGTCAGCAAGGCGCCCAGCTTGAGCGCCTTCTCCTCCGTGCGATCGGTGGTGCCCCAGATCACTTCCCTGCCGTCGACGAGCGTGAGGGTGATCGCCGCGACGGAGGGCGCCGCGATACGGCCGACCTGACCTGCGACCTCGGGCCGCAACGCGAGCAGCACCTCGAGCGCAGCCTTCGTGGGATCGTCGCTCGGGCCGGGGTTGTCGGCATCCAGGTACGGCAGGCCCGGCGGTGGTGGCGCGGTGGCGAAGTCGACGCCGTCCTTGTCGAACAGGTGCGGGCCATCGGGATAGTCCTTCACCACGACGGGCACGCGCTCGACGACCGTGATGCGCAGCGTCGACGGGTACTCGCGTTGCACCCGCGCACTGGCGACCCGCCGGATGGTCGCAACCCGCTCCGCGATGGCATCGGTGTTGATCTGCAGCAGCGGGGTTCCCGGCACCACGGCGGCGGCCTGTTCGACTTCTTCCTGGCTCACCGCGGTCAGGCCGGTGATCACCGTGGCGCGGGCGGCCATGATGGGCGTGAAGTACAGCAGCAGGCCCAGGCCCACCGCCACCACGCTGGCCAGTGCCGACCACATCAGCACCTTCAGGCCCCGGATCACGCCTCGCGCAGGGGTTTTCGTCTGGTCGGCCGGCTGCCCGACCACCCGCTTCTTGGCTTCCCGGCGAGCCTGCTCGATTGCAGTCGCCCTGGCCTGCGCGGCGCGCCGCTCCTCGCGCTCGCGCCTGGCCCGTCGCCGGGGCCCCTCGAAGTCGGGCTCGGCGGCGACGGCTTCGGGGGCTTCGGCGGCTTCGGCGGGCTCGGCGGTGTCGGGCTCGTCGGCGTCGCTTGGCCCGGTCATTGCGGTTGCGGTCCCGGCGCGCGGCGGTTGGCCTCCACCTGCAGGGCGGTCAGGATCTCCTGTCCCAGCAGCGTGACGTCGCCTGCGCCCATCGTGACGATCACGTCGCCAGGACGGGCCGCAGCGGCGACGGCCTCGGCGACGGCAGAGAAGTCGGGGACGTAACGCACGCGGGCCGTCACGTGGTCGGCGATGCTCGCACCGCTGATCCCGGCCAGCGGTTGCTCGCGGGCCGCATACACGTCGAGCACGAATACCTCATCGGCAGTCGACAGCGCGTCGGCGAATTCGCGCGCGAAAGCCTTTGTCCTGGAATACAAATGGGGTTGAAACACCACGATCGAGCGGCCCTCACCCGCAACGGCGCCGACTGCCTCGAGCGTCGCGCGGACCTCCGTCGGGTGGTGTGCGTAGTCGTCGAACACCCGAATGCCCGCGGCGATGCCCACCGACTCGAAGCGGCGCCGCACGCCCTCGAAACCGGCGAGGCCGTCGAGGACCGCGTCGACGCTGCCGCCGACCTCCCTGGCGGCGAGCAGTGCCCCCAACGCGTTGAGCGCCATGTGTCGTCCCGGTACCGCGAGCCGCAGGCCGCGCGGATGCGCCTCGCCGGCCAACTGGATGGTCGCGACGCTGCCCGTCCCCTGTTGCTCCCAATTCAACAGCGCCCCTGCAAGTTCGGGATCGTCACCACTGCCATAACGCAGCACGCGCACACCGCGGGCGGTGCATCGTTCCGCCAGCGCGGCCGCACCGGAGTCGTCGGTGCAGACCACCAGTGCGCCGTCGGGCCGCAGCCGCTCCACGAAGTCGTCGAACACCGCGTGATAGGCCTCGACGGTGCCGAAGAAGTCCAGGTGATCGACCTCGACGTTGGTCACGACCGCCACGTCGGGGGTGTACTCGAGCAGCGAGCCGTCGCTCTCGTCGGCCTCCGCGACGAAGCACCCTCCGCTGCCGTGGTGGGCGTTGGTGCCTGCCTCACCGAGGTCGCCGCCCACCGCGAACGATGGGTCAAATCCGCTGTGCTGCAAGGCGACGATGACCATCGAGGTGGTCGTGGTCTTGCCGTGCGTTCCGGTCACCATCACGGTGGTGTAGCCGTCCATCAGCCTGGCCAGGACCGTTGGCCGCATGATCACCGGGACGCCGCGACGGCCCGCCTCGACGAGTTCGGGGTTGGTCTTGGGGATCGCGGCATGCGTGCTGACGACCGCCGTCGGCCCGCCGGGCAGCATGTCGAGCGACGACGCGTCGTGGCCGACCCGGATCTGTGCGCCGCGGGCCCGCAGCGCGGCCAATCCGCGCGATTCCTTGGCATCGGAGCCCGACACCTGCCCGCCCCGGTCAAGCAGGATGCGGGCGATACCCGACATGCCCGCTCCCCCGATGCCGACCATGTGCACGCGCGCCAGCTCGGCAGGCAGCGCCGGGACACTCACCGGGACCGCCTTCCGATCGCATGGGCCGCGACCTGAAGGGCGACCTCGGCGACGCGCTGGGCCGCATCCCGGTGACCGGCCAGCGCCGCCGACGTCGTCATCGTCGCCAGCCGTTGCGGGTCGCTCAGGAGTCCGGCCACGGTGTCGGCGACGAATGCCGGGGTCAGGTCCGCGTCGTCCACGATCAGACCACCGCCGGCATTCACCACGGGTAGGGCGTTGAGTCGCTGCTCACCGTTGCCGATCGGCAGCGGCACGTACACCGCGGGCAGGCCGACGGCGGTGACCTCGGCGACCGTCATCGCGCCGGACCGGCAGATGGCCAAATCGGCTGCGGCATAGGCGAGGTCCATCCGGCTGAGGTACGGCACCGCGACATAGGGCGGATCACCGGTCGCCGGATCACGAAGGTCGAGAACGTTCTTCGGCCCATGCGCGTGGAGCACCGAAACACCGGCTGCGGCAAGATCTTCCGCGGCCGCGGCGACGGCACGGTTGATCGACTGCGCACCCTGGGAGCCGCCGAACACCAGCAGCACCCTCGCGTCGTCGGAGAAGCCGAAGTGGGCACGCGCCTCGGCGCGCAGGGCGGCGCGATCCAGCCCCGTGATCGTGGCGCGCACCGGCACCCCGACCACTTCGACGTTGCCGAGACCCGGATCGGGCACCGCCGAGAGCACGCGGACGGCCGTGCGGGCGCCCACCCGGTTGGCCCAGCCCGCGCTGGCGTTGGCCTCGTGCACCACGACCGGCACCCGGCGCCTGCCAAGCACGCCGCCACGGGCGGCGAGGTAGGCGGGCAGTGCGACGTAGCCGCCGAAGCCGATCACCACGTCGGCCGCGACGTCGTCGAGCACGGCACGCGTCTGCCGGACCGCGCTGCGCACCCGCATGGGCAACCGGACCAGATCACCCGACGGCTTGCGTGGCAGCGGCACCGGCGTGATGAGCTCCAGGTGGTAGCCGCGTTCGGGCACCAGCCGAGTCTCCAGCCCGCGCGCCGTGCCGAGCGCGGTGATCCGGATTCCGGGATCGAGGGCCATCAGGGCGTCGGCGACGGCCATCGCCGGCTCCACGTGCCCTGCGGTCCCTCCACCTGCGAGAACCACGGAGATCCCCTGGTCGCTACGCTCTGGCCGCCGGGAAGCGGAAATGGCGGGGTCGTTCACCCGTAACGATGGCCTTCCAGTGAGCGAGCCCGACGGCCCGGTTCGCGTTGACGGCCTCCATGATGCCCTGAGCGTCGCACCGGTCCGTCGGCCGCATGGGCGGTTCGCCTCCGGTCGTCCTTCGCCGGCGTGCGCACGGACTTCGCCTTGGGCTTGGGCTTGGCTGCGGGTTTCGGCTTGGCCGTTGGCGTGGACTTGGTCTTGGGCCGCGTCCGCAGCCGGTCTCGGGCCGCCTCCAGTCGGGTCGGCACATACGGCTCTGGCATCGGCAGGCGCAACAGCCGGTTCACCCTGTCGTCGCTCCCCGCGCGCAACGCCGCCACCGCCTCGGGCTCGTGTCTTGCCGCGTTGGTGATCACACCCATCATGAGAAGCGTTGTCGCCGTCGATGTTCCGCCCGCTGATATCAAGGGCAGCTGCAGGCCGGTGACGGGTAGCAACCCGACGACGTACCCGACGTTGATGAACACCTGGCCGAGGATCCACAGCGTGGTCGTGGCGGTCAGCAGCCGCAGGAACGGGTCGACCGAACGTCGGGCGATCCGCATCCCGGTATAGGCGAACAGCCCGAACAGCAGCAGCAGCCCGACCGCCCCGACCAGCCCGAGCTCCTCGCCGATGATCGCGAAGATGAAGTCGTTGTGTGCGTTCGGCAGATAGTTCCACTTGGCGGTGCCTTGGCCCAGGCCATCGCCGAACACGCCGCCGTTGGCCAGGGCGTAGCGGGCCTGCCGGGCCTGATACCCCGAGCCCTGGGAATCGTCGCCCGGGTTGAGCCAGGACTGCACCCGGTCGGACCGGTAGCCCGCCGACATCGCAAGGACGGCCGCGGACAGCATGACGGCCACCAGCGAACTGGCGAACACCCGCAGGGGCAGACCTGCGTACCAGAGCAGGCCCAGCAGGATGATGCCCAGTGACACCGTCTGGCCGAGGTCGGGTTGCAGCACGATGAGGAAGAGAGCCAGCACGGCGGCGGGGACGAGCGGGAAGAGCATCTCGCGCAGCGATGCGCGTTCCAGCCTGCGCGCGGCGAGCAGATGCGCACCCCAGATGGCAAATGCAATCTTGGCCAGCTCGGAGGGCTGCATGGAGAAGCCCGCGACGACAAACCAACCGCGGGAACCGTTGGCCTCCTTGCCGATTCCGGGGACGAGCACCAAAACCAGTAGAACGATCGTGAAGGCGAAGCCGGGGAAGGCCAGCCGCCGCATCAGGTTCACCGGCATCCGCAGCGCCAAGTAGAACGCGACAAGGCCCACGACCGTCCACAGCACCTGCTTGGCGAAGATGGCCCACGGCGAACCGTCGGCGTCGTAGGAGTGCACCCCTGACGCCGAGAGCACCATGGTCAGACCGAGCGTGACGAGCAGTGCCGCGACGGCGATGATCAGATGGAACGACGTCATCGGACGGCTCAGCCAGACCCCGAACCTGGTGCGCGGGACCGTCGGGGCCTGCACCGGACCGGTCTGGTCGGCGGCCGCGTCCGGGCCGCCGCGTCGTAGCCGCAATCGGGCAAGGATCGCGCTCATTCCCTACCTGACCACATAGATAACAGCAGTCACATAAGCATCAGCAGACTCGTTTGCCCCTTGCACCCCAAAATCCTCCCCCGTCACCCCGGTAACGCCGGGGACATCCGGCGCGTGTCGCGAAATGCAGGTGCTGGCTCGGGCGCGGGCTAGGCCCCGACGGTGGCCAGCCATTCGCTGTAGAACAACGCAACGCCGAGGCCGCAGGCGATCGCCGTCAACAGCCAGAACCGGATGATCACGGTGGTCTCGGCCCACCCGACCAGTTCGAAGTGGTGATGGAAGGGCGCCATGCGGAACACCCGACGTCCCGTCGTGCGGAAGGCCATGATCTGCACGACGACCGAGGTCACCTCGGCAACGAACAGCGCCCCGAGGACGACGGCCAGCGTCTCGGTGCGGCTGGTCACCGACAGGCCGGCGATGATGCCGCCCAATGCCAGCGAGCCCGTGTCTCCCATGAAGATCTTCGCTGGGGCGGCGTTCCACCACAGGAATCCGATGCACGCGCCTGCCGTGGCCGCGGCGACGAGCGCCAGATCCAGGGGGTCACGCACGTTGTAGCAACCGAGTCCGGGACTCGTCGCGCACGCATTGCGGAACTGCCAGAACGTGATCAGCACGTAGGCGGCGGTGACCATCGCCATGGCGCCGGCGGCCAACCCGTCGAGTCCGTCGGTGAAGTTCACCGCGTTCGACCATGCGCTGACCAGGACGACGGTGAACAGCACGAACACCGTCGGCGCCAGCGTCACCGTGGCGATCTCGCGCACGTAGGACAGCTCGGCGCTGCCCGGGGTCAACCCGTCGGAGTTGCGGAACTGCAGCGCCAGCACGCCGAAGAGCACGGCCGCGACCAGTTGACCGACGGTCTTGGCGGTCTTGTTGAGGCCGAGGTTGCGCGCACGACGGATCTTGATCAGATCGTCGACGAATCCGACACCACCCAGCGCCGTGGCCAGACCCAGGACCAGCAGACCCGAAGCGGAGGGGCCACGCCCGTCGAGCGCGAGCCCGACCAGGTGAGTGCCCAGATATCCGGCCCAGATGCCTGCCAGGATCGCGACGCCGCCCATCGACGGCGTGCCGCGCTTCTTGTGATGACTCGGCGGCCCGTCCTCGCGGATCTCGTGGCCGAACCCTTGACGAGTGAACAGCCGGATCAGCGCAGGCGTCAGCAGGATGGACACCGCCAGCGCGATGCCGACGGCGATGAGGATCTGTCTCATGGGCCGGTCACGTCTTCCCCGGCGAGCGCATCCGCCAACTTGGCCAGGCCCGCCACCTTGGACGCCTTCACCAGCACCACGTCCCCCTCGCCCAGTTCGGTTCGCAACAGCTCCAGCGCGGCGTCGGCGTCGGCGACCATGGTGGACTCACTGCCCCACGACCCCTCCATCACCGCCCCGTGATGCATGGCGCTCATTGCCCTCCCCGTTCCGACGACGACGAGTCGAGACACATCTAAGCGCACGACCAATCGACCGATGCTGTCATGTTCGGCGATCGCGTCGTCGCCGAGTTCGGCCATCTCGCCGAGCACCGCCCAGCTGCGGCGCCGGTGGCCGCCATCGGCGGCACCGGACTTGGCCATCCAGGCGAGCGCCTTGAGCCCGGCCCGCACCGAGTCGGGGTTGGCGTTGTAGGCGTCGTTGATCACCGTCACGCCGTCGCCGCGGGTGCTCACCTGCATGCGGTGGGACGACACGGGCCCGGCGGCCGCCAGTGCGGCCGCGACCTGATCCAGGCTTGCTCCGCACTCGAGCGCGACGGCCGCCGCACACATCGCGTTCGAGACCTGATGGTCGCCGTGTACCGCGAGTTCGACGGGGACCTCACCCGCCGCGGCGTGCAACGTGAACCTCGGCCTGGCCAACTCGTCGAGGACGACGTCACCGGCCCACACGTCGGCGCCTGGCGAACGCGACACGCGGACCACCCGCGCTGGCGTTTTGTCCGCCATGGCCGCCACCGCACCGTCGTCGGCGTTCAGGATCACCACGCCGGACGACGGAACCGATTGCGCCAGTTCGGCCTTCGTATCGGCGATGGCCTCGCGCGAGCCGAACTCGCCAAGATGGGCGGTGCCGACGTTGAGCACTACCGCTATGGACGGCGGCGCGATCCTCGCCAATGCGGCGATGTTGCCCCGGTGGCGCGCCGACATCTCGAGGATCAGGTAGTCGGTGTCGGTGGTCGCGCGCAGCACAGTCCACGGGTGCCCCAACTCGTTGTTGAACGAGCCCGGCGGCGCCACCACCGTTCCGAGCGGGCGGAGCACTGCGGCCAACAAGTCCTTGGTGGACGTCTTTCCCGACGAACCCGTAACCCCGACGATCGTCAATCCACCCGCGACGAGTTCCGCGGCCACGGCGGCGGCCAGTCTGGCCAGCGCGGCCAGTACCGCGGCGCCCGCCCCATCGGTGTCGTGCTCGAGCACCCCGGCTGCCGAGTCGACGTCGTCACCTGCGGGTGACACCACGATGGCGGGCACGCCCACCGGTCGCGCCGCGAGCACGGCCACGGCGCCCGCGGCCACTGCCGCGGCGGCGAAGTCGTGTCCGTCGGACCGGGCGCCGGGCAGGGCGAGAAACAGCCCACCCGGCGCGACGGCGCGGGAATCGAATTCGACGGTTCCGGTGACGCGGATGGTGGCGGCATCCGCGGGCGACACGTCGACGAGCTCGCCGCCGACGATGTCCGCTATCTGCCCGAGGGTCAGGTCGATCACGAGCGATACCCCGCTGCCTCGAGCGACCGAGCCAACTCCTCGCGGTCGTCGAACGGCCGGGTGTGCCCATGGCTGGTCTGGCCCGCCTCGTGGCCCTTGCCCGCGACGAGCACCACGTCACCGTCGCCTGCCCAGCGGACGGCGTAGTCGATGGCTTCGCGCCGGTCGCCGATCTCGACGACGCTGGTCGACGGGCCCGCGACCGCAGACGCTCCCGTCAGAATGGTCGCGCGGATGTCGGCCGGATCCTCGTCGCGCGGATTGTCATCGGTGACGACGACGAGGTCGGCGAGTTCGGCGACCACCCGGCCCATCGGTTCGCGCTTGCCCGGGTCCCGGTTGCCGCCCGCGCCGAACACCACCGCGATGCGACCCTTGCCTTGAGCGCGCAACGTATCGAGCACCGCACGCAATGCGCCCGGCTTGTGTGCGTAGTCGACGAGGGCCAGAAAGCCTTGACCGCGGTCGATCGGCTCGAGGCGGCCGGGGACGCACGCCGTCCGCAGGCCGGGCGCGGCCTGGTCCGGCGACACGTCGACCGCGTCCAGCAGAGCCAGCGCCAATAGACAATTCGCCACGTTGTAGCGCCCGGGCAGTCCGATGTGAATCCCGTGATGCACGCCAGCCGGGTCCACGGCGAAGAACTGCTGGCCGCCCTTGTCGACGGCGTGGACTTCCTCGGCCCGCCAGCCCGCGGTGGGGTTCACGACTCCGACGGTGACCGGCCGATCCGCAAGCGCCGCGATGGTGCGGCCCGCATCGTCGTCCACGCACACCACGGAAACGTCGGCGTGCGTAGGCGATTGCGGATCGAACAACCGCGCCTTGGCCTCCAGGTAGGCCTCCATCGTGAGATGGAAGTCCAGGTGGTCGCGCGTCAGGTTGGTGAACCCCCCGACTTCGAAGTGCACCGCATCCACCCGCCCCAACGTCAGCGCGTGGCTCGACACCTCCATCACCACGGTGTCCACTCCCCGTTCGAGCATCACGGCAAGCAGCGCTTGTAAATCGGGGGCCTCGGGTGTGGTGAGTGCACTCGGCTCGTCGCGGCCGTCGATCCGGATGCCGACCGTCCCGATCAAGCCGGCCACCCGACCCGCTGCCCGAAGGCCTGCCTCGACCAGGTAGGTGGTGGTGGTCTTGCCGGACGTGCCGGTGACCCCGATGACGCGCAGCTGCTGGGACGGGTGACCGTAGACGGCCGCAGCCACCTCGCCGAGCGCCGTGCGCGGCGCCGGATGGACCAGCACTGGCACGCCGATGTCGG
The DNA here is from genome assembly GCA_963849055.1 of uncultured Actinomycetota bacterium. Taxonomy (GTDB): domain Bacteria; phylum Actinomycetota; class Actinomycetes; order Mycobacteriales; family Mycobacteriaceae; genus Mycobacterium. Next base: position 351,851 of record CAWKFI010000001.1, read on the forward strand.
AACCGAGCACCTCGAGGCCGGTGGGATCGGTGAGCACCGCGACCGCACCCCGGCCCACGGCGTCGCGGGCGTAGGTGGCACCGTGCGCCGAGGTGCCGGGCAGGGCCGCGAACAAGTCACCGGCTTCGGCGTCCTGGCCGCGCAACGTCACTCCGGTGACCCGGACGCCGGAACAGTCCGATGCCGCCGTCGTGGTCGCGTGCACACGATCTACCAGCGATGCGAGGTCATCCCCCTGGGGATGGCTTGGACGCAACTTCATGGCCTTGACACAGTACCGGCCCCGGTTTGGCAGCCCCTCCGCTCACGCCTGCAGGGTCAGCGGCGGACCCGGATCCGGTGACAGCGGCACGTTCTCCCGCTGCAGCAGCCAAGAGTCGATGTTGTGGATGAGCGGCGCCGCCGTCGTGCCCGGGGACCCGTCGGCGGTGCGATGCGGGTTGTCCATCATCACGCCAACGACGTAGCGGGGGTCGTCCGCGGGCGCCATGCTCGCGAACGTGATCCAGTACACGTCGTCGTAGTAGCAGCCACAGCCCGGGTTGATCTGCTGCGCCGTTCCCGTCTTGCCCGCGATTTGGTAACCCTCGACGGCGGCTCCCGAACCGGTGCCCTGCTGGGTACCCTGCGGATCTTTCTGAATCGTCGCCCTCAGCATGTTGCGCACGGTCCTCGCCGATTCCGGCGAGACGACGCGAACACCCTCCGGCCGAGGCTCGTCGACCCGGCTGCCGTCGGCGGCGATCGTCGACTTGATGATGCGTGGCGGAATGCGCAGACCGTCGTTGGCGATCGCCTGGTACATCCCCGTCATCTGCAGCAGCGTCATCGAAAGGCCTTGCCCGATGGGCAGGTTGGCGAAGGAGCTACCCGACCACTGGTCGATGGGCGGGACCAGGCCCGCGCTCTCACCCGGGAGGCCGACGCCGGTGCGCTGCCCGAGGCCGAACTTCTCGGCCATGTCGGCCCAGCGCTCCGGGCCGACCCGCTGAGCGAGCATCAGCGTGCCGACGTTGGATGACTTCCCGAACACCCCGGTGGTGGTGTACGGCGTGACACCGTGTTCCCAGGCGTCGTGCACGGTGACGCCGCCCATGTCGATGGCGCCGGGCACCTGCAGTACCTCGTCGGGGTTGGTCAGGCCGAACTCGATGGCCGAGGCGGCGGTGATGATCTTGTTCACCGACCCGGGCTCGAACGGCGAGGACACGGAGAGGTTTCCGAGTTCGCGGTCTTCCTGCCTGCCGATGTCCTGCGCCGGATCGAAGGTGTTGTCGTTCGCCATCGCCAGCACCTCACCGGTCTTGGCGTCGAGCACGACGGCCGACACGTTCTTGGAGCCGGACAGAGCCCGGGCCTGCTGCACCTGCTGCTGGACGTAGAACTGGATGTCGTCGTCGATGGTCAGCTGGATCGTCGACCCATCCACCGAGTCGTGCCGGTTGCGGTAACTGCCGGGGATCACGACGCCGTCGGAGCCGCGGTCATACGTGACGGAGCCGTCGGTGCCTGCCAGTTTCGCGTCGAGCGAGTCCTCGAGACCCAACAGTCCGTGCCCGTCCCAGTCGATGCCGCCGACGATGTTGGCGGCCAGCGACCCACCGGGGTACTGGCGGATGTCCTGCCGCTCCGCACCCACCTCGGGGTACTTGGTGGTGATCGCGTCGGAGATGGCGGGGTCGACGGCACGCGCCAGGTAGACGAAGGAGTCCTTGCTCGTCAGCTTCTTGAGCACGGTCGCCGTGTTCGGCTTGTTGTTCAGCAGACCCGAGACGCCCGCGGCAATCTCGGCAAGGCGCTTCGCCGGATCGGGTGCATCGGGCTTCTTCGCCTTCGTCTCGGCGAGCTGCTGCTGAACCTTCGTCGGCTGGAAGGTCAGCGCGCGGGCCTCGATGGTGAACGCCAGCTTGTCCTCGTTGCGGTCGACGATGCTGCCCCGCACGGCCTTCTCGACGTCGGTGACCTTGAGCTGGCCCGCCGCTTCGGCACGCAGGCCCGCAGCCTTGGGCACCTGAAGGTTGAACAGCTGCGCCGCCGCAACCAGCAGCAGCAGCGCGATGACGCCGTTGCCCACCCGATGCCGGAACGTGAACGACGCACTGCGCGAACCGGTATCGGCCGCCGCCTCCCGAGTGCGCCTGGCCCGTGCCGAGTGCGACTGGTCGTTCGACGGCTTCGGCGCGTTGGGCTTCTTGTCGCGACGGCTCATGCGGGAGGCTCTACGACCGGCGCTACGGGGACCTCGGCGCCGGGCGGTGGTCCGGGCAGCGGCGCGACCCCTGGCGAGGCGAGATGCGGCACCAGGGCCGGGTCCACCGGAGCGGGCACGGCTGGTGCAACCGGGGCGGCCAGCACCGTGCCGGGTACGGGCACCTCGGGGTTGGGCACCGACGGCGGCCTCGGCGGGAGGTGGACCGTCAGTTCGCGGGGTTCGACGACGCGCGGCGCGGGCGGTGCCGGAGGCGCGGGCGGTGGCTCGTCGGCCAGCGGGGAGTTCAGCGGCGGCGGCGGAACCCCTTCGGCCGGTTTGGGCGTGCCCACCACCATCCAGTTTCCTGCCGGGTCCTGCACCAGGTGCGCGGTGTCCTTCGAAGGGATCATGCCCAGGTTGCGTGCGGCCTCGGCGAGGGCGGGCGCGGCCTGCGCCTCGAGGACGTCGCGCTCCAGCGCCTCCTTCTGCTGAAGCAGAGCCTGGTTCGTCTCGCGGATGCTGCCCAACTGATACGAGCGCTCCGCGGCGTCGGTCGACAGCCACAGCGTGACGGCGAGTCCGAGCCCGAGGGCCCCGATCACCAGCACGACGAATGGCACCCTGGTGACGAACCGGCGCGGATCGAAATCGATGGACGCGAGTTTGACGAGCAGCCGCTCGCGCAGCGGCAGCCGAACGACCTTGGGGGCCTTGGCCTTACGTGCCTTAGCGCGGGCCTTGGCCTGCGCGGCGTTCTTGGGCCGGGCTGGCGCACCGGTGACCCTGGGGATGGGGCTGGTCTGCGGCGCCGAGCGGCGCGGCCGTTGCTCGCGTGTCGAGCGCCGCTTGCGGGGCGGCGCTTCCTTCGCGCGGCGCGCGGCCGGCTCGCGGGTGCCGCGACGGCGCTCGTCTCTGCTGCGTACCGGATCAGGTCGCTTGGCCATCACGAAACTTCCCTTCTGACAACCTTTTCCAGTGCTCGTAGCCGGACGGAAGCGCTACGGGGATTGAGCTCGACCTCGGTAGCCGTCGCCTTCTCGGCGCCGCGGGTCAGCGAAACGAAATCCGGTTCGTGGCCGGGCAACTCGACGGGAAGCCCGGACGGCGTGCGCGATGCCGTCGCGGTGGCGAACAGGCCCTTGACGATCTTGTCCTCAAGGGACTGATACGCCATGACCACGATGCGCCCGCCGGGGGGCAATGCCGACATCGCGGCGGGAACCGCCTCGGCCAGCGAGTCGAGTTCGGCGTTGACGGCGGTGCGAAGGGCCTGGAACGTGCGCTTGGCGGGGTGGCCGCCGGTGCGGCGGGTGGCGGCGGGGATGGCGTCGTAGAGCAACTCGACCAGCTCACCGGTGGTGGTGAGCGGCTTGCTCGCGCGCTGGCGCAGGATCCTGTCGGCGATCCTGGACGCGAAGCGCTCCTCCCCGAACTCCCGGAGCACGCGCGTCAGCGCCCTCTTGTCATAGGTGTTGAGGATCTCGGCGGCGGTCAACGAGGCGTCCGGATCCATCCGCATGTCCAGCGGCGCGTCCTGGGAGTAGGAGAAACCGCGCTCGGCCAGGTCCAACTGCATCGATGAGACGCCGAGGTCGAACAGGACGCCGTCAATCGTGACGTCGTCGCGGTCGGCCCAATAACCGTCGTAGCGGGTACGGACGAGCGTGACCCGGTCGCCGAACGGCGCGAGGCGCTCCCCAGCGATGCGAAGGGCGTTCGGATCGCGGTCGAGCCCGACCAGCCGCAACCCGGGCAGATCGGTGAGGAATCGCTCGGCGTGGCCACCCGCGCCGAGCGTCGCGTCGACGAGGACGGCACCCGCGCCAGTCGCGTCGCGGCGGGTCAGTGCGGGGGTGAGGAGTTCGACGCAACGGTCGAGCAATACCGGGACGTGTCCGTGATCGTCGGGCATTGGAGCACCTTGGATTGTTTTTGTTCCCGGGCCGATTCGTTCCAGCACCCTGGAGATCGCCCGTGCATCGAGGTCCCTGTCCGAGGTCGCGGACCTGGCGTTGGGGAAGTACGCCAGGGCCGGTTCGGGCAAGGGCCACGCTGCACGGGCTATGTCCCGGCCAGCCTTCGAATCAAATGATGTCGCGCAGAGTTTCATCGCTGGCCGCGGAGAAGTTCTCTTCGTGGGTCTCCTGGTAGTCCTGCCAGGCCTGGGCGTTCCAGATTTCCAGGTACTTGATCGAACCAATCACCACGCACTCCTTGGTGAGGTTTGCGTACCGGCGGTGATCGACCGTCAAGGTGATGCGGCCTTGAGCGTCGGGATGTTGTTCGTCGGTTGCGGCGGCCAGGTTGCGCAGGAAGGCGCGGGCATCCGGGTTGCTCCGAGACGCCTGCGTCAACCGCTCCGCCAACGCCTCGAACTCGGCGCGTGGATAGACCGCGAGGCTGTGATCTTGACTCTTGGTGACCATCAACCCCCCTGCCAGCGCGTCGCGGAACTTGGCGGGCAGCGTGAGCCGCCCCTTGTCGTCGAGCTTGGGCGTGTAGGTGCCGAGGAACATCCCGACACCTCCCACCACTCGGGAGTCCCCGAGTCGCTTCCGCCCTCCGGACGGAGCTCCGGTCGCTCCGTCGGACGCCACTTTACCCCACAATCCCCCACTTTGCTCCATCCACCGGCAAAACTTGGGGCTCCTTCCCCACCGTCCACCACTGACTAGGGTTTTCTCGGGCACATGGCAGCGCTTCAACCACCGGTCACGGCGCGAAACCGCAGTTAGACGCGGTCAGCGACGGCGGTGGGGCGAAGTGGGGCGTGGCATCTGCCGGAGGGGCTCACGCCCGCGAATCCGGCGTGTCGCAGACAAAGAAAAAGAGGTAGCTCCCAAGCGAGAGCTACCCCTGAACCGACGTGGCGATTACTCGTCGAAGCGGCGGCGGAACCGGTCTTCCATGCGATTGGTGAAGGAACCGCCGGAACCCTTGGACTTCTTCTGGCGCGACGCAGGAGAATCCGAACCGGGAGCTTCCTTGCCGCCGGGCACCCGTGGCCCGGTGATGGCGTACACCACGCCGCCGAACATCACCACGAAACCGACGATGCTGACGATGAGGAACGCATGGTTCACGTTTGCGTAGAACGGGACGCCCGACACCAACAGCGCCAGGCCGATGACGAAGAGAACGCCGCCTTGCAGCCGGCGCCGAGCCGACGGAGCGCGCAGATTGCCGCCACGAACGCTGGACGCGAACTTGGGGTCCTCGGCATAGAGAGCGCTCTCGATCTGGTCGAGCATGCGCTGCTCATGATCGGAGAGTGGCATCCGTGCCTCCCTTTTGCCGCGGCCGTCACATCAGTTGAACATCAGGTTGCCCGAATGTCCGGGCGCCTAACGCCAATGATACGAGGTCGATCTGACCCGTACCACCTTGTTCAGTGCTCGATTGTACGGCGTTGACCACACTGACCGAGCCAGCACGCCAATCACGGAACCGGGACCGGATAATGGCATCGACTCCGCATCCACAGCGCGAAGGGCACCAAGGGTTGTCGACGTTTCTGATCGAGCTGTCGCAGGACGACATGGCGAAGCGCCTCGGCGACGCTCTGGGCGTCTACGTCGACGCGATGCGGTACCCGCGTGGGACCGAGGAGCAGCGGGCGTCGATGTGGTTGGAACACACCCGTAGACGGGGCTGGAAGGCGGTCGCCGCCGTCGAAGCGACCGACGCAGGCGCCGACCTGGCCACCGCACCCATGCTCGGGATCGCCTACGGCTACTGCGGTGCACCCGACCAGTGGTGGCAACAGCAGGTGGTCACGGGCCTGCAGCGCGGCGGAAGCGATAGCTCGCACATCGCCGAGTTGATGGGGAACTACTTCGAGCTCACCGAGCTGCACATTCATCCAAGGGCGCAAGGCCGAGGCCTTGGCGAAGCCCTCGCGCGGCGCCTGCTCACCGGACGTCATGAGTCACACGTGCTGCTCTCCACACCAGAGATCAACGGTGAGTCCAATCGTGCGTGGCGGCTGTACCGCCGGCTCGGATTCACCGACGTGATCCGCGGCTACCACTTTGCGGGCGACCCGAGGCCATTCGCCATTCTTGGCCGGTCACTGCCGCTTTAACAGTGCCGGTCTGGCACGATGACCGGGTGCCAGACCGCCGCAGCCGAACACGAGGCCGCACGCCACGCCGCAACCGGATGCTGGCGCTGTTCCTCTTGTTGCTGATCCTCCCGATGGCCGTCGGCTGTGTCCGGGTCCGGGCGTCGATCACGGTGTCGCCAGACGATCGGGTGTCCGGCCAGATCATTGCGGCGGCCAAGTCGAGTGACGACGATGACAAGGGGCCGCAGCTACTCAACACGCTGCCGTTCAGCAACAAGGTGTCGGTGTCGGAATACTCGCGCGACGACTACGTCGGCTCGCAAGCGGTCTTCTCCGACCTCACGTTCGCCGAACTGCCGCAGCTGGCGAACATGAACCGCGACGCGGCCGGCGTCGACATCTCGCTGCGGCGGGCCGGTGACCTGGTGATCCTCGAGGGGCGTGCCGACCTGACGTCACTGAGCGATCCGGACGCCGACGTGTCGCTGAGCGTGTCCTTCCCCGGCGAGGTGACCTCGACCAACGGCGACCAGATCGCCTCCGACGTCGTCGAATGGAAGCTTCGGCCCGGTGTCGTGAGCACCATGAGCGCGCAGGCCCGCTACACCGACCCGAGTGCCCGGTCCTTCACCGGCGCGGCCCTCTGGCTGGGCTTCGCGGCATTCCTGGTGGCCGGCATCGTTGCGGGCGTCGCGTGGGTGAGCAGGGACCGCAGCCCTGTGCCGACCGATCCGCGCGGACCTACGGGCTGACGCAGCTCACCCTGAGTTGCCTCGAACGGCCTGGCAGGCTCTACTCTGAATGCACTCCCGGGGTAAGGAAAGGGGCGCCCGCTGAGCGTTGATGCAGCGGCACCGTCGGCCGTCGAGCTGGCGGGCGCCGTCACCGATCAATTGCGGGACTATCTCCGCGAGCGCCGAAGCGACTGCGCCTACATCGGCACCGATTACGCAGAGCTCACCGCCGCGCTCGAGGAGTTCGTGCTGCGCGGAGGCAAGCGGCTTCGGCCCGCGTTCGCGTATTGGGGCTGGCGTGCCGTCTCCGCCGACGACACGGCGAGCCCGGACATCCTGCGCCTGTTCTCTGCGCTGGAACTGCTGCACGCCTGCGCGCTGGTGCACGACGACGTCATCGACGCGTCGGCGACACGGCGCGGCCTGCCCACCGTGCACCGGTTGTTCGCCGACCGTCACCGCGACAGGAACTGGCTCGGGTCGCCCGAGCAGTTCGGCCTGTCCGCGGCGATCCTTCTCGGCGACCTGTCGCTGGTGTGGGCCGACGACATCGTCGCCTCCGTCGATCTGCCGCTGGCCGCGCATCGCCGGGTGCAGCGCGTCTGGGCGGACATCCGCACCGAGGTGCTCGGCGGGCAGTACCTCGACATCGCGGCCGAGGCCAGCGGCGCCGACACGGTCGCCTCGGCGATGACCGTGAACACCTACAAGACCGCGTCGTACACGATCTCCCGCCCGCTGCAGCTCGGCGCGGCCGCCGCGGCGGACCGTCCCGACGTGCAGGCGACGTTCCACGAGCTCGGCACCGACCTCGGTGTGGCATTCCAGCTTCGCGACGACGTCCTCGGGGTGTTCGGCGACCCCGCCGTGACCGGCAAGCCCTCCGGCGACGACCTGCGGTCGGGCAAGCGCACGGTGCTGCTGGCCGAGGCCATCGAGCGCGCCGAGAAGAGCGATCCGGTGGCCGCGAAGCTGTTGCGCATCTCGGTCGGCGCCGAACTGACCGACCAGCAGGTCCGCGAACTGTGCCTGGTGATCGAGTCCGTCGGTGCGCTGGCTGCGGTGGAGGACCACATCGACCTGCTCACCCGGCGCGCGCTGGACGTGCTGAACGCGGCACCGATCGACGTGCACGCCAAGGCAGGCCTTGCCGAGCTCGCCAGACGGGCATCCAACCGGTCCGCCTGAGGAGCATGACTACCCCGACGTCGATGCGAGACCCGAGAACCGGGTTGGCATCCGGTATTTCGCGGCTGATGGCGTTCGCGACGTCTCCGGAGGCCCGTCCCGCACTGCTCGGGTTCCTCGGCGCCGTACTGATCACCCTTGGCGGTCTCGGGGCGGGCAGCACCCGACTGCACGACCCGCTGCTGGAGTCGCTGCACCTGTCCTGGATGCGGTTCGGCCACGGCCTGGTGGTGTCGTCGGTACTGCTGTGGGGCGGCGTCGCGCTGATGCTGGTGTCGTGGCTGTGGCTGGGCAGGCGGGTGGTGGACCGCACTGCTACCGAGTACACGATGATCGCGACGACGGGGTTCTGGCTGGCGCCGCTGCTGCTGTCCGTTCCGGTGTTCAGCCGCGACACCTACTCCTACCTGGCGCAGGGCGCCCTGCTGCGCGACGGCCTCGACCCCTACGTCGTGGGCCCGATCGACAATCCGAACTCGTTGCTGGACAACGTGAGTCCGATCTGGACCACGACCACGGCACCGTACGGCCCGGCGTTCATCCTGGTCGCCAAGTTCGTCACGATGGTCGTCGGCAACGACGTGGTCGCCGGGACGATGCTGCTTCGGCTGTGCATGCTGCCCGGCTTGGTGATGCTGATCTGGGCCGCGCCGAGGGTGGCCCGCCATGTCGGCGCCAACGGCGCTGCGGCGCTGTGGATCTGCGTGCTCAACCCGCTGGTGATCATCCACCTGATGGGCGGCGTGCACAACGAGATGCTGATGGTCGGGTTGATGATGGCGTCGATCGCGTTGACCTTCGCGGGCCGTCCCGTGTGGGGCGTCAGCCTGATCGCGATCGCAGTGGCGGTGAAGGCAACCGCAGGCATCGCCCTGCCGTTCATGGTGTGGGTCTGGATGCACCGGCTTCGGCAGCGCCGGGAACTCGGCACGGTGCCCGCGTTCGCGACGGCAACGGCCGCTTCGGCAGTGATCTTCGGCGTGGTGTTCGCCGTGCTGTCGTGGCTGGCGGGCGTCGGCCTCGGCTGGCTGACCGCACTCGCCGGTTCGGTCAAGATCGTCAACTGGCTGACCCTGCCAACGGCCGCGGCGAACCTGACCAACGCCATCGGCGGCCTGTTCCTGCCGGTGAACTTCTACGCCGTGCTCGACGTCACCCGCATCATCGGCATCGCCATCATCGCGATCTCACTCCCCTTGCTGTGGTGGCGGTTTCGCCACGACGACCGCGAGGCGCTCACCGGCATCGCGCTGGCGATGATGATCGTGGTGTTGTTCGTGCCCGCGGCGCTGCCCTGGTACTACACCTGGCCCCTTGCGGTGGTGTCCGCGCTGGCCCAGAGCCGGTCCGCGATCGCGCTGATCGCCGGATTCTCGACGTGGATCATGGTCATCTTCAAGCCGGACGGGTCACACGGCATGTACTCCTGGCTGCACGTGCTGCTGGCCATGAGTTGCGCTGCGGTGGCGTGGTATTCGCTGGCCAAGGCTCGCGAGGCGCCCGATCGCCCGACGGAGCAGCCCGCGGTCAGTACGCCATAGCCTGTGCGCGACGCACGACTTCGCGAGCTTGGTGACTGCCCAGCGCGTCGACCGGACGCGCGTTGGGCTGCGGTTCGGTCGACCCGTCGCGCTTGATCGACAGCGACGGATCCGGGGTGAACAGCCAACGCAGGATCTCGGTCGTGCCGTATCCGCCGTCGTGCAACACCACCAGCAGGCCGGGAAGAGGCTTGAGCACGCGCCCCGACTCGTCGAAGAAGGCCTTGGGCACCACGATGATGCCGTCGCGGCGTATCGCGATCAGATGTCGTTCACGCAGGTGCTGATGCACCTTGGTGACGGGGATGCCCAGCAGGGACGCCACTGCCGGTAGGTCGTAGACGGCTTCGTCGGGATCGAGAACGTCCTCGGCAGCCGGAATGTTGCTCACGACTGCGAGTCTAAGATGCGAGCGTGTCGACCAGCCAGCGATCGGACCCTCTCATCGGGGCGGTTCTCGACGGTCGCTACCGGGTGGACGGCATGATCGCGACCGGCGGCATGTCCACCGTGTACCGCGGGCTCGACGTTCGGCTGGACCGGCCGGTGGCGCTGAAGGTGATGGATTCGCGCTACGCCAACGACCAACAGTTCCTGACGCGGTTCCAGCGCGAAGCCCGCGCCGTCGCCCGGCTCAAGGATCCCGGGCTGGTTTCGGTCTATGACCAGGGCTTCGATGCCCAGCACCCGTTCCTCGTCATGGAACTCGTCGAGGGCGGCACGCTGCGCGAGCTGCTGCACGAACGCGGCCCGATGCCACCGCACGCCGTCGCCGCCGTGCTGGCACCGGTGCTGAGCGGCCTGGCGGTGGCCCATCGCGCCGGCTTGGTGCACCGCGACGTGAAGCCCGAGAACGTGTTGATCTCCGACGACGGCGACGTCAAGATCGCCGACTTCGGTCTGGTCCGCGCGATCGCCGAGGCGAAGATCACGTCGACCAGCGTCATCCTGGGTACCGCCGCCTACCTCTCACCCGAGCAGGTGGGCACCGGCGACGCGGGCCCGCGCAGCGATGTCTACGCGGTCGGAGTGCTGGCCTACGAACTCCTCACGGGCGACACGCCGTTCAAGGGCGACACCGCGTTGTCGGTGGCATACCAGCGGATGGACAACGACGTGCCCCCGCCGAGCGCGGCAATCACGGGCATACCAGCGCAATTCGACGAACTGGTGTCGTGCGCGACGGCGCGCAACCCGGCCGACCGGTACGCCGACGCGCAGGACATGGGCACCGAACTGGCCGCGATCGCCGAGGAACTCGGGCTGCCGCCCTTTCGGGTGCCCGCGCCACGCAACTCAGCGCTGCACGCCTCGGCGACTGCTCAACACGTGGCGGCACCCACCGAACGAACCACCGAACGAACCACCGAGGCCACCACACCTCGCCCGCAGCGCCAGCACACTCGCGAATTCACCCGCGGCCCCGACGATTGGCCCTCGGATCCGGATCGGTTTGCAGGCATCGAGATCGACGAGTTCGAGTGGGCCCGTCAGCGCGCCAAGCGGATGTCGCTGTTCTGGATCGTGGCGATCCTGACGCTGGCCGGGCTCGTCGCCGCCGGCGCCTGGACGCTGGGCAGCAACTTGCAGGGACTGCTGTAGGTCAGTCCCGCAGCATCTCGGCGACCAGGAACGCCAGCTCCAAGCTCTGCTGGGTGTTCAGTCGCGGGTCGCAGGCAGTCTCGTAGCGGCCGGCCAGGTCGGAATCCGAAATGTCCTGTGCCCCACCAAGACACTCGGTGACGTTCTCACCGGTGATCTCGACGTGGATGCCGCCGGGGTGAGTGCCCAGCGAGCGGTGCACCTCGAAGAAGCCCTGCACCTCGTCGACGATCCTGTCGAAGTGCCGCGTCTTGTAACCGGTGGACGACTCGTGCGTGTTGCCATGCATCGGGTCGCACTGCCAGATCACCTGATGACCGGACGCCTGCACCTTCTCGATGATCGGCGGCAGCACGTCGCGCACCTTGCCGTTGCCCATCCGGCTGACCAGGGTCAGACGCCCCGGCACGTTGTGCGGGTCGAGCCGTTCGACGTACTCGACGGCCAGCTCTGGTGAGGTGGTCGGTCCGATCTTGACGCCGATCGGGTTGGCGATCACCTCGGCGAACGCCACGTGGGCACCGTCGAGTTGACGGGTGCGCTCACCGATCCAGACGTAGTGCGCCGACAGGTCGTAGAGCTTCGGTTCGCCCTCGGCTTCCGTGTCCATCCGCAGCATCGCGCGCTCGTAGTCGAGTACCAGCGCCTCGTGGCTGGCGTAGATCTCGGCGGTCTGCAGGTTGCGGTCGTCGACGCCGCAGGCGCTCATGAAGCGCAGCCCGCGATCGATCTCGCCTGCCAGCGCCTCGTAGCGCGCCCCGGCGGGCGAGGTCCGAACGAACTCGCGGTTCCAGTCGTGCACCTTCTGCAGTGACGCCATGCCCGACGAGGTCAGCGCCCGCACCAGGTTCATCGCCGCGCTGGCGTTGGCGTAGGCGCGCACCAACCGGGACGGATCGTGTTCGCGCACCGCGGCATCCGGGGCGAAGCCGTTGACCATGTCGCCGCGGTAGGACCGCAGTCCCAGCGCATCGAGGTCCGACGAGCGCGGCTTCGCGTACTGCCCGGCGATGCGGGCCACCTTCACCACGGGCACGCTGGCGCCGTAGGTCAGCACGACGGCCATCTGCAGCAGCGTGCGGATGTTCGCGCGGATGTGCGGTTCGGTGTTGTCGACGAACGTCTCGGCGCAGTCGCCACCCTGAAGCAGGAACGCCTCGCCGCGCGCGACGTCGGCGAGCTGGGCCTTGAGCCGCTCGATCTCCGACGGCACGGTGACCGGCGGGACGCTCTCCAGCACGGTGCGCATCGCCTTGGCTTGGTCGGCTGGCCAGCTGGGCTGCTGGGCAGCTGGCTTGGCCAGCGCAGCGTCGAGCCTCGTCCGCAGATCCTCGGGAAGCGGGGGCAGCGACGGGAGCTGGTCGATGGGTACGTCGACGGTCCAGTTCACCCGTCTATGGTAACTGGGCGAGACGAGCGGTTTTACCAGGCATACCCGCAGTTCAGGCGCGTGCGGCCCAGGCCCCGTCGTCGCCGTGCTCGTCGTGGCGGCCCTCCGTCATCAACTGGAACCGGCGCAAGTTGTGCTGGGCGTCGACGAGCGCGTCGTGGGCGTCGCGCGGCCGCGGTGGCATCCGTGGGGAGCCCCGCTCCTCCCAGAACTGGCGCAGTTCCCTGGTGAACCGCGGTATGGCGGGCGGCAGGTCGGTCATCGGGCCCCACAGCTGGCACAGCACCACGTGGTCGTAGGCGCCCACCCAGGCCCACAACTCGATCGGCTCGTCCCCGTCGATGTCGAAGAAGTCCTCGAGGTCGGCGCGGATCTGCCGCCGTGACCGCCAAAGTCGCGACGACGGCGACGGCAGCTTGGGCAGCACGTGCTTGCGCACCCACTGGCCCGCCCGCTCCGGATCGAATTCGGTTGAGATGGCGTAGTACTCGCGACCGTCTTCGGCCGCGACGCCGATCGAGATCAGCTCGATCGTCCGCCCGTTGTCGATGAACTCGGTGTCGTAGAAGTAGCGCACGTCTCAGGCCACCTCCACGCTGGTGGAGCGCGGCGGCGCGGGGGCGGCGTGGATCTCGCGGTCGAGTTCCTTGTCGACCTCGGCGTCGTCGGGAAACTTGGGCATCCCCGAGATCGCGTCCTGCAGCCACAGCTTGGCCTGAATCACGGGGCGGCGCAGCCACCGTTCGCGCTCCAGCGCCTTGTGCATCTTGCGCGGCCGGGTGGTGTAGCGCCACCGCGCCCATGGCGCGTGCGGCCGCGACAGCCGGATCGCGCCGACGAACAGCAGCGGGGTGATGAACATGCCGACCAGTCCCGTCCACACCTTGCCCTTGAGCAGCACGACGACGGCCAGCAGCAGGGTGAACACGGCCAGCAGGACGACGGAGGTACGCGCCAGCACCGAGTGGTCGTTCTCCCAGATGCCGATGTCGAAGAACGACAGCGGGTTGAAGCCGAGCATCAACAGACCTGCGACGGCGATCGCGGCGAACACCGCGTCGACGGACGTGCGCCCGTCCTCGGCCCAGTACACGTCGGAGAGGTGCAGGATCAGGGCGAACTCGTCGAGCACCAGGGCGGCGCCGACGCCGAACAGAATGGAGGCACCCGTAAATTCGGGTACTCCCCCGTTGACGGCCAGCGTCACCATGGTGACGCCGGAGATCATGACCAACACCACGCCGATCACCGCGTGGTGGATGTGCACGCCGCCGTGACCCATGTTTCGGGGCTGCCACCACTTGCGCGGAGCGTCGCTGCCGGCATGCCTGCGGATGTAGCGGACGATGGTTCGCGTCACGAAGAACGTGAGGATGAATGCAATCAGACAACACAGCAGCGGCAGCCGGTCGCGCGTGATGAAGTCCAGCTGGATGCTCAGATGCACGGTGGAAACTTACGCCGACCTGCGGGCGTGGCGGAACCGATGGTGTCCGACTCGCCGGGACGCCCCGATAGGCTGTTTGGCGAAATGAGTATTCTGCGCGCCCCGGAGCGGGCGCAGGTGTGGTCAACCGTCGGCTGGCGGCTGTTCCAGCTGCTCACGTTGGCCGCGCTGGCGTGGGCGGGCTGGCGCTTGCTGGTCGATGCGCCGTACCGCATCGACATCGACGTGTACCGGATGGGCGGGCGCGCGTGGCTGGACGGTACGCCGCTGTACAGCGACGGCACCATGTTCCACACCGTGGCCGGTCTTGACCTGCCGTTCACGTATCCGCCGCTGGCCGCGATCGTGTTCGCACCGTTCGCCTGGTTGTCGCTTTCCGCCGCTGGCGCCACCATCACGGTGATCACGTTGCTGCTGCTGATCGTCTCGACTTGGATCGTGCTGACCCGGCTTCGCGTGTGGGAGCACTCGGCGAGCGCCATCGGGCCCGTGTGGCTGCGGCGCAGCTGGCTGGCGGCGGCGATCGTGGCCCCCGGGGTGATCTACCTCGAGCCGATCCGGTCGAACTTCGACTTCGGTCAAATCAACGTCGTGCTGATGACGCTGGTGATCGCGGACTGCGTGCCGCGCCGGACGCCGTGGCCGCGCGGGGTTCTGCTCGGGGTGGCGATCGCACTGAAACTCACGCCTGCGGTGTTCCTGCTGTACTTCTTGTTGCGCCGGGACACCAGGGCCCTGTTGATGTCCGCGGCGTCGGTCGTGGTGGCCACGCTGATCGGGTTCGTGCTGGCCTGGCGTGACTCCTTCCAATATTGGACGCACACGGTCCACGACACTGGCCGCATTGGCACGGCGACGCTGAACACCAACCAGAACATCGCGGGCATGCTGGCGCGGCTCGGCCTCGGCGATACCGCCCGCTTCGTGTTGTGGGCACTGGCCTGCGTCGCAGTGCTGGGGCTGGTGGTGTGGGCGGCGCGGCGAGTGCTCGCCGTAGCGGGAGCCGACGGCTCCGATCCGGCGGGCAGCGGCGAGGCGGGAGTGTTGGCACTGATCTGCGTCGCGATGTTCGGACTCGTCGTATCGCCGGTGTCGTGGTCACACCACTGGGTGTGGGTCCTGCCGACGGTCGTGGTGACCAGCGTGGTGACCTTTCGGCACCGCAATGCCGCCCTGGCAGTGATCACTGCGGTGGGCCTGGCCTTGATGGTGTGGACGCCGATCACGCTCATGCCCGAACACCACGAGACCTCCGCGTCGCTGTGGCGACAGCTGGCGGGTGGTTCCTATCTGTGGTGGGCGCTGGCCGTGATCGTGGTGACCGGCTCCGTCGCCGGGGCAGTCAGTGGGCGCCGGGAGACCCGTCGAACGGCCCACACCGCAGCTCCCGTGGTGGCGGCGAACTAACCGGCTGCTGCGGTGGGCATGCGGGATGACGGCTTGCCATCGGTCGGGCCGGTCGTGCTCTCCTTGACGTCGGCCGCATACAGGTCGACGTACTCCTGACCCGACAATTGCATCAGCTCGTACATCACCTCGTCGATGACTGCGCGTTCGATGAACCTGTTGCCCGCCAGTCCCTCGAATCGGCTGAAGTCCATCGGCTTGCCGAACCGCACCTCGACGCGGCCGAACCGCCACATCTTGCTGCCCGGGGGGTTGACATCGTCAGTGCCGACCATCGCCACCGGAATGACGGGGACGCCGGTGGTCAGCGCCAGCCGGGCCAGTCCAGTCTTGCCCTTGTAGAGCCGTCCGTCCGGCGAGCGGGTGCCCTCGGGGTACATGCCGAGCACCTTGCCCTGACCCAGAATGCGCTCGGCGGTGGTCAGTGCGCCTTGCGCGGCATCGGCGTCGGCGCGGTCGATCGGCACCTGCCCTGCAGCGGTGTAGAACCAGCGCTGAAACCAACCCTTGAGCCCGGTGCCGGTGAAGTACTCGGCCTTCGCCAGGAAGGTGATCCGACGCTTCACCACCAGGCACTTGTAGAAGCTGTCGGCGACGGCGAGGTGGTTACTGGCGAGGATGACGGCGCCGGAGTCCGGAACGTATTCCAGCCCTTGAACTTTCGGGCGACCCAACAACGTCAGCAGCGGTCCCATGAAGACGTATTTGAACAGCCAATACCACATCGAACCTCCCGCGTCGGGCTCCCGGACGGTGCCCTGCGACAACTTTACCCACGCGTTGCGGCGTCGACCACGCAGACCACGGTCCAGCGTCGCAGGTCACTCCTCGACGGTGACGGGGATGTGCTGATATCGGCCCGGCCCGGTCGGGGGCGGCCCGTCGTCCGGCGGCTGCTGCGGCCCGGGCGGGGGGCCGTCGGGCGGCTGGGGAGGTTCGGGCGGGTCGGCGGCGCCTGCACTCTCGGCCATGGCCCGTACGACCGCCAACAGTGCGACGCTGTGTTCTGCGATCACGGTCAGCAACGGGTGCTGTTCGCCGTTCACCAAGGCCGCAAGCGCGCACACCGGGCACCACACCTGCTGACACTTGCCGGCACCGCCGGCAGTCGCCCGCATGGCCGCCAGTCGCACGGCGGGATCGAGTCGGTCCAGGATGGCCTGCGCGAGCTGGCGCAGTTCGGGACCGATGTCGGGGTGAGACCCACTCACCGCGGCCACACCTCCGGATCTGGTCGAAAACGCACCGTTAGTTCACTGCCACGCAATTGGGCGTCCATCACGATGCATCGCCGCAGGACGGACGCCAACTTAACCCGTCGCCGCATGCCACCGGCACCGATGATCAGATCGTCGTCGACCCGGCCAAGCGTCAATGCGCCGGAGTCGACCTGCGGCAACTCTAGCCGCAAGCGATACACCGCATCGAGTCCAGATCCTGATTCGCGGTCGACGACGGGCCGCAGCGGTCCGGGGGGCGGCGCGCCACCGCGGTGGCGCGCACTGTCGAGCAGCTCGGCAAGCGCCTTGGGGCCGATCGGCTCGCCGGCCAGGTGGGGCACCAGCACCAGCTTGACGTCACCGATGGCGGCATCGAGTTCCTCCAGCACGGCCCGCTGCTCGGTGATCCGCTCGGCGTACCAGTCGAAGGCGGGATGTTCCGGCAGATTGCGGTACTCATACGAATCGTCCTGCAGCAGAACTTGATTCACGATGAGCTCCTCGACGGAGACGCCCATCAGCGCAAGCGAACCCAGCGTGCGCGCCGCCTCTGCGGCCACTACGCGCTCGGGGGTGAGCACCAGGTGGGCGCCGACGCGCGAGCCATCGACCAGCAGGGAGCCGAGTTTCTCCATTCCGGTGCTGATCCGCTCCAGCAACTCGGCCAGCCCGGCCGACTGGACGTCATCGGCCGCGAGCGACAGCCGGCGGTGCCGGGGCCAGGCCCGCTCCAGGTAGAGGGCGAACGTCGCGGGCAGGGTGAGCATGCGCATCGCGTCGGCCGTCGACGCGCAGTCGACGACGACGTGGTCCCACCGGCCCAACGCGGCGAGCTCCCCCACCTCGTGCAGGCCGAGCACCTCCTGAATTCCCGGCAGTGCCGAAAGTTCCTCGGGCGCAATGTCTCCCAGGTCGGATTCGGGAAATCTGGCGGCGAGGACTCCGCCGACTTCGCGCCAGCGGACCTCCAGCAATGCCAGGGTGTCCAGAGCCAGGGCGTCGAGCAAGCCGCCGCCGGCGTCCGCGTCGTCGGCCAGTACGGGGGTCGGCATTCGCTCGCCGGTCGGCGTGATCGTGGTCCCCAGCACGTCGCCCGTGGAATGCGCCTGATCGGTCGACACGATCAGCACCCGCTGGCCGCTTCGGGCGTCTCGCACGGCGGTGGCGGTGGCCAGCGTGGACTTGCCTACCCCGCCCTTGCCGACGAAGAGACTGATCCGCGCGGCGGAGCGTCCTGGGCTGGCCGCTTCGGGATCACTGGGGATCACTCAGCCTCGACTCGCTTCTTGAGGTCCTTCAGAGCGGTGTCGGTGAGCCTGCGCTCCGCCTTGCGCTTGAGCAGGCCGATCATCGGAATGACCAGATCGACGGACAGCTCGTAGGTGACATCCGTGCCAGAACCCTTGGGCGACAGGCGATATGCGCCGTCCAACGCCCTCAGTAAGGAACTCGACTCCAGCGACCAGGTGACCGACTGATGGTCGGCTGGCCAGTCGTAGGCCAGCACCATGGTGTCCTTGAGCACGGCGGCGTCGAGCACCAGCCGCGCCTTGCGCGGAAAGCCCTCGTCGTCGACGTCGAGGACCTCGGTCTCCTTGTACTCCGCCACCCAATCCGGATACGAGCCGATGTCGGCGATGACGTCCATGACCGTCGCCGGGTCGGCATCGATGTAGATGGTCTGCGCAGTCTTGTCCGCCACTGTTCTCTTCCCAGGTTGCTCTGTGCGCTGAAGGGCGGACACGCGCCCCTCAGCACGAAATGTACCCGTCCCGCGACGGGCCACGCCGAATATCAGGCCAGCCGGGAGACCCCGACCGGGCGCCTTTCCTCGAGTTTCCGCTTGACCTCGAAGGCCATCTTCTTTCCAGCCACCCGGCGGCGATGGTTCATCTTGGCCAGGTTCATCCGCGCCAGCTCCCATGCGGCCGCGCCCGACGGCTCGGCGTGCACGAAGTAGTGCAGGACGACGCCGTCCATGACGGCCTCTAGCCATATCTCCATGGTTCCGGTCAACGCGCCGGTCACCGTCCAGCGGTGGCCCATCGGACCGCGATCCTCGATCACCGTAAGGCGCAGGTCGGGCCACCACTGTCGCCAGTTGGCGCGATCGGCGATGGCCTTGCCCACGTCGAGCGGATCGGCGCAGACGAAGGTCTCGTCGGCGATTTGAATGCTGTTCATCGCCCTTCAGCTTCACACACGAGGCACCGCAGGCGGCAGCGGGCAGCCGACTAGGCTGAACTCAGGCAAAGCCGCTACCACCGTCGAGAGGCCAAGACCGTGCACGAGTTGAGTGTTCCCGCGTCGTTCACCGTCGGAGACCACGACAACGCGGTCAGCTCCGTGTTCTCCCACGAGCGCGACGATCCGGACCACGTGATCATGCAGCGGATGGTCGACGGGTCGTGGTCGGACGTCACGTGCGCTCAGGTCGCCGCCCAAGTGCGTTCGACTGCATTGGGTTTGATCGCCGAAGGGGTCCGCGCCGGCGACCGCGTCGCGGTGCTGTCCGCCACCCGCTTCGAGTGGCCGATCATCGACTTCGCCATCCTCGCGGTCGGCGCCGTCACGGTGCCGATCTACGAGACGTCCTCCGCCGAGCAGGTGCGCTTCGTGCTCGGCGATTCGGGTGCCGTGGTGGCGTTCGCCGAGACCGACGCCCATGCCGACAAGATCGAACAGCTCAAGGGCGACCTGCCCGACCTGCGCAAGGTGTTGCGCATCGAAGGGTCCGAGCATGCGGCCCTGGACGAACTCGCCGAGACCGGCAGCGCGATCGACGCCACGGAGTTGGACGCCCGACTGTCTGCGATCAAGTCGTCCGACGCCGCGACCCTGATCTACACCTCGGGCACGACCGGCAGGCCGAAGGGCTGCCAGCTAACGCACTCCAACCTGCTGCACGAGATGCGCGGCGCCAAGGCCTGTTTCCCGTCGCTGCTCGCCAAGGGCGAGAAGATGCTGGTCTTCCTACCGCTGGCGCACGTGTTGGCGCGGGCCATCACCGTCGCTGCCTTCGACAACAAGGTCACGCTCGGCTTCACCAGTGACATCAAGAACCTGGTGCCCACGTTCGGAGTGTTCAAGCCGACGCTGGTGGTGTCCGTGCCCCGGGTGTTCGAGAAGGTGTACAACACCGCCGAGCAGAACGCCCGCAACGACGGCAAGGGCCGGATCTTCGAGATCGCGGCGAACACGGCGATCGAGTGGAGCGAGGCCCAGGACAAGTCCGGCGGGCCCGGGCTGGTGCTCAAGTTCAAGCATGCGCTGTTCGACCGGCTGGTCTACGGCAAGCTGCGTGCAGCGCTGGGCGGCGATTGCCACGCTGCCATCTCCGGCGGCGCTCCGCTGGGCGCCCGCCTCGGGCACTTCTACCGCGGTGTCGGCCTGACCATCTACGAGGGCTACGGCCTGACCGAGACCAGCGCCGCCATCACCGTCAACCGGGTCGGCGACGTCAAGGTCGGATCAGTCGGAAAGTTGTTGCCAGGCAACAGCATGCGCATCAACGACGATGGCGAGCTGTTGGTCCAGGGCGGCGTCGTATTCGGCGGCTACTGGCACAACGACGAGGAGACCAACGCGGTGTTCTCGGACGGCTGGTTCCACACCGGCGATCTCGGGGCGATCGACGAGGCAGGCTTCCTGACCATCGTCGGGCGCAAGAAGGAGATCATCGTGACGGCCGGCGGCAAGAACGTCGCCCCGGCGCTGCTCGAGGACCGGCTGCGGGCGCACCCGCTGATCAGCCAGGCGATGTGCGTCGGTGACGGCGAGCCCTTCATCGCCGCGCTAATCACGATCGATCCGGAGGCGTTCCCCGGCTGGAAGTCGCGCAACGGCAAGGACGCCGGGGCATCGGTCGGCGACCTTGCCGAGGACCCCGACCTGATGGCCGAGGTGGACCTGGCCGTCAAGGAGGCCAACCAGGCGGTGTCCAAGGCCGAGGCGATCCGCAAGTTCCGGATCCTCGCGGTCGACTTCACCGAGGACACCGGCGAGCTCACCCCGACGATGAAGGTCAAGCGCAAGGTCGTCGCTGAGAAGTTCGCCAGCGACATCGGCGCGCTGTACTCGAAGACGCCCGCCTAGCCGGTCAGAAGTTCGCCGAGGCGCTCCGCCTTGGTGCGCCACTGCCAGTTGTCGACCACCCATCGTCGGCCGGCCGCGCCCATTCGAGCGGCTCGATCGGGATCGGCGAGCACGTCGCCGACCGCGGCCGCGACGGCGCCGACGTCCCATCCGTCGACCACCACTCCGGTCTCGCCGTCGACCACGGACTCGGGCGCACCCCCGGAGCGGCCCGCCACCACGGGCACTCCGCATGCCGATGCCTCGAGGTAGACGATGCCGAGACCCTCGACGTCCAGCCCCGCGCCACGCGTCCGGCATGGCATCGCGAACACGTCCGCCATCGCGTGGTGTGCGGGCAGCTCGTCGCTGGGGATCCCGTCGGTGAACACCACGTGCTCGGCGACCCCGAACTGGTGGGCCAACCGGTGCAACGTCGTGCGGTGCGGCCCACCCCCGACGATCACCAGGGCGGCACCGGCGATCCGCTGCCGGATGGCAGGCAGCGCGCGGATCAGCATGTCCTGACCCTTGCGTGGCACCAGGCGCGACACGCAGACGATGACGGGCCGGTCGCCGAGACCGTAGCGCGCCCGCATCTCGGCCCGCGCCACCGTGTTCGGCTCGAACCGGTCCGTGTCGACACCGGGCGGAAGATGTTCCAGAGCCGCCCGCGGCCCGAACGCCGAGGCGAACCTGTCGCGCGTGTAGTGGCTGATGAACGTCACGACGTCGGTGTCGTTGCCGATGCGCCGCAGCGCCGTTCGCGCCAACGGCAGCATCGACCAGCCCACTTCGTGGCCGTGCGTGCTGGCGATCACCCGGGTCGCCCCGGCGTCGCGCGCCATCGGAGCGAGTAGGGCCAGCGGCGCCGCGGCGCCGAACCAGACGGTGTCTACGCCCTGCCGGGCGATCAGCCGACGCATGCGCAGCGCCACCGACGGTTCGGGCACCATCAACGACGTCGGGTGGCGCACCACCTCGTAGCCGTCGGCGGCAGCCGCGGCGTCGAAGGCTTCACATCCCTTCCACTTCGGCGCATACACCGCCAACGTGTGGGTGCCCGCCTTGACCACTTCGCCGACGAGGTTCTCCAGATACGACTGGATGCCGCCCGGTCGCGGCGGAAAGTCATTGGTCACCAGCAGGATTCGGGCCATCGCGGTCAGGCTAGCCGCTCAGCCACTGCCGCCACGCGGCGGCCACCTGAGTCAGGTCCTCGCCGAGGGTGTCGCGGACCGCCGTCTCGACGTCGCGGTGACCGGGCCCGCACGCCGCCAGGTACAGCCTGCGCAGGGTCGGCGTCCCGTACCTGTCGGCGACGAACCGGCTGAACCACCACGCCCGGTCGTAGGCCAGGGACCGCGTCGCGCCCGCGGTGTCGAGGTCGGCGTCGGTCGGCAGCCGGGCCAGATCGGCGGCCCGGTGCGGGCCGGGCCGTGGCTGGGGTGGGCGGCCGACGAAGTCGGCGACACCTTCGGTGAGCCACCGCGGCGCGTCGACGGCGGTGTCGGCGCGCGCCGCGTAGTGGAAGAGTTCGTGACGCACGACGATTCGCAGCGCCCCGTCGCTCATCGTCGCCGCGCCCGGCGCGAACACGATCCGGTCAGGCGTCGTAGCCGCGGCGATGTCGGAGCCGCCGCCGCCCAAGGCCAGAAACTCCTCGTCGGTGCCGGTCGCCACGATCGTCACGTCGCGCCGCCACAAGTCACCCCAGAAGGCGGTGACGGCCTCGGTAGCGGTGTCGAGTTCGGCGGCGATCCGGGCGGTCAGTGCGGCGGACCGGGCACCACCGAGGGGTAGCAGGGTGACGGTGCGGCCGTCACGCAGCGTCAACGTCTGCGAAGCCAGCGAGGGGGGACTGGAAGTCACGGGCGGTGCCGGCGGCGGCGCGGTCGTCGCCGCGGGACGCAGGAGCAGCGCGACGGCGATGATCAGCTCGACGAGCAGCAGGGTGCCCAGTAACGGGCGTTCAGTACCGGCGGACGTTGTGAATCGGCGCATTGTCCACCGGGGCGACCCGCACGGGTGTCCCGTAGGTGGAGGCATGCACCATCATGCCGTCGCCGATGTAGATGCCCACGTGCGAGGCATCCGAGTAATAGGTGACGAGGTCGCCGGGCTGCATCTCGTCTCTCGACACCGGCTGGCCGCCCTGCGCCAGCGCCTGGCTGGAGTGCGGAAGCGATATGCCGGCCTGCTGGAACGCCCACATCACCAGACCGGAGCAGTCGAACGCGCCGGGTCCCGATGCACCCCACGAGTAGGGCGAGCCGATCCGGGTCAGCGCCGCCTGCACGGCGACCATGCCCTCGGCTCCGGGGCCGCCGGGCTCGGGCAGGACGGCTCCCTCGGGCGGTCCGATGGCGCCGCCGGGGGCCGCAGCCAACACCTCGGGACCACCGTCGCCGGGGGGAACGGCTTCGGGTGCGGGTGCGGGTGCCGGCGCCGGCGGAATGGCCGCGAGGGCCTCGCGCTGCGCCGGGGTGAGCGCCGTGTACTGAGACTTGACGACGGCGATCTGTACCTGCAGCTTGCTTTGCTTGGATTGCAAGTCGGCGCGCACTGCGGCGGCCTGCTCGGCCGCGGTCTTGGCGTCGGCGGCGGACTTGGCGGACGCCGCTTCGGCATTGGCGGCCTGCACGCTGGTGGTCTGGAAGTTGTGCATCTGCACCGACATCTCGGTGGCCATCACGCGCTGCACGGCGAGTTGGTCGATCAGGCCCTGCGGCGACGAGGCCGTCAACATGGCGTCGAGGCCAGCCGTCCGGCCACCCATGTACTGCGCGGCAGCAACCCTGTCAACGGAGCTTTGGAACGTTGCCAGCTGCCCCTTGGCCGAATCGGCCGCAGCCATGTCGGCCGCGTGCTGGGCATCGGCGGCCTGCTGCGCTGCCACCTTGTCCTTCAGATCGAGCTGCGCCGAGTGCATGGCCTCGGTGGTCTCCTCGGCCTGGCGCGACAGCTCGTTCAGCTTTGCCAAGGCATCGTCGGCGGGGTCCGCCTGCACACTTCCGGCGAGGACTCCGCCGAAGACCATCAAACCGGCTATCGCACCGATGACGGATCGTCGAATTCCACTCGTGCTCCGGTGCGTGCGGTCAGGCCTCAAGATTTGCGTCCTTCAACTGCCGTTGCGAGCCGTCGAACTGCTCTTAGGTCTCAAGTAGGTTACGAAACGGCATCGGTCTTGTCCAACAGGAGACGCAAATTTAACAGTCGCCCGGGAATAAATTTCGCTGTCCCGAGCGGCGCGTGTCGTCAAGCGACTCCTGATTGACCCCCGCGGTGAATCGGCACCAGCCGCAAGCGTGGGGCCAACCCTACGTCAGCCAGTACCTCGAGTGCACGCCGCTCGTCATCCATCAGCGTTTCGGGCACGCCGAGCAAAACACTGATCACACAGTCCTTGCAGCCGGGTCCGCGAACCGCGCAGTCGTCGCAATCGATCACGACGCTGCCGTCGTCCTTCGGTTCCTCGCGTTGCACCATCGGGAGCACTCCTTACCTTCCGTTTGATCGCACGCTAACGACACGCACCGACAAATCACATCGATGTCAGTCGCCGGCCCTACGGTCACGGCATGGGTCAAGACCTCGTCGACGCCGCGGAGGGACAGCTGGCGTTCGACATGGACGAGGTCTTGCTTCGCGACACCACGTTCGTGGTGGTCGATCTGGAGACCACGGGCGGACGGGCATCCGAATCCGCGCCGGGGCGTCACGATCACGACCAGATCACCGAGATCGGCGCGGTCAAGGTGCGGGGCGGGGTGGTGATCGGCGAGCTGGCCACCCTGGTCGACCCCGGCCGGTCGATCCCGCCGCAGATCGTCGCGCTCACGGGCATCACGACGGCCATGGTGTGCGACGCCCCGCGCATCGAATCGGTGCTGCCGTCGTTCCTGGAGTTCGCCCGCGGCGCCGTCCTTGTGGCGCACAACGCCGGCTTCGACATCGGGTTCCTGAAGGCGGCCGCCAAACGCTGCCAGCTCGTATGGCCGCAGCCGCCGGTGCTGTGCACCGTCAAGCTGGCGCGCCGAGTGCTCACCCGCGACGAAGCGCCAAGCGTGCGGCTGTCCGCGCTGGCGCAGTTGTTCGGCGCGGCCACCACCCCGAACCACCGCGCGCTCTCCGACGCCCGCGCCACGGTCGACGTGCTGCACGGGTTGATCGAGCGCATCGGCAACCAGGGCGTGCACTCCTTTACCGAACTGCGCACCTATCTACCGGACGTCAGCCCCGCGCAGCGAAGCAAGCGACACCTGGCCAAGGCCGTCCCGCACCGGCCAGGCGTCTATCTGTTCCGGGGGCCTGCCGACGAGGTGCTGTACGTCGGCACGGCGGTCGACCTCCGGCGGCGGGTCAGCCAGTACTTCAACGGCGCCGACCCGCGCACCCGGATGAAGGAGATGGTGGCGCTGGCCACCCGCGTCGACCACGTCGAGTGCGCGCACGACCTCGAGGCCGGGGTGCGGGAACTACGACTACTGGCGGCCCACGCGCCGCCCTACAACCGGCGGTCGAAGTTCCCGCTCCGGTGGTGGTGGGTGGTGCTCACCGATGAGCCCTTCCCCCGCTTCTCGGTGGTGCGGGCGCCCAAGCACGACCGCACCGTCGGACCGTTCCGGGTACGTGCCGACGCCATCGAGACCGCGGAGTTGTTGGCCCGGTTCACCGGAGTCCGCACCTGCACCGCGCGCCTGGCCCGCTCGGCGCTGCACGGGCCACGCTGCGCCGAGCGAGAGCTGTCGCCGTGCCCGGCACCGCGCGACGCCACGGTCGAGGAGTATGCCGCCGGTCCGCTGCGCGCGGAATGCCTCATCGCCGGCGACGACGTCACGGCCCTGTCCGACGCTCTCGCCCACATCGACGAGCTGGCCGCCGGTGGCCGCTACGAGACTGCGGCGCGGCTGCGCGACCATGCCGTGACGGCCATCGACGCGCTGTGGCGTGGCCAACGGCTGCGTGCCCTGACGGCGGTCGACGAATTGGTGGCCGCCCGCCCCGACGGCAGCGGCGGCTGGCAGCTGGTGGTGATCCGACGCGGGCAGTTGGGCGCGGCGGGCAACGCCAGACGCGGAGTTCCGCCCATGCCCGTCGTCGACGCGATTTGTGCTGCGGCGCAAGCCATTCTGCCCGCCGCGGCGCCGTTGGGCGGGGCGCTCGTCGAGGAGACGACGCTCATCGCCCGATGGCTCGCGCAGCCGGCGGTTCGGATCGTTAGGACCGGCGGGCAGGCCGGGTACGCCACGCCGCTCGCCGCGGCGGGCCGGTACGCCGAGTGGGCCGCTCTTGCACGGTCGGCGCGACTCGCCGCCGAGCAGGCCGTCGGGGAGGACTACGACGTTCTGTACGGCCCGCGGGCCGCGCGGCCGGTCGTGCTCAGAGCTTCTGGGTGAAGCGCGCCCATCGCGCCAGCAGTTGCTCGGCAGCCCCCGAGTCGATCGCCGCAGTGGCGCGCGCCAGCCCGGCCTCCCACGCCGGCACCCACTTGGCGTCGCTGGCCAGCCCGGCGTGCGCCACCATCGCGCCTGCCGCATTGAGCACCACCGCGTCGCGCACCGGCCCCTTGGCGCCGCCGAACACGTCGCGCACCGATGCGGCGTTGGCCTCGGCGTCGCCGCCGATCAACTCGCTCAGGTCGGCCCGCTTGAACCCGAAGGCGGCCGGATCGAACGTCAACCGCTCGACGGTGCCCGCCTGCACCCGCCAGATGGTGCTGGTGGTGGTCGTCGTCAGCTCGTCGAGACCGTCGTCGCCGTGCACCACCAGGACGCTGGAGCCACGGGTCGCGAAGACGCCCGCCATCACTTCGGCGAGTTCACCCCACGCGCAGCCGATGAGCCCGGCTCGGGGCGCGGCCGGATTGGTCAGCGGCCCAAGCAGATTGAATACCGTCGGCACGCCGATCTCACGGCGCACCACGGCCGCGTGCCGGTAGGAAGGATGAAACTGCGGGGCGAAGGCAAAACCGATGCCGACCTCGGCCACGCTACGGGCGACCTGGTCGGGACCGAGATCGATCCGGACGCCGAGCGCCTCGAGCGTGTCGGCGCCACCCGAGAGCGACGACGCCGCCCGGTTGCCGTGTTTGACGACGGGGATCCCGCTCGCCGCGACCACGATCGAGGCCATGGTGGACAGGTTGACGGTGTTTGCTCCGTCTCCCCCTGTGCCGACCACGTCCACCGCGTCGGCGCCGATCGCGCCGGGAGGCACGCGCCTCGCATGCCGCAGCATCACGTCGGCCAGTTCGGTCACCTCGGCCGACGTCGGACGCTTCATCTTCATGGCCACCGCGAAGCCGGCGATCTGGGCGGGTGTCGCGGACCCGGTCATGATCTGATCCATCGCCCAGGCGGCTTGCCCGGTCGCAAGCGCCTGATTGGTCGTCAGGCGGCCCAGAATCTGAGGCCAGGTGGGGGTTTCGTCGGATGCCACGCGGCTGAGCCTAGCCGTCGGCCCGAACGGCCACTTCGCTCGCCGGAGCGGGAAAACGACGAATCTCCGGACCCGGGTGGAGTTAATCAACTACAAAGCGTCATACTTCTTATTGTGACGAGTGCTGTAGGGACCTCGGGAACCGCGATCACCTCGCGCGTGCATTCGCTGAACAGACCGAACATGGTCAGTGTCGGCACCATAGTCTGGCTTTCCAGCGAGTTGATGTTCTTTGCTGGGTTGTTCGCCATGTACTTCACTGCACGCGCCCAAGCTGCCGGCGACTGGCCGCCGCACCCCACCGAACTGAACCTGGTTCAGGCGGTGCCGGTGACGCTGGTGCTCATCGCGTCGTCGTTCACCTGCCAGATGGGTGTGTTCGCCGCGGAGCGTGGTGACGTCTACGGGCTGCGCCGCTGGTACGTCGTGACCTTCCTGATGGGCCTGTTCTTCGTGCTCGGCCAGGCGTACGAGTACTACCACCTGGTCACCCATGGCACGACCATCCCTGGCAGCGCCTACGGCTCGGTCTTCTACCTGGCCACCGGTTTTCACGGCTTGCACGTCATCGGCGGTCTCGTCGCCTTCATCTTCTTGCTGGCGCGAACCCGGATGAGCAAGTTCACCCCGGCGCAGGCCACCGCCGCGATCGTCGTGTCGTACTACTGGCACTTCGTCGACATCGTGTGGATCGCCTTGTTCGCGACCATCTACTTCGTTCGATGAGAAGGGGTTCGATGACCAGCAAGTCCCGCCGTCGACTGCGTCGACGCCTGTCGGCCGCGATGCTGCTGCTGATCGGACTCGCAGTCGCGGGAGGCATGGCGTCGATCCTGACGCCGCAGCCGCAGGTCGCGGTCGCCGACGAGTCGCAGCTCTCGCTGGTGCGCACCGGCAAGCAGCTGTTCGAAACCTCGTGCGTGACGTGCCACGGCGCCAACCTTCAGGGTGTCCCCGACCGCGGGCCCAGCCTGATCGGCACCGGTGAGGCCGCCGTGTACTTCCAGGTGTCGACCGGTCGCATGCCCGCGATGCGTGGTGAGGCGCAGGCCCCGCGCAAGGACCCGATCTTCGACGAGCACCAAATCGACGCGCTCGGCGCCTACATCCAGGCCAACGGCGGCGGACCGACGGTCCCCCGCGACGCGAACGGCCAGGTGTCGGAGCACTCGTTGTTGGGTGACGACGTCGCCCGCGGTGGCGACCTGTTCCGGCTCAACTGCGCGTCGTGCCACAACTTCACCGGCAAGGGCGGCGCGCTGTCGTCGGGCAAGTACGCTCCCGACCTGGCCGACGCCCAGCCCGCGCAGATCTACACCGCGATGCTGACCGGCCCCCAGAACATGCCCAAGTTCGGTGACCGGCAGCTGAGCCCTGAGGAGAAGCGCGACATCGTCGCCTACGTCCGTGAGGCGTCCGAGACGCCCAACCCGGGCGGCTACGGCCTCGGCGGCTTCGGCCCGGCGCCGGAGGGCATGGCGGCATGGATCATCGGGATGGTCGCCGTGATCGGGGTGGCCATGTGGATTGGATCGCGAGCATGAGCGACATCAAAGACAGTGCGCCGCAAGGCGAACCGAAGGGCACCGACACCCCGGGCCAGCAGGGCGTTCCCGGTCAACCGACCGACGCTCAGCTGGCCGAGATGTCGCGTGAAGAGCTGGTCGAACTCGGCGGCAGGATCGACGGCGTCGAGACCGTTCTGAAGGAGCCGCGCTGGCCGGTCGAAGGCACGAAGGCCGAGAAGCGCGCCGAGCGAACGGTGGCGTACTGGCTGCTGTTCGGCGGCCTTTCGGGCCTCGCGCTGTTGGTGGTCTTCCTGTTCTGGCCGTGGGAGTACAAGCCGTACGGGTCCGAGGGTGAGTTCATCTACTCCTTGGCCACGCCGTTGTACGGCGTCACGTTCGGTCTCTCGATCCTGGCCATCGGCATCGGTGCCGTGCTCTTCCAGAAGAAGTTCATCCCCGAGGAGATCTCGATCCAGGAGCGTCACGACGGCGCCTCCCCCGAGATCCAACGCAAGACGGTCGCGGCCAACCTGACCGATGCGCTCGAAGGCTCGACCATCAAGCGCCGCAAGCTGATCGGCCTTTCCCTCGGCGTCGGACTCGGCGCCTTCGGACTCGGTACGGCCGTCGCCTTCATCGGTGGTCTCGTCAAGAACCCGTGGAAGCCCGTCGTGCCGACCGCCGATGGCAAGAAGGCCGTCCTGTGGACGTCCGGTTGGACCCCCCGGTTCCATGGCGAAACCATCTTCATGGCGCGGGCCACCGGTACGCCTGGCGAGTCTCCGTTCGTCAAGATGCGGCCCGAGGACATCGACGCAGGCGGCATGGAGACGGTATTCCCGTGGCGCGAATCCGACGGTGACGGCACCACGTTCGAGTCGCACGAGTTGTTGACCGAGATCGCGATGGGCGTGCGCAACCCCGTCATGCTGATTCGCATCCGTCCGGAGGACGAGCCCCGCGTCGTCAAGCGAAAGGGTCAGGAGAGCTTCAACTTCGGCGCTCTCTACGCCTTCACCAAGGTGTGCTCGCACCTCGGCTGCCCGTCGTCCCTATACGAGCAGCAGACGTACCGCATCCTGTGCCCGTGCCACCAGTCGCAGTTCGACGCCCTGCACTTCGCGAAGCCGATCTTCGGCCCTGCTGCACGCGCACTGGCCCAACTTCCGGTAACCATCGACAAGGATGGGTATCTGGTGGCCAACGGTGACTTCATCGAACCCGTCGGACCGGCATTCTGGGAACGGAATTCAATGTCATGAGCCCAAAACTTGCAGAAATGGCAGCGGCGCAAGGCGACGCAATCGACTCGCGCTACCACCCCTCGGCGGCGGTGCGTCGACAGCTCAACAAGGTCTTCCCGACGCACTGGTCGTTCTTGCTCGGCGAGATCGCGCTCTACAGCTTCATCGTCCTTCTCCTCACCGGCACGTACCTGACGCTGTTCTTCGATCCGTCCATGGCCGAGGTCACCTACCACGGCGTGTACCAACCCCTGAACGGTGTGCAGATGTCGAGGGCGTACGCGACGACGCTCGACATCAGCTTCGAGGTGCGCGGTGGCCTGTTCGTCCGCCAGATCCACCACTGGGCGGCACTGCTGTTCGCGGCGTCGATCATGGTCCACCTGGCGCGCATCTTCTTCACCGGCGCGTTCCGCCGGCCACGCGAGGCCAACTGGGTGATCGGGTCGATCCTGTTGATCCTGGCCATGTTCGAGGGCTACTTCGGCTACTCGCTCCCCGACGACCTGCTGTCCGGAACGGGTCTGCGGGCCGCGTTCTCGTCGATCACACTGGGCATGCCGGTGATCGGAACCTGGCTGCATTGGCTGCTGTTCGGCGGCGACTTCCCCGGCGAGATCATCATCCCGCGGCTGTATGCCCTACACATCCTGCTGATTCCCGGCATCATGCTGGCGCTCATCGGTGCGCACCTGGCGCTGGTGTGGTTCCAGAAGCACACCCAGTTCCCCGGCCCGGGACGCACCGAGAAGAACGTCGTCGGCGTGCGCGTGATGCCGGTCTTCGCGGTCAAGTCCGGCGCGTTCTTCGCCATGACCGTCGGCATCCTCGGCCTGATGGGCGGCCTGCTGCAGATCAACCCGATCTGGCAGCTGGGTCCCTACAAGCCATCGCAGATCTCGGCGGGCAGCCAGCCCGACTTCTACATGATGTGGACCGACGGCGTCGCGCGACTCTGGCCGGCGTGGGAGTTCTATCCGTTCGGCCACACCATCGGCCAGTCGGTGTGGGTGGCGCTGATCATGGGCTTGGTCTTCATGCTGCTGGTCATCTACCCGTTCATGGAGAAGAAGTTCTCCAAGGACACCGTCCACCACAATCTGTTGCAGCGCCCGCGTGACGCCCCGGTCCGCACCGCGATCGGCGCGATGGCGACCGCCTTCTACATCGTGCTGACCTTCGCGTGCATGAACGACATCATCGCGCTGAAGTTCCACATCTCGCTGAACGCGACGACGTGGATCGGCCGCATCGGCATGGTCGTGCTGCCCGCGATCGTCTACTACATCACCTACCGGTGGTGCGTCGGCCTGCAGCGCAGCGACCGCGCGGTGCTCGAGCACGGCATCGAGACGGGCATCCTCAAGCGGCTGCCGCATGGCGCGTACATCGAGCTGCACCAACCGCTCGGCCCAGTGGACGATCATGGTCATCCGATCCCGCTCGAGTACCAGGGCGCTCCCCTGCCCAAGCGGATGAACAAGCTGGGTTCCGGCAGGTGCGACCGGCAGTGGCAGCTTCCTCACCGCAGACCCGACCTCGGAGAGCGACGCGCTTGCCGCGGCCGCGCATGCCACCGAGCGCAAGGCGATCACGGCCCTCAAGGAGTACCAAGACGAGGAGCATGGCTCGGGCAACGGGCAGGCTTCCGGCAACGGGCACGGCTCGTCGAACGGTCACCACTGACCGTTCGGCGGGATCCCCCGTTCAGCGGAATGCGCTGGGCGTCAGGCCAATACGTCGCGTAGCTGCTTCAGGAAGAACCACGGCAGCACAGGCATCGCCACCGTGACGAGGCCGGCCACGCCGTACAGCGACCACGCAGCGGTCTCGCTCTCGGTCGCCATGAGGTAGGTGCCGATGGCGATCAGGGTCGTCGCCGCGCCGATCGCGGCCGCGGTGGCGGCCGAGCAGCGCAGCCACACCTGATCCACCGCGGCGGTTGGGAAGCCCACCCGGCTACTGGCCGGCGGCACCGGGTGGCGGCGGATCACCGGGCCACCGGACGTGCGAAGCCTGGTCGTGGCATCGACGGGATCACCGAACCCCGACTGCGCCGCGGCGACGGGGCGCGACGTGGTGCGCTGGGTGTCCTGCAGCGACGAGCGGCGGGCCCGGATCAGCAGAGGCACGGCACCGACGATGACGGCCGCTGACACCCCGATCACGGAATAGAGCAGCCACGGCGTGTCCGAGTCGGGCGTTGCGGCGGTGTGTCCGGCGCTGAGGTCCACCAACGCGACGACGGCGGCCACGCCGGTTCCGAGCGCCGCCAACCAGAGCGCGACGGCTGCGCCGACGAGGATCCGGTCGGTTTGATCAAGCGTGCCGGGATTCAACTTCGTCCGCCCAACGTCGTATGCCATCAGCAGCTGGTCTGCCAGTCGTTGTTGTTCTGCGACGCGATCGTCTGACCGTCGCTGGTGGTGATCGAGCAATTCAATTGGCTCAACCGCAAGAGGCTGGACGCCTGCACGGAACCGTACTCCGACATCGAGATCGGGGTCACCGTCAGCGACCACGGGATGTACACGTTCTGTTGAGTGCGCTGACGGCCGGAGGCGTCGGTGTACGTCACCGAGATGCGGTCCAGCGGCGCCTTCGTTCCGGTCACCGTGTAGGTGATGAACCTGGGTCCTGCCTGCGCGGTCGTCGTGGCAGGCGGTGCCGCGGTCGCGGGCGGAGGGGGCGGCTCGGTCGCCGGGGGCGGAGGCGGCGGAGGCGGCTGCGTGACCGTGATCGTCTCCGGCGGCGGAGGCGGCGGCTCCTCGCTGGTGGGCGGCGGAGGCGGAGGCGGCGGAGGTGGCGTCGTCGTCGTGGTGGTGATCTCGTCCTGGACCGGGGGGCCGGGAGAAGTGCTGGTGGACGGCGTTGCCAGGTTGTCGCTGTCGGTGCGAGCCACCAGGACGGTCACCGAGGTGACGAGCGCAATGGCGGCGACGATCGCGACCACGCCGACGACCCACGGCCATCGCGGCGGTTGTTGGTCCACCAACTCGGTCGACGGTTCGAACGTGTCGTAGTCGTAGAGCGCGGGATCAGGCGGTACGTAGGGGCCGCTGAGGAACTGCTCGGACTCGGGGGCCGAGTACGCCCGCGAGTAGATCTCCGTCTCGCCCGTGCTGGTCTTGTCCTGGGCCGGTTCGTCCGGCTCGGGAGGATTCGGCCCGCTCATCTACGCCTGTCCTTCTCGACTGCCATTCGGCGCGACGCCACGTCTGAAAACCGTGACTGACCGTGCCCCGGCAACAGTACCCAACGCGAAGCTCGAGCGGATCTCGCGACGCGGAACGCGATCAACTGGCGCCCTTTTCGTGACCCCGCGCGCTGCGTATCAGTGCTTCTCGGGCCCGACGTAGTACTCGAACACCAGGCCGGCGGCCGACGCCAGCACGAACACCGCGCCCGCACCGAGCAACCACGGCAGCCACAGCGCGACGCCGACCGCGGTCACCGACGCCGACAACGCGATCAGCAGCGGCCACCAGCTTCCGGGGCTGAAGAAGCCAAGCTCGCCGGCACCGTCGGACACCTCGGCGTCTTCGTAGTCCTCCGGCCGCGTGTCGAGACGGCGGGCGACGAACCGGAAGAACGTGCCGGTGATGAGCGTGAGGCCGGTGGTGAGCACCAGCGCGGTGGTACCGGCCCACTCGACGCCGCCGTTGGCGTAGAGCGCCGTCAAACCGCCGTACACCACGGTAGTCAGCGCGAAGAACGCGGTCAGGAACTCGAACAGCCTGGCTTCGATGTGCATGCGGTGTCCCTACTTACTCGCCTGGGGTGCCTGCTCACCACGACGGGTCTCGAACGGGTGCGTGGTGACGGCCTCGGCGGGCAGGCCGATGGCCTTCAGCGCGTCGGCGTTGGTCCCGTTCGGGTGATCCTCGCGGTATTGGAGGTAGGCCTTGAAGTCGTTCGGCTCCACGACGCGCACCTCGAAGTTCATCATCGAGTGATAGGTGCCGCACATCTCGGTGCAGCGTCCGACGAAGGCGCCGGTCCGCTCGATGGTGCTGATCTGGAAGATGTTGTCCGAGTGGTTGGCCTCGGGGTTGGGCATGACGTCGCGCTTGAACAGGAACTCCGGCACCCAGAAACCGTGGATCACGTCGGCCGACGCGATCTGGAATTCGATGCGCTTGCCCTTGGGCAGCACCAGGATCGGGATCTCGGTGCTGGAGCCGACGGTCTCGATCTTGTCGAAGTTCAGGTAGGTGCGGTCCTCGGTGTTTCGGCCGCTGACCGCCCCGACCAATTCCTCGCCGTGGGCGTCGACGCCCTCGGGAACCGACCGCATCGATTCCTTACGGGCGTTGTCTACGCCGTCGTAGGTCAGCGTGCCGTCGGTGAAGGCGATCTTCTGGTAGCCGAACTTCCAGTTCCACTGGAACGCCGTGACGTCGATGACGACCTCTGGGTTGGGGTCCTTGTGCAGCATCTTCTCCTGCACCACCACGGTGAAGTAGAACAGCACCGAGATGATGAGGAACGGCACGACGGTGAGGACCAGTTCCAGCGGCATGTTGTAGCCGAATTGGCGGGGCAACTCGGTGTCGGTCTTCTTCTTGCGGTGGAACGCGCTGGTCCAGAAGATCAATGCCCACACGATCACGCCGACGACCAGTGAGGCGATCACCGAGCCGATCCACAGCTCGCGATTCAGCTTGCCTTCCGGGGTGATGCCATTGGGCCAGCCGAGGCCGAGCGCCTCAGACCAGCTGCACCCGCTGAGCAGGAGCGTCGTCCCACCCAAAAGCACTGACAACGCGACCAATCGGAGCCCGCGAGCGGTCACGTTGGCGCCTCCTAGAAGTCGGTGAAGCTAGGCGAATACTACGCAGCGTAGACCACGCTCACGCGAGAGAGCGAAGCGACCGGGGAAGAACCCGGGTGGCGGTCTCGGAACGCCTCGCCATTGGGCATACTGACGCGGTGTGCGGACTGCTGGCCTACCTAACCGATCCGTCCGGCACCAGTGGGCAGCAGGCGCCGTCCTCGCTGGTCGACGCCGTGTCGGGCGCCTCGCACCTGATGCGTCACCGCGGTCCCGACGAACCGGGCACGTGGGCGGACGACCGGGACGATCCCACCATCGTGCTGGGGTTCAACCGGCTGTCCATCATCGACATCGCGCACAGTCATCAACCGCTGCGCTGGGGTCCGCCCGAGGCTCCGGACCGGTACGTGCTGGTGTTCAACGGCGAGATCTACAACTACCTGGAATTGCGTGAGGAACTCGCCCGCGAGCACGGGGCCGTGTTCGCCACCGACGGCGACGGCGAGGCGATCGTCGCCGCGTATCACCACTGGGGCACCGACGCTCTGACCCGGTTGCGGGGCATGTTCGCGTTCGCGCTGTGGGACACCGAAACCCGCGAGTTGCTCTGCGCGCGGGATCCGTTCGGCATCAAGCCGCTGTTCATGGCGACGGGTCCTGGCGGTACGGCGGTCGGCAGCGAGAAGAAGTCCCTGCTCGATCTGGCGCCCATCGCAGGCTTCGACCTCGACATCGACGAGCGCGCCGTGCAGCACTACACGGTGCTGCAGTACGTGCCCGAGCCGGAAACCCTGCACCGCGGCGTGCGGCGGCTCGAGTCCGGCAGCTACGTCCGCATTCGCCCGGGGCGGACGCCCGTGGCGACCCGATACTTCGAGCCCCGATTCGCGGCCGTGCCCTTCATCGCGGGCGCCGAGCAGGACCGCTACGACGAGATCACGGCGGTACTCGAGGATTCGGTCGCCAAGCACATGCGTGCCGACGTCACGGTCGGCGCGTTCCTGTCCGGCGGCATCGACTCGACGGCCATCGCGGCGCTGGCCATGCGCCACAACCCGCGACTGATCACGTTCACGACGGGCTTCGAGCGGGAGGGCTTCTCGGAGGTCGACGTCGCGGTCGCGTCGGCCGAGGCCATCGGGGCACGGCACGTGACGAAGGTGGTCAGTCAGGCCGAGTTCGTCGCGGCGCTGCCCGAAATCGTCTGGTATCTGGACGAACCCGTCGCCGACCCGGCCCTGGTGCCGTTGTACTTCATCGCAAGGGAGGCCCGCAAACACGTCAAGGTCGTACTCTCCGGCGAGGGCGCCGACGAGTTGTTCGGCGGCTACACGATCTACCGGGAACCGTTGTCGCTGCGGGCATTCGACTATCTGCCGCGGCCCGTGCGCCGTTCGCTTGGCAAGGCCAGCAAGCCTCTGCCCGACGGGATGCGTGGCAAGAGCCTGCTCCATCGCGGTTCGCTCACGCTCGAGGAGCGCTACTACGGCAACGCGCGCAGCTTCTCCGATCAGCAGCTGCGCGCGACGCTGCCCGGGTTTCGGCCGGACTGGACCCATACCGACGTCACGGCCGCGCTGTACGCGGCGTCCGACGGGTGGGATCCGGTGGCGCGCATGCAGCACATCGATCTGTTCACCTGGTTGCGTGGCGACATCCTGGTCAAGGCCGACAAGATGACGATGGCCAATTCACTCGAGCTGCGGGTGCCGTTCCTGGACCCCGAGGTGTTCGCGGTGGCCAGCAAGCTGCCGTACGACCAGAAGATCACCAGGGCCACGACGAAGTACGCACTGCGCCGGGCGCTGGAGCCGATCGTCCCCGCACACGTGCTGAACAGACCGAAACTTGGCTTCCCCGTTCCGATTCGGCACTGGCTGCGCGCCGGTGAACTGCTCGACTGGGCGTACGCGACGGTGGCGAGCTCGCAGGCAGGCCACCTGGTGGATCTCGCCGCCGTGCGCGTCATGCTCGACGAGCACCGCCTCGGGGTCACCGATCACAGCCGCAGGCTGTGGACGGTGCTCATCTTCATGTTGTGGCACGCGATCTTCGTCGAGCACAGCGTGACGCCGCTGATCGGCGAGCCCGACTACCCCGTGCAGGTCTGACCCCGGGGCGAAACTCAGCCCAGCGCCGCGGCGATCTCGTCCGCGGCGGGCGCACCGTAGGCGTCGGCCAGGCGCGTCACCGCGGCGGCGCGATCCCAGGCCCACTCCTGCGGTCCAGGGGCCTCCAGGACCAACACCGCCACCAGGGAAGCCAACTGAGCCGAGCGCTCCAGGCTGAGCCCGGCACCGCGGCCGGTGAGGAAACCTGCCCGGAATGCGTCGCCGATGCCCGTCGGGTCAGCCTGATGGGTCTCCGGGACCACGCCGACGTGGACGAACTCGCCGGCGGAGGACACCAGGTCGACGCCCTTGGGGCCCAGCGTCGTGACGCGCAGACCGATCTGGCTCATCACCTGCGCCTCGCTCAGGCCGGACTTCTGCAGCAGCAGGTCCCACTCGTAGTCGTTGGTGAACAGGTAGTCGGCGCCACCGATGAGCTTGCGGATCTCGTCGCCCGACAGCCTGGCCAACTGCTGCGACGGGTCGGCCGCGAACGGCAGCCCCAGCTGACGGCACTCCTCGGTGTGCAGGAACATGGCGTCGGGATCGTTGGCCCCGATGATCACCAATTCCGGTGCGCCCGTGCGGGATACCAGGTCGGCCAGCTTGATGTTGCGAGCCTCCGACATGGCGCCCGGGTAGAACGACGCGATCTGCGCCATGTCCTCGTCGGTGGTGCACACGAAACGTGCGGTGTAGGCGCTCTCGGAGATCAACACGCCGTCGCAGTCGACGCCGTGCGACGTCAGCCACTGCCGGTAGTCGTCGAAGTCCTTGCCTGCGGCGCCGATCAGGGCCACGTCACCGCCGAGCAGACCGATCGCGAACGCCATGTTGCCCGCGACCCCGCCGCGGTGGATGACGAGATCGTCGACGAGGAAGCTCAGCGACACCTTCTGCAGGTGATCGGCCAGCAACTGTTCGGAGAACTTCCCGGGGAACTGCATCAGATGGTCGGTTGCGATCGAGCCAGTCACCGCAATGGTCACGAAGCGTCACCCTTCAAATCGTTAAGCACGTCTAGATAAGGCTACCGAGGTGGACAGCGGCCCTGGACTCGCGGTCTCCGCAGGTCGGTGCGCTAGCCTAACAACGACATGGCTGGTCCTTACCCATACCCTGAACCGTTTCCGCAGCAGCCCTACCCGCCGCAAGGCGGAGGCCAGGGGCATTCGCAGCCAGGAAGCCCACACGGCGCCCCGGAGCCCTATCCGGATCAGGTGCCGTCGGCCTATCCAGGTTCGCTGCCGCCGCCGGTGCCCTATCCGCGCCGCCCGCGTCGTCGCCGCCTTCTGATGGCGGGGCTCGCCGTGCTGGTGGCGGCTGCGCTGGCCGCCGTCGCGGTGACGGTCGTCTTTGCCACGCGCGGCGACGACTCGACCACTGCGACGCTGACGCCGGAGACGGCGAAGACCTCCATCCAGGCCTTCCTGGACGCCCTCAGCCGGGGTGACGACGAGACGATCGCCCGACACGCGTCCTGCGGAGTCTTCGACGAGATCAAGGACAAGCAGTCGGACATGGCGCTGGCGAACCTGGCGAGCGACGCGTTCCGACGTCAATTCGGCAGCGCCCAGGTGACGTCGATCGACAAGATAGTGACGTGGTCGGAGAACCAGGCTCAGGTGCTGTTCACCATGCAGGTCAAGCAGGCGGGCCGATCACAATCCGAGAGCGAACGGCAAGCCATCGCGCAGGTCCTCACCCAGAACGGTCAGATCCTGGTGTGCTCGTACCTGCCACGGACCGGCCAGTACTAGGCCGGTCGCGGCTCAGTTGAACGAGTCGCCGCAGGCGCAGGATCCGGTGGCGTTCGGGTTGTCGATGGTGAAGCCCTGCTTCTCGATGGTGTCGACGAAGTCGATCACCGCACCCTGGATGTAGGGAGCGCTCATCCGGTCGACGGTCAGGTTGACGCCACCGAAGTCGGAAGTCAGGTCCCCGTCCATGGTCCGGTCGTCGAAGAAGAGGTTGTAACGGAGGCCGGCGCATCCACCGGGTTGGACGGCGATGCGCAGCGCGAGGTCGTCGCGGCCCTCCTGGTCGAGCAGCGCCTTCGCCTTCGCAGCGGCGGCGTCCGTCAGGGTCGCGCCGTGGGTGGCGGTCTGGGTGGCCGCTTCGTCCTGAACAGTCATTACTTCTCCCTGTGCATAGTCATGCCTCGGATACCTCAACGGTACCTTGTTCTCCGGCTATTCCCGACTCGTGAGCCCCAGCTCTGGCCATTCGCCCGGCCAGCGCTCCCCGGTCAGTCGGGCCAGTCCGGTGAGCTGATTGGCCGCGTCGTTCATCGCCAGCTGGATCGAGCCCGCGTAGTCGGCGATCGAGTGAGCAGCGGTGATGCCCGCCGCTCGCAGTGCGTCGGCGTCGAGCGTGACCTGTCCGGCCAGGACCAGTACGGGCGTATCGCGCGCCCCGGCGGCCAGCGCGCTGACCACCTTGCCGTGCAGCGACTGGTCGTCGAACCGGCCCTCACCGGTGATGATGAGCTCGGCGGCAGCGACGTCGCCCGCCAGCCCGGTGTGCTCGGCGATCACTGCGGCGCCGGATTCCCGCCGACCACCCAGCGCCAGCAGTGCGGCGCCGATGCCGCCCGCCGCTCCTGCTCCGCGCTCTGCGCCGACGTCCCGGCCGGCCACCGCGTTGAGTTCGACGGCCCATTCGGTGAGCCGGGCCTCCAGCACCTGCACGGTGTCCGGGTCCGCGCCCTTCTGCGGTCCGAACACCGCCGCCGCACCCATCGAGCCGAGCAGTGGATGCTCGACGTCGGTGGCGGCGATCAGCTCGACGCCCTCGAGCCGGGCGCGACCGGCGGCCAGACCGCCGAGTGCCTCGACCAGACCACGGCCCCCGTCGGTGCAGCTGCTGCCGCCCAGACCGACCACGATGCGCCGTGCGCCCGCGGTCACGGCGGCTTCGACGAGCTGGCCGACTCCCCTGCTGTGCGCCTCGAGCGCAGTCCGAACGGTCGGTGGCCCGCCGAGCAGAGCCAGGCCACAGGCCTGCGCACATTCGACGTAGGCCGTGCCGGACGCTTCGTCGAGCACCCACTCCGCGGTGACCTCGTCGGTCAGCGGGCCGCTTACGGTCGCCGAGCGCAGTCCACCGACGCGGCTGGCCAGCACCTCGACGAAGCCGGGCCCACCATCGGACTGCGGCGCCGCCATCAACGTGTCGTCGGGCCGGGCGTCCTTCCAGCCGGCGGCAATTGCCTCGGCGGCCTGCACGGCAGTGAGGCTGTCGCCGTAGCAGTCCGGGGCGATCAGCACGCGCAGCGCGGAGCCTGTCATGCCAGCAGAGTAAGTGTCGGGTTGACGGGGTGCATGCCAGGGCGGGAATAACGAGTACGGGACTGAAGTAACCTGGCAGACGTGAATCTGCTGGGCCGTAAGAAGGCAAACCCCACACCGGAGGAGTCCGGCGCGGTCGAGTTGGGCATCGAGGACGACGCCACGACCCGGGAGGCGACCTCCACGGCCCCGAAGGGCAGGCCCACGCCCAAGCGCAGCGAGGCCGCCCGAAAGCGCGGCCCGGTGGCGCCTGCGCCGATGACCGCCGCAGAAGCCCGCAAGCGCCGCAAGGAACTGGGCGGTCCGAAGCTCAGCAAGGACGAGCGCAAGGCGGAGAAGCTCACGCGCCGCGCCGCCATGTCCGAACGCCGCGAGAAGATGATGGCCGGCGACGACGCCTACCTGCTGCCGCGCGACAAGGGTCCGGTCCGCAAGTACGTCCGTGACGTGGTGGATTCCCGACGCAACGTGCTGGGCCTGTTCATGCCAGCTGCGCTCGGCCTGGTGTTCGTCATGTTGTCCGTGCCGTCGCTTCAGGTGCAGCGCCTGTTGTCGCCCGCCATGCTCGCGCTCGTCTTGATCATGGCCATCGACGGCCTGCTGATCGGCCGCCGGGTCAACAAGTTGGTCGACGAGAAGTTCCCCGACAACGTCGAGGGTGGCTGGAAGCTCGGCTTCTACGCAGCGAGCCGCGCATCCCAACTGCGCCGGATGCGGGCGCCGCGGCCGCAGGTCAAACGCGGCGACAAGATCGCCTGAGCGAGGTGCGTGCGCTGGTTCTCGGTGGCATCCGATCGGGCAAGTCGCAGTGGGCCGAAGGAGCCATCGAGCAAGCGGTGAGCCAGGGCCAGCCGGTGCGCTACGTCGCCACCGGTGCGGACGGCTCCGACGACCCCGACTGGTCGACCCGGCTGGCTGCCCACAGGCAGCGCCGCCCCGCGCACTGGTCGACGGTCGAAAGTCCGGACGTGGCAGCACAATTGCGCAATGATCCCGACACCGCCACGCTGGTCGACGACATCGGCGGCTGGTTGGTCTCGGCGATGGACCGGTGCGGCGGCTGGACCGGTGGCGCCGTCACCGGAGAGGTCGACGACCTGGTCGACGCGGTCGGCGCGTTCCGCGGGCCGCTCGCCCTGGTCAGCCCCGAGGTGGGGCTGGCGGTGGTCCCCGCGACCGAGTCGGGACGGCGCTTCGCCGACGAGCTGGGCACGGTCAACCAGCGGCTCGCCGCGCAGTGCGACCGCGTGGTGCTGGTCGTCGCAGGCCAGCCCTTGACGGTCAAGGAGACAGCGTGACGGACTTCCCGGCCATCACCGCGCCCGACGTGGTGGCCGAGGCCGCCGCTCGGGCCCGGCAGGACACGCTGACCAAGCCGACCGGCGCGCTCGGCCGGCTCGAGGACCTTTCGGTGTGGGTGTCGGCCTGCCAGGGCGTGTGCCCGCCGCGGCAGTTCGAACGCGCCCGCGTCGTCGTCTTCGTCGGGGATCACGGCGTCACCGCCGCAGGGGTGTCGGCCTATCCGGCCGAGGTGACCGCGCAGATGGTCGCGAACTTCGACGCGGGTGGGGCCGCGATCAACGTGCTGGCCGAACTGGCGGGTGCCGGGGTGCGGGTGGTCGACATCGCGGTGGACTCCGACGCACCGCTGTCACCGTCGATCGGCGCGCACAAGGTACGGCGCGGCAGTGGCAACATCGCCGTCGAGGACGCGCTGAGCGCCGACGAGGTCGACGCCGCGATCGAGGCGGGCCGCCGCATCGCCGACGACGAGGTGGACGCCGGGGCGGATCTGCTGATCGCCGGCGACATGGGAATCGGAAACACCACCGCGGCAACGACGTTGATCGCCGCGTTGACCAATTCCGAGCCGGTCGCCGTGGTCGGCCGCGGCACGGGTGTCGACGACTTCGGCTGGGTTCGCAAGACGGCGGCCATCCGCGACGCGCTGTTCCGCGCTCGCGCGGTCCGGTCGGATCCCGTTGGGCTGCTCCGGGTCTGCGGCGGAGCGGACCTGGCGGCGATCGCGGGTTTCGTGGCGCAGGCCGCGGTGCGGCGTACGCCGGTGCTGCTCGACGGCGTAGTGGTGACGGCGGCCGCCCTGGTGGCCGACCGGATGGCGCCTGGCGCAAGGCAGTGGTGGCAGGCAGGTCACCGGTCCACCGAGCCCGCACACACGCTGGCCCTGCAGCGGCTGGCGCTCGAGCCGATCGTCGACCTCGGCATGCGTCTCGGTGAGGGCACCGGCGCGGTGGTTGCTCTGCCGGTTCTGCGGGCGGCGGTGGCGACGCTGGCGTCGATGGCAACCTTCGGCGAGGCGAGCGTGACCGACCGCGTGCCCGATCCGGCGTCGTGATCGGTTCGCTCACTTCGGCTTTCGGCTTCGGTACGGTGCTGCCGGTCCGCTCCGGGCAGCCGTTCGGACGTGGCGCCCTGACCGCTTTGCCGGTGGTGGGCATCGCCCTTGGCGGCCTGGCGGCGGGCACCGTCTGGGTGGCTGCCAAGGCGTTCGGCGAGCACTACCCGCTGACCGGCATCCTGGCGGTCGCCGTGCTGCTGATCGTCACCCGCGGGCTGCACGTCGACGGACTGGCGGACACCGCCGACGGGCTCGGCTGCTACGGGCCACCCGAGCGGGCCCTCGCAGTGATGCGGGACGGAACGGCGGGCCCGTTCGGGGTCGCCGCAGTCGTGGTCACCATCGTCGTTCAGGGCTTGGCGTTCGCCACGATGAGCCTGCCCGCGATCGTCGTCAGTGTCGCCGCGGGCCGGGTGGCCGCTGTCGTGGCGTGTCGCCGATCGGTGCCCGCCGCCGCGGGCAGCTCGCTCGGCGCCGCGGTGGCGGGTACGCAGCCGGGCTGGGTCGTGGCCGGCTGGATCGCAGCCGCCGCGGCGGCCGGCGTGGTCGCGACGTCGCGGCCATGGCAGGGCCCGCTCGCCGTGCTGGTCGCGTTGGCGGTCGGCGCGTGGGTCGTCGCGCACTGCGTCCGACGGTTCGGCGGCGTTACCGGCGACGTGCTGGGTGCAGCGGTAGAGGTGACGACCACCGTGGCCGCGCTGGGCCTGGCGGTCCGCTAATCCAGTCGGGTCATCCAACCGTGCGTGTCGGCGAACGTACCGCGCTGAATGCCGGTCAGCGTGTCGCGCAACGCCATGGTGACCTCGCCAGGTTCGCCGTCGGCGATGGTGAACTCCCCGTCACCGAACTTCACGTGTGACACCGGGGTGATGACGGCGGCCGTGCCGCACGCGAACACCTCGGTGATCTCGTTCGCCGCTGCCTTCTTCTGCCATTCGTCGACGTCGATCTTGCGCTCCTCGACGGCGAAGCCGCCGTCGGTAGCCAACTGCAGCAACGAATCCCGCGTGATGCCGGGCAGTAGCGAACCACTCAGCTCCGGTGTGACCAACCGTGCCGAGCCACCGCTGCCGAAGACGAAGAAGAGGTTCATGCCGCCCATCTCCTCGACGTAGCGGCGTTCGATGGCGTCCAGCCACACCACCTGATCGCACCCGTTGTCGGCGGCCTCCGCCTGCGCCAGCAGCGACGCCGCGTAGTTTCCGCCGAACTTGGCCGCGCCGGTGCCACCGGGGCTGGCACGGACGTACTCGGTGGACAGCCACACGCTGACCGGCTTGATGCCGCGCGGGAAGTACGCACCTGCCGGAGAGGCGATCACCATGTAGCGGTACTGCGTCGCGGGGCGCACGCCCAGCCCGGGTTCGGTGGCGAAGATGAACGGGCGCAGGTAGAGCGACTCCTCGCCGCCCGCGGCAGGCACCCAATCGGCGTCGACCGCGATCAACTGGCGCAGCGACTCGATGAACAGTTCCTCTGGCAGCTCCGGGATGGCGATCCGATGCGCCGAGGTACGCAGCCGGGCGGCGTTGGCCTCGGGGCGGAACGACACGATGGACCCGTCGGCCCACCGGTAGGCCTTGAGCCCCTCGAACACTTCCTGG
Organism: uncultured Actinomycetota bacterium; assembly: GCA_963849055.1. Taxonomy (GTDB): domain Bacteria; phylum Actinomycetota; class Actinomycetes; order Mycobacteriales; family Mycobacteriaceae; genus Mycobacterium. The sequence goes on from CAWKFI010000001.1 coordinate 396,048, forward strand.
GCGTAGTGCAGCACGATCGCGGACGGATCCAGCTCGATCGGGCCGTACGGGATCACCCTGGCGTCGTGCCAGCCGCGACCCTCGGTGTAGTCGACCGACACCATGTGATCGGTGTGGAAGCGTCCGAAACCCGGATTGCGCAGGATGTCGGCACGTACCTCGTCGCTTGCCGGAGTTGCGTTACGGGCAAGCGTGAACTCGAGGGGACCATCGGTCATGTGCCAATTGTATAACTCCTGACTAGCGAGTTTTGGCCTCCACGAACGGCAGCGCCACCACGTCGCATTCGAGCGCCCTGCCACGCACGTCGACGGTCACGCGCCGTCCCTCATCGATGCCGGCGTCGACGTCGATCATTGCCAGCGCGATGCCCAGTTTCAGTGTTGGAGAGAAGGTTCCCGAGGTCGTCACGTCCGACCGGAACGCCGTCGGCAAGCACCGTCATGTCCGCCCGCAGCACCCCCCTGCCTGCCGCACGCAGCCCACGCAGCAACCGGCGCGGGCCCGCCTGCTTCTCGGCCAGCAACGCGTCCCGACCCCAGAACGCGTCCTTGCGCCATCCGATCGCCCAGCCACAACGGGCCTGCAGCGGCGAGATGTCGAGCGACAGTTCGTGTCCGTGCAGCGGATAGCCCATCTCGGTGCGCAGCGTGTCCCGCGCGCCGAGTCCCGCCGGCTGCCCGCCCGCGGCGGTGACCGCATCGACCAGCGCGTCGAACACCACGTCCGCGCGATCCCACGACGGCAGTAGCTCGTAGCCGTGTTCGCCGGTGTAGCCGGTGCGGCACACGCGGACCGGGACGCCCGAGAACTCCGCGTCGGCATAGCCCATGTAGTCCATGTCGGTCGGCAGCCCCAGCTGGGACACCACGTCGGCGGACTTCGGGCCCTGCACGGCCAGCACGGCGTACTGGCGGTGCTCGTCGGTGATGGTCAGCCCCGCCGGTGCCCGCTCGGTCAGCGCGGCGACGACGGCCGGGGTGTTGGCGGCGTTGGGCACGAGGAAGACCTCGTCGTCGGACACGTAGTACGCGATCAGGTCGTCGATCACGCCACCGGAATCGTTGCAGCACAACGTGTATTGCGCCTTGCCGGGCCCGATCCGACCGAGGTCGTTGGTGAGTGTCGAGTTGACGTACTCCGCCGCGCCGGGCCCGCGCACGAGTGCCTTGCCGAGGTGGCTGACGTCGAACAGCCCGACGGCGCTGCGCGTCGCGTTGTGTTCGCTGACGGTTCCGGCGTAGGAGACCGGCATGAGCCAACCGGAGAATTCGGCGAAACTGGCCCCGAGGTCGCGGTGGCGGTCCTCCAGCGGACCCTTCAGCAGGTTGTCACTCACGCTGCCAGACTAGGGTGAATCCCCGTGAGCACCCCTCCCGGCTACCAGTCCCCCGCCGTCACCGTGTCCGCCACACTGCCCAAGCGCGGCGCGCGCAAGGCGGTGTTGATCGTTCCCGTGGTCACCGGTGACGACGACACCGCGACGGTCGTCCTGAGCCCGTCCCTCGACGCCGAGGCCGTCGGCGAGATCGAGAGTGCCCTCAAGGCGCTCGGCGCCAAGGGCGGGACCGAGCAGGCCACCCGGGTGCTCGCGCCGTCGCTGCCGGTGTCCAGCGTGCTGGCGATCGGCCTCGGCAAGGCGCGCGACGACTGGCCAGCCGACGTGATCCGCCGTGCTGCGGGCGTGGCCGCCCGCTCACTGAACGGCACCGAGGCGGTCGTCACGACGCTGTCCGAGCTGGATCTCGAGGCCACCATCGAGGGCCTGATCCTTGGCGCCTACCGGTTCACCGACTTCCGCAGCGCCAAGACCGCGCCCAAGGAGCCGGGCCTGGCCGCCATCACCGCTCTGTCCGGCGAGAAGGGAGCCAAGGCCACGGCGGCGCGCGCGGCCGACATCGCCACGGCGGTCGCCACTGCCCGCGATCTCGTCAACACCCCGCCCAGCCACCTGTTCCCGGCCGAATTCGCCAGTCGCGCAAAGGCATTGGGGGAATCAGCCGGCTTGGAGATCGAAGTCCTCGACGACAAGGCGTTGGAGAGGGCCGGCTACGGCGGAGTGGTTGGCGTCGGCAAGGGATCGTCACGTCCGCCCCGGCTGGTCCGGCTGACCCACCGGGCCAAGGGCAGGTCGAAGAAGACCAAGAAGGTCGCGCTGGTCGGCAAGGGCATCACGTTCGACACGGGCGGCATCTCGATCAAGCCGGCCGCCAACATGCACCAGATGACGTCGGACATGGGTGGGGCCGCCGCGGTCATCGCCACCGTGGTCCTGGCCGCCAAACTGGACCTGCCCATCGACGTGGTCGCCACGGTGCCGATGGCCGAGAACATGCCGTCGTCGACCGCGCAGCGGCCCGGCGACGTGCTCACCCAGTACGGCGGCATCACGGTCGAGGTGCTCAACACCGACGCCGAGGGCCGGTTGATCCTGGCCGACGCGATCGTGCGGGCCTGCGAGGACGAACCCGACTACCTCATCGAGACCTCGACGCTGACGGGTGCGCAGACCGTGGCGCTCGGCGGCCGCACACCCGGCGTGATGGGAAGCGACGAGTTCCGCGACCGCGTTGCGGCACTGTCCCAGAGCGTCGGCGAGAACGCCTGGCCGATGCCGCTGCCCGAGGAACTCAAGGACGATCTGAAGTCGACGGTCGCCGACCTCGCCAACGTCAGCGGTTCCCGGTATGCCGGCATGCTGGTCGCCGGTGTCTATCTGCGCGAGTTCGTCGCCGACGGCGTGCAGTGGGCGCACATCGACGTCGCAGGCCCGTCGTACAACACCGGCGGACCGTGGGGCTACACCGGCAAGGGCGGCACCGGGGTGCCCACGCGCACCATGTTCGCGGTCCTCGAGGACATCGCAGAAAACGGCTAGCCGGCTAGAGAGCGGTCAGCCCTCTTCGAGTTCGCGGCGCCGTTCACGGTCGCGCAGGATGCGGCGGCGGGCGTCGAAGTCGCGCATCCGTTGTGGGTAGCCCACCTTCTGCACGTCGTAGACGGGGATGTTGAGTCGGTCACTCAGCCGTCGGGCACCGGAGTCGCCGCCCGCGCGGCGCCTGGTCCATTCGCCGTCCGCGGCGACCAGTACGACCGTGACTTCGGTGACGGTGGTCTTGGGTTCGACGAACGCCTCGACGCCCTGGTGCTCGGCGACCCACTGACGCAGGTACTTCAGGTCGGCGGCCGGATCGCGGCCGTCGGCACGCACGGAACCACGGCCGCGAAACCTGTCCAACAGTCCCACTCGACCTGGCTCCCTCCGGCGTCGCGGCGGCGTGTTTCTGAGCTGGGGTCAGCACCACCACTTTCGATAGTGCCAGAGCAATGGATAGATCGGTCTGCGGCGACCGGCGCGGAAGGACGTGACAGGATGGGTGCCGACATTCGGTAGGGACGAACGACCGTTCGAGGGAGTCAACACACATGGCCATCTCCGTCCAGATGCCCGCACTCGGTGAGAGCGTCACGGAAGGGACAGTCACCCGGTGGCTGAAGCAAGAGGGCGACACCGTCGAAGTCGACGAGCCCCTGCTGGAAGTCTCGACCGACAAGGTCGACACCGAGATTCCGTCGCCCGCCGCCGGTGTGCTGACCAAGATCATCGCCCACGAGGATGACACCGTCGAGGTCGGCGGCGACCTGGCGACGATCGGTGAGGCCGGTGAAGGCGGCGGCGATGCCCCTGCCGCAGAAGCGGAACCCGAGCCCGAGCCCGAACCCGAGCCCGAGCCCGAGTCCGAGAAGCAGCCGGAGCCCGAACCCGAGCAGGCAGCCGAGCCGGAACCGGAGCCGGAGAGCGCACCGGCGCCCGCCGCCGAGGGTGGCGGTGACGCCACGCCGGTGCTGATGCCCGAGCTGGGTGAGTCCGTCACCGAGGGCACCGTGACGCGCTGGCTGAAGAAGGTCGGCGACAGCGTCGAGGTCGACGATCCACTGGTCGAGGTATCCACCGACAAGGTCGACACCGAGATCCCCTCACCGGTGGCGGGCACCTTGGTGTCGATCACCGCCGAGGAGGACGACACCGTCGCGGTCGGCGGCGAACTGGCCAAGATCGGCGCCGCGGGCTCTGCCCGCCGCCGAGCCGAAGCCCGAACCGAAACCCGAACCCGAGCCGGAACCGAACCCGAGCCCAAGTCCGAACCGGCGCCGGAACCCAAGCCCGAACCGAAGCCGGAACCCAAGCCCGAGCCCAAACCCGAGCCGAAGCCCCAGCCTGCGGCACCCGCCGCGGCGGCATCGGATTCCGCCAGCACCGACGGCAGCCCCTACGTCACCCCACTGGTCCGAAAGTTGGCCGTGGAGAACGGCATTGACCTTGCATCGGTCAAGGGCACCGGCGTCGGCGGCCGCATCCGCAAGCAGGACGTGCTGGCGGCAGCGGAGGCCAAGAAAGCACCACCCGCAGCGGCACCGGCAGCTCCTGCAGCCGCGGCCGCGGCGCCCGCCAAGGCCGCTGCGACCCCCGCCCCCGCGCTCGCGCATCTGCGCGGGACCACGCAGAAGGCCAACCGGATCCGCCAGATCACGGCCAAGAAGACGCGTGAATCCCTGCAGACCACAGCGCAGTTGACGCAGACCCACGAGGTCGATCTGACCAAGATCGTTGCGCTGCGAGCCAAGGCGAAGGCGAGCTTCGCCGAGCGCGAGGGCGTCAACCTGACGTTCCTGCCGTTCTTCGCCGTGGCGGTCGTCGACGCGCTCAAGGCGCATCCGAACGTGAACGCCAGCTACAACGAAGACAGCAAGGAGATCACCTACTACGACGCCGAGCACCTCGGCTTCGCGGTCGACACCGAGCAGGGCCTGCTCTCCCCCGTCGTGCACAACGCGGGCGACCTGTCCCTGGGCGGGCTGGCACGGGCGATCGCCGACATCGCGGCGCGCGCCCGGTCCGGCAACCTCAAGCCCGACGAGCTGTCCGGTGGCACCTTCACCATCACCAACATCGGCAGCCAGGGCGCGTTGTTCGACACGCCGATCCTGGTCCCGCCGCAGGCGGCGATGCTGGGTACCGGCGCGATCGTCAAACGGCCGCGCGTGGTGGTCGACGACAACGGCAACGAGTCGATCGGCGTGCGTTCGGTGGCCTACCTGCCGCTGACCTACGACCACCGACTGATCGACGGCGCGGACGCGGGACGGTTCCTGACCACCGTCAAACGGCGCCTCGAAGAGGCGGCGTTCGAAGCCGACCTGGGCCTGTAAAGACGGCACTGTGCCCAATTCCGTGATAGCGATCGCGGGTTCGTCTGGACTGATCGGCTCCGCCTTGACGTCTGCACTGCGCGCGGCGGACCACCGCGTCATGCGGATCGTCCGGCGGGCACCGACGAGCGCCGACGAGGTGTACTGGAATCCCGACACGGGCGAGTTCGACCCGGACACCGTGCGCGGCGTCGACGCGGTGGTGAATCTCTGCGGGGTCAGCGTCGGGGCCAAGCGGTGGTCGGGGGCGTTCAAGCAGAGCCTGCGCGACAGCCGCATCGGGCCCACCGAGGTGCTGTCGAACGCCGTCGTCGACGCAGGTGTACCTGCGCTGATCAACGCCAGCGCAGTCGGTTTCTACGGCGACACCCGCGGCCACGTCGTCGACGAGACCGCACCGCCGGGACGCGGCTTCCTCGCCGGGCTCTGCGAGGACTGGGAGGCGGCCACGGAGCCGGCGCAGCAGTCGGGCACGCGTGTGGTCCTGCTGCGCACCGGCCTGGTGTTGGCCGCGGCCGGCGGCATGCTCAGCCGGATCAAACCCCTGTTCTCGCTGGGCCTTGGCGCCCGGCTGGGCAACGGCAAGCAGTACATCCCGTGGATCAGCCTCGAGGACGAGGTACGGGCGTTGTTGTTCACCATCGGTCACGACGACATCGCAGGCCCGGTGAACCTGACCGGGCCCGCGCCGGTGACCAACGCCGAGTTCACCGCCGCGCTGGGACGCGCGGTGAACCGTCCGACCGCGCTGCTGGTGCCGGGGTTCGCGCTGCGCACTCTGTTCGGCGAATTCGCCGACGAAGGTCTGCTCGGCGGGCAGCGGGCGATCCCGGCCGCACTCGAGCGGGCCGGTTTCGAGTTCCACCACAACACGATCCGCGAGGCACTGGCCTACGCCACCGCACCGAAGGACACGTGACGCCGAGTACCGTTGAATCCGTGGCGGAATCATCGGTCCGGTCGGCGCACACGCCGCTGGACGTGCGGCGGTTGGGCACCGTCGACTACTCCAGTGCCTGGACGTTGCAGCGCGAGCTGGCCGAGGCGCGCATCGCGGGTGGCCCCGACACCTTGCTCTTGCTCGAGCATCCGTCGGTGTACACCGCGGGCAAGCGCACCGAGCCGCACGAACGCCCGCTGGGCGGTGCACCGGTCATCGACACCGACCGCGGCGGCAAGATCACCTGGCACGGCCCCGGCCAGTTGGTCGGCTATCCGATCGTCGGGTTGGCCCAGCCGATCGACGTCGTGAAGTTCGTTCGCCGCCTTGAGGATTCGCTGATCGCGGTGTGCGCCTCGGTCGGCCTGCAGACCGGCAGGGTCGAGGGCAGGTCCGGGGTGTGGGTGCCTGCCGACGGCACCAGGCCCGCCCGCAAGGTCGGCGCCATCGGCATCCGGGTCGCACGCGGGACCACCCTGCACGGGTTCGCGCTGAACTGCGACTGCGACCTCGACGCGTACTCGTCGATCGTGCCGTGCGGAATCTCCGACGCCGGTGTGACGTCGCTGACCGCCGAGCTGGGCCGCCACGTCGGCGTGAGCGATGTCACCGGGGCGGTCGCCGATGCCGTCTGCGACGCGTTGGACGGTCGGCTGCACGTAGCATTGACGTCGTGAGTATTGCTCCCGAGGGTCGCAAGCTGTTGCGCTTGGAGGTCCGCAACGCCGAGGTCCCGATCGAGCGCAAGCCGCCGTGGATCAAGACCAAGATGAGGACGGGCCCCGAATACAAGGAGCTCAAGGCGCTGGTCCGCCGGGAGGGTCTGCACACGGTCTGCGAAGAGGCCGGCTGCCCCAACATCTACGAGTGCTGGGAGGACCGCGAAGCCACCTTCCTCATCGGCGGCGAACAGTGCACCCGGCGGTGCGACTTCTGCCAGATCGACACGGGCAAGCCCGCCGAGCTGGATCGCGACGAGCCGCGGCGAGTCGCCGAAAGCGTGCAGGCGATGGGCCTGCGGTACTCCACCGTGACCGGCGTGGCGCGCGACGACCTGCCCGACGGCGGCGCGTGGCTGTACGCCGAGACGGTCCGACAGATCAAGGCGCTGAACCCGAACACCGGCGTCGAACTGCTGATCCCCGACTTCAACGGCATCCCCGAACAGCTCGAGACCGTCTTCGAAACGCGACCGGAAGTGTTGGCGCACAACGTCGAGACCGTTCCGCGCATCTTCAAGCGGATCCGGCCGGCGTTCCGCTACCAGCGCAGCCTCGACGTGGTGACCGCGGCCCGCGATTACGGCCTGGTGACCAAGAGCAACCTCATTCTCGGCATGGGCGAGACACCCGAAGAAGTGCGGGAGGCTCTGACCGACCTGTACGAGGCGGGCTGCGACATCGTCACCATCACGCAATACCTGCGGCCGACGGTCCGTCATCACCCGGTGGAGCGGTGGGTCCGACCCGAGGAATTCGTCGAGCACGAGAAGTTCGCTTCAGCCCTAGGCTTCGCCGGCGTGCTGGCCGGACCGCTGGTGCGATCGTCCTACCGGGCCGGTCGGCTGTATGCAGAGGCCGCGCGTCTGCGGACGCGCAACAGCCCACCCGTATCCTGAGCTCATGGCGAAATCCAGCAAGCCCGCCGCCAACAAGGCCGCCAAGGCCGAGGCGAAGGCCGCCCGAAAGGCGGCGTCCAAGCAACGCCGCAGCCAGTTGTGGCAGGCGTTCCAGATGCAGCGCAAGGAAGACAAGCGGCTACTTCCCTACATGATCGGCGCGTTCGTGCTGATCGTGGCCGCGGCGGTGGTGGCGGGCGTGTTCAGTGGGAGCACGTTCACCATGGTGACGCTGATCCCGCTCGGCGTCCTGCTCGGCGCCCTGGTGGCGTTCATCATCTTCGGCAGGCGTGCGCAGAAGTCCGTGTACAGCAAGGCCGAGGGCCAGACGGGCGCCGCGGCCTGGGCGCTGGACAACATGCGCGGCAAGTGGCGGGTCACCCCCGGCGTCGCGGCGACCGGACACTTCGATGCGGTGCACCGCGTGATCGGCAGGCCCGGCGTGATCTTCGTCGGCGAGGGCTCAGCGGCGCGGGTCAAACCGTTGCTCGCACAGGAGAAGAAGCGCACCGCGCGCCTGATCGGCGACACCCCGATCTACGACATCGTCGTCGGCAACGGCGAGGGTGAGGTGCCGCTGTCCAAGCTCGAGCGCCACCTGACCAAGCTGCCCGCCAACATCACCGCCAAGCAGATGGACGCGCTCGAGTCCAAGCTGGTCGCGCTTGGCTCGCGCATCGGGCCTGCCGCGATGCCGAAGGGCCCACTGCCTGGCAACGCCAAGATGCGCGGCGTGCAGCGGACGGTGCGCAGGAAGTAGCGCTATCTAGCGCGCACGACGGCCGTCGCCGTCGCCCGGTCCTGCAATCCCCGCAGGTCCGAGTCGGTGAACAGCGCCGGTATCACCAGGGCGATCAGCAGGCCCCGGACCGCGGCCCTGCCCGTACCGACGTGTTGACGCCCGTCGACGGGCACGACCATCAGTCCGAATACCAGCTGACCCGGCGTGAAGCCGAACAGCCGGACCGAGGCAACGCCGAGCACGAACCAGACGATCAGGACGGCCGTCGACAACGTCGCCATCGACACGATGCCCAGCGTCATGCCCAGCGCGGCAAGCCCGTATCCGATCAGCCAGTCGACCATCAGCGCCCCGATGCGACGGCCCATCCGGGCCTGCGACCGGGGTCCGGTCGCAGGCAGACCGAGCCGCTCACCGGGATGGTCGTTGGGGCCTTGGGTTTGGTCGCCCGCCTCGGACGGCGGTGGACCGGACAGCCAGGATCCGAAGGTGCGGGCCATGCCACAAGCATATGGTCCATGGGCATTGCGTAACGTCAGCGCAACATCCGGTTGATGACGGTGCAACATCGTGTCCCTAGCGTCAACCGGCGGGAATCCAGTCAAAGGAGATTACTCAGTGGCAGAAAAGACGGCCGACGACATCATCAAGCTGATCTCAGACGAGAATGTCGAGTACGTCGACATCCGGTTCTGCGATCTGCCCGGTTCGGTCCAGCACTTCTCTATCCCGGCTTCGACGTTCGACGAGAGCATCTTCGAGGACGGGCTCGCCTTCGACGGTTCGTCGGTGCGCGGCTTCCAGTCGATCCACGAATCCGACATGATGCTGCTGCCGGACGCGGACACGGCGCGCATCGATCCGTTCCGGGCGGCGAAGACGTTGAACATGAACTTCTTCGTGCACGATCCGTTCACCCGTGAGGCGTACTCACGCGACCCGCGCAACGTGGCCCGCAAGGCCGAGAACTACCTGACCAGCACCGGCATCGCCGACACCTGCTTCTTCGGCGCCGAAGCCGAGTTCTACATCTTCGACTCGGTGTCGTTCGACTCGAAGATCAACGGCACCTTCTACGAGGTCGACTCCGAGTCGGGCTGGTGGAACACCGGCGAGCCCTTCGAGGCCGACGGCAGTGCCAACCGCGGTTACAAGGTGCGCCCCAAGGGCGGCTACTTCCCGGTCGCCCCCTACGACCACTACGTCGACCTGCGCGACGAGATGGCCACCAACCTGCAGAACGCCGGCTTCACCCTCGAGCGCGGCCACCACGAGGTGGGCACCGCCGGTCAGGCCGAGATCAACTACAAGTTCAACACGCTGCTGCATGCGGCTGACGATGTGCTGCTGTTCAAGTACATCATCAAGAACACGGCATGGGCGAACGGCAAGACCGTCACCTTCATGCCGAAGCCGCTGTTCGGCGACAACGGTTCGGGCATGCACGCGCACCAGTCGCTGTGGAAGGACGGCAAGCCGCTGTTCCACGACGAGTCGGGCTACGCCGGCCTTTCGGACCTGGCACGCCACTACATCGGCGGCATCCTGCACCACGCGCCGTCGCTGCTGGCGTTCACCAACGCAACGGTGAACTCCTACAAGCGTCTGGTGCCCGGATACGAGGCCCCGATCAACCTGGTCTACAGCCAGCGCAACCGGTCGGCCTGTGTGCGCATCCCGATCACCGGCAACAACCCGAAGGCCAAGCGCCTCGAGTTCCGTTGCCCGGACAGCTCGGGCAACCCGTACCTGGCGTTCGCAGCGATGCTGATGGCCGGCATCGACGGCATCAAGAAGAAGATCGAGCCGTTGACGCCCGTGGACAAGGACCTCTACGAGCTGCCGCCCGACGAGGCCGCCAACATTCCGCAGGCGCCCACCTCGCTGTCCGCGGTGATCGACCGGCTCGAGGCGGATCACGAGTACCTCACCGAGGGTGGCGTATTCACCGAGGACCTGATCGAGACCTACATCTCCTACAAGCGGGAGAACGAGATCCTGCCGGTCCAGATCCGGCCGCACCCGTACGAGTTCGCGCTGTACTACGACGTGTAGGCCAGCTAACGCGCTGAAACAACCCGGTCCCCCATCGCAGCAACGATGGCGGACCGGGTTGTTTCGTCTTTGGTGGGTTGACACGTCGCGCTCGAAATCGACGCCGTAACTTGAAAATTGGCTAAAAATTTCGATATCCCTGAGCTGGACGCATTTGATCCCCACAGCGCTCACCCACGCCTTCAGGGAGGCATACCCGTATGACCGGCCGGTGGATTTCCCACACGCCCTACTCGAACCCTGGGCCGCATCGCGCCCTACTTCGACAGTTGCCACGCAATCTCACATCCATCTGCCAGGTGGCTCGTAACGTGATCGGCCACTACCGCGCTGAACTGCCAGCCCTGGGACCGGAGCGCCGCGACGAAGTCAACAGCCGCTGGTTACGGCGCATCCTCGACACCGATCAAGTCCGCCACCCAGTCCCCCTCGACGCCCCCCGCGATCCTGACACCCGGGTGGCGGGCTGTTGTCGTGACCACGCGCTCTTCGTCGTGAGCGTGCTGCGGGAACAAGGAGTCCCGGCCCGCATCCGAGTCGGCTTCGCCAACTACCTGGAGCCCGGCCATCGCATCGACCACGCCGTTGTCGAACACTGGTCCGCTGACCGCTGGGTTCATACCGATCCGGAGATGCCCATCGGGTCAGTACCGTTCGACCCCAACGATATTCAGATCGGGCCTCACGCGCCATTCCAATCTGCGGCCCACGCATGGAACACCCTCCGACACGACCGCGACGCCGTCGACCGATACCCCATTCCGCGCGGATCGGCATTTACCGTCTCAAACCTCATCCGGACATACCTTGCCTACGATCTCTGCCACCGCTACGGGGACGAGACACTCTTGTGGGACGCCTGGCCCGCTCTGGACCAACTCATCACCAACGACGAGTTGGTCGATACAGTCGCCGAGTTGCTCATCGTTGCCGAGTCGGGCGATCAGACAGCCGAACGTGAACTGGTTCAGCACCACCACCGACTACGTCCCGGCGATATCATCACGCAGCTATCCCCATACGGAGACCCACCCAAACCAGTCCATCTCTAACCGGCCGCCCCGCAGCGTTCGCGCTGCCCGGCCTCTCCATTTTCTTCCCCTCAGCTATCCGGACTAGGGTCCGAATAGTAGGGTCATGGTCATGACGAACCTGGACGCCCGCCTCACCTCGTACTCCCCCCAGGTACTGAGCCTGTTCCGCATCGTGTTCGGGCTGCTGTACACCGTGCACGCGACGCAGAAACTGTTCGACTGGCCGATCGCCGCGCCCGGACCGATTCCGGTTGGCGCGTGGCCCTTTTGGTGGGCCGGTCTGATCGAGCTGATCGCGGGACTGCTGATCCTGACGGGATTCGTCACGCGGGTCGCCGCCTTCGTGGCATCCGGTGAGATGGCGTTCGCGTACTTCAGCCAGCATCAACCGGCGGCGTTGTGGCCGATCGAGAACGGCGGAGAACTGGCCGTGCTGTTCTGCTTCGGCTTCTTCCTGCTGGTGTTCACCGGCGGCGGCGCCTACGCGCTCGATGCCATGCGGGGCGGGCGACGACAGCGGGTGCGGGTGCGCCGCTAGCCGTCGAGCGCGAGGTCCTTGCGGAACCGCTTCATGCCGTCGATCTTCTCGGCGGTGGTCGACGCCGCTCCGGTGTAGAACATCCACGGCATGGTCAGGATGTGGGTGATGCCGGCAGCGGCCGCGCGTTCGTAGTCCGGGATCGTCAACGCATCGGTCAGCGGCGTGAGGATCGTGAAATCGTCCATCGTCAAGCCCTTTTCGGCCCGCAGTTCGCGCAACCGAGCGGCGGCGGCGATGGCCCTTTCGGTGGTGATCAGGTCGCCGATCCAGCCGTCGTTGCGGGCGGCGCGGCGTAGCGCGATGTCGCTGAGACCCCCGACGTAGATGGGGATGTGCGGCGGCGTGGGTTCCATCTCGAGCCTTGGCGTCTGGTAGAACTCACCGTCGAACTCGGTCCAGCCCGGTTGCCACAGCGCACGCAACAGCTCCAGCATCTCGTCGGTGCGCTTGCCGCGGCGATCGAACTGCTGCCCCATCAGCGTGAACTCCTCCTCGCACCAGCCGACGCCGATGCCGAGTTCGACACGACCATCGGCCAGATACGCCGCGGTGCCAACGGATTTGGCGACCGAGTACGGATCGCGCATGCCCGGGATGTACACCGTGGTGACGAAGTGCAGTCGCGTCGTCACCTGCGCGAGCGCGCCGACGAGCACCCACGGATCGGGCCAGTCGGTGAACGGCTGCCAGCGCCGCTCGCCGTCCTTGGTGTACGGGTACGGGGTCGCCAGTTTCTCCAGGTTCACCACGTGGTCTGGGATGCCGAAGCCGTCGTAGCCGAGATCGTCTGCCGCCTTGGCCAATTCGACGATCTCGCGGGTCTCCAGGAAGGCGGGCTGATGTAGAACTTCATCCTCTTCACTCCGGCGTCCCGCGCCCACGCCGGCTCGGATGAACACGCCGTCGGCTTCCACGGTGTGGCCGTCCGCATCGCTGATGTAGCCGCGCGCGTAGGTCTTGATGCCCTCGGTGCGTTCGATGAACGCCTCCGCGCGCAGCGGACCCTGCGGCGTACCCCGCAGGTAGCGCAGCGTGATGGTGCCGGTGAACAAGGGCTTGGTCAGGCCGTCACTGGCCGCCTCGCCGAGCATGTGGTCGAGCACGAGTGCGCAGATGCCGCCGTGCACCAGCCCCGGAGGTCCTTCGTAGGCCGCGCCCAAGGTGAACTCGGACCAGCACCTGCCCCCGTCCTCGTGGTGGATCACCATCGGCGGGGCGATCGCATTGCGAAGCCCGACAGCAGGATTGGCCAACGCCAGTGGACGGCCGGTGCCCGCGTGCCGCAGGTTCGACGTGGTACCGCGCCGTTCGCGTTCCAGCGTGTCGGCGATCGCGTCGATGGCGGCGCTGGCGTCGCGGACGGTGTCGTCGTCCACGCCGGTGCGGATACCCGCGTCGATGAGCCTGCGCATGGACTGGGTCAGCGGCTCGTAGACGTCGCGCAGCCGGTCGTACTCGTCGGCACTGATGACGTCCAACGGGAAGTCCTTGTTCAAGCCGCGCTCCTCGTTTGCCTCATCCACCTGCCTCATGCACCAAAAACCTTTCGTACCACTGCCTTCGCCCGTCGGGTCACCCGCAGGTAGTTGTCGAGGAACTCGCCGCCGTTGTCGTTGTCCCAGCCGGCCGCCAAGGCCACCGCGTTGAGCTGACGGCCGGGACCGGGCAGCTGATCGGATGGTTTGCCGCGCACCAGGACCAGTGCGTTGCGCGCCCGCGTCGCGGTCAGCCACGCCTGGCGCAACAGGTCGATGTCACCCTCGGCGATCAGCTCGGCCGCGCCGATGGCGTCGAGCGTCTGCAGCGTCGACGTGCCGCGCAACGCGGGTACCTGGTGCGCGTGCCGCAGTTGCAGCAACTGCACGGTCCACTCGATGTCGGCGAGACCGCCTCGGCCCAACTTGGTGTGGGTGTTGGGATCCGCGCCGCGCGGCAACCGCTCGGCTTCGACGCGGGCCTTGATGCGCCGGATCTCCTGCACCGCGGCGGCCGAAACGCCGCCGGCCGGGTAGCGGGTCTTGTCGATCATCAACAGGAAGCGCTCTCCGAGGTCGGGATCACCGGCGACCCGGTGCGCCCGCAGCAGGGCCTGAATCTCCCACGCCTGAGCCCACTGTGCGTAGTAGGACTCATACGACGCCAATGTCCGGACCAAGGGGCCGCTGCGACCCTCGGGCCGCAGATTGGCGTCGACCTCGAGCGGCGGGTCCGCGCTGGGCGTGCCGAGCCGGGCCCGCACCTGTTCGGCGATGGTCACCGACCACTTCACCGCCACCGATTCCTCGACACCGTCGTGGGGCTCGCAGACGAACATCACGTCGGCGTCCGAGCCGTAACCCAGTTCCCCGCCACCGAGACGGCCCATGCCGATGACCGCGATGCGCGCGGGCGGTCCGGAAGGTGGCGTGTTGGCCCGGATGATCACGTCGAGCGCGGCCTGCAGCACCGCGACCCAGACCGACGTGAGTGCCCGGCACACCGCAGTGACCTCGAGCATGCCGAGCAAGTCGGCCGACGCAATGCGGGCCAGTTCTCTGCGCCGCAGCGTGCGCGCGGCCATGATGGCGCGCTCGGGATCGGTGTGCCTGCCTGCCGACGCGATGAGTGCGCGACCCAGGGTCTCGGGGTCGACCTCCAACAGCTTCGGTCCCTGCGGTCCGTCGGCGTACTGCTGGATCACCTCGGGCGCACGCATCAGCAGGTCGGGCACGAACGCCGACGTACCCAGCACGCGCATCAGCCGTTTGGCGACCGCGCCCTCGTCGCGCAGTGTGGACAGGAACCAGCGCTGTTCGCCGAGCGCGTCGCTGAGCCGCCGGTAGGACAGCAGGCCCGCGTCGGGGTCCGGGGTGTCGGACAACCAATCCAGCAGCGTCGGCAGCAGCACCCGCTGCACACGACCACGCCGTCCCGTGTGGGCGGTCAGCGCCGCCAGGTGGGTGAGCGCGCTCTGCGGGCCCTCGTAACCCAGTGCCGCGAGCTGACGCTCCGCGGCCTGAGGCGTCATGGAGGCCGTCAGCTCGGCCGCCGGGCTGCCCACCGATTCGAGCAACGGCTGATAGAAGAGCTTGGCGTGCAGGCGTGACACCCGCATGCTCTGGCGTTTGAGTTCTTCCCGCAACACGCCGACCGCGTCGTGCTGCCCGTCGGGCCGCATGTGCGCGGCGCGGGCCAGCCATCGCATGGCCTCTTCGTCGTCGGACTCGGGCAGCATGTGCGTGCGCTTGAGGCGCTGCAGCTGCAGCCGGTGTTCGAGCAGGCGCAGGAACTCGTAGGACGCCGTCAGGTTGGCGGCGTCGTCACGGCCGACGTAGCCGCCCTCACCGAGAGCAGCCAACGCGTCGACCGTGGATGCGACGTGCAGCGACTCGTCGTTGCGGCCGTGCACCAATTGCAGAAGCTGCACGGCGAACTCGACGTCGCGCAGGCCACCGGTGCCGAGTTTGAGTTCGCGGTCGCGCACTCCGGCGGGCACCAGTTCTTCGACGCGGCGGCGCATCGCCTGCACCTCGGACACGAAGTCCTCACGCTCGGAGGCGTTCCACACCATCGGGCTCAGCGCGGCCATGTACCGCGCGCCCAGCTCGGCGTCGCCTGCCGCGGGACGCGCCTTCAGCAGCGCCTGGAACTCCCACGTCTTCGCCCACCGCTCGTAATAGGCAATGTGCGATTCGAGCGTCCGGACCAGTGGACCCTGCTTGCCCTCGGGCCGCAGTCCCGCATCCAACTCGAAGAAGGTGTCACCGCCGAACCGCATCATCTCGCCCGCCACGCGGGTCGAGATGGCGTCCGCGTGCTCGGCCACCAGGATCACGTCGACGTCGCTGACGTAATTCAGTTCGCGCGCACCGGACTTGCCCATGGCGATCACAGCGAGCCGAGGCGGTTCGGTACCGTCGTCACAGACCGTGCGGGTGGCCACGATCAGGGCCGCACCCAGTGCGGCGTCGGCCAGGTCGGCCAGGTGTTCGCCGACGGTCGCGAACGGCAACACGGGTTCGTTCTCGACGGTGGGCGCGCAGTCGAGGGCAGCCAGCACGCAGGATTCGATCGCGGTAGAGAGTCCGCAGCGAGGCCTGCACCGACTTTGTGTCCGTTGCACATTCGGCCACCGCCGCGAAATCGCGGCGCAGTTGGTCGGCCGACGGCAGGCTGACGTTGCCTGCGAGCAGATGCCATGACTGCGGATGTGCGATGAGATGGTCGCCGAGTGCCAGCGACGAGCCAAGTACGGCGAACAGCCGTCCGCGCAGGGAGCG
The DNA here is from genome assembly GCA_963849055.1 of uncultured Actinomycetota bacterium. Classification (GTDB taxonomy): domain Bacteria; phylum Actinomycetota; class Actinomycetes; order Mycobacteriales; family Mycobacteriaceae; genus Mycobacterium. Next base: position 412,448 of record CAWKFI010000001.1, read on the forward strand.
GTCCTTGACCAGTGCTTGGTTCAGCTCGTCCCAACCCCTGCCGAGGGTGTCGGCGAGGCGCACCATCGTGCGCAGCGCCGAGTCGGCGTCCGGCGCGCGCGACAGCGACCACAACAACTCGACGTGGGCGTCGGTGTGCCAGCCCAACCGGTCCAGGTCCGCGCGTGCGGGGGGTTCGACCAATCCGAGCCTGCCGACGCTGGGCAGCTTGGGTCGCTGCGTCGCGGGCTTGGCCATGTCCCCGACGTTATCTCACGGCACTACAGAGACAGGTAGGTCTTCAGCTCGAACGGCGTGACGTGGCTGCGGTAGTTCTCCCACTCGGCGCGCTTGTTGCGAAGGAAGAAGTCGAACACGTGCTCCCCCAACGCTTCCGCGACCAGCTCGGAGCTCTCCATCTCGGTCAGCGCCACCCCGAGGCTGCCGGGCAGCTCGCGGTAGCCCATGGCGCGTCGCTCCTCGGCGGTCAGGTTCCACACGTTGTCCTCGGCCTGCGGGCCGAGCTTGTAGCCCTTCTCGACGCCGCGCAGCCCAGCGGCCAGCAGCACGGAGAACGCGAGGTACGGGTTGCATGCCGAATCGGGGCTGCGCACCTCGACGCGGCGCGACGACGCCTTGCGCGGCGTGTACATCGGTACCCGCACCAGTGCCGAACGGTTGGCCGCACCCCATGACGCTGCAGTCGGCGCCTCGCCGCCGTGCACCAGCCGCTTGTAGGAGTTCACCCACTGGTTGGTGACGGCGCTGATCTCGGAGGCGTGCTCGAGGATGCCCGCGATGAAGGACTTGCCGACGTCGGACAGCTGCAGAGGATCGTCGGGGCTGTGGAAGGCGTTGTTCTCGCCTTCGAAGAGGCTCATGTGGGTGTGCATCGCCGAGCCGGGGTATTCGGCGAACGGCTTCGGCATGAAGGACGCCCGCACGCCTTCCGTCAGCGCGACCTCCTTGACCACGTACCGGAAGGTCATGACGTTGTCGGCCATCGACAGCGCGTCGGCGTAGCGAAGGTCGATCTCCTGCTGCCCCGGCGCACCCTCGTGGTGGCTGAACTCCACCGAGATGCCCATCGACTCGAGCGCGTCGATCGCGTGGCGGCGGAAGTTGGGCGCCGAATCGTGGACCGCCTGGTCGAAGTAGCCACCGTTGTCGGCGGGCATGGGAGGCTGGTCGTCGCCTCCTGGCATCAGGAGGAAGAACTCGATCTCGGGATGCACGTAGCAGGAGAACCCGAGGTCGCTCGCCTTGGCCAGTTGCCGGCGCAGTACGTGCCGCGAGTCGCCCCACGACGGCGAGCCGTCGGGCATGGTGATGTCGCAGAACATCCGCGCCGAGTGCTGCTTGCCGCCGCTCGTCGTCCACGGCAGCACCTGGAACGTCGACGGGTCGGGCCGCGCCACCATGTCGGATTCCGACACGCGCGCGAAGCCCTCGATGGACGAGCCGTCGAAGCCGATGCCCTCTTCGAAGGCGCCTTCTAGTTCGGCAGGCGCAATCGCCACGGATTTGAGGTATCCGAGCACGTCGGTGAACCACAACCGCACGAACCGGATGTCGCGTTCTTCCAGCGTGCGAAGCACGAATTCCTTCTGGCGATCCATGTCCGCAGCGTAGGCACCGGCTGTTAATTCTGTGTTACGGCGCGGCTGCGTGTCGTGTTCGCCGACGTCGGCGGGGTCACTGGCACTGCAGATTCGGCGGTGGTTGCACCGAGTCGACCAAGAACGCGACCACGGCGGGGTCGACGCACGGGTCGCCGTTGAACACCACGGTGTGCTGGGTGCCCTCGAAGGTGATCAGGGCGGCGTCCAATTCGCGCGCCAGCTCGACGCCCGCCTGGTACGGCGTGGCCGGATCGCGCGTCGTCGACACGACCACGACCTTGCCGGGACCGGGCGAACCGACGTCGTGCGGTGCCGAGGTCGGCGGCACGGGCCACATCGCGCAGGGATCGCGCGGCGCGTAACCGGTGAACTCGCCGTACGCCATGAAGGGAGCCGCCTCCCTGGCCCGGCGGTCGGCGTCGACCCACGCGGCAGGGTCGGTGGGGTACGGCGCGTCGACGCAGCGGATCGCGGTGAACGCGTCCTGCTGGTTGTCGTATCCGCCGCTCGCGTTGCGGTGCTGGTAGTCGTCGGCGAGCAGCAACAGGTCACCGGCGTCGGTCCCGCGCTGCAGGCCGAGCAGACCGCTGGTCAGGTACTTCCAGTACCGCTGCGTGTAGAGCGCGTTGACGGTGCCCGTGATCGCGTCCTGGTAACTCAGGCCGCGCGGGTCCGAGGTGGCGCCGGGCTGTTGCACCAACGGGTCGACCAGCTGGTGGTAGCGCGCCACGAACTGGGTTGGGTCCGTCCCGAGCGGGCAGTCGGTGGACTGGGCACAGTCCGCGGCGTAGTCGTCGAACGCCATCTGGAATCCGGCCAACTGCCGGATGTTCTCGCCGATCGGGTCCGAGCCGGGGTCGACGGCGCCGTCGAGCACCATGGCCCGGACGCGGTCGCGGATACCGCTCGGCGTAGGTGGCGCCGAGTTCGGTGCCGTAGGAGAAGCCGAGAAAGTTGATCTCGTTCTCCCCCAACGCCGCACGCACCACGTCCATGTCCTGTGCGGTGGACGCCGTCCCGACGTTGGCAAGGAAGTCCAGGCCGGTCTTGTCGACACAGCCCTGCGCGAGGTTCTGGTACAGCTGCTCGATGCGCGCGACGCCCTCGGGGCTGTAGTCGGTCATCGGTTCGCGCCGGTAGGCGTCGAATTCGGCGTCGGTGCGACACCGCACCTGCGGCGTCGAGTGGCCGACGCCGCGAGGATCGAACCCGACGAGGTCGAAGCGCCTGCCGATGTCCGTGTCGGCCAACGCCGCGCCCATTCCGGCGACGGTGTCGACGGCCGACGCCCCCGGCCCGCCCGGGTTGACCATCAGGACGCCGATCCGATCACCTGTGGCGGGAACCCGGATGACCGCCAACTGCGCCTGCGCCCCGTCGGGCCTGGCGTAGTCGATCGGCACCGAGACCGTGCCGCACTGGGCCGTCGGGATCGCTGCGGTATCGCCGACCATGTTGGCGCAGCTGCCCCACACCGGGGCCTGTCCGAATTGCTGGGTGGCCTCGCCTTCCGGTGACGCCGACGCCGCCGGGCAAAAGACGGCGAACATCACGAGGGTCGCAAGGGGCACCGCTGTCATCCGGCCCACCCGCATGGCGAACATGTTCGCACGCAACGCGCTTGCGGTCTGCACCCGAACCCGGGCAGAGACAACCCAGCAATCAGACGGTGATGCGATGGTGACCTACGGGAAGTCCGGCGGTCAGCACTTGGCGCCCTCCGGCGGAACGGTGACGTCGATCAGGTACTTGGCGGCGATGTCGTCGACGCACGGATTGCCCTGGAACACCACGGTGTGCTGGGTGCCCTCGAAGGTCAGCACCGACCCGCCCAGTTGCTTGGCCAGGTCGACGCCGGCCTGATACGGCGTGGCCGGGTCGTGGGTGGTCGATACCACCAGGATCGGAGGCAGGCCGTTCACCTTGATCTCGTGCGGTGTCGACGACGGCGGTACCGGCCAGAACGCACACGTGCTCAGCGGCGCGTGGCCGGTGAACTCGCCGTAGCTCATGAACGGCGCGGCCTCGCGGGCCCGGCGGTCCTCGTCGATCGTCTTCTCGCGATCGGTGATGGGCGGCTCGTCGACACAGTTCACCGCGACGCGCACGTCGGTGGAGTTGTTGTAGTGCCCTTCGCCGTCACGCCCCATGTAGAGGTCGGCGAGCGCGAGCATGGTGTCGCCGTCACCGCTCCGCAGTTCGGTCAGGCCCTGTGTGAGGTGACGCCACAGATTCGGTGAGTACAGCGGCAGGATGGTGCCGACCAACGCGTCGCCGTAACTCAGACCGCGTGGGTCCTTGGTACTGGCCGGCTTCTCCACCAGCGGATCGACCAGGCTGTGGTACACGTCGACGGCCTTGTTCGGGTCGGTGCCCAGCGGACACGTCGGCTTGGTCGCACAGTCGGCCGCGTAGTCGTCGAACGCCTTCTGGAACGCCGCGGCCTGGCGGATGTTGGATTCGATCGGGTCGGCGTTGGGGTCCACCGCACCGTCGAGGATCATCGCCCGCACCTTCTGCGGGTAGCTCTCGGCGTAGAGCGATCCGATCCTGGTGCCGTACGAGTACCCGAGGTAGTTCAGCTTCTGGTCGCCGAGCGAAGCCCGCATCGCATCGAGATCCTTTACGACGCTTGCAGTTCCGACGTTGGCGAGGAAGTCCTTGCCCATCTTGTCCACACAGCGCTGAACGAATTCCTTCGTCTCGGACTCGATGTGCGCGACGCCCTCCGGCGAGTAGTCGACCTGGGGATCGGCCCGCAACCGGTCGTTGTCGGCGTCCGAGTTGCACCAGACCGCCGGGGTCGACTTGCCGACGCCGCGCGGGTCGAAGCCGACCAGGTCGAAGCGCTCCCGCACCGACTCCGGCATCGTGCCGACGATCGAGGCGGCCGCGTCCACTCCGGATTCGCCGGGACCGCCCGGGTTGACGATGAGCGAGCCGATCTTGGTCCCGGTGGCCTTGAACCGGATCATCGCGATCTGCGCGACGTCACCGTCGGGCTTGGCGTAATCGACGGGAACCGAGAGCATTCCGCATTCGCCGCCCGCGGGGATCTTCACGTCATCGGAGGAGGCCGACTCGCACGCCGACCATTGCACGGGCGTGCCGGGCTTGGGCGCACCGACGATGGCCTTGCCGTCGACCACCTTGCTGCAACCCGCCACCAGCAACACCACCATGGCGGCCGCAAGTAGCCCGCTCCGAAGCTTCATGGCTGCCCATGCTGCCATGCGGGCGCATCGGCGCTGCTAAGGGCACTTAGCGCGTCGCGCCGAGCAACTCCTCGAGCGCCACCACGAAGTCGTCGGCCATGTCCCAGAGATCGGGCAGAAGCTCGGGGCAGGAGATCAGCCCGACGTCGAGTGTCCCGTTCAGCGACATCACGGTGATGTTGAGTCCCGAGCCGTGGAAGATCGGGCCGAGCGGGTACATCGCCTTGACCTGCGCGCCCAGGAAGTACAACGGAATCTGCGGCCCCGGCACGTTGGAGACCACCAGGTTGTGCACGGGCTTGGCGCTCGTCAGCCGGCTCGCGGCGTACACCCGCATCGCCACCCCGAACACCGCGGGCGCCGCGAACTGCGACCAGTCCTGCAGCAGCGTCGCCCCGATCGCCGCACTGTGTTGCTTGGCAACGGAATTCGCGGCGGCGATGGACTTCAGCCGCTCGGCCGGATCCTCGATGTGGGTTTCCAGCCGGGAGAACATGCCCGACACCTGGTTTCGGCCCGGGCGATCGGACTTGTCGTGCACCGACACCGGGACCATGGCCACCAGCGAGCTGTCCGGCAGTTCGCCTCGGTCGAGCAGGAACCGCCGCAGCACCCCCGACACCAGCGCCATCACGACGTCATTGACCTTGACGCCGAAGTGATTCTTGACGGTCTTGATGTCCTCGAGGTCGAGCTGGGCGAACGCGACGTTGCGGTGCCCGGTGACAGTGGCGTTGAACGCCGTCTTCGGCGCGGCGAACGGTGCCGCCATGCTCTGGCCGGAACGGGCCCGCTTCACCGTGTCCAGCACCGTCGACAACGTCGAGGGCACCACGTTGATCAGCTTCAGTGGCCGGGTGGCGAACTGGACCGCACCACTGATCGCGATCTCCAGGTCGGACGCATCACCCGCCCCGTCGACCGGATCCGGCGGTGGCGCATCGGCTTCCGTGGTGCACAGCTGCGACATCAGGTTGGCGCCGGTGACGCCGTCGACGCCGGCGTGGTGCACCTTCGTCAGCACCGCGAGCCTGCCGCCGTCGTGCGCGTTGGTGCCCGCGATGTTCTCGATGACCCACATCTCCCACAGCGGTCTGCTGCGATCGAGCGACAACGATGCGATGTGCCCGCAGATCTCGCCGAGTTCGGTCCGCCCGCCCGGCGAGGGCAGGCCGATGCGATGCAGGTGCCGGTCGACGTCGAAGTCCTTGTCCTCCACCCACACCGGGTGATCGAGGTTGAGCCGGTTGTCCACCAGCTTCTCGCGAAACTGCGGCATCGCCTTGATCCGCAGCCCCAGGGCGTCACGCAGCCGGTCGAACGTGTAGCCGCCGGGAATGGTCGAGGTGTCGATCTCCAGGATCGAGCACACGTGCAGTGGCTGTACGGCGGTCTCGAGGTAGAGGAAGCTGGCGTCGAGTCCGCTGAGCCGTTGCATGGGCCGATGGTAGGCGCGGCGAGAGTCGACATGTGAGGAAATCCACTTCCGCCACGGTTTCAACTCATCGGGCGAAGTGGCAGAATTCAGGATGTCTGACGAACCCGGGGACCCGACATGGGCCTCGAGGATCGACCCGACCCAGAATGGGGACAACGATGTCTGAGCAAACGGTTTACGGTGCTGCCACCGATTCGCAGCCGAAGCCGCGGACCAAGGTCCGCACCCACCACCTGCAGAAGTGGAAGGCCGAGGGCCACAAGTGGTCCATGCTGACGGCCTACGACTACTCCACCGCCCGCGTCTTCGACGACGCCGAGATCCCGGTGCTGTTGGTCGGTGATTCCGCGGCCAACGTCGTCTACGGCTACGACACCACGGTGCCGGTGACCATCGACGAGCTGATTCCCCTGGTACGCGGCGTGGTCCGCGGTGCGCCGCACGCGCTGGTCGTGGCCGACCTGCCGTTCGGCAGCTATGAGGCCGGCCCGCAGCAGGCGCTGGCCACGGCGACGCGCTTCCTCAAGGAGACGGGCGCGGCGGCGGTCAAGCTCGAGGGCGGCGAGCGGGTCGCCGAGCAGATCGCGATACTGACGCAGGCGGGCATCCCGGTGGTGGCCCACATCGGCTTCACCCCGCAGAGCGTCAACGGGCTCGGCGGCTTCCGCGTGCAGGGACGTGGCGATGCCGCCGAGCAGACCGTCCACGACGCCATCGCCGTTGCCGAGGCCGGCGCGATCGCCGTGGTCCTCGAAATGGTGCCCGCCGAGCTCGCCACGCAGATCACCGGCAAGCTGACCATCCCGACGGTCGGCATCGGTGCGGGCCCCAACTGCGACGCCCAGGTGCTGGTGTGGCAGGACATGGCCGGCATGACATCGGGCCGGACGGCGAAGTTCGTCAAGCGATTCGGCGACGTCGGTGCCGAATTGCGCCGCGCCGCAGTGCAATACGCCGAAGAGGTCGCCACCGGCGCCTTCCCCGCGGAGGAACACTCCTTCTAGCTGAACTCCGGCTTGCGCTTGCCGAGGAAGGCCGCGATGCCTTCTGCGCCGTCGGCGGACCGCGCGCATTCGGCGATCAGGCGGCCCTCGAGTTCCATCTGTTCTTCGATGCCCGAGCGGTAGGTGGCGAGCAGCAGCTTCTTGACCGCCGAGTTCGACGGGCGGGCGGAGCCTGCCATCGCCTTGGCGAGCGCGTCGGTCCTGCGTCGCGAGTTCTGCCTCGGGCACCACTTCGGTCACCAGACCCCAGTCGAGCGCCTCGGCCGCGGACAGCGTCCGGTTGGTCAGCATCAGTTCCTGGGTCCGCCGGATGCCGATGAGCCGCGGCAGGTAGTACGAGGAGCTTCCGTCGGGGCTGAGCCCCGCCCTGGTGTAGGCCATGGTGAACTTGGCCGAGTCGGCGGACAGCACCAGGTCACCGGTGACGGCCAGGCTGAAGCCCGCTCCCGCCGCGGTGCCGTTGACCGCGGTGATCAGGACCGCGTCCATGCGGGCGAAGGTCGACAACGCGCGGTGCAGGTCGTCGGCGATGCCCTTGACGAACGTCCCGGCGTCGGGCGCTGCGGCCATGGCCTTGAGGTCGCCGCCCGCGCAGAAGAAGCGGCCGGCGCCGGTGAGCGTGACGACCTTGGTGGCTGCGGTGTCGCAGAGCGCCGCTGCGATCGAGAGTTCGCGCGTCATGACGTCGTTCATGCCGTTGGCGGCGTCGGGCCGGTTGAGCACGATGCTCGTGATGGGTCCGGACTGGTCGAACGTCAGCGTTTCGAAATCGGGCATGGCGCAGACGGTATCGCAACCGCGATTACGTCATCGCACCCATGTGTAAGGCCAACCGGTTTGCGGTCGCCGTCGCGCAGTGCGGCGAAGTCGCCGTCGAACCCGAGCACGCCGCAGTGCCCCGTCGGCGATGATCCACGGCTGCTCGGCCGGCGCGCCCCCATCGTCGGAGCGGCGGTTGATCACCGATTCGACGAGGCGGAACGGAAGTTCGTCGGCATCGGGGGGCCCGTCGCACTCGGCGATGACGGTCGCGGACAGCCGCCGGTAGCGCTCGCGCAGCTCGGCACGGTTCCTGCGGAACTCATCGAAGCGGTCGACGCGCAGCTCGGGCAGCAGATAGAGCGCACCAAGGTTCCAGGTGCTCTCGCACAGCTGCGTCACGTCGGCGGCCACCAGGGCGTGCAGCCGCGGGACAGCGGGCCCCTTCTCCGCGATGAGCTCGGCGGCCAGCCGCAGCGGCTCGTCGACGGTGCCCGCCAGCAGCGCGTCCAGGATGTCGTCCTTGGTGGCGAAGTGGTGATAGAGCGAGGCCTGACGAACGCCGACCGCGTCGGCGATCCGCCGGGTGGACGTATTGGCGTAGCCCTGCGTGGTGAACAGCTCGGCGGCGGCGTCGAGAATCTCCTCGCGGGCGTTCTTGCCGGGCCGCCGCGACTGCTCCAACCTCGGGCGGCCCCGACCTTCGCTTTGCATGGGCACATTGTGTCACCGGCAGTGTCACCGGCCGTTCGCCGTGCCATATTTCCTGTCATTTGATAGAAATAAGTCTCAACGCGTCCGTAACAGGCGTGACACCCATCGGGAACGCCCGAGCACAAAACTTTCAAGTGACAGTTAAGGAGGCCGAGATGCCGAGCACCAACTCCACCGATGGTGCCCGTTCGCATGCCCGCGGACAGGCGGCGACCGCCACGTTGCGGGTGCCGGAGGCGCCAGAAGGCGTCGACGGTGACGTGGGCCGAGGCGATCCCGCCGGGCTCGTACGCCACCAGGGTGCTGGGCCGGGGAACGCGCCTGCGACTGGCCGACCCCGATGGCGGCGCATGCGCGCATCTGCTGATGTTCCGCGCCGACGCGTCATGGGAGCGACTCAACGTCGCCGACACCATGAAGGTGCCGTGGCAGGCCTATCTCGGCGCGGGGCATCCCCTGCTGTCCGATCAGGGCAGGGTGCTGGCCACCATCGTCGCCGACACCTCCGGCCACCACGACACGTTGTGCGGCATGACCGAGGCGGGCCACGCCCAGATGCTGCTCGGCGTGCACAAACACGGCATGGACGCCCGTGACGTCGCACCGTCGGTGTCGTTCTTCAAGGGCGTCCGGGTCGGCGACGACGGCGGGCTGGCCTTCACCGGGTCGGCGGGTGCCGGAACGGCGGTCGATCTGCTCGTCCAATTGCCGGTGACAGTCGTCCTGGTCAACGTCGCCCACCCGCTCGATCCATCGCCTGCCGTCACCGACCTGGACGTCGTGGCGTGGCGGGCGGATGACGAACTGACCGTGCCGGTCACCGATGAACCCGAATACCTGCGTGCCCTGTTCAACACCGAAAGCACATGGGCCGCAGCACGAAACAGTGAGGCGCTATGACCACCGACACCGCTGCGACTGCTACCGTGTTCACCGACGAGGTCGTCGCCGCCTGCGCACCATGGTCGGCCGTGGTGCGGGCGGGCCAGCAGCTGCAAATCATCGACCTGCACGGCAACCAGGCCGTCGACACGCTGTTCTACGCGCGCCGACGACCACACCGTCCGGCTACAGCGCGCAGACCACGATCGCGGCGCAGGGCAACGTCTTCCTGACCACCGGGTCGGTGCTGCGGGCGGCCGACGGCACGGCGCTGATGACGATCGTCGCCGACGAGGTGGGCAACCACGACACCATCGCGGGAGCGTGCTCGAAGGAGTCCAACACGCTGCGCTACGGCCATCACACCGTGCACCAGCACGCGTGCGCCGAGAACTTCCTGGCCGAGGCAGCCAAGTGGGGCATGGGCAAACGCGACATCGTCTCCAACGTCAACTTCTTCATGAACGTGCCGGTGGAGGCCGACGGCACGCTCGGCATCGTGGACGGCCTTTCCGCGCCGGGCAAGTCGCTGACGCTCCGGGCCGACGTCGACACCCTGGTGCTGGTGTCGAACTGCCCGCAGATCAACAACCCGTGCAACGGATTCGACCCGACGCCGGTCCGGATGGTGATCACCGGCTCATGAGCCAGACCATCCAGGTCATGCGGCCGGGCATGCTGACCACGGTGCAGGACTGGCCGGGCCGAATCGGCTACTGGCACGTCGGCGTTCCGCCGTCTGGCCCGATGGACGACCTGTCGTTCCGGATCGGCAACCGCGTGCTCGGCAACGGCGAGGGCGCCGCCGGGCTGGAATGCACCAGGGGCGGGCCGGCGTTGCGGTTCCCCGACGGCGGCCGGGTGTCCGTCACCGGTGCTCCCGTCGTGGTCACCGTCGACGGTGTGGCCGTGCCGCAGTGGCAGTCGGTGGTCGTCCCTGCCGGTGGCGTGCTCGACGTCGGCCTGCTCGACCGGGCCCGGGCATGCGCTGCTACGTTCTGGTGGCCGGCGGCATCGTCGAGCCCGAATACCTCGGCAGCACGGCGACATTCACGATGGGAGCGTTCGGCGGCCACGACGGACGCGCGCTCCGCGACGGCGACGTGCTGACCGTCGGCGAGGACCCCGGCCCGCACGAGGGTAGGCCCGACCGGGCCGCCCGCGCCGCCATCGACGAGCAGCCCAGCATCGGGCACCGCTGGGAGATCGCCGTGACGGAGGGCCCGCACGGAGCGCCGGAGTTCTTCACCCGCGCCGACATCGACACCGTCATCGGCACCGACTACACCGTGCACTTCAACTCCGACCGCACCGGCGTCCGGCTCGACGGTCCGAAGCCACAGTGGGCGCGCACCGACGGCGGCGAGGCCGGCCTGCATCCGTCCAACATCCACGACACCGCCTATTGCGTTGGCGCGCTGGACTTCACGGGCGACACGCCGATCCTGCTCGGGCCGGACGGGCCGAGCCTCGGCGGTTTCGTCTGCCCGGTCACGGTGGTCGGGGGCGACCGGTGGAAGCTCGGCCAGATGGCCCCTGGCGATGCCGTGCGGTTCGTGCCGGTCCGCGCCGACCGGGCGCCGTCGCTGCGCACCATCGACGTCGACCGGCGCGCGTCCTTCCCGCTGGTGATCTCCAGCTCGAGCGACGAGGACGACGGCGTGCTGGCCCGCTACCGGACCGTCGACGGCACCGAAGTGACGTTGCGCCGCGCGGGCGACGGCGGAGTGCTCGTCGAGTACGGCGCCATGGTGCTCGACCTCGCGATGCGCGCCCGCGTACACGTGCTGTACGAACATCTGTTGGCGCGCAACGTCCCCGGCGTCACCGAGCTCACCCCCGGTGTCCGTTCGCTGCAGGTGCAGTTCGATCCGGCGGCGTTGCCGATGGCCGACGTGATCGAGCTGCTCGCCGGCATCGACGGCGACCTCCCGCCGTCGGACCGGCTCGTCGTCCCCAGCCGCACGGTGCGGCTGCCGCTGTCCTGGGACGACCCGGCGACGCACGAGGCGATCCAGCGCTACATGCACGGGGTTCGTTCCGACGCGCCGTGGTGCCCGTGGAACATCGAGTTCATCCGGCGGATCAACGGCCTCGACGACGTCCAGGCCGTGCACGACATCGTCTACGACGCGCAGTATCTGGTGCTCGGGCTCGGTGACGTCTACCTCGGCGCACCGGTCGCCACTCCCCTCGATCCGCGCCACCGCCTCGTCACCACCAAGTACAACCCGGCCAGGACCTGGACACCGGAGAACGCCGTCGGCATCGGCGGGGCCTACCTCTGCATCTACGGCATGGAGGGGCCGGGCGGCTATCAGTTCGTCGGCCGCACCACTCAGGTCTGGAACCATCGTCACCCCCATGACGCGCGCTCGTTCGAGCCCGGCACGCCGTGGCTGCTGCGGTACTTCGACCGGATCAGCTTCTACCCGGTCAGCGCCGAGGAACTTCTCGACCTGCGCGCGGACATGGCCGCCGGCCGCGGCGACGTCGACATTGCGGACGGGGAATTCTCGTTGGCGGCCTACACCGACTTCCTCGCCGCGGACGCCGACGGCATCGCGGCGTTCCGGCAAGCAGCAGAGCGTGGCGTTCGCCGAGGAGCGCTCGGCTTGGGACCGGGCGGGCGAGGTGCAGCGGGCGAGCTGACGGCCGGGGTTGTTCACCTGGATGTGGCACCCTGTTCACGAATTCGTTCTAGAGCCGAGAAACCGACCCGAAGGTGAGAATGGCCGACAAGCGCAAGGCGTCCCGTCACACCGAGACCGAGCGCAAGTTCGCGGTGACCGATGCCACCGTGCCGCCGTCGTTCGCGGGACTGTCGTCGGTCGCACGCGTCGAACGGTCGCCCGTGCAACACCTCGACGCCGTCTACTTCGACACCGAGGGGCACGATCTCGCCGCGCACCGCATCACGCTGAGGCGGCGCACCGGTGGTACCGACGCGGGCTGGCATCTGAAGTTGCCCGCAGGTTCCGATTCGAGGACCGAGGTGCGCGCGCCGCTGGGCCCCGCGGACGGTGACACCGTCCCGGACGAGCTGCGGGACGTGGTGCTGGCCATCGTCCGCTGACCGCCAGTTGCAGCCGGTCGCGCGGATTTCCACCGACCCGGACGGTCGACCTGCTGATGGGCGCCTCGGGTGACCCGATCGCGGAGTTCTGCGACGACGTGGTCACCGCCTCGGCGGAGCCCGACGGCGAACCGCAGACGTGGCGGGAGTGGGAGCTGGAGTTGGCGGAGGACGCCGACGGTGGCCCCGAGCTGATGGATCGGCTGTGCAACCGTCTGCTCGACGCCGGTGCCGAGCCCGCGGGCCACGGTTCGAAGCTGGCGAAGGTGCTCGACGCCGCGCGAGGGGTTTCCGACGAACGCCGCGCCGCAGTCGAAGGATCCGGTGCGCCGCGCCGTCGCAGAACAGGTCGACGAGCTGCTGGTCTGGGACCGCGCCGTGCGGGCCGACGCCTGGGACTCCGTACACCAGATGCGCGTGGTGACCCGCAAGATCCGCAGCCTGCTACAGGCATCGGAGGGGTCGTTCGGCATCTCCGACGACGCCTGGGTGCTCGACGAGCTGCGTCTGCTCGCCGGGGTGCTCGGCACAGCCCGCGACGCCGAGGTGCTCGCCGAGAAGTATGAGAAGGCCTTGGACCAACTGCCCGACGAACTGATCAGGGGTCCGGTCCGGGAGCGGCTGGTCGAGGGCGCCAGGCACCGCTACCAGACCGGATTGCGGCGGTCGTTGACCGCGATGCGATCGGAGCGGTACTTCCGCCTGCTCGACGCGCTCGAGGCATTGGTGGCCACCGAGCCGCCGCCCCCTGCGGATGGCGAGTGAGCACGAACCGGTCAGCATCGGGGCGGCCTACAAGCGGGTCCGCAAGGCGGCCAAGCGGGCCGACGCGGCGCAGGAAGAGGACCGCGACGAGGCGCTGCACCGGATCCGCAAGGGCGCCAAACGACTTCGCTATACGGCGGCAGCGACGGGCGCAAGCAAGGTCGCCGATCGCGCCAAGACCATTCAGACGCTCCTCGGCGACCACCAGGATGCGGTGGTGAGTCGTACCCAGCTGGCCCACGAGGCCGAGGCGGCTCACGCGGCGGGCGAGGACACCTTCACCTACGGCGTGCTGTACCAGCAGGAGGACGACCTCGCCGCGTACTCACGCGAGCAGCTGGGCAAGGCACTCAAGAAGCTGAACCGCTCGGTCCGCAGCGCGGACTGAGGTGGGCGGACGAGTTGGCCTGTAAGCCGGATTCTGTTCCCCGCCACCATCACTGGCGGCGAGGCGGCGACCATCCATCTGGGCACACCGTCGCCGGGTGCCTCGAGCGGCCTACCCGCAGGCTCGGGCGAGCAGCCCTCGGACGCCTGCGCAGCCGCAACCAGGTTGCGGCCTTCTTGGCCTTGCTTCGGGTGGGGTTTGCCTAGCCACTCCGGTCACCCGGAATGCTGGTGCGCTCTTACCGCACCGTTTCACCCTTACCACCGCGTGGGTGGCGGTCTGTTTTCTGTGGCACTTTCCCGCGAGTCACCTCGGATTGCCGTTAGCAATCACCCTGCTCTGTGAAGTCCGGACTTTCCTCGAATCCCAGTCGAAACTGGAACCCGCGGCCGCCCGGCCAACTCGTCCGCGCAGATCACAGTACTCTTGTCGCATGCCGCAGGTGCCGCCGGCTCGATATCTGCTCCGCGCCAAGGACCTGGTCGACGCGCGCTACGCAGAGGCGATCACGGTCGACGACCTGGCCGCAGCCGCCGGCTTGTCCCGCGCGCACTTCTCGCGCATGTTCACCCGCACGTTCGGCGAATCGCCGCGCGCGTATCTGCAGACCCGGCGACTGGAGCGGGCCGCAGCATTGCTGCGCTACACCGACCGCTCGGTCGCCGACATCTGCGTCATGGTCGGCCTGCAGAGCGTCGGTTCGTTCACGACCACGTTCGCGCGGGTGTACGGCAAGCCGCCGGCCGCGTACCGCGCCAGCATGCCACCGGCAGTCAGCCGGGCCCGGGTGCCCAGTTGCGTTCTGCAGCGCGACACCCGACCGCCTCGCGGATTCCCGGGTCAAGACAGCACACGGGGAGAAGACGGGCCGCGACGACCGACCGTAGCGTCGGGCCCATGATGAAAATCGCATGTACACACCTCTGGGTTCACGATCAAGAAGTCGCACTGAAGTTCTGGACCCAGCAGGTCGGCATGGAAGTGCGGGAGGACGTGTCGTTTCCCGAGGAGATGGGACCCTTCCGGTGGCTCACCGTCGGCCCGCCGGGACAGGATGACGTCAGCATCGTGTTGATGGCCGTGCCCGGACAGCCACTGATGGACGACGACACCCGCGCGCAGGTGCTCGACCTGACCGCAAAGGGCTTCGCGGGCACGGTCTTCCTCACCACCGACGACGTCCAGGCAACGTACGAGGAACTCACCGCACGCGGCGTCGAGTACACCGAGCCGCCCAACCAGATGCCCTACGGCATCGATTCGGGATTCCGCGACCCATCGGGCAACAGCGTGCGGCTCACCCAGCTCAACCCGTAGCCCGGAACGACCCTCATGCAGAACTCGCGCAATCCTCGCCGACTTCTGCGCAGGGTCGCGGCGCGGCGTTGATCAGGACGCTCATGCAGATCTCGGCGCAGGTCAGCGCCGCCGATGGACCATGACGTTGTCCCGAACGGTGAACGATCGACCATCCCTATCGGTCGCCTCCCTGTCCACGGTCTCGACGCGTACGCGGTCCCACTCGAGCGACGGCAGATCCAGCTCGGCGAGCACCTCGTCGGAACTCGGAAACGGGTGGTCGTGCGGCACCTTGGTGGAACCCGGCGGCGGCGGCGCCGTGGTCGACGATCACCAGCAGCCCACCGGGCGCAACGGCACGTGCGGCCTTGCGAAGGATGGCGGGGCGCTCCAACCGGACCGTCGAGTGCAGGAACTGGGCGGAGACGAGGTCGAAGACGCCGTCGGGGAAGCTGTCCGACAAGTCGTGGTGCTGAAAGTCGATGCGGTCGAGCACGCCGCGGGTGCGTCCCTCCCCCGCGGCACGCCGCAACGCCGTCTCCGAGACGTCGACCGCCACGACGTTCCAGCCCCGCTCGGCCAGCCAGACCGCGTCACCGCCCTCCCCGCATCCGAGATCGAGCGCACGTCCTGGCGCCAAATCGCCGACCATGGAAGCCAACTGGACGTTGACCCGACCGCTCCAGACGCGGTCACGCTCGCCGTAATGCCCCTCCCAGTACGCCTGGACATCGGATTCATGCGCGTGCACGGGCGTCCTCCCGACGTGTCGCCGTCTGCGTTGGCCACGGCGGTACCGGCAACCCGAAGTCGTCGCCGAGCAGGCTCTGCACCACGGCGACCGCACTCAGCGATCCGGTCGCGACTGCGGCCGCCACCTGCGGCATCTGAGCGCTCACGTCACCGGCCGCGAAGACTCCGGGCACCGACGTGCGGTGGAACTGATCGATTTCGACGGCGTCGACGACCACGGGCCCGGGCGGCGCGGTGCGCACGCCCAGCTGAGCCGCCAGATCCGAGCGCTGGTGCAACGTGGTGGCCACCAGCACGCCGCGGCGCGCCAACTGTGTTCCGTCGGCGAACTTCACCGCGGTCAGTTCGCCTGCCTCCGAAACGAATTCGGCGACGGGCCGTTCGTCGACCTTGATGTTCGCGGCCGCCAACTGTCCGAGCTGCACGGTGTCGAGGCCCGCCGGGCCGTTCGCGAGTATGACGACGTCGTCGGTCCAGGCGCGCAGCAGCAGAGCCGAGTGCACGGCGCGATCACCCGAGGCGAGCACGGCCAAGGGCTGGTCACGCACTTCCCAACCGTGGCAGAACGGGCAGTGGAACGCCGATCTGCCCCACAGTGCGTCGAGGCCGGGAATCTGCGGTGGCCGGTACTCCATGCCGCTGGCCAGAAGAATCCGCCGGGTGCGTTCCCGGCTGCCGTCGGCCAGCTCGAGCGACGAAGCCGGCACCCTCGGCAGCGCCCGCGACCACCTTCCCGTGCGGATCTGCACACTCGGGTAGGCGGCGAGTTCCGCACGGCCAGCTTGGTATAACTGCGCCGGCGGTCGGCCGTCGTGACCCAGCAGACCCCCGATGCCATGCGCGGGCAGATTGCTCTGCTTGCCCTCGTCCACCACCAACGTGCGTCGTCGGGCCCGCCCCAACACCAACGCGGCACTCAGCCCGGCGGCGCCGGCTCCGACGACGATGCAATCCCATTCGATGTCCATGAGCCGAGCTTGCCTGCGTCACCCGGAAGTGCCAAGCTGATTTGCCATGCAGGCAAATCAGTCCAATGCCGACGACGTCGACCTGCGGGTACGACGCCAACTGCGGGATCTGCGCACACAGCGCGGTCTCACGTTGGAGGAGGTCGCCACCCGCGCCGACATCGACGTGTCGACGTTGAGCCGGCTCGAATCCGGCAAGCGCCGGCTGGCCCTGGATCACCTGCCCCGCCTCGCCGCGGCGCTGTCGGTGAGCACCGACGAGTTGCTCCGGGCGCCGGAGGCGGAAGACCCTCGGGTGCACAGCAATTCACATGTCCGTCACGGTGTCACCTATTGGCCGTTGACCCGCAGTCCTGCCGGGGGCCTGCATGCCTTCAAGATCCGGGTCAGCCCGCGGCGCAACACCCCACCCGACGAGTTGCCCGTGCACGACGGTCAGGACTGGATGTACGTGCTGTCCGGCCGCATGCGGCTGATTCTCGGCGAGCGTGATTTCACGATCAAACCCGGTGAGGCGGTGGAGTTCTCGACCTGGACACCGCACTGGTTCGGTGCCGTCGACGGGCCGGTCGAGGCCATCGTCTTGTTCGGGCCGCACGGCGAGCGGCTTCACGTGCAGAAGTGAGACTACTCTACTTCCGAAACGCCGCTAAGGCAAGGCGAGCGCTGCGCAGAGTGCTGCCAATGCCAGCGTGTGCAAAGGGATCCGGATGTAGAGCACTCGGTCCCACCGCCCCTGCAGGCGGCGAACGTCTGCGGGAACTCGGCCGTCGGTCGCGGCCGCCGTGAGGACGCGGTTGATGGGTGCGCTCATACGCAAGAACACCGCCAGCCAAACAAGCAGAGATGCCACGGCTAGACCCGCGGCGATTGCTGCCGGGGTCCGTCCTTCCACCGCGGCGGCACCGGCACTCAGTGTCGCCGCTATGAGTGCGACGACGAACGGTATCGGCAGGCGCCGGTCACCGTAGCGGTGAATCTCACCCATCGTCGTCGTCAGAGTCCGGTCCTCCGCGCCGGCAAGTGCCGGACGCAGCACCATGGTGGCGAATACTTCGGCACCGTAGGCGACGGCGCCCGTCACATATGGCAATGCCGGCCAGGACGTCACCAAGCACGTGGGCATACTCCTTCGGTCAAACCTCTAGCCCGGCACTTAGTTCAGTCAATTGGTCAGGTACGCGGTCTGATTCACCAGTCGAACCGACGCCGCACCGTCGGGATAGAACTCGGCGATGGACAGCGAGGCCAGGTCGAGGTGCAGGCGGTACAGGATGCCCTCCCCCGCGTCGAGCGCCAGCCGCAGGATCGTCTTGATCGGCGTCACGTGCGACACCACCAACACGGTCGCATCGCCATGCTCGGCGATGATCCGGTTGCGCGCGCGGCGAACTCGGTGTGCGACGACGTCGAAACTCTCGCCGTCGGGCGGCGACTGGCTGGTGTCGCGCAGCCAGTTGGTGTGCAGTTCGGGATCGCGCGCGGCCGCCTCGGCGAACGTGAGACCTTCCCACGACCCGAAGTCGGTTTCGATGAGGTCGTCGTCGACGACGACGTCGAGTCCCAGCGCCTTGGCCGCAGCCGTGGCGGTGTCGTAGGCCCGTTGCAGCGGTGAACTGATCACCGCCGAGATGCCCCCGAGTTCGCCGAGGTACCGGGCCGCGGCGTCGGCCTGACGCCTGCCGAGATCGGTGAGGGGCGGATTGCCCCGTCCCGAGTAGCGGCGCTCGACCGACAGTTCGGTCTGGCCGTGGCGCAGCAACAGCAGCCGGGTCGGGGCACCGCGCGCACCAGTCCAGCCCGGCGACGACGACGGCGGCGCAACGGATTTCGGCTTCTCGGCAGGCTCCGGCGCCGCGATGAGGTCTGCGGCGGCGTCCATTGCCTCGTTGGCCAGCCGGTCGGCATGCGAGTTCTTGGCGCGGGGAATCCACGCGTAGGTGACGCGGTCGAACTGGGTCGCCAGTTCCCTGGCGCGTTGATGCAGCGGAATCATGTCGGGGTGCTTGACTCGCCAGCGGCCGACCATCTGTTCGACCACGAGTTTGGAGTCCATCGACACCGCCACCTCGGTGGCGCCCGCCTCGGCAGCCGCCTCGAGACCGGCGATCAGACCGCGGTACTCGGCGACGTTGTTGGTGGCCCGGCCGATCGCTTCCTTGCGTTCCGCGACAACCGTTCCGCGGTCCGCCGAGAACACCACGGCGCCATAGCCCGCGGGGCCGGGATTGCCTCGCGAGCCGCCGTCGGCTTCGACGAGCAGCTTCACTTGGCGGAGCCCTCGAGTCGCAGCAGGATCGCCCCGCATTCCGGGCAGCGCAGCACCTCGTCCGCGGGGGCAGCGGCGATCCGTTGCATCTCGCCGCGGTCGATCTCGATCCGGCACGCGCCGCACCGGCGGCCTTGCAGCACACCGGCTCCCGGCCCGCCGTGGGAGCGCTGACGTTCGTACAGCGCGACCAGATCGGCGTCCAGCGAAGCCGTCACGTCGTTGCGGCGGTTCGCGAGTTGATGCCGCGACTCGTCGATCGCCACCAGCGCCTCGTCGCGCGCCGCGCGGGCCGTCGAAACCTGGTCTGCGAGTTCGTCGATCTTCTGCAGTTGCGCGGCCTGATCGTTTTGTAGCTCCTCGCGGCGTTCCATGATCTCGAGCAGTGAGTCCTCGAGGCTCGATTGGCGACGCTGCAGGGTCTCCAACTCGTGCTGCAACTCGGCGAGTTGTTTGGGGTTGACGCCGCCCGAGTCGAGCATCGAGCGGTCCCGGTCCTCCCGCTGCCGGACGCCGTCGATCTCACTCTCGAACTTCTTCACCTCGGCTTCGAGGTCCTCCAACGCGATGTTCACCACTGCCAATCCGTCGTTGGCGACCTGATGTTCCGATGCGATTGCGTCGAGGCGCTGCTGTTCGGCGAGATTCTTGGCGCGGTGTTCGACGCGCCCGATCTCGGCGTCGATCTCCGTCAGCTCGATCAACGAACGTTGTTGCGCGACTTCTGCCTTCATACTCCTCTTTCGACGTTCCATGGATCGGTGCGGACGGAACTGACCCGCACCGGAAGTGATTCGCCGAAGTGGCTGGTCAACAGTTCGGCGGCCTGTGCACACCACGGGTACTCGCTGGCCCAGTGTGCGACGTCGACCAGGGCAACTTCCGAGCTGCGTCGGTGCTCGTCGGCTGGATGGTGTCGCAGATCAGCCGTCAGGTAGGCCTCGACCCCCGCGGTCCGCACCGCATCGAGCAGTGAGTCACCCGCTCCCCCACACACCGCCACACGCGACACGAGGGCATCGGGGTCACCTGCCGCCCGGACGCCCCACGAGGTCGTCGGGAGCCGTGCCGCGACCCGGGCGACGAAGGCCGACAACGGTTCCGGCTCCGGCAGCGTGCCGACGCGGCCGATCCCGACTCCGGTCGGCAGCGGCGCGAGTGCGAACACGTCGAACGCGGGCTCCTCGTACGGATGCGCGGCGCGCATCGCGGCCAGCACGGCGGCGCGCGACGCAGTGGGCGCGATGGACTCGATGCGCTCCTCGGCAACGCGCTCGATCGATCCCACGCTGCCGATGGCCGGGTTGGCACCCGCGTGTGGCAGGAACTGGCCGGTGCCCGAAACGGTCCAACTGCAGTGCGAGTAGTCGCCGATGTGTCCGGCACCGGCCTCGAAGATGGCCGCGCGCACGGCTTCCGCATGCTCGGCGGGGACGAAGACCACCCACTTGTCGAGCCGCGCCGACTCTGCGGCGGGCGCGAGGACGGCCTCGACGGTCAGGCCGAGGGCGCCGGCCAGGGCGTCGGACACCCCCGGGGAGGCGGCGTCGGCGTTGGTGTGGGCGGTGAAGAGCGCGGCGTTCCTGCGGATCAGTCCGTGCAGCAGGGCACCCTTCGCCGTGTCCGCAGCCACGGTGTCGACGCCGCGCAGCAGCAGCGGGTGGTGGGCCAGTACGAGCCCGCGGTCGGCCACCTCGGCGACCACCTCGGCCGTCGCGTCGACGGCGACGGTCACCGACTCGATGGTTTCCGACGGGTCACCGCAGACCAGACCGACCGAATCCCAATCATGGGCGAGCGCAGGCGGATACGCGCCGTCGAGCACCTCGATGACATCCGAAAGCCGCACGCTCACCGGATCGCCTCCAGAACGGCCGTGAGCAGAACCGGCCATTCCGGCCGCACCGCAGCCCGGAGGTACTGACCGTCCAGCCCGACGAACGTGTCGCACCGGCGGATCGCAATACCGTTGGCGTCCAACTGCTTTCGCACCAGTTCGGCATCGGGCACGCGGAACAGCAGGAAGGGCGCCCGCCCGTCGACCACGTCGAGGCCCGCCGCGGTGAAACCGGCCACCATGTCGAGGCGCAACCCGGCCAGTCGGCGCGCGCCCGCGTCGGCCTCCGCGACGGCCTCCGGTGAGCTGCACGCAGCGATGGCCTCCAACTGCAGCGTGCCCAGCGGCCAGTGCGGCCGGCTGGCGGTCATCCGCTCCAGCACCTGCGGCTCGCCGAGTGCGTAACCGACCCGCAACCCGGCCAGCGACCACGTCTTGGTGAGACTGCGCAGCACCACGACGTCGGGCAGCGCCTCGGCAGCCAGGGTCTCCGGCTCGCCGGGGACGGCGTCGGCGAACGCCTCGTCGACGACGAGGACCCGACCGGGTCGGCGCAACCCAAGGACCTGCTCCCGGGGATGTAGAACCGATGTCGGGTTGGTGGGGTTGCCGACGACGACGAGGTCGGCCTCGTCCGGCACCTGGGCGTCGTCCAGGTCGAACGGTGGCTCGAGTACGACGTGGCACGTCGGGACATCAGCGGCAGCCAGCACCGCTTCCGGTTCGGTGAACGACGGCGCAAGCAGCGCCGCCAGGCGCGGGCGCAGGTTCGGCAGCAGGGCGAAGCCCTCGGCACCGCCCGCGAGCAGGGCCACCTCGTCGGGACTGCGGCCGTGCCGGTCGGCAACGGCCTGGCGGGCGCGGCGGACGTCGTCCTCACTGGGATAGCGGCCCAGGTCGCGCACTCGCGTCGTCAAACGCTCGACGAGCCAGGACGGCGGCTCGGCCGACCGCACGTTGACCGCGAAGTCGAGCATGCCGGGCCCCGCGGCCTGATCGCCGTGGTAGCGCGCGTCCCGGGGTGCCCTTGCCACATCACGACAGTAGTGCGCCCACGACCGGGCCAGGGACGGGGACGACCCGACGCATCGGCGACAATGGACGGGTGAGCGCGCAGCTGGTGATCTTCGACCTCGACGGCACCCTGACCGATTCGGCCAGGGGCATCGTGTCGAGCTTCCGTCACGCGCTCGGCGAGATCGGCGCCCCGGTGCCCGACGGCGACCTCGCGGGCCGCATCGTCGGACCGCCGATGCACCTCACGCTCAAGACCATGGGACTCGGCGATCGGGTCGACGAGGCGATGGCCGCCTACCGCGCCGACTACACCACCCGCGGGTGGGCCATGAACAGCGTGTTCGACGGCATTCCAGCGCTGCTGGACGACCTGCGCGCCGCGGGCGTGCGCATGGCCGTCGCCACCTCCAAGGCCGAACCCACGGCCAAGCGAATCATCGAGCACTTCGGGCTGGACGGCCACTTCGAGGTCGTCGCCGGTGCGAGCGTCGACGGGGCGCGATCGTCGAAGGCCGACGTGCTCGGCCGCGCGCTGGACCAGCTGGGGCCGCTGCCCGACCGGGTGCTCATGGTGGGTGACCGCTCGCACGACGTCCTTGGCGCCGCGGCCCACGGGATCGACACCGTGGTCGTCGAATGGGGTTACGGTGCGGGCGATTTCGACGAGCCCGGGGCAGCGGTCGGCTACCGGCACGTGTCGTCGGTCGACGACCTTCGCGAGGTGCTCGGTGTCTAGCCAATTGCACGTGACGTTCATCTGCTCGGGCAACATCTGCCGGTCGCCGATGGCGGAGAAGATGTTCGCCCACCAGCTGGAGCAGCGCGGCCTCGCAGGCGTCGTGCGGGTCTCCAGCGCGGGCACGGGCGGCTGGCACGCCGGGGATCCTGCCGACGAACGTGCCCGCCACGTGCTGCGCGGGCACGGCTATCCGAGCTCCCACCAGGCCGCACAGGTCGACGAAGACCACCTGGCCGCGGACATGGTCGTCGCGATGGGACGCAACCACGCCAGGATGCTCAGCGAGATGGGCGTGCCCACCGAACGGCTTCGCATGCTGCGCTCGTTCGATCCACGCTCGGCAGCGCACCCGCTCGACGTCGAGGATCCCTACTACGGGACGCTTGACGACTTCGAGGACGTGTTCACCGTCATCGCCGCATCGCTGCCCGGGTTGCACGAGTGGGTCGACGACTGGCTCGCCGACGAAGGATTGGCCGGCTGATGCGGAGGTGGGCGTTCCTGCTGCGGCCCCAGTGGCTGGCGCTGTACGTCGTCGTCCTCGGCTTCGCCTACCTGTGCTTCACCGTGCTGGCGCCGTGGCAGCTCGGCAAGAACACCACGACGTCGCGCGAGAACGCCCAGATCTCGCATTCCCTGACGGCCGACCCGGTGCCCATGACGGACTTCCTGCCGCGGCAGGATTCGGCGGCACCGGACGCGGCGTGGCGCCGGGTGACCGCAACGGGCCGATATCACCCCGACGCGCAGGTGCTGGCGCGGCTGCGGGTCATCGAGGGCGAACCCGCGTTCGAGGTGCTCGTCCCCTTCACAGTCGACGGCGGTCCGACCGTGCTGGTGGACCGTGGCTACGTGCGGCCCGTGGAGGCCTCGAAGGTGCCCGAGATCGCCGCGCCCCCGTCGGGCACCGTCACGATCACTGCGCGGCTGCGGAACTCCGAGGGCGTCGTCACCGGCAAGGATCCGTTCCGCCAGGACGGCATCCAGCAGGTGTACTCGATCAGCACCTCGCAGGTCGCCGCTCTCACCGGGATGCCGCTGGCCGGCTCGTATCTGCAACTCGTCGAGGATCAGCCCGGCGGGCTCGGCGTCATCGCGCTGCCCCATCTCGATGCCGGGCCGTTTCTGTCCTACGGCATCCAGTGGATCGCGTTCGGCATCATCGCGCCGATCGGCGTGGGTTACTTCGTCCTTGCCGAGGTGCGGCAACGCCGCCGGGAGAAGGCCGAAACCGATTCTCGGTCAACGAATCCCGCGCCACTCACCGCCGACGAGAAGCTTGCCGACCGGTACGGCAGGCGGCGCTGACGCCGACGGCGCACACCGCCGCAAGCGCCTGTACTGCGCGCGACAGCCGCACGGAGGCACGCAGATCGGCGGGCTGCGGCACTGGTCCGTCGCCGAGCGTGGGCCGGATCTCGAGGCGGTGCGCGTACTGCGTGGGGCCACCCAACCGGACGCCGAGTGCGCCGGCGAACGCGGCCTCGACGACGCCCGCGTTGGGGCTGGGGTGGCGGGCCGCGTCGCGCCGCCACGCGGTCAACGCCCGTGACGGTGAGCCACCGGCGACGGGTGCGCACGCCGCCACCAGAAGACCCGTCGCCCGAGCCGGCAGGTAGTTCAGCACGTCGTCCAAACGTGCTGCCGCCCAACCGAACCGGGCGTAGCGCGGCGACCGGTGGCCGATCATCGCGTCGAGGGTGTTGGCGCCACGGTAGACCAGTAGCCCGCCGACGCCGCCAAGCGCGCCCCACCACAGCGGCGCTACGGCCGCGTCGGAGGTGTTCTCCGCCACCGACTCCAGCGCAGCGCGAGTGAGGCCCGCAACGTCCAGAGACGCGGGATCACGCCCGCACAATGACGGCAGCAATGCGCGCGCGCCCTCGACGTCCGCGGCGTCCACCAGGAGCGCCATGTCGGCGCCGGCGCGGGCGAGCGACGTGCCGCCGAGTGCGACGAACGTCGCCGCCGCCGTGACTGCCATCGACCACCCCCAGCCCCGCCGGGCCGCGGCCCGGTCCGCGGCGAGCCCCGACAGCGCCAGGGCTCCGACGAGCACGCCGGTGTGCGCGGCGCCCGCGAGCTTGGCGTCGGAATACGTCACGCGTTCCAAGGCCGCGGCGCCACGGCCGAACAGTGCAACCGGATGGCCACGGCGCGGATCGGC
Organism: uncultured Actinomycetota bacterium; assembly: GCA_963849055.1. GTDB lineage: Bacteria > Actinomycetota > Actinomycetes > Mycobacteriales > Mycobacteriaceae > Mycobacterium. The sequence goes on from CAWKFI010000001.1 coordinate 437,339, forward strand.
CAGCAGGAGGTCGGCCGCGTAGCCGAGCGCGAGACCTGCCGCCCGGGCGCGACATGTCGGCGCAAACACCTCGGCAGCGTCTCACGAGGTGGTGTACTCGGTTTCATGAGGCTGGGGCCCCCGCAGCGGCCTACCCGCGTCGTCGACCTGCTCAATCCGGCGGCGGTGCTGTTGCCCGCGGCGAACGTGATCATGCAACTCGCGGCGCCCGCCGTGGGCTATGGGGTGGTCGAGAGCCCGGTCGACAGCGGCAACGTGTACCTGCATCCGTTCAAGCGGGCGCGCACCACCGGCACCTATCTCGCGGCGGCGACACTAGGCAGTGACGCCGACCGCGCGCTGATCCGGTCGGAGGTCGACAGGGTCCACGCGTTGGTGCGCTCGAACGCGTCGAGTCCGGTGTCCTACAACGCCTTCGACCCGAGGCTGCAACTGTGGGTCGCGGCGTGCCTGTACCGCTACTACGTCGACATGCACGAGTTCCTCTACGGGCCGCTCGACGACGACGCCGCCGACGCGATCTACCGGGATGCCCGCACGCTTGGCACCACCCTGCAGGTACGCGACGACATGTGGCCTGCCGACAGGGCCGCCTTCGACGAGTTCTGGAAGCGCTCGCTGGATCGGCTGCGGATAGACCCGCCGGTTCGCGAGCACCTCCACGGGGTGGCGAAGATGGCCTTTCTGCCTGCACCGCTTCGGTTCCTGGCCGGCCCGTTCAACCTGTTCGCGACGACCGGCTTCCTTCCCGCCGAATTCCGCGAACACATGAGGCTGCCGTGGACGGCGGACCAGCAGCGTCGATTCGAGTGGCTGCTGACGGGTCTGCGTCTCGCCGATCGGGTGATACCCCGTGACGTCTGGATTCTCGGCTACCGGCTGTATCTACGGGACATGCGTTCCCGTTCGCGCCGCGGTAGGCGGGTCGTCTGACGACCCGCCTACCCGGCACACCCCTCGTCAGTTGGTCTTATCGTGCCCCGTCTTCTTCGGCTGTTTGGTCGAAACGGACGACTGATTCGTGTCGGTGGACGACTGCGTCCCGGTCGACGTGCTGGTCGTCGCGGTCGACGTCGGTTCCGTTGACGTGCTGGTCGTGTCCGTCGCAGGAATGGCCGTCGGCGACGTCGGCTCCACCAGCGTCGTCTCTGCCAAAGTCGGCTCTGCCAGTGTCGGCTCCGCCAAAGTCGGCTCTGCCAGTGTCGGCTCCGCCAAAGTCGGCTCTGCCAGTGTCGTCTGCGCCGCCACCGGCGCGGCCGTTGGCGATGTCGCAAGGTCCTGAACGACGTAGGCGGCCGGCTTCCACGTGCCGTCGTCGCGAATCAGACCGAGGGTGTCCTCCGGATTGGTACTGCCGGTCAGATCGTCTTCGAGCGTGTAGATGAACGCGGGCCCGGTGTAGTCGATGGTGCGCCACGTCGTGAGCATGTCCTCGATGTACGCCGCTTGTACGGCGTCGCCCGCAACGGACGACGGCTGGCCGTACTCGCTCGCCCAGACCAATTTGTCGGCATCGCCGTTCGCCACCATCAGGTCGTGAATGTCGGCCAGCTGATTGATCGGCGAGTCGGGGTGGTAGCCGCCCTCGGAGAAGGGCGTCGTGTACTGGTAGGGGTGAAAGGACAGAGCGTCGAAATACCCTTGTGCCCCAGCCTGATACATCTGATCGACGAATGTCACGGGGTTCAGCGTGTAGTTCTCGTACGTGACCGTCGACCCGACCACGCCGCCGACCACCAAAGCGTCGGGGTCTGCTGCCTTGATCGCCGGATAGGCCGCCTGGAGCAGCTCCGTGTACCCGGCCGGGTCGGGCGCTGGTCCGTAGAACGGGGCGGCGTTGGGTTCGTTCCAGATTTCGTAGGCACCGACCTTGCCTCCGTAACGCTCGGCAGCCAGGCCGGCGAACTCACCGAATGCTTCCGGCGAGGTCGGTGCGCTGTAAATACCGGGCGCCTCGGGGTCTTGCGCATACGTCGGTGTGGTGACGAGAACTGCGAGGATGCCCATGCCGCGCTCGTCGGCGGCATTGATCAGATAGTCGGACTGCGACCAGTCGTAGTAGCCGGGGATCGGGTTGATCCCGGCCCACGGGATGCCGATCCGCACCGTGTTGACGCCCAGCGCCTGCATCTCGTCCAGCGCCGCATCGATCTCGGCGGGCGATGCGAAGTAGAGATCGGAGTCGGCGATGCCGATCGTCGTGTTCGACTCGTCGATGGCGGCCATCATGGCAACGTCCATCGTCACGGTCGACGGCGTCGTCGCCAGCGCTGTCGCGCCCAACGCAGACACCGCAACGGTTGCCATTCCGGCAACCACAAATTTCATGAATGGCGGCCGATTCTGCCCTCTATCCGTTTGCCCATTTGCCATATTGCGCCTCTTCATTCCGTGTCCTCCCGATAATCCCCGACCACCGGATGTTGCTGATGCACGAAAGGCCTATTCCCGGTTAACGACGGTCCTAATCACGAATGGACGCCAGCGGGCGACTTGAGCAGCACGTTTACCCGCGCCACCGAGCAATGGCATCCAATTTTCTACAAGATCATGCAAATCTAGCAAATTCAATATCATTTGTTTCGACGCCCTAGGAAGTGCAGGCGATTGGGCAAGGTTAATTTGCTGCTGCGTCAGCGGCTGGATTGATCATTCCCATCGGCAAAGTACAAGGATTACCTGCTTCAGCTGACGCCCGGAATTCTCGGCGAACGCCTGTTCACTCGTCGCCAAGCAAACCGATCCGCGCATCGCGTGAACCTCACCCGGGCTCGACACGTCTGTAGGTAGTCTCAGTCGATCAACCGGGGAGGACCCTCATGACTACCGTTTCAGCACTCAACCACGTCGCGGTCACCGTGCGCGACGTCGAGGTCAGCGGTCCCTGGTACCGGGCGCTGATCGGCACCGATCCGGTGCTGGACGAGAACACCGCTGCCGGGTTCCGGCACCTGGTGTGGGCGCTGGACAACGGCACGCTGTTCGGCATCCACCAGCATGACCGTGGCGCCGCGGACGAGGGTTTCACCGAGTTTCGGGTCGGGCTCGACCACGTCGGATTCGGCTGCGAGAACCGTGGCGAACTCGAGAAGTGGCAGAGCCGACTCGAGGAACTCGGCGTTGCACACGGCGGCATCGTCGACGAGCACTACGGCTCCGGCCTGAGCTTCCGCGACCCCGACGGCATCGCGTTGGAGTTCTTTGCCCCTCCTGGCTGACGAGTTACGGGCGGCAGTCACGGGGTCGCCCTGGTGGGATCTGCTCATCGGCGTGGCCACCGCGCTGCTACTCGCGTGGATCGCACTGATCGCTGCCCTGGCCATCGTTCGGCCGCGAGGTGGCCTGCTGCGTGAGGCCATGCGGATTCTGCCCGACGTCTTGCGTTTGGTGCGACGGCTCGCCGCCGACCAATCGCTGCCTCGCGGGGTCCGGATTCGGCTGGGTCTACTGCTGGCCTACCTCGCGCTTCCGATCGACCTGATCCCGGACTTCATTCCGGTGCTGGGCTACGCCGACGACGCGATCATCGTCGCCGCGGTGCTGCGCAGCGTCGTCCGTCGCGCCGGGCAGGAGGCGGTGCGCCGGCACTGGCCGGGCACCGACGAGGGCTACGCCGCTTTGAGCCGTCTCACCGGCATCGGCCGGGAAGAACCCTGAGTCCTAGGAAGTGGGCGCGGACGGTATCGAACCGCCGACCGCTGGTGTGTAAAACCAGAGCTCTACCACTGAGCTACGCGCCCGTGCTCGGGCAGGCTACACGCCGACGGCGGGCGACGGGAAATCCCGTCAGCCGACCTTCAGAGCGGCGAGCGCCTCATGCCACAGCGCCTGGTCGCGAACCTCGCCGGGCGCCTTCATTTCGGCGAACCTGATCACTCCGGCGCGATCGATCACGAACGTGCCGCGGTTGGCGAAACCGGTGTCGTCGTTGAACACGCCGTACGCCTGCGCAACCGCCCCGTGCGGCCAGAAGTCGGACAGCACGGGGAACGTGAAGCCGCTTTGGCTCGCCCACACCTTGTGCGTCGGCGGCGGCCCCACAGAGATCGCCAACGTCGTGGTGTCGTCGTTGTCGTACCTCGCCGGGTTGTCGCGGATCTCGTCGAGTTCACCCTGACAGATGGCCGTGAACGCGAGCGGGAAGAACACCAACAGCACGTTCTTGGCGCCCCGGAAGGTACCCAGCGTGACGGGCTGGCCCGCCTGGTCCTTCAGCGTGAAGTCGGGTGCCTCGGTTCCGGCTTCCAGCACTAGCGCGCTTTGGCGTTCGACTTCGGTTGGACGAGGCGACTGGCAATCCAGTCGCCGAGGTTCGCCGAGGACGTCGGCATCAGACCCGCGGTGGGCGCCGATTCGGCGATCTCCGCGGCCTGCACGTGTCCTGGCTTGCCGGTTTTGGGCGTAACCACCCAGATGATGCCGTCCTCGGCCAGCGGTGTGATCGCATCCATCAGGCGGTCGACCAGATCTCCGTCGTCGTCGCGCCACCACAGCAGCACCACGTCGACGACATCGTCCGCGTCCTCGTCAAGCAGCTCGCTGCCACACGCGTCCTCGACGTCGGCACGGATGTCGTCGTCGCTGTCCTCGTCCCAGCCAAGCTCCTGGACAACCTGATTCTTCTCGATGCCCAATCGCCGGGCGTAGTTCGGCGAGTCCGCCGCAACCACCGTGTCCTCCTTCAGCTTCAGCCTTCGGCCTGCATGTTTTGCTCGGCCCTATACTCGCACGCCATAGGCCAAGAGCCGACGCCTGGCACGCAGGTTGGTCAATATGCGGCGTCGCAGAGCGTCAGCGCGGCGGTCTTCGAGTCGTTCAACCGGCCGATCGCGGCGTTGAAGTCGTCCATCGACGCGTTCCCCGAAATCGCCGTCGCCAGCGCCCTTGCCGCGTCCATCCACGCGTTGAGGGCTCCCGCGAGCTCGGGCGACAGCGGATCGGACAGGCTGCCGCCGACCAGGTCCGCCGTCCGGTGCAGCGCGTCGATCGCCGGACCCGCGGTCGCGCCGATGTCCGCTGGGTGGTCGTTGTAGGCGTCGACGTACTTGTTCACGGCATCGATCGCATCGACGCTGCTGGAACTCAGCGCCTCGCACGACGTGTGCACCGCCTCGGTGGACAAGGACGCCTGACGCTGCGATTCCTTCGAACTGGAGCTGGCGGACGATTCTTCGGCCGAAGCCGAAACGGATGCCTGGTACACCGGCGCGTCGGCGCGATCGATGGTCGCGTTGCCCTGCGTGACGCTGGTGCAACCCACGATGATCATGGCCAGCGCGGCGACGCAACCCATGGCCAGGCCGGCCACGCGCAACCGACGCCCGCCCTGCCGCCACGCCGTCACGGTCTCCAGACGTTACCGGTTTGGCCCTGCGATCGCCGATTCATGGGAGTACGCCAACCCCGGCGGTGCATCTACGGCACGATAGGAGCACGATGGAGACCGCCACGAGCACTGATTCCATTACCCAAGGAGCGGCTTTGACCACCGAGTTCGCGCGCCAAGACCTGGCCCAAAACTCCGGCACCGCAGGCGAACCCGACCGGGTCCGCGTGATTCGCGAAGGTGTTGCCTCGTACCTGCCCGACATCGACCCCGAAGAGACCACCGAATGGCTCGAGTCGTTCGACCAGTTGGTCGAACGGTCGGGTGCGGCGCGGGCGCGGTACTTGATGCTGCGACTTCTCGAGCGGTCCAGCGAACAGCGGGTCGCGATCCCCGCACTTACATCAACCGACTTCGTCAACACCATCCCCACCGAGCTGGAGCCATGGTTCCCCGGTGACGAGGACGTCGAGCGCCGCTACCGCGCCTGGATCCGGTGGAACGCCGCGATCATGGTGCACCGCGCGCAGCGGCCGGGAGTCGGTGTGGGCGGCCACATCTCGACCTACGCGTCGTCGGCCGCGCTCTACGAAGTCGGCTTCAACCACTTCTTCCGCGGCAAGTCGCACCCAGGCGGCGGCGACCAGGTCTTCATCCAGGGCCACGCCTCCCCCGGCATCTACGCGCGCGCGTTCCTCGAGGGCCGGCTAACCGCCGACCAGCTCGACGGGTTCCGCCAGGAGCACAGCCACCCGGGTGGCGGGCTGCCCTCCTACCCGCACCCACGGCTGATGCCCGACTTCTGGGAATTCCCCACGGTGTCGATGGGCCTTGGCCCGATGAACGCGATCTACCAGGCCCGGTTCAACCACTACCTGCACGACCGCGGCATCAAGGACACCTCCGACCAGCATGTGTGGGCGTTCCTCGGCGACGGTGAGACCGACGAGCCGGAGAGCCGCGGTCTCGCGCACGTGGCCGCGCTCGAAGGGCTGGACAACCTGACCTTCGTCATCAACTGCAACCTGCAGCGCCTCGACGGTCCGGTGCGCGGCAACGGCAAGATCATCCAGGAGCTGGAGTCGTTCTTCCGCGGGGCCGGCTGGAACGTCATCAAGGTGGTCTGGGGCCGCGAGTGGGACGCCCTGCTGCACGCCGACCGCGACGGCGCACTCGTCAACCTGATGAACACCACGCCGGACGGCGACTACCAGACCTACAAGGCCAACGACGGCGGCTACGTCCGCGACCACTTCTTCGGCCGCGATCCGCGCACCAAGGAGCTGGTCAAGAATCTCTCGGACGCCGAGATCTGGAACCTGAAGCGCGGTGGCCACGACTACCGCAAGGTGTACGCGGCCTACCGGGCCGCCATGGAGCACAAGGGCCAGCCGACGGTGATCCTGGCCCACACCATCAAGGGCTACACGCTGGGCAAGCACTTCGAGGGCCGCAACGCCACCCACCAGATGAAGAAGCTTGCGCTGCAAGACCTCAAGGACTTCCGGGAAGCGCAGCGCATTCCGATCACGGACGCGCAGCTCGAGGAGAATCCGTACCTGCCGCCGTACTACCACCCCGGCCCCGACTCCCCGGAGATCCGGTACATGTTGGACCGGCGCCGCACCCTCGGCGGCTTCCTTCCGGAGCGGCGCACCAAGGCGAAGGTGCTCGCACTGCCGGGCCGCGACGCCTACAAGGCCCTCAAGAAGGGATCGGGCAACCAGGCGGTGGCCACCACCATGGCGACGGTCCGCACGTTCAAGGAGTTGTTGCGGGACAAGCAGATTGGGCCGCGCCTGGTGCCGATCATCCCCGACGAGGCCCGCACCTTCGGCATGGACTCGTGGTTCCCGAGCCTGAAGATCTACAACCGCAACGGCCAGCTGTACACGTCCGTGGACGCCGAGTTGATGCTCGCGTACAAGGAAAGCGAAATCGGGCAGATCCTGCACGAGGGCATCAACGAGGCCGGCTCGACGGCGTCGTTCACCGCCGTCGGCACGTCGTACTCGACGCACAACGAGCCGATGATCCCGATCTACATCTTCTATTCGATGTTCGGCTTCCAGCGCACCGGCGACGGGTTGTGGGCCGCGACCGACCAGATGGCGCGCGGTTTCGTGCTGGGCGCCACGGCCGGCCGGACGACGCTGACCGGCGAGGGCCTGCAGCACGCCGACGGGCATTCGCTGCTTTTGGCGGCGACGAACCCCGCGGTGGTGGCCTACGACCCGGCGTTCGCCTATGAGGTCGCCTACATCGTGGAGAGCGGGTTGTCCCGGATGTACGGCGACAACCCGGAGAACATCTTCATCTACATGACGATCTACAACGAGCCGTACGTCCAGCCCGCGGAGCCCGAGAACTTCGACCCCGAGGGCCTGCTGCGCGGCATCTACCGGTACCGCCCCGCCAAGGAGAAGCGCAGCAGCGTCGCGCAGATCCTGGCGTCGGGTGTCGCAATGCCCGAGGCGCTGCGCGCTGCCGACATGCTGGCCGCCGAGTGGGACGTCGCCGCCGACGTATGGTCGGTGACCAGCTGGGGTGAGCTGAACCGCGACGGCGTCGCGATCGATCGCGAGCAGCTGCGCCATCCGGACCGCCCGGCAGGCGTCCCGTACGTCACGAAGGTCCTCGCCGACACCGCGGGCCCGGTGGTCGCGGTGTCGGACTGGATGCGTGGTGTACCCGAGCAGATCCGCCCGTGGGTGCCCAACACCTACGTGACGCTGGGCACGGACGGCTTCGGCTTCTCCGACACCCGCCCGGCGGCGCGGCGGTACTTCAACACCGACGCCGAGTCCGTCGTCGTGGCGGTGCTCGAAGCGCTCGCCCGCGACGGCGAGATCGACCCGTCCGTGGCGATCGCGGCTGCCAAGCAGTACAAGATCGACGACGTGCTCGCGGCGCCCGTGCAGACCTCGGATCCGGGACCCGGGGCCTAGGTCCCCGGGAGGTCGCTCGCGCGTTTGGAGGAAACCGCCAGAAAACAGGCGTAGCTTTTAGGGGTGCTCGACAAGCAACCGATTCAACCGCGCTCGCCGCTCGAGCTGATCGAGAACGTTCCGGAGGCACTGCAGCGCCGGCTCAAGCAGTACTCCGGACGTTTGTCGACCGAGGCGGTCCAGGCGATGGCCGATCGGCTGCCGTTCTTCGGGGAGCTGGAGGCGTCGCAGCGGTCCAGCGTTCAGCTGGTCGTGCAGACCGCGGTGGTCAACTTCGCCGAGTGGATGCGCAATCCGCACAGCAACGTCGGCTACACCGCTGAGGCGTTCGCCCTGGTTCCGCAGGATCTGACCCGTCGGATCGCCCTGCGCCAGACCGTCGACATGGTGCGGGTGAGCATGGAGTACCTCGAGGAGGTCGTGCCTGCCCTCGCCCGCAACGAGGAACAGCGCATCGCGTTGACGGTGGGCATCCTGCGGTACAGCCGCGAACTCGCGTTCGCCGCCGCGTCGTCTTATGCCGTTGCGGCAGAGACGCGCGGCGCGTGGGACACCCGGATGGAGGCCAACGTCGTCGACGCGGTGGTCCGCGGCGACGTCGGTCCCGAGCTGCAGTCGCAGGCCGCGACCCTGAATTGGGACGCGACCGCTCCCGCGACGGTGATCGTCGGGTTGCCGCAGCCGGGCCGGATCGAGATGGCCAGCGAAGACGTGCATGCGTTCGCGGCGCGCAGCGGGCGCGCCGCGCTGTCCGACGTGCACGGAACGTGGCTGGTGGCCATCGTGTCCGGTCCGCTCTCCGCGACCGACAGGACGTTGGGTGAGCTGCTCGAGGTGTTCGCCGACGGCCCGGTCGTGGTCGGCCCCACCGCGCCGACGCTGAACGCGGCGCACTACAGCGCCACCGAGGCGATCGCGGGGATGAACGCGGTCGCCGGCTGGAGCGGCGCGCCGCGACCGGTCGCTGCCCGCGAGCTACTTCCCGAACGCGCTCTGCTTGGCGACGCGACGGCCATCGCGGCGCTCGAAACGGACGTCATGCGCCCGCTCGCCGATGCCGGGCCCGCGCTGGCAGAAACGTTGGACGCATACCTGGACTCCGGTGGTGCGATCGAAGCCTGCGCACGCGCATTGTTCGTTCATCCAAACACCGTCCGCTACCGACTCAAACGGATCGGCGACTTCACCGGACGCGATCCGACCACGCCGCGCGACGCCTACGTTCTGCGGGTGGCTTCCACCGTCGGTCGGCTCAATCGCCAGGCGACGCACCCGAGCACGACAAATGTATCTGTGGCGCAGCGCACACCTGCGTTCGACGATTCCGAAAGTTCGCAAAGTGGATTGACAGGTCGCGGCGAGGTATCGGTGTAGTCGCATCACATGCCGTTTTGTGGAGACCCCACAAAAACATAAGACGAGGTTCATATTCTCTTACACCGCGCAAAACCGTCTTCACAGTGTTCTCTTAGAGAGTGCTTGCATTGCTTGCGCCCGGACAGGGCTCTCAGACTCCCGGCATGCTCACCGCGTGGCTCGAACTGCCCGGTGCTGCCGAGCGTCTCGCTGCCTGGTCGGAGATCAGCGGCCTGGACCTTGCCCGCCTCGGTACCACCGCGACCGCCGAGGAGATCACCGATACGGCCGTGACGCAGCCGCTGGTCGTGGCCGCGACGCTACTTGCCCATCAGGAGCTCATCAAGCGCGGCCTGCTGGCCGGCGCCGAGACCGTCGTGGCAGGCCACTCCGTCGGTGAGATCGCCGCCTATGCGATCGCCGGTGTCATCTCGGCCGACGACGCCGTCAAGCTGGCCGCCACCCGGGGCGCCGAGATGGCCAAGGCCTGCGCGGTCGAGCCCACCGGCATGTCCGCGGTGCTCGGTGGCGACGAGGCCGAGGTGCTTGCCCGCCTCGAGGCACTCGACCTGGTGCCCGCCAACCGGAACGCGGCCGGGCAGATCGTGGCAGCAGGCGCACTGGCGGCGCTGGACAAGCTCGCCGAGGATCCGCCGGCCAAGGCCCGCGTCCGGCAGCTGGCCACCGCAGGTGCGTTCCACACCCGCTACATGGCCTCCGCGCTGGACGGCTACGCCGCGGCCGCCGACGGCGTGACCGCCGCAGAGCCCGCCACGAACCTGCTCTCCAACGCCGACGGCCAGCAGGTGACGTCGGCCGCGGATGCGATGAGCAAGCTGGTCGCGCAGTTGACCCGGCCCGTGCGCTGGGATCTGTGCACGGAGTCGATCCGCCAGCGCGACGTGACCGCGATCGTCGAGTTCCCGCCCGCGGGCACGCTCGTCGGTATCGCCAAACGAGAACTTCGGGGAGTGCCGACGCACGCCGTCAAGACCCCCGCAGACCTGGACGGGCTCGCCGAGCTCTAGACCAGTACAACCGCACGACAACGTTCAATACGGCGCTCCACGAGGGAGCGCCGATCACGAAGAAATATATGAAGGAGCCAAAATGGGCGCCAGCCAAGAAGAAATCATCACCGGTCTCGCCGAGATCATCGAAGAGGTCACCGGCATCGAGCCGTCCGAGGTGACCCCCGAGAAGTCGTTCGTCGACGACCTGGACATCGACTCGCTGTCGATGGTCGAGATCGCCGTGCAGACCGAGGACAAGTACGGCGTGAAGATCCCGGACGAGGACCTCGCCGGTCTGCGCACCGTTGGTGACGTCGTCGCCTACATCCAGAAGCTGGAAGAGGAGAACCCCGAGGCCGCCGCAGCACTGCGCGAGAAGTTCGCACAGTGACCAGGCCTTCCACTGCTAATGGCGGTTTCCCCAACGTCGTCGTGACCGCCGTCACGGCGACCACTTCGATCGCGCCGGACATCGAGAGCACGTGGAAGGGTTTGTTGGCCGGCGAAAGCGGCATCCGCGTTCTCGAGGACGACTTCGTCAGCAAGTGGGATCTTCAGGTCAAGATCGGCGGGCACCTCAAGGAGCCCCTCGATCCCCTGATGACCCGGCTGGAACTGCGACGCATGTCCTACGTCCAGCGGATGGCGAAGTACCTCGGCAATCAGTTGTGGGACGTCGCCGGTCGCCCCGAAGTCGATCCCGACCGCTTCTCGGTCGTGATCGGCACCGGGCTCGGTGGCGGCGAGAAGATCGTCGAAACCTACGACGCGATGAACGAGGGTGGGCCCCGCAAGGTGTCCCCCCTGGCCGTTCAGATGATCATGCCGAACGGTGCGGCCGCGGTGGTGGGCCTCGAGCTCGGTGCCCGCGCCGGTGTCATCACGCCGGTGTCGGCCTGCTCCTCGGGGTCGGAAGGCATCGCGCACGCATGGCGGCAGATCGTCATGGGTGATGCCGACATCGCCGTGTGTGGCGGCGTGGAAGGCGGCATCGAGGCACTGCCCATCGCGGCGTTCTCGATGATGCGCGCCATGTCCACCAACAACGACGATCCCGAAGGGGCGTCGCGACCGTTCGACAAGAACCGCGACGGATTCGTCTTCGGCGAAGCCGGTGCGCTCATGGTCATCGAGACCGAAGAGCACGCCAAGGCTCGTGGCGCCAAGCCACTGGCCAGGCTGTTGGGTGCCGGCATCTCGTCGGACGCCTTCCACATGGTGGCGCCGGCGCCGGACGGTCTGCGGGCCGGGCACGCAATGAAGCGCGCGATGGAGACGGCGGGGCTGTCCCCCAAGGACATCCACCACGTCAACGCCCACGCCACTGCCACGCCGATCGGTGACACCGCGGAGGCCAACGCCCTCCGTGTCGCCGGTGTGGAGCACGCGCCCGTATACGCGCCGAAGTCGGCGCTGGGCCACTCCATTGGTGCGGTCGGTGCGCTGGAGTCCATCCTCACGGTGCTCACGCTGCGCGACGGTGTCATCCCGCCGACGCTCAACTACGAGACTCCCGACCCCGAGATCGATCTCGATGTCGTTGCGGGTAAGCCTCGATACGGCGAGTACCAGTACGCCCTGAACAATTCGTTCGGGTTCGGTGGACACAATGTCGCTCTGGCCTTTGGGCGCTACTGACCGCAGGTGAAGTACGGAGAGGAACGTTCGGAGCAGTAATGGCAGGGTTGGCCACGGGGAAGGGTTTCCCCAATGTCGTCGTCACCGGTTTTGCCATGACGACTGCCCTCGCTACCGATGCTGATGGCACCTGGAAGAGGCTGCTGGACGGAGAGAGTGGCATCCGCACGCTGGATGACTACTTCGTCGAGCTGTACGACTTGCCGGTGCGGATCGGTGGACATCTCCTGGAGGACTTCGACGCGGAGTTGACGAAGGTCGAACTGCGTCGGCTCTCCTACCTTCAGAAGATGTCCACCGTCATCGGTCGACGGGCTTGGCTGGACGCGGGCTCACCGGAGATCGATACCCGGCGATTGCTGGTGTCGATCGGGACCGGCATGGGCAGCAGCGAGGAATTGCTGTACGCCTATGACGGCATGCGCGAGAAGGGTCTCAAGGCCGTGTCTCCTCTCGCCGTGCAGATGTACATGCCGAACTCGCCCGCAGCGGCGGTTGGCTTGGAGCGCAAGGCAAAAGCAGGCGTCATCACCCCGGTGTCGGCGTGCGCCTCCGGCAGCGAGGCCATCGCCAACGCATGGCGCACCATCGTCCTCGGCGAGGCCGACATCGCGATCTGCGGTGGGGTCGAGACCAAGATCGAGGCCGTGCCGATCGCAGGATTCGCACAGATGCGGATCGTGCTGTCCACCACCAACGACGATCCGGCGGGAGCCTGCCGGCCCTTCGACAAGGACCGCAACGGCTTCGTGTTCGGCGAGGGCGGCGCGCTCATGGTCATCGAGACCGAGGAGCACGCCAAGGCCCGCGGCGCGAACATCGTGGCCCGGCTGATGGGCGCGGGCGTCACGTCGGACGGGTTCCACATCGTGGCTCCCGACCCGACCGGTGATCAGGCGGGGCACGCGATGACGCGTGCGATCCAACTCGCCGGGTTGACCCCAGCGGACATCGACCACGTCAACGCGCACGCCACCGGAACGTCGGTCGGCGACGTGGCAGAGGGCAAGGCGATCAACAACGCCCTCGGCACGAACAAGCCCGCGGTGTATGCGCCGAAGTCGGCGCTCGGTCACTCCGTGGGAGCGGTCGGCGCGGTGGAGGCCATCCTCACCGTGATGGCGTTGCGGGACGGCGTCATTCCGCCCACGCTGAACTTGCGCAACCTCGATCCGGAGATCGATCTGGACGTGGTGGCGGGAGAGCCGCGGCACGGCAACTACGAGTACGCGATCAACAATTCGTTTGGATTTGGCGGGCACAACGTTGCGCTCGCCTTCGGGAAGTACTGAGTGACCGGCGGCTGTCAAAGTCCCACGGGCACAGGAGGTTATCTATGACAATCATGGCCCCAGACACGGCAGCTGAATCGCTGGACCCACGCGATCCGCTGCTCCGACTGAGCACGTTCTTCGACGACGGCACCGTGGAGCTGCTGCACGAGCGGGACCGCTCCGGCGTGCTCGCCGCGGCAGGCACGGTCAACGGCGTACGCACCATCGCGTTCTGCACCGACGGCACCGTCATGGGCGGCGCCATGGGTGTCGACGGCTGCCGGCACATCGTGAATGCCTACGACACCGCCATCGAGGAGCAGAGCCCGATCGTCGGCCTCTGGCACTCGGGCGGCGCACGGCTCGCCGAGGGCGTCAAGGCGCTGCACGCGGTCGGATTGGTGTTCGAGGCCATGATCCGCGCCTCCGGCTACGTCCCGCAGATCTCGGTCGTCGTCGGCTTCGCCGCCGGTGGCGCCGCCTACGGTCCCGCGCTGACCGACGTCGTCATCATGGCGCCCGAGGGCCGCGTGTTCGTCACGGGTCCCGACATCGTTCGCAGCGTCACCGGCGAAGACGTCGACATGGCCTCGCTCGGTGGCCCGGACACGCACCACAAGAAGTCCGGTGTCTGCCACATCGTCGCCGACGACGAACTCGACGCCTACGAGCGCGGTCGCCGCCTGGTCGGATTGTTCTCCCAGCAGGGTCATTTCGACCGCACCAAGGCCGAGTCCGGTGACTCCGACCTGCACGCGCTGCTGCCGGATTCCCCGCGTCGCGCCTACGACGTGCACCCGCTGATCAGTGCCCTGCTCGACGACGATGCGCCGTTCGAGGAGTTCCAGGCCAAGTGGGCGCCGTCGATGGTGGTGGGCCTCGGTCGGCTGGCCGGCCGCAGCGTCGGCGTGCTGGCCAACAACCCGCTGCGCCTCGGCGGCTGCCTGAACTCCGAAAGTGCCGAGAAGGCAGCACGTTTCGTGCGGCTGTGCGACGCGTTCGGCATCCCGCTGGTGGTCATCGTCGACGTGCCCGGCTACCTGCCCGGCGTGGACCAGGAGTGGGGCGGCGTGGTTCGCCGCGGCGCCAAGCTGCTGCACGCCTTCGGCGAGTCGACCGTTCCGCGGGTCACCCTGGTCACCAGGAAGATCTACGGTGGCGCCTACATCGCGATGAACTCGCGGTCGCTGAACGCCACCAAGGTGTTCGCGTGGCCCGACGCCGAGGTCGCCGTGATGGGCGCCAAGGCCGCCGTCGGCATCCTGCACAAGCGCACCCTGGCCGCTGCGGCTCCCGAGGAGCGCGAGGCGCTGCACGAGCAGTTGGCTGCCGAGCACGAGCGCATCGCGGGCGGCGTCGACAGCGCCATCGAGATCGGCGTCGTGGACGAGAAGATCGACCCCGCCCACACCCGCAGCAAGGTGACCCAGGCGTTGGCCGAGGCACCCGCACGCCGCGGTCGGCACAAGAACATCCCGCTGTAACTTCTCTGCGCGAGCAGACGTAAATGTCCCCCAAAACCTAGGTTTTGGGGGACATTTGCGTCTGTTCGCCGGTGCGTCAGTGCGTTGAGGCGAGGAATTCCTGCGCGACGTCGGCGACGCGCGCTCGATCCTCTGCGACCAGGCCGATGCGGGTCCGGCGGTCGAGGATGTCGTCGACCGTCAGCGCACCCTCGTGCGTCACCGCGTACTCGAATTCCGCTCGGGTGACGTCGATTCCGTCGGCCACAAGGTCGGTCGGCCGCTCACACGTGGCGCGGGCGATGACGTTGGGCGCCTCGGCGCCGAAGCGGGCCACCAGTGACGACGGCAGATCGCCCTCCGACCGCAAGGTCGCGACGGGGTTCGATGGCGCACCGACGAGTGGCAGGTTCGTGGTGCGACACGGGGTCGCCGTCAGTCCGCGCAGCGTGATCGCGCGGTCCAGCACGTCTTGGGCCATGAACCGGTATTCGGTGAGCTTGCCGCCGATCACGCTGAGCACCCCGTTCGTCGACTCGACGACGGCGTGCTCGCGCGATACGTCCGCGGTGCGGCCTCCGCCCGTGTCGATGAGCGGCCGCAATCCGGCATAGGCACCGATCACGTCGGCAGGCCCCAGCGCGACGTCGAGCGCCGTGTTGACGGTGTCCAGCAGGAATGTGACTTCTTCCGAAGTGGGTTCGGGGACATCGGGTATCGGGCCGGGGGCATCCTCGTCGGTGAGCCCGAGGTAGATCCGCCCCAGCTGTTCCGGCATGGCGAAGACGAACCGGTTGATCTCGCCGGGGATCGGAATCGTCAGGGCTGCAGTGGGATTGCCGAAGGCTGCAGCATCGAACACCAGATGCGTTCCGCGGCTGGGCCGCAGCCGAATCGATGAGTCGACGTCCCCGGCCCAGACGCCCGCCGCATTGATCACCGCACGGGCCGATACGTCGAGGGATTCGCCGGTGAGTTCGTCGGTCAGCCGCACCGACGTGCCGGTGGCGTTGGACGCGCTGACGCGGGTGAGAATGCGGGCCCCGTGCTGAGCGGCGGTGCGTGCAACCGCGGTGACCAGGCGCGCGTCGTCGATCAGTTGCCCGTCGTAGGCCAGTAGGCCGCCGTCGAGCCCGGCGCGGCGCACCGTCGGTGCCAACTCCACCGCGCGGGCCGCATCGATGCGCCGTGACCGCGGCAGCGTCGTGGCCGGCGTTCCAGCCAGCTTCCGGAGGCCGTCGCCTGCGGCGAAGCCGAACCGCACCAGTGCGCGCGAGGCCGAGTTCATCGACGGCAGCAGTGGAACCAGTTGCGGCATCGCCTTCACCAGGTGAGGTGCGTTGCGCGTCATCAGGATTCCGCGCTCGACGGCGCTGCGACGGGCGATGCCGACATTGCCGGTGGCCAGGTAGCGCAGGCCGCCGTGGACAAGCTTGGAACTCCACCTGCTGGTGCCGAACGCCAGATCGTGCTTCTCCACCAGCACCACCGACAGGCCGCGCGTCGCGGCGTCCAGCGCGATGCCCGTCCCGGTGATGCCTCCCCCGATCACGACGACGTCGAAGCATCCGCCGTCCCCCACGGCCGCGAGGTCGGCGGCGCGGCGGGCGGCGTTGAGTGCGGTGGTCGAAGTCATGGCGTCAGGTATCCGTTCAAAGCTCGGGCCAGCTCGGCCGCGAGGGTGTCGGCGTCGAGGATCTGCTCGACCATCTGGGCCGACAGGATCGTCGACTGCGTGATCAGCAGGCTCATGGCGGCCAGTTGGCGGGCGTCGCCGGGACGGACGCTGCCGTCGTCCTGGGCGGCCTTGATCTCACCGGCCACGGTGTCGAGCAGGATCTGCTGGCTGGTGCCAAGGCGCTCCGAGATGTACACCATCGCGAGATCGGAATCCTGGTGCAGGACGGACATGATGACGTCGTCGTGGCGCAGCCGATCGGCCACCGCCACGATGCGTTCCACTAGTGGTTCACGGCCGACGCCCCGGCTTGGCACGTCGTCGAGGGCATGGGTGATCCGCAGTGTCAGCAGCGCCGCGAGGATCGAACGGGTGTCGGGAAACCGCCGGTACACCGTTGGGCGGCTGACGCCGGCGCGGCGGGCGATCTCGGCCAGCGTCACGCGGTCGACGCCGTAGGCGAGCACGCAACCGGCCGCGGCGTCGAGGACCCGATCCTCGACCGACGTCGACCTTTCGTTACTGATTGACAGCATCTGTAATACTGTAACGCATGATTCGACCGGACGACCAACTACTGCCGCCGATGAAGTGGAATGCCTGGGGCGACCCGGCCGCGGCCAAGCCACTTCCCGACGGTGTTCGCACCCTGCTCAAGCAGGCGCTTGGTGTCGACGGGTCTGCCGTGCCCGACTTGGCAGCGGATCAGGTGCGGCTGCGACCATCGGCGTTGTCGGATGCCGACATCGATGCGCTGGTGGCCATCGTCGGCGACGGGTACTGCATCTCGGACGACTACGGCAGGCTG
The DNA here is from genome assembly GCA_963849055.1 of uncultured Actinomycetota bacterium. Taxonomy (GTDB): domain Bacteria; phylum Actinomycetota; class Actinomycetes; order Mycobacteriales; family Mycobacteriaceae; genus Mycobacterium. The sequence continues at coordinate 454,843 of CAWKFI010000001.1, forward strand.
CTGAGAGCCGGCGGCAAGTCCACCCTGGACTTGTTGCGCCGCAAGGATTCCGGTGTCCAGGATGCCCCCGATGCGGTGCTGCTTCCCGCCGACGAGGACCACGTCGCGGCGATCCTGCGGCACTGTGCCAAGCGCAGCATCGCGGTCGTTCCGTTCGGCGGCGGCACCAGCGTGGTCGGCGGCGTCGATCCCGTCCGCGGCGACTTCAAGGCCGTCGTCGCCCTCGATCTGCGGCGCCTCGACGAACTGCACGACCTCGACGAGGTGTCCGGCGAGGCCGAACTCGGGGCGGGTGTCACCGGACCGGAGGCCGAACGGTTGCTCGGCGAGCGTGGCTTCTCCCTTGGTCACTTTCCACAGAGCTTCCAGTTCGCGACCATCGGCGGCTTCGCGGCGACGCGGTCCTCCGGCCAGGACTCGGCGGGCTACGGCCGCTTCGACGACATGGTCCGCGGCCTGCGCGCGGTGACCCCCGCGGGCGTGCTCGACCTCGGCCGCGCGCCGGCGTCCGCGGCGGGCCCCGACCTGCGCCAGCTGATCATCGGCTCCGAGGGCGTCTTCGGGGTGATCACCCGGGTGCGCGTGCGGGTGCATCCCGTTCCCGAGACCACGCGGTACGAAGCGTGGTCCTTCCCCGACTTCGCCACCGGTGCCACGGCCCTGCGGGCGGTCGCCCAGACCGCGACGGGCCCGACCGTGCTACGCCTGTCGGACGAAGCCGAGACGGGCGTCAACCTCGCCACCACCGAGACGATCGGCGAACAGCGCATCACCGGTGGCTGCCTGGCCATCACCGCGTTCGAGGGCACCGCCGCGCACACCGAGAGCAGGCACGCCGAGACGCGGGCGGTCCTCGAAGCACACGGCGGCACGTCGCTCGGCGACGAACCAGCACGGGCCTGGGAGCACGGGCGTTACGGGGCGCCCTACCTGCGCGATGCGCTGCTGTCCGCGGGCGCCTTGTGCGAGACGCTGGAGACCGCGACCAACTGGTCAAACGTCGGCGCGCTCAAGGCGGCGGTGACGGAGGCCCTGACGACGTCCCTCTCCGAAACCGGTACTCCGGCACTGGTGTTGTGCCACATTTCCCATGTGTATCCCACCGGCGCGTCGCTGTACTTCACGGTCGTCGCCGGCCAGCGGGGCAACCCGATCGAGCAGTGGCGCACGGCGAAGGCCGCCGCATCCGATGCGATGGTCCGCAACGGCGGGACCATCACCCACCACCACGCCGTCGGCGCCGACCACCGTCCGTGGATGCGCGACGAGGTCGGCGATCTCGGCGTCGAGGTGCTGCGTGCGGTCAAGGCAGTGCTCGACCCGACGGGAATCCTCAACCCGGGCAAGCTGATTCCGTGACCATCGCGCGGGTCACCGTGCTGACCAACCCGGCGTCGGGACACGGCCATGCGCCGCACGCCGCCGAGCGCGCCGTCGCGCAGTTGCATCGGCGCGGCGTCGACGTCGTCGCGATCGCGGGCACCGATGCCGAACACGCGCGACGCCTCGTCGAGGGCGCCCTCGAACGCGGCATGGACGCGCTCGTGGTCGTCGGCGGCGACGGCATCATCTCGCTGGCGCTTCAGGTACTCGCGCAGACCGACATACCGCTCGGCATCATCCCTGCCGGCACGGGAAACGACCATGCCCGCGAATTCGGCATTCCCACCAAGGATCCCGAGGCGGCGGCCGACGTCATCGTGGACGGCGTGGTGCAGACGGTCGACCTAGGCCGGATCAAGGGTGCCGACGGCACCGACCGCTGGTTCGGCACCGTGATGGCAGCGGGTTTCGACTCGCTGGTGACCGATCGGACCAACCGCATGCGGTGGCCGCACGGCAGGATGCGCTACAACGTCGCGATGCTCGCCGAGCTGTCACAGCTGCGACTGCTGCCGTTCCGGCTGACCTTCGATGGTCGAGAGGTCGACACGCAGTTGACGCTGGCCGCATTCGGCAATACCCGAAGTTATGGCGGCGGCATGCTGATCTGCCCCGGAGCCGACCCCACCGACGGTCTCCTCGACGCGACCTTGGTGCAGTCCGCGTCACGCACCAAGCTCATCCGCTTGTTCCCCACCGTCTTCAAGGGCACACACGTCGACCTCGAGCAGGTGCGGACGGAGCGGGCCCACACGATCACCGTCGATTCACCCGGCATCAACGCCTACGCCGACGGCGAGTTCGTCTGCCCCCTGCCGGTCGAGGTGTCCGCGGTTCCCGGCGCGTTGCAGATCCTGCGCCCGGTTAACCGACTCCCCGATTGAGCCAGCTGACCTCACCGGTGTCGCCGCCACCGCGGTAGGGCTCGAGCGCCTCGTCCCATGCGGTGCCGAGCACCGTGTCGAGGTCGGAGGCAAGGGCGTCCGCGCCCGAAGCCATCATCGCGCGCAATCTCAGCTCGCCGACCATCACGTCACCGTTGGCGCTCATCACGCCGCTCCACAGTCCCAGCTGCGGGGTGTGGCACCAGCGGTGGCCGTCGACTCCCTCGCTGGGATCTTCGGTGACCTCGAACCGCAGCACCGACCACGACCGCAGCGCGTTGGCCAGCTGGGCTCCGGTCCCGACGGGACCGACCCAGTTGGTGACCGCACGCAGTTGTCCGGGCATGGCGGGTTGCGGTGTCCACTTGAGGTTCGCCCTCGCCGACAGGGTCGACGAAAGCGCCCACTCGACATGTGGGCATACCGCCGCGGGCGAGGCATGGACATAGACCACACCGGTCGTCGCGTCGGCGAACTGGTTCGACGAACGCATCTCTTGCTCCTTTGGCTTCACAGGGACGTCTTCCCCAACGACCTGGTGAATCCAATAAGGAGTGAGATTGAGTTGTGTCTGTTGCGTGCGTGTCTATTGTGCCTTGTGGGACCGGTGTTGCGCTAGTGTGCTCGGAATTCTCTCAGGACTCCATCAGATAGGGCCGGCCAGAGGGGGTACGCCCACTGGTCGAAGTCGCGGTCGGTGAGCACGACGAGGGCCAGGTCGGCCGCAGGATCGGCCCAGATGAACGTGCCCGACTGGCCGAAGTGCCCGAACGTGCGGTCCGAGTTTTCCGATCCCGTCCAGTGCGGCGACTTGCCGTCGCGCAGCTCGAAGCCCAGCCCCCAGTCGTTGGGCCGCTGGACGCCGAACCCGGGCAACACGCCCGACAAACCGGGGAATTGCACGGTGACCGCGTCGGCATGCATCTGGTCCGACACCAACTTGGGGCGCAGCAGCTCGGCGGCGAAGGCCGCGAGGTCGGTGACCGTCGACTCGCCGCCGAAGCCGGCCGCCTGCGCACCCCCGACGAGTGCCGACGAGCCCATGCCGAGGGGTTCGAAGACCGCCTCGGCGAGGTACTGCGCGAACTCGATGTCCGACGCTTGCTGCACCGTCTCGGCGAGGACGCCGAACCCGTAGTTGGAGTAGATCCGGCGCTTGCCCGGTGCTGAGGTCGTTTCGGCCGACCGCATCGCCAGGCCCGAGGTGTGGGCCAGCAGATGGCGCACCGTCGACCCCGGCGGACCCGCCGAGGTGTCGAGCTCGACGACGCCCTCCTCGATCGCAATCTGTGCCGCGCGGGCGACGAGCGGCTTGGTGACCGACGCCAGCGCGAACCGCTGGGTGGTGTCGCCGAATTCCGCGAGCACTCCGGACGGTCCGACCACTGCCGCCGCGGCGGCGGGGACCGGCCAGTCGGCAATGGGGTCGAGGGCAGACATCGACGCGAGCTTATGACATGAGGTCGTGCTCGAAGGCGTAGGCGGTGGCCGCCGCGCGGGATGTGAGCCCGAGTTTGATGAAGATGTGGTTGAGGTGGCTAGCGACGGTCTTCTCGCTGATGTACAGCTGCGTGGCGATCGCCCGGTTGGTCTTGCCTCGGGCGACGAGCACCAATATCTCGGCCTCGCGGGTGGTGAGGTCCATCCCAACAGACGGGCTCGTCGTGCTCCTCGATGCCGCACCGAGAGCGCCGAACGTCGCCTCGGCGGCGCGCCGCTCCAGCCTGGCTCCGTCCAGGTCTCCGAGCGCCTCGCAGGCATCGGCGATCAACAGGCGGGTGCGGGCGCTTTCATACGGCGCCTCCAACTCGCGCCAACCTCGGGCGGCGCCGCGCAGGGCCACCAATGCGGCGGGCGCGTCGCCAGACGCGAGAAGAACGGAGCCAGTCGAGAGTGCGGCATGAGCCCGCAACAATGGTGAACCGAATTCGGCTGCGACGGTGGATAGCTCGTCGGCCGCCGCGCGTGCCCCCTCGACGTCCCCTGCAGTAATCAGGATCTGGGCGGCGACACATAGAACACGAGCGCGGGCGATGGTTTGGTCGGCTTCTGCGAGCAGGCGTCGGAGCTGGGCCGCGGCGACGTCGACTCGCCCCTGCGCGAGCCGCAGCAACGCCATGCCGGGTTGGGGTTGACACCCCTGGGCGTCGGCACCTGCGTAGGCATCCTCGGCCATCGCGAATTCACCACGCAGCCGGTGCAGTTCAGCCTCGACGTAGCGGGCGCCGCCGAGGGTCAGTGGGTTGATTGGTTCCTCGAGCCGGGCGCAGGCCTCCTGGGCGACCCGGAGGGCGTCGGACCAGACGCCATGGAACATCAGCAGCTCGGCGCGATGCAGCAGGCAGTGCCCCCGATATAGGACGAGGCCGTTCTGCGCGTCGCACCACCGCATGAAGGAGTCGGTCCACTGTTCACAGCGGCGAAGGTCGAATAGTTCGTAGCAGGCATCGATCACGGTGCAGTACGCGTCTCCGACCGCCATGGGAGGGATTTCGCGGGCCTCGACCGACACCATGACCTCATCGAGCAGCGCCAGACCCTTGGCGATGTCGCCGCGATAGATCAGGCACCGGCCTACACCCATGCGCGCGAACGTGAGCAACTCCCGGTCGCGGAACTGCTCGCCAATCTTGGCAGCCCGATCGAACGCGGCGCCCGCCGCCGCGATGTCGCCGTCGGCGAAGATGCGGCACATGCCGGCGGCGTGTTCGAGGTATCCGCGCTCGACGCAGTCGAGGTTGGCGTCGTCCAGCAGCCGGACTGAGCGCTCGACCCAGCCGCTGCTGCGGGCGATATCTCCCTTGAACGCGAGCGCTTGGGCCAGTCGCATGCCAACGCGGGCCGCCCGGGCCGTGTCGCCCTGCTCGAGGCAGCGGTGGTGCGCCCCGGCCCAGACGTGAAAGCTCTCGTCTTCACGCCCGGTCATGTACGCCGCCGTCGCCAGACGATCGAGATCATCGACGTCGAGCTCTTGCTCGGCATCAGCCGCAGCAAGTTGCCGGTACTCCTCGTCCCATGCCCGGCCGCCGCTCTGGCCACGCCCACCCACCTGTCCAGTGTGGTGGACACGGCAGTCGGCGGGAGCGTTAAGCGAAGAACGCGGCGGCAGCGTCGGGGTCGGCCCCCAGGAACATCCACATCTCGGCGATGCGGCCGCCGGCGAATCGGTAGACGAACGCATTGTCGGATTCAAGTGTCTTGCCGTGACGGCCGAGTACGGCGTGCTCCCACTCGGAGGCCCAGCCGTCGACCCCGACGCAGAACTGCTGCTCGAGCTTCACATCCCCACCCGTCGCATCGAAGACCGAGCCGATCGCGGCGAGAATGCCCATCACGCCGACGTGGTCGCCGGCCGTGATGAACGGACCGCGCAAGTGGAAGAGGAAATCCTCGGTGAACAACGACGCGAGCGTCTCACGATCCCCGTCCACGATAGCCTCGGTCATCCGGTTCACTGCCATCACATTCGGATGCTCGGTCATCGGTTCCTCCTTCTGGTCGAATGCCTTCGGTTCGAAACGTACGAAGCCGCACCGGTGTCGCACATCGGGAAAACGATGGAATTAGCGAGCAGGCACATCGGTACTTCTGTGGACGGCGACGGTCGTCGAATCAGGCGTTTGACCGATGTGCAGGTCCCCTACCGCTCCCTAGGGTCGGACCAGCGAGAAGGGATCGATACAAAGACGCGACCGTGACCGACATCAGCACAGCCGAGCGTCTCAGTGGGGCACTCGCCGAGGTGTTCCGCAACGCGGAAGTAGGCGACGTCTTCACCGACGACGTGTTCCTCGATGACAACCCACCGCTGTGGCGGTTCCAGCTCAAGGGCATCGAGGACTTCGCCACGTGGTACCAGAACTGGAAACCCGACGGCATGGACGAGGTCAACGTCGTGCGCACGGTTCCCACCGCTTCGGGATTCGTGACCGAGCTGACCGAACGACATCGCGAAGACGGCGAGAAGATCAGTCGGCGAAAGATCGTCCTCTGCACGGTCCGCGATGGCCGGATCTCGGAGCTAACCATCTACTGCAGCGGTGACTGGGATGGGAAACTGCGGGCCCGCTACGCACCCGAAGTACCGATGCTGCGCCCGTAAGCGCAACCCCCTTTTACCGTTCCTCAGGCCAGTTCTATCGACCGCTTCGCCAGTCCCATCCAGTAGCCGTCGATCACCTGACGTGGCGTCTGCCCTGGATGACCGGAGGCGCCGAGGGCGACGAACAGCGGGGCGAAGTGCTCGGTCGTCGGATGTGCATAGGGCATCCCTGGCGCCTTGGAGTGGAAGTCGATCAGGGCGTCGATATCACCTGCCGTCAACCGTTCCGATGCCCAGGCGTCGAACTCGACCGACCACCCCGGCGGTGTGGCTCCCGGCGACGGGTCGTTCAGGAACGGCAGACCGTGCGTGGTGAAACCGGAGCCGATCACCATGACGCCCTCGTCGCGCAGCGGCCGCAATCTAGCCCCGAGGTCCAGCAGTCGCCGCGGATCCAGCGTCGGCATCGAGATCTGCAGGACGGGGACGTCGGCTTCCGGGTACATCACGGTCAGCGGCACGTAGGCGCCGTGATCCAACCGCCGGGACGGGTCGTGCGTCACCTGTTCGGTGGCGGGCATCAACGCCTCCACCCGAGCGGCCAGCTCGGGCGCCCCGGGCGCGTCGTAGGTGGTGTCGTAGTAGCGCTGCGGAAAGCCCCAAAAGTCGTAGGTGAGTGGGGTTTCCGCGGTGGTCGACCCGATGGTCAGCGGCGCGGCCTCCCAGTGCGCCGACACCACCAGGATCGCCTCGGGCCGGGGCAACTCGGCCGACCAACGTTCGAGTTCCGAAACCCACGTGGCGTCGTCGACGAGCGGCGGTGCGCCGTGGGAAAGGAAGAGGGCGGGTATCACCCGTCCAGCCTGCCATCCCCCTCGATCCCTTAGGTTGTAGCCATGAGTCAGACAGTGCGCGGCGTGATCTCCCGGAGCAAGAAGCAGCCGGTCGAAGTGGTGGACGTGGTGATTCCCGACCCCGGTCCCGGTGAGGTCGTCGTCGACGTGATCGCATGCGGCGTCTGCCACACCGACCTGACCTATCGCGAGGGTGGGATCAACGACGAGTACCCGTTCCTGCTCGGACACGAGGCGGCCGGCACCGTCGAGTCGGTCGGCGAGGGCGTCACGCACGTGGCGCCGGGTGACTTCGTGGTCCTGAACTGGCGCGCGGTGTGCGGCGAGTGCCGCGCGTGCAAGCGTGGCCGGCCCTGGTACTGCTTCAACACCCACAACGCGACACAGAAGATGACGTTGACCGACGGCACCGAACTGACGCCCGCGTTGGGCATCGGCGCGTTCGCCGACAAGACACTCGTGCACGAGGGCCAGTGCACCCTGGTCGACCCGGAGGCCGACCCCGCCGTCGCCGGCCTGCTTGGCTGCGGGGTGATGGCCGGCCTCGGCGCGGCCATCAACACCGGCGCCGTGCAGCGCGACGACACCGTCGCCGTGATCGGTTGCGGTGGCGTTGGTGATGCGGCCATCGCCGGCGCTGCGCTGGTGGGCGCGAAGCGGATCATCGCCGTCGACACCGACGACAAGAAGCTGAACTGGGCCCGCGACTTCGGCGCCACCCACACCATCAACGCCAAGGAATTCGACGTCGTCGAGACCATCCAGGATCTCACCGACGGCAACGGCGCCGACGTGGTGATCGACGCGGTCGGGCGGCCCGAAACCTGGAAGCAGGCGTTCTATGCCCGTGACCTCGCCGGGACCGTCGTCCTCGTCGGAGTCCCCACTCCCGACATGAAGCTGGAGATGCCGCTGGTGGACTTCTTCTCCCGCGGCGGGTCCCTGAAGTCCTCCTGGTACGGCGACTGCCTGCCCGAACGCGACTTCCCCACGCTGATCAGCCTCTACCGGCAGGGTCGCCTGCCGCTGGAGAAGTTCGTCTCCGAGCGCATCGGGTTGGACGGCATCGAGGACGCCTTCCACAAGATGCACGCCGGTGAGGTCCTGCGCTCCGTGGTGATCTTGTGATGAGCGCTCGCGCGAAGAACGGACGATCATGAACGGCGGTCCCATCGGACGCGTCGTCACCCACGGCAGCTTCGAACTCGACGGCGGCAGCTGGGAAGTCGACAACAACATCTGGGTGGTCGGCGACGACTCCGACGTCGTGGTCTTCGACGCCGCCCACGACGCTGCGCCGATCATCGAGGCCGTCGGGAGCCGCAACGTCGTCGCGGTGGTGTGCACGCACGGTCACAACGACCACGTCACCGTGGCACCGGAGCTCGGCAACGCATTGGACGCACCGGTGCTGCTGCATCCCGGCGACGACGTGTTGTGGCGGATGACGCACCCGGACAAGGACTTCCGCGCCGTGGACGACGGCGAGAAGCTCACCGTCGGCGGCATCGAGCTGCAGGCCCTGCACACGCCGGGCCACTCTCCTGGATCGGTGTGTTGGTACGCCCCGGACCTGGGCGCCGTGTTCAGCGGCGACACGCTGTTCCACGGCGGGCCTGGGGCGACCGGTCGGTCTTATTCCGACTTCCCCACCATCCTGGCGTCCATCTCGGAGCGACTGGGCAAGCTACCCGCCGACACCGTGGTCTACACCGGCCACGGCGACAGCACCGTGATCGGCGACGAGATCGTGCACTACGACGAGTGGGTTGCGCGCGGCCACTAACGGCCGTCGAGAACCCGCTTCTTCTCCGCTTCGTACTCCGATTCGGTGAGCGCCCCCGAATCACGCAGCCGGGCAAGCGTGTTGAGTTGCTCGATCCGGATGCCCTGGTCGGTCGGCGTGTAGGGGTCGACGGGTTGCGTCGACATCGGCGGCGGCGGTGAATACACGGGTGGGACGTAGCCGCCCGTCGACCACGTCGAGGTGGCCGGCGGCGCGCTGCGCCTGACCCTCGACGCCCAGACGCGCGCGATCACGAGGTCGACGACGGCGAGACCGAAGATCACCGCGAAGATGATCGGCAGGTTGCCGTGGCTGCTGCCATGGCCGAACGCGAGCCGCGGGTCCAGGAAGGCGCTGACGTTGCCGTCGGTAGTGATCTCGTAGGTGCCCTCGGCGGGGACGTGCAGATAGCCGATGCGGACGCGCGCGTCGTTGTTCACCGTGGTCGTGCTGCCGTAGTCCTCGGTCAACTCCGGCTCCGCGAGACCGTCGGGTGATTCGATGCGGTACTTCAGCGGCGGGACGGGCAAGCCGCCGCTCCCGCTGCTGCCGATGAGCACCGTGTGAAAGGTGACGGTCACGTCGCCCGCGGGCAGGTGCAGGCTGGTCGAACCGGGGATGGGGACCTCGCCGTACGCGTCGTACTCGTCGAACACGAAAGCGTTGAGGACCAGCGTGAGGATGAACCCGATCAGCGAAACGATCATGGTCGCAACGGCAACGAAGGTGAGCACCCGCGGGGCGGTCCGGCGACTCATGGACCGCAGTGTGTCATGGCGACGTCGGCGCCGCCGTGTCATTTGGCCGTGTTCACTCCCTGGCAAATCCATGGCCGACAAACGCGGCCGACCTGCGCCGCAGGGACTACCGTTTGAGACATGCCCGAATCGAGCGTGGTGGTGCGACCGGAGCCCATGGACAGCGGCTCCTACACGGCCAACTCGCGGCTGCAGGCGGCCGGATTACGAGGGGCGATAACGCTTTTCGAGCAGGCGGCACAGATAGTGCCCATCCCCCGGTCGCCGCACCCCATCGTCATCGCCGATTACGGCGCGGCGAACGGACACAACTCGCTGCTTCCGATCAACGCGGCCATCGCCGTGCTTCGGAAAAGGACTCGACCGGAACACTCCGTCCTGGTGACGCACACCGACGTTCCCGACAACGACTTCACCGCGTTGTTTCGCACGCTATCCGACGATCCGGATACCTATCTGAAGAAGGACAACGCCTGCTTCGCGTCGGCGGTGGGACGGTCGTTCTATAGCCAGATTCTGCCGTCGAACAGCGTCAACCTGGCCTGGAGCTCCTGGGCCATCCAATGGCTGGGGCGCACGCCTGCGCCGGTCCCCGACCACATCCAGGTCGCCTATACCCGCGACGAGGCGGTCCGGGCGGCGTACGCCAAACAGGCGGCGCACGACTGGCACGAGTTCGTCGCGTTCCGCGGCCGCGAACTGTGTCCAGGCGGCAGGCTCGTCGTGCTGACGCTCGCGATCGACGAGGACGGCGAGTTCGGCTACCGGCCGCTGTTGACGGCCGTGGTGGAAACACTGGCCGAGATGACCGAACAGGGTCTGCTGACCGAAGCCGAGGTCGGTCAGATGTCGATTCCCATCGTCGGCCGACGGGAACGCGACTTCCTCGCACCCTTCGCGCCGTCGGGGGTGTTCGAGCGGTTGACCGTCGCCCACCTCGAGGTGTTCGACGCCGAGGACCGCTTCTGGACGCAGTATCGGAAGGACAAGGATGCGGCGGCCTTCGGCGCGCAGTGGGCGGCGTTCTCCGGGGCATCCGTGTTTCCCACGCTGGCCGATGCGCTCGAGGGCGGGCGGGCCGATCCGCGGCGGGCGGAGTTCCTCGAGACCCTCGAAAGGGGTGTCGCCGCTCGGCTGGCGGCCGCCCCTGAGGAGGTTCGGATTCCCCTCGCGCAGTTGGTCATCGAGAAGAAGCAACGCATACAGCACTGACCCGTTGCGCCGTCGGCAAGATCTCGGCGACACCTGGCCATCTGGTCGCTAGCCCGCGCGCGGTCCGCGCCCCAAAGATGACTGCATGCATGCCCAATTGGTGTTGTTCGACGGCTTCGACCCGCTCGACGTGATCGGTCCGTTCGAAGTCCTCGCTGCCGGTAGCGACGCCGTCGGTGGTGACCTGATCGTCGAATTGGTCTCCGCCGAGGGACCACGGCCGGTGGTCAGCGGCACCCTCGGGTTGACGTTGCAGGCGACGGCGCAGCTCGATCCCGCCAAGCCCGGTTACGTCATCGTGCCTGGCGCATCCGGGCCGATCGAGGGCGACCCCGATGAAATCGACACCATCCCGGTGCTCCTCGCCCGGTTCGGCGAGACCGGCGCGATCGAGTTGATGCGCAAGGCGTTCGCGAACCCCGACGTCACGGTGGCGACGGTGTGCGGCGGTTCGCTCGCCCTGTCCATGGCAGGTCTGCTGGAGGGGCGCAACGCGGTCACGCACGTCCTCGGCCTCGACGTGCTCGAGGCCACCGGGGTCAACGTGGTGCGCTCACGGGTGGTCGACGACGGTGACCTGGTGACGGCGGGTGGCGTCACCTCTGGCCTGGATCTCGGCTTGCACCTGCTGGAACGCAGCTACGGCCCACGCGTCGCGATCGACGTCGAGAAGCTGTTCGAATACGAGCGACGGGGCACGGTGTGGAGGTCCGAAGACGACAACGAGTGAGGATCGCAGCGAGGAAACGAGCGAGGAGACCGGAGCGAGGAGGAGTCGAGGCATGGGCGCTGCCATAACCGGAGATTGGGACGTGACGATCAAGTCGCCGATCGGATCACTGGCCGTGGCGTACACGTTCACCGATCGCGACGGCACGATCACCGGCAGCGCGACGGGCAAGGGTGAGACGGTGGCGCTGCGCGACATCGTCGTTGAGGGGCAACGAGTTACGTGGCGGCAGTCGGTGGCCAAGCCGATGCGGCTGAACCTGGAGTTCGACGTCGTGATCGACGGTGACCGGTTGTCGGGCCATTCGAAGGCTGGGCGGTTGCCGCGTTCGGTGGTGACGGGTGCGCGCCGAGCATGAACGCCGCGCCTAGGGCGCCATTTCGTAGGCGCCGTCGTAGGCCTTGACCCGCTCCCACACGCGGTTGAAGCGCTCCGCATCGGGCACCGGCTTGCGGATCGCATCGACCGCCCAGTCCTGCTGCGCCTGCGTCGAGGTCGGCTTACCATGCAGTGCAACGGCATACGTGCTGAAGTCGCGGACCTGGAAGTCGAAGATCGAATCGACGATGTCGTCGTCGAGACCCGTCAACGCGGTCTGCTCGAGGATGAGCTGTCCGTAGACGATCAGCGAGAACAGGTGCCCGACGGTCAGCATGAAGTCCAGGTCCTTCTGCTGCTCGGCGTCGGGAGCCGCAGTGGCGAGCAGCGTCCTGAACGCCTCGGCTTGCTCGAGGAACCGTGCGACGTTCGGAATGTGCGCGTGCTGTTCGTACACCGGCGCCCAGTCGGCGAACTGCACCTTGCCTGCCCCGCGGGTCGGCCCCTGGTTCCAGAAGAAGACGTCGTCGGCTGCCTCGTTGCGGGTCGGAACCGGCGGGTATTCCTTGGGATTGAACATGTAGTTCGGCATGAACTTCAGCACCAGGCCGACGTTCACGTGCACGGTCCCCTCCAACCGCGGCAACGTGCCGATGACCTGAGCGACCAAGCGGAACATCGTGTTCTTCTCATAGCCCTTGGCGGCGATCACGTCGTGCAGCGACCGCAGGACGGTCTCGCCCTCCATCGTGACCTTGGCCTTGGTCATCGGGTTGAACAGCAGATAGCGTCGATCCTCGAGGCTCGCGCTGCGGAAGTAGTCGACCGCGCGCTGACTGAACGCCTTCATCGCGATCAGCCGTGCAAAGGAGTCGACGAAGTTCACGCGCACGTGCGTGAAGTCGGTGACTGGGTTGCCGTAGAGGATGCGGTTCTGCGCGTGCGTGATCGCCTCGTAGAACGCGTGCTCGGCCATCCCGATCGACGCCGAGCACAGGTTGAACTTGCCGACGTTCACCGTATTCAGCGCCGCCGCAAAGGCTTCCACGCCGGTGTGCAGGATGTCCTCGGCACGCACCGGATAGTTGTCCAGCCGGAACGTGCTGACGTAGATCTGCATGTGCACGACGTTGTCGATCAGGTGGTAGTTTTCGTGCCGGCTGTCGACGGCGAAGAAGACGTACGCGTCATTCCCCGACACATCACCACGCCGCCCGAACACCGACACCAGACTGGCCACGTTGCCGTTGCCGATGTAGTACTTCTCCCCCGATGCCCGGAACAGGATGCCATTCGCGCGGTCCTCCTCGCTCGCGGGCACGAGCACCAGATCGGTGTTGTACACGTCGGCGCCGTGCTCGCGCTCGGAGAGCCCGAACGCCATCACCTCCCCCGCCTCCAGGTCGTCGGCCGCCCTGAGTTTGGCGTCCTTGTTCTCGCTCTGCCAGACCGGCCCGAGACCCAGGATGGTGACCTGCTCGGTGTACCAGTAGGTGAGGCCGTAGAACCCGAGGATCTCGCCGAGGGCGGCGTTTCGTGCGGCGTCCCAACGCTTGTCGGGGTTGCCGTCGGCGAACTCCGATGGCGTGAGGAACGTGGCGAACAGCTTTTCCCGCTTGACGAAGTCGATGAAGTCACCGGGCCACCGCGCCGAGAGGTCGTCGTCGAGCAGGCGCTTCTTCCCTTGCCCCTCGAACCAGTCGATGGTGGCGCGCAGCAACCGACGTGTCTCGGCGTCGAATTGTTGCGGGTCGTAGGTGTTGGGGTCGAAGAGCAGTCCGTCTCTCATGCCCGCGAGCCTAGGGCGGCGGCGGCTGGAAAGGCGCCGGAACGAACGGCAGACCGGGAATCGTCTCGTACGGCAGGGTCGGGATCAACGGCGGCTGCGTCGTTTCCGGCGGAGGTGGGGGCGGTGTCTCGGGTGGCGGTGGCGGCGGTTCCTCGGTGGGCGGAGGCGGGGGTGGCGGCGACTCGGTCACCGTCACGGGGGGTTGCGGCCGCGGGACGACCGTTCGGGTTTGTGGCGCCTGGGGCTGCGCCGGCGCAGGCTCCGGCGGGGGCGGGGGTGGCGCAGGGGTGGACGGCACGGTGGTGGTGGTCAAGGGCGTGGTGGTCGGCGTCGTGATGACCGAGGGCGTCGGGTCGTCGTCCCGGTTGAGCAACACGATGGCCGCGGCGATCGCCGCGAGTAACACCGCGACTCCCGCGGCGACGATGACGAACGGATGGCGGTACCACGGCAGCGGCGCGGCGTCGTCCCGGTCGGGTTCGTCCGGCTCGGCGAACGCGATCAGGGGACGTGGGCCGTCACCGAACTGGCCTGCGCCGAAGGCTGCCTCGTCGCCGTAGTCCGGGTGCGGGTGCCACGTCCGGAATGTCCTGGGCGTCGGACCACGCCAACGCTCCCGCCGTGCCGGACGTGGGTACGTCGGCCGGATCGGGTGCCAACGGCGCGGCGGCTACGGCCGCGGCGGTAGCCGCGCCGGGCAGCGCCGCCATCGAGGTGGCACCTTCCTCGACCGTGCCGCGGGCCGCCTTGAGCCCCGACCCGATGGCGGCAGCCAACTCGGGCTGCGCACCGGTCACGACGGGAACGCGCAGATGCTCCGACAGCGTGGTCGTGATGATCGGAATGCGCGCACCGCCGCCGACCGACGCAACGGCAACCAGATCGGCAGGCCGAATTCCGCTGCGCTGCAACGTGTCCTGCAGCTCGTCCATGAACCCGGCCAGCGGAGGGCGGATCGCGTCGTCGAGTTCGTTGCGGGTCAGTCGAACCTCACCGCGTTGCGCGGGCAACTCGGCGGTCAGGGACGTGACAGCGGCGGTGGAGAGCCGCTCCTTGGCCGCCCGGCATTGGGCACGTAGCCGTGTGAGCGACCCGATGGCCGAGGTGCCCGACAGATCCATCGAGCCCGCTTCGGACAGGTCGGCGATCACGCGGGTGAGCAGCGCCTGATCGATCAGGTCGCCGGACAGGTCGGGGTACCGGACGGTCGGCGCAAGAGGCGCGAACCCGTTCCCGGCGTCGGCGAGCGTGATGCTGGTGCCCGTGCCGCCGAAGTCGCACAGCGCGATCACCCCGCGCGCGGGGACACCCGGGGTGTGCTGCAGCGCCGTCAAGGCGGACACGGCGTCCGAGGACAGCGCTGCGGGCGTGGCGAATTCGGGCAGCGTCGCCAGCGCGCCACGCAGCGCTTCTACGGCGGACGGCCG
Organism: uncultured Actinomycetota bacterium; assembly: GCA_963849055.1. Classification (GTDB taxonomy): domain Bacteria; phylum Actinomycetota; class Actinomycetes; order Mycobacteriales; family Mycobacteriaceae; genus Mycobacterium. The sequence continues at coordinate 470,026 of CAWKFI010000001.1, forward strand.
CCAGTGCGCGGGGTATGCGACGCCGACCGGACCCGCGGGTGGTTGGCCGCGAGTCACGGCGTACAGCATCGACCGCAGTGCGTCGGCGAGCAGCACCTCGGCGCGGTGCGATGAACCATCGGAGGCGACGATGCCCACCGGATCGCCAACCCGGTCGACGAAGCCGTTGATGATCAGGCCACGTTCGGTCGCCAGATTGGGGTTCTCGCTGGGCAGCCCGACCTCCGGTGGCCGGTGCGGATACAGCGTCAGCACGGCCGTCCGCGTCACCGCGGCCCGGTCGACCACCACCGCGACGAGGTTGGTGGCGCCGACCGAAAGCCCTATCCCGTCTGCCATGTCAGCGAATCGTGCCCGCCCCCGCGATCAGCGGGAGATCCAGTGGGGTAACCCAGCCCGGCGGCAGATCGTTGACGGCGGGCACCGCGTTGAGAGCGCGCAGCCCGGTCGCCAGGCATCCGGCTGCTGCCGCGTCACGGCCGGAGCCGTCGGTGAACCGGAACGCCGTTTCCTGGAAGATGCTCGGGGTGCCCTGGATGTCCACGCGGTACACGTCGTTCTCGTTGCCCGACGGCCAGTCCGGCGCCGCGTCGTCGCCGATTCGGTTGACGTGCTCCAGCTGAATGCGGGTCTCCCCCTTGTAGACGCCGTTGATGGTGAACCGGACCGCGGCGACTCTGCCCGGCGCGATGATCCCCTTGGCGGTCTTGCGTTCGTTCGGTGTCACCCACTTGTCCCACGTCGTCGTGATCCCGTCGAGTTCGATGCCCGCCGCGTACGCGATCATCGGAACCGTTGCGCCCCAAGCGAAGACAAGGATGTCCGGCGTCTCGAGCAGCGGGCGGTGCTCCGGCGGTTTGCCGATGCCCATCTCGTACTCGTAGTCGCCTTCGTAGTTGGTGTAGTCCAGCAGTTCCGACGCCCGCACCGTGCGGATCTCCGAGCACAGCCCCATCAGCGTCATCGGGAAGAGGTCGTTGGCGAAGCCGGGATCGATGCCCGGTGGTGAAGCACGACGACTGCCCCGCCTCGCAGGCGTCGGTGATCGGTTGAATCCAGTTCGGCGGGTTCAGCGCCATCTTCGGCCACACCCACGGCGTCATCGACGTGGAACACACGTCGATGCCCGCGCGCAGGAAGCGGGCGATGAGACCGATGTTGTCGTCGGCGTGCGCGGCCGTCGGCCCGTAGTGCACCAGCGCGTCGGGCCGCAGCGCGATCAACGCGTCGACGTCGTCGGTGGCGGTCAGCGCCAGCGAGCGGCCAAGCCCGCATATCTCGCCGACGTCGCGCCCCACCTTCTCGGGATTGCTGACGCCGACCCCGACGAGTTCGAACTGCGGGTGCTTGACGATCTCCGTGATCACCATCTTGCCGACGAAACCCGTGCCCCAGACCACGACCCGCTTGGTCATCTGCCGCCTTCCACGGTTAGCTGCGTTGCCTTCGGTTACCGGCTTCACCATAGGCGGGTTCGCTGCTCCAGCGGGCAAAACCGGAGCAGGAGGGGAATGATCGCGACGTGGCGCGCATTGACCACGTCGGACGTGAAGCACGATCGGTCCGAGCACGGACCGGCACCGAAAGGACACGAGATGACCGCAACGACCGAGGGCGCAACGAGCGCGCTACCGCTGACGGGACGCCGGGCGTTGGTGACGGGCGGCTCGCGCGGCATCGGTGCCGAAATCGTGCGCCGGTTGGCCGCCGACGGCGCCGCCGTCGCGTTCACCTACGGCGCATCGGCCACCGAGGCCGAGAAGCTGACCGCCGAGGTCGAGGCCGGCGGTGGCACCGCGGTCGCGATTCAGGCCGACAGTGCTGACCCCGAACAGGTCGTCAGGTCGGTTGACGAGACGGTGTCATCGCTTGGGGGGCTGAACATTCTGGTCAACAACGCAGGCGTGGCATTCGCCGCCGACGTCGAGTCGTTCCCGATGGAACAGTTCGACAGGATGGTCGCGATCAACGTCAAGAGCATCTTCACCGCAGCCCAACGGGCCGTTCCGCACCTCGGCCAGGGCGGCCGCATCATCAACATCGGCAGCATCAACGCCGACCGGGTGCCGCAACCCGGCTTCTCGATATACGCCATGACCAAGGCGGCGGTCGCCGGAATGACGCGTGGGCTCGCCCGCGAACTCGGGCCCCGCGGAATCACGGTCAACAACGTGCAGCCCGGGCCCATTGCCACCGACATGAATCCCGAGGACGGCCCGTTCGCCGAGGCGGCAATGGCACTGCTCGCCGTCGGGCACTACGGGCAGCCACGAGACATTGCCAGCGTGGTCAGCTTCCTGGCCGGCCCGGAAGCGGGCTACGTCACCGGCGCCAACTGGAACGTGGACGGCGGCTTTACGGTTTGAGCCGAGCCCGTGCGGTCAGAAGCAGCGCCTGAGACCGCCGGGCTCGCAGTAGAGCGGGTAGCGCTGGACGGGGATCGGCAGCGGCCCCTTGTAGGCCAGCGTGAACGGGTGCGATTCGATGTTGGCTGGCACACCGCACACGTCGTTGTGCGACAGCGACCGCGTACCGGTCATGGTGAGGTCGTCGAACTCGTAGATGTCCAGCATCGGCGCCGTGCTTCCGTCCGGGCACTTGAAGCCGTCCAAGATGTTGGAGGAGTACGTCCACATGCCACCGGTCAACCGCGCGGCGCCGGTGCTGAGCTCGGTCGACGGATTGGGCGCCACGTGCAGTGTGCAGGCGACCGGCAGCTCCAGGTTCACCCGCAGGTCCCCGACCGTGGGAACGCACGTCGGGTAGATGGTCCAGTCGGCGACGATGTCGCCCTGGGTGTACTGGTAGACACCCTCCATCACCTGATCAGCACGGGCCGGTCCGGCGAATCCGAACATCACACTCGCCAGGACTGCGGTGACGGCGAGCACGCGGGCGATCGTCATGCCGACGAGTATCGCAGTGTCCCCCAGCAAAGTCACCGCTTTGTCCGACGTGGCCACGGCTCACGCGGGGCGCCGTGAGAAGGTGCAGCGATGAAGTCACTCGAGGGCAAGGTCGCCCTGATCACCGGAACGTCATCGGGACTGGGGGCCGCGACGGCCACGTTGTTCGCGGAGCGGGGCGCGTCGGTGTTCGGGATCGCACGCGACGCGGAACGCATGGCAGGCGTGTTCGCCGAGGTACCGGGCGGCAAGTACGCGTCGGTGGACATCACCACGCCTGCCGCGTGCCGACAGGCGGTGGCCGACTGCGTGTCCGAGTTCGGCAGGCTCGACGTGCTAGTCAACGTCGCCGGGTTTCATCAGATGCGCCACACGCCGACGATGTCCGACGAGGACTGGGAGCGCGACCTCGCGGTCAACCTGAACGGGCCCTTCTACCTCTGCCGCGCGGCGCTGCCCCACCTGCTCGAGACCGCTGGCAACATCGTCAACGTCGCGTCGATCGCCGGCGTCGAAGGCGAGGTGTATTCGGCGGGTTACTGCGCGGCCAAGCACGGCCTGATCGGCCTGACCCGGGCGCTGGCAGTCGAATTCACGAAGGCGAAGATTCGCGTCAACGCGGTGTGCCCCGGCGGCATGCCGACCGCACAGTCGACGGAGTTCCAGGCACCGGACAACGCCGACTGGGACCTCATCATGCGCATCGCCTCCCCTCGCGGGTTCATGGAGACCGCCGACGTCGCCAAGACGATCGCCTTCCTCGCCAGTGACGACGCGGCGGCCATCCACGGTGCGGTGTATCGCGTCGACAACGGCAAGGGTGCCGACTGACGTCGTGAGCCGGTGGTGCGCCGTTCATCTCGGTGACTCCCGATTCCGGCCCGGCGTGCACGCGCCGGTGTGAGAATCGCGCGGTGACTGACGTCGTGCACACTTCTGCCGAGACATCCGCCGTACGCGCCGGATTGGACGTCGATGACCTGAGACAGGCCATCGTCGATCACCTGCGCTACTCGATCGGACGCCCCGCGGCCGCCTTGCGACCCGAGCACTACTACCGGGCAACCGCGTTGGCCGTGCGGGATCGCATGCAGGACAACCGAATGGCGTCCACGCAGACGTCGCTCGATCTCGGGCGCAAGGTGACCTGCTACCTGTCGGCCGAATTCCTGATGGGGCCACAACTGGGCAACAACCTGCTCAACCTCAGGATCGAGGACGTTGCGCGCGCAGCGCTTGATGCACTCGGCCAGGATTACGACGAGGTGCTCGCGTGCGAAGAGGAGCCGGGGCTCGGCAACGGCGGCCTCGGGCGCCTCGCCGCGTGTTATCTGGACTCGCTGGCCACGCTGGAGCGTCCTGCCATCGGTTACGGCATCCGCTACGAGTTCGGCATCTTCGATCAGGAATTCCACGACGGTTGGCAGATCGAGAAGACCGACAACTGGCTGGTCAACGGAAATGCCTGGGAGATCGCCAAACCCGACGTGAACTACCGCGTCGGCTGGGGCGGCCACACCGAACGCTACGTCGACGCGACCGGCGTAGAGCGCGTGCGCTGGCTGCCGAAGACGGCGATGAAGGGCATCGCGTACGACACGCCCATCCAGGGTTACGGCGTCCACACCTGCAACGTGCTGACGCTGTGGAGCGCCCGCGCCATCGAATCCTTTGCGCTGGAGGCCTTCAACACCGGCGACTACTACAAGGCCGTCGAACAAGAGGTCACCTCGGAGACCGTCACGAAGGTGCTGTACCCGAACGACGAACCGGAGGCGGGCAAGCGGCTGCGCCTGCTCCAGCAGTACTTCTTCGTATCGTGTTCGCTGCAGCACGTGCTGCACATCGTCGATGATCTAGCCGACGTGTCCGTCAGGCAGCTTCCGGAGCGATTCGCGTTGCAGCTCAACGACACCCATCCCTCGATCGGCGTCGCCGAGCTGATGCGAATCCTCGTCGACGAACGTCATCTCGACTGGGACGAGGCGTGGGCCATCACGGTGGAGACGTTCGGCTACACCAACCACACGCTGCTCCCGGAGGCACTCGAGACCTGGCCGTTGGCGATGTTCGGCGAGTCGCTGCCCCGCCATCTCGAGATCATCTACGAGATCAACCGCAGGTTCCTCGACGAGGTGCGGTCACGTTTTCCCGGCGACGACGATCGCCTGCGACGGATGTCGCTGATCGGCGAGGACAACGGCAAGAGCGTCCGCATGGCGCATCTCGCGACGGTGGGCAGCCACGCCATCAACGGCGTCGCGGCGCTGCATTCGGACCTACTCAAGGCCAGTGTCCTGAAGGACTTCTACGAGCTGTGGCCCGAGCGGTTCTCCAACAAGACCAACGGCGTCACGCCACGTCGCTTCCTGGCGCTGTCCAATCCCGGCCTGCGGCGGCTGCTCGACCGCACGATCGGCGAGGGGTGGTTGACGGACCTCGACCGGCTGCGCGGGCTCGAGGCCTACGCCTCCAGCCCCGACTTCGGGCGGCAATGGCGGGAAGTCAAGCGCGCGAACAAGGCCCGGCTCGCCGAATACGTCAGCGCGACGGCGGGCGTCGAGCTGGACCCCGACTGGCTCTTCGACGTCCAGGTGAAGCGCATCCACGAATACAAGCGCCAGCACCTGTCCGTGCTGAACATCATCACGCAGTACCACCGGCTGAAGCAGAACCCGGGCCTCGAGATACCGCCGCGCGCCTTCATCTTCGGTGGCAAGGCTGCACCCGGGTACTTCATGGCCAAGCGAATCATCAAGCTGATCAACGCCGTCGGCGCGACGGTGAACTCGGATCCGGACGTCAACCGGTATCTGAAGGTCGCCTTCGTACCGAACTTCAACGTGAAGAACGCTCACTTGATCTACCCCGCGGCCGACCTCTCCGAGCAGATCTCGACCGCGGGCAAGGAAGCCTCGGGCACCGGGAACATGAAGTTCATGCTGAACGGCGCGCTGACCATCGGGACGTTGGACGGCGCCAACGTCGAGATCCGCGAGGAGGCCGGCGACGAGAACTTCTTCCTCTTCGGCCTGAACGTGGACGAGGTCGAACGCCTCAAGCGCGACGGCTACCGTCCCGGCGACTACATCGCGGGCGATGACGAGCTGGCGGCGGTGTTGCGGCTGATCGCCGACGGAACGTTCTCCGACGGCGACACCGAGGTGTTCCGGCCGCTCGTCGACAACCTGAGCCACGACGATCCATTCCTGGTGCTCGCCGACTACGCGTCATACGTGAAGTGCCAGGATCGAGTGTCGGCGGCATGGCTGAACACCGAGGCGTGGACGCAGATGTCGATCTTCAACACCGCACGCAGCGGCAAGTTCTCGTCGGACCGGGCGATCACCGAGTATTGCGACGACATCTGGAACGTGCAGCCGGTGACCGTCCGGGTGTGACGCTCAGAGGTTGCCGATCACGTCCGATGCGAGCAGGTCCAGCGTCGCGTCGGACGCGCGGTCGTGGGTGAAGAGCACGATCTGCCCGAACCCGAGCGACTCCCATTCCTTGATGCGGTCGACGATCTGGCTGGGCGTGCCGACCAGACCGCCCTCGCGCAGCCCGAAGCCGGGCCCACCGAACCGCCGTTCGGCGACCTCCCGAACCGCCGCCAGCGAGGCCTGGTCCGGAGCCAGGGCCATGACGGCCTCGACCGACAACACGATCTCGGCCGGGTCGCGGCCGACGACGGCGCAGATCGACCGCAGCACCGCCACCTTGTGCTCCAGCTCGCCGAGCGCGTAGGTCGGCACGTTCCACACGTCGGCGTAGCGCGCGACCAGGGGCAAGGTGTACTTCTCGCCGACGCCGCCGACGACGATCGGCGGGCGGGGGCGTTGGACCGGTCCGGGCACGATCGGCATGTCGCGCACCGTGTAGTGGCTGCCCGCGAAGTCGACGCGCTCATTGGCGAAGGCCTGAGTCAGGATCTCCAGCGTCTCGCCGAGCCGCTCGGACCGCTCCCGAAAACTGCCCCACGGCAATCCCGTCCGCTGGTGCTCGTCCTCGATTGATCCGCTGCCGATGCCGAGTTCCAACCTGCCGTCGGAGATCTGGTCGAGGGTGGTCGCCATCTTCGCCAGCACTGCGGGGTGACGAAACTGGTTGCACAGCACCATGTGTCCGACGCGCAGCCGATCGGTGCGGCTCAACAGCGCCGTCGCGAGCGTCCACGCCTCCAGCGACGGAATGTTGGGGACGCCGGGCCCGTACAGGTGGTCGTAGAGCCACAACGACCCGATGCCCAACTCCTCGCACCGCTTCGCCCGGTGCAGCACGTCGGCGAACGAGAAGCCCATCTGCGGCACGTACACGCCGACTTCGGGACTCATTGGTCCTCCACTGCGCCAGAGACCGGCGCGGTCAGCCCTGTTCTGCCGGCAAGGCGGCACCGGCGGGCGGCAGTGGCGCGGGGTTGTTCGCGATGCTCGTCAGGACGGGCCGCTGATCCTCGCAGTAGTAGTTGATCGCCGCAGCGAGGAACTGGTAGGTCTGCTGCTCGGTGGTGTCCTTCTGCAGGTTGGTGTGCAGGAACACCGCCGCCTCGTAGGCGTTGGCGTCCAGGCCGGTGCGCAACCGCTTGCACGTGATCTTGGCGATCCAGGCGTTGTAGTCCTTCTGCCCGTAGATGCCGTAGACATGCAGCTCATTCCCGAAATCGGTATCGACGTCCGCACTGGCCGGCGCGGCCAAACCGAGGCCCACCGTGGCCGCGAATGTTGCCAAGATCACTGCTCTCACACAGCGGATTCTATGCCCACCCATATCTTCACTTACCCCAATCGCCTGGCCGCGTGATTCACTTGTCTCGCAACCCATTTGGTTCCTGCCCGCTCCGTGGCCCAGAATGTCCGGCCAGCAGCGGCGACGAGGTAGGGTCGCGGTGATTAACTTAACTCAGCTAATCTATCAGTTATATTGGCTAATCTGTCACGGGAACGAGATCCGGCCGTGACCGACAAGAGCGAGGTGGGGATGAAACCGACGAGCGCGGCCGAAGCCAAGAACACGACCGCAGCACTCGCCTCCGGCGCCGCATTCGTGCGGTCATGATGCAGGTACTCAAGCGGGTGTGGATCCCGCTGGTCATCGTGCTGGTGGTGGTCGTCGCCGGTTTCACCGTTCAGCGGATCCGCGGCTTCTTCGGCGCCGAGGGCATCATCGTCACCCCCAAGAACTTCGCCGACGATCCCGAACCGTTCAACCCCAAAGTGGTGAAGTACGAGATCTTCGGCTCGGGATCGTACGCCGACATCAACTACCTCGACCTGGATTCGAAGCCGCAGCGAATCGACGGCGCCGCGCTGCCGTGGTCGCTCGTCTTGAGCACCACCGCACCTTCGGTCCTGCCGAACATCGTCGCCCAGGGCGACGGCGACTCGATCAGCTGCCGCATCACCGTCGACGACGAAGTCAAAGATGAGAGGACCTCGACCGGCGTGACTGCCCAGACCTTCTGCCTGGTGAAATCCGCGTGAGCGCGCCCATCAACGAACCCACCACCGACGCGATACCCACCGCTCGCCACGCGGAGCGGTCCTTCGTCCCCCGGATCATCCGCAAGCTGGCAGTGCCCATCATCCTGGTGTGGATCGCAGTCATCGCGCTGTTGAACGTCATCGTCCCGCAGCTGGAGACTGTCGGGCAGATGCGTTCGGTGTCGATGAGCCCCGACGAGGCGCCCTCGATGATCGCCATGAAGCAGGTCGGCGAGCAGTTCCAGGAGTTCAAGTCCAACAGCGCGGTGATGATCGTGTTGGAGGGCCAGCAGCCGCTCGGCGACGAAGCGCACGAGTTCTACGACGAGATGGTCGCCAAGCTCCAGGCCGATCCGAAGCACGTCGAGCACGTCCAGGACTTCTGGAGCGACCCGCTGACCGCGGCGGGATCCCAGAGCAACGACGGCAAGGCCGCCTACGTGCAGGTCTACCTCGCCGGCAACCAGGGTGAAGCCCTGGCCAACGAGTCGGTCGAGGCCGTCCAGAAGATCGTGGACAGCGTCCAGGCGCCCAACGGGGTGAAGGCGTACGTGACGGGACCGGCAGCGCTCGCCGCCGACCAACACATCGCGGGCGACCGAAGCATGCAGCTCATCGAGCTGGTCACGTTCTCCGTCATCATCCTCATGTTGTTGCTCGTCTACCGATCGATCATCACCGTGCTGATCGTGCTCGTGATGGTCGTGCTCGAACTCGCGGCGGCGCGCGGATTCGTCGCGTTCCTCGGCTTCTACGACATCATCGGTCTGTCGACGTTCGCGACCAACCTGCTCGTCACGCTCGCGATCGCCGCGGCAACGGACTACGCGATCTTCCTCATAGGTAGATATCAAGAAGCCCGCGGTATCGGCGAAGACCGAGAATCGGCCTACTACACCATGTTTGGCGGAACCGCGCACGTGGTGTTGGGCTCCGGCCTCACCATCGCCGGCGCCACGTTCTGCCTGCACTTCACGAACCTGCCGTACTTCCAGTCACTGGGCATCCCATTGGCCATCGGCATGGTGATCTGCGTCCTCGCGGCACTCACCCTCGGGCCCGCGGTGGTAACGGTCGCCAGCCATTTCGGCATGCTCGAGCCCAAGCGCGCGATGCGCGTGCGCGGATGGCGCAAGATCGGCGCCGCGGTGGTCCGCTGGCCCGGCCCGATCCTGGTCGGAACGATCGCCCTGGCGTTGGTCGGCCTGCTGACGCTGCCCGGTTACCGAACGAACTACAACGACCGCAACTACCTGCCCAACGACCTGCCGGCCAACGAGGGTTACGCGGCCGCCGACCGGCACTTCTCGCAGGCGCGGATGAACCCCGAACTGCTCTTGATCGAGAGTGACCACGACCTGCGCAACTCCGCAGACTTCCTGGTCGTCGACAAGATCGCCAAGGCGGTGTTCCGGGTCCCGGGCATCTCACGCGTGCAGGCCATCACCCGGCCGCTGGGAACGCCGATCGAGCACACCTCGATCCCGTTCCAGATCAGCATGCAGAGCACCACGCAGAAGATGAACGAGAAGTACAACCAAGACCTGATGGCGAACATGCTGAAACAGGCCGACGACATGCAGACCACCATCGACACGATGACCAAGATGCAGGGCATCACGGTGCAGATGGCGGCCACCACCCACAGCATGGTCACGAAGATGAAGGGGATGGTCGTCGACATCCAGGAGTTGCGAGACAACATCTCGAACTTCGACGACTTCTTCCGGCCGCTGCGCAACTACTTCTACTGGGAACCGCACTGCTACGACATTCCCGTCTGCTGGTCGATCCGGTCGATCTTCGACACCCTCGACGGCATCGACACGATGACCGACGACATCCAGGCCCTGATGCCCGACATGGAGCGCCTGGACACGCTGATGCCGCAGATGGTCGCGCTCATGCCGTCGATGATCGACACGATGAAGAACATGAAGAAGATGATGCTGACGATGTATGCCACCCAAAAGGGCATGCAGGATCAGCAGACGGCGATGTCGGACAACTCGACCGCCATGGGCGAGGCGTTCGACGCCTCGAAGAACGACGACTCGTTCTACCTACCGCCCGAAGTCTTCGACAACCCCGAGTTCAAGCGCGGCATGAAGAACTTCCTGTCGCCGGACGGACATTCGGTGCGCTTCATCATCAGCCACGAAGGCGATCCGATGACCCAGGAGGGCATCGAACACATCGACGCCATCAAGCAGGCGGCCAAGGAAGCCATCAAGGGCACCCCGCTGGAGGGCTCCAAGGTCTATCTCGCAGGTACCGCGGCGACCTTCAAGGACATGTCCGACGGCTCCACCTTCGACCTGATGATCGCCGCGATATCGGCGCTGGCCCTGATCTTCATCATCATGCTGCTCATCACCCGCAGCGTCGTGGCGTCGGCCGTCATCGTCGGCACCGTGGTGCTGTCGCTCGGCGCCTCGTTCGGGCTCTCGGTGCTGATCTGGCAGCACATCCTCGGCATCGAACTGCACTGGATGGTGCTCGCGATGTCGGTGATCATCCTGTTGGCCGTCGGCGCCGACTACAACCTGCTGCTGGTCTCCCGTTTCAAGGAGGAGATACACGCCGGGTTGAACACGGGCATCATCCGCGCGATGGGCGGCACGGGGTCCGTCGTGACCTCCGCCGGCCTGGTGTTCGCGTTTACGATGATGTCGATGGCGGTCAGTGAGCTGACCGTGATCGGACAGGTGGGTACGACGATCGGGTTGGGCCTGCTCTTCGACACCCTGATCGTCCGTTCGCTCATGACACCGGCCATCGCCGCGCTCCTCGGCAAGTGGTTCTGGTGGCCGCAGCGTGTGCGGTCCCGACCCGTGCCCGCGCCGTGGCCGTCCCCACCACCGAAGAACCCCGAAACCGTCCCAACTGCACCAGGAGGATCGTCATGATGAAGGACATCCGCAGGCTCGTTTTCCGCAGCGGGCTGGTAGCCGCCGCTTGTGGCGTGCTGGCGACGGGATGGGCCGGGCCGGCCTCCGCCGATGCAACGGACGACTACCCGATCCCGAAGCGGATGCTCGAAACCCATTGCGACACCGAGCAATACCTGCAGGCGGTTCGCGACACCAGCCCGGTGTACTTCGAGCGGTACATGATCGACAAGAGCAACCGGCCCGCCGACATCCAGCAGATGGCCGAGGACCGCATCCACTGGTTCTTCTCGCTGGACAGGGCCGGTCGCCGGCAGTACTCCGAGGACACCGCCACCAACGTGTACTACGAGCAGGTGGCCACGCACTGGGGCAACTGGGCGAAGGTCTTCTTCAACAACAAGGGCGTCGTCGCCCATGCCACCGACGTGTGCATGAACTACCCGCCCGGCGACATGTCGGTGTGGGACTGGCCGGTCACGCCCTGACCCCCAGCCCCGACGGCAGCCCTGGCGTGCGAGAAATGTTCTGCGCCAGGGAATTCGACGGGGGTGAAATCCGGTGATTCCGAAGCCCTCACGGATCAGGCCTGATCGGTGCTAGACTCTCTGCATGGGTGTATCGAATTACATTCATTCAGTAAGAAGAAAGAAGTAAAAAGTATGACACAGGGAACTGTGAAATGGTTCAACGCCGAAAAGGGTTTCGGTTTCATCTCGCCTGATGGCGGAGCACAGGACGTCTTCGTCCACCACTCCGAGATCCAGAGCGAAGGCTACCGGAGCCTCGACGAGAACCAGCGTGTTCAGTTCGAGATCGCCCAGGGCGCCAAGGGTCCCCAGGCAGTCGGCGTCACCGCCGTCTAAGAAGCTTGCGAAATTCCCTGCGCTGACGCCGGATTCAATCCGGTTTCAGCGCAGGGTTTTTTGTTTTCCGCACTAATTCACTAAATTCACGCCTGCGTTGGCGACCAGTAAGCGAGCATTTCGCCGAACGTGTCGAACGCCGCCTTATTGACGCCGTATGCCGCTTCGAAGTGGATGCTCAGCGGGAAGCCGAGCTCCCCGACACCGTCGATCACCCGCTTGTACAGGTCCACCATCAGCCGACGCCGCTGGACGGGCTCGGTGCAGGCCAACGACTTCACGAACTCCTGCTCCGCGGCCACCGCGGCGTTCCCCGGATCCTGGATGAGCCAGTTGATCAGGCCGACGCGCTCCTCGACCTTCGGCACGAATCCGAAGGACAACAGGATCTCGGGCCGGTGCTCGGTGTTCTTCGCGAACTCGTTGAGGAAGCCCACGATCGCGTCCGAGTACAGCAACTGGGTCATCCCATAGGTGGCGCCCTGCTTGCACTTGAACTCGAACCGGCCCTGCTCGCCGTCGCGGGTGGGGATCAGGATCGCGCCGCGGTTGTCCACCAGCTCCTCGAAGATCGAGAGCGCATCGGTGGGCGCGACGCCGGACCCCTCGCCGTCGTTCATGGTGCGTGGCACGCCGACGAAGGCGATGCCCTCGATGCCGCTGTCGCCGAGCGCAGTCAAACGCTGCCGCAGGGTCGGCTCGTCCATGAAGGCCGTGACCTGGGTGCACAGCCCCTTCACCTCGGGTAGCTCCGGCTTGACGATCGACCAGAAGTCCAGCACGTCCATCTTCGGCTTCATCTCGAGGGGCCTGCCGTCGTCCTCCTCGATCATCCCGGGCATCATGACGTGCCGGATCACTCCCTCGAGACCCGAGTCCGCCGAACTTTGCAGCACTTTCTGCGCGTCTTCCAGAGCCTGCTCCCGACCGTGTTCCACGTTCGGCGGCACGAGTTCGAGCGCGATGGTGCTAAGGGTCACGTAGCTGCTCCTCATTGGGTTTACTTCGCCGCGGCAAGTACGACTGTGGCAACGCCGCACTGCGCTGCGAGCGGAAGGCGACCTCTAGCTAGTTTAGCTAATCTCCCGGTACGCACTCCGCCGCGCGTGCGCGGCGTGGCACATAGCCATACCCGCGTGTTACCCACCAGCTAACCATGCGGCCGGGCGGGAACCCGCCCCACCCGACGGCAGGCCCTAGTGCAGCGTGCGACGGCGGCCGAGCATGACGGCCCACAGCACTGCGCCGAGACTCAGCAGGCCGAGCACACCCGCCGACGCCATGAGGTAGATGTCCCTGCTGGTGAAGCCGTCGCTTGCCGACTGATCGGACGCCAACCTCAGTTGGTAGTCGCCGGGCAGCGGGCCCTCGCGCGGCTCGTCCAGACCGGGGAACTGCTGCGTCTTGTGGATCTCGAACTGCCGTTCACCTGCCGCGTTCTGCGTCCACTCGCCCCACGCCGGCGTCACCCCGTCGAGGAGGACCTTGCGTTCGCCGTACTGCGAGTCGTTGCCGACGTCGACGATCCGCTGCACGCGGAACGGCTCGTAGACGTTGTTGTTCGAGTAGCGGACCTGGACGGGGACGTTGTCGTACCGCCAGACCGGCGGCGGGGGCGGTGGCAGCGGCAGCCCGATGCCCGGGAAGTAACCGCCGCCGAAGAAGCTACCGACCGCGACGTTGACGGCGGTATTGATGGCGGTGTTGACCGCGGTGTTCACGATGGCCGTGAAGCTGTACGCGGCGAACTGCGCAACCTCGAGCACGATCCTCGCCAACGGCGGGATGTACACGATCCGGGGGGCGTTTTGATAGATGTAGATGATCTTGACCGTGTTGTGGTACGGGTTGCAGATCACCGGGCGGTAGTAGTCGTCGTACTGGACCCAGTCCGGATCCCACTGCCGCACGTGACGATTCCAGTCGCGGTCTCCGTTGGGACGGAAGTCGCCGTCCTTGCGGGATGCGTTCCCATCCCGGAAGTCGCGGTCGAAGTTCGGTAGGTCGATCGCCCTGGCGAACTCGGCGACGTCCTGCTTCGGTGCCGGCGCGGGAAGGAGTTCCTCCACCGGCTTCGCGCTCTTGGCCAACACCACGTCCTGCTCGGGCGCCTTCAGCGTCTGAGGTTCGACGGTCTCGATTTCCTTGGCGGCCTGCGAAACGCTCGAGGACGCCGTCTGGCCGGCGCGCGAGCTGCTTGGCTCACTCTCGCTCGCCGGGGTTTCACTGGTCTCCGTCGGCTCGCCACTCTTGGCCGGATCCTGACTGGCGTCCTTTGGCGCGACGAGTGCCGGTGACGGGGCCGTCGACGCGTCCGCCGACCCGCCTGCCGTCGACGGGCTGACGCTGGTCGTCGTCGACGTCTCGGATGAGGGAGCCGGTGCCGCGCTCTTCTCGGTCGACGTGGCCGGGGCCTGCTCGGCGGTGGACGGGTGCGCGGTCCGTGGTGCGGGCGGTTCGGCGCTGGTCGCGGGATCACTCGCCGTGCTCGGAGCTGCCGTGCTCGGCTTGGCGGTCGACGACTGCGTCACCGGCGCCTGGGTCTGCGGTCTGGGTCTGGGGAGCCTGCGTCACCGGCTCCTGCGTTTGAGGTGCTTGCGTCTGAGGTGCCTGGGTCACCGGCGCCTGCGTTTGAGGCGCCTGGGTTTGAGGTGGCGCCTCGACGACGGCGGGTGGCTCGGGCGCCTTCTCGGGCGCCTTGGTCTGCGGCGGCGCCTCGACGACGGCGGGCGGCTCCGGCGCCTTCTCGGGCGCCTTTTCCGGCTTGTTCTGCGGCGGCGCCTCCTCCTGCGGGGCCTGCTGCTCCGGCTCGGGCACGACGACCGTCGTCGTGGGTGCCGCCGGATCGTTCTTCGGGGCCGCGAACGCGGGCGCGATCCCGCCGGTCATCGCGGTCAACGAGATCACGACTCCCGACGCCAGGACGGCGACGGCGGTTCGCTTACGACAAATTTCCAGCGGTGCACCCATCGTGCATCGACTCCTCTGTTCTCAAGGAGCGTGGCGATTTTCAGTCGCCAGCTGCCATGCGCAGCCATCTCCCCCAACACTGATCCCAGACCAGCAGCTGCCGCGGCGCTCTTCCACTACATCCATCGGCCGATTCGTCTTTTCGTTACAGCCCGATCCGTGGTGAATTCAGCGCGTGGGTTGGCGCGGCCGGGCCGGCGGTACGGCAGCGAGCAGTGCGCGGGTGTATTCCTGCTCTGGCCCCGCGAAGAGTTCCGTGGCGGGCCGGTACTCGACGCCTTCCCCGTCGCGCATCACCAGCACGTCGTGACTCATCTGCTGGATCACCGCCAGGTCGTGACCGATGAACAAGAAGGTCAATCCGAGGTCACGCTGCAACTCGGTCAGGAGGTCCAGCACCCGCGCCTGCACCGACACGTCGAGTGACGCCGTCGACTCGTCGAGGATCATCAACTCGGGCTCGACCGCGAGCGCCCGTGCGATGCTGACCCGTTGCCGTTGACCGCCGGAGATCTCGTGGGGATAGCGGGATGCGAAGGAGCTGGGAAGTCCGACGAGGTCGAACAGTTCGGCGATCCGCGACTGGCGCTGAGCCCTTCCCTTGACCAGCCGGTGCACCGTCAACGGTTCGCCGACCGCCGCTCCCACTGGTGCCCGGGGATCCAGCGACGAGAACGGATCCTGGAACACCAGGCTGATCCGGCGCCGCAGCGTCTTGTTGGGCCGCCGCTGCGCGAGCAGGTCGGCGCCGTCCAGCAGTGCCCGTCCGGCGTCGGGTCTGACCAGCCCGGTGAGCGCGGCCGCCACCGTCGACTTGCCCGAACCGGACTCCCCTACCAGCCCAAGGGTGGTGCCCCGCCGGATCGCGAAGGACAGGTCCTTCACCGCGTGCACGGTCGTCCGACCGACCGGCGTGGTGACCGGGAACCGGACGTCGAGGCCGTCGACGTCGAGCAGGACTGCCGCATCGGTAGGCGCCGGCTCGGGACCACTGACTCCGACGAAGGGGCGGGCGTCGAGCAGTTCACGGGTGTAGGGCTGCTGCGGACGGTCGAACACGTCGAGCACCGGCGCCTGCTCCACTGCCTCGCCGTCGCGCAACACCGTCACGTGGTCGGCGACCTGGCCGATGACGCCGAGGTCGTGACTGATCCACACCACGGCCGTGCCGAAGTCGCGTTGCAGATCGCGGACCAGATCGATGATTTGCGCCTGCGTGGTGACGTCGAGCGACGTGGTCGGTTCGTCGGCGACGAGCAGTTCCGGGTCGCAAGCCAGTGCAATCGCGACCATCACGCGCTGCCGCTGGCCGCCCGATAGTTGGTGCGGATACGACTGCAGGCGGGCCTGCGGGTCGGGCAGGCCGACGGCGTCGAGCAGTTCCAGCGCCCGTGCCCGCGCCTCCTTCGGGGTTTGACGGCGATGCGCCTCGAGCGACTCGGTGATCTGGCGCTCGAGCGTCAACAGCGGGTTCAGCGACGTTCCTGGGTCCTGGAAGACGAAGCCGATCCGGCCACCGTGCACGCTGCGCAACACGCGTCGTGACGCCCCGACGAGTTCTACCGAATCACGTTCGCCCGCAAGGACGCTCGAGCCGGTGACGACGGCACCTGGTGCGTCGAGCAGTCCCGTTGCCGCGAGAACCGTCATCGACTTGCCGGATCCGGATTCGCCGACGATGCCCAAGGTCTGCTCGCGTTCGACCTGCACCGAGATGCCGCGCACGATGTGGCGCGTGCCGATCCGCACGTGCAGGTCCGCGACGGTCAGTACGGGCTCGGTCACTGCTTCCTCCGCGCTTCCAGCATCGTGCGCTGCTTGGGGTCCAGCACGTCGCGCAAACCGTCGCCGAGCAGATTGAATGCCAGCACGATGACGAAGATGGCCGCGCCGGGAAACACGGCCATCCACCACGCCAGCGTGACGAAGCCCTGCGAGTCGAAGATCATCCGGCCCAACGACGGCTCCGGCGGCTGAATGCCCAAGCCCAGGAACGACAGAGCCGCCTCGGACAGGATCGCGAAGGCCAGCGACAGCGACGTCTGCACGATCAGCGGACCGGTGATGTTGGGCAGGACATGGCGGGTGAGGATGTACGCGTGCCCGGTGCCCATGGTCTGGGACACCTGAACGAACGGTTCGGTCCGGACGCTGAGCGTGCTGGCGCGGGCCACCCGCGCGAAGATCGGCGTGTACACGATGCCGATCGCCAGCATCGTGGTGGTGACGCCGGGACCGAGGATCGCCACGATCGCCAACGCGAGCAACAGCACCGGGAACGCGAACATGACGTCGACGACGCGCATGAACACCGTGTCCACCCAGCCACCGCGGTAGCCGGCGATCACCCCCATGGCGACGCCGACCACGACGGCGAAGGCGACACTGACGACGGCGACGCGCATCGAGGCCTGTATCGCGACGAGCACGCGGGACAGCACGTCCCGCCCGAGTTCGTCGGTGCCGAACCAGTGTGTGCCACTGGGACTTTGCAAGGCGCTCGGTACGTCGACGTCGTTGATGCCGTACGGGACGAGCCATTGCGCACAGATGGCGACGACGAGCACCACCGCCAGCAGCACGGCGCTGGCCAACGTGACCGGGTTGCCCACCAGGAGTCGCCACCAGGCGACTCTCGTCGTGTCGTCGAGCGCTTGATCGGTCATGACAGCCGGATCCTCGGGTCGACGACCGCGTACAGCAGATCCACGATGAGATTGATGAGCAGGAACAGGACGGCGATCAGCAGCACGGCGCCCTGGATCACCGGATAGTCGCGGGCGGCGACGGCGTTGTACACCAGCCGACCGAGGCCGGGCCAGGCGAACACCACCTCGACGACGATGACCCCACCGAAGATGGTCGCGAGCTGGATTCCCGTGATCGTGAGGATGGGCACCAGCGCGTTGCGGACGGTGTGCCGGAACGTCACCACGCGCGGCGACAGTCCCTTGGAGCGTGCGGTGCGGACGTAACCCATTGCGGCGACTTCGAGTACGGCCGCGCGGACGTAGCGCGTCAGGATGGCGGCGGCGACGAGACCGACGGTGAGGCCGGGCAGGACGAGGTGCTGCAACCAGCCGCCGGGATCGCCGAACAACGGCCGGTATCCGGACGTGGGAAGCCACCCGAGGGTGGTGGAGAACAACGCGATGAGCAGGATGCCCAACCAGAAGTCGGGCACCGAGACACCGAACTGACTCGTCACCCGCACGATCGCGTCGCTGACCCTGCCCTCGTGCAGTGCCGACCAGATGCCGGCGGGAAGCGCGATCGCGCAGCGCGATCACGATGCCCGCGACGGCGAGCGACGCGGTGGCCGGAAGCCGGTCGAGAAGGATCTCGGCCACCGGGTCGCCGTTGCGGAAGCTGACGCCGAGATCTCCGGTCAGCGCCGACCCGAGGTAGCCGAAGAACTGCTGAAGGATTGGACGGTCGAGCCCGCTGGCCGATCGCAGGGCCTCGTACGCCTCGGGCGTGTAGCGGGTCCCGAGGGCGATGCGAACCGGGTCACCCGGCACCAGTTGCACCAACGCGAACACCAGCACGAGCACGCCAATCAGCACGACCAACGAGTAGGCCAGCCGGCGGGCGAGGAAGCGCACCACGGGATGAGTCGTGAACGCGGGCAGGGTCATTCGCTGCCATCCCCCGTCAGGCTCGCGGTGCGGAACCGGATTGCCTTGTCGCGACGCGCGTCGTAACCAGACACGTTGGTGCTCCACGCCTGGATCACCGACGGGTTGTAGAGGTAGATGTAGCTCACCTGGTCGGCGATCATCGCCGCGGCCTTGGCGTAATCGTCCTTGCGGACTTGCGGATTGATCTCCATGCGGCCTGCGTCGAGCAGGCGGTCGACAGCCGCGTTGGAGAACTTCTGGGCGTTGTTCGAACCGTCGGTGTGGTGTTGCGCGTAGTAGAAGTCGTCGGGATCGATGTTGCCGAGCCAACCCATCATCAGCATGTCGAAGTGGCCGCTGTTCTGCTCGTCGAGCCAAGTGGCCATGTCGACGGTTCGGATGTTCACCGTGATGCCAAGGGGTTTGAGGTTGTCGGCGATCACCTGCGCGGCGGTCACCGTCGCCGGATACTCGGTGGTGACCAGCATGTCCAGGTTCTGCGGTGATGCACCGGCTTCCCGCAGCAGGGTCTTGGCCTTCTCGATGTCGTAGTCGTACTCGTCGTACGGCGCGTACCACGGGTTGCCCTTGGGAATCGCCAACTGGTTGGCGACGGCGGTGCCATAACTGGTCGCCTGCACGATGGCGTCACGGTCGATGGCGTAGGCGATGGCCTGCCGTACCCGGACGTCCTTCCACGGGTCGCGGGCTTCGTTCAGCGCCAGATACCAGTAGTCGTTGCTCGGTGTCACGGCCAGCCGGATCGAGTCGTCGTTCTTGAGCTGGGCGACGCGCTGGGTGGGTACCGAGTCGGTCCAGTCGATCTCGCCGGCCTGCAGCGCGGACAGCGCGGTGGACGGTTCGGAGATGAACCGGAACGTCACGCCGGGCAGCTTCGGGGCGCCGCCCCAGTAATCGGGGTTGGCCTTCAGCGTGATGGAGTCGCCGCTCTTCTGGGACGCGAACGCGAACGGCCCCGTGCCGACCGGGTGGGTGGCGATCTGACCGCTCTCGACGTTCTTGCGCTGCACGATCGCCATGCCCTTGAAGCCGCCGAGATTGGTCAGCAGATTCGGAGTGGGCTGTTTGACCTTGATGACGACGGTGGTCTCGTTCGGTGCGCTGACGTCGGTGACGGCGCTGAACTTGTCGACGTTGGACAGCTTCTCGTCGATGATGCGCCGGTAGGAGTACACGACGTCGTCGGCGGTGAACGGACTGCCGTCGTGGAACCTCACGCCCTCGCGCAGGTGAAAGGTCCACGCGAGCTGGTCGGGTGACACGGTCCACGCCTTGGCGAGCGCGGGCCGCATCTCGAGGTTCTCGTCGGGTTCGACCAACGTGTCGAACACGTTCTCGAGTACCTCGAACGAGAAGTACGCGCTGGTCTTCTGCGGATCGAGCTGATCGGGTTCGCCGGCGATCGCGGCGATCAGGCCGCCCGACCCCTGTCCCAGGTCGACTCGTTGGGCGGGTGAACAGGACACTGCGAGCAGCGCGACGACCGCGGCGATCACGGCCGCTGTTCGACGCATCTCATCTCTTCCGGCGGGGGCGAGGGAAGGCAGCATCGGATGCCGCGCTAGACGTCTTTACCCACTGCGCGGGTTTTGCACACCTGCCTCTTCGGCAGCGGCCAGCCACGTGAAGAACTCGCCTGCCGAGAACACCGGCTTGCCCCACTCGAGTGCCTTTCGCGCCTTGCCAGACTGGCTGCCCACCTCGGCGGTGATCAGCACCTCACAGCGCGTCTTGGTGACCGACGGCACGGGTACCAGCCCCGCAGCGGCGGCCAGGCGCTGCATCTCCTCGCGCTCCACCATCCGCCCCCGCTCGTCTTCGGCGGTGCCGGTGAAACACACCCGCGCACCGGGCACCAGGACGGCGCCGATGTCGTCGCCGACGAGTGCCGATTCCACCGAGTCGTCGACGATCGCGACACCCAACAACTCCTCGACCTGGCGCAGGCGCGCCACGGACTCGGGGGTCATCGGTGCGCGCGCCGCGGCGGCCCGCAACTGGTCGGCCACCGAGTATCGCGCCGCCGAGTGCCACGGCGTATCCGCGCCGAGCGAGGCACCCGTGGCGGACCTTCCCAGCAGCGTCGCGCCCACGCCACGGCTGACGTCGAGCAGAGCCGACAAGCCTGGCAGATGCACCGACGCCGGGGTCGGTACCTCCGGGGTGCGGCTGACGAGGTGTCCCGAAAACGAGTCGCTGGGCTCGGGTTCGTCGAACGCCGATGACGCCGAATCCGCTTGTCCCGAACGGGAGAACGCGTCGAGTGCGGCGCGGGCCCGCTCGAGAGCGGTGCCGGCCGCCAAACCGCGGTGGTCCTCGGGCCCGAGCGCCGAACGCGGCAGGTCGGCTCCCAGCGGTACCGCCACGACGAGCCCGAGACGTTTGAGTTCGAAGTCGATGAGGCCGAGTGTCTCGTCGATCCCGACGCCGACCGGTGTGCAGCCCGCCAGCATCGGCGCGATGACCTCCCACGCCTCGGCCAGCGTCGGAGCGAGCAGCACGTCGGAGACCGTGATGCCGTAGGCCTGTCTGGCGTCGGCGAGGTCCCGCTGTGGGTTGATCAGCGTGCTGACCGCGGTGCCGTCGTCGAACGCGACCGCGAGTTCGACCGGGCGAGGCCGCGACATGCGGCCTTCGTCGCCGACGGTCAGGATGCCGATCGCGCAGTGCCTGCGGGTGCCGTCGTCGGCGACGGCTTGGCGCAGGAAGCGGACGACGCGCTTGTCGGTGCGCAGATCCTTCGGCAGCACAGGACGTTTGAGCACCAGCCCGCTCATCGACGTGCACCGGCTCAGCGCGACGTAGAGCTGGCCGAACGAGAACATGCCGCCGCTGAGGTCGACGATCATGCGCCTCAGCGTCTGACCCTGGCTCTTGTGGATGGTGATCGCCCACGCCAACTTGAACGGCAACTGGGTGTAGGTGCCGATGACCTCGCGGCGCAGCGACCCGCCGTCGACGACCGGTCTGGTCGCCTCCCAGGTGAAGGGTCTGACGTCGGCAGTGTCGCCGTTGGTGAACTCGACGGTGGCGACCAGCCCGTCGTCCATCCGGGCCGCGGTGACGCGCCCGAGCGTGCCGTTGACCCATCGGTCGAACTGGTCGTTGTTCAGCATCATGATCTGCGCGCCGATCTTGAAGCGCAGCTCGTCCTCCACCGGCGGATCGAAGAGGCTGAGATCGCCGGATCGCTTCGCGAGGTAGGTGATCTCGTCGCCGGGCAGCCGCTCCAGGCGCTGCCGGTTGCGGGCGGTCACGAGCCGGTTGGTCGGTGCCAACGTGAGCCAGAACTCGTCGTCGGGCGGCACGAAGTCCGGGTCCGTGCGCGCGTTCAGTTGGTCGCGCGCATGACCGACCAGGACGCCTTCGCGAATCTCGTTGAGAATAGCCGCCATTCGGTCATCGCCCCGTTGACGGAACACCGTGGTGAGGGCAACCGTCGGGAAGTCCGAGGACTGGAAGCTGTCGGCGGAGAAGAAGTACGGGGTGTCATAGCGGGCGTTCAGGTATACCGCCTCGGCTTCGTGGACCACGGGCGGCAGCTGGTAGAGATCCCCCACCAGCACGATCTGGACGCCGCCGAACGGCGTGCCCGGCGACGGACCGAATCTCGTCAGCGCCGCGGCCATCTGGTCGAACAGATCGGCACGGACCATCGATGCCTCGTCGACGATCAGGGTGTCGAGCGAGCCGAGGATCTTCGCGAACCGGCCCGGGTAGTACCGGCCCGTGCGCACGTCGTCGAGGCTGGTCGTCGTCGAAAAGCTGAACAGCCGGTGGATGGTGTAACCGTCGACGTTCAGGGCCGCGATGCCGGTCGGGGCGACGACGACCACGTTGCGATCGGTTTCGGCGATGAAGCGGCGGATCAGCGTCGACTTGCCCGTGCCCGCCTTGCCGGTGAGGAACACATTGCGTCCGCCGCTGAGCAGTCCGAGCGCATTCTTGAACTCGTCGGTCAGGATGAGCTGCGGATTTCGCGCCTCTGACACCGCCATGTCAAGCCATCTTGTACCAGGCCCGACGAGGGCCCGCGGTTGGGTTGGTCAGCGCCGCGCGGTCAGGAGTTGCGATTCCTGCGGCCGCGGTCGTCGTCGGCCGAGTTGCCGTCAGTCGGCGACTGCAGGACGCGGTCCCATGCAGCGAATCGGGCCTTGTCGAGCCGGGACCGCAGCGCGTAACCGAACGTGACGATGGCAGCCGCGACGACGAGCCACAGCAACACCGCTGCTCCTGTGGCGTCCAAGCCTGCCCTCCCGGGAGCTGCCGGGTCCGGGGCTTGTCGTCCGTGCGCGTCTACCCAAATGGCTTCTTGATCACCAGCTTTGGCCCTCTTGGGCCAGGTGATGGTGTCAATGTGGCTGGTACCGGCCGCATTCCATCGGGCACGCACGTCGAAGGAGACCGCATCGGGCCGTACGACGGTGGTGGTGTCCTCCATCGCGGTCGCGGTGACGGTGTGGCGGGAGGCCGCCTGCTCGGCGTAGAACTTGGCGCGGACGTCGTGCACCGAGGTGCCGACCGCGCCGGCCAACGGAATCGCAAGCACCGCCACGACGACGGCCAACAGCACGAAGCGGGCCTCCGTCCGGTCGCTCGTGCGCACCAGCGGGTGACGTCCAATGAGCCTGACTATCCAGCTGCGGCCAGCGCCGAAGGTGAAGGTGTGCATTGCCCGTCCCCTTCCGTGGTCGATGTCGCCGGTCTCAGCAGCTGCGCTGGGCGCGGTGTCGAATGCTCCGCAACATCCCTCGCTCCATCGCGTTCCGTTGCCAGCCGGCTGCAGGCGAAAGGTCCACCTGCCCGTGACGGTCTCACAGCTCTGGTGTAGATAGTAGTCCTGTTCAGCGGCCACAAGACATGACAACGACGTGACATTGGGCACCACACCAACCACATCGACGGCCGAATCCTCACCGAATGCGCCACAGTCGAGCCATCGAGTGGCGCGGCTCACCCGGCAGTATGGCGGCAACGGCGTCAGGTCGTCGAGCGAGGCGCCCCCAGATCTATGACGTGCGGAACGCCTTCCTGGACGACATCGACCCGCTTCTTCACCGACGGATTGTCGGCCAGGAAGGCGGCCAAGCTGTGGCGTGCGGGATCCCACGGCCCCAACGTGGCCTCCTTCTTGTCGTGCCAGTCCTTCTCACGCTCGACGTCGATCTCGTCGATCGGGTAGGTGAGGTGGATGCGGTACTTGTCCTTCCCACGTGCTTCAGCGAGCATCTCGAGCGTCGCGCGCTCGGGATTGCCGTGCTGGCCATTGCCCGAGAACACGTAATGGTCCGCTATGACCCTTTTGAAGAAGTCCTTCGTGACGTTGTTCTCGCTGCCGTGGTGCTGGCCCTTGAGAATGTCGACGTGCAGCGGCCGGTCCTTGTCGATCAGCTTCACCAGTTCGAGCCCTTCGAGGATCTTGTCGCCGCGAGCATCCCCGGTGAACAGGATCTTCTTCCGACTGCCCGGCTCCACTTCGACCTCAGCGAGCACGACGATGCTCGACAGGTTGAACACCGACTCATCGTCGTAGCCGGCCAGGGCTTTCACCTTGTCCGGGTGGGCCTTCACCCATTTGTCGTGCTCCACTTGCAGCGCTTCAACCTCAGCCGACATGGGGCCGACGACCGTGAGGGCCAGGCCACTTCCGAGATCGATGGGACCCTTGTCGGCTCCGGCGACGATCAGGCCCTCGTCGCTGTTGCGGAGTGCCCCGAGTTTTTCGGCGTTGTCGCGCAGTGTGCGCCCTTGGGGGACGCTGGCCAGGACCGCGTAGGCATCGATTGCAGTCTGGGCTCGAGCAGCGTCCAGACCGCTTAAATCTGCCGGGGGGATGTCACCCTCGAGTGCAGCCGGCCCGAACTTCGCCTCGACCGCAGCGGCCAAGTCCGCTGCGTCGTCGTTGACGATGTCGTCGAACGTGTTGTGCCAGAGGTCAACGATGTTCACCAGTAACGGATCTCGATCGCCGACGTCGACGAGGTCCTGGGTCAGCTGAATCAGCCCGTGGACGTGGTCGTCGTCGATGTGGCTCAACATGCACAGATCGATGGGCAACATCTCGGACTCGTCCAGCCCGCGCTCGTCGTGGATTTGGTTCAGCCTCGGCTTCAGGAACTTCTTGTAGACGCCGGCTGGGCCGCCGTCGATCACCGCAAGCGCCGGTTCGTCGGCCGTTCCGTAGTGCAAGAGCAGGCAATCGCCCTTGCGCGCCCTGAGCACCTCGAGACTGAAGATGTTGCCATCGCCCATGATTCACCTCATTGACTTTGTAGTGCCCTCAGCACGTCGACGAGACCGTGCCCTTGAAAGTTGCGCTCGCGGCCAAGGTCGCTTGCGTTGCTGCAGAGGATTTGCTTGATCCGCCCTGGCTTGCCGACGAGCTCCGGGTAACGGGACATGAGCATCGCGGCAGCACCACTGACGTGCGGAGCGGCCATGCTGGTGCCGTCGAGGTAATCCCAGCGATCCCCGGGCAGTGGCGCATAGATACGCTCACCGGGCGCAACCAGGTCGGGCTTGAGCCGACCGTCACCCGTCGGTCCGCGACTCGAGAAGTAACTGACGCCATAGGTGAACGGTTCGAACCGATGCGTCGAGCCGACGGTGATCACCTTCTCCGCGTTGCCCGGATCGGTGATGCTGAAAGCGGCGTAGCTGTCGAAGGGCTGACCGCCGACCATCGTGTGCTGATAGCCCAGGTTGCCTGCCGCCACGACCACCACGACACCACTGTCGACGAGGCGTTCACTTTCGACGCACACCGGCGTACCCCCGCATGCGTAGTTGCGCACGTCATGGCGTATCGACAGGCTCATGTTGACGCCCTTGATCAACATGGAACCGGCCTGTTCATTCCGATGCCGAATGAACTGCAACGCAGCGATGATCGCGAATTCGGTGTTCTTCTCGTCGGTTCCCTTGTCGTCGGAGCACAAAATGCGAAAGTCGTATAGCCCAATACCAGGGCACATTCCATCCGCCGACTCGTCGAACCTGTCGTCCTTGTGAGCGCCGATGATTCCGGCGACGTGTGTTCCATGCGGACTGGTCGGTGGGCGTGGCTTCTCGACCTCGACGAACTCGCGGACCAAATCCCACCGAACCGGGCGACCAGCGACCGCGTTCTTCGCGATTTCCTTCAGCTTCCGGTCCGCGTCCTCGGGCAGGCTGTCGTTCCGCGAGTGGCGGATCTTGTCGAGGTTTCGTTCCCTGACCCTGAGCTTGGTGTTGCCGAGACTGACGATCCGACGATAGTTGGTGAAGTCGTAGGTCGCCTTCACCTGACCCTTGAGGGCAGTGTGTTCACTGTCGATGCCGGAATCGACTATGGCCCAGTTGATCTTGCGGCAGTCGATGTTGAAGAGCAGCCGGGCCGCGTCGGCTTTGGTCGTGGGCACTGACTTTTCCAGCGCCGGCGTTGCCCGTCGATTCAACGAGATCTGGAACACCGTGGCCTTGGAGTTCGGCGACACCTCCATCGTCTTCAACACGTCGAAGACTGCTTTGGAGATCTGGTTCTCACTGCTGGCGCGCAGCTGCGTGGTGGCCTCGACGACGACTGCATGTCGCTTCTCGGCGAGCGACGGCGTCGCCTCGGCCTCATCACTGGTCACGGCCGCCCGTTGCGCCTTCTGAAGCTTCTCGCGCGCCAGGAAGACCAATGCGCACAACGCAACGAATCGTTCGAAGGCAGTTCGCTGATTGGCGGCGAGTGTGGCTTCTGCGGTCGACGACCACCGATCCAGCAGACCCTTGACGTCGTCGATCGACTGGTTGAGCTTCAGCGGCCCGTCGCTGTCAGGCGGGTCATCGAAGTCGGGTGTGCTGAATTGGGCGAACTGTTGGGCCGTCCGTTCGTCGTGCCACCACTTCGTCATGGGCACGACGATTCGCAGGAGGTCATCGAAGTACAACCGGGCGGCGACGAAGCTCTGCAGTGGCGCGATTTCGGGGTCGTCGTCCCTCCACAACGGTCGATCCTTGACCCCCTCGTAGACCGCTTTGGCGACTTCACTAGCAGTGGCATCCCGGTCGGACGTGATCAAGAGGTCGATCGCCGAATCGGGGTGCTTTGCGTACTCGATCCAGACGTCACCGAGAATTGGCGAGTCCTGTAGCTGACGGCGGCTGTCGCCGCTGCCGAGCAAGATGTACTCGATCAATGGTGGCGGAATGGGGTCGGTCAGGGCATCGCCCTGGGGTGCCGTCACGCGTCCTCCTGGTCGTTCGCCTTCGTCAGCGGTTTGGTCGGATACGGCAGCGGCGTCGCCGGCACACCGCGGAGCGCTTGTGCCAGGTAGTAGCAACGCAACCCGGCATCGCACGCCACGTAACCCCAATTGATCAGACGTTCTTGCGCCGCATCGTCGAGCGTGTCCAGGCGCGTCGGGATCTTTGCGAGCTGTCGCGTGATCTCCACGTCGGCTGGCAGTACGGCCCCCGGAAAGTCCGTGGCTATGTTGCTCCACACGCCGACGTACATGCCCTTGCGCACCTTGGCAGCGAGTGAACCGACGATCTGGCGCTTGCGCAGCGCACGGACCTGGCCGTCGACGACCTTCAGCACGCGGAAGGTCTGGTGAGCCCAATCGCTTGCAGGATCGGGATCGGTGGCGAGGATTCCGCCTGCGTCGCTGACCAGTACGGACGTGTAATTCTTCCACGCCGTCTCGAGGCCCAGATTGTCGTAGACACCACCGTCGGTCAGCTTTATCTCGTCGCGGTACTCGGGGGCGTGGAGAGCGTCGTCGTTGCCGACGTCCCTTTGCCACTGCTGCCCCCTCAACCGCAACGTGAACGGCGACAGCACGGGTGGGAACGCCGACGACGCCGCCACGGCGTCGGCAAGTTCTACGGTCGGATTCAGGATTCTGCCGATCTTGTAGTCACCGAGATACGGCTTGCAGAATCGCATCAACACGCCCGTTTCCAGGTTGGTCGCGTTGAACATGAACCGGGGCGGATCATCGGGCAGATCCTGAAGCGTCGTATGCCCGAAGAGATGACGTCGGTAGGCATTTGCGACGCGGTCGGACACCGACTTTCCCGGCAACACGAGCCCGGTGGCGATTGCGGAGAGGTCGACCCTCGTTGCAGCCATCCGGCGCAGCGGGGCTACGACTTCGGTGCCAAAGTTGGCGGCGACCTTGTCGCCGCCGAACTGCAGCTTCGTCCAGTTCATGGCCAGGACGCCGGCGGTGATCGACCCGCCGGAGACGCTGGAGAACCGCTTGATTTCAGGCAGTAAGCCGATCTCGTTGAGCCGCCAAAGTACACCGATGTGAAATACCATTGCCCGGTATCCGCCACCGGAAAGACACAGCGCCAAGCCGTCTTTGGGCTTTCTATCGCGATCCCCCGGTATCTTGCTGACCGGGCTTATCGCGTCGAGCGGTATCGTGCCTGCCATCGCCCCCCCTAGGCGCAAATCGCAACGACGAAAGCGTATAACCCGCATTCGGACGCGTCCGCGAATTGACGATTACTCATTCGATGTGTGCTCACGGTATTTGCTGAGGATCCGGCGCACCCGAGTATTCGACTACTCGATCTGAAAGTCGTTACACGCCGCCGCTCACTGAGTCTCAGCGCCCAGGCCCGATGCGTAGCTCTCCTTCACCACTTGAAGGTGCGCCCAACTCTCGACGAGGTTGACCCCGGGCAACGACCGCACGGTGTCGAGCAGTTCGACGAGTTGTGCCACCGAGAACGCCCTGACCGTCCCAAGCACGTCGAAGCGGCCAAGGGTGCGTGCCACGAAGATCACCGACGGCATGGCTGCGATCTGCTCGACGACGTCGCGGTGGTCTCCAGCGAGGCGAACGCCGAAACCCATGGCGCTCTGCCGATCCTGTCCGGAATGCCTGACGACCGCGCCGACGCGCACCACCTGCGACTCGACCAGACGCACGACGCGCCGGCGCGCTCCTGCCGGTGAAAGCCCGACGACCGAGGCGAGATCCACGTACGAGGCGCGGCCGTCGTCCTGCAGCGCGCGCAGCAGTGCCAGGTCCGTGTCGTCGACCTCGGTGCGCACGTCGCCGACGGGTCCGATCACGTCCCGGATCACCTCGACGTAGGTCAATGTGTCGACACCCGCAACGCCGTCCAGTGACCGCAGCTCGGAGATCGTGCGGTCGATCTCACGCGGCGACGCCGTTCGCACTTCGGCCACCAGTCCGTGCTGGCCAGAGGTCAGCGACAGGAACGGCACGTCGTCACGTCGGGCGATCTGGGCGGCCAGCGGCGAGGCCGCGCCCCGGACGATGAGACTGACGTGGGCCAACGCACCCCGGCCGATCACCGCGGGGTGCACGACACCGCGCACCACCACCTGGCCGCTGGCGATCAGCCGTTGTACCCGTGCGGCGGCCGACGATCGGGACAGCCCCGCCACGCGGGCGATCTCGCGGTGCGTCATCCGCCCGTCCACCTCGAGCAGTTCCACGATTGCCTCGTCGACCTGGTCCATTGCCGGCCTTCCCGCCAAATTCGTCGAAAGATCTTTCGACCCGACTCATGCGTCGAATCGAGCATCGATCCATATCTCATATTGCCATTTATGTCAGATACTCCGGCTGATCCTGGCATATCGTGATCGGAAACCTGGCTGTTACGAATGAACTGCTTGCGGGTGCCGACCAGCGCTCCTAGAGTGACGCGCACCACATCTTCAGCACCTTCACACCCAGGGACTCTCATGGCGACGCTGACCAGCGACCAGGTATTGACCGCGACCGACCATCTCATCGGCGCGTTCGCGGCCACCGATACGGCGGCGTACTTCGCCTGCTTCTCCCCCGACGCGACGTTCGTGTTCCACCCCGAGGCCAGCCGCCTCGACGACCGCGCCGCCTACGAGGCGACGTGGGCGTCCTGGCTCGACTCCGGCTGGCGGGTGGTGTCCTGCATCAGCAGCGACCGCAAGGTGCAGCTACTCGGCGACACCGCGGTGCTGACCCACACGACCGACACCGTCACCGCCGTCGACGGACGGGAGAGCCCGTCCTTGCGCGAGCGGGAATCCATCATCTTCGTGCTCGACGGCGATCGCCTCGTCGCGGTCCACGAGCACCTGTCCCCCATGCCCGCCGACGCCTGAGCAGATCGGAACCACCATGTCCGAAACCACGGCGACCGAAACCACGGCACCGCCGAAGGTCACCGAGGTCGAGACGCACGGCGTCGAACCGATTCCCGACGCCGAGCGCACGGCCCGGCCGCTTGACCTCTTCCGGTTGGTGTTCGGCGGCGCGAACACCATCGCCACCGTCGTGCTGGGTAGCTTTCCGATCATCTTCGGGTTGTCGTTCCGCGACGCTCTGCTCGCGACCCTGCTGGGCCTGGTGCTCGGCGCCGTAATCCTCGCCCCGATGGCGTTGTTCGGGCCCCGCAACGGCACCAACAACGCGGTGTCGTCGTCCGCGCATCTCGGCGTCCACGGTCGCGTCATCGGTTCGTTCCTGTCCCTGCTGACCGCCGTCGCGTTCTTCTCCATCTCCGTCTGGAGCTCGGGCGACGTCCTCGTGGGCGGCGCGAGCCGGGCAATGGGCTTGCCGGACAACGATGTCGCCGTCGGTGTCGCCTACGGCATCTTCGCGCTGCTGGTGCTGGTGGTGTGCATCTACGGGTTCCGGTTCATGCTGCTCGTCAACAAGGTGGCCGTCATCGCGGCAACGCTGCTGTTCCTGCTCGGCATCGTCGCCTTCGCCGGCACGTTCGACCCAAGCTACGCAGGCATATTCGGCCCCGGCGCCGACGCCGCCACCAAGGCGCTGTACTGGCCGTCGTTCGTCGGCGCGGCACTGATCGTGATGTCGAATCCGGTGTCGTTCGGCGCATTCCTCGGAGATTGGGCGCGCTACATCCCCCGCGACACCCCGGCGTGGAAGTCGATGTCCGCGGCGTTCCTCGCGCAGGTCGCCACCCTGGTGCCGTTTCTCTTCGGCCTCGTCACCGCCACCGTCGTCGCGACCAACGCGCCGTCGTTCGTCGAGGAGGGCGACTACATCGGCGGCCTGCTCGCCGTCTCGCCGGGGTGGTACTTCGTGCCGGTGTGCCTGATCGCACTCATCGGCGGCATGTCGACGGGCACCACCGCGCTGTACGGCACGGGACTGGACTTCTCCAGCGTGTTCCCCCGCTTCAGCCGCGTCCAGGCGACGGTGTTCATCGGGACCATCGCGATCGCGTTCATCTTCGTCGGTCGGTTCGCCTTCAACGTGGTGCAGAGCATCTCGACGTTCGCCGTCCTGATCGTCACGTGCACCGCACCATGGATGGTGGTGATGATGATCGGCTGGTTCGTGCGCCGCGGCTGGTACGACTCGGACGCGCTGCAGGTGTTCAACCGCCGCCAGCGCGGGGGCCGGTACTGGTTCAGTCACGGCTGGAACTGGCGCGGCCTCGGCGCCTGGTTGGTCTCGGCCGTGCTGAGCATCGGCTTCGTCAACCTGCCCGGTCAGTTCGTCGGCCCGCTTGGCAATCTGGCCAACGGGATCGACCTGAGCATCCCCGTCGGCATCGGCCTCGCGGCGGTGCTGTACCCGGTGCTGCTCTGGGCCTTCCCCGAGCCTGCCGACGCGTTCGGCCCCGACGGGCCCCGCGCCGTGCCCACCGGCCCTCCCGCCAATACGCCCATCGTGTCGGAGGAATCGACGGCGCCGTCGGTTCCCACCCCCGCCTGATCGCTTCCGTCGCAAGGAGTTTCACCCATGGCAACAGTCGGACCCACCGACGCATCAAAGACCCCTCGATTCGCGGGGCCGGCCTCCTTCGCGCGGCTTCCCCGCCTCGACCAGGTGCCGCGGGCCGACATCGTGGTCGCCGGCGTGCCGTTCGACTCAGGGGTGTCCTACCGGCCCGGTGCCAGGTTCGGACCCACCCACGTGCGCGAGTCGTCGCGCCTGCTGCGGCCATACAACCCGGCAATGGACGTGTCCCCGTTCGAGATTGCGCAGGTCGCCGACGCCGGCGACATCGCGGCGAACCCGTTCAACATCCACGAGGCCATCGAAACCATCGAAGCAGGCGCGGTCGAGCTGACGGCCGACGGCGCCCGCCTCGTCACGATCGGCGGCGACCACACGATCTCGCTTCCGTTGTTGCGCGCCGCCGCCCAGCGGCACGGTCCCGTCGCGCTGGTGCACTTCGACGCGCACCTCGACACCTGGGACACCTACTTCGGGGCCGAATACACGCACGGGACCCCGTTCCGGCGTGCCGTCGAGGAAGGCATCGTCGACACCGAGGCGCTCAGCCACGTCGGCACCCGCGGACCGCTGTACGGCAAGAAGGATCTCGAAGACGACCGGCGGTTCGGATTCGGCATCGTCACCTCGGCGGACGTGTACTACCAAGGCGTCGCGGAGGTCGTCGACAAGTTGCGCCAACGGCTCGGCAACCGGCCGGTGTACGTGTCCATCGACATCGACGTGCTCGACCCCGCGCATGCGCCCGGCACGGGCACGCCCGAAGCCGGTGGCATGACCAGCCGCGAACTGCTCGAGATTCTGCGGGGCTTCCGCGGGCTGAACGTCATCGGCGCCGACGTCGTCGAGGTCGCGCCGGCCTACGACCACGCCGAGATCACCGGTGTCGCCGCCGCGCACGTGGCATACGACCTGGTGTCACTGCTCGCGTTGAAGCACGAGGAGACGGCGGGGTGACGCCGTCCGAGTAATGGCGGCGACGTCGTCGTCGAAACACTGACCGCACTGGGGGTTTCGCACGTCTTCGGCATCCCCGGCCAGAACGCCCTCGGCCTGTTCGACGCGATCCGGCGCAGCGACCTGACGCATCTCAGTTCGCGCGTCGAGAACAACTCCGCGTTCGGGGCAGACGGCTACACCAGGGCCACCGGCGAAGTCGGCGTGTTGTTCCTGTCCACCGGCCCCGGTGCGCTCACCGCGCTGGGTGCACTGCAGGAGGCCTACGCCACCGGCGTCCCGCTGCTCGTCATCGCCAGCCAGGTGCGCCGCAGCGGTCTCGGGCTGCGCCGCGGCATGCTGCACCAACTCGACGACCAACAGCGCAGTGCCATCAACGTCACGAAGAGCACCGCGGTCGTCCGCCGCGGCGCCGAGATCCCCAGCGTGCTGGCCGATGCGTGGGCGCTGGCCCAGTCGGCTCCCGCCGGTCCCACCTGGGTGGAGATTCCCGAGGACGTGCTGCTCGAGCCCACCGACGTGCCGCCGGTGCAGCGTCGGTCGGTGGCGCGCGGGTCACCGAGCGCCCGCCCCGCGCCGAACTCATCGACGAGGCCGCGCGCATGCTCGATTCCGCGGCGCGCCCGGTGATCCTGGCCGGCGGCGGCGTGCGGCGCTCGACGGGCGGCCCCGCGGCGCTGGTCGCCCTCGCGGAACTGCTTGGCGCCCCGGTGGTTTCGACCGTCGGCGGCAAGGGCGCCATCCCCTTCGACCACCCGCTGTCGGCGGCGTCGTGGATCGAGGATCGCTACACCACCGAGCTGCTGGAGGACGCCGACGTCCTGCTGGCCGTCGGCACCGCGATCGGCGAGGTGACGAGCAACTACTTCACGTTCGCACCGAAGGGCCGGCTCATCCACGTCGATGCCGAGCTGCGGGTGCTCGAAGCCAACCATCCCGGTCTCGGCATCCACGCCGACGCGGCCCTCGCTCTCGAGGCGATGGCCAAGCAGGTCACCAAGCGGGACAACGCCGCTGGTGAGCGCACGGCGGCCGAACTGCGAACGGCCGTGCAGCGCAGGCTCGCCGACCAGGACGTCGGCGCGGAGCTCGCACTGATGCGCGACCTGCGCGCCGCCGTCCCCGCTGCCGCACACACGTTCTGGGACATGACGATTGCCGCGTACTGGGCGTGGTCGGCGTGGGACCCGCTCGACGGCGAGTTCCATTCCGCCCAGGGCGCGGGCGGACTCGGGTTCGCGTACCCGGCCGCAGTGGCCGCCGCGATCGGCTCCGGGAAGCGGACGTTCGCCGTCTCCGGTGACGGCGGCGCCATGTACTCGATCGCCGAACTGGCCACCGCCCGCCAGCACGACGCCGACGTCACCTGGCTGATCGTCGACGACGGCGGCTACGGCATCCTGCGCGAGTACATGACCGATGCATTCGGCCAGGCCACCGCCACCGAGCTGGCCCGTCCCGACTTCGTCGCCCTCGCAGCGAGTTTCGGCATTCCTGCGTTCGCGAGCCACGCTCGAGACCGTCGGTGACGTCGTCGCCGACACCTTCACCACCCCGGGACCTGCCGTGGTCGTGCTACCCGCACTGCTTCGGATGTTCGCACCCACCCATACCTGAGGAGCGTTTCACCATGGGTAAGCCCGTCGACATCGCCATCATCGTCGTCTATCTCGCAGCCATGCTCGCATTCGGCTTCTGGGGCAAGACCAGAACGAAGGACTCGGCCGACTTCCTGGTCGCCGGACGGCGACTCGGCCCGGTGCTGTACACCGGGACCATGGCCGCCGTCGTGCTCGGCGGCGCGTCCACCGTCGGCGGCGTCGGGCTCGGCTACAAGTTCGGCATCTCGGGCATGTGGCTGGTGGTGGCCATCGCCGTCGGCCTGTTGCTGCTGAGCCTCGTCTTCGCCGGCCGCATTCAGCGGCTGAAGGTCTACACCGTCGCGCAGATGCTCAAACTGCGCTACGGCGTGGACGCCACCGCCGCGTCCGGGATCGTCATGGTCGCATACACATTGATGCTGTCGGTGACCTCGACGATCGCCTACGCGACGATCTTCAACGTGCTGTTCGACACCAACCGCACGCTGTCGGTGATCATCGGCGGCGCCATCGTGATGCTCTACTCGTCGATCGGCGGCATGTGGTCGATCACGCTGACCGACATGGTGCAGTTCCTTCTCAAGACCATCGGCATCTTCTTCCTGCTGCTGCCGTTCACGTGGAACAAGGCGGGCGGCCTCGACGGCATCCGTGAGCGCGCCGGTGACAGCTTCTTCGACCTCGGCGCGATCGGGACGCAGACGATCATCACGTACTTCGTCGTCTACAGCTTCGGCATGCTGATCGGCCAGGACATCTGGCAGCGCGTCTTCACCGCGCGGTCACCGGAGGTCGCGAAGTGGGGCGGCACCACCGCGGCGATCTACTGCCTGCTGTACGGCGTCGCCGGCGCGCTCATCGGGATGGCCGCCTCCACGTTCCTGCCCAAGGTGGAGGCAAAGGACGACGTGTACGCGCTGATCGCCGAGACGATCCTGCCGGTGGGCATCAGCGGCATCGTGCTGGCCGCCGCCGTCGCGGCGATGATGTCGACGGCCTCGGGCGCGCTGATCGCCACCGCCACCGTGGCGCGGACCGACGTAAAGCCGCTGCTGGCAAGGATATTCGGACGCGACACCGACGGCGCCGACGATGACGCCGAGCGCGACGTGCACTCCGACCGGCTCTACGTCGTGGTGCTGGGCATCGCCGTCATCGTGATCGCCGCGCTGCTCAACGACGTCGTGAACGCGCTGACCATCGCCTACGACATCCTGGTCGGCGGCCTGTTGGTGGCGATCCTCGGCGGGTTCCTGTGGAAGCGCGCGACCGGGGTCGGCGCACTCTGTTCGATGGCCGCGGGCACCGTCGTCACGCTGGGCACGATGGCGATCTTCGGGATCGCCGCCAACGAGCCGATCTACTACGGGTTGGCCGCGAGCCTGATCGGCTACGTCGTCGGCAGCCTGCTGACCACGCGCACTCCGACCGAGGTGCTGCGGGTGTGGGACGACAGGCTGGCGGGCAAGGACGTCGACGCGGCCGTTGGTCACGCAAACGCGTAAGGGCCGCCGAAGTTTCCGATCTGATTGGTGTGGCTGACCAACCCGTCGTGTTCGTCCCAGACGTGCAGCATGAAGGCCCGCGGGCCGACGCGGCTGGCAGGCTCGGCGGAGGCCAGTAGCCTCAGGTCGATCTCGGTTGCCGTGCTTGGGCAGGCGCTGACCACGGTATTCGCCCAGCGCTTGAACATCGAGCGGTGCACGTGCCCGCAGAGCACCCTCTCGACGTTGTCGAATCGCTCGACGACCGCCCGCAGTTGACCTTCCTCGAAGTAGCGGTACCCGTCCATGTACGCAATGCCGCAGACGAACGGAGGATGGTGCAGCATCAGCAGTGTCGGCTTGTTGCGGTCCCGTGCCAGCGTGTCCGCAAGCCAGTCCAGGCCTTCGGGGTCGATGTGCCCGTGGTGCATGCCGGGGACCGTGGAATCCAGCCCGATGATGCGCACGGGGTAGTCGTCGACGCAGTAGTGCAGCGGACCATGGCGCGGCAGATACTCGTGATCGGAGAACGCCTCTCGAAGGTTGTCCCTGTCATCGTGGTTGCCCGGAATGACGAGGTAGGGAATCGGGAGCCCGGCGAGAATCTCCCGAAGAGCGGCGTACTCCTCCGGTCGGCCCCCGTTGACGAGGTCGCCGGTGAACAGCACCAGATCCGGGCGTCGGTCCATGCCCACGACGTGGTCGATGGCCTCGACCAGCTGAGCGTTGGAATCGACCAGCCCGTGGAAGAGCTTCCCTTTCGGGCGCACGTGTGGGTCCGACAGCTGAGCGATCAACATCCAAATTCCCCTAATCCCTGAGATTCGAATGCTATGTCGTTTCAGGCGGACCCGTGCTTAGACTCATCGGTTAGCCAGTCTGGCGCGGGTCGAGGAGGCCGCCATGCGGGTCGGAAGTCGCCGAGTTCTGTTGGCTTGGCCGATGACTGCGCTCGTGATGCTGCCGGGTTGTGGTCCCGCCGCCGTCGACACCTCGATCGGTACGACGTCGACGCCGGTGTCGGCACTATCGACGACACCGGCGCCGACCATCGCTGCGCCACCCATGCCCCTGGGACCCGAGACGCACAAGTGGGTCGACCTGCAGGTGGGCGATTGCATCGCCGAGGTTCCCGCCGTCGATCTCGGCGCCGTCGCCGTCTCACTCGTCGACTGTGCGGACGCACACGCGGCAGAGGTCTACCTCCGTGCGCCCGTGGAGGTCAACGCGGCCATCACCGACGTCGCCAACCGCGCATGCGTCGACGGGCTTCTCCGACTACACGGGCCGTTCCGTCGAGGGCGGCCCGTACGCGGTGACGTATCTGATCGACTCCAATCAGGACCGGACGGCGAACAATCCGCTGCCGAGCACCGTCATCTGCCTGCTGCAGTCCACCAGCGGTCGACCGCTGACGGGCCCCGCGCGGAGCTGAGTTGGATCACGCCGCCTCGATCAAGCCCAGCTGCCTCAACACCGTCACACCGTCATCCAGGCCGATTTCCTCAGTGATCAGGCCATTCTCGACCTTCAGGATGGAGATGCCGGTGAAACGCATCGACTTGCCTGTTTCCGCCGGAAGCTCACCGATGGGCATGTCGTCGAACGCTTCCCCGGTCTGGGTGCCCCCGCCGATCCACTGGCCCACGACGTAGTCGCCCTCGGCGATCAGGTCAGCGGTGCCGCCGAAGGCGAGGTCGGGAAAGGCCGCGCGGAACTTCGTGGCGAATGCGCGCACCTCCGCGCGACCACGGCAGGGGGCGTGCAGCGAGTACTCGAAGCGGATGTCCGGTGCCGCGAGCTCGTCGATGACGGCCGGATTGAAATCCGGTCCCCAGAATTCGGTGAACCAGCGTCCGACGACGGCCTTGTTTTCCTCGGTCGACATGATCGTCCTTCCCTCGTAATCGGTTTCCGTGTGTCGCCCCATCCGGGGCGCCCACCAGGAAGACGGCCACCAACCGGGGAACGTGAGATTGCGAGTGAGGTTTCGCGGGCGTGACACATGCGTTCCGCCCACGAGACCGTTTCCTCACCGCACCCGATCGCCTCGCGGAGTTCGGGGTGACATGGTCCAATGGGGTTGAGCCCCAATGCATTCCCGAAAGTAGGACTACTTGCCCACGTATGGATACGAGTGCGCGCCGTGTGGCGGCTTCGACGTCGTCCGTCCGATGGCGCAGGCCGGTGACCCAGCAGCGTGTCCGTCCTGCGGGCACAGCGCGCGGCGCGTGTTCGGCCTACCGGCCCTGCGATCCCTGGACCCCGGCCTTCGCCGAGCCATGGACTCCAGCGCGCGCAGCGCTGACGCCCCGTCGGTGGTGTCGGCGGTGCCGGGACGCTCGCGACGGGCCACCCGCACCACGACCGATCCCCGCCACGCCCGACTGCCCCGTCCTTGAGGAGTTGAAGATGCCCGACGTCGTGTTCACCGTCGACCAGGCCCGCTCGATGCGCGATCAGGTGGTTCCCGGCCACAACCGGTGGCATCCCGACATTCCGCCCGCGGTGACCGTGCGGCCGGGCCAGTCGATCCGCGTGGAGTGCCGCGAATGGACCGACAATCAGATCGGCAACAACGACTCGGCCAACGACGTCCGCGACGTCGACCTGACCCACGCGCACATGCTCTCGGGCCCGATCTACGTCGAGGGCGCCGAACCGGGCGACCTGCTCGTCGTCGACATCCTCGACCTCGGCCCCGTACCCCAGGAGGTCGGGGACGCGCCCGGCCAAGGCTGGGGCTACACCGGCATCTTCGCCAAGGCCAACGGCGGCGGCTTCCTCACCGACTACTTCCCCGACGCCTACAAGGCGATCTGGGACTTCTCCGGACAGAAGTGCACCTCACGACACCTCCCCGGCGTCGAGTTCACCGGCATCACCCATCCCGGCCTATTCGGCACGGCTCCGTCGCCGGAACTGCTGGCGCGGTGGAACGCTCGCGAGCAGGCGCTGATCGACACCGATCCCGAGCGCATCCCCGCGTTGGCGCTGCCGCCGCTGGAGGAGTCGGTGCTCGGCGGCACGGCAACGGGCGACGTGCTGACCAAGATCGCGAAGGAGGGCGCGCGCACCGTGCCCGCCCGTGAGAACGGCGGCAACCACGACATCAAGAACTTCACCCGCGGGTCCCGGGTGTTCTATCCGGTGCACGTGAAGGGTGCGCTGTTCTCCGGCGGCGATCTGCACTTCAGCCAGGGCGACGGTGAGATCACCTTCTGCGGCGCCATCGAGATGGGCGGATTCATCGACTTCCACGTCGACCTGATCAAGGGCGGCATGGAGACCTACGGGGTCACCACGAACCCAATCCTGATGCCGGGCAACGTCGAACCGCGCTACTCGGAGTTCATCACCTTCATCGGCATCGGCGTCGATCACGACACCGACACCCAGCTGTACAACGACGCGACCGTCGCCTACCGCAACGCGTGCCTCAACGCCGTGACGTACCTGCAGAAGTTCGGCTACTCCGGGCCGCAGGCGTACCTGCTGCTGGGTGCCGCGCCCATCGAGGGGCGGGTCAGCGGCGTGGTCGACATTCCGAACGCCTGCTGTTCGCTGTATCTGCCGACGGCGATCTTCGACTTCGACATCCGACCGTCGGCGTCCGGGCCCGTCACGGCCGACCGCGGGAGCTGCGCGATCTCGTCGTAGTCAGCGCCGGACGTAGCCACTCCGGTGTCAGGTCGGCGCCGGCCTCGAGCTCGCGGATCAGCGCATCCGCGTAGTCCACCAACCCCGAGACGTCGATGGAGTACGGCGCCGGCCGTCCCGTGTCGGCAAGGCGCAACGCCGCACGGCGCAGCAGCGTGATCGCGCCGTCGACGTTGCCGCGCTGGACGTGCGTGACGCCAACCATGAGCTGGGCCAGGCCCTGCCACAGCGCCTTCTCGTCGTCCGGCCCGTTCTTCCACGCCGCCTCGAGCACCTCGTGCGCGTTGAATGCCAGGCCCCGGTCCAGCAGATCCTGGGCGTACGCGAGGGTGTCGGCCGGGGGCAGCTCGAGATCGTCCGGAATGCGTGGCACGCCCTCGCTACCGGGCGGAAGCGGTCTGCCGAGAGCGTCGCGCGGGCGGGTGTTGCGGGGCCGGCCGGCGTCGTCGCGATCACGGTCGGCCATCTACACATCATCGCAATCGGCGGGCCGCGGGCGCGTCGTCGGCCCTATCGTGAGCTCATGAGCGCCAACGGCGAGCAGCGCGACGGGGTCAACCTGACCAACCTCGACCAGCCACTGAGCCCCGACGCCGGCGCCACGAAGCGCGACCTGGTCGACTACCTGGACGCGGTGGCCGACCGGATTCTGCCCGGCCTCGTCGGCCGTCCCCTGACCGTGCTGCGGATGTTGCGCGGCCAGGCCCCCTTCATGCAGAAGAACGTGCCGAAATACACGCCGGACTGGGTGCGCACCGTGCCGATGTGGGCCGAGGCCTCCAAGCGCGAGGTGCACTACGCGCTGTGCGACGACCGGCGGACGCTGCTGTGGTTCGCCAACCAGCGCGCCATCGAATACCACCCGACACTCGGGCTTGCCGACGACATCTACCGACCCACTCACCTGGTGCTCGACCTCGACCCGCCCGTCGACCACGACTTCGCCGCCGTGGTCGCCGTCGCGCACCTCGTCCGTCGTGCGCTCGCGGACTGCGGCCTAGAGGGCGCGGTCAAGACCAGCGGAGCCAAGGGCATTCACGTGTTCGTGCCGATCGACGATCACGCGCCCCGTCGAGGACGTCGCCGGCGCCACCCGGGCGCTGGCCGCCCGCGCCGAAGCTCTGGACCCGGACATCGCGACCACGTCGTTCATCGTGGAGGACCGTGGCGGCAAGGTGTTCGTCGACTCGACCCGGGCCGGTGGCGCGACCGTCGTCGCGGCGTACAGCCCGCGGCTGCGACCGGGGACGCCGGTGTCGTTTCCGCTGCAGTGGTCCGACCTCGACCGGATCTCCCCCGCCGACTTCACGGTGCACACGGCGATCGCCGCACTCGACGGAGCCGACCCGTGGGCGACGTCGATGCCCGCGCCGCAGCGACTGCCCGACGACCTGATCGAACAGGGCCGCACCATCCCCGTCGCCCGCGTGGCCGCCATGCACGAGGGCAAACGGCGTGCTCGCGCCCGCCGGGCGGAAGAGAGCTGACCGGGCAGGTCGGTGCGCCGGGCCGCCTTCACGCAATACTGATGGGGTGCTCGACGCTCCGGAACGCAGAGGCGACAACTTCGCGCCGACGCCGGTGAGCGCCGCGCGCAGCACGATGACGACGCCCTCAACAGGACGAATATGGCAATGACGACCCCTCAGCACCTGTCGGACCGCTACGAACTCGGGGAGATCCTCGGGTTCGGTGGCATGTCCGAAGTCCACCTCGCCCGTGACCTGCGGTTGCACCGCGACGTGGCCGTCAAGGTGCTGCGCACGGACCTGGCCCGCGACCCGAGCTTCTACCTGCGGTTTCGCCGGGAAGCCCAGAACGCCGCGGCGCTGAACCATCCCGCGATCGTCGCGGTGTACGACACCGGCGAAACCCAGACCGCCAGCGGGCCGCTGCCCTACATCGTCATGGAGTACGTCAACGGCGTCACGCTGCGCGACATCGTGCACACCGAGGGCCCGATGGACGCCACCCGGGCCATCGAGGTCATCGCCGACGCATGCCAGGCGCTGAACTTCA
This sequence comes from uncultured Actinomycetota bacterium, assembly GCA_963849055.1. Classification (GTDB taxonomy): domain Bacteria; phylum Actinomycetota; class Actinomycetes; order Mycobacteriales; family Mycobacteriaceae; genus Mycobacterium. The sequence goes on from CAWKFI010000001.1 coordinate 511,214, forward strand.
GCCACCAGCACGGCATCATCCACCGCGACGTCAAGCCCGCCAACATCATGATCAGCAAGGCCGGCGCCGTGAAGGTGATGGACTTCGGCATCGCCCGCGCGCTGGCCGACGGCGGCAACAGGCTCACCAAGACCTCTGCGGTGATCGGCACCGCCCAGTACCTGTCGCCCGAGCAGGCCAGCGGCGAGTCCTCCGTCGACGCCCGCTCCGACGTGTACTCGCTGGGCTGCGTGCTCTACGAGATGCTGACCGGGGAGCCGCCGTTCGTCGGGGACTCGCCGGTCGCGGTGGCCTACCAACACGTGCGCAAGGCCCCCGTGCCGCCGTCGGAACGCCACGACGGCATCTCCCCCGAGCTGGACGCCGTCGTGCTCAAGGCGCTGACCAAGAACCCGGAGAACCGCTACCAGACGGCCGCAGACATGCGCGCCGACCTGATCCGCGTGCACAGCGGTGAAGCGCCCGAAGCTCCCAGGCTCTTCACCGACGCCGAGCGCACGACCATGACGTCGACGCCCGTCACACACGGCCGCTCACGGCCGACGCAACAGATCACGGTGCCGACGGGCGATCCCGGAGGCCGCCGGTCGGTCGGGCGGTGGCTGATGGCGGGCGCCATCCTCGCCGTGCTGGCCCTCGTGGTGACCGTCGGGATCAACGTCATCGGCACACGCCCCACCCAACAGATACCGGACCTCCGCGGAAAGTCAGAGGAATCCGCCGTCCGCACGTTGCAGGACCGCGGGTTCAAGACCACCGTTGAGCGGCAAGAGGATTCGAGCGTCGACAAGGGTTCGGTCATCAGTACCAACCCTGCGGCCAACGAGGCCGCGGCCGAGGGCGACGAGATCACGGTCAACGTGTCGAACGGAGCCAAGGAAGTCAAGGTTCCCGACGTCGCCGGCATGAGCCCTGACGCAGCCCAGGACAAGCTCAAGGACGCCGGCTTCGAGAACCTGAAGCCGACCGATGTGCCGCACCCGACGGTGCCCAAGGGCACCGTCATCGGCACCGTCCCGGCGGCCAATCAGACAACGGCAGTCACCGACGAGATCACCATCCAGGTCAGCTCGGGTACCGGAACCGCTGTGGTTCCCGACTGTGCCCGGCAGACGATCGAGGTGTGCCGGGAGCTACTGCGCGTGTCCGGATTCAACCCCGACGACGCGATTGCGGTCGACGCGGACGGTGTCGCACCCAAGGGACAGGTGAGCGGGACTCTTCCCCCCGCCGGTCAGACGGTGCCGGTCACCACGCCGATACAGATCCAGGTTTCGCTGGCAATCAAATCCCGATGCCGAGCCTCATGGGCAAGGTGTGGGATGAGATCGTGCCGCTCATGCAGAGCAAGGGATGGGAAGGCCTGTGGGACAACCACGACGTCCCCGCCGGAGATGCCAACCGCGCCAAGGTGATCTCCCAGGATCCGCAGGCTGGACAACCCGTGCTCAAGACCGGCAGCACCATCAGGCTGACGTTCGGGGCGTAGCGGCGCGTACGGATCGTGTTTCGTCCGACCCAGACCGGGTTACGCCATAGTCATGCGACAGATGAATTCACGCACGTTAGCGCTGATCGGCGTGTTGGCGACCGCCGTGCTGACTGCATGCCTGGTGATGCCCGTGTCGCGCCAGTTCGGGACGGTGGAGGGCACCTGGCTGGGCGCGGCGCTCTTCCTGGTGCCCACGATCGCGCTATTGATCGCGACCGGCTTTCGCTACTACGGGCTGTGGCGCAGTGTCGAGGTGGCCGTCGTCGTCATGGTGATCACGGCATTCGTCACGGTCGTGGTCTCGGCCTTCGGCTTTGCGGGTGCGCTCAGCGGGTCGATCGCCGGGGCGCTCTTCGCAGTCATGTTGTTCGGCGCGCCGGCGCTGTCGGTGATCGTTCTTGGTCTGCTGGCGACGCGCATCGCCAGGGCTGAGGAGCAACCCGCCGACCGCGCCCGCGAACACGCCACGCACTGACGTCAGCGACTCAAAAGGCTTCTCTACGTATCGAGTTCGCGATCGTTCGGAAACTCCCCCTCTCCGTATGCGTCGTCGTCCCCCGGCGCAGGCACGTCTCTCACCTCGGTGATGCCATCACGGCTGGGTAACCAGCCCGGCGAAAGAGGAGTCCCGACGCCCGCGTCTGGGTAATAGTGACCCCGTGCACGCATGCCGTGCTTGACTTCGTGGGAGGCGATGACATGCAAGACGTACCGATCCCTTCGACGGCGATAGTGCCCGCCGCGGGGCTGGGCACGCGTTTCCTGCCGGCCACCAAGACCGTGCCCAAGGAGATGCTGCCGGTCGTCGACACCCCCGGCATCGAGCTCGTCGCCGCCGAAGCCGCCGAGGCCGGCGCCAATCGGCTGGTGATCGTCACGTCGGAGGGCAAGGACAGCGTCGTCGCGCATTTCATCGCCGACAGGGAGTTGGAGGACAGGCTTGCGGCCCGGGGGAAGCGCGCCATGCTCGCGAAGGTGCGCCGGGCTCCCGCCCTGATCAAGGTCGAGTCCGTGGTGCAGTCGGAGCCGCTTGGGCTCGGACATGCCGTGTTGTGTGCGGAATCGGTGCTGTCCGACGACGAAGACGCCGTCGCGGTATTGCTGCCCGACGACTTGGTGCTGCCCACGGGTGTGCTGCAAACCATGTCCAACGTTCGGGCAAAGTTCGGCGGGTCGGTCCTCTGCGCCATCGAGGTCCCACCCGACGACGTCAGCGCCTACGGCATCTTCGACATCGAACCCGTACCGGGAGAGGCGAATACGGATGTGCTACGGGTCAATGGCATGGTGGAGAAGCCCGCCGCCGGAGAGGCGCCGTCCCCGTACGCCGCCGCCGGACGATACATTCTGGACCGCGCCATCTTCGACGCGCTTCGCCGGTTGCCGACCGACGCGGACCGCGAGATCGAATTGACCGACGCCATCGCGCTGCTGATCGACGAAGGACATCCCGTTCACGTCGTCGTGCACCGTGGCTCACGTCATGACCTCGGCAACCCCGGCGGCTTCATCAAGGCCGCGCTCGACATGGCGCTCGATCGTGACGACTACGGGCCGGGCCTACGGGACTGGTTGGTCACCCGGCTGGGCGAGACCGCGACCTAGTCGACGTCGCCGGCGTCGACACGCAACGATCAGCCCGGCATTCCCGGAATGTTCGGAATCGGCGGTGGATTCGGCACCTTCGGCGGTGCCGGAACCGCGGGCGGGTTCGGAATGGCGGGAGGAGGTGGAACCGCCGGCGGCACGACGGTGACGGGCGGTGGTGAGACGGGCGGTGGTGAGACGGCCGGCGGAACCACCGTGGCAGGCGGGTTGATGGTGACCGTGTCGGTGCTCGTCGGTGACGTCGTCGTCGTGGTCGTCGTCGTGGTGGTCGTTGTGGTCGATTCGTCGCCGTCGCCGCCGCCGCAGCCAGCGGCCAACGGGCTCATGCTGATGGCGGCCACCACGGCGACGACCGGCGGCCAGGATTTGCGATTGATCATGTCGGCCTCGCTTCACTGGGCCGGTCCAGCCCCGGCCTCACCCGAGCGACTACCCGCAAGCGCACGCGGCAAACACGCAGGCGTTCGCTGGTCGCCTGCGACGGCGACGTGAGCAACTGCGCGCGATGGCTGGCTTTGCTTAGGGTAGCCTAAGCTCGATGAGCTTCTCGCATGCCTCCGTCATCGAGACGGTCCAGTTGAGTGAGCGTCTGCGCCGGATCACACTGCGGGTCGACGATCCCGAGTCTCTCGACGTGCAGCAGGCGGGCGACTCCGCGGTCGGGGTCTACTTCCCCACCGACGCGTCCGTCGGCGCGGAGGGACGCAACTACTCCGTGCGACGCCATGACGGCGACGTGATCGAACTCGACGTCATCCTGCATGCCCACGGCCCCGGAACGACGTGGGCGACGGCGGCCGTCCCCGGCGACCGGGTCGGACTCGACCATGCCCGGTCCTGGTACCGCCCGGAGCCGACCACCGACTGGCAGCTTCTGGTCACCGACCTGTCCGGTCTGCCCGCCACCGCGCGCATCATCGAGGAGTTGCCCGGCGGCGTCCCCGTCACCGCCATCGTCGAAGTGGCCGCCCGAGGCGATCTCGACTATCTGCCTCCGCACCCTGACGTGACCGTCGTCCCCAGTATCGGCAGCGGAAACGGCTACGCGCCAAGCCGACTCGCACACATGGTCCGCGAGCTGACGCTGGCGGACGGTCGCGGTTACTGCTGGTTCGCCGGTGAGGCCGCCGAATCCCGGGCCGTGCGCAAGCACCTCCGCGCCCGCGGCTGGACGATCGACCAGTACGACATCACCGGGTACTGGCGGTTCGACTCCGAGACGTGGGACGAGAAGTTCGCGCTCGTCGAAGACGACGTGCTGCCCGTGTACGAGAAGGCGCTCGCCGACGGCAAGGGCGACAAGGTGGCCTCCGAGGAGTTCGACGAAGCGCTCGAACGAGTCGGTCTCTAGACACCGTGACCGCCACCGCCCAGGCGCCCGCGGCGCCGCCCCTCGCTGCGCCGACCCGTGCGACACGGCGCCGTCGGACCGTCGGGCTCCTCCTCGCCGCGACGCTGCTCGCCGCGATGTGCATTGCGAGCCTCGCCATCGGCACCGAGAACGTAGCCCTGTCAACCGTCTGGCAGGCCGTGACGAACTACCAGGACATCGGCGACCAGTGGATCGTGCACGATCTGCGCGTTCCTCGCACCGTGCTCGCCCTGCTGGTCGGCGTGGCCCTCGGACTGTCGGGAACGTTGATCCAGGCAGTGGGACGCAACCCGCTGGCCGACGCGGAGATCCTCGGGATCAATTCCGGCGCAGCGCTGTTCGTCGTCTGCGCCATCGCATTCCTGGGCCTGACGGGCATCTGGACCTACATCTGGTTCGCCTTCGCCGGTGCACTGTTCGCGATGCTGCTGGTCTACCTGGTCGGCATGACGGGCCGCGCCACGGTCACCCCGGTCCGCGTGCTGCTCGCCGGCGTCGCCGTCGGCGCGGTGATGGACGGCATCGGATATGCGGTGCGGCTACGCAATCCGCGCGCCTTCGACAACATGCGGTTCTGGGACGCGGGCGCGCTCGACGGCCGCTCCCTCGAAGTGGCCGCGGCCGTCGCGCCGTTCATCGCCGTCGGCGTGGGCTTGTGCTTCATCGTGGCGCCGTTCACTCAACGTCACCGCTCTCGGCGACGATCTGGCGAAGAGCGTGGGCGGCAACGTGGCCCGCACCCAAGCGCTGAGCCTGATCGCCGTCACCCTGCTGGCCGGTGCGGCCACGGCAGGCGCAGGGCCCATCGGCTTCGTCGGACTGATGGTGCCGCACGCAGTTCGCCGGTTCACGGGGCCGGACTGGCGCTGGGTCCTCGGCTACGCCACCGTCGTCGCACCCGCTCTGCTGCTGGCCGCCGACATCGTGGGACGGGTCATCATCCGCCCCGCCGAGCTGCCCGCAGGCATCGTCACCGCGTTCCTCGGTGCGCCCGTTCTCATCTGGCTGGTCCGCAGGCGGGCTGCTGACCGGTCATGACGATCGTCGAGAACCGTTCGGGTCAGGTTGAATTCGGCCGCCGTCACTGCGTGATCCGGATCGGCAACCTCTCCGCGCGCGCATCGTGGCGCGCGGTCGCCGTCGTCGCGTCGCTGCTGATCGCCGCCGCCGTCGTGGCGGTGCTAGCGCTCGGCATCGGCAAGTACACTGTCGCGCCCGCTGACGTACTCGGCGTCCTGTTGGGCACCAACACGTCATTCGACCGGGTGGTCGTCCTGGAATGGCGGATGCCCCGAATGCTGATGGCGTTGCTCATCGGTGCCGCACTCGGCGTCTCGGGTGCGATCTTCCAGGCCCTGACCCGCAATCCGCTGGGCAGCCCCGACATCATCGGGGTGAACACGGGCGCCTACACCGGAGCACTGATCGTCATCGCCGGACTCGGCGGCGGGTACTACGCCGTGGCGGCCGGAGCGTTGGTCGGAGGCCTCGTCACCGCCGTCGTCGTATACGCCCTGTCCTACCGCAACGGCGTGGCGGGCTACCGGCTCATCGTCGTGGGCATCGCGGTCAGCGCCGTGGTGAGCTCGGTCAATCAGTGGATCGTGCTCAAGCTCGACCTCCACACCGCCGTCACCGCGTCGGTGTGGCAACAGGGCACGCTCAGCGGATTGAGTTGGGAGCAAGTGGTTCCCATGACGATCTGCCTGCTCGTCGCCGCGGCGGCGCTGATGGCGCTGGGACCGCAGCTGCCGGTGTTGCAGATGGGCGACGATGCGGCCGGCGCATTGGGTGTGCGCCCCGAGCGCACCCGGCTGGCCTACCTCGTCGCCGGCGTCGGCCTGGTGGCCGTCGCGTGCGCCGCAGCGGGGCCGGTGTCCTTCGTCGCGCTCGCCGCCCCGCAGATCGCACGCCGGCTCACCGCCAGCCCCGGGGTAGGCCTGATCCCATCGGCGGCGATGGGCGCGGTGCTGCTCCTGGTGAGCGACGTCCTCGCCCAACAGTTGTTCAGCGGCAGCGAACTGCCGGTGGGCGCGGTCACCGTGTCGCTCGGCGGCGTGTACCTGATCTATCTGCTCATCTCACAGGCGCGCCAACGTTGATCGAAAACCATGACAGACGAAGGTGATTACCGTGACAGCACTGCCCGACTCCCGGCTCCGCACCGACCATCTGTCGATCGGCTACGACGACGCGGCCATCATCACCGACCTGTCCGTCGACGTGCTCGACGGACGCGTGACCGCGATCGTCGGACCCAACGCGTGCGGCAAGTCCACGCTGCTGCGCGGTCTGGCGCGCCTGCTGAAACCCTCCGGCGGCCAGGTCATCCTGGACGGCCACGACATCGGCACGCATGCACACCAAGGAGGTGGCCCGGCGGCTGGGCCTGCTCCCCCAGACCTCGATCGCCCCGGAGGGCATCACCGTCGCCGACCTGGTGTCCCGCGGCCGGTTCCCGCATCAGAAGGTGCTGCGCCAGTGGTCGCTCGGCGACGAGGACGCGGTCGCCGAGGCGATGCGGTGCACCGGCGTGACCGACTTGGCCGGGCGTCTGGTCGATGAACTGTCCGGCGGTCAGCGGCAACGGGTTTGGGTGGCGATGGTGCTCGCCCAGCAGACACCGCTGATGCTGCTCGACGAGCCGACCACCTACCTCGACATCGCCCACCAGGTGGAACTGCTCGACTTGTTCGCCATGCTCAACCGCGAGCAGAACCGCACCGTGGTCGCGGTGCTACACGACCTCAACCACGCCTGCCGCTACGCCGACCAGATCATCGCGATGAAGTCGGGAAGCGTGGTTGCGCAGGGCGATCCGCACTCCGTCATCACCGAGGAGCTCGTCGAGGCGGTGTACGGCCTGAAGTGTCAGATCATCGACGATCCGCAGACCGGGACGCCGCTGGTGGTGCCGCGGGCGTCGCCGCACGTCACGGCTCGGAGGTGAGGTACCCGCCGCCGTGCCCGAAGTAGGCCAACGCGTCGTGGTCGACGCCGTCGTCGGTGCGCACCACGTCGAGCACCAGCCCCGGCGATTGCCCACGGAACGCGTCGGCCCCGGCCACGATCACCATGCCGCCGTCCTCCTCGATGAACACGCGTCCCGGCGTGCCGCCGTAGACGCACCGCGACACGTGCGACGTGATCAGCCGCAGGCGTTCGCCGCGAAAGTAGGTGTAGGCGTTGGGGTATGGATCGGACAGCGCGCGGACGAAGCGCTCGATGTCGACCGCCGGCCAGGTCCAGTCGACGACGCTGTCACGGTCGGAGCGCTTGTGGAAGAACGTCCGCTGGCTCAGGTCCTGCGGTACCGCCCGCGCGGTACCGAACTCCAACTGGTCCAGCGCTTCGGTGAGCACCTCGGGCACCAGGTCGAGGGTGTCGAGCACCAGGCTGGTGCCGGTACTCGTCGGGGTGATCTCGACCGCGCGTTGCACCAGGATGTCGCCAGTGTCCAGTTCGGCGTCCATCATGTGCGCGGTGAGCCCGGTATGACTGGCACCGCTGATCAACGACCAGATGACCGGGGAGAACCCGGTGAACCTCGGCAACAGCGAGTCGTGCAGGTTCAGCGTGCCGTGGGTGGGGATGCCGAACAGGTCCTCCGGCAACCGGGTGCGCCAGTTGTTGGCCACCATGACGTCGGGGGCCACGGCTGCCACCCGCTCGATCAGTTCGGGCGTGGGACGCTTGGCCAGAAAGACCTCGATGCCCTCGCTGCGCGCAAGGTCCTCTACCGAGTCCGCCCAAATCGACTCGTACGCATGGTCACTCGCCGGATGCGTCACGACCAGACACACTTCGTGCCGCGACTTCAGCAGCGCCTGCAGGGTGCGATGCCCCCACGTCTGATATCCGAACATGACGACGCGCACAGTGATCTCCCAATCCGAAGCGGCTACCCAACAATGGTTAGCCTAACCTTTGATAGCATGCCTTCCGAACGCGGCGGGCACCATGCCCACGGGAGGAGCGCTTTGTCCAACAATCCGTTTGACGATCAGGATGGCCGTTTTCTGGTGCTCGTCAACGACGAAGAGCAGTACTCACTCTGGCCGACGTTCGCCGCGGTGCCGGCCGGCTGGGCCGTGGTGTTCGGCGGGCCCGACGGCACCGATCGCGACAGTGCGCTGCGCTACGTCGACGAGACCTGGACCGACATGCGTCCCCGATCACTGCGGGAACGCATGGAACGACGCGGCCGCCGACGCCACCGTCACCCGCGTGAGCGGTGTCGCCAAGCACGACAGTTCCACCCACTGGACCGGTGCAGCGGTGCTGCGCCGCACGGTTACCCGCAACCTGCGTTGGCTGACGTCCGGTACCGGCCTGATCGCGCTGCACCAACTGTGCGAGGTCTCGGTGCCGGTGCTGATCGGCATCATCGTCGACCGTGCCGTCGCCACCGGCAGCGTGCCGCGCGATCGTCGGTTGGATCGCGGTGCTCGCCGCGCTGTTCCTGGTGCTGACGCTGGTGTACCGCTTCGGCGCCCGGCTGCTGATGTTCGCCATCGCCCGCGAATCGCATCTGCTGCGCGTCGAGCTGAGCCGCAAGATCCTCGACCCCCTGGGCATCCGCACCGACTACAAAGTCGGCGAGCTGCTGTCGATCTCGTCGAGCGACGCCGACGACACGGCGTATCTGCTCGACTACATTCCCCGCGTCGCCGCCGCGGTCGTCGCGCACCATCGTCTGCGGCGCCGTGCTGCTGAGCATCGATCTGCCGCTGGGCCTCATGGTGCTGATCGGTGTGCCCGTCGTCGTGGCCGGCCTGCAGCTGACCGCGCCGATCATCGCCAGGCGCGTCGAGGAGCAGCAGGCGGAGGTGGGCCGTGCCACCGCACTGGCCACCGACCTGATCAGCGGGCACCGCCCACTCGCAGGGCATCGGTGCACAGGGCAACGCCGCCGCCCGCTACCGCGTCGCGAGCCGGCGTTCGCTGACCGCCACCCTGCGCGCAGCCCGCATCCAGAGCGTCGCACGCCGGCGCCGCCGCGGCCGCCGGCGCGCTGGCCGCCATGGCCGTTGCCGTCGTCGCCGCCTACTTCGCGATCCACGGCACGCTCTCGGTCGGCCAGCTGATCACCGTCATCGGCTTGGCGCAGTTCCTCATCGAGCCGTTCTCGCTGCTGGCCATCGTGCCCAGCTGGGTCGCCGAGGCACGCGGCGTCGGCCAACCGCGTCGCCAACGTGCTGGGCGCGCCGACACGCGCCACGAGCCACGTCCCGCGACGCCGACGCATGCCGGCGTCGCCCCGGGAACACTGACGGTCCGCGACGCGCACACACGCCGGCCTGGACGGTCTGTCGCTCGACGTCGAGCAGGGTGAGTTCGTCGCCGTGCTGACGTCCGACCCGCGCGACGCGTCCGCGCTGATCGATCTGCTGTCCGGTCAGGAGCGGTCCGCGGACGCGGGTACGGTGCGGGTCGGCGGACGCCGGATCGGCGAGATCCCGCACGGGCGAGCGGCGCACCAGCCTGCTGGTCGAGCACCATCACAGCGCCCTGTTCAGCGGCACGCTGGAATCGAACCTGAAGGTGTCCGGGCCCGACAATGCGCCCGATGAGCGGACGGTGCGCAGCGCGCTCGAGGCGTCCTGCGCGGTGGACGTCGTCGACCTCCATCCCGACGGCCTGGCGCACCCGGTGGTCGAACGTGGCGCGAGCCTCTCCGGCGGGCAACGCCAACGGTGGACTCTGGCAAGGGCACTGGCCGTCGACCCCGACGTCTTGGTGCTGCACGATCCCGACCACGGCCGTCGACGCCGTCACCGAACAGGCCATCGCCGACGGCATCCGGCGGCTGCGGTACCGCAGGGCGGTCGCACCACCATCGTCTTGACCAGCAGCCCGGCGTTGCTTGCCGCCGCCGACCGCGTCGTGCTGGTCGGTCGACGGCCGGGTGCACGGCGAGGGCACCCACCGCGACCTGGTGGACGCGCATGCCGAATACCGCGGACCTGGTGACGACGGTGATGAGCGTCGACGATCCCATCGCCAGGCCGGTCCTTCCGGTCGCCACCGCGTCGCGCTCGGCGGCCTGGCTGGCCTCCGATCTGCGCCGCCGTCGTGGCGAGGTCGCCACGGCGATCCTCGTCGGCCTCGCCGCCGCAGGCGCTTCCATCGTCCCCATCTATCTGTTGGGCAATCTCGTCGATCGGGTCAGCGACGGTGACGCGTCGGACGGCCTCGTCGGCCTGGCGGTCGTCATCGGCGGTGACCGCGCTGCTCGGCGGGCTGGGCACCGGGCTGTCGTCCTACCTGACCGCCCGGCTCGGCGAGCAGACGCTGGCCGACCTCCGCGAGGACGTCCTGCGAACGCGCATTGAACCTGCCCGCCAACATGATCGAGGAGAGCGGCAGGGGCGACCTGCTGTCCCGTGTCGGCGCCGACGTCGCGGTGGTGGCCAGGGCCGTTTCCGAGGTGCTGCCGACGATCCTCAACTCGTTCTTCCTCGGTGTCGTCACGCTCGTCGGCATGACCAGCCTCGACTGGCGGCTGGGCCTGGCGGGCGCGCTGTGCATCCCCGCCTACGCCGCCGGCCTGTGGTGGTATCTGCCGCGGTCGGCACCGATGTACGCCGGGGAACGGGTGGCGATCGCCGAGCGCGCCCAGGTCACCGTCGAATCCATCCAGGGCGCGCAAGACCATCGACGCCTACGAGATCCACGACCGGCACCTGGCCGACATCGAACGGGCCTCGGCGCGCGCCCGAGACATCTCGATCTCGGTGTTCACGCTTCTTCACCCGCCTGGTCGGTCGGGTCAACAGGGCCGAATTCATCGGGCTCACCGCCACATTGGTGGTCGGATTCCTGCTGGTTCGCTCCGGCGACCGTGACGGTCGGGCAGGTCACCGCCGCGGCGTTGATGTTCCACCGCCTGTTCAACCCGATCGGCGTAACTGATGTACAACTTCGACGAAATCCAGTCGGGCGCGGCCAGCCTGGCCCGCCTCGTCGGGGTCGTCGACATCCGCACCCCACACGACGACGGAACGGTGACGGGCGCCGCCGGTGCGGAACCGGCCGGCTCGGACGTCGAGGTCGACGGTGTCTCGTTCTCCTACGGCGCGGGTCCCGAAGTGCTGCACGATGTGTCGTTGAGCATTCCGGCCGGTACGCGTTGTGCGCTGGTCGGCACCACCGGTGCGGGCAAGACGACGCTGGCCGCGGTCGTCGCAGGACTGCTCATCCCGACCGGCGGGCAGAGCCGGATCGGCGGCGTCGCGGTCAACGACATCGACCGGAATCGGCTGCGGCACTGGGTCGCCACCATCACGCAGGAAGTGCACGTCTTCTCCGGGCCGCTGATCGACGACCTGCGCCTGGTCGCGCCGGACGCCACGCCCGACGAGGTCTGGGCCGCGCTGCACCAGGTGGGCGCCGGCGTCTGGGTCGAGGCCCTCGAGGACGGGCTCGACACCCTGGTCGGTGAGCACGGGGTCGCGTTGACCGCCGCTCAGGCGCAGCACATCGCCTTGGCCCGCCTGGTGCTGGCCGACCCACGGGTGGTGGTCCTCGACGAGGCCACCGCAGAGGCAGGCAGCGCACATGCCGCCGAACTCGAACAGGCGGCCGCCGCGGCGACGAAGGGCCGCACCACGCTGATCGTCGCGCATCGACTCACTCAGGCCGCGACCGCGGACCAGATCGCCGTGATGGACGACGGACGCATCGTGGAGAACGGCACCCACGCCGAACTGGTCGCGCTCGACGGCCGTTACGCCCGGCTGTGGCGCGCGTGGAGCACGCACAACTGATCGTTCGCGTGACACGCGACATGAATACCGACGGAGAGGTTGCACTTACGTGACCACGCACTCACTGGACATCGCGGAACTCTTGGACCAGTGGAACAACCACTCGACGCCCGAGTCGGACGTCCACGGTGCCCGAGTTGTTCGCCGCCCAGTGCGAGGCCACCCCCGACGCCGTCGCCGTCGTGCACGGCGACCGTCGGCTGACCTACCGCGAACTTGGCGAGCGCGTCGCGCAGCTGGCGAACGCGCTGCGCGCCAACCACTCCCGGCCCGAGACGATCGTCGCCATCGGTGTGCCCCGCTCGGCCGAGATGGTGGTCGGCGTCCTGGCCGCCATGGTCGCCGGGGCCGCGTTCGTGCCGCTGGATCCCACCTGGCCGCAGCATCGGCGCAGCCAGGTGCTCGCCGACGCGGGTGCCCGCGCCGCCTTCGTCGACCGCGGATGACGAATCCGACTGGGACGTCCCGACTCTGGTGGTCGACCTCGACGACTGGCGCTTCGCGGGACAGCCGACGCAGCTGCCGGCGGTCGCCGTGGAGCCCGGGCAGCTCGCCTACGTCATCTTCACCTCGGGATCGACCGGCAAGCCGAAGGGCGCGATGATCCGGCACGAGGCGATCGCCGAGCGGCTGCTGTGGCAGCGCGACCACATCCTGCTGTTCGGCGACGACGACGCGCGCACTGTTCAAGGCACCGCTGTCGTTCGACATCTCGGTCAACGAGATCCTGCTGCCGCTGGTCAGCGGCGGCCGCGTCGTGGTGGCCGAGCCCGACGGCGAGAAGGATCCCGAGTACCTGCTGGACCTGATCCGCGACGCAGCGCGTGACGTTCGTCTACCTGGTGTCGTCGATGCTCGACACGCTGCTCGAACTCGACCGCCTGGCACGTCCGGGCCGCAGCTCACTGCAATCGCTGCGCCACGTGTGGTGCGGCGGCGAGGTGCTCACGCCCGGCCTGTTCGCCCGGTTCCGCAGCCAGCTGTCCACCACGCTGTACCACGGCTACGGCCCGGCCGAGGCGACCATCGGTGTCTCCCACGTCATCTACCGCGACACCGCCGAACGCATCGCCACCTCGATCGGCCGGCCCAACCCGCACACCCAGCTGTACGTGCTCGACGACGACATGCAGCCCGGTACCGCCCGGTGTCGGCGGCGAACTGTACGCCGCGGGGTTCCTGCTCGGCCGCGGCTACGTCAACGCATCGTCGCTGACCGCGTCGCGGTTCGTGGCGAACCCGTTCGACGACAACGGGTCCCGGATGTACCGCACCGGCGACCTGGCCCGGTGGACCGCCGACGGCACGCTGGAATTCCTCGGCCGCGCCGACAACCAGGTGAAGATCCGCGGCAGGCGCATCGAACTGGAGGAGATCGAGTCGCAGCTGGCCGACCATCCCGCGGTGCGCCAGGCCGTCGTCGACGTGCACCGACACGGCAACTCCGATCAGCTGGTCGGCTACCTCGTCGCGGTCGACGGCGTCACGAATGACGCTGCGCTGCACGCTGAAATCGCCGACTGGGGCCGCACCCGATTGCCGGACTACATGGTGCCGACGCTGTTCGTCGCGCATGGATCGGGTCCCGGTGACGGCCAACGGCAAGACCGACCGCCGCGCGCTGCCCGCGCCCGAGGTGGCTGCCCGCCCGGACGGTGAGACCGCCACGGACACCGCGGGAAACCGTGCTGTGCCAGGCGTTCGCCGATGCACTCGACCTCGACGAGATCGGCGTCGACGACGACTTCTTCAGCCTGGGCGGCGACAGCATCGTCGCGATCCGGGTGGTCAGCCGGGTCCGCGCCAGGCGGCTACGCCCTGCGGCCCAGGGACATGTTCGCCCACCGCACCGTCGAGGCGCTCGCCCCGCTGTTGGTCGAGTCGGACGCAGTCCCGGCTGCCGACGCCGTCGAGCCCACCGGGCCCGCCGCCGCGACGCCGATCCTGCGCTGGCTCGACGAGGTGGGTGAGCCCGGTTCGGTCCTCGAACGGCTTCTACCAGGGCATGTCGCTGATCACGCCCGACAGACCTCGACGAGGACACGCTGCGTGCCGCCCTGTCGGCCACGCTGGCCCGCCACCCGGTGCTGTGGGCGTCGACGGACGGCCGGGCCGCACGCTGCACATTCCGGAGACGCCGCCCGAGATTCGCGTGACCATCGCCGATCCCGGCATGGACCTCGAGCTGCTGCGCGACGACCTCGTCGCGACGCTCGACCCTGCGGCAGGCGTGATGGTGGCCTTCGGCTGGCGTCCAGCCGACGTCGGACCGGGCCGCCTGCTCGTGGTGGCGCATCACGTCGTCGTCGACGGCGTGTCGCTGCGCATCCTTGCCGAGGACATCGCGGCCGCGCATCGTCTGATCGTCGACGGCAAGCCTGCGACGCTGCCTCCCGCCGAAACGTCGTGGCGTACCTGGGCCCAGCGCTTGACCGACGCGACGGTCGACGGGGCGTTCGACGACGATCTCGAGCACTGGCAAGGCGTCTGCTCGACGTCCGAAACGCCCTGGGGCGATCGACCATTGGACCCCGCCCGCGACACCGTCGCATCCGAGGCGCGCGTGACGGTAGAGCTGCCCGCAGCCGTGACCGAGGCGGTGCTGACCGACGTTCCCGACCGGATTCATGGGCACGTCAACGACGCGATGGTCGCCGCGCTGTACCTGGCGCTGCGCGAGTGGCGCAGCGACCGCGGACACGACGCCGACGGGGCGGTGCTGCTCGAGATGGAGGGCCACGGCCGCGAAGCCCATCGGGTCGGCGACCTGGACCTGTCGGCGACGGTCGGCTGGTTCACCACGCTCTATCCCGTCGCTCTGCGCGGCGACGACTTCGACTGGCGCGCAGCAGTGTCCGACGGTACTGAACTCGGGGCGGCGGTGCGGTCGGTCAAGGACCAACTGCGCGTCGGTGCCGTCGCACGGGCTCAGCTATGGAGCGTTGCGGTATCTGCGCGGCGCGACGAGACCCTCGCCGTGGCACCGCAGGTGCTGTTCAACTACCTCGGCCGGTTCGACACCGGGCAGCGGCCATGGGCCTTCGCCGGCGATCACGTCGCGGTCATGGAGGACCGCGACCCCGCGATGCCGCTCCCGCGGCTGTTGGAGGTCAACGCCGAAGCCGTCACCGTCGACGGCGCAACGGTGCTGCGGGCCACGTTCAGCTGGCCCTCCGGCGCCGTCGCCGGAGTCCGACGTCACCCGCCTTGCCCGGCGTTGGAGCGAGCTGCTCACCGCGATCGCGACCACCGATGACGTTCGTGGGCACAGCGTCTCGGACTTCCCGCGCGTCGCGCTCGGCCCCGACGACGTCACCCGTCTCGAGCAGACGTACCCGGGGTTGGCCGACGTCCTGCCGCTGACCGCCACCCAGCAGGGCATCTACTTCCATTCCACGTTCAGCAGAAGCCACGACCCGTACGTGGTGCAGCAGATCGTCGACATCACCGGACCGCTGGACACCGACCGCTTCCAGCGCGCCACCGAGACCGTCGTCAACCGGCACCGGACCCTGTCGGCAGCGTTCACCACGCTGTCGGACGGCACGCCGGTCGCCGTGCACGCCACGCCGGCGGCGCCCGACTTCGACGTGGTCGACGCTCGTGGCGACGACGCGGACCTGGTGGTCGCATCGCGCGCCGAGTGGGAGCGCAGCCGCCGGTTCGACCTGGCCGCCCCACCGCTGACCCGGTACACGCTGGTTCGCCGCAGCGACGACGTGCACACCATGATCCAGACGGTGCACCACATCGTGGCCGACGGATGGTCGGTGCCGATCGTGCTCGACGACCTCTTGACGGCGTATGCGGGCAGCGACTTCGACGGTCCAGCACCGCAATTCGCCCGGTTCGTGGACTGGCTCGGCGAGCGCGACGACGTCGCGGACCGGGCCGCCTGGGCCGGCGTGCTCGACGGGGTCGTCGAGCCCACCCGGATCGCCGCGGCGGACGGGACGCGCGGACAGGCGTCGCCGACGGACGGCTTCGGCAGCCGCACCACCGCGGTGGCCTCGCGGGCTTCCGTCGCGGCCGCCGCCGGCAAGGCGTCGGTCACGATCGGCACCCTGCTGCACACCGCATGGGGTGTCACCGTCGGCCGTCTCACCGGCACCGACGACGTCCTGTTCGGCACCGTGGTCTCCGGACGCGGCGGCGAACTCGACGGCATCGACCGCATGGTGGGCCTGCTGGTCAACACCGTGCCGGTGCGAGTGCGGTGGTCGGCGCTCGACACCGCGCTGGACGTCGCCACCCGACTGGCCGCCGTCGAATCCGAGGTCGTCGAGCACCACCACCTTCCGCTCACCGAGGCCCACCGGATCGCCGGTGTCGGTGAACTGTTCGACTCGCTGGTCGTCATCGAGAACCTCGGCAGCACAACCCATTCGGTCGGCGAGCTCAGGCTCGGCGAGATCGGCGTCGTCGAGGCGCCGCACTACCCGCTGACGGTGATGATCGCGGTCCGCGACACCATCACCGTCACGGTCACCAATGACCGCGGGCAGGTGTCCGACGCGTTCGCCGACGCCGCCGCGCAGGCGTTCGCCGACGTGCTCACCACGGTCACGACCGACCCCGCCATCCGCTGTGGTGCGGTTCCCCTTGGCGAACCGGACCTTCCGGTGGCCGGCACCACCGCCACGACGGTGACCGCACTGATCGCCGACGCCATCGCCGCCCACCGCGACGAGACCGCCATCGTCGTGGGCGACGCAATCGTGGACGTTCGGCGAACTGGACTGCCCGCGCAGGCGGGTTGGCGCGGCAACTCCTCGACGCCGGGGTGCGGCGCGGTGACGTCGTCGCGTTGGCGATGTCGCGGTCTGCCGACGCCGTGGCCGCGATGTGGGCGATCATCATCGACCGGTGCGGCGTACCTGCCGGTCGACCCGACCTATCCGCGGGCGCGCATCGACTTCATGGTGTCGCACGCGCGGCCGCGGGCCGTGCTCGTCGACGACGCCGGGCGGGCGGCGTTGAGCGGTGCGATCCCCGACGGCACCACGCTCATCGACACCACCGGCCTGGCGGACGCGGCCGAGCCGTTCACGCCGGTCGAAGTCGGCCCGCTGGACGCGGTGTCGGTGCTGTACACCTCCGGATCGACCGGCGAACCCAAGGCGGTCGTGGGAACCCATGGCGCGCTGGCCAACAGGTTGGCGTGGGCGGTCGTCGAGTGGCCCGCGGCGACCCGGTTGGCGAAGAGCTCGCTGTCGTTCATCGACGGCACCACCGAACTGCTCTCCGGGCTGGCGGGCGGGGCGTGCACGGTGCTGGCCGGCGACGACGACGCCCGGGACGGGCGACGGCTCGCGCGCCTGATCGCCGCCAACGACGTCCGCCAGCTGGTCGCGGTCCCGTCGCTGGCGTCGGCGCTGGCCGACGAACACGCCGACGACGTCAGTGGCGTGAAACGGTGGATCGTCAGCGGAGAGCCACTGGAAGCCACCCACGTGGCGGCGTTGCGCTCGGCGTCACCCGCCGCCGTGATCGTGAACTCGTACGGGTCCTCCGAAGTCGCAGGCGACGTCCTCGCCGGTGAACAGGACACCGACTGGCATCACGCTCGGTTCGGCGGTACCCGGGACCGGCATCCGCGTGCTGGATCCGTTGCTGCAGGATCTGCCCGTCGGCGTGATCGGCGAAATCTACGTCAGCGGTGTGCAACTGGCGCGCGGCTACCTCCACCGTCCCGGCCAGACGGCCACCCGGTTCGTCGCCGCACCCGACGGTGGTCGGATGTACCGCACCGGTGACCTCGGCGCCCGGCTCCCCGACGGACGGGTGGCCTTCGCCGGCCGCGCGGACGGCCAGTTGAAGGTCAACGGCCACCGCGTCGAACCGGGCGAGGTCGAGGCCGCGCTCACCGGCCACGCCGACGTGCTGGACGCGGCCGTGGTCGGCACCGGCTCGACGCTTGCGGCGTTCGTCGTGCTCGGACCGCGGCGCCTCGTCTCCCGATGCCGTGTTGGCGAGCGTCGCCGACGAGCTTCCCCGCCATCTGGTGCCGACGTCGATCCAGGCGATCGACGCGATTCCGTTGTTGCCCAACGGTAAACGCGACACGACTGCGCTGCGGGCACTCGTCGGGACAGGTCGATGCGGCGCCGGAACCGCTGGCCCCCGCCGACGACGCTGCAGCGGGCGATCGTCGACGTGGTGGCCGACGTGCTGGGCCGCGACACCGTCAGCGCCGACGCCGACTTCTTCGCGCTGGGCGGCGACAGCATCGCCGCCATCCGGGTCACCAGCAGGCTGGCCCGCGCCGGGCTACCACGTCACCACCGAGGACGTGTTCCGCCGACGCACCGCCATCGGCCTGGCTGCGGCGCTGAACGACGCCACGCCCGTTTCGGACGGCGGGCCACGCGTGGCCATCCCGCGGTTCGGCACGGTGCGGTTGTCCGCCGACACGATCGCCCGGATCACGTCCAGCGCCGCCGTCGACGACATCTGGGCGATGTCGCCGCTGCAGCAGGGCGTCTACTACCAGAGCGCACTGGGCTCGGACACGGATCGATCCGCGTCGACGTACATCGCGCAGAACACCTTCGACTTCGACCGCCGCATCGACGTCGATGCGATGCAGCGCGGCGTTCACCGCGCTGTTGCGCCGCCACCCGCAGCTGCGTGCCGGCTTCCGGACCGTCGAGCATGCCGAGGACACACCGCCAGGCCGGCGCCACCGACCTCGTCCAGGTCGTCTTCACCGATCCGCCGTCGGACATCGCAGTCGTCGACCTCAGCACCCAGGAGCTCAGCGACGCGGCGGTGGCCGATGCGGCGCAACGGGCCGCCGACGCCGACCGCACCACGCCGTTCGACGTCGCCACCGCACCGCTACTGCGTCTCACCGTCATCCGGCTGCCCGACGGGCGGGACCGGATGCTGTTCACCTACCACTTCCTGCTGTTCGACGGCTGGTCACGCGAACTGGTGCTGCGGGAGTTGTTCGCACTCTACGACTCTCGCGGCGAACACGGCGCCGTCGAGCCGCACGGCGACCTCGTCCTTCGGTACCTGGAGTGGCTGAAGGGCGTCGGCGAGGACGACGCATCCGCCGCGTGGCGAGACGTGCTGTCGGGGCTCGGCGGACCCACCCTTGCCAGCGGTGTCGAGCCCGGCCATCCCGACGCCACCCCGGACGCCGAACCGGGGCGCATCGTGGTGACGGTGCCGGAGTCGGTGACGGCGGGAATGCTCATCGCGTGCCGGCGAGTTGGGCGTCACCCTCAACGCCGTGGTCACCGCCGCGGTCTCGATGGTCACCGGATACCACGCGGGCACCACCGACGTCGTCGTCGGCATCACGGTGGCCGGCCGCCCCGGCGAACTGGTCGGCATCGACGAGACCATCGGACTGTTCCTCAACACCGTGCCCGTTCGGCTCGACCTGTCCCCCCACCGCTCGGCTGCCGACGCCATGCGAGCCGTCAACGAGCAGCGCGTGTCGATGATGCGCCACGACCATCTCGGACTGGGTCAGATCCAGCGCGACCGCAGGCGATTCCGGTGGCGCGCTGTTCGATTCGTTGCTCGTGCTGCAGAACTTCCTCGACGACGACACCTTCACCGACCTCGAATCCGCGCACGGCATCGTCGGCGTCGACTACTACGACACCACCCACTTCCCGCTGACCTGGGTCGTCACCCCGGGACGCGAACTGACGGTCAAGCTCGAGCACCGCGTCGTCGACGACGCGCGGGCCCGCGAGATGGTCGACCAACTGCTCGCGGTGTTCGACGCGATCGCCCAGTCGCCCGACGTCGCCGTCGGCGCGGTCGAGCTGGTCGGTCCGCCACGGCGGACAGAACTGGAGCACCGATGGTCGTCCACCGCACGACCGGTGGAGCCCGTCACGATCGCGGAACTGCTGGCGCGGCGAGCCGACCGCAACCCCGACGACACCGCCGTCGTGTTCGGCGCGCAGCGGCTGACCTACCGCGAGTTCGACGATCGGGTATCCCAGCTGGCGCGCTACCTGCGCCGGCACGGTGCGGCACCGGAAACATTTGTGGCGCTGGCACTTCCGCGTTCCATCGACATGGTGGTGGCGCTGTTCGCGGTGCTGCGCGCTGGTGCGGCCTACCTGCCGCTGGAGCTCGATCTGCCGATCGACCGGCTGCGCACCATCGTCGACGATGCGCGACCGGTGTTGCTGCTCACCACCTCCGGGCACGCCGAGCTCGCCGACTTCACCCGCGGCCTCGGCGCCACCGTCATCGCGATGGACGACCCCGAGACCACCGCGGCGCTGGCAGCCACTGCGGCCGACCCGCTGACCGCCGGCCGAGCTCGGCGACTTCGCCACCGGCGGCGCAACGCCTGCAGCACCCCGCCTACCTGATCTACACCTCGGGCTCCACGGGGCGGCCCAAGGGCGTGCTGACGCGGTTACGCCGGCCTGACCAACATGTACTTCAACCACCGCGAGGCCATCTTCGATCCGACCGTGCGGCGCGCCCGCGCGGCGGGACGGCGGCCAGCTGCGGATCGCGCACACCGTCTCGTTCTCCTTCGACATGTCGTGGGAGGAGCTGTTCTGGCTCGTCGAGGGCCACGAGGTGCACGTCTGCGACGAGGAGCTGCGCCGCGACGCTCCCGCCCTGGTCGCGTACTGCCACGAGCACCGGGTCGACGTCATCAACGTGACGCCCACCTACGCCCACCACCTGATCGACGCCGGCCTGCTCGGACGGCGGCCATACGCCGGCGCTGGTGCTGCTCGGCGGCGAGGCCGTCGGCGACGGTGTCTGGTCGGCGCTGCGCGACCACCCGGACGTCGGCGGGCTACAACCTCTACGGCCCCACCGAGTACACGATCAACACCCTCGGCGGCGGAACCGACGACAGCGATACTCCCACTGTCGGACAACCCGATCTGGAACACCCGCGGCTACGTTCTGGACGCCGCGCTGCGGCCGGTCCCCGACGGCGCGACCGGCGAGCTGTACATCGCCGGGGCCGGCCTGGCCCGCGGATACCATCACCGGCCCGGCCTGACCGCCAACGCGATGGTCGCCGACCCGTCACGTGCCCGGTGGCCGGATGTACCGCACCGGTGACCTGGTGCGGCGCCGCCCCGATGGGCAACCTCGACTTCCTCGGCCGCGCCGACGACCAGGTGAAGATCCGCGGCTACCGCGTCGAACTCGGCGAGGTCGAGTCCGTGCTCGCGACGGCCGACGGGGTGGCCCGATGCGCAGTCGGTGGCGCGCTCCAGTTCCGGCGTCCCGCCGGTGAAGACGCTTGCCGCGTATGTCGATTCCGGCTTCGGCGCCCGGTGACGTCTCGGCGTTCATCAGCGAGCTGCGTGATCACCTGGCTGCCGCCCTGCCCGGCTACATGGTGCCGACCCGCTACGGCGTCGTGGACGCGCTGCCGCTGACCATCAACGGCAAGCTGGACGTGGCCGCGCTCCCCGAGCCGGTTGCGGCCACGCGAGGTGCGGCACGCTCGCCGCGCACCGCCGTGCGAATCGACGCTGCTCGAGGTCATCTCCGCCGTGCTCGGGCATCGACGGCGTCGGCGTCGACGACGACTTCTTCGCCCTCGGCGGCGACAGCATCTCCTCCATCGCCGTCTGCGGCCGAGCCCGCAAGGCCGGTCTGCACATCACCCCGCGCGACGTCTTCCGGCGCCGCACCGTCGCCGCGCTGGCCGCGGTCGTCCGTACCGAGCCATCGCGCGGCCGCGGCCGAACCCGATACCGGCGTCGGCGTGATCGCCGCGACCCCGATGCTGGCCGAGACCGAGCAGTCGGCGACGCCGCTGGCCAACTTCTACCAGTCGATGGTGCTGGCCACCCCCGCCGGAATCACCGCCGAGGACCTCGAAGTCGTGCTCCGGTCGGTGCTCGACGCCCACGGCATGCTGCGGGCGCGGCTCGAGATCGACGGCGTCCGGCTGGACCCTGACCGTTCCCGAGCCCGGCGACTACCCGCACCCCATCGTGACCAGCCGGTCCGGCGCACTCACGGCGAGCCGACGTCGCCGCGGCGACGCGCCGCCGCGGCCGCGGAACTCGCGCCCGAGGACGGGGCGCATGGTGCGCGCCGTGTGGTACGACACCCCGGTCGCGGCCAGCTGCTGCTGGTCATCCATCACCTCGTCATCGACGGCGTCTCCTGGCGCATCCTCGGCGAGGACCTGGCCCGGGCGTGGACCGAGCGTGCAGCGGGCCGAGCCGGCGACGCTCGACGCCGTCCCGACGTCGTTCCGGACGTGGTCGACCGCGATCGCGCGAAGCTCGGTTCGACGAGGCGCGATTACTGGAACGACGTGCTGTCGACACCGGATCCCGACCTCGGCCGCCGGCCGTTGGACCCGGCGATCGACACCGCCGCCACCGTGCGCAGCCACGACGTCTCGCTGCCGCCGACGGTCAGCTCGGCGTTGCTGTCCTCGGTGCCCGCCGCCATGCACGGCGGCGTCAACGACGTGCTGCTCACCGCGCTGGCGCTGGCGCTGGCGCAGTGGCGGCGCGACCGCGGTCACGCCGCGACCTCGGCGACGGTGCTGAACCTGGAAGGCCACGGCCGCGAGGCGGATCTGGTGGTCTGCGGCGAGCGAAGCGACGGGGGATGCCTCGACCTGTCCCGCACGGTCGGCTGGTTCACCGCCATCTACCCGGCGCGCATCGATCCCGGCACGCTGGCGTGGGCCGACGTGCTGGCGGCCGGCCCGTCGCTGGCGGCGGCGGCGAAGTCGGTGAAGGAGCAGCTGCGCACCATTCCGAGCCGTGGTCTTGGCTACGGCGTACTGCGCTACCTCGACGAGTCGAAACCGATTCACGGGGCGCGCCCCACAGATCCTGTTCAACTACCTCGGCCGGTTCGCCGGGGGCAGCGGCCGGGACTGGGAGCCGGTTGCAGAGATCGGGGCGCTGCGCGAAGGGGTCGATCCCTCGAATCCGGCCATGGCCCTTGAGATCAACGCCCTCGCCGAGGACCGTCCCGACGGCACCGTGCTGACCATGACGCTGGCCTGGCCTGGCGGTCTGCTCGAGGACGCCGACGTCGACGCGCTCGCCACGCTGTGGGTCGACGCCCTGACCGCGCTGACCCGGTGCGATGCCCTGGCCGGGCACACGCCGTCGGACTTCCCGCTGATCGCCCTCACCCAGGCCGACGTCGACGAGTGGCAGCGCACCGGTCCGATCGAGGACGTGCTTCCCGCTGCTGCCGCTGCAGGAGGGCATGTACTTCCACAGCGCCTTCGGCGACGGCATCGACGGCTACCAGGACACCTACCGCGTGCAACAGATCGCACAGATCAGCGGTCCGGTGGACCCGGATGCGCTGCGCGCCAGCGTGTCCGCGGTGATGCGCAGGCATCAGGCACTTCGGGCGAGCTTCCGGGAACTGCGAGGACGGCCGGCTGGCCCAGGTGATCTGGGCCGACGTTCCCGTCGACTTCCAGACCGTCGATGCCGGCCGCAGACGGTCTGGATGCCGTTGCCCAGGAGGCAGCTCTCGCGCCCGTTCGACCTCGCGCGAGCGCCGCTGGTGCGCTACACGCTGGTGTAGCTGGGCACCCACGAGCACCGGCTGATCCAGACCATGCACCACATCGTCGCCGACGGCTGGTCGTATCCCGGTGATCTTCGGCGACATCGTCGAGCACTACAACGCCGCCGTCGGAGTCGGCGCCGGACCGTCACCCGTGACCGTCACGCTGCGCGACCACGTCGAGGCCGTCACCGGCGGGGATCACGACGCCGCGCGGCAGGCCTGGTCGACGGCGCTGGCAGGCATCGAACCGACCACGCTGTTCCCCCACGACGACCGACACCGTCGGCGAGCATCGCAGCACTGTGCGGCGGCTCTCCCCCGACCTCACCGACGCGTTGAGCCGCGACCGCGCGGGATCGCGGCGTCACGCTGAGCACCGTGCTGCACGGCGCGTGGGGTCTGCTGCTCGGCAGGCTGCTCGGCCGCAACCGCGTGGTGTTCGGGTCGACGGTGTCCGGTCGCGGTGGCGACCTGGCCGGCACCGAATCCATTGTCGGACTGCTGATCAACACCATTCCGGTGCCGATGTCGTGGGAACCACAGACATCGATCGCGGCCGCGATGGCCGACCTGCAGGACAGTCAGAGCGCCCTGCTCGACGCCCAGCAACTGGGGCTGGCCGAGCTGGCCCGGCTCGCCGGTGTCCGGGATCTCTTCGACACCATGGTCGTGGTCGAGAACTTCCCCACCACTGCCGCGGGCGCACCCGACGATCCGCGGGCGCTGAGATTCCGACGGCTTCACCGGCACCGACTCGCCGCACTACCCGGTGTCGTTCGTCGCCTACCTCGACGACCAGCTGACCGTGGAGATCAAGTACGACGCCGCGGTGGTGACCGAACACCAGGCCGATCGGTTCGCCGAGCGGGTCGAACGCATCCTCACCGCGTTCGTCGAGCGGCCCGATCGACCGGTCAGCGCGATCGACCTGCGCACCGCGGCCGAACGCGAACTCGTCGCCGGCACCGAGTCCCGTCCCGGTCCCGACCGGACGCTCGCCGACGCGTTCGCCGCGGTGGCCGGACGATCGCCGGACGCGGTCGCGGTCACGTGCGGTCACGATCGGCTCACCTACGCCGAGCTCGACGCCCGAGCGTCGGCGGTGGCGGCGACGCTGTCGGGACCTGGGTGTGCGGCCCGAGTCGCGGGTGGCCGTGGCGCTGCCCCGATCGACCGACCTGATCGTCGGGCTGCTCGGCCGTCGTCAAGGCCGGCGGAACCTACGTGCCGCTCGACATCGACTCGCCGGCAGCGCGTCTGCAGCACATCCTCGTCGACTCGGCACCCGTGTGCGTCCTCACCGACCAGGCCGACCGGCTGCCGGACTCGGGCGCCCCGGTCGTGCATCCTCGCCGACGCGGCACGACGCGCCGCCGAGCAGCCGCTGCCGCCGACGGGCTCCGGCCCGACCACGCCGCCTACGTCATCTACACCTCCGGTTCGACCGGCGTGCCCAAGGGCGTTGCCGTCACCCACCGCAACGTCGCGGCGCTGTTCGTGCCGCGACCGGCGGCACCGATGCGTCATTCGACTTCGGCCCCGACGACGTGTGGACGATGTTCCACTCCGCGGCCTTCGACTTCTCGGTGTGGGAGCTGTGGGGACCGCTGCTGCACGGCGGTCGCCTCGTGGTCGTCGAGCAGGAGGTGGCCCGCGATCCCGAGCGGTTCGCCGAGCTGCTCGCAGCCGAGCGAGTGACCGTGCTGAACCAGACCCCGTCGGCCTTCTACCCGCTGATCGAGGCGGACCGACGGCGACCGGCCCGAACTGGCGCTGCGCTACGTGATCTTCGGCGGTGAGGCGCTCGACGTCCGGCGGCTCTCCGGCTGGTACCGGCGTCACGACGCCGGCTCACCGCGGCTGGTCAACATGTACGGCATCACCGAGACCTGTGTGCACGTCTCACACCGCGCGCTGGATGCGGCCGACACGGACGAACGCCGACAGCGTGATCGGCGGCCCCCTCCCGGGGCTGCGCATCCACCTGCTGGACGACAACCTGCAGCCGGTCCCCACCGGCGTGGTCGGCGAGATGTACGTCGCCGGTGGGCAGCTCGCCCGCGGCTACGTCGGCAGGCCCGGCCTGACCGCCGGGCGGTTCGTGGCCAACCCGTTCGACGCCGCGGGCGAGCGGCTCTACCGCAGCGGCGACACCGCGATGTGGACCGAGACCGGCGAACTCGTCTACGTCGGCCGCTCCGACCACCAGGTCAAGGTGCGCGGCTACCGCATCGAACTCGGCGAGGTGGAGTCGGCGCTGGCCACGCTGCCCGGCAGTCGCGAACGCCGCCGCTGCCGTCCGGGACGACGACCGGGCGCACGCGGCTCATCGGCTACCTGGTCGGACGCGAACCGGTCGACGTCGCAGCGGTGCGAGCCGAACTCGCCGACGCGGCTGCCCGACTACATGGTGCCGTCGGCGCTCGTCGTGCTCGACGCGCTGCCGCTGACGGTCAACGGCAAGCTGGACCGTGCGGCGCTGCCCGAACCCGGAACTGTCGCCAGTCGCCGCGACGGCCGCGAGTCCGTCGCCGGACGACGCCACCGCCGACGCTGCTGGCCGCGCTGTGCACCGAGATCCTCGGTACCGCAGTCGGTCGTCGACGACGACTTCTTCACGATGGGCGGCGACAGCATCGTCGCGATCCAGCTGGTCAACCGGGCCCGACGGCAGGGCTGCGGATCACCCCGCAGCAGGTGTTCGTCAACCGCACCCCGTCGGCACTCGCCGAGGCCGCAGGCGAGAGCGCCCCGAGCACCGCCGCCGCGGACGATTCCGGCCCCGACCTCGGCGAGGTCATGCTCGACCCCGATCGTGCAGCGGCTCGCCGAACTCGGCGGCATCGGTCGAACAGGTTCAACCAGGCCGAGCTGCTGCGCACCCCGGCCGGTCTGACCCACGATCGACTCGAAGCGGCGCTCGGCGCCGTCATCGCCCGGCACGACGCCCTGCGGATGCGGCTGCAGCCGCCCAGCGCCGATGCTGTGGTCACTGGAAACGACTGCGGAGAGCCGATTCTCGCTGTCCAGGGTCGACGCCGTGCAGTTCGACGACGACGAGTTGCGCGACGCGATCGGCGCACAGTCCGACGCCGCGGCGGACCGGCTGGATCCCGATGCGGGTGACGTCGTGCAGGCGGTGTGGTTCGACGCGGCGCCGCAGCGCAGGGGCGGCTGCTGCTGGTGGTGCACCACCTCGCCGTCGACGGCGTGTCGTGGCGGATCCTGATCGAGGATCTGGGCGACGCCTGCGAACAGGTGCAGGCCGGCCGGCGTCCCGCGCTGGCGCCGGTGCCGACGTCGATCCGCGCCTACGCCCGCGCAGTCAACGAGAACGCCCAGCAGGCCGCCCGATTGGCCGAGTTCGAGCACTGGACGTCGACGCTCGCGCCCGGCGGCGAACTCGATCCGCAGACCGTCGGCGGCGACCCTGACCGTCGGGGCCACCCGCGACCACGAGGTCCGCCTCACGGCCGCCGAGACGGTGCCGCTGCTCACCACCGTCCCGGCCATGGCCAACGCCGACGTCACCGAAACCCTGGTGACCGCGCTGCATCTCGCGGTCAGCGGTGGCGCGCCGCGCGCGGCGGCGCACCCGATGCACCGCTGGTTCTCGACCTGGAGCGGCACGGCCGCGACGGCTGGGGCGAGGCGCTCGACCTGTCCCGCACCGTCGGCTGGTTCACCGCGATCGCCCCGGTCCGGCTGCCCGCCGGCGACGACGGTGATCTCGTCGCCGTCCTCAAGGAGGTCAAGGAGCGGCTGCGCGCCGCACCGGACGGCGGACTCGGCTTCGGCCAGCTGCGCTACTGCAACCCGCGTACCGCCGCCGCACTCGGCCGCCTGCCGAGCCCGCAGCTGCTGTTCAACTACCTCGGCCGGTGGGCCGCCGACGGCACCGACGACTGGGACTCGGCACCGGAGGTCGACGCGCTGCGCGTCGGCCCCGATCCCGACCTCGGCACCCCGTACCTGTTGGAGATCAACGCGATCTGCGACGAGACCGTCGACGGCCCGCGGCTGCGCGCCACCTTGACCTACGCCGACGGTGAGCTGAGCGCCGACGACGTGGCGGAGCTGGGCGACCACTGGGTCGCCGTGCTGCGCGAGCTGGGCCGCGCCGTCGGCCGACGGCATCGTCGGCGGCACTGACTCCGTCGGACGTCCCGCTCGTCGAGCTGTCCCAACAGCAGATCGACCGGATCACCGCGGCGCACAGCCGTGGAAGACATCTGGCCGCTGTCGCCGCTGCAGGAGGGCGTGTACTTCCAGGCGCGCTACGCGCAGGCCGCGGTCTACATCGTCCAGAACGTCTTCGACTTCGTCGATCCGGTCGACGTCGACGCGCTGCGCACCGCGTACTCCGCGGTGATGAGGCGCAACCCGGTGCTGCGGTCCGGCTTCTGGGCCGACGACCTGCCGCAGCCGGTGGCCGCCATCGTCGCGGACCCGGTCTGCGAACCCGAGCTGATCGACCTCACCGACCTCGCGCCGGACCAGATCTCCGAGCGCGTCGACGAGATCACCGCCGACGACCGGCTCCGCACCTTCGACCTGGCCGCACCGCCGCTGGCCCGGATGACGGTGCATCCGCACCGGTGGACACGACCGGCTGGTCTTCAGCTACCACTTCCTGCTGCTCGACGGCTGGTCCCGCGAGCAACTGCTGCGGGAGCTGTTCGCCGAGTACACCGCCGCCAGGCACGGCACGCGCCGCGAACCTGCCCGAGCCGTCCGCCGACTTCACCGACTACCTGCGGTGGCTGGCCGGCCAGGACCGGGACGCGTCCGCCCGGCAGTGGGCCGAGGCCCTCGCCGACCTGACCGGCGCCGACGCTGCTGGTGCCCGAGGCGGTCGGCACCGAGCCCACGCTCGCGCTGCGGCTGGACTTCACCCTGACCGAAGACCAGACCGCGCCGACTCACCGGAACCGCACGCCGCAGCGGCGTCACCCTCAACGCGTTGATCACCACCGCGCTGGCATTGGTGCTGGGCTACGAAACCGGCAGCGACGACGTGGTCTTCGGGTCGACGGTGGCCGGCCGCCCGACCGAGCTCGACGGCATCGACTCGGTCATCGGGCTGTTCCTCAACACCGTGCCGACCCGCGTCCGCCTGCAGCCGGACCGTTCGGTCGCCGACACCATGCGCGCCGTGCAGGCCGAGCGCCTGCGGCTGATGGACCACGAGTACCTCGGGCCTCGGCGACATCCAGCGGCGGTCACCGCGGCGACCGGGACAACGATGCACTGTCGGGCGGCGGGCCGCTGTTCGACAGCCTCTACGTGCTGCAGAACTTCCTCGGCGACGACACGTTCACCGACATGGAGACCGAGCACGGCATCGTCGGCCACGACTCGATCGACGCCTCCCACTACCCGCTGACCTGGGTCGCTTCGCCGGGGCGACGGCTGTGGGTCAAGCTGGAGTACCGGCCCGACGTCGTGGACGCGACACGGGCCGCAACGCCTGCTGGACCGGCTGCGGCAGGTGCTGCTGCATCTGGCCGGCGACGACGGCACCGCTGGCGGCGCGTGCCGCTGGTCCTGCCCGCCGAACACGCACGTGCTCGACGGCCCGGGCGGATGCGACGCGACACGACCTGCCGGACGCCACCGTGATCGACCTGCTCGCCGAGCAGCGGCGGCGCGTCGGCGGCGCTGACGGCGCTGGTGTGCGGCGGCGACAGCATCGACTACGCCGAGCTGCGACGCCGGATCAACCGGCTGGCCCGGCTGCTGCGCGACCGCGGCTCGGGCCCGGAATGCACCGTGGCCCTGGCGCTGCCGCGGTCGATCGACATGGTGGTGGCGCTGTTCGCGGTGCTGCGCGCCGGCGCCGCCTACCTGCCGCTGGAACTGGACTACCCCGCCGACCGGCTGGCGGTCATGCTCGACGACGCCGCGCCCGGTCTGCGTGCTGACCACGACGGCGACGGCGGCCCGGATCGCGGGCGTCGCACCCGACGTCCTGCCCGCTCGTCGTCCTCGACGACGCCGACGTCGCCGCGCGAACGCGCTGCGGCGCCGGCCCGACTGGGACGGCCGCTCGCCCGGCGCTCGACCAGCCCGCCTACGTGATCTACACCTCCGGCTCGACCGGCAAGCCCAAGGGCGTCGTCACCCCGTACCGCGGGCTGACCAACATGCAGCTCAACCACCGCGAGGCGATCTTCGCCCCGGCCATCGCCGAGGCGGGCGGGCGGCGGCTGCGGATCGCGCACACCGTGTCGTTCTCCTTCGACATGTCGTGGGAGGAGCTGCTGTGGCTGGTCGAGGGCCACGAGGTGCACATCTGCGACGAGGAGCTGCGCCGCGACGCCGACGGCGCTGGTCGCCTACTGCGACCGGCACCGGATCGACGTCGTCAACGTGACCCCGACCTACGCCGAGCTGCTGTTCGAGGAGGGCCTGCTCGACCGGCAGGGCCATCCGCCGGTGCTGGTGCTGCTCGGCGGCGAGGCGGTGTCCGACGCGGTGTGGGACCGGCTGCGCGACACCGACGGCAGCTACGGCTACAACCTGTACGGGCCCACCGAGTACACGATCAACACCCTCGGCGGCGGCACCGACGACAGCGCCACCCCCACCGTCGGCCGGCCGATCTGGAACACCCGCGCGCACGTGCTCGACGGCTGGCTGCGGCCGGTGCCGGACGGCATCGCCGGCGAGCTGTACATCGCCGGCGCCGGCCTGGCCCGCGGCTACCTCGGCCAGCCGGCGCTGACCGCGGACCGGTTCGTCGCCGACCCGTTCGACGAACCCGGGTCAGCGGATGTACCGCACCGGCGACCTGGTGGTCCGGCGGCGCCGACGGCAACCTCGACTTCCTCGGCCGCACCGACGACCAGGTGAAGATCCGCGGCTA
The DNA here is from genome assembly GCA_963849055.1 of uncultured Actinomycetota bacterium. Taxonomy (GTDB): domain Bacteria; phylum Actinomycetota; class Actinomycetes; order Mycobacteriales; family Mycobacteriaceae; genus Mycobacterium. The sequence goes on from CAWKFI010000001.1 coordinate 541,837, forward strand.
CCGGGTCGAGCTCGGCGAGATCGAGGCCGCGCTCGCGGCCCACCCCGGCGTCGCGCAGGCCGCGGTGATCGCCCGACCGGACCCGACCACGTCGGGCTCGCACCGGCTGGTGGGCTACGTCGTGCCCGCGGGCGCCGGGCGATGCCGACCGTGACGTCGGCGAGCTGCGCAGCCACCTGAAGGGCGTGCTGCCGGCCTACATGGTGCCGGCGGCGATCGGCGCTGCTGGACGAGCTGCCGCTGACCGTCAACGGCAAGCTCGACGTTCGGGCGCTGCCCGACGTGGCCCCGACGAGTCGGACGGCAGGCCAGCCGGCCACCGCAGTCGCCGGCCGAGGAGACGCTGTGCGAGATCTTCGCCGAGGTGCTCGGCCTGGACGGTCGTCGGGCGTCGACGACGACTTCTTCGACCTCGGCGGGCATTCGCTGCTCGACCATCCGGCTGATCAGCCGCGTGCGCACCGCGCTGGGCGTCGAGCTGTCGCTGCGCGACGTGTTCAACGCCCGCACGGTGGCCGCCTCGCAGCGCGCCTGGATCGGACCCGACGGCAACGCGGGCGCCGAGGCCGGAGCTGGTCGCGGCGCCGCGGCCCGAGCGCATTCCCGCCTCGCCCGCGCAGGAGCGGCTGCTGATTCTGGATCGTCTCGGCGAGACCGGTGTGGCGTACAACTATCCGCTGGTCTTCCGGGTGCGCGGTGCGCTGGATCTCGATGCCCTCGGCGACGCGGTGACCGACGTCATCGACCGGCACGAGTCGCTGCGCACCGTCTTCGCCGAGCACGACGGGGCGCTGTACCAGGAGATCCTGCCCACCGGAACCCGGGCGCCGATGCGCGTCGTCGACTGTGCCGACGACCGACGTCGCCGCCCGGATCGCCGAGGCGGCCGACCACCGCTTCGACCTCGGCGCGGAGATCCCGCTGCGGGTCGACGTCTTCAGGGCAGGCGCCGACGACCACACCGTGGTGCTGCTGCTGCACCACATCGCGACCGACGAGTGGTCCGACACACCGTTCCTGCGACGATCTGAACCGCGCCTACGCGGCGCGGGTCACCGGCGACGGCACGCCACTGCCCGCCCTGCCGGTGCAGTACGCGGACTACACGCTGTGGCAGCGCGAGCTGCTGACGGTGGTCGGTGAGGAGCAGCGGCAGTTCTGGCGCGCGGCGCTGGCCGACGCCCCCGACGAGATGACCTTGCCCACCGACCGGCCACGGCCCGCGCGGCCCACCGGCGCCGGCGGCACGCTGCACGTCGAGCTTCCGCCGGAAACCGCTGCCGCCCTGCGCGTTCTGGCCGCCGACCGTCAGGTCAGCATGCTGATGGCGCTGCACGCGCCGTCGCGGTGCTGCTGCACCGGCTGGGCGCCGGCGACGACATCGTGGTGGGCACGCCGGTGGCCGGCCGCGACGAAGCCGCACTCGACGAGGTGGTCGGCTTCTTCGTCAACACCGTCGTGCTGCGAGCCGACGTGTCGGGCAACCCGACGTTCGACGAGCTGCTGACCCGCGTCCGCACGGCCGACCTGGCCGCGTTCGCCCATCAGGAGCTGCCGTTCGAGCGGCTGGTCGAGGAGTCTGAATCCGCCGCGGGTCGCCGGGCGCAATCCGCTGTTCAACGTGTTCATCGGATACCACCTGCGGGACGGCGACGATACCGAGATGTTCGGCCTGCCGACGCAGTGGTGCGAGCCGCCGGTGTCGGCGGCGATGTTCGACCTGGGATTCACGCTGATCGACGAGCGCGCCGATGGCCGGGCGACGATCATGGCCGAATACGGCAGCGACCTGTTCGACGAGTCGACGGTGCGCGACGTTGACGCAGCGGCTGGTGGCGGTCCTCGGCCAGGTGGCGACCGACCCGGCGATTCGCGTTGGCGCCGTCGACGTTCTGCGCGACGGCGAACGCGACGACCTGATCACGGCCCGCAACGCCACCGACCACGACGTCGATCCGAGTGGTCTTGCCGCAGCGGTGTCCCGTCAGGCGATACGCACGCCCGACGCGACGGCCGTCGTGTTCGACGACCAGGTGCTGACGCTACGCCGAACTGGACGTCTGGTCGGATCGGTTGGCGGCCAGGCTCATCGACGACGGCGCTCGTCCCGGCGCGGTCGTCGGGGTGTCCCTGCCGCGGTCGGTCGAACTGGTCGTGGCGTTGCTTGCCGTTTCGAAGTCGGGTGCGGCCTTCCTGCCGCTGGATCCCGATTATCCGCCGGACCGGTTGGCGTACATGATCGACGACGCCAGGCCCGCCGCCGTGCTCGACGACGCAGCCGCGGTGCGCGCGGCGCGCGAACGTCCGAGGCTCCCTGCCGCTCCCGGACGTGGATCCGGCTTCGTGGGCGTACGTGCTGTACACCTCCGGTTCCACCGGACGGCCCAAGGGCGTCGCGGTCCCGCACGCCGGCATCGTGAACCGGATCGCCTGGCTGCAGCACGCCTACCCGCTGACGGCCGGCGATCGGATGCTGGTGAAGACGCCGATCAGCTTCGACACCTCGGTGTGGGAGGTGTTCTGGCCGTTGAGCGTCGGGGCCACCCTGGTGGTGGCACGCCCCGGCGGCCACCGCGACCCCGGCTACCTGGCGGACGTCATCGTCTCGCAGCGCGTGACGGCGGTGGACTTCGTGCCGTCGATGCTGGAGTTGTTCCTCGAGGAGCCACGGTCGGCGGAATGCACGTCGCTGACCCGCGTGACCGTCGGCGGCGAGGCGCTCTCCGCCGAGGTGGCGAACCGCTTCACGGACACCTTCGCGAATACCGGTGTGCCGCTGCACAATCTCTACGGACCCACCGAGGCATCGGTGGACGTCCTGGGGTGGACCGCTGACGGCGGCCCGGTGGCGCTCGGCGTGCCCGGGTGGAACGTCCGGGCCTACGTGCTCGACGCCTACCTCAACCCGGTCCCCGCCAGGCGCGCAGGGCGAGCTGTACCTGGCCGGCGTGCAACTGGCCGACGGCTATCTGCATCGCCACGGCCTGACCGCGCAGAGTTTCGTCGCCAGCCCGTTCGACGCCGGCGCGCGCATGTACCGAACCGGCGACGTGGTGCGGTGGCGCAGCGACGGCCAACTGGAGTACCTGGGCCGCATCGACGATCAGATCAAACTGCGTGGCGTCCGCATCGAGCCCGGCGAGATCGAAACGGTGCTGACGTCGCATCCGTCGGTGTCGTCGGCGCGCGTGGTGGTGCGCGCCGACCGGTTGGTGGCGTACTACCTGCCGGCGCCGGGAGTCGACGAGCCCGCGTCCGGATCCCTTCGCGAGCACGCGACCTCGACGCTGCCCAGCCACATGGTGCCGTCGGCGTTCGTCGCGTTGGACGCCTTCCCGCTGACTCCCAGCGGGAAGCTCGACCGGAATGCCCTTCCCGACCCGCAATTCGACGCCGAACCCGGTCGACCCGCCGCGACCGCACAGCAGCGCCGGCTGTGTGAGCTGTTCTCCGAGATCCTCGGCGTCGGCGTGACGAGCATCGACGCCGACTTCTTCGCCCTCGGTGGGCATTCCCTGCTGCTGGTCCGCCTGGCGGCCACCATCCGGCGCGAATTCGGCATCGACGTCCCCGTCGCCGACCTGATGCTGGCGCCCACGGTCGCCGACCTGGACGCCCGGTTGACGGCCGATCACGGCGGCGCGGCGGACAGTTTGGCGCCGCTGCTGCCGTTGCGGCCATCGGGGACCGAGCCGCCGCTGTTCTGCGTGCATCCGGCCAGTGGGCTCAGCTGGCAGTTCGCCGAGCCTGAAACGACATTTGCCGCAGCAGATTCCGTTGTACGGGTTGCAGTCACCGCTGTTCTCCGGCGGCGCGTTGCCCGACACCATCGCCGAACTCGCCTCCGGCTACGCCGACACGGTCGTCGACGTCGCGCCGAGTGGACCGATTCGGTTGCTCGGCTGGTCGTTCGGCGGCTCGGTGGCGCTGCTCATCGCCCAGGAGCTCACCCGGCGGGGCCGTGAGGTCACGTTCGTCGGAATGCTGGATGCGCGCACCGACGTGGCGGAGGATCGACGCGTTCGATCCCGCCGCCGTGCTCGCAGGGCTGCTCCGCGAGATGGGATTCCCCGTCGACGCGGGTGCCAGGATGACGGTGACGGAGGCGGTGGCGCTGGTGCGGTCCAGCGGCGACGCGATCGCGATCCTCGATGATCACCAGATCGCCCTCGTCATCGAAAACTACGTCGCCGCCGAGCGTCTCACCGCCGTCGCGGACTACGGCAGGTACGACGGAGACGTGTTCTTCGTCGATGCCTCGACGCTTGAGATGGACCTGGAAGGTGTGGCTTCGGCGGGCTGGCGGGACCACGTCGGCGGGCAGTTGCGCGTCGTCGAGTTGGATTGCCGCCATTCGGAGCTGATGGACTTCGACACCCTGGAGCGGCTGGGTCCGCTGATCGCGGCCGAGCTGGCGCGGTGATCACCCGCACGCCGAAACGCCGAAGGCCCGCCGGTTCTCACCGGCGGGCCTCGGCCGTCAAGCGTGGTGCGTCAGGCGTTGGCCAGGTCGGCCACCGGCCGACCGTTGAGCGCATTGGCCAATTGCGGGGTCAGCACGTCGAGCGCGTAGAGCAGCGCGTCGGGTCCGCTGTAGGTCAGCGCACCGCTGAGGTTGGAATCGAACGTCGTGTAGAGCGTGCGGTCGTCGCGTACCACCCCGAGCCGTGCGAATGCCGGCGAGGCCAGCATCTGCTCCTTGGTGGCGCCGTTGACGAACAGCACGTCCTTGTCCAGCAATGCCAGCTTCTCCTCGCTGACGTCGCCGTCGACGTCCTGGGTCTTGAATCCCAATGCGGTGAACAGCGCGCGGCGCGGATCGTTCTCCGGCAGCAGGTAGTGTCCGCCGTTCTCCGGCCCGAAGTCGACCACCAGCGTCTTGCCGTCGAACTCCGGATTTGCCTTGCGCGCCACGTCGATCCGGCTCTGGACCTTGTCCACGAGCTCTTGGGCCTCGGCTTCCTTGCCCAGCGCCTTGCCCGTGGTGAGCAACTGGACGTTCCACGGCGTCTCTTCGTCGGCGTAGTCCGCCGACTGGATCACCGTCGGCGCGATCTTCGACAACCGATCGTAGGTCTCCTTGTCGATCGTTTCGTAGATCGCGAGGATCAGGTCGGGCTTCTGCGCGGCGATCGCCTCGAAGTCGATCGAGTCCTCTCCGCCCCACGTGGTCACGCCCTTGCCGTCGGTGGCCGTCTTGACCCACGGAAAGTTGTTGTAGGAGTCGAAGAACGACGCGGGTGCTGACGGGAACGACTCCCAGCGGGAGCACGAAGTCCTGATCGGTCCAGCCGACGGTGACGACGCGGCTCGGATTTGCCGGCACCTTGGTCTCACCGAACTTGTGACTGATGGTCACCGCCTCCGCCGCCGGCGCGGCCTTCTCTGCCGACCCGCACGCAGTGAGCGAACTGACCGCCAGGACGATGGCCGTAGCAGCTACGGCAGCGCCGCGCCACCTCCGATAGTGCAGCTTCACGCAGATTCCCTTCACTCGTCGTCATTGCCAGGATTAGGTTAGCTTAGGCTTGCATAACATCGACAAGGTTCCCGGGGTGGCTCCGGCACGGGCCGACATGGGGAGCCGTAGCGGGAGATGCTGCGTTGCAATCAGTTCGACACCTGGGAAGTAGAACGCTCGGCGTCGACCGTGGGCATTGCGCACGCTTGAATATAGGTTAGCCTTAGCTTCATCTTGAGAAGGTTCACAGATTGCGCCGTCACGTCGAACGTGGCGAGAGAGGCGAGGATGCAGCGGACACTGCTCGGAGGCAAGATTCACCGGGCGACGGTGACCCAGGCCGACCTGCACTACGTCGGGTCGATCACCATCGACGCCGACTTGATGGCCTCGGCCGGCATCGTCGACGGCGAGCAGGTGCACGTCGTCGACATCACCACGGGAGCCCGGCTGGTCACGTATGCCATCACCGGCGCCGCGAAGCTCGGGCGTGATCGGCATCAACGGTGCTGCGGCACATCTGATCTCGCCAGGAAATCTCGTCATCATCATGTCGTTCCTGCAGCTGGACGAAGCCGAACTCGCCGTCGCACCGCACCAAGGTGGTGCACGTCGACACGGCCAATCGAATCGTGGCGCTGGGGTCGGACCCCTCCCAGCCCGTGCCTGGCGCCGTCAACCAGATGGCAGGCGCATGATGTCCGTAGACCACGTTCTCGCAGTCGACGCCCAAGCTCCCAACGGGCACGAACCGGTGCTGGACTTCGTCGGGGTCGGGTTCGGGCCGTCCAACCTCGCGTTGGCCGTCGCGATACAGGAGCACAACGACAGCCCCGACGTCACCGAGCCGGTGACCGCGCGAGTTCGTCGAGATGAAGCCCGAATTCGGTTGGCACACCGGGATGCTGATCCCCGGCGCCACCATGCAGATCTCGTTCCTCAAAGACCTCGTCACACAGCGCAATCCGCAGAGCGAGTTCACGTTCCTGAGCTACCTCACCGAACGCGGACGGCTCACCGAGTTCATCAACTACAAGACGTTCTTCCCGACCCGGCTGGAGTTCCACGACTACCTGGCCTGGGCGGCCGACAAGGTCGACGCCACGGTGCGGTACGGGTCTCGCGTCACCGCCATCCGCGAGGTCGGACGGCGCGTTCGACGTCGATGTCACCGGCACCCACGCCGGCCGGCTTCGCGCCCGCAACGTCGTCATCGCCGGTGGTCTGTCGCCGCAACTGCCGCCCGGCGTCACCCGCTCGGCCCGCCAGGTCCACAACCACGGCTTCCTGCACGACCTGGAACGGCTGCCGTCGCGCCGCCACGACCGGTTCGTCGTCGTGGGTGCCGGCCAGAGCGCCGCCGAGGTCGCCGCCTACCTGCACGACATGTCGCCGTCGGTCGAGGTGCACGGCGTCTTCGCCAAGTACGGGTACAGCCCGGCCGACGACAGCCCGTTCGCCAACCGGGTGTTCGACCCCGACGCCGTCGACGACTTCTACTCCGCCGATCCCGGTGTGCGCCGGCAACTCATCAACTACCACCGCAGCACCAACTACTCGGCCGTCGACCTCCCGTTGATCGAAGATCTCTACGCCCGCGAGTACGCCGAACGGGTGGCCGGCAACCGGCGGCTGTTCCTGCGCGGCGCCTCGAGCATCGTCGCAACCGAGGAGGACGAGGACGGCGTGCGGGTGGACATCCTGCATCACCCCACCGGAGCGATCGACCACATCGACTGCGACGCAGTCATCTACGCCACCGGATTCCTGCCCGGCTCCGCTGCGCGGCATCCTCGGCGACCTCTGCGACGACCTCGTGCACGGACGAGCGTGGCAGGCCCGTGGTGTCGCGCGACTACCGTCTCGCCACCTCACCGGGGACGGGCGGCGGGCTCTACATCCAGGGCAACACCGAGCACACCCACGGCCTGACGTCGTCGCTGCTGTCGAACATCGCGGTGCGCAGCGCCGAGATCCTCCAGTCGATCTCGGAGTCGGAGAGGGCTCACCACCTCAGCCCGGTTGGCAGCGCTGCCGGCTGAGGCCGTCAGCGGCGGAACCGGAACGTCATCCGCGACAGCATGCCGTCGCGCAGTGCCAAAGTATGCAACAACACCGCCGAGATGTGCGCGGCGATGGCGACCATCAACGCGAACGCGATGAGCGAATGGGATTGGCGCAGCATAGAAAACAGATTCGGCATCAAACGGCGTGATCGACGGAAGCCGCACCGACCCGAACACGATGACGGGTCGCCCGCTCGCCGACACCATCGCCCAGCCGACCAACGGCTGAGCCACCAGCAGCGCGTAGAGTGATAGCTCGCTCGCCACAACGAGATTGCGTTCGATTGAGCCGACCGTGGCGGGTAGCGCGGGCGCGCGGCGTGTGAGCCGGTTGGCGATACGCACCAGCACCACCACGAGAATGACCACGCCCAGCGACTTGTGGACCATGACCAGGCGGGCGTAGTCCCCGAGCGAATTCACCATCACGAACCCGATCATCAGAATGGTGAACACGAGAATGGCCGTCAGCCAGTGCAGGACCCTCGTCAGGGTGTGTGCAGGGTCGCTCCCTAGCGACGGTCATAGCCGATTTCGTTGACATCGATCGTGGGCAGCAACGCGGGTTCACGGGTCCGCTGCCGATATGACGCGCCGTAGATGGCTGAGCGCGCGGACAGGAGCGGGTCGTCGGACGGTTCGATTCCGTCCGGTAGCACGAGCGGATCGAAGTTGACGTCACGTGCGTTGCCCGGCCGGTCCGTGTCGATGGAGGTAAGCGTCAGCACCCCGGCGTCGACGGTCGGTCGGTCCGCGGGCCAGGGCAGCGTCGCGTCGTCAACGGGGTCAGACGGCGCTCCGACGGTCAGCATCAACCGCCAACGCAGCGGACCCGAACGCATCTGTCGGATCAGAGGGGTGAACAGACCGTTTAGGCCCATCGACGGCGGCAACGCCCGTTGCAGCGGGACCAGCGACCACCGCACGGGTGTGTGCGCGCCCGATTCGTTGACGAAGTAGAAGGCGACGAGGCTGCGATAGACACTGTCGGCGAAGCCCGGCGTCGGTGGATGCGCCTCGTTGATCGCCATCGCCCGCGCCGTCTCTGGATGCTCGGCGAGGAACCGCGACATGGCCGCCGGATCGGGTTCGCCGGTAGCGGGCACCACCTTGGAGGCGAACATCCGGTCGTGGAAGCCCTGTGGTGAGTTATCAAGGAACACAGTAAGATTCATCATGGCCGTGCGCCACTGCTGGCCACCGGGGAAGCCGAACGCCAGGCCGAGACCGCGTGCGATCTTCGGTGAATCGACCACGGCGGGGTTGCCGCCGACAACGAGAATCGGCCGATCACAGACGTGCGACCGGGCCGGAACACCGCAGCCTTGGAGAGCTCGCGGCCGTTGCCGTTGCTGTCGAAGTACCCCTCGACGACGACGCCCTTCGCGTGGTTCTTGCGGAATCCGTACTGCCGGCCGAAGACCTTCTCGAAACCTTCGAGAAACAGCTGCGGCGTCAGGCGTGCCGGCCCGATCCAATTGTTGACATATAGAAGTGCGCCGAGATCGACGGCCAGAAATCCGCCGACGACCGCCGCGCCGAGCACCAGGTCGCGCCTTCGAACGGAGGCGCGATCCCAGCTCGGTCGATGCTGACGGGATTGGGTCATCGATCACTCACATCGAGCACGCGTCGCTCGCATTCACCCTACCGTCGCGCAGACTGGGTCGGGCATGAACGGGCAGCGACGTCCCCAGCTCGGCCCCCTTTCGAGGCGATCGCTGGCCGTACGCGGTTGCGGCGTGGCGATGGGGGTAGTTCCACGGGTTTCATGCCATGGAACTACCCCCACGATCCGCAGCCTATGCGGATCGGAGCCGCCGGCTTCGGTGTTCCTCACCTAGCGCCGAGCCGCAACGCTTACACCTAGTTGAACAGGAAGGGCGTTGGCGACGAGAACGACCCGTAAATCCGCGGAGGTTGAACTCGCGATTGCTCCGTGTGGACCTCGACATTGCCTGGGTTTTGGCAGATGGTCGAGCCACCCCCGTCGGCACAGTCACGTGTGCTTACCGCGGAAGCACTTGGCGCTGCGGCGATCACGGTTGCGATAGCCGCCACCGCTATCAATGGTGCGGTAATGCGCGCTTTGACGGTCATCGTGAATCTCCTTACTATCATTTTGCGCCGACCCCCGATCGGTTACGACCCCCAACGTTGGTTCGGCCTAATCGTGAAGACCCCGTTGGTCTTCAGCCAGTTCAACGGTTCAGGTTCGGCCCGGGTTCAAAGAACTTTGAAGAACTTTCGGCTAGTCCCAACGGTTTCCGCATCCGAGCAGGACAGCGGCACCACGCGCGCTACGTCAGCGAGGTGATCGCCAGCGGCTCGTTGGTTCCGGACACTCGGATGTCGACGCTGCGAATCTGCGAGCGTCGGGATGCTCGTCGCCGCCGACAATCCAGACGCCTCGTCACCGGCTGGGCTCCATGATCCGACCGCCGTCTGAACACCGTCGTGCGTCGTCACCACGATGTCGTAGCTCTTGACGTTCCTCGACCAGTCCTTTGTGTACCGGCAGGCCCAGTTCAGCTCGGTGCCCCACTTCTTCTCGCTGACGGCGAGCTCCGCGGTGAGGCCGCCGCGTGGGGTCGGCGGCATCGCCTGCATCGCCAGGGTTTGCGTCGGCGGGTGGACCGCGGAAACACCGTGGCGCCGACCACACCGCCTGCGATCAGGAATGCCGCCGCTGCGGCGGCCACAGCCGTGACGAAGGTTCGCCGAGATCGCCGCTGTCGCTTGGCAGCCGCCTGGGCGAGCGAGGGCATCATGTCGACCGGGCCGTCGGCCGGTACGTCGCCACCCTCGTGGATCAGTGCCAGCGCTTCCTCACGGCTAAGCGCATTGAGGATGCCAGGCAGTCCGGTGAATTCGGTGAGGTCGGCCGCGCGTGCGGGGTTGGCCGCCAAATAGGCTTCGTACGTTCGCCGGTCCTCGAGGCTCAGCGCGCCGAGGACGTAGGCCGCGTCCCAGTCGGCGAGGTCGTCGTCGGTCATCGGACAACCCCCCTTTCCTGCAAGGCGATTCGCAATGCGCGAAGCGCGTAGTGAAGCCTCGACTTGACGGTGCCCTCCGGGATCTGCTCACTCAGGGCGATATCGGCGACCGTCTGGTCAACGTAGTAGGCGCGGACGATCGCGGTCCGGTGGTCCGGGCTCAGCGACAGCAGCGCGTCTGACAATATCCACTTGTCGAAGGCCGGGCCGAGTGTGTCCAACGACGGCGGCTCGGGGACGACTTCGGTCTGGAGCTCCCGCGCATACCGCGCACTGCGGCGATCGTCGATAACCAGGTTACGGGCGACGGTGAAGAGCCAAGCACGTACGGATCCGCTTTGTTGCTGAAGGACTTCGGGTTTTCGCCACAGCCGCAGGAGCGACTCTTGCACCACATCTTCGGCAAATGGCATGTCTCCCCGAGTCAGTCGCAATACGAAGCGCAGCAACGTGCGCGCATGTTCGTCGTGGACGGCGCGCAGCAGCGCGGCCTGTTCGCTCTCGGGTTGCCCCGGACGATGGTGTTCGGGCTCAGTCATGACGCGTGCACCAGGCATCCTCACTTTCCGTAAGCCGTCTCTGGAAACAACGATGCGACACCACCGGATAGTTCAATGTGTTTTGCGCAGAACTGCAGGACTGAGGACATGCCTCTAACCGATTCCGGCCGCCTTGTCGAGCTGCTGCAGCAGGTCGTGCGCCGCTAGTTCTACGGCCTTGTGCCGCCATTCGGACGCACGGTAGACGCACGCGATCAGTCCGGTGCGGTGAATCCGGCGAAAGTCGCCGTACACGAAGGCATATCGCGCCTTGGTGTCGTCATTCGCGCCCTCGGTGAGGCCGAGATGCCAGCGCGCGTAGTCATCCCAGTCGTGCGATTCGAGATACGCGTTCTGGGCGTCGGCGCGCGGCTGCACTTCACCCCAGTCGCTGTCGAGCACGTACTGCCGTGAGTCGATCAACTTGCGCGCCCACACCACGGCCGGTTCATTGAGGTCGTACTTCGCCATCAGTTCATTGTCGAACCAGCCGGCCGTGGGCGTGGTGGATCGGCGAAGGCTCATCCGGCGTAGCGTCTCGCCATGGCCAAGTCACTTCAGATCGTCGTGGTCGGCTCTGGGATTTGCGGGCTGACGACGTCCGTCTCCCTACTCGAGGCCGGGCACGACGTGCGGCTGGTGGCCGCCGAAACCGGTGCGGACACCACGTCGGCGTTGGCGGCGGCGGTGTGGTTCCCGACGCATGTCGCACCGTGGGAACGGGTGTCGGGGTGGGGCGCGGACACCTTCCGCGTTCTCGCCGACCATGCGACGGCGGGGGTGCCGGGCGTCGTGATGCGCGAGTCGCTGGGGCTCTATCGAGACTCCCCCGGCGAACCCGCCTGGGCCCCGGCGGTGGGCGGGGTGCGCCCCGCCGAAGCGGACGAGCTGCCACCCGGCTATCGGTACGGCTTGCGTTTCGTGGTGCCGCTGGCGGAGATGCCGCGCTACCTGCCGTGGCTGATGGCTCGAACCCTCAGCCTCGGAGGGCGAATTCACTCAACGGCACCTACGGTCACTCGACGAGGTGGGCGAGGACGCCGACGTCGTCGTGAACTGCACCGGGCTCGGTGCGCGGGAATTGGTCGGCGACTCAACGCTGTACCCGGTCCGCGGTCAGATCGTTCGCGTGAGCAATCCTGGTTTGACGGTGTCGGTCCGCGACGAACTGCATCCCGGCGGCCGCGCCTACGTTCACCCGCGGGCGGACGACTGCATCCTGGGCGGCACTCTGGACGAAGGACAGTGGGATACGACGGTCGACCTGGCCGTCGGCGCGGCGATCGTCGAACGCTGCCGTGATCTGGTTCCCGCACTGCGCGACGCTCACGTGCTCGACCACGTCGTCGGGTTGCGACCCGGCCGCCCGACCGTCCGGCTCGAGGAGGACGAGCCGCTCGGTTCCGGTGCGCGGGTGGTGCACAACTACGGGCACGGCGGCGCGGGCATCACGTTGAGTTGGGGCTGCGCCCGCGAGGTCGTCGCGCTCGTCGAGCGGCCGAGAGCGTTGATGGACTGCCGCTACCAACTGCTCGGTGCGTAGTCCTTCAGGAAGCAGCCGTACAAGTCCTCGCCGGCCTCGCCGCGGACGATCGGGTCGTACACGCGGGCGGCGCCGTCGACGAGATCGAGCGGGGCGTGGAAACCCTCCTCGGCGAGCCGCATCTTGGTCGGGTGCGGGCGCTCGTCGGTGATCCAGCCGGTGTCGACGGCGGTCATGAGGATGCCGTCGCGCTCCAGCATTTCGCCGGCGCTGGTGCGGGTGAGCATGTTCAGCGCGGCCTTCGCCATGTTGGTGTGCGGGTGGCCGGCGCCCTTGTAGGCGCGGGCGAACTGGCCCTCCATCGCCGAGACGTTCACGACGTACGTGCGACGGGCCGGCGACGCCGCCATCGCCGCGCGCAGCCGGCTCACCAGGATGAACGGCGCGGTCTGGTTGCACAGCTGCACCTCGAGCAGCTCCATCGCGTCGACTTCGTGGACCCGCTGGGTCCAACTGTTCACCGAAGCGGTGTCGGGCAGTAGGCCGCCGGCGTCGATGGCGGTGCCTGCGGCGATCCGGTCCGGGGTGGCGCTGCGGGCGACGAGGGCCAGCTCGGTGACCGCGTGGGGTGTCTGGTGCTCGGCGAGGCTGCCCGCGAGCGCGGCGGGGTGGGCGTCGCTGACGTGGTCGAACGTGATCACGTCGACGAGTTCGGCAGGCGGGGTGCGCTCCGCCTCGACGAGCGCCGCGTAGGAGCCGGGCGAGCGGCGCACCGTCTGGGCCGCGTTGTTGATGAGGATGTCGAGCGGGCCCCGCTCGGCCACGGTGTCCGCGAGCGCGACGACCTGGGCCGGATCGCGGAGGTCGATGCCCACCACGCGCAGCCGGTGCAACCAGTCGGCGCTGTCCGGCATGGCCGCGAAACGGCGGACGGCGTCGTTCGGGAAGCGGGTGGTGATCGTGGTGTGCGCGCCGTCGCGGAGTAGGCGCAGCGCGATGTACATGCCGATCTTGGCGCGCCCGCCCGTCAGCAGGGCGCTGCGGCCGGTGAGGTCGGTGCGGGCGTCGCGCTTGGACCGGTTGAGCGTGGCGCAATCGGGGCAAAGTTGGTGGTAGAAGGCGTCGACCACCGTGTAGCGGTTCTTGCACGTGTAGCAGGCCCGGGCCCGCAGCAACGTGCCGGCTGACGCCCCGACCGTGGTCGACACCAGCGGAAGGCCCTGCGTCTCGTCGTCGATGCGGCCGGGCGCACCGGTGGCAGTGGCGGCGGTGACGGCGCGGTCAGCGGCGGCGACGGCGTCCCGCTTGGCGTGGCGACGGGCCTGCTTGACCGACTTCCACAGGCCCGCGGTGGCCCGGCGCACTGCCACGGCATCGGGGTGCTCGGGAGGCAATGCCTCTATCTCGCTCAGTACCTGCATGCAGGTGCTGAGCTTCTCCGGATCGATCGCGCTCACCTTGGAAGTATGGCGATTCCGCCCGATCTGACCGAATTCACGCCTCGGCGCGCAGCAATGCGACGTCCGATACCAACCGGATGTGGTCGGCCATCGCCGCTGATGCCTCCTCAGGATCCTGCTTGCGGACGGCCTCGGCAATCCGCCGGTGGCCCTCGAGCGACGCCCGCGGGCGGTGTTCCTGCGACAGCGACTCGATGCGGGTTTCCCTCACCAGCTCGGAGATCTCGTGCATCAACTTGGCCAGCAGCGACGAATGGGCGGCAGTCGTCATCGCCTCGTGGAACATCTCGTCGCCCACGACGCCGCGGTCTCCCGCTTCGATCTCGGACTCCATCTTCGCGATCGCGGCGTCGATGGCGGCCATCTCCGCGTCGCTGCGCCGTACGGCCGCGAGGCTCGCCAGTTTCACCTCGAGCGCTTCGCGGGCCTCGATGATGTCGGGGATCCGGTCAGCGTGTTCACGCAACGCCTTGACCGCGCGCTCCTCGGTGGGGCGCCGCACCAGGATGGCACCGTCACCGTGGCGTACCGACAACACTCCTTGCACTTCAAGCGCCACCAGAGCCTGACTCAACGACGCTCGGCTGACCCCGAGTTTTCCCGCCAGATCACGTTCGGCGGGCAGGCGGTCGCCCGCGGTCATCTCGTTGTCGGCGATGTACGCGCAGAGTTGCTCGACGATCACCTCGTACAGCCGGGGCCGCGTAACGGGCCTGAGTTGCTCAGCCACTGACTCACCTACTCTCCGTTCCACCATACCCAGACACCCTGCATACCTCAGGTAAGCGTGATCACATTGTTGATTGACAGTGACAGCCCTCACTGCTTTACTGGCTAGGCCAATGCTCCACTGGGTCAGTGAACCTACAACACTCCGGAGATCCCGATGCCACTCGAACTAATACCGATACTGGCCCTGATTGCGATGTTCGTAGCCGCCACGCTGCTGCCGATCAACATGGGCACGCTCGGCTTCGTCGCCGCTTTCCTGGTGGGCACGCTCGCCGTCGGGATGAAGTCCGACGACATCATCGCCGGCTTCCCGAGCGAACTGTTCCTGACGCTGGTCGGCGTCACCTACCTGTTCGCGATCGCCCAGAACAACGGCACCGTCGACTTGATGGTCCGAGGGGCCGTGCGGATGGTGCGCGGGCGGGTGGCGTTCATCCCGTGGGTGATGTTCGGGATTACGGGAGTACTGACCGCGATGGGGGCGCTCGGCCCGGCAGCCGTCGCGATCATCGCGCCGATCGCGCTGGGCTTCGCCAGGCAGTACAAGATCAACGCGCTGCTGATGGGCATGATGGTGATCCACGGTGCGCAAGCCGGTGGCTTCTCCCCGATCAGCGTCTACGGCGTCACCGTCAACAACATCGTGGCGAAGGCCAATCTGTTGAACAGCCCGGTGGCGCTGTTCCTGGGCAGCATGTTCTTCAACATCGGCATTGGCGTGTTGCTCTTCATCTTCCTCGGCGGGCGGTCGCTGATCGGCCGCACCGTGCACGACGATCACGACGACGCGATCGACGGCGGCAGCCCGAGCGACGGCGTTGGCGGCGGCGCGGCGCCGTCGGGCACAGGCACGGGTGGCACGGCAACCCTGGCCGCGACCGGTACCGAGCCACGCGTCATCGTCGAGCCGCTGCCGACGAAGTCGGTCACCTACGACCAGGTACTCACCCTGATCGGGCTCGGCGCACTCGCAGTGTTCTCGCTCATCCTCGATCTCGACGTCGGCTTCGTGTCGATGACGGTCGCCGCCGTACTGGCACTCGCCTCGCCCAAGGCGCAGAAGGGCGCCGTGTCGCAAATCAGTTGGTCGACAGTGCTTTTGATCGGCGGTGTGTTGACCTTCGTCGGCGTCCTGCAGGAGGCAGGCAGCGTCGACTGGGTCGGCAACGGCGTCGCGAAACTCGGGATGCCTCTGCTCGTCGCGCTCCTGCTGTGCTACGTCGGCGGAATCGTATCGGCCTTCGCATCGTCGACCGCCATCCTGGGCGCCACCATCCCCTTGGCCGTGCCGCTACTCCTGGCCGGCGAGGTGAGCCCCATCGGAGTGGTTGTCGCGCTGGCGATTTCGTCGACGATCGTCGACGTCTGCCCGTTCTCGACCAACGGCGCGCTGGTGCTCGCCAACGTCCAAGCCGAGGACCGAGAGCGGTTCTACAAACAGATCCTCAAGTACAGCGGCCTCGTCGTCGCGATCGGACCGCTGATCGCTTGGGCCGTACTCGTGCTGCCGGGCTGGCTGTAGAAGTCACAGCCACTCGATCGGCTCGCATTTTCGGCGTAGGCCTGCCCTGACCGGCAGGCCTACGCCCGCTTGCGTTTTCGGCGTTATCGCTCTCACGCAGTTCTTAGATGACTCGGGTTGACATCGCAGGTCAGCACATGGTTTTCTGAATTGGCTAGTCCACTAGCTCACTCAGTCACTAGGCCGAAGGTGGTCCTCCATGACATCGAACACCCAAACTCCCCCACGCTCCGCCGGGCCTCTCGATGGTCTCGTCGTCGTCGACCTCACCCGAGCTCTCGCCGGCCCGCACGCGGCGATGATGCTCGGTGATCTCGGCGCCGAAGTGATCAAGGTGGAGAACCCCGACGGCGGGGACGACACCCGCGGCTGGGGTCCACCGTTCGTCGAAAACGCAGACGGCGAGCCGGAATCCACGTACTTCCTCTGTGCCAACCGGAACAAGAAGTCGGTGACGCTCGACCTCAAGGACGAAGACGCCAAGACCGCGCTGTGGGCGCTGATCCGCCGGGCGGACGTGCTGATGGAGAACTTTCGGCCGGGAGTGCTCGACCGCCTTGGCTTTTCGCAACAGCGCCTCGCCGAGATCAACCCACGGTTGGTCGTGTTGTCCATCAGCGGCTTCGGTCACGACGGCCCGGAAGCCGGCCGTGCCGGATACGACCAGATTGCGCAGGGCGAAGCGGGGCTGATGTCCGTAACCGGCTCTGCGCCAACCGATGTTCAGCGTGTCGGGGTCCCGATCGCCGACCTGCTGGCCGGCATGTACGGCGCGTTCGGTGTGGTTGCGGCACTGCAGGAGCGTGAGCGCACCGGCCGTGGTCAGGTAGTGCGAGCCTCACTGCTCGCCGCGGTGGTGGGCGTGCATGCCTTTCAGGGGACGAAGTGGACGGTCGCGGGTGAGGTCGGCGAGGCCACCGGTAATCACCATCCGTCGATCTGCCCGTACGGGATGTTCGACACCGCAGACGGCGCCGTCCAGATCTCGGTCGGCAGCGAGGGTCTGTGGAAACGGTTCTGTGACGGCTTCGATTTCGATCCTCGGACGCCGGGGATGCGAACCAACCCTCAGCGCGTGGCCAATGCCAAGCGTGTCAGGGAGATGGTGCAGCACGCCTTCGCGCTGTACACAACCGACGAACTGCTGGCGAAACTCGATCGAATCGGCGTCCCAGCCGGGCGAATTCGCTCCATCCGCGAGGTCTACGAGTGGGAGCAGACGAAGTCGCAAGGTCTGCTGATCGACGTCGATCACGACACGCTGGGATCCATCACGCTGCCCGGTCCGCCGTTGCGGTTCTTCGACGCCGACGGTGCCGAAGTGACGCGTCGCGGGCACACCGCTCCCCCGGTGCTCGGCGCCGACAACGACCTGATCGCCGCGTTGCAAGTTGGTCGACGATGACCCGCCCGACTGCGCACCAGGTGATCACGGCCGTCATCGACCTGAGGGCTCGTGGACGTCGTGGGACGGCGCACTGCCCGACGTCGAGGCAAGCCCCGACTACGCCGACGAACTGGCCCGCGCGCGCACCAAGACGGGCCTCGACGAATCGGTGCTCACCGGCGCGGCGACGATACGCGGCCACCGGGTAGCGATGGTGGTCTGCGAGTTCGGCTTTCTCGGCGGGTCGATCGGCGTGGCCGCCGGACATCGGCTCACCGAAGCGATCCGGAGGGCCACCGCCGAGCGGCTCCCATTGCTGGCCCTTCCGACGTCGGGCGGCACGCGCATGCAGGAAGGCACGACGGCGTTCCTGCAGATGGTGCGGATCACGGCGGCCGTCACCCGTCACAAGGCGGCACGTCTGCCCTATCTCGTCTACCTCCGTCACCCGACGACCGGCGGCGTGTTCGCGTCGTGGGGGTCCCTCGGGCACGTGACGTTCGCCGAACCGGGCGCTTTGATCGGCTTCCTGGGCCCGCGGGTGTACGAGGCGCTGTACGGCGATCCGTTTCCCTCGGGTGTGCAGACCTCCGAAAACCTGTACGACTGCGGACTGATCGACGCGGTCACGCCGCTACCCGACCTTGCCGGCATGGTGGACCGTGCGCTGTCCATCGTCGCGCGCTCACCCCGTCCGATGACCCCGCCCGCACCGGTTGCCTCGTCGTCGGTGGATACCCCGGCATGGGATTCGGTGCTGGCCTCGCGCCACCCACAGCGGCCCGGTGTGCGCCAGCTTCTCCATCACGCAGCAGCCGATGTATTGGCGCTCAACGGAACCGGGCAAGGCGAGAACGAGCCAGGGCTGGTGTTGGCGCTCACGCGATTCGGCGACGAGCCCTGCGTGCTGCTCGGTCAGGATCGGCATGGCCAAACACCGGAGGCGCCGCTGGGACCCGGCGCGCTCCGGCAATGCCGCCGCGGCATGCGGCTGGCGGCCGAGCTGGATCTGCCGCTGGTCACCGTGATCGACACCGCAGGCGCGGCGTTGTCGCGGGAAGCCGAGGAAGGCGGATTGGCCGGCGAAATCGCCAGGTGCATCGCCGAAATGGTCACGCTCGACGTACCGACCATCTCGCTGATTCTCGGACAGGGCACCGGTGGCGGAGCGCTCGCGCTGGTGCCCGCCGATCGGATCCTCACCGCACGACATGGCTGGCTCTCCCCCCTCCCTCCCGAGGGGGCCAGCGCAATCCTGTACCACGACACGGAGCACGCGGCGGACATGGCGGCCAGACAGGGAGTCAGGTCTGCCGACCTTCTCAGCCACGGCATCGTCGACCGCATCATCCCCGAATATCCCGACGCTTCAGTCGAACCCGAGTCGTTCTGCCTCCGTGCCGGCGCCGCACTCCGCGACGAACTTGCGGCACTCGGCGCCGTCGACAGCAGACGTAGGCTCGCCGACCGCGCTCGGCGATTCGACCGGATCGGTCAGGGGAATCCCGCGCTCGCAGTCGCTGGCTAGTGCTACGACCTCAGCGGTACTTGGCGACGTACTCGGTCATGGTGGCAAGCTGGTAGCGCGAGACGTCGTGGGCGTTTTCGTCTTCAGCGAAGACCGAGGACACCATGACGGTGTCGGGCCGGTCGTAGAACCCGATGCCTGCGAGGCCGGAGAAGAATTCGTCCCAGTCGACGTCGCCGTCGCCGATCTTGAGGTGTTGGTGCACCCGCGCCGCGTTGCCGGGCGGGTTGGTGATGTAGCGCAGGCCGTGGCTGCGGTGGTGGTCCATGGTGTCGGCGACGTGGACCAGTCGCAGCTTGTCGCCGGCCGCCTGCATGATCTCGGTCATGTTGGCGCCCATGTGATAGGTGTGGCAGGCGACGTAGACCATGCCGATGTTCGGCGAATTCACCCCGCGGATGATGCGCACCGCTTCCAGGCCGTCTTCGACGAAGTCGTCGGGGTGCGGGTCGATGCGCACGTCGAGGCCTTCGCGCTCGAAGATCGGCAGCAGCTCCTCCATCGACCGGAAGAACGCGCGCTCGGATTCCTCGGCCTTTTCGGGGCGACCGGAGAATTCGGTGTTGATGACGTTGACGCCAAGGTCGACGGTGATCTGGACGACGCGTTTCCAGTTGCGCACCGCGGCTTCCCGGGCATCCTCGTCGGGAGCCCGACCAGCGCAGCACCGGCAGCACCGAGGCAATCCCGACCCCGGCATCCGCGCAGGCCTTGCGGAACTTGGCCACCAGGTCATCGTCGGCGCGCGGGATGATTGAAGAACGGAATGAAGTCCCGATGCGGGGTCAACTGCAGGTACTCGTAGCCGAGTTCGGCGACCACGCGCGGGAATTCGAGTAGGTCGTAGTCGTGATGAAACGGCGTCGGGTCGAGCGCGATCTTCATGTTCGAAACTCCTCGTGGATCAACTGAACCGGACCGACGGCACGCCGCAGGAGCCGAGGTAGCGGCGGGTGCGCTGGGCGATCGGCAGCGGGCTGTCGGCATCGCAGGGGTACATGTCCTGCTCGACGATCGCGAACACGTCGATGCCGAGCTTCTCGACGGCGGCCAGCAGCGGCGGCATGTCGGGGATTCCGCGCGGCGGTTCGGTCATCGCGCCGAGCCGGACGGCTTCCCCGAACGGGAGGTCCTCGGCCTCGACTTTCGCCCGCACCTCAGGGTCGACCTGTTTGAGGTGCAGATACCCGATGCGTTCTGGGGCGCGCTGGATGATGGCGAGGTTGTCACCGCCGCAGTAGGAGATGTGGCCGGTGTCCAGGCACAGGTTCACGAATTCGGCGTCGGTCCCGTCGAGGAAGCGGTAGACGTTGTCTTCGGTGTCGACGTGGCTGTCGGCATGCGGGTGGTATTGCGCACGCACGCCGTACTTTTCGTACATCGCCTTGCCGAGTTCGTTCACACCGTGGGTCTTCATCTTCCATTGCTCGGACGTGAGATGGCGATCCTCGAGTACCTGCCCCGTGGCCGGATCCCGCCACATCTCGGGAATGACGACGACGTGCTTGCCGCCCGCTGCGGCGGTCAGCTTCGCGACGTCCTCGATCTGCTTCCACACCGCATCCCAGGCGTCGTCCTGGTGCAAGTGCTCGAAGACCGTGCCTGCCGAGAGCTTGAGGTTGCGGGCGGCCAGTTCGTCGGACAGCTTCGTCGGGTCGGTGGGCAGGTAGCCGTAGGGCCCCAGTTCGATCCACTCGTAGCCCGCCTCGGCGACCTCGTCGAGGAAGCGGGTGTACGGCGTCTGCTGCGGGTCGTCGGGGAACCAGACTCCCCAGGAGTCGGGTGCCGTGCCAACGAGGATGGTGCTCATGTCAGTGCTTTCGGTAGTCGGGCGGGGTCAGGCGGCGACGGTCGGGATCGGGGCCGTGCCATGTTCCTCGAAGCGTTCTTCGAGTTCTTCGAGAGTGGTGCCCTTGGTTTCGGGCACGAACCGCCGCACGAAGATCCACGATCCGATGTTGACCGCGACGAACAGCGCGAAGGTGCCCGTTGAGCCCAGTGCCGAGTTCAGCACGGGGAAGAGGAACGAGATGATGGCGTTGGTGCACCACAGCACGAAGACGGCGATGCCCATGGCGAAGCCGCGGATGCTCAGCGGGAAGATCTCCGAGAGCAGCAGCCATACGCAGGTGCCGATGAACATCTGGACGAAGGCCACGAATGCCATCATGCACCCGAGGATCACGTAACTGCGCGTGGTCGATTCGGGAAGCAGGAAGGCCGCGGCGAGGAACGCCTGTGATGCCGCGACGCCGGCGAATCCGATCAGCAGCATCGTGCGCCTGCCGACGAAGCCGAGCAGGACGATGCCGATGATGGTGGTCACCACGGATGTCACCCCAACCGCGATGGTGGCGACCAGCGACGCGCTCACGCCGAGGCCGCTCTGCTCGAGAATCGTTGGGGCGTAATAGTTGACGGTGTTGATCCCGGTCGCCTGCTGCACGATCGCCAGGCCGCAACCGATCAGCACGATCTGTCGGATCCACGGGACGTCGCGGATCACAGAGAACGGTGTGGTCGTCGTCTTGAGCATGTGAGCGGTGTGCTCGACGATCAAGGCGTACTCGGCGTCCGCCTCCTGCGGCGAGCGGCTCAGCGCCAAGACCTTGCGGGCCTCCACCATCCGGCCCTTCACGCCGTACCAGCGCGGTGAGTCCGGCAGGACGAGCATGCCGAGCAGCAACGCGATGGCGGGAACCGCCGCCACCGCGAGCATGGTGCGCCACACGTGCGGGTCGCGGATGAAGTGGTCGAGCAGGGCGTTCATCGCGAAAGCGAGCATCTGACCGGTCACGATCATCAACTCGTTGATCGTCACCATGCGCCCACGCCGATCGGCCGGCGCCATCTCGGCCAGATACAGCGGGCAGGTGACTGCCGCGGCGCCGACACCGAGACCCAAGACGATGCGGGCAGCGACCATGATCTGAACGTTGGGTGCCAGTGCACAGCCCAGGGCGCCGAGCAAGAACAGCCCCGCGCACAGCAGCAGAGTGCCCTTGCGGCCGACCCGGTCCGCAACGCGGCCACCGAACAACGCACCGAAGGCCGCACCCGGGAAGAGCAGCGAGCTGACCACCGTCGCTTCGCCGAACGAGGAAAGCGCCAGGTCGTCCTTCATGTACAGCAGGGCGCCGGAGATGACGCCGGTGTCGTAACCGAACAGCAGACCGCCCAGTGTCGCGATGACGGTGAGCCTGGTCAGGAATCGGCCCGACGACGCCCCGGCCGGGACGGGTGATGACGGCATGGTGGACCTCGTTTCGAACCGTAGTCGAGTGCCGATCTAACGCGCGTTAGTTACGCGCGTTAGAGCTACTATGGGTGCCAGGCTGTGATGTGTCAACCATCACAGTCGGAGAGGAGGAGTCGATGACGCCTGGCGTATCGGGCTCTCGCCGACCGACCATGGCCGACGTCGCAGCTCGCGCAGGGGTTTCGCGGACACTGGTGTCGTTCATCCTCGACGGCAAGCCAGGAGCCAGCGACAGCACCCGTCAGCGGGTCTTGGCGATCGCCGACGAGATCGGATACCGACCCGATTCGGCGGCTCGACTCCTGGCACTGGGCCGCAGCCGCACGCTCGGCGTCCTGACCGACGTGCGCCAACTCTTTCAGGCCGAACTCGTCAGCGAGATCTACCCCGCGGCCGAAAGCGGCGGATACGAAGTGCTTCTGTCGGCGAACCTGTCGGACCGAGAAGAGTCGGTACCGATCGAAGCACTGCTCAGCCACCGCTGTGGTTGCCTCATTCTGCTGGGTCCCGGTTCCGACACCGACTACCTCCGTGCGCTCTCGACACGCGTCCCCGTGGTGGTGATCGGGCGCAGGCTGCCCGTCGACTCGGAGGGCGCTGGATCGAACCTCGCGACCGTACGCACCAACGACGCCAAGGGCATGCGGGAGGCCGTCCACTACCTCGTCGAGCTTGGTCACCGCGACATCCATCACGTGGACGGCGGTGACGATCCAGGATCGGCCGACCGGCGCCGCGCCTACCGCGCAGCGATGCGCAGCGAGGGCCTCACCGAGCACGCCAAAGTCATTGCCGGGAGCCCACAACGAGCAAGCGGGAGCCGCCGCGGCCCGTGCCATGCTCGCCGAGCCCGAGCTGCCGACCGCCGTACTGGCCGGCAACGACCGCTGCGCACTGGGGCTACTCGACGTGTTCACTCGCGCCGGAGTGGACGTGCCCGGCCAACTCTCGTTGATCGGCTACGACGACAGCCGGTTGTCCGACAATCCGCGCATCGACCTCACCACCGTCCATCAGGATGCGGAGGGACTGGCCCGACACGCCGTGCAATTGGCCGTCGAAATGCTCGAGGAGAAGCGCCGTGGTCCGAAGGACGTCGTGCTCGAGCCCAAGCTGGTAGTGCGCGGAACGACCGCGAAACCACGGAGCGCGTAGCCGACGCTCCTTCTCAGTTCGACGGTTCCGGCCTTCGGACTGACCACCATTGCCGAAGCAGCCGTCGACACGTTGCGGCGACGAGAGGCTCGAGGCCATCGAATCCGGCCCGCACCATCGCCGCCCCGGTGAAGTCTTGACTCTCCGTGTAGCCGTTGGGTACGACGATCGTTGCCAGTCCGGCGGCGTTGGCTGCCTGCAGACCAATCTGCGAATCCTCCACCGCCAGCGCATTCATCGGCGATATACCCAACTCGTCGAGCGCTCGCAGATAGACCTCGGGATCGGGCTTCAAGACGGCTGACGTCGTCCCCGGTCACGACGGTCTCGACAATGCCCCTGTCGAGAATCTGACTCAACAGCGGTTCCACCCACGCCCGCCTGCCCGTGGTCGCAACCGCGATGCGAATACCCTCGTCGGCGAGACTCGTCAACAGACCACGCAGACCAGGTCGCGGCATCAGGTCGCCCGCGAGCACCCGGCCACGGAACAACTCGGTCTTCGTCCGATGGACGTCGGCAGCCAAATCGTCTGACGCATCGCCGAATCCACGCTCGCGCAGATGGGCGGCGATTCGGCGCTGGCCCCCGGCGATCTCGAGCAGCCGCCCATACTCGTCGGCATCCCAGTTGATTTCGAGCCCATGAATGGCAAAAGCCTCGTTGAATGCCGGTCGGTGACCGTCCCGCTCGGTTTCCGCCAGCGTGCCGTCCACGTCGAAGATCACCGCAGCCAACTTCGGATCGCTTCTACCGGCTGACTCCTGTTCCCACCAGAAGGCCATGTGACCCCTCCCCTATCTCGGACCGCGCAACAGGTGGTGCAAGAGAATCATCTGGATGATGGCCAGAGGCGTACTCCGGACGCCGGCGGCGATCACGCCCAGACACTCGGGCTCGCCGATGCGCGGATCCCCCAGTTCATGCCACAGGACCTTCTCGGCCGACGTGTTCTCTTCGATCGGGGCGTATCCGTGGATGTGCAGGCTGTCGACCGGCCGGCCGTCGGTGTCGCGGGCGAGCCGAAGGTGAGCGGTACGAGTTGATTGCCGTCGCAGGATTTCGGACAAATCCGGCTGGTGAATCGTCGGACGCAACAACACCTCGGCCGACAGCGGAGTGCCGGGCGGATCGTCACGTGACGGGATCGGACCGAACTCGACGACGATGTCGGCATGTGCTCGTTGCGGTTGCACGAAGGCGAGGTATTCGCCTTCGCCGGCGTCCAGTTCAGCGGCTACCTGATCGCGTCCGTATCCGCGAACGGCAACATCGCGCTGCATCCTCCACTCGCGCCTGACCATCTCCGGCGTATCGAGGAAGACGGTGACGTCGAAGCACGCACGCGCCAACTTGGTGTGCAATGGCAGCACGCCGTGCACGATGACGTAGTCGTTGGGCTCGACGAGCTCTGGACGCGACCGGCGTCCGCTCGAGTGGTCGTAGACCGGCTTGAGCACCGGTTGACCGATCGCCAGCAACTGCAGGTGCTGTTCGAGGATCGGAAGGTAACTGCAGTCCGGATGCAACGGAGTGAAGGACTTGCCCTGCCGCTCCACACGGTCGAACCGCTGATAGTCGTCGGTGGACACCGACACACAACGGCTCGGCCCCAAGGCCTCGACCAAACCGGAGGTCAGGGTCGTCTTGCCCGCTGCACTGCCACCGGCGACCGCCAACATGACCGGACGGTGCCGTTCCCCAGCGGCTCGGCCGATGCGAATGCTCTTGTCGGGCAAGTCAGTCCACTCGCTCGCGGCTGGTTACTTGCCCAGCGCGGTGATCGCGGCGCTGGCGATCGCGGTCGCCGTCAGGCCAAGGTGCGCGGCCACCTCGGGTCCTGGCCCGCTTTCACCGAACCGATTCAACCCCACGACCTGGTCGCGATCACGTGCGATTGCGGACCAACCGGTGGTCACGCCCGCTTCGGTCCACACGACGGGGACGTCCGGTAGCACGCTGCGATCGTGGGACAACGCCTCCTGCAGGCGTTCTCGCCACATGACCGAGATGACGATCGCATCCACACCACGACCCGCCAACAGGTCGGCGGCGTCCAACGCGAGCGAAACCTCCGAACCACTCGCGGCGAGCACGACATCCCCGCCGGCCGCGCCACCGCGAACGATGCGGAAGCCGCGGTCGCGGACGTCGGCAAGAGCTCCACCCAGTGCTGGCAGGCCCTGCCGAGTGAGCACCAATGCCGTTGGACCAGACAGGTTCTGCGAGGCGATCTCCCACGCCAGCGCTGTTTCCGCGGAGTCAGCGGGCCGTAGCACCGTCACACCCGGGATCAAGCGCAGCGACTCGACCTGTTCGATCGGCTGGTGCGTCGGACCGTCCTCACCGACGTACACCGAATCGTGTGTGAACACGTAGATCACGGGTTGCCCCATGAGGGCGGACAACCGCAGTGCGGGACGGAGGTAGTCGGAGAAGATCAGGAACGTGCTGCCGAAGGGCCGCAGGCCCCCGTGCAGTGAGATGCCGTTCATGACCGCGGCCATCCCGTGCTCACGGATGCCGAAATGGATGGTCCGTCCGGCGTAGTCATCCGCCGCCACGTCTCCGCCCGGTATCGCGGTGTTCGTCGACGCCGCGAGATCAGCCGATCCGCCGACGAGAGCGCGATATTCCGCGGCCAGGGCGACGAGCGCTGCGCCCGACGCCTGCCGCGTCGCCGTCGGCGGCGGTGCTGCCGCGTCGATGAGGGGCGCAAGCACGCCAGCGTCGGGCGGGGCCGGCACCTGGTTGAGTGGGAAAGTCCAGGGCCAGTCGTGGGTGATCGGCCGTCCAGCCGGCGTAGGTGCGGATCCAATCAGCCCGTCGCCGCCGCGCCGTTCGCCGCCAGGGCCGCCGTGACGGTCCTCAGGTCGTCGGGCACGTGGAAGGACTTCGGCGGCCAGCCGAAGTTCGAGCGCATAGTGGCGATGGTGTCGGCACCCAAAGGGCTGCCGTGCACCTTCGACGTTCCCTCGAATCCGGGTGCGCCGTAGCCGATCGTCGTCCGCAACTTGATGAAGGTGGGTGCCGACTCGACTGCGCGCGCTTGGGTCAGCGCCTCGTCGATCGCATCGACGTCGTTGCCGTCTTCGACGGAAAGCGTGTGCCAGCCATAGGCCGCGAACCTCATCAGGGCGTCGTCCCCACAGCTCACGTCTGCCGGGCCGTCGATCGTGACGTTGTTGTCGTCGAATATGACCGTCAGGCGGCCAAGCCCGAGCCGGCCGGCGAGTGAGGCTGCCTCGTGGCTGATGCCCTCCATCAGGTCAGCCATCACCCGCCAACACCCAGGTGCGGTGGTCGATGACGGTGTGCGCGCCGTCATTGCAGCGCGCCGCAAGCATGCGCTCGGCCAAGGCCATCCCCACCGCGTTGGCCAATCCCTGTCCGAGCGGACCGGTCGTGGTTTCGACGCCGGGCGTGATGCCGAACTCCGGATGTCCGGGGGTGCGCGAGCCGAGTTGGCGGAACTTCCCGAGGTCGTCGAGGGAGAGGTCGTAACCGAAGACGTGCAGCAACGCGTACAACAGCGCCGAGCCATGACCAGCCGACAAGACGAACCGATCCCTGTCGGGCCAGCGCGGATCTGCCGGGTCGTGGCGCAGGTGTCGCGACCACAGCACCCATGCCAGGGATGCCGCGCCGAGCGGAAGCCCGGGGTGCCCGCTATTGGCCGATTGCACGGCGTCTGCGGCCAGTAACCGCAGCGTGGTGATCGCCTGCCGGTCGACTTCGTCGGTCAACACGTCGGCGCCATCGGTCTTGCTCGCCGCGGTGCTCACCGGGCCTCCATCCCTGCGATCGCGGCGCTCCGTAGCGCCGCGGTGCGGTCGGCCATCGTGGCAGCGCCCGTGAAAAGCGCAGAGCCAGCGCAGAAGACATCCGCACCAGCGCGGGCTGCCGCGCCGATCGTCGCGCCGGCGATTCCACCGTCTACCTCGAGCTCGATGTCGAGACCGCGGTGGTCGATTTCAGTGCGCGCAGCGGCGATCTTGTGTTCCATCTCCGCCAGATATTGCTGACCACCGAAGCCCGGGTTCACCGTCATGACAAGCAAAAGGTCAACGAGGTGCAACACATTGGTGACCGCTTCCAGGGGCGTTGACGGGTTCAGTGCCACTCCGGCTCGGGCGCCCAGATCACTGATGCTGCACAGGGTCCGGTGAAGATGCCGGGTGGACTCGGCGTGCACGATGACGATCTCGCAGCCGGCTTCCACCCATCGCGGCAGCATCGGATCCGGATCTTCCACCATCAGATGCGCTTCGAATCCCATCGACACGTGAGGGCGGCTGTCGGCAATGACGTCCGGCCCGAACGTGAGGTTGGGGACGAACCGACCGTCCATCACATCCCACTGGATGCGGTCGACTCCCGCCTTCTCGAGCTGCCGAACTTCCTCGCCCAGTTGCGAGTAGTCGGCAGGCAGAACTGAAGCGACAAGCGTCGGCACGCACGTTTCCATCCAACCTCCTTGGTTGGCAGCGATGTTAGGGAGCCGATCCCGGTGCCCGTTCCCCTGAGCGGGGGATAGCGGGGGTTATATGTCGGGGTGAGAAGCAAAATCACGTCGTAGTCCGGAAGACCGCCTCTATGGTGTGCAAATGATGACGACGGTCGCGGGCCCGGTGCGGCTCGTGTTGGTGGATGACCACGAGATGGTCATCGAAGGTCTCAAGGCGATGCTCGCGGGCTTCGGCAACAAGGTCCGTGTCGTCGGACAGGCCGTGGGTGTCGACCGCGCGATCAGCGTCGTCGAGAGTCTCGATCCCGACGTGGTGCTGTGTGACGTCCGCATGCAGGGCTCGAGCGGACTCGACCTGTGTCTGGCTCTGCGGCAACGTAATCCAGATCGCAAGGTCGTGATGTTGTCGGTGTATGACGACGAGCAGTATCTGTTTCAGGCCATGCGCGTCGGCGCATCCGGCTACCTGCTGAAGAGCATCAGCAGCGACGATCTGGTCCGCCAGCTGGAGCTAGTGCAGCAGCGGTGAGAGCGCGATCGATTCGGGCCTCGCGGCGCGCGCGGTGGACACGGCGTCGCGCCTCCAGCGCGACGAGTTCTGGCCGGGCGCCCGCCAGGGATTGACTCAGCGCGAAAGCGAAATCCTCTCGTACATGGTGACCGGTCTGTCCAATCGTGGCATCGCCGGCAGACTGGTGATCGGTGATGAGACCGTCAAGAGCCACCTGCGGTCGATCTACCGCAAGCTCGGGGTGAGCGACCGGACCAGTGCCGTGGCGACCGCCCTGCGAGAAGGCATCTACCAATGAGCGGCACCGCGCCCGTCGGCCGGAGCGAGCGCACGAACGCCGTGCGAGATCTCGTCGAGGCCGACCGCGAACTGGCCCTGCTGCGCGAGTTGATTCAGGCGGCCTCGAGCGGTCCCGGCGTCGAACCGCTCGCGGCCGCGGCGGCCCGGATGATCACCGACGCCACCGGAGCCGACGTCTGTTTCGTGCACGTACTCGACGACGGCGACCGCTCGCTGACACTGGCGGGGGCGACCCCGCCCTACGACCGCGAGATCGGCAGGGTCCGCCTGCCCTTTGGGATCGGGAATATCGGGCTGGGTTGCCAGCCATCGGCAGCCCGTGGTGATCACCGAGAACAAGGAATCGGACGCGCGCTACGTTCCAATCGAAACACTGCGCGATTCGGGTTTCACGTCCATGGTCTCCGTGCCGATGGAGACCGACCCCGGTGGGTTGGTCGGCGAACTCACCGTGCACACGATCGAGCGACGGGAGTTCACCCCGGGTGACGTCGAGCTGTTGTTGGTGATCGGACGGCTCATCGCAGGCGCGCTGCATCAAGCGCGGTTGCATCGTCAGCTGGTTGGACGCGAACGTGCCCACGAGAACTTCGTCGAGCAGGTCATCGAAGCGCAGGAGCTCGAACGGCGACGGCTTGCCGGGGACATTCACGACGGGATATCGCAGAGGCTGATCACGCTGTCCTACCGGCTCGATGCCGCGGCGCGCGCGGTTGGCGACGACGCCGCCGAAGCGTCGGTGCAGCTAGCGGCCGCGCGTGAACTGATCGACCTGACACTGCAGGAGGCGCGCGCAGCGATCGGCGGCCTACGACCGCCCGTGCTCGACGACCTCGGCCTGGCGGGTGGCCTTGCCAGCCTTGCCCGCTCGATCCCCCAGATCCGTCTCGACGTCGACCTCGCCGATACGCGCCTGCCCGAGCACGTCGAGATCGCCCTCTACCGGATTGCCCAGGAGTGTCTGCAGAACGTCGTCAAGCACGCAGGGGCGTCGGTGGCCCGGCTGGTCTTCTCCGTCTACGACGACACCGCCTGGCTCCAAATCGTCGACGACGGTGTCGGATTCAACCTGCACGAACATCCGCTCGGCAGTCACGAATCGCGGGGCTACGGTCTGCTGTCGATGTCGGAACGCGCCGAGCTCGTCGGTGGCCGTCTCGACATCCGATCACGGGTCGGATCGGGTACCTCCGTCACGGCGATCATTCCGCTTCCGCCGGCACGCGCCCAGACCGATCACCTCAATTAACTAATCACTTAAGAGTCGAACGCCTGATTCTCAATGGACATGTTGATCATGGACTGGCAGCATCTAGGCCATGGGACATGGAGGCGGCGCTTCGACGGTTTGTCGGTCATGACGCAGCAGACGCCGGAAACAACCCGCCGCTCTTTCAATTTCACGCCTGGCAAGGACTCTGGGCCACAGCTCGTGGCCGCGCCTGGCGAGCCTGAGCCGGTGCTGGCGCCGGATGCCGTGGTCGACCTCGCCTCGGCCCGGCGCGACGCCGGCGTGGACGAGGTATTGGCCAAACTCGACACCGAGCTCGTCGGGCTCGCGCCGGTCAAGTCCCGCGTCGCCGAGATCGCCGCACTGTTGCTCGTCGACCGCATGCGAGCACGTTTCGGAATCACCGCGCCCCAACCGACCCTGCACATGTGCTTCACCGGCAATCCAGGCACGGGCAAGACGACCGTGGCACTGCGAATGGCCGACCTGCTCTACAAACTCGGATATCTGCGCCGAGGCCATCTCGTCAGCGTCACCCGCGACGATCTCGTCGGCGAGTACATCGGACACACTGCACCGAAGGCCAAGGAAGTGATCAAGCGGGCGATGGGCGGCGTCTTGTTCATCGACGAGGCGTATTACCTGTACAAGTCCGAGAACGAACGTGACTACGGTGCCGAAGCGATCGAGATCCTGCTTCAGGTAATGGAGAACAACCGTGACGACCTCGTCGTCATCCTCGCCGGCTACGCCGACAAGATGGACCACTTCTTCTCGGCCAACCCCGGAATGCAAAGCCGCATAGCGCATCACATTCCGTTCCCCAACTACACCGTTGAGGAACTCGAGCAGATCGCAGCGTTGATGACCAAGCAGCTCGGCTACACGCTGTCCCCGGACGGTGAGGGCGCACTGCGCGAATATCTGCACCGCCGAATCGAACAGCCATGGTTCGCCAATGCGCGCAGCGTGCGCAACGCGATGGAGCGAGCGCGCCTGCGCCACGCACGACGGCTGGTCGACAACACCGATCAGCACGTCGATCTCGCGTCATTGACCACGATCGAGGCCGCGGATCTGCTCGCGAGTCGTGTGTTCGACGGCGTCCCGGCAATGGACGCGCCCTGACCACCAATGCCCGGCTGCGGGCGCTCGTCGAACTCGCGGACACCGGATCGGTACGCGGGGCAGCCGAGCGGTTGGTGGTCACGGAATCAGCGATCTCGTCGGCGCTCGGCAGCCTCAGCAGGGAGGTCGGCGTCCCGCTCATCGACCGACACGGCCGCGGCGTCCGGTTGACACCTGCGGGGCAGCGCTATGTCGAGTACGCCCGCAAGATCCTGGGCCTTCATCACGAAGCCATCCTGGCCGCCAACGGAGAAGTCGATCCCGAGCATGGTTCCATTCGCCTCGCCGCGGTGACGACCGCCGGCGAACTATTGCTTCCCTCGCTGTTGGCGTCGTTCACCGCGAAATACCCGGGAGTGGACTGCAAGCTGGAAGTTGCTTCCAGGAGGTCGATTTGGCCGATGCTGGCCGATCACGAGGCCGACGTCGTGGTCGCCGGGCGCCCACCCGCCGATCTCGATCAAGTCCTCGTGCGAGCCGTCAGCCCCAACACGTTGGTGGTAGTCGGTCCCCCGGAGGCCGAGCGTCGATTCGACCCGGCACAAGCGACCTGGCTGCTTCGCGAGTCGGGTTCGGGAACCCGCGCGACGACGACGACGCTCCTCGAAGAACTCCAGGTCTCCCCTCCTCAAATGGTGCTCGGGTCGCACGGCGCGGTCGTGGCCGCCGCGGTGGCGGGGCTGGGAGTGACGTTGGTTTCTCGTCAGGCAGTGCGTCGTGAATTGGATGCGGGTGCGTTGGTCGAACTGCCAGTCATCACCACACCGCTCGACCGGCCGTGGCACATCGTGACGCAGTCACCGAGCACCGGATCGACGGAGCTGCTGATCGCCCATCTGCTCGCCCATCGTGAGCTTGGCTGGCGCAGCGCTGATTGACCCACCCCGTCAGCCACCCAGGAGGGGGATGGACCACCGTCAGAGCCGGATTAGCTCTTCAGGTAGGTCTACTGAGGAGGAAACATGGCGGACACACACGATCCGACCGATCATTTCCGCACCACCCATCCGCATGCCGGTGAATCGTTCATCGACATCTATTGCTGGCCGGGGGTGGCGTCGATCGCATTGGGTGTCATCTCGCTCATCGCCTGCGTCGCATCGGCTGCATACTCACGCCACGAGTGGGTGCCGGTCACGGCGGTTGGCGGCGCTCTCGCGATCGCGGGTGGCGTCGCATGGCTGGTGGTCGAACACCATCGGGTGCTGCGCATCGAAGGGCTGTGGATGGCTGAACATGCCGCCCGCCAAGAGGAGGCGTGATTACCCTCGCGGTCCTAGACGATCAGTCGGGCGCGAAGCAGGGGCACCAGCGCATCCCTGAAGACGATCGGGTCGATGGGATGGGCGAGCACCACGTCGGCCTTCGACCATCGCGCCAACCATGCGTCATCCGGCCGAGCGGTGATGACCACCGTCGGCGGGCATTGCAGCAGTTCGTCTTTCAGCTGCTTCGCCAAGCCGAGGCCACCGTAGGGCGCGGCCTCTCCGTCGAGCACGACGACGTCGACGGCGCCTGACGCCAGCTCTCGAAGGACCGCCGCCGGAGTCGCCGTGTGCACGAAGTCAAGTGGCGGCGTGCGGCTGTCCGGCATCCTGCCCAGCGCCTGCTGCACTTGCCGCCGGACATCGGCGTTGCTGCTGTAGACCACGACCCGTAGCGGGGCGTAGAAACTGGCTCGGCTCGAATGATCGCATCACCCGCCGAATGGTAGCGATCTGACCCGTGCGGGTGAATCCCCTTACCCCTCCCCCAAGTTGGGGTGCTGAGTGGCCGTCGCGTTCGTCAACGTAGAGGATCCCGGGCCGAACACGAGAAGGCAGACTGATGAACGCGTATACGCCGATCTTCGCACTTGCGGGAGTCGCAGCTGTGTTCGCGGTGGGCTCCGTCGTGACGTCGGTACTAATCGGGCCGCGGCGCTACAACCGCGCAAAGCTGGACGCGTATGAATGCGGTATCGATGCGCTCGATCCGCAGCAGACGGCGGGTAGCCGATTCCCGGTGAAGTACTACCTGACGGCGATGTTGTTCATCGTGTTCGACATCGAGATCGTGTTTCTGTATCCGTGGGCGGTGGCGTTCGACTCGTTGGGCCTGTTCGCGGTGGTCGAGATGCTGCTGTTCATGCTGACGGTCTTCGTCGCCTACGCGTATGTGTGGCGGCGCGGCGGACTGAGTTGGGATTGATCTAGATGGGACTCGAAGAACAATTGCCGGGTGGCATCTTGTTGTCGACGCTGGAGAAGGTCGCCGGCTACGTCCGCAAGGGGTCGTTGTGGCCGGCCACGTTCGGGTTGGCGTGTTGTGCGATCGAGATGATGGCCACCGCCGGACCGCGATTCGACATCGCCCGCTTCGGCATGGAACGCTTCTCCGCCACCCCACGCCAAGCCGATCTGATGATCGTGGCGGGGCGGGTCAGCCAGAAGATGGCCCCGGTGTTGCGGCAGGTGTATGACCAGATGGCCGA
This sequence comes from uncultured Actinomycetota bacterium, assembly GCA_963849055.1. Classification (GTDB taxonomy): domain Bacteria; phylum Actinomycetota; class Actinomycetes; order Mycobacteriales; family Mycobacteriaceae; genus Mycobacterium. The sequence goes on from CAWKFI010000001.1 coordinate 575,536, forward strand.
ACCGAAATGGGTTCTGGCGATGGGAGTCTGCGCGTCCTCGGGCGGCATGTTCAACAACTACGCCATCGTCCAGGGCGTCGATCACGTCGTGCCGGTCGACATCTACCTGCCCGGCTGCCCACCACGACCGGAGATGCTGCTCAACGCCATCCTCATGCTGCACGACAAGATCGCCGAGATGCCGTTGGGCGTCAACCGCGCCGAAGCCGTCGCCGCCGCCGAACAGCCGCACTGGCGTCGCGGCCGACCATCGAGTTCACCGGACTGCTGCGCCCATGACCGACACCAACAACACCAACGGGACTGCACCGGCGCCGGATTCGGAGGTGATCGGCGTGCGGCGCGGCAGCTTCGGGATCACCGGCGCCGGTGACACCTCCGGCTACGGCCGGCTGGTGCGCGAAGTCGTGCTGCCCGGCAGCACGCCACGCCCGTATGGCGGGTACTTCGACGACGTCGTCGACACGCTGATCACCGAACTGGGCGAGGGCGTTCACCGCCGCGATCGAGCGGGTGGTGGTCTTCCGCGAGCGAACTCACGCTGGAGGTGCGCCGCGAACATCTGGTGGCCGTGGCGCAGGCGTTGCGGGATGCACCCGGCCTGCGGTTCGAACTGTGCCTGGGCGTGTCCGGGCGTGCACTATCCGACTGACGTGGGGCGGGAATTGCATGCGGTGTATCCGTTGATGTCGATCACCCACAACCGGCGCATCCGCCTCGAAGTCGCCGCCCCGGATGCCGACGGGCATGTGCCGTCACTGTATTCGGTGTATCCCACCACCGACTGGCACGAACGCGAAACCTACGACTTCTTCGGCATCGTGTTCGACGGACACCCCTCGCTGACCCGCATCGAAATGCCCGACGACTGGGTCGGGCACCCGCAACGCAAGGACTACCCGTTGGGCGGCATCCCAGTGCAATACCACGGCGCCACGATCCCCCCGCCCGACGAACGGAGGTCGTATCACTGATGAGCACCCCCAACAATGCCCCCGAGGCACCCGAGACCGTCATCACCGTCGGTGGCCAGGACTGGGCCGACGTGGTGGCCGCCGCCCGCGAACGCGGGGTGGCCGGTGAACGCATCGTGGTCAACATGGGCCCCCAGCACCCCTCCACCCACGGGGTGCTACGCCTGATCCTGGAGATCGAAGGCGAAACGATCACCGAGATCCGCTGCGGCATCGGCTATCTGCACACCGGCATCGAGAAGAACCTCGAATACCGCAACTGGACCCAAGGCGTCACGTTCGTCACCCGGATGGACTACCTGTCCCCGTTCTTCAACGAAGCCGCCTACTGCCTCGGGGTGGAGAAACTCCTCGACGTCACCGACGACGTCCCCGAACGCGCCAGCGTGATCCGGGTGCTGCTGATGGAACTCAACCGCATCTCCAGCCACCTGGTCGCCCTGGCCACCGGCGGCATGGAACTCGGCTCGATGTCGGCGATGTTCTTCGGCTTCAGGGAACGCGAACTGGTGCTCTCGATCTTCGAGACCATCACCGGGCTGCGGATGAACCACGCCTACATCCGGCCCGGCGGCCTGGCCGCCGACCTGCCCGACGACGCCGTCCCGCAGCTCAAGGAACTACTGGTACTGCTGCCGAAGCGGCTGCGCGACATGGAGAACCTGCTCAACGAAAACTACATCTGGAAGGCCCGCACCCAAGGCGTCGGCTACCTCGACCTCACCGGCTGCATGGCCCTGGGCATCACCGGGCCGGTGCTGCGGTCCACCGGACTGCCGCACGACCTGCGCCGCGCCCAACCCTACTGCGGGTACGAGGGCTACGAGTTCGACGTCATCACCGACGACGGCTGCGACGCCTACGGCCGCTACATCATCCGGGTCAAGGAAATGCGCGAATCCATCAAGATCGTCGAACAATGCCTGGACAAGCTGCGGCCCGGCCCGGTCATGATCACCGACAAGAAACTCGCCTGGCCCGCCGACCTGCAACTCGGCCCCGACGGACTGGGCAACTCACCCGACCACATCGCCAAGATCATGGGCAGCTCCATGGAAGCCCTCATCCATCACTTCAAACTGGTCACCGAAGGCATCCGCGTACCCGCCGGGCAGGTGTACGTCGCCGTCGAATCCCCCCGCGGCGAACTCGGCGTGCACATGGTCTCCGACGGCGGCACCCGCCCCTACCGGGTGCATTACCGCGACCCGTCGTTCACCAACCTGCAAGCCGTCGCCGCGATGTGCGAAGGAGGCATGGTCGCCGACGCCATCGCCGCCGTCGCCTCCATCGACCCCGTGATGGGCGGAGTCGACCGATGAGCGCTCGCACGAAGTAGACAGCCATCGAACTTCGCCTGGGACCCCGCCCCGACGAACCCGGACCCCCCATCAGCACAGGGCCGCAATCGTATTCGCCCGAGGTCACGCGCGGCTCGCCGCCGATGCGGCCACCATCATCGCCCGCTACCCGCAATCCCGCTCCGCGCTGCTGCCACTGCTGCACCTCGTGCAATCCGAGGACGGCTACCTCACCCCGGCCGGAATCGACTTCTGCGCCACCCAACTCGACCTCTCCCCCGCCGAAGTCACCGCGGTCGCCACGTTCTACTCCATGTACCGGCGCACCCCCACCGGCGACTACCTCGTCGGGGTGTGCACCAACACCCTGTGCGCGGTCATGGGCGGCGACGCCATCCTCGACGTCCTGCAAGATCACCTCGGCGTGCACGCCGGACACACCACCGACGACAACAAGATCACCCTCGAACACATCGAATGCAACGCCGCCTGCGACTACGCACCCGTCATCATGGTCAACTGGGAATTCTTCGACAACCAAACCCCCACCACCGCACGCGAACTCGTCGACCAACTACGGTCGGCCGAGCCACCGGTACCGACTCGCGGCGCACCGCTGTGCACCTTTCGCCATGGCGAACGGCTGCTGGCCGGGTGCGCACCCTTCGATTCTGACGACGTCACGATCGGTGAGGCGACCCTCGCAGGGCTGCGCGTCGCACACGAAAACGGAATGGCGGCAACCGGCTTGGAAGGCGAGGAGTGACGTGGCGCTAACACCCGTATTGAGCCGGTACTGGGATCACCCGGAGTCATGGGCACTCGACACCTACCGGGCCCACGACGGATACCAGGCGCTGCAGAAGGTGCTGCGCATGGCCCCGGACGAGGTCATCGAGACCGTCAAGCGCTCCGGTTTGCGTGGCCGCGGTGGTGCGGGCTTCCCGACGGGCCAGAAGTGGTCGTTCATCCCGCAGGGGGACACCGGCGCGGCCGCCAAGCCGCACTATCTCGTCATCAACGCCGACGAGTCGGAACCCGGTACCTGCAAGGACATTCCGCTCATGATGGCCACCCCGCACGTACTGATCGAAGGCGCCATCATCGCCGCCTACGCGATCCGCGCCCGCCACGCCTTCATCTACGTACGCGGCGAAGTGATACCGGTGCTACGCAGACTGCAACAGGCCGTGGCCGAGGCCTACGCCGCCGGATACCTGGGCACCAACATCGGCGACTCCGGCTTCGACCTCGACCTCGTCGTGCACGCCGGCGCCGGGGCCTACATCTGCGGTGAGGAAACCGCCCTGCTCGACTCACTGGAGGGCCGACGCGGCCAGCCCAGGCTGCGACCACCCTTTCCAGCCCAGGCCGGGTTGTACGGATGTCCCACCGTCGTCAACAACGTCGAGTCCGTCGCATCCGTCCCATCGGTCATCCTCAACGGGGTCGACTGGTTCCGGTCGATGGGCACCGAGGAAGCTCCCGGCTTCACCCTGTACTCGCTTTCCGGGCCACGTCACCCGGCCCGGCCAGTACGAAGCACCGCTCGGGATCACGTTGCGCGAACTGCTCGACTACGCCGGCGGAATACGGGCCGGTCACCAGCTGAAGTTCTGGACTCCCGGCGGCTCCTCCACCCCACTGCTGACCGCCGAACACCTCGACGTGCCACTGGATTACGAGGGGGTCGTCGCCGCAGGATCGATGTTGGGTACCAAGGCGCTGCAAATCTTCGACGAAACCACCTGCGTGGTGCGAGCAGTGCGGCGCTGGACCCAGTTCTACGCCCACGAATCATGCGGCAAGTGCACACCGTGTCGTGAAGGGACCTACTGGCTCACTCAAATCTACGAGAATCTCGAATCGGGTACCGGAACGGAAGACGACATCGAGCGACTCTCGACCATCGCCGACACTCTCAACGGGAAGTCCTTCTGCGCGTTGGGAGACGGGGCGGCCAGTCCGATCGTGTCGTCCCTCAAGCACTTCCGCGACGAGTACTACGCCCATGTCGCGAACGGCTGCCCGTTCGATCCGCGCGAGTCCATCCTCCAGACAGCGGAATTGGCGGTCCCGAGTTGATAACACTGACCATCGACGGCCAACGAATCAGCGTGCCAGAGGGCACGCTGGTGATCCGCGCCGCGGAGCAGGCAGGCATCCAGATCCCACGGTTCTGCGACCACCCACTGTTGGCGCCCGTTGGGGCATGCCGGCAGTGCCTGGTCGAGGTGGAGGGTCAGCGCAAGCCGATGGCGTCCTGCACCGCCACCGTCACCCCGGACATGGTGGTGCGCACGCAGCACACCTCCCCCGCCGCCGACCAGGCCCAGCGTGGGGTGATGGAGCTCCTGCTCATCAACCATCCGCTGGATTGCCCGGTGTGCGACAAGGGCGGCGAATGCCCCCTGCAAAATCAGGCGATGTCGGGAGGCCAGGCCGACTCCCGCTTCCGCGGCATCAAGCGCACCCATCCGAAACCGATCAACCTCTCGTCGCAGGTGCTGCTCGACCGGGAACGCTGCGTGCTGTGCGCGCGGTGCACCCGGTTCTCCGAGCAGATCGCCGGCGACCCGTCCATCGAACTGCTGGAACGCGGTGCGCTGCAACAGGTCGGCATCGCCGCCGACGCCCCGTTCGACTCCTACTTCTCCGGCAACACCGTGCAGATCTGCCCCGTGGGCGCGCTCACCGGGACCGCCTACCGGTTCCGGGCCCGGCCCTTCGACCTGGTCTCCAGTCCCAGCGTCTGCGAACACTGCGCGTCGGGATGCGCGCAGCGCACCGATCACCGGCGCGGAAAGGTCGTGCGCCGCCTCGCCGGTGACGACCCCGAGGTCAACGAGGAATGGAACTGCGACAAGGGCCGCTGGGCCTTCACCCATGACCGGCAGTCCGACCGGATCAAGACCCCCTTGATGCGCGGCGCAGACGGGGTTTTGGCGCCGACCTCGTGGTCGCAGGCACTGACGCTGGCAGCAGCCGCACTCGGCAAGGCACGCGGACGGGCCGGCGTGCTCGTCGGCGGACGAGTCACCTGGGAAGACGCCTACGCCTACGCCAAGTTCGCGCGGATCGCACTGGGCACCAACGACATCGACTTCCGTGCGCGACCTCACTCCGCAGAGGAAGCCGATTTCCTCGCAGCCCGCGTGGCGGGACGACCCACGACCGTGACCTACGGCGGCATCGAAACGGCGCCCATCGTGCTGCTGGTCGGGTTCGAACCGGAAGAGGAGTCGCCGATCGTCTATCTGCGGCTCCGCAAGGCTGCCCGCACACGCGGGCTGCGCGTGTACTCGATCGGGCCGTTCACGACGCGCGGGCTGACGAAGATGCGCGGCACGCTGCTGAGGGCGACGCCTGGTCGAGAACCCGAGGTTCTCGACGACCTACACGTCGGTGCGGTCGCGGCGCTGCTCCGCCATCCCGGCGCAGTCATCATGGTGGGTGAGAGGTTGGCGTCGGTCCCGGGCGGGCTCTCGGCAGTGGGACGGCTCGCCGACGACACCGGGGCTCGGCTGGCTTGGGTGCCTCGACGTGCAGGCGAGCGCGGTGCACTCGAGGCCGGAGCGTTACCGAACCTGATGCCGGGCGGGCGGCTCAGTACGCGCCCAGGACGGGACACGGCCGGCATTCTGGCCGCCGCAGAAAGTGGTGGACTGGGTGCACTGCTGGTCGGCGGCGTCGAGATCGCGGATCTCGAGGATCCCCATGCCGCGCGCGAGGCGTTGGCCGCGACACCCTTCGTCATCAGCCTCGAGTTACGCCACAGCGACGTGACCGCGTACGCCGACGTCGTCCTACCCGTGGCGTCGGTCGCCGAGAAGGCCGGCACGTTCGTCAACTGGGAGGGCCGCAGGCGGTTCTTTCCCGTCGCCCTGCAGGATTCCACCACGCTGTCCGATCTGCGGGTGCTCGACGCGATCGCATCGGAGATGGGCATCCGACTGGGTCTGCCCGACGATGCCGCCGCCCGCGATGAGTTGCAACGGCTCGGAGCCTGGGACGGGTCGCGCGCCGAACCACCCGCTGCGGAACCCGCGCCAACGCCAACACCCGATGCGGGGCAGGCAATTCTCGCCGGTTGGCGGATGCTGCTCGACGGGGGTCGTCTACAGGACGGTGAATCCCACCTGGCAGGCACTGCACGACCGCCCGTGCTTCACCTTTCCGCGGCGACCGCGGCGGAAATCGGAGCGGCGGAGGGGGATTCGATCAGCGTCAGCACCGCGTCCGGTGCGATAACACTTCCGCTCGCCCTTGCCGACCTGCCCGATCGGGTCGCATGGGTGCCACTGAACTCCCCCGGCTCGGCAGTCCACCGGGAACTCCGCGTCACAGCGGGTGCCGTCGTGACGATCGGCGTTGCGCGGTGATCGCCGTCGGTCAGGACACCTGGTGGTTGGTCGCGGCGAAGGTCCTGGCGGTCTTCGTCTTCCTCTTGCTCACGGTGCTGGTGGCCATTCTGGTGGAGCGTCGGGTCCTGGCCAGGATGCAGATGCGGATAGGCCCCAACCGCGTTGGCCCCGCGGGCATCCTGCAAAGCCTCGTGGATGGCGTCAAACTCGCACTGAAGGAGGGCATCACGCCCGTTCGGGCGGATGCCCCGGTGTACCTGCTGGCGCCGATCATCTCGGTGATTCCCGCGTTCGTGGCGTTCGCCGTCATCCCCCTCGGCGGTGAGGTGTCGGTGTTCGGTCACCACACCGCCCTGCAGTTGACCGACCTACCGGTGGCGGTGCTGTTCGTCCTGGCCGCCAGCTCGATCGGCGCATACGGAATCGTGTTGGCCGGCTGGGCATCCGGATCCATCTACCCCTTGCTAGGGGCGCTTCGCTCGACCGCGCAGGTAATCTCCTACGAAATCGCGATGGCGCTGTCGTTCGCCGCGGTGTTCATCTACACCGGCACGATGTCGACGTCGGGCATAGTCGACGCACAACACGGGACCTGGTATGCGTTCCTCTTGTTGCCGTCGTTCCTGATCTACGTCATATCGATGGTCGGTGAAACCAACCGTGCGCCATTCGATCTGCCCGAGGCCGAGGGCGAACTGGTCGGCGGATTCCACACCGAGTACTCGTCGCTGAAGTTCGCCATGTTCATGCTCGCCGAGTACGTCAACATGACTACGGTCTCCGCGCTGGCCACCACGCTGTTCCTCGGCGGTTGGCAGGCGCCGTGGCCGATCAGCCTGTGGGACGGCGCCAACACCGGCTGGTGGCCACTGCTGTGGTTCATCGCCAAGGTGTGGGCGTTCCTCTTCCTGTTCATGTGGCTGCGCGCCACCCTCCCCCGAATGCGCTACGACCAGTTCATGGCGCTGGGCTGGAAGGTCCTGATACCCGATCTCACTCGTATGGCTGATGATCGTCGCTACCGCACGGGCGTTGGGGACCGACCAATCCACGTCGCACCGCCTGACCGCCACCGCCGGGGTCTGCCTGGTATTGGTGGCCATCGTCGCAGCGAAACTTGCTGCCGCCAGGACGAAGCCGTCGACCGATCGGGCCGCACCTCCATCGGAGACCGCGTACATCAATCCCTTCGCTGGCGGCTTCCCGGTGCCGCCGCTGCCCGGTCAGCGTACGCACGACCCACTGATCATCATTCGACGCGAGGAGATAGATGTCTAGGCTCATCGATGCCGTAGCCGGCTTCGGGGTGACGTTTCGAACCATGTTCAAGCGGCCGATCACCGAGCAGTATCCGGAGGAGCCGGGCCCCGTGGCACTGCGGTACCACGGCCGTCACCAACTCAATCGACATCCCGACGGGTTGGAGAAGTGCATCGGCTGTGAACTGTGCGCATGGGCCTGCCCGGCCGACGCCATCTTCGTCGAGGGCGCCGACAACACCGACGCCGAACGGTATTCGCCCGGTGAGCGTTACGGACGCGTCTACCAAATCAACTATCTGCGTTGCATCGGCTGCGGTTTGTGCATCGAGGCCTGCCCCACCCGTGCGCTGACGATGACGAACGACTACGAGATGGCAGGCGACAACCGCGCCGATCTCATCTGGGACAAGGACCTGCTGATCGCACCATTGGACCCGGATATGCAACTGCCGCCACACCCGATGGCACCGGGCAGCACCGCCGAGGACTACTACCTCGCCGGCAGCGCACCCCGAACGCAGGACGGCCGATGACCACGCTGGCGGGTGAAGCCGTCACCAGAACGTCGACGGGCGAGGCGGTCATGTTCTGGATTCTTGGTGCCCTTGCGGTCGCGGGCGCGCTCGGCGTCGTGACGGCCGCAAAGGCGGTGTACTCCGCGCTGTTTCTCGCAATGACGATGATCGTTCTCGCCGTGTTCTACATCGCCCAGGACGCTCTGTTCCTCGGTGTCGTGCAGGTGGTCGTCTATACCGGCGCCGTCATGATGCTGTTCCTCTTCGTGTTGATGTTCGTCGGCGTGGATTCTTCGGAATCGCTCGTAGAAACCATACGCGGACAACGCGTCTCGGCGGTGGCGGTCGGTCTCGGCTTCGGCGCTCTCCTGATCGCCGGGATGGGTACGGTGGCCGGTCAGCGGTTCGGAGGCCTAACGGAGGCGAACGCCGCTGGAAACGTGCAGGGTTTGGCGGCGTTGATCTTCACCCGCTACCTGTGGGCATTCGAGCTGACGGGTGCATTGCTCATCACCGCGGTCGCGGGCGCAATGGTCCTCGCGCACCGCGAACGGCTTGACCGCCGCAAGACGCAGCGCGAGCTGGCGGCGGAACGATTCCGGCCCGGCGGGCATCCTACGACCTTGTCGAACCCCGGTGTGTACGCCCGGCACAACGCTGTCGACGTACCCGCGTTGCTCCCGGATGGCTCCCCTGCCCCGTCGTCGGTCTTTCCCGGGTTGCGGCCCCGTACCGCCGTGGCCCGCCGTCTCGAGCCGTCCCCACGCCCGCATCTGCGGCTGGTCACCCAGAGTCCGGACGTTGGTGCGGATTGGGTCGACGATTGGGAGGGGCGGCAGTGAATCCGGCGAACTACGTCTACTTGTCGGCGATCCTGTTCACCATCGGCGCGGCTGGAGTGTTGTTGCGACGCAACGCGATCGTGATGTTCATGTGCGTCGAACTGATGCTCAACGCCGCCAATCTGTCGCTCGTCGCGTTCTCGCGCTTGCATGCGCACCTGGACGGCCAGCTGCTCGCGTTCTTCACCATGGTGGTGGCAGCCTGCGAGGTAGTCGTCGGCCTTGCCATCATCATGACGATCTTCCGCACCCGCCGGTCGGCCTCGGTCGATGATGCCAGCTTGCTGAAACACTGAGGCCTTCATGACGATTCCTGTGTGGCTGGTGATCGCGCTGCCACTGGCGGGCGCCGTGGTCCTGCTTCTCGGCGGCCGTCGTTTCAATCGATGGGGCCACCTGTTGGGCTGCGCAACGGCGATCGCCTCGTTCTCCGCATGTGTCGCGTTGTTCGTCGAGATGACCGGTCGCGACGCGGAGCACCGGGTCGTCCACGAGGAGCTGTTCTCCTGGATACCGGTCGGTGGTCTGCACGTGGACTTCGGCTTGCAGCTCGATCAGCTGTCCATGTGCTTCGTACTCCTGATCACCGGTGTCGGATCGCTGATCCACGTCTACTCGGTGGGATACATGGCCGACGACCCCGGCCGCAGAAGGTTCTTCGCCTACTTGAACCTGTTCGTGGCCGCAATGTTGTTGCTGGTTCTCGCCGACAACTACCTTGGGCTCTACGTCGGGTGGGAGGGCGTCGGCCTGGCGTCGTATCTCCTGATCGGATTCTGGTCTCACAAGCCGGCGGCGGCCGCCGCGGCGAAGAAGGCGTTCATCGTCAATCGCGTCGGCGACATCGGGCTGGCCGTCGCGATGATGGTGATGTTCAGCCAGGTCGGGGCCGTCTCGTACGCGGCCGTATTCGCGGCGGCCCCTCGCCTCGGCGAACACACGCTGACGGCCATCGGGCTGCTGCTGCTCTTGGCGGCATGCGGCAAGTCCGCGCAGGTTCCGTTGCAGTCCTGGTTGGGCGACGCGATGGAAGGTCCGACGCCCGTCTCGGCGCTCATCCACGCCGCCACCATGGTCACCGCCGGTGTCTATCTGATCGTGCGGTCGGGCCCGGTCTTCGACCTCGCGCCCACCGCGCAGCTCGGCGTCGTGATCGTCGGTGCGGTGACGCTGCTGTTCGGCGCCATCGTGGGTTGCGCGAAGGACGACATCAAGAAGGCGCTTGCCGCATCGACCATGTCGCAGATCGGCTACATGGTGCTGGCCGCCGGATTGGGCCCTGCCGGCTACCCGTTCGCGATCATGCACCTGCTCACCCACGGCTTCTTCAAGGCGGGCATGTTCCTCGGCGCCGGCTCGATCATGCACGCAATGAACGACGAGGTGAACATGCGCCGCTACGGCGGGCTACGCAAAGCGCTACCCGTCACCTTCGTGACATTCGGCTTGGGCTATCTCGCCATCATCGGCGTGCCGCCGCTGGCCGGCTTCTTCTCCAAGGATGCCATCATCGAAGTTGCGTTTGGCGGCGGCGGCCCCAAGGGATTCCTGCTCGGCGGCGTCGCATTGCTCGGTGCGGGTATTACCGCGTTCTACATGACCCGGGTGATGCTGATGACGTTCTTCGGCGAAAGGCGCTGGCACGACGGGACGAGCGGAGCAGCAACCGCATCCGCACGAAGCGCCCAAGGTGATGACGTGGCCCATGGTTCTGCTGGCCGTCGGGTCGGTGGCGTCTGGTGGGCTGCTGGCGGTAGGCGGCACGCTTCAACACTGGCTCGAACCGGTCGTCGGCTCGCACGAAGCCGCCGAGGCGGTGCCGGTCTGGGCGGCGACCGCAATGATCCTGGCCGTCGTGACCGCGGGGATCGCGGTCGCCTACCGCATGTACGCGATGCACGCCGTAACCGAACAAATACCCGCCGGCTCCCCCATCACCGTCGCGGCCCGCGAGGATCTCTACGCCGACGCGGTCAACGAGCGCGTACTGATGAAGCCGGGTGCGCGGCTGACTCGCGCCATGGTGCTGGTCGACGACCATGGTGTCGACGGCGTGGTCGTCGCCATCTCGGCGATCATCAGTCGAACGTCGGTTCGCCTGCGGCAGTGGCAAACCGGATTTGCGCGTACATACGCCCTGTCGATTCTGACGGGCACGGCCGTCGTCATTGCGACCTTGCTGATGGTGAGGACCTGGTGATGAGTCTTCCGTGGTTGACCCTGTCGTGGCTGACGCCGGCGATCGGCGCCGGTGTGGTGTTACTGGTGCCCTCGTCTCGACGGACACTCGCCAACTGGGTGGGCCTGGTCTTCGCGATTGCGGTGCTGGCCGTGGCCGTAGTGCTCGTCGACGGTTTCGCCGTCGGCGATGTTCAGTATCAGTTCGTCGAATCACACCAGTGGATACCGACATTCGGCGCCCGTTACACCGTCGGGATCGACGGCATCGCGCTGGCACTGGTGGTACTCACCGCGGTATTGGTACCGCTACTGATCATTGCCGGCTGGAATGACGGTGCGGAGCGCGGACAGTCGACTCGTGTCTACGTCGCGCTGGTTTTGGGCGTCGAGTCCTTGGTCCTGGTCTCGTTCGTGGCGCTCGACGTTCTGCTCTTCTACGTCGTCTTCGAGGCGACGTTGATTCCGCTCTACTTTCTCATCGGTCGGTACGGAGGGACGGACCGCTCGCGAGCCGCCTTGAAGTTCTTGTTGTACAACCTGTTCGGCGGCCTCGTCATGCTTGCGGCAGTGGTTGGCCTCTTCGTGGTTTCCGCGGACGCGGGCGGCGAAGGCACGCTCGACTTCCGCACGCTCGCGGATGCCGCACGCAATGCGGACCCCGCGATCCAGAAGCTGTTGTTCCTCGGGTTCATGACGGCATTCGCCGTCAAGGCACCACTGTGGCCCCTGCACACCTGGCTGCCCGGCGTCGCCACGTCCGCGAAGCCCGCCACCGCCGTCTTGATGATGGCGATCGTGGACAAGGTGGGCACGTTCGGCATGTTGCGTTACTGCCTGCAACTGTTCCCCGAGGCCGCAACGTACTTCAGGCCGGCTGATCATCACGCTGGCGGTGATCGCGATTCTGTACGGTGCGATCGTTGCGATTGGCCAAGTGGACGTGATGCGGTTGATCGCGTACACCTCGATATCCCACTACGGGTTCATCGTCCTCGGCATCTTCGTGATGACGAGCCAGGGCCAGGCAGGCTCGACGTTGTACATGGTCAACCACGGGGTCTCCACGGCCGCACTGTTTCTGATCGCCGGCTTCCTGGTGTCACGCAGAGGCACTCGCCTGATCAGCGCCTACGGCGGCGTACAGGGTGTGGCGCCATGGCTGGCGGGAACCTTCCTTGTCGCGGGGTTGTCGGCCCTCGCCCTTCCCGGTCTCGCGCCCTTCGTCAGCGAATTCCTGGTGCTGATGGGGACATTCACGCGCTATCCGCTGGCAGCGGTCGCTGCGACGGCAGCCCTCGTACTCTCGGCGCTCTACGTCTTGTGGGCCTACCAACGGATGATGACCGGGCCGCTCACCGAAGGAAATGAACATCTGCGCGACCTGCTGCCCCGCGAAACCGCCGTTGTTGCACCACTCATCGCGCTACTGCTGGTGCTGGGCATCTATCCGAAACCCGTGCTCGACGTCATCGTGCCCGCCGTAAGCCACACGTTGACCACGATCGATGAGACCAGATCCAGCACCCCAGCTCGCAGAAGGACCGTCGCGATGATCGAAGCTCTCGGGCTGCCAACGCCCAGCGTTGAATACGGCCTACTGTCGCCGATGCTGATCGTGTTCGGCGCGGCCGTCGCGGGCATTCTGATCGAGGCGTTCCTCCCCCGCGGTGGCCGCTACCGCGCCCACCTCGTGGTGAGCACTGGCGCCCTCGTCGCGGCGTTCGCTGCGGTCGTTCTCCTCGCCGGCCATCGCGGCAGCGCAGTCATGGGGTCGATCACGGTCGACGGGCCATCGCTGTTCCTGCAAGGCGCAGTTCTGTTGACCAGCATGGTGGCGGTCGCGCTGATCGCCGAGAATCGGCTGGTCGCCTTCGCCCCGCAGGGATCCGTCGTTCCCGGCAGCATGGAAGAGGAGCAGGCCGTCCGCGGCGGGATCATCCAGACGGAGGTCTTTCCGCTCTTCATGTTCGCGGTCGGTGGGATGTTGGTGTTCTGCGCATCCGCGGACCTGTTGACGATCTTCGTCGCACTCGAGGTCCTCTCGCTTCCGCTCTATCTGCTGTGCGCCTTGGCACGCAGCCGCCGACTCCTGTCACAGGAAGCGTCGTTGAAGTACTTTCTGCTCGGGGCGTTTTCGTCGGCCATCTTCCTCTACGGCATCGTGCTGCTCTATGGCTACGCCGGGACACTCACGCTGTCGGGTATCGCCGATGTACTGGACGCACGGGGTGGCGACACGTCGCTTGCGGTGACCGGGGCTGGGCTGGTGGCTGCCGGATTGTTGTTCAAGGTCGGCGCGGTTCCGTTCCATTCGTGGGTGCCCGACGTGTATCAGGGTGCGCCAACGCCGATCACCGGATTCATGGCCGCGGCAACCAAGATCGCCGCGATCGGTGTCATGATGCGGATCTTCTACATCGCGCTGCCCGGCCTCATCGCCGACTGGCGGCCGGTTCTTTGGGTCGTCTCCGCCGTCACGATGATGGTGGCCGCCGTGCTCACCGTGGTACAGACCGACATGAAGCGGCTGCTCGGCTATTCGTCGGTCGCCAACGTCGGATTCCTGCTCCTTGGCGTGTGTGCGGGCCAGGCGGGACTGTCGTCGACGATGTTCTATCTGGTCACGTACGGACTCAGCACGATGGGTGCCTTCGCCATGGTCGGCATGATCCGCAACGCCGACGGTGAGGAGGACACCGAGACCTCGCATTGGGCGGGGCTCGGTCGGCGCTCGCCCGCAATCGCCACGGCAATGGCGTTGTTCCTGTTGACGCTGGCGGGCATACCGCTCACCAGCGGGTTCATCAGCAAGTTCGCGATCTTCCAGGTGGCAGCCACCAGTGGCGGACAGGTGTTGGTGGTAGTCGGTGTGGTCAGCAGCGCGATCGCGGCGTTTGCCTATGCCCGTGTGATCGTGACGATGTTCTTCCGTGAACCGAATCCGCAGACCCCGCACACCCGGCGACCTGCACGAGGCGACCGCCGTGGCCGTCGCATTGACTGCGGCGGCCACGATGGTGCTCGGCATCGCGCCCCAACCGTTGTTCGACCTGGCTGGTGCGGCTGGTCAACTCCTCCGCTGACGTAATACAGCGGAAGGCATTGCGCTAGAGCGACTTGCCGACGAGTGCGACCAGGTCGACGAGGCGGTTGGAGTAGCCCCACTCGTTGTCGTACCACGACACGACCTTGGCCTGGTTGTCGATCACCTTGGTCAGACCCGGAGTCGAAGATCGAGCTGTGCGGGTCGGTGACGATGTCGCTGGACACGATCGGCGCGTCGTAGTACTTCAGGATGCCCTTCAGCTTGCCCTCGGCGGCAGCCTTGAACGCGGCGTTGATGTCGTCGGCGGAGCCGGACTTGGCCAGCTCGACGGTCAAGTCGGTGACCGAACCCGTGGGGATCGGCACCCGCAAGCGCGTAGCCGTCCAGCTTGCCCTTCAACTCGGGCAGCACCAGGCCGATCGCCTTGGCCGCACCGGTCGAGGTGGGCACGATGTTCAGTGCGGCGGCGCGGGCGCGACGCAGGTCGCCGTGCGGGCCGTCCTGCAGGTTCTGATCCTGCGTGTAGGCGTGGATGGTGGTCATCAGGCCCTTGACGATGCCGAACTCGTCGTTGAGCACCTTGGCCAGCGGGCCCAGGCAGTTCGTCGTGCACGACGCGTTGGAGATGATGTTCTGGCTGCCGTCGTACTTGTCGTCGTTGACGCCGATCACGATCGTGATGTCCGGGTCGGTGGCCGGCGCGGAGATGATGACCTTCTTGGCGCCCGCGTCCAGGTGGCCCTTGGCCTTGGCGGCGTTGGTGAAGATGCCGGTGGACTCGACGACCACGTCGACGCCCAGGTCACCCCACGGCAGCTCGGCCGGACCGGCCTTGACCTCGAGCGCCTTGATCTTGGTGGACCCCACCACGATGGTGTCGTCACCCTCGAGGCTGACGTCGTAGGGCAGCCGGCCCAGGATCGAGTCGAACTTCAACAGGTGCGCCAACGTCGCGTTGTCGGTCAGGTCGTTGACCGCCACGATCTCGATGTCCTTGTTCGCACCCAGCGCCTGCTGCGCATCCAAAGCCCGAAAGAAGTTGCGCCCGATTCGACCGAAGCCGTTAACGCCTACCCGAACCGTCACTATGTGTTCTCCTTCGATCGTCATTCGACATCCCCCAGATGGGGAGCTGTTCAACCGCATTCACGTCCCGCTGCTGCTCCCCCAATGAGGGGTGCTGTGGCAGCGTCCGCGGCGGCAAGGTAGATCTGACGCCCACATCATTGGAGGACGGAAATGAGTCAGATCGGCATGGTCGGGTCAGCGCAGACCGCATCGTCTTGTTTCCCAGTCACCGGCGATCGCATTCGCGTTGCCAGGGGTGTCCTCGGTCGTCTCGGCCGAGTCGGCTCGACATCACCCGGCCACGTCGTCGTCCACTACGACGACGGCGGCCGGGAAATCGTCGACCCGAGCCGACGTCCCCTGTTCGTCCTTCGTTGACGGTGTGTGGCCAAACGGGGACAGCGCGTTCGAAAAGGGAAGTAAACGCGCTGCCCCCGTGTCGGCATTCAGGCAGATCTGAAGCTCGGCGCGCAGCCGCGCCGCGGCGCCGTTGGCAGCCACGCGTTCGAGAAGGGCCGTCTGGCCATCGGTGACGAGGTCGGGATCTCCGTGCCAGGCAGCCAGCGCCGGCGACACCAGCGCACGGCCGAAGGAGAACGTCAGAGGCCACGGCGTCCGGTGAGCCTGCATCGCTTCAAGATTGGCCGTCGCCCGCTCGGGTGTCTGTCCACCGGACAGGAAGGCCACCCCGGCAAGGTCGCCTGGCCACGCCCGCAGAACGCCGACGGTGAGCTCGGCCGTCTCTTCCGGAGTGGACTCCCGTGCATAGTCCTCGCCCTCGAGGATCATGTTCGGCTTGAGGACGATACCCGCCAAGTCGACGTGGAAGAACGCCAATTCGGCTCGCACCGCAGCGTGGACTTCGCTGGTCACGTCTCGGCACACACCGCGGTTGTGAGTGCCGGTCATCAGCACCTCCGGCTCGACGATCGGCACGATGCCCGCCTCCTGGCACGCCGCGGCATAGCGGGCAAGGGCGCTCGCGTTCGCGCTGATCGCGCCGCGGCTGGGCATGTCGGAACCGATCTCGAAGACCGCTCGCCACTTCGCGAACGCAGCGCCCATCTCGGCATACTCGGCTAGACGCGCCGGTAGCCCGTCGAGCCCCTCGGTGACCAGCTCGCCGTCCAGCCCAGGGCTCTGCTTGGCGCCGGCATCCACCTTGATACCTGGCAGAATGCCCAGGGCGCTCACGGCCTGCGCGAACGGCGTGCCGTCGCTGAACGTCTGGCGCAGCGTCTCATCGCAGAAGATGATGCCCGAAACGCTTTCGGACAATCCCGGGGCCGCGGCGAGCAGCTCGCGATACCTGCGGCGGTTCTCGGCAGTCGGCTCCGCGCCCGCCTCCTCGAGACGCTTCGACATGGTCCCGATGCTCTCGTCAGCGGCCAGGATGCCCTTGCCGGGCGCCACCATTCGTGCCGCGGTCTCTCGACATGTCGTCATTTCAATGTTGCCCTTCGGTACGTAGTCATCGGTCGCAAGTTATCCGGCTGGGGATGGCCCCGGCCTCACCTACATGGTGGATACGCAGGGTGAGAGAGTTAAGCGAATGCTTCAGAGTCAATGGCTTATTCGCAATAGACACGTTGATGATCGGCTGGCAGCATTCCTGGCATGACGACAGATCGTTGGAACGCTGGAGTAATTCCCTACGCCGAAATGGGCTACTGGCAGCCCGATTACATCCCGAAGGACTCGGATGTGCTGTGCGCCTTCAGGATAACCCCACAACCCGGTGTCCCGCCGGAGGAGGCCGGCGCAGCGGTTGCCGGTGAATCGAGCACCGCAACGTGGACCGTGGTCTGGACCGACCGGTTGACCACCTTCGAGCACTACCAGGCGAAGTGTTACCGCGTCGACGCGGTTCCCAACGCGCCCGGGCAGTGGATCGCGTGGATCGCCTACGACCTCGACCTCTTCGAAGAGGGCTCGATCGCCAACCTCACCAGTTCGATCATCGGCAACGTCTTCGGGTTCAAGCCGCTCAAAGCGCTTCGCCTGGAAGACATGCGCATTCCCACCCAGTACGTCAAGACCTTCCAAGGACCCGCCCACGGGGTGGTCATGGAGCGCGAACACCTGAACAAGTTCGGACGGCCCTTGCTCGGCGCAACGACCAAGCCGAAACTCGGCTTGTCGGCCCGCAACTACGGTCGCGTCGTCTACGAAGCCCTGCGTGGCGGACTCGACTTCACCAAGGATGACGAGAACATCAACTCGCAACCGTTCATGCGCTGGCGCGACCGCTCCCTCTTCTGCATGGAGGCCGTCAATCGCGCGCAAGCGGCTACCGGTGAGATCAAGGGTCACTACCTGAACGTGACCGCAGGGACCATGGAGCAGATGTACGAGCGGTCCGAATTCGCAAAGGAACTCGGGTCCGTCGTCGTCATGGTCGACCTCACGATCGGTTATACCGCCATCCAGTCGATGGCCAATTGGGCTCGCGCCAATGGCGTCCTGCTGCACCTGCACCGCGCCGGTCACGGCACGTACACCCGGCAGAAGTCGCACGGCATCAGCTTCAGAGTGATCTCCAAGTGGATGCGGCTGGCTGGCGTCGACCACATCCACGCGGGCACCGTCGTCGGCAAGCTCGAAGGCGATCCGGCCTCCACCGCCGGGTTCTACGACACGCTCCGGCTCGATAGCGTAGCGGCCGATCCCGTCAAGGGCCTGTACTTCGACCAGGAGTGGGCATCGATGCCCGGCGTCATGCCGGTCGCATCGGGCGGCATCCACGCCGGCCAGATGCACCAATTGCTGCACTATCTCGGCGAAGACGTCATCCTGCAGTTCGGCGGCGGTACCATCGGCCACCCGATGGGAATCTCCGCGGGCGCCGAAGCCAACCGCGTTGCGCTCGAGGCGATGATCAAGGCGCGCAACGAAGGTCGGGACTTCTACAAGGAGGGCCCGGAGATCCTCAAGAAGGCGGCATCGACCAACCTTCCTCTGGAAACCGCTCTGGCCACGTGGGGTGACATCTCGTTCAACTACGAGTCCACCGACACCCCCGACGTCGTCGCAACCCCCACTCATTCCTGAACCCGATCGGAGAACTCATGCGAGTCACACAAGGCACCTTCTCTTACCTGCCGGATTTCACCGACGAGGAGATAACGGCTCAGATCAGCTATGCGCTCGACAATGGCTGGCCGCTGTCGGTGGAGTTCACCGACGACCCACACCCGCGCAACGTGTACTGGGAGATGTGGGGACTGCCGATGTTCGACCTCAAGGATGCCGCAGGCGTCCTACTCGAGGTCAATGCATGCCGCAGTGCCTATCCCGGTACGTACATCCGGTTGAACGCCTATGACGCGAATCTGGGGCGCCAGACCACCGCGTTCTCGTTCATCGTGCAGCGGCCGGCCGAGGAGCCGGGCTTCCGGCTCGATCGGGCCGAAGGGTCCGATCGGCGCATCGGTTACACGACGTTCTCGTACGCCACTCAAAAGCCCTCCGGGCACCGTTACGGATGACCGTGACTAGTGCAGCCGTTCCCAGGCATCCCGAATCGATACGCCACGTTCCTACGATTGATGGATTCCGCGTGCCGGTGAGGTTGGCTGGGCCGGACACGGGCCGAGTGGTCGTCATGTTCGACGGATCGCCGGATCGGGCGGCGCCCTACGACGTCGTCCGAGAACGGCTGCACATCGCCATGTTCCGCACGGTAACCTTCCCCGTGCTCGACGGTCTCAGACCGAAGGTCATCATCGACATTCTCGATCGGCTGAAGGTGGCCGGCGGTCTGCTCGTCGGGGATGGAGTCGGCGGCGAGCTGGCATGGAGGCTCGCCGCCACCCACCGCGAACGCTTCACGGGCCTGGTCGTGATCGACTGCAGGCATCCGCGCGTTCCCAGCGACACCGGCTTCGTCCGCGACAAGCGCTGCCCCGCAGTGGCTGCCGATACCACCGCATTGGTCAGTACACACTCGGCACACGCGGCCGCCCGCGCAAGCAAGCGCTACGTTCATGGAGAGTTTCGACTCCTGGAGCTAGCCGGCCCGCGCAGTTCGCGTCACTTCGCCGCCCAACTCACCACCGAGATCGTGGTGCGCGTGCTGTCCCGCTAGTACACGAGTAACGCCGGGTCGCACGATTACGTGCGGCCCGGCGTTATTCGTCGCTGTTGGCGGCCCGGTACGCCGCCGCTCACGAGAAGTGCCGCCGTATGCTCAGCGGCTAGCGGTGACCCCGTCGCTCAACTCGGCCTTCCGGCGGTCCACCAGGCGCAGGATCATCGGTGTGAAGATCAGCTGCATCGCGAGGTCCATCTTGCCGCCGGGACACACGATCGTGTTCGGGCGGGACATGAACGAATCATGCAGCATGGACAGCAGATACGGGAAGTCGATGCCGTGGGGATCACGGAACCGGATGATCAACATCGATTCGTCCGGCGTCGGAAT
Organism: uncultured Actinomycetota bacterium; assembly: GCA_963849055.1. Classification (GTDB taxonomy): domain Bacteria; phylum Actinomycetota; class Actinomycetes; order Mycobacteriales; family Mycobacteriaceae; genus Mycobacterium. The sequence goes on from CAWKFI010000001.1 coordinate 595,512, forward strand.
GTTCCTGGCAACGAACGGATTCGACGTGTCGACCACTGGAACGCGTTGGAAGTTGACATCCGTGTTCGAGAACTGCGGACAGATGTAGTTCACGTAATCCGGCATTCTCCGCAGAATCGTGTCGGTGACGGCCTCAGATGTGTAGCCGCGCACGACTTTGTCTCGATGTAGTTTCTGCAACCACTCGAGGTTGATCACCGGCACCACTCCGATGCGCAGGTCGGCATGCTGGGCGACACTGACCGTATCGGTCTCGACGGCGCCGTGCAGTCCCTCGTAGAACAGCATGTCGGAGTCTTCGGGCAGGGACTCCCACGGTGTGAACGTGCCAGGCTGCTGGTCGTACGGCCTCGCTTCTTGCTCGTCGTGTAGATACTTGCGGAACTTGCCGCCGCCGACCTCCGAGTACGAGCGGAACAGATCTTCGAGGTCTTCGAAGAGGTTCGCTTCCGGACCGAAGTGGCTGAACGTGTGGTCACCTCGGGCGTGCGCCTCTTCGATCGCCGCCTTCATCTCGACGCGATCGAAGCGGTGAAAGCTGTCGCCCTCGACGTAGGCGACGTTGATTCCTTCACGGCGGAAGATCTGCTCGAAGGTGCGCATCACGGACGTGGTGCCAGCGCCGGAGGATCCAGTGACTGAGACGATGGGATGTTTGCGTGACATGTCGACCTATCCCGCCGCTGTCCGGAAGAGGCCCCGCGTGCCGTAAAGCGGCAATTGGGACACCTGCTCATAGGATTCGGCGTGGTACTCCTCGATGCGGGTCACCTCTTCGCGGGCTCCGAACACGAACGAAACACGTTGGTGCACATCGGTGGGCTCCACATCGAGGAGACGTTGCCTGCCGGTACTGGCCGCGCCGCCGGCTTGCTCGACGAGGAACGCCACTGGGTTCGCTTCGTACATCAGTCGCAACCGGCCCGGCCGAACGGGCTCGCGGTAGTCACGGGGGTAGAGGAAGACACCACCTCGGGTGAGGATTCTGTGTGTCTCGGCCACCAGAGAAGCGACCCACCGCATGTTGAAGTCCTTCTGCCGGGGACCGGACTTGCCGGCGAGACACTCCTGCACGTATCGCTGCACGGCAGGCTCCCAGAATCGCTGGTTCGACGCATTGATGGCGAATTCCTTGGTGGCCGAGGGAATCTGGATGGACTCGCGGGTCAGCAGGAACTCGCCGAGGCTCGGGTCGAGGGTGAACGCGTGCACTCCCGTTCCCACCGTGAGAACCAGCATCGTCGACGGCCCGTAGATGGCATATCCCGCGCACACCTGTTCCGTTCCCGGCTGCAGAAAGTCCTGCGTCTCGGGATCCGAACCCGGCTGCGGCGCGCGGAGGATCGAAAAGATGCTGCCAACCGACACATTCACGTCGATGTTCGATGAACCGTCGAGCGGGTCGAACAGCAACAGGTACTTCCCCCTGGGATGTTCGGCGGGCAGCCGGTACGGCTCGTCCAGCTCCTCGGAGACCATCCCTGCGACGCGACCACCCCACTCGTTGGCGCGCAGGAAGTAGTTGTTGGCAAGCACGTCGAGCTTCTGCTGCACCTCGCCTTGGACATTGGTCTGGTCTGCCGATCCCAGTGCGTCGGCGAGCGCGCCGGCCGCAACACGTTTCGAAATCGCCTTGCACGCAAGCGCGACGTCGAGGATCAACCCGTTCAGGTCGCCGGACGCGTCCGGGATGACGTCGACGTTCTTCAATCAGAAACTGAACCAATGTGGTGCGATCGGCAAGCATGCATCAAGGTTGTCTGGCAGCCGACTTTCGGCCATCCCCCTTATGGGTGGGCGGCTGGGTGGCGGGCTCTGCGCCTCCCGATCAGCTGGTCACCGTTGCGACGCGAGTCTTGCGGTGCAGGTCGGACAGCCAGCCGCACCACTTGTCGATGCCGAGGGACGTCCGGGCGCTCGTCTCGATCACCGCAACGCCGGGATTGACGGCATTCAGGTTGTCGTAGAACGCCGACAGGTCGTAGTCGAGGTGCGGGATCAGATCCACCTTGTTGACGATGACGACGTCGGCGGACCGGAACATCACCGGGTACTTCAGCGGCTTCTCCTCCCCCTCGGTTACGGAGTAGACCATCGCACTGGCATGCGCTCCGACGTCGAACTCTGCGGGGCAGACCAGGTTTCCGACGTTCTCGATCAGGAGCAGATCGAGGTCGACCAACGAGAGCCGCGCAAGCGCGGAACGCACCATCGGTGCGTCGAGGTGGCATTCGCCCCCGAAACCGTTGCTGGTGTTGATCAACGAGATGGCGGCTCCCAGGCCACTGAGCCGGTCGGCGTCGATGCTGGTCTCGATGTCCCCTTCGACGATGCCAACCCGCAATTGGCTATCGAGCTGAAGAAGGGTCTCCCGAAGTACCGCCGTCTTGCCGGCGCCGGGAGACGACATCAAGTTCACGGCCGTCACACCGGCAGCGTCGAAGTCGCTTCGATTGGCGGCCGCAGTATGGTCGTTCTCCTCGAAGATCCGCTCGAGCACCACCACTCGATCAGTCCCCGTGGTGTATCCCGAGTGATCCCCATGATCGTGATCATGATGGTCGCCCTGATCATGATGGTGATCGTGGTCGCCATCGTGTCGGTGGAATCTGCCCATGCCGTTACACCTCCGCCAAATCGAGTGAAGTTATGAGGAACTCGTCTCCCTCGACCAGGGTGACCGATTGCCCCGTACAGGACTCGCAGACCATCGTGATCGAATCGAGGACTTGCTCGTAACCGCAACCGGTGCACCGGATCTTGGCGGGTATGCGCTCCACCAGCAATTCGGCGCCTTCCAACTCGGAGCCTTCGGTCACCAGAGACCAGCAGTACACCAACGTGTCCGGCACTATCTGGCGCATCGCACCAATCCGCACGTGCACGGTGCGGACCGGTCTACCGGCCGCATGCTTGGTGACGATCTTCGCCATGGAACTGCAGATCGAGAGCTCGTGCACTGTCGACCCTCCTCGAGTCAGACGCGACCATACACTCTTCGGCGCTTTACTGGCGCAGCGTTTCTGAGGGAGTTACTCCCCATCGCTTCCGGTACTCGACCGCGAAGCTGCCGAGATGATTGAAGCCCCAACGGGTTGCCACATCGGTCACCGTCACGCCATCGCTTGGGAGGGCATCGGCGAGTTCTGCATGCACCCGCTCGAGCCTCATGTCGCGGACATAGGTCATCGGTGATACCCCGAGTTCGTCGCGGAACCCCTGCTGAATGGAGCGGACACTCATGTGAACGTTTCGCGCGATCGACTCCATCGTGATCGTCTCGCCCAAGTGGGCGTCGATGAAGGTGATCGCCTCCTCGACCACCCGGCGAGCCGGATCGGCAGCCGGGCGGATGAACTCTTCGTGGTAGTTCGATGGCTGCACGTGCAGAAGGCTGTTCATCAGCAACTCCTCGATGCCGCTGATGCCGTGCCCGAGTTGGACGAGGGAACCGGACTGATAGACCTCCGTGTGCAGGAGTTGCACCGCCGCGTGCCAGCGCACCGCGACATCACTGGTGAGGTCGAATTCGGGATGAAATACCAGCGGCCGCGACAGCCGCCGACCGCGAAGCCGAGTGAGGTATTGCAGCAGCGCGGGTTCCTCGATGCGCACCAACAACTGCGGCGAATCCTCGTCGAACTGCATGGTGAGCGCGGCTCCAGGGCTCGTCACCAGCGCACTGATCGTGTTCGCCTCGAACTCGTGTCCGTTGTGTTGACAGAGAGCGCGACCGTTCATCGGCATGTGCACCGCGAAATACTTCCCGAGGGAAGGGATTTCGAGCGTCGCGCGCACGTGGAGGTCGAGATAGAGCATGCTGACGTTGCGCAGCCGAATACCGTGCATGGTTGCGGCGAACGGTGACGCGTCGTCGTGGACGTTGAGCCTGCAGGGTGCCAGCGCCCGACTGACCAGCGAGCCCGCTTCCCGAACATTCTCGGTGTAGAAGATTTCGTTGTTTGCCAGCGCCGGTGGTACGCCACGGGAACGGACCTTTCGCCGGACCGGTTGGCCGGTGCGGCGGATGTCGATGAAACCGAGTCTGGCCAGGCGCGACATCAGTGCCAGCCCGCGTAAGCGCACCCAGCGAATTGACGATTTGCTGAATGGTTCGCGGCGATCATTCAAGACTCCTCGGCGCATTGCGCGCATCTGCGCGCACATGTCTGCGCAATTCTGACAGCCGCTGCGCGAATGCGATAGGCCCGGCGGTCACACAGGGCTAGCGTCTGTGACCACTGACACATCGGCTAGGAGGATTTGAGTGGCTGCACATGCTTCGCTGATCGAAAGCCTGGACACCAATGCGCTCATCGCCGAGTCGCCGGGAGACGAGCTGATCGCCAGGCTCGAGGACCCGAAAGTCGCTTCTTCGATTTCGCTGATCCTCGACCACGCGGACCTCCTGGCAACGCTCATCGTCGGGCTCGACGGTCTGATTCGGCGTGCGGACACCATCGGCGACAGCCTGGCATCCGGCGTCGCAGATGCCAGGGATCTGGCTGCGACCGCCAGCGGTCTTGGGCCCTGGCCGAAGTTGGACTTGGCGGGACTCAGTGACACCGTCACGCGGTTGTCCGCGGCCCTCGTCGACGCCACTCCGGCCATCGACAGGCTGATGCACTCCTCGCTGACGGACCCACAGACCGCCGACATTCTCGCCGAAGTCGGCGAGGCGCTGCTCGAGGGCAAACAGGCCGCCGCCGCCGACCCGCGCGGACCCAAGGGCGTCTTCGCCCTGATGAAGGTGACCAAGGACCCTGACGTATCACGCGGTTTGGGTTTCATGATCCACATCGCGCGCGCCTTCGGTCGCCGCCTCGACGTCACACCGGAGGCGGTCGAGAAGCAGGGTGCGCGCCACTCCGCTCCGTAGCAGGACGAACCAACAATCCAACCAAACCTTCGCAATCGTAAGCAGTGAGAGGAGTTTTCATGGCGTCCGTGCTCTGGCTACAAGGAGGGGCGTGCAGCGGCAACACGATGTCGTTCCTCAACGCCGAGGAACCCAACGTCGTCGATCTGATCGTCGACTTCGGGTTGGACTTGCTGTGGCATCCGTCGCTGGGCCTCGAACTGGGTAAAAATGCCCAGAAGGTGTTCTGGGACTGCGCCCGCGGCGAGCGGCCGCTGGACATCTTCGTCTTCGAGGGCTCGGTCATCGAGGCGCCCAACGGAACCGGGCGAATGGACATGTTCGCCGACCGGCCGATGAAGGACTGGGTCACCGACCTCTGCGATGCTGCGCCAGATCGTCGTCGCGATCGGTGACTGTGCCTGTTGGGGCGGCATTCCCGCGACCGAGCCGAACCCCTCGGCGTCAACGGGTCTGCAGTTCCACAAGCGCGGAAAGGGCGGCTTCCTCGGCCCCGACTTCCGTTCCAAGATGGGCCTGCCCGTCATCAACATCCCCGGCTGCCCGGCGCACCCGGACTGGATCACCCAGATCATCGTCGCCTTGGCCACCGGTCGCGCGGGCGACATCACCCTGGACGAACTGCACCGCCCCGAGACCTTCTTCAAGACCTTCACCCAAACCGGCTGCACGCGTGTGCAATTCTTCGAGTACAAGCAGTCGACGATGTCGTTCGGGGAAGGCACCCGCACCGGCTGCCTGTTCTACGAGTTCGGCTGCCGTGGGCCGATGACGCACTCGCCCTGCAACCGGATCCTGTGGAACCGGCAATCGTCGAAGACCCGCGCCGGCATGCCCTGCCTCGGCTGCACCGAACCCGAGTTCCCCCACTTCGACCTGGCACCCGGCACCGTCTTCAAGACGCAGAAGGTCAGCGGGATGATCCCGAAGGAAGTCCCGGAGGGCAGCGACCATCTCACGTACATGGCGCATGCGGCGGCGGCGCGAATCGCGGCGCCGCAATGGTCCAAGGAAGACATGTTCGTCGTCTAGCCCGCGGTTCCAAACATCCCAGCCTGCACAGTCTTTGAAAGGACACCGAATGACTGCACTAGATCTATTCGTCAGCCCCCTCGGGCGGGTCGAGGGCGACCTCGACGTGCGCGTCACGATCGAAGACGGGGTCGTCACCTCCGCATGGACCGAGGCTGCGATGTTCCGCGGCTTCGAGATCATCCTGCAGGGAAAGGACCCGCAGGCCGGGCTGGTGGTCACACCGCGCATCTGCGGCATCTGCGGAGGTAGCCACCTGTACAAGTCCGCCTATGCGCTGGACACCGCGTGGCGCACCCACGTGCCGCAGAACGCCACGTTGGTCCGCAACATCTGTCAGGCAGCCGAAACGCTGCAGTCGATTCCGCGCTACTTCTACGCGCTGTTCGCAATCGACCTGACCAACAAGAACTACGCGAAGTCGAAGCTGTACGCCGAATCGGTTCGCCGGTTCGCGCCGTACGTCGGGACCAGCTATCAGCCCGGCGTGGTGCTGTCGAGCAAACCCGTTGAGGTGTACGCGATCTTCGGCGGGCAGTGGCCGCACTCCAGCTTCATGGTGCCCGGCGGCGTGATGTGCGCGCCGACACTGTCCGACGTCACCCGGTCGATCGCGATCCTCGAGCACTGGAAGGACCAGTGGCTCGAGAAGCATTGGCTCGGTTGCTCGGTGGACCGCTGGCTGGAGAACAAGACGTGGGAAGACGTGCTCGAGTGGGTCGACGAGAATGAGTCGCAACACAACAGCGACTGCGGGTTCTTCATCCGCTTCTGCCTCGACGTCGGCCTCGACAAGTACGGCCAGGGCGTCGGCAACTACATCGCCACCGGCACCTACTTCGAGCCGTCGCTGTACGAGAACCCGACGATCGACGGCCGCAACCCGGCGCTGATCGGGCGGTCCGGAATCTACACGGGCGGTACGTGGTCCGACTTCGACCAGGCAAGGGTTCGCGAAGACGTCACCCACTCCTTCTACCAGGGGACTGGATCGCTGCATCCGTTCGAGGGCGAGACCATTCCGGTCGACCCCGAAGAGGGCCGCAAGCAGGGCAAGTACAGCTGGGCCAAGTCACCGCGGTACGACGTGCCGGGCCAGGGTCACATCCCGCTGGAGGCCGGCCCGCTCGCGCGGCGCATGGCGGCCGGTGGGCCCGGTGCCGCAGCACATCAGGACAACGACCCGTTGTTCGTGGACATCTTCAACAAGATCGGGCCGAGTGTGTTCGTGCGCCAGCTGGCACGGATGCACGAGGCGCCGAAGTACTACAAGTGGACACGCGAATGGCTCAATCAGCTCGACCTCAAGGAGAGCTTCTACACCAAGCCCACCGAGCACGCCGAGGGCATGGGCTTCGGATCGACCGAGGCCGCCCGCGGGTCCCTGTCGGACTGGATCGTGATCGAAGACAACAAGATCAAGAACTACCAGGTCGTCACCCCGACGGCGTGGAACATCGGCCCGCGCGACGGCGCCGAAGTGCTCGGTCCCATCGAGAAGGCATTGGTGGGTTCGCCCATCGTCGATCCCGAGGACCCGGTGGAGTTGGGCCACGTCGCCCGCAGCTTCGACTCGTGCCTGGTCTGCACGGTGCACGCCTACGACGGAAAGTCCGGTCGTGAGCTGTCGAAGTTCGTGATCAACGGAATGGTGTGATTCCAACGACTTCCTCCGCTTCACACGACACCACACAACCCGGCGAGTCGGATCCGAACATCGACCCGCCGGGTTGTGAGGTGCTGATCGTGGGATGCGGAAACCTCCTGCGCGGCGATGACGGGGTGGGACCCGTCATGGTGCGCCACCTGTGGGAACGAGGCATGCCGGACGGACTCCGGCTGGTCGATGGCGGCACCGCCGGCATGGACGTCGCGTTCCAGATGCGCGGTGCCGAAAGGGTCGTGATCGTCGACGCGTCGGCCACCGGCTGCACTCCGGGAACGATCTACCGCGTCCCGGGGGCTGAGTTCGCCGAGTTGCCGCCGTTGGAGGGACTGCACACCCACTCCTTTCGGTGGGATCACGCAATTTCGTTCGCGCGGTGGGCATTGGCGGAGGAATGCCCTACCGACATCACGGTCTTCTTGATCGAAGCGGCGAACGTCGCCATGGGGGCCGATCTTTCCCCCGAGGTGGCGGCTGCGATGGAGCAGGTGATCGACATCATCGAAGCCGACTACATCTCGCCCGCTTCGACCGTCCGAGCCCAGCGAACCGGACGACTTCACCGTGCAGTTCACCGAAGACGGTTATCTACGTCTGAGCGCTGCGCTGTCAGCAGCCCACTTTCCCGCCCAACGTGACGGTCGGCGACGTCCGTGATGGCCAACTGTGGCTGCTGCCGCTGCGCGGGCCGCGCAACGGTGGAATGTTGCTCAAGCAGCGCTCCCCCGCCGGGGATCGCGCCGTGCTGCGTCCGCGAGCTGCTCGATGACGTCATCCCCACCGGTGTACGGCGGGCGTTCTGGGACGACGACCATGGCGCGTTGCGAATTCCGTTGGAGCAGCGGGAGTGACGATGGTGGACGATCGACGCGACATCGAGCAGCAGGCCAACGACGATGACGGTCCGACCGACGACCTGCGCATGCGGCCCACGCGTCGACGCGCCGACAGCTCGGCCGATGAGGCACTCAGCGTCGACACCGTGGTTGTCGAGGAGCGTGGGCGCTGGGCCGTCGACATCGTGGTCGTGTTCGCCGACGGCATCGTGCGCAAGCGCATAGACACACACTCGACAAGGGCTCGCGCGGAATTGTCCGCCCGGATGATCAAGCGAGCCGCAGAACGTGACATCGGAGGACCCCTGAATGGCTGAGGCATTGACCACACCGACATCCGAGCTGAGCACCTACCCGTCGGATTCCCGCCTGACGCTGCCGCCGCAACCGTTGGGGCTGTTCCCACTTCCGATGGGCTACATGCTCATTCCGGCGGGTGACGACACCGAAGACGCACGGGTGGCCATGCTTGCGGGTCGACATCCCGATGTCTGGCCACCGAGTCTGCGCGCGCATCAACTGGCGGCCGCCGGTGACCGGGACGCCGCCATCGCCGTCCTGCAGCGACTCCACCGACCCGGTGGCACGCTACAACCGTTTCGTGCTCGACCCGGACGGCGTCGACGCCGACGGGCTCCGAACGGAACTCGGCGAGTTCGGGGTCCTCGTCGACGTCGTGCTGTTCATGTTGGGACGAACGGATGCGCCGCCGCACACCGGAAGTGCCGAAGGCGAGATCGCCGCAGCGGTATTGGCGGCGCAAGCGGGACATGCTCTGGCAGAGGGTGATTCCGAAACCGCCATCGGATTGCTCGACGAGGCCGTCGAAGCGGCCAGGCCGGTGTCCCTGGCCCTGGCGGGGACCCTCCTGAGCGCAGCGGGCGCCGTCGGCCGAGACGCGGGCGACCCAACCTGCACGACACGGCTGCAGCAGTCGCTGGTCGCCCTCGACGGTGCCGATGGCTTGCGCGTCGCTCGGGCCGAGATCCACCTGTGCCTGGCCGGCGTGATGCACGAGCAAGCAGAGAAACGCCCGGAGCTGCTGCCCGCCGCCATCCCGCACTATCACTCGGCGCTGCAACTCATCAAGTGCGACGACGCCCCGTTGCTGTGGGCGGCAGCACACGCCGGACTCGCCGCGGCTTACCTGACCATGCCGATGGTCGAGGCGTCCGGCCAGTTGCGACTTGGCGTGGCAGCACAGATCCTTGCGCTCGGCCCTGACCGTCTACACGCGCGACGAACACCCGCAGGAATGGGCAAGTGTCCAACTGAACTTGGCGAATTCGCTGGTGTACACGCCGTCGCGCCATCACGAAGAGAACCTCGTCGAAGCCGTCGAGCTGTACGAGGCCGTTCTGGCTACGCGTGACCGGGCAACCGATCCCCTCGGCCGCGCCAGAGTGCTCGCCAATCAGGGCAATGTGCTGGCCCATCTCGGTGTGTTCGACGATGCCAAGGCGAAGTTGTACGAAGCACGCTTCCTCTTCGAGGAGCTGGGCGACAATGACTCGGTGCGCACCGTTCGCGGCGTGCTCGACGAGATCGCCCGCCAGCGTGTGCTTTTGAACGACGAGAAGGGAACGCCGTGATGTCGACAGCCCTGTCCGAAGTCGCACAGCCCCAACCCGCCGAGCCGCCGCAGGATCCCGGTTTCGAAGAGCTCGCGAAGCGGGTTGACGACGCCACCCAAGCGTTGCAGAAGCTCGATCCCTCCGCACGTGCGGTCGCCGAGGAACTCAAGGGTTCCATCGAGGCGATCCATCGGGCCGGCCTCGTGACGATCGTCCGTCGCATGCGTGCCGACGAGGCAGCTCGGCAGGTACTCTTCGATCTCGTCGACGACCCCGTCGTGCACTTGTTGCTCTCGCTGCACGAGATCGTCCGACCAGACCCGATGACGCAGGCCAAGAAGGCGCTTGATGCGGTGCGACCACAACTGCAAGGCCACGGTGGCGACGTGTCACTCGTACGCATCGAGGACGGAATCGCGTTCGTACGCTTGCAGGGGGCCTGCAACGGGTGCTCGATGTCGTCGGTGACCCTGCGCAACCTGGTGGAGAAGGCACTCGTCGAAACCGTCTCGTCGGTCACGGGTATCGAGGTGTTGCCCAACGAGCCCGAGCCGACACTGATTTCGGCGGAGAGCCTGTTCTCCTCTCCACGTCTCGCCGAAGAGGGCTGGGCAGACGCCGGACGGGTCACCGATGTGCCCGACGGTGATCTGACCGTCGTCGAGCTGACCGCGCCGAACACCAACCAAGAGGTGTCGGTGTTGATCGTCAGCCTCAACGAGAAGTTGAGCGCCTACGTCAACGAATGCGCTCACGAGGCGGCGCCCATGGACAATGCCGTGCTCGACGCCACCAACGGCACGCTGACATGTCCGTGGCACGGCTTCTGCTACGACGCCGAATCCGGGGAATGTCTGTCTTCGCCTGCCGCGCAACTGGAGCAGTTGCCGCTGCGCGTCGACGACGGACAGATCTGGATCCGGGTCGGGGCATGACGGGTCTGACCGTACGGTCCAGCCTGTTGCCGCGCCCCTTGCGCAACGAATCGCTGCCAGGCGAAGACCTTTCCGGCGGCTGGGTGCCGGACGTCTGGCTTGGCGCACCGGCTCCTGGCGGATTGGCACTGCCGCCGGCCAACCCGACCATGGCATGGATGTACTCCCCGCGCGGGGTGTTCTTCGACCAGGATCACTTCGTGGTCGCCGACTCCGGCAATCATCGGGTGCTGATCTGGCACGGGTTGCCTACCTGCGATGAACAACCCGCCGACGTGGTGCTCGGACAGCCCGATGGCACCACCGAGGGGCACGCTGCAGGCGGCCGCGGTCCCGAGAACGGGATGAACCTGCCCACCGGCGTGCTGGTCCACGACGGGCGACTCGTCGTCGCCGACGCGTGGCATCACCGCATCCTGGTGTGGTCGACGGTCCCGGAGACCAGCTCGGTACCACCGGATTTCGTGCTCGGGCAGCCGGATTTCTCGGCGGTCGAGCCGAATGCCGGAGGCGAGTGTTCCGCGTCGTCGCTGTACTGGCCATTCGGCATTGCGATCGTCGGCTCGACGTTCTGGGTCGCGGACACGGGAAACCGACGGGTGCTGGGATGGCACGGCGGAATACCAGAGCCCGGCCGGGCCGCCGACGTCGTACTCGGCCAGCCCGACGGTTCCAGTCGCGAGGAGAACCGGGGAGAAGACGTGGGGCCTGCGAGTTTTCGGTGGCCGCACAACATCACCGGCAATGACGATCTGCTACTCGTCGCAGATGCCGGTGACCACCGTGTGCTCGGTTGGTCACCTGCGCCGGACGGAGACCGTGCCGCCGACCGGGTACTCGGTCAACCAGACCTCGTCACCGCCCGCGAATGGCCGTACGGGCCCCACCGCGCAGACAGGTTCAGGTTCCCCTACGCCGCCTGCATGGACGGCAGCGGCGAGTTTGGCGACCGGTTGGCGATCGCGGATACCGCGAACAACCGGGTACTGCTCTGGGACGAGCCGTCGGCCGACGGGCAGCCCGCGGACCACGTTTTGGCCCAACCGACGTTTGAAGCCAACGGCGAAAACCGCTGGAACGCAGTCACTCGCGACTCGCTGTGTTGGCCATACGGAGTATGGCTGCGTGGTGACCGCTTGGCGGTCGCCGACTCGGGGAACAACCGCATCGTCGTTTGGCGACGACGATGATCGACGCACCCGCACAGGCAGGACTTGCGCCGTCACAGCGGCGCCGGTTCACCGTGACCGGAGTGGTCCAAGGGGTGGGCTTCCGCCCGTTCATCCACCGCGTGGCCACCGAGATGGGGCTGCGGGGCTTCGTCGGCAATGACTCAGCCGCCGTCTTCATCGAAGTCGAAGGTTCGCCAGCTGCGATCAGTAGGTTCAGCCACCGCCTCACTACCGAAGCTCCGCCGCTGGCGGTGATCAGCGACGTTTCCTGGACCGACGTCGCCGCACAATCGTCTGGAGACAAGGGCTTTCACATAGTCAGCAGCCAAACCGTCGACGCGGCACCGACCCCCATTCCGCCGGACGTCGCGGTCTGCGAAGACTGCGTCGGAGAGCTCTTCGACCCGTTGAACCGGCGCTACCGGCACCCCTTCGTGACGTGCACCAACTGCGGTCCTCGTTTCACGATCATCCGCGGACTCCCCTATGACCGGCCCGCGACCACCATGGCCGACTTCCCCATGTGCGACCGCTGCGCCGTGGAATACCAAGACCCCGCCGATCGCCGGTTCCACGCACAGCCCATCGCGTGTCCGCATTGCGGGCCGACGTTGTGGTTCACCGGCCGCGGAGTCCGGATCACCCAGGTCGACGCGGCACTGGTGGCGACGCAGCAGGCACTTGCCACCGGCGCCATCGTCGCCATCAAGGGCATCGGCGGCTATCACCTCGCATGTGCGGCCGACGACCCCGCAGCCATCGCGAAGCTGCGGCAACGAAAGGCGCGCCGTAGCAAGCCCTTCGTCATCATGGTCGACGGGCTTGACGCCGCGCGTGCGTACGCCGAGATCAACGACGCCGAGGCCGCACTTCTGAGCAGCCCGGCTCGGCCGGTGGTGCTGTTGCGACGCAGAACCGACGCTCCCATCGATGCCGCAGTGGCGCCCGGTAACCCGTTCATCGGCGTGCTGCTCCCGTACTCGCCGATTCATCATCTGTTGTTCGCACCCGTACCCGATTCGGGTACCGATCCGCCCCGAGCGATCGTCCTGACGAGCGCCAACCGTTCCGACGACCCGATCTGCTACACCGATGACGACGTGGCCAAGCGGCTGCCCGCCCTCGCCGATGCGGTGCTCGACCACGACCGGCCGATCCACCTTCCGTGCGACGACTCGGTGGTACGGGTTCTCGATGACCGGGAGTATCCGATCCGCCGCTCGCGGGGATATGCGCCGCTTCCCGTCGACCTCGGATTCGTCGGCCCTCCGGTGCTTGCCGTCGGCGGGGAGCTCAAGAACACCTTCTGCCTGACCGACGGTCGGCGGGCGTACTGCTCTGCGCACATCGGCGACATGGGAACCGTCGCCACACTGAAGGCCTTCACGCGCTCAGTGCGCCAGCTCTACGAGATGCGGGGACACCCTGCCCGGCTGGCCGCCGATCTGCATCCGCGCTACGTGACACGAAACTGGGCCGAGCACAACGCCGGTGACCGTCCACTCGATCTCGTCCAACACCATCATGCCCACGTAGTTTCATTGCTGGCAGAACACGGGATGTTGGGTGAACCCATCATCGGCGTCGCGTTCGACGGCACCGGTTTCGGGTGCGACGAAACCGTTTGGGGCGGCGAGATCCTGCGGCTGGGTCCAGACAGTCATCGCTTCACGCGAGTGGGGCACCTCGCCGAGACACCGTTGGCCGGCGGGGATGCCGCGGTACGCAACCCTTGGCGCATGGCACTGGCCCACCTCTGGCACGCCCGCGTGTTGTGGTCGGCCGAGATGGCTCCCGTCCAGGCCGCCAACGCCGCCGAATTGCGGTTGCTGCGCACTCAATTCGCGACCGGGCCGGGGCTGCGTGCAGACGACCAGCATGGGTCGGCTGTTCGACGCGGTGGCCTCACTACTCGACGTGCGACACCACGTCGACTACGAAGGCCAGGCCGCCATCGAGCTCGAAGTGCTCGCGGGATCTGTCTCCGACGAGTCGGCCGGGGTCTCGTTGCGCATGGATGTCGGGGCAGACGGAATCATCGATCCCGCGCCGATGATCGTCGCCATCGCCGAAGCTCTGCGGGGCGGTGCGCAACCGGCAGCGCTTGCCGCGGCATTCCATCACGCCGTCGCCGCGGCGGTCACCGAGGTGGTCAGCGACGTTGCGGGCGACACGCGGACGGTCGGGCTGACGGGAGGGGTCTTCCAGAACGTGCTGCTGCTACGGGAATGCCGTCACCGCCTCGAGGATGCGGGTTTCACGGTGCTCACCCATCGCATCGTTCCGCCGAACGATGGCGGGCTCGCTCTGGGCCAGGCCGCGATATCGGCGCTGACGGCGCTGGACCCATTGGCAGAAGCCGACGCAACAACGGGAAGGACCGCACAATGTGTCTAGGGATCCCCGGGCGAATCACCGAGATCTGGGATGCTCCTACCGGGGGGCGGTTCGCGAAGATCGCGTTCGGCGACCAGATCAAGACTGCGTGCCTGGCCTATCTTCCCGATCTCGAGATCGGCGACTACACCATCGTGCATGCAGGATTCGCGCTTACCCGCATCGATGAAGCGTCCGCGCAGCAGACGCTCGCGACGATGCGCGAGTATGGCGTGTTCGGCGATCAGGAGGCCGTTTCGTGACCGCGGCGACGAGTTTCGAGATGTCACCCGAGCTGGCGGCTGACCTTGCGACCACCTCCTTGGCTCTCGCGCAACGGTTCTCAGCGGGAGCAACCCTGTGGTGCATCGCGCCGACCTGTTCACCGCACGCCCAACACATCGCGGTCGAGTTCGTTCATCCAGCGATCATCGGCAAACGCGCCCTGCCAGCCGTCGCATTGGCCGGACCGGATCTGATTGGACAGGTGCGGGTATCGGCTCGCGCTGGCGACGTGGTGATCGCGGTTGGTGACGCAACCGACCACGAACTACGTGCGGTGATGAGGCGCGCTCCGGCGTGGGGACTCTCCACCATCTGGATCGGGAACGGGGAGCGACCGGAGGCGGGTGCCGCCGACCACGTGCTCTGGCTCGACGATCCCGATCCGCGCCTGCGCGCGACCGGCGACTACGTCTTGATGTACCACTTGCTCTGGGAGCTGAGCCACGTGTGCTTCGAGCACCCGGGGTTGCTGACGGCATCGCCGCAGGAGTGCACGGAAGAGGTGTGCATCACCTGCAGCGACGAAGGCCGTCTTGCGGAGGTCATTTCGACTGCGACCGATGGAACCGCGTCGGTGCGTACCGCACAGGGCACCGAGAGCATCGTCACCGCCCTGACCGGTCCCTTGTCGTACGGCGATCTGGTTCTCGTTCACGCCGGAATGGCGATCAGCAGGCTCGGTGAGGACTGAACGATGAGCCAACAGCGTCTCGACGAAGCGACCAATTTCCTCTATCCGTTCATCGACGGCAATGAGGATGACGTGGGCACGCTTCTCACCGATCTCGCCGAGTCGGCATTGGGCAAGGCGGCCGAAAGCACTGCGCTGCGCCGATCTACGCTCGAATCTTGTGCAGAACTCGTCTGCCGAGCAGGCGGCGAGATGGCGCGCCGATTCAGCGCCGGGGGCCGCCTCTTCACCTTCGGCAACGGCGGCAGCTCAACGGATGCGAGCACGTTGGCTGCCTTGTTCGCCCAGCCGCCGACGGGACAGCCGCTACCGGCGTGGTCACTGACGGCCGATCAGGCGGTTCTGACCGCGCTGGGCAACGACGTTGGCTTCGATCTGGTGTTCGCCCGCCAGCTGATCGCGCGAGCCGGCGCCGGCGACATCGCCGTGGCGATGTCGACCAGCGGCAACTCGACCGACCTGGTGCTCGGATTGCGGGAAGCACGAAAGCGCGGGATGTACACCGTCGGGTTCGCCGGATACGACGGCGGCGACTTCGCCGCCAACCCCGACGTGGACGTCTGCCTGGTCGTCCGGTCACAGAGCGTCCACCGGATACAGGAATCACAGGCCCGCTTGGCATACGAGCTGTGGGCGACGGTACAAGCGGAAACGAGTCTGCGATGAGAGAACACGTCACCGAATACCTCGACTCCGGACCGTCATTTCGCGAGGGCGAAGTGATCGAACGCATCGACACGTTCCGCAAGCGACGGCCCCGGCTGCGCGACACCGTCGTCACCCTCGCCCATGGTGCGGGCGGCAAGGCGTCGGCCGCATTGGTCGACGCGGTGTTCGTCGAGGCATTCCGCAATCCGTACCTCGAGTCACTCGGCGACGGAGCCGTCATCGCCCTGCCCGGTGGACACCGAATGGCGATGTCCACCGATTCATTCGTCGTGCAGCCACTGCGCTTTCCCGGCGGATCGATCGGACACCTCGCCGTGCACGGCACGCTCAACGACCTGGCGATGGCAGGGGCGGTACCCTCCTGGCTCACCGCGGCGTTCGTTCTCGAAGAGGGCTTTCCGATCGACGAACTGCGCGAGATCGTCGACGACATGGCCGCGGCGGCAGTGGCCGCCAACGTGCAGATCGTCACGGGAGACACGAAAGTCGTGCCGAGGGGCGCAGCCGATGGCATGTTCATCACGACCGCCGGCGCCGGCATCGTCCCGACGGGTCGCGAGTTGTCCCCGGCGAACGTGCGCCCGGGCGACAAGGTTCTCATCTCCGGCACCATCGGCGACCACGGCATGGCCGTGATGCTGGCTCGGGGCGATCTCGCGATCGAAGCGGACATCCGCTCCGACACTGCCTCGGTCAGCAACATGGTGGAGCGCCTGCTCGAAGCGGCTCCCTCGACGCGATGGATGCGCGACCCCACCCGTGGCGGTGTCGGCACGGTCTGCAACGAGCTGGCGCAGGCCTGCGGCCTCGCGGTGGTCATCGAGGAAGACCGCCTGCCGGTACGCCCCGAGGTCGCGGGAGCGTGCGAAATGCTGGGGATAGACCCGCTTTACGTCGCCAACGAAGGAAAGTTCCTCGCCGTCGTCGATCCGGAGGAGGCGGAAGCGGGGCTTGCCGCACTTCGTTCGGACCCCGCAGGCCAGTTCGCCACCGAAATCGGACGCATCGCCGACGAACCGGCCGCTACCGTGGTGCTACGCACTGCATTTGGCGGCACCCGAATCGTCGACATGCTCGTCGGCGACCCACTGCCCCGGATCTGCTGAGAGGACACTCGTATGTGTTTGGGAATTCCCGGACGGATCGTCGAAATCACCGACGCCGTGAACTGCCTGGCCAAGGTGGACGTCAGTGGCGTGCGCAGGATCATCAGCGTACGACTGCTCGAGAAGGACATGCCGAACCCCGACGACTGGGTACTGGTCCACGTCGGGTTCGCGATGGCGAAGATCGACGAAACCGAGGCCCTGCTCACACTGGCCGCGGTCCAGAAGCTGGGCGAAGCCTATTCCGACGAGATCGAAGCATTCGACTCGTCATCGATCATCTGACCTGGAGACGAGAACATGCGATTCGTGGATGAGTTCCGTGACCCCGCTGCTGCGCGAAAGCTGTTGGCGGCCATCGAGACACTGGCGCGTTCCGGCGCGTCGGACGATCATTTCAAGTTCATGGAAGTGTGCGGCGGGCATACCCACACGATCTACAGGCACGGCATCGAACACCTGCTGCCCGAGAACGTCGAGCTGGTGCACGGCCCCGGCTGCCCCGTGTGCGTGATTCCGATGGGCAGGGTGGACGACGCGATCTGGCTGGCGCGCCAACCGAACGTCATCTTCACGTGCTTCGGCGACATGATGCGAGTCCCCGGCTCGGACGGCAGCCTCCTCGACGCCAAAGCCGGCGGGGCCGACGTTCGGTTCGTCTACTCGCCGCTGGACGCGCTGAAACTCGCCGTCGACAACCCCGGCAAGCACGTCGTGTTCTTCGCCATCGGCTTCGAAACCACCGCGCCGTCAACGGCAGTCACGCTCGTCCGGGCGCGGGAGCTCGGTATCGCGAACTTCAGCGTGTTCTGCAACCACGTGACCATCGTGCCGCCGATCAAGGCGATACTGGAATCCCCCGACCTGCGACTGTCCGGCTTCCTCGGGCCGGGGCACGTCTCCACCGTCGTCGGCAACCGGCCGTACCGTTTCGTACCCGCCGTCTACGGCAAGCCGTTGGTGGTCGCCGGGTTCGAGCCGCTCGACATTCTGGCGTCGGTCGCCATGCTGCTGCGGCAGATTCGCGAGGGGCGCTGCGAAGTCGAGAATCAGTATTCACGCGTGGTGCAGGAAGAGGGCAACCCGGCGGCACTGGCGCTGATGGCCGAGGTATTCGCGCTACGGCCACACTTCGAGTGGCGTGGCTTGGGATTCATCTCTCAGAGTGCGTTGCGGCTTCGTGACGAACTGGCCGACTTCGATGCCGAGCAGCGGTTCGCGTTGCCCGGAGTGCGGGTCGCCGACCCGAAGGCCTGTC
This sequence comes from uncultured Actinomycetota bacterium, assembly GCA_963849055.1. Taxonomy (GTDB): domain Bacteria; phylum Actinomycetota; class Actinomycetes; order Mycobacteriales; family Mycobacteriaceae; genus Mycobacterium. Next base: position 613,991 of record CAWKFI010000001.1, read on the forward strand.
AGTGTGGCGAGGTGCTGAAAGGCGTTCTCAAACCGTGGGAATGCAAGGTCTTCGGGACGGCGTGTACCCCGGAGACCCCGATCGGTACCTGCATGGTTTCCCCCGAGGGTGCATGCGCGGCGTACTACAACTTCGGGCGGCTACACCGGGACGCCGCCACGCTGATCGGGCAAGGTACTTCGGCGTGACAGCCGGCCCCCATCGCAGATACCCGGGGCGCGGAGATGTTCGCCCGCTACGCCCATGCTCCCAACCAACTCGGATACTGCGGACCTCCCGACTCCCACGCGCTGGTGGGCGGCTCGCGCGACCAGATCGAGGCGGCCGCCAGGCAGTTCACCGGCGCGTGGCCGTATCTGCGGGTGCTGTCCGAGATGACCGGCATCGGCGATCCGCTGGACCACCGCATCGTCGAATCATATTGGCTCGGCGGCGGAGTCGGCTCCGCGCTGGACTCCGAAGCGTTCACCGCCGAACTACTGTCGGTGATCGGTCCGCAGGCAGGCCACTACTGGAGTCATCTCACCCCCGACCTTGCCGACGAGGCGGCACCCGATCACGGCTTCCACGTGTTCGCCGTCTATCCCTGGTCACGGTTGCTCGGGACTGCCGCGCACGAACATCCCTTGTTCGTCCTCGACAACTGCCGAATATCCTGGGGCACGGTGTTGTCGAGCGACGGCGTAATGGCCGTCGTTCTTTCTGCGAAGCCTGTGCTGGGACGGCTCGGCGTTGTCGCTGTCGCCACGGCAGACTCGGCGGGTCGAGACGCGCATCGATTCGAATCGAAACGCCGACGTCGCGCCGGGTGATCATGTCGCACTGCACTGGGGTCGGGTGTGCGATCACCTCACACCCGAACAGGTGGCAACCCTGGAAGCCAGCACTGAACGGCAACTGCTGGCCACCAATCGTCGGCTTGGATCCGAAACACCATGAGGCCCCGAATCGTTCAGACCGACGGACAGATCGGCTTCTACTGGGCGACCCCCGATGGTGTCGCCACGACCTTGGCCGAGCTGGTCGTCGGCGATGACGAGGCCGACCGGCTGGTGGCGACCCATCTCGAGGCGCTCGACGATGCATTGATCATCGCCGCTGCGCAGTTCGGGGAACTGCTCGGCGGCGGCAGGCACCCCGATCCCCGCGAGCGCGAGGATCTGGTTGCGCTACACCGCTGCCTGGATCACTTGGTGCGTGATTACGCATTGGCCGCGGAGACCGCCTCGATCACCCCCGATCTGCGGGCGGGCAAGATCGTCGGAACCGCGGCGCTGTTCTCGATCTGCGCCCGTCAGCCCGTTGGCCTGCTGGGCCCGGCGCCGTTCGACGGTGAACTCGACGAACCGTCCCTCGGCGTGGCAAGCGGATTCGGTCAGATGGTGCTGGTCGACCCGGAGAAGCCGTGGCGGGGCGGCCGATGGATCCTCAAATCAGAAACCGGCCAACGGTATCCACTTACCTTGTCGATGATGTTGTTCGACAGCTCCGGGGTGAACAAGGACTCCGCCAGGCAGGAACACGGCGAGGCGATCGACGGTTGCATCGCGTCGGCAGGCGCTGATGACGCCGATCCGTTCACCGTCGCATGTGCTTTGGACTGGCTGCTCTACGACTGGCTGATGGCACACCGCGAAGATGCCGACAGCGCGGCCATCGAGATCCCCAAGGGCCACGAGTCCGATGCCGTGATGATCGTGCGGGCCGCGTCCGAATCGGTGCGCTCGCGCGCCCGAGTCGATCCGGGACTCGCCTCGCCGGTTCGCACCGGCTGAGGCGAGGCCTGCTCGGGCCGCCCCCGTGCCCCGGCGCCTCGACTTCCAATTCGACCCCACCGTTTTGGTGGCGACAGCTCGCGCGTCAAACTAGCGCGCGCTAAGCTGGTACGCACATCGCCTTCGTCACGTGTCGTCTCGAGACCTCGGGGTGCACCGCGCGGTCGACCCGCGCACCACCAGGTCGGGCTTGTGTCGGACGTCCAGGAGGGGCGCATTCTCGAGCCGCATCCGGGCCAAAGCCGCCGCACCGGCGTCCTGTCCGAGCCGACGCGCGTGCTGATCGACGGACGTCAGATCGATTCCGTGCAACCGGGCGACCCGCGAATTGTCGTAGCCGATCAGCGACAAATCCTGTGGAATGCGCAAGCCAAGCGAGTGCGCCGCTTCACGGACACCGAACGCCATCTCGTCGTTGTGTGCGAAAACAGCCGTCGGGCGGTCCGCCACGTTCAAGAAGCCCCGGGCGGTGCGCTCGGCAGCATCTTGCGAGTAGCCTTGCGCAACAACGATTTGCGGCCTCAAGCCGGCATTCGCCATGGCTGCTTCATAGGCGCGACGACGCAGTAGATGGCCTTCGTACTCGATGCCGGTGATGTGCGCGATACGCCGGTGCCCGAGATCGAGCAGGTAGCTCGTCGCCGCCGCCGCCCCGGCCTCGTCGTCAGCATAGACACAGTCGACTCCCTGCACTTTTCGCGCAACACTGACCACCGGGACGGACTGGGCGAGCGCGCGCACCTCAACGTCGGGCAGCATCAACGTCGCGGCAATGATCACTCCGACGCGGGCCTCGATGAGGGAGCCGACTGTCTGCTGGTCGGTCGGCTCATCAGCGTCCGAGACCGCCAGAATTACGCGATTTCCCGAGCGCTCCAGGGCATCTCGCACGCCCCGAAACACATCGGCGTACACCTCGTTACGAAAGTCCAGCAGGTAGAGACCAATCGTCGACCGAGTCTTCGCGGCGAGATCAGCGGCGATGACGTTGTGCCGATAACCCAGCAGGCGGGCCGTTTCGAGGATCGTCCGTCGTGATTCTTCGCTGACGCCAGGCGCACCTCGGAAGGCCAACGAGACAAGGGCCCGGGATACGCCAACCTTTTGCGCGACATCGTCCTGGGTCACCGACCGGTGCTTGCGCCCCGGAATGGATTCCTGCACGCACGCCATCGTCCCACGAGAGATCGCCCAGAGATTCCAAGATCTTTGTCCAGATGACTTTACAAATTACTAGTCGCGCGCTAGTCTCTAGCTGTGACGGGCATCACCGTCGCCAGCCAGCGCCAGCGTTCCCGGCGGGCACAGCAATGGAGGAGCCCCTACATGACTGCACATGCGGAATCGACAGCCGAAGCCGAGCTACCACCGCTGACGAGCGGCCCCCACCGGAAGCGGATCGGCCTCATCTCGGTCGTCGCCTGCCTGGGCGGCCTGCTGTTCGGCTACGACACCGGCGTGGCCAACGGCGCCGAGGGTCCGATGGCCAAAGAACTCGGGCTCTCGCTGCTGCAGCTGGGCGTGGTCATCAGCGCGCTGCTGTTCGCCGCCGCGATCGGCGCCCTGCTCGGCGGGATCATCTCCGACAAGATCGGGCGGCGCAAGACGATCCTGATCCTGGCGCTGTTGTTCTTCTTCGGCGTCCTGCTGGTCGTGTTCTCGCCGGCCGGACCCGAGGCCGGCACCTTCTCCCCGATGGGCTTCGCGGTCCTGGTGGCGGGCCGCATCGTGCTCGGGCTCGCGGTCGGTGGCGCATCGACGGTGGTCCCGGTCTTCCTCGCGGAGATGGCGCCGTACGAGATCCGTGGGTCGATCACCGGGCGCAACGAGTTGGCCATCGTCGTCGGGCAGTTGTCGGCATTCGTGGTGAACGCGATTCTCGGCGTGACGCTCGGCCACGTGGACGGCGTCTGGCGTATCATGTTCGCGGTCTGCGCGCTGCCGGCCGTCGCGCTGTTCTTCGGCATGCTGCGGATGCCGGAGTCGCCGCGCTGGCTGGTGGAGAAGGGCAAGTACGACGAAGCGCTCGCGGTGCTGAAGACCGTGCGTTCCGAGGACCGGGCCATGGCGGAGATTCGCTCAGGTGGAGCTGATCGCCCGCGAGGAGCGGGAGGCCCACCAGATCGGCATCCGCGCGATCATGGGCAGCAAGTGGCTGCGGCGCATCATCTTCGTCGGCATCGGTGTGTGCATCACCCAGCAGCTCACCGGCATCAACTCGATCATGTACTACGGCACCCGGGTGCTGGAGGAATCGGGCATGAGCGAGGAGCAGGCCGTGCTCGCCAACATCGCGTTCGGCGTCGTCGCCGTAATCGGTGGAATCATCGCGCTGCGCAACATGGACCGCATCGACCGCCGCAAGACCTTCCTGATCGGTCTGTCGTTGACCACGACCTTCCATTGCCTCGTGGGTGTCGCGTCGATGCTGCTACCGGCAGGGAACCCGGCGCGGCCATACGTGATCCTCGTCCTCGTCGTCGGGTTCGTGCTGTCGATGCAGACGTTCCTCAACGTGGCCGTGTGGGTGTGGCTGGCGGAGGTCTTTCGCACCTCGACGTCCTTGCGGTCCAGGAACTGCGGCCTGCTCCAGCAGGTGATGCGCCTTGTCGTAGACCTCGCGATAGGAGGACATGAACGCGCCACATCACGAATTTCGAGCTGCGCAGGCCTGTGATCGCCAGCAGCACGTTGTCGAGCACCGTCAGCTTCGGAAACAGGCTGGTGACCTGAAACGTGCGCGCCATTCCCAAGCGCGGTGCGCCGATGGCTCGGCCAGCCGGTGACGTCCTGTCCGAACAGCAGCACCTGTCCCGACGCTGGCCGGGTAGATGCCGGTGATCACATTGAACAGGGTGGTCTTGCCGGCGCCGTTCGGGCCGATGATGGCCTTGCGGTCGCCCGCGCATGATCTTGAGCGTGACGCCGCGCACGGCGTGCAGGCCGCCAAAGCTCTTGGACAGGCCCTTGAGCTCGAGCACGGGCTCGGCTGCCGCCGCTTCTGTTCGCGGTCGTCCTGGGCTCACGCGCGGCACCCTTGAAGTCTCCGGCCGAGAAGCGAGAGCCGACCAGCAGCCCGGTGCGCTATCACCCGCAAGCCGGGGCCAGGCCGGGACCGTCCATGCGCTCGGCTAGCATGTCCTAGCAGAACTTGCAGGGCGGGAAGTCGCGGTTGTAGACCGGCTGCTTCAGGAACTCCTCCTTGCTGAACTGTCCGAACTGATTGACGTTCGGATAGGTCTTGATGACGGTGTTCCAGAGCTCTTCCTTGTCGTAGCCGAACATCTTCTTCTTCTCGACCTTCTTGATGTAGATGTTCTGCACCGGGTTGCGCATCTCGTCGATGCTGACCGGCCCGCGGATCGAGTCGACCTTGATGGCGGCAAGCTGCTTCACGAACGCCTCGGCGCCCGGAAACTTGCCGTTGTTCTTCTTGATGACCTCGTGGATCATCTGCGCGGTCGTGTAGTTGGTCTCCGAATAGTAGGACGGCACCTTGCCGTATTTGGCGCGGTACTTCTTCACGAATTCCGCGTTCTTCGGCGTGTCGAGCGCGGCGCTGTATTGCAGCGCCGAGACGTGGCCGATGACCTCGTCGCCCATCGAGGGCAGCACGAACTCGTCATAGCTCGTGCCGCCGCCGATCACCGGCTTCTTGTTGCCGGCCGCCGCCAGCTGCTTGGGGAACTGCAGCGACATCGGCCCGACCATGAGCGAGAAGATCGCGTCCGCATCCTGCTTGATGGTCGGGATGTAGGGCCCGAAGTCCTTGGTGCCCGAGCGGCGGCCAGATCTTCTGGATGATCTGTCCGCCGCAGTCCTCGAACGCCTTCTGGAAGCCGCCGACGACCTCGTAGCCGAAGGCATAGTCGGCGCCGATGGCGACGATCTTCTTGTAGCCCTGCTCGCAGGCCCATTGCCCGAACGGATGGCTGGGCTGCGAGCTCGTCCAGCCGGTGCGGACCATGTAGGGATATTTGTCGAGGTCGCGCTGCGTCAGGTCATCGGCCGCCGCGACGGACGCGATGTAGACCGTCTTCTCGGCGGTGCTGACCGGCGCCAGCGCATAGCCGGTCGAGGCCAGCAGGCCGCCGACGAACATATGGACCTTGTCCTGCAGGATCAGTTTCTTGGCCTTGGTGACCGCCGTGTCCGGCTTGGCCTGCTCGTCCTCGACGATGAACTTCACCTTGGCCCCGCCGAAGTCGCTCTTGACCTCGTCGAGGTACATCTGGAAGCCGTCGACCATGTCCTTGCCGACCTGGGCGAAGATGCCGGTGGTCGGCGCCAGGAAGCCGATGCGCAGCTCCTCGTGCGCATGGCCGTCGAGCTCGCGCTCAGCCCGAATGCGACGACAGCCGCCCAACAGCATGGGACTGAGCCGTCGTAGCAATGTGCTTGTCATGGTCTTTCCTCCGTTGTTGTCGTGGCCTCCGCGCGTCAGGAAGGCACGGATGCGAGCTTCTTCTGTTGCTTGCCTTGCGTTCCTGCGAGCGTCTCCGCCGCTGGCGAATGCGCTGCCGGAATGCCCATCAGGCCGGTCGGAAGATAGAGGATCGTCAGCACGTAGACCGCCGCCCAGCACGTACTGCCACCAGGGCACCAGCGTGCTGAGATACTCGCGCAATCCGAACACGATGCAGGCGCCGATGACGCCGCCGACCAGCGTTCCGGCGCCGCCCAGCACCGCCATCAGCAGCGCGTCCACCGACGTGGTCAGCACCACGTTCTCGGGGCTCACGATGCCGGCGGTGTGCGCCCACAACACGCCGGAGAGCCCGCCGAAGCCGCCGGCGATGACGAAGGCGATGTATTTGTGCAGCCAGGTATTGTAGCCGAGGATCTGCATGCGCAGCTCGCGCTCGCGGATGCCCGCCAGGCTGCGTCCGAACGGCGACTGGACCAGGACGTACATCAGCAGCAGCGACACGCGCGAAGAAACCGAACACCAGATAGAAGAACGTCACGTCGTTGCGAGAGGTCGATGCCGAACTTCGGCCGACCGCGCAGATTGATGCCGTTGTCGCCGCCGGTGAGCGAGTTCCAGCGGTAGGCCAGGCCCCACACGCATTGCCCGAGCGCGAGCGTGATCATCAGGAAATAGACGCCGGTCGCGCGGATGGCGAGCAGGCCGAAGACGGCCGCCAATGCCGCGCCGACCAGAATGCCGAACAGGACCACCAGCCAGAAATCGCAGCCCAGCCCGAACTGATATCTGGTCGCGAGGATCGCGGTGAGGTAGGCGCCGACGCCGAGATAGGCGGCCTGCCCGAGCGACGGCGAGGCCGGTAAAGCCGAGCAGGATGTCGAGGCTCATCACCAGGATGGCGAAAGCCGAGCGCGCGCGTGGCCAGCAGGATCACGAACGAGTTGGTGTTCGGAACGATGATCGCGAGCGCGGCCAGCGCCACGACCACCGCCAGGATCTTGATCTGTCTGGCTCGTCATCGGTCCCGCTCATTCCCGTCCGAACAGTCCCGTCGGCTTGACCGCCAGGATCAGAGCCATCGGCGCGTAGAGGGTGAAATAGGAGATCTCCGGGAACAGCGCCTTGCCGAAATTGTCGGCGAGCCCGACCAGCAGCGCGCCGATCGCGGCGCCGCCGAGGCTGCCCATGCCGCCGATGATCACCACCGCGAAGGCGAGCGGCAGGATCTCGAAGTCGAGCCCGGGATAGACGCCGAGGAAGGCGCCGCCGATCACGCCGCCCAGCGCCGCCAGGAACGCGCCGAGCGCGAAGATCAGCATGGAGATGCGCGAGGTGTCGATGCCGACGCCGCGCGCCATCTGCGCGTCATCGACGGTGGCGCGCACCGCCGCGCCCATGCGGGTCTTTTCCATCACCAGCCACAGGACGATGCCGATCGCCAGCGCGGTGGCGATCATGAACACCCGATAGAGCGGCAGATAGAGCCCGCCGACCACGACGCTCTTGGTCAGCGCCTCGGGCGGGTTGATGTCGAAGTTGTTGCCGGTCCAGATATCGAGCGCCGCCTGCTGGAACAGGAAGGCGAAGCCGACCGTCAGCAGCACCTGCCGCAGCGGATCGAACCCCAGCGGCCGCAGGAACATGCGCTCCATCAGCAGGCCGACCACGCGCGATGGCAAGCGCCGCGACCGGGATCGCCAGCAGCCCAGGAGCCGGTCGTCCAGATCACCGACAGCGCGACATAGCCGCCGAGCAGGAAGTAGGAGCCGTGCGACAGATTGACGATGCGCATCACGCCGAAAATCAGCGACAGGCCGCTGCCCACCAGGAACAGCAGCGCGCCGTAGGAAATGCCGTTGAAGGTCTGGATCAGCCAGAACTGCGTATTCATCCTCCCCGATCCTTTCGTCAGCCTCTTATGCTATCGGTTCCCGATATGTTGCGGCGGCAGCCATCACTAGCCTGTGGGTTGCGTGCCAACGGTGACAGCCTGCCAGATGGCCGCAGCGAGCGGTGTCGGCATATGCGATTAGTCCCTGCCGGTTGTGCGCGGCCGCCCTGCGCTTCGCGGCGGCCGCGCTTCGGCTGCTTCGCGGCGGAATGATCGGCAGCAGGAGATAGGGCGCCTTGCCGGCGCCGAAATGCAGGCTGGTGACGCCGCCGAAGATGTCCGGCGGCCGGTCGCGCGGGTCGTCGTGCAGGAACGGGCCGCAGCCGGTCAGCTCGTTCTTGAAGTTCGAGAGCTTGCCGCCGCTCGGGCCGGCATAGACGTAGTCCTTGCCGCGGATGGTGAGCGCCGATGCGATAGCCCGCCGGCACCACGATCGAGGTCGGCCAGATCTCGATGTCGAGCTCGACCACCTCGCCCTGCTTCAGCGGCTGCTTCTCGTCGTGCGTGTGATAGGGCCGGTAGGGCGTCGAGAGCTTCTTGTCGAGCTTGCGGTGCGAGGCGCGCAGCCAGCCCTGGCGCGACCGGCGTGTGCGGATCGATCGCGCCCTGGAACACCACCTCCTTGCAGGTCGCCGGTGAACACGCGCAGCACGACGAAGAGGTCGGCATCGCTGGTCGAGGACGACACGAACAGCTTCAGCGCCGACGGCCCGGTGATCTCGGTCTCCTGCTCGAGCGGCGGCGGTGAGGAAGGTGACGCCGTCGCCCATGCGCGTCGAAGGTCTTCGACCGCCTTGCCCGCTGGCGCGCTTGCGGCGCGAGCGCGCCGCTCGCCGGATCGAGATAGAAGCTTCGTCCATTTGCGTGCGCTCGAGCGGCCATTCGTTCTCGGCGCGCTCGACGAACTTGTCGACGTGGCGCACCTGCAGCTGCACCTGCGGCTGCTTGTCCCAGCCGTTGTTCTTGCCATGCAGGAAATAGTCGAAGAAGCGCTTCTGCAGCTCGCGGCCGTAGTCGGTGTAGAAATGCGTCCAGTGCTCGATGCCGTGCACTTCGAGCCACTTCTCCTTCGCGGCCGCGCGCACGAAGCCCTCGAAATTGCCGCGCGGATGCAGCCCCTGGCCGCCCCAGTTGGCGGCCGAGAGCAACGGCGTCTTCACCTTCGACCAGATCGGCGAGCGCGCGCGTGATAGGTCGTCGTCGAGCGGATGCGACGAAGATCGTCCGTGCCGAAGTCGCAGCGGTTCGCCGCGAGCTCCGCCTCGCTCAGGGTCTCGCGGCCCGCACACCAGCTCGCCGTGCACGCGGCTGCGCTTGCCGCGCTCGCCCGCGCCGTGCTGCACGGTCTTCACCTGCATGTCGTACCAGTTCTCCGGGAACGTGCAGAGGATGCCGCCGTGATGGGTCATGCTCGCGATAGAAGTCGGCGGCGCCTTCCCAGATGCACATGGCGGCGAGGTGCGGCGGCTGCAGCGAGGCCACGTGCCACTGGTTGATGGCGTAGTAGGAGATGCCGTTGAGCCCGACCTTGCCGTTCGACCAGGGCTGCACGCCGGCCCATTCGATGCAGTCGTAGAAGTCCTTGGTCTCGCGCGGCGACAAGTGGTCGATGAAGCCGGGCGAGCGGCCGGCAGCCGCGGGAATCGACGCGCACGCAGGCGTAGCCGTGCGGCACCCATTTCTCCGGATCGACCACCTCCCAGCTCTGATAGTGGTTGCTGGAGCCGGCGGCGACGTCGGGATGCTTCGCGCGCCATGCGCTGCCATGCGCTCGGGATAGCCGTCCTGGAACGCGAGGCCCTTGGCATAGGGGCCGTAGCTCAGGATCACCGGATAACGGCCCTCCGTCGATCGGGCGGAACACGTCGGCGCGCAGCACCAGGCCGTCGTCCATCGTCGATCGGCACGTCCCAGTCGATGCGCATGCCGTCGCGCACTTCGCTGCGCTGCTG
>CAWKFI010000002.1:0-1134610 GCA_963849055.1 uncultured Actinomycetota bacterium
GTTCGACCACCGGCACGTGTTCGTCGATCCCGATCCCGATCCGGCGCGCGGCTACGCGGAGCGGGCCCGGCTGTTGCCCTCCCCCGCTCCTCGTGGGACGACTACGACCGGGCCGCGATCAGTCCCGGCGGCGGGGTGTGGCTGCGCACCGCGAAGGCGGTGCCGATCGGGCCGGAGATCCGGCCGCGCTCCGGCTGGCCGACGACGTCACCTCGCTCAGCCCGCCGGAGTTGATCCGGGCCGCGCTGCTCGCTCCGGTCGATCTGCTGTGGAACGGCGGCATCGGCACCTACGTGAAGGCGACCGGCGAGACGCACGCCGAGGTCGGCGACAAGGCCAACGACGCCATCCGGGTCGACGGCGCCCAGCTGCGGGTGAAGGTGGTCGGCGAGGGCGGGAACCTGGGGGCCACCCAGCGGGGCCGGATCGAGTCGCCCGCAACGGCGGAATGATCAACACCGACGCGATCGACAACTCGGCCGGCGTGGACTGCTCCGACCACGAGGTCAACATCAAGATCCTGCTGGACCGGCTGGTCGCGGCGGGCGAGCTGGACCGGGCCGGCCGGAACGCGCTGCTGGCCGAGATGACCGACGACGTGGCCGAGCTGGTGCTGGCCGACAACCGGGAGCAGAACGCGGTGCTCGGGCTGGCCCGCGACCGGGCCCCGGAGCTGCTGGCCGCGCACGCCGCGATGATCGACGACCTGGTCGCCCGGACCGGCCTCGACCGGGCCCTGGAGGGCCTGCCCTCGGCCGACGAGATCGCCGGGCGCGCCGCGGCCGGCACCGGCCTGTGCTCGCCGGAGCTGGCGGTGCTGCTGGCCCACGCCAAGCTGGACCTGAAGGCCGAGCTGCTGCGCACCGATGTGCCGGACCTGCCCGAGCTCGCCGGGCTGCTGGCCGCCCAGTTCCCGACCCGGCTGGCCAACCGGTTCCCGCAGGCCGTCGCCGCGCACCCGCTGCGCCGGGAGATCGTGGCCACCGCGCTGGTCAACGAGTTGGTCAACCGGGGCGGCATCACCTTCGCGCACCGGTTGGCCGTGGACGTCGGGGCGAGCGCGGCGGACGCGGTGCGCGCCTTCCGGGTGGCGGTCGACGTCTTCGAGCTGCCGCCGCTGTGGTCGGCGCTGGCCGCGCTGCCGGTCGAGGTGCCGATCGGCGTGCTGGACGGGATCACCCTGGACAGCCGGCGGCTGCTCGACGAGGCGACCCGCTGGCTGCTCACCCACCGCGCCCGCCCGCTTGCCGTGGCGGCGGAGACCGAGCGGTTCGGGCCGCCACTGCACGCCATGCTGGCCCGGCTCCCCGCGTTGCTGCGCGGCCAGGAGGCGGCGGCGGCCGCCGCCCGAGCCGCCGACCTGGCCGGCCGGGGTATCCCGGCCGACCTGGCCCAGCGCGCCGCCGCCCTCGGGCACGCGTCAGGGTTGCTGGACGTGATCGAGGTCGGCGGGCAGGCCGAGCAACTGCCGCTGGAGGAGATCGCCCGCCTCTACTTCGCCCTCTCGGAGCGCTGGGCCAGGGCGTAACCGATCAGGGCCGGTTGGTCCGGGCCCAGGACACCAGCGCGCCCAGCGCCGGGCCGCCGCCCAGCTCGTTGTCACCGTTGGTCGATCCGGTGGGTTGCTGCACGGCGGTGCTGCCGATCGTGCTCCCCACACCGATCACCCGGGGCGCGGTCTCGCTCCCGAAGAAACCCCACGCGGGGCCGCCGGACTGGCCCGGGGTGAAGTCGTTGAAATGGCCGAGCACGCTGCCGTTGATCTGGCCGCCGCCGGCGCTCATGGTGAAGTCCTGCTTGCTGGAGACGACGGCGCTGCCCTGGTAGGCCGGCCGCTCCCCACCGGCCAGCTCACCCGCGTAGCCCACGTACTGCCAGAACGCGCCGCCGTTCCACGCGGCGTCGTAGTCGCGGGTGCCGGCGAAGCCGATCGTGTCCCCGATCGGGTCGCGGAGCACGAGCACGACGTAGTCGAAGGCGGTCTGCTGGTCGGTCAGGCTGCCCGGGTTCTGCACCCACCACAGGACCTCGGTCACCGCCAGCTCGCCCCAGGGCCCACGGCCGTCGTAGTAACCGGGGGTGAAGGTCACCCAGCCGATGTTGCCGGACGAGTCCCGGGTCCAGTTGATCACGTGGCTGGCCGTGAGCACGTGTCGCCGGCCGATCATCGTCCCGGTGCCGAATCCCCCGGCGGTCCGGACCTTTCCGGTGGTCCGCCACGGGTAGTTGGTGTCCTGGAAGATGAAGCGGTCGTCCGTACCGAAGATGGTCTCGGCGGATCCGGCTTCCGCGGTCGGCGCCGGCGCGGCGACGAACGATGTCGCCGATCCCGCCGGTCGATGCCCGTCCACACCATCCGTGCTGGCGTGGCCTTCGAGATCTGTCGAGGTGATCCCGGTCGACTTCACCGCGGGGAAGGGCCGTGCGACGTCCAACCCGCCGGCGCCGATGTCGGCCACGACGCGCAGCCGCCCGTTCTCCCGAAGGACCTTCGGCTCGATCCCGTCGTCCAGCGGGACGTCGAGCAGGGTCACCTGGGCGGCCGAACTCCGGCCGACGCCGGGCGCCGGTGCGCGCTTCGCCAGCGTCGCGCCGGCGACCGGCTCACCCGGGGTGGTGGTGTCCTCGTGCATGGTCATCTGAGCTCCCATCCGGTTGGTAAGGCAGGGATGAAGAGCCCGGCGGGACGACGCAGATACAGGTATCAGGACGCGTTCGACCGCCTCGGGCGGGTCATCAAGCATCCGGGCGGCGCGATCGGCGACCGAGAGGTAGCGCCGGCCCGCCCGCAGGTCCGCGTCGTTGCGCAACCGGATGATCAGCGGGAACGTGCTGAGCGCGCCGGCGTCGAACAGCCCGGTGGTGTAGATCAGCTGCACGCCGAGCGCCTTCGCCACCCCGAACTGCAGCTCCAGCAGGTACCCGGCGGACGCGCGCCCGATCGGGTTGTCCAGGAAGAGCACGCCGGCGTGCGGGCGCCGGCCCTGCCCGCGCTGGTGCGCGCGCAGCGACGCCATCGTGCAGTACAGGACGATGGCCGCGGTCAGCTGCTGGCCACCGGAGAACACGTCGCGGATCTCCGAGACCCGCAGCCGCTCGGTGCGCAGCACAGCGTCCGGTTTGAGCATCTCGGCGCGCACCCCCTTGGGCATGGCCGCCCGCACGCCGCGGCAGCAGCAGCAGCAGCGACAAGCCGTCGCGCTGATCCCGGGTGCGGCCCCGGTCTGCCGCCCCGCGCCGCTCCCCCGCCGCTGCGGTCGACCACCTCGCCGAGCGCGTCGAGCAGCGCCGTGTCGGTGATCTCGTCGAACCGGATCCGCAGGAACTGCTGGCCGGACCAGTCCGAGAGCCCGTCCGGCAGCTCGGACAGCCGCTGGGCCAGCCGCAGCGTGCGCAGCGCCTCGCCGACCATGCCCTGCAGCCGGATGACGATGCCCGAGCGGTGCCGCGTGATGTTGGCCAGGTCGTCGGCCAGGCTGCGCAGCCGCGGCCGCAGGGCCCGCTGCCAGTCCGCGGCCATGGCCGGCATGTCGCTGCGGGCCACGCCGAGCAGGTGCTGCCGCACCGGACTGGTCACCGGGGAGAACCGCGCCTCCTGCGCGAACTGGGCCACCGCGTCGACCGTCGCGCGGACCTCGCGGTCGGCGCCGGCCCGGGGCGCCCGCGACGGCTCGCACGGCGCCCCTGGCCGCCTGCCAGGCGGCGAGGGCGGCGTCCACGTCGCCGCGGAACGGCTCGGCGCCGGGGGCGGCCCGGCACGTGCCCGGCTCCACCGACGTGGTCGGTGGGCTGCGGCGGCGCGGCTACGAGGAGACGATGCGCGAGCACGGCCTGGCGGCCCACATCCAGGTGGAGACCGGCGACCACACCGACGACGGCGGCTACCGGGCCGCTGTGCGGCTGCTGCGCTCGCCGAACCCGCCGACCGCGATCTTCGCCGTCGACGACCTGACCTGCCTCGGCGCGCAGGCCGCCGCTGCGGAGCTCGGGGTGCCCGTGCCCGGTCGGCTCTCGCTGGTCGGCTACGACAACTCCCAACTCGCCCGGCTGCGCTCGATCTGGCTGACCAGCGTCGACAGTGTCGGGGCGGAGGTCGGCCGGCTCGCGGCCTGCACCCTGGCCGGCCGGATCGAGGACCCCACCCGCCCGGCGCAGCTGCACCTGCTGACCCCCTCGCTGCAGGTGCGCGGCTCCAGCGGCCGGGCTCCCGACGGATGACGGCCTGCGGGTCACAGGTCGGGCTGGCTTCACATCCTCACAGTCAGGCGAGCCCGAGCATTCGCATGGCGTTCTCCTTCAGGATCAGCGGCCGCACCTCGTCCTTGATCTCGAGTTTCGCGAAGTCCGCGAGCCACCGGTCCGGAGTGATCACCGGGAAGTCCGAGCCGAACAGCACCTTGCGCTTGAGCAGCGAGCCGGCCGCCCTGACCAGCTGTGGCGGGAAGTACTTCGGCGACCACCCGGACAGGTCGATGTAGACGTTGGCCTTGTGCGTGGCGATCGAGATCGCCTCGTCCTGCCAGGGCACCGACGGGTGGGCGAGCACGATCGTCAGGTCGGGGAAGTCGGCGGCCACGTCGTCGAGCAGCATGGGCGCCGAGTAGCGCAGCTTGATCCCGCGCCCGCCGGGCAGGCCGGCGCCGATGCCGGTCTGCCCGGTGTGGAACAGCGCGGGAACCCGCAGCTCCTGCAGCGCCTCGTAGAGCGGGTAGTGGCGGACGTCGTTGGGTTCGAACGCCTGCAGGCTGGGGTGGAACTTGAACCCGCGCACCCCGTGCCCGGTCACCAGCCGGCGGGCCCGGGCGACCGCGGCCTTACCGGCGTGCGGGTCGACCGAGCCGAACGGGATCAGGATGTCGGCGTGCTCGGCGGCCTGGTCGGCGATCTCCTCGCTGGACAGCGGCGGGTGCCCGGTGCCGGCCGGGGCGTCGACGGTGAACACGACGGCGGCGATGCGGCGGGCGCGGTAGTGCTCGGCGATGCCGGCCAGGGTCGGCGTGCGGTCCTGGTCGGCGTGGAAGTACTTGGCCGAGGCGTCGAGCAGCTCCTGGTCGAGCGCGAGGCAGCCGTGGGCGTCCTGCTCGACGTGCACGTGTACGTCGATCGCGGCCAACGCGGCGAGATCCATCCGATTGCTCCTATAGTCCGGTGCGGGCTTTGGCGGCGAGCAGGGCGCCGAGGACCGCGTCGCGCCGGGCCACGACCTCGGCGACGTCGGTGCCGGCGAGCTCGTCGTCGACGCCGGCCACCAGCTTCGCGACGAGTTCCGGGGTGAGCGTGACCTGCCGCAGGTCGCGCCACCACGCCTCGGTCGGCGGGCCGAGATGCTCGAGGTCGTGCGCGATGCCGCCCGGCCCGCCCGACAGGTGCTTGTTGAGGAACGGTCCGAAGATGGCCCAGCGCAGGCCGGGGCCCTGGGAGATCGCGGTGTCGATGTCGGCGACGGTCGCCACGCCGCGCTCGACGAGCGAGTAGGCCTCCTGCCAGAGGGCGGCTTGCAGGCGGTTCGCGATGTGGCCGGGAACCTCCTGGCGGACCCGGATCGGGCGCTTGCCGACCGCGCGGTAGAACGCCAGCGCCCGATCGACCACCTCGTCGGAGGTCTTCTCCCCCGGCACCACCTCGACCAGCGGGATGAGATGCGGCGGGTTGAACGGGTGCCCGATCACCACCCGCTCCGGGTGCATCGGGCAACCGCGTGCGATCGCGCTCGGCAACAGGCCCGAGGAGCTCGACGCCAACACCACCTCGGGGCGGGCGGCCGCGTCGAGCACCCGGTACAGCTCGTGCTTGACGTCCTCGCGCTCCGGGCCGTTCTCCTGAACGAAGTCGGCGGCCGCGACCGCCTCCCCGGCGTCGGCGACGAACGACAGCCGCTCGGGCGACGCCCCGGCCGTCGGGGTAAGGCTCGACGAGTGCGCCGCCACGTCGGCGCGCAGCCGCTCCTCGGCGCCGGGGGCCGGGTCGCTCGCGACTACGTCGAGCCCGTGCGCGAGGAAGTGGGCCGCCCAGCTGGCGCCGATGACCCCGGTCCCGATGACCGCCACCCGCCGGACGTCGACCGGGCCGGTCACGGCCGGCCCCGGGTCGCGGCGAGGGCCACGAAGGCGTCCAATGCGGTCGGATCGCCCAGCACGTCGCGGCTGGCGACGTCGTCCGGGGCGGCGCCGAGCAGGATCTTCTTCACCGGCAGCTCCAGCTTCTTGCCGGTGCGGTTGTGCGGGATCACCGGAACCGCGGTGATCCCGTCCGGGATGTGTCGCGGCGACAGCTCGGTGCGCAGCGCGGTCGAGATCCGCCGGCGCAGCGGGTCGTCGAGCTCGAGCCCGTCCCGGAGCCGGACGTAGAGCAGCAGTTGCCCGTGGCCACCCGCTGGGTCCTCCAGGTGCACCACCAGGCTGTCGACGACCTCCGGCAGCTCCTCGACCACCCGGTAGAACTCGGCGGTGCCCAGCCGGACCCCGCCCCGGTTCAAGGTGGCGTCCGATCGGCCGGCGATGACGGCGCTGCCGAGCTCGGAGAAGCGCACCCAGTCGCCGTGCCGCCACACCCCCGGGTAGACGTCGAAGTAGGTGCCGCGGTAGCGGGCGCCGTCCGGGTCTCCCCAGAACCCCACCGGCATCGACGGCATCGGCGCGGTGATCACCAGCTCGCCCAGGTCACCGACGACCGCGTTCCCCTGCTCGTCGAACGCCTGCGCGGCGACCCCGAGGCACGGCCCGGAGATCTCCCCCGCCCACACCGGCTGCAGCGGGCTGCCCTGCACGATCCCGGAACAGACGTCGGTCCCGCCGGAGCCGACGTTCAGCAGCAGCTCCGGTCCGAACTGCTCGGCCACCCACCGGTAGCCCTCCGGGGGCAGCGGCGAGCCGGCGGCCCCGATCTGGCGCAGCCGGGACAGGTCGAACTCCTTCGCCGGCTCGACGCCCTCGGAGCGGGACGCCATGAGGAAGCCAGGGCTGGCGCCCATCAGCGTCGCGCCGGTTTCCGCGGCCAGCCGCCACTGCCAGCGGATGTCCGGGTGCAGCGGGTTGCCGTCGATCATCACGATGGACGCCCGCACCAGCAGCGCCGACACCAGCGCGTTCCACATCATCCACGCGGTGGTGGAGAACCAGAGGATCCGGTCGCCGGGCCCGAGGTCCCAGCTCATTGCGTGGTTCTTCAGGTGCTCCAGCAGGATCCCGCCGTGGCCGTGGACGATCGCCTTCGGCTTGCCGGTGGTGCCGGAGGAGAACAGCACGCACAGCGGGTGCGCGAACGGCACCGGGTCGAACGCGAGCTCCCCGGACTGCCCCAGCAACTCGTCCCAGCCGAGTGCGTCGGGCAGGGTGTCCCCGCCGTAGGGCACGTGCACGACGTGCTCGACCGTGGGCAGCCCGGCGCGGACCTCGGTCACCTGCTCGCGGCGGTCGACGTCCTTGCTGCCGTAGCCGTAGCCGGCCACCGCGAGCAGAACCGTCGGCTCGATCTGGCCGAACCGGTCGATCACGCTGCGCGCGCCGAACTCCGGCGCGCAGCTGGCCCACACCGCACCCAGGCTCGCCGCGGCCAGGAACGCCACCAGCGTCTCGGGGATGTTGGGCAGGTAGGCCACCACCCGGTCGCCCCGGCCGACCCCCAGCCGCTGCAGCCCCGCACGGGCCCGCGCGACCTGCTCGCGCAGCTGCCCCCAGGTCAGCTCCACCCGGTCCCGGGTCTGCGAGTAACCGAGCACCGCGACCTCGTCGGTGTCCTCCGGCAGTCCGAGCGCGTGCTCGGCGTAGTTCAGCGTCGCCCCGGGGAACCACTCGGCCCCCGGCATCTCCGCCCGGCCCAGCACCTGCTCGTACGGGGTGTGCGAGCGCACCCCGAAGTGCTCCCAGACCGCCGACCAGAAGCCGTCGAGGTCGGTCACCGACCAGTGGTGCAGCTCGTCGTAGCCGCCGAACCGCAGACCCCGCTCGCGCTCCAACCACCCGAGGAAGCGGCCGATCTGCGTGGTTCCCCGGACGTCCGCGGCGACCGGCCGCAGCAGCTCGGGCGTCGCGGTCGCGGTCACGATCCCGCACCCCGATCGACCTTGCCACCCCGGCCCTGCAGGAACGCCTGCATCCGTTCCTGCGCCTGCGGGCTGCTCCCGGCCACGGCCGCCATCAGCGACTCCATCAGGAATCCCTCCGCCGGATGGGCCTCGGCGATCCGCGGCAGCGCCTGCAGCACGGCGAAGTTGGTCACCGGCGAGTTCGCCGCGATCTTCTCGGCGAGCTTCAACGCGTGCGCGAACCCCTCCCCCTCGCCGGTCAGGTAGTGCGAGAGCCCGAGGGCGTGTCCTTCCTGCGCGTCCACGACCCGGCCGGTGAGCATCATGTCGGCCATCCGGTGCGCCCCGATCAGCCGGGGCACCCGCACCGAGCCCCCACCGCCGACGAAGAGCCCGTGCTGCCCCTCCGGCAGCGCGTAGAACGTGCTCGGCTCCGCCACCCGGATGTGCGTCGCGGACGCCAGCTCCAGCCCGCCCCCGATCACGGCACCCTTGAGCACCGCGACGACCGGGATCTGGCCGTGCGCCATCCGCTCGAACGCGCGGTGCCACATACGGGAGTGCTCGAGGCCTTCGAACACGTCCCGCTCGGTCAGCTCCGAGAGGTCGAGGCCGGCGCAGAAGTGCTCGCCGTCCGCGTCCAGTACGACGGCCTTCACCCCGGCCGGCGGCGCACTGAAGAACGCCTCGATGCCCAGCACCGTCGGATCGTTGAGGGCGTTGCGCTTCTTCCTGCGGTTCAGCCGCAGCACGGCCACCTGGCCGTGCCGCTCCAGCAGCAGTGAGGACGGCAACAGGGCTTCGACCCGGTCGTCGGCCGAGCCCTCGACGGGCCGTTCGGCGGCGCTGGTCATGACAGTCCCTTCGGCCGGGCCGGGGCCTCGGCGATGTCGGTGTTGGTGTCGGGGTCGGGGTCGGGGTGCCCGGCGGATTGCCCGTGGTCCTCATCGGCGCGGTGGCGCAGTTCGACGCGGCGGATCTTCCCGGTGGCGTTGCGCGGCAGGTCCGGCACGAGCTCGATGTAGCGGGGCACCTTGTACCGGGCGAGGTTGGCCTCCAGATGCGCGCGCAGCTCGGCCTCGGTGATCGCCGCTCCCGGCCGGACCTGCACGTAGGCCACGCCCACCTCACCCCACCGCCGGTCGGCCACGCCGACCACCGCGCAGTTGGCCACCGCGTGCAGCTGCACCGCGACGGCCTCCACCTCGGCCGGGTACACGTTCTCGCCGCCGGAGATGAACATGTCCTTCACCCGGTCGACGACGTGGGCCCAGCCGTCGTCGTCGACCTTCAGCACGTCCCCGGTGCGGAACCAGCGGCCGTCGACGAAGGCGGCCTCGGTCTCCTCGGGCTTGTTCCAGTATCCGGAGAACATGTGCGGCCCACGTGCGACCAGCTCGGCGGGCTCCCCACCCACCGGTTCCGGGCGCCCGTCGCGCAGCAGCGCCACGTCGGTGAAGAAGTGCGGTACCCCCACCGCGGTCGGATGGGCGGGCGTGCCGTCGTGGGTGGCCATATAGACCCCGGGCGACGCCTCGGTCATCCCGTAGCCCTGGATCAGCCGCACCCCGCGGTCCAGCCACGCCTGCGCCACCCGCTCCTGCACCGGCGACCCGCCGTACTGGACCAGCGTGAGCGAGCTCAGGTCGGCGGCGTCCCACGTCGGGTGCTCGCACATCATCTGCAGCATCGTCGGTACCGCCGAGAAGCTGGTGATCCGCGCGTCCGACACCCGCTCCAGCACCAGCCCGGGCTCGATCTTCGGCAGCAGCTCCACGCGGCCGCCCTTGAACAGCGTCGGCAGCGTGACCTGGCTGATGCCCACGCAGTGGAACAGCGGCGAGATGCACAGGGCCCGGTCCGTGCTCAGCACGTCCACGTGCGCCAGGAAGTTCACGGTGTTCCAGGTCAGGCTGCCGTGCGTCAGCACCGCCCCCTTCGGGCGGCCCGTCGTGCCCGACGTGTAGAGGATCAGCGCCGGCTCGTCCAGCGCGACCGGCGGTTCCGCCGGGAGCGCCGGGCCGGCCGCGATCTCGGCCGCATAGTCCAGCCCGCCGGCCGGGCAGCTCGCCGGATGCACCGCCAGCACCCGCAGCCCGTCCGGCAGCGGGGCGGCCGCCTCGACCAGTGCGTCCGTGTCCGCGCTGTGCACCAGCACCGACACCCCCGCGTCGGCGAGCATGTAGCGGATCTCCGCGCCGGACAGCCGGTAGTTCAGCGGCACCGCGATCGCCCCGAGCAGCCAGGCGGCGAAGAACGTCTCGAACACCTCGACCGCGTTCACCCCCAGGTAGGCCACCCGGTCGCCCGGCCGCACGCCGAGCCGGCGCAGCGCTCCCGCGTACCGCGCCGTGCGCTCGGCCAGCTGCGCGTAGGTCAACGAGCGGTGCGGGTCGAGCAGCGCCGTGCGGTCCGGCGAGATCCGGGCCCGGCGGGCCGGCCAGGTGCCGAGGCCCGCGTTCGGCCCCGCAATCAGGTCCAGGGTCATGAGTCCAACCAGCGTCGGGTGATCCGGCGGGGCCGGGTCGAAGTGTCGAGCTTTATCAGGCTCCTTGATATGCTATCTTTAGCAATCTCGCCGCCGCCTCGTCAAGGGGAGTCGCCGGCGACCCCCTCACGCGGCGCCCTCGTCGTCCACCGGGTCGCGCCCTTGTACCGGCTCGGCGTCGCCCGCCGTGAGGGCGTCCAGACACTGCTCCAGAGCCCGACCGAAGGCGGTTGCCTCGTCCGGGGTGAGCCTCGACAGCATCCGCCCCTCCACCTCGTCGACCGCCCGATGACAGGCCCGCAACACCTCGGTGCCGTGCGCGGTCAGCCACGCGCGCAGGATCCGGCGGTTCGCCTCGTCCGGGCGGCGCTCGATCAGCCGGTCGCGCTCCATCGTCGCGATCAGCTGGTGCATGGCCTGAGGGGTCACGACGTGCCGGCGGGCCAGCTGCGCCGACGACAGCCCCTCCCGACGCTCGAGGATGCTCAGCGCCGTGTACTGGTGCAGCGTGACCCCAAGCGGGCGCAGCACCTCCTCCATCCGCGCACGTTCAGCCATCTCCAGTCGCTTGACCAGGTAGGTCAGGCGCTGGCCGCGCTGACCGGCGGGACGCGCCGTGAGCTCCGTCATGGTGGAAGTATATCTAGGAGCTTGATACTTGACGACCAGTATCAAGCTCCTTAACATCGAGCAAACGCATCCGGTACCGGACCCGCCGTTCATCCGGCCGCCAACCAGCAGACAGGGCTTACGCGATGACGCATCCGCACTCCTCGACGCACTCCCGTTTCTCGCGTACCCAGCTGCGCCGGGCCGTGCTGTCGAGCTATCTCGGCAGCGTGATCGAGTACTACGACTTCCTGCTGTACGCGACGGCGTCGGCCGTCGTGTTCAACAAGGTCTTCTTCTCCAACCTCGATCCGCTGGTCGGCACCGTCGCCGCCTTCGGGGCCCTCGCCACCGGCTACTTCGCCCGTCCGCTCGGCGGGATCGTATTCGGCCACTTCGGCGACCGGATCGGGCGCAAGAAGATGCTCGTGCTGAGCATGACCCTGATGGGCGTGGGCAGCACGCTGATCGGCCTGCTGCCCACCTATGACCAGGTCGGCGTCTGGGCGCCGGTCCTGCTGGTGCTGCTGCGCGTGATCCAGGGCATCGCGGTGGGTGGCGAGTGGGGCGGCGCGGTGCTGATGTCCGCTGAACACGCGTCCTCCCGGCGCGGGCTGTGGGCCAGCTTCACCAACGCCGGCGCCCCCAGTGGCGTGGTGCTGTCCACCCTGGTCCTCGCGGTTTCCGCGGCGCTGACCGGCGAGCAGGAGTTCCTCGCCTGGGGCTGGCGCATCCCGTTCCTGCTGAGCATCGTGCTGCTGGCCATCGGCCTGTTCGTGCGCGCCCGGGTGGCCGAGACGCCCGTCTTCACCGAGGCTGCCGCCGCGGCGAAGTCCGCGAAGCCGCCGCTGCTCGAGGTGCTCCGGCACCACCCGCGCAACCTGCTGTTGTCCATCGGCGTCGGCTTCGGCGCCTTCGTCGCCCAGGGCACCATCACCACGTTCCTCATCTCCTACGCGGTGCAGGCCGGCTTCCCGCGCCCGACCGTGCTCAACGCGCTCACCCTCTCCTCGCTCGTCGCGATCTTCGGGATCATCGGCTTCTCCGCCCTGTCCGACCGGCTGGGCCGGCGCCCGGTCGTCCTGGCCGGCGCGGTGGCGATGGGCGTCTACGCGTTCCTGCTGTTCCCGATGGTCGACAGCGGATCCACCGTGCTGCTCGTCCTCGCCGTGGTCCTCGGCCAGGGCATTGTGCACACCGCGTGGTACGGGCCGCTGGCCGCGCTCTACACCGAACTGTTCTCCACCGGCGCCCGCTACACCGGCGCCTCGCTCGGCTACCAGGTCGCCGGGCTCGGAGCCGGCCTCGCCCCACTCGTCTTCGCCTCGGTCCTCGCCGGAGGCGGCAGCACCACGACCATGTCGATCATCATCGCCGCCGGCTGCCTGCTCTCGGTCGGCTGCGTCCTGGCGCTCCGGGAGACCTCCACCGCCGACCTGACCGTCGACCCCGAGGGCGCGGCCACCCCCGCCGCCCGCTGACGAGCTCGACGGCCTCACCGGCCGTCCTGCGGGCGCCGGTGGCTTTCCTTCGCTGCGCGGTTCGTGGGTGCGCCGATCGTCAATTCGCCGTTCGTCAATGCGCCGTTCGTCAATGCACGGTTCGTCGGGCGAAGCGAACGAGACTCTGCTGAGCCTCCTCGTACGGGGTGGCGGCGGCCGGTGGATCGCCGTCGCGGACCGCGGTGGCGACGCCGACCGCGGCGTCGAGCGCGGCACGGTAGGGCAGCGAACCGGTGCTGACTCGGCGGATGCCGAGCTCAGCGAGCCGCTTGAGCGGCAGGTCCGGGACGACCAGGGTGTTGACCGGCACCGGGATCGCCGCGGCAAGCGCACGCAGTTCGGCGGGCTCGGTGGCGCCGGGCACGAAGATCCCGTCGGCGCCGGCCGCGGTGTAGGCGTGAGCGCGCTGCAGCACCGCATCCACGGTTGCCTGCTGGCCGAGCCAGTAGTTGTCGATCCTCGCGTTGACGAACACGTCGGGGCATCGCTGCTTGATCGCCGCGATCTTGTCCGCGTGCGCCGCGGGGTCGATCAGCGACTCGTTGGTGCTGTCCTCGATGTTGATGCCAGCCACGTCGAGTCCAGCGACGTATGTGGCGACGTCGTCGGGATCATCGGCGTAACCGTCCTCGATGTCCGCCGACACGTGCGCCGGGAGTCGGGCGAGGGCCCGCACGAGCGCAGCCGTCGCGTCTCGGCTGGCTCGGGCCCCGTCGGCGTGCCCGGCGGCGGCGCCGACCCCGAAACTCGTCGTGCCGACGGCCGGGAATCCCGCGTCGGCGAACGCCACAGCCGAGGCCACATCCCAGGCGTTCGGCAGCAACAGCGGGCCGTTGCCGTGGTGCAGGCTGCGGAAGCTCGTCTCGAGCCGCGGTTCACGTTCCACCGTGGTGCCTCCTTCGTCCGTGGCAGTCATGCCGGCACGTCGTATTCCTCGATCATCCCGGCCGGGCGCGCAGTCGGCGTCCGAGCTTGACCGTGGTGGCACCCTGTCGATGGACCGGGCCGGAACGGAGGCAGGATGTCCGACGACTCGTTCGCGCTGCGTCTGTCCCACGAGATCCTCGTGCCCCCTGCCGGATGACGAAGGCATCGGCAGAGCCGCGACCGGTCGTGGTGATCGGCGCGGGACAGAACGGGAGAACACATGCGCGCCAACCGCATCACGGCCAACCTCCGGGTGACCGACGTCGACGCGGCGAAGAGCTTCTACACCGACTACCTCGGGCTGAGCACCGAGGAGTTCAACATGGGCTGGGTGGCCCGCTACACCTGCCCCGAAACCGGAGCGCACATCCAGCTCGTCACCCGCGACGCCACCGCGTCCGAGGACTCGGTCGTCTCCGTGCACACCGATGACGTCGACTCCGCCTACGCGGAGGCCCAGGAACTGGGCTTCGAGATCGTTCGCCCGCTGACGACCGAAGAGTGGGGCGTACGTCGATTCCTCGTCCGGGCTCCGGACGGCAACGTCGTCAACATCGTGCGGCACCGGGACTGAGCCTCCACGGAGACGCCGGCCGGTCCCCCGCGTCCGACGAACTTGCGCTGAGCCGCCAACCCGGGCCCGTGACCGCATCAGGTTGTCGCCGGCGCGGGACGCTACGGAGAATCCGGGTGCTCGAACACGGCCCAGCCCCGCACGGCCACCGACTCCAGCGCGTCCGCCGCGCCCGCGACGTACGCCCGCTGCACCTCGTCGGCCTCGACGGAGCCGGCCTCGATGGCGGCCTGCAGTGCCTGCAGCGACGCGGCTACGCCTGCCGAACCGGCAGAGTCGGGATCGACCATGCGGCCATGCTCCCATTCAGCGGGCACGTCCGCTGCCCAGCAGCGCTATCGAAGTGCGATCCAGGCCAACGCGGCCAGCCCGAGAACCTTGACGATCTCGAGTGCGATGTAGGCGTGGTGAGCGCGCGAGCGGGGCACCTGTTCGCCCTCGAGAACCAGGTTCGAACGCCGCGTCAGACGCGGCCGTACCAGGCCGAGCTGCACTCCGAGCACCGCTGCCACGACTGCACCGAGAACGACGAGGCCAGGAGGGTGGGCCCCGAGCACCGCCGCAGCGCCCATCGCGATCAGGAGCACCATTTCGACGCGGTTGAGGGCCGCGAAGACCACCCGGCCGATGCCCAGGCCCAGCGGAAGCGTGACCCCTGGCGCGCGGAACTTGAGCGGAGCCTCCAGGAACGAGATCGCCAGGACCATTCCGAGCCACACGCACGCGAGCGCGCCGACGGGGGCGTTCACGCGCCTCCCCTCGTCGAACGGATGCCGGCACCCCGACGCCCGGTTCACACGAGCCGCGGGCGGCCGGCGCCGGACAACGGTAGCTTCCACGAAACCCGTCGGGCGTATCTCTCCGGTCGCTGAAGGCCTCTCCTCCGTGTCAAGGGTCAGACAGCTTTCACGGAGGCCGAAATGTCAGAAGAAGACCGCACGGAGCAGGCACTGGCCGGGCTGACCAGCTACAGCGTCAAGTTCGTCTGCGGATTCCAGGACAGCGACAAGCTCGAGGTCGGCATGGTCCGACCTGGGGTGTACGCCACCGAGATAAACATCCACAACTACCACGACGACACCCGGGTCGAGGTGCGCAAGCAGGTTCTGCCGCTGGTCATGGAGGGCAGGGCCCGGGGCCGCGAGCCGGAGTTCGTCGGCGTCACCGCCCAGGACAGCATCGTGCTGCCACCCAACACCGCCACCATGGATGACAGCTTCCGCATCGCCGAGCTGGTGTACGGGACACCGCTGCAACCTCTTCCGCTCACGATCGGATACCTCGAGATCGTCAGCACCCGGCCGTTGGCGGTGGACGCGGTCTACACCGCAAGCGACCGCGAGGGTCGAACGGTCGCCGTCGATGTCCAGCGCATCGAGGGACAGCAGAAGTAGTGGGACGAGAGGCGTCGAGTCCGGGCCGTCTCGTCCGGCGGTCGGAACGGCCCCGACCTACCATCGGGTGAGGTCGGGCGAGGTCTCGAGCACGGGCCGGGTCCGGTTCCCGACTTCGAGGGAGCAAGCCATGAGCTTCGAGGACAAGCTTCGGCACAAGGCACAGGAGCTTCGCGGTCGGATCAAGCGCAATGCCGGCGAGGTCAGCGGCGACCGTCGACTGGAGGCCGAGGGGTCGGCCGAGGAGATGAAGGGCAGCCTCAAGCAGGCGGGCGAGAAGGTCAAGGACGCCTTCCGCGGCCGAGGCTCCCGCCGCAGGTACTGATCCGGCACGTCACCGGTGCGACGGAACTCGGCGACGAGATCTCCGTTCCCGCCATCCAGGCCAGGACGCTGGCCCGGCTGGCCTGCCTCGCCGTCGAGCAGGGCCAACGCGACGCGGCCCGACGCCTCACCGCAAGGGCCCTCACGGCGGAGAACTGGACACCCGCGCTGACCGCGCTGGCGCTGCTCGAACTGGAGGCGCTGCACATACTCGGCGAGGAGTGGACCGCACTCGGCGTCGGAACGCCGTCCAGCGGCGTCGTCAGTCGCCCTGAGCAGGGTGGTCCCACTCGACCTGCACCGAGCGTGGCCCGCGGAAACCGATGATCGGCGTGAACTCGAAACGCTGCCCGGGGCTGAGCCGCAGGCCGGGCCGGGCGGCGGCGAGCTCCTCGAGCACCACCCGGGCCTCCAGCCGGGCCAGCGGCGCGCCCAGGCAGTAGTGCGGGCCGAACCCGAACGACAGGTGCTCGGCGGCGTTGGTCCGGCGGATGTCGAACCGGCCGGGGTCGGCGAACACGGCCGGGTCCCGGTTGGCCGCGCCGATGGCCACCAGCACGTTCGCCTCGGCCGGCAACGCGACACCGCCCAGCTCGACCGGCCGCCGGGTGCGCCGCCGCCAATGGATCACCGACGAGTCGTAGCGCAGCACCTCCTCCACCGCACCCGGGATCAACGACGGGTCCGCGCACAGCTCGGTCCAGCTGTCCCGGTGCTCCAGCAGCCGGCGCACGGCGTGCCCGAGCAGGTTTGTCGTGGTCTCGTGCCCGGCCAGCAGCAGTCCGAACAGGATCGTGGCCACCTCCTGCTGGCGTAGCGGCTGGCCGTCCCGGTCGGGGGTGTGCACCAGGTCGGAGGTGAAGTCGTCGCGCGGCGCCGCCCGACGGTCCTCGGCCAGCTCCTCGCAGTAGCGCCAGAACTCGGCCATCCCGGTAGCGATCCGCACCTGCTCGTCGGGCTGCGCGCGGCCGAACATGAACAACAGCCGATTGGCCGCCCCGGCCTTCACCGACTCGACGTCCTGCGCCGGCACCCCGAGCACCTTGAAGATGACCCGAGCCGGCAGCTCCCAGGTCAGCGCCGAGACGATGTCGGCGTGCCCGTCGGCCATCCGCTCGGCCAGGAACCGGCGCACCAGGTCGCGGATGAACCCCTCCAGCGCCGCGACCCGGCGCGGGGTGAAGGCCAGGTAGGCGATCCGCCGGGTCCGGTTGTGCGCCGGCGGATCGACGTTGGTCAGTGTCGGGATCGACCGGAAACCGCCCTCGGCCAACGCCTGGGCCGCCGCCGGGCACGGCGGGACCACCGGGGCAAGGCTGTTGGACGCCGAGAACGTCTCGTGGTCGCGCAGCACCCGACGGCAGTCGTGGTAGCGCGACACCACCCAGTAGCCCAGCGGTTCGCACCAGAACACCGGCCGCGCGGCCACGAAGTGGGCGAACTCCGGATACGGATCGGCCAGCGACTGCGCGCTGAACGGATCGAACGCCAGCACCGACATCGGCGCACCCCCTCCGACCGGCATCGATGGTAGTTCACCTGGCCCATCGGCGGGATCGTCACTGCACGCCGAACCCGCCGCCGTGCTCAGCTACTCAGCATCACGGGAAGCTCGGCTGAGCCCGCGCAGTACCAGCCCGTCACCGTGCCCCCAGCGCAGCTCGAACGAGTCGACGGCCAGCCGCATCCTGGGAAAGCGGGTGTGCAGCGCGGCGAGCGCGAGGCGTCCCTCCAGCCGGGCCAGCGGCGCGCCGAGGCAGTGGTGGATGCCGTGGCCCAGCGCGAGGTGGCCGCCGTCGGTGCGGGATATGTCGAACGCCTCCGGGTCGCGGTAGCGCGCCGGATCCCGGTTCGCCGCGGCCAGCGAGACGATCACCTGCGCATACGCCGGGATCACGACGTCGCCGATCCGGATGTCCTCGGTGGTGAACCGGAACGTCGAGTGCGGCACCGGGGCGTCCCACCGCATGGCCTCCTCGACCACGCGGGGCGCGAGCGCGGGATCGGCGACCAGCGCGTCGCGCTGCGCCGGGTGGCGCAGCAACGCCACGGTCGCGTTCCCGATGAGGCTCGTGGTCGTGTCGTGCCCGGCGACGACCAGCTGGAAGATCGTGGAGAGCATCTCCTGCTGGGTGAGCGCGCCGTCCCGGGCGGCGACGACGAGGTCGGTGACGAGGTCCTCGCCGGGCTCGGCCCGCTTGCGGTCCAGCAGCGCGGTGAGGTAGCCGACGATCGCCTCCGAGGCCGCCACCGCATCCGGTCCGCCGTCCGGGCCGAGCAGGGTCCGGAACCAGCGACCGAGGTCGGCGCGGTCGTGCACCGGGACCCCGAGCAGCTCGCAGATCACGGTGAACGGCAGCGGGAACGCGTACCCCGCCACCAGGTCGACGATCCCGTTCTCGGCACCGCGCTCCACCAGCTCGTCCAGCAGGCGGTGCACGATCGCGCGGATCCGCTCCTCCAGCCCGTCGACCCGTCGCCGGGTGAACGCCGGCATCGCCATGCGGCGCAGCCGGGTGTGGTCGGGCGGGTCGACCGCGAGCATGTGCCGGGCCAGCGCCGGCCCGGGCAGGCCCTCGGCGACGACCTCCCCGCTGCGGGCCAGCGCGGCGTGCATGTCCTTGGACAGCCGCGGGTCGTTCAGGGCAGCCCGGGCCTCCTCGTGGCCGACGACCAGCCAGGCCGCGTGCCCGTCGGCCAGGCGCACCTCGTGCACCGGGCCGGCCGCGCGCACCTGCGCGAACAGCGGGAACGGGTTGTCCCGGTCGTAGTCACCCCACGCGTCGAGCGCCGGATGCCGCAGTGACGTGCCCAGTGATGTGGTCGGCGACGTGCTCATCGTGAACCTCCCGGAAGCCGGAGCACAACAGGTCGATGACCGCCAGGAGCCCGTCGACGAGCTTGCAGATCGCGGTCTGCGTGCATACCCAGCGGGTCGTCCCCTGGGTGACGTGCAGGCGGTAGTGGATCAGCAGGCGGTCGGCGACCGCCTCACCCGCCGACTCGACGAGCCGCACGGTGTCGAACTCGGCGAACATCCCGTGGAAACAGGCGGCGACGTTCTCCCGCCCGTGGGCCTGGATCGGGCCACCGGGCAGCAGGGCGCGCAGCCGCGCGGTGTCGGTCAGTGCCAGGCCGAGTCGCTTCGGGTCGCGCTCGGCGACCAGCGCCGCGATGTCGGCGGCGACGGGGTGGTGCTGCATGACGGGTCCTCTCAGCTCGCCCGCTGGGCGAACATGTCCAGGTGGCCGACGAGGTGATCGGCCAGGTCGCGGGCGTCGGCGGCGGCGCCGTCGATGAGCGTCGACCTGCGGCAGCGCAGGAACGGCAGACCCATCAGGTACAGCCCAGGTGCGGCCGTCACCCCGCCGTCGTGCACCGCGCGGCCCTTCCGGTCGAGCACGCCGACGTCGAGGAACGACAGGTCCGGGCGGAAGCCGGTCGCCCAGACGACGGTTTCGATCCCGCCGGGCCCGAGCGGCGCGGACAGGGTCGGCGGGGGCAGCTCGGTCGGTGTGAACCGCTCCGGTGGGTCCGCCTCGACCCCCGCCCGGACGGCCCACGCGTCGAGCGTGTCGAGCAGCCGGCCCAGCTTGAGGTCGGCCAGCGTGCACACGTTCGGCAGTGATCCGGCGAACTGCGCCGTCCTGTCCCGGACGCCGGCGAGCCGGCCGACCAGCGACACCCCGATGGCCCGCAGCGCGGCCAGGTCGAGCGTGCGCGGCGCCCCGATCAGCTGCATCGACGGCAGGTGCCGCACCCGCAGCAGGTCCGGGACCGCGTCCCAGCGCTCGTCGAGCAGCCCCGAGGCGTCCATCCACCACAAGATGTCGCGGCCCCGGTAGGTGCGCGGCATCCGCACGTGCTCGCCGACGGCCAGGGTCACCGGCCGGCCCGAACGGGCCAGCTCGTCAGCGATCTGGATGCCGCTCGCCGAGGCACCGACGACCAGCACGCCGCCCTCCGGCAGGCGGTCGGGGTTGCGGTACTCGGCGGCGCTCAGGGTGGTGACCCCCGGCGGTACCGGTACCGCGGGCGGGGCCGGTACGGCGGCCGCGCCGGTCGCCACGACGACCGTCCGCGCGTGCCAGGTGCCACGGTCGGTGCGCACCAGAAAGCCGTGGTCGGCGGGTTGCACCGAGGTGACGGTCACCCCCGTCAGCACCGGCGCTCCCGTCGCGTAGTCGGCCAGGAGCTGGACCACCCCCGGCATGTCGAGGTAGCCGTCCGGGTCGTCACCGGAGTAGGTGTGTCCGGGCAGCCGGGTCATCCAGTTCGGGGTGAGCAGCCGCAGCGAGTCCCAGCGCTGGGTCCGCCACGAGTGCGCCACCTCGCCGCGCTCCAGGACGACGTGGTCGACCGATCGCGCGGCGAGGCAGCGGCTCATGGCCAGCCCGCTGTGGCCCGCCCCGACCACCACCGTGGTCGTGTGCCGCATGATCAGCTCACGTTGACCGTGACGGCGGTGGGGTTGGTCAGGATGTCGAAGACCGCCGAGCGCTTCTGCGACTGCGCGACCAACGCTTCGATCTCCGCGCGGCTCGCGTCGGCGTCGATCTCGTAGTCGACGCGCACCCCGCTGAAGCCGTTGCGCACGTCCGGGTCGGCGCCGAGGATGCCGTGCAGGTCCATCTCCGCGGCCACGCTCGCGGTGACCGAGCGCAGCTGGATGCCCCGCTGCTGGGCGACCGCGGCGATGCCCGCGGTCAGGCAGCCGCCGAGGGCGACCAGCACGTACTCCACCGGGGTGATGCCGTTGTCCGCGGCGGCGAACTGCAGCGGGTGGTCGATGTCGAAGGCGAACGTCTTCGAGTGGCGCTGCTCGTCGCTGAAGCCGTGAGAACGACTCCACCTCGGCCTCGCTGTGCGTGCCCCTGACCCAGGTCACGCTCGACCGCCACTGGAAGCGGGCGATCTCCGGCGCGTCGGCGAACGCCTCCCGGGCCCCGAGCAGAGCGGCGACGTTGACGCCGTTGTCGACGATGGACGTGGTCATGGTGTGCTCCTTGAGTCTGTGCTGCGAACAGCGAGAACGCTAGGAGCGGCGTGGGTGCGGGCGCGTCGGAATCGATACCCATCTGTCGGCCCGGCAATACCCATGTCGGAGTGATCCCGGTGCCCATGCTCGTGGGTTCGGTGGGTGTCGATCCAGGACGCGCGGCCGTATCTTGCCTGCATGCGGCTGCTGGAGCGGGAGTCGGCGCTCGCCGACCTGAACGTGGCGCTCGCGGCGGCGCGGCGCGGTCGGGGGCGCGTCGCGCTCGTCAGCGGCGGCGCCGGGCTGGGCAAGACGTCGCTGGTACGGGCGTTCCTGGCCGATTTGGACGCCGGCGTCGCGGTCCGCGAGGGCGCGTGTGACGACCTGCTGACCCCGCGCCCCTTGGGGCCGGTGTACGACGTGAGCCGCCAGGCCGGCCCGGCACTGGCCCGCGCTTTGGCCGCGGGCGACGTGCAGGCGGTCTTCACCGCGCTGTTCGACGAGCTCGCGGGCGGCGCCGTGACCGTCGTGGTGGTGGAGGACGTGCACTGGGCCGACGACGCGAGCCTCGACGCGCTGGCCTTCCTCGCCCGCCGCATCGAGCGGCTACCTGCGCTGCTGGTGCTCACCTATCGCGACGACGACGTGCCCGTCGAGGCGCCGCTGCGCCGCGTGCTGGGTGGGCTGCGCAGCCCCGTCGCGGTGCCGGTCGCGCTCGCCCCGCTCTCGGCGGACGCGGTGACGCAGCTCGCGGGCAAACAGGAGACGGGGCTGCGGGTGCACGCCTCGACCGGGGGCAACCCGTTCTTCGTCACCGAACTGCTCGCCGCCGAACACGAGGGCACACCGGCATCGGTGAGCCACGCGGTGCTGGCGCGGGTAGCGCGGCTCCCGTCCCCCACCCGCACGTTGCTCGACCTGCTCGCCGTCGTCCCGGCCCGCGCCGAGGCCGCGCTGCTGGATGCGCTGTGTCCGGAGTGGTCGGACCGGGCGGCGGCGGCCGAGGAGCGCGGGGTGGTCGAGTGGCAGGGCGACGGCCTGGCGTTCCGGCACGAGCTGGCCCGGCGCGCCGTCGAGGAGTCGCTGCCGGCGTCGCGGCGGCGGGGGCTGCACACCCAGGTGCTGACGGCGCTGCGGGCTCTCGGCGCGGACCCGGCCCGGCTGGTCCACCACGCCGAGCGGGCCGGGGACGTCGACACCCTCGTCGAGGTGGCGCCGCTGGCCGCGCGGGCGGCTGCCGCGGCCGGCGCGCACCGGGAGGCGGCCGCACACTACCGGCGGGCGCTGGAGCTGGGCGACCGCTATCCCGATGCCGCGCGGGCCGACCTGCTGGAGGCCTTCACCGTCGAGGCGTCGACCACGTGCCGCATCGGCGAGGCGCTGCAGGCCGCGGAGCGGGCATTGGCCCTGCGGGAGGCGCGGGGCGAGCCGTCGGGGATCGGCCGCAACCTGCGCCGGCTGAGCCAGCTGTTCTGGTTCGCCGGTCGACGTGCGGACATGGAACGCCGTCTCGCCGCGGCGCTGGAAGTGCTGGAGAGCCAGCCGCCCGGCCCGGAGCTCGCCATGGGCTACAGCGACCTGGCGCTGCGCATCGGGTTGTACGGCGGGCGGCGCGAGGAGGCCGAGCGGACCGCGGATCGCGCCGTCGCCCTTGCCGAGAACAGCGCCGACCCGGCCGCGCTCGGTCACGTACAGGGCCGCATCGGCCTGCTGCGCGCGCTGCTGGACGCCGACGACGCCCTGCTGCGGATCTGCCTGGACCGCGCCCGGGCGGCCGGGCTGCACTTCGACGCCGGGATGGCCTACCAGGGTCTGGTCGCGGGCGCCGACTCTGCGCCGCGACCGGGCGACCGCCCGGCGCTGGGTCGAGGAGGGCGTCGAGTACGTGCAGGCTCGGGACATCCCGGGCCCGCTGCAGTACCTGCGCGGCGTGCAGGCGGCGCACGAGCTCGCCGACGGGAACTGGCTCGCGGCGGAACGGACAGCCGGCTGGGTGTTGGCCCAGCCGGAGGGTCGGGGAATCACCGGCATCCACGCGCTGGAGACCGAGGCCCGCCTGCAGCTGCGCAGGGGTCTCCTCTCGCCGGCTGCGGCCACATTGGACGAACTGTGGACGGTCGCGGAGACGTGCGGCATGTTGCACCACATCGCCCCGGCCGCATGTGCGTTGGCCGAGCACGCCGAGCTGACCGGCGAGTGGGCCGGGGCCGTCGAGCCGCTGCGCAGCGCCCGTGCGCTCGCGCTGCGGCTGGGTCTGGCGCGGGTGGCGAGCGAAACCGGGTTCTGGCTGTGCCGGGCGGGCGAGCTCGACCCGGCCGAGTTCGATGCCCCCGAGCCGGACGACCCGTACGCCCTGGCCGCGGCGGGCGACTGGCGGGCGGCAGCGGCCGTCTGGGAGCAGCTGGGGTGCCCCTACGAACGCGCCCACGCCCTGGCCGCCGCCCCCGACGAGCAGGCGCTTCTCACCGCGCTCGACCTCGCGGTCGGCCTCGGCGCCGATCCGCTGACAGCCCGGCTCCGGGCCAGGCTGCGCGCCCACGGTGTGCAACGGGTGCCCCGCGGACCCCGGGCAGCCACCCGGGCCAACCCGGCCGGCCTCACCGACCGCCAGCTCGACGTGCTGGCGCTGCTGCGCGAGGGGCTGACGAACGCGGAGATCGCCAAGCGGCTGGTCCTGTCGGTGAAGACGGTGGACCACCACGTCAGCGCCGTGCTGGACAAGCTGGGAGTGGACAATCGCCACGACGCGGTGCGGGTTGCCGCGCGCCCCCGTTGAGTCCCGGGCCGGGCCGGGCCGTCGAGCGGGGGTAGACCCACGGGGTCGCCGACCAGCTGCTGGCGCTGACCGGGTGGACAAGGGACGCTCTTGGGGTGCTGTCCCAGTACTGCCCGATCGAGATGGCCGCGGAGATCGTCGCCGAGCGGTGGAACCTGTTGATCATCCGCGATCTGGTGGGCGCCGGCCGCGGCTTCAACGACCTGCACCGCTGCCTCCCGCGCATCTCCCGGTCGATGCTCGCCGACCGGCTGCGCCGGCTGGAGCGAGCGGGGATTGTGGCCGCGCAGAGTGCGTCTCTGTCGCGCGTCGGGACCGGCCGCAACAAGGGCAGTTGCGTGGTTGCGCCGCGAGAAGCGGCGAGGTCGGTGTCGACACTGCTCGAACGCGATGGCGAGATCGCGATGCTGGCCGACCGGTATCGGCAGGCCGTAGACGGGCGGGACGGGGTTGTTCTGCTCAGCGGCGAGGCCGTAATCGGCAAGACCAGCCTGGTCGAACAGTTCGCCGAGTCGGTGCGCGGCGGGCCGTCGCCGCCCGCTTTCCAGGTCGGACGGTGCGACGACCTCCTTGCGCCCAGCCCTTGGGCGCTGTCCACGATCTGGCGATGCAGGCGCCCGAAGACGTGCCGCGCATGGCTGTTTGCGGGGGCTATGCTCCGCAGCGTCCAACCCTCGAAGGGAATCGGAGGGAGGTGCGGGATGAAGGCACAGACGAATGTCAAGGCCGGACCCATGCGGTCTCACTAGATTGATCGGACCAGTCGATTGATCGGACCAGTCGCGCGGCGCCGGATTTGACGCCGACCACAGATGTCGGGTGCACCTCGACAATCGAGCTGGGCAGCCGTACTGAGTTGCAGGCCCCACGGCAGGCTCACTCTCGATGAGTAGCGGCAGGATGATCCGACGAGGTGCGGGATGACGGCGTGGACGAGCGTCGAGGCGGGTCCACGCGTGCGTTGCCGGTAGGACCCCCCTCTCGGGCGCGACCAGGAGATCGAAGGCCATGAGGCGGCGGGGCCGGGCGCGGCGGGTGCCGGAGGTCGTGCAGATCTCCGCCATGGACTGCGGCCCGGCCGCCGCGGCGGCCCTGCTGGCCGGGTTCGGCATTCCCTGCCACATCGAGACCTTGCGCGCCCGGTGCGCGACCGACATCGACGGCACCTCGATCGACGCGCTCGAGACGGAGCTGAACGAGCTGGGGCTCCCGGTCGAGCAGATCGTCGTCCCCGTCGACCACCTACTGCTCGCCGAGGCGGCGGTACTGCCCGCGATCGTCGTGGTGCTGCAGCCCGACGGCGCCACCCACTTCGTCGTCGTGTGGCGGCGCCACGGCCGCCACCGGTTGGAGATCATGGACCCGGCGGTCGGCCGCCGGATCGTCCGGGCCGCCGACTTCCTCGCCACCGTCTACCGACATCCGTTCGTCGTGCCTGAGGAGGCGTGGTTCGACTGGGCCACCGGACCCGAGGGCGGCGGTGCGTTGCGTGCTCGGCTGACCGCGCTCGGCGTCGCGCCGGAACAGGTGGACGCGCTGGTGAACGGCGCCGACGAGCCGACGCGCCTGGCCGCGCTCGACGCCGCGGCCCGGGTCGTCGCCCGGCTCCGCACGGCGCGGGCGGTGTCCGCCGGTGACGCGGCGAACCTGCTCGACCGCCTTCTGTGCGATCCCGACGCGCTGCCCGACACATTCCGTTCCGTGACCCGCACCGATCCTCCGGAGGAAGAAGAGGGTCAGTGGCTGGTCCTGCGCGGCGCCGTCGCGGCGCGGGTGACGGGCCCCCCGCCGGCAGCCGCGGCGGGCACGCCCACTCCCGCTGTGGAGTCCTGGGCCAGGGTGGCCCGCGAGCTGTGGACCGTGCCCGCGTCCCGCGCTGCGGCCGCGCTGTCGGTGCTGGCCGGGTTGGCGTTCGTCGCCGAGGCGTGGGCGCTGCAAGGACTTCTCGCGGCCCCGGGCCCCCGGGCATTCGGGCTGGCGATCTCCGTGGTCGGCGCCGAACTGGCCGTCGGCTGGGCCGCCGCGGCGGCAGCCCGCGCCGCCGGTCGGGGCCTCGAGCAGCGCGCACGCGACCGGTGGACCGCTCACCTCGCCCGCACGCCGGCGTCGTGGGTGGGCACCCGCCCGGCCTCCGACCTGGTCGAGCGCGTGCACGGGTTGCACCGAGCCAGGGCTCTTCCGCAGCTTTGCGGCGTAGCGCTGCGCGCGGCGGGGGCCGGGCTGGGCGCGGCCGCTGCCGTGGTCGCGGTTCTGCCGGCCGCCGCACCAGCGGTGCTACTGCTGCTCACGCTGCCCGTCATCGGTCTGCGCCGCGGCTGGGCGGGCGTCCTCGAGCGGGACCTGCGGGCCCGGTCGCTGGCCGGCTCGCTGAGCCGCTTCGTGCTCGACGCCCTGCTCGGCCTGACCGCCGTCCGCTCCCACACCGCCGAGCGCGCGCTGCGCTGGGAACACGGGCGCGTCCTCGCCCAGTGGCGCACGGCGGCCCGTCGCCGCGTCAGGGCGGTCGCGTCGGTCGAGTTGGCTGTCGGGCTGGCCGTGCTGCTGCCCGCGGCCGCGCTGCTCGCCGTGGTCGCCGGCGCGACCCTGCCGGCGCCGAGCGCGCTGATGGTCCTGCTGCTGGGTCTGTCCATCCCGATGGCGGTCGACGAGCTGATGGCCGCGGGACGGCTGCTGCCCGACGCCCGCAACCGGCTGCTGCGTTTCCTGGAGATCCTCGACGCCGCGGCCGAGCCGTCGACCTCGAGGCCGCCGCCTCCTGCCCCGGGCGGGGCCGAGGTGGTGTGGTCCGACGTCACGGTCGCCCGCGGGGGGCACCCGGTGATCACGGGGTTGACGCTGCGGGTCGCCGCCGGTGAGCGGGTCGCGGTGGTCGGTCGTTCCGGTTCGGCCAAGTCGACGCTCCTGGACACCCTGGTCGGCCTGGTCGATCTCGTCACGGGCACCGTCACCGTCGACGGCGTGTCCGTCGCCAGCGACCCCGCGCACATCCGGGCGATCACGGCGTGGGCGTCGGCGGGCGCTGCGCTGTGGGACCGCGGGGTGGACGAGAACGTGTGCCTGCCCGCCGGGCCGGACCCGGACGTCGCTGTCCGGGCGGCGCGGGCGGTCGGAGCGGACGTCGTCCACGCCCGGGTGGGCGATCCGGGCCGCGGCGTCGGCGCCGGGGGGCGGCTGCTTTCCGGCGGGGAGGGCCAGCTCCTGCGCGCCGCCCGGGCCGCGCACGCGTCGCCGGTGCGGCTGCTCCTGGGTGACGAGGCGACCCGTGGCCTGGATCGCGCCGCCCGCCGCCGCGTCCTGGACGGCCTCTGCGCGGCAAACCCCGCGGCGACGGTTCTCTGGGTCACCCACGATCCAGCCGAGGCCGCCGGGTTCGACCGGGTGGTCGTGCTCGCCGCGGGCACCGTCGTCGAGGACGGAGCACCTGCTGTGCTCGTCCGGGCCGGCGGCGCGTTCAGCGAGCTCTATGCCGCCGCGGCCGCTGCGGATGGTCCGGACGGGTGGCGCTGCGTCGCCCTCGAGGACTGCACGGAGGCTCGGTGAGTGCCGGCCGCTGGATCTGGCCCGCGACCGAGCTGGGGCCTGCCTTGGCCACGTTCAGCGGCCGGGATGCCGCTGACGCCGGCGACAATCCACTTGCCCTTGCCGTGGCGCACGGATTCGACCCGGTTCCGGTCGACTGGGCCGGCCCCCCGAACGCCGCGCTCGTGCGGGCCGTCGCCCCGGGCTGGTGCCGAACCCCGGAAGGTGCGTGGCTCCTGCTGGCGCGGCACCGGCTCGGCCGGGTGCAGGTGGTGACGCCTCAGGGACGCCGGTGGACGGGTGCGGCCGCGGCGGCGGGCTGGCTGGTCCCGGTACGCCCGGCCTGGGCCGACGCCATCGCGCAGGCCCCGGAGGTGCGGCACAGCCGCCGGCTGCGCGCCGCCGACGCGCTCACCCCCGAGGTCCCCGTCATCGAGGCTTCCTGCGTGCGGCTGAACTCAGCGCCCACCGATCCTGTTCGCCGGCACCTGCGAGCCGAGGGCGTGACGGGACGGCTCGCCCTCGCGGTGCTCGCGATCGTCGCCATCGCCCGCGGTGAAGCACCACCGGGAACCGACCCGGCCGAGGTGATCCGCCAGCTGTCGGCGCCGCTCTACTACCAGTTCCTCACCGACACAAGGGCTTTGACGGTCGCGGACGCCGCACGATCGGTCGCCGTCACGATGGCAGCGGTCGAAGCCGGCGTCTTCGCCGAAGGCTAGGCGATCTCGTCGAAGAGCAGCGCAAGCTGACCAGGCGACACCGAAATGCCGCACTGGCCACGCAAATCCGACAGCGGACGGGCAATGGCCTGCAGGTCGAGGAACTCACCAGGATGGGCGATGAAGTATCCGCGCACCGACGCCCGCGCCTCCTCCGGCGGCTGCGTCCCCGCGGCGGTCAACACGTCATTGGCACCCGGATGGGCGTCGAGGTAGGTGCCGGCCTGACTGAGCACGCCGCTCGCGGTGGTGGATAGGCCACTGGCCGTGCATGGCGCCGCGGCCGCCGCCGGCATGCCACAGGTACCGGCAATGACGGCACCGAAGGCACCGGCGGCCAGCGCCCCCGCCACTCCCCGCCGCACGGACGTCTTGATGATCTTCACCCACAGGATCATTGCAAGGCGGTTCCCGCAGCGCCGCCGATCAGGCAAAGTCCGCGGCCGTGAATTCCTTGCGCTCCACCAGCACCAGCCAGTTCCCGGATTCGTCGCGGATGATCGCCTCGACGCCGTAGGGGCGGTCGGCCGGCTCCTGCAGGAACGTCACGCCCTTGGCGCTCAGCTCCCGACGGTCGCGCGGCAGTCGTCGACCTGCAGGCCCGAGCCCACCCAACTGCCCTTCTCCAGCTGGCGCCGGACGAAGTCGGCCGCTTCGTCGTCGAGCGGCGGGCCGGGCGTCATCAGGGTGAGCTCCAGCTCCGGCTGGCTCGGGTGCCGCATGGTGACCCACCGGAAGTCCTGCCCCATCGTGACGTCGGTGGCGGGCTCGAAACCCAGGACGTCGACGTAGAAGTCGCGCGCCGCGATCCTGGTCCAGGCAGTACACGGTGATCAGCGAGACGTTGGTGATCATGGCGCGACGGTAGGCCGCCGGCGCGCCCGGTGCTTCTCCCAGATTGCGCGATCCGTCGGCCCGGTCTCGGAGGTGGCTGACACGCCGCGGATGAACAGGTAGCAGCCGGGCACCTGCGGTCCGCCGCGGGCCGCCCACCGATCCCGGTACGCCGCCGGGATTCGCCGACCAGCCGGAGAACCGCGCCGAGAACGAGCCGAGACTGGCGAAACCGACTGCGATGCACACCTCGGTCACCGTGAGGTTGGCGGTGCGCAGCAGGTCCTGGGCCCGCTCGATGCTGCGGCGGGTGAGGTACCGCATCGGGGTCTCCCCGTAGGTCGCCTCGAAGCTGCGAGCGAAGTGGTACTTGGACACTCCGGCGACGGAGGCGAGCTCATCGAGGTCGAGTGGCTCGCGGTAATGGCGATCGACGTGGTCGCGGGCGCGCCGCAGATGCGGCAACAGCCCGACCGCCACCCGCGTGCCCGCCCGTACTTGGACCACGCCGCCAATCTAGAGGGCAGGCACCGGTATGTTCGTTTAGGCAACCCTCACTAGCCGGCGCCCTACGACGGCGCGGGAAGGAACCCGTTGATGCGTGCACGCTGGAGCAAGATCGGCGCGTGGCTGTCCGTGGTCGCGCTCGCTGCGGGGCTCACCGCGTGCTCGTCGTCCGAGGGCTCCGACGAACTGCTGATCTACAACGCGCAGCACGAGTCGCTGACCAAGGAGTGGATCGACGCGTTCACCAAGGAGACCGGCATCAAGGTGACCTACCGCCAGGGCGGCGACACCGAACTCGGCAACCAGCTGATCGCCGAGGGCGCCTCCTCGCCCGCCGACGTGTTCCTCACCGAGAACTCACCCGCGATGGCCGCGGTGGAGAAGGCCGGGCTGTTCGCCGACGTCGACCAGGCCACCATCGCGCAGGTGCCGCCGCAGTACCGACCCGCCACCGGCAAGTGGACCGGCGTGGCAGCCCGAACCACGGTGTTCGCCTACAACAAGACCAAGCTCACCGAGGCGCAGTTGCCGCGATCGATCATGGATCTGCAGCAGCCGGCGTGGAAGGGCCGCTGGGGCGCGCCACCCGTGAAGGCCGACTTCCAGGCCATCGTCGCCGCGATGCTCGCAGCTCACCGGTGAGCAGGCGACGTCCGACGTGGCTCGCGGCGATGAAGACGAATGCCGTAGATGTTCCAGGACAACATCGCCACGCTTGCGCGCGGTGAACGACGGTCAGGTCGACGGCGGCATCATCTACCACTACTACTGGTTCCGCGACCAGGCCGAGCACCAAGGAGATCAGCGGCAACACCGCACTGCACTACTTCCGCAACGAGGACCCGGGCGCGTTCGTCTCGATCTCCGGTGGCGGCATCCTGGCGTCGAGCAAGAAGAAGGATCAGGCGCAGCAGTTCCTGACGTTCATCACCGGCAAGGCCGGCCAGGAAGTGCTCGAGAAGGGCACCTCGTTCGAGTATCCGGTGGCCAGCGGCGTGCCCGCGAACCCCGCACTCGTCCCGCTCGACCGAACTGCAGGCCCCGACCGTCAACCCGTCCGATCTCGACGCGCAGAAGGTCACCGACCTGATGACGAAGGCGGGCCTGCTCTAGGTGGTCATCGCCGACGTCGCAGCCCAACCCGAGCCGCGCACCGACCCACCCGCCGCGGCGCGGTCCCGGCCCGGGCCGGCGCTGGCGTGCGTCATCGCGATTCTGGTCGCCGCCACGTTCATCCCGCTCGGCTACGTCGCCTGGTCGGTGGCATCGATCGGTCCGCGACAGGTCTACGAACTCGTCGCGCGGCCGCGCGTCGGCGAGCTGCTCGTCAACACCGTCGGCCTGGTCGTGGTCACGGTGCCGATCTGCATCGTGCTCGGTGTCGGCGCGGCCTGGCTCGTCGAGCGCACCGACGTACCCGGCCGCAACGTCTGGCGTCCGCTGTTCGTCGCACCACTCGCGGTGCCCGCCTTCATCAACAGCTACGCGTGGGTCAGCGTCGTGCCCTCGCTGCACGGCTTCGGCGCGGGCGTGCTGGTCGCCGACGCTGTCGTACTTCCCGTTCGTCTACGTTCCTGCGGCCGCCACCCTGCGCCGGCTGGACCCCGCGATCGAGGAATCCGCCCGCGCACTCGGCTCCAGTTCGACCGGCCGTCTTCTTCCGCGTGGTGCTCCCCCAGCTCCGGCTGGCGCATCCTCGGCGGCGGACTGCTGATCGGCGTGCACCTGCTGGCCGAGTACGGCGCGTTCGCGATGCTGCGCTTCTCCACCTTCACGACCGCGATCTTCGAGCAGTTCCAGGCCACGTTCAACGGCGCCGCGGGCAGCACGCTGGCCGGCGGCCTGGTGCTGCTCTGTCTCGTGCTGCTGGTCGGCCGAAGCTGCCGCGCGGGGCAACGCCCGCTTCGCCGCGCATCGGGTCGGGCGCACCACGGATGTCGGCGCCACATCGGCTGCGCGCCAGCACGATTCCGGCCGCCGCCGGCGCTCGCCGCCCTGGTGGTCCTCGCCCTCGGCGTGCCGGTCTGGACCATCGGCGCGCTGGCTGTGGATCGGCGGCATCACAGGTGTGGGCATCGGCGACATCGTGCCCTCCCTCGTCCAGACCATCGGGCTGGCCGCGCGTGGCCGCACTGGTCACGACGGTGCTGGCGTTTCCGTTCGCGTGGCTGGCGGTGCGGTTACAGCGGCTTCCTCGCCCGGTTCGTCGAAGGGGCCAACTTCGTCACGCAGCTCGATGCCCGGCATCGTGACCGCGCTCGCGTTGGTCACCGTCGCCATTCGCTTCGTCCCGCCGGTGTACCAGACGGTGACGCTCGGTGCTGATGGCCTACGTCCTGATGTTCATGCCGCGCGCGATGGTGAATCTGCGGTCGGGACTGGCCCAGGTCCCGGTCGCACTCGAGGAGGCATCGCGGTCGCTGGGCGTCTCGCCCACCCGGACGTTTCTGCGCGTGACGCTGCGCCTCACCGCGCCGGCGGCGGCGGCCGGGGCGTCGCTGGTATTCGTCGCGGTGGCAACGGAATTGACCGCAACACTGCTGCTCGCGCCCACCGGCACCCGGACGCTCGCCATGCGGTTCTGGTCGCTGAGCAGCGAACTGGACTATGCCGCTGCGGCACCGTACGCGCTGCTGCTCGTGCTGCTGGCGGTCCCGGTGACGCTGGTGCTGTACCGGCAGGCCACCAGGGCGGCGGCCCTATGAGCGCCAACTCCCCCATCCTCGAGATCGCCGGCATCGCGAAGTCGTTCGGCGGCCACCGGGTGCTGCACGACGTCGACCTGCAACTGGCGGCCGGCACGATCACCGCGATCGTCGGCGCCTCGGGCTGCGGCAAGACCACGCTGCTGCGGATCGTCGCCGGATTCGAGACTCCCGATGCTGGAACGGTTTCCATCGCGGGACGACGCGTGGCAGGTGCGGGTACAGCCACTCCCGCACACCGGCGCGACATCGGCTACGTGGCACAGGACGGTGCGTTGTTCCCCCACCTCACGGTCGGCCAGAACATCGCCTATGGCCTCTCGGGTGGC
This sequence comes from uncultured Actinomycetota bacterium, assembly GCA_963849055.1. Lineage (GTDB taxonomy): Bacteria > Actinomycetota > Actinomycetes > Mycobacteriales > Mycobacteriaceae > Mycobacterium. The sequence goes on from CAWKFI010000002.1 coordinate 32,212, forward strand.
GTCGCCCGGACGCGAGGCCGGGTGACCGAACTGCTGCAGACGGTTTCCCTCGACGAGTCCTACGCAGGGCGGCGCCCGCACGAACTCTCCGGTGGTCAGCAGCAACGCGTCGCACTGGCACGGGCACTGGCCCGTCGCCCGGCGCTCATGCTGCTCGACGAACCGTTCAGCGCGCTGGACACCGGATTGCGGGCGTCCACCCGCAAGGCCGTCGCCGAACTCCTGACCGAAGCGCACGTGACGACGCTGCTGGTCACCCACGACCAGGAGGAGGCGCTCTCGATCGCCGATCAGGTCGCCGTGATGCGCGACGGGCGGTTCACCAAAGTCGGTACCCCGCAACAGGTCTACCTGCACCCGGAAGACCGCTTCACCGCCGAGTTCCTCGGTGACTGCGTGTTGCTCGCCTGCCACGTCACCTCGGGCGTCGCCGAATGCGCACTGGGGCGCCTCCCCGTCCGCGCACCCGCGGCCGACGGGCCGGCCACGCTCATGCTGCGTCCCGAACAACTGGTCGCCACCGCGGTCGCCGACGACGAACGCAGCGCAGGCATCGCGACGGTGCTGGCCTCGGAGTTCCGCGGCCACGACGTGCTGCTCACCGTCGACCCGGGCGGAGACGCCACCCCGATCGTCGTCAGGCAACACAGCGTCGACCCGCCTGCGGTGGACAGCAAGGTGCGACTCGACGTGATGGGCGCCGCCGTGGTCCTCGGCGAGAACCCGCCGGGATGAACGGGCTCATCGACCATCTGGCCTCATTCGGTGACCAGGTGGCCGTCCTCACCGACAGCAGGCAGCTCACGTACCGCGAGCTCGCCGACGAGGTCGCCGCGGCCGCAACCGATCTCGGCCACGAGCGACGGCTGGCACTCATCGAGACCCGCAACGATCCCGCCACCCTCGTCGCCTACCTTGGCGCGCTGGCGGGCGGACACGTCGCCCTGCCGCTGCCCGCCGGTACCGACCATGCCACGGTGATCGATACCTATGACCCCGACGTCGTCATCCGCGGCGGTGGCATCGAGCACCGGCATGGCGCGTCGCACGATCTGCATCCGGATCTCGCGCTGCTGCTGTCGACCTCGGGCAGCACCGGATCGCCGAAGTTGGTGCGCCTGTCGCGGACGAACCTGATCGCGAACTCCGAGTCGATCGCCACGTATCTCGACATCGGGCACGACGACCGTGCCGCAACGACGTTGCCGATGTCCTACTGCTACGGGCTGTCCGTGGTGCACAGCCACTTGTTGCGTGGCGCTGCACTGATCCTGACCGAGCACTCGGTGGTCGACGCCGAGTTCTGGGAGTCGTTTCGACGACACCGCGGCACCACGTTTGCCGGTGTGCCGCACACCTTCGACCTGCTCGACCGCATCGGCTTCGACGCCATGTCGCTTCCGCACCTGCGCTACGTCACGCAGGCAGGCGGCCGGCTCGCGCCGGATCGGGTGCGCCGCTTCGCCGAACTGGGACGGCGGCAGGGCTGGGAACTGTTCGTCATGTACGGCGCGACGGAGGCGACCGCCCGGATGGGTTATCTGCCACCGGAACTCGCGCTGGACAATCCGACCTGCATCGGCAGGCCCGTTCCCGGAGGGTCGTTCGACCTGGAACCCCTCGACGACGGGCCTGACGACGTCGGTGAACTCGTCTACCGCGGCGCCAACGTGATGATGGGCTACGCATGCCGTCCGACCGACCTGGCGCTCGGCAGCACCGTCGATGCGCTGCGGACCGGCGACATCGCGCGCAGGCACCCGAACGGGATGTACGAAGTGCTCGCGCGCAGAAGCCGTTTCGCGAAGATGTACGGTCTCCGGATCGACCTGCAGCGCGTCGAGGACTCGCTGCAGGAGCGCGGGTTGCCCGCAATCTGCACGGAGGACGACGGCGTTCTGCTGGTGGCCGCGGCAGGCAGGCCCGAGGGTCGAGACGCACGCCGGGATGCGGCCGAAGCCGCAGGACTGCCAACGTCGGCGGTACGCGTAGTGGACGTGCCCGAGATCCCCCGCCTGCCATCGGGAAAACCGGACTACCAAGGTGTCCGTGACATCGCCCGCCGCACCGAACCGGTCGAGCGCGACGAACTCGATCTGCGGGCGATGCTCGCCGACGTGCTGCAGATCGATCCCGCGAGTATCTCGCCAGACCACAGCTTCGTCGACCTCGGCGGCAATTCGCTGTCCTACGTCACGATGTCGGTACGCCTGGAGCGGGCACTCGGTCACCTCCCCGCCGACTGGCAGCGGCTCACGGTGTGCGAGCTGGAGTCCATGCCCCGGGCGACCCGCCAGTGGTGGGGTGCGACGCTCGAGACCGGCGTGGCGTTGCGCGCCATCGCGATCGTGCTCATCGTCGGCTCGCATGCGGAGCTGTTCAAACTGTGGGGCGGCGCGCACGTGTTGTTGGGCGTCGCGGGATACAACTTCGGCCGCTTCTGCCTGACCCCGTTGCCGCGCATCGATCGGGTGCGCCACCTGCGCAACACGCTGTTCTGGATCGCTGCGCCGACGATCGCGTGGGTTGCGCTGGCGCTCGTCATCACCGATGACTACGCGGCGTCGAATCTGTTGCTGGCCAACAAGTTCCTCGGCCCCAGCGACAGCATGACCGCGGGCCGGCTGTGGTTCGTCGAAGTGGTCGTGTGGATTCTGGTCGCGCTTGCCGTGGTGTGCTGGTCGCCGCTCGGCGACAGGCTGGAGCGGAAGTGGCCGTTCGGCGTCGCGGTCGCGTTTCTGGCCTTTGGTCTCGCACTGCGTTACGACGTGTTCGGCTTCGGCCTTGGGCGCGAGGCGTGGTTCACGGTGCTCGCGTTCTGGTACTTCGCCATCGGCTGGGTGGCGGCGAAGGCGACGACGACGTGGCAGCGCGTCGCGGTCACGGTGGTGCTCGCCGTCGGCGTGGCGGGCTACTTCGGCAGCTTCGAACGCGAAGCCCTGGTGTTCACCGGGCTGGCGCTACTGATCTGGCTGCCGTCCATCCGGTGCCCGGCCGCGGTGGTCGTCGTCGCCGGACTGGTCGCCGAGGCCTCGCTGTACGTCTATCTGACCCACTACCAGGTATATCCGCTGTTCGGCGAACACCGGTTGCTCGGCGTCATCGCCTCGGTCGTGGTGGGCGTGCTGTTGACTCGGGCGGTCGTAGCCGCACGCACACGGGTCCGGGATCGCGGCCCCAGGTCCGTCGGTTCGGCGGTCATTCCCGTTCCGCGATGAGCCCTTCCTGCGTCAGCGTGGCCACGACGCCACCGTCGGCCCCCATCAGACTGGCGGTGATCACTCCGCGTCCCCTGGCCGCGGCGGGCGAGCGGGACTCGAGCAGGTTCCACTGATCGGCGTGCACCGGCCGGTGAAACCAGATCGACGAATCCGTCGTGCCGCTGCGGTGCGTGCGGCCCTTCATCGAGTGGCCGTGCACCTTCAGTGCAGGGTCGATCATGTACACGTCGGTGACATACGCCGCGACGAGTGTGTGCAGCAGGGCATCATTGGGTAGCGGCACGGTCGCCCGCCACCAGAGCCGCCGGACGAAACCGTCGCCCTCCCCTTCGTCGTCGATGCGAATGTCGATCTCGCCCAACGGCATCGACGGTGCGGGACCGGCAGGCCCGGTCCTGGGCAGCAGTTCGGGATCGCCGGGCATGACGTCCCGCCAGCCGTGCTCCGGCCCGGCCAGTGGCGCCGAGAAGGCGACCGTGGCGGTGGTCAGCAGGCGGCCGTCCTGGCGGGCGTCGATCCGGCGGGCGGCGGCGGTGCGCCCGTCGAACACGCGTGTCACGGTGTATTCGACCGGATCGCCGGCCTCACCACCACGCAGGAACTGCAGATGCATGTTGGTGGGCGGCTTCGTCGCCTCGACGGTGCGGCAGGCGGCGGCCAGGCTCTGGGCCATGAACTGTCCGCCGAAGGAGCGCTTGCCCTCCGGGCCGCTGGCGGCGCCCACCCAGGTGTCGTCGTCACTCGCGCGTACGTCGAGCAGATCGAGCAGGACGCTCATGCCACCGTCCCCGCCGCGACGAGGCGGTCGACTTCGTCGGCCGACAGTCCCAACCGGTCCCGAAGCACGGCGGCGGTGTGGTCGCCGAGTTCGGGCGCGGCGACCGCACGTGGATAGGCGCCGCCGATCGACAACGGCAGGCCGGGTGCCAGGTAGCGGCCGATGCGCGGCTGGTCCAGGTGCGTGAACAGTGGGTTGGCCGTGACCTTGTCATCGGTGACGACCTCGGCGAAGGTGCGGTAGCGCTCCCACAGGATCGACGTCGTCGACAAGGCCGCGGCCACCTCGTCGGCGGTGTGGTCGGTGAACCACACGGTGAACAGGCCGGTGAGCGCGTCGCGGTGCCGGTACCGGTCGCCTTCGTCGTTGAAGTCCGCTCCGAGTGCGTCACCCAGTGCGGCAACGGCTTTCGTGGTCCCGGTGACTTCGGTCAGATCACGAAAGTGCCTGCCGGTCAGTGCGACGATCATGAACGACGCCCCGTCGCCGCTGGCGAACTGCTGACCGTACTGGCCGAAGATCGAGTTGCCGATCCGCTCCCGCGGCGTGCCGTTGATCATCACCTCCGTCAGGAAGCTGAGGTTGCCTGCGGTCGCGAGCGCCACGTTCTCCAGCGGGATGCCGATCCGCTCGCCGTTGCCGGTCGCATCGCGATGCCGCAGTGCGGCGGTGACGGCGAGCGCGGCATACACACCGCACGCCACGTCCCAGGCGGGCAGCACGTGGTTCACCGGATCGGCCAGGCCAACTGGACCGGTCACCAGCGGGAAGCCGATGCCCGCGTTGACGGTGTAGTCGACCCCGGTGCCGCCGTCGGCCCGGCCGGATACCTCGACGTGGATCAGATCGGGACGAAGGCCCACCAGCGTGTCGTACGAATGCCATTGACGCCCAGCCACATTGGTGATCAGTACGCCACTGTCGGCGATCAGACGCTGGATGAGCTGCTGTCCCTCGGGCGAGCGCACGTCGACGGCGACGGACTGCTTGCCCTTGTTGAGCCCGGCCCAGTAGATGCTTTCGCCGTCGGGGGTCACGGGCCAGCGGTGGTAGTCCGCGGCACCGCCAACCGGATCGACGCGGATGACCTCGGCGCCCAGCTGAGCCAGCGTCATCCCGGCGAGCGGTACCGCAACGAAGCTGGAGATCTCGATGATCCGCACCCCGGCAAGCGGGCGGGCGGCATCTGGTCCGTCAGTCATGCAGCTCACGATATGGGTCGGCGGCTTGGCCTTCGCGGCTCACCCCTCGACGACGACGGCGCTGTCCCCTGAGCCGGTCAGGAGTAGACCGTGCGCACCGTCGATCACCACACCGCGCACATGGGTGGAGTACGGGGTCGCCCCGTCGTAGATCTCGTTCTTGACCTCTTCAACGAGCACCGAGCGGTCACCGTCGACCCACTGGTACCGGTAGCACGTCTCGGTTTCACCCTGCCCAAGATCACGTGTGAGGATCTGCAATTCGACGCCGTCCGGCAGTTCGATGCCCAGCGCGTCGAGCACGGCAGGCGGACCCCAACCGTCGATCGTCACGTGCCGCGTGCGCTCCGGACGGAGAGCGCCGTCGTCGGCACCTTCGACGAAGCGGACCAGCCGCCAACCGTCGTCGACGCGGCGCAGCACCACGCGCTGCCCACCAGGAAGCAATTCGACGACGAGCGCAGCATCGCGAAGGCCGACCACCCTCGCGCCGTTCACCTCGCCCAGGGTCGCCGCGCGGGCGCGCAGCGCGGGCAGGTCCCATGGCCGCACCCGCCCGGCGAGGTCGTCGGCGAGTAGTGCGCGTACTGCACCGACGACGGACTTGCGCACCTGGCGGGTGGTTGCCCGGTCCTGCAGCGCCGCAACGACATCGGGAGCGATATCGACCGGCAGCGCCATGTCAGATGAGTTCGATGGCGTCCGCGATGGAGTCGAGTACGTGGCTGGGTCGGAAGGGATAGCGCTCGATGTCCGGCAACGTCGTCGAACCGGTGAGCACCAGGATGGTTTCGAGGCCGGCCTCGATGCCGGCGACGACGTCGGTGTCCATTCGGTCACCGACCATCACGGTGTCCTCCGAATGGGCTTCGATGCGGTTCATGGCGCTGCGGAACATCATCGGATTGGGCTTGCCGACGAAGTAGGGCTCGCGGCCGGTGGCCTTGGTGATCAGCGCGGCGACCGACCCGGTGGCCGGCAGTGGCCCCTCGGCCGATGGCCCACTGACGTCGGGATTGGTGGCGATGAACCGGGCGCCGCCGAGGATCAGCCGGATCGCCTTGGTGATGGCCTCGAACGAGTACGTGCGGGTCTCGCCGAGCACCACGTAGTCGGGACCGGTGTCGGTGAGGGTGTAGCCCACCTCGTGCAACGCGGTGGTCAGGCCCGCTTCGCCGATCACGTAGGCCGACCCGCCTGGCAGCTGGTCGTGCAGGAACGTGGCGGTGGCCAGGGCCGACGTCCAGATCGCCGCTTCCGGCACGATCAGCCCGGACCTGGTCAGCCGGGCGGCGAGGTCGCGCGGCGTGAAGATCGAATTGTTCGTCAACACCAGGAACGGACGCTGCTTGTCGACCAGTCGCTGCAGGAATTCGGCCGCGCCCGGGAGGGCGTGTTCCTCGCGGACCAGGACGCCGTCCATGTCGGTGAGCCAGCACTGCGGTGTGGTGCGCACGGCTCAGTCTCTCAAAGACGGTGCCCCCATGCGAAGGGCGACGAAGTCGATCGCCCCACGCTTGCTTAGATTGTGAGTTTGTGCTCATAATGTGAATGGGACGCGCGTCACACCGCAGGATCGACGTGAAGTCATCAACACGAAGAGCCGTTCGAAGGAGCAGGCATGTCAGATGTGGCAGTGATCGCCAATACGGCGGCCGCGATCGTCGCCGTGGTGGTGATGATCGTGCGGTTCAAGTTCAATCCGGTCGTCGCGCTGGTGATCGGGTCGTCGTACCTCGGACTGGCAGTCGGCCTTGGCACGGAGAAGACGATCGAGGCGATCACCACCGGATTCGGCGACATCATGGCCGAGGTCGGATTGCTGATCGCTTTCGGAGTCTTGATGGGCGCGATCCTTCAACAGACCGGTGCGATCCAACGTCTGGTCGACATGCTTCTCAAAGTCTTTGGCCCCAAACGGATGCCGTACGCGCTATCACTGACGATTGCGACCCTGCTCCAATCGATCTTTCTCGACGTGCTGCTGGTGATCTCGGCACCCCTTGGCCGTTCGCTGGCCAAGAAGATCGGGAAGAACGGAACCGCACGCATGGCGACGGCGATGGCCATCGGGCTCGAGTGCGGCATCGTGCTGACGGTTCCGGGGGTCGGCGCGCTCGCGCTGGCCGGGCTCCTCGGTGTGCCGTTGGGCAAGATGCTGCTGTTCGGCGTTCTGCTGGTGATTCCCACCGTCGCGATCGCGGTCACGATCATGTTGTTCCTGTTCAACCGCGGCTGGTGGGACGAGGAACGCGACGAGCAGGAGTTCCTCGGCGACGAGCCGGAAATCGGCGGCGGTGACACCGCGGCCGCTACCACGTCCGGCAGCGGCGGGAGCGCACCATCCGCCGGTGCCCGTGTCGACGCCACACCGACCGCCGGCGTCGAGACCAAACCGGACAGCCGGGTCGACACCGAGGCGCCCGCGCGTGCGACCCGTGCCAAGACGCCACTGATCGTGCTGTTCGCGCCCATGTTGACGGCTCTGGGCCTGATCGCGCTCGGCGCATGCCTGGACGCCGCCGAGATCGAGAATCCGATCGTGAAGTTCGTCTCCTCCCCCGTCATCGCTCTGCTGCTGGGACTCATCGGGACGAGCTTCGTCGGCCGCTATACCCTTGGCGCCGAACCGATTCAGCGGGCGATAGCCACCGGGTTCAAGGAGAGCGGTCAGATCCTGATCCTCACCGGCGTCGGCGGATCGCTGGCCGCGACCATCAAGGCCACCGGTCTCGGCGACATTCTCGGTCACTACTTCACCGCCAACACCGCCGCGCCGCTGCTGATGGTGTGGGTGATCGCGGCGGTGCTGCACATAGCGGTCGGATCGGTCACCATCTCCGCGATCACCTCGGCGGGCATCCTCGCGCCCGTGGCGCCGCTGATCGGCCTCGACCCGGTCTGGGTCGCGCTCGCCGCCGGAGCGGGCTCGCTGTTCGCCGTGCACGTCACCAGCAACACCTTCTGGCTGTTGCAATCGCTGATGGGGCAGTCGACGCGAGGCACGCTGAAGACCTGCACAGTCGGCGTCTCCGTCGCGTCGGTGGTCGCGATCCTGCTCATCCTCCCCATGAGCGCCCTGCTCTGAACGACTGATCGAAGGAATTCCATTGAACGAGAACGAGTCGCTTCCACTGGCCGGCGTGCGGGTGCTGGAACTGGGCAACTACATCGCGGCGCCGACCGCGGCACGAATGCTCGCCGACTTTGGAGCAGAGGTCATCAAGGTCGAACGGCCCGGAACCGGAGACGAGGTGCGCAACTGGCGGCTGTACTCCGGCAACACGTCGATGCTCTACCGCACGCTGAACCGGAACAAGAAGTCGATCGTGCTCAACCTGAAGTCCGACGCGGGCCGGTCAACCGTGCTGGACCTGGTCCGGCACTGCGACGTGCTACTGGAGAACTTCCGTCCCGGCACCCTCGAGAAGTGGGGCCTAGGACCAGAACAACTCGAACAGGTCAATCCAGACCTGGTGATCGTTCGCATCTCGGCGTTCGGTCAGACTGGCCCGCTCTCCAAGCGCCCGGGATTCGCCGCCGTCGCCGAAGCGGCGGGAGGAATGCGTGAACTCATCGGTGAGCCCGACCGGCCGCCATCACGCGTCGGGGTGTCCATCGGCGACACGATCGCCGGCATCTACGCCGCGTTCGGCGCGGTGATGGCCCTCTTCGAACGCGAGCGCAAAGGCCTTCGGGCACAACGGCGCACCGTCGACGTCGCGCTCAACGAATCCGTCCTGTCGGTGATGGAGTCACTGGTCCCGGACTACCTGGCCTACGGCGTCGTCCGGGAACGCGTCGGCGGCCGCATGGAAGGGATCGCGCCGAGCAACGCCTACCCCTGCAACGACGGCTCCAACATCATCATCGCAGGCAACGGAGACTCGATCTTCCAGCGCTACATGCACACCATCGGCAGGCCCGACCTCGCCGCCGACCCCGGCCTGCAGACCAATGCCGGACGCTGGGAACGACGCGACGAACTCGACGCCGCGATCGGCGAGTGGACGGCCCGGCACGGCCGCGACGAGGCCCTGAAGATCCTCGACGAGGCCGGTGTCCCCAGCGGCCCGATCAACACCGCCGCCGACATCTGCGCCGACGAGCAGTACCAGTCGCGCAACATGATTCAGGCCTTCGCGGTCGACACCGGCGGTGACGAACCCTCGGTCGTCGGCTTTCCCGGCATCGTCCCGGTGCTCGGCGACAGGTCGTTGCCCATCCGCAGCGTCGGTCCGGACCTGGGAGAGCACACCCACGAGGTGCTGTCGTCGTTGCTCGGCTTGAGCGACGACGAGATCGACCGCGTCTCTCGCGATACCACCACCGCGACGGGAGTTTCCGCATGACCGCCCCACGCCCCTACACCCCGCGCGCCGTCCTGCGTGACGTCACCCTGCGCGACGGGCTCCAGCTCACCGCGAAGATGCTGCCCACCGAGCGCAAGGTCGAGATCATCCGAGAGTTGTTGGCGCTGGGCGTCCCTCACCTCGAGATCGGCTCGATGGCCCGGCCGGATCTGGTGCCGCCGCTGGCCGACACCCTCGACGTGATCGCGGCCCTCACGCCGGAGGAGCTGCAGCGCTGCTGGATCTGGGTCGCGACGCCACGGCACGTCGAGAAGGCAGCGGCCGCCGGCGGCAGGAAATTCCAATACTGTCTGTCGGCGTCCGATTCGCACAACCAGGCGAACATCGGCCGCAGCACCGAAGCGAGCGTGGCTGCGATGCCCGACGCCGTACGCAACGCCCGCGAGGCGGGCGGCGCCATTCAGCTGTGCATCGCCACCGCGTTCACGTGCCCCTTCGAAGGCCAGATCGATCCCGAACGGGTCATCGGCATCGCCAATGACGCGAGAACGGCCGGCGCCGACGACATCGTGCTCTGCGACACGCTGGGCCAGGCCGTCCCGACCCAAGTCACCGATCTGGTGGAGGCGGTTCGTCATCGAACACCGCAGCGCCGCATCGTCTTCCACGGCCACGACACCTGGGGCCTCGGCGTGGCCAACACACTCGCCGCAATCGACGCGGGCGCGGGCATGGTCGACGGATCACTCGGCGGCCTCGGCGGATGCCCGTTCGCACCGGGCGCCAGCGGCAACACCTCGTCCGAAGACCTGCTGTTCGCCACGCGGCCGGACTGGTTCACCCCCGACACGCTCGCATCGATGGTCGACATGACGGACAAGATGCTCGCCGAGATCGACGAGCCCAACCGCTCGAAGACCGCGCAGGGCGCGCGCTCCAAGGCGAAGGCGTTCGACTGGGTGATCGGTGCGTGATGGCAGTGACCGTTGAGTACATTCGCGACATGACCATCGAGGGGGGCGCTGCCTCCAAGCAACAACCTCTTCTCGTGCTCGGCAAGATCACCGAGATCCTCGACGCGTTCTCGCTGACGAGCCCGTCGATGAGCCTCGGCGAAATCCAGCAGGCCACCGGACTGCCGACGTCGACTGTGCAGCGGCTGGTGAGCAACATGGTCGCCCAGGGCCTGCTCGACCGCGAAGGCGACAAGATCCGGATCGGGGTCCGGATGTCCTATTGGGCAGCGACTGCCATCAAGGACCTCGACGTGCTCTCGGTGGTCAACCCCGTGCTCAAGGAGATCCGGGACAAGACCACCGAGACGGCGTGCTTCTTCAAGGTCGAACAGAACTTCAGGGTGTGCGTCGCGATCGCCGAGACACGGCACGCGCTGCGTCGCGACATGTACGTCGGCAAGGTCATCCCGCTGCACGTCGGTTCCGCCTCCCGGGTGCTGCTGGCCTGGAACCCGGAGCTGGCGGACAGCGTTCTCTCGGCACCGCTGGAACCAATGACCGACGGCACCGTGACGAGCCCGGACGAGCTGCGCAAGCTCATTGCGCAGGCAAGGGCCGACGGCTATGCGATCACCGCAGGTGAACGGGAAGGTTCGGCGTCTGGACTGTCGGCGCCGGTATTCGATTCCGCCGCAGACATTCTGGGCGCCTTGACCATCAGTGGCCCCACCATCCGGATGCCGCAGCGGCAGTGCGAGGAGTGGGTCGACCTGCTAGTCGGCTACGCCGAGCAGGTGACGCGGACCATCGGCGGTCGCTTTCCCCACTGAGGCACGAGCTCAGTCGGGCAGCCGCAGCTCGGGCTTCTCGACCTCTTCGATGTTGACGTCCTTGAAGGTGATCACCCGCACCTGCTTGACGAAGCGAGCAGGCCGGTACATGTCCCATACCCAGGCGTCGGCAAGGCGCAGTTCGAAGTAGACCTCGCCCTCGGAGTTGCGCGGCACCAATTCCACGCTGTTGGCGAGGTAGAAGCGCCGCTCGGTCTCCACCACGTAGCTGAACTGCCCAACGATGTCCTTGTATTCGCGGTACAGCGAGAGCTCCATCTCGGTTTCATACTTCTCGAGATCTTCGGCACTCATCGGTTCAGCGGTCCTTCTGTAGACGTGGTGTTCATCATTCCTCAAGCCAGTTCGCCATGTTGCGCGGCCTCCTCGTCGAACAGCTCGTCCGTCGCCCCGTCGGGGCCTACGACCAACCTTCGCACGTTGATGAACGAGTAACGGTGCTGACTACACGGTCCCAGCTTGGCCAGCGCGGCTCCGTGCTTGGGGGTGCCGTAGCCCTTGTGCTCGGCGAAGCCGTAGCCGGGGTGTTCGGCGTCCATCGCGACCATGAGCCGGTCGCGGCTCACCTTCGCCAGCACGCTGGCAGCGGCGATGCAGGCCGCCGCAGCGTCGCCCCCGTGGACGGGCAGTGACGGCATCGGCAAGCCGGGAACCCTGAATCCGTCGCTCAACACGTAACCCGGCCGGACCGGCAAGCCCGCGACGGCCCGCCGCATGCCCTCGATGTTGGCCACGTGCACGCCACGGCGGTCCACCTCGGTCGAAGGGATGAACACCACGTGATACGCCAGCGCATAGCGACGGATCAAGGGGAACAACCGTTCCCGCTCCCGCTCTTGCAGCTTCTTCGAGTCGTCAAGGGCGGCCAGGCTCTCCAGCCGATTGGGTCCCAGCACGCACGCGGCCACCACCAGTGGGCCGGCACACGCGCCTCGGCCGACCTCGTCGACCCCGGCGACCGGACCGAGGCCACCGCGGTAGAGCGCCGACTCGAGCGTGCGCAGTCCGCTTGACTTCCGGATCACCGTTCGGGGCGGCCATGTCGCCGGCAAGCTCAAGCCCTCTGCTCTTCGCGCAAGCGGCTCATCACCACTCCTACTGGGACGTCTGCGGATTCACACTGCCGACGCCGCCCCAGCGCGACGGCGGCCACGCGATGAACCGCGCCTTTCCGATGACGTTGTCCACCGGCACCGTGCCCGCCATCGGATCCCCCGTGCACAGCAGCCCGCGCTGCGCGTCGGCGGGCAGGCTGGTGCAGTGGGCCCGCGAGTCGGCCGAATGGGTGCGGTTGTCGCCCATCACCCACACGCGGCCATCAGGCACGTGCACCGGGCCGAACTCGTTGCCAAGACACGGATAGATGGCCGGGTCGGCCATCATCGTCGACGGGTCGAGGTAGGGCTCGTTCAACTTCTTGCCGTCGACGGTGAGTCCGGTGGCAGCGCGGCACTCCACCGTCTGGCCACCCGTGGCGATCACCCGCTTGACCAGATCGTTCTCATCGGGAGGAACGAACCCGACGAACGACAACACGTTCTGCACCCAACGGATGGCCGGGTTGTCGGAGCGGATCGACTTGTAGCCGACGTTCCACGACGGCGGCCCCTTGAACACCACGACGTCGCCGGGCTCGGGGGCAGTGAACCGGTAGGTGAGCTTGTCCACCATGATCCGGTCTCCGACGCAACCGGCGCAGCCGTGCAGCGTCGGTTCCATCGACTCGGACGGAATCAGGTACGGACGGGCGACGAACGTCAGCATCACGTAATAGAGAACGACCGCAATGGTCAGCAGGATGGCGGCTTCGCGCACCGCGCCACGCTTCTTGGGCTGATCCGACTTCGCGTCATCCACGCCGTCGGCCCCTTCGGTGTCGGCGGCGTCGGTCGCGTCGGTGGATCCAGTCACGCCATCAGAGTAGCCATGGCGCGGTCCATCGCCGCGTCGCAATAGCCCCAACGGTCACACCGATCCCGGTGCAACGTCAGCGCTTCTCCTTGATCTTGGCCTTCTTGCCGCGCAGCTCGCGCAGGTAGTACAGCTTCGCGCGACGGACGTCACCGCGGGTCACGACGTCGATGTGGTCGATGTTGGGCGAATGCACGGGGAAGGTGCGCTCGACACCGACGCCGTAGCTCTCCTTGCGGACGGTGAAGGTCTCGCGAACGCCACCACCCTGGCGACGCAGCACGACGCCCTTGAAGACCTGGATGCGCTCCTTGGAGCCCTCGATGACCTTCACGTGCACGTTGATGGTGTCGCCCGGGCCGAAGGCCGGGATGTCGTCGCGCAGCGACGGCTTGTCGACGAAGTCCAGCGTGTTCATCGGTGACTCTTCCTTGCTGTTCGCGGCTGCGGGCAGTTCGTCATGAATGCGACGCGGCGCCGAGCCGGGGGTCTCGTACTGGCGGGTTCATCACGCAGCTGACGAAGGCCCCTGTTCCTCGGGCGGTCTTCGACGTGCGCAGACAACTGCTCAATTGTGCCAGATGGCGTCCGAGCGGCGAAATCGCGCCGTTGCGGCCCACCTCGAGGCCGTCGACATCACCCAAACCAGGGGGGCCACCTGAGGGCGCGGACCGACACCGCAGCAGTTAGGCTGCCTTTACAGGGGCTGGGGCACAACATCACATCCACAACGTCACATCGTGGTAGACCCCGTCCCCGTCGCACGCTTCCACGAGGAGGGCCATGCATCGGCGGTCGTCGACGCTGCTGATGGTCAGCGCTGCCGCAATGGCCGTGGTGACTGCCGTGTCCGGTTGCGAAGCCAAGGTGTACGGCACCCCACCGCCGCGGCCGGGAGCGCCCCAGCTCACCGTCGTCGCCCCGCTGGGCAGCATGGCGCCGCTTCCCGAGGCCCCGCCGGACGAACCGGCGGCTGCATTCACCGGACTGGGTGACCGTGAGCAGCAGGCCACCGCCGAAGCCGCGAAGTCGGGCGCCGACATCACCACGCTGGTCCTGGATCGCAACACCGGCCAGCTGGTGGGGAACGGCAACACCACGACCATCGCGATCGCGTCGGTCGCCAAACTGTTCATCGCCGACGACCTGCTGCTGCAGGAGTCCAAGGGCCAGACCCAGTTGTCGCCCGCCGACCGCGCGGCGTTCGACCGGATGCTGCGGCAGTCCGACGACAGCGCCGCCGAGGTGTTCTGGAATCGCAGCGGCGGGAGCGCGATCATCACCCGCGTCGCGGCCCGCTACGGGTTGGCGTCGACGAAACCGCCGAACAACGGGCGGTGGTGGAACACCATCAGCACCGCGGCGGATCTGGTGCGGTATTACGACATGATGATGACGGGCGCAGGCGGTCTGCCGCCCGAACAGGCCAGCGTGATCATGTCGAACCTGGCGCAGTCGGCACCGACGGCGATCGACGGCACCCAGCCCGGGGGCGTCTACCCGCAGCGGTTCGGCATCCCCGACGGGTTGTTCGCCGAACCCGTCGCCGTCAAGCAGGGCTGGATGTGCTGCATCGGTTCGGACTGGATGCATCTCTCGACCGGCGTCGTCGGCCCTGATCGCCGCTACATCATGGTGATCGGATCCCTGCAGGCCGCCAACTCCGACACCGCACGAAAGACCATCACCCAGGCCGTCAAGACGATGTTCCCGACGGGCCAGATCTAGCGGTCCGGCCGGTCCAGTAGCTCGGGCCGCCGCTCGCGGGTGCGCTCCAGCGCCTGTTCCCGTCGCCAGGCCGCCACCTTCGCGTGATCACCCGAAAGCAGGACCGCAGGCACGTCCAGGCCCCGCCAGCTGACCGGCCTGGTGTAACTCGGCCCCTCCAACAACCCGTCGGAGTGCGAATCGTCCTGGTGCGAAACGGGATTGCCGAGCACCTCGGGCAGCAGCCGGACCACCGCCTCGATCATGACGAGCGCGGCGGATTCACCGCCGGGCAGCACGTAGTCCCCGATCGACACTTCCTCGACGCGCATCCGGCGGGCGGCGTCGTCGGCGACGCGCTGATCGATGCCCTCGTAGCGGCCGCACGCAAACACCAGATGCGCCTCGGCGCTCCACCGCTGGGCGTCGGCCTGGGTGAAGGGCCTGCCCGCAGGCGTCGGCACGACCAGAAGTGTTTCTTCCGAACAGATCTCGTCCAGCGCCTCGCCCCACACCGGCGCTTTCATCACCATGCCCGGCCCACCGCCGTACGGCGAATCGTCGACCGAGCGGTGCACGTCATGCGTCCAACGACGAAGGTCGTGCACGGCGAGCTGGACGATGCCGGACTCGATCGCCTTGCCTGGCAACGACTGTCGCAGAGGTTCGAGATAATCCGGGAAGATCGAGACGACGTCGATGCGCATGGTCGAACGCCTAGATCGAATCCAGGTCGAGGAGGCCGTCGGGCGGCTCGATCTCAATCCCGTCGGTGAGCGACACGGAGGTCACGATCGCACCGACGAACGGCACCAGGATCTCGGCGTCGTCGTCGGCCTTCACCGAGAGCAACTCCCCTGCCGCGGTGTGCAGCACCTCGGCGACGACACCGACGTCGACACCCGCGGCGGTGCGTACCCGCAAGCCCTCCAACTGGTGGTCGTAGAACTCGTCGGGATCGTCGATCGGCGGAAGCTCGGCGGTGTCGACCACGAACAGCGTGCCGCGCAGCGCCTCGGCGGCGTTTCGGTCGGCCACGCCCTCCAGGCGGACCAGTAGCCGGCCCGCGTGCTCGCGCACCGTCTCGACGACGTAGCTGCGCTCCGGGCCACCACCTCGACCTGGCTTGCCGCGCAACGTCTTACCGGGCGCGAACCGCGCTGCGGGATCGTCGGTGCGGATGTCGACGACGACCTCGCCGGTGATGCCGTGCGCCTTGGCGATCCGCCCGACCACAAGGTCCATGGCTTTCGTCGCTACTGGTCGGTGTCCACCACGTCGACGCGAATGCCCCGGCCGCCGATGCCTGCGACCAAGGTGCGCAGCGCCGTGGCGGTGCGACCGCCACGGCCGATGACCTTGCCGAGATCGTCGGGGTGAACATGCACCTCGACGGTGCGTCCACGCCGGTTGGTCACCATGTCGACGCGGACGTCATCCGGGTTGTCGACGATCCCGCGCACCAGGTGCTCGACGGCGTCGACCACGACTGTGCTCATGTCGGCGCTCAGCTCTCGCCGGCACCGGATGCGGTGGCGTCGGCACCCTCGGCGGCCGGCTCGGACTCATCCTTGACGGGGGCGACCTCGGCCTGCGCGTCCGCGGCGGGAGCTGCGTCGTCGGCCTTCTTGGCGGGAGCCTTCTTCTTCTTGGGCTGGGTCGCCTCGGTGGTGGGCGCGTTGTCGGCGGCAGCCAGCGCCGCGTTGAACAGGTCCAGCTTGCTCGGCTTGGGCTCCTTGAACTTCAGCGTGCCCTCGGCACCCGGGAGGCCCTTGAACTTCTGCCAGTCACCGGTGATCTTCAGCAGGGCGAGGACGGGCTCGGTGGGCTGAGCACCGACGCTGAGCCAGTACTGCGCGCGCTCCGAATCGATCTCGATGAGGCTCGGATCTTCCTTCGGGTGGTACCGGCCGATGACCTCGATGGACCGGCCGTCGCGGCGAGTGCGCGCGTCGGCGACGGCGATGCGGTACTGGGGATTGCGAATCTTGCCGAGCCGGGTGAGCTTGATCTTGACAGCCATGTCGAACGACTTCTCCTACTAAGTGCCACGCTGCAATTCAGCGACACCGGGCAGGATGCCCAGGTCCGGTTTTGCCTTACGTGTGTGACCGCCGCACGAGCACCCAGCGAGTAGCCGAGGCGGATCGCTTTCGAGCGGGTCGTGCGGTAGACAGCCGCCCATTGTGCCAGAGCAGGCCCTATCGGTGGAAATCCGGCCATTTCCGACCAGCCGACGGCCGCAGTGCGACTTTACAAGTTCTCGGTAGACTGTCACGCTCGGACCAAGGGTTCGAATGCGTTGGATCGGCTTTCGCCGGGCCTATTCGCGGTCTACATCTCCGAAGGGATCAACAAGGTGCTGATGACGGCCGCAATGCGGGTGGTGCAATGAGCAGCGGGACAGCGAATACCGTCCTGGTGACCGGAGCCTTCGGACAGGTGGGCAGGCGGTGCGCGGAGATCCTGCTGGGCAGAGGACGCACCGTCGTGGCCCTTGACCTGCCCGGCGAGAACTCCGTCGCCACGGCGCGGGCGCTGGCCGAGTCCGGTCACGGCGGCAAGCTCGTCCCGGCCTACGTCGACCTGCTCGACGCGGCGGCCCTCGGCGAGCTCGTCGCCGAGCACCGGCCCGACGCGATCGTGCACCTCGCGGGAATCCTGGCGCCGGTGTCCTACCGCAACCCGCGGCTGGCCAGGAAGGTCAACGTCGACGGCACCCGCAATCTGGTCGAGGCCGCCGCGACGCTGCCAAAGCCACCGCTGTTCGTGCAGGCGTCCAGCGCCTCGGTGTACGGCTCGCGCAACCCGTACCGCTACCCCGAACGCATCACCGCGGAGACGCCGGTCAACCCGATCGATCAATACGGCGAGGACAAGACCCTGGCCGAGGCCGTGATCCGCGACAGCGGCCTGCCCTACGCCGTGCTGCGGCTTGGCGGCGTGATCTCGCCGGACGCCGCATCGACCATGAACGCCGACCATCTACTGCTCACGCGCGCCACACCCGGCGACAACCGGATGCACACCGTGGACGCCCGCGACGTCGCACTCGCGTTCGCGAACGCCGTCGACCGCGGCGAGGCCATCAACGGCAAGATCCTGCTGATCGGCGGCGACGACACGCATCTGCACACCCAGCGCGAGCTCGAGGACGACATGATGGCAGCCATCGGCCTCGGCAGGCTCGGCCCGTCGGCCAGCCTGCCCGGCGACCCCGACGACGACAGGGGCTGGGCCTTCACCGGCTTCTTCGACACGACCGAATCCCAAGCGCTGCTTGACTTTCAGCGGCACGACTGGTCGCAGACCACGGCGTGGATGGCCGAGTCGCAAGGTGGCCGCGTCGCCGTGCTGCGGGTGTTGGGGCCGCTGCTGCGCCCCCTGCTTCGGACGGTCCTCGCGGTACAGCGCCGGGTCGAGAAGCGGGGCCGCTACGCCGACCCGTGGACGCTGATCACGCAGAAGTACGGCGCCGACGTGCTCGCAGCGAGCGACGCCTGAACCGAGGCGCTCAGACGATCTTGTCGAAGCACTTCTCCTCGACGCGGCGCGTCATCCGCCAGCCCTGCGGCGTGCGGACGAATTCGTCCAGGTACCAGAGCCCGCAGAACATCACCTGCTGCTTCTCGCCGCCGAGGACCATCGGGTTGAAGCACAGCGTGCGGGATTTCGCCGTGTCGCCGGTGACGCGCACGTCGAAGTTTCCGAGCAGATGCGAGTACGCCGGAAAGTTCGGCAGCACGTCGGCCAGCCACGCCTTCACCTCGGGGAAGGAACCGTCGACGCCGCCCATCGCGCGGTAGTCGATGTAGGCGTCGGGGGTGAACACGTCGTCGAGGTCGTCGAACCGACGCGTGTCGATCGCCGTCGAATAGGCCACCAGCAACTGCTGGATCTCGAGGCGGTCGGAGATCTCTTCCAGGCTCAGCACGAGTCGATTGAACACCCAGGGGTGACGACGGTCACCCACCGGCCGGACGTCAGGCCTGCGGGCCCTCCGACGGCGGCCACTCCTCGCCGGGCGACACGTGGCCCGGCTCGGTGAAGTCGCCGCGGGTGAGCGGCACCCACTGCTCGGTCTGCGCGGGCTGCTCCGACGGGAAGTCGGCGAGGCGGCCCGACGGCTTGGAGTCCCACGACTCGAACGTCAGCGGTGTCCGCAGCCAGCTCTGCAGCAGCAGATACGTGGCCTCCAGCGAGTCGATGTGGGTTCGCTCCCACCCGTGGCTCCCGTCGAGCCCGAACGCCACCAGCGCGGCACGGGTGTTCGCGCCTGCCTCGATCGCGGCGGCGGCGTCGGATCGGTAGTACCGGAAGATGTCCCTGGCGTGCTTGATGCCGAGTTCCTTGGCCAGCCGGCAGAGGTTGCGGGTGAGGTGATAGTCGAACGGACCGTGCATGTCGGCCATCGGGATCGTGACGCCGTCCTCGATGGAGAGCTGCCCGGGCGCGCATACGGCGTTGTCCACCGAGACCAGCTCCGCGACATCCGGCGGTAATCCGTGGCTGGCGCCGTGGCCCACCTCCTCGGTGATGGTGACCATGATCGTCGTGCGGTGGGGCAGAACGACCTTCTGCTCGACGACGTTCTTCGCCAGGGCCAGCGCGACCGCGACCCCCGCCTTGCCGTCGAGGTGGCGGGACACCACGAAACCGTCCGCGGTCAACTCCGGACTGGTGATGAGCGCGACGAAGTCCCCGACGTTCAGGCCGAGCTGTTCCAGATCCGCCCGCGACGAGACGTTCCGGTCGACCCGGACCTCGACGTGGTCCCAATCGGTTGGCTGGGTGTCGATCTCATCGCCGAAGGCGTGTCCACTGGCCATCAGCGGCATGACCGTTCCTGTGAAGAATTCGTCGGTGTCGTCGGGGAAGATCCGCACGCGGGCACCGGCGGCGAACCGCGCCGAGAAGGTGCCCACCGGCACCAGGGCGAGCCTGCCGTTGTCCTTGAGCTCGCGCACCATGCACCCGATGGTGTCGGCGTGCACGACGACCGCGCGGTCGGTGGTGGCCGAGTCTCCGGGCAGTTCCGCCGTGAGCGCGCCACGCCGGGTCAGCATGAACGGCACGCCGAGGTCGTCGAGGATTCCGCCGATCAGCTGCATCACCGCATCGGTGCGCCCCGAGGGGCTCGGGGTCTGCAGCAATGCCAGCAGCGTGTCGACCATCCAGCTGCGGTCGGCCTCGGGCATCCGCGGATGTGCCGTCGGGACGGGCAGCAGCGACACCGTCGGCTCAGACGACGCCGTTGATTCAGACACAATGCCTCCCTATGTGTGCGGCGCTCGGCCGCTGGTTGCGAAGTCGTCGACGCTACTCGCAGTGCCTGATGGAGTTCAGGCCTGCTCCACGGGATCGGGCTGCCAGGCCCACGGCGTCGCGGCGGTGCGGGGGAACAAGAGGTCCACGAACGCCTGCGCCGTGGGGCGTGGCTCGTGATTGGCCAGACCGGGCCGTTCGTTGGCCTCGATGAACACGTACTCCTCCCCCGACACCGACGGCACGATGAGGTCGATGCCGGTGACCGGGATGTTGATGGCGTCGGCCGCGTCGATCGCCACCTTCGCCAGCTTGGGGTTCAGGTCGTCGGTGACGTCGCGGATGGTGCCACCGGTGTGCAAATTGGCGGTGCGGCGGACGACGAGCCGCTCATTCGCGGGTAGCACGTCGTCCATGTCGAAGCCCGCCTCGCGCACGGTGTCGTTGGTGACGTCGTCGAGCGGGATCGTGGATTCCCCCTGCGTCGCGGCGGCGCGGCGGCGGCTCTGCGCCTCGACGAGTTGGCGGACGGTGTGGCTGCCGCTGCCGACAACCTCTGCGGGGCGGCGGAGCGCGGCGGCGATCACCTTGCCGCCGATGACCACGATGCGCAGGTCCTCACCTTCGAATCGCTCCTCGAGCAGCACATCGGGGCAGTGGTGCGCGGCGAAGTCGATGGCGCGGTCGAGGTCTTCGACCGTGGTCACCCCCACGGTGATGCCGGCGCCCTGCTCACCGCGGGCGGGCTTCACCACCACCGAGCCGACCTTCTCCAGGAAGGCGTGGTCCTCCTCGGTGAACGTTGCCGTCATGCCTTCCGGAACGCGGATCCCGGCTTCCGCGACCACCTTTCGGGCGACGCGTTTGTCGTCGCAGCGGCTCATCGCGATCGCGTTGGTCAGCTCGGACAGCGACTCCCGGGTGACGACGGTGGTGCCGCCGTGGGTGAGTTGCAGATAGCCGCCCTTGGCGTCGAGCACGTGCACGGCGATGCCGCGCAGGATGGCCTCGTCGGCGATGATCCTGGCGTACGGGTTGAGATGGGCGAGCTCTTCCTCGTCCATCACCGGTGCGAACAGCCGCTCGTTGATCGCGTTCTTGCGCTTGATCCCGAGCACGGGGACGCGCTCGAAGCCCATCCGCTCGTAGAGCGCGATGGCGCCTTCGTTGTCGTGCAGCACCGAGAGGTCCATTTGGGAGCGGCCCCGTCGGATGAACTCCTCGATGAGTGAACGCACAAGCAGCCCACCGACTCCCGGCCGGGACAGCGTCGGGTCGGACGCCAGACACCAGAGACTGGAGCCGTTCTCCGGGTCACCGAAGAGCTGCGCGTGGTCGATGCCCGTGACGGTGCCGACCACGTCACCGGTCTCGTCGTCGGTGGCGACCAGATACACCATGTGTGGCTCGGACTGACTGTTCTTCCACATCAGGTCGACGTCGGCGGGCACCATGCGGCACTGCAGGTAGATCTGGTTGATTCCCGCGCAGTCCTCGATCGAGGACACCGGGCGCACCGACAATCCGGGAACCGGCTGCGGTCGGTACTTCTCGGGCTCCTCGAACTTCAGCCGGTAGGTGAAGCTCGGGTCGATGAAGAACTCCTGCGGGTGCAGCGCGACGAAGACGTGCGGCGCGTCGAGGTACATCCCGATGTCGCGGCGGCCGCTGGCCTCTGCGCGCAGGGCCGTGCCGAATTCGTCTGCGTCGTCGAAGGTTTGGCCGAATACCAGCCGTCCCCAGCCGAGATCCTGGACGACGCCCGTCGTCGACTCGCCGTTGCCGCCGTCGTGCGACGTGACTTCGTCGTGCGTCATGGCTTCTTGACTCCGTCGACGTTGTGGGCGAGCCACAGCTCGAGCAGGCCGAGCTGCCAGAGCGGATTCCCCCGCAGCGGCGTGAGGTTCCCGTTCGGCTCGGCGAGCAGTGCGTCGACCGCCTCGGGGGCGAACAGGCCGCGGTCGCGTGCCGCACCGCTGTGCAATGCGTCGGCGACGAGGTCCAGATACGGGCCCGCAAGATGTTTGAGCGCGGGAACCGGGAAGTAACCCTTCGGCCGGTCGATGACCTCGTGCGGGATCACCCGGCGGGCCGCTTCCTTCAAGACGCCCTTGCCGTCCTGCGCGGTCTTCAACTCCGGCGGGCAGGTGGCTGCCAACTCGACCAGCTCGTGGTCGAGGAAGGGGACGCGACCCTCCAGACCCCAGGCCATCGTCATGTTGTCGACGCGCTTCACCGGATCGTCGACCAGCATGACGGTGGTGTCCAGCCGCAGCGCCCGATCGGTGGCAGTGCCGGCGCCCGGATGGGAGAAGTGCCGCAGCACGAACTCCTCGGCGACGTCGCTGTCCAGTTGCCACCGCGGTTGCAGCAGCCGGTTGCGCGAGTCGTGATCGCGGTCGAAGAACGCCTTTTGATAGCGGGCCAGCGCCGCGCGCGGATCATCGTCGGCCGCATGCGCCATCGGCGGATACCAGTGGTAGCCGGCGAAGACCTCGTCGGCGCCCTGCCCCGACTGCACGACCTTGACGTGCTTGCTGACCTCTTCGGACAGCAGGTAGAACGCCACGCAGTCGTGGCTCATCATCGGCTCGCTCATCGCGCCGATGGCACCCGACAGCGACGGGCAGCATGCGCGCGGTGTCGATGCGGATCTGGTGGTGGTCGGTGTCGTAGTGACGGGCGATGACGTCGGAGTACTTGAACTCGTCGCCCTCCTCGCCGCCTGCGGCCTCGAAGCCGATCGAGAAGGTCGCCAGGCCGTGCTGACCCGCTTCGGCGAGGAGCCCGACGATCAGGCTGGAGTCCAGGCCTCCAGACAGCAGGCAGCCCACCGGCACGTCTGAGACGAGGCGGCGCTCCACGGCGGTGCGAAGCGAGGCCAGAATGGCCTCCTCCCACTCGGGTTCCGACCAATTGGCCCGTTCCGCCGACCGCTCGAACACCGGCTCCCAGTAGGTTTCCTCACTGCGCGTGCCGTCCGGCTCGACGCGCATGATCGTCCCCGGGGCGAGTTTGCGGACACCGCGCAGGATGGTGTGCGGCGCAGGCACGACGGAGTGGAAGCTCAGGTAGTGGTGCAGGGCGACGGGGTCGATCTCGGTGTCCACGCCACCACTCGCCACCAGGGCCGGCAGCGAAGACGCGAACCGCAGGGTGCTGACGCCGCGCCCCTCGTAGACGTCGCACCAGTACAGCGGCTTGACGCCGAGCCGGTCCCTGGCCAGTACCACCCGGCCGGACTCCACCTCGGTCACGGCGAAGGCGAACATCCCGTACAGGTGGTCGACCACCCGCTCGCCCCATTCGTGGTAGCCCTTCAGGATTACCTCGGTATCGCTGTGCGAGAAGAAGCGATACCCCTTCGCCAGCAACTGGCGGCGCAGCTCGGGATAGTTGTAGATGCAGCCGTTGAATGCAACGGTGAGGCCCAGTTCGGGGTCGTGCATGGGCTGGTGCCCGTGGCTGGACAGGTCGATGATCGCCAGCCGGCGGTGGCCGAGGGCAACTCCCCCGCGCGCCCAGACACCGCTGCCATCCGGGCCGCGCGACATCAAGCTGTTCGTCATCGCCTCAACGGCTGCCAGGTCAGCCGGACGCCCTCTTGCGATTTCACCGGCGATGCCACACATGGTGTTCGACCCCTTCGACGGTCTACGCGCCCTACGTTACCGACGAGATGCGAAGCGCCCAACGGCGCACGATGGCGTCGCTCACCCGGCGTGTGTAACCCAAATTTCACGTTTCTCAAACCCCGACGTGGCGCAGACCACTTCACGCGACGGAGGTCACGGCGCCCGCTCCAGGCGGGGCCAGTACTCTCGGCGACCATGGTCAGGCTCGTCGCCGCTCTCGCGGTGTGCCTCGCGGCACTTCTCCCCAGCTCGTTCTCCCCCGTCGCGACCGCTGACACGGACGTGCAACCGGCCAGCTCGAGCCAGATCCCGGAGGGCCCCGCGCCGGCGTGGATCGTCGCCGACATGGACACCGGCCAGATCCTCGCCGGTCGCGACGAGTACGCCAGGCACGCACCGGCGAGCACCATCAAGACGCTGCTCGCGCTCGTCGTCCTCGACGAGCTGCCGCTGGATGCCACCGTCGTCGCCGACGAAGGCGACGCGAAGGTGGAATGCAACTGCGCCGGGGTCAAGGCCGGTCGTTCGTACACCGCCGCAGAGCTCCTCGACGGGCTGCTCCTCGTCTCGGGCAACGACGCGGCCAACACGCTCGCGCACATGCTGGGCGGCAAGGACGTTGCCGTCGCGAAGATGAACGCCAAGGCCGCCGCGCTCGGCGCCACCGACACGCTCGCCGGGTCACCGTCCGGGTTGAACGGACCAGGGATCGACGGGTACACCACCGCGCACGACCTGGCCGTCATCTTCCGCGCAGCGCTTGCCAATCCGGTGTTCGCGCGGATCACGTCGTCACCGACCGCGCCGTTCCCCGGCGACGCTGGCCCCGTCACCCTGGTCAACCAGGACGAGATGCTGGGCCGTTACCCGGGCATGCTCGGCGGCAAGACGGGCTTCACCGACGTCGCCCGCAAGACGTTCGTCGGCGCCGCGCAACGCGACGGTCGGCGGTTGGTGGTCGCCATGATGTACGGCCTGGTCGCCGAGGGCGGCCCCACCTACTGGGATCAGGCATCGAGCCTGCTGGACTGGGGGTTCGCGCAGAACCGGTCGGCGAGCATCGGAGCGCTGTAGCGGCCGGCGAGAGTTGCTGTTTCGGAACGCATCCGAGACCTGATCGCGCGCTGATCGAGGCGAGCCGACCGTACGCTCGACCTTCGTGCGAAGACTGTTGGCGGTCACGGCGTTCGCCGTCGTGGCCGCATTGACCGCAGTGGCCGCATTGACCGCGAGCGGCGTCCCGCCACAGGCACGGGCCCAGCCGGGCGTGGAACCCGCGGGGGCACAGTCGCTTTCGGACGGACCCGCGCAGGCCTGGCTGGTCGCCGATCTCGACACCGGCCGAGTTCTCGCCAGCCGCGACCCGAACGGATCCCACGCGCCCGCCAGCACCATCAAGGTGCTGCTGGCGATGGTCGTTCTGGACAATCTGCGGCCGGACAACTTCGCGCGGGCGAACGGCTCCCACGAGAAGGTCGAGTGTTCGTGCGTCGGATTGACGCCGGGACAGCCGTACACCACCCGTCAGCTGCTCGACGGACTGCTGATGGTGTCGGGCAACGACGCCGCCACCATGCTGGCCGACATGCTCGGCGGGCAGCGCGTCGCCGTCGCCGCGATGAACCGCAAGGCCGCCAGCATCGGTGCCCGCAACACGCGGGCGTCGTCGCCGTCGGGTCTGGACGGACCGGGTTGGGAGTCGGTGACCACGCCTCATGACCTGGCGGTGATCTTCCGAATGGCGCTGAACTATCCGCTGATCGCCCAGATCCTTCGGCAGCCGTCCGCTCAGTTCGCCGGTAAGACGATCACCAATCAGAATGAATTGCTCACGCGCTACCCCGGTGACCTCGGCGGCAAGACCGGGTACACCAACCTCGCCCGCAAGACGTATGTCGGTGCGGCGCAACGCAATGGCCGACGACTCGTCGTCGTGCAGATGTTCGGCACCGGCGATCTGTACGGCCAGGCGATCGAGCTGTTCGACTGGGGCTTCAGCCAGTAGCGCTCGGCTGCCACTCCGCGAACGCGCGAACCGGGAACGTCCCGAATCCCTCGACGGCCGGCGGGGCGGCGGTGAATCGTGTCCCCTGCGGTGGCAGCGCGCCGAGGTTCGTGAGGTGCTCGACGACGTGCACGCCCGCCCCGAGCAGCAGCGTGTGCGCCGGGCGCTCGCCGCCGGACTCGGTGTCGTCGATGTTGACCGAGTCGATGCCCACCAGCACCGCGCCCGCCTCGATGAGATACGCGGCGCCTTCGCCGGTCAGGAACGGCGCACCCGTCCCATAGGCGGCCGTGCCGAAGTGACGGTCCCAACCGGTGTGCAGCAGCACGGCCGCACCGCGTACGTCGCGGTCGGCGATGGTCTCCGCGCGAATGCCACGCCGCTGCGCATCCCAGGCGTCGTCGAGGTGGAACACCTCGGCGCGCAGACCCACCAGCGTCGAGAGGTCGAGTCCGGCCAGATCGGGCCCGTCGGCGTAGCGGTGGAACGGTGAATCCAGATAGGTTCCGGTGTTTCCGATCATCGTGATGACGTCCATCGCGAATTCAGTTCCGGGGGCATACTTTCCGCGGGAATCCTCGCGCGTCAGATGCGGCGTGATGACCGGGGCCGGCAGTCCCGGATAGGTCACCAGGCCGGCGCGGATGGGATGGCTCAGATCGACGATGCGCGTGGCCGTGGGCGCCTGCGCAACCGGGATCCCGCGGCTTCCGCGGTGCGGTTCCTCGACTATCCGCAACCCCCGGAGTTCGACCGTGTCGACGAGGGCCAACCCGAGGTGCTCGACGAGCAGTCGGCCGATGGACGCCTCGTCCAGGTCGGCCGAAGGCAGGTCGAGCCGGAACCCCGTGCCGGTCAGGTCGCCGGAGTTGGCGAAGCGAATCTCGAAGTCGAAGTGGGCGCGATGGTCCGGCATGTCAGCGAAACACCCTTCCGCGCAGGATGACCAGCTCCGGATGGTTGAGCACGGCGGCACCGCCACGCGGATCCTCCGCGTAGCAGACCAGATCGGCCGGCGCGCCGTGCTCGAGTGCGCGTCTGCCCAACCAGGCGCGGGCATCCCAGCAGGCCGCCCCCAGTGCGTCGGTCGGGTTCATGCCGATCGCCTTGAGCGCGTCGACTTCATCGGCGATCCTGCCGTGGGCGATCGTGCTGCCGGCATCGGTGCCCGCGTAGATCGGCACACCCGCCTCGCGTGCGGCGCCCACTCGCTTCGAACACGATGCGTAGAGGTCGCGCATGTGCTTGGCGTAGGTCGGAAACTTGGCCGCCGCATCGGCGATCCCTGGGAAGTTCTCGATGTTGATCAGGGTGGGGACCAGTGCGGTGCCATGGTCGAGCATCATCGCGACGATGTCGTCGGTGATACCGGTGCCGTGCTCGATGCAGTCGATGCCGGCGCTGATGAGTCCCGGCAGCGCATCCTCACCGAACACGTGCGCGGTGACGCGGGCGCCGTTGGCGTGCGCGGCGTCGATCGCCAGCTTGAGGGCCGCGTCGGACCACAACGGGGCCAGGTCACCGGTGTCGCGGTCGATCCAGTCACCGACCAGCTTGACCCAACCGTCGCCCCAGCGGGCCTGCTCGGCGACGGAATCGGTCAGCTGCGACTCGTCCTCCAGTTCGAGGGCGAACCCGCGCTGGTAGCGCTTGGGACGCGCCAGATGGCGGCCTGCGCGGATGATGCGCGGCAGGTCATCGCGGTCGTCGAGGCTGCGGGTGTCGGTTGGCGAGCCGGCGTCGCGCAGCAGCAGCGCGCCGACGTCACGCTCGGTTTCGGCCTGCGCGATCGCCTCGTCGAGTTCGATGACGCCGTGCTCGCCGAGGCCGACGTGGCAGTGCGCGTCGACCAGGCCGGGCAGGATCCAACCGCCAGGCCCGAAGACCGTCTCGGCGTTCGCGACGGGTTCGGCGCTCAAGACGCCGTCGACGATCCACCACTCGACCGGCTCCCCCTCGGGTAAGCCGCGGCCGCGGACATGCAGACGCACGTCTGAGCTAGTTCTTGCCGGGGAACTTCAGCTTGGACAGGTCGATGTCGGCCAGGCCTGGCGGCAGTTCGTCCAGCCCCTTCGGCATGTTCGACAGGTCGGGGAAGCCTGCGGGAAGTCCACCGACGCCCAACGGGTTCTGCACCTTCGGCGCCGTCGGCCCGCGGTTGCCCTTCTTCTTCCCTGCCTGCTTGTTCTTGCCCTTCGCGGCCTTGCGGCTTCCGCCCTTGCGGCCGAACGGCATTCCCATCTGCCCGGCCATCTGCGACATCATCTTGCGGGCCTCGAAGAATCGGTCGACGAGCTGGTTGACCTCCGAGACCGTCACACCCGACCCGTTGGCGATGCGCATCCGCCGCGAGGCGTTGATGATCTTCGGG
This sequence comes from uncultured Actinomycetota bacterium, assembly GCA_963849055.1. Taxonomy (GTDB): domain Bacteria; phylum Actinomycetota; class Actinomycetes; order Mycobacteriales; family Mycobacteriaceae; genus Mycobacterium. The sequence continues at coordinate 60,427 of CAWKFI010000002.1, forward strand.
TCGGCCCGCTCGGCGGGCGTCATGCCGCGGATGATGGCCTGCACCCTGTCGAGCTGGCTGTCGTCGACCGCGGCCAGCGCGTCCTTCATCTGGCCTGCACCGGGCAGCATGCCGAGCAGGTTGCCGATCGGGCCCATCTTGCGGATGGCAAGCATCTGCTCGAGGAAGTCCTCCAGGGTCAGCTCACCGCTGCCGATCTTCGCGGCGGCGGCTTCGGCCTGCTCGGCGTCGAAGTGCTGTTCGGCCTGCTCGATGAGGCTGAGCACGTCGCCCATGCCCAGGATCCGGCTGGCCATGCGGTCGGGATGGAAGACGTCGAAGTCTTCGAGCTTCTCGCCGGTGGACGCGAACAGGATGGGGACGCCGGTGACCTCGCGCACCGACAGCGCTGCACCACCACGGGCATCGCCGTCGAGCTTGGTCAGCACGACGCCGGTGAAGCCGACGCCCTCGCGGAACGCCTCGGCCGTGTTGACGGCGTCCTGGCCGATCATGGCGTCGAGGACGAAGATCACTTCGTCGGGATCGACCGCCGAACGGATCGCGGCGGCCTGGTTCATCAGCTCTTCGTCGATGCCCAGACGGCCCGCGGTGTCGACGATGACGACGTCGTAGTGCTTGGCCTTGGCTTCGGCGAGGCCCGCGGCGGCGACCGCGACGGGATCGCCGGCGGCAGCGAGGTGCGAACCTTCGCTCGACACGCCGGGGTGCGGGGCGAACACCGCGACGCCTGCTCGTTCACCAACGATCTGCAGCTGGTTGACCGCACCGGGTCGCTGCAGGTCGCAGGCCACCAGCAGTGGCGTATGACCTTGCCCGCGAAGCCAATTCGCCAGCTTTCCGGCGAGCGTCGTCTTACCGGAACCCTGCAGACCCGCCAGCATGATGACCGTCGGCGGGGTCTTGGCGAACGCCAGTTGACGGGTCTCGCCGCCCAGGATGCCGACGAGCTCGTCGTTGACGATCTTGACGACCTGTTGCGCCGGGTTCAGCGCACCGGAGACCTCCGCGCCCCGGGAACGCTCCTTGATGCGGGCGACGAACGCGCGCACCACGGGAAGCGATACGTCGGCCTCCAACAGGGCCAGCCGGATCTCACGGGTGGTCGCGTCGATGTCGGCGTCGGTCAGTCGCCCCTTGCCCCGGAGGCCCGAGAGGGCTCCGGTCAACCGGTCGGACAGGGATTCAAACACGTGACAAGCCTAACGTGGCGGGATCAGCTGGCTTCCGACACCGGCTTGGCAGGCGCAGGAGCGGGAAGCACGGCGTACATGTCGCGCTCGAGTTCCTGACGGGCCGCGGCGCTGTCGGCCTCGTCGCCCGCGGTCAGCGCGGGCACCACGATGCCGAACACGTCGATGACCGACGAGCCCAGGGTGGTCACCTTTGCCCAGACGATGTCGAGGCCGTCGCGCTCGATGACCGCCGACAGCCGCGCCAGCAGCCCGGCGCGGTCGGCGCTGCGGATCTGCAGGACGTACTCCCCTGGCGAGGTGCCGTCGAACCAGAGGATGCGTGGTGGTGGAGCGGCCTGATTGACGGGCACGGCCGCGAGGATCTCACCGGCTCGGGCCATGTTCGTTGCGGCCGCTTCCCGGTCCCGATGTTCGAGGGAACCGATCACGTCGAGTTCGCCGTCGAGCGCGAGGATGAACTGCTGGCGCAGCAGTTCGGCAGCGGGCGGAGCACCGAAGTGCGGTGACACCACGAACGTGTTGATCGCCACGCCGTCGTGGCTGTTGACCGACGCGGAGTGCACGCGCAATGAGTTCAACGCCAGCACGCCGGCAGCCTTGGACAACAGCCCGCGGCGGTCCGGGGCGATCATCGTGACGTTGTAGATGTGCGCATCGGCCGGGGTGAGGTCGACGTGCACACCTCCCTGTTCCGCGAGCGCCAGGTAGTGCGGCTCGATGGGATCGGGATGCGGGAGCGGCTCGCCCGCCATCACCAGCCGGCAACGCCGCACCAGGTCGCCGATCAGCGAGGCCTTCCAGTCGCCCCACACGCCGGGCCCGGTTGCCAGGGAATCGGCTTCGGCCAGGGCATCCAGCAACTCCAGCAGCACCGAGTCGCCGCCGAGTGCGTCGACCACGGCGGCGATGGTCTTCGGGTCCTGCAGATCGCGCCGGGTCGCGGTGTCGGGCAACAGGAGGTGATAGCGCACGATCTTGGACAGCACCTCGATGTCCGACGGCCACAACCCCAGCCGGGTGCCGATCTGCGTGGCCAGGTCGGCGCCGATGACGCTGTGGTCGCCGCCCCGGCCCTTGCCGATGTCGTGCACCAGCGCTCCGAGTACCAGCAGATCGGGACGCGACACGCGGGTGGTGAACGCGCTCGCCCGCGACACCGTCTCGACCAGGTGACGGTCGACCGTCCAGATGTGCACGACGTCGCGGGGCGGCAGGTCACGCACCGCGCCCCATTCGGGAAACAGCCTGCCCCACAGGCCGGTCCGGTCCAACGCCTCGACGGTCGCCACGGTCGCCGGCCCCGCGGCCAGCATCACGAGCAGGTCCTTGAGGGCCTGCCGGGGCCAGGGCGTCCGCAGCTCGGGTGCCGCCTCGGACAATCGGCTGAGCGTGGACGCGGCCATCGGCAGTCCGGTGGTGGCCGACGCCGCCGCGACGCGCAGGATGAGCCCCGGGTCGCGTTCGGGTCGCGCGTCGCGGGCCAGGATGACCTCGCCGGCGAACTCGATCACTCCCTCGTCCAGCGGCCTGCGGACCGGACGGCGCAACGCGGCGAAACCGCGCTTGGGCAATGCGTTCGCGGCCGTACGCACGCCGGCGTCGACGTAATAACTGATCGTGCGCGCGGCGTCACTGAGCATGCGGGCCAGGTCGAATCGGTCACCGATGCGCAACGCCGCACCGATCTCGTCGGCGTACTGCGCCTGCAGCATCTCCCGGCCCCGGCCAGAAGTCCGGTGCAGTTCGGTGCGCACATTGAGAAGTGCGAGGTGGGCGTCGCCGAGCGAGCCGGTGGGCGATGCCAGCGACCGGCTTGGGTACACGTCGGCGAGTTGGGCGATGGCCAGCGCGTTGAGCAGCTGAACGTCGCGGAGGCCACCCCGTCCGTTCTTCAGGTCGGGCTCGGCGCGGTGGGCGATCTGCCCGCTGCGCTGCCACCGCGCCTGGGTGTGCTCGACGAGTTCCTCGAAGCGCGAGGCGATGCCGGTGCGCCACTGTCTGCGCGCCCCGCCGATCAGGAGCGCCGACAGGTCGCCGTCACCAGCGATGTGGCGGGCGTCGAGCATGGCCAGCCCCGCCGAGATGTCCTCACTGGCGACCTTCAAGGCCTCCGGCACCGTCCGCACGCTGTGATCGAGGTGAATGTTGGCGTCCCACAACGGATACCAGAGCAGTTCGGCGACCTGTGTGACGACGTCGTGTGGCATGTTGTCGTGCACCAGCGTCAGATCGAGATCGGAGTACGGCAGCAGCTCGCCGCGGCCAAGCCCACCCGTCGCGACGATGGCGAACCCACTGGTCGGCGTGATGCCGATCTCGGTGGCCTTGGTGGTGAGCCAGAAGTCGTGCAGGTCGAGCAGGGCGTCACGCAGCGCCGCCGAGTCGAGCTGCTTGGAGCCTCCGTTGAGCAGCTGTGCGGCGGCCTTGGTCAGATCGTTGGCTGGGCGCGACGAACCCGCCGCCGGCGCCTCCCAACGAGAGGCCCCGGCGGCGGGATCTGGTGTCTGCTTTGCCATCTGGTTTGGTCCTCCCGGCGTTGGGTTTGATTCTCACTCATTGCACGGCCGGGAGACGGGCCTCAGATGCTCACTTCACCGATGCATCAGATGGCGTCGGTCCCCCGCTCACCGGTGCGTACCCGCACCACGGTGTCGACGGGACTGACCCACACCTTGCCGTCACCGATCTTGCCGGTCCGTGCCGCTTGGACGATGACGTCGACCACCTTGTCGACGGCCGAATCGTCCACCAAGACCTCGACGCGCACCTTGGGCACGAAGTCGACGGAGTACTCCGCACCGCGGTACACCTCGGTGTGGCCCTTCTGGCGTCCGTAGCCCTGCACCTCACTGACGGTCATCCCCAGGATGCCCGTCTGCTCGAGACCCGTCTTGACGTCTTCGAGCGTGAACGGCTTGACGATCGCAGTAATCAGCTTCATGGTTCCCTATCCCTCCGCACCGGTGTGACGACCAAGACTCGAACCCGACGTCGCGAAGTCGTATGCGGTTTCCGCATGTTCGCCTTCGTCGATACCGGACGACTCATCCTCGTCAGAGATGCGAAGACCGACGGTGTATTTCACGATCAAGGCCAAGATAGTCGTACCGATCGCCGAATAGAGCAGAACCGCTCCGGCTCCGACTGCCTGACGCCACAACTGATCGAAGCCACCGCCGTAGAAGAGACCGGCGACGCCGTTGTACGTCTCGGGTGCCGCGACCAGGCCGATCATCAGCGTGCCGATGAGACCACCGACGAGGTGAACACCCACGACGTCGAGCGAATCGTCATATCCCAGCTTGTATTTCAAGCCGACGGCGAGCGCGCACGCCACGCCCGCAACGACGCCGATCACCAGCGCGCCGATCACGTTGACCGCACCGCAGGACGGCGTGATGGCGACCAGTCCGGCGACGATGCCCGAGGCAGCACCCAGCGAGGTGGCCTTGCCGTCCCGAATGCGTTCCGTGAGCAGCCAGGCCAACATGGCGGCGGCCGTGGCCACCGTCGTCGTGACGAACGTCGAGCCGGCGGTCCCGTTGGAGGAGGTGGCCGAACCGGCGTTGAAGCCGTACCAACCGAACCACAGCAGGCCGGCGCCCAGCATCACGAACGGAAGGTTGTGCGGCCGCATGGGCGACCCCGGCCAACCGATGCGCTTGCCGAGGATGATGGCCAGAACCAAGCCGGCCGTACCGGCGTTGATGTGCACCGCGGTTCCGCCGGCGAAGTCGATCGCCTTGAGCTTGTTCGCGATCCACCCACCGCTCTCGGCGGTGGCCCCGTCGAACGCGAAGACCCAGTGCGCAATCGGGAAGTAGACGAACGTCGCCCACAGGCCCGCGAACAGCAGCCAGCCGCCGAACTTCATCCGGTCGGCGACGGCACCGGAGATCAGTGCCACGGTGATGATCGCGAACATCAGCTGGAAGGCCACGAAGACGGTGGCGGGGAACGTGAAGACGAGCGGGATGTTGACGGCCGCGGCCGCTTCGACGCCCGCGGACGCGTCCGCGACGACCTCGGCAGCCGAGTTGCCACCGATCAGACCCTTCAGCCCCCAGTACTGCGTCGGGTCGCCGAACAGGTTGCTCACGTCATTGCCGAAGGCGAGCGAGTAGCCGTACAGCACCCACAACACCGTCACCACGCCAATCGCGCTGAAGCTCATCATGATCATGTTGAGCACGCCCTTGGCGCGAACCATGCCGCCGTAGAAGAACGCCAAGCCTGGCGTCATCAACAGCACTAGTGCGGCGCTAGCCAGCATCCATGCGGTGTCACCGGTATCCGGCGCACCCAGGATCGGGAATCCATCCACTCGCCACTTCCTCCTTCGCCCATGCCACGGTTAGGCACCGTTGACCTAGGCAGAGACAATGCGCAGTGGTTGTTTCGCGTATGACGCGTCCGTGTTTCGCTCATGTGAACGGATCGGCCGATCGCGTTTCGCTGGTGTTAACCCCCTCGTCGGGGTGTCTTGCCGCGATTCTTTGCCCTGCCGACGGCGGTAGGCGTCAGCCGAGAAGGGCTCAACCAAGAAGGGCGTCGACGAAGGCAGCGGGCTCGAACGGCGCCAGGTCATCCGGGCCCTCGCCGAGGCCCACCAGCTTGACGGGCACGCCCAGCTCCTGCTGAACCCGAAACACGATTCCACCCTTGGCGGTTCCGTCGAGCTTGGTCAGCACCACGCCGGTGATGTCGACGACCTCGGCGAACACCCTGGCCTGAGGCAGGCCGTTCTGCCCGATCGTCGCGTCCAACACGAGCAACACCTCGTCGACCACCGCGCGTTTGGTAACCACGCGCTTGACCTTGCCGAGTTCGTCCATCAGGCCCGTCTTGGTGTGCAGCCGGCCCGCGGTGTCGATGACCACCACATCGGCCCCCGCCTCGATGCCCCGGTCGACGGCGTCGAACGCCACCGACGCCGGGTCGGCACCCTCGGCGCCACGCACCACCTCGGCCCCGACCCGCGACGCCCAGCTCTGCAGCTGGTCGGCGGCTGCGGCCCGGAAGGTGTCCGCCGCACCGAGCACGACGCGGCGGCCGTCGGCGACGAGCACGCGGGCGAGCTTGCCGACCGTGGTGGTCTTTCCGGTCCCGTTCACGCCGACCACGAGCAGCACCGACGGCTTGTCCTGATGCGGCAGCGCCTTGATCGTGCGGTCCAGGCCGGGTTGCAGCTCGGAGATCAGCACCCGGCGCAACACGGCGCGGGCCTCGGCGTCGGTGCGGACGTTGCTGCTGGCCATCTCGGTCCGCAGCGCGGCGACCACCGATGAAGTGACGACCGGGCCGAGGTCCGCGATCAGCAAGGTGTCCTCTATGGACTCCCACGACTCCTCGTCGAGGTCTCCGCCGCCGAGCAGTCCCAGCATGCTGCGCCCGAGCGTGTTCTGCGACTTGGCGAGCCTGCCGCGCAGGCGCTCCAGCCTGCCGTCGGCCGGTGCGATGGTGTCGAGCACCGGTTCGGCGGGTTCCGGCGGAGCCTCTACCGGCGGCTCGGGCAGCCGGACGTCGGAGATCGTTCGCTTGGGTGCGTCGCGCGGGATCGTTGCGTCGTCCCCGACCGCAGGCAGACCGCTGGTGTCCAGCCGCTCCGCGGGCGGTGCTGGTGGTGCGGGCGGTGCGACGGGGTCGGCCGTTGCCGTCGACTGCGTGAACGTGATGCCGGAGGACGCCGCATAACCGCCGGACCGATCCACCGGCGTGGCACCGTCCGGCTTCGACAGGCTGACCCGGCGACGCCGGTAGCGCATCAGGCCAACGACCAGCGCAACGACGACGAGTACGGCTATGACCGCTAGCGCGATCCACAATCCTTCCGACACCGCGACATTGTCTCAGGGTGGAAGACAGGCGTGAAATCGCGCCATCGGGCGTCAGCTCGAGGAGGTAACCAATTCCTGGCCCCGCATGCGCTGCGAGATCACCGTGGTGATGCCGTCGTCGCGCATGGTCACGCCGTACAGCGCGTCGGCGATCTCCATGGTCGGCTTCTGGTGCGTGATGACGATCAGCTGCGAAACCTCGCGCAGCTGTTCGAACAGGCTGATCAGCCGCCGCAGGTTGACGTCGTCGAGCGCCGCTTCGACCTCGTCCATGACGTAGAACGGCGACGGGCGGGCGCGGAAGATTGCCACCAGCATCGCTACCGCCGTCAGCGACTTCTCGCCGCCGGACAACAACGACAGCCGCTTGATCTTCTTGCCAGGCGGACGCGCCTCCACCTCGATGCCGGTGGTCAGCATGTCGTCGGGATTGGTGAGCAACAGCCGACCCTCGCCGCCGGGGAACAACGTCGAGAAGACTTGTGTGAATTCACGTTCCACGTCGGCGTAGGCCTCGGCGAACACCTGCAGGATTCGGTCGTCGACGTCGGCGATCACGTCGAGCAGGTCCTTGCGGGCGCCCTTGACGTCCTCGAGCTGGGTCGACAGGAAGTTGTAACGCTCCTCCAATGCGGCGAACTCCTCCAGCGCCAACGGGTTGACGCGGCCCAGCTCGGCGAGTTCACGTTCGGCCTTCTTCGCCCGCCGCTCCTGAGTGGGCCGGTCGAACGGCATCGGGGCGGGCGCAGTCACCTGCTCACCCCGCTCCCTCGCCTGTTCGTACTCGGCCATCTCCAACTCGGTCGGCGGCAGCGGCACGTCGGGCCCGTACTCGGCGACGAGGTCCTCGGTGGCCATGCCGAACTGCTCGAGCGCCTGGGCTTCGAGTTGCTCGATGCGAAGCGCCGCTTGCGCTTTGGCGACTTCGTCGCGATGCAGCGAATCGGTGAGGGCGGTGATCCTTGCGGTGAGTTCGTTGACCTCGGCGCGTGCCGTGGTGAGCGCCTCCCCGCGCTGCGAGCGTTCGGCTGCCAACTGGTCCCGGTTGCGCCCGGCCAGTGCGACGGCCGAGGCGAGCCTCGCCGCCACCAGGCGACCCGATTCGGCGACCGCCGCCGCCACGCTGGCGGCGTGCTCGCGGGCCTCACGTGCACGCTGCGCCCGCATTCTGGATTCCCGCTCGGCCGCGGCGGCGCGGCGCAGCGAATCCGCCCGTCCGCGAACGGCATTGGCGCGCTCTTCGGCGGTCCGAACCGAGAGCCGGGCCTCCACCTCCGCGGCACGGGCGGCTTCGGCAGCGGCCGTCCACTCCTGGCGATCGACGGGCTCCGCGTCCATCGTGGGCGTCTGCTGCGCATTGTGCAGACGGGTCTCGAGCTCGGTCAGTTCCTCGACGGTGCGCACCCGGCCGGTCTCGAGTTCCTCGCGCTGCTGGATCAGGCGCTGCAAGTCGTCCTCCGAGGCCCGGACGTCCTGCCCGAGCCGGCCCAACTGCTCGTAGATCGACGAGATCGCGGCATCGGATTCGTTCAGGGCGGCCAGCGCCTGTTCGGCGGCATCCTGGCGGGCCGACTGCTCGGCCAGAGCACCCGACAGGGCGGCCGACAGCTCGCGGACCTGCCGCTCGGAGGACTCGAGCTCGGCACGCGCCTTCTCGATCTCCGACGTGATCTCCAAAGTGCTTGGCCTGCGGTCGGATCCACCGTTGACCCATCCCGCGCCGACGACGTCGCCGTCGGTGGTCACGGCGCGCAGCTGCGGACGCGCCGCCACCAGGTCGAGCGCTTCGTTCAGGTGATCGACGACCGCCACGCTGGCCAGCAGCGCGCTGAACGCGCCGCGCAGCCGGCTAGGGGTGTCGACGAGGTCGATGGCCCATCGCGCGCCGTTGGGCAGCGGTGCGCCCGAGTCGCGATGTGGGACGGCGTCATCGGGCCAGTCACCGAGCACGATCGCCGCGCGTCCGCCGTCGCCCTCCTTGAGGGCGGCGACCGCCGAGCGGGCGGCGCCGAAGCCGTCGGCGGCCAGTGCATCGGCGGCCGAACCCAGCACCGCGGCCACCGCCACCTCATAGCCGGGGCTGACCCGGACCAATTCGGCGATGGAGCCGAAAAAGCCCGTGCCGTCGTGGTTCTTCTGCAACCAGGCGGCGCCGTCCTTGCGGTCCAGACCGACCGACAACGCGTCGATGCGCGCCCGCAGCGATGCCACCTGCCGTTCCGCGCCGCGCTCGCCCGCCTGCAGTTCGGCCACCCGTTCGTCGGCCAGCCGCAGCGCGGTGACGCTGCGGTCGTGCTGTTCGTCGAGGCCCACCTCGCCCGCGTCGAGCTGACCGACGCGCGCCTGGACGGTTTCGAACTCGGCGCGGGTCGTCTCCACCCGGGAGGCGGCTTCCTCGATGCTCACCGACAACCGCGCGACGCCTTCGTCGATCGATTCGACGCGGGTACGCATGGTGTCGACCTGACCGGCGAGCCGGGCCAGACCCTCGCGACGGTCCGCCTCCGCCCGCGCCGCGGCGCGCTGCGCCCGTTCCGCTTCTGCCGCAACGCTTTCGCGCTCGGCGAGTTCCGCTCGCGCGGCCTCCAGGTGTTCCCGCGAATGCTCGAGTTCGGCGAACAGCTCCAGCTCGAGTGCCGCGACCTCGTCGGCCTCCGCCTCCAGTGCCTCGGGGTCGGGACCCGACGAAGCGTCGGCGTCGACCTCGAGATGCTGTGCCCGTTCGCTGGCGATGCGGACCGTGGCGCTGACCCGTTCGGCGAGCGCTGACAACCGGAACCAGGTCTGCTGCGCCGACTCGGCGCGTCCGGTGAGCCCCGACACCGCGGACTCGTGGGCGGTCAGCTCGATATTCGCCTCTTCGAGGCGGGTGGCGAGTTCGTCGTGCTCCCGGCGCAGCGTCGTCTCGGCCTGATTGGTGTTCTCGAATTCCGCCTGCCGCCTGACCAGGTCATCGGCGGCGAGGCGCAGGCGGGCGTCGCGCAGATCGGCCTGGATGGTCTGGGCGCGCCTGGCCATCTCGGCCTGCCGGCCCAGCGGCTTGAGCTGGCGGCGGAGTTCGGTGGTGAGGTCGGTCAGGCGCGCGAGGTTGGCCGACATCGCGTCGAGCTTGCGGACGGCCTTTTCCTTGCGCTTGCGATGCTTGAGCACGCCCGCGGCTTCCTCGATGAACGCGCGCCGATCCTCTGGCCGGGATTCGAGGATCTCCGACAACTTGCCCTGGCCGACGATGACGTGCATCTCGCGGCCGATGCCGGAGTCGCTCAGTAGCTCCTGTACGTCCATCAAACGGCAACTGCTGCCGTTGATCTCGTATTCGCCTGCGCCGTCGCGGAACATCCGGCGGGTGATGGAGACCTCGGAGTATTCGATCGGCAGCGCGTTGTCGGAGTTGTCGATCGTCAGCGTCACCTCGGCGCGGCCCAGCGGTGCCCGCGACGACGTGCCGGCGAAGATGACGTCTTCCATCTTGCCGCCGCGCAGCGTCTTGGCGCCCTGCTCGCCCATCACCCACGTCAGCGCGTCGACGACGTTGGACTTGCCCGAGCCGTTGGGCCCGACGACGCAGGTGATGCCCGGTTCGAAGCGAAGAGTCGTCGGCGAGGCGAAGGACTTGAAGCCCTTCAGCGTCAGGCTCTTGAGGTGCACGACGTGCCACACTACCGCCGCGTCGGGCTATCTCTCGCGAAAGCCCACGAACGACTCACCGGCGTCGGACCAGTCCGCAACGACGGTGTCTGGCGAACCTGGCGTTTCACCGCTGCGCAGCAGGTCAAGCAGCCGCTCGCACGCCGACCGCGGGCCTTGCGCGACGACGTGCACGCGGCCGTCCGGTTTGTTGGCGGCGAACCCCGTCAGCCCCAGTTCGAGCGCGCGGGACCTGGTCCACCAGCGGAAGCCGACGCCCTGCACGTAACCGTGTACCCAGGCGGTTAGCCGGACGTCCGGTTCAGGATCGGGTGACTCAGGATCGGACACTGTCCGTCCCCGATGTGGCTGGTACGAGCGGCTCGTCGCTGCCTGATTCTCTTCGCGCAAGCGGCTCATCGACCATTTCGAAGGTGACCGCGGTGCCGGACTTCAGGGTGCGTCCCACCGTGCAGACCTTGTCGATGGACCGCTCGACGATGGTCGTCAGCTTCTTGCGCTCGGCCTCGGACAATCCCGACAGGTCGATCACCAGCTTCTCCTCGAGCAGTGGATAGCGCTCCTGCTCCCGATCGGCGGGCCCCGCCACCTCGATGGTCGCCTGGTAGTCGTCGCCCAGCCGGCTGCGCAGCGGGTAATCGCTGCTCATTCCGCTGCAGGCAGCCAGTGCGATCTTGAGCAGCTCACCCGGAGTGAAGACGCCCTCGACGTCCTCCGACCCGACGAGCACCTCGGCACCCCGCGAGCTGCGACCGGTGTAGCGGCGCACGCCCGTGCGCTCGACCCAGAGATCCGTCATTTCCTCACCTTTCCTCGCGATTTGCGGAGTCTGAGTTGCGGTGGGCGCAACTGCGCGTGCACAAATCGCTGTCATCAGCGTTTCAACGCCGCGGTCGCGGCTGGCATTTCGGGCAGTAGAACGACGAGCGGTTCATGAACTTCTCCCGCCTCATGACCGCGCCGCAGCGCTTGCACGGCTCCCCCTCGCGACCGTAGGCGTCCAGCGAGCGGTCGAAGTAGCCGGATTCCCCGTTGACGTTGACGTACAGCGAGTCGAACGACGTGCCGCCCTGGCCGAGCGCATCGCGCATGACGTCGCCCGCGTGGTCCAGGATCGCGGCCAGCGTGGGTTTGGACAGCGTCTCGGCCAGCCGCGCCCCGTTGACCTTGGCCCGCCACAGCGACTCGTCGGCGTAGATGTTGCCTATACCCGACACCACGGTCTGGTCCAGTAGCTGACGCTTGATCTCGGAGTGCTTGCGGCGCAACACCTTCACCACCGCATCGCGGTCGAAGAGCGGGTCAAGCGGATCGCGCGCGATGTGCGCGACCGGTTCGGGCACCTCGCTGCCGTCCACTGTCACCAGGTCGGCCAGCATCCACCCGCCGAACGTGCGCTGGTCGACGAAGCTCAGCTCGGTACCGTCGTCGAGCACCGCCGCGATCCGCAGGTGCTCGGTCTTCTCGATCGCGCCGAAGAGCATCTGCCCACTCATGCCGAGGTGAACCACCAGGGCGTCACCGCCGTCGAGGGTCAGCCAGAGGAACTTTCCGCGGCGACCGGTGCCGGTGATGCTGGATTCCAGCAGCCGGCCGGTGAGGTCGGCGGGACCGGCCTCGTGTCTGCGGACGGCGCGGGGATGGTGCACGCGCACCGCTTTGATCGACCGTCCGGTGACGTGCGCGTCCAGCCCGCGGCGGACGACCTCGACCTCGGGCAGCTCAGGCATCCGGGTCGAGCATCGCTTCCAACTCGGCGTAGGCCGTGGCGGCCGCGTGCTGTTCGGCCTCCTTCTTGGTGCGGCCGCCGCCCGATCCGTAGTCGACGCCGTTCACCACGGCGCGGGCGGTGAAGAACTTGTCGTGCTCGGGTCCGGTGGAGGTGACGACGTACGACGGCACGCCGAGGCGACGCGCCGCCGAGAGCTCCTGCAGGCTGGTCTTCCAGTCCAGGCCGGCGCCGAGATTCGCTGCGGTGTCGAGTAATTCGGCGAACAGCCGGATGATGACGTCGCGGGCGACCTCGTGTCCGTGCTCGGTGTAGATCGCACCGAGCAACGACTCCAGCCCGTCGGCAAGGAGGTTCGCCTTCTGCGCTCCGCCGCTGGCGAGCTCGCCGCGGCCCAGCAGCAGATACGAGCCGAGGCCGTCGTCGGTGAGCTCGCGGGCGATCTGCGCCAAGGCCTGGGTGTTGACGACGGCGGACTTGAGCTTCGCCAGTTCTCCTTCGGTGCGGTCCGGGTACTTGGTGAAGATCTCGGCGGTGATCACCAGTCCGAGCACGGCGTCGCCGAGGAACTCGAGCCGCTCGTTGGTGGGCACGCCGCCGTTCTCGTAGGCGTAGCTGCGGTGCGTCAGTGCCACGGTGAGCAGCTCGTCGTGCAACTGCACTCCCAGTGCCTCGAGCAGTGGCGTCCGGTCGTCCGTCACGCAGTCCCTCCGGACTTCCCGGGCGACTCCTCGCTGTCCGGCTCGGGGGGAATCATGGTGGCCAGCTTGGCCCAGCGCGGGTCGATCACCTCGTGTTGGTGACCGGGTTCGGCGTCGGCCAGCCGCACGCCGCAATGCTGGCAGAGGCCCGCACAGTCCTCGCTGCACACCGGGGAGAACGGCAGCGCGAGCCCGATCGCGTCGACGATCTGCTGCTCCAGGTTGATGGTGTCGTCGACGACGTGACCAACCTCGTCGGCCTCGGTCGTGGCCTCGGTGGCGCTGTCCGGGTAGGCGAACAGCTCGGTGATGTCGAGTTCCACGTCACCGGTGATCGGAGTGAGGCAGCGTGCGCATTCGCCCGTGGTGGGCGCCGTGACGGTCCCCGTGACGAGGATGCCCTCCGACACCGACTCGAGGCGCAGGTCGAGCTCGACCGGTGCACCCTCGGCGATGCCGACCAACTCGATGCCGATGCGCGTCGGTGCGGTCACCGTCTCGTGGAGTTCTACCATCGAGCCCGGCCTGCGGCCGACCCCGGAGACGTCGATCTCGAACGGGGAGCGTACGCCGCGGTGCTTGCGATGCTCCGACTTCGCTGCCATGGCGGCAATCCTACGGCCGCGCTCGGCAAGCGCAGGACCGCTCTGCCGAGGTCAGCGTTGGGCTTTAGCGTTGGGCTCTCAACGTTGGGCTCTCAACGTTGGGCGTAGTCGTGTGTGCCCGCTGCCGTCCGCAGCTGATGGCGGCCCCGGCCGACCGATCGCAGCGTTCCGTTCAGGTAGTCCTCGAACTCGGCGAGCTTGCTGTCCACGTAGATGTCGCATTCACCGCGCAGGCGGTCGGCCTCGGCGTGGGCCGCGTCGACGAGGCGGGTGGCTTCCGACGTCGCGGTCTGGACGATCTCCGTCTGCGACACCAGGCGCTGTTGCTCCTTGATGCCCTCCTGAACGGCCTTCTCGTAGGACAGGTTGCCGTTCTCGATGAGGCGATCGGCCTCGGCCTTCGCCCGCCCGGTGCTGGCCTCGTACTCGCGCTTGGCGGTGCTGAGGATGCGGCTGGCCTCCTCGCGCGCCTCGGCGACCATCCGCTCGCTGTGCTGACGCGCCTCGGCGACCATCCGGTCCGCCTGGCCCTTCGCGTCGGAGAGCAGGCGATCGGCCTCGCCGCGGGAGTGGTTGATGAGCGAATCGGCCTCGGCCGTGGCCGTGCCCACCATGGAGTCGGCGTGCTCCTTCGCCTCGCGCAGCATCGCGTCTCGGGCGTCGAGCACGTCCTGGGCGTCGTCGAGTTCACCGGGGATGGCGTCCTTGATGTCGTCCAGCAGCTCGAGGACGTCGCCGCGGGGCACCATGCAGCCTGCCGTCATCGGGACGCCACGGGCCTCTTCCACGATCGCGCCGAGCTCGTCGAGCGCTTCGAATACTCGGTACACGGCAAGATCCTCCAGGACTAGTTGATGGTTACTAGTGTGCCTGGTGTTACGCCTGTGACTCGGTTTCCTGCGCCGGTGTGTCGCGCGTGTCGCGAAGTCGGCAAACTGGCCGCCGGCCTTGCGGGACCTACCTGAGTGCGGCGCCGATCAGGTCACGGGCCCTGTCCAGCATCGATGCGAACGGTCCGACGGCGAAGTTGGCCTTGGCCGACTCCACGCCCGCGTGCGGACGGGTGGGGGCGATGGCCTCGGCTGCCTGCACGGCTTTGGCCATCCGGCCCAAGTCGTCCTTGTCGAGCTTGCGCTGCAGCTTGTCGAACTCCTCGTGCTCCTCGTGTTCCGCGTGATCGATCACGGCATCGCGGAACTTGGTGAGCTCGGTGATGAACTCCTTGGAGTCGATGTCCATGCTCTCCAGCTTGGCCAGCATCTCCTTGGCTTCGTGCTCCTCCTTCAAGCGGGCTTCAACGATCTCGTCGCCGTCGGCGACTTCGCGGCGCGCGCTGGGATGCACCACCATCTCCTCGGCGGTCTCGTGCACGGCCAGCAATTTCCGAAGGTCGACGAACGCCTTCTCGCGGGCCTTGGACTCGGATGCACTCAGAACGTCGTCGAACATGTCCTTGATCAGGTTGTGCTGATCCTTCAGGAAGCGCACGACGTCATCGGTCGACTGTACGAATGTCTGATTCACGGCAATAGCCTCCGTCGAACGGGTTGTGTACGAAAAACGGCGCTGTGGGCTGGCGCCTGTCTTTTACGTACCCGTCACGCGCAGGGGCAAACGGCCGCGATCTCCCGTTCGGCCTGGCGCGCTCCGCCTGGTTCAACCCTCGAGCTTGGCCGCGAGCCGCCGGTTGACGGGCTCGGGCAGCAGTTCGGAGACGTCGCCACCGAGCGCAGCGACCTCCTTGGCGAGCGAGGACGACACGAAGGAGTAGCGCGGGGTGGTCGCCACGAAGAACGTGTCCACGCCGGCGACGTGCTTGTTCATCTGCGCCATCTGCAGCTCGTACTCGAAGTCGGTGCCGGTGCGCAGGCCCTTGACGATGGCGGTCAAGCCGCGTGACTTGACGAAGTCGACCACCAGGCCCGAGCCGGATTCGACGCGGAGGTTCGGTAGGTGCGCGCACGACTCCTCGATCATCGCGATGCGCTCGTCGGCGGCGAACATGCCCTTCTTGCTGGGATTGACCAGAACGGCCACCACGACTTCGTCGAACTGGGCAGCAGCACGTTCGAAGACGTCGATGTGACCGAGGGTCACCGGGTCGAACGATCCGGGGCATACGGCGCCGCTCATGGTGGAGCAGGCTACGCGACTTCGACGCACTTACGTGCGCTCACCGCGCCGCGCGGGCCCTAATCTCGGTCGTCGCCGAAGGAGCCGAACTCGAGCCGGGTATCGCCGTAGCGGCGCTGCTGCAGGGGCGTCCACCCGTCCGGCCAGCTCAACGCCGGGCCGGACGCCGCGCGCTCCACGACTGCGACGGCGCCGGGCGCCACCCAGCCGCGGTCGGCGAGCGCCGCGAGCACGGCCTCGACGTCGGCGGCGGGCACCTCGTACGGCGGGTCGGCGAATACCAGGTCGGCGGGTCGGTTGGTGCCACCGGCCAGCACCGTGGCGACGTTCGCCGTACGCACCGTGGCACCCGTGATGCCGAGCGTGGCGAGGTTCTTCGTGACGACCGCGGCGGCGCGTCGGTCCGACTCGACGAACAACGCGGAGGCGGCGCCGCGCGAGAGCGCCTCGATGCCAAGCGCACCCGATCCGGCGTAGAGGTCGAGCACCGTGGCCCCGGCGAGCTCCAATCGTGCGGCGAGCACGTTGAACAGCGACTCGCGGACCCGATCGGTGGTGGGACGGGTGCCCGTCCCAGATCGGCTCTGCGGCACAGTGATTCGGCGCCCGCCGAACTGGCCGCCGACGATCCGCGTCAGCTCACGACCACCAGCAGGTCACCACCCTCGACCTGGGCAGTGGCCGACACCGCCACCCGCTCGACGGTGCCCGCCTTGGGTGCGGTGATCGCCGCCTCCATCTTCATCGCCTCGATGGTGGCGATGGTCTGGCCCGCGGCGACCTGGTCGCCGGCCGACACGTTGACGGTGACGACGCCGGCGAACGGCGCGGCCACGTGGTCGGGGTTGGTCCGATCGGCCTTCTCCGCTGCGGGAACGTCGGCGGCGATGTTGTTGTCGCGCACCAGGACCGGCCGCAACTGACCGTTGATGATGCACAGCACGGTGCGCATGCCGCGTTCGTCGGGGTCGGATATCGCTTCGAGCCCGATGATGAGTTCGACGCCGCGCTCGAGTTCGACCCGATGTTCGTCGCCGTGCCGCAGCCCGTAGAAGAACTGGTTGGCACTCAGCCGCGACGTGTCGCCGTACGTCTCGCGGTGCGCCTCGAATTCCTTGGTCGGACCGGGGAACAGCAGCCGGTTGAGTGTGGTCTGCCTGCCGCGGCCCGGCTCTGCCAGCGCCGCTTCGTCCTCCGCGGTGAGCTCCTGGGTCGGTTTGGCCGGTGCGCGTCCCGCCAGCGCCTTGGTGCGCAACGGTTCGGGCCACCCGCCAGGCGGGTCGCCCAGTTCGCCGCGCAGGAACCCGATCACGGAGTCCGGAATGTCGAAACGTGCTGGATCGGCGGCGAATTCGTCGGCAGTAGCGCCCGCGCCGACCAGGGCGAGCGCGAGGTCACCGACGACCTTCGACGACGGCGTGACCTTCACCAGGTGACCGAGTACGCGATCGGCCGCGGTGTAGGCCTCCTCGATCTGCTCGAACCGGTCCCCCAGTCCCAACGCGATCGCCTGCTGACGAAGATTCGACAGCTGGCCGCCGGGAATCTCGTGCGAGTAGACCCTGCCCGTCGGCGCCGGAAGCCCGGATTCGAAGGGCCGGTACACCTTTCGCAAGGCCTCCCAGTACGGCTCGAGGTCGCAGACGGCCCGCAGCGACAACCCGGTGTCGTACCTGGTGTGCGCGGCCGCGGCGACGATGGAGCTCAACGCGGGCTGGCTGGTCGTGCCGGCCATCGGGGCGGCAGCACCGTCGACCGCGCTGGCGCCGGCGTGCCAGGCGGCGGTGTAGGTGGCCAGCTGACCCCCCGGGGTGTCATGGGTGTGCACGTGCACCGGAAGGTCGAACCGGCTGCGCAATGCACCGACCAACGTGGCCGCCGCGGGCGGGCGCAGCAGGCCGGCCATGTCCTTGATCGCGAGCACGTGGGCGCCTGCCTCGACGATCTGCTCGGCGAGCTTGAGGTAGTAGTCCAGCGTGTAGAGGGTCTCGGCGGGGTCGGACAGGTCGCCCGTGTAGCTCATCGCGACTTCGGCTACGGCAGAACCGGTTTCGCGCACCGCATCGATCGCGGGGCGCATCGATTCGACGTTGTTCAGTGCGTCGAAGATGCGGTAGATGTCGATGCCAGTCGCGGTTGCCTCCTCGACGAATGCCGACGTCACCACCTCGGGGTACGGCGTGTAGCCGACGGTGTTGCGACCGCGCAGCAGCATCTGCAGGCAGATGTTGGGTACGGCCTCGCGCAGCGCGGCCAGCCGTTCCCACGGGTCTTCCTTCAGGAACCGAAGCGCCACATCGTAAGTCGCCCCACCCCAACACTCGATCGATAGCAGCTCGGGTGTCATCCTGGCGATGTAGGGGGCGATCAGCGCGAGGCCGGTGGTGCGCACCCGCGTCGCGAGCAGCGACTGGTGCGCGTCCCGGAACGTGGTGTCGGTGACGCCCACCGCGGGCGAGTCCCGCAGCCAGGCGGCGAAGCCCTCGGGCCCGAGCTCGACCAGGCGCTGCTTGCTTCCCGGCGGTGGGGTGGTCTCGACGTCGACGTCGGGAAGCTTGTCCTGCGGGTACACCCGCTGACTGCCCCCGTAGGGCGTGTTGACGGTGACCTCGGCGAGGTAGTTGAGGATCTTCGTGCCGCGGTCGGCGGACGTATGCGCGGTGAGCAGATGCGGACGCTCGTCGATGAACGACGTCGTCACGCGGCCCGCGCGGAAGTCGGGATCGTCGACGACGGCCTGCAGGAATGGGATGTTGGTCGACACGCCACGGACCCGGAACTCCGCGAGGCCGCGGCGCGCGCGCGTGACGGCGGTGGAGAAGTCGCGGCCGCGGCAAGTCAGCTTCACCAGCATGGAGTCGAAGTGCGCGCCGACCTCGGCGCCCAGGTGGGTGCCACCATCCAGGCGGACTCCTGCGCCTCCGGGCGAGCGGTAGCCGGTGATCCGACCGCTGTCGGGCCGGAAGCCGTTGGCCGGGTCCTCGGTGGTGATGCGGCACTGCATGGCCGCGCCGCGCACCTGCAGAGCGTCCTGGCTGAGCCCGAGGTCCGCGAGCGTCTCCCCCGCCGCGATGCGCAGCTGGCTGGCCACCAGGTCGACGTCGGTGATCTCCTCGGTCACGGTGTGCTCGACCTGGATGCGCGGGTTCATCTCGATGAACACGTGATGGCCACGCTCGTCGAGCAGGAACTCCACGGTGCCGGCACAGACGTAGTCGATCTGTCTGGCGAACGCGACGGCGTCCGCGCAGATCCGGTCACGCAACTCGGCGGGCAGGTTGGGTGCCGGCGCGAGTTCGATGACCTTCTGGTGGCGGCGCTGCACGCTGCAGTCCCGCTCGAAGAGGTGGATGACGTGGCCTTGGGCGTCGGCCAGGATCTGCACCTCGATGTGGCGCGGGTTCAGCACCGCCTGTTCGAGGTAGACCGTCGGGTCACCGAACGCCGACTCCGCCTCCCGGCTGGCGGCCTCGATCGACTCGGCCAGCGCCTCGGGGTCCGATACCCGCCGCATTCCGCGCCCACCGCCGCCGGACACGGCCTTGACGAACAGTGGGAACTGCATGTCGGCCGCGGCCGCGAGGAGTTCGTCCACCGACGCCGACGGCGCCGATGAGTTCAGCACCGGCAAGCCCGCCTCACGGGCGGCTGCGACGGCGCGCGCCTTGTTGCCGGTCAGCTCCAGCACCTTCGCGCTCGGACCGACGAACGTGATGCCGGCCTCGGCACACGCCGCGGCCAGCTCCGGGTTCTCCGACAGGAAGCCATAACCGGGGTAGACGGCGTCGGCTCCGGCGTGCTTGGCGACGCGGATGATCTCGTCGACCGACAGATAGGCGCGGACCGGATGGCCGGTCTCACCGATCTGGTAGGACTCGTCGGCCTTCAGGCGGTGCGACGAATTGCGGTCTTCGTAGGGGTACACCGCAACCGTGGCGATGCCCATCTCGTATGCGGCGCGGAATGCGCGGATGGCGATCTCACCGCGGTTCGCGACCAGGAGTTTGGAGAGCACGCGCTACCTTAACCTCCCCGCGAAGACCGACTTCGCTCAGATGAGCGTCGACCAGTAATCCCAGAACCGCACCAGAATCAGCAGAACGAGTGCGGTGAACCACAGCGCGACGAGCGACCAGCGCCACTGGTGAATCGCACGTGCCACCGCGTTGCCTGCCTGCGGCGCCAGCGCGATCGACGCCACCACCACCAGCAGCGGAATGGTCACGGCCCACACCGCCATGCAGTACGGGCACAGTGCACCGATGGTGTAGAGGCTCTGGTAGATGAGCCAGTGGATGAAGACCACGCCCAGCGTGGTGCCGACGGCCAGTCCCGCCCAGTACCACCGCGGCAGCGGCACTCTAAAGACTGCGAGCACGCCGGTGACCACGACCACCGAGAACGCGACGATGCCGATCAGCGGGTTGGGAAAGCCGAACGCCGCCGCCTGCGGCGTGACCATCACCGATCCGCAGGACAGCACCGGATTGAGGTTGCAAGAGGGGACGTAGGCGGGGTTCTCGAGGAGCTCGAGCTTCTCGATGGTCAGCGTGACGGCCGCGGCCAGGCCGACGACCCCGGCGATCAGGACCCAGAGCGCGCTGGCCCTGGGTACGGCGAATGCGGGGTGGTCGGCCGATGGCTCGGTCGACGGTTCCGGAGTCGCCGCGGTCACGGTCATCGCGTCGTCGTGGGCGTCGCGGGTGCGGCGGGCTGGGTCGGGGCGGCCGGTGGCACCGGTGCGCCGGTCGTGGTCGGCGCGGGCGCCGGCGGTGCGCCGGGCTGCGTCGGGACCGGCGCAGGCGGCGCGGCGGTCACGTTCGGCACGTCGCCGACGATCTCCTTGATCTTGGCGACCAGGGCGTCGGGCGTCGAGTACTCGTAGTCCTCACCGTTGATCCGAACGGTCGGGGTGGCGTTCACCTTCGACGCCGCGGCGAGCCCGTCGACCATGTCGATGTAGCGGCCGCTGTTGATGCACTCGGGCACCTTGCCCACGACGCCGGCCTGCCGGGCGGTCTCGATCAGCTGCTCGTTGGTGGGGAACATCGTCCCCGTCTCGCTGGGCTGCTGCGCGTACAGCGCGGCGTGGAACCGTCGGAAGACCTGCTTGTCCGGAGTGGTGTCCTCGTCGGCGACGCAGTAGGCGGCGGCACCGGAGCGCGATGAGTAGTTCTGGTTGGCCGGTCGGTCCAGGATGGCGACCATGTTGTAGTCGGCCGCGATGGCGCCGCTCTCGATCAGCTGCGTGATCGTCGGCCCGAACGTCTGCTCGAAGCGGCCGCAGACCGGGCAGAGGAAGTCCTCGTAGAGGGATAGCACGGCCTTCGGTTCGGAGGTGCCCTCCTTGGTGATCAGGTTGCTCGACGCCACCCGGATCGACTTCGTCTCGCCGCCCGACGGCTTCTTGCTGCCGGACATCACGATGTAGAGCACCAGTGCCACGGCGAACACCACGACGACGGCGGTCAGCCCGATCTGGATCATGAGGTTGCGCCGGCGATCGGCGGCCTTCAGGTCGTAGCTTGCGGTCTTCTTGGGTTTCGTGGCCACGCGACAAGGGTACCGGCGGCGTTTCCGGCCTTCGTCAGGTCCGGCTCAGATGCGCGCGCACCGCGGAAACGACCTCCGCCATCGCAGTGGCGCTATCGCCGCCGAGGGTGAAGAAGTTGGCGAAGCCGTGCACCAGCGAGCCGAACTGCCGGTGGTCGACGGCGACGCCGGCCGCCGCCAGTGCCTCGGCGTACTGGTTGCCTTCGTCGCGCAGCGGGTCGAAGCCCCCGGTCACCACCAATGCCGGCGGCAGGCCCGACAGGTCGTCGGCCCGCAGCGGCGATACGCGCGGGTCCGTCATCGCCACAGTGGCATCGGCCAGGTAGTTGTCACGGAACCAGTCCATGTCCCGCTTGGTCAGGAAGTAACCGTCGGAGAACAGCGTCCCCGAACGGGTCTCGCTGCCGAACTGGGTGACGGGGTATAGCAGCAGTTGCAGGGCCGGCAGCTGAACGTCGTCGTGACGCGCCTGCTGCGACACCACCGCGGCGAGGTTTCCGCCGGCGCTGTCGCCGCCGACCGCGATCCGGGTGGGGTCGGCGCCGAGCTCCGCCGCGTGCTGCAGTGCCCACTGGTATGCGGTGTAACAGTCCTCTGCGGCTGCGGGCGCCTGATGCTCCGGGGCGAGCCGGTAGTCGACGGACAGTACGTGCACACCCGCGTCGCGGCAGAGCAGACGGCACAGGCCGTCGTGAGTGTCGATGTCGCCGATCACGAAGCCGCCGCCGTGGAAGAAGACGAGCAGCGGCGCGGGCTCCGGGCTGTTGACGGGGACGCTGTTGACGGGGACGTAGTGCCTGGCTCTGATGGCACCCGCGGCGCCGGGGATCGTGATGTCGGTCACGCCGACGGCGATGGCCGGGTCGATCATCGCGGCGAGCTTGCGCAGCTGCGAGCGCGCCACGGCCACGTCGCTGCTGGCGACCAGCCCATTGACGCCAGACGCCCGTTGCGCGGTCAGCATCAACTGCAACGTGACGTCCAGGGTGTTGCCGTCGATGGTCACCGTCCGGCCGCCCAGGAGCAGCCGTTTGACGGAGTCGGGGATCTTCGGCAGCGCCCGCAGCAGGACACCGCTGGCCACGTTGAGAACGGCCAGGCGGGCGCGGCTCGGACGGTCCATCTCCGGAAGTCCCTCCGCCAGTGGTGATCGGGTGTGCACAGCCTCGGCTGGCAGACTCTTCGTCATGGCAACTCCATCAGTCACGCTGAACGACGGTAATTCGATACCCGCCATCGGGTTGGGTGTGTGGCAGACGCCCGCCGACGATACCGAGCGGGCCGTCGGCGCCGCGCTGAATGCCGGCTACCGGCACGTCGACACCGCCGCGGCGTATGGCAACGAGGCCGAGGTCGGGCGTGCGGTCGCCGCCTCGGATGTCCCGCGGGAGGACGTCTTCCTGGTGACCAAGTTGTGGAACTCCGAGCAGGGCTACGACAAGACGTTGAAGGCGTTCGACGCCAGCATCGCGAAATTGGGGGTCGACTACCTCGACCTCTACCTCATCCACTGGCCGGTACCCGAGGCGAACGCCTACGTCGACACGTTCAAGGCATTCGCCAAGCTCCGCGACGAGGGGAGCATCCGCTCCATCGGCGTCAGCAACTTCGAACCCGAGCATCTGCGCATCCTGATCGACGCGACGGGAATCGTCCCGGCCGTCAATCAGATTGAGCTGCACCCGCTTCTGCCGCAACGCGAACTCCGAGAGGTGCACGCCAGCCTTGGCGTGGCTACCGAAGCATGGAGCCCGCTCGGCCAAGGCTCGCTGCTGCAGAACCCGACCGTCACCACGCTCGCCGAGGCACACGGCAAAACGCCAGCACAGGTGCTGATTAGGTGGCACATCCAGCTCGGTAATATCGTCATCCCCAAATCGGTGAACCCCGATCGGATTGTGAGCAACTTCGACGTGTTCGACTTCGAGCTGAGTGAACAGGACATGACGTCCATCGCCTCGCTCGAGGATGGCACCCGACTGGGTCCCGATCCACGAACGTTCAACTTCACAGGATAGGTGACATGACCTCGGCGGCAGCGACTCCCAGCCCGATTCCCCAGGTGTCTCTCAACGACGGGAACACCATTCCGGTTCTCGGCATCGGCGTGGGTGAGCTGACGGACGCGCAAACCGAGCAGGCGGTGTCGTCGGCCCTCGAGATCGGCGTCCGCCTGATCGACACGGCCGCGGCCTACGGCAACGAGGCGGCGGTGGGCCGGGCCATTGCCGCGTCGGGCATTCCGCGCGCCGAGATCTTCGTGACCACCAAGCTGGCCACCGAGGACCAGGGCTTTCAGGCATCGCAGGATGCGTGCAAGGCCAGCCTGGAACGGCTGGGCATGGACTACGTCGACGCGTACCTCATTCACTGGCCCGCTGGCAATCCCGGCAAGTACGTCGACAGCTGGGGCGGCCTGATGAAGTCCAGGGAGGACGGTCACGCCAAGTCGATCGGCGTCTGCAACTTCACCGCAGAGGACCTCTCCAATGTGATCGACCTGTCGTTCTTCGTCCCCGCCATCAACCAGATCGAACTGCATCCGCTGCTCAATCAGAGCGAGCTGCGCGCGGTGAACGCCGAGCACGACATCGTGACCGAGGCATACTCACCGCTCGGCGTTGGCAAGGTGCTACAGAACGCGACGGTGCAGTCGATCGCCGGCGAGTATGGCAAGACGCCCGCGCAGGTTCTGATCCGGTGGAGCATCCAACTCGGCAACGTCGTGATCCCGCGGTCGTCCTCCCCCGAGCGCATCGCCGAGAACTTCGACGTACTCGACTTCGAGTTGGCCGCCGAGCACATCGATCAGCTGAACGCGCTCGACGAGGGCACCCGCTTCCGGCCCGACCCGGAGACCTACACGGGCACCTAAGCCAGCCCCACCTCCCCGTGCGATTGGTGAGCGCTTTCGATCGCTGAGCGATCGTTTCCGCGCCCGGATCGCCGGGGCGCTAGCCGGTCGGGCAGGTGGCGGCCGCGTCGCGCAGCACCACCGCCGACGGCTGGTCGATCGGAAGGGCGTAGCCGCGCAACACCTCTGCGAACTGCACCGCGTACTGACACCAGAACGCGTGATTGGGCGGCATCCACACCGCGGGCTGTCCATCGCCCTTGTCCTGGTTGGCCGGTCCGTCGACCGCGAGCAGGTTCGCCGGGTCGTTGGCGAACCGGACGCGCATTTCGTCGGGCCAGTTCCGCGCACCCAGATCCCACGCGAGCGCCAACGGAACGATGTGGTCGATCTGGACGGCGGCGCCCACCTGAGCGCCACGGGTGAAGGGCACGACGGCGTTGGTGTACGGGTCGTGTAGCGTGCCGGTGGCCACCGCGGTGGGGCACCGCTTGATCGACACGTAGGTCTTGTCGAGCAGGTCGCGATCGAGGACGTCGTTGCGGGTGTCGCAACCGTTGTGGCCGCCGGGAGCGGTGTTGTCGTCGGTCCAGGTCTCGCCGAAAGCCGCTCGGCGGTAGTCGTTTCCGTGTATGCGCTGCGGGATTTCCGGAATGCCTGCGAGCACGTCGACGCCGGGGGCGACGGTCGGAATGTCGGCGTCGGCGACGAATCGGTCGGCCCGCCCGGTCGTCGACATCACCTGGACGGCCACCACCACGGCGAGCAGCACCCCCGCCACCAGCCAGGCCAACCGCCTCACGACTTGTCCAGGTACTCGACCGCGTCGGTGTCGGAGAACGGCGCCGCCAGCAGCGCGATGCCGCGGTGCCGGACCAGTGTCGGGTCGTCACCGTAGAGCGATTCGCAGAATTCCCGCGCGGCTTCGATGATTTCGCGGTGCTCGGCCAGCGACAGCAGTTTCAGCGTGATCGCCCGCCCAGACTGGTTGAGGCCCAAGACGTCTCCCTCGCGCCGCTCGGCGAGGTCGAGGTCGGCGAGTTCGAAGCCGTCGAGGGTGGATGCCACGGCCTTCAAACGCGCGCCTGCCTTCGAGGCTTCGGGCATGTTCGTGGCCAGCAGGCACAGGCTGGCGTGGCTGCCGCGTCCGATCCGCCCGCGCAGCTGGTGCAGCTGGCTGATGCCGAACCGGTCGGCATCCATCACGACCATCACGGTCGCGTTGGGGACGTCGACTCCGACCTCGATGACGGTGGTGCACACCAGAACGTCGATCTCACCGTCGCGGAAGGCCGACATGACGGCGTCCTTCTCGTCGCTGGGCAGCCGGCCGTGCATGAGGCCAAGCCGCAGGCCGGCCAGCGGGCCGTGCTTGAGGTATTCGAGCACCTCGACCACGGTCAGGGGCTTCGGACCACCGTCCTTCCCAGCACCCTTCTCGGTGTCGTCGATGCGTGATGCCACCACGTAGGCCTGCCGTCCAGCGGCGACCTCCTCGGCGACGCGCTGCCACGCCCGGCTCAGCCACTGCGGCTTGTCCTTCACGAAGATGGTGTTGGTGGTAATCGGCTGGCGACCGCGAGGCAGCTCCCGCAGCGTCGACGTCTCCAGGTCGCCGTAGACCGTCAGCGCCACCGTGCGCGGAATCGGCGTGGCGGTCATCACCAGTAGATGCGGTGTGATGCCGCCGGTAGCCTTGGCGCGCAACCGATCCCGCTGCTCCACGCCGAAACGGTGCTGCTCGTCGACCACCACCATGCCGAGCTGGTGAAAGTCGACGGCGTCCTGCAGGAGCGCGTGCGTGCCGATGACGATGCCGGCCTGCCCCGTCGCCACCTCGTCGCGCACCTGGCGCTTCTGCTGCGGCGTCATGGATCCGGTCAGCAGCGCCACCCGCGTTGCGCCTTCCGCACCGCCGAGCTGCCCAGCCATGCCGAGCGGTCCGAGTACGTCGCGAATCGACCGATCATGTTGGGCGGCAAGGACTTCCGTCGGCGCCAGCAGGGCGCACTGGTAACCCGCATCGACCATCTGCAGCATGGCCAGCACCGAGATGATGGTCTTGCCCGAACCGACCTCGCCCTGCAGCATCCGGTGCATGGGCCGGGTGGACGCGAGTTCCTCGGTCAGCACGTCGAGTACGTCGATCTGACCCTTCGTCAGTTCGAACGGCAGCTGGTCCCGTAACGCGGCGGCCAACCCGTCGTTGCGCTTCGGCGCCGGCGGACCGGTGTCACTGAGCGCGCCATACCTGCGTTCGACCAACGCCCACTGCAGCCCGACGGCCTCGTCGAACGTCAGCCTCTGTCGTGCCCGATCACGGTCTTCGACGCGCTCGGCCATGTGGATCCCGCGCAGCGCCTCGTCCTCGGAGCACAGGTCCCACTGCCGCCGAACGCTTTCCGGCAGCGGATCCTCGACCGGATCGAGGACGGCCAGTACCTGCCGCACGCACGCGAAGATGTCCCAGCTCTGCAGCTTCGCGCTCGCCCCGTAGATGGGGAAGTAGTCGCGTTCGAACGCCGCAAGCAGCTCGGCCTCGTCGCCGGCGCCTTCGGCGATCTTGGCCAGCGACTTGCTGCCCGTGCCCCTCCCCGACCCATCGAGCACCAAGAAATCCGGATGAGTCAGCTGCATGACGTCGCGGAAGTACGACACCTCGCCCGACAACATCACCCGGGCGCCCTTGGGTAATTGCTTCACCAGGTAGTCGGCGTTGAAGAACGTCGCCGTTACCTTGGGCTTTCGATTTCCCAGGGTGACGATTGCGTACTTGCGTGGCCGCTTGCCCGGCTGCTGCTTCATCGGCTTGGTGACCACGTCGGCGATGACGTCGACGAAGGTGACGTGCTCCCCCGCTTCGAGATCGAGGGCCTCCCCTTCGCCTCGGACCGTCATGCCGTCGCTGTACTTGCGCGGATAGTGCCGCAGCAGGTCGTCGACGGTGCGGATGCCGAAGTGCTCGTCCAGCGACTTGGCGGCCTTCGCGCCGATCACGTGCAGCAGTCCGTCGGTGAGGGCGACCACGGCTACTCCACCCCGATCAGCAGGGCGTCTCCGCCGTGGCCGGTGTGATAGGTCACCAGCTCGGCCGCGAGATGCTTGCCGCGCACGTGTGCCTGCAGCGCCTCGCCGACGCTCGGGTCGACGTCTGCGCCGGTCAGCACGGTGACCAATTCACCGCCGGAGGTGAGCATCAGATCGATCAGGCCGGCTCCGGCCGCAATCAGGTCATGCCCGACGATCAGCACCTCGTCGCCCGAAATGCCCAGTCCTTCACCGGGTCGGCAGGTGCCCGCCCAGGTCAGCGCCTCTTCGGTGGCGACCCGGACCGAGCCGTGCCGTGCGGCTGCCGCGGCGCGCGCCATGGTGTAGCCGTCGTCGACGGCCTGGCGGGTCGCGTCGTGCACCGCCAGCGCGGCAAGGCCCTGGACCATCGACGCCGCTGGCACCGGAACCACGTCGATGCCCCAGCCGATCGCGGCGGTGCAGCCGGCGACCAGTTCCTCGGCGGCGAGGTACCCGTTGGGTAGCACCATGATCTGCGCGGCGCCGACGTCGACGAGAGCGCGCAGCAGACGTTGCGCGCTGAGCGGCTCGCCGGCGTCGGGCCGCAGCACGTGCGCACCCTCACCGGCGAACAGCGCCTGCGCGCCGTCGCCGTCGACGATCGCCAGCACAGCCCGGTCGTGGCTCCATCCGCCGGGCGGCCGGGCCCCGGCGTTGCCGGTCAGCGCGGTGACCTGGATGCGGCTCGGCGTGCCGACGTCCAGCGCCGCCTCCACCGCGCCGCCCGCGTCGTCGGCGTGGACGTGCACCGAGTACTGGCCGCCATGTCCGGATGCCGCGATGGCCACCGATTCGCCGAGGCGCCCGAGCCGCTCGCGCAGCAGTTCGACACCCGCGTGGTCGCAGTCGGCCAGCAGGTACATCACCTCGAACTGCGGGGGAACGCCCGTCGAGATCGTCGCCGCGTCGTCCGCTGGCCGAGCCGCCCGATATTCGCCCCGATGCGGCGCCTGTCCGGTCAGCGCGGTGGTCATCGCGTCGAGCAGCACCAGCAGCCCGCGCCCGCCCGCATCGACCACGCCGGCCTGGGTGAGCACGTCGAGCTGTTGCGTGGTCTTCTCCAGCGCGATCGCCGCCGCCTCGCAGGCCGTAGCGACCACCGCGACGAGGTCCGCGCCGTCGGCGGCAGCGTCCTCGGCGGCCTCGGCCGCGGCCTGCAGCACGGTGACGATGGTGCCCGGCACGGTCTCACCGACCGACGTGACGGCCAGGCCAAGCCCGTGTCGAAGGGCTGCGCCCAACAGCGCGCCGTCGAGGTCGGCGAGATCGCCGTCGCGCTCGGTCGCGGCCTGGGCGGTGACGTCGGAGAGGCCCCGCAGAATCTGTGACAGCAGGACACCGGAGTTGCCGCGGGCGCCCTGCAATGCACCGTCGGCGAGCGCCGCGGCCACCGCGACCACGTCGTCGTCGGCGCGCGAGTCGGCACATGCGCAGGCCGCACGCATGGTGAACAGCATGTTCGTCCCGGTATCGGCGTCGGCGACCGGGAAGACGTTGAGTCGGTTGATCTCGTCGGTGTGGGCGATGAGGCCGCCGACCGCCAGATGCGCCCAATGCCGCAGAGTGGTGGCGTCGAGCCGACGAGCCGACATCCCACCTCCAACCACGAGCCGCCGCGTGCGCGCAAGCCTAGCCATTCCACCCGACACCACCGCAGAAGCATTCGCCCCGGTGGATGCGTTTTGGTGATACTCACCAGTCCCGGTATTCTGGTCGGGTTGTCGGGTCACCCGCTCGTGGTCGTTGGCCCCCCAGTACTGATCGAGGAGTTTCTACATGGCTGCCGTGTGCGATATCTGCGGGAAGGGCCCCGGCTTCGGCAAGTCGGTGTCGCACTCCCATCGCCGGACCAGCCGTCGCTGGGATCCGAACATCCAGCCGGTGCGCGCCGTCGACCGCCCAGGCGGCAACAAGAAGCGCCTGAACGTCTGCACGTCCTGCATCAAGGCCGGCAAGGTCGCACGGGGCTAAGTCCCGCTCGACCCTTCTCGCCGAGACTGCGGTGAGATCGCTTTGAGCGCGATTTTGCGATCTGACAGCAGCGTCGGCGCCGGGACGGTTCGCTTGACGGTTCGCTAGTCCAGCCGCCAGTCGACCGGGTCCGCACCCATCTCGGCGAGCAATTGGTTCGCCCGGCTGAACGGCCGTGAGCCGAAGAAGCCGCGCGACGCCGACAGCGGCGACGGATGCACCGACTCGATCGTCATGCACTGATCGCCGACCAACATCGGCTTGAGCGTCGCCGCGTCGCGCCCCCACAGCACCGCCACCAACGGCCGTGGCCGTGAGACGAGGGCGCGGATGGCGCACTCGGTCACCGCTTCCCAGCCCTTGCCCCGATGCGACGCCGGCGTGCCGGGTCGCACCGTGAGCACCCTGTTGAGCAGCATTACGCCGCGCTGCGCCCACGGCGTCAGATCACCCGACGTTGGCGCGGGATGCCCGAGGTCGGCGATGTACTCGCGGAAGATGTTGTCCAGGCTGCGCGGCAGCGGCCGCACGTCGGGCGCCACCGAGAAGCTCAGCCCCACGGCGTGTCCTGGCGTCGGATAGGGATCCTGGCCGACGATGAGCACCCGGACGTCGTCGAACGGAAACGTGAAGGCGCGCAAGACGTTCTCACCCGCAGGCAGATACCGCTCGCCGGCCTCGATCTCGCTGCGGAGAAACTTCCCCATCAGGGTGACCTGATCCTCGACGGGTTGCAGCGCGCGGGCCCAACCCTCCTCGACGAGTTCGTGCAATGGGCGTGCCGTCATGATGGGTCAACCTAGCGTGCGCCGCTTCTCAGAACGACTGCCAGCCCGCGTTTCCCCGCCACGGGTTCCCGTCCACGAGTACGCGCGACGGACCGGCGACCACGACGCCGATGCGGCGCCAGCCGTCGGGCAGCGCCCCGGGGAACGTCGCGACGAGGGCATGATCCTCTCCCCCGCCCATCACCCACTCCCAGGCGTCCTGTCCCGTCGCCGCGGCGGCTGCGACGAGCCCGTCGTGGTCGGCGGCCAGCGCCGCGCGGGACACGTCGATGCCGACGGCTGACGCGTCCGCGACGTGGCTTAGATCGGCCACCAGGCCGTCGGACACGTCGGTCATCGCCGTCGCACCCGCGTCGGCGGCGGCTCGACCCTGCCCGTAGGGAACGTCGGGGGTGAGATGCAGCCTGCGAAGCACGTCATGCCCGCGAATGTCCTCGCGAATGTCGTTGTGCCACAAGGCATATCCCGCAGCTGACCGCCCGAGACCACCCACCACCGCCACCGAGTCGCCGGGGCGAGCCCCGTCCAGTCGAACCGGGTCCCGGCCCGCCAGGTCACCCAGCGCCGTGACCGAAATCACCCACTGCGGGGCCGCGACCAGATCGCCACCCGCGATCCCCGCACCGCACCGCCCGGCCTCCGCCCACATGCCATCGGACAGCGCGAGCACGTCGTCGCCCGACGTGTCGCCGGGCGCGCCGAACGCGACGACGAAGGCGGTGGCCGTCGCACCCATGGCCTCGACGTCGGCAGCGTTCTGCGCAATCGCCTTGCGGCCCACGTCATGCGGCGTCGACCAGTCCAGCCGGAAGTGGCGCCCCTCGACCAGCATGTCGGTGGTCACCACCGTCCGGCCGTCGGGTGAGCGCACCACCGCCGCGTCGTCGCCGGGGCCCAGGATCACTGCTGCCGGCTGTTGCCGACCGCGCACCAGGCGATCGATGACGGCGAATTCACCAAGCCCCGCCAAGGTCGTCTTCGTCTCGTCGTTCTCGCTCGCCATTTCGTCCCCTGAACACCCGCGCGACCTGCGGTACGTTTGGTCCCCCGGAGTCTATGCAGCAGGAAGGAGGAGATAGCGCGTGGTCGAAGCCTTCATGCTGATTCAGACCGAGGTCGGCCGCGCCGAAGTCATCGCCAAACAATTGGCCGCGTTGCCCGGCGTCGTCTCCTCCGAGTACGTCACCGGCCCCTACGACGTCGTCGTCCGCATCGCCGCCGACTCCATGCGCGACCTGCAAGCGACGGTCGTGCCCAGCGTTCAGCACGTCACCGGGATCACGCGGACCCTGACCTGTCCCATCGCCGACGGGGCCCAGCCTTAGAGTTGCCGGGTGACATCCGACGACGGACGCGACGGCCCGCCCCGCGGCGTCCTGGTGGCCGCCGTGATCGTGGCCGTGGCTGCCGTGATCGGTGTGCTGGTGTTCGCGGTGATCCGGCAGACGCCTGCGCAGCAACGCCCCGTCGCGATCGTGTCGATACCTGCGCCACAGGCAGGCAGCGAGGCCTGCCGCGCTCTGCTCAGCACGCTGCCCGACCAGCTGGGCGACTACCAGCGGGTGCCTGCCGCCGAACCCGCCCCGGTGGGGGCCGCGGCCTGGCAGGTGAATCCCGACGGCGAACCGATAATCCTGCGCTGCGGCCTGGAACAGCCCGTCGACTTCGTCGCGGGCACCCCCGTCCAGGTGGTCGACGACGTGGACTGGTTCCGCATCGGGGACGAGGGTCGCAGCACCTGGATCACGGTGGACCGGCCGGTGTACATCGCGCTGACGCTGCCCGACGGGTCGGGTCCCACCCCGATACAGCTCATTTCGACGGCGGTCGCCGCCGCGATGCCGGCCGTGCCGGTCAATCCGCGCCCGGTGCGCTAGCGCAGGCCGGTGCCGCGGGCCAGGGCGGTCTCGACCATGGTCGCCAGCAGCGTCGGGTAGTCGACCCCGCTGGCGGCCCACATCCGCGGGTACATCGAGATGGTGGTGAAGCCCGGCATGGTGTTGATCTCGTTGATCACCGGGCCGTGGTCGGTGAGGAAGAAGTCGACCCGGGCAAGGCCTTGGCAATCGATGGCGCGGAAGGCCCGGATCGCGAGTTGTCTTACGGTGTCGGCGATCTCGTCGTCGACCTTGGCGGGCACGTCGAGTTCCGCTGCGTCTTCGAGGTATTTGGTGGCGAAGTCGTAGAACGCATCCTCGCGGCCGCGCACCCCGGCGACCCGGATTTCGCCGACGGTGCTGGCTTCGACTGTGCCGTCGGGGAATTCGAGCACTCCGCACTCGAGCTCACGCCCCGGGATGGCCGCTTCGACGATCACCTTGGGATCGTGCCTGCGGGCCAGCTCGATCGCCGCAGGCAACTGGTCCCACGCCACGACGCGGCTGACGCCGATGGACGAGCCGCCGCGGGCGGGCTTGACGAACACCGGAAGGCCGAGGCGCTCGCGGTCCTCGAGTTCCACGGTGGCGTCGTGCGCCCGCAGCACCACCTGGTCCCCGATCGGGAGGCCCTCGGCGGCGAGCAGCTTCTTGGTGAATTCCTTGTCCATGCCCGCGGCGCTGGCCAGCACCCCGGCGCCGACGTAGGGCACGCCGGCGAGCTCGAGCAGGCCCTGGATGGTGCCGTCCTCGCCGTAGGGACCGTGCAGGACGGGGAAAACGACGTCGACGGTCGTCAACAGGTCGCCAGGCCCCTTGCCGAGCGAGAGCAGTTCGCCGCGGCGGACGGGGTCGGCGGACAGTGCCAGCGCGGTGCCCGACGTGCCACTCACCTCCGGCAGTCGGCCGTCGGTGATGGCGAGCGTCTCTGGTCGCCCGTCGGTGAGCACCCACGATCCCTCGGGCGAGATGCCGACGGCGACCACTTCGAACCGCTCCGGATCGAGGTTGCGCAGGATGCTGCCAGCGGAAACGCATGAAATGGCGTGTTCGGAGCTACGTCCGCCGTAGACGACGGCGACGCGCGTGCGGGCAGTCACAATCTAGAGAGGCTACCCGTCGGCGATCCGGAGGGTGGTCCGCGCAAGCGCGGCTCCGCATAGCGACCGGGCGAATCGATTCAGCGGAGAGCTTGATCGATGTCGGCCAGCAGGTCGTCGGTGTCCTCTATACCAAGCGAGATCCGGGCGAACCCCTCGGCGACCGGGTCACCCCAGCGGGCCCGACGGTCGACGGAGGTGTGCAGCCCACCGAAGCTGGTGGCCGCGACCAGGAGGGCACTGCGCTCCACCAACGCGTGCACCGCGGCCGCATCGGCGAGTTCGACGCTGACCAATCCGCCGAAGCGCGCCATCTGACGACAGGCGACGCCATGCGAAGGATCGTCGGGCAGTCCCGGGTAGCGCACCGACCGCACGGCAGGATGCGCGTGCAACATCAACGCGACCGCCTGGGCGTTCTGGCATTGCCGCTCGAAGCGCAATCCCGCGCTGCCCAGGCTGCGCAGCGCCAACCACGCCTCGAAGGGGCCGAGGATGGCGCCGGCCAGCAGGCGTTCGCGCTCCACGGCGGCCATCAGCTCGGGGTGGCTGCCTGCGACGTAGCCGGCCACGACGTCACTGTGGCCTGACAATCCCTTGGTGGCGCTCGCCACGACCAGGTGCGCACCCAGCGAAAGGGGGTGCTGGCCGAACGGCGTCGGCGTGGTGTTGTCGACGACGAGGGTGGCATCGCGGGCGCGGCAGATCATCGCCAACCGATATAGGTCGACCACGTCCAGCGTCGGGTTCACCGGCGTCTCGGCAAGCACCACCTGGGCGTCGGCGGCGGCGTCGCACATCTGGGCCGCGGAGGCTTCGACGACAGTTACTCCTTGTGGCACAAGGTTTTCCGCGGCATAACGCCGGACCTGATAATAGCCGTCGGCGGGAACGACGAGCGTCATGCCGGGCCGGACCAGGACCCGCAACGCCGACGTGATGGCTGCCATCCCGGAGCCGAACGTCAACGCCGATGCGGCGCCCTCGAGCTGGGCCAGGGCCGATTCGAGTTGCCGCCAGCTGGGATTGGCGCTACGACCGTAGGTGTCCAGCGGCAACGATTCGTCGGCCGACAGGTGGTACGCCGACGCCGGAACCGGCGGTGGGGCCACGGGTTGGCCCGGAATGCGCTGGGAGGCCGTGGCCTTGACGCTGCGGGTCGAGTCCCCGTAGTGGCCGTCCATCGCTCTATTCCGGTTTGGTGCTGCGACCGAGCAGCAACGCCACGGCTTCGTCGACCGAAAGGCCCTTGTGGCAGACCCGGTTCACCGCGTCGGTCAGGGGCATCTCGACGTCGTAGCTCGAAGCCAGAGCGAGGACCGACTGGCACGACGTCACCCCCTCGGCGACGTGGCCGCCGGCCGCGGCAAGCGCGGATTCCATGGTGCCGCCCAGGCCAAGGCGTTCGCCGAACCCTCGATTGCGTGAACGCGGTGACGTGCACGTGGCGACGAGATCGCCGACGCCGGCCAGACCGGCCAGCGTTGTGCCCTTGGCGCCCAAGGCGATACCTAGCCGCATGATCTCGGCAAGACCCCTGGTGATGATCGCTGCGGCGGTGTTCTCGCCAAGCCCCACGCCTGCGGCCATCCCGCACGCGAGAGCGATGACGTTCTTGCACGCGCCACCGACTTCGGCGCCAACCACGTCTGTGTTGGTGTACGGGCGGAAGTATCCGGTGGACAGCGCGCGCTGAAGCGCGACGGCGCGGCCCGAGTCGACACAGGCGACCACGGTGGCGGCAGGCTGCTCATCGACGATCTCACTGGCGAGGTTCGGGCCGGTGACGACGGCGACGCGGTCCGCAGCTGCCCCCGTCACCTGGGTGATCACCTGACTCATCCGCATGAGTGTGTCCAGCTCGATGCCCTTGGCCACGCTCACCAGCGTGGCGTCGCCACCGACGTGGTCGCGCCATTGCTCGAGATTGGTGCGCAGCGTCTGGGCAGGCACGGCGAGCAATACGGTGCATGCGCCTGACAGAGCCGCCCCAGCGTCGGCGGTGGCTTTGACGGTCTTGGGAAGTTCGACGTCCCCGAGGTAGTTGGTATTGCGGTGAGTGTCATTGATCTCGTCGGCCAGCTCCTGGCGCCGCGCCCACAGCGTGACGTCGTTGCCCGCGTCCGCGAGCACCTTCGCCAACGCCGTGCCCCACGCACCGGCGCCCATCACAGCCGCTTCAACCACGGCTTCAAATCTAGCCTGGGCACTCGGCTGGCAGGATGGCAACCATGAACGGCTACCCCGCCGGCGCCCCGGCGGACGTCGAGGTGATCATCGCGGTCAAGCGACTGGGCGCTGCCAAGACGCGGTTGGCACCCGTGATGTCCGCCACAGGCAGGGAGAACGTCGTCCTCGCCATGCTGGTGGACACCATCAACGCGGCATCCGCGGTGCCGGCGGTGCGTGGGATCACCGTCGTCACACCCGACGAGGTGGCCGCCTCGACCGCGCGGGGGCTCGGCGCGCGGGCACTGGCCGATCCCACCCCCGAAGGTCACCACGACCCGTTGAACAATGCCATCCTCGCCGCTGCGGCGGCCGTCGCGGCAGGCGCATCGAACATCGTTGTGTTGCAGGGTGATCTGCCTGCGCTGCAGCCGCATGAACTCGCCGAGGCCATCGCTGCCGCCCGGCACCAGCCACGCAGCTTCGTCGGTGACCGGCACGGCACCGGCACCGCGGCGCTGTTTGCATTCGGGGCAGCGCCCAATCCCCTCTTCGGACCCGATTCGGCACGGCGCCATGAGGATTCGGGAGCAAGGGCGCTGACGGTTCCCTGGCCGGGTCTGCGGTGCGACATCGACACGGCCGACGATCTGTCGATCGCGATGCGGCTGGGAATCGGCCCGGCCACCGCGGCTGCGGTCAGCGAGATCGGGTTGTCTCGCGTCGAACGATGATCCTCACGCGGTCACGCCTAGCCCCGGGCGTCGCCGATAGGGAATGATCGAGCACGTGACCGAAGCCGAAACGCGACCTGCCGACGCGGAGTGGGTGTCGGGTACTGCAACGCCCGAGGCCCCACCTGCGGCGACGTCCGACCAGATCGACAATGCCCTGCCGGAGGAGCGCTACCTCAATAGGGAACTGAGCTGGCTGGACTTCAATGCGCGCGTGCTGGCCCTGGCCGCCGACACGTCGCTGCCCCTGCTCGAGCGGGCAAAGTTCCTTGCCATCTTCGCCTCCAACCTCGACGAGTTCTACATGGTGCGGGTGGCGGGCCTCAAGCGCCGCGACGAGATGGGACTCTCGGTCCGCTCGGCCGACGGCCTCTCACCACGCGAACAGCTTCGCCGCATCGGCGAACGCACCCAGCAGATCGCCACCCGGCACGCCAAGGTGTTCGGCGAACTCGTCCGCCCCGCGCTGGCGGAACAGGGCATCGTGATCCTCACCTGGAACGAGCTCGACGATGTCGAAAAGGGGCGCCTGTCCACCTACTTCCACGAACAGGTGTTCCCGGTACTGACGCCGCTCGCCGTCGATCCGGCGCACCCGTTCCCGTTCGTGAGTGGCTTGAGCCTGAACCTGGCGATCACCGTCAAGCTCCCCGACGACGGCACCCAGCACTTCGCCCGAATCAAGGTGCCCGACAACGTGGACCGGTTCGTCGAACTCCGCGTGCGGGACGGCTTCGAGGGTGAAGTGCAGTTCCTGCCGATGGAGGAACTGATCGCGGCGTTCCTGCCGGTCCTGTTCCCAGGCCTCGAGATCGTCGAACATCACGCGTTCCGCATCACCCGCAACGCAGACTTCGAAGTCGAAGAGGACCGCGACGAGGATCTGTTGCAGGCGCTCGAACGCGAACTGGCACGGCGGCGGTTCGGCTCGCCGGTGCGGCTGGAGATCGCCGATGACATGACCGAGAACATGCTCGAATTGTTGTTGCGCGAACTCGACGTTCACCCCGGCGACGTCATCGAGGTGCCGGGGCTTCTCGACCTGTCGTCGCTGTGGCAGATCTACGGTGTCGACCGGCCCGACCTCAAGGACCCGCCGTTCGTGCCTGCAACGCCACCGGCCTTCGGCGAACGCGAGACCCCAAAGAGCATCTTTTCGACGCTCCGCGATGGTGACGTGCTCGTGCATCACCCCTACGATTCGTTCTCGACGTCGGTGCAGCGCTTCATCGAACAGGCCGCGGCGGATCCGAACGTCCTGGCCATCAAGCAGACGCTGTACCGGACTTCGGGTGACTCACCGATCGTCAACGCGTTGATCGACGCCGCGGAGGCGGGCAAGCAGGTCGTCGCCCTCGTCGAGATCAAGGCGCGCTTCGACGAACAGGCCAAC
This sequence comes from uncultured Actinomycetota bacterium, assembly GCA_963849055.1. Classification (GTDB taxonomy): domain Bacteria; phylum Actinomycetota; class Actinomycetes; order Mycobacteriales; family Mycobacteriaceae; genus Mycobacterium. The sequence continues at coordinate 97,784 of CAWKFI010000002.1, forward strand.
ATCAAGTGGGCCCGCGCGCTGGAGCAGGCGGGCGTGCACGTGGTGTACGGGCTGATCGGACTCAAGACACACTGCAAGACGTGTTTGGTGGTGCGCCGCGAGGGTTCGACGATTCGGCGCTACTGCCACATCGGGACCGGTAACTACAACCCGAAGACGGCCAGGCTCTACGAGGACGTCGGCCTGCTGACCGCCTCGCCCGACATCGGCGCCGACCTCACCGACCTGTTCAACTCCCTGACGGGCTACTCCCGAAAGGTGTCCTACCGCAACCTTCTGGTGGCGCCCTACGGCGTGCGCCGGGGCATCATCGAGCGCATCGAGCGCGAGATCGCCGCCAAGCAGGAGGGAGCTGACGCCGGGATTCGGTTGAAGGCCAACGCCCTGGTCGACGAGCAGGTGATCGACTCGCTGTACCGGGCGTCGCAGGCCGGGGTGCAGGTCGAGGTCGTGGTGCGGGGCATCTGCGCGCTACGCCCCGGAGTGCCAGGGTTCTCCGAGAACGTGGTGGTGCGATCGATTCTCGGCCGATTCCTGGAACACTCGCGCATTATTCACTTCCGCGCCATCGACGAGTTCTGGATCGGAAGCGCCGACATGATGCACCGTAATCTGGACCGTCGCGTCGAGGTGATGGCACAGGTGAAGGATCCGAGGCTGACCGCCCAATTGGACGACGTGTTCACGTCGGCCATGGATCCCGCCACCAGGTGCTGGGAACTCGAAGCCGACGGTCACTGGACGGCGTCGCCGCACGAGGGCCAGACCGTACGCGACCATCAGGTGTCGCTGATGGAACGGCACCGGCACCACTGAGGACGACGCTGGCCGACTCGACGGGGCACACCGGCCCCCGAATGACGTGCAGGAGTTGAGGTGCCCAAGAAGTCCGCTCGCCCCGCGACCACGACCATCCTGGCTGCGGGGGCTGTGCTGTGGCGATACGCCGACGCGTCCGACGCCACGGAAGTGGCGGTGGTGCACCGGCCGCGCTACGACGACTGGTCTCTGCCCAAGGGCAAGGTCGACCCCGGCGAAACCGAACCCGTTACCGCGGTACGCGAGGTCGAGGAGGAGACCGGCTACGCGGCCAAGCTCGGCAGGCGACTTGCGTCGGTCAGCTATCCGGTCGAGCAAGGCACCAAGAAGGTGCGGTACTGGACGGCCCGCGCGCTCGGCGGCGACTTCATTCCCGGCGACGAAGTCGACCAGCTGATCTGGCTTCCCGTCACGGACGCGATGAAGCGCGTGCAGTATCCACACGACCGAAAGGTGTTGCGGCGCTTCATAAAATACCCCGCCGACACGAAGACGGTACTGATCGTCCGGCATGGCCTCGCCGGCACCAAGTCGCGATACAAGGGTGACGACCGGAAGCGGCCGCTCGACAAACGCGGACGCGCGCAAGCCGAATCACTGGTTGGCCAGCTGCTGGCTTTCGGCGCCACCAACGCCTACGCCGCGCCCAGGGTCCGATGCCACCAGACACTCGAGCCACTGGCCGAGGAGTTGGGAGTCGGCATCGACGACGAGCCGCTGCTGACCGAGGAGGCCTACGCCGACGATCACCACGCAGGCCGGCACCGCGTCCTCGAGATCGCGAAGGCCGATGGCACGCCGGTCATCTGCACGCAGGGAAAGGTGATCCCGGATCTCGTCGCATGGTGGTGCGAACGGGACGGGGTTCGGCCGGACAAGTCGCGCAACCGCAAGGGCAGCACGTGGGTGATGTCGCTGGTCGGCGACAAGTTGGTGGCCGCCGACCACATCGGCAGCGCCCTGTCCACGCGCTCGTAGCGCTCACGCAGACACGCCGTAGACCCGAGGGTCTACGGCGTGTCTTGTACCGGAACTGATTCCGGTACGTGCTGCTACTTGCGGCCCTTCTTGGCGGGGGCCTTCTTGGCGGGAGCCTTGGTCGCGGCCTTCTTGGCCGGAGCCTTGGTCGCGGCCTTCTTGGCCGGAGCCTTCTTGGCGGCCGGGGCCTTCTTGGCCGGAGCCTTCTTCACTGCGGCCTTCTTGACCGGAGCCTTCTTCGCGGCCGGAGCCTTCTTGACTGCGGCCTTCTTGGCAGCCGGAGCCTTCTTCGCGGCCGGGGCCTTCTTGGCGGGGGCCTTGGTGGCCGCCTTCTTGGCGGGAGCCTTGGTGGCCGCCTTCTTGGCGGGAGCCTTGGTGGCGGCCTTCTTGACGGCCTTCTTCACGGCTGCCTTCCGGGCCGGTGCCGCTGTCGCGCCACGCTTCACTGCTGGTCCTTCCGCCGGGAGACGCTGTGCGCCAGACACAACCGCCTTGAATTGAGCGCCCGGCCGGAACGCCGGTACAGACGTGGGCTTGACCTTCACCGTCTCGCCCGTACGCGGATTGCGCGCAACGCGAGCGGCGCGGCGACGCTGTTCGAATACGCCGAAGCCAGTAATGGTGACGCTGTCGCCCTTATGGACGGCACGCACGATGGTGTCTACGACGTTCTCCACGGCGGCGGTAGCTTGCCGACGATCGGTGCCCAACTTGTCCGTGAGGACGTCGATGAGCTCTGCCTTGTTCATTGCAAAACCTCCGAAGCCAGTGGTCCACTTTGGACCGACTAGTGGACACGGTAAACCTTTACACCGCTGATTTCCAAGAGCCACGCCCAATTTCAAACGTAGCTAGCGACGAATTCGGCAATCTGGTTGCCCCACACCGGCGGTGGTACGCGTGTCCCAAACGGGGTTGCTGGCGCATGATTTCGGCCCTTTCGGGCCCCATTGTCAGGCCGGCAGAGTGCGCGGCTTCCAGCTCGGCCTGCGCTCCTCGAAGGCCTCGATCTCAGCCTGTTTCTGCAGCGTAAGGCCAATATCGTCGAGTCCGGAGAGCAGCCGCCACGCGGTGTAATCGTCAATGTTGAACGGCAGCATCACCGTTCCAGCAGCGATGGTCCGATCTTGAAGATTCACAGTGATTTCCAGACCCGGCTGCTGCTCGATGAGCTTCCACAGGAGTTCCACATCGTCTTGTGCGACTTCGGCGGCGAGAAGCCCCGCTTTTCCGGAATTGCCGCGGAAGATGTCGGCGAACCGCGACGAGATCACGACCCGGAAGCCGTAGTCCATGAGCGCCCACACGGCGTGCTCCCGCGACGAGCCGGTCCCGAAATCGGGACCGGCGACCAATACCGAACCCCGGTCGAAGGGCGGCAGGTTCAGGACGAAGGACGGATCGTTGCGCCAGGCGGCGAAGAGCCCATCCTCGAAACCCGTTCGGGTGACCCGCTTCAGATAGACAGCGGGGATTATCTGGTCGGTGTCGACATTCGAGCGGCGGAGCGGGACGCCGATACCGGTGTGAGTTTGGAACGCTTCCATGGCTGTTTCCCCTAACGATTCGAGGCGGCGGAAGGGTCGGACAGGTCGGACGGAGAGGACAGCGTGCCCCGCACCGCGGTGGCGGCGGCCACTGCGGGCGACACCAAATGCGTCCGCCCGCCCTTGCCCTGTCGGCCCTCGAAGTTTCGGTTGGAGGTCGATGCGCAGCGCTCCCCCGGCGCGAGTTGATCGGGGTTCATGCCCAGACACATCGAACATCCGGCCTGGCGCCACTCAGCACCTGCCGCGGTGAAGACCTCACCCAGCCCTTCGGATTCGGCCTGCGCACGGACCCGCATCGAACCCGGCACCACCAGCATCCGGACCCCGTCGGCAACCTTGCGGCCGCGCAACACGTCTGCCACTACACGCAGGTCCTCGATCCGGCCGTTCGTGCAAGAGCCGACGAAGACGGCGTCCACCGCGATGTCCCGCATCGCCGTTCCCGGAGACAAGTCCATGTAGGTCAACGCCTTCTCGGCCGCCTGGCGATCACCCTCGTCGAAGATCAACTCGGGGTCGGGCACCGAGTCGGCGAGTGGCACGCCCTGGCCGGGGTTGGTGCCCCACGTGACGAACGGGCTCAGCGTCGAGGCGTCGACGTAGACCTCGGTGTCGAATTCTGCTCCGTCGTCGGTGCGCAACCGGCGCCACGCCTCCACCGCGGTATCCCACTCCGAACCCGTGGGGGCGTGCGGACGGCCGCGCAGGAATTCGAACGTCGTCTCGTCCGGGGCAATCATTCCGGCCCGGGCACCGGCCTCGATGCTCATGTTGCAGATCGTCATCCGGCCTTCCATCGACAGCGATTCGATGGCGCTGCCGCGGTATTCGATGACGTACCCCTGGCCACCGCCGGTGCCGATCTTCGCGATCACCGCGAGGATCACGTCCTTGGCACTGACGCCCGGGGGCAGCACACCGTCGACGTTGACGGCCATGGTCTTGAAGGGCCGCAGCGGCAACGTCTGGGTTGCGAGCACGTGCTCGACCTCCGACGTACCGATGCCCATGGCCAGCGCACCGAAGGCGCCGTGCGTGGAGGTGTGAGAATCGCCACACACCACGGTCGTTCCCGGCTGGGTCAGCCCCAGCTGCGGTCCGATGATGTGCACGATGCCCTGCTCGACGTCACCCATCGGGTGCAGCCGGATGCCGAATTCCTCGCAGTTACGCCGCAATGTCTCGACCTGAGTGCGCGACACCGGATCCGCAATCGGCTTGTCGATGTCGATCGTCGGCACGTTGTGGTCCTCGGTGGCGATGGTGAGATCCGGCCGACGCACCGGCCGCCCCGCGAGCCGAAGACCGTCGAACGCCTGCGGACTTGTGACCTCGTGGACCAAGTGCAAGTCGATGTAGATCAGGTCCGGTTCGCGAGCGGCTCCCTCGCCGGGGCCGGTGGCCACCACGTGGTCGGCCCACACTTTCTCTGCCATCGTGCGTGGCTTTTCAGTCATGACGTCTTCAATCCTTCGGGAGCGATCCGCAGGTGCCGGGCTGGCAATCTCACTATGCGGGAAGTTAGTATCCCTCTGTGAGACAGGATAGCGGTATCGGCGTGCTCGACAAAGCGGTGGGCGTACTGCACTCGGTGGCCGAGTCACCCTGTGGGCTGGCCGAACTGTGCGAGCGCACCGGCCTGCCGCGCGCGACCGCGCATCGGCTCGCCGCCGGGCTGGAAACGCACCGGCTGCTGGCCCGTGACGCCGAAGGCCGGTGGCGGCTCGGCCCTGGGCTCACCGAGTTGGCGGGGCACGTGAACGACCCGCTGCTCGCTGCCGGGGCAGTGGTGCTGCCCCGATTGCGCGAAATCACCGGGGAGAGCGTCCAGCTCTACCGTCGTGAGGGCACGTCTCGGGTGTGCGTGGCGGCGCTCGAACCGCCGGCGGGCCTTCGCGACACCGTGCCGGTGGGCACCCGCCTACCGATGACCGCGGGGTCGGGCGCCAAGGTGCTTCTGGCATATAGCGATGCCGTCACTCAGCAGGCGGTGCTGCCCAGCGCCAAGTTCACCGACCGGACACTGGCCGAGGTGCGCAAGCGGGGTTGGGCGCAGAGCGCAGCCGAACGCGAACCCGGTGTGGCGAGCATCTCGGCGCCGGTTCGAGACGCGCGAGGAACTGTGGTTGCGGCGGTTTCGGTGTCGGGACCGATCGACCGCATGGGTCGACGGCCCGGCGCGCGCTGGGCGGCCGATCTACTCGCGGCGGCCGAGGCTCTGACGCGGCGGTTGTGACGCGCCAGCAGTGGCCCATGGGATTCGGCTGCGACGAAAGGTGATTCGCGGGCGCATCAAATGACGTCCCGAGTGCCGTTGCGCCGGTTACCGTCGTCTCCCCTCCCCAATGCCGTACGAACGCCCGCACGTATCGAGATGGTCTTGCGCGACTTCGGGACCGGCGGTCTGCGGGCCGGAGATCTGCGCACCTACCGAACGTTGAGCCTCACGGCGCCGACGTCCGCGAATGGTCGGCGCTCGGCGAGACCGTCTCGCCTTCCCCCGCTCACTCGATGGAAGGAGCAGAGCCGGTCGTGGCAGCCGCGGGTTTCGGGTTCGACTTCGACGTCCCCACTCCGGTTCGCGTGATTGCAGGCACCTTCGAAGCGAAGCGCCAGCCCGACGTCACCGAGCCGGTGCGGCCATGGACTAATGACCGTGACATCGCGGCCGTCGAGGTGGCATGGCGAATCTATGGTGGTCCCGCGGTGCCAGTCGCGCGAGTGCCCCGGGATTACGACGGCTGGTTTGTGCAGCGGCCGTTCGACTCGACGACCACGCCGGCGGCGTCTTCTTCCGCCATGTCGGCGATGATCGGCCGATCGTCGCGCTGCACCTCGAGAACCGGGAAGTGGACGCTGCGCTCTGGCGAGCGTTGTGCGGATGCGTGGCTCGCATGTTTCCCGACGGAGAGTTCGAATCGGGGAACTGTCGATTCACGGCGGAGCAGTGGTCTGCCCATCTGGAAGCCGGCTAGCGGCGGAGATTGACGCGCGAGCAGTCCGCGCAAGGAAGTCTGGTAGCCCCGATGGGATTCGAACCCACGCTACCGCCGTGAGAGGGCGGCGTCCTAGGCCGCTAGACGACGGGGCCAGACTTTTCCGTGTGGCACGCATTGGCGCACCGGAGAGACAGCATAGCCCACCCCGGTGGGCGGACTACAAATCCGCACCGCTACCCGACCGGCTTGCGCAGCGCCTCGAACAGGCTGCCCACGCTTTCGTCGGCGTGACCGTCGGCGACCCTGCGGTCCAGCAGCGCCCGCAGCGGCATCAGGGGCTCCGCCGACACGCCGCGGGTCAGGCTGGTGTTGACCAGCTTCTCCACTGCCCACCGGTTCAACCCGACCGGTGACGTCGCGTCGCGATACCGACCCGCCTCGATCTCGCCGCCGAGTTCGGCCATCAGCCCGGACATCGTGCTGAGCCACTGGCCAACCATCGGCTGGAATTGCGACGGCGACGTCCCCGCGGTGTCCAGTAGCGCGGCCGCATGCAGGTAACCCAGCAGCGCGGAGTACCCGATGCCGAGCAGCGCGCTGTCCCATACCGCGGCAACGGTCGGGTCGGGCCCGAGATACCGACTGGTCGCCAGCACGTCGAGCATCTTCCGGTACTCCTCGAACACCTCGGTGGACCCGCTGTAGAGGAATTGACCGTCCGGCGTTGCAACGGATTGCGGCACCGCGAGCATCGCGCCGTCCAGATAGCCGGTACCGCGTGCCGCCGCCCAGTCGGCCATGGCCTGCGCTTCTTCGGGTGAGCCCGTCGCGAGGTTGATCAACACGCGACCGGTCGCTTCGCCGAGCACTTGGCGCAACGTCGGGTAATCGGAAACGACGGCCAGTGTCACGGGGCTGGCGGCGATGGCCTCCGCGGCCGTCGGTGCGACGACCGCGTTCTCGACTACCTTGCCGGGCGTGCGATTCCAGGTCGTGATCTCGTGTCCGGCGGAGACCAGTGCGGCCGCGATGGCCGTGCCCATCTGGCCGAGCCCAAGCACCGTCACCTTCATGGCACGATCACCTCGTACAGGCTGGTCCAGGTGTCGGCGCCATGCCCCGCTGCGATCGCTCGGTCGTAGAGCGACTTGACCGCCTGCGGCAGAGCCAGATCCAACTTGGCTTCTGTGCTGGCACCGACGATGTGGTCGGCGGTGGCGCCCATCATGACGATGTTGGCGCCCTCGCCAGGATGTTCGTGGTTGGCCATGTTCTTGGCGGCATCGGGCAGGTAGTAGGAGATGCTGTCGAAGGTTTCCGTGGCGTACCGCAGGAAGGTTTCGGGCGCCACTCCCGCCGAGTCGACCAGTGCGGTCGCGTGCATGTACGCGGACAACGACGTCAGGAAGATCGTCAACTGTGCCTGATAGAACAGCTGCGCCAACGCCGGGTCCTCGCCAACGTATTCGACGCGGCCGATCACGGTGAGCAACGATTCATGCTGCCGCACAACGGCTTCGGGACCGCTATAGAAGGTGTAGGAGGCATCGGTGGCGATGAGCTCCTCGGGCACCATCACTCCTCCGACGATGAGCGTCGCCCCCCGCTGCGTCGCCCACTCTGCGGCCCGCCGGGTGGTCGCCGGCGTGTCCGAGCTGAGATTGATGATCGTCTTGCCGCCCACGTCCTGACCGTCGAGCAGATCGAACATCACCTGGTAGTCGGTCAGGCTCAGGAACACCACGTCGCTGGCGGCCAGCGCGTCGGCGACCGTGGGCGCGACCGTCGCATCCAGTCCTTCGGCCTTCGATGGCGTCCGGTTCCACACCGTCACTTCGTTTCCGGCCTTCACGAATGCGCGCACCATCGCCTGGCCCATCGGACCCAAACCAATGAACGTAATCACTTGCTCTCCTTGAGTAGTTCGATGACACCGGCCAGGTCTTCCTGGCCGTGGCCTGCTTCGACGCGACGCGCCATCAGTGGCCCCAATGGCGCGATGAGTTCTGGACTGATGCCCTGATCGCGGGCGGTCTCGAGCAGATTGACGAAGGCGGCCGACTGCATTCCGATGTTGGAGACCACGCCGATCGTGTAGTCCTGCTTGTCGATCTGCTCGGCCGCACCGTCGACGAAGCCGAGCATGGATTCGATGTAGCGCCGCAGCAGCGGCGCGAACGTGTTGGCCGGGATGCCCGCCGAGTCGACCAGCGCAAGCGCGTGCATGCTGCCGATGAACATCCCGTACATCCCACTGAGCAGCGCGATGTCCTGTAGCGCCGCCAAACCGGCATCGTCACCGACGTAGCGGCTTTCGCCGAACACGTCGAGCACGCCGCGGTTGGTGTCGAAGGCGCTGCGCGATCCGCTGTAGAAGATGAACGCATCCTGGCCGCCGATCATTGGCGGCACCGCCATGATGCCTCCGTCGAGATAGTCGGCGTCGTAACGGCCGGAGAGTTCACGGGCATGCGCCGGGGTGCCGTTGGTGAGGTTCACCAGAACGCGGCCTGCCAACGCATCCTTGACGGGGTCGAGGACGTCGGTGACCGACGCGACGTCCAATAGGCAGACGATGACGAGGCGGCTGGCCTCGATGGCCTCGCCCACGCCGGCCGCCGCGACTGCCCCGCGGTCCACCAACGGTTGCGTCCGTTCCGGCGTGCGGTTCCACACCGTCGTCGGGTAACCCGCGTCGAGCACCGCCGCGGCGAGTGCCGACCCCATGGCCCCGAGACCGATCACCGTCACCGAGGGCTTGCTGAAATCCGTCATGCCGCCACTGTGCGACTGGGCGCGCACGGTTCACGCACGGCCGGCGCACGACGCTGTCACCGCGTCCCGATACCGTCGACACCGTGCGCTTCGGGGTGCTGGGTCCGCTTGCGGTGTGGACCGGGGACGGCCGGGAGATCCGCGTGCCCGAAGCCAAGGTGCGGCTGCTACTCGCCGACCTGCTGGTGCAGGAGGGCCGGCCAGTGTCGGTGGACCGCTTGGTCGACGATCTGTGGGGCGACCGCCCGCCGGGCGATCCCCGCAACACCCTGCAGACCAAGGTGTCGCAACTGCGCAGGACGCTGGAGCGGGCGGAGCCGGGAAGCGGCGCATTGGTGGCGTACGAGCGCGGCGGCTATCTCGTGCGGGTCGATCTCGACGCGACGCGGTTCTCGGAACTGAGCGCGCGGGCGCGCGACACTGCGGACGCACGCACGCGGGCAGACCTGCTGGAGGAGGGGCTCGCATTGTGGCGTGGGCCGGTGCTCGGCGACCTCGCCGACGAGCCGTTCGCGGCACCGTTCATCGCACGCCTCGACGACGAGCGGCTGACCGCGCAAGAGGATTGGGCGGACGCGCGGCTCGAACTCGGCGATCACCAGGCCGTCGCCGGCGAGCTCGGTGAGCGTGTTGCGGCGAATCCCCTACGTGAGCGGCTACGCGCCCTTCACATGCGAGCGCTGTACCGCGCCGGCAGGCAGAGCGAGGCCCTGGAGAGCTATCGGCAGCTGCGCAGGCTGTTGGCGGACGACCTCGGCCTGACGCCGGGACCCGACATCGTGGCTTTGCATCAGGCGATCCTGGAACAGGATCCGATGCTCGCCATACCGCCGCCGCCGAGGACCAACCTGCCGCAACCGTTGACCGAACTGGTCGGCCGCGATGATGCGGTGCAGTCCGTGCTGTCGCTGTTGACCGACACGCGCCTGGTCACGTTGACCGGTCCCGGCGGGGTGGGCAAGACCAGGCTCGCGCTGCAGACCGCGCAACGTCTTCCGAATGCATGGCTGGTGGAGCTCAGCGGGCTCGACCGGCACGGCTACCCCTCCGCATGCGCTCCGGAGGAGCTCGTCGTCGACGTCGTCGCGGGCACGCTCGGCATCCGTGACGAACGGGGCTGCGACGCCAGACGATTGGCTCAGTACCTACGGGGCAAGGACATCGTGCTCGTCCTGGACAACTGCGAAGGGGTGATCGAACCCGTCGCGGCGTTGACCACCACGCTGCTGGAAGCGGTGCCGGATCTTCGAATCCTGGCCACCAGCCAGTTGCCGCTGGGCGTGGCAGGCGAATTGGTGTGGAACGTACCGCCGTTGACCGTTCCCGGCCCGGGATCGGTTGCCGCAGAAGATGTTCGGGCGTTCAGCTCGGTGCAGCTGTTCATGGACCGCGCGGTCGCGTCGGCCCCCGGCTTTTCGCTCGACGAGGACAACGCCGCCGCGGTGGCCGCGGTCTGCCGGCGCCTGGACGGGGTGCCGTTGGCACTCGAGCTCGCGGCCACCCGGATCCGTGCGCTCGGGCCGCACGAACTGCTGGACCGTCTCGATGATCGCTTCCGGCTGCTGGCCAACGGAAGTCGGGGTGGCCCGCAGCGGCATCGAACACTGCGCGCGCTGCTGGATTGGAGCTGGCAACTGCTGGACGAACCCACGAAGGTGGTGTTGCGGCGCATGGCGGTGTTCGCCGAGGGATGTGACCTCGCGGCAGTCGAGGCGTTGTGCGGCGGCGACGGGGTGGCCGCGGGCGACGTCGTGAACCTGCTGACCGATCTCGTCGACCGTTCGTTGGTGGTCAGTGTTGCGGGTCCGCGTTACCGCTTGCTGGAGACGGTGCTTGCATACGGGTTGGACCGGCTGCGAGAGGCGACCGAGTTGTCCGCCATGCGGCGCAGCCATGCCGAGCACTACGTGGGTTTGGCCGAGCGGGCGGCCGCGGGTCTGCGGAGCCGCGAGCAGTGCGCCTGGTTGGAACGAGTCGGCATGGAGACACCGAATCTGCGCCGCGCCATGGAGACCGCCGTCGAAGCCGACGATGCCGGGTTGGCGCTGCGACTCGTCAACGCCATGGCGTGGTACTGGTTCCTGCGCGGCCGTATCGGTGAGGCCCGCAGGTCGATTCGGCAGGCCTTGGCGCTGTCGGGTGGCACGGACCAGCTGCGGTACGTCGCCCGGTGCTGGGAGACGGGGCTGGCGATCGCCGCCGGCGAGGCAGTCGACGACGATGCGTTCGACATCGCGACGCTGATCACCGACCAGGCCGATCGGGCCACGGCGTACTGGTTCCTCGGCTACGTCACCACCTCGGTGGGCGTACCGCGGGCTCGCGACCTCACCGCGCAGGCGCTGCACGAGTTCGAGGAGCTGGGCGACGGGTGGGGCGTCGCGGTCGCCCTGATCGACCGCGTGAGCCACCACCTATCCGCCGCCGATTTCGCCGCCGCCGAGGACGACGCCGCGCGCGGTACCGCACTGCTCGACGAGTTGGGCGAGCGCTGGGGGCAGCTGCAGGCCAGCTACATCACCGGCAGCCTCGCCGAGGTCGCCGGCGACTACGACCGCGCGGAACGGATGCATCGCAACGGCCTGTCCATGGCCGAGGAACTGGGGCTCGCCCCGGAGATGTCATTTCAGCTGTCGTGGCTGGGCCGGATCGCGATGCTGCGTGGCGATCACCAGCGGGCGTGGGAACTGCACGAGAAGGCCAGACAGTTGGGCGCGGAGCAGGGATTCAAGCCGGCGGAGATGTACGCCGAGACCGGCCTCGGCCTCGGCGCGCGTCGGTCTGGGCAGTTCGACGTCGCGGAGAAGCACCTGCGCGCCGTGCTGGACTGGCATCGGGCGCAGCGTTTCCAGGCCGGCACCGCGCTCGCGCTCGCCGAACTGGGTTTCACCGCCGAACAACGCGGTGACGCAGAGGAGGCGCTGCGGCTGCAGCTCGAGGGATACGAGTTGGCGGCCGACAGTGGTGATCCACGTGCCCTCGCGCTCGCGCTGGAGGGGTTGGCCGGTGCCCATGCCGTCGCCGGCCGACGCGAGCGTGCAGCGCGCCTGCTCGGCGCGGCGGCCCGGCTCCGGGACTCGGTGGGCCGCCCGCTGCCGCACGGTCAGCGCGGCGACGTCGACCGCATCGCCGCCACGCTGAGGACGGCGATGGGTGATGCGGATTTCAATGCTGAGTTGCGCCGAGGCGCCGACACGGCGGTCGATGCTCTGATCGGGTGAAACAGCGCCGTCGCGCTGCCGCTCGTGGCTGGGGTACCAGGACTCGAACCTAGAATGGCGGTACCAGAAACCGCTGTGTTGCCAATTACACCATACCCCACTGGTGCCTATAACCGCAGGTCACAGGCGTTGTCCCGACGAGGCGTGCGATGGAGTCCACCACCGCCTGCCGTTCACGGACCGACGAGCAGACTATCAAAGATTTCGGCGCTGATTTTCACGCCTCCGCCGCAGCCGCGGCCGCGTGATCCCGTCCGGCGCGCAGCCGGGCCATGCTGCGGTCGCGGCCGAGCAACTCCAGCGACTCGAACAGCGGCGGGCTGATCGAAGAGCCGGTGGCCGCCACCCGGATCGGTCCGAACGCCTTGCGTGGCTTCAGCTCGAGGCCCTCCAACAGCGCCGTCTTCAGCGCTGCCTCGATCTCGGCGGTCGACCACTCCCCGACCCCGTCGAGTGCCGCCAGCGCCGCGTCGAGCACGGGAACGGCCTCGGCGCGCAGTTCCTTGCCTGCCGACTTCTCGTCGAGCCCGAACGCGTCGTCGTCGAGGAACTTCAACAGATCCCACGCATCGCCGAGCACGACGATGCGGGTCTGCACGAGCTTGGCGGCCTCGGCGAACTGGGCGTCGTCGAGCCCGGTGTCGTGGCCGTGCTCGCCGAGGTACGCCCGCAACCGTGCGGTGAAGTCGGCCTCGTCCAACATCCGGATGTGCTCGGCGTTGATCGCGTCGGCCTTCTTCTGGTCGAAGCGAGCGGGATTGGAGTTGACGTCCTTGACGTCGAACGCAGCCACCATCTCGGCGAGACTGAACACGTCGTGGTCGTCGGCGATTCCCCAGCCCAGCAGAGCCAGATAATTCAGCAAGCCCTCGGGGATGAACCCGCGATCGCGGTGCAGGAACAGATTCGATTGCGGGTCGCGCTTCGAAAGCTTCTTGTTGCCCTCACCGAGAACGCTTGGCAGATGGGCGAACTGAGGGACGAACTCCGCTACGCCGATGCGGATGAGCGCCTGGTACAACGCGATCTGCCTGGGCGTCGAGGGCAAGATGTCCTCGCCGCGCAGGACGTGGGTGATCCTCATCATGGCGTCGTCGACGGGGTTGACCAAGGTGTACAACGGATCTCCGCTGCCACGCGTGATGGCGAAGTCAGGCACCGTGCCCGCGGCGAACGTCGTCGGACCGCGCACCAGGTCGTGCCACGTCAGATCCTCGTCGGGCATCCGCAGACGAAGAACGGGCTTGCGCCCCTCGGCGGCGAACTGCGCACGCTGGGCGTCGGTCAGGGTGCGGTCGTAGTTGTCGTACCCCAGCTTGGGATTTCGGCCGGCCGCGAGGTGTCGCGCCTCGACCTCTTCCGCCGTCGAGTAGGCCTCGTAGACCTCGCCGGCGTCGAGCAGTCGCGCCACCACGTCGCGGTAGATGTCACCGCGCTCGGACTGCCGGTAAGGCGCGTACGGGCCGCCGATCTCGGGGCCCTCGTCCCAGTCCATGCCCAGCCAGCGGAGCGCGTCCAGAAGGGCGGCATAGCTTTCCGCACTGTCGCGGGCGGCGTCGGTGTCCTCGATCCGGAACACGAAGGTGCCGCCCGTGTGGCGGGCGTACGCCCAATTGAACAGTGCCGTGCGCACCAGCCCGACGTGCGGCGTGCCGGTTGGCGAGGGACAGAACCGTACCCGGACTTCTCCGATGTTCGTCATGACTTCTTCTTGCGCACAACGGGATTCGACAGTGTGCCGATGCCCTCGATGGTGATGCTCACGATGTCGCCGTCCTCGATCGGTCCCACACCCTCCGGCGTACCGGTCAGGATCAGGTCGCCGGGCAGCAGCGTCATGACCGCCGATACCCACTCGATGATCGCGCCGACGTCGTGCAGCAGCAGTGCCGTGTTGCTGTGCTGGCGGACCTCGCCGTTGACCTCGGTGCGCAGATCCAGCTCTGAGGGGTCCAGCTGAGTTTCGATCCACGGGCCGAGGGGGCAGAACGTGTCGTGACCCTTGGCGCGGGTCCACTGACCGTCGTGCTTCTGCTGGTCGCGCGCTGAGACGTCGTTGGCGATGGTGTAGCCGAGGATGAACTCGGCCGCCCTGGCCGCAGGAACGTCCTTGCAGGGCCGTTCGATCACGGCGGCCAGCTCGCCCTCGTGGTGCACGGGGTGGGCGTCGGCGGGCAGCTGGATGGCGACGTTCGGGCCGATGATCGCCGTATTCGGTTTGAGGAAGATCACCGGATCCTCGGGCGCCTCGCCCCCCATCTCGAGTGCGTGGGCCGCGTAGTTCTTGCCCATGCAGATCACCTTCGGCGCCAGGATCGGGGCCAGCAGCCGCACGTCGGCCAGCGGCCACGTGCGACCGGTGAAGGTGGGATTGCGCGACAGGTACTGCTCGGCGATCTCCTTGCACACTTCGTTGGCTGGGTCGCCGTCGATGGTGACGAAGGCGACGCCGTCGGGACTGGCGATTCGACCGAGACGCATTCGTCAGAGCCTAATGAGGGGTGGTTACCGCGCGTCGGGACGGGGTCACATCCCCTGCAGCCACGGGAACTCGACCTGCGAGGGCTGCTCGACGGAGTGGGAGAAGTCGCCTTGGTAGTTGCCCGGCGACTGGCACACGTTCTGCGCTGAGTCGGTGGCGTGGCAGGACGGGGCAGTCGGTTCGGCAGAAGCATTGGGGGCCAACGCGATCCCGGCTGCGACGGCTCCGGCGGCCATTCCCGACAGGATCAGAGTGGAGTGGATTTTCATGATGTTCGATCTCCCAGGTCGTGATGTCCGGCCCCCGTTTTCGGGGGTGATCAAAGAATCGCGGCACGGGAGGTTTGTCACATCGATGCAGGCAGCCATCTGCCAGTCCGGCATTCCGCACCACCGACTAGCAGCTAGCCGGAAGATGAACGCCGCTCGAGCCATCGCCTCGATCTCATATCGTGAGATAACTATTTAGCATGGTGAGATAGCCGTGCCACGATGGTGGCGTGACCACATGGACCATTGGGACCGTGCGCAGGTGGTCGATGTTGGTGATCGCGCTCACCACGACGCTGTGCACGAACGTCTTCATCAACGGCGCCGCCTTCCTGATCCCCACCCTGCACGCCGAACGCGGCCTCGACCTGGCCGAGGCCGGCCTGATGTCGTCGCTGCCCAGCTTCGGCATGGTGGTCACCCTGATCGCTTGGGGTTACCTCGTCGACCGCGTCGGCGAACGCACCGTGCTCGTCCTCGGCGCCGCCCTTACCGCCGCTGCGGCGTTCGCGGCCGCCTCGGTGCACTCCCTCGTCGCCGTCGGAGCCTTCCTGTTCCTCGGCGGCATGGCGGCCGCCAGCAGTAACTCCGCGAGCGGTCGGCTGGTGGTGGGCTGGTTCCCGCCGCACCAGCGCGGGCTGGTCATGGGCATCCGGCAGACCGCCCAGCCGCTTGGGGTCGGTCTTGGTGCGTTGGTGATGCCGCAGCTGGCCGAGGCACACGGTGTGGCAGTCGCCCTGCTCTTCCCCGCGATCGTGTGTGCGGTGGCAGCGGTGATCAGCCTGGTGGGGGTGCTCGACCCGCCTCGACCGCCGCGTGCCGAGGCGCATGCCGACGAGCTGGCGAACCCGTACCGCGGCTCGTCGACGTTGTGGCGCATTCACGCCGTGTCGGTGTTGTTGGTCACGCCGCAGTGCCTGGTTTGGACGTTCACCCTGGTGTGGTTGATGACCGATCGCGGATGGTCGGCGGCGTCGGCGGGCGCGATGGTGACCTTCGCCCAGCTGTTGGGTGCGGTGGGCCGGATCGCCGCGGGACGGTGGTCGGACAAGGTCGGATCGCGGCTGCATCCGATCCGCACCATTGCGATCGGCGCCGCGATCGCCATGGGCCTGCTCGCGATGACCGATCTCATCCATTCGCCGCTGGCCGTCGGCGTGATGGTGGTCGCGTCGGTGATCACGGTGTCCGACAACGGCTTGGCGTTCACCGCGATCGCGGAGATCGCGGGTCCGTTCTGGAGTGGCCGGGCGCTGGGCACGCAGAACACCAGTCAGCTATTCACGTCCGGCATCGTGCCGCCGGTGTTCGGTGCGTTGATCGCCGTGGCCGGTTTCCCTGCGGCCTTCGCGGTGTGCGCGGTGTTCCCGTTGATCGCGTTGCCACTGGTGCCCGTCGACGCCGACCCATTGCGCGCGGCCGCGAAAGGCCGCGCAGCCACGAAAGACTAAGTGCCCTCGAGGTTCTCGGCGCAGTGCACGAGCATCGCGGCCAACTGCCCGCGCTCGGTCGTGGTGAGATCCGCGACCATGGCAGCGTCCACGCCGTTTACGGCCGCATCACCCGCCGCGAGCCGCTTGCGCCCTTCGGTGGTCAAGGCGAGTGCTCTGACCCGACCCCGCGGGGCCGTTGACGCGTCGGTGACCAACCCGGCCGCGCGCAGACCCGCCAGCAGATCCTGAAGCGACTGTCGCGTGACGAAGCACCGACGGGCCAGATCGGACGCGGACGCCTCTGGCAGGTCGTCCAGGGCGCGCAACGCCGCGTATTGCGCCATCGACAGGCCGGTCGGGCGCAGTGCGGCGTCGCACCGGCGCCGCAGGGACTGCTGCACCCGCTTCACCAGATAGCCCACCGAGGCTTCGGTTGTCGACGATGACATGACAGGAACCTTACATCGCGCTACGCTCGAGTATGTAAGGAACCTGACATCAAGGAGGACGAATGACCACCATCGAACGCCACGGACCGCACACCACGCTGATCAACGTCTTCACCGTCGAACCGGAGCACGCCGCCGAACTGGTGGGCCTGCTCCACGACGCGACCGACGAGGTGATGCGCCACGTGCCAGGGTTCGTCTCGGCCAACATTCACCTCAGCACCGACGGGACCCGCGTCGTCAACTACGCGCAATGGGAGAGCCAGGAGGCGTATGCGGCCATGTTCGCCGATCCGACTGCGCGCGAACACATGTCGAAGGTCGCCGCCCTCGCCACAGGATTCGATCCGCACCTCTACACCGTCGAATCGGTGCACGGGCGCTAGCCGGTTACAGCAGGCTGGTGATTCTGTCGCCGACCGCCGTCGTCGACAGCTTCTCGTCACCACGCGTGGCCAGGTGCTGCTCGACGGCCTTGTCGACCCGAGCGGCCGCGGCGTCCTCGCCGACGTGCGCGAGCAGCATCGCGACGGACATGATCGCCGCGGTCGGGTCCGCGATCCCCTGCCCGGCGATGTCGGGCGCACTGCCGTGGACCGGTTCGAACATCGAGGGGTTGGTGCCCGTGGCGTCGATGTTGCCGCTGGCGGCCAGGCCGATTCCACCGCATACCGCGGCGGCAAGGTCGGTGACGATGTCGCCGAACAGATTGTCGGTCACGATCACGTCGAACCGGCCGGGGTCGGTGACCAGGTGGATGGTGGCCGCGTCGACGTGCTGATAGGCGACTTCGACGTCGGGGAAGTCGGCGCCGACCTCGGCGACGATGCGCGACCACAACTTGCCCGCGAACGTCAGCACGTTGGTCTTGTGCACCAACGTCAGGTGGTTGCGCCGCTTGGCCGCCCGGCCGAAGGCGTCCCGCACCACGCGCTGCACGCCGAACGCGGTGTTCAGGCTGACCTCGGTCGCGACCTCGTTGGGGGTGCCGACACGGATCGCGCCGCCGGTGCCGGTGTACGGACCCTCGGTGCCCTCGCGCACCACGACGAAGTCGATCTCCGGATCGCCGGCCAACGGGCTGCTCACGCCCGGATAGAGCCGACCCGGCCGCAGGTTGACGTGATGGTCGAGCTCGAAGCGCAGGCGCAGCAACAGACCGCGTTCCAGCACGCCGCTGGGCACCGACGGATCACCGATGGCGCCAAGCAGGATCGCGTCGTGCCCGCGCAGCTCGTCGACGACGCCGTCGGGCAGCGTTTCGCCGGTCGCGTGGTAGCGCTTCGCACCAAGGTCGTAACTCGTCTTCTCCACGCCGGGGAGCACGACGTCGAGAACCTTGACGGCTTCGGCGATCACCTCGGGGCCGATGCCGTCACCGGCGATCACGGCCAATTTCAGTGCTGAAGTCATGACAGATCAACCACTTCCATCGTCACGGCGCCCACGTCGGTGCCGATGGCCGCCAACACGTCGGACGGCGCCTCGCGATCGAGGCGAAGCATGATCGTCGCCCCTTCGCCGTCGGCATCCTGACTGAGCTGCGCGGCAAGGATGTTCACGCCGGCCGCGCCGAGCAGCGTGCCGATCTTGCCGAGCGCACCCGGCTGGTCCTCGTAGTTGATGATCAGGTTGACGCCCTCGGCGCGCAGATCCAGGTTGCGGCCGTTGATCTGGACGATCTTCTCGACGAGCTGCGGACCGGACAGCGTGCCTGCGACGTTGGTCACCGACCCGTCGTTGTTCACCGCGCGCACGTCGACCACACTGCGGTGATTGGGGCTCTCCGAGGCGGTGCTGATACCGGCCTCGACACCGCGTTCGGCGGCCAGCGCAGGCGCGTTGACGAACGTCACCTGGTCTTCGATGACCGCTGAGAACAAACCGCGCAACGCCGAGAGCCGCAGCACCTCAACGTCTTCGGACGCCAGTTCACCGCGGACCTCCACCGACAGCGAGGTCGGCAGCTCGGCTGACAGCGCACCCACCAGCAGACCCAGCTTGCGAACGAGGTCGAGCCATGGCGCCACCTCTTCGCCGACCACGCCGCCGCCGACGTTCACGGCGTCGGGCACGAACTCGCCAGCCAGCGCCAGCTTCACGCTGGCCGCGACGTCGGTGCCTGCGCGGTCCTGCGCCTCTTCCGTGGAGGCGCCGAGGTGCGGGGTGACGACGACCTGAGGCAGCTCGAACAGCGGGCTGTCGGTGCAGGGTTCGGTGGCGAACACGTCGATGCCCGCGCCACGCACGTGTCCGCTGGTGACGGCCTCGGCGAGGGCTTCCT
Organism: uncultured Actinomycetota bacterium; assembly: GCA_963849055.1. Taxonomy (GTDB): domain Bacteria; phylum Actinomycetota; class Actinomycetes; order Mycobacteriales; family Mycobacteriaceae; genus Mycobacterium. Next base: position 116,983 of record CAWKFI010000002.1, read on the forward strand.
CGTCGATCAGCCCGCCGCGGGCGGCGTTGACGATGATGACGCCCGGCTTGGTCTTGGCCAGCGCCTCCTTGTTGATCAGCCCGGCGGTCTCCTTCGTCTTCGGCAGGTGCACGGAGATGAAGTCGGCGCGACCGAGCAGTTCGTCGAGCGAGAGCAGTTCGATGCCCAGCTGCGCGGCGCGGGCCTGGGAGACGTAGGGGTCGTACGCGGTGACGTGGGCGCCGAATGCGGCGAGCCGCTGGGCCACCAGCTGCCCGATGCGACCCAGCCCGACCACGCCCACCGTCTTGCCGAAGATCTCGGTGCCCGAGAACGACGACCGCTTCCAGGTGTGGTCGCGCAGCGTCGCGTCGGCGGCAGGAATCTGGCGGGCCGCGGCCAGCAGCAGCGCCAACGCGTGCTCGGCGGCGCTGTGGATGTTCGAGGTCGGCGCGTTGACCACCAGGACGCCGCGGGCGGTTGCCGCGTCGACGTCCACGTTGTCGAGCCCGACGCCGGCGCGGGCGACGATCTTCAGCTTGGGCGCGGCGGCCAGGACCTCGGCGTCCACCGTGGTTGCCGAGCGCACCAGCAGCGCGTCGGCCTCGGGGACCGCGGCCAGCAGCTTCGGCCGGTCGGGGCCGTCCACCCAGCGGACTTCTACCTGGTCGCCGAGGGCGGCGACGGTCGACGGGGCCAGTTTGTCGGCGATCAGCACAACGGGAAGACTCACGTCCACACAGAGTAGTGGGCTCTAATAAGCGGGTGGCGGGCAGGAGCGGAGCGACCAGGGATGGTTGAGCGGGCAGGAGCGGAGCGAGAGGCGTGGACGTCACCGTCGTCGGTAGTGGACCCAACGGCCTGAGCGCCGCCGTGATCTGCGCACGGGCGGGGTTGTCGGTGCGGGTGATCGAGGCGCAGCCGACCGCGGGCGGTGGCGCGCGGACCATGGCCGATCCGGAGTTTCCGGGCGTCGCACACGACATCTGCTCGGCGGTGCATCCGCTGGCGCTGGCGTCGCCGTTCTTCGCCCAGTTCGATCTGCCTGCGCGCGGCGTCGGCCTGGCCGTCCCCGAGATCGCCTACGGCAATCCCCTGCCGGGCAGGCCTGCGGCCATCGGCTACCACGACATCGACCGCACCTGCGCGGAGCTGGACGACGGAAAGTCGTGGCGACGGCTGCTAGGCCCGCTCGCCGCCGACTGCGACAACGTCGTCGGCCTGCTGCTCGGCGACAAGCGGTCGCTGCCGCCGTCCATTCCCGCGGCGTTGCGGGTCGGGCCTCGGCTGCTGGCGCAGGGCACGCCGTTGTGGCGGACGCTGGCCGGCGAGGACGCCCGCGCGTTGTTCACCGGCGTTGCGGCGCACACGATCTCGCAGATGCCATCGTTGGTGTCCTCGCGGCGCCGGGTTGATGCTGGCGGTACTTGGGCATGCGGTCGGATGGCCGATACCGGTCGGCGGATCGCAAGCCATCCCCAACGCCCTGATCGCAGACCTGCTGGCACACGGCGGCGAGCTGGTCCTCGGCGAGGAGGTCACCCGCCCACCCGAGGGCGTCGTGCTGTACGACACCGCGCCGACCGCGCTGCTGCGGATCTACGGCGACGCCTTGCCGCCGCGGTACGCGAAGGCGTTGCGGCGCTACCGGTTCGGGCCGGGCGTGGCCAAGGTGGACTACGTGTTGTCCGGCGACATCCCCTGGACTGACCCGCGACTGGCGCAGGCACCCACACTGCACCTCGGCGGCACCCGCGCGCAGATGGCGTTGGCGGAGGTGACGATCGCCAAGGGCAAGCACGCCGAGTGGCCGATGGTGCTGGCCGCCTCACCGCACATCGCCGACCCCGGCCGCATCGACGCCGACGGCCGTCGTCCGCTGTGGGCGTATGCGCACGTGCCCGCGGGCTCGACGGTCGACATGGCCGAATCGGTCACCGACGTCTTCGAGCGCTTCGCACCGGGATTCCGTGACGTGGTGGTTGCCGTGCGCAGCGTGCCCGCGGCGCGCCTGGCCGACCACAACGCCAACCTGGTCGGCGGCGACATCGGCGTCGGCGGCAACAACATGTTCAGCGCCCTCACCGGGCCGACATTGCGGCTCAACCCATGGTCGACGCCGATCCCGAAGGCCTACCTGTGCTCGTCGGCAGCTCCGCCCGGCGGCGGCGTGCACGGAATGGCCGGCTACTACGCCGCGCGCACGGTGCTGCGCCGCGAATTCGGCATCCGGGAGCTCCCGCGCCTCTCCCCCTAGCGATTTGTGTGCGCTTTCGATCGCTGAGCGAACGTAGGCGCGCCCAAATCGCCAGGGGGGACGGGGAACTAGGCCGTTTCGGTGATGGGCCGGTCGACCCAGCTCATCAGGTCGCGCAGCTTCTTGCCGGTGACCTCGATGGGGTGCTCGGCGTTCTCCTTGCGCAGCTTCTCGAGCCGCTTGTTGCCGCCCTCGACGTTCGCGACGAGCTCCTTGACGAAGCTGCCGTCCTGAATGTCCTTGAGGATGCCGCGCATCCGCTCCTTGGTGTCGGCGTCGATGACGCGCGGACCCGACAGGTAGCCACCGAACTCCGCGGTGTCGGACACCGAGTAGTTCATCCGCGCGATGCCGCCCTCGTACATCAGGTCGACGATGAGCTTCAGCTCGTGCAGCACCTCGAAGTAGGCCATCTCGGGCGCGTAACCCGCCTCGACCATGACCTCGAAGCCGACCTTGACCAGTTCCTCGGTGCCACCGCACAACACGGCCTGCTCACCGAAGAGGTCGGTCTCGGTCTCTTCCTTGAAGGTGGTCTTGATGACGCCGGCGCGGGTGCCGCCGATGCCCTTGGCGTAGGACAGCGCGAGCGCCTCGCCCTCGCCCTTCGGGTCCTGGTCGACCGCGATCAGACAGGGCACGCCCTTGCCGTCGACGAACTGACGGCGCACCAGGTGGCCGGGGCCCTTGGGCGCCACCATGCCGATGGTGATGTCGTCGGCCGGCTCGATCAGGTCGAAGTGGATGTTCAGCCCGTGGCCGAAGAACAGCGCGTTGCCGGCCACCAGGTTCGGCTCGATGTCGTTCTTGAAGATCTCTGCCTGCGCGGTGTCCGGCGCCAGCAGCATGATGACGTCGGCCCACTTGGCGACCTCGGCAGGCGTGTCGACGGCGAGGCCCTGCTCGGTCACCTTCTCGCGCGACTTGGAGCCCTCTTTCAGGCCGACCTTCACCTCGACGCCGGAGTCGCGCAGGCTCAGCGAGTGCGCGTGGCCCTGGCTGCCGTAACCGATGACACCGACCTTGCGTCCCTGGATGATCGACAGGTCCGCGTCGTCGTCGTAGAACATCTCAACTGCCACTTGATTTCCTTCTCTTCCTTCGTATTTCGTTCGAAGATTACTTACTTGACGATGCCGCGCGGCCCGCGGGCCAGCGTCACCATGCCGGACTGCGCGATCTCCCGGATGCCGTAGGGCTCGAGGAGGTTCAGCAGAGCCGTCGAGCTTGCCGGGCGTGCCGGTGGCCTCCACGACCAACGACTCGGCCGACACGTCGACCACCTTGGCGCGGAACAGGTTGACGGCCTCGATGATCTGCCCGCGGGTGGCCGCGTCGGCGCGCACCTTGATCAGTGCCAGCTCGCGCGACACCGAGTTCTCCTCGTCCTGCTCGACGATCTTGATCACGTTGATCAGCTTGTTGAGCTGCTTGGTGATCTGCTCGAGCGGAAAGTCCTCGACCGCGACCACGATGGTCATGCGGGAGAGGTGCTTCTGCTCGGTGGCGCCGACGGCCAGCGACTGAATGTTGAAGCCGCGCCGGGAGAACAGCGCGCGACACGCGGGCCAGCACGCCGGGTTTGTCCTCGACGAGGACCGACAGGGTGTGGGTGGTGACGGTCATGCGTGCCCCTCGTTGTAGCTGTCGTCGAACAGCGGACGGATGCCCTTGGCGGCCTGGATCTCGTCGTTGCTCGTCCCTGCGGCGACCATCGGCCACACCTGGGCGTCGGCACCGACGATGAAGTCGATCACCACCGGCCGGTCGTTGATGGCCCGCGCCTGGTTGATCACGTCTTCGACGTCTTCGGCACGCTCGCAACGCAATCCGACGCAGCCCAGCGCCTCGGCCAGCTTGACGAAGTCGGGGATGCGGTGGCTGTGCGTGGCCAGGTTGGTCTGGCTGTAGCGCTCCTCGTAGAACAGCGTCTGCCACTGCCGGACCATGCCGAGGTTGCCGTTGTTGATGAGGGCCACCTTGATCGGCGCGCCCTCGACGGCGCAGGTCGCCAGTTCCTGATTGGTCATCTGGAAGCAGCCGTCGCCGTCGATCGCCCACACCTCGGCGTCGGGCCGGGCGAACTTGGCGCCCATCGCCGCCGGGATGGCGAAGCCCATGGTGCCGAGGCCGCCCGAGTTCAGCCACGTGCGCGGGTTCTCGTACTTGATGAACTGCGCCGCCCACATCTGGTGCTGACCCACGCCCGCGGCGTACACCGCGTCCGGACCGGCGATGCGGCCCAACGTCTCGATGACGTACTCGGGGCTGAGGCTGCCGTCGCTCTGCGGGCCGTAGCTCAGCGGGTAGGTCGACTGCACGCTGCGCAGGTACTCCCACCAGTTGTCGATGTTCAGGCTGGCCGACGAGACTGCCGTCGCGCCGCAGCGCCTCGATCAGATCGGTGATGACGTTCTTCACGTCACCGACGATCGGCACGTCGGCGTTGCGGTTCTTGCCGATCTCGGCCGGGTCGATGTCGGCGTGGATCACCTTGGCCTCGGGCGCGAACGAGTCCAGCCGGCCGGTCACCCGGTCGTCGAATCGCGTGCCGAGCGCGATGAGCAGGTCGCTCTTCTGCAGGGCCGCCACGGCGGCGACGGTGCCGTGCATGCCGGGCATGCCCAGGTTCTGCGGGTGGCTGTCGGGGAAGGCGCCGCGCGCCATCAGCGTGGTGACGACCGGGATTCCGGTCAGTTCGGCCAGGTCGAGCAGCTCCGCGGTGGCCTCGCCGCGGATGACGCCGCCGCCGACGTAGAGCACCGGCTTGCGGGCCGCGGCGATGAGCTTGGCGGCCTCGCGCACCTGCCTGCTGTGCGGTTTGGTGTTTGGCTTGTACCCGGGCAGATCGATCACCGGCGGCCAGCTGAACGTGCACTGCGCCTGCAGCACGTCCTTCGGGATGTCGACGAGCACCGCGCCGGGACGGCCCGACTTGGCGATGTGGAAGGCCTCGGCCATCACGCGGGCGATGTCGTCACCGCTCGCGGACCAGGAAGTTGTGCTTGGTGATCGGCATGGTGATGCCGGAGATGTCGGCTTCCTGGAAGGCGTCGGTGCCGATCAGCCCGCGGCCGACCTGCCCGGTGATCGCGACCACCGGGATGGAGTCCATCTGCGCGTCGGCCAATGGGGTGACCAGGTTGGTGGCGCCGGGACCCGAGGTGGCCATGCAGACGCCGACCTTGCCGGTCGCGTGGGCGTAGCCACTGGCGGCGTGCCCGGCGCCCTGCTCGTGGCGGACGAGCACGTGACGCAACTTCACCGAGTCGAACAGCGGGTCGTAGACCGGCAGCACAGCACCGCCCGGGATGCCGAAGATCACGTCGACGTCGAGCTCTTCCAAGGAGCGGATTACGGCCTGCGCTCCGGTGAGCTGTTGTGGCGCAACCTTTCTCGGCCGCGTTGTGGGCGTGGTCGCGACTGCAGGGGTGCCGTTGGTTTGCTTCGCGGGCTCCGGTGGTCGCGTAGTGGGTGCGCTCACGTTTTCCTCTTGGTCTCTCTGCGGTGATTCGTTCGGGTTCTCGGGCAACAAAAAACCCCCGTCAGCGTCAGCTGCACGAGGGTTGCGCGTCGATGCTCGTAGGCTCAGGCCTGGTTACGCACCAACGCGCCAACCAATTACTACGAGCAATGCCGTGGTCTGCATAGCAGTCGACGGTAGCCTCCGCACTGGTCAATGGTCAAATCTCCCTAGCCTCGACGACGGGGCCGACGCGCGCGAGCAGGCACGGAAACCGGCGGCAGTGCAAGGATGGTCGTCGTGAGTTCACCGTCCGCGTCGGGTGCCACCGCACCGGTCGTCATCAAGATTTCCCCGATGGCCCATCTCGCGGCCGGGTTCCTCGCGCTCGGCATGCTCACCCTGGTGCTGGCCCAACCAGTCTGGTTCGCCGCGATCCTGGTGATACCCGTGATCGCGTCGGCGGCGATCGTCCGCTACCGGACCGTCGCCGACCGGGACACCGTCACCGCACGCACTCTGCTGAGCAGCCAGACGGTGCCGTGGTCGGAGATCGACGGTCTGCGGTTCGACAAGTCGTCGTGGGCAGTGGCCCGTCGCAAGGATGGGTCCGAATTCCGGCTGCCCGCGGTGACCTTCGCGACGCTGCCGGAGCTGACCGCCGTCACCGACGGCCGCGTGCCCAACCCGTACGACTAGGCGAGTGGGTTCGCGCCGTTGAGGAACACCCACACGGCGATGCCGGCCCCGACGCCCACCAACAACGCGATGAACGAGCCGACGAACGGGCGGCGCGCCCACCCACGTCCGGCGTCGAAGCCGTACCGTCCTGGCCCGGTCAGCACGAGTGCCGCGGCCACCACGATCAGTGTCACCTGGAACTCGTGCCCGTCGGGCAGGAAGAACGGAAAGTAGCCGGAGTCGGGTTGCGCGGAGACGGCAGCCAGCAACCCGTTGATGAAGTAGGCCAGGGCGGCCGCCGCGGCGAGTGGCGTGAACAGTCCGAGCACCAGCAGCGCGCCTGCCCCGATCTGCGCACCGGCACCGACGTAGGTGAGCACGTTCGCGTGCTGATAGCCGAGATCGGCGAGCGACTTCTCGAAGCCGCCAAGGCCGGACCCGCCCCACCAGCCGAACGCCTTCTGCAGGCCGTGCGCGATCAGCAGCGCGCCCAGTCCGACGCGCAGCAGCATCAGGCCGAGGTCCTGCGTGCCGCGCCGGCCGGCCTGACGTGCCGCGTCGAAGGTGGCGCCGTCCGATTCGATCTGGGCCGGCTCAGCCGGCATCGCGGCGTGCCGGCCGCCCGGCTGGACGTACGGCAGCGGTTCGGGGTCACCGAGCAGTCCGTACGCACCGTGTTCGGGGCTGGCTGGAGTGGTGTCGTACCGCGGGATCGCGGTGGTCTCGAAGTCACCGGCGTAAGTCGATGACGGTATGTCGTCTTCGGGGTCGACCAGGCGCGCCGACGCAGGCCGCGCGGCCATGTCTTCGGGCCGTTGCCAGCCGCGCGGTTCGTGAGAGGTACTGGTCACGTTTTCCAGCGTAAGGGCTTCTCACCCCCGAGTGGGGGATTGGCGCGGCGCTTTGGGACGCCCATTTGCGCAGCGATCTGCGGAGACCGGCGTGGCGCGTACCGCCCGACGATCCGTAACCTGGCCTGCATGACACAGCGCCGCCCGTTGCGTGGAGTGCTGGCGCTGCTGTGTGCCGCGCTATTGGTCGGCTCCGGTTGCGCCCGGTTCGACAAGGCTCAATCGGAACCGTTCACCACGGAACCGCAGATGGAGCCCGGCCAGACCTCGACGCCGCCACCCCCGCCGCCGTTGCCGCCCAAGCCCTTTCCCAAGGCGTGCCCGGCGCCCGGCGTGATGCAGGGCTGCCTGGAGAGCACCAGCGGGCTGATCATGCTGCCCAACAGCCAGTCCGCCCTGGTCGCCGAGCGGCAGACCGGCGCCGTCAAGAACGTCTCGGTGAGCGCCGAGCCGAAGGTCAAGGTGGTGATCCCGGTCGATCCGTCCGGTGACGGCGGCCTGTTGGACATCGTGTTGTCGCCGACGTACCCACAGGATCGGCTGATGTACGCCTACGTCAGCACGCCGACCGACAACCGCGTGATCAGGATCGCCGACGGCGACGTCCCCAAGCCCATCCTGACGGGCATCCCCAAGGGCGCGACGGGCAACGCCGGCGCGCTGATCTTCACCAGCCCGACCACGCTGATGGTGCAGACCGGTGATGCGGGCAACCCCGCCCTGGCCGGCGACCCCGCGTCGCTGGCGGGCAAGCTGCTGCGCATCGAACAGCCGACGACCGTCAACCAGGCGCCGCAGACCACCGCACTGAGCGGCTTGGGAGCAGGTGGCGGACTGTGCATCGACGGGTCCGACGGGTCGCTCTACGTCACCGACAGGACGCCGACCGCCGACCGGCTGCAGCGGATCACCAAGGACTCGAAGGTCTCCACCGTGTGGACGTGGCCGGATCGCCCCGGGGTGGCCGGCTGCGCGGCGTCGGAAGGCACCGTCCTGGTCAACCTGGTCAGCACCAAGCAGACGGTCGCCGTCCGGTTGGCTCCCGACACCGGTGCGGTCACCGGCGACCCCGAGGTGATCCGTCAGGATCAGCATGGACACGTCTGGGCACTGCAGCTCTCGCCCGACGGCAACGTGTGGGGTGCGACGGTCAACAAGACCTCCGGTGACGCCGAGAAACTCGACGACGTGGTGTTCCCACTCTTCCCGCAGGGCGGTTTCCCGCGCAGCAGCGCCGACAACACGTAGTCCGCTAGGCGTTGGTGCCGCCGTCGACGGTGAGCACCGAGCCGGTGATGTTTCGTCCGCCGGATCCCGACAGGAACGCGACGGTCTCGGCGACCTCGCTGGGGTCGGCGTAGCGGCCCAGCGCGCTCAGCTCGCGTTGGTGGTCGGCGCTCTCCCCGTCGGCCGGGTTCATGTCCGTGGCGGTGGCGCCGGGCTGAACGAGGTTCACCGTGATACCTCGCTCTCCGAGTTCACGGGCCAGCCCCCTCGTGAAGCCGATCAGCGCGGACTTGCTCATCGCATAGAGAGTGACGCCCGAAAAGGGAACGCGCTCAGCGAGATTGCTGCCGATGCTGATGATCCGCCCACCCTCGGACATGTGCCGAACGGCGGCCTGGCTGGCGAGGTACGTCGCCCTGGCATGAATGCCGAGGGCGCGGTCGACCTCTTCGAGCGGAACGTCGCTGATGGGGCCGAACGGGAAGATGCCTGCGTTGTTGACCAGGATGTCGAGGCTGCCGAGGTCATCGACCACCTCGCCGACGGCGCTCACCACTTCGTCCGCCGAAGCGCTGTCCGCCTTGATGGCCAGCCCCCGCCGACCCAGTGCCGTGATCCGGCCCACCACCTCGTCGGCACTCTCCTTGGACTGCGCGTACGTGATTGCGACGTCGGCGCCAAGCTCGGCCAGTCGTGTCGCGATGGCCGCCCCGATCCCCCGGCTGCCGCCGGTCACCAGTGCCACTTGTCCGTTCAAATCCGACATGCCAACTCCTTTTCTGTGTCGTTCGATACAAAAATGGTGCGACCCCAAACTATGGACCCGCGCTAGGCTTGTCAAGTAATTTCCGGTCGTTCGATACAGAAAGCGAGGTGGGCGTCGTGGCACGTGGCCGACCTCGCGGTTTCGACCGGGACGCCGCGCTGCGCCAGGCGATGGAAGTGTTCTGGAGATCCGGCTACGACGGCACGTCGATCAGCGATCTGACCGCGGCGATGGGCATCAACTCGCCGAGCCTGTACGCGGCCTTCGGCTGCAAGGAGCAGCTGTTTCGCGAGGCCATCGCCCTCTACCACCAGACCGAAGGCGCCTCTGCGGCCGTCGCACTGCGTGAACTACCCACGGCGCGGGAATCGATCGCCGAGGTGCTGCGCAACCATGCGACGGAGTTCACCGAGTCCGACAAACCGCACGGCTGCATGATCGTCCTCACCGCGATCACGTCCACGGATCGCAGCGAAGCCGTCCGCGATCATCTCGCCGAACAGCGGACGGCCACCGAGCATGACTTCCGGTCGCGCATCGAGCGCGGCATCGCCGATGGGGACGTCCCCGCCGGCGTCGACGCGGCGAAGATCGCCGCGTTCTACAACGCGGTCAACCAGGGCATGGCCATCCAGGCCCGCGACGGCGCCGACAGAGAAAAGCTGTCCGCGGTCGCCGAAGCCGCCATCGCCGCATGGCCCGCGCTAATCGACATCGAGAGCTAACTGCAGGCGGCCAGTACGAGCTCGCGCACCTGCGCGGCGTCGGCCTGACCCTTGGTGGCCTTCATCACGGCGCCGACGATCGCACCCGCCGCCTGCACCTTTCCGCCGCGGATCTTCTCCGCCACGTCGGGATTGGCTGCCAGCGCCTCGTCGACCGCGGCTTGGATCACCGAGTCGTCGCGCACGACTGCCAGCCCGCGGTCGGTCATCACCTGTTCGGGCTCGCCCTCACCGGCCAGCACGCCCTCGATCACCTGGCGGGCCAGCTTGTTCGACAACTAGCCGTCGTCGACCAGCTTCACCACCGCGGCGACCTGTGCGGGCGTGATTGCCAGCGCGTCGAGTTCGACACCCGCCTCGTTGGCCTTCTGCACCAGGAAGTTGCCCCACCATGCACGGGCGGACTCACTGGAGGCGCCGTGCTCGACGGTGGCGGCCACCAGGTCGATGGCGCCGTTGTTGACCAGGTCGCGCATCACCTCGTCGGAGATGCCCCAGTCATCCTGAATTCGCTTGCGCTGCAACCACGGTAGCTCTGGGATCGTCTTGCGCAATTCCTCGACGAGCTCCGCGCTGGGCGCCACCGGCTCGAGGTCGGGCTCCGGGAAGTACCGGTAGTCCTGCGCGGTCTCCTTGCTGCGGCCCGCCGTCGTGTAGCCGTCTTCGTGGAAGTGCCGCGTTTCCTGGATGACTCGCCCACCCGACTCCAGAACCGCTGCCTGACGGCGCATCTCGTAGCGCACGGCCACTTCGACGCTCTTGAGCGAGTTGACGTTCTTGGTCTCGGTACGGGTCCCGAACTCGGGCTGCGCCGATCGGCTTGAGGCTGACGTTGGAGTCGCACCGCATCGAGCCCTGGTCCATCCGCACGTCCGAAACACCCAAGGCGCGCAACAGATCCCGCAGCGCGGTCACGTAGGCGCGGGCGATCTCAGGGGCCCGCTCTCCCGCACCCTCGATGGGCTTGGTGACGATCTCGATCAGGGGCACGCCTGCCCGGTTGTAGTCCAGCAGCGACGTCGTCGCGCCCTCGATGCGGCCGGTGTCGCTGCCCAGGTGGGTCAGCTTGCCGGTGTCCTCCTCCATGTGCGCGCGTTCGATGTCGACGCGCCAGGTGGTGCCGTCGTCGAGCGGAACGTCGAGGTAGCCGTTGATCGCGATCGGTTCGTCGTACTGGCTGATCTGGTAGTTCTTCGGCTGATCGGGATAGAAGTAGTTCTTCCTGGCGAATCGGCCCCACGGCGCGATGTCGCAGTTCAGTGCGAGGCCGATGCGGATGGCCGATTCGACGGCGACGGCGTTGACCACCGGCAGCGAGCCGGGCAGCCCGAGGCACACGGGGCACACCTGGGTGTTGGGCTCGGCGCCGAACTTGTTGGCGCAACCGCAGAACATCTTGGTCGCGGTCGACAGCTCGACGTGAACTTCCATGCCCATCACGGGCTCGTATCGCGCGATGACCTCGTCGTACTCGAGCAGTTCGGCGGCGGTGACAGTCATGCCTCAATCCTAGTGAGTCGCATCCGTCCACTCGCCGACACTGCTGTCAGATCGCGTTCAGCGCGCCGATTTCGCGATCTCCCAGCAGGCTCGGCGCCCGGGCGCTGGGAAGTCGGGCGCTGGGAAGGGTCAGCCGAAGAACTCGGCGGCGTCGTCGTAGCGGCTCTGCGGCACCAGCTTGAGCTGGCGCATGGCGTCGGCCAGCGGAACCCGGCCGATGTCCTGACCGCGAAGCGACACCATCATCCCGTACTCGCCGGCAGTGCGCGGCGTCGGCGGCGTTGACGCCGAACCGGGTGGCCAGCACGCGGTCGTACGGCCGTCGGCGTGCCGCCGCGCTGCACGTGGCCGAGCACGGTGGTGCGCACTTCCTTCTTGATCCGCTTCTCGATCTCGACGGCCGAGCTGCTGCGCGACGCCCGGTGAACCGCTCGTGGCCGAACTCGTCGATGCCGCCCTCGCGCAGCTGCATGGAGCCCTCGGCGGGCTTGGCGCCCTCGGCGACGACGCAGATGAAGTGCGAGTCACCGCGCAGGAACCGCTGCTTGACCAGCCGGCACACCTCTTCGACGTCGAACGGCTGCTCGGGGATCAGCGTCATGTGCGCACCGGACGCCAGCCCGGCGTTGAGCGCGATCCAGCCCGCGTGGCGGCCCATCACCTCGACGAGCATCACCCGCTGATGCGATTCGGCGGTGCTGTGCAGCCGGTCGATGGCGTCGGTGGCGACCTGCAGCGCGGTGTCGTGGCCGAAAGTCACGTCGGTGCAGTCGATGTCGTTGTCGATGGTCTTCGGCACGCCGACGACCGGCACGTTCTCCTCGGACAGCCAGTGCGCCGCGGTCAGCGTGCCTTCGCCGCCGATCGGGATCAGCACGTCGATCCCGTTGTCCTCCAGCGTCTGCTTGATCTGGTCCAGCCCGGCGCGCAGCTTGTCGGGGTTGACCCGCGCGGTGCCGAGCATGGTGCCGCCCTTGGCCGAGCAGTCGGTCGTTGCGGTCGTCGTTGGTGAGCTGGATGCGGCGGTCCTCCAGCAGGCCGCGCCAGCCGTCCAGGAACCCGACGACCGACGGAGCCGTACCGCACGTCGCAGGTGCGCACCACGGCCCGAATCACCGCGTTCAGGCCGGGACAGTCGCCGCCGCCGGTCAGCACTCCGATGCGCATGTCTCTATCTTGCCCGTTGCGGGCGCACGCGGCAGCCCATCAGATCGCCGACCGCAGCGGACCGCGCGCAGCTTCGTAGGCCGCGCCCACCCGGTAGAGCCGGTCGTCGGCCAGCGCGGGCGCCATGATCTGCAGGCCGACCGGCAGGTCGTCGTCCGGCGACAGCCCCGACGGCACCGACATGCCGCAGTGCCCGGCCAGGTTCAGCGGCAGCGTGCACAGGTCGAACAGGTACATCGCCAGCGGGTCGTCGACCTTCTCCCCCAGCGGGAACGCGGTCGTCGGGGTGGTCGGCGACACCAGCACGTCGACCTTCTGGTAGGCCTCGTCGAGGTCGCGGGCGATCAGCGTGCGCACCTTCTGCGCCTGGTTGTAGTAGGCGTCGTAATAGCCGGCCGACAGCGCGTAGGTGCCGATCATGATGCGGCGCTTGACCTCCGGGCCGAAGCCGGCCGCGCGGGTCAGCGCCATGACCTCTTCGGCGCTGTGCGTGCCGTCGTCGCCGACCCGCAGGCCGTAGCGCATCGCGTCGAAGCGCGCCAGGTTGACGACACCTCCGACGGCAGGATCAGGTAGTACGCCGGCCAGCGAGTAGTCGAAGTGCGGGCAGTCGACCTCGGTGACCTCCGCGCCGAGCGCGGTCAGCTGCTCGACGGCGGCGTTGAACGACGCCAGCACGCCCGGCTGGTAGCCGTCGCCGCGCAGCTGCTTGACCACACCGACCCGCACGCCCGGTCAGATCGCCGGTCGCGCCGGCCCGGGCCGCGCCGACGACGTCGGGCACCGCGGCGTCCACCGACGTCGAGTCGCGCGGATCGTGGCCGGCGATGACCTGGTGCAGCAGCGCGGTGTCGAGCACGGTGCGCGCGCACGGCCCGCCCTGGTCCAGCGACGACGCGCACGCGATCAGCCCGTACCGCGACACCGTGCCGTAGGTGGGCTTGACGCCGACGGTCGCGGTCAGCGCGGCAGGCTGGCGGATCGACCCGCCGGTGTCGGAGCCGATGGCCAGCGGCGCCTGGAACGCGGCCAGCGCGGCGGCGCTGCCGCCGCCGGAGCCACCGGGGACGCGGTCGACGTCCCACGGGTTGCGGGTCGGGCCGTACGCGGAGTTCTCGGTCGAGGAGCCCATCGCGAACTCGTCCATGTTGGTCTTGCCGAGGATCGGGATGCCCGCCGCGCGCAGCCGCGTCGGTGACCGTGGCGTCGTACGGGCGACGCCAGCCCTCGAGGATCTTCGACCCGCACGTGGTCGGCATGTCGGTGGTGGTGAACACGTCCTTGAGCGCCAGCGGGACCCCGGCCAGCGGCGACGGCAGCCGCTCACCGGCGGCGACGGCGGCGTCGACGCGTGCCGCCGCGGCCAGCGCCTCGTCGGCCGCCACGTGCAGGAAGGCGTGGTAGCGGCCGTCGGTGGCGGCGATCTGGTCCAGGAGCGCCTGGGTGACCTCGGTCGAGGACACCTCCTTGGCGGCGATCTTGGCGCCCAGCGTGGCCGCGTCGAGGCGGATCAAGCTCGCGCTCATTCGGCCTCCCCCAGGATCCGCGGGACGCGCGAACCGGCCGTCGACGGCCTTCGGGCGCCGCCGCCAGCGCCTGCTCCTGCGTCAGGCACGGCACGACGACGTCGGGCCGGGTGACGTTGACGTCCTTGAGCGGGTTGTCCGTGGGCTCGACGCCGGTGACGTCGACCGCCTGGATCTGGCCGACGTGGCCGAGGATCGCGTCCAGCTGGCCGGCGAAGCTGTCCAGCTCGTCGTCGGTCAGGGCAAGCCGGGCCAGACGCGCCAGGTGGGCGACCTCGTCCTCGAGAGATCTGCGACACGACGAACAAGCCTAGTCAGGCCCGCTGCGGCGACTGCGCCGGGCGCCGGACCGCTGCTCGAGTCGCTGCGCTCCGCCCTCCGTGAAACAGTGTTGCGCGTGCCTTCGTATCTGCTGCGGGTCCAGCTAGAGGACCGGCCGGGCAGCCTCGGCTCGCTGGCCGTGGCGCTCGGCTCGGTGGGCGCCGACATCCTGTCCCTCGACGTCGTCGAGCGGGCCGCGGGTTACGCGGTCGACGATCTGGTGGTCGACCTGCCCGCCGGCGCGATGCCCGACATGCTGATCACCGCCGCCGAGAAGCTCAACGGCGTCTACGTCGACAGCATCCGGCCGCACACCGGGCTGCTCGAAGCGCACCGCGAGCTGGAGCTGATCGACCACGTCGCCGCCGCCGACGGCAAGCGCAAGCAAGCTGCAGGTGCTCGTCGACGAGGCGCCCAAGGTGCTGCGCGTCGGCTGGTGCACGGTGGTGCGGCTGACCGAGTCCGGCTCGGAGCGCGTCGTCGGCAGCTCCGGGCGCCCCGGAGACACAGGCCGCCGATCGCGCCGTGGCTGCCGCTCGAGCACGCCGAGGCGCTGGACGGCCACCGCCGACTGGGTGCCGCAGGTGTGGCGCGACATGGACACCACGCTGGCCGCCGCGCCGCTGGGCGACCCCCGCACCGCGGTCGTGCTCGGCCGCCCGGGCGGCCCGTGTTCCGGCCGGCGGAGGTGGCCCGGCTCGGCTATCTGGCCGGGATCGTCGCGACGATCATCCGCTGAGCGCTACTCCTGCGGACTTTCCGGTCCGCTCTCCAACAAGCTGCCGGAAGCCGTCCTCGTCGAGGACCGGCACGCCGAGCTCGATCGCCTTGTCGTACTTGGATCCCGGCGCATCGCCGGCGACCACGAAGGCGGTCTTCTTCGACACCGAACCGGCGGCCTTGCCGCCGCGGGCGAGGATGGCCTCCTTGGCCTCGTCGCGGGAGAAGCCGGTCAGCGATCCGGTGACGACGATCGACAGGCCCTCCAGCGTGCGCTCGATGCTGGCGTCGCGCTCGTCGGCCATCCGCACACCGGCGTCGCGCCACTTGTCGACGATCGCGCGGTGCCAGTCGACGGCGAACCAGTCGATGACCGCCGCGGCGATCGTCGGGCCCGACGCCCTCGGCCGCGCGCCAGCTGCTCCTCGGAGGCCGCCGTCGATCGCGCTCCAGGCTGCCGAACTCCGTCGGCCAGCGCCCGCGCCGCGGTCGGCCCGACGTGGCGGATCGACAGCGCGACCAGCACCCGCCACAGCGGCTGGTGCCTTGGCCTTGCCGAGATTGGCCAGCAGCCGCTTGCCGTTGGCCGACAGCTCGCCGGCCTTGGTGGTGAACAGCGTCGGTGCTGCAGCAGGTCGTCCTCGGTGAGCGCGAACAGGTCGCCCTCGTCGGTGATGACCCCGGCCTGCAGCAGCGCGATCGCCGGCCTCGTAGCCGAGCCCCTCGATGTCGAACGCGCCGCGGCCCGGCGACGTGAAACACCCGCTCCCGCAACTGCGCCGGGCAGGTGCGCGAGTTGGGGCAGCGGATGTCGGCGTCGCCCTCCTTGGCGGGCGCGAGCGTCGGTGCCGCACTCGGGACAGTGCGTCGGCATCACGAACTCGCGCTCGGAGCCGTCGCGCAGGTCGACCACCGGACCGAGCACCTCGGGGATGACGTCGCCGGCCTTGCGGATCACCACGGTGTCGCCGATCAGCACGCCCTTGCGCTTGACCTCCGACGCGTTGTGCAGCGTCGCCAGCCCGACCGTCGAACCGGCGACCTTGACCGGCTCCATGTACGCGAACGGCGTGACCCGTCCGGTGCGGCCGACGTTGACCCGGATGTCGAGCAGCTTGGTGGTGGCCTCCTCGGGCGGGTACTTGTAGGCGATCGCCCAGCGCGGCGCGCGCGACGTGGAGCCGAGCCTGCGCTGCAGCGCCACGTCGTCGACCTTGACGACCAGACCGTCGATCTCGTGCTCGACGTCGTGGCGGTGCTCGCCCCAGTACGCGATCCGCTCGGCGACCGCGTCGATGCCCTTGACCCGCGCGGTGTGGTCGGACACCGGCAGCCCCCACGCCTTGAGCGCGCGGTAGGCGTCGTGCAGGGTGACGCGGCGCGAAGCCCTCGAGCTGGCCGAGGCCGTGGCAGATCATCCGCAGCCTGCGGCGCGCGGTGACCGCCGGGTTCTTCTGCCGCAGCGATCCGGCCGCGCTGTTGCGCGGATTGGCGAACGGCGGCTTGCCCTCCGCGACGAGGCCGGCGTTGAGGTCCTCGAAGTCGGCGAGCCGGAAGAACACCTCGCCGCGCACCTCCAGCACCGCCGGGACCGGGAATTCGTCGCTGTGCCGGTGAGCTGTTCCGGGACGTCCTCGATGGTGCGGGCGTTGAGCGTGACGTCCTCGCCGGTGCGCCCGTCGCCGCGGGTGGCGCGCGCGGACCAGCCTGCCGTCGCGGTAGACCAGGGCCAGCGCGACGCCGTCGATCTTCAGCTCGCACAGGTAGTGCGGCGTCGGCGCCGATCTCGCCCTCGAGCCGCGGCCGCCCACGCCGCGAGTTCGTCGGGGTGAAGACGTTGTCCAGGCTCAGCATCCGCTCGAGGTGGTCGGCGGAGGTGAAGTCGGTGGCGAACCCGCACCGCCGACCAGCTGGGTCGGCGAGTCGGGCGTGCGCAGTTCGGGGTGCTGCTCCTCGAGCGCCGTGCAGCTCGCCGAGCAGCGTGTCGAACTCGGCGTCGGAGATGATCGGCGCGTCGCGCGACGTAGTAGCGGAACTGGTGGCCGCGCACCTCGTCGGCGAGCTCCTGCCATCGCCGCCGCACGTCGGCGTCGGGGGCGTCGTCAGCCTGCTCGGGCTCGAGGCGCTCACCCTCGGCAGGCTATCCGAGCCGGCCGACACACGCCGTCGGCGAACGGCGCCGAGCGACGCCGGTGTGACATTGCCCGTCGATACGCTGGCTAACCTGGCGTCATGCCGCACCCGATCATGTTCCGCGACGACGATATCGGGACTGGCCGAGGTGCGCGAGCATCGCGCTCGGGTTTCCCGGCGGCGTTCGAGAAGGTCTCCTGGGGCAGGCCGGTGTTCTGCGCGCCCAAGATGTTCGTCGATGTACGGCGGGAGCGCGAAGACGCCGGGACAGCAAGGGCGAGTACACTCCAGTACCCGTACTCGATCCTGATCAAGGTCGACGACAGCGACCGCAAGGCGCTCGAACAGGACGCCCGGTTCTTCTTTCCCGCCTACATGGGGCCGTTCGGCTGGCTGGGCCTGGACTTCACCGCGGCGAAGGTGGACTGGGACGAGGTGCCCGAGCTGGTCGACGCGTCGTTCCGGATGGTCGCACCGAAGAAGTTGATCAGGCAGCTCGACGAACGTTGACCCGCGACCGGCGAGGCATGGTTCGATCGGGCACCATGAGCTTCGCGAGCCCCTTCCCCGAAGTCGACATCCCCACCGCCAGCGTCTACGACTACCTGTTCGGCGACATCGACGACGCCGACCTCGACCGGGTCGCACTGGTCGACGCGAAGTCCGGCAGCGGAGACCACCTATCGCGAGATGGTCGCCCGCATCGACGCGTTCGCCGGCGCGCTCGCCGACCGCGGCATCGGCGTCGGCGACGTCGTCGGGCTGCTGTCGCCGAACAGCTCGGCGTTCGCCGTCGCCTTCCACGGCATCCTGCGGGCCGGCGCGACGGCCACCACCATCAACGCCCTGTTCACCGCCAAGGACATCGCCAAGCAGCTGACCGACTCGCGCGCCAAGATGCTGGTCACCGTCACGCCCGCTGCTCCCCCAGGCCGAAGCGGCCGCCGAGGCGGTGGGACTGGCCGACGAAGACCTCGTCGTGCTCGACGGTGCGGGGCGGGACGCCGACGGGTCATCCCAACGCCGCCGAACTGCTGGGACCGGGATTGCCTGCGCCCGAAGTGAACTTCGCCCCGTCCACGCATCTGGCGGCGCTGCCCTACAGCTCCGGCACCACCGGCAATCCCAAGGGCGTGATGCTGACGCACCGCAACCTGGTCGCCAACGTCGCGCAGATCCGGCCGCTGCACGGAATGGTCGCCGACGACGCGATCCTCGCGGTGCTGCCGTTCTTTCACATCTACGGCATGACCGTGCTGCTCAACGCCGCCCTGCACGCGCGGGCACGGCTGGTCATCATGCCGAGCTTCGACCTCGGCGAGTTCCTCGGCAACATCGCCGAATCACCGGTGCACCATCGCGTTCATCGCACCGCCGGTGGCCGTGGCGCTGGCCAAACACCCGCTGGTCGACTCGTACGACCTGTCCTCGCTGAACACCGTCATGTCGGGCGCCGCACCACTGGACGCCGAACTCGGCCACGCGGTCGCCGAGCGGCTCGGCTGCCGGGTCGTGCAGGGCTACGGAATGAGCGAGCTGAGCCCGGTCAGCCACATCACCCCGTTCGACGGCGGGCAAGCCAACATGGGCATCGATCGCGCCGCTGAGTTCGGTCGGGTGGACGGTGTCCAACGCCGCCTCCAAGCTCGTCGATCCCGAGACGGGCGACGAAATCGCCGTTCCCGCAGAGGGTCTCAGCGACACCGGGGAGCTGTGGTTCAAGGGGCCCAACGTGATGGCCGGCTATCTCGGCAACGACGAGGCCACCACGGAGACCATCGACGACGACGGCTGGCTGCACACCGGCGACCTGGCCCGAGTCGACGCCAGCGGCTGCGTCTACATCGTCGACCGGCTCAAGGAACTGATCAAGTACAAGGGCTACCAGGTGCCGCCCGCCGAGCTGGAGGCCGTGCTGCTGGGCCACCCGGGCATCGCCGACGCCGCGGTGATCGGCGTGACAGGACGCCGAAGGCGAAGAGGTGCCAAAGGCGTTCGTGGTCAAGCAATCTGGCGCCGAACTCGACGGAGGCGGAGGTGATGGAGTTCGTCGCCGGTCACGTCGCGCCGTACAAGAAGGTCCGGCAGGTCGAGTTCATCGAGGCGATCCCGAAGTCGGCCTCGGGCAAGATCCTGCGGAAGGATCTGCGATCGGCCTAGTGCCGAACCAGTTGCGCGGCAGCCTTGCTCGCCCGCGCCTGTCGGAATCCGAGCCACGCTCCGGCCAGTGGGGCGAGGACCAGACCTGCAAGGCCGAAGAGCACACCACCGGGCTGGTACGGCGCCGCGGCGGCCCACAGCGACGACACGGCGCGTTGCAGCATCGGCTCCTCGAGCCGGACGGTCGGCGGCGGCGCGGGTGTGGGTGGCGGCGGGGCCGGGGCGGGCACCTCCACGGGGACACCCGGCGCCGGCGCCGGCCGTGGCTTGCCCGAGAGGATGCCGGGCGAGCGGCCGTTGCCGACCGTCACCCGCGGTTGCGTGAACGACGAGCCGACGGATCCGGTTACCGCGGCACCGCCCGAACCACCCCCGCCATCGGCGGCGGGAGGCGCAGCCTGGAACCCGGGCTGCGTCGGCGCGGACGCCACCCGGGAGGTCGACGGTGGCCGGAACGTCGACGTCGACCGGTCGGTGGCGGACGAATTGGATCGGTTCGGTTCTGGGGTGCGTTGGCTGCCGAACGTCGGGGTCGGATCGGAATTAGCAATGCGGCCGGCGTCGCTGTCGCCGCCCCGCCGTTCGGTGCGGTCGAAGTCGCCCCGGTCGCCCCGGTCGCCCCGGTCGCCCCGGTCGCCCCGGTCGCCCCGGTCGCCCCGGTCGCCCCGGTCGCCCCGGTCGCCCCGGTCGCCCCCACGGCCCTGCCGGTCGTAGCCGTCGCTGCCGCCGCGGTGGGAGCCGTTTCCGTGACGCGAGTGGCCGGGATCAGCCGAAACCACGGGGATGGTGGCGCCCCCGAACACCACGAAGGCCGTGATCGCCCCGGCACCCGCGGCGACGCGAACGTTCGTTCGGCCCATCGTCCCTCCCCGACCCAAGTGGGAAACGGCTTACCGAGTCATTCTGACATGATCACCGGTCGCGGTCGATCGCACATTGTCAGATTGCCGAGGGATCGTCGGCAAACCCGTCGGCGACCTTCTGCGCCGACTCCAGCGCCAGGCGGGCCCATGCAACGGTCGCGCCCGCCAGTCCACAGGCGGGCGTGATGCCGACACGGTCGCGCAACACCGATCGCGGGAACCCAAGGCGGTCGGTGATCGCTGCGGCGGACTTGGCCACTTCCTCGATCGACGGGCGCTGCTCCGGGGGCAGCGCAGGAACCACGCCGAGCAGCACGGTGCGGCCGGAGTCGATGAACTCGCCGAGGCCGTCGAGGTCGGCGGCCACCAAGGTCGACACGTCGACGGATATGGCATGAAGGGTGCTGCGCTGCAATATCTTCCACGGCAGCTCGGACGCACAGCTGTGCAGCGCGACCTCTCCGCCGACCGTCGCCACGCACTCGTCGAGCAGCGCGATGGCCACCGCTTCGTCGACCGGGTGGACCGGCGAGAAGCTGGTCACACCCGTCAGCCGACCCGCCAGCGCGGCCGGGAGCAGGGGCTCGTCGAATTGGACGACGACGGCGGCCTCCAGGCGGCGGGCGAGCTCGGCTCGGTGCAACGCCACCCCCTCCGCCAACGACCCGGTCAGATCACGCACCGCTCCGGAATCGGTGATGGCACGGTGCCCGCCGGGAAGCTCGAGTTGGGCTGCCAGCGTGATGGGGCCCGGTGCCTGGACCTTCACCGTCCGAGCGCTGCCCCGCAACCCGGCCTTCTCCCAGGCCTCCTCCAGCGCGTCGACGTCTTCGTCGAGCAGGCTGGCGGCACGCCGGGCCACCGCGCTGCGGCCCGAGGCGATGCGGTAGCCGCGCGGCACGGTGTCGATGCCGATGTCGACGAGCAGCGCGCCGCCGCGACCGATCATGTCGGCACCCACGCCGCGGGCCGGCAGCTCGACCAGATGGGTGAGGGTGTGCAACTCCCCGACCACCACTTCTGCAGCCTCACGCGGAGACGAGCCGGGCCAGGATCCGATGCCGGTTGCCGCGGCGAAAATACTCACGCGGCCAACAGTATTCGATGGCCGTGTCGTCGCGTTACCCTCAACCATGCCCGCATCGGCCAGAAAGCTGCTGGTGGGCTTGGCCGCGGCGCTGACGATGGCCGTCGCCGTCTCTTGCACGCACAGCGTCACCGGCAGCGCCGTGCGGTCGCCGCCGGGCATCGATGACGACTCGCAGTCGCCCGTCGACGTCGATGGCGTGCTGCTCGAGCAAGCGCAGATGCGGGCGATCACGGGCGCGGGCGACGACCTGACGGTGATCCCCAGCATGGACGGCAAACTGCCGGTCGACATCGACCAGCTCGCCGCGGCCGCTCCCCCGGCGTGTCGGTGGTACTTCGCCGAGACCCAGACGTTCGGTCCCGACGTCGAAGAGTTCCACAAGACGAGTTATCAGGACCCGCCCGACGGAGCCTTGATCTCCCAGGGCGCTGCCGCCTACCGCGACGCGGGAACCGCACGCCGCGCGTTCAACGGGCTCGTCGAACTCGTGGACGGCTGCGACTCGACGGAGATGGGGCCGACGTTCGTCGGCGACTGGACCGCGACCGGCGACACGGTGCAGACCCGTACGGGCAGCCAGTGCGGGCGCAACTACCGGTTGAAGTCGGTGGTGCTCGTCGAGGTGACGTTCTGCGCGTTCCCCGAGTCGGTGCCCGACATCGTATTGACCAACATCATGGCCAAGGTGCCGGGCTAACCCCTTGCCACACAGCCGAATTGGTGAACGCGCTCAGGCGTTGACGAGGAATTCGCCGACGAGAAGATCAAGGCGCTCGGAGTCGCGTTCGGGGCGCAGCCGGGCACTCCGCGTGAGCGTGATCAATCCGTGCAGCGCCGCCCAGAGCACTTCGGTACGGGTGTCGACGTCCCGGCCATCGGCGGTCGCCGCGACCACTGCACGGAGTTCGGCGAAGGCGGCCGACAACTGCTGCGGAGTTTCGGTGGTGGCGAAGTGCAACGTGGTCGTGCGGGTGAACATCGCGTCGTACAGCGTCGGGTTCCGTTGAGCGAAGTCGAAGTAGGCGTGCGCGACGCGCCGTAGCGCCTCCTGCGGCGTGTCGGCGCCGGACCGCGCGTGCGCCAGCGCGACCGCCAGTTCGTCGAATCCGTCGACGGCCACCGCCGCAGCGATGTCGTCCATGCTGGAAAAGTGCTTGTAGAGCACCGGCTGGCTGTACTCGATCTCCTCCGACAGCCGACGCGTGGTGACGGCATCCCAGCCGTGCGTCTCGGCGAGCCTGCGCGCCGTGGTGACGATGAGTCGGCGCTGGGCTTCCCTGTCGCGGGCGCGGCGCTGCTCGATGGCCATACTTGAGCATAGCACCGCTAGAGACTCTAGCGATGCTATTGACTCATTCTGCCCGACCGGAAATCCACTTCCGAGCGCGGTCGAGGGCGTCAGACTTGTCAAACCGGTCTGCCGTCCACGTCGTGGACCGAACGATTCCGCGACTGCCGTAGCGCTTCATGATGTCGATGTGATGAGGAAGGCCGACGAACCGCTGCAAATCGTCTTCGCTTGCCCACACCGAGATGGAACCGCTGCGCGCAGTTGCGGGCAGCGACCACAACCACAGACCGACGGCGCCGGGCATGGCATACCAGCCCATCCGCATGCGTAGACCGTTCGCGGCGATGCCGGGTAATTCGAGTCGGCGAAAGGCCTGGAAGTCGGTGACGCTGACCACGACGGAGGCGTCGCCCGGGTCATGAGGGCCTGGCATCCACGGCGCGATCAGTGGTGCCACCGAGGCGGCGGCGGAGGTTGTGGTTGGTTGCATGGCTATGAGCGTGCCCATACGATTGGTTCGTGTCACGGTCCAATGAAGTCATTTCTGAACGGACCAATTCATCCGACTCCGGATTTCCGACGGACATCCTGCTGACACTCGACCGGTCCGACCGTCGGGGGCTGCGTGAGCAACTGCAGCACCAATTGCGATCGGCGATCCAGGACGGTCGACTATCGGCGGGCACGCTGCTGCCACCGTCACGACTGCTTGCTCGGGACCTTGGTGTCGCACGAAGTGTGGTCGTCGACGCATACGAACATCTCGTCGCGGACGGATATCTGGACGGACGCCAGGGCTCGGGCACCCGCGTCTTGCCAACCGCTGCACCGGCATTCACCAATCGGAGCGCTCGCGCCAGGCCTGTTCATACCGCCCGCCTCGTCGGAGGACTGCCCGACCCTGCCCTATTTCCACGGACCGAGTGGCTGCGCCACTACCGCGCAGCGCTGAACACCGTGCCGAATGAGCGGCTGGGGTACCCGGGACCCCGTGGGGCACTGCCCTTGCGCGAGGCGCTCGCCGACTATCTCGGTCGAGTGCGTGGCGTCGCCGCCGACCCCGACCGGGTGATGATCACGGCGGGCCTGACCCAGGCCGTCGTGCTGCTCGCCCGCGCGTTGCGGCGCCGCGGCGTCGAGGCGATCGCCGTCGAAGACCCATGTTTCGGATTTCATCGCGAGGCGATCCTCAACGCTGGTCTGCGGGTGGTGTCGGTCCCGCTCGACGGCGACGGTATCGACGTAGCCAAACTGGCCGAGCAGAATGTCGGTGCCGTGCTGGTGGCGCCCGCGCATTCCTATCCGACTGGAGCCGTTCTCGGCCCGGCTGGTCGCGCCGGGCTCATCGAGTGGGCTCGGTGACCACGACGGGCTGATCATCGAGGACGACTACGACGCAGAGTTCCGATACGACCGCGCACCGATCGGCGCGCTTCAGGGACTTGCGCCCGAACGCGTGGCCTACACAGGTTGTGCCAGCAAAATCCTCACTCCCGCACTGCGATTGGGTTGGATGGCGCTGCCGGGCTGGCTCGCCGAGGATGTAGACCGCGAGAAGCTGTTCGACGACATGGGAACCACGATGCTCGAGCAGTTGGCGCTGGCCCGATTCATCGATACAGGTGGACTGACCCGGCATCTGCGTCGCGTCCGTCCGATCTATCGTCGCAGGCGCAATGCGACGCTCGAGGCCCTGTCGACGTTCCTGCCCGATGCGGTGCCCACCGGCGTCGCCGCGGGACTGCACGTGTACGTGCAGCTGCCCAGCGATTGTGACGAATCGACCCTCGTCCAGGCGGCCAATCAACGAGGCCTGCTCATCGAGGGAGCGAGCTGGCATTTCCGCGATTCCGCCACTGCCCCACCGGCTTTGGTGCTCGGCTACGGTGCAGTCGCCGAGCACTCGATTCGCGGTGCGCTCGCGATGCTCGGAGGGATCTACCGGGAACACAGATCGAGTTAGGGCCGCCACCCGGCGCTGGACGCGCTGGTCCCCGAGAATCTAGGCATGCACCCAGCGAATCCGGTAACCGTCGATGCGACGCCCTATGTCTGGCCCTACGACGGGGACATACCGCGGGACCGCACGGCACTCATCAACATCGATTGGCAGGTCGACTTCTGTGGCGAGGGCGGCTACGTCGATGCCATGGGCTACGACCTCTCGCTGACGCGCACCCCGCTCGGTCCTGCCCGCACGGTGCTCGACGCCGCAAGGGAACTCGGCCTATTCATCCTGCACACCCGCGAAGGACACCGGCCCGACCTGAGCGATCTGCCTGCCAACAAGAAGTGGCGATCGGCACAGGTGGGCGCCGCGATAGGCTCGCTCGGCCCGTGTGGACGCATACTCACCCGCGGTGAGCCCGGGTGGGAGATCGTCGACGAGATGCGGCCACTGCCAGGTGAGCCGGTCATCGACAAACCCGGCAAGGGCAGCTTCTACGCCACCGACCTTGACCTGCTACTGAAGGCGAAAGGCATTACGCACCTCATCTTTACGGGAATCACCACGGATGTCTGCGTCCACACGACGCTGCGGGAGGCCAATGACCGCGGCTACGAGTGTTTGGTCCTGTCGGACTGCACCGGAGCCACGAAGTATGCGAATCACCAAGCGGCCCTGGACATGATGACCATGCAGGGCGGTCTGTTCGGGGCCTACGCCACCAGTACCGCGTGTCTGGATGCCTTCGACAGGATGCGTGGTGCTGCGGCCTAGTAGAGCACCGACGGGATCCAGGCGCCGTCAGGCTCTTGGTATTCGCCGAGGGTCATGTACGTCATCGGCTTGATCGGCCGCATCCCCTGACTGAGGCACCAACGAAACAGCCCGGCCTCGCGCGTCGGCAGGAGGAACGACGCCGGCACGTCGCCCATCGCGAGTGCGCCGGCGATCAGAGCGCACAAGTCGTCCTCGGTCTCGGCGACGCCGTATGCCGCTGGGAAGAAGGTGACGGTCGTGGCGTAGGCGATGATCCGACCGTCACGGACTGCCACCACCGGCGACAGGGGTGGCGCTTGGATCGCGTCGCGTAGCTCGGCCGTGCGCTCGAAGCCGTGGACATTGCTGCAGAGGCGTTCGCACTCCTCGACGTCGTCGTCCACGAGCGGACGCACCTCGATGCCGTCGGGCGGTCGGCTCTTGGCGGTGCCGCGCATCACGACCGCCAACTCCCTGACTTCGAAGCCCAGCGACGCGTAGAGCGTGAGTGACTGCATGTTGAAGGAGTCCTGGAAGAGCCGCATCCCGCGCGCATCGGCGCCGCGGGCGATCACCGCCTCCATCAGCGCCCGACCGACGCCACGGCCCTGTACCCGGGGATCGACGGTGATCGGCCCGACGCCGGTGATCGGGCCGCGCTCATCGAGGAAGTTCGAGCCGACGATCCGGCCGTCGGCCTCCGCGACGATGCCCCAGATCCGCGGGTGCGCTATGAAACTTGCCGTCAGCTGGTTGGCGGCCTCGACGGTCGGGAAGTCGCGCGGAAATCGATGATGATCATGAACGCCGCCGAAGGCCTCGTGGGCGATCCGGGCGCACTCGCCGCCGTCGGCGGGTTCGATTGGGCGCACCACGATCTGAATGTCGCTTTGCGTTCGGTTTGATTCGGCCACGATGCGCCCCCTCGACGCGTGTAAACCGATGATGTTCCTCGTCGCTGGCAAAGTCAATGCCGCCGGCGCAGCGCGGAACTACGCGATGGTGGCGCTGGCGATGACTTCGTCGCCGTCTGGGTCGGGGCGGTAGAGCACCATGGTCTGGCCGGGGGCGACGCCACGCAGCGGGGTGCGCAGATCCATCGCCAGCATGCCGTCGCGCAGTTCCGCGACACCGTCGGCGATACCGCCGTGCGCGCGCACCTGCACGACGCACTCGACCGGCCCCGTGGGCGCGAAACCCGAAGTGAACACGGGCTTCTCACCGGTCAGGGTGCGGACATCCAGGTCTTCGGCGGCGCCGACGTGCACGGTGCCGCTCTCGGCGTCGATCCCGGTGACATAGCGGGGCCGGCCGTCGGGGCCGGGGCCCGCGATGCCCAGGCCCTTGCGCTGCCCCACCGTGAAGCCGTGCACGCCATCGTGTTCGGCCAACACGGCACCACCGGCATCGACCACCGAGCCGCGGCGTACCCCGATGCGGGCGCCGAGGAACGCCTGGGTGTCACCGGAGGGAATGAAGCAGATGTCGTGGCTGTCGGGCTTGTCGGCGACGGCCAACCCGCGCTCGGCCGCCTCTTCCCGAATCCGTGGCTTGGGGGTGTCACCGATCGGGAACACCGCGTGCCGAAGCTGTTCGGCGGTGAGCACGCCCAACACGTAGGACTGGTCCTTGTCGTGGTCGACGGCGCGGCGCAGCCGACCGTCCGACAGCCTGGCGTAGTGCCCGGTGGCGACGGCGTCGAAGCCGAGCGCCAACGCCCTGGCCGAGAGCGCCGAGAACTTGATCCGCTCGTTGCAGCGAACGCACGGGTTGGGAGTTTCCCCGCGGGCGTAGGACTCCACGAAGTCGTCGATCACGTCTTCCTTGAAGCGGTCCGCGAAATCCCAGACGTAGAACGGAATCTCGAGGATGTCGGCGACTCGACGGGCGTCTCCGGCGTCCTCCTTCGAGCAGCAGCCACGGGAACCGGTGCGCAGCGTGCCTGGCGCCGACGACAACGCCAGGTGCACCCCGACGACGTCGTGGCCGGCGTCGACCATGCGGGCC
Source organism: uncultured Actinomycetota bacterium (assembly GCA_963849055.1). GTDB lineage: Bacteria > Actinomycetota > Actinomycetes > Mycobacteriales > Mycobacteriaceae > Mycobacterium. Next base: position 144,414 of record CAWKFI010000002.1, read on the forward strand.
GCAGCCACCGACGAATCCACCCCGCCGCTCATCGCTACCAGGACGCGCACGATTACTTCCCGTGCCCGGCACTGGCGAGTGCGGCCTGCCGTGCGCGCTCCACCGCCGCGGGCAGCACCGCCAGCGCCGCGTCGACGTCGGCCTCGGTACTGGTGTGCCCCAACGACAGTCGCAGCGATCCACGGGCGCTGGCCGAATCTGCGCCCATCGCGATGAGGACGTGCGACGGCTGCGCTACCCCGGCGGTGCACGCCGAACCGGTCGAGCACTCGATTCCCTTGGCGTCCAGCAACATCAACAGGGCGTCGCCCTCGCAGCCGCGGAAGGTGAAGTGCGTGTTGCCGGGCAGGCGATGCGGGCCGACGGCGCCGTTGAGGTCCACGTCGTCGATCGCGGCGAGCACGCCGTCCACGAGCCGGTCGCGCAGGGCGGAGACGCGTGTCCGGTAGCCGTCGAGCCCATCGACGGCGATGCGGGCGGCGGCAGCCATCGCCGCCGCACCTGCGACATCCGGTGTGCCCGAACGTACGTCGCGCTCCTGCCCCCCGCCGTGCAGCAGCGGCACGCATGCGGTGTCACGGCGTAGCACCAGGGCGCCGACGCCGGTGGGCCCGCCGAACTTGTGCGCGGCGATGCTCATCGCCGAGAGGCCGCTCGCGGTGAAGTCGACGGGCAGCTGGCCCACTGCCTGGATCGCGTCGCTGTGCATGGGTACGTCGAATTCCGCGGCGACCGCAGCCAGTTCGGCGATCGGCTGAACAGTGCCCACTTCGTTGTTCGCCCACATGACCGAGACCAGGGCGACGTCGTCGTGATCGGCCAGCGCGTCGCGCAATGCGGCGGCCGTGACCGAGCCGTCGGCTCCGACGGGCAACCACGTCACCTCGGCGTGTTCGTGTTCGGCCAGCCACTCGACGGCGTCGAGCACCGCGTGATGCTCGATGGGGGTGGTGACGATGCGGCGCCGGCGCGGATCGGCGTCACGCCGCGCCCAGTAGATGCCCTTGACGGCCAGGTTGTCGCTCTCGGTCCCTCCGGCGGTGAAGATCACCTCGGACGGGCGGGCCCCAAGCAGCTGGGCCAACGTCTCGCGCGCCTCTTCCATGCGCCGTCGGGCCGCCCGGCCCGTGGTGTGCAGGGAGGATGCGTTGCCGACCGTCGCCAGCACGGCCGTCATCGCCTCGATGGCAGCGGGGTGCATCGGGGTGGTGGCGGCGTGATCGAGGTAGACGGCGCTCATGGCCCGCCCAGTTTACCGGCAGACCGGATGACCTCAGGCGACCAGCGCGTGCCCGCCGGCTGCGTGCACCGTCGGCGACGACGTCCCGCGCACTGCGGCCTCGCACCGCGCAGCCAGATCCCGCCGGTCGTCACCAGGAAGCTGCAGTGACTGGACCTGTACGTGGCACACCGTCAACCGGGCGGTGATCACCCGGCGCACCGACTCCACCAGCGAGTCCTCGCCGATGAAGGCCGGAACGGTGGACGGCGCACCGTCGCGGTGGTGGTAGGTCAGCCGCAGCGGCTGCACGGGCCGACCGGCGTCGACGGCGCCCTGGAACATGGCGGGCCGGAAGGGGCCGTAGGCCAATCCGCACCAGGTGGTGCCCTCGGGGAACGCGACGACCGTCTGCCCTGCCCGCAACCTGTCGGCGACGGCGCGCACCACGTCGGGCAACCGGCGCAGATTGGTCCGCTCGATCGGGATGACCTTCAGCAGTCGCGCGAGGAAGCCGAGCGCCGGCCAGTCGACCAGGTCGGCGCGGGCGACGAAGGAGCCGGGCAGCACCGAACCGATGGTGAAGATGTCCACCCAGGAGACGTGGCCGCTGACCACGAGCACGCCGCTGAGATTGCGAATCGGACCGCCGGACACCGTGATTCGCACACCGAGGCAGCGCAGCATCAGGCGGCAGTAGATCCGCTGGATCCGCGACTTGCCGGGGAGCGGCATCGCGAGCAAGGGCAGGGCCGGAAACAACATCAGCGCGCACGCGATGCGTGCCGAGGTGCGCAGCGCGACGACGGCGGGACGCGACGCGTGCGAGGCCTCGCAGCGGATGCACGATGCGTCACACGACGCCCGCGGAAGCCAGGGGTTCTCGCCTAGCGCGTGGCTGCTCATCGCGACGTCCCCTCGTTCAGGTCGGTGGCCTGGGACACCGAGCGCAGCCGCTTGAGATAGCGCACGTCGGCCTGGCGCTTGTCGAGAAGTGCAGGGAAGTCGCCGACTCCGAAGTCGGGGTCGTGTGCGGGATCGCCGCAGACCCGGGCGCCCAGTCGCAGGTAGCCGCGCATCAGCGGCGGCACGGAGAGTCGTGCCGGTGGGTCGATGTCGTCGAGGCCCCTGCCGTCCACGATCACCGGCCGATGGGGGTGCACGACGAACTCGGAGGCATGCCTGCGCCGGACGAAGTCGCGGACGCCGCGGATCTGCGTGCCCGGCACCTCGTCCTGGTCGCCCCTGACCGGCACCGACACGCAACCGGTGACGTAGTCGTACCCGCATCGGTCCAGGTAGGCCAGGATTCCGGCCCACATCAGCAGCACGACGCCGCCGTTGCGGTGGTCGTGCCGGACTACCGCGCGGCCCATCTCGACCAGCGAGGGACGCAACGGGTCGAGCGCGCGAACGTCGAACTCCGTCGCGGTGTACAGGCCGCCCGCGGCGATGGCGCCCGGTGGCGGGAGCATGCGGTAGCAGCCGACGAGGTCACCCGAGGTGTCTTCGCGGACAAGCAGGTGATCGCAGTATTCGTCGAAGCGGTCGGCGTCACGGCCGTCGAGACCCGCACCGCTGAGCTCGAAGCCGGGTTCGGAGGTGAACACCTCGTGACGCAGACGCTGCGCGGCGTCGACGAGGGATGGGTCGGTGGACAACAGCAGGGTGTAGCGCGGCGCGTCGGCGGCCACGCTGTCGGTGTCATCAGCGGCTATGAGTACGGATGCAGTGCTCATGGCCTGACGGTCGCGGAGTCATTCGGCTCCGCGGCAATCAGGGCGTGTCGTGTTCGTGCACGCTGGGTGACGAGTTGTCGTCGGCGCTACGTCCGTGTGATTTCCGCGGGCTCGTATCCGCCGATCGCGTCGACCTTGCCCGCCGACGGGCTCTGCGGGTCGAATTCGTAGTTCAGCCACTCGCGCGCCAGCCTGCGGGCCAGTTCGAGGCCGATCACCCGCTGCCCGAAGCAGAGCACCTGGGCGTTGTTCGACAGCACCGATCGCTCGACGGAGAAGCTGTCGTGCGCGGTGACGGCACGGATGCCCGGGACCTTGTTGGCGCTGATCGCCACGCCCAGCCCGGTGCCGCAAACCAGCAGAGCCCGGTCGGCTTTGCCCTCGGCGACCAATCGAGCGGCCGCGACGGCGACGTGCGGGTAGGCGGTGTTCTCGTCGGCTCCCACACCCACGTCGATGACCTCGCCGACGCGTTCGTCGGCCATCAGGTCGCCCTTGAGGGACTCCTTGTACTCGTATCCGGCGTCGTCGGCGCCGACGACGATGCGCAGTGGGGTCACGAGGCGTCTCCCTTCGCGGTGAGGACGAAGCAGTCCGCGACGGCGTGCGCGCACATGGCCAGCGACGTGGCGCCCGCGTCGGGGGTGCCCACGCTGCGGTCGCCGAGCGGGCGGGCGCGGCCGATCCTTGGCCGCAGATCCGCGGTGGAGCGGGCAGCGTCCGTGGCCACGTCGGCGGCGGAACGCCAGGCCTCCTGCCATGGTTCGCCCGCGGCGACCCGGTGCTGCATCTCGTCGACGAACGGCAGCAGCGCGTCGAGCATGGTCTTGTCCCCCGGCGCTGCGCCTCCCAGGCGGACCAGCGCGTCGTAGCCGTCGCGCATCGCGGCGGCGACCGCCGCGGAATCGGGCCGACCGGCGTCGCCGAGCCGGGCGCCGATGGCGCTGAGCATGGCGCCCCAGAGGACGCCGGACGTGCCGCCTGCCTTGGCGGCCCACTCCTTGCCCGCGGCGGTCAGCACCGAACCCTGGCCGGCGCCGTCCCCGACCGCCCGTGCGGCGGCATCGCGGGCAGCCGACGATCCCTTGACCATGCCGCGGCCGTGGTCCCCGTCTCCGGCGACCGCGTCGATGCGGCCCAGTTCATCCTCGGCGTCGGCGAGCATCGCGGCCATCGCGTCCAGCGCCTTGGCGACCAGCGCGCCGCCGGAACGGGCGTCGTCGTCGGCCAGCTCGCCCAGCTTCGGCGCGACGGCGGCCGCGTCCGAGGCGGCCACGGTGCGACGCTCACCCGAATCGGACTTGGCCGCAATGCCCTTGCGGTAGGCCGGCGTGTCGGCCGGTGCGGTCCAGTACTTTTCGAGTTCCTCGTCGAGCCACATCACGGTGAGCGAGCAGCCGGCCATGTCGAGGCTGGTGACCAGTTCACCGACCTCCGGTTCGACGATCTCGTAGCCGCGTTCGCGGAGCAGTCGCGCCACAGTGCCCCACAGCACGAACAGCTCCTCGTACTTGGTGCGACCAAGTCCGTTGAGAATCACGGCAATCCGCTTCTCGTCCTTGCCCGTGTAGTCGCCGAGCACGCCGTCGACGAGGGCTGCCGCGAGGTCGGCGGCCGATGCCATGGGCTCGTCGGACACGCCGGGCTCGCCGTGGATGCCGAGGCCGACGCCCATCTGCCTGGCGGGCACGGTGAACAAGGGCCCCTCGGCGCCGGGCAGGGTGCAGCCGTCGAACGCGACGCCAAGCGTCCGGGTGGCGGCATTGGCGGCTTCGGCGACGCGGATGACGCCTGCCAGGTCGAGGCCGTCCTCCGCCGCGGCGGAGGCGCACTTGAACACGGTGAAATCGCCTGCGATGCCGCGGCGTTTCGCCTCGTCGCCCTTGGGGGCGCTGGCGATGTCGTCGGTGACGGCGAAGTAATGCGCGTCGATGCCCTCGCTGCGCAGCTGGTCGACCGCCAGGCAGAAGTTCATCACGTCCCCGGCATAGTTGCCGGTGGTCAGCAGCACACCCGCGTCACCGTGGGCGGCCCTGGCCACTGACGCGGCCTCCTCGGCCGACGGCGACGTGAAGACGTTGCCCACCACCGCACCGTCGGCGAAACCGGGCCCTACGGTTCCGCAGAACGCCGGATAGTGCCCGGACCCGCCGCCGATCACCACGGCCACCTTGCCGGGCGCCGTCTCGCGGGCCCGGACCACACCGCCGGGCACGCCGACTACGTACGACGCGTTGGCGTCGAGGAATCCGGTCAGCATGTCCTCGGTGAACCGGGCGGGGTCGTTGTACAGCTTGGTCATCGCAGCCGCTCTCCCGTATCGGCGTCGAACAGGTACACCCGCTCGGGTGGCGCGCTGACGACGACCGTCCGCTCGGGTTCGTAACTCTCCTGGGCCGGGGTCTGGACGACGATGCCCTCCTCGACCCCGGCGATGGTGCTGGTGGCCAGCCCGAACTCGAGCAGATGCTCGAAATACGCAACGGTGGCTCGGATCCCGGCGCCGTCGCCGGCGGACCCATCGCCTGAAGACAACGTGCAGTCCTGTGGCCGGATCCCTACGGAAACCCGCGTGCCGTCGGCGACGCCGGTCGCCTTCGCTTCCAAAGACCCAGCACCTGAGCCGATCTCGACACGAGTAACACCGTTGTCCTTCCGGACGGTCCCGCGCAGCACGTTGATCTGCGGCTCACCCACGAACTGGGCGACGAACAGGTTGGCCGGGTCGTCGAACACCTCGTCGGGCGTGCCGAACTGCTGCACCACGCCGGCGTCCATCACCGCGAGGCGATCGGCGAGCGACAAAGCCTCGACCTGGTCGTGGGTGACGACGATGGTGGTGTAGCCGAATTCGCGCTGCAGCACCTTCAGTTCGCGACGAACCCGTTGCCGCGCGGCAGCATCGAGGTGGCTCAGGGGCTCGTCGAGGAGCAGGACCGGTGGGTTCCTGACCAGTGCCCTCGCCAGTGCGACGCGCTGCTTCTGTCCGCTGGACAGGCCGGCGGGCCGCAGCTCGAGCATGTCGTTCATCTCCAAGCGGTTGCTGATCGATGCGACCATCTGCTCGGCGCCCTTGACCTTCCGGGCCTTCAGGCCGTACAGCAGGTTCTCGCGGACCGACAACGGTGGATACAAGGCGTAGCTCTCGAACCCGACCCCGATGCCCCGCTTCGAGGCGGGCAACTGCGAGATCTCCCGGTCGCCGATGCTGATCGAACCGCTGGTCACCGTTTCCAGGCCGGCGATCATCCGCAACGTCGTGGTCTTGCCGCAGCCCGACGGACCGAGCAGCGCGACGAGCTCACCCGGTTCGATCGCCAGGTCGATGCCCTTGACCGCCGTGACGCTCTCCCGTCCCCGGGACGCGTAGGTCTTCACCAGGCCGCGCAGCACCAGGCTCTGCGCGGTGCCCGAGGAATCCGACCGGTGCCGGGGCGCGCCGTTGGTCCGCGACGTCGTCACACTCATTGCGCTGCCTCCACCGTCTTTTGTCCTCCTCGCGTGCGGGAAGTCTCGTCGTCCGCACCGAGCCGTCGGGTGTCGCCATCGCCTGCGGCGAAGACGTGAACGTCGCTGTCGGCCACCGTCATCGACACGCGGGAGCCCTCGTCGGCACCTTCGCGTCCCGACGCCAGCACGATCAGCTGCTCGCCGCCGACCTGCACCGTGAGTTCGACGTTGCGGCCCAGCCGCTCGGCCAGGACCACCGTGCCGCTCAGCCGTGCCGACTCGGAGTCCGCTCCGACGACGTGGATGTCACAGGGGCGCAACCCCACCCGTACGCGCTCACCGGTACGCACGTCCCTGCCCGCGGGCACCGGCACGCCGATAGAGCCGTCTCCCAACCGGATCTGTCCGTCGTCGACGATGCCGTCGAGGAGGTTGATCTCGGGCTGCCCGAGGGCACGTGCGACGAAGGTGTCGGCCGGCCGCCGCCAGATCTCCTCGGGTGTACCGATCTGCACCAGCGACCCGGATCGCATCACCGCGATGCGGTCCCCGAGAGCGAGCGCCTCCTGGTAGTCGTGCGTGACGTAGATCGTCGTGGTCTTCGACATGGCGCCGAGTTGCTTGAGCTCGGCACGCATCGCGGCCCGCAATTTGGCGTCCAGATGGCTGAGCGGTTCGTCGAGCAGATAGATGTCGGCGGGCCGGACCAGCACGCGGCCCAGTGCGACCCGTTGCCGCTGCCCGTTGGACAGTTCCCGCGGAAAGCGCTTGAGCAGGTGGTTGATTCCGAGCGTCGTCGTCACCTGGTCAATCCGCTCGGCGCGCTGCGCATCGGTGTACTTGCCGGTCCGGCCCGACTTCAACGGCGACGCCAGGTTCTCGTTGACGGTCTTCTGTGGGTAGAGCGCGTAGCTCTCGAAGGCCATCGCGACGTTGCGGTGGTACGGCTCGACCAGAGTCACGTCGTTGCCGCCGATGGTGACCGTGCCCCCGTCGATCTCGACGAGGCCGGCAACCGACTTCAGCGTGGTGGTCTTGCCTGCCCCGCTGGGGCCCAGGATGACGAAGAATTCGCCGTCGGCGATGTCGACCGAGAGATCGTGAACCGCCGTGGTCTTGCCGAACGACTTGGACAGTCCTTGAAGCGATACGGTGGCCATCAGGCTTTCACCGCCCCGAACGACAGGCCCCGCACCAGATATCTCTGGATGGTGAGGGCAAGTATCAGCGGTGGCAGCGCCGCGATGATGGCCGCCGCTGCGGTGAGGTTGTAGTACGCCTGCCCGCCGCCGCCGAGGAACTTCGTGATCGCGACGGTGACCGTGCCCGCATTGCTGTCGGCAAGGATCAACGGGAACACGTAGTTGTTCCAGGCGAAGATGAACGCCAGCAGGGCCGCAGCGGCGATGCCGGGACGCACGATCGGCAGTGCCACCATCATGAACGCCCGCGTCCTGGTGTAGCCGTCCAGCAGCGCGGCCTGTTCCAGATCCGCGGGCAGGTCCTCGAAGTAGGACCGCAGGATCCACACCACCAGCGGCATGGTGACCAGTTGCAGCACCCAGATCATGCCAACCTTGGTGTCGAACAGCCCGATCTGGTTGTAGATCACGAACAGCGGCACGATGACCATCAGCTCCGGTGCGAACCGAAACGACAGCATCTGGAACATCAGATCGTTGCTGCCCTTGTACTTCCAGCGGCCCGCCGCGTAGGCCGCGGGAATACCGATCACCAGCGAGACGATCACCGCGCCACCGCAGTTGAGCAGGCTGGTCAGCAGCGCGGCCTTGAAGTCGACGCTCGTCATCTGAGTGCCCTTGTCGGACAGCACCGTCGCGAAGTTCGACCACGTCGGGCTGAACTGGAAGTACGTGGTGGTCTGCTCTTCGGCGTTCTTCAGCGCAAGGATCACCATCCACGCAATGGGGAAGAGCGAGAACAGGAACCAGAAGATCAGGCCGACGTCTCCCGACACCGATCCGATCGAGAGTCTCCGTTGCCCCGGAAGCAGTTCGCGTGTAGCCGGTTTGAGTGCCATGGGTCAGGACTCCGCTCCCGCAGCGCGACGCTGCGCCTTGCCGAGCACGCTCACCAGGTAGCGCGCGGTGATGAACACGATGATCCAGAGCAGCAGCATGTAGGTGCTGCCACGCGAGTAGTCGAGGTTGATGATCGAGTCCTCGAAGGCCCCGATCTGCAGCGTGCGCGTGGCCACGCCAGGCCCGCCTGCGGTGAGCACGTAGATGTGGTCGAACACCTTGAGGTTGTCCATGAACCGGAAGATCACCGCCACCAGGATGTAGGGCCACAACATCGGCAGCATCAGCTTGCGGAACATGTAGAACCAACTGGCACCGTCCACCTCCGACGCCTCGAACGGCTCCTTGGGCAGCGACCGGATGCCGGCCAGCACCAGGATCGCCACGAACGGGGTGAAGATCCACAGATCGACCAGGATCACCGACCACAGCGCGTTGGTGCTCGACAACCAGTCGAACGTGTTGCCCAGTCCGAGAACGTGATTGAGGATGCCGAACTGCGGATTGAACATCAGCTTCCACATCACGCCCGCGATGACCGGTGCGATCATCAGCGGCAGGATGAGGACCTTCTCGAAGATCTTGCCGATCAACGACGACCGGTTCAGCAGCAGCGCGAGGCCGACGCCAAGCGCGGTCTCGACGAGGGTGGCCAGCACCGCGAAGATCGCCGTGACCTTGACGCTCTGCCAGAAGATCTGGTCTCCCAGCACCGACTTGAAGTTGTCGAACCAGATGAAGTGCGGGTCGGGGTTGACCGCGGCGTAGTTGAGGAATGCGTAGTACGCGCCAACGGCGAACGGGTAGAGGATCCCGATGACGATGACCAGCGCGGGTATCGACAGCAGGTAGGGCCGCATCCTGCGGCGCCAGGTCGGGATCTCGGGAAGCGGGCGGCGCGCCTGGGTCGTGGCGGGTCGTTCGGGTTGCGTCGGAGGCGCTTTGGGGGTTTGTGTCGTCATCGTTGCCGCAACTCCCTAGAGGTTGACCTTGGAGGTGTTGGTCTTGGCGAGGCTGCGTAGTCGCGACGCAGCGTCGTCTCCGCCGTAGATGTCCTGCAGCGCCACCGCCCAGTTCTGCGTGGTGTCGAAGAACTTCTTCTGCGGGGTGAACTGGATCTTCGACGATCCGATCACCGTCTCGAAGGCCTCCAGGTAGCCGAACTGATCGGCGGCCACCCGCTTGAAGGTGGTGTCGAACACCGACTTTCGCACCGGGTCGGCGTAGGTACCGCCCTCGACGGCCTTGTTCATCGACTCCTTGCCGGTCGCCCACTGGATGAACAGCCAGGCCGGCAACTTGTTGCGGGAGTTGGCGCTCATCGCCCAGCTCCAGGTCCACAGGTTGGTCTTGTAGTTGCCGTCCGGCCCGGCCGGGCCGGCGTACCAACCGAGGTTCCCGGCTTCCTTGCTGGCGCCGGACTTGTTCTTCGGATAGGTGGCGCTGTCGGCGTCGAACACCATCATCGCCTTGCCGTCGCCGAGATCGCCGGTGGCATTGGGATAGTCGTAGGTGGTCCACGACGTCGGCCCGGCCTGGTGCTGCATCTCGATCCACTTCTTGGTGAAGTCGATGGCCTCGTCGCTGTCCATCTCGGCGATCATCTCCGAACCGTTGAACGTGTAGTCGACCGCTCCGGCCCGGGAGTACTGCGTCATGAAGCCTGGGTGGATCGTGGCCCACGACTTGGAACCGCGGGTGGCGATCCCATAGCGGTTCTGCGAGCGGTCGGTGAGATCGACCGCGAGCTGGATGAAGTCGTCGAAGTTGTCCGGCAGCTTGGTGATGCCGCGCTGGTCGAAGTACGCCTTGTTGTAGGCGACGACGTTGTTCTCGAAACCCCACGGAATGGCCCACTGGCCGCCGGTGCCCAACGGGGTGCCGGGCGTGAAGTCCCAGCGGGTGGATGTGCGCAGACCTTCGAAGATGTCGTCGAAGTCGTACTCGGCGTTGGTGGCGGCGGTGTTCTGCAGCCACGGGTTGAGGTCCTCGATCCAGCCCGGCGGCCCGTACTGCCAGATGAAGTACGCGCCGAGCATGAACGCGTCGTGCTTGCCGGAACCGCCTGCCAGCTCGGTGTTCAGCTTGGTGAAGTAGTCGGCCTCGGGCACCAGGTCGACGTTGACGGTGATGCCGGTGAGTTCGGTGAATTCGGCCAGCAGCGGCTGGTAGGACAGCTGGTACGGGTGCGGCGTCTGCAGGATGTTGATGGTCGAGCCGGATGCCTTCTTCCAGTCGAACCCGCCACTGACCTCGGCCGCGCCGTTCGGAGCACTGGCCTTGCCGCCGACGCCACAGGCGCTGAGCACCGGCAGGCTGGCGGCAGCTGCACCCGCAACGCCCAACGCCGCCAACATGTTCCGCCGCGACATCTGCGGGCCCTGGAATCCAACTCGGTTACGACTCATCTGAGATTGTCCTTTGGTCGCGGGGAATCAAGCCGGAATCAGGGAGACCTTCACCGACTCCTTGCCGCTGGCGACGAGGTCCAGTCCCTTCTGGAAGTCGTGCAGCGGCAGCTGGTGAGTGCAGATTTCGTTCATCGGCAGCACGCCGGACTCGATCATCCGGATCGCGGCGGGCCAGCAGTACGGGCCGAGGTGTGCGCCGAGGACGTCGAGTTCCTTGTCGTCGCTGATGATGCTCCAGTCGACGGAGACGTCGCTGCCGAAGACGCCGTACTCCACGTAGCGGCCGAGCTTGCGCAGCAAGTTGAGCCCCTGCGGCACCGCCGAGGTGTGGCCGGTGCCCTCCAGGTAGACGTCGGCGCCGTATCCGTCGGTCAGGCCCTTGATCACCTCGACCGCGTCCTGCTCGGCAATGTTGATGGTGATGTCGGCACCGCACTTCTTGGCCAGCTCGAGCTTCTCAGGTGCCATGTCCAGCGCGATGACGTGCATCGGGTTCTTCGCGCGGGCACCGGCGATCATGCCGAGGCCGATGGGCCCGCAGCCGGCGACCACCACGGTGTCCTCGAACGTGATCTGGGCGCGCTCGACGGCGTGCAGCGAGCACGACAGTGGTTCGACGAACGCCGCGTGGTGGGCGGGAATGTCGCCGGAGATCTTGTGCACCAACGCTTCTACGGGATAAGTCATGTAGCGTGGCCATCGCGCCGGGGGTGCGGCGCTTGAAGCCGTACAGGTCGTGCGGCTGACACATGTGGTACTGACCGCGCTTGCAGTAGCGGCACTCCCAGCAGGGCACGATCTGCTCGGACGTCACCCGGTCGCCGACGGCAATGCCCCACCTGTTCGCGGCCTCGTCGTCGAGTTCCACTACGCGGCCGACGAATTCGTGGCCGGGGATCACCATCGTCTCGGCCCAGGCCGGACGGTTCTCGTCGCCCCAGAACTTGGCGGCGCCGTGATAGCACTTCAGGTCGCTGGCACAGATGCCGACGGCCTCCACCCGGATCAGCGCTTCGCCGGGTCCGCGCTGCGGGACTGCGACCTCTTCGAGCCGGTAGTCGTGCGGTCCGTGGCAGACGACCGCCTGCATCTTCTCGGGGATCTGGTCGGTCATCGGCAGCTCCTTCGCATGTGGCTGCGGTCACACTATCGAGCCGCGTGCACATTTGTCCAGAACGAATGTTCAGGAAAATTCTTTCCAGAACAGATGTGCAGGGCTAATTTTTCGATGACATACTTCTCCCCATGCCCCGCCCGGCCCCGCGCACGCCGACCGACTCCGGTGGGCGACGCTGCCCCACCGGACGGCGAAGGCAGTCACTTTCCCGGCATCACTGCTGTACAGCGCGGCGCGGCTGTACTACGAGGACGACGCGACGCAGGCCGAGGTGGCCGAGCGACTCGGCACCAGCCGCGCCACCGTGAGCCGACTGCTGTCCGAGGCCAAACGGCAGGGGATCGTGCGCATCGAGGTGGTGCCGCCCGCCGAGGCGCGACCCGGCGACCTCGCCGACCGGCTCGCCCGCGCACTCGGTCTGACGTCGGTGTACCTCAGTCCCCCGCTTCCGACTCCCAGCGCCGGCCGCAGCGTCGTCGACGTGATGGGCCGCGTGCTGGCGCCTGCGGTCGGCCGCGCGCTGAGCGAAGCGGGCCTGTTGCCCGGCGACGTGCTGCTGGTGTCGTCGGGACGCACCGTGTACGAAGTCGCACAGTTCGACCTGGCCGCACTCCCCGGGGTGGTGATCGCACCGACCGTCGGCGGCAACGATCAGCCCGAAGAGTGGTATCAGACCAACGAGATCACCCGCCTCGTCGCCAATCGCGTCGGTGGGCGGGCGAGCTATCTCTTCGCGCCCGCGCTGCCCGGCGAAGAGCTGTACCAGTCGCTCCTCAACGACCCGAGCATCCAACGGGTCCTACATCTCTGGCCGCACGCGCGGTGCGCGCTGATGGGCGTCGGCGCCCCGCCCCTGATCCGATCCGACATCCCGCAGTTCGTCCCGACCGGATCCACCTCGCTGCGCGCGGCGGTCGGCGACGTGTGCTCGCGGTTCTACGACCGCGACGGGCAGCCCATCGAATTCGACGGCGGGGAGCGCCTGATCGCCGTCGAACTCGATGCGCTGCGGCACATTCCGGTGACCATCGCGGTTGCCGTCGGCAAGGAGAAGGTCGATTCGATCGTCGGCGGCGCCCGCGGCGGGTACTTCAACCACCTCGTCACCGACCCGGTGACGGCCACCGCCATCCTGGCCAGCCCGGCCATCGACGAACAGGTCTGACGACGTGACCACCATGGCCGAACCGCAGCGCGCAGGCACCATTCGCCTCGATGGCAAGCGTGCCCTGATCACCGGTGCCACCAAGGGAATCGGCGCCGACATCGCGCGCGCCTTCGCCGCTGCCGGCGCCGCAATGGTGCTCAGCGGACGCGACGAGGCCGAGCTGGAATCCGCACGCCGCGCACTGCGCGACGAGTTCGGCGTCGAAATCGGCACCGCAGCAGTCGATCTGGCGCACGACGACGGACCAGCGCGACTGGCGGAACTCGCCAATGCGGCGTTCGGCGGGCTGGACATCCTGGTCAACAACGCAGGCATCTCGCATCCCCAGCCGGTCACCGAAACCGATCCTGAGCTGTTCGACGCCACCATCGCGGTCAACCTGCGGGCCCCGGCGCTGCTGGCCGCCGCGGTGGGCAGGGCGATGGTGGCGCAGGGCACCGGCGGGTCGATCGTCACCGTGGCCTCGGCAGCCGCGCTGGCGCCGCTGCCCGACCACTACGCCTACTGCGCCTCCAAGGCGGGGCTGGTGATGGCGACGAAGGTGCTTGCCAGAGAACTGGGCCCGCACGGGATCCGGGCCAACTCTGTCTGTCCCACCGTGGTGCTGACCGAGATGGGCCAGCGGGTGTGGGGCGAGGAAGCCAAGGCCGCTCCGATGCTCGCGCGGATTCCGTTGGGCCGCTTCGCCGTACCGCGCGAGGTGTCCGAAGCCGTGCTGTGGCTGGCTTCGGATGCGGCGAGCATGATCTCCGGTGTCGACATCGCCGTTGATGGCGGCTACACGATGGGCTGAGCGTCCCGCCCACCGATTGCGCCGAGCGCGTGGACCGCTTTCCTGGTCGCCGGATACAGCTGCCGCCAGACGCCATACAGCTCGTCGTACAGTGCGCGATTCGCCGGGTCGGGTGTGATCTCCCTGTCGATCTTGGCCCAATCCGTCTCCGGTGCAACCAATTCTGACACCGATCGCCGCCATCAGAGCACCGCCGTAGCTGGCGCCGATGGCCTGCTCGGGTACCAGTTGCGTGCGCCCGGTGATGTCACTGACCGCTTGCGCCCAGACCGGGCTCTGCAGTCCGCCACCGACCGCGACGGTACGCAGGCCGGTGTGCGCATCGTCGAACATCTCCAGGATCTGCCTGATGCCGAAGCCGATGCCCTCGTAGGCGGCGCGGAACAGATGCCCACGGCCGTGCCGCAGGGTGAGCCCGGCGAACAACCCCCTGGCGTGCGGATCGAACACGGGTGTGCGCTCCCCCGACAGATAGGGCAGGACCATCAGACCTTCGCTCCCCGCAGGGACCGCCGTCGCCTCGGCCATCAACACGTCGAACGCCGCGCCGCCGGTGACCTTCTGCAGCCAACCGATCATGCTGCCAGCGGTCGACGTGCCCGCGGCCAACGCCAACGAGCCGTGCGCGACGCCCGCCGTCGTCCACAGCGCGGGGTCACTGTGGTAGGAGTCGATGATCTGAACCAGGAACATCGTCGAGCCGTACATCAGCATCTGATCACCGGGATTGCGGACGCCCGCCGAGAACGCCTCCGCGTACGCATCGACCGTGCCCGCCACCACCGGCGTGCCCTTCGGAATGCCGGTCGCGGCCGCCGCTTCGGCATGAACCATGCCGACGACGTCGCTTGGCCAGACCAGCCGCGGCAGCGGCAGGTGCCCGCAGATCCGCTTCGCCCATTCGTGGTTCCAGTCGAACTCGCGCGTCACGTACAGCGGATCGCACTGACTGGCGGTGTGGTGATCGAGCACGTACTCGCCGGTCAGCTTGGCGGTGATGTACGAGTTCGACCCGTACCAGCCGGTCGCCCGCTCGAACACCCTGGGTTCGTGGCGCCGCACCCATTCCAGCTTCGGCCCGACGGCCTGGCTCGACAGCAGCGTACCTGCCCGCTCCAAAATCGCGTCGGCGCCGAATTCAGCAGTCAACGAGTCGATCTCGGCGCTCGCGCGGGTGTCGACGCCGTACAGGATCGCCGGACGTAGCGGTGTCAGGTCATCGTCGCAGAGCACCAGGCAGGGCCCGACGCCGCTGACGCACATGGCGGCGAGATGCGAACCCGACGGCATCTCGCCGCATCAACTGGTTGCCGAGCTCGCACACCTCGCGCCACCACAGCGCCTCGGCGTCGACCTCGGCCCAGCCTGGCCGCGGCAGGTCCATCGCGTGGGCCCGTGTCGCCGACTTGCGACGACCGTCCCCGCGGTGTCCACGAGAACGCCCTTCGTGCTCCCGGTGCCCATGTCGATGCCGAGAAGCAGGTCCACGCCGCAACCCTACGTCCAACGCGAGGATGTCCAACGCGAAGGGGACGCGCGCGATCCCCGTCGTTCAGTGGTCGAGGAACACCACGTTCTTCTCGACGGGGTTGCGCGGCACGGAGAGGTCGTTCGCGGGGAAGGCGGGGTCCGGGTAGCCGATCGACAGGCCGCACAGGATCGTCAGTTCGTCCGGTATGTCGAGCTGTTCCCGCAGCACTTCCGGGAAGTGGGCGATCGACGCCTGCACGCACGAACCGATCCCACGTTCGGTGAGCGCCAGCAGCAGGGTCTGCAGGAACATGCCGACGCCCACGCTGTCGACGGGACCCAGCGCGCGGGGCATGCACACCACCCCCGCCACGGGTGCGCGGAAGAACTCCCAGTTGCGCAGCCGGGCGATCCGCCGGCTCTCCTTGTCGTCACGCGCAATTCCCATGGCGCCATACACCAGGGCGCCCATTTCTTGGCGCATCGGGGCGAATTCCTCCGGCAGACCCACCGTCTCCGGGAAGCCGAGGGCAGCCCGCTCCAGCAGCGCGTCGACGAGCCGGTCCCGCCGCGGTCCGGTCGCGAGGAACAGCCGCCACGGCTGCAGGTTCGTATTCGACGGTGCGCGCATGGCCAGCGCGAGTGCCTCGTCGAGCAGTTCGCGCGGAACTGGCTTGTCGCGCAGGAACATCCGGGTCGACCGGCGTTCCCACACGACGTCGTCCAAGGCGGTCATGGTCGTGGTACGCGCCGATCCCGGCGCTGCTCGAGTTCGGCCTCGTCGACCACGACGAGCATCGGGACACCGGGCGCACAGACCATCGTGACGAGGAAGCGCAGCGTTACGTCGTTGCGGTTGTTGGCATCCGAGTAGTGGATGATGTCACCGCCCGGCTCCCAGAACGCCTCGCCGGCCTTGATCACCCGCGGCGCTTCACCTTCCAGCTCGAAGAGCATCTCGCCTTCCAGCACGTAGCCGAACGACGGCCCACCGGGGTGGCGGTGCGGCGGCGCGCCCGCGCTACCTGGCGGCCATTCGATGATCGAGGTCATCACCTCGGCATCCGCCGGGATGAACGGCGGTGTGACGGTCTGAATCGTGGTGATGGCCTTCATCAGGTCAGCGGTGTCGAACATGATTCCTCCTCAGGGCTGGTGGACGCGACCGCGCTACCGGCCGGCGAGCCAGTCGGTGAAGCGGACCGTGCCGAGCACCGCGCCGTCGCCGGTGACGAGGCTGGATTCGTCGACGTGCGTACCGAAGTAGGTGGCCTGCGGGTCGACGACGACGGGCTTGTCGTCACCCTGATGGTCGAGGACGGCCTTCGCCATTTCGGCGAACGACAGCTTCTCCGGGCCGCCGATCTCGACGATGCCGTTGGCGGGCTCGGCCTCGGCCGTGCGAGCCACCTGCGCGGCGACGTCCGCGCCTGCGATGAGCTGGATGCGACCGTCCGGCACGCGGACTTCACCGTCGACCACGAGGGATCCGGTGATGGCCTCGGCGAATTGGTGGAACTGCGTCGCCCGCACGATGGTGTACGGCAGCCCGGATTCGACGATCGTGCGCTCCTGCGCCACCTTCGCGCGCATGTAGCCGCTCTCGGGCAGCCCGTCGGCGTTCACGATGGACAGGGCGACGTAGTGGCCGACACCGGCAGCCTGCGCCGCGGCGACGAGATTCTTCGACGACGCGGTGAAGAAGTCCATCACCGGGCCGTCCTCGAACGACGGTGAGTTGACGACGTCGACGAGCACCTGCGCGCCCGCGACCGCTTCGGTGATTCCCTCACCGGTGAGCACGTTGGCCCCCGTCGACAACGATGCCGCCACCACCTCGTGGCCGTCGCGCGTGAGCTGGTCTACCACTGTCGAGCCGATGAGCCCGGTGGCTCCGATAACTGTGATCTTCATGCGTCTAGCTTGACGCTGCCGGCCCCCTGGCCGAGCCCTTGAAAGTCCGTAGTCTGCGTGGCCCCCTTGGCACGAACGCGAAAGCCCCCGATTTCACGGCGGAAATCGGGGGCCTTAGCGCTCGCGCAGAGAAAACTAACCCTTGCGGGCCTGGACCTTCTCGGTGAGCTGCGGCGTGACCTTGAACAGGTCGCCGACGACGCCGAGGTCGGCGATCTCGAAGATCGGCGCCTCCTCGTCCTTGTTCACCGCGATGATCGTCTTCGAGGTCTGCATACCGGCCCGGTGCTGGATGGCGCCGGAGATGCCCAACGCGATGTACAGCTGCGGCGAAACGGTCTTGCCGGTCTGGCCGACCTGGAACTGACCCGGGTAGTAGCCCGAGTCGACGGCGGCACGCGAGGCGCCGACGGCCGCGTTCAGCGAGTCCGCCAGATCCTCGACGACCTTGAAGTTCTCGGCGCTGCCGACACCGCGGCCACCAGACACCACGACCGTCGCCTCGGTGAGTTCGGGACGGTCGCCGGCGACGGCGGGCTCGCGGGCCGTGATCTTGGTCGCATTCTCGGCAACGGCGGGCACCTCGACGTTGACGACCTCGCCTGCGCCTGCGGCAGGCTCTGCCTCGATGGCACCGGGACGGACCGTGATCACCGGGGTGTCACCGGCGGCCTGCGCCTCGACGGTGAACGCGCCACCGAAGATCGAGTGCACGCCGACGGCGCCTTCCTTGACCTCGACGACGTCGACCAGCACGCCGGAGCCGAGGCGGGCGGCGAGCCGGCCCGCGATCTCCTTGCCGTCCGCGTTGGCGGCCAGCACGACGGCCGCCGGGGTGGCGGTCTCGACCAGCGACGCGAGCACGTCGACGACCGGGGTGATCAGGTAGTTCTGGGCGTCGTCCGACTCGGCGACGTAGACCTTCGCGGCGCCGGCCTCCTTCAGCCCGTCGACCAGCGGCGCGGCAGTGCCCGGGGCACCGACCACGACGGCGGACGGCTCGCCCAACACTCGGGCGGCGGTGATCAGTTCGGCGCTGACCTTCTTCAGCGCCCCATCTGCGTGCTCAGCGAGCACCAGTACTTCAGCCATGAGTTACTCAGCCTCTTGATCTCTTGAGAAAGTGTTTGGGTATCGGGGACTAGATGATCTTTTGCGCGACGAGGTACTCGGCGATCTTCGCGCCGCCCTCGCCCTCGTCGGTGATCTTCTCGCCCGCGGTCTTGGGCGGCTTCGGCGTGGACGCCAGCACCTTGGAGCCGGCGTTCTCGACGCCGACCTCGTCGGACTCGACGCCGATCTCGGCGAGCGTCAGGGTCGTCACTTCCTTCTTCTTGGCGGCCATGATGCCCTTGAAGGACGGGAAGCGGGGTTCGTTGATCTTCTCGTTCACCGAGACCACGGCGGGCAGGTTCGCCTCGAGGGTGAACACGCCGTCGTCGGTCTCGCGCTCACCGGTGACCTTGCCGCCCTCGACGGTCACCTTGCGCAGGTGCGTCAGCTGGGGAAGGCCGAGGTACTCGGCGATGATCGCAGGGACCGCGCCGCCGACGCCGTCGGTGGCCTCGTTGCCCGCGATGACCAGCTCGGTGCCCTCGATGGTGCCCAAGCGCACGGGCCAGCGCCCAGCCGGTCTGCACGATGTCCGAGCCGTGCATGCCGTCGTCGAGCAGGTGCACCGCCTTGTCGGCACCCATCGACAGGGCCTTGCGGATCGCCTCGGTGGCGCGCGCGGGGCCTGCGGTCAGGAGGGTGACGGTGCCCTCGCCGCCTTCCTTCTCCTTGATCAGCAGCGCTTCCTCGACGGCGCGCTCGTTGATCTCGTCGAGAACGGCGTCTGCGGCCTCGCGGTCGAGGGTGTAGTCGCCGTCGGTCAGCTTGCGCTCCGACCAGGTGTCAGGGACCTGTTTGATCAGGACCACGATGTTCGTCATGAGTCTGCTTCGTCCTCCTCGATGAGGCCGCAGTCGGCCTGCATTACCACGATTGATGCAACAACCTTCATGTTACCCGTCAGTAACTTTAGACGCTGCGCAGGATCACCATAGCTTGTCGAAGTTTGCCTTTCGGCCTCCCCTTAGTTGGACGAACCATTCGCGATCGATCCATCACGGGTTAGCCTGCCTTCCAATGAGCGCATCGTCCCCACCCGAGCCGTCAGCCGACGCCGTCATGCCCCTGACCGGGGAACGCACGGTCCCAGGCCTGGCCGAAGAGAACTACTGGTTCCGCCGCCACGAGGTCGTCTACCAGCGTCTGGCCGACCGGTGCGCGGGCCGCGACGTGCTCGAAGCCGGTTCCGGCGAGGGCTACGGCGCCGACCTGATCGCCGGCGTCGCACGACGCGTGGTCGGGCTCGACTACGACGAATCGGCCGTCGCCCACGTCCGGGCGCGCTACCCGAGGGTCGACATGCGGCAGGGCAACCTCGCCGACCTGCCATTGTCGGATGGCGAGTTCGACGTGGTGGTCAACTTCCAGGTCATCGAACACCTGTGGGATCAGGGGCAGTTCGTCGCGGAGTGCCGCCGGGTGCTGCGTCCGTCGGGAACGTTGCTGATGTCCACGCCCAACCGCATCACGTTCTCGCCCGGCCGCGACACCCCGATCAACCCGTTCCACACCCGCGAACTCAACGCCGCCGAACTCACCGATCTGCTCACCGAGAACGGCTTCGCGGTGCAGGCCATGCTCGGGGTCTTTCATGGCCCCCGGCTGGCCGAGCTGGACGCCCGCCACGGCGGGTCGATCATCGACGCGCAGATCGACCGTGCGCTGGCCGATGCGCCGTGGCCCGACGACCTGCTGGCCGACGTCGCATCGATCGGCATCGACGACTTCGACCTCCTCGAGCCGGACGCCCGTGACATCGACGAGAGCCTCGACCTGGTCGCGATCGCGGTGCGATGTGACTGACACCGGGGCGCGGCCCAGGACTCTTCACCCTCGTCCTGCACACCCACCTGCCCTGGCTGGCCCACCACGGCCGCTGGCCGGTTGGCGAGGAATGGCTCTACCAGTCCTGGGCGGCGGCCTACCTGCCGCTGATGCGGGTGCTGCGCACGCTGGCCGCCGAGGACCGCAGCCACCTCGTCACCCTCGGCATGACGCCGGTGGTCACCGCGCAACTCGACGACCCCTACTGCCTGACCGGCATGCATCACTGGCTGGCGAACTGGCAGCTGCGAGCTCGGGAGGCCGCCACCACGCACGTTACCGGCGACGGCTCGGCCTACAACGCGCCGGAGGCGTTGCGCGCGTTCGGCATTCGCGAACACGAGGAGGCCGGCTCGGGCGCTCGACGACTTCGCCGACGCGTGGCGGCACGGCGGCAGCCCACTGCTGCGCCAACTGATCGACGCCGAGACCATCGAATTGCTCGGCGGCCCACTGGCACATCCCTTCCAGCCCCTGCTCAACCCACGGTTGCGGGAGTTCGCGCTGCGCGAAGGGCCTCGCCGACGCGCACCAGCGCTTCGCCCATACCCCCACCGGCATCTGGGCACCCGAGTGCGCGTACGCGCCCGGCATGGAGACCGACTACGCGGCGGCCGGCGTGACGCACTTCATGGTCGACGGACCCTCGCTGCACGGCGACACCGCGCTGGGCCGACCGGTCGCGGACTCCGACGTGATCGCCTTCGGACGCGACCTGCAGGTGAGCTACCGGGTCTGGTCGCCCAAGTCGGGCTATCCGGGGCACGCCGCCTACCGCGACTTCCACACCTACGACCACCTCACCGGCCTCAAGCCGGCCCGGGTCACCGGCCGCGGAGTGCCGTCGCAGGACAAGGCGCCGTACGACCCGGAGCGCGCCGACCACACCATCGACGGGCACGTCGCCGACTTCGTCGAGATGGTGCGCAGGCGGCTGGTCTCCGAGTCGGCGCGCATCGGCAGGCCCGCGCACGTGATCGCGGCGTTCGACACCGAACTCTTCGGGCACTGGTGGTACGAGGGCCCGGTGTGGTTGGAGCGGGTGCTGCGCGCGCTTCCCGCGGCAGGTGTGCGGGTGGGCACGTTGTCCGACGCCGTCGCCAGCGGCTTCGTCGGCTCGTCGGTCGAATTGCCGCCCAGCTCTTGGGGTTCGGGCAAGGACTGGCAGGTGTGGTCGGGTGAGCCGGTCGCCGATCTGGTGGCCCTCAACGCCGAGGTGGTCGACACCGCGCTGACGACGGTCGACAAGGCACTGACGCAGCACGCTTCGGTCGGCGCGCCGACGCCGCGCGACACGGTGGCCGACCAGATCCTGCGCGAGGCCCTGCTGACCGTGTCGAGCGACTGGCCGTTCATGGTGAGCAAGGACACCGCCGCCGACTACGCGCGCTACCGGGCGCACCTGCACGCCCACGCCACCCGGGAGATCGCAGGCACGCTGGCCGCGGGCCGACGCGATCACGCCGAACGTCTTGCCGCGGGCTGGAACCGCGCCGACGGGCTGTTCGGTGCACTGGACGCCCGGCGGCTGCCGCGATGACCCCTTTCCCCGCGACCGCGCGTGTCTGTAGGGCGACACGCCGTGAAATGACAGCACTTTGCGCGCGCTCGCGCCGGACAGACGATGCGCTCGACGCAAGGCGGGCGGCCTGTTGAAGGTCCTGATGGTGTCGTGGGAGTACCCGCCGGTCGTGGTCGGCGGGCTGGGCAGGCACGTGCACCACCTCGCGACCGCACTCGCCGCCGACGGCCACGAGGTGGTGGTCCTCAGCCGCCGTCCGGCGGGCACCGATCCGAGCACCCACCCGTCCACCGACGAGGACGCCGAGGGCGTGCGCGTGATCGCCGCCGCCCAGGATCCACACGAGTTCGACTTCGGCACCGACATGATGGCGTGGACCCTGGCCATGGGGCATTCGATGGTCCGTGCCGGCCTTGGCCTGAAGAGTCGACGGGGCAACAGGGCCTGGCGCCCCGACGTCGTGCACGCACACGACTGGCTGGTCGCCCATCCGGCCATCGCCTTGGCCGAACACTTCGACGTGCCACTGGTTTCCACCATCCACGCCACCGAAGCCGGCAGGCACTCCGGTTGGGTGTCGGGCCGCATCAGCAGGCAGGTCCACGCCGTCGAGGGCTGGCTGGTCCGCGAATCCGATTCGCTCATCACGTGTTCGGCGTCGATGCTCGACGAGATCGCCGAGCTCTTCGGGCCCGGCCTCGCCGAGACGCGCGTGATCCGCAACGGCATCGATGCGGCTTCGTGGCCCTTCGCGAAGCGCCGGCCACGCCGCGGCCCGGCGCGGCTGCTGTACCTGGGCCGGCTGGAGTACGAGAAGGGCGTGCACGACGCCATCGCCGCGCTGCCCCGGATCCGGCGCAGCCACCCCGGCACCACGTTGACCATCGCAGGCGACGGCACCCAGCAGGACTGGCTGGTCGAACAGGCGCGAAAGCACAAGGTGCTCAAGGCCGTCGAGTTCGCCGGCCGGATGGGCCACGAAGAACTGGTCGCGCTGCTGCACCACACCGACGCGGCGGTGCTGCCCAGCCACTACGAGCCGTTCGGCATCGTCGCCCTCGAGGCCGCGGCCACCGGCGCCCCACTCGTCACGTCCAACGTCGGCGGTCTGGGTGAGGCCGTCATCGACGGCGAAACCGGTGTCTCGTTCCCGCCGAGGGACGTGGCCGCCCTTGCCGCGTCGGTCCGCGCCGTGCTCGACGATCCGGCGGCCGCTCAACGCCGCGCGATCGCCGCCCGCGAGCGGCTCACCTCCGCCTTCGACTGGCACACCGTCGCAGCCGAAACCGCACAGGTCTACCTGGCCGCCAAACGCCGCGAACGCGAGCCGCACCGGCGCGCCATGATCGTCGAACACGCACTGCCCGACCGGTAAACGGTTCGACGGGCGTCGAATCAATCCGCACCTAGCGTGCGGGTATGGACACGAAACGGCTCACCCTCGACACGACGATGACCCTGATCGCGGCCTACCTCGGCCTGTTCGTCGGCCTGATCGACGCCAACGCGATCAACCTCGCGCTGCCTGCCGTCCGCGACGACCTCGGCGGTGGCATCTCCGGCGCCCAATGGACCATCGACGCCTACAACGTCACCTTTGCGGCGATGCTGCTCACCGCGGGCTCGCTCGGCGACCGGTTCGGCCGGCGCACCGTGTTGCGCGGCGGGCTGGCCACGTTCGTGGTCGCTTCGCTGGCGTGTGCGGCCGCGCCGTCGTTGCCGATGCTGCTGACGGCCCGGGCGATCCAGGGTGTCGGCGCGGCGCTGATGCTGCCGCAGGGCCTGGCCATCACGGCCGCCGCGTTCCCCAACCCGGTCGAACGCGGCCGGGCGACGGCGGCGTGGGCGATGGCGGCGGCGATGAGCACCGCGATCGGCCCGATCCTGGGCGGCGTGCTGACCGACACCCTCGGCTGGCGGTACATCTTCTGGCTCAACGCGCCCGTCGGCGTCCTCGCGCTGCTGATGACCTACCGCTACCTGCCGGAGTCCCGCGACCCCGACGCCGCGGGCATCGACGTGCCTGGCCAGCTCCTGGCGATGTGTGGACTCGGCGCGCTGACGATCGTCCTGGTCGAGTCGCGGACCATGGCGCCAACCTGGGCCGTGGCGTTGGGCGCCGCCGCGGTCGCGGGCGTCGCCGCGTTCATCTGGAGCCAGCGACGCGCGGCGCACCCGATGTTGCCGCTGGACCTGTTCCGCAGCCGCCGGCTCGTCGCCGCACTGATCGCGACGTTCACGATGACGTTCGGCATCTACGGGCTGCTGCTGGTGAACAGCTTTGCCTTCCAACAACAACGGGGTGCCAGCGCGCTGGAGACCGCACTCTGGTTCCTGCCGATGCCGTTGACCTACCTGGTCCTCATCCCCGTCGTCAACGCGATGGCCCGCCGCACCGGTCCACGGCTGCCGATGACCGCCGGGTTGGGCCTGATGGCCGCAGGCATGGCGCTGTATGCGGCGGCCGGTCCACAGGCCGACACGTGGCTGCTGGCGCTGTCCTTCGTCCTGGCGGGCGCGGGCCTTGCGCTCACCACCGGCCCGGCCGTCGGCCTGGCGATGTCGGCGGTTCCGGTGCAGCGGGCGGGGCTCGCGTCCGGCGTGGTGAACCTGGCCCGTCTGGTGGGTATCACTGTCGGTGTCGCGGTGTTGGGTAGTGCCATGGCAAGCGTCGGCGGCGCTGGCGGCGTGCGCATCGCGACGGTGGCCGGCGGCCTGGTCCAGGTGGTCGGTGCTGCGGTCGCCTTCCGATGGGCGCGGTCGCAGACACCGACGAGATCGACCGACGAGGAGGTGTGCCATGCGTGACGTAGCCGACCTGCCGGTCACGGGTGACGCCGACATCGCCGCGGTGGCCGCGCTGCTGGCCGACCCCGCCCGGTGCAAGGTGTTGCTCGCGCTGGACGACGGCCGGGCGCTGCCCGCCAGCGTGTTGGCCGACGAGGCCGGAATCAGCCGGTCGACGGCCAGCAGCCACCTCGGCAAGCTGACCGCCGCCGGGCTGGTCACCGTGCAGACCCACGGGCGCCACCGCTACTACCGGCTCGCCGGTCCCGAGATCGCCGAGCTGCTCGAACGGCTCAGCAGGCTGGCGCCGCCTCGGCCGGTCCGATCGCTGCGGGAGGGAACCAGGGCGGCCCGATTGCGTTCGGCCCGTACGTGTTACGACCATCTGGCCGGCAGGCTGGGAGTCGCGATCATGGGCAGCCTGCTCGACCGCGGACTGCTCGTCGGCGGCGACGGCACCTACGACCCCCGGCGGCACACCCACGACGCGCTGAGCAGCCCCGGCCGCGACGTCGACTACCAACTCACCGCCGCCGGGCGCAGCTTCCTCGACGACGTCGGCATCGAATTGCCAAGCGGCCGAAGGCCAGCGGTGCGCTACTGCATCGACTGGACCGAACAGCGGCACCATCTGTCCGGGGGCCTGGGCCGCGGGGTGCTGGACCGCTTCGTGTCGGCGGGCTGGGTCAAGCGGGTGCCCCGGGGGCGTGCGGTGAAAGTCACCGACACCGGCCGTGCGGGGCTGTCCGACTGCTTCGGGATCGACTGGGCGGACTGACCGCCGCTAGCGTGCGGCCTTCTTGCGTTCGATGTCCGCGAGCGCGGCAGCAAGTTCCGCACGCTCGGCCGCCGACGTCTCCCACGCCAGCTTGCGGTTCTTGACCACCTTGGCCGGGGCGCCGACCGCAATCGAGAAGTCGGGCACCTCGCCCTTGACGACGGCGTGCGCACCGAGCACGCAACCCCGTCCCACCGACGTGCCTCGCAGCACGGTGACCTTCGCGGCGATCCAGGTGTCGGGGCCGATCCGCACCGGAGCCTTGACGATGCCCTGGTCCTTGATCGGCAGCTCGATGCTGTCCATCTTGTGGTCGAAGTCGCACACGTAGCACCAGTCGGCCATCAGCACCGAGTCGCCCAGCTCGATGTCGAGGTAGGTGTTGATGACGTTGTCACGGCCGAGCACCACCTTGTCGCCGATGCGCAGCGAGCCCTCGTGGCAGCGGATGGTGTTCTTGTCGCCGATGTGGACCCAGCGGCCGATCTCCATGGTGGACATCTCCGGCGTCGCCTGGATCTCGACGCCCTTGCCGAGGAAGACCATGCCCCGCGTGATGACGTGGGGATTGGCCAGCTTGAACTTCAACAGGCGCCAGTACCGGACCAGGTACCAGGGCGTATAGGCCTTGTTCGCGATCACCCAGCGCAGCGACGCGACCGTGAGGAACTTGGCCTGGCGCGGATCGTGCAACCGGGAGCCCCGCCACCGAACGTGTATCGGCGAGCCCCACATCGTCGTCATGGCCGCACGAGCCTACGCGAGCCTCTACGATCCTCACTCGCGATGTCCTCGGGTCGTCATGGCCGCACCGGAGCTCGGGTCCCGATAGTCTCATGACTCGATGCCTGCTCGAGGAATGACCGTGCGCCGGTTGCTTGCCATGGCGTCGGCGGCGCTGATCGTGACCGCCTGCGGGAACACCGACCCGTGGGTCCAGGCCCACCCCGCCGACGGCTGGCCTGCCCAGTACGGCGACGCGGCCAACAGCAGCTACACGCCGACCGCGGGCGCGGACGGTCTGGTGCTGGACTGGCGGCGATCGGTCAAGGGCGGCCTCGGCGCCCAGGTGGCTCTCGGGTCGAGCGGCTACCTGGCCGCCAACGCCCAAACAGCCGCCGGATGCTCGCTGATGGTCTGGGAGTCCGGCAACAAGGGCCGCCAGCGCTGGTGCGGCAGGCTGTGGCAGGGCGGCGGCCTGTCCGGGCCGCTGTTCGACGGCTTCGACAACCTCTACGTCGGACAGCCCGGCGCCATGTTGTCCTTTCCGCCCACGCAGTGGATCCGGTGGCGCGTGCCGGTGATCGGCCTGCCGATGACGCCGCGCATCCTGGCGCCCGACCAGCTGCTCGTTCTCACGCACCTCGGCCAGGTTCAGGTGTTCGACGCGCACCGCGGCACGGTGATCGGCACGTCCATGGATCTCGTCTCAGGCGTCGACCCGACCGACTCGCAGCGCGGCCTCGCCGACTGCCAGCTCGGCAGGCCGCGCTGTCCCGTATCGGCCGCGCCGGCGTTCTCGCCCGCGTCGAACATCCTGGTCCTCGGATTGTGGGAGCCGAACGCCGAAGCGCCCATCGTGGTGGGGCTGCGCTACCGGCCGGGCCAGACCCCGCCGCTGGTCCGGGAGTGGACCAGCACCGACGTCGGCGGCGGACCGCTGGCCAGTCCCGTCCTGTCGGCCGACGGCAAGACCGTCTACCTCAACGGCCGCGACGGACGACTGTGGGCGCTCGACACCGCCGACGGCAAGGCCAAGTGGTCCGTTCCGCTGAACTATCAACCGCAGACGCCGCCCTCGGTGTCCCCCGACGGCCTCATCGTGGCCGGCGGCGGGCCGGACGCCAAACTGGTGGCGGTCAAGGACGACGGTGACCGCGGTGAGGTGGTGTGGAGCCGCGACGACGTCATGCCGCTGTCCACGTCGAGCCGCGCCGGGGCCGACGTCGCGTACACCGTCGCGCGCGACGGCGAGAACGGCATGGCGCTGACGGTGTTCGATCCCGCCGACGGTCACACCATCAACGCCTATCCCCTGCGCGATGCCACCGGGTTCCCGGTCGGCGTGTCGATCGGCCACGACCGGCGGGTGGTCGCCGCCACCAGCGACGGGCAGGTCTACGGGTTCGCGCCCAAGTAAGTCGTCAGGCGATCATCGCGTCGATCGGACCGCGCGGAACCGAAACCTGAACCGCGCCTGCCGCCTCGGGCAGCAGCTCGCCCTGGCTGAAGAAGAAGATGATCGCGTCGTTGGTGATGGCGAAGTTCTTGTACGTCGCCGGGTCGAGGCCGACCTGTGGTGCGATCAAGACCGGCTGACCGGACTGCTTCTCCAGTTCGCTCTGCACGACCGGGAGGATCAGCGGCCACGGGTTGGTGCCCGGCTGGAACAGCGGCTGGATCTTGTCGGAGCCGCCCGTGTCGATCTGGATCGGCTTGCGCATGCCCTGGTCCCAGTTGAACGACTTGAAGAACGTCTGCGGATGCGCGCCACCAACGTCCTGGAACGTCTTGAACACCAGCGACTGGGTGCCGCGCGGCGGCACCACCGAGGTGAACTCCGTGCTGGTGGTGTCGAGTTCGTACGGCATGGCGTGCGGGCCAGGCATGTTCGCGACGTTGAGGAAGCCGTCGCGGGTCTGCTTGACGTAGTCGAACACCGGCTTGGAATCCGGATAGTCGATCGGGTAGCTGATGTTCAGCGTGTAGGCCGGATCGGTGGCCTGGATCTGGCACGTCTGGTTGGCCCCCACGACGCCGGACAGGTCGGCGCACTGCGGCGGCGCGGCCGAGGCGACGGGGACGCTCGAGAGCCCGAGCGCGGCCGTCGCGGCAACGGCGAAGGCCAGTGTGGGAATGCGCATCTGAAGAAGACCCTCCGCCGAATTGCGGCACCGGCACCGCCCACGCAACAATACCTGCGACATCAGCGCGAGGGTCGGCACACGTAGGCGACCGCACGGCTGGCGCGGCCCGTCCCGATTCTGGTGATCACCACCGAGAGCCGGCGCGTTCCGCGCAACTTCAGCCGCGACCGCAACGCGTCGGGGTCCACGTCGACGCCGCGGACCAGGATCTCGGCGGCGCCCACGTCATGGTTCGAAAGCGCCTGCCGCAGTCGGCGTTCGCCGTAGTCCAGTTCCTCGAGCACCTCGAATCCCCGCACGCCGTCGGGGAGGTCGTCGCCGGACAGGTAGGCGATGTCGGGGTCGAGCTGCCACAGACCGTGGCGCGCGCCGTAGTGGCGTACCAATCCGGCCCGCACCACCGCCCCGTCCGGGTCGACGATCCAGCGGCCAGCCGGCGCGGTCACGCACTCGCCCGGCTCGGCGTCGGTGATCTGCTCGGCGCGATCCAGTACGGTCGCGCGGCGCGTGACCCCGGCTTCGGCCAGTCCGGCCGACCACAGGCAGGCTTCGCGGACGCCGCCCGCCAGCGACGTCACCTCGATCTCGCCGACGAACCCGAGGCGATGCAGTTGGTCGAAATCGATTCCAGGAGCGCACTTTACGACGAGGTCGCGGCCGGCGTACACGTCGAGCAGCGCATCCAACGCCGGCGTGTAGTCCCGTGGATCGAACCGGCGCCGCCCGCCGCTGCGCCGAGCCGGATCCGCCACCACCACGGTGTCGCGCGTCACCGGCCGCAGCGCATCGGCGCGGCACAGGTCGACGCCGGCGAGGTTGTGCCGGGCCATCGCCAACCGCACCGGGTCGACGTCGCTGCCCACGACCTGCGACGCTTGCCCCGCAGCGCGGCCAGTTCGGCGCCCACCGAGCAGGTGACGTCGTGCACCCTGCGCCCAGTCAGGCGTCGGGCCCGGTGTGCGGCAACGGGTTCCGCCGTGCACTGCTGCAGCGCCTCGTCGGTGAACAGCCATGCCGACGGGTCGGTGAACTTGGCCGCCGCCCGTCGCCGCAGCAGCACGGTCTCGACGAGGATCGCGGTCCGCTCACCGAAACGCGCTCGGGCCGAAGCGATGTCGGCGATCCGCGTGGCCTCGTCCAGCCGGTAGCCGGCCACCTCGGCCAGCGCGCGCGTCCCTTCGTCGCCGTCCAGATACGCGACGTCGTCGAGAGTGAACGCCAGGCCGCCGTTCAGGAAGGCTTGACCCCGGTGACCATGACGTTGTAGAACCAGCCCTTCGGCACTACGTGACGCCAAACGTTGGCGTCCACCCAGCTCAGCGTGATCCAGCTGTGGAAGGCGAATCTCGCCCAGCCCCAACCCAATCGGCCCGGCGGCACCGACGCCTCGAACGTGCGGATCGGCCAGCCCAGCATCGCCGCGGTGAACTCCTCGCTGGCGGTGCGCGACCTCGACGGCGCCGGCGTTGGTGGCCATCCGTTCCAGATCACTCGGCTCGAAGGTGTGCAGGTCCACCACCGCTTCCAGCGCCGCAGCGCGCGACGACTCGTCGAGCTCCTCCTGCGGCCGACGCCAGTCCTGCAGGCCCGGCAGCTTCGTCACGTTGGTGGCCACCCGCCACGTCAGCGTGGACAGGTTGCGCGCATAGACGTTGCCCGACGTGGTGGGCTCGCCGGCGAAGACGAACCGGCCGCCGGGCTTGAGCACCCGGACCACCTCGCGCAGCGAAAGTTCGACGTCGGGAATGTGGTGCAGCACGGCGTGGCCGACGACCAGGTCGAAGGTGTCGTCGTCGTACGGGATGCCCTCGGCGTCGGCGACCCGCCCGTCGACGTCGAGACCGAGCGACTGGCCGTTGCGGGTGGCCACCTTGACCATGCCCGGCGACAGGTCGGTCACCGAACCGCGCCGCGCCACCCCCGACTGGATCAGGTTCAGCAGGAAGAAGCCGGTGCCGCAGCCCAGCTCCAGGGCCCGGTCGTAGGGCACCTCGCGCTGCACCTCGTCGGGCACGATGGCGTCGAACCGGCCCCGCGCGTAGTCGATGCACCGCTGGTCATAGGAGATCGACCACTTGTCGTCGTAGGTCTCGGCCTCCCAGTCGTGGTACAGCACCTGCGCGAGCTTGGAGTCGTGGCGGGCAGCCTCGACTTCCTCCGCCGAGGCGTGGGGATTTGGAGCCGGGTCGGTACTCGTCATGAAGGGCAGCCTAACGCGCCCTCGAACGAGGCCTTCGCCGCAGCCAGTGCGGCCGGCGAGGCGTCGGCAAACCGGCCCGCCCACGCCACCGCGCCGTCGTACACGTGGTCGGGCGCCACCATTTCGTCGATCAGACCGAGCGCCAGCGCTTCCTTGGCGCCCGCGAATCGTCCGCTGAACACCAGATCCTTGGCCTTGCTGTCGCCGACCACGCCGGCCAGCCGCGCCGGCTCCCGCCGGCACCAGACCGTCGAGGATCTCCGTGGCACCGAACTTGGCGTTGTCGCCGCTGACCCGCCAGTCCGCGGCCAGTGCCAGCGTCAGCCCACTGCCCAGCGCGTAGCCGGTGACGGCGGCGACGGTCGGCTTGGGGATGGCGGCGACTGCGTCGACGGCCCGGCAACGGGCGTCGTGCGCGGTGGCCACCTCGTCGGCGTCGAGCGTGCGTAGTTCGGGCACGTCGTCACCGGCGGAGAAGATCTCGTGGCCACCGAACACGATGACGGCGGTGACGTCGTCGCGGCTGCCCACCTCTCCGGCCGCGGCGGCGATCTCGCGGTACATCTGGCGGGTCAGGGCGTTGGTCGGCGGTCGCGACAGCAGCAGCGTGGCGATGCCGGGCTGCTCCGGCCTGACGTGGATACCGACGAACTCGCTCACCCGCCGCCCTTGTCTGCAGGGTTGTAATCCCCCGCGTAGCCCTGCGGCGCCCGGCGGTTGCGCGCCTCGTTGTAGCGGTCGCTGTTGAAGAACTCGATCTCCCAATTGCCCTTGGATACGGCCAGATGCGGCTCGACCGCCACGATCTTGCGTTCCACCGCCAGCACGTCGCCGACGGTGCGGCCGTTGAGCGAGTCCAGCTGCGTCCAGGTCGGCGGCAGCAGGAACGACCGCCCCTCGGCGAAGTCGTCGAGGGCCGACTGTGGCGTCGCCCAGTCGGCGCGGTCGGTTTCGGTGTTGTCGCCGTCGGCGCGCTGGCCCTCCGGCAACGCTCCGACGAAGAAGTAGGTGTCGTAGCGGCGGGTGCGCTCCTCCTTCGGCGTCACCCAGTTCGCCCACGGCCGCAGCAGGTCGGCACGCAGCACCAGGTTCTCGGCGCGCAGGAACTCGCCGAACGACAGCGTCTTGGCGTCCAGCGCCTTGCGCTCGTCGCGGTAGACCGACGCGTCGGCGACGATCCCGTCGGGGTCGTCGGCCGGGCCGGCGAACAGCACGCCGGACTCCTCGAACGTCTCCCGCGCCGCCGCGCAGACCAGGGCTTCGGCGAGGTCGACGTCGACGCCGAGGCGCTCCGCCCACCACGACGGCTCGGGCCCGTACCAGGCGACGTCGGCGTTCTGGTCGCGGTCGTCGACACCGCCGCCGGGAAACACCATCACGCCTGCCACGAAGTCCATCGCCGAATGCCGTCGCATCAGGAACACCTTGATGCCCTCGGCGGTGTCCCTGCACCAACATCACGGTCGCCGCCGGTCGCGGGGTCAGTGGTTCCGGTTCGGTCACGCTCGCCTCCTGTGTGCCGCGCGGGTCCGGGTCCGACGCGCGAAGTACCGCCCGTCGATGACGTCCAGCGCGATGGATTGGCCGAAGGCCTTGGACAGGTTCTCGGAGGTGAGCACGTCGGTCAGCAGGCCCGACGCGACGACGTTGCCCTCGGACAGGAGCAGGCAGTGGCTGAAGCCCTGCGGAATCTCCTCCACGTGGTGGGTGACCAGGACGGTGGCGGGCGCATCGGGATCGGCGGCCAGGTCGGCCAGCCGCGCCACCAGTTCCTCGCGGCCGCCGAGGTCCAGGCCCGCCGCGGGTTCGTCGAGCAACAGCAGTTCGGGATCGGTCATCAGCGAGCGCGCGATGAGCACCCGCTTGCGTTCGCCCTCCGACAGCGTGCCGTAGGTGCGCTCGGCCAGGTGTTCGGCGCCGACGCTCTCCAGCATGTCGATGGCCTGGGCGTAGTCGACGTCCTCGTACGTCTCGCGCCAGCGGCCCAGCACGGCGTATCCGGCGGAGACCACCAGGTCGCGGACCACTTCGCCGTCGGGCACCCGCTGGCTGAGCGCCGAGCTGCTCAGCCCCACCCGCGCACGCAGCTCGGCCATGTCGGTGCGGCCCAGCTTCTCGCCGAGCACGTACGCGGTGCCCGAGGAGGGGTGTTCGATGGCGGCGGCGATCCGCAGCAGTGACGTCTTGCCCGCGCCGTTGGGCCCGATCACGACCCAGCGTTCGTCGAGTTCCACCGCCCAGGTGATGGGGCCGACGAGGGTCTTGCCGCCGCGTCGCAGCGAGACCTTCGCGAAGTCGATCAGCAGGTCGGGGTCGACTACGTCGTCTGCTGGCACCCGCCCATCGTAGTCAGGCGATTTCGGCGGGCTCGCGTGCGCTCACGGCGGTTCGCACGCCGAAGTCGTTCAGCGACAGCCAGCCCCGCGGCGTCAGCCGGAGGACCAGCTGGACCAAGGGCCCGATGCCGAACGCGTAGACCACCGTGCCGACGCCGACCGTCCCACCGAGCAGCCAGCCGACGGCCAGCACCGTCGCCTCGATCGACGTGCGGACCAGCCGCACCGACAGTCCGGTGCGCGCCACCAGTCCGGTCATCAGCCCATCGCGTGGCCCCGGCCCCATGCCTGCGCCGATGTACAGCACGGTGGACACCGCATTCAGGACGACGGCGCCCAGCATCATCGCCACCCGCACGGGAAGCGACGACGGCGTGGGCAATACGGCCAGCCCGACATCCACCGTGACGGAGATGACGATGACGTTGGCCACGGTGCCGACGCCCGGCCGGTTGCGCAGCGGGAATCCACGCCAGCAGGACGACGACGCCGACGACGGCGCATGCGATCCCGATCGTCGTTCCGGTGCGCCCGGCGAGGCCCTGGTGGAAGACGTCCCAGGGGTCCAGGCCAAGGCCGGCGCGCACCATCACCGCCATCGAGAAGCCATAACCGGTGAGGCCCACCAGGAGGGCAGCACTCCGGGAGAGGAGTCGAGGCCGGAGGACCGGCCGCCTCACGCGTGGTCGGGGAATCGTGCGCGGATGGCGTCGAGGTCGCTGCGCATCCGGCGGGCATCCGCGTCGTTCTCGGAGTAGCCGCCCAAGCGTGGGTTGGGACGGAAGACGCGGCCCCACTTACTTGCCTTGCGCGTCGCCCGGGAGGTCCAGTTCTGTGCCATGCATCGATATTGGCCGCCGACTGGCCTTGCTTTCAATAGCCAGTTAGGGAAAAGTGGCTCGCAATGATGGACGAACTGGCCGCCCGCAGACTCGATGTGGACCTCCTCGCACGCGAACTGGGCAACTGGCGCACGTCCAGTGCCAGTGGACCGGCCTATCAGGGCCTCGCGGACGGTCTGCGAATGCTGATCGTCGACGGCCGGATTCCCGTCGGCGCGCAGTTGCCCAGCGAGCGGGCACTGGCCGACGCCCTTCGCGTCTCCCGCACCACCGTCACCGCCGCGTACACGCAGATGCGCGACGACGGCTACCTCAACGGCAGGCGCGGTGCCCGCAGCACGACGGCGTTGCCCGTCGCACCGCCCGCCGCGCCCGTCCCCATCACCACGGCCGCGGTATCGGTCAACCTCGCAGCCGCCACGCTGGCGGCTCCCGTCGCCGCCGTCGCGCAGGCGTTCATCGACGCGGCCGACGAGGTCACCCCCTATCTGCACGACATCGGGATCGAGTTGGCCGGCGTACCTCCGCTGCGCGCCGCCATCGCCGAAAGGTACTGCGCGCGAGGACTTCCCACCGAGCCGGACGAGATCATGGTCACCACCGGCGCGCTGCACGCGATAGGCCTGATCCTGGCCACCTACACCCAACCCGGTGACCGCGTCCTGGTCGAGCAACCCACCTACCATGGCGCCCTCTCGGCGATGTCCACGCGCGGGATCCGACCCGTTCCGGTGGGGATGACCCCCGAGGGCTGGGATCTCGACGCCATCGACGCCGCGGTGCGCCAGCTCTCACCGAGCCTGGCCTACCTGGTTCCCGACAATCACAACCCGACCGGCCTGTCGTTGCCTGCGGCGGGACGAAAGCGGTTGGCGCAGATCATCGCCGAGACGCGCACCCGCACCATCATCGACGAGACCATCACCGACATCTGGCTCGACGAGCCGGTGCCCGCGCCGGTCGCGGCGGCCATGACGACCCGGCGCGACCTCGTCCTCACGGTCGGCTCGATGTCGAAGTCGTGTTGGGGTGGCCTGCGCATCGGCTGGATCCGCGCCGAACGCAGCACGCTCACCACCATCGCGGCGACGCGGCCCTCCATCGACATGGGCACGGCGATCGTCGAACAGCTCGCCGCTGCAACGCTTCTCGGCGTCAATGACGAGTTGCTGCACGATCGCCGAGACATTCTGCGCGCCCGGCGCGCGCTGCTGCTGGCGCTGCTCGAGGAGCACCTACCCGATTGGCAGCCCAATCCCGGCAAGGGCGGCATGTCGCTGTGGGTGCGCCTGCCCGCGCCGATGAGTTCGGCGTTGTCGGCGGCGGCTTCGCGCATGGGACTCGAGATCCCGCCGGGCCCGCGGTTCGGGGTGGACGGCACCTTGGAGCGGTTCATCCGGGTGCCCTACACGCTGCCCGACGACCAGTTGGCCGAGGCGATCGCGCTGTTGGCCCGCGCCTGGCGCAGCGTGACGGGTTCGACGGGGCCCGAACCGCACGCGGTGGTGGTCTGAGGCGCTCAGGCGTCGGGGATGTCCACGCGCCGGAAGGTGCCGTCGACGGCGTCGGCGGCCTCGATCTCGCCGCGGGTGACGCCCAGGATGAACAGCACGGTGTCCAGGTACGGGTGGCTGATCGACGCGTCGGCCACCTCGCGCAGCGCCGGCTTGGCGTTGAACGCCACCCCCAGGCCCGCCGCGGCCAGCATGTCGATGTCGTTGGCGCCGTCCCCGACGGCCACGGTCTGTTCCATCGGAACGCCCGCCTGCTGCGCAAAGTCCCTCAGCGCCTTGGCCTTTCCGGGCCGGTCGATGATCGGGCCGATCACCCGGCCGGTCAGCTTGCCGTCGACGATCTCCAGTTCGTTGGCGGCGACGAAGTCCATCATCAGCTCGTGGGCCAGGGGCTCGATCACCTGACGGAAGCCACCCGACACGATGCCGCAGTGGAAACCCAAGCGGCGCAACGTGCGCAGCGTGGTGCGTGCGCCCGGCGTCAGCTCGATCTGATCGGCGACGTCGTCGAGCACCTCGGCGGGCAGGCCCGCCAGGGTCGCCACCCGACGGTGCAGCGATTCGGCGAAGTCCAATTCGCCGCGCATGGCCGCCTCGGTCACCTCGGCCACGGCCGCCTCCGCGCCGACCCGCGCCGCGAGCATCTCGATGACCTCACCCTGGATCAGGGTCGAGTCGACGTCGAACACGATGAGCCGCTTGGCCCGTCGCGACAGGCTGTAGTCCTCGAGAGCGATGTCGATGCCCTCGTCGACCGCCGCCTGCGCCAGGGTGGTCTGCAACTGGCCGTAGGCCGCGCCAGGCGGGACCGAGACGCGCAGCTCCAGCCCGGTCACCGGGTAGTCCGAGACGCCGCGGATGAAGTCGATGTTGACGCCGAGCGCCGCCACCTTCCTGGCCACCACGCCGAACGCCTCGGCGGTGATGGGACGCCCCAGCACCACGATGGTGTGCGTCGACGGCTCACGGAGGACCGGGAGGTGGTCGCTGGGTTCGATGGTGACGTCGAGTCCGACGCGACGGATGGCGTTGGTCACCTCGTCACGCAGTTCGTCGCCACCGGCGACGTCGGGCGGCCCTGCCACCAGGACGCCCAGCGTGAGCCGGCCCCGAATGACGACCTGTTCGACGTTGAGCAACTCGACCTTGTGGCGCGAGAGCACCTCGAACAGTGCCGAGGTGACGCCCGGCTGATCGACACCGGTGACGGTGATCAACACCGACACCTTTGACGTGTTCACCCCCGAGAGCCGCCGATCGTCAGGTGCGGACTTCGGCTTCGTCGAGCCGGGTCACGTCGCCGTCGTCCGGGCCGTGAGCCCGCCCGACGTGTGCCTCGGCGCGCATCCGCTCGACCATGTGCGGGTAGTGCAGCTCGAATGCCGGCCGCTCCGAACGGATCCGGGGCAGTTCGGTGAAGTTGTGCCGCGGCGGCGGGCAGCTGGTGGCCCACTCCAGCGAGTTGCCGTAGCCCCACGGGTCGTCGACCACGACGGGCTCGCCGTAACGCCAGCTCTTGAACACGTTCCACGCGAACGGAATGGTCGAGATGCCCAGGATGAACGCGCCGATCGTCGAGATCACGTTGAGCGTGGTGAAGCCGTCGGTCGGCAGGTAGTCCGCGTAGCGGCGGGGCATGCCCTCGTCGCCGACCCAGTGCTGCACCAGGAACGTGGTGTGGAAGCCGATGAACGTCAGCCAGAAGTGCAGCTTGCCCAGCCGCTCGTCGAGCAGCCGGCCCGTCATCTTCGGGAACCAGAAGTAGATGCCCGCGTAGGTGGCGAACACGATGGTGCCGAACAGCACGTAGTGGAAGTGCGCGACCACGAAGTAGGAGTCGGTGACGTGGAAGTCGATCGGCGGGCTGGCCAGCAGCACGCCGGACAGGCCACCGAGCAGGAAGGTGACCAGGAAGCCCACCGAGAACAACATCGGCGTCTCGAACGTCAACTGGCCCTTCCACATCGTGCCGATCCAGTTGAAGAACTTGATGCCCGTGGGCACCGCGATCAGGAACGTCATGAAGCTGAAGAACGGCAGCAGCACGGCGCCGGTGGCGTACATGTGGTGCGCCCACACCGCCACCGACAGCGCGGCGATGGCCAGGGTGGCGTAGATCAGCGTGGTGTAGCCGAAGATCGGCTTGCGGCTGAACACCGGGAAGATCTCGCTCACGATGCCGAAGAACGGCAGCGCGATGATGTACACCTCGGGGTGGCCGAAGAACCAGAACAGGTGCTGCCACAACAACACTCCGCCGTTGGCCGGGTCGTAGATGTGCGCACCGAGGTGGCGGTCGGCGGCCAGGCCGAACAGCGCCGCGGTCAGCAGCGGGAACGCCAGCAGCACCAGGATCGACGTCACCAGGATGTTCCAGGTGAAGATCGGCATCCGGAACATCGTCATGCCCGGCGCGCGCATGCAGACCACGGTGGTGATCATGTTGACGCCACCGAGGATGGTGCCGAGACCACCGACCGCGAGGCCCATGATCCAGAGGTCACCACCCGCACCCGGCGAGTGGATGGCGTCGGTCAGCGGCGAGTAGGCGGTCCAGCCGAAGTCGGCGGCACCACCGGGGGTGATGAAGCCGGCGATCGCGATCAGCGCGCCGAACAGGAACAGCCAGAACGAGAACGCGTTCAGCCGGGGGAACGCCACGTCGGGCGCGCCGATCTGCAGCGGCAGCACCAGGTTGGCGAAGCCGAACACGATGGGCGTCGCGTAGAACAGCAGCATCACGGTGCCGTGCATGGTGAACAGCTGGTTGAACTGCTCGTTGCTGACAGGAACTGCAGGCCGGGCAGCGCCAGCTCGGTGCGCATGAACAGCGCCATCAGCCCGCCGATGAAGAAGAACATGAAGCAGGCGACGCAGTACATGATGCCGATCAGCTTGTGATCGGTGGTGGTCACCAACTTGTAGATCAGGTTGCCCTTGGGGCCGAGCCGCGCCGGGAACGGACGCCGGGCCTCGAGTTCTCCGATTGGGGGCGCTTCGGCTACCAACAGATCCTCCAAAAGTTCGACGGGTCCAGTCCCACGTTCCCCGTGTGCTCTTGGTGAATCCTATCCTCCAAAACCGACGGCGGCGGCCCGGGTCCTACAAACCGTCGTAATCGAATGGCGCCTTCGCGCGGAGGGCGCCTGACCAGCCGGAAATGCGCACGATCGGGTGCAGGGTTGAAGCGCAAGGACCAGCGAGTTGATACCGTCGCCGCGTGCCGTTCTTCACACCGCGGATGGGATTGGTCGCCGCGGCGGCGTCGTTGGCCACTGCGGTTTCGGTGACGCTGATCAGTGGCTGTGACAGCCTCGGCGGCACTCCCGCGCAACCGTCGAGCGCGAACCCGCTGATCACCAGCACCACCCGGATCGCGGGGGCAGGTGTGCTCGGCAACCAGCGCCGACCGGACGACTCGTGCGCCCCCGACCCGGCGCCACTCGACGAGGGACCTCCCACCCGTGAGGTTCGCCACGCTGCGGGCAGCACCGAGGTGCCCGCCGATCCGCAGCGCATCGTGGTGCTGTCGGGCGATCAGCTCGACGCGCTGTGCGCCTTGGGCCTGCAATCCCGCGTCGTGGCCGCCGCGCTGCCGGACGGTTCGTCCAGTCAGCCTTCCTATCTGGGCACCGTCGTGCACGATCTTCCTGGCGTTGGCACCCGCACCGCCCCCGACCTGACCGCCATCAGGTCCGCCGCACCCGAGTTGATCCTGGGTTCGCAGTCGCTCACCCCGCAGGAGTACGGGCCGCTGTCGGCGATCGCGCCGACCGTCTTCACCGGTCCCCCTGGCGCGGCATGGCAGGACACCGTGCGCACGGTAGGCGCGGCGACCGGCCGCCTCGACGCCGCCAACCGACTGGTCGACGGGTTCAACGAGGACGCCGAGAAGACGGGTGTGCAGAACGACGCCACTCACTTCCAGGCGTCGGTGGTCCGGCTGACCGAGACCACCATGCGCGTGTACGGCGTCGACGACTTCCCCGGCAGCGTGCTCGCCACCGTCGGCGTGGATCGTCCTGCAGCGCAACGGTTCAACGACAAGCCCTACGTCGAGATCGGCACCACGGACGAGGATCTGGAGAACTCGCCGGACTTCTCCGCGGCCGACGGCGACATCGTCTACGTGTCGTTCGACTCACCGGCAGCCAAGCAGCGTGCGGGCACCGTGCTGGGCAGCGACGCCTGGCGCAAATTGTCCGCGACGCGCGACAACCGCGTGTTCGCGGTGAACGACGAGGTGTGGCAGACCGGCGAGGGCATCGTCGCGGCGCGGGGCATCCTCGACGACCTGCGCTGGCTCAACGCGCCGATCAACTAGGGCGCCGATCAACTAGGGTTCGATACGTGTTCCACGTGCTGACGTCGACCTATCTGCAACCGCCCGACGTGATCGGGCAGACCCGCCCGGCTCATCTGGCGTTCATCGAAGGGGAAGTCGCCGCGGGCCGACTGTTGCTGGCCGGGCGGCAGGAGTCCGGGGTGGGCGGCGTGCTCGTCACCGCGGACATCGACACCGCCGTGGTGCAGGACATCGTGGATCGCGATCCGTACACCCTGGCCGGGGTTGCTCGGTACGAGGTCCTGCCGTTCAACGGTGCGGTCCGGGCGCCGGGTCTCTAACCTTGAATCATCGGTGCCGGGACTAATCCGGCGTCGTCCACGGTTGGCACTGCTCAGGGCCGCAGCGTTGCGCCCGATTCAGTTGGCTTCGCCAACCCCATGTGTACGAAGACGCCGAGACAAGCAAAGAGGGCTACACCCATGACCAAGACCGTTTCCGCCATTGCCGCCACGTCGGCCACCGCCCCCCTGACCAAGACCACGATCGAGCGCCGCGACGTCGGCCCGCACGACGTGGCGTTCGACATCAAGTTCGCCGGCATCTGCCACTCCGACATCCACACCGTCAAGGGCGAGTGGGGCGTTCCGGAATACCCGGTCGTCGCAGGCCACGAGATCGCCGGTGTCGTCACCGAGGTCGGCTCCGAGGTCACCAAGTACAAGGTCGGCGACCACGTCGGCGTCGGCTGCTTCGTCGACTCCTGTCGCGAGTGTGACAACTGCAAGGCCGGGCTGCAGCAGTACTGCACCGGCACGGCGGCATGGTCGGCACCTACAACGCCACCGAGCGCGACGGCACCCCCACCTACGGCGGCTACAGCCAGGCCATCGTCGTCGACGAGAACTACGTGCTGCGCATCCCCGACAGCATCCCGCTGGACAAGGCCGCTCCCCTGCTCTGCGCCGGCATCACCCTGTACTCCCCGCTGCACCACTGGGGCGCGGGTCCCGGCAAGAAGGTCGCCATCATCGGCCTCGGCGGCCTCGGCCACATGGGCGTCAAGATCGCCCACGCGATGGGCGCCGACGTGACCGTGCTCAGCCAGTCGCTCAAGAAGATGGAGGACGGCCTGCGGCTCGGCGCCAACGAGTACTACGCCACCAGCGACCCCGACACCTTCACCAAGCTGGCAGGCAAGTTCGACCTGATCGTCAACACCGTGTCCGCCAACCTGGACCTCGGCGCCTACCTGAGCCTGCTGGCCACCGACGGCACGCTGGTCGAGGTGGGTGCGCCCGAGAAGCCCATGGAGGTGCCGTTCTTCCCGCTGGGCGCCGGCCGCCGCAGCCTGGCCGGTTCGATGATCGGCGGCATCCCCGAAACCCAGGAGATGCTCGACTTCTGCGCCGAGCACGACGTGGCCCCCGAGATCGAGATCATTTCGGCCGACTACGTCAACGAGGCCTACGAGCGGGTGCTGGCGAGTGACGTCCGGTACCGCTTCGTCATCGACACCTCGACCCTGTAAGACCCCTCTGCAACACCGCCGAAACTGCTGTGAGATCGCGGATTTGAGCTTTTCCGCGATCTCACAGCAGTTTCGTGGCGTTTGTGGGGCTGTCAGCCCATCCGGCTAGCTGGACGCGGCGGTGGCGTTGTCCACGCCGGCCAGCGGCCACCCCGCGGCGGCCAGCTTGGCCGCCACGCGCTGGACGTTCTCGCTACCCGCGTCGTAATGGGTGACGTCGGAGATGAACGCCTCGATCTCGTCGGTGCCGATCTCGCCGTCGACGAGGGCAGCCGAGCCGTCCGCGGTGATGTTGCGGACGATGTCCTTGATCTGGTCTTCGGTCAAGGGAGTGGCGCGCAGCAGCGCCAGCAGCGGAACGCGATCCGGGCCGGGAACGCCTTCGGGATAACCGGCGCGAAGCCAGTTCAGGATGGAACCCAGCAGCGAGGTGTTGGTCACGCCGCCAAGTCTCACGGGTGCCCGATGCCGCCGCCACCACGACGCCGGACAGTTCTCCGGCCATTCACCAGCCGTTCAGGCACCGTAATCGTGCCCTTCTGAGCGAAGTTTCGCTGCCAATCGCCGGCAAATATCGCTCCCCGAGTTGTCGAGTGCCCATTTCGGTGCGACGCTCATCGACGGACTGCAGCGTCGCGGGCCAAATTCACACTCGGATCCGAGCCAGGAGGCCCGCGTGACCACCGAATCCGCAACAACCGACGACAAGTCGGCTGCGCCGACCACGGGCCTCAAGAAGGGGTCCATCGGCATCGTCGCGGTCATCTTCATGGCCGTAGCCAATGCCGCTCCGATCACGGCGATGACGGGCAACGTGCCCATCGCCGTCGGATTTGGCAACGGACTTGGTGCCCCCGCGGGCTTCCTGTTCGCGACCATCATCCTGACGCTGTTCGCCCTCGGGTACGTCGCGATGGCGCGACACATCACGACGACGGGCGCGTTCTACGGCTTCATCTCGCACGGCCTCGGCCAGACCTGGGGCATGGCAAGCGGCATGCTCGCCACGTTCGCCTACGTGGTGTTCGAGGGTTCGCTGATCGGCGGTTGCGCCTACTTCGCGAACGACGCCCTCAACACCATCTTCAACGTCAACATCCCCTGGCTGGCGATCGCCGTCTTCGCCATCGTGGCCATCGCGGCGTTGTGCTACTTCGACATCAGCCTCACCGCGGCCATCCTCGGGGTCACGCTCACCGCCGAGGTCCTGATCCTCTTCGCGCTCGCGTTCTCGGTGATCTTCTCCGGCGGCGGGCCCGACGGCTTCATGCTGAATCAGACCGTGCTGCTCAACAACGCGTTCGAGGGCCTGCCCGCAGGCGCGTTCGGCACGGCGGCCGCAGCGGGATCCATGGCCATCGGCCTGTTC
Source organism: uncultured Actinomycetota bacterium (assembly GCA_963849055.1). Taxonomy (GTDB): domain Bacteria; phylum Actinomycetota; class Actinomycetes; order Mycobacteriales; family Mycobacteriaceae; genus Mycobacterium. The sequence continues at coordinate 186,705 of CAWKFI010000002.1, forward strand.
TTCGCCTTCTGGTCCTGGGTCGGCTTCGAGACCACGGCCGTGTACGGCGAGGAGTCCCGCAACCCGAAGAAGATCATCCCAAGGGCGACCATCATCGCGGTCGTCGGACTCGGCCTCTTCTACACGTTCATCTCGGCGATGGTGATCGCGGGCAACGGCGCGAAGACGTCCGTCGACGCATCGATCAGCGCCTCGCCGCTCGACCTGTTCTTCAACCTGGTCGACGCCAAGCTGGGCGGTGTCCTGCTCGACGTCTACAAGGCCCTGCTGGTGATCGGCTCGTTCGCCTGCGCCCTGGCGTTCCACAACGCCGCGTCGCGCTACCTGTTCGCGCTCGGGCGCGAAGTGCCTTCGGACAAGATCAAGGCGACGGTCGGCGGCACCCACCCCAAGCACGGCTCGCCGTGGGTCGCGTCGACGATCCAGAGCGTCATCACGCTGGTGATCGTGCTGGCCTTCGCGGTCTTCACCGCCGTGCAGGTCCCCGACGCCGACGGTGTTCCCGTCGACACGCCGGCACTGGTGCCCTACGTCAACATCTACGGTCTGCTGGCGTTGATCGGCACCGCGGCGATTCTGCTGGTGCAGGCGATCTGCTCGGCGGCAGTGATCTGGTTCTTCTGGGTGCGAAAGACGCACCGCGGCAACGTGATCACCACGCTGATCTGCCCGCTGATCGGTGGCGTGGCGATGCTGTACGTGGTGTGGCTGCTGTGGGACAACCGCGAGTTCGCCGCGGGACTGGCGGCCAAGTCGGACGTGTTCAAGGTGGCTCCCTACATGATCCTGGCGGTGTTCGGGATCGGGCTGGCCTACGCGGTGTGGATGCGTACCGCCAAGCCGGCCCTGTACGCCGAGATCGGCCGCACCGTCATGGAGGACGCGCACGAGCGCACCGGAGGAACCCGCCGCTCCCCCGCCTGACGCGCACTGACGCAACGGCCCCCGCACGCCCACCCGGCGTGACGGGGGCCTTTGCGTTGCGCGAGTGTGCATCTGACGAGGAACTCGCGGCTCAAATCTCGTCAGGCGCACATTCGCGGCGTCACCAGGTCGTGCCGCGCTCTCGGAGAGTGCTTTTGCGTTCGCCCATCAAGCGCTGGTACCTAGCTTGCTAGCATGCTAGCGTGGATTCGTGAGCGATGAGGACGTCAAGCAGTTCAACGTCTACCTGCCGCTAAGCCTGATCCGGCGGGTGAAGCATCACGCCATCGAAACCGAGATGTCGCTGTCCGCGCTCGTCGCCGAGGCGCTGCGCGCATACCTCGACACGTCACGGCAAGCAATCGACGAAGGAGGACTGATGAGCACCGACGGCATCGAAGCCGTGTTCCTGGAAACCCACAACTGGGGCAAGGCGGCCAAGTTCTTTCAGGGGCTGGGCTACGAAATCGAGTTCGCGACCGACCACAACTCCGGTCAGCTGCGTCGCGGCGACAGCCCGTCCCTGTTCATCTCCGAGATCCCGGAGAGCGAGCCGACTCGGCGGCACGTCGTGCTGGCCGTGCGCCGATGCGGACGCCTTCGAACTCGATGCCTCCGTCGAGGTGGTCAACCCGTGGGAGGACACCCATTGGGGCACGAGGCTGATGACGGTTCGCGACCCCGACGGCCGCGAGTGGATGCTGCAGGCGCCGGCGAAATGAGCCAGACGACAGCAACACCCGACAGCACCGCCGTCCGTACCGCCCTGTGGCGCGCGCTGCACCTGGAAGTCGACGCGCCTCCGCACGTGATCGAGGACCGGATCGGCTTGCAGCTCGCCGCGCCCGGCGAGGATTGGCGTCAGCGGCCCGACATGAACGAGTACGCCACGCCGGGCGTCCGCGCGTCGATCGTCGCGCGCGCCCGCTTCATCGAGGACCTCGTCGTCGAACAGGCCGACCGCGGCGTCGGGCAGTACGTCCTGCTCGGTGCCGGCCTCGACACGTTCGCGCAGCGCAGGCCCGAAATCGCCTCGCAAATCACGGTATTCGAAGTCGACCAGCCGGGCCCGCAGGAATGGAAGCGGCAGCGCCTGGACGATCTCGGCCTCGGCATTCCGCCCTGGCTGCGGTTGGTACCCGTCGACTTCGAGACCACCTCGTGGTGGGACGGGTTGCTGGCCAATGGGTTCGATCCGGCGAAGCCCGCCGTCGTATCGTCACTTGGCGTGTCCATGTACCTCACCAGGGAGGCGACGATGGCGACACTGCGCCAAAGCGCCGAACTGGCACCGGGTTCCACGCTGGCGATGACGTTCATGAAGCCGGTTGAGCTCGTCGAACCCGAGGAGCAGGACATGCTGCGGGCGACGGACGCCGCCGCCCGCGCCTCGGGGACGCCGTTCATCAGCTACTACGCGCCCGACGACATCCTGGCGATGGCCCGCGATGCCGGCTTCGCGACCGCCCGACACGTGACGGCGGCCGACTACACGCAGCGTTACTTCGCCGGCCGCACGGACGGCCTTCGCCCGTTCACCACCGAAGAGCTGTTGGTGGCGACGACTTAGCGGCGTTGCCGGTCTACGCCGACGTCTGCATCAGGGCTGTGCTTGACCCCGCAACCACTGCCCTCCTGCAGATGTCGTGGCCGCCCGCCTGACCTAACCGGCCGCGAGTTCCTCGCCCAGCGCGGCAGCGAAGGCGTCGACGTCGGCCTCGGTCGTGTCGAAGGCACACATCCAGCGCACCTCACCGGTATTCGGATTCCAGTCGTAGAACCGGAAATGCCCACGCAGGTTGTCGGCAGGTAGAGGTCAGCGATTGTCGCTGACGAAGCCGCGGTGCTGCGGGCCGTGCAGTCGCAGGGTGTCCTCGAGCCCTCGCGTGGCGACAACCCGTGTGGCGTAGAAGCTTCGGTCGTCGTCGGTGGTGCCGCTAGCCTCGCAGCGGATCGGCCATACTTGCCCGATGGGAGTCTGGGGCGGCATCGGTCGATGATCCAGATACTCATTGCCGCGGGCCTGGCGCTTGCGGTCGCGCTGCTGCTGACCCCCGTGGTGATCCGGGTGTTCACCCGGTTGGGCTTCGGCCAGGAGATCCGCGAAGAGGCACCGGAGAGCCACCAACGCAAGCGCGGCCTACCCACGATGGGCGGCCTCGCGATCCTCACCGCGATCTGGTTCAGCTACCTGGTCACTCACGTCGTCGGGCTCGCGTTCGGCGGTGAAGGCCCGTCGACATCGGGACTGCTCGTCCTCGGACTGGCCACCGCGCTGGGTGCGGTCGGCTTCACCGATGACTACGTCAAGCTGCGGCGCGCCCGCAACCTTGGCTTGAACAAGAGAGCCAAGAGTGCAGGCCAACTCGTCGCCGCGGTCCTCTTCGGTGTGCTAGCGCTGCAGTTCCGCAACTCCGATGGTCTGACTCCAGGCAGCGCGCGGCTGTCCTACCTCCGCGAAATCGCAGCGTTCACACTGGCTCCCGTAGTGTTCGTGCTGTTCTGCATCATCGTCGTCTCAGCCTGGTCTAACGCGGTCAACCTCACCGACGGCCTGGACGGGCTCGCCGCCGGCGCCATGGCGATGGTCTCCGCCGCGTACGTGCTCATCACCTTCTGGCAGTTCCGAAACGCGTGTGCCGTCACCGCGGAGCCCGGTTGCTACCACGTCCGGGACCCGCTCGATCTGGCCCTCGTCGCCGCGGCGACCGCGGGCGCCTGCGTCGGATTCCTGTGGTGGAATGCCGCACCCGCCAAGATCATCATGGGTGACACGGGTTCGCTCGCGCTGGGCGGAATCATCGCGGGGCTGTCGGTGACAAGCCGCACCGAGACGCTGGCCATCGTCCTGGGCGCACTGTTCGTGGCCGAAGTGACCTCGGTGGTCATTCAGGTTGTGTCGTTCCGCACCACCGGCCGACGGTTCTTTCGCTTGACTCCGTTGCACCACCACTTCGAGCTGGTGGGCTGGCCTGAGAGCACGTTGACCATTCGATTCTGGTTGATCACGGCCATTGCCTGTGGCCTCGGCATCGCGCTTTTCTACGGCGAATGGTTGACGGCTGCCGAAGCCGGAGCAGAACTGACGCTCTAGAAGTCCCAGTCCTCGTCGGTGGTGTTGACGGCCTTGCCGATCACGTACGACGAGCCCGATCCCGAGAAGAAGTCGTGATTCTCGTCGGCATTGGGGCTCAGCGCCGACAGGATCGCCGGGTTGACGTCGGTCTCGTCGCGCGGGAACAGCGCCTCGTAGCCGAGGTTCATCAGCGCCTTGTTGGCGTTGTAGCGCAGGAACTTCTTGACGTCCTCGGTGAGGCCGACGCTGTCGTAGAGGTCCTGCGTGTACTCCACCTCGTTGTCGTACAGCTCGAAGAGCAGTTCGTAGGTGTAGTCCTTGAGCTCGTTCTTGGTGGCTTCGTCCTGCAGGGCCAGGCCGCGTCTGGTACTTGTAGCCGATGTAGTAGCCGTGCACGGCCTCGTCGCGGATGATCAGCCGGATCATGTCGGCGGTGTTGGTCAGCTTGGCGCGGCTGCTCCAGTACATCGGCAGGTAGAAGCCCGAGTAGAACAGGAAGCTCTCCAGCAGCGTGGAGGCGACCTTGCGCTTCAGCGGCTCGTTGCCGTGGTAGTACTGCATGACGATCTCGGCCTTGCGCTGCAGGTTCTGGTTCTCCTCCGACCAGCGGAAGGCGTCGTCGATCTCGGCGGTCGAGCACAGCGTCGAGAAGATGTTGCTGTAGCTGCGCGCGTGCACCGACTCCATGAACGCGATGTTGGTGTAGACCGCCTCTTCGTGCGGGGTCAGCGCGTCGGGGATCAGGCTGACCGCGCCGACCGTGCCCTGGATGGTGTCCAGCAGCGTCAGGCCGGTGAACACGCGCATGGTGAGCTGCTTCTCGTGGGCGCTCAGCGTGCCCCAGGAGGGGATGTCGTTGGACACCGGAACCTTCTCCGGCAACCAGAAGTTGCCGGTCAGCCGGTCCCAGACCTCGGCGTCCTTCTCGTCCTGCACGCGGTTCCAGTTGATGGCCGATACGCGGTCTATCAGCTTCATTCCGTCGGACACCCGAACCTCATTTCACCTGCGGAAGTGTGTTTGCCAGGCCGACCCGGCTGGTAGAAGGCGACACTACCCCTGGTGTCAGACATCGAGGGCCAACACAACCACTTGTGTCGCGTGTCGTCCCTCAAAGTCGTCTCACCGCCTCGCGAACTCGTACTCCGACCGTCGGAACCGGCGTGTCGCCAGCCAGTACTGCCACGTCATCCCGCTCCACAACGTGCGGTTGACGCCGTGGTCGTCGAGGTACCAGCTCCGGCAACCACCGGTGTTCCACACCGTCGTGGCGAGATCGCCCTGCAACTCGGCGTTGAACTCGTCCTGCGCGCGGCGGCTCGGGGCCAGCGCGCGGGCCCCGGACTTGTCGACCGCGGCGATCGCCTTGGCGACGTAGCGGATCTGCGACTCGATCATGAACACCACCGAGTTGTGGCCCAGCGCGGTGTTGGGACCGAGCAGGAAGAACAGGTTGGGCATGCCGGCGACGGCGATGCCGCGGTGAGCCTGGATGCCCTCGCGATTCCACCGGTCCACCAAGTCCTCTCCGTTGGAGCCCTTGATGTCGACGTAGGTGTAGGAGTCGGTGACGTGGAATCCGGTGGCGAACACCACGACGTCGACCGGGTGCTCGCGCCCGTCGGTGGTGACGATGCCGTCCGGCGTCATCCGCGCGATGCCCTCGGTGATCACCTGGGTCCTGGGATCGGCGATCGCGCCGTAGTAGGTGTCGGAGTTCAGGATTCGCTTGCAGCCGGCGCGGTAGTTCGGTGTCAGCTTGCGCCGCAGTTCGCGGTCCTTGACGCTGCGCCGGATGTTCCACCGGCCCATCAGTTCGCCGATCTTCAGCAGTCTCGGTTCCCGCGTCATGGCGAAGCCGACGGCTTCGTGGATCCAGTAGATCCCGTCGCGCATCAACGCCCGCGTGCCCGGCACGGTCGCGAACATCCGCCGCATCCACTCGGGAAAGGCGTTGTTGGGCCGCGGCATCACCCACGCCGGCGTGCGCTGGTAGAGGTGCAACTCGGCGACGTCCTCGACGATCGCGGGCACGATCTGGATGGCGCTGGCGCCGGTGCCGATCACTGCCACGCGCTTGCCGGTGATGTCCACGTCGTGGTCCCACTGCGCGGAATGGAATGCGGCACCACGGAATTCGTCGATGCCCTCGATGTCGGGGATCAGCGGGATGTGCAGCCCGCCCGCCCCGGAGACCAGGAACTGCGCGACATACTCCTGCCCCGCGTCGGTGAAGACGTGCCAACTCTGTTCGTCGTCGTCCCAGTGCGCGCGTTCGACGTGCGAGTTGAATCGGACGTAGCGGCGCAGACCGTACTTGTCGGTGACGCCCTTGAGGTAGTCGAAGATCTCCGGCTGGAACGACCACATGTGCCGCCAGTCCGCCTTGGGTTCGAACGAGAACGAGTACATGTGCGACGGGATGTCGCACGCGCACCCCGGGTAGGTGTTGTCACGCCAGGTGCCGCCGATCTCGTCGGCCTTCTCCAGCAGGAGGAAGTCGACGCCTTGGCGCTGCAGCGCGATCGCCATGCCCAGGCCGGAGAACCCCGTCCCGATGATGAGGGCTCGGGTGTGCACGGCGTCGGTGCGGACTGCGGCTTCGTCGGCCTGCTCGGCAACGGTCATGGGACGGTGTCCTTTCATGGGAACGCCGGTACCGGGTATTCCGCCAGTGTCCCGTCAGGTGTCACACGTGTCAACGCGCGGGCGGTTCTGAGCAGGTCAGGCGACGGATTCGCGCCTGCTGACGCCTTCGTGCAGCGGCAGATCCGGGTCGATCTTGATGCCGAGCAGCTCACAGGTGCCGTGGATCGCGCCCAGCATGATCGTGGTCATGTGGGCGATGAACTCGTCGGGCGGCATCCGCCGCGGGCTGTCGACATCGGGGCCGAGCCACCAGTCCGTCGCCGCTGCCGCCGACCCGTACGTGGTGAACGCGGCCAGCTCGATGGCAGCGCCGTCGAGCTCCATCTCACGCAACTCGTTGCTGAACATGCTGGCCATCGCCAGGGTGATCTCGCGGCCCTCGTTGAGCGCCCGCATGGTCGACTCGCTCTGCTCGGCGAAGCGTCCCTGAATGAGGAAGCGGCACACGTTGGGGTGCTGGTCGACCAGGAGCACGTACTGCTCGACGCTGCGCCGGATCACCTCGCGGGCAGGGTCGGACGACAGGTCGATCGTGGGGAAGATGGCCGCCCAGAGGATGTCTCGCAGCCGCTCACCGATCGCCTGGAACAGGTCCGACTTGTCGGTGAAGTGCCGGTAGATCTTCGGCTTGGCCGTCCCGGCCTCCTCGGCGATCTCGCGCAGACTCAACTCGGGCCCGAGCCGGTCGATCGCCCGGAACGCGGCGTCGACGATCTCGGACCGCACCTTCTTGCGATGCTCGCGCCACCGCTCGCTGCGCGCGTCGACCTTCACGCCGGGCTGGGTACCCGGTCTGGGGATGGACGGTCTGCGCACCCACCCACTGTACCGGCTGGGCCGCCTGACCTGCCAAGACCGCGCCGCATCATGGTGTGGCCCTGCGCTTCGCGGGTGGGCGTCCTCGTCCCGCTGCGTTTCGACGCCCCGGGTAATATCGGCCCCAACAGCCCAGCTACACGAGACGGAACAGATGACCCAGCGATACGACCTCGTCATTGCCGGCGGCGGCCCTTCCGGGTCGGCCGCGGCCTGGCAGGCGGCGCAGACCGGCGCCAAGGTAGTGGTGCTGGACAAGGCCGAATTCCCGCGCGACAAGCCGTGCGGTGACGGTCTGACGGCGCGCGCAGTGAGCTACCTGCAGAAGATGGGACTGGCCGAGGAGGTCTCGAAGTTCCACCGGGTCAACCGGGTGACGGTGTTCAGTCCCAGCGCATGGGAGCTGTCGTTCCCGAAGCGCCCGGGCATGCCCGATCACGGTCACACCGTCAGCCGCACCGAGCTGGACACCCTATTGCTCAAGCACGCCGAGTCGGCCGGTGCCGAGGTGCGCCAGTCCGCGGAGGTCGCCGGGCCCGAGTTCGACGCGAACGGGCGAGTGATCGGCGTGACGCTCAAGGGTGGCGAGAAGGTCTACGGCGACGCGGTCATTGCCGCCGACGGCGCCTACTCCCCCATCAAGCGGGCGCTGAAGATCGATTCCGAGTACAACGGCTACTCGGCCATCGCGATCCGCTCCGAGATGCATGCCAATCGGGCGGACTCCGACAGCCTCGACATCTACCTGAAGTTGGCGTTCCAGGGTGACCAGTTGCCCGGCTACGGCTGGGTCTTCCCGATGGGCAACGGCGTCTTCAACATCGGGCTGGGTTACGTCAACAGCTACAAGAACTGGCAGTCGATCAACGCCACCCAGTTCCTCGGCGAGTTCCTCCGGACGCTGCCGCGTGACTGGGAGCTGCCCGCCATCGAGGATCTGAAGAAGAACAAGAGCGTCCGCGCCTGGCGGCTGCCGATGGGCTTCACCGCATGGCCGCCCTGGCGCCCCGGCGTCCTGTTCACCGGCGACTCGCTGGGGGCGGGCAAGCCGGCGTCGGGTGCGGGCATCTCCAAGGCACTCGAATCCGGCCTGGCCGCAGGCGAATGCGCGATCGCGGCGTTGCAGAACGGCGGTCCCGACGACTTCACGAACTACGCGCAGCGGATGGAAGCCGCGTGGGGCCGGGAGTACAAGCGCGGCCGCTACTTCCACAAGCTGCTCGGTCAGCCGCGCATCGCCAACGCCGGCATCAAGCTGCTCGACAATGCGCTGTTCCGTGACCGCATGCTCAAGGCGCTGTACAAGAAGGAGCAGGGCCCGCAGCACAAGGTGAAGTAGGCGTTCGCTTGCGGCCCTAGCCGAACAGCTGGCCGACCTTGAGTATCAGCTGGTAGGCGCCGTACCCGAAGGGCACTGCGACCCAGAGCCACGCGAGCGCGATGTACGCCTTCGGGACCGTTGGGGCGTATTCGTGGTAGTCGACTGACGAATCGGTCATCGGGTTGCCTCCTGCGGTACCAGCTTGGATGAATCGAGTTCACGCTCATGCCATTTCGATGAGACCGGCCGGATCAGCTCATTGCACACCAGCGCGACCACGAGCAGGGCGATCATGATCGAAAACGACAGCGTGTACAGCGCCGGGCCGCTCTTGCCCAGGGCCGCCTGGTGGTCGGCGACCGAGTTGACGATGATCGGGCCAAGAATCCCGGCCGCCGACCACGCGGTAAGCAGCCGGCCGTGGATGGCGCCTACCTGGAACGTGCCGAAGAGGTCGCGCAAGTAGGCGGGCACGGTGGCGAATCCGGCACCGTAGAACGACAGGATGACGATGGTCGCGACCAGGAACACCACCTTGTTGGAGTTCTGCATCAGGGTGATCGTCAGATAGAGCAGCGCGCCGACGCCCAGGTAGAGCCTGTAGGCGTTCTTGCGGCCGATCACGTCCGACAGGCTCGACCAGCCGATGCGCCCGAGCATGTTGCCCAGCGAGAGCATCGCCACGTATCCGGCCGCCGCAGCGGCCAAGGCTCCCGCCGCCGCTCCCGCGGTCGGGAAGTAGTCCTGGTAGATGGGCGAGGCCTTCTCCAGGATGCCGATGCCGGCGGTCACGTTGAAGCACAACACCACCCAGAGCAGCCAGAACTGCGGGGTCTTCACCGCATTCCCCGCCGACACCTGACCGCCGGTGACGATCGAGCCCGCCTGCACCGGCGGAGGAGTCCAGCCGTGCGGCCGCCAGTCCGCCCGGGGCACCCGGACCAGAAGCCAGCCCAACGACATGAACGCCGCGTACACGAGGCCGTGCACGAGGAAGGTCTTGGCGATGCCGGTGGGCTGAGAGCCGAACGCCTTGAGCATCGCCGTGGACCACGGTGAGGCGATCAGCGCACCGCCGCCGAAGCCCATGATCGCCAGCCCGGTCGCCATTCCCGGCTTGTCGGGGAACCATTTCATGAGCGTGGAAACCGGTGAGATGTAACCGATCCCCCAGCCGATCCCGCCAAGCACGCCGTAGCCGAGCAACACGAGCCAGTACTGATGCGTCGCAAGGCCCACGGCACCGACCAGCCATCCGCCGCTGAAGCAGCACATCGCCGCGAACATCGCCATCCGCGGACCGTTGCGGTCCACCCAGGTTCCGAAGCATGCGGCGGAGAGCCCCAGCATGACGATTCCGATGGTGAACGGCAGGGCGCTGAGCGTGCCGGAGATGTCGAGGGCTCCCTCGATCGGCTTCTTGAACACGCTCCACGAGTACGCGGCGCCGACGGACAGATGAATCGACAGCGCCGCGGGTGGCACCAACCATCTACTCCAGCCGGGCGGCGCGACGATGCGTTCACGGCTGAAGAACGGCGCGGCGGTCACCGGGGTGGGCACTGATGTCATCCTTTGCCTCTCGTTACGTGACGACGCCCGTGCTGCCACCGCGAGCGTTACTCCCGTACCCGGCTTGCAGCCGAGCATGAAGCGATTTCCGCGACGGACACTAGCGAAGATCCGACCGCTTTGAAACGTTTCATAAAGAACGCTGCGTTGACACCCGTCGAGTTTCCGCGTCGAGCAAACACCCGAAACCCGGCCGTCCTCAAGCCTTTCGGCTGCGGGCGCATGCACGAGGTCAAGTAGCAACGACGCCGCCGAGTGCGCCGTGGGTACGGCGCACTCGGCGGATCGGGTCTGAACTGGATGGCAGCTCGTCAACGGCGCTCGGCCACGACGGAACCACCGCCAACGATGACGGGGGTCTTCTTGCCGCCACCACCGGTCGGGGACATCTCGGTGATCAGCAGACCGGCGTGCCACTCGCCGTCGGCGCCGCAGACCATCAGGCCGTCGCGGCTGCCCTTGGGAACGTAGGTAACGGTGTCGTTGCCATTGGAGTCGGTGTCCACGACGGGGCAGTAGCCGGCCTTCGGCGCCGGGCCGTCGGGGCCGACGGGCTGCGCCGAGGCGGTTCCCGCGAAGATGCTCGTCGAAATGGCCAGACCTGCGACCACGGCGCCGAGGCCGACGGTGATGCGCTGGGCGATCGTGTTGTTGAACATGTGATTTCTCCCTGGTGTGTGTCGCGGCGTGTGCCACGTTCATCAGCTAGGAGCGATCGGCCACGACGAATCCCTCACTTTTTTCGAAGCGCTTTCTCGCGGCAGTCACATCCCCTACGCCCCTAGTCGGATCGACGCCGCCATCCCGTAGCCGGCCCTCCCCGCGAGGGGTGTCCACCCCGTTATGACATCCACCGCATCGCTCGACGCTTGGACGCACCACCGCCCATCCACGAAAGCGAACGACCATGACCACTACCCGACTGATGCGCCAATACCTGGCGGCTGCCGCCCTGACCGCCGGACTGGCCGTCGGACTCGCCGCCACCGCGAACGCCCAACCGATCGGACAGATCGGCGATGAAGCCGGCTTCAACGAGTGCGTGAAGGAACACCCCGACAGCGAGGGCTTCGCCGTGTGCTGCGTCTTCTACGGCGGATCCCTGGATGAAGGACCGAACCATCAAGCGTGCGCCATCGGACCGGTCACCACTCCCGACGACGAGGAGGCCACGACGCCCATCCGCCCGTCGCGTGTTGGCACGTTGCCGGAAGTGGCAACTGCCGAAAGCAATTGGACCGAGCCCACGAAGAAGCCCGCACCGACGCGGCTGCCTTCCCTGTCCGTCGCATCCGTCCGTTAGCGCACCGGTCAGGCCGTGAACGCGTACTGCACGTTCTCGGCCACGCGAACGAAGCCCAACCGCCGGTAGATCCGGTTGGATGTCGGGTTCGCGACGTCGGCGAACAGCACGACGTCCCGGGCGCCCCGTCTGTGGGCATGGCGGACCGCCGCTGCAGTGACCGCCGCGCCGCATCCACGGCCCCGGCTCTCGGGCGGGGTGTAGACCGGTCCGATGCGTGACGTTCCCGCGGCGGGCGCGTGTACGCGCGCCATGGCGACGGGTGCACCGTTCACCGTCCACAGCACCACTTCACCGCCGGTGTCGTAGACGGTGCGAAGGAGCTCACGGCTGGCCAACGGATTCGACGCGGCACCGAAGGCTTCGACGAAGAACGCGTCGAACCACCAGACGAGCAGTTCGGCGTCGCGTGGCCCGGCGAGCCGTGGCACCCCGACGACGTTGTCCCGCGGACTGAGTTCGTCGAGGCGGTACAACGTCTCCTCGCAAGACCTCACGGCCTCGACGCCGGTGACGCCTGACCATGCGTCGGCGAAAGCCGTTGCATTCGAAGGAGTTCCCCGCACTCCCGGCAGCGCCGCGCGTACGGTCGCCACCTCTGCTGCCGCCACCTTCGCCATCGCCGGCGGTAGTCCGCTCACCAGCAGCGTCTCCCCCGGCATCTGCACCGCCGCACCCACCGAACCGTCACAGTCGGTGACGGACAGCAGAATCGGATCTTCTGCTCCCATAGCCGCACGCAGGACCGTGAGTTCGCAGGTGAACAGCACCGGATCTCGGCGATAGACCCATCGCGCGACGGGTCCGAAATCCGTCGCGGTGTCGTACAACTGGGCGTCCACACCTCGAGCGTGACGAACTCGGTCGCGAAATTCCACTGATTTTCCGCGCGCCGCGACGGCCGACGTCGTCGGTGGGACCCTGGTTACTGAACGGGTCGCGCTCCCGGCTCGCCGGGACCTGGTGTGGAACCGGGTGGCGGCGGGCTGATTTGGCCGGTGCGGATCCAGTCGATCGTCATGTCGACCGGGTTCTGCGGGTCGACGAACACCGCGATCGTCGCGCCCGGCTGCGCCCGCGCCACGTGCAGCTGCGCCACGACCTCGTCGAAGACGGCACCGTAGAGCGGGGTGCCATCTTCGCGCTGCACCCTGCCCTGGATCCGCAGCACCGGCGACAAGTTCATGTACGACCCGACCTGCCAGACGCCGTCGATGGTGACCGTCGCACGCAGGCCCGCACCGTTGGTCAGCTGTGCGTGGCGCATCATCTTCACGCCGATCTCACTGGCGTCGGCCGCCTCGTGAATGCGGTTCGGGATGTCGCCAATCTGTCCGAGGAACGACGACGGGCGACCCTGCGACTCCAGGTACTCCTTGTTGGCGCCGTACATCCGCGCCCAGTCCTTGAACGGGTTGGGCATTGCAGTCAACCCGGATCAGCCGTCAGTCCCGGATCAGTAGCCGAGGAACTTGCGGAACTGTTGTCCGACGGCCATCGACTGACCCATCCGCTGCACCCAACCGTCGAGCGCTGCCTTCGTGTCGGCCGGGTTCCACCCGCGCTCCTGGGCGAGGGTGATCATGCCTGCCTCGTCGTTGATGCCACGGGACTGCGCCTCACGCGCGAGATCGGCGTAGTCCTGCAGCGAGATGCCGTTGATGGGGGCCCAGATCGGATCGTCGGCGGCCACCGAGCGCGTCGACGGCCCGCCCATCACGGCAGGGTCGATGGGTCCGGCGCCCTTGACGTGCACCATGCCGTCACCCGGCTGTGTCGGCTGGGCGAATGCCTGCTGCGCTTGCGCTGCGGCCTTCTTTGCCTTGTCGAAAAGTCCCATCGATGGTCTCCGATCCTTCGGGCCGGGCGCTGATATCTCGCCGGGACGCTACTCCGAGGTCGATGTTCCCGCCGGGAAACTGGCGAGGTAGAAGGGGCTACGTCAGCGTCGACCACGGGCGGGTCGGCCCGGCTTGCGGGCGACCTTGCCCGCGGCGGCGCGGGCGGCCTGCTTCGCGAGGGTCTTCTCCCGTGCGGTGCGTTTCGGCGCCGGCTCGGACCGCCCTCGCGACGAACTGGGTTTGCGGCCGCGCACGATTCCGACGAACTCCTCGACCAGTGCCGGCTGCTGCCCCTCTGGGACGGCGAGCGCCACAGGGCAGGTGGGCGCGTCGGTGATCGGGCGGTAAGCGAGGTCCTTGCGGTGATGCAGCCGCGCCAGCGACTGCGGAACGATCAGCACGCCGATCCCTGCGGCGACGAGTTCCGTTGCGTCCTCGGTGGTCTCGGGTCGGTGATCGACCTGGACGCCGGGGGCGGTTGCCCAGGCGACGACGTCGTCGAGTGGGACCAGGATCGGCTCGCCGTCGAGGTCCGCGGCGGTGATCGCGTCGACGGCAGTGAAGACGTGATCGGTCGGCACCACCGCCACCGTCGTCTCCTCGTAGAGCGGGATGACGGCCAGCCCGGAGGTATCGACCGGCGGCCGGAGCAGCGCCACGTCGACGGTGCCGTCCCGCAACGCGGCGGCCGCGTCTGCCGCCGCGACGGCATCCAACCGCAGCGGAACCTCGGGATGGCGTTCCGCCCAGGTCCGAGCCCACTTCGCGGGCGTCACACCGGGGACGTAGCCGACGGTGAGGCGGAGCGGGGTCACCGCATCAGGCTACCGATGGGCCGACAGATAGGCTTTAGCCCATGAGCAGGCCGAACGCGCAGTCCATGAAACCCGCCACGGCGGCGAAGAAGCTGGACGTGTACTTGCCGGCGACGCCTGCGGAGTTCCAGGAGAACGCGATCACCCGCTCCGAACTCGCCGCCCTGCAGGCGGATCCGCCGCAGTGGCTCAAGGACCTCCGCAAGAACGGGCCGCACCCGAAGAACCTCGTGGCAGCCAAGCTGGGCGTCTCGATCGCCGGTCTCGCGCGCGGCGGCATCACGGAGGCGCTCACCACCGAGCAGATCACTGCGCTGCTCGAGGAGAAGCCGGAGTGGCTGGTCGCCGAACGCGAGAGCTACCAGAGCGTGCTGCGCGAGGAGCGACGCCTGAAGGCGCTGCACGAGGACCGGGCTCGCGAGAGCTGACCGACGCCGCGATCGTTAGCGGAAGAACACGTCGCTGAGGCGATCGAAGACGCGATCGACGCCGCGCTCCAGTCGACTGCCCTTGCCCCACTTCTCCCAGGCGTAGATCAGGCCGAACATCGCGACGACGATCCCGAGCACCAGAGCGGTGACGAGGATGACCTCAGCGGTTGTGGAAATCGAAACACCTTGGCGCGCAACGAATCACAACATGCAGCTGACGCAACCCTCCACCTCAGTGCCCTCCAGCGCCATCTGGCGCAGGCGGATGTAGTACAGCGTCTTGATTCCCTTGCGCCAGGCGTAGATCTGCGCCTTGTTCACGTCGCGCGTGGATGGCGGTGTCCTTGAAGAACAGCGTCAGGCTCAGCCCCTGATCCACGTGCTGGGTGGCCGCGGCGTAGGTGTCGATGATCTTCTCGTAGCCGATCTCGTACGCATCCTGGTAGTACTCCAGGTTGTCGTTGGTCAGATACGGCGCCGGGTAGTAGACGCGGCCGATCTTGCCTTCCTTGCGGATCTCGATCTTGCTGGCGACCGGGTGGATCGAGCTGGTCGAGTGGTTGATGTAGGAGATCGACCCCGTCGGCGGAACGGCCTGCAGGTTCTGGTTGTAGATGCCGTGCGTCTGCACCGACTCCTTCAGCCGCTGCCAATCCTCTTGCGTCGGAATGCGAATGTCGGCGTCGGCGAACAGTTCCCGCACCCGCTCGGTCGGCCGGCTCCCACACCTGCTCGGTGTACTTGTCGAAGAACTCCCCCGACGCGTACTTCGAGCGCTCGAACCCGCCGAAGCGCGTACCCCGCTCGATCGCGATGCGGTTGCTCGCCCGCAGCGCGTGATACAGCACCGTGTAGAAGTAGATGTTGGTGAAGTCGACGCCCTCTTCGGAGCCGTAGTGGATGCGCTCCCGCGCCAGGTACCCGTGCAGGTTCATCTGGCCAAGGCCGATGGCGTGAGAGTCGTTGTTGCCCTGCTCGATCGAGGGCACCGACCAGATGTGGGTCTGATCGCTCACGGCGGTCAGCGCGCGGATCGACACCTCGATGGTCTGCGCGAAGTCCGGCGAGTCCATCGCCTTGGCGATGTTGAGCGAACCGAGGTTGCACGAGATGTCCTTGCCGACCTTGGCGTAGGTCAGGTCCTCGTTGAACAACGACGGCGTCGACACCTGCAGGATCTCCGAGCACAGGTTGCTGTGCGTGATCTTGCCCTCGATCGGGTTGGCCCGGTTCACCGTGTCCTCGTACATGATGTACGGGTAGCCGGACTCGAACTGCAGCTCGGCCAGCGTCTGGAAGAACTCGCGCGCCTTGATCTTCGTCTTGCGGATCCGCGCGTCGTCGACCATCTCGTAGTACTTCTCGGTGACCGAGATGTCGGCGAACGGCAGCCCGTACACCCGCTCGACGTCGTACGGCGAGAACAGGTACATGTCCTCGTTGCGCTTGGCCAGCTCGAAGGTGATGTCCGGGATCACGACGCCGAGCGACAGCGTCTTGATCCGGATCTTCTCGTCGGCGTTCTCGCGCTTGGTGTCGAGGAACCGGTAGATGTCGGGATGGTGGGCGTGCAGATAGACCGCGCCCGCACCCTGGCGGGCACCCAGCTGGTTGGCGTAGGAGAACGAGTCCTCGAGCAGCTTCATGATCGGGATGACGCCCGAGCTCTGGTTCTCGATGTTCTTGATCGGCGCACCGTGCTCGCGAATGTTGCTCAGCAGCAACGCGACTCCGCCGCCGCGCTTGGACAGCTGCAGCGCGGAGTTGATGGAGCGGCCGATGGACTCCATGTTGTCCTCGATGCGCAACAGGAAGCAGCTGACCGGCTCGCCGCGCTGCTTCTTGCCCGAGTTGAGGAACGTCGGCGTGGCCGGCTGGAACCGGCCGTCGATGATCTCGTCGACCAGCTTCTCGGCGAGCACAGTGTCACCGGCGGCCAGCGTCAGCGACACCATCACGACGCGGTCCTCGAAGCGCTCGAGGTAGCGCTTTCCGTCGAACGTCTTCAGCGTGTAGGAGGTGTAGTACTTGAACGCGCCGAGGAACGTCGGGAACCGGAACTTCTTGGCGTACGCGCGGTCCAGCAGGGACTTCACGAAGTTGCGCGAGTACTGGTCGAGCACCTCGCGCTCGTAGTAGTTCTCCTTGACCAGGTAGTCGAGCTTCTCGTCCTGATTGTGGAAGAACACCGTGTTCTGGTTGACGTGCTGCAGGAAGTACTGATTCGCGGCTTCGCGGTCCTTGTCGAACTGAATCTTGCCGTCGGCGTCGTACAGATTCAGCATCGCGTTCAGCGCGTGGTAGTCCGTTTCCCCCGGAAGCGCGTGGGCGCCGGTGGTTACAGGCTCTGCAGCTGTGACGGTTGGTGGCACGTCTGGTCCTTCCAGAAGTCTGCGAGACCCGCGCGGACGGCGTTGACGTCGTCCTCGGTTCCCATCAGTTCGAAGCGGTAGAGGTAGGGCACGGAGCACTTGCGGGAGACCACGTCACCCGCGTAGCCGAATTCGGCGCCGAAGTTGGTGTTGCCGGCGGCGATGACGCCGCGCAGCAGCGACCGGTTGTGTTCGTTGTTGAGAAAGGCGATGACCTGCTTGGGGACGTATCCCCCGGCGTCCGGGTCGGGGCCGTTGGCGTGCCCGCCGCCGTAGGTGGGCAGTACCAGCACGTAAGGCTGGTCGACCTCGATGCGACCGTGCAGCGGGATCCGGGTGGCGGGCATGCCCAGCTTCTCCACGAAGCGGTGCGTGTTCTCCGAGACGCTGGAGAAGTAGACGAGATCGCTCATCGCCGTTCTCCTCTCTTCCCGTTCCTGCCCGCCGAGTACCCGCTACGCCGTGACTGCGACCGCGCCGGACAGCGACTTGATCCGGTCCGGCCGGAAGCCCGACCAGTGCTCGTTTCCCGCGACCACGACGGGCGCCTGCAGGTAACCCAGGGCCATGACGTAGTCACGCGCCTCGGTGTCCAGGCTGATGTCGACCTTCTCGTAGGCGATGCCCTGCTTGTCCAGCGCCTTGTAGGTGGCGTTGCACTGCACGCAAGCGGGCTTGGTGTACACGGTGACGGTCATCTGCGGTACGGCTCCTCTGCGGGAAACTAAGACGTGGACTTGACGTGACTGGCAACTGATCGGGTTCCTGCATTTCCACTATGTTCAGCGGAACCGGGACCCTCGAAATTCCTGCCGACCGAGGCTCCGAATCCGCCGTGTCCTGGACCGGACACCAGCGGATTTGGAGCTCCGGCCGACCCCCGAACCCGGGGGCCTGTCGGTCAGCAAGACACTACACCTAGTGGCCGACATCCGATACGGATACAAGATGTTCTGAACGACATTCATGGAATTCCCAGGTCGTAAGCTCCGCGCCACCCGACTTCCCGGCGTGTCGCAACACACCGGCGCGGCCGTGTCGCGCCGTATCGACCGGTCTACCACCGGGCACCGACAAATCCCTGTTTCCTGCCGCCAGACAGCAAAGCCGCGCTCACCGGCTGTGGTCGACGATCGGCACGGCCCGAGCAATATGTCCCCGAGCCCTATGTCATGGACGACGCGAGCGCTTGATGTCCCTCCAGCTCGCACGCGTCAGCCAGCGCGCGATATCCGGCGACGAAGCCGCGGTAGGCCTCCTCGTCACCGTCGACCCGCTCAATCAAGGCACGCAGGCGCAGCAGCGGCAGGTCGTGGAGGACATAGCCGGGGTCTGTGGGCACCGCCGCAAGACGCTCGATCGCAGCACGCGCGGCGGGGACATCACTGGTGGCGTTCCTGGCCAGCAGCGCTTCGACGAGCACCGTGGTGGCGGGACCGCGCCACAACATCGCCCCGCAATCGAACAGTCGGTCGAGCACGGCGCCCGACAGTGCAATCGCGGTATCGAGATCACCGCTCTCGTAGTACAACCTGGCGAGCTGAATGTCGGCGATCTGGACGATCGACGTATTGCCGCGTCCTTCGACACCATCCTGACGGGCCCGGCGAAGATGCTCCACGCCAGACTCGCGTTCCGCGCCCCCGTGCGCGACCAGCGTGATGCCCCGCGCCAGATGCGCGTGCGACAACGTGAAGTCGTCGCCGGAACGCTCGGCGACGAGCAGTGACTCGGCCGTATCGCGAAGCGCTTGGCCGTCGGCCTTCAGTGCCCCGAGCCCGATGTGCGCATATTTGTGCAGAGTGGCGACGATTTGCGTCAACGGGTCGAGCGCGCGAGCTATCGCGATGGCCTCATCGAGATCGGCCTTCCATCCCGGGCGCCCCAGGCACATGCGCGCGACCCCCCGCATCGCGATCGAGAGGCAGAACGGGGAGCCAAGGAAGAGAGTTCCTGCGGTCGGATCGCCGCCGGTCAGGTCTATGACTCGCTGCGCCAACCGCCACAACTCGGTGACTTCACCGGTCTCCCATTTCGCCGCCATGGTGGCCGTCAGCACGGCGGACGCGAGCTCGTCATCATCGAGGCGCTCGACGAGCTCACTCAGTTCGGAGCCGAGCTCGGACGCTTCCCGGGCACGGTTGTGGAAGGCGAGCGCCATCACCATGCCCGACATCCCGATGGCGACCGATCGCTGATCGCCGGATTCGGCGCACAGTTGGCGAAGTTCTTCGAAACCGGTTTCGGCTGAACTCAATCCGGCGAGCCAGGCGCTCCCGCACAGCAACGTGCGCGACTGGATCCGCATCCGCATGCGGTCCGGGTCCTCGGCCGGCAACCGATCGGCCACCCGCCGCGCGCGTTGCCAGCTCGTCCTGGCCGCGACGATGTTGCGCAAATTGAGCCAGGTTCCTGCCCGCATGTGCCAGTCGAAGGCCGACCGCAGATCTCCCGCGGCCTCTACGTGCATCGCGATCAGGGCGGCGTTCTCGTCCAGCGACCCTGGCGTTCCATCTCGCTGCATCGCCGCCGCGAGACGTTGATGTAACTCCGCACGGGCGGATCGCAACTGCGATTCGTAGGCAACCGATCGGATCAGCGGATGCCGAAACACATACTCGGCGACGGGGATCGATGACACCTCGTCGATCAGGTCCGCGTCCAACAACTCTGCGGTGCATACCGGGTCGACCAAGCTGGTGAGTTGGGCGTCGGTGAACCGCACACCGATCACGGCAGCCGCGTTCAGCGTGCGCTTGGCTCCTGTGCCGAGCCGGTCGATACGTGCCCCGATGGTCGCCTGCAGCGTCGCAGGCACATGTGTGTCGGTGGGGTCCCCGCGCTGTACGTACTCACCGGGCTGGCCCCTGAGAACGCCCCGCTCAGCGAGATCGCGCACCAATTCCTCGGCGAAGAACGGGTTGCCGCCCGCACGCTCGGCGATCTTCGAGCCGACGACCGCCACCGACGGGTCCGCCCCGAGCAGTTCGACGATCAGCGTCGTGGCTTCCGAATCGGCGAGGGGCTCGAGCGCGACACTCTGGTCCGCTTGCTCGGAGAGCTTCCCCTGGTATTCGGGGCGATAAGTGACCAGTGCGAATGCATGCGTTTCCCGCATAGCTCCGAGGAATTCGGCGATGAGTGACTCGCTGGCACCGTCGATCCAATGGGCGTCCTCGACGACGTACAGCGCAGGTGCCGCACGCGCGAGCGCGGCAGTCTTCAACAGTGCCGTCAATCGACGGCGGCGCGCGTCCGGACCGGTCGTGGGAGGTTCGATCTCCGGGTCACCGATGGCCAGCAGGTCGTCGAGCAGCAACAGGCTCTTCGTGGTCGGCATCGGGTAGTTGCGCACGCACTCGCTCACGCGCGAGTTGATCGGGCAGATCCGTTACCCCGGTCACGTCGCGAAACAGCCGGGTCGCGGCATAGAAGGGGACTTCGCGGGCATGCGCTTCACAAAAGGCGGAGGCGACGACGAGACCGCGATCAGCACCGAGCGACACGAGTTCCGCGACGAGGCGGCTCTTGCCGATGCCCGGTGGGCCCACTATGCCGACGACGGCCCCGTTTCCGCGCACCGCCTCATCGATGGAGTTGCGCAGCGTCTTCAGCTCGCGTTCACGGCCCGACGAGTGGTCGACTGAGCGCGCAGCCGAGACCTCTTCGGCGCCACGGACAACAGTCGTCGCGCAGGTACCGGCTCCTCGACGTTCTTGATCCGCACCAGCTCGGATTCCGTCATCTCGACGACTCCCTCGACGAGGCGGGCGGTCGACGCGCTCAGCATCACTCCCCCTGGCGGTGCGGCCGACTCCATCCGCTGCGCCATTCCGACATGGGAGCCGATGGCCGTGTAACTACCTGGGGCGGAGCCCATTTCGCCGGCGATCACCTCTCCCGAGTTGAGTCCCACGCGAAGTTCCAGCTGGACGGCATCACGCCGGCGCAGTTCGGCGGCGAACGACCGCGCTTGTTCTTGCAGTTCCAGCGCCGCCAGACAGCCACGAATCGCGTGATCTTCCAAGGCGATCGGCGCGCCGAACAGTGCCATGATGCCGTCACCGGTGAAGTCCACCGTGCCTCCGTACCGTGTGACGACAGCTCGCGAGCGAGTGAGCAGTTCACTCATCACTTCGCGCAGCCGCTCCGTGCCCAGCGCCGAAGCCATGTCCATCGACCGGACCACGTCGGCGAACAGAACGGTCACCTGCTTGAATTCCGGAGGCGGGGCCGGCGCCGTGATCGCAGATCCACATGCATCGCAAAACCGGGCGTTTTCGCGTGGTTCGGTGCCGCATATCGGGCACGCCACGCTCATCGTCAGACTTCCGCCGCGGGCCCGAGACGGAGCAGGCGCCGCTCGACGAGATCCGCCCCGCGTGCAACGCCACCTGCTGCCGCATACCCCGCCGCTACCCGGCGGGCACCGTCGGCCATCGACGTGGCCTCGGAAATCTTCGAGCTGAGTCGAGATGCGGTGAGCTTGCTGCTGGGCAGGCGAGAACCGCAGCGCGCCACTTCCACCCGCCGCGCCACCTCGAATTGGTCACGGCCGAAGGGAACTACGCATACCGGCACCCCGCGTGTCAGTGCTTTCTGAGTGACTCCCATGCCTCCGTGCGTCACTGCGCACACCGCCCGGTCGAGGACGGATCCGTGCGGGACGAATCGCTGCACCGTGGCGTTGGCGGGGACCACCAGGTCATCCGGGATTCCGCACGGGAACGTGGCGACGACATGAAGTGGCCGGTCTTGCATGGCTGCCATCACGGTGGCAGGCAGCACGCCGTCGAATTGGCGTTCAGAGGACGTCGTCACCAAGACGATCGGGCGCTCGATCGCATCGAGCCAGGCGTTGTCGCCGGTGTCTGGCGGGTCGAATTCACACGGACCGATCATCTGCACACGGTCATCCCAGTCGGGATGCGGATACTCGAACGGCTCCGCAGTCGCAACGAGAATCAACGGTGCCCGCCTCACCAAGTCTTCAACCGACGCAAGCGATTTCGCACCGGCGGCAGTGCAGACGCGATTCAGTGGATCGAGCATCGTCCCTTCGAACGTCTTGATGACGAAGGGACGCAGAGCTTCATCCCGGACTCGTCCCACCAGCCCTGGCCACGGCCGAAGGCCCGGGCCGAACGGCGGAACGCCACGCGACTTCAGGATCGGCGGATACGGCCAGAAGGACACCCATGGCATCGACCGCGCGTCGACCACTGCGGGCGCACCCCAGCAGTTGACGTCGATGATCGCCACGTCAGGGTGCACCGAATCGATCGATGCGCGTACGTCGTCGGCCTCGATGGCCGCGCGCTCGGCGAAGACCCGAAACGCCGCCGCCATGGCTGCACGGGGGTTTGCGGCCATCCAGTCGGTCATCGCGACCGCCTCGATGCGCGGGTCGATGGCCGAGGTTTCGAGGCCCGACTCATTGCCGATGCCGACCCCGCGGGCAAGTGTGCGCAGAACGATGCGGTGACCCCGCCCCCGCAGCTCCACGAGCAACGCCAGGATCGGGTAGAGGTTGCCGAAGGCTGGAGAGGTGTACGCCAGGATCGTGGCCATCGGTCCACCAGCCTCTACTCGCAGGCCGAACCGTCCCCCTTCGGCCCTAGAGCTGGCAGCCTATCGGCGCAACCGCCGCGCCGACGCACATTCGCCGGCGCGAAAGGACCGTCAGCCGATCTCGGCGACCAGCTTCTCCACGACCTCGCGCAGGTTCGCGGCCACCTCGGCGTTCTCCCGCGGATGCTTGCCGTCGAACACCGGGGACGCGACCGAGAGCTTCAAGTCCTCGATCACCCGCGTGCCGGCGATGCCGAACGACTTGCGGGTCTCGTCGTGCGCCCACACGCCGCCGTATTGGCCGTGCGCCGTGCCCACGACCGCGACCGGCTTGTCCTTGAGCGCGCCATTGCCGAACGGCCGTGACAACCAGTCGATGGCGTTCTTCAGCACGCCGGGGATGCTGCCGTTGTACTCGGGCGTGACGACCAGCGCGGCGTCCGCTTCGGCCGCCGCCTGGCGCAGTGCCCGCACGGGCTCTGCCACGTCGTCGCCGTCGATGTCCTCGTTGTAGAACGGCAGCTCGCCAAGGCGGTCGAACGGAACCAGCGTCACGCCTGCGGGGGCCGACTCCACCGCCAACTCCGCCAATTGCCGGTTGAGCGACGCCGCGCGCAGGCTGCCCACGAGTACCAAGACCTTGCTGTCCGACATGTCTCCAAGTTCCTTTCGATGGTCCGTCACGATCCTCGCAGAGTTTAACCGGACTGTGGTCCGATTAATTCCGGCTGAGTTAAAGTGCAGGCATGAGCGTCACTGACGGGCTGACCGGGCTGCCGGTCGACGATTCCGCCCCGTCCGAGCGCGGTGACGCCGCCCGCAACCGCGTCCTGCTGCTCGATGCGGCGCGCCGACTGATCGCGGATCGTGGCGCGGAGGCCGTGACGATGGACGACGTCGCCGCCGCCGCGGGCGTTGGCAAGGGCACGCTGTTCCGCCGGTTCGGCAGTCGCGCCGGCCTGATGCTGGTGCTGCTGGACGAGGACGAGAAGGTCCAACAGCAGGCGTTCATGTTCGGTCCGCCGCCGCTGGGCCCCGGCGCTCCGCCGCTGGAACGCCTGCTGGCCTACGGCCGGGAGCGGTTGCGGTTCGCGTGGAGTCACCGCGCGCTGCTCTCCGACGCCGGACGCGATCCGCAGATGCGGTTCAACGCGCCCGCCACCCTGCACCGCACCCACGTGCGCATGCTGCTGCAGTCCGCGGGCACCACGGGCGACCTCGACGCGCAGGTCGACGCGTTGACCGCGTTGCTGGATGCCGACTACGTCGGGCACCAGGTCACCGATCTCGGGCGCAGTCTCGAGACGCAGGGCGATGCATGGGAGAGCGTGGCCCGCAAGCTTTGTGGCCGGTGATCGTGCGATGAGCGCTTGCGCGAAGAGCAGATGACATGCGCTGGATCCTGCACGTCGACCTCGACCAGTTCCTCGCCTCCGTCGAACTGCGCCGCCACCCCGAACTGGTCGGACTTCCGGTGATCGTCGGCGGCAGTGGCGACCCGACCGAGCCCCGCAAGGTCGTCACGTGCGCCTCGTACGAGGCACGGGAGTTCGGCGTGCACGCCGGCATGCCGCTGCGCTCGGCCGCACGGCGGTGCCCCGACGCCACCTTCCTGCCGTCCGATCCCGACGCCTACGACGAGGCGTCCGAGCAGGTGATGGGACTGCTGCGCGACCTGGGCCACCCGCTGGAGGTGTGGGGCTGGGACGAGGCCTACCTCGGCGCCGACGTGGACGACCCCTTCGAGTTGGCCGAACGCATCCGCTCGGTGGTGGCCGCCGAGACGGGCCTGTCGTGCTCGGTGGGCATCAGCGACAACAAGCAGCGCGCCAAGGTCGCGACCGGGTTCGGCAAGCCCGGCGGCGTCTTCGCACTCACCGACGACAACTGGATGGCGGTGATGGGCGACCGCGGCGTCGACGCGCTCTGGGGCGTGGGACCCAAGACCGCCAAACGCCTTGCCGGCCTCGGCATTACGACCGTCGCCGACCTGGCCGCCACCGACCCGACGCTGCTCACCGCGACGTTCGGGCCGACCACGGGGCTGTGGATCCTGCTGCTGGCCAAGGGCGGTGGCGACACGACGGTCAGCGCCGAACCCTGGGTGCCGCGCTCGCGCAGCCACGTCGTCACCTTCCCCGAGGACCTCACCGACCGCGCCGAGATGGATTCGGCCATCGGCGAATTGGCGCGGCGGACGCTTGCCGAGGTGGTCGCCGCGGACCGCATCGTCACCCGCGTCGCGGTCACGATGCGCACCAAGACGTTCTTCACGCGCACCAAGATCCGCAAGCTTCCCGCGCCGAGTACCGACGAGTCGGTGATCGTGGACACCGCGCTGGCGGTGTTCGACCAGTTCGAACTCGACCGCCCCGTGCGGCTGCTCGGCGTCCGGCTGGAGCTGGCGATGCCGCAGTCGACGGCGCCGGCTGTCACCACCGGCGCATAACGTCGAGGCCATGCTGCACACCGTCGCCGTCCGGGGCTACCGCTCGCTGCGCGAGGTCGTCGTCCCCCTGGCCGGGCTCACCGTCGTGACCGGCGCCAACGGCACCGGCAAGTCGTCGGTGTATCGGGCACTGCGACTGCTGGCCGATTGCGGCCGCGGCGAGGTGATCGGCTCGCTGGCGCGCGAGGGCGGGCTGGAGTCGGTGCTGTGGGCGGGTCCCGAACAACTCGGCGGCGCCCGCCGGACCGGGAGGGCGGAGGGCACCACCCGCACCCGGCCGGTGTCGCTCGAGCTGGGTTACGCGTCGGACGACTTCGGCTATCTGATCGACCTCGGGCTGCCGCAGAGCGCGGGCGCGAACTCGTTGTTCGGCCGGGATCCGGAGATCAAGCGGGAGACGGTGTTCGCGGGTCCGCGGCTGCGGCCGAGTTCGACGCTGGTGCGCCGGGGCCGCGACTACGCCGAGGCCGCAGCGGAATCGGGCCGGGGCTTCGCCGAGTTGTCCCGGTCGCTGCCCGCCTACCGCAGCGTGCTGGCCGAGTACGCGCATCCGGACGCGCTGCCCGAGTTGGCCGCGGTCCGGGATCGCTTGCGCGGCTGGCGGTTCTACGACGGCTTCCGGGTCGACGCCGCCGCCCCTGCGCGTCGGCCACAGGTCGGCACCCGCACGCCCGTGCTCGCCGACGACGGCAGCGATCTGGCCGCCGCCGTGCAGACCATCCTCGAGGCGGGCTTCGACGATCTGCCCCGCGCCGTGGCCGACGCCTTCGACGGCGCAACCGTTTCGGTGGCGGTGCACGACGGGCTGTTCGAGCTGCAGCTGCATCAGCGGGGCATGCTGCGACCGTTGCGGGCGGCCGAATTGTCCGACGGCACATTGCGATTCCTGCTGTGGGGCGCGGCCTTGCTGAGCCCGCGGCCGCCGTCGCTCATGGTGCTGAACGAACCGGAGACCTCCCTGCATCCGGACCTCGTCGAGCCGCTCGCGGCGATGATCCGATCGGCCGCCCGGGGCACGCAGGTCGTGGTGGTCACGCACTCGGCGGCGATGCGCGAGCATCTGGGCGGCGACGATGCGGTGGAGATCGAGCTCTACAAGGAGTGGGGCGAGACCCGGGTCACCGGCCAGACCACCCTGACCGCGCCGCCGTGGGACTGGGGCAAGCGCTGACGCTCAACCCGTCTTCGACGGACGCAGCGCGCGGGTGAAGATGACGTTGACCCGCCGCATCGCCACGCTGTAGGGCCACCACGCGATCCGCTTGAACGCATACAGCGCGCGGATGTCGTGGGAGGTGTAGATCAGGTAGCGGTTGCGGGATACGCCGCGAAGGATGCTGTCCGCCACCGATTCCGGCGAGACGGCATGGCCGCTGAACCGGTCGATCCACTTGCATTACCTGGGGATGCTCACGGTCGACGCCGACGATCTCGACCGTCTGGACCAAGGGCGTCTTCACCGCCCCGGGCACCACGACCGACACGCCGATGCCATGGCGGGCCAGGTCGAAGCGCAGCACCTCGGACAGGCCGCGCAGACCGTACTTGCTCGCGCTGTAGGCGGCATGCCACGGCAGCGCCACCAGCCCCGCCGCCGAGGAGACGTTGACCAGGTGCCCGCCGTGACCCGCCGCCACCATCGGTGGCACGAAGGTCTCGATGACGTGGATGGGTCCCATCAGGTTGACCGACACCATCTGCTCCCAGTGCCGGTGGCTGAGATGGCTGACGGTCCCCCACGCCGACACTCCGGCGATGTTCATCACCACGTCCATGCTGGGGTGCGCGGCATGGATGTCGGCGGCGAACGCGGCCACCTGTTCGTAGTCGGCGATGTCGAGGGCCCGGTGCGCGGGCACCACGGCGCCCAGCGCACGCGCGTCGGCGACGGTCTCGGCGAGCCCTTCGGCGTTGCGGTCGGTGAGGAACAACTCGGCGCCCTGCGCGGCGAGCTTCAGCGCGGTCGCACGGCCGATGCCGCTGGCGGCCCCGGTGAGAAGACAACGCTTGCCGGTAAAACCGCTCCCCTGCGCCATGGCGCTGACGATACCGTCGCGGCTACTGGCCGCCCCAGAGCGCCGCGAGCCACAACCGCTCGACGACGTCGATGGCCCGCGCGGGATCCTGGCCGCGCCCGACGAACGCGCTGTCATGCGTCAGCGTCATCGCGGTCGTCGCCGCCAACGTTCGCACCAGGGCAGGCAGGTCGTCGGAGATCGGGCGGGCGTCGGCGTCCTGTTCGAGGAGCGCGACGATCTTGTCCATCACGGAGTCGTAGAAGTCGTCCATCATCTCGCGGATCTGCGCGTCGGTGTTGCGGGCCACCGCGCATGCCTTCAACACCGGGTCGTCGTTGGCGTAGACCGTGGCAGCACTGCCGACCATCCGCTTCGCGAACGCTGCCGGCGTCTCGCCCGGCTCGCGTGGAGCGAAGTGATGAGTCAGCTCGTCGAGCAGCTCATCCAATTCGGCGAGGATCACCGCGAGCACCGCGTACTTGGAGTCGAAGTAGAAGTAGAAGCCCGACCGCGCGACGCCGGCGCGCTCGCTGATGGTGCTGACGGACAGGTCGGCGAACGACCGCTCCTGGAGCAGCTCGCGGACGGCGGTGACGATGGCTTCACGCTGACGGTCGCCGCGACTGCGGCGGATCTGCTGTGGAGCGGGTTGGGCCGTCATGGCTTAAGACCTTTTCATCGCGACTCACCAGATCAAAACTTGACACGCGTCAAGTCACCATATCAGGATGGATGCTCAGGTGAGGTCCACCACAGCGCGTGATTCCAGGAGCGTGTCAATGCCGACCATCAGCACCACGGATTACCTGCTCGACCAGGCCAAGCGCCGGTTGAAGCCGACACCCGTCACGATCCCCGGCATGGGCCTTGCCGAAAAGCGGCTGCGCAAGCACGAATTCAAGCAGTTCCCGTTGGCACAGCCACCCGCAGGCAGTGGCCTCAAGGCGGTCACGGGCGACTCGGGGCTGCCGATCATCGGCCACTTGATCGAGTTCTTCCGCATGGGCCCGGACTATGCCGTGGAGATCTACCGCAAGTACGGCCCGATCCACTACAACCAATCGCCTGCGCTGTCCGCGGTGGCGGCGCTAGGCCCGGACGCCACGCAGGCTGTCTTCTCGAACCGAAACAAAGAGTTCTCCCAGCGCGCCTGGGATCCGGTCATCGGGCCGTTCTTCGACCGCGGGCTGATGCTGCTCGACTTCGACGAGCACATGTTCCACCGCCGGATCATGCAGGAAGCGTTCACTCGCACGCGGCTGTCCGGCTACGTCGAACACATCGACGCGGTGGCCAGCCAGGTGGTGGCCAACGACTGGGTCGCCAACGACCCACGGTTCCTTTTCCATCCGGCCGCCAAGGAACTCACGCTCGACATCGCCTCGGTGGTGTTCATGGGCCATGAAGCGGGTACCGACCGTGAACTGGTGACCACGGTCAACCGGGCCTTCACCACGACCACGCGCGCGGGCAACGCGATCATCCGCAAGCCGGTGAAGCCCCTGACGTGGTGGCGTGGCATCGAGGCGCGTAAGACGCTCGAGAACTACTTCACCGAACGACTCAACGAAACGCGCGGCATCGAGGGCACCGACATGCTCAGCGTGTTGCGCCACGCCGAGGACGAGGACGGTCAGCGGTTCACCGACAGCGACATCGTGGCGCACATGATCTTCCTGATGATGGCCGCCCACGACACCTCGACGTCGACGATGACGACGATGGCCTATCACCTGGCGGCCAACCCCGAGTGGCAGGAGCGCTGTCGCGACGAGTCGGCCCGCATCGGCGACGGCCCGCTGGACATCGAGGCACTGGACAAGCTCGAGACCTACGACCTGGTGATCAACGAGTCGCTGCGGATGGTCACCCCGCTGCCGATGAACTTCCGCAGGGCGGTGCGCGACACCGACCTGCTCGGCTACTTCATCCCGGCGGGCACCGACGTGGTCACCTGGCCGTCGCTCAACCACCGGCTGCCCGAACTGTGGACGGACCCGGAGAAGTTCGACCCGGACCGGTTCGCGGAACCGCGCAACGAGCACAAGAAGCATCGCTATGCGTTCGCCCCGTTCGGCGGCGGCGCGCACAAGTGCATCGGGATGGTCTTCGGTCAGCTGGAGATCAAGACCGTCATGCACCGGCTGCTGCGCAAGTACCGGCTCGAGCTGACCCATCCCGGGTACAAGCCGCGCTACGACTACGGCGGCATGCCAGTGCCGCTCGACGGCATGCCAATCGTGCTGCGCCCGCTGCGCTAGCCGCTCAAGCGGCGGTCAACCGGTTGGCCACCGCGATCAGGGCACGCAGCGCCGACTGCGTCGCATCCTCCGAAAGGCCCATGGCCCATTCGGAGCGCGCGCCGTCGGTGCCGCGGATGAAGGTCGCGACGCCGTCGTCGGCGGGCATCTGGTGGAACTTCAGCATCTCGACGGCGATGCCGTGGTCGTGCAGCATCGCGGTCAACGCGGCGACGGGGCCGGTGGCCGCTGCCGTCGAGGTGCTGATCCGGTCGCCGACCGCGATAGTGGCCTGATAGTGGCGCGCCTGCAGCCCCAGACGGGACGCGTCACAGTCGGCGTCGGTGCACTGCCAGTGGCCGAGCCGCAGGGGCCCGGACGTCGGGGCGTACGTGGCGTGAAATGCGTCTGACGACATCGCTTCGGCCTCCTCGCGCAGCCCCCGCGGCAGTCGCGCGTCGAATTGCGTTGCGAACAGGGGTGTCGCGCTGATTGCGGATTGTGTCGGTGCGGTGGTGAACATGTGCCGGTCTTCTCTTGCCAGAGGAAACGACCGACGAAGTAGCAACGACCCACAGCGAGGGGTCGGTCTGGATCAGACCCCGCTGCGGGTTGCTACTACGAGAACTCTTCGCACGTTGGCGAGGGTAGCCGCTCCGACGCGCTCCGTGCAAGGGATTTGATCTGCTTGGCAGTTCACGGACGCAGCGTAAGCAGCAGTCGGACGAGTTCGGCTTGGCGGTGGGTGTCGGTCTTGTCGAATACGTGGTGCAGGTGCTTGCGCACCGTCGTGATCGAGACGGATAACTCGTCACAGATTTCCTTGAGGTCGGCCCCGCGTGCGATTCGCACCGCGACATCGGCCTCGCTCGCGGTGAGGCCGTACAGGCACCGCAGCAGCGCCGCGGCCGGTTCGGCCTCGTGGTCTGGATCGATGATCACGACCAACGCTCTTGCTTCACTTGATGTCTCGTCAATCTCGGTGTGGTGCAGCGGCAACACGTGAACGACGTAGGGCCGCTTACCGGAGGGCCGCTCGCACAGCAACGACCGACCGCCGCGGATGGTGGAGCCGTCGTGGTCGAGTGCGGTGCGCAGCGCCCGTTTCAGCTTGCGGTCTGCAGGCGTGCAAGTCCCCGCAATGCGCGCCAATGACATCTTCAGACCGTCTTCGGCGCGAAGTATGCACTCGGCGGCGGTGTTGAGATGAACGACCCACCCATCGGAACCGACGATCAGGACTCCGTGCCGAATCGCCTCCAATGCTGCGGCGAGACCGGCGTTGTTGTGAGCGAATGTCGTCAGCTCATTCCGCGTCCGCAGCGCCTGCTGGAAATGTACGACCAGTCCGCTCATCACCTTCACGCGCTCGGGCGTATCGAACGACTCGGACCGACTAGGCGACGCCACGATGAAACAGGTCGGTTTGGGACCGCCAGTAAGTCGGACCAGCAAGCCGTCCCCCATCCCATTTGGCTGCAACCAGCCCGCATAGAACTCCGAATTCCGGTATGGAACAACCAGTTGCGACCCGGTCTGCACCAAGCCGATCGGACCTTTCTCCAATGCGGCGAGCACATGGTCTACGTGGCAGTAATGATCGGTGTAACTCTGGGCGGCATCGACGGGGAGGGTCGAGTCTTGGATGGACCAGGCCGGACCCTCGGCCATACCAAGCGTGGCGGCCGTTCCGCCGAGCGTGCGGTGGATTTCGCGGATGGCGGCCTCCCAGCGCTCGGGAGTGATCGCCGCGGCGTAGATGCCCGAGACTAGGCGCGAGAATTCCTCGACCGTGACCATCGTTGGGTCCCCGATTCGCGGATGGGCACTAGCATTGCCCGCTTCCTCCCCTGAGGTTGCTATCAACGGTAGTCGATCTCCTCTATTTGGATGACGCTTCGCGCAATCAACGGTGCTTTCCTACGCAGGTGGTGGACGGGGGGTTGGTCGACGGCGCCGGGAGAGACACCCGGTCATGGCGGACGCCGGCTCCGATCATCGAACAAGAGGCGTTGCTGACCAATTCGGCAGCAACGGCTTTACGGCACGGCTGGCGGCCCTGATGCGAATCATCGTGACGGGTGGCAACAGCGGCGTCGGTAAGGCGACGGCTGCTGCGCTGGCGGCCGCCGGTCACAGCGTGGTGATTGCGTGCCGGACGATCCCCAAGGCTGAGCGGGCAGCCGCCGAGATGGACGGCAACGTGGAGGTGTGCCCCCTCGACCTGGCCGACTTGACGAGTGTGCGCCGGTTCGCCGACTCAGTGCACAGCGTCGATGTACTGATCAACAACGCCGGCGTGCTCGGCCTGCCGCTCACCCGCACCGCCGAGGGATTCGAAGCCCATATGGGCACCAACCACCTCGGGCATTTCGCCTTGACGTGCCTGCTCGGTGACAAGATCACCGACCGGGTCATCTCGGTCGGTAGCGCGTTGTACGTCTTCGGCAGGATCCATCTCGATGACCTGAACTGGCACACCCGCAAATACTCGAAGTGGGCAGCCTACGCCCAGTCCAAGTTGGCAAATGCGCTCTTCATCAACGAATTGGCCAGGCGCGGCGTGCGCGCCTACGTTTCGGACCCAGGCGCGGCGGATACCGACATCACCAGGGACAGCACTGGCTTGCTGCACTGGCTGGGCGAGCACAAATTCGCGACGTTTCACATGCAGACCCCGGCGGAGGCGGCGCGGGCCAGCGTCGAGGCCGTTACGACAGACCTGCCGAGCGGAAGCTATCTCGCGCCCCGCTTCAACCAGTGGGGCGAGCCCAGGTTGACCGACCTACGCCAGAAGGCCCGCGACCCGGTGATGGCCCGTCGCTTGTGGGATCTTTCGGCCGCGCTCACCCACTGCAACTGGCGCGAGGAGATACCACAGCAGACCGTCTGACCGCTATCGAACGGCGTTGTGTGGCATGAAATTCGAGTACGCGCAATGGGCCATCGAAGACATCGACCCGAAAGTGCCCTAACTCCAACGCCGGACGCTGAACTCGACCGTCTAGGACCGCACGGCACGCAGCAGCAGCGGGATGAAGGGCCGGTGGTTGGCGCGGCCGTCGCGCCGGAACGGCGTGCTGTCGCGCGAGGCGGCATACCACTCGGCGCGGCTGACGTTCGACAGGTCCAACGTGCGGCCGCATCCGGCCGCGACGCTGTGCAGCAGCAGGGTTCCGGTGCGGCCGTTGCCTTCCCGGAACGGGTGCACCTGGTTGTAGTCGGCGTACAGCCGCGACAGTTCGTAGCCGAGCCTGGCGTCGTCGAGGCCGCTGGTCTTGGCCAGCGACGCAGCCCGCTCGTCGATGGCCGCCATCTCCCGATCGATGTCCGATTGCCAGATGAACGCGGAGTCGCCGCGCGCCAGTTCCGTGACGCGATACTTCCCCGCCCACGCGTAGACGTCTCCGAACACGTGCAGGTGCATCGCCCGCACGCTCAGGTCGACGTGGCCGTCGAGCAGGCTGCGGTGCCACTGCAGCAGCCGGCCAGCGGTCGCGACGTACTCCAGGTCGGCGAGCATCCTGTGGGTTTCGGCGCCGAAGTTGTTGCGCAGCACGGTGCTTCCAGGCAGTAGGTACGGCCTGTTGCGTCGCAAGACGCGCCCGAGTGTGCGCGGCGGCGGCGCCGACGGTGGGTATCTGGCGCGGTGGGCGCCCAGGTACTCACCGAACGCCAGCTCGTCGCGGGCCAGTGCGACCAGGTCGGCGACGTGTGCGTCGGTGGGCGCCCAGCCCTCGAGCCGCTCGGCGGCGATCGTCTGATCGACGGCGTGGCGCAACGGCGGCGGCAGCGCACTGCGGGGGTCCATCCGACGTCCGAGGCTCAGCGGAACGTCGACGTCGACGCGAGGTAGGTCAACTTCCGGCTGATGCCCGACACTTCGCGCGCGACACTGCGCAACATGGCGCGCTCCGACGGCGCCATCTCGGTCAGCGACACCACGTCGTCGACCCTGCGACCGTCGAGGAAGGCACCGGCTCGCGTGCGCCAGCGAAACCGGAGCAGCCAGTCAAAGCAGTCGCGCAGGCTCGAGACGTCGTCGGTGTCGAGCACCTTGGCGGCCACCGCGTCGTCGAGGCGCCCGAGCGTCGACAACGCGTCGGATCCGGCGGACAGGGCCGCCCATCGCGCGATCTTCACCACCGGATCGACCGCCGCCAACTTGAGGTCCACGGTGTCGGCGTGCCTGGCGAACATCCGCAACCGCGACGGGAAGCTGGCCCGCACCGCCGTCGCGTCCTGGAGCAGCGCTTGGCGCACCGGGTAGCTGCGCCCGACGGCCGCCAGGGTCTGCGATCGCAGCGCATCCTCCCCCAGGTCCGCTGCGGCCGTGACGCCCGCCGAATCCGCCAGCAGCCCGGTCATGACGACGCCGCGATCCTCGCGTGGATCGACCGTCCAGCGTTCGATTCCCTCGGCCCAACTGCTGGCGCGACGGCAGAATCGCGGTCGGCTGGCGAGCACGCCGTTGGCGTCGCCACGAATCCCGCAGCGCTCGAGCAGCGCGTGCACGCCGGCGGCGCGGGCCAGCAGGTCAGCCTTGCCGTCGTCGTCGACGGAGTCGCCGAGCACGACCATCGTCTCGACGTCGGAGCCCGGTGCAGCCTCACCCCGCGCCACGCTGCCCGAGACGAACCACGTCCACTCCGCGGGGCCCGGCGCCAGCCGGACGGCGCTGGCCAGGCCGTGTCGAAGCACTTCCGACCACGCCGCTGCCAGCGCGGGTACCGGCGTGTGTGCGCGGAGTTCGGCGGCGACGGCCGCGAGAGCCGCATCGACCCCGGCACGCAGTTGTGCCTCGTCGCTGGCAGCATCGATGTCACCGATGGTCGCGGCGATCCCACGACCGGACGGAAGCACAGGCGGCATGCCGATGATTGTCGCCCGTCGGGCACCTGGTTACACAGTCGCAACTCCTTCGACATGCGGGAAACAGGAGTAGCGGCTAATTTCTATCGCATGACAGTTATTCTTTCCCACTCCAGGAGAAACCCATGACCGCCGCCTCCGACCCCGCGATCTCGTCCCAGGAGGACGCCTCGACGCTGGAAGAACTCGGCTACACCCAGGAACTGCATCGCGGCATCGGCGGCTACGCCGCCTTCGCGTCCGGCTTCTCGTTCGTCTCGATCCTCACCACGGTGTTCGCGTTCTTCCCCCTCGGCTTCAACCTCGGCGGTCCGGCGTTCTTCTTCACCTGGCCGATCGTGTTCGTCTGTCAGTTCTGCGTCTGCCTGATCTTCGCGGAGTTGTCCGGCAAGTTCCCCGTCGCGGGCGCCATCTATCAGTGGTCGCGCCGCCTCGCAGGCAACGCCGTCGGCTGGTTCGCCGGTTGGTTCATGCTGATCGGCTACATCGTCAGCATCGCCGCGCTGGCCATCGCCATGCAGACAGTCCTGCCGCCGATCTGGAGCGGCTTCCAGATCATCGGCGGGGACATGGATCCGTTGTCGGTGAGCGGGGCGACCAACGGCATCATCCTTGGCAGCATCACCATCGCGCTCTGCACGATCATCAGTGCCGCGGGCGTGGCGTTCATGGGCAGGATCACCGTTGCCGGCGTCACCCTCGAGATCATCGGCGTCGTGCTCATCATCGGGGCGATGTTCCTCACCGCCGAGCGCAATCCGGTTCGCGCCGTGGCGGATACCGGCGGGCACGGCTCGGGCCTCGGTTACGTGGGGGCGTTCCTGGCCTCGATGTTGATGGCCGCGTACGTGATGTACGGATTCGACAGCGCTGCAGAGCTTTCCGAGGAGACGCGCGACCCGCGCCGGACCGCACCCAAGGCCATCGTCAACGCGCTGCTGGTGTCGTTCGTCGGCGGCGGGCTGATGATCATCGCCGCGCTGATGTCGGCGCCGGAGCTGGGCGACGACCTCGCCACCGGCGGCATCGCCTGGGTGATCGAGAGCCAGCTGGACACCTGGCTGGGCAAGACGCTGCTGGGGCTCGTCGCGGTCGCGATCTTCTCGGCCACCCTGGCCATCCAGGCGTCGGCGTCGCGGGTGATGTTCTCGATGGCCCGCGACAATCGACTGCCATTCGGCAAGTTCCTGTCGAAGGTCAACAGGCGCACCGGGACTCCCGTCATCACCGGGGTGGCGGTCAGCTCGCTGGCGATCCTGGTCCTGCTGGTGAACATCGGCCAGTCCAGCGTCTTCGCGGCCATCGCATCGGTCTCGGTGGTCATCGTGTACCTGGCCTACCTGATGGTGACGGTGCCGGCGCTGGTGCACCGGTTGCGCGGCACCAGCCTCTCCTACGGCCCGCCCATCATGGACCTCGGCAAGTGGGGCATCCCGGTGAACCTGACCGCCGTGGTGATGGGCGGCCTGCTGGTGGTCAACATCGGCTGGCCGCGCCAGGAGGTCTACGACCCCGCGGGCACGTCGTGGTTCCTGCAGTACTTCGCGCTCATCTTCGTCGTCCTGACGCTCGCCGTCGGGTACGTCGCGTATCGCGTGGTCAAGGACCGCGACGGTGCGCCGGATCCGGTCGACGCGCTGGTCGGCAGGAAGAAGTCGAAGTAGCAGGACCGATGCCGCGGTCGGGGCACGTCGCCCCGACCGCGGTATCGGCGTCGAATAAGGTCTCCTGCGCGATGACTGTCTGGGAATGGGTGCTGCTTCTCGTAGCCGGAATCGGCGGCGGCCTGGTGGGCAGCATCGCCGGGCTGGCCTCGTTGACCACCTATCCCGCGCTGCTCCTCGTCGGGCTGCCACCGGTGGCCGCCAACGTCACCAACACCGTCGCCCTGGTCTTCAACGGGGTCGGGTCGGTATGGGGCTCGCTGCCCGAGCTGCGGGGGCAGGGCGGCCGGCTGCTCCGGCTGATCCCGGTGGCCGCGGCGGGCGGTGCGGCAGGCGCCGCATTGCTGTTGTCCATCCCCTCGGAGGGCTTCGAGAAGGTCGTGCCCTTTCTGCTCGGCGCATCGGCAGTGATGATCGCGCTTCCACGCCGAAAGCTCGTCGAGGGTGCCGCACGCACCAGGGGCCATCATGTGCTCGAAGCGTCCGCGCTCTTCGCGATCAGCGTGTACGGCGGCTTCTTCGGCGCCGCGGCCGGCGTGCTCCTACTCGCACTCTTCCTCAGCACCACCCACGCGTCCTTGGCCGAGGCCAACGCCAGCAAGAACGTCGTCCTCGGAGTGGCGAACTTGGTTGCGGCAGTTGCCTTCCTCCTGCTGGCGCCGGTCGACTGGCACGGCGGTGGTGCCGCTGGCAATCGGCTGCCTGCTCGGCTCGAGGCTCGGACCGGTGGTCGTGCGCCACGCTCCGGCGACGCCGCTGCGCATGTTGATCGCGGTTGCCGGGCTGGGCCTGGCGGTCAAGCTGGGGTTCGACGCCTACAGGTGACGGGGGCTCACCCGGCCATCCCGTCGTAGGCCTTCTTGTAATAGGTTGCAAGGAAACGGCGCCCGATCACCCGCATCATGGCTACCCCGAGCAGTCCCCTGACGTTGGTCGACGTCTGCTCCCACACCGCATGCACCGAGCTCCCGCCGCCGTCCGTCGGCGTCGCCGCCAACGTCATGTAGCCGCCGGGCGCCATCGCATCGCTGGCGGTCACGGTCAGCCTGACCGTGCCCGGCACCGACCAGTCGTAGTGCCACGTCGACCACAGCCTCGGGAAGTCTTGGCCCTCGCGGACGTCGGCTTCGGTGTCGCCGACGTGATAGACCTCGAACGCCTTCTCCGACAAGGCGGGCCAGCGGTTCGGCCGGTTCGGCGAGAAGTCGATCATCGCCTCGATCACCTGGTCGGGCGACGCCGCTCGTTTCGAAGTCGAACTCGAACTTGGTACGCATGTCTCGAACGTACAGCGCCTCAGATGAACGGGTCGTCACCCTTCGCCACGCGCGTACCCAGTTCGATCAGGGACTCCGCCGAGGTGTGCAGCCGCTGACCGGCTTCCCGGCTGGCCTGGCCGGCCAGGTAGCGCGACCACGTGCCCTCGATGACGATCCCGAGCTTGAAGCACGCCAGCGCCTTGTACCAGTCCAACCGGGACGTGCTGCGCCCTCCGGCCGCGGTGTACGCGTCGAGCAGTTCGTCGCGGCCCGCCAAGTTCCCGAGCGCGGCGAGTTGCGACCCGGCGTCGATGGTGTTGGGTTCGGCGGGCCAGCACACCATCATCCAGCCGAGGTCCAGCAGCGGATCCCCCACCGTGCTCATCTCCCAGTCGATGAACGCAGCGAGTTCGGGCCGGTCGCGGCGCAACAGCACGTTGTTGAGGTGCGCGTCGCCGTGCATGATGCCTGGCTCGCGCATCGGACGGCCGGTTGACGTCCAGCCACTCGGCCAGCTCGGCGACCCCGCCGAGCGACTCGGGGTCGTAGCGGTCGTGGCGGTAGCTGGCGAGCAGGCCGAGGAACTGCGGAACCTGGCGCGCCAGAAAGGATCCCGGCCGCCGGATCTCCGCCAGCGGGGTGCCCTCCCATTCGACGTTGCCCAACCTGCGCCAGGCTGGCCGCGTATGCCAGACCGACGTCGTGCCGCATGCCGGGGTCATCGACGTACGCCTGGGCCATCTCGTTGCCCGGGTTGAAGCCGTCGACCTCCTCCATCAGGTAGAACACCACCCCGAGCACGCCGAGGTCGTCACAGCCGGCAATGAACTCCGGATGCGGCACGGGCGTGCCCGCCAGCGTGCGCAGCACCGCGATTTCGCGCAGCATCGTCTTGTCACTGGTCGGCCTTGGGTGCAGTGGTGGCCGACGCAACACCATCGGTCGATCGTCGACCCGCAGCCGCAGCACGATGTTCTGGCTGCCGCCGGTCAGCGGTTCGACGTCGCTCACGCGCGAGCCGAGGCCCGTCGCGCGCACCCAGCCCTGCAGTGCCGTCCGGTCGTCGTCGGTCAGGGTCGGTTGCGCGGGTGCGTCATCGGCCATGGCTGACATCGTCTTTCACCTAAGGTCCCATCGTGGCGGCACTGGCCGCGATCATGAGGTTGACGGCCTCGTTGCGGGTGAGTGAGCCGATCATCTGCTGGGCGGCACGCAGGTTTTCGCCGACGATCCACGTCGGCCCGTTGGCGAGGTTGTCGAACGCCTCGGCGACCACCTCGTCGACGGTGGCCGCATCGGCCAATGGTTGATCGGCAGCGGTCGTCGACCCCCGTTGCGCCTCCAGCCGCCGCAGCGCAGGCGTGTCGGTCTTGCCGAGGATCAGGCCGAGCACGTCGACGCCCTTGTCGTGCAGTTCACTCCAGAGTGCTTCGGCGAACACCATGTCGAAGGCCTTCGTGGCGCCGTAGGCGACCATGTTCGGAGCGCCGGCGAAGGCTGCGCCCGAACCGAAGACGACGATGCCACCGCGTCCGACGTTGCGCCATCGGCTGGGCGAAGTGGTGGCACAACTGCACGGGGACGGTGCAATTGCGGTGGATCATCGCCTCGGCCGTCGACACCGGATTGGCCAGGAAGGGTTCGAAGTTGGGGTCTGCGCCCGCGCAGTAGACCAGGAAGCCGACCTCCAGGTCCGCGGTGGCGTCGGCGATCGACGCCGCCGCGCCGGCCTCGGCGAGATCGACTGCCAGCGTACGGGTCTGGACTCCGGTTCGCGCGTTGATGCCTGCCGCGACCTCGTCGAGGGCCGCCTGACGACGCGCGATCAGCACGACGTTCACACCCCGCCGGGCGATCTCTTCGGCGAACGCCGCACCGACGCCGTCCGAGGCGCCGGCCACCACCGCCCACGGTCCGTACTTCTCGGCGAACGTCACGCGCCCACCACGCTCACGCGGACGGGGGTGAATCGACGCCGCGCGATGCGCCAGCCGTCGGCGGTCCGGACCAGCTCGTCGTCGTAGAAGCCGACGGCGTTCACCCCGGAGCCGTTGTCGGCGGCCATGATCAAGCCGTCGACGTAGGTGCGCGCCTCGGCGTGGTCGCCGTCGACCGTGATCGCCTGGTTGGTCAGGCGGTGCATCGTGTGTCCGGCCATTGCGTGCGCGTCGTCCATGAACTTCGTGACGGCGTCGACGCCGCTCCAGCTGCCGATCTCGCCGTAGTCGAGTTCGCAGTCGTCGGTGAACGCGGTGCGGAACAAGGCCCAGTCGCGGCGGTCGATGCCGGTGGCGTAGCGCAGCAGGACGTCGGCGATGTCCTGCCGGTCTTCTCGTTCGGTCACGTCTGGTCTCCTCGGGGTGGACGGCGGAGTCCAGAGTGCCGTACTGCCCCGGGGCTACCGCTTGTGGGCCACCACGAGCAGATACTCCCACTCCATCGTCGACGAGCTGCTCAGGACGCTGTCGCCCACCCGTGCGATGTCCGCGTCCAGCGCGGCGACGCGTTCCGGATCGTCCCCGATGTTCTTGTACACCGCGATCGTCGGCCCGTAGACGGCCTTGAAGTAGTCGCGGAACTCGGCGCCGTCCGCGAACTGGTCGACGGCCAGCATCCGTCGCTCGGTGGTGACATCGGTGACGCCGTCGCCGAGCAGCGCGCGGACGTGATCCTCGTTGCCCCACAGCGGAGGTGGCTGCGCACCGGGCGGCGGCGGCGGGGCGTACGGCTTCATCGCGGCCCACAGCTGCCCGATGTGTCCTTCCGGCGTCCAGCTGATCAGCCCGATCCTGCCGCCCGGTTTGCACACCCGGACCAGCTCGTCGGCGGCGAGCTGATGGAACGGCGCGAACATCACGCCGATGCACGACATGACGACGTCGAATTCCTTGTCGCCGAACGGCAACGAGTGGGCGTTGGCCTCGCGCCATTCGAGCTCGACGCCGCGTTCGGCGGCCAGCCGGCTACCGTGCTCCAGCAGCTCGGGGCACAGATCGCTGGCAATGACGCTCGCCCCGGTTCGTGCGGCGGGAATGGCCGCATTTCCCGTGCCGGCGGCCACGTCGAGCACCCGGTCGCCCGGGCCCACCCCGGTGGCTTCCACCAGCACGGGGCCAAGCGGAGAAACGAGTTCGTCGGCGAGCTTCGGGTAGTCCCCCGACGCCCACATGGCTCGGTGCTTGGCCGCCACCTGGCTCTGGTCGACGGCTACGGTCGGATTGGTCATGATCGGTCCCTCCTAGGTCGCTGTACACATCGTCGCGCCCCCAATCGCGCGGATCTAGTTACAGATCTGTACTGGCGCTGGTTCTATATCTGTACTGCTCACTTAACGCTCGGAGGTGCGCAAATGTCGGGATATGGCCAGTTTTGTCCCGTCGCCAAGGCGATGGAGGTGCTCGACGAGCGGTGGACGTTGCTCGTCGTTCGCGAGTTGCTGCTCGGGAGCAGACACTTCAACGAACTGCGGCGGGGCGTGCCCAAGATGTCGCCCGCGCTGTTGTCGCGCCGCCTCAAGTCGCTGACCCGAGCGGGGATCGTGGAGCGTGACGAGGCCGAGGGCCGCACCGCGTACTCGCTGACGCCGTGCGGACAGGAGCTGGCCCAGGTCGTCGACGCCCTCGGTTCGTGGGGCACCCGCTGGATCGGCGAGCTCGGCGAGGAAGACCTCGACCCGCATCTGTTGATGTGGGACATCCACCGCACCATCCCGATCGACGCATGGCCGCGGTCGCGCACCACGGTCGCGTTCCGGCTCGACGGGGTGGCGCCGAAGGCGTCGCGGTGGTGGCTGGTGGTCAACGACGGCCGAGCCGACGTCTGCGACTTCGACCCCGGTTACGACGTCGCGGCCACCGTGGAGGCCAGCCTGTTGACCCTCACCCGGATCTGGCGCGGCGACGTCGGCTGGTCACACGCGCTGCTCGACGGCAGCGTCGCGGTGTCCGGGCCGTGCCGACGTGCGCCGCGCGATTCCGTCGTGGGTCGGGCAGGGCGCCAAGGCCGCCGTGCCACGACCGGCCTGAGTCACTCCGGCGGTACTGCGCGACAACCCGTTTCGGCTAGGCCTGGTACTCCAGGCACGGCTGCGCACCGTTGATGACACCCTCGCGGAACGCGCGGGTCCGGTCGAATCCTGCGCCCTGGCGGTCCACGTCGCCTGCTCCGCGGAACAGCAGCAGCGCCTTGATTCCCTCGTCCAGGTCACCCGGCGAGATGTGATAGGTGCTGGTGGCCTCGCGGTTGTAGAGGATGACGCTGGCCGTGTACGCGCCCGCGAGGCAGTCGCCACGCAGGGTGGAGGTCTTCTCGTCGGATTCGTCGCCGAGCCGGGTCAGCGCCGCCAGGCCGTACTGGGTGGCCAGGAGCGTTGCGACGGCGTAGTCGCCGCCCTCGGCGTAGATCTGTCGGCATGGTGTCCACGTTGTCCCACCCGACGTAATCGTCTGGCACGCAATAGAACAGCACGTACCCCTCGGCCGACTGACCGCCGCAGTCCGGTGGGCTGGACGGGTCGAATGCTTCCAGGCCCTTCATCGGGGGCCAGGCCTGCCCGTCGGCCACCTCGGGATAGACCTGGGTCCAGTAGTCCTCCAGGTCGTACGGCACACCGTTCACGATGGAGTCGTAGGGCGCGTTGCCCTCGTTGGCCTCGTCCTCGGCGTCGTTGAAGGGAAGCTCGAGCACGATCGGCTCGCCGTCCTTGTACTCCTTGCACTTCTCGACGGTGTTGTCGTAGCCGTCCTGGAACGCGCTGACCCTGTCGAATCCGCTGCCGTGCGCCGACGGGTCCTGGACGTTGGTCCCCGGGGTGTCGCGCAAATCGAGGATGCCCGCCAGCGCCCTGTCCAGGTCGGCACTGTTGACGTCGAAGATCTTGTCGTCCTGAGCGTGCTTCGACCAGGCGCCTGCGAAGCAGTCGGCCTGCAGTTCGGAGGTGACCGTCAGCTCGTTCTGGTCGAAGAAGCCCGACCGCTGCTGCATCGCATGGCCCCACTCGTGTGCGAGCACCACCGGGATGACGAAGTCGCCGTACTTCTTCTGTAGGTCGGGCAATAGCCCCTCGGCGTCCCAGGCGACCGAGTCGTCGAGCTTGCAGTAGAAGGCGTTACCCGCCACGTCGCTGTAGCCCGACGCGCATTCCGGCCCGGACTCAGACTCCGGGGTCAGGGCGTACAGGCCGCCCTCGACGGGCTTGTAGTCCTCGTCGTAGAGCTTGGGGAACTGCTCGGTCCAGAACGCCTGCAGGTCGGCGATCGCCTCGATGGCGAGCTTGTTCACCGGGGTGGACGGGTCGCCTTCGATCTTGATGTTGCTGGTATCGGCCTTTTTGGGCGCCGACGGCGTGGGGATCACCGGCTTGGGGCCGCCGCAGCCAGCCAGAAGCGCGATCGAGGCGATGATCGCCAAAGAGCTCTTGTGCACGCGCAAACATTAGCCGCACTTCGCTGAATTCTGGGAAGTAACTCGTGAAACGCTTAATCCAGTAGTCGACGGGCCACGTTGGTCGTGACGAGATCGAGCAACTCGTCGGCGCGGCCGGCGAGGATGGTCCGGATCGCGTACAGCGAG
Organism: uncultured Actinomycetota bacterium; assembly: GCA_963849055.1. GTDB lineage: Bacteria > Actinomycetota > Actinomycetes > Mycobacteriales > Mycobacteriaceae > Mycobacterium. The sequence goes on from CAWKFI010000002.1 coordinate 229,469, forward strand.
AAGCCCTTCGCCTGTTCGGCGGTGATTGCCGGAGGGATGGATAGTTCCTGGCGCGCGGTCACCACGTCGACGATGGCCGGGCCGTCGTGGGCGAATGCGTCGGCCATCGCCTGCTCCAACTCGCCGGGATGCTCGACGCGCCTGCCGAAGATGCCCATCGCCTGGGCCACGGCCGCGAAGTTCGGATTGACCAGGTCGGTGCCGAAGTTGACGATGCCCGCGGCCTTCATCTCCAGCTCGACGAAGTTCAGCGACGAGTTGTTGAAGACGATCACCTTGACCGGCAGTCGATTCTGGATCAACGTGATCAGCTCGCCGAACATCATCGTCAGGCCGCCGTCGCCGGCCATGGCGACCACCTGGCGATGCGGGAACGCGGTCTGCGCGCCGATGGCGTGCGGCAGCGCGCAGGCCATGGTGCCGTGGTTGAAGGAGCCCACCAGCCTGCGCTTGCCGTTCATGCTCAGGTAGCGAGCCGCCCAGACCACCGGTGAGCCGACGTCGACGGTGAACACCGCGTCATCCGCCGCCAACCGATCAGCAAGTCCCGCAACGTATTCGGGCCGTATCGGGCTGCGGTCGCGGTCGTTGACCGCCAGCGCGTCCAACGTCTTGCGGGTCTTGCGATAGTGGTTCAGCGAGCGGTCGAGATGGGCGCGCGAGGACTTCTTCGTCACCAGCGGCTGCAGCGCCGCCAGCGTGTCGGCGACCGTCCCGCGCAGGCCGAGGTCCACCGGAACGCGCCTGCCGATGTGACGGCCACGCACGTCGACCTGGATCACCTTCGCGTGGTCGGGATAGAACTGTTGGTACGGGAAGTCCGTGCCGAGCATCAGCAGGACCTCGGCCTCCTTGATGGCCTTGTACCCGGAGGCGAAGCCGAGCAGACCCGTCATGCCGACGTCGAAGGGGTTGTCGTACTCGACGAATTCCTTGCCGCGCAACGCATGCACGACCGGGGCGTTGAGCGTGTCGGCCAGTCGAACCAGCGCGTCGTGGGCCCCGGCCACCCCCGCGCCGCCGAGGATCGTGACGTTCTCGGCGCCGTTGAGCAGGTCGGCGGCCCGGCGCAGTGCCGCGTCGTCGGGGCGTACCACGGCGCGGGTGGGCTCGATCGGCCTTGTCAGCCAACCGGATTCGCCGGCCTGGGCGAGGAAGATCTCGCCGGGCACGACGACGACGGCGACGCCGTTCTCCTCGATTGCGGCCCGCATCGCCATCTCGATGATGCGTGGTGCCATCTCCGGCGTGCTGACCAGCTCGCAGTAGACGCTGCATTCGGCGAACAGGTCCTGCGGGTGTGTCTCCTGGAAGTACTCGGAGCCGATCTCCGAACGCGGGATGTGTGCGGCGATCGCCAGCACCGGGACGCGGCTGCGGTTGGCGTCGAACAATCCGTTGATCAGGTGCAGGTTGCCCGGCCCGCAACTGCCCGCACAGACCGCGAGCCGATCGGTCAGCGCGGCGTCGGCCGCCGCGGCGAAGGCCGCCGTCTCCTCGTGGCGGACGTGCTCCCACGTGACGTCGCTCGAGCGGCGGATCGCGTCGGTGAACCCGTTGAGACTGTCGCCCGGCAAGCCGTAGACGCGGCGAACACCGCTGCGCGCCAACGCCGCGACGAGTTGGGTGGCGATGGTTGCCATGACGCCCTTCCCCTAGTGATTCGTGCACGGAGAGTTGCGCTGACCGCTACTCTCCGTGCCGAAGTCACTCTACTTGGGGGCGAAGCGCTGGCCGGCGTCCAAGCGGATGCACTGGCCGTTCAGCATCGGGTTCTCCACGATCGCGAGCGCGAGCTTGGCGTACTCGTCGGGGCGGCCGAGCCGCTTCGGAAACGCGGCGTCCTTGGTGAGCTGGGCCGCGAACTCGTCGGGGATGCCCTCGGTCAGGCCGGTGGCGAAGAGGCTCGGCGCGATGGCCAGCACGCGGATGCCCATGCTGCCGAGGTCGCGCGCCATGGTCAGGCACATGCCGGCGATGGCGGCCTTGGACGCGGTGTAGGCGACCTGTCCGATCTGCCCTTCGAACGCGGCGATCGACGCCGTGTTGATGATGACGCCGCGCTCCTCGTCCTCCGGCTCGTTCTTGCTCATCTGCCACGCGGCCAGGCGGCTGATGTTGAAGGTGCCGATGAGGTTGAGGTCGACGCTCGCGCGGAAGGAGTCAAGGCTGTGCGGGCCGGTCTTGCTGATGGTGCGCTCGCCGATGCCGCCGCCTGCCGTGGTCACAGCGATGTGCAGGCCACCGAGGCCGTCGACGGCCTGCTGCAGCACCTGCTCGGTGCCTGCGAAGTCGGTGACGTCGACCTCGTGGAACGTCCCGCCGATCGAGTCGGCCACCTCCTGGCCCTTCGACTGCGGGCGGTCCAGCACCGCGACGGTCGCGCCGCGCTTGGCGAGCGACTCGACGGTGGCCCGCCCGAAGCCCGATGCGCCGCCCACGACGATGGCCTTCTTCCCCGAGATCTCCATCTAGCTCCCTTTCCAAAATGTGGTCAAAGTGTAAAGCAGTTGGCGCCGTCACTTTACGGTAAGCCTTTCGGGTCGCGGGGAGTCGGTACCTTGACGGTATGGCGGCTCATCGCGCGCGGCACCCTGATGTTCTGCGGAATCGCCGCCGCTGCGGTCGCCCTCGGCACGACGGCCCTCGTCGCCGTGCCGTTCGGCGCGAGCGCCGATTCCCGGACGGCGGTCGGCTCGGCGGTGATCGAGGTGACGCCGGGCCCGGTCAAGGAATGGGCCATCCAGACCTTCGGCACCGCCGACAAGCTGTTCCTGTCGGTGATGGTGCTGGTCGTCATCGCCGTCGTCGCCGCGGTCGCCGCGCTGTGGGAGCGTTCGCGCATACCGACGGGCAGCTTGGTGATCGTGCTCGCCGCGGCGGCCGGCTCCGCCGCCGTGCTGTCCCGGGCGGGCGCATCGCTCCTCGACATCGTTCCCACGTTGATCGGAGCGCTGTGCGGGATCGCGACGCTGCGGTTCCTGACGTCGGGACGGCTCAGTGACGGTGACGTCGCATCGCGCCGACCTCAGCGCGTCGACGAAAGGTCCGGTCAGCCCAGGGATCCCGGCCGTCGCCTGTCCCTTGCGGCGATGGGCTTCGTCGGGGTCGGGGTCCTGTCGGGCGTGCTGGGTGCGGTGCTGTCGCGGCAACTCCATTCCGTCTCCGGCGATCGAAAGGCGTTCACGCCGCCGCCGGTCAAGAAGCCCATCCCGCCGGTGCCGCCGACCGTCCAGCCCGAGGGGGTGGCGCTGCCCAGCTTCGTCACCAGCAACGACGACTTCTACCGGATCGACACCGCCCTGAGCGTCCCGCAGCTCAGTCGCGCCGATTGGCAGCTGAAGATCCACGGCATGGTCGACCGGGAAGTCACGTTGCGATTCGACGATCTGGCGAAGTTCGACCTCGTCGAGAAGATGGTGACGCTCGCCTGCGTATCGAATCCGGTTGGAGGCGACCTGATCTCGAATGCGGTGTGGACGGGGTACCGCGTGCGGGACCTGCTGGCGGCGGCGGGCGTTCACCCCGATGCCGACATGGTGCTGTCGACGTCCAGCGACGGATTCACCGCGGGCACGCCCGTCGAGGCGCTCACCGACGACCGCGATTCGCTTCTGGCGATCACGATGAACGGTCAGCCACTGCCCGTCGAGCATGGTTACCCGGCGCGCCTCGTGGTGCCCGGCCTCTATGGCTACGTCTCGGCGACCAAGTGGCTCGTCGACCTCGAGTTGACCCGCTTCGATCGGGCCGAGGCGTACTGGACGCGCCTCGGATGGTCCGCCCGCGGTCCGATCAAGACGGAGTCCCGCATCGACGTGCCGCGCAGCGGTGCGGACGTGCCGCGCGGCCCGGTGCGCTTCGGCGGCGTGGCCTGGGCGCAGCCACGCGGAGTGAAGGCCGTCGAGGTCCGAATCGACGACGGCCCATGGCAACCCGCGCAGCTGGGCGCCAGCTACACCGACGACGCGTGGCGGCTGTGGAGCTTCAACTGGCAGGCCGAGCAACCCGGACGTCACGAGATCGCCGTGCGGGCAACGGACAACACCGGTGCGGTGCAGACATCGGAGCAGGCCGACGTCATTCCGGACGGCGCGACCGGATGGCACACGGTGAGCTTCGAGGTGACGTAAGACTTGTCAACCAGACAACTTCGACGATAGGAGATCGACATGGCCGACCCTCGACAGACTGAGCGGATGCGGTCGGGAAAGGGTTTCATCGCCGCACTGGATCAAAGCGGCGGATCGACGCCAAAGGCACTGCGCCTCTACGGAATCGAAGAATCAGAGTATTCCTCGGAGGAGCAGATGTTCGATCTGATCCACCAGATGCGCACGCGGATCATCACTTCGAAGGCCTTCGGTGGCGACCGCATCCTCGCCGCGATCCTGTTCGAGCAGACGATGGATCGTGAGATCTGCGGTGAGCCCAGCGCCACCTACCTGTGGCAGCGCAAGGACGTCGTTCCGTTCCTGAAGATCGACAAGGGCCTCGCCGACGCCGCCGACGGTGCGCAGTTGATGAAGCCCATCCCCGGCCTGGACGAACTGTTGGCCCGGGCAGTGGACAACGGCATTTTCGGGACCAAGGAACGCTCCGTGATCGGTGCTGCCGACCATGCGGGCATCGCCGCCGTCGTCGATCAGCAATTCGCGGTGGGCGAGCAGGTCCGCGCCCACGGGTTGATGCCCATCCTGGAGCCCGAGGTCACGATCACCATCCCCGACAAGGCCGAGGCGGAGGTCATTCTGCGGGATGCCATCGTCGAGCATCTCGACGCGCTTCCCGACGGCGCGCAGGTCATGCTCAAGCTGTCGTTGCCGTCGGTGGACGACTTCTATCGGCCGTTGATCGAACATCCGAACGTCCTACGCGTGGTGGCGCTCTCCGGAGGCTTCTCCCGCGAGGAGGCCAACGCGCACCTGGCGCGCAATCACGGCCTGATCGCCAGCTTCAGCCGCGCACTGACCGAGGGATTGTCGGCGGGGCAGTCCGATGCCGAATTCGACGCCACGCTCGACACCGCGGTTCAGGCGATCTACGACGCCTCCACCACGGCTGAGCGCGACAAGCCTGTCCTGGTGTCCGACCTCCGTGCCACGCTGGACGGGTGCTTCTCATCGACGTCGCCACCGCGTCCGCCGACGTCAGCGCCGTGTCGGCACGGTCGGCCAAGATCGGCCGCATCGCCGAGCTGCTGAGTCGGGCCGCGGCAGAGGCGGACCCAACGCTTGTCGCCGTCGTCGTCGCCTGGCTCTCCGGTGACCTGCCGCAGCGCCAGATCGGCGTGGGGTGGGCCGCTCTGCGCTCACTGCCCGCACCCGCGGCCGAACCGTCGCTGACGGTGCAGGGTGTCGACGCCGCGTTCACCGAGATCGGCGGGGTCGCGGGCAAGGGGTCGCAGGCCCGCCGGTCGGCTCTGGTCGGCGCGGTGTTCGCCGCCGCCACCGAGGTCGAGCAGACGTTCCTGCGCCGCCTGCTCGGCGGCGAACTGCGCCAAGGCGCGTTGGTCGGGGTGATGGCCGATGCCGTCGCCAAGGCCGCGGGCCTGCCCGCCGCCGACGTGCGACGCGCCGCGATGCTGGGCGGCGATCTCAAGACGGTCGCGGCGGCGGCGTTGACCGGCGGCGCCGCTGCCCTCGCCGAGTTCACGCTCGTGGTCGGCCGGCCGGTCGGCCCGATGCTCGCCCAAACGGCGACCGGCGTGACCGATGCGCTCGAGCGTCTCGGCGGCACCGCGATCTTCGAGGCCAAGCTGGACGGCGCGCGGGTGCAGATCCATCGAACCGGTGACACCGTGTCCATCTACACCCGCAGCCTGGACGACGTCACGGCGCGACTCCCCGAGGTCATCGAGGCGGCACTGGCGTTGTCCGCCGGCCAGTTCATCGCCGACGCCGAAGCCATCGCGCTGCGCCCCGACAATCGCCCGCACCGGTTCCAGGTGACGGCATCCCGCTTCGGCCGCACCGCCGACATCGCCGCCGCCAGGGCCGCACAGCCACTTTCGGTGTTCTTCTTCGACCTGCTGCACCTCGACGGCACCGACCTGCTCGACCTGCCGACGGCCGAACGCCTCGCCGCGCTGGACGCGATGGTGCCCGCCACGCAGCGCGTCGACCGGCTGACCACCGCCGACGGCGCGGCAGCCGAGGCATTCCTGGCGACGACGATTGCCGCGGGACACGAAGGCGTGATGGCCAAGTCGCCTGCGGCGCCCTACGAGGCGGGTCGTCGCGGCGCCGGTTGGCTCAAGGTCAAGCCGGTCCACACCCTCGACCTCGTCGTGCTCGCCGTCGAATGGGGCTCCGGCAGGCGGACCGGCAAGCTGTCCAACATCCACCTCGGCGCGCGAGACCCGGCGACCGGTGGCTTCGTCATGCTGGGCAAGACGTTCAAGGGCATGACCGACGCGATGCTCGAATGGCAGACCGCCCGATTCCTCGAACTCGCCGTCGGCCCGACGGACCAGTACGTGGTGCAGCTGCGGCCCGAACAGGTGGTCGAGATCGCGCTGGACGGTGTGCAGACATCCACCCGCTACCCAGGCGGTATGGCATTGCGGTTCGCGCGCGTCCTGCGCTACCGCGACGACAAGGGGCCAGCCGAGGCCGACACCGTGGACACGGTGCGCGCCCTGTACGACCGGTAAAACGCGGGTATTCCACCAATCGCGCGGCGGCCTTTGACAGGATCAACCGTATGGCTCCATCCCCCGCACCCACGTCCTCAGAACGCATCGAGGAGACCGACGGCGACATCACCCTCGTCCGCACCGACAAGGATCTGCCGCCGGTCGCGGTCATCGACCGGTCACCGATCACCACGAAGCACAAGATCGTCTTCGCGGCGATCGCCCTGCTGGGAGCCATCGCCTGGGCGGTGATCGCGTTCTTCCGCGGTGAGACGGTCAACGCGGTCTGGTTCGTCATCGCGGCGATCTGCACCTACCTCATCGGCTACCGGTTCTACGCCCGGCTCATCGAGATGAAGATCGTCCAGTCCGCGCGACGACATCGCCACTCCTGCCGAGGTGTTCGAGAACGCCACCGACTACATGCCGACCGACCGGCGGGTGCTGTTCGGCCACCACTTCGCCGCGATCGCCGGCGCAGGCCCCCTGGTCGGTCCGGTCCTCGCCATGCAGATGGGCTATCTGCCGGGCACCATCTGGATCATCGTCGGCGCGGTCGTGGCCGGTTGCGTCCAGGACTACCTGGTGCTGTCCATCTCCGTCCGCCGCCGCGGCCGCTCACTCGGCCAGATGGCACGCGACGAACTCGGCGTCGTCGGCGGTGTCGCCGCCATCGTCGGCGTCCTCGTCATCATGGTGATCCTGCTGGCGGTGCTCGCCCTGGTCGTCGTCAACGCCCTCGCCGAGAGCCCGTGGGGTGTCTTCTCGATCGCGATGACCATCCCGATCGCCATCTTCATGGGCCTCTACCTGAGGTTCCTGCGGCCGGGCCGGGTGTCCGAGGTGTCACTGATCGGCGTCGTGTTGCTGCTGCTGGCCGTGGTCTCCGGCGGCTGGGTCGCCGAAACCTCCTGGGGTGCCGACTGGTTCACGCTCTCCAAGGTGACGCTGTCGTGGTGCATCATCATCTACGGCCTCGCCGCATCGGTGCTGCCGGTGTGGCTGCTGCTCGCGCCGCGCGATTATCTGTCGACCTTCATGAAGGTCGGCACCATCGTCCTGCTGGCCATCGGCATCGTGGTGGCCCGCCCGATCATGGAGGCGCCGGCGGTGTCGTCGTTCGCCGCCAGCGGCACCGGTCCGGTGTTCGCCGGGTCGCTGTTCCCGTTCCTGTTCATCACCATCGCGTGCGGCGCACTGTCCGGCTTCCACTCGCTGATCTCCTCGGGCACCACGCCGAAGCTGCTCGAGAAGGAAAGCCAGATGCGGCTGATCGGCTACGGCGGCATGCTCACCGAGTCGTTCGTCGCGATCATGGCGCTCATCACCGCGGCCATCCTCAACCAGCATCTGTACTTCGTGATGAACGCGCCGGCCGCGTCGACCGGCACCACCGCGCAGACCGCCGCCGACTACGTCAACGGGCTCGGCCTGTCCGGTCGCCCGATCACGGGCGCCGAGATCACCGCCGCGGCCGAGGGCGTCGGCGAGGAGTCGATCGTGTCGCGCACCGGTGGTGCACCCACGCTGGCGTTCGGCATGTCGGAGGTGCTGCATCAGGTCTTCGGCGGCGACGAGCCTCAAGGCGTTCTGGTACCACTTCGCGATCATGTTCGAGGCGCTGTTCATCCTCACCACCGTCGACGCCGGCACCCGGGTGGCGCGCTTCATGCTGTCGGATGGTCTCGCCAATCTCGGTGGGCCGCTGAAGAAGTTGCGCAATCCGAGCTGGCGGGTCGGCGCCTGGGCGTGCAGCATCATCGTGGTCGCCGCGTGGGGCAGCATCCTGCTGATGGGCGTCACCGATCCCCTCGGCGGCATCAATACGCTGTTCCCGCTGTTCGGCATCGCCAACCAGTTGCTCGCCGCCATCGCGCTGACGGTCGTCACCGTCGTGATCATCAAACGCGGCCTGCTGAAGTGGGCCTGGATCCCCGGCGTTCCGCTGATGTGGGACCTCGTCGTCACGATGACGGCGTCGTTCCAGAAGATCTTCTCCGGCGACCCGAAGGTCGGCTACTGGACCCAGCACTTCCAGTACCGCGACGCCAAGGACGCCGGCAAGACCGCGTTCGGCGCGGCCAAGAACGCCGATCAGCTCGACGCGGTCATCCGCAACACCTTCATCCAGGGCACGTTGTCCGTCATCTTCGCGGTGCTGGTGTGCATCGTGTTCGCCGCCGGTGTCATCGTGGCGCTGCGGGCCATCCGCGGCGGCAACGTCACGCTTTCGGAGGACGAGCCCACGCCGTCGCGGATCTTCGCGCCGTCCAGCATGATCCCGACCGCCACCGAGAAGGAGGTGCAGAAGCAATGGGACGCTTTGCCAGTCAAACACGGAGGCCGCACGCCAAATCAGTTGGTTCTGGGGCTCATTGATGGGCGACAACCACTACCAGCGCTACGTCGAGCACCGCCGCCGCACTCATCCCGGCGAGATGGTGATGTCGGAGCGCGACTACTGGCGCATGCGCCACGACGCCACGGAGCGCAATCCGCAGAGTCGCTGCTGCTGACTTTCCCTGCGGTGTTAGGTCAACTCGTAGCGGATCGGTAGGTGCTTGAGCCCGCCGACGAAGATCGTCGCCATGTGCTCGGGTTCGCCCGCCAGCTCGATCGACTTCAGCCGGGGCACCAGCTCGGAGAAGAAGCTGTTCACCTCCATGCGGGCCAGCGCCGCGCCGAGGCAGAAGTGCACGCCGTACCCGAACGCGACGTGCTTGTTGGGATCACGGCCGACGTCGAAGCGGAACGGGTCGGTGAACACGTCCTCGTCGCGGTTGCCGGACGGATAGGACAACAGCACCGACTCCCCCGCGGCGATCGGCACGCCGCGAATCACGGTGTCCTCGACGGCGGTTCGCATGAACTCCTTGACCGGGGTGACCCAGCGGATCATCTCCTCTGCCCCCAGCCCCATCAGGTCGGGGTCGTCCTGCAGCCGACGCAGCTGATCGGGGTTCTCGATCAACGCCTGCAGGCCACCGGAGATCGTCGCGCTGGTGGTGTCGTGACCCGCGGTCGCGATGATCACGTAGTAGGACACCGTGTCGATGTCGGACAGCGGTTCACCGTCGATGCGCGCGTTGGCGATCGCCGAGGCCAGGTCCTCGGTGGGTGTTCTGCGGCGTGCCGCGGTCACTTCGTTGAAGTAGTTGAACATGTCGAACAGCGCGAGTCCCTGTTCTTCCTTCGTCACGCCCCGCTGCAGCTCCTCGTCATCGTTGCCGAACAGTTCCTGCGTGTACTTGAGCATGCGCGGGAAGTCTTCCTCCGGAAGCCCGAGCAGCGACATGATGACGTACAGCGGGAAGTTCACCGCGACCTCCTGCACGAAGTCGCACTCGGCCGCCGGCCTCCACCATCTTGTCGACGAACGTGCGTGCCAGCTCGTCGACGCGAACCTTCAACGCGCGCATCGCCTTCGGCCGGAACCAGTCGGCACCGATCGCGCGCACCACGCGGTGCTGCGGGTCGTCCATGTGGATCAGCGTGCTGATGCCCATGGCGGCTTGTTGCGCATCGGCCTCCGCGGTCATCAGCACCGGGCGGGGTGAGTTCGTGAAGAGCGTGTTCGCCCGCTCGATCGCCATGATGTCGGCGTGCTTGGTGATGGCCCAGAACGGCCGATATCCCGGCACGTCGACCCACGACACCGGGGCGTTCGCCCGCAGGTGCGCCAGTGCCCGGTGGAAGCCCTGCCTCGTCGGCGCAGGCCTTCGGGTCGGCCAGTATCTTCGCGGCTTCATCCATGGTGGGGGTGCTCATGGGCGCTTCCTGTTCTCTGGTCGTGCCTGTTTCGTGGTCGTGCACTGCGGGCAAGACGCCCGTCGCGGTCTGCGCGCGCTCTTCGTACGACTGCCGGGCGGCGGCGTCGAACTCCAGGAAGAGCCGGTCGGCGCCCGAGCGCCGGTTGAGCCATCGCCTGCCGCGCGGGCCCAGCACCGTGGTGAGTGTGAGGATCGGGCGCACTCCTGCCAGGTACCGACACATGGGTTTTCGGCTTGTCGAGTGCCTTGACGACCGCGGCCGCGATCTCTTCCGGTTGAACGGGCTTGCTGGTCCCGGTCGCCTTGGTGCCCGCGATCAGCTCGGTGTTGGTGAACGGTGGCATGACCACGGTGACTTCGACGCCGTCGGTCGGCGAACTCGTCGGCCAGCGCGGTCGACAGACCGACGACGGCGAACTTCGTTCCGGCATAGACCACCTGACCAGGCACCGCCATGACGCCCGCCAACGACGCGATGTTGACGATGTGCCCGCTGCCGTCGTCGCACCATCTCGGGAAGCACCAATCGGCATCCGGTGAGGACACCGCAGAAGTTGACCTCGATCGCGGAGCGGATCGCCTGCTCGGACTGCTCGAGGAACGGGCCGATCGGCATCACGCCCGCGTTGTTGATCAACACGTCGACGTGGCCCGCGCCGTCGGAGCGAGCCTTGTCCAGGAACGTCGCGAACGACTCCGGGTCCGTGACGTCGAGCGGATGCCCCGACACCATGCCGTCATCGGACAGGCCGGCGACGGCCGATTCGAGGCGGGCGACGTCGCGGTCGCCGATGACGACGCGGGCACCTCGGGCCAGCAGCGCCCGTGCCGTCGCATGGCCGATGCCCCGCGCGGCCCCGGTGATGGCGACGGTTCTGCCCTTGACGTTGTCCATGGTGATTCCTTCTACGTCCGGCCGGTGTGCACGTCGTGCGGCACCGGATTCGATTGCGCGCGAACCTCGTCCAGCACCGCATCGACGGCGTCCTCCGACGATGCCGGCCGGAAAGGCGGGAAGGACGCGGTCGATCACGCCCGCGCAGCGCGCCCGCAGCGCGTCGGCGACCTCGGGCAGCGGGGCGACGACGGCGAACGCGCCGAGGACGTCGTCGTCGATCAGCGCACCCATGTCGTCCCAGCGGCCCTCCTTCGACAGCCGGTGCAGATCGACGTGCAGGTCGCCCCAGCCGTGCAGATCGAGAACCTTGCGATAGGCGGGCGTCGAGCCGTAGAACGCGATCTGCTTGCGGGTGTTCGCGGCGGCGGTGGCCATCTGCGCCTCGGTCTCACCGGTGACGACGAAGACCGGACACGACACCTGAAATCCGTTGCGGTCCCGGCCCGCCCGCTGCAGTCCGCGAAGCAGCGCCGGTGTCGTGACGTCCTCGGCGTACCGGCGCGTCGTGAACGCATGGGTGAGCAGGCCGTCGGCCACCTCACCGCACATCTCCGTCATCGCTTCGCCGACCGCGGCGATGAAGACCTTGGGGAACCCGTGGTCCGTTGGCTCCGGAGTGAACATCGGCGTCATGAGCTTGTGGGTGTAGAACTCGCCTTCGAACCGCAGCCGGGTCCCGTCCTGCCACGCGGTCCAGATCGCCTGCAGCGCATCGACGAATTCCCGCATCCGCCGGACGGGGTGACTCCACGGCATGCTGAACCGCTTCTCGACGTGCGCCTGCACCTGAGTGCCGAGCCCGAGGTTGAACCGGCCGCCGGAATACGACTGAAGATCCCAGCCCAGGTTCGCGACGGTCATCGGGTTGCGCGCGAACGCGACGGCGATGCTGGTGCCGACCTCGAGCCGTGACGTGTGTTCGGCGGCCAACAGCACCGGCAGGAACGGATCGTGGTTGATCTCGCCGGCCCAGCAGCCGTCGTAGCCGCGTCGCTCGAGCGAGCCGACCGCCGCGGGAACCCGGGCCAGTTCGCTCGGGATGCCCCTGTCGATCCTCAGGCGGACGGCACCGTCAGCAACCATGCACCGGCACCCGGCACCTGACCGTCGTCACCATGCCGAATGACGCTACAGTAAGCAATTCAGTATGGTCAACGTCGATACGCCAACGGCGTGGGCGGCGCACCTGTGAGGATGGAAGTCATGACCAAGGCCCAGGACTGGGAAGGCACGCTCGACGATCTCGAGCGGCGGCGTCAACGCACCTGGGCGATGGGCGGCGCGGAGCGCGTCGCCAAGCATCGCGACAAGGGCAAGCTCGACGTGCGGGCGCGGATCGACCGACTGTTGGACAAGGGTTCCTTCCACGAGTTGGGCACCCTGGCCGGGGGTGAGATCGCGGCCGACGGAATCGTCGTCGGCTCCGGAATGCTCAACGGCAGCCCCGTCATGGTGGGCGCCGAGGACTTCACCACGCTGGCGGGCAGCATCGGACCCGGCGGCAACGCCAAGCGCTACCGCATCGCCGAACTCGCAGTGCGGGACCGGATTCCACTGGTGATGCTGTTGGAGGGCGCGGGCTTCCGGCCCACCGGCGGACACTACGGGCGTACGCCGACCGACCTGCTCGCTCAGGCCAACTGCTCGGGACGGGTGCCCACCGTCGCCGCCGTCCTCGGGCCCTCTGCCGGGCACGGCGCGCTGGTTGCTCCCGTGTCCGACTTCCGGATCATGAGCCGCCAGGGCGCGATCTTCACCGCGGGCCCGCCGGTGGTCAAGGAGTCGACGGGCGAGGACATCTCGAAGGAGGACCTCGGCGGCCCGAGCGTCGCGCTGGCCAGCGGGGTGATCCACAACCTTGGCGAGGACGACGAAGCGGTCATCGACGACATCCGCCGGTACCTGTCCTACTTCCCGCCGAGTGCGTGGTCGTATCCGGCGGCGCTGCCTGCCGACGAGACCACCGCGCCGCGGCCGACGCCCGAGTTGCTCGACATCGTCTCCCGCGACAACAAGCGGGTGTACGACATGCGGGCCGTGCTCGACGTCGTCTTCGACCGACCCGACTGGTTCGAGGTGCAGCCGAAGTTCGGCCGGGCCATCATCTGCGCGCTGGCCCACCTCGGCGGTCATCCCGTCGCGGTGGTGGCCAATCAACCGCAGGTGCTGGCCGGCTCGATCGACGCCGACGCCGCCGACAAGGCCGCGCACTTCATCATGGTCGCCGACTCGTTCCACCTGCCGATCGTGTTCCTCGCCGACAATCCGGGCATGCTGCCGGGCAGCCGCTCGGAGCGCACCGGCGTATTGCGTGCCGGCGGAAGGATGTTCGCCGCCCAGACCGCGGCCACGACGTTGAAGCTGCACGTCACCCTGCGCAAGGCGTACGGCTTCGGCTCCATGGTGATGTCCCTGCTTGGCTTCGACTCGCAGGACGCCACCTACGCCTATCCCGGCGCGACGATGGGCGCCATGAGCGCGGCGGCGCTGAGCCGCGCGTCGCACGCCGAGGAGGATCTCAGCGCCAAACTGCGCGAGGCCGAACTCGAGGCGTCCTACCGGTCGGCGGAGCACCTCGGCTTCGACGAGCTGATCGACCCGCGGGAAACCCGCGACGCACTGCTGGCCGGGCTGCAGCGCGGCCTGTCCCGCAGGCAGGCCGCCGCGGAGCCGGTGAGCCGCACCGTCATCCTGCCGTGACCGCGAGCTCGGGTCGTGCTTGCGTTAGAGCGCGCTCGAACTTCTAGCGTCACGGTCATGACAACACACACGGGACCGCAGACCTGGATCATCACCGGAGCCTCGAAGGGCTTCGGACGTGCACTGGCCGAGGCCGCGCTCAGCAGCAGGTGATCGGGTCGTGGCCGCGGTCCGGAACCGCGACAGCGTTGCCGACCTGACGAGCACCTACGGCGACCGGGTCACGAGCGTTCAGTTCGACGCCCGCGACACGACTGCGAGCCGCCGGCCTGGTCCAGGCAGCAGTCGATCGCTACGGCCGGCTCGACGTGGTGGTGAACAACGCGGGGCGCGCCATCGTCGGTGCGGCCGAGGAGATCACCGACGCGCAGCTGCGCGATCTGATGGACCTGCACCTGTTCGGTCCCGCCGCCCTGGTGCGCGCGGCCCTACCCGTCATGCGGGCCCAGGGGGCAGGGACCATCGTGCAGATGAGCAGCCAGGGCGGCCGGATGTCCTTCCCAGGCGTGTCGACCTACTCGGCGTCGAAGTTCGCGTTGGAGGGATGGTCGGAGTCCCTGGCCGGCGAGGTCGCGCCGTTCGGCATCCGGGTGATGCTGGTCGAGCCAAGCCGGTTTCGTACCGCGTTCAACGCGGCCGACGTGCTCGACTTCGCCGAGACCTCGCAGACCTATCGGGAGATCTTGGCCGACGTGCGAGCGGACATGGCAGGCGCGGACGGGAGGCAGGAAGGCGACCCCGCCAAGGCCGCGCAGATCATCGTCTCCCTGGCACATTCCGAGGAGGTACCTCTGCGGCTGCCGCTGGGCGCCGAGGCGGTCCAGCGGGTCACGGCGACCTACCAACGAGGGCTGGACGAGGTCGCTCAGTGGGCTGAGCTGGCCCGCAGCGCCGACTTCGCCGACGCCGTTGCGTCAGTGCGCCCGGTTTAGGATCGGGTATGGCCACCAACGACCTGATGAGTAGGGCGCTTGCGGCACTCGGCGAGATCGACGGCCCGATGTCGGTCGAGGTGATCCACCGTCTCGCCGACACGGGTGAGGTCACCGAGCCGATGACCATTGCCGAAGTCGCCGATCTCCTCGACGTCTCCGCGCACACCCTGCGCTACTACGAACGCGCTGGGCTCGTCGAGGTCGACCGCGACAGTAGCGGACACCGCAGCTATCAACCGGAGGCGGTACGCCGGCTCGTCTTCCTTACCCGGATGCGCTTGTCCGGCATGGCGATCCGTGATCTGCAGCACTACATTTCGCTCGTCGACGGCGGCGAGCAGACCGTGCCAGAACGGCTCGACATGCTGCTCGAACACCGCGACACCATCCGCCGCCAGATCCGGGAACTGACCCTGTCCCTGGCCGCGACGGAATACAAGATCGCGACCTACGGCGGCACCACCGGCGACACGCTTTAGGCGTCGGTGGCCCGGTACTGCGCGACGATCGGTTCGAGTTCGTCGGGCGTGGCGCCGTGCATGATGACCGCGTCGGCGCCGTACTCGAATTCCTTGCGGATGCGCTCGACGCACTGCTCGGCCGAGCCGGTAGCCGACGGTTCGAGCCATTCGTCGGGGATCAGGGTGGCGATGTGCTCGATCTGTTCGGCACTGGCCTTGTGGTCGATGCCGCCGGGGATGGACGTCACGACCGGGTCCTCCCGGAAGCGTTGCAGCACGGCGGGATCCCAGCCGTTGGTGTTGACCAGGAGATCGCCGTAGCCCTGCAGGTAGGTGGCCAGCCGGGCGACGGTCTTCTTCAGCCGCAATTCCTCGGGCAGATGGTCGCCGACGGTGGCGAAGCACGACCACACCTTGACGTCGTCCGGGTTGCGGCCGGCCTTCTCGGCGGCGTCCTTGACCGTCTTCACGCTGCGCTGCAGGGTCTCGGGCGTGAAGTAGGTGTGCAGGATGACGTCGTCGAACTCGCGTCCGCCCAGCGCCAACGTCTGGGGCCCGAACGCCACGAGGCCCAACCGGATGTCCTCGTCGAAGTCGGGATCGAGGAACAGCAACTGGTACTTGCCGATCGGCCCGTCGTGGTTGAAGACCAGCTCGCCGTGCCAGAGCTTGCGCATCACCTGCGCGAAGTCCTCCATCTGCGCGGTCGTCACCGGCGGCACGCCGAAGGCCCCGTACATCGCCGCGACGCCGCGCCCGAGCCCGAGGGTGAAGCGCCCGCCGGACAGCCGGTGCATGGTGGTGGCCCACGACGCGGTGATCAGCGGATGGCGGGTGTTGTGATTGGTTGCGGCAGTGGCGATCTGCATGCGCTCGGTCACCGCACACGCCGCACCGACGAGCGACGAGGCCTCCTTGACGTTCCACCGCTCGGAGATGAACGCCGTGCCGAAGCCAAGCTCCTCACCGCGGCGGGCCTCGTCCATCAGCGTCGCCGGGCCTTCACCGCCCGCGCCGGCGAGAAGGTAGTAGCCGAGTTCGTCCAATGTGCGTGTCACGCCCAAACCCCTTGCTTGTAGCCGCAATTCCAGACCTCGGTGATCCTGCCGTCGACCACGCGGAAGATCTCCATGCTGCTGATCGTCAGGTCTCGGTGCCGTCCTTCGATCGTCATCGGCGACTGGTACACGATCGCCACGTGCACGCCGTCGTCGCCGGCCACGACCAGGTTCAGGTCGAAGCGGATCGTCTCGAACAGGTCCCAGTGGTCGACGATCCGGTGCACCGCCTGCTCGTGCGTGAGCACTGTCGCCTCCCCCACGTCGTGGCGAATGACGGTGTCGCCCATCAGCTCCTCGGCGAGGGCGAAGTCGCGCTGGTTCCACACCACTAGGTTGTAGAGCTCCACCACCTCGCGCGCCGTCCGTGTCTGCGTGGTCATTCGAATACCTCCAGCGCATCGATGTCATCGATGGTGGCGACCGACCGATCGATGAGTGTCATACACAACCGGCGCGCCCGTTCTGGCATGCTCGCCGCAGCCGAGCAGCGCGACGACGGGCATGACCAACAGGTAGGCGACCGCGAATCGGTAATGGCGCCAAGCCTCGTCGAACGAGTAATCGGTGACCGAGCGCTCTTCCAGTGCAGCGAGGTACTCCCTGAGCAGTTCCTCGTCGCGCCCAGCCCGTACCGCCGCGGGCAGACCCTGACTAAGTAGGTAGCCGATATCAGCGGCGCCGACGGCCTGGGCGGCGAACTGGAAGTCGACGACTTTGAGTTGATCCTTGGCGAAGAACATGTTGTCGGCGCGGAAGTCGCCGTGCACGAGCATCGCGCGCTCCGTCAGAGCTTTCAGGGCCGCAGGCGCGTGCTCCGCGAACCGTTCTGCGAACCGCGCCACAGCAGGGGAAACCGGCGCCGCGGCGTTCTCGCGGTACATCTGCCATCCGACGCCGAATGCAGACGGTAGGAGGTCCCGCATCATTGGCGTATCGATGCTCGGGGAAGGCTTCGCGCACATCGGCATTGGCCGGATCGTTCGACCACGCGTGCAAGCCGGCGAGATGCGTGATGCCGCAGCGGACCCGGTCCAACGACAACCCCGCCAGATGATCGGCGTTGTCCCAGCCCTGCAGGTCTTCCAGTGCGAGAACGAAATCGCCAGAGTCCTCGGCCATACGCGCGGCATACACGTGCGGCGTCCCCATCGGTGCGCTACCCGCAACCCGTTGGTAGAACGTCACCTCGCGGGTGTAGCCGCCCATCATCTCCATCGCTCCGCGAGCCTCCGACTGCGCGGGCAGCTTGGCGATCAGCGTGTCTGGCACATCCGCACCGGTCAGGTAGAGCCGGTACAGCAGCGAGGAGAAGCCGCTGTCCTGCGCGATCTGCTCGCTGCGGACGGCGTCGACCGGTGCGCCGAGTGCCTCGGACAGCCACGGCGCGGTGACGCCTTCGATGCCGTGTGGGACAGCATCGGTAGCCGAAGTCACACGGGCCTCCCCATCGAGGTAGTTGACGATAAACAACTAAGTTAGTTGTCGAGCGTCTAATATGCAAGGGTGCCCACTCCAAGCCGCGGGCTTACGCAACCGCAACGAGTCGAGATGTCCAACCGTCGACTGGTCGAGGCCGCCGCCGCACTCATCGCCGAAAAGGGTTGGGAAGCAACCACGGCAGCCGAGATCGGCCGGCGGGCGGGCTACAGCCGCGCGATGGTTCACGCGCGGTACGGCAGCAAGGACGCCATCCTCGACGCGTTCTTGCTGGACGGCCACGTGCAACGTCTCCTGCCCGCTCCACAGCCCGGCGCCACCGGCATGGAGAACGCGGTCGCCCATTTCCACCGGATCGAGGAGATGTACGCGCAGGATCCTGACTTTCTGCGCGCGATGTTCGTGATGACGTTCGAGGCGGTCAAGGCCAGCTCGCCAGTGCGCACTCTGCTGCAGACCTGGTTCGAGCGCGGCGTCGAAGCCGTGGAGGCGGGGCTGCGAACCGGGGTGGCCGACGGATCCGTCCGGCCCGACATCGACGTCGAGCGGGCAGTCAACGACATCAGCGCGGCGGCCTTCGGCATCGCGTTTCACTGGATCGTGATGCCCGAACGCTACGACCTCGCAAGGGAATTGGATTTCGCCCGGATGCGAATCATCGCCGACTATGGTTCTCCCGGGACGCGCTGAGCGCCGCCCATGCCGCGCGCCGCGCCGCCGTGGGATCCGACTCCACGCGGGAGCGGCGATCGAAGATCATCGTCGCCCGCTCGTCGGTGGTGTAGCGCGGCCAGTCGTCGCCGGGTACTCCGGTGCGGCTGAACGACCGCCAGCGGCGCTGAACGTCCCTGCTGACGGACCGGGCCGAGCGGCGGTCACCCGCCACCGTCAACAACCCACCCAGCCGGGTGGCGTACACGTCGAACACCGCGAGCAACTCGCTGCCATGGGTGGCGCCGAAGCCGGTCCACTGCAGTGGGCGAGGCGCGTAGTCGTAGCGGTAGTGGTACGTCGGCGCGTGCACGCAATGCGCCTCGGCGAGCTCCCATGCTCTCGCGCCGAAGGTGAAGTCACTGCCGAAGGCCAGGCAGGCGGCCTTGCTCGGATACCCCGGGTAGGCCTCCCGCACTCCTTGCGCCACTTGCGGTTCCGCACCTTCGAGGAACTTCTCGATGACGGGCTCGTTGGTCGGCAGATAGTCCATGAACTTGGCGAACAGGCTGGCCTCGGTGGCGTTGCTGCCGATGATCAGCGGAACCCGGTGTGCCGCCCCGCGGGCCATGGCGTCGACGTGCGTCCGCGGCAGGTAGTCGCCGCCCACCGTGGCGCCGATCCCGAAGGAGTCGGGCGTCGCGCGGATGGTGTCCGTCATGATGCGCTCCAGCGTCCGGACGAGCTGCGACGGTCGCGCGGTCATGACGGCCCGCGCGCCGTCGGCCGGATCGGCACCGAGTGCGGACGCGAACCGGCGGGCGATCTCGGCGGAGTACTCGGCGTGGTGGATGAGCCCGCCGGGCGGGCTCTCCGAGATGGCTTGGTGGAACAGCCCGGCGGCATCGGGAACGGCGAGCAGTGTCGCGACGGCATGCGCTCCCGCGCTCTCGCCGAAGATGGTCACGTTGTCCGGATCGCCGCCGAATCCGGCGACGTTGTCCCGCACCCAGCGCAGCGCCATCACGAGATCCCGCAGAAACAGGTTCGCCTCGATCGGATGCTCCGGCGTCGACAGCGACGACAGGTCCAGACAGCCGAGCGCACCGAGGCGGTAGTTGACGGACACGTACACGCAGCCCCGGCGCGCGATGGCCGCCCCGTCGTACACCGACGTGGCGGAGCTGCCGAACATGTAACCGCCGCCGTGGATGAAGAACATCACCGGCAGCGGCCCGTCCGGCAGTTCGGCTGGCGCGACGACGTTGAGCGTCAGGCAGTCCTCGCTCATGGGTTGACGGCCGCTGCGCCCCATGTACGTGTACCGCGGATCCTGAGGCGCGCAGCTGCCGAACTCCTCGCAGTACCGCACGCCGCGCCACGGCAGCGGCGGCTGGGGCGCCCGGAAACGCAGCGGCCCCATCGGCGGCCGGGCGTACGGGATGGACCGCCATCGCGCCGTGCCGTTGCGCACGAAACCCTGGACGGTGCCGCTGGTCGTGCGCACCCGCACCGTCTGTTCGGTCACGTCAGCACCTTACTTGCGCGCGCCCATGACCAGCGCTTTCCGGCCATTCATTGCCGTCCTGACTCACCGCGGAACCGTATGGATCGCATGTTACTGTAACTCTTACAGTAGTAGGTCCGGAATGAGTGGAGGATCAGCGTCCGTGAAGGTTCCGTTCACCTGGAAGGTCACCGGCTGGTTCATGATCGGCTGGTCGGCCGAGTTCGACGTCGGTGCGGTGCGAGCCCTCAAGTACTTCGGCGAGGATCTGGTCGCCTATCGCGACGAGTCCGGCGAACTCCATGTCATGGAGGCGCACTGCAAGCATCTCGGCGCGCACATCGGGCACGGCGGCAAGGTCGTCGGCGACTGCGTCGAGTGCCCGTTCCACGGCTGGCGGTGGGGGCCCGACGGCACCAACCGCTACATCCCGTACCAGCCCGACCGTCCCAACCGCGGCCTGCGGCTGCGGTCCTATCCGGTCAAGGAACAGTACGGCTGCATCTTCATGTGGTACCACCCCGACGGCGACCCGCCACGTGGGAACTGCCCGACATCTTCTTGAAGTTCCCGCAGTTCGAGACCGACCCCGACGCCTACTACCGGCCCTATCCGGAGTTCTCCAGCCGCGCCGACGCGATCCCGGTGCACCCGCAGATCGTCGCCGAGAACGGGCCCGACAGCAGCCATTTCCGCTACGTCCACGGCGCGACGGTGACACCGGTGTGCCTGCGAGTGGGAGAACGTCGACGAGGAGTGGCGGTTCCTCACCGGCTGGCCCGACGCCCGCAGTGACGATCCGGACGAGATGGCCCTGCGCATCCACAGCCACTTCTCCGGGCTCGGGTTCGCCATGAGCGCCTTCGAAGGCTCCTCGAACCACCGGCTGATCTTCGCCTGCACCCCCGTCGACGACGAGGTGTCGGACATGTTCTATTCGATCTGGTGGCCGAAGGTTCCCGGTGAGACCTCCGACATCCCGCCGGACCACGTGCGCGCCAAGGTTGAGAAGCAGTATCCTCAAGACGGTGTGGGAGGACTGCGACATCTGGCGCTACCAGAAGTACGTCGAGCACCCGGCGCTGTCGAAGGTCGACGCGAAACCGTATATGGCCATGCGGAAGTGGGCGACACAGTTTTACGACATCTCGCCGACCGAGACCGTCACCGCCACGTGAAACCCGACCTCGCCGACCTCGCCGCCCCCGCGCACACCGCGGTCATCACCCAGGAATGCCAAGGCGCGGTGATCGGGCCCAACGCCGGTCTTGCGGTCCTGGCCGCCGAGGCCCGCCGCGAGGCGCTGCCCAACATCGCCCGAATCGTTCCGTCGGCCCGCGCCGCGGGCGTGCGGGTCGTGCACTGCCTGGTGCAGCGGCGCCCCGACGGGCTCGGCTCCAACCACAACGCGCGCCTCTTCGCCGCAGCCGGCAAGGGGGTCGACATCACGCCGGGCAGCGACGGAGCGACGCTGTTGCCCGAACTCGGGCCCGAGCCTTCCGATCTCGTCCTCGCCCGGTGGCACGGCCTCGGTCCGATGGGCGGCACCGACCTCGACGCGATCCTGCGCAACCTCGGCGTGTCGACGATCGTCGCGGTCGGAGTCTCGCTCAACGTCGCGATCCCGAACCTCGTCATGGACGCCGTCAACAAGGGCTACCGTGTGGTGCTGCCGCGCGACGCCGTCGCCGGGTTCCCCGCCGAGTACGGTACGGCGGTGATCGAGAACAGCCTGTCCCTGCTGGCCACCGTGACGACCACCGACGAACTGCTCGCGGCCTGGAAGGTCCCATGACGGAGACGCGCGGCTTCCCCGAGCTGAAACCCGTTGACGCGCCGCCGGAATTGGAGCGGTTCGCGGCAGCGGTGCGCCGCCTCCAGGATCTGGCCGTGTCGACCAACCCGGACGCCGACACGTGGTCCGCCGTGTCCGAGACCATCGAACGCGCCTGCGCGGCGCTCGAGCCGCACCAGGTACCCGACGGGCAGGCCCCGGCGGGACGCGCCATCGAAACTGCCCGGCCTTGGGCACCCGCTGATTCCCCCGTGGACCATCACCTCGTTCGGCGAGGACGGCGTGACGATGGAGGGCAACTTCACCCGCTACCACGTCGGCGGGAACATGGCCGTGCACGGCGGCGTGATACCGCTGTTCTACGACTGGCACTTCGGCATGATCGTGTCGGCCGCCGGACGGCCCATCAGCCGCACCGCCTACCTGCACGTCGACTACCGCGCCGTCACACCGATCGACACGCCCCTGATCAGCCGCGGCCGCGTCGAACGCATCGACGGCCGCAAGGCGTTCGTCACCGCGACCATGACCGACGCCGACGGCACCGTGTTGAGCGAGGCCAACGGCCTGATGATCAAGCTGCTCCCCCACCAGCCCTGAAGGACCACAATGCAATTCACCGTTCCCGCCGTACTCGACGCCGTCGCGGCCGAGATCGGTGACCGCGTACTGCTCACCCAGGGCGATCGTCGCTACACCTACGCCGAGGTCGTGCGAGCGGTCCAACCGCCTTGCGTCGTACCTGCATTCGCGCGGGCTGGGCTGTCACACCCCACGCGAGAAGCTGGCCGGCCACGACGTCGGCCAGGACCTGCTCGGCATCTACGCCTACAACGGCAACGAGTTCGTCGAGTCGCTGCTCGGCTCGTTCCGGGCCCGCGTCGCGCCGTTCAACGTCAACTACCGCTACGTGAAGAACGAATTGCACTATCTGCTGGCCGATTCCGGCGCCACGGCGCTGGTCTATCACGCCGGTTCGCTCCCCGGGTCGCCGACGTCCTGCCGAACCTGCCGCACCTGCGCGTGCTCATCCAGATCGCCGACGACTCGGGCAACGATCTGGTCGACGGCGCGGTCGACTACGAGGCAGCCATCGCCGCGGGCAGCCCGCAACCTCCGCCGGTGCAACCCTCACCCGACGACCTCTACGTGCTCTACACCGGCGGCACCACCGGCATGCCGAAGGGCGTGCTGTGGCGCCAGCACGACATCTTCATGACCTCGTTCGGCGGGCGGGATCTCTACAGCGGCAAGGCCGCCGAGTCCTACGCCGAGCTCGTCGAGCGCGCGGCCGCTGGACCCGGCACCAAGCTGATGGTGCTGCCGCCACTGATCCACGGCGCCGCGCAGTGGGGCCTCATGACGGCGCTGACCACGGGCCAGTCGGTGGTGTTCGCATCGGTGGTCGACCACTTCGACGCCGACGACGTCGTCGCGACGATCGAACGCGAGAAGGTCATGGTGGCGACGGTGGTCGGCGATGCGATGGCCAGACCGTTGGCGGCCGCGATCGAGCGCGGCGAGCGCCGACGTCTCGTCGCTGGCGGCGGTGGCCAACGGCGGCGCGCTGCTCACCCCGACCACCAAGCAGCGGCTGATCGACGCCAAGCCCGGCCTGATCGTCATCGACGGCGTCGGCTCCTCCGAGACGGGCGCCCAGCTCACCCACATGTCCGCGACGGGTGCCGTGTCGACCGGCACGCTTCAAGCCGGGTCCGGACACCTTCGTCGTGTCCGAGGACCTCGACGGCGTACTGGAACCCGGCGCACGACGGCATGGGCTGGCTGGCGCAGCGCGGCTACGTTCCGTTGGGCTACAAGGGCGATGCCGCCAAGACCGCGGCGACGTTCCCCGTCGTCGGCGGGGTCCGCTACGCCGTGCCGGGCGACCGGGCGCGCCATCTCGCCGACGGCAACATCGAACTGCTCGGCCGCGACTCGGTGACCATCAACTCGGGCGGCGAGAAGATCTTCGCCGAAGAGGTCGAGACGGCGATCGCGTCGCACCCCGCGATTGCCGACGTCGTGGTGGCGGGCAGGCCCAGCGAGCGGTGGGGGCAGGAGGTCGTCGCCGTGGTCGCGCTCGCCGACGGGGCGTCCGCCGATGCCGACGAGTTGATCGCCCACGCCGCGAAGTCGTTGGCGCGCTACAAGTTACCCAAGGCCGTCGTGTTCCGTCCCGTCATCGAGCGCAGCCCGGCGGGCAAGGCCGACTACCGGTGGGCGCGCGAACAAGCCAGCACCTAGGGGCCGCCCGCCCCGTGCGCCTTCAGCCGCCGATTGGTCCGGCGGCGGGCCATCCGCAGCGAGAAGTCGGCGTACGCCTTCATCGGCCGGCTGAACGGCGGCGACGCCGACCCGGTGATGCTGAACGGCAGGTCGGTGCCGACCACCGACCGCTGATGGCTGAACGTGTCGAAGCCGGCCTTGCCGTGGTAGGCGCCCATGCCGCTGCGGCCGACGCCGCCGAACGGCGCCGCCGACGGAATCATCTGAGCCGCGAAGTCGTTGCGCGCCACGCCGCCGCTGCGGGTATTGCGCACGAAGTCGCGGAAGTGGTCACTCTCCGGCCCGTACCAGTACGCCACCAGGGGCGCGGGCCGTTCGTTGATGTAGTCGATGGCGTCGGCGAGCCGCGAGTACTCCATGACGACGAGCACCGGACCGAAGATCTCCTCGCTGGCGATCTTCATCCGGTCGTCGACACCCCGCACGATGGTCGGTGCGATCTTGCGGCTGGCGCGGTCGGGTAGCGACTCGCGGCCGGTGCGACGGCCTCGACGTCGGCGCCGTTGGCCCGGGCGTCGTCGATCAGGCCGAGCACCCGGTCGAAGTTGGCGTCGTTCACCGACGAGCAGTAGTCGTCGTTGGACACGATGGCGGGAAACATCCCGCGCAGCGTGTCGCGCGCGACGTCGACGAACGTCTCGACCCGATCGTCGGGCACGAACACGTAGTCCGGACAGACGCACACCTGGCCGCCGTTGACCATGCGCGCCTGGGCGATCCGGCGTCGCCGAGCGTCGGACGTCGGCATCCGGCGCCACCACGACCGGGTTCTTCCCGCCGAGTTCCAGGGTCACCGGAACGAGGTTCTGCGCGGCCGCCCGCTGCACCATGGCGCCGACCGACGGCGAGCCGGTGAAGAACAGGTGGTCGAACGGCAGCTCGGCGAACGCCGCGGCGACGTCCGGACCGCCGGTCACGACCTGGAGCTCGTCGGGGTCGAAGTACTGCGGCGCAACGCGCTTCATCAGCTCGGCGGTGCGTGGCGTGACCTCCGACATCTTGATCATCACGCGGTTGCCCGCCGCGAACGCCGCGGCCGCGGGCAGGACCACGAGGTTGAGCGGAAAGTTCCACGGTCCGATGATCCCGACCACGCCCAGGGGCGTCGACTCGATCTGGGCCTTCAACCCGAACAGCCGCCCGCCCCGCATGATCCGCTGGGGCCGCATCCATTCGGCGACGTGGGCGCGGGTGTGTTCGATCACGGGGATGATGCCGACGATCTCGGTGAACAGGGATGCGGCCGCGGGACCGGGTGCCGAAGTCGGCGGCCATCGCGTCGACGAACGCGTCGGTGTTGTCCAGCACCAGCGCCAGCAGCCGATCGATGCGGTTGCGTCGTTCCGCGCACGGTCGGCGGGCCCGGCGGCGACGAACGCCTGCCGCTGCCGGTCCAGGGTTGCGCGCAGGTCGGCACGAAGCCGCTCGGCCGCGTCGACGTCGTTCCTCCGTCGTACTCATCTGCATGCCGCCCTCCGGGTCAGCGGACCGACGTCGGCGGCCTCGCACATGCCTATCGTAATGGTCTTCGGTAAGCCGCACGGGTAAGATACTGTAATAATTACAGTAGTAATGTGGATAGGAACGTGTAGCGACGCTGCCCGGCCTGCGATGCGGGAGAGGTGCGGTGGAATCCCAAGTTCGGGCCGACCGGTCGACCGAGGAGCGCGCCGACTTCATCCGCGACCCGTATCCGTACTTCGCCGCCAAGCGCGCGGAGGCCGGCGTGTTCCGCGGAACGGTGATGGACTACTCCAAGACGCCGGAGAACATGCGGCCCAAGCAGACCTACGCGGCCATGTCGTTCGACGCGGTGAACACGGTGTTCCGGGACGGCAAGCTGTTCAACTCGGCGATGTACGACGCGACGATCGGGCTGTTCATCGGCCCCACCATCCTGGCGATGGGCGGTACGACGCACCGTGAGCACCGCAACCTGGTCTCCGCGGCCTTCAAGTCGAAGTCGCTGGTTCGGTGGGAACCCGAGATCGTGCGCCCGATCGTCAACGCGCTCATCGACGAGTTCGTCGACTCGGGTGAGACGGATCTGATCAAGCAGTTCACCTTCGAGTTCCCCACCCGGGTGATCGCCAAGCTGTTGGGTCTGCCCGAAGAGGACCTGCCGATGTTCCGCAAGTGGGCGGTGGACCTGATCAGCTACACCGTCAGGTACAAGCAGGCGTTCGAATCGTCGGCGGCGCTGAAGGACTACTTCCTCGTCCAGATGGACAAGCGCAAGTCGCATCCGACCGAGGACATCATCGGCGACCTCGTCACCGCGGAGATCGACGGCGAGAGAGCTCACCGACGAGGCCATCTACTCCTTTCTGCGCCTGCTGCTTCCCGCGGGCCTGGAGACCACCTACCGGTCGTCGGGCAACCTGCTCTACCTGTTGCTCACGCATCCCGATCAGTTCGAGGCCGTGCAGGCCGACCACGATCTCATCGGCCCCGCCATCGAGGAGGGGTTGCGATTCGAGACGCCGCTGACCACGGTGCAGCGGTTCACCGTCCGAGGACACCGAACTCGACGGCGTCGAGATCCCGGCAGCAGTCGGTGGTCGACGTCTGCATGGGGTCGGCGAACCGCGACGAGAACGCGGTGGGAACGTCCCGAAGCAGTTCGACATCTTCCGCAAGCGCACGCCGCACATCACCTTCGCGGCAGGCGAACACACGTGTCTCGGCCTGCATCTGGCGCGGTTGGAGACCCGGGTCGCCGTCGAGTGCCTTCTCACCCGGTTGACGAACATCGCGGTTGCTCGACCGAGGGCGATCCGCACATCCACGGTCAGCCGTTCCGCTCACCGAACGTGTTGCCGGTCGCCTTCGACGGCGTGACGTGAGTTGGCTACCCCTTCCAGGGCACCGACTTCACGAAACCACCTGCGTCGATTCGCAATTGGGTTCCGGTGATGTAGCGGGAGCTGTCGCTGGCGAGGAACACCACTGCATCGGAGACGTCCTGCGGTTCGATGTAGGGAACCGGCATGGCCTGCATCATCGGGAAGGTCGCCTCGGCGTCCTCGCGGGTGGGTGACGCGAGGTCCGGCCGGAACACCTGGTACATGCCCTCGTTCTGCAGCATGTCGGTGTTCACGTTGGTCGGATGCACCGCGTTGACCCGGATCATCCGCTTGGCCAGCTGGATCGACAGGTCGTTGACGTAGCGGGCGACGATCTGCTTGGCGAAGCTGTAGGCCGATCCGCCCGGGCCCTGGCTGGTCGCGCTGCCCAGTTGCGCGGCAAGCGATCCCGTCGCGATGATCGATCCGCCGTCGCTGATGTGCGGCAGGCTGGCCTGGATCACGTTGAACACGCCCACCAGATCGGTGTCGATGGTGTCCGACCACGACTGGATGGTCTGACTCTTGCCCATGGCGCAGATGCCGGCATTCGCGACCACGATGTCGAGGCCGCCGAGTTCGGCGACGCCGTCGGCGATCGCCTGTCCACACGGCGCTGCGCTCGCGGACGTCGACGATCGCGGTGTGACACGCGCACCGCTTCCTTCTCCACCATGCGCGCCGTCTCGTCGAGATCCTCCGGCCGCGACAGCGGGTAGGTGTTGCCCTCGAGGTCCGCGCAGATGTCGAGGGCGATGATGCTCGCGCCCTCCGCCGCGAGGTTCACCGCGTGCGAGCGGCCCTGCCCGCGGCCCGCACCCGAGACGACCGCGATCTTGTTGTCCAGCTTGCCCATTCGTTCGCATCCTTCGATCTAGCCCTGCCGCGGCATCCGGCGGGCGATGGTCTTGGTCTCCAGGTACTGCTGAAAGCCCTCGATGCCGCACTGGCGGCCGATGCCCGAGCTCTTGTACCCGCCGAACGGTGCGTCGGCGCCGTAGAACATGCCGCCGTTGACACCGATCGACCCGGTCCGGATGCGCCGCGCGATGGCCATCCCCCGCTCGGCCGACCCGACAGCACCGCGCCGGCCAGGCCGAACGCGCTGTCGTTGGCGATCCGCACGGCCTCGTCGTCGTCGTCGAACGGCATCATCACCAGCACCGGCCCGAAGATCTCCTCCTGGGCGATCGCCGCGGAGTTGTCCACGCCGACCACCACCGTCGGCTGCACGAAGAAGCCGCCTGCCAGCTCGGCGGGAAGATCGTCGAACGAGCCTCCGCCCGTGGTGATCTCGGCGCCTTCGCGACGGGCGCGTTCGCACGCGTCCAGCACGCGCTCCTTCTGCCGCGCGCTGATCACCGGGCCGACCAGAGTCTGCGGCAGCGCCGGATCGCCGACGGGCACCATGCCGAAGGCCGCGGTCACGCCGTTCACCGCGTCGTCGAACAGCGAGCGGTGGATCAGCATGCGGGTGGTGAGCGCGCATGCCTGCCCCGCGTGCACGCAGACCCCGACGGCGCTCGGCCACCAGCTTGCCGGGGTCGACGTCGTCGGTGACGATGAGCGCCGACTTGCCGCCGAGCTCGAGGAACGTCCGCTTCATGGTCTCGGCGCCCTGGCGCACCAGCAGCTTGCCAACGGCGGTCGAGCCGGTGAACGAGATCATGTCGACGCGAGGGTCGGTCGCCAGCAGTTCCGCGACGTCGTTGGCTGGGGTCGGGACCACGTTGAGCACGCCGGCCGGGATGTCGGTGTGCTCGGCGACCAGGCGGCCGAGGCGGGTCGCGTTCCACGGAGTGTGCGGATCGGGTTTGAGGACGACGGTGTTGCCCGTCGCCAGCGCGGGTCCGAGCTTGTTGAGGATGACCTCGATCGGGAAGTTCGACGGCGTGATCGCGCCGACGACGCCGACGGGTTCCTTGACCACGCTGCGGACGTTGCGGTCGCCGAACAGTCCGCCGCCCTCGAGCACCCGCTCCCATTCGAATCCGTCGATGAGTCCGGCTGGGTAGCGCAGGGATTCGGCCAGCGGCCAGTCGAGTTGCGCGGTGGCTGATCGTCATGTCGGGGCAGCCGACCTCGGCGATCAGCTCCTCGCGCAGGTCGTCACGCTCCGCCTCGATCGCCGACTGCAGTTGCTCGAGGCAGCGCTTGCGCAGCGCACGATTCGTCGACCAGTCGGACTCGTCGAACGCGCGTCGCGCTGCGGCGATGGCGCGGCTCATGTCCCGCGCACCGGCGGCCGCGGTGGCGCCGAGCACCAAACCCGTTGCGGGGCTGACGTTGTCGAACTCCGCCCCGGACTCGGCAGCGACCAGGTCGCCGTCGATGAGCATCCGCGACTCGGCACGGCGCGCGGCGCGGCGGCCGATCTCGACGCTGGGTGCGGCCTGCTCCTGCGCGACATCGCTCACGTGCATCTCCCCACACCGCTCGACGACATATCAACTGTAAAGGTTACAGTATCGCAGCCCAGATCTAGCCGAGGCCGACCTGAACCGGCACGCCGGTGAGCCACGACATGCCCGCCAACGCCTCGACGTCCCGCGGATCGGTCGACATCAACTGATTCACGTTGACGCCGCCGACGCGGTTGGCCAGCTGCCACCCTCCGGTGCCCTTGTGCCCCCAGCCGTGCGGAATCGCAATGGTGCCAGGAACGATGTCCGCGGTCAGCGTCACCGGCAGCGCGATCCGGCCGTGCGGCGAACTGACTTCGACGGTGTCACCATCGGCGATCCGGCGCTGCGCGGCATCGTCGACGTGCATCAGCGCGCGGTGGCCTCGGTCGCCGCGCATCAGCAGTGGCGCGTTGTGCATCCAGGAGTTCTCCGATCGCGGCTCACGCATTCCGATCATCCGCATCGGGTAGTCCGCCGGCCGACCGCGCCGCACCATGGCGGCGATCTCGGAGCCGATCTCGGCGTGCGCCAGCCGAACCCGGCCATGCCGGTACACCACCACCTCGCCAAGGACCGACGTCCGGATGTTCGGCGCGACGACGACGCCGTGCGGATGGTGGCGGCTGAGCCGGTCGAACGTCAGACCCCCGCGCCGCAGGCCGTAGCGGTCGCCGCCGTCGGAGAGCCGGATCATCCCGTCGGCCAGTCGCCGCGGATTCGAGCGGACGCCCGAACGCGCCGAGCAGCCGTCGCACACCGCCCAGCACCGCGAATACCGGTGTGCGCAGCGCCATTCGCTGCATCAGGTCGTCGATGATGTCCCATTCGGTGCGCGCCTCGCCGGGCGGCGCGACGACCGCCTCGGTGGCCTGCCGGAACGGGGTGGCCTGGAACTGCTGAAAGGTCAGCGCGAAGTCGTCGCGCTCGTACATCGTGGTGACTGGCAGCACGTAGTCGCAGTGTGCGGTCGTCTCGTTGACGTACAGATCGAGCCCGACCACGAGGTCGACGTTCTCGAGCGCCGCTTCCAGCTCCAGACCGTTGGGCACCGAGAGCACCGGATTGCCCGCGCTGACGAAGAACGCCTTGATCTGCCGCTTGCCCGGCGTGGACATCTCCTTGGCCATCATCGCGGCCGGCTCGGCACCGATCACGGCCCGAAAACCCCCGATGCGGGTGCGCTTGCGGCGATAGGTCCGCCGCAGCGACGCCCCCATCGCCTTCATCCCCCACCGCTGCCCTGCGATTCCGAGCGTGCCGAACACACTGCCGCCGGGCCTGTCCAGGTTGCCGGCAACGAGGTTGACGGCGTCGATCAGATAGGTGGTCAGCGTGCCGTTGCGCCCAACGCACGTCCCGAGCCGCCCGTACACCGCAGCCCGCGGGGTCCGCGCCAAGTCGCGCGCCAGACGCGCGAACCACCGCGGGTTCGATCCCGGTGTGCCGCTCGGTGTCTTCCGGCGTGAACGGCGCGCACTGGACGGCCAGCCAGTCCAGCCCATCGGCCTGTGCTGCCACCGCCTGCCGGTCGACGAGGCCTTCGGCGAACAGCACCTGCAACAGCGACAGCAGGAAGTACGCGTCCCCGTCGGGAACGATCCCCAGCCACTCGAACGCGGCCGCGGTCTCCGACCGGCGCGGATCGACGACGACGACCCGGCCGCCGCGCTTCACCACGTCCTGCATGCGGTCCTTGATCCGCGGGGCGGTCAGGAAACTGCCATGGGAGACGACCGGATTGGCACCCATCAGAACCAGGAGATCGGTACGCATCAGGTCGGGGATCGGCACCGACATCGGCGTTCCGTAGAGGAACTGGCTGGCGAGCAGCCGGCTGCTGGTGTCCTGTGACGACGCGGTGAAGTAGTGGCTGTGGCGTCCGATGCCCTTGATGAACGCCATCACCCCGACCACGTGTGAGTAGCTGAACGCCGCCGGATTGCCCATGTACCAGCCGATCGCACCGGAGCCGTGCGCTGCGATGGATGGCCGTCAGCCGGGCGGCGATGTCGGTCATCGCCTCGTCCCACGACACCCGCTCGAAACCTCCACCGCCGGTGCGCCGCAGCGGCGTGGTGACGCGATCGGGATCGTTCTGCACCTCGGTGAAGGCGATGCCCTTCTGGCAGGCGAATCCGGCCGACAACGGGTGGTCCTTGTCGGGCCGCAGCGCCACCAGTCGGCCGTCCTCGACGGTGGCCACCATGCCGCACAGCGGCTCGCAGATGCGGCAGAAGGTCGCCTTGTGTTCGATCACCGGAACTACGTTACTGTAAGAGTTACAGTTGATATACCCTGTTCGGACAGACGGAGGAGTTCCATGCAGAAGGCGCTGGCCCCGGACATCTCGACGTGGCCGGACGAGGCTCCCCAGTTGATCGGCAGCCAGTGCGCCGCCTGCAGCGCCACCGTCTTCCCGCGGCAGGCCCGTTGCCCCAAGTGCAGCAGGGGCGAGATGTCGGATCTGCTGCTGCCTCGGCGCGGCACGGTGGTGGCGTGGACGACGCAGGGCTTTCCGCCAGGTGCGCCGTACGTCGGGCCGACCGGCAAGGACTTCGTTCCGTTCGGCGTGGGTCTCGTCCAACTCGGTGACGTGCTGCGCGTCGAGGGCCGGCTGACCGAGAACGACCCGGAGAAGCTGAAGTTCGGCATGGAGGTCGAGCTGACCATGGTGCCGTTCGCCACCGACGCCGACGGCAACGACATCGTCACCTTCGCCTTCCAGCCGATCCAGACAGGAGCTCAGACATGACGCACGACGTGGCCATCATCGGCGTCGGCATCCATCCGTTCGGCCGGTTCGAGGGCAAGTCGGCTCTTGAGATGGCGGTCGATGCGATCTTCGCCGCCGTCGACGATGCGGGCGTGGAGTGGAAGGACATCGGGGCCGCCGCGGGCGGCAGCTGGACGGTCGCCAATCCCGACGCCATCGTCGGCATGGTGGGGTTGTCCGGCATCCCGTTCACCAACGTGTTCAACGCCTGCGCCACCGCCGCCAGCGCGGCCAAGACGTGCGCCGACGGAATCCGGTTGGGCGACTACGACATCGGCATCGCCGTCGGGCTGGACAAGCACCCGCGCGGCGCCTTCACCGAGGATCCGGCACTGGTGGGCATGCCGCGCTGGTACGCCGAGAACGGCCAATACCTCACCACCCAGTTCTTCGGCATGAAGGCCAACCGGTACCTGCATCAGCACGGCATCGCGCAAGAGACGCTGGCCAAGGTGGCTGCCAAGAATCTCCGCAACGGCGCGTTGAATCCGAACGCCTTCCGCCGCAAGCCGATTCCCGAGGACGAGATCCTCAACGCGCCGATGCTCAACTACCCGTTGACGCAGTACATGTTCTGCGCGCCCGACGAAGGCGCCGCCGCGGTGGTGATGTGTCGCGCCGACATCGCCCACCGGTACACCAGTAAGCCCGTCTACCTGCGGGCCGTCGAGATCCGCACCCGCCGCTACGGCGCGTACGAGGTCAACACCACGTGCGCGCCGGTGGACGAGGACGTCTCGCCGACGGTGTACGCCTCGCGCGCGGCGTTCGAGAAGGCCGGCGTGGCTCCCGAGGACGTCGACGTCATCCAGTTGCAGGACACCGATGCCGGGGCGGAGATCATCCACATGGCCGAGGCCGGATTCTGCGCCGACGGCGATCAGGAGAAGCTGCTGGCCGACGGCGCCACCGAGATCACCGGGTCCATGCCGATCAACACCGACGGCGGGCTGATCGCCAACGGCGAGCCGATCGGCGCGTCGGGCCTTCGACAGATCCACGAGCTGGTCCGGCAGTTGCGCGGCGAGGCAGGCGACCGGCAGGTGCCCGGCAACCCACGGGTGGGCTTCGCTCAGCTCTACGGCGCGCCCGGCACCGCGGGCGCGACCATCGTGACGCTCTGATGCACCGAGCCCGTCTGTCGCGAGGGAAGGAACCCACTCATGACCGAACAGTTCAGGGACGCACCGGTATTCGACGCCGATCAGCACATGTACGAGACGGGCGACGCTCTGATCAAGTTCCTGCCCGAGCGATACGCGCGCGCCGTGCAGTACGCCCAGTTCGGCAAGCAGACCCGGATCGTGATCAACAACAAGGTCACCGACTTCATCCCGAACCCGACGTTCGAGCGGGTCGCCGCGCCGGGTGCGCACGAGAAGTTCTTCGCGGGCGAGAACACCGAAGGCCTGACGCTGCGCGAGATGCAGGGCAGGGCGATCGAGGCGCCGGCGGCCACCCGCAACCCCGAGGACCGCGTCGCCGAGCTCGACCGCCAGGGCGTGGTCGAGGCGCTGAACTATCCGACGCTCGGCAGCCTGGTCGAACATTCCAGCGCCGACGACCCGCAGTTGACGCTGGCGATCATCCACGCACTCAACGAGTGGATTCACGAACACTGGTCGTTCAACTACGAGGGCCGCGTGTTCACCACCCCGATCATCAACCTGTCCGAGGTCGACGCGGCCCAGCGGGAACTCGCGTGGATCCTGGAGCGCGGCGCCAAGGTGGCGCTGATCAAGCCGGGTCCGGTCAACGGTCTGCACGGTTGGCGCTCCCCCGCACTGCCCGAGTTCGACCCGTTCTGGCGCGACGTCGAGGCGGCCGGGCTGCCCATCGTGCTGCACGCCAGCTATCCGCCGCTCGACGACTACGTCAGCCGGTGGGAGCCGCCGCACACCCAGAGCTTCATGGCCCAGAGTGCGTTCCGGTGGATGGTGCTCGGGCACCGCGAGATCGCCGACATGATCACCAGCCTGATCTGTCACGGCACGCTCACGCGCTTCCCGAAGCTGCGGATCGCCAGCGTCGAGAACGGCAGCGGGTGGATCTTCCCGCTGTTCAACGACTTCGAAGACCTGCAGAAGAAGATGCCGCAGAACTTCCCCGAGCATCCGCACGACGTGTTCCGACGCAACATCTGGGTCAGCCCGTTCTGGGAGGGCTGCGTGTCCGACGTCGTCACCACCGTCGGGTGGGACAAGGTGATGTTCGGCTCGGACTATCCGCATCCCGAGGGGCTGGCCGAGCCGAAGGGCTTCTGGAAGTACGCCGAGGGCATGGACGTGCGGCGGACGTATGACTTCATGGGCGACAACGCGCGCCGCTTCATGGGATTGCCCATCGCCAACCCCGATCCCAGCGCGGTACAACCACCCGCATTCGCGCGGGCGTGAGATTGCGTCGGCGGTGACCGCGGTCACATTTTGGAACAGCTACAGTGACGCTGCCAGCAACGTCGACGCACGGACGAGGTAACCGGATGATCCGAAAGTCGTTCTGCCGAATCTGCACATCCGCGTGCGGCGTTCTCGTCGAGGTCGACGACGACGAACGGGTCGTCAGCGTCCGCGGCGACGTCGACAATCCGGTGTCCCGCGGCTACACGTGCTCCAAGGGCCGCGCGATGGCGCACGGCCACCATCGCGAAGACCGGCTGCTGCACCCGAAGATGCGCAAGGACGGCGAACTCGTCGACGTGTCATGGGACGAGGCACTCGACGACGCCGCGGCCAAGCTCCGCGCGATCATCGACGAGTCCGGACCCGACGCGGTCGGCATCTTCCTCGGCGGCGGCGGATATCTGGACAGTCCTGCGTACGCGACCCTGCAGATGATGCGCAAGGCGTTGCGCACCCGCTCGTACTACAGCGACATGTCGATCGACACGTTGTCCAAAGTCATCGTGGGCGAGATGATCGGCGGTTTCGCGGCCATGCCACGCCCGGACTACGGGCGCTGCCGGATGGTCATCTACGTCGGCACCAATCCCCTTGTGTCCCACGGGCACACCACGATGCTGAACAGTCCGACCGTGCGGATGCGCGAGTTCACCACAGACGGCGAGGTCTGGGTGCTCGACCCACGGCGCTCGGAGACCGCCGCCAAGGCGACGCGTCACCTGCCGACCCGACCCGGCACCGACTACGCGATCCTCGCCTACCTGGTTCGCGAGCTGCTTCTCGACGGCGCCGACCGGGACTACCTGGTTCAGCATGCGCAGGACGTCGATGCGCTCACCGCCGCCGTCGAGCCGTTCACGTGCGAGCAGGCGTCGGCCCTCAGCGGCATCGCGGCCGCGGACCTCGTCGAGTTCCTCGCTGCCGTCCGCCGTGCGGGCAGGGTCACCGTGGAATCGGGCACGGGTGTCTCGATGTCACCGGCGGCCAACGTCACCGCGTGGATGACCTGGGCGCTGATGATCGTCACCGGTTCTTTGGACCGCGAAGGCGGCGCGTGGTCCAACCCGGGCTTTCTCACCCAGCTCGACAAGCGCAGGATCCCCACGGCTCCCGAGGAGGGTTTCCGCCGCCCCGGGCCCCCGAGCCGCCCCGAACTACGCACGGTGGCAGGCGAATTCGTCTGCGCGGCAATGCCCGACGAGATCGAGAGCGGCAACCTACGCGCGCTGATCAACCTCAGCGGAAACCTGATCACCTGCATGCCGGACACCGAGCGGATCACCGCGGCACTGGAGAAGCTCGAGGTGCTGTTGACGGTCGAGATCGTCGACAACACCATGGCCGCGGCTCGACGCACGCGTTACCGGCGAAGGATCAGCTCGAACGGCCCGACGTGTCACTGGCCGTGGACATCGCGTTTCCCGAACTCGGTGCGCAGTACACGCCTGCGATGGTCGCACCGCTCGGCGAGGTCAGGTCCTACTGGTGGATCCTGACCCAGCTCGGCAAGCGGATGGGGCTGGACTTCTTCCCCGGCGTTGACCCCGACACCGCTACCGACGACGACGTGGTGGCGCTTCTCGCGCTCAGCGGCCGGGTGCCCATCGACACGACTGGCGAGGCGCACTACACCGTCGCCGAAGACCGCGCGTTCGGCTGGCTGCAGAGCCGCGCCGACGAGTTCGGCGGCTGGCGGCTCGCGCCCCGCCCGCTGGTCGAGCAGCTCGCCCGACTGGCGCCGCCCCCCGACCTCGTGCTGATCTCGCGACGACAGCTGCACCACCACAACTCTCGCAAGTCGACCGGCCACGACACCCCCGGCATCTACGTCAGTCCCGACGATGCGACCGGCCGCGGCTTGTCCGACGGCGACGTCGCCATGGTCCGCAGCCGCCACGGCGAGCTCGAGGGCCACGTCAAGATCGACCCCACCCTGGTCGCCGGCGCCATCTCGGTGCCGCACGGTTGGGAAGGCCGGTACAACGTCAACCAGCTGACCAGCGTCGACGACATCGACGAGATCACCGGAATGCCGTTGTTCTCCAACCTGCCGGTCGAGCTCGTCAAGTCCGCGGGCGGTTAGCCCTCACCCCAAGGCGCCGAGGGCCCCGGCCTACCCAATAGCCCCCGGATCGACCGATGGTGGAATTGCCCACCTAACAGCGACTTTCGTGGTTTTGCCGTCGATGTGACGGCAGCGTTCGACGGTCGCGTGCGTCGACACTGCGCACAGGGTGCGGAAGTGCGAGTAACTTGCGCCACTACCGCAGAGTGAACGCGCGGAGCGGCGAGCTCGCTTGTGTTACGACGTCTTCTGCACCGGCGGCGAGTAGTTGGGCTTGCCCAGTCCGAGCATGTACTGAGCGATCATGTTCCGGAACACCTCCAGCGTGCCGCCGTAGATGCCCACCAGCGGCGCGAAGCGGAACACGTACTCGGCAGCACCGTCGTCGACGGCGCCGTCGGTCCCGACCGGCAACGCCGACGCCGCGCCGAGCAGGTCCATCAGGTCGGGTGAGATGTCGCGCATCGTCTGCGCCAGCGCGACGCGGCCGAAGATGTTGGGGGTCGACAGCGCGGCCTCCATCCGGGCGATGCTGCGGCCCAACCGGTAGGCGACGGCGCCATCGTCGACGGCCCTGTGCCCGTTCGGGTCCGGCGTGCCGACCACCTTGGCCGCCTTGTCGCAGGCGGTCACCATGAAGCCGCCCTGGTGCGCCATGATCGAGACGTCCTGCAGGCCGTCGGAGGCAGCGTCCACGGCGCCGTGCTCGGCATTGAGCGGTTCCCGCAGCACCGTCCAGCCGCCGTTGACCTCGCCGAGCCGGTACTTGTCGTCGACGCGGACGTCGCTGTAGTACACGATGTTGGTGCGGTCCCCGTCGACCGTGCGGATGCCCTGAATCTCGATGCCGGGCAGGTCCAACGGCACCAGGAACATGGTGAGGCTCTTGTGCTTCTGCGCGTCCGGATCGGTGTTGGTGATCAGGAAGACGTACTGGCAGTTGTGCGCCCCGGTGGTGAACATCTTCGAGCCGTTGATCACCCAGCTCTCGCCGTCGCGGACGGCGCGGGTCTTGCACGTCGCGATGTCCGAGCCGCCTTCGGGTTCGGTGTAGCCCAGGCACAACCTGACGTGCCCGCTGAACACCCGCGGCAGCACCTCGTCCCGCAGCTCCGGTGACCCGAACTTGGCGACCGACTTCGCGATCATCGACGTCGTGCCCATGGTCACCCACGGCACGTGGTAGCGGCGCTTCTCGAGCTGCCACAACCGGTTGCGCAGCCGACTGAACCCGCCCTCGGACTCCGGCTTCCATTCCGCGGCCAGGTAACCCGCCGCGCCGAGGGCGAGATGGACGTCCTCGTCGAAGTTGTCGCCGGTCTCCCTGTCGCGGCGGATGACGTCCTCGGTCACGTGAGTGCCGAGGAACGCCCGCGCCTCGTCAAGGAAGGCCTGATCGTCGTCGGAAAGTTCGACCCGTTCGAAGTTCATCTGTCGTCTCCCTCTAGACCGAAACCGCTGTAGCGAGCCGCTTTCACGGTCGGCGACGATGCGCGCGATCTGCTTTGCGCTCGCGCCGGGGTCACCGCCCGCGAGTGCCCACCCGCGGGCCCGCACCAGGTACGCGCTGGCGGCGGCCTCCGCCGAGACACCAAGGCCGCCTTGGACGTGCACCGCCATGGTCGCGGCCTTCGCCGCCTCTTCGGCCATGAAGACGAACGCCGACGGCGCCAGTTCCGGCCGCTCGCCCGGTTCGTTGTCGAGGTACCACGCGGCGCGCCGGGCCAGCCCGCGGCCACCCTGCACCGCGATGGCGATGTTCGCCAGCGGATGCGAGATGCCCTGCAGTGTCCCGATCGGAACGCCGAGCGTATAGCGGGTCTTGGCGAATTCCGCGGCGATGGTCAGGGTCTCCTCGACGAGGCCGGCGAGCGCAGCGGCGGTCAGCAGGCGCCATTCATCCAGCGCCAGTTGATAACTCGCCACGGCCTCGGCCCCACTGGCCAGCACGGTTCTGCTGTCCGCGGCGGCGGGATCAACCCAGGCCATCGGCAGCTTGCCGATGTTGTCCACCCGTGCGGGCCTGCTGCCGAACGTCAGGAGCACGACGTCCTCGCCGTCGCGCAGCACGATCTGATCGGCGATCGAGCCGATCGGAATCAACCGGACTACCGGTCGTGCTGTCGACCTGCGCATCCAGGCCGGCGATCTGCTCTCCGCTGACGATCGGACTGCCGTCGTCGAGCGCACCCAGCCTGGCGAGCAGTCGGGCCGCGCACACGTGATCGATCCACGGCACGGGCGCGATCGCGCGGCCGACCTCCTCGGCGACCAGGGTGAGGTCGACCATCGTGGCCCCGTCGCCACCGACGGCCTCGGGCAATGCCATGGTCGTTGCGCCGGTGGCGCACAACCGTTCCCAGAGGCTCTTGTCGAAACCGGCTGCCTCGGCGGCCCGAACCACCTCGATCGAACAGTTGGCCTTGAAGAACTTCTGATAGGCCGCCTGAAGATCGGTCTGGTCTTCGGAGAGGCTGTAGTCTTCCCTGCGCAATTCATAGCGGTCCATGTCACTGCCCTTCCGAAAGACGCGCGAAGAAGAACTCGTCGGCGTTGTCGTACAAATAGTTCTCGAGCACGTCGGCCGGCAGGTCCAGCGCGCGCGCCTCTGGGACCACCCGGTTCATCTTCAGCACCGGCCAGTCGGACGCGAAGATGATCTTCTTCGGTCCCCTGGTCCGCATGTAGTGCAGCAGGCTGTCGGGCAGTCGCTTCGGCGACCAGGCCGACGTCATCAACCGCAGGTTCTCGTACTTGATCAGCAGCCGGATCGCGACGTCCCACCACGGATCGGCGCCGTGGATCATGCACAGTTTCAGTTCGGGGAAGCGCACGCACACCCGGTCGAGGTGGATGGGGTTCTGCACCTCACCGGGAATCGGCGGTCCCGGCAGACCGGTGTTCACGCACAGCGGCAGGTCGATCTCGGCGCACTTGGCGTAGAGCGGGTAGTACACCGCGTCGCTGGGCGGGTACTGGCCGTCACCCCAGAAGCTGGGTCCCACAGCGGCATACGCGACCGGCAGGTCCTTGGTGATCGCGGTGAGTTCACGCAGCGCGGGGACGGGGCGCAGCAGGTTGACGCCGCCCATCGCCAACGCGAACTTGTCGGGCCTGGCCTCGACGAACTTGCGCGCCGTGACCGACGGTTTGACCAGGTTGTCCATCAGGATCGCCTTGGCCACGCCCTGGGCGTCCATCTCCTCGAGCAGTTCGGACAGGTCGACGGGTGCGAACATCGACTCCGGTCCCTTGAAGTAGTCGTCGCGCACCTTGACCATCCAGCCGGGCTGCTGCTCCGTCTCCCCGAAGTGCACGTTGACCAGGCAGTCGATGGCCCTGTGCGTCATGCCATTGCCTCCGTGGTGTTGCAACGCTTTTCGCCCAGCGGTAGTCGGCCTTGCCGTTGCCGAGGCGACGGACCTTGTCGACGAAGATGAACTCCTTCGGCGCCTTGAACCGTGCCAACTGCCTCGGTGCACAGCGCGGCGAGCTCGTCCGGTGCGGCGGATCCACCGGGATGCATCTCGACGAGGGCAACCACCTCCTGGCCCCACCGCTCGCTGACCCGGCCCACGACGAGCGCGTCGGCCACCCCCGGATGCGCGCGCACGACGGTCTCCACCTCCTCGACGAACACCTTCTCGCCGCCGGTGTTCACGACGAGCGAGTCGCGGCCGAACAGCCGCAGGCTGCCGTCGTCGGCCAAGGCGCCGCGGTCTCCGGAGATCACCACCCGTTGGCCGTCGACGTTCGGAAACGTCTTGCGGGTGGCGTCGCGGTCGTCGAAGTAGCCCAACGGAATTCGCCCCGCCCGGGCGACCCAACCGATCTCGGTCCTCACCGGCGGCCAGGAAGCGGCCGTAGTCGTCGGAGAGCACCAGCGCGCCGTCCCGCAGTTCGAACGTGTCCTTCTCGGCCCCGCGTTGGCTGCGCCCGAAGCCGACGTTTCCGGTCTCCGACGAGCCGTAGCCGTTGATGAGGGTGATCTGGGGCAGCAATTCCAGCAGCGCCCGTTGATGTTTCGGATTGGTCGCCGCTCCGCCGGTGGCGACGGCGAACATCGACGACAGGTCGTAGGACCCCGCTCGCAGCGCGTCCACCAACGGCGCGGCGTAGGCGTCGCCGACCATGGTCATCATCCCGACCTTCTCGCGCTCGGCGGTCTCGAGCACGACGCGCGGGTCGAATCTGGTCCGGTCGTACAGCACGACGGTCTGCCCGGAGAGGACCGCCGCGAAGGCCGTCCACATGCCCGCGGCATGCATCATCGGTGACACGGCGAACCACGGCGGCCCGGCGTGCTGCACCTTGGCGTGGATCTCGGCGGCAGCGTCGTGGTCGGCGCCGTTCATGCTCACCACGTACGTGTCGGCCTGCCGCCACATCACGCCCTTGGGCCTGCCGGTGGTCCCGCCGGTGCAGATCATCAGTAGGTCGTCGGGCGACGGACTGATGGCCTGATCGGTATCGCCCTGTGCCAGTGCGTCATCCAGGTCGACCGAGCCTGGAAGCGCGGCGGCGTCGGTGCCGTCGTCGACCGCGATCAGCAGATCGCAGCCGTCGGTGGGCAGCACGTCGGCGAACTTCGCCCCGAGCGACCGGTGATAGATCACCGCGCGCGGTTTGACGTAGGCGAGCAGTTCGGCGACTTCGCGCGGCGTGTAGTTGTAGTTGACGTTGACCGGCACGGTCCTGGCCTTGAGGCACCCGATCACCGCGTCGGGGTACAGGTCGTTGTGCATGATCAGCGCGACGCGGTCCTGCCCGCACTCCCACTGCTCGAGTTCGTCGACGTTCCCGGTGCGCGCCGAAGCCGTTGCGGGCCAGGAAGTTCGCCAGCCGACGGGTGCGATCCGCCGTTTCGGCGAACGTGCTCCGCCGGTCGCCGCAGATCGTCATCGGACGGTCGGGCACGGCGTCGGCGATGGCGTCGAGCACCGCGCCTATGGTCCATTCGCTCATGTCGGGTGGACTACGCCTTGGCCGTTACGTTCACGCCGAGCAAGTCAAGCGCGTTGTCGCGCATGACCTTCCGGATGTCTTCGGCGCTGAACTCGGGGAACGACGGGATGTCGTTGATGAAGCTCAACGGATCCTCGAGACCCTCGCCGTGCGGCCAGTCGGAGCCGAACAGGATCTTGTCCACCCCGATGGTGTCGGCGAGCACGGACACGTCGTCCTCGTAGTACGGGGCGATCCAGACGTTGTTGCGCAGCTGCTCCACCGGGTCCTCGGTGAAGTGGTACGGCGCGGTGTTGGCGGCCTTCTTCAGGCGCTTGATCAAGCGGTACACGAAGTAGGAGCCGTTCTCGATGCTCGCGACCTTCAACTTCGGATGACGGGTGAACACCTGGTGCACGATCATCGAGGCCATCGTGTCGTGAATCGCGCGGTCGTCGAGCAGGATCTGGTCGAGCGGATCCTTCTTGCCGAATCCTTCGAACGTCGCCTTGCCGCCCCACAACGCCGCGATCGCCAGATAGCCACTGTCGCTGAGGTGGAACCCCACCGGAACACCGGCTTCGGCCAGCCGCGCCCAGACCGGATCGTGCAGCGGGTCACCCAACGACCGCGGCTTCACCACGCCGGGCACCGGCGCGGGCCGCACCAGCACCATCTTCGCCCCGCGGGCAAGGACGAACTCGACTTCCTCGACCGCCTTGACCGGATCGGCGAGCGAGATGATCGGCGCGGCGATGATCCGGTGGTCGGGCCGGTCGAATCCCCAGTCCTCGTCGAGCCACAGGTTGAACGCGTGTACCGACACCATCGTCGCGTCGACGTCGTGTTTGAGCGCTTCTTCGACACCGCACGCGAACGTCGGCAGCATGAAGACGGTTTCGAGGCCCTGCTTGTCCAGGATCTTCAGGCGCGCATCGCGATTCTGATACTCGGGATGGTTCGCCATCCGGTCGACCTTCATCAGCGAGGCCGGATCGACGCCCTCGGGAATCTCGCCGCGGAACAGCAGATCCAGGCAGCCGGGTTCGATGATCGGGTCGAACGTCGGATTGGGGATGAAGTGATTGACCCGGTCGCCGATCACGGCCAGCGTGCGCTTGCCGTCGGCGACCATCTGCACGCCGCGGCGCTTGAACTCCTTGGGCAGGTGCCGCGTAAAGGAGTCCACCGGTTCGTAGTAGTGGTTGTCGACGTCGATCGCCTGGTAGTCGAGCGTGATCGGGTCCGTCATGGCGCGTCCTCCTTGAGCGGCGGAAAACTGGGCTGTCTCTTCTCGAAGAAGGCCGTGATGCCTTCGATGAAGTCGGGGCGTTGCATCGACTCGTGCATGAGCTTCTCGGCGCGCGCGCTGGTGGCCTCCATGTCCCTCAGCGCGTCGCCGTAGACCTGACGTTTGATCACCGCCATCGCGCTCGGCGCGCAGTGGGCGGCCATGTCCTCGGCGTACGCGATCGCGCGGGCCAGCAGTTCGTCGGGTGCGACGACCTCCTTGACGAGGCCGAGTTCGGCTGCCTCCTCGGCATGGAACGTGCGCCCGCTCAACAACAGATCGAGCGCGGCGCTCCAGCCCACGACGCGCGGCAGGATCCAGGAGATGCCGTACTCGCCGATCAGGCCACGGCGCGCGAACGCGGTGGTGAACTTGGCTCCGGCAGCGGCGAACCGGACGTCGCACATCAGCGCCTGCGTCAGTCCGATGCCCGCACAGGCACCGTTGATGGCCGCGATGATGGGCTTGCGCATGCCCGTGACGAAGTGCGGGTGACGTTCTCCGACCAGTTGCGTGACGTCGGTGTCGCCGGCGACTGTCGCTTGCGCCGCCGATCCCGTCGAGGTCCCCCATGTCGGCGCCGGCGCAGAACGCCCGGCCGCTGCCCGTCAGCACGATCACGCGCACCGCCGGATCGGCCTCGGCGCGGTCCATGCACCGGTAGAACTCCGCCGCCAATCCCCCGCCCCAGGCGTTGAGCCGTTCGGGCCGATTGAGCGTGACCACGGCTACCCCGCTGTCGCGGGCGTCGTAGAGCACCGGGCTCTTCTGATCCGGGATGGTCACTGCGCCAACCTCACCTATCGGACGTGGCCTCAACTGGAAGTATGGACATACTGTACACCTATCGGTAGCACCTTCCGCAAGGCGCGGACCGGTCGCGCCCGGTTCATGCGTCGATCAACCCAAAGTTCTGGTAGGCCTGGCGAATCTGCGTCTTCGCGGCATCCGGCAGAGCCGCTTGCGGCGGCCGCGAATGGGGGTAGTCGCCGACCGGGAGACCGAGCACCGATGCGGCGTACTTGAAGGCGGCGCCCCAGTGCGTGAAGTAGTCCGCGCGACCCGGATAGCAGGTGAACCAGGACCCCATGTCGAGGTCGAACCGATCCAGCCCGGACACCCGCGCGTAGTCCATCGCCTCGATCAGCTTGCCGTCCCAGATCAGGTTCCAGTACTCCGTGAACACCCGGCGCTGCGGTGTCTCGAACAGGTACCCGGCCGTCCCCAGTTGCGCGGAGCAGACGATGCCGTCGCGCAACCACCCGGCCCGGTACACCGTCCTGTCGCATTCCCAGATCTGCAGGTCGCGGCGCCAGGTCGTGGAGCATCCGGCTGGCGGCAGGACGGAACGCGCCCTCCTTGGTGGCGCACACCGCGGGGATCTCGGCGGCGATGCGTGCGCTCTCGGCCGGCGTGAGTACGTAACCGGAGGACGGTGAGTTGAACATGCCGAGCGCGATGTCCGTGCGATCGGCGATGTAGCGGAAGAAGTTCAGTACGCCCTCACCGCCGTGCACCTCCATCATCGGCGTCTGCAGGTAGACGATGTCGGCGCCCGCCTCCTGCGCGTGCTGGGTCAGCGCGAGACAGTCCTTGGCCGACATCGACGACGTGCACGACTGGATCACCACGTCGGGGTT
Organism: uncultured Actinomycetota bacterium; assembly: GCA_963849055.1. GTDB lineage: Bacteria > Actinomycetota > Actinomycetes > Mycobacteriales > Mycobacteriaceae > Mycobacterium. Next base: position 273,976 of record CAWKFI010000002.1, read on the forward strand.
CGCGGCGCGCGCCTCGGCGATCGCGACCTCGAGGAGCTGCTTGCGCTCGTCGAGTGTCAGTGCCCAGAACTCCGACAAACCACTGGTGCACCACAGCATCTGGTGACCGAGGTCGCCGACGCAGTAGCGCACCAGCGTGCGGTAGGCATCCCAGTCGATGTCGTCGCCGTCATGACCTTGAAACGGGGTGTAGAGGGAATCGCCGATGCCCCGCAACGCATGCCGCGCCCATTCGCGCGCTTCGTTCGCCGTCGCCATACGTTGCTCCCTTGCCCTGGTTGACAACTCAGATGAAGTCGGACCCACCGTCCACGTTCACGTTCGCCCCGGTCATGTAGGAGTTGCGTCGCGATGCCAGGAAGGCGGCGACGGGTCCGATCTCGTCGGGCAGGCCGGCGCGGGGCAGGTGTGCCGGGTGCCCGAAGTGTTCGTCGATGGCTTCCATCAGCCGGTACGGGTCGGTGCCGTCGACGCCCACCGATGCCGCCCAGTCGACCAACGCCTCGGACGCGATGCTGCCCGGCGACACGACGTTGACCAGGATCTCGTCCTTGGCCAGCAGTAGCGAGAGATTCTTGGACACGCTGTTCACCATCGCCTTGGCTGCCGTATAGGCGGGCAGCATGACGCTCTGCCGCTGCGTGGAGTGCGCCGAGAAGTTGACGATGCGCGCCCACTGCGCCTTCCGCAGGAGCGGCAGAGCCGACCGCACGCAGTGCACCATGCCCATCACGCCGTCGTCGACGGCCGCGCGCCACTGCTCGTCGGTCAGGTCCTCGAATGTGCCAGCGGCACTGGGGCCGACGGTGTTGATGAGCACGTTGAGCTCGCCGTCCCACCGCTGCGCCAGCTCGGCGAACACCTCGTCGACCCGACCGGCGTCACCGGTGTCGGCGACGATGCCGACGGCATCGGGACTGCCGCAGTTGCGCAACTCCTCCGCCGCCTCGTCAAGGGCGGCCTGCGAGCGGCCGACGACCGCTATCCGTGCCCCGTCCTCGGCGAGACATCGGGCGGTCGCCAGACCCATGCCGCGGCCGCCACCGACGACGACGGCGGTCGCGTTGGCGAACCCCAGATCCACGGCGCGGCCCTCAGCGGCGGATCGTCAGGAACCGGTCCAGTTGGGGGCGCGCTTCTCGGCGAACGCGACGGCACCCTCCATGGCGTCCTTGGAGGTGAACACCGGCATGATGAGTTCCTGCTGCTTCTTCCACATCTCGGCTTCGGTCCACTCGGCCGACTTGACGATGATCTCCTTGGTCACCGCCACCGCCAACGGCCCGTTCGCCGTGATGCGCTCCGCGAGGGCCAGCGCGCCTGCCAGCGCCTCGCCCGGCTCGGTCAGCACATTGACGAAGCCCCAGCCTGCGGCCTCCTCGGCGGTGAAGTTGTCGCCGGTCAGCGCGAGCTCGAGTGCCTTCTGGTACGGAATGCGGTGCGGCAGCCGCAGCAGCCCACCACCAGCGGCCACCAAACCCCGCTTGACCTCGGGGATGCCGAACTTCGCGTTCTTCGCAGCGACGACCAGATCGGTGGCGAGCACCAACTCGGTGCCGCCGGCCAGCGCGTAGCCCTCGACGGCCGCGATGACGGGCTTGCGGGGCGGCTGCTCGGTGAATCCGATTCCCCGGCCGGGGATCGACGGCACCTCGCCCGCGGCGAACGCCTTCAGATCCATACCGGCGCAAAAGGTTCCGCCTGCACCCGTGAGGATGGCGACCGACAGCTCGGGGCTCGCGTCGAGTTCGTCGACGGCATCGGCGAGACCTTGGCACACGGCCAGGTTGAACGCGTTGCGCGCCTGCCGGTCGGTTGATGGTGATGACAAGAGTCCGCCCTTGGCGCTCCGTCAGAATTTCGTCGGCCACTTGGCTCTTTCCGCCTGTTCGTGTTCGGTCGGGCAACCCATTGCCCGGAGAAACTTACTATAGGTATTTCGGTAATCGCCGACGAGGGAATGGAGCTTCCCGCCCCGACAGGTCATACTTACCGTATTGCTTTCGATAACTGTTGTTCGCAATCTCCTGACCTGCACGTTCGGCGTGCCTCGAAGGGGTACCGGTAAGCTCGACGGTGACGCCGCTCACGACACGCGCTCGTAGGTGCAGTTCAGCCGCCCGTTGCCGGTAGATTGAATTCCGCCGAACCTGCACGGGAACGGCACCAGAGGTATCGATCTTGATGGAGGTGCCCACGTGGCCAAGCCGGCGACCGCCGAAAAGCGACAACGTCGCGAACGCGGCTCCATCAACCCCGACGACATCATCAAGGGCGCCTTCGAGCTGGCCGAGCAGGTCGGCATCGACAACCTGAGCATGCCGTTGCTGGGCAAGCACCTTGGTGTCGGCGTGACGAGCATCTACTGGTACTTCCGCAAGAAGGACGACCTTCTCAACGCGATGACGGACCGCGCGCTGAAGCAGTACGTCTTCGCGACGCCGTACGTGGAAGCCAAGGACTGGCGCGAGACGCTGCGCAACCACGCCCGTGTGATGCGAAAGACGTTCCTGGGCAACCCGATTCTGTGCGACTTGATCCTCATTCGCTCGGCGTTGAGCCCGCGTGCGGCCAAGCTCGGCGTGGTCGCGGTGGAGAAGGCGATCGAGAGTCTCGTCGAGGCCGGGCTGTCCGTCGAGGACGCCTTCGACACCTATTCCGCGGTGTCGGTGCACGTGCGCGGATCCGTTGTGCTGCAGCGCCTCTACGACAAGAACCGGTCGTCCGACGGAGGACCCGGGGACTTCGAGGAGGTCATGGTCATCGACCCCGAGATCACGCCGCTGCTGGCGCGGGTGACCGATGAGGGGCACCGGATCGGCGCCTCCGACGAGACCAACTTCGAGTACGGCCTCGACTGCATCCTCGATCACGCCGAGCGACTGATCGAGCAGACGGCTTCGAAGTCGGCCGGGCAGCGCCGCAAGGCGGCAACACCGCGCCGCAGCAAGTCCAGCACCGCGCGCTAGCCGGCTCGCCTCGACGTCGACTTCCTGCATCAGACGATTTCGCGCTCGCGGAGCTCATTGATTTCGCCTGCGCCATAGCCGATCTCGCCGAGCACCTCGTCGGTGTGCTCACCAAGCAGCGGAGCCCTGTGCCGGATGACGCCGGGGGTGTGCGACAGGCGAAACGGCGTCTCGATGATCGGTACGTCACGAGACGTCCCTGGGAACTCCACCGACTTCAGATAGCCCATCGCCTTGACGTGGGGGTCGTCGAGGACGTCTTGCGTGGAATTCAGTGGTGCCGCTGGCAGTTTCGCCGCCTCGAGCGATTCCAGCACCTGAGCCTTGGTCTTGCCGTCGCACCAGTCCTGCATCAGGTCGTTGAGGAAGTCGCCGTGTTCCCACCGCGAGTCGTCGTCGACGAATCTCGGGTCATCGATGAGGTCCTCGCGACCGATCAGCCGGCACCAGCGCTTGAACATCGGCTGGCCCGCGACTTGAAGCAGCACCCAGCCGTCCGTGACCTCGTAGAGGTCGCACGGCGCCACCGAGGTGCCGCGGTTGCCCATCCTCGGCTTGTCGACGCCGAGTAGGTGGCGCTCGATCAGGAAGGCGTTGGACAGCATGAGTGCGGTCGGGAGCAGCGCGGCCTCCACGTGCTGTCCCTGGCCGGTCTGGAGGCGATGGTAGAGCGCCATCATCACGCCGATCGTCAGGGTGAGCGCAGTGCCGAAGTCGGCCTGCGGCACGACGGTTCGGATCGGCATGTCGGGCAATCCCTGCCGGTACACGGCCCCCGACATCACCTGGCCTGCTCCGTCGAAACCGATTCGGTCGCTGTATGGGCCGCCTTCGCCGTAGGCGGTGGCGCTGGCCAGAATGATGTCGGACTTGATCTCGCGGAGGCTGTCGTAGTCCAGCCCGCTGGCCCGCATCCCCTTCAGCGGCATGTTGGCGATCACGACGTCGGATCGTGCGACCAGGCGGCGTGTGACCTCCGCACCCTCGGGCGTCGTCGAGTCCAGCGTCAGTGACCGCTTGTTGCGGTTGCACTGCAGGAAGGTGCCGCCCTCACCGCCGGCCGCGACGGACTGCACCCAGCGGTCCTCGCCACCTTCGCGCTTCTCCACCCGCAGCACGTCGGCGCCCATGTCGGCCAACAGGGCGCTGCACCACGGCGCGGCGATGAACCGCCCGTAGTCGAGCACCCGCAGCCCGTCGAGAACGCCAACCATGCCCGTCGGTGTCAGACCTCGACGACGACGGCGCCGCCCTGGCCGCCGCCCGCGCACATCGCGGCGACGCCGATGCCTCCGCCGCGACGCTGCAGTTCGTAGATCAGCGTGGTGATCATCCGCGCGCCGGAGGCGGCGATGGGATGTCCCAGGCTGCAGCCGCTGCCGGAGAAGTTCACCAACTCCTCGTCGAGCCCGTACTCCTTGCACGCCGCAATCGGCACCGACGCGAAGGCCTCGTTGATCTCCCACAGCGTGACGTCGGACGGCTTCAGGCCCGCGCGGTCGAGCACCTTGCCGATGACCTTGACCGCGCCGAGGCCGGTGTCCCGCGGCGCCACTCCTGCTGCGCCCAAGCCTTCACCGTGGCCATCACGGCGAGGCCGTTGGCCTCCGCGTACCCCTGTTCGACGAGGGCCACCGCGGCGGCGGCGTCGTTGGTGCCACTGGCGTTGCCCGCGGTGATGGAGAAGCCCTCGATCTCGGGGTGCAGCACCTTGAGACCGGCGAGCTTCTCCGCCGTGGTGTCGCGGCGCGGATGTTCGTCGACGCTGAAGTCGATCACCGATCCGTCGGGCAGTTCGACCTTGAGGGGAATGATCTCGTCGATGAACTTGCCGGCGTCCATCGCGGCGATGGCGCGCTGGTGTGACCGCGCCGCCCACGCATCCATCTCCTCGCGCGTGATGCCGGCGGCCTGGGCGGTGTTCCAGCCCACCGTGATTGACATGTCCTTGGCCGGGGCGTCCGGAGTCTCGACGTGAGTGGGCGGCATCCACCGCTCCTCGAACTTCAGCTCGGGCCCGGGGATCCGCCAGTTCGTCAGCGGCGTCATCGACAGCGACTGCACGCCGCCTGCCATGAGCACCCGCTCCATGCCCGAGCCGATCTGTGCCGCGGCATTGCCGATCGCGGTCAGGCTGCCCGCGCAGTGTCGGTTGACCGACTGGCCGGGGACATGCTCCAGTCCGGTGGCGGTCGCCGCGTAGCGCGCCAGGTCACCGCCGCCGTAATGCGATTCGGCGAAGATGATGTCGTCGATGTCGGCCGGGTCGACTTTGGACCGTCGGACGACCTCGGGCAGGACCGTGGTGATCAGCGTCTCGGGTGTCGTGTTGACCAGCGTGCCCTTGAAGGACCGCCCGATCGCTGTCCGGACGGCTCCGACGATGACGGGTGTGGACATGGTGTTGACCTCGAACTCTCTCGCTGCAAGTCAGGCAGCATTTCGGACGTTGAGCGACGTTACAAAAATAGCAGATACTGTATTGCCGTCGGTGATGAGCGCGGTCACTCCGGTTCCGGCACGTGGAAATGTTCGTCACGCAGGCGGAACGCCTCCTTGGTGCCGTGCTGAGCGCGGGTCTTGACGAAGTTGAACTCCCCCGGCGCGAACTGCAGGTTGGTGCCGTACGCGTGGAACAGGTAGCTCGCCACCTCCTCGCCCTGGTAGGCCTGGCTCTGCTCGACCCAGCGGAACGCCTCCTTGGCGATGACGACGCCGTCGGCGGGCATCTTCGCCACCTTCTGTGCCCAGTACCAGGCCCGCGCGGTCACCGCCTCGGGCGCACAGGTCTCGGTGAAGACGCCGAGGTGCTCGACCGCGCCGGCCTCGATGATGTCGCCGGTCAGCAGCATGCGCCGGGCCAGCACCGGACCGAGTCGGTGGAAGAACATGTGCAGGCTGCCCAGCGCGGGACCGAGGAACCGCGTGGCAGGCATGCCGATCCTGGTGTCGCGCGCGATGACCGAGATGTCGGTCATCAGCGCCATCTCGAAACCGCCGCCGAGCGCGAAGCCGCCGATCTCGCCAACGGTGACCTTCGGGAAGCCCATCAGGTTGTGGTAGAACCCAAACGACTTGCGGTCCACCGTAAGTCGCCGACGTTGACTCGGTCGGCTCTTGGCCGGCTTCTCGGCGTCCGACTTCTCGCCATACCAGCCGTAGGCGTTGTTCATGTCGGCGCCGGTGGAGAACACGCCTTCGGCGCCGCGCAGCAGCACCACCGTGATGTCGTCGTCCTCGGCGACGACGTCCAGGCAACGACCGACGGCGTCGCGCATCGTGGCGTCGTACGAATTGCGTTGCTTCGGATTGTTGAACGTGATCGTCGCGATCCGGAGTTCGCGGTCGACCTCGAACAGCACGCGCTCGTCGGTGGATGTCATCGGTCGTTCTCCTCGTCGGATCCTGCGCGGCCATTGGTGTGCACTCGCGACCCGAGATGATCGGACCCCGAGATCAGCTTCGCCTCGATCGTCTTGTCCATGCCGAATGCGAGGGTGTTGCGTCGAGCGGCCGCAAGGTGATCCTGAGCCAGTCGAATCGCCTTGCTGCGGTTGCCCTCACGGATCGCATCGACGATGCGTTGATGGTCGCGGAGGGCGGCGCGCATCGTTCCGCGCCGCATGGCGGGATCCCGGCCGTCGGGGGTGGACTCGTCACTCCACACTGCCGACTCGTGCGCCGACCAGATCAGCTCAAGGGAACCGATCAGCAGGATCATCGGTTCGTTGCCGCACCGCGACGACGAGCGCCTCGTGGAACCGGCGCGCGTTCGGCACGTACCGCGCCGTGTCGTCGAACTGCTCGTTCTGGATGCGGATCTCGGCTTCGAGGTACGGGACGACCTCTGTCAGGCGGTCCTCGCGAGCGGCGCACATTCCGGCGCAGACCGGCTCCAGATACATCAGCGCACCACTCACGTCGGAGGGTGTCGAATCGCGCGACTGCAACACCATGCCGATCATGTGCGCGGTCCTCTCCGCCGACGGCAGATGCACCACCGCTCCACCGACGTTGCCGCGTCGCACCGAGATGAGCCCGTCGGCCTCCAAGATGTGGATCGCCTCGCGCAGAGCAGGCGGGCTCACGCCGAGTTCGCCGAGGAGGAACTCCTGAGACGGCAGGACGTCACCCTCCGTCAGCCGCCCGGACAGGATGTCCTCGCGCAATCGGGAGGCGACGATCTCGGCGACCCTTGGTTGGCGGATACGCGGTGCGCTCACGACGCGCTGCCCCGCCGCGACCCGAACGCGAGGTCCGTCAAGCGCTCCGGCGGCAACACGACCGCGTGGACTTCGCCGACGCACAGCACGTCGTCGCCCAGCAGCAGACGCGCCGTCGAGCAGACCTTGCGTTCGGTCTGCGTGCGGACGACGTCGAAGCGCAGCTCCGCCAGCAGGGGCACCGGCCGCCGATAGGTCACGGTCATCGTGCGCGTCATGCCAGACGGGTCCGTGGCGCAGTTGTGGTGTTGCACTACGCAATCGAAGAACACCCCGAGGAAGCCGCCGTGCACCATTCCTGGCGGCCCTTCGTACGCCACGGGGAACGTGACCGTGCCCGCCGCAGTATCGGTGTCGATGCGCTCGAACTCGTACTCGGGAAAGCACGGGTTGAACGCTGCCGATGTCAGTGGCGTGGTTGAGGTACAGCCGTCGCCCGCCCTCGGGATCCTCGCCGAAGCGGGGCGTCGGGTCGGGCGGGACGGCGGCGGCGAGTTGGGTCTCCCATTCGTCGAACCGGGCCAGCATCTGCTCGACGGTGGGGTGATCGTGTTCGAGTGAGAGCAACAAGCTGGTGAGCCTGCGCATCGATGCAGCCGCGGCAATGGTCTGTGGCAGCGGTTGCTCACCGAAGTCGGGGCCGTCGGCCATCGGTCACCTCGCTCCGCTCCGAACACCGATCTTCCGTCGGCGGTCTTTCCTTGCTAACTTGTACAGGATAGAAATGGTATCGTCTACTGTAGGGGTAACCGTAGCCAATGCGAAAGGGCGTACCCAACGGTGAGTCAAGGGCTCGATCCGAACGGGACCGACGGTTCGGTGACGGTGTCCCGCGACGGCGCGGTGCTGCGCCTGGTGCTGGACCGCCCGGTCGACGAAATGCGCTGAGCCATCCGATGATCGACACGCTGGTCGATGCGCTCACCGACGCAGCCACCGACGACGGACTGCGCGCGATACACATCGCCAGTGCGGGCGACGACTTCTGTTCGGGAGCGGACTGGGTGGCCACCAATTCACCGGCGAGAACGCCCCCGCACCGGAGATCTGGTGCGACGCATACCGCTCACCGCGCACCGCGTGATCGAACTGGTCCAGACAGTCGCGCTGCCCGTGGTGTGCACGGTGCGTGGCTGGGCGGTGGGCCTCGGCTGCAACCTCGCCTTGGCAGCGGACTTCACCGTGGCAGCCGACGACGCCGTGTTCTGGGAGCCGTTTCTCTCCAGGGGTTTCAGCCCCGACTCGGGCGCGACGTGGCTGCTGCCCCGGCTGGTCGGCGTGGCGAGGGCCCGCCGGATGCTGCTGCTCGGCGAGAAGGTGAGCGGCTCGGATGCCGCGGACTGGGGCATGATCCATGACGCCGCCTCGGCCACCGAGTTGGACGGCATCGCCGATGAACTACTGACCCGGCTGGCCTCCGGACCCACCGTGGCGATCGGTCTGGCCAAGCAGTCCATCCGCACGGGGCAGTCGTCCACCCTGGAGCAGGCCATGACGCAGGAACTCTACGCCCTGGAGTTATCCAGCCGGACAAAGGATTTCAAGGAAGGCCTGGCGGCATTTCAGGAGCGCCGCACGCCTGACTTCAACGGCCGATGACCGAAGGGAACAGCATGTCGTTCGACACGATCAAGTACGAGGTCTCCGACCACAAGGCCACCATCACGCTCAACCGGCCCGACGCGCTCAACGCGCTCAGCCCGCACATGATCACCGAGTTGCGCACCGCCTACGACGCGGCCGAGAACGACGACGACGTCTGGATCCTGATCGTCACCGCCACCGGCCGGGCGTTCTGCACGGGTGCCGACGTCAAGGAGATCCCCGGCGACGGCAAGGTCCTCAACGAACGTCCCTACCTGTCCACCTTCGAACAGTGGGAGGCCCCGCAGGAGGGCACTCCCCCGTTTCGGCGGATGGCCAAACCGGTGCTGGCCGCCATCAACGGACTCTGTTGCGGCGCAGGGCTCGACTGGGTCACGACGGGCGACGTCGTGATCGCCTCGGAGAAGGCCACCTTCTTCGATCCCCACGTCAGCATCGGCCTGGTCGCCGGACGCGAGATGGTGCGACTCGCGCGGGTGCTGCCTCGCAACGTCGCTCTGCGCATGGCGATCATGGGCAAGCACGAACGGATGAGCGCGCAACGCGCCTACGAGCTGGGCATGATCACCGAGATCGTCGAGCACGACCGGCTTCTCGAGCGCGCCCACGAGATCGCCGACGTCATCAACTCCAATGCGCCGCTGGCCGTGCGCGGCACCCGGCTGGCCATCCACAAGACACTCGACCTGCCGCTGCACGAGGGCGAGATCCTCGCCGAGACGTTCCGTGAGCGGGTGGTGCGCACCGAGGACGCGCTCGAGGGGCCACGGGCCTTCATGGAGAAGCGGGCCCCGAACTGGCAGTGCCGCTAATGCGGACGAGACCTTCGAGACCGTTCTGCTCGACGTGGACGAAGCCGCGCACGTCGCCACCATCACGCTGAACCGACCGGACCGGCTCAACGCCTTCAACCGCGCGATGTGCGAGGAGATGGTCCGCGTCTGGCGCACCGTCAAACTCGACGAACGCGTGCACGCCGTGGTGCTGCGCGCCGCAGGTGACCGCGCGTTCAGTGCCGGCCTCGACGTCAAGTCGTCCTACGGCCAGCCGGAGAACGTGTGGAACCACGAGGATCCTGGCGAGCTGCTGAGTCCGAAGTGGCAGAAGATGTGGAAACCCGTGGTGTGCGCCGTTCAGGGCATGTGCACGGCGGGCGCGTTCTACTTCGTCAACGAGTCCGACGTGGTGATCTGCTCCACCGATGCCACCTTCTTCGACTCCCACGTCAGCGCGGGGTTGGTGTCCGCACTCGAGCCCATCGGATTGATGCGCAAGATCGGTCTTGGTGACACCTTGCGAATGGCGTTGGTAGGCAACGACGAACGGGTCAGCGCGCAGACCGCGCTGCGGATCGGTCTGGTGACCGAGATCGTCGAGGCCGACGATCTGTGGGCGCGGGCCCACGAGATCGCCAGCATGATCGCCGCGCACCCCACGTCGGCGACACAGGGCACGGTGAAGGCGATCTGGGAGTCACTGGACAAGCCCTATCGCGCAGCGCTCGACCAGAACCTCATCTACACCCGGCTGGGCAACCCGCTCGGGCAGTCCGAACTGGACCCCGACCGCCGACCCCGGCCCCCGAGGATCCGCTGATGGTGCATCCGCTGAGCGTGCGGGTCGCCGACGTGCTGACGCTGGCACCCGACTCCCCCGCGCTCGAGTACGAGGGTCTGTGGTCGACGTGGGGCGAGGTGGCCGACCACGCCCGTCGCGTAAAGGAACTCGTCGCGCGCCACGGTGGCGGCCAGCCTCAGGTCGGGGTGCTGCTACGCAATACGCCGTCCCACGTCGCCACCTTCCTTGGCGTGCTGCTGGCCGAGGCGACGCTGGTGGTGATCAACCCGGCCCGCGGCGACGACCGCACCCGGTCCGACGTCGCGGCGCTGCGCCTGCCGGTCATCATCGGCACTGCCGACGACGTGGCCACGCTGGTCGCCCCCGCGGACACGACGACCGTGCTGACCATCTCGGGCCTGACCGACACCCCGGAGGTGAGTGCCGCGACCGCACCGACGACCGACGACGGCAGGCCCGGGGTCGCGGTGCGGATGTTGACCAGCGGCACCACCGGTCCGCCGAAACGCGTTGACCTGACCTACGACATGCTCGCCCGAAGCGTGCTCGGCGCCGCTCCGACCGAACCGCGGCGCGGTGTCGCTATAGTCAACGCTCCCCTGGTGCACATCGGCGGTGTGTTCCGGGTGCTGCAGTGTGTCACCGAGGCACGCCCGTTCGTCCTGCTGCCGCGCTTCGAGTTGGACCGCTGGGCCGACGCGGTACGCACGTACCGGCCGAAGGCCGTGTCACTGGTGCCTGCGGCGCTGCGCATGGTGCTGCACTCCGACCTCACCCGCGACGACCTGTCCAGCGTCAGGGCCGTCACGTCCGGCACCGCACCGCTGTCGGCAGAGGACGCCGACGCCTTCACCGAGAAGTTCGGCATCCCCGTGCTGACATCTTATGCCGCAACCGAATTCGGCGGCGGCGTGGCTGGCTGGACATTGGCCGACCACCAGAGGCATTGGCACGCCAAGCGCGGCAGCGTCGGCCGGGCCACCCTCGGCGCGCGGCTGCGGGTGGTCGACGCGGCAGGCAACGAGCTGGGGCCCGACGAGCCCGGCCTGCTCGAGGTGAAGCCCGGCCAGTTGGGGCCCACGGCGGAGTGGATCCGCACCACCGACATGGCACGCATCGACGCCGACGGCTTCCTATGGATTCTCGGCCGTGCCGACCAGGCCATCATTCGCGGCGGGTTCAAGGTGATGCCCGACGACGTGCGCGCGGCACTGGAGAACCACCCCGCCGTCGCGGGGGCCGCAGTCGTCGGCCGTCCAGATGACCGCCTCGGCGAGACGCCGGTCGCGATGGTCGAGCTGCGCGACGACGTCACCTCCGACGATCTGGTCGACTACCTGCGAACCCGGTTGGCGCGCTATGAGATTCCCACCGAGATCGCCGTCGTCGACTCCATCCCGCGAACACCGTCGGGCAAGGCAGACCTGAGCGCGGTCCGCCGATACTTCGCCGAGCGCGTTCCCGCTGCCCGGACCGAGCCGTGACGGTTGATTCACCCACCGTGGCACGCGTCATACGCGAGCAGGCGCAGACGCGTGGTCGGCATCCGCTGCTGGTCTGCGACGCCGAACAGCTGAGTTACGCCGACGCCGAACGCCGTTCGGCGGGCTTGGCACGCGGTCTCGTCGCCCTCGGTGCGGGCAAGGGCACCCACGTCGGGCTGCTCTACCCGAACGGTGCGGACTTCGTCGTCGGCATGCTGGCCGCGGCGCGGATCGGCGCCGTGGTCGTGCCGTTCACCACCTTCTCGACCGCCCGCGAGCTCGGTGGACAACTGTCCGAGGCCGACGTCTCGATTCTGCTGGCCACACGGCGGTACCGGTCGCACGACTACGCGAGCCGGCTGTCCGAGGTGCTCGGCATCGAATCCGTCGACGTCACTGCGCGGCTGTTCAATTCGGCAGCACCGCAATTGCGGCACGTGGCGTTCGACCAGTCCGACGTCGCCGCACTCGCCGAGGCGGTCGACGACGCGTTGCTGCGGGCGCTGGAGGACGACGTCGACGGCAGCGACCCGCTCGTAATCGTCTACACCTCGGGATCGACGGGTACGCCCAAGGGTGCCATTCACACCCACGGCTCGCTGCTCACCCATCAGCAGAACCTCAACGCGATCCGTGGCCTTTCGGTCGACGACCGATTGTTCTGCAACTCGCCGTTCTTCTGGGTCGGCGGCTTCGGGTTCGCGCTGCTCGCCTCGCTCGTCGCCGGGTGCACGTTGGTGTGCTCGAACGCCGTGGACGCCGGCGAAACGCTGGATCTGCTCGAGGCACAACGGCCAACCGTCACCAACGGATTCGCCGCCGCCATCGCGCATCTCGCCCGTCACGAGAGCTTTGGCCGCCGCGACCTCTCCTCGATGCGACGTGGCAACCTGTACCCCATCATGCCGCGAGATGCGCGCCCGGCGGATCCCGAACTGCGGCACAACATGCTGGGCATGACCGAAGCCGGCAGCACGCTGCTGATCAGTGCCGACGAATCCGATCAACCCGAGGACCGGCGCGGCTCGTACGGCAAGCCGGCGCCGGGCTTCGAGATCAGGATCGTCGACCCGGACACTGGCGCAATCGTGGCCGCCGGCGCGGTCGGGGAACTCCACGTCCGCGGACCACACCTGATGCAGCGCTACCACCGACGCAGCCGCGAGGAGTGCTTCGATCCCGACGGCTGGTTCCACACCGGCGATTTGGTGTGCGCCGACCTGGACGGGTTCGTGTACTTCGTCGGACGCAGGACGTCGATGATCAAGACGTCGGGTGCCAACGTCTCGCCCGCCGAAGTCGAGAAGGTGATCGCGAGGGTCACCGGCGGCACGGTGGCCCACGTGGTGGGCGTTCCCGATGCCGACCGCGATGAGGTCGTCGCCGCGGTGGTGGTCACCGACGACGTCGACGGGTTCGACGAGGACGAGCTGCGCGCACTGCTCGCCCCGGAGTTGTCCGCCTACAAGGTGCCGCGCAAGTTCGTCGCGCTTTCCGCCGCCCAGGTTCCCGTGCTGTCCAGCGGCAAGGTCGACGTCCGCGGGACTGCGCAAGGTGTTCGATGTCTGACACGATCGACGCCCTGGTCAGGCTGCGCGCCGCACGTGACGCCGCGACACCGGCGGTGATCGACCCGAGCGCCAGGATCGACTACGCCACACTCGATTCCGATAGCCTGCGACTCGCGGCCACGTTCGTCGACAGGGGTGTCGGCAAGGGCAGCCGGGTCGGGCTGATCATGCCCAACGGCGTCGAATGGGTTCTGATCGCCGTCGCGCTCACCAGGATCGGCGCCGTGCTGGTACCGCTGAGCACGCTGTTGTCACCCCGTGAGCTGGTGGCGCAGCTGCGCGTCGCCTCGGTCCAGTACCTGGTGGCCGTCGACGAGTTCCGCGGTCACCGGTATCGCGACGAGCTGTGCGCAGAGCTGGAGATCTCGGGCTTCGGCGACGACGCACTGCGGCATCCGAAACTTCCGGCGCTGCGCCAGGTCTGGGCGCCCGATGCGTTGCTCACCGCGGCCGCCGGTCCCGGCCCGACGCACGTGGTCGACGCGATGGCCGCCGCGGTGACACCCAGCGATCCGCTGGTGGTGATGTTCACCTCCGGCAGCAGCGGCATGCCCAAGGGCGTCGTGCACTCCCACGGCAGCGCGCTCGGACGCGGTGCGGTCCAGCCTCGAACCGCGGTGCATCGGCCCCGACACCCGGCTGTACCTTCCGATGCCGTTCTTCTGGGTCGGCGGTTTCGCCGGCGGCGTGCTGTCGGCGCTGCTGGCCGGCGCCACCCTGGTCACCGAACCCTCGCCCCACCCGGACACCACCTTGCGACTGATCGAGCGGGAGCGCGTCACGTTGTTTCGCGGCTGGCCCGATCAAGCCGAAGTGCTTGCCCGCCATGCTGATTCGATCGGTGCCGACCTGTCTTCGCTGCGGCCCGGCAGCCTGGAGGCGTTGCTGCCACCGGAGCAACGCGCCCGACCCGGCGCCCGGGCCACGCTGTTCGGCATGACCGAGGCGTTCGGCCCGTACTGCGGCTTCCGCGCCGACACCGACATGCCCGAATCGGCATGGGGAAGCTGCGGCAGGCCGTTTCCCGGCATGGAGGTGCGCATCGTCGGCCTCGACGACGGGGCACCCGTGTCTCCCGGCACCGTCGGCATGATCCAGATCCGGGGACCGCACACCCTGCGCGGCATCTGCAGGCGCAGCCGGGAGGACGTGTTCACCGCCGACGGCTTCTACCCCACCGGCGACCTCGGTCACCTGGACGACGACGGATTCATGTTCTACCACGGCCGATCCGACGACATGTTCAAGGTGAGCGGCGCGACCGTCTACCCCAGCGAGGTCGAGCAGGCCTTGCGGACCATCGCGGGCGTCGACGGTGCGTTCGTCACCAACGTGCCCGGCGACCATGGCGATCGGGTGGGTGCGGTCGTCGTGTGCGACACCGGAAGCACCACTGCGGACGAGCTGCATACCGCCGCCAAGACGCTCTTGAGCTCGTTCAAGGTCCCGACCGTGTGGCTGCTGGTGCGCTCCGACGACGACGTACCGAGGTCAGCCAGCGGAAAGCCTGACGTCCAAAGGCTTCGCGAGATGCTCACCGCATCCCAGACATTGGAGATGCGGGTTCACTCAGGGGCCGCAAGGCCGGAGAAGGAGTTCGAATGACGGGTCGACTCGAGGGCAAGGTCGCATTCATCACCGGCGCGGCCAGGGGCCAGGGCCGCGCACATGCGGTGCGGATGGCCGCCGAGGGCGCGGACGTCATCGCGGTCGACATCGCGGGGAAGCTGCCCGACTGCGTGCCCTACCTTCCCGCCTGTCCCGAGGACCTCGACGAAACCGTCCGCCTGGTCGAGGCCACCGGACGACGGATCGTCGCCTCGGTGGTCGACACCCGCGACTACGACGGGATGTGCGAGGCCGTCACCGCCGGCGTCGCGGAGCTGGGCCGTCTCGACGTCATCGTCGCCAATGCCGGCATCGCGGCACCGCAGGTCTGGAACGAGATCACGCCCGCCGACTTCCGCGACGTGATGGACGTCAACGTGACCGGCACCTGGAACGCCGTGATGGCCGGCGCCCAGCACATCATCGACGGCGACCGCGGCGGATCGGTGATCCTGATCAGCTCGGCGGCAGGGGTGAAGATGCAGCCGTTCATGATCCACTACACCGCCAGCAAGCACGCCATCACCGGCATGGCGCGCGCGTTCGCCGCCGAGCTAGGCAGGCATTCGATCAGGGTCAACAGCGTCCATCCCGGAGCGGTCAACTCCGACATGGGTTCGGGCGACATGATCGGCGCGATCGGCAGGACCATGGAGAGCAACCCGCAGCTCGCCCACATGGTTACGCCGTTCCTGCCCACCTGGATTGCGGAGCCCGAGGACATCGCCAACGCCGTGCTGTGGCTCGCGAGTGACGAGTCGAAGTTGGTTACCGCGACGGCCATGTCGATCGACCAGGGCGCGACCCAGTACTGAGGCTGCGATGAGGTCAGGGTGCGGGTGCGCGATAACCGGCGGCAGACTGCCGCAGCTGCCAGATCTGAGCCGGGCACAATTCCTGGGTGGCCTGGCTGAGAAGGTACGAGATCTGAAACTCGTCGGAGGTGTTGAAGTCGGACCGGATCGTGTTGGCCAGATCGGCGTAACTCTGGTGCTGGCCGATCCGGTCGCAGAGTCCGTAGCCGTAGTCGAGAGCCGCCCGAGCATTCGCGAAGTTGTAACCGGGCCGCACCGTCACGTTGACCAGGTAGCCGATCTCGTCGGCGCCCGACGGCGGCGCGGTGACCACGGCCACGCCCGCGGCGCAGGCCACCGCGGTCGTGATGCCGGCGATGAAGCGCTTCACCCTACCCAGGATAACCCGGCGTGACGACCCTGAAACCGTTTGCCGACACCCTTGCGCAACGCCTGGCGGGGTACCGTGACCAGCCGTTCATCGAGTTCGAGCGCGCCTGGTACACGGGCGATGACGTCGCCGACCTGTGGACCCGCATCGACGCTGCCCTCACCGCCGCGGGCGTCGCGGCGGACGAGCCCGTAGGCATCGTGGTGCGCAACCGACTGGCCCACGCGGCCGCGGTGCTCGGATTCATCGCAACCGGGCGGCCGGTGGTGATGATCTATTCGTTCCAGTCCGCACGGTCCATCGCCGCCGACATCGAAGGGCTTCGACTGCCCGCCGTGCTCGCCGAGGGGCAGGACTGGACCGGGCCCGTCGTCGACGCCGCGCGGCGCACCGGCACGGCCGCCGTGGCGGTGTCCTCGGGGTCCGCGGACACTCCGCCATCGGTCGAACTGCTCTCCGCCCGCGCACGACTCGAGGGCGTCGAGCCCGATCGGGCTCTGCGGCTGGCCGGCGTGCACATCCTCACCAGCGGAACCACCGGACCGCCGAAGCGGGTGCCGATCAGGACCGCCGTGCTGCAACACACCGTGTTCAGCATCACCCACGGCGACACCGCCGTCGCCCGACGATCCACCGGACGTGGTGTTCTGGCCGTTCGGCAGCATCGGCGTGTGCCAGCTGCTCGCCGCCGCGTACACCGGAAAGCGCATGGTGCTGCTGGAGAAGTTCACCGTCGACGAATGGGTTCGCGCGGTCAAGACCTACCAGCTGCGCCGCGGTGGCGTACAGCCGGCGATCGTGCGGATGCTGCTCGAATCAGAGGTGGCCGCAGAGGACCTCGCGTCGCTGGAGTATCTGGTCGGCGGCGCGGGACCGCTGGAGCGCGAACTACGGGAGGAGTTCGAGCGGCGGTTCGGCGTGCCGCTGTTGTGGGCCTACGGCGCAACGGAATTCGCGGGGTCGGTGTGCGGTTGGACGCCCGAGTTGCGGCAACGCTTCGGCGCCGACAAACCCGACAGCTCCGGCAGACCGCTTCCGGGCGTTCAGGTTCGGATCGTCGACCCCGACACAGGTCGGGAGGTACCCGTCGGGCAGCAGGGCCTGCTCGAGGCGAGGGTCGAGGTCATGGGCCCCGAATGGGTACGCACCACCGACGTGGCCGCGGTGGACGACGACGGCTTCGTCACGCTGTACGGCAGGGGCGACGGTGCCATCAACCGCGGCGGCTTCAAGGTGCTTCCCGAAACGGTGCGCAGGGTACTGATCACCCATCCCGCGGTGCGCGACGCGTGCGTGGTTGGCGTGCCGGACCGCAGGCTCGGCGAAGTACCCTTCGCCGCAGTCGAACTCAGGCGCGGCGCGACACCGCCGACCGAATCGGAGTTGAAGGATCTGGTGCGCGACGCGTTGCCCAGCCACCACGTGCCCGTCGCGGTCGTCACCGCCGCCGAACTGCCCCGAAACGCGGCGATGAAGGTCAGACCAGCGGACGTGGCGGCGTGGTACCGGCCGATGTGACGCCAGTCGACTCTGCGGTCGCGGCGCCGCCTACTCGCACTTTTGCGCCCTCCACGCAGAACCGACGCCTACGACCCGGCCGCCTCCGCCGTGGACTCGCCGTCGGCGATGACGCCACGCGCGATCAGGTGGTCGGTGAGCGGCGCGACGCCGATCGTGAAGTGCTCCGCCATCGCCATCCTGGCGCGGTTGGCGTCACGCTTCTCGAACGCAGCGATCACCCGGCGATGGTCCTTCATCGACTGACGCGGCCAACCGGCGAGGGTCGGGAATACCGACTCCGGGGCGTATCGCGTGATGCCCGACATGAACTGGGTGAGCTTCGGCGAGTCCGCCGCGACGTTGATTGTGCGGTGGAATTCGTGATTGAGTCGCACCGTGCGCTCGAGGTCGTCCTGCTCGTAGGCCCGTTCCAGGTCGTCCTGGATTGCACGGAGGGCGGCCAATTGCTCGTCGCTGATGTTCTCCGCTGCGCGTGCGGCGAGCTCACCCCCGATGAACGCTTGCACGTTGGCGACGTCGGCGATGTCGCGCGCGGTGACCGGCAGCACCATGAATCCCCGTCGCGGCTGCTGCACCAGCAGCCCCTCGGCACGAAGGTTCAGCAGCGCCTCGCGCACCGGGGTGACGCTGATGCCGAGTTCGACCGCCAGTTGATCCAGCCGCAGATATTCGCCGGCGCCATACGCGCCGTTGAAGATTCGCCGCCGCACATAGCGCGCCACGTCGTCCGACAGCTGCGGCCTGGCGACGAAGTCGGGATCAGATTCGGTACTCATGAAGCAGACTCTTGCTGATGATCGTCTTCTGGATCTCGCTGGTGCCTTCACCGATGAGCAGGAAGGGCGCGTCGCGCATGAGCCGCTCGATCTCGTACTCCTTGGAGTAGCCATAGCCGCCGTGGATGCGGAAGCTCTGCTGCGTTACCTCCGAACAGAACTCGCTGGCAAGGTATTTCGCCATACCAGCCGCGACGTCGTTGCGCTCCCCCGAGTCCTTCAGCCGGGCCGCATTGACCATCATCAGGTGTGCGGCCTCGACCTTCGTCGCCATCTCGGCCAGCTGAAAGGAGATCGCCTGATGATCGGCGATCGGCTTGCCGAACGTGCTGCGCTGCTGGGCGTATCGGACGGCGAGCTCGAATGCCCTGATGCCGACGCCGCACGCACGCGCGGCGACGTTGACCCGGCCGACCTCGACACCGTCCATCATCTGGAAGAAGCCCTGTCCCGGCGCATGGCCGAGGACGTCGTCGTCGCTGCACTGGTAGCCGTCGAAGACGAGTTCCGTGGTGTCGATGCCCTTGTAGCCCATTTTGTCGAGCTTGCCGGGGATGATCAGGCCGGGTGCCACCTCGCCGAAGCCGACGGGCTTCTCGACGAGGAAGGCGGTCAGGTTGCGGTGCGGTTTGTCCGCTCCCTCGTCGGTCTTGACCAGCGCGGCCACCAGGGTGGAACTGCCGCCGTTGGTCAGCCACATCTTCTGCCCGGTGATGGTGTAGCCGCCGCCAGGATTGCGAACACCCTTGGTGCGGATGGCCGCAACGTCGGAACCCAGCTCGGGCTCGGACATCGAGAACGCACCCCGGACCTCGCCAGTCGCCATCCGCGGCAGGAACCGTTGCTTCTGCTCCTCGGTGCCGTGCTGGCGCAGCATGTAGGCCACGATGAAGTGGGTGTTGACCACACCCGACACGCTCATCCAGCCGCGGGCCAGCTCCTCCACGCACAGTGCGTAGGTGAGCAACGATTCACCGAGCCCGCCGTACTCCTCGGGGATCATCAACCCGAACAGCCCCATCTCGCGCATCTTGTCGACGATGTGCTGCGGATAGGTGTCGGAGTGCTCCAGCTCCTGGGCGTTGGGGATGACCTCCTTGTCGACGAATTGCCGCACAGTGGCCAGGATTTCGGTCTGAAACTCGGTCAACCCGACGGTCTGCGCGAGGCGCGTCATGCGCTCACTCCCTCGAAGATGGCGGCCAACCCCTGGCCGCCTCCAATGCACATGGTCTCCAGCCCGTAGCGGGCGCCCCGGCGGTTCAGTTCGCGTGCCAACGTCGCCAGCATCCGGCCGCCCGTGGCGCCCACCGGATGCCCGAGCGAGATGCCCGAACCGTGCACGTTGGTGCGTTGAGCGTCGGCGGCGGTGAAGCCCCACTCGCGCATCACCGCCAGAGCCTGTGCGGCGAACGCCTCGTTGAGCTCGATCAGGTCGATGTCGGACATCGTCAGCCCCGCCTTCGCCAACGCCAGCGCGGTCGCAGGCACCGGGCCGATCCCCATGACGTTCGGCGCCACCCCGGCCACACCCCAGGACACCAGCCGGACATAGGGTCGCAGGCCCAGCTCGGTCGCCTTCTCCGGCGTGGTGACGATGCACATGGATGCCGCGTCGTTCTGACCGCTGGAGTTGCCCGCGGTGACGGTGGCCTCCGGATCATCGCGCAGCAGTACGGGTTTGAGCCGGCTCAACGACTCGACCGAGGTGTCGGCGCGGGGATGCTCATCGGTGTCGACGACCTCTTCGCCCTGGCGGCTGGGCACGGTGACGGGGACGATCTCCTCGGCCAGGATCCCGTTCTTCTGCGCGGCCACCGCGCGCTGATGCGAGGCCACGGCGAGCTCGTCTTGTTCGGCACGGGAGATGCCGTACTGGCGGCGCAGATTCTCGGCGGTCTCCAGCATGCCGCCGGGCACCGGATAGTTGCGCCCGCCGGCGGTGGTGCGGCCACGCGCCAGGCCGTCGTGCACGGTGACGCCGCCTCGCGACCCACCCCAGCGCATGTCGGTGGAGTGGAAGGCGACGTTGCTCATGCTCTCCGCGCCGCCGGCGATGACGAGATCGTTCGCGCCGGTGCCCACCTGCAGGCAGGCCTGGATCACCGCCTGCAGACCCGATCCGCATCGACGGTCGAGTTGCATGCCGGGAACGGTCACGGGCAGGCCGGCGTCCAGCGCCACCACCCGCCCGATCGCGGGAGCCTCACTCGACGGGTAGCAGTGGCCAAGGATGACGTCGCCGACTTCGTCGGGTGCCACGCCCGTGCGCTCGAGCAATCCCCTCAGCGCCGCGACGCCCAGATCGACTGCCGTCAGCGACTTGAACATTCCGCCGTACCGGCCGATGGGCGTGCGGACGGGTTCGCAGATCACTACGGACGCGAGGAGTGATTGGGCAGAAGATTCGCGCATCAGATGTGCCTTCCCCCAGTCACTTCCAGCACCGTTCCGGTCATGTACGACGACAGGTCCGATGCGAGGAACAGCGCGACGTTGGCGACCTCGTCGGGCTCCCCCGCGCGGGCCATCGGGATCTCGGCCAGCTTGGCGTCCCAGATCCGTTGCGGCATGGCCTCGGTCATCGCCGATCGGATGAGGCCGGGTTGGATGGCGTTGATCCGAACACCGAGATGCGCGACCTCCTTGGCCGCCGCCTTGGTGAGTCCGACGATGCCGGCCTTCGCGGCCGAGTAGTTGGTCTGGCCGACGAGGCCCACCTTGCCCGATATCGACGAGATGTTGACGATCGCGCCACGCTTGTTCTCCCGCATGACGTCGGCCGCCTTGCGCGTGCCGTTCCAGGTGCCCTTCAGGTGCACCGAGATGACTTGATCGAACTGCTCCTCGGTCATCTTCCGCATCGTGGCGTCCCGGGTGATGCCTGCGTTGTTCACCATCACGTCGAGCCCGCCGAACGTTTCGACGGCCGCGGCCACCAGAGCTTCGACGTCGGCTGCGTTCGTCACGTCGCAGCGCACCCCGACCGCGACGTCGCGCCCGCCCAGCTTCTCCACTGCGGCCGCGGTGGCATCCGGATCGAGATCGCCGAGCACCACCCGCGCCCCCTCGGCGACATAGCGTGCGGCGATCGCGAAGCCGATCCCCTGCGCTCCGCCCGTGACCACCGCGGTCCGTCCGTCGAGCAATGACATGTGGCGGCCCGTCCAATCTGAGAGGTTTACGGTATCCAACATAAAATATGATATTTGTAGCCAGCACGTCCAACCACCCTCAGGAGAGCGCCCCCAAATGGCAGACCCCGCCGTCTCCGAAGCCGACTTCCGGGACATCCTCGACGCGACGCGGCACTTCATCCGGTCGGTGGTGATGCCCCGCGAGCTGGAGATCATGACCGACAACCGGGTGCCCGACGACATCCGTGACCAGGCCAAGCAGATGGGTCTGTTCGGCTACGCGATACCGCAGGAGTGGGGCGGGCTCGGCCTGAACATCGCCCAGGACGTCGAGTTGGCGATGGAATTCGGCTACACCACGTTCGCCTTGCGATCGATGTTCGGCACCAACAACGGCATCGCCGGCCAGGTACTGGTCGGGTTCGGCACGGACGAACAGAAGACGCGCTGGCTGGACGGCATCGCTTCCGGCGAGGTCGTGGCGTCGTTCGCGCTGACAGAACCGGGCGCAGGCTCGAACCCGGCCGGCCTGCGCACCAAGGCCGTTCGCGATGGCTCAGGGGACGACGTCGACTGGGTGATCACCGGGCAGAAGCGGTTCATCACCAACGCGCCGACCGCCGACCTGTTCGTGGTCTTCGCACGCAGCAGACCCGCGGACGCCGACGGTCCCGGCATCGCGGTATTCCTGGTGCCCGCCGACAGCCCAGGCGTGGTGATTGGCGCGAAGGACGCCAAAATGGGCCAGGAGGGCGCCTGGACCGCCGACGTCAGCTTCGACGACGTCCGGGTCGGCGCCGACGCGCTCGTCGGCGGCGCAGAGGACATCGGCTACCGGGCGGCCATGACGTCACTGGCCCGCGGCCGCATCCACATCGCCGCACTGTCCGTTGGCGCCGCGCAGCGGGCTCTCGACGAGTCGGTGAGCTACGCCGCCACCGCCACGCAGGGCGGCACGCCGATCGGCGACTTCCAGCTCGTGCAGGCCATGATCGCCGACCAGCAGACCGGGGTGATGGCCGGGCGCGCACTGGTGCGCGACGCCGCACGCCTCTGGCTCTCGGGCGAGGATCGTCGCATCGCACCGTCCGCCGCGAAACTGTTCTGCACCGAAATGGTCGGCAACGTCGCCGATCTCGCGGTTCAGGTGCACGGCGGCAGTGGATACATGCGGGAGGTGCCCGTCGAGCGCATCTACCGCGACGTCCGGTTGCTCCGTCTCTACGAGGGCACCAGTGAGATCCAGCGGCTCATCATCGGTGGGGGGTTGGTCAGGGCCGCGCAGCGGTCGTCCTGATCCCTGGGGAGTCGCTCAGCCGATGAAGCGGACGATCGACTCCGCCACCGCCGCAGGCTTCTCGGATCCCTCGATCTCCACGGTGATCGTCGTGGTGGCCTGGACGGCACCGTTGAGCTGATTGACCGCCGTGAGCTCACCGCGCGCCCGCACCTTCGCACCAACCTTGACCGGCGTGATGAAGCGCACCTTGTTGTAGCCGTAATTGATGGCCATGGCGATGTTGTCCACCCGGTACAGCTGGTGCGAGAAGTGCGGCAGCAGCGACAAGGTCAGCAGGCCGTGTGCGATGGTGCCGCCGAAGGGGCCGTTGGCCGCCTTCTCGGGGTCGACGTGGATCCACTGATGGTCGTCAGTGGCGTCGGCAAACAGGTTGACGCGGTCCTGGGTGATCTCCATCCATTCGGTCGGACCGAATTGACTGCCTCTTGCCGCCGCGAACTCAGCCAGACCCTCGAAGACCTTCACCGCACTCCTTAGAAATGATGCCGTTTCACTATGTGTAGCGCGTCGGATATCTGGGGCACCAGGGGGTACCCCACTCCAGGAACCATGGGCGGCGAAAACGTGACGGAAATCGACCCCCCGACACGGTCTGGAGAGTCGCTTGCGGACGCGCGTGGGAAACTAGTTGCCCCGATTCCCGGTACGCACCTGGCCACGTGGGACGTTTGCCATCGTTTCGCGATCGCTACCCGACTGCAGGCATGGCGGAAGCTGTGGTATGGAACTAATTCGCTAGGCTCATGTTCCGATGCTTTAACGAGCAAACAACGGTCAATACAAGATCAACGCAATGGCTCGAAACGGCCACGAACAAGCGATACTTAGCGGGTATTTGCTACCCATTGGATGCGCATATGCAGGGGCGCGTCTGACAGCTGGGCCGCCCGGAGAACGGACACGTATGAGTGTTTCCACGCTGGATGCCAGCGATGCCCCGCCTGTTTGCCTCGAAGGCGGCATCGAGTGGTCGGACCCGGACACGGAGTGCACGCTCGTGCTTTCCGATCCGACCTCCGAGCCGACACTCTGGGCCGAATACGTACGCGGAGCCGGTGACAGCTACCGCAAGCATGGCGTGGAACGCGCGCTCGACCTGGCATCATTGCGCAATCCCACCGATACTTCGCTGTTCCTCGGCGCCGTGGACCAGTCCGGGCGGATGATCGCGGGCGTCCGCGCGAAGGGCCCGTATCTGGCTGCCGACGAATCGCACGCCATCGTCGAGTGGGCTGGACAACCCGGTTTGGCAACGGTGAGAAAGTTGATTGCCGATCGAATACCGTTCGGTGTCGTGGAAATTAAAACGGCGTGGGTTGGCGACGATCCGGATCGGAATCGCTCGCTCACCAACGCCCTCGCGCGCTTTCCGTTGCATTCGTCGATGTTGCTCGATGCGAAATTCGCCATGGCCACTAGTGGTGACCACGTGCTGGCCCGATGGCGCTCAACGGGCGGGGTCGTGGCGTCGCAGGTTCCAGCCACTCCGTATCCGGACGAGCGATACCAGACCAAGATGATGTGGTGGGATCGGAGCACGTTCTCCCAGTATGCGGTACCGCGGCAGATCTCGCGGATCGCAGCGGAGTTCCGACTCCTCGCACGGCAGTTGGACGGAACCGGGGAGGCCGTGGCGCTGGCCGGAGGGCAGCAATGACGGTCCATGCGGACCGGGACCAAGATCAACACCGAGCAATCATTCTCGACCCGCTCGACGCCGCCCAGAACACGTTGCTGGCCGAACTGAGGGCCGATGCCGGCGTCGTGTTCACCGAGCAGCTGGCCCAACAGCGTGCCGCGCTGCGGGAACTGACCCCGCCTCCCGGCCAGGAACTGATCGACGAGCCGACCTGCTGGGCCTACTACCCGTGGCGCCGGGCGGTCGTCGGCATCCTGGGTTCGGCCGGCTATCGACGACTGCGACTGGACCGGAATCGACACCTCATCACCGCGGAGGAACAGGAGCGGCTCGGCACACTGAAGATCGGCGTCATCGGACTCAGCGTTGGGCACGCCGTTGCACATACCCTCGCGGCTCAGGGCCTCTGCGGGGAACTGCGCCTTGCCGACTTCGACGAGCTCGAGCTCACGAATCTCAACCGGGTCCCGGCATCGGTCTTCGACCAGGGCCTCAACAAGGCGATCGTTGCGGCCAGGCGCATCGCGGAGCTGGATCCCTATCTTGCGGTGACGGTCGACACGACCGGCGTCACGCCGGAGTCGGTCGACGAATTCCTCGATGGCTTGGACGTCGTCGTCGAGGAGTGCGACTCGCTGGACGCCAAGGTTCTGGTGCGCGAAAGTGCCCGGGCCAAGCGCATTCCCGTGTTGATGGCCACCAGTGACAGGGGGCTGATGGACGTGGAGCGCTTCGACCTCGACCCGACGCGTCCGGTCCTGCACGGCCTGCTCGGCGGTCTCGCCGCCTCCGACCTCGCGAACCTGTCCGCCGAGGACAAGGTGCCACACGTGTTGCGACTCCTCGATGCGGATGGGCTTTCGCCGCGCATGGCGGCGTCGCTGTTCGAGGTCGGCAAGACGCTGTCGACCTGGCCTCAGCTGTCGGGCGAAGTGTCGCTCGGCGCTGCCGTGGTGGCAGAGGCCGTCCGGCGGATCGGACTGCGCGAACACCTGCCCTCCGGCCGGGTACGGATCGACGCGGGTGCCGTCCTCGACCGCATCGACGACCCGCACACCCATCGCGATCCCCCATCGCCCACCCCCGTCGAGGACGACCAGGAGCGGCCCGCCGAGTTCGCCGGCGCCGTTGCCGCCGCTGCACTGCGCGCCCCCTCCGGCGGCAACGCTCAGCCGTGGCACATCGAGGTGGCCGACAACTCCGTGACGCTGCGCCTCGCCACCGAGTACACGTCGACCATGGACGTGGCGTTTCGTGCCAGCGCCGTCGCGATGGGTGCCGCAATCTTCAACGCCCGCGTCGCCGTCGCCGCTCGTGGACACCGCGCGGAAGTCGCCATCGCACCCGGCGACGAGCGCACGCCGCTGATCGCCACAGTGGGTTGGGCGGCCGGCGAGGAACCCGAACTGGCCGATCTCGAAGAACTCGTGCTGTCGCGGGAAACGAACCGCCACCACGGGGCACCCGTGCCGATCGACGACGACCTCGCGACGGCGATGACGACGGCGGCCGAGCGCGAAGGTGCCACGCTGCGACTCCTGACGGCGCGGAACGACATTCAGTCCAGCGCTGCGCTTCTCGCCGCGGCGGACCGGATCCGGTATCTCACACCGCACCTGCACGCCGAGATGTTCGCCGAGATTCGCTGGCCGCTCGACGCGGCACCCGAGTCCGGCATCGACGTGCGCAGCCTGGAGCTGTCCCCTGCCGACTTCGCCGTCCTGAACGTGCTGCGGCGCCCCGAGGTCGTCGCCCAGCTCGCCGAGTGGGACGCCGGCGAGGTGCTTGGCGACGACATCCGCGACAGGGTGAATGCCGGTGCTGCGATCGGCGTCATCTCGGTGCGTGGCGACACATTGGCCGATTATGCGCGGGCCGGATCGGCAGTGGAGGCCGTCTGGATCACCGCGGCGCGGTACGGCTTGGCCGTACAACCGGTTTCACCGGTCTTCCTCTACGCCCATGACAGCCGCGACATGGCGGAGTTATCGCCGGTCTTCCGGCACGAGCTCGAGCGGTTGCAATACAATTTCCGAGAATTGGCGAGCACGTCAACGGATGAGTCGCAGGCTCTGGTGCTCAGGTTTACCAGAGCCCCGCGACCGTCCGTACGCAGCCGCCGCCGCTCGATTCGCCAGTGCCTTCCTCCACAAGGCTGACGAGATACCGGAGGAACGGGTGCCAAGCAGCCTCGACGTCGTCGTCACCGAAGTCGCAACGCGACTCATGGCGGTCGATGCCGCGACCTCGCCGGCGGTGAGCCAGCAGGTGTTGGGCGAGCTCGTCGCCCACTTCGACGTCAATGTCAGCTTTCTGCGCCACAACGACCACCGCATTCACGCCACCAGGCTGATCGCGGAGTGGCCACCGCGGCCCGCGATTTCGGAAGTCGATCCGCTCGAACTGATCTACTTCGCCGACGCCGACCCGGTTTTCGCGCTTGCGGAGAACCTCCGCGAGCCCACGGTGTTCCGCGCGGAGTCGACCGAGGACTACCAACGCACCATCGAAGAGGGCAGGCAGGTGCCCACCACCTCCATGGCGTGCGTGCCGTTGTTGTCCGGTGAGGTCACGACCGGTGTGCTCGGTTTCGTCAAATTTGGCATCCGCGAATGGAGTACGGCCGAACTCAACGCGTTGATGGCGATCGCGTCCCTCTTCGCACAGGTGCAGGCACGTGTGGAGGCAGAAGACCAACTTCGCTACCTGGCCGAGCACGACGATCTGACCGGGCTGCACAATCGGCGCGCGCTGCTGGCGCACCTCGAGGCGCGACTGATGCCGGGGCAGCCGAGTCCCGTTTCTGCGCTGTTCATCGACCTGGACAGGCTGAAGGCGATCAACGACTACCTCGGCCACACGGCCGGAGACCGCTTCATCCGGGCGCTGGCCGACCGGTTGGAGGAGGCGACCAGGGGCCAGGACATGATCGCGCGTCTTGGCGGCGATGAGTTCGTCGTGGTGCCCGCAGCGCCCTTGTCGACGGAGGCGGCCGAAGCGCTGGGCTCCCGATTGCAATCCATCCTCCGCGAACGGGTCACCATCGACGGCGAGATGCTCACCCGGACGGTGAGCATCGGCGTCGCCCTTGGTGTGCCGGGACGCGACACCACCTCGGATTTGATTCGCCGCGCCGACCAGGCCGTGCTCACGGCGAAGGCTGCGGGCGGCAACCAGGTCGCCGTGTTCTCCGCCGAGATGTCATTGAAGTCGGAGTTCCGCAACGACATCGAGTTGCATCTACAGAGCGTCATCGAGAACGGCGCGCTGTTCCTACGGTATCTACCCGAGATCGACATGCGCACCGGCGAGGTGCTCGCCACGGAGGCGTTGGTCCGGTGGCAGCATCCGACCCGCGGTCTGCTCTCCCCTGCCTCGTTCATCGCGGTTGCCGAATCCATAAATCTCGCAGGGGAACTCGGGCGCTGGGTAATGCGGACCGCATGTGCGGAGTTCGCCCGGTGGCGTTCCCGCGGATTCGGCCTCGACACCGTGTTGCGTTTGAACGTCTCTCCGGTGCAACTGGTTTCGGATGGCTTCGTCGAGTCCGTGGCGAGCACGCTGCGCGAGTTCGATCTCGAGCCGGGCTCGGTGTGTCTGGAGATCACCGAAAGCGTGGTGGTCCAGGACCTCGAGACCACCAGCATCACGTTGGCCGGCCTCAAGCGGGCGGGCGTTCAGCTCGCCATCGACGACTTCGGCACCGGCTACAGCGTGTTCTCACATCTCAAGGCCTTGCCCGTCGACCTGCTGAAGATCGACCGGGGATTCGTCGCGGACCTTGGCGCCAGTCCCGACGACCTCGCGATCGTGCGGGCCATCATCGCGCTTGCCGAGGCGTTCGGACTTCAGCTGGTCGCCGAGGGTGTCGAGACCGAGGCCGCCGCGGTCACGCTGCTGCGCCATGGCTGCCACCGCGCGCAGGGGTTCCTGCTGTCGCATCCCCTGAGCGGGGAGGACATGGAAGCGCTACTGGCCAAAGGACGGGTGCCCGTGCACTTTTCGGTAACGCCAAGCGTCTGACGGCACCTGACGGGATTCGTGCAGATGGCCGCGCAGCTGGCGACCCGACGCCTCGCAAACCGGCCGATCGACGACCGGGCCTGCCACGGTGGTGACCAGCTCGACGCGCGCGAAGCGGCTGGCGGCCCGCCCGACGAGGCACACCTGTCTACGGTCGTCGGCGGACGGGTCGTCGTTCAGGCGGACGGTCGGGGCTTGCTCGTGCTCGGGGGGTGACACCGTCACGCCGCGGCGGGTGCGCACGGCGAATGGGCCGTCGGGCGTGTCGAGCACGACGCCGACGATCAGCCCCTCCTCCCAGATCAGCCGTTGCAGCGGGCTGGCCGCGAGCACCTCGACGTCGCGCTCGCGTGCCTGCGCGGCCATCCAGTCGAGCAACTCGTGTTCGCCGATTGCCTCGTGCCAGTCCATCTCGCCGAGCGGCGCGACTGCGACGAGCTCGCCATCCGACGAGCGCATCCTCGGCTGTTTCACATCGGTGACGAACGAGGACAGCAGTCCGTAAGGCGAACCGAGGCATTGCGCATCCCAGGTCCGGACCGCGGCGCCGACGAAGGGTTCAACGGTGTGCTCGTCGGCCGTCCACTCGCTTGCCACCCGCGTCGGAACGCTCGCGGCGTCAGCACGGTGAGCCAGGGGGTCGAGGCCCTCGACGAGTGCCGAGAAGTACTCGTTGGTTTCGACATCCACCGTCTCGTGCTGCAGCCAGCCCCGTAGGGATCCGACACGCCGACGGGTGACGAGGGACGACGCATCACGGTCGAGACCGGGTGCAGTGCTCGCGACGATCACGTCCTCATCGGCGTCGACGGCGGCGATGGCGCTTGCCAGACCGCCGATGCCGGCACCGATGCACACCACGTCGACTTCTGTGTCCCACATCTGCGTTGACTACCTCGTGCTTGCTGGAACGGAGCGGTGATTCTGGAACGGGCGCGGCAAAGACGTCAGTGACGAGCGCATGACTCTTGAGGAGCCGCCGGACGGGCGCAAACCGAGAGTCATCACATGACGTACTTTACATACCTTTGGAATGTTCTGCTGCTCTGGCGATGACTTAAAGTCTGGAGCAAAATTGGTCACGCCCCACACCGATGTCACGATCGGTAGACGAGCGGAAGGCGACAGTCTGGACGCCCGCCGCTGCGGGCCTTCAAACAGCAGAAATGCCGGAGATCGACTGATCAGCGGCTGGAGGTTGGCAAGGGTTGATGGTGACTGAACAGGGCGACGGAAGGGCCGGGGCGACGCGGCTGCAGATCCTGCGTGCCGCGGCCCATCAGTTCGCCGCCCGGCCCTACAGCGAGGTCAACCTCGACGACATCCTGGCGAATGCGGACGTCACCAAGGGCGCCCTGTACTCCCACTTCCGGTCCAAGCACGAATTGGCCACCGCGATCGTCGAACACCGCGGCGAACTGGACAAGGTGGCGTTCGAACAATGGTCGAATCGCGGACTTCGAGGATTCGAGACCATGATCGACGTCGCCTACATGATCGCCGTGGCCGACATCTCCGAGGACATGTGCCGCGCAGGGCTGAATCTGCTTGAGTCCATTGGCCGCTTCGACGGCCTTCAGGCAAAGGTTCTCGACAACTGGGTCGTTGCCTTCGCGGCGATGACCCGCCGAGCCATCGACGAAGGAGACGTGGTTGCCGGAAGCGACCCGGAGCACGTCGCACGGCTGATGGTCTCGTTGTATCTCGGCCTGCGTCAGACGAGCAATCTCGACGAACCCGACACCTACATCGGCCATTTCGAGTCGGCCTGGCTAATGGTCCTGTCCGGCTTCGCCAATCCCGCAAGTATCGCCTACTTCGCGGGGTTCATCCGCCGCCGCTCGGTGCTCGCGATCAGGAATGCCGTCCCTTTGCGCGCCAACAATCTATGATCCCGGTGGATAGCGAACACGCGATCGGAATCAGCTGATGGAGGTGCACGAAGATGGTGCGCCAGGCCAGATCCGAAGCCACCCGGCGAAGGATCATCGAGTCAGCCGTAGAGCTCATCAACGAGATTGGTTATCCCGCTAGCGGACTCGCCGACATCATCGAGCGTGCCGAACTGACGAAGGGCGCCCTCTACTACCACTTCGACTCGAAGGAGGCGGTGGCCACCGCCATCATCGAGGAAGGCACCGCCGCGGTGGTCGGCGCCTACCGCTCCGCCGCCAGAACCAGTTCCCCCGCGCTGGAGAACATCGTCCACGGCCTCTTCGTGGTTGCCGACGTCATCAACGCGGACAGCGTCGCGGAGGCGGCGTGTCGCCTGCTGCGAGCCTTCGGCGGATTCAATCCGGTGGCGAAGGCGACATACGGCATCCTTCAAGACGAGCTCGCCGTTGGCGTGACGTCGGCCGTCGAGGAGGGCGACCTCCGGTCCGACATCGAGGCGGACACGATCGTCGCTGCGGTCTTCTCCTCGATGCTTGGAGCAGAAATGGTGTCGAGCGCACTGGCCGACGGCCGCGATCTTCGGCGGCGTTTCGCACTCAACTTGGAGGTCCTGCTGCCTGCGATCGTCCGTGCGGACTCGATCGACTACTACCGGGAGTTCCTCGCCCGCCAGTCGATGCGCAACCTGCCGTCGAGTCGATAGCGGGCCGTCAGAGGCCGTCGGACCACAGCTTCTCGGTGAGGTCCTGGAACGTCGCAAGCGCCACGGGGTCGTTGCCTCGCAGAAGCGCCGACTTGCTCATTCGAGCGCGGACGATCGAACCGTCCCGGTGGCGCAACGTGACGACCAGGCCGGCGTGGGCGCGCAGAACGGACAGCACCGATTCGTCGGTCGGCATCGTGTGAAACAGCCGCCGGAAGGTCGAGTTCGTGACCTCGTCGACGTCCCTGCCGACCATCTCGCCGAAGGCGCCGTTGGCGAAGATCACCGAGCCGTCCTCGGCGATGGCCAGCACCGGCACCGGAAACCGCTCCAACACCACCAATGCCGGCAACTCGCTCAGCAGTGCCATCGGTGACTTCGCGGTCTCCCCGTCACGACGCCTCTCCACGAATCGATTATCGCCCGCGGCGCCGCCGCAGGCACCCAACGTCGGTCCCAGTTAGGTAACTGGGTTTACTGTCTGGGTACGACGCTTCGACGGACGGGGAGCCCATGGACCTGGCGTGGTCGGCGGCCGACATCGCCTTTCGCGACGAGGTGCGCGCATTTCTGGACGACAAGCTGACCCCGGATTTGCGGCGGGCCGGGCGGCTGATGACCAGTGTCTACAGCGACCACGACGCGAGCCTGCAGTGGCAGCGAATCCTGCACGAACGCGGGTGGGCGGCTCCTGCCTGGCCGGTCGAGTACGGCGGCTGCGACTGGAGCCTCACGCAGCACTATGTCTTCAGCCGCGAGTCGACGCTGGCGGGCGCACCGGCGTTGTCTCCGATGGGGATCCGCATGGTGGCGCACGCGATCATCGCCTACGGCACGCAGGAGCAGAAGGACTACTTCCTGCCCCGCATCCTGACCGGCGAGGTGTTCTTCTGCCAGGGTTACTCCGAACCGGAGTCGGGGTCGGACCTGGCGTCGCTGTCGATGGCCGCCGTCTCAGATGGTGACGATCTCATCTGCACCGGCAGCAAGATCTGGACGACGCACGCCCGCGAGGCCAATTGGATGTTCGGTCTGGTGCGGACGTCGCGCACTGGCAAGAAACAGCAGGGCATCACGTTCGTCTTGATCGACATGACCTCGCCCGGCATCCAGATCCGGCCGCTCGTCATGACGTCGGGCGAGGAGATCCAGAACCAGGTCTTCTTCGACGAGGTGCGGGTACCGAAGGCCAACGTGATCGGCGAGATCGACGACGGCTGGACCGTCGCCAAGTACCTGCTGGAGTTCGAGCGCGGCGGCGGTGCGCACGCGCCCGCGCTGCAGGTGATGACCGAACACGTGGCGACCGCCGCGGCGGGCCAGCCGGGTCCCAACGGCGGCGTGCTGCTCGACGACCCGGCGTTCGCCCGCAAGCTCGCCGACGCACGCATCCGTACCGACGTGTTGGAGATCCTCGAGTACCGGGTGCTTGCCGCGATGGCCGGCGGCGGCCACCCCGGCTCGGCGTCGTCGATGCTCAAGATCCTGTCCACCGAGCTCAGCCAAGCGCTCACCGAACTGGCGATGGAGGCGGCGGGACCACGCGGCCGCGCCTACCAACCACACGCGACGTGTCCGGGCGGCCCGGTCTCCGAATTCGAGCCACCACCGGACGGTTACGTCAGCGGTGAGCCGTGGCAGGCGGTGGCACCCCTGCGATACTTCAACGACCGGGCCGGCTCGATCTACGCGGGCAGCAACGAGATTCAGCGGAACATTCTGGCGAAGGCAGCTCTGGGACTCTAAATGGACTTCACCCTCTCCCATGAACAGGAACTCCTGCGCGACGGCCTGACTCGGTTTCTCGCGACGCGCTACGACCTCGAGAAGAGCAGGTCGGCGGCCAAGACGGGACAAGGTTGGCAGCCCGACGTCTGGCGTGCGCTCGCCGAGGAGCTCGGTGTCCTCGGCGCCGCCCTTCCGGAGGACGTCGGCGGAATCGGCGGCGGGCCCGTCGAGATGATGATCATCGCCGAGGCACTCGGCCATGCCTTGGTCGTCGAACCGTACGTCGACACCGCGGTCGTGGCCGCGGGTCTGCTCCGCCGCGCGGGCGGCGACACCGCCACCGCTCTGCTCGCGCGCATTGCCGACGGCCAGGCAATCGTCGTCCTGGCCGCCGCGGAGGCGGAATCCGGGGACCGTTGGCAGGACGCGGCAACCACCGCGCGCCGGGACGGATCCGACTGGATACTCGACGGCGCCAAGATCATGGTTACGCACGCTCCGCTAGCCACGCATCTGCTCGTCACCGCCCGCACCGATGCCGGTCTTTCGCTGTTCTGCGTCGACGCAGGCACGGCTGGCATCGACGTCCGCGCATTCCGCACGGTCGATGATCGTCGGGCGGCCGACCTCGAGTTCACCGGGGTCCGGCTGCCCGCCGACGCGCTGCTCGGCGGGGACGGTCAGGCATGGCCGTCGGTCGATCAGGCCCGTGACGAAGGTGCGGCCGCCGTGTGCGCGGAGGCGGTCGGTAGCATGCGAAAGGTGTTGGCCGACACGGTCGAATACTCCAAGCAGCGGCAACAGTTCGGGCAGCCGATCGGAAGCTTCCAGGTGCTGCAACATCGGATGGTCGACATGCACATGGAGGTCGAGCAATCCGTCGCCGCGGTGTACCTCGCGGTGCTGAACCTCGACGCGGAGCCTGCGACCAGGGCGCGTGCGGTGTCGGCGGCCAAGGCCACGATCGGCCGGGCAGCCCGGTTCGTCGGCCAGAACGCCGTGCAATTGCACGGTGGCATGGGCATGACCGAGGAACTCGCGATCGGGCACTACTTCAAGCGGCTGACCGCCGTGCAGTACGAGTTCGGGTCGACCGATCAACACGTGGCGCGATACGTGGAGCTGACCAGGGCGTGAGTCTCCGCGGATGGGTGTTGTTCGCTGCGATGAGCGTGATCTGGGGTATCCCCTACCTGCTGATCAAGGTTGCGGTGGAAGGTGTTTCGGCACCCGTTCTGGTGCTGGCGCGGACGGCGATCGGCGCGGCCGTGCTGTTGCCGCTGGCCCTGTCGCGGGCCGCGTGGGCTCCGGTGCTGCGGCACTGGCGCCCGGTTCTGGTCTTCGCGTTCTTCGAGATCATCGCCGCCTGGCTGCTGTTGACCGACGCCGAGCGCCACATCTCCAGTTCGTTGACCGGGCTCCTGATCGCCGCGGCACCGATCATCGCCGCGGTGCTCGACCGGTTCACCGGCGGTGAAAGGACATTCGGCGTCAAGCGGATCGCCGGTCTGGCGCTCGGAATGGTCGGTGTCGCCGTGCTGGCGGGCCCCGAACTCACGGGCGGCAGCGCCTGGCCCGTGACGGAGGTGTTGTTGGTGGCGGTCTGCTACGCCATCGCTCCCCTGGTCGCCGCGCGCTATCTGGGCGACGTGCCGACGCTGCCGATGACGGCCGCGTGCCTCGGTTTCGCCGCGCTGGTGTACGCCGGGCCGGCAGCGGCGACATGGCCCGACCAAATGCCGAGCACGCGAGTTCTGTTGGCGCTCGCCGGTCTTGCCGTGATCTGCACCGCACTGGCGTTCATCGTGTTCTTCGCGCTGATCCGCGAGGTCGGCGCGGCCCGCGCACTGGTATTCACCTACGTCAATCCCGCGGTGGCACTGGCAGCAGGAGTGATCGTCCTGAACGAACCCTTGACTCCGTGGAACGTCGCGGGACTGGGCCTGATCCTGGCCGGCTCGGTGTTGGCCACGCGGCGGGCCGACGCGGAGCCGGTCGCATCGGAACCGACCCAAGCCGGGCCGCGCTGAGCCGGTCGGCGATCGTCAACGCACCTGGACGGCAACGCCTTCGGTAACGGCGAGCAGCTGTTCGTAGGTCAGCGGCATCACCGAATCCGCAGTCCCGGCGGCGGTCCAGATGACGGCGTACTGAGCGAGTGACTCGTCGACGACGGTACGCAGCCGACTGGGATGACCCAGAGGTGCGACGCCGCCGATGACTTGGCCCGTCGCATCGCGGACCATCCGAGGGTTCGCCTTGGCGAGCGTCTCGGCGCCGAGTGTTTTGGCCAGCAGCTCGGTGTCGACGCGCTGCGCGCCGCTCGCCATGACCAGCAACGGTGCGCCGTCGCAGTCGAAGACCAGGCTGTTGGCGATGGCCCCGACCTCACAGCCGAGCTGCTCGGCCGCGGCGACCGCGGTCTTCGCGTCGGCGTCGAGTATGCGGATGGCCGGCTGCACGCCCGCCTCGGCGAGTGCCTGCGCGACGCGTGAATTGCGTTCGTTCACTTCGGATCCCGGGATTTCGTCACTGGCGTAACTCGCCATCGATGTAAGAGTCGGTCGCGGTCAGTGCCATACATCGTCCCGTGCACGCGCGTCGGCCATCTCGGCCATACCCCCACGACACCGGAGCGCACCTCGAGCCTCACGGACGCGTCCCGGGCGCGCGGCGGCGAACCCCAGTGCCGCCCTTACGGTGTCGAGCGTACACTCGCGCCCACAGTGCCGAGTTCCCGCGATCGCGATCTCCAGCAGCGCGTCGTCGATCTCAATGAATCGCTTGGTCACCGAAACCACCTCCTTTGGTACGTCAGGCACTCCGAGTATAAAGACCGCGCAGCTGCGCGCCAGGCAGCTCGCGAAGCCCGGTCTCCACGATGCCGTCTGTTGCGACGACCATCACGCGGAGAGACGACAACAGTCAGGAGCGTTGCTTGTGCGACTCATACCCACAGAGCGCCGAGATTCATCCACAACCAGACGGATCAGGCCTTGGCGAGCTGCTTCTGCTCGTACAGCCGCGCCCACTCCTTGCGCGGCCGGATCGACACGTCGACGTCGGTCGCCTTCGCCCGCAGCGCCTTCACGGTGGCCTGCTCGCGCGGGGTCCGCGCGAACGGATCCCAGCCGAAGAAGCGGCAGGAGTTCTCCCACGTGATCTTGTTGATGTCCGAGTCGTCCGCGCCCGCGCCGTTGAGTTCGGCGAGCACCTGCTCGGGCGCGTCGGGCCAGAAGCAGTCGGAGTGCGGGTAGTCGCACTCCCACGCGATGTTGTCGATGCCGATCTCGTGGCGCAGCTTCAGCGAGGTCTTGTCGGTGACGTAGCAGGCCAGCGAGTGCTCGCGGAACACGTCACTGGGCAGCTTGTCGCCGAAGTCGCGGCGCAGCCACTTCTGGTTGGTGTAGTGCCGGTCGCTGCGATCCAGATAGAACGGGATCCAGCCGATGCCGCCCTCGGAGAAGGCGAACTTCAGGTCGGGATAGTTGCGCATCGCGGGGCCCCACAACAGATCCTGCGCGCACATCGCCGAGACCTGGGTGGCCAGGATGATCAGGTTGTCGATCGGCGCGTTCGGCGCCATGCTGATCGCCCCGAAGCCGGTGCCGATGTGCAGGCACATCACCACGTTCTCCTCCGACAGCGTCCGGAACACCGGGCCCCAGTAGTCCTCGTCGTGATAGCTCGGCAGGCCCTCCAGGTGCGGAAGCTCGGGCATCGTCACGGCGCGGCAGCCCTTGGCCGCGACGCGGCGGATCTCGGCGCACATCCCCTCGGGCGTCCACGTCGGCAGGATCGCGATGGGGATGAAGCGGTCCGGGTAGGAACCCGCCCACTCGTCGATGTGCCAGTCGTTGTAGGCCGACACCATCACCAGCGTGACGTCCTCGCGCGTCATGTTGAGGTGCCGCGCGGAGAAGCCGGTGAACGTCGGGAAGCACATCGACGCGAGGATGCCGTTGCGGTTCATGTCGCGGACGCGTTCGTGGACGTCGTAGACGCCGGGCCGCATCTCGGCGAAGCCCGCGGGATCACGGCCCCACTCCTCGGCCGGCCAGGACACCACGGCGTTGAGCCCGCTGACGCCCTGCGGCCTGCCCTGATACATCCACTGGTCGACGCCCTTGTCGTCGGTGACGACGATGGGCGCCTCGGCCTTGTACTTGGCCGGCACGTGGTTGAGGAACATGTCCGGCGGCTCCACGACGTGGTCGTCGATGCTCACCAGGATCAGGTCGTCTGGGTCATACCCTTGCTCATAACCAACTAGTACCCTTTGACTTCGTGACCGTCTCTGCGCTTTCGGACAGAGGTTTATCCGAATCGGCCAAGATTCCGCCTGCACATTCCCGCCACCCCACCCGGCCGGTGATCGAACTACGCCGCGGCGGCCGTGCGCTGGCCGGCAGCTACCTCTACGAGGGCGACGGCCTCATCACCGGCTGGCACTCGCACGAGGTGCACCAGATCGAGTACGCGGTGCACGGCGTGGTCGAGGTGGAGACCGACTCCGCGCACTATCTGCTGCCACCGCAGCAGGCGGCGTGGATCCCCGTCGGGCTGGAACACCAGGCCGTGATGAACCCCGACGTCAAGACCGTCGCGGTGATGTTCGACCCGCAACTCATTCCCGACGGCGGTGACCGGGCGCGGATCATCGCGGTGTCGCCGCTGATCCGCGAGATGATGATCTACGCGCTGCGGTGGCCGATCGACCGCGCGCACGGCGACGACATCTCGGACGGCTTCTTCCGCACCCTGGCCGATCTGGTGTCCGAGGCGCTCGACCACGAGGCGCCGTTGAGCCTGCCGACCTCGGATCACCCGATCGTCGCGGCGGCGCTGGCCTACACCAAGCAGCACCTCGACTCCGTGACGGCCGATGAGGTCAGCCGCGCAGTATCGGTGTCCGAGCGGACGTTGCGCCGCCTGTTCGCCGACACGCTCGGCCTGTCGTGGCGGACCTATCTGCTGCACGCCCGCATGTTGCGGGCCATGGCGCTGCTCGCCGCGCCCGCGCAGTCGGTGCAGGAGACCGCGACGGCCGTCGGCTTCGACAGCTTGAGCTCGTTCACCCGGGCCTTCGCGCAGTTCTGCGGAGAGACGCCGTCGACGTACCGCAAAAGGGTTGGTGGAGTGCCGATTTGAGGGATCCGCCGCTACCCGTCGATCGCACCGTCGCTGCGTCGGATCAGTCCGTCCCGCAACAGTGTGTCGACGGCGGTTTGCCACCGTTGCAGCTGGGCGGATGTATTGAACGGTTCGGGGAGATGGCGTTCGATGTGACCACGCAGGATGAGTGCCCCGAGGGCCAATACGAGCGAGTTGAGGGCAGCCCAGGTCAGGTCGAGGTCGGGTCCCGTTTCACCGTGTTCGCTGCGCCGAACCCACCGGGCCGTGCCCTGCGCCACCAGGCTGTCGAACACCGCGACGCCCAGCGGGGACCCCTCGACGATCGCGTGACCGATGTAGTCGGCCACGTCTGGTTGCTCAGCGATGAACCGGGTCACCCTCTTCCCGACATCGGCGATCGAATCGGCGGGCGGCTCGGGGATCGGTTCGGCCATCGTCGCACTCACCACTGCCAGCGCATGCTCGTCGACGGCCTTGATGAGACCGGCCTTCGTCACGAAATGGTGCTGTACCAGTCCCAGGGACACCCCGGCCGCCGAGGCAACGCTGCGCAACGTCGTAGCCGACGTGCCGAGCGTCGCGAAGCTCGCCAGAGCGGCGTCGCGTATCCGCTCGATCGTCGAAGGCTCGTCCTGACCGACTCGATCAGTCTCCGACTGCCCGGTCACACCACCAGAGTAGACAATACGCGTGTATCGTTTTCCGATACAAACGTATTGTCGACCCGCCGGTGATGTGGAGGCCAGCGCAGTGCACGACCCGATGCCGCCCGCCGACACGGCCATCCAGACAAGATTGTGTGAAACGCGAAGTTCGACGTCGTTCGAGGGGTCGTCGAACTTCGCTTGCACCCGGGATCCCGACCGGTGGACGACGACTCCGGACGAGGGCGCCAAGGCGCTCTGCCGGGCGTGTCCCCGCCGTTGGCTGTGCGCGCAGGAGGCTTGCCGGATACCCGGTGCGGAAGGCTTGTGGGCCGGCATCTTCATCCCCGAAGCGGGTCGGGGTCGCCAGTTCGCGCTGAGGCAATTGCGCTCCCTGGCCGAGAGCAACGGGTACCCCGTTCGGCGGGCGGCGTCGTAGCACGCACCGTCTGCACCGCCGACCAGTCCGGCCCCGGATACCCTGTCGACGGAATGACTGCCGAACGGATCGACCTGATTCACGAGCTGGTGTCGTCGGCTGCAGGCGCGGTGCCCGACCGGGCGGCGATCATCTCCCCCGATGGCACCGCCGTGACCTTCGCTCGGTTCGACCGTCAGGTCCATTCCGTCGCCGCCTGGGTGTGTGAACGGACTCGCCGCGGTGATCGCGTCGCCGTCATCGCGGACAACGGCGCCGCGTACGCCCTGCTCTACTACGCCGTGCCCCGCAGTGGCCGCATCCTTGCGCTGATCAACCAGCGACTTAGCCCGGGTGAGCAGGCCGCCCAGCTGGCATCGGTTCAGCCCACGATGCTCGTCGGTGATGGGCGCTACCTCGAGGCGCTGCCGAACGGCGCCTCGATCAACCACGTCGTGAGGTTCGACGGCCCGGATTGGCAACGCGCGGAAGACGACTCGGCTGCGTGCGCCGAAGACGTCGGCCCGGACGACCCCGCCTGGCTGTTGTTCACCAGCGGATCCACCGGGCCGGCGAAGGGCGTGCTGCACACCCACCGCTCGATCACCACCGCGGTACGGGGCACGATCGCCGGGCGCTCGGTACGCTCCGGCGGCGTCTACCTGCTGCCCTTTCCGATGTGCCACGTCGCCGGTTACAACATGTTGGTGCACCACGGCGCGCGCTCCACGGTGCTGCCCGTCGCGGCGTTCCGTCCCGACACCTTCGCCGCGGCCGTCAACACCCATGGGGTGACGTCCTGCTCGTTGGCCCCGACCATGCTGCACGCACTACTGACTCATCTCGAGGAGACCGGGATCGAGCTGCCCACGCTGCGCGACATCGCGTATGGCTCAGCGGCGATCCCCGCCGATCTGCTGCGACGTGCGCTGAGCCGTCTCGACGTGAACTTTCATCAGGGGTACGGAATGACCGAAACCGGCGGCAACGTCACGTTTCTCGGCCCCACCGAGCACCGCGCCGGAGCTAGTGGCGACACCGCGATTCTGTCCACCGCCGGCCGCCCGCACGACGGCGTCGAGATCCGAATCGCCTCCGAGGAGGACGGGGTCGGTGAAATCCTCGTTCGCGGTGCACAAGTCGCGGCTGGATATTGGCCGGGTGACGTGCAGGCAACGGTCGACGGCTGGTTGCCTACCGGCGACGTCGGCCGCATCGACGACGATGGACGTCTGGTCGTGGTCGATCGCCGCAAGGACGTCATCATCACCGGCGGCGAGAACGTGTCGTCACGCGAGGTGGAGGACGTGCTGTCGAGTCATCCAGACGTCGACCAGGTGGCCGTCGTCGGCGTGCCCGACGAGTATTGGGGCGAGGCTATCTGCGCCGTCGTCGTAGCCCATGCCGATCGGCACCCCACGGCGGAGGCGCTGGCCGACCACGTCCGGTCGCAAATCGCCGCGTTCAAGCGTCCTCGGCGCGTGCTGTTCGTCGACGCCCTCCCGTTGACCAGCAACGGCAAGGTCGCGAAAGAAGCTGTGCGCCAATACGCCAGGGCCGAACTGAGCTAAAAGACGCGTCCGCTCACGCCTCGTGTCCGGGTTCGAGGTCGCGCAGGTCGGAGAACGACAACCAATCGTCGAAGCCCTCGGGCGACATGCCCGCCACGGGGTCGAGGAGATGTCCGACGTGATCGCCGACGTCGAAGCGATTCACGACCAGGCCGACGAACCACGCCGATGCGTCCTCGAGGATGGGTAGCCCCTCGGGTCCCGGCTGCCACGCGCACCGTTCGAACTTGTCGATCTGATCGCCCGTCTGCCCACCGAACAACTCGGCCACGTCTCGATGCCGTCGAGACATTACGTGGACGGCGAGATGAGTCGCGTGCTCAGCGACCCGGAAGGTGCGGTTGCGACGCGAAAGCCCGATCAAGAACAGGGGCGGATGAATGCTGGTCTGGCTGGCGAACCCCACCAGGCACCCGGCCTGCGCTCCGTCGGCACTTCGGGTGGTCACCACGAACATCGGGTAGTCCAGCGTGGCCACCAGCCGTTCGAAGGCCTGAGTGCCTGGTTCAGTCGTCATCGTCGAGATTCCGGTGCGGCGCGCTCAGTCGGCGAGATCGAATGCCTTGACGACCTTGGTCGGCCGGATCCGGACGGTGATCTCGCCGGGAACGGCGTTGCGGCGGCCGAACTCGTCGGCGCGGTCGGCACCCATGTAACGCGCGCCCGTCCGCGTCGCGATGTCGAGGGCCTCGTCGAGATCGTCGCTGGTCGTCGCCCGGCCCTGGATCTGCACGAAGCCGTACGGTGGGTGCGGATCGTCCACACACAGAACCACGCGCGGATCACGTTCCAGCGCACGGCCTTTCGCCGTGTCCTTGCCGGTGTTGAATGCCAGCTCGCCGCCATCCACTACGAACCACACGGGTGCCACCAACGGTCGGCCGTCGGCGGCCAGGAATCCGAGCATCCCGGTACGCGTACCGGACGAAAGGAAGGCGATCACGTCCTCGGAGAGTTCAGCCACGCCGTCCACACTAGACCGGCAACCTGGGACCCGGCCCGCGGCCGTTTACGTCTGGCCGTGGTGCTCGCGAAAGGCGATGGTGAGTTGCACACGCGACTTCACGTCCAGTTTTCGGAACACGGCCCGCAGGTGCGTGTTGACCGTATTCGGGGAGACGCCCAACTCCGCTGCAGCGGAGCGGTTGGTGTGCCCCGCGCTGATCAACTCCACGACACGCAGCTCCGTCGGCGTCAGGGCCGCCCAGCCCGTATGCGGCCGTGGCGCCGGATCGAGGATTCGGACACCGCGGATGCCCTGGCTGCGAAGAAGTTTCGCCACGGCGCGACCGCTCGACACGGCTCCCACGCGTCGATAGATCTCTCCCGCCTCCACCAGTGCCGGGACGCCCGCGTCGGGCCGGTCATGGCTCAGCAGCGTCGACCCGAGGTCCTTCAACGCGTCGGCGAGGACGAGTGGTCGGGGTGATTCCCGAAGCACCCCGACCGCGTCGGCAAGCACACCGGGATCGTCGGTCAGCAGCCCACGGACGTGCAGTGCGGTCCCCTCCAAGGTCGCGACACCCGGATTGCGTTGTGCGACAAGGTCGGCGATGTCGGCGGCCTTGCATGCGAACTCCCGGTTCCCGGCGTCGAGGCCGATGCGTGCCAGCATGCGCATCCACGGCGGTGACCAGGGCCAGGGATCGCGGGACTCCTCCGCCCCGTCGAGAAGCGGCGCCAGAATCGCCAGGCCACCGTCGTAGTCTCCGGCGTTGGCCTTCAGCCAGCCCTGCATCAGGCGCAGCCGAGGGACACCGCGTCCGTCCGTGGCGTCGCGATCGTCCTCGGCGGAGCGTGAACAGCTCCGCGGCCTTCGCAAGATCGCCCCGGTAGGTCGACACGGCGGCGAGCACCATGCGCGCGTTGAGCCGAAACCCGTAGTTCCCAGTCTCGTCCGCGAGCCTCAACAGCGTGCGCGCACCCGCCTCGGCGGCATCGAAGCGGGCGAGGTTGTGGTCCTGCCACATCTGCGCGTAGAGCATCGAGGGCAAGAGGCCGTCGCCGTCGTGGGCCTCGCGGATCTTGGCCAGCATGGCCTCGGCGTCGTCGTAACGGTCGAGGTGCTGAAGCGTCCGGATCTCCTCGTCCTGGTACGCCGAATCCGACAGCCGGCGCAGGTGCGTGAAATGGTCGAGGGCGAGTCGGTGTCGGCCCTCGTTGCGGGCGGCCTCGATCAACGCGACGACGGCGAGTCGCTGGGTGTAGAGGTCCGTTGAGTCGGCGTCCCTCGGCGAGCGCGTCCCGTGCCATCGCCTCTGCGCGCGCCGCCGACCGTGTCCTGGACGCGGCCAGCGCCTGCGCCGCCGCCAGCTGGGCGCGCAGGACGGCCGAGACACCGTCTCGAACCAAGGCTCCGGCGGCGCGGCCCTCCATCTGAGCGCAGTCACCCGCGCACCAGAGCGCGCGGCATGCCTGCAGTTCGATCCTGGCGATGGCCTCCGGCTCGACCGCCACTGCGAGCAGCCGATCCGCCACGGCCAGCGCCTCCCCTTCCCGCTGAACGTTGACCAACGTCTCGACCGTCCGCTCGCCGGCGAGCAACCACGACGGATGGGTATCGGACGTCAGCGCGAACGCGTGTTGCGCCAGTTCGGCTGCCTGATCGGGCATCGAGGCCATGCATTCGCGGGCGGCCTGTTCCAGCGCGAGGACGGCTTCTTCGTCGTCCTGCACGGCGCTCGCCCGGAAATGGGTCGCCGCGACCAACGCCGATCCTCCAGCACCGACGACGTAACGGGCACAGGCGCGGTGCAGCGCCCGACGATCGTCGAGAGGGATGTCCGCGTATACGGCTTCACGGACCAGGTCATGGGGGAAGAACACCTCGCCGTCGGCGCTGCCGAGCAGTCCGTTGTCGACGCCTTCGCGCGCCAGCATTGCCACCTGAGCCTCCGAAACGCCGCCGAGCAGATGCATCGCATCGGTGACGTTCAGCGCGCGGCCCCACACGGCGGTCAGCCGGATCAGGGCGGCTGCCTCGTTCGAGAGTCCGATCGAGTCGGCCCCGTACGCCGACCGACAACTCGGCATGCAGATCGCCGACGCGTTGCCCCC
Source organism: uncultured Actinomycetota bacterium (assembly GCA_963849055.1). Taxonomy (GTDB): domain Bacteria; phylum Actinomycetota; class Actinomycetes; order Mycobacteriales; family Mycobacteriaceae; genus Mycobacterium. Next base: position 317,748 of record CAWKFI010000002.1, read on the forward strand.
GCTCGTGCCGGCGCGCGAGGCCGTCGATCACCTGGACCGCCCAGAAGGGGTTGCCGCCAACCCCGCCGAGCAGACGCCGGATGTCTGCCGACGGTTCCGTGCCCAACCGATCGGAGGCAAGGTCGTCGATGTCGTCGAAGGTAAGTGGACCGAGCGCGATGCGCGTAATGGTCGTGGCGCCGTCCGTGCCCGCGATCATCTCTTCGAGTGGGTCGCTGGGGACCCACCGGCTGGCGACGGCCCACACCACGGGAGATCCCGCCAGCCGGGCCGGCAGGACGCGCAGCGCGAACCTGGTCAGCCGGTCGGCCCACTGGACGTCGTCGATGGCGATGAGCACCGGAGCGTGTACGGCCAGCTCCTCCAGCATCGCGCTGATCCGGTCGATCAACCACAGCGGTTTGTCGTACAGCGGTGCGAGGCTGGCGAATGCGTCGCCTGACAGCAGCGGTTGAGGGCCGGATCGCAGGGACACCAACAGCGGTGCGCCAGGTGCGATCTGGTCGCCTTGTTCGGCCTTGCCGCTACCGACCTTGAATCCCGCCCGGGATGCCTGTTCGACGACGGCGCGAAGAACCGCGGACTTGCCGATGCCCGGCTCACCACTGATCACCACCAGCGCGCCCTGCCCGGTCCTGGCCGCGCGACGCAACGCGTCGAGCGCGCGCGACATCGCCTCGCTGCGTCCTCGAAGCGCGAACCGAGCCATCAGCCGTCCATCCCATCACGCCCCGTTACGACACCGTCGACGCCGCTCAGCCGGGCGACGCGGCCACTGATCCGCAGCACGGGGATGCTTTGGAGAACGCGGTTGCGCACGAAAGATTCCCCTGGCAATTGCCTGACAGCGGCCCCTTCGACCACCTCATCGTCTGCGGCCCCCAAAGATCATCAATTCATGCGATGGGCAGGACGAGCCATCGGTGATTGAGTCATCGCTGCTTGCGAAGTTACTCGCAAGTAAGTTGCGCCGAGTACGGCGCTCACACCACCCAAGGGGTTCACATGCAAGTAGCCGTTCGTCCACACGTCACCGCGGGCGTCGCGCTCGTCGGGGCCAGTCTGATCGCCGCCTCGACCATCTCACCATGCCGGACATCCACCTGCCGGAGGTGCACCTGCCGGCGATCCACACCGCGAACGTCCATCTCGCCGCGCTGGTGAATCCGCTCGAGGTGTACGCCCAGGTCTTCCAGGATGCGCTCGCCAACGCCGGCACCCTGGCCGAGAACGCACTGCCCGGGCAGTTGCTCAAGCAGCTGATCGCGAATCAGGTCAGCAGCGCCGCCACGCTCGCTGCGGCCGTGCAGACCACGGGTGGGGACATCGCCACCGCGTTGACCACTCAGGTGCCGCAACTGCTGCAGACCGCCGTCACACAGCTCGCGGCGGGCAACGTCTCGGGCGCGGTGAACAGCCTGCTGCAGGGTCCGCTGGCGGTCGTGCTGCCCGCGGTGGATCTGCTTCCCGCGCTTCAGACGATCCTCACCAAGCCGCTGCAGAATCTGGTCAACGTCGTCAACTCGTTCACCTCCGACCCACTGGCCACCGAACTGCTGCTCAGCGGTTTCATCGCTCCGCTGATCAGCACGCCCGCGGCGGCGGCGGTCGCCTTCCAGAACGTCCTGAGCGCGGTCGGAACGCTCAACCCCGTGGCGGTTGCGAGTGCGATCCTCGCCGCCCCCGCCGTGGTCGCCGACGGACTGCTCAACGGCGGCTACGGCCCCGATCTCGGCGCCCTGGTCTCGCCGGGATTGACGGTCAAGGCCGGCGGACTGCTCAGCTCCCCCGGCCTCGTCTTCAACTCCGACGGCAGCTTCTTCGTCAACACCGGCGGCCCCCTCGCCGCGTTGCAGCAGGTGCTTCAGAAGATCGCCACGGCGATCGCGCCGCCCGCACCGGCGACTGCCCAGGTCGCGAAGACCGACATCGCCAGCATTCCCTCGGCGGGCGCTGCGACCGTCACCCTGGCGACTCCCAGCATCCCGGCGAAAGCGACACCGTCCACCGAGGCACCGTCCACCGAGACCGCCGGCGCCGCGGAGACCGCCGGCGCCGCAGAGCCTTCCGCGCAGAGGCCCGAGGGCACCGAATCCCCTGCTGCCGATACGACGAAGGCCCCGTCGACCGAATCCTCAGGCAGCACAGCGGGTTCGGAAACCACGACGGGCTCGACCGACGCGTCGTCCGGCAAGACGCCGACGGACAAGGGCGCCGACGAGACGACGGGCAACAAGGTGGAGCCGCACACCACCGCAGGCTCGGCCACGACCAAGTCAGGCGACACCGCCGCCGCCGGTAGCGAGACCGCGACGGAGCACACGGGTACGAAGACCGCGACCTCCGAGAGCAGCGCGGACAAGGGTGCTGACTCCGCGACGAAGAAGGCGAGCACTTCCAAGTAACGCGAACGAAAGACCTCCTCCATCAGAGCGATGGAGGAGGTCTTTCGTCGTCGGATGGCCCTTTGCGCGATTGATGAAACGAATCAGTAGGTCTCCCCGTACCGAACCAATATTGCAGCCCGACAGTATGGTGATACGATTCACTAAATCCGACGTCGAGCATGAATCGAGGCATTCACCATGGGTCAGCTAGAGGGCAAGGTCGCATTCATTACGGGCGTCGCCCGTGGTCAGGGGCGTTCGCATGCGCAGACCCTTGCCCGCGAGGGCGCCAACATCATCGGCCTCGACGTGTGCGCGAAACCGTCGACCACGGCGTATGACGGTGCCACCGAGGAAGACCTGCAGGAAACCGTGCGGCTGGTGAAGGAGGCCGGCGGCGACATCATCGCGGAGGTCGCCGACACCCGCGACTACGAACAGGTCAAGACCGTGTTCGACAGGGGCATCGAGCAATTCGGCCGTGTCGACATCGTCATCCCCAATGCGGGCATCTGCTCGGGCGCCAAGACATGGGAGATCAGCCCGCAGGATTGGCGCGAGATGATCGACATCAATCTCAACGGCGTCTTCCACACGGTCAAGGCCGCGGTGCCGACGCTGATCTCCCAGGGCGACGGCGGAAGCGTCGTCTTCATCGGCTCGACCGAAGCGCTCAAGGGTGCCGAGAACATCTCGTCCTATGCGGCGTCCAAGCACGGCGTGACCGGATTGATGACGTCGCTGGCGCGCGAGCTGGGCCAGTACGGCATTCGGGTCAACTCCGTGAACCCCACCTGCGTCGACACCCACATGATCAACAACGACTTCGTCTACGGCCTCTTCCGCCCCGACCTCGACAAGCCCACCCGTGAGGACGTCGTCGACACCTTCTCCGGCACGCACATCCTGCCGGTTCCGTGGATCGAGCCCGGCGACGTCAGCAACGCGATTCTCTACCTGGTGACCGAACCCGGCCGCTTCATCACGGCCACCACGCTGGTCATCGACGCGGGGTTCCTCGTCAAGTCCTGAATAGCCGAAGGGCTACTCTGCGGCATGGTCACCATGAAGGACGTCGCCGCAGCCGCCGGCGTTTCGCAGGCGTCGGTGTCCTACGCCTACAGTGGCTCACCGCGCGTGTCGGCGGCTCAGCGCGAACACATCCTCACGGTGGCGGCGGCAATCGGCTACACCGGGCCGAACGTCGCCGGAAGCAGTCTGCGCCTTGGCCGTATCGGTGCGGTGGGTGTCCTGATCCCCGGCTCACTGTCGCTGGCCGTTCAGGATCCATCCACGATGCTGCTGTTGAAGGGCATCGTCGAAGTCGGCGAACTCGCCGACGTCGCCCTGACCCTGCTGCCCGTCGACGCACCGCAGACGGACGGTGGCCCGATCAAACCCGCGATGCTACGTGGGCTGGTCGACGGTGTCGTGATGCACGCCCTCGTGGCCGATCATCCGGTGGTGCAGGCCGTACTGGCCCGGGGAATCCCCGCGGTGGCCATCGACTCGCCGCGCATCGCCCACCTCCCCTACGTCACAGTCGATCACGAGCTTGCGGGAATCCAGCAGCTGGACCACGTGCTCGACCTGGGCCACGAACGCATCGGTGTGATCACCGACCGGCTCGGACCTGGATCGTCGTCGGGCTTCCGGTACTGGTCCGACGCCGCGGCCTCCAAGGAGCTCTACCTCCGTGAGCGGTTGAGCGGCTATCGGCGGGCGATGGACGATCGCGGCATCCGCGTCACCGACGTCGCACTCGTCGAGGCGGCGAACATCGACATGGCCAGCGGCATGGCCGCCGCCGAGCTACTCCTTCGAGAGTTCGCCCCGACGGCGATCGTCGCGACGTCCGACGTGCACGCCGTCGCTGCCCTGAAGGTGTTGGCCGCCAAGGGTATTGCCGTGCCGGCGCAGGTCTCGGTAATCGGATTCGACGATGCACCGATCGCCGACTTGGTGGGCCTGACGACGGTGCACCAGCCGCTGCAGGACAAGGGCCGAACGGCGGCAAGAATTCTCCTCGACCTGATCGCGGGGCACACGCGCAGGCGTTCGATCAAGAAGACCGAACTGGTAGTGCGGGCAACGACCGCATCGCCACCTCGATAACGCATGGTCCCGACATGACCAGGGCCGCCGGGACGTTGCGTCCCGGCGGCCCCGTTTTGGTTGGCCGGCCCGTCAGTCGGCGGACCCGACCGGCTCACGAGGCGGCGTGCGGTCCGGGTGCCGCGGCTCGGCCACCGCCGGAGTCGGCTCGGCCAACGGCACGTCACCCGCGAACGATGCCATGTCGTGGCGAGCGCGGTGCTCGCGCAACAAGTCCGCGATGGCGATGGCATCGCCTTCCGGCGCAGTGGATTTGCGGTAGGGCTTGGCGATCCACATGTAGAGCAGACCAGCGACGGCGACGATCAGGAACCCGATGAGGGCGATCCAGCGGTCGAAGAACGGCAAGCTCGGGTCACCGTTGGGCCTGGCGAGAACGATCATCGAGAACACGCCGTAGACGAGCGCCCCGATTCCGACCGGCCAGCCCCACTTGCCAAGCGACCACTGTCCTCCCGGCTGCCAGCCCTTCGCGCGGGCGCGCAGCGAGGCGAACACCACCATCTGGAAGGCGAAGTAGCCAGCCAGCATCTGGAACGCCGCCACCCGGAACAACGCGTCGGGCAGGAAGTACAGCAGCACGAACAGACAGATGGGCAGGAAGGCCACCAGAATCGTCGAGTTCACCGGAACCTTGCGGCTCGAGATCTTCTTGAAGATCGCGGCACCGGGGAACATGTCGTCGCGGGCGAAGGAGAAGATCAACCGGCTGCCCGCGGCTTGCTGACCCATTACGCACGCCAGGAACGACGTCAGGGCGATGATGAGGAAGATCTTCGTCCCGACCTCGCCGAACGTGGCGGTGAGTATCGCCGTAATCGGGTTGGCCACTTCACCATTGACGATGGCCGCGAGGTTCGGCGCGGCCAGGATGTAGCCGACGAATGCGAACAGCGCGGCACCGCCGCCGAGAACGACGGTCAGGACCATCGACCGCGGAATGGCGCGGCCGGGGTTGGGCGTCTCCTCGGCGACCTCGCCGCACGCCTCGAAGCCGTAGTAGAGCACCAGGCCGATGATCGCTGCCGTCATGAACGCGCTCAGGTAATCGCCGTCACCGCCGGTGCCGAAGGTGTTGAACAGTACCGAGAAGTCGTTCTTGCGCGCGAAGATGAGCAGGTAGAGCCCGACCACGACGATGCCGGCGACTTCGGCGGCGAGGCCGACCTTGGCGATCGTGGCCAGCGTCTTGGACCCAGTTGAGTTGAGCCCCAGGCAGATCAGAACGACGACGGTCGCGATGACGAGCTTCTCGAGCGGTGTCGACGAGATGTTGGAATCGGCGTTGAACAGCGCAAGGACGAAGTCGGCGCTGAACATGGCCGTGGTGGTGCAGCCGACGATGACGCCTGCGATGTAGATCCACGACATGATCCAGGCGTACTGGCCGTTCCACAGCCGCCGCGCCCACTGGTAGAGACCGCCTGCGATGGGGAACTGCGACACGATTTCGCCGAAGACCATCGCGACCAGCAGTTGGCCGAACGCGGCGATCACCAGCCAGAGGATGGACGGCGGACCGGCGGTGGTGAGCGCCTGGGTGAACATCGACAGCACGCCCACCATGGGTGACAGGTAGAGGAATCCGAGCGCGAAGTTCGACCATTGGCCGATCTTGCGGTCGAACTTCTCTTCGTACCCCAGCACGCGCAGATGGGCGTCGTCGCCGGAGAGCGACGTCCTCCCACCGTTGGTTTCTGACATTTCGGTTCCCTTCAAGACTGGGTCTTCTCGTGTTCGCTACGGGCCGCGTGTGATTGCCGCCACAGTTGAATTGTGGTTGAACGGAAGGGACCGAGGCAGACCCATTGTGTGCAAGGGATGTTCGCGTGATTTCACGCAGTGACTAACGGACTGGAGCCGGTTACGGCGCGGTAATGCGGCCGAAACGTGCAGGTCAATGCCATTGCGGCGGACCTCCTTACGCTTCGACATGGTCTGAGAGCCGAACCCTACTGCCGGGCCGCCCACGCGATGCCCTGCTTGGTCAGGCGGCGGACGTCCTCGCCTGCCAGGTCTTGCGGTGCATGTCCGATCGAGTGGTAGAACACCCGACCCTCACCCCACTGCCGCGCCCATGCCACCGGGCTCTTGAGCCCGTCGAGCCACGCGAAGTGTTCACCGCTGAAGGTCGTTTCGGCGAGGACGGTGTTGTTCGGGTCGGTGCTCATGTAGTACTGCTCCGACGCCACCGCGAAGTCGTTCACCCCTCGGCTCACGGGGTGGTCGCGATCGATCACGTTGACGTCGTAGGGCTGCGGATAGCCCTCCCCTGCCGGGTGTGCGAGGAAGTCCCCTCCGAGCATCAGGTGGTAGCGCAGGCTGGACCTGAACGCCGCCGCCGCCCCGTGCCACGCCGCGACGCCGGTCCCGGCCTCCACGGCGGCCAGCAGGTGATCTTCCTGGGAGTCGGAGAGGTCCTCGGTGGTGAGCGCGTTGTTCCACCCGAGAATGATGAGGTCGTAGGCGGTCAGGTCGCGGTCCAGCGTGAAGATGTCCTGCGACTCCTCGACGTCGAACCCCAACTCCCCCACCAGATCCCGGGTCCACTCGGCGATGTTGTACGGGCGGTGCCCCGGCCAGCCACCGTAGAGGTACAAGACGTTGGTCATCGAAAAGCGTCCTTTGCGTCCGTGATGTCGGCGCCGGCGCTCACCGACACCATTTCTCTGGGCTTGAGCAGGGATTCTGGCATCAGGAGTTCGGCGACGCGATCAGCGGTCATAAGTCCCGCTTCGACGACGAGTTCGGGGATCGACCTGCCGGTGTGCAACGCCGTCTTGGCGATCCGCGCCGATGCGGCGTAGCCGATGTACGGGCTGAGCGCGGTGATCACGCCGATCGAGTTCGTCACCGATTCGTGCAGCCGCTGTTCGTTGGCGCTGATCCCGGTGATGCACCGGTCGATCAGCGTCCGGCAGGCGTTGTCGAGATGGGTCAGCGACTGAAACAGGCTGTGGGCGATGATGGGTTCGAAGGCGTTGAGCTGTAGCTGGCCCGCCTCGGCGGCCATGCTGATGGTGACGTCGTTGCCGACGACCTCGAAGGCGACCTGGTTGACGACTTCGGGGATGACCGGATTGACCTTGCCCGGCATGATGCTCGAACCGGACTGCACCGCGGGGAGATTGATCTCGTTGAAGCCCGACCGCGGCCCGGACGAGAGCAGGCGAAGATCGTTGCAGATCTTGGACAGCTTCAACGCGGTGCGCTTGAGGACGCCGGACATCTGCACGAACGCACCGACGTCCTGGGTGGCCTCGACGAGGTCGGGCGCGGTGGACATCGCGAGCCCGGTGATGGCGTTCAGCTTGGCGCACACCAGGGCGGCATACCGTGGATGGGCGTTGAGTCCGGTTCCGATGGCGGTGCCGCCGAGGTTGATCTCCGAGACCAGCCGCGCCGCCTCGATCAGCCGGTCGGCGTCCTCGGCGACCATCACCGCGTAGGTGCCGAACTCCTGGCCGAGTGTCATGGGCACGGCGTCCTGCAGCTGCGTGCGACCCATCTTGAGGACGGATTCGAACTCTGCGGCCTTGGCGCCGAATGCCGCAGCGACGTCGAGCAGCGTCGCGTGCAGCGCGGCGATGTGAACTTGCAGCGCCACCTTGATCGCCGTCGGGTAGACGTCGTTGGTGCTCTGGCTGCGGTTGACGTGCTCGAGGGGATGCAGCACCTCGTAGTCGCCGCGGGCGGCGCCGAGGATTTCGAGTGCGCGGTTGGCGATGACCTCGTTGGCGTTCATGTTCGTCGAGGTACCAGCGCCGCCTTGGATGACGTCGACGACGAACTCGTCGTGCAATGCGCCGGAACGGATCTCGACGCAGGCGGCGACGATGGCGTCACCGCGCCGCTGGTCCAGCAGGCCGAGCTCGCAGTTGGCCATGGCCGCCGCCTGTTTCACCGCTGCGAGGGCGCAGACGAACTCCGGGTAGGTGTGCAGCGCGATGCCCGAGATGGGGAAGTTGTGCAAGGCGCGCGCGGTGTGGACGCCGAAGTAGGCGGTGACCGGGAGCGCGTACTCACCGAGCGAGTCGCGCTCCTGACGTGTCGATCCGGCGACGTCGAAGGCGAGTGACATGCTCACCGCCAGGTACGGGTCGGCGCCACCATCGCAGCGCCGGGCAGACCGGTGTAGAAGCCGTCGGTGCTGCATGTGGTCAACTCCATCTGCATGCCCCACGGGGTTTGGAAGTAGAACCAGCGTTGGCCGGCGACCGGAGCGTGCGGATCGACCCCGTTCGGGCCTTCCTGCACCGTGACGCCGGGGATCGACCGCACGTACTCATACCCCGCATCGATGTCGTCGACGTAGAACGCCAGATGATGCCCGCCGACGTCACTGTTCTGCGGTGGCACCGACTGTTGCTGCGGCGCAACGTACTCGAAGAGTTCGACGTTGTGGTGCTGGCCAAGGCGCAGCATCGCCAGCGAACAGCGCGCCTGCGGATCGACGTTGAGGCGCCGGCGCATCCCATCGGCCTGTTCGTCGGCGAACGGTCCGTCCGTGAAGACCAGTTCGGCGCCCAGGTGGTCGACGAAGAACCGGATGGCCTCCTGGAGGTCGGGCACCGTGAAGGCCACGTGGTCGACGGCGCGCATCGTCGGTATCCGAGGTTGCAGGCTCGAGGTCATCGATGGTTCTCCTAGTGAGTCGCGGCTACGAGACCGTGACGTTGAACTGGTGATCGGACCACGGCAGTGGGTCACCGCCGTACTTGGCGGCACGGACGTCTGCCGACCGTGCGTGGCCTTCGAAGTTCTCCAGTCGGGCGGCGCGTCCGGCGATCCGACCGAGCTCGGCGCTCGAGTCCACGTTGTCGATCTCCTGGTAGGTGACGGTCTTGAGGTACTTGCCCACCCACAATCCTCCGGTGTAGCGCGCTGCGCCCAACGTTGGCAGTACGTGGTTGGTGCCGATCGCCTTGTCGCCGTATGACACGCACGTCTGCTCACCGAGGAAGAGCGCCCCGTAGTCCCGCATGCCGGTGAGCGCGGCACGCGGCTCTGCGGTCAGGATCTGGACGTGCTCACTGGCGTAGCGGTCGGCCATCGCGAAGGCCTCCTCCAAGCTGTCGACCACGTGCACCTCGCCGTGCTGGTCCCACGACGTCGATGCCACGCCGGCGGTCGGAAGGTTCTGTAGCTGCCGCGACACCTGCTCGATCGTCTCGCGTCCCACCCGCTCGGACGTCGTGATCAACACACACGGCGAGTCGGGCCCATGCTCGGCTTGGCTCAGCAGATCCGCGGCGACGATGAAGGGGTCGGCCGTATCGTCGGCGACGATCAGCACTTCGGTCGGACCGGCGAACAGGTCGATGCCGACTTCGCCGAACAGTTGCCGTTTGGCTTCCGCGACGTAGGCGTTGCCCGGGCCGGTCAGTAGGTTGACCGGGGCAATCGTCTCGGTGCCCAAGGCCAGCGCGCCGATGGCTTGGACGCCGCCGAGGACGTAGATCTCGTCGGCACCGGCCAGGTGCATGGCGGCCACGCTGATCGGCGGTGCGCTGCCGTTGTTGGGCGGCGTGGTGGCCGCCACGCGCTCGACACCGGCCACCTTGGCGGTGACGACCGTCATGTGCGCGGACGCGGTCAGCGGGTATCGCCCACCCGGCACGTAAGCGCCGGAGGCCGACACCGGCACGTGCTTGTGCCCGAGCCTGACGCCAGGAAGCGTTTCGATTTCGACGTCGAGCATCGAATCACGCTGAGCTCGAGCGAAATTGCGCACCTGGCGCTGCACGAACTGGAGGTCGTCGATGACGGTGGTCGGCAGGCTCGACACGATGGCCGCCACTGCCGCCTCGTCGAGGCGGAACGTCTCCGGGCTCCAGCCGTCGAACGCCTGGGAGTACTTGCGTACCGCCTCGTCGCCGTTGGTGCGGATGTCGTCGAGCACCGTCGTCACGGTCTCCACGACCCGCGGATTGCTCTTGCTCGGCGTGTGCACGTCGGCGGTCGGCGCCTTGAGTGTCTCCGGCACTGTGTATCTCCTTGCGCTACTGGACTTCGAACGTCGCTGGCGTCTAAGCGCTGCCGACGTACTTCGAGTCTCGGCGACGCCCACATCCGCCGACAGACGCATCATGTGCAGCGGATCGGCGATCCGGTGCACACTTCAGACCCGCGCGGCGGTACGGGCGGTGGCCGGAATCCGGCGGGCGGCACGCTCGCCCTCGTGCACGGCTTCCATCATCGTCCGGCTGGCGATCGCATCGCCGATGCGCTCCACCGGGACTCCGCTGTTCTTCAGCGCGAAGTACAGGTCGGCGACCGGGCGGTGCCACCCGGCCAGGATGACGGTGTCGACGTCGGCGATGGTGCCGGGTCGGCCCTTCTCGGTGAGGTGCACGGTGCTGCCGTTCACCGCCGTCATCGTCGAGAACGGATGAGTGGTCATGCCGGACTGGTGGATTCGCGGAACGGCGAGGTTCGCGCTGAACGGTCCCAGTTTGGCGCCGACGTAGGGCAACGGCGTCAGGATGTCGACCTGGTGTCGTCGGGCTTGCAGTTGCAGCGCGAGGCCGATGCCCTTCCACCCGCCTTCGCCGTCGTCGACGATCACCACGTGCTGGCCGACGGGCCGGTCGTGTTCGAGGACGTCCCATACCGAGAGAACGTGTTCCTGGTCCAGGCCGGGCGTGAACGTGATGCCCTGGGCGAGGTTGCCGACGATGTCGTCGCCGGGCGCCGAGCCGGTCGCCACGATCACGTGGTCGGGGCCGAGCGCGAGGATCTCCTCGGCCGTCGGCGCCCATCCCAGCCGCAGGTCCACCCCGTACTTGGCGATCATCACGTCGAGATGATCGACGACACCGGCGATCTCACCTCGGCCCTCGATCTTCGAAGCGATCCGCAATTGGCCGCCGGTGCGCGCACGCCGCTCGATGAGGATGACCTCGTGGCCCTGGCGCGCAGCGGTTTCCGCGGCCTTCATGCCCGCGGGCCCTGCGCCCGACGACCACGACACGGCGGCGGAACGTCGCCTGCACCAACGTTCCGATGCCCAGCTCCTGCTCGTAGCCTGCGGCGGGATTGTGCACGCACGACGAGTGGGTGACGTCGAAGAGCCGGTCGATACAGCCCTGATTGCATCCGATGCAGCGTCGAATCTCGTCGATTCGGCCGTCCTTCATCTTGTTGACGGTCTCCGGGTCGGCGATCTGCTGGCGGGTCATCGCCACCATGTCGGCGTGCCCGAGGCGCAGGATGTCGGCGGCGTCGAGCGGCTCGTTGATGCGCCCGACTGCGATGACGGGGACGTCGACGACCGACTTGACCGCTGCGGCAAGGCCTTCCCAGATGCGCTTGGGGTGCTGCATGTCCGGCACGTTCTGGTGCGCTTCGTTGTAGGTGGCGGCCTTCACGCAGATGTAGTCGATCTTGCCGGTGGCCGCGCACGCCCGGGCGATCTGCTGAGCGTCGGTGACCTCCAGTCCGCGCGGGCTGAAGTCGTGGCCCTGCAGGTTCATGCCGATCAGGAAGTCCGGTCCGGTTTCTTCTCGTACGGCGTCGATGACGCGCAGGACGATGCGCATCCGGTTCTCCAGGCTGCCGCCGTACTCGTCGGTGCGGTGGTTGGAGAAGTTGGACAGGAACGATGCCAGCAGGTACCCGCCGTAGCCGGAGTGGATCTCGACGCCGTCCATCCCGCCCTGCTTGGCGTGGCGCGCACCGACGGCGTGCGCCTCGACGATCTCGTCGATGTCCTCGGGTTCCATCTCCTTGGGCATCTCGAGGTTGAACGGGCACGGCGTATTCGACGGTCCCCACAGCGCTCGCTCGGTGAACGTCGAATGCCCCTGTCGGCCACCGTGTCCCAGCTGCATGACGATGCGGGCGCCGAACTCGTGGACGGCGTCGCTGATCTTGCGCAGACCCGGCACGATCTCGGGCAGCCACGCACGCGGCTCGCCCGGGACGTCCTGCGAGGTCGGATGGATCTGCGGGAAGGCCATCCCGATCAGGCCGACGCCGCCCATCGCCCGCTCACGGTAGTAGGCGACGTGCTGATCGGTGGGCAGGTAGTCCTTCGCCATGCCGGTCCCGTGCCCGGTCATGACCACTCGGTTGCGAATCTCGGTCCTGCCCAGTGTGATCGGCTCGAAGAGCGGGGCCAGGACGGGATCCACGCCAAGCGTCGACGTCACGAGAGCACGCCGGACTGGCCCAGCCGCAGGGCGAGCGCCGCAACGGTGATCGCGGGATTGACGGCGGCCGATGAGGGGAACGTCGAACTGTCGGCGATCCAGAGGTTTTCGACGTCGTGCGTCCGCAGGTCGGCGTCGACGACGCTGCTGGCCGGGTCGTCGCCCATGCGGGCCGTGCCGCACTGATGCGACGTCGCCTCGACCCCGAGGCTACGGGTGAGCGCGATCGGGAAGCCTGCCTTGCGTACCACCTTCTTCATCCGCTTGATCAGCTCGCGGTGTGCGGCGAGGTTGGTCTCGCGCCGCGTCAGACAGACCTGGTCCGACGAGCTGAGGAAGACGCGGTTGTCCGGCAGCGGGAGGTCCTCGGTCTGCAGGAACAGGTCGAGGGTGTACTCGGTGACCGTGTCGAGGATCGGCATCGGCACCCACGGCTTGCCCATCTTGGCTTGCGGCCCGCGCAGCTTGCCGAGCCCTGCACGTTCCCCAGCGGGAACTCGTTCGTCGGCCCGGCGGTGTACCAGTCGTTGATGCCGACCGTCTTCTGATAGACCGCCTCGTTCTTGCGCCGCGGGTCGATCGCCAGCAGGAACGTGGTGACGTGTGCCATGTAGTTGCGGCCGACTTGATCGGAGGAGTTCGCCAGGCCGCGGGGATGGGCCTGCGAGGCCGACCGCAGCAGCAGCGCCGCGGTGTTGACCGCCCCGCATGCCACCACGAAACGCTTGGCGCGGACCTGCATTTCACGGCCGTGGTGCCGAATCCGGGCGGCCGTCACCTGCCGTCCGGTGGCATCGGTGTCCAGCCGGAGAACCTCGGCGTTGGTCATCAGGCGGACGTTCTTGCGAGCGTGCGCTCAAGGCCGGACGGACGGCGGCGACGTCCGCGTCGCCCTTGGCGTCGACCATGCAGGCGAACGAGTCGCAGGTGTAGCACAGCACGCAGGCACCGCCGGGGTGCCGGTCGAGGGCCTGCGGCGCCGAAAACGGATGGAGCCCTTGCTTCTTCGCGCTGTCGACCAGTCGTGCCATCGCGCCCTCGTGCGGGACGCCGGGAAAGGGATAGTCGGCGGTGCGCCAGGGATCGGTCGGGTCCTCCCCCTTGTTGCTGTGCACCCAGAACATCTGTTCCGCCTGGCCGTAGAACGGCTCCAGCGCGGCGTAGTCGATCGGCCAGGCCGGCGACGTGCCGTCGACGTGCTCGATGGGGCCGAAGTCGCACTCGCGAAAGCGCGGCAGCGTCGCGCCGTAGAGCTTCGTGCTGCCGCCGACGTAGTGATAGTTCCCCGGCACGAAGTCCTTGCCGGTCGTGGCGTCGCGCCACGCCGCGGAGTTCTTGTAGCGGCCGCGAGTGTGGACGGCGTCGAAGGACCAGTTCTCCCGCTCCGTCGGCAGGAAGTCTCCCTGCTCGATGATCAGGACGTCGGCGCCGCTGTCCCGCAGGGCATATGCGAGAGTGCCACCGCCCATGCCGGAGCCGATGACGGCGACGTCGGTCTCGAGGATGTCGGGTGGATCGGTGACGATCTGCGAACGCAACGCCGCAACTGCGGTGGACATATGGCTCCCTGGGCTGAGGGCTCACGGATCAGACCGTGACAAAGTGATTCGAGTTTCAACCTAGAGGCGTCGAGTCCCCCGGGCGAGGCGCAGTGTGTGCAGCCCTTCCCGGGCGGCTGCACACACTGTGCAGGCGCCGGAACCGAAGGAGCTCAGCCGTTCTTGCGCTGCAGGAGGTCGTGCCCGCGCACGGCGAAGATCAACGCCTGGCGGGTGTCCGGTTCGTCGAGCGAGCGCCCGAGGAGGGCGGTGATGCGTTCGAGGCGGTAGTACAGCGTGCGGCGCTGGACGAACAACTCTTGAGCGGTCTGACTCTTGTTCCCATCGCAGGCGAGATAGGTCCGCAGCGTGGGCAGCAGCGGATTGGTCGCCTTCGCGTCGTGCTTCAGGATCGGGCCCAACTCGTCTTCGATGTAGCGGGCCAGTTCGGGTCCTCCGGCCAACGAGGCCAGCAAGCGCAACACCCCGAGATCGTCGAACCGGTGCACGCCCTTGTCCGGCCGGGCGGCGGCGACCGACGCCGCATTGCGCGCCTGCTCGATGGCGGTGACGAGTTGGTCGGCGCCGACGGGGCGGCTGATCCCGGCGCGCACGTCAAGAGTGGCGAGCCGCTCGACGACCCGCTTCTCGGAGCTGGTCCGCGACAGGCCCATGATCGCCAGGGTGTGGTCGCCGAGATCCGCCACCACGGCTGGGACGTGCAGTGCGCGGCACAGCTCCTCCATCGCTTCGTCGCTGGTGGGACCGGTCGGTTCCTCCTTCACCACGAAGACGGCGACCAAGGCGCGGTCCCGAAGGTCACGGCCGATGCGCAGCGCGCGGGCGACGAAGGCGTCGCCGGAGATGTCGCCCAGCAGCAGCCGGCTCACCAGGGCGTTCTGGCGTTGCGCCGACTTGGCGCCGCTCTCGCGCGCGCCCAACAGCGCGATGGCGATGCCGTCCGTTGCCCGGTCGAGGGCGTATCCGGCCGTGCCGACCATCGCGCCGCCGCCGTGCAGCACGTGCAGCCAGCCCCAGCGCTCACCCCGAAGCACGACGGCCCGCCTGGTGCAGTTGTGCGCTTCGTGTCCGTTGGCGCCCTCGGTGCTCGCGGCGTCGTGGTCGATGCGGGAGTGATGCTCCCACTGGGTGAGCACCTCGTCGCCGGCGGGCGAGCCGCCGGAATAGGCCACGACCTGGCGGGTCGCGTCCTCGAGGACGACCGGAAAGCCCACCTCGGCGGCGAGCGCGTCGGTGAACAACACGTGATCGCGGCCGGCGAGCAGCAGCTGCATGAAGGTCGCGTTGAGCCGCTCGTAGGCGCTGAGGTCGAGGACGCGCTGATCGACGATCGACTCGTGCACCTGTGCCGACACCTCGACGAAGGGCAAGTTCCCCATCGAGTCCCACGACCGGGAAGCCACGCTCCTGCGCGGCCTCGACGAGTGCCTGCGGCATGGCGTCGAAGGCCCGTCCGCTGAGCTCGATGATCAGCACGGCGGCCTCCGCGTCGGCGATCTCCGCGATGTACTGGCGTTGACGTTCGGGGGTCGAGCCGATGCCCAGCCCGGCGGTCAGCAGCATCTCGCCGCCCCTGAGAAACTGGGCGATGTCGGGGATCTCCGTGGGGTGCACCCACCGGATGGCTCGGCTCAGGCTCTCCTCGCCGGCGTACACCTTCCATGGGATGCGACTGAACACCTCGAGCCGAAGCGCTGCCTCAACAGTCATCGCCACAGACGCGTCTCCGTTCACCCTGTGCATGCGATGTGGAATCGACTGCACATCGTGAGTCTAACGCCGAGTGACCCCGGACCGTCACACTGGACGTGACGGTCGTCGCAACTCCATTGCCGGCGCGCCGGCCAAACGTCATGACAGAGAGGACATCCGATGCCAAAGCTCAACGGCGGGCAGGTCATCGCCCGCATCCTGAAGGAGTACGGGGTGCCGTATGTGGCCGGCATTCCCGGCCACGGCATCTGGGGCCTGATGGATGCGTTCAACGAGGACGAATCCAAGATCCCGTTCATTCAGACCTATCACGAGCAGAGCGCGGTGCACCTCGCCGACGGCTACTACCGGGTCTCGGGCAAGCCGATGTGTGCGGTCACGTCGATCGGCGCAGGCGCCGCCAACACCGTGCTGGGGCATGGCCACCGCGTACAGCGACTCGACCAGCGTGCTGGTGATCACCGGCGGACCGCCCCGCCACATGCGCGGCCGGGGCGTCCTCCAGGAGCTGGAACGGCAGAAGGACAACGGATTTCCCCAAGTCGCCGAGGCGGTGTCGAAGCGCAGCTGGATCGCCAACAGCATCGAGGATCTGCCGTTCGTGATGCATCGGGCGTTCAGCACGATGCTCACCGGACGCCGGGGACCTGCGCACATCGAGGTGCCGTGGGACCTGCACGCCGAGACGGCCGAGGTCAACTTCCATGACCTGGCCCGCCGGCTGCCCGTCGGATTGCAGTACCCCGACCCCGAGGCCATCTCCCGCGCGGTCGAGGTGTTGGCGACGGCCAAGCGTCCCGTGATCGTCGTCGGCGGCGGCGCCATCAGCGCGAACGCCACCGACGAGGTGCGCGCCCTGGCCGAGGGCCTGTCGATCCCGGTGGTGACGACGTGGAACGGCAAGAGCGCCTTCCCAGAAGACCACGACCTGTTCGTCGGCAGCGTCGGCCAGACCGGCACCATCCACGGCAACTACCTCGCCGCCAACGCCGACGTCGTCGTCTCCGTCGGCTGCCGGTTCACCGACTGGTCGTCATCGAGTTACGCACGGGGCAAGTCGTTCTCGTTCCCCCCGGCCAAGCTGATCCACATCGACATCGACCCGCACGAGATCGGCAAGATCTACCCCGCCGAGGTCGGCATCCTCGCCGACGCGAAGCCCGCGGTGGCGGCGATCGTCGACTCGCTGCCCGCGCAGCCGGACCGCACGGAATACCTCGCCGAGGTCGCCGAGCGAAAGGCGGAGTGGGAGAACGAATTGTCGTCGCGCCGCGACAACGACCGGTTCCCGTTCACGTTGCAGCGTCCGTTGGCGGCGTTGCGTCAGGTGATGGACCGCGGCGGCATCGTGTTGGCCGGTTCGGGCAACACGCAGGGCGCCGTGAAGCAGACGTTCCCGGTGTACGAGCCTCGCACGCACTTGACGACGGGTGGGTTCTCCGCCATGGGGTGGCCCGTGCCCGCCGCGCTCGGCGCGAAGCTGGCCGCACCGGAGCGTCAGGTCGCGTGCATCACCGGCGACGGGGACTTCCTGATGACCGCTCAGGAGATCGGCGTGGCGATTCAGCACGACATCGCCGTCGTGTTCGTCGTGCAGGACAACTCCGGTTACATCTCGATCCGCGGCGGCCAGCGCAATGCCACCGACCGGATCATCGGCACGGAGTTCAACCGTCCCGACGGCACGCCGTACAGCCCGAGTTTCAAGGACTTGGGCAAGTCGTTCGGGTTGGAGTCGTTCCGCGTCGATTCGGTCGCCGATCTGGAGCCCACGTTCAAGCGGGCCTTCGACGCGAAGGCTCCCGTTCTGGTGGAGATCCCCACCGACCGGGATCTGGCCAGCCCGTTCGTGCCCGGCTGGCTGGACTTCCCGCCGTTGCCTCACATCACCGACGAGCGCGCCGACGAATACCGCGAGATGCGCGCCAGCGAGCAGCACCAGTAAGGAAGCGATTCGATCCGCCGCCGCCCGATGCAACGGGCGGCGGCGGATTCGTATCAGGAGGCGGGTGTTGGCGCATCCTGCCGGATCAGCTCCGCGTTGCGCAGCTCGTCCCAGAGATCGTCCGGCACAGGCGTTTCGAATAGCTCGGCATTGCGCGCTTGCTGGTGGGCGTTGCGGGCGCCGATGCAGACGCTGGTTACCGCGGGGTGGGCGTAGGCGAATTGCAGTGCGGCCGTCGCGAGTTCGACGTCGTGGCGCCGGCAAACCTGTTCGATGGCGGCCACCTTGTCCAGGACGTCCTGTGGTGCCGGTGCGTAGTTGAACCGCGCTCCGGTCACTGGGCCCGTGGCAAGGACGCCGCTGTTGTACACGCCGCCAAGGACGATGCCGACGCCCCGTTCCTCGCACATCGGCAGCAGCGTGTCCAACGGTTCCTGCTCGAGCAGTGTGTAGCGGCCCGCCAGCAGGCACAGGTCGGCGTCCGTGGCCTTGATCGCGTCGGTCATCACGTCGGTTTCGTTGACGCCGAAGCCGATCGCCTTCACCACGCCTTGGTCGCGCAGTGACTCCAGCGCAGGGAAGGCGCTGACGAGGGCCCGCCGGAAGTACTCGGGTTGCGCCGCGACCGTGGGTGTAGCGATCGCAGTCGTGGATGAACAGCACGTCGAAGCGGTCGGTGAGCATCCGCTGCATGCTCTGCTCGACGGCGCGCATCACGCCGTCGTAGGTGTAGTCGAAGTCCGCGACGAACGGCGGAATGTCCTGATACTGGCCGTTGACCGTCGGGGCGCCCTTCGTGGGCGTCAGGACGCGGCCGACCTTCGTCGAGAGCACCATGTCGGCGCGGTCGTACTTCCGGATGGCCTGACCGAGCCGATACTCGCTGAGGCCGTTGCCATAACCGGGTGCGGTGTCGAAGAACCGCACGCCCTGTTGCCATGACTGCGAGACCATCTGGTGCGCCTCAGCGTCGGTGAAGACGCCGTTGAAGTTGCCGATCGGCGCGCCGCCGAAGCCCAGCGCGGTGAAGCTCAACCCCGATCGGTCGTGGAGTCTGGTATCCGATATCCGCATGATGCGCCTCCCTACCCGAGCCTGCCGACGGCTGCGGAGCTGAACTCGTTCGCGAGCGCGGCGAAGCGTTCGATCTGGGTCTCTTCGGTGCTGGCGAGCGGCTGCAGGATCACGGCGTCGGCGCCGCAGTCGAACAGTCGCTCCACCGCTCGGCGGCAGTCGTCCTCCGAGCCGGTGATGGCGACGTCCGTGACCGCGACCTCGGCCCCGTCGGCGCCGTGCAATTGTTGGGCCAGAGCGGGTTTCACGAGTTTCGCCCGTACCATGTCGTGGAACTGGGCGTCGAGTCCCCGATGAGCGCCGTCGGTCATGTTCGCCCAGACGAAGACCGTGATGCGGGGTCCACGCCCCACCGTTTTGCGGACCGCGGCGACGTACTCCGGCACGGACCCTTCGGCGAGGATCAGGCCTGCGCCGACCTTGGGGGCCAGCGCGATGCCCTTGGGTCCGCGCACCCCGAGGCTGACGACGGGCGTCTCCGAGGGCGGCTGCGTCAGTTGGACGGCATCGAGGTGCACGTGGTCACCGGAGAACGTCACCGATTCCCCACCGATCAGCCGGGGAAGGACGGCGGCGACCTCTTCCAGGCAGGCCATCAGGCTGTCGGGGCGAGCGCCCACTTCGTCCAGCCAGGACGGCACGCCGTGGCCGATGCCCGGCCGAAAGCGGGAGGGGAACATGCGCATGACGGTGGCGAACTCCATCGCGAGATAGGCGACGTTTCGTGCCGCCGCGGGCGCGATGCCGAGCCCGACCCGGAGTCGATCGGTGCTCGCCAAGGCGGCCACTACCTGACTTATCCCGCCGGCGAGACCGAGGTCCTCACATACCCACAGTTCGGAGAATCCCGCGCGCTCGACCTTCTTCGCCAGCCCGGCGATGTCCTCGCCCGGACGGCCGTCGATCTTGAATCCCAATGTCACTAGAAGACCCTCTGCTCTCGTCTGGTTCGCCACGATTTCGGGCGCTACCTCAATTGCAGTGGAGCTTCGGCGCGCGGCACAGACACAAGGTGAGAAGCAAAGGGCCTGCACATTGCACTTATCCCGCTGCGCAGTGACGTCGCAAATCCGGGGTCGACGCGGTTAGCCGTGCCCCCGATGCCGCCGGGCTGCGTCCAAGAGAACAGCCTGCCGTGCCGGGAGCCCTGCCTGACATCAACGCCGCATACATGCAGAAACCCGGTGGTCTGCAGATGGCTGATCGGGTAGCCGCTCGCCCCGCACCCATTTGTCAGGCTCGTTTGATTCCGTTGTGAATCTCCCACGTTTCCTACCGTCACGCCAGGCGGGCGGTGACGCTGTGGGGACGAGTGCGTGTCCCCGTACTTCGGCTACGCGGACGCGTGTGTCGAAGATCAGACCGTCCACCGGTCGCTGTCTTGTTCGGCCGACGCCGCATTGCGGGCCGCAGCGACGTATTCTGCGAACGCCTCGTCGAGCGCGTCGGTGTTGCGCCACCGGGTGATCACTTCGTTTAGCGCTGCCCCGTTGGGGACGGCAATCTCTGCCACCTATTCATTCTGTCAGAATCCGTTAGTTGAAAGGCAAGTTCTGTGCGTGCGGCAGCGAACGCCCGATGGCCTCGGCGGCGCGCGCGGTGATCGCCTCCCAGTCGTGTGCGGCGACGAGATCACTTGGCGTGAGCCAGGATCCGCCAACACAGGCCACATTGGGCAACGCCAGGTAGTGCGCGCTGTCGGCCAGGTCGATCCCGCCCGTCGGGCAGAACGTGACCTCCGGCATCGGACCCGCCAGGGCGCGTAGCGCCGGCACGCCGCCCGACGAGGCGGCGGGGAAGAACTTCATCTCGGTGATGCCGTGTTCGAGCAATGCCAGGGCTTCGCTGGCGGTGACCGCACCGGGCAGGATCGGCACCGGCTGCTCGAGCATCGCCGCCAGCAGACGCGGGGCTGGCGCCGGGTGACACCAGGAAGGTGGCGCCGGCGCGGACGGCGTGCTGTGCCTGCTCGGGTCGGATGATCGTGCCCGCGCCGACCGCCATGTCGGGAACCTGCTGGGCCACCAGCGCGATGGCCTCGAGCGCCTCGGGGGTGCGCAGGGTGATCTCCATGGTGTCGATGCCGCCGGCGAGCAGCGCACGGGCCAGCGGCACCGCGTCGGCGGCGCGGTCGAGCACGACGACCGGGATGACCGGCCCGCGGTGTCATCAGGTCGATGGCGGTCTTCGGGTGGTCGGTCATGGGTGTACCTCGGCGTGTAGGGCGGCGGATCCGTGCCGGTGCAGGTTGTCGGCGAAGTCGACGACCCGGTCGGTGAACGCGCGATCGCCGGCCATCTCGTCGCCCACGATGGTGGGATCGGTGACCAGTCGACGCACCGCCGACGGGCACCGTCGTCCCGGCCACCGCGTCGCGGAGCTCATCGGCGCGTGGGTCCGCCAACGCGATGGGCTGGCCGGCCGCATCGACCGGATCGATGACGTGCAGCGCCCATCCGGCGATGCCGAGCGCCGCCCACGATGCCGTCGCGCCCTGCGCCGCGCGGGCGGAGGCGGTGCTCAGCAGCCGCGGCCCGATCTTCTGGGAACCGTCCGACGCGACTTGAATCGTGGTGTGCGGCAACGCGGTGTTGTGGAAGCGCGCCAGCACGGACTCGCCGTATTCGGCGACGTCGACTCCGGGCGGCGCAACCAGCGATGGCGCGACGTCCTCGGCGAACAGTCGCCGGCACACGTCGGCGAGCATCGGGTCGGCGACGGCGTCGGCGATGGACCGATGCCCCAGCCGCAACCCGAGGTAGGCCAGCATCGAGTGTGCGGCGTTGAGCATGCGCAGCTTCAGGTGTTCCCACGGCATGACGTCATCGACCAGTCGAGCGCCCACCGCAGACCATGCCGGTGCCGGGCCGGCGAACCGGTCCTCGATGACCCACTGCCGGAACGGTTCACAGATGACCGGGCTGTCATCGCGGACGCCGGCGCGACGTTCGAGCTCGGCGATGTCGGCGTCGGTGGTGGCAGGGACGATTCGGTCGACCACCGTCGACGGGAACGACGCGGCCGTCCCGTCGAACGCATCGCCGTCGAGGCCCGCCGCCTCGGCGAAGTCGCGGACCAGCGCCTCGAGCAGACGTCCGTTGTCGGGCAGGTTGTCGCACGAGATGACGGTCAGCGGCCCCGCGCCGGTGGCCGCGCGGCGGGCGATGGCGCGCGCCAGCACCGCGGGCACCGTCCGGGGGCTCTGGGCGGAGAGGTCGGCGCGCACCTCGGGATCGTCGAGGCGAAGGCGCCCGGTGACGGCGTCGCGCCGGTAGCCCTTCTCGGTGACGGTCAGGGTCACGACGTGAACGTCGGGATCGCAGATCCGGTCGATCACGGCGGCAGGGTCGGCGGCGGCGTCGAGCGCCTCGCGCAGTGCGCCGATCACGCGGGGCGACGCCGCTCCGTGGCCGCGCTCCACCACCGTGTACAGGCCGTCCTGTGGGCTCAGCCGCTCTGCGGCGGCGCCGCTGCGCTGGGTGAAAGCCGCTATCCCCCAACGGGTGTCGCCGGTGTGGCGCATGGCGTCTTCGGTGTAGACGGCCTGGTGTGCGCGGTGGAACGCCCCAAGGCCGAGATGGACTTGTCCGACGGTCAGTGACCGCGGATCGGGATCGGGTGCGTTCGACGTGCCGTAGTTCTGGTAGCTCAGCCTGGTCATGCCGGCACCCCGGCGTGGGCTCGCACCGTCTCGAGTGGCGCGATGCCTCCGCTGCCACCGGTTCCGCCGACCGCCAATGATGCTGCGGCAGCGCCCAACCGGACGGCGGTCCGAAGGTCGTCGCCGAGGGCGAGCCGGGCGGTCACGGTGCCGGCGAACACGTCACCGGCCCCGGTCTGGTCGACCACCTTCGGCGCCGGATAGGCGGGTTGCCAGTGCACGCGTGCCGTCGTCGACGTGGACACCGGTGGCGCCGCAGGTCACTGCGACGGCCGCGGCGCCACCGGCTCGTAGTTTCGCGGCGGCGTCCGCGGGATCGGAAACGCCGAGCAGCGTGGCACATTCGTGGGGTGCCGACGGGGTGACGACGGCGCAGTACGGCGCGATCTCGGCCAGCAGGGCGGCCGCTTCCTCAGCACTGGTGAGGCGGGGCCGGAAGTTGGGGTCGTAGACGAAGCGGCGGGCACGCCGTGCGGCGTCGAGCACCGTGGCCCGTGCCGTCGCCGACAGTGCCGCGGTGATGCCGCTGACCAGAACGCCGCCGGCGTCCTCGAGCAGCCCCTCGGGCAGATCCTCCGGACTGAGCCGGATCCTGCGGATCCCGTTCTGGCGTAGCAGAATTGACGATCGCCGAGGGGGTCGGCGTGCTGGACGTAGATGCCCTGGAAGCCGTCGTCGCGGCGGATGAAGCGGGTGTCCACCCCGATCTCGGCGAGCCGGGTGTACACGGCGGTGCCGAGTTCGTCGTTCGATACCCGGGCGACGACCGCGACGCGGGCGCCCGCCGCGACGGCCGCAGCGGCGGTGTTGACCACGTCGCCGGACACCGCGAACGAGCACTCCACGCCGGGCGCGATCGGCCCGTGCGTGCTGATCTCGATCAGCGGCTCGCCGAGCAGCACGACGTCGACACTCGCGCGGGGCACGTTCACCAGTCGTGTACCGATCCATCGGTCCGGCGGTTGACCGGAAGGCTTTTCGGGTCGTACGGGAACCGCGCGGCCGCGTCTTCGTCGATCTCGACACCCAGCCCCGGGGCGTCGCCGGGATGCATCAGGCCGTTGTGGAAGGTCCAATCGGTGCGGAACACCTCGCCGGCGGGATCGCGGTGACCCATGAACTCCTGGACGCCGAAGTTCGGGATCGCCATGTCGACGTGCAACGCTGCGGCGAAGGACACCGGGGACAGATCGCCTGCACCGTGCGAACCACTGCGCACGCCATAGAGTTCGGCGAGCGAGAAGATCTTCCGCAGGTGCGAGATGCCGCCGGCGTGCGACACCGAGGTGCGGATGTAGTCGATGAGGCGCTCGGTGATCAGGTGCTGGCAGTCCCAGATGGTGTTGAACACCTCTCCGACCGCGAGCGGCGTGGTGGTGTGCTGCCGGATCAGGCGGAACGCCTCCTGGTCCTCGGCGGGTGTGGCGTCCTCCATCCAGAACAGGCGGTGCTCTTCGAGGTCCTTGCCGAGCCGGCCCGCCTCGATGGGGCTGAGCCGGTGGTGCACGTCGTGCAGCAGGTGCACGTCGAAGCCGAAGCGTTCCCGCACCGCTCCCAGCATGTGGGGCGCGAATCGGAGGTAGGGGCCCGTCTCCCAACTCTCCTCGGCGGGCAGGTGCCCCGACGCGGGTTCGTAGAGTTGCGCGTCTCCGGGATGGACGCCGTAGACGGTGTCCATGCCGGGGATGGCGCACTGGGCGCGGACGGCGCGATACCCGCGATCGAGATAGCCGGCGAAGTCGTCGAGCATCTCGTCGAGGCTGCCGCCGCTGGCGTGGCCGTAGACCATGACGCCGTCGCGGGCGGCGCCGCCGAGCAGTTGGTACACGGGCAGGCCGGCGACCTTGCCCTTGATGTCCCACAGCGCGACGTCCACTGCGGCGATCGCGGTCATGGTGACGGGGCCGCGGCGCCAGTAGGCGCCCTTGTAGAGGTACTGCCAGGTGTCCTCGATCTGGTGCGCGTCGCGGCCGATCAACTGCGGGCAGAGGTGGTCGCGCAGGTAGGACGCGACGGCGAGTTCGCGGCCGTTGAGGGTGGCGTCGCCCCACCCGACCAGGCCTTCGTCGGTGGTGATCTTCAACGTGACGTAATTACGTCCGGGTGCGGTGATCAGCACATCCGCGCCGACGATCTTCATTGCTGGTCTCCTTCGAGGAGTGCGAGTGCCACGTCCTAGTTCTTACATACAAGCTCTAGTTCGCAGGCTCTGTCAACAGGTGCGGTATGGAATAGACTGTCGAAATGACGACGGCTCCGTCCAAGCAGGGCTCCAACCGGGAGCGGGTGTACGCCGAGCTCCGGCGGCGCATCGTGACGTTGGAGTTGGCGCCCGGCGCATCGCTGTCGGAGAACGAACTCGCCGCCCAGCTATCGGTCAGCCGCACGCCGGTGCGCGAGAGCCTGATCCTGCTTGCCGACGAAGGCCTGGTCCACATCTTTCCCAAGCTGGGATCGTTCGTCGCCCGCATCGACCCCGTGAAGGTGGCCGACGCGCAGTTCGTGCGCGAGGCCATCGAGCTGGCCTCGATGCCGGATGCCGTGAAGCTCGTCGACGACGTCGCGATCGCCGAACTGCGCGAGCTGATCGCGGCCCAGAACGCCACGACCGACGTCGACACCTTCTTCGAGCTCGACGAACAGTTCCACCGCTCGCTGCTCGCCGCGGGCGGTCACGGGAACGCGTGGCGCACCGTCGTCGGAGCCAAGGCGCACCTCGATCGAGCGCGCCGGCTGGGCATGATGAGCGAGAGCTCGATTCAGTCCTTGACCTGCGAACATGCCGCCGTCGTCGACGCCTTGGAGTCGCGTGACAGCGAGCAGGCCACGGCGGCTCTGCGCAGCCATCTGCGCAAGGTCTTCACCGACATCGAGAAGATTCGCACGCGATCGCCCGAGCTCTTCTCCGACGGCACCACGACCCGGCCGACGCGCCGCGTCGTCGCCGTCTGGCAATAGCCGTCTCTCCGATAGCCGTCTCGCAGTAGCTCTCGCGAGCCGCGGCCCCACGCACACCACCCGCCTGACGAGGCATGGACGAACTTTGTCGAAATCGGATGTTGACAAGGCTTGGCTGTCAGGGCTTGTATGTAAGTGATCGGGCTCACGTGCGGCCACCCCTACGAGCGAGGAACACAGCGATGACCAACTACGTGGAAGCGCCATCGGGGGGTGTCGCCGAACGGTCGACACGCGATCTGACCAAGGCCGCAGTGTCCGGATGGCTGGGCACGGCGATGGAGTTCATGGACTTCCAGCTGTACTCACTGGCCGCTGCCATCGTCTTCAACAAGATCTTCTTCCCCGACGTCAGCCCGGCGATCGGCCTGATCGCCGCGATGGCGACCTACGGCGTCGGGTACGTCGCGCGGCTGGCGGGCGCGATCTTCTTCGGACGCATGGGTGACCGGATCGGCCGAAGGAAGGTCCTCTTCATCACCATCGCGTTGATGGGCGCTTCGACGACCTTGATCGGCGTGCTGCCGACCTACGCGGCCATCGGCATCCTGGCGCCGATTCTGCTCGTCGTGCTGCGGCTCATCCAAGGGTTCGGCGCGGGCGCGGAGATCGCCGGCGCGACAACGATGCTCGCCGAGTACGCACCAGCGAAACGCCGCGGTGTCATCGCGTCGCTGGTGTGCCTCGGCACCAACTCCGGAACACTGGTCGCCTCCGGACTGTGGGCTCTGCTGCTCGCGGTGCTGAGCGACGAACAACTGCTCAGCTGGGGCTGGCGCGTACCCTTCCTGCTGAGCTTCGTCCTGATGATCTTCGCGGTCTGGGTGCGACGAAACCTCAAGGAAAGCCCCGTCTTCGAAGAGCGCCCGGACGTCGTCGACGGCGTCGCGCTCTCCCGCGACGAACTCGAGGCCGCTGCCGGCGAAGAAGCAAGCGAGTGTTCTCGAGGCCGGGCTTCACCAGCGCAAGGGCAAGGCATTCCTCGTCGCGCTTGGCCTGCGGTTCGGGCAGGCAGGCAACTCCGGTCTGGTGCAGACCTTCATGGTGGGCTACATCGCGTCGACTCTGCTGATGAACAAGTCGGTGGCGACCAGCGCGATCATGTACGGCTCGTTGCTCGGATTCGCCACGATCCCGATCGTGGGATGGCTCGGCGACCGGTTCGGACGGCGCCCCGTCTACATCGCGCTGAGCTCCCTGACGATCCTGTTCGCGTTCCCGATGCTGCTCATGATCACCAGCGGCAGCAACGTCGCACTGCTGCTGGCCATGGTGATCGGCCTGAACATCGGTGTGCTGGGCCTGTTCTCGCTGGAGAGCGTCACGATGGCGGAACTCTTCGGGTCCCGCACACGGTTCACCCAGCTCGCGCTCGCCAAGGAGATCGGCGGCATCCTCGCCACCGCGATCGGACCGATTCTCGCCGCCAGCCTGACGGCGGCGACCGGAAGCTGGTGGCCCATCGCGGCAATGCTGATCGTGTACTCGCTCATCACCCTGGTGTCCGCCGCGATCGCACCGGAGACTCGCGGCCGCGACCTGGTCCAGCTGCAGGACGCACTGTGAAGGCAGTCGTCGTCCACGGCGCAGGCGACCTTCGGGTCGACGAACTACCCGATCCCGTTCCGCAGGCGGGTGAGGTGCTCATCGCGATGGAGTGGGGCGGGATCTGCGGATCCGACGTCGCGTACTGGCGCCACGGCGCGTCGGGCACCGCGGTGCTCAAGGACCCCCTCGTCCTCGGACACGAGATGGCCGGGACGGATCGTGCGCACCGGGGCCGGCGTCACCGGACTGGACGTCGGGCAGCCGGTGACGGTTCATCCCGCCACACCGGTCGGCGGCGACGTTCTGCCCGACCGCCTCGCCGGCCGCACCAACCTCTACCCGCAGATCAGCTACTGCGGTTCCGCTGCGTTCCATCCCCACACCGATGGCGGGTTCAGCGAGCTGAAAGTGGTTCGGGCAGACCAGATTCGCCCCCTTCCCGACGACGTGGGTACGGACCAGGGCGCCCTCGCTGAGCCGCTCGCGGTCGCCATGCACGCCGTCAACAGGGCAGGCGACCTTCGCGGCCGCGACGTCCTGGTGAACGGCGCGGGTCCCATCGGCTCGCTGGTCGTCGCGGCAGCGAAGCATGCGGGCGCGGCCAGCGTCATCGCGGCCGACGTCTCCGATGCCCCGCTCTCGATCGCCCGAGCGATGGGGGCGGACGCGCTCGTCAATCTGGGTGCCGGTGACACACTCCCGGCGGACGTCGAGGTGGTCTTCGAGGCGTCCGGCTCCCCCGCCGCCCTTGGCGCCGTCCTGCAGGCGACCGCGCGCGGCGGCACTGTCGTCCAGGTCGGAAACCTGCCGGGCACGCCGACGCCCGCCAACCTCGGCAGCCTGGTCACCAGGGAGATCACGTGGATCGGCTCCTACCGGTTCGTCGACGAGATCACCGACGCCATCACCGCGATGCGCAACGGTCTCGACGTCAATCCCCTGATCACCCACCGCTATCCGATCGACCAGGCCGCAGACGCCATCGCCGTCGCGGCCGACCGCGACAGCGGCAGCAGCAAGGTACTCATCCGGCTCGGCCCCTGAATCATCTGGCGACGCAGGCAAATTCGGCGATCGTCAATTTGCAGGGCGGACTCCCGTTTCCGCGCCCCCGCCTTTTGCCTGCATGCGCAGCGAGATCGCCTGTGCCACCATGGTGTAGTCGGCGTGGCGGCACGCGCTGATCTTGATTCTCGGCAAATATTCGACTCCCAGCGCCAAATAAATCGATTGCCAACGTGGGTAGTGAACGGCCACAATCGATTTGCCCGGCACGCCTTCGTGACTCGAGCATTCTGCGGTCTGCCTGGCGCCGAAGAAACTGCGGAGGGGATTCGAATTATGCGCTGTCGCAAGGGCGACGAAGTCACTGCACGCCGACAGATCGAAGGAATGAACGTTCCCGTGGTGCCGGAGGGTTCCCGCGGAACGGTTCTGGCGACCACGATGCTCGGTAGGCCCAAGAAGGTGTTCTTTGCCGTCTCCGACGGGTGGGGACTGAAGCAGTTTCACGTGGAGGTGCAGCGGGGCGACGTGGATTTGCCCGGCTGACAACCGGTCGCCGCCGCCCGCCAAGCCCGTCCCGCCGATACCGGAGCACTCCGCACTGCTTCGGGCTCGCTCCCACGCCCCGATGCGCACCCCATACTAAATCGTATGGAATGCTTGACGAAATATTACCGGTAAGGTAATTATTAACTGACTCGCCGGTAAGTTAGCTCGTTGAGGTGCCCGCGGCAGGGGGTTGTTCTCGCCTGACCACGGTTCTTGTGTCCCACTCATAGGCGCCAAGGCGCGTCATCCCGCATGGGAGAGGATTTCCGTGGTTGCTGCATGCGCACATGACCGCCGGGGTGAGCTTCGAGTGACCGTAGTTGCGCGTCTAGACACGACTCGGATACGGGGTTTTCGGGCCAGTGAGTCAGCGTGTCCTCGCTAGGCGAAACGATTGTCATCGCGTACCTGGTGGGCGCGGTGGGGTTTTGTTCCGTCGTATTCGGTAGCGCGCTTGCACGCGGCCGTACTGGGCTGAAAACAGCGACCATCCTTGGAATCGTCGCCGGTGGCGCCTGGCCGTTGGTGGTGCTGGGAGTCATTCAGTGGCTCTCCATCGCGGCAATCATCGACGCAGCACGCTGGATCGCACGGGTGCGAACCGGTAGGCCGTTGGGAAGGGCGGGCCACAGCACGATCGTCCCCTTCGGTTCGACCAAGCACTCGGGCGCGGACCTGAGGGCGGTGGATGAAAGGGAGCCTGCGCCACACATACACAGCGTGACCGAATCCCTTGCGCCGGCATCAACGCCGTGAGCCCGTAGCTCATTGGCATTCGTCGCCTACAGGTACATCCCATCCGGAACCGTCGCGCGGTAGCGTCCACTGCCCACCTCGGCCAACAGCGCCGCCGTGCTGAGATGCCCTCCATCGCCGGCCAGCACGGCGCGCCGGACGATCTCGCGGATGTCGCTCCCACTGGTGCGTTCGGGCAGCGCGGCCACGACGGCCGCCGTGTCCACGGTCTCGCCGTCGGACAGGTCGCCAACCAGCGCGGCAAGGATGCGGGCAGCATCAGCGCGGTTCGGATAGCCGACCTCGACTATCGAGTCGAACCGCCCGGTGCGGATGGCCGCCTTGTCCAGGGTCGCGACATCGTTGGTGGACGCCAAGGTCAGAATCCGTGCGTCGGGTTGAATGTCCATGGCCTGCAACAGCTCTGACAGACCCGCCGCCGCCGGCTGCTCTGTCGTGGCACCACAGGTCGACGTCTTCGAGCACGAGTAGTACCGGACCGCCGAGGTGCTGCGCCTCCTCCACCACGGAGGTCAGCAGTTCGACGCCGGCCTTGGCTTCGACGTAGATGACGGTGAATTCCCCGACGACCTCGCCGGCGACGACTGCGCTCACCGCCGACTTGCCGGTACCGGGCGGACCGCACAGCAGCACTCCGCGCCGCGCGCCGAGGCCATGCGCATTGAGCACGGCGTGGCGGTCGCGCACGGCGACTACTCCCAGGTCGATCTCGTTCCACACCTCGTCGCCGACGATCACGTTCTCGCGCGTCGCCGTCGACGGCAGGTCGATGACGGTCAAGCTCAGCCCGTGCGTATCGGTGGCACGCACGGCCCGGCCCCGGTACGGGTTGAGATCGTTGGCGCGTTCGGCAAGCCGGTCCAATACCGCGCGGGCCCGATTCTGGGCCTCCGCGGTCACGTACACCGAGACCTCGGCCGAGTGCATGATCGTCTCGCGGGCCTCGATGTAGATGACGCATCCGGTGCCGTCCAGTAGCGTCCCGGCCGGAAAGTGCACCCGCAGGCAGAGCGGGTGACGGTAGCGCTGGCCACCGATCTCGGTCTGGGTCCACTTCGGTGGATGGGTGTACTCGCCCGGGCCGATCTCGCAGACGTGCGCATGTTCGTCGATCCACTCCGCCAGTGCCATCGCGGTGGTCAACCGGGACACCGGATTGAGCGGACGTTCCTCGTCGAGCAGGTGGCCGCAGTCCGTCACACCCAGGCAGCGGGAGGTGAACCGCTCTGCGGTTTCGGCAGTGGGGCGTTCTGCAACGCCGATTAGCAACTCGCCCAGTGCGCGCAGCGCGGTCCGCGCACCGCCGTCTAGGTCGTTGAACCAGTCATTGACGTCGGTGATGGGCAGCCGCGCGTCAGCGCCGCCGGTTGGCTCGGCGGTCAGATCGGTTGAGTCGTCGTTGATGAGGGTCATCGCGTTGTCGGCATCCAGTCGTAGGGCAGCCGTACAGACTCGCACCCAGCCGGCGAGCGGTCAACTCGTTTAGCTCTGAGGGCCGGCCGACGCCTTCAGAATGCCAGCAGCACCTTGCTGGATCTCGCAGCGTCGCCGGCGATTGCGAACGCCTCGAGGGCGTCGGCGGCCGGATACTCGGCGGTGATGACGGCCGAAACGTTCAGCGATCCATCGCCCAACGCCGCGATGACGTCGTCGATCTCGTCGTTGAAGCGGAAGCTGCCGATGAGGTCGAGTTCACGCGTGATCGCCAGTGAGATCGGCACGGGCTGATCGCCGGTGGGCAGCAGTCCGACCATGACGACGGTCCCTCCCCTGACCGCTCCGCGGATGGCCGACGCCAATCCCCGGTGGTTGCCCGAGCATTCGAAGACGACGTCGGCTTCGACCGCGGCGATCGCATCGGCATCGGCGGCGTGCAAGACGCGGTGTGCGCCAGCGCTGCGCGCGACGTCGAGGGCGTAGTCGTGCACGTCGACCGCCACGATCTCGGCCGCTCCGGCCCGCGCGAGCACGGCCACGATGAGCGCCCCGATGGGACCCGCACCGACGACGAGCGCTGAGCGGCCGGTAACTTCCCCCGCGCGCGCGACGGCATGCCAGGCAACGCTCGCCGGCTCCGCCAGCGCCGCGGTGCGCAGATCGAGGCCAGTGGGGAGAGTTCGCAGCATGCGGGTGGGGACGGCGAGGTGACTGACGAACGTGCCATCGTTGTGCGGCACCTGCGCGGCGCTGCCCAGATAGGTGCACCCGGGTGACAGGTTCGGCCGATCCGCCGGATACTTGGCGCCGCCGCCGCGCGGCGTGGCCGGGTGAATCGTGACCGGCGTTCCCGCATCGGGACCGGTGCCGTCGGCTGCCGGAACCAGAACGGTGCCGGACGCCTCGTGGCCCAGCCGCATCGGTGCTCGCAGGATGGATTCGCCTGCCGCACCGTGCTGCCAGTAGTGCAGGTCGGATCCGCAGATTCCGCCGTAGGCGATTCGGATCACCGCTTCGTCGCGGGCGGGCTCCGACACGGGAACGTCCTCGACGCGCAGATCCCCCGCGCCGTGGGCGACGACGGCCAGCGCGGTCGATGGACGTGTTTCGGAAGTGGTCATCGCGCCACCGGTTCCGATGTGGTCAGCAGGTCCAGTTCGTCGCGGCGAGGCATGCCTTCCCAGTCGCCGTCGACGGTGCAGGCGAGTGCACCGACGGCCACCCCGGTTCGCAGTCGCTGCTCGGTGCTGCCACCGGCGAGCCGGTCGGCAAGGTATCCGGCGACGAAACCGTCACCGGCGCCGACGGTGTCGATCACGGACACGGGTACGGCGGGTTGGCGGTATTCGACGCCGTCCACGACGGCGAGCGCGCCGTCGGCACCGAGTTTGACGACGGCCTCGGTCGGGCCCATCGCGCACAATCCGGCGGCCAGTTGCGCAGGAGTGCCGCTGCCGACGACGATCGCGGCCTCGTCCGCGCCCGCGAACACGACGTCGGCGAGTTCGACGAGCGCACGATACGTCGACCGCGCGTCGTCGGCCGACCACAGTGAGTGACGATGGTTGACGTCGAACGACACGGTGATTCCCAGCGCCTTGGCGTGCTGAACGTAGTGCAAGGTCGCCTTGGCCGCCGAGTCCGACAGCGCCGGGGTGATGCCCGTGACGTGAAGCAACGTCACGTTGTCCCACAATGCATCTGGGATGTCACCGACGGCGAACCGTGAACCCGCGCTGCCATCCCGGTAGTACCAGACGCGGGTGGCGGACGCGGTGCGGCGCTCCTTGACCATGAGCCCGGTGGGCGCATCGTGGTCGCGCACGACGTGGGGGTGCAGGTCTTCGGCACGCAGTTCGCGTTCCACCAGGTCGCCGAAGCTGTCGTCGCCGACGCGTCCGACCCACGTCACCTCCGCGCCGAGTCGACGCAGCGCCACCGCCACGTTCGACTCGGCGCCGCCGATACCGAGTTGCATGGCGGTGGTGTGCGCCAGCGGCCCCGTGCCCGTCGGACGCATCAGGGCCATCGTCTCGCCGAACGTAAGCACGGTCATCGACGTGCCTCCGCGCTCGCCACGACGTCGTTGAGTTCGCGGCACCGCCGCGCGAGGGCGTCGAGGTCTCCCCCGTTGAGCGCGTCACCGATCAGCGGCCCGCCCACGCTCACCGCGCGGGCGCCGGCGCGGATCCATTCGGCGGCCTCCGCCATGCCGACGCCACCCGAGGGGATGACCTCGATGTCGGGGAACGGGCCGCGCAGGTGCGCAACGTAATCCGGTCCCACCAGGGCAGCCGGGAAGACCTTCACCGCGGTGGCACCCGCAGCCCACCCGGTCCACAGTTCCGTGGGGGTGAGACCGCCGGGATAGACCGGCACACCGGCGGTCACGGCCGCGTCGATCACGCCGACGTCGGTCGTCGGGGTGACCACGAAGTCGACCCCCGCGTCGAGCGCCTCGCGCAGCTGCGCCACGGTGGTGACCGTCCCGATGCCCAACTGAACCTCGTCTGGTGTGCCTGCGCGGATGTCGGCGACTACGTCGAGCGTTCCCGGTGTGCTCATCGTCAGCTCGATGCCGCGAATGCCGTTGTCCGCCAGTACGTCGACGACGGGTGCGTATCGGCGCGCGTCGGCCGCGCGCAGCACCGCGATGACGACAGGCGTCACGGCAGGCCGGGGGTTCGTCCGGTCTCGCTGAGCGACGGTCATACCCGCGCCTCCTCGGCCCGTGCGGTCAGCGCGTCCCTGGTGTCGGTCAGGTCGCGGTTGCGGGTCTCGGGAGCCACCAGCGCCGCGATGAGGACGGTCACCGCCATGGCAATCATGTACACCGCCACCGGAATCCAGGATCCGGAGAACGCGGTGATCAGCGAAGCGCAGATCAACGGGGCGACGCCACCACCGAACACCGAGGCGAACTCCCGGCCGAGCGTCACGCCGGCGTAGCGGTAGCGGGCACCGAACAGCTCGGGGAAGTAGCTCATCGTGACGCCGACCGCCCCTTGGCAGGCGAGGATGAAGCCGACGATCATCACCAACGTGATCAACAGGTGCGAGCCGGTATTGAGGGCGAGGAACGTCGGAATCGGCAACAGCACCAGGCAGATGACGATGCCGATGTACACCGGCTTGCGGCCCACCCGGTCGGACAGCCGACCGAAGCCGTACGCCGCGATGCCGCCGCAGATCGCCCCAATCAGCAGGACCTTGGGGATGAACGCCGGATCCACCCCGACGTCGTTCTTGAGGTACGACGCCATGAACACCTGGTAGGTGTAGGACTGCGAGCTGATCCCGATCGTCATGAACATGACCAGCAGCACCGATCGCCTGCCGTTCGCGAAGACGTCGCGCAGCGGAGTCTTGGGTACCACGTGGGATTGCTTGAGCTGTTGGAAGACCGGGCTCTCGGTGAGCCGGCGCCGAATGACGAAGGCGGCGATGGTCACGAACAGGCTGCTGCCGAACACCAGCCGCCAGCCCCAGGTCATCAGGTCGTCCTCGGGCAGCATCTGCGCGAGGATCCAGGCGACGGCACCGAGCGCGGTGCCGAGCGCGGCGCCGGTCATCACCAGGGCCGCGAGTCTGCCTCGCCTGCCGATCTGTGCGGTCTCCGTCAGCAGGGTGGCACCGCCGGACTGTTCCGCGCCTGCGCCGAAGCCCTGCAGGAATCGGCACAGCACCAACAGGATCGGCGCAAGCAGTCCCACCTGCCCGTAGGTGGGAAGCGCACCGATGAGCAGCGTCGCACCACCCATCAACATCAGCGTCGCCACCAGCACCCATTTGCGACCGAGGCGGTCGCCGTAGCGGGAGAAGAACAGGCCCCCGAGCGGGCGGGCGAGGAACCCCACGGCGTACGCACTGAAGCTGGCGACGATGCCCGCGGCCGGTGAGATGTTCGGGAAGAACAGCTTGTTGAAGACCAGCGCCGACGCGGTCCCGTAGATGACGAAGTCGTACTGCTCGAGCGTGGTGCCGATCAGCCCGGCCCACGCCGCACGCCGAACGGCGGCGGGATCGTGGGTTACCTCGTCGCCGGACTGGTTCGCCGACGGATCAATCGTTGTCGTCATGACTTCCTCGCTGGTTGGTGCCCGGCCAGGGCTGGATGGTTGCATGGGCGACGTCATCAATTCATCGCCTCCGCGGCCGCAGCGTGCGGGCCGTGAGCGACGATTGTCTCGACGAATCGAGTTGTCGCACAGACGAAATCATCGGATGACGCTAGGTCGCTCTGGAAGAGCACGCCAGGAGCGAGCACGCCGCGAACGAAGTCGCGGGTGGAGGCGGATCGCCCGGCCAATCTGGCCAGTCGTTCCCGCGCGGGGTCGGCCATCGCGCCTGCCTGCGGACCGGGGTCGAAACCGTGTGGTGGGGCGATGCAGCACAGGTAGGCCGCGACGGTCAGGGCGAGGTGCCTTGGCGTGCGGCCGGCGCGCAGATGGATGTCCGCCGGGATGGGAATGCGCTGGGCCAGTTTCACCGATCCGTCGGAACCGACCTGGGCGGTGCGATGTCCGAGCGCGGTATTGGACCAGCGGTCGAACAGCTGGGCGGTGTAGTCGTCGACGCTCACTTCCGCGGGCACGGTCACGGTGGGTAGGTAGTCCTCGAGCATCACCTGCCGTGCCGCCGCTTCGACGAAGGGTTGCGCGACCGACTCGGGGATGGTGGCGCGTCCGTCGAGCGCTCCCAGATAGGCGATCAGGGAGTGGGTGCCGTTGAGCAGACGCAACTTCATCAGCTCGTAGGGTTCGACGTCATCGGCGAAGGTCGCGCCGCCGGCGTCCCAGGTGGGCCGCCCGCCCGGGAAGTGGTCCTGCATCACCCACATCGTGAAGGGTTCTGCAGGAACGGCGATCTCGTCGATCACGCCGAGCGACGTCCGAACCGCCTCGTTGTACCGATCTGCGCCGCTGGGCACGATGCGATCGACCATCGAGTTCGGGAAGGAGGCATGGCCGTCCATCCAGGCCAGCGTCTCGCCCGAGCACTCTGGCGTCAGTGCCGCGAGGAACTCACGCACCAACGCCTCGGTGCGCTCACCGTTGGCGAGCAAGTTGTCACAACTGAGGATGGTGACGGGCGCGCCGTGGGTGCGTGCGCGTGCGACCAGGCCGCCGGCGATGCGACCGATCGTCGTCATCGGCGACGACGGGTCCGCGAGGTCGTGCCGGACCGCCGGAGAGTCCACGTCCAGGGTCCCCGTCCTCGGCGACGTCGTGTAGCCGTGTTCGGTCACCGTGAGGGTGACGATGCGCGTGCTCGGGGCGGCGATGGCGTCGACGACCGCCTCGGGGGCATCGTCGGCGACCATGACACCGGTGTGCACACCGGGCACCGTCACCCGCGACCCCGAGGGCGAGATCTCGACCACGCTGTACAGCAGATCCTGCGCGTTCATCGAATCGACCACCGTGCGTGAGCGATTGGCGACGCCCAGGATGCCCCACGGTCCCGGTTCGGCGGCCAGCGCCGCGGCGGTGTACACCGCCTGGTGCGCGCGGTGAAAGTTGCCAAGGCCCAGATGCACGATCCCCGTCTCGGCGACGGCCCTGGGGATTGATCAACGCCCTCGCGGGCACCGAGGTTCTCGTCAGTGCCGCCGCCGGGGCGAGTCCGGTTCGGTCGGTGGTGCAGTCGGTCACGTGATCACCAATCGGTCATCGAGCCGTCGAGACGACGGGCGACGGGTAGGTAGGCGGCGTCGTACGGATACTTTGCGGCGAGTTCTTCGTCGATCTCCACGCCGACGCCCGGGCGTTCGCCGGGAGTGAGGTAGCCGTCGGAGAAGCTCCATGCGTGCGGGAACACCTCGTCGACGAGGGGGTCGTAGCCCATGTATTCCTGGATGCCGAAGTTCGGCGTGGCCAGTCCGAGGTGGATGCTGGCGCCGAGGGTGATCGGCGAAACGTCGGAGGGGCCGTGTGGCGCTCCACGCACCTGATGGACCTCGGCCAGGCCGAAGATCTTACGCACGTGGCTGATTCCGCCGGCGTGGGCGATCGCCACCCGGATGAAGTCGATGAGTTGCCCGCTGATCAGCTGATGGCAGTCCCAGATGGTGTTGAACACCTCGCCGATCGCCAGCGGCGTCGTGGTGTGTTGGCGCACCAGCCGCAGCGCGTCCTGGTTCTCGGCCGGGGTGACGTCCTCGAGCCAGAAGAGGTCGACGTCCTCGACGGCCTTGCCGAGCCGGGCGGCCTGCTGTGGTGTGAGCCGGTGATGCGCGTCGTGCAACAGCTTGATCGACGGGCCGACGTGGTCGCGTACCGCCCGCAGTACGCCGGGCGCGTGGGTGAGATAGGCGTCGGTGTCCCAGATCTCCTCCACCGGTGCGGCGCCGCGGGCGGCTGGCTCGTAGCCGGCGGCATCGCGGTGTACGCCGTAGACGGACTCGAGGCCCGGTACCCCGGACTGCGCGCGCACCGCGACGAACCCCTCGGCGAGGCGCTTGTCCACGGAGTCGAGCAGTCGCGGCAGGTCCCAGCCGGTGGCGTGGGTGTAGGACAGCACGCGGTCGCGCACCGAGCCGCCGAGAAGTTGATACACCGGTTGTCCCAGCGTCTTTCCCTTGATGTCCCACAACGCGACGTCGACCGCGCCGATCGCCGCCATGGTGACGGGACCGCGCCGCCAGTACACACCGCGGTACAGGTACTGCCAGGTGTCCTCGATCCTGGCGGCGTCACGGCCGACGAGCAGCGGCGCGACGTGGTCCTTCAGATAGGACGCAACGGCGAGTTCGCGACCGTTGAGCGTGGCGTCGCCGTAGCCGACGACACCGTCGGCGGTGGTGATCTTCAGCGTGACGTAGTTACGGCTGGGGCTGCAAACGATGACGTCGGCGGCGACGATGCGGTCGGTCATGCGGGGATTCCTCCCGTTGGCGGCAACGAGATTGAGCAGGGCTTCCCCACGTTGCAGGCGCCCGATGTTGTTGGTGATGTCGTCGACGCGGCCGATGAAGGTCTGACGCGTAATTCCCGACGAGTGTGGAGTCATGAGGACGTTGTCCAACTCGGCGAAGGGCAACCGGCTGGGTGACCCGGTGCCGTTGGCGGGATAGTCGTACCAGACGTCGAGCGCCGCTCCGGCGATCTCCCGGTTGGCCAGCGCCGCGTAGATGGCGGCATCTTGGACGAGTGGCCCACGGCCGACGTTGAGCAGGACGCCGGCCGGCCCGAGCGCGCGCAGCTCCGACTCGCCAATCATCCCCGCGGTGCTTTCACTCAGGGGTGCCGACACCACGACCACGTCGGATTCGGCCATCAGCTCGCCGAGGCGATCGGTCCGGCCCGCCCATCGCAACCCTGCCTCCTCGTCGACGATGCCACGGCCCGTGACCGCCGCGCCGGTGCAGCCGAACTGCCGCAACAGGTTCCAGCAACTGCGTCCGATGTGCCCGAATCCGACGAAGCCGACGTGTGCCGCGCCGAGCGCATCGGGTTGGTTCAGCGCGTCGTCGTACACCGACGTCGCCCAGACGCCGCTGCGCAACTGCCGGTCCTGGTCGAGGAACCGACGGCGCAACAGGATGGACGTGGCGACGACGTACTCCGCGATGGACTGCTCGTGGTTGAAGGTGTTGGCCACCACCACGTCCGCCGGTAGCGCATCGAACGCGATGCCGTCGGTGCCCGCTCCGCTGACGTGAACCAGCCGCAGGTTGCGCGCCAGCTTCGCGATCGGCGCCGGGAGTTTCGTGCCGACGAACACTTCTGCGTCGGCCATGTCGGCTGCGACGGCGCCGTCGTGCGGCTTGTCGTGCCAGACGAGGGTGGTTCCGGCGGGAAGTCGACTCTCGAACCGCTCGCGGTGCGGCGTCAAGTTGGCGTCGGCGACAACGATTCTCATTCCGAGGCTTCTTCCGTCCGGCCGAAGCCGCGGTCGCGGGCTGGCCCGCTGGACTCCCGCACGACGAGCTGGGTGGGCAGGTGGATCCGCGGCGCGGCGTCGGGCTCGGCCGCTCGTTGTGCCACCAGGTCTGCGCTGACCACTCCGGCGCGCGCCATCGGAACGCTGATGCTGGTGAGGGTGGGATGGAACAGCTGGGCAAGCGGCGAGTCGTCGATGCCGACGACGCTAAGGTCGTTCGGCACCGAGAAGCCCATGGCGCGAATGCCGTTGATGAGCCCGATGGCCATCGGATCGTTGTGCGTGATGGCGGCGCTGGCGCCGGTGGCGATCACGCTCGCGGCGGCGGCGTGACCGCCTGCGGGTGTCTCCTGTTGCCAGCCCAGGACGTCGAGTCGGACGCCGCGGTCGGCGCACAACTCCTCGACCGCCGCCGCGCGTTGCGCGTTCGACCACGACTGAGGCGAACCCTGCACGTAGGCGATGCGGGTGTGGCCGAGCGCAAACAGGTAGTCGACGGCCTGGCGCAGGCCGTCGCGCGAATCGGCCACCACGCAATCACATTCGTCGGACAACCGGTTCACCAGCACGAGCGGGGTGTCACCGGCGAGCTGGACGATGTCCTCCGCGGGCAGCCGGGGCGCGCACACCACCAGCGCGTCGACGTGTCCCTGCAGCTCCCCCACCACTTCGCGTTCGTGGTCGGCGCTGCCGTCGGTGTCGGTGAGCACGACCGTCTGGCGGCGGTGCCACCCTTGGGCCTGAGCCGCCTTGACGAACGACGCGAACACGGTGTTGCCGATGTCGGGCACCACCACGGCGATCGTGGTCGCCGTCTGACGCCGCTCGGTACCCGGCGCGCGGCGCTGTAGCCAATCTCGTCCGCTGCCGCGATGATGCGCGCGAGCGTGTCCGCGCCGATCCGGTCGGGTGCGCTGAAGGCACGGGACGCGGTCGACAGGGACACGCCGGCTCGCTCGGCCACCTGCGTCAGGGTCGGTGCCACGGGCCACTCCTCGTTTGTCGTGTGACGGCTGACACAACGATGCCTCGCCTTGCGCAATATTGTCAAGCCCTTGCACAACTATTGCCGTCGCTTGGCGGCGCAACGCAGGTCGTTAGGCCAGGGCCGCCCCCCGTGCCGCCTCGAGACGTGCGGGCTCGATCCGGTAGATCCGCCGGGCAGTGTCCGACCAGACGTGTCTCGCGTCCTCCGCGCCGAGGTCGGACAGCGCGGACCGCAGGCCGGCGAACACGCGGTCGTAGCCGCCGCTGGCCACCGAGATCGGCCAGTCCCCGCCGAACATGAGCCGTTCCGGGCCGAACACCTCGAGCGCGCGATCGACGAAACGGCCGGATTCCGTCGACCGTCCAGTTCCCGGAGTCCGGGTAGAGACCGGAGATCTTGGCGCTCACGAGGGGGTTCTGCGCCGCCGCGGCGATCAGTGACCACCACGGCTCGACGTCGCCCTCGCCGATCGGCGGCTTCGCCAGGTGGTCGATGACGATCCGCAGCCCGGGATGTCGCTCGGAGATGGTCGGCACGTGCTCGAGGTGTCGGGGCAGGTTGGAGACGAAGTCGAACGCGGCGTCGCCATCCTCCAGAACGGCGAGTCCCTCGTCGACCGCGGCGCTCGCGATCCAGTCGGGATCGGCCTTGTGGTGCACCAGATTGCGAATGCCGACGACCCGGTCATCGCGGCGCAGCTCGGAGAGCCGTGCGGCGGCATGCTCGGGCCGATCCAGCGGAAGGTACGCGACGATCGCGACGACCGTTGGGTGAGCGTCGGCCACCTCGAACATCAGCGTCGGTGTCGCCGTCATCGTCATCGGACTGCACCAGCACCGTGGCCTCCACGCCATTGCGAGCGAGGTGCGGGAGCGAGCTCGTCGAACCCGAAGGTGCGATTCCACTGCGGAACGTGCGGGCCGAGCCATGGATAGGGCGCCCGGGTCAGATCCCAAACATGTTGATGTGCATCGATGATCATCGGACGGCCGCCTCGGACACCACCGCCGCACGCGGGTGACGGGTCGCCCAGTACACGCCGTCGGGGTAGGCGTACTCGGCCACCGACGCTGGAAACATCTGGGCGCTGTAGCCGGGTTTCGTGGGCAGCACGTACGCGCCGCGCTCGACCAGGCAGGGATCGGTGAAGTGCTCGTGCAGGTGATCGACGAACTCGGTCACCCGGTTCTCGGTCGTGCCCGCGACCGCGACGTAGTCGAACACCGACAAGTGCTGCACGAGTTCGCACAGACCGACCCCGCCTGCGTGCGGGCACACCGGCACGCCGAACTTCTTCGCCATCAGATAGACCGGGATGATCTCGTTGACCGACGCCAGCCGCGCCGCGTCGAGCTGGCAGTAGTCGATGGCCTCGGCCTGGAACAGCTGCTTGAACAGCACGCGATTCATGCCGTGCTCACCGGTGGCTACGCCGATGGGAGCCACGGCATTTCGGACCGCGGCGTGGCCGAGGACGTCGTCGGGGCTGGTCGGTTCTTCGATCCACAACGGCCTGAACATCGCTAGCGCGTTGACCCACTCGATGGCTTCGGGCACGTCCCACACTTGATTGGCATCGATCATGAGGTGGGCGTCCCAGCCGATCACCTCGCGCGCGATCGTGCAACGCCGGATGTCGTCATCGAGGTTTGCACCAACCTTGAGCTTGACGTGGCGATAGCCATCGGCGATCGCCTGGGCGGCCAGTTCTCGCAACTTGTCGTCGGAGTACCCGAGCCATCCGGCCGACGTGGTGTAGCAGGGGTAGCCCGAGCGTTCCATGTCGGCGATGCGCGCGGAGCGGCTGGGCATCGTCTCGTCCAACATTTCGACGGCCTCTTGCCGGGTCAGCACGTCGCTGAGGTAGGTCAAGTCGAGGGTATCGACCAAGGCCTCGGTTTCCATCTCGGAAAGGAAGCGCCACAACGGCTTTCCTGCGACGCGTGCGGCAAGATCCCAGACCGCATTCATTACTGCGGCCATGGCGAGGTGCTCGACGCCCTTGTCGGGACCGAGCCAACGCAACTGAGAGTCGGCGGCCAGGTCGCGGTACGTCCCGCCGATGTCACCGACCACACCGGCCACGTCGCGACCGAGCAGCGGTTCCCCTCGCCGTCGAGCGGCAAGGGCGCAGATGTCGTTGCCCCGGCCGATGGTGAAAGTGAAGCCATGGCCGGCGAGTTGGGGATCATCGGTGCGCAGCACGACGTACGTCGCCGAGTAGTCGCCGTCCTTGTTCATCGCGTCGGAGCCGTCCATCGACAGCGACGTCGGGAAGCGCACGTCGGTGACGTCAACGG
The DNA here is from genome assembly GCA_963849055.1 of uncultured Actinomycetota bacterium. GTDB lineage: Bacteria > Actinomycetota > Actinomycetes > Mycobacteriales > Mycobacteriaceae > Mycobacterium. The sequence goes on from CAWKFI010000002.1 coordinate 359,780, forward strand.
AAGTGATGCGGGTCATGGCAGCTCCTGAATGCGGGCGGGGTGGGAAATTCCGGCGCGTGTGGAGATCAGACCCGCGGCAGCGAGATCCGACCACAAGGCGTCCGGAATCGGACGGTGGTAGCGGCTGGCGGCGTCAGCGACCTGCCCGGGACTCGCCGCACCGACCACGACGGAGACGACGGCCGGGTGGCGCAGCGGGAAGGCAAGCGCGGCGTCCGGCAGTGTCACGCCGTGGCTCTCGCAGACGGCCGCGATTGCCTCGACGCGAGCGACCAGGTCGGCAGGGGCCGGGGCGTAGTCGTACATCGGATCGGGGCCGGGACGCGGCGTCGCCAGCAGCCCGGAGTTGTAGACGCCTGCGGCGACCACGCCGACACCGCGTTCCGATGCCAGATCGACCAGATCGTCGGCCTGTTCGAGCAAGGTGTACCTGCCGGCGCACATCACCAGGTCGACTCCGTGGTCGTCGCGAATCAGTTCGATGAGAGGCTCGGTGAAGTTCATCCCGGCCCCGATCAATCCGACGACGCCTTCCTCCCGCAACTCGATCAGCGCGGGGACGGCCTCGGCAAGCGCCTGCTCCCAGTGGTTCTCGGGATCGTGCAGGTAGGCGACGTCCAGCCTGTCCAGCCCGAGACGATCGAGGCTCTCCTGCACCGAGCGGCGTATGCCGTCACGGCTGAAATCCCACCTCCTGCGCATGGTGGCCGGGACGTCGAAACCCTCGTCATCCATCCGGCCGGAGGTGTTCGCGTCCGGCTCGAGCAGTCGCCCCACCTTGGACGACAGGACGTAGTCTTCCCGGGGCCGCTCGCTCAGCAGGGAGCCGAGACGACGTTCCGAGAGCCCCAGCCCGTAGTGGGGCGCGGTGTCGAAGTAGCGAATTCCGTTGTCCCAAGCCGCATCCACGATGCGTCGCGCGTCGTCGTCACTGATCTCGCCGTACAGGTTCCCTAGCTGAGAGCCACCAAGCCCCAGTTCGGTGAGGCTCGCCCGCCCACGGGTGCGGGTGGGGATCACGAAGTCAGGCATCAGCCCTTGACCGCCCCCACGGTCTCACCGCGGATGAGGTACTTCTGCGCCCCCACGAACACGATGAGCAAGGGCAGCATCGAGATGAAGGTGGCCAGCGCGAGCTGCGGCATGTAGAGCTTCACGTCGAGACCTGCCGCCACCGTCGGGTTGAACAGCGGGCTGGCTCCGATCAGCTGTTGGATGCCGATGGAGAGTGTGTTGTTGTCCTGGTTGGAGGACAACAAGGCCAGCGGCAGAAAGAAGTTCGTCCAGTTGGCGACGAAGGCGAAGAAGCCGACCAACACCATCGCCTGCTTCGAAATTGGCAGACCGATCCGCCAGAAGATCGCGACCTCCGACAGCCCGTCGATGCGGGCGGCCTCGACAAGCTCCCGTGGCATCGTGGTCATGAAGTGGATGTAGGAAAGGTATACGCCGAACGGGAAGAATCCCATGATGATCAGCACGGGCCAGAGTTCACCGACCGCGCCAATGGCGTTGACCTCGAGGAACAATGGGATGACCAGGACCGTGTTGGGCATGACCATCGTGACCAGGGTCGATCATCAGGATCACCCTGCGGAAGCGAAATCGCAGCCGTGCCATGGCGTAGCCGGCCGGGAGTGCGGCAACCAGGCCCAGCAGTGCGCCTCCACCGGCGACGAACAGCGAATTCAGAATCCACTGCGTGAACAGGCCGCCGTTCGGGCCCGAAGCCGTTGACCTGCGACCAGTTGTGCACGACGTTGCTCAACGACACGTCGCCCAACCCCAGGAAGCCGCCGGCGCCGGTGGCGACCCCGTCCTCGGAGCGGAAGGCCATCGCGATGAATCCCACGATCGGGAAGACGAAGATCGCCGCGACGAAGAGCATCGTCACTACCCGCGCAAGTCGGCCGACGGTCCAGTACTCGATGCCTCGCCCCGTCTGGGCGGAGCTGGGTTGCTCGAGCCGTGCCGAGCGGACGTCGAGCTGGCTCATGACGGCTCCTCGCGTTCCGAACAGACCACTGCGGAAGACGATCAGCAAGCCGATGCCGAGGGTGATCACCAGAAGGATCAGCGACATCGCCGCCGCGGCGGGAAAGTTGTAGTTGCTGAACGCGAATGCGTAGCCCAGCTGTGTCGGTGTCCATTGGTCTGGTAGCGCGTTACTGGCCACCTGGTCGAGCAACTGAGGTTCGAGGAAGAGCTGGAAGCCGTAGGCCAGATTCATCAGCGCGGCGTAACCCAGCCACGGCCGGATGATCGGCAGCTTGACGTACCAGGCGAGCTGCCAGGCGTTGGCACCGTCGAGGCTCGCCGCCTCAAGCACTTCCTCGGAGATGCCGTTGAGGCCACCGTTGACGACGATGATCCACGAGCCGACTCCTTGGAAGAACATCATCGCCGCGAGGATGAACGGCAGGTGGTTGGGCGTGGCCACCGCCTGCTTGATGGTGTCGATGCCCATCGCGCTGCCAGATGCCCTCGATCGGCGATTGGCTCGGATTGAGCAGGTACACCCACAGCACGAGGTTGGCGACCCCGGCCAGGGCGCCAGGGATGTAGTAGACGAACCGCATCGTGGCACCGAAGCGGCCCGGGCTGGCGTGGACGAGCAGCGCAAGTCCGACGATGCCGATCATCATGATCGGCAGCCAAACAGCCAGGGTGGCAAACACATTCATGAACGTGTCGACGAACCGGAAGTCGGTGACGACGGTTCGGAAGCTCTCGACGCTGCCGAACTCGGAAGTTGGGTGCAACGGGGTCGAAGGGGTTTCGAGGGCCGTCACGATCGCGTAGCCGACGGGGATGATGCCGCCGATCATGAGTAGCGCGAGGTACGGGGTGGTCAGCAGCCACGCGCCTCGGGTCTCGGCCGATCGCCGTCCTGGGGGGCGTCGCGGCCGGCGCGGGGGAACCGCGACCGGCGCGCTCGCGACGGGCGTTTCGGTTAGCCCGTTCGTCATTCGGGTCTCCTAGTTCTCGATGGGGAGGTCCGGACTAGGCCGTGCGACCGGTCAGTTGACCGTGTAGCCCATTGCCTTTGCCTGATTGAGCAATTCGCTCTCGAACGAGGCCCAGCCGTCGTCGACGCTCTTGCCGTCGATGAGCGCGGGCGCAAGCGTTTCGGTCCACACGCTGCCGGTGTTGTAGAGCATGTAGGAGTGGTCCGGCTGGACGAACTGGATGGCCGCCTTCATCGCGGCGAACGTGGTGTCGTTGTCGGCGAAGTAGTTCGTCCCGAGACTGCTTCTGTATCCACGCATCCCGGACGGGTTCATACGCGGGTAGGCCGGTCGACAGTTCGACCTGCCACGCTGGATCGGTCACGACGAAACGTTGCGAAGGTCAGGGTGTTCTCGAGCTGCTTGCCGGTGATGTGATTGGACACGCCCCACAGGCCGCCGCCCTCGTCGCCGGTGGCCGGCTTGGTCTCGCCACGCCACGTACGCGGCTCGACGGCGGTCATTTCGCCGGCCGGGATCTTCCACGTCTGGTTGAAGAGGTAGTCGCCCCACCACGCGGCACCCGGGCTCATCACCAAGTTCGTGCCCACCTTGGCGGCATCGGCGTCGAAGATGCCAAGAGGCGAGAACGCCTTGCCCTCACCATGGTCGACAGCAGGTCCTTGGCGCGCTGGCACTTGGGATCGACAGATCGATGTGCGCCTCGGTTTCGGAGACGCCGTTGGTTGGTCGGGCAACCGGAGGCCCAGAGGTACCGATCGGGTGCGTAGGCATCGCCGGTGAACCCGCTGATCTTCCCGGGGTGCTCGCGAGCGATCTTGACCGCGAGATCGCGCGTACTCCTCCCAGGTGTTCGGGACGGTGTAGCCGTTCGTGTCGAAGAACTTCTTGTTGTACCAGAACACATCCGGCGCGGCGTCATTGCGCAGGCACCGGACTCGGCCGTCGACGTTGCACGGCTCGTTCACGGCTCCGTCGTAGCCCTTGATCACGTCGGGAACCAGGTCGGTCAGGTCAGCGGCGTAGTTGATCTGCGCGCCGGTGGCCCATGCGATGTCGTCGTTCGACGGAAAGAAGATGGCGTCCGGCCACCCCTTGCCCGCCTGATTGAACTGGGCGAACTGCTGCTGGAGCGACTTCCCGCCGACCGTGCCGTCGATCTGGTTGATCGTGACGTCGATCTCGGGGTGCGCCTTCTTGAATGCCTCGGCTGCCGGAACGCGGGGCGGGTCGACCCACACCGTGATGGCGCCGCCGGAATCCGTCGGCGCGGGCGCCGCACTGCTTCCCGAGTCGCTGCTGCACGCGGTCACCAGCAGCATCGCCGCCGCTGCGACGATGCCGGCGGCGGCCTTCTTGCCCGCACGGGCACTCCTCGACTTCATCAAGAAACTCCTTGGGATTGTCGTGAATATGCGGCGCACGAGTCGATGGGAAGCGCCGCGGCTGCTCAAACGTTAGACCACTGTCCGCGATCGTTGGTCAATCGTTTGAGCAAGAAAGCGCCGTTCGCCGTGCGAAGCCGACTCGTCAGTGCCGCTTGAAGGGCGCGGACGACTGGCGGATGACGAGCTCCGGAGCGGGATCGGTGATGACCTCGTCGACGGTCACGCCCGTCTCGATCCGGGCGATCACGGCACGAACGGCCGTCCGTCCCATCGCGTAGAACTGCATCTTCACCGCGGTCAGCGGCGGCCAGGTGTTCTCCGCGGTCCACGAGTCGTGCACACTTACGACCGAAAGGTCCTTGGGCACTCGGATCTTCAGGTCGCGAGCAGCACCGAGGAGACCGACTGCGGCGTTGACGTTCGCGACGACGACCGCGCTCGGCGGATGGTCGAGTGCCATCAGGCATTCGAGTGCCGAGCGCCCATTCGCCGGCGCATATCCCAATCGGGTCTCATAGCCATGCGGCACCGGGACGCCCGCAGCTGCCATCGCGGCGTAGTAGCCGACCCGTCGCCGCTTGGCCGTGAACGAGCGTGGCAGGCCATTGGCCAGCGCAATGCGCTCGTGCCCCAGCGCGAGAAGGTGTTCCGTCGCGATACGAGCGCCGGTTTCGTCGTCGAGGACGACCGAACCAGGGTGGCCGCGGTAGGCCGAGTTGATCAGCACGATGGGCGCGCCGGAGTCGAGCAAACCGCCGAGGCCGGCCGTCGGCACGCTGTCGCCAACCTGCACCACCATGCCGTCCACCCGGTTCTCGCCGATGAGACGTCCGATCACCTCGCCGCCGGGCCGGACGTCGTCGGCTCGTCCCAGCAGCAGCGTGTAGCCGCGAGCGGCAGCTTCGTCCTCACCGCCGTGCATGAGTTCGGTGAACAGCGCGTTGGTCAGATCGGGCACCACCAGACCGATGACCTGCGTCCGCGCGGACTTCAGAGCCCGCCCGGCGAAGTTCGGCCGGTAGTGCAGCTCCCTGGCCGCTTCGACGATCCGCTGCCTGGTGGCCTCGCTGACCCGCGCCGACGGCGCATTCGAGAGCACCCGCGATACCGCCGAGATCGACACACCCGGCTCGGGCCGCAACGTCCCCAAGCGTCGCCGCGTGGCGCTGCTTGGCATCGAGGGGCCGCGGTGCCGGGACCATTCGGGTCCCTAGCCATTGGCAGTCCGTCCGCGTCGACGACATCGCCCCTCCGTTTCGTGCGGCCCTTGACATGTGCGCAATCGTTTGACCAATATTAGACCGAGTGATGCGGACCACTGCAACCGCCCACCCGAACAGTAACCCCAGGAATGGCTCGGTCCCGGCTTGTCCAGCGAGGCCAACTCATTCCGCGCATACGCGATCCACGCCGATGCCTGCCCCACCAATCCGCACCGAATCGTCCGGCACGTGCCTGCCGGTGAAGGGATGTTCTCGTCATGGCTTCCGTGACCTACCGAAACGCCGAGCGCACCTACCCGGGCGCCGAACACCCCGCGGTTAGCGATCTGAACATCGACATCGGAGACGGTGAGTTCATGGTGTTCGTGGGTCCGTCGGGCTGCGGCAAGTCGACGTCACTGCGGATGCTCGCCGGACTGGAGGAGGTGACGGCCGGCGACATTCTCATCGGCGATCGGTCGGTCGCCCACGTACCGCCGAAGGACCGCGACATCGCGATGGTGTTCCAGAACTACGCGCTCTACCCCCACATGACCGTCGCGGACAACATGGCGTTTGCGCTGAAGGTCGCCGGAGTCGGCAAGGCCGAACGCATCGCCCGGGTCAGCGAGGCGGCCGACTTGTTGGATCTCCGCGAGTACCTCGAGCGCAAACCCAAGGCGCTTTCCGGTGGACAACGCCAACGGGTGGCGATGGGCCGGGCCATCGTGCGACAGCCTCAGGTGTTCTGCATGGACGAGCCGCTGTCGAATCTCGATGCCAAGCTTCGGGTTTCGACCCGCACGCAGATTGCCGCCCTGCAGCAGCGACTCGGCGTCACCACCGTCTACGTCACCCACGATCAGGTCGAGGCGATGACCATGGGTGACCGTGTGGCGGTCCTCAAGGACGGCGTCCTGCAACAGGTCGACACTCCCCTCGCGCTGTACCGAACTCCCGCGAACGTGTTCGTCGCCGGGTTCATCGGATCGCCCGCGATGAACCTGCTGGAGGCCGAGATTCGTGACGGGCGGGCGGTCGTCGGCGGCCACCGAGATCCCGGTGGATCGTGCGGCGCTGGCGAAGGCGACCGGCGCAGTCACCATCGGCGTTCGCCCTGAGTCATTTCGGGTCGTCGGCGACGGCGAGGACGGAATACCGGTGCAGGTCACGTTGGTCGAGGAACTCGGTGCAGATGCCTTCGTCTACGGCACCTCCGGAGTCGAAGGGACGCCAAGCAGCATCGTGGTTCGCGTACCCGGCCAGATCAGCCACGACAAGGGTTCGACGATCAAGGTCAGTACCGATTCGACGGCCGTCCATCTCTTCGACACCGCCACCGGAATTCGGTTGCGCGCGTAGCGCTCCCACGATCCCGTCGACCTGCAGTGAGAGGATTTCTGCATTGCTTACCGCAAACTACCTGGGTGCCCGAAACATCGAAATTCGTCACCTCGATCCCGAACCCGTAGGGCCCGGCCAGGTCCGGATCGAGGTGGCCTATGCGGGCATCTGCGGCACCGACCTGCACATCTTCCATGGTCACATGGATGCTCGGGTCGAGATGCCCGCCATCATCGGCCACGAGATGAGCGGCCGGATCGCCGTGATCGGCGAAGGGGTCACCGGATGGCAGGTCGGCGATCACGTCACCGTCATGCCGCTGCGTTGGGACGGCACCTGCCCCGGCTGCCGGGCCGGGCACCAACACATCTGTCAGAATCTCGACTTCATCGGCATCGACTCCCCCGGTGCGCTGCAACGGTTTTGGACCGTCGATGCTGACGTTCTGGTGGCACTGCCGGACGGGTTGCGTCTCGATCACGCAGCATTGGTGGAACCCGTCGCGGTCGCCGTCCACGACGTGCGCCGCGGGGAGGTCGCAGCGGGCGACCACGTCGCGGTTCTCGGGGGTGGCCCGATCGGAGTTCTGATCGCCACCGTCGCGCGGCACGCCGGAGCCAAGGTGGTGGTCGTCGAACTCGACGAAGGCCGCCGCACGGCCATCACCGCGCTGGGGTTCGACGTGCTGGATCCGACCAGCACCGATCAGGTCGGCTGGGTTGACGGATTGGACCGCCGGGGCGGGCGCCGACGTGGTCTTCGAGGTCTCCGGAGCTGCCTCGGCGGTGCTCGCGGCGACGGACCTCGTGAAGGTGCGCGGCACCGTCGTCGTCGTTGCCATCCACCCGCAGCCGCGTCCCATCAACCTGCAGCGCGTGTTCTGGCGTGAGCTGCGGCTGCTCGGAGCACGGGTGTACGAGCGGACCGACTTCGAGCGGGCGATCGAACTGCTCGATAGCGGTGTCATCCCGGCGGACGCGCTGATCAGCAGCATCCGGCCAATCAGCCAAACCGCGGACGCGTTCGCGGATCTGGAGGCGGGCAAGGCGATGAAGGTGCTCATCGATCTCGGCGCCAGCGGGGACCCGAAGTGACCACCACACCGTTCGACCTCACCGGTAGGACCGCGGTCGTGACCGGGGCCAGGCGCGGCATCGGCTTGGCGATCGCCGAAGCACTGGCCCGCGCGGGTGCCGACATCATCGGCGTCAGTGCCAGTTTGGAACCCACCGGCAGCGTCGTTCAACGCCGCGTCGAGGCCGCAGGCCGTGACTTCACCGGCTACCAAGTCGATTTCGACGAGCGCGACGCGGTGATCGAACTCGGTGCCCAGCTGGCGGCACGCCGCGGTGGACATCCTGGTCAACAACGCGGGAACGATCGAACGGGCAGCCTGCCGCCGAACACTCTCTGGAGATGTGGGACCGCGTTCTCTCGGTGAACCTGGACAGCCAGTTCGTGCTGACCCAGGCCGTCGGGCGGTCGATGATCGCCCGCGGATACGGGAAGATCATCTTCACGGCCTCGCTCCTGAGCTTTCAGGGCGGCGTCAACGTTCCCGGATACGCGGCGTCCAAGTCCGCAATCGCCGGGCTCACCAAGGCACTGGCCAACGAGTGGACGTCGCTCGGCGTCAACGTGAACGCCCTCGCACCGGGCTACATCGCGACCGACAATACCCAAGCGCTGCAGGATGATCCGGATCGCAGCCGGTCCATCCTCGAACGCATCCCGGCCGGCCGTTGGGGCCAGGCCAGCGACCTCGGCGGCGCCGCGGTGTTCCTGGCCAGCTCCGCTTCTGACTACGTCTCCGGAATCACGTTGCCCGTCGACGGTGGATGGCTCGGCCGCTAACCGACCGCGGAGCCCATCCTGGTCACGGCCTCGGTCAGAATATCCGGTGACGTAGCGAAATTCAGCCGCACGTGCCCCACGCCGCCGGTGCCGAAGACATGCCCCGAACTCAGGGCCACGCGCGCCTTGTCGAGGAACATCGCTGCGGGTCCCTCGAGATCGGAGACGACACCACGGTGTCCCGACGACGCTCCGGTCGGGAGTCATCGAGCGAACGGCAATCGAGCCACGCCATGTAGGTGGCCTCGGGTGGTTCGTATGCCACCCCGGGGAGGTGCTGCCGAAGCAGGCTGCCGAGGAGGCGGCGGTTCGCGTCGAGGCCGATGAGCAGGTCGTCGAGCCACTCCCGTGCGTCGCGCAGCGCGGCGGTGTGAGCGATGACTCCGAGGTGACTTGGGCCATGACCGACCTCTTCGGGCATTCGGTCGAGGTCTGCTGCCGCCGCGGGTCCGGCAATCGCGAGGGCGGCCTTCAACCCGGCGAGGTTCCAACCCTTGGATGCCGACACGACCGAGAAGGCGTTCTCGCTTCCAGGAACGCTGAGATACGGCGTGAACGACACTCCTGGCAGGATCAGCGGCGCGTGGATCTCGTCGGCGACGACGCGGACCCCATATCGGTCTGCCAGCAGCGCGACCTCGCCGAGTTCTTCGCTGGAATGGACTGTCCCGGTGGGGTTGTGCGGATTGCACAGCAGGTATGCGGCGTCGCCGCCGTCGGCCGTCGCGGACCTGAACGCCTCGTCCAGCGTCTCCATGTCGATCCTGCGGTCGGCACCAAGCGGCGCCTCGACGATCCGGCGTCCCATGTGCTCGACGAAGGCATAGAAGGGCGGATAGACCGGGCAATTGATGACCACGGCGCCGTTCGCCGGCGTAACCAGGCGAAGGATCTCGACGATGCCCAACATGACGTCGGGAACGATCGCCGTCCTCGCGACGTCGATCCCATCCCACCCCCACCGATCGTGTGCGAAGTCCTGCACTGCCTCCGCGTAACTGGTTCCGTACGGGTAGCCCGTGTCTCCGCGGGCAATGGCGTCGTGCAGAGCGTCGGCGATCGGCGCCGCAAGCTGAACGTCCATCTCCGCCACCCACAGCGGAAGTACGTCGGCCGGGTGGGTTCGCCACTTCATGCTCGTGCGCGTCCGCAACTGTTCGAGGCTGACCTGGTCGAAGGGGGATGGCATGCCGTCATTCTCCTAGAGCCAGTAGGCGGCGACCGGGAGGTCGATGTCGTGTGCGGCGGCGTCGATGATGTCCAGGAACTGCCGGGAGGGTGGGGAGGGTCGCCGCCGGGTGTTGCGGAGTACTCCGATCCGACGGATGACGGGCTCGGCTCCAATCGGCCGGGTGACCACTCCCGGTATCGCCATCAGCGGGAGCACGAAGCCCGGTGCTGCCGAGACGCCGAGGCCTGCCGCGCACATCCCGGCTATCGATGCCACGTTGCGCGCACTGATCAGACGGGCAGGCACCACGCCGTGGCCGGCCAGTGCAGCATCCACGATCATCCGGACCGAGCTCGCGTCGTCGAAGGCTATGAACGCTTCGCCCGCAAGGTCGATCCAGTCGATCGTCGGCTGGTCGAGCAGGCGATGGCCCACGGGCAGTACGCAATGGAAGTGATCGACGGCGATTGCCTCGAACACGATCCCTGCTGCGGTCAGCGCCGGCTGCATCGCGTCGGGCGGCGCCGCGGTGACGGCGAGATCGACTGCGCCGCTGCGGACGTACTCGGTGATCTGCCCCGCGAGCACGTCTTCGACCTCCACCAGGATCTCGGGATAGCGATGCCGGAAACGGGTGATCATCGGTGGTAGCAGCGAGACCGCTAATGACGGCAACGCGGCGAGCCGCAGGACGCCCTTCGTGCCGGCGAGGTAGGCCGAGAAATCGGCGGTCTCTTGCCCATAGACATCCAGGATGGCCCGCGCCATCGCGATGAATTGCTCACCCTCGTTGGTCAATTCGAGTTGCCGGGTGGTGCGCTCGAACAACCGCACGCCGTAGAGGCGTTCGACCTGTGCCACCGTTCGGCTCAACGACGACTGGGCCACCAGAAGCTCTCGAGCGGCCTTGCTGAAGCTGCGTTCCGCGGCCACGGCCACCACGGCATCCAGCTGGCTCAACGTCACCGGTATGCGCACAGCGCATAAATCTATGCCATATCCATGTTGGACGTAGGTAGGTCGGCCAATCGATACTCGTTCTGCAAATGTGATCGGCGTTACAGGAGCAGACATGACCGCGACCCTGGGGTTCTTGACAGTAGGAGTCTTCCTCGCACTGACGTTGTGGACGCGCGCCTCGGTGCTGGTCTGTCTGGTCTTGGTGCCCATCACCTTTGCCGTGATCGGCGGTTACGGGTCGCAGCTGGGGACCTTCATCGGCGAGGGTGTGCTCAAGGTCGCCCCGGTGGCGGTCATGATCGCCTTCGCCGTCCTGTACTTCTCCCTGATGGTCGACCTGGGCCTGTTCGACCCGGTGATCAAGCGGGTTCTGAACTGGGCCGGCGGAGACCCGATGAAGATCACCGTCGGCACCGCGATCGTCACGCTTCTCGTGGCCCTCGATGGTGACGGGGCGTCGACGTTCCTGATCGCGGTGTCGGCCTTCCTGCCGATCTACCAGCGCATCGGCATGCGTCCCCTGGTTCTCACCGGGGTGGTGGCATTGGCCGCAGGAGTGATGAACATGATCCCCTGGGGCGGTCCGACGGTCCGCGCGATGGCGGCGCTGCATCTGAGCAACGCCGATCTGTTCGTTCCGGTCCTGCCGGCCATGGGCGCGGGCATCGCGTGGGTGCTGCTGGCGGCGTACCTGATCGGTCGTCGAGAGCGGTCGAAGATCGGCGTCTGCGAGGTCGACGACACCTCACCCACCGACGATCTGGCCGCCGTCAAGCGCACGCCGAGCGGCCCGGGAACCGTCCACGAGGACGATCTGTCGACGCGGCAGCGAGTGGTCACGCGTGCGCGCCAGATCTTCAATGTCGTCTTGACGCTCGCCCTGGTGATCGTGTTGCTTTTCCAACTCCTGCCGCTGGAGGTCGCGTTCGTCGTGGCGTTCGCCCTGGCGGTCGCGGTTAACATGCCGACCTGGCAGCAGCAGCGCGAGCTCTTCGAAAAGCATGGCGGCAACGTCGTTTTGGTGGTCTCGATGATCTTCGCCGCCGGCGTGCTGACCGGCATCCTGTCGGGGACGGGGATGATCAAGGCGATGGCCGAAGGCCTCGTCGGAGTAGTTCCCGACAGCGCGGCAGGCCTATTGCCGGTGATCACCGCCGTTCTGTCGATGCCGTTGAGCCTGGTGTTCACGCCGGACGCCTTCTACTTCGGTGTCCTGCCCGTGCTGGCCGAGACCACGGCGTCGTTTGGCGGAGATCCGGCCGAGGTCGGCCGAGCCGCGATCCTGGGTCAGATGACGACCGGCTTCCCGCTCAGCCCGCTGACGGCGTCGACGTTCATTCTCGTCGGCATGGCGCAGGTGGAGCTGGGCAAGCATCAGCGCTACATCTTCGGGTGGGCCTTCGCCACGACGTTGATCATGACGGCGGTGGCCCTGGCCACCGGCGCCCTCAGCCTGTGAGAAACGAGAGGATCGCCGTGCCCAACGTGGTTCGCCTAGGCACCGGCGCGGGATTCGCCGGTGACAGAATCGATTCCGCCGTCGATCTCGTACGCAGCGGCGAGCTGGACGATCTGATCCTGGAATGCCTGGCAGAGCGGACCATCGCCCTGGCGCAGGCCCGCAAGGCGACCGACCCATCGCAGGGATATGACCTGTACGCAGAGGAACGCTTCCGCGCGCTCCTACCCGAGACGATTCCGCGCCGGGTCCGAATCTTGAGCAACCTCGGCGCGGCCAACCCGCTCGCGGCGGGACGGTTGGCGATCACCGTCGCCGAAGAACTCGGCCTGGCCTGCCGTGTCGCCGTCGTCACTGGGGACGACGTGCTGGACCTCGTCGACCAAGAAGCGCCAGCGCTCGAAGACGGCAAGCCGTTGGGGTCGCACGGTCAGATCGTCTCCGCCAACGCATATCTGGGTGCCGAGAGCCTCCTTCCCGGCCTGGCAGCCGGAGCCGACGTCGTCCTGACGGGCAGGGTTGCCGACCCATCACTGTTCGTCGCCGCACTCATCGACCGATTCGGATGGGATCCCGCCGACGAAGCACGGATGGCCGCAGCCACGCTGGCAGGACATCTGCTCGAATGTGGCACCCAGGTCAGCGGAGGCTACTTCGCCGATCCCGGCTACAAGGACGTACCAGGGCCTGCCGAACTCGGATTGCCCTACGCCGACGTCTCCTCGGATGGGTCGATGATCATCGGAAAGCTCGACGGCACAGGAGGATTGATCGATCACCGCACCGTACGCGAACAGCTGCTCTACGAGCTGGGTGACCCCGGCGCCTACGTCACGCCGGATGTGACGCTCGACGTCTACTCCGTGTCGGTGCGCAACGTCGGAACCGACCGCGTACACGTCAGTGGCGCAGTGGGGCGCCGCCGCCCAGATCAACTGAAGGTCAGCGTCGGATATCGCGCCGGCTTCCGCAGTGAAGCCGAGATCTCGTACGCCGGGCTCGGGCGCGTTGACCGCGCACGACTAGCCGGCGACATTGCCGCACAACGAATCCGACGCACCGGGATCGACCCGAGGGTCGAGGTCATCGGCACCCTCGATGATCCGAACGCTATGGCCGACGGCGAATGCCGGCTGCGGGTGGCCGCCATGACCGCCGACGCGGATCACGCGCGCCACGTCAACCACGAAGTCGAGGCTCTCTACCTCAACGGACCCGCGGGCGGTGGCGGTGTCCGCACCAGCGTCACCGACGTCATCGGAATCCTCTCGACCTTCATCGACCGGGCCGCCGTCACCACGAGTACCGAGATCCTGGAGACGACGTGAACACGGTGTTCCTCCGCGAACTCGCGCACGCCCGCGCCGGCGACAAGGGTGACACGGCCATCCTGTCGCTGTTCCCCCTCGACGACCGCGACTACGAGTGGCTGCGTACACACGTGACGGCGGAGCACGTCAAGAACCACCTCGCCGACTACGTCACCGGGGACGTCGTGCGCTACGAGGTCCCATCGATCTGCGGACTGCAATTCGTCTGCGCCAACGCACTCGACGGCGGCGTCACCACGTCGCTGGCTCTCGACAGCCACGGCAAGTCGCTGAGCTCGCGGCTACTGGGGATGCGGATTCCGAGCCCGGACTGACGAGTCAGCCTGCTGGCTTCGACGCCATCGCCTCGATGTCCATCCCACCCAGTGGTCCGGCACCCACCTCGGCGTTGTGGGCATGGGCGAAGTGATGCAACGCGAAGACACCGTCCATCCCGTTACGCAAACCCATCTGGTCTTCGCACTGGTTCACGGCACGCTTGGTGAGCGCCAGCCCGAATGGCGGCATGGTGGCGATGCGGGCGGCGATCGCGCGGGTCTCCACCAGCAGCCGGTCGCGGGGCACGACGCGGTTGACCATCCCCACTTCGTGCGCACGGGTGGCGGTGAAGCGGTCCGCCGTGAAGAGGATCTCCTTGGCGAAGCGGGGCCCGAGTACCCAGGGGTGCGCGAAGTACTCCACGCCGGGAATTCCCATGCGTACTACGGGATCCGAGAAGAACGCATCGTCGGAGGCAACGATGAGGTCGCATACCCAGGCCAGCATCAACCCGCCCGCGATGCAGGCACCCTGAACCATCGCGATGGTCGGCTTCGGGATCTCCCGCCAGCGACGGCACATCCCCAGATACACCTCCATCTCCCTGGCGTAGCGCTGGTCACCGGCCGGCCGGTCGACGTGGTCCCACCACAGCACCGCCTTGTTGTCATACGAGACGTGGTGATCCCGATCCGGGGTGCCGATGTCGTGACCGGCACTGAAGTGCTGGCCCTCCCCCGCAAGCACGATGACCCGGACGTCCTCATCCGCAACCGCACGCTCGAACGCGGCATCGAGCGCGTACGTCATCATCGAATTCTGCGCGTTGCGATACTGAGGGCGGTTCATGGTCACCGTGGCGACACCGTCGGCCACCGCGTACGTCACGACGTCGTCCTCGCCGGAAACCGCCATCGCTCGCCTTCCCGCCTAAAGAGCCGTCGTCTCGAGGCTGACTCCATCGTCGGCTGACGACGTCAACGGACGGGCGTGCTCGTCCGCTCATCGGGAATCGACTGCATCACAGCAGATATCGGGTCAAACAGGGTCGAAGGCGGAAATCAGCCATGCGTCGTCAGCCTTGACGAGGCTCACGACGACGCTGCTCGCGGTTTGGACCGGCTCCGGCGAATCCTTGCTGGCGGTGGTCTGATTGAGAAAGATCAGCACCTTTGCCGACTCCGGATGCAGTTCGGAGACCGCCGCTCGCACCACCGATGCCTCGGTCTTGACGGCCTTCTGCGTGGCTGCGGGTCCGACGATCTCGTCGGCGAACTTGGCGTAGTAGGTGAGGAAGTCGCCTGTCAGATGCGACTTCGCGACAGCGAGATCGTGGGCGAAGCTGTCTGGACCGTAGGTCAGCAACGCCACGGCGCCTTGCGACGCTGCGGTGATCGCAGCCGACGCCGCGGTGTCGTCGGTCTGTTGCATCGGCCGATATCCGGTGACGTACAGAGCGCCGGCGACCCCGGCCGACGACAACAGCAGAAGCACTGCGGCGATCACACGCCATCGCAGGAGCACGCGTCGCCACCGACCTGCTGGTGGATCGACGGCTTCCACGACTTCGGCTTCGGCTTCGGCATCGGCACTGCTCTGCTCCATCGCCGTGGTCACGGAACGAACTCCAACTTCGACATCTTGATCTGATCGCCCTCCCGGGTCACGCTGACGTAGATCCGCCACGACCGGGGCTCGTCCTTCGCGCCGCCGGCATTGGTGACGGTGGAGGTGGCGGCGACGAGTAGCTCCGCGGAGTCGTCCGTCATCGATTGGACGGCCACGGCTTCGACGGCGCCCTTGGACACCACCTTCTGCTCGCGGGTCGCGTTGACGAACTCCGGTGCTGCCTTCTGGAAGTCGTCCCTGAACTGACCGGTCGAACTGTCGATGATGCGTTGGACGTCTTGATCGGCCTTGTTGAAGTCCAGTGACAACACCGCTAGGACACTCTGCCGAGCGGCGGTCGTGAACTCCGCGGCTCGGTGACGTTCATTGCCGGCCTGCCGGTCCTGCCACACCATGGATCCGCTGACGGCGAGAAGTAGGCAGGAGGCGACGACGGCGATGGACACCGACACCGTCGTCCACGTCGGGCGGCGCAGCCAAAGCCGCCTCGACCTGGTGGGGCCTGGCTCGTCGGCAGTCCGATCAGCGTCCGCCTCGGCCTCGCTGCGCAACCGGACGGCACGCGCTCGGGCGGCGTCGGCTGCGGCCTCCGCCTCCGCGGCCGCCGTCTCCGCCTCCTCAAGCAGCGCAAGCGCTTCCGCATCCAGCTGGTCGACCGTCATCGGCGCCACGTTAGGCGTGGCGGTGCGGAGGCGGGCGGGACGCTCCCGCAGAGTGGACGTCGAACTTCGCCCATGATCGAGCCGACTCGCGTTCCATCAGTTGGGAAGCGGACGTCGGTGGTGTCCACCGGTGACATAGCGTCGGCCCGATGTCCTTGCGTGTGTTGTTGACCTTGGTGACGATGGCCGCATCCGCGGTGGCCGGCGCGACGGCGGCACACGCCGACGACGCTGCGCCGCACCGCGTCACATATACCGTCACGTCGGAGCAACCGACGCATGCCGACATCTACTACCGAGACGTCGAGCCGCCGAATTGGCCCAACTACAGCCACGACCCGTACAGCTTCAGTCCGAAGGTGGAGGCCAATCTCGGTCCGGACAGTCCGTGGGTCCTCGAGGTCGACTTGGCCAACCCCGAACGCTGGGCCATGGTATCTGCCACCAGCGGACTCAGCCCGGAAACTCCCACCCTGCACTGCGAGTTGATGATTGACGGCGTCGTGGTCAAGACGGCATCCGGTCCGAAGGGCGCCCTGTGCTCAATACGCAATTGGTGAGCGCAGTCTGCCGTTAGGCGTCGCCGCGAACCCAACGGGTCGCACCGTCGACCGCCGCGCAGCTGAGGAACAAGCCGTCCGGCGCCTGCGCGACCGAGTTCAGGTACCCCACGCAGTCGGAGCCCTCGTCCTTGATCCCCACCATCGGTGGGGACCGGAAGTACCTTGGTTCGTACCTCCGCGGGGAACCACAGAACACCAGCCGCCCCCATGACGTCGTCCCGAACACGTAGTACGCCGTGTCCGGGCAACCCGCGCCGAGAACGACACCAGGCGTGATTCCGGGAACGCAGAACGCGTCGTCACACCTGCTCGGTTCGGCCCCGGCCGACGCGGGCATCAGCATCCCCGCCACCATCATCGATGCCGCGGCGACGAGAGTCGATCGCACTGGTGCCCCCTATTGGATGACGGTGTGTCACAGCAGATCTACTACCTGCTGCCTCCCCGCGCGCGGGCGCGGACCGCTCAGTGGGAACTGGGATCGGACGCAGCCACGACGCTGAGACGATGATCCAAGCCGCACCGTCGCGGCGGGTTGAGGAGAAGACGATGCGTGTACTGGGTGCAATGACGGGTGCCGCTGCGTTGGCCTTCGCGGCCGCCACGGTGGCCGCGTCCCCGGCGTCGGCCTCTGAAGACTGGGGTCTCAACGGCACCTACACGGCGACGTCGAACGGCGAGTGGGCGAAGACCAACGAGATCTACCACGACGAGGCGAGCCTGCGGAGCACTTGGAACATCACGACGACGTGTAGTTATCCAGGCGAATGCACGGGCACGGTGAGCAGCACCTGGGGTTGGACGGCGCCCATCTACCAGAAGAGCGGCGTGTGGTACGTCAAGCACGTCGTCGACAACTGGCAGCCGTGCCCGGACGGCACCGCGGCGCCCGGCCTCCAGGTCTTCAGGTTCTCTGCGACCACGCCCGACGGAACGAAGAGCGATCCGACGTCGACGACACTGGTCGGCGAGGATCAGACCGCGGGAACCAGTGGGTCATGCGGCTCCAGCAAGACGCTCTTCATCAGCATGCCGTTCAAGCTCATCAAGACCGGCTGACCCAACCGGGTCTAGCCCGATCCCGCTGAGGTCAGGTCGGGAACATGTCCTTCCACGACTGCGCCCCACCGGGATTCACCAGGTCGGTCTGCCGGTACACGCTGCCGTCGGGAGTGGCGTACTGACCCGTCTTCGGGTTGTAGGTGGCGATGGCGACCGATGGGCCGCCCGACTCGGTGGGCGCGAACGCACTCGGCGCTGCAGCCGGGGCACCGGCGTCCGTGCCCGCCGGCGGTGCAGGAGCTGCGGGCGGGGTCTCCGCCGGTGGCATCGGCGTGCCCTCGACCGGTCCATAGATGTTGGAGTCCGGTCCGGCCCGACCATCGGGCGGGATCCCCTGCGCGATGAGGTTCGGGTCGATCGGGTACGGACCGAGCACGTGTTGGCGCATCGCCAACGGCTCGAACGGTTGATCGCTATCACAGATTTCGACCGTCGGTGCCCGCTTGCCGGGCTTTCCCATGCACGGGTAGTTGCGGGCGCCGCGAACCCCGATCGGCGAATCCTGCGGCAGTTTGCAGTACAAGCCATCCGGGGTGTCGATCGTCGTGGTGTCCTCGGGTGATCGCCACATGTTCGGCGGCAGGAAGCCGACCGTACATGCGGGGGGGTCATTCATCGCGAGGGTGAAGTCGCCGAGCGCCATGCCCGTCGGGTTGTTCTTCGGAGCCCCGTAGGACTGGGTGGAGGCGACGACGGGTGGCAGCAGCACCAGGAGTTGCTCCAGTGAAGCGTGATAGGTGACGCCGACCTGACCGAGGGTGGTGAGGTTGGCCAGCAGCACGGGCAGCGTGGGTTTCACCTGATTGAGCAGGCGCGACGCCTCGTCGGCGGATCCTGGCGCCTCCTGCAGCAGGGTCCGTATCTGCGGGTCGTTGGTGACGAGCTGCTCGCTGATACCGGCAAGGCTGCGGGCCCAGGTCCGAATCGCGTTGGCGGACTCCGCCTGACCGTCGAGCAGGGGGCGACTGTCGTCGACGAGGGACCGCGACTGGTCGGCAACGGAGTTCATGTCGCCGATCAGACGTGACGACGAGTCGAGTAATGAACCAAAGTCGTAGCCAGATCCGTTGAAGCCCTTGAACGACTCGTCGAGAAGGCCGCTGATCTTCTCCTTGGGCAAGCTGCCCACGAGCGCGCTGACCTGATCGAGCATGGGGCCGACCGCTTGTGGGATCGAGGTGCGGTCGGTGGGTATCAGCGAGCCGTCCTCGAGGTAGGGTCCCGCTTCGCCATGCGGCTGCAGGTCCACGTATTGCTCGCCGACCGCGGAGACACTGAGTACGGCGGCCTTCAGATCCGCGGGGATCTTCGGGGAGGTGTCCAACGACAGCGTCGCCTCGGCACCGTCACGCGTCGGGTACACCTCGGTCACCCTGCCGACCTGCACGCCGCGGTAGGTCACGTTGGAGAATTGGTAAAGCCCGCCTGTGCCAGGCAGTTCCAACTTCACCGTCATTCGACCGATACCCAGCAGAGTAGGCGCCTGCAGGTAGACGACGATCATCAGGGCCATCCCGATCACCGACACGATCGCGAAGACGGCCAGCTGGATTCGTACGAATCGTGTGAGCATCAGTTGCCGCCTCCCTCAGCAGGTGCGGTTTCGGCCGGCTGCGGCACCACCGCTGGGTCGGCCGGCACCTCTGCCGACGATTGGTCCACGCAGGGGCGGCATCGTCGCCACGGCCGGCGGCGCCGTGATGGGCGCTTTCAGCGGGTCGTTGGTGTACGTGCTGTACAAAGGATCGCCCGGTGCCGGCACCAGCGGGGCGCCCTCCTGTCCCCACCGGGTGCCCAGGAACAGGCCCCGCTTGAGTCGGGGAATGGTGAAGTCGAAGACGATGAACTGGTTCAAGTAGTCGCCTCTGATTGCGCGGTCGATGAAGTTCTGCGGGTACGGGAACGTGGGCAGGTAGGCAAGCACCGTGCCGAGATTCGGCCCGACGTCGGCAAGCGCCCGCACTGTCGGCTCCAGGTTCTCGAGGTTGCGCACCAGATCGGCCTGAGTCGCGTTGATCAGTCCGGTGGCCGTATTGCTGAAGACGCGGAACTTCTCCAAGGCGGTGGTGATGCGTGGGCGCTCCCTGTTCAACACGTCCAGCGCGGGCGGAATCCGTTTCAGCGCTTGGGTGATGACGTCGTTCTGCCCGGCAAAGGTGGTGGCCAACCGGTTCAACGCCGTGATGGACGCGTTGATGTCGTCGCGCTGCGCATCGAGCATGCCCACGAAGTCGTTGAGACGAGCCAGAAGGTCGCGGATCTTGTCCTCGCGACCGTTCAGCGCGGCGTTGAACTCGCTGACGATGTCGCCGACCTTCCCCAACCCTCCCCCGTTGATGACCACCGACAGCGAGGACAACGTCTGCTCAGTCGACGGGATAGGTGGACGAACGGTCCAATCCGATGGTGGCGCCCGGCGCGAGCCTGCCACTGGGCGGCTGGCCCAGCGGCGGATCGAGAGCCACGTGCATCGAGCCCAGCAGGCTGGTCTGCCCGATCGTGGCCACCGCGTTGGCCGGCACCACCACATCGGGACGCACGGAGATCTCGACGTCGGCGTGCCAGTTCCGCACCGTCATCTTGCCTACGCTGCCGACCACGACGTCGCTGATCATCACCGGCGAATTCGACTCGAGCGTACCGACATTGGCGATCTCGACGTGGTACGTCTTCGCGTCCGCTCCGCGTCCCACCGTGCCGGGCAACGGTAGCGAGTTCAGACCGTCGAAACGTGCATGCCGGTCGCGGTCAGGACGACACACGACGTGATGACTGCCAGGCGGCGCATCGGACGACGTCCGGTCATGGTGTCCCTCCCGCGGGCGGCGCCTGCACTGGCGATGGCTGCGCTTCGGCAGGCAGCAGCATGTCTTGCAATGTGGCCTGCGTCTGGACGGGCGGTACCGAGTCGGGCACGCCGGGTGGGATGGGCGCACCGGGGTACAACGCCGGTGACGGAGCGGCGGGCAAGTGATCCGGAGCCGACGGCCCCGGCGGGAACGGTGGCGGGACGTTCGACTGGCAGCGGGTAGGGATTGTCCGCCGACCCGGTATACGCGGACACGGCTGGGGGGATTTCCTGCGGTTGCGGACGGCCACCGGTGCCGCCCGGCGCCAGGTTGGGATCCGAGTAGGCCAGATTCTCCGGGCTCGGCGACTTGCGCAGGTAGGCGTTGAACGGCATTGGCAGATAGTTGAAGTTGATCAGCCGCAATGCCGGTCCGAGGTATTGCGCACACAGCTTGGAGGTTTCGGGCGCGGTGGCGTTCTTCACGGCGCCGATCGCCGAGCACACCACCGACACCGGATCGGCAAAGTTCCCGAGCGCGAATGCGCCACGCGCCGTGCCGGTGTCGGGGTCGTAGATGTTGTAGCCGTTCCCGATCGCGTTCGGTGCGACGTGCAGAGCGTTCTCCAGGACGATGCGGTTGTCGGCCAAGTTCTGGGTGACGGCGGTCAGTCGCTGCAACTGCTCGGCGGTCTGGTTCCTGCTTCCTTCGATGAATCGCTTCACCTCGCCGACCGCGCTCGACAAGTCCGTGAGCGCGGCGTCCAGATCGGATCTGCTGTCGTCCACGACGCTCGTCACGGTCGCGAGGCGGTCCTGAAACTGCACGATCTGGGTGTTGCTGTCGCGCAGGGCGGCCACGAAGATCTGGAGGTTCTTGATGATGTCGACGATGTTGCCGCTGCCGTCGGCGAGGATGCGGCCGACCCCGGACAGCTGAGCGATCGTCGAACGCAGCTTGTCGCCGTTGCCGTCCATGGCGTTGGCTGCGCTGTCGATGAAGCGGCCCAGTGAGGTAGCCGAAACGTCGCTGGTCGGTCCCAGATCGGTGGCCAGCCGCATGAGTTGTGCCTTGACCTGGTCCCACTCGACGGGCACTGCGGTGCGCTCCACACCGATCACTGCCCCGTCGGGCATGGTTGGTCCCTTGTCTTCGTAGGCCGGTGCGAGTTGCACATATCGTGCCGCGACGAGGTTCTGGGCCACGATGACCGCCTTCGCGTCCGCCGGAACGGGCACGCCGCGATCGACGGCGAGCGTCATCTTCGCTTGGGAGCCTTGCGGTTCGATGGAATCGATGGTGCCCACCTTGACGCCGGACACGCGTACCTCGTCACCGGGGTAGATCGCGGTGGCCGACGTGAAGTACGCGGTGATGGTCCTGTGTCCGAAGAACGACTGTCGCACCATCAACGCCGTTCCGGCAACGAGGAGCGCCACCAGCACGATGAGGAGTGGCTTGGTGACGCGCTTCTGACCGATCATCGTGAGCCTCCGGGAATGCCGTTGTGGGGCCAGGGAAGCTCAGCGCGAGGGCCGGCATTGTCGGGCGGTTGGCCGGCGTTGACTCCTCGTCGGAACCCGAGTGCGTAGTCGAGGAACGGTTGGAGAGTTTGTGACGGCATGAGGTTGCCGACGAAGGCGTTGTAGTAGAACCCGTTGTTCACCGACTCGCCCTGCGTCACCTGGTATTTCGCCAAGCCTGCAATCGCCTTGGCGATGTTGTCGCGGTTGCGCTCCAGCATCTCCGACACGGAGTTGAGCTTCTCCAAGGTTGGCGCCAGCTCCTTTTCGTTGTCTGCCACCAGTCCGGAGAGCTGTTGGGACAGCGCCGAGGTGTTGGCCAGCAGATTGACGATCGCGTAGCGGCGTTCGTTCAGGACACCCAGCAGGTCGTTGGCGTTGAGGATCAGCGTGTTCACCTGTTGGCTGCGTTGCGACAGGATGCCCGTGACGTCGGCTGCGCTCTTGAGTAGCTCGCCCAGTGAGCCGTTCCTGCTGTTCAAGGATCTGCGACAGTCGAGTCAGGCCATCGAAGGTCGGCCCCAATTGCGGTGCTATCCGGTCGATCGTCTCGGACAAGGTGTCGAGGGATTGGTTCAGCGAGGCGGTGTCGGTGCCTGCGGTGTTCGACGTGAAGTCGTTGACTGCGTTGGTCAATGAGTATGGCGACGACGTCCGGGATGGCGGGATGACGTCGTTGCGGATGCAGGGTGCCGTTTCCTGCGGGCTCCAAGGTCAGCATCCGCTCGCCGAGCACCGTTCCCGTCCGGATGTGGGCGGTGGTGTCCGATCCGAGGCGCACCTTGCCGTCGAGGGTGAAGGTCACCAGGGCCTTGCCGTGGCTCAGGGCTACGTCGGAGACCAACCCCATCTTCACACCGGACACCTTGACGTCGTTGCCGGGGCTGAGCCCGCCGGCGTCGGTGAACAGCGCCTGGTATCTGAGGGAAGAGGCCATCGACCACAACACTTGCGGTTGCAGCCCGATCGTGATGACCAGGACGATCAGTACGATCCCGATGAGTCCTGCGCGGATGAGTTTGGTTCCACGGTATTTCAGCATCAGGGCTCCCCACATCTTCCGGTGTCTTGCCTGATCCACGGGAAGGATGCGGTGCGGCCTTGAAGGTCGGTGACTCGCACGGCGATGCCGCAGAGGTATTGGTTGATCCAGCTGCCGTATGCGCCCAGCCGGACGAGCTTGCGATAGTTGTCGGGCGCCTTCTGCAGCGAAAGGTCAAGGCGTGGTTTGTCCTTGTCGAGCAGGGGGGCCAGGCGATTCAGTTGATCGACGGTGCCCGCCAGTGGCGGCCGCGCCTGCGTGAGAAGGTCGGTCAGCGAAGCGGTTCCGTTGTCGAGCGCGGTGATTGCCTCTCCGATGGGGTCGCGGTCCTGCGACAGACCGGTGACGAGCTTCTCGAGGCGGTCCACGGCGCCCGAGAACTGGTCGCCGTCCTTGGCGACGGTGGCCATCACGACCTTCAGGTTGTCGATCAACTGCTGCACCGTTTGTCCGTTGTCGGCCAGCTCATTCGTGAACCCCGACGTCTTCGCAAGCAGTGACTCGACGTTGCCGCTCTCGCCCTGCAAAATCTGAATCAGTGAGTTGGTAAGTGCGTTGACGTTCTGCGGGTTCAATCCCTGGATCACCGGCTTCAGCCCGCCCAGCAACAGGTCGAGATCCAAGGCAGGTTCGGTGCGATCGATCGGGATCCGTGATCCGGCAGGCTGAATCCTGGTCGAGCCCGGTTCGTCGAGAAGGTCGAGGTAGCGGTTGCCGACGAGGTCGAGGTAACGCACCGCCACCCTGGTCCCCGTGGTCAAGGCGACGTCGCGGTCGGCGTCGAAGCCCACCAGCACCGTGTTATCCGACTGCAGCGACACCTGATTCACGGTTCCCACCCGAATTCCCGCGACCCGCACGGAGTCACCGGACTTCAGGCTCGAGGCGTCGGCGAACACCGCCGAGTAGCCTGCCGTCGAGCCGGTGCGATACTGGCCGAGGATGGCGAACAGGGCGGCGGTCAGCAGCGACATCACCACCGCGAAGACTCCGAACTTGACGGCCGTCGGCGCCCAGCTCCTCATCCCGGTTGCCCAATCTGTGAGGTGTTGCGTGGCGGCCCGTCGATCGGTCCGAACAGCGCTTGCTTGAGAGCGTCGGAGTTCAACAGGATGCCCTGATTTCCGTACTGCGCCTGATTGGCGTCGATGTCCGTGACCACGTAGGGCGGTCGATTCCCAAAGCCCACCTCCGGCAAGCCCATGCACTGCGGCCCACCGGTCGCCGCGACCTTGGGCAGGTTGCCCGGATAGCGGTACCGCTCGGTTCCCAGGAGGAATGAATCGAGCAGCAGCACGCCCGGGACGGGTGACGGCGGCCCCATGGCGAGCGGCTCCATACCCGCCAAGGCACAGTTGAGCGCCTGGTTGTACTGGTTGGTCAGATCGGTGGTGGGCACCAGTAGGTGCAGGACGTCGGTGAGCGGCTGACTGTTGGTGCTCAGCACGTCGTTTCCGATGTCGGCCAAACCGATTGCACTGACCAGTAAGGTGTCGAGATCCTGTTGTTCGTCGACGAGGGTGTCGCTCAACCGCGTCGAATTGTCGACCGTCGCGACGAGATCCTGCCCAGCATCGGCATAGGCGTTGAGGACTCGTGGCGCGACGGCGATGTCGTGGCTCAAGTTCGGCAGGCTCGGATCGATCTTGACCAGAAGCGCGTCGAGATCCACCAGCGTCTGGCCCATCTTCTGTCCCCGGCCGCTGAGCGCCTGCGCGAACGCGCCGAGCGTCTCGTTCAGCTTCTCGGGTTCGATCTGCGAAAGCACCGAAACCAGTTGCTGGAACACGGTGTTGATCTCGACGGTAACGTGCTCGCCTTCGAGTACCTGCCCAGCCCGCAGCGACTGCGTCGACGGATTCGGCGGCGGCACCAGCTGGACGTACTTCGAGCCGAACACCGTGGTGGATGCGACGTCGACGAGCACGTTGTCCGGAATCAGATGCATCTGATCGGGATCCATCGCCAGATGAATGGCAGCTTGCCCGTTCGGCAGCGCCTCGATCGACGCCACCCGGCCTACCTCGGCACCGTGCAGCTTGACCTTGGCGTCGGGGTTCATCACCAGCCCGGCCCGCGGCGAGAGCACGGTCACCGAATCGGTGGGGGTGAAACTGCCGCGGAACAGACCCACGGCGAGAGCGACGATCGACACGATGACGACCACCATCGACAAACCCGCGAGGGGGCGCACGAGCTTCGAACTCACCGGTTGTCTCCCCTAGCCCGACAGATTGAAGTTGCCGTTGGCGCCGTAGATGGACAGCGACACCAGCAATGTCACCGAGACGACGACGATGAGAGAGGTGCGAACCGCGTTGCCGACCGCGACACCTACGCCCGAAGGTCCACCGGTGGCGAAGTAGCCGAAGTAGGTGTGCACCAACAGGATGGCGACCGCCATCAGGATCGCCTGGAGGAACGACCACAACAGGTCGATCGGGTTGAGGAACGTGGCGAAATAGTGGTCGTACAGTCCGCCGGATTGGCCGAACAGCACCACCGTGGTGAACCGGCTGGCCACGAACGACAAGAGCACCGCAACCGAGTACAACGGGGCGATCGCGATCATGCCAGCCACGATGCGGGTGGAGACTAGGTATTCGACGGGCCGGATGCCCATCGACTCCAGCGCGTCGATCTCCTCGTTGATTCGCATCGCTCCGAGTTGCGCGGTGACACCGGCACCGAACGTGGCCGCCAGTCCGATGCCGGCAACCACGGGTGCGGAGATGCGCACGTTGATGAACGCCGCAAGGAATCCTGTCAATGCCTCGATGCCGATGTTGCCCAGCGAGCTGTAGCCCTGCACGGCCAGCGTGCCGCCCGCCGCCAGCGTCAGGAACCCGACGATCACCACAGTGCCGCCGATCATTGCCAATGTCCCTGCGCCCATGCTGATTTCGGCAATCAGTCTGATGATCTCGCGCCGATAGTGAACGGCGGCGTGCGGAGTGCCTGCGAGGGCCTTGGCGTAGAACAGGGTGTGATCGCCCATGCGGCTCAACGTGCCGACCGGCCGGCTCAGCTCCTTGGCAAGACGCGGATAGGTGACCTTTAGCGTCACGACGCGCTGCCGATCACTGGGCGGTCATCCGGATGCCGATGGCGGTCACGACCACGTTGACGACGAACAGCGCCATGAAGGCGTACACCACGGTCTCGTTCACGGCGTTGCCCACCGCTTTCGCACCACCGCCGCTGATCGTCAGCCCGCGGTAGCAGGCGACCAGGCCGGCGATCAGACCGAACAGCGCCGCCTTGACGCACGAGATGATCACCTCGGGAACCCCTGTCAGCAAAGTGATGCCGCCGGCGAACGCGCCTGGGTTGACGTCCTGGACGAACACCGAGAAGAAGTAGCCACCCAGAATGCCGATGATGCAGACCAGGCCGTTGAGCAGCAGAGCCACCAACCCCGAGGCCAGCATCCTCGGCGTCACCAGACGCTGCACCGGGTTGATCCCCAGCACCTCCATCGCGTCGATCTCCTCGCGGATGGTGCGGGAACCGAGATCTGCACACATCGCCGTGGCGCCTGCGCCCGCGACGATCAACACCGTCACCAGCGGACCGACCTGCGTCACCGCCCCGAAGGCCGCACCCGCACCGCTCAAGTCGGCCGCACCGAGTTCACGAAGGAGGATGTTCAGCACGAAGCTCACCAGCACCGTGAACGGGATTGCCACCAGAAGCGTCGGCGCCAACGAGACCCGCGCCACGAACCACGACTGCTCGACGAACTCCCGCCACTGAAACGGCCGTACGAAGGCGAATTTCACTGCGTCCGCCGACATCGCAAACAGTCCGCCGATCGCTCGAAGCGGACCTGCGAGCTCTGTTCGGGGCATCAACGCTCCTCTTACTGACGGGTGGACTTCGCGGTCGGTTGCCGCTCGACCGGCAACACTCGCAGTCACGTGACCCGCGGCACAGTGAGCGTCCCGCTTACCGGGAGACCATCGCGATCGGCAGCTCTGCCGGTGAGCGGAACAACCCAGCCCGGCTGAAAGCCGGCCATGGCAGGCTTGCCCCATGCAGTTGGCGGACACGATGGAGGTGCTGTGATCGACGATCAGCTACGCGAGATCCAGACACCGGCGGGCACGCTGCGTTACTACGACACCGGCGCCGGGCAGCCGCTGTTGTTCCTGCATGGATCCGGTCCCGGCGTCACCGGCTGGCGGAACTTTCGTGGCATCGTGCCGACGTTCGCGAAGCAATTCCGTTGCCTCGTCCTGGAATTCCCCGGCTTCGGCGTCAGTGACGACTTCGGTGGCCATCCGATGATCACCGCACAGGGCGCGGTGGCGCCGTTTCTCGATGCTCTCGGCGTGGATCGCGTGGACATCGTCGGCAACTCGATGGGCGGCGGGGTCGGCATCAACTTCGCCATCAACCACCCGGACCGCATCGGCAGGTTGGTGACGATTGGCGGCATTGGCACCAACGTGTTCAGCCCCGGGCCCAGCGAGGGCATCCGGCTCCTGCAGGAGTTCACCGAGGACCCCACCCGGCAACGGTTGGTCGACTGGCTGCGCTCGATGGTCTACGACGAATCCTTGGTCACCGACGAATTGATCGAGGAGCGGTGGACGCTCGCGACCGATCCGGAGACATTGGCGGCCGCCCGCCGGATGTACGGCAAGGCCGCCTTCGCGCAGATGATGTCCGCGATGAGGGCTGCCGACGTGCCGATGCCGTGGGCACAGATGCACAAGGTCGCTGCGCGGACGCTGCTGACGTGGGGCCGCGACGATCGCGTCAGTCCGCTCGACATGGCGTTGATCCCGATGCGCACCATTCCGAATGCCGAGCTGCACGTGTTCCCCAACTGCGGGCATTGGGCGATGATCGAGGCGAAGCAGGCATTCGAGAGCACGGTGCTGGCGTTCCTGACGCGCTGAGGCGTGAGGAGTTCGATCACGCCTTCTGAGTCAGGCCGGCGTCGACGACGAGCTGCGTTCCAGTGATGTAGCGGGCTTCGTCCGAGGCCAGGAAGATCACCGCGTTGGCGACGTCGACGGGATCGACCCACGGCACCGGCAGAATGTTTCGTGCCAGCAGCACCTGCGCGGCGTCGTCAGCCGTCGGAGCGTCCAGGTCGGGCCGCAACCGCCTGAACGTCGCCTCGTTGAGCACCATGGCGGTGCCGACCGCACCGGGATGCACGGTGTTGACCCGGATACTGCGGGGACCGAGTTCGTTGGCCAGCGTACGAGCCAGGCCCACCACGGCGTGCTTGCTGGCGGTGTAGTGCGCGCTGTTGACGGTGCCCCGTAAACCGTTGGTGGAACTGATGATGACGATCGACCCGCCGCCTTCGCCGATGTGGCCGGCGGTCGCCTTCACGGTATGCCACACGCCGGTCAGGTTGATGCCGATGGTGGACTGCCAATCCTCTTCGGTCAGCTCCCAGGTGGGTGCCCCGGCGCCATGGACGCCGGCATTGGCCACCACGACGTCGAGCCTGCCGAGCTCGGCAACTCCGGCATCGATCGCGGTGCTCAGCGCGTCGATGTCGCGCACGTCGGCAAGTCCAGTGACGCACCGCCTGCCGAACTTCTCGACGGCGGTCGCGGTGTCGCGCAAGGCATCCGCGGCCTCCGCGACGTCGAGCGCGATCACGTCGGCGCCCTCTTCAGCGAACCGCTCGCAGTGCATGCGGCCCGTCCCACGGCTCGCACCGGTGACCACCGCAACCTTGTCGACCAGACCCGACATCACGATGCCTTGATCAGACTGAATCCCTTGTAGCCGGCGGCGGCCACCTCGTCGCAGATGTCGTTGTAGACCGCGAAACCGCCGATGAACAACATGAATCCGCGCGGCTTGCCGGGCACGTTGGCGCCCATGTACCAGGAGTTGGCCTTGGTGAACAGCGTCGCCTCGGCACGCTGGGCGCACTCGGCGATCCAAGACTCCACCGCCTCCGGAGTGGCCTCGATGCCCGAGTAGCCGTGCTCGTCGAGATGGGCGATGGCGGCAGCGATCCAATTCACGTGCGCCTCGGCGTGCAGCACCATGTTGGCCAGGACGGCCGGTGCGCCTGGCCCGGATACGACGAACAGGTTGGGAAACCCGTCGATGCCCAGCCCGAGGTAGGTCCGCGGGCCGTCTTTCCAGTCGTCGCGGAGCATCTCTCCCCCGCGTCCGACGATGTCGATCTTGGCCAAGGTGCCGGTCATCGCGTCGAAACCCGTTGCCAGCACGATCATGTCGAGGTCGTAGTGCGCGGCTGTGGTGTTGATACCTCGTGCGTCGATGGAGACGATCGGGGTCTTGCGCACGCCGACCAGGGTGACGGTGGGTTTGTTGAAGGTCTCGAAGTAGTGGCTGTCGGTGCAGATTCGCTTGGTCCCGATCGGATGGTCGTCGGGTATCAGCAGTTCGGCGACCTCCGGGTCGTCGACGATGGCGCGGATCTTCTCCTCGTAGAACTTCTTGGCCTCTTCGTTGGCCGCCGGGTCGATCATCTGATCCGGGAATGTCTTGGAGAACAGCACACCGCCCAGCTGCCATCGCCTTTCGAACGCGGCGCGGCGCTCTTCGGGTGTGTACTCCATGGTCGGTTTGGCGGCGGTGATGTGCGGCGACCCGCCACCGCTGCGCCAGGACAAGCGGCGCCGCTCGTCGTAGTTGGCTTTGATTTCGGCCACGTCCTCCGGCGTCAGCGTTCGGTTGCCTGCGGGGACGCTGTAGTTGGGCGTGCGCTGAAAGACGTAGAGCTGGGCGGCCTGCTCGGCGATGACCGGGATGGATTGGATGCCCGACGATCCGGTACCGATCACCGCGACCCGCTTGCCGGTGAAGTCCACGCCCCCGTGCGGCCAGTGGGCGGTGTGGTGCACTTCCCCGGCGAAGGTGTCGAGGCCATCGAAGTTCGGGGTCATCGCGGCGGACAGTGGGCCCGTGGCCATCACGCAGAACCGAGTATCGATCACCTCGCCGGCGTCGGTGGTCACGGTCCAGCGCAAGGTGTCTTCGTCGAGGACGGCGGAGGTGACCCGCGTGTTGAAGGTGATCCCGCTGCGCAGGTCCAGTTCGTCGGCGACCCAGTTGATGTAGCGCAGTATTTCGGGCTGGGTGGCGTACTTCTCGGTCCAGGTCCATTTCTGCTGCAGGTCATCGGAGAACGAGTAGCAGTAGTCGACGCTTTCGACGTCGCAGCGCGCGCCTGGATAGCGGTTGAAGTACCAGGTGCCACCGACGTCCGGAGCGGCTTCGAACACCCGTACCGATAGTCCCTGCGAACGCAGTTTGTGCAGTGCGTACAGGCCGCCGAAACCGGCACCAACCACGACGACGTCGACTTGCTTCTGCCCGGCGCTGCTCACGCGGAGCAGGTTAGGCCTGAGAACAGGTCCACCAGCGGGGTGATTCCCGGTCAACGGACGACGGACCACGGAAATCCCTCTTACCGGGCGCGGACAGTGCTTCTCGGGCCGGGGCCCGGCACCATGCCACACATGTTCGACACGCCGATCCGCTCGCGCTCGATGCTGCTCGTCGTGAACGACGTGATCGAGGAGACCGCCGACGCTCGCTCCTTGGTGTTCGGATTACCCGATGACCGGCCGGAACGCCTGGCTTATCGGCCGGGCCAGTTCCTCACGCTGCGCATCCCCAGCGCCGAAACCGGCTCGGTCGCCAGGTGCTATTCGCTGGCAAGTTCCCCGCACATCGACCCCGCACTGAAGGTAACGGTCAAGCGCACGGCGGGCGGATACGGGTCGAACTGGTTGTGCGACAACGTGGCCGTGGGAGATCACCTCGAGGTGCTGCCGCCGTCGGGCGTCTTCAGCCCTAGCGAGCTAGATCGCGACTTCCTGCTCTGGGCCGGCGGCAGCGGTATCACGCCGGTGATCTCCATCCTAAAGTCCGCACTGACCGCGGGCTCCGGCCAGGTGGTGTTGCTCTACGCCAACCGTGACGAGCGTTCGGTGATCTTCGGCGACGAACTGCGTGTCCTGGCCGCCAAGCACCCGCAGCGGCTGTCCGTCGTGCACTGGCTGGAGTCGGTGCAGGGTCTGCCGTCGGGCGAACAGCTGGCGGCATTCGCCGCGCGCCACGACGGGTTCGACTCGTATGTCTGCGGTCCGGGACCGTTCATGGCCACCGTGCACGACGCATTGACGGCGGCAGGTGTGCCCCGTGGCCACGTCCACGCCGAGGTGTTCAGTTCCCTGTCCGGTGACCCATTCGAGGCTCCAGGCCCGTCTTCAGACGACGCCGGCGGAGCCGCGACCGCCGAGGTGTCCCTGGACGGGCGGCGCCATACCGTCCGATGGCCGCGCAACCGCAGCCTGATCGACGCGATGCTCGCCGCCGACATCGACGTGCCTTACTCCTGTCGGGAGGGCCGGTGCGGGTCGTGCGCGTGCACGGTCGTGGCAGGCCGGGTGGACATGCCGCCGAGTGACATCTTGGAGCCCGACGATCTGCAGGCCGGCCTCATGCTCGGCTGCCAGGCGCGGCCGGTGACCGACGAGATCACCATCGAGTTCTGACGCTTCCGAATTGTCGTCCGCTGACCGGGAAGAAACCCCACGGCAACGCGACCGCAGGGTCCACCATCGATGAAGACTTGCTACGAAAGGGCACACCATGAGCGAGCGGGTACTCGACAGGATCAACGGCATAGCCGACGAACTGCGCGAGCAGGCTTGGGAGGCAGAGCGTCTGGGGCGGTTGCCCGACGAGACCGTAAAGAGCCTCAAGAACGCCGGATCGATTCGACTGTTGCAGCCCGAGAAGCACGCCGGGTTCGAGGTGCATCCTCGCGAGTTCGCCGAGACCGTCATGGCGACGGCCGCGCTGGACCCGGCGTCGGGATGGATCACCGGTGTGGTGGGCGTCCATCCGTACCAACTTGCCTACGCCGATCCCCGCGTCGGCGAGGAAGTGTGGGCCGACGACGTCGACACCTGGGTGGCCTCGCCGTACGCGCCCCAAGGCGTGGCCAAGCCTGTCGACGGCGGCTACCTGTTCAACGGACGCTGGCAGTTCAGCTCCGGCACGGATCACTGCGACTGGATCATCTTGGGCGCCATGCTCGGCGACGCCGACGGCAAACCGGTCATGCCGCCACAGATGCTGCACATGATTCTCCCCCGCAAGGACTACGAGATCGTCGAGGATTCGTGGGACGTGGTGGGTCTGCGTGGTACCGGCTCCAAGGACGTCATCGTCCGCGACGCCTTCGTGCCCACCTACCGCACCATGGACGCGATGAAGGTCATGGACGGCACCGCGCAGCTCGAGGCCGGCATGACCAAGACGCTCTACCTGATGCCGTGGTCGACGATGTTCCCGCTGGGCATCTCGTCGGCGGTGATCGGCATCGCAGAGGGCGCGCTGGCGGCACACCTGGACTATCAGCGAGAGCGGGTGGGCGCCAACGGCACTGCGATCAAGGACGACCCCTACGTCATGTACGCCGTCGCCGAGGCGGCCGCCGACATCAATGCGGCCCGTCAGGAACTGCTGGCCAACGTCGACCGCATCTACGACATGGTGGACGCCGGCAAGGAGGTGTCGTTCGAAGATCGGGCCGCGGGCCGCCGCACCCAGGTGCGTGCCGTGTGGCGCGCCGTCGCCGCCGTGGATGCGATCTTCGGCCGCTCCGGCGGCAACGCGATGCGGATGGACAAGCCCTTGCAGCGGTACTGGCGCGACGCGCACACCGGTCTGGCCCACGCCATCCACGTGCCCGGCACCGTCTATCACGCCTCGGCGCTGAGTTCCCTGGGCGTCGATCCCCAGGGTCCGCTGCGAGCGATGATCTGACCATGGCCGACATCACCAGCCTCGGCTACGTCACCGTCGAGTCCGCGAGCATCGATCGCTGGCGCCACTTCGCCTTCGGCGTCCTGGGTTTCGCCGAGGGCACCGGCCCCGACCCTGCGGCGCTCTACCTACGGATGGACGAGCGGGCCGCACGCATCATCGTCACGCCCGGCGAGCGGGATCGGGTGGTCACCGTGGGGTGGGAGGTTCGCGATCACCCTGCGCTGGAACGCGTCAAGACCGCGCTGGACGGAGCCGGTGTTCCGTTCAAGGAGCTGACGCTGGCCGAGGCGGACGCGCGACGGGTCGAAGAAGTCATCACGTTCGACGATCCGGCGGGCACCACGGTCGAGGTGTTCCATGGCGCGGTGCTGGACCACAGCCCCGTGGTGACGCCGTTCGGGGCGCGCTTCGTCACCGGCGATCAAGGCCTGGGGCACGTCGTCGTGCCCGCCACCGATCCCGGCGGGTTGTACGAGTTCTATACCGAGGTGCTCGGTTTTCGTTCCCGAGGCGCCTTCCGGGTTCCGGTGCCCGCCGAGTTCGGCCCCGTCCGCGTCCGGTTCCTCGGGATCAACGAGCGTCACCACAGCCTGGCGATCTGCCCGGCCGCTCACCAACGCGACCCGGGACTGGTGCACCTCATGGTCGAGGTGGAGTCCCTCGACGCGGTCGGGCAGGCGCTGGACCGGGTCAACATGGACGGCTTCCAGCTGTCGTCGACCCTG
This sequence comes from uncultured Actinomycetota bacterium, assembly GCA_963849055.1. Taxonomy (GTDB): domain Bacteria; phylum Actinomycetota; class Actinomycetes; order Mycobacteriales; family Mycobacteriaceae; genus Mycobacterium. Next base: position 393,503 of record CAWKFI010000002.1, read on the forward strand.
GGCCGTCACACCAACGACAAGATGGTGTCGTTCTACGTGCGCGCACCGGGCGACTGGGACATCGAGTTCGGCACCGACGGGATGCGGGTAGACGAAACCCGCTACACCGCAGAGGAAATCACGGCCGACAGCTATTGGGGTCACGCATGGGTGAGCGACCTGCCGGCGGCGATGCGGCCATGACGGACGACGTCACTCCCCTTCCCGCCTCGGCCATCGCGTCCTGGGACGACGAGGCCGACGTGGTGATCGCGGGTTACGGCGTGGCGGGCGCCGCCGCCGCGGTCGAGGCAACGCGTGCCGGCGCCGACGTCCTGGTGCTCGAACGCACCGGCTCCTGGGGCGGCGCGGCCGCCATGGCCGGCGGGTTCATCTATCTCGGCGGCGGCACTCCTATCCAAAAGGCCTGCGGGTTCGAGGATTCCGTGGACAACATGGCCGCGTTCCTCAACGTCGCCATGGGGCCAGGCGCCGACGAGAACCGGATCGCCGACTACTGCGCGGGCAGCATCGAGCACTTCGACTGGCTGGTCGGCTGCGGCGTCCCCTTCCGCGCGGCCTTCTTCGGCGAGCCGGGCTGGGAGCCGATGGGCGACGAAGGCCTGATGTATAGCGGCGGCGAGAACTCGTTCCCGTTCAACACCATCGCCGAACCCGCACCGCGCGGGCCACGTGCCCCAGATGTCGAACAAGAAGCAGGGCGAGGCCAGTGCCGGCTTCATGCTGATGAAGCCTCTGGTCGACACCGCCACCGCCGCCGGTGCGCGCGCCCTGTACGACGTGCGGGTGCAACGACTGGTCGTCGAGTCCGATGGGAGGGTCGTCGGCCTCGTCGGGCGTCGATACGGGACCGAGGTCGCGATCCGTGCCCGCCGCGGCGTGGTGCTGGCGACCGGCAGCTTCGCCTACAACGAGGCGATGGTGGCCCAGTACGCCCCGCGGATCGCGGGCCGTCCTGCCGCGTCGATCGAACAGCACGACGGTCGCGCGATCCGGATGGCCCAGGCCCTCGGCGCGGACCTCGCGCACATGGACGCCACTGAGGTGGCGATCTTCATCGACCCGCAGCAGTTGGTACGCGGAATCCTGGTCAACGGGCGTGGCCAGCGCTACGTCGCGGAGGACACCTATCCCGGCCGGGTCGGGCAGCTCACCCTCTATCACCAGGACAACACCGCGTTCCTGATCATCGACGACGACGCCCAGCAGGAAGCCATGGCCTCGCTGTCCCCGCAGATGATGATGCGACCGCCGACCTGGGTTTCCGAAACGGTCGCCGACCTGGAGACCGAGATGGGTCTTCCAACCGGGTCGCTGCAGGCGACGGTGACCGCGTACAACGACGGCGCCGCCCGCGGCGAGGACCCGTTGCTGCACAAGAAACCACAGTGGCTCAGGCCCCTCGGGTCACCGTTTGGTGCCATCGACCTGCGCGAATCCACCGGCGGCTTCACCCTCGGCGGCCTGCTGACCACCCTCGACGCCGAGGTCCTGCACGTCAGCGGTGAACCGATCCCCGGCCTCTACGCCGCGGGCCGCTCCACCGCGGGGCTGGCGGCGTGGGGCTACGCCAGCGGTATCTCGTTGGGTGACGGCAGCTTCTACGGCCGCCGCGCCGGACGTTCGGCTGCCAAGGGCTGACTGCCTCCATCCACACCGGCCGCACGCTTGGCGTGCGGCCGGGCTTTCGTGTGCACGCCCCACGGCACGGAACACATTTTGCGCCAGCTATGTGACAGCAGCCACACCTTTGTGATACAAACAGGCATATTCCTATTAGGAATATGCCTGACCGCAACCTTGACCTTGGAGGCCGCCTCATGACCGAGCTCGAGACGAACACCGTCGAATCGACCACCCCCAGCGCGGTCATCGACCGGGTGTCGCTGGTACTCGATGCCTTCGAAGGGCCCGGGCGACTGACCTTGGCGCAGATCGTCCGACGCACGGGCTTGCCGCGGTCCTCGGCGCACCGGATGCTCGAACGCCTGGTGGCACTGCGGTGGCTGCGCCGCACAGGACGTGACTACGAACTCGGCATGCGACTGGTCGAACTGGGTTCACTCGCCGTGCACCAGGATCGGATGCACAAGGCGGCAATACCTCTGCTGCACGAACTGCACCGTGCCACCGGCCTCGTCGTGCATCTGGCGATCCTGGACGGCTCCGACGTGGTGTATCTCGACAAGGTCGGCGACCGGATGATGGCGGCCCTGCCGACCCGCGTCGGCGGCAGGCAACCGGCCCACTGCACGGCCGTCGGCAAGGCCATCCTGGCCTACCGGAGTGATGCCGCGGAGGTGGTCGGCACCGATCTGCTGACCCGAAAGACCAAGTACTCCATCGGCACCGCCGCGCAACTCGGCACCGAACTCGACAGGGTCCGCTCCCACGGCGTGGCGTTCGACCGCGAAGAGTCCGTCGCCGGATTCGGTTGTGTCGCAGCGCCGATCGGCGGCCCCGGCGATGCGGCGGCGGCCATCTCGGTGTGCGGTCCGATGAGCCGCATGCAGTTCGACCAGCGACTCGCAGCCCCGGTACGGATGGCGGCGATGGGCATCTGGCGCAACGTCGACGACGGCCCCCAGCGGGTCACTCCCACCCTGCAGCAGATGCGTCCGCTGCGTCTCGGACCCAACGCCCGCCCGACGTCATCGACCCGCGACGGCAGCGCTCCAGTACGCGTGAGCCTCGATCCCCAGATCGCCGAACTGATCGACGCGCTGGATGCCGGGTTCCCGCCTGTGCACACCATGTCCGGCGCTCAGGCCAGAGCGACGATCCGGTCTCGGTACGTCCGCCGCGGCGCAACCCGAGGTCGTCGACGAGGTACGTGACGTCGCCATCCCCGGCGCCGGCGGCGATCTCGACGTTCGGATCTATCGCCCGGCAGGCTCGTCCGGCAACGTGTTGCCGATCCTGGTTTACGCCCATGGCGGGGGCTTCGTCTTCTGTGACCTCGACAGCCACGACGGGCTGTGCCGCAACCTCGCGAATCGCATTGGGGCCGTGGTCGTCTCGGTGGCGTACCGGTTGGCGCCGGAAAGCCCTGGCCCGCGGCGGCGAACGACATGTATGCCGCCGTTCGGTGGGTCGAGGCGAACGCCGACACCCTCGGTGGCGATCGGGCGCGGATCGCGGTCGGCGGTGACAGCGCCGGAGGAAACCTGGCCGCAGTGACCTCGCTGATGGCCCGCGACCGCGAAGGCCCGGCAATCGCGGCGCAGCTGCTGCTGTACCCGGTGATCTCTGCGGACTTCGACACCGAGTCCTATCGACGGTTCGGCAAGGGGTTCTACAACCCGATCGAGGCGATGCGCTGGTACTGGGATAAGTACGTGCCAACGGCCGCCGATCGCGATCACCCGTACGCCAACCCGTTGAACGCGGCGCTGGACGGTCTTCCACCGGCCGTGATCGTGATCGCCGGTCACGACCCGCTACGTGACGACGGCATCCGCTACGCCGACGCGCTGGAATCGGCGGGGGTGCCGGTGACGCGGTGCCACTTCGAGGGCGGCATCCACGGCTTCATGACAATGCCAATGCTGGACATCGCTCACCGTGCCCGCGCGGAGGCGTGCGAGGCGTTGGCGCGCGTGCTGGGATCGGACACCGCGGTGATCGGACGCATCGAAGGCACTGTCCCGTAGCGCTGCTCGGTATCGAGCACACGACGCCCGTCACGGCAGTCTCACCAGTCCTGCCAAGGGAGGGAGGATTCAATCCCGCAGGGCTTCCCTCCTATCCGCGCTCGACGGCCGGCGCCGCGGCGCCGTTCAGGCCCGCGGTGAGTAGAGCATGGGCGTAGGGAGCGCCGTTGAGGACTCGGCTCGTGCGCGTAGTGATCTGCCACTGCCCATCGATCCGATGGAGCGCGAAATGGTTGGCGGTGGCCCGCCACACCCGATAGTTGTCGACGCGGCCCCGCTCGTCGTGATCGTCATGACGTACGAGGACCAGCGATTCGCAGACGGCCACGGCGCTATCACCGTCGACGGTCACGACCGCAGGTCCCAGGAAGTGGCAGCAGCCGCCGGCCACCAAGTCCTGATGCGATCTAGAGGTGACCATCTCGCGCACTCCCTGGCGCCCCACCATCTGCCAGCCCTCGACATCGTAGGTCCCATCGCGGGCCCACAGGCGCGCAGCGTTGTCGGCGTGGCCTGCGTCGACCGCGGGACCATACGAGGCAACGAGTTTGGCGATTTCGTGCTGGTCCTCAAGGTGTTGGAGTCGGGCCAGGATGTCGGGAGAGGTCATCACAGCTCCTTCATGTCGCTCAGTCGGGCGAGTTGGTCGCAATAGTGTTCGGCGCTATCGGCGCGCACGACGCAGCTGATCACCGTGGCCCCAGCGTCGCGCAGTATCTCCAGTCGGGTACGGGTCGCCGCGGCGCGCGTTTCGGGGTCGACGGCAGCCGAGAGCACCACGTCGAACCCGGCAGGCGTTTCGACGTCGTCGAGCATGTGGCGAATCTCGTCCGGTGTCAGCCCGAACGGCATCCAGCCGTCTGCCAGTGCCAGTGCCCGCAGCAGTGACGCGGGGCTGCGCCCACCCACCCAGATGGGCACGTGGGCCTGCTGGGCGTGCGGCAGCACGGTGATGTCGTCGTAGTCGTAGAACTGGCCGTGATACTGCGGTGTCGCCGTGGACAGCGACGCCCGCAGTGCGCGGATCGCGTCGTCGGCGCGTGCGGCCCGCTGTTGCCAGGGTGCACCGAGCAGCGCAAATTCCTGTGTGAGCGATCCGATTCCGACACCGAGCACCAAGCGGCCCGAACTCACTCGATCCAGGGTTCCGTAGCGCTTGGTGATCTCCAGTGGGTGGTGGTAACCCAGCACCAGGACTGACGTGGCCAACCGAATGCGCCGAGTGCGCGCGGCGAGGTAGGCCAGGGTAGCCAGTGGATCCCAATACACCGCCCCTCGGCTGGCGGCATCGGCCGATGGGATGGCCACGTGCTCCGAACAGGTCAGGTAATCGAACCCCAGATCGTCAGCAGCCACGGCGATCCGGGCCAGGTCGTCGATACCGGCATCGGCTTCCCATGGGGCAGCAACGCCGGGAACCTGCACGACCACGGGCGTCGCCAGACCTAGGCGCACCGTCAGTGCGCCCCTGCGATGAGGGCCTTGATCATTTCATGTGACTCCAGCACCACTCGGGCTCGGTCGGGGCCACTGTTGGCCTCAGCACGCGGACCGTTGCCGCCCGCCACCCACACCGGACCGTCACCCAGGTGCGCAAGTCCCTCGGCAGCGACGTCAGCGGGTTCGTTGACGACGATCCCGGGAGCATCGAAGTCCAGACCGACTCGTTCCATTGCCGGTGTGCGGGTTACGCCGAGCACCAACTCGACGACATCGACATTGCGTTCGCGCAGTTCTAGCCACAGACTTTCGGCGAATACCCGCGAGAACGCCTTGGCGCCGGCATACACGGTGTGCCGCCACGCACCCATGTAGCCCGCGAGCGACCCGACGATCATGATGCCGCCACGGCCACCGTCAGCCATCAGACGTCCGTAGTGCTGCACCATCTCGAGCATCCGGGTGACGTTGAGATCGGTGACCTTCTGGAATTCGTCGAGGTCAGTCTCGAGGAACAACTCGTTGCACGTGCTTGCACCCGCGTTGTAGATCAGCAATCCTACGTCGAGATCGTCGGTGGACGCTGTGATCTGCGAAACCGATTGGGGGTCCAACAGATCCACCGAGATCGCGCGGACCTCGGCCCCGAGTTCGCGGCACTGCTGCGCGGCGTCCTCGAGTGGTCCCGCCTTGCGCGCGATCAGCACGAGGTTGAACCCTGCCTCGGCCAGCTGGCGGGCGAACTCGGCGCCGACACCTTCTGAGCCCCCGGCGATGACGGCCCAAGGCCCGTACTTGGTGAGGTCAATCATTCATGCTCCTGGTCGGCTCTGGGCGCGAGTCAGTGGCCCCGTCGTGGTGTCGATGCTCATTGCCAAACGATTACTCGGATTCGAAGACGGCGCATGGCGTTATCCCGATGGACGGGAGTGGAACCGCCGGTGCGCCCCAGCGCTCCATAGCCTCGCCGTATGGCCGGTGAGGTGTACGTCGTCGATCGCGTGGTGACTCGACCCGGTTGTGCGCGTGCGTTCGTCGACGCCTACCTGGCCCAGTACGCAACCGGCGCCGCCGACCGCGGAATGACACTGGAGCGCATTCTGGTCAGTCCGCCGATCTGGTTCACCGACCAGAGCAACACCGTGATGGCAACCTGGCGCCTGGCCAGCCCGCAGGCGTGGTGGGAGATGACGTGGAAGGGCCGCCCCGATCAGACCTTGCGCCGGTGGTGGGAGGACATCGGGGAGCTGGTGCAGGAGCGCTCCCGCACCGTCGCCGCCGCCGCCGACGACGTCGATGATCTCTGCAATGTTTAACGTCACCAACCTGATTCACACAGAACCCCCAGCCCGTGACCGGTTGCTGGGCGAACTGCGCGCGGCCGCCGAAGGGTGCGGCGCCGCGACGGTCGTGGTGGAACCGACGTTGCCCGGCGTGCGCAACGGTGGCGACGTGCTGATGCACCTGCGGTTCGGCGCCGAGAAGGACTGGCGCGAAGCGGAGCCGCGCTTCGCGTCGATCCTGACCGACCCAGCCGTCACCCATGTGGACGGCGTCCGGTACCGCGGTGCGCCACACGCCCCTGCGGACCCGAGCGGCACCGTCTACCGGGCACTGCTGCTACGCGTCGCGGCCGGAACGCCCGACGACGTCGTCGCGCGCTTCGAGGCCGACCTCGCCGCGATGCCCCGCTACGTCTCGACGATCACCGCATGGCAGCTCAGCCGCGTCGACACGGCGATCGGCACCTCCCCGTGGACGCACGTCTTCGAGCAGCAGTTCACCGACGAGGCCGGAATCACGGGGCCCTACCTGATGCACCCGATCCATTGGGCCCACGTCGACCGCTGGTTCGACCCCGAATGTCCCGAATTCATCGTCCAGGATCGGGTGTGCCACAGCTTTTGTCGGTGCGACCCGACGGTGCTAAACCCGTCGGACTAGATGCCCGCAGGAAGAATGTTCGGGTTCGCAGTCGGTGGCGGTTCGAGCGGCGGCAGAACGTCGCGGCCGTCAAGGGTGTGTACGGGCAGCGACTGCGACCACGGGTAGTGCAGGCTGAACGCCACCAACCCCGTTCGGTCCGCGGCCGGTAGGTGGCACATCGCCAGTACGGTCTCCGCGAGATACTCGACCGGCTCCGTCGGAAAGCTGTCCGGGATGAGGGACGACGCGCCGGGTGTGCGGACTGCCGTCGAGGGCCCGACGCAGTTCACCGCGATGCCGTCGTCGACGAGCTCGGCGGCCACACCCTGCGTGAAGCGGTGCAGGGCAGCCTTCGCCGACGCGTACACCACGTCGCCGGAGCTCTTGTTGTACTCGCGGTAGGGCCGCTGCGGTGCCAGCCCGGTGACCGATCCGACGTTGACGATCCATCCACTCCCCCGCGTGCGCATGTGCGGGATCGCTGCCCGGGTCAGGACGAACGGAGTACGGAGGTAGTGCTCGAGGGTGCGGTCGAACGTCTCGAGGCTCATGTCCTCGATCACCGAGTAGTCGGCGAAACCTGCGTTGTTGACCAGGATGTCGAAGCGACCCGTGCGTTCGGCCACCTCGTCGACGAGTCGTTCGCGCTGCTGCGGGTCCTCCAGATCGGCCGCCACGCCGAACGCGCTGCCGCCGGCACGCTCGATCAGCTCGACCGTCTCGTCGATCGTTCCTGGCAACGCCGTGGTCGCTCCTCCCCTGATCGACGGTGACGGCGCGTGCGAGCGGGCCGTCACCGCAACGGTGGCGCCTTCTGCCGCCAACCGTTGTGCGATCGCGCGCCCGATGCCCCGGCTGCTGCCGGTCACCAAAGCTGTCTTGCCAGACAACAATTGCGTCATCGCAGCTCGAAGTCCGCCTCGATGGGTGCCCTGTGCTGATGCCACAGGTCGACGAGTCGGAAGGGGGTGGCGACCACCACCCGTCCGGAACCCGACCGGTAGTACGTGTGCGCGTTGGGTGTGTGGCACCACACAGTGCGGCTCATCGCTTCGTCGATCGCGGCCACGTAGTCCTCGGTAGGCCCGATCGGTGACCTCCATCGTGGTGGCGCCGCGCAGAGCCATCAGCTGCAGGCACTCGACGATGTAGTGCGCAAGCACCTCCATCGAGAAGTTCGCTCCCGCACCGTGCCCGGGCTGTAGTTCGGCGCCGACATGACGAACAGATTGGGAAATCCGTGAACGGTGCCGCCGCGGTAGGCGCGCGGGCTGTCGCCCCACTCGTCGGCCAGCTTGCGGCCGCCACGGCCGCGGATGTCGACGGTCGAGAGAAAGTCCAGGTGGTAACCGGTGGCGTAGATGATGACGTCCAGGTCGATCTGCCGTCCGTCCTTGGTGACGATCCCGTCGGCGTTGACGGCGGCGGGCTCGGCCGCCTCGACGTCGACGTGCGGGCGGGTCAGCGCCGCGTAGTAGCCGCCGGGGTCGCGGATGATCCGCTTGCCGTACGGCGCGAAGTCCGGTGTCACCTTCTTGGCCAATTCAGTTCCGGCGCCAAAGGTTCGGTCGATGTACTCCAGACACATCTGCAGCAGCACGTCGTTGGCCGGGGAGATGGACAGGTGGCTGGCGGCCCATTCGGGGTCTTGCAGGATGATCGGGTAGTTGTTGTCCGCCGTGCCCCAGTAGGACTTCAGCCGGTGCCACTTCGCGTAATACGGCAGATGCCGCCCCAGATAGCGACGGTGCGCGGGAACCTCGTCGGTCAGCCGCTTGCGCGGTGCGACCCAGTGCGGCTGCCGCTGAAAGACCGTCAGGTGGTCGACCTGGTCGACACAGGCGTCGACGATCTGGACGGCGGTGCAGCCGGCCCCGATGATCGCGACCCGCTTGCCGGTGAGATCCAGCGTCGGGATCCCACAACGCGGAGTGGACGCTCGTCCCCTTGAATGATTCCCGTCCGGGGAGCTCCGGCCAGCGCGGCCGGTTGAGGTAGCCGGCCGCGGTCACGACGACGCGCGCATGACTGACGCCGCGCTCGCCGTCGGAGTTCCGCGAGTGAATCTCCCACTGCTTGCGGTCCTCGTCCCACCACAGTGCCTCGACCTCGGTGCCGAACCGGGTGTGCTCGCGCAGTCGGTGCTTGTCGGCCAGCGCCACCAGATAGTTCTGGTACTCCCCGCCTTGCGGGTAGTAGTTGCTCCAGTCGGGGTTCACCTCTCGAGACAGCGAGTAATAGGCCGACGGGGTGTCCACGCCGATGCCGGGGTACGTGGTGGTCAGCCACGTGCCGCCGACCTCGTCGTTGCGGTCGAAGATCTCGAAGGAGACGCCTTCCTCCGCAGCTGCCAGCGCGGCGGTGATGCCCGCGATGCCTGCTCCGATGATCGCCACGTTCGACGTGCGCGGAATCGGCACGGTGCGGGGCAGTGTGGGCGCCGACGGCTGAAATCCGCTCTGCTCGAGCAGAAGCGGTACGTGCTCGTCGTCGACGTCGGAGCCGAGTGCCACCGGCAGCAGCCGGGCGAAGAACGCTGGATCGTCACTGACAGACACGTCGCTCCGCTGCGGCGCCATCGACGCCTCGATCACGGCGCTCGGCCAACGCGTCCGCCGTCGCGGCGTCGGTGACGCCCGCACGCTCCGGCGGATCGGGAACGTAGGTGATCTTCGGGCCGAACGGTCGAGCACCGAGGGATCGCCCGTGAGCTGGGCGAGCACCGCCACCAGCACGCCGGCGTCGGCCTGGCGCAGGTTGGCCCGCAGCTCTTCTGGATTCAGCTCTGCGGTGTCGGCCGTCGCGGTTGCCTCGGTCGTCATCGAACCTCCTTGCTCGTATCGCCGAGTATGTCGGCGGTCATCGCAGGTGCGGCGGGGGCGCGTCTACTGAGCGGGAGACCCGTGGCGATTGCGCTGCAATCGCTGTGCCTACAGTCCGCGGCATGCAACCTGAGCTGGAGCAGCTGATCGCACGGGTGCGCAGCCACACGGTTCGGCGACATTCCCCGCCGCACCGCGCGCCGCTTTCCCGACAAGGTCGCGATCGTGGACGGCGACGTCACGCTGACCTTCGCCGAGTTCGACGCACTGATCGACCGTGCCGCCGCGGGACTGTCCGACAGCGGGTTCGGCCCCGGCGACCGGGTGGCCCTGCTGGCACACAACTGCTGGCAGTACGCGGTGCTGGCGTTCGCCACCGCCCGGGCCGGAGTGGTGCTGGTACCGATCAACTTCATGCTCACCGCCGGGGAGATCGCCTACATCCTCGGCCATTGCCGCGCAACGGGATTCATCGTCGAACCAGATCTTGATCCCGGTGGCTGAGGACGCCATGTCGCGGGGCGGCGTCGTGGCCACCAAGGTGGCGCTGACCTCGCGGCGACCAGGACGCGCCGGCCCGCTGGGAGAGCTTTGCCCAGTGGCTGACCACCACGTCTGCCTGCGCCGTCGGTGGAGGTCGGCGACGACCAGATGGTGCGGCTGATGTACACCAGCGGCACGGAGTCACATCCGAAGGGGGTCATGCACAGCAGCCGTAGCCTGATCGGCAATTACGTCAGCACCATCGTGGCCGGTTCGATGTCGACCGACGACGTCGAGATCCACTCACTGCCGCTGTATCACTGCGCGCAGCTCGACAACTTCCTGATCACGGACGTCTACCTGGGCGCCACCAGCATCATCCTGCCGCGACCCGACCCCGACCTGGTGCTGCGCGCCATCGAGCGCTACGGCGCCACCAACTACTTCGCCCCACCTACGGTGTGGATCAGCTTGCTGCGCAGCCCACTCTTCGACGAGGTGAACCTGTCCAGCCTGCGCAAGGGCTACTACGGCGCCTCCGCGATGCCCGTCGAGATCCTGCACGAGCTCCGGGAGCGGCTGCCCAACCTGTCGCTGTGGAACTTCTACGGCCAGACCGAGATCGCCCCGCTGGCTTCGGTGCTCGGCCCCGCGGAACAAGCCGACCACGCCGGAGCGGCCGGTCGCCCGGCGCTCAACGTCGAAACCGAGATCCTCGATGAGTCCGACCAACCCGTGTCGCCGGGCACGGTCGGCGAGATCGCCCATCGCAGTCCGGATCTGATGCTGGGTTATCTCGACGACCCCGGGCGGACCGCGGACGCGTTCAAGGGCGGCTGGTTCCACTCCGGCGATCTCGGCTACTACGACGAGTTCGGCATGCTGCACGTGGTGGACCGCAAGAAGGACATGATCAACAGCGGCGGCGAGAACGTCGCCAGCCGCGAGGTGGAGGAGGTCCTCTATCAGCACGACATGGTGCAGGAGGCGGCGGTATTCGGTCTCCCCCACCCGGTTTGGGTGGAGGCGGTCGTTGCTGCGGTGGTGCTGCGCGACGGTGGTGACGCCGACGCCGAGGCGCTGATCGCACACTGCCGCGAGCATCTCGCCGGCTACAAGACCCCCAAACGCGTCTTCTTCGTCGATTCCCTGCCCAAGAACCCCAGCGGCAAGCTGCTCAAACGGGAACTGCGCGACCGGTTCAGCCTCGAATCAACCAGGCACTGAGAGGGAACACAGTTCGTGTACACAGGACGCATCGCGCGCTTCGACGCACCCGGCAAGCCGTTCGAGATCGAAACCGTCGTCCTTCCGGGCGTGGGCCCTGGTGAGATTCTGATCAAGGTCACCCGCGCCAACATCTGCGGCTCCGACGTACACGCCTGGCACGGCACGTTCGCCACGCGCGGCCTCGGCGGCCAACTGCCCACCGTGCTCGGCCACGAGATGGTCGGGGCGATCGAGGCGCTGGGAGAGGGCGTCAGCGCCGACTCCAACGGTGCACCGTTGAAAACCGGTACCCGCGTGGTGTTCCCGTACTTCTTCCCGCTGCCATACGTGCCGCAGCTGTCTGACCGGACGCCGCAACGCCTGCCAGAACCTGAAGATGGCCATGCTCGGCCGCGCTGACGAGCCACCGTACTTCGTCGGCGGTTACGGCGACTACTATCTGCTGCCCGCAGGTGCCGTCGTCTACACGGTGCCCGATTCCGTGTCCGATGCCATCGCCGCTGGCGCGAACTGCGCGCTCTCCCAGGTGATGTACGGCCTGGAGCGGGTCGACCTGCAACTCGGCGAGTACGTCGTGGTGCAGGGCGCCGGCGCCCTCGGCCTGTACGCGGTCGCCGTGGCCAAGGCGCGCGGGGCGGCGCGCGTCATCGCCATCGACGGCGTGCCCGAACGCCTCACCCTGGCCAAGGAATTCGGCGCAGACGCGGTGATCGACATCAACGACCTGACCACCGAGAAGGAGCGGACCAAGGCGGTCCGCACGCTCACCGGCGGCCAGGGTGCCGACGTGGTGGTCGAAGTGGTCGGCCATCCGTCGGCCATCGACGAGGGTCTGAAGATGCTCGGCCCGTTCGGCCGCTACGTCGAGATCGGCAACATCAACATCGGTAAGACCTTCGAATTCGACCCGTCGCGCTTCGTGTTCGGCAACAAGACGATGGTCGGTGTCTCGCTGTACGACCCGGCCGTGCTGTCGCGAGCACTCACCTTCCTAGAGCAGTACCAGGACCGGCTGCCATTCGACCGGCTGGCCGCCGCGTCCTACCCCTTGGCCGAAATCAACGCGGCGTTCGCCGCCGCCGAAGGCAAGCGCGACGTGCGCGCCAGCATCATTCCCTGACCCCGATCCCCGAAGGCAGACCAGCATCATGCACAACTACGACCGCACCGAGCTCTTCATCGACGGACAATGGGTGAAACCCGACGGCGCCGGCGCCATCGAGGTAATCGACCCCGCGACCGAACAGCCTGTCGGGTCCGTGCCCAACGGTTCGGCGGCCGATGTCGACGCGGCGGTGGCCGCAGCGCGCCGCGCCTTCACTCCGTTGGTCAGCATCGCCGAACGCCGTGAACGGGTCGCCGCCGTGATCGCAGCCATGGAGAAGAGCCTGCCCTACCTCGCCGAGACGATCACGACGGAGATGGGCGCTCCTGTGCGGGTGGCGAACAGTCTGCAGACCAAGCTGCCGCTCTCGATCGCCCGCGGCTTCGCCGACGTGCTGGATGACTTCGACTTCGAAGAGCGCGTTGGCAATTCGTTGGTCGTGCGGGAACCCTACGGCGTAGTCGGGGCGATTACCCCGTGGAACTACCCGCTATACCAGGTCATCGCCAAGGCACTGCCCGCGATTGCGGCGGGCTGCACGGTGGTGCTCAAGCCGAGCAATGACGCGCCGCTGTCGGCATTCGAGTTCATGGAAGCGTTAGACGAGGCCGGTTTACCCGCAGGCGTGCTGAACCTGGTGTCAGGCCCCGGGTCAGTAGTCGGCGAGCGGCTCGCCGAGCATCCCGACGTCGACCTGGTGTCGTTCACCGGATCAACCGGTGTGGGGGCCCGGGTGGCCGAGATGGCCGGGCGGGCGGTGAAGAAGGTGGCGCTGGAACTCGGCGGCAAGTCGGCCAACGTCATCTTGGAGGGCGCCGACCTGGCGACCGCGGTCAAGCTCGGTGTGGGCAATGCCTTCATCAACGGTGGCCAGGCCTGCATGGCGTGGACCCGAATGCTGGTGCCGCGGTCCCGCTACGGCGAGGCGCTGGACCTGATCGAGGCCGCAGTGTCCAAGTACACCGTCGGCGACCCGTGGGACCCCGCCACCCGCATCGGGCCGTCGGCCTCGGCGTCCCAATTCCAGACGGTGCGCGGCTTCATCGAGCGGGCACAGCACGACGGCGCGCGACTGGTCACTGGAGGCGCCGACAAGATCCGCGACGTCGGTTACTACGTCGCACCAACCGTTTTCGCTGATGTCGACCCCGACTCGGAGCTCGGTCAAGAGGAGGTGTTCGGCCCGGTGCTCGCGGTCATTCCGTTCGATGACGAGGACGAAGCGCTGCGGATCGCCAACGGAACCCCCTACGGCCTTGCCGGCGCGGTGTGGGCCAAGGACGTCGACACCGCCGTCGCGTTCGCCCGCCGTGTACAGACCGGGCAGCTCGACATCAACGGCGGCCCCTACAATCCACTCGCCCCATTCGGCGGCTACAAGAAGTCCGGTATCGGGCGGGAACTGGGTCGTGCGGGCTTCGAGGAGTTTCTGCAGACCAAGTCCTTGCAGCTGCCATCATGACCGCTCCACTGAGAGTCGAGACGTCCGACTCGACACAACTCTGGACCATCAACCTGCCCGAGGTCGGCAACGCGATCACCGACAAGGACTTCATCGCCGCGTTCGAGGCGGCAGTCGATGCGGTCAACGGCGACACCGGCATTCGTGCAGTGATCCTCACCGGGGAGGGCAAGATCTTCTCCGCGGGCGGCAACGTCAAGGAGATGGCCGACCAGGAGGGCATGTTCGGCCTCGACGCGATCGACCAGCGGTACGCCTACGTCGACGGCATCCAGCGAATCCCGCGGGCACTTGGCCCGACTCGAGGTGCCGCTGATCGCCGCGGTCAACGGCGCGGCCATCGGTGCGGGCTGCGATCTGGCGATGATGTGCGACCTCCGCATCGCCTCCGAGCGCGCCTCGTTCGCCGAGAGCTTCGTCCAGATCGGGCTCGTTCCCGGCGACGGCGGAACGTGGTTCCTGCAGCGGGCCATCGGATACGAACGCGCCGCCGAGATGACCCTGACGGGTGACCGGATCGACGCCGCGACCGCCCTGGCGTGGGGTCTGGTGAGCCGGGTCGTCCCGCACGACGAACTGCTCGACGAGGCGCACGCGCTCGCCGCGCGCATCGCCAAGAACCCACCGCACGCGCTGCGGATGGCCAAGCGCCTCCTGCAGGAATCCCGCACCGGATTGCTGGAATCGACGCTCGGCATGGCCGCGGCCATGCAGCCGCTGGCGCACCGCGACGCCGAACACCAACAACGCATCGCCCGGTGGCGGAGCGGCAAGTGACGATCTCCCGGCTGGTACCACCGGCCACCGTCGACGCCTCGGCGACGCACGACCTGCGCGCGGAGGTCAGGGCCTTCCTCGCCGAACAGCTCGCGGCGGGCAGGTTCACCCCGTCCGTGGACGCCTGGCTGACCGGATGGGACGAGAACTTCACCACCGCTCTCGCCGAACGGGGCTGGCTCGGCATGACGGTGCCCGTCGAGTACGGCGGTCACGGCCGCAGCTTCGTCGAGCGGTTCGTCGTCACCGAGGAACTGCTGGCGGCAGGCGCACCCGGTCGCGGCGCACTGGATCGCCGACCGGCAGATCGTGCCGTCACTGCTCAAGTACGGCACCGAATTGCAGAAGTCGGAATTCCTGCCGACGCATCGTGCGCGGCGAGTGCTTCTTCGGAATCGGCATGAGCGAACCGGATTCCGGCTCCGATCTGGCCAGCGTGCGCACCCGCGGCGTGCGCGTCGACGACGGCTGGTCGCTCACCGGCACCAAGGTGTGGACCTCGGGCGCGCATCGTGCCCACGCGTTCATCGTGCTGGCCCGCACCGCGCCGCTGGACACCGAGCACCGGCACGCAGGGCTGAGCCAGTTCATCGTCGACCTGCGCGCACCCGGCGTCGAGATTCGGCCGATCATCTCGATGAGCGGCGGCCACCACTTCAACGAGGTGATCCTCGACGAGGTGTTCGTCCCAGACACCATGGTCCTCGGCGAGATCGGTGCGGGCTGGCAGGGCGTCACCTCCGAGCTCAGCTTCGAGCGCAGCGGACCAGAGCGGTTCCTGTCCACCTTCACGCTGTTGGACGCCTGCGCACAGCAGATGACGGCCGGCGGCCTTCCCCGGGACACGAATCTGGGCCGCTTACTGGCCAGAGTCTCTGGCCTGCACCAGATGTCGACCGCAGTGGCAGGCGCGCTGGAGCGGTACGAACCCGCCGATGTGCCCGCCGCGGTGGTCAAGGTGCTCGGTACCACCACCGAGGGGGACATCGCCGATTTCGCCGACCTGCACACCGGCATCGCCCTTGGTCCACGCCGACGTCGATCCGCAGTTCCGGGATCTCGTCACCGTCGCCGTCGATCAGCGCCCCGGCTACACGCTGCGCGGGGGTACCAACGAGATCTTGCGCGGTGTCATCGCGCCGTGGATTGGGGATGCGGTGACGACCAGTGAGCTGCCGGCGACCGGAGTCGATCGGGAACTGGTCGACATGATGGACGCCGTTCTTCGCCGAGTACCGCGAAGCCCATCGACCGAGTGCCACGGCCGAACGCGACACCGAATTGTGGGGCCGACTCGATGGTCTCGGTCTGGTGCGCCTGACGGGCGCGGAGGAGTTCGGGGGTAGCGGTGCCGGCTGGGCCGAGGCCGCGGAACTGTTGGCCGCCGCGGTGCGCCACGCCGTGCGGACGCCGCTGGCCGAGCACGATCTGCTGGCGGGCTGGCTGCTGGAGGCGGCAGAAATACCGGCCGACCCGGCGCTGCGGACCGTGTGCGTCCTGGACGAGACGGGTACTGCGCACGACGTGCCCTGGGCGGCCGGCGCGGACCGGGTCGTGGTGCTGTGGCGGTCCGAGGGGCAGTACCAGGCCGCCGACGCCGACACCCGCTGCGCTGCGGATCAGCCCCGGCGCCAACATGATCGGCGAGCCCCGCGACGTGGTGACCGTCGACGTCGCCACACTGCAGGGGGTTCCGGTGTCCACCGAGATGGTGGATCAGCTGCAGCTAAAGTCGGCGCTGGTGCGCGCCATCCAGGTGTGTGCGGCGCTCGACCGGATCTTGGAGCTGTCGATCGAGCACGCGTCGTCACGGGTTCAGTTCGGACGTCCGTTGTCGCGATTCCAGACGATGCAGAACCTGATCGCCGACATCGCCGCCGAGGCCGCCCTGGCCCGGGCGGCCACCGAGGCCGCGCTGACCGCCGCTGTCGCCAGCGATTGGACGGCGTCCAATCTGGAATTCCTGGTTGCCGCGGCACGTTCCTGCGCGGGCCACGCCACATCGGTGGTCGTGCGCAACGCCCACCAGGTGCACGGCGCGATCGGCACCACCCGCGAGCACCGGCTGCACGAGTTCACCCGGGCGGCGCTGGCGTGGCGTTCGGAGTTCGGATCGGTCCAGTACTGGGACGGCCAGGTCACCGACGCCGCGCTGCGGCCCGGCACCGGCGGGCCGTGGAGCCTGATCACCGGCTTGTGAGCAGGCAAGCCACGGCTGAGTTCAGGGGGTCGGACGGGGGCAGTGCACGGTCCCCGTCAGCTGGCCGTTCGCGGAGTAGTCCGGGTTGAGTGCGCTTCGGCTGATCACCGTCCCGGACACACCCTTCAGATCGCCAGTTCCCTTCCCCGGCTGTAACTTCGCGGTGGACTGTTCGTTCGCACCCGTCACGGATCCCTCGAAGTCGAGAACCACGAAGCCGGTGCCGCAGCCGTCGATCGTGACGGTGCCGGTCTCGGTTCCCGTGTAGAACACGCCCTCGGGGGTTTGGTACACGCATGTGGTGTCGGTTGCGGGGCCCACCGAATGCCAGGTATCTCCTGGCGCCGTCCCTAGAATGGCCGTATTCGTGAACGGCAGCCCTTCGACGCCGTTGCGCGTCTTGCATCGGTGCGTCGCCGGTCCGGGTGTCCCAGCCTCGATGCTCGCGATCACCTGAATGTCCTTCTCTGGCTGCGCCGAAGCTTCAGGGACGGCCAGCATCGCAACAGCGAGACAGGCAGGTGCCGCCGCAACGGCCAATGGAAGTACCGTCCATCGCTCCTTGACGGCTACGGATGTCTTGAACACATTGCCTCCTCGGCCGGGATGGCCCATAGGGTTTGCCCGTGACCGACGTCACCGAGCGCCAGGGGAACCTATGCAGCGCCCAGAACCGAACGCCCACGGATTCCCACTGAGCGGCAAGCGGGAGACGTTCCACTGAACGGGCGAGACCGGTGCAACCGATGACACCGTGGAGTTGACTCCCAACCATGAGCACCGAGATCAGCCTGTCCGAGATTCAGGAATTCATCGCCGGGTTCTGGTACCACTACGACCAGGGCCACTTCGACGAGTTGGCCGTCCGGATCGGCGACGAGATGGAGTACCTCAGCCGCTCTGATTCCGGTAACTGTCCGTTCGAGGAGCTGCTGGCCGCCGAACTGCACGGCGGGGCAGAGACACTGGCGTGGCTAACCGAACATCGCAATGAAAACCCGTATCCGCTGCCGGCATCACGCCACGAACATCTTCCGGACGGGCGTCGACGGCGAGGTAACGAATGCGCGCTTCTATCTCTACGTCAACCAGATCACCAACGCGATACCGTTCGACGTGTCCAGCGGGGTCGTCGACGTTGGCATTCGTCGCGGCCCGCACGGCCTGGTGTTCGCGTCGATGACGGTCATCTTGGACGCCGAAGACTCGGTGCCGTTCGCGCAATACAGCGCGGCGGCGGCATCGCGCGCGTAATGACCGACGCACGCGGCACGTTTGGTGGCGGCATCGCCGTAATCACCGGAGCCGGCGCGGGAATCGGTGCCGGACTGGCCCGTCACGCCAGTCGGCTCGGCATGACGGTGGTGCTCGCCGACGTCGACGCGTCGGCGGTCGCCGTACTGCGCGACGAACTGGTGACCGACGGAGGCCGTGCCATCGACGTGGTCTGTGACGTCCGCGATCCCGACGCCGTGCAGGAACTTGCCGACCGCACGTATCGCGACGTCGGCCCGGTACGGTTACTGGTGAACAATGCCGGCGTCGAACAGTTCGGCTATTTGTGGGATACGCCTGTGGCCAACTGGAACCGCGTCATGGACGTCAACGTCAGCGGCGTCTTCCACGGCGTTCGGGCCTTCCTACCGAAGATGATCGCCGAGGCCGAACCGGCGTGGGTGTGGAACCTGTCGTCGATCGGCGGGGTCGCGGTCGTCCCCTTGCAAGCGCCTTACATCGTCAGCAAGCACGCAGTACTCGCGCTCACCGAATGTCTGCGCCAGGAGGTCGAACTTGCCGGCCACGACGATCACGTCCACGTCCAGGCGGTCCTGCCAGGCGCCGTCGTATCCAACATCTTCGACGCCGCGGGTGGCGTCGACGACACCGCCAGTGATGTCAAGGCCGCCGAGGCACAGCGCGAGGCCATGCTCGACATCAAGGCCACCGCCATGGATCCCCTCGCCGCGGCCGAAGTCATCTTCGAACAGTCGGCAGATGGCAAGTTCTATCTGCTGACGCAACCGGAATACGTCGGATCGGCGATGACCGAGCGAGCCGCGGTTCTGACCTCCCAGCAGCCGCCGCAGCTGCGTACCAAGCCACGATTCGACGCGGCACGCCATTAGTCTCGGCATGCGCACACCCTCCCTGGATCCCGACGCCGCGGCCCGCGTCGCCTCGTTCGGCACGATTCCCCCGATGCGCTCACGTGGTCTCGCTGCCGTACGGGAGGCACTGGAATCGACTCCGTCCACCCCCGGACATGCCCCCGATGGCAGCCGTCGAGGACATTCACATCCCGCGCCCCGGCGGTCACGTACCGGCACGCGTCTACCGGCCCACCACCGGAACGCGAGGCGCCCGTGCTGGTCTACTTTCACGGCGGCGGAATGGTGTTGGGCACCAACCACTCCTTCGAGCCACTCGCTCGCGCACTCGCGGCGTCCAGTGGAGCCACCGTCATCTCCATCGAGTACCGGTTGGCCCCCGAGTCGCCGCCACCCGCCCAGTTCGACGACGCCTACACCGCCACCGAGTGGGTGTCCGCCCATGCCGCGGATCTCGGAGTCGACGTCGAACGACTCGCGGTGGTCGGCGACAGTGCAGGCGGTTCCCTCGCGGCCGCCGTCGCGTTGGCCGCGCGCGACCACGACGGTCCGCCGATCTGCGCGCAGGTGCTCCTCTACCCCGGCCTCGACCGCGACCTGGCCGCGCCATCGATGACGCTGCTGACCGACGCGCCCCTGCTCAGCCGCGACGACATCCTCTACATGCACGACCTCGCCGACACTGGCGCTGGCACACCACACGACTCCTACCGGGTGCCGGCGTACGCCGCCGACCTGTCCGACCTGCCGCCCGCGATCGTGGTGACCGCCGAATGTGACCCGATCAGGGACTGGGGCGAGCGGTACGCGCTTCGACTCCGAGACGCCGGCGTGCAGACCACCCTCACCCGTTACCCGGGCGCCTACCACGGATTTCTGATGCGATCCGACGCGACCGCTCGGGGTCGACTGGCGATTGCCGAGACCGGTGCGCTCCTGGCCGCAAAGTTGGCCAATCCCCTTGGGTTCTGACCTCCCGATCAACGGACGACAGCACGCCGCGGTACCGCACAACTGCACACAATCGACCTCAGCAATGGCGCTTGCACGCCAGAACGACGAGAAGGAGACACCGATGCTGACTGACGAGCGGCGCTTGGAACTGTCGAACGTCCTACGCCCCGCGGCGCCCCCGCTCGAGGTCGACGGTGTCTACACCGACGACCAACGGGAGCGACTGCTTGACGTGGTCCGGACCCACGGACCGTGGAGTCTGATCATCGCGCAGCACTTTGCCTCGGCCGACGAGCTCATGGCCACGATGAGCGGTGCCTTCCCCGAGGGATTCGAACCGTCGCTGGACCTGTTCCTCACCCCGACCTTCCGCGGCTACCTGGCCAACTACGGGACGGTCCTCTACCCCGAACTGCACGACTGCTTCTACAACGAGACGTTCCTGCAGATGGCCAAGGCGTACTGGAACGTGGAGTACGCCAAGCCCGAACTGATGCTGTTCAACATCAACGGCCCGTGTGCGAATCGTGATCCGGGACACCTGGATTCACCGAGTTTTCGCGGCGTCCGACATGAGAACGCGCCGACCTGGCTGTGCAGCGTGATGGGCAAGTCGGGTCTGTTCACCGACTACCTGATCAAGATGGCGCAAGTGATCACGTGGTTCTCGCACGACGCTGGCAGCGGCTTCACCTACTGGCCCGACGGACCCCTCAAGCCGCCGGGACGCCTGCTGCCGCCGGTGTACAACCGCGGTGTGGTGGTGCAGAACGAAATGATGATGCACCGCGGCGAGGCCAACGGCCCGCTCGATCAGCAGATGCCCGCGGGCCTCGCATTCGACACCGTCTTCGCCGGCGACCCCGACGACCGCGACACCTGGCTGCTGAAGAACGGCGACGAGGTCATCGCCCGGCATCACACGGACGACCTGCGCTTCCTTGTGCACTGGTCGGCCGAGGTGTTCGCGGACTACGACGAGCTGAAGAAGAACATGGACGGATCGGACGATCTGACCATCGACAAGGCAATCGACATGCTCGTCGACGACCTGACCAAGAAGGGCATCAAGCTCGACGTCCCCGCCGAACCGCTGCACGACCCGGCATTCATCGGCGCACTCAACGCGGCCTACGACCTCGGCCAGCCTGCCATCTATCCCGAGGCGGCCCCATTGAGTGCGTTCCAGCCGGCCTGACAAACGACGAAAGGCACACCACGATGGACAGATTCACCGACCGCAGGGTCATCGTCACCGGAGCCGGCTCCGGAATCGGTCAGGCGACGGTCGCCCGTCTGCTCGACGAGGGAGCCACGGTGGTCGCCTATGACGTGTCTGCCGCGGGCCTGGCCAATACCACCACCGCAGCGGACGACAGTGGCACCGGCAAGCGCTTGACGACGGCGGTGCTGGACATTTCGAACGAAGCCGACGTCGTCGCCTCCGTCGACCGGGCCGTCGAAGACCTCGGCGGGCTAGACGTCATCGTCAACGCAGCAGGCATTCAGCGCTGCGCACACACACACGAGCACACGCTGGACGACTGGAACACCACGCTGGCCGTGAACCTCACCGGGACGTTCCTGATGACCCGCCAGGCGCTGCCCGCGCTGCTGGAGTCGGGTCGCGGAGTGGTGGTCAACTTCACCTCGACCGCAGCGTCCTTCGCGCACCCCTACATGGCGGCCTACGCGGCCAGCAAAGGCGGCGTCCTGGCCTTCACGCACTCGCTGGCATTGGAGTACTCCAAGCAGGGGCTGCGTGCGGTCAACATCCAACCCGGCGGTGTGGCAACGGCTTTGGCCATGTCCACGCTGGACAAGATGCCGGAGGGGTACGACATCGGCCTGTGGGCCAAGCAGACGCCGCTACTGCGTGGGCCTGACGACGAGATCCTCGGCAATCCGAGCGCGGTGGCGTCGGTGATCGCGATGGTGGCGTCCGACGATGGCGCGTTCATCACGGGTACCGAAATCCGCGTGGACGGCGGCGCGCACGCCTAGGACGTCTCGCCATGACAACGATTCAGGCGCTTCTCGATGAGCGGGAGATCGTGCGGGCGTTGGCGCGCTTTGCGCGCATCGCCGATGCCAAGAGGTTCGACGAGTTGGGTGACGTCTTCGCCGAAGACGTCGTCTTCGACTACGGGTCGGGACGGGATGAGCACGGCTTGAACGCCCTTGGCGCCTTGATGAGCCGGCACCTGGACCGGTGCGGCGGAACGCAACACCTCATTGGCAGCATCCTCGTCGACGTCGACGGCGACGGCGCCATCAGCCGCGCCTACGTCCAGGCGCGCCATCAAGGCCCGGGCCAGCTGGTCGGTCCAGTGTTCGACTCCAACGGTGAATACGTCGACCGCTGGGAGCGCCGCAGCGAGGGCTGGCGCATCGTGCGCCGCCACGTGACGTGGGCCGCGAACACCGGAGATCCCGCGATCCTCGCCGGCGGCGACGAATTGGGATAGGTCCGTCGCATTCATGATGATCCACTGCGACGACCAGCTGATTGGCCTTCGACCGATCGACAGCACGTTCATCAGAGGCAACGCCGAGATCGCTTCGCTGAGAGCGTATTTCGCGGTGTGGAGCAGCAGCACACCATAGCCACGACATCCCGCGGGGGTTGGATCGTGCGGGTGGTCTCTGGAACCACATGCCGGCGCGCTTTGTGGGGTCCCGAGCCATCGTTTTGAACGTGCCGGGCTGGCAGCATCCAATGTGACGCCGAGCACACCGCAGCGTTCATCGATGAATACCAGGAAGGCCCGAGAGAATGACGATAACGACACCGAACCCGACGATGACCGGCACGCCAGCACGGCTGGAGGCCCCCGGCGGCGCCTACATCTCAGACCCCGCCAACGCCACGATCGTGATGGGTGGAAGCGAATGGGATGGGGCGCCACAGATCCCAGGCGCCAAGCTGGTGCTTCATGCGATGGGTGATCGCACCAACAGTCAGCTCACCTTCGCCGAAGTGACCTTTCCCGTCGGCCAACGCCCCTGGTTTCACGCCCACCACGCAGAAGACGAGGGCTTCTTCATCCTCGAAGGCCAACTGACGGTGACCGTCCTGGATGACGAGGGCAAGCGTCACACGCTGGTGACCAATCCTGGCGAGTTGGTCTGGGGCCCCATGAACTACGCGCACAGCTACCACGTCACCAGCGACGTGCCGTGCAAGACGATCATCGCCCTCACGCCCGGATCGACCCTGCCGGCCTACTTCGCCGCCGTGCAGAACCTCGAGTTGGACCCCACCGACAAGGCAGCCGTGGAGTCCTTCGTCAAAGACTGCATCGAGCGTTGGGGCCTCGAGTTCTTCCCCGACATCCCACTCGACGCCTGACGCCGATGTTGGCTACATCCAACGAAGAACTCGTCGTCGACTTCCTGGTCGCGATGGGACGAGCCGACATTGATTCGTTGAGCGATATGTTGGCTGATGACGCCACCTGGTGGGTGGCCGGAGACCTCGCCGTCTCCGGCCTCTACCGGGGCAAACCGGCCGTTATCGGCGAGTTCCTCTGGTCAGCGGCCGCGCTGTTCGAACCAGGGTCACTGAGCTTCGAACTCCGCAGCACCACCATCGCTGCAGGCACCGTCATCGCCGAATACATCGGCACCGGCCGCAGTCTCAACGGCGGCGGAGAGTACCGCAATACCTACTGCACCATCTTCGAATGTCGCGACGGACAAATCAGCGCCGTGCGCGAGTACTTCGACACCGCTCACGCGCAGGAGACACTCTACCCAGATCGAAAGGCGCAGCATGTCGGCTGACAGGAGCCGCACCTGGTTCTACTGGCTCGTTCCCGCAACATTTCTCGCTCATGTCGTCGAGGAGCTTCCGCGCTTTCCAAAGTGGGCCACCAAACACTTCGGCACCACAACGACGCAGTTCTATTTGGCTTCCCATGCAGTTCTGGTCCCGGCCTTGGTGGGTGCCAGCGCGCGGGGGGCTCGACGGCCGTCCGACTCGCGGGCCGCGTTCCGCGCCACCACCGTATCTGCGGGCTTGGGAGTCAACGCCATCTTCCACATCGCGACCACGGCATTGTTCCGTGAGTACTCACCGGGCGTGGTCACCGGCGCCGTCGGCATGTTGCCGGCGGCTGCCTACACGCTCTACCGCACGAAGCGCAGCCGCATTCTCGGCGACCAGCAGATCGTCGGAGCCGTCCTAGCGGGCACGGCGATCACGACGGCTGTGGTGGGCAGCCTCTTCGTGAACATGCCCCGGCTCGGCGGCAAAGTCGAAGCAGATTGACGCAAATCGATATGCACTACCCAACCAGTGATCCCGGCTAGTCCGCGAGGATCACTCGCATACGAATTAGTCCAGACCACAGCACAACTCGCCCCACTGATGGGCAGCAATGGCACGATCCTCAACGCTTGAGGCACCGCCAACCCCACGCATCTCCTGTTCCGCCGCGGCGGAGGAAGGTCGTCGAAGCATGTACGAGTGCACGATGGGCATTCTTGCCTTCCTGTTGGTTCTGTCGCCTTTGGCCGTGCCTGTGGCCATCACACTCGTCGGTGTAGCTGCAGATTGGCGGAATGCCACTCAACCGCAACGGTGACCCTCCAACGGCGGTCGTTATCCAGCGCCGAAATGAAGAACGGCGTCCCATGCGCGCCGATGTGCCCTACCGGGACCCACAATCTGGATTTCCCCGGTCGGGCAGCGAGCGGCAAGTTGATCGCGATGAATTACCGGGATTGCACCGCAAGTGCCGCACCGCATCGGGCAGGATCGCGTAATGCGATGGTGGCAGGAGCTGGAAGCCGCGGACATACTCATTCCAACGGCTGAACCGAGATCCGCACTGTCACTTGACGATGATGTTCGGTCACTGCTCGGTCCCGGCGCGCTCGACTGGGCACATGCACTCGCCGTCGAGTTGACGCGGGACTACGTCGAAGTCTCCTTGCCCGAACTCGCACGATCAGTGGACTTCACGCGCGGTCTCCAGATCAGCGCAGAAGCTAACGTGCAAAACCTCTTGCTCGACCTCGGTGCGCACCGGACCAATTCTCAGCCGCCTCGGGAGGCACTAGTCTTCGCCGACGAGGCCGTCGCGCAACAAGTCCCACTCGTCGTGGTGTTACGCGGCTATCAACTGGCAATGCAACATTGGTTGCGCTGGTGCGCACCCGTCATCGGTCGCCATGCCAATCCGGCCGACCAGGCGGACGAGCTTCAACTCGCGGTCACAGTCGCCGTTCGATACGTCGACCGCCTTTCCGACATCATGATCGTCGAGTACGAGCGAGAACTGCAGCGCCGTGCAACCTCGGGTGCTGCGCGACGTGCGGCGCTGGTTGGCGCTCTCCTCAACGGTGATGCGGTGAACGTCGACGACGCCTCGAACCTCCTGCACTATCCGTTGCAAGGCAGGCACGTCGCGTTGGCCCTTCGCGTGCAGACTGGCGGGACGAACCAAGCCGAGATTCTGCAGGCGGAGGCCAGATCCTTCGCGACGAGCGTCGGCGCAACAGGACTACTGACCCTCGCCACCGGATTGACCACCATGGATGCCTGGGTGGCCATCCAACCGGGTGGTACTGCATCGAAGAACTCGACGACTGAGCACGTGAAGATCGGTGTTGGAACCCCTCTTTCGGGAGTGGGTGGATTCGTCCAATCCCATCGAGAGGCTCAGCGCGCCCTCGAGCTGTTCGACATGACCGCGCCGGGGCGGTTGAATCCGATCACGTACTACGACGGGGTTCGGCTCCTGTCGCTGATGGCCCAGGACATGTCAGGCCTTCGAACGTTCGTCACGGCTACGCTCGGACGCCTCGCAGGAAGAGATGAACGCTCCCATGAGCTTCGCGAGACCCTGTTCGCATTCTACGAGGCAAACAAGAGCTACACGGCGGTTGCTCGCTCGTCTCACTTGCACAAGAACACCGTCGTCCAACGCGTCACGCGTGCAGGCGAATTGACGGCGTTGCGTACGGCCAGGGACGTGGACATTCATGTCGCGCTCATGGTCGCCGACATGTTCGGTGAGGACGTTCTCGACGACGCTTGACACGCCAGTCCGCGGCGCGCCGAGCTGGCGGTGGCGAAACTCGGCTCAGACGTTGGCTCCCGAGGTGACGGTGACGCTGATGGTGCTGGCGGTGCCGTCAGAGGCAATCACCAGTTTGTCTGCGTTGGGGGCCGAGACGACGTGTCCACCGGTGACGATCACCTGGTAGCCATTCGGATACTGAATGGCCGGCACCGCGATGGTGGTTTGCGAGCCGGCAGCGAAGCTGCCCTGACCGTCGGCCCTGGCGGTGGAGTAGCTGAACTGGAACGTGCCGTCGTTGAACGAGAACGCATTCGGCGTGCCGGAGATCACCTGCGCGTACGGCCTGGCGAGAGTCTGCAGTACGGCTGAGTTGACGTTGTCACCGACGAGTGGCTGGCTGGGATCCTTCACCACCCACTCTGTCGTACCGTCCACGCCACCGTAAGTGGTGTCGCTGTACGACCACTCCATCCAACCGATCACATTCTGGTTGGGGGGTTGCAACTCGGCCTCGAGGAAGGACTGGTTGCTGGTGGACCCGAACTCGGTCATCATCGCCGGGATGCCGTGCGCCTGCGCATAGGCCAACGCGTTATTCGCGATGACGTTCGCGTCCGGCAGGAGCACGCCATTTTGTTCGACGTAGACGTAGTCGTGAAACGACAACACGGTGTTTGAGTCGTTGACCGTGCCCAACTGCACGGGGATCTGGAAGGCGGCGGTGATGGCCGGTTCGAAGAAGATCGGCACGTCGGCGTTGACGCTGCGGATCGCCGCCGTCACCTGATTGTAGAAGGGCGTCAGCTGCTGGGCTTCGAAGTACGGGCTGCCGGCGAGTGTCGGCGCGTACTGGTTGCCCGGCAGCGGTTCGTTCATGATCTCGATGCCAAGCACCGCGGGGTTGCCATTGAAGTGGTTTGCCAGATATTGCATCATCTGAGCGTAATTATTCTGCAGCCCAACACCATTCGGTGCGTCGCCGTTAGCCCAGAAGTTGTCCAGGGCGGCATTCTTCGCCGGATCGTGAAATACGCTGTCCGGGAAGGGAAGGGGGGAAGGAGGTAGTGGTCCGCCGGTAGCCCAATCGGGTCCCACGTTGTCATGCATGTCGAGCAGGCTGGCGATGCCGTGGTCGGACAACATCTGTACCGTCTGCTCGAGCGAATTCAGATAGGCGTCGTCATAGACGCCGGGCTGGGGCTGCAACCGTGACCAGTTGACGCCCAGCCGCACCACATTGAAGCCGTTGGCGGCCAGGAACGCTGCGTCATCGTCGCTGAACCCGATCTCAGATGCTGTGGTGGTCGGCGGCGTTATGTCGACCACGTTGAATCCGCGAAGAATGGTGACCCTTCCCTGACTATCGGTGAGCCAGGTGCCGGTGGGGGTGATCAGCGGAACACCTCCGCTGGGGTTGGACGGGCTGCCGGCCTGCGTGCCTGGGCTGCCGACCGCGCCGTGGACGCCTTGCCCGGGCACGGTCGTGCCTCCGGCGCCGCCGAGCGCGGGCAGCGGGCCGATTGCGGTGCCATTGCCCCCGTCGCCGCCGTCACCGCCACTGCCGTGCAGTCCCGTGACGTTACCGCCGTCGCCGCCGATACCACCGATGCCGCCATCGCCGCCATCGCCGCCATCGCCTCCGTCGGCGCCGTCGACGAGGAGTGCGCCGTCGCCACCGTCGCCGCCGTCACCCGCGATGCCGAACGTCGAGCCGAGCGCCTGACCGCCGTCGCCACCGGACCCGCCGTCGCCACCGTTGATGCCGACGGTGCCAGCCCCACCGTCACCACCAACTCCGCCGATGCCCATGAGCGTTCCGCCGTCGCCGCCGTCGCCGCCGTCGGCACCCGCACCGCCGGCACCGCCGGCACCGCCGTTGCCCAATCCCCCGGCTGCACCACCGTCGCCGCCGGCAACACCGGCTACGGTGCTGGTCCAGCCCCGGCCGCCGTCGCCGAATAGCCACCCACCCGCAGATCCGTCGGGGTGAGCCGCGGTACCGGCCGCGCCATCACCGATCGCATATGACCCCACCACCGTGTTGATGAAGCTGTTGACCAGATAACCAACCGGATTGTTGATCCACGCCTCGAGGAGGGCGTGAATCGGCGCGTAGAAGATCTGATTGAACTGTTGCGGCGCAAGACCGGCGAAGGCGGGAGCCGCCACGGGCGCCGGACCAGCCGCCGTGGTCGCAGCGCTGTTGGTCGCCGTGACCGCCGCATTGGCGACGATCGACCTCGCCGAGTCGGGACTGGCCGTTGAGCCGGAGAGTTCGCGTCGGGCGGCCGCCAGCAGCACCCACGAGGTGGGTGATGGCGCGGGTGCGGTCGGGGATGATCCGCCGAACGGATCCAACACGTCCTTGATCAAGTTCGCCGTCGCACTCGCCAAGGTGACCGTGCTCGACGGTGGCGTGGGGGGATCCGCCACGACGACCTCGGTCGGTGCAACTGGGGCGCTTGCCAACGTAGATTCCCCTACCGGAGCGCTGGGCGCCGTAACCTCGGCGGGTGGCGCAATCGCTGCGGATGACGGTGTTTTAACCACAGTTTGGTTGGCCGTGACGCTGCCCTTCGTGTCCGTGCCGTGCGGTATATCCGCGGGCGACGACTCTGAGCCCGTGGATCCCGACGGCCGATGGGACCCCGACGTCGTGTGTCGCGTTGCCGCGTCGCCGTCGGCTTCGTCGGCGGGCGTTGCCGTCGACTCACCTGACGTGGGCGTGGACGGATCGTGAGATGCCGGTGAGTCGTCGGCGCCTGCCGACGAAGTCTGAGTTGCCGAGTTCGACGCTGTTGACTGGCTTCCGGTACCGGGTGCTCCGCCGTTGCCGACCGCGTCGCCGCCGCTAGTGCCGGTTGTCGATTCCCCTGACGCCGAAGAGTGGAGCGATGTCGATCCAGACGAGGCACCCTCGCTCGACGTTGCTCCCGTGGTCGAATCCTTCGATTCTGAGCTCGACGACCCGCTGCTCGCCGAAGGAGACTTCGACGATGAGTCGGTACCCGGCGAAGAGGACCCGCTCGCGGTGGGTTCAGCCGCAGCCACTCCGTATCCGGTGAAGAGAGCCGCACCCACCCCCAGGGCTACCGCTAGTCCTCCCACGCGACCGATGTAATTCGAAGCGTTCATTGCTTCCTCCATTGCCCGACGAGTCGTCCTCAGTGCACGACACCGTGGCATGAACGATGTTGCGGGACCGTAACGGTGCCCACTGGGTGGGAGATGTCTTGTCGAATGTCGCGGACGCCGGGGAGCAGGCAATGTTGGGCCCGCGCCTTTTAGCTCGGTTGCGGACTCACGGTTACTCTCAAGTCATGGCGCTACCACGGCGATGGCTACTGCTTCTCCCGACGCCATTTTGCATTGATCATTTCCCTGATAGCACCCCGCCCCTCGACGACCGATGGGTCGCGATCGTCCGCGCGCCTGAAGGTTTGACCGTGATACGCGAGGTCGAAGCGCAAGACTCGGGACACGTCGAGCGGTGGGCTGGGTACTACGGCGACGATGCGCACGACGTTGACGCTCCCGGGATGTTGGCGGCGGTCATAGGGCCCCTTGCAGTCGACGGCATACCTGTATTCGTCGCGTCGACGTTCCACTCCGACCTGGTACTCGTGCCATACGAACAAACACACAGGGCTACGGCGATTCTCGAGGCCGCCGGCCACCAGGTAGACCCAACAACCACGACGCCCTGACCTCGTCGTGACTCAGCATGCGTCTGACGTACGGCACCAATCAGGACCGCACCAGCAGCCTCGATCTGCTCCTCGCCCAGTCTCCCGTAGCCCACAGCAGACCTTCCAATGAAATTGCAGGCCAACGGTTCCGACACGCACGCTATCGAGACAGGTCACCAAGGGTGCGGCCAGGGACTGGGTAGAACATCGACGTGGCCCGCTTACTGACCTGAGATGTCGCCCGCCGCGAAATAGCTTCGCACAGAGGTGATTTTGCCGTCCTCGTTGAATGTCATCGTGTCGATCGGTTGCAGGCGCATCGGGGTGTCGCCGACATTGAAGTTGATGGTGAAGACGAATGCCGCCTCGTTGCCGACGACCCGAAGCAGGACCAGTTCCGTCTGGCGGTCCATTGCCTCCAGGGCGGAGAAGAAATCGTGGATCTCCTGCCCGGCCGGTGCGCACATCGCTTCCGACCGGATCTTCCACGGTCGCGCCTTCGGCGAACAGCTCGAGGAGATCGTCGGCGCTGCCCGTCGCGAGCAGCGCGACGTAGCGTCGAATCGTATCGGCAGTTCCGTTTGTGTCGTTTGATGACAACGTCATTCACTCGTCTCTCTGTGTCGTTGGGCGGCGAATGTCATCGCAACGTGATGACGACCTTGTCGGCCGCGCCCGGCGTGGCAACACACTGCAACGCCTCCTGGAGGTCATCGAAATCGAATGTGTGGCTGATGATCACCTGGTACTTCTCCCAGTTTTCGACGATGTCCTTGGTCACCTCGAAGATCTCAGTGGGATAGCCCATCGACCCGATGATCGTCAGTTCGTTACTCATGACACCCATGAAGTCCATGCTGATGGGCTCCTTGTGGACGGCTACGACTCCGAGCTTCGCTCCGCGCTTCGCGGCGGCCAGCGCCGTCTCGACCGCCGCCGGCACCCCGGCGGCGTCCAGGAACACATCAGTGCCGGACCTGTTGGGCCACATCGAATCACCTGTGCCATGCAGTTCGATCAGTCGCGCGGTGACATCCTCGTCCTTGGAGTTGATGATGGCATCGGCGCCGACCTTCAACGCCTTCTCCAGCCGGGACGGCAGGATGTCGGCCACCACCACGTGTTTGACTCCGCGCGATTTCAACGCGATCGTGATGCCCAGGCCGATGGGGCCGGCCCCCAACACCAACACCTGATCACTCTGCCGAGGCGCCACCTGGTTGACCGCATGAAGAGCCACCGCCATCGGTTCGTTGAGCGCCGCGACCTCGTACGGAATGTGATCGGGCACGACCTCGAGGCTCCGGCCGCGGACGGCGTCCTTGATGAGCAGGTAGTCGGCCAGCGCGCCGGTCGAACCGCCGTTGCCGATGATGTCGTCGGCCACGGCCATTGGATTGACGACGACACGGTTACCGACTGCTATCCCGATGACATCGCTGCCGACGTCGACGACCTCACCGGCCGGTTCGTGACCGATCGGCATGCAGCCGTGCCTCGGCGGCAGACCACCGATGGCGATGTAGAGGGTGTCGGAACCGCAGATCCCGCATGCCCGAATCCGCACCAGGACGTCATTGCGCCCGACCCTCGGCGTCGGCACCTCCACGATCTCGGTCTTCTCGGGGCCGGTGATGATCGCTGCTCTCACGTTGGAGTTCCGTTCTCATCGATGTCGGTTGACCGCTTGCTGACTGTGTGAGCTCAAAGTGCGCTGTAGCCGCCGTCGACGACCAACGCCGATCCCGTGCTGTACGAGGCATTTTCACTGCAGAGGTACAAGATCGGACTGGCGATCTCGTCCGGGGTGGCGAACCGACCGAGCGGGATGTGGTCGATCTGTTCCTGCTTGATCTCTGGCACGTAGTCCATCGGCGCGGTCATGCGGGTGGCAGTGACTCCGGGGACCACAGCGTTGACTCGGATGCCGTCGGCTGCCCATTTCACGGCGAGGTTTCGGGTCAGGGCGAGGACACCCGCCTTCCCCGAACCGTATCCCGGCACCACTGGCACGGCGCGGATCGCCGCCATCGACGCGAGCATCACCACGCTCGCGCCGCCGGGAGCCTTCGAGGCCTTCAACGCTGCGATGCAACCGTTCGGTCAGCCTGAACGGGGCAAGCAGGTTCACCTCCACCGACAACGAGAATCCCTCCGGCGTGGACTCGTCGAGCCCTCCCGGAAAGTTGGCCCCGGCGTTGTTGATGAGAATGTCCAACTCCGTGAACGAATCGGCGAGCGCCTTG
Source organism: uncultured Actinomycetota bacterium (assembly GCA_963849055.1). Lineage (GTDB taxonomy): Bacteria > Actinomycetota > Actinomycetes > Mycobacteriales > Mycobacteriaceae > Mycobacterium. Next base: position 425,630 of record CAWKFI010000002.1, read on the forward strand.
ATGCCGTCCGAGTCGGTCAGCGCCAATTGCCGATACTCCAGTCCCGACAGATCGACGTCGTAGTCCTGCGGTGCCTGCTTTGGTGCCGGTGATCGGTGACATGCGCGCCGCTGTCCCGAAGAAGTGATGCCGTCGCATGGCCGATACCACTGGTGCCGCCGGTGACGAGGGCGGTCGCGCCGGTGAAGTCGAACTGCACGCGGTTGGTCATGACAGTTCCTTGATCTGCTCGCGCAGCCAGGCGGCTTCCCAGAAGTTGGTGCTGGCCTGACAGCAGATTTTCATGTGCGGTGATCAACACCTGCTTGGCCTCCTTGTTGTCGGGTTCGGCTCGGTGCACGATCTCGGCCAGCTGGATGGCCCGCACCGGTTCACCGGCGTCCAGGAGCGAGCGCGCCCGCTCGAGAACTGGCTCTGCGCCGGCGAGTTCGAGCAGATCCGCCTCCATCCGGTCCGGGCCTTCGGCGTAGAGCTCGGCGGTGGAGCGGTGGTGAAACCAGCCCGCATAGTTCTCCCAGATCGCGCGGACGTTCCACCGAACCATCCCGTAGCCCTGGCCGACCTCGAGTTCGGGCGGCAGCACCACCTCACGCATCAGCGTGTGAACATCCTTGCCGGCGTTCATTCCTGCGACTGTCTGGTCGTGAATGGACATCACCGCGTTCGCGCAGCCTGGTCAGCTCCCATTCGATCCGGTCTTTTCCGACGATCGGGCCGAAGTGACCGGTCAGCAGCGTCTCGGCGCCGAGCGCGCGCACCCGGTCGATGGACTCCACCACCGTCAGCGCATCCCGATAGCGGTCGCCGCGCACCGTCACCAGATTCGGAATATGGCCGAACAGCGCTCCGAACACGTTGCCGCACAGGCAGACACCCTCATCAGGCAGCCACACGACCAGGCTGTCGAAGGTCTCGCCACCGGGTGTGGCATACAACTCCAAGCGGCGGCCACCCAGCTCGATGACGAGCTCGTCTTCGACGACGACCGTCGGGGTCGGGACGCTCTGCGGCGGCGGCGGACCGAATCGTTGCGTCGTGCGCGTGATCGTGTCCATCACCTTGTCGATCCACGCGAAGGCGGAGTTCTGGGCCCGGAACGCCGCCAGCAGGTCGTTGTCGCGCTGCCACGTCTCCCAGTTCGCCTGGGCCACGATCTCGCTGTCGGGGTCGGCGACGGAGTCGATGCCGCCGACATGGTCGACGTGGCCCTTGCGTCAGGATCACGTAACGAATGGGCGATTGATCGACGGCGTCATAGTTGGCGCGGTGCACCGGTCCCTCGAAGCCCATCCCGGTGTTCAGCACGATCCGGCCTTCGTCGGTCGTGAGCATGTACGAGTTCGACAGACCGGGAGACAGCCAGATGCCCAGGGCTCACCTCCTCGGCGGGCGCGCTCGCGCCGACGATGTCATCGGCGCCTGGGCGGCTGAGGTAAGCGGGTTCGTAAGTGGTCATACTTCCTCCTTCACATCGAAGCGGTCGAAGTAGAAGCCGAATCGCGATCGGACTTCCTCCGGGGATCGACCGAAGTGGCCCTTCGAGGTCATACTGCAGCCGGCCGTGCTTGCCGCGCGGGTTGTCCTCGAGGTATCCGCGGAACGCTGCCCGGGCCTCGGCAGTCAACTCGGTGCCGTTGTAGCCGTACAGCGTCTCAAGGATCGACATCTCGTTGCCGTTGAGCTGATGGAAGGGGATGTCCAGGCTTTGGTCGGACGCGACCAGATCCCGGTCCCGCACACACGCCCGCAGTAACCGCTCAACGCGGTCGATCCAGTAGTCAACGAGCCCTTCGGGGTCGATTTCCTTGCGGCGGAGACGATCTCCATAGGCCAGCATCGTGACCGCGGATTGGATGACCGCGACCGGGATCTCGGTGGGTGAACGCAACGGTGGCGTCGGGGAATGTACGCATCAGCGGCCCGAGTTGCTCGCAGTGCTGCGGCGACTTGAGCACCCACTGGCGCGGCCCGCGCAAGAAGGTCAGTGCCTTGAGCGTCGTGCGCAGGTAGGCGTAGTGCTCGTCCTGGTTCAACCCGAGGTAATAGTCGCGCCATTGCGGCACCCGGCCATGCCACTCCAGCACATAGCTCGCGAAGTCGAGGTCCAGGACCTCGACCTCTTCCTCGATCGCCTGAGGAAACCGGTCGTGCATGGCCTGTATCAGCGGCGTCATCGCCTGCGCTGCTTCGTGCTCGGCGACACTTCGCGCGAACCGAGGATCGACGCCGTTGACGTCCGGGCCCTCGCCGCGCAGCGGGAACGGCTCCTGGCTCTCCCAGTACGGCAGAGCTCGCCGCCGGGTGTCGGATGCGATCAGGTTGACCAGATGCGTTGTGCCGGAACGCGGCAGCCCGACGACGATGATCGGCTTTTCGATCTCGATGTCGTGGATCTCGGGATAACGACGCAGCAGGTCGGTCAACAGCAGCCGCTGCGACAGCAGCCGAACGATCCGGTTGCGCAGGATCAGCCGGTTGAGGTTCGTGTTGCCGCTGTCGGCATCGGCCGCTCCGGCGTATGCGTCGAGCCGCGGCCGAAAGTCTGCGGCTCCGAAGTCGTCCAACCCCGTCTTGTCGATCGCTTCACCGATCAAGCCTGCTGGATCCAGGTCGACCGACAGGCCCTCGAGTTGGTCGAGGATCTCTCGTTGCACCGGGGTGAGCACCGGGGCCGTCAGATCCTCGATGTCCAGTGAGCTGTCCGGCATGTGGCTCCTTCACAAGTGCGCAGTGACGAATATTCGTTGTAGGCTCCGAATATATGAACGCCAAGCTAGGGCAGCCCGCCGAACCCGGTCAAGACCCCTCACCGCCGACCCGGCGCGTCGTCGCTGTCGTCGAACTGCTCGCAGCAGCCGCCGAGACGCCGCTGACGCTTGCCGAAATCTGCCGTGAACTGGGAATCAGCCGATCCACCGGGCATGCCATCCTGGCCACGCTGTGCGCGTGCGACTGGGTGCTGCGTGACCCGCTCAGTGGGAGATATGCGCTCGGCCCCGGTCTTCCCCGGCGCGTCTGCCATCAACGTGCCGATGTCGCGAATGCTGCGTGAGCCGCTGCGTGCGCTGTGTTCTGCCATCGGCATGGCGGCTTGCATTTCCGAAGTCAGAGACGGCTCCATCGCCGTCATCGAGTCGACCGCTCCGGGCTCCACCCGCCCGCCAGTACAGGCCGGGGTGCGACTGCCGTTCGTTGCGCCGTTCGGGCGCGAGTTCGTGGCGTGGGCGCCGCCGGCGGTCCGAGACACGTGGTTGGATGCGGCGGGCCCCGTGAACGACGTCTATCGCGCGCGAATGCCGAAGGTTCTCAAAGAGATCCGAAGCCGTGGCTACGGCATCGAACGGCTCAGCGATCCCCTTCTCAAGGTGTTCGCGGCACTCCTGGCCCTGGAAGACGGCAACGTGCCGGACCCGGTGGCGGCGCGACTGGCGGGCGCCGTCGCCGATCTGACGATCGTCGACTTCCTGCCTGGTGAGATGGCCAAGATCGAGGAGTGCCCACTCGCGACGATCTCAGCACCGATCTTCGATCAGCAGGGCGCCGTTGTGATGTCGGTGTCCGCGCAGCCATACAAGCAGATCACCCGTGACGAGGTACGCGACGTCGGTGCCCGAGTCATCGAGTTCGCCGAGGCTGCTGCCTCACTAATCACCGCTGGGTAGCCGTGAGACCGGCGAAGCTACATCCGCACCAGCACGAACGGATAAGTGCTGGTGCCGGCCGGCTCGCCGTTGCAGCCCACCGGGAAAGCCGACGTCAACGTGCCCGTCAAGTTCTCCGCATCCCAAGAGTACGTGTCGGTCGTCGGAATCGTCGGCCCGTAATAGACGTTGCCGCAACGCAATCCGAAGGGATCTTCAACGGTCATGGTGTATCGGCCCTCGCGGAGCAACGCGTCCTCCCCAGAGCTGTGCGCCTTGGCGATCGGCCGCGGAATCGTCGTGACGTGTACGCAGTCGCCGCCGGACTGGCAGAGCGCCACAGCCCATACCCAGGTGTGAAAGTCGTATCGTCCGTCGATGATCATCTCGAAGTTTCCAACGCCCATGGCAGCAGCAGAGATCGGGGCCTGGACCACCGCAGCCACGGTCAACGCGGCGCTCGCGAGCGCCGCCTTCAATGGGCCCTTCATATCCGTGCGCTAGCGCTCTCGTCGACCACGACCAGCTCGCCCCGCCGCACCGCGTCGGCGATGGAATCCCCCAGCGCCGAACAGGCCAAAACAGGTTGCGTTCGCCGTGTCCCGCCAGCTTCAGCGCCTCGCGCCGTTCCTCGCACCGCCCCGACGCCGCCGCATCCCATTGCACGCTGGTCTGATCCCAGCTGCTCTTGCGGGCAAGCACCCCTGCCCCGCACCGCCGGCACGCAACCGGCACCATCGGCCCGTCGTCGAGACGGTTGTCGGGGCGGACCGTCATTCCAGGGGTCCGGACGCGCGCGCCGCCAGGTTCTCGTTCACTTCGTCCATCCACTGCTCGCGAGGTCGGGTGGTGTCGATCTCGAACTCGAAGCGGTCCACCATGTCCGGAGCCACGTCCGCGACGTCGACGTAGAACTGCTCATACCAGCGGCGCAGCTGATAGACGGGGCCGTCCTCCTCGACCAGCAGCGGATTGTCGATGCGCGCCTTGTTCTTCCAGATGGCGACGTCCTGTTCGAACCCCATCTTGACGAAGTCGCCCAGCGCGACGGCCGTCTGCATCGCGGCGTCCTCGGGCAAAGTCTGGGACTTCTTGACGATGATGCCGTATTGCAGCACGAAGGAATTCGCGTCGATCGGATAGTGACAGTTCAGCAGAACCGTCTTTTGATCGCCGTGCTCGAAGTGATACGTCAGGTCGTCGACCATGAACGACGGTCCCCAGTAGGACGCGACAGAGGTGGTGCCCAGCATTTGCGGTGCTCCCTCTGGGGAGGGCAGGTCCGGGCGCGGGCCGGTGTTCATGTACTGGGTGGCGACATGACCCTCGAAGATGTTCTTGAAGTGCGTGGGCATCGAACCGTGGATGTAGAAGAAGTGCGCCATGTCCACGACGTTGTCGATGATCTCGCGGCAATTGGTGTTGACGATCGTCGTGTACCAATGCCAGTCGGTCCACTCGTCGCTCTCGGCGCCCTCGATCCGCGGGATGGTCACCCCGGCCGGCGGCGGCTGGCGTTCGGGATCGTTCCACACGAACAACATCCCGTCCTGCTCCAACGTCGTCCACGTCGCCGTGCGCGCCAGACGAGGCGCCCGCTTGCTGTACGGGACACTCTTGCACCGGCCGTCACCACCCCAGCGCCAGTCGTGAAACGGACACGCCACCTCGTTGCCCTTGACCGTGCCCTGCGACAGATCCCCACCCATATGGCGGCAGTAACCGTCCAGAGCGTTGAGCTTGCCGTCCCCACCGCGGAAGACGACGAGCTTCTCCCCGAAGGCGTTGACCGCGTGCGGCTCACCGTCACCCAACTCCCGCGTCAGTCCGAGGCAGTGCCAGCCGCGGGCGAACCTGGTCGGTGCCGCCTCGGCCTCGATCAGCCGGACTTCATCGACATTCGACTGCAGTGTCATCGGGAACCGTCCTTGAATCGTGGTGGTCTGGTCGATCGTTCGATTCAATCCCCGATGATGCGCCTTGAGTGGTCGTTGTTCCGCTGACTAGGAGAAACCACTCGCAATACCGGCCGCCCGTCCTACCGTCATGGGCGTGACCGCCCACAGCACCACCATCCCCGCAGGCATACCGGTCGGCGACACCACCGTCGACCTGCTCGTCGTCGGATCCGGCACGGGAATGGCGGCCGCGCTCGCCGCCCACGAACTCGGCCTCTCGGTCCTGATCGTCGAAAAGTCCTCCTACGTCGGCGGTTCCACCGCGCGGTCGGGAGGTGCACTGTGGCTGCCGGCGTCACCGGTGATCCGCGACGGCGGCGGCGAGGACACCGTCGAGCGCGCCGCGACGTACCTGAACGCCGTGGTCGACGGAACGGCGCCCCCGCAGCGATCGGCGGCATTCGTCGAGCACCTCACCGAAACGGTCGAGATGCTGCGGCGGACCACACCGATGAAGCTGTTCTGGGCCAGGGAGTACTCCGACTACCACCCCGAGGCGCCCGGCGGGACGGCGACCGGGCGCACCTGCGAATGTCGGCCCTTGAACACCTCCATCCTCGGTGAATACCGGACGAAGTTACGGCCCGGCATCATGGAGGCCGCCATCCCGATGCCGACCACGGGCGCGGACTACCGCTGGATGAACCTGATGGCCCGGGTCCCCCGCAAGGGCCTTCCGACGATCGCCAAGCGACTCGCCCAGGGCGTCGGCGGCCTGCTGCTGGGCCGGCGCTACGCCGCAGGAGGGCAGGCACTCGCGGCCGGCATGTTCGCGGGCGTGTTGTCGGCGGGCATCCCGGTCTGGACCGAGACCTCACTGATCCGGCTGACGACCGATGGCCAGCGGGTCAGCGGCGCCGTCGTCGACCACGAAGGTGCAGAGGTGACCATCACCGCCCGTCGCGCAGTGGTCCTGGCCGCCGGCGGATTCGACCACGACATGGACATGCGGTGGAAGTTTCAGTCCGAGTCGCTCGGCGGCAATCTCAGCCTGGGCGCCGAGACCAACACCGGCGACGCAATACGCATCGCGCAGGACCACGGTGCCGGCATAGGCCTAATGGATCAGGCGTGGTGGTTCCCCGCGGTCGCACCACTGCCGGGCCGCGCGCCGGCGGTGATGCTCGCCGAACGTTCGCTGCCCGGCTCGTTGATCGTCGACCAGGACGGCGACCGCTTCACGAACGAATCGTCGGACTACATGTCGTTCGGCCAGCGCGTGCTCGAACGCGAGCGGTCGGGCCATCCCATCGAGTCGATGTGGATCGTGTTCGACCAGCAATACCGCAACAGCTATGTCTTCGCTGCCGAACTGTTCCCGCGGATGTCGATCCCTCAGGCGTGGTACGACGCGGGAATCGCCTGTCGTGCCGACACATTCACCGAACTGGCCGCCGCGATGGGGGTACCGTCGGAGCGGTTCACGACGACTCTGCAGCGGTTCAACGAGGCGTCCCACGCAGGGATCGACACCGATTTTCATCGCGGCGAAAGCGCCTACGACCGGTACTACGGGGACCCGACCATCACCCCGAACCCGAACCTGCGGCCGCTCGAGCAAGGGCCCGTTCTACGCGGTGAAGATGGTGCTGAGCGACCTCGGCACCTGCGGTGGTCTACTCGCCGACGACCGCGCCCGCGTTCTGCGGGAAGACGGCAGCCTTGTCGATGGCCTCTATGCGATCGGCAACACCGCGGCGAATGCCTTCGGAGCGACCTACCCGGGTGCGGGCGCGACGATCGCGCAGGGATTGGTGTACGGCTACATCGCGGCGCAGGACGCGGCCGGGGCTCGGTGACGGAGCCGCCCCGAGTCAGTCCTCGCGGCGGGCCTCGACCTGCTTCTCCACCTCGCGCCAGTAACCGGGTTTAGGCCGCGGCATTCCCGCGGCGCCCTTGGCCGCCTTCTTGAGTACCGCGTCGGCCTCGTCGACGTCCTTCATCAGTTCCAGCGCGAACTCCCGCTCGGCCGCGTAGTACTTCGCCGCCCAGCGAAGCGCGATCACGGAGTACGCCCACGCCGGTTGTGCCTCCGCCCCCTCGGCGTCCTCGATCGCGCGCCGATGCTGAGCGTCGACGTAGGCCAGGTGCTCCTGGAGTAGTTCCTTGAGCCGGGTCGGATTGCTGAGGTGGCCGAAGGTGATGCGCAGCAGAACGCTGTGCTTGAGCATCGGCGGATCAACAGGAGCATTGTTGGTCCACTCGACCGCCGCGTCCATGCCGGCCTTCGTGATCCGGTACAGCCGCCGTGTACGGGTGCCCTCGTCCCGCTCCACCCGCGAGGTCACCAGGCCGAGCCCCTCGAGCTTCTTCAGCTCCGTGTAGATCTGGCTGTAGGAGGGACTCCAGTAGTAGAAGCCGACGCTCCAGTCGATCCATCTCTTGAGGTCGTAGCCGCTGACTTCCTCTTCGTAGGACATCATGCCCAGCAGCGTCCAGCTGGTGCCGGCGAGCGTGGGCTTCGCCGCCTGGTCACTACTGTCCATTTTGCCAGCCTAACAACCTGGTCAGGTGATGCGGCGCCGTCGACCGCTGGCCGGGATGGCCGGTTGCGGCTACCGCGAGCGATCCGCAGGCTGAGACCGAACAACCGACGACGGAGAGCGAATGACCTCGATCAGCACCACCGAACCCGATTCTGCCTCGATGCGGTCGGTGCTCGGCCACTTCTGCACGGGTATCACCGCGGTCACCGGTCACGACGGAACCCGACCGATCGGGTTCACCTGCCAGTCGGTGACGTCCGTGTCCCTGGAGCCGCCGTACGTGTCGTTCTGTCCGGCTTCCACGTCGACGAGTTGGCCGGTGATCCGCTCGACGGGGCGGATGTGCATCAACGTGCTGGCCGATGACCAACGCGAACTGTGCGCGCGGTTCGCCACCAGCGGCGGCGACAAGTTCGCCGGAATCGGTTGGCACGAAGCGGCGAACGGAGCCCCCGCGCTCGACGGAGCGCTGGCGACCATCGAGGCAGACCTGGAGTTCGAACACGGGGCGGGCGACCACACGATCGTGGTCGCCCGCGTCACCGCACTACATGCACATCCCGAGCGCCGGCCGTTGCTGTTCTATCGGGGCGGCTTCGGAGGTTTCGAAACGTCCCATGACTGACGTCGACTCCAGCACCGAGTATCTGCGGTCGGTGTACGAGCCGTTGGCACACTCGGTGCGGCGCCTGATCGACGTCACCATCCGCACGGAGGCGAACGCGGACACGGTCTTCGCCGCGACGCAGGAGATCGACCGGGTCACGGACGCACTGAGCAGGAACTTGCTACCCGGGTCCTTCGGCGTGCGTGATGGTGCGGACGGGCAGGGTGCGGCCTGGGGCAATGTGGCGATCGGCATCCGCAACCCGGTGGCGCCACCTTTGGTCGTTCATCACGAAGCCGAGGGTTCGGTGTGGACGGAGTTCCTGCTCGGCGCCGCCTACGAAGGTCCGCCCGGCCACGTCCATGGTGGCGTGTGCGCGCTCGTGCTCGACCACGTGCTCGGCGCGACGGCTCACAAGCCCGGCCAGCCCGCGTTCACCGGCACGCTCACCATGCGATACCTACGGCCCACCCGTCTCGGGCCACTGCGCGCCGAGGCGCGCATCGACCGCGTCGAGGGGTTCAAGACGTTCGCGATCGGCCACATCGCCGACCTGGAGGGCGCCACCGTCGAGGCGTACGGAGTGTTCATTCACGCACGGCCGCAAGGGGACTGAACAACTCCTACCGTTGCGTGCGCGCGCCGGCGACAAGGGCGACACGGCCATCCTGCCGCTGTTTCCTCTCGACGACCCGACGGTGGCCTGAAACTCTGTGGTGCCAGCGGCTATAGCACGCCCGGTCGCCCACTCGACCGTGTCACAGTGCAGTCCCGCATCTGGGTGCCCGTGAAGGTTGGCTAGTTTCGTGGCCAAGCAGCCATGACGGCTGCGGCAACGGCCCGGAGCTCGTGGCGCTTTACCCCGTCGCGAGCCCGTGTGGATAGTCCGTTGATGACGATGATTAGGTACTCGGCGAGCACTTCCGGATCAGCCGAAGTGGGTAGGTCGCCCTCGTCGATGGCTTGAGCGAGCCGCTTGGTGATTACCGTGCGTCCATTATCGCGCCGGTCGACCAACAGGGGGTCCATATTGACCAGACATCCCTTGGGTTGACCCTTCTTGGTGCAGTCGACGATTGCAGCGTCCAGAAGACACGTCGCGAACTCGTAGGCGGTAGTTGCCGTCAAGGCCAGCGTCAGTGGCGTCCCCGGCCGTTGTGCATAGAGCTCGACGGCCTCGTCGTACAGCTCACGCTTGCTGCCGAATGCCGCATATAGGCTGGGCGACGAGATGCCCATAGCCTCCGTGAGTTGATTGATGGAAGTCCGGTCGTAGCCGCCACATTCCCAGAACGCGCGCATCGCGCACCACAAAGCGCGGCTGCGATCGAACTCGCGCGGACGTGCCATCCCAATGATCCTATCGGGCGATTACGCCGTACCGGTGGAGTCACTCGGCTCGGCGATGTCCATTTCGGGCGGGCTATCGCCGGCAATGGGCTGGGATATGAAGCTGTGTCCAGTCAGCGGTCCGCCAAACGAATGCAGCCGGCCGCCGGCGTCGTTTCGCCCCAAGTCGATGGGCTCGAAGCCGAACTGTGCTGCCAGTGCGGCTACTTCGGCGTTCGCTGCGTGGTCGTTGCCTGAGATGAACGTGACGCGCCGCCCGCCATCTCCGTTGCCTGGGTCGCGAGCCAACACCTTGGCCCAGGTGTTCCCGAAGGCTTTGACGACCCGCGCATTGCTCGCCCATTCGGACACGATGTCGGATGACTCGCGTCCATCCAGATCAGCGGGAGAGAAGTCGCTGTAGTCGATCGCGTTGGTTGCATCGATGACGATCCGGCGGTTCCAGTCAGGCACCTGTTCGACTAGACCCCGCACCGATTCGAACGGGACGGCCAAGGCGACGAAATCCGCCAGCAGCGCCTCCCCGACTTCGGTCGGGATGATGTGGGGCCCAAGCCGTTCCCGCAAGGGCCCTACCGCCGTCGGACCTTTCGAGGTCGCCACAGCCACATCACGGCCGGCGCGGGCGAATTGCTGGGCCAACGCCGAACCGATTGCGCCCGAACCGATGATGGCGTACTTCAAGGCCATTCCCTCCGATTGCTCGTGCTGCGACACCTCTGTGTCACAGCGTCTGAAGCCCGCCGTCGACGGTCAGGCTGGTGCCGGTGATGTAACCGGCTTCGGGTCCGACCAGGAACGCGTGCCCTCCGTCCATGAGCATGGTTTTGTGATGGTCGCTATATAACCACGACGAGCGCCACCGCGCATCATTTCGTGTCGTTCGACACGGAACCGCACCGCCCTATGTTCTTGACTGAGTGGCCAACCCGGATTGCATAGCCCCAAACGGTGTCACCAGTTCGCTCGGCAATCGCCCGCGGCTTACACGTTACGTAGCGACCGACACAGAACTAGGGGCCATGTTGATGTGATGGAGTTCGGTAACCGCGCCGAGTCGATCAATGAGTACTCCCGACGCGCAGGGCAAGGCGGGCATCGCGCGACTCGATGGGGTCTTCGCCGACGACATCGTCCTCGACTGCGCACGGGGCCGAATCTGGGGTACACAAACGCGGGACGAGCACTCGCGCGACTTAGCTGTAACCAGGTAGAGGCCGATGCCCTGCGCTCGCCAAACAGGTGGCGAACACTCTGCTACCTGGTTGTATCGCGTCTGCCGGCGCGAAGAGTTTCGTAAGCCGGTCGCTTGACGGAATTCGCCGGCGACACGATGATGAGCCGGTGAGCGACGGAGCTGTCGGTAGCCTGCTGCTCCGATGGTGGCGCCAGCACGATGATTATCAGTGGCGTATCGAATTCCTCCGAAGCTCCGGACTGTTGTCGGTTCTGCGATATCTGATCGCCGGTATCGGGGCGATCATGGGGACGCTCGCTGCGGTGAACGTCTACGTGCCCCCCATCTCCGACGGTCTGGTGATTCGGGTGGGCTGGGCCGTGGTGGCGGTGGGTTCCCTGGGATGGGCGGCGCGTTGGGCGCTGCTCCCCTGGCCGACCGCTCGGCAGTCGGCGGCGCTGGTGGTGTTCGTCGATGCCCTCATGACGCTGTCGGTAGTGCTGTTCGGCGATCCGCACGTCGCGATGTCGGGTATTCCCCTATTGCTTTGTGCGGGCGGTTACGTCGTGTTCTTCCACGGTCCACGGTTGCACCTGGTCCACATCGCCTGGTGCGTGGCTTCGGTCGTGGGTGTCGCCGTGTGGCTGGCCGCTACGACACCGGCCAACGGGCTGCAATTGACTGCCTCCCGCGCCGTAATCGCCCTGTTGGTCACCGTGTGCATCCTGCCGGCGCTGCAATTCGGATTCTGGTTGCTGCAGGGCAGTTCGATGCAATCCTTGACCGATCCGCTGACGGAGCTGACCAATCGTCGGGGTCTGGCAGTGTCGATCAAGCGACTCACGGAAGAGGTGCACCCGGATACGCACCTGTGTGCCTTGCTCATCGACGTCGATGGCTTCAAGGGGGTCAACGACACTCTCGGGCACGCAGTCGGTGACGACGTGCTCATCCGCACCGCACGCCGGATCCGTGCGAGCGTGCGTGCAGACGCCGTCGTCGTGCGCTGGGGCGGCGAGGAATTCCTGGTGGTGGACCGAATTCCGGTAGGTCAAGCCGCGATGGTCGCCGAGCGGATTCGTTCGGCGGTCTCGGCGCCCGGCCAACCGGCCATCACGGTGAGCGTCGGCATGGCCATCTGCACGCGATCCGATCCAGACCTCGGCGACGTGATCACCGCTGCGGATACGGCGATGTACGAGGCGAAGGCGTGCGGCGGCAACCGCGTCGTCATCGCCACCGAGGGCTCGTCGCTGTCCTGAGATCAGCGGACGACGACTGTTTCCTCAGTGCGCGCGAACACCCCTCTCCACAAAGGCATCCGCCGCGGCGAGGTCGAAATCGCCGTGGTCGCTGCCGAGGCCCCCGGCGACCAGCGCGGCCACCGCGTTGCCCAACTGCACGGCTTCCAACGGTTTGCGGCCGAGCATGACGCCGTAGACGAACCCGGCAGAGAATGCGTCCCCGCATCCCGTGGTGTCGACCACGTCGACGTCGTACGCCGAAACCTGCTGGGCGCCTGAGTCATCGAACAACAGCGCGCCGTCGGAGCCGAGCGTGGCGACGACCATGCCGGCTCCCGCATCGAGCAGCGCCTGGCAGCCGTCTGCGAGGTTCGTCGCACCGGTGAACCCGATGACCTGCTCCCCGTTGGGCAGCACGTAGTCGGTGTGCGGTAGCACCGGCGCGATCGCCTCGGGCGAGCCCATGCTGCCGGGCGCGATGAGGTCGATCGAGGTGCTGACACCGTTTGCCTTGGCATGGCCAAGGATTCGGGCAGCATTGTCGGCGCCGATCAACTCCGGCGCGCCAAGGTGCAGATGGTCGCTGGCGGCCACGGCGTCCCAGTCGACGTCGTCGAGGGTGTACATCGGATTGGCGCCGAGCAGGTGCAGGCTGGGCCGCTCCCCGTTGCGCCTGATCGGCAACACCGACGCCGAGGTAGGCACCTGCGGCTTGCGGACGACGAGGGTGGTGTCGATGCCTGCGCGCCCCAGCAAGGAGAGCAGCAGGTCCCCTGTCGCGTCGTCGCCGATGGCACCGGCCGTGCGTACCGTGGCGCCGAGCTTGGCGAAGGTCAGCGCCGTTCCGGCTGCGGTGCCGGCCGCGCTCATCCGGATCTCCTCGACGAGCGCGGTCTCCTGCCCGTCCGGGATCGCGTCGACCGGCCGGGCCAGGACGTCGAGGATGTGAGCGCCCATTGTCATCACTTTTGTCATCACGTTCATTCCGGCTCCTCGCTGATGTGTTGGGGCTGGCCGTATTTCAACCGAACGGCGGTTTCGATCACTGCGGCTTGCTGGTCTTCCGAGAGTGTGCGGGGCCGGCCGAGCGCGCTGGCATCGCGGTACAGGCTGCACGCCCATTCCAGAAGCAGCGAGTACTCGACGGCCTGCTCGAGGGTGTGCCCGTGGGTGACGGCGCCGTGGTTGGCCATCAGCGCGGCGTTGGTTCCGCCCAACGCTACGGATACCGCCTCGGCGAGTTCCGTTGTGCCGAACGGGTGGAACGGCGCGACCTTGGTGGGTCCGCCGAGAAAAAGCTGTTGGTAGTGCACCACCGGAAGTTCGTCGAGCACGCATCCGACCGCAGTCGACATCGGCGCATGGGTGTGCACCACGGCGCCGGTCTGGAGCTGACGGTAGATGTCGAGGTGCAGTTGCAGTTCGGAGGTCGGGGCGAGCCTTCCCTCGACGACGGCGCCGTCGAGGTCGGTCACCGTGACCTGGTCGACGGTGATGTCCGCCAGTCGGGCCCCGGACGCGGTGATGGCGATCAACTCGCCTGCACGCAGGCTGACGTTGCCTGCGGTCCCGATCACCATGCCGTTGTCGGCGAGCTGACGACATGCCTCTACGACCTGGCCGCGCTCGGTGACGAGCTGCGAATTCGTCATGTTCGGCAGACTAGGACTAATCTGAATAAAAGTCACATTCAGGTTTAGGTGGTCATGAGCGGACTCGACATACCCGACGCGGTGCTGCGGCGAGTCCCCCGTCAGACGCGCAGCCGGGAACGGCTGGCACACGTGCTCGCGACGGCGGATCGGCTGTTGGCAGCCGAAGGGCCCGAGTCGTTGACCACCACGCGGGTGGCCGCCGAGGCCGGGATGTCCGTTGGGGCTGTGTACCAATACCTTCCGGACCGCGACGCGATCATCGAGGCGTTGGCCACGTCGTACCTGGCCCGCATCGAGGTCACGATGGCAGCGTTTCTCGGTGTCGCGAACGATCAGGCGTGGGCGGATCCGGTCGCCGCCCTGGTGGACGGCTTCGCCGAGGTCTACCGCTCCGAACCCGGATTCCGTGCGCTGTGGTTCGGCCGTCATCTGACCGAGGCGACCCGTGCCGCCGACCGCGAGCACAAACGGCGGATGGCCGCGATGCTCAAGCAACTCGTCCTCGCGCAGCGGCTCCTTCCCGAAACCGAGCGGCTCGACGACGTCTGCCGCGCGGGTCACCTGATTGCCGACGTGCTGCTGCAGGAGGCATTCCGGTCCAATTCCGACGGCGACGCCGCCCTGTTGCGTGAAGCGAAGACCGCGTTGCGGGGCTACCTGACCGCGCTTGCGACGTCCTCGTCGCCGAATCCGGTTGACGGGTCGACTCTCAACCCAATCTGATGTCGGGTATGAGCGCTGCGCAGATCCTGGCGGCCGGATCGCCTCGCCGCGGACGTCCTCGCCGGCCTCGACGCGGTCGGCGTGCCCGCCGGCAGGATCCGCACCGTGCCGGGGGTCTACGACTGGGCCCAAGTTCGCGACAAGATGGTGGTGACCCTGCCCACCCGACCCCGGGAGACCTCGACGTGCACGCTTCGCCCATCGCCCTGTCCGACCACCGTGAGCCGCGTCGGGAGGCCCCGCCTGCGCTGGGCGCCGATCAGGATCGGGTGTTCGCCGACTACGCACCGGGACGTGGTGACCGGTGACCCACCGGATCGGCGTCATCGGCGGCGGCATCGTCGGCGTCGCCGTCGCCAGGGAGGTGCTCCGGCGTCGGCCGGACGCCGACGTGACGCTCTTCGAGAAGGAGCACCGGCTCGCGTCGCACCAGACCGGACGCAACAGCGGTGTCGTGCATGCCGGCCTCTACTACCAGCCTGGTTCGGCCAAGGCCCTACTCTGCCGTCGCGGCGTTGGCCTGCTCGAGGAGTTCTGCCAGCAGCACGACATCCCCCGAATCGCCTGCGGCAAGGTGCTGGTGGCCCTCGACGACGTCGAACGTGCACGGCTGCACGACATCGAGCAGCGGGCCCGCGCCAACGGTGTCCCCGACGTCCGCATCATCGGACCGGGTGAGTTGCGCGACCTCGAGCCACACGTGCGCGGTGTCGCAGCGCTGCACTCGCCGTCGACCTCCATCGTCGACTTCGCCGAGGTGACACAGGCGCTGGCCGCCGAAGCCACCGCCGCGGGGGCGAAGATCCTGCTCGGACACGAGGTCGTCGGCCTGCGCGCCGCGGGCGCCGAGGTGGTGGTCCGCACGCGCTCCGATGGCAGCACGGCGCAGACCGTCTTCGATCGGGTCATCGTGTGCGGCGGGCTGCAGAGCGACCGCCTCGCCGAGCTCAGCGGGGACGGGCCCGATCCCGTGATCATGCCCTTCCGCGGCGAGTACTACGCGCTCAAGCCAGAGCGGCGCGGCCTGGTCAACGGGCTCGTCTACCCGGTGCCCGACCCCAGGTATCCGTTCCTGGGTGTGCACGTCACGCCGCGGGTGGACGGGGAAGTGCTGATCGGCCCGAACGCGGTGCTCGCCCTGGCCCGCGAGGGCTACCGCTGGCGCAACGTCTCGGTGCCCGATCTCCTCGGCGTCGCGCATACTCCGGCGTTCTGGCGCTTCGCACGCCAGCACTGGCGTACCGGCATCCAGGAGATGTACGGGTCGCTGAGCAAGCGGCGGTTCGTCGCGGCGGCCCGCGCCTACGTGCCTGAGATCGCCGACGACGACGTCGTGCCGGGCATCTCCGGCATCCGAGCCCAAGCGCTCGACGCCGACGGCGGCCTCGTCGATGACTTCAGGATCAGCATCCGCGACCGAATCGTCCTGTTGCGCAACGCCCCATCACCAGCGGCGACTTCAGCGCTGGCCATCGCCGAACACGTCGTCACCACGATCGAAAGCCGAAGGTAGATCCCTGTGCCCCGGCACCCCTGGGGCCGTACCGGTCGTGCCCGGCGACGTGGTGCGGTGCGATCTCGGTGACGGGCTGGCGTCACTCACCAATCCGGTGCGATGACGCCTGCCCTTGTGTATGGACCGGCAGGGGGCGACGATGGGGCGATGCCGCCGAAACGCGTGCTCGTTCTTGGGTCCGGGTTCGCCGGGCTGTGGGCCGCACTCGGCGCGGCCCGGCGGCTGGACGAGCTCGGCGTTCCCCAAGGCAGCGTCGACGTCACCGTCGTCAGTTCGCAGCCGTTCCACGACATTCGGGTGCGCAACTACGAAGCCGACTTAACCCCGTGCCGAATCCCCTTGCAGGACTTGCTCGATCCGGTCGGTGTCGGCCACATCACCGCAGACGTCACCGGCATCGATCCTGCCGCCAAGGTGGTGAGCACCGCCGACGGTGCGACCCTGGGCTACGACCGCCTCGTCCTGGCGCTGGGCAGCAGGGTGGCCAAGCCCGGCCTTCCCGGGCTCGCCGAGTTCGGTTACGACGTCGACACCTACGACGGCGCGATGAGGCTGCAGGCGCACATCCGCGATCTGGCCGGCCACGCCGAGGATCCCGCGTGCGCAACGGCGGTCGTCGTCGGCGCCGGCCTCACCGGCATCGAGACCGCCAGCGAGCTGCCGAAGATGCTGTCGGACGCACTCGGGCCCGGCGTCACACCGCGCGTGATCCTCGTCGACCACAACCCGCACGTGGGTTCCGACATGGGCGAGTCGGCTCGTCCGGTCATCGAAGAGGCGTTGGCGCAGAACGGGGTTGACGCCTTCACCGGCGTGGGCGTCACCGCGGTCGACGAGCGCAGCGTGACGCTGTCGTCGGGCGAGGTCGTGCCGGCGGCAACGCTGGTGTGGTGCGCCGGGATGCGGGCGAACCCGTTGACGGCGCAGCTCGGCGTGCCGTGCGACAGGCTGGGCCGGCTGGCCGTCGACGATCACCTCAGGGTCGACGGCGTTGCCGGTGTGTTCGCCGCAGGCGACGTGGCGGTGGCGAAGATGGACGACGAGCATCTGTCCGTGATGTCGTGCCAGCATGGTCGGCCGATGGGCCGCTATGCGGGCTACAACGTGATCAGCGACCTGCTGGGCGCACCGATGCTGTCGCTGCGAATCCCCTGGTACGTCACCGTTCTCGATCTCGGTCCCGCCGGCGCGGTGTACACGGAGGGCTGGGATCGCCGGGTGGTCAGCAGCGGCGCGACGGCCAAGGCGACCAAGCAATTGATCAACGGTGAACGGATCTATCCCCCGCTCAACCGCGACCGGGCCGCGCTACTCGCCGCGGCCGCCCCGGAGTTGCAAGCCGCGCCCGCGTACGGGGATTGACCGCGCGCCGTCGGTTCAGGTTTGGCCCAGCACGCCGGTCAACTTGCGGATCGTCTGAATCTCGCTGTCCTGATGGGCCCGTCCATCGGGCCAGAGCAGGTCGCTGAACCATGCCTTCGGCGCCTCCTGGTACGGGTGATCCCAGGAGTCCCACGGCAGGTAGGTCTCGGTCTTCCCGGCGACGAAGCCCCAGTTGTACGCGCCGACGTTGTGCCGCTGTGCAATTGGAAGGATTCCTTCGACCGTGCTGCCCAGCGACCGTGCCAGGTACTCGGTGCAGATGATCGGCCGTCCCAGACGGAGTGAGTTCGGCGATCCGGTCCTCGAACTCGGCTGGGGTGCCGTACGAGTGGAAGGTGATCACGTCGGAGTTGTCCAGCTGGAAGCTCACTGATGGCGCTGCGGCTGCCGGCATCTGCCCAATTGCCCTGCCAGACGCCGCTCGTCAACGGTTGGACGGGATCGACCGCACGCGCCCACTGGAACACCTGGGGCAGCAGCGCGGCGACGACGTCCTGCTTGTCCTTCCGCTCCACCTTGCGATACACGCTTCGCCGGGTTGTCGGGTTCGTTCCACAGGTCCCAGCCCAAGACCCGATTGTCATTGCGGAACAGGCTCAATACTCCGGTGACGTAGCTCTTGGAGGACGCGCGAGTAGCGGGGGTCGTCGATGCGCTCGGCACCCGGGCTCTGCACCCAGCCGGAGTTGTGCACGCCGGGCGTCGGCGCACGCTGACGCACCCAGCTTGGGGAAGCGGGTCCCAGCAGGAGTCGAACAGAACGAACAGCGGCTTGATGCCGTGGCTCGCCGAGATCGCGACGAACTGCGCGAGACGGCGCGCGAAAGCCTTCGCGATCCTGGGCCCACAGCAGATCGTGCAGGAAGACCCGCACGGTGTTGAACCCGAGCAGTCCGCGCCACGCGCAGCTCGCCGTCGATGCGGCGGGCGTCATAGGTGCCCGGCTGAAACATCTCGAGCTGATTGACGGCGGTCGACGTGATGTAGTTCGCGCCGACCAGCCAGCCTTGCGCTTGATACCAGCGGTTGGCGCGGTCAGCCGGCCACCGGCCGGGTTCGGCAGAGGCGATGGGCACTCGCGTGAGGGTGGCACCTACGGCCAGTAACAGAGGCAGCTTCAGGGCCGTTCGACGGTGCACCGAGCAACCCTATGGGCCCCGGATGATCCGCCAAGCCATCCGCATCGATTCGGAACCAATGGGATGGAGAATCGTTATCTACCGTCACGCGAAGGGGTTTGGCGTGGGCGTTCCGGTCGACGCCGTCTAACGCTTCGCCATCGCTTTGGTCACGAATCGGAACTCAGCAACCCCGCGCGGCAGGGCCCGGTGGTTGGATCGGCAAGCGGACCCATGCAGGCGGCCGTCGGAGGTTGGGATATGCAGGCGGTCGGACCGACGCAACTCGTTCTGTTGCTCGTCGCGGTCGCGATCATCGCTGCGGCATGCGGGTTCCTCGGATCGCTCATCGTCCAGCGCAAGAAGCGACGGGCGCGGGGTACTTCCTCTTCGGCTTCCTGTGCGGCGCCACCGCGACATCGATCAGGCGGATGCGGCGCCGCGGCGTTCGTCGTTTCGCCGCTCGCGCGCTCACGCTTGCCCTGCCAGCCGGTAGATCCCGATGGAACGCCTGAGGCCTAGGTACCCTTGACGTTGAGCACCTGACGCAGCGTGTGTTCGCACCTCGACGAGGTCGGCGGCGTCGGCCATGACGACGTCGATGTCCTTGTAGGCGTCGGGGATCTCGTCCACCCACTGCTCACCGTGCCGGTACTCGATGCCCGCCATGCGGTTGGCGAGATCGTCTGCGGTGAACCGCTTCCGCGCTTCGGTGCGGGAGAAGCGACGGCCGGCACCATGCGGCGCCGAGCAGAGGCCGACCTTGCTGCCCTTCCCGCGGACGATGTAGGAGCGGGTGCCCATGGAGCCGGGAATGACGGCGCGGACCCCTTCGTGCGCGTCGACCGCGCCCTTGCGCGTCAGCCACACGTCCTTGCCGCCGTGGTTCTCCTGGACGGTGTAGTTATGGTGTGAATTCACCCGATCCACCTCGACCTCGGCGGCGTCCTCCTTCGGCACGCCCATCCAATGCGCGAAGGCCTGCCGGAACCGGTCCATCATCTCCTCGCGGTTGGACAGCGCGAATCGTTGCGCCCAAGACAATTCGGCGAGATAGGCACCGAACTGCGGTGTGCCCTGCGGGATGTACGCCAGATCGGGGTTCGGCAATGACACCCACCACTGCTTGCACAGCTCCTGTGCGATCTTGATGTGCTTCTGCGCGATCTTGTTGCCGACCCCACGTGAACCGGAGTGCAGGAACATCCATACCCGCTGCTCGTCGTCGATGCACAGCTCGATGAAGTGGTTGCCGCCGCCCAGCGAGCCGAGCTGCTCACGCCACTTCGGGGAATGGGTCAAGTCGACGTCGTTGGTGGCGGCGCTGCTCTCGAGTTCCGCGATGCGCGCGGCGGTGAACGGATACCGGTCGACCGCCTGGTTGTAGTTGCCCGGCGACAGGGGGATCGCCGACTCGATCGACTTGCGCAGGACGGCGAGTTCCCGGCCGGCGATGTCCTGTTCGGTGTAGATCGTGCGGGCAGCGATCATCCCGCAGCCGATGTCGACACCCACGGCGGCCGGGATCACCGCACCCAACGTGGGGATGACGGTGCCGACCGCTGCACCCCTGCCGAAGTGCGCGTCGGGCATCAGCGCGACGTGCGGATGCACGAACGGCATCGACGCGGTCTGCTTCGCCTGCTCGATCGTGTTGTCGTCGACGTGGCTGGCGAAGTTGATCAGCTTCTGACCGAGCTTGGTGATCATGAGCGGCCGCCGCTGGTATGAGTGCGCGTTGAGCTGGCCATATACCGAGGTTACTGCTGGGCGGGAACGTTGGCGATCGAATTATTGGCCGTCCTACGGGCAATCAAATCCGGCAGCCAGATGTCAGGCAGCGCCGCTCATGTGCGCGGCGGAATCACCGATCGTGGCGTCGCCATCGCCGATCATGGTGCGTAGCAGAAGTTTCTGTTCGCGCTGCCCACGGGCCGCCGCGCGGTCCATCCCGCCGGGCAGCGTCAGGGCGACCACGCTGCGGGCCAGGTTCACGGGTATCCGCAACACCGGATACCACGGCGGCACGTACGCCGGCAGGCCTAGCGCGCGCATCGCGCGCGGCCCCAGGAAGCCGCTCGTCACGGAAAGGTGCTGCGCCCGTGCGACGCGACGGCGCACACCCGGCATGCTGCGGTACTGCCAGTCCAGTGGATCCTCGACCATCGGAACCGCGAGCCGCTTGGTGGACTCATCGGGCTCGGACAGCGCGCTGACCGTGTGATAGAGGACGCGGATGCCGTCGCGGAAGTCGCGCGGCAGCCACTCGTCCTGCACGCCGATCAGCCAGCCGACGTAACGGGTCAGGTGCGCGATGGCGTCGAAGTCCGCGGGCCGCAAGACAATTCCCATCCCGATCGCTCCCGCGGCCGGGGCGATCAATGCACCCACCAGAGTGGCGGCCATGTCGGTCTGATTGACCGGCACGCCCCATTCGTCGCCACGCCAGTCCGGCATGCCCGCCACGTGCCGACGCACGAACGCGTGGATCAGCCGCACACGAAGCGTGGACCGGTAGCCGACCGCGCAGCGGGCCCATGCCGCCGTCGGAGATGACGTCCATCGCCCACTGCATCGTCTCCGCGAAACGCTTGTTCGAGCCCTTCTCCAGCGCGCCGGTCCGTATCAAGGTCTTGTTGAATCCGGAGAATTGATACCCACCGAGCAGCGACACGTCACGCGCGATGTACATGCCGTCGGCACCGCCCCTGCGCAGCGCCCGCTGGCCCCTGCGCACCTGATCCCAGTCGACCCAGTCCGGAACCGCCTCGACCCGAGTGAAGAACTCGCGCAACGGTTCAGGCGCCTCGGCAACGTTGGCGATGCCCTCGGTGATGGCCCGGTCGAACAGCGACCGCGCCTCATCCATCCCGACGGAGGACATCCATTCGGCGAGGCGATCCATCGGCTCATCGCCGACGGTCAGGGATGCTCCGAGCCGGCGCCACTGCTCCGGCGTTGGCTTTCCGACGCCCAGTGCCAGCGCCATCGGCCTGAGCACGGACGGAACGGGGCGGGGGCGATCGGGATGACGAGTCGGAATGGCCATGTTCATGTCAGCTCCCCTTTGAGCCACACTTTGACAACGTGCGTAGTCAAAACGTAGGCGGCAGGGATGCCGGTGTCAATGCAGCGCTTGACCGAACTCGTTACGCCGCCATCCCTACGAGGTGATCACGGGCGGACTGGACGAAGTCGGCGACGAGCGGGTTCGGGTCACCGACGCGGGTAGCGACCATGACCTTGCTGGTGGGAAAGCCCTCGACGGGCACGGTGGCGAGGTCGGGGCGCAGCGAACTGCGCCGGTCGCCCACCGGCAACACCGCGATCGCCTGGCCGCTCGCGACGAGTTCCATTCTGTCCTCGAAGCTTTCGTTGACCGGGCCGGCTGAAATCGGGCCCGGGTCACTGCCCCGGTATGAGTCCACCGGATAGATCGCGCGGGCTCCGCCATGAGGGCAGATGAACTGCTCGCCGGCGAAGTCATCCGGCGACACCGATGCGCGACCTGCCAGGTGATGGTCGATCGGTACGACCAGCATCCGCGGCTCTTCGTAGAGCACGGTCATGTGGGCCATGTCGGTCGGGGAAGGTCAGCGGGTCCCGGGCGACCACGACGTCCACTCCTCCCTCGGCGAAGACCCGCCCGTCATGGCACTCCAGGTGGCGGGTGTCGATCTCCGCCTGCGGATGACGCTGGCGCAGGGCGCGGACCGCTGGAGTGATGACCAGGTCCTCGACGTAGCCGATGATGACCTTGCCGGCCGGCGCGTACGCGCGGGCAGTGAGCGCCGCCTGGCGAGCGGCGTGCAGCAGCGCCTGCGCCTCCGGAAGGAACGCCTTGCCGGCCTCGGTGAGCAGGCTGCCCTGCGGCGTGCGATCCAGCAGGCGAACGCCGAGACGATCCTCCAGCCGCTGGATCTGGCGGCTCAGCGACGGCTGCGCCAGGTGCAGCTCGGCGGCCGCCCGGCCGAAGTTCAGGTGCTCCGCCACAACCGTGAAATAGCGCACCAGCCGCAGCTCGAGGTCGATCCCGAGATCGTTCACGACCCACTCAACCTGGCCAAAGGCAGGAGGTATTCCCCGCCATGCCGTTTCGGCATGACGGGGTGCCGAACAGGTCTTGGACACCCGTCGCGGACAGCCGAAGACTCGGTGGCACGGGATTCGACGACGAGAGATGGCGAAAATGGGCAGGTACGACGGCAAGAACGTGGTGATCACCGGCGGGAGCAGCGGCCTCGGGCTGGCGACCGCACAGCATCTGGTGGACGAGGGCGCACGCGTCCTGATCACGGGGCGGACGCGGGAGACGTTGGAGGACGCCGGCCGGCGGCTCGGCGGCAACGCGATCACGGTCCAGAGCGACGCGAGTTCGCTGCCGGCGATCGACGCGCTGGCCGACCGGGTAAAGGCCGAGTTCGGCACGGTGGACGCATTGTTCGTCAACGCCGGCATCGGCAGCTTCGACCGGTTCGACGCGGTGACCGAGCAGACCTTCGACGAGGTGTTCGCGATCAACGTCAAGGGGCCGTTCTTCACCGTGCAGAAGCTCGCGCCGTTGCTGGTCGAGGGCAGCGGCGTGGTGCTCACGACGTCGACCGCGAACCAGACGGGCTGGGATGCGCTCAGCGTCTACTCGGCCACCAAGGCCGCCCTGCGCTCGATGGCCCGCACCCTCAGCCGGGAGCTGCTGCCAAGAGGGATCCGGGTCAACGCGATCAGTCCGGGCTCGATCGACACCGGCAAGCTGGAGAAGGAAGTGCCGGAGAGGGCAGCGCAGCTGAAGGCCGAGTTCACCGCAAGCAACCCGATGCAGCGCTTCGGCCACCCGGACGAGTTCGCCCCGGCGGCAGCATTTTTGGCGTTCGACGCGACGTTCGTCGCCGGCATCGAACTCGTGGTCGACGGCGGCGACTCCCAACTCTGATGAAACACAACATGAAAGGCAACACGAATGACTAGCTACGAAGGCAAACGCGTCGTCATCACTGGAGGGACGAGCGGCATCGGACTTGCCACCGCCAAGGCGCTCAGCGCTGGCGGTGCTCGCGTGCTGGTCACCGGCCGGACCCCCGCATCGCTGGAAACCGCACGGGCAGAACTCGGTCCGGATGCGATCGTCGTATCGAGCGACGCCGTCAACGACATCGACACGCTCGTCGATCGGGCGGCCACCGAGTTCGGCGGCGTCGACCTGCTGGTGCTCAACGCGGGCGGGACGTTGATCGCGGCGGTCGACGAAACCACTGAGGCGTCGTATGACGAACTCTTCGACCTGAACGCCAAGGCGCCCTTCTTCACGCTGCAGAGGTTCCTGCCGCTGATGCCCGCCGGTAGCGCGGTGGTGCTCACGACCTCGATCAGCCACGTCAAGGGCATCGCGGGGACGAGCGTCTACTCCGCCACCAAGGCGGCACTGCGGTCGATGACGCGCACGTTCGCTCGCGAACTGATCGACCGGGGCATTCGCGTCAACGCGGTGTCCCCCGGCCCCGTCGACACCGGGATCCTCGAACGATCGATGCCCCGTGACGCCGCGCGGCAGTTCCTCGATCAGATGGCGGCCGACAACCCGATGCAGCGCGTTGGTGAATCCGAGGAAGTGGCGAGGGCGATCATCTTCCTCGCGTTCGACGCCACGTACACCACCGGCGCGGAGCTACCCGTCGACGGCGGCGCCTCCCAGTTGTGACGCGCCAGGCCGGATTCAGCCCCCGTCAAGCCTCCCACCATCGCGTGTAGACGCTGATGAGCCAATCGTCGAGCTTCGCGTAGTCCGCCTTGTCCGGCAGGTCGACGGTGTCGGTGAGACGCACGAGCTGGTCGCGCAGATCCTCGATCCGATCGAGTGCTTCCTGTTTCGCGTGGCCGCCGGTACGGAGCTCGCGTAGCCAGGTTCGTTCGGGTTCGGCAATCGGCAGGGTGATACGGCCCGTGGTAAGCAGTTCTACGCCCTGGATGCCAAGTCGCACAGCGTGATACGCGAACTTGGTGTCGAAGCCGTAGACGTCGATCAGCTCGGGGCGATTCGTGTGTGGCGAGCGAAGGCCAAGCATCCGCTCGTGTTGGGCGTCGAGGTAGCCGATGAAGCGGCGGCCGGCGTCCCGTGACACGAAGAGGTCGACGTTGGCCTGCAGTTCGCGGCCCGGCCATTGGACCTCGACGATCTCCTGCTCGGGAACGAACAGCATCAGCAGGACGGTGGGGTTTCCGGCGGCGGCGAGCCGCGCCCACTTCCGCAGGCTGTAGATCGTGAGGTCCAGATCGCCGGCCCCGGACCGCGCGCCCTCGGGTTGGGTCCGGTACTGATACTGCTCGAAGCTCTGGAGGCCGATGACGCAGTTCGACGGTTCGATGCAGACGCCCATCTCATCGCGATCGTCGGTGCCCTCCACCGTGACGCCGTGCAGCCCGGATCCGACCTGCGTGCGCAGCACCGTGTTGGCGACCGCGATCTCACGGTGCCATTCGGTGTTGTGCCGGTTCCGGAACGGACCGAGATCGTCAGGGGCCGCGTCGCCGGACATGGAGTCCATGGGACACAGTTAAGCCGGAGATCGCGATGACGGCTAATTGATTACGCGGTCGCTGCGCCGAGATTTCTTCGAGCTGTCTCCAAGACGAAGCCGATTCGGCATCGTCGAGTGGAGCGACAGCACGCTCGCTCGGGTTTCATGGTCGCCGTGCGGTGGCAATACTGGCCAGTGCCACCGTGCAGGTGTCAGCTCAGGCCGAGTAACACCGGCGTGGAAACGAAGCAGGTAAGGAATCACATGTCGCAGATGGCGCAATCGGCACCCGATGACCAGCCGAACGAGCCAGCCGAGATCACCTTCGATGAGCATCTGCATCCTGCCCGTCCGCGCACACTGCGATTTCGTCCTCGCGTCAGGACCCCTTTCCTTCGGCGGTCGGTGTCCCAGGACGGCGCTGCCTCCGGGGACAACCCCGCGTATGTCTCCTGGCTCGTGTCCCATTCGATGCTGGCCGACGCGAACGAGATCAGCCAGCAGTTCTCCGGGCAGGGCTCGATGTGGCAGAACCCGTATGCCACGCCCAATGCCCGCGGCGCGGTCGACACCGCATCGGTGTGGTTCACCGCCTACCCGTTGTCCCTGATCACTCGCCCCGACGAGTCGTTCCTTCAGGCGATGGCCGACGAGGCGATGTGGAAGGCATTCGCCGAGATCGGCATCGAGGCCGTGCACACCGGGCCGGTCAAACTCGCCGGCGGTATCTCCGGCTGGCACCAAACGCCGAGCGTGGACGGGCATTTCGACCGAATCAGCACCCGTATCGACCCCGCCTTCGGCACCGAAGAAGAATTCCGTCAGATGTGCGGAACTGCCAATTGGTACGGCGGCACCATCATCGACGACATCGTGCCCGGCCATACCGGCAAAGGCGCCGACTTCCGGCTCGCTGAAATGAAGTACGCCGACTACCCGGGCATCTACCACATGGTTGAGATCGACCCCCGAGACTGGGAACATCTGCCCGACGTACCGGACGGTGCGGACTCGATCAACATCGACGCCGCCACCGAGGAGTGGCTCGACAAGGCCGGCTACATCATCGGCCGGTTGCAGCGAGTGATCTTCTACGCCGAGGGCGTCAAGGAAACCAACTGGAGTGCCACCCGGCCCGTCGTGGGTATCGACGGTGTCGAGCGGCGGTGGGTTTACCTGCACTACTTCAAGGACGGCCAGCCGTCGATCAACTGGCTGGATCCGTCGTTCGCAGGTATGCGGCTGGTAATCGGGGATGCGCTGCACTCCCTCACGGACTTGGGTTCTGGCGGGCTGCGTCTGGACGCCAACGGCTTCCTGGGCGCCGAGAAGTCCGCTACCGACGACAATCCAGCCTGGTCGGAAGGCCATCCACTGTCGGAGGCGGCCAACCATCTCATCGCCAGCATGGTTCGCAAACTCGGTGGCTTCACCTTCCAAGAACTCAATCTCACCATCGACGACATCCGTGAGATCGGTGACGCCGGCGCCGACCTGTCCTACGACTTCATCAATCGGCCGGCCTATCACCACGCCTTGGCTACCGCCGACACCGAGTTCCTGCGGTTGACCTTGCGCACCACGTTAGAGCTCGGCGTCGACCCCGCCTCGCTGGTGCACGCCTTGCAGAATCACGACGAACTGACCTACGAACTGGTGCATTGGTCGACCGGCCACCACGACGATGTCTATCCCTACAAGGGCGTGGAGATCACCGGCGAAGAGCTGGGCGACACCGTCAGACGAGACCTCACCGAGCAGCTGACGGGCGAAAACGCGCCATACAACTTGGTTTTCACCACGAACGGCATTGCCTGCACGACAGCTAGTGTCATCACCGCCGCGCTCGGCATCAGCGACCTCAACGCGATCGATGACATCGATTTGATCCGTCGTGCACATTTGCTGCTGGCGATGTTCAATGCGCTACAACCAGGTGTGTTCGCGTTGTCGGGCTGGGACTTGTGCGGAATGCTCACACTGGCAGCCGACGATGTCGAAGATCTGTTGCGGGGCGGCGATACTCGGTGGATACACCGTGCAGGACACGATCTCATGGGCGTGGATCCGCAGGCCACCAAATCAGCGGCCGGCATGCCGCGCGGTCGCAGTCTGTACGGATCGATCCCGCACCAACTCGCCGATGAGACAAGCTTTCTGCGGCAGTTACAGGCGATCCTGCGGGTCAGAACGCACTACGGCATCGCCACTAGCCGCCAGATCGACATTCCGGACGTATCGCATCGCGCAATGCTCGTGCTGGTGCACCAGTTCGATGGTGATCCACGGTACCAACTGACGGTCCTCAACTTTGCCAATGAAGACATCGCCGGCACGGTTCGTTCGGAGCACCTCCCGCCGGACGCTCAGGTCTCAGATATGTTCAGCGGCAAGCCTGTAGCCACTATCGATGACCTGCACAGCTTTGCCGTCCACTTACAGCCGTACCAGGGAATGTCCTTGCTCGTTGAAGCGTCCGACCCCGACGACGTCATTTCGTGACGAACCCAGTGTGGCGCGCAGCGGGACCTGGTGCAGTCACGACGTTGCCGTACTTCCCGGTGAGGGCCGGTTGACCCAGTTCGCCTGCCACCAAGAGGTGGGCGGCCTCCCATGGCCGGTGATCATTGAGGAACGGATTCTCCTCATCCATCCACGCGTCGATGAATCGCTCTGTGTCCGCACCCTTGGTGATCACGCGCCGCCGCGCGACGTCGGCCCGGTCCTCGACTGACGACCGACCCAGGGAGGCGCCCCGACCGATGGCCGGAGCAGGTGCCGGAAAAGTGGAGTTAAGGGGATTCGAACCCCTGACGCCCACACTGCGAGGACCCGGCGTAGCCGTGAACGGGCTGTTTAGCAGCTGCGATCCGATGGCGTATGCGGCAGGTTAGGTGCAATCCGCGCAAAGCGTTCACGGCCGCCGGAACTAAACGTCTACAGGTAGCGTTATCTGTATACGTTTAGAATGCTCTGAATTGAGGAGGTGGGATGGTGAGCGCTCTGACGCCCAGCACTGCCGGACAGGCCGGCCTGTCACGCAGCGCGCTCTATCGGGGGCGCCCGCACGGGCAAGCTCGACCGCATCGCTCGCGGCATCTACCTTCCCATCGAGCACTCGGGCGATTGACTGGGATCAGATCGAGGCAGCGAGCGCGACGCCCCGAAGCGACGATCTGCCTAACCTCTGCGCTCGCCCACCACGACCTCACCGACACCATCCCCACCGCACTCGACATCGCCATTCCGCGCGGATCGAGAACACCGAAGAGTCGAGGGGGGCGATCGCCTGGCACCACTTCGACAGGGCAACCTTCGCCCATCGGACGCGAACAGATCGCCATCCCGGGAGCGGATCGAACGATCGGCATCTACTCTGCCGAACGGTCGATCACTGACGCGTTCCGGCTTCGCGGGGGAGGTTGGCTACGAGCTGGCCCGCGAGGCTTTACGGGAGTGGCTGCGCCGCGGAGGCAAACCCGCCCGGCTGATCGAGATCGCGACCCGCCTCCCCCGCGCCAAGACTCCGGTCTTGCACGCACTGGAGATGTTGGCATGAGCGCCGGCGATGCCGTCTTTCGAAAGATCAAGCCGCGGGCGTTCCCACAGCCGGACGGGGCGTCGCCGGCGCTCCCACGCAGGAGTATCTGATCCGGCACGCCCTCGAATCGTTTCTGGACAGACTCACCCGCACCTCCCACGCCGCCGACTTCGTCCTCAAGGGCGGCGTGTTGCTGGCCGCCTACGGGGTGCGGCGCCCGACGAAGGACATCGACGTCAATGCCGTCAGCGCCAACGTCGATGCCCAGCATCTCGCCGAGGTGGTAGCGCGACATTGCTGCAATCAATGTCGACGACGGTGTGACGTTCGACCTCGACACGATCGACGTGCAGGAGATTCGCGAGCAGGCCGAGTTATCCGGGCCTTGCGACTACGGGTCGCAGTCTTCGATCGGAACGTGGTGGGGGACGCCGTCATGGGAGTCCGCCGGCAACCCCATCGTGCCGCCGCCCCGCGGAGGTGACGATCGATCGGGTAGTAGGCGATCCGATTACCCTACTGGGCTACGCCCCCGAAACGACGATCGCCGAGAAAGGCGTCACCATCATCGAGCGCGGCATCACCAGCACACGATGGCGTGACTACGTCGACATCGTCGCGCTCGCCCGCCAAGGCGTTGATGCCGACGCGTTCTTCCGCGCGGCGCGGGCCGTCGCGCGCCACCGCGGCGTCACCCTTGAGCCGGTGGCACCTCATCTGGCTGGCTACGGCGCTGTCGCGCAAGCGAAATGGGCCGCTTGGCGTCGCAAGGAACGTCTCGAGGCCGCCTGTGAAGAAATGCTTGACGACCAGGTCACGTTGGTCGTGTCATCCCTAGACGCCGTGTTCGTTCGCGGAGTCGACTAATAACTGGGCTCACAATGACGGCGTAGCGCCCGACAAACGTGGAAACCCGCCCCAACCGATGGTCGGGACGGGTTCAAGAAGTGGAGCTAAGGGGAGAACTATCGAACCCGAAGACCGCCGACCGTATCCATCGTTTGCAGTAACGCGCCGAACGGGTACGCGGTGGGCGATGCATCCACAACGAGGCTTTTCTGCCACGTCCAAAGACCGTTGGCACATACCGCGCGGGCACCGATTTGATCTGACCGTCGCACCCGCGACTTCCCCGGCACAACGGGTAATTTCACGGTGCCGAAATACTGTGACGCATGCAGCTAGGGCCAGACGCGCGCATGGGGCCTGAGTTCTCTCTAGTGTGTCGATCACCGTCTGGGTCAACGCTGCGGACGCGCGCTGGGCATGGGGATCATCCGGATTCAGCGCTATCTGCACACCGCGCCATGGTCTGCACGGTACGCGCGGTGTTCGTGCGCTTCGCTAAGCCGAAGCACCCATCGTCGTGAGCAAGTGGCGGAGCCGATCCTCGCTGTGTTCGAGCACCTCAAGATTCACATCCGCTGCACCGGGCTTACCACCGCGGTACTCGAACGGGTTATCGAGGTCCCGTATCAACGCGAGCGCGTAGAAGAGTAGGTAGCTGATGACCCCGACCACCAATACCGACGGGGCTACCTCGCCGATCTTGGTGATTAGCAACAGCACGAGGAGCACCAAGGCCGTGATCTCGGCGATGAGGTAGCCCGCCGACACGTATGACGTCCGGCGCATGGTGTCCATCCGGATGACCAGCCTGCGCAAGGTCGCCTGCTCGGACTTCAACCGGGATGTGAAGCCCGCCTGGATCTTCGGCGCGAACACCATGAACAGCGGGTTCAGCGTCCGCAGGTTGCCCATAACCTTGTCCAAGTCCTGATCGTGGAGCAGCCACCAATGCACCGAGTTCCCGATCTCGACCAGTTGCGCCACACATTGCCGCGCCTCGGGCAGCTTCAGCTCGGCGTCGATGATCAAGCACTCATCCGCGACCGTCTCGAGGGTGGCAGCCAGCTCACCGGGAAGGCGTTCGGCCTCCTTGAAGTCGCCCGCCGTACCGACGAGCATGAACCCCACGATGAACACCTCGGCCGCGATGACTCCGGTCAGCAGCGGGCTGAGTTCCAGGTGCCTGGCCGAGCTGTCGTCGTACAGCCATTTCAGGAGGATCACGCCGAACGCGACCGGCAGCGCCTGAAAGAGAAGGCGCGGGTTACCGCGGAAGAATTTGGTCATGCTCCGTGCAGGTAGTTGACGAAGATGACCATGTGCGCTTCCACTACGCGGGCTGTGTCGATGCGTGTCAGCATGACACTTGACCTCGATTGACGAGCCCTGAAATGACGAAGTAACCGTCTATTACATGGGAGTCCGTCAACCAGCCAGTCGCTATAGGTGATCCCTGGACCGACGCCGTTTCAGAGGTCCAAGGAGGGCGACGCCCTCTGCTGCTCTGATCCTCTACCTCTGAACTGCATAAACTCTGTGGAGCTAAGGGGATTCGAACCCCTGACCCCCACACTGCCAGTGTGGTGCGCTACCAACTGCGCCATAGCCCCTTGATGTTGTGCGGGTCGACGGTACACCACCCGCAGTGCCGGTTCAAAGTCGCAGGTCACGGCACCTCGCCACCGGCTTCCGGGCCGAGCGGGCGGGCGGCCGTCGGCTCGTCGCCCGGCCGCCGCCGCGTCTCCGGCGCGAACATCCAGCCGACCGCGGCGACCAGCAGAATCACCCCGCTGATCACGAACGCCGACGAGTACGAGAAGTACTCGGCGATCGCGCCGACCGCCAGTGAGCCTCCGATCGCCCCGAAGTCGGCCATCATCTGGAACGTCGCGACCGCGGTGCCGCCGCGCGCCTTGCTGCCGATGATGTCGGCCACCGCCGCCTGCTGCGGCGAGATGAACATCCCGGTCGCCGCACCGGCGACGAACGCCGCCGCCAGGAACACCGGCCACGACGACGAGAAGCCCACCAGGGCCGTCGCCAACGCCGACACCGTCAGCCCGCAGATGAGCAGCACTCGGCGGCCGATGCGATCGGACAGGAAGCCGCTGGGGATCACCGCGGAGACGTTGCCCACCGCGAACGTCGCCAGCGCCAGGCCCGCCATCCCGGCACTGCGTCCCGAGCACCTCCACGACGAACAACGGCACCAGCGCGATGCGCAGGCCGAACGCCGACCATCCGGTCGCGAAGTTGGACAGCAGCGCGGCGCGATAGGCCGGGTTGCGCAGCGCCGTGCGCACCGACACGACCGGCTCGGTGTGCTCTTCCCGCGCGGCGAGCGACGAGTGCCGCAGCCGGATGAAGACCACGGCCGCGGCGATCAGGAGCGCCACGCCGTAGATGACGAACGGCGCGCTCAGGCCGAGACCCACGGTGAGGCTGCCGAGCACCGGTCCGCCCACCGAGCCGACCAGGAAGGCCGAGGAGAACATGCCCGCGACACGGCCGCGGGCATTCGGCGGCGAGATCCGGATCATCAGGCTCAGCGACGAGACCGTGAACATCGCCGAACCCAAGCCACCGAGCGAGCGGAACACCAGCAGCTGCCAGTAGGTCTGCGCGAACGCGCACGCTCCCGTCGAGACCGCGACGATCAGCAGGCCGGTGATGTAGATGCGGCGCTCCCCCAGCCGCTGCACCAGCACGCCGCTGGCGGGCGCGGCGCACAGCCGCATCAGCGCGAACGCGGTGATGACGAACGTCGCGGCGCTGATGCTGACCCCGAAGTTGCGCGCGTACTGCGGCAGCACCGGCGCCACCACGCCGTACCCGAGTGCGATGACGGCATTGGCCGTGATGAGCACCCAGACCTCACTGGGCAGGCGTTCCTTCTGTGGCGCCGAACAGTCTCCCTCCGCGACAGAACTCACATCAGAACTTTATTGGATGACGCTGTTCACCAACTCCTTGGCCGCGTCCTGCACCTCCGCCAGGTGCTCGGGTCCCTTGAACGACTCCGCGTAGATCTTGTAGACGTCCTCGGTGCCGGACGGCCGCGCGGCGAACCACGCGTTCTCCGTCGTCACCTTCAGCCCGCCCAGCGCGGCGCCGTTGCCCGGCGCGGTGGTCAGCTTCGCGGTGATCGGCTCGCCGGCCAGTTCCGACGCGGTCACCTGCTCGGCCGACAGCTTGGCCAGCCGCGCCTTCTGGTCCCGGTCCGCGGGCGCGTCGATGCGGGCATACGTTGGGGCGCCGTACTTCTCGGCCAGCTCGGCGTAGCGCTGCGACGGCGTCGATCCCGTCACCGCGAGGATCTCCGAGGCCAGCAATGCCAGGATGATGCCGTCCTTGTCCGTCGTCCACACCGAACCATCGGTGCGCAGGAACGACGCTCCGGCGCTCTCCTCGCCGCCGAAACCGATTGTGCCGCTGATCAATCCGTCGACGAACCACTTGAACCCGACCGGCACCTCGATCAGCTTGCGGCCCAGCCCGGCCACCACCCGGTCGATGATCGAGCTACTCACCGCCGTCTTGCCGACGGCGGTGGAGCCTGGCCACGACGGCCGGTGGGTGTACAGGTAGTCGATCGCGACCGCGAGGTAGTGGTTCGGGTTGAGCAGTCCGCCGTCGGGCGTGACGATGCCGTGCCGGTCGGAGTCGGCGTCGTTGCCCGTGGCGATCTGATACGCGCCGCGGTTGGCGATCAGAGACGCCATCGCGTTGGGCGAACTGCAGTCCATCCGGATCTTGCCGTCGGTGTCCAGCGTCATGAATCGCCAGGTGGCGTCGACCAGCGGATTGACGACGGTCAGGTCGAGGCCGTGCTTCTCGGCGATCGCGCCCCAGTAGTCCACGCTGGCACCGCCCAGCGGGTCGGCGCCGATCTTGATCCCCTCGGCGCGGATCGCGTGCACGTCGACGACGTTCGGCAGGTCCTCGATGTAGGCGTTGAGGTAGTCGTGCCGCTGCGCAGTCGTCAGCGCACGGGCGAGCGGGATCCGCTTCACGTCCTTGAGGCCGCCGCGCAGAATGTCGTTGGCGCGCTTGGCGATCACCCCCGTCGCGTCCGTGTCGGCCGGGCCTCCGTTGGGCGGGTTGTACTTGAAGCCGCCGTCGCGGGGCGGGTTGTGCGACGGCGTCACGACGATGCCGTCGGCCAGGTCGCTGTCGCGCCCGCGGTTGAAGGTGAGGATGGCGTGGCTGACCGCCGGGGTCGGCGTGTACCGGTCGGCGGCGTCGATCATCGCCACCACGTCGTTGGCCGCCAGCACCTCCAGCGCCGACGCCCACGCCGGCTCGGACAGGGCGTGGGTGTCGCGGCCGATGAACAACGGTCCCGTCGTGCCCTGCGCCGCGCGGTACTCGACGATCGCCTGCGTGGTGGCGAGGATGTGCGCCTCGTTGAACGCCGCGTCGAGGCTGGAGCCTCGGTGCCCGGACGTCCC
Source organism: uncultured Actinomycetota bacterium (assembly GCA_963849055.1). Classification (GTDB taxonomy): domain Bacteria; phylum Actinomycetota; class Actinomycetes; order Mycobacteriales; family Mycobacteriaceae; genus Mycobacterium. Next base: position 459,841 of record CAWKFI010000002.1, read on the forward strand.
GAACGCCACCTGCTGCGCGATCTCCCCTGGGTCGGGAACCACGGTGTAGTAGGCGGTGACCACCTGGGCCACGTCGATGAGGTCGTCTGGTTGCGCCACTTGTCCGGCGCGGGGATTGGCCGCCATCTAGACGATTCTGCCCCTGATCCAATCCCAGCGTCCGGCGCTCGAAGACTTGCGACGATACTTTTGTCTCGTGTTCGCCCACGACAACCGGGAATTGGCCGCCGTGTTCATCGGCGGCGCCGTGGGCACTGTCGCGCGCGCCGGTCTCGAGATGCTTGCTGACGGCGACCCGGGCCGTTGGCCGTGGCCGACCTTCGTGGCCAATGTCGTGGGCGCCTTCCTACTGAGCTACTTCACCACTCGCCTGTTGGAGAGGTTGCCGGTTTCGAGCTATCGCCGCCCGCTGTTGGGCACCGGCCTATGCGGTGGGTTGACGACGTTCTCCACCATGCAGGTCGAAACCGTCCGCATGCTGGAACACGGGCATTACGGCCTGGCGATTGGGTACACGGCGGCGAGCGTCGCCGCGGGTCTGTTGGCGGTCTATCTCGCCACCGTATTGGTGCGCCGGGTGCGGATCCGGTGACGACGGCGGCGCTCTGGGCGGGCGTCCTCGTCATCGGCGGCATCGGCGCCGTGCTCCGCTTCGTGGTCGACCGCGCGGTGTCGGCGCGAGTGGGCGGCCGGTTTCCGTTCGGCACGCTGGCGGTGAACCTCAGCGGCGCGCTGCTGCTGGGCTTCTTCGGCGGGCTGGCCTTCAGTCCGCACGTGGCCCTGCTGGCGGGCACGGCCTTCGTTGGCTCCTACACGACGTTCTCGACGTGGATGCTGGAAACGCAGCGGCTGGGCGAGGAGCGTCAGGTGCTGCGGGCGTTCGCCAACATCGCGGTCAGCGTCGTGCTCGGGTTGGCCGCGGCGTGGCTCGGGCTCTCGATCGGACGTGCGTTGTGACCGAGGACCTACTCAAGCTCACCGCCTACTTCGGGGAACGGCAGCGGCACCAGGACCGGTTCCTGTCCGCCGAGCTGCTCGGCCTCTACGCCGAAACCCAGGTGGCCACCAGCGTGGTCCTGCGCGGCATCGCCGGCTTCGGCCCGCGACACGAGTTGCGCAGCGATCAGTCGTTGAGCATGTCCGAGGACCTTCCCGTCGCGATCGCCGCGGTCGACACCGCCGAGAAGATCGCCCGGCTGGCCGAACGCGCCGTCGAGCTGACCACTCGCGGACTCATCACCCTCGAGCGAGCCAGCCTCATCGGTCGATCCGCGTCCTCGATGCCGGAGACCGCCAAACTCACCGTGTACGTCGGCAGGCAGGAGCGGGTGTCCGGACACCAGGCCTACCGCGCGGTGTGCGATCTGCTGCACCGTCATGGATTCGCCAGTACCGCAGTGTTTCTCGGCGTCGACGGGACCGCCCACGGGCAGCGGCACCGCGCCCGATTCTTCAGTCGCAACGCCGACGTTCCCGTGATGATCATCGCCGTCGGTGCCGGCGCGCGGGTAGCAGAGGTGCTGCCGCAACTGAAGGGCATGCTGCACCGTCCGCTGCTGACGATCGAGCGGGCGCAGCTGTGCAAGCGCAACGGAGAGCTGCTGACCCGTCCACTGCGGGTGCCCGCGATCGACCGCGATGGGCGCGCGCTGTGGCAGAAGCTGATGGTCTACACGTCCGAGGCCACGCTGCACGATGGCGAGCCGATCCACCGGGCCATCGTGCGCAGGCTGCAAGGCATCCCGGACAGCCGCGGCGCGACGGTGCTGCGCGGCGTCTGGGGTTTCCACGGCGACCATCCGCCTCACGGCGACAGGCTGATTCAGTTGGGCCGACAGGTCCCGGTGACGACGATCGTCGTCGACAGCCCCGACCGCATCGCGGCCAGCTTCGACGTGATCGACGAATTGACCGGTCGCCACGGCGTCGTCACCAGCGAATTGGTGCCCGCGCTGATCAGCATCGACGGCAGCGAACGACGCGGCAGCACCGCGCTCGGACGGTTCGATCAAGCCTGAGGGTGGGACCGCCCTACCCGGCCGTGAGTTGGACGCCCGCGGCGATCAGCGCGATCACCTTGACGAGTTCGAGGGCGATGTAGACGTAGTGGGCGCGCGACCGTGGCCCCTCCTCGCCGGCGAGCACGGCCGCCGTACGCCGCGACAACAGCGGACGCACCACCACGTTCTGGATCAGCAGCGTGCCGATCGCGACGGCGATCGGCACGTCGATTCGGAGCGACGAGTCGCGCGTGAAGAGTGCCGCGGCGATGACGACGGCGAGCACGAACTCGCAGGCGTTCAAGGCGCGAAAGACCAAGCGGCCGATGCCCAATCCGACCGCGAGCGTCACCCCGGGGGCGCGAAACTTCAACGGCGCTTCGAGGAACGAGATCGCCACGACCATGCCCAACCACACGAACACGGCACCAAGCGCCACGCGCGTTCCGACATCCACGGCCGCAGCCTACGACAGCCGCCGTGGAATCCTGGAGAGCGTGGATCGCGATCGCGTTGCCGAACTGGTTCGGTGGGAGGACGCCGGGGCCACCTGGCAGGTGGTCTCGCGGACGTCGCGCGGTGTGACGATCGCGCTGTTGCGGTGCGACGGCGGCGAAGAAGTCGACCGGTTCACCTCCGACGACCCCCGGCTATTGGCCTACGTGGACAACCGCTAGCCGTCGATCTCCCCCGCGATCCCGCGTTCGATGCCTGCGCGCGTCGTGGCCGGCAGCACCAGCAGGCCGTCCAGTTCGCGGCCTGCCACCTCGTAGGCCCGCTCACGCTCCTGCTGCGTCGCACTGGGATCGGCGGCCACGCGCAGCAGGCTGTGGGCTCGCGCGATCCGCTGTTGCCCTTCTCGAGAGAAGTCGCTGCGACGCCGGCGGATCGCCTCTGCCTCAGCGGCGTTGAAGGCCGTCACGTAATCCTCGACGGCGCTCAGGTACCGCTCGGCCGACGCTCTGTCGTCGACGAGATCCTCGGCCTTGGCCGGCCGCAAGACGTCCGCGCGGAGCTTCGCCTTGTGGAAGTTCGTGATCAGCGGATCACGCATATCGGTCATGAGCGGGAAGTCGAGCAGCTTGGTCACGTCGAGTTCGTAGTCCAGCCAGCGGTCATCGGTCCTGGCGTGCTCGTCGAGGGTGCGGGTGATGGCCCGCCATTGCGCGGCTGGGGTCGCGGCGGTGCGATCGGCCGGCGCGCCAGGCACGTCGTCGTACGGCGTCGGCGTTCGGTCGGGTGACTGCGCGTACCGCTGAAACGCCCTGAATCCGGCGATGAGCACCCCGGCCAGTGGCACGAGGATGATCAGCAGCTCCGCGAGGCGGAATATCAATCCCACATGGCCAGGATGCCACCGCGCGGCTATCCCCCGCGTTCGACCGGCCGTCAGTGATAGCGCCGCGGCGGCCAGACCGGTGCACCAAGTTCACGGGAGACCGTCCTGGCGGTATCGCGCAGCGCATCGAGCGCGTCGGGCGGCAGCGGCCAGCGTCCGGCGGGAACGACCAGACCGACGGCCCCGGTGGCCTCGTCGGAGGAGTCGAAAACCGCTGCGGCGACGCCACATTCACCCAGCACCGCTTCCTCGACCTCGGTCGCGACCCCGGTTGCCCTGGCCTGGTCCAGCTGGCCGGTCAACACGGCCGGATCGGTGATGGTCTCGCCGGTCATGCTGCGCAACTCGTCGGCCTTGAACTCGGTCCCGAACGCGAGCAGCGCCTTGCCCAGCGCGCTGGCGTGCGCGGGGATCACGATCCCCACCTCGGGCATCTGACGGGTGCCATCGGGGCGGGGCTCGTGGGCGACGACGACGACCTCGTCGAACAGCAGCACACCGGTACGTACGGCGCAGCCGGTCCGGCGCGCCAGGCCCTCGGCCCAAATCGCCACGCGGGAGCGGAGTTCGAGGGTGTCCAGATACACGTTGCCCAGTCGCAGGGTCGCGGGACCCAGTCGGTAGCGAGCGGAGTCGAGTTCCTGCGCCACCATGCCGTGGGCCAGCAGTGTGCGCACCAGCCCGTGCACCGTGGACGGGGCGAGGTCGATCGCGGCGGCGATCTCCCCCAGGCTCATCCTGCGTCCACCCTGCAGGACGGTGAGGATGCGCAGCGCGCGATCCACGGCCTGGATCATCCCGTCCGCCTCTCGTCGAAAGTGCCCACATTCACTCTTGTGGCCCCCGAAGCATAAGCGTATGGTCCAGATCACATTCGATAATGTCGAATGTGATCCGAGATAGTCGACTAGCTATCGGGCACCTGACTCAAGGGAGAGCACCATGGACGAGCCGTCAATCATCCAGAAACTCGCCGCCGAAGTGGTCGGCACGGCGTTCCTGGTGTTCGTCGGCGTGGGGTCGGTCCCCGCGACGATCATCGTCAACGGCGATGCGCCGTTCACCATGGCCGACCTCGGCATGATCTCGTTCGCGTTCGCCACCGTGGTCGTGGCCACGGTCTACGCCCTGGGCCACATCTCGGGCAACCACATCAATCCGGCCGTCACCCTGGGCCTCGCCGTCACCGGCAAGTTCCCGTGGTCACGGGTGCCCGCCTACATCGCCGCTCAGGCCGTCGGCGCGATCATCGGGGCGGCCGCGATCCTCGGGGTGCTCGGCACGGCCGCCCGCGACGCCGGTCTCGGCGTCGCCACCTATGCGGCGAGTATCAGTCCAGTACAGGCCTTCTTCGCCGAATTCGTGGGTACCTTCATTCTCGTGTTCACCGTCTTCGGCGTGATACACCGCAAGGCGACGGCCGGCTTCGCAGGCGTCGCCATCGGCCTCGTCGTGTTCGCCGCGATCATTCCGGTGGCACCCACCACCGGCGCGTCGATCAACCCCGCGCGCACGTTCGGCCCGATGCTCGTCCAGCAGATCGCCGGCGGCTCCGTGTCGTGGAGTCAGCTGCCCGTCTACCTGGCCGCCGAGTTCCTGGCCGGCGCGCTCGCCGCACTCACCTACGTCGCGATCTCCCGCACTCGCGCCGACGCGGCACCCATCGAGTCGGAGCACAGCCCGAACCCCGCCGTCCAGACCACCGCAGCCTGAGGAGCCGTCCCATGAAGAAACTCATCAACGACCCGGCCGACGTCATCAGCGAGGCCCTGCGCGGCATCGCCATGGCGCACCCCGAACTCCGCGTCGACCACACCAACCGCATCATCTACCGCGGTGACGCGCCGGTCACCGGCAAGGTCGGCCTCATCTCGGGCGGAGGCTCCGGACACGAACCGCTGCACGGCGGCTTCGTCGGACGCGGCATGCTCGACGCCGCCTGCGCCGGTGAGGTTTTCACGTCTCCGGTGCCGGACCAAATGCTGGAGGCGACGAAGAACGTCGACGGTGGTGCGGGCGTGCTGCACATCGTGAAGAACTACACCGGCGACGTGATGAACTTCGAGATGGCCGCCGAACTGGCCGACGCCGAAGGCATCACCGTGGAGTCGGTGCTCATCGACGACGACGTCGCGGTGCAGGACAGCACCTACACCGCGGGCCGGCGCGGCGTCGGTGCGACCGTGCTCGTCGAGAAGATCGCAGGCGCGGCAGCCGATCAGGGCCGCAGCCTCGCCGACGTCGCCGACGTCGCCCGCCGGGCCAACGCGGCGTCGCGCAGCATGGGCGTCGCGCTGACGTCCTGCACGGTGCCCGCGGTCGGACACCCCACGTTCGAGTTGTCCGACACCGAAATCGAAGTGGGCGTTGGCATTCACGGCGAACCGGGCCGCCAAACCCTGCCCATGCAGCCCGCCCGCGCCATCGCCGAGTTGATGCTCGACCCCGTGCTGTCCGACCTCGACTTCGCCGGCGACGACGGGGTCATCCTGTTCGTCAACGGCATGGGCGGCACGCCGCTGATCGAGCTGTACGTCATGTACGCCGAGTACGCCGCGATCCTGGACAAGGCAGGCATCCGCGTCGCACGCTCACTGGTGGGGCCGTACATCACCAGCCTCGACATGGCGGGCTGCTCGGTCACGCTGTTGCGGGCCGACGACGACATGCTGCGGCTGTGGGATCACCCGGTCCACACGCCGGCGCTGCGAAGGGGATGCTGAATTGACCGACCAGACCGTCGACCTCGCCGACCCTCACCAGCCTGGATCCGCGAATTCGGCCGGGTGATCAATGAGAACGCGCAACTGCTCAGCGACCTCGACGCCGCCATCGGCGACGCCGACCACGGCATCAACATGCAGCGCGGCATGACCGCGGTGCTCGCCGCGCTGGAAGAGGCTGCGCCCGTGGACATGTCGGCACTGTGCAAACAGGTCGGCATGACGTTGGTGAAGTCCGTCGGCGGAGCCAGCGGGCCGCTCTACGGCACCTTCTTCCTGCGCATGGCTCCCCCACTGGGTACCTCCGACACCGTCGCCGCCACCGACTTCGCCAAGGCCCTGCGCGCCGGCGTCGAGGGCGTGGTGCAGCGCGGGCCGCGCCGAATCCGGTGACAAGACCATGTACGACGCGCTGGCGCCCGCACTCGACGCGCTCGACGCCGCCCTGGCCTCGGGCACCGGTCTGTCCGCAGCACTGTCGGCCGCCGCGACAGCGGCAGCGGACGGCCGCGACGCCACCGAAGCGATGGTCGCGCGCAAGGGCCGGGCCAGCTACCTCGGTCAGCGCAGTGTCGGTCACCAGGATCCGGGCGCCACGTCCGCGGCGATGTTGATCGCCGCCGCCGCAACCGCGTTCGCGGGCGGGTGAGCGCCATGACCGTCGGACTCGTCGTCGTGTCGCACAGCCGGGCGCTGGCTCGGGCGGCCGTCGCGCTGGCTCAGGAAATGCTGCACGGCAAGCCAACTCGCATCACCATCGCCGCGGGTTTGGACGAAACCACGTTCGGCACCGACGCCGCCGCGATCGTCGATGCCATCACCGCCGCCGACCAGGGCCACGGGGTCGTGGTGCTGATGGACCTCGGTAGCGCCGTGCTCTCGGCCGAACTGGCCTGCGAACTGCTCGACGACGACGTCCGCGACCGGGTCCGATTGTGCCCCGCTCCCCTGGTGGAGGGACTGGTCGTCGCGGCGGTCGCCGCGGCGGGCGGAGCATCGATCGACGAGGTGGTCGCCGAGGCCGGCCGGAGCACTGGCCGGAAAGATCGGGCACCTCGGCCCCACTGCCGTCGCGGAGGTCACCGACGAGCCCGGCGACGCCGACGAGCTGACCGGCGCGTTCGTCGTCGCCAACCCGCACGGCCTGCACGCCAGGCCCGCCGCGCGGCTGGTGCAGGAGGTGCGCCGCCGCGACGCCCGCGCGCGGGTCCGCAACCGCAGCAGCGACTCGGCGTGGGTCGACGCCGGCAGCCTGTCGAAGTTGGCCACGTTGGGAGTCCGCTGCGGTGACGAGGTCGAGGTGCGGGTGTCGGGCAGTCAAGCCGCCGAGACGCTGGACCACGTGCTCTCCCTTGCCGCGCGTCACTTCGACGAGTCGCTGACGGCCCCCACTGCCGTCCCGGAACCCGCTGTGGCGCAAGCCCCGATCGGCGCGGGACCCGGCCTTGGGATCGGCCCCGCCCGCTCGGCGCGGCTGAGCACGATCGAAGTTCCCGACGTGCCCGCCGAGGAACCCGCGGCGGAATGGCGTCGCCTGAGCAAGGCCATCGCCGGGGTGCGCCGCACCATCAGCCAGCTGCGCAATCGGACCGCCCGGGAGGTCGGTGAGGCGGAGGCGTCGATATTCGACGCTCACCAGCTGTTGCTCGACGACGACGAGTTGCTCACCGCCGTGCGGGAACGCATCGACGGAGGCATGTCCGCGCCTGCGGCGTGGGCGGCGGCCATGCAGCAGCTCGCCGCGGAGTTCACCGCGATGTCGGATCCGTACCTGCGGGCCAGGGCCGAAGACGTCAACGCCGTCGGCGACCAGGTGCTGCGGGCCATGCTCGGCAGCACGGCGCCGGCGTCGGCCACTGCCGGAGTCCTGGTCGCGGCCGATCTGACCCCGGCCGAGGCCGCGGAACTCGATCCGGAGCAGGTAGCCGGTGTACTGCTGGCGTTCGGCAGCCCGCACGCCCACAACGTCATCCTGTTGCGGGCCAAGGGAATTCCGGTGATCGTCGGCGCCGGGCCGACCGTGCTGTCGATACCCGACGGCACCCCGGTGGCGCTCGACGGCACCCGCGGCGAGTTCGTCGTCGACCCGCCCCAGGACGTGCAACGCGACTTCGCGGCGCAGGGTGGCCACCCTCGCCCGGCGACAGTCCGAGGCGAAGGCCCATGCAGGAGAACCGGCGGTCACCCGCGACGGCGTCACCGTTGCGGTGGGCGCCAACATCGGCTCGGTCGACGACGCGCGAGCCGCGGCCGCGCAGGGCGCCGACTTCGCCGGCCTGGTACGCACCGAGTTCCTGTTCCTCGGCCGCCAGGACGCCCCCGACGTCGAGGAGCAGTTCGCCGTCTACCGCAAGATCGCCGAATCGCTTGACGGGCGGCGGATTACGCTGCGCACGCTCGACGTCGGCGGCGACAAGCCGCTGGAGTTCCTGCCCACACCCGCGGAGATGAACCCGTTCCTCGGGGTCCGGGGCATCCGGCTGTCGCTGGCCCATCCCGAACTGCTGGCCGATCAGCTGCTGGCGATGGTCCGGCTGGCCGAGCAGACCCCGGTCAGCGTGATGTTCCCGATGATCTCCACGCTCGACGAGCTGTTCGCCGGCCGGCGGCTGCTCGACGAGGCGATCGCGCGCACCGGCCGCGATCGGCCGGCGGGACTGCAGGTCGGCATGATGGTCGAAGTGCCCGCGGCGGCGCTCAAGGCCGCGGCGTTCGCCCGTCACGTCGACTTCTTCTCCATCGGCACAAACGATCTCACGCAGTACGCGCTGGCAGCCGACCGCAACAACGACGCCGTCGCCGCGATCGGCGACACGTTCGATCCGGGGCTGCTGAGCTTGGTGCGGGCCACCTGCATGGGCGCGGCCGGACAGGCATCGGTGTCGGTGTGCGGTGAGTTCGCCGCCGACGAGCGCGCCGCAGCGCTGCTGCTGGGCTTGGGCGTCGAACGCACTGTCCGTCACGCCGCCTGCCATCCCGGCGACCAAGGAAGCGGTGCGTGCGGTCGACACCGGCGAGGCCTGCCGGCTGGCCGAAGAGGCACTGTCAGCGGACGGACCCGCAGCGGTTCGGGAGCTACTGGGCTAGCGCGCGGAGAAACGCGATGGTCTCGAGTTCGCGGTTGGTGGACTCGTCATCACTGGTGCCGTACATGCGGTTCGCGGACAGCTTGACGACGACCGTCTTCATGGCTGGGGCTGACGTAGACGAACTGGTTGTACACGCCGATGGCGCTGAACTCACCGGAATCACCTGCGGGAAGCCACCATTGATACCCATAACCGAGGTCGAGGGGGTGGCCGCCAATCACCGGGCGACCCGGCTGCAGGTGATCGGCGTCGGAGGTCAGTGACGCACTGATCCATGGCTCGGGAACGATCTGCTTGCCCCGCCATCGGCCGCCGTTGCGGTACAACTCACCGATTTTCGCGTAGTCCCGCGCAGTCATGACGAGGCCCGCGAAGGCCACCTCCATGCCAGCCGAGTCGATCAACCAATACGCGGGCGAACTGAATCCCAGGGGCTCGACGAGCTTTTCCTGCATGTAGTCGGTGATCGACCGACCGGTCGCGACAACCAGGAGCGCGCCGAGCGCTTGGGTATCGCCCGAGTTGTAGCGGCAGATGCGTCCGGGTTCGTTGTCGCGCACCATCGTTGCGACGAAGTCTTCGAGGGTTCCGCCATCGCCCATCGCGGCAGCCAGCCGATAGATGTCGGAACGCCGGATCGTGGTAGTCCTCGTTCCACCGCGCACCCGACGACATCTGGAGCACGTCCTTGATCGAGACGCCGTCGTAGGCCGAGCCCGGCGTCACGCGAATGTAGTCACCGATGGGTCGATCGATACTCGAAATGTGGCCCTCGTCAACGGCAATGCCCACCAGCGCCGAGATGACGCTCTTGGCCACCGACATCGAGATCCACGGAACGTTCGGCCCACCCGTCAGCCCGTACCACTCGTAACAGATGGCGCCATCGCGCAGCACCAGGAGCGCAGCGGTATCCGTCTCCACGACGAAGTCCGCCGCCGAGCGACTCTCGCCACCGAACACGTACGTGTCGGGAAAGTCGATCTGATCGGTTGTCGGCCAGTCGTGGGGCGTCGACGACGGCGACATCTTGCTGGTGGGAATGAGCTCCGGCACCCGCGAGAAGTTCTCGTGCTGCGGAATTCCAGTGAACAAGCCCAACTCGATCAATGAGGACGGGGTGTGGTCGGCCATGTCGACCTCTCGTTTGGGGACGGTAGGGCTAATATAGCCGTACCAGCTGGTTATCACAACCAGCTTGGTACGTCTATATGGAGGGGCCTCTGACATGCCTGCGAAGGAACCCCGCGTGGACGGACGCACCCTGCGCTACCAGCACCGACGGCCGGAGCTGTTGGCCGCCGCCACCGAATACGTGCTCGACCACGGCATCGGTGATCTGTCGCTGCGGGAGATGGCCAGCGCTCTCGGCGTCACGCACGCAACACTGCTGCGGCACTTCACGTCGAAGGAGGATCTGCTGTTGCAAGTCATTGCGAAGATCCGCGCGGACTTCGTCGATCAACTCACCAACGACGAGCAGCTGCGTTCCGCCCGTCCCGCCTCGGAGCTCCTGCGCACGACGTGGAATCGGCTGTGCGAACCGGCCGAACAACGGCAGTTCGCCCTTCTCTTCGAGCTGGTGGGTCGGGCAACTCGAGGCGGCGGCCGCGTTGCCGAACTGGCGCAGTCGAGCATCGATGACTGGCTCGCCGTCATCTCGGCACAACTGATCCGGATCGGCCATCCGGCCGAAGACGCAGACACCCTCGCCACGCTTGTTGCTGGCGCAGGTGCGCGGGCTTCAGCTCGACCTCCTGCTGACGGGCGACCGGGCCCGAGTGGATCGCGCGATCGACGCGCTGATTGGGATGCTCGACCGGACCCCTTAGCGCCGAAAACGGAAGCGGCCGGCACGACTACATCTGCGTGCCCTGCTCGATGGACCGGTTACTCGGAGTTCGACCAGTCGAAGTCGTAGTAGATCCAGTTGCTGTCCTTGAACGACAGGTGGATACCGTCCGCCTCGACGTCGAAGGTGCCCTGACCACAGTCGCCGCGCTTCCAGATGAAACCGGTCTCGAGCACGATCGCGGCGCGGTGTTCCTCGCCGGTGACGGGGTTCTTCAACGTGGTGCCCTTCGCCTCGCCAACGCCAGGCACGCTGAACCCGCTGTAGATGCCGTCGTCGTCGAGGTTCACGTCGGCGCGGACGACGCCGACGACGTCGTACGTGGTGCCGAGGATCTCCCACGGCATGCCGCCGAGCTGGCCCGTGTAGATCTGGGCCAGCGCGTCGAGCTGGGCGTCGCTGACCTCCGGCGGGACGACGAAGACGGCCCTGCCGTCGCCGTCGTGGATCGCCTTGGGCCAATCGACGATCATCAGCGCCGTCACGCCGGACAGGTCGACGTCGCCACACTGTCCCTCGGTGATCCGGTTGGCCACGGCGGCCTTGCAGCTGCCGTCGGACGACGTCGGATATCCGCTGAAGTTGCAGGTGCAGCCGGGCTGACAGTTGCAGAACTCGTAGCCGATGCCCTTGAGCCGCCAGGCGGTGGTGGTTGTGGTGACGGACATGGTGCCCTCCTAGGCGATTGTCGTGACCAAAGACGGGGAAATCAGCAGCGCCGCGCCGAGGACGGCGAGAACGGGCGCGGCGGCCAGCGCGATGCGCTCGCCGTAACGCGAGTTCTTCTCGAGCACGATCAATGCGGTGAACACGGCCAGCCACAGCACGCTCATGGAGCCGGTGGCGACCAGGACGGCGAACAGCGCCCAGCAGCAGCCAATGCAGAACGCGCCGTGGACGACACCCATGCGAAGCGCGCTGCCGGGCCGGCGCAGGCGTTTGGCGTAGCGCATGAAGAATCCGAGGGGCGAACGGCAGTGGCGCAGGCATGCCGACTTCAGCGGGCTGATCTGCCACACCGCCGCCACCAGCAGCGTGGCGCCCGCGACACGACCGGCCCACGCCTGTCCGTCGGCCAACGGCATCTCCAGCGCCCGCCACGCGAGGTAGGCAGGGATTGCGAGCGTCGTCCACAGCGCCAGATAACCGCCGACGAAGAACGGCAGCGGCGCAACGGTTCCCCGGCCCGCCGCCCTGGCGTACAGCATGACGACGGGCAGGATCGCCGGGAGCATCATCGCGGCCATCATCGCCACCCAGGCCACGACGAACGCGGCGAACGACATCGGACCCGCCATCGAGCCCATCGCGCCATCGCTCATGTCGCCGCTCATGGAATCCATGGGCATGGGTGCCATCCGGTCGCCGGTCATCTCCGCGGCTACGCGCGCAGACCACCACCAGCCGACCGCGGCCAAACCGATCAACGCAGCAGGGACTCCGATGCGCAGGGCAAATCCGTCGCTCCCCTTCGCGACACCGGCGACCGCGTCACGCATCCCCATCCGACCGCGCCTCCCTGAAACGGCATTATCGCTGGTTGCGTCGGCAACCGTCGCCGATTCACCGAAGCAATCGCAGCAATGTGGATCGGTCAGCCGGGTTCGACGACCCAGGTTCCACGTCGCATAACGCCAGTTACGGCAAAGTCCGCGTCCAGCACGGCCAAATCCGCCGCGGCCCCGGAGCCGAGTCCCTCGGTGGGCATGCCCAAAGCCCTGGCGGGATTGATCGACGCCTGGCGGACGGCCTGCATCAGCGCGTCGTCGCGGGGCAGCCCGCTGTACACGACGGCGAAGCGCAACACCTGGTCCATGGTCGCGGTGCTGCCGGCGATCGTGTCGGTGCCCGACACGCGCGCCACACCGCCGACGACGTCCACGGCCAGCGGGCCGAGACGATAGACCCCGTCGGCCATCCCCGTCGCCGCCATCGCGTCGGTGATCAACGACACCCGGTCGGGTCCCGCGCTGCGTGTGACGTGCCGGTAGATGGCGGGATCGACGTGCACGCCATCGGTGATCAATTCGACTGTCACGCGGGGATCTTCGAGGAGCGCGACGATCGGGCCGGGCTCGCGGCGATCGATTGGGCGCATCGCATTGAACAGGTGCGTGCCCACCGTCGCACCCGCGTCGATCGCCGCCCGCGTCTGCGCATAGGTGGCTTCGGTGTGTCCGACGGCGACCACCACGCCCGCGTCGACGAACTGGCCGATTGCCGCCAGCGCGCCGTCGCGTTCCGGCGCGATGGTGACCATCCGAATCGCCTCGCCAGCCGCAGCGAGGATCCCCTCGATCTCTCCCGGCTCCGGGTCACGCATCAACGACGGCTGGTGTGCGCCGCACCGCAGCGTGGACAGCCAGGGACCCTCCAGGTGAATTCCGTCGATCAACCCTGTTCGGACGTCTGCGGCCAATTCGCTTACCTGGCGCAGCAATTCGTCCGGGCCGGCGGTCACCAGGGAGGCGACGAGCGCGGTGCTGCCGTGCCTGCGGTGCAAGGCCACGGCGGTCGACGTGTCCGCACGCGATGCGGTGGAGAAGTTCGCGCCTCCCCCGCCGTGCAGGTGGGTGTCGACGAAGCCGGGCACCATCGTCACCGCGCCGAGGTCAAGGTCCGGCGGCCGGGGCGGGGCTCCGCCGCCGACGGCGGTCACCGTGCCGTCCGCCACCTCAATCCAGCCGGGGCGCAACAGCTCTCGACCGGTGAGCAGGGTATCGGCCGTCAACAGCACTCAGATGCCCTGCCACTTCGGCTTGGACCGGTACGTCTCGCGGTAGTAGTCGACCAGCTGTAGCCGGCGGGCCGCCGCGTCGTCGAGCAGCACCGTCACGTGCGGATGGTGCTGCAGGATGGTGGCCGGCCACAGCGCGCTGACCGACCCCTCGACGAGGTGGTGCACGGCTTCGGCCTTGTGCCGGCCGGTCGCCACCAGGATCACGTGGCGCGCGTCCATGATGGTCGCCAATCCCTGCGTCAGGCAGTGCGTGGGGACGGCGTCGACGTCGCCGCCGAAGAAGCGGGCATTGTCGACGCGCGTCTGCCTGGTCAGCGTCTTGATCCGGGTACGGGAGGCCAGTGAGGAACCCGGCTCGTTGAACCCGATGTGCCCGTCGGTGCCGATCCCGAGGATCTGCAGGTCGACGCCGCCTGCCTCGCGAATCGCGTTCTCGTAGGCCGCGCATGCGGCGGGGATGTCGGCGGCCAGGCCATCGGGGCCCTGTACCGCGCCGGGAGCGAAGTCCACGCGGGACACGAACACAGTGTCGATGACGTTGCGGTACCGCTCGGGATGGTCGGCGGGCAGGCCGACGTACTCGTCGAGCGTGAAGCCGCGGGTCTGACCGAACGAGATCTGACCGGCATCGTGGCGCGCCGCTAGTTCGTCGTAGATCGCCAGCGGTGACGACCCGGTGGCCAGGCCAAGCACCGCCGCCGGCTTGCGATCGAGTAGGGCACCGATCGCGTCGGCGGCCACGCCGCCGATCTCCTCGGCGTCGGCCAGGATGACGACTTCCATCTACTTGTTCGCGGTGAACAGGATCGCGCCCGACGGGATCTGCGCACCCTCGGTCACCGCTTCGGACGCAATCACGTTGCCGGCTTCCCGCTCGTCCATGACCACCACGGGCACAATGGGATTGAGGCCCTTCGCCTCGACCGCCGGAACGTCGTAGGTGATGACGAGCTGGCCGGCGGTGACGTCGTCGCCCTGACTGACGTGCGCCGTAAACCCTTCGCCGTTCAGCTTGACGGTGTCGATGCCGAGGTGCACCAGGATCCCCACGTTGTCCGGGGTCAGGACGATATAGGCGTGCGGAAGCAACTTCAGCAGCTTGCCGCTCACCGGGGCGACCGCCTCGACGACGCCGCGCGGAGGGTCGATTGCGGCGCCGTAGCCCACCATGCCCTGGGCGAAGACCGGGTCGGGGACGTCGTGAAGCGGTACCCCACGCCCCGCAACGGGGGTTAGCACTGGCGTCTTGGTCATTCGTCAACAATACGAGCGGGACGGAAAGACGGACTCGGGTTCGCAGGTTCTCGTCTAAGCTTCCGCTGAGCTTGGGTGGTGGGCGACGTCTGCGGCAGAGAAGGGTGACCGGAATGAGCGACACGGCGAAACCTCAAGGCACATCGACGAAGTCGGGCCTCCGCATCCCCGGCTTCGCGCAACTTCAGCGACTGGGCAAGAGCCTCATGCTGCCGATTGCCGTGCTGCCCGCGGCGGGCATCCTGCTGCGCCTTGGCCAGCCCGACCTGCTCGGCAGGATTCACTCTCCCGTCATCGGGTCGTTCTTCCAGGCGATGAGTGCTGCGGGCGACGCACTGTTCAGCAACCTTCCGCTGCTCTTCGCCGTCGGCGTCGCCATCGGTTTCGCCAAGAAGGCGGACGGGTCGACCGCACTGGCCGCCGTCGTCGGCTATCTCGTCGTGCAAGCAGTGTTCAAGACCATGTCGCCGATCGTTCTCGCAGGCGAGGTCGACAAGGCAGGTGACCAAGCCCAGATCAACTACAGCGTGTTCGCAGGAATCGTGATCGGCCTCGTCACCGCGTGGCTCTTCGACCGCTACCACACCATCCAGTTGCCGTCCTACCTCGGATTCTTCGGCGGCCGACGCTTCGTCCCCATCGTGGTGTCGCTGGCGTCCTTATTCATCGCCTTCGCGATGAGCTACTTCTATCCAATCTTCGACGCGGGGCTCACGGGCCTCGGCGAGTTCATCGGCGGTTCGGGCGCCCTGGGTGCCTTCGTGTACGGATTCGCCAACCGCATGCTGATTCCGCTTGGGCTGCACCACATCCCGAACTCGTACGTGTGGTTCCTCTACGGCGATTATCAAACCCCCGGCGGCGAGGCCGTCACGGGCGAGCTGACCCGCTTCGCCGCGGGCGACCCGACGGCGGGCCTTCTCACGTCCGGTTTCTATCCGATTCTGATGTTCGGACTGCCTGCCGCAGCGCTGGCCATGATCGTCGCGGCGAACAAGAAGCAGCGCAAGCTCGCGGTCGGCATCCTGTCGGCGGCGGCGCTGACCGCGTTCGTCACCGGTATCACTGAGCCGCTCGAATTCGCGTTCATGTTCGTCGCGTTCCCGCTGTACCTCCTGCACGCGGTGTTGACCGGACTATCCCTGGCCATCGCCTACCTGCTCGACATCCACCTCGGTTTCTCGTTCTCCGCGGGGCTGATCGACCTGCTGCTCTACGGCACGGCACCTGCCGCGAAGAACATTCCGTTGCTGATCGGCATGGGGGTCGTGTTCTTCGTCGTCTACTTCCTGGTGTTCTGGTTCGCGATCAAGAAGTGGAACCTGCGCACACCCGGACGCGAGCCGGAAGAGGAATTCGAGGCGGACGAAGAGGCGAACCTCGGCGAGGGTGCCGAGGCGCCCACGGCCGTGACGGCAGGCGGATCGGGTACCGCAACGGTGACCGCACCCGCTCCGGTCACCACCGAGAGCAAGGCCGAACAGGTCATCGAGGCGTTCGGCGGCCGGGAGAACCTGGTGAACGTCGACGCCTGCATTTCCCGGCTGCGGATGGAGGTCGCCGACACCAGCAAGGTGGATCAGGCTCGTCTGAAGAGTTTGGGCGCCGCGGGTGTCATCGAGGTCGGCAATAGCGTCCAAGCGGTCTTCGGCACCGATTCCGACGCCCTGAAGAACGCCATCACCGAGATCCTGTAGGGAGATCGTTGAAGGCAATACCCGTCATCGCGCTGACCGGTTACCTCGGCGCTGGCAAGACGAGTCTGCTCAACCACGTCCTTCGTGCACCCGGAGCGCGGATCGGCGTGGTGATCAATGACTTTGGCGAACTCAACGTCGACGCCGCCCTGGTAACGGGCCAGATCGACGAGCCAGCGTCGATCGCCGGTGGCTGCATCTGCTGCCTGCCCGACGAGGGAGGGTTGGACGCCGCACTGGAGAAACTCTCCGATCCCCGGTTGGAACTGGACGCCATCATCGTCGAAGCCAGCGGCCTGGCCGATCCAGTCGCGATATCCCGGATCATCCGTTTCAGCGGGGTCGAACGGGTGCGGCCCGGCGGCATCGTCGACGTCATCGACGCCGCGACGCACTTCGACACCGTCGATGCCACCAGCACCCCGCCGGCCCGCTACGGTGCCGCGTCGTTGGTCGTGGTCAACAAGCTCGACCAGATCCCCGAGGCGGACCGCGTCACCATGGTGGAGCGCATCGAAACGCGTGTGCGCGAATCCAATCCGGACGTGCACGTCGTCGGCGCGATCGGAGCCAGAGTCGATCCCGCCCTCCTCTACGACGTATCCGACGCGGACGCCTCCGGACAACTTTCGATCAGGGAACTGCTGATCGATTCGGCACGGGATACCCCGCACGCCGATCAGCACGATCACGTGCACGCCGCCTCCGTCACGGCGACCAGCGACGGCTGCATCGACCCCGGCGTCCTCCTCGACCTGCTCGAGGAACCGCCCGTCGGCGTGTACCGCCTCAAGGGCATCGTCGCGGTCCGCTACTCCGCACGGGTGCGCACCTACGTCGTCAACGTCGTCGGCACGTCGATCCACGTGGCCGCCGCGCCGCCTGCCGCGCGCGCCAACCTCCTGGTGGCGATCGGCACCCGGTTCGACGTCGACGACGTACGCGCCCGCGTCGAGGCAGCATTGCTTCCGCACGACGGCCCCGTTCCCACCGCCGGAGTCCGCCGCCTGCAGCGGTACAGGCGACTCAGCATCTGACGGCCACCTCCCGATAGGCTGTGAACCATGGTGGGAACGCGATGAGTGCTGGTCTGTTCGGCCTTCTCGACGACGTCGCGGCGTTGGCCCGGCTGGCTGCGGCATCGGTCGACGACATCGGCGCTGCTACGGGCCGCGCGACTGCCAAGGCGGCGGGGGTCGTCATCGACGACACCGCGGTGACGCCGCAATACGTGCACGGGATCACCGCCGACCGCGAACTGCCGATGATCAAGCGGATCGCCATCGGATCCCTGCGCAACAAGCTGCTGTTCATCCTTCCCGCGGCGCTGCTGCTCAGTCAGTTCGTGCCGGGAGTCATCACCCCGATCCTGATGCTGGGTGCCACCTACCTCTGTTACGAGGGCGCCGAGAAGGTGTGGGGCTGGCTTCCAGGGCACGACGCGCACGCCGCGCCGACCGCAGCCGTCGGCGAGGACGCCGAGAAGCAGATGACGTCGGGCGCCATCCGCACCGACTTCATCCTGTCGGCCGAGATCATGGTCATCGCGTTGAACGAGGTTGCCGACCAGTCGTTCTGGCCGCGGTTCATCATTCTCGTCATCGTCGCGCTGGTCATCACGGCCGCGGTGTACGGCGTGGTCGCACTCATCGTCAAGATGGACGACATCGGCCTGAGCCTCGCGGGGCGCACGTCGAAGTTCTCGCAGAAGGTCGGCCGCGGACTCGTCGCGGCGATGCCCAAACTGCTGTCGGCGCTGTCGACCATCGGCACGGTCGCGATGCTCTGGGTCGGCGGCCACATCCTTCTGCAGGGGACGGACACGCTCGGCTGGCACGCGCCGTACGGCTTCGTGCACCATCTCGAGGAGATCGTCCACCACGCCGTCGAGGGCATCGGCGGCGTGCTGGCCTGGCTGGTCAACACCGGGGCTTCAGCTCTCATCGGACTGGTCGTCGGCGCCGTCGTGGTCGCCGTCGTGCACGTGCTGCCGTTCGGCAAGAAGGCCGCACACTAGCGCATTCGCATGCATTGACTGTGACCTGGCTCACAGTAGGATGAGCAGATGTCAACAAGGACTCATTCCCAGTCGCTCGGCGCGGGCGGTCTCAATTGGAACAGCCTGCCGCTCAAGCTGTTTGCCGGCGGCAACGCGAAGTTCTGGGATCCGGCCGACATCGACTTCTCCCGCGACCAGGCCGACTGGGCATCGCTGACGGAGGTCGAGCGGGACTGGGCCACCCGGCTGTGCGCCGAGTTCATCGCCGGTGAGGAAGCGGTCACCCAGGACATCCAGCCGTTCATGGCCGCGATGCGCGCCGAGGGACGGCTCGGCGACGAGATGTATCTGACGCAGTTCGCGTTCGAGGAGGCCAAGCACACCCAGGTGTTCCGCATGTGGCTCGACGCCGTCGGAATCACCGACGACCTGCACGGCTACCTCGACGACCTGCCGTCATACCGGCAGATGTTCTACGAGGAGCTGCCGGAATCGCTCAACACCCTTTCGAACGATCCTTCGCCCGCCGCCCAGGTTCGAGCGTCGGCGACGTACAACCACGTCATCGAGGGAATGATGGCGCTGACGGGATACTATGCGTGGCACAAGATTTGCGTCGGCCGCGGCATTCTGCCCGGCATGCAGGAGCTGATCCGGCGCATCGGCGACGACGAGCGCCGTCACATGGCATGGGGCACCTTCACCTGTCGGCGCCACGTCGCCGCCGACGATGCCAACTGGTCGGTCTTCGAAACCCGGATGAACGAGCTGATCCCGCTGGCCCTGCGCAACACCGAGGAGGGCTTCGCGCTCTATGACCCCGACGACGTCCCCTTCGACCTGACGATGGACGAGTTCATGCAGTACGCCGCCGACAAGGGCATGCGACGCCTCGGCACGATCAGCAGTGCGCGGGGACGGGCGCTCGGCGACATCGACGTCGACTACTCGCCGCTGCAGCTGGAGGACGCGTTCGCCGACGAGGACCGCAAAGTCCTGGCGGCGTCGCGGTAACACTCACCTCAGAACGGCACCCCAACGCGTTTACTGACGCGGAAGACTTCGGTTTCTTCTGCCATCCCCTTGAGGTGCTGGGTGCCGAGACTGTCGAAACGCAGTCCGGAGCCCGCTGACAGATCACGAACGGTGCGACTCGCGAGGACCTCGTCGGCTTGCGCCATCCCGCCGATCCGCGCGCCGACATGGACTGCCATGCCGCTCCATTCGTCTCCGCGCCGCTCGCATTCGCCGATGTGTACGCCCACCCGCAGGTGGATGCCGAGCCCGGCGAGGGTCGGCACGAGTTCCAGCCCGCACCGGGCGGCCTTGGTAGGCCCATCGAAGAGTGCGAAGACGCCGTCACCGGTGTGTTTGGCGCGCCGCCCGCCGTACTTCGACAGCAATCTGTCGACGAGTCGGTCATGGGCGTCGAGCTCGTGCCGCCACTGTGCATCGCCGTGAGCGCTGAGCAGTTCCGTCGAGCTGACGATGTCGGTGAACATCACCGTCGCGAGCACCCGCTCGCCCGTCTCCTCGGATGATTGGCCGCAGACGAAGTCGAGTATGGCGGACGCCATCGCGTCGTCGAAGAGGCCGTGCGGCCCGGGCGGCAGTTCCTGAAATTCCGCGTCTGGGATGGCGGCCGCCAGTGCGATGCCCGCCTCGACCGGCGCGACCACATCGCCTCGCCTTCCGAGGACGAGGGTAGGCGTGCGGATGGTCTGCAACACCGGACGAACGTCGATCTCCGCGACGGCCTGCCACAGCATCGACGCCATCATGGGGCTCGCCGATGCGCGCTGAATCCGGCCGTACATCTCGCGAAAGCCTGGCACGTCGGCGATGGAACCGAAGAAGGCTTCGGCCAAAGCCCCTTCGCCCCAATGGGTCTCGATGTCCTGGTGATACTGGGCTGCCTGGTCTCGATCGAAACCCCAGGGAAATTCCGGCAGTTCCGGGGTGAAGCGAGGCAGTGTTCCGTACAGCACCAGCGAGCGGACGCGCTGCGGATAAGTTGCCGCGAACAGGATGCTCATCGGTCCGCCTTCGGACACGCCGAACAGCGAGGGGCAATCAGCTCCGGCTGCATCCATTACCGCATGCAGGTCGTCCATGCGTTCGTCGAGCGGCGGAACCCGTGTGACGGGATCGGACAGGCCGGTGCCGCGCTTGTCCCAGGCGACGAACCGGGTGCGCTGGGCAAGCTGCTCGAAGAAGGGCGTGAACGGCAGGTCGGGGTCCACCAGCAGGTCGACGTTGCTGACCCAGCCGGGCACCCACACCAACGTAGGGCCTTCATCACCCAGTACGCGGTAGGCAAGGCGAACGGCTTCATTCCGCGCGTAGTGCACTCCCCCATCGATCACATGTCCATCGTGCACCCGCCGGTCGGCACTGCACGGGCGTTTTCGTCGAGCCGACTTTGGCGTGCGGCCCGGGACAGTCAGCCGAGGGCGAACAACTCGAGCTGGATGTTGTCGGGATCGCGGAACACCACCGTGGCGAAGGCGAACGGCTCGTCGACCTCCCTGATGCCGGAGTGTGCGATGCCGAGCTCGTCGAGCCGGGCGGTCCATGCTTGCAGCTCGTCACGTGTGGCCACGTTGAATGCCACGTGGTCCAGCCCCGTGCGGGCCTCGTCGAACTGCTGCCCGTCGTTGCCGGTGTTGGTGTGCAGTCCGAGGACGACGCCCGAGCGCGGCTCGATGAGCAACTCGGCGTAACCGGTGTCCTCGCATTCGTAGTGCGGGAACTTCATCGGGACCCGGTTCGCGCCCAGTAGCCGTTCGTACCAGGCCAGGCTGGCCTCGAGGTCGGTGACGGTGATGGAAATGTGGTGTATCCCAGCGATGCCGGGAACTGGGGTATCGGACATGCCCGTCGAGCCCCTCTCTAAATCGGCGCGGTGGTCGGCTCGGGTCGGATGGCCGCGAGCCGACGCCTTGATGCGGGCGTTCGAATGACTTGTGGCCACCAGAACCAACGCCCCAACAGTGCCGCGATGGCCGGCGTCATGAACGACCGCACGATCAGGGTGTCGAAGAGCAGCCCCAAGGCGATGGTGCTGCCGACTTGGGCGATGCTCCGCAGGTCGCCGAACATGAACGATCCCATGGTGGCCGCGAACACCAGGCCCGCCGACGTCACCACCGAACCCGACCCGGCCATGGCACGGATGATGCCCGTCTTGAGGCCGTGGTGCAGCTCCTCCTTGAACCGGGAGACGAGCAGCAGGTTGTAATCGGATCCCACGGCCAACAGCAGGATGACGGACATCACCAGAACGATCCAGTGCAGCCGGATGCCAAACAGGTGCTGCCACACCAAGACCGAAAGTCCGAAGGACGTACCCAGCGACAGGAGGACGGTTCCCACGATCACGGCAGACGCCACGACGCTTCGCGTGATGATCAGCATGATGATGAAGATGAGGGCCACCGCAGCCATCGCGGCGATCATCAGGTCGTACTTCGACCCGTCCGCCATGTCCTTGTAGGTAGCCGCGGTTCCACCCAGGTAGATCGTGGAACCTTCGAGCGGGGTGCCCTTGATGGCTTCCTTGGCCGCCTGCTTGATGGTGTCGATGTGGGAAATGCCCTCTGGCGTAGCGGGATCGCCCTCATGCTCGATGGTGAACCGCACCGACTTGCCGTCGGGTGAGATGAAGTTCTTCATGCCGCGTTTGAAGTCGCTGTTGTTGAACGCTTCTGGCGGCAGATAGAACGAATCGTCGTTCCTCGATGCGTCGAACGCGTCGCCCATGGCGGTCGAGTTCTCCGACATCGCCGACTGCTGATCCTGCGAACCCTTCTGGGTCGCATACATCGTCAGCATCATCGTCTTCATGCTCTTCATCGTCTCGATCATCGACGGCATGAGCGCGACCATCTGCGGCATCAACGCATCGAGGCGTTCCATGTCGGGCATCAGCGCCTGGATGTCGTCGGTCATCGTGTCGATGCCGTCGAGGGTGTCGAAGACCGACCGGATCGACCAGCAGACCGGGATGTCGTAGCAGTGCGGTTCCCAGTACAGGTAGTTGCGCATCGGACGGAAGAAGTCGTCGAAATCGGCGATGTTGTCGCGCAATTCGGCGATGTCGATCGTCATGCCCTTCATCCGGCCGACCATGCTGTGCATGACGGCCGCCATCTGGACCGTGACGCTCTGCATCTTGGTCATGTTGTCGATCGTGGTCTGCATGTCGTCGGCCTGCTTGAGCATGTTGGCCGTCATGTCCTGGTTGTACTTCTCGTTCATCTTCTGACCGGTACTCTGCATGCCGATCTGGAACGGAATCGTGGTGTGCTCGATCGGTTTCCCGGTGGGCCTGGTGATCGTCTGGACCCTGGCGATCCCCGGCGAATGGAAGATGGCCTTTGCAATCTTGTCGATGACCAGGAAGTCTGCGGAGTTGCGTAGATCGTGGTCGCTTTCGACCATGAGCAGTTCGGGGTTCATCCTGGCGGCGTCGAAATGCCGGTCGGCGACGGCATATCCGACGTTGGCCGGCGTATCGGCGGGCATGAAGTGGCGTCCGTCGTAGTCGGTCTTGTAGCCGGGTAGGGCCAGCAGCCCGATCAGTGCCAGCGCCAACGTCGCGACGAGAATCGGGCCGGGCCACCGCACCACCACGACGCCGATCCGGCGCCATCCTCGGGAACTGATGGCGCGCTTGGGGTCGAACAACCCGAAGCGGCTGCCGATGACGATCACGGCGGGGCCGAGCGTCAATGCCGCGATGACCGCGACGAGCACGCCCACGGCGCAGGGCACCGCCATCGTCTGAAACCACGGCAGGCGTGTGAATTTGAGACACAGCAGTGCGCCGGCGATGGTGAGGCCGGAGCCGAGCACCACGTGCGCGGTGCCGTGAAACATCGTGTAGTACGCGGTTTCCCGGTCCTCGCCGGCTCCGCGCGCTTCTTGGTACCGGCCGAGGAGGAAGATCGCGTAGTCGGTGCCCGCGGCGATCGCGATGAGCGTCAGCAGACTCGTCGCGAACGTCGAGAGTCCGATGACGCCGGTGTTGCCGAGGAAGGCAACGATTCCCCTGGAGGCACCGAGTTCCAGGAACACCATCAGCAGGGTCAAGACCGTGGTGACGATCGAGCGATAGACGAAGATCAGCATGATCGCGATGACGACCAACGTGACGGCCGTGGCCTTCGCCGCGCCCTTGTCGCCGGCGACCCGCTGGTCGGCGTTCATCGCCGCGCCGCCGGTGACGTAGGCCTTGACTCCCGGTGGGGCGGGTGTCTCGTCGATGATCTCCCGCACGGCGGCGATGGACTCGTTGGCCCGCGTCTCGCCCATGTTCCCGCGCAGATAGAGCTGTACGAAGGCGGCCTTGCCGTCGCCGCTCTGCGCGCCCGACGCGGTCAGTGGGTCGCCCCAGAAGTCGGCGACGTGCTCTACGTGCGCCGTGTCTGCTTGAAACTTCTTGATCAGCTCGTCGTAGAAGTGGTGGGAATCAGCGCCGAGCGGCTTCTCCCCCTCGAGGATGACCATCGCGTTGCTGTCGGAGTCGAACTCCTGGAAGTTGGCCCCGACGCGCTGCATGGCCATGAAGGCCGGAGCGTCGTGTGCGTTCATCGAGACGGTGTGGGCCTCGCCGACCTTCTCCAGCGTCGGTACGAAGACATTGGTGACGACGGTCAGCGCCAGCCAGCCGAGCACGATGGGCACTGCGAGGACGCGGATGACGTGGGCAATCTTCGATCGCTCCGGCGACACCTCCGCCAACCGATCAACGATCGCCATCGCCTTGCCCCCGATCAGGCCTTTAGCCGCCCACAGGCAAGCCGTGCGCGTAACACGAAGCGTCGCGCGTGTAATACGTTTAGTCCATCAAACTGTTACCTGTCAATTGCTCTTGAAGGCAGCAGAGAAACCACGGGACGTGAATTATCCGAGTCGTGCGTCGCGCAGCGCTTCCCGCGTTAGTCTTTGCCGATGCTCGCGGGCGACAAGGCGCCTGACTTCACCCTGCTCGATCACACCGGTCGGCCGCGGACACTGTCCGCGCTCCTTTCCGACGGGCCGGTGGTGCTGTTCTTCTTCCCGATAGCGTCCTCACCGATCTGTACAGCCCAGGCCTGTCATTTTCGGGATCTGAGCAGCGAATTCGCCGCGGTGGGCGCCCAGCGGGTAGGCATCAGCACCGACACCGTCGACAAGCAAACGCACTTCGCCGAGCAGCGCTCATTCGACTATCCGCTGCTCTCCGACGCGGACGGCGTGGTGTCCGAGATGTTCGGGGTGCGCCGCGGCAGGTTCGCCAAGCTGCGTAAATCCGTCGTGGCACGTGAGGCCCGGCGTGGGCGGCACACTCGGCGCCGTGGCCTGCTGGCCCGGCTGCTGCCGGTCAGACGGACCACATTCGTCATCGACACCGACCGCACCGTACTCAAGGTCGTCTCCAGCGAGCTGCGCGCATCGGTGCACGCCGACCAGACCTTGCGGTTCTTGCAGAACCACGAGGTGGCACATGGCTCGCCACATCTCCGGGAGAAGCACATCGACGCGCATCCTGACGAGCCGAGCCTGGTCCGGCCATACGTGCTGACGGCGGGCCGCACCGACCCCGGTGTCGAACTGCCACTCGAGGCTCCGGTCGAAGCGCTCAACACCAGAGCGAATCCGCCGCGCTGGCCGAGAAATGATGTGCGAGGCCAGATCCTGACGTGTTGCGTGCACAGCCCCTCGGTCGCCGAGATCGCCGCTCAACTGTCCTTGCCGCTCGGTGCGACGCGGTTCCTCGTCGGCGACCTGGTGACACAGGGCTATTTGCGGGTGCACGCCATCTCCGGTGGCTCGACGACAATCGACGAACGACGTGAACTGATAAGAAGGACCCTGATCGGCCTACGCGCACTCTGAGGGAGCGCTACCAGCCGGGCGACGTCGGGTCCGATCGCCCTAGCACCTGTAGTGGTTACCCGTCGGCGCCGTCGGTGCCGTTGGTGCTGCTGGTGCCGGTGCCAGTGCCGCCCTCACCACCGGCACCACCTGTTGCGCCATGCCCGCCAGTGCCGCCGTTTCCACCTTGCGCCGTTTTCTGCGTGGTCTGGGCTGTGGTCTGGGCGTTGCCGCCATCGCCACCAGTGCCACCGAATCCGGCGGTGCCACTGTTGCCGCCGTTGCCGCCGTCGCCGCCGGTGCCGCCCGACGCCTCGCCAAGATGGTTTTGTGCGGTGCCGCCGGTGCCGCCGTCGCCGCCGTCGCCGCTGCCGGTGCTGCCCGCGTTGCCGCCGTTGCCGCCGTCGCCACCGACGGCAATGGAATCGGGGTCGCCGGGGAGCGCGGCACCGCCAACTGCCCAACCGCCGCCGTCGCCGCCGTTGCCGCCGTCGCCACTGAAGTCACCACCGGTGCCCCCGTCACCGCCACTGCCGCCGACGGCGTCACCGGCAGCCACGATCCCCGTCGACAATTCGTTGTCCTGAGCAGAGGCGTCGCCCCCGCGGCCGCCGTCACCGCCGCTGCCGGTCATTGAGCTTCCGTTGCCCCCGTTGCCGCCGTCACCGCCATTTCCTCCGGTCGCGTCACCGGCGATGCTGACGACGCCGGCGCTGCCGTCGCCACCGTCGCCGCCATCGCCGCCCGCGCCGCCACCGTCGCCACCGTCGCCACCGTCGCCGCCGGTCGCGGTGGCAGCGGCCGTAGTGAATGCGACAAGTCCACCGTCGCCGCCCTTGCCGCCGTTGCCCCCGAGGCTGTCGCCGCCATCACCGCCGCTACCGGCGGTGGCAGCACCGTTGAAGGTCGCAGCGCTGCCGCCATTTCCACCCGCCCCGCCGTTGCCATTCACGCTGGAGCCGCCGACACCGCCGTTGCCTCCGGTCGCGGGCACGATGAGGGGATTGCCGGAGAACTCCCCGAAGATGCTGGTCACCGTGCCTGCGTCGCCGCCGTTGCCGCCATTCCCGCCGTTTCCGTACCACGGGCTGGCGCCGCCGTTGCCGCCGTTTCCGGCGATACCGGTCAAAGGGTCCGCGGCGCCTCCTCTGCCGCCGTTGCCGCCCTTGCCGTAGAGCAGGCCGCCGGCCCCGCCGCTGCCGCCGTTCTGGCTGAGCCCGCCGTTGGCGCCGTCGGCGCCGTTGCCGACGAGCAGACCGCCATGCCCGCCGTTCTGGCCTGGTGTGCGGCCGGCGGCACCGTTGCCGATGAGCAGGCCACCATTGGCGCCCGGCGTGATCGCATTGCCGATCAGCCAACCGCCCGGCCCGACCACGTTGAGCGGATTGGCCAGGATCTGGGCCGGCGCACCCAAGAGGCGAGCCAGGATCGGGTCGATGGGACCAACGACTGCCACTGGTCCTGCCCGACCGATCGCCGACGGGACGAGCAGCGACGGCACGGACACGCCATCGGCGGCACCCCGCCCGGAGCCCAAGGCGCAGACCATGTCGGTCGCGGCGCAAGAGGCAGCGAGCAGTTCATTCGGCATCGGCACCGAATGATCAACCAACACAACGGATGTGGAGACCACCCTTGCCTGAACCGCGGGGCTGGGCGGACCACCCATCAGCGCAGTCCCGGCGCCCGCCGCGGCGAGTGCACCGACAGTCGCCGCCGACGCAAGAATCCGCTTCCGGCCCCGCGACTGCTTCACGTGCTTGCCCATTACGTCCTCCAAGACCTGTTGTCGAGTTATCCGTCGGCACCGTCAGCGCCGTTGGCGCCGGTGCCGGTTCCGCCCGTGCCGCCGGAACCGGCGGTACCCCCCTGGCCCGGCGCTGCGCTCCCGCCGTCGCCACCGTTGCCGCCAGTGCCGTTGCCGCTGACGGGGCTCTGGGCATTGCCGCCGTTGCCGCCGTCGCCACCGTCGTCTCCGAGAGGTCCGCCGTCACCGCCGTCGCCACCGTCACCGCCGTACGACGAACCGTCTGCGCGAGGGTTCTTCGCCTCGCCGCCGTTGCCGCCGTCGCCGCCGTTGCCGTTGCTGGCTGCGGGGCCGTCACCGCCGTCGCCGCCCTTGCCCCCGGTGGCCACGGTGTTGGTGAAGCCGCCGCCGAAACCGCCGGCGCCTGCCCGGCCACCGTCACCGCCATCGCCGCCGCTGTGCAGGCTGCCGGCGCCGCCTCTGCCGCCGTCGCCACCGTCTCCGCCTGTGGCGTTGCCGTCCGCGAAGACCCCCGACGCGAAATCGCCGCCGGCAGCATTGGCGTCGCCGCCGTCGCCGCCTTCGCTAGCAATGCCGCCGCTATTGCCGCCGTCGCCGCCGTTGCCGCCAATCGCGTTACCGGCCAAGCTAGCGACGCTGGAGGTGCCGTCGCCGCCGTCGCCGCCGTCGCCGAAGGCCCACCCGCCGTTGCCGCCGTTACCGCCGCTACCACCGACGGCGGTGGCGTTGGTGGCGGTGGTGGTCGCGCCTTCGCCGGCGTCGCCGCCGTCGCCGCCAGTTCCGTTGTTGCCGCCGTTGCCCCCGGCGCCGCCGCCACCCGCGGTGGCGTCACCGACCGTGGTGGCGGCCTCGCCGCCGTTCCCGCCGGACCCGCCGTTGCCATCGAATGAGTTGCCGCCATTGCCGCCGTTGCCGCCGGTCGCGGCCACCGCGAGTGAGTTGTCGACCCGCTCGCCGTTGACGATGTGAATCGAGCCGGCGTCGCCGCCGTCCCCGCCGTCCCCGCCGTCGCCGCGCGTTGCGCTGCCGCCATTGCCGCCGTTGCCCGCGACACCAGTCAAGGGGTTCGCGTCCCCGCCGTCGCCGCCGTGTCCGCCGTTGCCGAGGAACAAACCGCCGGCGCCGCCGTTTCCGCCGTCCTGGCCGATGCCACCGTTCGCGCCGTTTCCGCCGGCGCCGATCAAGAGGCCGCCGTACCCACCGTTCTGGCCCGGCGTTCGGCCGCTGGCGCCGTTGCCGATGAGGAGGCCACCGTTCGCGCCCGGACTCACGGCGTCACCGATGAGCCAACCGCCGCGCCCGATCACGTTGAACGGGTTGGCCAGGATCTGGCCGGGTGCTCCCACCAGTCGGACGATCAGCACGTCAACGGTGTCGAACAGTGCCGCGTCGAGCCTGTTGACCGGCAGCGCGGGCACGGGGAGGCGAATCGCCGACGGGCCGAACGGGCCGTCCGCTCCACTGCGCCCACCGGCCAAGGCACAGAGGATGTCCGTCGAGGCGCAAGAGCCGACGACCCGATCACTGACTGCCGGCACCGAATGATCGACCAAGGCGACGGGCATGCTGACCACCCGGGGCTGAACCTCCGAGCCGGGTTGCCCGGCCACCAACGCGGCACCGGACGCGGCCAACGCGCCGGCCGTCACTGCCGAGGCAAGAAACCGATGGTGAGCTGGGGACGACTGGCGCGCGTGCTTGGCCATGGGGAACGATCCTCTCGCCGGAGATACCCGCTGTGGGTTTGCTGTGCGGTTGCCAGGAACCTAAGTGGGCAGCGATGGACCGGCTGGGGTAGTCCACTACCCCAGTTCGACGAGGCCAGCCAGCGCCCCAGGAAGGGCGGGATTGGAGTAGTCCACTACCCCAGCCCGCGGTTGCCGGAGCAGCCATCGTCGAATCCATGGGCACCCACGCGCGCCGGGCCGAATTCCTGCAGCGGTTGCCGTTGCCGTACGCGACCGCTCTGCGGTTGCGCGACGCGGGGATTGGCGACGAAACGATCGCCGAGCGCGTCGGGGTGGATCCGACCGCTCTCGCGACGTTCATGCGAGTGGCCGAGGCCAAGCTGGCCGCCGCGTCGGACGAGCCGCCGACCTAACTCGATTCCCGAGGCGGGACGCTCGCGCCGGTTAGAATCTGCCGGTGATCCGCCAGTGGCCCCTGGTCGGGCGATCCGAGGAGCTTCAGGTGATCGCCGACGCCACGCGGGTCGTCCCCGACCGCGCTCGCGGAATCGTGCTGTCCGGCTCCGCCGGTGTCGGCAAGACGCGGGTCGCACGTGAAGCCGTCGCCGACTATGGCCGCCGTCATACGCGCCGGCATTGGATCGTCGGTACGGCCTCGGCGCGCGGCGTCCCCTTGGGTGCGTTCGCCGACATCGCCAGGGACTTCGGGCCAGATCCATTGCGCCGGGTGCGCGAGGTGATCGACAGCCTCATCGGCGACGCACCTGCTGGGGACGTGGTCGTCGGTGTCGACGATGCGCATCTACTGGATGACCTGTCGGCCTTCACGGTTCACCAACTCGTCACCCGCCGACTCGCAACCGTGATCATGACGATTCGCTCGGGAGAATCTCCGCCCGACGCCATCACCGCGATATGGAAAGACCAGCATCTTGAACGCCTTGAACTGCAACCACTTTCGACGGACGAGACGATATACCTGGTGGAGCACGTCCTCGGTGGTCCTGTGGACTCTGCCAGCGCACAACGGCTTTGGCAGTACACCCAAGGCAATGCGTTGTATCTACGCCACCTCCTCGAGAACGAGGTAACCGCCGGCCGGATGACACAGCGCTCGAACGTGTGGGTGTGGGACGGGCACCCCAAGCTCTCACCAACACTCGCAGAGCTGCTCGAGGCGCGGCTGACCCAGGTGCCCGCGGTCGTCGCGGACGTCCTCGACGCTCTCGCCGTGGCCGAACCCCTGGACACCGACGTGTTGGCCGCGATCGCCAATTCCGACGCGCTCACCGAGGCCGAAGCACTGGGCCTCATAAGCGTCGACACCAGCACACGACCCGCATCCGTGCGGCTTGCCCACCCGATGCTGGGTGAGATCCGCCGCACCAACTCCCTGCGGATGCGGGGCCTGCGCGGGCGCATCGCAGGAGAACTCGCCAAGAAGGACTCGACGGATGCCCGAGACCTGGTGCGACGCGCGGTCCTCACCATCGAATCCGATCTCACGGCTGACCCAGCGCTTCTCCTGACCGCCGCGTCGGCCGCGATGCAATTGCTGGACCAGCGGCTGGCCGAAACCCTCGCCGAGCGCGCCGTTGCCGCAGGCGGCGGCGTCGGAGCCAAGTTCGCTCACGCGATGACAGTCACCTGGCAGGAGCGCGGCGTCGCAGCTGAGACCATCCTCGCCGAACTCGCCGAAGAGACGTCCGGCCCCATGCGGGTTCAGATTGCGATTCTTCGCGCTTTGAACTTCGCGGTGGTTCTCGGTCAAACTGCAAGCGCGGAGCGGGAACTCGACGAAGAAGTGGTCGCCGCCGACGAGGCTTCGCAAGCCCTCGCCGCGGCCTTGCGAGCGTTGATCGACGTTGTGCGCGGCAAGGCCGGAGGCGCAGTCGTTCGCGCCAGAACCATCCTCGCGGGCACACCCGCCACCGACCTCGAGCACGTGCTCCTGGCATGGGTGTTGGTCGCCGGGCTTGGCGATCTCGGTCGCATCGACGAACTCGAGGCCGCGGCGAACGACGGCTACGCAGTGGCCGACAGATCTGCGGAGGCGTCACACCTGCGGCACCCGCTGGCATTCCTTCAGAGTTACGGCTACCGACTCGCGGGTGCGCTGACACTATCGGACGCCGTGATCGCCCGGATCTGGCGGGACACGCGCGACGTTCCGTTCGAGGAGTCGTGGCACAGCGTGCTCGTCGGCATGTCTGCGATGAGCCGGGGCGCACTGGATGACGCGCGTCGGTCATTGTGGGAAGCCATTGCATATTTGGGCACGGGCGACAGCGGCCGCATGATGAAGACGTTCGCGCGGGCGTGGGCCGCGACTGTGACCGCGATGGTCGGACGAGCCACGGACGCACGCCGGGAATTCGATGCCATTGAGTGGTGGGCCAACGAGCCCGATGCATGCATGGTGGATGCGGAGAAGTCCATCGCAGAGGCTTGGGTGTTAGCCGCCGAAGGCGTTATCTCGCAGTCGATCTCCATCACGCTCACCGCGGCGATGCAGGAACGTCGACTCGGCCGGCCGGCGTGGGAGGTCCTGCTTCTGCAGACGGCGACACAGTTCGGCGACCACACCACCGCCGCCCGATTGGCCGAACTCGCCGTCGAAGCCCAGGGCCCGCGCGCGGCCGCTGCCGCCGCTCATGCCGCAGCCCTCGCGGCGGGAAGCGGTGACGGGCTGGTCTCCGCGTCGCGCCAGTACGAGGCGTTCGGCGATCGCCTTGCCGCCGCCGACGCCGCTGCCCACGCCGTCGTCGCCTACCAGAACGCCGGGTTACGGGGTGCCGCGATGAGCGCCTCTGCCACGGCCCAACGTCTCGCCGCCGAATGCCAAGGGGCGCAGACTCCCGCGTTACGGGCCGCGACGACGTCGCAACCGTTCACGGCCCGTCAGCGCGAGATCATCTCCCTTGCCGCACAAGGGTTGTCGAACAAGGACATCGCCGACCGACTCACGATGTCGACGCGCTCGGTCGAAGGGCACCTCTTCCGCGCTTCCCAACGGGTCGGGGCCAACAGCCGCGAACAGCTGGTCTCCATTCTGCGGGGGACCTAGAGCGCGGGATCGAGGCCGAAGACTTGCGTTTCGGCTGACTTGCACTTCAGCGCGTGCAGTCCCCGGTCGGTCAGTCCGGGCGGTCGAGAACCCAGGGCGTCGACAGTCTGCTGGGTGAGAAGGATCGCGTCGCCGGTGGTCTTGGTCAGTTGCTCGACGCGGGCAGCGACGTTGACGGTGTCGCCGATCAAGGTGAACTCCAGCTTGCTTCCCCCACCGATCGTCCCGGCGATCACCTTGCCGGTGTTGATGCCGGTGCCGATCCGCAGTTCGCCACCGAACCGTTCGGCTACCAGGCGGTGAATCAGAACAGCGGCAGTCACCGCGGCGTTGGCATGGTCGGCGAGGTCGTCCGGCGCGCCGAAGACCGCGAGCGCGCCGTCGCCGAGGAACTTGTTGACATGCCCTCCGGCGTCGACGACGGCAGGCACCACGATCCCAAACAGGGAGTTGAGCCGCGCGACGGCGTCCTCGGCGGTATTGGCCTCGGCGAAGGGCGTGAAGTCGCGGATTGAACGACGCCGTCAGCGCACCGAGGTCATCGTCCTGCACCACCGGCAGCCGTTGGCTATAGTCGCCCGCCGCAACACGTTTGGTACCTTCGGCGAGATCGCGAATGGGTCGCAGCGACGGTGAGACCACCGCGCCAACGCTGATCGGCACCGCGAAGCCAACCGTCAACGTACCCCCGATCAGGACGGCCAGCACCGGCACCTCACTCGCCCGGTCGAACACGCTCGCCAACAGTGCGCCCGCGACGGCGAAACTGAACGCGGCGGCGAGTATGGACATCTTGGACCATGCGGCGAAAGTCGGGCGCGAGCGGGGCAGGGAATCACCGATCCCGGTATCCCCGGCGAGCGCGACCCTAGGTGGCCGCAACGCTGCTTCCCCGAAGCCGTGCATGGTAATCAGCCCTGTGGCAGCTCCGAGGACGGCGCCGAGTACCCCGTATTGGGCCAGCCGCGGCGCTCCCGCTCCGGCGATCTCACCGACGACGGCAAAGAGCAGGGCGGCCCAGACAGCGCCGCCCGCCACCACTCGGACAACCGCCGCCCGAGCCCATGCGTAGGTGGCGTCCAGCGCCCTCCCCCGATCGACCTCCTGGCCTGCCGCGCACCGCTCCACATCGCGGATCCCGCCCAGACCCGGAAGAACCACCACGTACGCCAGCACCAGCACGGCGACAACGGTGACGGCGGCCGCCGCGACGTAGCGATCGGACTCCTCAAAAACGACGACGACGAACGAAGAAAAGAGCCACATCGGCAGGATTGCGAGGTAGCTGATCGCGAAGATCGCCCACGAATACCTCGTTGCGTGTCGATCCCACGCCCATTGCCAGATGCGTCCCATGCCTGAGACTAGGCCTCGCCGTAGCAAACCGCGGCGTCATTGCGGTGCCGCAAAAGCAAGCTCGCGCCGGGTCAGATCAGGAGAAACGAAGCGCGGCCATCGCGGCTGCCCGCAGCGACGCACGCCGAAGCCGGCTGCGCTTCACACGCCGCTCGGCGTGGTCGGCAATCGAGGTTTCCAGTCCGCGCCTTCGCGTTCCGACCTTGTGCGCGCCGAATACCCGGGGATGCTTCTCCGCGCACCTGAACTTCTCCTCGGAGGCCGTCTCCCGCGCATCGTGACACGTCGCCGTCAGGAAGCGATCCGGCAACGACAGCGTGCAGATCGTCCGCACGGTGTGCCAGAACTGCCGAATCAACGGACCCGTCGTATAGGGCAGGTCGTATTCAGCCAGGACTGCCCGAACTCGCGCAGCAATCTCGGGATGCCTGTTGCTCGGCAGGTCGGGGAAGAGGTGATGCTCGATCTGGTAGCAGAGGTTTCCACTCATGAGCCTCATCGCTGGGCCTGCGTTGAAGTTTGCGGTACCGAGCATCTGCCGCAAGTACCACTCCCCCTTCGTCTCGTTTTCGACGGTTGCGGGAGTGAATTTCTCGGCGCCGTCCACGAAGTGCCCGCAGACGATCACGATGTAGGCCCACCCGTTGCGGAAGCCGGCGGCGACGAGATTCGCCAAGAATGTCCGCAGAAAGCGGCGTCCGCTGAGCGCTGGATAGAAGAGGTAGTCCTTGGCGGCCTGGCGGCCCATTTTCCGGAACATGGCCCGGCTGAGCTCGGCCTTGGCCTCCTCGCTGGCCTGGTCCCGCTGCTCGGCGGCCAGGTTGTGCAGCGCGATGCCCCATTCGAACACGATGGACAGCCCGACCGCCCTCAACGGCGCCCACAGGTAGCCCGGCTTCCACTCCTGGTCGCGGCTGACGCGGATGACGCCGAAGCCGAGGTCGTCGTCCATGCCGATGACGTTGGAGAACACGTGGTGGCGGTAGTTGTGGGCGTAGCGCCACTGCGAAGACGGGCCAACCATGTCCCACTCCCACGTGTTGGAGTGGATCTCAGGGTCGTTCATCCAATCCCACTGTCCGTGGGTGATGTTGTGCCCGAGCTCCATGTTTTCGATGCACTTCGCCACGAACAAGCCAACGGTGCCAGCCGTCCATCCGGCCTTGCCCTTGCTGCCGAAGATGGTCAGTCTGGCAGCGGCCTCGAGGCAACGTTGAAAGCGGATGGTGCGCTTGATGTAGGCACGATCCTTGGTACCAAGCGACGCCTCGATGTCGCTACGGATCTGGTCCAGCGAAGACGCGATCGCTTCGACGTCCGCGTCACTGAGGTGTGCGTATTCAGCTACTTCTGTGATGGCAACGGTGCATCACATCCCGACCGAGCGACGGGGGGCTGCGGAAGAGCCACGCAAAGACTCACTCCGTCCCTTGGCCACGGCGACGTCTTCACCGCGGACGGCACAATCTATCCACAACGGTGACTGCCTGCATAATCGAAAAACTCGCAAATTCCCCAATCGGGATGCTTTGGCAACCAGACCGATACCGGCACCCAAAACCGTCGGGCGTGCTCATTACGGCCGGCTACCTGCGCCGCATCAGTACCCTCAGGGCGTGGCGGAAACCGCGTACGCACCTTGCGGCGAACTCAGCCTCGCGTATCAGGTATTCGGCGAGGGCCCCATGGACCTGGTCATCGCCGGCCCATTCGCCACCCACGTGGAACTGTTCTGGACCCAGCCCGAATTCAAGGCGTTCTTCGATCAACTCGCGACGTTTTGTCGCGTCGTCGTATTCGACAAGGCCGGGGTCGGCCTGTCGGATCCGGTCCCGCGAGTTCGGTCGCTCGACGATCGAGCAGCGGAGATCGAGGCCGTCATGGACGCCGTCGGCTTCAGAAGGGCCGCCATCTTCGCTCTGAGCGAGGGTGGCCCGGCCGCCATCGTCTTCGCGGCAAGTCGCCCAGAGCGAACGCGGGCGTTGGTCCTCGCCAGCACGTTCTCGGTGTTGCCCGTTTGGTGGGACGACATCGATCGCGATGCGGACGAGGTGCGGGCGCGCGTCCTACCCGAGCTGGGTGAGGACTACACGCCGTCGACGGAGCAAATTGCCCGCATGCAGGAACTCGGCCGCGCCGTCCGTTCGGCGTGGGGCAGCGGCGCGGCACTCAAGTGTGTAATGCCGTCGGTCCGGTCGATGCGCCAGCTGGGAACGTTGGAGCGCATGAGCGCGAGCCCGGGGATGGCCCGGGCGACGCTCGAAGCGATGTTCCAGATCGACGTCCGGCCGATCCTGCCGACGATCACCGCGCCAACCCTCGTCATCCATGCCCGCGATGACCCTGCAGCGCCGGTGCAGTCGGGCCGGTACCTCGCCGACCACATCCCCGGCGCGCGGTTGCTCCTGGTCGAAGGCACCGACCACGCACCTCAGTTCACCGATCCGGACAGGATTCTGACCGGGGTCGAGGAGTTCCTCACCGGCGGCCATGCGGCGCCGGCGCAGGCACATCGGGCCCTGCGCACCGTGTTGTTCACCGACATCGTCAAGTCGACGGAGCGTGCCGCCGCGACGGGCGACGAGCGGTGGCGCGCGATGCTCCAGCGCTTTGGTGACGTCACCCACGAACTCACGGAACGCTCCGGAGGCACGGTGGTGAAGAGCACCGGCGACGGGCACCTCATCACGTTCGACGGCCCGACGCAGGCCATCTGCTGCGCCGAGGCGTTGTGTGCTGACGCCGAGGCGCTGGGCATCGAGATCCGTGTAGGCATCCACACCGGGGAGTGCGAACTGCTGGATGCCGACATCGGCGGGATCGCCGTCCACATCGCGGCGCGAATCCTCGGTCAGGCCGGCGCGGGCGAAATCATCGTCTCCCGAACGGTCCGTGACCTGGTCGTCGGCTCGGGCACGGGTTTCGACGATCGCGGGAGCGTCGAACTGCGTGGCGTGCCCGGGACCTGGCATCTCCTGGCGGTCGATCGCCACGGCGCGGCATCGGGATCGGCCGAAGCGGCGCTCGGATCCATGCCCACGCCCGGCCCTCGCACCGCGATGCGCAGGTCGGACCGGGTCATCGAGGTGATGGCCAGGCGAACACCGTGGATCCTTCGCGGCATGGCGCGCGCAGCCCCGACGGCCAACCGGAGATGAAGCTGGGCTTTAGCCGGACGCCGTGATTCCGAGCTCGCTCAGCCGGGCGTGGTAGGCCTCGACGCTGGCCAGTTTGACGTCCTCATAGCCCCGCACCATGTCCGCCAGGCCTGCCACTTCCACCGCCCGGTCGTAGTTCGTCTGGTCCAGCTCGCCCGCGAGCCGCGTGACGACATCGACGTACTCGGCGAGCAGGCTGCGCTCGACCCTCCGGACGTGCGCGTAGCCGAACGGGTCGAACTTGGTGCCGCGCAGCCGCTTTCCCTTGGCGAGAATGCGCAGCGCGACGTGGCTTCGCGGGCCGAGGCCGATCTTCTTCCTCCGCCCCATCGCCCGCAGCACGGGCGGGTGCAGCTTGTAGGTCAGGTTCTCGCCGGCCGGGACCTCGGATTTCACGTACGAGAGGAACTGCGGGTCGGTCAGCAGCCGCGCCACCTCGTACTCGTCCTTGTACGCGGTGAACTTGTAGAGCCCCTTCGCGACGGCCTCGCTGAACTCGGTGCGATCGCCTACTGCGCGCTCAGCGGTCCAGATCGACTGCAGCAGCGTCACGTATCGGCGCGCGACCTTCTCGCTCTGGAACTGAACGAGGTTCGCAGCCCGTCGTGAGATGAGGTCGCCGACCTGCGCCGGAGAACGTGGCGCCCTCGAGGACGCGCGCAGGCGGCGGTGCCGGCTGCCGGTCGCGCGCGGGTGACACCACGTCGTCGAAGCGGGCCGGGTCGGCGATGGCGACGCGTCCCCAGCGGAAGGCGGCGATGTTGGCCTTGACGGCGACGCCGTTGATTTCGATGGCCTCTTCGATCGACGTCTGCCGGAAGCCGCAGCGCCCCAGTCTGATAGGCAGCCCCGATGAGCAGGAAGTTGGCGGCGGCGGTGTTGCCGAACAGGTTCTGCGCGGCGGCCAGGGCGTCGAAGGAGTGCACGGTGCGCGACACCTGGCCGAGGCGGTTGAGCAGGTATGGCGGTCTCGGGATAGGCGATCGTCTTGTCGTAGACCATGTCACCGGTCGGCGTCTTGCTGGTCGACACGACGGAGATCGTCTTGGCGGGGTCGCCGTAGCCGAGGTTCTTGGTGTCGGCGGCGGCCAGCAGATCGAAGGCCACGATGCAGTCGGCGCTGCCGGGGGTGAGCCGGTTGGACGGGATCGAGCTTGCCTGCGGCGAATCGCAGGTGCGACACGACGGGCCCGGCCTTCTGGCTCAGCCCGATCTGGTCGAGGCTCTCCACGTCGTAGCCTGCGCGCAGCGCCGCGGTGGCGAGCACCTGGTTCACCGTGACGATGCCGGTACCGCCGATGCCGGCGAAGAAGACGTTGTGCGTGGAGGTGACCGGCTCGACGTCGAGGTCGGGCAGCACCGGAGGCTCGGGCGCCGACGGCGTGCGCGGCTTCTTGCCCGGGCCGCACCTCGACGGTGACGAACGACGGGCAGTCGCCGTCAAGGCAGCTGTAGTCGGTGTTGCAGGAGGTCTGGTCGATCCGGGTCTTGCGGCCGAACTCGGTGTCCACCGGCTGCACGGACAGGCAATTGGACTTGACGCCGCAGTCGCCGCAGCCTTCGCAGACCGCCTCGTTGATGATCACCCGGGTGGTGCGGGTGGGCAGCGTGCCGCGCTTGCGTTGCCTGCGCGCGTCGGCCGCGCAGTGCTGGTCGTAGATCAGCACGGTCACGCCCTTGACGTCGCGCAGTCGCTTCTGGGCCTCGTCGAGGCGGTCGCGGTGCCAGACGACGGTGCCCTTGGCGAGCGCACGCTTGTCGTGCCGCTTGGGTTCGTCGGCGCAGATGATGATCTGCTTGACGCCTTCGGCGGTCAGTTTGTGCGTCAGCTGCGCGACGGTCAGCGCGCCCTCGGCGTCCTGGGCGCCGGTCATCGCCACGACCTCGTTGTACAGCAGCTTGTAGGTGATGTTCACGCCGGCCGCGACGCAGGCCTGCACCGCGAGTTGGCCGGAGTGGAAGAAGGTTCCGTCGCCGATGTTCTGGAACAGGTGGGGCACGTCGGTGAACGGGGCCTGGCCGATCCACTGGCTGCCCTCCCCGCCCATCTGGGTGAGCCCGGTGACGGCGCTGTCCGTGCGGCCCGACATCGTCACCATGGTGTGGCAGCCGATCCCGCCGCCGGCCAGGGATCCTTCGGGCACCGCGGTCGAGCGGTTGTGCGGGCAGCCGCTGCAGAAGTACGCGGCGCGTTTGGCGGGAAGCACTTCCAGCGACAGCGCCGGTGGCGGCGGCTTCTTGAGTTCCAGTCGATCCTCGAGCACGCGGCGCAGCGGCGCCAGCAGGCGCCCGGCGGTGAGTTCACCGCCGGCGGGGATCAGCAGCCGACCCGCGGCGTCCTTCTTGCCGATGATCCGCGGCGCACCGGCTCGGCCGTAGAGGATTTCGCGCACCTGGGTCTCGACGAACGCGGTCTTGTCCTCGACGACGAGGATCTCCTCGAGCCCGTCGGCGAAGGACGTCGACGGTGTCGGGCCCCAGCGGCGTGGGCATGCCGATGCGCAGCAGCCTGATCACCGGCGTGGTGCAGCGCGAAGTCGTCGGCGCCGAGGTCGGCCAGGGCCTGCCGCACCGAGTCGAATGTCGTTCCCGTGGCGGCGATCCCGATGCGTCGCGTGGGGCGGATCGAGCTCGATGACGTCGAGCCCGTTGGCGGCACCGTAGGCGCGCACGACCTCGGCACGGGGTCCGTAGAGGTCGGCCTCGGCGTCCAGGCTGTCGGCAGGCGCGGCCATCGGCCGCTGCCGGTAGACGAACGGCCTTCCTTCCCAATGGACTTCGGGAACGACGATGTCGACGTCGACGTCGCTGCGCGTCGACCGACCAGGCGCCGTCGGCCACGTCGGCGACGATCTTGAGCGCCACCACACATCCCGATGCCCGCGACATCGCCACACCGTGCATGGCCATCGTGACGATCTCGCGGGCGTTGCGCGGGAACAGCACCGGGATTCCGAGCGCGGCCAGCGACCGCTCGCTGACGGCGGGCACGGTGGAGGACTTGGAGGCCGGGTCGTCGCCGACCAGGAGCAGCATCCCGCCGCGCGGGTTGGCGCCGTACATGTTGGCGTGCCGGAGGGCGTCGGTCGCCCGGTCCAGGCCCGGCCCCTTGCCGTACCAGACGCCGACGACGCCGTCGTGGGTCGGCGTGCCCGACGGGTAGGTCGGCCTGGCTGCCCCACACCGAGGTCGCCGCCAGTTCCTCGTTGAGGCCGGGCACGAAGGTGATGTCGTGCTGCCTGCAGAACGTCGGGCATTCCGGCCAGCATCCGGTCGACACCGCCGAGCGGGCTGCCCTGATACCCCGAGACGAACGTCGCCACCCGCAGGCCGGCACGCGCGTCGCGCTCGTGTTGTTCGACCAGTGCGCGGGCGATGGCCTGCACGCCGGTCAGCACCACCGGACCCGATCCGGTGCGGTAGCGATCGCCGAGTTCGTAGGGCTAGGACCGGTCCGGCCGGCGGATGTCGAGATCCGTCATCTGGGCTCACCACCTCGGCGATCAATGGGCGTACTGCTCCCTCAAGGGTGCCAGCGGCATGCATAGTGAGCAAGCATGTAGGCATCTCATTGAGCATGTTGCCCATATTTGGCTGACTGTGACGTGCGATACTGAGCGACATGACGAGGTTGGACCGCACCGACGCCCGACTGCTCCTGGCGCTGTGTGACGCACCGCGCGCCACCGGAGTGCAACTGGCGAGCAAGCTGAACCTGGCGCGGAACACCGTGCAGGCGCGGCTGGCTCGGTGGGATCAGGAGAAGGTCCTCGCACCGATCGACCGCTGCGTGTCGCCGCGCGACCTCGGTTATCCGCTGAAGGCCTTCATCACCGCGGTGGTCG
Organism: uncultured Actinomycetota bacterium; assembly: GCA_963849055.1. Classification (GTDB taxonomy): domain Bacteria; phylum Actinomycetota; class Actinomycetes; order Mycobacteriales; family Mycobacteriaceae; genus Mycobacterium. The sequence continues at coordinate 500,277 of CAWKFI010000002.1, forward strand.
ATCAGCACCGACTCGAGGACGTCATCGCCGCGCTGGAGACCGTCACCCAGGTCACCCAGGTCACCGGGCTCTCAGGTGCGGCCGATCTGTTGATCGGCGTGGTGGCGACCGATGCAGACGACCTGTATCGCGTGGCCGGACTGGTTCTCGCGGTGCCCGGGGTCGAGCGCACGACGATGTCGGTCGCGATGCACGAGGTCGTCGCCTACCGGACGCGACCACTGCTGGAGCAGCTCGCGCGTTAAAGCTGACCCAGCGGTCGGCAGACATTCGACAACGCGTTCCAATACTCACCGGGCGCACAGTTCTCCGCCGGACGCGGTGTCTGGCAGGTGTTGGTGATCGGATCCCAGAATTGCCCGTTCACGCAGTTGAGTGGCTCGGCCGAACCGATCCCGGCGCTGAACAGCGACACGGCGACAATGGGAGCGGCCGCAACGGCAGCGATGGTCGAACGGCGTAGAAGACTTCGCATGAGTTGATCTTGCCCTAAAGCGCGCATTCTCAAACTCGGCGTTGACGCAGAAAGGCCCAGGCTCGGGATTTCTCCCTGACCTGGGCCTTCTCTGTGGAGCTGCCGGGAATCGAACCCGGGTCCTACGGCATTCCCTCGAGGCTTCTCCGTGCGCAGTTCGCTATGTCTCTACTTGGATCTCCCGGTCTCGCGAACAAGCCGAGATGACGATCCCAGTCGCTGTTTGGTGTCCCCATGGGTTCCGCGACCGAACCCGTGGGTTTGTCCCTCTAGCTGATGCCAGGGTCCGGGCCGAGGGCGCTCCCGGTCTGACAGACACACCGTCGCTTAGGCAGCGAGGGCGTAGTCGCGCTGATTGGAATCGGCGCTTAATTGGTTGCAACGACGCTTACGGTGGTCTCTTGCCTGCACCGGCACGCTTCCCTTGATTCGATGCGCGAAGTCGAAACCGTTCAGCCCCTCGCATCCCCACCGAACTTCGGCAGGACAGTCCATTCTAGCGTGTAGAAGAACAAGGGCCAGCGATTAAATAGTCCCGCTTATGTCACGTATGCCAGGTTGTCGACGATCCGCTGGCCCACCTCGGCGTCACCCTCGAATTCGATGGTCGTCGGGCGGTCGGTTCCCATCGGTCGGCCACCGCACACCCGGGTGAACTGCAGGGCGTCGAGCCGGATGACCGTCGTCGGCGTCGCACCACCGAAGTCGTCGACCAGGGATGCCCGGCCGTCGACCGTCACCCGCAGCGTCCGGGCCAGCGGGCCGGTCAGCTCGAGGGCCACCCGCGCGCCGTCGGGGGCCTTGCCGAGCTTGCCGACGACGAAGCCCATGGTGGCCGCCATCTCGTTTAACACCAGGCGGGCGGTGAGGGTGTCGAGGTCGGCGTCCGACGGCGGGCGTGACAACGCCTGGCGGATGTCCTGCTCGTGCATCCAGCAGTCGAAGATGCGGATCCGCATGAAGCGGCCATAGCTGTCCGGCCCGGCAGGCGTCATCGTGACCGCGTTCCAGTCCTCGTCGCTCGTGTCGGTGAGCATCGATCGGCGCTGACCGGTCACGTCGCGGAAACGCCGCAGCACGTCCGCACCGCTCTCGCCGCGCAGGTGCTGCACCCAGCATTCGTTGAACTCGCCGACGGCGTTGCGGACGTGGTCCAGAGAGGTTGGGTCGACGGCGGCTTCCGGAGTGGCGACGCCCGCCAGCATCGACTCGGTTCCGATCACGTGGGCGACGACGTCGTGGACGCACCATCCCGGCAGCGGTGTTGGCGACTGCCATCGGGCGTCGGGCAGATCGGTCACCAGGCGGTCGATGGCGTCCCATGATGCGAAGAGACCGTCGAGGATCTCCGACTTGTCGAGCTGGGTGACGGGGCGTGTGGGGCTGTTCACGCGCCGACGGTATCGCCTGAATCAGCGGTCCGTCAGCCAGTCGCGATCATCCCAACGGCCAACAGCGCGAAGACCATGCCGACGGCCTGCCACCGGGTTACCCGCTCCTTGAGCACCAACATCGCCAGCGCCACCGTCGCCGCCGGATACAACGACATCAACACAGCGGCCAACGACAGCAGCGACGCCTGCAGGGCCAGCAGCATCGCGACGTTCGCGATGGTGTCCAGGACTCCGGCGGCGAGCGCGAGCCGCAACGGCACCCCCGTCGGCACCGAGAGGCTGCGGGTGATCAGCGCGATGAGCACGACGAGAGTGGTCGCCGAGACTCGGGCGAACACCAGCGGCCAGAGATGTGCCTCGACGGGCGCCTGCGAAATCAGGACGAAGTTCAGCCCGAACGCCAAGCCCGAGCCGACGGTGAGCCAGGCGACCTTGGCGGTGAAGCGGTGCGGTGTGGAATCATCGTCGGCCACCCCCCGCGAAACCAGCACCACCGCAACCAAAGCCAGCACGATGCCGACGACGGCGACCAGCGAGGGCCGCTCCCCCAGCGCCAGCCCGACTGTGACCGGCACCGCCGAGACCAGCACCGCGGTCAACGGCGACACCACGGAAATGGGCCCGGAACCAAGCGCCGCGTAGAACCACCACACCCCGAATGCCTGGCTGATGCCGCACAGGCTGCCCCACACCACCGCGGGTACCGACACATCGCCGCCGACCACCACCGCGAGGACCGTCAGCAGCACCGTGGCCACCGGGTAGGACACCAGGACCACCCGTAGGGCAGCCACCCGCCGCGATGCGACACCGCCGACGAAGTCGCTGACGCCGTAGCCGATCGCCGACAGCAGCGCGAAGGCGACGCCGATCAGGTCATGCCCTTGGCGCGCCGCCCCAGTTCCCGAGTGACCTCCCGGTTGGCGTCACGCTTCGCCAGGTCTTGACGCTTGTCGTGCGTCTGCTTGCCTCGGGCCAGGGCCAGTTCCACCTTGACCTTGCCCTCGGTGAAGTACAGCGACAGCGGCACCAGCGTTAGGTTGCCGTCCCGGATCTTGCCGATCAAATTGTCGATCTGACTGCGGTGCAACAACAATTTGCGGTTGCGCCGCGGCGCGTGGTTGGTCCAACTGCCTGCGCGATACTCCGGTATGTGCAGATTGCGCAGCCAGATCTCGCCGTCGTCGACGGTGGCGAACGCGTCGGCCAGCGACGCCTGCCCGTCGCGCAAAGCCTTGACCTCCGTGCCCATCAACGCGACGCCGGCCTCGAACGTCTCGAGGATCGCGTAGTTGTGCCGCGCCTTGCGATTGGTCGCCACCACCTGGTTGTTCCGCCGGGTGGCCGCGTCTTGCTTCTTCGTCGCCATGGCTACCGCCGCACGTACAGCCGCAGCGTGACGTACGCGGTGACACCGGCCATCGCCACGCCGACGAACAACAGGATGGGCGCGATGTAGAGGATGTCCGCGTAGTCGATTCGGGCGATCAGATTGGCCTGATAGAACTGGTTGAGCGCCTTCTCCAGGAACAATGCCCGCACCGTGATCAGCCCGAGTATCGCGATGACCACGCCGATGAACGCGGCCAGCATCCCCTCCACCAGGAACGGCAACTGGGTGTACCAGCGACTGGCACCGACCAGTCGCATGATGCCCACCTCGGTTCTTCGGGTGTAGGCCGCGACTTGAACCATGTTGGCGATCAACAGGATTGCGCCGACAGCCTGTACCAGGGCAACCGCGAACGCGGCGGCGCTGAGCCCGTCGAGCACCGCGAACAAGCGATCGATCAGATCCTTCTGGTTCAGCACGTTGAGCACCCCGGGCTGTCCCACCAACGAATCGTCGAACTCCTTGTGCTGCTCGGGATTGTCGAGCTTGACGATGAACGACGCCGGGAAGGCATCCTTGCCCGCGACGTCCTTGTACTGCGGAAACTTCTTGATCGCGTCGTCGTAGGCGTCGTTGCGGTTGAGGAAGCGCACCGACTTCACGTCGTCGCGGTCCTCGATCTGCGCGCGCAGCGCCTTGCACGGGTCGGCGTCGCAGGTCGGGTCGTTGGCAGAGACGTCGTTGGTGAGGAAGACCTGGCTCTCCACCCGGTCCAGATAGATGGTGCGGGAGCTCTCGGCGAGCCGGACGACGAGCAGACCGCCGCCGAACAGGCCGATCGAGATGGCGGTCGTCAAGATCATGGCGACCGTCATCGTGACGTTGCGACGAAGCCCGGTGATGACTTCGTTGATCAGAAAGCCGAAGCGCACTTAGCGGTCCATTCCGTAGACACCGCGTTGCTCGTCGCGGATCAGGCGACCGAGCTCGAGTTCGATGACGCGTTGGCGCATCGAGTCGACGATGTGGTGGTCGTGAGTGGCCATCAACACCGTCGTTCCGGTGCGGTTGATCCGCTCGAGCAGATCCATGATGTCCTTGCTGGTGTCCGGATCCAAGTTTCCGGTGGGCTCGTCGGCCAACAACACCAGCGGGCGGTTGACGAAGGCGCGGGCGATGGCGACGCGCTGCTGCTCGCCACCGGACAACTCGTGCGGCAGGCGGTTGGCCTTGCCCGAAAGGCCGACCATCTCCAGCACGTCGGGCACCACGCGGTTGATGACGTCGGAACGCTTGCCGATCACTTCCAGGGCGAACGCGATGTTCTCGAACACCGTCTTCTGCTGCAGCAGCCGGAAGTCCTGGAACACGCAGCCGAGCACCTGACGCAGGCTGGGAACGTGGCGGCTGGGCAGCTTGTTCACGTGGAACTTCGACACCTGGATGTCGCCGCTGCTTGGCGTCTCCTCGGCGAGCAGGAGCCGCATGAACGTCGACTTGCCCGATCCTGACGGGCCGATGAGGAAGACGAACTCACCCTTGTCGATCTTGAGCGACACGTTGTCCAGGGCTGGCCGTGCCGAGGATTTGTACTGCTTGCTCACGTGGTCGAGGGTGATCATCACGGCTCGCCAGTGTAGCGGTGCCAGCGGAGTGGACCGCTACGTCGGCGGCGCGGGCGTCGTCGGCGGCGGACTGCGGGATGATCGTCGTCGCCGACAGTGGCCCGGGACGACCGGCGTCGTCGTGATCGTCGGCGTGACGGTGGTCGCCGGAAGCGGGCCGGGGCCATCGGGATCCACGACCGTCGTCGGCGCCAGCGTGGTCGGCGAGGTGGGGCTCGTCGGCGACGTCGGTGTCGTCGTGGTGTCCGTCGGACTGGTCGTGGTGGTCGTCGTCGTTGTCGTCGTGGTCGTCGGGGTGGTGCTCGTGGTGGTCCGCTGCTGCACGTTGGTGCGGGGCACCCAGGTGTAGTCGGGGTCCGGCACGAACCCCGGCGGCACCACTGCCGTCTCGGGACCGACGGCGGGCGGTGGCGTGGGCTTGTAGGCCTCGTACAGCCACCACGTGGCGATGAAGGCGACGACGAGTACCACCGTCGACGTCCGGATCCGGCTCAAGGGCACATAGGCGGGCCAACGGCGGTGCTCGCCGTCCGTGCGGTTCATGAACCAGCTCATCGGTGGTCCTCGCCCTGCGTTTCCTCTTCGGCACCGCCCGCGGTGGCCGGGTGCACGATGGCCCCGATCATCGGTTTCTGGTCTGCGGGGGTGACGATGCCGGCCCGGCCCAACGCGGAGACTACGAGCGCGCGCAAGCGTCTGCCGACCTCGAACTGCTTGCCGGGCAGCGTGCGCGCCACCATCCGCAGGTTCACGGTGTCGACCTCGATGCTCTCCACGCCCATCAGCTGCGGCGCGTCGAGCAGCAGAGCGCTGAGCATCTTGTCGTCCATGGCTTTGTCACCGACCTGGTGCAGCACCTCGTTGACCCGGTTGAGGTCGGCAGTCGTGGGCACCGGGATGTCGACGACGGCTCTTGCCCAGTCCTTCGACAGGTTGACGGTCTTCACGATCTGCCCGTTGGGGATCGTGAACACCTCGCCCTCGGTGGAGCGCAACTTCGTCACCCGCAGCGTGACGTCCTCGACGGTGCCCTCGGCGGGCGCGGCGATGCCGGCCACGGTCAGCGAGACCAGGTCACCGAAGCCGTACTGCTTCTCGGTGATGACGAAGAATCCCGACAGCAGGTCCTGGACCACGCGCTGCGCGCCGAAACCGAGCGCCGCACCCAGCACGGCGGCAGGTGCGACGAGCGAGCCGACCGGGATGGCCACGATGTCGGTGATCTCGACGAGGACGACCACGAACAGGATCGCGATCGACACCCAGGAGATCACCGACGCCACCGCCTGGCGGTGCTTGGCGCTTTCGCTGCGGACCAGCTGGTCGCTCTCCTGGTACTCGGCGTCGATGCGCCGGGTGACCTTCTGCGCGGCCCAGTTGATGAAGCGGGCAGCGAGAACCGCAGCCAGGACCAGCATCACGATCCGCAGGCCGCGGGTGATGATCCATTCGCCGATCTCGCCCCGCCAGAACCCTTGCCAGCGATGGGCCCAGTCGAACGCGACGTATGTCTTAGTCGTCATCTTTCCTATTGCGCCAACGGATTCCCGCTTCCAGGAATCCGTCGATGTCGCCGTCGAGTACCGCAGCCGGATTGCCGACTTCGTATTCAGTGCGCAGGTCCTTGACCATCTGATAGGGCTGCAACACGTAGGAGCGCATCTGGTTGCCCCAGGAGCTGCCTCCGTCGCCCTTCAGCGCATCCAGCTCGGCACGTTCTTCTAAACGCTTGCGTTCCAACAACTTTGCCTGAAGCACGCGCATTGCCGAAACCTTGTTCTGCAATTGCGACTTCTCGTTCTGGCAGGTCACCACGATACCCGTCGGGATGTGGGTGAGTCGAACGGCGGAGTCGGTGGTGTTCACGGACTGGCCGCCGGGGCCGCTGGACCGGTACACGTCGACGCGCAGGTCGCCGTCGGGAATCTCGATGTGGTCGGTGGTTTCCACTACCGGCAGCACCTCGACGTCGGCGAACGACGTCTGACGTCGGCTTTGGTTGTCGAACGGGCTGATCCGCACCAACCGGTGCGTGCCCTGCTCGACCGAGAGCGTGCCGTAGGCGAACGGCGCGTGCACCGCGAACGTCGCACTCTTGATGCCCGCCTCTTCGGCGTATGAGGTGTCGAACACCTCGACGCCGTAATTGTGTTTCTCGGCCCACCGGACGTACATCCGCATGAGCATCTCGGCCCAGTCGGCCGCGTCGACGCCGCCTGCACCGGATCGGATGGTGACGACGGCCTCGCGTTCGTCGTACTCCCCCGACAGCAGCGTGCGGACCTCCATGGCCTCGAGGTCCTCGCGCAGCGACTTCAGCTCGGCGTCGGCTTCGGCGAGCGCCGCCTCGGCACCCGCACCTTCCTCTTCTGCGGCCATCTCGTAGAGCACCGGCAGGTCGTCGAGCCGCCGCCGGAGGTCCTCGACGCGGCGGAGCTCACCCTGCGCGTGGGACAGCTCGCTGGTGACCTTCTGGGCGTTCGCCTGGTCGTCCCACAGCTTGGGATCGGAGGCCTCTTGCTCGAGTGTGTCGATGCGGCCTCGCAAACCGTCGACGTCGAGCACACGCTCCACCGTGGTCAGGGTGGTGTCGAGGGCTGCTATGTCGGCTTGACGGTCGGGATCCACGGGAAATCACAGTACCGACCGTCGCGCCGATCGTTTCCCTCCTTCTCCCCTGGAAGGGCTCAACCGGTTTAGCATCGGCTTGTAACCACCCCCGGCGACGTCGCGACAGCCCCCTTGCGCGCGCCGGTACGAGACAGACGGCTTACAGAAAGCTGAAGCATGCGCCCTTACCACGTGGCGATCGTCGGCTCCGGACCTTCGGGTTACTTTGCCGCGGCGTCGCTGCTGAAGTTCGCCGACTCGACCGACGACGCCGACGTGCGCGTCGACATGCTGGAGATGTTGCCGACCCCGTGGGGTCTGGTGCGCTCCGGCGTCGCGCCCGACCACCCGAAGATCAAGACCATCAGCGCGCAGTTCGAGAAGACCGCCGCCGATCCGCGGTTCCGCTTCTTCGGCAACATCGCCGTCGGTCAGCACGTGCAGGCCGACGAACTCGCCGAACGCTACGACGCGGTGATCTACGCGGTCGGTGCGCAGTCCGACCGGCCGCTGAACATTCCCGGTGAGGACTTGACGGGAAGCGTCGCAGCCGTCGACTTCGTCGGTTGGTACAACGCGCATCCGCACTTCGAGGAGATGACGCCGGATCTGTCGAGCGGCCGGGCCATCGTGGTCGGCAACGGCAACGTCGCGCTCGACGTGGCACGCATCCTGGTCAGCGACCCGGACATGCTGGCAGCCACCGACATTGCCGGGCACGCACTGGACTCATTGCACGCCCGCGGTGTCGAAGAGGTCGTCATCATCGGGCGCCGCGGACCGCTGCAGGCGACGTTCACGACGCTGGAATTGCGCGAGCTGGGTGATCTGGAGGCGATGGCCGACGTCGACGTGATCGTCGACCCCGCGGATCTCGCCGACATCTCCGACGCCGACCTCGAGGCGGCGGGCAAGACGGTCAAGCTCAACGTCAAGGTGCTCCGCGGCTACGCCGAGCGGGAGCCCCGCGGTGCCGCGCGCCGCATCGTGTTCCGGTTCCGCACGTCGCCGATCGAGATCAAGGGCGACGGCCGGGTGGAATCGATCGTGTTGGGCCGCAACGAGCTCGTCGACGACGGTGGCAGGGTGGTCGCCAAGGACAGCGGCGAACGCGAGGAGCTGCCCGCCCAGCTGGTGGTTCGCGCCGTCGGATACCGCGGCGTGCCCACCCCGGGATTGCCGTTCGACGAGCGCGCCGGGACCATTCCGCACACCGACGGCAAGGTCGAGGGCAGACGCAACGAGTACGTGGTCGGGTGGATCAAACGAGGCCCTTCGGGCGTGATCGGCAGCAACAAGAAGGACTCGCAGGAAACGGTGAACACCCTGATCGCCGAGCTCGACGGGGCGGACGTTGGCCGACTTCGGGCCTCAGCATGCCGACGCGCTCGTCGAATGGCTGGTGTCGCGGCAACCCAAGTTGGTCACCGATGACCACTGGAAGCTGATCGACGACCACGAGCGCTCGGCCGGGCAGGCGCTGGGCCGCCCGCGGGTGAAGTTGACGAGCGTGGCGGACCTGCTGCGGATCGGCCACGGCTGAGCGCTGGCTTCAGTGCAGAACTCGCGAGGATTGCGCCGAGATCTGCATGAGCGTCGTGATTAACGCCTTGCCGCGACGTTCGTGCAGAAGTCGGCGAGGAGTGCGCGAGTTCTGCACGAGTGTCGTTCCATCGACAGCCTCCACCCGAGTGCGCGAGGCATTCGCCCACCGCGGTGGCGACCGTTCTAGAACTGTGCAGAATCGCACCGTGCTGGCGAATCAGAGCTAATCGCACCGCCTAATACGGTGGCGGCGCGTCATAGGTCGGCGGTGGTTCCGGCGGCGCGAAGGCCCACTTGTCCGGGTTCTTCGGCGAGTAGACGACGGGCATCAGCTGCGCCCATCGTCGGCCACTGGGTGACGGGCACGGCCATCCGCTGATAGACGACGTGCTCGTTGACGGTGGGTCCGTTGATGACGCCGGTGATGGTGACGAACTGTTCACCCTCGGCATCCGGGCGCGGACTGACGCCGGTGAGCAGCAGCGTGCCGTGCATCAACTCCCCGCGTGGGCCGCCCTTGCGCATGCGCGGCACCACCACCAAAGCGATCGCACCGAGCAGCAGTAGAAGCACAGCGAATTCCCACACACCGCCATGGTAGGACTGCTGCCATGAGCACCCATGCGGATGACCTCACTCTCGCCCTGCAGCTGGCCGATCACGCCGACGCCTTGACGTTGGACCGGTTCGGCGCCCTGGACCTTCAGATCGAGACCAAACCGGACCTGACCCCGGTCACCGATGCCGACAGGTCCACCGAAGAACTGCTGCGCGGCCTGCTCGCCGAACATCGGCCGGACGACACCGTTTTCGGCGAGGAGTTCGGCGGCACCGCGACCTTCGCGGGCAGGCAGTGGGTCCTCGATCCGATCGACGGCACCAAGAACTTCGTGCGTGGCGTGCCGGTGTGGGCGACGTTGATCGCCCTGCTGGAGGACGGCGTCCCCGTGGTCGGCGTGGTGAGTGCACCCGCGATGCAGCGCAGGTGGTGGGCCGGCACGGGCGAGGGCGCCTTCACCACGTTCCGCGGCACCAGCCGGGCCATCTCCGTGTCCCGCGTCAGCGACCTGGAGTCGGCCAGTCTGTCGTTCTCCGACCTCACCACCGGGTGGGGTGAGCGGCGGGCACGCTTCCTCGATCTCACCGACGCCGTGTGGCGGGTGCGCGGCTACGGCGACTTCTGGTCCTACTGCCTGGTGGCAGAGGGCGCGATCGACATCGCCGTCGAACCCGAAGTGAAGCTCTGGGATCTGGCGCCGCTCGACGTGCTGGTGCGTGAAGCGGGCGGGTCGTTCACCAACGTCGAGGGCTCCCCCGGCCCGCACGGCGGAAGCGCGGTGGCGACCAACGGCCCGCTGCACGACGACGTGGTCAGCCGACTTTCTGGGATGTGACCTTCTTAACAGGATCCGCGAACCTTACTCCGGAGTAAGATACGGTCAGAGCACTGCCCCAACGACGCGAGGCTGCACACATGACCAACACCCTGCCGGCCAAGAACGGCACGAAGCAGCGCACCACCCGGTCCGGATCGGAGAGCGCCGTTGGCCTGCAGCGGCACAAGCGGACGGCGACCGACATCGGCTTGGCGCTGATCACGCCCGATCGTCGGCCAGGAATTCCTGGACCGGTACAACCTGCGCGACCCGCTCAACCGCGGCCTGCGGTACGGCGTGAAGACGGCGTTCTCGGCCGCCGGCGCATCGACCCGTCAGTTCAAGCGCGTCCAGCGTCTCGGCAAGCCGGCCACGCGGCTCAAGCCCAGCGGCGCCGACTACTTCGACCTGACTCCCGACGACGACCAGAAGATGATCGTCGAGACGGTCGACGAGTTCGCCGCCGAAATCCTTCGACCCGCGGCTCACGACGCCGACGCGGCTGCCGCGTATCCGAAGGACTTGATCGCGAAGGCCGCCGAACTCGGCATCACCGCCATCAACATTCCCGAGGACTTCGACGGCATCGCCGCTCAACGCAGCACCGTGACCAACGCCCTCGTGGCCGAGGCGCTGGCGTACGGCGACATGGGGCTGGCGCTGCCGATCCTGGCTCCCGGCGGCGTCGCTTCGGCGCTGACCCACTGGGGTAGCGCCGAGCAGCAGGCCACCTACCTGTCCGAGTTCGCCGGCGAGAACGTTCCGCAGGCCTGCGTGGTGATTGCCGAGCCGCACGCGCTCTTCGACCCCACCGCGCTGAAGACCACCGCAGTGCGCACGCCAAGCGGCTACCGGCTGTCCGGGGTCAAGTCGCTGGTGCCCGCCGCAGCGGACGCCGAACTGTTCATCATCGCCGCCCAATTGAACGGCAAGCCAACGCTGTTCATCGTCGAGTCGGCCTCCGTCGGTCTCACCGTGACGGCCGACCCGAGCATGGGCATCCGCGCCGCGGCGCTCGGCCGCATCGAACTCGACAACGTCGCGGTGCCGCTGCACAACCGGCTGGGCGACGAAGACGCCGACGCCGCCGAACTGGCCCAGAACTATTCGGAGGCCATCGCGCTTGTCCCGGCTGGGCTGGGCCGCGCTGGCGGTCGGCACCTCGCACGCGGTACTCGACTACGTGGTGCCCTACGTCAAGGAACGCCACGCGTTCGGCGAGCCGGTCGCCCATCGTCAGTCGGTCGCGTTCATGTGCGCCAACATCGCCATCGAACTCGACGGCCTTCGGCTGATCACCTGGCGCGGCGCAGCGCGTGCCGAGCAGGGGCTTTCGTTCGCCCGTGAGGCCGCGCTGGCCAAGCGGATCGGCACCGACAAGGGCATGCAGATCGGCCTCGACGGCGTGCAACTGCTCGGCGGCCACGGCTTCACCAAGGAACACCCGGTCGAACGCTGGTACCGCGATCTGCGGGCCATCGGCGTCGCCGAGGGTGTCGTGGTCCTGTAGCGGTCTCATCGACTAAGAAGAACGGAAAACCTGACATGGCAATCAATCTGGAACTGCCCAAGAAGCTGCGGGCCGTCGTCGAGAAGGGCCATCAGGGCGCCGCCGAGATGCTGCGCCCCATCTCCCGCAAGTACGACCTCGCCGAGCATGCCTACCCCGTCGAGCTCGATACCCTGGCCACCCTGTTCGAGGGCATCTCGGAGGCGAACACCATCTCGTTCGCCGGCGCCGAGGCGTTCCGCGACAGCGAGGGCCCGAAGGGAAACGTCAACGGCGGCAACATGTCCGCCGTGCTCAACGTGGTCGAGGTCAGCTGGGGCGACGTCGCGCTGCATGCTGTCGGTCCCCTACCAGGGCCTCGGCAACGCGGCGATCTCCGGCGTGGCGACCGACGAGCAACTCGAGCGTCTCGGCAAGGTGTGGGCCGCAATGGCCATCACCGAGAACAGCTTTGGCTCCGACTCGGCCGCGGTGTCGACGACCGCGAAGCTCGACGGCGACGAGTACGTGATCAACGGCGAGAAGATCTTCGTCACGGCGGGTTCGCGCGCCAGCCACATCGTGGTGTGGGCGACACTGGACAAGTCGAAGGGCCGCGCGGCGATCAAGTCGTTCATCGTGCCGCGGGAACACCCCGGCGTGACGGTCGAGCGGCTCGAGCACAAGCTCGGCATCAAGGCGTCCGACACGGCGGTGATCCGCTTCGACAATGCGCGCATCCCGAAGGACAATCTGCTCGGCGACCCGGACATCCACGCCGACAAGGGTTTTGCCGGCGTCATGGAGACGTTCGACAACACCCGGCCCATCGTGGCGGCGATGGCCGTCGGCATCGGCCGCGCCGCGCTGGAGGAACTGCGGACCATCCTCACCGAGGCGGGCGTCGAGATCTCCTACGACAAGCCGGCCCACGCCCAGAGCGCGGCCGCCGCGGAGTTCCTGCGCATGGAGGCCGATTGGGAGTCGGGCTACCTGCTGACGCTGCGGTCGGCGTGGCAGGCCGACAACAAGATCCCGAACTCCAAGGAAGCCTCGATGGGCAAGGCCAAGTCCGCGAGGGTGGCCAGCGACATCACCCTCAAGACCGTCGAGCTTGCCGGAACCGCAGGCTATTCCGAGGAAACACTTCTGGAGAAGTGGGCGCGCGACTCGAAGATCCTCGACATCTTCGAGGGCACGCAGCAGATCCAGCAGCTCGTCGTCGCACGCCGGCTGCTGGGCCTGTCGTCGGCCGAACTCAAGTAGGGGGCCATGCAGACGCGCTAGCGTCGGCAGCCATGGACACCTTTCACGCACTCGTCGCACGCCAGGACAGCGACGGCATCACGGCGGCAGTCGAAACGCTCGGATCCGACGAGCTGCCGCCCGGCGAGGTCACCGTTCGGGTGCAGTACTCCAGCGTGAACTACAAGGACGCGCTGGCGGTGACGCCCAGGGGTGGCGTCGTTCGCGACTACCCGATCGTGCCCGGCATCGACCTGGCCGGTGAGGTCGTGGAGTCGCAGTCGCCGGACTTCGCCGTCGGCGACCTGGTGCTGGCGCACGGCTACGGCATCGGCACCGCGCACCACGGGGGTTACGCCGAATACGCGCGACTGCCTGCCGACGAGGTGGTGAAGTTGGGGGCCCTCAGCCCGCATGACGCCGCCGCGATCGGCACCGCCGGCTTCACCGCGGCCCTCAGCGTGCAAGCCCTGATCGACAGGGGTATCACGCCGGGCGACGGTCCGATCTTGGTCACCGGCGCCACCGGCGGGGTCGGTTCGGTCAGCATCGACCTGTTGGCCGCGGCGGGTTACGAGGTGGTGGCGTCGACCGGAAAACCCGACGCGACCGACCAGCTGAAGGCTCTCGGTGCCGCCGAGGTGATCGGCAGGCTGCCCGCCGACCCCGACGCCAAGCCGCGTCCACTGGGCAAGGCCAGGTGGGCTGGAGCCATCGACTGCGTCGGCGGCAACACCCTTGCCGACGTGCTGAGCACCGTCACCTACGGCGGCGCCGTCGCCGCCAGCGGCCTGACGGGCGGCGTGGCGCTGCCGACCACGGTGATGCCGTTCATCTTGCGCGGTGTCGCCCTGCTGGGCATCGACTCCGTGCTACTGCCGATCGGGCCACGCCAGCGGCTGTGGGATCAGCTCGCCGGCCCGCTACGGCCTCGGCATCTGTCCGACCTCAGCCATGACGTCGACGTCAAGGACGTAATCACCGTCATCGACCAGGTGCGGGCCGGAGCGTACTCCGGCCGCGCCGTGGTTCGAGTCGCTGGCGGGTTCTGACGCTCAGCCGATGAGGACGCGCTGCAGGTCGGGCTTCATCTGCTGCAGCTGCTGACCCCAGTACGCCCAGTTGTGCGTGCCGCTGTCCGGGAAGTTGAACACGCCGTTCTTACCGCCAGCTGCGATGTACTCGTCCTGGAAGGTCCGGTTGGTGCGGATCGTCAGGCCCTCGAGGAACTTGGCCGGCACGTCGCCGCCACCGAGTTCGCTCGGCTGGCCGTTGCCGCAGTAGACCCAGAGCCGGGTGTTGTTGGCCACCAGCGCCGGGATCTGGACCATCGGGTCGTTGCGCTTCCAGCCACTGTTGGGATCTTCGGTCGGACCCCACATGTCATTGGCCTTGAATCCACCGGCATCGCCCATCGAGATGTTGATGAGGAACGGCCACGAACCCTCGGACGGGTTCAGGAAGCCCGACAGCGAGGCGGCGTAGATGAACTGGTCCGGGTGGTAGACCGACAGGATCATCGACGCGGAGCCGGCCATCGACAGTCCGACCGCAGCGCTGCCCGTCGGCTTGACCTGCTTCTCCGACGCCAAGTAGCCGGGCAGCTCCGAGGTCAGGAACGTCTCCCACTTGTAGGTCAGGGGCGGGCCGGCCTTGTTGGTGGCCGGCGAGTACCAGTCGGCGTAGAAGCTGGACTGGCCGCCGACCGGCATGATGACCGACAGCCCCGAGTCGAGGTACCACTCGAACGCCTGGGTGTTGATGTCCCAGCCGTTGAAGTCGTCCTGCGCACGCAGGCCGTCGAGCAGGTACACCGCGGGAGAGTTGGGCCCACCGCTCTGGAACTGGATCTTGATGTCCCTGCCCATGGACGGCGAGTGCACCATCAGATACTCGACCGGCAGACCGGGGCGTGAGAACGCCCCCGCGGTCCCGGTGCCACCAGCCAGGCCGACCATCCCGGGCAGCACCAGTGCCGCCATGGTCGCACCGAGCAAGCGGCGCGCCCAGCGGCCGCGAATTCTGTCAACGAACATCTACGAGATCCATTCCGTTTGCGGTTACCGCGTAACTCTTCCAAATCCACGGCCAAATGGCCGCCCGAGCGGCCCGACGTCGTTATCCGCCGGCCGCGCCCGCCCAAAGCTTGGACGGACCAGAGTGTTTACTTGTAAGTAGGCAGTAAAACATGATCCCAGCGCCGCGAGAAACCCTGGGGACTGTTTGGCGGCGTCAGAAGTGACGAAGTCGACGGCCGTAGGCTGCCGCTCATGGCGAGTACGCAAGGCGCCTCCGGCAACAGGTTGTCGGTGGACGACTGGGTCCAGGCGGGTTATGCCATTCTCGCCGCGGAGGGCATAAAGGCGCTGAAGATCGATCGCCTTTGCGACCGGCTTGGCGTCACCAAGGGAAGCTTCTATTGGCATTTCGACGGCATGGCCAGCTATCGGGCGGCGCTGATCGAGGCTTGGGGCGAATTGCGCGACGAGGATCGCCGCCACATCGACGAAATGGGCGAAGTACCGCCGCGTGAACGCCTGTCGAAGATGATGACGTCGCTGGTCAGCCCGCGGCATTGGACGCTGGAGCGTGCAATGCGCGAATGGGCCCGCTCCGACGAATCCGTGGCGACCAGCGTTCGGGCGGCCGATCGCCGCCTCCTGCGGGCCGTGCGGCAGGCCTTTCTCGACTACGGGTTCGAAGGCGAGGAGGCCGACGTGCGCGCCAATGCCACCTTCGCGGCCGGGATCGGCTTCCTGCATCTCTCCGGCGCCATTCCGGACGATCGGGACGCCGCCCGCGCCGAGCGCTTCCTGGAGCTCATGCTCGCGCGAGTAAATTTCCATACTAAAAGGTATGGTAACGTTCTGGCGCATGCACGGCCTGGATGTGACGCACGGGATCACCGACGAGTTCGTCGACCGACTGGCGCGGCGCGCACGCGAGGCCGAGGACCTTCGGCGTGTCCCCGACGCCACGATCGCCGACCTGGCAGCGTCCGGTTTCACCGATCTACTCGTGCCGCGGCGCTACGGCGGCCTACAGGCCGACTTCCCCGCGATCCTCGACCCGGTGCGGCGCATGGCCGCTGGCTGCACCTCCAGCGCATGGACCATCGGCTTCTATGCCTTGCACAACTGGATGCTGGCGCTGTTCGGCGAGCGCGCCCAGGAGGAGGCGTTCGGGACGCGGCCGTTCCTGGCACCCGCTCCACTCGCCCCGACTGGACGGGGCCTGCCGGTCGACGGCGGCATACGGCTGAGCGGCCGGTGGTCGTGGGCGACCGGTGTGATGGACGGCAACTGGATCATCGTCGGGGCGTTGTGCGGACCCGACGATGGCATCTACCCCGCCCTGGCCCTGCTGCCCGGGACGGATTTCACCGTCGAGGACGTCTGGCACACCGACGGCATGCGGGCCACCGGTTCCAACGACGTGGTGATCACCGATGCGTTCGTTCCCGACTACCGCCTGGTGCGCGTGACCGAGATCTACGGCGGCACGGCGCCCGGTGCCGCGCTGCACGACTGCACGACCTACCGCTGGCCGATGGTGCCCGCGCTGGCCCTGCTTGCGGCGATGCCGGCGCTCGGCAGCGCAGAACGCGTCACCGAGCTGTACGCCGAACGGCTGGCGCAACGGGTACTGGCCTACGAAGGCGTCATGCAGAAGGACAAGCCCATCGCGCAAGCCCACCTGGGCCAGGCCCGGGTGCGGCTGCGCGCCCTGCACGGCCTGCTCGCCGACACCGTTGGCGAGATCGAAACTCGGCTTGCCACAGGTGATCCCGTTCCCCGCCCGGTGCGCGGCGACGCCCGGCTGGCTGCCGCGCACATCGTGCACGAATCGCGGGCCGTCATCGCCGCGCTGTCGGAGGCCTCCGGTGCGAGCGCGCATCACCTGGACAATCCGATGCAACGGTTCAAGCGCGACGTCGACGTCATCTCCGGCCACGTCGTGTTCGACTACGACACCAGCCGGGAACTGGCAGGCGCGTTGGCGCTGGGGATGAAGGTTCCGCGAACCGCCATGGTGTGATGCGTGCGCCTGGGATCGGCTGGATTCACAGAATGCCGGTGCCCTGTGCCACGAATGCCATCCCCACCAGGGTCAGGATGGCAACCAGGATATGGCTGCGGCGGCGAGCCACCCAGTCGTGTACCCGCCGCAGCGCGACCGCAGTGGCGGCTGGCGCGACCAGATTGCTGATGAGCACGATCTCGACGACCGCGAGGCTCACCACGATGAAGACGACGGCGGCGCCGATCTGCATGGTGAGCACCGCGCCCGAGGCCAGAATCGCAGTGAGCGAGAACAAGACCAGCGAAGGGTTCGGGCCTGCCCAGAAGCCGATGACCACCGCAACCCAGAGGGCATCGCTCTCCCACGCATCGTGGGCGCGCCTCAGAAATCGCTGGGTGATCGATGCACCCTCGGCGGGCGCATCACGGCCACGTTGCAACAGTCGCGAAACGGGTGTCCCCTCAACGGCTTCCGACGTCGTGGTGTTCGCCCGCCGTCGCGCCAAGGCGCGCACCGCCAGCAGTGCGGCGATCGCGAGCACCAGCACGCCCACACCGATCTCGATGCGTCGGACGGTGGAACTCGCGGTGGTGTCCGGGTTGGCCAGATCACGGATGAACGGCGAGAACTCCGGTGTGAAGTGCAATGCCAGCAGCGGGACCAGAAGCAGCACGAAGCTCGCGCTGACGCAGCCGATCCAATACATCAGCAGGTTCTGCGCCGGCCGCGGCCTGGACACCAGAAGTAGGTTCACCCCTAGACGCACCGGGTCTAGCGCGATCGGAAGTGCAAGCACCGCCACTGAACTCCACACTACGAATCCACGCGGTCGAATCGGCCGTGCCGGTAGTACTCTGCACACGACGCCCGCCGAATCTTGCCGCTGGTGGTGATCGGTAGCGAACCCGGCGGCACCAGAACCAGATCCGCGATGCTGAGGCCGTGCCCGTTGAACACCGCGGTCGCGATCTCGCCCCGGACGGTGGCGTTCTGCGCCCCCTCGTCGTCGGACGTACCCCGCTTCTTGTGTTCGACGATGGCGACGAGTTTCTCCGTCTGACCGTCCGCGACCGATATCGCCGCGACCCGCCCGCCGCTGATCTCCTGGATCGTGGCCTCGATGTCATCGGGAGAGTGGTTGCGCCCGTACACGATCAGCAGGTCCTTGATCCGCGCCACGATGAACAGCTCGCCATCGGAGATGAAGCCAAGATCACCGGTCCGCAGCCAAGGTCCTTCGGGCGCACCGGCCAGCACACCCCCGAACGTTTCCGCCGTCTTCTGCGCGTCGCCCCAGTAGCCTTGCGCGTTGTTTGCGCCGAAGACCCAGATCTCGCCCGTCGTCCCCGCTGGACACTCGACGCCAGTCTCCGGGTCCACGATCCGCACCAACGGTGATTCCGGCGTGCCGTAACTGATCAACGGCGTGCTCGGAGTGTGCTGTGTTCCTTGCGCACCGGCGACTGGCTTCGCGTGCCCGTCGGACAGCTTCTCCGCATCGAAGTGAACGATCTTCGGCGGCTCTCCCGGGGCGCGCGTGGCCACGTACACCGTGGCTTCCGCCAGGCCGTAGGACGGCCGGATCACCGACTCGCGCAGGTTGAACCGGGCGAACCGCTGAGTGAAACGGCGTAGCGTCGCCGGCTGCACGCGTTCACTACCGGTGACGATCGCCAGAACGTCGGACAGATCGAGCCCGGCCATGTCCTCGTCGGTGGTCTTGCGCGCGGCCAGTTCGAACGCGAAGTTCGGCCCCGCCGTATAGACCTTCCGATGGGTGGCCATCAGCTGCATCCACCGAGCCGGGCGCTGCAGGAACGCCACCGGGCTGGTGAGCACGGGCGGCAGTCCCAGCAGGATCGGTGCGCAGATGCCGAGCACCAGTCCCATGTCGTGATAGAAGGGCAGCCACGACACCACCGTGGTGCCCGGCGGCGGGAGGCTTCCACGGTCGGAGAAGTAGCCGGCCATGAGTTGGTCGGTGTTGGCCACGACGTTCCGGTGCGACATCATCACCCCGGCCGGCTGACGGGTCGACCCGGACGTGTACTGCAGGTATGCCGTCCCCGGACTGTCCTCTGCCTCAACGTGGTAACCGCGCCGGGAGTCCCGGCTCAGCTGGTCGGTCTCGATCACCGTCACACCGGAATCGGGCTGCTGCCCGAGGCGTTCGGAAACCGTTCCGGCGACCGTGGACGTCGTCAACACGGCGACGGGTGACGCATCGCGCATCACTAGATCGAAGCGTTCGTCGAGCACGCCTCCCATCGGGACGGACAGCGGAACCGCGATCCGCCCCGCCTGCAGTGCGCCGAGGAAGGCGACCATGTAGTCGAGTCCCTGCGGCGCCACGACGACGGCACGGTCACCGACGGTGCCTGCCCCGGAGAGCTCGACCGCGACGGTCGACGTCCGCCGGTACAGCTGCGACCACGTCAACGTCTCCGCATCACCGTCCCAGTTCCGGTCGTAGTCGATGAACGTGACCGCGGGATCGTCGGGCTGCAAACTGGCGCGCTCGCGCAGGACGTCCGGGATGGAAGCCTCAATCACGTAGGTCACATTACTGCGCGCCGCCAGTGCCAAGCGTTCCAAAGAGTTTGGGCCGGCGCCCGTGGTCTATCGTTATCGGGTCTCAGCCCCAGTCCCGGTTATGTCGTGGGAGCGCAATGGTCGCAGTCGCAGTGATCGGCATGGCGTGCCGCCTTCCCGCGGGCATCGATTCGCCGGAACTGCTGTGGGACGCCCTCGTGCGCGGCGCTGACCTGGTCACCGAGATCCCGGCCGATCGCTGGGCAGCCGACGACTTCTACGATCAAGAGCCCGGTACGCCTGGCCGCTCGGTGTCCAGGTGGGGCGCATTCCTCGATGACGTCGCCGGCTTCGACGCTGAGTTCTTCGGCATCGACGAGCGCGAGGCGGCGGCGCTGGATCCGCAGCATCGACTGTTGCTGGAGGTTGCCTGGGAGGCCGTCGAGCATGCGGGTGTCACACCCGCGGCGGTGGCGGGCTCACTGACCGGTGTGTTCGTCGCGTTGACCGACGCCGACTATCAACTGGCCGCCCCATACAGCTTCCCCGGCAACGGTTTCGGCATGGCATCCGGGCGGATCGCCAGCGCGCTGCGGGTGCACGGTCCCGCCGTCACCGTGGGCTCCTCGGGCCTGCTCACCGTCCACCTGGCGTGCCGGAGCCTCAACGACGGCGAGAGCGACCTCGCGCTGGCCGGCGGCGCGTCGGTGTTGTTGGAACCACGTAAATTTTCGGCAGCGTCAGCACAACACCTCCTCTCACCAACGGGGCGCTGCCGCGCCTTCGACGCCGGCGCCGACGGTTCCGTGTTCGGCGAGGGTGCCGCCGTGGTGTTGCTCAAACGCCTCCCCGACGCTCTTGCCGACGGCGACCGGATCCTCGCCGTGGTACGGGGCACCGCCACCAATCAGGACGGCGCGGCATCGGTATACCGAAAGGCGTTGGCGGCGGCCGGAGTTGAGCCCGGCACGGTCGGGATGGTGGAGGCTAGTGGCGCCGGCATCCCCGCCGACGACGTCCTCGAATACTCCAGCCTGGCTGAGGTCTACGGCACGGACGGCCCATGCGCGCTCACATCTGCGACGACCAACTTCGGCGACACCCAGTCGGCCGCCGGGCTCCTCGGCCTCATGAAGGCGGTCCTGGCACTGCAGCGCGGTGTAGTTCCGCCGCACCCGCACTTCACCGGCCTGCCGGACGAACTGGCCCGAATCGACACCAAGCTCGTTGTGCCGCAGGAAGCCTCGACGCTCGTCGGCCACGCGGCGGTTTCCGCGCTCGGACAGTCGGGAGATGTGCACGCGATCGTGGAAGCGGCACCGGTACGGGCGCCGACGACGACACCGGCCGCGACGCCCCTGTTGTTCACCGTGTCGGCCAACTCGGCCGACGAGCTCCGCCGCACCTCCGGCCGGCTGGCGGACTGGCTGGACACCCATGGCGACGTGCCACTACCCGATCTGGCCTACACGTTGAACCGGCGGCGCTCCCACCGCCGGGTCCGCGCCGCCGTCACCGCCGCCACCCGTGCGGAGCTCGGTGCCGCGCTGCGCAACGTCGCAGACAACGACACCCCGGTCGCGGCTGCGCTCGGGGACGATGAGCGGGGCGCCGTGTGGGTGTTCTCCGGTCGGGGTTCGCACTGGGCAGGGATGGGCGCGCAGCTGTTGGCCAGCGAACCTGCGTTCGCCGACGCCGTCGCCCGTGCCGAACCGATAATCCTTGCGGAGTGCGGCTTCTCGGTGACCGAAGCCTTGTCGACGAGCCAGACGGTAACCGGTTTGGACCGGGTCGAGCCCACGCTGTTCACCATGCAGGTCGCCATGGCAGCCGCCCTGCAGGCGCACGGCGCACGCCCGGGCGCAGTCATCGGCTACTCCGGCGGCGAGGTGGCGGCCGCGGTGGTGGCGGGCGCGCTATCGCTGGCGGATGGTCTGCGGGTGGTATGCCGCCGCGCGGCACTGCTGTCGCGGATCTCCGATGCGGGGGCGATGGCGTCGGTTCGACTCCCTGCACAGCAGGTGCTGTCGGAGCTGGCACTGCGGGGCAACGACGTCGTGGTGGCCGAGGTGCCCTCGCCCGACATGACGGTGGTCTCGGGTGCGGCACAGGCGATTCGCGATCTGGTGACGACGTGGACGCAGCGTGGCCTGACGGCCAGCGAGATCGCCGGCGGTGTTGCCTTCCATTCGTCACACGTCGACCCGATCGTCGGCGAGCTGACGGACGCGCTGGCGGACCTCACCCCGATGACGCAGGACGTCCCCTTCTACTCGACGAGTTCGTTCGACCCGCGTGACGAGCCGGTGTGCAACGCCCGCTACTGGGTGTCGAACACGCGGCGCATGGTTCGATTCGCCGCAGCCGTACGGGCCGCCGTGGAGGACGGCTACCGGGTCTTCGCGGAGCTCTCTGTGCATCCCGTGCTCACCGATGCCGTCGAATGGACCGCCGCAAGCCTCGACATCGCAGTGTCCGCGCCGGCCGTGCTGCGCCATGGACAGGAGTTTCCGCACGGGCTAATCGAATTCGTCGGTCGACTGCACGAGCTGGGCGCGGCGGTGGACTTCTCAGTGCTCCATCCGCACGGCCGCCTGGTGGACGCGCCGCTACCGAGCTGGGCGCACCGCCGGTTGTGGTTCGGCGACGACGGTGCGCCGCGTGGCGGTCACACCACCGGGCATCCGCTGTTGGGGCCGCACGTGCGTCTACAGGAGGAGCCCGCGCGCCACGTCTGGGAAGCCGACATCGGCACCGACGCGCATCCATGGCTTGCCGATCACGTCGATGCCATGCCCCTGCCGGCGGCGGCCTACTGCGAGATGGCGCTGGCCGCAGCTCACACGGTGCTCGGCGACGCCGCCGAGGTCCGCG
The DNA here is from genome assembly GCA_963849055.1 of uncultured Actinomycetota bacterium. GTDB lineage: Bacteria > Actinomycetota > Actinomycetes > Mycobacteriales > Mycobacteriaceae > Mycobacterium. The sequence goes on from CAWKFI010000002.1 coordinate 522,798, forward strand.
ACATCCGCTTCGAACACCCCGTGCAGCTCGACGCACACACCACCGTCGGTGCCGTGGCCTCGAACGCCGACTTCCTGATCGAAACCCACCGGCACGGCGAGATGGTGCGCCATGCGTCAGCGTTCCTGCATCCCTCGGACGAGGGACCACCGGCCGCGCGGGACGTGCCGGCACTGCTCGCCGCGCACCCCAATCGTCAGGACGGCAGCGAGATTCGAGTGTTGCTCAGGCGCAGTGGAATTCAGCGCGGGCCGGCTTTCACCGCTCTGGCCGCGGTGCACACCGGGGATTCGGGCACTGTGCTGGCCGAGCTGGCACCCAACGCCGAAGTCCGTGCGCAGCAGGATGCCTACGCGGTGCACCCCGTGGTGCTGGACGCCTGTTTCCAGTCGGTCGCCGCGGTTTCCGTGCCCGCGCAGCCAACCGGCGTCCGGCGCCTGCGCATACACGGTCCGACACGCAATGCGCGTTACTGCCACACCCGCATCACGGGCACTGAGGCCGATGTCGAGGTGCTCGATCAGCACGGCACGGTGCTGCTCGTGGCGGAGGGCGTGCGCTTCGCCGCCACCGCCGACGTCAGGGAGACGGTACTGGCGGAGCGGCTGCTGGCCGTCGAGTGGCAGCAGAACCCGCTGCCCGAGGTGCCCCGGACCGACGCCGGAACGTGGCTGCTCATCGGCGTCCCCGGTCACGACGGGCTGGGCACCGAACTCAGCGCGGCGTTGGAAGGCCATGGTGCACAGTGCATCAGCATCAGCTGGCCCGAACAGAACCTGCAACACGTCAGCGGCATGGAGCTGACCGGTGTGGTGGTCGTGACCGGCGCCCCGGACGGCCAGGCCACGTTGCGCGGCGACGAGTACGTGCAGCAGCTGCTGCACATCACCCGCGGGTTGGCCGAGATGCCCGGCGAAGCGCCACGCCTGTACGTGGTGACACGCGGTGCAGAGGCGGTGCGCGGCGAGCGACCCAATCTGGCGCAGGCCGGTTTGCGCGGCCTGATCAGGGTGATCGGCAATGAGCACCCCGAGCTGGCAGCGGCCCACATCGACGTCGACGAGTCCGACGGGGTCGCAGCGCAATTGGCCAGGCAACTGCTCCTCGGCTCCGACGAGGACGAGACCGCGTGGCGCGACGGCGAGTGGTACACGGCGCGATTGCGCCCAGCGCCGCTGCGCCCCGACGATCGGCGCACTGCCTTCGCCGACCCGGAACGCGACGGGGTGCGTCTGCAGATCCGCACACCCGGCGACCACCTCGCCTCCCTGGAAGCCGTTGCTTGCCAGCGCATTCCTCCGGGCTCCGGCCAGATCGAAGTGGCGGTCCGAGCATCGAGCGTCAACTTCGCCGACGTCCTGGTCTCGTTCGGCCGCCCCGCCGTCGACGGGCGAGCGCCGCAGTTGGGCCGCGACTTCGCCGGCGTGGTGACCGCGGTCGGACCGGATGTCACCGAGCACGCCGTCGGCGACCGCGTCGGGGGTCTCGGCGACGTCGGTGCGTGGGCCTCCTTCCTCACCTGTGACGCACGCCTTGCCGTGCACCTGCCGGCCGGACTGTCTGACGTCCACGCTGCCGCGGTGAGCACCGCATACGCCACCGCCTACCACTGCCTGCACGAGGTGGCCCACCTACGCGCGGGCGAGAAGGTGCTGATTCACTCCGCGACCGGCGGGGTGGGTCAGGCCGCGATCGCCATCGCGCGCGCCGCAGGCGCCGAGGTCATCGCCACCGCGGGCACCGATGAGCGCCGGGAACTCTTGCGTGGCATGGGCATCGAGCACGTTTACGACTCGCGCAGCGTGGAGTTCGCCGCGCTGATCCGCCGGGACACGCAGGGGTACGGCGTCGACGTCGTGCTCAACTCGGGCACCGGCGCGGCCCAGCGCGCCGGCCTGGAACTGCTGGCATCCGGTGGCCGGTTCGTCGAGATCGGCCAACGCAATGCACACGGTGACGCCCAGTTGGGGCCCCTCCCCCTTGGGCGCAACGTCGTATTCTCCACCGTCGACCTTCCTCTGCTGGCCGACCATCACCCGGACCGGATCCGGCACCTACTTGCCACGGTGTATCGGCTGGTCGCCGATGGGTCACTGCCCGTGCCGGAATGCACGCGCCATCCACTTCTCGACGCCGCCAACGTCATTCGAGCGATGAGCGATGCGCGTCATACCGGCAAGTTGGTGCTCGACGTCGGCGCGGTCAGCCCGATCCCCGTGGTAGTGGCGCCGGAACAGGCCCCGGTGTTCCGACGCGACGGCGCCTACATCGTCGCCGTCGGGCAGGGGGACCCAGCCCTGCTGCTGGCCGAGCACATGTCTGCAGGCGGCGCCGGGCGGATCGTGCTGTCCGCGCCGCAGCAACCGGCCGCCCAGTGGGTGGAGCGGATACGCGCGGCAGGCGCCGACGTCGTCGTCGAATGTGGCGACGTCACCGATCCGGACACCGCTCGGCGATTGGTCGCCGCTGCGACCGCCACCGGTCTCGCGGTGCGCGGTGTGCTGCATGCCGCGGCCGTCACCGAGCACTGCGCATTGTCCGACATCGCAGCCGAGCAGATGGAAGGCAGTTGGGCGCCAACGGTTCACGGTGCCTGGAATCTGCACACCGCCACTGCCGGGCAGCCGCTAGACTGGTTCTGTTGCACCTGCTCGGTGGCCGCACTCGTCGGCACACCCGGGCAAGGCGCTTCCGCCGCCGCCAACGGCTGGTTGGACGCCTTCGGCCGGTGGCGTCGAGCCAGCGGGCTGCCTGCCACGACGATCGCGTGGGCTCCCGACATCGATCCGGCTGACATGACGTACGCGTTCGACGCCCTGTTGCGTCATGACCGCGGCTACAGCGGCTACGCCCGGATCGCCGACTCCCCGTGGCTGGCGGCCTTCGCCCAGCGCACCCCATTCGCTGAGGCGCTGCGCGCGGTCGGGCAAAACCATGCCGGCGCAAGGGAACTGCGCGCGGAACTTGATGCGCTGCCCCGCGAGGAATGGCCACTGCGATTGCGCAGGATGATCGCCGATCAGGTCACCGGCATCGTGCGCCGCGATGTCGATCCGGACCGTCCGCTGCCGGAATGCGGTATCGATTCGTTGGGCGCGCTCGAGCTGTGCACCCGCATCGAGTCCGCGACGGGAGTGCGGTTGCGCGCCACCGAGATCACCACCATCCGAGATCTGGCGGCACTGGTGAGCGAGCGCCTCGACGCCTGACACGGTCTGCTACGCGGTCGCGTCCTGCAGTTCCGGCGGTGCGGGATCGGCGGGATCGGCAGGGCGTTGCTTGACTCTGCCCGACGGCCACCAGTTGTACTTGCCCACCAGCACCGCGAGTGCCGGCACGGTGACGGTGCGGACCAGGAAGGTGTCCAGTAGCAGTCCGATGCCGATGATGAAGCCGCCCTGCACCATCGACCCGATACTGCTGAACAGCATGGCCAGCATGGGCGCGGCGAAGATCATTCCGGCGGAGGTGATGACGCTGCCGGTGGCGCGCACGGTTCGGATGACGCCGGACCGGATTCCCGGCGCGGATTCGTCGCGGATCCGCGAGATCAACAGCATGTTGTAGTCGGCGCCGACGGCGACCAGCACGATGAAGGCCATCCCCGGCGTGCTCGCCGCCATGGGTTGGTCGCCAATCATCTGCAGCACGATCACCCCGATACCCAGCGACGACAGGCACGAAAGGATCACGGTCCCAACGAGATATAGGGGCGCCACTACCGCCCGCAACAGCAGCACCAGGATCACGAACACCACGGCGACGGTTACCAGGACGATGAACAGCAGGTCCTGGTCGTAGTAGTCGCGCAATTCGCTGAAATACGGAGTCATACCCGACATGGAAATCGACGCGTCGGCCAGCGCCGTGTTGGCCTGCGCCCCACGCGCCGTGGCGACGATCGTCTTCACCTGATCCATGGCCGTGGTGTCGTAGGGGTTCAACGTGGATTCCACCAGATACCGTGCCGAATGGCCGTCGGGTGACATGAAGACCTTGGCGAGATCCTTGAAGTCCTCGTTGCCCAGAATCTCCGGCGAAATGTAGAAGCCCGCCGCGCCCGGGTCCGAGGCGTTGAGCTTCATCGCCAGCAGGAAGGCCGAGGCATGCGACAGGCCCTCGCCAAGCTGTTTGGTTTGGTCGTCCAGAATCCGCACCCCGTCGGCGATCTTCCGGCTGCCCTCCGCCATCGCTGCGGCACCCTGATCCAGGGCAGCGACCTGTTGTTTCAGCCCATTGGGGTTGTTGAGGCCAAGGCTCCGAATGGCTTTGGTGGCCGCCTCCAGCGAGGGTCGAACCTGGTGCAAGACGTCGGAGGTCCGCTGTAGGCGATCGCGGTCACTGACGCACTGCGGGTTGGGCTCGCAGTTGGGATCGGCCTTCATCGACTCCAGGGTGGAATCGTTGGAAGCGATCGCGTCATCGACGCTTGCCATGTCCGGCATGACCGAGTCGCTGCCTGCCGTCTTCTGGAGCTCCTCGGAGCTCGTCATCTGATCTCGCATGCCTGCAAGCGTCTTGCTCAGCCCCTGGAGCATCGAGATCGAGCGGGTCAGCTGACTCCGCACGGTGGCCAGGCTGTCGGCGAGTTTGTCCGCTCCCCCGGTCAACGCCGCACGCTGGTCGGTGCTGGCCGTGATCTTCGATGTCGCTTCGGCGAGTTTGTTGCCGATCTCGCCTGCCTGAAAGCTGAGGGTGGCCTGCTCCAGCGGCGCCCCGGTGGGCCTGGTGACACCACGCACGGCCGCGATGTCGGGCAATTGGCCGACCCGCTGTGCCATCTGCTCGAGGTCGGCCAGTCCCTTGGTGGTGCGCAGGTCGTGCGGGGAGGAGATGAAGATGTATTGCGGGGCGGTGATGCTCGCCGGGAAATGGCGTTCGATGGCGGCCATCCCGACATTGCTCTCTGCCGACGGTGGCAGCGCCGTGCGCGCGTCGTAGCTGGTGTGCAGTGCGAGCGAACAGGCGGCCAGCGGGACGAGGATGAGCAGGCTACCCACCAGATGCGCCACCGGATGCCGCACGATGTGGATGCCGGAGCGGCGCCAGAACCGGTTGGTGAGTTCACGTTTGGGCTTGACCCAGCCGCGGCGACCGCAGAGCACCAGCGTCGCCGGCAGCAGCGTGATCGAGGCCAGGAACGCCACCGCGATCGAAACGGCCAGCGCGGGCCCGGTGGTGGAGAACACCTTGAGGGTGGTGAAGCCCATGCCCAGGAAGGTGACCGCAACGGTCGCCGCCGAGGCGGCGATGACCTTTCCGATGGCGGTGAGCGCCTTTGCCACGGCCTCGTCCGAAGCCACACCCTGCCGCAGATATTCGTGATACCGGCTGATCAGGAAGACGGCGTAATCGACGCCAGCGCCGATCATCATGGCACTCATGAACACGACCGTCTGCTGGGAGATCGCCAGGCCGAACCCGGCCAGTGCGGCCACCACCTGTGTCGCGGCCGCCTGCGAGATGCCGATCGTCACCAACGGCAGCAGGATGGTAACGACGTTGCGGTACACCACCAGCAGAATCAGCAGGACCATGACGATGGTCGCGGTCTCGATGACGCGCAGATCGCGCAGCCCGAGTTCCTCGCGTTCGGCGACCGTGGCGGTCAGCCCCGTCATGTGCATGGTCAGCGCCGAACCTGCAACGGTCTCCTTGACCGTTCCCACCACGCGTTGATAGGCCTCGTTGGATTCCGGCGAACCCAGCTCGCCCACGATGCCGACCGGTATGAACCACGCCTGGTGGTCCTTGCTCTCCATCACATCGCGTAACGGCGGTTGGTTGATGAAGTCCTGCACCATCACGACGTCGCGGATGTCGCCGCGCAACTCGGTGACCAGATTCCGGTAGACGTCTTCGTCGGCGCCCGTCAGGCCGTTCTCGTTGGTGAGCACCACCAGCGCGATGTTCTGGATCCCCGGCTCGTCGAAGGCCTTGGTCATCTGCCGAGTCGCCTCCATGACCGCGGAGTTACTCGGCAATTGCTCCTGGTTGCTGTCGCTCGCCAGCTTCATCAGGGGTGTGACCGTCAACGACAGCACCGCGACCAGCAGCAGCCAGCCGGCGATCACCAGCCACGGCCGGCGCAGCACGATGTGTGCCAGCCGCTCGAACACACCATTGACCGGCAACCTCACGGCAAGGTTGCTGCTGCGTGCCGCTCCGGTCAGCCTTCGGGGCCAGTCCAAGCTCACATCGTCTCACGGACCAGGTGCGTGCCGTACATGCTCAGGGCTTCGGTGGTCAGCAGTTCGTGGTGGGTGCAGTCGATCGAGTACACGCTGATCTCACCGGCGACGTGCGGTTGCCACTTTCGGTGCAGCAATGCGCTGCGGTCGGTGTCGTCGCGCTCGGCGGAGAACATGATCAGGTCACCGTGGAAGACGCCGGCCTCGTGGTCACGGTAGAGCCCGACGTTGGTGTGGAAGTTCGCCATTATCTGGTCGATCAGCCGCTCGCCGACGAGGCCGTCGAGATGGGTGCGGTCGACGGCCTGGTTCACATTGCCGTTCAGGTTGGGTTCGGCGTCGAGGAGGATCAGGCGCGCGACGCTGCCTCCGCGGCGCTGCAGCTCGACGGCGACCTCGTGAGCGACGACACCGCCGAACGACCAGCCGAGCAAGTGGTACGGGCCGCTCGGTTGGTGCGCCTGAATCCTGTCGGCGTAGGTAGCCGCCATCTCCCGCAGCGATTCCGGTTCCGCCTCGTCGCCGTGCGGGGCCTGCTGGATGCCGATGATCGGGCGGTCCACGTGCGCGCCGAGCGCTTGGTACGGCCAACTGACCCCACTGACCGCGTGCAGGCAGAACAGCGGAATGCCGTTGCCGCCCTTGAGTATTTGCAGGGGGACGATTTCCGCTTCCCGCTCGGTGTTGACGAGCAGCCGCTCGGCCAACGCGCGCACGGTGGGCGCCTCGAAGACGGTGGATACCGTGACATCGACGCCGAGGCCGGCCTTCATTGCGGCGACGAGGCGCATCGCCGAGATGCTGTCGCCGCCGAGGTCGAAGAAGGATTCGTCGACACCGACCCGCTCGATGCCGAGGACCTGGCCGTAGACGTCGGCCAGCGCCTGCTCGGCGGTGTTGCCGGGGGCAAGGTAGTCGGCGGCACGGTATTCCGGGGCAGGCAGGGCGCGGGTGTCGAGCTTGCCGCTCACAGTCATGGGCAGCTTAGGTACCCGCACCACGGTTGCTGGCACCATGTGCGCCGCCAACACGTCGGTCAGCTGTGACCGCAGCGCGACGGGATCAGCTGTGCCGGTGACGTATCCGACCAGGCGACGGTCACCCGGGCGGTCCTCGCGGGTGATGACCGCCGCCTGCTCCACGCCGTCGAGCCCGGCCAGCGCGGCCTGCACCTCTCCGAGTTCGATGCGGTATCCGCGGATCTTGACCTGCTGGTCGGCGCGCCCGACATACTCCAGCTGCCCGTCGGCACGCAGGCGCACCAGGTCCCCGGTCCGATACATCCGGGTGCCCGACGCCCCGAACGGGCAGGGCACGAAACGTGATGCGGTCAAACCGGATCGACGCACGTAACCCACGCTCACACCGGCGCCTGCCACGTACAGCTCCCCGATGACTCCGGGTGCCACCGGACGCAGCCAGGCGTCGAGCACGAACAGTGCCGTCCCAGGCACCGGCGATCCGATGGGCACCGAGCCTGCCGCGGGTGAGAGTGGTGCGCTCATCGCCGCGTACACCGTGGTCTCCGTCGGGCCGTACGCGTTGAGCATCGTCCTGGTGGACGCCCAGCGCTCCACCAGCTCGGGCGGGCAGGCCTCACCGCCCACCAGCAGCGCCACCGATTCCAACCCGTCGGGCGACAGCATCCCCGCCGCGGACGGCGTCTGGGTCAGAACGCTAACCCGTTCGTCGACCAGCAGCGCCTGGAATTCTTCGGGCGCGGCCGCGACGGACTCGGGCACCACCACCAGTCGCCCACCGCCGAGTAGGGCACCCCAGATCTCCCACACGGAGAAGTCGAAGGCATACGAATGGCACTGCGTCCATACCTGTTCGGCCGGCAGGCCGGCGTCCGGCGTGCCGAACTGCGCAGTCACGTTGCGGTGTGCGACGGCCACCCCCTTGGGCACACCGGTGGTGCCGGAGGTGTAGATGACGTAGGCGATGTCGTCGGGTGCCGGTCCGGGCAGCGGCGTGTTCGGCTGGGCGTCGACGGCGGCGTCGTGGACGTCGATCACCGGCACGCCGTCGAACCGTCCGGCCAGCTCTCCCTCGGTGACGGCGGCGACCGGGGTGGCGTCGGCGACCATGAACGCGAGCCGCTCGGCTGGCAGCGCCGGGTCGATCGGGAGGTAGGCCGCCCCCGTCTTGAGGATTGCCAGGATGGCCGTGATCGCCTCGGCCGAGCGCGAAAGCAGCAGTGCGACAGTCCGTCCCGGCCCAGCGCCGTGCCCGGCCAGCACATGCGCCAACCGGTTCGACGCCTCATCGAGTTCGCGGTAGCTCATCGACACCGAACCGAAGGTGACCGCCATGGCATCCGGCGTCCGGCGGACCTGCGCGGCGAACGATTCCGGAATGGTCGTGGCGGCCGCCGACTCGGTCAGCGTCGCGCGGTTGCCGATCCGATCCAGGTGAGCACGCTCCACGGCGTCGAGCAGGTCGACCGACGAGAGCCGCCGGCTTGGCTCGGCGGTCATCGCCGTCAACACCCGTTCGAAGCGTTCGGCGAGTGTCTCGATGGCGGCCGCGTCGAACAGGTCGGTGTCGTATTCGATGCGGAGGCCAAGTTCGGGTCCCGGCGCGGCCTGCACCGTCAGCGGATAGTGGTTCTGCTCGTGGCCGCTGAATTCGGTGATGGTCAAACCTTGACCGTCAGCGCCACCGCCGGATGCGGCCTCGCCGAGCGGGTAGTTCTCGTACACGAACAGGGTGTCGAACAGGCGGTCGTGACCGGCGACTCGGTGAATCTCGTTGAGCGCCAAGTGCTGATGCTCGAGGGTGTCGTTGTGCGCGCGCTGCAGCTGCTCCAGCAGGTCGGCGGTGGTGGTGGCCGCGGTGATGTTGGCCCGCACCGGCACGGTGTTGATCATCAGGCCGACCATCGATTCCGCGCCGGCCACGTCGGTGGGGCGGCCCGAGACCGCGGTACCGAAGGCGACGTCGGGCTGACCGGTGAGCCGCACCAGCAGTTGCGCGAAGGCGGCCTGGAGGACGACGTTCACGGTGGTATGGCCGACGCGTGCCAGCTCACCGACCGCCCGCGTGGTCGGTTCAGCGATCCGGAACGAGCGGACGCCGCGGCGGCCCGAATGCGCCCGGCGCTGGGGCGCAACGAGTGTCGGCATGTCGAAGCCGGCCAGCACCTCGCCCCAAGCCGTGCGGGCGGCGTCGAGGTCGCGTTCGGCGAGCCAGGTGATGAACTCCTTGTACGGCGCGGCGACCGGCAGTCGTTGCCCGTAGTAGCAGGCGAAGATCTCGCGCAGCAGGATCGGCAGCGACCAGCCGTCCATCACGATGTGGTGATTGGTCAGCAGCAGGTGATGTCGGTGTTCCCCGGTGCGAACCAGCGCAACCCGGAACGGCGCATCGTCCGCGATGTCGCGGAACTCGGCGCGTTCGGCGGCGCACAGCCGGCGGAGCTCGTCTTCGGTGGCGTCGCCGTCGGCACCGAGATCGATGAAACTCCATGATGTTTCGGGTTCGGCCAGGATGATCTGCACCGGTTCGTCGAACTCAGAACTGAACCGGGCGACCAGGTGCGGGTGCCGGCCGACCACCGCGTCCACCGCATCGCGCAGTCGCTGTGGGTCAAGGGCGCCGGCCACGGTGAGATCCGACTGCACCGCATACATGTCGTCGGATTCGGTGCCGCTGTGCGCGGCGTGGAAGAGAAGTCCCTGCTGCAGCGGCGTCAGTGGCAGGACGTCGGCGATCCGGTATCGGCGTGCGAGTTCGTCGATCTGGTCCTGACCCAGACGGGCTGGCGCGATGTCGGACGGGGTCAGTCCTCCCCCACCGGCGCGCACGTGCGTGCAGATGCCGGTCAGCGCCTCGAACCACAACCGACTGAGCCGGGTGACGTCCTCGCGGTCGAGCGCCGAGGTCGCCCACATCCAGTTGGCCTGCAGCTGCGGGCCGTTGACGCCGTCGACGGTGCCCGCGTTGAGCTCCACGGTGTGCATCAAGGGCATCGGCACCGCTGTACTGAGTGCGGTGACCGATGCACCGTCACTGGCGATTTGCCAGAATTCGCCGGTCGTCTCGGCACCACCTGTGAGGCGGCCAAGATAGTTGAACCCGATGGTCGGGTCCGGCACGGCCAGATCGATCTCGCCGTTGAGGTAGCGCAGCAGACCGTAGGTGATTCCCTCCGGCATGGCGCGCAGCTGTTCCTTGGCACTCTTGATGATCGCGCCGAGGGCAGGCTTGCCGCCGGCCACCTGCGCCCACGGCAGTTCACCAGGGCTGAGCGCGACCGGGTACTTGGTCGTGAACCAACCGACCGCACGCGACAGGTCGACATCGCCGACTTCCTCTTGGCGGCCGTGCCCTTCGACGTCGATGGCGATCGGCCCGCGCCCGTTGCCCACGAATTCCGATGCGGCCAAGGCGAACCCGATCAGCAGGATGTCCTGGATTCCGACATGGAAGGCTGCCGGCGCGTCGTGCAGCAGCGTCTGGATGGTGTCGGCGTCGTCGAGCGACACCGACAGGCGTCCTGCCGTCGCGTAGGTGTCCCCGTCCGGCTGCACCGCAGGCAGCGCGGCAGGCACTGCCGCAATCTGCCGCCAGCGCGAGGCCTGGGCGACGACGTCGGGGTGGTGCGCGTGCTCGGTGAGCAGTTGCGCCCAGCGTTGGAACGACGTGCCGGTGCCTGCCAGCTCGACCGGCTGCCCGGCACGGTGCTGGGCCCAGGCAATGTTGAGGTCTTCCAACAGGATCCGCCAGGACACGCCGTCGACGGCGAGGTGGTGGATGATGAGCAGCAGCTGTCCGCTACCGGTCGTCCACAGCGCGCTGAGCATCGCCCCGGAGGCCGGGTTCAACCGTGACCGCGCCGCCACGACGGCGTCGTCGGACAGTTCGTCAACCGCGCGCAGGCAATCCCTGGCATCGATCGAGCCCGCGTCGGGTACCCGCAGGGACCAGCCGTCGTCGACGCTCGCCCGCAACATGGCATGCCGGTCCAGTAGCGCCTGCAGCACCACCAGCACGTCGGCCTCGGTGACACCTGGCGGTGCCTGCACCACCACCGTCTGATTGAACTCGTCCACCGGACCACCTACGTCCGCCAGCCACCGCATGATCGGGGTCGCGGCGACCACTCCGACACCTTCGTCGATCGACCGCGGTCTCGTCGTCAACGGCGCCGACGACGAGGGCAAGCCGGGCCACCGTCTGCTCGACGAAGACGTCCCGCGGCCGGCACGTCAGCCCGGCCGCCCGCGCCCGGGCCACGACTTGCATCGACATGATGCTGTCCCCGCCGAGTTCGAAGAACGGGTCGTCGACGCCGACGCGATCGAGCCCGAGTACGTCGGCGAAGATGTCGGCAAGCACCTCCTCGAACGGAGTACTCGGCGCGCGATACCGATCGTCGTCGCCGTACGTGGGCGCGGGCAGTGCGCGTTTGTCGAGTTTGCCGTTCGGGGTGAGCGTCAGCGCCGCCACGGCCACCACCGCCGCGGGCACCATGTACGCCGGAAGGTGGACGGCCAGCGCGGCACGCGCCAGGCCGGATCGGCGTCGCCGACGATGTAGCCGACGAGACGCTTGTCGCCGGGGCGGTCCTCGCGGACGATGACGGCCGCCTGGTCCACCCCGTCGAGAGCGGCCAAAGCCGTTTGCACGTCCCCGAGTTCGATGCGGTAGCCGCGGATCTTCACCTGCTCATCGACACGGCCCAGGTATTGCAGTTGACCGTCGGCACCCAAGCGCACCAGATCCCCGGTGCGATACATCCGCTGCCCCGGCGCACCGAACGGGCACGCCACGAACCGCGACCCGGTCAGCGCGCCACGGCGGACGTATCCCGCGGCGACTCCGGCGCCTGCGACGTACAGCTCACCGACCACGCCGACCGGAACCGGGCGCAGCCACTCGTCCAGAACGAACGATGCCGCTCCAGGAACCGGCCTGCCGATCGGAACCACGCCGGCGCCCGCCGTCAGCGCTGTGCTGACCGCGGCGTAGATGGTGGCTTCGGTGGGGCCGTAGGCGTTGAGCATCGTCCGCCCGGGAGCCCAGCGGTCGACGAGTTCGGCCGGGCAGGCCTCACCGGCGACCACGAGCGTCGTCGTCTCCAGTCCCCGAGGCGACAACATCAATGCCGCAGAGGGGGTTTGGGTCAGGACGGTCACGCCTTCGGCGGTCAGGAGGGCGTGGAGGTCTTCGGGCGAGCGTGCCACCGACTCCGACACCACGACCAGCCGCCCGCCGCGCAGCAGCGCCCCGAAGATCTCCCACACCGAGACGTCGAACGCGAGCGAATGCCACTGGCTCCACACCCCTGCGGGCGGCAGCTGCTCGCCCAGCGGGACCACCAATTGCAGGACGTTGCGGTGGGTGACGGCAACGCCTTTGGGGACACCGGTGGTGCCCGAGGTGTAGATCAGGTACGCAAGGTCGTCGGCGGCCGGCACCGGCGGCGCCGTCGCCGGCTGGCTGTCGATGACGGGATCGTGCACGTCGACGACGGCCACATCGCACTCGCTCCAACCGGTGCGTCAGATCGCGCGGTGGTGACCACCGCGACCGGGACGGCGTCACCGAGCATGAACCCGATGCGGGCCTCCGGCAGGGCAGGGTCGATCGGCAGGTAGGCCGCCCCGGATCTTGAGGACTGCCAGGATGGCCATGATCGCCTCGGCCGACCGATGGAAGAGCAACGCCACGGTGTTACCAGGACCGGCGCCGAGATCGGCCAGCAGGTGCGCCAACCGGTTCGACGCCTCATCGAGCTCCGCGTACGACCACGACCGGCCCTCGCAGGTCAGCGCGACCGTATCCGGGGTGCGCTCGACCTGCTCGGCGAACAGTTCCGGTATGGAGGCGTCCCCTGGCGGTCGGGTCAGCGCCGCCAGATTGCCGAATTCATCGAGGCGCGTGCGCTCCGCGTCGTCGAGCAGGCTCACCGACGACAGTTCGCGGGTCGGGATCGGCGGTCATCGCCGCCAGCACCCGCTCCAACCGATCGATCAGCGTGTCAACGGTTTCGGCGTCGAACACATCGGTACGGAATTCCACCTCACCGCCGATCCCGGCAGGCGCACCGGTCGCGGTCCAGCGCTCGGACAGGGAGAAGGTCAGGTCCATCCGGGCGGTCTGGGTGCCCAACGGGATGGACGTGACGTCAACGCCCTTCAGTCCGGAACCGGCGGCCGGGTCACTCAGCCCGGCGAAGTTCTGCCAGGACAACATGACCTGTACCAGCGGGTGATGCGCCAGGCTGCGGGTGGGGTTGAGCCGCTCCACCAGGACCTCGAACGGAACGTCCTGGTGCTCGAAGGCTTCCAGGCTGCGCGTCCGGACCTGCGTCAGCAGTTCGCTGAAACTCGGATCGCCGGATACGTCGGCACGCAGCACCAGGGTGTTGACGAAGAACCCGACGAGATCGTCGAGTGCTGGGTCCCGCCGTCCCGCGATCGGAAAGCCCACGGCGACATCGGCACTGGCACTCAGTTTGGACGAGCAATGCCGCCAGCGCGGCCTGCACCACCATGAAGCTGGTGGCGTTGTGTTCGCGTGCCACCCGGGTGATCTGGCGCTGCAGTTCAGCCGGCCACTCCAGAGTCACGGTTGCGCCGGCCATGTCGGCGATCAGCGGATAGGAGCGGTCGGTGGGCAGTTCGAGCCGCTCGGGCAGTCCGGCGAGCGTGTTCTCCCAGTAGGAGAGCTGCGCGGCGACACGGCTGTGGCCGTCCTGCAGATCACCGAATTGCGCACGCTGCCACAGCGTGTAGTCGACGTACTGCACCGGCAGCGGCGCCCAGTCAGGAGCCTGACCGCCACACCGGCTGGCGTACGCGGTGCCGAGATCGGCGACCAGGGGACGCAGCGACCAGCCGTCGGCGGCGATGTGGTGCACGACGGCGACGAGCACGTGCTCGTCATCGGCTACGCGGAAAAGGTGTACCCGCAGCGGGATGTCGGTGGCCAGATCGAACGTGCCGCGTGCAGCTGCCTCGAGGGCCTCTTGCAGTTCGTCGGGAGACCACTGCTCCGCATCGACGACATGCCAACCGAATTCGGCTTCGCGGGCGGGGACGACGACCTGCCGAGGTGTGCCGCCCGGCGCAGCGAACAGCGTGCGCAGGCTCTCGTGCCGTGCCACCACGTCGGCCAGTGCCGCTTCCAGCGCGACGAGGTCCAATGCACCGCTGCAGCGCAGTGCCGCCGCCATGTTGTACACCGATGACGGACCCTGCAACTGGTCGATCACCCACAACCGGTTCTGGGCGAACGACAGGGGCACCACCGCCGGTCGGTCGACGGCAACCAACGGTTGCAACCGCCCGGGTCGATTCCCCGGTCGCTGCGCTCCTCGCCGATGCGCAGCGCCAGTTGTGCCACCGTGGGCGCCTCGAACGTCGTGCGCACCGGGAGGTCGATCTCCAGTGCGGCATTGATCGCCGCGATCAGCCGCATGGTCGACAGTGAATCCCCGCCGAGGTCGAAGAACGAGTCGTCGACGCCCACCCGCTCGACTCCGAGGACCTGCGCGAAGATACCGGCGAGAATCTCCTCTGTGAGAGTGCCAGGTGCGCGATGCACGGCGGCTGCGTAGTCCGGTTCGGGTAGGGCGGTGGCGTCGAGTTTTCCGTTGACGGTGACGGGCAGCGCGTCAAGACCGACCACGGCGGCAGGCACCATGTAGCGCGGCAGGCGTTCGGCGAGCGCAGTGCGCGCCGCGACCGGATCAGCCGTGCCGGTGATGTAACCGACCAGCCGTTTGCGGCCTGCGTCGTCCGCACGGGCGATCACCGCCGCCTGCTCGACCCCGTCGAGTGCGGCGAGCGCCGAACGAATCTCGCCGAGTTCGATGCGGTAGCCACGGATCTTGACCTGCTCATCCGCGCGGCCCAGATAGTCCAACTGCCCATCCGGACGCCAGGCCACCAGGTCGCCGGTGCGATACATCCGGGTCCCGGGGGCTCCGAACGGACACGCCATGAAACGCGTTGCCGTCAACGCGGACCGGCGCCAGTACCCAACGCCGACACCACGACCGGCCAGATACAGTTCGCCGACCACACCGGGCCGCACGGGCCGCAGCCATTCGTCGAGCACGAAGAACGCCGCACCTGCCGTCGGCGAGCCGATCGGCGGCGCACCCGACCCCGCGGTTAGCGGCGTGCTCTTGCACAGCCACATCGTCGTCTCGGTCGGCCCGTAGACGTTGACCATCACCCGCCCCGGCGCCCAACGATCCACCAACTCCGGTGGGCAAGGTTCGGCGCCGATCACCAGCGCGGCCTGCTCCACACCCGCCGTGAGTAGTACGGCTGCGGCAGAGGGTGTTTGGGTGAGCACCGTGACCCGCTCATCCACCAGCAGAGCATGGAAGTCCTCGGCAGAGCGGGCCACCGCATCCGCCACCACCACCAAACGCCCGCCGTGCAACAGCGCACCCCAAATCTCCCACACCGAGAAATCGAACGCATACGAATGGAACTGCGTCCACACCTGCTCCGGCGACAGATCGATACCGATCTCCAGCCCGTCGAACAACTGCACGACGTTGCCATGCGTCACCGCAACACCCTTGGGGACGCCCGTGGTTCCCGAGGTGTAGATGACGTGCGCGACGTCATCGGGCACCGGACCGGGCGGGGCGGTGTCGGGTTGCGTACCGACACCGGGATCGTGCACGTCGAGTACCGCGACGCCGAATCCGTCGAACCGCGGCGCCAGGTCGGTGGTGGTGATCACGGCGATCGGACCGGTGTCGGTGAGCATGAACTCGACGCGCGCCGAGGGCAGCGCCGGGTCGATCGGCAGATACGCCGCCCCGGACTTCAACACCGCCACGATCGCCACGATCGCCTCGGCCGAACGCGGGAACATCACCGCCACAGACCGACCCGGACCAGCACCATGCCCAATCAACAGATGCGCCAACCGATTGGCCGCCACATCGAGTTCCCGATAGGTCATGGACCGACCCTGGTACGTGAGCGCCACCGCATCCGGGGTACGGACGACCTGCGCGCCGAACAGCTCCGGAACCGTGGCAGCGGTGACCGGTTCGGCGAGCACCATCCGGTTGCCCGAGCGGTCCAGTTCGGCCCGCTCGTCGGGATCCAGCGAATCCATCGATGACAACGGCCGTTCGGAGTCGGTGGTCATGGCCACCAACACCCTTTCGAACCCCGCGATCAGCGTCTTGACATCGGCCGCGGTGAAGACGTCGGTGTCGTACTCGACGCGCAGCGTCAGTTCGGGACCGGGCTGCGCCTGTACCGCCAACGGATAGTGGGTGGACTCGCGCGTGACGATGTCGGTGATGGTCAGCTCGTGCTCACCCGCCAACGCCTCCACGTCCACCGGGTAGTTCTCGTACGCGAAGAGCGTGTCGAACAGTTGGTCCTGACCGGTGACGCGGTGAATCTCACTGAGCGATACGTGCTGATGCTCCAACGTGTCGTTGTACGCACCCTGCAGTTGGTCGAGCAGTTCCGCAGTCGTGGTGCGCGCAGTGATGTTCGCGCGCACCGGGACGGTGTTGATGAACAGACCAACCATGGATTCGACGCCCGGGACGTCGGTCGGACGGCCCGAGACCGTCGTACCGAAGGCGACGTCGTGCCTGCCGGTCAGCCAGCAGAGCAGTTGGGCGTAAGCGGCCTGCAGCACCGTATTGGGCGTGGTGCGCTGCGTTCGGGCGAGCTCGCCGACGGCTCGCCCGATCTCGGTTGGCAGCCCGAAGGTTTCGACGTTGCGTCGGCCGTGCGTCTGCCGGTCCGCCGGGCCGACCAGCGTCGGTGTGTCGAAACCGTCGAAGAGCGCCGCCCAGGCCGCGCGGGCAGCGTCGCCGTCCCGGTCGGCCAGCCAACTGACGAAGGTGCGGTACGGCGTCGTCGCGGGTAACCGGTGTCCGTAGTAACCGGCGAAGATCTCGCCGAGCAGGATCGGCATGGACCATCCGTCCAGCACGATGTGGTGGTTGGTGAGCACGAACCGGTACCGGTCCTCGGCGACGCGGATGAGGGCGGCCCGGAACGGCTGCTCGGACGGATCGCAAACCGCGGCACGCTCGGCGGCACAGATCGCTCGGATGTCTTCGGCCGCATGGAGTTCGACGTAGTGCCACGTCGCGATGGGGTCGGCGGGAATGATCTGCACGGGTTCGTCGAACCGTGCGGCGGGCTCGACGGAAGCGACCGGCGAAATCGGCTGGTGAAACTGGGCCACCAGATTCGGATGCCGGGTCACGACGGCGCGCACCGCGTCGCGCAAACGGTCCGCATCGAGGAGACCGGTGATGCTGATGTCCAGTTGTGCCGCGTACAGGTCGTCGCCGTCCTGGGCGGTATTGGCGTGGAACAACAATCCCTGCTGTACCGGAGTGAGAGGAAGGATGTCGGCGAGCCGGTGGTGACGCTGCAGCTCGTCGATCTGCTGCTGACCGAGACGTGCAGGTGCGATGTCGGACGGGGTGAGTCCTCCGCCACCGGCACGCACGTGGTTGCAGATGCCGGTCAGTGCCTGGAACCACAGGCGACCGATCCGGGTGACCTGCTCGTCGTCGAGTGCGGACGTCGCCCATGTCCAGTTGGCCTGCAACTGCGGGCCGGCCGTGGTGTCGATGGTGCCGGCGTTGAGTTCCAGCGTGTGCATCAGCGGCATCGGTATGGCCATGGTCGTGGCTGCGCCGCCCGACCAGCCTTCGGCGATCCGCCACAAGTGTTCAGAGATGTCACCCGTACCACCCTGGCGCCCAAGGTAGTTGAATCCGATCGGCGGCTCGGCCGACGTCAGGTCGACATCCGCGTTCAGGTAGCGCAGCAGCCCGTAGGTGAGCGCATCCGGCAGGGCGCGCAGTTGTTCCTTGGCGTCCTTGATCACCGCACCGAGCCCGACGTCACCTGCCGCCACACCCGCCCAGGACACGCCGCCCAGGTTCAGCGCGACCGGGTGTTTGGTGGTGAACCAGCCGACGGTGCGGGACAGGTCGACATCGCGGCCCAGTTCTTCGTGACGGCCGTGGCCCTCGACGTCGATGGTGACCGGTGCGCCATCGATCTCCGCGAATTCCGCAACGGCCAAGGCGAATGCGATCAGCAGGATGTCCTGGATCCCCGCATGGAACGCCTTCGGCACTGCTCCGAGCAACATGCCGGTCGTCTCGGCATCCAGCTGCACGGACATGTGCCCGGCCGTCGCGAAGGTGTCGACGGCGGGGCGCACCGCGGGCAGCGCGGCGGGGCATTCCGTGACCCGCTTCCATGCCGCAGCGTGCTCGGCGATGTCCGGATCGTTGGCGTGATCGTTGAGCAGCGACGCCCAGCGCTGGAAGGACGTCCGCCCCGCCGGCAGGGCAATCTGCTGCCCAGCGTTGCGCTGCCCCCACGCGATGTTGAGGTCTTCCAACAAGATTCGCCAGGACACGGCATCGATGGCCAGGTGGTGCACCAGCACGGCGAGTTGACCGGTACCCGTCACCCACAACGCACTGAGCATCGCCCCGGCGGCCGGGTTCAGGCGTGCACGCGCCGCCAGCATCGCCTCCTCGGACATGACCTCGACGGTGTGCACGCAGTCACGGGCGTCTACCGTCCCGGCCTCGGGCACCGTCAGCGACCAGTCGTCGTCCACCCGCAACCGCAGTGTGGCATGCCGGTCCAGCAGCGCCTGCAGCACCGCAACGACGTCGTCCTGCCCGACGCCCGCGGGTGCCTGCACCAACATCGTCTGATTGAACTGATCGACAGGGCCGTCGACGCCGGCCAACCACCGGATGATCGGGGTTGCGGCCACCGGCCCGACGCCTTCGTCGGACACTCCGGCCTCACCGCCGGCGACCGCGGCCACGCGGGCCAGCCTGCTTACCGTCTGCTCGGTGAAGACGTCCCGGGTCCGGCACGTCAGGCCGGCGGCGCGCGCCCGCGTCACGACCTGCATCGACGAAATGCTGTCCCCACCAAGGTCGAAGAACGAATCGTCGACACCGACGGCCGCCGACTCGAGCCCGAGGACTTCGGCGTAGATGCCGGCCAGGATGTCCTCGACCACGGTACCCGGGGCGCGGTACTCGCCTGCGGTGTATTCGGGTGCCGGCAGTGCACGGCTGTCGAGCTTGCCGTTGGGTGTCAGCGGTATCTCCGGCAACACCACCACCGCGGCCGGAATCATGTACGCGGGCAGCACCTCTGCCAGTGCGGAGCGCACCGTCACCGGGTCGGCGGATCCGGTGACATAGCCGACGAGGCGCTTGTCGCCGGGGGCGTCCCCGCGGGCGATCACTACCGCCTGGTCCACCCCGGCGACCGCGGCCACGGCCGATTGGACGTCACCGAGTTCGATGCGGTAGCCGCGGATCTTGACCTGCTCGTCGGCGCGGCCCAGATAGTCCAGTTGTCCGTCGGCGCGCCAGCGCACCAGATCCCCGGTGCGGTACATCCGCGCTCCGGGCCCGCCGAACGGGCAGGCCACGAACCGCGACGCGGTCAGCCCGCCGCGCCGAACGTATCCGGCAGCCACCCCGTCGCCGGCCACGTACAGCTCACCGACCACCCCGGCCGGAACGGGACGCAGCCACGAATCAAGCACGAACATGGCCGCTTTCGGCACTGGTGTGCCGATGGGAACCACTCCTGGCGCGGAACGCAGCGGCGCGCTGATCGCCGCGTAGATGGTGGCTTCGGTAGGGCCGTAGGCGTTGAGCATGACCCTGCCCGGTCCCCAGCGCTCGACCAGTTCGGCTGGGCAGGCCTCCCCCGCGACCACCAGCGTCACGCCATCCAGTCCCTCGGGGGAGAGCGCGCCCGCCGCCGACGGGGTCTGGCTCAGCACGGTGACCTGTTCATCGATGAGCAACGCGTGCAGGTCTTCCGGTGAGCGCGCCACGGATTCGTCCACCACGACCAGTCGACCGCCGCACAGCAGCGCGCCGAAGATCTCCCACACCGAGACGTCGAACGCCAGCGAGTGCCATTGGCTCCACACACCGGCGCGGGGCAGTCCGGACCCTGACGACGCGAGTAGTGAGGTGATGTTGCGATGGCTGACGGCAACGCCTTTGGGGACACCGGTCGTGCCGGAGGTGTAGATCAGGTAGGCGAGGTCATCGGCGGTCGGTACCGGCAACGGCGTGGCGGGCCGGCTGTCGATGATGGGATCGTGCACGTCGACGACGGCGACGCCGAGCCCCGAGAGTTGCCCAGCGAGGTCGGCCGTGGTGATGACGGCGACCGGCGTGGCATCGGCGAGCACGAATCCGATGCGCGCCGCAGGGAGTGCCGGGTCGATCGGCAGGTAGGCCGCGCCCGACTTGAGGACCGCCAGGATCGATACGATTGCCTCCGCCGACCGGTGGAACAGCAGCGCCACGCATTGTCCCGGTCGCGCACCACGTTCGACCAGCAGGTGCGCCAGCCGGTTCGATGCCGCATCGAGTTCCGCGTACGACCACGACCGGCCTCCGCAGGTGAGGGCCACCGCCTCCGGGGTGCGGGCCACCTGCCCGGCGAACAACTCCGGAACCGATTCGTCGGATGCCTGCTGCGTCAGCGCCGCCCGGTTGCCGAGCATGTCGAGGTGGGTGCGCTCCGGTTCGTCGACGAGACTCACCGACGACAACGAACGTTGCGGTTCGGCCGTCAGGGCCGTGAGCACCCGCTGCAACCGTCCGACGAGCAGGTCGACACCGGCGGCGTCGAAGACGTCGGTGCGGTATTCGACGCTCCCGCCGATGCCCGCGAGTTCACCGTCCCCCGTCCACAGCTCGCCGAGCGAGAAGGTCAGGTCCATGCGGGCCGTCTTGGTGTCCACCGGCAGCGGCGTCACCGCCAGCTCGCCAAGAGTCAGCCCGGCGGCGGTGGTGTTCGCTTGTCCAGGCAGGTTCTGCCAGGCCAACATGACCTGCACGAGCGGGTGATGGGTCAGGCTGCGGGTGGGGTTGAGCCGCTCGACCAGCACGTCGAAGGACACGTCCTGGTTCTCGTAGGCGGCGAGGCTGCGCGTGCGCACCTGGGCGAGCAACTCGGAGAAGGTGGGATCGCCGCCGGCATATTCGCCGAAGTCGACCCGCAGTACCAGGGTGTTGACGAAGAAGCCGACGAGGTCGTCGAGCGCCGCATCGCGGCGTCCCGCCACCGGAACGCCCACCGCCACATCGGTCGTGGCGCCGATCTGGGACAGCAGCGCCGCCAACGCGGCCTGGACCACCATGAAGCTGGTGGCGTTGTGTTCGCGGGCCACCCGGCTGATCTGACGCTGCAGCTCGACGGGCCAGCGGACCGGTACGGTTGCGCCCCGCTGATCGGCCATCAACGGATACGGGCGATCGGTGGGCAGCTGCAGCCGCTCGGGTAGCCCGGCGAGGGCATTCTCCCAATAGGCGAGTTGCGCGGCGATGGGGCTTTCGCCATCACGCAGATCCCCGAATTGTGCACGCTGCCAAAGCGTGTAGTCGATGTACTGCACGGGCAGCGGCGCCCATGCCGGCGCCTGCCCCGCGCACCGGCTGGCGTAGGCCGCGCTCAGATCGCGCGCCAGCGGAGTCATCGACCAGCCGTCCGCGGCGATGTGGTGTACCGCGGCCACCAGCACGTGCGCATCGACGCCGAGCCGGAAAAGGGTGGCACGCAAAGGAATTTCGGTGGACAGGTCGAACGCGTAACGCGTCGCGGCGGCGATCGTCTCATTTAGCATCACTGTCGGCCAGTCGGTGGCATCGACAACGTGCCAGCCGAATTCGGCCTGTTGGGCGGGGACGACAACCTGATGCGGGATTCCGTCGGGTGCCACCAGCAGAGTGCGCAGGGACTCGTGTCGGGCGACGACGTCGGCCAGGGCGGCGTGCAATGCGTCGGCGTCGAGGTGCCCGTCCAGTCGCAACGTGGTGGCCATGTTGTAGACCGCCGACGGCCCCTGCAGCTGCTCCAGGAACCACAACCGGTTCTGCGCGAACGACAACGGAATCACCGTGGGCCGCTCTGCGGGAACCAGCGGCTCGAGCCGTCCGCCGCCCTCGCCGATGCGGGGCGCCAACTCCGCGATCGTGGGTGCTTCGAAGAGCGTCCGCACCGCGAGATCGGCGTGCAGGCTGCTGTTGACGGCCGCCACGACGCGCATGGCGGTGATGCTGTCCCCGCCGAGGTCGAAGAACGAGTCGTCCACCCCGACCCGGTTGGTGCCCAGAATCTCCGTGAAGATGCCTGCAAGGATTTCCTCGACCGGGTTGCCCGGCGCGCGGTAGGCGCCTGCCCTGTACTCGGGCGCCGGGAGGGCACGGGTGTCGAGTTTGCCGTTGGGGGTCAGCGGCAGCGCGTCCACCGTGACGATCGCGGCGGGCACCATGTAGGCGGGAAGCCGCCCGGCCAGTGCGTGGCGTATCCCCGCCGGATCGGCGTCACCGATGACGTATCCCACCAGACGCTTGTCGCCCGGGCGGTCCTCTCGTGCGATGACGGCCGCCTGGTCCACCCCGTCGAGAGCGGCCAAAGCCGTTTGCACGTCGCCGAGTTCAATGCGGTAGCCCCGGATCTTCACCTGCTCGTCGACACGGCCGAGGTATTGCAGTTGACCGTCGGCACGCCAGCGCACCAGATCCCCTGTGCGATACATCCGCTGCCCCGGCGCACCGAACGGGCACGCCACGAACCGCGACCCGGTCAGCTGCGCGCGACCCAGATAGCCCGCACCCAGGCCTGCACCGGCGACGTACAGCTCACCGACGACTCCGACCGGAACCCGCCGCAGCGACGAGTCCAGCACGAACAACGCCGCACCACCTGCCGGCGTACCGATCGGTGGCACGCCGGCGTCGGGCGCGAGCGGGGCACTGATCGCCACGCACATCGTGGTCTCGGTCGGTCCGTACGCATTGAGCATGAGCCGCCCGGGCGCCCACCGCCGCACCACTTCGGGCCGACAGGCCTCACCGACCACCAGGAGCGCCGCCGACTCCAGCCCATCGGTGGGTAGAACCGCTGCTGCAGAGGGGGTTTGGGTCAACACGGTGACCCCTTCGGCCACCAGCAGTGCGTGCAGATCGTGCGCCGACCGCGCCGCGGCGTCGGGGATCACCACGACCCGGCCCCCGCGCAGCAGCGCCCCGAAGATCTCCCACGACGACACGTCGAAGGCCAGCGAATGCGCATGGCTCCACACCCCCGCCGATGGCAGGTGCGCGTCCAGCGACTCCAGTAACTGAGTCACGTTGGCGTGGGTCAGCCCGACTCCCTTGGGGACTCCGGTGGTGCCCGAGGTGTAGATCACGTACGCCAGGTCATCCGGGGTCGCTGCCGCCATGGCCGTTGTCGGATGGCTGTCGATCCGCGGATCGTCCACGTCGATGACCGCGCCGCCGAATCCCGCTAGCCGGTCGGCGAACTCGGCGCTGGCAATGGCGGCGACGGGCCCCGCATCGGTCAGCATGAAGCCGATGCGCTCCGGCGGCAGTCCGGGATCGATGGGCAAGTAGGCAGCACCACACTTGAGTACCGCCAGCATCGCCGTGACCGCCCCGACCGACCGTGACATCAACAGCGCGACGGTGTCCCCGACACCCACGCCGCGGCCGGCCAGCAGGTGCGCAAACCGGTTCGACGCCGCGTCCAGCTCCGCGTACGTCATCGAGCGACCCTGGCAGGTGAGCGCAGGCGCCCCTGGCGTGCGGGCGACGTGCGCCGCGAACAGGTCGGTGATCGACCGTGGCCGAACAGACTGCGTCAGGACGCCACGGTGGCCCAGCGCATCGAGCTGCGCGCGTTCGGGTCCGTCGAGCAGATCGACCGAGGACACCGCCATCGCGGGGTCGGCCGTCATCGCCGCGAGTACGCCGCGCAACCGATCGACTAGTCCCACAACGGTTGCGGCGTCGTATACGTCGGTGCGGAACTCGACGATGCCGCCGATGCCTGCGGGCTCCCCGCTGTCGTCCCAGCGTTCGGACAGGGAGAACGCCAGATCCATGCGGGCTGCCTGAGTATCGACCGGGAGCGGGGTGACCTCCAGCTCACCCAGGACCAGTCCGGCTGCGGTGTCGACGTTCTGCCATGGCAGGTTCTGCCAGCCAAGCATCACCTGCACCACCGGATGGTGGGTCATGCTGCGGGTCGGGTTGAGCCGTTCCACCAGCACCTCGAAGGGCGCGTCCTGGTGTTCGTAGGCCGCCAGGCTGCGGGTACGTACCTGTTCGAAAAGATCGGCGCCGGTGGGGTTTCCGGTCAGATCGACCCGCAGTACCAGGGTGTTGACGAAGAAGCCGACGAGGTCGTCCAGCGCGGGATCGCGCCGACCGGCGATCGGGAAGCCGACGGCCACGTCGTCGCTGGCGCTGAGCTTGGACAACAACACCGCCAGCGCCGCCTGCACCACCATGAAGCTGGTGGCGTTGTGCTCGCGGGCCACTCGAGCGATCTGCTGTTGCAACTCAGCGGGCCAGTCCACCTTGACTGTGCCGCCACGATGGTCGGCGACCGGCGGGTACGGCCGGTCGGTGGGCAGTTCGAGCCGCTCGGGCAGTCCGGCGAGGGTGTCCGCCCAGTAGGTCAGCTGCGCGGCGATCGGGCTGTCGCCGTCGTCGAGGTCGCCGAGCTGGACGCGCTGCCACTGCGAGTAGTCGATGTACTGCACCGCCAGCGGTGCCCAACCCGGCGCGTGCCCCGCGCACCGGCTGGCGTACGCCGTGCCCAAGTCGGTCACCAGGGGCCGCAGGGACCAGCCGTCGGCGGCGATGTGGTGCACGACGACCACCAGCAGGTGTTCATCGTCGGACGAGCGGAAGAGCGTTGCGCGCAAGGGTATTTCCGTCGCGATGTCGAAGGCGTACTGCACCGTCGCACGGGCGGCCTCATCGAGCCGGCTGGCCGGCCAACCGCTGGCGTCGACGACGTCCCAATCGATCTCGGCCTGCTCGACGGGGATGACGACCTGTTGAGGTGTTCCGTGCGAGGAAGCGAAGACGGTGCGCAGGCTCTCGTGACGGGCGAGGACGTCGGTCAGCGCCATGCGCAGCGCAGCGGCATCGACCGGACCGCGCAACCGGAGTGCAAGCGGCATGTTGTACACCGCGGAGGGGCCTTGCAATTGGTCGATGAACCACAACCGGTTCTGAGCGAACGACAATGGCACCACGTCCGGCCGTTCCGCCGCGGTCACCCGCGTCCGTTGGACGGCGCCGTTGCAGGTGTCGTTGCCCACCGCGATGCGTGGTGCCAACTGCGCGACCGTGGGGGCCTCGAACACCGTGCGCACCGGCAGATCGGCACCCAGTGTGGCGTTGATCTCCGCGATCAGACGCATGGTCGAAAGGGAATCCCCGCCGAGGTCGAAGAACGAGTCGTCGACGCCCACCCGCTCGACGTCGAGCAGCTGTGCGTAGATGGCGCTGAGCGTCTCCTCGATCGCGCCGGACGGGGCGCGATAGCGGGCCGTGTCTTGGTAATCCGGCGCCGGTAGCGCGCGGGTGTCGAGCTTTCCGTTGACGGTGACGGGCAGCGCGTCCACGCCGAGCACTGCCGCTGGCACCATGTAGCGCGGCAGCCGGTCGGCGAGCGCAGCGCGCGCCGCAACCGGATCCGCCGTCCCGGTGATGTAGCCGACCAGCCGTTTGTCGCCGGGGCGGTCTTCGCGGGCGATGACCGCTGCCTGCTCGACCCCATCGAGTGCGGCCAGGGCCGAACGAATCTCACCGAGTTCGATGCGGTAGCCACGGATCTTGACCTGCTCATCGGCACGACCGAAGTAGTCCAACTGCCCATCCGGACGCCAGGCCACCAGGTCCCCGGTGCGATACATCCGAGTCCCGGGCGCTCCGAACGGGCACGCCATGAAACGCGTTGCCGTCAAGGCGGACCGGCGCCAGTAGCCGACACCCACACCACGGCCCGCGAGATACAGTTCGCCGACCACACCGGGCGGGACCGGGCGCAACCGTTCGTCGAGCACGAAGAACGCCGCACCTGCCGTCGGCGAGCCGATCGGCGGCGCACCCGACCCCGCGGTTAGCGGCGTGCTCTTGCACAGCCACATCGTCGTCTCGGTCGGCCCGTAGACGTTGACCATCACCCGCCCGGGGGCCCAGCGGTCCACCAATTCCGGCGGACACGCCTCGGCACCGATGACCAACGCGACATCGTCGAGACCTTCAGTCGACAACAACGATGCCGCAGAAGGAGTTTGAGTGAGCACGGTGACCTGCTCATCGACCAGCAACCGGTGAAAGTCATCGGCGGAGCGGGCCACCGCATCCGGCACCACCACCAAACGTCCGCCGTGCAGCAACGCCCCCCAGATCTCCCACACCGAGAAGTCGAACGCATACGAATGGAACTGCGTCCACACCTGCTCCGGCGACAGATCGATACCGATCTCCAGGCCGTCGAACAACTGCACGACGTTGTATTGGGTGACGGCCACCCCCTTGGGCAAACCGGTGGTCCCGGAGGTGTAGATGATGTGCGCGATGTCGTCGGGCGCGGGCATCTGTGGCGGGGTGTCGGGCAAGGCTGCGAGCGCGGGGTCGTCCACATCGAGGACGGTCGACGCCGAAACCGTCGAACCGTGGCCCGAGCTCACGCGTGGTGACGGCGGCCGTCGGTTCCGCGTCGCCCAGCATGAATTCGATCCGCGCCGGTCGGCAGCGCCGGGTCGATCGGCAGATACGCCGCCCCCGACTTCAGCACCGCCAAGATCGCCACGATCGCCTCGGCCGAACGCGGGAACATCACCGCCACAGACCGACCCGGACCAGCACCATGCCCCATCAACAGATGCGCCAACCGATTGGCCGCCACATCGAGTTCCCGATAGGTCATGGACCGACCCTGGTACGAGAGCGCCACCGCATCCGGCGTACGGGCCGCTTGCGCGCCGAACGATGCCGCAATCGAGGTTTCGGATTCGGGTCTGCCAAGCACCGCCCGGTTGCCCCAGCGGTCCAACCGGGCGTGTTCGGACTCGTCGAGCAGATCCACTGCGGATAGCCGGCGCTCCGGATCCGCGGTGAGCGCCGACAACACCCGCTGCAACCGAGCGGTGAGTGCCTCGACGCTTTCGGCGTCGAAGACGTCGGTGCGGTATTCGACGGTGACGTCCAGCCCGGCGGGTTCGCCGTCGTCATCCCAGCGTTCGCCGAGTGAGAAGGCGAGATCCATCCGGGCGGTCTCGGTCTCGGCCGCCAACGGCGTCACCTGCAGATCGCCAAGCGCAAGGCCGGCCGCATCAGCGGTCTGCCAGGAAAAGTTCTGCCAGCCCAGCATCACCTGCACCAGCGGGTGATGGGTCATGCTCCGGGTCGGATTGATCCGCTCGACGAGCATCTCGAAGGGCACGTCCTGGTGCTCGTAGGCGGCCAGGCTACGCCGTCGTACCTGGGCGAGCAGGTCGGCGAAAGTCGGGTCATCGCCGGGATGTTCTTCGAAGTCGACGCGAAGTACCAGGGTGTTGACGAAGAAGCCGACGAGGTCGTCCAGCGCCGGGTCGCGGCGTCCGGCAATCGGAAAGCCCACGGCCACATCGGTTGTGGCGGTGATGTTGGACAGCAAGGTGGCGAACGCAGCCTGAATAACCATGAAGCTGGTCGCGTTGTGTTCGCGCGCCACGCGGCGGACCTGTTGCTGCAACTCCGCCGGCCACTGTGCGCTCACCCGCGCCCCGCGATGATCGGCCACCGGCGGGTAGGGCCGGTCAGTGGGAATCGGCAACTGTTCGGGCATACCGGCCAGGGCCTGCTCCCAGTACGCCAGTTGCTCGGCGATCGGGCTGTCGTCGTCGTCCAGGTCGCCCAATTGTGCGCGCTGCCACAGCGTGTAGTCGACGTACTGCACCGGCAGCGGCGCCCAGGCGGGTGCCCGTCCCACACACCGGCTGGCATAGGCGATACCGAGGTCACGCACCAACGGCGTCACCGACGAGCCGTCGGCGGCGATGTGATGGACGACGACCACCAGCACGTGTTCGACGTCCGTCACGCGGAAGAGCTGTGAGTGGAACGGAATCTGGGCGGCCAGATCGAAGCTGTGACGCGCGGCCGCAGTGACGGCCTCATCGAGCCGGCCCGCCCGCCAGCCGCCGGCATCGACGGTCTCCCAGCCGAGGTCGACGAGATCAACGGGCAGGACCACCTGTTGCGGCGTGCCTCCCGGAGCAGCGAACAGCGTGCGCAAGGACTCGTGGCGGGCGATGACGTCGGTCAGCGCCGCACGCAGCGCGCCGGTGTCCAGACGGCCGCGCAGCCGCAGCGCCACCGCGAGGTTGTAGATCGGCGAGGGCCCCTGCAACTGGTCGAAGAACCACAACCGGTTCTGGGCAAAGGACAGCGGCACCTGCGCCGGCCGCTCCCCCGCCACCAACGGTTCCAGCCTGACTGCGTCCCCGCCGATGCGAGGCGCCAACTGTGCCACCGTGGGCGCCTCGAAGATGGCGCGCACCGAAAGATCGGTATCCAGGCTGGAATTGACGGCGCCGATCAGTCGCATCGCCGACAGCGAGTCGCCGCCGAGGTCGAAGAACGAATCATCCACTCCGACCCGTTGCAGACCGAGCACGCTGGGCGTAGACGTCGGCAAGGATCTCCTCGACCGCGCCGGCCGGTGCCCGGTAGCCGTCGCTGTCGGCGTACTCGGGTGCGGGCAGTGCCTTGCGGTCGAGCTTGCCCGAGGAGGTCAACGGCATCTCGTCGAGCACGACGATGTGCGGCGGGACCATGTAGTCGGGCAGCCGGGTGCCCAACCGCTGACGCACCGCGCTGATCTTGGTGGCGCTGTGGGGTTCGTTGGCGTGCACGCCCTGTGGCGCGCCGGCCGGGGGCAGGTACAGGTCGGTCAGCGCAGGGCGGGGCGTGTCCGCTGGGAGGAAGACGGCGTCGACCGTGCCCGGCTCGGCGCCCCAGGTGACGGCGACCCGGTAGCCGACGGCTTCGCCGGTGCGGTGCAGTTCTTCCGGTGTGGCGCAGGACGTCTCAGCGTCTTCGGCCGTAAGGGGAAGCCCAGCTGCCAGCTGCCGTTCCAGTCGGACGTCGGTGATCACCCCGGCTCGCGGGATGCCGGTGACGCGGACGGCGTCGGGACGCTGCTCGGTCAGCCGGGCGCGAAGCCCGGCCAGGCCCTCGCCCCAAGTCCAGGCGGGGACGGCGGCCAGCGAGCGTGCCTTGCGTCGGCCCCTTGTGGATCGTGACGTCGTAGCGGTAGCGGCTCAGTTCGTTGTCCGCTGCCGCGCGTTTGACGCTGAATCTCGACGCCTGCGGTCGAGGGCGTGGGTGCCTGCCCACGTGGTGAAGATCTCCGGTGCGAGTAGGAGTTCGGCTTCACCGAGCACCGCATGCTCGACGCGCTGGCGGATCACCGCGGCGTCGGGTGCACCGGTATCGGTGCGGCCCAGCACGATTCCGGTCTGGAAGGCCTTCTGCAGGGTGTGGTTGCGGACGTCGCCGATGAACAGCTGCCCGCCGGGAGCCAGCAGGTCCATGGCGTTGTCGATGACTTCGGTCAGATAGGCCGCGTTGGGGAAGTACTGGACGACCGAGTTCACGATGATGGTGTCGAAGTAGCTCCCGCGGCAGCGCGTCGGTGACATGGGCAGGGCGGGCCAGCAGCTCGACCCGGTCACGCCACGGAATCTGCAACTCCTGCAACGACCGCGCGATCGCCTCGACGACCACCGCGGAGATGTCGGTGGCGACATAGCGTTCGCACTTCGGTGCGATCTGTGACAGCAGCAGTCCTGAGCCGACGCCGATCTCCAGCACCCGGCGCGGCCGCAGCGCCATGATCCGGTCGACGGTGGCCGAACGCCACTCGGCCATCTCGTCGAGCGGAATCGGATCGCCGGTGTAGCTGCTGTTCCACCCGCGGAAGTCGTCTCCGAACCCGGGCTTCTCACCGTCGGCGCGGCGTAGAGCTCGTCGTAGATGTTCTGCCACTCTTCGACGATCTCCGCGTCGTGTTCGGTATCGCGGTTGGTGTTCGAGGCGTGCTCGAAGGTGATGTAGGCGACCAGCTGGGAGCCGGTGGTGCCATGGTGCACGGTGGCGGCGGCCTGGCTGACCTGGGGGCACGCCAGCAGGGCGCTCTCGATCTCGCCGAGCTCGATCCGCTGCCCGCGCAACTTGATCTGCGTGTCGACGCGACCCAGATAGTCCAGAGTGCCGTCGGGGTTCCACCGCGCGAGGTCGCCGGTGCGGTACATGCGTTCGCCCTGTGCGCCATGCGGATTCGGCGACGAACCGTTCGGCGGTCAGACGCCTTGCGACCCACGTAGCCGTGTGCCAGCGCCGGCCCGCCCAGATACAGCTCGCCCACCACGCCGACGGGGACGGGGCGCAGCCGTGCGTCGAGCACCAGCGTCCGCATGCCAGGGATCGGGGTGCCGATGTTGACGGACTGCTCGGGCGTCAGCGGCGCGCCAGTCGCCCAGATGGTGGCCTCGCTGGGGCCGTAGGCGTTGAACATCTGCCTGCCCGGCGCCCAGGCGTGCACCAACTCGTCGGGGCACGCTTCGCCGCCGGTGATCAGCGTCGTCAGTCCGTCCAGGCGGGCGCGATCCAGCGATGCCGCCACGGTCGGGGTCAGCAGTGTCGCAGTGACGCGTTGCCGCTGCATCAGTGCGGTCAGCGCCTCGCCGGCGTACACATCCGGAGGCGCCACCACCAGTGCCGACGCCGAGCCGGTTGCCAGCAAGATCTCGAACAGCGAGGCGTCGAAGGTTGGCGAAGCCACCATCAGCACCCGGGAGTCGGAGCCCAACCCGTACACGAGTCGTTGGGCGGCAGCCGCTCCCAGCAGACCGGCGTGGCTGACCGCCACACCCTTGGGCTCGCCGGTGGAACCCGACGTGAAGATGACGTAGGCGGTGTGGAGCACGCCACGGTCGCGGTCCGTGATCGGGTCTGCGCGAATGCCCGGAGAGGTCGAGACCGTCGATGCGGAGCACCGGGCGGGTTCCTGCTCCGACGAGTGTGTCTGCGCCGCAAGTCAACACGCACGCGGCGGCGACCGAGTCCAGCACCGTGGCGATCCGTTCGACCGGATGGTCCCTGTCCACCGGCACGTAGATGCCGCCCGCCTTGAGCACCGCCCACCATGCGGCCACCAGTTCGGCGCACCGGTCGACGGCCACGCCGACGGCGCGTTCCGGACCGACGCCGGCTTCGATCAGCACCCGGGCCAGCCGCGTCGACCATTCGTCGAGTGCCCGGTATGAGAAGCTGCGGGTGCCGTCGACGACGGCCATCGCATCCGGGTGCGCCGCGACCGCCGCGGCCAGCAGTTCCTGCGCCATTCCGATCGGCGCGCGCACGCCCGCGCCGGACCAGCGGTGCAAACGGTCCTGCTCACCGGCATCGAGCGAGTTGATGGACGACAGCTTCCGCGTCGGATCGGCCGTCATGGCCGCCAGCAGCCTGCTCAGTCGTCCCGTCAATCCATCGATGTCGGCTGCGGTGAACACGTCGGTGTCGTATTCGACGTGCAGGCTCAGTTCGTTGCCCGGCAGGGCTTCCACCGTCAGCGGGTAGTGGTTGAACTCGAGATTGGTGAACCCCGTGACGGTCAGTTGGTCATCGCCAGAGCCCACCGACATGCCGGCTTCGACCGGGTAGTTCTCGTACACGAACAGACTGTCGAACAGTTGGTCGTGGCCCGTGACGCGGTGAATCTCGTTGAGCGCCAGGTGCTGATGGTCAAGAGTGTCGTTGTGGGCGGTCTGCAGCTGCTCCAGCAGATCCGCAGTGCTGGTGTCGGCGCCGATGTTCGCGCGTACCGGCACGGTGTTGATCAGCAGCCCCACCATGGATTCCGCATCGGCCACTTCGAGTTGGCCCAACCGGGACCGAGCCGTGCCGAAGACGACGTCATTGGTACCGGTCAACGAGCTCAGTAGAACCGCCCAAGCGCCCTGCAGCACGGTGCTGACGGTGGTGTGGCATGACCGAGCCAGCTCACCGAGAGCCTGCGTGGTCGCTTCGGACAGCCGGGACGTCGCAAACCCGCGCCGCCCCAAGCCAAGCCGATCCGGCAGTCGGTGCCGGGGGCCGACCAGGGTCGGGGTGTCGAAGCCGGCGAGCACCTCGCCCCATGCCGCGCGGGCCGCGTCCAGGTCCCGGTCGGCCAGCCAGGTGATGAACTTTCGGTACGACGCTGCAGCCGGTAGTCGCTCGCCACCGTATGCGGCGAAGATCTCACGCAGCAAGATCGGCATCGACCAGCCGTCGAGCACGATGTGGTGGTTAGTCAGTACGAACCGGTGCCGGTCCTCGGCCTCGCGGATCAACACGGCCCGGAACGCCGGCTGGTCGGACAGGTTGCTGACGGCGGCGCGTTCGGCGGCGCACAGGCGGTCGATCTCGTCGTCGTCGAGATCACCGACATCCACGAAGCGCCACGCGATTACAGGCTGGGACAGGATGATCTGGACGGGCTCGTCGAAGTTCTGCTCGGCGGGCAGGAGCGAAGCGACCGGGGGAATCGGACGTATGAATTGCGCCGCCAGGTGAGGGTGGCGGGCGACGACCGCCTGCACGGCGTCGCGCAACCGGTCCGGGTGCAGCGTGCCGCTCAAGGTGAAGTCGAGTTGCACGGCGTACACATCGGCGATGTCGCTGCCCGGCTGTGCCGTACTCGGTGTGGAACAGCAGTCCCTGCTGCAGGGGCGTCAGCGGCAGGATGTCCGCGATCCGATGTTCGCGTTGCAGTTCGTCGATCTGTTGCTGGCTCAGTCGGGCCGGCGCGATGTCCGAAGGCGTCAGTCCACCCCCGTCGCGGCCCACGTTGGCGCAGATGCCGGTCAGCGCCTCGAACCACAGTCGGCTCAGCCGGGTGATCTGCGCTTGGTCGAGTGCGGAGGTGGCCCACGTCCAGTCCGCCTGCAGCTGCGGGCCCGCCTCGGAGCCCACCGTGCAGGCGTTGAGCTCGACGGTGTGCGGCAGCGGCATGGGTACGGCGGCGGCCGTACCGGTCATCGCCAGGCCATCCGGGCCGACCCGCCACAGGCCGTCGGCATCCTGGGTCGCCGGGTTGTCTTGGCGGCCAAGGTAGTTGAATCCGATCGTCGGGTCGGGACCAGCCAGGTCGATCTCGGTGTTGAGGTAGCGCAGTAGACCGTAGGTCAGGGGGTGCGGCAGCGCTCGCAGTTGCTCCTTGACCCTCTTGACCACCGTGCCCAATGGCGCGTCGCCGTCGATCACCTGCTCCCAGGAGAGGTCGCCGACGGTCAACGAGACGGGGTACTTGGTGGTGAACCAGCCGACCGTGTTGGACAGGTCGATGTCGGCGGACAGTTCCTCGTGTCGACCGTGGCCCTCGACGTCGATGCCGATTGCGGCCGACGGGCCGTCGAGGAACTCCGCCAACGCCAGGGCGAAACCGATCAGCAGGATGTCTTGGACCCCAGCATGAAACGCGGCGGGCACCTCTGCGAGCAGGCTGCGGGTGGTCTCGGCGTCGAGCGTCGCCGACAGACGTCCCGCGGTGGCGTAGGTGTCCGTTTCCGGCTGCGCACTCGGCAGCGCGGCCGGTGCCGCCACGACCTGCCGCCAACTCTGCGCCTGCGCTATGACGTCGGGGTGCTGGGCGTGCTCGATGAGCAGTCCCGCCCAGCGTTGGAACGACGTACCGGTGGTCACCAGCTCCACCGACTGCCCGGCGTGGTGCTGCGCCCACGCAATGTTGAGGTCTTCCAAGAGGATTCGCCAGGACACCCCGTCGACCGCGAGATGGTGGACGGTCAACACCAGCTGCTCGCCGGTGGCGATCCACAGCGCACTGAGCATCACCCCGGCCGCGGGATCCAGCCGTGACCGGGCCGCGACGACTGCGTCGTCGGTCAACGCGTCGACCGTCTGCAGGCAGTCGCGGGCATTGCGCGAGCCGACCTCGGGCACCTGCAGGGACCACCCGTCGTCGACACGCAGCCGCAACATGGCATGCCGGTCCAGCAGGGCCTGCAGCACCACCAACACGTCGGCCTCGGTCGCGCCGGCCGGTGCCTGCACCACCACGGTCTGATTGAACTCGTCGACAGGGCCGTCCATCTCGGCCAGCCAGCGCATGATCGGGGTCATCGCCACCGGGCCGACACCTTCGTCGACCTCATCGGGTCGGTCACTGACGGGGCTCACGATCAAGGCCAGCCGCGCCACCGTCTGCTCGACGAAGACGTCCCGCGGCCGGCACGACAACCCGGCCGCCCGAGCCCGTGCCGCCACCTGCATCGACATGATGCTGTCGCCGCCGAGTTCGAAGAACGAGTCGTCCGCGCCGACACTTTCGATACCGAGCACTTCGGCGTAGATGCGCGCCAGGATCTCCTCGGTCGCGCTGCCGGGTGCTCGATACTCGCCGGCGTTGTACTCGGGTGCCGGCAGAGCGCGGACGTCGAGCTTGCCGCTGGATGTGAGCGGCAGTTCCGGCAGCACCGTCACCGCCGCGGGAACCATATAGGACGGCAGTCGCGCCGCGAGCGTTGCGCGCACCTCGGCCGGGTCGGCCGTGCCAGTGATGTAGCCGACCAGGCGCTTGTCGCCGGGGCGGTCCTCACGGGCGATCACCGCCGCCTGCGCCACCCCATCGAGACGGGCCAAAGCCGTTCGTACCTCACCGAGTTCGATGCGGTATCCGCGAATCTTGACCTGCTCGTCGGCCCGTCCGACATAGCGCAGCTGCCCGTCGGTTCCCCAGTAAACCAGGTCCCCTGTGCGATACATCCGCTTGCCAGCCCCAGCGAACGGGCAGGCCACGAACCGCGACCCGGTCAGCGCGGTCCGGCCGAGATATCCCACGCCGAGCCCGTCACCTGCGACGTACAATTCGCCGACGACTCCGGCCGGCACCGGCTGCAACCACCCGTCCAGCACGAACAATGCCGAGCCTGGCACTGGCGAGCCGATCGGCGCAGCTCCCCCGCCGGCACTCAGCGGCGCGCTGACGGCCACATAGATCGTGGTCTCGGTCGGGCCGTAGGCGTTGATCATCACTCGACCGGGCGCCCATCGGTTCACGACGTCGGCGGGACAGGCCTCACCACCCATCACCAGCGCGGTCGATTCCAGTCCCGCGGGCGGCAACATCCCTATCGCAGACGGTGTTTGGGTGAGCACGTTGACGCGTTCGGCGACCAGATAGTCGCGGAACCCGTCCGGCTCGTCGGCCACCGTCTCGGGCACCACGACCAGCCGTCCCCCGCGCAGCAACGCCGAGAACACTTCCCACACGGAGAAGTCGAAGGCATAGGAATGCCAATGCGACCACGCCTGCTCCGACGCCGCGGGCAACCCACCATCCTGAGACGCGATCAGTTGCGTGAGGTTGTGATGGGTGATGGCGACGCCCTTGGGGGCACCGGTCGTGCCGGAGGTGTAGATGACG
The DNA here is from genome assembly GCA_963849055.1 of uncultured Actinomycetota bacterium. Lineage (GTDB taxonomy): Bacteria > Actinomycetota > Actinomycetes > Mycobacteriales > Mycobacteriaceae > Mycobacterium. Next base: position 558,301 of record CAWKFI010000002.1, read on the forward strand.
TAGGCGATGTCGTCGGGGGTGGGCGATGGCAACGGCGTGAGGGGCTGGGAATCAAGGGCCTCGTCGGCGGCATCGACGACGATTCCGGGGAAGGTGCCGAGCCGGTTGGCAAGGTCGGCATTGGTGACAGCGGCGAACGGCGCCGCGTCGGTAAGCATGAATTCGATTCGTGCCGATGGCAGTCCGGGGTCGATCGGCAGATAGGCCGCACCGGTTTTGAGCACCGCCACGATGGCCGTGACCGCCTCGGCGGAACGCGGCAGCATCAGTGCCACAGTTCTTCCCGGGCCAACACCACGGCCGGCCAGCAGGTGCGCGAGCCGGTTCGACGCCTCGTCCAGATCCCGGTAGGTCAGCGACCGTCCCTGGTCGCTGATCGCCATCGCTTCGGGTTCCCGGGCCACCTGCTCGCCGAACATCGCCGGAACGGAGACGGGAGTCGTCGGGGCGGACGTCAACGCCGCCCAGTTGCCGAGTCCTTCCAAATCGGTCGCGTTCACGCTGACCCATCGAGTCGAGCGAGCACAACTGCCGTCCCGGATCAGCGGTCATCGCCGCCAGCACCCGTTCCAACTGACCTGTCAGATCGGCGACGTCGACTGTCGAGAATGGCTGGCCGGCGCCAAACGTACTGAGTGCCAACTCGTCACCGGTGCCGGAGAACATCAGCCCGGAGCCGCGCCCAGGGCCGGAGATCAGTGTCGCCGAGGCCACCGCTCCGCCGAAGGGCACCGTGAATCCGGACGGGAGGAAATCGACGACCACCCTGTCAGGCGTCGCCCCGCCGCCGCGGGGATGAGACTTGCGCTCGAGCGCATGGACCGGAAAACGCTGATGCTCCAGGGCTTCACGAATACGCGTGTCCACGTGCACACAGAATTCGGCCACCGACGACTCCGGCGAGACCTGCAGCACCAACGGCACCACCCCCGCGACCATCGCGGGAAGGGTTTTCGACTCCGGCGCTACGCGCCTGCCGACCGGGAAGTCGAGGACGACCTCTTCACCGTCGGCGCACCAGCGCCGAACCAGCAGCGCGCATGCCGCGGTGATCGCCGTCGATCGCGGTATGCCCCACGCCTGGCACAACTGCTCCACGCGGGCAAGGATCGCGGGATCCAATGGAACCGGACCGGTAGACCGATGCGGATCGCGTTCGCTTACGGCTTCCGGCAAGCGATAGTCGGGCCCGGCGGTCGCGGCAAGCCGCGCGGTCCAATAAGCCTGGTCTTCGGCATAGGAATTGGAATTTTCGTAATCCGATTCGCAGTCAAGTAGATCCTGCAGCGAACCGAAGATGGGCGGCGGAATCGGAGCGCCAGAAACAATCGCGGAATATACCGACGCAATGCGCCCGCACACCAATGCAAGACCATACCCGTCCAGGACGATGTGGTGACAGCAGACGAACAGGTAGGTCTCGTCGGGTCCAGACTGGAATAGTGCGAATTTGAACAGCTTGTCCGTCAGAGGCATGGGCGTGCGCTGAATTGCAGAAGCTATCTCCCGAGCCTCCCGCATGGGCTGATCCGCCCCGCTCACGTCGAAGAAGTCCAGTTCGACGTCGGCGTAATCGCTCGGCCGTTGATAGACCTGGTCATCCACTTCGAAGAAAGTGGCCCGGAGCGGTTCGGCTTCTCCGACCGTTCGATTAATCGCCCATTCGAGCGCTTCTCGCTCTACGGCGCCGTCGATTTCTACGAAAAGTCCCAGTTGCCAATCAATTTCCGAGTGGCTTGTTTCCTGCGCGAGCCAGATGTCGAGTTGGCCGCGCGCGACTGGCCGTGCCTTGTCGCCGAGTTCCATCGCCTACCTTCGAATCGAGACGGTTAAGCGATCAACCTCGCTGATCCGCGGCCAGCCTGTCGCGCAGACTCTTTGGCCGAATATCGGCCCACTCCCTTTCGATGTAGTCCAGGCAGGCAGCCCTGTTCGCTTCGCCGTAAACCACCCGCCATCCGTCGGGGACATCGGCGAAGGTGGGCCAGAGACTGTGTTGTTCCTCGTCGTTGACCAGCACAACGAAGCTACCGTTGTCGTCGTCGAACGGGTTCGTGGACACGATGCCCTCCAAAGTAATTGACGCTAAAGACTATTCGCATTTTCGGGAATCGGGTCACCCGCTGGCCACACGCCGCACGGCCAGCCCTTCTGATGGTCGAAGATTTCCCGAATAAACCGACAAGCCGCGCTTTGGCTGTTCAGCGGTATCACGCTCATTGCGGTCACGGTTGCCCGAATGCGACGACGGGAAACGGCAGCGGGGAGAACCCGAGAGAAGGCGAGGCGAACCCGCAATTACCAAGACGACAACAACTTCCTCCGTTGAACACACCAGCTCTCGACCGGCGGGCAGACGAAGCTGGGCACCGTTCGAGCGGATACTTCATCCCGTTGCCAACCCTACCGGCCATCGGGGTTTTTGCATTATCAATCTGGCATTGTTGCCAGAACCTGTCAACACGTGGAGCGTGCCAGGCGTGACGAAACAAGATCAGAATTAACCCAAGTGAAAATTAAGGCGTCCCAGGCGAATACACGCACCGCGGGAATCGTTTCGTGAACCCCGCCGGAGCGCCGCGTTCATCGCCAAATGCCGTCACCGACGAGTTCGCTTGGTTCGAAATCGCCGTCGCGGCGAATCATCTAGTAACGCGCTACGGATTTGCTGTGAAGCGGTGGATCAGCTAAGGACGAATCCCTGCCAGAGACGGCAGGCGATTCGACCGGCTGGAGACGAATCGTGGCTTATCCTGCTTTGCATGTGGCGAGGACGAAAGAATCGGCATCAGTGGCTACGCGTACGGGGACCGCTGGCCGGCATCATCGTGCTCCTCGCCAGTAGTGCGACCATCCTGGCGCTGGGCGCGGCACCGGCAGCAATGGCCACCGTCGCCCCGGACGAGGTCGCAATGACGACCCTCGACGACATCGTGCGAGCCGACTACGGTCCTGCCGCCAGCCAATTCGACCCGGCCCTGCAGAAGAGGCTGTCCGTAGAAGCGCTGGGACAGTCATGGGCGCTGTACCAACAGACCTTCGGCACCTATCAGTCTCACGGCGATCCCGAGAGCATCCAACGCGGCGATCTCGTGGTGGTGAACGTGCCCTTGCAAATGGAACGCCGACCCGGCCAGTTCCGGATATCCGTTCATCCCGATGGCACCATCGCGCAGCTGCTGTTCCTGCGGGAAGGCGTTCCGGTGTCCGTGATCCGACCCGGCACATCCCGACAACGCTGAGCAGCCGGCGAAGTCGGATACGAGTGGATTTTCGTATCCGGCTTGCCTGTCAATTCACTTCGGTGCGCAACCTAATCGTGGATGGGTCCGCTGGGATGGTCGACGACAAGTGGTCCGCGGCCTTCGGCGAGTGATAGCGCAGCTTCCAGGAGGTACTCACCGACGACCTGCACAGCGTGCCAGGGCGGAAGCCGGTCGGAGAGGAACGCGGGATTGGCGGGACTTGCCCGCTGCAGCAGCTGGTGGCATTCGGGCCCGAAGACGGGAAGTTCGACAATTCGGCCGTCGTCATAGCCCCTGAGAGGCAAGGTCAATCGTTCATATCGTATGCACACGGCGTCGTGGTCGACGCCATATCCGGTCAGTGCTTCTGCTTGGCCGCGGTTGACGGTCATTGGCCAAAACGGTGGCGCGGGTTCGTAGCGGTGAAGCACGTCATGGCGGGGCCCGTTCGGGCTGGATCTGGTGACCGAGCGGACGTGGCGTGCGGCGACCAGGTCGTAGCGGCGTATGCGGTTGCGGTGCATCAGATGCACGAAGGTCTCGGCGGCAACACGTTCGGCGATCGATCGCCGCTGCTGCTTTTCGGGCGCCGAGGACAGCAGGTGCCGACGGCGGCCGGCAATGTCATCGCCCCGGCTATTCATGAATGGGTAGGACCGTCACCGACAGCCGAACCTCCGAGTTTCACTAGCACCGTGCTCCTGAACATGCTGGGAAGCCCCGGGTTTCGCGCGGGAAGGGGGCTGCGCGATAACCCAGGGCCCCGGCTGGCCAACTATCGTCGTTGTCGGGGCAAGGCTGCCACTATAGCTGCCTTGCTGGTGTTGACCACTGGAAAAGGCCCGACGCGAGGCTCAGGCAGATGTACCCTCGCATCGGCTAATGCAACGGTGGCATGCGCCGCAGGAACTACGGGCCGAGAAGCCCGCGCAGCAGTCCGTTGCGCCCGTCGCCGACGTTCACCGCACCCTGGCTGAGGTTGCCAATGTTGACCAAGCCGGTATTGAGGTTGCCGATGTTGGCGACACCGGTGTTGAGGACGCCGATGTTGGCGATGCCCTGATTGAGGCTGCCCAAGTTGGCCACGCCCTGATTTCCCACGCCACCCAGCAGGCCGTTGGCGATACCGCTGTTCAGCCCGCCTGGGCCCAGCAGGTTGTTGGCGATACCGGTGTTGCCTACCCCGCTGTTGAGGATGCCGGTGTTACCCGTGCCGCTGTTGAGCAGACCGTTGTTCCCCGGTGACAGGTTCAGCCCGGTGTCGGCCGACGCCGCGGCCGCGCCGACAAGCGCGATCGCACCGGCACCGACGACGGAGGCGCCAACGAGGAGTGATGAACGGACAAAAGACATTGATGTTCCTTCGCTAGGTGAGCATTGACTGGCTAAGGATAAACAGCTCGCAAGCAATTTGAAAAGCTCTCAGCAAATCTCTTGAGCGTGTCGCGCCGATCGCCTAGCAAGGCGTGGGTGATCTTGATTTCAAGGATGCCGCCGCGCAGCTAGGCGTCCACACCGCACCGACCAACGCGCATATCCAGGTATAACTCGCATATCCGCAGGTAGTTGGCCTCGTCAAAATTGACAAAACCAACAAAATCGACTTCAACGGTTGTCACTCGATGGCAAACTGCAGTTCCTGGCGATCGATCTGCACCGCAAACGCACACGGCGTCGCAAGCTGACATTTCCGGATGCGGTCACGGCTCTTCACCGACCGTGCTCGTCTTTGCTGGCCCGTGAGCGGGAATTCGCAGGCCCGGGTGAGGTGGGGGCGTCGTGCCGCAGGACAAACCCATCGCCCGTCCTCGTCGCGTCCGAGTCGTCCAGCGCGAGAGCAGATTTCGTGGACCGCCACTGCGACGTTTCGAACGCGACGTCGAGAGCTCCCGCAGTTCAACAGCTTCGGGGTGCGCGCCGTTCGGCACCAACCGGCTCACCGTTCCCGTCGCCTGACCACTGAACAGCGGCCGGCGACATCGCTTCTGCGATGGATCACACCTTGCCAGCGGCCAAAACAAAAAGTAAAGTCACTTTCAGTTTTGGGCCCAGATCCTCGAGGAGCGGCATGGAATCCTTCGTTCACCTGCGCAAGGGCAAGACGCCAAGGCGCCTGCATGCCGACCTCGACGGGCTCAAGGACGACGAGCTGGGCCGCGGCGGATTCACCGGGCGCACGGCCAACATCTACCGGCGCAACGACCCGACCGCGTACCGGGCGAGTGGACCGCTGCGGCCCATCGACGTGCTCTCCAGCGAGCTGAAGCCGAGCGACGCGACCGACGCCCACGGCGGTCCCCTGCTGATGTTCTCCAACGCCGACTGCCAGGTACTGCTCTCCCGGCGCAGCGAGCCGATGCCGTTCTTCGTCCGCTACGTCGACGGTGACGTTCTGTCGTTCGTACACAAGGGATCCGGGCTGCTGGAGACGGAGTTCGGGCCGTTGCGCTACCGCGAGGGCGACTGGATCTACATGCCGAAGGCGTGCACCTTCCGTCAGGTGCCGGACGCCGAGTCGACCTTGGTGATGATCCAGGCGAGCGACGAGTTCCGGGTGCCGCCGGCGGGCCAGCTAGGCAGGCACTTCCCCTTCGACCCCTCCCAGGCCGTCATTCCCGAACCCGAGCCGATCGACGATGCCGTCGGACCGCAGGCCAACGGAGAGTACGAGGTGCGCCTCATCCACGAGGGTGGGCCCACTTCGCTGTACTACCAACACCATCCGCTCGACGTCGAGGGCTGGCGTGGCGACAACTTCGCGTTCACGTTCAACATCGAGGACTACAACGTCGTGACGTCCGACAGCGTGCACCTGCCTCCCACGGTGCACCTGTTCATGGAGGCCACCGGTGTCTACGTGATGAACTTCCTGCCCAAGCCCGCGGAGGGCAAGCCGGGCACCGAGCGCACGCCGTGGTATCACCGCAACGTCGACTACGACGAGATCGCCTTCTTCCACGGCGGAACGCTGTACGGCATCCCGATGCCGCCCGGCCTCATCTCGCATGCGCCGCAAGGGGTGCACCACGGCGCACCGGAGAAGGCGCGGGAACGGGCCCGGCGCAAGTTCAACGAATATGACAAGGTGGATTGGTCGGTGATCGCGGTCGACACCCGCCGCCGGCTCGTTCCGTCGGCCGAGGTGCTGGCGAACGATCTGGGGCAGCACCAGTGACCACCACCGAACGACCGGTGAAGTTCGACTACGACCGCATCCCGTATCTCGTTGCCTACCAAAATAACTTCTGCTGTCCGCGACGTGTACGGCGGCGTGGCCGAACTCGTCGTGCTGGAGAGCTATCTGCTCAAGCCGAAGGACAGGCCTTCGGATACCGTGCTGGTGTTCATGCACCCGATCGGCGGCGGCGCCTACCTGCCGATGATCAACGGGCTGGCCCGCGCCGGCCACCACGTCATCTACTGCAACAGCCGCTTTCGCGGCACCGACTCCGCGCTGCTGATGGAGAAGGTGGTCGAGGACCTCGGCGAGTGCATCAAGGACGCCAAGAACCGACTGGGCTACGACAAGGTGGTGCTGGCCGGCTGGAGCGGCGGCGGATCGCTTGTCGGCGTTCTATCAACAGCAGGCACAGCACCCGACCGTCACCGCCAGCCCGTCGGGTGACGGGCCCGATCTGACCAAGCTCGGGCTGATTCCTGCCGACGGCATCATGCTGCTGGCCGCCCACATCAGCCGCCACGGCACCATGACCGAGTGGCTCGACGCCTCCATCCTCGACGAGGCCGACCCAGTCCAAGCGGGATCCCGAACTGGACCTCTACAACCCGGACAACCCGAACCAACCGCCATACACGCCAGAGTTCCTGGCCCGCTACCGTCAGGCCCAGATCGACCGCAACCGGCGAATCACCAAGTGGGTCAAGGAGAAGTTGGCCGAGCTGAAGGCCGCCGGACGGCCGGATGACGAGTTCGCGTTCGTCGTGCACGGCACCATGGCCGACCCGCGCTGGCTCGATCCGACGGTCGATCCGAACGATCGCACCCCGGGAACCTGCTATCTGGGTGATCCTGCAGTGGTGAACAACAGTCCCGTCGGCCTGGCCCGATTCTGCACGTTGCGCAGCTGGCTGTCGCAATGGAGCTACGACGACGCCAACGGCGACGCCATCAAGGCCGGGCCGGACATCGCGGTGCCCGCCCTGGTGATCGGCAACCGCGCCGACGACGCCTGCACGCCCAGCCACACCCACCGGCTGTTCGAGGCGATCGGACACCCCGACAAGGAGATGCACGAGATTCCCGGGGCCAACCACTACTACGCCGGACCCGACCAGCGCGGTGCGCTGCGCCAGGCCGTCGGCGTGTGCACCGATTGGCTGCATCGGCACGGGTTTTCGACATGACTGCACTGCACCGGACCGCTGGACGGCATCCGCGTCATCGAGATCGGCACGCTGATCTCGGGTCCGTTCGCGGGACGGCTGCTCGGCGACATGGGCGCCGAGGTCATCAAGATCGAGCCGCCCGGGTCACCCGACCCGCTGCGCACCTGGGGGCAGGCCGAGCTCGACGGGCACCACTTCTTCTGGACGGTGCACGCGAGGAACAAGAAGGCGGTCACACTCAACCTGCGCGAGGCCAAGGGTCGCGAACTCTTCCTCGACCTGGTCGGGAAGTCCGACATCATCGTGGAGAACTTCCGGCCGGGCACGCTGGAGAAGTGGGACCTCGGCTACGACGTTCTGCGGGAACGCAATCGGGGCATCGTGCTGGTCCGGGTGTCCGGCTACGGGCAGACCGGACCGGAGGCCCACAAGGCCGGGTACGCATCGGTGGCCGAGGCCGCCAGCGGACTGCGCTACATGAACGGCTTTCCCGGTGGTCCTCCCCCGCGGCTGGCACTGTCGCTGGGCGACAGCCTTGCCGGCATGTTCGCGGTGCAGGGCGCGCTGGCCGCGCTCTACCGACGCACCGTGACCGGTGAAGGCCAGATCGTCGATGCCGCGCTCACCGAATCCTGCTTGGCCATTCAGGAATCCACCATTCCCGACTACGACGTCGGCGGCGTGGTGCGCGGACCGTCGGGCACCCGGCTGGAGGGCATCGCGCCGTCCAACATCTACCCGACCGCCGACGGCAGCTGGGTGGTGATCGCCGCCAATCAGGACACCGTGTTCCGCAGGCTGTGCGGCGCCATGGACCAGCCCGAGCTGGCCACCGACGAACGCTTCGCCAACCACGTTGCGCGCGGCCGCAATCAGGACGAGCTGGACAAGATCATTGCGGCATGGGCCGCCGAGCGGCAGCCCGACGACGTGATCTCGACGCTGAGCGCGGCAGGCGTGATCAGCGGACCGATCAACACCGTCGCCGAGGTCGTTGACGACCCGCAGCTGCGGTCGCGCGGCATGCTTGCCGACCACTGGGACGAGCGGATCGGCCGCAACGTCCTCGGCCCCGGCGTGGTGCCCGTCCTGTCCGAGACGCCCGGCACCATCCGCAACGCCGGATCCGCCGAGCCCGGCCAGCACAATGACGAGGTCTACACCGGGCTGCTCGGCAGATCGGCCGAGGACCTCGAGGCATTGCGGACGGAGGGAATCCTATGAGCCTGCCCGACCACGTGACGATTCGCGAGGTTTCCCTGCGCGACGGACTACAGATCGAGGATCCGATTCCGTTGGCGGCCAAGCTCGAACTGCTCGAGGCGCTGGTGGCGACCGGAGTCCGCGAGATCGAGGCGACGGCGTTCGTGTCGCCATCCAAGGTGCCCGCCCTGGCCGACGCCGCCGCCCTCGCCGCCGAACTGCCACGGCTGCGACAGGCGCACGGCATCGAGTTCTCCGCCTTGGTCGCGGGCCCGGGCGGCGCGGGGCGGGCCGTCGCGGCGGGCATGGGTTCGATCGAATACGTCGTGTCCGCAGCCGACGGGCACAGCCAGGCGAACGTCGGGCGGTCGACCGCCGACTCGACCCATCTGATCGCCGACATCGCCCGCATCGCGCACGAGAACGGCGCCACCATCGAAGTCATCATCGCCACGGCGTGGGACTGCCCGTTCGACGGACCCACCGATCCGCAGCGCGTCGTCGACATCGCCACGGCCGCCGTCGAGATCGGCGCCGACCGGGTGGCGATCGCCGACACCATCGGCACCACGACGCCGCGCCGGGTGACGACGTTGATCGACCGGCTCCGTCCGGTGATCGGCGACCTGCCGCTCGGCGCGCACTTCCACAACACCCGCGGCGCCGGGCTGGCCAGTGCCTACGCCGCCGTCGTCGCAGGCGTCAGGCGGCTGGATGCGTCGGTCGGCGGGCTGGGCGGTTGCCCGTTCGCCCCTGGCGCCAGCGGCAACATCGCCACCGAGGACCTGGTCTACATGTTGCGCGACAGCGGCATCGGCGTGGACGTCGACCTGCAAGCGGCGATTCACGCCGCAGACGTCGCCCGCAAGGCCGTCGGCCACGACCTGCCCAGCGCGCTGCTGCGTGCCGGTGATCGCATCCTGAGCTGAGCGGCACCGTGCCTCGAGAGACGTTCACCGCGAAGGGCCACCAGACCCGCGAGGCCATCGAGCAGGCTGCGCGGAAGCTGTTCGCCGAACGGGGTTTTCACGGCACCACGCTCGCCGACATCACGTCCGCGGCGGGCAGGTCGCCCGCGGCGTTCTACCGGTACTACGCCGACAAGGAAGATCTGCTCGCGGTCCTGGCCGACTCGTTCCTGCGCGACGTCGTCGCCCCTGCGGGCCAGCTCGTGCACCTGCCCGAATCCCCCGACGACACGGAGTTCTTCGTCGCCGCGGTCACCGGCTACTGGAACATGTTCAAGCAGAACATCGGCATCATGGTCGCCGTCGACGACCTGGCGGCGGTCGAGCAACGATTCGCCGTCCTGCAGAACGAGTTTCGCCGGTTCGGCATCGACATCGTGCGGGCCTCCGTGCTGCGCGCCCAGGAGCAGGGGTTCGCCCTCGACGTCGACCCCGAGCACACCGCCCTGGCCATCTCGCTGCTGTTCGAGCGGTTCACCACCGTCTACCTCCGGTCCGACACCTCCGCCTTCGGAGTGGTCACCACCGACGAGAACGCGGTGCGGACGCTGTCGACGATTTGGAAGAAGACGCTGTACGGGTACTGATCGAATCGGACCTCCAGAAAGGAATCACCGTGGATTTCGCCCTGCCGGACCACCTTCCGGGCGTGCTGGCCGAGATGGACGCCTTCATCGAGGCCGAGATCAAGCCGCTGGAAGCCGAGCACATGCAGTACTTCGACCGGCGCCGCGAGTTCGCGCGCACCGATCTGGAGAACGGTGGCATCCCTGCCAGGGCGTGGGAGGACCTGCTCGACGAGATGCGCCGCCGCGCCGACGCCGCGGGCTGGCTGCGGTACGGCCTGCCCAAGGAGTTCGGCGGACGCGACGGCACGCAACCTCGACATGGCCGTCATCCGGGAACATCTGGCGCACAAGGGTCTTGGCCTGCACAACGACCTGCAGGACGAGTCGTCGATCGTCGGGAACTTTCCTCAGGTCATCATGATGGACCGGTTCGGCACCGACGAGCAGAAGACGCGAATGGTGCGACGCACTGATCACCGGTGAACGGTCGATGGCGTTCGGCCTGTCCGAGCCGGACCACGGCTCGGACGCGACCTGGCTGGAGACGCGGGCCGACCGCGACGGTGACGACTGGGTGATCAACGGCAACAAGCGCTGGAACACCGGCGTGCACCGCGCCACCCACGACCTGATCTTCGCCCGCACCTCGGGTGAGCCGGGCCAGGCCCGCGGCATCACCGCCTTCCTGGTCCCCACCGACACGCCCGGGTTCACCGTGCCGTACTACTGGTGGACGTTCAACATGCCGAGCGACCATGGCGAGGTGGAGTTGCGCGACGTCCGGGTGCCAGCCGACGCCGTACTCGGTGAGGTCGACCACGGTCTCGAAGTGGGCCAGACCTTCCTGCACGAGAACCGGATTCGGCAGGCCGCGAGCAGCCTCGGCGCCGCCCAGTACTGCATCGACCGCGCCGTCGAATACGCCTCGGAGCGCAAGGTGTTCGGCAAGCCGCTGTCGGTGAACCAGGCCGTGCAATGGCCACTCGTCGAACTGCAGACCGAGGCACAGATGGTGCGCCTGCTGGTCTACTACGCGGCCACGCACCTCGACTCGAATCACCACATGGAGGTCAGCGACAAGGTGTCGATGGCCAACTACCGCGCCAACCGGTTGGTGTGCGACGCTGCCGACCGGGCGATGCAGATCCACGGCGGCGTCGGTTACAGCAGGCACGCGCCGTTCGAGCACATCTACCGCCATCACCGCCGCTACCGAATCACCGAGGGGGCCGAAGAGATTCAGATCCGGCGGGTAGCCCAGCGGATGTTCAAGTTCGGCCGGTCTGCCAAATGACCGAGCCGCCCGCCGCCGCGCTGGCTGCGGTGCTGCGCCCGACGCTCGGGTGACGTCGAGATCGCCAATCTGCGGGTGCTCACCGGCGGCGCGAGCCGCGCCACCTGGGCGTTCGACGCCGTCACCGGCGACGCGTCGCGCGCCCTGATCCTGCGCACCGGTCCGCCCGACGAGGTGCACGCGGGCATGGTGCTCGAAGCCCGCGCGCAAGGGCTGGCGGCAGCGGCGGGCGCACCGGTGCCCGATGTCCTCGTCGCCGACGAGTCGACCGCTGTGCTCGGTGCGCCCTTCTTGATCGGCGGGTTCATCGCAGGCGAGACGATCCCGCGCCGAATCCTGCGGGCACTCGACGCCGGCGATCGCGCCCAACTGCTCGCCCAGTGCGCGTCCGCACTCGCGGCCATCCACCGCGCCGACCTCACCGGCGCCGACATCCCCGAACAGAACCAACTCGCCACCTGGCGCGACTGGCTCGACGAAATGGGCGATACCACTGCGACATTCGAGTGGACCTTCCGCTGGCTCGCCATGAACCGCCCGCCGCCGACGCAGCGGGTGCTGGTGCACGGCGACTTCCGGATGGGCAACCTGATCATCGACACCGACGCGGCAACGGCGAACCTCGCCGCGGTCCTCGACTGGGAGCTGACCCACACCGGCGAGGCGGCCGAGGACCTCGCCTGGTTCTGCATCAGGGCGTGGCGCTTCGGCGCGGCCAGGGAACTCGCTGCGGGCGGACTCGGCAGCGTCGACGACTTCCTCTCCGCCTACGAGGCGGCCGGCGGGGTCCCCGTCGACCGCACCGCGTTCCGGTGGTGGCTGGTGCTCGCGACCCTGCGGTGGGGTGTCATCTGCCGCTACCAGGCACACCGTCACCTGTCGGGGCAGACCCGCTCGGTAGAGCTCGCCGCCATCGGCCGCCGGGTCTGCGAGACCGAGTTCGACCTGCTCGAGCTCTGTTGGAGGCGACGATGACCCGTCTGCACAACAGGCCCACCGCCGCCGAACTCGTCGCCGCGGTCGCCGAGTTCCTGGAGTCCGACGTGCGGGACGCCACCGGGCCCAATGGTCGGCTCGCCGACGTCGGCGCCGTCAACTTCCACGCCCGCGTCGCCGCCAACGTCCTGCGCACCGTCGAACGCGAACTGAAGTCCGAATCCGACGCAGCTGCACCCCTCGCCGCGCTGGCCACGCTCGGCTTCGCCGACGAGGCGACGCTGGCGGCCGCCATCCGAGCCGGTGACCTCGACGACCGCGGCGACGAAGTCACCGCTTGCCTGCGCGAGCTGGTCCGCCACCGACTCGCCGTCGCCCACCCAGGCTATGAACGGGAGTGAACGCTCAGAGTCGACGGGCCCGCGCCAGCCACGCGGGTTCGTCGACGTGCGCGCCCACGGGAAGCCCCAGCGCTTCGGCATGCGCCTCGCCAACGACGCCGCGGTACGTCGTCTCGTCCAGCGCCTCGAGATCCCAGCCGTCGGCGAAGGCGTCGCGGACCATGGCCTCGCTGACCTCCGGGCCGAAGCCGCGGCCCTTGTCCGACAGCGCGAGCACGTGAACCCGGGCGCCCGCAGGACAGATTCCGCGCAGGCTGTCGACGTATCTGGCCCGGTCGGTGTCGTCGAAGACGTGGAACAGGGCGCTGTCCAGAACCGTGTCGTAGCGTCCCGTCGAGCGCCATCGCGTCCGCGACCTCGAAGCGCGCGTCCACGCCTCGGGCTTCGGCGTTCTCGCGTGCCCGGGCGACGGCGTGCGGGGCGTAGTCGACGCCGAGCACGTCATAGCCGAGGCCGGGTGAGCAGGATCGTGTGTTCACCGGCGCCACAACCGATGTCGAGCACCTTCCCGCGCACCCATCCCTCGCGCTCCAGCGCGACGACCGCGGGTTGCGGTTCACCGATCACCCACGGCGGCGTGCCGTCGCGATAGGCGTCGTCGAACAGGGCCTTCGGAGGAGTCGTATCCGTCATGGGAGCCACTGTGCTACCTGAACCACTCTTGAGGTCAACCGTCTAACATCGGCGAAGGACAGGAGCGACATGACGATCGTCGACCACCGAAGCGAAGAGCTGGCCAACCGGCTCTTCGCGGCCATCGAACGCAGCGACACCGCGGCCATCGAGAGCATGTGGGCCGAGGACGTCAAGGTGTGGCACACCGGCGACGCGCGGGACAATGATCGCGCGCGAGCGTTGAAGGTGATTCGCTGGTTCATCGACAACACGAGCAGGCGCGTCTACGAGATTCTGGACCGACGGTTCTTCGACGGCGGATTCGTGCAACAACACGTTCTGCGCGCCGACGCAGTCAACGGCGCGTCGATCACCCTGCGGGTGTGCATCGTGATCATGGTCGAGGACGGCCTGATCACCCGCATCGACGAGTACTTCGACCCGGCCGACATGGCCGCACTACTGAGGAGCACGACATGACCACCGCATCGGAACTGATCGCCAACGCCAAGACCGGCGGCACGTGGACCCTGGATCCCGGACGCTCGTCGGTGACCTTCAAGAACAAGACGATGTGGGGCCTGGCCACCGTCAAGGGCACGTTCAGCGACGTCGAGGGCACCGGCGAGGTCACCGCGGACCAGACGATCACCGGCCGGCTGCGCATCGGCGCGGCCTCGCTGGCGACCGGCATCGGGAAGCGCGACGACCACCTGCGCTCGGCGGACTTCTTCGACGTCGAGAAGCATCCCGACATCAGCCTTCAAGTGCACGGGGCGACGGTCACCGGCGACACGCTCACGCTCGACGCCACGCTCACCGTCAAACAGACCGAGCGTCGCCTCAACCTGCCCGCGACGGCGCGGCTGCTCGACGACGGTGCCGTGCAGATCAGCACCCACGCCGAGGTCAACCGCATGGAATTCGGCGCCGACGGCAACATGCTTGGCATGATCCCGGACACCACACAGCTGGAAGGTGAGGCCGTATTCACGCCGCCGACCGGGGACTCGCCGTAGCATCGGCTGCGTGCCCGACTCGCCCCTGCGGATCCTGGTCTACAGCGACAACGCGCTCACCCGCGATCAGGTCCGCTCGGCGCTCGGCAGGCGCGTCCACCCCGATCTGCCCGAATTGACCTACCTGGACGTCGCGACGGCACCGGTGGTGATCAAGAATCTCGACGAGGGCGGCATCGACCTGGCGATCCTGGACGGAGAGGCGACGCCGACCGGCGGGATGGGGCTGGCCAAACAGCTCAAGGACGAGGTCGCCGACTGCCCGCCGATCCTGGTGCTCACCGGGCGTCCCGACGACGCGTGGTTGGCATCGTGGTCACGCGCCGAGGCCGCCGTGTCCCACCCGATCGACCCGATCCGGCTGGGCGAGGCCGTGGCGGCGCTGTTGCGCCCCGCAGTTCACTAACCAGCACGAAATAACCTGGGGCCGTTCACTCTTCGCATCATGCGCGGGCGAGGACGCTGACCGCCAGTGATCAAACTTGATCCTATCCAAAAGGTGTCGAGCCAACCGTTAACGTGACTAAGCTGTGTGCTAGCTCACATCGACAGCCCAACGAGGGAGCAGCGGCCGCGGCATGAATGCTTATCTACCCATCCTGGTGCTCGGTGCCGTCGCGGCCGCGTTCGCCGTCGGTTCGGTCGGCATTGCCGTCGTCATCGGACCGCGGCGCTACAACCGGGCCAAGCTCGAGGCCTACGAGTGCGGGATCGAACCCATGGCACCGGGCTCGCCCGGCCACGAAACCACCGGCCAGCGATTCCCGGTGAAGTACTACCTGACGGCGATGTTGTTCATCGTGTTCGACATCGAGATCGTGTTTCTGTATCCGTGGGCGGTGGCGTTCGACTCGTTGGGCCTGTTCGCGGTGGTCGAGATGCTGCTGTTCATGCTGACGGTCTTCGTCGCCTACGCGTATGTGTGGCGGCGCGGCGGACTGAGTTGGGATTGACCTAATGGGACTAGAAGAACAGTTGCCGGGTGGCATCTTGTTGTCGACGCTGGAGAAGGTCGCCGGCTACGTCCGCAAGGGGTCGTTGTGGCCTGCCACGTTCGGTCTGGCGTGTTGTGCGATCGAGATGATGGCCACGGCCGGACCGCGTTTCGACATCGCCCGCTTCGGCATGGAACGGTTCTCCGCGACACCACGCCAAGCCGATCTCATGATCGTCGCGGGGCGGGTCAGCCAGAAGATGGCGCCGGTGTTGCGGCAGGTGTATGACCAGATGGCCGAACCGAAATGGGTTCTGGCGATGGGAGTCTGCGCATCCTCGGGCGGCATGTTCAACAACTACGCCATCGTCCAGGGTGTCGATCACATCGTGCCGGTCGACATCTACCTGCCCGGCTGCCCACCGCGACCGGAGATGCTGCTGCAACGCCATCCTCAAGCTGCACGACAAGATCGGCGAGATGCCGTTGGGCGTCAACCGCGCCGAAGCCATCGCCGCCGCCGAAGCAGGCCGCACTGGCGTCGCGGCCGACCATCGAGTTCACCGGACTGCTGCGCCCATGACCGACGCAACGGCACCAATGGTGCCGGACTGCACGGCGCGATCCGGAGGTGATCGGCGTGCGGCGCGGCAGTTTCGGGGTCACCGGGACGGGTGACACGTCCGGCTACGGCCGGCTGGTGCGCGAAGTCGTGCTGCCCGGCAGCACGCCACGCCCGTATGGCGGGTACTTCGACGACGTCGTCGACACCCTCATCGCCGCGCTGGGCGAGGAGGCGTTCACCGCCGCGGTGGAGCGGGTCGTGGTCTTCCGCGACGAACTCACCCTGGAGGTGCGCCGCGAGCACCTGGTTGCCGTGGCGCAGGCGTTGCGCGATGCGCCGCGGTCTGCGGTTCGAACTGTGCCTGGGCGTCTCGGGCGTGCACTACCCCACCGACGTCGGGCGGGAACTGCACGCGGTGTACCCGCTGATGTCGATCACCCACAACCGCCGCATCCGCCTCGAAGTCGCCGCACCCGACGCCGATCGCCCATGTGCCGTCGCTGTATTCGGTGTATCCCACCACCGACTGGCACGAACGCGAAACCTACGACTTCTTCGGCATCATGTTCGACGGGCACCCCTCGCTGACCCGCATCGAAATGCCCGACGACTGGGTCGGGCACCCGCAACGCAAGGACTATCCGTTGGGCGGTATCCCGGTGCAATACCACGGGGCCGACGATCCCCCCGCCCGACGAACGGAGGTCCTATCAACTGATGAGCACCCCCAACAATGCCCCCGAGGCACCCGAGACCGTCATCACCGTCGGCGGCCAGGACTGGGCCGACGTGGTGGCCGCCGCCCGCGAACAGCGGGGTGGCCGGCGAACGCATCGTCGTCAACATGGGCCCCCAGCACCCCTCCACGCACGGCGTGCTGCGGCTGATCCTGGAGATCGAAGGCGAGACGATCACCGAGATCCGCTGCGGAATCGGCTATCTGCACACCGGCATCGAGAAGAACCTCGAATACCGCAACTGGACCCAGGGCGTCACGTTCGTCACCCGGATGGACTACCTGTCCCCGTTCTTCAACGAGACCGCCTACTGCCTCGGGGTGGAGAAACTGCTCGACGTCACCGACGACATCCCCGAACGCGCCAGCGTGATCCGGGTGATGCTGATGGAGCTCAACCGCATCTCCAGCCACCTGGTCGCCCTGGCCACCGGCGGCATGGAACTGGGCTGCGATGTCGGCGATGTTCTTCGGCTTCCGGGAACGCGAACTGGTGCTGTCGATCTTCGAGACCATCACCGGGCTGCGGATGAACCACGCCTACATCCGGCCCGGCGGTCTGGCCGCCGACCTGCCCGACGAGGCGGTGCCGCAGCTCGAAGGAACTGCTGGTGCTGCTGCCGAAGCGGCTGCGCGACATGGAGAATCTGCTCAACGAGAACTACATCTGGAAGGCCCGCACCCAAGGCGTCGGCTACCTCGATCTCACCGGGTGCATGGCGCTGGGCATCACCGGGCCGGTGCTGCGCTCCACCGGCCTGCCGCACGACCTGCGCCGCGCCCAACCCTACTGCGGGTACGAGGACTACGAGTTCGACGTCATCACCGACGACGGCTGCGACGCCTACGGCCGCTACATCATCCGGGTCAGGGAGATGCGCGAGTCGCATCAAGATCGTCGAACAATGCCTGGACCGGTTGCGGCCCGGCCCGGTGATGATCACCGACAAGAAACTCGCCTGGCCCGCCGACCTGCAAGCTCGGGCCCGACGGGCTGGGCAACTCCCCCGATCACATCGCCAAGATCATGGGCAGCTCCATGGAAGCCCTCATCCATCACTTCAAACTGGTCACCGAAGGCATCCGGGTGCCGGCCGGGCAGGTGTACGTCGCCGTCGAATCGCCCCGCGGCGAACTCGGCGTGCACATGGTCTCCGACGGCGGCACCCGCCCCTATCGGGTGCACTACCGCGACCCCTCGTTCACCAACCTGCAAGCCGTCGCCGCGATGTGCGAAGGAGGCATGGTCGCCGACGCCATCGCGGCGGTGGCCTCGATCGACCCGGTGATGGGAGGCGTTGACCGCTAGTGACAGCCATCGAACTTCGCCTGGGACCCCGCCCCGACGAACCCGGACCACCCATCAGCGCAGGGCCGCAATCGTATTCGCCCGAGGTCACCGCGCGGCTCGCCGCCGATGCGGCCACCATCATTGCCCGCTATCCGCAATCCCGCTCCGCGCTGCTGCCGCTGCTGCACCTGGTGCAATCCGAGGACGGCTACCTCACCCCGGCCGGAATCGCCTTCTGCGCCACCCAACTCGACCTCTCCCCCGCCGAGGTCACCGCGGTCGCCACGTTCTACTCGATGTACCGGCGCACCCCCACCGGCGACTACCTCGTCGGGGTGTGCACCAACACCCTGTGCGCGGTCATGGGCGGCGACGCCATCCTCGAGGTCCTGCAAGATCACCTCGGCGTGCACGCCGGGCAGACCACCGACGACGGCAAGATCACCCTCGAACACATCGAATGCAACGCCGCCTGCGACTACGCACCCGTCGTCATGGTCAACTGGGAATTCTTCGACAACCAAACCCCCTCGACCGCACGCGAACTCGTCGACCAACTGCGCGACGGCTGGCCGGTGTCGCCCACCAGAGGCGCACCGTTGTGCACGTTTCGCGAGACCGCCCGCATCCTCGCCGGTTTCCCCGATCGGCGGCCGGGCGCCAATGGCGGCGACCCCGGTGAGGCGACCCTCGCGGGGCTGCGGGTCGCGCACGAGCGCAACATGACGGCACCGCCGATGACCGAGACGTCCGGGTCCTCCGACGGCGCACCGGTCGCGGACACGACCGAAACGGTACGCGACGAGCCCGCCCCGGCCCCGTCGGCCACCGTGCCGCCCAAGCCCGCGACGCCCGAGACATCGCCCGACGCAACGGATTCAGGGAGCTAGATGGCCACACCATTGACGCCCGTACTGAGCGAGTACTGGGACCACGCGGAATCCTGGACGCTCGACACCTACCGACGCCACGATGGCTACCAGGCGCTTTCCACCGCGCTGGCGATGGATCCCGACACGCTGATCGCCCTGGTCAAGGACTCCGGGCTGCGTGGCCGAGGCGGCGCGGGCTTCCCGACTGGCCAGAAATGGTCGTTCATCCCGCAGGGCGACACCGGCGCGGCCGCCAAACCGCACTATCTCGTCATCAACGCCGACGAATCGGAACCCGGCACCTGCAAGGACATTCCCCTCATGATGGCCACACCGCACGTGCTGGTCGAAGGCGCCATCATCGCCGCCTACGCGATCCGCGCCCACCACGCGTTCATCTACGTACGCGGCGAAGTGGTTCCGGTGCTACGCAGACTGCAGCACGCCGTGGCCGAGGCCTACGACGCCGGCTATCTGGGCACCGACATCAACGGCTCGGGCTTCGACCTCGACCTGGTCGTGCACGCCGGCGCGGGGGCCTACATCTGCGGTGAGGAAACCGCGCTGCTCGACTCGCTGGAGGGTAGACGCGGTCAGCCGAGGTTGCGGCCGCCGTTCCCGGCCGTGGCGGGTCTCTACGCCTCCCCGACGGTGGTCAACAACGTCGAGTCGATCGCGAGCGTGCCGGCCGTCGTCCGCGGCGGCGTCGACTGGTTCAAGTCGATGGGCTCGGAGAAGTCGCCTGGGTTCACGCTGTACTCGTTGTCGGGCCACGTCACCCGGCCCGGCCAGTACGAGGCCCCCCTGGGCATCACGTTGCGCGAACTGCTCGACTACGCCGGCGGGGTTCGGGCAGGCCACCAGCTGAAGTTCTGGACGCCCGGCGGCTCCTCCACCCCACTGCTGACCGCCGAACACCTCGACGTGCCATTGGATTACGAGAACGTGGGCAAGGTCGGCTCGATGCTCGGCACCAAGGCCCTGCAGATCTTCGACGAAACCACCTGCGTGGTGCGGGCGGTGCGGCGCTGGACCCAGTTCTACGCCCACGAATCGTGCGGCAAGTGCACGCCGTGTCGCGAGGGCACCTACTGGCTGGCCCAGATCTACGAACGGCTGGAGACCGGCGCGGGCACTGACGCGGACATCCAGAAGCTGCTCGACATCTCGGACACGATCTTCGGCAAGTCGTTTTGCGCGCTCGGCGACGGCGCCGCCAGCCCGATCCTGTCCTCCATCAAGTACTTCCGCGACGAGTACGTCGCGCACCTCGACGGCGGGTGCCCGTTCGACCCGCACGCCTCGATGCTCGCAGCGGAGGTGGTGGGAGTATGACGACGGCGGAACTCTACCGCGAGCAGACGCAAATGTGCCCGACACGCCGGGGAAATCGGGACGTTTACGTCTGCTCGCGCCCGAATGCTCGCAGCGGAGGTGGTGGGCGTATGACGACGGCCGAGAACACGACGGGCGCGGCGAAGAACCTCACCGACGTCGAACTGGTCGGTCTCACCATCGACGACCACCAGATCAGCGTGCCGAAGGGCACTCTGGTGATCCGCGCCGCGGAGTTGATGGGCATCCAGATCCCGCGGTTCTGCGACCACCCGCTGCTCGAACCCGTCGGCGCGTGCCGCCAATGTCTGGTCGAGGTGGAGGGCCAGCGCAAGCCGATGGCGTCCTGCACCACCACGGTGACCCCGGACATGGTGGTGCGCACGCAGCTCACCTCCGAGATCGCCGACAAGGCTCAGCACGGCGTCATGGAACTGCTGCTGATCAACCACCCGCTGGACTGTCCGGTGTGCGACAAGGGCGGTGAATGCCCGCTGCAGAACCAGGCAATGTCCAACGGCCGGGCGGATTCCCGGTTCGAGGACGTCAAGCGGACGTTCCCCAAACCGATCAACCTGTCATCGCAGGTGCTGCTCGACCGGGAACGCTGCGTGCTGTGCGCGCGGTGCACGCGGTTCTCCAACCAGATCGCCGGCGACCCCTTCATCGAACTGCTGGAACGCGGTGCGCTGCAACAGGTCGGCATCGCCACCGACATGCCGTTCGACTCCTACTTCTCCGGCAACACCGTGCAGATCTGCCCAGTGGGCGCGCTCACCGGTACCGCCTACCGGTTCCGGGCCCGTCCGTTCGACCTGGTGTCCTCGCCGAGTGCGTGCGAGCACTGCGCGTCGGGATGCGCCCAGCGCACCGATCATCGGCGCGGAAAGGTGCTGCGCCGCCTCGCCGGTGACGACCCCGAGGTCAACGAGGAATGGAACTGCGACAAGGGGCGCTGGGCCTTCAACTATGCCACCCAGGGCGACCGGATCACCACACCCCTGGTGCGCGACCCCGACGGCAGCCAACGTCCGGCGTCTTGGTCGGAGGCGGTGGCGATCGCCGTGCGCGGACTCACCTCGGCGAGCGGCCGCACCGGAGTGCTGGTCGGCGGTCGGGTGACGCTGGAGGACGCCTACGCCTACGCCAAGTTCGCCCGGATCGTTCTGGGCACCAACGACATCGACTTCCGCAGCCGGCCGCATTCGGACGAGGAGACGCGGTTCCTCGGCGCCGAGGTTGCCGGCAGGCCGATGACGGTGACCTATGCCGACCTCGAGGCCGCACCCGCCGTGCTGCTCGCCGGATTCGAGCCGGAGGAGGAATCACCCATCGTCTTCCTGCGGCTGCGCAAGGCGTTCCGCAAGCACGGCCTGAAGGTGACCTCGATCGCGCCCTTCGCCAGTCGCGGGCTGGTGAAGATGGGCGGCACGCTCATCGCCACCGTCCCCGGCGGCGAGGCAGCCGCACTGGACGCCCTTCACGACGACGAATCGTTGCGCCAACCCGGTGCCGTCATCCTGGTCGGCGAACGACTGGCGACCGCGGCCGGTGGGTACTCGGCGGCGCTGCGACTGTCCCGTGCGACGGGCGCGCGGATCGGCTGGGTGCCGCGCCGCGCAGGCGACCGTGGTGCGCTGGAAGCCGGTGCGGCACCGAACCTCCTGCCCGGCGGCCGACCCGTCGACGATTCCACCGCCCGCGCCGAGGTCGCCGCGGCATGGCACGTCGACGACCTTCCCGCCGCCCCCGGTCGCGACACGTCCGGCATCCTGGCCGGCCTCTCCGACGGTGCGCTGGGCGCGCTGCTGATCGGCGGCGTCGAGCTCGACGACCTGCCCGACCCGGCCGCGGCGCTCGCCGCCCTGGACGCCGCGCCGTTCGTGGTCAGCCTGGAACTCCGGCACAGCGCCGTCACCGACCGCGCGGACGTCGTCTTCCCCGTCGCGCCGGTCACCGAGAAGGCGGGCACGTTCGTGAACTGGGAGGGCCGGCCGCGGCCGTTCCCCGCCGCGCTGCCGCCGAACGCCACCCCCGACGCCCGGGTGCTCGCCGCACTGGCCGACGAGGTCGGCATCGACGTGGGCCTGCGCGACCCGGCAGCGGTGCGCGACGAACTCGCCCGACTCGGCACGTGGCAGGGCACGCGGCCCGCCGACCCGGACACCCCCGGACAGGCACCGGCCGCACCGGAAGCGGGCCAAGCGGTGCTCGCCGGATGGCGAATGCTGCTGGACGACGGGCGACTTCAGGACGGCGAGCGGTTTCTGGCCGGTACGGCCCGCCCCGCCGTCGCGCGGCTGTCGCCGCTCACCGCCGCCGAGATCGGGGTGAGCGACGGCGATCCCGTCACCGTCGCCAGCGCACACGGCGACATCACGGTGCCGCTCGAGATCACCGAGATGCCCGACCGAGTGGTGTGGCTGCCGCTGAACTCGTCGGGGACGGCGGTCGCCGCCACGCTGCGCGTACCCGTCGGCGGAGTCGTCGACATCCGCGGAGGTGACCGGCCGTGACCTACCCGGATCTCACCTCGTTCGGCCACGACACCTGGTGGCTGATGATCGCGAAGGCGCTCGGCATCTTCGTCTTCCTCCTGCTCACCGTGCTGGTGGCGATCCTGGTCGAACGCAAGGTGCTTGGCCGGATGCAGATGCGCTACGGCCCCAACCGGGTCGGGCCGTTCGGTCTGCTGCAGAGCCTCGCCGACGGCGTCAAGCTGGCGCTCAAGGAGGGCCTGATCCCCGCCGGGGTGGACAAGCCGATCTACCTGATGGCACCCGTCATCGCGGTCATCCCCGCGTTCATGGCGTTCGCCGTGATTCCGATGGGCGGCATGGTCAGCGTGTTCGGCCACGAGACGCCGCTGCAACTCACCGACCTGCCCGTCGCGGTGCTCTACGTGCTGGCGGTGACGTCGATCGGCGTGTACGGAATCGTGTTGGCGGGCTGGGCATCCGGGTCCACCTATCCCCTGCTCGGCGGGCTGCGGTCCACCGCCCAGGTGATCTCGTACGAGATCGCCATGGCGCTGTGCTTCGCCGCGGTGTTCCTGTACTCGGGCACGATGTCGACGTCACAGATCGTGTCGTCGCAGCGGGATCTCTGGTACGTCTTCCTGCTGCTGCCGTCCTTCCTGATCTACGTCACCTCGATGGTCGGTGAAACCAACCGTGCGCCATTCGATCTGCCAGAGGCCGAGGGCGAACTGGTCGGCGGGTTCCACACCGAGTACTCGTCGCTGAAGTTCGCCATGTTCATGCTCGCCGAGTACGTCAACATGACGACGGTCTCCGCGCTGGCCACCACGCTGTTCCTCGGCGGTTGGCAGGCGCCGTGGCCGATCAGCCTGTGGGAGGGCGCCAACACCGGCTGGTGGCCGCTGCTGTGGTTCATCGCCAAGGTGTGGGCGTTCCTGTTCGGATTCATGTGGCTGCGGGCCACCCTCCCCCGGATGCGCTACGACCAGTTCATGGCGCTGGGCTGGAAGGTCCTGATTCCCATCTCGCTCGCCTGGATCATGACGGTCGCGGTCGTGCGGACGCTGCGGGCCAACGACTTCGGCAACTGGGCGGTGGTGCTCGTCATCGCCAGCGCCGTGGTGAGCGTCGCGTTGATCGCCTTCCTGTGGAAGGCCGCGCGGCGCAGACAGACCCTCATCGAGACGCGGCCCGTACCCGTCGCTCCCGGCGCCTTCCCCATACCGCCCATGCCCGCCAAGGAGCCAGCTGATGCCTAATTTCATCGACGCGATCGCCGGGTTCGGCGTGACGTTCAAGACGATGTTCAAGAGGCCGGTGACCGAACAGTATCCGGAGGAGCCAGGCCCGGTCGCCAAGCGCTATCACGGCCGCCACCAACTCAACAGATACGACGACGGTCTCGAGAAGTGCATCGGCTGCGAACTGTGCGCGTGGGCCTGCCCCGCGGACGCGATCTACGTCGAGGGCGCTGACAACACCGAGACCGAAAGATATTCGCCCGGTGAACGTTACGGACAGGTCTACCAGATCAATTACTTGCGCTGCATCGGCTGTGGGCTGTGCATCGAGGCCTGCCCCACTCGGGCGCTGACCATGACCAACGACTACGAGATGGCCGACGACAACCGCTCCGACCTCATCTACGGCAAGGACAAACTCCTCGCCCCGCTGCGCCCGGGCATGACCCCGCCGCCCCACCCGATGGCGCCAAACAGCACCGACGAGGACTACTACCGCGGCAACATCACCGCCGAGGGTCTCGCCACCCCGAAGGAATCAGCGCAGTGACAGTGGATTTCGCGGCGTTGGCGGCCGACGCCATCAACCACACCTCGACGGCCGAGGAGGTGACGTTCTGGGTGCTCGGCGTTCTCGCGGTGCTCGGCGCCGTCGCCGTGGTGGCCGCGCCCAAGGCCGTCTACTCCGCGATCTTCCTCGCCGTCGTGATGATCATCCTCGCGGTCCTCTACATCGCCCAGGATGCGCTGTTCCTCGGCGTCGTGCAGGTGGTGGTCTACACCGGCGCGGTGATGATGCTGTTCCTGTTCGTCCTGATGCTGATCGGGGTGGACTCGGCGGACTCCCTGGTGGAAACGATTCGCGGGCAACGCCTCGCGGCCATCGGCGTGGGTGTCGCGTTCGGCATCCTGCTCATCGCCGGCATCGGCAACGTATCGGTCGCCGGGTTCTCCGGCCTTGGCGAGGCGAACCGCAACGGCAACGTCGAGGGCTTGGCGGCGTTGATCTTCACCCGGTACCTCTGGGCGTTTGAGCTGACCAGCGCCCTGCTGATCACCGCAACGCTCGGTGCGATGCTGCTGGCGCACCGGGAGCGCTTCGACCGCCGCAAGACGCAACGCGAACTCTCCATCGAGCGCTTCGCACCCGGTGGTCACGCCACGCCGAGGCCAAGTCCCGGTGTCTACGCCAGGCACAATGCCGTCGACGTTCCCGCCCGGCTTCCCGACGGCTCCGACGCGGACGACTCGGTGAGCGCCATCCTGCCGCGCAGGAGTATGTCCGTTTCGTCGAACGGAAAGAACGGAGCGCTGTGAATCCCGCCAACTACCTCTATCTGTCGGCTGCGTTGTTCACCATCGGCGCGGCCGGAGTTCTGTTGCGGCGCAATGCCATCGTGATGTTCATGTGCGTCGAACTGATGCTCAACGCCGCCAACCTCGCATTCGTCGCGTTCTCCCGCATGCACGGTCACCTCGACGGCCAGGTGGTGGCGTTCTTCACCATGGTCGTCGCCGCGTGCGAGGTCGTGGTCGGCCTGGCGATCATCATGACCATCTTCCGAGCCCGGCAATCGGCGTCCGTCGACGCGGCGAACCTGTTGAAGCACTGATGAGCGCCCGCGCGAAGAAGATCGAGGCCCGATGACGATCCCGGTGTGGCTGCTCATCGCCCTGCCCTTGGCGGGTGCGGCAATCCTGCTGCTCGGTGGCCGGGCCACCGACGCGTGGGGCCACCTGCTGGGGTGTGCGACGGCGCTGGCGTCCTTCGTCGTCGGCGTGGTGCTGTTCACCGGTCTCCTCGGCCGCGCGGCCGATGACCGCACCATCCACGAGACGATGTTCTCCTGGGTTCCGGTGGCCGAACTTCACGTCGACTTCGGTCTCCAACTCGACCAACTGTCCATGTGTTTCGTGCTGCTGATCACCGGCGTCGGTTCGCTGATCCACCTGTACTCCATCGGCTACATGGCCGACGACCCCGATCGGCGGCGGTTCTTCGGCTACCTGAACCTGTTCGTCTCCGCGATGCTGCTGCTGGTGCTGGCCGACAACTTCCTCGGCCTCTACGTCGGCTGGGAGGGCGTCGGTCTGGCGTCCTACCTGCTGATCGGCTTCTGGTCGCACAAGCCGTCGGCCGCCACGGCGGCGAAGAAGGCGTTCGTGGTCAACCGGGTCGGCGACATCGGCCTTGCGCTTGCCTTGATGGTGATGTTCGCCGAAGTCGGCACCGTCTCCTACGCAGGCGTCTTCGGGGCCGCCGACCAGATGTCGCAAGGCACGCTGACGGCGATCGGCCTGCTGCTGCTGCTTGCCGCGTGCGGCAAGTCCGCGCAGGTTCCGCTGCAGTCCTGGCTGGGCGACGCCATGGAGGGCCCCACCCCGGTGTCGGCGCTCATCCACGCCGCGACCATGGTGACCGCTGGCGTGTACCTGATCGTTCGGTCCGGACCGGTCTTCGACCTCGCCCCCGATGCCCGCCTCGGCGTCGTCATCGTCGGCGCCGTCACGTTGTTGTTCGGCGCGGTGATCGGCTGCGCCAAGGACGACATCAAGAAGGCGCTGGCCGCCTCCACGATGAGCCAGATCGGGTACATGGTGCTCGCAGCCGGGCTCGGACCCGCCGGCTACGCCATCGCGATCATGCACCTGCTCACCCACGGCTTCTTCAAGGCGGGGCTGTTCCTCGGCGCCGGTTCGGTGATGCACGGCATGAACGAGGAAACCGACATGCGCCGCTACGGCGGGTTGCGCAAGTACATGCCGATCACGTTCGTGACGTTCGGGCTTGGCTACCTCGCCATCATCGGCGTGCCACCGTTCGCCGGGTTCTTCTCCAAGGACGCCATCATCGAAACCGCCTTCGCTACGGGGGGAACGAGCGGGATGGTGCTGGGCGGCGCGGCGCTGCTCGGTGCGGGCATCACCGCGTTCTACATGACGCGGGTCATGCTGATGACGTTCTTCGGCGAAAAGCGTTGGCATGACGGGACGAGCGGAGCGGAGCCGCATCCGCACGAGTCGCCGGGCATCATGACGTGGCCGATGATCGCGCTGGCCGTCGGATCGGTGGGCGCGGGTGGCCTGCTGGCCATCGGCGGAACTCTCGAGCACTGGCTGGAGCCCGTCGTTGGCAGCCACGAAGCCGAACACTCGGTGCCTGCGTGGGTGATGACGGTGATCATGCTGGCGGTGGTGGCTGTCGGCATCGGCATCGCCTACCGGATGTATGCGACCCGCCCCATTCCCGAGATCGCGCCAGAAGGCGTCGGCGCTCACCGTGGCCGCACGCAACGACCTCTGGGGTGACGCGTTCAACGAGGACGTGCTGATGCGGCCCGGTCGGCTGGTCACCGCGGGGCTGGTCGAGATCGACGACGACGCCGTCGACGGGGTCTCGGGCGGGCTGGCCACGCTGATCTCGGGAACGTCGGAACGGTTGCGGCAGTGGCAGACCGGGTTCGCCCGCTCCTACGCCCTGTCGATGCTCGGTGGCGCCGCGCTACTGATCGGGGCGATTCTGGTGGTGAGGGTCTGGTGAGCGGGATGCCGTGGTTGACCGTCCTGTGGGCCGTTCCGATGCTCGGGGCGGCGGCCGTCATCCTGCTGCCGTCGGCCGCCCGGCACCTGGCCAAGTACGTCGCGCTCGCGATCTCGCTGGTGGTGCTGGCGATCGTCGTGACGCTCGCGGTTCGCTTCGATCCCGCAGGCGCGCAATACCAGTTCGTCGAGGACCGCCAGTGGATTCCGTCGTTCGGCACCGGCTACATCCTCGGTCTCGACGGCATCGCGCTGGCGCTGGTGGTGTTGACCGCCGTGCTGGTCCCGCTGCTGATCGTGGCGGGCTGGAACGACGGCGGCGACGAGGCACGCTCCACGCACACCTACCTGGCGCTCACGCTTGGCCGTCGAGGGCATGGTGCTGATCTCGCTGGTCGCCCTGGACGTGCTGCTGTTCTACGTGTTCTTCGAGGCCATGCTGATCCCGATGTACTTTCTGATCGGCAGCTTCGGCGGACGAAATCGGCCTGGTTCCGATGTCGCCGCCGGGGCGGCTCCGGCGGCCGCGGTGAAGTTCTTGCTGTACAACCTGTTCGGCGGGCTGATCATGCTGGCCGCCGTGATCGGGTTGTACGTGGCCACCGCGGGCAGCGACGCGTTCGAGGCAGGCACGTTCGACTTCCGGGCGATCGTTGCGGCGGTGGCGAACGGTCAACTCGGCGTCGATCCGGCCGTGCTCAACGCGCTGTTCCTCGGCTTCATGTTCGCGTTCGCGGTCAAGGCGCCGCTGTGGCCGTTCCACCGCTGGCTGCCCGACGCGGCCGTGGAGGCCACCCCGGCCACGGCGGTGCTGATGATGGCCGTCGTCGACAAGGTCGGCACGTTCGGCATGTTGCGGTACTGCCTGCAGCTGTTCCCTGAGGCCTCGATGACGTTCCGGCCGTTGATCATCACGCTCGCGGTGATCGGCATCGTCTACGGGGCGGTCGTGGCGATAGGTCAGACCGACGTCATGCGCCTCATCTCGTACACGTCGATATCCCACTTCGGCTTCATCATCCTTGGCATCTTCGTCATGACCAGTCAGGGCCAGTCGGGTTCGACGCTCTACATGGTCAACCACGGCATCTCCACGGCCGCGTTGTTCCTGATCGCCGGATTCCTGGTGTCCCGCAGGGGAAGCCGGGTCATCGCCGACTTCGGCGGGGTGCAGAAGGTCGCGCCGGTCTTGGCGGGCACATTCCTGGTGGCCGGTCTCGCCACGTTGTCGCTGCCGGGGCTGGCGCCCTTCATCAGCGAGTTCCTGGTCCTGATCGGAACGTTCACGCGCTATCCCGCCTTCGCGGTGTTCGCGGCGACCGCGCTGGTGCTGTCGGCGCTCTACATCCTGTGGGCGTATCAGCGGATGATGACGGGGCCCGTCACCGACGGAAACGCCGAGCTTCCCGACCTGGTGCCGCGTGAACTCGTCGTGGTGGCCCCGTTGGTCGCGCTCCTGCTCGTCCTCGGCGTGTATCCGAAACCCGCACTCGACGTCATCAACCCCGCCGTGAGCCACACGCTGACCACGATCGGTCAGCACGATCCGGCGCCCCGGGTGGCGGACAGCGGACGCGAGGAGCAATTCGGGCAAGGATCCGGGAAATGAACATCACGCCACCGTCAGTCGAGTACGGCCTGCTCCTGCCGATGCTGATCGTGTTCGGCGTCGCGGTCGCCGGCGTGCTCGTCGAGGCGTTCCTGCCACGTGGCGCGCGGTACCGCGTGCAAGTGCTGCTGGCCATCGGCGGTCAACTCGCCGCGCTGGTCGCCGTGGTCAAGGTGTTCGCGGATCTGCACGCCACGGTCGGTCAGACCACGGTCGTCGGAGCTGTCGCCGTCGACAAGCCCGCGCTGTTCCTGCAGGGCACGTTGCTGTTGGTGGGCATCCTCGGCACGTTGTTGATGGCCGAGCGTCGCCTCCCCGCCGACGTCACCGCCGACGTCGGAGCCGCGGGTTTGGACGCCTTCACCTCGCAGGCGGCGGCGGTGCCTGGCAGCGTCGCCGAGAAGTTGGCAACGAAAGCCGGTGTGGCGCAGACGGAGATCTTCCCGCTGACCATGTTCGCCGTCGGCGGCATGATGCTCTTCGGCGCCTCCGACGACCTGCTGACGATGTTCATCGCGCTGGAGGTCCTGTCCCTGCCGCTGTACCTGATGTGCAGCCTGGCGCGGCGGCGGCGCCTGCAGTCGCAGGAGGCGTCGCTGAAGTACTTCCTGCTCGGCGCGTTCTCGTCGGCGTTCTTCCTCTACGGCATCGCCCTGCTCTACGGCTATTCCGGCGGGTTGAGCCTCAACGGAATCCGGGACCAGGTCGCGTCCGGTTCGGGCGACACGTCGATGGCCGTCATCGGCGTCGCACTGCTCTCGGTCGGCATCCTGTTCAAAATCGGTGCGGCGCCGTTCCATTCGTGGATCCCCGACGTCTACCAGGGCGCGCCGACACCCGTCACCGCATTCATGGCGGCCGCCACCAAGATCGCCGCATTCGGTGCGATGCTGCGCATCTTCTACGTCGGGCTCCCCGGTCTCGCGCACGACTGGCGGCCCGTGATGTGGGCGATCGCAATCCTGACCATGGTGGTCGGCACATTGACGGCGGTGTCGCAGCGCGACGTAAAACGCATGCTGGCCTATTCGTCGGTGGCGCACACAGGGTTCATCCTCACCGGTGTCATCGCGCTCAACGACACCGGCCTGTCCGCCACGCTGTTCTATCTGTTCGCCTATGGCTTCAGCACGCTGGGTGCGTTCGCCGTGGTGAGTCTGGTGCGCAACGCGGCCGGTGACGAGGAGACGGACATGACCCGATGGGCGGGTCTCGGCCGGAGCCATCCGCTGGTGGGCGTGGTGTTCTCGCTGTTCCTGCTCGCCTTCGCCGGCATCCCGTTGACCAGTGGCTTCGTCGGCAAGTTCGCGGTGTTCAAGGCCGCCGCCGAGGGCGGTGCCGCGCCCCTGGTGATCGTCGGCGTGGTCGCCAGCGCCGTCGCCGCCTACTTCTACGTGCGGCTGATCGTGCTGCTGTTCTTCACCGATCCGCCGGAGGACCCGCCGACGGTCGTGGTGCCGAGTTCGTTGAGCATTGCCACGGTGACCGTGACCGCCGCGGTGACGCTGGCGCTCGGCGCCCTGCCGCAGCCCCTGCTCGACCTGGTGAACAACGCCGATCAGTTCGTGCGTTAACGTGCGTCCATGACCGACGACGCGCTGGTGGCACGCACCGACCATGGCGCGGTTCGGGTGCTGACGATGAACCGTCCCGCAGCCCGAAATGCGTTGAACCGCGAGCTGATCAGGTCGCTGTACGCCGCGCTGAAGTCCGCCGACGCCGACGAATCGGTGCGCGCCGTCGTGCTCACCGGTGCCGACCCGGCGTTCTGCGCGGGCGTCGACCTGAAGGAGGCGGCCCGCGACGGGTTGAAGTACTTCAGCGAGTTCAAGTCGAACAGCTGCATCACTGCGGTCGCCGAGATGCGCACGCCGACGATCGGGGCGATCAACGGTGCCACCTTCACCGGCGGACTGGAGCTCGCGCTGGGCTGCGACTTCCTGATCGCCTCCGAGCGGGCGGTGTTCGCCGATACCCATGCGCGCGTGGGGATCCTGCCCGGCGGCGGCATGACCGCACGGCTTCCTCAGGTTGTCGGCGCAGCGATGGCGCGGCGGATGTCGATGACCGGCGAGGTCGTCGACGCCGCACGCGCCGAACGCATCGGTCTGGTCACCGAGGTGGTCCCGCACGGCCGATTGGTGGAGCGTGCGGTGGAGTTGGCCACCCAGATCGCCGAGGTGCCCAAGCCGACCATGTTGGGGCTCAAGGACATCTACGTCACTGGAGCCTCCGGCGGTGATCGATCCTGCGCTGGCCGCCGAGAACGCCATCGCCGGGGCGCAGGAGCACGACCTCGCCGGTCTCGGCGAGCAGTTCGCCGCCGTGTCGCAGCGCAACAAGGGCCAGATCGAGCAGATCTAGCCGCTAAGGCGCACGCCGTGGATGACGATCGCGGTGGTCTGGTCGACCCACGTCTCGTCGAGTTCGTCGTCGGGCTGCAGCAGCAGGCGTAACAGCGTTGCGCCACCGATGATCTCGATGAGCCGATCGGGTTCGACGTCGGCGTGCACCTCGCCCCGCTCCACGGCGTGCATCAGCCGCACCCCTACCACGTCGAACAGCCCCGTGAAACGGCCCATCACGCGCGCATTCAGGTCGGCGTCGGCGGCCATGTCGGCGATCAGCCCCGGCAGGGCCGCTCGCACCACCGGGCTGGTGAAGACGTCACGCGCCGCGGCGATCATCGCCCGGACGTCGCCGGTGATGTCCCCCTCGGGCGTCGCCAAGCGCGGTCGGCGCGGTGGGGAACGCCGCTTCGTGGACCAGTTCGGCCTTGCTCGACCACCGGCGGTACAGCGCGGTCTTGGTGGTGCCCGCCCGCTCGGCGACGGCCGCCATCGTCAGATTCGCATAGCCGATTTCGGCGAGCAGATCCGCCGCCGCGCCGAGTATGGCAGCGTCGATGCGAGGGTCGCGTGGGCGGCCCGCGGCAGCAGCGCTTTGTGCTCCCTGCGTGCGCGCGGTCTTGTCAACCGTGGGCGGGTCTGCTTTCATAACGCTACTCACCGTATCGTAATTGCTGGAAGGGCTTTCCTGTGGCTACCGAACCGGCTGTCGAAGACGTCAGCCGCCTGCAGCATTCCTCGCGTGACGTCAGCGCCCTCCCCTCCGTGATGTCGCAATGGTTGTCGACCGTCATGCCCGGCGGGGTACGCCCGGACGTGACGATCGAAAGCGGCGTCGAGTCCAACGGAATGTCGTCTGAGACCATCATCCTCACAGGTCGTTGGGACGAAGACGGCCAAACCGTCGAGCAGAAGTGGGTGGCCCGGGTGGCGCCCACCGCCCAGGACGTCCCGGTGTTCCCGACCTACCGCCTCGATCACCAATTCGACGTCATCCGGCTGGTCGGCGAGCTGACCGACGTGCCGGTCCCCCGGGTGCGTTGGATCGACGCCGACGGCCAGGTACTGGGCACACCCTTCTTCCTGATGGACCACGTCGACGGCATCGTGCCGCCCGACGTCATGCCCTACACGTTCGGGGGCAACTGGTTCGCCGACGCTCCGGCCGAGCGCCGCAGCGGAACTGCAGGACGCCACGGTGGAGGTGCTGGCGAAGCTGCACGCCATTCCTGATGCCGACAAGACGTTCGGCTTCCTGGCCGAGGTAGACCCGCCCGGGGACACCGCGCTGCGCAGGCACTTCGGCTGGCTCAAGGACTGGTACGAGTTCGCGGTGCCCGACATCGGGCGCTCGCCGCTGGTGGAGCGGCGCACTGGCGTGGCTGGAGGACAACTTCCCCTCCGACGTCGCCGCCTCCCCCTCCGTGCTCGCCTGGGGCGACTCACGCATCGGCAACGTGCTCTACGAGGACTTCCGGCCGGTCGCGGTGCTGGACTGGGAGATGGCGACCGTCGGACCACGCGAACTCGACGTGGCGTGGATCATCTTCGCGCACATGGTGTTCCAGGAACTCGCCGGGCTCGCCGGACTGCCCGGATTGCCCGACGTCATGCGCGAGGAGGACGTTCGCGCCACCTACGCGGAGTTGACCGGCGCACAGCTGGGCGACCTGAGGTGGTTCTACGTCTACTCCGGCGTGATCTGGTGCTGCGTGTTCATGCGCACCGGAGCCCGCCGCGTGCGGTTCGGCGAGATCGAGAAGCCCGACGACGTCGAGTCGATGTTCTATCACGCGTCGCTGCTGAAGCGGCTGATCGAAGGGACCAGCTGATGCTCGGACCGATGGATGAGTTTCCGATTCACCAGGTTCCGCAACCGATCGCCTGGCCGGGGTCGTCGGATCGCAACTTCTACGACCGGTCCTACTTCAACGCACACGACCGCACGGGCGACGTCTTCGTCATCACCGGCATCGGCTACTACCCCAACCTTGGGGTGAAGGACGCGTTCTTCCTGATCAGGCGGGGCGACGTGCAGACCGCGGTCCATCTGTCCGACGCGATCGATCAGGACCGACTCAACCAGCACGTCCTCGGCTACCGCGTCGAGGTCGACGAGCCCCTGCATCGGCTGCGGATCGTGCTCGACGAAACCGAGGGCATCGCCGCCGACCTGACGTGGAACGGACTGTTCGACGTCGTGCAGGAACAGCCGCACATCATGCGCGCCGGCAACCGGGTGACGCTGAACGCGCAGCGGTTCGCCCAGTTGGGATCGTGGAGCGGCCGCATCGTCATCGACGGCGAGGAACTCACCGTCGACCCGTCGGTGTGGATCGGGTCACGCGACCGGTCCTGGGGCATCCGGCCGATCGG
This sequence comes from uncultured Actinomycetota bacterium, assembly GCA_963849055.1. Classification (GTDB taxonomy): domain Bacteria; phylum Actinomycetota; class Actinomycetes; order Mycobacteriales; family Mycobacteriaceae; genus Mycobacterium. The sequence goes on from CAWKFI010000002.1 coordinate 592,225, forward strand.
TGAGGCCGAACCCGCTGGGCGGCCTGCGGATCCGCCGTTCGAGGGCATGTGGTGGCTCTACGTGCCGATGGCGTTCGACGACTTCTCGACCGTGATCATCATCCAGGAGGATCCCAGCGGCTTCCGCTCGCTGAACGACTGCACGCGGATCTGGAAGGACGGTCGGGTCGAACAGTTGGGCTGGCCGCGGGTGAAGATCCACTACCGCTCCGGCACCAGGATCCCCACCGGGGCGAGCATCGACGCCACCGCGCTCGACGGTTCACCGGTGCACTTCGAGGTCGAATCCAAGCTGCCCGTGCCGATTCACGTCGGCGGCGGCTACGGCGGCGACTCGGACTGGCTCCACGGAGTGTGGAAGGGCGAGAACTTCACCGAGCGGCTGACCTACGACATGACCGACCCTGCGGTCGTCGGCCGGGCCGGCTTCGGCGTGATCGACCACGTCGGGCGGGCGGTGTGCACCGAGGCCGGTGGGACGCCGGTCGAGGGCTGGGGCCTGTTCGAGCACGGCGCGCTGGGCAGGCACGACCCGTCGGGCTTCGCCGACTGGCTCACCGTCGCGGACTAAGCCGTCAGGCCGCGGTGAGCAACGCGCCGGCCGCGAAGGCCTCGACACCGAAGTAGAACCAGTTGGGGTAGAACGACGTCCGGTCGTCGACCACCGCGGAGACGAGGCGGCCGAACGCCATTCCTGCCAGCGCCGCGGCAACGGTGAGCACAATTCCGGTGCGATCGGAGGCGTCGACCGCCGCGTACGCGAGCACCGCAGCGATCGCAAGGCCGAAGCCGCCGTAGACGGCGCGCACCTCCGACCGCGAGGTGGATTGTCCGAGCGTGATGCCGAACGGCCGCACCAGCGCGCCGGGGGCAGCCAGTGCGTAGCAGCCCATGCCGAGAAAGAACACGCCTATGACGACGATGACCGCTGTGTCGACCGCACTGGCCACGGTAGCCTCCTGTCCAACGTAGGAAGGCCAGCATGGTCCTAGAGACGGCGTCACCGCTTCCACAAACCTGCTACCCGTCGGTCTGGTTGTGGCCGGGCCAGGCGCTCTACGCCGGGCCGAGTCTCGACCTCGCCCCGCATTCGGGGTCGGTGTGGTGCTTGGCGTTCGGCGTCGACCGGCCGCTCACGGTGGTGGCCAACGGCATGACTCGCGACGCGCACAGCGTCCTCATCCCGCCACGTCTCACCCATCAGCTGATCTGTCACGGTGGCCGGTTGGTCTCCTGCTATCTGGAGCCCACGTCGGACCGGGCGCAATCTTGCCGGCGTTTGTTCGACGAGTGGGCCAACGACATCGGCTTCCACCACGCGGACGAAGCGCAGCTGCGGTTCGTCCCCGACGACGACGAAAGCGCCCGGCGCTGGCTGGATTTGGCTGCGCCGACGGCCGAACGCGTCATGGATCCCCGAATCGCAGTCGCCGCCAGCAGGATTCGCGCGGACCCGGCCACGACATCGTCGTCGCGGGAATTGGCCGCAGAAGCGGGGTTGTCCGAGTCGCGATTTCTGCACCTGTTCCGTGACGAGGTCGGAACCAGCCTGCGTCGTTACCGCCTCTGGACTCGCTTGGTGGCAGCGGGGACGGCCATCTCGGCGGGCAAGAACTTGACCACGGCCGCAGTGGATTCCGGTTTCGCCAGCCCGTCGCACCTCGCCGACCGCTTCAAGGCCACGTTCGGGCTATCGGCCACCCAACTGCTCGGAACGGGTGTGGTGGTGCGGACGCAGTAACTCAGGCCGACTGCGCGGGCTCCTTGGCCTCGACGCGGCCGAACACCATCGACTCCTCGATGCGGTCGAACCGGTGGTCGATCAGGTCGAGCACGTAGTTGTGCCTGACCTTCCACGGCCGTTGCGTGCCGGATTTCGGCAGTGCGTGCGGAGCCCGCTGGACGTAACCGGCTTGCAGGTCGAACGTCGGCTTCTCCTTCATCGGTACGTCACCGAGGTGCGGGTACGCGTGCGTGTAGCCGTGAGAGTCCATGTAGTCCAACAACTTCGCGACCGCCTTGGCCGTCATGTCGGCGCGCAATGTCCACGACGCGTTGGTGTAACCGATGCACCACGCCATGTTCGGGACGTCCTCGAGCAGATACTCCTTGTACACGAACCGGTCAGTGGGCTTGATCTCTGCGCCGTCGAGGCTGATCGAGATGCCGCCGAGTGCCTGAAGCTGCAGGCCCGTCGCGGTGACGATCACGTCGGCGTCGATGCGTCCCCCCGACTTCAGCACGATCCCCGTGGCGTCGATGTGGTCGATGTGGTCGGTGACCACTTCGAGGCGGCCGTCCTTGATCTCTTCGTAGAAGTCGCCGCCGAGGATCACGCACAGCCGTTGGTCCCATGGGTTGTAGCGCGGTTTGAAATGGGTGTCCACGTCGTAGCCCTCGGGCAGGTGGCGCAGTGCCGTCGCTCTGGCCACCTTCTTGAAGGCGTTCGGCGCCTTGCGGGCGAACGCATAACTGCCGACCGTGACGATCTTGAAGTAGGTCCGCGCGATCGCATGGGATACGTGCGACGGCACCATTTTTCGAATGAAGTTGAGCCACGGACTGATCCGCGTCATCGACATCATGTAGGTCGGCGAGCGCTGCAGCATCGTCACGTGCGCCGCCTTCCGGGTCAACGACGGGATCATGCTGATGGCCGTCGCGCCGCTGCCGATGACCACCATCTTCTTGCCCGTGTAGTCCAGCGACTCCGGCCAGAATTGCGGATGCACGACCTCGCCGGCGAAGTCCTCCAGTCCGGGAAACTCCGGCGTATAGGGCGCGTCGTAGTCGTAGTAGCCCGTGCCGAAGAACACGAACCGGGCGCGGTAGGTCTTGGGCACGCCATCCTGCTCGGTCTGCACCGTCCAGGTGTCGGTGTTCGAGTCCCAGTCGGCCGACTTCACGTGCGTGTCGAAACGGATGTGCTCGTCGAGGCCGTGCTTGCGCGCGGTGTGGGTGAGGTACTCACGGATGTCCGCACCGTCGGCCATGTTCTCCGGCCGCGTCCAGGGCTCGAAGGAGTAGCTCAGCGTGAAGATGTCGCTGTCGCTGCGGATGCCCGGGTAGCGGAAGAGGTCCCACGTACCGCCGATGCGCGCCCGACGCTCCAGGATGGTGTAGCTCAGCGTCGGGATTCTTCTCGTGGATGCGGTAGGCCGCACCGAGACCGGAGATGCCCGCGCCGATGATGATGACGTCGGATTCCTCGGCTTCGACCTGGCTCGCATCCATGGAGAACCTCCTTTGGTCCCGCGTCGTACCACCACGATAGGACCTCAGGTGCGCAGCGCGTCGACGATCTGGGCCAACCCATCCACCGCGATGGGTCCTGGCTGGTAGACGCACACCTCGTCGGCGATGCCGTCGACCCGGTCGCGGATGTGCGCGGCCACCTCCGCGGGCGTGCCGCACGCGGCGATGGTGTGCAGCACGTCGTCGTCGATCAGCGCGCCCATCTCCTGCCAGCGGCCCTGCTTGGACAACGCGTTGAGCTCGGGCTGCAGGTCACCCCAGCCGTGGACCTCGAGCACCGGGCGGTACGCGGGCGTCGACCCGTAGAACGCCAGCAGTTGCCGGGTGGCGGCGTGATCCGGGTCCTTCTCGGACGCGACCGACACGATGATCTCGGGGACGACGGCGAGCTCATCTGCGTCGCGCCCCGCCGCGGCAAGGCCCTCGGCGACGGCCTTCATCGTCACCTCGTGCAGGAAGCGCTTCGATCCGAACGGCATGACGAGCAGGCCGTCGGCGACCTCGGCGGTGGCCCTGGTCAGCCGCGGCCCGAGCGCCCCGACGTAGATCGGCGGCGGGCCGTAGGTGTTGCCCCGCGGCGTGAAGTTGGGAGTCATCAGCGTGTGCCGGTAGTACTCGCCATGGAAGTTCAGCCGTTCGCCGGTCGTCCAGGCCTCGAAGATGGCCCGCAACGCGCCGATGAGCTCGACCATTCTGGCCACCGGGTGATCGAAGTCGGCGCCGAACCGCTTCTCGATCTGGGTGCGGATCTGCGTGCCCAGCCCGAGGGTGAACCGGCCCTGCGTGAGGATCTGGTGGTCGATGGCCTGGTGAGCCAGGTGAATCGGGTTGCGCGGGAAGGCGATCGCGACGTTGGTCATCAGGTCCAGACCGCCGACCGTGGACGCGAGCGTCAGCGGCGCGAAGACGTCGTGCGGACCCTCGAAGGTGAACACCCCGGTGGCTCCCGCGTCGCGCAACGCACGCGCCCGCTCGATCGCATCCATGGGGCCGAACAACGCCGTCATCACCTTCACGCGCGTGACCCTAGTGCGACTTGCGCGCGAAAACCGTGAGTACCCGAACGAAAGCGCGCCGAAGTCGCAAGAATGGAGGGGTGGCCGACGTCGTCGTGGTGGGTGCGGGTTTCGCAGGATTGTCGACCGCGAGGCGGCTGACCCAGCTGGGTCACGACGTGGTGGTGCTCGAGGGGCGCGACCGGGTGGGTGGTCGCTCGTACACGACGACGATCGCGGGTGCGCCCGTCGATCTTGGCGGTACGTTCGTCGGGCCCACGCAGGACGAGGTGCTGAAACTCGCCGCGGAACTGGGCTGCGACACCGTGCCCACCTACTCCAAGGGCCACAACCTGATCCGCTGGCGCGGGCGCGTGCGCTCGTACCGCAGCACGGTTCCGCGGCTGTCGATCATCGAGCTGCTGGACGTATCGCGCATCCAGTGGCGCTTCGAACGGCTGACGCGCCTGATCCCGCTGACGGATACCGTGGGCGGCGCCGTCGGCGCACCGAATGGACCGCCGATCGCTGGACTCGTGGCTGCGGTCCGTGCACGCCGGCGCGTCGACGCGCGACCTGATGGCGATCATGTCCCGGGTGACGTGGGGCTGCGAACCCGACGAGGTGTCGATGCTGCACGCGGTGCGCTACGTCAAGGCCGCAGGCGGCATCGGGCCCATGCTCGACGTCGAGGGCGGCGCCCAGCAGGACCGCTTCCCGGAAGGCACCCAGCAGATCGCGCTGCGGATGGCCGACGAACTCGGCGACCGGGTGAGGCTCGGCGCGGTGGTGGAACGCATCGAGCGCACCCCCGGCGGCGACATCGTGGTGCACTCGACGGCCGGAGCGACGCACGGCGCAGGGCGGTGGTGGTGGCGATCCCGCCCGCGCACCGCGCTGCGATCACGTTCGAACCCGCACTGCCGCGAGGGATATTCGGACTTGGCCGCGCATTGGCCGCAGGGCAGCCTCAGCAAGGCCTACGCCGCCTACGACACGCCGTTCTGGCGCGCCGGCGGCTGCTCGGGCGAGGCGTTGTCCGACGACGGTCCGGTGTTCATCACCTTCGACGTCAGCCCCGGCGACGACGGGCCGGGAATCCTGCTGGGGTTCACCGATGCGCGGACGTTCGACGCCCTGCCCGCCGACGAGCGGCGGGAACGGGCGCTTGAGCTGCTTCGCCGCGCTGTACGGCGACGACGCCCAGGAACCCATCGACTACGTCGACCACTGTTGGGGCACAGAGGCTTTCGCACCGGGAGGGCCGACGGCGGCAGTGCCGCCCGGCTCGTGGACGGCCTACGGGCGTTGGCTGCGGGAACCGGTCGACGGCATGTTCTGGGCGGGCACCGAGACGGCCGACCGAGTGGACCGGGTTCCTCGACGGGGCCGTGCGGTCGGGCCAGCGCGCGGCCGCCGAGGTGGACGCCCATCTGGCGGCTAGGAGCTGATGCGGCGCTCCTGGCGCACCGATGCGACGAGCGCACGCAGCTGCTGGTTGACCTCGTCCGGGCGTTCCAGGATGGCGCAGTGCCCGCCGGACAGTTCGACGAACGCCGCGAGCTTTGGTGCGTCCGCAGCGATTCGGCGTGACGCGCCGATGGGCAGCAGGCGGTCCTCGTGACTGCCGATGACGAGCGTCGGCACCACCAGGTTGGTCAGTCCGATGTGCCGTGGCCCCAGTGAGTCGACCAGCGCGCGGGCCCAGCCGCCACGGCCTGCGGGAGGCGTCGCGGCGAACAGTTCGAAGACGAAGTCCGCGATCGCCGGATCGGCGTCGCGACCGACCGCCAGTGCGGCGATGAACCGCCTGCTCTGTTGCAGCGATCCGGGGATCAGCGGCGCGGCGCCGAACCGCTTGAGCAGCAACCCGCCTGCCCGAACCCGGCTGGCCGACAGCGGGCCGGGCACGGGCAGCAACTTCACGTCGCGCAGCAGGTCGCCGGTGGTGGTGTTGATCAGTGCGACGGCGTCGGCGCACTGCGTTACCCGCCGCGGGTAACGCTGCGCCCACGACGTGATCGCGATGCCGCCCATCGAATGCCCGGCGATCACGGCGCGCTCGCCGCCGGCAAGGGTGGCATCCAGCACGGCGTCGAGATCGGCGGCCAGGAAGTCCAGCCCGTAGTTGCCGCGCGCGCCGCGGGACACCGCTGCGCCCGTGACCGCGGTGGTCGTAGGCGATGACCCGGTGATCGGCGGACAGGTCGGCGATCTGGTTCGCCCACACCCGGATGGCGCAGGTGATGCCGTGCGCCAGCACGATCGGGTAGCCGTCTTCGGGACCGAAGACCTCGGTGTGCAACGCGGTTCCGTCCGCGGAACGGACGTCGACGACGCGGCCGCGAGGCAGCGCGTCGGCCGGTGCATAACGCCGCAGGCGACTACTCACTGGTGCCGTCTGCTCTTCGCGCGAGCGCTAGGGTCTGCCCACATCGACGCCGCCGCCACCGATGTCGACGCCGCCGGTAGCCACGTCGACGCCGCCGTGACCGAGGTCGACGCCCGAGCCCGGGTCGACTCCGGAGAATGGATCGCCGCCGGCATTCGGGGCGAACTCCATATTCGGGTCCGCGATGGCGGGCTCCACCGGACCCGCGACGCAATTGCCGTCGAGCACGATCTGATCGGGTTCACAAATGGGATCGTCAGCGAGTGCCAGGGGCGCACCGATCATGGCGGCTGCCGCCAGACCTGCGCCAACCGCCGCCAACCGCGACGCGATACGTGAATTCGTTGAGCGCATGGCACGCCTCTTTCCTTTTATTTCGAGGGTGACAAATTAGCAGTGACCTGATCGTTATGCGCAGTTATTTACGGTATTCACAGTTTGCTCGGGCAAGCGCAATTGAAGATTCTCTTCAGTGGGTCGAATTCCACGCTCCGTCGAGGGCGATGTTAAATGGTCCGGCCTGCCCGATACGGCGACGAAGGGTGACCATGCGCGCCATACAGATAGCCCGACTCGACGGCCCATCGGCGGCTGAGTTGGTCGAGATCGACGAGCCGACCGACACCGACGCGGTGCTCATCGACGTCCACGCGGCCGGGGTGGCGTTTCCCGACGCTCTGCAGACCCGCGGGCTGTACCAACACCGACCCGAACTGCCCTATGTGCCCGGCGCCGAGATCGCCGGCGTCGTGCGTAGCGCTCCCGCCGACGCCCACGTGGCCGCGGGCGACCGGGTTGCGGCGCTGACCATGCTAAGCGGGGCGATGGCCGAAGTCGTTGCGCTGCCGTCGGATCGAGTGTTCAAGCTGCCCGATTCGGTGTCCTTCGAGGCGGGCGCCGGGCTGCTGTTCAACGATCTGACCGTGCACTGCGCGTTGCGCACCCGCGGCAGGCTTGCGGCGGGCGAGACGGTGCTGGTGCACGGTGCGGCGGGCGGTATCGGCACGTCGACACTGCGACTCGCCTCGGCGTGGGGCGCCTCGCGGATCATTGCGGTCGTCAGCACCGAGGACAAGGCCGCGGTGGCGCGGGCGGCTGGCGCCACCGACGTGGTGCTGGCCGAGGGGTTCAAGGACACCGTCAAGGAATTGACGGGCGGACGCGGCGTGAACGTCGTCGTCGACCCGGTCGGCGGTGACCGGTTCACCGACTCGCTGCGTTCCCTGGCTCCCGGCGGCCGGCTGCTCGTGATCGGCTTCACCGCCGGCGACATCCCGACGGTCAAGGTCAACCGGCTGCTGCTCAACAACGTCGACGCGGTCGGGGTTGGCTGGGGAGCGTGGGCCGCAACGCATCCTGGGTACCTCGCCGAGCAGTGGGCGGAGTTGGCGCCGCTGTTGGCGTCGGGAGTGGTGACGGCACCCGAACCCGTCGTCTATCCGCTGGAGCGTGCGGGCGACGCCATCGCCTCGCTCGAGGACCGAACGGCCAAGGGCAAGGTCGTCGTCAAGCTGCGTTAGCTACGAGATGTTGATTTGAAACCGCCCGACCGGTGGCAGCCATACACTCGCACCATCAGCGGGAATCCGGCTCGACGAGGAGCGTAATTCGATGGCCATCAGCGAAGCGGACATAGCGGCGACCACACCATTCGAGCGGGACGTCGCCGCCACGCGACGCTATTTCGAGAGTCCGCGCTTCGACGGGATCGTCCGCCTCTACACGGCCCGCCAAGTCGCCGAGCAGCGCGGCACCATCCCGACCGACTACACCGTGGCGCGCGAAGCCGCCTCGGCCTTCTACGACCGCCTGCGCGAGCTCTACTCCCAGAAGAAGAGCATCACCACGTTCGGCCCGTATTCGCCGGGCCAGGCGGTGACCATGAAGCGGATGGGCATCGAGGGGATCTACCTCGGAGGCTGGGCAACGTCGGCCAAGGGCTCCACCAGTGAGGATCCCGGGCCCGATCTCGCGAGCTACCCGCTGAGCCAGGTGCCGGACGAGGCCGCCGGATTGGTGCGCGCGCTTCTCACCGCCGACCGCAATCAGCAGTTCCTGCGCCTGCGCATGACCGAAGAGCAGCGGGCCTCGACCCCGGCAACGGACTTCCGGCCGTTCATCATCGCCGACGCCGATACCGGTCACGGCGGAGATCCCCACGTGCGCAACCTGGTTCGCCGCTTCGTCGAGGTCGGTGTGCCGGGTTATCACATCGAGGACCAGCGCCCCGGTACGAAGAAGTGCGGCCATCAGGGCGGCAAGGTGCTGGTGCCGTCGGACGAACAGATCAAACGGCTCAACGCGGCCCGCCTCCAGCTCGACGTGATGCGGGTGCCCGGCATCATCGTCGCCCGCACGGACGCCGAGGCGGCGAACCTGATCGACAGCCGCGCGGACGAGCGCGACCAGCCCTTCCTGCTTGGCGCGACGAACCTCAAGATCCCGCCGTACAAGGCCTGTTTCCTGGCGATGATGCGGCGTTTCTACGAGCTCGGCGTCACGGAGCTGAACGGCCATCTCCTCTACTCGCTTCCCGACGGCGAATACGCCACCGCCGCGGCGTGGCTGGAGCGCCACGGCATCGCGGACCTCATCGCCAAGGCGGCCGCGACCTGGCGCGACAGTGGGGCCCAATCGGTCGACAGTCTTTACGACGAGGTCGAGTCGCGGTTCGTCGAAACGTGGGAATCCGACGCCGGGCTGCAGACGTACGGCGAGGCCGTGGCCGATCTGCTCGCATTCCGCGAGAGCGAGGGCGAGCCTGCCGACACGAGCGCCGCGGAATGGCGGCAATTCGCCGAGCGCGCGTCGCTCTACGCCGCGCGGGAGAAGGCCAGGGAGCTCGGCGCCGACGCGCCGTGGGACTGCGAACGCGTGAAAACGCCGGAGGGCTACTACCAAGTCCGCGGCGGCATCCCGTACGCGATCGCCAAATCCCTTGCGGCGGCGCCGTTCGCCGACATCCTCTGGATGGAGACGAAGACCGCGGATCTCGAAGACGCCCGGCAGTTCGCCGAGGCCATCCATGCCGTGTACCCGGACAAGATGCTGGCCTACAACCTCTCCCCCTCGTTCAGCTGGGACACCACCGGCATGACCGACGAGGAGATGCGGCGCTTCCCCCAGGAGCTTGGCACGATGGGATTCGTCTTCAACTTCATGACCTACGGCGGACACCAGATCGACGGCGTCGCCGCCGAGGAGTTCGCCACCGCCCTGCGGCAGGACGGCATGCTGGCCCTGGCCCGCCTGCAACGCAAGATGCGTCTGGTCGAATCGCCCTACCGCACGCCGCAAACGCTGGTCGGCGGCCCACGCAGCGACGCAGCGCTGGCCGCCTCATCGGGACGCACGGCCACCACCAAGGCCATGGGCAAGGGCTCCACCCAGCACCAGCACCTCGTCCAGACCGAGGTGCCGAAGAAGCTGCTCGAGGAGTGGCTCGCCATCTGGGGCGAGTACTACGAGATCGGCGAGAAGCTCCGCGTGCAGTTCCGGCCGCTGCGCGCGGGCGGCGAGGTGCTCGAACTCGGCATCTACGGCGAACGGGACGGCGGCGAGGAAAAGCTGGCCAACGTGCTGGTCGACCCCATCAAGGACCGCAACGGCCGCAGCATCCTGACGGTGCGCGACCAGAACACCTTCTCCGACCAGCTGCGCAAGAAGCGCCTGATGACCCTGATCCACCTGTGGCTGATCAACCGCTTCGAGGCCGACGCGGTGTACTACGTGACGCCGACCGAGGACAACGTCTATCAGACCGAGAAGATGAAGTCGCACGGCATCTTCGCCGACGTCTACCCGGAGGTGGGCGAGATCATCGTCGCCGACGTCAACCACCCACGCATCACCGAGCTGCTGGCGCCCGATCGCGAGGCGCTGCAGCGCCTGATTCGCAAGGAAGACTAAGCAGCGCAGGGCGGCGCACGCCCTGCACGACCCATCCACGCAGGCGTAACAGCGCTGTTGAAAGCCGTCTCGGTTGTTTGCCACGGGACTATGCTCGAACACATCGCAGGGAGCCGATGATGGATGACGAGCCGCTCACGACCCAGCGCGACGTCGGCCCCGCCGTCGTCTCGGAGCTGAGTGCCGCCGGGTTCTCCTATGCCGAAGAGGTCGGCCGTGGCGGTTTCGGCATCGTCTACCGCTGCACCCAGCTCGCGCTCGACCGCCTCGTGGCGGTGAAGGTATTGACGGCACGACTCGGCGAGAAGCGCGAGCGGTTCCTCCGCGAGCAGCGCGCCATGGGGCGGCTCACCGGGCACCCCAATATCGTGGGCGTCCTTCAGGTTGGCGAAACGCCGAGCGGCTACCCGTACCTCGTCATGCAGTACCACCGGAAGGGCTCCCTGGAGGAGCGGATCCGGCAGACCGGTCCCCTGCCACTGGACGAGGTCGTCCGCCTCGGGGTGAAGATGGCAGGCGCGTTGGCCACCGCCCATCGTGTCGGCATCTTGCACCGAGACGTCAAGCCCGCCAACATCTTGCTCACCGACTACGGGGAGCCCGCGCTGAGCGACTTCGGAATCGCCCACATGCCAGGCGGATTCGAGACGGCGACAGGAACGTTCACCGGTTCCCCGGCGTTCGCGGCACCCGAGACCCTCAGCGGTGATCCCCCAAGCGAATCCTCCGACGTGTACGGATTGGGCGCGACCCTGTTCGCCGCACTCACCGGTCACGCCGCGTTCGAACGCCGCAGCGGCGAGCAACTGGTGACGCAGTTCCTGCGCATCGCCAGCGAGTCGGCGCCCGATCTGCGTGACACCGGCATTCCCGATGACATCTCCACCCTCGTCGAAAGGGCGATGTCACCCGATCCCGCGGATCGGCCGTCCGCTGCCGCGTTGGGTGAGGAGATCCAGCGCGTCCAATCGCGGCACGGCTATACCGTCGACGAACTGGCGCTGCCACCGGATCCCACCGCCGGTCGAGAAGAACCACGGGTGGTGGCGACCGGTGCCCGCCGCCCCGTCGGCAACCTTCCTCTGGAGCTGACCACCTTCGTCGGTCGGCGAGGCGAGCTGTCCGAGGTGAAGGGCTTGCTGTCGGCGTCACGCCTGGTGACGCTGACCGGAATCGGTGGCGTCGGCAAGACCCGACTGGCTCTGCGCGCCGCGGCCGAAGTACGGCGGGACTTCCCCGACGGTGCGTGGCTGGTCGAGCTGGGCGAGCTGCACGACGGGTCGTTGCTGGTCGACGTCATGGCGGAAAGCCTTGGGATACGGGATGAGTCGACGCGCTCGTTGCGCGACGTACTCGTCGACTTCCTATGCTCGCGGAAGTTACTGCTGGTCCTCGACAACTGCGAGCAGGTGGTGGAGTCGACGGCCAAGCTGACCGAAACACTGCTTCGGGCTTGCCCGGAACTGCGAATCCTGGCGACCAGCCGCGAGGCCCTCGGCATCGGCGGCGAAGCAGTACAGCGCCTGTCGCCGCTGGCCTTCCCGTCCGGGCACGGCGAGGCGACGCTTGGCACACTGCCCGACTTCGATGCGGTGACGCTGTTCGCCGATCGCGCCGCGGCCGCCGTGCCGGAGTTCGAGCTCGGCGACGACAACACGCCAACGGTGGCGCGGATCTGCTCGAGGCTGGACGGGTTGCCGTTGGCGATCGAGTTGGCGGCGGCCCGGCTGCGGGCCATTTCGCCGACGCAATCCTCGACCGTCTGGACGACCGGTATGCCTTGCTGACGCGCGGCAGCCGCGGTGCTCCGACGCGGCAGCAGACGCTCAGCTGGAGCGTCGGGTGGAGCTACGATCTGTGCACTCCCGCCGAACAGCGACTCTGGGCCGAGCTGTCGGTGTTCGCCGGCAGCTTCGAACTCGAAGCGGCAGAAGGCATTTGCACGGGTGACCTCGTCCCAGGCGAACTTCTGGACCTGGTGTCCGCACTGGTGGACAAGTCGATCCTCTCCCGAATCGACGCGGGCGGGGCGGCCCGGTTCCGGATGCTCGACACGCTGCGGGATTACGGAAGCGAGCGAATCGATGGCAATGGCGACCTCCTCGAACTGCATCGGCGACACGCCGATTGGTTCCGGCGATTCGTGCGCGACGCGGCAGCCGACTGGTTCGGTCCGCGGCAGGTGCAGTGGATGCAGCGCCTCGACCGCGAGGCACTCAACATCAGGGAGGCACTGGAGTTCAGCCTCACCGACTCGCCGGAGACCGCACTCCAGATCGTCGGCACCATCCACCCCTTCGGCGTGGCCCGCGGGCGGCTCACGGAGATTCGGCACTGGCTGGACCGCACGCTGGCCGCCACACCGGCCGAGCCGACCGTAGACCGCATCAACGCGCTGTACGGAGATGTCGCGATCGCCGCGCTGCAGGGCGACCTTCCGGCCGCGGTGGCGTGGCTCGAACAGGCGCAGGACCTCGTCGCGCAGATGACCGACGCCGAAGCGCGTGGAAAGGTCGCCATCGCCGAGGGGTTCACGGCGTTGGTCGGCGGCGACAGCGACCGCGCATGCGACCGGTTCGAGGATGCACTGTCCTGCATCGACGACCCCAGCCTGCGGGTCTCGGCGATGATCTTGCTGGGATGGTGTCTCGAATTCTCCGGCGAGATCGGCCGCGCACTCCTCTGGCAGGAGAAGGCACTTGCCATCGCCGAGTCCCACGACGAGTCGGTGTACCGCGGCTACGCGTTGTGGTCACTGGGAATTGGTTGGTGGAGGCACCGCAAACCCGACCGCGCCGCAGAACTGCTGAAGGACGCGCTCCGGTTGAACGAGGTGGTGGACGATCCGCGTCAGGCCGCGGCCAGCCTGGAGGGCCTGGCGTGGATCGCGGCGGAGAAGGACGACACCGTGCGCGCCGCCGTCTTGATGGCCGCCGCGCAGGGACTGGGCCGCACAGTGGGTGCGTCCACGGTGGTGTTACCCCACCTTCAGGTCTTCCACGACAAGTGCGAGCGGCGGACGAAGGAGGCGCTCGACGCGGAGGCATTCGAGGCCGCCCGTCAGCAGGGCTGCGCGATGAGTTTCGAGGAGGCGGTGGCCTACGCGGTGGCCGAATCCAGCTAGCGGCCGGGACGTGTGACACCGCCGCAACGGGGTATGCGCTCACAGATGACCGCATTACCTCCGGATCCCGATCCCGAAGACACCCCAAGCCTCGAGCCGGGCGGCGGCGTCGCGCCGGGGGCGACTCCCCCGGAGTCGGCACAGACCTCGGGTCTATCAGCGCCGGACCCGACCCCGACCCACAGATTTACGCCCACGGCCATCGCCAGCCTCGTGGCGATCGCGCTCTTCGTCCTCTTGTTCGTGGTGATGGGAGTGCTGCTAGTCGTCGGCTGGTTCTGACGATCGGGGCATTCCGCGCTTCCGCGTTACCTCGCCGATGTCGCCCGGCCGGCGAAGGCACGGGGGGCGACGCCGATGGACTGCCGTCGGCAACGCGATCGGAAGCGAGCATCACGGCGGTGATCGGGATGGCGAGCGCGAGCAAGCCGATCACGAAGACGGGGAACAGGAACGAGAAGACCTCGAGCCCGCCGGGTACCTGAGCGGTGCGATCGACGGTCACCCGGACCGCAGCCATGCCCGTGTAGTGCATTCCGACGACGGCGATGCCCATCACGAGCCCTGCGACGAAACGCAGCACCGGTGACTCGAGCACCAGCGTGAACCACAGCGCGGCCGTGGCCGCGACCACCGCGATGAGGATCGAGAGGGCGACGAGGCCCTTGTCGTAGGCGATGGCGCCCTGGGTTTGCACAGCCCACATGCCGGTGTAGTGCATCAGGGCGACGGCAAGGCCCGTGATGACGCCACCGGCGATGAGCCGGCGCAGGTCGACGGTCCGACCGATGGTGATGAGCCCGACGAACACTGCCGAGATCGACAGCACCGCCGATGCGACCGTCCATCCAAGGTTGTACCGGACCACGCTGTTCGGGATCGCAAAGCCGAGCATCGCGATGAAGTGCATCAGCCAGATCGCCACCCCGCCGATGGCGATCGACGCCATGGCGAGCCAGCGCAGCCGGTCCCGCGTGTCGGCCGTCGCGGCGCTCTGCCGGGTGCATGCCAGCCCGACGACCGAACCGGTCACCGAGACGATGTAGGCCAGGAAGAGGAGCCAGAGGCCCATGTCGAAGTGATGTACGTGACTGGTCATGATCGGTTCCTCGAAACTGTGAACGTGGACAATGGGATCAGGGCACCGTGGTCGGCAGGCGATCGAGTGCGTACGAGGTGATCGCGATCAACGCGTCCTTCGCCGAATGGCGTTGCCGGGCATCGACACTGATGATCGGGACACTCGGCGCCACCGCCAGCGCCTCGCGCAGGTCCTCGGCGGCATAGGTCGGAGCATCGTCGAACTCGTTGACGGCGATGAGGAACGGTAGGCTGCGGGCCTCGAAGAAGTCGACGGCAGCGAAGCTGTCCTCGAGCCTGCGGGTGTCGATCAGCACCAGGGCGCCGATCGCGCCTCGCACCAGGTCGTCCCACATGAACCAGAACCGGCGTTGTCCCGGAGTGCCGAAGAGGTAGAGAACCAGGTCGTCCGCGATCGTGATTCGGCCGAAATCCATTGCCACCGTGGTGCTCGCCTTGCCAGGGATCACCTCGATGTCGTCGTGGCCGTCGCGACACGCTCGTGACGAGGGCCTCGGTGCGCAACGGTACGATCTCCGACACCGCGCCGACGAAGGTCGTCTTGCCAACGCCGAAGCCGCCGGCAATCACGATCTTCGTCGACGCTGTGCGGTCAGCGTCAGAGTGCGCGTAACCCATCGAGGGTCCTTTCGATCAGTCGGCGCCGTTCCGCAACGGTCGAACCGTCGGTCAGCGTGGCGTTCACGCGAAGATGGCCGCTCTCCACCAGATCCCCCACCAGCACGCGCGTCACGCCAATTGGCAGGTTGGCGTAGGAGGAGATCTCGGCGATTGATGGACGGGCGCGGCACAACTCGACGATCACGGTGCGGACATCGCCCGGCGCCCAATCGAGCTCGCCGCTCGACACCAGAGTTTTCCACCGTAACCTCGATCGGAAGCTCGAACCGGGCGCGGGTTCGCCCGCCCGTGAGCGTGTACGGCCGGGCGGGATTGGGTGGTCGTTTCGTCTCTGGCCTGTCCATGCCGAGCGTCATCGAACTCCCTGCGCCGCACGCGGCGTCGCCTGTACGGCCTTGCCGACCCGGTCGACGAGCAGCGCCATCTCGTACCCGACCTGCCCGACATCACACGAGATCGACGCCAGCGCAGCGAGATACGAACCGTTACCCACACCCATCAACAGGAGATAGCCATCGTCCATCTCGATGATCGACTGTCGGACTTCGCCGGCCTCGAACAAGCTGGCGGCGCCGTTCGACAGGCTCGCCAAGCCCGATGTCACGGCTGCCAGTTGGTCCGCACGATCACCAGGCAGATGTGAGCTGGACGCCATCAGAAGCCCGTCCGCCGACACCAGAATTGCGTGCGACGCGCCCGGCACGTCTCGGACGAAATTGGACACGAACCAGTCGAGACTCCGGGTGGGCGCGGGAGCGGTATTTGCGGACCGATCGTCCCGTTCGCTGTCGGCGTTCATCGGTCTCCTTCGGTTCGGCGATGCGCTGCAGTGACTTCGGCCCGTCCACTGCGGACACCGGCCATCGCTCGGCTCAGCATGTCTCCAACCGCCGCGGGATCACGCCCGACATCGGCACCGGTGCCGGACCCGTTTCTGGCCTCACCCGGGACCAGCCGCGCACCGCGTTCGCGGATCGGCAGCCCGGATTCGGTGTGCCGCTCCGGCTCCTGCTCGACCGCCTTCGCGGCGGCGGCCCAGCCGGCGTCGGCGGCGGTCGTCCAAACCCGTTCGCGTGATTCGCGCGACGTCGGATCCATGAGCCATTCGGACATCATCCGCTCGAAGATCGGCGCACTCTCGGACGCGTGGGGAGGGTGCGGGCGTCGGCCTGCGCAGGCGCCCCCTCGGGCGCCGACCTGAGTGGTGAAGTAGGCAAACGTCTTCGACATCTGTTCCGCGCCTCCTGCTCGGCGGCCTCCGCGGGCACCGCGGCTGTCCGTTCGGCCGGGGGCCGGCGACGCCGTTGACACCGCTCGCGCCAGGCGACCGCTTCGGAAGTGCGCTGCCGTTGACCGAGGCATCGACCGCGTCGGCTTCCGGCGACTCGCGTGTCGTCACGGCTGTCGCCGTCGGGCTCGCTCACGAGTGCACGGTCCGGTACGCGCCGCGTGCTCGGTGGCGGGAGCGGGAGCGGCGCGTCGGCGAACGAACCGGCATACGGATCGTCGAGTGTGTCGACGACTTCGGCCGGCGCGGCAATCAGCGCGCCGGGTAGGTACACACTCGCAGTCACGCCGGGCTGACCGGTCAACGGTGCGCTGACGCGGAGCCGGACAGTCGCCTCGTGGCGTCGGGCAAGCCGTCCGACGACGAAAAGACCCATCCGCTTGGCGGTTTCGGACGTCACCTCGCCGCCAAGGGCGAGCCGTTCGTTCGCGCGAATGCAGGTCCTCAGAGGACATGCCGAGTCCCCGATCGGCCACTTCGACCAGGATGCCGGCGTCGACCGCGCGCGAGACGGTGACCAAGACGGACGATTCGGGCGGCGAATACCGCAGGGCATTGTCGAGCAACTCCGCGATCAGGTGGCCGACATCACCCGCCGCCGCGCCGACGATCGCGACGTCGCCAGTGGGGCCGATCTTGACCCGCCGGTACTCCTCGACCTCGGACATCGCGGCGCGCAGCACTTCCGGTAGCGGCACGGGCGCCGACCGGCGATGGCGTTCCACCGTGTCGGCAAGCACGAGCAGATTGTCGCCGTTGCGGCGCATGCGCGTCGCGAGGTGATCGAGCCGAAACAGATGGTCGAGGCGGGCCGGATCTTCTTCGTCGAGTTCGAGCGTCTCGATCAGCGCCAGCTGCTCTTCGACGAGGGATCTGCTACGGCGGGAGAGTGTTTCGAACATCTCGCCGATCTGCAGGCGGACGCCGTACTCGCCGGCCAGGCGGACCGCTTGGAAGTGGATGTCGTCGATCGCGCGCGCCAACTGCCCCACCTCTTCGTGGGTATGGACCGGTAGTGCCGTGATCTCCGGCACGCCACCACCCTTGCTGAGTCGGTCGATCTCCTCGGGCAGCTGGACCTGCGCGACCTGCAGCGCTCCGCGGCGCAGGCCGGCGATCGATCGAATGAGCGACCGCCCCACCCCGAGCGCAAAGACGAGCGCGGCCAGCACCGCGCCGATGAAGATCGCGGTGTCGCGCAGCGCCGCGGACCGCAGGGCATTGGCCCGGGCATGCACCATGGCCTCGAGATCGGACGCAAGTCGTTGCGCCATGGCGTGATATTGATCCGAGCTCGTCAGCAAGGAGCTGGTGAACTGTGGCGCGTCGACGGATTCGCCAGGCGGTCGGGTGTAGGCATCGCGCCGAACGTCGGATGCGCCGCGCAACGCCGCGCCTTCACCCGTCGGCATCAGCTGGCTCGAGCCGATCGATCGCCGCCGCCTCCGCACCTGCCGCTTCTGCCACCTTGGTCCGTAGCGCGACCGAATCGACGAAATCAGGCGCTGCGAGCAGCACATGTTGCGTGGTCAGCGCCCTCTGCGCCGCAAGCACGTTCACGAGCTGGTCCGCGAGCGGGCGCACGGCGCCGTCGTCGATGGTCGCCGTCACCGTGCCGATCGCCGAGACGACACCGATCGCCACGGTCTCCGCTTGTTCGGCAATCCGAAACTGCGGCACGGGCCCCGACGCAATCTCGTCACGCAATGTCTTCGCCGTCGAGGATGCGGTCGCCAGTTTCGCCGCGACCGCCGGAGCAAACTCTGCAGACGTCACCAGCGATGCCAGGGCCGTCGCGCTGGTGTCGAACCGTGCGAGGGGCTCCTCGATCGGCGCCCCAAGGCGGCGGCATATGCGAGACCGTCGAGCCGATCTACCAGCTCGACCGCAGGTACCACGATCGCGATGTCGCCGGACGCGACACTCAGCTTGGATGCCGCCGACAGTTCGTTCTGGATCCGCAGCGCGCCGAACGTCGCAGCGAGCAGGACGGGCAGCACCATGATGGCCGCGACCTTCCAGCGCAACGGCCAGCCTTCGAACGACGCTCGCGACACGGTCGGGTGCGAAGGTTCGACGACGTTGCGACCAATGGCGTCCATGCCGCACCACCCTCCGGCCGGATCAATTGACGTTCGGGTAGAAACCCGGCCAACCGCGAATGGTAGAGCAGTCATCACGGTTGTGCATCGGCCGGATGAACGTCAGAAGCGTCGTCGGCTTCGCAAAACCGCAGGTGACCTCGCTCTTTATAACGAAATGATCACGAACCGACCCGGTTGGCTTCAGGTGAGGCCGTCGTACTCATCACCCCGTTCGAGCGCGACCGCGCCAGCCTGCGTCGTTGCGATGGTCGCGCCAGGCCAGCATTTCCTCGAGGATGCCGAAGTCGTAACCGGTGGCCGGGTCGGGGGCGATCTCGCGGACGAAGATGGTGGCGCCGGCGGCGTGGTAGTCCTCGGCGCTGTCGACGCCGAACCAATGCACCGACCGTTCGATCTCGTGTCCATCGCGGCCCGCCGCGGCGGCCATCTCATTGAGTCGAACGGTCGCCGTGGTGAAGCCGTCGACCGAAAGGAAGGTGTGCCAGATGTCGGCAAAGCGGACCACCAACGGCAGGGTCCGCTTGGGACCGGTGCCACCGATGAGGATCGGGATCTTGCCGACCGGTGGTGGCTTGAGCTCACCGAGTCGTGCCTCGATCCGTTCCAGTCCGGCCTCGAACAAGTCGAACCGCGACTTCCAGGTGCCGAACTCATACCCGTAAGTGCTGTAGTCCTTCTCGTACCAGCCCGCACCCAACCCCAACACGAGGCGGCCTCCGCTGACGTGGTCGACGGTGCGGGCCATGTCGGCGAGCAGGTCGGGATTGCGATAGCCGATGCCGGTGACCAGCAGACCGATCTGGGCGCGGTGCGTGATCTCGCCCCAGGACGCGAGGGCAGTCCAGCCCTCGAAGTTCGCCACGTCCGGCTGAACATCGGCGAGCACTGGGACGCCCTGGTTGAGTTCGACCATCTCGGGTCGGTGAAAGTGATCCCAGCCGAATATCAGGTCGGCGCCGAGCTCTTCGGCATGGATCACCGCGCGGCGCCAGGTGGCGTAGTTCGGGGTGTTGCCGGGAGGCAATGCAACTGCGATGCGGATCGGTCTCGTCATGGGTAGGCGCCTTCCGTTGATGGGCTGAGATCGCGGCGCCCGTGACTGGGCACGCCGTCGGCACGGGTGGTTCAACGCGCAGCGGCTCCTAGCCCTTTCCACAACAACCTCGATGTTTCAGGGGTCTGGTATAGATTTTTTGGATGCCATCTCTTCGAGCGCTGGAATGCCTCGTTGCGGTGGCCGACGCCGGGTCGATCACGCAAGCCGCCCGCCTGCTGCATTCCTCGCAGCCCGCCGTCTCCCACCAACTCGCGATGCTCGAACGCGAAGCCCAGACGACGCTCTTGATTCGAGAACCCCGAGGCATGAAGCTGACGCCGGCGGGTAGGGCCGCTGTCGCCGATGCCAGACGGGCGATCGACGCTGCCGGATCAGCGATGAGATCGGCTCGTGCAGTGGGCGAGGCGGCGGGCGGATCACTTCGATTGGCCTGTGCGCAGAGCCTGACGGTACCGATGCTTGCCCCAGTGATCCGCCTGTGGCGTCGCCGTCACCGGGACGTGGCGATCACCCTGCGCGAGGCAGCCACCATCGAGGTATTCCTCGATCTCGTCGATGCCGACGAGATCGACATGGCACTCGTGCCTCTCCCTGTCCCCGGCCGGTTCACGACGACTCGGGTGGCTGACGAAGAGGTCGTCTTGGCGGCTCCGTTCGACCATGCCCTGGCCCGGCGGCCAACGGTGCGCATGCAAGATCTGGAGGGTTCGCAAATCGTGCACTTCGCGCCGGAGAACGGCCTCAGCGGATGGCTGGATCGATCGCTGTCACGCGCGGGGATCCACACCGAGACGGTGATGAGGACCGCGGTGAGCGCTGCGGCGCCTCAGCTTGCCGCCGCCGGCATAGGTATCGCGATATGCCCGGTGAGTGCCGTCAGCCCCGGATTCCCAGGAGCCGTCCGGTCGTTCTCTCCCCGATGGGTCAGACATCTCGTCGCAGTCACGCGTTCCACCCCCGATCCGCTGACCGCGCAGCTCATTGGCGACCTCAGGAAGCGGGGCGTGCACGTATCCAGCGACGTCCGCGCACAACTCGCTGACGGCGGTATCGGCGAGTCAGCGGACTAGCCGCGACCGTCGGCATGCGCCGCATCATGTTGTCTCCGTTAGCCTTCCGCGGGCTTGTAGAAGTACTCCCGCCAAGCCGTGATCTTTCCATCGGTCACGGTGTACGAACCCATGACGGGCCAGCTCATCTGCTTTCCTTCCACCACCCAATGATCGGTGCGCTCCATCAACACCACGTTTCCGTCGACGGCGAGATACATGACCTCGAGGTCGACGCACGTCCCGCCGGCGAAGAACACCTTCATCATGTCGCGGATCGCTTCGCGCCCAGAGAGCTTCGGCCAGTCCGGTCCGATGTCGAAGGTGGCGTCGTCGGCGAAGTGACTCATCACTTCGTCGACGTCGTTTCGACCCCATGCGGCTATTTCCGCGCGCACGATCTCTTCAGCGGTCATTATTCTGCCGTTCCCCTTCTGTAGCAGTACATTTACAGCCTCTCCTGATTGACGCAGCCGTTCAAGACACGACCAAGGGCAACTGCTCCCAGCCTCGAACCGTCGAGGTAGGTGACAGGTTCGCGGCATCGAGGTCCACGTCCCACTCCGGGAACCGCGTCAGCAGCTCGTCGAGTGCGATGCGGCCCTCGAGTCGGGTCAGCGCCGCACCCAAACAGAAGTGCGCGCCCATCCCGAACGTGAGGGGCGACACCACCTTTCGGCCGATGTCGAAGCGATCCGGGTCGGGATAGACACGGTCGTCACGGTTGGCTGCGCCAGCTACGAAGAGTATTGCGCTGCCCGCCGGCACGGTCTGGCCATGGAATTCGGCATCGTTCGCCACGTATCGTCCGATGTGCGGGGCGGGCGTCTCGTAGCGCAGTATTTCCTCGATGGCGTTCGGAATCAACGACCGGTCCGCTGCGAGTGCGCGGCGCTGGTCGGGATGTTCGGCAAGGACCTTCGCCGTCCAGCCGATCAACCGAGTGGTCGTTTCGTTGCCCGCACCCGCGACGACCTGTACGTAGGCGAGGATCTCGGCGCGTGTCAGCCGGCGCTGGGTTCCGGTCTCGTCGGTGAACTCGGTGTGCAGTAGCTCGCTCATGATGTCGTCGGACGGGTGGTCCACCCGCCAGTCGAGGTAATCGGCGAACACCCCACTTCGAACGATGTTGTCCTGCTTGAACTTCATCGCCTTTCCAGGGGCCACCCGCAGATTGGCATCACTGCGGTCGCGGATCCGTTCCTGGTCGTCTTCCGGGATGCCGAGGAGCATCCCGATGACGCGCATGGGCATCTGAGCGGCGAACTCGGCGATCAGGTCGAACCGCTTCGTGCCGATCAACGGATCCAGGCAGGCAGCCGAGAACGCGCGGATCTTGGGTTCCAGCGAGGCCACGGTCTTCGGCGTGAACATCTTCGACACCAGCTTGCGGTGGATGGTGTGCGTCGGCGCATCCTCGTAGATGACCAATCCGGGCGGCATCTCGATACCCGACTTGATCAGCTCGAGGATGTTGCCGCGGCTCGACTTGAACGTGTCTCGGTCGGAGAGACCCTTCTCGACGTCCGCGTGCCTGCTGACCGCGTAGAAGTCATGCCGCTCGTTGTAGTACAGCGGCGCTTCCTCCCTAAGCCTGCGGAACGTCGGATAGGGATCCCGGTTGATGTCGAGGTCGTATGGGTCGTAGTACACGTCGTTGGCCTCAATTGCGCTGACTGGCATGCCGTTACGCTCCCATTCCGCCGTCGACGGCGATCGCCTGGCCGGTCAGAAAGCCCGGTGCGTCATCGCAGAGCCACACGGCGATGTCGGCGATCTCGCCCGCCTCGGCGAGACGTCCGATGGGCGCCGCGGAGATCAGGTTGTCGATCACCTCCGGCGACATCGACCTGCGGAACATCGGTGTGTCGACGGTGCCAGGGCAGATCGCGTTGACCCGCAACGCCCTGGCTCGCGTACTCGCGCGCGGCAACCCTGGTCAGACCGACGACGCCGTGTTTGGCCGCGGTGTAGGCCGACACGGTCGGCGCGGCCCGCAGGCCCGCCACCGACGCGCAGTTGACGATGGCCCCTCCACCCGCGTCGATGATCGCGGGGATCTGATAGCGCATGCACGACCAGGTGCCGGTGAGGTCGACGGCGATCACCCGGTTCCAGTTCTCCATCGTGCCCTCGGCCGTCAGCTTGCCGTGCTCACCGTCGATGCCCGCCGAATTGAACGCGGCGTCGAGGCGGCCGTACGTCGCCACCGCATGCGCGACCGCGTCGGCGACGGTCGTCGTCGTCGGTGACGTCGCACGGAACGAAAGAGCATGCACCCCAGGCGCTCAGCTCCGCCTCAGCCTTGGCGCCGGCCTCCGCGTCGACGTCTGCCAGCGCCACGGCGTACCCCCGCCGAACGAATGCCTCTGCCGCTGCCCGCCCGATGCCCGAACCTGCACCGGTGACAAAGACAACCTTCTGATACTGCGCCGTCGGCACTGTTCCTCGTTTCTGGGATGTCGTCGAACTAGCGGGCGAGCAGCTGGTCAGCTCCAGATGCGGTCCGACCGCTCCGTCACGCAACCGGTCGATGACCACCACTCCGTCGCGGATCACGACGCGCAACGCTTCTTCGGGTCGCGCCAGCAACGACGGGTCGTCGACGGGGTCTCCGTCGACGACGATGAGATCTGCCAGCGCGCCGGGTTCGATCACCCCGACCCGGGCTGGCGGATCCACCAGCAGCTGACCGGCATTCGCCGTACCCCAGCTGAGTACGTCTGTCGGCTGAGAGGCCGTCGATCTGGCTGTAGTAGGCGAATTCGCGGCCGTAGTTGCCGACCTGGTGGTCCAGCGGGTCGTCCTCCATGACGTCCCGGAAGACCCCGCTGTAATCGTCGCCGATCAGGATTCGGACGCCGGCCGCCTGCGCCAGCGGCAGCATGGCCCGGACGTGGTCGTACTGCGCCTGCGTCACGCCGAAGTCCGCGGCGTAGCCGAGCTCGAGCAGGCTCCGCAGGAAGATCGAGGCTCGGCACCCAGAACGTTCCGGCTTCCGCCATCGCCGCGATGACCTCTTCGTCGACCTCGTCTCCGTGATCGACGACGTCGAGGCCGAGTTCGATGCATTCCATGATCATCGCCTTGTCGGCCACGTGCGCACGGACCTTCGCGCCTCGTTCGTGGGCGGCGCTCGATGATCGCGGCGATCTCGGTGCGAGACATGTTGCGCGTCGTGCGGTTCGGGCTGCCCGTGGCCGGCACTGGCGAAGATCTTGATGGTTTCGGCGCCGCGGTTGATCTCCTGGCGGACCAGCTTGCGCAGGTCGTCCGGGCCGTCGGCGCAGACGTCGGTTCCCGGCGTTTCGTAGGCCTTCCACCATCGGCCCCCGTTGTTCATGTCACCGGTGGTGCCGATGATGGTGTCCGCACGCCCGGATTCGAGGCCCCGGAATGATGTCCTCGTCGATGGCCATCTTCAGTTGAGCGTCGATGTCGTTGCGAACACGAGGCGCCCGAGTAGCCGGTGAATCCACTCTCCAGCAGCACGCGGCAGGTGCGTACGCCGATCGCCATCAGGACGCCGGGCGGACGTTCCTTGCCGGGCCGGTCACCGTCGGCGATGTCGAACTTGTAGAAGTCCGGGTGCAGGTGACTGCTGATCAGGCCGGGCATCAACGTCATGCCCGCGGCGTCGATGGTCTCGGTGGGCATGGTCTCGGTGGGCATGGCCGGCGCCTCGTCGTCGATGGCGACGATCGTGTTGCCGTCGATCGTGACACTGTGCGTGCCGGGGAGCAGTTTGCTGGCCGTCGAAGACCTTGGCGTTCGTGAGCTACCAACATGGTTGACCCTCCGAATTACTCTGCGGCCCTGCCCCGCCGGCTCAGTCGCCAGTCCGGGGGAAACTGCTCGTCGTTGTCCTTGACGGTGTCGGTCAGGTTGTCCAGCGTCTCCTCGTCCAGTTCCATGCCACGCGTGCCGGGATCGGGCCGGAGTTGATCGAGGCGTGGATTCGAGCAGGCCCGCGACGATGCTGCCCATGTACTCGCCCTGGTGCTGCTTGTAGATCTCGAAGAAGGTCTTCTGCGCGAACACCGTGTCGGTGGGCCGACTGCGCGAGCAGGCGAGCGCGTACTTCGTCGGTCATCGCCTCGAGCTCGTCGAAGGGCACCACGGCGTTGACGAAGTTGCAGTCGTACATCTCCTTGGCGGTGAACGGCCGACCCGTGAACACCATCTCCATGAACTTGCGCGACGCCCATCGTGTTGCACCACTGCCATTGCCGCGCAGCGAATCCCGCGTATCGCAACGCGGCGTGGCCGAACAGCGCGTCGTCGGAGGCGATCACGATGTCGGCGTCGGCGGCCTGGTAGAAGTGCCAGCCGTAGCAGTAGCCGCGCACTTCGAGGATGCTGATCTTCTTGAAGTCCTGCAGGCTGCGCATGCCGGCGCTCGGATCGGTGTAGAACTGCACGTTCGACGCGCCGTGGCGGTAGGAGCCGACCGGCGGGTAGGTGACGTCGGCGTCGTCGGGGACCCGCACGGCGCGGTTCATGCTGACCGTCGCCGCGACCGGCCATGGTGTCCATGAGCTCGCTGAGGTCGGCGCCGCTGCCCAGGTTCGGGCCGTTGGCCCGGATCACCAGGACCTTCACGTCATCGTCGATGCTGGCGTTGTCGGATCAGGTCGGCGTAGCGGTGCTGGGCGTCGATGGTCATGGCGTTGAGCTCGTCGGCGCGATCGAGCGTGATCGTCGCGATCTTGGTCCGCGGGTCCTTCTCGTAGAGGACGATCTCCTCCGCCGAGGGGCGGCGCGTGTCCTCCGTGCGCGGTGCGTGTTCTGTCATGCCAAGCTCCTTGTCGGTGTTGGCCGACGTGTGGCGGCGCCAATCGGTTTCAGCTTCGGGTCGAGGTGACCTGCGATCATGTCGGTCAGCTCGAGGACCCGCACCTTTCCGGTGGGTGTCCTGGGGATGTCGTCGTGCGGTGATGAACACGATCGTGCGCGGGATCTTGAAGCTGGACAACGTCTTTCGCAGTGACTCCTGCAGATCGTCCGTCGTCGGGCAACTGCCCTCGGCGGGAATGACCGCCGCGGCGACGCGTCTCGCCGAGCTCTGGATCCGGCAGTCCGGCGACGACGGCCAGCTCCACCTCCGGTAGTGCGTTCAGCGCCGCCTCGACCTCGAGACGCGACACGTTGGCGGAGTTGGTCTTGATCATGTCGCTGGTGCGGCCCGACGAAGAACGCGTAGCCGTCGGCGTCGATCCGCACCAGGTCGTTGGTCGGGTAGAACCCGTCCGGGGTGAAGACCGCGTTCCGGTGCACCTTGTAGAAGCCCGTCATCAGGGCGCCGCCGCGCAGCTGCAGCTCACCGACCTCGCCGGCAGCCACCGCGGCACCGGTCTCCGGGTCGACCACGCGACGTTCGATCCCGTTCACGGCGCGGCCCGCAGCGCCGGCCTTCGACTCCGGCAGCCGGGTGGTCGACCGGCTCGGCGCTGTGCGGCGCGAAGCTCTCCGACATCCCGAGCATGCGGCTCTGCAGATGCGTCGGGATCGATTCGCCGTTCTCGTCCCGGGTCGGCCCGGTGGTGATCTTGATGGCGATCGAGGGCGATGCCGCGCATCTTGGCCGCCGACTCGAGCTTGGCGCGCATGTGCCAGACGACGATGTTGGTGACCCGTGCCGCTCGATGATGTCGAGGACGACGTCGATGTCCGGGCCGGTCGGGTACACCAGAGTGCTTCCGGTGCTAAGCACCTGCAGCGCCGCCGCGATGCCGCCCATCCAGAAGGCCGGCAGCAGGGACAAGGTGCGGTCGGTGCTCTGCACGTCGAAGTAGGTGGCCAGGACCGGCGGCTGGCGTGCCACGGCCCACTGGCCGTGCACCACCGCCTTCGGAGTCGCGGTGCTACCCGAGGTGTAGACGACGAACGCGTCGTCGCCGGCGCACCACCTCCGCCTCGACCGCTGCGAGCAGAGCGGCGTCCGGCGCGTCGGCGTCGTCGGCCATCGCCAAGAGATCCTCGACCGACCGGGCCCACGGCAACCCCGTCGACGTCATCGAGCCAGACGGAGCGCAGATACGGCGCCTCGGGTAGACGCAGTGCGTGGGGTTTCGGCCTCGACGAGTCCCGGCAGCGCAGCCTCGAGCGTCCGTCCGTAGTCACGGCGAAAGGAAGCGGCGCGCCCCGATCAGGATCTGGGCGTCGCTGGTCCGCACGATGTGGGCCAGCTCGCTCGGCGTCGTCAGCGTGCTGATCGGAGTGACCAGCGCACCGATGCGCAAGCCGGCGTAGAACGCGGTGAGCAATAGCGCGCTGTCGGGAGCCAAGACGGCTGATGCGCGTGCCCTTGCCGGCGCCGGCCGCCAGGAGTGCACGTGCCATTCGGGCCGTGCGCTCGATCCAGTTCTCGGTAGGTCAGCACGTCACCGGCGTGGATGAGGGCAGCGTGGTCGGCGCGCGCGGCGACCACCTCGGCGAACAGCTGCGGGAACGTGTCCGCCGGCTCGTGATCGTCCATCGACGGTCAGAACCTGGTGATCGGGATCGGCGCCGTCCCACGGCTTCGGCGGCGGCGCGCATCGCGGCGAATCCCGCGTCGCGCACCGGGCTCGGCTCGAGCAGCTCGACCATGAATCCGAGCGTGGGCGTGGTGTCGACCCAGCAGGTGCGGCTATTGCCGATCCGGCCCTCGAAGGCCAGTTCCGCTCCCGCGGCGACGTAGGCGTCGCGCTCGGCTTCGTAGTCGTTGCAGACCAGCGCCATGTGGTGCAAGCCCGATTGTCCTTCGGGGAACACGTCGCGGAACACCCCGGGCTCGTCGTTCTCCTGGCACACCAGCTCGATCTGCAGGTCACCCGCGTACGCGATGGCGGCCGTGTTACGGCGGGAAACTCGGCGGGAGCGCCTCGGTGCCGCCCGTCGGCGCAGCCCACGCCGTCGAACCAGAAGAACGGTCCCACACCGGCACTGCGAGACCCAGGAGTCGATGGCGGCACGAAGGTCGGGCACCACCCAGCACACCTGCATGAAGTGCCGGTTCGGGAACGGGGCTGTCGTCAACGGAGTCCTTCAGCCGATCAGCGGGAAGCGCTCGTCGTTCAGCGGCTGCCACGGCATCATCTCGGTGGTGTCGAAGTTCGGGCACGGCGATCCGTTCCAGCAGACGTCCGCCGGCTGGACGACGAGCAGGTAACGCCCACCGGGGACGGTCCATCGTGTTCGCGCCGGCGCCGTGGATGGTGAGATGGGTGTGCACGGTGACGTCGCCCAACTCGTAGGTCATCTGCTCGGACATCTCGAGATCACGCAGCTCTGGGAACACCGTCGAGCGCGTCGTGGCCGCCGTAGGTGGTGTAGTCGCCCATCACCCCGACGCGGTGCGACCCGCTGACGAACGACATGGTTCCGGCTTCCGGACCGTAGGGCTCCAGCGGGATCCAGAACGTCATGCCGCCGGTCCGGTCGACGGCGAAGGTGATGTAGTCCTGGTGGAAGGCGGTTGGGCCGTTGCCGCCGTGCCGCGAGGTCTTGGCCGACGGCAGCTTCGGCACGAAGAAGTCCGAGTAGTACCTGATTCCGACGGCGGCACCGTCGTCGGTGCGGCGCCGCAGCAACAGCGTTGCGCTCTTGCCGATTTCGTCGATGACGGGCCGCAGCACCGGGTTGGCCAGACCGCCGCTGCGCTCGGCGTTGAAGTACGCCAGCGCTCCCTTGGCTTCGCCACCGGCGGCGGGAGACATTCCCGCCTTCAGCGGATTGCTGTCGCGCATCGTCACCCATCTTCTCGCGGGCGAGATCCAGCATCTTGGCCAGCACTTCGGGATCGACGAAGCGCTTCAACTTCACCCAGCCGTGCTCGTGCAGGTGCTCGACCTCCTCGGCGGTGACGAGGCGACAGGGCAACTTCAAATCCGTGGTGTCATCCATGGCGGCGTTCATCTCCTCGTAGGCACGGGAATTGGCGAGCTGCGGAATGGCAGCCTCAGACGAAGATTCCCGGCCCGGTCCGGAAGGCGTAGAGACCGACCACGGCATCCTCGGGCAGCTCATACGGCGTGCTCACCTCGTCCACCGTGGGACCGATCCGCTCGGCCACCTTCGTCACCTTGTCGCGGTCGAGGCCGTACAGGTCGATGGCGGTGTCGCCGAGGAACCGTCGCGTGTACTTCGGATCGACGTCGGAGAACGTGAAGCGCATCGCCTCTCGGGTGTCGGGGCAAGGTTCCCTCGGCGTGCGGATAGTCGTCGCCCCACATGACGTTGTCGACGAGGTCGTGCTCGATGGCGATCTTGGCTTCGCCGTTGGACATGAAGCTCGCGCCGATGAAGCAGTTCTGGCGGAAGTACTCCGACGGTGGCTTCGGCAGTTTGGCGCGGATGGCTGCGCCGGTCGGGCCGTGGTAGAGCCCGTCCATGTCCGCCATGGTGCTGGGCGCCCAATCCACCCACTGTTCGGTGAGCACCAGTTTGAGATCCGGATAGCGCTCGAACACGCCGCTGAGGATCATCACCCACAGGCCGCGGCGGGTCCGGAACGGCGTCTCCATCATGTACATCGTCTGTGCGCCCTGGCCCTGGTAGGGGTAGTGCTCACCGCCGCCGCCGTGAGTGTTGAGGGACAGTCCGGTCTCCTTGCAGGCCGCCCAAAGCGGTTCCCACGCAGGGTCATTGAGCATCGGGAAGTCGCCCCGCGGCGCAGGGAGGTTGATGCCCTTCAGTCCGGCGTCGGCGGCCCACTCGACCTCCTTGGCGCATGCACTCAGGATCGGAGATCGGGATGTGGGCGATGCCGGCGTGGCGTTCCGGGGCCAGCGACACGAAGTCGGCCAGCCACCGGTTGTAGATCCGCACGCCGACCTGTTCGAGGTAGTCGTAGGCGGTGTCTCCCCAGCTGATCAGGCCGGTCGTCGAGAACGGGATCGATTGGCCGTTGAGGCCGCCGTGGAAGATGACGTCCGCCGCGACCCCCTGCTCGTCCATGTCGGCGATGCGCGCGTCATGGTCCTGCAGACCGGGCGCGAGGCTGTGCTCGTAGCTGCGTTGCAGGAACCGCGCACCGATCTGATCGGCGTTGCGGATGCCCGCCTGCTTGCCGAACTGCTCCGCCTCCGCTTGCCCGAGCTCGTCCACCTTGGGCCGGCTGACCTTCTCGGCCTGGCTCTTGCCCCTCTCGGCCTGCGACTTGCCCAGCGACCAGCTTTGCTTCTCACCGGATTTGGCCTCCGAGGACCGCCACGACAACAGCCCCTGGCTTTCCATCTCCGTCACGAAGCGATCGAAGTCGTCCAAGTGCTTCGCGTCGCAATACGGGCGCAGCTGATCCTTGACCGACGGGCCCACGTGGCTGTCGATCGA
Organism: uncultured Actinomycetota bacterium; assembly: GCA_963849055.1. Classification (GTDB taxonomy): domain Bacteria; phylum Actinomycetota; class Actinomycetes; order Mycobacteriales; family Mycobacteriaceae; genus Mycobacterium. The sequence continues at coordinate 622,436 of CAWKFI010000002.1, forward strand.
CACCACGACGTAGCGCTGATCATCGGCGGCGCTGCCGACGGAGCCGGACTGAACTCGTGACATCTCTTCCCCCTGGCTTCTGGTCGATGCGAGTGGCTGTGGCTGGGCACACGCACAGCTCGTTGAAGCGATCTAAGCAACATTGGCCGATTTTTGCAACGGTGTTGCACTTTTGACCCGATGTGGCAAAACAACGTCCGAGCTCGCCCGCTTACGTCGAGTGACTAGGGTTCTGACGATGGCATCGCGGGTTCAGGAGCGGACTAGTCGGCACGTCCTCGACGTCGCGCGGGCCTTCATCGAGGTCCACGGCGTTGAGCAACTCTCGATGCGCCGGCTAGCCGAGGAAGCCGCGGTCAGCGTCCGCACGCTCTACAACCACTTCGGCGACAAGGAGGGGCTGCTCACCGCGCTCGTGCAACGGTCGCTCGACTCCATCGACGTCGCCGTTCACCACCTGACCGCGACCGATCCGATCGAACGGATCTGGGAGGCGATCGCCGTCTCGATCGACAAAACCGTGGCCGAGGTGCCCAAGGCGGTCGTGCGCGCCGTCGTCATGGACGATCGCCTCCTCGACCTGGTGAACGTGCACTGGACGGGGTGGGACCTGATCGTCTCCGAGATCGGCGCCGCGACCAAAGCCGGTGTGCTGCGGCCTGATATCGAGCCGGCGGTACTTGCCGAGCATGCGGCGATGGTGTTGTTTCACCTGCAACGCCGCTGGACCTCCGGCGAGCTCGACGACGCCGGACTGCGCGCCGGCGCACTGCACGCGTTCGACATCTGCCTGCTCGCCGTGGCTCAACCGCGCGCGCGGCCGCGAATCCTCAGGCATGCGCAGTCGCTCAGCGGCGATCGGCCGCGGCTGGCCGGGGCCTGACCCTCAGTTCGAGCGAAGCGGGCTCAGGATGTCGTCGGTCGAGGGGACGTCGGCGCCGTCGACGTCCAGGACGGCATCGATGCTCTCGGCGATGCTCTCCGCAGTCAGCGCGCGACTCCGCAGACCCTTCGCAGCGACGAAGGCCAACCGCGCCACACCGCCCATTCCGACCTGGAGCACCTCGCCGTTGAGCTGACAGTCCTCGTGCGCCAGGTAGGCGACCGCCGGTGCGCACAGTTCGGGCGGCATACTCGCGTTGACCTGCTCGATCTTCTCCGGCGACATCCCGTAGAGGGTCGACAGATTCTCTACGTGGTCGGCGGACAACCGGGTGTAGGCGCGAGGGGCGACGGCGTTCACGCGAATGCCCGCGGCCAGCCCTTCGGTCGCGAGGTTTCGCGTCAACCCGTAGACGGCGCCCTTGGCCGATGCGTAGCTGGTGAGCCCGGGTACGCCGCCGAGCATGGCCTCCGACACGGTGTTGACGATCCGGCCATACCCGGCGGATCGGAAGTGTGGCCATGCCGCCCTGATCACGTAGAGCGCGCCGAAGAAGTGCACGTCGAGCATGGCGCGGAACTGATCGATCGACAGCTCTTCGAAGTTCGCGGGATCGTGGATGCCCGCGTTGTTCACCACGACGTCCAACCGGCCGAATGCGTCGAGCGCGGTGTCGACGATGGACGCCGCTCCCCGCTCGTCGGCCACCGACGCGCAGCACGCGACGGCATTGCCTCCGAGATCGGTGATTTCCCTGGCCACTTCGTTGGCGGGTGCCGACGACGTGCCGTGACCGTCGGGGTCCACGCCGTAGTCGGCGACGACGACGCGCGCTCCCTTCGCCGCCAGCAAGTGGGCGTAACCGCGGCCGATACCGCGCCCCGCGCCGGTGACGATCGCGACGCGGTCGTCAAAACGTAACTCAGACATGCCTTTTCCCTTCGACACACAGCAGGCTGGCACGCGACCATACTCCCTCTGCGACCTCGACATTCCGGTGATGCGAGAACACCGCACGGAATACGTTGTGCACCAGTCGGATTTGTGGCTCGTTTCGCCAGCGCCCTTGACCGGGCACCCGCCGGCCTGCTAAGCAGGTGCCCAGCGACCATCCTCCAGGAGACCACCCGTGTCAACCGCACCGACCGAAGCCGAGCTGTACTACGACCCGTACGACATCGACCTCAACATGAATCCCTACCCGGCATTCGCCCGGTTCAGGGAAGAGGCCCCGCTCTACTACAACGAACAGCACGACTTCTACGCGCTGAGCCGCTACGACGACGTCAACAAGGCGACCATCGACCACGACACGTTCATCTCCGGGCGTGGAGCACTTCTGGAGATCATCAAGTCCGGCATGGAAATCCCGCCGGGGACGCTGATCTTCGAGGATCCGCCGATCCACAACATCCACCGCAATCTGCTGTCGCGGGTGTTCACACCACGCAAGGTGCTGGCCCTCGAACCGCAGATCCGGGAGTTCACGACGCGCTGCCTGGATCCTCTGGTCGGGTCCGATCGCTTCGACTTCGTCAACGATCTCGGTGAACAGATGCCGATGCGCGTCATCGGCATGCTGCTGGGCATCCCCGAGGACCGGCAGCAGCAGATCACCGACCACGGCGAGGAGACCCTCAACAAGGACAAAGTCGACGCGCTGGCCACCGGCGAGGTCTTCGCGGAGTTCATCGACTGGCGGACCGAGCACCCATCCGACGACATCATGACCGACCTGCTCAACGCCGAGTTCGAAGACGAGACCGGCACGGTGCGCAAGCTGCGCCGCGACGAACTGCTGCTGTACTTGACGGTGATCGCCACCGCCGGCTCCGAGACCACCACCCGGATGCTCGGCTGGGCAGGCAAGACGCTGGCCGAAGTTCCGGATCAGCGGCGCGACCTGGTAGCCGACCACAGCCTGATCCCCCAGGCGATCGAGGAGATCCTGCGCTGGGAGCCGCCCGCGCTGCAACTCGCCCGCTACGTCACCCGCGATGTCGAGTACTACGGCCAAACCGTGCCAGAAGGTTCGGCGATGCTGCTGCTGGTTGGTGCGGCCAACCGCGATCGCCGGCGGTTCGCGCCGGACGGTGACGTCTTCGACATTCACCGGCAGCACCTTTCACACCTCACGTTCGGCGCGGGCACCCACTTCTGCATGGGCAACGCCTTGGCCCGGCTCGAACTTCGCATCGCACTGGAGGAGATCCTCAAACGCTTCCCCGAGTGGGAGGTCGATTGGCCCAATGCGCGGCCGTCGGAGACCGCCGCAGTTCGCGGCTGGGCCGCCATGCCCACCCTGTTGCCCTGACCTGGAATACCCTGGCGCCGTGGAGGACTGGCATGCATCGCATACTGCTCAGCACGTTGATCATCGACGCCCCGTCGGACGTTCATGAAGAGACAGCACGGTTTTGGGCCGACACACTCGATGCAGACGTGGTGACGCCGCGGGGCGGCAGCGACTATCGCATCCTCGAAGGCGCGTCCGACGACTTCCGCGTCGTCGTCCAGAATGTGCACTCCGACCAGGCAGGCGTGCACCTCGACATTCACACGGACAATCTCGCCGCGGAGGTCGGGCGCCTGAAGGGGCTCGGCGCGACGATCGTCGACGACTCATTCGCCAACCACCCCGGGCAGTGGGTCATCATGGCCGACCCGTCCGGCAAGCACTTCTGCGTGGTGTACGCGCTCAACCCGTTGCGGCCACAGGAAGACCGTGACGCGTTCGAACGAAGGGCGAAGCGGGTCGGCTGATCTGCGTGATTGGTCGACGGCCGCATGGCCCGGGGACCACCGCGGCACGCTCGTGCCGCCGATTTATCTAGCGTGCTAGTATCTAGAGTGTTAGCAGATGGTCTGCTAGAGAAATGGTCGGACTGTGTCACAGGCATCTCGTGATCACTTGGGTCAGCAGCTTTCGTTTGCGCTGTACGGAGCCGCCAACCGAATGATCCGCCTGCACAAGCCGTTCCTCGAACCGCTGGGTTTGACGTTTCCCCAGTACTTGGCGGTCTTGGCGCTGCTGGATGACGCGCCGGTTCCGGTCGGCGCCTTGGGCGCCCGCCTCGATATGGACACCGGCACGATCACGCCGTTGGTCAAGCGCCTGGAGGCCATCGGAATGGTGACGCGGACGAGGGACGTCGCCGACGAGCGGAGGGTGTTCGTCGACCTGACAGCCCGTGGCCGCGGCCTCGAAGCCGAGATCCGGGGCATCACCGACCAGATCAAATCAGCGTGCCAGCTCACCGACACGGGCATCGACGACCTTCGGCGCACGCTCGAAGGACTCGCCCATCCCGCGGTCGATTAGGCGGGGCACGAAAGAAGGGAAAGGCATGCACCCCAACGAATCAGGCACCGCGCAGCCGACTTCGCGCGAAGCGGCCGGCAAACCCGACCTCGGGAAGTTCGGCGTGTGGACGGTCAACCCGGTCTCCCCGGAGGTCGCCGTTGAGCTCGAGAGCCTGGGCTATGGGGCGGTGTGGGCGAGTAGCAGCGCGCCCGACGACCTGTCCTGGGTCGACCCGATCTTCGATCGGACCACCACGTTGAAGGCCGCCACCGGGATCATCAACATCTGGACTTCTCCGGCCGGCCCCGTAGCGGAGGCGTTTCACCGCCTCGAACAACGTCACCCGGGACGGTTCGTGCTCGGCATCGGCGCGGGCCATCGCGAAGCCATCACCCAGTGGGAGAAGCCCTTCGACGCACTCAATGCCTATCTTGACGACCTGGACCGCTACGGTGTGCCCGCACACCGCCGTGTCCTTGCCGCACTCGGCGACGGGATCCTGAAGCTGTCCGCGCGGCGCGGGGCCGGCGCGCACCCCTATCTCACCACTCCCGAGCACACTGCTCGGGCCCGCGACGTGATGGGGCCGGCCGCCTTCCTGGCGCCGGAGCAAAAAATCGTGCTGTCCGACGACGCCGCAGAGTCCCGCGCATTGGGCCGAGACGTACTCGACCTGTCGCTCGGCCTAGCCAATTATCGCAACAGCTGGAAGCGAATCGGCTTCTCCGACAACGATGTCGCCAAACCCGGCAGCGACGAACTGGTCGATGCCGTCATCGCCCACGGCACCGCCGATCAGATAGCTCAGCGCCTACATCAGCACATTGCGGCCGGCGCCGATCACGTCGCCATTCAGGTCATCGGCACCAAGGAGCTGCTGCCGGCATTGACGACTTTGGCTCCGGCACTTGGCCTATCGCCGCGTGGCCGCCAATCCCGGCTCGCACCACACTGACCTCGCGCGAAACCCGAAGAAACGGAGCACACCATGACCACCCTAGGCATCATCGGAAGCGGAAACATCGGATCGGCCGTTGCCCGGCTGGCCGTAGCCGCCGACATCGACGTCATCATTGCCAATTCGCGAGGACCCGAGAGCCTCGCGGATTTGGTCGATGAGCTGGGACCACACGCCACGGCGGGCACGATCGAAGATGCAGCGCGCGGCGGCGCGGCCGTCCTGCTCAGCATTCCGATGTCCGCCTACGGGAAACTCCCCGAGGGACTGCTGAGCGGAAAGACGGTGCTCGACACCGGCAACTACTATCCCTCGCGCGACGGCCGCATCCCCGAACTGGACTCCGGTCAGTACACCCAACTTCAGCTCGCCCAGAAGTTGCTGCCCGGCGCGGTCCTGGTGAAGGCATTCAGCAATATCCTCTCCAACCACATCCCTGAGCTGGCTCGACCATCCGGTGCGTCAGACCGGACCGCGTTGCCCATCGCCAGTGACGATGCCGGAGCGCTTGACGTAGCAGCGGATCTCATCGACCGCCTCGGATTCGACACCCTCAACGTCGAACCAGCCTCGCAGACATGGCGTTTCGAGCCCGAGTCGGCCGGCTACACGCAAATCTACTTGTCAGATCCGACCGTATCGTGGGAGAAATCCACGAGCACCCCGGGTGCGCCCGTCTCCAAGGACACGCTGCGCGCAGCACTGGCTTCCGCCACGCGGGTGAACGTGGCCGACCGGACGGTCTGACCGACACGATCCGCTACGGCTCCGCCACGATGAAAGAGCGCAACCGATGACGATGCCCGACAGCAAGACTCGTATCAAAGCAGAGCGCGAACAGTTTCTTGCCGAACCCCGTACGGCAGCGCTGTCGGTGAGCCTCGGTGCATCACGCGGACCCCTGACCGTGCCAATCTGGTACCAATACAGCCCCGGCGGAGAACCATGGGTGTTGACCGGTGCCGGCACCCGCAAGGCGCGATCGATCGAGGCGGCCGGATTCTTCTCGCTCATGGTGCAACGTCTGGAGCCGACCAGACGTTACGTGGCGGTCGACGGCGCGGTCAGCGGGATCCAGCCGGCAACTGACGACCAACTCGTCGAGCTGACCCGGCGCCACCTCAGCGGCGACGCGGCCGACCGCCACATCGACTTCCTCAGGAACCGCGGCGAAAATCTCGCGATCTCGATGCGTCCAGAACACTGGCTATATTCCGACGCCGAATCGTTCTGATTCCTCGGGAGCTAGGCCGGCAGCAAACCCGCCTCACGGTAGCTGTCGATCAACGAGTCGTACAAGGAAACGTCGGACCGGCTTCGTGCAATGAGTTGTGCACCGGCGACGGCGGCATAGATTGCGCGGGCACGTGATTCGCCGTCGCGGGGGGCGACCAGCGAAGCGTTCTTCAGGGTGGTCGCCAGCCAGGCGATGTTCACGTCGGCGAACGTCCGCACTTCCTCGCGTACTACGTCGGGTAAATCGTCGTACTCCGCGGCCATGAAGCTGCACATGCACATTCGATTCTCGGAGATCAGCGCCTCGCGGAACATGCCGGGATATCGCGACAGAGCGTCCCGAGGGTCCGAGGATTGCGACGAGAGCGAGTCGAGCGCAGCCGCGGCGTCCTCCCAGTATCGTCTTGCCAGCGCTGCGCCGAGTTCGGCCTTGCTGGGAAAGTAGTGGTACACGCTCGCCGCCTTGATGCCGACGTCTGCCGCAAGGTCGCGGAAGCTCAACCCTCCGTAGCCACGCGCCTGAGCGGTGCTACGGGCCGACGCCAAGATCCTGTCCCGCGTGCTCAGCTCGACCGTATTCATCGCCGCAGGCCTCCTTTCCGCATCTCGAGTAAGCCTACCAAGTGGCAGGTAGACAGCAGGGCCCTCCGCGCGGTTAGTCTCCCTACCATGTGGCAGGTAGGTTGAGTGCAGGACTCTCCTCGCGCCGCGTGGTCGCTGGCAGACCGCTGCCCGATTTCTGAGCACCCACACCGAAACGAGGACGCTCCTATGCCGACCAGTCGCGCGGGCTCTGCGCATGATTCCGGTTCGTTGCACTACGAGGACGCTTCGACGATGGCGGCGCTGATCGCGAGCCGGCAGGTTTCGTCCCGCGAGGTCGTGCAGGCCCACCTCGACCGCATCCTCGACGTCAATCCTCAGATCAACGCCATCGTGACGCTGTTGGCCGATGACGCGCTGCGCGCCGCCGACGCCGCGGATGCTGCCGTACGTGGCGGCGAGCCAGTCGGGCCGCTGCATGGAGTCCCATTCACGGTCAAGGACTGCTTGGACACCGCCAGCGTGCCCACGCAAAGCGGCTCAAAGATCTTCGCCGGCAACGTGCCCGACAAGGACGCCACTGCGGTAGCGCGGGTGAAAGCCGCCGGCGGCATTCTGCTCGCCAAGACCAATCTCCCCGAGTTCTCGGCCGCGACGGAAACCGACAATCTGGTGACCGGACGCACCAATAATCCCTGGAACCTGGATCGGACGCCCGGTGGATCGTCAGGCGGAGACTCCGCAGCAATCGCGGCCGGTATGTCGCCACTTGGTATCGGCAGCGACGTTGCGATCTCCGTCAGAGGGCCGGCCGCCTTTACCGGGATAGCAGGCCTGAAGGCCACCCATGGCCGTATCCCGTTCACGGGCCACTTCGCACCGATGACATCGGCCTGGTGGCACGTAGGTCCGATGGCACGCACCGTGGGCGACGTAGCACTGGCCTATTCAATCCTCAGCGGACCCGATGGTGTCGACGGATACGCAGTGCACCCGAGGCACTTTGACTCCGGCAGCACACAGATCGCCGGGCAGGCCCCGCGCGTTGGCTGGGTGTCCGACGAGGCGTTCGGTCCCGTCGATCCCGAGATCACGGCGGCGGTCGAAAGTGCAGCAGCACGACTCGCCGATCTCGGGTGCCGCGTGGAGCAGGTTGGCGTCCCGTTTCTCAAGCAAGCGGAGGCGCCGACGGCCTTGACGACCTTCATCTACGGGGAACTGGTCCCGTACATCAAGACCTTGGCCGCCGGACGAGAAGACGACCTCTCTGCCTCTGGCGCACAAATTCTGGCGGTGCAAGAGCCCACACTGGACCAATTCCGTTCCGCCCGAGGGTCGATGGAGGCGCTGCGCTCGGCGTTTAGCGGCTACTTCTGCGACTATGACGTCCTGCTGTGCCCGGTCAATCCCGTAACAGCCCTGCCACACGGAGCCGTGGAATTCGTCGTCGATGGTGTCACCGTGCCGTGGACTCATGTGATGGCGGCGACGTCCCCGTTCAATCTGACCGGACTTCCCGCGCTGTCAGTTCCCTACGGGTTCAGCTCCGAGAACCTGCCGATCAACATCCAACTGATATCCAAGTGGTTTGACGAGTCGACCATTCTGCGACTCGGAGCAATGCTCGAACGTAAGGGCGGCCTCGGCTCGCGGCGTCCTCCGGCATAAGTCGTGCCCACCCAGCGTGCCAACGCCATTGCACGGTCTGCAGGCTCTTCCGCCGACGACAGCGGCTTCATCGGCCTTGTCCTGCAGCGGAATTCCCCGACTGACTGTGGCGAGCAGCATGCTCGAGACACCGCGGCAGAGCGCGCTAAGCCAATCCAGGTCCAGGAGACGACGGTGTAGACCCAATCCCAGTGTCGGACGTGGGTTTTTGCGAGCCATTCGTCGGCCACTGCGAGAGGGACGGCACCGACGGAACAGACTCTGGCGGCTGAAGTCCATACCCCGACTGCGGGCCGGGCGGTGGGCCATAGACCGGCAACTGCGGGCCGGGCGGTGGGCCGTAGACCGGTGACTGCGGGCCATACACCGGCATCTGCGAGCCGTAGCCGGGCGCCGAATGGGCCGACCCAGCCAGAAGCGCGGCCGCAACGAAGTCCGCAGCCTCGTCGGTGTACTCGGGGACATAGCCCTGCGTGTGCCCGCTCCAAGCGTTGCCCGGGCCTGCATGACAAATCGGATCGCTGGGATTGCACAGGTCGATCGCCTTGGCACTGAGTGGCGAATTCTGGGTCGGCGGCGGTCCGTCGGTGCGGTCGGCCACATTTCCGAAAGTAGCAACCGCCGCAATGTTTTTCACATACTCCGGTGGTAGCGGATCGCCCCAGTTGATACCGTCGAAACCCGCCACGATGTTGACCACACTCGCACCTTGCGAGTAACCACCCAAGACGATCTTGGTGTTGGGACACGAAGACGCGGTGGACTTGATGTGGGAGATCGCGTCTTTGGCGCCATCGCCGCCGTGCCGCTGAGTGATGGTGGCTTTGTAGTTCACCGCGTAGGCCCTGATGTTCAGGCCGTCGGTCTGCTGGCGTAGCGAATCGACGAGGGCGTCGCCGACCCGCCCCATACCGGGTGGCTCGTCGGTGCCGCGAGCGAAGACCACCTCGGCGTCGGGACAATCGTCGGCAGATGCCACAGCTGCTGTGTCGGGGATGACGAGCGGGGTCGAGAGGGCCAGCAGCGCCGACGCGCCGAGGCCGACCCAGCGAAGCGCCGCCCCCGCTCTTACCGAGCGGCAGCTACGCACGCGCTGGATCGACATTCTGAAATCATACTCGGCGACCGAGCGAATTAGGCACCCGCGACCTGCGGATGGACTCCATGCGGGTGCCGGCATACAGATCCCATGCTCGGTGAAACCGATGTCCAGCAAAACCCTGCCTCGGATGTTGGCGACCGAGCACAGGCGAGGCCCGTGGACCATCACGCCGGATGTCTCCGCCGCATCAGAGTCATCGCTACCGAGGCGATGAGTTTTCGTCCGCATTCCGGTCACCACCTACATGACAGACGAACTCTTCACCGGGCTCCAGTGCGTCGCCGTGCCCGTCAGCGATCAGGATCAGTCGAAGGCGCTCTTCGAGGGCATGGGCTTCACCACCACGATGGACGCGCATCTGCAGCCCGGCTTCCGCTGGATCGAACTGACACCGCCCTCCGGTGGCCCGTCGCTCGCACTCGTCGCCACGGGAGACGATCTTCCAACGGGAATCGACACGGGAATTCGGCTCATCACGTCCGACGCCCGCGCCGCCCACACTGCGCTTGCCGCAAAGGGACTCGAGGTGGGCGATATCCTCGACTGGGAAACGGCACCACTCATGTTCAGTTTTCGAGACCTCGACGGCAATCGCTTCTACGTCGGCCAGTCCAGCTGACTCCCCGATCCGACCGGACCCTCAACCCAAAGGGAGCAGCGATGAAGACGAGCACACGTCGTGCAACGGCGGCCGTGGCGATTGCCGTCCTCGCCATCACCACGGCGTGTTCGCGCGCGTCGTCCGGACCCCCTGCGGACGGCACCGGCGAGTCATCGGCGTCGAGCACCACGTCGGAGACCGCGCGCACGTCGACGCGCACCCGCCGTGTCACGACCACTCACCGATTTCGTCGAGAACGAGTACTACCACTCGTTCGCAACACCGGGCGGTCAGATCCAGTGCCGCGTCGGGGGTGAGTCGCTGGCCTGCCAGTTCGAGGGGGATGGGGATTCGCTCACCGTCGCCGACAGTGCGCTGTGCGGGTTCTACCCCGGCTTGGAGCAGGGCCACACGCGGAGATTCGGCTTCTTCGGGGACCGGCCGCAACCGTGCGCGACCATCATCCAGGGGGAGGGGTTCGACTCGCCGCACACGTTGGACTACGGGCAGTCGGTGACAGCCCCACTGTCGCCGGGGCGCACGGTCACCTGCGCGTCTGCCGTCGACGGACTGACCTGCACCTCGGCCGACGGGACCGGATCGCGGGGCTTCCATCTCACGGTCGACTCGTTCACCGTCATCTGACGCCGCCACCGTCGGCGGTCGCGCTAGAGCAGTCAGGTCGGCGTGATGCCAGGGATCCGCCCTTCCCGGAACGCCTCGACGAAGTGACGGTGGTCGTCACGCACCACGGCGGCGTACTCCAACCCGAACGACACCATGTCATCGACGAAATCGTCGATCTGATCGCCGATTACCGCGACGATGGCTTCCTCGGTTTGGAAGTCGACAAGCGTTTGATCGCTGTCGGTGTCGCTGACACAGTGCACCTTGGCGACCGCTTGTCCGAGTTGCTCGATGACTTCGGTGAGCTCGTCGGGTTCGGTGAGCTCGCTCCAGTCCAAATCGGCGTCGTAGGGCGAGAGTTCGCTCACCACGAAGCCGACCCCGTCGATGTCGGTGTAGCCCAGCAGAGGGTCGGCGTGGGCCTGCAGCGCGCGCTGGGACACCGCCGTGCGATGCCCGTGATGCTTGAAGTAGTCGTGGACATCGCGGTCGTCGATCACGCGGCTGGGCGCGGCGACGTTGCCCTGTTTCATCGACAACACCGCGTCGTTGTCCAGCGCCTGGTTGAAGCCTTCGATCAGCACGGTGTACGCGGGTAGGCCCGCGCTGCCAATGCCCATACCGGTCTTGCCGATCACATCCTTGATGTCGTACGCGATGCCGCGGAACCGCTTGGTCTTCGGAATGGTCTCCAGGTAGCGGCCGAATGCGGCCTCGACCGTCTTGCGTTCGGCGTCCTCGAGGTGGCGAACACCTGGCACGTCCCGGAAGCGCCGATCGGTGTCGTCGATCTTGGTCATTCGGTCCAGCATCTGCGATCGCGTCGACAGGCGCGCCGAGTGCAGCGCCGAAAGCACTGCGCCACGGGCGGTCTCGAGATTCAACGAGAATGACGAGTCGTCCTCCACTTCGGTGAACCACCGGACCTGGTCGACGTATGCCCGGATGAAGGTCTCGATCAGCGCGCTGATTTCGTTGTCGGAGAGCGCCTTCTGCCAGCACATCAGCGCGACGCTGGCCACGAACCGCTGCAGGTCCCAGGTGAAGTGGCCGACGAACGCCTCGTCGAAGTCGTTGACATCGAAAATGAGCACCCCGGAGCCGTCCATGTAGGTGCCGAAGTTCTCCGCGTGCAGATCGCCCTGGATCCACACGCGGGACGTTCGCTCGTCTGCCCATCGGTCCTCCCGGTCGGCGACGTCGGCGTAGAACACGCACGCGCTGCCACGGTAGAACGCGAAGGGGTCGGCGGCCATCTTGCGGAATTTGGTTCGAAAACCGTCCGGATCGGCCTTCATCAGATCGGAGAAGGCCTTCACCAGACAGTCGACGATGAACGACTCCCGGTTGTCTTGCATGCGCATGGAGTACCCGCAATTGACGTCACCCGTACACGAGCCATGAAAACGGCCCCCGGAGTAATCTCCGGGGGCCGTTTCCATCTAGTAGCGGGGACAGGATTCGAACCTGCGACCTCTGGGTTATGAGCCCAGCGAGCTACCGAGCTGCTCCACCCCGCGACGGGTAAACAAAAGGTTACCCAAGGACCGGCTCACTACCAAATCGCGCCCTGACCAGCCGCGAGCGTGCGTGAAATGCTGCCGACCACGGTGTGTCGACCAGCAGACGCGCACGCTCGCGGGGCATTACTTCGCGTCCCGGTACGCCGCGATGGCATCGTCGAGCCGCTGCAGCGCCTCGCCGTACTCGGCGAAGTTACCGCTCTGCTGAGCCGTCTGGATCCCATCGAGCGCGGCGTTGACGTCTTGCAGCGCAGCGGCTTTCGCGGCCGACAGCTGCACCGCTCCGCCTCCCGGCACCGCCGCGACGGGCGTCGGCACCTCGGGCGCACGGTTCTGGCCTGGGGGCGGCGCAGCGGGCGGCTGCCCGTTGCCCTGCGGTGACGCCGGGGGCGCCGGTTGGCCCGCGACCGGTGCCGGCCCGGTGGCCGTCGCGCCCGCACCGGGCCCGAACAGCTCGTCCAGCGCGTCGCTGACGGTCGGACCGTAGCCGACCTTGTCGTTGTACATCATGGCCACGCGAATCAAGCGCGGATACGACGACGCTGCGTCACTGGCGCCCGGCGAGGCGTACACCGGTGCCACGTAGAGCAGACCGCCCTGAGCCACGGGCAGGGTCAGCAGGTTGCCCCATCGGATCCGGTTCTGGTTGTCCCTGCCGATGACACCGAGATCCTGGCTGACCGCGGTATCGGTACTGATCGCGTTGAACGCGAGCTTGGGACCGTTGACCTGACCCGGAATGGTCAGCACCGTGATCTTGCCGTACGTCGCCGGATCGGAACTCGCACTGATGTAGGCCGCCAGGAAGTCCCGTCTGAACCGGTTCATCGCACTGGTCAACTGGAATGACGCCGAATTGTCGTTCTGCGCAATGTCCTTGGCGACGATGTAATACGGCGGCTGGTAGCTGCTCGCCGTCGGGTTGGGATCGAGCGGCACGTCCCAGAAGTCCGACGTCGAGAAGAACGTCACCGGATCGTTGACGTGGTACTTCGCCAACAGCGCGCGCTGCACCTTGAACAGGTCCTCGGGGTAACGAAGATGCTTGGCGAGATCGTCGCTGATCTCACTCTTGGGCTTCACCGTTCCCGGGAACACCTTCATCCAGGCCTGCAGCACCGGATCCTGGTCGTCCTGGGCGTACAGCGTGACCGTGCCGTCGTAGGCGTCGACCGTGGCCTTCACCGAGTTGCGGATGTAGGACACCTGCTTGTCCAGAGCCAGTCGGTTGAGCGCTACTTCACTGGAATCCGCCGTGGCCGATGACAACGACGTCAACTCGGAGTACGGGTAGTTGTCCAGCGTGGTGTAACCGTCGACGATCCACACCATCTTCTTGTTCACGATGGCCGGATACACGCTGCTGTCGGTGGTCAGCCACGGCGCCACCGCCTCCACCCGATCGGCCGGATCGCGGTTGAACAAGATGCGGCTGTTGGAGCCGATCACGTTGGAGAACAAGAAGTTCCGTTCGGCGAACTTCGCGGCGAACACCGAACGCGAGAGCCAGTTGCCGATCGGCACTCCACCGGAACCGGTGTAGGTGTAGTTCTTGGTCTCCGTGTTGGTCTCGTAGTCGTACTCGCGGTCGGTGCCGTTGCGTCCGACGATCGCGTAATCGTCTGCCGCGCTGGCGATGACCGGGCCGAAGTAGATGCGGGGCTGATCCAGCGGCGCCGGGCCTGGCGACACGACGGTTCCGTTCGCACCGACCACGCTCGCCAGGAACTCCGGATAGCCGCCGTTCTGGTTCGGATCGTTGGCCACGCCGCGCACCGTGTTCGCCGGCGACGCGATGAAACCGTTGCCGTGGGTGAACACGGTGTGCCGGTTGATCCAGTCGCGCTGATTGTCGATCAGCCTGTCCGGGTTGAGTTCTCGAGCGGCGACGACGTAGTCGCGCAGAGCACCGTCCGGCCCGTTGTACCGGTCGATGGCCAGCTGGTCGGGGAAGTTGTAGAAGTTCTTGCCCTGCTGGAACTGGGTGAACGCGGGGCTGACGATCGTCGGGTCGAGCAGCCGGATGTTGGACGTCGTGGCCCGGTCGGCCGCCACCTGCTGCGCAGTGGTGGAGCTGATGCCGCTGTAGTCGCGGTACGTGACCTGCTGATCGGTCAGCCCATACGCCTGCCTGGTGGCGGTGATGCTTCGGCTGATGTACTCGCTTTCCTTCTGCGCGGCATTGGGTTTGACGCTGATCTGTTCGACGATCAGCGGCCAGCCCGCACCGACGATCAGCGACGAGAGCAGAAGCAGCACCACGCCGATGGCAGGAATCCGCAAGTCGCGCAGCACGATCGCCGAGAAGACCGCGACCGCGCAGATCACGGCGATGGCCAGCAGGATCAGCTTGGCAGGCAGCACCGCGTTGATGTCGGTGTAACCGGCACCGGTGAACGGCTTGCCGCCCCGGGTGTGGCTGAGCAACTCGTAGCGGTCGAACCAATAGGCGACGGCCTTGAGCAGGATCAGCGTGCCGCCCAGCGAGATCAGCTGGATGCGCGCCGAACGGCTCAGTGCCCCGGTGCGACCGGCCAGCCGGATGCCCCCGAACAGATAGTGACCGAGCAGGTTGGCGACGAACGCCAGGAACGTCGCCACGAACAGGTAGCTCAACACCAGCCGGTAGAACGGCAGGTCGAACGCGTAGAAACCGAGGTCCAACCCGAACTGCGGGTCGTTGACGCCGAAGCTTCCGCCGTGCAGGAACAGCTGCACCCGCACCCAGTAGGTCTGGGCGACGATGCCCGCCAGGACCCCGATGGCCACGGGAACGCCGATGCCGATCAGCCGCAGTCGCGCCATCACCGCGGTGCGATAACGCGCCACCGGATCGTTCGGGCCGCCGGTGGGGACGAAGACCGGCCGCATCCGGTAGGCCAGCGCCAACGCGGCGAACACCACCGAACCGATCAACACCGCCGCGACCAGGAAGACAGCCAGCCTGGTGACCAACACCGTGGTGAACACCGAGCGGTAACCCAGCTCACCGAACCACAACCAGTCCACGTATGTGTCGACCAGGCGTGGCCCGATCAACAACAAGACGACGACGGCCAAGGCAATGGCGATCAGAATCCGGCTACGCCGCGTCAGTTTCGGCATCCTCGCCGCGGGCCGCATACCCACTCGTCAACTCCGCTCTCGGGTGTCTCAACTTCTGGACGTCGCCCTTCCGACGTGCCACAACTCTACGCACTGGTCGCCAAGCGACTTCTCAGCAATGGGGAGGTTCGCCACCGGCGGAAACCGCGTGCAACGCATCCACTGCCGTAGTGAGAGTGTCGACCTTGATCAACTGCAGGCCGTCGTCGTGCGCGGAACGCGCCTCGTCGCAGTTGTCCGCGGGCACCAGGAAGATCGTGGCGCCTGCCTCCTGCGCGGCGACCATCTTGTGGGTGATGCCGCCAATGGGTCCCACCTTCCCGTCCCCGGAGATGGTGCCGGTGCCTGCGACGAACTTCCCGCCGTTGAGGTCGCCGGTGGTGAGCTTGTCGACGACGGCGAGGCTGAACATCAGCCCTGCCGACGGGCCGCCGATGTTGGCGAGGTTGAAGTCGATGGTGAAGTCCGCCCACGGCGCGTCGAGCACGCCGACGCCGAGGAAGCCGTAGTCACGGTCCTCGTTCTTGCCGAGGGTGATCGTCGTGGTGCCGACACCGTCGCCCTTGCGGCGGTAGTCGATCACCAGTTGGTCACCGGGTTTCGTCGTCTTCAGCAGCGCGGTGAACTCGTCGAGGTTCGCGATGGGTTTGTCGTTGACCATGTCGATGGCGTCGCCGGACTGCAGCTTGCCCGCCGATGGACCCGGATCGGTGACGTTCTCGACGGTGACCGCCATCGGGTACTTGAGGTAGGACAACGCGGCGTACTCGGCGCTGTCCTCCGACCGCCGGAAGTCGGTGTTGTTGGCCTCGTCGATCTCGTCCTTGGACTTGTCCGGCGGGTAGACCAGGTCGCGCGGCACCAGTTGGTCGCGGCCCGACATCCACAGGGCGAGCGCCTGGCCGAGCGTGATGCCGTCGCTCTGCGACACGGTGGTCATGTTGAGGTGTCCGGACGTGGCGTGGACGGTGGTGCCCTCGATGTCGACGACCTGCTTGCCGTCGACCTCGCCGAGTGTGTCGAACGTCGGCCCCGGACCCAGTGCGACGAACGGCACCGTCACCGCGGTCAGCAGTCCGAGGAACGCCACGATCGGTGCCAACGCCACCACGAGGGTCAGAATCCGCCTGTTCACGACGCCCACATTAAGGCTCTGCCCAGCCAATCCCCCGGGTCGCTGCGCTCTGACCCGCGTGCGGCGGGACCCCCAGCAGCTCGAATTCACTCTCAGCGTGACCCGCCGCCCCACCTGGCGTCGCTACGGTGAGTACGGTTGAAGCATGGCTGACCTGCCCTTCGGCTTCTCCCACGGGGACGACCCCGACCGCGACAAGCCCGATAAGGACCCGAAATCGGGCTCGCCGTCCGATCCGTTCGGGTTCGGCGGCGCCGGCTTCGACATGTCCGACCTGGGACAGATCTTCACCAAGCTGGGCGAGATGTTCAGCGGCGCCGGCAACGTGATGGGCTCCGGCGCGCAGTCCGGTCCGGTCAACTACGACCTGGCCCGGCAGCTGGCGTCCAGCTCGATCGGATTCGTCAAACCGGTACCGGAGACCACCACCAAGGCCATCGCCGACGCGGTGCACCTCGCCGACACCTGGCTCGACGGCGTGACGGCGCTGCCTGCCGGCACCACCAAGTCGGCGGCGTGGACGCCGAGCGACTGGATCGACAACACGCTGAGCACCTGGAAGCGCGTCTGCGATCCGGTGGCCGAACAGATCTCGGGAGTATGGGCATCGACGCTGCCCGAAGAGGCCAAGAGCATGGCCGGTCCCCTGCTGGCGATGATGTCCCAGATGGGCGGCATGGCGTTCGGCTCGCAACTCGGCCAGGCGCTCGGCACGTTGTCGCGAGAAGTGTTGACCTCCACCGACATCGGGCTTCCGCTGGGCCCCAAGGGCGTCGCCGCGCTGATGCCCGAGGCCATCGAGTCGCTCGCCGAGGGTCTCGAGCAACCGCGCAGCGAGATCCTGACGTTCCTGGCCGCGCGTGAAGCGGCGCACCACCGGTTGTTCAGCCACGTGCCGTGGCTGTCCACCCAGCTGCTCAACGCCATCGAGGCGTTCGCCAGGGGCATGAAGGTCGACACCAGCGGGCTCGAGGAGTTCACCCGCGGGTTCAGCCCCGAGTCACTCACCGACCCGTCGGCCATGGAGCAGCTGCTCAACCAGGGCATCTTCGAACCGAAGGCGACGCCCGAACAGGTCGCGGCGCTGGAGAGGCTCGAGACACTTCTCGCCCTGATCGACGGCTGGGTGCAGACCGTCGTGAACGACGCACTGGGCGAACGGATTCCGGGTACGTCGGCGCTGAGCGAAACGCTGCGCCGACGCCGCGCCACCGGCGGACCCGCCGAGCAGACGTTCGCCACGCTCGTCGGGCTGGAGCTTCGGCCGCGCAAGCTGCGCGAGGCCGCGGTGCTGTGGGAGCGGCTGACCAAGGCCGTCGGCGCCGACGCCCGCGACGCCGTATGGCAGCACCCCGATCTACTCCCGGACTCCGAGGACCTCGACGACCCCTCCGCGTTCATCGACCGGGCCGTCGGTGGCGACACCAGCGGCATCGAGCAGGCGATCGCCGATCTGCAGGACGACGAGAAGAAGAAGGACGACGACAAGGGCAGCAGCGAGTAGCGTCCGCCTGCCTGTGGATAACTAAAACGGGCGGGCCGCGTTGCGTGGCAGAGTCGTCACGTGTTGCGCCATACGCTCGATCCGGCGATGCCGGTGCTGCTGCGCCCCGACGGTGCCGTTCAAGTCGGATGGGATCCTCGACGCGCGCTGATGGTCCATCCGCCCGACGGGTTGTCCGCCGCCGCGCTTGCCGACCTGTTGCGCGTCATGCAGTCCGGCGTCACGATCACCGATCTGCAGTCCCTTGCGGTGAACCGGGGCGTCGCCGATGCGGCGGCCGTGCCGGAACTCGTCGCCTCGCTGGTCGACGCCGGGGTCGTCACCACCGCGCCTCCGCCCGCACGCTCGGCGTCCATCCGCATCCACGGCCGCGGGCCGCTGTCCGACCTGCTGGCCGGCGCGCTGCGCTGTTCGGGAGCCAGGGTCCGGCACAGCAGCCTCAGCCACGCCGGCGTCCGCCCGGGTAGCACCGACCTGGTGGTGCTGTCGGACTACCTGGTCACCGACCCGCGGGTGGTCCGCGGTCTGCACGACGCCCGCGTTCCGCATCTGCCGGTGCGGGTGCGTGACGGCACGGGTCTGGTCGGTCCGCTGGTGATTCCCGGCATGACGAGCTGCCTGCACTGTGCCGACCTGCACCGCAGCGACCGCGACGCCGCCTGGCCCGCGCTGGCCGCGCAACTGCGCGACGCCGTCGGCAGCGCCGACCGGGCCACCATGTTGGCTACCGCCGCGTGCGCGCTCAGCCAAGTCGACCGCGTCATCAAGGCCATCCGCGAGGTCGGCGACCCACGCCGCGCCGGCGACCCGCCCGCGACGCTCGACACCACGTTGGAGTTGGACGTCAATACCGGTTCGACGGTGCGCCGCCGCTGGTCACGGCACCCGCGTTGTGAGTGCTGACGCGATTCGTCGGCCAGAGTTGACGGGTGTTCAGGTTGGTCGTGGATGATGGACTGGTGACGGACATCAAACGTGGGCGTGCCGCGCGCAACGCCAAGCTGGCGTCCCTTCCCGTCGGCATCGCAGGCCGCGCCGCGCTCGGCTTCGGCAAACGCCTGACCGGCAGTTCGCGGGACGAAGTCAACGCCGAGATGATGGACAAGGCCGCACAGCAGCTGTTCACCGTGCTCGGTGAGCTCAAGGGCGGCGCGATGAAGGTCGGCCAGGCCCTGTCGGTGATGGAGGCCGCGATCCCCGAGCAGTACGGCAAGCCGTACCGCGAGGCGCTGACCAAGCTGCAACGCGAAGCACCGCCCTTGCCTGCGGCCAAGGTGCACCGGGTGCTCGACGCCCAGCTCGGCACCAAGTGGCGCGAGCGGTTCAGCTCGTTCGACGACACGCCGGTGGCGTCGGCCAGCATCGGCCAGGTGCACAAGGCCGTGTGGTCCGACGGTCGCGACGTCGCCGTCAAGATCCAGTACCCGGGTGCCGACGAAGCGCTGCGCGCCGACCTGAAGACCATGCGGCGGATGGTCAGTGTGCTGCGGCAGCTCTCCCCCGGCGCCGACGTGCAGGGCGTGGTCGACGAATTGATCGAACGCACCGAGATGGAACTGGACTATCGGCTCGAGGCCGACAATCAGCGCGCCTTCGCCAAGGCCTATGACGGCCATCCGCACTTCGTCGTCCCCCACATCGTCGCAAGTGCGCCGAAGGTGGTGATCCAGGAATGGATCGAGGGCATCCCCATGTCGGTGATCATCCGCGAGGGCACCCAGGAACAGCGGGATCTGATGGGCGCGCGGCTGTTCGAACTCACCTACGACGCGCCACGGCGGCTCGAGATGATGCACGGCGATGCGCATCCCGGCAATTTCATGCTGCTGCCCGACGACAAGATGGGCGTCATCGACTTCGGCGCGGTCGCACCGCTGCCCGGCGGGATTCCCGTCGAGATTGGTCAGGCGACGCGGTATGCGCTCAATGACGATTACGACAACCTGCTGGCCGCGATGCAGAGGATCGGGTTCGTCCAGAAGGGCGAGCAGGTGTCCAAGCGCGACATGGACGACATGATGCGCCAGTACGTCGAGCCCCTCGAGGCCGACGTCTTCCACTACACGCGCAAGTGGCTGCAGAAGATGACGGCCGTGAACATGGATCGTTCGGTCGCGCAGATCAGGGCGGCCCGACAGATGGACATTCCCGCCAAGCTGGCGATTCCGATGCGCGTGATCGCGTCGAACGTGGCCATCGCCTGCCAGCTCGACGCCTACATCCCCACCAAAGCGCTTGCCACGGAACTGATTCCGGGGTTCGCGGACGAGGCCGCCTAGCGACCTACGCTAGGCAGCCTCGTCTGCTAAGCCGCAGCGGGGTTCTCGGTCGGGTTCTTCCGTGGGCGGCCACGCGGACGCTTTTGCGCCACGATGGTTCCGCGGTCGATGATCTCGCCGCCCCAAACTCCCCAGGGCTCTTGACGTTCCAGTGCCGAGGTCAGGCACTCACGCCGAATGGGGCAGTCAGTGCACAGGGCCTTGGCTCGCTCCAGTTCGTTGGGACTCTCGGCGAACCACAGATCTGGATCACCGACATGACACGGCACCGTCAGCCTCCCGCGGCATGTCCGGATTGACATGTCTCTCCTGCTTCCTGGTCGTTACTTCTTGGGCCATCTGTCTTCTGATGGATCCTGCGACCAAGATTTCGGAGCTTCCGAAAACAATGGCCACGGATCCGGGTTTCGGGTCCGTGGCCTTTTCGGCTTTTCGAGGCTTACCTAGGTGGTGCCTCGATTCACGGACGCGACGGTCGCGGCGGCGTGCCGACGCTTGGGCGGCATAATCGCCTGGGCGCCGAACGTGGCGTGCGCGGCGGCGGGGTATGCCGCGGCAGCGACGGGTCCAGCGACATGGAGGGTCCACGACATGCCTGCAACGCCTACGCCGGAGAATTCACTGAAATTCACCATGATCTTGGACCCCTCCTTTCTGTCTGCTGGGACGCCCCACGGGGCGTATCTGAGGTTAGACGCTAGCACCCAAAACTGACAAGCGAATTTCTGACCTGCGGTTTTGGCATGATCTTTGCGGATTGTGGCAGCTTCACGAACGCTTCCTGACGAGTTCGAGAACGTCGGGTCCGTACTGCTCGAGCTTGCGCGCACCGATACCCGGAATGGCGACCAGCGCGGCATCGTCGCCCGGCAGCGTCTCGGCGATGGCGATCAGGGTGTTGTCGGTGAACACGACGTAGGCGGGCACGCTCATCTCCTTGGACATGCGCAGCCGCCAGTCCTTGAGTTCGGCGAGCAGCTCTTCGTCGATGTCCGACGGGCACGTTTCGCACCGCCGCAGCATCACGGCGGTCGGCGTGTTCAATGCGCCGTTGCACACGCGGCACTTCGGGGTGGGGCCACGTTGCCGACGGGCCCGGCTCGGCGTGGGGTCCGAGCCCAATTGCGGCGCAATGCCGTTGAGGAAGCGCGACGGTCGGCGGCCCTGCCGCCCGCCCGGTGCCCTGGCCAACGCCCAGCTGAGCGCCAAATGGACTCGGGCTCTGGTAACCCCGACGTAGAGCAGGCGGCGCTCCTCCTCGACGGCCTCACTGTCCGGGCCGTGTGCGAGTGCGTGCGAGATGGGCAGCGTGCCGTCGGCGAGACCGACCAGGAACACCGCGTCCCACTCCAGTCCCTTGGCCGCGTGCAGCGATGCCAGCGTCACTCCCTGCACCACCGGTGGGTGACGCGCGTCGGCGCGTTGCCGCAATTCGTTGACCACGGCGCGCAGATCGAGCGTGGGCCGCGCGGCGACCTCCTCGTCGACCAGTTCGGCCAGCGCGGTCAGCGCCTCCCAACGGTCCCTGGCCTTGGTTCCCGCGGGCGGCTCGGCGGTCAGTCCCAGCGGCTCCAGCAGTTCGCGGACCAGCCGCCCCAACTCGGCCTCGTCCCCCGCGCCCCGCTCGGCCGCGCGTTGCAGCGCCAGCAGCGCCTGCCGGATCTCCTGCCTGCTGAAGAAGCCCTCGCCACCGCGTACCTGGAACGCGACGCCCGCTTCGGTGAGCGCTTCCTCGTACACCTCGGACTGTGCGTTGATGCGGTAGAGCACCGCGATCTCGGCGGCGGCGGTACCGGATGCGATGAGCCGCTTGATCGTCTTGGCCACGGCGGTGGCCTCGGCGACCTCGTCGGGATGTTCGTTGAACGTCGGCACCGGCCCGGCGTCGCGTTGGCCGACGAGGTGCAGCTTGCTGCCTGCCATCCGGCCGCGGGCGGCCGCGATGACGCGGTTGGCCAGCGACACCACCTGCGGCGTGGACCGGTAGTCGCGTTCCAGCCGGACCAGCGCCGCCTCGGGGAATCGCCGCGTGAAGTCCAGCAGGTAGCGCGGCGTGGCCCCGGTGAACGAATAGATGGTCTGGTTGGCGTCGCCGACGACGGTGAGATCGTCGCGGTCGCCGAGCCAGGCGTCGAGCACCCGCTGCTGCAGAGGCGTGACGTCCTGGTACTCGTCGACGACGAAACACCGGTAGCGGTCGCGGAACTCCTGCGCGACGGCGGCGTCGTTCTCGATCGCGGCGGCCGTGTGCAGCAGCAGATCGTCGAAGTCCAGCAGGGTGGTGCCGTCGCGGCGGGCCTTCAGCGCCTCGTAGCCGGCGTACACCGCGGCGATCTTGGCCGCGTCGAACGGGATGTCGCGACCGACCTCGGCGACCGTCGCCGGGTAGGCCTCCGGGCTGATCAGCGACGCCTTGGCCCACTCGATCTCGCCCGCAAGGTCACGGACGTCGTCGGTGCTGGCCTGCATGGCGGCGCGGTTGGCGGCCTGCGCGACGACGGCGAACTTGCTGTCGAGCAGCTCCCAGCCCGTGCCGCCGACCAGGCGCGGCCAGAAGTACTGCAACTGCCTGCGCGCGGCCGCGTGAAACGTCACCGCCTGCACCGAGCCCGTGCCCGCCCCAGTGCCGCCGTCGGGATCGGTGTCCAGAGAACGCAACCGGGCCCGCATCTCCCCCGCGGCGCGTGAGGTGAACGTCACCGCCAGCACCTGACTGGGGGCGACGTGACCGGCAGCCACCAGGTAGGCGATGCGACGGGTGATGGTGCGGGTCTTGCCCGTACCCGCACCGGCCAGCACGCACACCGGACCGCGGGGTGCCTGAACCGCCTCGCGCTGCTCGTCGTCGAGGTCGTTCAGGAGGGTGGCGGAGGGAGCCTCGAGCGGCATGGCGTCCATCTTGGCAGGGCACTGCGACATCTGCCCTATTGCTCCTCGCGTCCGCGGCGCCGCCGCGGCAGGCGGTCACGTCCGGGCATGTATGCGGGGTCCGATATGTTGAACCCCTTATGAGTGCTGCACTGACCATGTATACGACCTCCTGGTGTGGCTTCTGCGCCCGGCTCAAGATGGCGCTGAAGGCCGAGGGAATCTCCTGGAACGAGGTCGACATCGAAGCCGAACCGGCAGCCGCCCAGTTCGTGATGTCAGTGAACGGCGGGAATCAGACCGTGCCGACGGTGAAGTTCGCCGACGGCTCGACGCTGACCAATCCCAGCGCGAAACAGGTCAAGGCCAAGCTCGGCCGTTGATCCTGGGCTCTCTCACGCCTTGAGGCGGTTGGTGCCGAAGATGACGGCCGACCACACCGACAGGGCGACTGCCAGTCCCCACAAGACGGCGAGCGCCGCGAGCGCACTGACGTCACCGCTTCCCAACAGGCCGATGCGTTCGACCTGCACCATCCAGAAGACCGGGTTGATCCGGCTGACCAGGTCCCAGGCCGGCGGCAACTGCCGGACGGAATAGAAGATGCCGCCGAGGAATCCCAGTGGCAGCAGGATGATCGACTCCATGGCGTAGACGTGGTCGAGGGATCTGGCGAGGCTGCCCGCGATGACGCCGGTCTGCGCGGCCACCACGAGCACGCCGAGCGTGCCGAGGACGAACACGACGGGCCGCGCGACGCCGCCGTGGGTCAGCGGCAGGCCGATCGCCAGCACGCCGGCACCGACGATCACGCCGCGGGCGATCCCGCCGGTCACCAGGGCGGCGTTGATCTCCCACCAGCGCAGCGGGCTGGCGAAGACGTCGTTGATGTAGCGGTCGCGGCGGGCCTCGAACAGGCTCGTCGTCCCGTTGAAGAATCCGACGTTCAGGATCGCCTGCGCGAACAGGCCGCCCAGGATGAACTGGCCGTAGGGAACGCCGTCGGGGCTGTCGACGTGACGGCCCAACACCGAACCGAAGACGACGACGAACAGGATGGTGGACAGCACCGGGCCGGCGATCGAGTACAGCCAGATGTTGAGGAATCGCAACACCTCTCGCTCGGCGAGCCAGAGGAACGGTGCGCGTTCGGCGCGAAACGGTTCATCGTCGGCGCGAAGCGCGACGGCGTCGACCTGGCTCACGCGGTGGGCTCCGCTGCGATGACCCGCGAGTAGACCTCGGAGATGTCGCGTGCCCCGTACTGCTTGCGGAGGGAGGCCGCCGACCCCCGTGCCACGATCCGGCCGGCCCGCAGCAGTGCGATCTCGTCGCACAGCGTCTCGGCCTCCTCGAGGTAGTGCGTGGTCAGCAGGATCGTGGTGCCTGCGGCGTTGAGGCCCTTGACGAAACGCCAGATCTCCGTGCGCAATTCGACGTCCACCCCGGCCGTCGGCTCGTCGAGGATCAGCAGCCGCGGTCGGTGCATCAGGGCGCGCGCGATGACCAGGCGGCGCTGCATGCCGCCGGACAGTTCATAGCCCCTGCGGTCGGCCTTGTCGTCGAGCCGGAACAGCGCCAGCAGTTCGTCGGCACGGCGCACGGCCGTCTTCCGACCGATGCCGTGATACCCGGCGTGGTAGATCAGGAGTTGCCGGATCGACAGAAAGCGGTCGACGTTGATGTCCTGTTCGGCGAGCCCGATGAGGCGGCGGGCCTCCCTGGTCCGGTGGTCGTGGCCGAAGACGGTCAGCTGACCCGCGCTCGGCTTGACGATGTTGCACACCGAGCCGATCAGGGTCGTCTTGCCCGCCCCGTTGGGACCGAGCAGACCGAAGAATGCGCCGTCGTCGATCTGCAGATCGAGGTCCGACACCGCCGTGAAGCCACCGGCGTAATTCTTTCGTAATCCCTTGATGTTCAGGGCAGGTGGGCCGTCGGCGCGGCCGTCTCGGGTCGACACGCCGGAATCAGGAAACGTCACACTCCGAAGTGTGCATCGTCGGAGCCGAATTGGTTGGCCGGGGCCGCGCAGGCCGTAGTGCTCACGCAACGTGGCACCGCGATAGTCCTCGCGGAACAGGCCCTTGCCCCGCAGGATCGGCAGCACCTGTTCGATGAAGGTCTCCAGCGCGGACGGCAGCGCCGGCGCCATGATGTTGAAGCCGTCCGCGGCGCCACCCTCGAACCAGGCGATGATGGTGTCGGCGACCTGTTCGGGTGTACCGATGAACGTGAAGTGCCCGCGTCCGCCGCCCAGCCGGGACAGGATCTGCGCGGACCGTGAGCTTCTCGCGCACGGCCAACTCGATGATCAGGTCCGAACGACTCTGGGACGCCTTCGAGTTTCGGGCGGGCCAGGATGAAGTCGGGCAGCGGTGCGTCGAGCTCGAACACCGACGGGTCGGTGTCGAAGTTCCACGCCAGCTGGCCGCAGGCCGTATTCGGGGATGCGAAGCTCGTCGAAGCGCTGCGCCAGTTCCTGAGCCTCCGCCTCGGTCGAGCCGATGAACGGCACGATGCCCGGCAGCACGAGCACACCGTCCGGGTCGCGTCCCGACGGCCTTGGTGCGTGACTTGATGTCGCCGTAGAAGTCGGCGGCCCGCTCGTAGGTCTGGTGCGCGGTGAAGATGGCCTCCGCGTGGCGGGCGGCGAAGTCCTTGCCGTCCTCGGAGGACCCCGCCTGCACCAGCAGGGGGTGTCCCTGCGGCGGGCGCTCGACGTTGAGCGGGCCAGCGACCTTGAAGTGTTGGCCCGCGTAGTCGACGGCGCGGATCCGCGTCGGGTCGGCGTAGCGGCCCGACGCCTTGTCGGCGAGCACCGCGTCGTGTCCCCAGCTGTCCCACAGCGCCTTGGCCACGTCGAGGAACTCGCCTGCGCGCGCGTAGCGGGTGGCGTGGTCGGGGCGGGTCTCGAGCCCGAAGTTGGCGGCTTCGTCGGCGCCCGCCGAGGTGACGATGTTCCACCCGGCCCGGCCCCCACTGACGTGGTCGACGGAAGCCAGCCGGCGCGCCAGGTTGTAGGGCTCGTTGTAGGTCGACGACACCGTCGCGATCAGACCGATGCGGCTGGTGTGCTGGGACAGCGCCGTCAGCAGCGTCAGCGGTTCGAGCTGGCCCGGCGGGCGGAACTCACCGGTGCCGGTGAGCGCCGGACCGTCGGCCAGGAACAGCGAGTCGAACTTGGCGGCCTCCGCGAGCTGAGCCAGCTCGATCCAGTGCTGCAGGTCGAAGTCGGCGCGCGGATTGCTCTCGGGCAGCCGCCACGCCGCCTCGTGGTGGCCGGCTTCCATGAGGAAGGCGTTGAGGTGCAGTTCCCGCTGCGGCGCGCCCATCAGGCGGCCTTCGAGCTGTCGAAGCCGTCGGGCAGCAGGTTGTCGGCGAGGGTGTTGACGTCGACCTGCTTGGTGATCTCGCCCGCCTCGAAGAACGCGTCACTCAGCGCCTGCTCGGCCTTGAGGTCTTCTGGCAGGAACTGGGTGATCTTGAACGGGTAGGAGTCCACGGTGGTCCTGGCGTCCTCGATCGGCACGCCCGTCTCCTTGGCGATGGCCTTCGCGTACTGGTCGGGATTCTGCTGCGCCCAGTTGAATTCGCGCCCGATGCGGGTGAGCACGTCGGCCAGCGCAGCGCGCCGGACCGGGTCGTTGAGCGACTTGTCGCTCGCGACGTAGTAGTTGTTGACCTGGTCGATGGGCGGGAGGCCCTTGGCGATGATCTGCGCGCCGTTCTTCACCGCGAGCGCCGACTGTGGGTTCCAGATGGACCACGCGTCCACCTTGCCGGTGTTGAACGCCGTCCCGCCGGCCGCCGGGCTGAGGTAGACCAGTTCGACGTCCTTGGGCGTCAGGCCGACGCTCTTGAGCGCCAGCAGCGCCAGTCCGTGCGCCGAGCTGCCCTGCGGGACGGCGAGCCGCTTGCCCTTGAGGTCGGCCAGCGTGTGGATCGGCGAACCCTTGGGCACGATGATGTTCTCGGCCGCCTTGTCGGGGTCGGACCCGCGCTGGACGCCGACGATCTTGAAGCCGAACTGCTTGGCCGCCCCGGTGATCGGTGGGACGTCACCCACGGAACCGAGGTCGATGTCACCGGAAACGGCGGCCTGCACCAGTGGTGGACCGTAGTCGAAGCGGGCGAACTTCACCTTGTACGGCGCATCGTCGAACACGCCGGTGATCTTCGCCAGTTCCTCGTTGCCGTCGCCGCCGTTGTCGCCGATGGTGAAGGTGTACTGGCTCCACTCCGGATGGCTGTCGCTGCCTGCCGAGCCGCTCAGCGGCCCCTTCGCCGTCTCCGGCGCATTCGCCGCCGAGCAGGCGGCCAGGACGGTCGCCGCCGTGAGCAGCACGGCGGCGCCGACGAGTCGAATGGGTTTGCGGGGCATGGTTTCTCCTGTGTAGTGAGGGGGTGAAGCGAGAAGGTTCAGTGCTGGCTGGCGAGGCCGAGGTCTGCGAGCAGGGCGGCCCGGAGTTCCTCCCTGGCCACGCTCGCCTCACGGGCGGCCGCCGACAGCTGCACGCGGTGCGCGTTGCCGATGCGCCCGTTGCTCATGACGACGATGCGATCGGCCAGCGCGATCGCCTCGTCGACGTCGTGGGTGACCAGCAGCATGGATGCGTGATGCTTGCGGCGCAGTTCGCGCACCAGATCGTGCATCCGCAGCCGGGTGATCGCATCCAGCGACGCGAACGGCTCGTCGAGCAGGATCAGTTCCGGCTCGGAGACCAGCGCGCGAGCCAACGCGACGCGCTGGGCCTCACCGCCGGAAAGCTCTCGGGGCCAAGCCTTCTCGCGCCCCGCCAGGTTGACCTCGCTGAGCGCCTTGCGCGCCCGCTGATCGGCGTCGGGGCCGCGCAGGCCGAGCGTGACGTTGCGCAGTACGCGTTGCCACGGAAGCAGCCGGTCGGCCTGGAACACGATCGCCCGCTTCGCGGGTACCTCGATGCGGCCGCCGTCCGGCTTGTCCAAGCCGGCGAGCAGGCGGAGCAGGGTGCTCTTGCCGCAACCCGAGGGGCCGAGCAGGACGACGAGTTCCTCGTCACCGATCGTCAGATCGAGATGGTCGAGGACGTTGCGGTCACCGAACGTGCGGACCACCCGCTCGACGAGCACACCGGTCTGCTGGCGGGGTGCCTCGGCGATGGCGCTGCTCACGTCGCCTCATAGCTTGGGCGCCAGCGCAGCAGCATCCGCTCGAGCGTGCGGACGAGCTGGTCGGCGACGAGGCCGAGGATCGAGTAGATCACCAAGCCGACGAAGACCTTGTTGGTCTGCAGATACGTCTGGGCCTGGGTGATCAGGAAGCCGAGCCCCTCGTCGGCGTTGACCGTCTCGGCCGCCACCAGGCCCAGGATGCTGTAGGCGAGCGAGAAGCGCAGGCCGACAAGGAAACCGGGAAGCGCACCGGGCAACAGCACCCGGGTGACCACGCGCCACGAACCGGCGCCGGTGGTGCGGGCCATCTCGATCAGGCGCTGGTCGACGCCACGGATCGCCGCGAAGAGGTTGAGGTACATCGGCACGCCCGCGCCGAACGCGATCAGCAGGATCTTCGTGAGCTCGTCGATGCCGAACCACACGACCATCAGCGGCAGCACCGCGAGCAACGGGATGGTGTTCAGGATCTGCGCGAGTCCGTTGAACAGGTACTCGCCACTGCGCAGAAAGCCGCCGAGCACCCCGGTCACGATGCCGACGCTCAGGCCGAGCGCGAGGCCAATCCCCGCCCGCTGCAACGAGATCGCGAGATCGGGACCGAGGACCCCGTCGCGCCACAGGGTCACGGTCGTGGCGATGATGTCGGTCGGCGCCGGTGCATACGTCGGCTGCAGCACACCCGCCTGGGCGAGGATCTCCCACACGACGAGGATGACGACCGGAGTCGTATAGATCCCCAGCGGCCAGCGAAGCCGTTGACGCAAGGCGCCAAAGACGTTCTGGCGCCGGATACTTCCCGGCAGGAAGACGTCCCGCGAAACCGATGGCGCCGGCGCGGCGGGCGGCAGCCTCAGGGCGACCGCCGGATTCGTGGCCACACTCACGTCGGTCATGGCGCGCGTCCTTCGGCCGACGCGTCCCAGGATTGGCCACATCTGGTGGCCGCCATCGATCGCGTCGTGTTGATGTCCTGGTCACGATGCCGCACCGGTGGTCGCTTGCCGACCCATCAAATCGGCGGGATTCTATTGCGTCCAGGCGCCGTGTCACCCGCAGCTGGCAAGATCGTCGCCCGTGACGAAGATCGATCGACTGACGCCGCCCATGAACGCCGATGAACGCGCGACGTTGGAGGGATGGCTCGAGTTCTACCGCAGCACGTTGGTTCTAAAGTGCGATGGCCTCGACGATCCGGCATTGCGAACGGCGGCCGTGCAGCCGTCGTCCTTGACGCTGCAGGGCCTCGTCCAGCACTTGGCCGAGGTGGAACGCAACTGGTTCCGGCGCGTCCTGGCCGGTGAGTCAGCGCCCCCGATCTACGAGCGGGGCGCTGATGATTCCCCGCACGACGGCGGCTTCGCCGTCTCCGAACAGACGTCGTTCCGTGCCGCGGTGTCCACCTGGCAGGACGAAGTCGCGCACGCCCGCGCCAACTGCGCGGCGCGCGAGCTGGACGACACGAGTCCATTCATGGGCACCGAGGTGAGCCTGCGGTGGATCTACGTCCACATGATCGCGGAGTACGCGCGCCACAGTGGCCACGCGGATTTGATCCGCGAGAACATCGACGGCGCGACGGGGGTGTGATCGACGGCGAGGAGGCTAATTCACTCCTTCCACTTTCAACTTATAGCGCACAGGGGGGCTTGCGGCAAGACCCCGGGTGTACCTCAAACTGGCTGGCCGAAGGCAGAACCTGAGGAAGTTGGGGGGACGAAATGCGGATGCGCGCACTGCAGCTCGGCACGGAGGTGGCGGCGTGAACCACGTGACCACTAGCGCGTTCGACCTGCCCGACCGCCTTGCCGCCAAGGCCGACCCCGCGCTGATCGCGGACGACGAGCAGCACTTCGCGGCCATCGCGAGGAGCCTCGAGCAGACCATCGCGGAGCTGTCCGACCGTCTCGACGCGACGCGGAAGGCGCCCGGCCGCTTGGGCCAGGAGGCCATGGAGCGGGATTTCGAGGTCCACCGCCTGAACGCTCGGCTGCGGTCCCTGCGCCGCTTCGGTCTGGACCTGTGCCTGGGCCGCATCGTCCGCGCGGACGATCCCGAGCCGCTGTACATCGGACGACTCGGCCTCCTGGACGGCGCTGGAAATCAGCTGCTGATCGACTGGCGTTCGCCCGCAGCCGAGCCGTTCTTCGGTGCCACCCACGCCAATCCGATGGGGCTGGTCAGCCGACGCCGGTATCGCTGGAGCTCCAGATCGGCGGACGGGCCACGGATCAGCGACTACTGGGACGAGGTCTTCACGTCCGACGGGTTGCGAAACCGCGCCGCACTCGACGACCAGTCCGCCTTCATCGCCAGCCTTGGCGCCAACCGGTCACCGCGGATGCGCGATGTGCTCGGCACCATCCAGGCCGACCAGGACGCCATCATCCGTGCCGGATCCAGCGGGGCACTCGTCGTCGACGGCGGTCCGGGCACCGGCAAGACCGTCGTCGCTCTGCACCGCGCCGCCTACCTGCTGTACTCCGATCCCCGGCTCCGGCACGGCGTGCTGTTCGTCGGTCCGCACCAGCCGTACCTGAATTACGTCGCCGACGTCCTTCCCAGCCTCGGCGAGGAGGGCGTGCAACTCTGCACCCTGCGCGACCTCGTCGCCGAGGGCGCCGACGCACCGCTCGAAGCGGACCCGGAGGTTGCCCGGCTGAAGTCGTCCGCGGATCTGGTGAAGGCCATCGACGCTGCGGTCAGGTTCTACGAGCAGCCGCCCACCACGGCGATGACGGTCGCGACCGAATGGTCCGACATCCGACTCACCCCCCAGGACTGGGCCGAGGCATTCGAAGCGCCGGAGCCCGGCACTCCGCACAACGAAGCGCGCGAACAGATCTGGGACCGGCTGCTCGCGATCCTGATCGACAAGCACGACGACGACGTGCCCGCGGCACAACTGCGGCGGTCGCTGCTGCAGAACGACGAACTGCGCGCGACCGTCGACAACGCGTGGACGTTGGTCGAGGCCGCCGACCTCGTCGGAGACCTGTGGTCGGTGCCCGCCTATCTGCGCAAGTGCGCGCCATGGCTGAGCCCCGACGACGTTCGAAAGCTGCAGCGCGCGCAGCCTCAGCGGTGGACGGTGTCCGATCTCCCACTCCTGGACGCCGCCCGGCAGCGACTCGGGGACCCGGAGGCGTCGCGGCGTCGGCGCAGGCGGCAGGCCGCCGCGGCGGTGCAGCAGGCGCGGATGGCGGACGTCGTCGAGGACCTGATCGAGTCCGACGACTCCGAGATGATGGTCATGTCGATGCTGCGTCGTCCGGATTTCCAGCACAGCCTGGTCGACGAGAACGCCCTGCCGAGCACCGAACCCGACGAGCTCGCAGGCCCGTTCGCGCACGTCGTCGTCGACGAGGCGCAGGAACTGACCGATGCGGAGTGGCAGATGTTGTTGCTGCGCTGCCCGACCCGCAGCTTCACCATCGTCGGCGACCGCGCCCAGGCTCGGCACGGGTTCACCGAGACATGGCAGGAGCGGCTCGAGCGGATCGGACTCACCCACGTCGACATCGCCTCGCTGAGCATCAACTACCGGACGCCGGAAGAGGTGATGACCGAAGCCGAGCCAATCATCCGGGCCGAGATCCCGGACGCCAACGTGCCGACCTCCATCCGCAGCAGCGGCGTCCCCGTCGTCCACGGATCGACGTCGGATCTGGGCTCGATCGTCGACGCCTGGCTGGCTGCGTACGACGAGGGCATCGCCTGCATCATCAGTGCCGGTGGCGCTCAAGCGGCGAGCTTCGCGGCGACGTCCCGCGTGCAGTCCCTGACCCCGGAGCTGGCCAAGGGGCTCGAGTTCGACCTGGTGGTCCTCGTCGACCCCGAGACGTTCGGCGACGGCATCGAAGGGGCGGTCGACCGCTACGTCGCGATGACCCGGGCGACGCAACAGCTCGTCATCCTGACGAGCACCTGACGGACCGGCTCAGTCCAGCGCTGCCCAGGACTCGATGATCTCCCTGGCGATGGAGATCGAGCCGGGCAGCAGCAACCGCGACGACGAGTCGCTGCTCCAGTCGCCGTGCTCGAGGGCCTCCCGAACCTGCGCGCGGGTGAACCAATCCGCTTCGGCGATCTCGCCGTCGTTGAACGCGAACTCCTGCTCGGGGTCGCCGATGGCGTGAAAACCCACCATCAGCGAGCGCGGGAACGGCCACGGCTGGCTGCCCAGGTAGCGGACGTCGGACACGTTGAGGCCGACCTCCTCGGCGATCTCGCGGACGACGCAGGCTTCGAAGGATTCGCCGGCCTCCACGAATCCGGCGAGCAGCGAGAAGAGCCGCTCCGGCCACAACGTCTGGCGGGCCAGCACACAGCGGTCGTGCCCGTCGTGCACCAGGCAGATGATGGCCGGGTCGATCCGGGGAAACTCCTCGTGACCATTGACCGGGTTGACCCGCGACCAGCCGGCCTTGGCCGACCGGGTAGGCGAGCCATCGGCCGCGCTGAACCGGGCGCTG
This sequence comes from uncultured Actinomycetota bacterium, assembly GCA_963849055.1. Taxonomy (GTDB): domain Bacteria; phylum Actinomycetota; class Actinomycetes; order Mycobacteriales; family Mycobacteriaceae; genus Mycobacterium. The sequence continues at coordinate 655,401 of CAWKFI010000002.1, forward strand.
TCATGCCAGTTCAGCAGCGCGGTCGCGGTCGACACCAGCTGCGCGCTGACGTCGTCGAAGATCGTGCCGGCCCGGCGCAGGTCGAGAACCTCCGATTCGGCGTCGGGGTCTTCGGGAGCCTCCAGCGCGCCGCGTATCGCCCACACGTGCCTGCCGTCCTCGAGCCGGCCGAGGAACACCGCGTTGTCGACGGGGGCGTCGGACAGCTTGGCCGCGCTACCGAGCACCACCTTGCCGCCGGAGATCAGGACCTGGTTGCGTCGGTCGACGCGAAGCACCAGCGCATCCGACCACCCTGCGATGGCGGCATCGACGTCGGTGCGCAGGACGTCGGCGCGGTCGGCACCCACCCGGGACAGCAGTGGGACGTTGCGTAGCTGGAAGTCGGTCACATTCCCCGGGTCGCTTCGCTCCTGCCCGCCGGCCATACCGCCCGTGAGTTCCCCCGTCACCGGTCGGCGTCCGCGCTGCGGATGTACAGCAGCCGGTCGCCCAATTCGACGGCGTCCACCTCGGGCTCGTCGACCCGCAGCAGCCTGCCGTCGCGGACCACGCCCAGCACGATGTCACCGAGGTGACGGGGTGACCCACCGACCTCCGTCGTCTCGACGGGGCGTTCGGAGATCGCGAAGCCGGCGTCCGGGGTCAGCAGGTCCTCCATGACCTCGACGACGGACGGAGTCGTGGTGGCGATGCCGAGCAGCCGTCCCGCGGTTTCGGAGGTGACGACGGTGGTGTCGGCGCCCGACTGCCGCAGCAGATGCTGGTTCTCCGCTTCCCTGACCGCCGCGATGATCTTGGCGTTGGGCGCCAACTGGCGCGCGGTGAGCGTGACGAGCACGGCGGTGTCGTCGCGGTTGGTCGCGACGATGATCGACTTGGCGTGCTGCGCACTGGCCAGCCGCAGTACCTCCGAGTCGGTGGCGCTGCCGCGCACGGTCACCAGGCCGGCGCTCTTGGCCCGCTCCAGCGCGGCGGGGTTCTCGTCGACGACGACGATCTGGCCGGCCGCGACGTCGTCACCGATCATCGCGGCGACCGCCGTCCTGCCCTTGGTGCCATAGCCGACGACGACGGTGTGATTGCGCACGTTCTTCCTCCAACGCTGAATGTCGAACGCCTGCCGCGACTGGGTGGTCAGCGTCTCGACCGTGGTACCGATCAACACGATCAGGAACGCGATGCGCAGTGGCGTGACCACCAGGACGTTGATCAGCCTCGCCGACGGGGTGAACGGGGTGATGTCGCCGTAACCGGTGGTCGACAACGACACGGTCGCGTAGTACAGGCAATCCAGCAGCGACAGTTCGTTGTCCTGCACGTCACGGTAACCGTCGCGGTCCAGGTAGACGATGAGGACGGCCGCGAACAGCGCCAGCAGCGCGTACAGCACGCGCATGAGGATTCTGCGTGTCGGACTGACGAACGGCTTCGGGATGTTCAGCACGCCGACCAGGTCGGCATCCGGCCTGGACGTGAGGTTCTGATCGATCGCCTCTAGCTGACGACGCAACCTACCCTTGGCCACGAGGGCCCATCATCCGCCGGAGGCGCAGCACAGCACAATGTAACCATGACCTCCCCCACCTCAGCAGTCGACGGCGTGCCCAGCCAGGTTCCCGCCCAGCGGATGGGCGCGATGCTGATCGGCATGGGTGTCCTGCACTTCGTCGCACCGAAACCGTTCGACAGCGTCGTTCCGACGGGGTTGCCGGGCAGCGCCCGCTTCTACACGTTGGCGTCGGGTGTCGCGGAGGCCGCGACCGGCGCGGCGCTGCTGCTCCCGCGCACCCGCAGACTCGGTGCGCTCGCGGCCGTCGCACTGTTCATCGGCGTCTTCCCGGCGAACGTCAACATGGTCCGGCTGTGGTGGTCCAAGGGCTGGCTGGCCCGCATCGGCACGATCGCGCGGTTGCCGTTGCAGGTGCCGATGATCACGCAGGCGCTCAAGGCCTACCGCAACGCGCCGCGTTGACATGAGTTGAGGTAGTCCTTCACGTGCGCCTCCGGAGGTCCAGTAGGTCAGCGCATTTGGCCGGCGCCGACGTATGGGAAGGGGCTGGTGAGCAGTTTGCCCTCAGCGAACCGCGACAGCCGGAAGTCGTCAGCGGGGATGTCGGCGTCGGAGCTGATTCCGTCGACGACGAGATCGGCGATGAGACGTCCGACGGCGGGGGCGATCTTGAATCCGTGACCGGAGAATCCCGCGGCGGTGATCAGGCCGTCGATCGGAGTGCGCGAGATCACGGGATTGAAATCCGGTGTGACGTCATAACATCCGGCGTAGGTCGAGGCGATTGAGGGATTGTCGAGCCCGGGCAGCCGGGTTCCGACCTTGTCGATGGTCAGTTCGATGAAGTCGTCGGTGGCGCGGTTGAGGTAGTTGTCGGGGTCGGCGGGCTCGAGTTCGGCGAGGTCGGAATTGCCGAACAGGATCTGACCGTCGGATCCTTCGGGCCGAATGTATTGCAGCGACACGAGGTCGGAGAACACCGGGATGTCGCCTAGGTCCTGGCCGGGGTCGATGAGCACGATTTGTTCTCGATGCACGGTGATCGGCAGCTCGATCCCGTGGGCGGCCAGCAGCGGTACCGACCATGGCCCGGCGGCGATGACGACGGTGTCAGCGGAGATGACGCTGCCGTCGGCCAGGCGTACCCCGGTGGCGCGTCCCTTGTCGGTGACGAGTTCGGTGACGGTGGTGCCCTGCCGCAGACGCACGCCTTGGCGGCGGGCAGCGGCGGCGAACGCCTGGGCGGTTTGATAGGCGTCTCCGTAGCCGCCGCGCGCTTCCCACGCGAAGGCTGCAAACGGTTCCAGATCGGCTACCGGCCAGAGCTTTTGGACGTCGTCGCGGCTGATGTCTTCGGTGCGCACACCGACGGCACGCTGCGCTGCATCGAGGCACGGATGGCCTCGACGTTCTGTGGGACCGACCCCGACGACGTAGCCCGTCTGATGAAAGCCCACGTCTTCACCGAGGATTTCTTCGGCGTTCTCGAACACGTCGAGGCTGCGGGTGGCCATCGCGGCCAGTGACGAGACGCCATAGTGGCAGCGGACCACGCCGGAGGATTTCCCGGTACCGCCGGAGCCGACAGTGTCACGTTCGACGATCGTGATGTCGGTGATGCCGCGTTGGGTCAACGACCAGGCTGCTGAGCAGCCTTCCAGCCCACCGCCGACGATCACGACGTCGGTGGTGATAGATGCAGACATGTGGGTTGCTTTCCCTTGAAATGTCTAGCCCATGTACGGGTAGGTCCAGTCCACAGCGGGCACCATGTTCTCCTTGATGAACCGCCCGGACAGCCAACGCTGCAGTGCCAGCGGAGAACCTGTCTTGTCGTTGGTACCCGATCCGCGACCGCCTCCGAAGGACTGCTGACCCATGGTGGCTCCGGTGGGCTTGTCGTTGATGTAGGTCATACCTGCGGCGTCGCGCAGGCGGTCCAAGGCGACGGTAAGCGCTGCGCGGTCGCTGCCGAAAACGGAGCACGTGAGCGCGTACTGGCTGGTGCTGTCCACGAGGTCGAGGGTGTTCTCCCACTGGGCATCGTCGTAGACGTACACGCTGAGGAAGGGGCCGAAGAGTTCCTCGGACAAGGTGAACGAGGCGGGATCGTTGGCGCGCACGATCGTCGGCTGGACGAACCAACCATGCTCGGCCGATGTGGTGCCGCCCGTGAGGATCTCGTGGCCGCCGCTGGCCTTGACGCGATCGATGGCGCCCTGCAGGCGGCGCACCGCTGCCTCGTCGATCACAGCGCCGAGGAAGGTCCGGTGGTCGGTGACATCGCCGACCTGCAGTCCTGACGTCGTCGCAATCAGTGGTTCCTCGATCTGGCGCCACAGGCTGCGGGGTATGTAGGTGCGTGAGGCCGCCGAGCACTTTTGGCCCTGGTACTCGAAGGCGCCGCGCACCAGCGCTACCAGCACCGCCTGCGGGTCGGCGCTGGGATGCGCGATGACGGCGTTCTTGCCGCCGGTCTCCCCCACCAGCCGCGGATAGCTGCGGTAGGTGTCGAGGTGCGCAGCGGTGCCACGCCACAGGCTGCGGAACACCGCGGTCGATCCCGTAAAGCTGATTCCGGCGAGGTATTCGTGGGCTTGGGCGGTGGCACTGACGAAGCTGTCCGTCGCCGTGCACCAGGTTGATGACCCCCGGCGGCAACCCCGCCGCCTCGAACAGCCTCATGACGACTTGGCTGGACAGTGCTGACTTCTCCGACGGCTTCCAGACCACCACGTTGCCCATCAGGGCGGGAGTGGCGGGTAGGTTGCCCGCGATGGCGGTGAAGTTGAACGGTGTAAGCGCCAGTACGAAACCCTCCAGCGGACGGTGATCCATCAGGTTCATGACACCGGTCACCGAGAACGGCTGCGTCTCGAAGATCTGAGCGGCCAGTTTGACGTTGTAGCGAAAGAAGTCGATCAACTCGTTGACGTCGATCTCGGCCTGATGGAACGTCTTTGACTGGCCCAGCATGGTTGTCGCCAGCAGCTCGTTGCGGAACTTTCCGTTGGCCAGTTCGGCGGCGCGTAGGAAGATGGCGGCGCGATCCCACCACGGTGTGCGCGACCAGTCGTGGCGGGCGGCCAGCGCGGCGTCGATGGCTGCGTGGACATCGTCGGCGCGGGCAACCGGGATGCGTCCGAGCGTCATAGCGTGCTCATGCGGAGCGACGACGTCGGTGGTTGCGCCGAGCGGACGGCGTTCACCGGCAATGACATTGGGCAACTCGCGGACTTCGGCCCTGACGGCCTCGATTTCCTTGACCAGCCGAGTCGCTTCTGGTGAGCCGGGCGCGTAGTCGAGTGTCTCGACGTTGACCGGCTCGGGCACGCGGGGATTCGCGGTCACGCTCACGGCGAAGGTGGTCATGGATGTGTCCTTTCAACGGGAATTCTCGTCATCGGGAAAGTGGTGCGCTACAAGCGATCAGCCGCTGACCAGTGAGCGGGCGAAGAGCATGAGATTGGCGGGCCGCTCGGCCATCCGCCGCATCAGGTACGGGTACCACTGCGTGCCGTAGGGAAGGTAGACGCGGATCCTGTGGCCCTCGGCGGCCAGCTGCTCCTGCAGATCGCGGCGGACGCCGTAGAGCATCTGGAACTCGAAGTCTCCCTTGCCCAACCCAAGTCGTTCGGCGACCACCTTGACGTGGTCGATGCACGAGTCGTCATGGGTTCCGAACGCCGGATCGGGTAGATGAGCCAACGCCCACTCGGTCAGGTACCGGTACTGCGCGGTCACCTCCGCGGAGTCGCACAGGGCCTTGTCGATCGACTCGAGGAAGGCGCCCTTCACCAAACGAATACGTGGCTTGACCGCGGTGAAAGACGCGAGGTCGTCCGGCGTCCGGCGCATGGCAGCCTGGATCGCAATGCGAGTTTGGGTGTAGGTAGGTAGCACCGCTCGAAACGCTTCCAGTGTCTGAGGGCCGACGGAGCTGTGTTCCATATCGACCTCTACGGTCACGCCGGACTCGGCTCCCACGTCCAGAAGGGTCTTCAGGTTGCCTTCGCACACAGCCGGATCCAGCGCGATGCCCAGTTGCGACAGTTTCACCGATACCGTCGCGCCCGGAACGTCGGTGGCGATGCGGTGAATGGCCTCGACGTACGCCTGCGTGGCCACCGCGGATTCGGCGAGCTCCCTGACGGCTTCGCCGAGAAGGTCCAGGCTGACGCCAATCCCTTTGACATTCAGATCTTTTGTGGCCGCTATCGCGTGGTCGAGCGTGGTGCCTGCCACATAGCGCGACACCAGCAGGCTGGTGTGGCGATTGCCGCTCACCATCTGTTCGATGCGCTTGCTGTTGGCGGCCACGAGAAGGGACTTCTTGATCATGGATTTTCCTTGTACGGCGAAAGGTGCTGTGACGTAACTACGGTGCCGATGGGCCCACCGGGGCCGCCTCGTCGCGCGTTGCGCTGGAGACGCCATTGCCCAAGGCGAGTTCGAGCGGCCGCATCTCCGCCACGGTGGTGCGAACCCCGGGCGGGACAGTGCTGATCACCGGCTCGGCACGCAACTGCTTGAGCAGGCTGTAACAGACACAGATCATCACGACGAGGAATGGGACGCCGAGGACGATGACGGTGGTCTGGATTGCCTCGAGCCCCCGGCGAGCAGCAGTGCGATGGCCACGGCGCCGATCATCGAACCCCAGGTCACGACCAGCCACGTTCTCGGGTGTAGCGATCCGCCCTGGGACTGCATGCCAAGCACCAGCGACGCCGAATCGGCGCCGGCGACGTAGAAGAGCAGGATCAGCACCACGACGAGGATTGCGGTGATCGTGGAGAGCGGCATGGCGTCGAGCATGGTGAACAGGGTGTTCTCGACACCGCTTTTCAGTGAGCTCGCCATGTCGGCGGCTCCGGTGAGCTGGAAGCGGATGGCCGTGCCGCCCATCACGCCGAACCAGATGGTGCTCACCAGGGTCGGCACGATGAGGACGCAGATCACGAATTGGCGGATCGTGCGCCCGCGCGAGATGCGGGCCATGAAGACGCCCACGAAGGGTGCCCACGACATCCACCAGGCCCAGTAGAAGATGGTCCAGGTAGCCATCCAATCGCCGCCGCCGAAGGCGCCGGTCCGGAAGCTCATCGGCACCACATTGCTGAGGTAATCGCCGATCGATTCCGTGAAGTTGTTGAGTAGGAAGATCGTCGGTCCAAGAACGATGACGAAGATCAAGCAGCCCCACCGCCAGGGCGGCGTTGGTGTTGGCCATCCACTTGATTCCCCGCTCGGTGCCACTGACTGCCGAAACCACAAATGCCGCAGTAAGAGCCACGATCACCACGATGGCGACGAGGTTGCTCTTTGGGGCATCGAAGACCCGTGTGAGACCGCTGTTGATCTGGATCGCGCCCAGTCCGAGTGAGGTCGCCGCACCGAACGTCGTGATGAAGAGCCCGAAGATGTCGACTGTGCGCCGGGCTAGTTGACGCGGGTTCTTCCTGGGGAAGACGATCGAGCTGAGCAGGTTCGGCTGCCCCTTGCGGAAGGTTGCGTAGGCGAGAGCCAATCCGACGACGCCGTAGAGCGCCCAGGGGTGCAGGCCCCAGTGGAAGAGCGTGTACTGCATGCCCAGAGCCGCGGCCTCGGGACTCCCGTCCTCGGCCATCCCCATTGGCGCAGTCATCAGGTGGGACAGCGGCTCGGCCACCCCCCAGAAGATGAGGCCGATGCCCATACCGGTCGCGAACATCATCGAGATCCAGGACAGGGTGCTGAACTCTGGGCGCTCGTCGTCGCGACCCAAACGGATCCGCCCATACCGGGAAACCGCGAGGAGCAGCATCACCACTACGAAGCCGGCGGTGGCCAAGACGTAGATCCACCCGGTCGAGTCAATGATCTTGCCCAGCACCGCCGAGGCAGTGTTCGCGAGAGAGGTCGGGGAGAACACCCCCCACAACACGAACCCGATCGTGAGCGCCATAGCGGTCACGAAGACCACTTTGTCGACGGGCACGTCGACGTCGGCGGCACGGGCGTGGGTCCGGTCGTCGGTCGGATCGGCGTGGACGTAGTGCTGCTCCGCTTTGCTCATTGTCGGCCTCACTTGGCTAGCAGTTGTCCCGCACATCGCGCTTGTCTCGTATAACAACACAGTATGAGCTACATCACTGTCAAGGGTGTCGCCCGTTAAGGTTGCGTTTCCAAAGTGTGCCGGCTCCGACGTCAGTCGAACGGGCACTCCCCGGCTAACCATTGACAGCGGACGGGACCCGCGTCCTACACTTGTCTCGCTAGTCAGAATAGTTGCATTGACCGGGACAACTCGACCAGCTAGCACCCCTCACCAATCGGGATGGAGAACCGTCTTGAACAGCATTTCGTCGCCAGCGGACGTCGAGTCTCTCGTCAAGGGCCGAGCGGTGGGGTACAGCCTGGAAGCCCCCTTCTACAACAGTCGGGAAGTCTTCCAACTCGACCTGGCGGCGATCTTCGCCAAGCATTGGCTGTTCGTCGCAACCGAGGCCGAGATACCCGAGCCCGGCGACTACGTGACCGTCGATGTCGGCCCTTCATCGGTCGTCATCCTGCGCGACGACGACGGGGATGTACGTGCCCTGCACAACGTGTGCCGCCACCGCGGCTCGCGGATCCTCGACGCCCCATGCGGCGCCGTCGGCAACCTCGTGTGCCCGTATCACCAGTGGACCTACCGGACGGACGGAAGTCTGATCTTTGCCGAGGCTCAGCCCCAGTCATTCGACAAGGAACGATTCGGCCTCAAGCACGTCAACGTACGGACAGTCGCCGGCCTGGTGTTCGTGTGCCTCGACAGCGAAGCGCCTTCTGACTTCGACGAGGTGGTCGACGCCATCGCGCCCTACCTGGCGCCCTACGGGCTGACGAACGCCAAGGTCGCACACCAGGTCGACATCGTCGAGGAGGGCAACTGGAAGCTGGTGATGGAGAACAACCGTGAATGCCAGCACTGCGACGCCGCGCACCCGGAGCTGATCACCGCCTACTTCCCACTCTTCAGCTATTCCGAGGATGACATCACGCCCCGGCTACGTCCCCTCTTTGCCCGGTACCAAGCGGCGGCGGCGACCCTGGAGTCGGCCTGCACGGCGAACCGGTTTCCGCGTGGCGAGCGGCGAGAGCTGGACACCCGCGCCACCGGCTTCCTCGTCTCGCATCTTCCGTTGGACGGCGCCGGGGCATCGTTCGGGCCTGGCGGCGAACAGGTGTCTAGGAAGCTGATGGGATCCATCGGCAGCCCCGTGTTCGGCGACCTGTCGATTCACATGCAGCCGAATTCCTGGTTTCACTTCCTCAGCGACCATGCGGTCGTCTTCCGAGTATTGCCGCTGGGGCCCGACAAGACCGTCGTGCGCACGACGTGGTTGGTTCACCGCGACGCCGTCGAAGGCGTGGACTACGAGCTCGACGTCCTGACAGCGGTTTGGCGGGCGACCAACGACCAAGACGGGACCCTGGTCGCCAGGGCCCAAAAGGGCGTCACCAACCCAGCTTATGAACCCGGGCCCTATTCGTTGGTCGAAGGCGACGTCGAGGCGTTCGTGAACTGGTACATCGGCCGGTTGCAACAGCACCTCGGTGTGTGACAGCCATCGTGTCAATGGAGGTTTCGAAAGTGGACGTCATGACGACCGCCCCGGAGACCGAATCCGCCCCGGGCTGTGACCGTTTCGCTGCAACTGCCGGGTTCGGCTTGATGCCGCCACGATGGGCTCCGGACTGCTGGGGTGATGAGGAGCAGGCGGTCCTGGTGTGTCGCCGAGTCATCGAGATCACCCACGACGTCAAGAGCTTCCACTTCGAACCGGACGGCGAATATGCGTTCAGCTTCGACCCGGGTCAGTTCATCACGCTGCAGGTTGATATCGACGGCGAGCGCATTGCTCGTTGCTACACGATCTCATCTCCGCCGACGCGGCCACATCTGATCACGATCACGGTGAAACGGGTGATCGGTGGCATGGTGTCAAACTGGTTGCACGACAACCTAACCGAAGGCACCCGGGTCACCGCTCAGGCGCCATTGGGCGGCTTCACGATCACGGGCCAGCCAGCACCGAAGTATCTGTTCCTGTCCGCCGGAAGCGGTATCACTCCAGTAATGTCGATGACCCGGACGCTGTACGACCTCGGTTCCGATGCAGACGTCCTGTTCGTACACAGCGCACGAACGCCGGCCGACATCATCTTCCGGCACGAGCTCGAAGCCATCGCTGCGGTAATGCCGAACATCCGGGTTGTCCACGTGTGTGAAGGCGACTACCCCTCCGAACGCTGGACAGGACTTCGGGGTCGCCTATCAATGCCCATGCTTCGATCCCTTGTCCCAGATCTAGCGGAACGCGAGACGTACACGTGTGGCCCTGCCGCCTACATGGCCTCGGTGCGAGGCATTCTCGGCGAAGCGGGATACGACATGCGCAAGTACCACGAGGAGAGCTTCTCGTTCGAGCGGCTGCCGGCCACCGACGTACCACTTCCCGTCGATGATCCACCTCCCGCGAGCACCAAGAAAAATACGTCCTACAGCATCGAGTTCGTGCGTACCGGTCGCTTCGTCACCTGCGGTGCAGATGAATTCGTCCTCGACGCCGCGTTGGCGGCCGGCCTCAGGCTGGCCTCTTCCTGTGCCCAGGGCATGTGCGGGTCGTGCAAGACGACCATGCTGTCTGGAGAAGTCGACATGCAGCACAACGGTGGCATACGCCCCCGGGAGGTTTCGGAGAACAAGATTCTCGTCTGCTGTTCGAAGCCGCTGAGCGACCTCCGCATCGACAGTTGATCAGACGTCGTGACCAGCACCCGGCCAGCGGCCGACCAACTTTCACGCTCCGACTTGTATCGTTCTCCCATGGAGAACAGCCGCGCTGCGCGAGACAACTCCGTCCATTCCGTGGATCGCGCGATCTCGATCCTTCAGGTGTTGGCGCGACATGGCGCCGCCGGCGTGACTGAAATTGCCACCGAACTAAGCGTGCACAAGTCGACGGTTTCGCGCCTCTTGACCACCCTCGAGGCTCGTGGCCTTGTCGAGCAGAGCTTCAATCGTGGCCGGTATCGGCTCGGCTACGGCGTGGTGCAGCTGGCAGCCGGCGCGACCAAGAAGCATGACCTTTCCCTCATCAGCCGTCCAATCTGCCAAGACCTCGCCGAGACTGTCGGTGAGACGGTCAACGTGGCAGTCCACGACGGTCGCAGCGTGGTCAGCATCGACCAGGTGATCGGGTCCGCCACCGTTACCACGGTCAACTGGGTCGGGCAGCGAACGCCGATGCATGCGACTTCGGCCGGCAAGGTCTTCCTCGCACACATGCCGCCGCAGGAGCTAAAGGCCATCTTGGCCGGAGGTTTGGAACGATATACGGAACAGACCATCGTGGATGCCACGATTCTCGTGCAGCAATTGGAGGATGCCCGGGCCCGGGGCTACGCGCACACGCTCGAAGAACACGAGGTCGGCTTGGCAGCTGTCGCTGCGCCGATCCGCGCACTCGACGGGCAGGTGATCGCGGCCCTCACCATTTCCGGGCCAACCTTCCGGATCAACGATCACACGATCCCCGTCGTGGCCCCACACCTGATCTCCGCGGCTGCCGTCATCTCCGAGCGTAACGGCTATCCGAAGCCAGGCTGAGATAGTCAGTTAGGCCGCCTCCAGCAGCGCCGCCAGCTCGTCGGCCCCGGGTAGCTGATCCGGCGACGATCGTCTTGCCGCTGCGCACGTAGTGGAAGACCGCCCGCACCGACGACACCGGCACGTCCCGTATCGCGGCCCACGCCAGCCGGTAGACGGCCAGCTGAATCGCGTTCTGCTGCAAAGCCTCCGGTGTGGCAGGCGCTTCGCCGGTCTTCCAGTCCACCACGGTGACCCCGCCGTCGTCGTCGGCGAACACCGCGTCGATCCGCCCCCGCACGACGGTGCCGCCGAGCACCATGTCGAACGGCGTCTCCACCTCGATCGGCGTCCGCGTGGCCCACGGCGACACCGCGAATGCGGCCTGCAGTTCCGCCAGCTCGTCCCCCTCGGCGCGCCCCAGGTCGCCGTCGACGGCCCCGGGAAGATCGTCGAGGTCGAACAGCCGCTCGGCGTGATAGAACCGCTGCACCCAGTCGTGAAACGCCGTCCCCAGCGACGCATGCGGGTCGGGACGGACCGGCAACCTGCGCTGCAGCCGCGCAGGCGCACCTTCCGGGTCGCGGCCGATGTCCACCAACGCACTCACCGACAGTTGGGCGGGCAGCGCGACAGGCGGACGTTCCAGCGCCCGCTCGCGCTCGGCCAGCAGGGCGTCGACATCCGCGGCCCAGCCATCCACGTCCACCGGATCGCGGTCGGTCCCGGAATCCCCGTCTGCGGCACTCGCCAGCACCGACGCCACCAGCGCGGCACCCCGATCGAGTTCCAGCCGGGCCGCACCCGCCGGGTCGGTGGGCCAGGACCTCTCGGTCACCTGCTCCTGCAACGGGTTTCGATCACCGTCGGCCGGATCGGGCGCCCAGGTGTCAATCACTCCACACGGATCGCCCTCGGCAGCCGACCGCTCGATCACGTCGCGGATCTCGACGAGGAACTCCGAGGGTCCCCGTGGCTTGAGTTCGGTGGCGCCCCAGTGGTGCCCCGACAACAACAGCGTGTCCTCGGCCCGGGTGAGCGCTACGTACAGCAGCCGGCGCTCCTCGTCGACGCGACGCTGATCGAGCCGACGCTTGTGTTCGGTAATCTTGTCCGACAATGCCTTCCGGTCATTGACGTCGCTGGTATCGAGAATCGGAACGCCGTGCTCGGACTCCGTCGCCCGGTCACCGCGCAGCAGCGGCGGCAGATCGGCCGGATCGGACAACCAGGTGCGCGGCGACGCCGTTGAGGGGAACACCCGGCCGCTCAGGTGCGGCACGGCCACGACTTGCCATTCCAGGCCCTTCGCGGCGTGCACGGTCAGGATCTGCACGCGGTCGTTGGAGACGGTGAGCTCGGCGGGAGCCAACCCGTTCTCCACGTCCATGGCCGCGTCGAGGTAGCCCAACAGGCCCGGCACGGACGCTCCCGGGCGCGCGGCGAAGTCGGCCACCACGTCGGTGAACGCCTCGAGGTGTTCCGTCCCACTCCATCCGGCTGACACCGACTGTGCCGCACGGACTTCGGCGTCGACGCCGAGCATGCGCCGCACCTCGGCGACCACGTCCGGCAGCGGATGGTGCAGCTGCCCGCGCAGCGCGGTCAGCTCCCGGCCCAGCGCCACGATGCGCCGGTGCCCCTCGGCCGAATACCGGTCCCGCGGGCCCGGGTGCCCGATCGCGTCCGCCAGACACGCGGTGTCCGAGTCCGGCGCGGCCGCGGCCACGATGTGCGCGACGGATCCGCGGTCGGCCGCCCGGCCGGGATCGTCGAGTTCGACGGCCCGGCGCCACAGCGCGGCGACGTCCGCGGCGCCCAGCCGCCAGCGCGGCCCGGTGAGGACCCGCATCGCGGCCGCACCCGCGGTGGGGTCGGCCGCCAACCGCAACATCGCCACCACGTCGGCAACCTCCGGAATGGCCAGCAGCCCGGCCAATCCGACGACCTCGACGGGCACGCCCCGCGCGGTCAGCGCGTCGGCGATCGGCACCGCATCGGCGTTGCGCCGGACCAGCACCGCAGACGTCGGCACCGGCGTGCCCGCCTCGCGCGCGCCGTGATAGATCCGGGCCAAACCGTCTGCCAGCCAGTCCCGTTCGCCGACCACGTCGTTCAACAGGGCACACCGGATGGTGCCGGGTTGGGCGCCGGGCCGGGGCAAGAGTTCCCGCACGGCCACCGAGCGGCGCCGCGCCGCCGAGGACACCGCGTTGGCGAGCCGCAGCGCGCGTGGCGGGTTGCGCCAACTGGTCCTCAGCTCCAGCGTCGGCGCCGGGGTGCCGTCCGACAGGCAGAAGTCCGTGGTGAACCGCGGCAGATTCGTCGCCGATGCGCCCCGCCAGCCGTAGATCGACTGGATCGGGTCGCCGACGGCGGTCAACGCGAGATCGTCGTCCACCCCGCCGCCGAACAGCGCGGACAGGGCGACACGCTGCGCGTGGCCGGTGTCCTGGTACTCGTCGAGCAGCACCACCCGGTAGCGGCCCCGCAGTTCGGCTCCCACTTGCGGGAAGGACGCCGCGAGCTGGGCCGCGGCCGACATCTGCATGCCGAAGTCCATGACGTTCTCGGCTCGCATCCTGGCGTGCAACGCGTCGACCAGCGGGACGAGCTCGGCGCGCCCGGTTTGCGTGGCGAGCATCTTCAGCAGCGACTGGTTCGGGCCGGTATCGCGCTGGCGCGGCCCCGCAGGCAGGGTGTGCACCAACCGCTCGAGCTCGAGGTGGGTGTCACGGAGTTGATCGGTGTCGACGAGATGTTCGGCGAGCTGACCCGACAGGCGCAGCACCATCGCCGTGACCGCGGCCGGTGACTTCTCCGTATCCATCGGGCCGGGATGATCGCACACCACGCGATAGGCCAACTGCCACAACTCGGTTTCGCCGATGAGTCGGGTGGCCGGCTCCACCGGCAGCAGCAGTCCGCGCTCGCGCAGCAATGTCCCGGCGAAGGCGTGATACGTGGCCACCGTCGGGTGGTCGTCGACGGTCTCGCCCGGCACTCCCGGAATGAGGCCCGCGCCCGCGAGGCGGGCCAGCCGGGTGCGGACGCGGCGCAGCAGTTGGCCCGCCGCCTTGCGAGTGAAGGTCAAGCCGAGCACCTCACCGGGCCGGGCATGGCCGTTGGCGACCAGCCACACCACCCGAGCGGCCATGGTTTCGGTCTTGCCGGCCCCGGCTCCCGCGATCACCACCAACGGTCCCGGTGGCGCGGCGATGACGGCCGCCTGCTCCTCCGTCGGGGCGAAGATGCCGAGCGCGTCGGCCAGTTCAGCCGGACTGTAGCGCGCGGTCACGACCGACCACCGATCGCCGCCTGGGCCGGACAGATCGCCCGCACGGGGCAGTGCGCACACCCGGTGTTGATGCGCGCCACGAATTCTGGGCCCTGCGTAGCCGCCGCGGCCTGCCGCACCGACTGGCGCAAGAGTTCGCGGCCCTCGGCAGTCATCGGGTCCTGTTCACGTTCGCAGGGCCCGGCCGAGCCGATCTTGCCCAGATAGACCAGACGGGCCCCGCCCGCCTGATCGCCGTCGGGCACGAGCCCTTCGGCGATGGCCAACTGGTATGCCGCCAACTGAGCGTGGCGTTGCGCGTCGTCCTTGCTGACCGGGGTCTTGCCCGTCTTGACGTCGACGACCACCAGCCGACCCTCCGCGTCGCGCTCCAACCGGTCGACCCGGCCGCGCACCCGCACCCCGGGCTGCGACCCGTCGGCGGGCACCACGACCCCGTCGACGTCGACCTCGGCGCCGACCTCGGTGAACTCGTGTCGCGTCTGGGATCGCCAGCGGACGAACGCGGACAACATGGTGCGGTGGCGTTCCAACTCGTTGGCCGAGTGCCACTGCGAGTCGAATGGCAGGTCCGCCCAATGCCGTTCGAGTTCGGCGATCATCTGCGCCTCGCTCTCGTCGGAGTCAGCGACCAGCGCGTGGATCAGCGACCCGAGCGCCGAGCGCACGTCGCGGCCATCCGCGCCGCCGTGGCGTTCCAACATCCAGCGCAGCGGGCAATCGGTCAGCGTCTGCAATCGCGACGGGGACAGCGTCACGACGTGCCCCTCGCCGGACCACAACGGCTCGTCGGTCGAGAGCGGCGTCGTGCCGTACCACTGCGCGGGGTCCGCGCCGTCGATCCCGGCCGCCGCTAGCCGCGCCAA
Organism: uncultured Actinomycetota bacterium; assembly: GCA_963849055.1. Taxonomy (GTDB): domain Bacteria; phylum Actinomycetota; class Actinomycetes; order Mycobacteriales; family Mycobacteriaceae; genus Mycobacterium. Next base: position 670,694 of record CAWKFI010000002.1, read on the forward strand.
TTGCGTTGCGGCGCAGACCCGTGACGCCTCGTCGACCGCGTCGGCCGGCGCGCACACGACGGCACGCAATCTGCCGACCATCGCGGCAGGCGCCAACACCCGCGGTGCGTGCACTGGCGCGGCGTCGGCCTTCCCCGCGTCGGTGGCCAACGCGGCGAGTTCGGCGCAGAACGGTGACGGCAACTCCGACCCGTCACCCTCCTCGCCGTCCACGGCCGTCACGACGACATGCGTACGCGCCCGGCCCAAGGCCGAGATCAACAGCCTGCGCTCCTCGGCAAGCAGCGGCGCCCGAGTCGACATGGCGCCGGACATCGGATCGGCGACGCCGTCGAGCAGGTCGATCAGATGCTGCGTGGCGAGCACCCCGCCGCGTGGAACGGTGTTGGGCCACAACCCTTCCTGAAGACCGGCGATCACCACGACCTCCCATTCGCGGCCCAGCGCGGCGTGGGCACTGAGCACGGCGACGGATTCACCGACGCGCCGCTCGTCACGACCGCCCGCGGGCAACACCATGGCCCGCACGTGGTCCACCAGACCCGTCACCGACGCGCCCGCCGTCCGCGACACGAACTGCTCGGCGACGTCGAACAGGGCCGTCACGGCGTCGAGATCACGGCCCGCCTGGATGCCGCCCTGCCCGCCGCGTTCGGTCGCCGCCACCCAGCGCCTCTGCAGGCCGCTGTGATGCCAGGCGTTCCACAGTGTCATCCGGGGATCCCGCGCCTCCGCTTCGCTTCGGCCGGCGGCGGTGAGCACCGCGGCAACGCGGCGCAGCGGTCGGGCCAGCTGATCGGGCAGGTCGACGGGACGGCCGTCGAGCACCTCGACGAGCAGATCGGCGAATTCGCGTGGCGGCTGGCTGCCATCGGCCCTGCGCAACGCACGACGCAACTGCCGCAACGACACCGGGTCCACGCGTCCGATCGGTCCGGTCACGAGCGCCATCGCACGCTCCCCGTCCAAACCCTGCACGGCGACCTCGAGAACGGTCAACAACGCCGCCACCGCGGGATGTTCGGCCAGGGCGGCCGCGGACGGCTGATCCACCGGCACGCCCGCCGCACTCAGTGCCCGGGCCAATGACGCTCCCGTTCGCGGCACCGACCGCACGATCACCGCCATCTCCGACCACGGCACGCCGTCGACCAGATGCGCGCGGCGCAACGCGTCCGCGACGAGCGCCGACTCGGCATGCGGTGACGCCGCGATCCGCACGCTCACCGAACCGCCACGCTCGTCGTCTCCGGTGATGTCACGGGCCGCATCCGCACCGGGTAGCCGCCGCGCGATGCCACTGACCGCGCGGGCCACGGCAGGTGCGCAGCGGTGCGATCGCGTCAGCACGACGGCGGGTACCTCGTCGTCACGCAGCAACTCGGGATCGGCACCGCGGTAGCCGAAGACCGACTGGTTGGGATCGCCTGCGATGACACTGAGTTCCGCCCCGGCCGCCAGCACCCGCACCAGGCGCGCGGCCTGCGGGTCGAGGTGCTGAGCGTCGTCGACCAACAACAGTCGAACGCGAGCACGTTCGGCCGCCAGGAGCTCGGGGTCGGTGGCGAACGCCTCGAGTGCGGCACCGACGAGTTCGGCCGCACCCAGCGCGGGAACGGTGGCCTGCGGCGCCGCCATGCCCACCGCGGAACGCAGCAGCATCACCTGCTCGTAGACCTGAGCGAACCGGCCCGCAGCCGCCCACTCCGGCCGGCCTGCCCTGCGGCCGATGCGTTGCAGCTCAAGCGGATCGATGCCGCGCTCCGTGCAGCGGGCCAATAGGTCGCGCAGCTCGGTGGCGAACCCGACGGTGAGCAGCGCGGGGCGCAGCGCCGCGGGCCACCGCACCGACGCATCGTCACCGTCGGCGTAGTCGCCGGCCAGCAGTTCGCGGATGATGCCATCCTGTTCGGCACTGGTGATCAGCCGCGGGGGCGGGTCGCCGTTGCGCCGGGCTGCCTGACCGAGCACCGCGAAGGCGTAGGAGTGCACCGTGCGGACGAGTGGCTCGCGCACCGCCGTCGGCCCGGCAGTGCCCTCCCCCAGCAGCGCCGACGTGACGGCAGCCCTGGCCTGCATGCCGAGGCGGGCCGAACCGGTCAGCAGCAGAACGGATTCGGGGTCGCAGCCCGCGCTGATGCGGGCGGCGGCGACGCGAGTCAGCAGGTGCGACTTGCCCGTACCCGGCCCACCGAGCAGGCGCACGCTGCCGTGCAGACCGGACTCGGTCAGCGCTGCGGGCGACAGGTCGGCGTGCGAAGTGGGCATGACGGAATGACACCACGGGGGTCCGACAATTTTGGGTTCCACGCAGGCCTGGCAGCATCGACGCCGTGACCGATGCGCTGAACACCTACCGTTACGGCCCTGCGGGGCCTCCGCGGATTCTGGCCATCCATGGCTTGACCGGCCACGGTCAACGGTGGGCGACGCTGGCCGACCGGTACCTGCCCGAGTTGTCGATGGTGGCCCCGGATCTGATTGGCCACGGGCGGTCGTCGTGGGACGCACCGTGGACCATCGAGGCCAACGTCGACGCACTGGCCGCGCTGCTCGACGCGGAAGGCGGCAGCCCGGTCGTGGTGGTGGGCCACTCGTTCGGCGGCGCCGTGTCGCTGAGTCTCGCTGCGGCACGACCGGATCTGATCGACGGGGTGGTGCTGCTCGACCCCGCCGTCGGCCTCGACGGCGCATGGATGCACGAGGTCGCCGACGCCATGTTCGCCTCACCCGACTACACGGACCGCGACGAGGCACGTCAGGAGAAGGAGTCCGGTTCGTGGGGTGAGGTCGAACCCGCCGAGTTGGAACGCGACCTCGACGAGCACCTGATGGCCCTGCCGAACGGCCGAATGGGCTGGCGGATCAACATTCCGGCGATGATGTCGTACTGGAGCGAGCTGAGCCGGCCGTTCACGTTGCCGCGCGACGGAACGCCGACGACGTTGGTCCGCGCGACGCGCACCGACCCGCCGTACGTCTCCGACGAACTCGTCTCGGCACTCGACGCGCAGCTCGGATCCGACCTTCACGCTGGTCGAGTTCGACTGCGATCACATGGTGGCCCAGGCCAAGCCGGCGGAGACCGCGGAGTTGATCCGCCGACACGCGGTCTGACATGGCCGCCGTCACCGACGAACAGGTCGAGAACGTCCGCGCGCTGGTGGCGGCCATACCCGCCGGGCGGGTGGCGACGTACGGCGACATCGCCGAAGCGGCAGGGCTTTCCAGTCCGAGGATCGTCGGGTGGATCATGCGCACCGACTCGTCGGACCTGCCGTGGCATCGGGTGATCGGCGCGTCGGGTCGGCCCGCCGCACACCTGGCCACCCGGCAGCTGGAACTACTCCGCGCCGAGGGCGTGCTGGCGGTCGACGGCCGGGTGCGGCTGCGCGAGTACCGCCACGAGTTTTAGAGCACCAGGCGCACCAGCGCGGCGGTGCGCGCGAGGCCGGGGAACGCCGCCGCCGTCGACCGTGGGTGCAGCGCATGGACGGCCAGCCGGAACATCAACGCCCGCAACAGCATCTGCGGCCACTCCGGCAGCGACGTCCACCGCTCGACCAGGCCGTCGTCGGCGTCACCCCAGGACAGCGCGTCGACCACCACGACCCCGGCCGCCCACGACGCAGGCCGCCAGTACGGCGTGATGTCGGTGATGCCGGGCGCGGTGGTACCCGCGAAGAGCACCGTGCCGTACAGGTCGCCGTGCACCAACTGGCTCGGACTGCGGGTCGGCTTGCGCAGTGAGGCGAGCTGGTTGATCAGCTCGATCGACCGCTGCCCGTCCGCCGAACCCGGCGCCACCCGAGCTCCCGGCGGGAGCGTGTGCAGCGGCCGGTCCTCCCACGCCGCGCGGTCGGCCGCGATGAAGACGTCCACGTCCGACCACGGCACGGACGGCGGCTGGGTCAGGAAGCGCGGTCGCTCCAGACGCGCGGTGGCCTCGTGCAGCCGCACCGCGGCCGAGACCACCTCGTCGTGCCGTGGCTCGGGCGTTCCGGTGACGAATGTGTCGGCGCGCCAACCGGCCACCACGTAGCGGCCATCGGTGGAGCGCACGGGGCGGGCCAGCCGGACCCCGTCGACGAACAGCGTCTCCCGCACCTTGGCCGACCATGCGGCGCGGGCGTGGTCGGCCACCATGGACAGCACGACCTCGCCGCAGCGCCAGCCCCCCTCCCAGCTCGAGCCGAGAAGAGTCGGCCGAAGTCCGGTGAGGCCGAACGCCACCAGCACATGTTCAGGCGGTGGGTCGACGGTCACAGAGCTCAGACTAAGCGGTGCTCCGGCTAACCAGCCGTCAGTACATCACCATGTCGGGTTCGAGTTGTTTACCCCAGGCGACGATTCCGCCCTGCACGTGCTTCGCGTCGGAGAAACCGGCCTTCTTCACGATGGCCAGCACCTCGGCCGACCGGACGCCGGTCTTGCAGTAGAACACCGGGGTGCGGTCGACCTTCAGTTTGGCCAGCGCCTCACCCGTTTCGAACGCGCCCTTGGGGATCAGTTCCGCACCCGTGATGCGGTTGATGTCCCATTCGACCGGCTCCCGGACGTCGATCAGCGCAAGCGGCTTGCCGGCGTCCAGCATCTCGCGCAACTCGCGCGGCGTGATCGTGGAGTCTGCGGCGGCCTCCGCGGCGGCGTCGGACACCACCCCGCAGAACGCCTCGTAGTCGATCAGCTCGGTGATCTTCGGCGTCGAGGGATCCTTGCGAATCTTGATGGTGCGGTACGTCATGTCGAGCGCGTCGTAGACCATCAGGCGGCCGAGCAGCGGATCGCCGATGCCGGTCAACAGCTTGATCGCCTCGGTGCCCATCACCGACGCGATCGACGCGCACAGGATGCCCAGCACGCCGCCCTCGGCGCACGACGGCACCATGCCCGGCGGTGGCGGTTCGGGATAGAGGTCGCGGTAGTTGAGGCCCAGACCGTCGGGGGCGTCCTCCCAGAACACCGACACCTGACCCTCGAACCGGTAGATGGAGCCCCACACGTACGGCTTGCCCGCCAGCACCGCGGCATCGTTGACCAGATAGCGCGTGGCGAAGTTGTCGGTGCCGTCGAGGATCAGGTCGTACTGCGAGAACAGGTCGACGGCGTTCTCGGGTTCGAGGCGCACCTCGTGCAGCCGCACGTCGACGAGCGGGTTGATCTCCTTGATGGAGTCCCGCGCGCTCTGCGCCTTGGACCGTCCGATGTCGGACTGGCCGTGAATGATCTGGCGCTGCAGGTTGGACTCGTCCACGACGTCGAACTCGACGATGCCGATGGTGCCCACACCGGCGGCGGCCAGGTACAGCAGGGTGGGCGAACCCAGCCCGCCTGCCCCGATCACCAGAACGCGGGCGTTCTTGAGTCGTTTCTGACCGTCCACCCCGAGGTCGGGGATGATCAGGTGGCGGCTGTAGCGGGCCACTTCTTCGCGCGTCAGGTGGGCCGCTGGTTCTACCAGCGGCGGCAAGGTCGACACCGGGATCTCCTCATTTCGAAGTCTGCCCCTTGACGAATACGCCAAGCATCGTGGTTCAACGGTAATCCCCGCACGAACCTTCCCGCCAAGCCCGTACGTTCGTCAGGCGATGGGGTACGGCCACGGGTTGAAGCGGCAGGTCTTGCCGTCCGGCTTGACGGAGCCGGGATCGAACTTCGCGGCGTCGTCATTGCTCGTCGAGAACGTCTGTTGCATCATCACCGGCGCGAGCGCGCCGTTCTCGCCACACGGCTCGTGCCGCTGATACCCGACGGCGTGGCCGACCTCGTGGTTGATCAGGTACTGCCGATACGAGCCGACGTCGCCCTGGAACGGCACGGCGCCGCGCACCCAGCGCGCTTCGTTGACGAAGACCCGGGGCTGATCGACGTAGGCGGGGTTGTAGCACGACGACTCGAGCGGGATGTCGTAGCCGCACCCCTCGCGCACCGTCAGCGGCGAGGTCAGCGACACCCTGAAGTCCGGCTCCCCGGTGTCGATCCGGGTGAACGCCAACTGCGGATTGTGGGTCCAGCTCTTGGGATTGGACAGAGTTTCGCTGACCATTCGCGCGAATGCCTCGTCGCCACCGAACGCCGTGGTGTCGACCCCGTCCTCGACTTCGACCGTGTACGTGAACGACTTCACCGTGCCCTCACCGATCTTCGGCGTAGACGCCGGGTACGACGTGCCACGTCTTGGCGCCCGCCTCGGTGTACGGCCCGCCGTCGGGCAGGATGCCGGTCGGCAGGCTCGCGTCGAACTGCGTCATGCCCTTGGGCGGCGCTCCGATGATGGCGGTGCTGACGGGGTCGATGGTGGGCGGACCCTGAATGGGCCCTGCCGCGTCGACCGGTTGGGTCGGTGGCGTGCCACTGAGGGTCTGATAGACGACGACGGCCGTGAGCGCGACCAGGACGGGCAGCGCGTAGGCACGCCATCCGTAGGTCGACACGAAGCGGCCCAACCACGTTTGCTTGCGCCACTGCTGATGTTCGTCGCGGTTGGACCGCGTCCGACCCGAATCGCTCGCGACCGGATCCCGCTGCGCGCGCAGCGGCTCCCGCCACTCGTTGCGCAGCACGGGCACGCGACCGCCGCCTCGCTCGCCCCCGCTCCGATATCCCCCGTCGCTTCGCTCGCCCCCGAAACGTTCCCCGTCGCTTCGCTCGCCCCAGTGACGACGCCCCGGGTCGTAGGTCACCGAACCAGGATGGCACAAACCGGCGCGCCCCTGCGGTTCCGGCGCGCCACCAGCGCTCGGCGCCAGATCACGCCCTCCCTTACGGAGGGGTAGTAGTGTCGATTCGATGATCAGCCGGGTCCGATCGGCTCCTGCCCGGCACGCAGCACGTATCCAGATTGAGGACTGATGAGCGATCTTGCCAACGCCTCCGGGAGGCGACGCGCTCAGTCGGCGACCGGTGACGGCGCGACCGGACGCGCCCCCGGCAACCGACGTGGCAACCGGCTGCCCCGCGACGAACGCCGCGGCCAGTTGCTCATCGCCGCAAGCGAGGTCTTCGTCGACCGTGGCTACCATGCGGCGGGGATGGACGAGATCGCCGATCGGGCGGGTGTCAGCAAACCGGTTCTGTACCAACACTTCTCGTCCAAGTTGGAGCTCTATCTAGCGGTGCTGCAACGGCACGTCGACAACCTGGTGTCCGGCGTGCGGCAGGCGCTGCGCACCACCACGGACAACCGTCAGCGGCTACGTGCCGCGGTGGGGGCGTTCTTCGACTTCATCGAGCACGATGGCCAGGGCTACCGGTTGATCTTCGAGAACGACTACGTCACCGAACCGCAGGTTTCCGCCCAGGTGAAGGTGGCCACCGAGTCCTGCACGGACGCCGTCTTCGACTTGATCAGTCGCGATTCGGGGCTCGAGGCGCACCGCGCGCGAATGATCGCGGTCGCCCTCGTCGCAATGAGCGTCGACTGCGCGCGGTACTGGCTGCACAGCGACCGACCGATCTCCAAGGAGGCCGCGGTCGAGGGCACGGTGCAGTTCGCCTGGGGCGGCCTGGCACACGTGCCGCTCAGCCGCGGCTAGTGATCGTTCGTTAGGACTTACTTCTTGGCGGTGTCGGCCAGGATGCCGAAGCCGACGCGACGCGAGTCGGATGCGCCGATCTCGACGTAGGTGATCTTGGCGACCTGCACCAGGAAGAGCCGGCCCTTCTCGTCGGTCAGGCTCAGTACGCCCGAGTCTTTTCCCAGCGCATCGGTGACCAACTTCTGCACCTCATCGTGTGTCTGCGCGCTGCTGAAAACCAGCTCGCGCGGGCTGTCGGTGACACCGATCTTTACCTCCACGCTGGACCCTTTCCGTTCGTCTGACGTGCTACCTGGAGAAGGCTAGTGGACGACGGGACCTTGCGACGCCGCGGTCGCTTCGCGGTCGGCGAACATCGCGACCAAGCGCGCGAACCGAGTCCGGACCGTGACCCAATGCGCCGCGTGCCAACAACATCCGTCACTTGAGTCCCATTAGCATCGGCCAAGTCATCTTCCGAAAAACCAGCCAAGGAACCCGGAAAGCGTCATGAGCAGGACATATCCTCCGCATCCTCCGTATTCGGCAACGACGCCAACGCGACGGACCGTCGAATCCCCCGAGCCGTACCCGCGGCGCTACGGAAACTACGGCGGTCCCGAGCGCTACACCTCGACAGGCGACGCCACGAGCTTCGACGAGACCGAGGTGCTCCGCGACGTCGAGGATTACGACGACTACGCCGATTACGACGATGACGACTACGCCGAATACCGCGATCCGATCGACCGCCGGTGGATCTGGGTCGCAGGCGTCGCCGGGGCGATCCTGCTCATCGCGGTGATCTGCACGGTGGTCATCCTCGGCGGCGGTGACAGCGGCTCGGTGTCGAAGACCATCGCTCCGCCCGCGGCCACCACCAGCCAGGCCCCGACGACGTCCACCGCGCCGCGCGTGGTCACGTCGGCCCCGCTGCCACCGCCCCCGACGCCGTTGACGCCAGAGACGGTCACCAGCGTCACGCCTGCGCCAACGGCAGCCGCCGCGCCCACACCGACCGTCTCAGCACCGGCCCCCAGCACCATCACCTATCAGGTGACGGGGAGTCGCCAACTGCTCGATCTGGTCACGGTGATCTACACCGACGCCCAAGGCGCGCTGCAGACCGACTTCAACGTGGCGCTGCCGTGGTCGAAGACCGTGGTGCTGAATCCGGGCGTCACATTGGGTTCGGTAACCGCGACCAGCGTCGGCGGTCAGCTGAACTGCTCGATCACCGATGCCGGTGGCGCGGTCGTTGCGGCGCAGGCCACCAACTCGATGATCGCCAGCTGCACCAAGTAGCGGGGTCGCTCAGGCGAGGCCGAGTTCCTGCATGCGGGCGCTGTGGGTGCGCTGCAACCGGTCGAAGAACTCCGTGAGCCTGACCAGTCCCTCACCGGACGAGACCACGAGGTCCACCAGTTCGTCGTGGTCGGCCAGCACGAACTGGGCCTGAGTGATGGCCTCGCCCAGCAATCGTCGCGACCAGAGCGCAAGGCGGTGGCGCTGCTTGTCGCTGGCGGTGACCGCGGCCTTGACCTCGCCGACGACGAACTGGGAGTGGCTGGTCTCCGACAGCACGGCACGCACCACGTTGGCCGCCTCGTCGGGCAGCGCATCGGCGATCTCGAGGTAGAAGTCGGCCGCGAGCGCATCACCGATGTACGTCTTGACCAGTGCCTCCAGCCAGGTGCTCGGCGTGGTGAGGCGGTGGTAGTTCTCCAGCGCGGACGCGTACTTCGTCATGGCCGGCACGACGTCGACACCCCGCCGCTCCAGCGCGTCGCGCAGCATCTCGTAGTGCGACATCTCGGCGGCGGCCATGCTCGCCATGTTGATCCGACCGGCCAGATTGGGCGCCATCCGCGCCTCGTCGGTGAGCCGGTAGAACGCCGCGACCTCGCCATATGCCAGCAACGCGAACAGTTGTGTGACGCCGGGATGGTCGACCGACACGCCCGGAGTCACGGGGTTCACCGTCTGGTCGGGCGGGGTCGAAGTCATGGTCCAACTCTAGACGGCGAGCAGCGCGCCGCCCGCTCCGCAAAGCGGGAGAGCTATGATGTAGCTGGATGCGGCTCTCTTCCGAGCTGGCCGCCCCCAAAGAAATGTGCGTGCACGGAGTTGGCTCGCCTCCTCGAAGGCCAGGGCCCGGTGCTTTCTCGTCAGACTCGTGCGCGCTTGAACGCCGCGAGGAATGACTATGAAAGGTTACGTCGGCAACGCATGACTTCATCTACTGAGACCACCAATACCGAAACCACTGAGACCACCGAGACGGTCGAGCCCAAGACGGCGACCTTCGCCGAACTCGGCGTGCGCGAGGAGATCGTGCGCGCGCTCGCTGAGAGCGGCATCGAGCACACCTTCGCCATCCAGGAGCTGACGCTTCCGCTCGCCCTGTCCGGCAACGACCTCATCGGCCAGGCCCGCACGGGCATGGGCAAGACGTTCGCGTTCGGCGTGCCACTGCTGCACCGCATCGTCACCGACACCGAACGTCCGCTCACCGGCGCACCGCGCGCACTGATCGTCGTTCCCACCCGTGAGCTGTGCCTGCAGGTCTTCGACGACCTCGCCAACGCCGCCAAGTATCTCCGGGTCGGCGACCGCAAGCTCGTCGTGACCTCCATTTACGGCGGACGCCCCTACGAGCCGCAGATCGAGGCGCTGCAGAAGGGCGTCGACGTCGTCGTCGGCACCCCCGGGCGCCTCCTCGACCTCGCGCAGCAGGGACACCTGCAGCTCGGCGGACTGTCGGTGCTGGTGCTCGACGAGGCCGACGAGATGCTCGACCTGGGCTTCCTGCCCGACATCGAGCGGATCCTCAAGCAGATCCCGACGGACCGGCAGGCGATGCTGTTCTCGGCGACCATGCCCGATCCGATCATCACGCTGGCCCGCACGTTCATGAACCAGCCGACGCACATCCGCGCCGAGGCGCCCCACTCCAGGGCCACCCACGAGAACACCAAGCAGCACGTGTTCCGCGCGCACGCGCTGGACAAGGTAGAGATGGTCAGCCGCGTCCTGCAGGCCCGTGGCCGTGGCGCCACGATGATCTTCACCAGGACCAAGCGCACCGCACAGAAGGTCGCCGACGAGCTGGCCGAGCGCGGCTTCAAGGTCGGCGCCGTGCACGGTGACCTCGGTCAGGGCGCCCGCGAGAAGGCACTCAAGGGCTTCCGCACCGGCGATGTCGACGTGCTCGTGGCCACCGACGTCGCGGCGCGCGGCATCGACATCGACGACATCACTCACGTCATCAACTACCAGATTCCCGAGGACGAGCAGGCCTACGTGCACCGCATCGGCCGCACCGGCCGCGCGGGCAAGACCGGCATCGCCGTCACGCTGGTCGACTGGGACGAGCTGCCCCGCTGGACGATGATCGACAAGGCGCTGGGCCTGGACAGCCCCGACCCCGCGGAGACCTACTCGAACTCACCGAACCTCTACGAGGATCTCGACATCCCGACCGACGTCACCGGCACGGTCGGTGACGCGAAGGTTTCGAGCCAGCGACCGAAGCGGGAATCCCGCGACGGCGACCGGCCCAAGCGGGAGTCCCGCGACGGCGACCGGCCTGCCCGGACCCGCGATCGCACCCGGCAGCGCACCCGCGGCGGCAGTTCCGCCAGCGGTCACGTGGAGAACGCCGAGCAGCAGGCCCCGGCCGCCGACGGTGACTCCGCGCCCTCCGGCGACGGCAGCCCTGCACGCCGCAGGCGCCGGCGTCGTCGTCCCAACAGCACCGCCCCCACCGCCGGCTAGGCCGGGCAACTCCACTCGATGGTCTCTCCGGAACGCCGCACCAGGGCTGACGTCCTGGTGGCCATGGCGATCGCCGCGGTCGTCGTCGTCACCGCCGGGTTGATCTGGTGGACCAGCGATGCGCGCGCGACGATCAGCCGTCCCGCCGCCACGCCGGTCCCCGCGTTCAAGTCCGCCCGTGACGTGCCCACCACGCTGCGGCAACTCTGGACGGCCGCCAGCCCGGCGACCACACAGCCCGTGTTGGCAGGCGGCAGCGTGGTGACCGGAGCCGGGCGCCAGGTCGACGGTCGCGACCCCGCGACCGGAGCGGTGCTGTGGAGTTATGCGCGAGACCAGGACCTGTGTGGTGTCACGTCGGTGTACCAGTACGCCGTCGCGGTCTATCCCGATGCCCGCGGCTGCGGACAGGTCAGCACCATCGACGGCAAGACCGGTAAGCGCGGACCGACCCGGACGGCGTACGCCGACCCCGAGGTGCGGCTGTCGACCGACGGCACCACCGTGCTGTCGGCCGGCGACAGCCGGCTCGAGCAGTGGCGTTCCGACATGGTCAGGATGAATAGCTACGGCGCACTCGACGCCCGGATCAAGCCCGACGTCCCCGCTCAGCCCCTGTGCAGACTGGTGTCCGCAGCCGCGAGCCCGTCGGCGGTGTCGGTGATCGAGTCCTGTCCCCAGCAGCCCGACGAGCGGCTCACCCTGCTGCGCCCGGACAAGGAGGAGGATCAGCCGTTCACGAAGCACGTCGCGCTGCCGGGGGTGCCCGCGGATTCCGATGCGCAGGTGATCGCCGTCTCCGAAACGACTACCGCGGTGTACCTTCCGACGCCCAAACCCACCGTGAACGTCATCGACGAGACCGGCACCACCGTCTCCAGCACGTTGATGTCCAAGCCCGCGTCGTTCGATGCCACCATGACACGGGCGGGCGATCTGATCACCTGGTGGACGGGTGACAGCGTGATGGTCTTCGCCGCCAACGGGTTGCGCTACGAGTACACCGTCAGCCCGGTCGGCGGTCAGGCACCGGTAGGTCCCGCGACGATGTTGGCGGGCAAGCTGCTGGTTCCGGTCACGACCGGATACGACGTGTTCAATCCCGACACCGGGGCGGGCGAGAGTCACATCTCGCTGAGCCGGCCGTCCGCGTCTGGCCGGGTGGTCCCCGCGGTCGCCGGCACCACGCTGCTCGAGCAGCGCGGCGACACCCTGGTGGCGTTGGGCGCCGGCTAGACCTCCGGGCTGAAGTTCTCCAGGGGCTTGCCCGACTTCCAATGCTTGAGCAGCGCGGCAGCCAGCTCGCGATAGGCGTTGGCGCCCTTGTTCTTTCGTCCAGCCAGTACCGACGAACCCGACGCGCTCGCCTCGGCGAACCGCACGGTGCGCGGAATCGGCGGCCCCAGCACCACCAGGCCGTATCGGTCCGCGACGTCGAGCAGGACGTCACGGCTGTGCGTGGTCCGCGAGTCGTACAACGTCGGCAACGCGCCGAGCAGCTGCAGGTCGGCGTTGGTGATCTGCTGGACGTCGGTGACCGTGCGGAGGAACTGGCCGACGCCGCGGTGGGCCAGCGTCTCGCACTGCAACGGCACGATCACGTCGCCGGCGGCCGTCAGCCCGTTGAGCGTCAGCACGCCCAGCGAGGGTGGGCAGTCGATGATCACGACGTCGAAGTCGCCGGAAATCTTGGCCAGCGCGCGCTTGAGCGCGTATTCACGCCCCGCCCGCATCAGCAGCATCGCCTCGGCGCCCGCGAGGTCGATGTTGGCGGGCAACAGCGTCATGCCCTCGACGGTCGGCACCAGCGCGGTGTCCGGTTCGACGTCGCCGAGCAGCACCTCGTGGATGGACACCGCCAGCTTGTCGGGGTCCTGGCCGAGCGAGAACGTCAAACACCCTTGCGGATCCAGGTCGACGAGAAGAACCCGCTTGCCCTTCTCCGCCATCGCCGCGCCCAACGACGCCACCGTCGTCGTCTTGGCGACCCCACCCTTTTGATTGGCGACCGCCAGTACCCGCGTCATTAAATCTCCCCGTCGCTTCGCTCGCCCCGACAATTCTTCCCCGTCGCTTCGCTCGCCCTCCGGCACGTTCATCCAAGCACGCGCCCGGGGCATCGGGCCCGCCGTGCGGCAGAATTCGCGGGGTGAGCATCCAACGGCATCGTCTCCTGCTGCTTCGGCATGGCGAGACGGAGTGGTCGAAATCCGGTAAGCACACCAGCACCACCGATCTCGACCTCACCGACGAGGGTCGCCAACAGGCCAAGCTGGCCGCCGAGGCGCTCGGCGACCTGCAGCTGCGCGATCCGGTGGTGATCAGCAGCCCGCGCCACCGCGCGTTGGTGACGGCCGAGTTGGCCGGCCTGAAGGTGGACGAGGTGTCTCCGCTGCTGGCCGAATGGGATTACGGCGACTACGAGGGCACGACCACCGAGGAAATCCGCAAGGCGGTGCCGGACTGGCTGGTCTGGACGCACGGCTGTCCCGGCGGCGAGACGGTCGCGCAGGTCTGCGAGCGGGCCGATCAGGCCATCGCGATGGCGCTGGGGTACATGGAGTCGCGCGACGTGATCTTCGTCGGGCACGGCCACTTCTCGCGTTCGGTGCTGACCCGGTGGATCGAGCAGCCGCTCTACGAGGGGATTCGGTTCTCCATGGCGGCGGCGTCGATCGGCGTGTGCGGGTTCGAGCACGGCGTCCGGCAGATCACGGCGCTCGGCCTGGCCGGCCACGTCAACCCGTGTCTACCGAGGTGACGGCCGAACCATCCTTCGTGATGGCCGGCCGCGCCGGCGTGGTGGTGGCCGACGGCGTGCACACCGCATATCCGTCCCTCGATGAGGCCAGGGCCGCGCTCGCCTCGGGTGACGTGCCGATCGTGTTGGGCGCCTTGCCCTTCGATACGACGCGTCCGACCGCGCTGATGCGGCCGCGGTCGGTGAGCTTCCTCGACGCGCTGCCCGACTGGCCGCGGCGTGACCTGCCTGCGGTGCGGGTCGCCGAGATGGTGCCCTCCCCCGACGTGCACCATGCCCGCGTCGCCGAGGCGATCGCACGGTTGAACGATCCCAGCTCTGGCCTGCTCAAGGTGGTGCTCGCGCGGGCGCTGCGCCTGGTTGCCGATGGGCCGCTGGACGTGTTGACCATCCTCAACCGCCTCGCCGAAGATGACACTGCCAACGCGTATTTCGCCGATCTCACGCCCGCGGGTGGAGATCACGACGGCACCGCGCTCGTCGGCGCAAGCCCCGAACTGCTGGTCGCTCGCACCGGCGACGTGGTGACCTGCCAGCCGTTCGCGGGCTCGGCACCTCGCTCGGCCGATCTCGCCGCGGATCGGGCCAACGGCGCCGCACTGGCCGAGTCGGCCAAGAATCTGCACGAGCACCAACTCGTCGTCGACGAGATGCGCAAGGTGCTCGACCCGCTGTGCGTCGACTTGTCGATCGCCTACCCGACCCGAGCTCAGCAGCACGTCGACGGTGTGGCACCTCAGCACGCCCATCACCGGACGATTGCGCGAATCATCAACGACCGCACTGGATCTCGCCGTCGCATTGCATCCGACACCGGCGGTGGGCGGCGTGCCCACCGCGGCGGCGGCTCAGCTGATCAACGAGTTGGAGGGCGACCGCGGCTTCTATGCCGGCGCGGTCGGGTGGTGTGACGCGGCGGGCGACGGGCGCTGGGTCGTGTCCATCCGCTGCGCCCAACTGTCCGCCGACCGGCGTTCCGCCGAGGCTCGGTCGGGTGGCGGCATCGTCGCCGAATCCGATGCCGACGACGAGGTCGCCGAGACCACCACGAAGTTTCGAACCATCATGTCTGCGTTGGGAGTACCGTCATGAGCCGACGATTCGCCGCGTCCGGCCCGGTGACGAGGCCGAGCTGACCGCCATGGTGCACGAACTGGCCGAATTCGAACACGCCGCAGCCGAGTGCGTGGTCACCGAAATCCAAATGCGGGCAGCGCTTTTCGGTGACGCGCCGTCGGTGCAGGCCCACATCGCCGAGGTCGACGGGCAGCCCGCGGCCTGTGCGCTGTGGTTCCGGAACTTCTCCACCTGGGACGGCGTGGCCGGCATCTACCTCGAGGACCTGTTCGTCCGGCCGCAGTTCCGCAGGCACGGTCTTGCCCGCGAGCTGCTGTCGACGTTGGCCCGCGAGTGCGTGGAAGGCGGCTACACGCGCCTGTCGTGGGCGGTGCTGGACTGGAACGTCAACGCGATCGGTCTGTACGACGCGGTCGGCGGGCGCCCGCAGACCGACTGGATCACCTACCGGGTGTCGGGACCCGAGTTGTCCGCGCTGGCGGGTCGACTGAGCCGCCAACCACTGCAGCGTCGACGGGCTGAACAGCAGCACCAGTACCAACAGCGCCACGATGGCGATGGGCACGCCGTAGAGCCACTGTTGTGAGCCGACAGCCATGTACCAGGCGACCGGCAGGAGCAGGAGTTGGGCGAACACCGCGATCCCTCGGCCCCACCGGCGGCCCGTCCACAACGCCCAGCCGGCCGCCAGCACCGCGGAGCCCATCACGACGAACCAACCCGCCGTGCCGTACCCGCTGAAGCCAGGAGGGTCCTCGGAGCCGCCCAGGTGGAGCACCACCAGCACCGCGGCCACGACCACGGCAGCGGCTCCCTCGAGTGCCACCACGACACCGGCCTGACGCACCGTCGCCGGTGCGGGAACGATCACGACGGCCAGCCTAGAGCTTGGCGACGGTTAGGCTGACGTCCCGTGCGTGCCGTGCTGATCGTGAACCCGAACGCCACATCGACCACCGCCGCGGGACGCGATCTGCTCGCGCACGCGCTGGAGAGCAGGGTCAGCCTGACCGTCGTCCACACCGACCACCGTGGTCATGCCATCGAGATCGCTCGGGACGCCACCCGCGACGGAATCGACGTGGTGATCGTCCACGGCGGTGACGGCACGGTGAACGAGGTGGCCAATGGCATCCTCGGCGACTGCGGCAAGGGCGGCCCCACGCAGCGGCAGCCCGCCGTGGGAGTGGTGCCCGGGGGTTCTGCCAACGTCTTCGCCCGCGCGCTCGGCATCAGCGCCGACCCGATCCAGGCGACGAATCAACTCATCGACGTCCTCGGCGACTATCGCCGCGGAGTGCCATGGCGGCGCATCGGGTTGATGGACTGCGGTGAGCGCTGGGCGGTCTTTACGGCGGGCATGGGCGTCGATGGTGACGTCGTCGCCGCCGTCGAGGCTCAGCGGGAGAAGGGCCGCAAGGTCACCGCCTCGCGCTACATCCGCGTCGCGGTACGCGAAATGCTGGCCAGCGCGCGGCGAGAGCCGTCGCTGACCCTGCACCTGCCCGGCCAGGAGCCCGTGGACGGCGTGCACTTCGCGTTCGTGTCCAACTCCAGCCCCTGGACCTATGCCAACACCCGGCCGGTGTGGACCAACCCCGCCACGACGTTCGAGACGGGGGTTGGTGTCTTCGCGGTCACCAGCATGAACGTGTGGGCGAATCTGCTGCTGGTACGCCGGATGCTGTCCGGCAAGCCCCAGATCGAGGCCAAGCATCTGGTCCGCGAGGACGACCTGGCCTGGGTCCGGGTGACGAGTGAAGCGCCCGTGGCCTGTCAGATCGACGGAGATTACGTAGGTCTGCGCGAAACGATGACGTTCACCGCGGTACCCGATGCTCTGGGCGTCGTTGCACCGCCCGCAATAACCTCTTGACCTGGAGTTATGCGTTCACAGGATTCAATTGAGGGCGCAAGTGGGTTTAGTGTAGTACAAACGAGTAAGTGTTCTGGTAACGCATCGCCCCAGTGACATTGCACACGTGTTAACGCGCTTCTATTGACATCTGTTAAGCCTGTGGAAGCATCGGATGCAACAGTGCAGAAACATTCCGAATGCACGCGTTAACAGCCGAAGAAAAGCTCGTGCGTCTTGCTGCGCACACGATAAGGAGTTGGAAGCTATGGATTGGCGGCACAAGGCGGTCTGTCGTGACGAGGACCCGGAACTGTTCTTCCCGGTGGGGAATAGCGGCCCGGCGCTCGCTCAGATCGCTGACGCAAAGCTTGTCTGCAACCGCTGCCCGGTGACGACCGAGTGCCTGAGCTGGGCCCTTGAGTCCGGCCAGGACGCTGGCGTCTGGGGCGGCATGAGCGAAGACGAACGTCGCGCCCTCAAGCGCCGCAATGCGCGCACCAAGGCGCGTACCACCGTCTAGCTCTCCCGCGAACTGCGTACTTACGGCCCCGATGAAAATCGGGGCCGTAAGTCTGTGTGGACCAAGGGAACCGACTGTGAACGGTCATTGTCGCGCAGTCGGGTGCGTCTACCAATCGGCACGCGCAGCACCACTTCGGTGCCGCCGTTGGGCGCTTGGTGCATGCCCAGTGAGCCGTCCAATTCCGCGCCCACCAAGGTGCGCACGATTTGCAAACCCAACCGGTCCGACTTCTCGAGGCTGAATCCCTCGGGAAGCCCGCGGCCGTCGTCGTGCACTACGACGTCGAGCCAACGCGCCGAGCGCTCGGACCGAATCGTCACGCACCCCTGCGGGGTCGACTCGTCGTAGGCGTGCTCGATGGCGTTCTGCACCAACTCCGTGACCACCATGACCAACGCGGTGGCCCGGTCGGCGTCGAGCATGCCCAGAGCGCCTTCCCGGACGATGCGAATGGGGGTGTCCACCGACGCGACGTCGTTCATGATCGGCAGGATCCGGTCCACGACCTCGTCGAGGTTGACCTCCTCGTCCACCGACATCGACAACACGTCGTGCACCATCGCGATCGACGACACCCGTCGCACCGACTCGATCAGCGCCTCGCGCCCCTCCGGATTGTTGGTGCGGCGGGCCTGCAGCCGCAGCAGGGCCGCCACCGTCTGCAGGTTGTTCTTCACCCGGTGATGGATCTCACGGATGGTCGCGTCCTTCGACAGCAGGGCACGATCGCGGCGCTTCACCTCGGTGACGTCGCGGATCAGCACGGCCGCACCGGTGGCCTTTCCGTTCGCCACCAGCGGCAGCGTCCGCAGCAGCACGGCAGCGCCGCCCGCGTCGACCTCCATGCGCATGCTGGAGCCGCCGGCCAGCGAGTCCCTCACGTGGTTGGCCAGCTCCTGCGCCTCGAACGGATCGGTGATCAGGGGCCGCGTCACGGTGACGAGGTTGTGGCCCTCGAGCTCGGCGGCCAGGCCCATGCGGTGATAGGCCGAGATTGCGTTGGGGCTGGCGTACTCGACTCCGCCCCCGCCATCCAGCCGGATGAACCCGTCGCCGACCCGCGGACTCGAGCGGGACATCGCCAGATCCCCCACGTTGGGGAAGGTGCCCTCCGACAGCATGTGCAACAGATCGCGGGCACAGTCGAGATACGCCCGCTCCAGCGGGCTGGCCTTGCGCCGGTCGGCCAGCGCCGTCTGATGGGTGAGGACGGCGACCACCTGGTCGGCGTGACGGACCGGGACCGCCTCGACGTCCAGCCAGACGCCGTCATGCGAATCCCCGTGCGAATTCCCCTGCCCCGCATCACTTTCCCGCCCGATGTGCCCAGACTCGAAAGCAGCAAGCACCACCGGCATGTCGCTGCCCGTGTTGAGGGTGCCGACGGCATCGGCAAGTACCACGGTGGGCGCGGTATTGGGCCTGATCTGGGCGACGCACACCAGATTGCCGTCGTCGCGGCGTACCCACATCAGGTAGTCGGCGAAGGACAAGTCGGCCAGCAGCTGCCACTCGCCAACCACCGCGTGCAGGTGATCGACGGCGCTGCCAGGTAGGACGGTGTGCTCGGCGAGTAGATCACCGAGCGTCGACATGGGTGTCCTTCAGAGCGCCAGGCGCCTTAGCTGATGACGGCGATGAGGTCGCCCGCCTGAATGACGTCGCCGACGGAGACCTTCACCTCGGTCACCGTGCCGGCCACTTCGGCCAGTACGGGAATCTCCATCTTCATCGACTCCAGCAGAACCAGAGTGTCGCCCTCGCCGATCTGATCGCCCTCGCTCACCACGACCTCGAGCACACTGGCCACGATCTCTGCGCGAACGTCCTCGGCCATCTTCACTCCACTCGTCTTTTCTCAGGTCGCCAGGGTTTCGGACGACCGTGGAACACCTAAGCAGTGCTGCGCGTACATCGAACCACAGGATCGGATTTGTAACCGCACACCCGGGTCATGAGAGACTGTGTGCAAGCAACTGACTCGACGGAGGACCATCATGGCCAAGCGTGGCCGCAAGAAGCGTGACCGCAAGCACTCGAAGGCCAACCACGGCAAGCGGCCCAACGCCGGCTCGAAGTCAGTGCGCTAACCGCGGTAGATGGTGGTGCGGCTGATCTCGATCCGCAGCCGCTGCCGGAGACGATCCGGCGCCTTGTCACCGCTGCACTTGGTGGCGATCAGTCGCTTCACCCGCTCCTCCACGCCATATTGGCGTAGGCACGACGGGCATTCCTCGAGATGATGGCGCAGCTTGTCGCGCGTCTCGGTGGTGCACTCGCCGTCCAGGAGTGTCCATACCTCGGCGATCACCGCCGCACATTCGGGATGCTCGGGGTCGACGGGCCCGACCGGCGGCCGGAAGTCGTGATCCGCTGGGCGCGAGAAGTCGTCGCTCATGACGTCACCCCTTCCGGCGTGTCGAGCTGCTGACCTCGAAGGAAGCCGCGATCTCGCGCGACGTCGGCCAACAGTTCACGTAGCTGTTTGCGGCCGCGGTGCAGCCGGGACATCACCGTCCCAATGGGGGTATCCATGATCTCTGCGATCTCCTTGTACGGGAATCCTTCGACATCGGCGTAGTACACGGCCATCCGGAAGTCCTCGGGCAGCGCTTGCAGCGCCGCCTTGATCTCGGTGTCCGGCAGCGCCTCCATGGCCTCCACCTCGGCCGACCGCAAGCCGGTGGACGAATGCTCGGCGTTCGCCGCGAGCTGCCAGTCGGTGATCTCCTCGGTGGGGTACTCCGCGGGCTGACGTTGCTTCTTGCGGTAGCTGTTGATGTACGTGTTGGTCAGAATCCGGTACAGCCACGCCTTGAGGTTGGTGCCCTCGCGGAACGAGCGGAAACCCGCGTAGGCCTTGACCATGGTTTCCTGCAGCAGATCTTCGGCGTCTGCCGGATTGCGGGTCATCCGCAGGGCACCACCGTAGAGCTGGTCCAGTAGAGGAATCGCGTCACGCTCGAACCGTGAGGTCAGCTCGGCGTCCGTCTCCTCGGGCGCGGCGGGTATCGACCCGTCGACGTCTGTCATCTGAGGCGACACCGTCCCTTCCATAGCGGCCCCTTCGAACGGGTCCAGCAGGACTACCGGACGTTCCAGGCAAGCCGTGTGCACAGGTTCCCCTTTCTGATCCTAGAGGTTGGGTCCGACGGAATTCGGCCGACGGCGCTGACTGCCTCCAACAACGGCATCGCGCTATGCGGTTGTTCCCGTTACTAGGGTGGACCGGTGGCCAGCGCAGCGACTCCCGCCCTCGCTGCGCTGGTGAGCGCGGGAGTACCCCACGAGGTGCTGCGATTCCACCACGATCCGCGCGCCGAGTCCTTCGGCGAGGAGGCCGCCAACGAACTCGTGGCCACCGCCGGAGTGCAGCCCGAGCAGGTCCTCAAGACCCTGGTGGTTTCGGTGCCACGCGGCCTCGCGGTGGCGGTGCTCCCGGTGCCATCCAAGTTGTCGCTCAAGGCCGCGGCCGCGGCGCTCGGTGTGTCGAAGGCGGCCATGGCCGAACGGGCCGCCGCGGAGCGGTCCACCGGCTACGTGCTGGGCGGCGTCTCGCCACTGGGACAACGCAGGCCCCTGCCGACCGTGGTGGACGCCTCCGCGATGGCGTGGGACCGAGTGCTGTGCAGTGCGGGCAAGCGAGGTTGGGACGTGGCGCTGGCACCCGGCGACCTCGTACGGCTCACCGAAGCGGTAATCGCCGACATTCGTGCGTCGTAGGGTGACGCCATGTCGCTCTCCGGGAAGACCATGTTCATCTCCGGTGCCAGCCGCGGTATCGGGCTGGCCATCGCCAAGAAGGCCGCCGCCGACGGCGCCAACATCGCGCTGGTCGCCAAGACCGCCGAGCCGCACCCCAAGCTCGAAGGCACCGTCTACACGGCCGCCAAGGAGATCGAGGAGGCCGGCGGGCAGGCGCTGCCCATCGTCGGTGACATCCGCGACGGCGACTCGGTGACGTCGGCCGTCGCCAAGGCCGTCGAGCAGTTCGGTGGCATCGACATCTGCGTGAACAACGCCTCGGCGATCAACCTGGGCTCGATCGAGGACGTGCCGCTGAAGCGGTTCGATCTGATGAACGGCATCCAGGTGCGCGGTACCTACACGGTGTCGCAGGCGTGCATTCCGCACATGAAGGGTCGCGACAATCCGCACATCCTGACGCTGTCGCCGCCCATCCGGCTGGAATCCGAATGGCTCAAGCCGACCGCCTACATGATGGCGAAGTTCGGGATGACGTTGTGCGCGTTGGGAATCGCCGAGGAGATGCGTGAGGCCGGCATCGCCTCCAACACGTTGTGGCCACGCACGCTGGTCGCCACGGCCGCAGTGCAGAATCTGCTGGGCGGCGACGAGGCGATGGCCCGGGCACGCAAACCCTCCGTCTACGCCGACGCGGCGTACGCGATTCTCAACCGGCCCGCCGCGAGCTACACCGGTCAGAGCCTGCTGTGCGAGGACGTGCTGTTGGATTCCGGCGTCACCGACCTGTCGGTCTACGACTGCGTGCCGGGTTCGGAACTGGGCGTCGATCTCTGGGTCGACACCCCGAATCCGCCGGGCTACGAGGGGTCCTGACACCGTGTCGTCTCCCGCCGTCTGGTCGTCCGGTCGCTACGAGTCGGTCGCCGAGCGCATCGCACCCATCGCCACCGAAGTCGTCGCCGCCGTGAATCGGCGCCGACCCCTCGGTGACGCCACGTTGGCCGATCTCGCCTGTGGCACCGGGAATGCCGCCCTCGCGGCGGCGGGCCTCGGCGCGCGGGTGACGGCCCTCGACATCACTCCGGACCTGATCGCTATCGGCACGCAAAAGGCTGCGAGCGCAGGCCGATCCATCAACTGGCTCACCGGCGACGCCGCCGACACCGGACTGCCCGCGCACTCGTTCGACGCGGTGGTGTCGAACATGGGGATCATCTTCGTCGAACCCACCGCCCAGGCCGCCGAGTTCGGCCGCCTACTCGCGACGGGCGGCGTCCTCGGGTTCTCCTCGTGGGTGCGCGATGCCAACAATCCGTTCATGAGCCCGATCGTCGCGGTTCTCGGTGCTAGCCCCGAGCCGGACTACACGCCCGACCAATGGAGCGATCCCGACGTGATCGCCACGCGATTGGCGACCGACTTCGACGACATCGAGATCGACGATGCCTCGCTCACATGGCAATTCGAGTCGATGGACGCCGCTCTGCAATTCATGACTCGCGAGTCACCGATGCACGTCGCCCTGCTGAACAACCTCGACGCCGCACGCAGCGACCAGCTACGGGCAGCGTTCGAGGCCACGCTGCGAACGCACGTGACGAGCGACGGTGTCGTGTCGTTCGAAACCCCGTACGTGGTGGTGACCGCCCGGCGGCGGTGATCGCTAGAGCAGCGTCGCCTGCTCGGGTTCCGGTTCTGCGGGCTCGATGAGCTCGGGGCCGTTGTTGCGGACGCTGTTCACCAGCCGCGACACCTGACGGATGGCGATCCGGTCGAGGTCACCGTGGCCGCGCAGCAGGCCCTCGTCGACCGGCGCGTCCGGATCCAGCCAGCGGTCCCAGTCGCGTTCACTGATGGTCAGCGGCATCCGGTCGTGGATCTCGCCCAACGGACCCGCCGCATCCGTGGTGATGATCGTGCAACTCATCAGGGGTGGGCTGTCCTTCGACGCATTCTTGGGCCGCCACGTGGTCCACAAGCCGGCCATGAACAACGGCTCACCATCGGTGCCGTACATGTAGAACGGCGTCTTCGGCGCCTTCTTGCCTGCCACGTCACCGCCGGGCCGCCACTCGTACCAGCCGTCCATGGGGACCAGACACCGCTTGCCCTTGGCGGAGGTACGGAACGCCGGTGACGTGGTCACCTTCTCGGCGCGCGCGTTGATCAGCAGCGGGCCCTTGGTGTCCGGCGCGCCGTCCTCGCCGCTCTTGACCCATGGCGGGATCAGGCCCCAGCGCATCAGCCGCACGCGGCGCGTCGACTCGTCATCGGGCTCGGCGTGGCGCTTCACCACGGTGCTGATGGTGGTGGTCGGCGCGACGTTGTAGTTCGTGGAGGGAGGATCCTTCGCCGCGTTCGTCGCCTCGTCGATCGCCTTGATCTTCTCCGCGAGCAGCGCCGGGTCGGTGGTCACCGCGAATCGCCCACACATGCATCCATGGTGGCAGACGGCACCGACGGTTAGCCCGCGACGTCGGCCTGGCTCGGTGAGGTGTTCGCGCCGGTGATGACGATGCCAACCCGCTCGTCCGGCTCGGGTCGATAGGCGCCCGAGAGCAGCGCGGCCACGCCGACCGCTGCCGCGGGTTCGGCCAGCACCCGCAGTGTCTGCCATAGCTGCCGCTGGCCTTCGGCGATCGCGTCGTCGGAGACGAGCACCACCTGGCTGACGTACTTCTCGGTGATCGGGAAGACCAACTCACCGACCCGCTTCGGCGCCAGTGCGTCGGCCGCGATGCCCTCAGTGGGCGCATCCACCGGCCGGCCCGCCGCCCTGGCCATGCTCAGCGTTGGCGCGCCCTCCGGCTCCACCCCGACGACGCGCACACTGCCTGCGTAAAACGCCGCGACGCCGCCGATCAGCCCGCCGCCGCCCACGGGCACCAGCACGGTGTCCAGTTCGGGCGCCTGCTCGGCGAGCTCGAGGCCGAGGCTCGCTTGCCCAAGCAGGGTTTCGGTCTGATCGAACGCGTGCACCGGCAGCGCACCGGTCCGGGCGGCGTGCTCGGCGCTCGCGAGGAGCGCATCGGCGTAGCGGTCACCACCGACCACCAGGTTGGCGCCGAGCTGCCGAATCCGTTCGACCTTCGCCGCTGCGGAGATCGACGGCACGAAGATCGACGCGGTGATGCCCAGCCGGTGCGCCGCGTACGCGACGGCGACACCGTGGTTTCCACCCGACGCGGCGACCACGCCTGCCGGCCCGACCTCGCGCAGCACGAGGTTGGCGAAGGCGCCCCGCGCCTTGAACGACCCCGAGCACTGCAGCTGCTCGAGCTTCAGCACCGTGCTGCCCGTGCCGGTACGGGTGAACGCGCCTGCACCGATGTCGATGACCGGTGTGCGCCGGAGGTAACCAGCGATCGCGCGATACGTGGCGTCGATGTCCGAGCGAGTGAGCACGTCTTGCAGTGTAATTCGTCTTTTGGCAAACTGTCGAAGTGCTTCCCGTAGAGGTACTCAAGGCGCTGGCCAACGAACGACGGCTGCGGATTCTGCAGTGGCTGCGCGACCCGGCGGCGCACTTCCCCGCACAAGTGGACGGGGACCTCGTGGACGACGGCGTGTGCAGCGCGCTGATCGCGGCGAAACTCGGTGTCGGCGCGCCGACCGCCAGCGAGCACCTGCGGATCCTGGTGCAGTCGGGTCTGCTCACCAGCGTCAGGATCAAGCAGTGGACCTTCTACCGTCGAAACGAGGAACGCATCGCGCAGCTGCGGGAGTCGTTCGCCGGTGACTGGTGAGGCACGTCGCACGTGACGCAACCCGAAAACACCTGCGTGTGGGCAATCTCGCCGGTCGCTGGTGGCAGGATGTAGTGCGATGGAATCCCTGAACACCTGGCCAGCCCCCGTCGCTGCGGAACCCGTGCGTGCGACGGTCACCGTGCCCGGATCCAAGTCCCAGACCAACCGGGCGTTGGTGCTGGCGGCCCTGGCGGCGCCACAGGGCACGTCGACGGTTAGTGGCGCACTCCGCAGCCGCGACACCGACCTCATGATCGGCGCACTACAGGCGCTGGGCGTAGCGCTCGACGTCGCAGGCACCGAACTGTCCATCAGCGGTGCGATCGCCCCCGCGCCTGGCGCCACGATCGACTGCGGACTGGCGGGCACGGTGCTGCGCTTCCTCCCGCCGGTGGCCGCGCTGGGCACCGAAGTGGTCACCTTCGACGGCGACGAGCAGGCCCGGTCCCGGCCGATCGCTCCCCTACTCGGTGCTCTGCGTGCGCTCGGTGTGGCGCTGGACGGCGACGGGCTGCCGTTCCGGGTGCACGGCAGCGGATCCGTGGCAGGCGGCACGGTCGAGATCGACGCCTCGGCGTCATCGCAATTCGTGTCCGGATTGCTGCTGTCGGGCGCCACGTTCACCGATGGGCTGAAGGTGGTCCACACCGGCGAGTCCGTACCGTCGGCGCCCCACGTCGCGATGACGGTGTCCATGCTGCGCGAGGCCGGGGTCGACGTCGACGACACCCAGGACAACCGGTGGCGCGTCGCCCCTGGCGCGGTCGCGGCGCGACACTGGGCCATCGAGCCCGACCTGTCCAACGCCGTACCGTTCCTGGCCGCAGCGATCGTCACCGGCGGCGTCGTGCAAATTCCGGGTTGGCCCCGCGTCAGCGTTCAACCCGCAGGCACCATCATCGAACTCCTCGAGGAGATCGGAGCCGTTGTCCGGCAGGAGGATTCGTACCTCGAGGTCACCGGACCGCAGGCCTTCGGCGGCTTCGACGTCGACCTGCACGACGTCGGCGAGCTGGCGCCGTCGTTCGCGGCGATCGCCGCGCTCGCCGAGCCCGGTTCTGTGTCGCGTCTGGGCGGCATCGCCCACTTGCGCGGCCACGAGACCGACCGCCTGGCTGCGCTCACGGCGGAGATCAACGGCGTCGGCGGCCAATGCGAGGAATCGGCGGACGGCCTGGTGATCACCGCGCGGCCGCTGCACGGCAACGTCTGGCGTTCGTATGCGGACCACCGGATGGCGACGGCGGGCGCCATCGTCGGGTTGCGGGCGGTCGGCGTGGCCGTCGACGACGTCGGCACCACCGCCAAGACCCTGCCCGACTTTCCGCGGATGTGGGCCGACATGCTGACCGGGCAGGTACCCCAAATCCCTTGAAGTCCACCGACTACGACGAGTCCGACGTCCGGGTGCGCGCCGGCCGGGGCTCGCGGCCGCGGACGAAGACCCGACCCGGACACTCCGACGCCCAGGAGGCCATGGTCGTCACCGTCGACCGGGGCCGGTGGGGATGCGCACTCGGCGGCGACCCCGACCGCGTCGTCACCGCGATGCGCGCGCGGGAGCTCGGCCGGACCCCGATCGTGGTCGGAGACGACGTCGGAGTCGTCGGAGACATCTCCGGCAAGCCCGACGCCCTGGCCCGCATCATCCGGCGCGGTGAGCGCCGAACCCTGTTGCGCCGCACCGCAGATGATACCGACCCGACCGAACGCGTGGTCGTCGCCAACGCCGACCAGTTGCTGATCGTCGTCGCGCTGGTCGATCCCCCGCCGCGGACCGGGTTCGTCGAGCGGTCCCTGATCGCCGCGTACGCCGGTGGCCTGACGCCGATCCTGTGCCTCACGAAGACGGACCTGGCAGCACCAGAGCCGTTTGCGGCCCAGTTCGCCGGGCTCGACCTGATCGTGGTGACCACCGGGCGAGACGCCCCGTTGGAACCCGTCACCGACCTGCTCACCGGAAAGTCGACGGTGCTGCTGGGCCACTCCGGGGTCGGGAAGTCGACGCTGGTGAACCGCATCCTCCCGCTGCAGCACCGGGCCACCGGTGAGGTGTCGGGCGTCGGCAAGGGCAAGCACACGTCGTCTCAGTCGGTGGCACTGCCTCTGCCGCAATCGGGTTGGGTGATCGACACTCCTGGCGTGCGGTCCTTCGGCCTGGCCCACATCGCCCCGGACGACGTACTGCTGGCCTTCTCCGATCTCGCCGAAGCCATCGACGACTGCCCGCGCGGGTGTGGCCACCTCGGTCCGCCGGCGGATCCGGAATGTGCGTTGGACACGTTGACCGGTCCTGCGGCCGATCGGGTGGGCGCGGCGAGGCGATTGTTGGCGGCTTTGAAGGAAGGTTGATGGAGTTTCTGCAGCGCACCCGCGATGGCTATGACGCAATGGCGGAAGCGTATGTGACACATTTTGGGCAGCACCTGGACGGGAAGCCGGTCGAACTGGGATTGTTCGCCGCCTTCGCAAGCCTGGTGCGCGCGACGGGCAATACCGCCGTCGCCGACGTCGGCTGCGGGACGGGCGTCGCCACCGGGATGCTTCGCGACCACGGCGTCGAACCCATCGGTATCGACCTGTCCCCCAACATGATCGAACGCGCCCGCCTGGGCCTTCCCGACGTCGAGTTCGCCGTCGGCTCGATGACGGATCTCGACCTGCCCGACAACCGTTTCGGGGGCGTCTGCGCCTGGTATTCGACCATTCACGTGCCCGATTCGCATCTGCCGCAGGCCTTCTCGGAGTTCCGTCGTGTCCTCTGTCCCGGTGGCTACGTGCTGCTCGCCTTTCAGGTCGGTGACCAACCGCGCCACGTGACCGACGCGTTCGGCGCGGCCGTCGACCTGTTGTTTCACCGCAGGAGGCCCGCTGCGGTGGCATCCGAACTGGCGGCAGCCGGCCTGCCGACGTATGCGCGGACAGTGCGCGAATCAAACGACGACGGCATGGAGTCGACACCGCAGGCCTTCCTGATCGCCAGGAAGCCCGTCGACGACGAAGACCGCGCATCGGCCAGAATGTAGGCGTGACTCCGATACCCACGATTGAACTGAACGACGGCGGCCGCATCCCGCAGCTCGGCTTCGGCGTGTACAAGGTGGCACCCGACGAAACCGCCGACGCGGTGCGCACCGCGCTCGACATCGGCTATCGCCACATCGACACCGCCGCGATGTACCACAACGAGCATGGTGTCGGCGAGGGCATCCGCGCGGCGGGCGTCGACCGCAGCGACGTGTTCCTCACCAGCAAGCTGAACAACGGATTTCACGAACCAGACGATGCACGAAGGGCTTTCGCGAATACCCTCGCCGCGCTGGGCACGGACTACGTCGACCTGTATTTGATCCACTGGCCGTTGCCGACCCTCTACGACGGCGACTTCATCTCCACGTGGCAGACGCTCGAGGAGTTTGCGCGCGACGGGCGAGCACACAGCATCGGCGTCTCGAACTTCCAGGTGCCTCATCTACAGCGGTTGGCCGCCGCCACCGAGACCGTGCCTGCGGTCAACCAGATCGAGGCGCACCCGTACTTCACCAACGCGGCGGTCCGGGATTACGGCAGGCAGCACGGCATCGTCACCGAGGCGTGGTCGCCGATCGCCCGCGGCAACGTGCTCGCCGATCCGGTGGTGACGCGCATCGCCGAGGCAACGGGCAAGACGCCCGCTCAGGTGGTGCTGCGCTGGCACGTTCAGCGCGGCGACGTCGTCTTTCCCAAATCCGTTTCGCCGCAACGCATCGCAGAGAATTTCGCGGTGTTCGACTTCGAGCTCAGCGACGCCGACGTCCAGGCGATCAGCGCACTGGACCGGGGTGAGGCAGGTCGGATCGGCCCCAATCCCGACACGTTCGACCTGATTCCCGACTGATCCGGTTCACCCCCCGACGCGAAACTGCGGGGAGATCGCGATTCTTGGACGAATCACGATCTCCCCGCAGTGTCGAGCTGAGAAGCGGAGGCTAGGCAGCTGCCTCGTCGGTGCGACGCGCACGCTTGGTGGCGCGCTTGTCTTGCCGCCATGCCCGCACCGTCGAGATCGCGGTGTTCAGGCCGCGGCGGCGACCGGTGACCGGATCGGTGACGGCGAAGCCCGGCTCCAGCGCGTCGAACATCCGCTCGCTGCGGGTCTCCGGCGCGTCGTCGCGGGTGTCCTTCAGGAACTTGTCCGGCAACGACAGCTTGGCGATGGTGCGCCACGTCTTGCCGTACTGGACCGCGAAGTTGCCCGTGGTGTAGGGCAGGTCGTACTTGTCGCACACCTGGCGCACCCGCACCGCGATCTCCTCGTAGCGATTACTCGGCAGATCGGGGAAGAGGTGGTGTTCGATCTGATGGGACAGGTTGCCGCTCATGAACCGCAGCGCCGGGCCGGCGTTGAAGTTGGCACTGCCAAGCATCTGCCGCAGGTACCACTCACCCTTGCTCTCGCCGACCATGTCGGTCTTGGTGAACTTCTCTGCGCCGTCGGGGAAGTGGCCGCAGAAGATCACGGCGTTCGCCCATACGTTGCGGATGACGTTGGCCACCGCGTTGGCCTTCAGCGTGGACTTGAAGGTCGCGCCGGGCGACAGCGACGTCAGCGCGGGCCATGCGACGTAGTCCTTGGCCACCTGCCGGCCCGCTTTCACGCCGAACTCCCGCACGCGAACCATGGTCGCCTTGCGGTCGTCGCGGCCCTTGGAGATCTTGCCGAGTTCGAGATGCTGCAGTCCGACGCCCCACTCGAAGCCGATGGCCAGCAGGGTGTTGAACAGCAGGTTGCCGTAGAGGTTGAACGGCTTCCACTTCGCATCGCGGGTGACCCGGATGACGCCGTAGCCGACGTCGTCGTCCATGCCGAGGATGTTGGTGTACTTGTGATGCATGAAGTTGTGGGTGAATCGCCAGTGCTTGGACGCCCCGCTCATGTCCCACTCCCACGTGGAGGAGTGAATCTCGGGATCGTTCATCCAGTCCCACTGGCCATGCATGACGTTGTGGCCGATCTCCATGTTCTCGATGATCTTGGAGACACCCAATGTCACGGTGCCCGCCCACCACGCCGATCGGCGCGAGCTCGCGGCCAGCATCAACCGGCCGGCCACTTCGAGGGCCCGCTGCGCGGCGATCGTGCGACGGATGTAGCGCGAGTCACGTTCGCCCCGGGAGTCTTCGATGTCCTGGCGGATCGCATCCAGCTCAACAGCCAGACTCTCGATGTCGGCTTCCGTCAAATGCGTGAATGCCGGTACGTCAGTGATTGCCATCTTCTAGCCTCCTTTCAATACCTACGCTACCGTAACCTACGACTCCGTAGGTTACCAGCCAGTAAAGCTTAAACGTCCAGGACACAATCGCCGGACGCTGCGGAAATGCATGTCTGTATCCGGTTACCCGGTTCGTGCTCGACGCCGCTGCGCAAATCGCGGACGTGGCCGTCGACCAACTCCACGACGCACGATTGGCAGATGCCCATCCGACAGCCGAACGGCATCCGGACGCCGGCGGTCTCGCCCGCATCCATGAGCGGCGTTGCGGCGTCCACCGTGATGGTCTTTCCGCTGCGGGCGAACTGGACCGTCCCACCCTGGCCGTGGGCTGCCGCGCGTGACACGGCGAACCTCTCCAGATGCAGGCGATCCTTCAGGCCTGCCGCCGACCATGTCTTCTCGGCCTCGTTCAGCATGCCCTCGGGTCCGCACGCCCAGGTCTGGCGCAGCTCCCAGTCGGGCACTTCGTCGGAAAGCCGAGACAGATCGAGGCGGCCCTCGGTACGGGTGGTGCGCAGCCGGAGCTGATATCCGTCGTGCGCGTCAGCCAACTGCGCTAGCTCCGCGGCGAACATCACGTCGGATTCCGTTGGCGCGGAATGAACGTGGACGACGTCGCCGATCTGGTCCCGACGGGCCAAGGTGCGCAGCATCGACATGACGGGCGTGATGCCCGATCCTGCCGTGAGGAACAGCACGGACGCCGGCGACGGATCCGGCATGACGAAGTTGCCCTGCGGGGCGGCCAGGCGGACCACGGTGCCCGGCGACAATCCGCCGACCAGATGGCTGGACAGAAAGCCTTCCGGCATCGCCTTGACCGTGATGGTGATGGTTCGCGAAGCGCGACCCGTCGTCGACCCGGAGGTGGATCCGGCGACCGGGCTCGACGTCAGCGAGTAGGACCGCCACCGCCAACGGCCGTCCATCAATACGCCGATGCCGACGTATTGACCGGGTTCGTAGTCGAAGGAGAAGCCCCACCCCGGCTTGATCACCAGCGTTGCCGAATCTTCGGTCTCGCGGCGCACCTCGAGGACGCGGCCGCGCAACTCGCGCGCCGACCACAACGGATTGGCCAGCTTCAGGTAGTCGTCGGGCAGCAGTGGCGTGGTGATGCGTTCCGCGATGGACCGCAGCGCGTGCAAGGCGGGATGCCGATCCGCGCCCGCGATGGCGGGCCGCACGGTGTCGACCACGTTGGCGGAAATCTTGATCTCGTTCTTGGCCATGAAGGCTCCTGCTCACATAATCGCGTAACTCCGAGGCCGGAGTCTGGGGCCCGATGGATTTAACCTACGGTACCGTAACTTACGGTGTCGTATCTAGGCCTGCCGAACAACGAGCCGAAGAACGATTCAGTGCGCCAGCGTGTTCTTGAACACCCGGCCGTCCTTCATGATGACGTTGAAGTTGCGACCCGGGTCCGCGACCAGCTGCAGGTTGCGCAGCGGATCACCATCCACCAGCAGCAGGTCAGCCAGCGCGCCCTCGGCCACCACGCCCAGCTCGCCGGAATACGGGCTGCGCTTACCCGACATCGCAAGCAGTTCGGCGTTGGTGCCGGTGGCCATCCTCAGCGCTTCCGCAGGCGTGAACCATCTGTCCAGCTGGGCGAGTAGCGCACCCTGCCGGGGAGCCAGCTGCGGCGAGAACAGAATGTCGGTCCCGAATGCCGTCTTGATGCCGTACTTGTGCGCCAGCCGGTACACGTTTCCGACGCCGGCGATCACTTCCCGGGCTTTGGCAGCTTCCTCGGATCCCGGCGGGAAAGGCCCCGATGATTTCCTCGGGCAGCGGCTGAGTACTGAGCCAGATGTCGTTGTCGGCCAACAGTTTCGCCGTGGCGTCATCCATGAGGTGCCCGTGTTCGATGCAGCGCACGCCAGCCCGAACCGCCTGGGCGATGGTGGCAGGCGTGTAGGCGTGCACGGTGACGTAGGTGCCCCAGTTGCCTGGCTGCCTCGGTGGCGGCGCGCAACTCGGCTTCGGTGAAGGTGATCACGTCGAGCGGACTGTGCGGTGACGAGACGCCGCCGCCGGCCGTCAGCTTGATCTGAGATGCACCGAGGAAGAGCTGCTCGCGGGTGCGCATCCGAACCTCGTCGGGTCCGTCGGCGACCATCGTGGCACCCAATTCCTCCTGGCGCGACGGCGGTCCGCCGGGGCTGCGCGGAAGGTCGGCGGGCGTACGGAAGTCGCCGTGACCGCTGGTCACGGTGATCATCGCGCCGGACGGAAAGATCCGCGGACCGTCGATCACGCCTTCGTCGATGGCCCGCTTGAGCCCGAAACTGGGACCACCAAGATCACGCACCGTGGTGAAACCCCGCAGCAGCGTGTCATGGGCTTCGGCGCCCGCGAGCAGGTTGACGTAACCCGGGTCGGCCGACATCACCGTCGTCGGTGAGGGCCGCACGAACATCGTGTGCCAATGGTTGTCGATCAGGCCCGGCATCAGCGTGCGACCACCACCGTCGATGACCGTGGCGGCCTCACCGGGCTCCGTCGGCAGCGGATCGGTCGAAATCCGGGCGATGCGGTTGCCCCTCACCGACACGTTGGACGGCGCCGACAACCGGTCGGCGTGACCGTCGAAGATGCGGACGTTGCGGAATTCGGTCGCGCGCGCCTCCCCTGCCGTCACCTCGGCCTCAGAGCAGCTCGAGCAGAAACGGCAGCTCCTGGCTGGCGTACCAGGCGAGATCGTGGTCCTGGGCGTCGCCGACGATGAACTCGGAGTCCTCGTCCCCTAGATCAGCGGCGTCGACGGCTTCGATGGCGGCCAACACGGCCGGCTCGGCCGCGGCATTGTCGAGGTACGCCGCGACCACGTCGGCGATGCCGACGGGACCGGCCAGGCGCACTACCGCGTCGTCGAGATCCGGCCGGGCGGTGACGCCGTCCACCTCGGCGACGAGGACCGCCCGCCTCGGCGGCAAGCCAGGTGCAGTGCCCTCGGCCGCCAGCAGCCGCAACGACGCCAACGCTGCCTCGCGCAACGCCACCTCGGCGAGTTCGTCGTCGTCGCCCTCGGCATAGGACTCCCGCAGCGTCGGAGTCACGGCGAATGCGGTGCCGCTGCGCGCGTGCATCGACCCGTCGGCGACAAGCTGCTGCAACATGGCCACGGTCGCCGGGATGTAGACGCGCACCAGGCGACTGTAGCGGCACTACTCCCGATCACCGATCAACGTGCCGCCTCGAGCAATTCGTCGAGCGACTCGCGCAACAGAACGGGCAGCACGTCGACGTCGCTCATCGCGTCGCGATCGGCGTTGATGCCGAAGTACAGCTCGCCGTTGTAGGACGTCACGCCGATCGCCATCACCTGGTCGTGAAGCAGCGGCGGAACCGCGTACGTCTCCAGCAGCTTGGTGCCCGCGAGGTACATCTGCTTCTGCGCGCCAGGCACATTGGTGATCAACAGGTTGAACTGTCGCGCCGAGAAACTCGTCGCAACGCGAATCCCCATGGCGTGCAAGGTGGGCGGACCGAACCCCGACAGCGTGACGATGGTTCTGGCGTCGACCAGGCTGGCGGCGGTCGGATGCGATTCGGTGGCGTGCGAGATCTGCGACAGCCGCACCACCGCGTTGCCCTCACCGACCGGCAGGTCGACCAGGAATGGCGACACCTCGCTGATCGCCTGGCCCGGCCCGACACCGTCCAGCTCGCCGTCGGGGTACACCGACATGGGCGCCATCGCCCGCACCGTCGAGGCCGACGTCACAGGTTCGCCGCGTGACATCAGCCAGTACCGCAGCGCGCCTGCCACGACGGCGAGCACGATGTCGTTGACGTCGCAGTCGTAGCGGGCACGCAGTTGGCGGTAGTCCTCCAGCCGGTGGCTCGCGACGGCGAACCGGCGGTTTCGCGACACGGTGGTGTTCAGTGGGCTGCTGGGTGCGGTGCCGCGCGCGACCGTGCGGGCGACGTCGGCGAACCGGCGCCCCACTTCGGCGAGCTGCCCGCTGTTGGTGACCACGTCCGCGACCGCGGACCGGACGGCGGCGAGTTGCGTGGTCGGCCGGGTGATCCATTCACCGACGGCGCCGACCGTCAGCCGCGCGTCGCTGGGCTCCCGCGCGGGAATCCAGATGTCCTCCCCGAACTCCGGCGGCTTCTGGGTCCGGTCGGCGATGACGTGGCCGATCTCCAGCGCCGTCATGCCATTGACCAGTGCCTGATGCGACTTCGTGTAGAGGGCGATGCGGTTCTTCGCCAGCCCCTCGACCAGGTACATCTCCCACAGCGGCCGCGACTTGTCGAGCTGCCGCGACCCGAGCCGCGCGACGAGATCGTGCAACTGAGCGTCGCTGCCCGGCGACGGCAACGCCGAACGCCGAATGTGATAGGTGATGTCGAATTCGGGATCGTCGACCCACACCGGCCGCGCCAGGCCCAGCGCCACCTCGCGCACCTTCTGGCGGTAGCGCGGAATCTGCGGAAGCCGTTGCTCGACGGTGGCCAGCAGGGTCTCGTAGCTCAGCCCGCTGCGCGGCTTGCGCAGGATCGACAGCGAACCCACGTACATCGGGGTCGCGGAATTCTCCAGCCTGTAGAAGGCCGCATCGGACGCCGACAACCTCGTCACCATGACGGCGCGGTCCTCCCCCTCGCTCGACGTCTGAACCCCGTCACGGTAACCGGCGAAACCGGGATCCTGCATCACGGGTGCACGAGGGTGTCCGTGCGCCGTGGGATCATGAGTCATCTGCGACTCTCCAGCAGATGCCTTGGTGTTCACCCCGACTGCTGGAGACCCACCGTGACCGCATCACGTCTACCCGCCCCGAGTACATCCCCCGTCGCTTCGCTCGCCCCGGCTATGTCCTTCACGTCGCCGGTCATCGACTACGAACCCCCACTGGTCGGTACGGCCACCGCCGCGTGCCCACCGCCGCGTCACGCAGCGCTACACAGGCACACCCCGCGGCGGCTGCGGCCCGTCCCCGCGCCCCCGGCCCACGAGTCGCCGCCACCGCGCG
The DNA here is from genome assembly GCA_963849055.1 of uncultured Actinomycetota bacterium. Lineage (GTDB taxonomy): Bacteria > Actinomycetota > Actinomycetes > Mycobacteriales > Mycobacteriaceae > Mycobacterium. The sequence goes on from CAWKFI010000002.1 coordinate 705,913, forward strand.
CCGCGGCCCTCTTCACCGACACCGCACTGCGGCGGATCCTCGAAGTGGTCGACCGGCGCAGGCCCGTCGCCCAACTGCGACCGCTGCTGGCGCCGACGCTGATCGACGCGGTCGTGGCGATGACGCGAACCAAGTCCGCCGAGGGCGCGGTGTTGCGCCGGGTGCGGATGCGCACCGCGGTCGCCGCCGACGGCGAAGCAACCGCTGCCGAGGTCTTCGCCACCTACACGCGAGGACCCAGGGTGCGGGCCATCGCCGCCCGGATCGAGATCGTCGGAGGACGCTGGCTCGTCACCGCGTTGCAGATCGGTTGACGAACCGGCTGCCTAGCCCCGTCTGGTCTTGGGCGCGTCGCGGCCCTGCTTGCGCGCGGCCTCGCGGCGCTCTCGGCGCGAACCGCCGCCGTTCGTCGGGGCAGCATGCCTGCCGCCTTGACGCTGCACCTGTGCGGAGCCGTCCTCGGACGGCCCGGTGTAGGTCAGCGGCGGCGCGTCGCCGTCCTCGATGCCCTTGACCCGCAAGGCGGGCGGCGGCTGCTTCGGACGTTCCTCGGTGGCCACGGCGCCGGAGCTGGCCTCCTGCGCCTTTGCCGCCGCGTCGGCAGCGAACTGCGCGAGGTTCGGCGGGGCCGCGACGGGGGCGACCGTAGGCGCGGCTGCCGCCTGGACCTGGGCGTTGAACAACAACCCCACCGACTCTTCCTTCAGGCCGTCGAGCATGCCCATGAACATGTCGTAACCCTCGCGCTGGTACTCGACCAACGGGTCGCGCTGCGCCATCGCCCGCAGCCCGATGCCCTCCTTGAGGTAGTCCATCTCGTAGAGGTGTTCACGCCACTTGCGGTCCACGGTGGTCAGCAGGACGCTGCGCTCGAGTTGACGCATCGCGTTCTCGCCGCCGATCTCGGTCAGCTCCGCCTCCCGCACCGCGTACGCACGCTCGGCATCCGCGATGAGCGCCTCGAGCAGTTCCTCACGGGTCAGCTCGCCGGGCTCGCCGACGGCGTCGCCGTCGATCAGGTCGTGATGGTCGATGCCGACGGGATAGAGCATCTTCAGCGCGGTCCACAACGCCTCGAGATCCCAGTCCTCGGAGTAGCCCTCCGCGGTGGCGCCGTCGACGTAGGCGGTGACGACGTCGATCAGCATCTTGTGGGCCTGGTCCTGGACGTCCTCACCCTCCAAGATGCGACGGCGCTCGGCGTAGATGACCTTGCGCTGCTGGTTCATCACCTCGTCGTACTTGAGGACGTTCTTGCGGACCTCGAAGTTCTGCTGCTCCACCTGCGTCTGCGCGCTCTTGATCGCGCGGCTGACCATCTTGGCCTCGATCGGCACGTCGTCGGGCAGGTTCAGCCGGTTGAGCAGCGACTCCAACGTCTCGCCGTTGAAGCGTCGCATCAGCTCGTCACCGAGCGACAGGTAGAACCGCGACTCGCCGGGGTCGCCCTGGCGGCCGGAACGACCGCGCAGCTGGTTGTCGATGCGTCGCGATTCGTGCCGCTCGGTGCCCAGCACGTACAGGCCGCCGGCCTCGCGCACCTGATCGGCCTCCTCCTCGACCTCGGCCTTGATCTTCGGGAGCACCTGGTCCCAGGCGGCTTCGTAGTCCTCGGGCGTCTCGACGGGGTCGAGGCCGTTGTCGCGCAGCCGCTTGTCGGCGAGGAAGTCGACGTTGCCGCCGAGCACGATGTCGGTACCGCGGCCCGCCATGTTGGTGGCGACCGTGATCGCACCGCGCCGCCCAGCCTCGGCGATGATGCCGGCCTCCTGCTCGTGGAACTTCGCGTTCAACACGTTGTGCGGCACGCGGCGCTTCGTGAACTGCTTGGACAGGTACTCCGAGCGCTCCACGCTGGTGGTGCCGATGAGGACCGGCTGGCCCTTCTCGTACCGCTCGACCACGTCGTCGACGACGGCGATGTACTTGGCCTCTTCGGTCTTGTAGATCAGGTCGGACTGATCGCTGCGGACCATCGGCCGGTTGGTCGGGATGGGCACGACGCCCAGCCCGTAGATCTCGTGCAACTCGGCGGCCTCGGTCTGGGCGGTACCGGTCATACCCGAGAGCTTGTCGTAGAGGCGGAAGTAGTTCTGCAGCGTGATGGTGGCCAGCGTCTGGTTCTCGGCCTTGATCTCGACGTGCTCCTTGGCCTCGATGGCCTGGTGCATGCCCTCGTTGTAGCGCCGGCCCAGCAACACGCGGCCGGTGAACTCGTCGACGATCAGCACCTCGCCGTCGCGGACGATGTAGTCCTTGTCGCGCTGGAACAGCTCCTTGGCCTTGATGGCGTTGTTGAGGTAGCTCACCAGCGGCGAGTTGGCGGCCTCGTAGAGGTTCTCGATGCCGAGTTGGTCCTCGACGAACTCCACGCCGATCTCGAGCACGCCGATGGTGCGCTTGCGCAGGTCCACCTCGTAGTGGACGTCCTTCTCCATCAGCGGCGCGATCCGCGCGAACTCGAGGTACCAGTTCGAGGCGCCGTCGGCTGGACCGGAGATGATCAGCGGGGTTCTGGCCTCGTCGATCAGGATGGAGTCGACCTCGTCGACGACGGCGAAGTTGTGGCCGCGCTGCACCATGTCCTCGACCGAGTGCGCCATGTTGTCGCGCAGGTAGTCGAAGCCGAATTCGTTGTTGGTGCCGTAGGTGATGTCGGCGGCGTACGCGACCCGGCGCTGATCGGGCGTCATCTGCGCCAGGATGACGCCGACGTCCAGTCCCAGGAACCGGTGCACGCGACCCATCCACTCGCTGTCGCGTTTGGCGAGATAGTCGTTGACCGTGACGACGTGGACGCCGCCCCCGCCCAGCGCGTTGAGATAGGCGGGCAGCACGCAGGTCAGCGTCTTGCCCTCACCGGTCTTCATCTCGGCGACGTTGCCGAAGTGCAGGGCGGCGCCGCCCATCACCTGGACGTCGAACGGTCGCTGGTTGAGCACCCGCCACGCGGCCTCGCGGGCCACCGCGAACGCCTCGGGCAGCAGGTCGTCGAGCTCCGCACCATCAGCGACGCGCTTCTTGAACTCGTCGGTCTTGGCGCGCAGCTCGGCGTCGGACAGCTTCTCGACGTCGTCGGACAAGGTGTTCACATAGTCGGCGACCTTCCGGAGGCGCTTGACCATGCGGCCTTCACCGAGACGGAGCAACTTCGACAGCACGCTAACTTCCCCTAGGGGCTCGATGGAACTAGTGGTTCGACAAAAGTCCATCGTAGGTGACTGGCCGAAGCAGCCAGCGTAAGCAGGCCAGATGGGCCGTCCGGGTCAGGCGAGAGGGATCACGCCAGCCGGATCAACCCGTAGTCGTAGGCATGCCGTCGGTACACCACGGATGGCTTGTCGCTCTCCTTGTCGTGGAACAAGAAGAAGTCGTGGCCGACGAGTTCCATCTCGTAGAGGGCGTCGTCGACGGTCATGGGCCTGGCGGGGTGCTCCTTGGTGCGCACGATGCGGCCGGGTTCGTGGTCGTCGACCGCCACGTCCGTGGCGGGGCCGGCGAGCGTCGCCTCGGCAGCGGGCGTCGTGTCGTGAGCGGGCTCCGCGTCCTGCAGGGGGATCGTGGCGGTGGCTTCGGCCACCGATACCGGCCGCTTGTCGCCGTAGTGGATCTTGCGCCGGTCCTTGCTGCGGCGCAGCCGGTTCTCCAGCTTGCAGACCGCTCCTTCCAGCGCTGCGTAGAAGCTGTCGGCGCAGGCTTCGCCGCGGACGACGGGGCCCCGACCGCGGGCGGTGATCTCGACATGCTGGCAGTTCTTGCGTTGACGTCGGTTCTTCTCGTGATCGAGTTCGACATCGAAGAGGTAGATGGTGCGGTCGAAGCGCTCCAGGCGCGACAGCTTCTCGGAGACGTAGGTGCGGAAGTGATCGGGGATCTCGACGTTTCGGCCCTTGACGACAACCTCGGCGCGAAGCGCTGCTGCGGGCTCGTCATCGACCACGACCATCGTCGAACGGTCGGTTTCCACGGATTGTGTTGACATACTTGGCAACTCGTTTCTCTTCGGCGTCGCACGCTCGCAGCGTGCCGGCTGATCAAGGAACCGCACCGAAGGGCCGTGCTCTCGCCGCCCACCGGCGCAAGGTGTCGAGGACTCACCTCCTACCGCGGTCAGGCGATGTGGCGCTGGTGTGATCAACGCCGCCGTGAGTTATTCACGGGTGGTTGGCCCCGACGGTAGTCCGTGTTCACCTGCCAGTGCCACTAATTCCGGGCACGTGTTTTGAACTCTTCACATCGAGATGACCTCGGGGTAATTGCCGCCCCCGTCGATCGCTGCGGCCATGCGGGTCAAGCGTGTGCGATGGCCAGGACGGCCACTACCCGGGCGCCCGCAGCGTGAAGCACCCGCACCGACTCGTCCGCGGTTGCTCCGGTGGTGACGACGTCGTCTACCAGCAGTACGTCGCCGTGGATCGGCCGCCGCAGCGTGACCCTGCCTGCGATGTTGCGCTGCCGCTCGTCCGCCGAGAGCCCGACCGAGTCGCGGGTGAACGCGCGGATCCGCAGCGCAGTCGAAACCGTCGTCCCGCGGGGCGCCGCGGCGAGCGCCATTCTCGTCACGGGGTCGCCGCCTCGGCGCCGGGCGGCCGACCGGCGGGTGGGTGCGGGCACCAGGGTCAGCGGGGTCTCGACGATGCCCCACTCGAGTAGCCGAACCAGCCCGTGGTGCAGCGCCGCGGAGAGGGGACGGATCAGGTCGGCGCGGCCCCGTTCCTTGGCGGCGACGATGGCTTCGCGACGAACGCCGGCGTAGCGGCCCAGCGCGAAGACGGGCACGCCCGGGTCGAGCCGCGGCGTCACGAGGGCCGGCTCGTCGGCGGCGACCGTCAGCGCCCGCGCGCAGTTGTCACACCACCGGGTGGACGGCGCGCCACAGCCGCCACACTCGATCGGCAAGACCAGGTCGACCAGCACCCCCGGAGTGTGCCCCTGAGGTCTGACGGTTCGCGTCCACGGCCGCTGCCGTATCACTTACGGTTGCGGCGTCAGTCGTGCGGGCGAAGTGGAGGCTTCAGTGACCGAGAACGGAAGCGTGCGGACGGCACTCGTCATCGGCGGTGCGTCGGGCATCGGGTGGGCGACGGCGAAGGCCCTGGCGTCCGACGGCTGCCGGGTGACGGTGGCCGACCTCAACGCCGACGGCGCCGCGGCCCGCGCCACGGAACTCGGAAGCCCCCACGCCAGCGCGGGGGTCGACGTCACCGACGAGGACTCGGTGGCCACCCTGTTCGAGAAGACCGGCCCGCTGGACGTCGTCGTCACCACGGCCGGCTTCAGCAACATCAGCCTGATCGTCGACATGCCCGTCGACCAGTTCCGGTCCGTCGTCGACGTCTGCCTGACGGGATCGTTGATCGTCGCGAAGTACGCGGGCCGCCAACTGAAGGACGACGGTGCGCTGGTGTGGATCTCGTCGCTCAACGCCCGCCAGCCCGCCGCAGGGATGAGCGCCTACTGCGCCGCCAAGGCCGGGCTGTCGATGCTCACCCAGGTCGCCGCGTTGGAGTTCGCCTCGCGCGGCATTCGCGTCAACGCCGTCGCACCGGGCTTCGTGCTCACCCCGCTGACCGAGGGCGCGGCGATGATTCCCGGCACCGTCGAGGACTATGCGGAGAACACCGCACTCGGCCGCACCGGCACGCCCGAGGACATCGCCGAGGCGGTGCTGTTCATGACCAAGTCCCCGTGGCTGACCGGTGAGGTGCTCGACCTCAACGGCGGCGCGCACCTCAAGCGCTACCCCGACGTGATGGGACGGCTGCAGCGGTTGATGGCCGGAGCATCCGAGGCGTGACGCCGAAGGCTCAGCCCGGCAGCACCGGCAGCGCCCCCGCGACCATCAGCGGCCTGACTTCGGCCCATGCCGGGTCGTCTTCGGCGGCCGCGCCCGAAAGCTGAAGCACGCCACGCTGATCGGCGACGTACACCGTCGACGGGTTGGCGGCCACCGTCGACACCGGAGCCAGCAGGTTGCGGCTCGGACCGTCGGAGTTGACGCCGTCGAGGTTGACGTACGACACCGGATGCTGAGAATCCGTGCGGCTGACCACGATGTCGTCGCCGGTGCGCCAGGACAGCGACACCGCGGTGTCGCCAAGCCCGAAGCCCAGCCGACGCGGATAGGTCAGGGCGTACTGGCCGCCCTGGGTCTGCTCGACACTGGACAGGATCACCTGACCGTCGATGACCATCGCGGCGCGGGTTCCGTCGCGTGACAGTTGCAGTTCGGCGATCGGGCCGGGAAAGCGCGCGGACACGGCGGTGACGTCGACGGGGATCCGGGCAGGCAGCCCGGACGCCGCCTCCTGGATCACCCGCACCACGTTGTTGCCGTCCACGACGACCCACACCGCGTCGTCGAGCGACCAGCTGGGCCGCGACACCGTGCGTCCGTCCAGGGCCTGGGCCGCGACGCCGCCCACCTGACCGACCCACAGCGACGACGCCATGTCGGGCGCGCCGGGCCGCAGCGTCACCACCGACGAGGCTTCCTGCCCGCTGCGGGACAGCGACGCGGCCGTCTGGTTCGGCATCTGCCCGAACGAGCCTGGCACGCGGGGCGCCTTCTGGCCGTCCATCGACACCATGGACCCGCCGACCAGGGCGTGTAGTCCCGCGGCCGCACCCGCGTCCGCGCCGGGGTCGGTGGCCGCCACGTCCGAGGTGTTCCACCCGTCGGCGAACCGGTCGTCCAACGCGGCGCCGTCGGCGTTGAGCACGTAGGGGCCGTTGATGCCTGCCCGCGACAACGTCCAGATGATCTGCGCAGCAAGCAATTGCCTGCTGTGCGGGTCGGTGGTCGACAGGTTCTCCAGGTCGACGCGCGCGCCCCCGTAGCCTCGGCCCACCCCCGTCTTGCCGCCGTCGGCGCGCGTGACCGGACCGCGCAGGCGCAGCGGCGGGCCGAGCAGGTTGCGCACCGTCTTGTCCATTTCCGGCCGCGGGCCGGAGACCAACTTCGTCACCAACTCGGTGGCCAACAGGTCCGGGTCGGACACCGCCACGTAGCGCGGGTCGGGCACGACGGTCTTGCCCGTCGGGTCGACGAAGTACAGGGTGTTGCGCTTGTAGGTCTGCTGGAACTGCTGCCAATCCAAGAACACACCGTTGGGCAGGCTGTCGATGCGCCAGCCGCCAGGCGTCTTGACCAGCTCGATGGCGCCCGGGTCGGGCAGCGCGCCCTCGCCCGTCTCGAACACCCCCATGTCGGACAGCGAGCCGAGGATGTCGGCGCGCATGTGGGCCGAAACCCGGTCCGGGCCGCGGGTTTCGACGAACACCACGCGGTCGATCAGCAGCGCGCTGCCGGCGTCGTCCCACGATCGTGAGGCCGACTCGGTGAGGAATTGGCGCGCCGCGAGGTGGCGGTTGGCGGGATCCGCCGTGGCCTTGAGGAATTCGCGCAGCAGCACGTCGGGATCCATGCCCGGCGTCGGGGTGGGCAGGCTGGGTGGGGCCGGCCGGTCCACGGTGCCGATGGCTTGCGGTGCCGAGGAACTCGGTACGCCAGCACACCCTGCCGTCGTGAACACCATCAGCAGCAGCGACGCCACCGCCAGGAAGCGTCTCACGCCCGCTCCCCCGCGGGTTCGCGTTTCAGCGCCCTGCGGCGCGGAGGCCGGTCGGGCCCAACGGGTTTGAGCGGCAACGGGCTGGTGGTCACCTTGTGACCGCGCACCAGCGGCAGGGTCAGTCGAAACGACGCCCCCTTGCCCGGTTCGCCCCAGGCCTCCAGCCTGCCCTGGTGCAGCCGGGCGTCCTCGATGCTGATCGCCAGGCCCAGGCCGGTGCCGCCGGAGCGTCGCACGCGTGATGGGTCGGACCGCCAGAAGCGGCTGAAGACGAGCTTCTCCTCGCCGGGACGCAGGCCGACACCGTAGTCGCGCACCGTGACTGCCACGGTGTCCTCGTCGGCCAGCATCCGGATCCGCACCGGTTTGCGCTCGGCGTGATCGATGGCGTTGGCGATGAGGTTGCGCAGGATCCGTTCCACGCGACGGGGATCCACCTCGGCGATCACCTCCGTCGCCGGCAGGTCGACGATCAGATCGACGCCGGCATCGTTGGCGAGATGGCCGACGTTGTCGAGGGCGCTCTCCACGACCGAGCGCAGATCCTCGGATTCCACCGACAACTCGGCGACGCCTGCGTCGTGGCGGGAGATCTCGAGGAGGTCGTTGAGCAGCGTCTCGAACCGGTCGAGCTCGCTGACCATCAACTCCGTCGACCGCCGCAGCGCCGGTTCCAGGTCGTCGCTGTGGTCGTAGATCAGGTCGGCGGCCATGCGGACCGTCGTCAACGGCGTCCGCAGCTCGTGGCTGACGTCGGAGGTGAAGCGCCGCTGCAGGTTTCCGAACTCCTCGAGTTGGGTGATCTGTCGCGACAGGCTCTCCGCCATGTCGTTGAACGACACTGCGAGCCGCGCCATGTCGTCCTCGCCGCGCACCGGCATCCGCTCGGTGAGGTGCCCCTCGGCGAACCGCTCGGCGATCCGCGACGCCGACCGCACGGGGAGCACGATCTGACGCGCCACCAACAGCGCGATGGCCGCCAGCAGCCCGAGCAGCACGATGCCGCCGGTCACCATGGTGCCGCGCACCAGGGCGATGGTGCTCTCCTCGTTGTTCAACGGGAAGATCAGGTACAGCTCGAGATTCGTGACCGGGGACGAGGTGGGGCTGCCGACGATCAGGGCCGGTCCGTTGAAGCCATCGGTGTGCACGGTGGCGTACTGGTAGCTGACCTGACCGGCCTTGACGAAGTCGCGCAACGTGTTGGGCACCTGCGAGACGGGACCCGCCGCGGTCGCCGCCCGCGGGCCGTCGCCCGGCACCACCAGCACGGCGTCGAACGCGCCTGCCAACCCGGCACCGGAATCGGCCTTGCGGTCGATCAGCGTGTTGCGGGCCAACTGCAGGCTGCTATCCAGCGAGCGGGTCTCCTCGCCGCCGACGATGCCGCTGACCGTGTTGCGGGCCCGCTCGATCTCCTCGGTCGCAGCGCGGACCTTGACCTCGAGGATGCGGTCGGTGACCTGGCTGGTCAGCACGAAGCCGAGGACGAGGATGACGGCCAGGGACAGCCCAAGGGTCATCGACACCACGCGCAACTGCAGTGAGCGACGCCACGCGAAGCTCAACGCTCGACTTAGCGCTCCGAGCCCGCGCAGCATTGGCGCCGAGCGACTGCGGATGCGCCGCCTCGAGCCCCAAATCACGGGGGTCCGGCCTTGTATCCCACTCCTCGAACGGTGAGCACCACCTGCGGGTTCTCCGGATCCTTCTCGACCTTCGCCCTCAGCCGCTGGACGTGCACGTTCACCAAACGGGTATCAGCGGGGTGTCGGTATCCCCACACCTGTTCGAGCAGCACATCCCGAGTAAACACCTGCCGTGGTTTCCGCGCCAACGCCACCAACAGGTCGAACTCCAGGGGCGTCAGCGAGATCTGCTCGTCCATCCGAGTGACCTTGTGAGCTGGGACGTCGATGTCGATGTCGGCGATCGACAGCATCTCGGCGGGCCCGTCGTCATTGCGGCGCAGCCGTGCCCGCACCCGCGCGACGAGCTCCTTCTGCTTGAACGGCTTCATGACGTAGTCGTCGGCGCCGGACTCGAGGCCCAGCACGACGTCGACGGTGTCCGTCTTGGCGGTGAGCATCACGATCGGCACGCCCGAGTCCGCCCGCAGCACCCGGCATACGTCGATGCCGTTCATGCCGGGCAGCATGAGATCGAGCAGCACGAGATCGGGCCGCAGTTCACGGACCGCGGTGAGCGCCTGGGTGCCGTCGCCGATGACTGCGGTGTCGAACCCTTCCCCTCGCAGCACGATCGTCAGCATCTCGGCGAGCGATGGGTCGTCATCGACGACCAGGATCCTTTGCCTCATGGTGTCCATGGTGTCACCGAATCGCGATAATCCCGGGATACCACACCGGGTGTTTTGCCCGCTGGGGCCGGTCAGCCGGCCAGGGTGCGCGCGAGTTCGGCCGCGTCCACGTCCGGTCCGGCCACCAGCCAGCGTCCGCCCCAGTCGGCCGCGGCCAGCGCGGCGTACGCCTCGTTGGTGCGGCGCTGCAGGCCGTCGTCGCGTTCATAGGCGTCACGGGCACGGTCGGCGTCGGTGTCGGCGCGGTTTTGCGCCCGTTGCGCGGCGAGCTCGGTGGGCACTGCCAGCAGCACCTGCCAGTCGGGAGTCGGCATGGCGAACCTGTCGAACTCGAGGGCGCGGACCCACTCGACCACCTCGCCGTCGGCACTCTGATGCAGCCGCGCCGCGCTGTAGGCGGCGTTGGAGGCGACGTAGCGGTCGAGGATGACGACGTCGTAGTCGGCGCACAGCCGGCCGATCTCGTCGCGGGCGTCGGCCCGGTCGAGGGCGAACAGCATCGCCATCGCGTAGACGGATTGGGCGAGGTCGCCGTGTGCGCCGTGCAGGGCCTCGGCGGCCAGGTCGGCGTGCACCGACTGCTTGTAGCGCGGGAACGCCAGGCTCGTCACCGACCGACCCGTGGCTTCGAAGCCGGCGCGCAACCCCTGGGTCAGGGTGTTCTTGCCCGCGCCGTCGACGCCTTCGATCGCGATGAGCACGCGCGAAGCGTATCGGGGTGCACACATTCGGTGCGAGGTGCGGTGGAGCCTGCGTGCCAAGATTGGAAGCACTACTCGAGTTGGCGACAAGGGAACCACATGGGGGAATTGCAGGTATCCGAACAGGTCGTGTCGTCCGTCGCGAAGGAGTTGCGCGGGGCGGCGGTCGAGGCGCGGTCGGGGCTGTCGAATCTGGACGCCGAGCTAGGCGGCTTGTTGGGTTCGGGATGGACGGGTCAGGCCGGCTCGGCCTTCGGCGAGGTGTGGAAGCGCTGGCACGACGGCGCCGACGACATGGTGCGCGGTTTGGAGTCGATGGCCGGCCTGCTGGATGAAGCGGCGCAGAGTTATGGGCAGACCGATGCCGCCGGTCGCGGCGCGATCGACTCGGCGGGGATGTGATGGCCGCCTTCTCCGTCGACTTGGAGGCACTGCTGGCTGGGGTGGATCAGATGTCGGCCTTTCATCAGCAGCTCGAACAGTCGCTGGCCACGGTCAAGGCGTCGGTGGCGGCGCTGGGCCTGTCGTGGCAGGGTGAAGCCGCGGGTGCCCAGGAGGCCGCGCAACAGCAGTGGAACCACGGCGCAGAAGAGCTTCGGACAGCGCTGGCCCAGTTGCGCGACATCGCCGAGCAGGCGCACGAGAACTATTCGAATGCGGTCGCGACGAATACCCGCATGTGGTCGTGACCGTCTGTGCCACCGATAGTCGTTGACCCCGAGACCCTCGCGGGCGCTGGTGAATCCGTTGCCGCCGTGGGTGATGAAGCCGCCGCCGCGGTCGGTGCGCTGTCATCGGGTTTGTCCGGTGGCGCGCCGAGCGGACTGGACTTCGCGGGAGTGGCCTTCGGTCAGGCGTATCAGAAATCTGCGCAGGCGCTTCTCGATGCGGGGGCAGCGGTCGTCAACGCCTCCCGCAACGTCGGGTTCGGCGTGGGAATGTCGGCGACGAACTACTCGAGAGCCGATGCCTCGTCGACCATCGCAGGCGGCGGAACCCCTTTGACGGCGCCCACCAAACCAGCAACGTTCGACGCACCGTCGTGCCCATCCTCATTCGGTGGCGGTATTCCCCCGCCGATGCTGTGGTCGTTGATTCAGATGTTCATTCCCGACATATGGCCCGACGGCGATCCCGCGCGTCTACGTGGGGCCGCGAGCGGATGGCAGGCCTTCGCCGCGTCGATGAACGGCATCACGGGCGGTTTGTCCGGTCCATCGGGAGTCATTGCCGGTCAGCAGATTCCCGAGGAGGGCGCGATGACGCAGGCGCTCGCGAAGCTCTCGGAGAGCGTGTCGTCGGTCGCGACGGAGGCGGGCAATCTCGCGACGCAGACCCGGGAGTTCGCCGACGACGTCGAGGCGGCTCAGAACGCGATCCGCGATCTGTGCGATCGGGTGTCGCCGTCGGGATTCCTCGACGGACTGAGGGCCGTGTTCAGCGGCGACGCCCTCGACGAGATCAAGGAGATCGCCGAAGACGTCCAAACCGTGCTGGAGAACTTCGGCCGGCAAGCCGAAGGCCGTATCGACCTGATGCAGACGCTGGTCCAGATGCTGGATGACGCCGTGGTGTCGATGCAACAGCGGGCCCGACGCGAATTCACCCACTATCTCGGCGACGACGTCGGCGGTGCCGTCGCCACCGCGTTCGAGTTCCAGACCAACTCCGGCGAGGGCTTCATCAAGGCCGGCCTCGAGTCGATCATCAGCATCCAACAGCTCGATCCTGCGCGATTCGCCTACGACTTCGACGGGGCCACTGCCTCCTGGAGCGCGTTGGCCGATACCGCCAAGTACGCGAACCCCGCCACGGCGATGATGGACCCACTCGGCACGTTCGAGCACGGTAAGGACACACTCAAAGGGATTGTGCACGCCGAGGATTGGCGCGCCGACCGCCCCGGCCTCGGGCTTGGGGGTCTCGGTTTCGAAGCCGCAGGCGCAGTCACCGGCCTCGGGGCGGCCAAGACCGCAGCCCGCGGAGCCACTGCGGGCGCCGACGCAGGCGAGCTCGGACCAGCCGTTCGCGCCGCGGCCGACGCCGGCGGCGCGGCCCCCATCGCGGGGCGCGCCTCGCAGATCACCGACAACCTGAATGAACTAGCCGACGACATTCCGACGACTCCAGCCGCCAGCGGGCCCAGCGGTCCAGGCGTCCCACCGTCGCTGACCGAGCCGCACGTGCCTGCGCCTCAGGGAGTTCCGGACTCCCCTGTGCCGCAGGGGGTTCCGGATTCACCTCCGCCGCGGGGTGTGCCGGAGCCTTCGCCGCACGCGATTCCGGACGCCCCCACACCACACACTTCGGAGCCCCCTCCACCTCGCGGGACCCCAGAGTCTCCTGGGCCGCATACGGTTTCGGACTCACCCGCTCCGCATATGTCAGAACCGACGAAGGTCGAGTCTGCACCGGCACCGCACACGTCTGCACCGGTGCAGACCGAGCGGATCCCTGCGACAGTCGGTGCGCCGGAGACGGCCGCTCGAGCGGATAACGCGCCGTCGATGACGCAAGCGCCTGGCGGCGGCGGATCAGATGCGTCGGCGCCTCGGATACCGCCACCAGACGGATCTGCCATCCAGTTCGACGGGCGGCAATGCGCCCGAAGGACCTCCGCCCCGAGAAACTCCGCCGCCCGTATCCGCCCCACAGACGCCCGAACTACCAACGTCGGCCGAATCGCCTCACTCATCGCCGACGCACCACGGAAGCCCGACAGCGGAGCAACCTCTACACCACAGCCCGGCGGCAGCGCATGGGTCTGGTGGCCATCACGACGACGCACATACCGGATCAAACGACCCTGATCACCCCGCAGAGGGTGACCACAGCCATAGCGATTCCTCGGACCACAGCTCGCCCTTCGACCAGACGGGTTTGAGCGATGAGCAGCGCGATGCCATCGCTGCGATGGAGAAGGGGTCTAGACCTGATCCGTCGACGTACTTGTCGCCAGAATACATCGAGCACCACATTGAGAAATTCGACGACGGCGCGACTCGATTCATGCCGGAGTCAAATTTCGAGAAATATGGCCTTACGCAACGGGACGGCACATCGTTTGTTATGGCAACGCGTGAAGTCGATGCGCTGATAGACGCCGCGCGAGGCGACCCGCGAGCGATGGAGCGAGCCCTAGGGGTGGCCCGAAGGGTATCTTGACAAACACAACGTCATACGTGTCGACATTCCTGACCCCCAGAACTACAATCTGAGGATTCCATCGGGTAACGAGGCAGGGGCCAACGAACTCTGGATCCCAGGTGGATTACTGCCGGACGGGCTGGCGGAAGGCGTTATCGACGGAAGTGGCATCCCGCCAAGCGATTACACCATCACGGATCTCGATGAGTGAGGGGAAAATGACATATAACGACACATTCTTCTCAAGGGAAGACAGATATTCGATCGGGATCGAAAGCGATTCCGGGCGGCGTTATGTTTCCATTCCGGTAAGCAATGGTCCATTTGACTATGAAGAGTACTACGAGCTGACGTCCGACCAATACCAAGAATTCCTCGGCAATCGCCTAGCAGCGATCGATTTTGTGGAATCCTGCCGACGACATGAACATGATGACCTACTAATTGAAAAGCCAGGCTGGAACCGCGGCACGCCGGTGTAAATTTCGCCGGGGCGGTGTGGTAGCCCTCGATATCTCAGAAACTATCCAGGAAACAACGATGCGTAGTCTGATCCACTCCACGGCCAGGGCGATGCGCTTGCGGCCAAAGAAGCCGTTCGCACCATCCTTCAACAGCCGATCAAGTTGGACCCTGACTGGAATAGTGCCTCGCTGAGTGCCGCAGGCCAGCACGTGGAGTCGGTGATGCGTGATCGACACTTCGATCTATTCCGACGAGCCCCCAATGCATCGGCAACTGCCACACCTATCTGATGGGCTGAGCCGGATTCTTCGACAAGCCATCGACAAAGTGAGGACCGGAAGCAGCGTGGCGAGATTCGTTTTGAACGACGTGGATTATGACCAAGGCGGTGGCGGCGTCCCCCGCGCTATTCCTGAGTTGCAGCGGCAGCTGCCGGTCGCAGCCAAGCTCGCGCGACGGATGGCGGGGCCGGATCGGGACGACTATTTTTTCGGCCTGCTGGAACGGCCGATCAAGTATCACCCGTCGGCGCAGTTCGATTGGACGCGAGGTCAACAGGAGTTCGTCGCCGACGACGAGGACGGAAAGTTCCTCTGGATATACGCGATCATTGTCTGCAGCTTGTTCGCCGGGACGCAGGTGCATGCGGGGATGACAGGTTTCCCCGTACGCGTGGCCTATGTCATCGACAACACCCTCGGCCGCGACGACAGCCTCGACTTTCACAAGTGCGATTATCTGGCACAAGGCTTCATCAGCGACCTGCCCGATGAGCAGCAGCGGGAACCCACGAACACGTGATGCGACTGCGTGGCAGTCTTCTGAGCGTTCAAAACTCGGAGCGCCTTGGAATTTTCGGCAGTGCGTAGCGGTCGGCACACCGATGAACCGGCCGGACGAGCGCACCTGCCTCCCTCATCACCAGAGGTAGATCGCCAAGATCCCACCGAACATCACCACGAGCCACGCGTCGGTCGCTGCACGCAGCCACGCCGGCGCGGTCCGCACCTCCATGAACTCGCGAATGATCAAGCGCGACTTGATCAGTGCCATCGCGAGGACGACCACGGTGATCGGCACGCTCGCCACCACGGATCCCTGCGCGCGTCCGGGAGCCAGCGCCCAGGACATCAGGGTCAGTCCCGCCAGGGCGAGCCAGACGACGGTCAGTCGGTTCTTGACGGAGAGCACCCGTTCACCTCATCACGTACAGCAGGCCGAAGATGACGATCCAGAGCAGATCCACCATGTGCCAGTAGGTGGCGCCCGTCTCCACCATGGACGGCCGGCGCTTGCGCGGGTTGCGCAGCTCGGCCACGACCACGCCGAGGAAGACCAGTCCGAGCAGCACGTGGAACAGGTGAATGCCGGTGAGCATGTAGTAGAACATGTAGAAGTCGTTGTGCGGAAACGTCAGTCCCGCATTGATCTTCGATCCCCACTCGTACGCCTTGACGATCGCGAACAGCACGCCACAGCCGCCGCCGCACCACGTCATCGTCAGCGCCCGGCGGTACTCCCCCGCCCGCGTCGCCACTACGCCGTTGGCGACGAACCACGAACTGGTCAGCAACAGCAACGTGTTGACCGTGCCGATGGTCAGGCTGAGATGGCGCTGCGAGTCCAGGAACAGCTGGTGCTCCTGGTTGCGGTAGACCATGAAGATCAGGAAGTAGGCCCCGAAGATGACGAGGTCGCCCAGTACGAACACCCACATGCTGCCGTCGGCGGGGAGGTGGGTCTTGCGGCCCGAAGGGGTTTCGACTGTGTCCGTCGCGTTGGCCATGTCAGTCCTGAATCCGCTCGTCGGGTGATTGGCGGTTGATCGCGGTGCGCATCAGCCAGATGATGCAGACCTCCCACAGCACGAAGACCGCCGTGCCCATCCAGAAGCTGATCGACCCGTTCCACGCCAGCGGTCCCGACTTGAAGATGAACACCGGCCCGGCGAGCAGCTCGGTGACGATCATCCAGATCGACATGTAGGCAAGCCATTTGGGGAAGATTTCGTTGCGGTCCAGGAAGATGGCCAGCGCCAGCACCATGTTCTGGGTGGCGAAGCAGCCCAGTGACCCGACGAAGGACAACAAGCACCAGTCGTAGAGCATCACCATGATCTCGGGATCGCGATCCGGCCGGAACGTCGCGGCCACGAAGGCGAACGCCGGCAGCACACAACCCGGAATGGCACCGACCACGAGGGACGCGATGTACCCATAGGCGAACACCGGCGCCACCGACATTCGCTTGATGAGCAGTGCGATCAGCCCGTTGGCCACGGCGGTGAATCCGATGACGAGCATCAGGATGCCGAACCCGATCCGGATGGTCAGCGAATGGTCGTGGAAGAACGCCACGATCTGTTCGGGTCCGACGTCCGGCCGCGGCGGCGGCATGACCCTGGTGAGCACGACGAAGATCAGCCCGAAGATGTTGTAGAAGATCGGGATCGTCCACCACGCGATCCGCTGGTCGATCTTGGGAATCCGGGTCCAGTGCGGGGCCACCGCAGCGGGCGCCTCGGTCGACACCGCTGCGCTCACTGCGCCACCCCTTGCGCCAGCATGTCCCGAGAGTGGGCGGGTACTTCTTCGGCGGCTTGTCGGTTGATCGCCGACCGCAGAACGACGAACATCACGACGATGTTGAGGACGAAGGCCCCGATCCTGAGCCAGAAGGACACCGCGCCGTCCCAGGCCAGCGGGCCCGTCGTGAAGATGACCGCGCAGGCAGCCGGGGTCATCGCCGCGGCGGTCGCGATGTTGACGTACGCCACCCAGCGGGGAAATATCGGCTGGGCCCGCGCGTCGAGCAGGATCGCCAGTGCGAGACAGAGATTCGCCACGACGGCCATACCGACCGGTGCAATGAAGATGAGCCAGGCCATGTCGTTCAGGAGCAGGACGAGCTCGGGATTGCGGCCTGGACGGTATGCCGCGATGAGCCAAAAGATGTCAGCGATCGCGAATAGCGTTGCACCGCCCGCAATTCCGCATAGGTAGCAGTATGCGAGGAGATGGCTTGGCAGCGACATCCGCTTGATCTGCAGCACGATCGTCATGAAGAACGGGACGAGCATGATGGCGCACAGGTTGAACGTGATCATGCTGAACCGGATCATCGCCGCGTTCTCCTGATAGAACTCTGCGACCTCCTCGGCGGGCGCCTGTGGCGACATCGGCGGCAGGAACCCCGGGAACGACACGAACGCCAGGAGCAGGATCGCGCCGAACAACGGTGTGATCCACAGACTTATCCGCTGAGCCCGAACATCCATGTCCCGACACTCCAATCCCGCCGACCGCTAGCCGATCGACTACCCCGCAGAGTAGCCGATCGGCTACCCGCGCGACAAGGGCGTCAGAACGTTCCGCAATTGGGCGCAGTCGGCACGCCGTTGAACCGTCCGGCGATCCATTGCATGGCGGATTCCCCGTCGACGAGCATCGGCAGCGCGTGGTTCACCACCAGCTTGTTGAGGAACGGCGGCTGCTCATTGGTGCGGAACTCCACGTCGACCCCCTGCGCGCACCAGTCCCGCCCGAGTTGATTGGCACCGGTCCAGGGCACCAAGGGGTCGAAGCGGTTGCTGTTGATCAGGACTGGCGAGTTCGGCTTCAGATGACCGATGCGTTGCATGTCGAAGAGCGTCTTGAACGGCTCCTCGTTGACCAACTGGACGATGTCCTCGGTGAAGTACGGCTGCAGGTGCCTGAACATGAACTTGGTGATGGTCTCCGCGATGCACTGGTCCTGCACCTTGTTCAGCAGATCTGCACCGCGCGGTGTCATCTTGTCCCGGATCGTCTGCTCGAACTCCGGATACGTGGTGATGACGGAGTTCAGCGCGTAGCCGACGACGCCCACGAGCGCACTACCGTCGGCGTACGGAAAGAGTTCCTTGAGGTCTGCTGGCGGCGCGCCCGCGTAGGTGCCGACGACGTGCAGGTCCGGAGCGTAGGAGGGCGCCAGCTCCGCTGCCGATGCGGCGGCGCCACCACCCTGCGAATATCCCCAGAAGGCAAGCGGCCCATGCGGATCCAGCGATGTCTCCGGGCAGACGCATCGCGGCGCGTCCGGCATCGAGCATCGCGTTGCCCTCGGCGACCCGGTTGACGTAGGTGTGCAGGCCTGGCGTTCCGAGGCCCTGATAGTCCGTCATCACGATCGCGAAACCGCGGGCCACCATCGTCGACACGAAGAGTTCCTCGTAGTTGAACGCCAGGTCCAACCACGGCGCCCAATGGATGCCCTGGTTGAACTGCCGCGACGGCGCGCACTGATCGCCCTGACCCTGCGTGCCGGGGCCGTAGACGATCAGGGGCCGCGGGCCCTGTCCGGGCCAGTCGTTGAACGGCTCGAAGTAGGTGCCCGTCACGGCCATCGGGTTTCCGCGAGCATCGGTGCTGCGGTACATGATTCGCGTTCCGGTAGCCATGATCGCACCGAGCTGACCGGACGGCTCGAGCACCAACCGTGACGGTTCGGTGCGAATCAGGTCGCCGGGCTGACTCGGCGGCAGCGGGTCGGGCGGGGTGTAGAACTCGGCGTACTCGTCTTCGTTGAAGTACGGGTCGTGGCCGTCATTGCTCGGGTCGGCCCGAGCCAGCGGCGTGATGCCGAGAGTGAAACCAAGAACGACGACGACAACGAACCCCACGAATCCCCGACCCACCCGGGAACCGTAACAGATCCAGTATCCCCAACGGGGCTTTACCTACTATTGGGTAAGTTCAACCATGCGGCATGCCCTGAAACGCCGAAACTGCGGACAGATCGGCCTTTTCGGCGTTTTCGCGATCTGCCCGCAGTTTCGAGGCGTTGCTAGCGGAGGAACTTAGTAGCGGTAGTGCTCCGGCTTGTACGGGCCGTCGACGTCGACGTTGATGTACTCGGCCTGCTCCTTCGTGAGCCGGGTCAGCGTCCCGCCGAGCGCCTCGACGTGGATCTTGGCGACCTTCTCGTCGAGGTGCTTGGCCAACCGGTAGACCTCGTTGTCGTACTCGTCGTTCTTGGTCCACAGCTCGATCTGCGCGATGACCTGGTTGGAGAAGCTGTTGCTCATCACGAACGACGGGTGGCCTGTGGCGTTGCCCAGGTTCAGCAGACGGCCCTCGGACAGCACGATGATCGAGTGGCCGTCGGGGAAGACGAACTCGTCGACCTGCGGCTTGATGTTGATCCGGCGAATGTCCTTGTCGCGCTCGAGGCGCGCCATCTCGATCTCGTCGTCGAAGTGCCCGATGTTGCCGAGGATCGCCTGGTGCTTCATCGACCGCATGTGCTCGAGGGTGATGATGCCCTGGTTGCCCGTCGCGGTGATGACGATGTCGGCCCAGCCGATGGCCTGCTCGACCGTCTTGACCTCGAAGCCGTCCATCAGCGCCTGCAGGGCATTGATCGGGTCGACCTCGGTGACCGCGACGCGGGCACCCTGTGCCTTGAGCGCCTCGGCGCAGCCCTTGCCGACGTCGCCGTAGCCGCAGACCAGTGCGGCCTTGCCGCCGATGAGTACGTCGGTGCCGCGATTGATGCCGTCGATCAGCGAGTGCCGGGTGCCGTACTTGTTGTCGAACTTGCTCTTGGTGACCGAGTCGTTGACGTTGATCGCCGGGAACGCGAGCTCGCCGGCGGCGGCGAACTGGTAGAGGCGCAGCACGCCGGTGGTGGTCTCCTCGGTGACGCCCTGCACCGACTCGGCGATCTTGCTCCACTTGGTCTTGTCGGTCTCGAACCGCTTGCGGATCAGCGCCAGGAAGACCTTGTACTCATCGGACGCGTCGTCCTCGGTGGGCGGCACGACACCGGCCTTCTCGAACTGCGCGCCGCGCAGCACCAGCATGGTGGCGTCGCCACCGTCGTCGAGGATCATGTTTGCCGGCTCGTTGGGCCAGGTGAGCATCTGCTCGGCGGCCCACCAGTACTCCTCCAGCGACTCGCCCTTCCAGGCGAACACCGGGGTGCCCTTGGGCTCCTCCGGCGTGCCGTGCGGGCCGACGACGACGGCGGCCGCGGCGTGGTCTTGCGTGGAGAAGATGTTGCACGACGCCCACCGGACCTCGGCACCGAGCGACACCAAGGTCTCGATCAGCACGGCAGTCTGCACCGTCATGTGCAGCGAACCAGAGATCCGCGCGCCCTTGAGCGGCAACACGTCGGCGTATTCGCGGCGCAGCGTCATCAGACCGGGCATCTCGTGCTCTGCCAGCCGGATCTCCTTGCGGCCGAATTCGGCCAGGCCCAGATCGGCCACCTTGAAGTCGATGCCATTGCGGACATCGGGAGTGAGCCGCTGCTCGGTCGTCGTCATATGGGTTTCCTTTTCCTGCGCGCGTAGCAATTAATTAGCTTGGTTACACATTAGCGCGCGCAGCTGAGGGGGTTTTTCCGTCGGCGCGGGCTAATCCGTGTCGATCACACCGTATCGTTCGGCAAACGGCGTCATGAGCCGGGCTAGGTCTCTGGCGACGTCGTGGTCGGCCTCCGGGGGCATCGACACGTAGCTCATCGCCAGCCGGACGATGGCCCTGGCCAGCACTCCGGCGTCTTCCTCGCTGCAGCGGACCCAGCTGTGCATGAAGGTCTCCGTCAGCCGCTTCGACGCACGGGAGATGATCGGCGCGCTGTCGGTGGTGATGAGCTGCAACAGGTCGGGCTTCGTGGTGCCGGTCAGCAGCGAGATGACTAGGGGGTCCGCGGCCGACTCGGCGAAGAAGTCGCGGAAGCCCTGCAGGAACGCCGCGTAGACGTCCCCGATGTTGCCAACGATCGCGACTTCGATCTGATCCACCAGCCGGTCGGCGAGCCGCAGCGCGTAGCCCTGCGCAAGGCCCTGCCGCGATCCGAATTCGTTGTAGATGGTCTGCCTGCTGATGCCCGCGGCCTTGGCGACGTCAGAAAGGGTGATCGACGACCAGTCGCGGCTGAGCAACATCTCCCGCATGCCGTCCAAGATCGAATCGCGCAGCAGCACCCGCGACGCCTCGGCGTACGGAATGCGCTGCGCGGTTCCTGCCGATGCGCTCCTCGCGTGCGCGGTGGTCGCGCGGGCTGGTCACACGCGCAACCGTAACTCTCCCCGTCGCTGCGCTCGCCCAGACCATTGTCATACCCCGTCGCTGCGCTCGCCTCGGCAAGTCACGAGCGGGCGACCTCCACCATCTCGAAATCCGACTTGGCCGCGCCGCAGTCGGGGCAGCTCCAGTCTTCGGGGATGTCGTCCCAACGGGTACCGGGCGCGATGCCGTCCTCCGGCCAGCCCTTTTCCTCGTCGTACTCGAATCCGCACTGGACGCAGACGAACAGCTTGTAATCCATGTTTTCTTCCTTTTCTGTGTTGACTCTGCGGTGAGGGCGAGCGCTACTCGCACTTTCGCGCCGTGAGCGCAGAGTCAATGGGCCTAGACGGTTTCGAAATCGACCTTCTCGCGTACTGCACAGTCGGGGCAGCACCAGTCCTCGGGTATGTCACTCCACGTCGTTCCCGCCGGGAACCCTTCTCGCGGTGCGCCTTTGGCCTCGTCGTAGATGAAGTCGCAGCCCGGGCATTGGTAGGCGCTCACGATGCGGCTCCGTACTTCGCGTAGACCTTGTCGCGCATCCGCGGATGGATGTTCACCCGGCTGAGGTCGCCGTCGTAGTGGTCGAGCACCCGATGGTCCATCACGCGGCGCCACAGCGGCGGGAAGTAGGTCAGCCCGATCATCGATGCGTAGCCGCTCGGCAGGTTCGGTGCACCGGCCATGCTGCGCAGCGTCTGGTAGCGCCGGGTCGGATTGGCGTGATGATCGCTGTGCCGCTGCAAGTGGTACAGGAACAGGTTGGTCACGATGTGATCGGAGTTCCAGCTGTGCGACGGCGCGCACCGCTCGTAGCGACCGCTTTCCAGCTTCTGCCGCAACAGGCCGTAGTGCTCGAGATAGTTCACGGTCTCGAGGAGGGCGAACCCGAAGACCGCCGAGATCACGACGTACGGGATGAGCGCCAGGCCGAAGACCGCGATCAGGATGCCGTAGAGCACCACGGACATCGCCCACGCGTTGAGCACGTCGTTCGACCAGTGCCAGGGACTCTTGCCCTGCCTGCGCAGACGGGCGGCCTCCAGCTCCCACGACGACTTCAGGCTGCCCCACACGCTGCGCGGCAGGAACTCCCAGAACGTCTCGCCGAAGCGGGCCGACGCGGGATCCTCCGGCGTAGCCACCCGTACGTGGTGGCCGCGGTTGTGCTCGATGTAGAAGTGGCCGTAGCAGGTCTGCGCCAACGTGATCTTGGCCAGCCAGCGTTCCAGCTCGTCCTTCTTGTGGCCCATCTCGTGCGCGGTGTTGATGCCGACGCCTCCGAGCATCCCGACTGACAGTGCCAAGCCGATCTTCGCCGCCCAACTCAGGCCACCGTCGAAGCCCAGCCAGCTCAGGTCCGATGCCGTGAACAGGTAGGCGCCGAAGACGAGGCTGGCGTACTGGAACGGGATGTACAGGTAAGTGCAGTAGCGGTAGTACTTGTCGTTCTCGAGCCGCTCCATCACCTCGTCCGGCGGATTCTGCCCATCCGGGCCATACCGCAGGTCGAGTGTCGGCAGCACGACGTACAGCAGGATCGGGCCGATCCAGAACGGCACCTGCGCCGCCACGTGCCAGCCGAGGTGGTTGGCCGCCCACACCAGCGGCAGCACCACGAACAACGCCGTCGGCGCGATCAGGCCCATGAGCCACAGGTACCGCTTCCTGTCACGCCACTGGTCGACGTCGGCCGACCCGGACATCTCGGACAGATCTGACGCCATCGCTGAGCTACCTCCTATGAGAGCTGCATCACTGTTCGATGTTGACGATACGCGCTGATTTGTCCGGTGTCTAGACACAGAACCCTATTTTGTAAAGTGACGATCCGTCGTGCGCAACTGCGAGTCAGCGCCGCGCCCGCTCAGTACTGTCAGAGGCCATGCAGCGGTATGGAGCTCGCGCCGTGGTGATCGGCGCCAGCATCGCTGGCTTGTGCGCCGCGCGGGTGCTGTCGGACTTCTACGACGAGGTGACGCTCTATGAGCGTGACGACCTTCCCGATGGACCCGCCAACAGAGCGGCGGTGCCGCAGGGCAGACACGTCCACCTCCTGATGGCTCGCGGCGCCGCGGAGTTCGACGGGCTGTTCCCCGGCCTGCTCGATGACATGACGGCCGCCGGGGTACCGGTGCTGGAGAACCGGCCGGACTGCATTCACTTCGGGGCCGCCGGCCACGTGCTCGGCACCAAGGCGACGTTGCACGACGAGTTCACCGCCTACGTGCCGAGCCGACCCCACCTGGAATGGCAGATCAGGAGACGTGCCCTTGCCATTCCCAATGTGGAATTGGTGCGCCGCGGCGTGGCCGAACCGCGGTTCGACCCCGGGCAGGGCCGGGTGACGGGTGTGCTGCTCGACGGCGATGACGGCGCGACCGTGGTGCCTGCCGACCTGGTGGTCGACGCGACCGGACGAGGAACCCGGCTGCCGGCGTGGTTGGACCAGTGGGGATTTCCGCGACCCGCCGACGACACCATCGACGTCGGCATTGGCTACGCCACCCATCAAATTCGCATTCCGGAGGGAGTGATCAAGGAGAAGGTCATCGTCGCGGGCGCCTCTCGCAACCAGCCGCTCGGGCTCGGCATGCTCTGCTACGAGGACGGCACCTGGGGCCTGACGACGTTCGGCACGGGGAAGGTCGATCCGCCGCAGAACTACGACGAGATGTGCGTTCTTGCCGACGAGATCCTGCCGTCCCACGTCAGTGCGGCTGTGCGCCAAGGCAAACCGATCGGCGATGTGGCGTTCCACAAGTACCCGGCCAGCAGATGGCGCCGCTACGACAAGTTGAACCGCTTCCCATCGGGCATCATCCCGTTCGGCGATGCGGTCGTCAGCTTCAACCCGACGTACGGCCAGGGCATGACGATGACGTCGCTGCAGGCCGGAAACCTGCGCACGGTACTCCGGTCCGGTGCCGACGACCTCGCGGCGCGGCTGGCCAAGGCAACGGCGAAGACGACGTACCCGGTGTGGACGATGAACGCGATCGGCGATCTGGCCTTCCACAATGCGGGTGGTGAGGCGCCACGATGGCACATGCTCGTCGGCAATCTGTTCGACCAGTTCCTCGGCGCCGCGGAGACGGATCCCGTTCTCGCCGAATGGTTCCTGCGTCGGTTCAGCCTGCTGGACAGCCTCTACATGGTGCCGTCGGTGCGGCTCGTCGGCCGCACGATCCGCCACAACGCCCGGCTGTGGCTCGCCGAGAGGCGCGCGCGGCCAACTACCGAACTGGCAGCCAGCAGTCGGCGGTGATGACGATTCAGACCCGCACTTCGCGGGCGGCGGCCGTCTCATCGGCGGGATAGAACTGCGTCGCCCAACGCCGAAGCGACCGGAATCCCTTGCCTTCCGACGTGGCGAGTGCCGGCGGGTCGGTGTAGCGCTGGTGTCGCCAGATGTTCAGATCGGCAAGGTACTGGTTGTTGGCCATGCGCTGGCGGCGTTCCAGCGACGGCGGCTGGTGCGGGCTGTCGTCGCCAGGTAGCCGGTCGAGCCACACGGTGGAGCGGATGTCGGACGTCTCGTCGTCCACCGGCGTGACGGTGACGATGGTGCGCATGTTGTCCGGTCCCCAGAACTTCGCCATTCCAACGCCGATGCCGACGTTGACGGCCTGCACGCCGCCGACCATGGCGCCGTTGGGCGTCAGCACCGTCGCCTCCTTGGTGCCACCGAACAGCATCTCGAAGTCGGCGTAGGCGATCGGTCCTTCGAACTCCTGGCGGGTGAACTCCGGCACGTTGGCCGCTCGATGGACGAACTTGAAGTGGGCGAAGTCGACGCCGTTCTCCATCACGTACTGCGGGTGCAGCTCCAGGCGTTCATGGTGCAGAACGCCCTCGGGGTAGGCCAGGTAGTAGTCCTTTGCGCTGCGGCCGTCGTCGTAGGCCTCGAAGACGTCGGGCACCTCGAAGTACGGCTCGCATCCTTCGAGGTCGTGCCAGACGTAGACGCTTTCGTTGCGCTCGACCACCGGCCACGTGCGTATCTTGCGGGCGTTGTTGGGCCGGTCCTGATAAGGGATGCAGACGTTGCGGCCCTGCTGATTCCACTCCCAACCGTGGAATGGGCAGACGATCCGGTCACCTTCGACACGTCCGCCGAAACCGAGGTGCGCACCGAGGTGCTCACAGTAGGCGTCCATGACGGTGAGGGAGCCGTCGCCGGCGCGCCACGCGATCAGCTCTTCGATCGAAGTACTTCATCTTGTGGATCTCGCCGGTCTCGATCTCGGCGGACCACGCGACCTGGAACCAGCCGGTGGGCTTCATCGACAGTTCGGGCTTGGCCATCGTTGGACCTTTCGTTGATAGTGAGGATGTCTAGGTGGCGAATTTGCCGTCCGGGCGGGAGAACTCGTCGATCAGGCGGCGTAGATGAAGTTGGGCCATGGCAGCATCGCCGCCGATGACCGCTTCGACGATCTCCTCATGGCGCGCGTGCAGCCACGCCAGCACGGGCTGCGGATCGCTGCCAGGGGCGAACTGGCTCAAACACAGCTGCGTGAGCACCTCGATGAACAACTCGAGCGCACGGTTGCCTGCCTGCCGCGCGATCTCCATGTGAATGTTGGGCAGGTCCTCCCAGACATGGGAGCGGTGTTCGTCCTCGCGGCGCAGCACCGCGCGGAGTCGTTCGGCGCCAACGGGTTCGATTCCGGCGGCCAACTTCGTGATCGCGAGTTGCTCAAGGGCCAGCCACACCGCGAACAACTCGTCGCGTTCGACGCCGACGTGCTCGAGGTGACGCCGGGCGGCGTCGGTGACCAGACCGCGGTCGGGCGTCGTGACGGACAGAGCCGCCGCCGGGCCCACGTCGGACCCGCGCCAAGCCTCGCGCCTCCAGGATGCGCGACGCCTCCCGCACCGCGGCGACACCGACTTCGAACCTCGCAGTCAGTTCGGATTCCGAGCCGATCAGATGTCCCTCGCGCCAGCCCTTTCGACGAATTTCTTCCTCGATCTTGTTCGCGAGCTGTGCGCCCAAGGTGCCGCCGACCTCCTGGCGCTGACTCCGCCACCACCTGCGCCATCACCGCGCCTCCTGAGGCAGCCATTGCGCTCGGATCTCGCGCCTCGTGCTCGTTGAAGTCAGGCGGCTGGCCCAGTCCACTGCCGGCGCGGCCATCGCTGCCCAACCATCGGACCGCGGTCGTGACCAGCGGCCACTCGCCGGGCCGACCCTCGATGATCTTGCGGTCGGCGAAGTGCTCGGTCGCCATGAGCGCGGGAACGTCGTACACGGGGCCGCCAGGGACGTCCCAGTCGATGAAGCGTTGCAGCCACTCGTCGGACGTGGCCTTCGCGAACTCGGTCTCCAGTTCCTCGCGTAGCAGCGTGTCGTCGTCGCCGAAGGCGATTTCGGCACCATCGTGGTACTTGATCAGGTCCGCCCTTCCGATTCCTTCGCAGAACCGGCGCCAGAACTTGGGTTCGAGCGTCCCAAGCAGGACCGGGCGGTCGTCGCTGGCCAGATACGTCGTGTACAGCGCCTGCGACGGTGTATTGCGCAGCGAGAACGGCTCTTTCGTCTGTGTGTTCATCGCCAGTTCGGTGCGGTGCGACTCGACCAACGCGTCCCAGCACGACACGTCGATCCATTCGCCGGGGCCTCCGGAGCGGACCGACACCAGCGCCGCGCACACCGCCATGGCGGCGGACAGCGTGCCGAGCTCGTTGGCCCAGCTGGTGTAGGCCGCGCCGCGGTGCGGTTGGCCGTCCTTCCAGTCGACGGTGAGCCCGTCGCCCAGCGCGTCGATGTTCAGGCCGTGGGCGGGCAGTTGGGACCAACTGCCCGTCTTGTCCGAAACCGGTGACGGAGCAGACGATCAACTCGGGACGCTGGGTACGCAAGGCGGCGAAGTCGATTCCGACCCGGGCCCAGAAGCCCGCCAGCTGGTTCTCCACCACGACGTCGGCGGCGGCGATCAGCGCGAGTATCAGCTCGCGTCCCTCGTCACTCTTGACGTCGACGCCGATGGAGCGCTTGCCCCAGTTTTGGGCCATGTGCTGAGGACTCTGGCCGTCATCCCCGTAGGGCGGGATCAACCGGATGCGGTCGCCGCGCGGCGGCTGCTCGACCTTGACCACGTCTGCGCCGAGAGCGGCGAGCCGTCCGGAGGTCAACGCGGCCGGGACCAGGATCCCGAGGTCGAGTACCTTCACGCCGGCCAATGGCGCATATGCGTTCATTTCACAACCTCTGTCTTCTCGCGTTCGACGGGCAAGCTGCTCTCCCTGAGAGCCGGAAGTACTTCCTCTGCAAGGTGATCCATGCAACTGCGCCACGCGACGGGGTCGCGAGGACCGGCGAAGATGACCGTGTCCGCTCCGGCGTCGCGATACTCCAGCAACCGGGAAGTCACCTGCGCGGGCGTCCCGGTGACCAGGTAGCGATCAGCCAGTCCACCGAAATCCTGTTGGTACGTAGTGCTGGTCGCTGCCACGGCGTCGCGGCGGGCTACCGCGGCGTCGCGATCGATGGCGCCCCAACAGAAGATGGCCCCGCGTACCCCATCGGACCGGCCCGCCGCGGCCGCACATTCGCGTACCGCGGTGAGACTATCGGCCAGCTGATCCGGGGTGTAGAGGTACGGCATCCATACATCCGCGAAGCGCCCGGCCCGGCGAAAGGCCGCGCCCCGCCGGCCACCCACCCACACCGGTGGCCTCGGTACTTGCACGGGGGCGGGGTCAAGCGCCAGCCCCGGGACGACCGTCCACCGGCCGCGATAGTCGAGGCGCTCGCCACTGAGCAGGCGGGAGATTACTTCGAGCGCTTCGTCCGTACGTGCCCCACGTTCGGCCACCGGCACGCCGACGGACTCGAATTCGGGCGGATACTCGCCTCCCACCCCCACACCGAGGTCGAAGCGCCCGTTCGACACCTGGTCGAGCGTTGCCGCCAGCTTCGCCGCCAGGACCGGCGGGTAGACGGGAAGGATCGTCAACGCGCTGAGCAACCGAATGCGTTCGGTCGCACCGGCTGCGGCCGCAAGGGCGACGAAGGCGTTGGGTGTCGCTCCGTGGAAGAACAGGTGCTCGCCGCAGGCGAGGTAATCGAATCCGGCCTCCTCTGCCCACCGCGCGGTGGTGACGAGTTGCCGTTGATCCGGCGTCAAGGAGATGCCGACGCGCATGCTAGTTCCGCTCTGTCATGGGATGGGAATTGGTCATGGGGCGCTGCTGAGCTCGAGCGCATAACGGGTCCGCAATTCGCGCTTGAGGACCTTGCCGGTAACCGTCTTCGGCAGGGCTTCGGCGACGAACACGTGCCGGGGAACCTTGAATCGGGCCAGTTCCTCGCCGCACGCGGAGATCAACTCCGACCCGTCGATCGTCATCCCTGCGCGCGGAACCACGACAGCGGTGACGGTTTCACCCCACACCGGGTCGGGCAGACCGATCACCGCCACCTCGGCGACCGCCGGATGTCGTTGCAGAACCAGCTCGACCTGCGTGGAGTAGACGTTCTGGCCGCCTGAGACGATCATGTCCTTCTTGCGGTCGACCAGGAAGACGAAGCCCTCGTCGTCCTTCGTGACGACGTCGCCGGTGTGCAACCAACCGCCGGTATATGCCGCGGCCGTCGACTCCGGGTCGTTCCAATACCCTCCGAACGTCAAGTCGCCGCGGATGATCAGCTCACCAGGTTCGCCGGGCGTGGTGTCGAGCATCGCGTCGTCCACGACACGCAGGCCGATGAGCGGCAAGGCCCGGCCGCACGAAGTGAGCAGCCTTTCTTCTCCCGAGAGCGCGCGTACGTGGTCATCCGGCGTGAGAGCCGTGACCCAACCGGTCGATTCGGTTTGACCGAATCCCGTGACGAGCACCGGACCGAGCCGATCGATCAGTGCCCGCGCGACGGTCGGTGGCATCGGCATTCCGCCGTAACCGACGCTTCTCAGCGACGAGAGGTCGTGCCGGTCGAGGTCGGGGTGATCCAGGACGAAGGCCGCCATGGTTGGAGCCAACGAAGTGAGCGTAATGCGTTGCCGCTCAATGATCTCAATGAACTCTCCGGCCTCGAAGGCGGGCATCAGGGTGATCGGGACGCCGCAGGCGTGATAGGTCGGCACCTGGAACGCCGATACATGGCAGAGTGGGAACGTCATCAGGTACCGGTCGCCGTCCCGCGGGTGCACCGAGAGCATGGTGCCCGCTGCCGCAGCGATGATCCCACGATGCGTGATCTGCGCCCCCTTGGGGAAACCGGTTGTCCCGCTGGTGTACACCAGCCACGCGGGGGTGTCGTCCGACGACTCAATCGGCGCGTCAAATGCTCGAGCCGCGGCTATCGCGTCGTCCAACGAGCGGTCGTGATCCTCCGCGTCGCCGATCACCAGGACGTGGTCGAGGGCAGCCACGTCGTCGAGGAACGGTCGGATCGACTCCAACAGCTCGGGGTCGACCAACAGCACCCTGGCGTCGACCGCATTCATGATGTCAACCCATTCCCTGGGATGCAGCCGGTAGTTCAGCAGCGTCAAGATCATGCCTGCGGATGGCACGGCATACAGCGCCTGGACGTACTCGGGGACGTTGCGAGCCAAGATGGCCACTCGGTCACCCGTGTCCGCAAGTTCCGACAGTGCCCCCGCCAGCCGAAGCACCCTCGCGTTCAGCTCGGCGAAGGTCGTGCGGACGTTCCCCGCGATGACGGCGGCTCGGTCGGGCCAGTTCTTGGCGGCGTCCGCCAACAAATCACCGATCAGCACGCGACGCACCGCACGACGTGATGGGCCAGCTCGCGTGGGGCGGTGAACATCGGTTCGTGTCCGGAGTCGATGGTGACCACGGTGTCGACACCACCCAACTCGCGAATGAACTTGCGCTGCAGGCGCGGCGGCAGGGCCCGATCGTGCTCGGTCAGTATCCAGCTGGTGGGCACCGTCGGGGGCAGCCGCTCCGTTGAAATGTCGGTGACGAGCGTCCGGCCTTCCGCGCACAGATTGGCACGTATGGCCTCCCGTTGTTCGGGCGTTGCCCTGTTGCCGAAGAAGACTCGCGCGAACGTGGAGGGAACTTCGATCACCGGCGCTCGCTTGAGGATGCGCCGAGCGACGCGGCTGAGCGGGAAGGGCAGAGTATCGAGGACGCTCCTTCCCGGTAGCGGCACGCAACATGCCACGAAGACGACGCGCTGCACGCGGTGCACGCCGAGGCGGTGCACGAGCCCGGGTATGACGACACCGGCGAGCGAATGACCGACGATCACCACCGGGCCGTTCCCGGGCCCAACGCGTTCGGAGATCTGCTCGGCCAGGCTGTCGACGCACCCTTGGTGGGTGAGGGTGGCGAGGTCGCCGGGAATGTCACGCCGTCCCGGCAAATCCACTGCGAACGCGTCGGTGGAGGGCAGGAGCTCCCGGACGGTGGCGATGGTGTCATCCCAGCACCGGCCGGTGTGCACTCCGCCGTGGATGAATGCCACCGCGGTGGGCGTCGCGGAATCGTTGGTCATGGTGTCCGCGCTACCGGTTGCGCGTGGGTTTCCAGTGGGGTGCGTCGGTTTCGCGATCCCAAGTGGCCGAGGTGTTTCCGCGTTCGCGAAGCTTGAACTTCTGCACCTTGTTCGTCGGTGTCATGGGTAGGGCGTCGAGCACGTCGACGTAGCGGGGCACGAAGAAGTACGGCGCCTTGGCATCCATGAACTTGCAGAACTCGAGCGGGTCGATGTGCTGGCCCTCGTGGGCGACGAGGCATATCTTGAGCTCCTCCTCGCTCGCGAAGTCCTCGACCGTGACCCCCACCGCCGCGACCTGGGCCACCGCTGGATGTTGGCGCGCAATGTGTTCCACTTCGAAGGTCGAGGTGTTGCGTCCCTTGTGGCGAAGCGAGTCCTTCTTGCGGTCGACGAAGAACAGTTCACCGTCGTCGTCGACGCGGCCGAGGTCTCCGGTGTGATGCCACATGTTGCGCCAGGCCGTGATGGTTTCTTCGGGTTGATTGAAGTAGCCGGAGTACAGGGCGTACGGCTCGTTGGGCCGCACGCAGATCTCCCCCACTTCACCGACGGGTACGGGACGGTCGTCGTCGTCGAGTACCGCGGTCTGCACCGGGTCGCCATCGCGTACGTAGCCGCAGGAGCCGGGCTTCAGCCCTGGCATGTCGCTGTGATACGTGGTGGCGCCCATGATCTCGCTCTGCCCGTAGCCGCCGAACACGCGCTCGATGCCGAAGCGTTTCATGAAGGGTTCGAGAATGGCGGGGATCACGGGGTTCGTCATCATCGTGCGCAACGGGTTGTCGACGTCGTCGGCGCGCTCCGGCGCATTCCACAGATAGAGGTGCATCGTGCCGAGCGTCATCACGTGGTTGGCATCGTAGAAGCGCACCCGATCCCAGAAGTTCGACACCGAGAACTTCTTGTCGATGCACGCCGCCGAGCCCGAAACCAGCGCCGGGTAGATGTTCATGATCCAGCCGCCGGAGTTGTACATCGGCGTACACCCGTAAAAGCGCTCACCCTCGCGGATTCCGTCGCGGAACACCTCATTGTGCCGTCGGCTCCACAGCAGCCAGCTGTGATTGCTCTGCATGACACCCTTGGACTTGCCGGTGGTCCCCGACGTCCACAACACCGCCGTGGTGTCGCCGATGCGAGTGTTCAGCTGGCCGGGAAACTCGGGGCGGCCATCCAACGAGGCCAGCTCGTGGAATGTCGCTCCCCCGGCCGGCGGGACGTCCGTCAGACCGTTGACGATCACGTGTTTGAACGACACGGCGCTCAACTCGTTGACCAAGGGCAACAGGTGAGCGTCCACCACCAGCACGTCCGACGCGATGTCCATCAAGTTCGACGCGAGCCATTCGCCACGATAATCGACGTTGGCCGGTGACCAGATTCCGCCGAGCATGTTCACGGCGAACGACGAGATGACTTGCTGCGCGGAGTTTTCCATGAAGAACGCGACGGTATCGCCGCGTCCGATGCCCATCTCGGCAAAGGCCGACGCGCGCCGTTTCGCCAGCGTATGAACGTCGCCGTAGCTCCACTGGGCTGCATCGTCGACGAGGAAGGGCGCATCACCCCGGCGTTCGGCCTGGAGTCGCAACACGCCGATCACCGATTCCGGTTCAGCGGAAGTGGGCGCCACTCGACCTCTTAACCCCGGTCATCAGCCGGATACCTTCGATGTCTCTTTGTAGCGCATGACCGGAAAGAGGTCAATAGTTCGCCGATATGGGTAATACCGTCGACGGATCTAGTGCACGGGCGCGTCGGTGATCCCCGACGTGTCGTGCCCGGTCCAGAACGACGACCAGGTGGGGCTCAAGCCGGGCAGGTTCGCAGGCGTCGGTGGGATGTCCCAGCCGTCGAACGCCACGGACGGAGGTTGATCGGTCACGTCGGCGGCATACCAGTGACGCTCCCGGCGACGGCTGAACAGCCACTGCCCGTTCACCTTTCGATAGTCGTCGTCGTAACGGATCGCCATCACGATCCAGCGCTCGCCTACCTCGTGTTCGGCGCGACAGTAGACGTGGCCGCGCGCCGTATCCGGACCGAGCAGTTCGACCCGATGCCCGACGATCTGGTGGATCGAGCGGTAGAACCAACGAAGCTGGGGTGTGATGACCGCGCGAAGCGCTTCCCGTCCCGTTGCCTCCCGCCCTACGCGGACGTCCGGCACGAACAGCGCAAGCCAGGACTCGACGTCCCGCGAATCCACCGCGAGCGCGTAACGGATGGGCAGCTGGTCGATTTCGAGCCGATCCTCGATCCGGGCGATGCGGTCGAGGAGGTCCGCGTCACTCATCAGGCGCCGCCGGTCAGCATGAGCGTTTGGGCCGACATGTAGGTCAACTCGTCGGACGCCAGCGCTACCACCGCCCTACCGATGTCGAGTTCCGGGTCACCGACCCGCCCGAGCGGGATGCGGGCCTGCATGCGCGCGAACCGTTCGGGACTGCCGTCGCGGAAGCTCTCCGCGGCCGGCGACAACGCATTCGGCACGATGACGTTCACCCGGATGCCGTAGCGGCCCCATTCCCTGGCGGCCACCCGGGACAGCCCACGGATTGCTTCCTTGGCCATCGCATAGGACCCGAAGGTCGCGTTGCCCTCGATCGCCGTACTGGATCCGAAGTTCACGATCGTGCCGCCGCCGCGTTCGCGAAGATGCGGCAGTGCTGCCTGCATGGCATACAGGGTGCCGAGGGCGCCCGTCTGCCACGCCAATTCAACGTCGGCATCGGTGGTGTCCTCCAAGCTGCGCTGCACGGACGTCTGCGCATTGTTCACCAGCACGTCCAGCCCGCCGAACGCATCGACCGTTGCGGCCACCGCTTGCCCCACCTGCGAACGCACACTCACATCGCACGCGAGTGGAAGTGCCTCGCCGCCAAGCGCTCTGATCTCTTCCGCAACGGCCTCGCACTTCGCCAGGGTCCGGCCCGCGACAGCCACCATCGCGCCCTCCTTCGCGAGGGCCAGCGCAACACCGCGGCCGATCCCCTGACCCGCGCCGGTAACCAGTGCGACGTGTCCGTTCAGTCGATCCGTCATCACGCGCCTACGCGTTGGCCGTGGCGACGCCGAATGCCTGGCCGGCACCGTAGGCCTCGAGGAAATCCGACATGTACGGCGCGTGACACAACATGCCGCCGTCGACGTTGATCGTCGTCCCCGTGATGAATGCCGCATCGTCGGAGGCGAGGAATGCGACCGCGGCCGCGACGTCCTCGGCCTTGCCGAGCCGCGGCACCAGGGTGTTGCGTTCCATGATCGGCAACATCGCGTCGGGCACGTTTCCCTTGTTGCCATCAGTGCGGATGAGGCCGGGATTGATGGCGTTGCAGCGGATTCCCTGCGAGCCGTACATCGTCGCGACGTATCGGTTCAGCCCGAGGATCGCGGCCTTCGACGTTCCGTAGGCGATGTTGGAGAGGTCCCCGAACACTGCGGACCCGGATGCGGTGAGGATGATCGCGCCGCCGCCCGAGCGGATCATATGCGGTATCGCGTACTTGCAGCCGGCCAGATACCCGCGCAGATTCACCTCCATCGTCTTGTCCCACACCGAGAAGTCGATGTCCACGGGGTTGGTGTCGTTGCCGATGACCTCGGGGGCCATGATCGCGGCGTTGTTGTGCAGGATGTCGAGGCGGTCGAACCGGTCGACGGTGCGTTCGACGAGGTGTTCCACCGATGCGACGTCGCCTGCGTCGAATTGAATGCCGACCGCGGCGTCGCCGATCTCGGCCGCCAGTAGCTCGGCGCGGGAGCCGTTCAGGTCGCCGATCGCCACGCGGGCGCCTTCGGCCACGAGACGCCGCGCGGTGGCGGCGCCGATCCCCGACGCGCCGCCGGTGACGATGGCGACCTTGCCCTCGAGCCGTCGAATGGATGTCATGCTGCCTCCTGGTGTCGAATCCCTATAGAACGTCTGTTAATTCGCGGATGAGTGCCGACTTCGACTTCGCGCCGACGATGCGTTTGACGACGGCGCCATCGGTGATCAGACACAGCGCGGGTATGGACTGCACGGAATAGGCATCCACCAGTGCGGGGTTGTCGTCGATGTTCACCTTGACCACCGCCAGCCGGCCCGCGAAGTTCTCTGCGATCCCGTCCAGGATGGGGGCCATCATGCGACAGGGGCCGCACCAAGGCGCCCAGAAGTCGACCAGTACGGGGACGGCACTGGCCGTCACCGCGGCGTCGAAGTCGTCGTCCGTCAACTCCGCTACCGTCACGGTGCCGCAACCTCGGACGGCGCGTCGACCGTGAAGCCACGACTGCGCAGTTCTTCGACCGCCTCTTGCAGGTCAGGCGAGTATCCGTAGACGTCCTCGGTGGGATAGAACTGGCGCGAACTCGCTTCCTCACCGGGGTCGAGGCCTAGGGTGATGGTGGCCTTGCTCGCGGTGGTGTGCATCGAGAGCAGCACGATGTCGACGAGTTCCTTCTCGGAGAAGTACGTCAGCGCGTCGTCCCACAGGTCGTCGGTGAAGAGTCCCGGGTTCGTGGCCAGCGCAGAGGTGATCCGCAACGCCGCCTTGACGTCGTCCGCCAGGTTGCTCTCCTCGAAGTGCCCGAGCGCATCGACCATGTCTTCCTCGAGGCCGTTCTGCACCGCGATGGTCTGGCGCGCGTTCTGGCAGTACTGGCAGTCCTGATACTTTGCGTTGTAGAGCCGGATCAACTCGTGCAGAACGGGATTGAGCCGGAAGGACCGCTTGGTCTGGATGGGAATGCCGGCCAGCCGACTGAGTTCGACCGGAATGGCGATGGCCGCGGCGGGGCTGCCGTCATCCTCGCCCTGCATGAAGAAACCTTCGAGGAGTTCGGTCGGGATGCGTGGAGTCGTTGACATCGATCCGCCTTTCTATGCGGCTACGGTTTGGACGAGTGCGAAGTCGGGCATCGTCGGCGGAACGACGTCGGTGGGCTCGATAGCGAAAATGGCGTTCGCACGGGCGAATTGGTCCATCACGCTGAGGGCTTTGCAGAAGTAGACGAACTCCTCGGCGCTGAGCGCAGTCAGTAGGCGCTCGACGTCCTCATCGGTGATGCTGCTGGACTGAATCACCCACTGCTCCGTGAACTCCAACGCGGTCCGCTCGCGGTCGGTGAACAGCGGCGACGTCGGATAGTCGGCCAATGCCGCGACCTTCTCCTCGGACAAACCCGCATCGGTGGCGGGTGCATAGCGCACGCTCAGGTCGAAGGCGCTTTCCACCATTTGCGCCACCCGCACCCGGCAGAGTTCGACGAGCACCGGGTCCAGGTTGCCCAGCGCCTTGCGGTAGTCGGCCATGAACAATTGGTAATAGTCGTCGCGGCGGCCCCAGACGCGATCGAGCTCCGTCGGGCCGACTGCCAAATCCTTGACACGGGTCATTGAATCTCCTGCGGATAACCGAAACCTGTGATGTGCGACCCCGATGAGGCCCACTGTGGTGCGGGTAACTATACGATATAAAGTTAACACCGTCAACCGCCTCTGACCAGGGATGGTGCTACGCTATGCACTGCCTTGTCGGACGCGAGGCGAAGCCGTCGATGACGTATGGAGCCGACCGGACATGGAGCCGAGAGAGAATCTGGTGCTGAGCGCGCCGGAAATCGTTCGCGTGGCTCTGGCGCTCCTTCGTGCCGGACAGGCGCCGATTTCGATGCGAAAACTCGCCGCCGAGTTCGACGTGTCGGCGACAGCGCTGTACCGCTACTTTCCCGATCGCCGATCGTTGTACGAGGCGGTTTCGGATGAGGTCATCAAGGAAATCGTCGAGGCGGACCAGGGCGGCGAATGGACGACGCGACTGCGCGCGCTCATCGTCGCCCAACAACGCACGTTGACGAGGGCGCCGGGAGTCGCTCAGTTCCTCTTCGAGAATCAGGACAGCGTGCCCGCGATGCGCTGGATGAACGCAATCCTGCGCGTGCTGCTCGACGCCGGCTTCGCTCCGTCCCGAGCCGTCCGCGCGCTCACGACGATCATCTTCTACGTGAACCCGGCGTTCTTCGTCGGAGAGGACGGCCAACCGCGTGCCGAAACCGTACGGGGCACATCGCCGTTGTTTCGGTCCGCGCGCAACCAGGAGAGGTTTCCGGCATTGGCGACCGTCGTCGACGAGCTGGCGGAACTGTCCTACGAGGACCAGTACGTCGTCGGCGCCGACCGGCTGATCGCGGGTCTTGCCGCCGAGCTCAGCCAACCGCCAACGTCCGATCATCCTCCGCCCGCGCGTGACTGATGCGCTGGTGAATCCCCTTGCTGGTCAACTCATCCCCCGTTACGAGCCCGCTGCCGGGTTCGACCGCGCCGGTGCGACTACGCCGCTGAGTACTCGTGCGGACCGCCGGGCACTGCACCCCAAGGCGCAACCGCCAGCGCACGAAGCACGCGAGGAGCAATCCGAGCGCGCCGAGCACGGCCATGTCGAAGACCCACCAGAGCGCGGAGTGTGACCACAGTGCCTCATCGGGGACCAAGGGAGCGATACGACGAAGATCAGCCGTAGCCGCGGTCGCCGCAAATCCCCACCGCGCAGGCATCAGCCAGGACAGTTGGTCGAGGACGACGCGGCCACTCACCGGGATCAACCCGCCGGAGAACACCATCGAAGCCATGATCGATACGACCAGCATCGGCAAGACCTGCTCGGTGGATCTGGCCAACGACGACAATGCCAGGCCCAGAACTGCCGCGACGATTGCGGTGGCGGCCAGCGTGAGATACAGCTCCAGGACGGCGTTTCCGGCCACGACCGCACCCTGCGTTGGTCCTCCCTTTCCCAATACTGAGATGGCGGTGAGGATTGCCGCCTGCGCGGCGGCAGCGACACTGAAGACGGCGATCTTGGCGCCGAGATAGGCACACGCCGAAAGGCCGACCGATTGCTCGCGCCGAAAAATCGCCCGTTCACCGATCAAGTCCCGGATCGTCAGCGCAACACCCATGAAGACGGCACCGGTGTTGAGCAACATCAGGATTTGCGCGGGCTCGTCGGGCACGCGGCCGTGCGGATCCGCCACGCCCAGTCCGGCGTTGCCGGGAACCAACAGTGTCAACGCACCCAAGACGAACGGCAGGAGCGCCAGGAAGGCGAGGTAGCCGCGATCCGCCACGATCAGGCGGACTTGCCTGCGCGCAACCGTCGACAGCTGCCGCAGCAGCCCGGTCTGCGGTTGCCGCACCGGAGGCGACCCGGCGGCCGGCGGCGGACAGGCCAAGGAGAGCGCCGCGACCGTCCCCGAGGTGGGTGCCCTGTCGGCATCCGCACTGACCTGAGTGAATATGTCGGCCCAATCCGTCGTGCCCATCGCTCGGAAGAGTCCGTCCGGTGGACCACAAAACGCAGTCTTGCCGCCAGGGGCCAACAACAACACTTGGTCGCACACGTTCAGATAGGTCAGCGAATGCGTCACCACGAGTACGACGCGACCGGCATCGGCGAGCTGCCGGAGCATCGTCATGACTTGACGGTCGAGTGCCGGGTCCAAACCGGTCGTGGGTTCGTCGAGGATCAGCAGTGACGCGCCGGTGAGCAATTCCATTGCGACGGAGGCGCGTTTGCGCTGCCCGCCCGAGAGGTTGTCGATGCGTGTGCCGGCGTGCTCGGTCAGGTCCAGTTCTTCGAGCGCCCGGGCCACCGCACGGCGCCGGTCTTCCTTGGTGTTGTCGGGCGTCAATCGCCACTCCGCGGCGTAGCTCAGCGCTTGCTCGACGGTGAGTTGACGGTGCACCACGTCGTCTTGCGGCACCATGCCGATGCGAGCCCGCAATGCGCCGAACTGCGCATGCACGTCGTGCCCATCGAGCGTCACGGCGCCGATCGTCGGCTGGGAGGTACCGCCGATGAGCTTCGCCAACGTCGACTTGCCCGCGCCCGACGGGCCGATGATCGCCGTAAGGGTTCCCGGCCGCGCCGAGAAGGAGATGTTGTTCAACAGCGCGAGCCGTTGTTCGACCGTGAGGCTGACGTCATGAACGTGCAGGGACCGGCGGTGCCGGGAACGAGGCTTGGCGCGTTCGGCAACCACGCCGGTCTCCACACATTCGCCGAAGCGGACGATCATCCCGTGTTCCAGCCTGATGCTGCTAGTCATCGAGCGCACCCCTCATCGAGCGATCCATCCGCGCACGCCGAAGTCCGACAAACATGTGAGTAGCTAATTTTCGCCCCGATCATAGGACTGTGATGGCAGTCACTATACGGCATATAGTTAACAGCGTCAACCGCCAGTTACCAGCAAAGAAAGCACCCACACAGTCGGACATTCGGCGTTTACCGCACCAACGAAGATGAATTCAAGAGATCTTGAATTGAATGGAGGCCCCACTGGAGGAACAGCCGGTGGTCGGTGCGCGGACCGCTAGATTCCGACCGTGGCCCGGAACAGCTTGGTCGGCTGTTCGGCGACGAGCCGGATGGGTCCGTCATCAGCTGCCACCCAGGCGGCCGCGCCCTTTTCGAGCCTCAGCACATTGGATTTGGCGTGCACCGTCACGCCGCCCTCGGTGCACAGCAGGATCTGCGGCCCGTCGTGGTGTGCGGGAGCGTCGACCTCGTGGCCCAGTGCGTCACGGTCCAACCGCAGCACCGACACCGCGAATTCTGGTGCAGGCGTGTCATAGACGAGCTCCGTGCCGTCACCGACCACCGCGGGGCGCAGCGCAGACTCGTCGGTCGGGGTGAAGTCCAACACCCGCAGCAGCTCGGGCACGTCGACGTGCTTGGGGGTCAAACCGCCCCGCAACACGTTGTCGGAGTTGGCCATCACTTCGAAGCCCACCCCGTGCAGGTACGCGTGCAGGTTGCCGGCAGGTAGGTAGATGCCCTCGCCGGGAGCCAGGGTGATGCGGTTGAGCAACAACGCACACAGCACGCCCGCGTCGCCGGGATAGCGTTCACCGAGTTCGAGCACCGTCTTGGCTTCTGCGGTGAATGTCGTTTCGCCCGAACGCAGATAGTTCACCGCGCCGTCGAGGACGCCGGTCACCAACACGTCCAAATCGGGCTGTGGCGCGGTGATCCACGTCGTGAAGAGCGCGCGCAGTCCCTCGGCCTCGGACCCGGACAGCAGGGCGATGAACGGGTCGAGGTCGGACACCGCCAGCGCCCGCATCAACTCGATGCTGCGGGCGACGGGCCGAAAACCGGCGAGCGCCTCGAACTGGCTCAACGCAACGATGAGTTCGGGCTTGTGGCTGCGGTCGCGGTAATTGCGCGTCGGCGCGGTCACCGGGATCTCGAGGCGGTCCTCGCGCGCGAAGCCCTCCATGGCCTGCTCCGCGCTCGGATGCGCCTGCAGCGAGAGGGGTTCGTCGGCGGCCAGCACCTTGGCCAGGAACGGCAAGGCGTCGCCGAAGCGCGCCCTGGTGGCCGAACCCAACTGTCCCTCGGGGTCGGCCTTGATGACTTCGAGCAGCGATTGCTCACCACGTTCGGTCTCCAACTGGGCCGGATCCCCCGGGTGCGCGCCCAGCCAGAGCTCCGCTTCGGGATGCGCTGTCGGACTTGGCCGTCCAGTGAATTCAGCAAGGGCAGTGCGCGAACCCCATGCGTAGGTCCGCACCGCGCCGTGTAGCAGGTCCACTATTCCTAACCTCGAACCAGTCGCAGGTAAACCGCTGCCATCTCCAAGCGCAGCGCCAAGGTCGCCAACTGTTGCTCGAGGCGACGGCCCGTCGGCGCGGGGACGTCCGGAACGTCCTCCGCGCTGACGACGACGATGCCCTCGTATCCCGAGACTTTCGCCGCGATCGCGGACCGCTCGTCATCGACCGCGAGCACCAGTGCGCGTAGCCGCGTAGGCAGCGGCCCGTCGAGTTCCTCGTCGTGGTACAGCGACGTCTCGTAATCGTCTGCGCCACTGGCAATTCCGCTGCGCAGCGCCACGGCAAGGTCGGCAAGTCCGACGGCGGCAACGGGTTGGTGGCCGACCCGCAACAGCACCGCGCCTGCGTGCCGGGCCAGCGCCAAGGTGGCCGCGTTGTCGCCGGCCAGCACGACGTCACGACCAGACATGCGGTCGGCGAGCATCTTGGCCGGGTTCGTGAACAACTCGCGTCCTGCGCTGTTGCCCAGCGCCTCGGCGTCGAGTTCGTCGGCCAGCGCGGCGATGTCGACCTGCATCCCTGGATCCACCACGCGCAGGGTGGCCAGCCCAGCGGCGAAGTATCGGACGAAGCCGAAGCCATCCGGCACCTGCAGCCGCGGCGCAAGCACCACCGCGCGGCCGGCGGTCACATCCTGCAGAGGGCCCTCGTCGGGCGCCACCACGATAACGCGCGCGCCACGGCGGACGCCGGTCGCGGCGGCCGACACCAATACCGGATCGAGGGCATCGTCACCCGCCACGATCAGGACGTCCAGCGCGCCCACCCAGGCCGGTACTTCCGGCGCGACCACGATCGGTGCCGCCGTCGATCCACCGAGGGCGGCGGCCAGGACCAGCCCCGCCGTCTCGGCCGGCCCGCGGCTGGCCACCCAGATCACGGTGCGAGGCGGCATGTCGGACCGCAGCGGGTCGAGCGCTCCCTCGTCCAGCGCGGCAGCCGTCGATCGAACCTGCGCACCCGCCATCGACGCTGCGCGAAGGAGACCCTCGCGGTCGGCGGTGATGAGCCCGTCGGCGTCGTCGAGATCGATGGCCGCCGCCCGCGCGCGGGGATCAGCGCTCACGTGGCCGTCCCGGTTTGAGCGGCAATCAGTTCCCCGACGTGTTCGACGATCTGCTTGACGTCGTCGCCTGCGCGGGCCTCGACGTTCAACCGCAGCAGCGGCTCGGTGTTGGAGGTCCGCAGATTGAACCAGGTGCCGTCACCGAGGTCGACGGTGACACCGTCGAGGTGATCGATGGAGTGGATGCGACTGCTGTACGACTTCAGCACCGCGTCGACGCAGGCCGGCGCATCGGCAACGGTGAAGTTGATCTCGCCGGAGGCCTCGTAGCGCTGATAGTCGGCCATCACCTCCGACAGCGGCCGATCCTGCTCACCGAGCGCGGACAGCACGTGCAGCGCGGCCAGCATGCCGGAGTCCGCGCCCCAGAAGTCGCGGAAGTAGTAGTGCGCGGAGTGCTCGCCACCGAAGATCGCGCCCGTCTCGGCCATCAGCGCCTTGATGTAGGAGTGGCCAACGCGGGCTCGCACCGCGGTGCCGCCCCGTTCCACGATCAGCTCCGGCACCGCCCGCGACGTGATCAGGTTGTGGATCACGGTGGCCCCGATTTCACGGCCGAGCTCGCGAGCGGCGACCAATGCGGTCACCGCCGACGGCGAGACGGGGCGCCCGAGTTCGTCGACGACGAAGCAGCGATCGGCATCGCCGTCGAAGGCCAGGCCGATGTCCGCCCCGGTTTCGAGGACGTGCGCCTGCAGGTCGACGAGGTTGGCCGGATCCAGCGGGTTGGCCTCGTGATTCGGGAACGTGCCGTCGAGTTCGAAGTACAGCGGCAACAACGTGATCGCCCCGATGGGACCCAACACCGCGGGCGTGGTGTGCCCGCCCATTCCGTTGCCCGCGTCGACGGCCACCCGCAGCCGGCGGCCGACGGAGACGTCGACGAGCGACCGCAGGAACTGGCCGTAATCCTCGAGCACGTCGCGATCACGGATCACCCCGGCCGGCCCGTCGTACGCGGGGACGCCGTCGATCACCTCGCCGCTGATCGTGACGAGTCCACTTTCCTTGCCCACCGGCTTGGCGCCTGCACGACACAACTTGATGCCGTTGTAGGCGGCGGGGTTGTGACTGGCGGTGAACATGGCGCCGGGGCAGTCCAATAGACCCGAGGCGAAGTAAAGCTGATCGGTGGATGCCAGACCGATGCGGGTGACGTCGAGGCCCTGGGCCACCACGCCCGCGGCGAACGCGTCGGCAAGCGACGGCGAACTGGATCGCATGTCGTATCCGATGACCACCTGGTCGGCACCTGGCGACGCCTCGTCGCGCACCAACCGCGCGAACGCACCACCCACGTCGGAGACGAACGCCTCGTCGATCTCCTCGCCGACCAGACCTCGCACGTCATATGCCTTGATGACGCGGTTGACAGCCGCAGCGGGCCGAGACATAGATCTCCTTGGAATCCCCTAGCAGGAA
This sequence comes from uncultured Actinomycetota bacterium, assembly GCA_963849055.1. Classification (GTDB taxonomy): domain Bacteria; phylum Actinomycetota; class Actinomycetes; order Mycobacteriales; family Mycobacteriaceae; genus Mycobacterium. The sequence continues at coordinate 748,754 of CAWKFI010000002.1, forward strand.
AAGCTCCTGGCGCCAGCCTATCGGCTCGCCAATCCTGGTGCCGACGGTCACACCCGGCGTGCTTCGAATCGGCTCTGGATGTTATTCGGCGGGGTCCGGCAAAACGCGGAGGTGCCCACGCCGGCGACCGTTCTGCTCCGTGCGGGGCGCCGCGGGCGCCAACAGCGCACCGCCGTGTACGCCAGTCGAGGGGTCGGTGAAGCCCGCGGTGACGGCGCCCACCGGCGAACCGCCGTCGCGCCCCTCCCGGACCGCGTCGGCGAGCGCCACCAGGTCGTCGTCGTCACCGTGGGTGGGCAGCGGGCCGGCGTGCCGCACGAGCTCCCAGCCACGCGGCGCCGTGATCCTGCTGGCGTGCAGGACGCACAGATCCCAGGAGTGCGGTTCCGAGACGGTGGCCAGCGGACCGACGACCGCCGTGGAGTCGGAGTAGACGAAGGTCAGCGTCGCCACGCCATAATGCGGGCACCCGGGCCTGCAGCAGCGACGGGGAACGTTCACGCAAGCGAGGCTATCGCGCGGCGACGTCACGAGCGGACGACACGCGCAGCCGGGCATCGGCCGATCTCCAACCGTTACGATCTGCCCATGGCCGACCCGCGATCACGCCGTGGCCGGGACATGCGCGGTCCGCTGTTGCCGCCCACCGTGCCGGGTTGGCGCAGCAGGGCCGAACGCTTCGACATGGCGGTGCTGGAAGCCTACGAGCCGATCGAACGGCGTTGGCAGGACCGCGTCTCGACCTTGGACGTCGCGGTCGACGAAATTCCGAGGATTTCTCCGAAGGACCCCGACAGCGTGCAGTGGCCGCCCGAGGTGATCGCCGACGGGCCGATCGCCTTGGCTCGGCTGATCCCTGCCGGGGTGGATGTGCGGGGCAATGCCACACGCGCACGAATCGTATTGTTCCGCAAGCCGATCGAGCGGCGGGCGAAGGACACCGCCGAACTCGCCGACCTGCTGCACGAGGTGCTGGTGGCTCAGGTGGCCACCTACCTCGGCGTCGAACCCTCCGTCATCGACCCGACGATCGACGACGACTGAGTCCGGCCGCGGCCGGACGGGTCAGATGATGCCGCGCTTGAGGCGGCGGCGTTCGCGCTCGGAGAGGCCGCCCCAGATGCCGAACCGCTCGTCGTGGGCCAGCGCGTAATCGAGGCACTCGTCACGCACCTCGCAACCCAGGCAGATGCGCTTGGCCTCGCGGGTCGAACCGCCCTTCTCGGGGAAGAACGCCTCGGGGTCGGTCTGCGCGCACAACGCGCGTTCCTGCCACTGTTCGTCTTCCTCGATTGCCGGGTCGGGCTCCATCGGCACGGGCACGACGCTCAACTGAGGTCGCCCCTCGGCGATGCTTGGTGCCGGACTCGTATTGATATGCGGGGTGGCGCCTATTGAGCCGAGCATCCGACTGTCAAATCGGATGACACGATCGAAATCAACGTGCTCATAAGACATCTTCCGCCTCCTCATCTAGTGCCGTAGATCCCCCTGGAGCCCCACTACTGAGCTGTGTGACGCCTTCAATTCGAACATGTGATCGAATCTCGGTCTGCGACACCGGAACCGGCCGGCCAACCGGGAAATGACACTGATGTGATTAGACACGTGTTAGCTGCACCGGTCAAGCGCTAGAACGGAATTTCATACCATCCCGTGACCGAAAATCGGCGCGTCGGTTATCCGGCGTGTCGTCAAAACGACCCCACGGGCGACGCCATTGCAGCACGAGGGCCTAGTCTCGGTCGATGTGAAGGTCTGCGTTCTGGTCGGCGGCGTCGGTGGCGCCAAGTTCCTCCTCGGCGTCCAACAGTTGCTGGGGTTGGGGCAATTCGCTGGCGCAGGCACCGGTCCCGTTGGCGACCACGAACTCACAGCAATCGTGAACGTCGGCGACGACGCGTGGATGCACGGCGTCCGGATCTGCCCCGACCTCGACACGTGCATGTACACCCTTGGCGGCGGCATCGACCCGGTGCGGGGCTGGGGACATGCCGACGAGACGTGGAACGCCAAGGCCGAACTCGCCGCATACGGCGTGCAGCCCGACTGGTTCGGCCTCGGCGATCGAGATCTCGCGACGCATCTGGTGCGAAGCCAGATGTTGCGTGCCGGCTATCCCCTGTCGCAGGTGACCGAGGCGCTATGCAAGCGCTGGCAGCCGGGCGCCAGACTGTTGCCCGTCAGCGACGACCGCTGCGAGACGCACGTCGTGGTTTCGGATCCCGAAGATGAGTCGGGCACCCAGCGGGCGATTCACTTCCAGGAGTGGTGGGTGCGATATCGCGCCCAAATCCCCACGCATGGCTTCGCCTTCGTCGGCGCAGAAGACGCGACGGCCGGCCCCGGCGTCACCGACGCGATCGCCGACGCCGACGTGATCTTCCTCGCACCGTCCAACCCCGTCGTCAGCATTGGCGGCGTCCTGGCCGTCCCGGGCATTCGGGCGGCACTGCGCTCGACGCCCGCGCCCGTGATCGGCTACTCCCCCATCATCGCGGGAAAGCCGTTGCGCGGGATGGCCGATGAGTGCCTGTCGGTCATCGGCGTCGAAACCAGTTCGGCGGCCGTTGGAGCCCACTACGGCGCTCGATCGTCGGTCGGCATCCTCGACGGCTGGCTCATCGACGAAGGCGACGAGGCGACGGTCGACGGTGTCGAGGTGCGCTCGATTCCACTTCTGATGACCGATCCGAAGGCGACGGCCGAAATGGTGCGCAGCGGACTGGAGTTGGCAGGGATAGACCAGTGAACGCCGATCACGGCTCGGCCGACACCATTGAAATCCTACCGGTGCCAGGGCTTCCCGAATTCCGGCCGGGAGACGACGTGGCGTCGGCGATCGCCGACGCGGCGCCATGGCTGCGCGACGACGACATCGTCGTGGTCACCAGCAAGGTGCTCTCGAAGTCGGAGGGGCGCATCGTAGCAGCGCCGGTCGATCCAGAGGAGCGGGATGCCCTGCGCCGCAAACTGATCGACTCCGAGGCCGTACGCGTACTTGCCCGCAAGGGCCGCACCTTGATCACCGAGAACGCCATCGGATTGATCCAGGCGGCCGCGGGAGTGGACGGCTCCAACGTCGACGCCGCCGAATTGGCCTTGCTGCCCGTCGATCCCGACGGCAGCGCGACCACCCTGCGGAGTCGGTTACGCGAACTGCTTGGCGTCACCGTTGGCGTGGTCATCACCGACACGATGGGTCGCGCGTGGCGCAATGGCCAGACTGATGCCGCCATCGGTGCCGCAGGCGTGGCGGTGCTGCACGGCTACGCGGGAGCCCACGACCAACACGGCAACGAATTGCTCGTCACCGAGGTGGCCGTCGCCGACGAGATCGCCGCCGCAGCTGATCTGGTGAAGGGCAAGCTCACCGGCGTCCCGGTCGCAGTGGTCCGCGGCCTTGAGCCCGGCGACGACGGCTCGAACGGCCGCACCCTGGTGCGGGCGGGCGAGGAGGATCTGTTCTGGCTGGGCACCGAGGAAGCGTTGGCCCGTGGCCGCGAGGAGGGCCTGCGCCAGGCGCAGCTGTTGCGCCGGTCGGTCCGTCGGTTCACCGCACAGCCGGTGGACCCCACCACCGTGCAGGAGGCCGTGAGCGAGGCGCTCACCGCGCCGGCCCCGCACCACACCCGGCCGGTGCGGTTCGTCTGGATCCGGGACCACGCCACCCGGGTACGGCTGCTCGATCGCATGAAAGACCAGTGGCGCGCCGACCTGACCGCCGACGGACGCGCCGCCGACTCCGTCGAACGCCGCGTCGACCGCGGACGGATCCTCTACGACGCGCCCGAACTCGTCATCCCGGTAATGGTGCCCGATGGCGCCCACGCCTATCCCGATGTCGCGAGGACGGCCGCCGAGCACACCATGTTCACCGTCGCCGTCGGCGCCGCGGTGCAGGCGCTCCTGGTGGCGCTGGCCGTCAGGGGCGTGGGCAGCTGCTGGATCGGCTCGACGATCTTCGCCCAGGATTTGGTGCGCGCCGAACTCGATCTGCCTTCCGACTGGGAGCCGCTTGGCGCCGTCGCGATCGGCCACCCCGAGGAGCCGGCAGGACTACGGGACCGGGTCCCGACCGCCGATCTCCTCATCGAGCGATGAGCGCTCGCGCGAAGCACGGGCGGCAGCGATGGCAGCGATGAGCGCTTGCGCGAAGAGCCGACGAACCCGATGACACTGCACGATTCGGTCGTCAGCACGCTCGTGCGTTGGCCGGCGCCTGATTTCACGCAGGACTCGCTGCGCCACGCCATCCTCAGCTTCGTCCTCGCCCGCCCCGACGCGTGCCTGCGTGAGTGCGTGCCTGGCCACATCACCGCCTCGGCACTGGTGCTCGATCACACGGGAGCGCAGACGCTGCTGACCCTGCACCCAAGACTGAGCCGCTGGGTGCAACTCGGCGGGCACTGCGAAACCGACGACGCAGACATCGCGGCCGCCGCGCTACGTGAGGCGGAGGAGGAATCCGGCATCGCCGGGCTCACCATCGGTTCCATGCCCGCGGCGCTGCACGTCCACCCCGTGACGTGCTCGTTGGGGGTGCCGACACGCCACCTCGACGTCCAGTTCGTGGTGCGCGCTCCCGCTGGCGCTCAGATCACGTGCAGCGACGAATCGCTCGATCTGCGTTGGTGGCCGCTGGACGGCTTGCCCGAGGGGGCGGACGACGGGCTGCGGCAGTTGGTGCGGGCTGCTCAGACGTCCGTGGAGTAGCGGATTCCGCCGTCGGGGATCTGCACTCCCGGCCACACCCTGGCCCCGCGCAGCAGCTCGCACCGCGCCCCGATGCTTGCGCCGTCGCCGATGACGCCGTCACGGATCAACGCGCGCGGGCCGATGCGGGCACCGAACCCGATGATCGAGCGTTCGATGACCGACCCCGCCTCGATGCGCGCCCCGTCGAAGATCACCGCGCCGTCCAGGCGGACGCCGGGGCCGATCTCCGCACCGCGGCCGACCACGGTGCCGCCGATCAAGAGTGCACCAGGTGCCACGGCGGCTCCGTCGTGCACCAGTTCCTCGCCCCGATGGCCCTTCAGCGCGGGCGACGGCGCGATGCCGCGAACGAGATCGGCTGAGCCACGGACGAAGTCGTCGGGAGTTCCCATGTCGCGCCAGTACGTGGCGTCGACGTAGCCGCACACCTTCAGGCCTTCCGACAGCAGCGCCGGGAACACCTCGCGTTCGACGGACACCGCGCGTCCCGTGGGGATGCGGTCGATGACCTCGCGCTGGAAGACGTAGCAGCCCGCGTTGATCTGGTCGGTTGGCGGATCCTGCGTCTTTTCGAGGAAGGCGGTGACGCCACCGTCGGAATCCGTTGGTACGCAACCGAAGGCGCGGGGATCGCCGACGCGCACCAGGTGGAGGGTGAGGTCGGCTTCGCGCTCGTAGTGGCTGGCAAGCAGCGCGCCCAGGTCGGAGCCGGACAGCACGTCGCCGTTGAACACCAGCGCCGTGCCGTACCGCAGCTTCGACGCCACGTTGGCGATGCCACCGCCCGTCCCGAGCGGCTGGTCCTCGACGACGTAGTCGATCTCCAGACCGAGCTTGGACCCGTCGCCGAATTCGGCCTCGAACACCTCGGCCTTGTAGGAGGTGCCCAGCACCACGTGCCGGATGCCGGCATCGGCGATGCGGGAGAGCAGATGCGTGAGGAACGGCAGACCCGCCGTCGGGAGCATCGGCTTGGGTGCGGACAACGTCAGCGGACGCAGGCGGGTGCCCTGCCCACCGACCAGGACGACCGCGTCTACCTGCGACGGATCCACGGAGGCTGCCACGTTATCGACTTCCTTTCGCCAGCTTGCGCCGAGAGCTCCCAACCACGATTCGAGCGCGAACGGCGAGAGCCGATCTGATGGCCCATCGCAGCGGCGCTTGCCACCAGCCACGATGCCGATCGGCGAGGAAAGTGTAGGTGCTTTCGTGATGCGCCGCCAAGTTGCGGGCCGGATCGCGACCCGTGGCGTGTCCCTTGTCGTGCAAAATCTCCGCCGACGGCACGTATACGTTCAGCCAACCGGCCCGTTCGAGGCGATCTCCCAGGTCCACGTCTTCCATGTACATGAAATACCGCTCGTCGAAGCCCCGGACCTCCTCGAACGCGGCCCGCCGCAGCAAAAGGCACGAGCCCGACAACCAGCCGACGGGACGTTCGCTGGGCTCGAGGCGCTCCTGACGATATGCGGCGGTCCACGGGTTGGATTTCCAGAACGGTCCGACCACGGCGTGCATGCCACCGCGGAGCAGGCTCGGCTGGTGGCGTGCGGACGGATAGACGGTGCCGTCCGGATCGTGGATCAGCGGGCCGAGCGAGCCGGCGCGAGGCCACCTGGTGGCCGCGTCCAACATGGCGTCGATGCTGTGCGGACCCCACTGCACGTCGGGGTTGGCCACGATGAAGAACTCGGAGTCGCCCGAATTCGTGGGATCGGCGAGGTACTCGGTGACCGCGCGGTTCACCGCGGCGCCGTAGCCAAGATTGGCGCCGGTGCGCAGCAACCGCGTGTTGGGGTGACGCTCCAGGGCCTCTTCGGGTGCGCCGTCGGTGGAGCCGTTGTCGGCCATCACGACCGTGACCGGGCGCACGGTGGCATGCGACAGCGTGGCCAGGAACCTGTCGAGGTGCGGTCCTGGTGAATACGTCACCGTCACCACGACCAGTTCGTCACTCACGGCGTAAAGGGTAGCGGGATGGGGATCGGAGTCCCGCTTCGTGGCGAGCCCGTCAGCGCGCCAGCACCCCGGCGGTGAACTTCGGCTGCCAGTCCGAGGTGAGAAGGGCCCCGACGTTGGACTCGCGGTCGCCGCGGTTCGAGGTGTCGGTGTCGCGGATGCTGTAGATGAAGGCGGGCCCGCTGTAGCCGGTCGCGGCGGCCGCGGCCAGCACGTCGGTGATCTGCTTGGCCTGCTCCTGCGGACTGACGCCGTCGGCGCAGTCGCAGGTGGGAGCGCCCAACTCTGTCATCCAGATCTTCTTGCCGCCGTCACCGTTGCCGGCCATGACGTCGTGCATGGCACCGACGTCCGACCAACCGTTCTCGGGATTCGCCGCCAGACCGGTGGGAAAGACGTAGGGGTGCGCCGCCGCGGCATCGAAGCTGCCCTTGGCACCCGCCGCGTACATCTTCTCCAGGAATGCGGGCGGCGACTCCTCGCCAGGCAGTCGGCTCAGTCCGGCGAGGACGACCGTGCTGCGCGGCTGCACCGCCTTGATCGCCGGGTACGCGGCCTTGACCAGTTCGGTGTAGCGCGGGGCGTTGCGCGGCGTGCCACCGAAGAACAACGGAAGGTTCGGTTCGTTCCACAGCTGCCAATTCGACACTTGCGCCCCGTACCGCTGCACCACGGCGGTGGCGAAGTCGGCGTAGTCGGAGGTGTTGTTCGGTGGTGTGGTGAAGTAGCTGCCCGGTGGGCGGGCCCAGTCCGGCGAGAAGGCGATGACGCCGAGCACCCGCAGATTGCGTGCCGCGGCGGCGTTCATCACGACGTCCTGCTGGCCCCAGTTGTACTGGCCCTTCGCCGTTTCGATGTTGGTCCACGGGATGAGCACGCGAAGCCAGGTCGCGTTGGTCTTGGCGACGGCATCGAGTTCGCGGTTGACGTCTTCGGGACCGAGCCACGTCATCTGGGCGCCGTCGCCGAAGCCGTAACCCGCTGCCGGGATGACGGGCGGGGCGGCACTCGCCGTCGGTGACACGGCAAATCCGATGACGACCGCCAGACACGCCAAGTAACTTGCTGCGCGTTTCCTCATGACCAGAAAACTACCGCACTGGCGAATTCGTCAGGCCTCCCCAGATTCAGCCCGGCGTGGCCGCCAGCGCGGCCGCCAGCGCGTCGCGCCATGGCCGCAGCGGGGTCAGTCCAGCTGCCGCGGACAGGCGGCCCGACAGCGCGGAGTACGCCGGTCTGCGGGCGGGGCGGGGAAACCGGGCGGTGTCGACCGGACGCACCCGTTCCGGGTCGGCGCCGAGCAGCTCGAACACCGCCTGCGCCTGTTCGAAGCGACTGGCCTCGCCCTGATTTGCCGCGTGCAGCACGGGTTCCGAGATCCTGCCTTCGGCCACTTCGAGCAGCGCGGCCGCCAGGTCGCCCACGTAGGTGGGCGTCCCGATCTGGTCGGCCACCACGTCCATCGTCTCGCCGCCGGCTGCCCGCCGTCGCACGGCCGCGACGAAGTCGCCACCGTCACCGCCGGAGAAGATCCAGGACGTGCGAACGACGTGCGCGTCGGGCATCGCGGCGAGCACCGCGAACTCGCCGGCAAGCTTGGTCTCGCCGTAGACGCTCAGCGGGCCCGTCTCGTCGTCGATCTCGTACGGTCGGGGCTCGCCGCCACCGAAGTCACCGCTGAACACGTAGTCGGTGGAGATGTGCACCAGGCTCGCGGCGACACGCGCGCAGGCGTGGGCCACGTTCTCCGCGCCCGTGACGTTCACGGCCCGCGCCCTGGCCGCGTCGCGCTCGGCGTCGTCGACCTTGGTGTACGCCGCGCAGTTGATCACCGTGTCGTCCGCGGAGATGTGACGCTCCGGCGCCGTCGGGTCGGTGACGTCGCACTCCGACGACGTCAGGGCCAGCACGTCGCGTCCCCGTTGAGCCGCCTGAGCTGCCAGGACGGTGCCGACTAGGCCTCCGGCCCCCAAGATCACGATCCGCTGCGACATGGTTGAAGAGTCTGGCACGCCGACCCGCGCTACCCGCTCTGCGGGCGCCTCACCAGTAGCCTGGGCTGATGCCAGGTCGCCTCGTTCGCACCGTTGCCGTCGTCTCGGCACTGGTCGTCGTCCTCGGCACGGGCGTCGCCTGGAGCAAGATCCGCTCGTTCGAGTCCGGCATCAACCACATCTCCTCGGCATCGCTCGGTGGCGGCGGCGAGGACGGTGCCATCGACATCCTGCTGGTCGGCATGGACAGCAGGACCGACGCGCACGGCAATCCGCTGTCGGCCGACGAGTTGGCGATCTTGCGGGCCGGTGACGACGTGTCGACCAACACCGACACGATCATCCTGGTCCGCATCCCCAACAACGGGAAGTCGGCCACCGCCATCTCGATCCCGCGCGACTCCTACGTCGAGGCGCCGGGCCTGGGAAAGACCAAGATCAACGGTGTGTTCGGTCAGGTCAAGCTGGACCGGATGAAGGAGCTCGTCGAAAACGAGGGCGTCGACCCCGCGCAGGCTGAGCCGCAAGCGACCGAGGCGGCCCGCGAGGCGCTGATCGAGACCGTCGCCAAGCTGACCGGCGTCACCGTCGACCACTACGCCGAGATCGGCCTGCTCGGTTTCGCGCTCATCACCGACGCACTCGGCGGGGTCGATGTCTGCCTCAAAGATGCGGTCTACGAACCACTTTCGGGTGCCGACTTTCCGGCGGGCTGGCAGAAGCTGGATGGCCCGCAGGCGTTGAGCTTCGTCCGGCAACGCCACGACCTGCCACGTGGCGACCTCGACCGGGTGACGCGCCAACAGGCCGTGATGGCATCGCTTGCCCACCAAGTGATCTCGGGCAAGACGCTGTCCAGTCCCGCGACGCTCAACCGGTTGCAGGACGCCGTGCAGCGCTCGGTCGTCCTCTCCGAGGGCTGGGACATCATGGACTTCGTCACCCAACTGCAGAAGCTCGCGGCGGGCAACGTCGCGTTCGCCACCATTCCGGTCCTGCAGGAGGACGGCTGGAGCGACGACGGCATGCAGAGCGTCGTCCGAGTGGATCCCGTCCAAGTGCAGGACTGGGTGGGGGGCCTGCTGCAGGACCAGGACGAGGGCAAGACCGAAGAGCTCGCCTACTCGCCGGCGAAGACCACCACCGAAGTGGTCAACGACACCGACATCAACGGTCTCGCGGCTTCGGTGTCGGAAGTGCTGTCCAACAAGGGCTTTACTCCTGGCGACGTCGGCAACACCGAGGCCGAACACGTCTCGCGCAGCCAGGTTCAGGCAGCCAAGTCCGACGATCTCGGCGCCAAGGCCGTCGCGAAGGAACTGGGCAACCTGCCGGTCGTCGAGGATACCTCGGTGGCGCCCGGATCGGTGCGGGTGGTTCTCGCGGCCGACTACACCGGCCCCGGCTCGGGCCTCGGCAACGAGGACCAGTCGTCGGTCGACACCCAGACCGCCGACCCGGCCGCCGTCGAGTCCACCGACGCCCCTCCCCCGCCATCGCCGATCATCACCGCGGGTTCCAACGACCCGGAGTGCGTGAGCTGAGCACCATCAGCGCCGCGGTACTCGATCCGTTGCTGCGCAACAACCCCGCCGGGCCACGCATCACCTACTACGACGACGCTTCGGGCGAGCGCATCGAGCTGTCCACCGCGACGCTGGCCAACTGGGCGGCCAAGACCGCCAACCTCCTGCGCGACGAACTGGGCGCAGGCCCGGGTAGCCGTGTCGCCATCCTGCTCCCCGCGCATTGGCAGACCGCGGGCGTCCTGTTCGGCGTCTGGTACATCGGCGCGGAAGTCGTTCTCGGGCAAGAGGATTGCGATATCGCCTGCTGCACGCCGGCGCGCCTCGACGAGGCCGACACCGCCGTCGCTGCGTCCGGTGGCGAGGTGATCGCCCTGTCTCTGGATCCGTTCGGCAAGCCGGTTCCCGACCTGCCGTTCGGCGTCACGGACTACGCCACATCGGTGCGGGTGCACGGTGACCAGATCGTGCCGGAGCGCCAACCCGGCCCGGCCCTGGCCGGCCGGTCGACGGACGACGTTCTCGCCGCAGCCCGGATGTCAGCCGCGGCAAGGGATTTGACGGCGACCGACCGGGTGCTGTCCACCGCCGGGTGGGAGACGCCCGACGAGCTGATCGACAATCTGCTCGCGATCTACGTCGCCGGCGCGGCACTGGTACAGGTGGCCAACCCCGATCCCGACGCGCAGACGCGGCGCAGGCTGACCGAGAAGGTCACCCGCGGATAGCGGCCAGCACGCTCACTTCAGCAGGGCGCGTGACATGACGACCCGCTGAATCTGGTTGGTGCCCTCGTAGATCTGGGTGATCTTGGCGTCGCGCATCATTCGCTCGACCGGGAAGTCCACGGTGTAGCCGTAGCCGCCGAACAGTTGCACGGCATCAGTGGTGACCTCCATGGCGACGTCGGAGGCGAAGCACTTGGCCGCCGAGGAGATGAAGCCGAGGTTCGGCTCACCGCGCTCTGCCCGTGCGGCGGCGCTGTAGACCATCAGGCGCGCGGCCTCGATCTTCATCGCCATGTCCGCGAGCATGAACTGCACCGCCTGGAAGTCGCTGATCGCCTTGCGGAACTGCTTGCGCTCCTTGGTATATGCGATCGCGGCGTCCAGTGCGCCCTGCGCAATGCCGACGGCCTGCGCGCCGATGGTCGGGCGGGTGTGATCCAGCGTTGCCAGCGCGGTCTTGAACCCGGTCCCCGGTTCACCGATGATGCGGTCGCCAGGAATCCGGCAATTCTCGAAATACAGTTCGGTGGTGGGCGATCCCTTGATGCCCAACTTGCGTTCCTTCGGCCCGACGACGAACCCCTCGTCGTCCTTGTGCACGACGAACGCGGAGATACCGTTCGCGCCCTTGTCGGGGTCGGTCACCGCCATGACCGTGTACCAGGTGGAGTGACCGCCGTTGGAGATCCAGCACTTGGACCCGTTCAGAATCCAGTCGTCACCGTCGGCCTTGGCCCTGGTGCGCATGGCCGCGGCGTCACTGCCGGCCTCCCGCTCGCTCAATGCGTACGACGCGGTGGCCTCACCCGCGCCGATGGACGGCAGCACCTGCTTCTTGAGTTCCTCCGAGCCCTGCATCAACATGCCCATGGTGCCGAGCTTGTTGCAGATCGGGATCAGCGACGACGACGCGCACACGCGGGCGACCTCTTCGATGACGATGCACGCCGCCACCGAGTCGCCACCCTGACCGCCGTACTCCTCCGGAATGTGGATCGCCGAGAAGCCCGAGGAGTTCAGCGCCGCGAGCGCTTCGTCGGTGTAGCGCGCCTTTTCGTCGACGTCGGCCGCGTACGGCGCGATCTCCTTCTCACACAGGTCACGCAGCACCGCGCGCAAGTCGTCGTGCTCCTCCGACAGCTTGAAGACGTCGAAGGAGGGGTTACCAATGGCCATGAGAACTCCTTGCTACTCGCCGGTAACTTTACCTGGTGCGGCTGCGTCGCCCAGCAGCCGATCCCGCAGCGCCGCGTCCTTCTGCAGCACCATGGCCTCCAGATCGGCCTGGAAGGACTCCATGCGGGCGCGCAGCTCGGGATCCGACGAGCCAAGGATGCGTACCGCCAGCAGACCCGCATTGCGGCCGCCACCGATCGACACGGTCGCGACCGGTACGCCTGCGGGCATCTGCACGATCGACAGCAACGAATCCATGCCGTCGAGGCGCGCGAGCGGCACCGGTACGCCGATCACCGGCAGCGGCGTCGCGGCGGCGACCATGCCGGGCAGATGCGCTGCGCCACCCGCCCCGGCGATGACGACCTCCAGGCCGCGGCCCGCCGCGTTGCGCGCGTAGTCGAGCATCCGGCCCGGCGTGCGGTGCGCCGACACCACGCCGACTTCGAAGGGCACGTCGAACTCCGCCAGCGCGGTCGCCGCGTCCTCCATGACCGACCAGTCGCTGTCGCTGCCCATGATCACGCCAACTCGAGGGCCTACTGGCATGTCTCGTCCCATCCATCCGTCCACTCACCGTGCGAGAGGTAGTGCGCGGCGCGTGCCGCCCGCTCCCGAAATTCCGCCACGTAGTCATCGTCGGCGGGCGATCCGTCGGCCGCCCCGAGCAGGTTCACGTGCCCGATCTTGCGCCCCGACCGCTCCGACTTCCCGTACAGGTGCACCTTGGCGTCGGGCATCCGCGCGAACAGGTGATGCAGCCGCTCGTCCATGCTCATCGCCGGCGCCGTCGGCGCGCCAAGCACGTTGGCCATCACGGTCAGCGGCGCGATCGCACCCGTGGCGCCCGAGCGGATAGTCCAGAACCGCGCGCAGGTGTTGTTCGAACTGGCTGGTCCTGGATCCGTCCATGGTCCAGTGCCCGGAGTTGTGCGGACGCATCGCCAATTCGTTGACCAGCAGCCCGCCGTCCTTGGTCTCGAACAGCTCGACGGCCAGCACGCCGACCACGCCGAGCTCCTCGGCCAGTCGCAGACCCAGCGCACCCGCGGCACGCCCCAACTCGGGGTCCAGGGCCGGCGCGGGCGCGATGACCTCGACGCAGATGCCGTCGCGCTGGACGGTTTCAACGATCGGCCACGCCGCGCCCTGACCGAAGGGCGAACGGGCCACCAGCGCGGACAGTTCACGCCGCATGTCGACGCGTTCCTCGACGAGCACCGCCACGCCGTCGGCGAGATACCTGCCCGCGGCCTCACGCGCCTCGGCCACGTCACGGGCCAGGATGACGCCGCGGCCGTCGTAGCCGCCGCGCACGGTCTTGACGACGATCGGCCCGCCGACGAGTGCGGCGAAGTCGTCGACGTCGTCGACCGTCGTCACCTCGGCGAACCGCGGCACCGGCGCCCCGAGCGCGTGCAGCCGTCGCCGCATCACCAGCTTGTCCTGGGCGTGGATCAGAGCCTCCGGCGGCGGGGCCACCTTGACGCCCTCGGCGACCAACTTCTCGAGCAGCTCGGTGGGCACGTGTTCGTGGTCGAAGGTCAGCGCGTCCGCGCCCGCCGCCGCCCGGCGCAAGGCGTCGATGTCGGTGTGCGCGCCGAGCACCACGTCGGGGCTCACCTGAGCGGCGGGATCGTCGGGAGCGGCAGCGAGCACGCGCAGCGTCTGGCCGAGCGCGATCGCGGCCTGATGGGTCATCCTGGCCAGCTGGCCGCCACCGATCATGGCTACGACTGGGGGTGCACTCACGCTGCTATGTTGTCACGGCCGGCAACCGGCCGCCACCTGCGCGGGTACACGTCGGGTGCCGGATTTCCGTAGACTGCGCTCTTGTGTCTTTCACCGATGCCACCATCGCGCGGCTGCCGCGCGTGATCCGGCCATACGCCGAACGGCATCACGAGCTGATCAAGTTCGCGATCGTCGGCGGCGACGACGTTCATCATCGACTCCGCGATCTTCTTCACGCTGAAGTTGACGATCCTCGAGCCCAAGCCGGTGACCGCCAAGATCATCTCGGGCATCGTCGCCGTCATCGCGTCCTACATCCTCAATCGGGAATGGAGCTTCCGCGACCGCGGCGGGCGGGAACGCCACCACGAGGCACTGCTGTTCTTCGGCGTCAGCGGCGTCGGCGTGCTGCTCAGCATGGCCCCGCTGTACTTCTCCAGCTACGTGCTGCAGCTCCGGGTGCCCGACGTGTCGCTGACCATGGAGAACATCGCCGACTTCATCTCGGCCTACATCATCGGCAACCTGCTGCAGATGGCGTTCCGGTTCTGGGCGTTCCGCCGCTGGGTGTTCCCCGACGAGTTCGGCCGCAACCCCGACAAGGCGGTCGAGGCAACGATGACCGCGGGCGGCATCGCCGAGGCGATCGAGGACGAGCTACGAGAGTCGCAGCGCTCCAGCATCGGGACGGCACCGTCACCCCGCTGCGCGGCAGGCAGCGCCCGCAAGGCCGATCAGCTCGGCGATTCCTCGGAACCGAGGGTGTCGAAGACTTCGTGATACAGCAGGGAGTGCACCTGCTCGACTCGCGGAATGTCGTGAAACTCTAGGGGATCCTGGCTCGCCGATTCGATGATCAGCGTGCCGGTGCGCAACATCCGGTCGAGCAGGCCGTGCCGGAACTCGACGCTGTTGATCCTCGCCAGCGGGATGTCGATTCCCGCGCGGGTGAGCAGCCCGTGCCGGAACATGACCCGGCGGTCGGTGATGACGAAATGCGTTGTGCGCCAGTTCAGGAATGGCCACAGGACCAACCATCCGACGATGATCAGCCAGACCACTCCGATCACCGCCATCACGACGTTCTTGGCCGTGGCGCCCCAGTCGGTGTGGTTGACCACCGCGGCGCCGAACGCCGCAAGCGCCGTCGCGAGAAGAAGCACGAGGACGGGTCCGATCAACCGCTTCCAGTGCGGATGCCGGTGCAGCACGACGCGCTCGTCGGCGGCCAGCACGTTATCCGGGTATCCCACGGTGCGACTCTACCCAGACCCGACGCCCTCGAAGGGCCGAAGATGCACGATGTCTCCCGCCGATACCACGACCGTCTCGTCGCCCCTGTCGATGCACAGTCGGCCCTGGTCGTCGACGCCCACCGCCTCGCCGATGATCTCGCGGTCGCCGGGCAGCGTGGCACGGACGCGCATGCCGATGGTGAGACTGCGCGCGGTGTACTCGGACATCAGGATCGGGTCGGCGCCCCGCGCCGTCCGCAGCCCGTCGATCCGGCGCGCCAGACCGCCCAGCAGTGCGACGACCAGGTCCCTGCGGTCGGTGGGACGGCCGCCGAGCATGGCCAGCGACGTCGCACCGGGATCGGGCAGGTCGTCGGCGTGCAGCGAGACGTTGAGTCCGATGCCGATCACGATGACCGGCGCGGGCGCCGCCACCTCGGCCAGAATGCCTGCGAGCTTTCCGGTGGCGGGCGGGCGGGCCAGTACGTCGTTGGGCCACTTCAGCCCTGCGTCTGCACCAGCCACTGCCGCGACGGCGTCGACCACGGCCAAACCGGCCACCAGCGGAATCCATCCCCAGGCCGGGTTCGGGATGTCGTCGGCGCTCACCCCGACCGACATCGTGACCTGTGTCCGGGGCACGCGCCGCCCAGCTGCGGCCGTTGCGGCCGCGTCCCGCGGTCTGATGTTCGGCAATGAGCACCGCGCCGTCGATGTCCTCGCCCGCCGCCGCGCGCGCGATCAGGTCGGCATTGGTGGAGCCGGTCTCGGCCACCACGTCGATCCGCCGCCACGGTGAGCCGCTCGTGGCGTCCCGCAGCGCAGCGGCGTCCAGGGGATTTCGCCAGTCGTCACTCGTCATGGTGCGACAGCCTATTGCCGTGTGTTTCCGGTCACGAACGGCCGGTCCCGGTATGAGTTCGCGAGCTTCGACCGATACGCTCGGTTACCGCGGAGATCTCGTGAAGATCTCGTGAAGCTGGGAATTTCGAGTGCAGCCGAATTGCGGCGCATCTTCTCATTTTGCCCCTGCGTCCGAGTAACTCCCCGACGGAGCGCGGCTTGGCCGCGTCGCGATGGTTGCTGGCCGGGTGGCGTCTGCCTGCCTGCGGCAAGTGGCCGCACCCCGGCCGACGCTCAGTAGGCGCCGGAGCCGGTGGCGACGGTGCGAATGGTCTTGACGGCGATGAGCACGTCGTTGGTGATGGACCAGTTCTCCACGTACGACAGGTCGAGGCGGACCGAGTCCTCCCACGACAGGTCGGAGCGACCGCTCACTTGCCACAGTCCGGTGATGCCCGGCAGCACCAGGAGCCGGCGGCGAACCTGATCGTTGTAGGTGTCGACCTCGCGGCGCAGCGGCGGGCGCGGGCCCGACGACGCTCATGTCGCGTCGCAGGACGTTGAAGAACTGTGGGAGCTCGTCGATGCTGTACTTGCGCAGCAGGCGGCCGACGGCGGTGATGCGCGGGTCGTCCTTGATCTTGAAGAGGACGCCGCCCACGCTGTCGTTGACGTGGACCAGACTGTCGACCTGCTTGTCGGCGTCTTCCACCATCGTGCGGAACTTGATCATCTGGAACGGCGTGCCCTCGAGACCGATGCGTTCGGAGCGGTAGAACACCGGGCCCCTACTGGTCAGCTTGATGGCGATGGCCGCGGCGATCATCACGGGCAGCGCACCCAGCAGCACCGAGACCGACACGAAGTAGTCGAACGCCAGTTTCTGGATCTTCTTGGTGCCGCTGTATTGCGGCTTCTCCACGTGGATCAGCGGCAGACCGGCGACGGGGCGCATGGTCAGGCGCGGGCCTGCGACGTCCACGACACCGGGCGTGACGACCAGGTCAACGCCAAGTGTGTGCAGGTCCCAGGACAGTTCCCGGACGCCTTCGGGGCCGAGGTGGTCGGTGGTGGTCAGCGCGACCGTATCGGCGTTGGTCTTGAGAATCGCGTCGTGGACCTTGCCCTCGTCGCCGAGCACGGGCAGCGTGCCAACACCTGGAATGTCGATGGTGCCGCCCGAACTACGCCCGGTGAGGCAGACGCCGACGACCGAGTAGCCGTAGCCCCAGCCGCGGGTGAGCGACTGAACCAGGCTGCGCACCGCGCGGGCATCGCCAACCGCGAGCACCGTGACGACGCACTGGCCCCGACGGCGCTGCCTGGCCAGATAACCGCGGCAGATGTTGCGGCTGACCATCAAACCGGCGAGGCCGAGCGGGAAAGCGACGGCGAGGTATCCGCGGGCGTACTCCGGCCGGAAGATCATCAGGGCGACGGCGACGACGCCGATGGTCGCGAGCGTCGCGGACACCACCCGCCGGTATTCCTCGACGCCGGCGCCGACGATGCGCGGCGAACGGGTGCGGTAGGCGGCCAGCAGTGCCAGCCAGATCGCGGCCACGAAGACCGAGAGGATCGAGAAGTAGATCGAGGCCGGATCGAGGGCCGTGATCGGCCGTCCGAGCTTGATCATCTGAGCGCAAGCCATCGCCGCCATCACGACGAGTACGTCGGTGACGATGAGGGCGTGCACGTAGCGCCGCTGCCATCGCGGGCCTGCCGAGGGAGTGACCGCCCTAAGGGGCGTCCTGGCGGGAGCGTAAACCTCTTCTGCCACCGACACTGGTCGCCGTACCTCCTGTTTGCTGGCAGCTTTCGCGATGGGGTTCCCCCTCATGCCCCGTAACACTATTGCACTGTTTGCCAGCCGACGCCACATATTCGGTAAATAGCCTGGTCACGAACATTCACCCAACGTAACCGCTTTCGCGAGGCGGGCTAAATGGATAGGTGTAAACGAAGTCCCATCCGTGTAACGAGTATCGGTAGCGCCGCGATACGAGCAGCCCGACGGCCGAGACCGGTCGGTCAGAACAA
This sequence comes from uncultured Actinomycetota bacterium, assembly GCA_963849055.1. GTDB lineage: Bacteria > Actinomycetota > Actinomycetes > Mycobacteriales > Mycobacteriaceae > Mycobacterium. The sequence continues at coordinate 766,711 of CAWKFI010000002.1, forward strand.
TCATCGACGAAATATCGGCAGGACGCGCGACGGGCGATATCCCCGGCTGCCATCGAAGCGTTCAACGCCGGGCAGCCACGGTTCATCGACATTCATTCGTCACCGGCTTGCTCGCGAATCGGTCGACGATCCACGACAGCGCCTGAGTGAAGTCGATGTCCCCGTGCCCCTTGCCCGGCTGTAGATCCCAGTCGATCGTGCCGCCAAGTGCGCATGCCTTTCCGATGGCATCGGTGGTCCATTGCGCGTCGATGAGGGTGTCGTTGGTGCCGTACACGACGTACATGGGCGCTGAGAGCGCCTGCTGAGGCAGCGCCCAGCGCTGAAGCAGATCACGCGCCCGCGTCGCCGCGGCCGGCGAGTTCGGCGCAACGTCGGCAGGCACTAGGCCGACGGCCGCCTCGGCCCGCCGATCGACCAGCGGTCCCGCGCAAGCACTCAGCGCGTCCCAGGATCGCCGTGCCGCCCCGTGCCGGTAATCGTCACGGTTCAACTCGGGGAATCGGCGTGCGAGCGATTCGACGACCAGCACGAATGCCAGCGTCTGGTCGGACGTCAGGGTGCCCGCCTGCGCCTTGTCGACGAGCTTGGTGACGTCGGCGGCAGGCGCCAATGCCGCCGCGCCGACGAGATCGAGTTCGGGCGCGTACTCGCGAGCCCGTTCATCCGCCGCCCAAGCGGCCGCGCCGCCTTGCGAGTGTCCTATCGCTGCCCACCGCGTGGAGACGTTCTTGAAGGTGGATCGCAGCGCGCGAACGGCGTCGATCATGTTGAGTCCGGCCGTCCGCGCGTCGGTGTACGGGTGCACGCCCGGTGCACCGAGACCCTCATAGTCCGGCATCACGACCGCGAAGCCCTTGGCGGCAAGTCCCGCCACCACACCGGACATGCCCATCAGGGAATCGGATGTCGACGGGGCACATTCTTCGTCGATACCGGTGGTGCCATGCCCGAACGCGACGACCGGCCAGCCCCCCGACGGCGCGGCACCCAGCGGCACGAAGACACTGCCCGAAACGACGGTCGGAGATCCGCCGTCACCGGACGTCGACCGGTACACCACCCGGGCAGCCTGCAGGTGCAGGCCGTTCGACGATGCAGCCAAGCCAGGCATCGTCGTTGCGCTCACCAGCGATCCCGGGCCCGACCCAGTGAGATCTGCGGATTCAATCGGCACGGCTTGCGAACCGGACCTCGTTATCGATCCGAGCAGCCCGTTGGCCATGGTCCAGGAGATGGGCAGCGATGCCCCCAACACGATGACGCCGACCGCGGTGGTCAGCGTCAGCATGACCCCCCGCAGCGACTTCTGCATCACGTCATCCCGTACCGATATCGTCTCGCCCAGTTCACCGCGGGCCGTTCCACGGCGTAGTACGTCACAGTGGAGATCAGAATCGCCGCCGTGAGGCCGATCGCCACGTTCCACAGCAACCCGCTGAGCGTGTCACTTGCCATCAGTCCTGCACGACCGAGAAGCAACATCACCGGGAAATGCCACAGGTACGCCGACAGGGAGATCTTACCGACGAATCGAAAGGGCGCAGTTTCCAACAAGTTTGCAATGCCAGAAGTCTCGCCCCGGATCAAGGGCACCACGATGACGAGGATCGCCAGTCCAGCCAACAGCGCGACCGCGCTGACGCCGAACAGCGCCATCACTCCGCCCGAGGCGAGCAGAACGATGCACACCAGTCCCCCGGGCACCAGGGCGATCAGCGAGGCCATCCGCACGCGGCGACTGACGGCTTCGGGGAGCACCTGCCGTTCAATCGCCACCACGACGACGGCCGCAAGCATTCCGAAGGCAAAGTTGTCGGCGCTCGCGATGAAACTCCGCAGGAATACCGCGACCCAATTGGGACCCCAGTCCACCAACAGCGGATCCGTCACGTGGAAATGCGCCATCAGCAATGGCACCAGCAACTTGCCCGCGAACCCGATGACGAGCAGCAACCCGGGCGCGACGAGCGCAATACCGAATGGGTGCATCGACGTCCGCTTGCGCAGCATGAACAACAGCGCGCCGAGTGCGGGCAATGAGGCGTAGAACGCAAATTCCAGAGTCAACGACCACGACGGATTCAGACCGGTCTGGAAGTACTTCGGCACATAGGACTGCACCAACGTCAGGTTGGCCAGAAGTTGCCACACGTCGGTGATGGTCCCGGTGCCTTCATCGGTTCGCGGAGCCTGGATGGCGGCGTTCTCGACGTAGGCCACGCTGAAGACGTAGTTGCAGAGAAGAAAGATGACCAGGTAACCCGGCATGATGCGGGCGAACCGGTGGATCGCGAAGTTCTTCACGCTCGGGGACTTGGCACTCTCCCGATCGGCCACGAGGTTCCGCAGGTAGGGCAGGAACAACAGGAATCCGCTGAGGACGTAGAAGAAGATCAGGCCCGTTCCGAACAGATTGGTCCGGTACTCCGATGCCGTGTTCGGCGAGTAGTGACCGCCGATGTGCATGATCGCCACGCCGAGGCAGGACAGACCGCGCGCACCATCGAGACCGATGATTCGGGTCCTCGATGCCGTGACGGCTTCCTTGGGGGAAACGAGGGACGGCACTTGAGTCATTACTCAGGCGCCTCGGATGCGTCGGGACCATCGGTCACCTCGGGCGCCGCTGGCGGCTCGGTCGGCCCGATGAACGCCGGGCAGTCATTGCGAGCTGGATCTCCAGCAAAGCGCGCATTCAACCACGGGAACGCTGATCCGCCGTCTACGTCGGCGTGTCCCCTATCGACTTGCAGCTCGATTTGAATGATGTCCCCCTTCCGGCAGGCCTCGTCCAGCACGCGGTCAGTCCACGTCGGCGGAACGAGTTGGTCTTGACCACCATAGACGACCAAGATCGGTGCGGTAGCTGGGAGGTGGGGTAGAGACATCTCCTGGAGTCGGGTTCGAAGCAAATCCGCAGCCTGTGGGTCCGCAGGCTTCAAATCATCATTCGACAAGTTCTTCGCTAGGTTTGCGCTTTCTGTAGCTTCCTGTCCCTTGCACGCAAGGAGCACGTCCTGTTTCTCCCGTGCCAGACCGCTGCGGTAGTCGTCGATCCTGAAGTCCGGCGACTCCTCGGCGAGGGACGCCAGAATCTGCAACAGGGCGACCCTTTGCTCCGGGCCGAGGGTCCCGTCGATAGCAGCATCGGCGAAACCGTCGATGGCAAGCGGCGCGGAATAGCTGGCCGACCCGACCAGCTCCAAGTCCCCCGCGTACTCGGCGGCCAGCTCGTTGGCGGCCCACGCTGCCTGACCGCCTTGGGAGCCACCGAAGGCGGCCCACCGGTTGGAGGTGTCGGGTACGAGCTTGCGCGCTGCCCGCACCGAATCGATCAGGTTGTAACCCTCGGTCGTGGAATCCAGATACGGGTGATAGGTGCGGTCCAGGCCCAGTCCTTGGTAATCCGACATTGCGACGACGAAGCCCGCCTTGACCAAGCCCGTCACCGTGCTTGAAAGACCGAGGAGCATCGGGTCGAGCGAGGGCGCGCACTCCGACCGGATCCCGGTGGTGGGGTGACCGTAGGCGATGATCGGCCAGCCCCCCTCGGGCGGCGTGCCCTTGGGCGCGAAGACCGTTCCGGTCACTTCTTGTCGACTGCCGTCGATGCCGGATATCGACATGTAGCTGATCCGCGCCGCAATCGACGATGCCCCGCTGAGTCGCCGATCGACCGTGGGCATGTCGTTCGCAGAGATCAGCGAGCCGGGGTCCTGGCCTCCGTACTCACCGGGCAGCGACATTCCCAACGCCGCCGGAGGTGGCTTCGACTCGACGGGGGCACGCTGAGCGCACCCCGTCACGATCAATGCCGCCGACACCAAGCATGCAAGCAGAGCGCCAACGCGCATCACTAGCCCTTTCGTTCGCCGACGGCCCGGTATTGGGCGAGCTCGGCGGGACACATCGCGCAGTATGCCGCCCACATCCGTTCAGCGAGCTCCCGTTGGCCCGCGGCGCTGTAGTGCCGATCGACGTCGCTGTTGAACGCCGACCTGGGCCCGGGCGCAAATGCCGTGCGCTGCCTGCGATTCGGGGTGTCCTGATGGACCGCGTCGATTCCCGAGTAATCCTTGTGGCTGCGCTCCATCTCCTCGGGCACCATCTGGCCCAGGATGAACGGCATGTCGCTGCCATATCGCTGGCGCAAGTCGTCGATCAGGGTGTCGAGCTTCTCCTGGTACGCCGCAGCCGACATCAGCGGTACGTCGGTCTCGCCCTGGTGCCAGAGAACCGCTGCGACGTGGCTGCCCGGATACCGATCCAGCGCGGCATCGATGGCCGCAACGGCTCGTCGGTAGAGGTTGACCCTGGTGGAGGTGTCGTTGCCGTCCCAGGTGTAGCCGTTCTTCGGGGTAAAGGACGTGTCGCCACGGGCGCCGGGGATGAGCAATACCGCCCTGCCGGTTTCGTCGGCCAACCGCTTGGCGAATGTGACACCGAAGCCGACTCTCTTGCAAGGGATTTCGTGCAGCAGCGGGTCGACGCCCGCGACCACGGTTCCCTTCGAGGGCCCACACATGGCCCACTGGTGAACCATCGGGTGTGGCCGGTCGAGCCCGGTGGGGTCCAGCCCGAGTCCCATTCCGAATGCGTTGGACTGGCCGAGGATCGGCACCACCAGATAGGGCAGCTCGGGCACGGCCACCGGGGTACCGGGCTTGGCGATGCGTCGCTTGACGATGCACTTCGCCTCGATGAGCAGCCGCCGCCCGAGTGGACTGTCGCCGTCGGGATTCCTACGGGCACTCATTGACCGCGGGCTTCCCTTCGAACCGGGCGTCGAGCCAAGCTAGCGCGCCCGCCCAGTCCACGTCCCCGTGGCCGGCGTCCGGATCCTCTTGCCAGGACACGTTTCCACCGAGTGCGCAGGCCCGCTTGATCGCGGCGATGGTCCAGTCCGGATCGATGAAGGTGTCCTTGCCGCCGAACTCGACGTACAACGGCGCAGACAGCTTGCGTTGGGGCAGTGCCCATCGAGCGATCAGACTGCGAAGGTGATCGGCCGCCTCGCGGAGTGCTTGGCGAGAAGTCGTGTGGGCCCAGCTTCTTCGCGGCCGCGGTGCGCGCATGCACTTCAGGTCCACCGCACGAGGCCAGCACGTCCCAGTAGCGGATCGCCGCACCGTGCCGATAGAGGTCGAGATCGAGGTCGGGGTGCAGGCGTGCGAGCGAGTAGAGGATCGCTTGCATCACCGGCGCTTGATCTTCCGTCAGAGTGCCTGCCACGGCCTTGTTCACCAGCCCAGTCACGTCGGCAGCCGGTGAAAGCCCCACGGCACCAACCAACTTGAGTTCGGGAGCGTAGATCGCCGCCTGTTCGTTCGCCGCCCATGCGGCGCCCCCACCCTGGGACCCGCCGAGCGCGGCCCATCGGTCCGAGACTCCGTCGAACGTGTGCCGCAGGGCCCTGACTGCGTCGATCATGTTGAGCCCGGCGGTCTTTGCGTCACTGTAGGGGTGGACGCCGGGAGACCCCAGGCCCTGGTAGTCGGCCATCACGACGGCGTACCCGCGCTGGGTGAATCCGTCGATCGCGGGCGCCTGACCGAGCAGAGTCGCCGACAGCGATGGGCCGCACGGTTCCTGCCAGCCGAGCGTGCCGTGCCCGAACGAGACGATCGGCCATCCGCCCGCGGGCGGTTCACCCAACGGCGTGAACACGGTCCCCGACACCACCGTTGGCGAGCCGTCGTCACCCGAGGTGGAACGGTAGACCACCCGCGCCGAGCGAACTGCCCGTCCGTAGTTCGTGCGCGAGTAGCCGTCCATGGTGGTGGCACTCACCAGCGAACCGGGACCACTTCCGGTCAGATCGGCCGTGGCAATGGGTTCGCCGATCTTCGTGTCGTCGGACCGGGAACCCGATACCAGTCGGTCGAGCGCCGGGCGACCGACCGTCAACGACGCCAGGACCACGACGATCGCCACTATCAGGACCGGCACCGCAACCATGAGAATCTTCCGACGCGTCACCCGCCACCGGGCCTGTTGAAGTCCGTTGTCATTCCTCGTACCACATTTTGGGGCTCAGTCGCAGCGTCGGGCCGTCGGCGACGTCGCAGGAGTTGTGCGCGTCCATGCCGGCGAAGCGCTGCTGAATCCAGCCGAGAGCGAGGGATCCGTCGATGTCGTCGTGCCCCCTTCCGGGCACCAGGTACGCCTCGACGACGTCCCCGAGTTCGCATGCTCGACGCACGGCCGCGTCCGTCCACGGGGGTGACACCACCTTGTCGAGTTCGCCGTACAGGATCAGCATCGGCGCCGCCGTGCGGGTCTTCGGCAGGCTCATCTTGATCAGGTAGTCGCGTAGCTGGTCGACCGCTTCCGGCGTCGCCGGCCGCAGATCGTCGGCGGTCACCTGTTTGGCGATGTCGGCGCGCTCGGCGACGAGCGGACCGGCACATGCCGACAGCACGTCCCACTTCTCGGCGACGATGCCGCGTCGGAACTGGTCGAGATCCAGGTCCGGATGCTCTTCCTTGAGCACGACCAGTACCCATTGCAGCGCCGAGGCCTGCTCCAGGGTGAGCGTGCCTGCGGCTGCGGCGTCAGCGAGGCCTGCCACGTCGGCGGCTGGCGACACACTCGCCGCACCGACGAGATCGAGACCACTTCCGTACGCGCCGGCCAACTCATTCGCGGCCCACGACGCCTGGCCGCCCTGCGACGAGCCGACGGCCAACCACCGGTTCGAGGCGGTCGGGACAACCTTGTGTGCGGCGCGGACGGCGTCGATCATGTTGTAGCCCACGGTCGTCGAGTCCAGATACGGGTGATAGGTCCCATCCATGCCGAGGCCTTGATAATCCGGGAGCGTGACCAGAAAGCCGTTGTTCACCAACGTTGCCACCGGCTCGGCTGCGCCAAGCAGACTCGGCCACTGGGACGGTCCACAGTCGTGTTGTATGCCCGTAGTCCCGTGCCCCATGGCGATGACCGGCCATCCGCCGGGCGGGGGGTCCCCCTTCGGCACGAAGACCGAGCCCGACACGAGCTGGGGACTTCCGTCGATCCCCGACGTGGACTCGTAGACGACGCGGGCGGCCAAGGACGTGACCTTGAGGATGCGGCGATCGACCGTCGGCAGCGTGGCGGCCGACTTCAGCGTGCCGGGTCCGGAACCGGACATGTCCGCCTCCACCGGCACACCCGACATGCTCGACGGGCTATCGGACGGTGGCGGACCGGGCGGCTGTGGCCGCGCGCAGCCGCCGAGCACCGGAACGCAGACGGCGACGGCCGCAAGGAAGGCAAGTGTCGACCGGGCCGTGATCACGCCGGCCCGTCCGTCCATGCGTTGCCCGTCTCCTGCGCGACGACCGCGAGTTGAGCGCTACTGAGAATCCTGTCGCGGGCGATGCCGATCGCGAGGACGGCGACACAGCTGAGCGCGAGACCCCATGCCGCGCCGATGCCGGCGCTGTAAAGCAAGGGCTGGCGCGACTGGGCTGCCGACTTCGCTTCGTCGACGATCACCAGCGCCGGACCGGCTTCGGTACCGTTCCACTCCAGTTCCTGCGTCGCTGCGGAGAGGTTGCGTGCGACGGCGTTGGCGACGTCGACGGTGCGAACTGGATCGCTGCCACTGACCTGGACGTTGAGCAGGCCCGACATCGGAAACGAGAACTGGGACAACGTGTCCGGCACGGATGTGACCGTGATGCGCTTCGCCAGCTCCTCAGATGACTCGGTGAGCCCGAGTTCATCGATCGTCCGCAAGGTCACCATCGTCGAGGTGGCGAGTTGTTTGTAGGTGTCGATCCTGACCGATGCGGCACGGTTGCCCTCATACGCCGCGTGGGTTTGAGCGTCCCCTGGCACCAGCGCGAACAACTGCGTGGAGGCCACGTAGACGGGATCTTGGAGAAAGCGGTCGACGGCTACCGCGGAGAGGGCAGACAGCACGGTCGCGCAGAGAATCAGGACCCATCCGCGAGCAAGCATGCGCAGATAGTCCCGCCCGCGCGGAGCGCCGACGGGCGGCCTCACGTCCCACCCGGGCAGGAGTTCGGAATCGCCTGCCCTGTAAGGCGATCGCGCAGCCATGGCAGGCCGTAGGTACTGTCCAGATCGCTGTGCCCTTGGCCGATGCTCTTCTCGATCTGAATGCGGTCGCCTTGAGCGCAGGCCCGTGAGAGCGCCTGCTCGAACCACGGCAGATTCACCAGGGTGTCCTCAGTGCCGTACACCACCATCAACGGCGTGGTGAGTTTGCTCAGTGGCAGCGCCATCTGAGCGAGCATGTCGCGCAAGCGGTCCCGGTCCGCGGGCGTTTCCGGTTTGAGATCGGAATTCAGCATCTTCGAACGCACCCTGAGGATGTCGTCGAGGTTGGGCGGCAGGCAGTCCAACAGTTCGTCCCAGTGCTCGGCGGTGTAGCCGCGCCGGTACTTGTCCAAGTCCAGCTCGGGGTGCGACCACGACAGCGACTGCAAGGCGAACACCATCGCCACCCGTTGATCGGCGGTCAGGGTGCCTTCCCACGCGGCGTCCGCCATCCCTGCCATGTCGGCGGCTGGGGCCATGGACAAGGTGCCCATCAGGTCGAGTCCTTGGCCGTAGGCGTCCGCTCGGTCCGCCGCGGCCCAGGCCGCCATGCCACCGAGGGAGTGGCCGAAGGCGACCCATTGCTTGCTGAGGTCGGCCCCGATCCGCCTCGCGGCGCGCACGGCGTCGATCATGTTGTTGCCGAACGTCTTCGCGTCGAGGAAGGGATGGTAGTAACCCGGCACGCCGAGTCCCTGGTAGTCCGTCATCGTGACGGCGAAGCCGTTCAGGACCATCGCCTGCATCATGAAGCCGTTCCCCGGGAGCGTGGGGAATCGGCTCGGTGCGCACTTGTTCAGTACGCCGGTCGTGCCGTGACCGAACGAGATGATGGGCCACCCGCCCTTCGGCGGCTGACCGGGCGGAACCGCAACGACACCGGAAACCTCGGTGGGAGCGTCGTCGATTCCCGACGTGGAGCGGTAGACGATGCGGGCATAGGTGGCGTTGGCGTCCTCGAGTTCCTCGTTGCCGTGCATCACCTCGACCGACACCAACGAACCCGGTCCGTCGTCGGCGAGATTGGGCGGGCCGAGTTCGACGGCACCGCCGAACGGCGGCTCGAAGGTCTTCACCGTCGACGACGCATCCTCGGCCTGCGGAGGCGCAGCAGTCGGCGCGGCCGGCCCGCATGCCGCGACGAGCGTCACGGTCGCTACCGCGCAAGATAGAAACCGCCAGACGGCCACTAGGTCACCGACTTTCGTGCTTCACACCCGACATGCGATGCGCCCCTGCCTGATTGATCGCCTCTGTCGTTGCATCGCCGTTCGTGCCGCCTTGAGCGGGTGCGCCCTCTCGGGCTTCCCGGGCGGGAACCTCGGCCCCCGACTTCTGGGCCTTCTCCCGCGGCGCGACGACCGCGGTCGGAGCATCGACGGGCTGCTTGGACAGTGCGCGCTTGTGGCCCGGTTCGCACGTCACGACGGTTCCGATGAATTCGGCGTTGGCCGCCTCGAGTACCTGGAGAGCCGAGCGCAGACCCTTCGTGGTGGTGTGGTCGATCCGCGCGAGCACGATCGCTCCGTCACCGAGCGCTGCGCTGACCGCGCCGTCGGACGCCGCGTTCAACGGCGGTGTGTCGATGATGACGTAGTCGTAAGCCTGCCGCAGCGTCTCGATTACCTGGCCAGCCGCATCGTCGCCCCACAGCCGACGGCGCGTCGACGCCGACGGACCCGCGGGCAGTAGTGCGAAGGGCGCACCACCCGCGGAATCGATCACCGCTGCCACGACGTCGTGGTCGCCGGCAAGCGCGGTACCCAGACCGCGTTGCACCGCAAGAACCCGCTCCGTCTCGGACAGTGCGAGGCGATCCACCAGCACGGGTTTGACGAAGTCGCCCTCGACCAGCACGACCGACCGTCCCGCCTCGGCGAAGGTAGCGGCGAGGTCGATGGCCGTCGTGGTGCGCCCGTCGCCGTTCGATGGACTGGTGACTGCGATGACGGTTGGGCGTTCCCCCGAGCGGGTGCGGGCGAATTGAAGATTGGTCCGGAGCTCACGCAGCCGCTCGGCCGCGAGTCCGCCCGCCGCAAGGTTGGCGACCGGCACGTCGGGCCTGTGCGAATCGGCGACCAAGGCACCGAGCGCGTGGGAGCGGGTGACCGCCTCAACCTTCTCGCGGGCGCGAAGCCTCGAGTCGAGCGCCCCGATCGACACCGCGATCAACACGCCGACGATGAACCCGCCGACGGCGCCGAGTGCAACCAGGGTCAGCAAAGACAGGCCCGCGGGTGACGTCGGGTAATTGGCGTCGTCCAGCAAGATGGCACCGGCCGCAGGCGTGCCGCCACGACGCGACGTCTCGAGTTCGCTGACCAGCTGTACGAGCTGATCGGCGACCGCGTTCGCATAGGTCTGCGCCCGCACCGGGTCGGTATCGCTCACGCTGATGTCCAGCAGGACCGTCTTCGGCAACGGCGTGGCGGTGATCTTCGACCGCAGCTCGTCGGGGGTGATGGGCATCTTGAGTTGGTCGACGGCACGCGCCGCCACCTGCTCGCTCGTCGCCAATCCCGCATAGGACACAACGCGTTCCTGCGAGAACAGGTTGTTTTGGTAGGCGTCGCCGACGGACGTACCGCTCTGCGTGGTGACGAACAGCCGGGCGGTCGACTGGTACTGCGGCGTGGTCATGAACGTCGTTCCGTAACCGATGGCAGCCCCGACCGCGGTAGCGACTACGATGAGCCACCAGAAGCGTCGAAAAGTCCGTAGGTAATCCCCGATTGCCAACGGGATCTCCATTCGCTCGTAGTTTGCCGCAACTTACTCACCATAGCTGCCCAAGCAACACAAAGCACACCGCTGGCTCAGCGCGGGCAGTTGCATTCAGCGAACTCGCCGCCGAGTATAGATTACGTAAGAGCGGCGACGCGATCGCATTCACAACGGGTAACTGACAGCGCCATTGTAGTCGCGTGTTCGGTCGTTGCCGTGCTGGCCATGCCCGGCGGAGAAAATTCACCATCCAGCACTGGCACGTGGGCAATGCCGATCGTCGGATACGTGTGGACAAACGCGACCATCAGTGGTTGGCACGGGGTTTGGCGGCGCGGATGAGCGTCTCGTTTTCGGGACACCCCCCGGGCTTCCATGTGGCCCTCTACCTTCCATTTACTGCTCGACGCCCTGCTCGGGGCCGTCGTCCAGCGGCGCACGCCAGTGCTGATTCATCAGCTAGGAACACTGCCGACAATCATGATTTCGGCGTCCGGCATGTCGGATATCGTCATGGAGGGCACGATCCCTGACGTCTGGAGAATTCATCGAGTGGACAATTGCCACGGTCATGATCTTGGTTTGCTGCGGGTTTCCCTGAGAATCTCGCACACTTTCAGCGCGCCTCCTGGCCACTTTGCGAGACTGAACGTCGCCTTCAATTGGCTGTGAACCGGCTGAACGTCATCGGCAACGTCCTGACAACCGCCGAGCTGACGGAAACGGTGTTGCTGTCAGGGTCGCAGACACTGCGGCCGCCTCGGCGGGATCAAGATCAGCCCAGATTGCGACACGCCCGCGGAGCCGTCGGGCAACCACTCCACGACCCGGCATACTCAGATTCGGTTCATATGCCGATGTACGTCGAGGCGGGTTCTGCCCAGAAAGCCTGAGGTGACCCGTGCGGGGACGCAGACGCCCTACACGCCGTCGGATCCTCCAGACACTCGTCGCGAGCTTCACCGTCGGTGTGATGACCCTGGCCGCGATCTGGCTGGGACTTCCGTCGCTTCGGCCACGAGTGGTCACCGTGACGGAATCGGCACGCATAACGCCATTGCCGACGACCGTCGGTTTTCACGACCCGGACATGTACTTCATGACGGACGCCGACGTGAAGAAGACCTTGGACCAGATGCTGGCGACCAACGTCAAGTCCGTTCGGCTGATGATTCCGTGGGCAGGCGTCGAGCAGGTGCAGAACCAGTTCGACTGGTCGAAGGTCGACCGGACCGTGAATGCGGCGGCGGCCAAGAACATGGCCGTCATCGGCATCATCAATGCGACACCCGCGTGGGCCGTGGCGCCGAACCTGCCCCCGATCACGGGTCGGCCCGCGTCGCCGGCGCAGTACGCCGACTTCTGCGCGAAGGTGGCCGCCCGGTACAAGGGCAAGGTCTCGGCCTACGAGGTCTGGAACGAGCCCAACGGAGCGCAGTTCTTCGCACCGGCACCCGACCCGGCCGGTTACACGGAACTACTCAAGGCGGCCTACCCCAAGATCAAGAAGGCCGACTCGAGCGCCACGGTGATAGGGGGCGTACTGGGTTCGGTGATCGACTGGGGCACATGGCTGATGAATCCCGTCACGTTCCTTCAGCAGATGTACACCGCGGGCGCCAAGAACTACATGGACGCCGTCTCGTTTCATCCGTATCACTACTCATTGAAGTTCTCCGACGGGTACGCGATCGCCAACTCGCCAATGGACCAGGCGATCGCGATGCGCCAGATCATGATCGCCAACGGCGATGGCAGCCAAGAAGATCTGGGCCACCGAGTATGGCGAGCCGATGACGGCCACCGACGAGGCGGGTCAAGCCGCGTACATCTCCGACTTGATGACCAAGTGGCAGGAGATGCCGTACGCCGGGCCGATCATGATCCACACCACCCGGGACCGGGCCACCGGAAGCACCAACCTCGAGGAAGTGTTCGGCGTATTCCGGACCGACTGGACCCCCAAGCCCGCTCAGCAGGCCATGAAGACTGCCATCGCCGCCGGTATCCCGAAATCCCCTGAGTACCAACGGTTCAAGGCGATCACGGATTCGTCCTACGGCGAGGTGCTCAGTCCGGTGTTTCGCGCTATACCGACGGTGTGGGCGCAGGCACGCACCAACAGCACCCTGTACGAGACCCCGACCGGGATCATTGCGTCGCCAAATCCTGTGGCCGAGAAGGCTCGCCAGTTCGGCGTCGTCCCGAAGACGCCGTTCAAGGACGGCTACCAGGACATGGAAACGCCCGCGGGTATGCGGGTGTGGTGGTCACCAGCCACCGGCGCGCACGCCATAGGTGGCGGCATCGTCGTGGCCTGGGTCCCGCAGCTCGGGCTCGCGGTGACCGACGAGGTGCGGGAAGGCTGGAACGTCAAAGTGACGTTCGAACACGGCTACATCACCTGGCAGCCGTGGATCGGCCCGCAGGTCGTATTCACCTGAGGCGCTGCGGATCAGCCGCCGAGGCCGGCCTGCACCAGCGACTCGACGGCCCGGTACGGCCGCTTCTCATCCCAGTGCTGCCGGTTCACCTCGTACAGCTGATTCCCCGCCGCGACGGCCGCGTCACGGTCGAGCAGCATGCGCCGGCATTCGGCGACGAAGTCATCGTCGTCGTCGAACGTCGACATGCCGAACAGCGTGCGCAATGAACCGACCGCCGGGCCGCTGCCCACCACGGGCAGGCCCTGACTGGCCGCGTCGAGCAGCTTCACGCGCACGCCACCGCCAGTCCTGATCGGCGCCATCAGGGCGCGGCAGGTCTTCAGGAACTCGGGCAGGTCGTCGACGAAGCCGAGGTCGCGAACCCGGTCGGGATACACGGGATCGGTCGATCCGGTCTTCTTGGCGCCGACCACGCACAGCTCGGCATCGGGTATGCCCGCCGAAATCTGCGGCCACAGCCGCAGGGCGATCAGGAACGCCTCCTGATTCGGCGGCCAGTCACGCCCACCGAGGAACACCAGCCGGCGCGGCGTCGCCGAGATGTCGATCTGCTCGATCGGCGGAAGCGTCACCTCCATGAACCGGGCCCCGGAAACGCCGTGCGACGCGGTACATCTCGGATTCTTCGATCTCGTAACACCCGACGGCGTTGGCGAGTTTGGCCACGCGGAGCTCATCGCGCAGCAGGCGTGGTGCCTCGATGCGACCCAACGCGCCGCGCGTCGCCAGCCACACCTGCGACTCGGTGTTGATGGTGTTGATGACGAAACCCTTCTTGCCGAAATGACTACTGCGGATGAAGGATTCGGCCATGTAGCTGTGTTCGCAGAAGAAGACGTCCTCGTCGCTCTCCTCGATCGCCTGAAGCAGCTCGGGGGTGTCGAATCGGACGTGCACCAGACTGCGGCGCAGCCTCAACGAATCGGCGAGCAACCGGGCCCTCTGCACCGGATGCTGCGCAACCCGCAGCATGGGCAGACCGCCGGCCACCACGTCACTGACCAACGGGCCCGAGGGCTCGTCGGAAAGGCAGATGGCTCGGATCTCGAAAGCCTCTGCGGCAAGCCGCAACACGACGCGAGCCAGCTCGATGTCGCCGCCGTGCTCCGTCACCGGATCCTTCGAGACCAGGAATGCGACTCTAGTCATGCGCGATCCCGCTCCGCTTCTCGCTGAAAGTCATGCGCGATCCCGCTCCGCTTCTCGCTGAAAGTCATGCGCGATCCCGCTCCGCTTCTCGCTGAAAGTCATGCGCGATCCCGCTCCGCTTCTCGCTGAAAGTCATGCGCGATCCCGCTCCGCTGCCCGCTGAAAGTCATGCGCGATCCCGCTCCGCTGCCCGCTGAAAGTCATGCGCGATCCCGCTCCGCTGCCCGCTGAAAGTCATGCGCGATCCCGCTCCGCTGCCCGCTGAAAGTCATGCGCGATCCCGCTCCGCTGCCCGCTGAAAGTCATGCGCGATCCCGCTCCGCTGCCCGCTGAAAGTCATGCGCGATCCCGCTCCGCTGCCCGCTGAAAGTCATGCGCGGTCCAACATCTCAGTCCACTCCTTGACGAATGCCTCGGCGGTACGCGGAATGGAGCGCTCCTCGCGCGTGCGATCGGCGTTCCTGCCCAATTCGGTGAGCCGCGCCGGGTCGTTGACGACCGACGCGATGGTGTCGGAGAACCCGCTGGGCAGCGCGTTGGGATCACCGTCACCCATCGGGACGACCACCGCTCCCGTCTCGACGTCGAACTCCGCCAACGACCCGTAGTCGGTGGCGATGATCGGTGTGCGGTAGGCCAGTGCATGGGCGGCCACCGACGACGCCGGGAAGGTATCGGCGTAGAAGTGCCGCTTGCCGTACGGAATCACGATGGCGCGCACCGACTCGAAGAACGCGTCTTCGTCCGCGCCGTCGACGCCACCGACGATGTCGATGCCCTCGGCGCGTGGCAGTGCCTCGGTCCCCCGACCGGCCACCCGGATCAGGATGTCATCCGGAAGTTCGCGCCGAATCTGGGCGATCTGCTCGAATCCCTTGCCGCGGTAGACGAGTCCGAAGAAACCGACCGCCTTCGGCCGGTCCTCTGGCGGGAGGATCGGCTTCTTCTCCGAGACGCGATACGGCACGTAGTGGGTACGCGTGTTCGGATACGTGCGGTCGATCGAGGCCTGCCCGGTCTTGCTGAGCGCGAAGATGTCCCGGCGCCCGTTGATCACGCCCTCCAGCCATCGCGAGAACGGTCGCATCGGGTAGTGGAAACCGTGCATCAGCAGCTTGCGCGGCGCGACGAACTTCGTGCGGGCGATGAACCACAGTGCCTGCGGCGGGTCGTGCACCGTCAACGTGACCGGAACGTCCTTGAGGCCCGCGATCGACCAGAACGGCGACATCATGCCGCACGCGATCTCCGAGTGCACCAGGACGCGGCCCGCCGGCCAACCGGCGATCTTGTCCCGCACTTCCCTTGCGGACCCTGCGGATGTCGGCCAAGGTCTCGTCGCCGGGACCCGAGACGCGGACCTCGGCGACGTCACCGAAGTGCGGACGAAACGCCTCCACCAGGTCTTCGGTGTAGTCGCCCACCGCGGTGACGTGGTTGCGCGGCCCGATGTAGATCAGGCGGTAGCTCTTGAGGTCGACGGACATCAGAAGAACAGGGGACGGTAGTGGCCGCTGTACTGCAGCGCGTCCGGGTTGCGCTTCGTCAGGACCTTGGCGGGCACTCCGCCGACGACCTCGAGCTCGCCGACGTCCTTGGTGACCAACGCATGCGCGGCAACCACCGCACCGCGCTTGATGTGTGACGGCAGGATCATCGTGCGGCTGGCGATCCAGACGTAGTCCTCGATGACCGTCGGGACCGGCATGGGCAGGAAGTCGGGATGATTGATGTCGTGCCCGCCACCGATGATGTGCGTGTCGCTGGCGATGGTGACGTTGTCACCGATCGAGATGCCGGCACGCGAGTCGAGGAAGCAGCGGAAGCCGATCGCGGTGTCGTTGCCGATCGACAGGAACTCCGGATCGAACACGGTGGTGCCGCGCATGATCGTCGACCCCTTGCCGATCCTCGCCCCGCCGAACCAGCGCAGGAAGTTCTGCCGGATGAAGTGCGAAGGAATGTAGGTGATGATCATGTTGAACAAGATCGTCGCAATGCGGTTGCGCGCCTTGCGCGCAAACGAGATGGACTGCATCCTGTACCACTTGACCCGGCCATCCGGTCCGAGTTCCCATTCGGGATCCGGCGGCAATTTCAAGTTCGGGGCGGCAGCCAACTTCCTGGCCCGGTCCTCAGGATCTGCAACGAACAGTTCTGGAATCACGATTCTCGCTCCCGGTTCACGTCGGATTCGACGATAGCAACATCAATTTCCTGGAATGACTTCGTCGGCTTTCCGCCGTTGGTCGCCATTTCCCGTCGATCGCTCATACCGGCGACGGCGAATGCCCCGTCGACACTAGTCCCGCTCAAGCCCGCCCTCCCGACAGTTCCTCCACCGCCGAGTACAGCGCTTCGGCGAATCGCTCCTCGGTGAACTGCTCGACATGGGTGCGCACCTTGTCCGGGTCGAAGGACGACGCCTCGAACCGGTCGAGCGCCTCGGCGATCGACGCCGAGCGGGGTTCGTCGAAGTAGATCCCGGTCATGCCCTCGTCGACGGTGTCGAGGAAGCCTCCCCACCTCAGCACGACGCTGGGCCTACCCCACACCCCCGCCTCGATGGGGGTCAATCCGTAGTCCTCGTAGCTGGCGGCGACGAGCGCCCGGCAGTGTTGGTACAGCCATGCCATCTGGCCATCGGTGAGATCGCTGAGCATCAACACATTCGGCGTCTTGGCAGCCGCGATGCGCTCGGCGTCCGGGCCGCGGCCGACGACCACCAGCCGCTGTGAGCGGCCCGCGAAGGCTCCGACCACCGCGTCGACGTTCTTGTAGGGCAGCAGCCGGGACACGCACAGGTAGAACGCCTCGCCCGGATCTCGCTCGCCGTCGTCGGCCAACCACTGCACCACCTCGGGCACTGGTTCCGTCGCGGAGTTGCGCGACATCGCGACCGGAGAGGGCAGCACGTCGGCCGAGATGCCGTACGCATCGGCGATCCGCTGCTGCACGACCGTCGACACCGCCAGGTAGCGATCGCACGACAGTGCCGCACGACGGTCCCAGGCCCGCAGCCTTCCCGACGTCGCGGCAAGCACGGCACGCTTCAGTAGGCCGCTGTCTTCGCCGAGGTACATGTCGCTCAGATACAGCCAGCGGGCCGGTGAATGGCAATGCACCAGCTTGTGGCCGTCGGTCTTGAAACCGTGTGCCCAACCGCTCGAACTGGTCACCACCACGTCGGCATCCACGTGCATGGAGTTGGCGGCAAGGGGCAGGATCGGCAGTGCCGCGCGATGGTGCCTGCGAAACACGCCAAACGAATTCAACCGAGAAACCCGAATGTCGCGGTCAGCGAATTCCGGATAAGTGTTCGCGGGGTCGTACAGCAACGTGTAAATGGGGGCATCGGGAAAGGCCCGACTCATCGAGAGGACGACCTTCTCGGCGCCTCCACGCTGAGTCAAATAATCGTGGGCAATAGCGACGCGCGGGCCGTCAACCCCGTTGTACCTGCGGACAGGACGCACGCTGGACTTCCCTCTCGAACATCTCTTATTGGGGTGACGCTGCGGATCCCAACTCGGCCGCGCATCGATGCGCTCTATAAAACCGCAAAATGGGACCAGTTACAACTCATGGCAAACTTCCGCAGGTCGACCGGTCGTGTCGTCAGTCCCGCCCAGCGCGGCCTTCTTAAGACCTGGCTAAGAGCGCTGGGCGCTTTGTGACTACCATCGCTACCCATGACTAGCGTTACCGAACCGGCGGCCGAACACGAGATCGACATCCACACCACCGCCGGCAAGCTGGCCGACCTCCGCAAGCGTACCGAAGAGACGCTGCACCCGGTCGGTGAGGCAGCCGTCGAGAAGGTGCACGCCAAGGGCAAGCTGACCGCGCGCGAGCGCATCTACGCGCTGCTCGACGAGGACTCGTTCGTCGAGCTCGACGCGCTGGCCAGGCACCGCAGCACCAACTTCGGGCTCGGCGACAACCGACCCGCTCGGCGACGGCGTGGTGACCGGCTACGGCACCATCGACGGCCGCGACGTCTGCATCTTCAGCCAGGACGCCACGGTGTTCGGCGGCAGCCTCGGCGAGGTGTACGGCGAGAAGATCGTCAAGGTCCAGGAACTCGCCATCAAGACCGGCCGCCCGCTGATCGGCATCAACGACGGCGCCGGCGCGCGCATCCAGGAGGGCGTGGTCTCGCTCGGCCTCTACAGCCGGATCTTCCGCAACAACATCCTGGCGTCCGGCGTCATCCCGCAGATCTCGCTGATCATGGGCGCCGCCGCAGGCGGGCACGTCTACTCCCCCGCGCTGACCGACTTCGTCATCATGGTCGACCAGACCAGCCAGATGTTCATCACCGGACCGGACGTCATCAAGACCGTCACCGGCGAGGACGTCACCATGGAGGAGCTGGGCGGCGCGCACACCCACATGGCCAAGTCGGGTACGGCGCACTACGTCGCCTCCGGCGAGCAGGACGCCTTCGAGTACGTCCGCGACCTGCTGTCGCTACCTGCCGAGCAACAACTACGCCGACCCGCCGCGCTACCCGGCACCGCCGCATCCCGGCGCGATCGAGGACAACCTCACCGACGAGGACCTCGAGCTCGACACGCTGATCCCGGATTCGCCGAACCAGCCGTACGACATGCACGAGGTGATCACACGCATCCTCGACGACGACGAGTTCCTCGAGGTGCAGGCCGGCTACGCGACCAACATCCTCGTCGGGTTCGGCCGCGTCGACGGCCGGCCGGTGGGCATCGTCGCCAACCAGCCGACCCAGTTCGCCGGCTGCCTGGACATCAATGCCTCGGAGAAGGCCGCCCGGTTCGTGCGGACCTGCGACTGCTTCAACATCCCGATCGTCATGCTGGTCGACGTGCCGGGCTTCCTGCCGGGCACCGACCAGGAGTACAACGGCATCATCCGCCGCGGCGCCAAGCTGCTGTACGCCTACGGCGAGGCCACCGTCGCCAAGATCACCGTCATCACCCGCAAGGCCTACGGCGGCGCGTACTGCGTGATGGGGTCCAAGGACATGGGCTGCCGACGTCAACGTCGCGTGGCCGACGGCCCAGATCGCCGTGATGGGCGCCTCCGGCGCCGTCGGCTTCGTCTACCGCCGGCAGCTCAAGGAGGCCGCCAACAAGGGCGAGGACGTCGACGCGCTGCGGCTGGAATTGCAGCAGGACTACGAGGACACCCTGGTCAACCCGTACATCGCGGCCGAGCGCGGCTACGTCGACGCGGTGATCCCGCCGTCGCACACCCGCGGTTACGTCGCCACGGCGCTGCGCCTGCTGGAGCGCAAGGTCGTTCAGATTCCGCCGAAGAAGCACGGGAACATTCCACTGTGAGTCGAGGGAGCGCAGCGAGCGAGCGAACGATCGGACCACTGTGACCGCCACGGAAGGCGCAGGCATCATGAGCGACGAATCCACAAGCCACGACGGCGAAGTCCACCACCCCGTATCAAGGTCCTCAGGGGCAAGCCCACCGACGAGGAGCTGGCGGCGCTGGTCGCCGTGCTGGCCGGTGCGTCCGGCGGCGGCCAGGTGGAGCCAGCCCGCAGCCGAGGGACCTGTGGGGACATCCGGTGGACCGGCTGCGCTACACGATCTTCAGCTGGCAGCGGGTGACCCTGCTGGAGCGCACACACATGCGTCGATGACGCGAGTGGTGCTGGCGTCGGCCTCGTCGGGCCGGCAGCAGGTGCTGCGCCAGGCCGGTATCGATCCGCTGGTCATCGTCTCCGGCGTCGACGAGGACGCCCTGATCGCGACGTTGCCTGCCGACGCATCGCCCGGTGAGGTGACCGTCGCGCTGGCGGCCGCGAAGGCCGATGCGGTGGCCCGCTCCTGAGTGCCGAACTGGCCGCCGATTGCGTGGTCATCGGCTGCGATTCGATGCTCTATCTCAACGGCAAGCTGCGCGGCAAGCCCGGTACGGCGCAACGCGCCCACGCCGCTTGGCAGGAGATGGCCGGCGGATCCGGTGAGCTGTACACCGGCCACTGCGTGGTGCGGGTACGCGATGGCGGCATCATCGACGTCGGTGACGAATTCTGCTGCACCACAGTGCAATTCGCGACACCCGACGCCGAAGACCTGGACGCCTACGTCGCCAGCGGCGAACCACTGGCGGTGGCGGGCGGTTTCACCCTCGACGGGCTCGGCGGCTGGTTCATCGACGGCGTCGACGGCGACCCGTCCGGCGTCATCGGGATCGGCCTGCCGCTGACGCGCCGCCTGCTCGAGCGGGTCGGATTGCCGGTTCCCGCTCTGTGGCAAGCGAATCCGCCCGACTGAGCGCGCCTACATCAGGTCGTTGGCGGGGACGTCGTCGCGGTGCTCGCGGTACCACGCCACCGTGCGCTCCAGGCCCTCGTCGAGACCGACGTCGAGCGACCAGCCCAGCGCGCGCATCTTGGAGATGTCGGGGCAGCGTCGCCGCGTGCCGCCCGCCGGGGCATCGCCGGGCCGGATGTCCAGGTCGACGCCGACGATCTTGCCGATGCGCGCGGCCAGGTCGCGAATGCGTGATCTCCTCATCGCTACCGATGTGGTAGATCTCGCGGTGACCGCCCCGGTCATACATCAGTCAGGATGCCCTCGACGACGTCGTCGACATAGCAGAACGAGCGCGTCTCGGTGCCGTCGCCCTGGATCGGGAAGGGCACCGCCTCGTCCGGATGCGCATCCTTGGCTGCCAGCGCCCGCATGATGAACTGCGGCTCCACGTGCTTCCAGCCCATGTTGGGCCCAAACACGTTGTGCGGCCGGAAGACCTGCACCTGCCGGTAGTGGTCCTGGCCGTAGTTGAAGGCGATCAGCTCGCTGACGATCTTGGAGCCGCCATAGGAGTACCGCGGGTTGAGGCTGTCCGGCAGCATCAGCGGGAATGGTCTCGGGCGTCGGGATGACCGCCGGCGTCTGGTACACCTCCGCCGTCGACGCCACGACCAGATCGGGCACGCCGACGTCGCGGCCGGCGTTCGACGACCGCGAGCGCGCCGAGCATGCCGACGTCGAGCACGAGTTCGGGCTGCTTGTAGAAGTTCTCGGTGCCGTTGATCGCCGCGAGGTGCATCACCACCTCGGCGCCGTCGAACGCCCGCTCCAGCGCGTCCTGGTCACGCACGTCGCAGGTGAACAGCTCGACGTCGTCGGCCACCTCGGCGAACCGGCTGGCGTCGCCGCGCACCATGCTGTCGACGACGGCGACGTCCCAGCCGTCGGCGACCAGACGCTTGACCAGGTACGCGCCGATGAAACCGCCACCGCCGGTGACGACTACGCGCTTAGCCATCGGCGAGCACCCATCCGCTGCGGCCGACCGCGAAGTACGAGTCGCCGAGTTCGGAGGCGGGCAGGTGGCTGAAGTGGTTCCAGTAGTCGAAGACGAATCCGTTCGGGGCTGATGAACTCGCTGATGGTGCGCGGCGAGATCGTGCCGAGCGACGGGATGGTTGTTGGCGATCACCACCACCGACGCGCCGCTGACCGCGTCGCCGAACCGGTTGAACACGCGTCTCGTCGGGGAACTCCGCCGCCAGCACATCCGCGCGAGGTGACCGGGTCGTACACGCCGATCTCGGCGTTGGGGTGCGCCTTCTTCAGCGCGTCGAGCACCTTGATCGACATCGAACCGCGCAGGTCGCTGGTCTCCGGCAGACCCTTGAACGCCATGCCGAGGATGTTGATCTTCAGCGGCCCGGAACCTGCCAGGTCGCGTCGGTCGATCTCGCTGCTGATGAAGCGCACCGTCTCCTCGGGCTGGCGCTCGTTGACCAGGCGGCCCGCCGAGGTGATCTCCAGCTAGATGCCGCGGGTGCGCGCGCTCTCCATCAGGATGTGCGGATCCTTCTCCAGGCAGGGTCCGCCGACGAGGCCCGGGCAGCGGGATGTTCGTGCGGTTGTAGCCGAGCTTGCCCGCCGAGATGACTTCGTGGGCACTGACGCCGAACGCGTCGCACATACGCGCCACCTCGTTGGCGAACGCGAACTGAACGTCGCGGAACGTGTTGCTGACCAGCTTGATGATCTCCGCGGTCTCGATATCCGGACACCTGAACGATGGAACTGCGTGAGTCTGCGGAAAACGGCGGCCGCGCGATCGGCGACGGCCGGATCGTCGGCGCCGACGATTTGCGGCAGTTCGCGCAATTCCTGCAGCGCCTTGCCCTCGAGCGTGCGTTCCGGGCACATCGCGATGTCGAACTTCTTTCCGCTGGCGGCCAGGATCGGCGACACCACGTCGCGGGTCGTGCCCACCTTGACCGTCGAGCGCAGGATCACCAGCGCCCCGTCGCGCATGTTCTCGGCGATGTCGCGTGCTGCGGCCTCGATCATGTCGACGCGCGCGACGCCGTCCGGCGACAGCGGCGTGCCGACCGTGATGATGTAGGTGTCGCAGGAGAAGCTGTCGTCGAACTGCTCGGCGGCGACCAGCTTCTTGCGACCTCGTCACCCCGGCAAGGGCGTCGGGCAACCCGGTTTCGGTGAAATGTGGAGTGCCCGAATTGGTCATCTCCACGATGTCGGGGCGCTTTTCCACGCCGATCACCGTGTTCCCCGCTTCGGCGAGGACGGTCGCCAGGGTCAAGCCCGACATAGCCGAGTCCGACAATTCCGACGTCATAATTTGCTGGCCCAGCCATCATTCCTCAAGTTCCTACCGCGCGGGACGTTGCGACAACAAGTTTCGAACCTTACGCCTCCGGAGTGAGCGCTATTTCGTGCGCCTGAGTAGGCTCTTGGTGTGCCGTTGCCTGCCGATCCAGATCCCGCCCTGGCCGCCTACGCCCACCCCGAGCGGCTGGTCACCGCCGACTGGCTGTCCGGCAACCTTGGGCGCCCCGGGCTTGCCATCGTCGAGTCCGACGAGGACGTGCTGCTCTACGACACCGGCCACATCCCCGGCGCGGTGAAGATCGACTGGCATGTCGACCTCAACGACCCGCACGTCCGCGACTACATCAACGGCGCCCAGTTCGCCGAACTGATGGACCGCAAGGGCATCTGGGCGCGACGACACGGTCGTCATCTACGGGGACAAGAGCAACTGGTGGGCGGCGTACGCGCTGTGGGTGTTCACGCTGTTCGGTCATCCCGACGTCCGACTGCTCGACGGCGGACGCGATCTGTGGGTCTCCGACAGCCGCGACACGACGCTCGAGGTGCCGAGCAAGCAGACCACGGGCTACCCGGTGGTCGAGCGTCAGGACGCCGCGATTCGGGCCTTCAAGGACGACGTCCTCGGCATCCTCGGAACGCAGCCGCTGATCGACGTGCGTTCTCCGCAGGAGTACACGGGCGAGCGCACGCACATGCCGGACTATCCCGAAGAGGGCGCGTTGCGCGGCGGACACATCCCGACCGCGAAGTCCATCCCGTGGGCGAAGGCCGCCGACGACAGCGGGCGGTTCCGCAGCCGCGCCGAGCTCGACGAGCTGTACGGCTACCTCAGCCCCGACGACAAGACGATCGTGTACTGCCGCATCGGGGAGCGATCCAGTCACACCTGGTTCGTGTTGACGCATTTGCTCGGGCTGCCGGGAGTGCGCAACTACGACGGCTCGTGGACCGAGTGGGGCAATGCCGTGCGGGTGCCGGTGGCCGTCGGACCCGAACCAGGTGCGGCGCCCGGCTCGTCATGACGTCGATGCCGGCCGAGCTGGCCGAGGTCGTGTCGGACTTCGCCGACATGCAGGGCCAGGACAAACTGCAGTTGCTCCTGGAGTTCGCCAACGACTTGCCGCCACTTCCGGGCGATCTCGAAGAGGCGGCCATGGAGCCGGTGCCCGAGTGCCAGTCTCCGCTGTTCTTGCACGTCGACGCGGCCGACCGGGAACACGTCCGGCTGTTCTTCAGTGCGCCCGCCGAGGCGCCGACGACGCGCGGATTCGCCTCGATCCTGGCCGCGGGGCTCGACGACCACACCGCGGACGAGATCCTGGCGGTTCCCGACGACTTCTACACGGAACTCGGGTTGGCCGCCTTGATCAGCCCACTGCGGCTGCGCGGGATGTCCGCCATGCTGGCCCGGATCAAGCGGCGGCTGCGCGAAACCGGATAACTGCACCAAAACCCTACCGACGAGTAAGGGACACCGCGTGTCCCGGCACTCCACGTTGCCGCTTAAACTGCCTCCGATACATTCTTAAAGACGTTTCTTAGAGACAGACGCATGCCATCAGGAGGCGCAGTGCCCAGTCACGCTAGCTCGCAGATCACCAAGGTTCTCGTCGCCAACCGCGGTGAGATCGCCGTCCGGGTGATCCGCGCAGCCAAGGACGCCGGGCTGGCCAGCGTGGCCGTGTACGCCGAGCCCGATGCCGACGCGCCACACGTACGGCTCGCCGACGAGGCGTTCGCCCTCGGCGGCCAGACGTCGGCCGAGTCGTACCTGGTGTTCGAGAAGCTGCTCGACGCGGCCGAGCGGTCGGGCGCCAACGCCATCCACCCCGGCTACGGGTTCCTCTCGGAGAACGCCGAATTCGCGCAGGCCGTCATCGACGCGGGCCTGATCTGGATCGGGCCGAGCCCGCAGTCCATCCGCGACCTCGGTGACAAGGTCACCGCCCGGCACATCGCCGCCAAGGCCCAGGCGCCGCTGGTGCCCGGCACGCCGGACCCGGTCAAGAACGCCGACGAGGTCGTGGCCTTCGCCAAGGAGTACGGCGTGCCGATCGCCATCAAGGCGGCCTTCGGTGGGGGTGGCCGCGGCATGAAGGTCGCCCGCACCATCGAGGAGATCCCCGAGCTGTTCGACTCCGCCACCCGCGAGGCCGTCGCGGCGTTCGGTCGCGGCGAGTGCTTCGTCGAGCGCTACCTGGACAAGCCTCGCCACGTCGAGGCCCAGGTGATCGCCGATCAGCACGGCAACGTCATCGTCGCGGGCACCCGCGACTGCTCGCTGCAGCGCCGCTTCCAGAAGCTGGTCGAGGAGGCTCCCGCACCGTTCCTGACCGACGCACAGCGCAAGGAGATCCACGAGTCGGCCAAGCGCATCTGCAAGGAAGCCGGTTACTACGGCGCCGGCACCGTCGAGTACCTCGTCGGCCAGGACGGCCTGATCTCGTTCCTGGAGGTCAACACCCGCCTGCAGGTGG
Source organism: uncultured Actinomycetota bacterium (assembly GCA_963849055.1). Taxonomy (GTDB): domain Bacteria; phylum Actinomycetota; class Actinomycetes; order Mycobacteriales; family Mycobacteriaceae; genus Mycobacterium. Next base: position 792,166 of record CAWKFI010000002.1, read on the forward strand.
AGCACCCGGTCACCGAGGAGACCGCGGGCATCGACCTCGTCCGGCAGCAGTTCCGCATCGCCAACGGCGAAGAGCTCGACATCACCGAGGATCCCACGCCGCGCGGCCACTCCATCGAGTTCCGCATCAACGGCGAGGACGCGGGCCGCGGCTTCCTGCCGGCCCCCGGCCCCGTCACCAAGTTCGAGCCGCCTACCGGTCCTGGCGTCCGGCTGGACTCCGGCGTGGAGTCCGGCTCGGTGATCGGTGGACAGTTCGACTCCATGCTGGCCAAGCTGATCGTCAGCGGCGCCACCCGCGCAGAGGCCCTGGACCGCTCGCGCCGCGCCCTTGCCGAGTTCAACGTCGAGGGCCTGGCCACCGTCATTCCGTTCCACCGGGCCGTGGTGTCCGACCCCGCCTTCATCGGCGACGACGACGGCTTCACCGTGCACACCCGCTGGATCGAGACCGAGTGGGACAACACCGTCGAACCGTTCACCGCCGGTGAGCCGCTCGACGAGGAGGACAACCTCCCGCGTCAGAAGGTCGTCGTCGAGGTCGGTGGTCGCCGCGTCGAGGTGTCGCTGCCCGGCGATCTCGCGATCGGCGGCGGCGGTGGCGGTGCCGCAGCCGGCGTGATCCGCAAGAAGCCCAAGGCCCGCAAGCGTGGTGCTCAGGGTGGTGCCGCCGCCTCCGGTGACGCGGTCACCGCTCCCATGCAGGGCACCGTGGTCAAGGTCGCCGTCGAGGAGGGGCAGCAGGTCGTCCGCAGGCGACCTCGTCGTGGTCCTGGAGGCGATGAAGATGGAGAACCCGGTGACCGCCCACAAGGACGGCACCATCACCGGACTCGCCGTCGAGGCCGGCGCCGCGATCACGCAGGGCACGGTCCTCGCCGAGATCAAGGACTAGCCAGCCGCACGACTATCCCCGAGACTGCGGGGAGATCGCGAATCTCGCTTGGATGCAAGGTGAGTTCTGCGATCTCCCCGCAGTTTCGGCGTATCGGAAGGGGTCGGGAACCCATGGAACCCGTCGAGATCAACACCGGACAGTGGTACCTGCGTGCGTTGCGCTGCGACGACCGCGTGGATGACCGGCCCGCGCTCGCCGACCTCGGCGAGACCGACCTCGACTACGTCCACGACGCCGAAGACGACTGGGCCTCCGACACCCGCTACACCTGGGCGGTGTGCGAGCCGTCCACTGGCGAGCTACTCGCCGAGATCACACTGGACCCCAAGTCGGCGTACATGCACAGCAGGTCGCGGCCCGGCCACGAGGACGCCGGGGCGATGGCCGAGGACACCGTCCGCGCATACGCCTCGGAGGTCCTCAATCTGCGGGTCGTCACGTGACCCCGAAAGTCGTCACGGTCACCGGCGCGGCAGGCCAGATCGGCTACGCCGCGCTGTTCCGGATCGGTTCGGGCGCACTGCTCGGGCCCGACGTGCCCGTGGTGCTGCGAGTGCTGGAGTTGCCATCGGCCGTGCGGGCCGCCGAGGGCGTGGTGATGGAACTCGTCGACAGCGCCTTCGACCTACTGGCCGGCATCGAGATCCACGACGACCCGGTGCGTGCGTTCGACGGTGTCGATGTCGCGCTGCTGATCGGCGCCAAGCCACGGGCCAAGGGCATGGAACGCGCCGACCTCCTGGCCGCCAACGCCGCCATCTTCGCCGAGTCGGGACGCGCCCTCAATGCGGGTGCCGCCGCCGACGTCAGGGTCGTGGTGGTCGGCAACCCCGCCAACACCAACGCCCTCGTCGCAGCGGCCCACGCGCCGGACATTCCCGCCGAACGCTTCACCGCCCTCACCCGTCTCGACCACAATCGAGCGGTCGCGGCGCTGGCCGCGCATACGGGTGTCCACGTTTCCGAGGTTTCCCGGATGACGGTGTGGGGCAACCACTCTCCCACCATGTACCCCGACATCTTCCACACCGTCGTTGCGGGCAAGCCTGGCGCCGAGTACGCCGCCGACACGGATTGGCTGACCCGAGAGTTCATCCCGACCGTGGCCAAGCGGGGCACCGCGATCATCGACGCCCGCGGGACGTCGTCGGCCGCATCGGCCGCCAACGCGGCGATCGATCACGTCAGGGACTGGGTAGACGGCACCGACGCGGATGACTGGACCTCGGTGGCACTGCCCTCCCCCGGCGTCTACGGCATCCCGGAGGGCGTCGTCGCGTCCCTGCCGGTACGCGCCGTCGACGGTGCGTGGCAGGTGGTCGAGGGCCTGACGATCAACGACTTCTCGCGGGCCCGCATCGACGCATCGGTGGCCGAGCTGGCCGAGGAACGCGCGGCCGTCGCCGCTCTGGGGCTGCTCCAACCGGTCTGAAAATCGCGCGTGGCGGTCGCCCCGATGCACGACGTCCATTGCGATGATTCAGGCGCCGCCCGCCCCGCTGGCAAACACTCCAAATCGTTTCCGGGGCGCCCATGACGCTATGGTTTATGCGGATCTAGGAGAGGAACAAGACACGTGGCCCTCGAACCCGCCGCCGCCGATCCCGAAGACGTCGCCAGGAAACGCGCTGCAGCCCCTGGGCTCAAATTGCCGCCCACCCCCGAATGGGTGCTCGACGCCGACGGCCGCATCTTGGACCTCAAGATGGAGGGCATGACGTTTTTGCGCCAATTGCGCAATTACCTCGGCATGGTCCTTTTCAACACGTACGTGACCTACATTCCGTCGCACACGATCCGGCAAGGCGTCTTGCGGATGTTGGGGGCGACCATCGGCAAGGGATCGACGATCATGCGGGGCACGACGGTCTTCGACGTCGAATTCCTGACCATTGGGAACAACAGCACGATCGGTTTTCGCTGCTTTCTCGATTCCCGCGCCGGGCTCTACATCGGCGACAACGTCACGATTGCCAGCGACACCCACATTCTCGGCGGTGGCCACGACATCGATCACCCGGACTTCCCGCCCGTCCCGATCCCGACCGTCATCGAGGACTACGTCTGGATCGCCAGCCGCGCGTTCATCTTGCCGTCCCACATCAAGCGCGGTGCCGTCGTCGCTGCGCAGGCCGTGGTGAACAAGGACGTCGACGAACTCGAGGTCGTCGGAGGCGTGCCCGCCAAGGTGATCGCGAAGCGCAACCCGGACGCCCTGGGCTACAGCGCCCACTACCGTCCACTGTTCTTCTGATGACGTCCCCGTTGCCCGTCGGCCGACGGCACCAGAGTGTCTGAGCCGTCCACCCCGAAGGCCGCACCCAGCAACATCGCCAAGACCCTGATGGCCATGTTGTGGATGTACGGCGGCCGCGGCGTCGGCATGCTGTGGACGCTGGCCATCGTGGGGCGCCTCGGTGTCGCCAACTACGGCCTGTACGGCATGGGCTACGCACTGTCTGCGGTCGTTGGCCCTCCGCTCGACCAGTCGTTCAACGTCCGCGCGATGCGGGAGTCCGAGGACCGCTTCCTCGCCGAGCGCACGACGCGCTACCTGCTCGGGGCGACGTTGACGGCCAGCGGCGTCGCGCTCATGGGCGTGAACTACATCGCCTGGCTCGGGCTGGTCGTCGCCGGCGGCGAAATGGCTTGCAACGCATGGCTGAGCCAGGCGGTTCGCGACGGCCATGCCGACCGCTACTGGCGAGTGGGCACGATCCGCCAGTGCGCAAGCGTGGCGCTCGCGTGCGCCTACATGTTCGGCACGGACCACCCGAGCCTGCAGGTCGCGACCATGCTGTATTGCGCGCAGTACGTGGTGATCTTCATCCTCGGCGGCCTGCGCATCCTGCGGCATCGCCCGGGGATACCTGGACAGCCGAAACTGATCGCGGCGCTCACCGGCGAAACGCTGGGCATGTGCCTCTACCTTCAGGGTGACGTCCTGCTGCTGGGGTTCCTGACCGACAACACGACCGTCGGTTACTACACGCTCACCGTCACCGTGACGGTCGCCCTCGCCGCCGTCGGGCAGGCCTTCGGCATGACCTACCACGAACCGCTGCGCCTCAGCGGCGGCGAACTGGCCAGCGGGCCACCGCTGCGCACCACGCTGCTCATCGGCGGCGGCACAGGCCTTTTGGTGCTCGTCACCGGAATCGTGCTGTTGGTCTCCCCCGCACCTACCCAACTGGCCGTCGCGATGCTCCTCATGGCCGCCTTCTGCGCCATGCGGACGATCAGTTCGATCCTGCAGGTGATCCTCTACGCACAGCGGCGCGACATGATCCGGCTGGTCGCCAACCTCGGGCTGGTGCCGGTCAAACTGGGCCTTCTCGCGGCACTGGTCGCCGTAATGTCCGGCGCCGGCGCCATCGCCGCGGCCATCGCCACCGTAATCACCGATGCGATACTCCTGGCGATTTACGTCACGGCGATCTACGGGCCGAAGCGGTCGAAGGCGAAGACCTGAACGGCGTCGCTATGTCGCGGGCGCAGGGGCCCGCCTGACGACGTCCGAGGCGGCCACCTCTGCTGCGTCAAGTGGCGGGAGCTCCGTGGGACCAGGCATTTGACGCGCCCGGTCCACGTAGACCAAATACGCCAGGAGAAATCCGAAGGCGATCACGCTCTGCGGAATGTCGACGACGGGATGGTCGAGTTGCAGTGCCACGACGCAGAACCCGATGAAGACGCCACCGTAAATGGCGGCAGGCAGTGAGTCGGAACGCAATGCCCGATAACTCATGATGCAGCCCATGACGAGAATCGCGATGAAGATCAGACCGACGATGATGCCCGCACGGTAAATGGCGATCAACGGCGAATTCGATACGAAGTTCAAGTTGAAGGCGAACGCGCCGTCGACGAATTCCCGCCGGCCCCAACCGAGCCCGAACGGCCAGTGCCCCGCCATATGGCCCGGCCACTCGGCCAGGGCCCGCCCCCGGTCCGAGGCTCCCTGGTCGTCACTGCCGAAGGAGGACAGGATGCGGGTACGGACGGCGGGCACCATGAGCGCGCCGACGGCAGCAAAGCCGACCGAGCCCAACAGGACCAGCCGATGGCGGGAGCGCATCGTGTGGAAGAGCGCGACCAGGACGATGCCGACCAGAACGCTGAAGATCGCGGCTCGGCTCAGCGTCAACACGATCGCCGCTGAAAGGATGGCCGTCACCGCCAGACGCAGCTTGCCCTTGAGCAGGACGACGCCCATCACCAGCGCCGGCACCAATCCGATTCCGGCGATGTTCGGATCCACCCATGTCCCACCGAGCCTCGCGAATCTGCTTGCGCCCTCGTCGGTGAAGATGAATCGACCGGTCTCCTCGCGGGCGTAGTCGAAGATGCTGAGCACTTTGATGAACTGGTGATTCGGGTCCGCCGCCACGATGGCGATGCCGAAGAGCGCGTTGGCCGTCGCGGCGTAGACGTAGATCCGTCCGAAGCGGGCGAGGTTTTCCCGCGATAGTCGCAGCAACGCGATCATGACGAGCGTCGCGATGACCCACCTGATGAACACCGTCACGTCGACGAGGTCGCGGCCGGTGAAGATCACCGATACCCCCGACGACAGCAGCAGCAGCACCACGGCTTTTTCCAGCGGATGGAAGGGCACGTGGTTGGACTCGTGCACGACTGCGGCCAACAACGCGCCCGCGGCGAACGGCAAATACAGGGGTATGTGGACGCCGGGAAAGTACCCGAACGGCAGTGCGCCCATCACGAACGCCAGGCCCCAGAACAACCACAACGGGTGACGTATGCCGATGTAGACACTGATCAGCATCGCGATCACGCCCGCAACGGCAAGCATCACCGGTTCACCGCCGATGATCGCCAATGCCGCCACGACGGGGCAAACCAACAGGATGCCGATACCCGTAGCGGCTTCGGTCCGTGAGCTGATGCCAAAAGTCACGCCTTACATCCTCGCACTGAGTTCGCTGAATGCAACAATTGACTCCCCGCGGCGAGGCGCTTGTCTCCTGCCTGCCAGCCATTTCGATTGACGTTTGGGCATCGCCACTGGCGAATGGATTTCCTCGAACGCGATGGCCATCACCGGCGCAGAGCCCGAGATTGGCGACTGCGAGCGTGATTTCGGTATGCGCCCGAATTCCGCAAATGAGCAGCCCTCACGATTTGGGCTCCGTTCGAGTGCTGTTGACGCGGCTTGACCCGACCACGCAGATGCGTTTGCTGAAACCGACGTTTGCGGTGCTGTCGTCGCATCTTCTCGCCGCCCGCCTACCGGGGCCGCTGCGGTAACCTTGTCCGCGATGAGCCACCCATCCGTAGCGAAACCCATGCTGCACGTTGCAGACGGACCTCGACTGAAGGCGCAGAGTGCCTGAGCACGTGATCCAAGAGCGGCGAACCGCCGTGCGCGACGCCGCCAACGACGGTCTTTGCCTTCGGCTGCGATCGCACCGCCAAGGTTGCTGCCGTGCCCCCTGGCCGTCGGGCGCGTCCGGGAGGCGTTTGAATGGCGACCACGGCAACTGCGATCTCGCGATGTCATCGTCGGCGAACGCAATGCCGACGCTCGTTCCGCGGCCATGGGTGGCGCCACGGCTCGCGGCCCACATTTCCGACAACCCCCTTGACGCAGCGACCGTGTCTGGAGGCGTCTTCGTCTCACCGGAAAACCTGTACAGAGAGTTTGCCCGCAGGCCACTGGACCCAGCCCGCATCGACTGGCGAGGCTAAGTGCCAGAAGAAACCGAACAGATCCACGACGACGATTCGATGGTCGACGCGGCGCTGCCGTCGCAGCCTGGACGGCGTCATGACATCGGCCTGCCGGCTCGCGTTGCTCGTGCGTTCCTGATCGCAGTGTTGGTGGTGACGACGTTGTTGGGGCTGATGGGCACGAGTGGCTACATCCTCTTCACCGATGCCCGGTCCGACCAGTTGCAACGGGCGGATGCCGTGATCGTGCTCGCGGGCGAACACGACGGCCGCGAAGACTTCGGGATCGGTTTGGCCAAAGATGGATGGGCGCCCAACGTCGTGTTGTCCAACCCCTATGCAGACACCGACGCCGTCATGGCGAGGGCATGCACGCCGTCGACCCCGGGGATCAACGTCATCTGTGCAAGGCCATCCTCGTTCACCACACGGGGGGAGGCGGAGATGATGCGTGGGTTGGCCGCCGAGAAGTCGTGGACCAAGATCATCGTCGTCACGTGGAACTATCATCTGCCGCGCGCCAGCTTGGTTTTCCACCAATGCTTTTCGTCTGACGCGAACGTCGCTGTGATGCGCGGTGTCCCCCGCAGCTACGACTTCTCGCTGTTGCACTGGGAGTTGGTCTACGCCTACCAGTTCGGCGCGCTGGCGAAGGCATACGCCCAAGGCGACTGTGACTGATCTCGGCCGCCGGGATCCGTCGGGTAGCTTGGCCCGCATGCGAACACGGGTACGACGATTCCTGGCCCTGTCGCTGTCCAGTGTGGCCGTCGCGGCGGGCCTGGCGCTGTTCATGCCCGCCCCCGCGCAGTCGGCTCTCGTTGCGCCCGCCGACGGCTATGGCTTCAGTGATGGGTCGTTCATGGTGACCATGCCGATCGACGACGTGAACCGCGAACTCGACGCCGTGTCCAAGACGAGCGCCTCTTGGCTGCGAGTACTGATCGACTGGAGCAGGATCGAGCCCGTCAAGGGCCAGTACGACTGGGGCTACGTAGACGGTTTGGTCGATGCTGCGAACGCTCGTGGCATCAAGGTTCTCGGCCTCATCGCGTACTCGGCGGAATGGGCGCGGCCGCCGGGATCGTATTTCACCGCCTTTCCGATGAATCCGTCCGACTACGGCGCCTTCGCGGCGGCGGTGGTGCGCCGATACGCCGACCGGGTGTCGCACTGGGAGCTATGGAATGAGCCGAATCTTCCACTGTTCTCCGGCTTTACGATCTCCAACGGTGCGCGCTACACCGAATTGCTCAAGGCTGCCTATCCCGCGATCAAGGCCGTGCAGCCCAACAGCACCGTCGTGGCAGCGGGGCTGAGTCGCTTGCTCGGCGATGATTCGCCGCCCGCCTTCCTTGCACAGATGTATGCCGCAGGCGCCAAGGGCTATTTCGATGCAGCCGCCGCGCATCCCTATGTGTTTCCCGCAGGGCTTGCCGGCGACACCGACAACGGCTGGTCGGACGTCGGTCGAATGCGCGACGTGATGGTGGCCAACGGCGACGGCGGCAAGAAGATCTGGATGACCGAACTCGGCGCGCCAACCAGTGATCCATCCGCCCAGGGCGTCAGCCAACAGGAGCAGACCAAGCAGATCACCGATGTGTTGGCAGCCGCCGCGGCCACCGGCTACAGCGGACCGGCGTTCATCTTCAGCATCCGCGACTCAGACACGTCGAATCGCGGTGATCTGGAAGCCAATTGCGGTGCGCTGTTGACCACGGATTGGCAGCCGAAGGCGACGGCTGCCGCCCTGGCCAGATAGGGCTCCCTCAGGCGGGCTTCCGGAGGACCACCGTGGCGAAGCTCGTCAGGGCGGGTACCGGATGATCAAGCAGGTAACGCGTTTTGGCGCGTTCCGCCACGTTCAAGCCTGGAATCTTCTCGTAATAGAGGTGTCCGAACGCCGCGTTCCACGCCTCGACCTTGAAACCCACGCTCTCGTAGCGCTTTATGGCCCGCTCAGTGGGTCCGGTGCACCAGCGGTAGTACGCCGGAAACTTCTGCAGCTTGGGATCGGTGAAGCGCACCGGCTGCACCCTGCGCAGCATTGATCGAGTCAGATTCTCCGGAACCAGCCGGTTGATCACGAAGGGCAGCGCGAAGAGCGTCGGGAAGAAGTGCACCGACAATCCGCCTGGCCGAAGGATCTTGAAGCAATTCTCGTGAAAGGCGCGGGCATCGGGGAGGTGCTCGCACAGCATCTTGGAGAACACGAGGTCATAGGCCTCGTGACCGTCCTCGATCGGCTTGCACAAGTCGGCGACGCGTGTCTTCACGTCGCCGTCGGCCTTCTCCAGTTCAGTCGCCGAGATGTCGACGACGACGCGCTCCTGTGCGAAACCCCACCTGTCGGTATCGGCCACCATCGGATTGGCGCCGCCGCCAAGCTCGGCCACGCAGCTAACGCTTTCCCGCTTCGCCAGGTCGACGAGCAAGTCGTCATACGCCTGCCAGAGCTCATCCAAACCGGTGTAGGTGACTTCGACGGCCTGGTTTCCCATATTCACACTCCAAGATGTAGGGCTGCAGCAAATCATACATGGCAAATTGCGCCTCGCATGGAATGGTATCCGAAGGCGGCGTTGCCTCGGCAAACGGCACGTGGACGAGCGATTTCGACGAGATCGTGATTGCCATGTGCCATCCCGTTAACGCTGCACAGTAGCAAATGATCTTGGGCGTAAGAGCTCAGCCGGGACTGCACTTCCTACCGCACGTCGACGTCCACACCGGTGGCCAAATCTCCACACTCGACGGCCAGCACGTCGGCGCGACCAGCGAGGAACGTCCGGGCACCCTCGTCGCCCTGCAGCGTCTCGATCAAGGCATCGACGTGCCTTCCGGCGATCACCACCGGGTGGCCGGGGCGCCCGCCGTACGTCGCCCTGGCCAGGCCGGAGGACGACGACCGGGCGGCGGTCAACACCCGCGCGATCACGTCGGGTCCGACGTCGGGGGTATCGACCAGGTGCAGCAGCACGTAGTCGGCGCCGGCGGTCGCCGCGAGTCCGGCGCGCAACGACGCGCTGAGCCCGTCCTCCCAATCCGCGGCCTCGACCGCCCGCGCCGGCGCAGGCACGTCCACGACGGCCGCCCCCAGCACCACCACGATTTCGCCGCAGCCGCCGTCGCCGAGCGCATCGACCGCCGTGCGCAGCCACTTCCCCTGTTCGGCAAGGACTTTCGGCATGCCAAAGCGCGTACCCGCCCCGGCGGCGAGCAGCACACCCGCGACGCGAGCTGCGATCTCGACATGCGAACAGTGTGAACCTGCCGGATTCTGGGACACATGTCCGCCCCGCCGGCCGAAAAGGCCGAGAAGCCCCAGAAGCGCGTGCACCCCGTCGACGAGGTGCTGCCGATCCCCAAGCTGGCGACCTACGGCTTCCAGCACGTCGTGGCGTTCTACGCCGGGGCGGTGCTGGTGCCGATCCTCATCGCCGGCGCGATCGACCTGCCGCAGCGACCAGCTGGTCAAGCTGATCACCGCCGACCTGTTCACCTGCGGCATCGCGTCGATCATCCAGGCGGTCGGGTTCTGGAAGGTCGGCGTGCGGCTGCCGCTGCTGCAGGGCGTGACGTTCGCCGGCGTCTCGCCGATCATCGCGATCGGGCTGGCGCACGGCGGCGGCGCGGCCGAGCCTGCTCTACGTCTACGGCGCGGTGATCGTCGCCGGTGTCTTCACGTTCCTGATCGCGCCGATCTTCATCAAGCTGCTGCGGTTCTTCCCGCCGGTGGTCACCGGCACGCTGATCACGATCATCGGGTTGTGCCTGGTGCCGGTCGGCGCGCACGACGCCGTGACCAACCCGCACACCGGACGAGATCGACCCGACCAACCTGCGCTGGCTGCTCTACGCGCTGGGCACCATCGCGATCATCGTCGCGATCCAGCGCATCTTCCGCGGGCTTCGTCGCCACCATCGCCGTGCTGCTCGGCCTGGTCATCGGCTGCGCGGTGGCGTTCGCGCTCGGCGACATGAACTTCGACAAGGTCGGCGCAGGCCTCGGCGATCGGCTTCACCCAGCCGTTCCTGTTCGGCATGCCCAAGTTCGACCTCGTCGCCTGCCTGACGATGATCATCGTGCTGATGATCACCGCCGTGGAATCGACGGGTAGCACCATCGCCACCGGCGAGATCGTCGGCAAGCGGATCAAGGCGTCCGACATCGGCAACGTGTTGCGCGCCGACGGCCTGGCCACCGCGATCGGCGGCGTCTTCAACTCCTTCCCCTACACCGCGTTCTCCGAGAACGTCGGCCTGGTCCGTCTCACCGGCGTCAAGAGTCGCTGGGTGGTGGCCGCCGCCGGCGTCATCATGATCATCCTGGGGTTCCTGCCGAAGGTCGCCGCGATCGTCTCGTCGATTCCCAATCCGGTGCTCGGCGGCGCGGCGCTGACGCTGTTCGCGACGGTCGCCGTCGTCGGCATCCAGACGCTGGGCAAGGTGGACTTCACCGACCACCGCAACCTCATCATCGTGACCACCAGCATCGCGCTGGCGCTGTGGGTGACGTCGTATCCCGATGTCGCCAAGGCCATGCCGACCGGGCATCGATCTGCTGTTCGGCAGCGGCATCAGCATCGGCGCGATCACGCGCCATCCTGCTCAACGTCGTGTTCTTCCATCTCGGTTCGCGCGGGCCGCGGGTGGCCGGCGGCGGATCGATCACCCTCGACGAGGTCAACGCGATGACCAAGGAGCGGTTCACCGAGGTGTTCGGCCACGTCGTGCAGGACGTGCCGTGGGCGGTCGAACGCGCCTTCGAGCAGCGGCCGTTCGCCGACACCAAGGCGCTGCGCGAGGCGTTCCAGGACGCGGTGCTGACCGGTTCCTCCGAGCAGCAGCTGGAGTTGATCCGGGCGTTCCCCGACCTCGGCGCCGAGGACGAGACCGGCCACGCCCTGGCCGTCGACCACGTCGCGCTGTCCAACCTCGACGAGGACGACCACAACGACGTCGTGCGAGCTGGCCGACCGCGTACGCGGAGCACTTCGGCTTCCCGCTGATCATCTGCGCCCGGGAGACCGAGCGCTTCGACCGGGTGCTGCGCAACGGCTGGTCCCGAATGGACAACTCCGCGCCCGCCGAGAAGGCGTTCGCGCTCATCGAGATCGCCAAGATCGCCAACTATCGGTTCAGCGATCTGGTCGCCGACGCCAACCCGATCGCCGCCGCCCGGTTCGGCCGGCTCAACGAGTTGCCATAGTCGACGCTGTGACGACCCAACCCGCACTCGGTCTCGACGGCTTCAACCGCCTGACCGAACGGCAGCGCATGCACCTGCTGTTCGGGGTGTGTTCGTCGCCGATCTGGGCGCGCCGCGTGCTCGGCCGGCGCTCCGTTCGCCGACGTCGACGCCCTGCTCGACCGCGCCGACCGGGTGCTCGCCGAACTGCCCGACGCCGAGATCGACGCCGCGCTGGACGGGCATCCCCGCATCGGCGGCCGGGTCGACAACGAGTCCTCGGCCCGCGAACAGGCCGGCGTGGCGACGGCCGGCGACGACGTGCGGGCGGCGTTGGCCGCGGGCAACCGGGCATACGAGGACAGGTTCGGCTACGTCTACCTGGTGTGCGCCAGCGGCCGCTCCGCCGACGAACTGCTGGCGATCCTCACCGACCGGCTCGACAACGATCCCGAGACCGAACGCCGGGTCATGCGCAACGAACTCGCCAAGATCAACCGGCTTCGGCTGCAACGACTGCTGAGCGAGCCTGCCGACGAGGCAGGATCGAACGCATGAGCCTCTCCACCCATGTCCTCGACGCCGTGTCCGGCAGGCCGGCCGCGGGTGTGCCCGTGACGCTGCTCGACGCGCACGACGCGGTGTTGCACGACGCGACCACCGACGACGACGGGCGCGTCGCCAGCCTCGCCGACCATCTCGCCGCCGGGCGTGTACCGGCTGCGCTTCGACACCGCAGCTACTTCGCCGCTCAGCGGATCACCGGCTTCTACCCGGAGATCGTGATCGCGTTCGAAGTCACCGACGCCACGGCGAAGTACCACGTCCCGGTGCTGTTGTCGCCGTACGCCTATTCGACCTATCGAGGGAGCTGAGCACGTGTCGGGCATCATCCTGGGCAAGAACCAGTACGGCAAGGCCGAGAATCGCGTGGTGCGGATCTACCGCGACAATCCGCGGCACGAGATCCACGACATCAACGTATCCACTTGCCTGCGTGGCGATTTCAGTGCCGCGCACCTGGCCGGCGACCAGTCCGACGTGCTGCCGACCGACACCCAGAAGCAGACCGCCTACGCGTTCGCCAAGGAGAAGGGCCTGCCAGTCGATCGAGGACTACGGCCTCGCGCTGGCGCGGCACTTCGTCCACGACGTCGCACCGGTCGAGGGCGCCCGCATCGAGATCGAGGAATACGCGTGGGAACGCGCGGTGGTCGACGGCACCGAGCACGACTACACCTGGATGCGGAAGGGGCAGGAGGTGCGCACCGCCGCGGTCACGGTCGACGGCACCGGTGAATGGGTGATCGGCGGACTCAAGGACCTGGTGATCCTCAAGTCGACGGGGTCGGAGTTCGCCGGCTTTCTGACCGACCCGTACACCGTGCTGAAGCCCACCCACGATCGGGTGATGGCCACGTCGCTGGTCGCCCAGTGGCGGTTCGACACGACCGAAGCCGATTGGGAGTCGATCTACGTCGGAGTAAAGGCCCAGTTGGTGAAGCAGTTCGCGGTGGTGCAGTCGCTGGCGCTTCAGCAGACGCTGTACGAAATGGGCAAAGCCGTGCTGGAGACTCATCCCGAGATCGTCGAGGTCAGGCTGTCGGCGCCCAACAAGCACCACTTCGTCTACGACCTGTCCCCGTTCGGGTTGGAGAACCACAACGAGGTGTTCAACGCCGACGACCGGCCCTACGGCCTGATCCAGGCGACGATCACTCGGGACGACGCATCCGAGCCGGGAGCGGCCTGGGACCTGCAGCGGGGATGGCTGGCGTGATTCACTAGGGATTCAATTCGTTTGCATCTCGGTTTGTCGATGCATTCCGACCGGCGTACCGTTCGAAGCAAGGTTGAAACAACCAGCCGATTGGAAGCGTCAGCACACGGCTTTGAGACGCAGGGCCCATCGATTTCTTGGCGTGAACCACAGTATGAACCAAGTCCTACTGATGGAGTCACAATGTCTACGTTCGAATCTTCCCGTCCGGCTCCGCCGGAATCCGTAATCACCTGCCACACCGCCCGTTTCGCCACGCGCTGGCTGCACCCGTCCGTGGTCGTAGTCGTTGCGAACGGTGAGCTCGACGCCGCGAACGCGCAGGACTTCGTCACGTACGCGCTTCGCCACGCCGATGCGGTGAATCATCTGGTACTCGACCTCGAAGGGCTCGAATTCTTTGGGGCCTCTGGCTTTTCGGCCTTGCACACCCTCAACGTCCGGTGCGCCGCGGACGGAACGGAATGGGCCATGGTGCCCGGCAAGGCGGTGACCCGGCTACTGCAGATCTGCGATCCGGATACGACGCTGCCGGTGGCGCCGGACGTCGACGCCGCACTCGGCATCGTCCACGGCGCGCAGCGTCGGCTACTGCAGCTGGTCCCGCAGGCGCGCTAGGGACTTCGCCAACAACCGCGACACGTGCATCTGGGAGATGCCGACGCGCTCGGCGATCTGCGTCTGCGTCATCGACTCGAAGAACCGCAGGATCAGCACGGTGCGCTCGCGCTCGGGCAGCGCCTCGAGCAGGGGGCGCAGGGCTTCCCGGTTCTCGATGCGGTCCAGGTTGGTGTCGACGTCACCCAGCGTGTCGGCGATCGCTGGAGCCTCTTCGGTGCCGCTGCCGCCGTCGATCGACATCGTGTTGTAGGAACTGCCTGCGATCAGGCCCTCGACCACCTCGTCGCGGTCCATCTCGAGCTCGGCAGCGAGCTCCGACGGGGTCGGGGCACGGCCCAGCCGCTGGGACAGTTCCGCCGTCGCCGCGCCAAGCCGCAGGTGCAGTTCCTTGAGCCGCCGCGGCACCTTGACCGACCAGCTGTTGTCCCGGAAGTGCCTGCGGACCTCACCCATGATGGTCGGCACCGCGAACGACACGAAGTCCGAACCGGCCTCTACGTCGAACCGGATCACCGCGTTCACCAAGCCGACCCGGGCCACCTGGACCAGGTCGTCGCGCGGTTCACCCCTGCCGTCGAATCGCCTGGCGATGTGGTCGGCGAGCGGCAGGCACCGCTCCACGATGGCGTCGCGCTGGCGGGTGAACTCGGCCGCACCCTCGTCGAGTTCCCGCAGCTCGCGGAACATGTCGACGACATCGGCATATTCAGAGTTCGATCGTGACGCCGAACCCCGAGAGGGCGAAGACGTCACCGCAGCGAGCTCGCTCGTCTCGTCGTCATGGAGATGCCGAAGACCGCGCCATCGTCGATCGTCTCGCCGTTCTGGAACGTCTTCACCTCGTCCGTCAACGAACTCAGGACGTGCCAGCTGAAGCTGCCGGGGGCCATGATGTCCCGGGACGTACAGGTGGTGGACGCGTCGATCACCAATTCGTCGTCACTCGGACGAACCACGAGAACGAGGGTGGAGCCGGCAACGGCGGACCGGATCAGCCGGGTGCATGCTTCATCGACGGCCAGGCGCAGATCGGCGACGGTATCCATGTCGAGGTCTTCGAAGGTTCCCACGGCTGCGATCAAAGTGCGCAGCATCGCAAGGTTCTCGAGCTTGGCAGCAACCCGGAACTCGACCTCGTTGTCCACACGCCCTCCTGGTGATGTCTGAATGAGACTACCCTTGGAATTCCAGCTAACCACGCACCCTCCGCTCAGCAGCGTGTGCGAGTTTGCGGCAACTGATGCTGGTCACGAATTCCGCAATTTGGAGATCAGCTTCGCGCTGGGAATCCGCGCCTGCTCCTTCGTTTCGCCGTGCCGTCGCGGCTCCTCGGATGCTTTCTCGTTCTTGATTGTTGCTGCCGGCACGTTGCGACCTCCTCGTTGAAACTTCAGGCAAGGATGCCCATACCGATGCCCGCCGAAACCCCGTTCCGCCAAGAGTGCCGACTCAAGCCCACTGAGCGGTTTACGCCCGCGTAAGTAAAGCCTATGTGGACAGTAATTCCCTTGCTACACAAGGCAATTCGCGCAGCGCTCTGCTAGACACGTTTGGCGGTCATACGAGCCGGGAAACCCATGGTTGCACGCAACGACCGAGAGGTAGTCATGACCGAGAAGAACAGCGGACCCGAAGAGGCCATCAAGGGCGTCGTCGAAGACGTCAAGGGCAAGGCCAAGGAGGCCGTCGGCACCGTAACCGGCCGCAACGACCTCATCCGCGAGGGCCACGCCCAGCAGGACAAGGCCGAAGCGCAGCGCGACGTCGCCCGCAAGGAGGCCGAAGCAGAGGCCGCCCGAAGCAGCGCCGCCGCCGCCGAGAAGAAGCAACAAGCCGAGCAGAACTGAGCCCGACCATCTGCGCGTGGACTCTCAGGAGTCCACGCGCAGATGCGCGGTCAACAACAACCGGTCGTATTCCGGCCGAGTGGGCAGGACTTCGTCGTAGGTGAGAGCGAGGAAGTCCTTCGCGACCTGCTCGGCGAGCACGCGCAGTTTGACGTTGGACTCCTGCGAGCGCCACTTGAGCAGTTCGAACGCGGAGTCGGCCGAGATTCGATAGATCAGCATCAACATGCCCTTGGCCTGTTCGATGCCGCCGCGCGCCTCGGCGATCTCCGCCACCGCTTCGGTGACCCTCTCCTCCCTGGCCTCGGTGACGGACGGCGTGACGTCGACGTAGAAGCCGTCCGAACCGATCACCGCATCGTCGTTGCCGCGCATCTGCTGCCCGATCACCACCACGTGATGAACTTCGCCGTGAGTGTCGATGATCCGATGCCGAGTGCTGAAGGCACCCGCGGTGCGCCGGATCTCCTCGATGGTCGCGGCCACCTGGCGGTAGTCGTCGGGATGCTTGTGCGAGAGCACCAGTGCGGTGGTGGGTTGGACGGAGCCGGGCTGGTAGCCGTGCATGAGCTCGACCTGCGGCGACCACTCCCACCGCTCGTCGGCGAAGTAGAAGCGGAACCAGCCGACGCGCTGCGGCGCGCCCCCTGCCAGGGCGTACTCGACGGACGGCAGGTCAGCGGCTCCGTCGGTGCCTCCCCCCGAAAACTCGGCGACCTCGTCCGTCATGAGCAGAGATTAAACTGAATCCGTCCCTTCGGCGATGCGCTTTATCGCTTCGAGACGCCGGTCCCAGCGCCGCCCGATCGCTTCCAGTTCACTCCCCAGCGCGCTGAGGCGTGCTCCGATCGCGCGGTACCGGATTTCGCGGCCCGCGCGGACGGATTCGACCAGGCCGGCCTCGGCGAGCACGGCGAGGTGTTTGGCAATGGCCTGCCGGCTGACGGGCAGCCGGCCCGCCAACGCACTGGCGGATAGCTCCGTGGCCCCGATCTCCGACAGGATGCGCCAGCGGGTCTCGTCGGCCAGCACCGAGAGCACCGCGGGCATTCGCGCCGTGTCGTTCACCGCGATTCCAGGAACTCCACCAGTTCGCCGAGTTCGGCGCGCCACCCGTCGGTGTTGCCGTCGTGCGCGCCCTGAGGATCCTCGAGTTGCTCGAAGCCGGTCTCCAACAGCGTGAGCCGGGTTCCTCCCTCGGACTCGGTCAGGTCGAACCGCACGAGCGTCGAATTGCCCGGCACGGGGTCGACGTTCTCTTCCCGGGCCCACCGGTAGATCAGGGTCTTGGGCCGGTCGGCGTGTTCGACGATCACCCGGAACGTGCCGTGCGCCCAACCGAAGGAGCCCTTGCCGCCCGGCGTCGGGTCGAATTCGCAGGTGTCGCCGAACCACTGGGCTACGAGATCGGGCTCGGTGAGCGCTGCCCACACCTTCTCGGCGGGGGCGTTGATGTCGATGGTGCGGGTGATGTCGAGCGTGGTCACGGGTGCCTCTCGGTCGGGATCGACGTGCAACTTCAGACTTGCATATCCGGGTATCGAGCGCAACCGGGGGGTTGCAGTTCGTTTCGCGGATATCTCGCCGAGCGTGCGGTGGCGCCAACGCTTGATTACCGTCGATAGGTGGATCTCAACACCGTCGAGGCGGTCGTCACCCCCAGTCGCCGAGATGAGGTGTGGCCGCTGGGACCTCAGGACGCGCTGCTGGCAGGCGGGACGTGGCTGTTCTCGGAACCGCAACCGCACGTACGCAGGCTGGTCGACCTCGCCGGACTGGGTTGGCAGCCGATCACCTTGGGCGACAACGAGATCGAGCTCAGCGCAACGTGCACGCTGGCCGAGGTGTCGGCGTTGTCCACCCGGCTGAGCCGCATCAGGCCGGACTGGCGGGCGGCCCCACTGTTCCACCAGTGCTGCACGGCACTTCTGGCGTCGTTCAAGATCTGGAGCACTGCGACCGTCGGCGGAAACATCTGCCTGTCCTTTCCTGCGGGCGCGATGATCTCGTTGGCTTCAGCCCTCGACGGGCACGTCGTCGTGTGGCGCGCCGACGGGAGCGACTACCGGTTGCCGGTCGCCCAGTTCGTCACGGGCAGTGCCACGAACCTGCTGGCGGTCGGCGACGTCATGCGCTCGGTACACCTGAGCGCCAAGGCACTACGGGCACGCACCGCCTACCGCAAGCTTGCGCCGTCGCCGCTGGGCCGGTCCGGCGTGGTGGTGATCGGCCGCCGCGACACCGACGCTGACGGCGGCGGCTTCGTACTGTCGGTGACGGCCGCGACCGTGCGGCCGTACGTCTTCGAGTTCCCGTCCCTCCCCGATCATGACCAGCTGGTGGGCGCTCATGCCGGCATCCCGGACGACGCCTGGACCGACGACCCGCACGGCGACCCGGACTGGCGCCGCGCCATGACCCTGCTCCTGGCTCACCAGGTGCGCGAGGAGCTGTCGTGACGATCGTCGTGAACGGCCAAGCCCTGCACGATGATCCGTGGCCGGGGCAGTGTCTACGCACGTTCCTTCGCGACAACGGCCACGTCGAGGTGAAGAAGGGCTGCGACGCAGGCGATTGCGGCGCCTGCTCGGTGCTGGTCGACGGCTCCGCCGTGCACTCGTGCGTGTTCCCCGCGTTCCGCGCCGCGGGCCGCACCATCACGACCGTGGCGGGCCTCGGCAGCCCCGACGATCTGCATCCGATGCAGCGCCGGTTCGTCGAGGCGGCGGGATTCCAGTGCGGTTTCTGCACCGCGGGGATGATCACCACCGCGTCGGCGCTCTCCGAGGATCAACTCGCCGATCTGCCACAGCAGTTGAAGGGCAACCTGTGCCGCTGCACCGGGTACCGGTCCATCACCGACGCATTGGCCGGGCGAACCAACACCGAGAAGTCCGGCGGGACGGCCGACGCGGGACGTTCGATCGCCGCGCCTGCCGGTGTGCGGGTGGTGACCGGGACCGAGCAGTACACCATGGACCACCAGTCGGACGGGCTGTTGCACCTGGCCGTGCTGCGCGCTCCCCTGCCGCACGCCAGGATCGTCGCCATCGACACGTCTGCCGCCGAAACGATGTCCGGCGTGCAGCTGGTCCTCACGCATCGCGACAGCCCGCCGGTGGCGTTCTCGACAGCCCGGCACGAGGACCGGCTCGACGATCCCGACGACACCTACCTGCTCGACGACACGGTGCGGTTCATCGGTCAGCGGGTGGCCGCCGTCATCGCCGACAGCGCCGCGATCGCCGAAAACGCGTGCCGCGCAATCGCCGTCGAGTACCAGGAGCTGCCCGCGGTCTTCGACCCGGAGTCCGCACGGTCGCCGGGCGCGCCGTTGGTGCACGGCGACAAGGGCGCCGACTCGCGCATCGCCGACGCGTCGCGCAACGTCGTCGCCGAACTGCACGGCGGTGTCGGTGACGTCGACGCCGGGGTGGCAGCTGCCCGGGCCGCCGGCGGTGCGGTGGTGAGTGGCCGTTGGACGACGCAGCGCGTGCAGCACGCGCACCTGGAGACCCACGGCAGCACCGGATGGCTGGACGAACGCGGACGCCTGGTGATTCGGACCAGCTCGCAGGTGCCGTTCCTGGTCCGCGACGAGTTGTGCCACGTGTTCGGCCTGGACCGCGCGCAAGTGCACGTCTTCACCCGGCGGGTGGGTGGCGGCTTCGGCGGCAAGCAGGAGATGCTGACCGAGGACATCGTCGCGTTGGCGGTGCTTCGACTCGGGCGGCCGGTGCGCTACGAGTTCAGCCGAACCGACGAATTCGTCGCGGCGCCATGCCGTCACCCGTTCCGCGTCGACGCCACGGTGGCCGCGGGAGCCGACGGCGTCCTGACCGCGCTGGCGGTGGACGTCCTCGTCGACGCGGGCGCGTACGGCAATCACAGCCCCGGCGTCATGTTCCACGGTTGCAGCGAGTCGATCTCGGTCTACCGCTGCGCGAACAAGCGCGTCGACGCCCAGACCGTCTACACGAACAACATTCCGTCGGGCGCCTTCCGCGGCTACGGGCTGGGCCAGATGATCTTCGCCGTGGAGTCCGCGCTGGACGAATTGGCCGCGCGGCTCGGCATCGACCCGTACGACCTGCGGCGGCGCAACGTCGTGGTGCCTGGCGACGCGTTCACCGATTCGCACGTGCTCTCCGACGACCTGACGTTCGGCAGCTACGGGCTCGACCAGTGTCTGGACCTGGCCCAGCAGGCGCTGGCGACCGGCAACGGGGTGGCGGCCCCCGACGGCCCTTCATGGCGGGTGGGCGAGGGCATGGCGATCGCGATGATCGCGACCATTCCGCCGCGCGGTCACTTCGCCGAGGTGACGATCTCCGCCGACGCCGACGGTTATTACACATTGTCGGTGGGCACGGCGGAATTCGGCAACGGCACCACCACCGTGCACGCCCAACTCGTCGCCACCGAGTTGGACACCACGGTCGACAAGGTCCGCATTCATCAATCCGACACCGATGCAACGGGTTACGACACGGGCGCATTCGGCTCGGCAGGCACCGTGGTGGCCGGTCTCGCGGTACAGGCCGCCTGTCGCGACCTGCGAGCTCAGATCGCTTCGGGCGCGGAAGGGCCGCTGGTCGGCCGGGGCCGCCACGACGGCACCCCGCGGTCGGTCGCGTTCAACGTGCACGCCGTCCGGGTCGCCGTCGACGTCGACACCGGCCGGGTGCGTGATCCTGCAGTCGGTGCAAGCCGCCGACGCCGGCGTGGTGCTGAACCCCGAGCAGTGCCGCGGACAGGTCGAGGGCGGCGTCGCCCAGGCGATCGGCTCGACGCTGTACGAGGAGATGCTGGTGAGTGCCGATGGCGTCGTGATCACGAAGGACCTTCGCAACTACCACATTCCGCAGCTCGCCGACGTACCCGTAACCGAGGTCTACTTCGCCGACACCTACGACGAACTGGGGCCGCTGGGCGCGAAGTCGATGAGCGAGTCACCGTACAACCCGGTGGCACCCGCTGTGGCCAACGCCGTCGCCCGCGCGTGCGGGGCGCGACTTCGACGGCTGCCGATGACGCCGGCCCGGGTGTGGCGCGCGCTTCAGAACGGCGGGGGTTAGCCGCTCGGCTGCTCGGGTGTTCCGTTGACTCTGCGTTGGCGGCGGAGGGCACTCGCACTTTCAGGCCGAGGACGCAGCGTCGACGCAGGCGGAGCGACTTTTCGGGTTGTCGGAGTCCCCGCCTACGATTCCGGCGTGGCTTTACGGCTGAGGATGTACGCGGTATTGGCCATCGCGGCGGGAGTCGCCGCCTACCTGCTGGGCGTCGAGCGTCCCGTGGAGCGTCGTGATCGGCGTCGCCGCGCCGGTCGTCCTGGCCGCCATGCCGCAGTTCCTGGTGGGCGCGTTCCGGGGAGCCACCACGCTGGTACCGGAGACCACGGAGATGTCCGGAACCGACTTCGAGGACCACATCGCCAGGATCGCCCGCAAGTGCGGGGTGCCGGTCATCATGACGCCCATGACGGGCGACTGGGGTGTCGACCTCATCGTCGGGTGGCGGCCGAATCGGATTGCGATCCAGTGCAAACGACAATCCCGCCCCGTCGGCACCAGCGCGGTGCAGGAGGTGGTCGCGGGCGCGCCGATGCAGGACTGCACTCAGACGATGGTCGTGACGAACCACGACTTCACTCCTGCGGCACGCAAACTCGCCGAGTTGCATGGCTGCGTACTGGTAGGCGGGACCGAACTCGCCCGGCTCGGGTCGACCATCCGCAAGCTCACCGCGCCGGACGGCGTCAGCTGAGCGCGGTGCGCACCGCCTCGACCGCGGCGTCGAGCTCCTCGCGCGACGCCGTCAGCGCCGGCCGGAACCGCACGCTGGTGGCGCCGCTGGGCAGCATGATCACGTGCAGGTCCCACAACTTCTGGACCAGTTCGTCGCGCTGCTCGGGGTCCGGCATGCTGAACGCGCACATCAGGCCTCGGCCCCTGGGCTCGAGCACCAGTCCCGGGAACTCTTCCGCGAGATCGGTCAGCCGGTCCAGCAGGTGACGTCCCGCCTTGGCGGCGTGCACCATCAACCCATCCGCCTCGATGGTTTCGAGGATGCGCCGTGAGCGCACCATGTCGACGAGGTTGCCGCCCCAGGTGGAGTTGATCCGTGAGCTGACGTGGAACACGTTGTCGGCGATCTCGTCGACGCGCCCGCCGGCCATCACGCCGCACACCTGTGTCTTCTTGCCGAAGGCAACGACATCGGGCAGGACATCCAATTGCTGGTAGGCCCAAGCGGTTCCGGTCATGCCGCAGCCGGTCTGCACCTCGTCGAAGATCAGCAGCGCGTCGAACTCGTCGCACAACTCCCGCATGGCGGCGAAGAACTGCGGACGGAAGTGCCGGTCACCGCCCTCGCCCTGGATCGGCTCGGCGATGAAGCACGCGATGTCGTTGGGGTGCGCCTCGAAGGCGGCCCGCGCCTGGCGCACCGACTCGGCCTCGATGGCGTCCATGTCGGCGTCGGGGCGGATGAAGGGCGCATCGATGCGCGGCCAGTCGAACTTGGGGAACCGCGCCACCTTGTTCGGGTCCGTGTTGGTCAACGACAGGGTGTAACCGCTGCGGCCGTGGAAGGCGCCGCGCAGGTGCAACACCTTGGTGCCCAGTTCGGCATCGATTCCGCGCGACTCGTTGAGCCTGCTCTTCCAGTCGAAGGCGACCTTGAGCGCGTTCTCGACGGCCAGCGCGCCGCCGTCGACGAAGAACAGGTGTGGCAGCGCCGGGTCACCGAGAACGCGCGCGAACGTCTCGACGAAACGGGCCATGGGCACGCTGTAGACGTCGGAGTTGCTCGGCTTGTTCACCGCGGCCGCCGCCAGTTCCGCGCGGAATCCTTCGTCGTCGGCGAGTGCCGGATGGTTCATGCCAAGCGCGGACGACGCGAAGAACGTGAACATGTCCAGGTAGCGCACGCCGGTGCGGGCATCGACGAGGTAGGAGCCCCTGGAACGGTCGACGTCGAGGACGAAGTCGAGGCCGTCGGCCAGGATGCTGCGCGCCAACACGTCGCGCACGTCGTCGGGGGCGATGGTCGAGGCACGGTGCGCGCGCGGCGAGAGAACGGCAGTCATGCCGCCATCATAACGGATTATTTACGGCGCTTCACCTGACATACCGGATTATCTACGGTACGGAGTCGCGTCCCTCGTAAAATGTCTGTAATATGATGGTGCTTCGAGTGCGGACATTGGCCGCCGTGCGGATCTGTTGCAGCAGGTCTTCCAGCGCCCGGGCGGACTTCACCCGGACGAGGAGCACATAGCTCTCATCACCCGCCACGGAGTGGCAGGACTCGATGGCAGAGATGTGTTCGAGCCGTGCGGGGGCATCATCGGGCTGAGACGGATCGAGAGGAGTGATGGCGACGAACGCCGACAGCATGTTCCCCACCGCCTCGGGATTGATCCTCGCCCGGTACCCCGTCACCACTCCGCGGGACTCGAGCCGTCGCACCCGCGACTGCACCGCGGACACCGAAAGACCGGCGCTCACCGCGAGGTGGGCCAGCGTGGCGCGGCCGTCGGCGACCAGCTCACGCGCCAAGATCCGGTCGATGTCATCGAGCTCCTCGCCGGCGTCCGTCATGGCCGGAGACTATCGCAGCAACCACGATCAGAAAGCGGCATCATGACCACCATGCAGACACCGACGACCGCACTGCCCACCGCCGACGACCTGCGCGGCAGGGTGCGAAGCGCGCTGCAGGCCATCGGTGCCCACGCCCAGCTGGGTGAGCCCGGCACGACGGGCCTGCCCGCCAGTACGCCGATCACCGGCGACGTGTTGTTCAGCGTCGTCGAGACCACCACCGAGCAGGCCGACGCGGCAATCGCCGACGCGGCAACGGCATTCGCGAAATGGCGCGTCACCCCGGCGCCGGTGCGCGGCGCGCTCGTGGCACGCCTCGGCGAGCTGCTGGTCGAGCACAAGGCCGATCTCGCGACGCTCGTCACCGTCGAGGCAGGCAAGATCACCTCCGAAGCGCTCGGCGAGGTGCAGGAGATGATCGATATCTGCCAGTTCGCCGTTGGGCTGTCGCGCCAGCTGTACGGCCGCACCATTGCCTCCGAGCGACCGGGCCACCGGCTGATGGAGACCTGGCATCCGCTCGGCGTGGTCGGCGTCATCACCGCCTTCAACTTCCCGGTCGCCGTGTGGGCGTGGAACACCGCGGTGGCCCTGGTCTGCGGCGACACCGTGGTGTGGAAGCCGTCCGAGCTGACGCCGTTGACCGCGATCGCCTGCCAGGCACTCATCGAGCGGGCAGCTGACGACGTCGGCGCCCCGCGGGGAGTCTCCCGCCTCGTTCAGGGCGCCCGCGAGATCGGCGAGCAACTGGTGGACGATCCGCGTGTGGCGCTGGTGTCGGCCACCGGATCGGTGCGGATGGGCCGGCAGGTGGGACCCCGCGTGGCGCAACGGTTCGGCAAGGCGCTGCTGGAACTCGGAGGCAACAACGCGGCCATCGTCACGCCGTCCGCCGACCTCGATCTGGCCGTGCGCGGCATCGTCTTCTCCGCCGCGGGTACGGCCGGCCAACGCTGCACCACGATGCGCCGCGTCATCGCGCACAGCAGCGTCGTCGACACCCTCGTCGAACGGATCGTCAAGGCGTACGCCAGCCTGCCCATCGGTGACCCGTCCTCGGACGGCACGCTGGTCGGGCCGCTGATCCACGAACGCGCCTACCGCGACATGGTGGGCGCGCTGGAGCAGGCCGCGGCCGACGGCGGCGAGGTGATCGGTGGCGACCACGTGAACCTCGGCGACGGCTCGTACTACGTCAGGCCCGCGGTGGTGCGGATGCCCGAGCAGACCGCCGTGGTGCACGACGAGACCTTCGCACCCATCCTCTACGTGCTCACCTACGACGACCTCGACGAGGCCGTCACGTTGAACAACGCCGTACCGCAAGGCCTTTCGTCGGCGATCTTCACCACCGACATGCGCGAAGCGGAGCGCTTCATGGCGGCCGACGGTTCGGACTGCGGCATCGCCAACGTCAACATCGGCACGTCCGGAGCTGAGATCGGCGGCGCGTTCGGTGGCGAGAAGCAGACCGGCGGAGGCCGCGAGTCAGGGTCCGACTCGTGGAAGGCCTACATGCGGCGCGCCACCAACACCGTCAACTACTCCTCCGAGCTGCCGCTCGCCCAGGGGGTCCAGTTCGGCTAGCACGTCGTCGGTGTCTGCGCCCAGCTCGGGCGCAAACCCGGCCACCCGACCCGGTGTACGCGAAAACCAGGTCGGCACACCGGGGAAGCGCACCGGACCGTACTTGGTGTCCACCGTCTCGAACAGGCCGACGGCGTTGAGGTGTGGGTCGTCGAACAATGCGTCGGGCGTCTGAATCGGCGCCGCAGGAATCTCGAGCTCCCGGAACAGCGCCAGCCATTCGGCGGTGGTCCGTTCCTTCAGCGTCTGCGCCACCAGGCCGTAGACGACGTCGATCTGCTTGGCCCTTCGCTCCAGTGTCGCGTACAACTCGCTGTTCCACGCGGGCTGCACGGCGGCGATGAAGGCGTTCCAGTGTTTGTCGTTGTAGATCAGCGCGGCGACGTGACCGTCCTTGGTCTCGTATGGCTTCCGGTTCGGCGCGACGGTGCGCGGATACACCGCGGGCCCCAACGGCGGATCGAACATGGCGCCGTTGGCGTGCTCGACGAGCATGAACGAGGCCATGGTCTCGAACATGCTGACCTCGACCTCCTGCCCCTCGCCGGTGCGCTCCCGATGGAACAACGCCATCATGGTCGCGTACAGCGCGGTGAGGCCGGCGACCTTGTCCGCCATGATGGTTCCGACGTAGTTCGCCTCGCCCGTGAGCTGCTCCTGCACGGCGGGGATGCCGCACTCGGCCTGGATGGTGTCGTCATAGGCGGGACGATCGGCCTCCGGACCGCGGCGGCCGTACCCGTAGCAGTTGGTGTAGACGATGTTCGGGTTGATCGCGGCCACGTCGTCGTAGCCGAAGCCCAGCTTGACGACCGCCTTGGAACGCATGGAATGGATGAACACGTCGGCACTTTCGATCAGCGCGCGCAGTGCTTCGGCGCCCTGCTCGGTGCGCAGGTCCAGCACGATGCTGCGCTTGCCGCGGTTGACGTTGACGAACACGCCGCTCATGCCGGGCGCGGGGCCCACCGAGATGTATCGGGTGTTGTCGCCTGCGGGCGGTTCGACCTTGACGACGTCCGCGCCCATGTCGGCCATGATCTGCGTGCAGTACGGGCCCATCACCATCGCGGTGAGGTCGACGACCCGCACCCCGGCCAGCGGGCCGCTAGCCATGGTTCACGCCCTGGTTGGCCATCGCGAAGCTGTACCCGATGTGCTCGGCATGCCCGTTGGGCAGCACGGGAAAGATCACCGGGGCCGACGCGTCGCGGATGGCGTCGATGTGCTCGGCGACGTCTTCCACGGTCCACGACTCCCGGTGTACCCCTGGGGTTTCGGCGACGATCGCCCGGGCCACCCGGCCCGCGATCGCGATGAAGAGCTCACCGCTGGCGGTGCACGATTCGTGCGATAGCCAGCCGACGGTCGGTGCGACCAAGCCCGGGTCCATCGGCGGGTAGGCCGACGTGTCCAGTCCCTCGGCCATTCTGGTCACCGCGGCGGGCACGATGGCGTTGCACGTGACGCCGTGCTCGGCGCCCTCCAGCGCGGCCACGTTCACCAGCCCGATCACCCCGGCTTTGGCCGCCGCGTAGTTGGCGACGTCGGCGTTGCCGTACAGGCCGCCGATCGACGACGTCAGCACGATGCGTCCGTAGCCGGCGTCGCACATGAGGCCGAATGCCGCCCGCACCACGTGGAAGGCGCCGCGCAGATGCACGTCCAGCACGGCGTCGAAGTCCTCGTACGACATCTCGCGCAGTGGTGCCCGCCGGACGTTTCCGGCGTTGTGCACCAGAACGTCGACCCGGCCGAATCGTTCCAGCGCGGCCGCGACGATCGCTTGACCGCCCGGCGCCGAAGTCACCGAGTCCGTGCAGGAAATCGCCTCTCCCCCAGCGGCATTGATCTCGGCGGCGACGTCGTGCGCCGGTCCCTCGTCCACGCCCTCACCGGTCAGGCTGCCACCGAGGTCGTTGACCACGACCTTCGCCCCGCGCGATGCCAGGAGCAGCGCGTACTCACGGCCCAGCCCGCGCCCGCCGCCCGTGATCACGGCGACGCGGCCGTCGTAGCGCAGGTCGGATGTACTCAACCGAACGATTCCTCACCGGCGAGCTTGGTGCGTTGCAGCAGTCGACCCGCGGTGGGGTCGTACGGCGTCGCGCGGTGCATGGTGCCGGTGTTGTCCCAGATCACCAGGTCCCCGACCGACCACCGATGGCGATAGGTGAACTGCGGCGACGTGGCCCAATCCCGCAGCCGTACCAGCAGTTCGGCACTGCGGCGGTAGTCCATGTCGACGACGTGGCGGGCGGTGGCACCCAGCACCAGCGACTTGCGGCCCGACCGGTGCGTCCACACCAGCGGCAGTTCGCGGTCTCCGATGGCCTGCATCTGGCGCAGCGTCCTGATGTCGGGTTCCGGTTCGTAGTAGAACAGCGTGTTCCACGCCGAGTGCATCACACGTAGCGGTTCGATCGCCGCCTTCTCATCGGCGGACAGGTCGTCATAGGCGGCGTACGTGTTGCAGAACTCGGTGTCGCCCTTGCCGTCCGAACCCAGTGCGACGCTCTGCAGCAGCGACGCCAGGATGGGTACGTCGTTCATGGTGCCGTCGAGATGCCAGTACAGCGAGCCCTTCAGGTAGTCGGCCTGGCGGTTGACTCCCTCGTCCAGCGACACCTTGTAGAGCTTCTCACCGCTGTTCTCCGGCGCGAACGTGCCGAGTGTCTCGGTGAAGGCGATCTGCTCGGCGTCGGTGAAGCCGATCTTCGGAAACACCAGCACGCCACGCTCTTCCAGCAGGCCGCGGATGGCGCCGGCGTGCTCACCGCTCAGCAGCGCCGGCTTGTCGGCGCGGATCGCGGTGCCGATGCGGGGGGTGAGGTCGTGCGCGTCCAGCGCCGTCTTCGCGGTGGTCACGTGCCGAGCTCCAGTCCGTCGAGTTCGCCCTTGTCCCGCCACGCCTTCAGCAGGTCGCCGAAGGCGTAGAAACCGGGACCGTAGGGTTCGCCGAGGTGGCTGCGGATGCCCTCGCCGCCACCGCCGCCCTCGTTGTTGTAGTACCCCGGCGTGCATTCCGCGTCGAAGGCCGAGTTGTCGATGGCGTTCTCGCGGATGGTCGCACACCACTCGTCCTGCGCTTCCTGGGTGGGCTCGAGCGCGGTGACACCCCGGTTGAGTGCCTCGGCGATGACGTAGGCGATGTGCTCCCCCTGCAGTTCGTAGTTCGCGGCGATGTTGGCCGAGATGCCCACCTGGGTAAAACCGGTGAAGAACTGGTTGGGGAAGCCGCGGCTGGTCATGCCGTGCAGCGTCTTGAACCCGTCGGCCCAGTGGTCGTACAGCGACACGCCGCCGCGACCCTCGATGGCGTCGATGGAGTAGCGGCGACTGATCTCGGTGGTGATCTCGAACCCGCTGGCGTAGATGATGCAGTCCACGTCGTATTCGACGCCGTTGGCGACGAATCCCGTTTCGGTGAGCCGCTCGACGCCCTTGGACTCCGACACGTCGACCAGCGTGACGTTCGGGCGGTTGAACGTCGGCAGGTAGTCGTCGTTGGAACACGGCCGCTTGCACAGGAACCGGTAGTAGGGCTTGAGCGCCTCGGCGGTGTCGTCGTCCTCGACGAGGGTCCCGACGCGACGGCGTAGCCGCTCCATCAGCTTGTAGTCCTCTTCCTCGCGGATGCCCATGAACTGCTCGGGCGTCAACGAGGCGGGGTCGGGCAGGGCGAGCACCCTGGCCGCGGTGTTGCGGCCGAGTTCGGTCCAGAAGTCGCACACCAGATCGGGCTGACCGAGCGCCATGCCCTCGAACGTCCAGGAGTGGAAGTTGCGCTGCCGTTCCTTCTGCCAGCCCGGTTGCAGCGACTTCACCCACTCGGGATCGGTCGGCGCGTTGTTGCGCTCGTCGACGGTGGACGGCGTGCGCTGCACGACGTAGACCTGCTTGGCGTACTTGCCGAGGAACGGCACGATCTGCACGCCGGTGGCGCCAGTGCCGATGATGGCGACGGTCTGGTCGGCGAGCTTGTCCAGCACCGGTTGCGCCGAGGTGCCGCCCGTGTAGTCGTAGTCCCACCGCGACGAGTGGAAGCTGTGTCCCTTGAAGTCGTGGATGCCCGGGATGCCGGGCAGCTTGGGCCGGTTGAACGGCCCCGACGCCATCACCACGAAGCGGGCCCGGAGGTCGTCGCCCCGGTTGGTGGTGATCCGCCACCGCTCGATCTCGTCGTCCCACTTCAGGTCCCGCACCTGGGTGGAGAAGATCGCCCCGTCATAGAGGCCGAAGTGCTTGCCGATGTTGCGGCAGTGCTGGTAGATCTCCGCGCCGTCGGCGAACTTCTTGCTGGGGATGAAGTCGAGTTCTTCCAGCAGCGGTACGTAGCAATAGGATTCGTTGTCGCACTGGATGCCCGGGTAGCGGTTCCAGTACCAGACGCCGCCGAAGTCGCCGCCCATCTCGATGATCCGGACGTCGTCGACGCCGGCCTTCTTGAGGTAGGCCGCCGAGAGCAGGCCGCCGAAGCCGCCGCCGAGCACGGCGACGTCTAGGTCCGCGTCGATCGGATCGCGCTCCACGTACGGCGTGTGCGGGTCGATCTCGGCGAATTCCGCGTACCCGTCGCTGGTCTCGACGTACTGCTTGGAGCCTTCCTTGCGCAGGCGCTTCTCCCGCTCGACGCGGTAGCGCTCACGCAGCGCGGGGATGTCGACGTCGTCGGGCGTCTGCGTGGGGCCGCAGGGTCTGTGCCGTCGTCATGCAAGCGCCTTAGCCGGCAGCGCACCGGGATGCAGCGGCGCCGCCATCTCGTGCACGGCGGGTAGCACCTCGCGCGCGAACAGTTTGGTGCTCTCGATCGCATCCTCGTACGGCATGGTGCCGAACTGCGGGACGATCGTGACTTCGGAGAACGAGCAGGCTTCCTGGGCGGCCTTCAGCTTCTCGAAGATCACCTCGGGCGTTCCGATCAGCAGGTTGGACGCGTGGTAGCCGGGCATCTTCTTGGTGCCGGGCTCGGGCTTGTCGCCCTGCACGGCCTCGGCGAGCACCGCGGTCGCGGAGGCCTCGCGGTTGGCGTAGGCCTCATAGCCCTTGACGCCCTTGAAGTTCGATGCGTCGGCGAAGCCGTAGTGCACGGTGACGTCCCGGTTGGCGGTCCAGATCCACTCCTCGGTGGCGCCGAGGTCGGTCCCCTCCGGTGCGCAGTACATGAACATCACGTTCTTCGGCTGACATGGCTCAAGGCCTTCCTCGGCGCGGAAGGTGTTGACCTTCTGCACCTCCAGGCCCGCGTCCCAGATCGGCTTGTTGCCGACGAACAGCGGCACCATGCCGCGGCGGGACAGGATCTCCAGGGACTCCGGCGTGGAGGACGAGCTGTAGATGCGCGAGAACAGGTCCTTGCTCACCGGCTCGGGCCGCAGCGACATCTCCGGGAACGAGAAGATCTCGCCGTCGTAGGAGAACCGCTCACCGCTGAAGGCCAGCTTCAGGATGTCCAGGCACTCGTTGAACCGGTCGCGGCTCTCCTCACGGGGAACGCCGACCGCGTCGAACTCGGACTTGGACACGCCGCGCCCGATGCCGATCGTGGTGTACCGGCCCTTGGACAGGATGTCGAGGTAGGCGATCTGATGTGCCAGCCGCACCGGGTTCCACCACGGGGCCACCGCGACGAACGTGCCCAGGCTGACCCGCTCGGTGCGCCCCGCGAAGTACGACAGCGCCTGAATCGGGTTGGGGGTCATGCCGTATGGCGTGCCGCAATGCTCGGGGAACCAGATGCCGTCGAAACCGAGGGGTTCGGCGAGGTCGCCGAGCGCCAGCGCGCCGTGCACGCATTCCCAGTCGGGGGTGGCGGGCGGAGTGCTGAAGTCGCCGGCAAGTACCCGCTCCCAGTCGTGGGAGTTCTGCGCACCGGTGCCCAGGTTGACTTTCATGTGATCGTTTCTCCTTCTCAGGTAAGGTCTTCGGGCTCGCCGACGCCCATGTACTTCGACAGTTGGTAGTGCAGGTTGACTGTGCTGCGTTCGCGATATGGATTGGGTTTGGTGCCGGGGAATCCGAGCGACTTCATGCCCTGCTGCACGGCGGCCATGTTCGAGAAGTCCTGCGGCAGCACCGAAAGCCAGTTCGGGTCACCGACCGGGGTGTAAGCCCATTCCGTCTGTGGCTCTTCACCCTTCGGGTACAGCTCGAAGACGGCGACTTCGAAGATGCACTTGTCGGGGTTGTAGCTGGGATCCGGCCGCGCGCTGTAGCACAGCGCGCTGGTCAGCCCCTGGCCGATTTGGAAGTTGGGGAAGATCTGCCACGCGGTGCCGCTCTGGCCGAGGATGTCGGCGGGGATGGTCGGCCAGATGACGCCACGCGCCGCGTCGTCGTTGCGGGCGGAGGCCAGCCAGTGCGCGAGCACCTTGTCGGCCGGTGTGCCCTCTGGCAGTTCGTCGACGAGCCGCTTGGCGGCGTTCACCAGCGTCTCGGTGGTGGTGGCGTTGGTCTGCTCCCAGGTGTACATCTGCATCTCCGCGGTGGAGACGCGCGGATCGTCACCGGTGCCCAGCCGGATCTTGGACTTGGTTTCGTCCAATCCCTTCGGTGCGTCGTAGCCGATGTTGCTGTGCTTGCCCTGCGCCTTGGCCCAGCCCTTGAACTCGCCGAACTTGTTGAACTCCGGATGCGTGGTGAACACGTGGTAGGTCTCGTTGAAGGCCTCCATCGCGACCTTCCAGTTGCAGTCGAAGTTCAACCACTTGCGCCACTTGTAGCGCATGTTCTCCAGACCGAACGGATCGAGGATCTTCGCGGCGGGAAAGAGGAAGTCGGCCAACGGTTCACATTCGGGATCCATGTTGATCCACAGCCAGCCACCCCAGGTGTCGACGTTGACCCGCGCGAGGTGGGTGTTCTCCGGGGTGAGGGCGCCGCGCCAGTCGTCCTGCTCGCGAATGTGCGTGCACGCGCCCTGGAGGTCGTAGGTCCAGCCGTGGAATCCGCAGACGAACGACTTCCTGGTCCGGCCGCACGCGTTCTTGGCGCCGGCCGGAGCGTCGACGAGGCGGCGGCCGCGGTGCATGCAGACGTTGTGATGGGCTCTAAACTCATTGGGGCCGGTGCGGACCACGATGATCGAGTCGTCGAGGATGTCGTAGGTCAGGTAGCCGCCCACCTCGGGGATCTCCTCGACCCGGCCGACCTGTTGCCATACCTTGCGCCACAACTTGTCTCGCTCGGCACGGGCGTAGGCCTCGGAGGTGTAGGCCTGCACCGGGATGGTCGTGGGAGCGGAGAGTTCCTCGGGCACCTCGACCGTCTTGTCGTCGATGTCAGTCATCGCTTACTCCTCACGGCCTGCTGATTTCTGCACGGAAAGCCTTGTCCTTCAGGAACAAGGACGTGTGATCGGCGGCGAGGTGGCTCCACTTGAGGTCGAGGCCCCCGTCGACCAGCAGCGTCTGCCCCGTGACGTAACTCGACAAATCCGAGAGCAGGAACAGGATGGCGCCGGCCTGCTCTTCCGGAGTTCCGCGGCGCCCCATCGCAATGGCGGTGCGGTCGCGTTCTGGATCGGGGTCGACATAGGTCTGCGACGCGGCCGTCTCCGTCACGCCTGGTGCCACGGCGTTGACGCGGATGCCGTGGGTGGCGAGCTCGAGGGCCATGGTGCGCGTCATGGCGACGACTGCCGCCTTGGCGGTGCCGTACGCGATGTGGAACGGCGCGGTGTTCATGCCGCTGATCGAGCTGATCGAGACGATCGAACCCGGCTTGCCGGTCGCTACGAGTTCGGCGGCGACGGCCTGGCTGGTGAAGAACGCGGTTTCGAGATTGGCGGTGAACAGCTCACGCCAATCCGAACGCGTCACCCGGGTCGCGGGCATCCAGGTGGCGGGCGCCGCGCCACCGGCGACATTGACCAGTCCGTACAGCTGCCCCTCCGTCCGGCGGACCTGATCCATGACCTTGGCGATGCCGTCGTCGGTGGATGCGTCGGCAGCGACGGGCACGACCGAGAGGCCGCGCCGAGCGAGCGGAACGACGTGCTCGTCGAGGTTCTCCTTGGACCTGCTGACCGCGATCACGGTGGCGCCTGCCTCGGCGGCCATGGCGGTCACGGTGGTACCGATGCCACCGCCCCCCGCGCCGGACACCACCACGATGCGGCCGTCCAAGCTCAGTAGATCCGACATGACCCGCTTTCTCTGGCGGACAATTTGTCCGGACAACATACGGTCCTCTGCCAATTGGAGAACACTATTCCGCAGCGCCTATACGCTCGTCAAGGCTTCGATTGGCCAGCTCGCCATCTATTGTCTGGACTAGCTGGGCTTGCTATGGTCCGTTTCGTGAATGGCGGACCGACGACGCGCTACGCTGCCTCGACTTCCCCGACGGTGGCCGACGGCTGGCGGTTGGACCGCGTGACGGCGCCGAGCCGTCTGTTCGGCGCCAACGGCCTGCGCACCGGTCCCGACGGTCGCATCTACATCGCCCAGGTCACGGGCAGCCAGATCAGCGCGCTGAACATAAAGACCGGCGAACTGGAAGCCATCAGCCCCAAGGGCGGCGAGATCGTGGCACCCGACGACGTGGCGTTCGATCCGAGCGGAAACCTCTTCGCCACCGAGGTCATGGACGGCCGGGTCAGCGTGCGCGACACCGGCGGAACCACCCGCGTCCTGCGCGACGACGTCCCGTCCGCCAACGGCATCACCTTCCACCGGGGCCGCCTGTTCGTCGGCGAGTGTCGCGAGGGCGGCCGGCTGATGGAGTTCGACCTGACCGGCGGACCACCGCGGATCCTGCTGGAGAACGTGCCGTCGCCCAACGCGATGGAATTCGGGCCCGACGGACTGTTGTACTTCCCCGTGATGGGCGCCAACGAGATCTGGCGCATCGACCCCTCGGGCGAGGGGGCCCGCAGCCCCGAAGTCATAGCGATCGGCCTCGGCGTGCCCGACTCGGTCAAGTTCGACGCCGACGGCTTCATCGTCTCCACCCAGGTCGCAAGCGGCCAGGTGCTGCGCATCGATCCCCGCACCGGCCAGCAGACCGTATTGGCTCAGCTGACTCCCGGCCTGGACAACTGCACGATGGTCGGATCTGGTTCGGAGGGTCGGTTGTTCGTCTCGAACTTCAGCGGCGAGATCACCGAGATCCTCGGCGACGGGGAGACCCGGACGACGCTGCCCGGCGCGCTGAATTGGCCGCTGGATCTCGCCGTCGGTCACGACGGTCGGGTCTACGTCGCCGACGGCACCTACTTCTACGTGCTGCAGCCGGACGGCTCGCTGCAGACCGCCGGCATGCTCTTCTCCCCCGGCTATCCGGGGTTCCTGCGTGGGCTGGTGGCCTCGGGTCCTGGCGAGTTCGTCGTCACGACGTCGGGCGGGCAGATCGCACGCTACCGGCCCGCGGACGACGAATGCGACTATCTGGCAGACGGTTTCGATCAGCTCTACGGTGTGACGCTCCGCGGCGCCGACGTCATCGCGGTCGAGCAGGGCACCGGACGGGTCGTGTCGGTCAACGCGGGTGGTGTCGAGTCACTGGCCAGCGGTCTCGACGAACCGGTCGGGGTGGCGGTGACGCGCGACGGCGCGATCCTGGTCGCCGACACCGGCCGCGTGGTCGACGTGCGCGGGTCGCGGACTGAGACGGTGGTCGACGGCCTTGGCTGCCCGCAGGGCATTCTGGTGGTCGACGGTCACCTGTTCGTCGTGGACGCCGCCGAGAAGAGCGTGATCGCCGTCGACCTCGCCACCGGCGCGCGCACCACGATCGCCGCGGGGCTGCCGATCGGCCCGCCCCCAGGCGTGCGGCCCAAGCCGCTCAAGGGCATGCCGCCGTTCTCGGGTCCGCAGGGTCCGTTCGCGGGGATCGCCGCCGGACCCGATGGCACGCTGTACGTCTCGGCCGACGGCGAGGGCAGCGTCATCGCGCTCCGCCGGAATCGAACGACATGACCGTCACGCCCGCCGATCACAGGTACCTGCAGGTGGCGCGCACGCTGCGGAAGGAGATCGTCGACGGGGTATATCCGGTCGGCTCGCAACTGCCGACCGAGCACGAACTGTGCGAGCGATTCGCGGTGAGCCGCTATACCATTCGCGAGGCACTGCGCCGCCTGCGGGACGACAACCTGGTGGCGTCGCGGCCCCGCACCGGGACCACGGTCGTCCCTCGCGCGGCGTCGAATTCGTACGCGCAGGACAACATGACCATCAACGACCTTCTCGCGTTCGCGAGCGGAGCCGAACTCGACATCGAATCGACCCAGATGGTCACGCTCGACGCCGAACTCGCCGAGCGCACAGGACTTCCCGAGGGTGATCAGTGGTTGGCGGTTCTCGGTTTCCGGCATGCGGTCGACGCCGACTACACACACTGCTGGACCGAGTACTACATCAACCGGGCGTTCGCCGCCGTCGGCAGAATGCTGCAACGTCACACCGGTCCGATCTTCCCGCTCATCGAGGACTTGTTCGGGATCAGTGTCGTCGAAGTGCATCAGGAGATCGGCGCGGTGCTCGTGACGCCGGAACTCGCGGAACGCCTCGCGGTCGCCGCGGGGTCGCCCGCCGTCGAGGTGCGTCGAACGTACAAGACGTCGGACGACGAGATCGCTCAGGTCACCATCAACACCCACCCCGCCTCACGCTTCCGGCACTCGATGACCTTGCGTCGGGTGAAGGGCTAGATCGACGTGGTGAGCGGCCGCAAATCGATTGGCGGACGGTCGATCCGGTGGGACGACGACCGCGCGGCGGACGCCTACGATGCAGGCCTGTGGGTGCGCGGCACCTTGGCCGACGCGTTGCGGGAGGCGGCGCGGTGTACGCCCGACCGCATCGTGCTGGTCGACGGCGACGCCCGGCTGGACTGCCGCACGTTGCTTGCGAAGGCCGAAGCACTGGCCACCGTCCTCGTCGAGCGGATGCCCGCGGGCAGCGTGGTGTCGTTCATGCTGCCCAACTGGCAAGAGGCGGCAGTCGTGTACCTGGCTGCGACGCTGGCCGGGATGGTAGTCAACCCGATTCTGCCATCGCTGCGTGATCACGAATTGCGCTTCATCTTCGACGACGCCGACACCCGGATGATCTTCGCGCCCGGTTCCTTTCGCGGCCACGACTACGCCGCGATGCTGACCGGGGTCTCCGACGCCATGGAAACCCCACCGGAAGTCGTCGTGGTGCGTGGCGAGCCGTGCGCGCACACTGCCTACGACGACCTGTTCGGTGCATCCGCCACCGATCGGCTTCCGGCGCTCGACCCGGATGCGGTGCGGATGATCCTCTACACGTCCGGCACTACGGGGCGACCCAAGGGCGTTCTGCACACGCACAATTCGATGCACGCGCTGATCTGCCAGATCCGGGACCACTGGCGCGTGGAACCCGGTGACAAGTTCCTCGTCCCATCACCGGTCGCGCACATCGGAGGCTCCATCTACGCCTTCGAGTGCCCGCTGCTGGTCGGTTCCACCGCCGTGCTGATGGAACGGTGGGACGCCGCCGAGGCGGTCGAGCTGATGGTGTCCGAGCGCTGCACGCACATGGCGGGCGCGACGCCGTTCCTCGAGCAGCTCCTGATGGCGGCCGAGCGTGCGGGGACGCACCTCCCCGATCTCAAGGTGTTCATCTGCGGTGGCGCCTCGGTGCCGTCGTCGTTGATCCGCAGGGCGGCAGCGTATTTCGATCGTGCCATGGTGACCCGGGTGTACGGCTCGACCGAGGTACCGGTGACGACGGTCGGAGCGCCGCACGACGCCGACCGAGCCGCCGAGACCGACGGCCGCCCGGGCATCGCGGACGTCAGGCTGACCGACGGCGAGATCCGCGTGCGCGGAGCGCAGATGCTGGTCGGCTATCTGCATGCCTCCGATGAAGCGAGTTCGTTCGACGACGAAGGCTACTTCCGCACCGGCGATCTCGGCCGCTGGGACGACGACTGCCTCGTCGTCACGGGCCGAGCCAAGGACCTCATCATTCGCAACGGGGAGAACATCTCCCCCAAGGAGGTCGAGGACATTCTGGTGGGCCATCCCGGCATCGCCGAGGTGTCGGTCGTCGGCCTGCCGGACGAGCGGACCGGGGAACGAGCGTGCGCGGTGATCGTGCCCGCGGATACCACCGGTCCCGACGTCGCCGATCTTCGCGACTTCCTGGAGGCGCACGGCGTGGCCAGGTTCAAGGTGCCCGAGCAGGTCGCCATCTGGGATGCGTTGCCGAAGAACGACGCGGGAAAAGTGTTGAAGCATCAGATCCGAGCGACGCTGGTGTCCACGGGAGGCAGTGCGGATGAGTGAGACACGGGTAGCGATCGTCACGGGCGCCAGCAGCGGGATCGGCTTCGGCACCGCGATCAAGCTCGTCGAGCAGGGCATGGCCGTCCTGGGCACAGGGCGCGACGAGGCGCGACTCGCCGAGCTGGCCGACACCGTTGGCGACTCCTCCAAGCTGGCCACGCTCGCAGTCGATCTCACCGCAGACGACGGACCCGGCTGCATCGTCGACGCCGCCGTCGAGCGCTGGGGCCGCATCGACTTCCTGGTCAACAATGCCGGCGTCGGCAGCCCGAAGCCGTTGCACGAAACCGACGACGAATCGCTGGACTACTTCCTCGGCCTGATGCTGCGGGCCCCGTTCCGGTTGGCACGCGACGTCATACCGCACATGCGGCCGGGTTCGGCGATCATCAACGTGACGTCCACGTTCGCGGTCGTCGGCGGCCTGCGCGGCGGCGCGTACTCGGCGGCCAAGGGCGGGTTGACGGCGCTCACCACCCACATCGCCTGCCAGTACGGCGCCACCGGAATCCGCTGCAATGCAGTGGCTCCCGGCGTCACGCAGACGCCCATGGTGGCGCAGCGCCTCGAGGACGAGCGGTTCCGCAAGATCAACACCGAGATGACGCCGCACCAGCGCCTGGGCACGGTCGATGACATCGCGAGCACCGTGGCGTTCCTGTGTTCGGATGGCGGCAGCTTCATCAACGGCCAGACCATCGTGGTCGACGGTGGCTGGAGTTCCACGAAGTATCTGTCCGACTTCGCCTTGTCGTCACAATGGGTGGCGCGTTGAACCTGTTCGCCGTTCTCGACCAGACCGCGTCCCGGCACGGTGATCGCGGCGCG
The DNA here is from genome assembly GCA_963849055.1 of uncultured Actinomycetota bacterium. Taxonomy (GTDB): domain Bacteria; phylum Actinomycetota; class Actinomycetes; order Mycobacteriales; family Mycobacteriaceae; genus Mycobacterium. The sequence continues at coordinate 830,483 of CAWKFI010000002.1, forward strand.
GTCTTCAGCGGCCAACGCCAGGTCTGCACCTGGGCGGAGTTGCGCGACCGCGCGCTGCGGCTGGCGGGCTCGCTCCGGGCGTTGCATCCGACGGGTGCGCGCATCGCGATCGCCAGTGAGAACCGGCCGGAGATCGTGGAGCTCATGTTCGCAGCATGGGCGGCGGAGTGCGTCGTCGTCCCCATCAACTACAAGCTGCACGCACTCGAAATGGTGCAGATCCTCGAGGACTCCGGCGCTGCAGAGGTTTTCGCGTCTCCCAAGATCGGCGCCGACCTGGCGGCCGTCACCGGCGTTCCGATCGAGGTCATCACCTCCGAGACGTACGCGCATCGACGGAAATGTGCGCCTGCCCCCGTACCCAACACCGACCCGGCAGAACTCGCCTGGCTGTTCTACACCAGCGGCACGACGGGTCGGTCGAAGGGCGCGATGCTCTCGCACCGCAATCTGATGGCGATGACGGTCTCCCATCTGGCGGACTTCGATGATCCGGATGTCGACTGCAGCCTGCTGCACGGCGCCCCGATGTCACACGGCTCCGGCCTCTACATCGCGCCGTACGTGTTGCGCGGTGCACGCCAGGTGATTCCGGAGTCAGCGGCCTTTGAACCCGACGAGTTCCTCGATCTCTGCGAGCACCATCCGGGGTGCAGCACCTTTCTCGCGCCAACCATGGTGCAGCGGTTGGTGCAGACCGGGCGCCAACGTCCAAGCAACTTGACAACCGTCGTCTACGGCGGCGGGCCCATGTACGTGGACAGCCTGAAGAAGGCGATGGCGGCGTTCGGGCCGATCTTCGTCCAACTCTACGGCCAGGGCGAGGCGCCGATGACGATCACCGGCCTGCGGCGCGCGGATCACATGGACGCGGACGACGCGACCCTTGGCTCGGTCGGTTACGCGCGCTCCGGGGTGGACGTCGCGGTGCTGCGCTCCGACGGAACGACGGCGGGCATCGACGAGATCGGTGAGATCGCCTGCCGCGGTGACGTCGTCATGTCCGGGTATTGGAACAACCCGGCCGCTACGGCGGAGACCTTGAAGGACGGCTGGCTGCACACCGGCGACATGGGCTCCTTCGATGCGCGCGGCTACCTCACGCTGCGCGACCGCTCCAAGGACGTGGTCATCAGCGGCGGCAGCAACATCTACCCGCGTGAGGTGGAAGAGGTGCTGCTCGAACACCCCGACGTCACCGAGGCCTGTGTGGTGGGTGCGCCCGACCCAGACTGGGGCGAGGTGGTGGTCGCGTTCATCGTCGGGACGGCCGTCGAGTCCGAACTGGATGCGCACCTGCTCGAGCGCATCGCCAGGTTCAAGCGGCCCAAGCGCTACCTGTACATCGACGAGCTGCCGAAGAACAGCTACGGCAAGGTGCTCAAGCGAGAACTGCGGGAGCGCCTGGCGCTGTAAGAATGGCGTCATGCAGATCGAGGGCAGCGTCGCCATCGTCACGGGCGCCGGTTCGGGGATCGGACGGGCGCTGGCCGTCACGCTGGCCGCGGCCGGGCTTCGGTGGTGGCAGGCGACATCGACGAAGCCGGTGTCCGGGAAACCGCCGAGCGAATCCGGGCCGAAGGCGGCGCCGCCGTGGGAATGCGGGCGGATGCGGGGTCGACCGAGGGTGTGGACACGCTGATCGACACCGCCCGAGCGGAATTCGGTCCCGTCGACCTCTACGTCGCCAATGCCGGCATCATCGGCGCACCGGGTTTGGGCGACGACGAGCGCGACTGGGATCGCATCATCGACGTCAACCTGCGCGGTCACGTCCGTGCGGCAAAGGCGCTGGTGCCCGAATGGCTGGAACGCGGCGGCGGGGTACTTCGTCAGCGTCGCGTCGGCCGCAGGACTGCTCACCCAGATCGGTGCCGCCGGCTACTCGGTGACCAAACACGCCGCGGTCGGGTTCGCGGAGTGGCTGTCAATCACATATGGCGACAAGGGAATCGGGGTGACGTGCGTCTGCCCGATGGGCGTCGACACTCCCCTGCTGCATGCGATCAGTGAATCCGCCGATCCCACGGTGCGGGCGGCCGCGGCCGCCGTCACCACCGCAGGCGAGGTGGTGGACGCGGCCCGAGTTGCCGAGTTGACGGTCGACGCGGTGCGCGACGGAACGTTCCTGGCGCTGCCGCACCCGCAGGTGCTCGACATGTACCGGCAAAAGGGGGCGGACTACGAGCGCTGGCTCGCAGGCATGCGGCGGTATCAGGCTCGTCTCGAGCGTTGAATCCCTTGTGCCACTCGCGCTTCAACAGTCTCTCGAGGCTTCAACTTTCCCTTCGAGTTCTCTCGCCAAATCTCACTGTGGATCACTTGGAGATTGAACATATACCTCCCCGGTTGGGTCTAGTTCAATCGATGTTCTCCGCAGGCAGATCGCTGGTTGTCAGCTGTGAGCTGACCGTGCCAAGCTAACTGGCGGGGAAGTTGCTCATCGGGGAGAAGCCATGGTCATCAAGGTGAAGTTGCCGCCCGACTTAATCGGTGGCTATGTCGATGAAGGGTACGGCAGACTAGCCGACGCTTTTCGCCGCAACATGACCAGCGGCGAGGAGATAGGGGCGGCCGTCGCCGTCTACCGCGACGGCAAAAAGGTCGTGGACCTCTGGGGCGGCTACCGCAACGGCATCACCATGGAGCCGTGGCAGGAAGACACCATGGTCAACGTCTTCTCAACCACGAAAGGCGTTGCAGGGCTGTCGGTCGCCCTGGCCGCGTCGCGGGGTTTGCTTTCGTATGACGCGAACGTGGCCGATTATTGGCCGGAGTTCGCGCAGCGAGGAAAAGACACGATCACCGTCAGGCAACTGCTGTGTCATCAAGCCGGCTTGGTGGTCATCCGCCCAATGCTCACATTGGACGACTTGGCCGACCCGGCGAAGATGTCGCGGAAGCTCGCCGCTCAAGTCCCCGCTTGGGTGCCGGGCACTAGGCACGGATACCACGCGATCACGATTGGCTGGTACGAAGGTGAACTCATCCGCCGAACCGATCCCACCGGGCGCACAATTGGGCGTTTTTTCGCCGAAGAGATCGCCGAGCCACTTGGGTTGGATTTCTACATCGGCCTGCCCGGCTCGGTTGACCGTGACCGCATGGCGTACTTGCATGGCTGGACTTGGGTCGAGGCGTTGTTGCATTTGAACCTCTTGCCACCTCGATTTGTGATCGCTGCGTTGAATCCGCTGAGCCTGGAAGCGCGGTCGGTCACCCCGGCGAAAGGGCTCAACAAGCCTGAGTTCTTGAACCGTGAGGAGCTGCGCACAACGGAGATGCCAGGAATGGGAGGCATTGGCACCGCACGCTCGGTGGCCAAATTATACGGCAGCGCCGCCACTGGCGGCTCGGAGGTCGGCTTGACACCGACCGTCCTCGGCGATTTAACGAAGGTCCCGATACCACCCACGAATGGCCTGCGAGACAAGATAATTCATATCGACAGCCTGTACTCACTCGGCTTCACGAAGCCGTTCCCCAAGTTCGTATTCGGCACGTCCGACATGGCGTTTGGAACACCAGGAACCGGGGGCTCCTTCGGGTTCGCCGACCCGGACACCGGCATCGGGTTCGCCTACGTGATGAACAGAATGGGCTTTCATCCGTGGAGCGACCCGCGCGAACGCCAGCTTCGCCACACCCTGTTTCGCGACATCCTCGGCGCCAGGCCCCAGAGCTAGCATCCTTGTCGCTCCGACGAGCCGCCAGCCTCGGAGACCGGTGTCCGTCCATTCAACGTCGAGCGGCACCGGATGGGCCGTTCGGGGGCGACTAGTAACAGGATTGACTGAGTCATGCGACGGGCGGAACGTTGATGACATGTTCGAGCGATTCACCGACCGGGCGCGGCGCACCATCGTGTTGGCCCAAGAAGAGGCCCGCGCACTGCAGCACGACTACATCGGCACTGAACACATCCTCCTTGGGCTCCTCGGCGAGACCGATGGCCTGGCAGCTCGCGCGCTTGGCACACGCGGGGTGTCACTGGACTCGGTGCGCCAGGACGTCATCTCGCGCGTCGGCCGCGGGAACGAGGAGCCCACGGGGCACATCCCGTTCACCCCGCGCGCGAAGAAGTGTCTCGAACACGCACTGCGCGAGGCCATCGGCTTACAACACGACTACATCGGCACCGAGCACATCCTGCTGGGGCTGCTCAGCGAGCCTGACGGCGTCGCCGGCCAAATCCTCGCCGCCGTTGCCGGTGACCTGGCCGACGTGCGCACTGCCGTCATCGAGCTCGCGCCGGCAGGCACTGGGCGCGGCCCCCAACCACGCCGCATCGCCACTCGCGCAGGCGCAGAGAACCTGCGGATGACCCCCGCGGCCGACACCAGCATCGCCGAAGCCGCTCGACTGGCCGGCACGCACCCGATCGGCTCGCATCACCTGCTACTCGCCGCCCTCACCGACCCCGCCAGCGCGGCGACGCGAGCCCTAGGTGCGCTCGACATCGATCTGGAGCAGATCCGCGGCGCGCTGCAGCGCGCCGACGTCGCCGACACGAGCGACGAAGCACCCGAAGACGCCGGACGACGCCACATGCGGCTGCACGCAACCAAGGACGAGCTCACGCTCGAAATCACCGACAAAGCCCTCATCGACCTCGCCCGCAAAGCACAAGAGGGACTCTCGGCCGACCAGATCGGTGGCGACTTGCCAGAGGCCATCAGCCTCGGCAAGGTTTGGCGCACGCTGCACGACAGCCTCGTCGACATTTGCCGCCGCGCGGCTTCCGCACCGCCATCGGGCGCGACTGGATCCGACCGCACTGCCGAAAGGGGAACCGTGTAGCCCAGCAGGTAACCGGCGCAGTGTTGCACACATGCCAATTACGATGGGGCGATGGCTGAGCCACGCAGGCGCCTATCCCCGGAAGACCGGCGCAACGAATTGTTGATGCTGGGCGCCGAGGTGTTCGGTCAGCGTCCCTACGACGAAGTCCGCATCGACGAGATCGCTGAGCGCGCGGGCGTCTCCCGTGCGCTGATGTACCACTACTTTCCGGACAAGCGGGCCTTCTTCGCGGCGGTGGTCCGCGCCGAGGGCGAGCGGCTGTTCGAGGCCACCAACACGCCGCCGCAGCCGGGTCTATCCCTCTTCGAGCAGTTGCGCGCCGGGGTGCTGGCCTACGTGCACTACGACGAGCAGCACCCGCACGGCGCCTGGGCGGCCTACATGGGGATGGCCCATTCGGACCCGGTGTTGCGCGGCATCGAGGACATCGACAACGCCCGCCAGGCCGACCGCATCATGGCCCGGCTCACCGAGTCCGCGGGTGCCCCGCTGGACTCCAAGTTGGAGCGTGACGTGCGGGTCATCGTCTACGGCTGGCTGGCGTTCACGTTCGAGATGTGCAGGCAGCGCATCATGGATCCGTCGATCGACGCCGGTTACGTGGCGGATTCCTGCGCACACGCGCTGCTCGACGCCGTCGCGCGCGTCCCCGGCATCCCCACCCTGGAGTGATTTGGGGTGCTCAGTTGCGGCCAGCGCAACCCAGCACCCCGAAACCGCGGGGGACGTGTCGGTGGGTAGGGGCAGTATGGCGACATGGCCCGAAAGACCACCGTCGACCCGCTGGGGCGCTTCAGCGCGCTCACGCGTGAGTGGTTCACGGGCACCTTCCCGGCGCCGACGCCCGCGCAGTCCGAAGCTTGGTCGGCCATTGCCGGCGGCGACAACACGCTGGTCATCGCCCCCACCGGCTCGGGCAAGACGCTGGCCGCATTCCTGTGGGCCATCGACCGGCTCGCCGCATCGGAGCCGCGCCCTGCGAAGGCCGGTACGCGGGTGCTCTACATCTCCCCGCTCAAGGCGCTGGCGGTCGACGTCGAACGCAACCTCAGCACGCCGCTGACGGGCATCACCCGGGTCGCCGAACGGCTGGGCCTGCCGGTGCCCGACATCAGCGTCGGCGTGCGTTCGGGCGACACCCTGCCCGCCCAGCGGCGGCAGTTGATCACCAACCCACCCGACATCTTGATCACCACGCCCGAGTCGCTCTTCCTGATGCTGACGTCGGCAGCCAGGGACACGCTCTCCGAGGTTGAGACGGTGATCGTGGACGAGGTGCACGCCGTCGCGGGCACCAAGCGCGGCGCACACCTGGCGCTGTCGCTGGAGCGCCTCGACCAGATGCTGGCGCGGCCCGCGCAGCGGATCGGCCTTTCGGCGACGGTCCGGCCTGCCGAGGAGGTCGCGCGCTTCCTGGCCGGCACCGCCCCCGCGACGGTGGTCGCGCCGCCGTCGGGCAAGTCCTTCGACCTGTCGGTCCAGGTGCCGGTGCCCGACATGGCCAACCTCGTCGAGAATTCGATCTGGCCCGACGTCGAGGGTCGCATCGTCGATCTGATCGAGTCGCACAACTCGTCCATCGTGTTCGCCAACTCCCGTCGGTTGGCCGAGCGTCTCACCGCCCGCCTCAACGAGATTCACGCCGAGCGCACGGGCATCGAACTGAGCGACGAACGCAACCCCAAGGTGGGCGGCGGCTCCCCCGCACACATCATGGGCAGTGGTCAGACGTACGGCGCGGAGACGGTCCTCGCGCGAGCCCACCACGGTTCGGTCAGCAAGGAGCAGCGCGCCGCCGTCGAGGAGGAACTCAAGAGCGGGCGGCTGCGAGCGGTCGTCGCCACCTCCAGCCTGGAGCTGGGCATCGACATGGGTTCGGTCGACCTGGTCATCCAGGTGGAGGCTCCGCCGTCGGTGGCGAGCGGGCTGCAACGCATTGGGCGCGCCGGTCACCAGGTCGGCGAGATCTCAAGGGGCGTACTGTTTCCCAAGCACCGCACCGATCTCATCGACTGCGCGGTGACTGTGCAGCGCATGCTCGCCGGGCAGATCGAGACCATGCGGGTGCCCGCCAACCCGCTCGACGTGCTCGCCCAACACACCGTCGCCGCGGCAGCACTGGAACCCCTGGACGCCGACCGGTGGTTCGACGCGGTGCGCCGCAGCGCACCCTTCGCCACGCTGCCGCGTAGCGCGTTCGAGGCCACGCTCGACCTGCTCTCCGGCAAGTACCCGTCCACCGAATTCGCCGAGTTGCGCCCACGGCTGGTGTACGACCGCGACGCCGGAGTTCTGACGGCACGTCCAGGTGCGCAGCGGCTCGCGGTCACCTCCGGCGGCGCCATCCCCGACCGCGGACTTTTCACCGTCTACCTCGCGTCCAACGCCGACTCCGAAAAGCCGTCCCGCGTAGGCGAACTCGACGAGGAGATGGTGTACGAGTCCCGGCCCGGCGACGTGATCTCGCTCGGCGCGACCAGCTGGCGCATCACCGAGATCACCCACGATCGGGTGCTGGTCATCCCCGCTCCCGGCCAACCCGCCCGGCTGCCGTTCTGGCGCGGCGACGGCGTGGGCAGGCCCGCCGAATTGGGCGCCGCCATCGGCGCATTCACCGGTCGGTTGTCCGGAATGGCGCGCGAGGAGTTCGACGCGCAGTGTCACACCATGGGTTTCAACGACTACGCGACCGACAACCTCTGGCAGCTGCTCGACGAACAACGCCAGGCCACCGGCACCGTGCCCACTGACACGACGTTCATCGTCGAACGGTTCCGCGACGAGCTCGGCGACTGGCGGGTCATCCTGCACTCGCCGTACGGACTTCGGGTGCACGGCCCGCTGGCGCTGGCGGTCAGCCGCCGGTTGCGCGAGCGGTACGGCATCGACGAGAAGCCGACCGCCTCCGACGACGGCATCATCGTGCGGTTACCCGACACCGAAGATGCCGCTCCGGGTGCGGACCTGTTCGTGTTCGATGCCGACGAGATCGATCCCATCGTCACCGACGAGGTCGGCGGTTCGGCGTTGTTCGCGTCGCGGTTCCGCGAATGCGCGGCCAGGGCGCTGCTGCTTCCGCGCAGGCATCCCGGCAAGCGGTCGCCGCTGTGGCATCAACGCCAACGCGCCGCGCAACTGCTCGACGTGGCCCGCAAGTATCCCGACTTCCCCATCGTGCTCGAGACCGTCCGCGAATGCCTGCAGGACGTCTACGACGTGCCGACCCTGCGCGACGTGATGAGTCGCGTTGCGCAGCGGCGCATTCGGTTGCTGGAGGTCGAGACGGCGACACCGTCGCCGTTCGCCGCGTCACTGTTGTTTGGCTACGTCGGCGCGTTCATGTACGAGGGTGACAGTCCGCTCGCCGAGCGCCGCGCCGCCGCGCTGTCGCTGGACAGCGTGCTCCTGGCCGAACTGCTGGGCCGCGTCGAACTGCGCGAGTTGCTCGATCCGCAGATCATCGAGTCCACCAGCGCTCAGCTGCAGCACTTGACCGCCGAGCGGGCCGCACGCGACGCCGAAGGCGTGGCCGACCTGCTGCGGCTGCTCGGCCCGCTGACCGAGGACGAGATCGCCGAGCGCTCCACCGCGGCCGACGTCGGCGGCTGGCTGGAGGGCCTGCGGGCGGCGCGACGGGCGTTGACGGTGACGTTCGCCGATCGGACGTGGTGGGTGGCCATCGAGGACCTCGGTCTTCTCCGCGACGGCGTCGGCATCGCGGTCCCGGTCGGCGTACCGGCCAGCTTCACCGAGTCGGTGACCGATCCGCTCGGGGAACTTCTGGGCCGCTACGCCCGTACGCACGGGCCCTTCACCACAGGCGAAGCCGCGGCCAGGTTCGGGCTGGGATTGCGGGTCACCGCCGACGTGCTGGGCCGCATGGCGGTCGACGGCAAGCTGGTGCGCGGCGAATTCAGTGACACCGCCGAACAATGGTGCGACGCGGACGTATTGAAGATCCTGCGCCGTCGGTCGCTGGCCGCGTTGCGTGCCCAGGTCGAGCCGGTGAGCACGGCGGCCTACGCGCGGTTCCTGCCGGCGTGGCAGCAGGTGGGCACGGCGAGGGTGTCGGGCATCGACGGGCTGGCGGCGGTCATCGAACAGCTCGCGGGCGTGCCGATGCCGGCGTCGGCGGTGGAGCCGCTGGTGTTCGGGCAGCGGGTTCGCGACTACCAACCGGCCATGCTCGACGAGCTGCTCGCGGCCGGTGAAGTCAGCTGGTCGGGCGCTGGACAGATCGGCGGCAACGACGGCTGGATCGCCTTCCACTCCGCCGACTCGACACCCATGACACTGGCCACGCCAGCCGAGATCGACTTTACCGACGCCCACCGGACCATCATGGAGACGCTCAGTCACGGTGGGGCCTACTTCTTCCGTCAGCTCGACGCTGACGGCGCGGCCAACACCGAACAGCTGAAAACCGCGCTGTGGGAATTGGTTTGGGCCGGCTGGGTCACCGGCGACACCTTCGCCCCGGTGCGTGCGCTGTTGCAGGGCACCGGACGGCGCGGTGGCGCACACCGCCAGCGCCAGCGTCCGCCGCGGCTGAGCCGCTACAGCGTCGCGCATGCGCAGACCCGCACGTCCGAGCCGACGGTCGCCGGACGGTGGTCCGCGTTGCCCGCTCCCGAACCGGAGTCCACCATCCGCGCCCACTTTCAGGCCGACTTGCTGCTCAGCCGCTACGGCGTGCTGACCAAGGGGTCGTCCGAAGGGGTGCCCGGCGGCTTCGCGATGCTCTACAAGGTGCTCAGCGCGTTCGAGGATGCCGGCCGGTGCCAGCGCGGTTACTTCGTCGAGTCGCTGGGCGGTGCCCAATTCGCGGTCGCGTCGCACCGTGGACCGGCTGCGCACCTACCTCGACGACGTCGACCAGGAGCGCCGCGACTACCAAGCGGTCGTGCTCGCAGCGGCCGATCCGGCCAACCCGTACGGCGCAGCGCTGCCGTGGCCGGGCGACGGCACGCACCGGCCGGGCCGCAAGGCCGGTGCGCTGGTCGTGTTGGTCGACGGTGAATTGGTGTGGTTCCTCGAGCGGGGTGGACGCAGCCTGCTGTCCTACTCCGACGACGCGGAGGCGAATCGATCCTCGGCAGCAGTACTGGCGGAGTTGGTCGCCGGTCGGCGGCTGCAGTCGCTGCTGGTGGAGAAGGTCAACGGCGTCCCGGTACTCGATCCCGCAGCGGACGACCGCCTGGCGACCGTGCGCGACGCGTTGACCGGCGCGGGGTTCTCCCGAACGCCGAGGGGCATGCGGTTGCGCTGACACATTGTCAAAAATGACAAAACCTGGCCTTGGTCGTTCCATACTGAGGCCATGGTCTCGCTCATCGTTCACGCCCTCCTCGGCGTCGCCGTCATCGCCTGGATCGTCCGCGCCAATCAGCAGGTCTTCGCCCGCCCCGCCAGCGGCCCGGCCTTCTCTGCGCTGGAGATCGTGTTCTACGTCGTCGGCGTCGCGTCGATCGCGCTCGGCTACTACTTCAACCACCAGTTCGTCGCGCAATACGCCGTCGAAGGCGGCAATCCGATCTGGGGCCCGGGCAGTTGGGAGCAGTTCATCCGGCTCGGGTACGTCAACCCAGCCGCGGCATCGGCCAGTCAGGACTACACGATCATCAACGTGATCCTGCTGCCGCTGTTCACCATCGTCGACGGCTACCGGCGCGGCATCAAACGGCCGTGGCTGTTCTTCGTCTCCAGCCTGTTCACCAGTTGTGCATTCGCCTATGCCTTCTACTTCGCGGTGATCGAACGCCAGCATCGCCACGACAAGGCGACCAAGGGCCTGGACGTCATTCCTGCCTGAAGGCCCGCTGCCTACAGTGGTGCCATGGCCTTGCGGACGGCGGTTACCGAAATGTTCGGCATCGACCATCCGATCGTGCTGGCGCCGATGGGCGGAGTCTCGGGCGGTCGGCTGACGGCCGCCGTCTCCGAAGGCGGCGGCCTGGGCATCATCGGTGGCGGCCCTGGCCAACGGGACTGGCTGGAGCGGGAATGCGCCCTCGCCAAGGACGGCACTGAAAAGCCTTGGGGCATCGGGCTACTGACGTGGGCGATCGACCAGTCGATCGTCGAATGGGTGGTCGCCCAGCGCCCGGCCGCAGTGGTGCTGTCGTTCGGCGATCCCGCGCCGTTCGCCGGCCTCGTCCGTGACGCCGGAATTCCGCTGATCGTCCAGGTCAACACGATCACCGAGACGCGGCACGCCCTGGACGTCGGAGTCGACGTCCTGGTGGCGCAGGGCTCGGAGGCGGGTGGCCACGGCGGAGGGCGGGCGACACTGCCCTTCGTCCCCGCGGTCGTCGACATCGCCGGAGCCGTCCCCGTGCTCGCGGCCGGAGGCATCGCCGACGGTCGCGGGCTGGCCGCGGCGTTGATGCTTGGCGCGGCCGGAGCGGTGATCGGCACCCGCTTCGAGGCGACGCCGGAAGCGTTGATCGATGAGCGGGAGGCGAAGTCGATCACAGCGGCCGAAAGCGCCGACACTGTTCGGGGCCGTGTGGTCGATATCGCCGCAGAGGCGGCGTGGCCGGCCCGGTATCCCGCCCGCACGCTGCGCAACGCGTTCATCGACACGTGGCAGGACCGGGAGGACGAGCTGGCTGCCGACGCCGAGGCACGCGCAGAATTCCGCCGCGGCGCCAAGCGCGCCGATCCGGACTACGCGCCGATCTGGGCGGGCGAGGCCGTCGACCTGATCACGGAGGTGGAGAGCGCGACGGCTCTGGTGGGCCGGATCTGCGACGAGGCCAGCCGAGCGATCGATGCCGTGTCGCGGGAACAGGGCCCGTCCGGCCCGCGTTGCGGTGGGTCATGAGCGACGACCTGATCACCACACCGTTCGGATTCCAATCGACCGCCGCCGAGGTGATCGCCGGCGTCGACCTGTCGGGGAAGCGCGCCATCGTCACCGGCGCGTCGTCGGGGATCGGCGTCGAGACCGCGCGGGCCCTCGCCGGCGCCGGCGCCGAGGTCACCCTCGCAGTCCGCGACACCGGCGCCGGTGAACGGGTGACGCAGGAGATCGGCGGCCGGGTCGGAGTGGCGCCGCTCGACCTGAGCGACCTGACCAGCGTGCGGGCGTTCGTCGAGGCGTGGAGCGGACCGCTGCACATCCTGGTCAACAACGCAGGCGTCATGGCCATCCAAGCTCTGACCATGTCGGCGAGTGGACACGAAATGCAGTTCGCCACAAATCATCTCGGCCACTTCGCGCTTGCCATTGGACTGCACGACGCGCTGGCCGCAGCCGGTGGCGCACGCATAGTGTCGGTGAGCTCCGGCGGGCACCTGCGCTCCCCCGTCGTGTTCGACGACATCGACTACGCATTCCGGGACTACGACCCCTTCGGCGCGTACGGGCAGTCCAAGACCGCCAACGTACTGTTCGCCGTCGAGGCCACGCGCCGCTGGTCGTCCGACGGCATCCTCGCCAACGCGCTGATGCCCGGCGGCATAGCCACTCCGCTGCAGCGCCATCTGCCCGCGCACTACGCCGACGACGCCCTGGCCGCATTCCGGGCGGCCGGCACCGACTTCAAGACCGTCGAGCAAGGTGCCGCAACGTCGACGCTGTTGGCGGCCTCTCCGCTCCTGGACGGCGTCGGGGGCCGCTACTTCGAGGACTGCAACGAAGCGCGGGTGGTCGACCGTCGCGGCGGACCGGGCCGAGGCGGCGTCGCACCCTACGCGCTGGACCCCGGCAATGCCGCACGGTTGTGGGACCTGTCGGTGGCCCTCACCTCGTAGTCGTTGCGCAGGTAGCGTTCCATCAAGACATCGGCCCGTGAGCGGAGGTGACGCGAATGCCGGAGGGCGACACCGTCTACCGGACCGCGGCCAAGCTACGGGAGGCTCTCGAAGGGAAGGCACTCACGCGCTGTGACGTCAGGGTGCCCCGGTTCGCAACTGTCGATCTCACCGGCCAGAAGGTCGACGAGGTGCTCAGCCGCGGCAAGCATCTGTTCATCCGGGTGGGCGAGGCAAGCATCCACTCACACCTCAAGATGGACGGCGCCTGGTTGGTCGGCGGCCAGATCCGCCGGGTGCAACCGCACAAGGTGCGGATCATCTTGGAAACCGCCGACTCGCGCGTCGCGGGCATCGACCTCGGTGTCCTGGAGATTCTGGAGCGTCGCCTCGATCAGGACGCCGTCGCGCACCTAGGCCCTGACCTGCTCGGTGACGACTGGGAGCCACGGACGGCGGCGTCGAACCTGACCGTCGACCCCGACCGGCCGCTGGCCGAGACGCTGTTGGATCAGCGGGTAATGGCGGGCGTCGGCAACGTGTACGCCAACGAGTTGTGCTTCGTCACCGGCCACCTGCCCACCGCGCCGGTGAGTGCCGTAGCGGACCCGCTACGGATGGTGCAACGCGCGCGGGACATGCTGTGGCTCAATCGGTCCCGCGTCAACCGCGTGACGACCGGCGACACCCGCCCCGGCCGCGACCTGTGGGTCTACGGACGGGACGGGCGGCCGTGCCGTCGCTGCGGCACGACGATCGAATCAGATCGCAGCGGCGAGCGCGTCATGTATTGGTGCCCGAACTGCCAGACTTAGCGGCCCGGCAAGGCCAGCCTGCAGATCTTGCGGACCACGGTGGCGAACTGCTTGGGCAGCGGACCCGTGTTGTAGGGCACGCCGTACCGCTCGCAGATCTCCTGAACGTCCTTGGAGATCTCGTCGTGCCGGAACGCCGGGAGGTCGGGAAACAAGTGGTGCTCGATTTGGAACGACAGGTTGCCGCTCATCAGGTGGAAGAGCTTTCCCCCGGTGAGGTTCGCCGAGCCGAGCACCTGGCGGAAGTACCACATGCCGCGGCTCTCGTTCGCCGTCTCCTCCTTGCTGAATTCCTGTGTGCCGTCCGGAAAGTGACCGCAGAAGATGATCGCGTAGGACCACACGTTGCGGATCAGGTTGGCCGTCAAGTTGCCGGTGAACACCCACGGCGCGAACGGGCCCGCGAGCAGGGGGAACGCCACGTAGTCCTTCAGGGTCTGGCGCTTCACCTTGCGCCAGATGCCTCGGATCGTGTCGCGCTTGTCGGCGACCGTGATCTCGCCGGAGCGGATGCGCTCGGTCTCCAACTCGTGCAGTGCCACGCCGTACTGGAACAGCACCATCAGCAGGAACGCGTACACCGGGTTGCCGAGGTAGTACGGGTGCCACCGCTGGTCCTCGCTCATTCGCAGGATGCCGTAGCCGATGTCGCGGTCCATGTCGACGATGTTGGTGTGGGTGTGGTGCATGTAGTTGTGCGAGTGGCGCCATTGGTCACTTGGGCATGCCGAGTCCCATTCGAAGTTGCGGCCCGTCAGCGCGGGATCGCCCATCCAGTCGTACTGGCCGTGCATGACGTTGTGGCCGATCTCCATGTTGTCCAAGATCTTCGACGCGGCCAGCATGGCCGTCCCGGCGAGCCACGCGGGCGGAAGGATGCCGGCGAACAACATCGCCCGACCACCGACCTCCAGAGCGCGCTGGGCCTTGATGACGCGACGGATGTAGGTGGCGTCGCGCTCGCCGAGGTCGGCGACCACGCGTTCCCTGATCGCGTCGAGCTCGCGGCCGAAGTTCTCGGCCTGCTCGGGCGTCATGGTGACGGTCTTGCCGCCGACTGTCTTGGTGATGGCCTGTTGAGTGGCAGGTGTCTTCGGTTCGACGATCGCGTCGTCGGTGGAGATGGTCGTGGGCTCGAGAAGTGCAGTCATGATGAAATCCCTTTCCTAGAGTGCGAGTTCGACGTCGCCGACAGGGGCCGTGATGCAGATCTGCACGTCCTCCCCGTCGGTCGTGGACACGGCGCCGGTGATCAGGTTCTTGACCGCGCCGCTGGTCTTGCGGCGGGTACAGGTGTGGCAGATACCCATGCGGCATCCGCTTTCGGGCGTCAGGCCGGCGGCTTCGGCCTGCTCGAGCAGGGAGCGTCCGTCGTCGGTGACGTCGACGCCGGAGTCGGCGAACGCCACCCGACCGCCCGATGCCTCGGCGGGCACCGTGAACACCGGCGGCACGAAGCTCTCGAACGCCGCGCTAGGGCACTGCTTGCGCACTGCGTCGACGAGAGCCGGTGGGCCACAGACGAACACGTTGTCGGGTGACGCCATGGCCGCCGCCAGGTGATCGGCACCGAACCGTCCGAACAGGTCGGCGGGCGCGTCACTGCGGGTGAAGCCGTGCAGCACGCGCACGCCGCGCAGCGCAGCGAGTTCGTCGCGGTAGCAGGCCTCGTCTGCGCTGCGTGCGTAGTGGACGAAGGCGACCTCACCGGTGTGGCCCTCGGCGATCAGCGTGCGCAGCATCGACATCACCGGGGTGATGCCGCTGCCGCCTGACACGAAGAGGATGCGCCGCGGCCGCTCGGCCGGCAGCACGAAGTCGCCACCGACGCCGTCGAGTCCGACGACCATGCCGGGACGGGCGTTGCGGTACAGGTGCGTCGACACCACACCACCGTCGTGCACGCCGATGGTCAGTTCGATGAGCCGATCGTTCTCGGCGTTGGCCGGTGAGTAGCAGCGCGTCTGCCTGCGCCCGTCGACCTCGACGGAGAGGTTGACGTGCTGCCCGGCGCGCAGGGCGGGGCCCGCCCGGAAGGCCGCGTTGGGTTCCAGCGTCAAGGTGACGCTGCGTGGGGTCTGGCGCCGCACCTCGATGACCTTCGCCCGGCAGTCGCCGAGGGTCCAGGTGGGCTCGACGAGCTCGGTGTAGCGGTCGACGCCGTGCGGGCCGGTGAGCAGGTCGACCAGCGGCGACCGCATCACCCGCTTCCGCAGGTCGTGCGTCAAAGTTTGAGTGAACATGTGTACACCGTGCGCTTGGTTCACCCATTCCGTCAATGGATCTACTGCTGGCTGTGGTAGGTTTCACACAGTGAACAGTCGTACGCCTAGTTCACGAACGTCTCGATCAGGACGCTCGGGGTCCAAGCGTTCCTCGCGGGACGCTCCGTCGCGCGAAGAACGCAAGGAAACGACGCGGCGGGCGATCGTCGCAGCGGCGTTGCGGCTCCTCGAGGAGCGCAGCTTCAGCGCGCTGTCGCTGCGGGAGGTGACCCGAGAGGCCGGCATCGTCCCCGCGGCGTTCTACCGGCACTTCGAGACCATGGAAGCGCTCGGACTGGTCCTCATCGACGAGTCGTTCCGCGCATTGCGCGACATGTTGCGCAATGCCCGCGCCGGCAAGCTCGACCCCACCCGGGTCATCGAAGGTTCCGTCGACATCCTCATCGCCGGGGTGAACGAGCGCCGCGAACACTGGCGGTTCATCGTCCGCGAGCGCAACAGCGGCGTGACCGTGCTGCGCTACGCCATCCGCACCGAGATCCGGCTCATCACGTCGGAGCTCGCGATCGACCTGGCCCGGTTTCCCGGGCTGAACACCTGGAGCGCCGAAGACCTCAACATCCTGGCGAGCCTCTTCGTCAACTCCATGATCTCCATCGCCGAGGCCATCGAGGATGCCGTCGACCAGACCGCCCTGGACGAGATCCGGCGGATCGCCGTCAAGCAGCTCCGGCTGATCGTCGTCGGGATCATCGGATGGCGAAGTAGCGACTGATCCGCCGGCATCCGCCGAATAGTGTCGAGCACTATGCCGTATCTCGAACTCGCCCACCCGCACCCCGACATCGCGGTGATCACCTTGAACCGGCCCGAAAAGCTCAACGCACTGAACCACGGCCTGGTCGAAGAACTGCACCACACCCTGGAAGGGATCCACCGGGACGACGAGTGTCGCGTCGTCGTGCTGACCGGCGCCGGCCGCGGCTTCTGCTCCGGCCTGGATCTCACCGATCCGACCCCCGACGAGGCGACCCGGGGACTGGAGTTTCCGCGGTCGGGCCTGCGGTGGCAGGAGCGCATCGCCGACCTGACCACGCGGCTGATTCGGCTGCGCCAGCCGGTGATTGCCGCCGTCAACGGACCGGCCTACGGCGGCGGGTTTGCGCTCGCGCTCGCCTGCGACGTCCGCATCGCCTCGGCGTCGGCCCGGTTCTGCACACAGTTCATCAAGCTGGGCCTCGGCGGCTGCGACATCGGCGTCAGCTACACGTTGCCCCGCATCGTCGGTGCCGGCCAGGCGTTCGACCTCATCCTCACCGCGCGCACGGTCGAGGCCGAAGAGGCGCTGCGGCTGGGCTTGGTGTCGCGCCTATCCGACGATTCCGTGCTCGACGACGCGCTGGCGATCGCCGAAACCTTGTGCGGTTACGGCAAGTTCGGCGTGGAGTCGACCAAGCAGGTGCTGTGGGCCAACCTCGAGGCCTCCAGCCTGGAGGCGGCACTGCACGTCGAGAACCGCAGCCAGATCCTGGCCTCCACCAGCGGTGAGATGCGGCAGGCGAGCGCCGCGTTCGCCAGCCGCAAGGGCTAGCGCGGCGTACCGCCGCCGTCGACGATCACGACTTGCCCGGTGATGTAACTGCCTGCGTCGGAACACAACAACAGTGCGGTGCCGACCATCTCGTCGGGTGAGGCGAGGCGCTTGACCAACGTCGCGCCCACCATGTGGTCGATCGCCTCCTGCGGGTTGCCGCGCATCATGTCGGTGTCGACCGGACCCGGCGCGATGGCGTTGACCCTGATGCCGTCCGTCACGAAGCCGGCGGCCATCGACCGGGTGAACGACATCATGGCCGCCTTGCCCGAGGCGTACATGGAGACCGCCGGCGCGAATTGAAACGCACCGACGGACACCATGTTCAGCACCGCCGCGTGCTCGCTTCGCTTCAGGTGCGGCAGCGCCTTCTGCACCAGGAATACAGGACCGCGCAGGTTCACCTCGTACGACTTGGTCCATGCGTCGACGGTCATCTCGCCAAGCGGCTGGGTCAGGGCGTTGGCCGCGTTGTTCACCACCACGTCGATGCCGCCGAACTCGGCGACGGTGCGCTCGACGAGGACGTCGAGATCGTCCATGCTGCCCGCGTGCGCCGCCACACCGATTGCCTGGCCGCCGAGATCGCGAAGGTGTTTGGCGGCTTGCTCGCACGCGTCGGCCTTGCGACTGGCGACCACGACGCGGGCGCCGGCGAGCACGAACCCCTCCGCCAGCGCCAGGCCGATGCCGCGACTGCCGCCCGTCACGATGACGGTGCGGTCGGTCATGTCGAACAGTCGGTCGAATGTCGTGCGATCCACGTGGTCAGTAGAACACGCTGCGGAACACGCCTAGGAGAACAGGTCGGGGTGGGCCGACACGTACTGTTCGACGGTCTGGGCCGGACGTCCGGTGATCCGTTCGACGTCGCCGGTGGCCCGGTCGTACCGGCCCTCGCGGTGCAGCCGCGCCATCGTCGAGATGTGTTGCGCCACATGTTCGGAGAGCCCCGAATGTGCCAGCACATCACGCAACCGATCAGCGGGAAGGTCCTCGGGGGTGATGGGGCGGCCCAGCGCCCGGCCAAGCTGCTCGGCGAGACCCGCCATGTCGAGCACCTGCGGCCCAGTGAGCTCGTATACGGCACCGAACGTCGGAGCCGGATCGCTCAGCAGGGCGGCCACGACGCGGGCCACGTCGTCGGCGGCAATGGGCGACGTGCCCCCGTCGCCGAAGGGTAGGGCGAGCACACCGCGGTCGCGGACCGATGCGGCGCCGACGACGGTGAACAACGGGTTGTCGAGGAACACCGTCGGCCGCACGTGCACGACGGGTATGCCCGACCAATTCATGATCCGCTCGGCGAGCCAGTGCAGGCGGTGCTGACGGGATTCCTCGGTGCTGGTCAAGGTCATCTGCGACACCGTCATCTGCGACATGTTCACGACCAACTCGAGGCCGCCGAGTTCCTCGACCACTGCACTCACCACCGCGGCTGCCTGCACGTACTCCGGTGACACACTCATGTTGAAGAACATCCGGGTGACGCCGCGCGTGGCCTGCGCGACGGCGAGTGGTGACGTCAGGTCACCGACGACGACCTCGGCGCCGAGATCGCGTAGCCGCTCGGCGCGTTCGTCGTCCCGACGGACCAGGGCACGCACCGGCTGGTCCGTCCGACGGAGTTCCTCGACCACCCGACGGCTGACGCTGCCGACGCCCCCGCCCGCACCGGTGATCAAGAACATGTCCATATCGACGTTCGATCGCGTCATCGCATTCCCCACGTCACGCGACCTCCGTGCGCATGCTTTGCTCCATAAGGGCGGATCGTCGTCCTGAGCACCAGGAACATGCACCGTCGATTTCGCGCCTTCGGCGTGTCATCGCATTGCTCTTGACATCAAGATCTCACAATCGTTGTTATGAACGACACAGCGAAAACTACTGCCCGAAAATGGTTTCGGGAATGAGTAGCGATCTTGATTGACGCTAGGCTACATTTGCCGTCGGCAACCGCATCTTCCCGATTCGTTTGGCGTGCTTTCCTCCGGAACTCCGGGAATTCTCCGTCGCGAACCAGTTCGCGGCGTTTGCTGCGCAAAAGTGACGTGCAGGGTCAGATCTGTGCGCGCGTTGCATGTCGATCTTGTTCGTGTTTCACACCTTGGGGGTGAAAGTCGTGCCCGCTGGCTGCCAGCCACCGTTTCGCCGCGAAGTCCGGCCGGAGCGATCGCGATTGAGTTCGGCGGCCATCCGCCGTCTGGCGGCCATCGTCCTCGCGTTGTTGGGTGTCATCATGACCGGAAACGCGCCGGCCAATGCGGTCGTGATGTGGCATCGCAAGGCGCCACCCCTGTCCACGCCATGGACGCATCTCGTGGGCCCGGACAACGCGCTGCCCGACTACCCGCGCCCGCAGATGGCACGGAACAGTTGGCTGAACCTCAACGGCGTGTGGAGTTACACGGGGCGAACCGCGCAGACCGCCTTGGCGACGCCCCCACCCGCAGCCGCGTACCGGGAGCAGATCCTGGTCCCCTACCCGACGGAGTCGGCGCTGTCCGGCATCCAACGCCACGACGACCAAATGTGGTACCGCAAGGTCTTCAAGCTGCCGACCAACTGGCGGGGGCAGCACGTGCTGCTGCACTTCGGCGCCGTCGATCAGATCGCCACCGTCTGGGTGAACAACAAGCAGGTGGCGTTCCACGAAGGCGGGTTCACGGAGTTCAGCGCGGACGTCACCAGCGCGCTGCGGCCCGGATCGCTGCAGGAGCTGACCGTCCGGGTGGAGGACCGCAACGAGACCAACCCCTTCCCCGTCGGCAAGCAGCGCAACGGGCCGAAGGGACTTTTCTACACCGGATCGTCGGGCATCTGGCAGACGGTGTGGATGGAACCCGTGCGCGCCGCCCACATCGACAAGCTCGACATCACCCCCGACCTGACCGGTTTCACGATCACGCCGAAAGTTTCCGGGACGACCAGGCAGCGCGCCGAAGTGGTCGTCTCCACGCCGGACGGTGAGGAGGTGGCGCGCACCGTCGGCCCTGCAGGCACGACACTGCGTGTCCGCGTGCCGAACCCGCACCTGTGGACGCCGGACGACCCGTATCTCTACGACCTCAAGATTCGGTTGCTCAGCCCGGTCTCGAAGGTCGTCGACGAGGTTTCCAGCTATGCCGGGTTGCGCACCATCGGCGTCGTCAACGATGACAAGGGCAGGCCGCGGATCGCACTGAACGGCCGGATCACGTTCCTGCACGGCCCGCTGGACCAAGGCTTCTGGCCCGACGGCATCTTCACCGCGCCCACCGATGACGCGCTGAAGTTCGACCTCGAGCGGACCAAGGCGCTGGGGATGAACTTCGTCCGCAAGCACGCCAAGGTGGAACCCGCGCGGTGGTACTACTGGGCGGACAAGCTCGGGCTGATGGTGTGGCAGGACATGCCGTCGCTGGACGTGTCGCTCGACATTCCGGTCGGCCCCGCCCCCGATCCCGTTCCCGCGGCGAAGAAGAACTTCGAGCGCGAGCTAGCGGCGATGGTGGACCAGCTGCGCAGCGTCACCTCGATCGTCGGATGGGTGGTGTTCAACGAGGGTTGGGGCGAGTTCGACACGGCCCGGGTCACCAATGCCGTGAAGGCGCAGGACCCGACCCGGATGGTGAACGCGAACAGCGGGGTGAACTGCTGCAAGTCGCGCCCCGACAGCAGGGCCGGCGACATCTACGACGACCACACCTATGTCGGACCCGGGGCTCCACTGACGCTCGACGAACGCCGGCGCGCCAACAACGTCGACGTGCCTGGCCGGCAGCCCCTGAACGACCGCAGGGTGATGGTCGACGGTGAATATGGTGGCCTCGGGCTGGTACTCGACAAGAACCGGTGGCCCGGCAAGCCGCAGGCCTATGAGATGACCGACGGCGAGGCGCGGCTGACGCAGCGGTACGTCGACCTCAGCCGGGATCTGGAGAAGGCTGTGCGCGACGGCGGCTTGTCGGGCGCGATCTACACCCAGACGACCGATGTCGAGAACGAGGTCAACGGATACTTGAGCTACGACCGTTGGGTGGTCAAGATGTCGCTTCCGGTGGTCGCCGAACGAAATCGCGCTGTGATCGCCGCGGGGGCGGGCCCGGCCGATCGGCGGTGACCATCGCTCATCGGCCCAACGTCCGGCTGCTCACGAACTCACGCCGATGCCCACTGATCGGGTCATCGAACTCAAGAGTGTGCGCCAGTAGTTGCAACGGCGTCGAGAAGTCGTCCCCCGCCACGTCGATCACGTTCGGGTACAGGCTATCTCCGAGGATGGGGATTCCCAGCGAGGCCATGTGCAGGCGCAACTGGTGCGTCCGCCCGGTCCGCGGGGTCAGGCGATACTGGCCGTCGACGAATTCGACCAGCGTCTCTGCATTGGGTTCGCCGGGCTCCTCGACGGCCTGTAGCTGGCCGCGGCGCTTGATGATTCGGCTGCGCAGCACCGTCGGCAGTGCACGGTTCGGCTCGCCTGCCGCTCGCGCCAGGTACGTCTTGCGCACCAGTCCACGCGCGAACAATGTCTGATACGCGCCACGCAACTCGCGGCGGGTGGTGAACACCAGCACACCCGCGGTCAACCGGTCCAGCCGGTGCGCCGGACTGAGTTCGGGGAGCTCGAGCGAGCGCCGAAGCCTCACCAAAGCCGTCTGCGCAACGTGACCACCCCTCGGCATCGTGGCCAGGAAGTGCGGCTTGTCCACCACGACCAGATCGTCGTCGCGATGCAGGATCGGGATGTCGAACGGAACCACGACCTCGTCGGGCAGATCGCGGTAGAGGTAGACGCTCGCACCGGCAGGCAAGACCGTACCGACGGTGACCACCGTGCCGTCGGCGCACACCACTTCTCCGGCAAGGACTTTCGCAGCAGCTTGCGCACCGAAACGGGAGCACAGCTCCTCGAGCACCGATCCGCCCAGCAACCGCACCCGCGTAGGCCCGACGCCGTCACGGTCGGGCAGCGGCGCCTGGCGGATACGCCTCAATTCAGCGGCACCGGCTCGAGGATCTCGGCCCGCGCCTCGGGGGCCGCCGCGCGCAACGCATCGGCCGACTCGTCGTCGGGCTGCGTCTGCGACAACACCTCGGCCTCCACGCGGGCGGCGTACGTCGCGACCTCGCGGTCGACGTCCTCTGCGCTCCAACCCAATACCGGCGCAACGACTTCGGCGACCTCGCGCGCGCAATCCACGCCACGGTGCGGATACTCGATCCCGATGCGCATCCGCCTGGTCAAAATGTCCTCGAGATGCAGCGCGCCCTCGGCGACCACGGCGTACCACGCCTCGACCTTGAGGTAGACCGGCGCCTCGGTGATGGGGGTCAACAGGTCCGGACGCCCCTCGGCCATCGCGAGCACCTCGCCGATCAGCGAGCCGTAGCGATCCAGCAGGTGGCGCACCCGGTAGGGATGCAGTTGGTAGTGCGCGCCGACGTGCTCGGTCTGGTTGATCAGCGCGAAGTAACCGTCGGCGCCCATCAGCGGCACCTTCTCCGTGATCGTCGGCGCCACCCGGGCCGGGACGTACTCGGCGGCCGCGTCGATGGCATCGGCGGCCATCACGCGGTAGGTGGTGTACTTGCCGCCCGCAATCGCGACCAGTCCGGGCGACGGGACCGCGACGGCGTGCTCGCGCGACAGCTTGGACGTCTCGTCGCTCTCCCCGGCCAGCAGCGGACGCAGCCCCGCGTAGACGCCGTCGATGTCATCGTGACTCAACGGCGTGGCCAGCACGGTGTTGACCGTCTCGAGGATGTAGTCGATGTCGGCCTTGGTGGCCGCCGGATGCGCCAGGTCCAGGTTCCAGTCGGTGTCGGTGGTGCCGATGATCCAGTGCGTTCCCCACGGGATGACGAAGAGCACCGACTTCTCGGTGCGCAGGATGATCGCCACCTCGCTGACGATGCGGTCGCGGGGCACGACGATGTGCACGCCCTTGGACGCGCGGACGCGGAACCGGCCGCGCTGCTTGGACAAGGCCTGAATCTCGTCGGTCCACACCCCGGTGGCGTTGACCACGACGTGCCCGCGCACGTCGGTGACCTCACCGTTCTCCGAGTCACGCGCCCGCACCCCGACCACTCGGTCACCTTCGCGCAGCAGCGAAACCACCTGCGTCGAGGACCGCACCACGGCACCGTAGTGCGCTGCCGTGCGCGCGACGGTCATCGTGTGACGGGCGTCGTCGACCACGGTGTCGTAATAGCGGATGCCGCCGATCAGCGAGCTGCGCTTGAGCCCGGGTGCCAGGCGCAGCGCACCCGCCTTGAACAGGTGCTTCTGCGCAGGAACCGATTTGGCACCGCCGAGCTGGTCGTAGAGGAAGATGCCCGCCGCCACGTAGGGCCGCTCCCACCAGCGCTTGGTCAGCGGGAAGAGGAACGGCAGCGGCTTGACCAGGTGCGGGGCCAGCGTCGTCAGGGACAGCTCGCGCTCGTGCAGGGCCTCGCGCACCAGCCCGAACTCCAGCTGCTCGAGGTAGCGCAGGCCGCCGTGGAACATCTTCGAGCTGCGGCTCGACGTCCCGGAGGCGAAGTCGCGCGCCTCGACGAGTGCGACCTTCAGCCCGCGCGTCGCGGCGTCCAGGGCCGCACCGGCGCCGACCACACCGCCGCCGATTACGACGACGTCGAACTGCTCGCTGCCGAGGCGATCCCAGGCCGCCGCACGCTGCTGCGGGCCCAGGAAGGTCTGCCCGTTACCCGGAGCGGGGATCGGGTCACTCACGCCGGGCTCCTCGTGTTACTCGTCGGTAGGCATTGCCACTTGAGAGCCTACGTGGGTCAGTCCAGATCGTCGTGCGCCATCAACCGGCGGGCCGCCTCCACGATCGAACCGGACAGCGACGGATACACCGACAGGGTCTGGGCCAGGTCGGTCACCGAGATCCGGTTCTGCACGGCCAGCGCGATCGGCAGGATCAGTTCCGACGCGATCGGCGCCACCACCACGCCGCCGATCACGACCCCGGTGGCGGGTCGGCAGAAGATCTTGACGAAGCCGCGGCGCAGCAGCGACATCTTCGCGCGCGCGTTGGTGGTCAGCGGCAGCATGATCGTCCTGGCGGGCACCGTGCCGTCGTCGATGGCGGTCTGCGGCACTCCGACGGCGGCGATCTCGGGCCGGGTGAACACCGCGGCGGCGACGGTGCGCAGCCGGATCGGCGCAACACCTTCTCCGAGAGCGTGATACATCGCGATGCGGCCCTGCATGGCGGCCACCGACGCCAGCGGCAGCAGACCGGTGCAGTCCCCTGCCGCGTAGATGCCCGACGCGGAGGTGCGCGACACCCTGTCCACGGTCAGGTAGTTGCCCGCTCCGAGCTCGATGCCGACGCGCTCGAGGCCGAGTCCGCCCGTGTTGGGCACGGAGCCGACGGTCATGAGCGCATGGCTGCCCTCGACGGTGCGACCGTCGGCGATCGCCACCTTGACCCCGTCAGCGGTGCGGGTGACCGATTCGGCGCGGGCGTTCTTGACGAGCCTCACGCCGCGTTCGGCGAACGTTTCCTCGAGTACGGCGGCGGCGTCGCTGTCCTCGTGGGGCAGGATCTGGTCGCGGCTGGCCACGACCGTGACCTGCACGCCGAGCTCGGTGTAGGCGTTGCAGAACTCCGCGCCGGTCACACCCGATCCCACGATGACGAGGTGTTCGGGCAGCTCGGTGAGGTCGTAGAGCTGGCGCCAGTTCAGGATGCGCTCTCCGTCGGGCTTGGCGTTGGGCAGCACGCGCGGGCTGGCGCCGGTGGCGATCAGCACGACGTCGGCCTTGAGCACGCCGACCTTGCCGTCGACCGTGGTGACCTTGACCCGGTGATGCGCCATGCCCGGGGTGTCGTCGACCAGCTCACCGCGGCCGTGCACCACGCTGACGCCCTGGTTGAGCAGTTGCGCACCGATGTCGGCGGACTGCGAGCGGGCCAGCGTCTTCACCCGGTTGTGGATCTGCGGCAGCGAGATCTTGGCGTCCTCGACGGCGATGTCGAAACCCAGCCCGTCGGCGCGGCGCAGCTCGGTGCGCACGCCGGTCGACGCGATGAACGTCTTGGACGGGACACAGTCCCACAACACGCACGCCCCACCGATGCCGTCGGAATCGATGACGGTGATCTGCGCGACGTCCGGGCCGCGGCCGGCCGCCACCAAAGCGGCTTCATACCCGGCAGGCCCGCCACCGATGATCGCGATACGGGTAACCACGGGTCCTATCCAACCCCATGCCGTTGCGTTCCCGCCCGCCGTGTCGCTTCACTCCCGGTACCCGGTTCCGGCCGGCTAAGCCTTAGGCTTGCCCCCGTGCCGCTCTACGCCGCTTACGGATCGAACATGCATCCGGAGCAGATGCTTCAGCGTGCACCCCATTCCCCGATGGCCGGTACGGGCTGGCTGCACGGCTGGCGGCTGACGTTCGGCGGCGAGGACCTCAGCTGGGAGGGCGCGCTCGCCACCCTGGTCGAAGATCCAGACTCGAAGGTGTTCGTCGTCCTCTACGACATGACCAAGGAGGACGAGGAGAACCTGGACCGCTGGGAGGGCTCCGAACTCGGCTTCCACAAGAAGATCCGCTGCCGGGTGTACCCGGTGTCGTCCGATACCAGCAGGGAGCCGGTGCTGGCCTGGCTCTACGTACTCGACGCATGGGAGGGCGGCATACCCTCTGCGCGCTACCTCGGCGTCATGGCCGAGGCCGCCGAGATTGCCGGCGCGCCAGCGGATTACGTGCACGACCTGCGTACCCGCCCGGCCGGCAACGTCGGCCCAGGCACCTAGCCTCCTCTCCCCTTATCGCGAGCGTGCGTGTCTGCTGCACGACACGCCGCAATACACCGACATTTCGTGCACGCTCACGCCGCGCGACGGCGACTCATTTGCTGATCGATCCTGGCAACGATGTCGGCCGACCGGTACCGGACGTCGTCGAACAAGACGGGGATGGCCAACCAATCGATGTCCTGTAGTGCGACCTGACGGATCCGGTCCCGGCGTAGGGCGTCGGCACCGCTGTGCCACGGCACGCCGTCGTACTCGACTGCCAATCGGTACTCCGGCCACGCCAAATCCAATCGCCTCAGTTCACCGTTGCCGTCAACGACCTCGTATTGCAACGTCGGAGTAGGTAGTCCGGCATTGAGGATGATCAGGCGCAGCTCGCTCTCCATCGGAGACTCCGCGCGGGGGTCAGCCAGCGGAATGAGATCACGGACCGCGACGATGCCGCGCCTGCCTGCCTACTTACACGCAGCCCGCCAGAGGTCAGTGCGCTCGCAGGTGCGGGTGCGCAACGCGGCGTCCAAGGTGGCGAGCGCCCGCGGTCGGCGCAAGCTGCGGGCCACCTCGACGGCGGTCCACGATGGCACCGTCGCCGGTCGTCCGTCGATGACGGTGAGCGGTGCACCCTCGCGACGGTGCACCACTAACCCTTCGGCCGACCGCAATTGGCACCTCGGCGGATTGATGACGTGGAGCGCTACATCGTCCTCGGTGTCGAACCCGTACAGCGCTGCTGCAGTGGACAGACAAACCGCAACCGTTGCGCCGCAAGACAAGTCGACACCACGCAACCGCACGGCGTCGGTCGGCTCGCCGCGACAGTAGATGCCTTGCCAGAGCCGTTCAAGGCTGCCGATTTCCAGCATGCGGTCGAAGGCGTATCGCGTGATGCATTCGAGGACTTGGCCGCTGGTGGCGACGCCCCCTTGACGGTCCAGGATGCGCTCGAGCTCGATGTTCATGTCGGCGATCGTCGGGCTGCGACGTGGTCGCTCGATAGATGCAGATCCGAAATTGTGGATCAATCACGAACTGTGCACAGCCGCTCCGGCGCGAAGGTGCGCTAAATGCTGGTGTTTTAGGGCGTGTCGTGCAGCAGACACGCACGCTCGCGCCAAAGGGGGCTAGAGAAGTGCCGACTGCTCCACGATGTTCGTCATCACCCGCACACCCACCGAGAGTGCCCGCTCGTCGAGGTCGAACGTGGGCTGGTGCAGATCCAACTGCGGGCCGCGGCCCGACCAGACGCCGAGGCGCGCCATCGCACCGGGCACCTCCTCGAGATACCAGGAGAAGTCCTCACCGCCGCCGGACTGCCGGGTGTCGGTCAGCGCATCGGGCCCGACGGCCTCGATGGCGTGGGTAAGGATGCGCGTCGACACCTGCTCGTTGACCACCGGCGGCACGCCGCGGCGATACTGCACGCTGTACTCGACGTTCAACGGCGCCAACAACGACGAAACGATCTCGCGGACAAGCAGTTCCATCGCGACCCAGGCCTCGCGGCTGGCGGTGCGGATGGTGCCTGCCAGCGTGCCGGACTGCGGAATCGCGTTCGCGGCCACGCCTGCGTTCACCGCGCCCCACACCATGACGGTGCTGTCGCGCGGGTCGACGCGCCGCGACAGCACACCAGGCACGGCGGTGATCAGCGTGCCCAACGCGTAGACGAGGTCACCGGTGAGGTGCGGTCGCGACGTGTGCCCGCCCGGGGAGTGCAGCGTGATCTCGACCTGATCGGCCGCCGAGGTGATCGGGCCCGCCGTCACCGCGACCCTGCCGACCTCCAGCCGCGGATCGCAGTGCAGCGCAAAGATGCGTGACACCCCGTTGAGCGCGCCCGCCGCGATGGCGTCGATGGCGCCACCTGGCATCAACTCCTCGGCAGGCTGGAAGACCAGTCGCACGCCCACCGGCAGCTCGGGCACCGAGGCCAGCGCCAGCGCCGCCCCCAACAGCACCGCGGTGTGCCCATCGTGGCCGCAGGCGTGCGCGACGCCCGGCACCACCGACGTGTACGGCGCGCCGGTCCGCTCCGCCATCGGCAGCGCATCCATGTCGGCGCGCAGTGCCACCCGAGGGCCCGACTCCGGGCCGAAATCGCAGGTCAGCCCGGTACCGCCGGGCAGCACCTTCGGGTTCAGGCCCGCGTCGGCCAGGTGCGAGGCGACGAACTGCGTCGTCGCGAACTCCTGGCGGCCGAGCTCGGGGTGGGTGTGGATGTGGCGCCGCCACCCCACCAGGTCGTCGTGGTGACCGTCCAGCCACGCGTCGGTGTACTCGCGAATCGTCATCGCGCCGCCTGACGTTGCAACACCCGGTCGCGCTCGGTGGGCGTCTCGGCGAGGGCGACGACCGTGCGCGCCAGCATCACGGCCCCCTCGACCACGGCCTGATCGGCACTCGGCCCGGCGGCGGCCGCGGCAAAGGCCGGCTGGTGGATCGAGGCGCCACCGGCGTCGATGCCGACGATCGGATGGATGCCCGGCATCGCCTGCGTGACGTTGCCCATGTCGGTGCTGCCCAACGGCAGCACCGCCTCGACCTCGACGGCGACCGGCGTCCGGCCCAGACGGACCATCTCGGCGCGGAACACGTCGGCCAGCCATTGATCGGGCGCCAGCTCCAGATACGACGGCTCTGTTTCGGAGACCTCGTAGTCGCAGCCGGTGGCCACGGCGCCTGCCAGGAAGCAGTCCGACATCCTGCCCTCCAGCTCGCGCAGCGATCCGCCGTCGTTGGCACGCATCGTGTAGTGCATCTCGGCGTGTCCAGGGATGACGTTGGTGGCCTGTCCCCCGTCGGTGACGATGCCGTGCACCATCTGCCCGGGCGCCAATTGCTGGCGCAACAATCCGATCGACACCTGAGCGACGGTGATCGCATCGGCGGCATTCAGACCCAGGTACGGAGCGACGGCGGCGTGCGCCTCTCGGCCGACGTAGCCGACCGCGACCTGCGACAACGCCAGCGAACGTGCACGGGCGATGTCGAGCGGCCCCGGGTGGAGCATGACCGTCGCGGCGATGTCGTCGAACGTGCCTGCCTGAAGCATCAACACCTTGCCGCCGCCTGCCTCCTCGGCGGGCGTGCCGAGCAGGACGACGGTCAGGTCGAGCTCGTCGGCCACCTCGGCCAACGCCAACGCCGTCCCGACCGCGGATGCCGCGAT
Source organism: uncultured Actinomycetota bacterium (assembly GCA_963849055.1). Taxonomy (GTDB): domain Bacteria; phylum Actinomycetota; class Actinomycetes; order Mycobacteriales; family Mycobacteriaceae; genus Mycobacterium. The sequence continues at coordinate 859,613 of CAWKFI010000002.1, forward strand.
GATGTTGTGGCCACAGGCATGGCCGATCTCCGGCAACGCGTCGTACTCGGCGCAGATCCCGACGACCAGCGAGCCGCTGCCGAAGTCGGCGCGAAACGCCGTGTCCAACCCTCCGGGTGCGGCGGTGATCTCGAACCCGCGCTCGGCGACCAGGGCCTGCGCCTTGGCGCAGCTGCGATGTTCGGCGAACGCCAGCTCGGGCTCGGCGTGAATCGAGTGCGACAACTCGATCAGATCACCACGACGTCGCTGAACTGCGTCCTCGACGGTCGTCGACGCGATGGCGGTGGGCATCGGAGAAGTATCTCACCGCGCGGCGAAGCGCATCGCGACAGATAAGCTCGCCCACTGTGACGAGCCCAGCTGCGGTGGCGCAGGAGGCGGCAGCGGCCATCCGCGAGCGCACCGGTATCGACGAGCACGACGTCGCCGTGGTCCTCGGATCGGGGTGGGCACCTGCCGTCGACCGACTCGGCGAACCGCTGGCCGTGGTGCCCATGGCCGACATCCCCGGGTTCACCCCACCGACCGCGGCGGGCCATGGCGGCCAGGTGTTGTCGCTGCGGGTCGGCGACGCGCGCGTGCTGGTTCTGCTCGGCCGCATCCACGCCTACGAGGGCCACGACCTGCGCCACGTCGTGCACCCCGTACGTGCCGCCTGCGCTGCGGGCGCGCGCACCGTCGTGCTGACCAACGCGGCGGGCGGCTTGCGGGACGAGTACGGGGTGGGCCAGCCCGTACTGATCAGCGATCACCTCAACCTGACCGCGCGCTCACCACTGGTCGGCGCCGAGTTCGTCGACCTCGTCGACGCCTACTCCCCGCGCTTGCGAGCCTTGGCCCGTGACGTCGATCCGACGCTGGCCGAGGGCGTCTACGCCGGACTGCCGGGGCCGCACTACGAAACGCCCGCCGAGATCCGGATGCTGCGCACGCTTGGCGCCGATCTGGTGGGGATGTCCACCGTGCACGAGACGATCGCTGCGCGGGCCGCGGGAGCCGACGTACTGGGGATCTCGCTGGTCACGAACCTCGCCGCGGGAATGACGGGACAACCGCTGAGCCATGCCGAGGTGCTCGAGGCGGGGCGTCAGTCGGCGACGCGGATGGGTTCCTTGCTGGCCGACGTGCTGGCCCGCTTGTAGCCGATCCGTTTGGTGAGTGCGACGAGGCCGCGGGCCATCAGCGGCGCGGCGAACAGCATGAGCAGCACCCGCATCACCTGCGCGGCGATGATGAACGCGACGTTGGAACCGGTCTCGACGGCTGTGGCCAGCACCGCGTAGACGCCGCCGGGACTGGTGGACAGGTACCCCTCGAGCGGGCTGATCCCGGTCACGTGGGCCAGCAGAACGCCCAGGCCCGCGCAGGCGACGTTGAGGAACACGATCAGTGCCAGTGCGGCGGGCAGGGCGCGTCCGACCGCGCGGATGGACTGCCGGGTGAACGCGACACCGGCCTGCCAACCGATCACGGCGTAACCGACCTGCACCAGCACCTGCGGCACCGAGAGCCCGAACGACGTCCCGGTGAGCTCGAGCGCGATCGTCACCGCCATCGGGCCCAACAGGCCGGCGCCCGGCAGCCGGACGAGCCGCCCTGCCCCCACGCCGACGAGCACGATGACGACGAGCATCCCGACGCTGAGATACCAAGGCGCCGCGCCGGATTCGACGGGCGGGGCTGAGAGTCCGACCATCTCGGGGCGGTAGACGAGGGCGACGACGACGGGCATCGACGCAGTGATCAGGCCGACGCGTAGGTATTGCACGACGGCCACCACGCGGTCGTCCCCGCCGAGCTCGCGCGCAATGGCGACCAGACCGGAGGCACCGCCCGCGACTAACGCGAGCGCTCCCGTCAGTGGGGTGACGTCGCGGTGCAAGCCGAGTAGCGCACCGGCGACGATGCTCAGGACCAGCGTGGCGACGGCGACCCCGAGCACGATGGGCCAGTCGGAGCCCAGCGCCGACAGCGCGTCGCGGTGCACCATCGTGCCGATGTAGACGCCCAGCGCGCCCTGCGCGGCGATGCCGGCCTTGCGCGGGATCTTGGTCGGGGCGTACGAGCACAGGGCAAGGGCGATGCCGACGATCAGTGCCGCGAACAGGGCGGCGGACGGCACGCCGACGATAGTGAGCGGCACCGTGACGGCGACCGTGATCCCCACCAGCAGTGCCCATCGCAGCATGAAGACAAGTATGCCCTTGCCAATTCAAGATCTCAAACTGATGTCCATCACAGGAATACCAAGGTATAACTTGGTAATGCGTGTGAACGTCGACAGCGCCCGGGCCACCGAGCTGCGTGAATCCATGATGGCCCTCGCCCGGCAAATGCGCCGCCATCGCCCGGATACGGGACTGACGCTGAGCCAGTTGGAGGTGCTCGGCGAGGTGAGTCGCAGCCGCGTGACGACGCCCGCCGAATTGGCAAGCAGGCTGCACGTGCGCGTGCAGTCGCTCACCGACAGCATCAACGAGTTGGAATCCCGCAACCTGGTATCCCGGCGACCCGATCCCGACGACCGGCGCAGGCAACTGATCGAGGTCACGGCCGACGGGTCGGCGCTGCTGGACGCCGACCGCGCCGTCCGGGACGCCTGGCTGGACGCCGCGATGCGCGAGACGTTGACGGAGCTCGAGTTCGACCTGCTGATGATCGTCGCCCCGGTGCTGCGAAAGCTCGCCGATGCCGACACCCGCACAATGAACCCATGACGGAAGCGCCCCTGACGTTCGGCACGGCGGGGCTACGGGGCCCGATGCGCGACGGGCCCGCCGGGATGAACGTCGAGACGGTGTCGCGGGCCTCCTGGGCGCTGGCCAAGGTGCTCAAGGATCGCTGCCTGGGAGGTTCGACGGTGGTGGTCGGCCGCGACGCCCGTCACCACTCCGACGAGTTCGCGCTGGCCGCCGCCGAAGTGCTTGCTGCCGAAGGCTTCTCCGTCGTCCTGCTGCCCGACCCGGCGCCGACGCCCGTGGTGGCGTTCACCGCGCGACGGATGCGCGCCGCCGCGGGCGTACAGATCACGGCGTCGCACAACCCGCCGACGGACAACGGCTACAAGGTGTACCTGGACGGCGGGATGCAGATCGTGTCGCCGACCGACCGCGACATCGAGTCGGCCATGGCGACCGCCCCCACGGATATCGCCCGCTGCGAGGTGACGCCGGCGGACACCGACGTCATCCACGACTACATGCGGCGGGCCGCGATGGTGCGACGGACGACGGGCGACGTTCGGGTGGCGCTCACGCCGATGCACGGCGTCGGCGGCGAGGTCGCGGTGCGCGTCCTGCGCGATGCCGGCATCACCGACGTGCACCCCGTCGAGGAGCAATTCGCACCCGACCCCGACTTCCCCACCGTGGCGTTTCCCAACCCGGAGGAGCCAGGAGCCACCGACCTGCTGCTCGCTCTGGCCGCCGAGGTCGACGCGGACGTCGCGATCGCCCTCGACCCCGACGCCGACCGATGCGCGGTGGGTGTGCGGACGCCAACCGGTTGGCGAATGCTGTCGGGCGATGAAACGGGTTGGCTGCTAGGCGATTACCTGCTGTCCCAGACCGATCGCGGTGAGGTCGTGGCGGCCAGCGTGGTGGCCAGCACCGTGGTGTCGTCGCGGATGTTGGCGGCGATCGCGGCGAGTCACGGCGCCCAGCACGTCGAGACGCTCACCGGGTTCAAGTGGCTGGCCCGCGCGGACGTCGGCTTGCCCGGCACCACGCTGATCTACGCCTACGAGGAGGCGATCGGGCACTGCGTCGATCCCGCGGCCGTGCGCGACAAGGACGGCATCACCGCGGCACTACTGGTGTGCGACCTCGTCGCGGCCCTGCGCGGCGACGGCCGCACGCTGCTCGATGTGCTCGACGACCTGGCCCGCACATACGGCGTGCACGCCACGGCCGCCGTGTCGGTGCCCGCCGACGCCACGGTGATGGCCGCGCTGCGGGCCGCGCCGCCGTCCCGGCTCGGCGGCGAAGACGTCGAGGTCACCGACCTGCTGGACCGCAGGGGCCAACAGCGCACCGACGCGCTGATCTACGAGGGCGGAGCGGTGCGGGTCGCGATCCGGCCGTCGGGAACCGAGCCGAAGGTCAAGGCGTACTTGGAGATTCGCCTCCCGCCCGACGACGACGTCGAAGCCGCGCGTGCCGCGGCGCGCACTCGGATCGACGAGGTACGCGCCGACGTCGTCGGGCTGCTTCAGCGCGGGCCGAACTGACGGTCGCCGGCGTCGCCGAGGCCCGGCACGATGTAGGCGATGTCGTTGAGCCCGTCGTCGATCGCCGCGGTGTAGAGCCGTAGATCGGGGGCCGCTTCTTCCAGTGCCGCAATGCCTTCGGGCGCGCACACCACGCAGACCGCGGTGATGTCGACGGCGCCGCGGGTCTGCAGCAGCCCGATGGTGTGCGCCATCGAGCCGCCGGTAGCCAGCATCGGATCGAGCACCATCACCGGTTGCGTGCTCAGATCGTCCGGCAGGGATTCCAAATACGGTGTGGGCTGGTGGGTTTCCTCGTCGCGGGCCACGCCGACGAACCCGACCTTGGCCTCGGGGATCAGCACGTGCGCCCGGTCGACCATGCCGAGGCCGGCACGCAGCACCGGCACCAATAGCGGCGGGTTGGCGAGCCGCGATCCGACGGTGTCGGCCATGGGGGTGCGGATCGGCACGGGTGCGGTGGCGGCGTCGCGGGTGGCCTCGTAGACGAGCATCAGCGTCAGATCGCACAGCGCGGCCCGGAACGCCGCGTTGTCGGTGCGCTCGTCGCGCAGGGTGGTCAGCCGCGCCGCGGCCAGAGGGTGATCGACAACGCGGACGTCCATGGGCTCGAACCCTAATGGAACCGGGACGCCTTCACCGGCGTCATACCGTCGTGCTCGCCGACATCGCCGCGATTCGCGCCCTCGCCGCCGCCCACTCGAGTCACGCCGCAGACCTCGACGCCGTCGCGGCCACGCTGAGGTCGGCGGTGGGGCCGTCATGCGCGGAGGCGTTCGGTCCCATCGGCGCGCGATTCGTCGCGGCGCTGGCCGAGGCGGTCGCCCGCGAGTCGGCCGCCGTCGCACGACTGGGTGAGCGCATGACCGTCGCCGACCACACCGCCGCAGCCGCGGCCCTCGCGTACGACGCCGCCGACGGCCGCGCCGGACGGTCGATCACCACGGTCGGGGCGTGACGGTGCCCAGTTCGCTCGTCTCGGTGCTGTCCGCGCCCATCCGGGAACTGCAGGCGCTGGTCGGACCGGGCTGGTCCGGGTCCACGGATGGCGACCCGGCCGTCGTCATTCGCGGGAGTGCGCGACGCGCTGGCCGACGTGTCCGCCGCAGGCCGACGGGCGTGGGATCGGGCCGGCGCCCAGTGGACGGGCGCGGGCGCCGACGCCGCGGCCGAGTTCTCGCACGCGACGGTCGCGGCCGTCGACGCCTTGGCACTGCGCGCCGACCACATGGGTGCGACGACGGCGCGGGCGGCCGATGCGGTGGCCCGGGCCCGGCAGCGGCTCCGCGCCATCGTCGAGGAGTTCGAGGCCCGCGCCGAGGCGTTGGAGGGCGACCTCGAGTCGCCCGGCGTCGCGGCCCGGCTCATCGAAGAGGCCCGCCGGGCGCTCGACGAGGCGATTGCGGTGGTCGACGAGCTACGGGCGGAGTTGGACGCTCAAGCCGTCGAGGTGGCCGCGGGTCCGCCTTCGACGCCTTTGGTTCCGCCCGCGGTGACCGTCCCCGCCGCCGCGGTGCCGAACTGGTCGGGGGGGTCGGGTTCCGGAGCATCGGGCCAGGGCCCGGGTCTCGGCAACTCCGTACTCGGGTCGTCGGGCCTAGGCTCCTCGGGGCTCGGGGCGACCGACTTCGACCGGGGCGACGGTGGTGCTGCCAGGCCGTCGGCCGACCCCGGCGTGTTCGGCAGCGGCGAGGAGGTGACGCTGCCCGACGGCAGCACCGCGACGGCGCCCAACGCGGTTGCTGCCAGCGCAGTTCGGCACGCCTTGACCCAACTCGGCGTCCCGTACGTCTGGGGTGGCACCACGCCCCGGTGTCGGTCTGGACTGCAGCGGCCTCACGCAGTGGGCGTATGGCGAAGCGGGCCTTGACCTTCCGCGGTTGGCTCAGGAACAGGACGTCGGGGCTGCGGTCGGCCGCGGATCGGTGCGCCCTGGTGATCTGGCCGTGTGGGACGGCCACGTCGCGATGGTCGTCGGCGACGGGCTGATGATCGAGGCGGGTGACCCGGTGAAGCTCTCCCCCATCCGCACCACCAACGCCGGGGAGGGATTCCAGGGGTTCTGGCGGCCAACGGCGTGAGGCCGACGTCAGTCTGGTGGCTCGACCTCGAACACGAACTCGAGATGACCGATGCGGACCCAGTCACCGTCGGCGAGCGCGACGCTGCCCCGGATGCGACGCCCTTGGACGTAAACGCCGTTGGCAGAGCGTAGATCGGTGATGACGAAGGTCGTGCCCGTGTCGCTGACCACGGCGTGGTGGCGGCTCACTTCGGCGTCGTCGAGCACGACGTCGTTGTCGGCCAGCCTGCCGATCCGAGTGGCCGCCCCGATCAACGGATGGACGTCCCCCGACGGTGCACGAAGCCGCGCCACGGTGGACCGTCCGGTCGTCGTGGTCCGCCGATCGAGCGTGTTGGCGGCGACGGAGGCCGCGGTGAGCGCGGATCGCCGTACGTCCAATACCTCTTGACGGAGGACCCGTTCGTGCAGGGCCCGGATCGCCGGTCCCGGCTCGATACCCAGGTCATCGGCCAGGGCGGTCTTCAAGCGGCGGTAGACGTCGAGGGCATCGGATTGCCGTTCGGCGACGTAGTAGGCGGTCATCAATTGCGCCCACAGCGGCTCGCGATAGGGATGCTCGGCGGTCAGGCTCTCGAGCGCGCCGATCACGGCATTGGCTCGGCCACAGGTAATCTCGGCTTCCGCGCGGGCGATGTGCGCGGTGACTTCTTCGTCGACGAGCGCGGCAGCGAACGGGGCGACGAACTCGAATTCACCGAGGTCCTCGAGTACTCGTCCGCGCCATTCGGCCAGCGCGGCCGACAGGTGGCGGCTGGCCAACTCGAACTGGCCGGCCAGCCCCGACGCGTATCCCCGCGGTCTTCTCGGCGACGAATCGGCCTATGTCGCAATCCTCGTCGGGCACGCTGAGCCGATATCCCGTTGGGGCTGCGGCCAGGACCGAGCGGCCATCGAGGCCGGCGTCGTTCAGCATCCGCCGAAGGTTGGAGACATAGGTGTGCAAGCTCCCGCGCGCCTCCTGCCCGACCCGTTGCTCCCACACCGCGTGGATCAGGGCGTCACTGCCCACCACGGAATTGCGATTGATCAGCAGCATGGCCAGCACCGCACGCTGTTTCCTGGAACCCAACGACACCCGCGCCCCGTCGACGGTCATCTCCAGCGAGCCCAGCACGCCGAAGCTCACCCTGCTAGCAGGCACGCGCCTGCGGCTCCGCCGTGCCCGTCTTCACCCAGGCGTCGGGTACGAAACCGATGTCCGTGCCGTCCACGGAGGTTCGGACCTTGTCCCATACCGGGGTTGAGATCGGCGGCGCCCCGGCGACGCCAGGCCCCGTGACCGCCTCGCTGATCGTCGTGCACACGATGAAGACCTCCGACTCGTGCGGCAGGTACCCGGTGATTGCGGCGGACAGCACGGGCTCGGCCCGCACCTCGAGGCTGGGTTCTTGCAACACGAAGCCGCGAAACAGCGGCTCGGGCTCGCCGGTCTGGTCGGGTCCTGGCACCTGCGAAGGCTGGGTCCGCGTTTCTTGCTTGGTGAGCAGGCCAATGACGACGCCGACGCCGCCCAGAAGCAGCGCCGTTGCGACGGCGATGACGGTCGGCAGCAGCCAGACGTGCCGTCGCCGGCCAGCAGTTCGGGTGACGGGTACCTCCGTGGGAGTCACGGGCGGCATGACGAGCGTGGACCTGTCACCGTCGATCGCCCGCTGCGCCGCGCGCACCAAGCCGCTGGCGGTCCCGTACCGGTCGTCGGGATCCTTCGCCATGCCCCGGGCGATCACGGCGTCGAACGCGGCCGGGACACGCGGATTGGTGACGCTTGGCCGCGGAGGCGGCGACGCGAGGTGGGCTGCGACCGGATTCTGCAGACTGTCGCGAGCGAATGGTCTGTCGCCCGTGAGGGATTCGTACAGCACGCAGGCAAGCGCGTACACGTCGACCGCAGGGGTGGCCCTCTGATCGGTGAACCGTTCGGGCGCCATGTAATCGAGGGTGCCGATCGGGGTGCCTGCGTTCGTCAGGCGCCTGTCGCCCCTCGTTTCGGCGATACCGAAGTCGACCAGGTAGGCGAAACCAGCTTCGGTGACGATGATGTTGTGCGGCTTGACATCGCGATGCATCAGCCCCGCGGCGTGTGCCGCATCCAGTGCAGCGCCTATCTGACCGACGATCGCCACCGCGCGTGACGGTTCCAGCGGACCCTTCGCGATCAGTTCGTCGAGCGTCTGCCCTTGCACCAAACGCATGTCGATGTAGAGCCTGCCGTCGATCTCACCCCAATCGTGGATGGGGATGACATGTGGTTCCTGCAGGGCTGCCGCCGCTTGCGACTCACGTTGAAACCGTTCCCGAAACGTCGGGTCGTTCGAAATGCGCATCGGCCAGGATCTTCAGCGCGACGGTTCGGTTCTTGTCGGTGTCGTAGGCCTCGTACACCTCACCCATCCCGCCCTTGCCGAGCAGACTGATGACGTTGTACTTGCCGAACGCCTTGCCGACGCGCGACTCCACGGCCAACCCCCTGATCACCTCGGGTACGAAGGCAGTGTCGCCCAAGTACCCAAGCGATGCAGACGTTACCGTCGAAACCCACGCGGATCACGAATCCCAGATCGGGCCGAACGCCGGTATGCCGCAGCGCTCCAGGCCGTGCACCACCTGCCAGGTGACGGTGCGGTTGGCGACGCAGATGACCGCTTCGGCACCGGATTCGACGTACGCGTCGTAGGCCAACTTGAGGACGTCGGGCTTGGGACGCGCACCGGTATCCCAGATCGACGCGTCGGGCTGCGCGGTCAGGATCTCGTCGACGAACGCGTCGCCGTACGTACGGCGCGGGTTCTTCGTCACCCAGACCAGCCGAGCCGGAACGGATGTGTCGAGTAGGTGGCCCAGCACGGGCCCGATGCCGCTGCCGGTCGCCACGATGACGACCTTCGTGAACAGCTTGCGGACGTTGGCCACGCCCACGGTCGGGATGCCACGCACCCACACGTGCGTCGGCGGCTCGTCGATGAGCGTCGGAGGTCCAGTCACCGGCGCGGGAGACCAACATGCGGTATCCGCTCTGCGCCCGGCGCGGCGGGCACGTTGGCGAAGTGGTGCCACCCCACGAACGGCCGACGGCTGATCGGCCGGGTGGTGCCGACGGCGGGGACCACGCCGTGATCGAGCCGCAGGATCACCGCATGCGACGACGGGCGCTCGCAGGTCGACCGGGACGCGGCGCAAAAGCAGCCACGGCCAGACGGCCATGCAGCACGCTCAGCACGACCAGCCAGAAGGCCGGCGTCGTGAGCGGGTCACCGTCGACGAACAGCATGGTGTTGCCCCACACCAACGCGAGCGCCGCCCAGCCGCAGAACCGATGGGTCACCTCGAAACGATCGTGCTCCTTGGCGCGCAGCCGAGGCAGTGCCATCACCACCATGACCGTGAACGTCGTGGCGATGGTCAGCCCCAGGAGCATCTGGGCCGAGGACGCCTCGCCGACACCTGCGACGGCGTCGCGGATCATCGACACGACGAGAACCAGGTACCAGAGCGTTCCGGCCACCGCGGTGCCGACGTGCAGCCCGCCGAAGTGGTAGTACTTGCCGAGCGCCCACCGCACCCGCAGCGGCCAGGACGTCGGCGGCCGGGTCACCAACCATGCCAACGCGTTGAGGACGTACTGCTGCCGAAACATCACGGCGGCAGCGAGATTCGTCTGCGCGACGAGCGCGAGGGCGTCCAGGTCGGCGCCGTCGACCGTCCACCAGCGCGCATGTGACGCCGTACACCGCCCATCCGAGGTTGACCGTCATCGCCAGCACGACGAGCCGGTTGTAGTGCATGAGGCGCGGGTGCTTGAGGATTCGGCGCGGGAACGGCAGCCGCGGCGCGATACCCGGGTCCACGACGGTGCCGACGTCCGGCATGGCGAGTTCCGCGGTGGTCACCCGACGAGACTCCGGGAACCCGCTTGGAGGATTCTCAAATAAATCTTGGAACCCGCCGACGGTTAGGGCAGCCGCGGGTCGATGAGGGTGACGCCGACGGGAGAGGCCGTGTCGACCGTCGGGAGGAGGCGTGCGCCTTCGGCCAGCCCGACGACGCGCTCGACCAGCGCCTGCGGGCGCAAGGTGCCGGCTTCGACCAGTGCCAGCATGTCGGGATAGTCCACGCTGGCCATGCCGTGACTGCCGAGAACGTCCAGTTCCCAGGCGATCACGCGGTCCATCGGCACCGCGGGGTGCCCGTCGACGCTTGGCAGCAGCCCGACCTGCACGTGGCGTCCGCGCCGCCGCAGACTGTGGATGGCGTCCGCACAGGTGGCCGGAGCACCGACCGCGTCGACCGCGACGTGGCTGCCGCCGTCGGTGAGCTCGTGCACGCTGCGCGGCGACATCTCGCCCATCGGCGAGCACCGTGTGCTCGGCGCCAAGCGACCGCGCCAGGGCTCAGCGCCGCAGGCGTGCGGTCGACGGCGACCACCCTGGCCCCTGCGGCAACGGCGACCTGTACCGCGCTGAGCCCCACACCGCCAACCCCGATCACCGTCACCCACTCACCGGGCCTGACCCCGGCCCGCGCGTGCAGCGCACGGTAGGCGGTGGCGAACCGACAGCCCAGCCCCGCCGCCGCGGCATCGGAGACGACGTCGGCCACCGCGACCAGATTGGTGTCGGCGGCGTGCAGCGCCACGTACTCGGCGAAGGAACCCCAGTGGGTGAAACCGGGCTGGGTCTGGTCGGGGCAGACCTGTGCCTGACCGTCCCGGCACCACTGGCACCGACCGCAGCCGCACACGAACGGTGTGGTCACCCGGTCGCCGACCTTCCAGCGTCGCACGTCGCTTCCCACCGCGACGATGACGCCGACCAGTTCGTGGCCGGGGACGTGCGGCAGCGCTACCCCGTCGTCGTGGCCCACCCACGCATGCCAGTCACTGCGACAGAGACCGGTGGCGTGCACCTCGACGACCACGCCGCCCGACGATGGCACCGGATCGGCGACCGTGCCGACGTCCACCGAACCACCGAATTCCTCGAACACCGCGGCGCGCATGGAGCCATCGTCCCGCACGTGACCGCGCCGACCGACGATTCCCATCGCCAACCACCCTCGGACTCGCCAGGCTGGCGTCGTTAGGCTGTGCCGCATGGCAGCTGAAATCGTGCCCGTCCGGCTCGGTCTGACCAAGGGCGATCTGTACACCCTGTGGGCACCGTCGTGGCGTGACGAGAGGACGAGTGGCAGGCGTTCCTCGGCAAGGACGAGGACCTCTACGCCTTCGAATCGGTGGCCGACCTGGTGGCGTTCATCCGCACCAACAAGGACAACGACCTGGCCGATCACCCCGGCTGGGCCGCGCTGACCGCAGGGTCGGCGCACCTCTGCGATCCGTCCGAGGACCAGCGCCACGACCTGATCGGGGTGCCCGACGTCGTCGCCGAGAAGCCCACCGAGGAGTCGGTGCGGTCGCTGCTGGGCAGCTTGACCATCGTCCAGGCGATCGGTTCCGTGTGCGACCTGATGGCGGTCTCCAAGTTCTTCAACGGCCACCCCATCCTCGGGTCGGTGGGCGGCGGCGTCGAGGCCTTCGACGGCCGCGCCGGCCGCAAGCGCTGGAGCGAGATCGAGGCCGTCATCGGACGCAGCTGGGACGGCGTCGATCGACGCCATCGACGCCATCATCGCCACCCCCGACGTCGACGCAGGCGCGTCGCAGAAGGCGGCCGACGAACTCGCCGAGCCCGCGCCCGAGCCGGAGATCGAGGACGCCGCCCCCGAGGACGAGGTCGTGATCGAGGACGAGGTGGACACCGACGAGGAGGTCGCTGCGCTCGCCGCCGTGGCCAAGAGCCAGGTGCTCGGCAGCCACGAAGACTTCTGGGGCCAGGTGGGCATCGACCCGGTCCGCATCATGACCAGTGGCGGCACGTACTACACGCTGCGGTGCTACCTCGACGATCAGCCGATCTTCCTGGGCCGCAACGGCCGCATCAGCGTGTTCGGCTCCGAGCGCGCGCTCGCGCGGTACCTGGCCGACGAGCACGAGAGCGACCTGTCGGACCTGTCGACCTTCGACGACATCCGCACGGCCGCCACCGATGGCTCGCTGCGAATCAAGGTCACCGAGGACAACGTCTACGTGCTGAGTGAACTGTCCGACGACATCGCCGACGGGCCGGACGCCGTCGACGGCGAGCAGCTCGAATTGGCGGTCGAACTCCTGCGGGACGTCAGCGACTACGCCGAGGACACCACGGTCGACGAGGCACTGGACCCCGACCAGCCGCTCGGCAGGTTCGTCGCGCACGTACTCGATCCGGGCACGGTCGCCAAGCCTCCTGCGCCGTATGCCAAGGCCGCCGCGCAGTTCGACGCGCTGGCCAACTTCGTGGAGTCGCGGCTCCGTACCGAGTAGGCCCTACAACTCCGTCGCGCGCGGATGCCGCGGCTCGTACAGGCCCACTTCGCCGCCGCCGGGAAGCCGCAGATGGGTCAGCAGTCCCCAGCCCTGATCCGTGACCTCGGAGCACGCGACACCGTGAGCCGCCAGGTCGGCGACGGTAGCGGTGACGTCGTCGCACATCAGATACAGCTCGTGTGACGGCTGCCCTTCGGCGGGGTGCACGGCGACCTCCGCGGGCGGAAGCTTGAAGATCAGCCAGCCACTGCCTGCGTCGACGTGTGGGTACTTCAGGACGTCGCGGAAGAAGGCCCGGTCGGCCTCGGCGTCTCGGCTGTAGACGATGACGTGACTGCCGGTGATCACGACGCCACGATACGACGCGATGACTTCTCACGGCGGCGATGGTCTGAACTCACATGACCATGGAAACGCGTCTGCAGACCCACTCCGTCGACGTCCCGGGCGCACGCCTTCGCTACGAGGTTCGAGGCGCCGGCCCCGTGGTGTTTCTCGTCGGCTCACCGATGGCGTCGGCGGACTTCGCGCCGCTGGCGCACGCACTGGCCGGTGATCACACCGTCGTCACCTTCGACCCGCGCGGGCTTGCCGGCAGCACGATCGACGACCCGACCCAGGATTCCACGCCCGACCTGCGCGCCGACGACGTCGCCGCGATCCTCGACGACCTGGGCGCCGACTCGGCCGACGTGTTCGGCTCCAGCGGCGGCGCGGTCACCGGCCTGGCGCTGGTCTGCCGTCACCCGGGCCGGGTGCGCACGCTCGTCGCGCACGAGCCACCGCTGCTGGACCTGCTGCCGAATCCCGAGCAGCACCGCGCCGCCACCGACGACATCATCGAGACGTTCCATCGCGATGGACCGGGCGCCGCGTGGGCGAAGTTCATGTCCCACGCGGGCTTCGACATGACCGACCCACGCGATGGCCCCGCCGCCCGGTCCCGAGCCCAGCGCGGAGGAACAGGCCAAGCAGCTGGCCGACATGACGCGCTTCTTCGACCACGAGTTGCGCGCCACCACCCGTTACCGGCCCGACGTCACGGCCCTGGTGCAGAGCAGCACCCGGGTGGTCGTCGGCATCGGGGAACAGTCAGGTCACCTGCTCACGCACGGCACGTCCACCGCGCTGGGTGAGCTGCTTGGGGTCGCGCCGGTCGAGTTCCCCGGCGATCACGGGGGCTTCATCGGCGCTCCCGGTGCCTTCGCCGACCGGCTGCGCGAGGTGCTGGCTAGCCGATGAGTACCGCGTAGCGCGGCTTGATCACTTCGTCGATGATCGCCAGGCGTTCGTCGAACGGGATGAACGCCGACTTCATCGCGTTGATGGTGAACCGTTCGAGGTCACTCCAGCCGTAGCCGAACGCCTCCACCAGCCGCAGCATCTCCTGGCTCATCGTGGTGTCGCTCATCAGCCGGTTGTCGGTGTTCACGGTGACGCGAAAGCGCAGCCGGGCCAGGCGGTCGAACGGATGCTCGGCGATGCTTGCCGCCGCGCCGGTCTGCACGTTGCTGCTCGGGCACATCTCGAGCGGAATCCGCTTGTCCCGCAACAGGGATGCCAACCGGCCCAGCTGCACGGTGCCGTCGGGCCCCTCGGTGATGTCGTCGACGATCCGCACGCCGTGGCCCAGCCGGTCGGCCCCGCAGAACGCGATGGCCTCGTGGATCGATGGCAGGCCGAACGCCTCCCCGGCGTGAATCGTGAAGCGCGCGTTGTTACCTCGCATGTACTCGAAGGCGTCGAGGTGGCGGGTGGGCGGATAACCGGCCTCGGCGCCCGCGATGTCGAAGCCCACCACGCCCTTGTCGCGGAACCGGACGGCGAGCTCGGCGATCTCCCGCGACCGCGCGGCGTGCCGCATCGCGGTCACCAGGCACCGCACGACGATGGGGCGGCCGGCGCTGCCCGCCGCCTTCTCCCCGTCGGCGAACCCGGCCAGCACCGCGTCGACGACGGCGTCGAGCGAGAGCCCCTGGTCGATGTGCAGCTCCGGTGCGAACCGGACCTCCGCGTAGACCACCGAATCGGCCGCCAGATCCTCCGCGCACTCGAACGCGACCCGGTGCAACGCCTCCGGCGTCTGCATGACGCCGACCGTGTGCGCGAACGGCTCCAGGTAGCGCACCAGCGACCCGCTGTGCGCGGCGGTGCGGAAGAACGTCGCCAGCTCGTCGACGTCGGTGGCGGGCAGGCCGTCGTATCCGGTCTCCTCGGCCAGTTCGACGACGGTGCCAGGACGCAAGCCGCCGTCGAGGTGGTCGTGCAACAGCGCCTTGGGCGCGCGTTGGATCGATTTCAGGGTCAGCGGTGTCGGTCCAGCAGCTGTCATTTAGATGATCCGATCGATGATCAGGGGACGCTCCTCCGGAGCAGTGTCGCCGACGCTCCAGCCTCCGTCGAGTTCGGCGATGGCGCCGCCGAGCCGTTCGGGGGTGTCGGTGTAGAGCGTGAAGAGCGGCTGACCCGCGGCGACGGGTTCGCCTGGCCTGCGGTGCACGAGCACCCCCGCACCGAACTGCACTTGCCCGCCCGGCGTCGAGCGGCCCGCTCCGAGTCGCCATACCGCCAGACCCACCGCCATCGCGTCGATGTCGCCCATCGTGCCACCACGCGGTGCGGTGAGGGTCTCGGAATGTGCACCGATTGGCAACGGAGCGGACAGATCGCCGCCCTGTGCGGCCACCAGCTCACGGAACCGGTCCATCGCCGTACCGTCGGCCAGCGTGTCGGCGGGGTCGACCCCGTCGACGCCCACCGCGTCGAGCATTTCGCGGGCCAGCGCCAGCGTCAGCGCCACCACGTCGTCGGGACCGCCGCCGGCCAGCACCTCCAGCGACTCGGCGACCTCGACGGCGTTGCCGACGGCGCACCCGAGCGGCCGATCCATGTCGGTGAGCAGCGCGCGGGTGGCGACGCCGTGCGCCGTGCCCAACTCGACCATCGTGCGGGCCAACTCGCGCGACTCCGCCTCCGTCTTCAGGAACGCACCGCGGCCCACCTTGGTGTCCAGGACGAGCGCGTTGGCGCCCTCGGCCAGCTTCTTGCTCATCACCGAACTCGCGATGAGCGCCAACGACTCGGTGGTGGCCGTGACGTCGCGCAGCGCATAGATCTTGCGATCGGCGGGCGCGAGGTCGCCTGCCGCGAAGATGGCGGCGCCGACGTCTCGAAGCTGTTCGCGGATGCGGTGTTTGGACAGCTCGGCGGTGAACCCGGCGATCGCCTCCAGCTTGTCCAGCGTGCCGCCGGTGTGACCGAGCCCGCGACCGGCGGCCTGCGGCACCGCGGCGCCGCACGCCATCACGACGGGCACCAGCGGGATGGTGATCTTGTCGCCAACCCCACCGGTGGAATGCTTGTCCACCAACGCGAGTGGCTTCCCGTCGCGCCGGATGTCGCTGAAGTCGAACCGCTCGCCGGAGCCGATCATGGCCGCCGTCCAGCGCGCGATCTCACCGGGTGTCATGCCGCGCAGGAAGATTGCCATCAACAGCGCCGACATCTGCTCGTCGTGCACGCGGCCATGGGTGTAGCCGTCGATCACCCAGTCGATCGCGGCGTCCGACAGCACGCCGCCGTCGCGCTTGGTCCGGATGACCGTCGGAGCGTCGAATGTGAACTGGGTCACGGCGTTTCCCTGCGCTCGAGCCGGGCGAGGTCGTCGGGCCCGAAGGCGTCGGGCAACAGCTCGGACAGCGGACGCGGACCGGCCGGATGGTCGATCAACATGTCCGGACCACCGTGCTCGAGCAGCACCTGGCGGCACCGGCCACAGGGCATGAGCAAGGCGCCGGAGGCGTCCACGCACGACAGCGCGACCAGCCGTCCGCCCCCGCTGGAGTGCAGGGCGCACACCACAGCACACTCGGCACAGAGACCTAGGCCATATGAGACATTCTCCACATTGCAGCCGACCACGATTCGATGATCGTCGGTCAGCGCGGCCGCCCCTACCGGAAATCGCGAGTACGGCGCGTATGCCCGGGACATGACATCGATTGCGTTGTCCCGCAACAAATTCCAGTCAAGATCGACGGCCATGTCAGCTCCGCGCCCGGCGTTCTGAATGCATTCCGAAGTCTCCGTTTCGCGGCCCGAATTCCTAGGAAGGCAACCCTAACTTCCGCGGTGGGAGGGGTGCCGACGGATCCACGCTAGTTCTTTCGGCAGGACAATTGGGTTTAGAGTCGCCCCGAGGTTTGGGCAACGTAAATGCGGTCCCCGCCCGCTGCCCAGAGCATCCACCGATGGCGTTGGAGGTCGGAGATGAGTACAGCAACAGCCGCGGATTCCGCCATACCGGCTCCGCGATCGTCGCCACCGCGCCGCCGCACCCTGTATCGCGGCGACCCGGGCATGTGGTCGTGGGTCCTGCACCGGATCACCGGCGCGACGATCTTCTTCTTCCTGTTCGTGCACGTGCTCGACACGGCACTGGTCCGGGTCAGCCCCGAGGCCTACAACGAGGTCATCGACACCTACAAGACGCCGCTGGTCGGCCTCATGGAGGCGGGCCTGGTGGTGGCGGTGCTCTATCACGCCCTCAACGGCATCCGCATCATCCTCATCGACTTCTGGGAGCACGGGCCGAAGTATCAGCGCCTGATGCTGTGGGTGGTCCTGGCGGTCTGGATCGCGGTCTTCATCGCCGCGCTGGGCGTGCAGGGCATGCACATGGCGGAGCAGTTCCTGTGAGCCCCGCATCGGAAAACCCATACGACCACGTCAGCGAGCGCGGCGGCATCGCCCCGGTCCTGCAGCGCAGCCACGACCGGCCCGCAGGCCTGGACAACCCGCGCTCCCCGCGGCGTCGCAGCGGCATGCCGAACTTCGAGAAGTACACCTGGCTGTTCATGCGCTTCTCCGGCCTCGTGCTGGTCTTCCTCGCGCTCGGCCATCTCTTCATCATGCTGATGTGGGAGAACGGCGTGTACCGGATCGACTTCAACTACGTCGCGCAGCGCTGGTCGTCGCCGTTCTGGCAGACCTGGGACCTGCTGCTGCTGTGGCTGGCGCAGCTGCACGGCGGCAACGGCATGCGCACGATCATCGCCGACTACGCCCGCAAGGACTCCACCAAGTTCTGGCTGAACACCCTGCTCTCGTTGTCGATCGTGTTCACTCTGGTGCTTGGCACCTACGTACTGCTGACGTTCGACGCGAACATCTCTTGACCAGGCGAGCGAAGCGACGGGAAGACATGAGGGGCCTGAAGTGATTACCGAACACCGCTACGACGTCGTCATCGTCGGCGCCGGCGGCGCAGGAATGCGCGCCGCCGTCGAGGCCGGACCCCGCGCGCGCACCGCAGTGCTGACCAAGCTGTACCCGACGCGCAGCCACACCGGCGCCGCGCAGGGCGGCATGTGCGCCGCGCTGGCCAACGTCGAAGAGGACAACTGGGAGTGGCACACCTTCGACACCGTCAAGGGCGGCGACTACCTCGCCGACCAGGACGCCGTCGAGATCATGTGCCGCGAGGCCATCGACGCCGTCTACGACCTCGAGAAGATGGGGATGCCGTTCAACCGCACCCCCGAAGGTCGGATCGACCAGCGCCGCTTCGGCGGGCACACCCGCGACCACGGCAAGGCGCCGGTACGCCGGGCCTGCTACGCCGCCGACCGCACCGGCCACATGATCCTGCAGACGCTGTACCAAAACTGCGTCAAGCACGACGTCGAGTTCTTCAACGAGTTCTACGCCCTCGACCTGGTGCTGTCCGACACCCCGGGCGGGCCCGTCGCCACCGGCATCGTGGCCTACGAGCTGGCCACCGGTGACATCCACGTCTTCCACGCCAAGGCGATCGTGTTCGCCACCGGCGGGTCGGGCCGGATGTACAAGACGACGTCCAACGCGCACACCCTGACCGGCGACGGCCTCGGCATCGTGTTCCGCAAGGGACTTCCGTTGGAGGACATGGAGTTCCACCAGTTCCACCCGACGGGTCTCGCCGGTCTCGGCATCCTGATCTCGGAGGCCGTGCGCGGCGAGGGCGGCAGGCTGCTCAACGCCGACGGCGAGCGGTTCATGGAGCGCTATGCGCCGACGATCGTCGACCTGGCGCCCCGCGACATCGTCGCCCGGTCGATGGTGCTCGAGGTGCTCGAGGGCCGCGGCGCAGGACCCAACAAGGACTACGTCTACATCGACGTCCGGCATCTCGGCGCCGACGTGCTCGAGGCCAAGCTGCCCGACATCACCGAGTTCGCCCGCACCTACCTGGGCGTCGACCCGGTCACCGAACTGGTGCCGGTGTATCCGACGTGTCACTACGTGATGGGCGGAATCCCCACCACGGTGAACGGACAGGTGTTGCGCGACAACAACTCGATCGTCCCCGGACTGTACGCAGCGGGCGAGTGCGCATGCGTTTCGGTGCACGGCTCCAACCGATTGGGCACCAACTCGCTGCTGGACATCAACGTGTTCGGACGTCGCGCAGGCATCGCCGCGGCGAATTACGCACTGGGACACGACTTCGTCGACATGCCGGAGCGCCCGGCGTCGATGGTGACCAACTGGGTCGGCGACATCCTCTCCGAGCACGGCAACGAGCGCGTCGCCGACATCCGCGGCGCCCTGCAGCAGTCGATGGACAACAACGCCGCCGTGTTCCGCACCGAGGAGACGCTCAAGCAGGCGCTGACCGACATCCACGCGCTCAAGGAGCGCTACGCCCGGATCACCGTGCACGACAAGGGAAAGCGCTACAACAGCGACCTGCTCGAGGCCATCGAGCTTGGCTTCCTGCTCGAGCTGGCCGAGGTCACCGTCGTCGGCGCGCTGAACCGCAAGGAATCCCGCGGCGGCCACGCCCGCGAGGACTACCCCAACCGCGACGACACCAACTACATGCGCCACACCATGGCCTACAAGGTCCTGGAGGGCGAGGGCGCAGCGACTGGCGACTCGGCCGGGGCAACGAATCTGCTCTCCGACATCCGGCTGGACTACAAGCCCGTGGTCCAGACCCGCTACGAGCCGATGGAACGGAAGTACTGATATGAGTGCACCTGTCATCGACAAGCAAGACACTCCGCCGGTGCCGGACGGCGCGGTGATGGTCACGCTGAAGATCGCGCGCTTCAACCCCGAGGATCCGGATTCGGCAGGCTTCCAAAGCTTTCGGGTGCCGTGCCTGCCCACCGACCGGCTGCTCAACCTGCTGCACTACGTGAAGTGGTACCTCGACGGCACGCTGACGTTCCGCCGGTCGTGTGCGCACGGGGTGTGCGGTTCGGATGCCATGCGCATCAACGGCGTGAACCGGCTGGCGTGCAAGGTGCTGATGCGCGACATGCTGCCGAAGAAGCCCGGCAAGCCGCTCACCATGACCATCGAGCCGATCCGCGGCCTGCCCGTCGAGAAGGACCTCCTCGTCGACATGGAGCCGTTCTTCGACGCCTACCGGGCGGTCAAGCCATTCCTCGTCACCAGCGGCAATGAGCCTACGCGCGAACGCATTCAGAGCCAGACCGACCGCGCCCGCTACGACGACACCACCAAGTGCATCCTGTGCGCGTGCTGCACCACGAGTTGCCCCGTGTTCTGGAACGAGGGCAGCTACTTCGGCCCGGCGGCGATCGTCAACGCCCACCGGTTCATCTTCGACAGCCGCGACGAGGCCGCCGCCGAGCGGCTGGACATCCTCAACGAGGTCGACGGCGTGTGGCGCTGCCGCACCACCTTCAACTGCACGGAGTCCTGCCCGCGCGGCATCCAGGTGACCAAGGCGATCCAGGAGGTCAAGCGGGCGCTGATGTTCGCCCGCTAGTCCCCCTGTCCGCGCCGAACGTGCGCGAAAGTGCGAGTTTTCGGCCGAACTTCGCACACCCGCGCACGTTCGTCAGTACGGCGCACCTGCGACGTTGCAGAGCGGCCCTGCTGCGGCGGATGACGGTGGCTTGCCGATGGCTCAAGAGGTCGGCGCCCACCCGGACCATGCGCCATCCGAGCTCCTGATAGGCCACGCCCTGTTCGATGTCGCGCCTGCGCTGTTCCGGATCGGTCCAGTGCTGGATCCCGTCGTACTGAACGCCGACCTTCCACTCCTCCCAACCCATGTCGATACGACCCACGAAGCACCCGTACTCGTCGAACACCTCGATCTGCGTCTCGTCGGGGCGCATCCCGGCCGACGTCAGCAGCAGACGCAGCCGGGTCTCTTGCGGTGACTCCGCACCGGGGTCGGCGAGCTCGAGCACCTGGCGTAACTGCGCGACGCCGCGTGCACCTCGGTGGCGGTCGATGAGTGCTTGTACGTCAACGAGTTTCACATCCGTCGCCTGCAGCAGCGCATCGGTTCGGATGACGGCGGAGGTCAGCCCTCGACGACGGCCCAGGTCGAACACGGTCCGCGCGGGCGTCGTCGCTCGGATGCCGCGTACCCGACAGATTTCGTCATCGGCGAGTACATCGCTGTGCACGACGATGCCGGGGGCGCCACGCCGGCTTGGCTGATTGAGTTCGGCGGGCAGGTCGGGGTCGATCCACCGCGATCCGTGCAACGCGGCCGCTGACAGTCCGGCCGCCGTGGCCCGACGACCCGACGACAGCCAGGCCGCCACGGCCTTGTCTACGGGAGTGAGCTTCGTTCCGACCGGGACGTAGACGTTGCGGTGCAGCGCGGTATAGCGAGTCCGCAGCCGGTATCGGTTGACACTGCCGGCAGCCAACGCCTCGGTGCCCAGGAATGGTTGCGCCACGATGTATCGACGCAGCGGGCGCTCCGCCGGTTCCACGGCGATCCAACGTGCGCGAAAGTGCGAGTTTTCCGCGAGAACTCGCACACCCGCGCACGTTCGGCGGATCAGCCTCAGCCGCGGCGGATGAGCTTCTTGTTCACGAACTCGTCGATGCCGAAGCGGCCGAGTTCACGCCCGAAACCGGACCGCTTGACGCCACCGAACGGCAGCTCAACGCCGTCGGCGCCGACGAGGTTGACGAACACCATCCCGGCCTCGAGCTGGTCGGCCACCCGGGCCGCCTGCTCGTCGTCGGTGGTGAACACGTACGAACCCAACCCGAACGGGGTGTCGTTGGCCAGCTCCACGGCCTCGTCCTCGGAGTCGACCTTGTAGACGGTGGCGACCGGACCGAACAGTTCCTCGCGGTAATCCGGTGCCACGCCCGTCAGCACGCCCGGCGGGAAGTATGCGCCGCTTGCGCTCCCCCTCCGACACCAGCTTCGCCCCACCGGCCACGGCCCGGTCAACCTGTTCGGCGAGGCGTTCCGCCGCGGCCACCGATGACAGCGGCGTCAGGCCATCCGCTTGCGCCAGCACCTTGGCGGTGAACTTGTCGAGGAAGTCGTCGTACACGTCGGAGGCGACGATGAAGCGCTTGGCGGCGTTGCACGCCTGGCCGGTGTTCTCGAACCGGCCCGCGACGGCGGCGTCCACCGTCGCGTCCAGATCGTCGGTCGACAGCACGATGAAGGGGTCGGAGCCACCCAGCTCGAGCACGACCTTCTTCAGGTTGCGCCCGGCGATCTCGGCGACCGCGGCACCCGCGCGCTCCGAGCCCGTCAGCGACACTCCCTGCACCCGCGGATCGGCGATGATCTCGGCGACCTGCTCATTGGTGGCGTACACGTTGACGTACGCGCCTGCCGGGTAGCCGGCGTCGTCGAAGATCTGCTGAATCGCCTCGGCGGATTCGGGGCACTGCGGGGCGTGCTTGAGCACGATGGTGTTGCCCAGCGTCAGGTTCGGTCCGGCGAACCGCGCCACCTGGTAGTACGGGTAGTTCCACGGCATGATGCCCAGCAGCACCCCGACCGGCCCTCGCCGGATCAGCGCCGACCCCTCCCCGTCGAGCAGCGTGATGGGCTCGTCGGCCAGGAACGCCTCGGCGTTGTCGGCGTAGAACTCGTAGATCGCGGCACTGAACTCGACCTCACCGGTGGCCTGGTCCAGAGGCTTGCCCATCTCGCGCACGATGATCTCGGCGAGCTGGTCGCGACGTTCGACGTGCAGGGCGGCGACCTTGCGGATCAACTCCACGCGCTGCGCCAGCGGGGACTTCTTCGACCAGTCCCGGTACGCGGCGGCCGCCGCGGCCACGGCCTGCTCGATCTGGGCGTCGGTCGCTGTCGGATACTCGCGGACCACGTCGCCGGTAGCGGGGTCGACCACTGCGTACAGAGTCATGAATCGTCCTTCTCTCGAGCCGTCGGTTGAGATGCTGTCACACATTCGGGGGCTGTCTCGTCCAATGGATATGACCACTACACGAATCCCCGTCCTGTCCCCCGAGAAGGCGCCGCTGCTGACGCGGCTGATGTACCGGTACGCCAAGCGCCGGTTCGGCGAGGTGCCCGTGCCGTTCGCGGTGTACGCCCAGAACAGAGGCCTGCTGGTGGCCAACGCCGTGCACGAGACGATGCTGCAGCGCAGTTCGACGAAGCTGCCCGCCAACGTCCGCGAGCTCGCGGTGTACTGGACCGCACGCACCGTCGGCTGTTCCTGGTGCGTCGACTTCGGCGCCATGCTGCAGCGCCTCGACGGCCTGGACATCGAACGTCTCAAGGACATCGACGCGTACGCCACCTCACCGGCATACACCGACGACGAGCGCGCCGCGATCGCCTACGCCGATGCGATGACGACCGACCCGCACAACGTCACCGACGAGCAGGTCGCCGATCTGCGCCGGCGGTTCGGTGACGCGGGCGTGATGGAGCTGACCTATCAGATCGGGGTCGAGAACATGCGGGCCCGGATGAACACCGCGCTTGGCATCACCGAGCAGGGCTTCAGCTCCGGCGACGCGTGCCAGATTCCGTGGGCTACTCAGGACGAGGAATCGGCGAACCGCTGAACTTGTCCGGGTTGGCGACATCCCAGATCGCACAGACCCTGCCATCGCGGACGGTCAGCGCCTGAATGCGCGGCTGCATCGCGGGCCACTCGTCGGTGGCGTCCAGTCCCGTGGTGAACAGGCCGAGTTCGCCGTTGACGAGCGCGAATTCGCCGGCCTCGAAGAACCGCGGACCGTAACGGTTCGCCAACCCGAAGATGAACCGGGCGACCTTGTCGGATCCGTGGATGACGCGGGCGGCGGTGGGCGCCTTGCGGTTCGAGTCACCGGTGAACGTCACGTCGGGATGCAGCAGGGCGACGACGGCGGCCATGTCTCCGGCTGCCATGGCCGCCATCAGCCTGCCGACCACCTCGTCGTGAGAGGCGTCGCGGGCCGGAGGCTCGGCGTCGGCGACGGTGCGCCGTGCCCGTGACGCCAGCTGGCGGGCCGCCGCCGGGGTGACGCCGAGAACGTCGGCAATCTCGCCGAACGGGACCGCGAAGCCGTCGTGCAGCACGAAGGCCACCCGCTGGTCGGGGTTGAGCCGCTCGAGCACCACCATCGCGGCGAACCGGGCATCCTCCCCCGCCACCACCGCGGCGAGTGGGTCCGATCCATCGAGGGGCGTGACCACCGGTTCGGGCAACCACTCGCCGTAGTACGCCTCGCGGCGATGAGCCGCCGAGCGCAGCCGGTCCAGCCCGATGCGGCTCACGACTGTCGTCAGCCAAGCCCGTGGATCCGCGATGCCGTCGCGATCGTTTCCCAGCCCGTGCCAGCGCAGCCAGGCGTCCTGCACCGCATCCTCGGCATCGGCGAACGTGCCGGTCAGCCGGTAGGCCACGGCGAGCAGATGCGAACGATGCCGTTCGAATTCATCGGTCCGCTGCGCGGTGGTCACCCGACCAGCCTAGTCCGCGATAGAACGGTATTTCGTGTCTGGCCGCGACCGTATTGCAACGGTGCACACGGCAATCACCGCAACCGGCCCCGATGGCACCGTCGAGACAAGGGACTGAAGGCCGGCGCCCTCGGCCTGGTGTCGAGCATCGTCGTCGGCATGGCGTCCACCGCGCCGGCCTACAGCCTTGCGGCGACACTTGGCTACGGCGGCCTGCGGTCGGCGTGAAAGCGCCTGCCATGTTCTTGATCTCGTTCATTCCCATGTATCTGATCGCAGTCGCCTACCAGGAACTGACGCAGGACCCCGACTGCGGCACCACCTTCACGTGGGCGCGCGCGTTCGGACCGGTCATCGGGTGGCTTGGCGGCTGGGGCCTCGCCGCCGACGTCATCGTGATGGCCAACCTGGCCCAGATCGCGGCGCCTACTCGTTCACGTTCGTCGGCACCTCGGCTGGCATTCGGCGGCCGAGCTGGCCGACAAGGCTCTGCTCGGGTCAGGCTTCATCTGGATCGCGGTGATGACCTACATCTGCTACCGCGGCATCGAGGTGTCGGCGCGCATGCAGTACGGGCTGCTGTCGATCGAAGTCGTGGTGCTGATCGTCTGTCGATCGTCGCGCTGTTCAAGGTCTACACCCACAGCCGGGGAGTATTCGCTGCTGCCGTCGCTGTCGTGGTTCTGGCCTGGCGGCCTGGACTTCGGCACCGTCCATCGCCCCCGCGGTGCTCACCACGATCTTCATCTACTGGGGTTGGGACACCGCGGTCGCGTGCAACGAGGAGTCCAACGATCCCGGCCGCACCCCCGGCCGGGCGGCGGTCATCTCGACCTTCCTCCTGCTCGCCACGTACGCGTTGGTCAGCGTCGCCGCGGTCCTTCGCCGGGGTGGGAAACGAAGGGATCGGGCTGGGCAATCCGGAGAACTCGGCCGACGTGTTCGCCGCCATCGGAGCCGGACTTGTCGGCGCAGCATCATTGGACACATCGCATGCTGCTGCTCTCCGCATCGATCTTGATCTCGGCGTCGGCATCGACCCAGACCACGATTCTGCCGACCGCGCGGACCACGTTGTCGATGGGCGTCTACAAGGCGCTGCCGGAGCCGTTCGCCAAGATCCACCGGCGGTATCTGACACCGACCACGTCGGACGATCGCCATGGGCATGGTGTCGGCGGCGTTCTTCTATTCGTGCTCACGTTCCGTCAGCGACAACGTGCTGGCCGGGCTGGTCGGCTCGGTCGGCTTGATGGTCGCGTTCTACTACGGGGTGACCGGGTTCGCGTGCGTCTGGTACTACCGAAAGACGTTGTTAAACCGCCAATACCCTGTTCATGCGTGGCGCCGTCCCGCTACTGGGTGGCCCATCGCTCGTCGTGTCGTCGGCCTGCTGCAGTACGCCAAGCCCGACTGATCGCTGACCCGACGACGGCAACACCGTCACGTTCGGCCGATCGGCGCCGTCGTGGTGGTCGGGGTCGGCATGCTGGTTCTCGGGCATCCGCTGATGGTGGTCTGTGCTTCGCGTTCGGCACCAAGCGGTTCTTCCGGGGTCAGACCCTCACCGCCGATACCGAAGTCAAGGTCCCCGACACCTACTGAAAGCGCAGGATCTCCAATGCATTTGACCGTTGGGTACCTCGCCACTCCCACCGGTGACGACGGCGTCGCCCTAGCCCGCGCCCTCGCCACGACCTTCGGTGCGGACGTCGACGTCGTGCTGGTGATGCGCGCCGGGCTTCTTCAAGGGCATCACGCTGCCGCGGCGTGACCGATCTGCTCATGGAACCGGCGAAAGTGGACGCCACGGCTCATTCGGCCTGCCGGGCGGGTAACAGCGTCGGGCGACGTGCTCGACGGTGATCTACGCCGGAACCTGATCGAACTTGCCGAGGGGCAAGACCGCGGACGATCGATCGGCGGCGACGGGCGACGGAAGTTCAGCGGCCAAGTCATCGGCTCCGTCGCCGGTGAGTTACTGCACTGCTCGCCCATCCAGTCGCGCTGGCACCCGCGGGTACGCCGACGACCCACCGGAGACGATCACTGCGATCACCGCCGCCGTGCCCACCCGCGAAGGCGCCGACAACCCGCTGCCTTCTCCTGACCCTGGCCAGCGCCGGCCACTGCCGATCCGCTGGTGTCACTGGTGTCGCTGGAACACGTCGGGGAAGACCAGTCGCCTGCAGGTGCGCACGGCGCAGATAGCCGCCGCGGAGAAGAACCTGGACATCGCGCCGATCGTTGCCGGACGCACCGGACATCGACTGCTGGTCGCCGATGGCTCGACACTGGAGTCGGCGTGAAGAAACTGAACTGGAGTGCGGCGAGTGTTGCTCGTCGGTTCCGGCCGGCTGCGGCGCCGGGGGTGTTCCTTGGTTCGACGGCGGCGCGCTCCTGGCCGGAACGGACATACCAGTCATCGTCGTGCCGCGGGGAGCGCTGACGGTCAGCCCGGTCGGCTCGTCCGCCCGATCACGACCGACCGGCGTTCATCACGGCCATCTGCCGGACTCGGCGCTGGACAGCGGCGATTTCACGCACGCCGTCGTTGAGCAGGCTGCGGTTCAGCGGCGACAACTCGGACATCGTCACGATGTCTCCGGGATGGCACCCTGCGCCGATCTGATCGATCTGATGGGCCATGCGTAGACCTTGCAACAACGCGAACACCTCGCTCAGGGTCTTCGCGTCCGATTCGGACAGAATGCCGTTGCCCGCAGCGGCCTCGAGCCTCGCAGGCGTCGACGCCGAGACCACTCCGACGGTCAGCCCGCCCCACCGTGCGAGGTTGACGATCGGCGTCAGCGCGTGGCTCTTCAGGTCGAACGTGCCGCCGCGCCGGGCCACCACGTCGCGCAGCGACCGGGTGCGCACCTTGCCCGCCAACGCGTCGAGCAGTTGGAGCCGCAGTGCGTTCGGGTGATCGACGGACATGCTGCGGTACGCCGACGGAACGGTGTGCAGCGCTGGATCGCCCCACACCACCCTGCCGTCCAGGAGGAGCGAAGACATGATCAGGCCCCTGGCCTTCATCGGGTCGTCGAGCCAACCCGCCGCGGCGCGCGCCCAATCCGAAGCGGCGCGGGCGAACAGTGGCTTCGACGCCACCGCGCCGTTGGTGTCGGACGGCAGGCCGCAGGCGTCGAGGGTCGTGTGCACCCGTGCGGCGATCTGAAGGAAGCGCTCCTTCTCGAGTGTCATCTCGTCGGCCCACGACAACGCGCTGTCCACGTCGGAGGACGGCATGGCTTCGCGCCGGGCGACGCTCCCCAGCGTCAGCCAGGCGAACTGTGGGCGCCCGGCGCGCTGCGAGTCGGGAAGGTGCAACTCCAACGCGCGACGCACCACACTGTCGATCACGACCGACAGGATGCCGCTGCAACCGGACGCATCGGTGCCGCTGCGATACAGGTCCACGGTCAGATCGGCGATGCCCGAGGCGGCGGCCTGTAACTCGGCGGCGTTGGTGGCCAGTGCAATCGAGCGGCGAAGGAGGAAACTCTGCCGCGTCGACGTGGCGACCAGATCCGCCTCTTCCAGCACCCCGATGACCCGACCGCGCTGGGTGAGCACCGGCATGTGCCGAAGCCCGTTCTCCAGCATGTCCATCAGCACGGTCGCTGCGACGCGATCGGCGGTGACCGTTCGCGCGGGCACGCTCATCACCTGGCCGATGGGCGCATCGACGCCGACGCCGGCTGCGACCACCCGCGTTCGCAGGTCGCGGTCGGTGAAGATGCCGAGCTGGCCGTCTGCCATCGGAATGAGCACGTAGGAACTGCGGTGCTCGGTCATGTGCCGCACCGCATCGCGGATCGTGGTGTCTGCCGTGGTGAAGACCGGCTCGGCGTGCACCAGGTCCCCGACCGGCCGCAACGACGGTCGTTGCGCGGCAACGCGGTTGCCGGAGATGGTCTTCCATGCCGACGACGCCAGGAACGACAAGCCCAGCGGGTTTCGCGAACTCGGCGCGCACCAGGTCGCCGGGTAGCCGTACGACGGTGCTCGGTTCGGTGGCCCGCGCGATGAACTGCACGCTGCCGCCGGTCAGCAATGGAAAGAACCCGAAGAGCCCACCGGGCGGCACGGTATCGAAGGGTTCGTCGCCGTCGGGTCCGGCGACCAGCAACACGACCTGGCCGCTGCACAGCAGCCAAATCTCGCCCGGCTCCTGCTCGGAGTAGTCCACGATGACCGCGCCGGCGTCGTACTGGCGGACCGACGACGCCGCCGCCAGGTCGGCGAGGGCGTCGGGGGCCATCGTCTGGAAGGGGGCGTGATCGCCCAGGTAGGACGCGAGGTCCTCGTTGGTCAGCACCGAATCATCATGTGCCCCGGATCAGGTCCGCACACTTCTCGGCCATCGCCATCACCGTGATGTTCGGGTTGACCGCAGGCAGTTTCGGCATCGCCGACGCGTCGACGACGCGCAACCGCCGACGCCCTTGACTCGCAGTTCGGGATCGAGCACGGCCATCGGATCGTCCACCGCGCCCATCCTAGCGGTACCCGCCGGGTGATAGACGGTGTTGTGGCACCGGTGGATGTAGTCGATGAGGTCGGCGTCACTGGTCGCCTCGGGACCTGGTGCGAGCTCACGGGCAATCCAGCCGCGCAGCGGATCTTGCTCGGCGATCTTGCGCGCCAGCTTGATTCCCGCCAGCATCACCCGCTCGTCGTGGCCGTCCGGATCGGTGAAGTACCGCGGATCGACCCGCGCGCGGTCCCGGAAGTCGCGTGACCGGAGCCGGACGGTACCCCGCGAGCGGCCCTGAGTGACGTTCGGCGTCAGGCAGAAGCCGTTGTCGGTCGTCGGATATCCCCACCGCAGCGTGTTCATGTCGAACGGCACGCTGCCGTAGTGCATCATCAGGTCGGGTTGCTCCAGGCCGTCCTCCGTCATGGTGAAGAGGCCGATCTCCCACCACTGGCTGGACGTGCTCACCATCGGCTGGGCGGCTTCCCAGAACACAAGCCCCTCGACATGGTCGTCGAGGTTCGATCCGACGCCTGGCGAGTCGACGCGAACCGGTATTCCGAAGTCCCGCAGATGATCTGCGGGACCGATACCGGAGAGCATCAACAGCTTGGGCGTGTCGATCGCGCCGGCGGTCACCACCACCTCCCGGCGCGCGGACACCGTGTCGTAGCCGGTGAGGTCGGGCCGTTGGTACCGCACGCCGGTCGCATTGCCGGCATCGTCGAACAGAATCTCGCTGACCCAGCAGTTGGTACGCACCTCGAGGTTGGCGCGCTGCTCCATGATCGGATGCAGGTAGGCGTGCGAGGTCGACATGCGGGTGCCGTCCTCGGCGGCGTTGATCTGGAACCAGCCTGCGCCGTTGCGGACGGTTTCGCCGCGGTTGAAGGCCACGGTCGGCAGCCCCACCTTTGCCGCGGCCTCCAGCACGGCACGTCCGCAGGGATCGTTCGGCGGCACGTCGCGCAGCCGGACCGGTCCGCTGCGGCCGTGCTCCTCTCCTGGCGCATCGTTGCGCTCCAGTCGAGTGACGTAGGGCAGCACGCCCTTTGCGCCCCAGCCCGTGGCTCCCATCGCCTCCCACTCGTCCAAACCTTCCGCAGGCGGCCAGAAGGCGATGCACGAATTGTGCGAGGAACACCCGCCGAGAACCTTGGCGCGGGCGTGGCGAAGGAAGCTGTTGCCCTTCTCCTGCGGTTCCACCGGGTAGTCCCAGTCGTAACCGGAGTCGAGTAGGTGCATCCACTCCGCCAGTTCCAGGATGTTGCGGTCACCCACGTCCGACGGTCCCGCCTCCACGAGGCATACGGTGACCGACGGGTCCTCGCTGAGCCGAGCCGCGAGCACGCAGCCAGCCGTTCCGCCACCGGCGATGACGTAGTCGAATGTGTTTGTCCAGCAGTCATTTCCGACATGACAACTCCTTGAAAGTGGGTTGACGAGAGGTGAACTGGCGTCAGTACACGCTGTCGACCTGATCGGGGACAGGGTCGTCGGGTGAGTACGGTCGTGGGACCGTCGGACTTGGTGAACGCGGTGGGCATGAGAACGGATCGTGCTGGGGCAGTGGTTCGATGAACATCTCGTTGACCGCCACGTTCGCGTTGGTAAAGAGCCGTCGTAGGCCGGCACATCAGTTCGGGCTTGTTGCGATTGATCACCAACGACGCAGCGGTGGCGTCCCACGAACGTGACGTCAGTGACGGAGTCGCCGCGGCAAGGACTTGACGACGATCCGCGGGAAGCTGGTCGAAGGCGGCAGGACCCGTCACGCCGAAGATGCCCTGGTTGGCCAGCATCGCTTGCCGTCGATGTAGGTCATCACCGAATCGTCCCCGTCCGGCACCCCACCGCACCCGACCAGATGCGAAGTCTGTTTGCCCGCTTGGTCGTACACGCTGCGCACACCGATCACGCGGTCGAGGACCAACGCCGACCTCCGACGCCCACACCTTCACTATCGGCTCCGGCGACGCCGAGACCACCCAGGTGTCCACGCCGTTCGCCTGCAGGGTGCCGATGAGGTCCTTGATCTGCGGGTAGACGCGGATGTAGCCATCCATGTCCTTGGTCCCGATCTTCTGGGTGGCGCCGACCTTCGCGGCGAGGTTCTGCTCCTTCATCTGTTTGCGCGAAGCCAGCCAGTTCGTCCGCCGTGTACCCGGCCGAGAAGAGCGGCACCCCAGGCATACGGGCCGGTCATCCGGCGCTCGTCATAACCCGCGAAAGCCGTTTCCCCGCTGACCGTTTCACCGTCGAGAATTGCCAGGATCTCATCAGCGCACGCGGTATTGGTGCGCGTCGGCAACGGTTTCCCGGCAGGCACGTCGGTGCCGCACGCGGTGCGCAGCGCCGTCGCCGCGGCGTCGGTGATGTACCGGTTGGGACACTGGGTTCACTCCACTGACGCCTGGTGCGATGCCAGCGTGCCGATGTGGTGGCGGCCCTTGACGCCGTACCAGATCAGACCGGACCCGAGGATCACGCCGATGTAGATGAACGCGCCCCAGGCGTTGTACCAGCCCTCTCCATAGACGGCCTCCCGCGGCCAGGCGAGGTTCAGCGCCATGCCGACACCCCAGGCGACGGCGACGATGTTGACCAACATGCCCCACTTGCCCATCGTGAAGTAGCCGCCCTCCTTGAGATCCTTTGGCGGCCACTCGCCTTGGAAGCGCTTCTTCAGCATCGGCCCGGTCACCATCAGGTAGGCCAGGTAGATCATGATGATGGCGATCGAGGTCAGCACGGTGAAGATCTTCGGCTGCCCCACGTTGATCACCAGGATCAGGACCGCGATACCGCCGATGACGATCGCCGGGATGATCGGGGTCTGCGTCTTGGGGTTGACCCGGGCGAGCTTCTCGCCGAACGGCAGCGCATTGTCACGTGCCATGGCGAACATCAGCCGGATCGCCGCGGTGTGGACCGCCAGCGAGCACACCGTCACCGCGATCACGATGCAGACGATGAACACCTTGCCCAGTGGGCCCCACATGACCTGCTCGACGATGTACTGCAGACCGCCGGAGCTCTCGCCGATCGCGGGCTCCTCCAGGTTCGGTGCCGACAGCACGGCGAAGACCAGGATGGCGCCACCGATCACGAAGGACGCCAGGATCGCCCGCAGGATGGCCTTCGGTGCGGTGCGTCTCGGTTCGACGGTCTCCTCGCCGAGTGAGCTGGCGGTGTCGAAGCCATACATCACGTAACCCGACGCCAGCGACGCGATCAAGAACGCGCCAAGGTAGCCGCCGCTCTCCCCTGCGCCATAACCGTTGGTGGAGAAGAACACCGAAGGTCCGCGGGTGTGCTGGCGGCCAGGATGATGGCGATCAGGACCGCCGCGATCAATTCGATGAACACGCCCGCACTGTTGATCATCGCCATCAGCCGCACGCCGAGCGCGTTGACCACGGTGGTGAACACGATCATGATCAAACCGAGGACGACGGCATTGAGCGCGAAGCTCTGCGGTGTGCTGCCGTCGCCGACGAACTGGAAGCCACTCCACAGCCGGGGCAAGTTCAGCTGCAGGGCCAACACCACCGCGGACAATGTCACGATCGACGCGGTCAGCATCAGCCAGCCCGACGACCAGCCAACCAACCGGCTGCCCAGCTTCTTCGACCAGTTGTAGACCGCGCCCGCGACGGGGTACTTCGCGGCGAGCTCCATGAAGCACAACGCCACGGCCATCTGGCCGACGAACACGAGGGGCCAGGACCACAGGTACGCCGGCCCGGCGGTACCGAACCCGAAGTAGAACAGCTGAAAGGTCCCAGTCAGGATCGAGATGTAGCTGACGCCTGCCGCGAAGCTGGCGAACTTGCCGATGCTGCGGTCGAGCGATTCCTTGTAGCCGAAGTCGTCCATGCCGCTGTCGGCATGCGGTTTCCCTGCTTCTTCAACGACCATGACGTCGTCCTCTTTTCGATTGTGGTGCCGCGGCAGGCTATTCGCCAACCGAATCAACCTTTGAACCAGCCAGCGGGTTTCGGCGCGGTGTTATGCCAGATATGTTTGATCTCTTGGTATTCCGCGAGCCCCGTGGGGCCGAGCTCGCGGCCGTTACCAGACTTCCCGAATCCGCCCCACTCCGCAGCTGCGGTGTAGTAGCCAAAGTCGTTCAGCCACACCGTGCCGTGCCGCAACGCGCGCACCACACGTTCGCCCCGCGCCGAGTCGGACGTTCGAACGCCCGCCGCGAGACCATATTCCGTGTCATTGCCGAGGCTGATGGCCTCCGCTTCTTCGGTGAATCGCTCCACCGTGAGGATCGGTCCGAAGGTTTCCTCTCGGACGATCCGCATCGACCGGTCGCACCGGTCGAAGATTGTCGGCAGGTAGTAACTGCCATTCTGCAGAGCCGGGTCGGTGGGCCGCGATCCGCCGGTGAGCAACTTCGCGCCCTCCGAAATGGCGTCTGCGACATGTGCTTCCACCTTGGCGCGGTGCTGCTCGGAGACCAGCGGGCCGGTCTCGGAGCTGGGATCCATGCCGTCGCCGACGCGGATCCGTTCCGCCCGGTTCACCAACTCCGCGACGAAGTCGTCGGCGATGGATTCCTCGACGATCAGCCGCGTCCCGGCCGAGCACACCTGGCCGGAGTGCAGGAACACGCCGGTGAGCACCTGGTCGACCGAACTTTCCCAGTCGGCGTCCGCGAAGACGATGTGCGGGTTCTTCCCGCCGAGTTCCACCGCGACCTTCGTCACGTGCTCGGCACCCACCTTGGCGATGGTTCGCCCCGTGGCCAATCCGCCCGTGAAGGAGATGAAGTCGACGTCCGCGCTGTCAGTCAGCGCGGCGCCGAGCACCGCACCGCTGCCCTGCACCAGGTTCACCACTCCTGCGGGAACGCCCGCCTCCTCGAGCAGGTGGACGAAGGCGATGGTCGAGAGCGGCGTGACCTCGCTGGGTTTGGCCACCATCGTGCACCCGGCCCCGAGAGCGGGCGCGATCTTCCATGACATCTGCAGCAGCGGGTAGTTCCACGGCGCGATCAACACGCACACGCCGATCGGTTCGCGTAGCACCCGGCTGATCACTCCGGGGTCGCCAACGTCGACCAGTCGGTCAGCCTGGGTACCCACGAGTCGCGCGTAGTAGCGGAACACCGACGTCACGTCGTCGATGTCAATCCTGCTCTCCACCAGCGTCTTGCCGGTGTCCCGTGTTTCGAGGAGCGCCAACGACTCCTTGTCCCGCACCAGGAGATCCGCGACCCGGTCCAGCAATGCGGCGCGCTCGGTCACGGGAGTGGCCGGCCAGGCGCCGTCGTCGAAGGCGTTCCGCGCAGCCGCGACGGCGGCGCTGGCGTCCTCGGGGGTTGCCTCGTCGACGACGGCGGCGACGCTGCCGTCCGCGGGGTTGATGCTCTCTCTCGTCCCACCATCGGACGCGTACCGCCACCCACCCCCGATGAAGAGGTCTGGTTCACCGTTCATGCGATCTCACCTCGGTTTCGCCGACACGGGACACTATCCACTGATGGAACTCCGCAATGTGGTGTTCGGCCGGAACGAGGACACCGCCGTTGCGATAAGCGCGCGAGGACATGGCCGGCTGCGTCCGCTCGCAGGCATCGAAGTCCTGCTGGTTCACCCGGTGGAACAGCTCTACCGAACGCTCGACGTCGCGCCCCTCGGCGACGACGTCCGGCGCGTAGAGCCAGTCGCATTCCACGATCGTCCGGTCGGGCGCCATCGGGTACATCCGGTGGAAGATGATGTGGTCGGGCACCAGGTTGATGAACACCGTCGGCCGAACGGTGATCGCGTAGTACTTCTGGTCCTGTTCGGCGCCAAGCCCGGCAGCGTGCCGAACCCTGCGGAGCCGTCCACCGTGAATCCCTCGACCTGCTCGCCGAACGCAGCGCCGTGACCGACGAAGTACTGCACCGCAAGCCCATTGGCGAATTCCGGCAGCACCTTGGTCAGCTCCGGATGAATCGTCGCGCAGTGGTAGCACTCCATGAAGTTCTCGACGATCAGCTTCCAGTTCGCCGCGACGTCGTAGACCACGCGCCTGCCGACTTCGAGTTCGTCGATCTGGTAGCGGTCGATGGCCGTCACGTCGCCCAGTCGCGCCGCTACCGCCCCGACGACGTCCTCCTCGAACGATGGCGGGGTGTCGGCCACGCACACCCAGGCGTAGCCGAGCCATTCGCGCAGCGCCACCGGTATGAGCCCGTATTCAGTGCGGTCGATGCCGTTTCCGGCGCTGTCCTTCAGGGTGCCGAGGTTTGGTGCGGCGACGAGTTTGCCGTCGAGGCCGTACGTCCAGGCGTGGTAGGAACAACGCAGATTCCGGCGCACCTCGCCTGCGGGTTCGGTGCACAACTGGGCGCCGCGGTGCCTGCAGACGTTGAGGAACGCCCGCAGCACGTGGTCACGCCCGCGAATCACCAGCACGCTTTCGCGGCCCACCTGCACGCGCTTGAACGATCCCGGATTCGGGACGTCACCGCTACGCACCGCGCAGAACCACATGTTCTCGAGGATGTGTTCCTGCTCCGCGGCGAAGACGTCGGTACTGCAATAGTATTCGCCGCCGAGCGTGGAGATCAGGGAGCTGGCGACGGTGGTGGCCGGAGTGTCGGTCGGCGCGGGAAGGTCCATCGGCGCCGGAAAGTCGGTTGCAGTCATCCGCCCCTACCTTCTGATCCGTGCCATCTCTGGGTCCACCACGGGTTCGGTGTGGACAGTGGCGGTGAAGGTCGTCGTCAGATAGTCGACCGCGACCTCGGCACCGGGCTCGAGATGGGCGGGCAGCCAGGCATAGGCGATGCTGCGGCCGATCGTCGCCGAGTAGCCCGCGCTGGTGACGTAGCCGACCGTGGCGCCGCCCACCGAGACCGGCTCCTTGCCAAGCACCACGGCGTCGGGGTCGTCGAACACGATGCTGCGCAGCAGGGTTTCCGTCGGTGGCGCCCCGGCGAGAGCGCCCTTGCCGACGAAGTCGTCCTTCGTGGGCCGCACGGCGAAGTCGACCCCTGCCGCTTCGGGGGTGTGCTCGGCAGTCATGTCGGTGCCCCACGCGCGGTAGCCCTTCTCCAGCCGCAGGCTGTTGAAGGCGATCTGCCCGGCGGCGATCGCCTGGTGGTCGCGTCCCGCTTCCCACAGCAGATCCCACAGCGCGGCACCGCATTCGGCGGTGGTGTAGATCTCCCAGCCCAGCTCGCCGACATAGGACACCCGCATCATGGTGACCGGGATGGAACCGAGGTACGTCTGCAACGCGCGGAAGTACTTGAACGACTCATTGGAGAGGTCGTCGCGACACAGCGGCTGTACGAGTGACCGCGCCTGAGGGCCCCAGACGCCGATGCAGCAGGTGCCCCCCGTGACGTCCCGCAGCGTGACACTGCCGTCGGCGGGCAACCGCCTGGTCAGCCAGTCGAGGTCCAGTGGGCCGTTGGCGCCGACTTGAAAGAGCTCGGGCGTCAACCGCGCGACGGTGAGATCGCTTCGGATTCCGCCGGTTTCGTCGAGGAGCAGGGTGTAGGTCACGGAGCCGACGCTCTTGGCGACGTTGTTGGTGGTCAGGCGTTGGAGGAAGTCGAGCGCGCCAGGGCCGGCGACCTCGTAGCGCGTCAGCGGCGTCATGTCGTAGAGCGCGACGTGCTCACGGGTCCAGCGTGCCTCGGCGATCGAGATCGGCGAGTAGAAGCGTGCGGACCAGTCGTCGCGCTGCGGGATGTGCAGCCCTTCGTCACGCAACGTCTCCAGCAGCGCAGCGTTGGCCTCGTACCATGCAGGCCGTTCCCAGCAACGGACCTCGAAGAAGAAGGCGCCGAGTTCGCGCTGGCGCTGATGGAACGGGCTGACGCGCAGGTTGCGCGGCGCATCCCGGTACTGGTGCGGGTGGACGATGTCGTAGACCTCGACGAACGCCTGCGCGCTGGTGCGGCCGATGAAATCCGCGCTGAGCGCGGCCTTTTCGAAGCGGTACAGGTCGCATTCGTGCACGTCGGTACCCGGCGCGCCGTCGACGATCCACTCGGCCATCGCCTTCGCGACGCCGGCCGAGTGGGTCACCCACACCGCCTCGGCGACCCAGAAGCCGCTCAGGTCGCGATGCTCGCCCATGATCGAGAAGCCGTCGGGGGTGAACGAGAAGATTCCGTTGAAACCCTCCTCGACCTTGGCGTCGCCGAGCACCGGCAGCAGGCCGGCACTCGCGGCCCATGCGGGAGCGAAGTCGTCGTCGGTGAACGGCAGCATCGACGGCATGGCCTCGTCTGCGGTGTCCTGCAGGAGGTTCGCCATCTCGACCGGCATCGGGCGGTGTCCGTAATAACCGATGCCCAACCGGTCGCCGTGCTGGCGGTAGTACAGATCCTCATCCTGGTGTCGCAGGATGGGCAGCCGCGCGCCGTCCGTGCCCTGGACGGGCGGAAGACCGGGCACCTGGCCCGTCTTTGCGTATTGGTGCGCCATCGGGACCAGTGGAACGGTGAGACCGACCCGGGCGCCGAGTTCTGCACCCCAGAAACCAGCCGCGGACACCACGACGTCGGCGTCGAACACGTCGCCGGCGATGGTGCGGACACCGGTAACCCGACCACCCTGCTGCAGCACCTCGGCGACCTCTTGATGACCGAGGAAGCGCGCCCCGGCAGCCGTCGCGCGTTGCGCCTGCGCCTCGACCGCACGCACGGCGAGTGCCAAACCGTCTGCCGGAGTGTGGAATCCACCGAAGACGCGGTCCCTGTCCAGCATCGGGTAGAGCGCCATGCACGCCTCGGGGTCGAGGAGATGCCCTTCGACGCCCCATGATCGTGCCCACCCGGACTTGCGATGCAGATCGATCCAGCGCCCGGGCGTCGTCGCGACCTCGAGTCCCCCGACCGCATTGAAGGCGTCCAACGCCGAGAACTTCTCGACGGTGTAGCGGGCGAACTCGGTCATGGTCTTCGAGGGGTTGGTCTGGAACACCAGCCCCGGCGCATGGGACGTCGAGCCGCCGGTCGCGAACAGCGGGCCGCGGTCCAGCACGGTCACGTCGGTCCACCCGCGCTGGGTGATCTCGTCGGCCAGCGAGGTGCCCACCACGCCGGCTCCGACGATGACGACCTTCGGCTGACGCACGAGGCCTCCTTTTGGTGCGCATGACGCAACGTGTACCGTATTAAGGCACTATCGTGAGGCGCGCAGGTGGGTCTGTCAACCCAGGCGGCGAAGTTATTTCTGCACGTAAGCGCGGCGAACGTGAGCGCGTGCGCGAAGGAGCTCGACGATCTCGCACACGAGCGCACGTTCGGCGTTAAGAGCCCGTCCGTCGCGGATAGTGGGCGACGATCGCCGCGCCGTCCGACCGCGGGTCCGAGGCCGCCGTGATCGACCCGTCGACGTCCACGAATATCGCGTTGGCGTGCCCGAGCGACTCGGTGTGCGCCGCGACGGTGGTCGCCATCAAGCCGGCGCCGCCGATCGAGTCGACGGCCACTGAGGGCATGTCCGCCTCCACCGTCACCGAATCGACCGTGGCGCCGTCTGCCTGGAGGCCGACGATCGCGCGCGGAGCGCCGACCGCAGCCTGTGCCGTCGCCCCGTCGACCGCGCGCAATAGCACCTGCGCAAGGATCTGCGGTTGACCCTGCCCGCCCATCGTCGCCAACACGTGGCGCGGTGCACCCTGGTACGTCGTCATGGCGGGCATCAGCGTGTGCGCGGGCCGCTTGCGCGGCGCGATGACGTTCGGCGAGGCGGCGTCCAGCGAGAAACTGGTCCCGCGATTGTGGAACAGGATCCCGGTCTGCGGGTCGATCAGTCCCGAGCCGAAGGCGTGATACACGCTCTGGATCAACGACACCGCATAGCCGTCGCCGTCGGCAGCGGCGACCCCGACCGTGTCACCGTGCGGCACTCGCGCCCGTTCCGCCTGCGCCCCAACCAGTTCGGCTGTCTCGTCGAGTCCATCGTCGATCAGCCCGGCCACGTCGACCTCCGCGTACCGAGGGTCGGCGAGGTGGGCGGCGCGTAACGCGTTGCCGCGGTGGAAGACCCGCATCAGTGTGCCCAACCCGCGCCCGACCGGGTCGTCGATGCCGAGTTCGTCGACTGCTCGCAGGGCGCGCAGCAGCAGGAACCCGTGCGTGTTCGGCGGGCTGGTCAGCACCGTCAGATCGCCGAAGGCCAACGAGATCGGATCGACCGCCTCGGGCTGGAACGACGCGAAGTCATCTGCGCCCAAGGACGATCCGCTCGCACGGAGATATCCGACGATACGTTCGGCAAGGTCGCCGGAATAGAACTCGTCCGGCCCGAACTGCCGGAGCTTCGCGAAGGTGTCCGCCAGCGCCGGTTGCACGAGCGCATCCCCCGCGCCCAGCAGCCTGCCGTCAGGACGGAACACCCGGTCGAAGTCCGCGGTGCCGACCAAATCGGCGTTCTCGGGGTCGGCGATGTGACTGGCAAGAGACTGCGCCACCGGCGCTCCCACCCTTGCGGTGGACTCTGCGTCCGCAAGGGTGCGCTCCCAGGAAAGACGGGCGCCAAAGCGACGCAACGCCTCCCAGCCGCGGACACCACCGGGCACGGTCACCGCGTCCGCACCGCGTGCCGGTAGCCGACTGCCGTGCCTGACCCGCAGTCCCGCCGCGTCGACCGCGGCACCCGCCCACCCGGAGGCGTTGACACACCGCACGTTTCCATCGGGCGTGCTGACGAGCGCAATGAGATCACCGCCAAGCGCGACGTTGTGCGGGTAGACGACGGTGAGCACCGCGGCCGCGGCGATCGCCGCATCGATCGCGTTGCCACCGTCGCGGTAGGCCCGCACTCCCGCCTCGGTGGCCAGGGCGTGCGGTGTGGCAAGCGCTCCGGTGAACGAAGTCGGCGTCGAGTTGGTGGGCACGGTCAAATCACTCCTTGCTATGGGTCCGCGCGATTGGGGGTCCGCGGCGGCGCGGTCAGGCGATGGTGGACAGGAAGGTCTTGGTGCGCTCGTGCTGCGGGTTGCTGAACAGTTGCGAGGGCGGGGCGTCCTCGATGATCCGGCCCGCGTCCATCACGACGATGCGGTCGGCGACCTCACGGGCGAACCGCATCTCGTGGGTGACGGCGACCATCGTCATGTGGTCGCGGGCGAGTTCGCGCATGACCGCCAATACCTCGCCCACCATTTCGACGTCCAGTGCACTGGTTGGCTCGTCGAACAGCATCACCTTGGGCCGCATGGCAAGTGCCCTGGCGATGGCGACCCGTTGCTGCTGCCCGCCCGAGAGCTGGCTTGGCCGTGACTCCGCCTTGTCGGCGAGACCGACACGGTCGAGTAGCGCCAACGCATTTCGGCGGGCCTCGTCCTTGGGCGTGCCCAGCACCCGGACCGGGCCGTTCCACACGTTCTCGGCGGCAGTCATGTGCGGGAACAGGTTGAAGTGCTGGAAGACGAAGCCGATCTCGCTCCGGCGTCGGGCCAGTTCGGTGGTGCCGACCTTCTTGCCGCCGGTGACATCGCGGTGGCCGATCGGCAGGCCGTCGATCAGGATCGAGCCACTGTCGACTCGTTCCAGGTGATTGAGCGACCGCAGCAAGGTGGTCTTGCCCGCGCCGGACGGGCCGATCAACACCACGACCTGGCCCCGCATCACGTCGAGCGAGACGTTGTCGAGGACCCTGCGGCCACCAAGGGTGCAGCACGCGTCACGTACCGACACGATGGGCGCCGTCGTTTCCGCGGTGGCACTCATGGGCGATTCCTTCAGGTTCATGGTTTCGTCATCTGGCGGCTGCGACGTTGGAGAGCCAGGGCGGCGCGGCGGGTGCCCAGAAGCCGCTGAGTGATCGGGACCCGCTGCTCGATGCCGATTTGACGCGCCAACCGGCTCTCGATGTACGCCTGGATGAACGTCCAGATCGTGGTCAGCGCAAGGTAGTAGATCGCCGCGACGATGAAGATCTCGAAGGTGTGGAAGGTGTACGAGCTGATCGACTGGGTGACCAGGAACATCTCACTGACCCCGATGACCGACAGCACCGACGTCGTCTTCATCATGCCGTTGAAGGAGTTCCCGAGCGGCGGGACCATGACGCGCAATGCCTGCGGCATGATGATCCACCGCATCACCTTCCCCGGCTTCATGCCGATCGCTGCCGCCGCCTCGAACTGACCCTTCGGCACGGAATCCAGTCCGGCACGGATGATTTCGGCGATGTAGGCGCTCTCGTTGATCATCAGCCCGATGATCGCGGCCTGCACCGCGGCCTTCACCGACAAGCCGACCAGCGAGACGTCGTGGAACTGGTACAGGCCGACTGCGGCAAGCCCGGTGTAGATGATTACGAGTTGCACCAGCAGCGGGGTCCCGCGGATCACCCAGATGTACACGCCGGCAGTCCAGCGCAGCGCGCCGAACCGGGAGCGCCGCATCAGCGCGATGACCAAACCGACGACCGTGGCGAGAATCATCGCCACCACCGAGATCACGATGGTCAGCACCAGGCCGTCCAGGAACGGCTCACTCGGCGTGAACAAGGCCTTCCAGAAGAACTGCCAATCGAATTCCATGGCAGTGGATCACTTCTGGATGCTGAGGTCGGACTGACCCCACTGGTCGAGGATCTTGGCGTACGTCCCGTTGCCTTCGAGTTCGGTCAGCGCTTGCGCAATCGCGTTGTGCAGCTCGGTGTTCCCCTTCACCGTGGCGGCGCCGATCTTGATGGTGCCGAACGGCTGGCCGGCCATCTGGATCTGGGCGCCGGTCTTGGTGGCGTAATAGCCAAGCGACTCAGCGGTGTCGAGGTAGGCGTCGACCTGGCCGTTCTGGACCTGCTGAATCGACACGTCGGCGTGGCTGTTCCGAGTGATGTCGACACCCGGTTTGCCTGCAGCCGTGCACTTGTCGGATTGCTCCTGCGACAGCGATTCGGCCGTCGTGGCGACCGCGACGATCACCTTCTTGCCGCACAGGCTGTCGTCCAGCCCGGTGACGTCGGCCGGCTTCGCCTTCGACAGCGCGATGCCGGTGCCCGAGTACACGTACGGCACGAAGTCGACCACCTTTTCGCGCTCGGGTTTGACGTAGAGCTGGGCCATGATGACGTCGCACTGCTTGGCCTGCAGTGTCGGGATGACCGCCGCGAAGCGCGGACTCGACGAAGTCGGGTTTGAGCCCGAGTTGCGCGGCGATCGCCTTCCCGAGGTCGACCTCGCTGCCCACCAGCGCGCCGGTCTCGTCGTGATAGACGCTGGGCGGCGTCCCGTCGTTGGGTGCGCAGATCTTGAGCGTGCCCGCCTGCAGGATCGCCGGTGGGGCGACCTTCGCGGGTCCGGTAGAGGCGGGCGCCGCGTCGTCGGGCGACGACGAGCAGCCGGACAGGGCGAGCGCGACGGCGCTCGCGACGACGCCTGCGATGGCGGTCTTGTTCACGGTTCCTCCATGAGTCAGTTGGCTATCGATCCGGGCGCATCGTTCGACGCACGCTCGCCTATCGGACGATAGGCGTCTATCGGTCGATAGGCACCTTTTCGGCGAAATTGATCCGTGAGTTGCCCGAGCATTACCCGGAGAAGGATCGATGTGACGTGCGAAAGCGCAGGTCAGCCGGCGACGGCGGCCGTAATCTCCGCGAGGCGATGCACCGTCACTGCCTTGACCCGATCCAGCGTCATCCGGTTCGACGAGCAGCGCCCGCAGGACGAAGTCGGCCGCCTGCAAGGGCCGGCCCTCTCGGATCGGTCCGCTCGGTCCGCCCTGCTCGCGGAGCGTCTCGAACAGCACGCCGTTCACCGCGCGCTGGATGAAACTCGGGTCGAAGTCCACGAACTCGCCCGCGTCCCGACCGCCGGAGACGAGGCGCTCGACCAACTCGTGGAACAGCGCGATGCCCTCGCGCTCGTCGGCGAACTCGTCCAAGCCCAGAACCGCGTCCTGGTAGAGGCCTCGCGCGTCGAAGGGCTGGACCAGGTACTCACGCACGTCGCACGCGATGGTCAGATGCAGTTTCTCGGCCCACGTCGAGTCCTCGTCGAGTCGGCGGTTGATGCGGTCGATGGACGGGCCGAGATCGAGTTCGATCAGCGTCCGGAAGATGACGTGCTTTGCATCGAAGTGATGAAACAGCGACGGCTGCCTGATCTGCACCGCGTCGGCGATGTCACGGGTGGAGGTACCGAAATACCCACGCTGAGCGAACAACTCCGACGCCGCCAGCAGAATCCGGCCTCGCGTCGACGTCCAGTCGACGACCGCCGGTTCCCAGCCATGCCCGTACTTCACCGCTCGATTGTGTCACCGAGCCCATCGGCCACCCCGGACACCGGCTACCGCTTGGTGAATATCGTGCGGTGCCAGGCCTTGTCGGCCACGCCGGTGATGTCGCTCATGACGTGCTTGATGGTGAGGTACTCCTCGAACGAGTAGTCGCTCATGTCCTTGCCGAAGCCCGAGGCGCCGACACCGCCGTGCGGCATCTCGCTGATGATCGGGATGTGGTCGTTGATCCACACGCAGCCGGCCTTGATCTCGCGCGACGCGCGCTGGGCGCGGTACACGTCGCGCGTCCACGCCGACGCCGCCAACCCGTACTCGGTGTCGTTCGCCTGCCGGATGCGCGTCGTCGTCATCGGTGAACGGCCGGGCGACGAGCACCGGCCCGAAGACCTCGTCGCGGTAGATCTCGGACGTCTCGCCGACGTCGGCGATCAGCGTCGGGCGGTAGAACGAGCCAGGCAGCTCGGGGATCGTCCCGCCGGTCGCGATGCGCCCACCCTGATCGGGGGCGCGGCTCACCATGCCGGCCACCTTGTCGCGGTGTGCCATCGTGATCAGCGGCCCAAGGTCGGTGTCCGGATCGTGCGGATCGCCGACGACGATGCCGCTCATCACCTCGGCCACGCCCGCGACGAAGTCGTCGTACAGGTCGCGCGCGACGATCGCGCGGGTCGCGGCCGTGCAGTCCTGCCCGGTGTTGATCAGCGACGCGGCGACCGCGCCCTGGATCGCGGCGTCGAGATCGGCGTCGTCGAACACCACGAACGGCGCCTTGCCACCGAGCTCCAGCTGGGTGCGGTGGCCGTGCACGGCGGCAGCGGCCATCACCCGGCGGCCCACCGCCGTCGATCCGGTGAAGGTGACGACGTCGACGTCACGATGGCCCGCGAGTGCGGTACCGACATCGGCGCCCGCCCCCGTCACGACGTTGAGTACGCCGTCGGGCAGCCCCGCCGCACTCGCCAGCCGGGCCAGCGTGAGGGTGGTCAGCGGCGTGATCTCGGCGGGCTTGATGACGACCGCACAGCCGGCGGCCAGCGCAGGAAGCACCTTCCAGACCGCCATCTGCAGCGGGTAGTTCCACGGCGTGATGGTGGCGACGACGCCGACGGCCTCGCGCCGGATGCTCGAGGTGTGATCCCCGGAGTACTCGGCGCTGGCCTTTCCTTCCAGATGCCGTGCCGCACCGGCGAAGAAGTCGATGTTGTCGATGCTGCCCGGCACGTC
Organism: uncultured Actinomycetota bacterium; assembly: GCA_963849055.1. Lineage (GTDB taxonomy): Bacteria > Actinomycetota > Actinomycetes > Mycobacteriales > Mycobacteriaceae > Mycobacterium. The sequence continues at coordinate 903,938 of CAWKFI010000002.1, forward strand.
GAATTCCCGAGCCAGTCGCACCGGCTTGCCGGTCTGGCTGACCTCCTCGGCCACCAGCTCCTCGGCGTGCTCGCGGGCCAGTTCGGCCAGCTTGGCCAGCACCGCCGACCGCTCGCCGGGCGTTGCGGAGGCCCAGCCCGGCAACGCCGCGCGCGCCGAGGCCACCGCGGCGTCGACGTCGGCGACGGTGGCCAGCGCGTACTGAGCCACCACGCCGCCGTTCGCGGGGTTGACGATCTGGAACCCCTGCCCGGCGCCCGCCACCGCGCTGCCGTCGATCCAATTGGCTGCCACACTTGCGGGAGGCGGCGACAGCCCCGAGAATCGGCCAAAGTCATGGCTCAACGCTAGCCGACGGCGTTGCGGCCGGCTACGCATTACCGCGGTAGAAGCGGTCGTTCGCGCGTGATTTCATCGGTATGGTTGCCTGATTCGACGGATTCCGTGCACAATCATCTGCATGGTCAAGCCGGACACACCGCCCGGCATCCAAGCCGTCTCGTTGCGAATCAACCAGTCCCGGCCAGGTGCCGCCTATCAACTCGATGAGCTCTCCAAGGCGATCATCGACAAGTTGCAGCAGGACGGCAGGCGTTCGTATGCGGGCATCGGGAAGGCGGTCGGCCTGTCCGAGGCCGCCGTGCGCCAGCGCGTCCAGCGCATGGTCGACGCCGGCGTCATGCAGATCGTGGCGGTCACCGATCCGATGCAGCTGGGCTTCGCGCGTCAAGCCATGATCGGCATCCGCTGCACCGGCGACACCACCAAGGTCGCCGACAAGTTGGCCGCCATCGAATCGGTCGACTACGTCGTACTCACCGCGGGGTCTTTCGACGCCATCGTCGAAGTGGTCTGCGAAGACGACGGGGACCTCCTCGACCTGCTCAACACCAAGATCCGCGCCGTACCGGGAGTGATATCCACCGAAACCTTGGTTTACCTGAAACTTGTCAAACAGCAATACAATTGGGGCACTAGATGACAACAACCGATATCCGTCAAGAAGTTTCGAGCGATCTAGGCGCGAAGGCCAGCCGCCACCTGTGGGGGCACTTCGCCCGCCACGGCGAGGGCATCACCCCGCCGATCATCACCCGCGGCGAAGGCGTGATGATCTGGGATGACAAGGGTAAGAGCTACATCGACGGGCTTTCTGGCCTGTTCGTGGTCCAGGTCGGGCACGGCCGCAAGGAACTCGCCGAAGCGGCGGCCAAGCAGGCCGAAACGCTGTCGTTCTTCCCGCTGTGGTCCTACGCCACGCCGCCGGCGATCGAGCTCGCCGAACGCATCGCGGGCTACGCGCCGGGCGACCTCAACCGCGTCTTCTTCACCACCGGCGGCGGCGAGGCCGTCGAGAGCGCATGGAAGCTGGCCAAGAACTTCTTCAAGCTGACCGGCAAACCCGGTAAGCACAAGGTGATTTCGCGTGCCATCGCCTACCACGGCACCCCGCAGGGTGCCCTCGCGATCACCGGCCTGCCCGCATTCAAGGAGCAGTTCGAGCCGCTCACCCCCGGCGGCTTCCGCGCGCCCAACACCAACTTCTACCGGGCACCCGAGCTCTACTCACACGACCCGAAGGCGTTCGGCCGGTACTGCGCGGACCGCATCGCCGAGGCCATCGAGTTCGAAGGCCCCGACACCGTGTGCGCGGTGTTCCTGGAGCCGGTGCAGAACGCGGGCGGCTGCTTCCCGCCGCCGCCCGGGTACTTCGAGCGGGTCCGCGAGATCTGCGACGAGTACGACGTGCTGCTGGTCTCCGACGAGGTGATCTGCGCCTACGGCCGGATCGGCTCGATGTTCGCCTGCGACGACTTCGGCTACGTCCCCGACATCATCACCTGCGCCAAGGGCCTGACCTCGGGGTACTCCCCGATCGGCGCGATGGTCGCCAGCGACCGGCTGTTCGAGCCGTTCAACGACGGCAAGACGACGTTCGCGCACGGCTACACGTTCGGCGGGCATCCGGTGTCGTCGGCGGTGGCGCTGGCCAACCTCGACATCTTCGAGCGCGAGGGCCTCAACGACCACGTCAAGGAGATGGCGCCGGCGTTCCGGGCCACCCTCGAGAAGCTGTACGACCTGCCGATCGTCGGCGACGTGCGCGGTGAGGGCTTCTTCTACGGCATCGAACTGGTGAAGGACAAGGTCACCAAGGAGACGTTCAACGACGAAGAAAGCGAGCGGCTACTCCGTGGTTTTCTTACGCCCGCGATCTACGAGGCCGGGTTGTACTGCCGCGCCGACGATCGTGGCGACCCAGTCGTGCAGCTCGCGCCGCCGCTGATCAGTGGTCAGAAGGAGTTCGACGCGATCTACGAGATCCTGCACGGCGTGTTGAGCGAAGCAGGCCGACGCCTTTAACTCCCGCGCTACCGTCGATTCGTGGCGCAGACCAGTAAGCCCCCGATCGATCCGGTGCGGTGGCAACCGCCGCAGATCGACCCGTTGCCGGACTTTCCGGCCGCCGACATCACCGTCGTGCCGGTACCCGGTGACGGTCCCGAGGACGTCGTGGTCGACGCAGACGGTCGGATCTGGGCGGGTCTGACCGACGGCCGGATCGTGCGCATCTCGCCAGACGGCGGCGAACCGGCCGTCGTCGCCGAGAACGGATGGCCGCCCGCTTGGGCTGGCGGTTGCGCGCGACGGTCGTTTGTTGATCTGCACCAGCCCGGGCGGCTTGCTGGCGCTGGATCCGTCGAGCGGCACGGTGGAGACGCTCGTCGAGAAGGTGGACGGCCGTCGCCTGCAGTTCTGCTCGAACGTCACCGAAATGCCCGACGGCACAATCTTCTTCACCGAGTCGACCAGTGCCTTCACTTACGCGCACTTCAAGGGAGCGGTGCTGGAGGCGCGTCCCCGCGGCACCCTGTTCCGTCGCGATCCGGATGGCACGGTGCTGACCGTCGTGCCGGGGTTGTACTTCGCCAACGGCGTCACACCGACGGCAGACGGGTCGGCGCTTGGTGTTCGCCGAAACCATGGGCCGCCGGTTGTCGAAGTACTGGCTCACCGGTGACCGGGCAGGCACGGTCACGCCGTTGGTGAGCAATCTGCCCGGGCATCCCGACAACATGTCGACGGGCGCCGATGGCCGCATCTGGGTGGCGATCGTCTCGCCCGTCAACGCCGCCGCCGAATGGCTGGCGCCGCGCTGGCCCGCACTGCGCACGCTGCTGTGGAAGATGCCGGACCGGTTGCAGCCACAAATCAAGCCGGAGGTCTGGGCGGTGGCATTCGATCCCGACGACGGAACACCCGTCGCCGGTCTGCGCACCACTCACCCGTCGTTCGGATCGGTGACGGGCCTCGTCGAAGCCGGCGGCAAACTGTGGATGGGCACCATCGCGTTTCCGGCCGTCGGGTGGGCGGAGCTGTCGGCGCTCGACCTGTAGCCAAGCTCAGCAAGTCACGTCCATAACTCCAACCACACCAGTCACAGCGTGGCTCCCCCGAAACGTGCCGCCGATCCCCTAATCTGCGCTCACGATGGCGAACTCACGGATGTTCCGCACACGCGCGTTGTGCCAGGTGGCGGCGCTCGCGATGCTCGCTGGGCCACTGCTCGTCGGCATGCCGACGGCCAGTGCCGAACCCGACGCCGCCCCCGACGCGAACGCCTGCCCGTACCGTGTCGCGACGCCACCGGCGGTCGACTCGTCCGAGGTTCCGACCGCGGGCGATCCGCCCGCCCCGCTACCGGTCCCGGCTACCCCGCTCGGCGGCGACGCGCTGTCCGGCTGCGGCGTCGTCACCGCGCCCGGCACCCCGCCAATTCCCGACGACGTCTCGGCGGAGGCGTGGCTGGTCGCCGACCTCGACACCGGCGAGGTCATCGCCGCGAAGGACCCGCACGGCAGGCACCGCCCCGCCAGCATCATCAAGGTCCTGGTCGCCATGCAGTCGATCAAGGAACTGCCGATCAACAAGCGGGTCATCGGTACCGACGAAGACGCGGGCGCCGAAGGCACCAGGGTGGGCGTCGACCCCGGCGGCATCTACACGGTCAACGACCTGCTACACGGCCTGCTCATGCATTCGGGCAACGACGCCGCGCACGCCCTGGCCGCTCAGCTCGGCGGCATGGACGTCGCCCTCGGCAAGATCAACGACCTCGCGGTCAAGCTCGGCGGCCGCGACACCCGCGCTGCCACGCCGTCGGGCCTCGACGGTCCCGGCATGAGCACCTCGGCCTACGACATCGGGCTGTTCTACCGCTACGCCTGGCAGAACGCCATCTTCACCGACATCGTCGCGACGCAGAAGTACGACTTCCCGGCGCCCCAGCGCGTCCCGACGTCCCGGGCGACGAGGACCACCCGGGCTACGAACTGGAGAACGACAACCAACTGCTCTACAACTACCCCGGCGCGATGGGCGGGAAGACCGGCTACACCGACGACGCCGGCCAGACCTTCGTCGGCGCGGCGAACCGGGACGGCCGCCGCCTGGTGGCCGTGCTGCTGCGCGGCACCCGCCAGCCGATCGCCCCGTGGGAGCAGGCAGCACACCTTCTCGACTACGGATTCGCCACCGCGCCCGGCACCAAGGTCGGCATGTTGGTCGAGCCCGATCCGGCACTCCGTCCGGCACAGGGCAATCCGGCCGCCGACCCCGCGGCCGCCCAGGCCGTCGCCGCCTCACTGCCGCCCGCCGACGCGACGCCCGTCAGGGTGGGCGTCGGCGTCGTCGGCGCCGTGGTGGTGTTCGGCCTCATCATGGGAGCGCGCTCGCTGAACCGGCGCCCCGAGGCCTAGGCCGGCGGGCCGACGAGGTCGGTACTCTCCCTGTCCGTTGCCGGTAGGCCGGGGTCGGGCTGTTGGTCGGCGTACTCATCGCATCCGAGTGTGGCCAGCGCGATCGACTGATGCTGCAGCCGGTCGTGACGCTGAGCATGTTGCACCGCTCGGCGTACCCGCGGCGGCAGCGTCGACTCGTAGGGCTCCGCGCGCAACGACTTCAGCGTCGAGATACACATGGCGATCAGCACCAACATGAAGGGGCCCGCCACCAGGATCACCAAGGTCTGCAAGGCCTTCAGGCCGCCGGACCACAGCAGCACGGCCGCCACGGCACCGGTCAAGACGCCCCAGAAGACGGTCAGCCGGCGCTGGGGCTCCTCGCATCCCCTCTGGCTGAGCATGCCCATCACGATCGAGGCACTGTCGGCGCCGGTGATGAAGAAGATCGCGATGAGAAACACTGCGAGCGCGGAGGTGATCGCACCAAGCGGATAGCTGCTGAGCGTGTCGAAGAGCGCGCCCTCCATCCCCGCGTCGACCACCGCACCCATGTCCTTGCCCCGGTTCAGCTGCAGGTCGAACGCCGACCCGCCGAGGATCGAGAACCAGACGAACGACACCAGGCTTGGCACGAGGATCACGTAGACCACGAACTCTCGGATGGTGCGGCCCTTCGAGATTCGGGCGATGAACATGCCGACGAAGGGCGTCCAGGAGACCCACCAGGCCCAGTAGAAGATCGTCCATGCCGACAACCACGGCGAAGCGACCTCGTGATCGAAGACCCCGTCGCGGAAGCTCATCGTCGGCAGATTGGTGAGGTAGCCACCGAGCGACTCGGTGAAGGTACCCAGGATGAACACGGTGGGCCCGACGACGAACAGGAAGAGCACCAGCAACGCCGCAGCTATCGCGTTGGCGTTGGACAGCCACTTGACGCCACGCTCGATCCCACTGACCGCTGACACCACGAAGCACGCCGTCAGGACCACGATCACCACGACGGCCAACACCTTGGAGTCACGGCCCGTTCCGAAGACCTTGTCGATTCCTCCGGTGATCTGCAGCGCTCCCAAGCCGAGTGACGTCGCCGAGCCGAAAAGCGTTGCGAAGATGGCAACTACGTCGATCGCCTTGCCCGGCGCACGGTCGACCCGGTTGCCAAGCAGCGGCCGGAACGCCGCGGAGACCAGATTGCCGTTGCGCTTGCGGTAGGCAAAGTAGCCGATTGACAGGCCGATCACGGCGTACATCGCCCAGGGATGGAACCCCCAGTGGAAGAAGGTGTACTCCATCGCCAGTTGCGCCGCGTCCGGAGTGCCGGCTTCGGCCATCCCCATCGGCGGGCCGTTCAGGTGGTACAGCGGCTCGGCGACGCCGTAGAACATCAGTCCGATGCCCATCCCGGTGGCGAACATCATCGAGACCCAAGAGAACTTGGAGAACTCCGGCACCGAGTCGTCAGGTCCCAGCTTGATGTTGCCGTACCGGCTCAACGCGAGGTAGCCGGAGAAGAGCACGAATGCCGCGCTGGTCAGGACGAAGAACCAACCGAATGAACTGGTCACCCAGGACATCGCCTTGCCGGTGAGATCACCCATCTCGTCCGGCGCGATCACGCCCCAGAGTAGGAAGGCGACCGCGAGAGCAGCTGCCACCGAGAAGACGACCTTGTCGACGGGCGGACTCGTTCGACGTTCCCTCCCCTCATCCGGGATGTCCTCGGTGGACTCGGACACGGTGCTCGTCATGGGAAACCTCTTCCATCACCTTGGGGCTGATGTTTGTTGTTGCGCATTACACAGTAACTTCCTCTATGCGCAACAACGTGTGGCTATAGTCACCCTCCAACGACCGCCCGTCAAGACCCGGTTTGCGTACGTAACGCGTTGTTTGCAAAACGACGTCGTCCGAGATGCCCCGGAACGCTGGTGGCCGGGCGCGATGCCCTTGACGTGCGATGGGCCCGGCTCTAGTCTGATGCGCGATTGATATATCAACGGTCTCATCTGACAGTCACAGCCGCGAACGTCGCCCGTGCGTAAGCCGGAGGAACGACGAGATGGGACGAAGAGATGTCCGCGACGCAGAGTTCCGAAGAAGCACCTGACAAGCCTGGTAAACCGTTTCTTCTGACCGGCGAGGGCTGGCCCTATCTGCTGGTCCCGTTGATCCCGGTCGCCATCGTGCTGCAATTTCTCCATGCCGACGCGGTGGCGGTGTTCGCCGCCTCTGCGCTGGGAGTGATCCCGACGGCGGCGCTGATGGGCAGGGCGACAGAGGAGTTGGCGGCCCGGTCCGGTCCGGGTGTGGGCGGCCTTCTCAACGTGACATTCGGCAACGCGCCGGAGCTGATCATCGCGCTGTTCGCACTGGGCGCGGGGCTGCACGAAGTGGTCAAGGCCTCGATCGTCGGGTCGATTCTCGGCAACATCCTGCTGGTCCTCGGGATGTCGATGCTGGCGGGCGGAGCGAAACGAGACCGACAACGCTTCGAGTTGCGTGCCGCCACCGCCCAGTCGCTCATGCTGCTGCTGGCGACCGTGGCGCTGGTGATGCCGGCCATCTTCCAGCTGGTGGCCGGCGGCGGACTGCCCAACCCCACCGCCCGGGCGGTCGAGTTCTCCCACGACTTGCAGGCGCTGTCCGTCGGGGTGGCCGTGGTGTTGCTGGCCTCATACGCGGCTGGCCTGGTGTTCTCCCTCAAGACGCACGCACACCTCTTCAATCCCTCCCACGACGAACCGGACCACGGCGGTGAGGCGTGGTCGGTGCGCAAGAGCGTGCTCATGTTGGCCGTTGCGGGCGCCGCGGTGGGCTGGATGTCCGAGATCCTGGTGCACTCCATCACCGAGGCGTCGGCGGCAATCGGCTTGTCGCCGTTCTTCGTCGGGGTCATCGTCGTCGCGGTCGTGGGCAACGCCGCCGAGCATTGGGTGTCGGTGTACTTCGCCCTCCGCGACAAGATGGACATCTCGGTCAACATCGCGGTGGGGTCAGCGGCTCAGATTGCCCTCTTCGTCGCTCCGATACTGGTGCTTGCGTCGTTCGTGATCGGCCCGTTCCCAATGGCGCTGGTGTTCAACGGGTTCGAGATCGGAGCGATCTTCTTGGCGATCATCATCGCGAACGAAGTCACCCAACGCGGTGAGTCCACGTGGTACGAAGGCCTGCAACTCCTCGCCATCTACGTCGTGCTTGGACTCACGTTCTACTTCGTCTGACGCGACGCGCTCTCCCCCGACACACGATCGAGCCACGACGTCACTTCGTACATCAGTCGTTCCGGGGCATCCAACTGGATTAGGTGGTTGCTGCCTGCGACCGTGCTAACGGTCGAATGCGGCATCAGCGCATGCAGTCGATCGGCGCGTTCGACGGGTATCCACGCGTCTTGTTCACCCCACACGATGTGAACGGGCACATGGAGATTCGCCAACAACTCTTCGTTCTCGCGCAGATAGCCCTCGTCGTAGTCGATGATCTGCCGATAGAACGCCGTCTGTCCTTCGCTATCCGTCCAGGGCCTCCACCAAGTCGTCGAGATCGTCGGCGCACAGCCCGCCGCTACTTGCGTTCCCGATGTAGGCGCGAACGATCGCGCGGTGAATGTAGCCCGGGAGCTGTCCGAGCAGGCCTGGATTGTCCTGGACGAACTTGAAGAACGGTGACCCGCTCGGTGGGATGGCTACGACATCGATCAGCATGAGTGAGGCGAGGTCGACGCCGCACACCAGGTGTGCACGAAGCGAAACCGCGCCGCCGAAGTCGTGAGCGATCACGTGTGGATCCGCTATGCCCCAGTGCCGCACCAACGCTGTGAGCGCATCGGCCTGAACGCCGAAGTCGACCGCGTGGTCCGGGCGCTTCGACGACCGGCCATAGCCGGGCATGTCCCACAGATAGACGGTATATCGGTCGCTCAACGCGTCGGCGACCCGCCGCCACAGCACAGACGACCATGGGGTGCCATGACAGAACACCACGGCTGGGCCGTCGCCGGCACGGCCCCACGCAATCTGACGTCCTTGCCACTCGTAGCGCTCGGTCAACTCCACGCCCACAACACTGACAGTTGTAGCGTTGTGTTTCAAGGCCTTTAACGACCGATGGCGCGCCCTCGACCCACACTCACCCCTGTCCCTCCGAGGGGGCGCCGCGTACGGAGTGTCTGCGGCTCAGCGCAGTTCAGGAGACAGCGGACCGTCGGCTCCCGCTCGTCACCGACGTAGCAGTCCAGCCACACTGCCAACGCGCCAAGGAGTGTCGCGGGCAACGGATGTCGCTTGCACACCGCTATGTCGAGCATGTGCTCGATGGCCGCGTAGCTTTCGCCTGCCCCCAGCGCGATGTAGATGCCGAGGTGCTCGTGTGCCGCGAAGCGGACTGAAACAGCATCGGCCAAGGCCCACGCCAGTGTGGCCTCGGGTGTCACCGTATCCCCCTTGCGCGCCCACCGCGGCATTGTGCGAGGGTCGTGACGCGACACCCAAACGCTTTGCGTAGTTCGGTGACTCAACGTCGCCGGCGCTAGAACGTCGGTCATCGCTCAACCTCGAATCGACCGGGCAGCCTCAACGTCCGGAACACACCGGCAACGACGTCACTGTTCAACCGCCGCTCCAGAAGCGACTCCACCGCAGAAAGCGCGCACAACGCGTGGTCCGATCCGACGTTGGTGACGACGGCGACGTCGGCATCGACGACATTCGTTGCGTCCCAACGACCCGGCATCCCACCCTCGATGACTGCCGCATCGACGCGGCAACGGTCGAAGTGCACGAGTGCCGCCGCCGTCATCGCCTCGAACCGGGTGGGTTGAACCGCTACCCTCAGCGCCGCCCTTTGCACACGGCAGAGGGCCGACGACAGGTCCGCGTCGCTGATCGCGGCGCCGTTGACCGTTATCCGGTCATACACCCTCGACAGGTGCGGACCCGTGAACAGCCCGACCCTCAGATCGGATGCGGAGAGCAGCTGCGCGCACATGGCCGCCGTGGAGCCCTTGCCGTTGGTTCCAGCGACGTGCACCGCGCGCAGCCGGCGCTGAGGGTTGCCGAGCGCTTCCATCAGCTTCCGCATGGTGTCCAGTGATGGTCCCGCGCGGTCGAGCAGTCAAGCCGTCGAGCATGTCCAAGCCGACGGCTCGGCTCGGTGAGGATGATTGAGACGTCACTTGAGATCACACCTAACTGGGGCGCCGGGTGTACGAGGACACACGATCCTGTTCCGCATTACGCAATCCGCTTCGCAATACGGAACTAGCCTGCCCAGGCGTTACGACCGCTGTCAAGGCCTGGCCGGAACTGACCGGGAGCAGTAGCACCCCCAACCTGCTCTTGACGTCGAGGCCGCGCGCACATACCTTGATAGGCAATTGATATATCAATACCCACGGGTGACGGAACATCTCGTGCTCGATCCCACGTCGGCAGTGTCTGCGCCTCGCCCTCCCCGCCCCAATCGAACAGCCCAAGGAACGCGATGACGACGCTCACCACCGGCCACGTCCCGACCGATCGTCAGTACACCGACGTTCACAGTTGGCTGGCGCCGGCTTCCCACGAGTCACTCGGAGACCAATCAGTGCGGGTGGGCGTCACCGACATCGCCACCGAGGGCACTTGCGTTGTATGCGTTGAGTTTCCGCCCATCGGAACCGCCGTCAAGGCGGGTGAACCATGTGTGCTGATAGTGACTTCGCCACTGAGCCTCATGCCGGTGTATGCACCGATCGACGGAGTCATCACCGCGGTCAACGAAGCCCTGCACGACGAACCCGCGCCTCGCGGCGCGCGACCCGTTCGACGCCGGCTGGCTGATCGTCGTGCGGCCAACGGCCGGGTCACCAACGGATGAACTCTTGACCGCGTCCGAATATGCGGGCCTGGTGGGCGACGCGATTGCCGGGAACGTGAACCCATGACCGTCAGCGTGTTCGAGCTGTTCTCGGTCGGCATCGGGCCGTCGAGTTCGCACACCGTGGGCCCGATGCGCGCGGCCGTCCGGTTCGTTGGGGACCTGCGCACGATGGGCGCGTTGGCCGACGTATCCGACGTTCACGTCGACCTGTTTGGCTCGCTCGCCGCCACCGGAGCCGGACATGGCACCATGCCTGCGGTCCTGCTGGGGCTGGAGGGGTTCGAGCCCGAGACCATCGAAACCGATGACATGGAGCGCCGGCTCGAGGAGATGCGGGCTTCGCGCCAGATACGGCTGGGCGGCGAGACGGAGATCAAGCTCGCCGAGGACGAGATCGTCCTGCACCCGGAGACCATCCTGCCGTTCCACCCCAACGGCAATGACGATCACCGCATCATCGAAGGACAACGTCGAGGTGCATCGGCAGACGTACTTCTCGATCGGCGGCGGCTTCGTGGTCACCGAGTCCGAGGCGGCCCCGCCGGCTCCTGCACCGCGGACACGGCTGTCGTTCGGATCCGCGAAGGAACTTCTCGAACTCGCCGACCACGCATGGTTCGACGATCGCCGACCTGATGCTCCAATTCGAAAGCCAGATACGGCCAGCCGACGAGATATTCGCGCGCCTGCTGCACATCCGCGACGTCATGGAGGAATGCGCGCAGCGAGGCATTACCCGGGACGGAATGCTTCCCGGGCCGCTGCGGGTGCGGCGCCGGGCCGCGACTGGTACCTGCGACTGGCCAGCGAGGACACGGACCACGACCCGGCGCTCGCCGAGGACTGGGTCAACCTCGTCGCCCTCGCCGTCAACGAGGAGAACGCCTCGGGCGGACGGATCGTCACCGCGCCGACGAACGGGGCCGCTGGGATCATCCCCGCCGTCTTGCACTACGCCGTGCACTACACCCCGGCCGGAAAGGCCGACCGCGACGACACCGCGATCCGATTTCTGTTGACCGCGGGCGCGATCGGCTCGCTGTACAAGGAGCGCGCGTCGATCTCGGGCGCCGAAGTCGGATGCCAGGGCGAGGTGGGCTCGGCCGCATCGATGGCCGCTGGCGGTCTGGCCGAAATCCTCGGTGGCACACCGGAACAGGTCGAAAATGCCGCCGAGATCGCGATGGAACACAGTCTTGGGCTGACCTGCGATCCCATCGGCGGGCCTCGTGCAGATCCCCTGCATCGAGCGCAATGCCATCTCGGCGGGCAAGGCGATCAACGCCGCGCGGATGGCGTTGCGCGGCGACGGCACACACCGCGTGAGTCTCGATGAGGTCATCGAAACGATGCGCAGCACCGGACGCGACATGAGTTCGCGCTACAAGGAAACGTCGGCGGGCGGTCTCGCCATCAACGTCGCGGTCAACTTCATCGAATGCTAACGGCACCGCACTAGCGACTGAGGTGATCAGCGCGAATTCGCCGTGCTGCCGAAGGCGAATTCGCGCACCGACTTCGGCCACCAAAGACATCGGTAGCGAACCACCACAAAGGGTTGACCCTGCGCCACTCCGCCTAGTACGGTACTGATATATCAATTGGCGACCACAGCTCGGTTTCCTTGCGGGCCGCGCTGAACCCCGCATCGAAGGAGAAGGCCATGGCCGGACCGCGCGTAGTGATCATCGGCGCCGGCATCGTCGGCGCGAACCTCGCCGATGAACTCACCGTTCGCGGTTGGGATCAGATCGTCGTGGTGGATCAGGGGCCCTTGCCGTTGACGGGCGGCTCCACGTCGCACGCCCCGGGTCTGGTCTTCCAGACCAACGGGTCCAAGACGATGACGGCGTTCGCCCGAGTACACGGTCGAAAAGTTCGCCGGCCATCGACGTCGACGGCGAATGGTGCTTCAACCAGGTCGGCGGTCTGGAGGTGGCGACGACACCCGAGCGGCTCGCCGAGCTGCACCGCAGGCAAGGATGGGCGACGTCGTGGGGCATCGAGGGCACCGTGCTGGACCCGACGGAATGCGCGCGGCTTCATCCCCTCGTCGACGAGTCGAGAATCCTCGGCGGACTGTATGTGCCCACCGACGGGCTCGCCAAGGCCGCACGCGTCGTCGTCGCCCTCGCCCGTCGCGCCCAAGCCCGCGGTGCGGTGTTCCGCGGGTCCACCAAGGTGACCGGAATCGAGCAGAGCGGTGGACGCGTCACCGGCGTCGCGACCTCGGACGGGACTGATTCCCGCCGACATCGTGGTGTCCTGCGCGGGGTTCTGGGGTCCCGACATCGGTGCGATGGTGGGCATGGACGTCCCGCTTCTGCCGCTGGCGCACCAGTACGCCAAGACAGACCAGGTTCCAGAGCTGGTGGGGCGCAACACCGAAGCTCGCCGAGGCCGGCCTGCCGATCTTGCGCCACCAGGACCAGGACCTGTACTTCCGCGAACACGTCGACCGGCTCGGCATCGGCTCCTACGCCCATCGCCCGATGCCGGTGGACCTGCGCGACCTGGCCGAGTCCGCAGACGTCTCCGCGTCGAGCATGCCGTCGATGCTGCCCTTCACCGACGAGGACTTCGCGCAGCCGTGGGAGCAGTGCAAGCTGCTGCTTCCCTGCCTGGAGAACGCGAAGATCGAGAGCGCATTCAACGGAATCTTCTCGTTCACCCCCGACGGTGGTCCGCTGATCGGCGAGTCGTCCGACGTCTCAGGGTTCTGGATCGCCGAAGCCGTCTGGGTTACCCACTCGGCGGGTGTCGCGCGCGCCGTCGCGCAACTGTTGGTCGACGGACGCAGCGACACCGAGTTGCACGGTTGCGACGTGCACCGCTTCGAAGAGTTTCAGCTCGCGCCCGAATACGTCAGCGAGACGTCCCAACAGAACTTCGTCGAGATCTACGACATCCTGCATCCGCTACAGCCGCAAGGCGTCGCCACGTGACCTGCGGGTCAGCCCCTTTCACGTCCGGCAGCAGGAGCTCGGCGCGGTGTTCCTGGAAGCCGGCGGTTGGGAGCGGCCGCATTGGTATCGAGGCCAATGCCGACCTGGTCGAAGAACTTCCGGCCGAGTGGGTGCCGCCAGAGCGCGACGCCTGGGCCGCGCAGTTCCACTCACCGATCGCTGCGGCCGAGGCCTGGCGCACCCGCACCTCGGTCGCGATGTACGACATGACGCCGCTCAAGCGGCTCGAGGTGACCGGCCGCGGCGCACTGCCGCTCCTGCACCGCCTGACCACCGGCAAGATGGACAAGTCCATCGGTTCGGTGACGTACACACTGCTGCTCGATGAGGCGGGCGGCGTCCGCAGCGACCTCACCGTGGCCCGTCTGGCCGAGAACCATTTCCAGGTCGGGGCGAACGGCAACATCGATCTGGACTACTTCCGCCGGCAGGCGGCGGCCGACGACAGCGTGCAGGTCCGCGACATCACCGGGGCGACGTGCTGCATCGGCCTGTGGGGTCCGCGGGCCCGCGACGTGGTCCAAGCCCTGAGCGGCGACGACTTCTCGAACGAGAACTTCAAGTACTTCCGGGCTAAGCGGGTACGGATCGCAGGTATCCCGGTCACGGCGATGCGCCTGTCCTACGTCGGCGAGCTGGGCTGGGAGCTTTACACGACCGCCGACTACGGGCTTGCGGCTCTGGGATGCGTTGTGGGCTGCAGGGCCAAGAGCACGACGTGATCGCCGCCGGGCCGCGCCGCCTTCAACAGCCTGCGCATGGAAAAGGGCTACCGCTCCTGGGGCACGGACATGACGACCGAACACAACCCCTATGAGGCCGGCCTGGGCTTCGCGGTGTCAGCCAAGAAGACGGACTTCGCCGGACATGCAGGCGCTGCAAGGCGTTTCGGATTCGACGATCGAGCGCCGACTGGCCTGTGTGGTAGATCGACGACGGCCAGTCGGTGGTGCTCGGCCACGAACCGGTCTTCCTCGACGGCCAGCCGGTCGGTTACGTCACCAGCGCGGCGTTCGGTCACACCGTGGGCATGCCGGTGGCCTACGCCTGGCTGCCGGCCTCCGCCAAGCCGGGCACACGGGTCGAGATCCAGTACTTCGATCGGCGCGTCGCAGCCACAGTGGCGGCCGAACCGCTCGTCGACCCCGAGATGAAGCGAATCAGGGCCTGACCGATCTCGCCGTCAGTGCCCTCGCGCGATCCATTCGGCGAGATGGGGCGCCTCGGCGCCGATGGTGGTGCCGTCACCGTGCCCGGTGTGTACCAGGGTCTCCTCCGGCAGTGTGAACAGCCGGTCGCGGATGGAGTCGACGATGGTGGGGAAGTCCGAGAACGACCGTCCGGTGGCGCCGGGCCCACCGCTGAACAAGGTGTCACCGGAGAACAGGACCCCGGCCTCGGGCACGTACAGGCAGCACGACCCCGGTGAGTGCCCGGGGGTGCGGATGACCTGGATCTCGGTGCCCGCCACGCCGATTCGCTGACCGTCGTCGAGTCGCCGGTACGGATCGCTCGGGGTGGGTCATCTTCCACAGCACGTCGTCGCCGGGATGCAGCAGCACCGGGCAGTGCAACCGCTCGCCAAGCTCCGGGGCGACGGTGACGTGATCGTTGTGGCCGTGGGTGCAGACGACCGCGGTCACGTTGCGGCCGGCGACGGCATCGATGATCGGCTGGGCCTCGTGTGCGGCGTCGACGATCACGACGTCGCTGTCGTCACCGACGAGCCAGATGTTGTTGTCGACCTCCCAGGTGCCGCCGTCGAGCGCGAAAGTGCCCGTGGTGACGACACGCTCGATACGCAGCGCCCCGCTCACAGGACCACCACCGACCGAAGCACCTCACCGGCGTGCATGGTGTGGAAGGCATCCTCCACGTCGTCGATCTTGATTCGCTCGGTGACGAACTTCTCCAGCGGCAGCCTGCCCTGAAGGTAGAGGTCGACCAGGGTCGGGAAGTCACGTTCGGGCAGGCAGTCGCCGTACCAGGACGACTTCAGCGCTCCCCCACGGGAAAAGAAGTCGACCAAGGGCATCTCCAGCGTCATGTCGGGTGTCGGCACACCGACCAGCACCACGGTGCCGGCCAGATCGCGCGCATAGAACGCCTGCCGCCACGTCTCGGGCCGCCCGACCGCGTCGATGACCACGTCGGCGCCGAAGCCACCGGTCAGCTCGCGCACCGCGTCGACGGTGTCGAGTTGCGCGGCGTTGACGGTGTGCGTCGCGCCGAGGTCGGCCGCCCACTGCAGTTTCTTCTCGTCGCGGTCGATGGCGATGATCGTCGACGCGCCGACTAGGCGCGCCCCCACGATGGCAGCGTCGCCGACGCCGCCGCACCCGATGACTGCAACCGAATCTCCGCGGCCCACATTGCCGGTGTTCATCGCGGCACCCAGGCCCGCCATCACCCCGCAGCCCAGCAGACCCACTACGGCAGGGTCGGCGGTGGGGTCGACCTTGGTGCACTGGCCGGCGTGTACCAGGGTCTTGTCGGCGAACGCACCGATGCCGAGCGCCGGCGTGAGTTCGGTGCCGTCCTCGAGCGTCATCTTCTGCGTCGCATTGAAGGTGTCGAAGCAGTACTGCGGACGACCACGCTTGCATGCCCGGCACTGCCCGCACACCGCACGCCAGTTCAGGACGACGAAGTCACCCTCTTGCACGGAATCGACTCCTGCGCCGGCCTTTTCGACGAATCCCGCGGCCTCGTGCCCGAGCAGGAAGGGGAACTCGTCGTTGATGCCGCCTTCGCGGTAGGTCAGGTCGGTGTGGCACACGCCGCATGCAGCGATCTTCACGACCACTTCACCGTGGCCGGGATCGGGAATCGTGATCGTGGCGATCTCGACGGGTTCACCCTTGGCACGGGCGATCACACCTCGAACCTGCTGCGGCATGTGGACTCCTCACTCCTCGTTACAAGACGTATGCGGGCGCAACCACCGAACGGCCTTGACGCTGTGGCGGCGTTCCCATAGTCTGCCATTGATATATCAGTATGTACAGACTGATCTGTCAGAGCATCGAGTCTATCGACATCCGTTCGCCGAGGAGGCGCCATGCCCCAGTCATTCACACTGACGTTGACGTGTGCACAGCGCCCGGGCATCGTCCATGCCGTCACTTCGTTTCTGCTGCAGCAGAATTGCGACATCGCAGAACATCAACAGTTCGATGACACGCAGAACGGCGCGTTCTTTCTGCGTACGTCGTTCGTGCCGGTGGACGACATGGACGTCGATACGCTGACTCGCCAGTTCGAGGCAACCGCGAGCGAGTTCGGGATGAACTTCGAGTTCAGCAACGAGGTGCCAGCGCGCGTGATCGTGATGGTGTCGCGCATGGGCCACTGCCTCAACGATCTGATCTTCCGCTGGCGGGCAGGCAATCTCGGCGGCGACATCGTCGCGGTCGTGTCGAACCATGTCGACTTGCGCCGAATGGCCGAGGCCGCGGACCTGCCGTTCATTCACATCCCGGTGACACCGGCGACCAAACCGCAGGCAGAGGAACAACTACTGCAGGTGGTGGAGTCCTACGACGCCGATCTGGTGGTGTTGGCTCGCTACATGCAGGTGCTGTCCGACGAGACCTGCCGCGCCCTGTATGGCCGCGCGATCAACATCCACCACTCATTCCTGCCCGGCTTCAAGGGGGCCAAGCCCTACCATCAGGCGTTCGATCGCGGCGTCAAACTCGTCGGCGCCACAGCCCATTACGTCACGGCCGATCTCGACGAAGGGCCGATCATCGAGCAAGAGGTCATCCGCATCGACCACTCGTACGACCCGGCGCGACTGGCGACCGTCGGCCGCGACGCCGAGGCGTTGGCACTGTCACGTGCGGTGCGCTGGCATTGCGAGCGCCGCGTCCTGCGTTACGGCACTCGGACGGTCGTCTTGCAGCTGACGCTGCGGCTACAGGATCTCGCGGATGGCCTGCTCGAACCCTTCGATGTGCTCCAAGGTCAACGCCGCTGCGGTCTCTTCGTCGCCGTCGACGATGGCCTTCAACAGTGAGACGTGTTCTCGCACATGCTCGCCGACGCCGGGCAGCCGGTCAAGGAACAGGCACCAGATTCGGGTGGCGTGGGAATCCAGGCTGACCAGGATGTCCTCGAGATGAGGGTTGTTGGCGGCGCGATAGATCGCGCGGTGAACGCGCATGTCCTTGCGCAGGAGTTCCCGGGACCCCTCGCCGTCGTCGAATGTCGGGATCTCCTCGGCCAGGGCTGCCAGCCGTTCCCGCACATCGGCCGATGCCGTGCGTGCCGCACGCGACGCCGCGACGGGCTCGAGCTGCTTGCGGATTTCCGAGATGTCGGCCAAATCGGTCATGTCCACCGCAGTGGCAAACGTCCCACGCCGTGGGTAGGCAACAACCAGACGCTCCCGCTCGAGGCGTTTGAGCGCCTCACGCACCGGCGTCCGGCCGAACCCGAACTCGGTGGCGAGGCGATCGTCGTCGATCGGCTCGCCCGGCCGGATGTCGAGCATCACCAATCGATCTCGCACGAGTTCATAGGCCTGGTCGGCATAGGAGCCGGTCGGGGCAAGCACCTCTGCGGTCACTGCACGGGTCTCCTCGGTCATCTTTGATGTGTCGTTCTCTTGACCATTCTCCGCTATTGATCGTACCCTACCCACAGACTGATATATCAACCTTCCACTACTGGGCTTCCAGAAGGGTTCTGATGACTCAACCAGGCACGGCAGCGGTCCTCGCCCCGGCCAATCCCGCGCTCGGCATCAGCCTGGCCGAAGCCGATCCGCAGGTGTACCGCGCGATCACCGCCGAGTGGCGCCGGCAGGAGAGCACGCTGGAGATGATCGCCAGCGAGAACTTCGCCCCGCAGTCGGTCATGGAGGCCCAGGGGTCGGTGCTCACCAACAAGTACGCCGAAGGCTATCCGGGACGCCGCTACTACGGCGGCTGCGAGCACGTAGACGTCATCGAGCAACTCGCGATCGACCGTGTCAAGAGCCTGTTCGGGGCGACTTATGCCAACGTGCAGCCACATTCGGGAGCACAGGCCAACGCCGCAGCGATGTCCGCACTGCTGCAGCCCGGGGACACCATGCTCGGTCAGGCCCTCGACCACGGCGGTCACCTCACCCACGGGATGCGACTCAACTTCTCCGGCAAGCTCTACGACGTCGCCGCCTACCACGTGCGCGAGGACGACCACCTGATCGACATGGACGAGGTCGAGCGCCTGGCGCACGCGCACCAGCCCAAGCTGATCATGGCCGGCTGGTCGGCGTATCCACGTCACGTCGACTTCGTAGCGTTCCGGCGCATCGCCGACGAAGTCGGCGCCTACCTGATGGTCGACATGGCCCACTTCGCCGGCCTCGTCGCCGCCGGCCTGCATCCCACACCGGTGCCGCATGCGCATGTGGTGACGTCGACGACCCACAAGACGCTGGGGGGCCCGCGCGGCGGCATCATCCTGACCAACGACGAGGCCATCGCCAAGAAGGTCAACTCGGCGGTGTTTCCCGGCCAGCAGGGCGGCCCGCTCGAGCACGTCATCGCGGCCAAGGCAGTGTCGTTCAAATTCGCGGCAGAGCCCGAATTCCAAGAGCGCCAACAGCGCACGCTCGCAGGCGCCAAGATCATCGCCGAGCGGTTGTTGCGGGCGGACTCCCGCGAGGCGGGCCTGTCCGTGGTCACCGGCGGCACCGACGTCCATCTGGTGCTGGTGGATCTGCGCGCATCCGCGCTGGACGGCAAACAGGCCGAGGACCGCCTGCACCGAGTCGGAATCACGGTGAACCGCAACACGGTTCCGTTCGATCCCCGCCCGCCCATGGTCAGCTCCGGTGTACGCATCGGCACTGCGGCGTTGGCCACCCGTGGCTTCGATCTCGAGGCGTTCGCGGAAGTCGCCGACGTCATCGCCAACGCACTGCGCCCGGACACCGACGAGACCGAACTCGACGATCTGCGGGCCCGAGTCGACACCCTCACCGTGCGGTTCCCGCTCTACCCCGACCTGATGGAGACCACCCGATGACCGGCCAACCGCCCGGCGCCCATCTGCCCGACCACCCGGATTTCCTCTGGCGCAATCCCGAACCGAAGTCCTCCTACGACGTCGTCATCGTCGGCGGTGGTGGCCACGGCCTCGCGACCGCGCACTATCTGGCGAAGAACCACGGCATCACGAACGTCGCAGTGCTGGAAAAGGGTTGGCTGGCCGGCGGCAACATGGCCCGCAACACCACGATCATCCGGTCGAACTACCTGTGGGACGAAAGCTCCAAGATCTACGAGCACGCGCTCAAACTGTGGGAAGGCCTCGAGGACGACCTCGGTTACCCGATCCTGTTCAGCCAGCGCGGCGTGCTCAACCTGGCGCACACCTTGCAGGACGTGCGCGACAGCGTGCGGCGGGTAGAGGCCAACAAGCTCAACGGAGTCGACGCCCAATGGGTCGAACCCGACGAGGTGAAGAAGTTGTGCCCGATCGTCAACATTTCCAGCGACATTCGCTACCCCGTACTCGGCGCGACCTATCAGCCCCGCGCCGGAATCGCCAAACACGACTACGTGGCATGGGGATTCGCCCGTCGTGCCGATGAAGCCGGCATCGACATCATCCAGAACTGTGAAGTCACCGGATTCAGCACTGCCGGCGACAAGGTCACCGGAGTGCACACCAACCGGGGCACCATCGCGACCGGGCAGGTGGCGCTGTGCGCGGCAGGACATACCTCGACGCTCACCGACATGTTGGGCATCCGCACACCGCTGCAGAGCCATCCGCTGCAAGCGCTGGTCTCCGAACTGCTCGAGCCCGTTCATCCGACCGTGGTCATGTCGAACGCCATTCACGTCTACGTCTCCCAAGCCCACAAGGGCGAACTGGTGATGGGCGCGGGCGTCGACTCGTACAACGGTTACGGGCAGCGCGGCGCCTTCCACATCATCGAGCGACAGATGGCCGCAGCAGTCGAACTCTTCCCGGTCTTTGCCCGCGCACATCTGCTGCGCACCTGGGCAGGCATCGTCGACACGTGCCCGGACGCCTCACCCATCGTGGGGCGCACGCCCTACGACAACGTCTACCTCAATTGCGGATGGGGCACCGGCGGATTCAAGGCGACCCCTGGGCTCGGGTGGTGCATGGCCGACACCATCGCCAACGACGAGCCACACGAGTTCATCGCCCCGTTCACGCTGGACCGCTTCGTCACGGGCGCGCTCGTCGACGAGCACGGCGCCGCCGCCGTCGCCCACTAGTTCCTAGGAATCCCAATGCAATTGATCGAATGCCCATGGTGCGGTCCCCGCGAGGAGACGGAGTTCCACTACGGCGGGGAGGCGCACATCGCCTATCCGGCGGATCCGCAATCGCTGACCGACGAGCAATGGGCACACTTCGTGTTCTACCGGGCAAATCCCAAGGGCCTGTTCGCCGAACGGTGGAGCCATCACGCCGGGTGTCGGCGCTGGTTCAACGCGGTTCGTGACACGGCGACGTATCGATTCCACAGCGTGTACCGCCCCGACGAGCAGAAGCCGAGCCTGTCATGACCGCACCGTTCCGCACCGCCGGTGGCGGCCGCATCGATCGCACCGTCACGCACGCCTTCACCTTCGGCGGCAGGGAACTGACCGGCCATGCCGGGGACACTCTGGCTTCGGCACTGTTGGCCAACGGGATTCACCAGATCACCACCAGCATCAAGCTCGGCCGCCCGCGCGGCATCACGGCAGCGTGGGCCGAAGACGCCGGCGGCCTGGTGCAGGTGGAGGAGCCGTTCCCCGAGCCGATGCTGCTGGCGACGACCATCGAGCTGTTCGACGGATTGGTGGCCCGCGGCATCCCAGGGCAAGGCCGGCTCGCCGAGATTCCCGACTCGGCGAAATACGACGCCAAGCACGTTCACACGGACGTTCTGATCATTGGCAGCGGGCCCGCCGGCCTGCGTCGCGGCACTGACCGCCGCGCGTGCCGGCGCACGTGTGGTCATCGTCGACGAACAATGCGAAGCCGGCGGGGCGCTGCTTGGCAGCACCGACGAGATCGACGGAGCGCCTGCCCTTGACTGGGTGGCTGCAGTGGTGCGCGAACTGGCCAACCATCCCGACGTGCTGCATTTGCAGCGGACTACTGCGTTCGGTCACTACGACGACGGATTCGTGCTGGCGCTCGAGCGTCGCACCGACCACCTCGGTGGCGAGGCGCCGACGACGCTGAGTCGCCAACGGATTTGGCGCATCCGGGCGCGGCACGTCGTGGTGGCCACCGGCGCCCACGAACGCCCGATCGTCTTCACCGACAACGACCGTCCGGGGATCATGCTGGCCGCGTCGGCGCGTACCTATCTGCACCGCTACGGCGTCAAGGTCGGCGGGCAGGCGGTCGTATTCACCACCAATGACAGCGCTTACGCCGCCGCAATCGACCTGCACGACGCCGGGGTAGGCATCAGCGCCGTCGTCGACGCCCGGCCCGAGGCGCCGCAGGCGTGGAAGGCCGAGTGCGACAAGCGTGGCATCCCCGTGCGAACCGACTCGGTGATCAGCGGCACGCGCGGTGAGCAGCGCATCGACCATGTCCTGGTGAGCCGGCGCTCCGACCGTGACCAGACGGTCTTGATGCCGTGCGACGTTCTCCTGGTCAGCGGCGGGTGGAACCCGGCGGTGCACCTGTACAGCCAGGCACGCGGAACGCTGCGCTACGACGAGTCCCTCGGCGCCTTCCTGCCCGCAGAGCCGTTGCCAGGG
Source organism: uncultured Actinomycetota bacterium (assembly GCA_963849055.1). Taxonomy (GTDB): domain Bacteria; phylum Actinomycetota; class Actinomycetes; order Mycobacteriales; family Mycobacteriaceae; genus Mycobacterium. The sequence goes on from CAWKFI010000002.1 coordinate 926,252, forward strand.
ATCTCGGTCGCTGGTTCGGCCAACGGTGTCTTCGACCTGGCGGGCTGCATGCGCGCGGGCCGATCCGCCGCCGCGGCCGCACTGGCCGATCTGGGTTTCGCTTCCCCGACCGTGCGGAACGGACACAATGGCGGCAGCGACGCGTCAACCGCACCCATGGTGTTGTGGCGGGTCGCCGACGTCGAGCACGAAGACTCCCAGTTCGTCGACCTGCAGCGGGATGCGACGGTCGCCGATCTGGCCAGGGCGGTGCGTGCCGGCATGCGGTCGATGGAACACATCAAGCGCTATACGACGATCGGCACCGCGCACGATCAGGGCAAGACGTCGGGGGTCATCTCCTCGGGCATCACCGCCGAACTGCTGGGCACCCCTATCGAGAACCTGGGCACCACGACGTTCCGGCCGCCCTACACGCCAGTGGCCTTCGCCGCCTTGGCCGGGCGCGACCGCGGTGCGCTGTTCGATCCGGAACGCGTTACCGCACTGCATGATTGGCATGTTCGCCAAGACGCGGTGTTCGAGGACGTCGGCCAGTGGAAGCGTCCGCGGTACTACCCGCGGGGCGGCGGGATCGCCCAAGAAAGCATGGAAACCGCGGTGCTGCGAGAGTGTGCCGCCGTACGCGGGAGCGTCGGAATTCTCGACGGCTCAACCCTCGGCAAGATCGACGTCCAAGGGCCGGACTCCGGCGCGCTGCTCGACATGATGTACACGAACATGATGAGCACCCTGAAGGTCGGCATGGTCCGCTACGGGGTGATGTGCGGCGTCGACGGCATGGTCATCGACGACGGCACCGTCATGCGGCTGGCGGATGACCGCTTCCAGATCTTCACCACCACCGGGGGCGCGGCGAAGATCCTCGACTGGATGGAGGAATGGCTCCAAACCGAATGGCCGCACCTGTTGGTGCGGCTGACCTCGGTCACCGAACAGTGGGCGACATTCCCAGTCGTAGGGCCGAAGTCGCGCGACGTCGTCGGGGCCGTGTTCGCCGACCTCGACGTGAGCAACGACGCGTTCCCCTTCATGGCGTGGCGTGACACCACACTGGACGGCGTTCCGGTGCGAGTCGCACGGGTCAGCTTCTCCGGCGAGCTGGCATTCGAAGTCAACGTCGACGGCTGGCACGCGCAGGCGGTCTGGGACCGGCTCATCGCCGCCGGGCGAGAAGTTCCACATCACGCCGTACGGCACCGAGACGATGCACGTGCTGCGCGCCGAAAAGGGTTATCCCGATCATCGGCCAGGACACCGACGGCACCGTCACTCCGCAAGACCTCGGCATGGACTGGGCGGTGTCGAAGAAGAAGCCGGACTTCATCGGCAAGCGCTCGTTCACCCGCCAGGAGAACCTCAACCCGCTGCGCAAGCAGTTCGTCGGGACTCCTGCCGCTCGACGCGGAAACAGTGCTACCAGAAGGCGCCCAGATCATCGAATACGTTGACGGCGGGGTGATCCCGCCCCCGCCCGTGCCCATGCTCGGCCACATCACCTCCAGCTACCGCAGCGCAGAACTGGGCCGTCCGTTCGGCCTGGCCCTGGTCAAGGGTGGGCGATCGCGCATCGGCGACACCCTGCACGTCCCGGTAGACGGCTCGCTGGTAGCGGTCGAGGTCACCGGATCCGTCCTCGTCGATCCAGAAGGAGCCCGCCGCGATGGCTGAAACACTCACCGCCATAAGCCCATTGGCGGGCTTCAGCGAGAAGATTCGCGCAACTTCCCCCGACCGTCGAGCTGCGCGAAGAGCCCTTCGTCGCGATGGTGAACCTGCGGGTCGATCCGGATGGGGCCGCCGCCGCGGGGGTAGCGGCGATTCTAGGGCTGGAGCTTCCGACCACACCGTCGACATATGCCAGCACCGCCACGCTGACCGCCATCTGGATGGGGCCGGACGAGTGGCTGATTGCCGCCGGGACGCAGTCCGGCAGCCGCGTTGGAGGAACGACTGCGGGCGGCGGTCGGCGAGCACGGCGGTGCGGCGATCGACGTCTCCGCGCAGCGCACCACACTTCGGCTGAACGGGCCGGACGCGCGGGACGTACTGGCCAAGGGCTGCTCGCTCGACCTGCATCCGACGGTGTTCCGCAAGGGAACGGCCGCCCAGACCATGCTGGGGCAGGCGGGGGTTGTTCTCATCGCCCTCGACGATGCCGGCACGGACTACGGGATCCTGGTGCGATCCTCGTTCGCGCGCTACCTCGCCGACTGGTTGCTCGACGCCGCCGAGGAATTCGGCGTCGTACGCTAGGCCTTACGAGAGACGAGTCGAGCCCGATGTCGCGAGATTGAATCCACGCAACTCGTCACTCGAACGTTTGTTGCGTGGATCCAATCTCGCGGAGCGCAATCAGGCGCATGTCGGAAGCGATGCGTGATTTGCATCATGTTCCCTATTGCGCAACATCATCTCGCCTATAGTTGCGCTATGAGCAACAAGGAGCCTGCCGAAACGGGAGGCGGTGGCGTCCAGTCGGTCGACCGCGCGATCAGCGTGCTCGAGATCCTCGCGCGCGGCAGTGCCGGCGTGAGCGAGGTGGCCACCCAATTGAGTGTCGCACAAGTCGACGGCGTTCCGGCTTCTCACGGCCCTAGAGGATCGCGAATTGGTCGAACAGGCGCAGAACCGGGGCAAGTACCGCCTCGGCTTCGGGGTGCTGCGACTGGCCAATGCGGTGGTCGGTCGCCTAGACCTCACCCAGCAAGGTCGGCCGGTATGCGAAGACCTCGCCGCGGAGCTAGGTGAAACGGTCAACATCGCGGTACTGCGCTCGCACTTCGTCGTCAACATCGACCAGGCACGGGGACCCACCTCGGTCGGCGCGCACAACTGGGTCGGTGAACTCACGCCTCTGCACGCCACCTCCACGGGCAAGGTCCTGCTGGCAGCCATGAAACCCGAGGAACGACGGGAACTGTTGGAGAGCGCGGGAATGCCCGAGTTCACCGCGCACACCATCACGTCGCTCGACGAACTCAACGAGCAGGTCGAAAAAGCCGCTCGCGATGGGTTCGCCAGCGCGACAGAGGAACTCGAGGAAGGTCTCAACGCGATCGCCGCGCCGATACGAGACCACACCGGCGCGGTGGTTGCCGCGGTCACCGTCTCTGGTCCGACCTACCGATTCGACCGGAAGACGCTCACCGAAGCAGTCCCGGAGATGATCCGCGCCGCCGCCGCGATCAGCCACCGAATGGGCTTCCTGGACTGAGGTCGCCTGCCGCGCCGTCAGTGGGCAATGGTGGCGCGTAGCCATTCGTGAAATGCACCGATGTGGTGTTCGCTGGGCACCAGCACCCCGCCGTCCTGGTAGACCCGCGAGTTCATCGCAGGCTGACAGCGTTCGCAGGCCTCGAAGTCCTGCTGATTGACGCGGTGGAAGAGCTCAACCGAATGGCTGACATCCTTGCCGGACTGCACGACCTCCGGCATGTACAGCCAGTCACACTCGACGATGGTGTGGTCGGCGGCGAGCGGGAACATCCGGTGCACGATCACGTGGTCGGGCACCAGATTGACGAACACCTGCGGGCGGACGGTGACGGCGTAGTAGCGCCGGTCCTGGTCCTCGGTGATGGTGGGTAGCTGGCCGACCCCGGGTGAGCCATCGACGGTGAATCCTTCGATGTCCGGACCGAATTCGGCACCGTGCCCCACGAAGTACTGCGCGGCGAGCCCATCGGCGAACTCGGGCAGCACCTCCGTCAGTTCGGGATGGATCGTGGCGCAGTGGTAGCACTCCATGAAGTTCTCGATGATGAGCTTCCAGTTCGCCTTGACGTCGTACCGGATCCGCCGGCCGACGCTCAGATCGGCGATCTCGTAGTTCTCGATCGCGACCGCCGAGCCCAACCGATCGACCACGTCCTTGATCACCGTGTCCTCGAAGCTCGGCGGTGTTTCGGCCAGGCACACCCAGACATAACCCAGCCACTCCCGCACCTCGATGCGCCGCAAGCCGTATTGGGCACGGTCGATGTCGGGCATCTTCGTCAGGTTCGGCGCCGCGATGAGCTTGCCGTCGAGGTCGTAAGTCCAGGCGTGATAGGGACATTGGAACGCACGTTTGACTTCGCCGCTCTCCTCGGTGCAGAGCTGCGCGCCGCGATGCCGACAAACGTTGAAGTACGCCCGCGTTTCGCCACTACGGGACCGGGCAAGGAGCACGCTCTCCCGCCCGACCTGAACCGTCTTGAAGGCACCGGGCTTGTCGAGATCGTCGGCGCGGATCGCGCAGAACCACATCGATTCGAAGACCTTGTCCTGCTCCATCGCGAAGATGGTCGGATCGGTGTAGTAGTTGCCCGGCAGCGTGGAGATGAGGCTCCCGGCTTGGGTGGCGGCGGTCGTCATCGCTGGAGACTCCTTCTTCAGAGGATCGGCATGGTGTCGGTGGTCGATGTGTCAGATGGCCGCGGGCAGCGGTTCCAGCTGGCGGCGCAGTCGGGTGAACAACCGCGGTTGGTCGACGCCCAGCACCGCGACGGGCCGGCCGTCGCGACGATAGACGGCCAGGAAGCTGTCCTCGTTGAGATCGCCTGCCTCGAAGGTGATTTCGTCACCTGCGCGCGCGATTCCGGCGAACTGTATCCGACAGCCGTACTGGTCCGACCAGAAGTACGGGGGCTTGACGGGCGAGCCCTGAGAGCGGCCGGCGAGGAGCGTTGACACCGCGATGGCCGACCGGTCCCGAGCGCCCGTCCAGTGCTCGACCCGATGCGAAGCACCCATGCAGGGCTCGTACCACGCCGCGCAGTCCCCGACCGCGACGACGTTCGGGATCGACGTTGCCCCGCCCGCGTCACACACCACGCCGTTGGCCAGCTCGAGGCCGCTGCCGTCGAGCCACTCGACATTGGGGATCGCTCCAACGCCCGCCACGACGACGTCGGCCGCCAGGCGGCGCCCGTCGGACAGCTCGACACCGGTGACGCGTTCGGTGCCGGTCATGGCAGAAACTCCGACGCCGCAGAGCAGTCGAGTGCCATGCCTGGCGTGCAGCCGGGCCACCGCCGCACCGAGCGTCTCCCCGAGAGCGCCAGCCAGCGGCGTGCAGGCGACTTCGATCACGGTGACGTCGAGGCCCAATTTGATGGCAGTCGAGGCAACTTCGGCTCCGATGAAGCCGGCACCGATGACCAGCAGGCGCGCACCAGGGCGCAGGTCCTGGCGAAGGGCGAGCGCGTCATCGATGGTGCGCAGCACGTGCACCCCGGCCAGGTGTTGGGTGCCCGGCCACACTCTTGCCCGAGCACCGGTGGCCACGACGACCCCGTCGGCGCGTACCTCGGTGCCGTCGTCGAGCGCCACGGCGCCCGTGCCGGCATCCAATCCGGTCGCGTGCACGCCCAGCAGCCAACGGGCAGCGAGGTCCTCATCGTCGAGCTCCAGGGCGAGCTCGGCTACGTCCGATCTCGCCCGCGAGGAATTCCTTCGACAGCGGGGGTCGGTCGTAGGGCCGATGCGCCTCGGCACCGATGATGGTCAGCTCGCCGTCGAATCCCTGGCGTCGCAATGCCCGCGCCGCCGACAGCCCCGCGAGCGATGCGCCGACGACTGCAACACGTCTCACCGGCTGGCCTCGCCGGCTGCGCGCGTGGTGACTCCCGGCGGGAGGTTGGGCGGGGCTGTGTTGAGGACGACGTTGATCGACCCCGTCGGCGATGACGACTTCATGCGCCCGTACCGGAAGCTTCGCCGGCGGCTGCGTCGACCGCCCCGGTCCGCAGATCGAAGCGGGAGGCGTGCAACGGGCATTCCACCTCGCACCCCTCCACCCAACCGTCGGCCAGCGATGCGTCCTGATGGGTGCAGGTGTCGTCGATCGCGAACACTTCACCGTCATCGGTGTGGAAGACCGCAATCGGTGGATCCGATTCGACCCGCAGCGCCTCGCCACGGGCCAAGGCCGCCAGGGGGCAGACTTCGAGCACGAGCTCGACCTCCATGATCAACGGGACGCATTTGTAGCGTATTACGGAACTAACAGCGCTATAAGCAACAATTCTGGAGCCGGTGATCGGCGTTGTCAATACCGCACGCAGATGCGTCTTCCGAGGTGCGCACCGCCAAGGACGACAGTTGTCGTCTGACTACCGAGTAGTGGTCACTTGTCCGCAGGCAGGTCTCCGAAGACGTCTCGGCCCAACACGGCCGACGCTGCGACGGCGCCGCCCACGATCGCGCCACTGACACCGGCGGCGGCGACGTCCTGACCGGACAGATACAGGTTGGGGACGTGGGTGTGCGAACTCAACCCCTGCAGCGCGAATCGGCGCGGACTGTGCGCCAGTGACATGAAGTCGCCGTACTGCCTGCCGAGGAAGTGGTTGAAGCTCAACGGCGTCGCAAGCTCGACGTGGTCGATCCGGCCCTCGAGTTGGGGGCAGAAGCGCAGGACCTGTCCCAGCAGTTCGTCGGTGAGTCTGCGTTTGAGTTCCTCGTACTCGTCGCCGCGGCGCATCCACGCGCTGTCTGCGTACGGTTCGAAGAGCTCCCAGCTCGTCAGGCCGCCGATGTCGATGGTGGCCCGCCCGGGATGGCGGTCCGCCCACGCCGGATCCTTGGCCGACGGGAACGACAGGAAGTACAGCGGCATCGCGGTGTGCTGCGGATCGGCCTCGAACGCGGCGATCTCGGCGTCGATGTCCGGCCCGCTGTGCGCCCAGACGTTGGTGCCGTCCAGCCCCAATTCGGCGTCGGTGGCGCGGACTCCGATGTTGAGCACGACCCACGGCAGCGACGACCCGATGGCGCGGACGTCGTCGACGAGCCCGGCGTCGACGAGGTGCGGCGGCACCAGCTTCGTCAACGTGTTGACCGCGCCGGCGTCGCTGATCACCACCGGAGCGTGGAATTCACGGCCGTCGCGCATCGTCACGCCACGCGCCTTGCCGTCGCGGTCCAGCAGCACCGACGCCACTTCGGCGGCGACCAGCACCGCACCCCGAGCGCCAACGATCACGTCCGCGGTCGTCTCGGCGAGGCGGCCCGATCCGCCGACGGGGAAGCTGGAGCCATCGATGTAGTGCCGAATGAGCATGGCGTGCATGGCAAATGACGCCTTGCCCGGCGACAGGCAGTAGTCGCCGAAGTGCCCGCACAGCACGGCCTTCAGTTCCGTGTTGGCGGTGAGTTCGTCGAGCACCTCCGAGACGGTGCGGTCCGAGACGGCGCGAAATGGCTGGCACATGTCGCGGTAGAGCGAGTCCGCCACGTCGCGCGGGACGGCACGGTGGGCGAAGAAGCTGCGCGCCGTGCGGTTGCCGTCGAAGACGAGCTCGACGTAGCGGTCGATCGCGGCGGCCTCGTCGGGAAAGTACTCCTTCATTCGCGTCTTGAAAGCATCTGCCCCGGAGGGATATTCGTAGGAGCGGTCGGCGATGACGATGCGGTTGTAGACGTCGGGCATGGGTTCCCACTCGAGCTTGCCGCCGCTGATGTAGTCGAAGATCCGGCGCAGCGTGCTGGTGGGCCGGTGTACCTCGCCCATGTAGTGCAGCCCCGCATCCCATTCGTATCCGGCCCTGCGGAAGGACTGCGTCGCTCCCCCGGCAGTGGTGTGCCGCTCCAGGACGAGGACGCGCTGCCCGGCGCGCGCGAGAAAGGCCGCCGCGGTCATGCCGCCGATCCCGGACCCGACGACGATCGCATCCCACGAATCGGCGACGCTGCTGCGGTGATAGCTCTCTCCGGTGGCCACTGACGCTCCTCTAAGGCTGACTTCGGTTATCAGTAGTCAGCCTATCCGGCCGATAGAGTTGGCACAAACGACGAGGTTGGAGACGACGTGAGCCATGCCGCCGAACCGGCCCAGACCGGCCAGGAAGCCCGTTGGGACCGCGACGCGTGGGACCTGGAACCCGACTCCATCGTTCTCGCGCTCGAAGCGCTGCAACCCCGCACCAGTGGCGCGATCATTCGCGAAGCCTTCTACGGCACCCGCCGATTCGACGACTTTCTGCGGCACTGCGGCGTCAGCCCGAGCGTGCTCTCGACGCGCCTGCGCGCGATGGTGTCCGATGGCCTTCTGGAGAAGGTGCCCTACCAGGCGCCGGGTGCCCGCGCACGCGACGAGTACCGGCTGACCGACAAGGGCCGCAGTCTCGCGCCGATACTCATCGCGCTCAACGACTTTGCCGACCGTTGGCTTCTGGACCCCGGCGATTCGACCGTCTCGCTGCGCCACCGCCAGTGTGGTGAACTGGTCCACACGACCGTGACGTGTGAAGCCGGCCATCAGATCTCCACCGCCGCCGACGTCGTCGCCTCGCCCGGCCCCGCGGCCCGGCAGGCCGACCCGCGCTAGCGTTTCCGCAGTCGCGAAAGCCCCAGTGCACCAACGGCACCCACCGCGGCGGCAGTGAGCGCGCCACGGGCGCCCAGCCCTTCGCGGACCTGGACCCGGGTGGTGATCTGTGCCGGGTCGGGCGGGCTCACCGGTGCGTCCACGAGATTGTCCGGCGCCGTCGCGGCCCACGCCGTCGAGAACAGGATCAACCGCGCGGTGATGTAGGCGAACACCATCAGACCCAACACCGGGCCGAACGTCGCCCCTGCCGGTCCGTGCAACACCGACTTCAGATAGATCGACGCCACCTGTTTGAAGATCTCGAACGCCACGGCCGCCAACAGGCCCGCGCGCATCGAGCTGCGCAGCGTGACCGACTCACGGGGCAGCCGGGCGATGATCCAGGTGAACAGCAGCCACGAGATCAGCACCGACACCAACAGCGATGCCACTCGCAGTGCCACACCGACGCCCGGAACATCCTGCAGCCCAACCGATTGCACCACGTGCCTCATCAGATCCGAACTGCCAAGAGCCGTCAGGGCGATGGTGACGACGATCGCGGCGAACAGTCCGACGATGGCGAGCAGATCGGACAACTTCGTGCGAAGGAAGCCCGGCGGATCGTGGCGCATCAGCCCCCACATCTGGGTCAGCGCCTCACGCAGGTTGGCCATCCAGCCCAACCCGGCCCACGCCGCGGTGGCCAAACCGATGATGCCGACCGACGTGCGTGACTCGATCGCCGAGTCCATCAAGTCGACGAGCTGCTGACCGGCGTCGCCCGACACCGCGCCCTTGATCCGTCCCTGCAGCTCGGCCAGCAGCTCCGGCTGGCTCGCGAGGATGAAGCCGCCGACCGCGAAGGCGACCATGATGAGCGGGAACAACGCGAAGATCGTGAAGTACGTGATGCCCGCGGCGTAGAAGTCGCCCTTGCTGTCCTTGTACCGCTGCTGGGCCGCCATGACGTGGTCGAACCACCCGAACCGCGCCCGCAGGCGGTCCATGACACCCGGCTTGCTCGAACTTTCCGTCTCCGCCGGAGATGTCATATCCGGCCTCCCAACCGTTACCTGCGTGGCGCCAAGAACCCTAGCCGGTCATATACCCGCTGCAAGGTCTGCGCAGACACCTCGTTGGCTCGTCGCGCACCCGCCGCGAGCACCGACTCCAGTTCGGCGGGGTCGGCCAGCATCTCGTCCACCCGCGCCTTGATCGGCGTGACGAACTCCACGACGGCCTCGGCGGTCTCGGTCTTCAAGTCGCCGTACCCGCGCCCGGCGTAGCCCTCGACCAGCTTGTCGACGTCGGTCCCCGTGACGGCGGCCTGGATGGTCAACAGGTTGGACACACCCGGCTTGGCCTCGGGGTCGAAGCGGATCTCGCGCTCGCTGTCGGTGACGGCCGAGCGGATCTTCTTGGCCGTCACCTTCGGGTCGTCGAGCAGGCTGATCAGGCCGGCGTCGGTGGCGGCGGACTTGCTCATCTTCGCCGACGGGTCCTGCAGGTCGTAGATCTTCGCGGTCGCCTTCGGGATCATCGGTTCGGGCACGACGAAGGTGTCGGCGAACCGGGAGTTGAATCGCTGCGCGACGTCGCGGGCCAGCTCCAGGTGCTGGCGCTGATCCTCGCCGACGGGGACGAGGTCGGTGTCGTAGAGCAACACGTCGGCCGCCATCAACACCGGATAGGTGAACAGGCCGACCGTGGTCGCGTCGGCGCCCTGCTTCTGCGACTTGTCCTTGAACTGCGTCATCCGCGACGCCTGCCCGAACCCGGTGAAACAGCCAAGCACCCAGGCCAATTCGGAATGCGCGGGACGTGGCTCTGCACGAAGACGGTGCTGCGGGCGGGGTCGATGCCCAGCGCCAGGTACTGCGCGGCGGTCACCAGGGTGCGACGCCGCAGCGTCTGCGGTTCCTGCTGGACGGTGATCGCGTGCAGGTCGACGACGCAGAAGTACGCGTCGTAGTCGTCCTGCATCCCCACCCAGTGCTTGACCGCACCCAACGCGTTGCCGAGATGCAGGGAGTCAGACGTGGGCTGCACGCCGGAGAAGACGACGCGCTTATCTGTGGTGCTCATGATGGCCCAATACTTTCACGCCGGGCCAAGGCCATATTCGACGGTCACCGGCGCGTGGTCGGACCAGCGCAGCGCGTAGGCCGTCGGCCCGTTCCACCCGCGCACCGACCGCGCGACGGCGCCAGCGCGGCGCTGGCCAGCTGGTAGTCGATCCGCCACCCCGCGTCGTTGTCGAACGCCTTGCCGCGCCACGACCACCAGCTGTAGGGCCCGCGACGCCGGGATGCAGGACGCGCACGACGTCCACCCACCCGGTCGCCAACAGGTCGGTCAGCCACTGGCGTTCACTCGGCAGGAAGCCCGACTTCTTCTGGTTGGCCTTCCATGCCTTGATGTCGGACTCGGTGTGGGCGATGTTCCAGTCGCCGCACACCACAGCGCCGCGGGACGAGGCGTTCAACACGGCCATCCGGGCGGCGACGGCGGCCATGAACCGCTCCTTCTCCAGCTGCCGGTCGGTGTCGGCCTCGCCGGTCGGGAAGTACACGCTGGCCACCGTCAGGTCACCGGTGTCGACTTCGAGATAGCGGCCGTGCGAGGCGAATTCGTCGGCGTCGGGCCCGATCCGAACGCGGGTGATCGGGTGACGGCTCAGCACCGCGACGCCGTTGCGGCCCTTCAGGTGCGGGTCGGCCGAGGCCAGGTGCCAGCCGTCGGCCAGCGCGGGCGCCAGCGCGTCGGCCAGCTGTTCGTCGTCGGCCCGCGTCTCCTGTAGGCACACGGCGTCGGCCGTCGTCTCCTTGAGCCAGGCCAGCAGCCCGAGGTTCTCGGTCGACCTCTGCTTGACTGCGGCGCGGATTCCGTTGACGTTGATGGTGCTGACGATCACGGTGCAAGACCCTAGTGGCGGGCGAGGTTCTCCTCGACTTCGCGCTGCCACACCACGTTCGCGTGGGTGGTGTCCACCTCGAGCTCGAACCGGTTCACCATGTCGTCGGTGACGTCGCCGACGTCGACGTAGAACTGCTCGTACCACCGGCGGTGCTGGTAGACGGCGCCGTCCTCCTCGGTCAGCAGGGGGTTGTCGATGCGCGTCTTGTGCTTCCACACCTCGACGTCGTCGAGGAAGCCCTCGCCGAAGTTCTTGCTCAGCGTCGCGGCCAGCTTGGCGGACTTGTCCGCGGGAAGGCCCGGGATGTTCTGGACGGCGACACCCCACTGCAGGACGAAGGAGTCGTGGCTGACCGGGTAGTGGCAGTTGATCAGCACCACCTCCAACGTCATGTCGGGCGCGACGTCGTTGTGCAGCCAGTTGATCATGTAGGCGGGCCCGAAGTAGGTGGCCTCCGACCGCAGATTGGTTCCCTCCCACAGCTGTTCGTAGTTGGCGGTGGTGTCGGGGCGCGCCTTGGACTGCATGAACTGGCTCGCCGTGTGGCCCTCGATGACGTTCTTGAAGTACGTCGGGTACGCGTGGTGGATGTAGAAGAAGTGCGCCATGTCGACGTTGTTGTCGACGATCTCGCGGCAGTGGCTGCCCTCGATCAGCACCGATTCCCAGGTCCACGGCGACCAGGCGCCGGCGTCCATGCCCTCGATCTGGGGCGGACGTCAGTTCGGGCGGCGGCGTGTTGCCCTCCGGGTCGTGCCACACCAGCAGTTGGCCGTTGAGTTCCTGGCACGGCCAGCGACGGGTGCGCGCGAGCCGCGGCGTCCGACGGGCATAGGGAACCTCGACGCAGCGGCCCGTCGAGCCCTGCCAGCGCCAGTCGTGGAACGGGCACGCCACGGTGTCGCCCTTGACCGTCCCCATCGACAGGTCGCCGCCCATGTGGCGGCAGTACCCGTCCAGGACGTTGATCTGGCCGTCCGGACCGGCGAACACCACGAGCTTGGTGCCGAACGCGGTGATGCCGTGCGGCGTCCCGTCGCGGAAGGACTCGGCCAGCCCGAGGCAGTGCCAGCCCCTGGCGAAGCGCGTCATCGGGATGCCCGCGTCGATCTCGCGGACCTGTTCAGCAGCAGTCATCGGGACGTCCTTTTCGAAGCGGGCGATACCCGAGTTAAGCACATTCGCTTAATCAGCGGAACGGAACTCTATGCTGCTGTTCGTGGACCGTGGTTCCCGATCGAAGGACGCGCTGCTCGACGCCGCCGAGCGGCTGATCGCCGAGCACGGGTTCGACGTGCCGCTGCGCGACATCGCGCACGCCGCGGGCCAGCGCAACAACTCCGCGGTGAACTACCACTTCCGCACCAGGCAGGACCTGCTCGACGCCGTGGTGGCGCGCAGGCTTCTGCCGATGGAACGCGAGCGCGAGCGGATGCTGACCGACCTCGACGAACACCACGCCACGGACGTCCACGCGCTCATGCGCATCCTGGTGCTGCCGCTGGTGAACCTCGAGAGCACGCACTACGCCCGTTTCCTGCAGGTGGTCGCGCCCCGACTGCGGACGGAGCCGATGGATTCGGCCGAGACGGCGTGGCCCCGCGTACTGGACGCGTTGTCGCACGCGGTGCCCTTCGCCGATCGGCGGGCCCGGCACCGTCGGGTCTCCGCGGTCGCCACGGCGATGTTCGCCCTGGTGGCCGAGCACGAGCGGGCCGCAGAGGCGGGCGGCGCCGGCGATGACGATGCCGAGGAGATCGTGCACATGCTGGCCGCCATGCTGACCGCGCCGAGCCCGCGCCTGGTCTGACCTACCGCTCGCACAGCGGCGACGGCCATGCATGGCCTAGGTTGTGCACAGCGACGTCGGCAGCGGAGGTACATCGATGACCCATCCATTCGTTCCGCCCGACTTCGTGGTTCCTCGCGAATTGCGCAGTGCCGACTTCGTTCTCGAACCGTTGGGCCCGCAACACAACTCGTCCGACCATGCGGCGTGGATGTCGAGCATTCCGCATCTGCAGGCGACGCCCGGGTTCACGGACTATGGCTGGCCGCCGGACGAGGGACTGCCGTCGGAGGAGAATCTGGCCGACATGGTCCGGCACGCCGATGAATTCGAGCGACGGGTCGCGTTCGCCTACACGGTGTTGCAGCCGGGTACCGACGAGGTCATCGGTTGTGTCTACCTCAACCCTGGCGAAGCTCCAGGCAGCGTCGACGTCCGTTCCTGGGTGCGTGCCGACGTCGCCGAACTCGACGGCACGCTGCGGCAGTCCGTGCGTGCCTGGCTGGCGGAGGCGTGGCCGTTCGATGCGGTCGCGTACGCGGGCTGACCGCTACTCATCCAGCGGGATCGAGGATCACCTTCACGCATTCCGGGCTCCGCGCGGCGACCGCGGCGTAGGCCTCGGCGGCAGCCGACAACGGGAACCGGTGGGTGAAGATGCCGTCGGTGCGCAGCGTCCCTTCGGCCACCAACGGCACCAGGTCGGTCCAGGTCTGCTGAATCGGTGCGATCGTCATCCGCAGCGTCAGACTGCGCATCAATGCCATCAGGATCGGCAGCGGATACGGGTTCAGGTCGTGCACCCCGAGGACGGATACCGTGCCGTCCGCGCGCACACTGCCGAATGCGTCGTCGAGCGTGACGTCCAGGGCGACCGCGTCGATCACGGCGTCGGCGCCGCGGCCGTCGGTGTGTTCGAGGACCGCAGCCACCGTCGGACCCTCCAGCGCGACGGCCCCGGATTCGACGGCGAGGGCGCGGCGTCCCGCGACCGGATCGGCGGCCAGCACGGTGCCTGCGCCAAGTGCGAAGGCTGCCCGCACTGCGCACAGCCCGACCGCGCCAAGGCCGATGACCACAACGGTGCCGCCGGGCGGGATGTCTGCCTTCTTCGCGCCGATCCATCCGGTGGACAGGTTGTCGGTGAGCAGCAGCGCCGCCTCGTCGTCCAGGCCGTCCGGGATGCGTAGCAATTGAAAGTCGGCGCCGGGCACCGCGACCGCCGTGGCCTGACCGCCGCCAAGCACGCCCGAACCGAACACCTGCATGCCGTTGATGCACCGCACGGGGTTGCCCGTCGCGCAGCCGTCGCACCGCCCGCACCCGGTCACCGACGCCACGAGCACCCGGTCACCGACCCGGACGCTGGACACCTCGGAGCCGAGTTCGACTACGGTGCCGACGAATTCGTGGCCGACGGCGACACCGTCCCCCGACCGGCAGGTCGCCGTCGTAGAAGTGCAGATCGGATCCGCAGATCGCGGCGGACTCGACGGCGACGACCGCTCCGTCGAGGCCCGGCGGCACCGGGTCGGGCGCCTCGCGAACCTCGACGGAGCCTGGACCGGTGATGACGACGTTGTGCATCTGGTTCCTCGGTGGACGGGTCGTCGCTCGTCGACGACGCCGTCAGGGTACGGCGCGCCGCTCCCGTCACGACGCGCCTCCCCTGCTACCGACTACGCATTGGTCCGAGTTTCGGCGAGCCTGTTCGGATCCAGGAGCACCAGCAAGTCGCCGTCGAGGCTCGACCTGATCATCGAACCGGGGTTCTCCGGGGTGTTCGTCCCCGCGGTCGTCGGGGTGATCGTTCGCGTCGAGCTTGTTGATGGTGACATCGCCCCTCAGGTAACCGGTTTGGGCTCCCGAGACGGTGATGTCGGCGTGGTAGCGAATGGTGTTCTGGCTCGCGGTGGTGCTAGTCGATTCCGAGCCGTTCAGGATCAATCCGTCCACGTTGACGTAATTGTTGTAGGTGACGGTGCGCAGCGTAGCCGCCGCATTCGTCGGGTCGGGTACCTCGGTGATCGTCGCTGTGCCGCCGCCGGCGCCGGCGTGGGTTCCGACCGGAGGCAGTGCCAGCGTGGTGGGAACGGACTCGCTCAGCTTCGGGGCCCACGTCGGATCTGGAGTCACCAGATCACCCTGGACGGTTCCGACGCTGGTCGTGTACTGCAGATTGGCGACGACCAGCCGCGACACCCCCGGGTCCGGGGAACCGAGCGGCGCGGCCTGCGCCTCCCAGAACGCGACCGCCGTGCCGTCGGCATTCCAACTGGCCATGCTTCGGGCGTTGTAGTCGTCGCCTTCGTCCTCGGGCGTGCTGGGATCGTCATCGACGAACAGCGGGATTCCGTTCTCGCCCTTGAGCTCATCCTCTATCGCGACGAGCCATTCCTGGTTCGAGACATTCGTGGAACTCCCGGTACCTCGATAGAACTCGTACACGGCGCCCTGGATCTGTGCCGGCAGGAACGGCGGCCGCACGATCCTGGTCATCGGTGTCAGCGCGTCGTACGTGCGCGTACTTCCAACTGCGATCCATCCGAGGTTGGGGGACATGTCGATGTCCTCCTCGTAGTCGAGGTTGGCGGTCAAACGGGTCACCTTCCCCGTGGCGAGGTCGACCAGGACGTTGTCGACGTTGCCCATCTCGTACTGGCCGCCGGTGACGATCACGCCCCTGCCGTCGGGGGTCCATTGCTTGGCCTCGCCAACGGGGAAGATCACCCGTGCGTCGTCGATGTGATATTCGGCTGCTCCCGTGACCGCATTGGTGCTGCGGACGAGCTTGCCCACCACCGGCACGGCCGTGAAGTTGCCGGTCTGGCCGAGCTGAACCTGGCTGAACACCACGTACTTTCCGTCGGGCGAGATCCTCATCTCGCGTTGCGGGTCCAAGGCGCGGGCAGCCGACGGCGGCGTGATGACCGGGATCAACTGATTAGTGGTGGGTTCGTAGACGACGTACGAGTTCGGGGAGGTCGCAACTTGAATCATCAGCCTGCCGTCTGGGGCGGGGACCACCCTGCCCAGGCCGCCGGTGATGTTCGGCGATAGGCCACAGGTGACGCACCGGAGGCCGGTCCCGTCGACGTTGACCTGATGGATCTCCGTCCGAGTGCCACCGGGCGGTGTGACGGCGAAGTAGAGCGACTTTCCATCAGGGGCAAAGCGCGGAGTGTCCGGGTTGACGTAGCCGGAGGGCAGGTTCACGATCACCCGCTGGACGGTGGGGTTGAGCACCGTGAGCCCGAAGCTGGCCTGTTCACCGTGCGGGCTGAACAAACTCAGTACGTTGAACTTGCCGTCGGTGACGGACACGGTGAACGTATCGAGCTGCGCCGCAGTGTAATTGATGTCATTCGGCGTGTAGGTGAAGTTGCCCGTCGCCTGGTCGATCGTCAACGTGCCGTGCTGCGGTCCTTGAGTGACCGTGTAGGTCAGTTTGTCGCCCTCGGAGTCGCTCGCACCGAGGTTGCCGGTGACGGTCTGCCCGGTCTGCACCGTGGTGGTCGGGTTGTAGTTGATCGTCGGGGCCTGGTTGAACACGTTGCGTCGCACCCAGGCCAGCACCGCCCACACCACCGGGGTCAAGGGCTCCGGCGTGTTGGGTGCCGGCGCGAGGAACGGGTTGAGCAGGTTGGTGACGATGCCGTTGAGGAACCCGAGTGGGCCGGAGAAGGCGACCTGGGGCGTCGGCGTGGCGGCCGCGGTGGCGGCAGGGGTGGTGAGTGCGCTGCTGGCGGCGACGGTGGCGGTCGACGTGCTGGCTGCGGGCACCGCACTCGACTCGGTGGCCGTCGCGGACGGTTGGGTGACCGTCGCGGCGGCGTCCACGACTGCGACCGAGGTGGCCGGCGTCGGAGACGTGGCGCCCGGCGTCGTCGCCGCCGCGTTCACGACGGCGGCGTGATCGGAGTTCGATTCGGCCTCGGCGGGAAGCGACGTCGTCTGCTCGGCCTCGGGCTCCGGTGCCGGGGTCACCGGCGGGGTGGTCGGCGCGGTGGGCTCGGTCGTCGCGATCGGAGCGGCGGGGGCGCTCGACGTCGGCGGGGCCTCGACGCCGCTGGCGCCTTCCACGGGCGCGGTGGCTGCAGAGGTCGTCGGAGCCGTCGGAGCTTCCGGCTCGGTGGTGCTGCTGTGGGCTCCCCCGCTGCTGCTCACCGTGACACCGGTGCCGACCTGGGTGGTCGACGACGTCGCACCAGAGGTCCCAGTGGCGCCGGTCGTGGTTGTGGTGGAGGTCGGCGTTGACCCCGTCGCGGTCGACGTCGACTCGGCGCCGGTGGGCTCGTTGGACGAGGTGGCGGTTCCCGCGGCCGACGTGGCCGACGCCGCGGAGTCGGTCGAGGACTCCGCGGACGGGGCACCAGTTTCGGCCGATGCGACTCCCAGTCCGTACCCGGTGGATACGGCCGCGACCAGCCAGGCCGCCACCGCCAGCCCGCCGTAGCCGCCGATCTGAGCGGCGCTCTTCGCCGTTCGTGGACGGATCGGGGCTGATTCCGGGCTGTTGCTGAACATCGCGGGTCCATTTCGTTAGCGAAGCTGTGATTTAGTTCACGTCTCGAATTTAATAACAGACTATTCTCTACCTCGTCAAGGAGGTCGTGCTGATCGAGTCGAAGCCGGCGAAGCAGGGAACGCAGTTACTTCGACTGCTGCATCGCCAACGAGTGGTCCATCTGGTGCGTACCTCGGGTCCGCTCTCCAGGGCCGATGTGGCCGACGAGCTCGGGCTGGCCCGCTCGTCGGTGACCGCGATCGTCAAGGACCTGCTCAACGAGGGCACGCTCATCGAGTTGCCGATGCCTCCCAATGGTTCAGCCGGTCGCGGGCGGCCCCGAATCTTGCTGGACTGCAATCCCGATGCCCAACGCGTGCTGGGCATTCAGATCGGCGCCAAGCGAGTCCGCATAGCAGTCGCCGGCGCCACCGGCGACCTCCTCCAGCATGGCGAAACTCCCACTCTCGGACGAACTCCCGCGTCCGTCATCCGCTCGATAGCTCGGGTCGCCAAGCAACTGATCGAAAGCTCTGGCGGTGCCGTCGCCGCAGCAGGCGTATGCATCCCCGGCTACGTGGACCCATCCACCGGAACGGTCATGCGATCGGAATTAGCCGGATGGTCGAACGTTCCTCTCCGGGAATCGCTTTCGGAGATGCTGGGCATCCCGGTAGCGGTGCGTGACCTGACCCAAGCCATCACGCTGGCCGAGGCCATCGCCGGTGACGGCCGCGGGACGCGCTCCGCGGTCGTCCTCGACTACGGCGGAAGCGTCGGCATCGGGCTGATCATCGACGGGCGACCGTACTACGGCGCCAACGGATTTGCCGGTGCCATCGGCCACGTCCCCGTCCAGAACGGCTCCAACCTCTGCCTGTGCGGCCGCACCGGCTGCCTGGAAGCACACATGTCGATCAACGCCATGCAGCAGGTCGCCCCAGAGACCACCGGCATACCGCTCGACGACATCGACATCGACGCCGTCGCCAGAAACGTCCGGCAGAACAGAGAATCGCAAGCGCTCATCCGCGCGGTGATCGATCAGATCGCTCACGTCGTCATCCTCATCGAAGGATTCATCGACCCGGAAGTTCTCATCATCGCGGGACTCGTCGTGGAGTTCGGCGAAATGGCCGACGCCCTCGAAGCCCGCATCGAGGAACTCAGACCGCCGGAGAGACAGGGACGAACCAGGACGGTGCGGTCACGACTGACCCGCGACTACTACTACGGCGCCTCCGTGCTCGTCGCCCTCCAACACCTCGACCCCGACATCGCAGGCATGACGGCCAAACCGGTCCGCTGAATCCGTTGTCCAGCGACGACTCAAGCTTGCGGTACCGGCGGTATCACCTTTAGTGTCGGTCCCCGTGACAGCCCAACAGCGCGCACCGATCCACGTCGGCGCCCCCGGCGGCGAGCCGATCGTGCTGCTGCACCCGTTCCTGTGCTCGCAGAACGTGTGGCGGACGGTAGCCGACCAGCTCGCCGACACCGGTCGCTACGAGGTGTTCGCCCCGACCATGGCCGGTCACAACGGCGGGCCGCGGACCAACACGTGGTTGCTGGACATCGACACGCTGGTCGATCACGTCGAACGTCAGATGGACGATCTCGGCTGGCAGACCGCCCACGTGGTGGGCAATTCGCTCGGTGGCTGGGCGGCGTTCGAGCTGGAGCGCCGCGGCCGTGCCCGCAGCCTGACCGCGGTCGCCCCTGCGGGCGGCTGGACCCGGTATTCGCCGACGAAGTTCGAGACCATCGCCAAGTTCCTGCTCGGCGCACCAGCGCTGTTGGCCGCGCGCCTGGTGGGCCCCGGGATCATCGATCTTCCCTTTGGACGACGGCTAGCGACTCTGCCCGTCAGTGGGCCCGCCGACGGCCCCAGCCATCCCGACCTACTTGCTCTCGTCGACGACGCGACGCACTGCCCGGCGTACTTCCAACTGCTGATCAGGACCCTGCTGCTGCCCGGGCTCGCCGAACTGGCCAACGGTTCGGCGCCCACTCAGCTGGTGCTGTGCGAAAAGGACCGGGTGTTCCCCACTCCGCGGGGCAACCGGTACTTCACCACGAACCTGCCCCAGGGTTCGGAGGTGATCCGACTCGACGGCGTCGGTCACATCCCGATGCTGGAGGCGCCGGGCCGCGTCACCGAATTGATCGCCGACTTCGTCGACCAGCACACCGAACCGCAGAGGATCGCCCCGCCCGCAGGCTGACGTCAGCCGCGTGCGGCCTCCAGAGCGGCGTTGAACGTCTTGCTTGGCCGCATCACCGCCGTGGTCTTCTCGGGGTCCGGGTAGTAGTAGCCACCGATGTCCACCGAATTGCCTTGTGCCTCATTGAGTTCGGCGACGATGGCGTCCTCGTTCTCGGTCAGCTCCTTGGCCAGCGAGGAGAAGTGTTCGGCGAGCTCCTTGTCGTCGGTCTGCTCGGCGAGTTCCTGCGCCCAGTACATGGCGAGGTAGAACTGGCTGCCACGGTTGTCGAGTTCACCGGTCTTGCGCGACGGGTTCTTGTTGTTGTCCAACAGCTTTCCGGTCGCGGCGTCGAGCGTCTTGGCGAGGATCTTGGCCCGCTCGTTGCCTTCCTTGGTACCCAGGTCCTCCAGGCTGACGGCCAGGGCCAGGAATTCGCCGAGCGAATCCCACCGCAGGTGATTCTCCTCGACGAGCTGGCTGACGTGCTTGGGCGCCGAACCACCTGCGCCCGTCTCGTACAAGCCGCCGCCCGCCATCAACGGCACGATCGACAGCATCTTCGCGCTGGTGCCCAGCTCGAGGATCGGGAACAGGTCGGTGAGGTAGTCGCGCAGGATGTTGCCGGTCGCGGCGATGGTGTCCTCACCGCGGATCACGCGCTCGATCGTGTACCGCATGGCCCACACCTGCGGCATGATCTGGATCGTCAGGCCCTCGGTGTCGAGCTCGGCGAGGTAGGCCTTGACCTTCTTGCGCAGCTCCGCCTCGTGCGGACGCTCGGTATCGAGCCAGAACACCACCGGCATACCGGATTCGCGGGACCGGGTGACGGCGAGCTTCACCCAATCGCGGATCGGCGCATCCTTGACGACTGGCATCCGCCAGATGTCGCCGGTCTCGACGTTCTGCGTCAGCAGCACCTCACCGGACTCGAGGTCCACGATGTTGGCGACGCCGTCCTCGGGGATCTCGAACGTCTTGTCGTGGGAGCCGTACTCTTCGGCCTGCTGCGCCATCAGACCGACGTTGGGAACGGTGCCCATGGTCGTCGGGTCGAACTGGCCGTGCGTCTTACAGAAGTTGATGATCTCCTGGTAGATGCGGGAGAACGTGGACTCCGGGTTGACCGCCTTGGTGTCCTTGGTCCGGCCGTCGGCGCCGTACATCTTGCCGCCCAGCCGGATCATCGCGGGCATCGAGGCGTCCACGATCACGTCACTCGGTGAGTGGAAGTTCGAGATGCCCTTCGCCGAATCCACCATGGCCAGCTCCGGACGGTGCTCATGGCAGGCGTGCAGGTCTCGGATGATCTCCTCATGCTGCGACGCCGGCAGCGACTCGATCTTGGCGTAGAGATCGGACAGCCCGTTGTTGACGTTCACGCCGAGTTCGTCGAACAGCTTCTGGTGCTTGGCGAACGCGTCCTTGTAGAAGACCTTCACCGCGTGACCGAAGACGATGGGGTGGCTCACCTTCATCATCGTCGCCTTGACGTGCAGGGAGAACATCACACCGGTCTCGTACGCGTCCTGCATCTCTTCTTCGTAGAAGTCGCACAGGGCCTTCTTGCTCATGAACATGCTGTCGATGATGTCGCCGTCGTCCAACGACACCTCGGGCTTGAGCACCAGGGTCTCGCCACTCTTGGTCTCCAGCACCATCTTCACCTTGCGGGCCCGGTCCAGGGTCAGCGACTTCTCGCCGTGATAGAAGTCGCCCTTCTTCATGGTCGCCACGTGCGTGCGGGACGCCTGTGACCACGGGCTCATGCTGTGCGGGTGCTTGCGCGCGTACTCCTTGACCGCCTTGGGCGCGCGACGGTCCGAGTTGCCTTCCCGCAGCACCGGGTTCACCGCGCTGCCGAGGCACTTGCCGTAGCGCGCCTTGATTTCCTTCTCCTCGTCGGTCTTCGGCTCACCGGGGTAGTCCGGCAGGTCGTAGCCCTTGGCCTTCAACTCCTTGATGGCCGCCAGGAGCTGCGGCACGGAGGCGCTGATGTTCGGCAGCTTGATGATGTTGGTTTCGGGCTTCTGGGTCAGAGCGCCCAGCTCGGCCAGGTTGTCCGGCACGCGCTGCTCTTCGGTGAGGTAGTCGTCGAACTCGGCGAGGATGCGTGCCGCGACGGAGATGTCACTCGTCTTGACGTCGATGCCGGCGGCATCGGCGAAGGTGCGTAGCACCGGCAGAAAGCCGTACGTCGCAAGCAGCGGCGCCTCGTCGGTCAGCGTGTAGATGATGGTTGGCTGCTGGGCACCCATGGTCACTCTCCCGGCGTCAGGGTCGGTCAGAAATCAAAGAAGGTCAGCGATGAAGCCGCGTCGGCCATCGGTATCGCGTCGGATACGACGCTACCCGTGAGGGCCGGAGCCCGAAACGCTCCCCTCGGTCGGCACTTCCGGTCACGAGCGGCGGCCGGTGGCCGGCGGAAAGCGGCTGGCAACCAGTCGGCGGGGTGAGATACGATTCGTTTCGGTCATGAGTGCCAGCGTCAAGCCCCGGCTCGCTGGCCGGCAACCCTCCAACCGCGGTGGGGTGCCCCGGGTGATTGACCAGGTTGAGCAGCAGTAAGTCTGCTGCGCGGCAAGCGCGGGTCCGTTGGACGGGCCCCCCGAGAGACAGGGAAACCTGATGCGGAGGCCCACCATGTGTCGTTGTCCGTGATTCTTCGCGCCCGCCCGTCGTGCCTCCACGACGCCCGGGCGCGCTTTCCGGTACCCGAACGATCCATCAGGAGACACACCCCATGAGCACCCCCGACACCGAGAGCGACCCGACAGCCAACTGGGCCTTCGAGACCAAGCAGGTCCACGCCGGCCAGACGCCGGACATCGCGACCAACGCCCGCGCGCTGCCGATCTATCAGACCACGTCGTACACCTTCAACAGCACCGACCATGCCGCCGCGCTGTTCGGCCTCGCCGAGCCCGGCAACATCTACACCCGGATCATGAACCCGACGCAGGACGTCGTCGAGCAGCGCATCGCCGCGCTGGAGGGCGGCGTCGCGGCACTGTTCCTGGCGTCCGGCCAGGCCGCCGAGACGTTCTCGATCCTCAACCTGGCGGCGGTGGGTGACCACATCGTGTCCAGCCCGCGCCTGTACGGCGGCACGTACAACCTGTTCCACTACTCGCTGCCCAAGCTCGGCATCGAGGTCAGCTTCGTCGAGGATCCCGACGACCTGGACTCGTGGCGGGCGGCGGTGCGGCCGAACACCAAGGCGTTCTTCGCCGAGACCATCTCCAACCCGCAGATCGACGTCCTCGACATCCCCGGCGTCTCGGCCGTGGCGCACGACAACGGCGTGCCGCTGATCGTGGACAACACCATCGCGACGCCGTACCTGATCCAGCCGATCGCGCACGGCGCCGACATCGTCGTGCACTCGGCCACCAAGTACCTCGGCGGGCACGGCTCGGCGATCGCGGGCGTGATCGTCGACGCAGGCACGTTCGACTGGACCAACGGCAAGTTCCCCGGCTTCACCACCCCCGACCCGAGCTATCACGGCGTCGTGTTCGCCGAGCTCGGCCCGCCCGCCTTCGCACTCAAGGCGCGAGTGCAACTGCTGCGCGACCTCGGCTCGGCCGCCGCGCCGTTCAACGCGTTCCTCATCGCCCAGGGCCTCGAGACGCTGAGCCTGCGCGTCGAGCGGCACGTCGCGAACGCGCAACGGGTCGCCGAGTTCCTGTCCGGTCACGACGACGTGGTGTCGGTCAACTACGCCGGGCTGCCGACGTCGCCGTGGTACGAGCTGGGCCGCAAGCTGGCCCCCAAGGGCACCGGCGCCGTGTTGGCGTTCGAGCTGGCGGGTGGCATCGAGGCGGGCAAGGCGTTCGTCAACGCGCTCAGCCTGCACAGCCACGTCGCCAACATCGGCGACGTGCGTTCGCTGGTGATCCACCCGGCGTCGACCACGCACGCGCAGCTGTCCCCCGCCGAACAGCTGGCGACTGGCGTCACGCCCGGCCTGGTCCGGCTGGCGGTCGGCATCGAGGGCATCGACGACATCCTCGCCGACCTCGAGCGGGGCTTCGCCGCAGCCAAGCCATTCTCCGGAGTGCCGCAGACCGCGGCCACGGTGTGAGGGTCCCGACATGACGATTTCAGAGCCCGCCGTGCGGGATGCGGTGCTGCCCGCCGAGGGCGAGGTCGGCATCGTCGACATCGGGCGGCTGACGCTCGAGAACGGCACCGTCCTCGACGACGTGTCCATCGCGGTTCAGCGGTGGGGCGAGCTGTCGCCGAACCGCGACAACGTCGTCGATGGTGCTGCACGCGCTGACCGGCGACTCGCACATCACCGGATCCGCGGGACCTGGCCACCCGACGCCGGGATGGTGGGACGGCGTCGCCGGGCCAGGCGCGCCGATCGACACCGACCGGTGGTGCGCCATCGCCACCAACGTCTTGGGCGGATGCCGCGGCTCGACCGGCCCGAGCTCGCCCGCGCCCGGACGGAAAGCCTTGGGGCTCACGGTTCCCGGCGATCACCGTGCGCGATCAGGTCGACGCCGACATCGCGGCACTGGCGGCGCTGGGCGTCACGCAGGTCGCCGCCGTGGTGGGCGGATCGATGGGTGGCGCACGCGCACTGGAGTGGATCGTCGGTCACCCCGACACCGTGCGGGCGGCCCTGGTGCTCGCGGTCGGTGCCCGTGCGACCGCCGATCAGATCGGTACGCAGAGTTCGCAGGTGTCGGCCATCAAGGCCGACCCGGACTGGCAGGGCGGTGACTACTACGGCTCCGAGCGGGAGCCCTACGTCGGCATGGAGATCGCCCGGCGGTTCGCGCACCTGACCTACCGCGGCGAGAAGGAGCTGGACGACCGGTTCGGCAACGACGCGCAAGAGGGTGAAAACCCCACGGACGGTGGGCGTTACGCCGTGCAGAGCTACCTCGAGCATCAGGGCGGGAAGCTCGCGGCGCGGTTCGACCCGGGCACCTACGTCGCGTTGACGGATGCACTGAGCAGCCACGACGTCGGTCGCGGGCGCGGCGGCGTGCGGGCGGCCCTTGCCGGTTGCACCGTGCCCACGGTGGTCGGTGGAATCACCTCCGACCGGCTCTACCCGCTGCGGCTGCAGGCCGAGCTGGCCGAACTGCTCCCCGGCTGTACCGGGCTCAACGTCGTCGACTCGGACTTCGGCCACGACGGCTTCCTCGTCGAAACCGAGGCGGTCGGCGCCCTCATCCGGCAGACCCTGGAGTTGGCGTCACGGTGACATCGGATCTGTCGAGACAGCGGCGCTCACTGTCGTTCGGTGAGGAAGCCGCGGCGTACGAACGCGGAAGGCCGTCGTATCCGCCAGAGGCCATCGACTGGCTGCTGTCGTGCGGTGCGCGTGACGTGCTCGACCTCGGCGCGGGAACCGGCAAGCTGACCATCCGTCTCGTCGAGCGCGGGCTGGACGTCGTGGCGGTGGATCCCATCCCCGAGATGCTCGAACTGCTCAGCGCCTCGTTGCCCGACGTCCCCGCGCTGCTCGGCACGGCCGAGGAAATTCCGTTGCCGGACAACAGCGTTGACTCCGTGCTGGTGGCGCAGGCCTGGCACTGGTTCGATCCCGTGCGCGCCGTCAAGGAGGTGGCTCGGGTACTTCGGCCGGGCGGCCGGCTCGGGCTGGTGTGGAACACCCGCGACGAACGGATGGGCTGGGTCAAGGATCTCGGTCGCATCGTCGGGCACGAGAACGATCCGTTCAACCAGGAAGTGACGCTGCCCGAGCCGTTCTCGGCCGTCGAACGTCATCAGGTCGAGTGGACGAGTTACCTGACCCCGCAGGCACTCATCGACCTGGTCGCCTCGCGCAGCTACTGCATCACCTCACCGACCGAGGTGCGCACCCGCACGCTGGACGAGGTGCGCGAACTGCTGGCCACCCATCCGGCGTTGGTGAACACCACCGGGCTGGCGCTGCCGTACGTCACGGTGGCCATCCGGGCGACGCTTTCCTAGTCGGGTGAGCCCGCACCACCGCTGCAGCGCCGCGCGCAGCCGTTGCAGATCGGCCGCTTCGCGCGTGTCCGCCGCCCAGGCGACGTAGCCGTCGGGGCGAATGAGCATCCCGGCGAACGGCTCGTCGGCGATGGTTCCGTTGACCACGTTCATGCGGTCAGCCCAGCCCGCGCCCGTCGGCGCGAGCGTTCCCCCGGCCAGGTCGAGCAGCACGGGTCGCGCTTCGTGCAACAGTTCGGCGACGCGACGACCGTCGTCCAATGTCAGATCGGGGACCATCAGCCCGGAGAGCCGGTGTTCGTCACCCATCTCGTAGCGGACGTCGGAGCCGGCCAGCAGGTGCGCCATGTGTTCGGCGACGGCCGGTACCTGCAGTAGCTCAGTTGAAAAGCTCTCGCAACGCGGCGATCTCGGGTCCAGGACCGAATAGGGCGGTCTGCGACATCGAGTGCATCATCACGCGCTCGACCGACCGGATAACGCTCGCTCTGATAGGTGTCCAGCAGATCATCGGGCGCCCAGCCGTTGACCGCAGCGGCCAGTTTCCAGCCGAGATTCATCGCATCCTGCAGGCCCAGGTTCAGGCCTGGTCCGCCCATCGCGGAGTGCACGTGCGCGGAATCGCCCACCAGGAAGATGTTTCCGGCGCGGTAGCGGTCGCCTGTCGGCTGTTCTGCCCGGCGATGCGGCGCAAGGCATGCGGCCCGTCGCCGACGGGCGGCTCGATGGGCAGATCGACGCCGAGCACCCGACGTGCGCTGTCGCGCAGTTCGTCGAGGGTCATCGGCTCGGACTCGTCCGCGTTCTGGTCGAACTCGATGGTGCCGACCATCTGGCGATCGCGCTCGAAGGGGGCATAGACGAGCCCGCCGCGGTCGAGTCGGTTGTGGCCGAACGGCAGCGGCCCCACGCCGGGCACGTCGAGAGCGCCGTCGGCAGTGAGCATTTCGTCGGGGACGCGGACGTGGGCGATGCGGGCGACCGTGTTCGACGTGTGGCCAGGAAAGTCGATGCCTGCAAGCTTGCGCACCGTGCTGCGTCCTCCGTCGGCGCCGACGAGGTACGAGGCCTCGAGCACGTACGTCTCGTCCGGGGTCGAGACGTTGATCTTCACACCGTCTGAATGGGATTCGACGCCGATCAGCTCGTGCCCCCATCGCACGTCGACGCCGAGTTCGCGCGCCCGCTCGTCAAGGTGCCTGACGAGCTGAGGCTGACCCATCATCAGCGCATACATCGGATTGTCCGGCATGCCGGACAACGGCAGCGACATCCCGCTGAACATCCACTGGTAGACGGGATGCGGAGGATCCTCTGATCCGGTGAACCGCTGATACAGGCCACGCATGTCCAGCAGCCGAACTACCTGCCCGACCATGCCGTTGGCCTTGGGCTCATCACTCGGCGCCGGCAGTCGCTCGATCACCACGGGACGCACCCCGGCCAGTGCGAGTTCGCACGCCATCATCAGCCCGTTGGGGCCGGCTCCTGAGATGACCACGGAGGTTTGGTTTTCCGACATCAGCATCACCTTTCGGGTAATCCGGCCGCGACGGCGGCATAGCCGCGACGGAGGAGTTCGGTATAGGCAACGGGTGGATCGGCGTTGGCGTAGGCCTCCATGGCCGTTTCACCGACCGCCCGCACGACCGCGGTCACCAACCGCGGGTACATGTCGCGAACCGGGTCCATCCCCGTGCGCTGCGCGATCGCCTCGACCCAGTCGGAGAAGAGGTCCTTCGTCAGTGCGGCGCGTAGATCCTTGGCGGCCAGCAGGTCCCGGATCACCACCAGCTCGTCGTGGGTCGGCCGAATGTCCATGGCGCCCTCGGCTTCCAGCGGCGCGAGCATTGCCTCGGTGATGGCGGACCAGAGCGGCTCGTCGGCGGGCCGCTCGCGAAAGGCCTCGAGGCTCTGTCGCGTTCGATCGATCTGCCGAAACGCAACCGCCTCGTACTTGCCCGTGAAGTAGTTGTTGAAGGTCCGCAGCGAGACGCCGGCCTTGTCGGCGATGTCTTCACGTGTGACGTTTTCCAGGCCCCGCTCCAACGCGAGCTGCAAGGCTGCGTCGCTGAGCGCCCATCGGGTGCCGAGCTTCTTGCGCTCGCGCAGCCCGAGTTGCATCTCTCCGGTCATGATGCCGAGCGTACGGAATTATTGCCCGCTGGGCAAGATTGCCTAGTGGGCAAACATCTAGGTGCCGATCGTCAGCGTGCGAGATGACGTATCGAGAACTGCCATCGCTCCGAGCGGCACCGTCAGCGGATCCCTGCCGTGTCCGAGGGGCAGTCCGCCAAGAATCGGAACGTTCAAGCGCGACAAGTGGTCCCGGAGAAGTTCCACGATCGTGATCCCTTTGCTGGGCGAGAACTTCGTGAACTGACCCAGTGCCACTCCGGCGAGGCCGCGCAGATGTCCGCCGTTGCGGAGCATCGTGAGTTGCCTGTCGACCTGTCCGAGGTAAAGGTCCACAGCCTCGAGAAAGAGGATGGCCCCACGAAGATCGGGCAGCGCCCATCCGGCCGCGGTGGACACCATTTCGAGGTTGCCTCCCAACAGGCGGCCCGAGGCCGTGCCACGTGTCGTCAGCGCCGACGTCGGCTCGTCGTCGCGGGACGACAAGACATCGGCGGACGCCATCAGCGCGGCCCGAAGTGACGCTCCGGTCACCTCGGAGACTCGACCCGAGGTCTCGTCGACGTAGAGCGCGCCGTGCAGTCCGACCAATCGGCAATGCCTCCACAGGCTCATGTGAAGAATCGTGATGTCACTGAAGCCGACCACGAATTTCGGATCTCTTCTGGCGGCCTCGAAGTCCAATCGGTCCGCGATGCGGTACGAGCCCTTGCCTCCCCGCGTCGCGATGACCGCGCGCACGGTCGGATCGCGCAGTGCCGCGTTGAAATCAGCCAAGCGCTGCTCGTCTGTGCCCGCCAGGTATCCGTATCGTTCGAATACGTTGTCGCCGAAGTCGACGTCGAGCCCCCAACTCCGAAGTTCCTCACACGCTACGAGCACACTCCGTTGGTCCGGAGGGCTCGCGGGTGAGACGAAACGGACCTTGTCACCAATCCTCAACTTCGGTGGCGACAGCACCGCTTGCGGCTCTACCGGGTCGGCGCATTCCATCGACAGTCATCGTGGCACAGGTGGCACGGCGCGGCAGAAAATCCGTTGCGCCGTGTCGCCACCTCCCCTACCGTCGACAGCCATGTCGGGAACGATCTACTTCATTCGGTTGCGCACCGCTTAGCGGCGGCTCCGTCACCCGGACCGGGTCGACACTCCGCCGCTGCAGCAGCTCGTCCCTGCCACCGCGGAGTAGTTGTGCCATCCCCCAATATCGGCCGACACGAGTTCGGCCAAAACTTCCTGTCGGACCGCGCCGTCGTCGACACCATCGTCGAGATGGTCTCGTCGACGGCCGGACCCATCGTCGAGATCGGCGCAGGCGACGGTGCACTCACGCTGCCTTTGCAGCGACTCGGGCGGCCGCTGACCGCCGTCGAGGTAGACCCGCGCCGGGCGGCGCGGTTAGCACGCCGCGCGGCCTCCTCGACGCGCATCGTCGACGGCGACTTCCTGCGCTACCGGCTACCGCGGACGCCGCACGTCGTCGTCGGCAATCTGCCGTTCCACCTGACCACAGCGATGTTGCGGCGACTGCTGCACGACTCCGGCTGGACCGACGCCGTCGTGTTGGTGCAGTGGGAAGTGGCACGTCGGCGCGCCGCGGTCGGGGGCGCCACGATGATGACCGCCCAATGGTGGCCGTGGTACGAATTCACCTTGGCACGAAGGGTTTCCGCATCGTCGTTTCGCCCCCGGCCCAGCGTGGACGGCGGGCTGCTCAGAATCACCCGGCGGGCCGGCCCCCTCGTAGACTCCCACGAGCGGCGCAGCTACCAGGCGCTGGTGCACCGGGTGTTCACCGGTCGCGGCCGCGGCATCGAACAAATTCTGCGCCACCTGACGCCACCGCACGTCGCGCGGAAGTGGCTGCAGGCCAACGCCGTCGACCCACAGGCGTTGCCGCGCGACCTCACCGCGGCACAGTGGGCCGCGCTGTTCGCTGCCGCACACTAGCTTCCTCCGTTGAGCCTGTAGTTACCGAGGCCTCCACTCGAACAACCTCTCGATAACTACAGTTTCACGCGCGCGCGGAGCCGCCGTGCGCTAGCTGGTGCCCAACGGATCGATGGTCCACGCGATGAAGAACATCGCCGCGCTGACCGTTGCGGTCGTGGCGAAGTCGACGGCCCTGCTACGCACCACCAGCAGCCCGGCCCGTTCCTCGGAGAGCGTCAGCCGCATGGCCGCCGCGACACCGACGCCGATGGCCAGCACCAGCGCACCGCGGCGCCAGTAGCCGGCGACGACGAGCCCGAAAGCCGCAAGCAGGAACAGGCCCACCGTCAGGATCGGCCACTGCCCCGCGAACACCTTTCGCGCGAATTCCCTTGGGGTCAAGCTAGCTTCGCTTCGTCGAGCTCGACGACGTTGGTCAGCAGGAATGCCCGCGTCAACGGCCCGACACCGCCCGGGTTGGGCGACACGTGACCCGCGACGTCCCACACGCCGGGATGCACGTCGCCGACCAACTTGCCTGCATCGTCACGGCTCACGCCCACGTCCACCACCGCGGCGCCCGGCTTCACCATCTCCGCGGTGACCATGTGCGGCATGCCCGCCGCGGCGACGATGATGTCGGCCTCGCGGGCCAGCTCCGGAAGATGCCGGGTGGCCGTGTGGCACAACGTCACCGTCGCGTTCTCGGAGCGCCGGGTGAGCAGCAGGCCCAGCGGCCGGCCGACCGTGACGCCGCGGCCGATCACCACGACGTGCGCACCGGCGATCTCGACCTCGAACCGCCGCAGCAGGTGCACGATGCCGCGCGGGGTACAGGGCAGCGGCGCGGGCTCGTTGAGCACCAGCCGGCCGAGGTTGGTCGGGTGCAGGCCATCGGCGTCCTTGCCCGGATCCATGCGTTCCAGCGAGGCGTTCTCGTCGAGGTGCTTGGGCAGCGGCAACTGGACGATGTAGCCGGTGCACTCCGGGTTGGCGTTCAGCTCGTCGATGGTCTCGTCGAGCGTGGCCTGGCTGATGTCGGCGGGCAGATCCCGGCGCAGCGAGGTGATGCCCACCTTCGCGCAGTCGGCGTGCTTGCCCCGCACGTATGCCTGCGACCCGGGGTCGTCACCGACCAGGATCGTGCCGAGCCCCGGTGTGCGGCCCGCGGCCGTCAGCGCCGCAACCCGCTCCTTGAGGTCGACGAAGATCTCGTCGCGCGTGGCCTTGCCGTCCAAAGTGATCGCTCCCACGCCAGTCATTGTGGCAGGCTCTGAAGAATGAACACTCAGCCCAATGTGTTCACCGATGTCTTCAGCCCAGCCAAGCTCGGCCCGGTGACCCTGCGCAACCGCATCATCAAGGCCGCGACGTTCGAGGCATCCACCCCGGATGCCCTGGTCACCGACGACCTGATCACCTACCACCGGCTGCCCGCCGCGGGCGGAATCGGCATGACGACGGTGGCCTACTGTGCGGTGTCACCCGGCGGACGCACCGACGGCTGGCAGCTCTGGATGCGCCCCGAGGCGGTCCCCGGGCTGCGCCGTCTGACCGATGCCATCCACGCGGAGGGCGCCGCGATCAGCGCCCAGATCGGCCACGCGGGACCCGTCGCCAATTCCCGGACCAACAAGGCCAAGGCGTACGCGCCGGTGCGCTTCTTCAACCCGCTCTCGATGCGGTTCGCCAAGAAGGCGTCCGCCGCCGACATCGACGACATCACCGCGGCACATGCCAACGCCGCGCGACTGGCGATCGAATCCGGCTTCGACGCCGTCGAAATCCATCTGGGCCACAACTATCTGGCCAGCTCGTTCCTCAGCCCCCTGATCAACCGCAGGACCGATGAATTCGGTGGCTCTCTGGACAATCGCGCCAAGGTGGCGCGCGGTCTGGTGCGCGCGGTCCGTGACGCCGTCGGCGACCGGATCGCGGTGACCGCGAAGCTCAACATGTCCGACGGTGTGCGCGGCGGCATCTCACTCGACGAATCGCTGCAGACCGCGAAGTGGCTCGAGGAGGACGGCGGCCTCGACGCCCTCGAACTCACCGCAGGCAGTTCGCTGCTCAACCCGTTGTATCTGTTCCGCGGCGACGCGCCGATCAAGGAGTTCGCCGCCGCGTTCAAACCTCCACTGCGCTGGGGTATCCGGATGACCGGCAAGAAGTTCCTGCGCGAGTACCCCTACCGCGAGGCGTATCTGATGGACCAGGCCAAGCAGTTTCGGGCCGAACTCAAGCTGCCGCTGATCCTGTTGGGCGGCATCACCAATCGCGAGACGATGGACCTCGCCATGGCCGAGGGCTTCGACTTCGTC
The DNA here is from genome assembly GCA_963849055.1 of uncultured Actinomycetota bacterium. Lineage (GTDB taxonomy): Bacteria > Actinomycetota > Actinomycetes > Mycobacteriales > Mycobacteriaceae > Mycobacterium. Next base: position 958,321 of record CAWKFI010000002.1, read on the forward strand.
GCGATGGGCCGCGCGCTACTCGCCGAGCCCGACCTGACTCAACCGCATCAAGGACGACGGCGCCGTGCGGTCCGCGTGCACGCACTGCAACAAGTGCATGGCCACCATCTACAGCCACACCCACTGCGTCGTGACGGGCTCGCCGAGCTGGTCTTAGCGGAAGTGCTCGACGGGCATCCGCTGTGACACGGGAGCCGCGGCAGGCTGGCGATAGTCCTTGAACTCCAGCATCGCCTCGTCGCGCAGGATCCGAATCCCCGCCGTCAGCAGGAGTTTGCGCTCCGACACCGTGTAGAAGACCTGCTCGGTGCGCGCGCCGAAGCAGCCGTTGGCCAGTGCGGTCGCGGGCAACCGCTGCAGCGCCTGGTCGGCCAGCCGCACGCCGCGATACTCGTAGCGTCCGCGGCCGTCGGAACAGATGGCGATCAACGACTTCGTGGTGCGGCCGACGACGACTGCCGTCTGCTGGGGCTCGCACCGCGCCGCCGAATTCACGAAGCCACGGGCGTCGACACCGGCCGGAGGCTGCGCACCCGCGGAGGGCAAAGCAGCACCCGTAGCCATGATGGCGCACATGGCGCCGCCGGTGAGCAGCGCCGCAACCATCCCGCGCAGTACCGCGCGGCGTCGTTCCGCCAGCGGGGTCATCGTCGCCATGCCGACTACGAGACCACGTCTTGCCTGAATATCGAGGGATCTCAGCCGTACCAAGACCGAATCGTTAGGCGCCCGATATCAACGCCTGCGCGCAATCTTCTGCGATCGCATCCCCGGATTCCGGACTTCTTTGCCCCGCAACGAGGTGCCGACGGACGACGGCATGGGACCAGCCCTAGGACGTGGCGTTGCAGCAGATCATCGACACGGCGCGCTGGCGCATCTCATCCGCTGATTGACGGCGTGGACCGCCGTCATTCGCGGCGTGGGTACCGATAGAGTTGCACCCGATGACTCGACCAGCCCCACCCGCGCTGACCGTTCGGTACGACGGGTCGTCACGGACCTTTGCAGCAGGCAACGACGTGGTGATAGGTCGTGATCTGCGCGCCGATCTTCGCGTGGCCCACCCCCTGATCTCCCGCGCGCACGTGATCCTGCGCTTCGATCAGGGCCGCTGGACGGCCATCGACAACGGCAGCCTCAACGGCATGTTCGTCAATGGCCACCGGGTCCCGCTGGTGGAGATCAGCGACGGGCTCAACGTCAACATCGGCAATCCCGACGGTCCCCGGCTGGCCTTCGACGTCGGCCACCACCAGGGCTCGGTGGGGACGCCACCGCAGACCACCTCGGTGCCCGTGGCCGCCAACCGGCCGAGCAATTCCTGGCCCACCCAGCCACCGCCCGCACGGCCGGCCATGCCGCCGCCCGGCGCGTCGCGCTCGCAACCGACGTACCCGCAGGCACAACAGCCGCGGTACCCGAGCGGGCCGCAGTCGTCGTACCCGAGTGCGCCACCGTCGTACCCGAGCGGGCCGTCGTCGTACCCCAGTGCGCCACAGAGCTACCCGCCCGTCGCGCCGCCGGAGAGCTACACGCCTCCGACCGCGATGGGGCCGACGGCGCAGCCTCGCCAGGCCGAGGGCAACCTCGCCACCAGCATGATGAAGATCCTGCGGCCGGGCAGGGCGCCGGACGTGCCGGCGGGTGGGATCAAGATAGGCCGCGCGACCGACAACGACATCGTCATCCCGGACGTGCTGGCCTCCCGCCACCACGCCACCCTGGTGCCGACGCCGGCGGGTACCGAGATCCAGGACCACCGCAGTATCAACGGCACGTTCGTCAACGGTGCGCGGGTGGATTCCGCGATGCTGCGCGACGGCGACGTGGTGACCATCGGCAACGTCGACCTCGTGTTCGCCGGCGGAACGCTTTCCCGCCGCACCGAAACCGAAGCCGCCACCCGCACCGGCGGTCTCGACGTCCACGGCGTCACGTGGACCATCGAGGGCAACAAGACGCTGCTCGACAACATCTCCCTGACCGCCCGGCCCGGCACCCTGACAGCCGTCATCGGCCCCTCGGGCGCGGGCAAGTCGACGTTCGCCCGGCTGGTCGCCGGCTACACGCACCCGACCACCGGCACGGTGACCTTCGAGGGCCACAACATCCATGCCGAGTACGCCTCCCTGCGATCCCGCATCGGCATGGTCCCGCAGGACGACGTCGTGCACGGGCAGCTGACCGTGAACCAGGCGCTGATGTACGCGGCCGAACTGCGCCTGCCGCCCGACACCACGAAGGCCGACCGCGCCCAGGTGGTGGCTCAGGTGCTCGAAGAGCTCGAGATGACCAAGCACGCCGAGACCCGCGTCGACAAGCTCTCCGGCGGGCAGCGCAAGCGCGCATCGGTCGCCCTCGAACTGCTGACCGGCCCGTCGCTGCTGATCCTCGACGAACCCACCTCCGGCCTGGATCCCGCACTGGACCGGCAGGTCATGACGATGCTGCGCCAGCTCGCCGACGCGGGCCGCGTGGTCCTGGTGGTGACCCACTCGCTGACCTACCTCGACGTCTGCGATCAGGTGCTGCTGCTCGCCCCCGGCGGCAAGACGGCATTCGCCGGACCGCCCAGTCAGATCGGTCCCCAACTGGGCACCACCAACTGGGCCGACATCTTCAGCGCGGTCGCCGGGGATCCCGACGCCGCCGCCAGGAAGTTCCTGGAGCGGCACGGTCCGCCGCCGCCGCAGCCGCCCGCCGATCAACCCGCGGATCTGGGCAGCCCGACGCGAACCAGCATCGTGCGGCAGTTCTCGACGATCGCGCGACGGCAGATCCGGCTCGTCGTGTCGGACCGCGCGTACTTCATCTTCCTGGCACTGCTGCCGTTCATCATGGGCACGCTGTCGCTGTCCGTGCCGGGCAAGGTCGGGTTCGGCGTGCCCGATCCGTTCGGCGATGCCCCCAACGAGCCGGGGCAGATCCTGGTGCTGCTCAACGTCGGTGCGATCTTCATGGGCACCGCGTTGACCATCCGCGACCTCATCAGCGAGCGGGCCATCTTCAAGCGCGAGCAGGCGGTCGGATTGTCGACGACCGCCTACCTGCTGGCGAAGGTGTGCGTCTACTCGGTGTTCGCGATCGTGCAGGCCGGAATCGTCACGGCCATCACGATCATGGGCAAGGGCGCCCCGACGCAGGGCGCCAACGTCCTCGGCAACCCGTCACTGGAACTCTTCGCGAGCATGGCCGCCACGACGGTCTGCGCGGCCATGGTCGGACTCGCGCTCTCGGCGCTGGCGAAGTCCAACGAGCAGATCATGCCGCTGCTGGTGATCGCGATCATGTCGCAGCTGGTGTTCCAGGGCGGCATGATCCCGGTGACCGGTCGCATCGGGCTCGACCAGATGGCGTGGTTCACCCCGGCCCGGTGGGGCTTCGCCGCCTCGGCGTCGACGGTGGACCTGACCAAGATCGTGCCCGGTCCGCTGACTCCGAAAGACTCGCACTGGAAGCACACGTCGGGCACCTGGCTGTTCGACATGGGAATGCTCGTCGTCCTGTCACTGGGCTATCTGACGTTCGTACGCTTCAAGATTCGGCTCAAGGGCGGCTGAGCGTCGGTGCCGCTGTTCTGCAGTACAGGGTTGGCCGAACGCATCGAGCGTGCCGAGGCAGCCCTGATCGGTGCGGGAACCGAGGCCGCACGGCGACGGGGCGCGGACCCCGCACCGTTCGTGACGCCGATCGCCGGCGGCCTGGCGTGCTTCGCCCAGGCAGGCTCGCCGTTGAACAAGGTCGTGGGCCTCGGGTTCGGCGGCATGCCGGACGACGCCGCGTTGGACGAGATCGAACACGCCTACGCTGCACGCGACACCGCGACGCAGGTCGAACTGGCGCACCTGGCGGACCCCGAAATCGGCACGGCGCTCGTCGAGCGTGGCTACGCGCTCGTCGCCTTCGAGAACGTGCTCGGCCAGTCCGTGGACGGCCAGGCAGAGCGCGTGTCTCCGCCGGGGGTCTCGGTTCGGCCAAGCGGTGACGACGAATTCGGCCAATGGCTCGACGTAGTCGTCGACGGCTTCGCGCATCCGGACCTCGAGGGCGTGCCGACTCACGAGGACTTCCCCCGCGACATCATCGAATCGGCGACGCGAGACATGGCTGCGGCGGGCGTCACACGCTACGTCGCGCTGGTCGACGGAGCGATCGCCGGCGCGGCGAGCATTCGCATGGCGGACGGCGTGGCATTGCTCACCGGCGCCGCAACCCTCCCAGTCCACCGACGCCGTGGAGTTCAGACCACCCTGCTCTCGGCGCGGCTTCTCGATGCCGCCGCCGCGGGGTGCGAGATCGCTGTGGTCACCACGGCGCCCGGGTCGAAATCCCAGCAGAACGTGCAACGGCGCGGCTTCGATCTGCTGTACACCCGCGCGATCTTGGTGAAGCAGATTTCCGCCGTCCTGTGACATAGTTGATGCGGAAGCGACGGCTTCTGATACATGAGCGGCGTTGGGAGGGCGGGCGTCATGCGGCCACGCTCGATCGTCTTCGACCTGTATGGCGAGTACTTCCGGTATAGCGGAGGGGCGGCCAAACTCGGCGTCCTGACCGAGCTGCTCGGCGTCTTCGGCGTGGAACCCGCCACGGTGCGCGTGGTGATGACGCGGCTGCGCCGGGAGGGCTGGTTCGACTCGGAACGGTCGGGCCGCGAGGTCACCTATGTACTGAACGACAAGAGCTGGCGGCTGCTCGACGATGGCCGGGCGCGCATCTTCGAACGCCATCAAGGCGACTGGGATCGCACCTGGACCCAGGCGCTGGTCGAGGAACAAACCAGCGGACGCGAACAACGTCAGCGCATCGAAAAGGCCTTGACTTGGTGGGGATTCGGCCACGGCGGCGGCAACAGCTGGTTCTCCCCGCACGACCATCGCAAGAACGTGTCGGAGTCCCTGGAAGGTGACGACGAGCTGCAAGTGATCTTCCTACGCAGTACCTCGGCGGCCGTCACCACCGACCGCATACTCGCCCGACGCTGCTGGGATCTGAGCGGCCTCGGCCAGGACTATCAAGCGTTCATCGAGGAGTACCAGCCCAGGCTGGCCAGCTTCCGACGCGGGCTGCCCGGGCCGGAGGCGCTCGTCGAGCGGACGGCGCTCATCCAGAAGTACCGGCACTATCCGTTCCGGGATCCCGACCTTCCCGAGGAGTTGCTTCCCGCGGGCTGGCGGGGTCAGGTAGCGCACCAGACGTTCCTCGAGTGTCACGAGACCCTGCGGGCAGCGGCCGAGGAATTGATCGAAGCCGTCACCACCGGATCGAGTGCCAGCAACGTCGTGTGACATTTTGATTGACTTTTCGGCTTCTGGTGTTACATGATGAGGTCACCAGCCGCCGAGGATTCGGCGGCACAGCCATTGGGGGCCGACCTTGACGTCAACTCTGCGGATCGCCTGCATCGGCGGCGGCCCCGGCGGATTGTTCACCGCGATCGCGCTGTCCCGGACCTTGCCCGGGTGCCGTGTCGACGTGTTCGAACGCAACGCGGAGTCCGACGTGTTCGGCTTCGGCGTGGTGTTCTCCGACACCACCCTGGACAACGTCGACGCCGTTGATCCGGTGCTGCGCGAGACGCTGACTGCCCATGGCCGGCGCTGGGACACCATCGCGGTCCACAGCAATGGCGAAATCGTCACGGCAGGCGGCAACGGGATGTCCGCGGTGCACCGACGAGTCCTGCTCCAGTCGCTGCGCAGGCGGGCGACGGAACTCGGCGCCCACCTGGTCTACGACTCCCCCGTGACGGTCGACGAGCTGGACGACGTCGGCTATGACCTCATCGTGGCCGCCGATGGTACGAATTCGACTGTGCGCCAACAATTCATCGACGACCTCGGCCACACGATGGACGAAGCTCGGGTGAAGTTCATCTGGTTCGGCACCACGCATCCGTTCGACGGGTTGACGTTCCTGCACGAGCGCAACGAGCACGGGAACTTCGCCGTACACGGCTACCCGATCGGCTCGGGCTTGAGCACCTTCATCGTCGAGACCGACGAACCCACCTGGCGCCGCGCAGGGCTCGACGGGTTCGACGTCGCACAACCGCCAGGCCCGTCGGACCTCACCACCCAGCGCTACCTCGAGGACCTCTTCGGCCATCCCCTGGTCGCCAACAACTCACGATGGGCGAACTTCCGCACCCGGCGCACGCGTCACTGGCACACCGTGTCAGCCCGTCGAACCCCCGTCGCGCTGTTGGGCGATGCCGTGCACACCGCGCACTTCTCGGTCGGCTCGGGAACCAAGATGGCGATGGAAGATGCCGCCGCACTGGCGCAGTCGATCGCCCAGAGGTCTGCCGACATTCCCGCCGCGCTGGAGCGGTTCGAACACATCCGGCGCCCGCAGGTCGCCAAGGTGCAGAACTCGGCGATGCCCAGCCTGTCGTGGTGGGACCACTTCGGCGAGTACCAACGGGCGCTTGCGCCATGGCAATTCGGCTTCCACTTCTTCAGCCGCGCCATCTCTGCAGAGAAGATCCGTCAGCGCGATCCCGGCTTCGTCGCCGACAGCGAACGCGCCTGGCGGGATCTGCACGGTGCCGAACCGCTGGAGACGCCGCTGACCATCAGCGGCCGCACCCTTGCGCGTCGCCTACTCGCGGTCGAGACCTCGACGCCGGAAGGCGTGCGTCTGGGCGACGGCAGCACGTCGCTGCAAGCCATGGCCGACGGCACGGGCGACGCCGCGTTGGTCACCGCCCCCGACACCGTGGGGACCGCCCTCGACGAGCCGACCACGACGACACTCGACGAAGTATGCGACCGACGGCCCGCAGCAGTGGTGATCCGGGGCGGCAGCGAACTGTCGCGAGTGCTGTGCTCCGAACACGTCCGCCTGGTCTCGGGCATCCCGACGATCATCGTCGACCAACACGCCTCGGTACGCGCCCGCCGGGCAGTCGACGAAATCGACAATGCCGCAACGTTGATCCTGTCGGGTCGCGCCGACGCCGTCACCTACGAACCCGAACCGGTCGTCGTGGCACGCGAGCTCAGCCACGTCGAGGCGACCCGATGACGCTCCGCAGGCTCTTCGACCCGACCTCGATCGCCGTCGTTGGAGCATCGACCACGCCCGGCAAGCTGGGCGCGGTGATGTTCGACGCCGTCCGGCGAGGCAGCGACACCGGCTTGACGGTCGCGGGTATCAATCCGAAGCCCGCTGCCGACAGCGCATTTCACGAATCACTCACCGCGGCCACCCACGCCCGCGGCGGCGCCTTCGACCTGGCCGTGTTGTGCGTGCCCGCCGCCACGACGCCTGCGGCCCTGCAGGAGGCCGCACTCTGCGGTGTCGGCGCCGCCGTCATCTGCTCGGGCGGATTCGCGGAAGCCGGCGCCGACGGCATCGCGCTGCAGCAGCAGCTCAGCGACATCGTCACGACCACGGGCATCCGCCTGCTCGGGCCGAACACCTCCGGGTTCTTCCGACCGGCGGGCGCCACGGTCTCCTTCGTCCCCACCGTCGACCAGATCGTCACCGGGCCGGTCGCCGTCGTCGCGGCGAGCGGCGGAATGAATCATGCCCTGTCCTTCCTCCTGTCGGAGGCCGGCGTTGGCGTCGGGCTCGGCGTGGGTCTCGGCAACTGCGTCGACGTCCGCACTGCCGACGTGCTCGACTACCTGCACGACGATCCCCAAATCAGTGCCATCGCACTGCATGTCGAATCGGTCGACGACGGCGCGGCCCTGCTGGCATCCGTCCGCCGTGTCAGCGCCGACAAGCCGATCGTCGCCATCGTGGTGGGACGCAGTGACGTGTCGGCATTCTCGGCATCGCACACCGGCGCCCTTGCCACGTCCTGGCGCACCACCCGCGCACTGCTGAAGGAGGCCGGCGCGGTCGTCGTCGACACGGAGCAGCAACTCGTCGACGCGCTCGCGGTGCTGAGCCGCACCCGTCTGCCTGCGTGCGCGAACCCGGGCATCGGCGTGGTCACCGCCCAAGCCGGACCGGGCCTCATGGTGCTCGATCAACTGCAGGCAGGGCGAGTGCGCGTGCCCGCTCTCACCGCGCAGACTCAGATCGCCCTCGCAGAGCTGTTGCCGCCGATGACGTTTCAGGCCAACCCGGTCGACACCGGCCGTCCGGCGGACAGCTTCGCCGACGTACTCGCGACCACGGCCGACGACCCGGAGATCGACGCGCTGGCGGTGTACGCACTGGCCGAGCCCGACGTCGTCGACCTGGCCGACACGATCGCCCGGTCCGGGCTGCACCATCGGCTGCCGATCGTCGTCGGTACCGGCGGACCGGCCGACGTCGTCGCCAAGACCCGCAACCTGGCGGCTGACGCCGGCGTGCCGGTGCTGGACTCCCCCACCGCCCTGGCCAACGGGATCCGGGCACTGGCGGAAGACGCCAGGGCCCGACACCTCAACGCGACGGCCACCGAACGTCGCGTCGGAACCGCCCCCGCCGTCGAATTGCCTGCCGACGAAGCGCACGCCAAGGACATCCTCGATGCGCTGGGCATCGCGACGCCGCCGCGGCGGGCATGCGGCGATCGGAAGGCCGCGCACCGGGCCCTCGACGAGCTACGCCTGCCCGTGGCGGTCAAGATCCTCGACGCAGCAGTGCTGCACAAGACGGAGATCGGCGGGGTACACCTGGGGGTCGGCTCCCACGAGCAGCTCGACCACGCCCTCGACGCGCTCGACGCCATCCCCGCGCCGGCATACCTGCTCGAGAGCATGGCCGACGCCGGCGTCGACATGTTCGTCGGCGCCCGCCGCGATCCGGTGTTCGGTCCGATCGTCCTCGCTGGACTTGGCGGCACCGCCGCGGAGGCCATCGGCGACGTCACGATCCGCAGCCACCGTGTCACCGAGGTAGCCGCCGCCGCGATGCTGGACGACCTGCAGTGCGCGGCCATGCTCGACGGGTGGCGCGGGGGCCCGAGGATCTACCGCGCGGAGTTCGCCCGCATCGTCATCGCGCTCGCTACGTTCATCGACGAGCACGCCGAAGTCAGCGACATCGAAATCAACCCGCTGCGCCTCACCGCCGCCGGGCTGATCGCGCTCGACGCAGTAATCCTGGAGGTGTCATGACGACTCGCACACCCATCGCCATCGACGGCGTGGTGCCCTGGCCCGACGACGTCGCCGCGCACTATCGCAAGGCCGGATACTGGCACGGCAGATCCCTGGCATCCTTCCTCGCCGAGCAGGTCGAGCGCATGCCCCTCGACGAGGCGGTCGTGGACGGCACAACCCGGCTGACGTACCGCGACTTGTGGGACCGATCGGCCTCGTGCGGCCAGGCCCTGCTCGACCTCGGCATCCAACCGGGCGACCGCATCGTGGTGCAGCTGCCGAACTGCTGGGAGTTCGTCGCATTGACCCTTGGCTGCTTCCGCACCGGCATCATCCCGGTCATGGCACTGCCGGCTCATGGCCGACACGAGATCACCCACCTCGCGGCGCAGTCGGAGGCGACGGCCCTGCGTCGTCGATTCTGATGGAGATCAGCGCGAATGCGCTCAGCAGGTCGCCGCTGAAGTCCCCACCGTGCGAGCAGTTTTGGTGCACGGCGCGCTGTCAGAGGGCAGCACCGAGCACGCACCGGAGTACCGGCTCAGTGCGGCCGTCACCGTCACACCACGATTCCTTCCCGCGGAGTACGAGCCAGCAGGCAGCGACGTCGGTGTGCATGCTGTTGTCCGGCGGCACCACCGGGATTCCCAAGTTGATCGTGCGCACCAACGACGACTACGTCTGCAACATCCTGATGTGCAACGAGGTTGCGGGATTCGGCTACGACACCGTCTATTTGGCCGTTCTCCCAGTCAGCCACAACTTCGCGCTGGCGTGTCCGGGAATCCTCGGAGCATTGTTCGCCGGTGGTCGAGTCGTCATGCTGCCGTCACCCGCGCCGGAGCGAGCGCTGAGCACCATCGACGCCGAACGGGTCACCGCGACCGCCGTCGTTCCCGCTGTGGCGCAACGCTGGATCGAACACCAGCGGGACCACGGGACGCTGCGGGGCCACGGCCTGCGGGTGCTGCAGGTCGGCGGTGCCCGCATGCCCGACGAACTCGCCGCCCGGGTCGAGCCGGTGTTGGGCGCACGGCTGCAGCAGGTGTTCGGCATGGCCGAGGGACTCATCAACATGACCCGCTTGGACGACGACCTCGAAGTCGTTTTGACCACCCAGGGTCGGCCGGTCTGCGACGCCGACGAGATCGCCATCGTCGACGAGGACGGCGAGCCGTTGCCCGACGGCACCGCGGGCGCGTTGCTCACCCGCGGCCCGTACACCCCGCGCGGCTACTTCCGCGCGCCCGACCACAACGCCCGCGCGTTCACCGCCGACGGGTGGTACGCCAGCGGCGACGTCGTGCTGCGCCGCCCCGACGGCAACCTCGTGGTGGAGGGGCGCGACAAGGACATGATCAACCGTGGCGGCGAGAAGATCTCGGCCGAAGAGGTGGAGAACTTCGCCTACCAGCTCGACGCCGTCGACCTTGCCGCCGCGGTGGCGATGCCGGATCCGGTACTGGGCGAACGGGTGTGTCTCTACGTCACCCTCGCCCACGGCGACCCGATCACGCTGACCGACGTCACCGACCTGATGAACGCCGCAGGCGTCGCACGGTTCAAGCTTCCCGAGCGGCTGGTCGTCGTCGAGCAGATTCCCACCACCAAGGTCGGCAAGCTCGACAAGAAGGCGATCCGCGAGGACATCCGCAAGCGCCTCGCCGAGGAGGGCCTCCCGTCATGACCGCGCACATCGACGATGACCAATTGGACCGGCTCTACACCGATTTCGACCGCGAGCACCTCCTGCCGCTTGTGGACTCAGCGCGCAGATCTGATGCCGACCGCTCCGGTGTCGAGGGCCGTGCCGTTCGTGTGGAAATGGGCGACGCTGTATCCGCTCGCCCAACGTGCCGGCGACCTCGTGCCGGTCGGACGGGGCGGCGAGCGGCGCGCGATCGCACTGGCCAACCCCGGTCTGGGCGGCCTTCCGTACGCGACCCCCACGTTGTGGGCGGCCATCCAATACCTCGGGCCGAAGGAGACTGCGCCGGAACACCGGCACTCCCAGAACGCCTTTCGGTTCGTCGTCGAAGGCGACGGAGTCTGGACCGTCGTGAACGGTGACCCGGTGGCGATGCGTCGCGGCGACTTTCTGCTCACTCCAGGCTGGCACTTTCACGGCCACCACAACGAGACACAGCAGCCGATGGCCTGGATCGACGGGTTGGACATCCCGTTCGCGCACTACACCGACACGGGCTTCTTCGAGTTCGGCTCCGACGGCGTCACCGACGAGTCGACGCCGGACGTGTCCCGCTCCGAACGGCTTTGGGCCCACCCGGGTCTGCGCCCGTTGGTCGGGTTGGACGCCAAGGTGAGCTCGCCGATCGCCGCGTACCGGTGGGAACACACCGATGCCGCGCTGCGCGCGCAACTGGAGTTGGAGGACGAGGGATATCCGGCGACCACCGAACCCGGGCATGCTGCCGTCCGATACACCAACCCCACCACGGGTGGCGACGTCATGCCGACCATCCGCGCGGAGTTTCACCGGCTGCGCGCCGGAGCGCACACGCGGACGCGCCGCGACGTCGGTTCGGCGGTCTACCAAGTGTTCCAGGGCACCGGCAGATTCCACCTCGGGGCGGACAGCACCGACGTCGGCACCGGCGACCTCATCGTCGTCCCGTCCTGGACCGAGTGGGCCATCGAGGCCGACACCGAACTCGACCTCTTCACGTTCTCCGACGCCCCGATCGTGGAGCGCCTGCACTTCGACCGCACCTACATCCCCGAAGGACCCTGATGAGACTGGCCACCCTACGCATCGACGGCACCACGGCGGCGGCCCGCGTCGACGACGACACCGCCACCCTCATCGGCGACTACGCCGACTTGTCGGCGCTGCTCGCCGAATTGGACTGGCGGCTGATCGCCGAACACGCATCGGGCCGGGCCGTCCCGTTGGCCGGCGCCGATTACGCCCCGGTCGTCCCGCGCCCCGGCAAGATCGTCTGCGTCGGCCTCAACTACGCCTCCCACATCACCGAGATGGGACGCGAACTGCCGCAGTACCCGACGCTGTTCGGCAAGTGGGCCGACGCCCTCACCGGCCCGTACGACGACGTCGTCGTGCCGGAATACGCTGCCTCCGAGCTGGATTGGGAGGCGGAACTGGCCGTCGTCATCGGCCGCGCCGCCTACCAGGTGGCCGAGGCCGCGGCCGACGACTACATCGCCGGCTATTCGGTGATCAACGACTACACGATGCGTGACTACCAGTACCGCACACTGCAGTGGCACCAGGGCAAGACCTTCGAGAAGACCAGCGGTTTCGGCCCCTACCTCGTCACCGACTACGAGCTCGGTACCCGCATCGAGACCCGCCTCGACGGTGAGGTAATGCAGAGCGCCACCACCGACGACCTGGTGTTCACCCCCGCCAAGCTCGTCGACTACATCTCGCACATCGTCACCCTGGCACCCGGTGACGTCATCATCACCGGTACCACCGGCGGCGTCGGTCATGCCCGCAAACCACCGCGCTACATCCAGCACGGCGAAGTGGTGGAGGTCAGCATCGAGGGCTTGGGAACCGTCCGCAACAAGACCATCGTCAAGTAGCCGGAACACGTTGGTGTTCAACGACCTCGACGTCGCCGACCGGCTGCTGACCGCCAGGCGCGGCACGGCGTACTTCGCGCAGCGCCTCGCCGACCTCGGTGACCGGGAGCTGGACGCCGACTCGCTGCTGCCCGGCTGGTCGCGTCGCCACCTGCTCGCGCACGTCGGCTACAACGCGGCGGCGCTATGCCGATTGATGGACTGGGCGGCCACCGGCACCGAGACCCCGATGTACGCGTCGGCCGAGCAGCGCGCCAGCGAGATCGACGAGGGCTCCACGCTGAACGCCGGGGCGCTGCGAAACCTGTTCGCCCACACCGTCACCCGGCTCGACGCGAAGTGGCGCCACCTGCCGCCCGCGGCGTGGTCGGCGCAGGTCCGCACCGCGCAGGGCCGCCTGGTGCCGGCCTCCGAAACGGTGTGGATGCGTACCCGCGAAGTGTGGATCCATGCCGTGGATCTCGGCAACGGCGGCCGGTTCGGCGACTTTCCGCCGGTGGTATTGCAGTCATTGCTGGCCGACATCGTGGATGCGTGGCGCCGCAACGACCGCGGTGCCGGGCTGGTGCTTGCCGTCGAGGGATGCCCCCCGATCAGCATCGCCTCGGCAGCGCCCACGACGACGGTCGTGGGTCCACTTCCGGCCGTGGTGCGGTGGGCCGCCGGGCGCGGCACGGTCGGCGTCGACATCCACGGCGACGGCGACGGCGACGCCGACGGACCGCCACGGTGGCTATGAGCCGCCCCGATAGCGAAGGAACTGCCTTGACCGACACTGCTTCTCGGCAACATCAGGTCACCTCGGCCGACGGCACGCCGATCGCCGTCACCGTCACCGGGCACGGCGCGCCGTTGGTGGTGTCACCGGGTTCGCTGTCGACGGCGCAAGACTGGCAGTCATTGGCCGATGCGCTCGCCCCACACGTCACCACGTACGCCGTGGACCGTCGCGGCCACGGCGCCAGCGGCGACCACCCGGACTTCCACATCGACCGGGAACGGGAGGACATCGCCGCCGTCCTCGAACTGGCCGGCCCCGACGCCATACTGCTCGGCCACTCGTACGGCGGCATCGTCGCGTTGGGCCTGGCCCTCACGCGTCCACCCGCCGCATTCATCCTCTACGAGCCGCCGGTCCCCTTGGGCGGACCGGTGGCCGGCGAGGCGCTGGCGCCCTTCGAACGCGCCGTCGGAGACGATGACCTCGACCTCGCGTTGACGCTTGGCCTGCGCCACTTCGTCAAGATCCCGGACGAGATGATCGAGATGGTCCGCAGTACGCCCTTGTGGGCGCCGCGCGCTGCGCTGACTCCGACCTGGGTCCGGGAACTGCGCGCCATCGACGCCTTCGGCGCCGACCTGGACCGGTTCGCCGCCCTCACCATGCCCATGCTCCTGATCACGGGTGAGCTGAGCCCACCGTGGTTGATCGATGCCTCGCTGGAGCTGCACCGAGCCATTCCGGGCTCGGAGCACGTCGTCATCCCCGGGCAGGCCCACGACGCCTATCTGCTCGACCCGGCAGCGATGGCTTCCGTGGTCCTGACCTTCGTCGGCGCGCTAGCCACGCCCAGCTGATCCAGGTAAACCTCTTGGGGCGGAATCCGTTTCACGTCCATCGACCGACGTTTAGGGGCGCTCAGGCGCGGGTAGAGCCGCCACGTGGACGCGATCGGTTTCGTGCGAGATTGCGCGACGCTCCCGCTGAGGACGGCCGTCTTCGGTGTGAAGACGGCCGCGACCGTCGCGGCGACGTCCGTCGACTTGGTGACCACGCCGATCCGCCAAACCGCCAACGTGCCGTCCGCGGTGCAGACCGCCGTGCGCGTCGCGCTCGAGAACGTGGGCGGCTCCCGGCTCAGGCGCTGTTACTCGAGCCAGGACCGGGCGTGGATCGAGGTATGTGGGCTGCGCGATACCCCGGGACGCGAACTGGGCGATGCCGTGCTCGCGGCGGTCCGCGACCACTCCGGCGTCACGTCGGCGCACCTCAACTATCCGCTGTCGCGCGTCCTGGTGAGGTTCGACGGCACCGGTCCGACCTGTGCGCAACTGTGTGAGTCGATCGACGCCGCCGAGGCGTCCGTGCGCGCTCGCGGCGTCGCGGCGTCGGTCAGCCGGTCACCGAACCTGCCCGGTGACGACGGCGTGCTGGCCGCCCGGCTGATGTCGGCCGGCATCACCGCGGCGGGGTTGTGGGGCGCGGCCGTGGGACGAACGCTCGGCGTGCCACGGCTGCCGCTGGTGGTCGGGGCGTCGGTCAGCGTCGCCAAGTACCAGCCATGGCTGCGTGGGGCGCTCGAGGATCGGTTCGGCAAGGCCGGCACCGGCCGGACGTTGGACGCGGCCACCTTCGTCAGCCGCACGATGGGCCAAGTTCCCGGCGCGCTGGCGGTGGGGCTGGCGTCCCGCCTGGCCCGGGCGGCCGAGGCCAGGGCCACCCAGTGCGCGTGGGAACGCTACGAGCCGCTGCTCGCCGACTTCGCGGAATGCTCGGACGTCTGCCCGCTGCCGGAACAGCCGGATGCCCGCGGCCCGGTGGAGCGTCAAGTCGACCGCAGTGCGCTCGCCCAGGCGATCGGTGCCGTGGCGGCCGGAATGCTTTCGGGTAACCCCGATGTCGCGGCACGCGCGGCGTTGGTCGCGATTCCCAAGGCCGCCTACTCCACTCGGGAATTCTTCGCGACCACGCTTGGACGCGGCCTTGCCGACGACCGCGCGGCGCTGACGCTGCGGCCCGACATCTGGCGCAGGCTGGACCGGATCGACGCGGTGGTGATCGACCCGCGTGTGACGAGCCGCGGGATCGTCGCCGAGGCGGGAAGTTCCGGTGCGGAGGTGGTGCCGGTCGACGGCGCGGGACTGGACGACTCGTCGATCGATGAGTCACTCGCAGATGCCGTTGCCTCCCTGCATCATTCGGGTCGGTCGGCTGCCATCGTGACGACCGCTGCGGCACAGGCGTGCGCGGACGCGGACGTCGCGGTCGGGCTGATCGGCGACGACTGTCCGGTGCCGTGGTACGCCGACGTGCTCGTCGACGATCCCGCCGCGGTGTGGCGGATACTGCACGCGCTGCGAGCCGCCCGCACCGCGAGCCAGTACGGCGTGGCGATCTCGACCGCCGCGTCCGCGGTTGGGGCACTGGCGACGCTGATCCCGGCCGTGCCCGGGCAGGGACACGGGCCCGGCCCGGTCACCCTCGGTGCGGCGTTCGGACAGTGGACCGGGTACCGGTTGGCCCGCCAAGCGCTCCAGGCGACTCCCCCGGTTTGACGGAACTGACCCAAATCTCTTCATGGACACGGGAGTATCTGCCCATGGCATCTCTTCAGCGATACACCGACCGTCGTGTCCTCGTCACCGGTGGTGGGTCCGGCATTGGCCAGGCGACCGTCCTGCGCATCTTGGCCGAAGGCGGTCGGGTTGTCGCCGCCGACATCAGCGAACCAGGATTGAAGGACACCGTCGCCAAGGCGGAGTCGCACGGCGATCGGCTCGCCACCGTTGAACTCGACGTCGCCAGTGAGCACTCCGTGCAGGACGGTGTGGCCCAGGCAGTCGACACGCTGGGTGGGCTGGACACCCTCGTCAACGTGGCCGGGATCCTGCGGTCGGCGCATTTCCTCGAGACCTCGCTTGCCGACTTCGAACAGGTGCTGCGGATCAACCTGGTGGGCACCTTCCTGGTGACCCGCGAAGCCATCCCGGCGCTGCGCAACGGCAACGGCCCCGCCGTCGTCAACTTCAGTTCGACCTCGGCAGCCTTTGCTCATCCCTACATGTCCGCCTACGCCGCATCAAAGGGCGGCATCCAGGCGATGACCCACGCGCTGGCCTTGGAGTTCGCCAAGGAAGGCATCCGGTTCAATTCCGTACAGCCCGGGTCGATCTCGTCCGGAATGACGGACGGCACGGGCGAGTCCAAACAGAGCATCGGACCCGGGTTGCCCGCCGACGCGGATTATGCACTGTTCGGGAAGGTGACCCCGATGCTGCCACTGGACGGCGGGGCGATGTTCGCCAAGCCCGACGCCGTCGCCGCGGCGGTGGCGATGCTCGGATCACCCGACGCCTACTTCATCACGGGCACGGAAGTCCGCATCGACGGCGGCACGCACATGTGACGCCACCCCACTCCCCTATGCGCCGACACAGCTGGGAGATCGCAATCTTGGCCGTTGAGGCGATCTGACAGCAGTCTCGGGGGCGGTCACGCGCCCTGCACGTCGAGGCTCAGGAATTCCGGCGCCTTGATGACCCGGCGCAGCATGAAGCGAATGAAAGCCGGCATGTCCGAGGCTTTTTCGTCGCGGTATAGCCGTGGGGCACCAAGCTGGTAGTGCCGCCGTCTGCTCTCCAGTTCGCAGCCGCCGGCGGCCAAGACATTGCGCACCCAGTCCGCGTCGGAACCGTAGGTCAGCGCGATCACGTATCCGCCCCGCCGCCGAAAGGCCCACAGCGGCGTCCGGAACGTCCGGCCCGACTTACGCCCGCGGTGTATGACGACCGCCCATCCCGGCGCCCACGGAGCAATGAATCGGGTGAGACGGTTGAGCCCAATCTTGTTGGCACGGGCAACCCATCGCGGTGCTGGCATC
Organism: uncultured Actinomycetota bacterium; assembly: GCA_963849055.1. Taxonomy (GTDB): domain Bacteria; phylum Actinomycetota; class Actinomycetes; order Mycobacteriales; family Mycobacteriaceae; genus Mycobacterium. The sequence goes on from CAWKFI010000002.1 coordinate 975,545, forward strand.
TCAAAACTCCTCACTTGTGGAATTTCTATCGTCACGGTAACTCCGGCGATTTCGAAAGTCAACGACTGTAGAATTTCTCGGATCATGGCCAGGACCGGACGACCGCGCGGCAAGACCGACACACGCAACGTGATCCTTGCGGCAGCGCGACACACGTTCGCCGAAGCGGGATACGACAAGACCTCGGTGCGCGAGGTCGCCGCGGCGGCCGGCGTCGATCCCGCGATGATTCGGCACTACTTCGGTAGCAAGGCCGAACTCTTCCGCGCGACGATGGGATGGCCATTCGAACCGGAGCAGATCGCCGACCGAATCCTCGGTGGCGAGCGCGACGGGATCGGCGAACGGCTCACCCGCGTGTTCTTCGAGGCGTGGGAGTACCCGGACTCGCAGGCACCGCTGTTGGCGATTCTGCGCGGAGCTGCCACCCACGACGAGTCGGCGAACCTGGTGCGCCAGTTCATCCAGGGCCAGGTCTACCAGCACATCGCGGCGGGTGTCGGTGGGCACGATGCGCAGCTGCGGATCGATCTCGCGATGGCACAGCTGCTCGGCATCGCCTATCTGCGCCACGTTCTTCGGGTGGAACCGATCGCGTCGACGCCGGTGGACGAGCTCGTCAGAAGCGTCGCTCCCGCGATCACCAGGCACCTGACCCCGTAATTGCGCCTGCTACTCGCCGTGCACGTCCAAGCCGTGTGCGGCCGCGTACGCCAATCCCTGGTTGATGTCGATCTTCGCGCCACGCAGTTTCGCCGTCGTCCAGAACGTCGGGTCGACGCGCGCGCCCCGCAGATCGGCGTCGTCGAACCGGGCGTCTTGCGTGCGGGCGCCGCTGAGGTCCGCGCGCCGCAGCACCGCCTTGCGCAGGTCGGCGCCGACCAGACTGGCCTCGCGCAACCGGCAGTCCGACAGGTCGATCGTCCGCAGGTCACAGCCGCCGAGCACCGCAAGCGTCAGGTCGACCTCCACCCACGTCGCCGGCCGGATCCTGCTCTCGGTGAACACCGAACCCAGCAGGGTGCAGTGGCGAAAAGTGCTGTGCATCAACGACGCCCGGCGGAAGTCGCAATTGCGGAACGCCGAGCCTGAGTGCTCGGACTCCGTCAGGTTGACGCCGGTGAAGTTGCACTCGGTGAACACCACGCGTTCGGTGTGCAGCCTGCTCAGATCTTCGTCGCGAAAGTCGTGCCCCTCGAACTCGCGATCCACCCACTTCTCGTCGATGTCGGCCACGCGTCAGCCGGGCAACGAGCTGAGGTTCAGCAACGCGTACTCGGTGACGGCGATCAACGCCGCCCGCGCCGAGTGCCGGTCACGAGCGTCGACGGATACCACCGGGATGTGGTCGGCCAGCGCCAGGGCCTTGCGTACTTCGTGGGGCGGGTACTTGCGGGCGTCGTCGAACTGGTTGACCGCGATCAGGAACGGCAGATGTCGCGCTTCGAAGAAGTCGACGGCTGCGAAACTGTCCTCCAGCCGACGGACGTCGACCAGGATGACCGCCCCGATGGCTCCGCGGACCAGGTCGTCCCACATGAACCAGAACCGGCGCTGACCGGGCGTGCCGAATAGATAGAGCACCAGATCCTCGGCCAGGGTGATGCGGCCGAAATCCATTGCCACCGTCGTGGTGTTCTTCATCGGCGTGGCGCTCAGGGCGTCGAAACCCTGTGAGGCATTGGTCACCAAGGCTTCGGTGCGCAGCGGCATGATCTCCGACACCGCGCCGACGAACGTGGTCTTGCCGACACCGAACCCGCCGGAGATGACGATCTTCGTCGAGGCATTGTCGCGCCGGACGACGCCATGGCTGGAACCCCGGGGGTCCTCATAGTGCCCGTAGGCCACGCAGCGTCCTTCCTATGAGCTCACGTCGTTCATCGGTGCTCGCCGATTCACCGAGAGTGGTGTGCACGCGAAGGTACCCCTGCATCACCAAGTCGCCGATCAGCACGCGCGCCACGCCGAGCGGCAGGGACAAACGAGCAGCGATCTCGGCGACGGAAGGGCTGTCGACACCCAACCCTAGGATCTTGGCACGCACGTCGTTGCCCGGCCAGCGCGGCGCGGGCCCGAATTCCAGTGTCCTGATTGGCGCTTCGAGGGGCAAGTCGACACGCGTGTTGGTGCGACCCGCCGTCAACGTATACGGCCGCACCAGGTTGGCCTCAACTCCCGGTTCGCCCGATTCCCATGCGTCTCGCACCTCGTCCATCGCGAATCACGAGTGTTGAGCGGTACGGCGGGATGATTGGACGACGGTGCCGACGCGCTCCACCAGGACCGCCATCTCGTAGCCGATCTGGCCGATGTCGCAGGACCGGGTGGCCAGCGTCGCCAGGTTGGAACCGTCGCCGACCCGCATGAGCAGCAGGTAACCGTTCTCCATCTCGACGACGGACTGCATCACGTATCCACCGTCGAAGAGTTGCGCGGCGCCGGTCGACAGGCTGGCCAGTCCCGACGCCACCGCGGCCAACTGATCGGCCCGCTCCGTCGGCATGTGCTCACTGGCGGCCATCAGCAGTCCGTCAGCCGACACCAGGATCGCGTGCGACACCCCGGCCACCTCGTTGGCGAACTTCGTCACCAACCAGTCGAGTGAGTCACGCTGGGTCGAACGGGTCATTCGTCTTCTGTTCCTCTGGTTTCTCGGGCGTGGGCGCGGCCTGCGTGTACGCCGCCGAAGTGATTGCCGATGCTGGCGCGCACGGCTTCCGGATCTCGCGCGGGAAGAGCCGGTGGGCCGTCCGAACCGGGTTCCTCGATGCCATTCGAGGTCCCGTTCGTGCCGCCTGCATCTCCATTGCGATGCCGACCATTGTGGTCCTCGTCCTGCCCCGCGGCGCCGGGCACCAACCGGGCACCGGGTTCACGCATCGGCAGACCCTGCTCGGTATGCCGGGCGACGGGAGCTTCCTCGGCCGCGGCGGCCGCTTCCCAGCCCTTGTCCCACACCGTCTGCCAGTCCAGGTCGGTGCTTTGGGCGAGTTCGGTGGGATCGTCGATCAGCCATTCGGACAGCATCTTCTGGAAGATGGCGTCCTCGCTCCCGGCCGTCGATGGGGTCGCCTCGGTCTGCCGCGGAATCGAGTGCGTGGGTTCGACCTGGACCGGTTCGTCGGGTGCCGGCTCCTGCGGCGGGTGGACGCCGTTGGTCGGCGCGCTGGTGGCCTCAGCCCGCGCGGCGAAGAACGCCGAGGTGTTGGTGATCGGCTGACTGGGCCGCTCGACGGGCTCCGGCGGCGGGACGGCGTGGATGGGCGCGACGGGAGTCTGCGCAGGCATGGAGTCTTCCGGCCACTCGTCCTCCGGCCACTCCGAAACGGGCTCTGGCTCGGGCTCCGATTCGGGCAGGATCGGCGCCGCCGGGATGTCGGCGATTCCGCTCGCACCGGGGTTGCGCTGCGGCAGAAGGGAAACCGGAATGTCGGCGTGACCGTTGCGGTACTCCTCGGCCGGAGGTTGGTAGCCGTGGTCGTCGTCGTGCTCCTCGTCGAGGAACAACGCGGTGGTGATGCCCGCGTGGGCATCGGCGGGCACGCCGTAGTCCGGCATCTCGACCGGCAGTGGCGCCGAACCCCGGATCAGCAGCTCGGCGGGAATGTAGACGCCGGCCGTGGTGCCCGAGTTCGGCTCACCCGCGATGGTGCTGCGCAACCGGACCACGAGCCCGTGCTGCGCCGCCAGCCGACCCACCACGAATAGACCCATGTGACGAGCGGTGTACGGGTTGACCTCGCCACCGGACTGCAGCCGGGTGTTGGCCACCCGCAGATCGACTTCGGTCATGCCGAGCCCGATGTCGCTGACCTCGATGACCAGTCCGCCGTTGCCGGTGTGCACGGCCGACACCCGCACCTGCGAGATCGGCGGTGAATAGCGCAACGCGTTGTCGAGCAGTTCGGCCAGCATGTGGACGAGGTCACCGGCAATCACGCCGAGGATCTCGCTGTCCGGGGCGACCGCGGTGATCACCCGCGCGTAGTCCTCGACCTCGGACGCCGCCGCGTTGATGACCGCGCCGACCGGAACGGGGGCGGCCTGCTCGCGCGGCACCCGCGACCCCGCGAGAACCAGCAGATTCGCGCCGTTGCGGCGCATCCGGGCCGCGAGGTGATCGAGACGGAACAGGCTCTCCAGCCGTTCGGGATCGGCTTCGTCGCGTTCCAGCCGGTCGATCAGGGTCAACTGCTGGTCGACCAGCGATCGGCTGCGTCGCGACAGCGTCTCGAACATGTCGCCCACCTGCAGCTGCAGGGTGGCCTGCTCGCCGGCGAGGAGCACGGCCTGCTCGTGGAGTTCGTCGACGGCGTGGGCGACCTGCCCGACCTCCTCGGTGGTGTGCACGGGTAGCGGCTGTACCGGGTCGGGCGCGCCGCCTGAGCGCACCCGCTCGAGCTCCCGCGCGAGGTCCTCGTGGGCGACCTTGAGTGCGCTGTCCCGCAGCTTGCGCAGCGGGCGGACCAACGTGCGCGCGACGAGCGTGACGATCAGCAGTGCGATCAGGATGGCCACGCCGACGATCACGGAGTCGCGGATGGCCTCGGTGCGCTTGGCGGCGGCCTGGTCCTCGACGGCCGTCGAGACCTGCCGGGAGGTCGAATCGATCACCTGGCCCGCGATTTGGTCGGTTGCCTGCAGGGACTGGGTCAACTCCGGATTGTTGACCAGGAGCACCGCGGGGTCGGACATCATGGCCATCCGCTTGACCATCTCGGCCTGCAGCTTCTGGGCATCGGGCGAACCGACCCCGAGAACCTGACTCATCCCGAACAACGTGGACGGCTCGGTGCCGGCCAGCGTGATCATCGAGGTGCGCAGCTCGGGCTCGGGAAGCTCCGCGCCGAGGTTCACCAGCAGCTGCTGCATCATCATCTGGCCGCGGGCGCCGATGGCGCGGGACAGGCCGAGCGTCTCTGCGCGGATCTGCTCGTCGTCGACGCGGACCGATCCGTTGATCGCGTCCTCGGCGGTGAGCAGGATCGGCGCGTAGCTGGTGATTCTGTCCCGAAGGCTGATGCCGTTGGCCGTGACCTTGTCCAACAACGCCTGCCCGCCCTGCAGCAGGACCGAGACGCCCTTGCCCACGTCCGGTACGACGTCGGTGTTGGTCAGCCGACTCTGCAGATTGCGTTTGTTGTCGTCGAATTCAGTGAGTGCGCCCTGGACGTCGCCGCCGGTGGAGTTCGCCAGCAGCGCACCCTCGAGCGCGCCCATGTAATCCTCGATCGCCGGCACCATCTCGGCGCGATCGGCGGCCAGGCGAAGGTCTCGTGCGTCAGTCCAGCCGGAGTACACGCGCAAGCCACCGAAGGTGCCTGCCAAAAGCAGCGGCACCAATACGATCGCAAACACTTTCCATCGAACCGGCCAATTGCTCACCGACCATCTCGATGGCCGCTTGGCGGGTTGTGGCACATTACTCCCGAATTCGGTCGCGGCAGCGACTCGTGGTTGCTGCGCAAACGCGGTCATTGCGGCCCGGCCGTGCAACCGGCCACGGGTCGGCATTTCACTGATCGCGCTTCATTCATAAGGCTTCCTACTGCTCTTTGCCCAAACGTGGGCAGGCGTCATCCGCCCGGCAATTGGTCGAGTATGACAGCGATCAGCAACCGTTTCCACAATTCTTACTGAACAGACAGAGTTCGTGACCGAGGTGTTGCGAAGTCGTGTGTTATACGAGCAAATGGCGACGTCGGCTATGCGCTCCGGAATCATCCAATACTCCCGCACAGGCGACCGAGCGTATGGTCGCTGTGTTCGAAGCAATCGCCGCCGCGGTGGGAGGGGACAGCATGCCCGAGAACGAGAAGTTTCAGGTAGATCCGTCGGATGACCCAACGCCCGGCGTCGGCGGCCACAGGCTGCCGGACGACGCCGACGGGCCCCACCCGCTCGCCGATCCCGCCAACGATCCCACTCCCGGTGTGCCCGGCCACGCGAAGGACGATTGAGTCCGACCCGACTCGACGCTGAGCGGCGGGGAGAAACTGCGTCGTGTTCAAAGTGCTGTTCTTCTCTCCTCGCATCGCGCCCAATACCGGCAACGCGATCCGGATGGTGGCTGCCACGGGGTGCGAGTTGCATCTCGTCGAACCGCTCGGCTTCGACCTGTCCGAGCCGAAGCTGCGCCGTGCCGGTCTGGACTACCACGATCTTGCGTCGGTGACCGTGCACGCCGACCTGCCGAGCGCGTGGGCGGTGTTGGCGCCGGCGCGGGTGTTCGCGTTCACCGCGCATGCCGGATCGTGGTTCGCCGACGTCGCCTACCGACCGGGTGACGTATTGATGTTCGGCCCCGAGCCGACCGGTCTGGACGCCGAAACGTTGGCCGACCCGCACGTCACTGCGCAGGTGCGCATCCCGATGCTGGACGGTAGGCGGTCGTTGAACCTGTCCAACGCCGCCGCCGTCGCGGTCTACGAGGCGTGGCGCCAACAGGGTTTCACCGGCGCGATCTGAGCGGCTAACTCACCACGTGTTCCAGTGGGCGAGCTGCTCCGCGGGCAGGCGCTTGGCAGGCCGGAAGTCGGTGCCCTTGGTGTAGGCGATGGGAAAGAGGCCGCCCTGGGAGTACTTGTCGAACGGGATGCCCAGGATGTCGGCGGCCTGCTTCTCGCCGTCACCCAACAGGTGCAGTGTCGTCCACGCGGATCCGAGGCCGCGCGACCGCAACGCCAGCATGAAACTCCAGACCGCGGGTAGCAGCGAGCCCCAGAACGATGCGCTCATGCCCGCCGGTGCGCCGTCGGGGCGACCTTCCAGACACGGAATCATCATCACCGGAACCTCGTGCAGGTGGTCGTTGAGGTACTTCGCGGAATCGGCGACCAGCGGCCTCCGCTCGTCACGGCTGTCGCCGTACTCGGGCTTCGGAGCATCGAGGTAGGGCGTCGCGGCCTTGCGGTAGATGTCGGCGAGCGCCTTCTTCTCGTCGGCGTCGTCGACGAAGACGAACTGCCATCCCTGCGCGTTCGATCCCGTCGGCGCCTGCAGCGCCAGCTCGAGACACTCCAGCAAAACCTCGCGGGGAACCGGCTTTTCGAAGTCGAGGCGCTTGCGCACCGAGCGGGTAGTGGTCAGGAGTTCGTCGACAGAAAGGTTCAAGGTCACTTTTCGAGGCTACATTCGCAGGCATGAGTGCTGAGCTGACACCAGAAGTCATCGATCGACTGACCGCCGACCACTACGGCTGGCTCACCACCGTCGCGAAGTCGGGTCAGCCCGTCCCACGGCTGATCTGGTTCTACTTCGACGGCACCGACCTGACCGTGTACACGACGCCGAGCGCCGCGAAGGTCGCGCACGTCCAGCGCCACCCCCGGGTGAGCCTCAACCTAGACTCCGACGGCAATGGCAGCGGCATCATCGTGGTCGGCGGCGAGGCGACCATCGACGCCACCGACGTGGACTGCCGCACCGACGAGCCGTACTGGGCGAAGTACGGGGAGTCCGCGGACAAGTTCGGCTTGACCGACGCGATGGGGAACTACAGCACCCGACTGCGGATCGTGATCTACAAGGTGTGGACCACGCCGACGGAGGGCTAGCGCTCAGCCCTTCGGACGCCACACGCCGAAGCGGTTGCCCTGCGGGTCCTGCAAGTGGGCGAATTCGAGTGCGCCGTTGTCGGTGAACGGGACGACCACCGTCGCACCTAGACCGGCTGCTTTGTCGATGGCGGATTTCACGTCGTCGACCTGGACGTAGAAGATCGCCCAGGAACCTCCTCCGATGGACGTCGTATCCCACACCCCACCCTTGTCGCTTTCAACCATCCGATATCCGTTCGAGGACTCGCCGATCGACCAGCCGAACAAGTCGCCGTAGAAGGCGGTGGTGGCCCCTGCGTCGGGCGTGCCGATCTCGAAGTAATTCACAATGTTGGGCATGGATGGCCTCTCTGTTATCAGTTACTTGCAGCCCCAGTTATAGAGCCAGCCACCGACAAATCTGGTGCCGCAGTTAGCTGCGCTCATCGGAAGTCCCTCGACTTGGACATCACCCGCATGTCGAGCTTGCTCAATCGGTCGGCGACGACGGTGACCGCGCCGCTGGCGTTCTGCACGATGCCGCGGATCACCAGGCCCGACGCCGTCTGCGCCAACTTGCGATGCTTGGCCCAAACCCCCGGTGAGCACAGCACATTGACCATTCCTGTCTCGTCCTCCAGGTTCAGGAACGTCACGCCCTGAGCCGTCGCGGGGCGCTGCCGGTGCGTCACCGCACCGGCGACCAGAATCCGGGTGCCATCCGGTACCGACAGCATCCGGTCGGCGGGCACGACGCCGAGTTGGTCCAGGCGCTCGCGCAGGAACTGGATGGGGTGGCTGTCCGGCGAGACGCCGGTGGCCCACACGTCGGCTGCCGCCAACTCCAGATGCGTCATGCCGGGCAACGCCGGGATGTGCGAGGACGACCCGACGCCCGGCAGTCGATCGGGCCGGGCGGTGGCGGCGGCACCCGCCGCCCACAGCGCCTCACGCCTGTCGATGCCGAAGCAGCCGAGCGCCCCCGCGGTGGCCAGCGCCTCGGTCTGCGGCACCGAGAGCTGAACCCTGCCGGTCAGGTCGAGCAGGGATGCATACGGCCCGTTGGCCTTTCGCTCGTCGACGAGACGTTCGGCCAATTCGGTGCCGATGTGCCGGACGGCGCCCAGGCCGAGCCGCACCTCCAACCCGGCATTCTCCAGCGTGGCGTGCGCCAGGCTGGCGTTCGCGTCCGGCCCGTGCACGACGACACCGTGCCTGCGGGCATCGGCCACCAGGGACTGCGGCGAGTAGAAACCCATCGGCTGTGCGCGCAACAACGCCGCGCAGAACACCGCGGGATGGTGCAGCTTGAACCACGACGAGTAGAACACCAGCGAAGCGAAGGACAACGAATGGCTCTCCGGGAAGCCGAAGTTGGCGAAGGCCTCCAGCTTGTCGTAGATCCGGTCGGCCACCTCTCCGGTAATGCCGTGCCGGTTGCGCATGCCGTCGTAGAACCGGTCCCGCAGCCGTCGCATCTTCTCGGTGGACCGCTTGGACCCCATGGCGCGACGCAACTGGTCGGCCTCGGCGGCGGTGAAACCCGCGCAATCCACCGCCAACTGCATGAGCTGCTCCTGAAACAGCGGCACCCCCAACGTCTTCCGCAGCGCCTGCTCCATCGACGGATGGTCGTAGGTCACCGGCTCCTTGCCGTTGCGGCGGTTGATGTAGGGGTGCACCGAGTTGCCTTGGATCGGCCCAGGCCGGATCAACGCGACCTCGACCACCAGGTCGTAGAACACCCGCGGCTTGAGCCGGGGCAGCGTCGCCATCTGCGCGCGCGACTCCACCTGGAACACCCCGACCGAGTCGGCACGCTGCAGCATCTCGTACACGGCCGCCTCGGAGAGATCCAGCTTGGCCAGATCGACCTCGATGCCCTTGTGTTCGGCGATCAGATCGATGGCGTAGTGCAACGCCGAGAGCATGCCGAGCCCCAGCATGTCGAACTTCACCAATCCGATTGCGGCGCAATCATCCTTGTCCCACTGCAACACACTGCGGTTCTCCATGCGCGCCCACTCGACGGGACACACGTCGGCGATGGGCCGGTCGCAGATCACCATGCCGCCGGAGTGGATGCCCATGTGCCGCGGCAGGTTGTGAATCTGCATGGCCAGGTCGATCACCGGCTCCGGAATGTCCTCCACGTCGGGGGATTCCGCCAGTCCGTTCCACCGGCTGATCTGCTTGCTCCAGGCGTCCTGCTGGCCCTGCGAGAAGCCGAGCGCTCGAGCCATGTCGCGTACGGCGCTGCGGCCCCGGTAGGTGATGACGTTGGCCACCTGCGCGGCGTAGTCGCGGCCGTAGCGGTCGTAGACGTACTGAATTGCCTTCTCGCGCAAGTCCGATTCGATGTCGATGTCGATGTCGGGTGGCCCGTCGCGGGCCGGTGACAGGAACCGTTCGAACAGCAATTCGTTCGCGACCGGGTCGACGTGGGTGACACCCAACGCGTAACAGACCGCCGAGTTGGCCGCCGATCCCCTGCCCTGGGCCAGGATGCCGTTGTCCCGACAGAACCGGGTGATGTCGTGTACCACCAGGAAGTAGCCGGGAAAGTTCAACTGGGAGATGACCTTCAGCTCGTGTTCGATCTGTTGGTAGGCGCGCGGGGCCCGTTCCGGCGGCCCGTATCGGTCCAGCGCCCCCGTCATCACCAGGTGTCGCAACCAGCTGCCCTCGGTGTGCCCCTCGGGAACCTCGAACGGCGGCAACTGCGGCGCGATGAGCGCCAGCCCGAAGGCGCACTGCTCACCGAGGTCGGCCGCGGCGGTCACCACCTCGGGGCGGTGCGCGAACAGCCGCGCCATCTCCTCTCCGGACCGCAGGTGCGAGCCACCCAGCGGCGCGAGCCAGCCTGCCGCGTCGTCCATCGAGTTGCGCGCCCGGATGGCCCCCATCGCCATCGCCAGCCGGCCGCGGCTCGGCTCGGCGAAGTGCGCCGCGGTGCTGGCCACCACGCCAACGCCGAAGCGCGGCGCCAGCGCCGCCAGCGCATCGTTGCGTTCGTCGTCGAGTGGATGACCATGCCGGGTCAGCTCGATGCTGACCCGGTCGGCGCCGAACCGGTCCACCAGGTCGGCGAGTGCGGCCTCGGCCGCATCGGGACCGCCGGTCGACAAGGCTTGGCGCACATGGCCCTTGCGGCAACCGGTGAGGATGTGCCAGTGGCCGCCCGCGGCCTCGGTCAGCTCGTCGAAGTCGTAGCGAGGCTTACCCTTCTCCCCACCGGCCAGATGCGCACGGGCCAGCTGCCGCGACAGCCGTCGATAGCCCTCCGGTCCGCGCGCCAGCACCAACAGGTGCGGGCCCGGTGGATCGGGTTCCTCGGTGCGTGCGACGTTTCCCAGCGACAGCTCCGCGCCGAACACCGTGGCGACGTCCAGCTCCTTGGCGGCCTCGGCGAACCGCACCACTCCGTACAGGCCGTCGTGGTCGGTCAGCGCGATGGCACGCAGGTCCAGCCTGGCGGCCTCCTCCACCAGCTCCTCCGGTGTACTGGCACCGTCGAGGAAGCTGTACGCCGAATGCGCGTGCAGTTCCGCGTACGGCACCGACGAGCCGCCACCGCCGGACCGGTCCGGCGGCTCGTAACTCCCCCGCTTGCGCGACCAGGCCGGGCTGTCGCCACCGTCACCGGTCGGCTCGGCCAACGACGACCCCGGCGCGGCGCCGGCTTGCCCTGTTGAGGACACGCTCCATCTCGGTCCAACTCGGCGGTCCGTTGTGCCAGCCCACCCTCGCAGTCTATCGAACAAATGTTCGACAGGCTATTTCCGATGACTTCGGCTCCCCGGTCAAGTCCAATCAGATAGGACCGAAAGACACCCGAAGGAAGGCAACCATGACCAAGCCCGATTCGACGACCGCAACCGCCATGCCCCCGGTGGTCGATCAGGACACCTGGCAAGCGGCGCTCGACGACCTGCGCCGCCGCGAGAAGGCCGCCACCCGCGAGCTGGATGCAATTGCCGCCCAGCGCCGCCGGCTACCGATGGTCGAGATGCCGGACTACACGCTGATCGGTGAGAACGGGCCCATCCGGCTGGCCGACGTGTTCGACGGCCGCTCCCAGCTCATCGTCTACAACCACATGTGGTCGGACGGCGCGGAGTGGCAGTGCGGCGGGTGCACGAGCCTGTCCTCGCAGTGGACCCGGCTCGGCATCCTGGACAACTACGACGCCCGGTTCGTCATCGTCACGAACGGGCCGATCGACGAAGCGCTGGCCTACAAGGCCAAGGTCGGCAACACGATGGACTGGTACTCGTCGTCGGAGAGCAGCTTCGGCGCCGACGTCGGCGCGGCTCCCGGTACGGGCTTCGCCGTGAACGTCTTTCTCCGCGATGGCGACACGGTCTACCGCACCTGGCACACCGACGGCCGCGGCACCGAACAGCTCAGCTACACCTTCGCGTTGGTCGACATCCTGCCCTGGGGCCGCCAGGAGGAATGGCAGGATTCCCCCGAGGGCTGGCCGAAGTCGCCCACGTACTCCAAGTGGCTCGACTCCCCCGACATCGCACGGCTCTACGGCCCGAACCGGAGTGCCCGATGACCACCAGTACCGCCGAGCGTTACGTCGTCACCCGCAGCATCGCCGCCGCTCCGGCCGAGATCTTCGCCGTCCTCACCGACCCGGCGCGCCACCAGGACACCGAACCCAGTGACTGGGTGCGCACCGCGATCAATGGCGCGCCGATCACGGGAACGGGCCAGACGTTCGCGGTGAACATGTATCTCGAAGCGGCAGGCGGCCACTACGTGATGCACAACCTGGTGACCGACTTCGATCAAGACCGGACCATCGAGTGGCTGCCTGGCCAGCTGGACGAGTCGGGCCAGCACAGCCCTGGCGGGTGGCGGTGGCGCTATGACCTGGCGCCCAACGCTGACGGCACCGACGTCACGCTCACCTACGACTGGAGCGGGACGTCGCAGGCGTTCCGCGACCAAGTCGGCGTGCCGGTGTTCGGCCGCGACTACATCGAGCAGTCACTGGCAGCCTTGGCACGTGCCGTGCGGTAGGTCCGGCCGAATTTCCGGGGCCGGCATCGACTGACACCGCAGGCGTCGGGTACCCGGTCGGTATGAGGAAAGCCACGCCATCCACGTCGAGGCGGGTGTTCCGCGATCGACGCGAGGCCGGCCGTGTGCTTGCGGGTCTTCTCGATGCCTACCGGGCCGACCCCAACGTGGTGGTCCTTGGTCTGCCCCGGGGCGGCATACCCGTGGCCTGGGAGGTCGCCGCCGCGCTCGGCGCACCCCTGGACGCGTTCGTCGTTCGCAAGCTCGGCGTGCCGGGACACGAGGAGTACGCCGCGGGAGCGTTGGCCTCAGGCGGCCACATGGTCGTCAACGAGAACGTGCTGCGCAGCCTTCGGATCACCAAGGAGCAACTGCGGGGCATCGCCGAACGCGAGGGTCGGGAACTGGCGCGCCGCGAATCCGCGTATCGGGGCGGTCGCCCACCGGTCGATGTCACGGGCAAGACGGTGCTCGTCGTCGACGACGGCCTCGCGACCGGCGCCAGCATGCGGGCGGCGGTGCAGGCTTTGCGTGACCGCGATCCCGCCGCGATCGTCATCGCGGTACCCGCGGCACCGCACTCGAGCTACCGCGAATTCGCCGAACTCGCAGACGATCTCATCTGTGCGAGCACACCCGAGCCCTTCTTCGCCGTCGGCGAGTCCTATCGCGACTTCGGTCAAACCACCGACGACGAAGTGCGCGAGTTGCTCGCCACCCCCACCGCAGCGGCGGACGGTGATCCCGCGGACCGGGTGCGTCGGGTGGTCGTCGACGCCCCCGCCGGGGTGCCCGGCGTCGACGTGCTGGAGCGACTGGTCGGCGACGCCCGCGTGGTGCTCATCGGTGAGAGCTCGCACGGCAGCGACGAGTTCTACCGGGCGCGCGCCGAGATCACGAAGTGGCTCATCGAAGCGAAGGGCTTCCTCGGTGTGGCCGTCGAGGCGGACTGGCCCGACGCCTACCAGGTGAACCGGTTCGTCCGTGGCGCAGGAACCGACGACACCGCCGAGCAGGCGCTCGCCTGCTTCGAACGCTTCCCCACCTGGATGTGGCGCAACACTGCGGTCCGCGACTTCGTCGACTGGCTGCGGCAGCGCAACGCCACCGTGGCCGACGAGCAGCGCGTCGGGTTCTACGGGCTCGACATGTACAGCCTGCACCGCTCGATGAAGGCAGTGATCGGCTACCTCGACACGGTGGATCCGGAGGCGGCGGCCCGCGCCCGCACCCGGTACGCCTGCTTCGATCACGCGGCTGCCGACGACGACGGGCAGGACTACGGGCGCGCGGCGGCGTTCGGCGCCGGCCGTTCCTGCGAGGAGAACGCGGTCGAGCAGTTGGTCGAGATGCAGCGCAGCGCCGCCCGAGACGGCCTGCTGGCCGAGGACGAGGCGTTCTACGCCGAGCAGAACGCCCTCGTGGTGCGCAACGCCGAGGTCTACTACCGCGCGATGTTCTCGCGGCGGATCAACACGTGGAATTTGCGCGACCACCACATGGCCGACACCCTCGGCGCGCTACGCGACCATCTGGGTGGAGCTCGAATCGTGGTGTGGGCACACAACTCTCACGTCGGCGACGCCCGTGCCACCGAGATGGCCGACGACGGTCAGCTCACGCTTGGACAGTTGGCCAGGGAACGCTTCGGCGGCGAGACCCGGCTCATCGGATTCAGCACCTACACCGGTACGGTGACCGCGGCCAGCCGCTGGGGCGGACCCGCCGAGCGCAAACGGGTGCGCCCCGGCCTGCCGGGCAGCGTCGAAGAACTGTTCCACGACGTGGGCCGCCCCGAGTTCGCCGTGGTCATGCGCGACGACGGCCGGGTGGTGGCCGACCCCTTGGCCGACGTCCGGCTCAATCGCGCCATCGGGGTGATCTACTCGCCGGCCACGGAGCGCCAGAGCCACTACTTCGACGTCCGGCCTGCCGACCAGTTCGACGCGATGATCCACATCGACGAGACCACCGCGCTGGAGCCGCTGGACGTGCCGGCTGGGTGGCGGTCCGATGGCGACGTGCCGGAGACCTTTCCCAGCGGGCTTTGACGCGGTCGAAGCGTCAGCCGTCGTACTCGGCGGTGCCGTCGTCGAGCACCAGCCGGGCATCTGACCCGTCGAGGGCTGCCGCCTCGGTGCGGAACACCGCGTGGCCCGGCTCGGTCTTCCACACCGACGTCGTCAGCGTCTCGCCGGGAAACACGGGCGAGGTGAAGCGTGCTCCCACGGCCCTGATCTTCGTCGCGTCGCCGCTGCCGAGTTCGGCCACCAGCACGCGACCGGCGACTCCGTAAGTGCACAGCCCATGCAGGATCGGCTTGGGGAAACCGGCGAGGTTCTGCGCGAACCACGGGTCGCTGTGCAACGGATTGCGATCGCCGGACAGCCGGTAGATCAGCGGCTGATCCTCGGTGGTGGGGAGTGCCACCTTCGCGTCGGGCTCGCGGTCGGGAAACTCCGGCGCCGCAGGCCGCTCACCCGGCTGCCCGCCGAACCCGCCCTCGCCGCGGATGACCGCGGTGGACACCGTCTCTGCGACCACCTCGCCGGTGTCCGGATCGGTGCCGACGCCCTTGAACACCAGGATGGCATTCTTGCCCTCGCCCTTGTCCTGGATGTCGACGACCTCGGAGTGCACGTTGAGCTTGCCTGCCGGCGCCAGCGGCCGATGCAGACGGATCTGCTGGCTGCCGTGCAGCAGCATGCCGAAGTTGAAGGTGCCGACCTCGCCGACCGCCCCCCACGCCGGGCAGGCGATGACGGCGTAGGTGGGCAGCACCTGCTGTTCGATGTCGTGGCTGTTCTCGGTGGTGAACGCCAGATCCTTGGTGCCCGCACCGACACCCAGCGCATACAACAGGGTTTCGCGGTCGGTCCACTCGAAGGGCTGTGGTGCGGTCTTGGCACCGATGGCGTTGGGATTGATCGGCATTGGTCTCTCCGTCGGATGCTGGGGTGGCTGTGACGGACGATAGCCGCCGCTCGCGGCGGACACGTGACCCGTCCCTCGATCGAGTCACAGCGTGTTGACCTTTGCGTGGCCAGGGGTGACCATGGCTCGCATGCGCTATGTCGTTACCGGCGGTACCGGGTTCATTGGGCGGCGCGTCGTGTCCCGGATTCTGTCCCGGCAGGCCGCCCACGACGACGCGGCGGAGGTGTGGGTGCTGGTGCGCCGCGAGTCCCTGACGCGCTTCGAACGCCTCTCCCGCGAATGGGGTGAGCGGGTGAAACCGCTGGTCGGCGACCTGACTGCGGCCGGCCTCGGGATCACCGACGAGGCTCTCGCCGAGCTCGGCGACGTCGACCACGTGGTCCACTGTGCAGCGATCTACGACATCACGGTCGACGAGGACACGCAGCGCGCCGCGAACGTCGAAGGCACCCGAGCGGTGATCGACCTGGCCGTTCGGCTCGATGCGACGCTGCACCACGTCTCGTCGATCGCGGTCGCGGGCAACTTCCCCGGCGAGTACACCGAGGAGGACTTCGACGTCGCCCAGGACCTTCCGACCCCGTATCACCAGACCAAGTTCGAGGCCGAGCTGCTGGTGCGATCCGCGCCCGGCCTGCGCTACCGCGTCTACCGGCCCGCCGTGGTCGTCGGCGACTCGCGCACCGGCGAGATGGACAAGATCGACGGCCCCTACTACTTCTTCGGCCTGCTCGCGAAACTGTCACGACTGCCGAAGTTCACCCCGATCGTGTTGCCCGATACTGGCCGCACCAACGTCGTGCCGGTCGACTTCGTCGTCGATGCCCTCGTCGAGCTCGTGCACGCGGACGGATGGGACGGCCGCACCTTCCACCTCACCGCGCCGAAGACCACGGGCCTGCGCGGTATCTACCGCGGCGTGGCCGCCGAGGCCGGCCTTCCCCCGCTGCGCGGCTCACTGCCGGGTTCCGTCGCGACCCCTTTCTTGAAGGCGTCGGGGCGGGCGAAGATCGTCCGCAACATGACGGCGACTCAGCTCGGCATCCCCGCCGAGATCCTCGACGTCGTCGACCTCGCCCCGACGTTCACGTCGGACAACACCGCGGAGGCATTGCGAGGCAAGGGAATCGAGGTTCCTCCGTTCCGCGATTACGCCCCCAAGCTGTGGCGGTACTGGGCGCAACACCTGGATCCCGACCGGGCGCGGCGCGACGATCCGGCCGGTCCGCTGGTCGGCAAGCACGTCATCATCACCGGGGCGTCCAGCGGCATCGGGCGTGCGTCGGCGGTCGCGGTCGCCGAGCGCGGGGCAACGGTGTTCGCCCTGGCCCGAAGTGCCGATGCGCTCGACGACCTGGTGGCCGAGATCCGCGAATTCGGCGGCAAGGCATACGCTTTCACGTGTGACGTCACCGACTCGGCGTCGGTCGAGCACACCGTCAAGGACATCCTCGGCAGGTTCGGGCACGTCGACTACCTGGTGAACAACGCGGGCCGGTCCATCCGCCGGTCGGTCTCGGCATCCACCGACCGATTGCACGACTACGAACGCGTGATGGCGGTCAACTACTTCGGTTCGGTGCGCATGGTGCTCGCCCTGTTGCCGCATTGGCGGGAGCGTCGATTCGGCCATGTGGTTAACGTGTCCAGCGCGGGCGTTCAGGCCAGCAGCCCGAAGTACAGCGCTTACATCCCGAGCAAGGCAGCGCTCGACGCGTTCGCCGAAGTGGTTGGCACCGAGACCCTTTCGGATCACATCACGTTCACCAGCATCCACATGCCGTTGGTCAAGACGCCGATGATCGCGCCGTCGCGCCGGCTCAACCCGATGCCGCCGATCACGCCCGAGCACGCGGCGGCCATGGTGGTGCGCGGGCTGGTGGACAAGCCCGCTCGCATCGACACCCCGGTCGGCACGCTGGCCGACCTGGGCACCTACTTCACCCCGAAGCTGTCCCGTCGCGTGCTGCACCAGGTGTACCTCGGGTATCCGGACTCGGCAGCGGCCCGGGGCGTCGCACCGGCCGCTCAGCAGACCACCACGACGCCGGAACGCCCGGCTCGCAGGCCAAGGCGACCCGCGCACCATGCCGTCGCGAAGATGCGGGTGCCGCGCCCCGTCAAACAAGCGGTGCGCCTGGTGCCCGGGGTGCACTGGTAGGTGGCCGGCCCTATCGTTGGCGGTGTGACAGGGGCCGTCTTGCCGAGTGATGGCCGGTCGACACGGCTGCCCGTCTTCGCCGACGTGGACACGGGCGTGGACGACGCCATGGCGCTGGCCTATCTGCTGGCCAGCGACGACGCCGAACTTGTCGGCATCGGCTCGACCGCGGGCAACGTTCCCGTCGACCAGGTCTGCGCCAACAATCTGGGGCTGCTGCAGCTGTGCCACGCGACCGGTATCCCGGTGTCCAAGGGTTCCGACCAACCCCTGATCACACCGCTACGCACCGCCGAGGACACGCACGGCCCCGAAGGGCTCGGCTATGCCCAGCTGCCGGTGGGCGACGGGCAGCTCACCGAATACGACACTGCGCACGCCTGGGTGCGCGCGGCCCGCGACCATCCTGGCGAGCTGATCGGGTTGGTCACGGGCCCATTGACCAACCTGGCGTTGGCGATGCGGGTGGAGCCGGCCCTGCCCAGGTTGTTGCGACGACTGGTGATCATGGGCGGGGCGTTCGACTACCGCGGCAACACGACGCCGGTGGCCGAGTGGAACATCAGCGTCGACCCCGAGTCGGCCTCCGAGGTGTTCACCGTGTGGAGTGCCGCGTGGGGGCTCGACATGCCGACGCATCTGCCGGTCGTGTTGGGGCTCAACGTCACCGAGAACATCGCCATGACACCGTCGATCTTGGGCCGGCTAGCGGCCGCGGCGGACTCGGCCACCGCGCCGATGAGCGTGCTCGACGATCGCGGCACCCGCTCGGCGGCGTCCAACCCGCTGATCCGGGTCCTCGAAGACGCGATGAGGTTCTACTTCGAATTCCACTTCGACCAGGGCGAGGGATACCTGGCGCACCTGCACGACCCGCTCGCTGCGGCCGTCGCGCTGGACCCCGATCTGGTGCGCTACCGGCAGGCGACCGTCGACGTCGAGTTGGCAGGCACCCTGACCCGCGGCATGACCGTGGCCGACTGGAACGGGCACTGGGGCCGATATCCCAACGCGCACATCGGCGTCGAGGTCGACCCGGACGCATTCTTCGACCGGTTCATCGCCCGCGTCGGCCCGTTCGCGGCCCGGCTGGGCCCGGCTGGGCTGAGCGTCAGTCGTCGGTGACGACGAGGTTGACGTCGATGTTCCCGCGGGTGGCGTTGGAGTACGGGCACACCTGGTGCGCCTTCTCGGTGAGGGCGACTGCGGTCTCGTGGTCGACGTTCGGCAGCGTGACCTCGAGTTCGACGGCCAAACCGAAGCCGCCGCCGTCGGTCTGCCCGAGCGAAACGCGTGCTCCCACCGCCGAATCGGAGACGTCGGCCTTCTCCTGGCGTGCGACGAGCCGCAGCGCGGAATGGAAGCACGCCGCGTAGCCGATGGCGAACAGTTGCTCCGGGTTGGTGCCGTCGCCGCTGCCTCCCATCTCCTTCGGAATGGCCAGCTCGAGATCCAGCCGGCCGTCCGCGCTGCGGGCATGCCCGTCGCGTCCGTCACCGGTGGTCAGGGCCTCGGCGGTGTAGAGCGTCTTCATGCGATTTCCCTTCGGTTGGATGCGTTGAGCGCATCGGTCAGTTGATGGACGGCGTCCCGCAGATCCGAGACCTCGCCCTCGGTCATGCCGGTCGCCGAGAACAGCTTTTCGGGGATGCACTCGGCACGACGTTCGAGGCGGCGACCGGCAGGTGTCAGGGCCACTTCGACCACGCGTTCGTCGGTCGCCGAGCGTTCGCGCCGTACGAAGCCGTTGGCCTCCAACCGCTTCAACAGCGGCGAGAGCGTGCCCGAGTCGAGTTGCAGGCGCTCGCAGAGTCGCCCGACGGTTACCCGCCCTTCTTCCCAGAGCGCCAAGAGCACCAGGTACTGCGGGTAGGTGAGGTTCAGCTCCGCGAGGATCGGCCGGTAGGCGGCAGTCATCGCCCGTGAGGCGGAATACAGCGCGAAGCAGAGCTGTCGGTCGATGCTCTGGGTGGCCATGACCGAACTGTAGCCCACAATTCAGTTGTGTACAACCAACCAGGTGAAACTACTCGTACATTCCCTCCAGGTACCACCTCCTCTGCCGGTAGCACAGCAGCATCGCGCGACCGGTGTCGTCGCCGTCACCGTCGAGCAGCACCTGTACCCGAGCCGTGCGGCCTGCCCTGGCCTGCGTGGGGGCTTGTCCGGAGTCCCACCATCTTTCGTCGACCGGCCACGGCCCGGCCCACCAACTCAACCTGCCCGCCCGTGCCCCGGCGGGCAGGAGCGCAGCGATTCGGGAATCGGTGCCCGTCGGGGCGACCAACCGCGCCGGGGCGGCGGTGAAGAGTCCACGCCCGGTGACCCGGACGGGGTTGCCGTCCGTGTCGAACAACTCGACCGGGTCGTCGAGCAGCACCGTCGGCGACGGTTCGGGTAGTTGCCCCGGCCAGGGTTGTCCCGGATCGGCCCGTGGCACCGCTTCGTCACCCAAGGGGGTGAAGGTGATCCGTTCGGCCGGACCGCGACCGCCGCTGAGCACCGGCACCTGCACCGCCTCCTGCCCGAGCAGACCCTGCACGCGCACCAGCGCCCGCCGGGCACGCAACCGGTCGTCGTCACCGGAGGAGCCCCACAGCGGCAACTGCAGCGCGGCGGCCGACACCACCTCCACCGGATCCAGCCTGAGCACCGTGATCGGCGCGGTGGGCCGGTCATCCACATGACGACGGTTCAGCCAGCCGTCGAGTTGCCAGCGCACCCGATCTGCCGTGGCGTCCTCGGTCAGCGGCTCAGCGCACCGCCAGACCCGCTGCAGTTCTTCACCATTCGCGGTGACGGCATGAATGGCCAGCCGGGTGCACCCGACCCCGGCCCCCTCCAACCTGCGATGCAGTTCACCGGCCAGGGATCGGCCCGCGAAGGCGGCGGCGTCCACCCGGTCCACCGGCGGGTCGCAGTTCGCCACGACACCGAGATCCGCAGGTGGCTCCCGGCCCGAGGGGCCACGGGTGGGCTCGCCGCGGGCGAACCGGTGGGCGGTGACCGCGCCTGCGCCGAACCGGGACGCCACGTCGGTGCGCAGCAACGCAGCGAATTGGCCGATGCTGCGGATACCCATCCGCCACAACAGATCTGCCAGCTCTTCGCGGCCCGGCTCGGACAGGCTCGGCTCGGTGGCCAACTGCCGGATCGACAGTGCGGACAGGAACTGCGCGTCCCTACCCGGCTCGACGATGCGTCCGGCGCGGGCGGCGAAGACCGCGGTGGACAACTGATCGGCGATGCCTACCTGACACTCGGCTCCGGCCGCGGCCACCGCGTCGATGAGCCGCTCCGCGGCGGACTGTTCGGACCCGAAGTAGCGGGCCGCTCCTCGCACGGACAACACCAACAGGCCCGGTCGCAGGACCTCCGCCCGGGGCACGACCTGGTCCACCGCGGCCGTCACGGCTTCGAAGTGACGGGCGTCGCGGGCAGCATCGGCGGTCACGACATGCAGTTGCGGACAACGGGCCTGGGCTTCACGGCGGCGCAGGCCTCGCCCCACACCCGCCGCGCGAGCCGACGCCGAACAGGCCACCACGCGGTTGGCCAGGGTCACCGCCACCGGCGCGGTCGCGGGCAGTCTCGGCGGCTGCCGCAGCAGCCACCGCGGGCCAGTCCATGCACCAGATGGCCAGCACCCTGGCGGCGCGAGGACACGTCACCCGCCCACGGCGCGCACGGGTCCGACGAAGCGCCCCCCTGCCTTGGTGGCCAGCCGCACCCGGCTGATCCGCCCACACCCCGGGATGGGCCTGCCACTGCCCGCACCCGTCACCTCGTACCCGGAGACCGTGGCCTCCAGCCGGGCCGACGCTCCTGGCCAGTCACCACCGACGACCAGCAGCGTGCACCCCTTTTGCCGGGCCCTGGCCGTCACCGCCCGCGCCCTCGTCGGCGGCACCGACCGCCCGCCAAGGCCGAGCACCACCAGATCCAGACCGTCCATCAGCACCGCGGCCACCTCGACCGGGTCGCCACCGGGGTCGGGGATGACCGCGAGCCTGCTCAGGTCGGCGCCCATCTCCACGGCGGCCAGCAGGCCAACGTCGGGTTGGCCCACGATCGCCGCGTGACCGCCCGCCGCAGTGACGGCCGCCACCATGCTCAGTGACAGCGACCGGGCACCCGAAAGCACTGCCACCGTGCCCCTGGGCAACGACGCCGGGAGCAGATCCGTCAGCGATTCCGGTATCGGCAGCAAAGATTCCGAGGCGGGTAGCGGGGTGTTCGACGGCATGGCTGCGCGTCGGGAGGTCACCGCCGATCCGGCCCCCTTCCCGGACATCATCGCCATCTTGCGGCGAAGGTGTTCTACCTGCTCAGCGCGGTTCAAAGCGGGTTGGTCAAGGTTCATAGCCGCTGTCACAGCTGCACCTCCAACACCATCCGACTCATCAGTAATTTCGAACATTTGTTCGATACGACGAGTAAACACTCGCCCACTGACACCGTCAAGCGGATCCCGTGTCGGCGCTGGGAGGTGAGGAGCACCTGGGAAACGGCTGGGCGATGATTGTGCGTCCGTTTGACCAGTGCGTTAAGGTTTTGATCATCGGAACCCACTTCGGAATGGGGCCGGTGTACGACCGCGCGAAGAGCATCACCGATGCCGATCACGGGCCGTGCGGGATCGCTCGCGATTCGCCGAAGACCAATGTGTTCGCTACTCGGGGATAGTAAAGGACTCACCATGAGGTCAAATCGTCTGGCTCGTCGCATTGCGGCGGCCGTGGGCGGTACTGCAATCGTCGCGATGGTCGGACTGACCGCCGCGTGCGGTGGCGGCGAGGAGAAGGCTCCCGAATCGACGACCACCACCACCACGACCACCACTCCGTCGTCGACCGCACCGCTGTCGCCGACCGAGAAGTCGATCAACCCCACCGGCGGCAATCTGTTCACGCCTCCGGTCAAGGCGCCGCCGGCTCCGACGGCCATTCCCGGCGACAACTGACATCGCACGGTCTCGGGAGTCAACGCTTCCCGTCCCCCAGGGATAGCCAAGGGCGGCAATGACTCCCGAGGCCCTGCGACACGGTTCGAATATGCCGTCACCCAACGTGGCAGCACTACCCGGTCGACACACGAAACCCGGGCACTGGTTACTGATCCTGGTTGCAGTGGCCGTGTTGGCGCTTGCCTCGGATCTGCGACTCCACCCGGGTCCCGGCGGGGCAGCCGAGATCGGCGGGCCCTTCGCCTTGCTGCTCGCCGCTTCGACCGATCTCGGTCCGGCGCGCGGTGAGCACGTCCAACTCACCGCCGCCCTGCACCACGACAACCGCCCCGACGCACTGACCGGCTGGGCCGCCGAACACGGACTATCCGTGCGCTGGCAGCCGGGAGACGATTGGGCGGTCATCGAGGGCAAGCCCGAAAGTGTGTCGCGCGCACTGGAAGTCGAGGTTCACGACTACCGCGGTCAGCGCGGCCAGGAGTTCTACGCCTCGCCCCAGCAGCCCGAGGTACCGGAACCGCTGCACGACGAGGTCGCCGGGTTCGGTCGAATCCTCAGCTACACACCGCATCACATGTCGCGTCCGTTCATCCTGAAGCAGGACGTCCCGGACCGCGGCCTGACACCCGATGCGTTGCTCACCACCTACAACGCGGCGGGGCTGGCGAGGGCCGGCTTCACCGGCAAGGGCACCACGATCGTCATCTTCGCGTTCGACGGCTACGACCAGAGCGACCTCGACCTGTTCGCGACGACGTTCGGGTTGCCCAAGTTCACCCCGACCCTCGTCGGTGGCCAGCCCGGACCGTCGCGGGGTGAGACCGTCATGGATCTCGAAGTCGCACATGCGATTGCGCCCGATGCACAGAAGGTCGTCGTCAACGCCCGGCCTACGGTCGAGGGTGACGGCGGCTACGTGAAGATCGCCGAGATGCTCGAGGACACCGACCGGCAGTTCCCCGGCGCGGTGTGGAGTTTCTCGATCGGCTGGGGATGCGACAAGCTGCTCACCGCGGCGGACCTGGCACCGGTGCGGTCCGCTCTGGCCGACGCTCATTCGCACGGCACGACGGCATTCAACGCCAGCGGCGATCTCGCCGGCCTGGAGTGCAAGGGCGGCGATGACTGGGACTCCCCACCCGGACAGACGGACATCGGCTTGGATTCGGTTGCCTCACTGCCCGAGATGACGAGCGTGGGCGGTACCACCCTGTCCACCGACACCAACGGGGTATGGCTTGCCGAGCAGGCCTGGTTCGACGTGCCGTTGTCCCAGGGCACCGGCGGCGGGGTGTCGGCATTGTTCGACATGCCGCCATGGCAACGCGGCGCGTCGGATCGCATTGCCCCCGAACGCAGTAGCGGTAAGCGGATGACACCAGACATCTCTGCCGTCGCCGATCCGTTCACCGGGGTGAAGATCGTGCTCAACGGCGACACCGTGGTCGGCGGTGGAACCTCGCAGTCGGCGCCGATCCTGGCGGGACTGGCAGCGGTGATGAATCAGTTCCTGATCGCCAACGGCGGCCGCGCCATCGGCGACATCAATCCCCAGCTGTATCGCATCGCCCAGGGTGCGCCGCTGCCCGCCTTCCGCGACGTGACCCTTGGCGGAAACGCCGTCGACACTGCCGGCCCCGGCTTCGACCTCGTCAGTGGGCTCGGCACCCCAGACGTCGACAACCTGGCCCGCAACCTCCTCGTCCTCCAGAAGGCCACCCAATGAGCACTGAGCCGGATTCCACCGACGGCACACCGGACACCATGGAGTGCGCGGTGTGCCAAACCGACGTCCCGGCAGGCCAATTCTGCGGTCTGTGCGGTGGCCACCTGACCGAGGAAAAGGCCAAGGGCCCCCAGTGGCTGCGCATTCGGGCCTTCAGCGCATCCCCCGGCGAGCACCTGTTGACGCCGAACATCGTCAGCTCACTGTTTCCCCATCTGCCGCCTCGCTCCCGGATGGCCTTCCTGCTCGGCCTTGGGCTGCTGCTCGCCGCCTTGATCGCGGCCACCCTGTTTCGGCTGCCCGCCGCGCTGATCACCGTCTCCGCACTCGGACTGCCGCTGCTGTTCCTGATCTACCTGCAGGAATCCGACATCCACCGCGACATCCCCTCCGTCACATTGGTTCTGACCGCCGCATTGGGCATCGGTCTCGGGGTCGGCTGGGTGCTGTTGACCGGGGCGGCCGTTGCCAGTTCGTACGGTGTTCCGCTGGGCGCGGGCATCACCGCATCGCGCATGATGCGCGACGGGCTGGGAGTGCCGATCGGCGGGATGATCATCATGCTCATCCCTGCGGCGCTGGTCCGGCTGATACACCCCGGTACCCGAGAAGCCTTGGACGGCTTCGCCCTTGGCTCACTCGGCGCCCTGATGTTCTCCGCTGCGGCGACCTTGACCCGGTTGTCACCACAGTTCGCCACCGGGATGATCGCTCGGGCCAGGCCGATGGACGGGTTGATGGTCGAGGCGGGCATTCGCGGTGTGGCGGTGCCCCTTACCGCTGCCGCAGTGGGCGGTCTGATGGGTACCGCGCTCTGGTTCACCCGTCCGGCCAACAAGAAACATCAGCACCGCAACTACGTTCGTCTCGCGCTGACCCTCATCGCGCTGTCGGTCATCGCGCTGTACGCGGTGCTCGGGCTCGTCGACGTCGCCCGCATCCCGCAGAACCTGCAGCTCCTAACGCATCTCGCCGTGGCGGCGATCGCGCTGCTTGCCCTCCGCGTCGGTCTGCAACTGGCCCTCCTGCACGAGGCCCACGACGAAATCCTTTCCGACGAACCGTTGTTGTGCCCGCATTGCGGTCACGTCGTACCCGACATGGCCTTTTGTCCGGCCTGTGGCGCGGCCACCCGAGCGGCGTCACGGTCGTCGCGGCAGGCCCGACGCGACACCAGGCCCGTGCGCACCGATCAAGGGGGTGACGAGCAGTGACCACCGTGGTTCCCGGCTACTCGACGCACTCCGGCACGTATACCGTGCCGACCCCCCGCAAGACCTCGCACCGACGGCTGGTCGTCGTCTGGGTGGTCGCCATCGCCGCCGTCGCCGCGAGCCTGGTCGCGATGTCTGGCGCCATGGAGAAGCCGAAGCCCCGGTACGTGTGCCCGCCCGACTGCGGGCGCCCGCCGATCGGTGAGCCCGTCACCGTCAATCCCCGGTTCACGTCCGCAGACGGAACATTCTCGGTCGCCTACCCGGCCGAGGGGTCGGCGTACAAGATCACCACCGCGCCCGACGGCGTCACCGCCGATTTGCAGGCAGGCGACGGCGGCACCATGCGATTGTTCAGCCAGCCGGCAGCGGGCCGCACCCCGCGGGACATCGCCATCGCGCTGGTCAACAAGACCTTCCCCGACACCAAGACGGCCTACGAGATTCCGAACGCCATGGTCGGCTACCAACCCGGCTTCGGCATGGTCGCCGACTGCTGGCCACAGGGCGCCACCGCGAGCTACTCACGGATGCGGGTGATCGTGATGGTTGCGGTGAAGAACGACCTGGCCCTGGTCGCAGGGGCCGTCGGTCCGTACCACGCCTTCGGGCCGGACTTCGGCTCGGGCAAGCCGTCCGCGGCCAGCCTGCAACTGGCCCTGGACATGGGCAAATACGTCAACAGCTTCAGCTGGCGCGGCGACCCGCTGCGGTAAACCCGAGCCCCCGGGCTTCCGTCAGCGGGACCTTTCAGTCGTAAATGTTGACATTGACAAATGTCACCAATCGCTGTTGTACTCGTCGAACACTTCGACGAGGAGGTCTCGGATGCCCGCCCGAACGGCTGCGACCGGTTCAGAAGTCCCAACCCGCGGCTCGATCCGATCCCGCGGTGCGGCCGGCGTGAGCGCGCATGACCCTGCGTCAGATCAGTGCCGTCCTGCCGCCCGAGCGGGCATGGGGGCTGTGGACGTCGCGCCAGATCGTCGCGCGCGTCATGAACACCTTCGGTCCGTCGCTGGGCGGCACCCGCGTCGAGCACGTCGACGTCCGGCTGGCCGACGGGCGCCGGGTGGTGGGCGAATGGGTGCGTGGCGCGGGTGTCCACACGGGTGACAGCGCGATCTACTTCCTGCACGGCAGCGGTTACGCCCTCTGCTCACCGCGCACCCACCGCCGGCTGGTGGCGTGGCTGTCCCGGCTGACCGGGCTGCCCGTCTTTACGCGTCGACTACCGCCTCGCTCCCAAGCACCGCTTCCCCACCGCCGCGAACGACGTGCGCTCGGGCTGGGACTGGCTGTGCATGGAACAGCGGCTGGCACCCGAGCGGATCGTCGTCGCAGGCGACTCTGCGGGCGGGCACCTCGCGGTCGACCTGCTGTTGCAGCCCGACGTCGCGCATCCGGCCGGTCTGGCGTTGCTCTCCCCGTTGGTGGACATGACGTTCGGCTTGGCCCGGACGCGCGAGGAACTGCGCCGTGATCCGGCGATCCGCGCGGCTGATGCGGCCCGGCTGATCGAGTTGTACTGCGCTGGAACCGATGTCACGCACCCGCGACTCACCCTCGACGTTGCGGGCGGCCGCAGGATGCCGCCGACGTTGATCCAGGCGGGCGGGGCCGAGATGCTCGTCGCCGACGCCCGCAGGCTCGCGAAGGACATCACCGCGGCGGGCGGCGACTGCGAACTGCAGGTCTGGCCCGACCAGGTGCACGTATTCCAGGCGTTGCCCAGGCTGACCCCGGAGGCCGTGCCCGCCATGCGACGGGTGGCGGCGTTCGTCGGAGAGTCGTTGCGCGGCGGGCGGCATTCAGCGAGCTGCCGGATGATCGGATCTTCGGATCGTCGGCCAAGCGCAGCCAGCGGGCCGACGCCGTCATCACCGGCGCCGGGAGCGGAATCGGCGCGGCCTTCGCCGTCGAACTGTCCCGGCGCGGTGGCCGGATCGTGTGCAGCGACGTCGACGAGGACGCCGCCCGGGCCACCGCGGCTGCCATCACCGACGGCGGAGGCGAGGCGACGGCCGTGCGCTGCGACGTGTCCGCCGTCGACGAGTTAACGCTTCTGGCCGAGCACGCTCGGTCGTGGTTCGGCGGTGCACCGAGTCTGGTGATCAACAATGCCGGCGTCGGTGCGGGCGGCACGCCGATCGGCGAGGCCGACCTCGACGACTGGAAGTGGGTGCTTGGCATCAACTTGTGGGGCCCGATCCACGGCTGTCACGTCTTCGCGCCGATCCTGCGCGAGGCCGGCTGTAAGGACCGCTCCCGCGGCATCATCAACGTGGCGTCGGCCGCCGCCTTCGGCGCCGCGCCGAACATGGCGGCCTACAACGTCAGCAAGGCAGGCGTGCTGTCGCTCTCGGAGACTCTGGCCGCCGAATTGTCCGGCACCGGAATCGGTGTCACCGTGCTGTGCCCGACGTTCGTCAAGACCAACATCGTCGAGTCCGGCCGCATCACGGCCCAGTCCACACAGCTCGCCGACCGGCTGATGCGCTGGACCGGCTTCTCGGCCCAGCGCGTCGCCAAGGCGTGCCTGGACACCAACGACCGCGGCGGCCTGTACTGCATGCCGCAGCCGGATGCCCGGATCGGCTGGGGCATCAAACGTCTCACCCCGACGGTGTACACGCGTGCCGTCGGCCTCACCACTCGCGTCACCAACTAGGAGGTAGCCGTGGCCCAACGACGATTGGACATGGACGCCATGCTGGCGAAGATCAAGGACCGGCAGTGGGCACTGGCCGACTTCGACTGGGACGCACCGGGTGCCGAGACGATCAGCGACGAGTTCCGGCCCAAGCTCAAGGCCTTCATGGCCGACTTGTGCTGGATCGAGAACGTCGGGGCGCGCGGGTTCGCGGCGCTGGCCAAGAAGGCACCCACGCCGACGCTTGCCGAGATCTACCGCTACTTCCACGCCGAGGAGCAGCGCCACGCGAACGCCGAACTGGCGCTGATGAAGCGCTGGGGCATGCTCGACGACGGCGAGATGCCCGAACCGAACGTCAACATCCGGTTGGCCATCGAGTGGCTGGACCGCTACGCCGACGACATGTCGTTATCGGTGCTGGGCACCGTCATCCCGATGCTCGAGGTAGCACTGGACGGTGCACTGCTGAAGTTCCTGCTGGACGAGGTCGACGACCCGCTGTGCCACCAGGTCTTCGAGAAGATCAACAACGACGAGTCCCGGCACATCGCCGTCGACTTCGACGTCCTCGACATGATCGGCCATGCGAAGGCCCGCAAGCTGGCGATCGACTTCGTCGCAAGCTTCGCCACGCCGGGACTGATCATCGGCATGATCATGTACGTTCCGCTGCTGAACCGGATGCGCAACAACATCGTCGACATGGGGCTGGAACCCGAGCGGCTCTACAAGGCGATGATGCGCTTCAAGGAACTCGGCGGTCGCGCCGAGAACACTTGGCGCGTACCGACTTACCAGATCCTCAAGCTGCACGCCCGGATGGTGGTCAACTCCCGCAATCCGTACCACTGGGTGGCCAACCCCGCCGTGTGGGCCTCGGACCGCTACCCCAAGGCACTGCTCAAGCCGATCCCGTCCTGGTTCAAGGAACTGACTCATGAGCCGGCGGCCTGAGATGGCCAGGCGCACAAGTGAGCACGTCTACGACACGGTGATCGTCGGTACCGGATTCACCGGCATCGGTGCGGCCATCAAGCTGTCCGAGGCCGGAGTCGAAGACTTCGTGATGCTCGAACGCGAGGATCGGGTCGGCGGCACCTGGCGCGACAACACGTACCCCGGTGCGGCATGCGACATCCCGTCGCTGCTGTACTCGTTCTCGTTCGTGGCGAACCCGGCCTGGTCGCGCGCCTACTCCCCCGCCGACGAGATTCGCCGCCACATCGAGGACATGGTCGAGCAGTTCGACCTGCACCGGCGGATCCGGTTCGGCGTCGAGGTCAACGGCTTGGAGTTCGACGAGACCGACGGCGCGTGGACGGTGTCGACCACGGGCCGGACCCGATTGCGCGCCCGCGCGGTGGTACTGGCCTCTGGTCCGCTGCCCGACCACGCGTGGCCCGACATCCGCGGGCTGGACACCTACGAGGGGCACAAGATCCACAGCGCCCGGTGGGACCACGACTACGACTTCAGCGACAAGCGAGTCGCCGTGATCGGCACCGGTGCCAGCGCCGTGCAGATCGTGCCCGAACTGGTCGAGAAGGCCGCGTTCGTCAAGGTGTTCCAACGCACACCCGGTTGGGTGCTGCCCCGGATGGACATCGCGACCCCCGCTGCGGCGCAGACGCTGTTCGCGAACGTTCCTGCTACACAACGACTTGCGCGGCAGGCGTTGTACTGGGGACATGAGGCCACCGCGGCGGCGCTGGTCTGGAACACACCGATGAGCGGCCTCGTTGCCCGACTGGGCAAGGCTCACCTGCGCCGCCAGGTCAAGGATCCCTGGCTGCGCCGCCAGCTGACCCCGGACTTCACTCCCGGCTGCAAACGCATGCTGGTCTCCAGCGACTACTACCCCGCGTTGCAACGCGACAACTGCAAGCTCATCGACTGGCCCATCGCCACGATGAGCCCGGTGGGGATCCGCACCAGCGACGGCATCGAACACCACCTCGACGCCGTCGTGTTCGCCACCGGCTACGACGTCCACCTGACGGGTCCGCCCTATCCCGTGCGGGGTCTCGGCGGCCGGTCCCTTGCCGACGAATGGGCGGGTGGCGCGCAGGCGTACAAGAGCATCAACGCGCACGGTTACCCGAACCTGTTCATCATGACCGGCCCCAACTCGGGTCCCGGCCACAACTCGCTGCTGGTGTACGTCGAGGGACAGATCGACTACGCCGTCGCGGGCATCACCACGATTCTGCGCGAGAACCTGCGCTACCTCGACGTCCGCGCCGACGTCCAGCGCAGGCACAACGAGCGGATCCAGAAGCGGCTGACGAAGACCACCTGGATGAGCGGCTGCACCAGTTGGTACCTGACCGCCGACGGATTCAACGCGTCGATGTACCCGGGGTTCGCCACCCAGTATCTTCGACAGATGCGTGACTTCCGATTCGGCGACTACGACGCGGTGGCGCGCGAGGTGCGCGCGCCTGCCGTCGCCTCATCGGGCTGACGTGTCCGCACGACAGCCGAGGCAACCGGCGGGCGCCATCTCGACGATTCTGAATGGCCTCCGCCGGGCGCCACGGCGCGTCCGGCGCGGCTCACAGGACGTCATCGAGAACGCGGTGTCCCAGCTGTTCGACGCTGCCGTGCGACCACACGGCGCCGAGGCGTCCGGCGAGTACCGGATCGAGGAGCTCGCCCGGCTGGCGGGTACAACGACCCGCAACATCCGGGTGTACCGCGATCGCGGCCTGCTGCATCCGCCCATGCGGGTGGGGCGCATCGCACTGTTCAACGACACGCACCTGACCCGGCTGCGGCTCATCACGTCGATGCTCGACCGCGGGTACAACATCGCCCACGTGCACGAGATGCTCAGCGCCTGGGAGCAGGGCAAGAACCTCGGCGACATGCTGGGCCTGGAGTCGGCGATCGCGGGCAGCTGGGCGACGGAGAAGCCCGAGCGGATGTCGGTGGCCGACGCCAAGCGTCTGGTCGACGACGACGCCGGCTTCGAGCGGATGGTCGGCCTCGACGTGATCAAGCTCGAAGACGGCGAAGCAATCGTGGTGCGGCCCAAGCTCATCGAGGCGTTCAACGAGATTCGTCAGTACGGCGTGGCGAGCGACAAGCTCATCGACATCCACGAGCAGGTCACCCCGTTGCTCGATCAGATCAGTGGCATCCTGGTGCGCGCAGGCGTAGAGGAAGTGTTGCACCGGATCAATCCCGGTGCCGCGTTGCCGCCGGATACCGAAGTGGCCGAACTGATCACGATGCTGGTGCGGTTCCGCACTCAGGCGGTGGCCGCGGTCTCCGCGACGCTGGCGTTCTCGATCGAGTCGACCATCGAGTCGGTGGTGGGAGAAATCCTGACCGACTTCATCGACAAGGAAGCCGAGAAGGATCCCGACTGAGCAGTCGCGGAGTCACTCCCACTCGATGGTGCCCGGCGGCTTGCTCGTCACGTCGAGCACCACCCGGTTGACCTCGGCGACCTCGTTGGTGATCCGGGTCGAGATCCGTTCCAGCACTTCGTAGGGCACCCGCGTCCAGTCCGCGGTCATGGCGTCCTCGCTGGACACCGGCCGCAGCACGATCGGATGCCCGTAGGTGCGGCCGTCGCCCTGCACCCCGACCGAGCGGACGTCGGCGAGCAGCACCACCGGGCACTGCCAGATCTGATTGTCCAGCCCGGCCGCGGTCAGTTCCTCGCGGGCGATGGAGTCGGCGCGACGCAGCGTCTCCAGCCGCTCGGCGGTGACCTCGCCGACGATCCGGATCGCCAGGCCCGGACCCGGGGAAGGGTTGGCGCGCAACGATTTCCTCGGGCAGCCCGAGCTCGCGCCCGACCGCACGGACCTCGTCCTTGAACAGCAGCCGCAGCGGCTCGACGAGCTTGAACTTGCAGGTCGTCGGGCAGTCCGCCGACGTTGTGGTGACTCTTGATGTTCGCGGTGCCGGTACCGCCACCGGACTCGACCACGTCGGGATACAAGCGTGCCCTGCACCAGGAAGTCGACTTCGAAGTCGCGCCGCGCCAACCACGTCGCGCACCGCGCCCTCGAACGCCCGGATGAACTCGCGGCCGATGATCTTGCGCTTGCCCTCGGGGTTGGTGACGCCTGCGAGCGCCTCGAGGAACGTGTCCTCGGCGTCGACGGTGACCAGCTTGGCGCCCGTCGCGGCGACGAAGTCGCGCTGTACCTGAGCCCGCTCGCCCGCGCGCAGCAGCCCGTGGTCGACGAACACGCACGTCAGCCGGTCACCGATCGCGCGCTGCACCAGCGCCGCGGCGACCGCCGAGTCGACGCCGCCGGACAGGCCGCAGATCGCGCGGCCGTCACCGATCTGGCTGCGCACCTGCTCGATCAGCGCGTCGGCGATGTTGGCAGCCGTCCACGTCGCGCCGATACCGGCGAACTCGTGCAGGAACCGGCTCAGCACCTGCTGGCCGTGCGGCGAGTGCAGCACCTCGGGGTGGTACTGCACGCCCGCGAGCCGGCGCGACGCGGTCCTCGAACGCCGCGACCGGCGCCCCGGTGCTGGTGGCCGACGACGTCGAAGCCGTCCGGGGCCTCGGTGACCGCGTCGCCGTGGCTCATCCACACCGGCTGGGTGGCGGGCAGATCCGAGTGCAGTTCTCCCGCCAGTGACGCTCAGCTCGGTGCGGCCGTACTCGCTGGTGCCGGTGCGCGCCACGGTACCGCCGAGCGCCTGCGCCATCGCCTGGAATCCGTAGCAGATGCCGAACACCGGAACGTCGAGGTCGAACAGCGCGGGGTCGAGTTGCGGCGCGCCGTCGGCGTACACGCTGGCCGGCCCGCCGGACAGCACGATCGCGCGGGGTCTTGGCCTTGATCTCGTCGACGGTGGCGGTGTGCGGGATGACCTCCGAGTACACCCTGCGCCTCGCGCACGCGCCGCGCGATCAGCTGCGCGTACTGCGCGCCGAAGTCGACGACCAAGACGGGACGCGGGGATGAGCTGCACGGGTTGCCGATTCCACTCGGCTCAGTCTAGTGGCGGGCCGCCGACTCGCCGTCCGCGGCAGCGTGTCAGCCGGTCGAGCCTGACCGGTTCGATCGGCAGCCGGCGCAGCGCGGCGGGCGCCTCGCGCGGGCACCACCGGGTCGCTCGGCGGCGATCGGGGCCAGGCGCCGGTACGGCTCGCCCTGCGCCGGCCGCAGGTCCTCCTCGCCCTTGTTCGGCCACAGCGACGCTGCGCGCTCGGCCTGCGCGGTGATCGACAGCGACGGGTTCACGCCGAGGTTCGCCGAGATCGCCGCGCCGTCCATGACGACAGCGTCGGGTAGCCATAGACCCGGTGGTACGGGTCGATGACGCCGTGCTCGGGGCTGTCGCCGATCGCGGCGCCGCCGAGGAAGTGGGCGGTCAGCGGGATGTTGAACAGCTCGCCCCAGGTGCCGCCCGCGACGCCGTCGATCTTCTCCGCGATGCGGCGGGTGACCTCGTTGCCTGCCGGGATCCAGGTCGGGTTCGGCTCGCCGTGGCCCTGCTTGCTGGTCATTCGCGCGCAGCCCGAGCTTGCTGCGGCGGGTGTAGGTGGTGATCGAGTTGTCCAGGTGCTGCATGACCAGCGCGATCATCGGTGCGCTCGCTCCACCGCCGCGGGTTGAGCAACCGCAGCGTGCCTCTCGGATCGGCCTGCGCATTGGTCAGCAACTGCTTCCATCGCGGCACGTCAGTGCCGAGCGGCCCGGTGCCGTCGGTCATCAGCGTCTGCAGCAGGCCCATCGCGTTGGAGCCCTTGCCGTAGCGGCACCGGCTCGACGTGGGTGTCGGGGGTGGGGTGGATCGACGAGGTGATGGCCACGCCGTGCGTCAGGTCGAGGTCGTCGGACACCTGCCAGCCGACCCGCGCCGACGATGGATTCCGAGTTGGTGCGGGTCAGCACGCCCAGCTTGTCGGACAGCTTGGGCAGCTTGCCCGTGTCGCGCATCTTGAACAGCAGCTTCTGCGTGCCGAAGGTGCCCGCGGCGAGGACCACGTGCGTGCGCGGTGAACGTGCGCTTGCGACGCTGCGCAGCCACCTGCCGGTGCGCTGCGGTGCGGACCTCCCACACGCCGTCGCCGCGCTGCTGGAAGCTCGGTGACCGTGGTCATCGGATGCACTTGCGCGCCAGCGGATTCCGCGAGGCCGAGGTAGTTCTTGACCAGCGTGTTCTTGGCGCCGTACCGGCAGCCCGTCATGCACGCGCCGCACTCGATGCAGCCGGTGCGTGCGGGACCCGCGCCACCGAAGTACGGGTCGGCGACCGTCTTGCCCGGCGTCTTCTCACCATCCGGTCCGAAGAACACGCCGACGGGCGTCGGGACGAAGGTGTCGCCAACGCCCATGTCCTCGGCGACCTCCTTCATGATCCGGTCGGCGTCGGTGAACGTCGGGTTCGTCACGACGCCGAGCATCCGCTGCGCCTGGTCGTAGTGCGGCATCAGTTCGGCACGCCAGTCGGTGATGTGCGCCCACTGCTGGTCGTCGAAGAACGGCTCCGGCGGCACGTAGAGCGTGTTGGCGTAGTTGAGCGAGCCGCCGCCGACGCCTGCGCCGGCCAGGATCATCACGTTGCGCAGCAGGTGGATGCGCTGGATGCCGTACATGCCGAGCTTGGGCGCCCACAGGAACTTGCGCAGGTTCCAGGAGGTCTTCGCGAAGTCCGCGTCGGCGAAGCGTCGGCCCGCTTCGAGCGACGCCGACGCGGTAGCCCTTCTCGGTGAGCCGCAGTGCGCTGACACTGCCCCCGAAACCCGAGCCGATGATCAGGACGTCGTAGTCAGGCTCCATCCCATGATTATGAACTTACCCGCGGGTAACTACTAGACAGGGGACCCTAACTTGTAAAGCTGAGGTCTCAGGACCCGACGGCGAGGCCGACCTTCTGGAATTCCTTGAGGTCGCAGTAGCCGGCCTTCGCCATCGACCGGCGCAGGCCACCGACCAGGTTCAGCGAGCCGAACGGGTCGTCGGACGGCCCGGTGAGGACCTGCTCGAGTGACGGCCGCTCGCCGAGCGCCACCTGCAGCAGCGCGCCGCGGGGCAGTGACGGGTGTGCGGCGGCCGAGGGCCAGAACCAGCCACCCCCGAGAGCCTCCTCGGATGCGGCCAGCGGGGTTCCGAGCACCACCGCGTCGGCGCCGCACGCGATGGCCTTGGCCAACTCGCCCGAGGTGTGGATGTCGCCGTCCGCGAGCACGTGCACGTAGCGACCACCGGTCTCGTCGAGGTACTCCCGCCGGGCGGCGGCGGCGTCGGCGATCGCGGTGGCCATCGGCACGCTGATGCCGAGCACCTCGTCGCTGGTGGTGACGCCCGACGTCGAGCCGTAGCCGACGATGACGCCTGCCGCGCCGGTGCGCATCAGGTGCAGCGCGGTGCGGTGGTCGAGGACACCGCCCGCGACGACGGGGACGTCGAGTTCGGAGATGAACGTCTTGAGGTTGAGCGGCTCACCGTCCGAGGCGACGCGCTCGGCGGAGATGATCGTGCCCTGGATGACCAGCAGGTCGATGCCCGCCGCGACCAGTGCCGGCGTCAGCGCCTGCGCGTTCTGCGGGCTGACCCGCACGGCGGTGGTGACGCCCGCGTCGCGGATGCGCGCCACCGCGGCACCGAGCAGTTCCGGGTCGAGCGGCGCGGCGTGCAGTTGCTGCAGCAGTCGGATGGCCGCCGACGGTTCGGGCTCCTTGGCGGCGGCCTCCACAACCTGAGCGATCTTGGCTTCGACGTCGGCGTGCCTGCCGATCAGACCCTCGCCGTTGAGGACGCCGAGCCCGCCGAGGCGGCCCAGTTCGATGGCGAACTCCGGCGACACCAGCGCGTCGGTCGGGTGGGCGAGGACGGGATCTCGAACCGGTACGCGTCGAGCTGCCAGGCCGTCGACACGTCCTGCGAGGAGCGGGTGCGCCGCGACGGCACGATGTTGATGTCGCCGAGCTCGTAGGTGCGGCGGGCGGTTCGGCCCATGCCGATTTCGACCAGGTCACGCATGCGTAATTCCCCCGAGCTCTAGCGAGCGTAGTAGTTGGGCGCCTCGACGGTCATGGCGATGTCGTGCGGATGGCTTTCCTTCAGGCCGGCCGCGGTGATCTGGACGAACTGCGCCTGCTGCAGCTCCTCGATGGTGGGCGAACCGGTGTAGCCCATGGCGGCGCGCAGACCACCGGTCAGCTGGTGGATGACGGTGGAGAGCGGACCACGGAACGGCACCCGGCCCTCGATGCCCTCGGGAACCAGCTTGTCCTCGCTCAGCACGTCGTCCTGGAAGTAGCGGTCCTTGGAGAAGCTCTTCTGCGAGCCCCGGCCCTGCATCGCGCCGAGGGAACCCATGCCGCGGTAGCTCTTGAACTGCTTGCCGTTGACGAAGATCAGCTCGCCGGGCGCCTCCGCGGTGCCTGCCAGCAGCGAGCCGAGCATCGCCGTCGACGCCCCCGCGGCCAGTGCCTTGGCGATGTCGCCCGAGTACTGCAGTCCGCCGTCGGCGATCACCGGCACGCCGTACGGCTTGCAGGCGGCGACGGCTTCGAGGATCGCGGTGATCTGCGGTGCGCCGACACCGGCGACGACGCGCGTCGTGCAGATGGAGCCGGGACCGACGCCGACCTTGACCGCATCGGCACCGGCCTCGACCAGCGCGGCAGCCGCGGTGCGGGTGGCGACGTTGCCGCCGACCACCTCCACGCGGTCGCCGACCACGGTCTTGACCCAATGCACCATGTCCAGCACGCCACGGTTGTGCGCGTGCGCGGTGTCCACGATCAGCACGTCGACGCCGGCGTCGACGAGTGTCATCGCCCGCTCCCTGGCGTCGTCACCGACACCGACCGCTGCGCCGACGAGCAGCCGGCCGTCGCTGTCCTTGGTGGCGAACGGGAACTGCTCGGTCTTGACGAAGTCCTTGACGGTGATCAGCCCCGTCAGCTTGCCGTGCCCGTCGACGATCGGCAGCTTCTCGATCTTGTGGCGGCGCAACAGCCCCAGCGCGGCTTCGGCGGTGACGCCCTCCTGCGCGGTGATCAGCGGCGCCTTCGTCATCACCTCGGCGACGGGCTTGCTCTGGTCGACCTCGAAGCGCATGTCGCGGTTGGTGATGATGCCGACGAGTGCTCCGTCGGCGTCGACGACGGGCAGGCCCGAGATCCGGAATCGTGCGCACATCGCGTCGACCTCGGCCAGCGTGTTCTCCGGCGAGCAGGTGACGGGGTCGGTGACCATCCCTGCCTCGGACCGCTTCACGGTCTCGACCTGGCCGGCCTGCTCCGCGACGGACAGGTTGCGATGCAGGACGCCCATGCCGCCGGCACGCGCCATGGCGATGGCCATCCGGGACTCGGTGACGGTGTCCATCGCCGAGCTGACCAGTGGCACGCGCAGCCGGATGCGCTTGGTCAGCTGGCTCGACGTGTCGGCGTTCGCGGGCACCACGTCGGAGGCGGCAGGCAGCAGCAGGACGTCGTCGAAGGTGAGCCCGAGCATGGCGATCTTGGTGGGATCGTCACCCCCGGTCGGCACCGGAACGGCGAAGGGAAGGCTGCTTTCAGCGATCGACATGGGTGAGGCCTCCAGACGGCGCAGATCTAAATGTCCATCTTATCGGGACGGCGGACGGTGGCTGGCCCCCGCACGGCGAGGGCGCTGCGTGTTACGGCATGGACGGCTGGCGCGATGACGGCGGTGCTGCGTAATGTGGAAGCGTGCGCGACCACCTGCCGCCGGGTTTGCCGCCCGACCCGTTCGCCGACGACCCCTGCGATCCTTCCGCTGCCCTCGACGAACTCGAGCCGGGCCAGCCGCTGGATCCGCAGGAACGCATCGCGGTCGAGGCCGATCTCGCCGACCTGGCGGTGTACGAGGCGTTGTTGGCGCACAAGGGAATTCGCGGCCTCGTGGTCTGCTGCGACGAGTGCCAGCAGGACCACTACCACGACTGGGACATGTTGCGCGCGAACCTGCTGCAACTGCTGGTCGACGGCACGGTGCGGCCCCACGAGCCGGCCTACGACCCTGAGCCCGACGCCTACGTGACGTGGGACTACTGCCGCGGATACGCCGACGCTTCGCTGAACGAGGCGACGTCGGAATCCGACGGATATCGCTGAACGCTTAACTTCCCCTCGTAGTTCTTGGGGCCTTAGTTCTTGGGTCCTCCGCCGCGCCCTGGCGGGGCGACGGTCGTGGTCACCGCTTCTTGCTCTTCCAGCTTGGGTGCCGGCGCCTCGGTGGTCTTCGCGGTGTCAGCCGGCTGCTCTGCCACTGGTGGTGGCGCCTGGGTGGGCACGACGCGTGGCTGCGGCGCGGGCGGTTCGGCCTGCGTCACCGGTGGTGCTTCCACGCTCACGGGCGGAGGTGCGGACACGGACGACGGCACAGAGACCGTCGACGGCGGCAACGACACGGTCGACGGCGGCAAGGCCGCTGGCTGGCGGGTGGTCGTCGTGGTCGTCGTCGTTGTCGTGGTCGTCGTCGCGGGCGGCGGCGCCGGCGCGGTCGACGTGGACGTGGACGGCTCCGGCGACGGCTGCGTCGTGGTCGGAGGTTCGGTCGACGTCGATGGTTCGGTCGTCGTAGTCGAGGTTCCGGCCGAAGTGCTCGTGTCCGACGGCGGCGTGGTCTCCGACGACGAGGTCGGTGAATCCGATGTCGAGGTATCGGACGTCGACGAGTCCGACGTAGAGGTCGAGGTCGTGGTTTCGTCGATTACCGGAACCGGCAGCAGGGTCAGCGGTGAGGATGGCATCGGCGGCAGGGGCTCACCGGGCGGCGGCAGCGTGGCGGCGGGATCCTGCTCGACCACCTTGTAGGTCAAGGCATTCCACTGCTCGATGAGGTCCTGCTTCTGGTCGACCTGGTCGATGCTCTGCACGGTGGTGGACAGCGTCACCAGCTTGTCCTGCGCCTGCTGCCAGTCGCCCTGCTCGATCAGCTGCTGTACCTGCGCGAGTTGCTGCGATGCCAGCTCCACCTGATCGTCGCGCGCCGACGGCTCACCGAAGATCATGGTCCGCATGCCGTAGAACGCGTCGCCGGGGCCTGCCCCGTAGACGGCGGCGCTGAAGCCGCCGAGGCACAGCACCGCCGCAGCGGCCGACCCGACGAGGGCCAGCGAGGTGCGGGTGCGCTTGCGCGACACGTCGCCAAGGCCGCCGTGCAACGCGATGATCGCGTCGCGGGGCGTCACGACCGCCGTGACGGGGGTGTCGCGAATCTCGTCGCGCCAATCCGAGAGCAGGAATGCCAGTTCCGCCTCACCGGGATCGGTGGAGTACACCGGCTGGTTCGCGGCAAGGGATTCGAAGAACCGGTCGGCCCGGTTGATGTCGTTGAGCGACGGGTCTCCCCCGTTGCCCGTCCAGCGACCGAAGTCAGGCATGGTCGTGCCTCGTTCCGGCGATCTCGGTCTTCAGTCGGGCCAACGCACGATGCTGGGCCACCCGGACAGCGCCGGCCGTGCTGCCCACCGCCTCGGCGGTCTCCTCGGCACTCATGCCGACCACGACGCGCAGGATGACGATCTCGCGCTGCTTCTCGGGCAGTACCGCCAGGAGCTTGTCCATCCGGGCGGACGCTTCGGCATCGATCGCCATCTGCTCGGGGCCGATGTCCGACGAGGGTCGGTCGGGCAGCGTGTCGGTGGCGTCCGCACGATTCCGCCCGTTCGCGCGGTGCGCGTCGGCAACCTTGTGAGCGGCGATGCCATAAACGAAGGCCAGGAACGGTCGTCCCTGATCCTTGTAGCGCGGCAGCGCCGTGATGGCGGCCAAGCAAACCTCCTGAGCCACGTCGTCTGCTGAAAGTCCACTTCGGTCCGCTGTCCCGATCCTCGCCCGGCAATACCGGACGATGATCGGACGGATGGTCTCCAGCACTGTCCGGAGCGCATCTCGATCGCCTGCCACCGCCTCAGCAACGACAGCATCGAGACCATCTCCCGAAATTGTCATCGTGAGTTTTATCTCCAGCGTTACGGATGAGGCGGACCCCGACGGTTGTGTCAGGTAAAGACTAATGATCAGGCAGTGACGAGCCTTGTCAGCGCGCTGCCCACACGCCGCCCCTACGTCGTACCGTATCGGCGGAGTCATCGCGGATGACGGCGATCCGGTCCGGCGGGTGGACGGCACTGCCGATGTCGGCCAGCAGACAAGCCAACGCCCAGCTCAACGGTATTAATCCAAGCCGCTGGGTGGCCGCCAGCGTCGCGTCGGCGACACGGCGCGAGGCTCCCAGGTCACCGGCGCTGCAGAGCGCGGCGGCCAGCACGACATCCGACTTGACGGCGTGTCGCGCCGAGCCCGTCGACGCCGCCAACCCCACCGCCCGCTCGGCATGCCCGACCGCTGCGGCGCCGTCGCCGGTGAACATGGCCAACTCCGCCGAAACCCACCCCAACCGGACGGGCAATCGCCCCGGGGCGCTGTCACCGACGAGCTCGCGCGCCCGCCTCAACAGTCGTGCGGAGGCGCCGAAGCGGCCGACGCCAAGAGCGTCAGCGGCCAGCCCGATCAACGCGTCAGCGCCGGCCTCGGGGTCGGAACCGGCCAGTGCGAAGGCGCGGCCATCCCAAGTTCGCGCGCCGGCGTGCCTCCCGAGCTGACGGAGGAACGAGGCCCGGGTGCTTAGCCCCAGCGACGTGAGCGGCCCCGAGTCGGACAGTCGGCCCAGTGCCTCCAGGTCGCTGAACCCGGCGGCGTACCGACCTTGGCCGCCGGCGGCCACCGCGCGCTGCCAGGTTTGGCTGGGCGTCTGCGCGGCCGGCAGCGGCCAGCGGCCGGGGTCGTCGCCGAAGGCGGCGCGGACCAAGACGTTCATCGAATTGCGACGTTATCAACACCGCGCCGTCCACGACCGCGGGAACCCGGTACCGCGGGGCACGGGTTGCCCGTGTTGCGGATCCAACATTGGTTAACAGTTGATGGTGACCGTGTTAATTCGGTGTCAACTGCCTACTGAGCGCTAGGAACAAGGCGCGCAACGCCGTTCGCTGCGAGCAGCGGAAACCGGTATCGAGATCACTTGGTGGCCGTTTCGTCATCGCCCTTCTCGTTGCGGACGCGTCGCAAGGATGAACGTGATGTAAATTCTGCAGCTGCTGTTATGCCCTTGAGCACATGTGCAACCTATTGACTGAATTTCGCGAGCCCTTCTACGTTGTGTGCACGAGTAGTCACTGGCGACACGTGCTCGGATCGATTCCACGATTCAACGCCCTCCCGCGTAATGCGAAAGGGGTGCGCAGAGAGGGGTTTTCCCAATGCCACAGCCGCAGCAGCTACCCGGACCGAACGCAGACATCTGGGATTGGCAAATGTCGGGCCTTTGCCGGGGTGTCGACTCATCGATGTTCTTCCACCCCGACGGCGAGCGTGGCCGCGCCCGCGCCCAGCGTGAGATGCGCGCCAAGGAGATGTGCCGGCGTTGCCCGGTCATCGCACAGTGCCGCAGCCATGCGCTGGCCGTCGGTGAGCCGTACGGCATCTGGGGCGGCCTGAGCGAGTCCGAGCGCGAGATCCTCCTCAAGCGTGGCATCCGCCGTACGGCCTGACCGGAAACGGCGTCTGTGTCGCTATGAGCGGCGCGCCTGCACCACCCGGATGACGCCGTAGAGGATTGCGCACGCAACCGCGAGCGCACCCAGCCACGGGAGCATCAGACCGAAGAGCAACACCAGGTTGCTCAGCACCGAAACCAAACCATTCCAACCCCGCTCGATCTGACCGGTAAACCCTTCGTACTTCTGCGGTGACGGTCCGCCGATCTGCTCGGCGACGAAGGTGACGTTGACCGTGCTGTACTCGATCCGATCGCCGAGCTGATCGCGCTGGGC
The DNA here is from genome assembly GCA_963849055.1 of uncultured Actinomycetota bacterium. Taxonomy (GTDB): domain Bacteria; phylum Actinomycetota; class Actinomycetes; order Mycobacteriales; family Mycobacteriaceae; genus Mycobacterium. The sequence goes on from CAWKFI010000002.1 coordinate 1,017,580, forward strand.
ACGAAGGCTGTCCAGGTCCGCCTGGCGCTGCGACAGCGCGTTCTCCGCGGCAATGAGCGCCTCGGGGTCCTTGGCGTCGCGCATGATCGCCAGGAGTCGATCCACCGACGTCTGCAGGGCCTTGATCCGCGCGTCGAGGTCGACGCGCTGCGCCGTGACGTCCTCTGACGTCGTCTCAGCGTTCTGCACGGTCCCCAGCGACTTGAGGTCGCGGACCACGCCGTCGAGCTTCGCGACGGGAACTCGCAGCACGACCGAGGTGCGCGCCCGCCCCTGCCCCGACCCGGCGTCCTCTGTACGACTGTCGACGCGGCCGTCGGCGTCCTCCGCGATGACGGCAGCCTTGTCGGCCGCCTCCGAGGTGTTGCCGGCCGTGATCGTCATCGACGCCGTCTTGACGACGTCGCGCTTGGTCTCCAGCGGCGGGGGCGGCCCGAACTCGGGTGCCTCCGCGGTGACGCCGTCCTTCATGCCCGCAGCCGGGGCGCTCGGCGCGCTACCGCTCTGTGGCGCCATGTGGTCCGGCGATCCGGAACACGCGGCCAGCACGCCGATCGCCGCGATCCCCGCGATTCCCAAGGTCAACAACCTGCTCGAAACGCGGTTCATGATCACCAACCTTGCCATCGCCTGTGAAGTCCAACAACGGCCCTGGTCAGACCACGTCCGCTAGCTGATCAGCGGGCGCAGCGCCTCGCCCACCTCGGTGATGATGCCCGGCGTGTAGCCGTGAGTGGGCAGGTTGACGATCACGCCGTCGACGCCGACGTCGAGCAATCTGTAGTCCGAGTCGAATCGTCACGCGCCGGGTCAACAACCGATGGCGCGATTCGATTCCGGACGCGATGGCCGTCGCGCACACTCGTGGGCATGACGACAGACGAGGGCACGGTGACAGTGACGGAGGCGGGTTCGGGCACCTACACCCAGGAGATCACCGCCGGTCACCACCGGCTCGTCGCCGACGAGCCACGACCTATCGGCGACGACGAAGGGCCGACACCCTACGACCTGCTGTTGGCCGCGTTGGGGTCGTGCACCTCGATGACGGTGCGGATGTACGCCGCCCGCAAGGGCTGGCCGCTGGAACGGGTACGAGTTACGTTGCGGCACTCACGCATTCACGCCGAGGACTGCGCCGAGTGCGAGACCACCAAGGGGATGATCAGTCACATCGATCGCGACATCGAGTTGGTCGGCGACCTCGATGACACGCAACGGCAACGGTTGATGCAGATCGCCGACCGGTGCCCAGTTCATCAGACCCTGACCTCGGAGATCGACATCACCACGTCGGCGGTGTGACGGGCGTCCGAACTCAGCTCTTGACGGGTCGCGTCGCGCGAGCCCTGCGGCGCACCAGAAGCCGGTGCCGCCGAACCTTCCACGAACTCCATTCGCCGAGCGTGACGCCTGCCGCGAGCGCCGTTCCGACTGCCAGTGCGGCCAGCACCGACGCGAACCCGACCGCGTGCTGGTCGTTGAGGATCGCGTAGATGCCGTGCAGCAGCGCAAGACCAGGCAACAGCGGCACGATGCCCGCGATCGACACGACCATGGGCGGTGCGAGTTTGCGGCGTTCCATCAGCCTGCCGACCAAGCCGATCGGCACCGCAGCGACGAACGACGCGACGACGGCGCCCAAGCCCGCGCCCTGAGCGAGCAGGAACACGACGGTGCCCGCGGCACCGCCGAACGCCGCGGCTATCGCTGCGCTCCGTTCGGCATAGCAGGCCAGGGCGTAGGCAGCGGCGCTCGCCGCGCCGAATGCGACGCGGGCAGGCAGCTCCGCCAGTGCGGGCGGTGCGCCGGCACCGAGGGCGACGAACGGCGCGCCGAAGCGGCTGGCGAGGTGCAGGACCACCGCCACGCCGGCGATCGTCGCGGCCGTCATCATGAGCAATTCGAAGAAGCGACCCGCAGCGGTGACAGGAGCGCCGGTGATGACGTCGCCGACCGAGCTCACCAGCGAGAGCCCGGCGAGGAGGACGACGAGGCCGGCGGCGATGGCCACCGTCGGTTCGAAGTGCCACCCCATCTTGGGGCTCAGCCAGTACAGCGCGAGCGGGGGCGCGGTCGCGATGGCCCCTCCGATCGCGTATTGGAAGAACAGCGGCAGTCCGTGCCGGTTGAGTCGCCGGTTGACGACATAGATCGTCATGGTGCTCAGCGCGCTGACCAGGCAGGCGAGCAGGCTTGCGCCGAGGGTGCCCGCCGTCGCGAATGCCAGCGCACCCCAGGCCAGGGTGGCGATCCAGCGCTTGTACGGGTGCGGCGCGATGATGATCGCGTCGAGTTCCTCGCGGGCCTGCGACGGCGACACCTCGTGGGCAGTGATGCGACCGATCAAGCGGTCGACGGCCGCCAGCCGGCTGAAGTCGATCGACCGGGCCTGCACGGTGTGCAGCGTGGTGGCTGCCGGCGAGGTCGGCCCGCGGTAAGCGGCGACGTGAATCGTGGTGCTGATGACGTCGACCTGGCACCTCTCGATGCCGTACGCGTTGATGATGGCGGTGACCTGGTCCATGGTGCCGGTCGTCGGCATCCCGGACGCCATCAGGATGGCGCCGATGTTCCCGGCCACATCCAGCACCTCGCCGACCCGTTCGAGGTACTCGGCGTCGAGCTCCGCGCTCGTCGACGCGGTGATCCGAGGCAAGGTGCCCGTCGGCGCCTCGGTTTCCCTGACGATCCGGCTCAACACCTCTCGGCGACGTTCGCGCCACGGGTGGGCCGCGCGGTCACGCGTCGACGGCACGGCACTTCCCTCCCCTGGCAACACCTTCGGATTCCCTGATGCGCAACGAGCACGGGTCGACGGACGTTCCCTCTGGGGCACCTGAGCAATCGGTGTTTTCGCTCACATCCTCAGAGTAGGACTGCGATTCGGTGCCGCGTGGGCGTTGGCAACAGCCGACGGAAAGTGGTCTTTTGTCCAACCTCGAGCGGGCCTGGTCGGTCCAGGTGGCCGGCCAGTCGAGTTCACCCGGGCCTGCCGTCGATCCCCCACGATGACGTCGTTCTCCGCGGGGTGAAGCGCGACAATGAGCTAGCAAAGGGTTCGGAGTTTCCCGCAACGTCACGTGCAGGTCGCCGCCGTCACCGCACCACGTAACCGCCTGGGCGGCAGTTCGTTTCACTCCGCCGATCAGGCCGCGCCGCACCATGAACGGTTCGGCGACAGAATTTGCACTTGCGTCAAGCCCTGGATTGCTTTTAGCCAGCCAATCTGCCGAAACATGCTATACAGGGCTGTCTTTGCGTCCGCTGAGACCCTGCTGTCACTTACTTAGCTGTAACAACAAAGGATCACGAATGGGAGCTCATTCGGCCGCGCATCGAACTCACGGCAAGAAGGGCAAACATCGCGCCCGGTCGGAGCCCAGGATCGAGCGGTACGCCTGGCTGGGCGCGGGCGCCGTCACGCTCGGCATAGGGGCGGCCATGGCGAACGGTGTCGGCGTCGCCGAATGCAGAAACCGCGGCGGACGACGGATCGACGACGAGCGCGACGCACGTCGACGCCCGCGGCGAAGAACGCTCAGACGATGGTGGCTCACAGCCGAAGAGCGACACCGACACCAAGCCGGAAAGCACGGTCGGATCGGGCCGTGACGACGTCGTCGAAGGCGATGCGGATCCAGTCGAGCTCAGGCGAAGCGACCACCGGAGCGTCACCAGCAGCCAAGGGTCCCGTGACGTCACTTGCCGCCAGCGGCGGCAACGTGACGACCGACGGCAAGGGCGGCGACAGGAGGATCCACGTCGTTCACGCGAAGAAACCCGACAAGGTCGAACAAGCCGATGACACCACCGCCGACGACGCGACGGTGGATGACGTCGCGACGCAGCCGACCGCGCCGTCGTCCAAGCCGCTCGCGACCGTCGTCGAGACGAAGCAGGCCGTCGACGTCGTGGCAGAGCCCGCACCCGAGGCTGCCGCTGGACCGGTGCCGTGGAGCCCGAATCCGTTCCGGCCATGCCGCCCGAACCGGTGCCCAACGACATGCCGGCTCTGATCTGGAACATCGAGCAGGCCATCGTCAAGGCCTTCCAGTCCGTTCCGGCGCTGCAGCCGTTCGTCCGTGAGGGTTTCGAAGCCGGGTTCCGGGTCAGTCAGATGATCCCGTTCGTCAACGCGGTGATCCCGATCGTCAACGTCGTCGATCAGCTACCCAACCTGGCCAGCGGTGACCCGGCGGTGGTCCGGGACGCGACTCAGAGCATCATCAACAACCTCATCGTGCGACGCTGCACCCGGTGTCGGTCCTGTATTACGGCTACGACGAAATCGCGGACCTCGTCAACCTCGAGTACCAGGCTCAGGCGCTCAAGGAGTGGTTCTACACGACGACCTGGGACGTTCTCGACCCCTTCGCGCTCCTGCATAACAGCGGCCAGTCGGGTCTTCCCCTTGTCGCCGTCCACCCCGTCGTCAACGGCACCGTCGACGGCGCAGGCAGTCAAGCTTGCGAGTTCGACCACTGCCATCGCGGCAACCACCGACGAACCGGGGTCGAGTCCATTCCGCCCGGACGACCCCGATCCCACCGGTATGCCGGCGTCACTGCTTCAGATCCGGAACCTCGTCATGCTCGCGCTTCCCAGACCCCTGTGAACCGATCTTCCGCGAAACGTTCGAGTTCGTTTACCGGGGAAGCCAGATGGTGCCGTTCGTGAACGCCGTCGTCCCGATCATCGAAAGCCTCCCGCGGTAATCCAGGCGCTGGGCGGCGACAAGGCAGGCGCCCAGCGCACTATCAACCAACTGCTCCTCACGACGGGGCCGATATCGGTCTTGTACTACGGCTACGACGAGATCGCCGACCTGCTGAACGTCGAGCAAGCCGCGTTCGCCGCGAAGCAGCAGCTGTATGCCGGCCTGTGGGACGCCCTGGATTCGGCAGGGCTGCTGCACAACGTGGGCGATGGCGGTCTGCTGCGCCGCTGAACACGAACTCAGACGAAAGCACCAGGCCCCATAGGCCGACGACCACGGAAGGCTGATCGTGTCGACAACAGAGCGCCGGCTGCCCACACAAGGCAGAGAACCGGGGCAAGCACACCCAATGCTCTCTACCTGCGCGTACCCCCGTGCACCTGTATCCCAGCCACCCCATACCCCCTCATAACCCACGCCCTCGCCTGCACACAGCACGCGTCCGAGTGCCCCCTGCCTTACCACCTACCTACCTCCCCAAGGCCACAGGCGCCTCTCACGCTGAGCGGTTCCAATTGGACGTCGACACGCCGCGATTTGTCCGACTGGGCTGCTAACTTCGCAGGCGCTGGTCGTTTGTCTCGGCAGCATGCACTACAAGGGGCGAGTCTTCTATGACGACAACTGACGGCGGTACAAACGCTGCGTACGGTTTCAACTTCCAGTTCGTGACCACAGCGGAGTACTTCTTACGCCACCTTCGCGAGAATCTCGACAAGGTCGGCACCATGGCCCTGCACATCGAATCCGCGTCCCTGAGCGACTCCGAACAGAACGACGACATAGTTGACTTCGCGATCGAAGACAACGGCGCGATCGACACCAGGGTGCAGGTGAAGGCATCGCGTGTGGGGCGAGAACTTCTGCCGTCAGAAGCGAAAGGCGTTTTCGAGAAGCTCAACGACGGAAACGCGCCCAACATTCGATTGATGACGAATCGCCCTCTCTACCCTGCGCTGAAGGATGCGTGTCAGGGTCATCAACGATGACGGCCAGGCCGTGGAATTCGTGGCGAGTGCAGGCGATAGCGAACGTCGTGGCAGTGAGATCATCACCGTCGACTCCAGGACGATTCGTGAACTGACTGATGCTCTTGTCGAACTTGTGAGGCAGTTCCGCGCTGAGAACAAAAGGAGTCAAGGCCGCGTCAGCTGCCGAATCGTGGCGGTGGTTCTTCTCCACAAGATTTTCAGCGCAGCTGCTGGTGAGTCCGAGCGCCGGCTATCTGCTCTTGAGATCATCGAAACGCTGTCGATGCCTGATCGAGAGGTTGCCGAGGCTGCAGGTGCGTTTGACTTCGGGAGTTCCCGTCCCGGGACTTCCCACTTTCCAGTCGACGGCTCCCCAACTGATGCTCCTAGAACAACTCGGCACGATCATCGGGGAGAGATTTCAGACCCGGATGGGCGCGTTCCCTCTGTCGCAATCCTGGCGGGACGGACCGGCAATGGGAAATCCGCTCTGGCAGCTGACTATTGCCATATCGAACACAACACTTTCAGCAACATCCTATGGATTGACTCGCGCGAGCCGTCGATCGCGGCAGCGCGGGTTCGGGCGGTCACCCATGCCCTTACCGGGAAAGAGTATGGGGAGGGCGGCGATGCATCAGTGGACTTCTTTGGGGCCTGGCAGCGCACCCTGGCCCTTGGTTGGTGGTGTTCGATAACGCTCCATCCATGCTGGCTTTGCAGAAGTACACGCCGACGATGGGTAACGGCGCAGTCGTGATCACCTCGACGAGCAGCGCCGGTAGCTGGTTCCCGCGGGCACAGATGCTGCCAGTCGAGGAGTTTACCGAGGAAGAAGCAGTCGCCTGCTTCGCAAGCTATGCGGATCTGCCCGAGGGGTACAGCACGAGATGGTCGCAGGAATCGTGTCGCGGCTGGGCCTCATCCCGCTGGCCGTAAGTATGGCTGGAGTGTATTTCCGGAATGCCGAGGGCACACTCGACGAACTATCAAGCAACTACTTCGAGAAACTCGAAGCCCTTGACGACATGAGGGCCATTCCAGCTGGGTTCGATCTGACTGCATTTCAAGCCATCAAGTTCGCCGTTGATCATCTCGGTCAAGGATTGGTGTCGGAGGAGGAGCGAAATCGCGCGAGCGGGATTCTCGAACACGCCGCACTTCTTGCTCCAGAGCTGCTCCCGTTGAACTTCATTATCACGGCTTCACCCGAAGTGGGAAGTATTGACCTCGCAGATCGCCCGCGGCCAGTATTTGTCGACCCAAGTTTGTCACGTAGCATGATTTCGACATTTCGTACTCAGAGCATTGCCCAGAGGGTCATGAACGTCGATGACGCCGGGCACCAAAACGCGGCCAGCGAAACGATCGCAATCCATCCGCTGATGCACGAAGATCTTGCAGATCTCCTACCTCGATCGCCTGCAGCCTGGCGAACTTCAGAGCCATGCCTTGATGCTGATGCATCAGCTTTTCGGCTGGATCGAGGGCTTGCGGTCGGATCTTGAGTTCTTCGCTGTCGATCAGCTAATACTGCACGCCGAGGCCCTATTAGAACTCCTGGCAGACCAGGAACCTCTGTCGAATGCGAGCGAGCAACAAAGCCGATTCTTTGGATATTGCAAGGCCCTGCTGCTCCTGGAACTCGGAAAGTGCTACTGGGCGCGAGGCGACGCGACGGGGGCCGTCCAGATGTCGAAACAGGCTGTTGACGCTTTGCAAGGGCTTCCAGAACGCGCTCACCATGAAGCTTGCGATTGACGCCATCTCGTCCGTAGTTGTTGACCTCTCCAACGCCGGCGAGTCGGTCCAATACGTCGAGGGATTCGCCAAAATGGCAACCGCTCTTATTTTGTCCGTCGATGTCGCGACAGCAAGTGACGACCTTCGCTCATTCGTATTCGAAAGGGCTAAATCAGTTCGCGCATTTCTAAAGAAACGCACCGAATACATGGCGGTTCGGACGATTCAAGAAGCTGTGGTGGCTCTCGATGAATATATTGCGCTAGACACTAGCGGGACTGTCAGCATGCAGGATTTAATGGATAGGGTCAATGACTTCATCGAGGCGGACGATTACGCCGCTGTCAAAGAGCTGATTCCGAACCTTCTTGAAGGTTCACACGACTATGATCGCATTATTGTCGAGTCCCTAGAAGCGATCGCACAGTTGCACCTCAGCGAGTTCGACGCAGCCGGTGCGGGCATCGACAAACTGTTGGCTTTCCAGATGCATCAGGATTACATGGCGACGCCCCTTATGCAGGGTTTGGGAAAGATTCATCAAGCACTCATGGCGCTGAGGACGAAGCTCCCCCCGGCGCTGTTCGCGCGTATCCAGCCGGTCTACGACCGGACCATGCAACTGTGGAAACTAGTCGATGAACGATCGAGCCGGTAGCCCACCCGCGAGCAGTTCTCTATCTCACGCGCCCGGAGAAGGTCCCACAGCCTGGGCTTCTTCGAGTGCGTCGAAGAAAGAGTCTGCGGACTGCTCATCCGGTCGCTCCACGATGGTCGTCGCATCGTTAGTAAGCTGACTTCCTTTTCGGCCGAGGCTACCGGTTAGAAAGCCCAGCTTTCGCGCTTGCCAAAGGTGGCCGCGAACTGTGCTGGACGACTTGCCGGCCATCGGTCTGACCTGGCCTCGATTCACCGCCCGAACGTACGCGTTGGCAAGAAGGACCAGGTGTGGCAAATGTAGGCAGGGAATCAGTTCCCGATAATAGGGTAACGCGCATCAGGATTATCGATGTCCTGGATCGACGTGTAATACACCTGTCCACCTACTTCTCCAACGAAATGTGTATTCAATAGTTCAACCCTCGATATTGTCGTATGGCTCCTTAATGCATCGAGTATGTCACCCTCGAGGTAAGCCAGTGCTTCACCCTCGCCTTTCGCAGCAATCGCAGAAATATCAACTGAAACAATCGCGGGGTAGCGGCCGGAAAACTGACGAGCTGCCGACCTAACTGATCGAACCAAGCCTTTGACGCGATCCTGCCTTAACTCACAACCCACGTCGGCCCTGATCAATCGCCCAAGGGTTCCCTTTGCATCGAGTGCAATAGCTTCCGCAATTCTTTGATCGAACTTGCTAGGACCTCTGGGCAGCATCAGCTCGATCAGGGCCGGCCCCGGTGGGAAGAACCTCAAAATGCGCGGCAAAAAGGCCATCAGGAGTTTCGCTGAACTCCGATGGTTGCGGTTGACGTAGGCCAGACCGCGCCGCCGCCACGATGCGGTCGATCAGATCCGCGGCGCGGCTCGACATGAAACATTGCCTCTACGTACAGGGCCGAGTGGGATACGTGTTCGGGAAATACCGCGCGTAGTTTTCGCAACGAGTGCCTTATATTCCTCAAATCTCGCCTTATCTTGTGGACTAACCCCGCTCTTGTGCTTGCACTCAACTTCCATGCAATCATCTACGAGGAGATCCGGTGTCTGAGTACCGGCCTCCGGAATGAAAAGCACTCGCCGTCCCGAATACACATAACCGGCGGCTACCCGAATCTCATGAATCGCGCTCGCAACTCGATCTGGATTGTCCAGCCGCAAATCATCGATACGGGTCTCCAGGTTTTGCGTCCGGAATTTCGAAGGGTCTGGATATTGCACATCAGTTCGCCGATCTGCAGTAACGGCTGCGATCGGGAGAGCCATTCAGGCGTTGTGCTTTTGTACTGATTCAGCCAGGAGGCGATGATATGGGGATGCTGGTAAGGGCGAGGGGATTGCGCACTCAGCCAGCCGGCACCCATCAACTCCGCGAGTTCGTGAGCCCATGCGATGTAGTCCTCTGGCGCATACAATCGGACTCCAGGCTGGCTAGACACAATCGCAGGATAGATCGGCCGGCCGACGGCGCACGCGCTGCCCGGGTCGAAATGACAGCCGTCTCCGCACATCTCCTTCGGCGGTTACAGGGTTTGCCTCGAGCACGGTTGCGCTGGTCTCTTATCTGATTCGGTCGCGCTGTTGTTGGATGGACTCCAAAACCTCGTACGAAATCTGCGGCATCGACGGAAACACAGGATTCTGCGATAGCGGTCTGGGGTCCTCTTCGCCGACCGTGACAGACCATCCGAGCGAGTTGCTTTTCGCAAGAGCCTCGTAGTCGGCGTCAGCGATTGGGTCGACATGGGCTCCACCCTCTTTGTTCGACAGTGCGAGAATCGGCTTGCAGCGGGAGTACCCGGTTCCTGCGGCGTCTTTAATCACGGTGTTACTCCACCACTCGCCGAACAGTATTCGCGAGCCTCGGGTAATACGCCGCCCACTCGCCGTCAGAATCGGTGAAGGTGGATAGTCGCCCAATTTCGCTTCGTACTCGGGATCCGAGCTGTCCCCGACAGTAATCTTGAACCGAGTCAACCCGGACGGCGACAAGAGTTTACTCGGGTCTGGGAGACCGCCGTTTCGATCCAAGTCAGTTCGTTCTCAACCCCGAGCTGATTAAGCAACGCATGCGACGAGTGCTTCGGAGCTGTGTGATGAGAGAAGGACTCGAACCACCAAGGCCATCCGCTTCGCCTCACTCAGACACCCCCGGCGAATAGCTCATTCGACGCTTCGAGATGGTCGATTTGCTCGATGAGGAACTCAAGTAGCTACTTCACGACTACATGCCATGAAGCAATGCTGCCACCCAGCACGGTCGCCGAGGTACGGAAGCGCACCCAGTCGTGAGGACGGGGACGCTCTCGTGAGTGAAGAACTAGTGGACATGGCCATGGCCACCGTGGCCGTGGTCGGCCGCTTCTGTCAGCGCCTAGTGGGCGTGCCCGTGCCCGTGGCCGTGGCCGTGGTCTGCTTCCTCGGCCGGCTTCTCCACCACCGCGGTCTCGGTGGTGAGGATCATCCGCGCCACCGATGCCGCATTCAGCACCGCCGAGCGGGTCACCTTGACCGGGTCGACGACACCGTCGGCGAGCAGGTCGCCGTACGTCAGCGTGGCGGCGTTGAAGCCCTGCCCGTTGGGCAGCTCGGACACCTTGTTCACCACGACGGAGCCGTCGAGGCCTGCGTTGGTGGCGATCCAGTACAGCGGCGCCGACAGGGCCGACGAGAAGACGTCGACACCGATGGCCTCTTCACCCGTGAGCGACTTGCGCAGGTCGGCGAGTACGGACCGGGCCTGCACCAGAGCGGCACCGCCACCGGGGATGATGCCCTCCTCGACCGCAGCCTTGGCCGCCGAGACGGCGTCCTCGACGGCTTCCTTGCGCTTCTTGAGGTCGGTCTCGGTGGCCGCGCCGACCTTGATCACCGCGACGCCGCCGGACAGCTTCGCCAGCCGCTCTTCGAGCTTCTCGCGATCCCAGTCGGAATCGGTGGCCTCGATCTCGGCACGCAGTTGCGCCTTGCGTCCCTCGATGGCGTCCTGAGTGCCGCCGCCGTCGACGATCACGGTGCTGTCCTTGCTGACCACCACGCGCCGCGCGGTGCCGAGCACGTCCAGGCCGACCTCGCGAAGCAGCAAACCAACGTCGGGGTTGACGACCTGACCGCCGGTGACGACCGCGAGATCGTCGAGGAAGGCCTTGCGACGGTCACCGAAGAACGGCGCCTTGACGGCGACGGCCTTGAGCGTCTTGCGAATCGCGTTGACCACCAAGGTCGAAAGGGCTTCACCCTCGACGTCCTCGGCGATGATCAGCAGCGGCTTGCCCGATTCGGCGACCTTCTCCAGCAGCGGCAGCACGTCGGGCAGCGAGCTGATCTTCTCGCGGTGCAGCAACACCAGCGCGTCCTCGAGCACCGCTTCCTGTGAATCGAAGTCGGTGACGAAGTACGCCGAGACGAAGCCCTTGTCGAAGCCGACGCCCTCGGTGACCTCGAGCTCGGTGTTCAGCGTGGAGGACTCCTCCACTGTGACGACGCCGTCGTGGCCGACCTTGGTCATCGCCTCGCCGACGAGCTCGCCGACCTCCTCGTCGCGCGACGACACGGTCGCGACCTGAGCGATCGACTTCTTGTCGCTGACCGGCGTCGCGGCGGCAAGCAATGCCTCCGACACGGCGTCGGCGGCCTTGCTGATGCCGATGCCCAACGACATCGGGTTCGCGCCTGCGGCGACGTTGCGCAGGCCGGCCTTGACCAAGGCCTGCGCGAGCACCGTCGCGGTGGTGGTGCCGTCGCCGGCGACGTCGTTGGTCTTGGTGGCAACCGACTTGACCAGCTGTGCGCCGAGGTTCTCGAACGGGTCTTCCAGGTCGATCTCGCGCGCGACCGTGACACCGTCATTGGTCACGACGGGGCCGCCGAACGCCTTGGCCAGCACCACGTGCCTGCCACGCGGGCCCAGCGTCACGCGTACTGCGTCGGCGAGCTTGTCGACGCCGACTTCCAGTGCCCGGCGCGCAGTCTCGTTGAACTCAATCTGCTTGCTCATGAATGTCTTTCTGGCTCATAACGCATGCCGCCCCGGAAATCACCCGCGCGTTGCGGGGATCTCCGGGGCGGACACGGTTGCTTACTTGGAGACGACAGCCAGCACGTCGCGTGCCGACAGGATCAGGTACTCCTCGTTGTTGTACTTGATCTCGGTGCCGCCGTACTTGCTGTAGATGACGGTGTCGCCCTCGGCGACGTCCAGGGGGATGCGCTTTTCGCCATCCTCGTCCCAGCGGCCGGGGCCAACTGCGACGACGGTGCCTTCCTGCGGCTTCTCCTTGGCGGTGTCGGGGATGACCAGACCAGATGCGGTCGTGGTCTCGGCCTCATTGGCCTGAACGAGGATCTTGTCCTCGAGTGGCTTGATGTTCACGCTCGCCACGATGGGCCCTCCACTAATTGATAGGGGTGCGGTCCGGGGTAGGTCCCGGACCTTCACTGATTTCCAGCATTTACCAGGTGTTCGGCATGCGTCCGTCGCCCTCGCGCCGTCGTCGCGGGTGCCGGACCAGGGTTTGGCCGCCTGCCATCTAGCACTCTATACACGCGAGTGCTAGCACTCAAGGGCGGCCCCGTGCCGATGGGTTTCGGCGGCCGCCCCCGCCCACATGGATCTTGCGGACCTAGCACTGGGCACCGACACTTTGCGTGTTGGGATCGCTGGTTATCCACAGTCCGAGTTTCATCCACAGCCATGGATTCGGCGGGTGGTTCCGGTCGGGGTCCGCAGGTAAATTCGAAAGCATGTTCGACCTGGTTGACGCGGCCGCCGGCACCTCGGGTGCCACCGCGACCCTGGCGTGGGCACGGGTCGAGAACGCCGCCTGCGCACGCCGGTTGGCCGGCATGGTCACCATGCTCGACGCCCTGCACGCCGCCGACGGATCAGCCAACCGCGACCAGTGGTACCTGGACAACTGGGGAGCGGCATGCGCCGAGATCGGCGCCAGCCAACAACTCACACCAGGAGTCGCCTCCCACCTGCTGCTGATCGGCACCGCCCTACGCGACCGCCTCCCCACGATCGCCGCACTGTTCCACGACGGACTGATCGGCTACCGCCTGATCGCCACCATCGTGCACCGCACCGGACTGATCAAGGATCCCGACGCCCTACGCGCCGTCGACACCGAACTCGCCGCCATGGTCCAGGGGTGGGGTGCGATGTCGCTGGACAAGACCGACCAGGCCATCGACGCCCTCATCGCCACCCACGACCCCTACGCCCTGCGCCGCATCCAGGACAAGGCCCGCGGCCGCGGCGTCGACATCTTCATCGACGACGCCTCCGGAATGGCGACACTATGGGCCACCCTGTTCGCCACCGACGCCAAGGCCCTCGACCAACGACTCGACGCGATGGCCTCCACCCTGTGCGAGCACGATCCCCGCACGAAGGATCAACGCCGCTCCGACGCCATGGGCGCCATAGGACATGGCCAAGACCGATTGATCTGCCTCTGCGGCCACGATGAGTGCCCCGGGGCCACCAGCGTCCCCAGCACGGTCGTCGTCTACGTCGTCGCCAACGCCGACTCCGTCGAGACACCCACACCGGCTGCTAGCCCCGACCAGCCCGATAGCGGTGCCACCCCCGCCGAACCGGCCACCGCCGAGGGCGAGGACGAGGCCGACGCCCACGCCGAGGACACCGCCGAGGCCGAGGCCGACGCCCAGGACGAGGCCACCGTCGAGGACGAGGACGGGGACGAGGACGGGACGAGGACGAGACCAGCACTGCCGATTCCGGCGACGCTGGCCGGTCCGATGCCGATGCTGCCGCTCAGCACGCCTCCCTGGACGGCGAATCACCCCCAATGTTCAGCAAGCCATTGCGCGAGATGACGCTGGCCGAGGTCTACGCCGAGTGCAACGCCGACCCCGGCGAACCGCTAGCCACCCCGCCGGGCGTGATCATCGGCGGCCCACTGCTACCCGGACCCGTCGTCGCCCGCGCCGCCCTGCACGCCAAGATCGTCGCCGATCGTGCACCCCGGCAACGCACCACCCGAACCCCGCTACACCCCATCGAGGAAGCTGGCAGACTTCGTGCGCTGCCGCGACCTGACATGTCGCTTCCCGCACTGCAACGTGCCCGCCTATCGCTGCGACGTCGACCACACGATCGCCCACCCGCTCGGGCCCACCAGCGCATCAAACCTCAAGTGCCTATGCAGGTTTCACCATTTGTTGAAGACCTTCTGGGGCGGGCCACGCAGGTTGGCGAGACCGGCAGCTCCCCGACGGCGATGTCATCTGGACCTCGCCATCCGGACAGACCTACACCACGCGGCCTGGCAGCCACCTGCTCTTCCCCAGCCTGTGCCTGCCCACCGCACCCATCGCCGTCACCGATGCTCCCACCGCACACACCGCTGGACTCACCATGCCGCGACGCAAGACCACCCGCGCCCAAGACCGCCAATACCGAATCGACGACGAACGTCGACGCAACGAAGCCGAGAACGAAGCCGCCGCCCTCGATGCGCAACCGCCGTTCTGAGGCGGCTAGCCGAATTGCTTCGGATCGATCAGAAGGTGGTCGGAGACGTCCCCGACCATCTGAAGGTCGACCGTGCGCTCGGTGAAGTACCAACCCCCATGAACGTCTGGGTCGCTCGCGAAGCTGTCGGAGTACCGACCAACGACGATCGGTTGCAGCGGAACGGTTTCGGTGTTCTGGACGACGCAGAACGTCGAGCGGGACGTCGCGGTGGCGCCGTCGACTTCGACGATTGGGTTGAGCACCAAATGCCTGGTGCGCGGGGTGTTTCCATGGTCGGGAAAGCGGCGGGTGGTGGTGGCGAACAGCCTGGCGATCTTGTCGCCGCCCGCGACGCCCATGAAGTTGCCCCGGCCAAGCAGCGCACCCACGCCGTCGAAGTCACCCGCATCGATCAGTTCGGCATAGCGGTAGAGCAGTTCGGTGATGGCCATCTTGGCCGCCAACACTTCGAGTCTCATCCGACTTGTCCCTTCACCACCGGCAGACCCGGGTCGCTCGCCACGTCCAGCGGTGACGGCGGCGCACCCGCCGCGATGAGGTGTGCGGCGAACGACGCGATCATCGCCCCGTTGTCGGTACACAGCCGCGGCCGGGGAATCCGCAACGTCAAACCTGCTGCCGCGCAACGCTCTTCGGCCAGCTCGCGCAGCCGCGAGTTCGCCGCGACCCCTCCCGCGATCAACAGCGTCGACACTCCGAACTCGGTGGCGGCACGCACCGCCTTGCGGGTCAGCACGTCGGCCACCGCCTCCTGGAAGCCCGCAGCCACGTCGGCCGTCGACGCATCGGGGTGGCTCTCGACGTAGCGGGCCACCGCGGTCTTGAGGCCGGAGAAGCTGAACGCGTAGGGGGCATCGCGGGCGCCCGTCATGCCGCGCGGGAACGCGATGGCCTCCCGATCCCCCGTGCGGGCCAGGTCATCGAGCACCTTGCCGCCCGGGTAGCCCAGCCCCAACAGTCGGGCGATCTTGTCGTAGGCCTCCCCTGCTGCGTCGTCGACTGTGCTTCCGAGCTCGGCGATCGGCTCGCCGAGCGACCGCACGTGCAGCAGGTTGGTGTGCCCACCCGAGACCAGCAGGCCGATGCTCTCCGGCAGCGGACCGTGCTCGTAGACGTCCGCGGCCAGGTGCCCGCCGAGGTGGTTTACGGCGTAGAACGGCACCTCCCACGCGGCCGCATAGGCCTTGGCCGCCGCGACGCCGACCAACAGCGCACCGGCCAACCCCGGTCCGATGGTGGCGGCGACGACGTCCGGCTTGGCGACGCCCGCCGCCTCCAAGGCCCGGCGCATGGTGGGACCCAACGCCTCCAGATGTGCGCGCGACGCGATCTCGGGTACGACGCCGCCGAACCGGGCGTGCTCGTCGACGCTGGAAGCCACCTCGTCGGCCAGGAGCGTGATGGTGCCGTCGGCCGCCATCTCGCAGATGCCGACGCCGGTCTCGTCGCAGGAACTCTCGATGGCCAGGATGATCATTGCGCCTCCCTCCGCATCGTGTACGCGTCGGCCCCGCTGACACGGTAGTACCGCTTGCGCAGGCCCACGTTGACGAAACCGGCGCTCTGGTACAGGCCGAGGGCGGCGGCGTTGTCGGTGCGCACCTCGAGGAACACCACGCCGCCGGAGGCGATGGCGAGCATACGGTCGAGCAGTTCGCGGCCGATGCCCTGACCCTGGAAGTCGGGGTCGACGCCGATGGTGTGAATCTCGTACTCGTAGGGCGGTTTCCGGCCCAGCCGACTGATGCCGGCATACCCCACCAGGACACCGTCGACCCGCGCGGCGACGTAGTGGTTGTGCTTCGACTCGAGCTCGCGGACGAACGCGATCGCCGACCAGGGGTCGTCGCCGGGGAACAGCTGCGCCTCGAGTTCGGCGCAGCGGTCGGCGTCCCCGATGGCCAGCTCGCCGTACTCGACCGTCACTTGTTGGCCTCGCTGCGGGGCTTGGCATCGGGGCGCCGCAAGTACATCGGGATCAGCGGCTCAGGTGGCGCCGCCCAATCGACCGCGCGCACCAGCCCTGACGCCGTCGGATAGGTGGGCGTCTGCCGCGGCAGCTCGAAGAGCGCGACGTGGTCGGGTGAACCGGCGACCGCCTCCACGTCGGTGGGCACGTCGGCGGGAGCACTGACGTCCGGCCCGTCGAATCGGACACCGTCGCGGTAGCGCGCCCAATACACCTCGCGTCGGCGCGCATCGGTCACCACCAGCACCTCGCCGCTGGTGTCCACGCCGATGGCGTCGAGGCTGCAGACGCCGTACACCGGCAGGTTCAGCGCGTGCGCGTAGGCGGCGGCCGTGGCCATGCCGACCCGCAAGCCGGTGAACGGTCCTGGACCGCACCCGACGACGACGGCACCGAGGTCGGCCATCGCGAGTCCGGCATCGGCCAAGACGCCCAACACGTTCGGCGTCAAGGTTTCGGCATGGGCGCGTGCGTCGAGGGTGACGCGTTCGGCGAGAACCTCGACACCCGACGGTCCGCGCCTGATGACCCCGGCGGTCACGGCGGGGGTGGCGGTGTCGATGGCCAGCACGATCGAGGTCACGACGGAGCTCCATCGCCACACCGCCGTGCGGACGTCGGTCTCGCTGTCGCGCTCCAGCCGGATGTCGAGATGACGCTCGGAGAGGCGCTCCGCCAGGCCCTCCCCCCATTCGACGACCACCACCGCATCGTCGAGGTCGGTGTCGAGGTCGAGCGAGTCCAGTTCGGCCAGCAGGTCGGCGCCGGCGTGATCGAGCAGGCGGTAGACGTCGACGTGCACCAGCGCCGGGGTGCCCGGCCGCCGCGGCCGGATGGACGCGGGCCAGCACGAACGTCGGCGACGTCACCGCGCCCTCGACGTCCATGGCCTGCGCGATTCCCTTGGCCAGCACGGTCTTTCCCGCACCGAGCGGACCGGACAGCACGACGACGTCGCCGGCGCGCAGGTCGGTGCCGAGGCGCGCACCGAACGCGACCGTGTCCGCCGCGGTGGGCAGTTCGGCGGTGCCCTCGAGGATCTCAGCCATGATTGCGCGCCCGATCACGTAACCGCCGGGTGATCGCGACGAGCTTGGAGGGCGTCGCGCGCTCGACGAGCCGCACCAGCGCGTCGTCGACGAGCTCGGGCTGCTCCAACTGGACGAGATGTCCTGCGCCGCCGATGATCAGCAGTTCGGACTTCGGCAGCGCCTCCGCCATCGATTCCGAGTACTCCTTCGGGGTGAGCAGGTCGCGGTCGCCGCACACGATCAGAGTCGGAATCTTGGCCAGCGTCTTGAGCGCGGGCGTCTCGTCGTGCACCTCCAGCGCGTGCAAGAAGCCGACGAGGGTCGCGATGGGCGTGTCGTGCATCATCTTCTCGGAGAACGCGACGACGCTCGGGCTGATCTTCTCGTCGCCGTAGGACGCCGCGCGCAGGATCGGCCCGATCACCGAGCGGGCCGCGCCGCGGGTGCGGTGCACCGCCTTGGGGGCATACCGCACCGCGAAGCGGGCCGCCTCGAGCGCCGGGTTTCGCAGGATCTCGCCGAGTGGGGAACGTGAAACACCTTCTGCCGCCGAGGAAATCAGCGCGACACCCACGATCCGGTTGCCGTACCGTTTGGGGTACTGGCGGGCATGCGACAGCACGGTCATGCCGCCCATCGAGTGCCCGACCAGCACCACGGGTCCGCGCGGAGCCATCACCGCCAGCACGGCCTCCAGGTCTTGGCCGAGTTGGGAGACGGTGAAGGTGTCGGACGGGGCGTCACCGGACTGGCCGTGCCCGCGATGGTCGTAGAACACCATCCGCACCTGCGGGCCCCACTGCGCGGTCAGCCGTGCCCGCTGAAAGTGAAAGGCGCCCATCCGGAGACAGAAGCCGTGTGCGAACACGACGGTGAGCGGCGCGTCGACCGGCCCCACCTCGCGAACGGCGAGGGGCACCCCGTCGGGCGTGGTGACCACGTAGCTGCGGTCGGCGTCGAGCAGTCCGAAGTCCTCCCCGCGGTGGGGATCGTCGTCGGTGGTGCGTCGCGTGACGGCGCGGGCGACCGATACCCCGGCGACGCTGCCAACCGCGGCCAGTCCGGCTGCACCCGCCAGCCAACGACCGGTGTTCGACTTGGCAGTGTCCTTGCGGTCCTGGCGAAGTTGCTTGTCGCTCAACGGCTCGCGCCCGATGAATCGCCTGCGGCGCCGCCGCGGTAGGCCCGGACGACCCGGCCTCGCGGGCTGGTGACCACCTCGTAGTTGATGGTGCCGATCAGCTCGGCCCAGTCCTGCGCGGTCTGCTCGCCATCCATCCCAGGCCCGAAGAGGATCGCGTCGTCACCCTCGGCGACGTCGACCGGTCCCGGCCCGAGGTCCACGACGAACTGGTCCATGCAGATGCGTCCGACGCTGCGCCTGCGCCGCCCGTTGATCGTCACGTCGATGCGCCCGCCGAGAGTACGGAAGACGCCGTCCGCGTAGCCGATCGGCAGCAGAGCCACGGTGGTGTCGCGGTCGGCGATCCAGGTATGCCCGTAGGAGACGCCGTCACCGGCCTTGATCGAACGGACCATCACGACAGGGCATTTCAGCGTCATCGCCGGCAGCAGACCCATGTCGCCGCGCGCCGGGATCGGGGTCTGGCCGTAGACGGCAATGCCGGGACGGACCATGTCGTAGGCCAGATCGGGCCGGGTCATGGCCGCAGGCGAGTTGCACAGGTGGGCGATGTCGAACTGCACGCCTGCCTCGTCGGCATGTGTACGGAACTCCGAGAACCGTTGGGCCTGACGGTCGTTGACGGGGCTGTCAGGATCGTCGCCACACGCCAGGTGCGACATGATGCCCCGCAGCCTGATCGCGCCGTCGGCCCGCGCCCGTGCCAGCATCGGCAGCATCGCGGCGAACTCCGCACGGCCGGCACCGTTGCGGTTCAGCCCGGTGTCCACCTTGACGGTCGTCACCGCGGTCCGCCCCGTGCGGGCCGCGGCGTCGAGCAGGCCGTGGAGCTGCCTCGCCGACGAGACCGCAATCTGAACGCCTGCGGTCAACGCGGGGCCGAAGTCCGTCCCTGGGGTGTGCAGCCACGCCAGCAGTGGCGCGGTGACGCCGTCGCGCCGCAGCGCCAGCGCCTCGTCGAGGGTCGCCACGCCGATCTCCGACGCACCGGCGGCGATCGCAGCCGTGGCCACCTGGGTGGCACCGTGCCCGTAGCCGTCGGCCTTCACCACGGCCATCACCTGGGCCGAACCGGCGTGTTCGCGGAGAAGGCGCACGTTGTGCGCGATGGCGTCGAGGTCGACCACCGCCTGCGGCGTGGGGTTCGACGTCGTGATCTCGGTTGTCTGCATGGTCATGTCACCACCGCCGATTGTCCCAGAGCGCGGCGCCGGGGACCGTGGGGGTTAGTGCGCGAAGGGTTGCAGCTGGTCGAAGTGGCCCTGCGGCTTGAGCTCGTCGAGGCTCTTCAGCGCGCTGATCACGTCGTCCTTCAGGGCCCGCGCCAGGTCCGCGGAGAAGCCCTCCCGCACCACCACCCTGAGCACGGCGATGTCGGTGGCGTCGTCGGGCATCGTGTAGGCCGGCACCTGCCAGCCGTAGGACCGCAGCGCATGCGACACGTCGAACTCGGTGTATCCGCGGTCGCCGGTGAGCCGGAAGCTGATCACCGGGATGGCCGAGCCGTCGGAGATCACCTCGAAGTGCTCGCTGTCGCGCAGTTGGTCGCCCAGCCACCGCGCCGTCTGCGACAGACAGGTCATGACCTGGGTGTACCCCGCCCTGCCGAGTCGCAGGAAGTTGTAGTACTGACCCACGACCTGGTTGCCACCGCGCGAGAAATTCAGCGTGAACGTCGGCATGTCGCCGCCCAGGTAGTTGACCCGGAACACCAGTTCCTCGGGCAGATGCTCAGCGCTGCGCCACACCACGAAGCCGATCCCCGGGTACGTCAGGCCGTACTTGTGGCCGCTGACGTTGATCGACACCACGCGGGGCAGGCGGAAGTCCCAGACCAGGTCGGGATGCAGGAACGGCACCACGAAGCCACCGCTGGCGGCGTCGACGTGTACGGGAACGTCCACTCCGCCGTCGGCGGCCAGCTTGTCCAGGGCGGCGCAGATCTCCGCGATGGGTTCCAGCTCGCCCGTGAACGTAGTCCCGAGGATCGCGACCACGCCGATGGTGTCCTCGTTGACCGCGGCGAGCACCTGTTCGGTCGTGATGACGTAGCGGCCCTCCTCCATCGGCAGATAGACGGGTTCGACGTCGAAGTACCGGCAGAACTTCTCCCAGACCACCTGCACGTTGGACCCCATCACCAGGTTCGGCCTGCGGCTGCGCCAATCCTTGCCGACGCGCTGCCGCCACCGCCAGCTGAGCGCCAGCCCGGCCAGCATCACCGCCTCGCTGGACCCGACCGTGGAAACACCGATCCCGGTAGCGGGGTCGTCGTCGCGCAGACCCTCGGCATGGAAGAGGTCGGCGACCATACATACGCAGCGCTGCTCGATGGCCGCCGTCGCCGGGTACTCGTCCTTGTCGATCATGTTCTTGTCGAAGGTCTCGGCCATCAACTTCTCGGCCTCGGGATCCATCCACGTGGTGACGAAGGTGGCGAGGTTGAGCCGCGAGCTGCCGTCGAGCATCAGTTCGTCGTGGATGAACCGATAGGCCGCCTGCGGGTCCATGCATTCCTCGGGCATCCGCAGCGTCGGGATGGGCGAGGTGGAAAGCCGTCCCGTGTACGCGGGGCTGATCGACGGTGTCGGGGTGTGCCTGTGTGCCATGGAGATTCCCTTCATTGAACGTTCTACAGGCCGGCGATCGCAGCACGGAGATGACCGAGGATGCGGGAGGCCGACGTCGGGGCGGGCCTCGGCCCGGGGTCGGCGGCGGACAGGTTGGCCGCCCTGGCGTGCACGAATGCCGCCATCGCCGCGGCCTCCCCTGGCGGCCGACCCGCGGCGAGCAGCGCGCCGATGACACCGGACAGCACGTCGCCCGAACCGGCGGTGGCCGCCCACGATCCGCCCGCACGGTTGAGGTGAACCCGTCCCGCCGAGCCAGGTTCGGCGATGATCGTGACGTTGCCCTTGAGCAACACCGTCACGCCGAGCTCGTCGGCGAGCCTGCGCGTGGCGGCGACGCGATCGGCGCCAGGCGGGTGCCCGGCCAGCCGTGCGAATTCGCCTGCGTGCGGGGTCAATACGGTGGGCGCCGCGCGGTTGGCGACGAGTTCGGGGTGGGCGGCGAGGATCGTCAGCCCGTCGGCGTCGACGATCACGGGCAGGTCGGTGTCCAGGGCGAACCACAGCGCCGCCGCTCCTGCCTCGTCGGTCCCGAGGCCGGGCCCCACCACCCACGACTGCACCCGGCCTGCGGCGCTGACGTTGGTGGTGGCGATGACCTCGGGCCAGTGCGATACCACCTCCGATGCCGCACTTCCGGCGTAGCGGACCATGCCCGACGTGGCCGCGACCGCGGCCCCGGTGCATAGGATCGCCGCGCCGGGGTAGGTCGACGACCCGGCGAGCACGCCGGTGACGCCCTGGCTGTACTTGTCGTCGGACACTCCCGGCACCGGCCACCGCACGGCGACGTCGGACGCGTCGACGGCGACCACGTCGCTTTCGGGCAGGTCGAGACCGATCTCGACCAACTCGATCCGTCCGCAATCGCCAAGGGCGTGAACCGGTTTGAGGCCACCGAACGTCACGGTCAGGACTGCGTGGACGTGCGGCCCGTCGGCCGCTCCGGTCGCGACGTCGAGGCCGCTGGGCAAGTCCACCGCGACGACGGGAATCCTTGCGGCGTCGACGGCGTCGAACACCTCGGCCGCGGCGGGGCGCAGCGGCCCCGACCCGGAAATCCCGACGACGCCGTCGATCACCAGATCCGTTCCTGCTGGCACCTTTTGGACGACGCGACCGCCGGCCTTGGTGAATGCCGCAAGCGCCGCGGCGTGCACGCGATCGGGGTTGAGGACGACGGCTGTGGCGCTCACCCCGCGGCGACGGAGGAACGTCGCAGCCCACAGCGCGTCACCGCCGTTGTCCCCGGAGCCGACGATGGCGCAAACCCGCCGCCCCGCGATCGCACCCGTACGGGAGGTGAGTTCACGGGCGATGGCGGTGGCGAGTCCATGGGCGGCGCGGCGCATGAGGGCGCCATCGGGCAGGCTTCGCAGCAGTGGCGCTTCGGCGGCGCGGATCGCGTCGGCGGTGTAGTAATGCCGCATCAGCCATCAGGATTCCATGCCGGAGGCCTTTTGCGGCCCTCGACACCGGAATTGACAGCCGAGCGTCAGCCGCCCGAACTGATGGCCTCGACCATGTCGTCGACCAACGCCGCCAGTTGCAGGTCGAGTTCGGTAACGCGATCGACCGACGCCGTCGAGAGCGTGCACGCGAAGCCGTCGTCCGTTTGCCGAAGAACGCCGCGGTGGTTGACCATCCGCTGCGCCACTTCGAACTCGCGGTTCAGCGGTGCCAGCCGCAAGCCCGAAAGTCCGACGACACGCTGCAGGCGATGACCGTCGGTCGACCAGCTCGGGTGCACGGATCTCCATCGGGTGAGTTCCTCACGTCCGATGACCCGTGGGGCGGCGCGGGGCGGGCGCATGCTGCGGTTGGTCGGGTCGACCACGATTCTCCCTTCACAGGTCGGCCGGTGGTCCCCGTCGCATGCCCCTTCCCAACGCAACGAAACTCGGGATCTAATCGGATCTGCCTGCGTGGCGGTCGTAGTGCCGTCGGGCCTTCATCCTGTTACCGCACGCGCTCATCGAGCACCATCGCGCCGTGCCCGCACGGGTGCGATCGAGCAGGAACAACCGGCACTCGTCGTTGGCACACGGACGCAGCCGGCCAGGCGCGTCGGTGTGCACCGCACCCCACGCGAGCACTACCCTGGCCGGCCAGTCGACGGCGCCTCCGAGCGACCAGGTCAGGCCGTCGGCGCCGATGCTGGGCACCTGCCGCACGCCGTCGAGATAACCATCCAGCACCGTGGGTGCGAGCTCGCGGCGCACGACGCGCTGCAGGTCCTCGCGGACACGCCGCACGTCGTCGAGGTCCTCGGACCCGTCGCCGCCACGACCACGCAGCCAGGACCGCGCGGCATCGTCGTCATCGAGCCCGTCGGTTGCCACGCCGTCGATGACTGGCGTGGTGTTGAGCAGCTCGACGAGCACCGCCTGCCAATCCGTCGCCGCCATACTAACCATCTTATTGCATTTGACAGGTTAGGTCGAGCGGCGTTGACTATGCCTAACCAGCCCACAGTTATTTGGAGGTTAGGCATGCCCACGCATCACCGCTACGCGCAGATCTCGGGTCGACGCATCTTCTATCGCGAGGCAGGGTCGGCATCCGCACCGACGGTGGTCCTGCTGCACGGCACGCCGGCCACATCGCACATGTACCGCAATCTGATTCCCGCACTCGCCGACCGGTATCACGTGATCGCGCCCGACTACCCCGGCTTCGGCCACTCCGAGGTGGCGAACACCGACGAGTTCGACTACACCTTCGACGCACTCGCCGACCACGTCGACGCCCTACTGGATCACCTCGGCGTGACGCGGTACGCGATCTACGTCCAGGACTACGGCGCACCGGTGGGCTGGCGCCTTGCCTTGCGGCACCCGGAACGGATCGCGGCAGTCATCACGCAGAACGGCAACGCCTACGTCGAGGGTTTCGTCGGTGACGCGATGGAACCCCTGTTCGCCTACGGCCGTGACCGTTCCGAGGCCAACGCCTCCGTGCTGCGGGAGTTGGTCAGCCTCGATGGCCTGGAATGGCAATACACCCACGGGGTTTCGGATCCGACGGTCGTCGATCCCGACGTATGGCGCACTGCGCACGATGCCGTCGCCGGGACGCCCGAGCGGGTCGCCGTTCAGCTTCAACTCTTCGCCGACTACATCACCAACGTGGAGCTCTACCCGCGCGTCCACGACTACTTCCGGACCTCGCAGGTTCCGCTACTCGCGGTCTGGGGTCGCAACGACCAGATCTTCGGCCCTGACGGCGCCGTCGCATTCAGCCGCGACCTGCCGCATGCCGAGATCAACCTGCTCGACGGCGGCCACTTCCTGCTGGAGAGCAGGCTCGACGCCGTCGTCGGGCTGGTCCGGCCGTTCCTCGCCGAACACCTCGCTACGAGCGCGACAGATTGAAGCCGGCGCCTACGGCCATGTCCTCCGGGAGCTGTCCGCCTGCCGTTCCACGAATGGCACAGTCGGCCAGTTCCCTGACGCGGTCGGCGGACACCGCGACGCCGGGCGTCTCGAAGAACCAGCGGAACGCCTCGTGCGGGCTGGCATCCTCGGGCCGAGACGCGGGAAAGTAGGGATCGCAGTAGACCGGCGTGCCGGGTTCGCTGCGCCAGCTGTCGGCGAGGGTGCCGATGTCGACGGCGTCGTAGCCGAGCATGTCCAGGAGCTGGGCCACCTCGGTCTTGGCCCCGGTGTCGTCACCGGCGATGGGCAGGGCACTGCGGTCGGGCGCACCCCATGGCAAGGCGAGGGTGAACAGGCGACGGAAGTCGATGTTGTTGAACGCCTTGACCACTCGGGAGCGGGAGAGGTGGCGCTGCACCAGCTCACTGCTGGTGGCTTCGCCGGCGTCGAGCTCGGCGATCCGGTCGTCGCGCTGCGGGTAGTAGTTCATCGTGTCGATCACGACCTTGCCGGCCAGTTCGTCGGCCGACAGGCGCTGGTAGGCGTTGAGCGGAATGGTCGCGACGACGATGTCGCCTGCCTCCGCGGCTTCAGCAGGCGTGCCGGCGCGCGCCTGCATGCCGAGTTCGGTGACGAGATCGGCGAGTGTTTCGGGCCCGCGTGAATTGCTCACGACGACGTCGAGGCCGGAGTCGACGGCGAGGCGGGCCAGGGCGCTGCCGATCATTCCGCTGCCGATGAGGCCGAGTGTCTCTGTCATGGCGCGTCTCCTTGTTCCGGGTTCAAGCATTAACCGATACTCGACTATCGGTTATCTGTCCCCAGCGAACCCTACCCCGTAGCGATAGTCAACTATCAGTTGCTAACCTGTGGCCGTGGTCACCGATGTCTCGCGCCGGCTGCGCGCCGACGCCGCGCGCAACTCCGAGAGGATCGCGCGGGCGGCGCGGGATGTCTATGCCGAAAACGGGCCCGATGCCACGCTCGACGACATCGCGCGCAGGGCCGGCGTCGGCATCGCCACCCTCTACCGCCGCTTTCCGAACAAGGAGGAACTCGTCCGGGCGGCGCTCGAGCAGAGCATCGCCGAGCAGCTCTCCCCCGCCATCGAGAAGGCGCTCGCCGATGACGACCCCAAGCGCGGGCTTGCCAATCTCATGGAGGCCACGATGACCATGGTGGCGCGCGAGCAGCACACCTTGGCCGCGGCGAACAACGCCGGCACGCTCACGGCCGAGATCACCGCACCCATCCTCGACTCGCTGACCCTGCTCGTGCAGCGAGGGCAGGAGGCCGGCGCCTTCCGTGCCGATCTGGTCCCCCAGGACATCCACACGATGATGGGAATGCTCGCCGGGGTGCTGCCGAGCATGGACCCCAAGGGCGACGGCTGGCGGCGCTACGTCGTCCTCGTCATGGACGCCCTGTCGCCCGTCGGCGCGAGCCCCCTGCCACCGGCAGTCCCCATCCAGCTGGTGCCGTCGGGCAAGTGCACGTTCTAACGCGTCACCATGGCACCGCGCCGTGGGCGGAGAAGTAGCCGCCGGTCGGCCCATCGGGTGCGGTTTGAGCCATCGCGACGATGATGCGTGCACCCTCTTCGACGGTTTGCGTGCCGGTATGCCCGTTGAGGTCGGTGTCGGTGTAGCCCGGTTCGACGGCGTTGATCCGCATACGCGGGAATTGCTTGGCGAATTGGACCGTGATCATGTTGACCGCTGACTTCGACGCAGGGTAGGCAACGCCCGGATAGAAGTAGGTGGGGCTCTCCGGTGCTTGCGCCATGCTCAATGATCCGAGGCTGCTACTGACGTTGACCACCACGGGCGCCGACGACCGCTGCAGCAGCGGCAGGAAGGCGTGCGTCACGCGGACGACGCCGAAGACGTTGGTGTCGAACACCTCTCGCATCATGTCGCCAGTGACCGACCCGGCGTCGATGATGGCGTTGTTCTCGCCGCGGCCCTCGATACCGGCATTGTTGACCAGTACGTCGAGACCGCCCATTTCGTCGATGAGTTGCGCTGCGGCGGCGACTGATTCGTCATCGGTCACGTCGAGCGCAACCAGCCGCGCACCCAGCTGCTGAGCCGCCGCTTGCCCCCGCTCCGGGTCGCGGCATCCGAGGTAGACGGTGTGGCCGCCGGCGATCAATTGGCGGGCGGTCTCGAAGCCGAGACCCTTGTTGGCTCCGGTGATCAGTGTTGTGGTCATCTCTTGTTCTCCTTTTCTGGTGTGTTGTGGTTGAGCCAGTCGAAGGCCTCGGCAAGCAGCGCGTCGGCCGACGCCGGTCGGTCGTCACCGGGCATGTCCGGGTTGACGTCATATCCGCGAACGCTGAAGTAGTAGGCCAGCATTCGATAGCTGGCCGGCATCGCTTCCACGCGTTGGCGGTCGATGGGGATCGCGTCGCCCGGCACCGCGGGCGTCAGCGTGTCGCGCTCGTAGATGGTCGACAGATCGCAGATCCTGTACTGATCGCTTCGCCGCTCGAGCCGATAGATGCCGCGGGCATAGCTGACGAGGTCGGCACGGACGCCGTGCAACTCGATCCGGAACTCGATGGCCATGGGCATCGACGACGACCGCACGCGCACCGTGTAGGTGCACGGTGGGGACCGACAGGCGGTGCCTGGAATGGTCTCCGCGCGCCGCCATGCCGCGGGAGGCTGCGGCGAAATCCTGGCCGCTGCCCGTGAACCACATCGATCGCACCCGCGAATCGGGGTGATAGCAGCCCGCCATCTGATCCCACCAACCTCGGTCACGGCCCTCACGCTCGTGCGCGATCACTTGCACGAGATCGGCAATCGCCGGATCAGTCATCGCAGTGCCCTCCGTCGTCGTTGCGCCCATTTCGGCGCGCTCACCATTGAGTCTTGGACGGCCGGAAGGATCTTCGGTACGTCCCGCTGATCCTGGGTACTGGCAAACCCACCCTTGGCTACGCTGTGGTCGTGGCCAGCGGGAACGCACTCGGCGAGTACCTGAAACTGCGGCGCGGCCGGATCCGGCCGGAAGATGCCGGGCTCGTCCCTGGCCCACGCCGGCGCGTCGACGGGTTACGTCGCGAAGAATTGGCCGCCCTCGCCGGTATCAGCGCCGACTACTACCTGCGCATCGAGCAAGGCCGCCATGCCCATCCGTCGGCGCAGATCCTCGACGCGCTCGCGCGAGCACTTCGCATGGACGCCGCGGCGACAGCACATCTTCACGAACTCGCGCGCGATGACCGGCCCACCTACAGCGGCGTCGAGCGCGTCGGCGAAGAGATCGTCAGCCTGCTGGATCAGCTTTCCGTGCCGGCTTTCGTCGCGGGACGATGCCTGGATTGCCTCGCGTCGAATGGCTTGGCTCGCGCGCTCTCACCGAACTTCACGCCCGGCAAGAACCTTCTGCGGCAACTCTTCCTCGATCCGTCCGAGCGTGATCTGCACGCCGACTGGGACGACGCCACCCAGGGGGTGGTGAGCGGTCTGCGCCAAATCGCGGGCGGCGAAGCCAACGATCCTCGCCTGGACGTCATCGTCGACGAACTTCGCGCCAGCAGCCCTCGGTTCGACATGCTCTGGACCCGAGCCGATGTGGGGTACCGCCCAGCAGGTACCAGCCACATGCGCCACCCCGTGGTCGGTGAGCTGCATCTGCGCCGCAACCGATTCGCCATCCCCGACTCCGACGGCCAGCACCTGCAGATCTACCACGCCCTACCCGGCACCGACACGGCCGACAAACTCGCCCTGCTGGCCTAGATCGATGCGTCGGAGCAGGATCCGTCCACGCCGCGCCAGAAGACAGCAGCCACCTCGGCGATCTCATCCGGATATTCGCCGTTGATGGCGTGCGACGCGTCTGGCCATAGTTCGACCTGCCCGTGCGGCAACAGGTTTCGCGCCCTGGCAGCGGCGCGGGCGGCGTCGTGCATGACGCTGCGGCCGGCCAGCAAGGCGAGCACGGGCATCCGGAGCGAGCGCAGCTGGTCGTCGGTGAACACCTTGGGCATCGGGGCGCGCAGCACGAAGTCGGCGCTCGCCGCGGACAGCAATTCCGCCTCGGGCACGCTCTCGTCCACCGGTGCCCCGCCGGAGATCCAGCTGAACACGCGGCGGCGCAACACTTCTGGGACGGGCAGGAACAGCGCCGCCGACACCAGCACGGCGCGAGCGGAATCCGAGCGAAGGTCATCGCCGGGTCGAGCAGCGTCAGCGACGCGACGCGGCCCGGCCGGTGCACGGCGCAGTTCGTCGCGGTCCATCCGCCGATGGACACCCCCATCAGGTGGGCACGGTCCAACCCGAGGCCCGCCAGCGTCTCGTCGACCCATGCCGCTTGATCCTCCGGGCCGGTCAGCGGGCGGGTCTGCACGCTCATCCCGGCTTCACCCAGCAGATCCAGGCAGTAGACGGTGCGCCGCCCGATCAGCGACGGCAGGTTCGGCGCGCCACATCGGCGTCGACGCGTTGCGACCCGGGAGTAGCACCACCGGAGGGCAGGAGCGATCCGCGCCGCCGAAACGGTAGACCCGTACGGCACCGAAAGACGTTGACACGTCCACGCTCTCATCGAACGGGGGCAGCTGCGCCAGACCTGCGTCGTACACGGCGCGAAAGTGGTCGAACGCGCGCCCGCTGCGGAAGTGGCCGAGCCGTGGCACTACTCGACGGTGACCGACTTGGCCAGGTTGCGCGGCTTGTCGACGTCGTAGCCGCGGGCCCTGGCCACCTCGGCGGCGAACACCTGCAGCGGGATCGTCGACAGCAGCGGCTGGAACAGCGTTGACACCGCGGGGATTTCGATCAGGTGATCGGCGTAGGGACGCACCGTTTCGTCGCCCTCCTCGGCGATCACGATGGTGACCGCGCCGCGGGCCTGGATCTCGCGGATGTTGCTCAGCAGCTTGGAATGCAGCATCGCGGCGTTCTTCGGCGACGGCATCACGACGATGACGGGCAGACCCTCGTCGATCAGCGCGATCGGCCCGTGCTTGAGCTCGCCTGCGGCGAAGCCCTCGGCGTGCATGTACGCCAGTTCCTTGAGCTTGAGCGCGCCCTCGAGCGCGACGGGATAGCCGACGTGACGCCCGAGGAACAGGATCGTCGGCGACTTGGCGAACCGGTGCGCAAGTTCCGCGACGGGCTCCATGCAGGTCAGCACGCGGGCCACCAGGTCCGGCATGGCTTCGAGTTCGTGGTACTCCCGCGACACCTCGTCGGGGTACTTGGTGCCGCGCGCCTGCGCCAGCGCCAGACCCGACGAGGTAGTTCGCCGTGATCTGCGCAAGGAACGTCTTCGTGGACGCCACGCCGATCTCGGGCCCGGCGCGGGTGTAGAGCACCGCATCGCACTCGCGCGGGATCTGGCTGCCATTGGTGTTGCAGACCGCCAACACCTTGGCCTTCTGCTCCTTGGCGTGCCGGACGGCCTCCAGCGTGTCGGCGGTCTCACCGGACTGCGAGATGGCGACGACGAGCGTGTGACGATCCAAAACCGCGTCGCGGTAACGGAATTCGCTGGCCAACTCGACCTCGACGGGCAGCCGGGTCCAGTGCTCGATCGCGTACTTGGCGAGCAGGCCGGAGTGATACGCGGTGCCGCAGGCCACCACGAAGACCTTGTCGACCTCGCGCAACTCCTGATCGGAGAGGCGCTGCTCGTCGAGCACGACGCGCCCGTCGACGAAGTGGCCGAGCAGGGTGTCGGCGACCGCGGCGGGTTGCTCCGCGATCTCCTTGAGCATGAAGTACTCGTAGCCGCCCTTCTCGGCGGCCGACAGATCCCAGTCGATGTGAAACTCACGGAAGTCGACGTCGGAGTTGCCGTGGAAGTCGGTGATTCGGTAGCCGTCGGCGGTGATCACCACGGCCTGGTCCTGACCGAGTTCGACGGCGTCGCGGGTGTGCTCGATGAACGCGGCGACGTCCGAGCCGATGAACATCTCACCGTCGCCGACGCCGACGACCAGCGGTGTGGACCGGCGCGCGGCGACGATCATGCCGGGCTCGTCGGCATTGGCGAACACCAGGGTGAAGTGACCCTCGAGGCGGCGCAGCACGGTCAGCACCGAGGCCGGGAAGTCGCCCGCGGTGTCGCCGTGGTGGTAGGCCGCGGAGACCAGGTGGACGGCCACCTCGGTGTCGGTGTCGCTGGAGAACTCGGTGCCTGCGGCCTCCAGCTCGGCGCGCAACGCAGGAAAGTTCTCGATGATCCCGTTGTGGACGACGGCGATCTTGCCTGCGGCGTCGCGGTGCGGGTGGGCGTTGCGATCCGTCGGGCGGCCGTGCGTGGCCCAGCGGGTGTGACCCACGCCGGTGCTGCCCTGGAGAACACCGTCGTCGGTCTCCTCGAGCGCGGCCTCCAGGTTGGCCAGGCGACCCGCGCGGCGCCGGACCGTCAGCCCGCCCGCGCCGTCGAGCAGCGCAACGCCCGATGAGTCGTACCCGCGGTACTCCATCCGGCGCAGCGCGTCGACGACGATGCCGCGCGCAGGACGCTGTCCGACGTAGCCGACGATTCCGCACACGAGCATCAAGGGTAGTGCAGTCGCGGCCCCGAAACCCCCCTGCGGGGTGGCGGTGGTGCCGAACAGCTGGTCGCGGCCACCAGTCCACGAGCTACGGTCAACGCGTGGCCAAGACGAAGAAGCTCTTCGCTGCGTTGACCCGACGAGGCCCGCATCGCGTTCTGCGCGGTGACCTGGCCTTTGCCGGACTGCCGGGCGTGGTCTACACCCCGGAGTCCGGGATGAACCTGCCGGGGGTGGCGTTCGGCCACGACTGGCTGGCGGGCGCGGACCGATATCACGGCACCCTCGAGCACCTGGCGTCCTGGGGCATCGTCGCGGCGGCGCCTCATACGGAGACCAGCGTGGTGCCGTCGGTGCTGAATCTGGCCTTCGACCTGGGCACGACCGTCGACATCATCGCGGGCGTGCGCCTGGGCAGCGGCAAGATCAGCGTGCATCCCAACAAGCTGGGGGTCGTCGGACACGGTTTCGGCGGGTCGGCGGCCGTCTTCGCCGCCGCGGGCATGCCGGGCAGGCTCAAGGCGGCGGTGGCACTGTTCCCGACGGTGTCCAAACCGGCGGCCCAGGAGGCTGCGGTGTCGCTGCAGGTGCCCGGGTTGATCCTTGCCGATCCCGGCGATCCGATGTCGCTGCGTTCGAACGCCGTCGAGCTGGCGAGGGTGTGGAAGCCCGCGACGCTGCGCGCGGTCGACGACGTGAAGGCCGGCGGGCTGATCGAAGGCCGTCGCCTGGCCAGGGTCGTCGGACTTCCCGGCGCCGACCGCGGTACGCAGAAGCGGGTTCGCGCGCTGATCACCGGCTATCTGCTCTACATGCTGGCCGGCGACAAGACCTACCGCGACTTCGCCGACCCCGACGTCGCGCTGCCCAAGACCGACGTCATCGATCCGTTCTCGGACGACCCGACCGCCCTCGAGGACAAAGTCGTCGCGCTCTTGAAGCCCTGAGTTCGCTTCTGAAGCCCTGACCGGGCTCAACCAACCGGTTGGGTGTATAACTCTACGATGCGCACCGGAATCTTCCTCAACTACACCGACGGCTTCCGCGAGGCTGCCGAGCAGGTCGTCGAGTTCGAGAAGCGCGGTGTCGACATCGCACTCGTCCCGGAGGCCTACTCCTTCGACGCCATCAGCCAGCTCGGCTACCTGGCGGCCAAGACCTCCACCATCGAACTCGGGTCCGGCGTCGTGCCGATCTACACGCGCACCCCGACGCTGCTCGCCATGACGGCGGCCGGCGTCGACTACGTCTCCGACGGACGATTCCGACTCGGCATCGGGACATCAGGCCCGCAGGTGGTCGAGGGCTTTCACGGCGTCCCGTTCGACGCCCCGATGGGCCGTACCCGCGAGGTCGTTGAGATCTGCCGTCAGGTCTGGCGCCGCGAGAACGTCTCCTACGACGGCAAGCACTACCAGCTGCCCTTGGCCGAAGGGCGCGGAACGGGCCTTGGCAAGTCCTTGCATCTGATCAACCACCCAGTGCGCGAGCGCATTCCGATCAACATCGCAGCACTGGGCCCCAAGAACGTCGAGCTGACTGCCGAGATCGCCGAGGGCTGGCAGCCAGTGTTCTTCTACCCCGAGAAAGCCGACGCGGTGTGGGGTGACGCGCTGCGCGCCGGCTTCGCCAAGCGCGACCCAGCGCTGGGCCCGCTGGACGTCATGGTCTCGGCGGGCCTTGCCATCGGCGACGATCTCGAGGATCGGCTCGCCTGGGCGAAACCCCAACTGGCGCTGTACATCGGCGGTATGGGCGCTCGGGGCAAGAACTTCTACCACACACTGGCCACCAGCTACGGCTTCGGCGACGTCGCCAACCACATCCAGGATCTGTACCTCGCGGGCAAGAAAGCAGAGGCGATCGCGGCAGTGCCCGACGACCTGGTGCGCAATACCTCGCTGGTGGGTCCCAGCGGGTTCATCAAGGAACGCCTCGCCGCATTCGCCGAGGCGGGGGTCACGACGCTGCTGGTGCATCCCTATGCCGTCGACGCGGCCGAACAGAACCGCTACGTCGAGGAATTGGTGACGCTCGTCTCGTGATTCGGGTGAAAGGCCTTCGTCCGGTAGTCTGATCTTCAGCGGCATCGTCTGTTCTGCCTTTTGCCGCTTCGCCGGAGACGAATCATCGCCCTCCGTTCGATCGTCACACCGAGCTTGTTTTCAAGCGCCGTGGACTACCCCACGCCGGGCAGGACGACCTTTCAACTTTCGGAGTTTCAACCTTGTCTGTCCCCATGTCCGTTGGGTCAACCATGCCCAGCTTCGCCGACTTCGACCTCCCAACGGCCGTCGTCGCCGCGATGTCCTCCAATGGCATCGAGAATGCCTTCCCGATTCAGGCTGCGACGCTGCCGGATTCGCTCGCGGGCCGCGACGTGCTCGGCCGTGGCCGTACCGGCTCCGGCAAGACCTACGCGTTCCTGCTGCCGGTGGTAGCCCGCCTGGCGAAGAGCGACAGCCCCCGTCGCGCCAATCGACCCCGCGCGTTGATCCTCGCCCCCACCCGCGAATTGGTCGCCCAGATCGACGCGGCGCTGGCCCCGTTGGCCAAGGCCATGAACCTGCGGTCGGTCACCATCTTCGGTGGCGTCGGCCCCGGCCCTCAGATCGCCAAGCTGCGCGAGGGCGTCGACATCGTCATCGCCTGCCCCGGCCGGCTCGAGGACCACATGCAGTCCCGGCACGCCGACCTGTCCGCGGTGGAGATCACCGTGCTCGACGAGGCCGACCACATGGCCGATCTCGGCTTCCTGCCCCCGGTCAAGCGACTGATGGACAAGACGCCGAAGGACGGTCAGCGACTGCTGTTCTCCGCCACATTGGATGGCGGAGTCGACGTCTTGATCAAGCGCTATCTGCACGATCCCGTGGTGCACAGCGTCGACTCCGAGCAGTCACCGGTCACCGCGATGGTCCACCACGTGCTGCACGTCGACAACGCCGCGCGCTTCGACGTCCTCACCGATCTGGCGGCCTCCCCCGGCCGCACGATCATGTTCGCCCGCACCAAGCACGGCGCCAAGGGCCTTGCGCGCAAGCTGAACTCGCGTGGCGTGCCCGCAGTCGAGCTGCACGGCAACCTGTCGCAGAACGCCCGTACCCGCAATCTCGCGGCGTTCTCGGACGGTTCCGCCGCCGTGCTGGTGGCCACCGACATCGCCGCACGCGGCATCCACGTGGACGACGTCAGCCTCGTCGTGCACGCCGATCCGCCCGTTGAGCACAAGGCCTATCTGCACCGGTCCGGCCGCACGGCGCGTGCCGGCGCCGAGGGCACCGTGGTGACGCTGATGATCGACGGTCAGGTGTCCGACGTCCGCACGCTGACCCGCAAGGCCGGCGTCAGGCCGACGATCACCCGGTTCAGCGGCGCCTCGCATCCCGTGCTGCAGGAGATCGCGCCGGGCGAGCGGACTTTCGGTGAGCCGTTGGTTCTCGACGTTCCGGAAAGCCGGGCGTCGGCGCCGAGACAGCGTAGCCACGGCGGCGCTGGCGGTGGCCGGTCGGCCGCGAATCCCCGCTCCGGCAACGGATCGCGGCGCGGGAGGCGTCCCCAGGGCGGCGGCTCGGGCTCCGGCGGTTCCGGTCGGACATACACGACGTCCACCGGTGGTTCGCGCGGTCGTTAGACCGATACACCACTCTACGTAGCGATTTCGGCGCGCTCAGTTGCGACTGAGCGCGCCGATTTGCGTTTGCCTGGCGCGCATACCCGCATAGGCGAACAGCAGCCCGGAGGGTATGGGACTGCGGCGCGGTCGCTAGACCAGCACGGTGCCGCCGTCGACCGTGAGGACGACGCCTGTGCCGTAGGCCTGCTCCATGCAGTACGCGTAGGCCAGCGCCACGTCGTCCACCTCGCCGACCCGGCCGAGCGGAAGCCGTTGCGCCGCTGCGGCGTACATCGTCTCGCGGTCGCCATCGGTCATCGCATCCCACAGCGCGGTCCGCACTACTCCCGGCGCTATCGCGTTGACCCGGATCGGCGCTAGTTCGACGGCGAGCGCCGTGGTCAACGCGTTCATCGCGCCGCACAGGCTCACCGGAAGCGCGCCGAATCCCGGTTGCCAGGCGGCGGTGCCGCTGGTGAGCGTGATCGATCCGCCGTTGGCGATGTGCGGCGCGAACGCCCGCACCGCGCTCAACGCGCCGACGAAGCGGGTTTGGAAGAAGCCGGTGATGCGCGCTGGCGTCAGGTCGGCCAGGCTGGTCAGTTCCAGCGACTCCCCTGCGGTGAACACCAAATGGTCGATGTCTCCGACGTAGCTCACCAACCGATCCAGCGATGCCTCGTCCGTGAGGTCGACGATGGCGCCACGGGCGCCTTCCGGCAGACGCGCAAGCGCACCGTCCACGCTTGACTGCCGGCGCGACGCCACGATGGGAGTGGCGCCACGCTCGGCGACGGCGGTCGCGACACCCAGGCCAATGCCGGAGGTGCCGCCGATGACGAGGACGCGGGTGTTCTTCAGGCTCATGCCTCCACGGTCCGCCGTCGGCCGCACACCGTCCAAGACTTTCTCGGTCGCGGCGCGATACCGTGGAGGTATGGGCACGGTGGACCTCGACATGCGCAAGCTGAGGTACTTCGTCGCGGTGGCCGAGGAGTTGAACTTCGGCCGGGCGGCTCAGCGGCTGCACATCGCGCAGCCGGTGCTGTCCCGCCAGATCCGGTCGTTCGAGGATGAACTCGGCGTTCAGCTGTTCGTCCGCGATTCCCGGGGCACCGAGCTGACCCCTGCCGGTACGCAGCTCCTCGACGATGCGCGATTCATGTTGCATGAGTCGAAAGCTCTGCAGG
This sequence comes from uncultured Actinomycetota bacterium, assembly GCA_963849055.1. Taxonomy (GTDB): domain Bacteria; phylum Actinomycetota; class Actinomycetes; order Mycobacteriales; family Mycobacteriaceae; genus Mycobacterium. The sequence goes on from CAWKFI010000002.1 coordinate 1,053,659, forward strand.
AGAGGCTCATTCGGGCGGCCGCACCGACCGTGACGGTGACCGTCGGCGTCATGCCGGGACTGCTGGCAACGGCGGCGGTGCGCAAGTTCGAAGCCGCGCAATCGTCGTGCCGGGCCCGAGTGACCCAGGTGGGCTGGGCTGATCAGGTCGACGTCGTCATGCGCGGCGACGTCGACGTGGTGTACGCCCGCGAGCCGATCGACCACCACGGGCTGGGCACCGCGGCGCTGCTCGAGGAACCGCGGGTCGCCCTACTGCCCAGCGGCGACCCACTCGCATCGCAGTCATCGGTGCGACTCGCCGACCTCGCCTCGCGCACCCTGCTGCAGGATCCCAACACCGTGCCGGACTGGTACGCGATCGCGACCCCTGAGCAACGTCGAGCCGCCACGCGCAAGATGGCGTCGACCGTGGAGGAGAAGTTGGAACGCGTTGCCGCACAGGACGGCTTCGTCATTCTCCCCCGCTCGACCACCGCCTTCTACCGCCGGCCCGACGTCCGCGTGATTCCGATCGACGACATCGAGCCGAGCCGGGTCACGCTGATCTGGGACGCGACAACGGCGAATCCGGGTCGCGACGAATTCATCGCCGCCGCCTTGGCGTGCCGCGACGAAACGATCTGACTCACTCGCCCACCTGCGGCAGCTCATCCGCGGCGATCTCACACGGTGTCTTCTCCTGGGGCAGAGCCTCGGGAACGGCCGGCGGAATCGGTGGTGCCTCCGGCGGTGGCGGGGCCACCGGTGTCTCAGCCGGCGGCGGTTCGGGGTCGGCGGCCGATTCGTCCGGTGGAATCGGTTCCTCGTCGGTCGGTTCGTCGTCGGATTCCGCTGCGGCGTCGGCGGGTTCGGTTTCTTCCTCGCTCTCGTCGCTCTCCTCGGCCTCGTCGTCAAGATCGTCGTCGGGTTCGTCCTCAATGTCGTCTGGCTGATCGATCTCCGGCTCGTCGGGCAGTCACGCCGTCCGACGATCCGACCAGCCCACCGATCAAGTCGGCGAGCTGCTGCCCGAAGCCCGGCGTTCCGAGCGAAGGCATGCCGCCTCCGCCCAGGTCGCCGAGGGACGGCATCGGTGACTGGGTAGCCGTCGACGGTGCCGGTGCGGCGGGCGACGGCTCGACCGGCGGTGCCGGGGACGCAGCAGGCGCACTCGGTGCTCCGTCAGGCGACGGACCGAGGGCGGCGGGCTGCCAGCTGGGCGCGGCCGCCGGCATCGTCGCGGCGGGCAGCGCGGTGGCGCGTCGCGGCGTGCAGGTGCGGCGGTCCCCGTCGCGAAGGGCTCAGCCCACCTCGGCCCCAACTCCCCCGGCACGTCGAAGGTGGCGGGGGCTGTGTCGAGCTTGGCGATCGCCGCGTCGTAGGCCGCCGTGACGGACGCGACGGCCTGGCGCATCGCGGCCACCCAGTCAGAACGAATGTCGTTGTCCACGAACGGTTTGACTTGCTGGTCGACGAGCTCACTGGCCGCCGCGCGGTCACCGGCGCCGGTCGTCACGGTCTGCGCTGCCGCGAGCCACTCGGCACGCTGCGCCACGCTTCGGTCGTCGATGTCCTGCACGGCGTCGACCTTGGTGTCGACGGCGCGCCACAGCTCGTCGCGCAACGCGGCTACGGCATCGGCGGCGCGATGCAGCCCGACTCGCACGGCGTCAGCGGATTCGCCGTGTCGCCGGAGGAATTCGCCTGCCGAGGCCGAGCCCCCACCGGACCAGACGCCTGCCAGCCGCACCGTCAGATCGCCGTGCCGCCGCAACGCGTCGTCGGCCACCGCGGCCACCGCCGACAACGCGGCGCGGTCGGCATCCAACGCCCGCAGATCGAGGCCGTCGTCCTGGCCGTACCAGTCGTGTATCTGGGCGGCGTGCACGGTGAGATCCGGATGCTGGTAGCCGAGTTGGCGGCACGCCGACACGTAGGCGGCGGTGTGCTCCACCGCGGGCGCCCCGGCGGCCAACCGGGCGGTGACGTCCCATCCGTCGGGCACGGCTAGCTCACCCGCCGCGCGGCGCGCGCATCGGCTTCGACGTATCGGTCGGCGGATGCCCGCAGCGCGGAAGCGATCTCGGCGCTCGCCCGCGACCAGAGCCGCATCCCGTCGCCGATCTGCTCCACGGCGTGCCGAACGGCGTTGCCCTGCGCGGTGTACGACCGGCCGGCGACGGCACCGTCGAACGACGATCGTGCGAGGTGCGTCCGCACGGCGTCTTCGATGGCGTCGGCCAGAGCGTCGTACCCGCGGGCGACGTCGAGCAGCGCCGTGACATCGACGCGCGCGGCGTCACTTGCTCCCATGTCGAGTTAGGACGCGGCGCGGGTCCGTTTGGTTCCCGCGTCAGCGCTGTTCGCTGACCGACTCCGCGACGCGTGCCGCGAGAATGCGGGCGGTGTCCTCGTCGGCCGCTTCCACCATCACGCGCACCACCTGCTCGGTTCCGGACGGCCGCAACAGGATTCGACCGGTATCGCCCAGCTCGGCCTCGGCCTCGGCCACCGCCGTGCGGACGGACGGCGCGTCGGCGACGGTCGCCTTGTCGGCGACCGCGACGTTGATCAGCACCTGGGGCAGGGTGTGCATCGGCGCGGCGAGCTCGGCCAACGACATGCGGGTCTCCGCCATCCGCGACATCAGCCGCAGCCCGGTGACGATGCCGTCGCCGGTGGTGCCCATCGACGGCATCACGATGTGACCGGATTGTTCGCCGCCCAGCGAGTATTCGCCGGCGCGCAGTTCCTCGAGGACGTAGCGGTCGCCCACGCTGGTGGTGCGGACCTCGATGCCCGCCGCCCGCATGGCCAGATGCAGCCCCAGGTTGCTCATCACGGTCGTCACCAGGGTGTTCGACGCGAGTTCGCCCGCGTCGCGCATGGCCAGCGCGAGCACGACCATGATCGCGTCCCCGTCGATCACCCGGCCATCGGCGTCGACGGCGAGGCAGCGGTCGGCGTCGCCGTCGTGTGCCAGACCCAGATGGGCTCCGTGACTGCGCACGGCCTGCTGCAGCTCGCCCATGTGCGTGGAGCCGCAGCCGTCGTTGATGTTCAGTCCGTTGGGATCGGCGTTGATGGTGATGACGTTGGCACCCGCGGCCCGGTAGGCCTGCGGCGCGGCCGTCGACGCGGCACCGTGTGCGCAGTCGACGACGACGGTCAGCCCATCGGCCGGCGTGCTGATGGCCTTCCCGACGTGGCGCAGATAGCGGTCGAGGGCGTCCTCGGCGTCGACGACACGGCCGATTCCCGAGCCGACGGGCCGGGCCCCGGGTCCGGCGGCGACCAGTTCTTCGATGCGGTCCTCGGTGGCGTCGTCGAGCTTGTGTCCACCCGCGCCGAAGATCTTGATGCCGTTGTCGGGCATCGGGTTGTGCGATGCGGAGATCATCACGCCGAATTCGGCGTCATAGGCGCCGGTCAGGTGGGCGACCGCGGGGGTCGGCAGCACGCCGACCCGCATCGCGTCGACGCCTTCGCTGGTCAGTCCCGCGATGACGGCGGCCTCGAGCATCTCGCCGCTGGCGCGCGGGTCCCGTCCGACGACGGCCAGCCGACGAGACCGCCCGGACCTGCCCAGGCGGGCGGCCGCCGACCCGAGGGCCAGCGCCAGCTCGGCGGTCAGATCGCGATTGGCGACGCCGCGTACCCCGTCGGTGCCGAACAGTCGACCCATGCGCAACACCCTCCTCAATACGCCGAAAGCGTGCGCGTCGAGTGAAACACGACGCGCACGCTTGCGGTCACAGCGAAATGCAGATCAGCGCTTGCTGTACTGAGGCGCCTTACGGGCCTTCTTGAGGCCGTACTTCTTGCGCTCGATGGCACGCGGGTCACGCGTCGAGGAAGCCGGCCTTCTTCAGCGCCGGACGATCCTCGGGCTGCACGATGATCAGCGCCCGGGCGATGGCCAGGCGCAGCGCGCCGGCCTGACCGGACGGGCCGCCGCCGTCGAGGTGGGCGAAGATGTCGACCGTGTCCAGTCGATCCACGGTCACCAGCGGGGCCTTGATCAGCTGCTGGTGCACCTTGTTCGGGAAGTAGGCCTCCAGCGAGCGGCCGTCCAGAATGAACTTGCCGGTGCCGGGCGTCAGGCGCACCCGCACCACGGCCTCCTTGCGACGGCCGACGGTCTGGATGGGGCGGTCGATCACGAGGGGCTCGCGGGGAGGAGCGGACTCCTCCACCGGCGCGGTCTCGGACACGTGAGTGGTCTCGGCCACCTCGGCCACGTCGGCCACTTCAGGCGCCTCGGTCACTTCGGTCACGTCAGTCGAATCGGTCACTGGGCCACCTGCTTGATTTCGTACGGAACCGGCTGCTGCGCGGTGTGCGGATGCTCGGGTCCCACGTAGACCTTGAGCTTCTTCTGAACCTGTCGGCTGAGCTTGTTGTGCGGCAGCATCCCGACGATCGCCTTCTCGACGACACGGTCGGCGTGCTTCTCCAGCTCGTCACCGAGCGAACGGGCGCGCAGGCCACCGGGGAAACCCGAGTGGCGGTAAGCCATCTTGTTCTTGAGCTTGTCGCCGCTGACGGCGATCTTCTCGGCGTTGATGACGATGACGAAGTCGCCACCATCGACATTGGGCGCGAACGTCGGCTTGTGCTTGCCGCGGAGCAGCTTGGCTGCTTCGACGGCGAGCCGGCCGAGCACGACGTCCGTGGCATCGATGACGTACCACGAACGCGTGGTGTCACCGGCCTTCGGCGTGTACGTAGGCACAGTGCTTACCTATCCTTTTCTCGGGTGATTCCCGGTGTGACCCGGGTGCCGGTCTGGCGTCTAGTGGCTGGGGACGGTTCTCGGCGACCGACAGTGACCCGAGGTCCCGGCGTGCCACACGCCAACGAGGCAGCTTACCCGGGTGCGTCATTGCAGGTCAAAACGCTCATCGAGATCACCGGTCGAGCGGTCCCCTGCCCATAGAATTCAGCCCCGATGCTGATCGACGCCATTCTGTTGTGCGCGCCCGCCGTGGCCGCGCTGCCCGCCGTCATCACCATCCTCACCAGCCACGCCAGTCTCGCGTCTCCATCACGCGTGCAGAAGCGCCTCTATCGGATGTTGTTGCTCACCGAGAAACTGCCCGCCGGCGTCCCCGGCGGGTCGCTGATCAGCGACGACGTCGAGCGGCAGACCCTGCACGTCGCGTATCTGGCGCAGTACCCGCAGCGGGCCCGCGAGATCGTCTACCTCGGACTGATCGGCGCGGCAGCCGCCGCGGCCCTGGTCGCGTACTACCTGCTGTGGTGGGGCGACGCGTCGCTGCTCGTCCTGCTCATTGCGCTGGGCGCGCTAGCGACGTTGGCGCTGTGGTTCGAACGGGCGCTGCTGAACTTCGGGCGCAACGATCGTCTGGCGCGCGATTTGTTCGATCACTTCGGCGCTCCCGACGGTTTGGTCCGCCCGCGCACCGAGCTGGTGGCCAAGGCACCGCCGTTGACCGTCGACGCCGTGTTCGAGCGCGCGGCCGACGTCCGGGATGCCCACCACGGCACCATGACGACGCTCGACGCGGTGAATGCGGTCGTCGCCACCGCGCACGCTCACTTCGACTGGCGGCACGAGGCGCGTCGCGCGGGGCGTTGGGTGGCGGATGTCGACTATCGGGGACATGCGGCGGTCGCCTACGACTGGCTGCTGCGGCATCTGCTCGGCCCGTTCTTCACGCTGCGGCTGAGCTTCCTCGACGCCAGGGAGCGACACCGCGCCGCAGCGGCCGAACGGTTCGGCGACGTCTACAAGGCGGCGTGGTTGTCCACGCACTACCGCAATGAGCGCCGCCGCGTGGCCGAGCACTGGGCCTATCTGCACGCCGTTCGCGAGCCGTTGGCCAACCGGAACGGCTGACGCCCTTACGGATCGGACGTCAGCCGCGCCGATCGGTTAGAAGAAGCCCTGGGCCTTGTTGCCGTACGACACCAACAGGTTCTTGGTCTGCTGGTAGTGGTCGAGCATCATCTTGTGGTTCTCGCGGCCGATGCCGGACTGCTTGTACCCACCGAACGCGGCGTGCGCGGGGTAGGCGTGGTAGCAGTTGGTCCACACCCGGCCGGCCTTGATGTCGCGACCCGCCCGGTAGGCGGTGTTGCCGTCGCGGGACCACACGCCCGCGCCGAGCCCGTAGAGCGTGTCGTTGGCGATCGAGATGGCGTCGTCGTAGTCGGTGAACGACGTCACCGCCACCACCGGCCCGAAGATCTCCTCCTGGAAGACCCGCATCTTGTTGTTGCCGGTGAAGATCGTCGGCGCGACGTAGTAGCCGCCGCTGAGGTCGCCGCCGAGCTCGGCGCGTTCACCGCCGGTGAGCACCTTGGCGCCTTCGGACTTGCCGATCTCGATGTAGGACAGGATCTTCTCGAGCTGATCGTTGGACGCCTGGGCGCCGATCATGGTCTCGGTGTCCAGCGGGTCGCCTTGACGCACGGCCTTGGTGCGGATGGCGGCCAGTTCGAGGAACTCGTCGTAGATGTCGGCCTGGATCAGGCGACCGCGACGGGCAGGTGCACACCTCGCCCTGGTTGAGGGCGAACATCGTGAAGCCCTCCAGCGCCTTGTCCTGGTAGTCGTCGGCCGCGGCCAGCACATCGGAGAAGAAGATGTTCGGGCTCTTGCCGCCCAGCTCCAGCGTGACCGGGATCAGGTTCTGCGACGCGTACTGCATGATCAGCCGGCCGGTGGTGGTCTCTCCGGTGAACGCGATCTTGGCGATCCGGTTGCTCGACGCCAGCGGCTTGCCCGCCTCCACGCCGAACCCGTTGACGATGTTGACCACACCGGCGGGCAGCAGGTCCCCGATGAGCGAGAACAGGTACAGGATCGACGCCGGGGTCTGCTCGGCGGGCTTGAGCACGACGGCGTTGCCCGCGGCCAGCGCCGGAGCCAACTTCCAGACGGCCATCAGGATCGGGAAGTTCCACGGGATGATCTGTCCGACAACGCCCAGCGGCTCGTGGAAGTGGTAGGCGACGGTGTCGTCGTCGATCTGGGACAGCGAGCCCTCCTGTGCGCGAATGCAGCCGGCGAAGTACCGGAAGTGGTCGACGGCCAACGGGATGTCGGCGTTCAGCGTCTCGCGGATCGGCTTGCCGTTGTCCCACGACTCGGCCAGCGCGATCGACTCGAGGTTCTCCTCGATGCGGTCGGCGATCTTGTTGAGGATCACCGCGCGCTCGGCGGCCGACGTCTTGCCCCAGGCGGGCGCCGCGGCGTGCGCGGCGTCGAGGGCCTTCTCGATGTCGGCCTCGTCGATCGGGCGACCTCGCAGAACGTCTGGCCGGTTATCGGCGTCGGGTTCTCGAAGTAGCGGCCCTCGGCGGGCGGCACCCACTCGCCGCCGATGTAGTTCTCGTATCGGGGCTCGAAGGACATCAGCGATCCCTCGGCGCCCGGGCGTGCGTAAACAGTCATGGCGTTCTCTCCTGCCTTCGGACGGGGATGTGTGTCGGTCGTCACTAACGCTAGGCGGCAGGGGGTTGCAGCACGGTTGCAATCGGCAGTTCGAGCCGGCTTCAGGCGAATCGGAGTCCAGTCCGGCCAGGTGACCGCGGGCCTGGGCGCGGGCGCCGGCGTCCGCGGCCGGGTGACCGTGCAGCAGCTCCCAGCCGTCGCGGTCGTCGCGGCCCTCCGGCAGGGCCAGCCACCGGCGCAGCGGATCGCAGGCGTCCGCTGGACAGGACCGCGCTGCGCAGGCTGGTCGCCGAGCTCGGTGCGGAACCTGGCGATCGCCGGCGACACCGACTGCGGCAGCAACGGCACCGGGGTAGCCGGTCGAGCGCTGCGTCCACGTCCCCGCGTTGCAGTGCGTCGAACACATCGCCCAGGTCGGTGGTCGACCGGGGCGAGCAGCCGATACGGCCGCGACCCGACGTAATGCGTCCCGATCACCCTGCGCAGCCTGGACATCTCGGCGCGGATGGTGACGGCGTCGAGGTCGTTGTCGTCGAGCAGCATCGCGAGGTGGTCGGCACTCAGGCCCTCGGGATGGCGGCTGAGCAGCACCAGGATGTCGGCGTGCCTGCCGGTCAGCGTGGCTGGTTCGCGGCGCCCCGTCGCTGACCGTCCAGCGCGGGCGGTTCGCGCCGAGCACCGACAGCCGTGCCGCGGCAGTCGCCGGCCCGGTCGGTATGCGTCAGGCGCACCAGGGCCAGGTGGTTTTCGACGGCGACCGCGGTGGCCCGCACCAGCGCAAGGGTCTGCGGTGACGCGACCTCGACACCGCCGGTCAGGTCGATGGCGCCCAGCAGAACCCCGGTGACGGGGTCGTGCACGGGGACGGCCGTGCAACTCCATGGCTGCACGATGCGGGAGAAGTGCTCTGAGCCGTGGATCTGCAGTTCGCGGTCCAGCGCCAGCGCGGTGCCGGGGGCGTTGGTGCCCGCGCTGCGCTCGCTCCAGTCGGCGCCGGGCACGAAGTTCATCGCCTCGGCCTTGCGGCAGGCGGCTGGGTCACCCTCCACCCACAGCAGCGTCCCGTCGGCGGCGGTGACCGCCACCACCACACCGGCCTCGGACGCATCCTCGACGAGCAGTCGGCGGATGACGGGAAGCGCCGGCGCCAGCGGATGCGCGGCCCGCAGTTGCTCGAGCGTGAGCGCAGCGCTGGCGACCTCTACCCCGCCCCGATCCGGATCCACCCCCGTCGCGAGACTGCGGCGCCAACTGTCGGCGACGACGGTGCGCAGTGCCGAGTCGAGATAGCTGGCGTCGACTTCACCCGCGACGAATAGCTCGTGGACAGCGCGCACGGCCGATGCGGGCGGGGCCATCGCCCGTCCGCCGGAGGTATTCGACATACCCATCGTGATCACGCTCCTCGCGCGCAGCCGATAGCCGCTGGCTGCGCCGCGTTGGCGTCGACCCTAGTCCCATCGCGTCCGTCGAGGGCCAAAGTGTCCTGCTACGCGTCGACCCATGACTGTGCGGTCCCGCTGAGCTCTCCTCCCAGCGGGAACCGCACAGGGTCTTGGTGGGCGGGCCTAGAAGCCCCACGCCGCGGCCGCGCGCCGGTCGGTGTCCGCGACGTCGTCGGATCCGTCGCGCACCGCATTGCCGAGGCTGACCAGGATCTCGTTCAGCGCCGCGGCCGACTGATCCCACCGCGCCTGTTCGACGCGGTACGCCTCGGCCGCCTCCCGGGTCCACACCGCCATCAGCGGCGCGATCTGGGCCCGCAGGTCGTCCAGCGCAGCGTTGAACCGGGCCGACGTCGCGTGGATCTGCTGGCGCACGGTGTGCTCGATCTCGTTGAAGTCATACGACAGAACCGGATCCATGGGAACTCCATTCGGGTTGGCGATTACAGGGACTGGGCGGTGGCGGCGATTTGATGCGAGTGGCTCTCGGTGGCCTCGTGCAGCGTTCGCTCGTTGAGGGTGATGGTCTCGGCGATCCGCTGCAGGGCGGCGTGCAGTTTCACCGACTCCGCATTCCACCGGTCGACGACGTCGCGGAAGCGCGCCGCCGCCACACCTCCCCAAACCGACGCGGGCACACTCGTCATCTCACCGATGAAGGAGCGCAGCATGCCGCGGATCTCCTCGTTGCGGGCGTCGATGCGGCCCGCGACGGCGGTCATGAGCTCGAAGTCGGCGTTCAATGGACTCGTCATCGCGGCCCTTTCTGTTCTGTGAAGCGGGACATGACAATTGGACGCACCGGGTCGCGATTCGGTTCCCTCGACGGTGCGATTCGTTCACGGCAGCGCCCTTGCCGATCGAATCGCTTGTTCGCACGCAGGCTGCGGGATCGGGCGATCCGGGGCGTGTTGGCACCCGATGGCGATCCGCACGCCACGGTCGAGCATCACGGACCACTCGACGTGACGTTCCCGGCGGATCTCGCGGTAACCGATGACGGTTCTGTCCGCTCGCCGGACCTGTCGCGGTGAAGTCCACGAACACCCCGTCGGGCTGCTCGTCGAGCGCGCGTCGCAGCACCTCGGCGGCTGCCGTCAGCGACTCCTGCCCGGCCGACTGGGTGAGCAGAATCGCCGCGCGGGGTTCCGACGGCGAATTCGCCTGCACCCGAGCCGAACCGGGTCCCGAGACAACGCGCTCGGTGGGCCACCCGGCGGGCACCTCGACTGTGACGCGCGCCTCGACCAACCACGTCGAGGCGGGCGTCGCGGGCTCGTCCGTGCCGTACCCCGCCGCGGCGCCGACCAGCGCCACCACCAGACCCGTGCACCCGACCGCGGCGACACGCCGCCGGGAGACTCGGGTTGGCGTTCGCGCGATCTCGGCCGCGCGCAAGACGCGTTGATCGTCGGCAAGAGACACCGCGCCGCCGCGTAGCCGAACGTGGTGCGCGACGTCCTCGCCGAGGCTTCTCGCTGCGGTGACGCCGCCCGGCACGTCGATCCGAACGTCGTCCCAAGGGGCCGTGGCGGCGACGATGGCGTCGACGATTGCGCGGTGGTCACCTACCCGGGGCACGACGGCCGGCTCCCCGTCCGGAGCATGCACGATCACGAAATCCTCGGCGATTTCGACGATTACCGGATGCTGGTCGCTGCGCAGCAGTTCAGAGCGCCGCAACACGACGACGTTCGTGGTGACGTGACGGGCGGCGTCACGAACCAAAGCGATTCGCGGCGTCTGCCACCACGACGGGCAGACGAGCACCACGGTGCGAGTGCCCGGCTGTACCGCGGCTGCCATCACCTCGCGCCACGCCGCGTCGATCGGCAGGACACGTTCATCGACGAGGGCCAGCGCGTCGTCGATGAATTCGAAGGCCGCCGTGGCGAGTTCGGTGCCGACCGCACGTCCACCGACGATCTCGGCCGGTCCGACGACCAGCAGCGCGTCGGGACTGGTCATGGCGGGTCGGTCCACGACACCTGGATCACCCGGTTCGGCTGCCCGCGCCGCGTCAGCGTGCCGCGCCCGGGTGGCTGCGCCGTCGGGCGTACCGCGCCGAGCAGGACGCCGTCATCCGGTCCGGCGCTCATCGTCAGCCCCATGCAGCCGAGGTCACGCAACCGGGCCAGCAGCGGATCGAACATCGCGCGGGCGGCACCGCCCGACCGACGCGCCACCACGACGTGCAGGCCGAGGTCGCGGGCATGCGGCAGCAGATCGATCAGCCCGGTGAGGGGATTGGCTGCGGACTCGGCCACCAGGTCGTAATCGTCCACGACGACGTACATCTCGGGACCCGACCACCACGACCGGTCGCGCAATTGCCGCTGGCTGACCTCAGGTCCTGGCATGCGTGCCTGCAATGTCCCGACGAAGGCGGCCACGTGCGTCTCGGCCGCGGCGGCGGACATCGCGTAACCCGCGAGGTGATCCGATTCGACGACGCCCAGGAGCGACCGGCGAGGATCGACGACGAGGATCTGCGCACAATCCGCGTCGCTGTTCCCGACGATCTCCGCGCACAGGGTGCGCAACGCGGTCGTCTTTCCGCACTCCGTCTCGCCGAACACGATGAGGTGGGACTGGGCGCCGAAGTCGAGCGCGACCGGACGCAGGTCGTCCTCGGCGAGGCCCAGCAACACGGTGGTGGACGGCCGAACATCGGTAGCTGCGGCGGCCACCGCTTCGCGACGCACCTTCGTCGGGAGTAGCTCGACGGGTGGCGCCGCTTCGCCCGGATGGCGGTTGCGCAGGTTTTCGGCGGCGTCCCGCAGCGCGGCATCCAGCCCAATGTTGGAAGGACGGCCGTCCAGCCGAGGGAGGGCGATCACCGTCTCCAGGCCGTCGCGCGTGAGTCCTCGGCCCGGTGGTCTGTCTCCGAGGAGACGCGCCCGCCGGCGGTCCATCTCCGAGTCTGCCGGGTCACCAAGGCGCAGTTCGATTCTGGTGCCCAGCTGGTCCTTGAGGGCTGGACGGATCTCGACCCAACGGGATGCGGAGACCACCACGTGGACCCCGACGGCCAATCCCCTGGCGGCCAGGGCGGTGATGGTTTCCTCGAGCCCGTCGAAGTCCTGCCGGACCGCGGCCAGGCCGTCGATGACGAGGAAGACGTCACCGTAGCCGTCGTCGAAGCCGGCGTCCGCTCCGTCGCGGCGCAACCGGGCCTCCCGTGCTTGGACGAGGCCGTGCACCTGGCCGACGATGCGGCGGACCAGCGCGGTCTCGAAACGCCCAGCAACCGCGCCGACGTGAGGAAGCGCCTGCATCGCGGCGAGCACCCCACCGCCGAAGTCGAGGCCGTAGACCTGCACGCGTGACGGCGATTGCGTCGCCGCGAGCGCCAACACCAGCGTGCCCAGTGCGATGGACTTGCCCGATCGCGGGCCGCCGACGACCGCTACGTGGCCACCGGCTCCCCGGGTGTCGGCGAGCAGCGCGTCGCGCCGCTGCGCGAAGGGATTGTCCACCAGCCCGATCGGCAGCATCAGCGGTGGAAGCTGCCCCACCGATGCGACCACGGCGTCCAGGGCAGGCGATTCGGCGAGCGGCGGCGACCATACTCGGTGCGCAGGTGTGCCCTGGTCGGCAAGCCCGTCGAGCACGGCGTCGAGAATCGATGGCGTCGAGGCGGGCCGCGCGGATCGCACGCGGCCAGGAGCGCGTGGAACCGGGACTGCGGTGAACAACGTTGGCGTGACGGCTCGTTGGTCGTCCCGCGCCAGGGATGGATTGTTGACGGGCCCGGACACGTAAGCCGTGCGGAACCGCACGAGTCGACCATCGGCGGTCTTGAGATACGCCGCCCCGGGAGCATTCGGCAGGTCGTAGGCATCGGACGTGCCCAGGACCGCGCGAGATTCAGAAGCGGAGAAGGTCTTCAGGCAGATCCGGTACGACAGGTGGTTCTCCAGCCCGCGCAGGCGACCTTCGTCGAGTCGTTGACTGGCCAGCAGCAGATGCATTCCGAGCGAGCGTCCGACTCTGCCGATTGCAGTGAACAGGTCGGCGAAGTCGGGCTGCTGGCTGAGCAGTTCGGAGAACTCGTCCACCACGATGAACAGCACGGGCAGCGGGGCCAGCTCGGCGCCCGCCGTCCGCGCGGCCTCGTAGTCGGTCAGGTTCGCGAAGTTTCCGGCCGCACGCAGCGCCTGCTGCCTGCGCGTCATCTCACCGGCGAGGGCGTCCCTCATCCGCGCCACCAGGTGCGCCTCCTCCGACAGGTTGGTGATGACGGCCGCCACGTGCCGCAACCTCTCGAACCCGAGAAATGTTGCGCCGCCCTTGAAGTCGACCAGCACCAGGTTCAACGCCTCGGGTGGATGGGTGGCGACGAGCCCGAGGGCCAACGTACGCAGGAACTCGGACTTGCCTGAGCCCGTAGCCCCCACGCACAACCCGTGCGGGCCCATGCCGTGCTGGGCGGCCTCCTTGATGTCCAGCTCGACGGGTTGGCCGTCGTCGGACGTGCCGATCGCCACGCGTAGGCGTCGACAGCTGGCCCGGGGCCGCCACCACGTCGCCGACTGGCTGCGACTCACGTCGCCAAGGCCGTTCAGCGCCGCCCAACCATCGTGGCCCGCGGGCCGTCCATCGGGTGCCGACGCCGCGACGCGAAAGGGCGCCAGCCGGCGAGCGCATGCGACCGCGCCGGCCAGCGTCAGGTGGTCGGGATGTTCCGGCGCTACGTCCGCCGCGCCGTCGGCACTGCCGATCGTGATCACGGTGACTCCAGGCGTCTCGGGAGACGCATCTCCTCCGTCGACCAGGACCACCACGTGCGCGCCGTCGGCGACTTCGACCTCGGGCAGGCTCCGATGGGTCATCCTACCCACTCCGGCACCGTCGGAGGCGCGCGAGTCTTGGTGGTGGGGCAGCCATTTCAGCCAGTCCCAGTGCGGTGCCGCGGAGTCACCGACGACGGCGACGATCTTCACGAATTCGGGCGCGTGCCACACGGCCAACTGGCAGATCACGGCCCTGGCCAGGCCACGCGCCGCGGCGATGTCGCCATCCAGCGCGATCGACGGATGCGCGCGCACGTCGATGGCGACCGGCAGATTCGGCACCGTCGACCGCGACGCGAGCAGGCGACGCACCGCGTCCGTCGCCACCGGATCGACGGAGTCCAAGGGCTTCGACTCGGGTGCCGTCAGCCTGGTGGACAAGGCGAGCGCGCCGAGCCCGACGCGAACACGACAGAAGTCGGCGTCGTCGGGTCGCCGTTCCCACATCCGTCTTCCGCCGACCAGCGTCCACAACGATGCCGGAGCGGGGTGCCGCCAGTGCAATGCCCGGTGTTGGGCCTCCGCGGTCTCGACCGCAGCGTCGTCCAGCGCGTCGAGGTAGCGCAGGTACTCGCGTCGATCCTGATCGAGCTCCCCGGTCCTGCGGTTGCCGCGCGACCCGTAGGCCAGCGAGCCGAGCACCGAGACCAGCATCATGACGGGAAAGAACAGGAACATCGGGCTGCGGTTCGCGCCGGAGGTGAAGTACAGCAACGCCATTCCCGACGCCGCAACCAGCATCGCCACCGGCAGCAACCACCTCAGCGGGTTGGCCGGCGCCGCCCGCGGCACCTCGGGTGGGGGCTGCACGGCGATGTCGCCGTCGTCGACCAACGGCGCGGGCAGACGCGGAGCGCACACGAAGTCCATCCCTGAATGGACGCACCAGGAACCGATTCCGTTCCATCGGAGCGTGAAGTTTTTGCCGCGCCGACCCACCCCAACTCTCGGTTACGGTGACGGTGCAGGGCATCTATCGGGGGTGATGCGGATGTCGGTGTGTCGACTATCCATTCAGATCGAACACGACGACCGACAGGTCATGGTCGACGTGGCGCTGCCGTCCGGCACGCCGCTGGCCGCGCTGCTGCCGGACATCGTCGAGCTGGCCGGCCAGACGTCAGATGAGTGGCCGCGAGGCTGGCGACTGGACCGCATGTGCGGTTCATCGCTCGACGAGTCGATCACGCTGGCGGAGAACGGGGTTCATGACGGAGACGTACTGGTCCTGGCCGCATCCGACGCGGCGCCTCTCGGGCTGACCCGGTGGGATCCGTGCCGAACAGTGGCAGGCGCCGGGGCAACAACAGCGGGAGGGCGGCCGTTCCCGTTCGAGCTGGTCTCCGCGTGGACAACCGTCGTCGGCTCCGTAGCGCTGTGCACCAGCGTCACCGGACATTCGGGCATCCACCTGCTCGTCGCCGCGATCGCCACGTGCGTCGGCGCGGCCCTGGCCATCACCGTCCCGAGCACGGCAGCGGCTGTCGCCACTGCGTCGCTGGCCGCCGCGACGGGTTTCCTGGCGGTGCCCTCGGGTCCCGGTGCTGCGAACGTCTTCCTGGCTGCGGTGGCCGCGACGTCCGTCTCCGCGCTGATGCTGCGGTGGACCGATGATTCGTCGCCGACTCCGATTGCGGCGGCATGCTTCTCGTCGCTCATCGCCATCGCTGTCATACCTCCGGTGCTCGCCGCCGTGCGCGTCGCGGTGGTCGGCACCGTGCTGACCGTCAGCGCTCTCGGGCTGCTGACGATGTCCGGCCGGGCGGCCATCGTGTTGTCGGGCCTCGCCGCTGATCGCGACGCCGACGAGTATGACCAACGCTCGATCCGCGCCCACGCGGTGTTGACGGGCCTGATCCAGGGGTGCAGCGGTGGCGCCGCACTCGGTACGGTGCTCGTCGCGGTGGGATGCCTTCGACACGACGTACCCACCACGGCAGGGTTCGGCTTCGCTGCGGTGCTCGCAGTTGCATTGTTGCTGCGGATTCGGACTCACGTCGACGCAACCCGCCGGTGGGCGCTCGTCGTCGGCGGGATGGTCAGTGCCCTAGCGGCATTCACCATCGTCGTGGCGAGGATGCCCGACCAGGTGAGCTGGGTGAGTGCGACGGTTCTCGCGATCGGCTTCGGGCTCGTCCGCCCGCCCCGGCTCAGCAGTGGTGGCGTGCGCGCGTTGGAGGTCCTCGAGTACGCGGCACTGGTCGCCGTCATCCCGCTGGCCTGCTACGTCGGCGGCGCGTACGCGATGGTGCGCGGAACGCCTCTGTCATGACCTCGACGACTTCTGCGCTGCGCCTCGCAACAGCCGTGGCGCTCGTCTGGGTGGCGGGGCTGACGTCCCCACCGGCGGGCGCGGTGATGCCGCCGTCGGTCGACGACACACTGTTGCCCCCACCGGCGTCGCCGGCACCCCGCGAAGCCACCGTGCAGAGCGAGCCGTGCCCGTCGGCACTCACGGCCGAAGACACCCACGAACGACGCCAGTTGAGTAACGTTGATCTGCAAGCGGTCTGGCGGCTGTCGCGTGGGTCCGGTCAGACCGTTGCGGTGATCGACACGGGCGTGTCTCGGCATCGGCTGCTGCCACATTTGTTGCCCGGCGGGGACTATGTGTCGACCGGGGACGGTACGCAGGACTGCGACGGCCACGGCACCGTCGTCGCCGGAATCATCGGTGCCGCAGAGGACGACGCGTTCGGCGGGCTCGCACCCGATGCCGCCATCATGGGCATCAGGCAGTCGAGCAACAGGTTTCGGCGGTCGGCCGACTCCACCGGCTCGGGAGTCGGTGACGTCGAGACGCTGGCGATGGCCGTTCGCACGGCGGCCGACGCGGGAGCGACGGTCATCAACATCTCCTCCGTCGCGTGCCTATCTGCGGACGAGGAGATCGGTGACGGAGCCCTCGGCGCGGCGCTCGCCTATGCGGTGGACGTCAAGAACGTGGTCGTCGTCGCCGCGGCGGGCAACGTGGGTGGATCCGGTCAGTGCCGTGAGCAGAACCCACAGTCGGACCCCTCCCGCCCCGGCCTGCCCGACTGGGACGCGGTGAAGGTCGTGGTCAGTCCGTCCTGGTACGACGACTACGTCCTCACGGTCGGGTCGGTGGATCTGGACGGCCGCCCATCGACGTTCAGCCTGGCAGGGCCGTGGGTCGACGTGGCCGCGCCCGGCGAGGCGGTCGTCTCGCTGGATCCCGATGGGGAGGGTCTGATCGACAGCCCACCGGGTTCCACTGAGCCGGAGCCCATTTCGGGCACCAGCTATGCCGCGCCCGTAGTCACCGGGGTGGCGGCGCTGATACGGTCACGCGAACCGCAGCTCTCGGCGAGGCAGGTGATGCAACGCATCGAGGACACCGCCCATGCTCCGACGGCCGGTTGGGATCCTCGAGTCGGTCACGGCGTGGTCGACGTCCTGGCGGCGATCAGTACAGGCGGCCCCGGCGCACCACCCTCGGTCCCGACGACCGCACGGCCCGCGGTCCCGACGGCGGAGGTTCGCAATGCCGATCCGCTGTCCCGGCGGGTCGCCTTCGGCGGCGCGGCGGTATGCGTGGCGGGCGCGGCGCTGGCGTCGATCTCGGCTGCGCGGCTACGACGGCGTGGACGGCCCGTCACGCACGACTAGCGCCGCCTCGGTGCTCAGTTCCGGACCCCGTGGCAGGGCCGCGAGGATGGGCCACGGTGCGGGAGCCGGCGGGCCCGCCAGGCCGAGGTGCGTCGCGGCCTCGTCGTCGTGAATGCCATACAGCACCCCGAGATCGTTGACGAGATAGCGCGGCCCCGTCGCGCCGATCGTCCCCGGCGATCGCCGACGCCCGGACGTCGATGGAGCGGCCCGCCGGTACGACCACGGCATCGAGGTTGGGACCGTCGCCGTCGGCCTGCGCGAGGTTTGCCAACCGGTCTCCCGGCGACGGGCATCTCGCCGGTCAGCACCGCGCTGTGGGCACGGCCCGCCTGATCGGACTGCCAGTGCACGCAGACCGCACCCGGACCGTCGGCTCCAACGGGTTGGCGGGCGCGTTGCGGAAGGTCGTCGACGGAAAGAGCCTGGACGATCCGGGTGCGCGCGATCGTCGACGGTGCGACGGACGGGACATCGCCGAAACCGCCAGGGTAGGTGAATCTGATGAGGTCGGCGGCCACCTCGCCGATCCGCTGGACGCCGTCGCGGAGAACGGCGTAGTGGTCGGTCGATTCGGCCCGGGTCACCCGCACGACGGCCCCGACCGGAATGCCTGGCAACGACGGCGGTCCCGGCGCGCCGACGTCGGCGATGGGCGGCGCGCGCGATCGCAGGAACTTCGGGCAGAGAATCGAGGAGCGCTCGCGAAACCGGCTTCGGTGCAACGCCTTCCAGACGCAAGGCGCGCACCACCGCCTGGCTGCGCAGGTCCACTTCGGCGCGGCTAGGCCGTCGTAGAGCAGATACGTCGCCGCCGGGCCTTCGCCCCGCGGGGTGGCGAGCACGCTGCGCGACCCGTCGAGGCGGTCGGTGGCCGCGGGGTCTGCGCCGACGAGCACGACGGTGCGGTCGGTGTCGCAGACCGTCCACGACGGCGCGGCCAATGGCGCTCCGATCGTTGCAGGCGCGCCGGGGATGCCCATCGAGGGCCCTCGTCGGGCCTTGGCGATGGCCGCCTCCCCCACCAAGGTCGGGGTGGCCGCCGACCGGGCGATCAAGCGGGCCGACGCCAAGTTCTGGACGGAGTGCAGGGTGTCGTCGACGCGGACGTACAGCGCGCCCGACTCGCGAGCCATCACGATCGGTGCGGTTCCGAGCGTGCCCTGGGGCCTGGCGAAGGCCAGGATCGCACACGCGGCGACGCCGATCACCGCGAGGACTGATCCGGCCAACAACGACAGTGACTGCGCGCGCAGCGGATCGTCGTGCATCGCAATGTTCCTGCGCACCAAGGCATGTTCCATGCGGCGCATCAGGAAGCGGTGACCGCTGGCGGCGAGCCGGGTCCTCGGTTGGTCGGACATGATTTCCCCCGACGTCGAGCCTAACCGCGCCCGACGGACCGACCGATCACCGATTCAGCGCCACCGCGCCCACACGTAGGGCACCAGCGAGCGCAGGAAGTCGAGGTCCGGTCCCGGCTGGGCGTCGGCGAACGCCTCCTCGAAGTGTTGTTCCGCGGTCAGCAGGATGCCCTCGGCGAATTCCCTGGTGAAGGCGATGCTGCCGTACTCATCCATCAGGGCCCGCACCGTGCGGACGAGATCGGGTGTCCGCTCGCCTCTGGTGCGACGCAGGTAGTCGCTCACCAACTCGCGGTGAGACCCCTTGGCGGCCGCCATCAGATGCACCAGCGTGAGTGTCCGCTTGCCCTCGTACAGATCGCCCAGGATCTCCTTGCCGTAGACGCCCTCGTCGCCGACGAGATTCAGCAGATCGTCACGAATTTGGAAGGCGGCGCCGAAGTGAAAGCCAAACCGCACCAGCGGACCGAGCTCGGCCGTCCCGCCCGAACCCACCATCGCGCCCACCCGCAACGGGTGAATGGTGGTGTACCAGCACGTCTTGTGCATGATCAGCTCGAGGTAGTCCTCCGGTCGCTGATCCTCGACGTTGTCGAGCTGCCAGCCCACCTCCGTCGCTTGCCCTTCGAGGGTGCGCATGGCCATGGTGTCGAATTCGCCCCACACCAGGTCGGCGAGGTCGCGGTCCAGCGGCCGGGTGGCGCGCCGCAGCACCTGACCAGCCACGATCGCCAAGCCGTCGCCGGCGTTCAGGGCCGCCGCGATCCCGTGGCTGGCAGCGAGCGTGGGACGGCCCCGCCGCATCTCGCTGCCGTCGGCTACGTCATCGTGGACCAGAAACGCGTTGTGCAGCAACTCGATTGCGACGGCAATGCCCAACAGATCGTCTGATTTCGCACCGAACGCGCGGCCGGCGGACAAGCACAGCGCGGGTCGCAGCGCCTTACCGGGCCGGGAGGGGTATTCGCGCATCGGCCCGTAGAGCCACTGCACGGGTTCGCCGTCTGGCATCGCGTCCAGCATCGAACGACGCACGACCCTGCCCACCTCGCGCAATCGGCCCTCGACCTCCGAGATCAGCTCCGAACGATCAGCCGTGCTGGTCATGGAGTCGCGGGCTCGACCGTCAGCACCACGGGGAGCCATACCTCGGCGTGGCCGTCGGCAAGCAGCGTCCCGCGATAACAGCCCGGGCGAACGTCATCGGCAACGTCGACCTCGACGGTGACGCCTCGCGAGGACCGCGCCACCATCGCGACGGTGTCCGGCTCGAACCGCACCATGGACGATTTGACGAGGGCGCCGTCATGAGACAACAGATCGCTACACCGCAGCCGCACCTTGCCCAGATCCGTCGAGCCGCCGTTGTGCAGCCACACCTCGGTGGACACCGCGCCCGGCTCCGTCGTCGTCAACTCGACGTGACCGCTCGCGCTGGCGTTGCCGAAATCGAACATGGCGGAGCCGGTTCCGGATTGGGGTGTGGACGCTGCGCCGACGAGGGTCTGGGCCAGTTGGCCCACCATGCCCTGCCACAGCCCGAAGAACCGTTCGATGTCCGGCCCGCCGCTCGGCGTCGCAGAGTCGTTGTGCCCGTTGGGATCCGATGAATCGGCTGATTCCCGTGAGCGTTGCGCACCGAAGATGTCGGAATCCGCAAGCTGCACGAACCGATTGACCACCTCCGTCGCAGCCTTGAAACCACGGGCCTGCACCGAACTCAGTGCTTTTGCGTTCACCGCCGGGTCGAAGACCGACGCCCAAGGCAGGTCGGCAAGACTACCGTCGTCACCCCGATCCACCACGCGAAATCCTCCCCAAGATTCGGCCCTGCCAGCAGCGCGTCCAACGGTATGCTATGTCCGCGATCAGTGGGAGGCGGGGGAAATGCCGACACGTCAGTCTGTTTTGGCGCTTTACGGTGCCGCCAGCGACGGGCTCGCGAAGCTCGACTTCGAGTCGGCGAGCGGTAGGGCACGCGAGGCACACGGGATCCGGCAGGCTGCTCGAGAAATGCTGGGGCTCACCGGCAGCGCCGGTGAGCGGGGCTTGTACCGGGAGTTACTCCGGTACTTCAACCGGCCCGAGCAGCGCATCAGCGACGAGCCATTGTCGGCTGCGTCGCTCGATGACATTCGCGACGACCTGCTCGAGGGAGAGGCGTTGCCTCCGAGCTGGGCGGCCAGAGCCATCGACGCGGCGTATGTGCTGGACCGCACGTCGGACTTTCTTGAAGGCGACGACGAGCAGACCCCGCGCCTGCTCGGGCCGGCGCTCACCACGGCCCCTGCCGGCCCGGAGGGCCTCAACAACTCCTCCCGGTCGAGCCTCAACCCCTCCTCCCGGTTGGAGAACAGCCTGGCAGAGACGATCAGCCGTGAACTTCGCAGCGATGTCAGGTCTGCGCTCGATCTGCGCACCGCGATGGTCAAGTACTCCGGCACCATCAGTTCGGCCGTCGCGAAACAAGACATCAAGCCCGTGCTGCGAAAGGTCAAAGGCGAGTACTGCGCCGTCGTGACCACGGAGTCCTACTGGGACGACATTGCGTTCAACGACCTCAAGTCGGCGATCAATCCCGACAACTGGGACAGGTACTACGCCAACTTCTTCTGTGCCATGACGCCCCTTGCTGACAAGGAATCCGGCTGGACCAGGGTCCGCGAGGAGGTCAGCGGCCAGTGCGACCGCTACCGGCTGCGTACCGCACTGAAGTTCTGGAGTGGGTTACGGGGAAAGGGCATGTTCCTCAACTACGACCTCGACTCGGATCGACACGGCACCGACAGCCTGGTACTCGTCGACAACGGCTACCTCTGGATAGAACCCCAGGATCCCAATAATCCCGGCAATGGCGTCCACGTACGGACCAGCAAGCAACTACTGATCAGCGGCATGAGCGCCACCGCTATGACTGCGATGGCGAGCACCATGGGCTGGGCGACGAACGCAACCGACATGTTCCACAACGCAGCGCATTACAGCGGATCCAAAGGCGCAGGGCCCCTCGCGGCGTTCGAAGCGTCGACGCCCGATCCCGCGGAGAAACCGAAGGCGGATGTGTCCACCGCCTGGCCGGTCATCGTGCCCCACGTTCCCGGCGATATACGCGATGAGATGTGCAGGGACACGACGGAGATCTTGAAGGAAGCATTCGATACGGCGTACGACTTCGCCGGCGACTACGCGGCCAAGTGGAAGGACGGCATCGACCTTCCCGACTTCGAAGCACTGTCGCAGACGGCTGCCAACGACGTGAAGGACTTCTCGATCAAGGTCTTCGACAAGGCCACCGAGAACTTTCGACCCAAGCCCGCCACCAAGGGCCCGTAGGAGACCGAAATGGAAGACCCAGCCGTCATCGCCGCCCGTGTCACGTCGACGGCCAAGGGCATCGTCGATCAGGCGCGGGCCGTCGCGAAGGTCACGGTCGCGCAGGCCGACGATGTCGACAACTTCACGGCCGCGATGTTGGTCGATGCCTATACGAAGTCGGTCAACATCGCATTGTCGGGTGGTATCCAGCTCGCCAAAGACGTTCTGGGCGTGGATGAACCGACGGGCCAGACGCAAGCCCCCGATCCGGATGCCGAGGGCCGTCGACTGGTTGCCGATGCGATGGAGGCCATCACCCGCCGGATGATCAGGCAAAGCGGCGTGGTGGCTCAGGAGACCGCGAACAAACTCGACTCGAATCCGAACAGCCCGTCTACCTGGGCTCAGTCGATGGTCAAGTTTGCCGACATCGTCCTGTTGGGCGGCATCGAACTGGCCGAAACCGCGCTCATCGGCCCCGGACCGTTCGAAACGGCTGTGCGCCGGTCGATCGTCTATCCCGTGGCAGGCAAGGGCAATCGTCAACTCCGCGTGAAGCAGCCAGCAGGAATCGCACGCCCGGGCACGGTCGACCCCATTCTGGAATCTCGTGTGAGTTTCTCCGTGCCCCAAGGGCTTTCGGACGACGAAACCGATGACAAGATGTTGGTCGACGGCATCCTTTCGCCGGGCGACACCAAGTTCTATCTCACCGTTCATCCGGCCGGCATGATCAGCGGCCTCTACGTGGGCGAAGTCGAAGTCGTCGACTTGGATGCGGCGGTCAAGCCGGGTAAAGAGAAACCCGTCCTCGACACCGTGCAGGTCGAAATCAACCTGTGAAAGCGCAGCGGCCCGCCAGATGAGCCGACGCAAGGGAAAGGTGGCCATCCTCGGCGGGGGCATGGGCGGCCTCAGCGCAGCCTGGCGGCTGAGTGAACCCGGATGGCGCGACCGATTCGAGTCGATCACGGTGTATCAGCGCGGTTGGCGGCTGGGCGGCAAGGGAGCGTCCAGCCGCGGCAAGAACGGCCGTATCGAGGAGCACGGTCTGCACGTGTGGCTGGGCTCGTACGAGAACGCTTTCACGCTGCTCCGTGAGTGCTATGCCGAGCTCGACCGAACCACGACCGACCCGGCGGCGGCGATCACGACGTGGAATCAAGCGTTGATACCGGCCAACGACCTGGGCGCGACCGACTACTGGAACGGCGAGTGGCAGGTGTGGCTGGGGCGCTTCTCGCGCACCGCCGAGCAACCGGGTGATCCCGACGCCTCGAGCGGGCCGATGACGGTGATGGGATTCCTTCAACGGTCATTGCAGCTCATCTTCGATCTCTCCAGTTCGCTGCAAGACGGTGGCGACGGCGGTCTGACCATGTCGACGTCGCCCGACCCACCTGCGGTGACGCGTTCGGTGGGCATTCTGCAGCAGGCGGTGCTGGCCGCTCTCTTGGTGCTGGTGAACCCCAAGCCCCGTCAAGACGCGGGCTCGGGTCTGCTTCAACAGATGCTCGACGCGGTCCGCGATGCACTGGACTACGAGAATCGATCGGACCATCGCCGGTCCTGGATTCTCATCTCGCTGCTGACCGCGACCGCCCGCGGAATCATCGTCGAGAACCTGTTGACCGACCCGCGTGGCTTCCGCGCAATCAACGACGAAGACTTCAGTCAGTGGGCTCTACGGCACGGCGCACATCCCGATACGCTCAACTTTCCCCTGGTCCGTGCGATGTACGACATGGTGTTCGGTTTCGAGGACGCCGACCCCGACCGGCCGGCGTTCGGAGCGGGCCTCGGCGTCCTCTTCACCGGCGTGATGCTCTTCCGCTACAAGGGCGCCATCTTCTGGAAGATGACGGCCGGGATGGGCGACGTCGTCATCGCTCCCCTGTACCAGGCGCTGCGGAACAGAGGCGTCGACTTCGAGTTCTTCCACCGCGTCGATGCGCTGCACCTTGACGAGAGTCGACACGCGGTCGACTCGATCACCATGGGCCGGCAGGTCAAGCTGGCCGCAGGAGTCGACCGGTATGAGCCGCTGATGAGAGTGGGCGAACTGCCGGTCTTTCCGCATGCGCCGCTCATCGACCAGATGGAGCCCCGGGCAGATCTCGAAGGCCTCGAGTCACACTTCGGCAGCCACGACGACGTCGAGACGCGAACGCTTCGCCGCGGTGTCGACTTCGACCACGTCGTTCTCGCCGTATCCCTGGGGATGATCGAGTTCGTCGCGCCGGAACTGATCGCCGATCGACCGGAGTGGCGAGAGATGACCGCGAACCTCCGTACCGTGGCGACACAGGCCTTCCAGCTCTGGCTGCGGCCGGACCACGACGCGTTGGGTTTGCAATGGCCGGGTGCG
The DNA here is from genome assembly GCA_963849055.1 of uncultured Actinomycetota bacterium. GTDB lineage: Bacteria > Actinomycetota > Actinomycetes > Mycobacteriales > Mycobacteriaceae > Mycobacterium. The sequence goes on from CAWKFI010000002.1 coordinate 1,077,981, forward strand.
ACCATCAGTGGCTACGTCACCCCGTATGACACATGGGCGTCGATGCCCCAAACGCTCGACGCCGAGCAGTGGCCCGATGACGATCGCCCGGGCACCGTCGCGTACTTCTGTGGCCCGCTGGCGACCACCTGGCCAACCACCGAGGACCACGCAGCGTTTGTCGAGGACTGCCGGCGGCGGGTTCACAGCGACATAGTCGAGTATCTCGACCAGCACGTATGGCTCTACTTCCCAAAAGCGGTCACCGAGAAGGGCTTCGATTGGCAATTGTTGAGCGGTAACGACATCCACGTCGGCAGCGCTGCGCTGGCGACACAGCACGTGTCCATCAACATCGACCCGTCCGATCGGTACGTGCAGTCCATCCCGGGAACCGACAGGTACCGATTGCGACCCGACGAAAGTGGTTACGACAACTTGGTACTGGCAGGTGACTGGACGGACTCGGGCATGAACGCCGGGTGCATCGAATCGTCGGTGCTGTCGGGCCTGCAAGCCGCAAACGCGATGCTCGGACGCGGCCGCTACCACCGCATACGGGGCTTCTACGTGCCGTGATGATTCAGCCACCCCGGGGATACCGCGGATGCACAATACTCACAGGCGGGCTTGGGAACACTGGTGGGTGGGGAGCGATCGATGGACACGCGTGATCCGGCACCGATCCCGACGGTGTGCGCGTCCTGCGGGCGCGAACTGCGGGATTCGGCGCGGTTCTGTGACGCGTGCGGTTCCCCGGTGTCTTCTCCTCTCCTCGGTGAGCACAAGCAGGTGACGGTGTTGTTCTGCGATGTCGTGGGTTCTATGAAACTCGCGGCGGCGCTGGATCCCGAGCGGCTCCGGGAGGTCATGAACGACTTGTTCAATCGGTCGGCCCGAATCGTGCAGCGCTACCACGGCACCGTCGACAAGTTCACCGGCGACGGCCTGATGGCATTGTTCGGGGCGCCGGCCGCGCTGGAAGATCACGCGATCCGTGCGTGCGTCGCAGCGTTGGAGATTCAGGAGGCGGCCAAGGAGCTCGCCAGTGACTTGCGCCGACGCGACAAGATCGAACTACAAATGCGGGTCGGTTTGAATTCAGGCGATGTCGTTGCAGGCGAGATCGGCTCTGGGCCAAAGAGTTACACAGCGGTAGGCCATCACGTTGGGATGGCCCAGCGAATGGAAGCCGCGGCCCCACCCGGTGGCGTGCTGTGCTCGGCGTCCACGGCAAGGTTGGTTGAGGCGTCCGCGCACTTCGGCCCAGAAGAGCTGGTGGCGATCAAGGGCGAGAACACACTCGTCCCTGCGCGGCGACTGAAGTCCATTTCCGCGGAAGGCGCGGTGATGAGCCGCGACTACGGCCCACTCTTGGGACGTGACGCGGAGGTTCGCCAACTGCTCGATGCCTTCGACAGCGGCGAGCGCTCGATCATCGGCGTCATGGGCGATCCGGGGCTCGGCAAGAGCCGACTCATCCGGGAGTTCGCCCTACAGGCGACACGCAAGGAAACCGACCTCGTCGTCGCGCGGTGCGAATCACACACTGCCGACGTTCCGCTCTGGGCCCTTTCACGGATGCTGCAGGCGATGTTCAGCGCGGCGCGACCCGACGATCCGACGGCCCGAGACGAGGTGCTCGCGCGGTTGCCAGCGTCCATCACAGCCGATTCCGACGAGGCGCGCGTGTTGTTCGAGATTCTCGGAATCGCCGACAAAGACGCGGCACCAGTCGAACTGAGCCTCGATGCCAGGCGCCGCCTACTCGTGCACGCCATGATCCAGGCAACGAGATTTCGACCGGCTCGAACCTTGTTCATCTTGGAAGACGCGCACTGGATCGACGCGGCGAGCGACAAGACGCTGGCCGAGTTCGCGGCGACGCTCTCTGCGACCGAATCGACGTTGATCACCAGCTACCGCCCCGAATATCACGGAGCGCTCCGGGAGCAGTCCGAGACCACGATCATCCTGGGCCCGCTCACCGACTCGGTGACCGTTGCCATCGCCGCCGGCCTCATCGGGCAACACCCTTCGACGAGCGGGATCGCAGAGCGGATATCGGAAATTGCTTCAGGGAACCCGTTCTTCGTCGAAGAAATCGTGCGTGACCTGGTGGGCCAAGAAATACTGACCGGCAGCCGCGGAAGCTACCGACGACGTGGTGACATCGGTGAAATCGCCGTGCCTGCAACCGTGCACGCAGTATTGGCCGCGCGCATCGACCGTCTGAAACCCAAAGCCAAGTCGGTATTGAACGCCGCGGCGGTAATCGGGTCGCGGTTCAACCTCGACGTGGTGCAAGCGATCCTCCCGAAGGCCGAGCGGTCCGACCTCGCCGACCTGGTGTCGGTCGAACTGATCGATCAGATCGAATTCGTTCCGCGCGAACGGTATTGCTTCCGGCATCCGCTGGTGAAGACGGTTGCCTACGAGACACAGTTGACCGCCACCCGTGCCGGCGCCCACCGTCGGCTCGCAGGCGCCATCGAAACACTCGACCCCACCGGCGTCGACGACAACGCGGCGTTGATCGGCAGCCACCTCGAAGCCGCGGGCGACTTGACGACGGCCTACGGCTGGCACATGCGGGCGGCGGAGCGGCTGAAGTCCCTCGACATGGTCGCCGCCCGGTCGAGCTGGGAACGAGCGCGCCGCATCGCGGATCGACTTCCGGACTCGCATGACGGCATACTCGCATTGCGCTCGGCACCCAGAACGATGCTGGCATGGACGGACTGGTTGGTCGGCAGCGATCCCGACGCAGACAACTGCTTCGACGAATTGAGGGAACTGACAAGGCAATCCGGTGATTCACTGTCACTCGCCGTCGGCATGGCGGGGCGGATGACCTCGCTGTGCACCAACTTCAACCGGCCCTTCGAAGCCACGGCACTGGCCGCCGATCTCATCGACATGATCGAGCCGCTCGGAGCCGACGCGATGATGCAGGTGGACCTGATGTTCACGGTCGTCTGGGCTCATTTCATGGCACTGGACTACGACGCCGCCCTGACCAGCACGGACCGGCTACTCGCCATCGCCGGAACCGCGGTGAACAGCTCGGTCGCCAGGGCAAACGCGGTGGCCGGCGTCAGCAGGCTGGTGACCGCACACCCCGAACAGGGCCGGCGCGACCTGCAACTCGGAATCGATCAGGCGAGAGGCTTGGACCCCGTCGCCTACGCCGCGGTGATGACACTCAAGTGTGGCCTCATCGCAGTCGGCCTCGAAGCACTCGACGACGCAACACTGGCGGATGCCCGCGAAGCACTGACCCGGGCCGAATCCTTCGGCGACAACTTCGGTCTCGTCCTCGGCCTCTGGGCTTGCGGACTTACGCTGCTGCGCGGCGACCCCGGATCGGCACACGAAGCGATCGCCCTTCTCGAACGCGCACGGGACATCATCATCAAACACGGAACGGCGTCGATAGCATTGGCGCCGATCGAGTCCGACCTCGCCCTGGTGGCCGCGCGAAATGGCGAACGTGACGCGGCGATCGAGCGGATGAGATCGGTTATCCGCATTCAGATCGAGGACTCCTATCTGACGTTCTTTGGCGTCTCTACGGCTGCTTTCGTGCAGCTTCTCACCGACCGCGGTTCCACAGACGACCTCGCCGAGGCGACGATGCTGGTCGACCTGGTAGAGGCGAATGCCGCGGGGACACACCTTGCGGCGCTTGACTATTGCGTGCAGCATTGCCGGATGCTGCTGGCCAAGGCCAACGGTGACGAAGGTGCGTATGCCGCCGCGGCCAACGCGTACCGAGGGGTGTCCGAGCGTCTCGACGCGCGCGGCGAGTTTCTGATCCTCGATCCTGCCATCCAGACCACCGCCACGTCACACGACTGAACGGCACCGCCGCCCCTAGTTGGACGCCCGTCGCTCCCGGTACGCCGCCACGTGTTGCCGGTTACCGCAGTTGCCGGTGTCGCAGAACATCCGGGACCGGTTGCGGGATAGATCGACCAGGACGGCCTCGCAGTCCGGCGCAGCGCAGATCTTGAGCCGGCGCAGCTCACCGGCGCGGATGAGGTCTGCCAGCGCCATTGCCATCTCGGCGCCCATCCGCTGCCAAAGCGGGTCGTGAATGGAGGCCAGGTGCAGGTGCCATTCCGGCTGCTCCGGGTGTCGGGTGAGCCAGGGCATGGCGCGGGTGTCGCTCAATAGCGCGTTGACCGCGGCGACCGCGCGCTCCTCGTCTTCGGCCACCTCCCAGATCCTGCCCAACCGCTCCCGCAGGCGGTGGACGGACTCCAGCTCGGCGGTGTCCTTGTCGCGACGGCCCGTCCAGCCGAACCCGTCGAGGTAGCCGTCCAACGCGTCCATGTCACCGAGGTGTTCGCCGTCGACCCGGTCGGTGTTGATCAGGACACAAGAAGCCTTAAGAGTGAGCTCTGTGTCATGAGTAAAAATCATTTGACTCATGACTCCCTTCAGCGTTAGCGTCATGACCAACATCGATTTTACTCATTACATGCCAGGAGGTGCTCGGTGAAGGCCACGACCACGCCAGATCAGCGGGCGGCAGGCGACCACTTCCGGCTCGGTCTGCTCTTCGCGGTCGCATCGGCCTTCGCATTCGGCACGTCCGGGCCGCTGGCCAAGTCGCTGATGGAAACGGGCTGGAGCCCCATCGCCGCCGTCACCGCAAGGCTGGCCGGCGGCGCCGTGGTGATGGCGATCTTCGCCACCATCATGAACCCCGGCTGGGTTCGCGAAGCGCTTCGGCACGCCAAGACCGTCGTGGCCTATGGGCTGATCCCGATCGCGGGCGCCCAACTGTGTTACTTCAACGCCATTTCGCACCTGACGGTCGGCGTCGCGTTGCTGCTCGAATACACCGCCCCCGTGCTCGTCGTCGGCTGGCTGTGGACGACCACCCGTCGTCGGCCCAGCAACCTCACGCTCACCGGCGTCGCCCTCGCCGTCGTCGGCATCGTGTTGGTGCTCGACGTCCTCTCCGGGGCCCACGTCAACCTCGTCGGTATCGGCTGGGGCCTGGCCGCGGCAATCTGTGCGGCCTGCTACTTCATGATGGCCGACAAGGTCACGACGGACGGCACCGGGCTGAACTCGATAACCCTTGCCGCCGGCGGTCTGATCGTCGGGGCCGGTGCGGTCGCGCTGCTCGGCCTGTCGGGCATCCTGCCGCTGACCTTCGCCACACATGACGTCGTCGTCGCGGGGTGGACGACGTCGTGGCTGGTTCCGGTGCTCGCCTTGGCGGTCGTCCCGACCGCCATCGCGTACACGCTCGGCATCATGGGGATCGCCCGACTGCGGCCACGCTTCGCCTCGCTGGTCGGGCTCGCCGAGGTCCTGTTCGCCGTATTGACGGCCTGGGCGCTGCTCGGCGAGGCGATCTCGCTCAGCCAAGCCATCGGCGGCGCGGTCGTCCTCGGTGGACTCACCCTGGCGCGCCTTGGCGACCGCGCCGAGCAGGTGCGGCTATCCGCCCAGCCGGACGACCCGGCCGGCGAGCCGCACGCTGAGCAAACGGTTGGTCGTAGCTGATCACCGTATGCCAAGATGCCTAGGTGACCTTGAAGAAGATGTCGGCCCGGCTGGCCGCGATCACCTCGGCCCTGGTCTCTACGGCCACGATGCTGACCATCGCCCCACCGGCGACGGCCGAGCCGTGTTCCGACGTCAAGGTCGTCTTTGCCCGCGGTACCGACGACTCGCCGGGCCTCGGCCGCGTCGGTGACGCCTTCTCCGGCGCGCTGAGCGGATTGATCGGCGGCCGCAGCCTCACCACGTACGCGGTGAACTACCCGGCCTCGTACGACTTCCTCGCCGCCGCCGACGGCGCCGCGGACGCCACCAACTACATCTCGTCCTTGGCGGCGCAGTGCCCCTCGACCCGGATCGTGCTCGGCGGATACTCCCAGGGCGCCGCGGTGGTCGACATGCTCGCCGGCATCCCGCCACTCGGCAACAAGATCGGTGAGATCGGGTCGGCACCGCCCTTGCCGGGCACTCTCGTCCCGAACATCGCGGCGGTGGCGGTGTTCGGCAACCCCTCGGCGAAGTTCAGCGTTCCGATCACCTCATCCGTCTTCGGCGGCAAGGCGATCGACCTGTGCAAGGACGGCGACCCGATTTGTTCGCGCGGGCGCAATCCGTTCGCCCACAGCGACTACGTCAGCTCGGGCTTGGCGCAACAGGCCGCAAACTACGTCGCGGGACTTGTTTAGCTCGTTTACGCGTTATCATTCGGCGTGGCTCTTGATCTTGTTCGACGCTCCGCTCTGGCCGTCTTGACCGCCTGCGCCGCCGTCGTCGCTCCCGTCGTCTCGTCCGCCGTCCTGCCAACCGCATCGGCCGAGGACTGCCCCGCCATCCAGGTGGTCTTTGCCCGCGGTACCAGCGAATCGCCAGGGCTCGGACTGCCCGGCGGATCGTTCGTCGATGCGTTGCGCAGCAAGGTCGGTGGGCGCTCGGTCGGCACCTACGCCGTCAACTACCCCGCCACCTACGACTTCCTGGCGGCCGCCGATGGCGCCAACGACGCCAGTGCCCACATCCAGTACATGATCGGCGCCTGCCCCGACACCCGTCTGGTGCTCGGCGGCTACTCGCAGGGCGCCGCGGTGATCGACGTGATCAGTGCGGTGCCGGTTCCGGCGATCGGGTTCAACAACCCGCTGCCGCCGAATGCGCCCGATCACGTCGCCGCCATCGCCGTCTTCGGCAACCCGTCCGCCAAGCTGGGGTTGCCCTTGACCTCGAGCCCGGTGTGGGGTGGCCGGGCCATCGATCTGTGCAACGGGGGCGACCCGATCTGCCAGACCGACGGTGAAAGCGTTGCCGCGCACAAGGCCTACGCGGGCGGTCCGACCAACGCCGCAGCCAACTTCGTCGCAGGTCTGCTGTAACGAACTCGCAGGTGCAACGGATAATCCCCAGCGTGACCGCATCCGTGTTCAGTAGGTTCCGCCGCCGCGTCCTCGTGCCGGCCTTGTCGACTCTGGCTGTGGCCGCAGCGGTCACCGGCACCGCTCCCGTGGCAACGGCCGCGCCGTGCCCGGACGTGCAGGTCTTGTTCGCCCGCGGCACCGACGAACCCCCGGGACTCGGACAGGTCGGCGACGCGTTCGTCCAGGGACTGCGCGACCGGACCGGTCGCGACATCGCGGCGTCGGCGGTCAACTACCCCGCACACCAGGACATCGGCCCTGGCGTGAACGACCTCACCGGCCAGCTCGAGTCCTTCGCCAGCCGGTGCCCGAACACCCGGATCATCGTCGGCGGCTACTCACTGGGCGCCGGCGTCACCAACCGGGTGCTCAACGATCCGCTGCCGCAGGGGGTCGACGACCGCATCGCCGCAGTCGTGCTGTTCGGCAACGCCAGCCGGCTGCTCGACGTCCCCCTCGCGCCCGGTCCCGCATTCGCAGGCAAGTTCATCGACGTGTGCAATCCCGGCGACCCGATCTGCTCCGGCGGGCCCTTCGCGCTGTCCCATCTTCAGCTCGCCTACGTCGCAGGCGGCGGCGTGAACTCGGCGGTCGAGTTCGCGATGAGCAAGATCTGACCCGCGTGCGTGCGGACGCCGTAACGGGTGCGCGACGCAATGCCGACGAAAGCGACAATTAGTTCGGCTAGCATCGCCTTCGTGACCTCACGGCGTATTCACAGGTTCATCGTCAGCGTGGCAGTCTCCGTGATGACCGCGGCCAGTCTGTTGCTCGTACCCACGATCACCCCTGGTGGCGCCCCGTCGGCGTCAGCTGCGGCGTGCCCGGACGTGGAGGTGATCTTCGCCCGCGGCCGCACAGAAGCCGCAGGCCCCGGCCAGATCGGAAACGCGTTCGTCAATGACCTTCGGAAGAAGACGGGCAAGAACGTCAACCTCTACGCCGTGCGCTACCCCGCCGACAGCGAGATCGACATCGGCGCCAACGACATGAGCCAGCGCATTCAGAGCACCGCGGCAAGCTGCCCCAACACGCGCATCGTGCTCGGCGGCTACTCGCTGGGCGCCGCCGTCACCGACGTGGTCCTGGCTCTGCCCTTCTCGTTCTTCGGTTTCAAGAACCCGCTGCCGGGTGAGATGGAGCAGCACATCGCCGGCGTCGCACTGTTCGGCAACGGCAGCGCATGGGCCGGGCCCATCGGGGCCTTCAATCCGATCTATCGCGAGCGAACCATCGAGATGTGCCATGGCGCAGACCCGGTTTGCAACCCGGCCGACCCCAATACGTGGGAGAACAACTGGTCCGATCACCTGGCCAAGGCATACCTCGGCGCGGGCATGGTCAACGAGGCGGCCGACTTCGTTGCGGGCCGGCTGGCGCCGCCACCACCACCGGCGTAGTTACCGGCCGATCTCGTCGGCCGAACGAACATCGCGGGTGATCGTGATTCGCGACTCAAGCTGATCGTCGGCCGGATAGTCGACGCCGACCAATGTCAGCCCGCGAGCAGGCGCGGCGGTGAAGTCGCTCGATCGCCGAGTGGCCGTCAAAAGCTGGGCGCACCAACCAGATTCGCGCCGACCCTCCCCCACCGCCAGCAGCGCGCCGATCAGCGACCGGACCATCGACCAGCAGAAGGCGTCGGCGGCGACGTGCGCGGTGATCAGATCGCCGTCGCGCGTCCAGTCCAGCCGCTGCAGGTCGCGAATGGTGGTGGCACCCTCACGATGCCGGCAAAACGCGGCGAAGTCACGTAGTCCCAAGAGGTTTCGCGATGCGTCGGCCATCGCATCGACGTCGAGCGAACGCGGCCACGGCGTGACGAAGCGGGCCCGTTGCGGCTCCACCCCGTACGGGGCCGTCGACAGCCGGTATTCGTAGTGTCGCCGCAGTGCCGAGAACCGGGCGTCGAAACCACGTGGCGCACGCACGACGTCGAACACCCGGATCTCTTCGGGCAGGAACTTCGCGAGCCGACGTACCAGTGGCAAGAACTCGGGTTCACCGTCGCGCGGGGTGCGTGGATGCACGTGCACGAGCGCGTCGGCGGGCACGTCGCAGTGCGCCACCTGCCCCGTGGCGTGCACGCCGGTGTCGGTGCGGCCCGCCGCGCGCAGCACGACCGGGGTGCGAAACATCGTGGAGAGCGCGTCGTCCAGGACACCGGCAACCGTCCGTTGCCCGGCCTGGGTGGCCCAACCGGCGAATCCGGTCCCGTCATAGGCGATGTCGAGCCGAAGCCGGACGGTAGGAGCCGGGGATAACGACACGTGCCCGCCATCAGGATCGATGGCGGGCACGTTCACGGTGTCGTCAGGACTTGGCGTCGTCAGCCTCGTCCTTGGCATCCTCGACGGCTTCGGCGTCTTCGGCTTCCGCGGTCTCGGCGTCGGCCACGGCCCTCATCCTCGACCTTGGCGTCCTCCACGACCTCATCGGTCTCGGGGCCGACGGCGGCCTCGGGCTCGACTGCGGCCTGCGGAGCTGCCGCCGCAGCAACCGGAGCTGACTGGGAAGCCGAGACGCGACGAGCGCGATCGGCTTCCGACGTCACGGTCTTCTCCCGCACCAGCTCGATGACGGCCATCGGGGCGTTGTCGCCCTTGCGTGGCTCCACCTTGATGATGCGGGTGTAGCCGCCGGCCCGATCGGCGAAGAACGGCCCGATCTCGGCGAACAGCGCGTGCACGACGTCCTTGTCGCGGATCTTCTTCATCACCTCACGCCGGTTGTGCAGCGTGCCCTTCTTGGCGTGGGTGATGAGCTTCTCCGCGTAGGGCCGCAACGCCCGCGCCTTGGGCTCGGTCGTCTTGATCCGGCCGTGCTCGAACAGCGACGTGGCCAGGTTGGCCAACAGCGCCTTCTGGTGCGAGGACGACCCGCCGAGACGGGCACCCTTCGTGGGCTTGGGCATTGCGACTATCTCCTAATGTGGCCGATCCCCGTATCAGGTAGGACCGGGACGGAATTTTCCGGGCGGGTAGAGCTGGGTGGGAAATGAGCCCGCTAGAGCTGTTCGGTTTCGGCGAAGTCCTGGTCGGTGTCCAGGTCGTAGCCGGCGTCGCTGTTCCAGGTACCGGTGGCGACGTCATAGCCGGCAACCTCGGACGGATCGAACGTGGCCGGGCTGTCCTTCAGCGAGAGACCCAGCTGGTGCAGCTTGATCTTCACCTCGTCGATGGACTTCTGGCCGAAGTTGCGGATGTCCAGCAGATCGGACTCCGTGCGCGAGACGAGCTCGCCGACCGTGTGCACACCCTCGCGCTTGAGGCAGTTGTACGACCGGACGGTGAGTTCCAGATCGTCGATCGGCAGCGCGAAGCTGGCGATGTGGTCGGCCTCGGCAGGCGACGGCCCGATCTCGATGCCCTCGGCCTCGACGTTGAGTTCCCGTGCCAGACCGAACAATTCGACCAGCGTCTTGCCGGCCGAGGCCAGCGCGTCACGCGGGGTGATCGAGTTCTTGGTCTCGACGTCGAGGATCAGCTTGTCGAAGTCGGTGCGCTGCTCGACGCGGGTCGCCTCCACCTTGTAGGTGACCTTGAGGACCGGCGAGTAGATGGAATCGACTGGGATGCGGCCGATCTCGGCGCCCGACGCCTTGTTCTGCACGGCGGGCACGTAGCCACGGCCACGCTCGACGACCAGCTCGACCTCGAGCTTGCCCTTGTCGTTCAGGGTCGCGATGTGCATGTCGGGGTTGTGCACGGTGACGCCGGCAGGCGGCACGATGTCACCCGCGGTGACGGCACCCGGGCCCTGCTTGCGCAGGTACATGGTGACGGGCTCGTCCTCCTCGGACGAGACGACCAGGCCCTTGAGATTCAGGATGATGTCGGTGACGTCTTCCTTGACCCCGGGGACGGTGGTGAACTCGTGCAGCACGCCGTCGATGCGGATGCTGGTGACCGCCGCGCCCGGAATGGACGACAGCAGCGTGCGCCGAAGCGAGTTGGCCAGGGTGTAACCGAATCCCGGCTCCAAGGGCTCGATGACGAACTTGGAGCGGTTGTCGGCGAGGTTCTCCTCGGCCAGTGTGGGTCGCTGAGAAATCAGCATGGTGTTCCATCTCCTTCTCGGCACCCGCTATTTGATGCCGGTTTGGTGACCTTCCCCCCTCATCTGGAGGGGGGAAGGGGTACTACTACTTCGAGTAGAACTCGACGATGAGCTGCTCTGCGAGCGGCACCTGAATCTGGGCGCGCTCAGGCAGCTGGTGGATGAGGATGCGCTGGCGTTCGCCGACGACCTGCAGCCAGCCCGGGATCGGGCGATCGCCCGCGGTCTGCCGTGCGAGTTCGAAGGGCAGCGTGTTCAGCGACTTCTCGCGAATGTCGATGATGTCGTACTGCGACACCCGGTAGCTCGGGATGTCGACCTTGACACCGTTGACGGTGAAGTGACCGTGGCTGACCAGCTGGCGGGCCATGCGACGCGTGCGGGCGAGCCCGGCGCGGTACACGACGTTGTCCAGCCGGCTCTCCAGGATCTGCAGCAGGTTCTCGCCGGTCTTGCCCGCGTGGCGGTTCGCCTCTTCGTAGTAGCGACGGAACTGCTTCTCCATCACGCCGTAGGTGAAGCGGGCCTTCTGCTTCTCCTGCAGCTGCGTGCGGTATTCGCTCTCCTTGATCCGCGCGCGGCCGTGCTGGCCGGGCGGGTAGGGGCGCTTCTCGAAGGACTGATCTCCACCAACGAGGTCGACGCCGAGGCGGCGCGACTTGCGGGTGACTGGTCCGGTGTAACGAGCCATGAGTCTCTAGATCCCTTCTAGACCCGGCGCCGCTTGGGCGGACGGCAGCCGTTGTGCGGCTGCGGGGTGACATCGGAAATTGCGCCAACCTCGAGGCCGGCGGCTTGGAGTGACCGGATGGCGGTCTCGCGGCCCGAACCCGGGCCCTTCACGAACACGTCGACCTTCTTGACGCCGTGCTCCTGCGCCTTGCGGGCGGCGTTCTCGGCAGCCAGCTGCGCGGCGAACGGCGTCGACTTGCGCGAACCCTTGAAGCCGACGTGGCCCGAGGATGCCCAGGCGATGACGTTGCCCTGCGGATCGGTGATCGAGACGATCGTGTTGTTGAACGTGCTCTTGATGTGCGCGGCGCCGTGCGGGACGTTCTTCTTTTCCCTGCGGCGGGTCTTCTGACCCTTCTTGGCGGCGGTGCCGCCCTTCTTCGCTTGTGCCATCCGGGGTTACCTGGCCTTCTTCTTGCCGGCGATGGTGCGCTTCGGGCCCTTGCGGGTGCGCGCGTTGGTCTTCGTTCGCTGGCCACGCACGGGAAGGCCACGGCGATGCCGCAGGCCCTGGTAGCAGCCGATCTCGATCTTGCGGCGGATGTCGGCCTGCACCTCGCGGCGCAGATCACCCTCCACCTTGAGGTTGCCCTCGATGAATTCACGGAGCTGCGTCACCTGGTCGTCGGTGAGGTCCTTGGTGCGCAGGTCGCGGTCGATGCTGGTCGCCGCCAGGATTTCCTGGGAGCGGGTACGGCCGATGCCGTAGATGTAGGTCAGCGCGATCTCCATGCGCTTGTCGCGCGGGAGGTCAACGCCCATTAGACGTGCCATTAGGCAGTGTGTTCCTTCTTCTATGCGGAGGTCTGTTCCCAGTCCGTTCCCGGCTGGTCCTTTAGGACGCGCTGAGGCCCGGCCTCCGTGCCGGGCGTAATGAGCAGCCAATCTGCTCAGTGGTACTGGGAGGTCATCATTCAGTTGTGTACGTGCGTCTGGCGCTGGGCCAGGGCTCAGCCCTGGCGCTGCTTGTGACGCGGATCAGAGCAGATCACCATGACCCGCCCATGCCGGCGGATCACCCTGCACTTGTCGCAGATCGGCTTTACGCTCGGGTTCACCTTCACGGCAGTTCGATCCTTCTAGGTCTTGTCGGTGACTCGCGCGAACGCTCGTCTCCGGTCTCGTAGGTGGTGTTGTGTTCGGACGCGGTTACTTGTACCGGTACACGATGCGGCCCCGGGACAGGTCATATGGAGAGAGCTCCACGACGACCCGGTCCTCGGGCAGAATGCGGATGTAGTGCTGCCGCATCTTGCCGCTGATGTGGGCGAGAACCTTGTGACCGTTCTCCAGCTCAATGCGGAACATCGCATTGGGCAGGGGTTCGACCACGCGACCCTCGACCTCGATCGCACCGTCTTTCTTGGCCATACTGTCTGGCGATCCTTAGCTTTTCGTTTCGTACCGACGTTTCGTATCGACGTTTCGAAGTGACCACGCCCGTTCCGGCGCAGCCTTCGACCCGACTTAGAACGTGAGCCGGATTTACAAAATTCCAGTATCTCCAGGACAGGGCACGCAAAGAGCCGGCGCGGAAGCCGCACCGTTGGTCAATACTACTCGCTGATCCGCGCTCCCCAAAATCGCTGAGACACCGCTCCCAGCGTTCGCTCAGAGCGCGACGAGTGGGCGGATATCGGCTGGACAACCAGCGCATACTTACAACCGATGACTGGACCCGCTCCCCAGCCCCGCAAACCCGTGATTCTCACCGTCGACGACGACCCCGCGGTCTCCCGCGCCGTCGCACGCGACCTTCGTCGACACTACGGCGAGAACTACCGCATCGTGCGCGCCGAGTCCGGCCCCGACGCCCTGGAAACGCTCGCCGAGCTCAAGCTGCGCGGCGACACCGTCGCGGTGTTCGTCGCCGACTACCGGATGCCGCAGATGAGCGGCATCGAGTTCCTCGAAGAGGCGATGGACCTCTACCCGATGGCTCGCCGGGTGCTGCTGACGGCCTACGCCGACACCCACGCCGCCATCGACGCCATCAACGTCGTCGACCTCGACCACTACCTGCTCAAGCCGTGGGATCCGCCCGAGGAGAAGCTCTACCCGGTGATCGACGCGCTGCTCGACGCGTGGCGGGCAGCCGGTGACCGGGCCATCCCGCACACCAAGATCATCGGGCACCCGTGGAATGCCCGCTCCTCGGAGGTGCGCGAGTTCCTGGCCCGAAATCGGCTGTACTACACGTGGTTCCGCGCCGACGAGCCCAAGGGCAAGCAGCTGCTCGAGGCGGCGGGCCAGGACGAGATGACGTTGCCGGTGGTGATCACCGAGCAGGGCGAGACGCTCGTCGACTCCGACCGACGCCGAGCTGGCCGCCACGCTCGGGCTGACCACCACACCTGCCGAGGACTTCTACGAACTGGTGGTCATCGGCGGCGGCCCGGCCGGGCTGGCCGCGGCGGTGTACGGCGCATCCGAGGGGCTCAAGACCGTGCTCATCGAACGCACCGCCACCGGCGGCCAGGCCGGGCAGAGCTCCCGCATCGAGAACTACCTGGGCTTCCCCGACGGGCTGTCGGGTTCGCAGCTCGCCGAGCGTGCCCGTCGGCAGGCCGAGAAGTTCGAGGCCGAGCTGATCACCGCCGCCGAGGTCACGGCGCATCGAAATCGACGGATCGGCCAGGACGGTGCATCTGTCGGACGGCCGGGCCATCGGGGCGCGGGCGGTGATCCTCGCGATGGGCGTCGAATACCGCCAACTCACCGCCGAAGGCTGTGCGGGGCTGACCGGGGCCGGCGTCTACTACGGCGCGACCGCCTCGGTGGCGTCGGACTGTGACGACGACGAGGTGTACGTCATCGGCGGGGCGAACTCGGCCGGCCAGGCCGCGATGTACCTGTCCCGGACGGCCAAGTCGGTGACCATCGTCAGCCGCCGCACGCTCGAGGACTCGATGTCGTACTACCTGATCCAGCAGATCAGGGCCAACGACAAGATCAAGGAGATGCCGAACACCGTCGTGCACGCCGTCAAGGGCAACGGTCGCCTGGAGGGCATCTGCCTGGAGAACACGCAAACCGGCGAGCGCGAGGAGTTCAGCTGCGGCCGCATGTTCATCTTCATCGGCGCCGAACCCCGCACCGACTGGCTCGACGGCGTGGTCGCCCGCGACGACCACGGCTTCATCCTGTCCGGACCGATCTGCGCGACGTGTGTGGCTGGACGCTGGACCGTCCGCCGCACCATTTGGAAACAAGTGTGCCGGGTGTGTTTGTTGCAGGGGATGTGCGTGCCGAATCCGCCAAACGAGTGGCAGCCGCCGTCGGCGAAGGGTCGATGGCAGTGATGTTGGTGCACCGCTACCTGGCGGAGTCGTAGAGAGAAGCGTGTGATGGGCGAGCAAAGAGATGTCTGCCTGAGCGAACTGCGGACGCTGTTCCTGTTCGAGGCGCTGACCGACGAGCAGCTGCAGATTCTCTGCGAGAACGGGCACATCCAGACCTTCGAGCCGGGCCCGGTCGTCATCGAAGGCGAGCCGGCCACCTGCTTCTACGTCCTGATCGACGGCGAGCTGGTGATGTCCAACGGTCGGGCGGCGTGGACATCGAGACCGGCCGCACCTCGCAGCGCGGCGTGTACTGCGGCGCATGGTCGGCGTACATACCGGGCGCGGAAAGCGTCTACTCGGCGTCGGTGCGCGTGACCAAGCCGTCCCGGTTCTTCGTGCTGGACGCGGACGCGTTCGCCCGCTTCATGAAGGCCGAGTTCCCGATGGCGGTGCATCTGCTCGAGGGACACATGGTCGGCAGCCGGCGAGCACGGCGAGATCATCGGCCAGCGCGAGAAGCTGCTTGCGCTCGGGCAGCTGTCGGCCGGTCTGACGCACCAACTGAACAACCCGGCCGCCGCCACCGCTCGCGCGGTCTCGGATCTGCGCGAGAAGGTCGGTCGGGATGCGGCACAAACTGGCGATGCTGGCCGACGGCAAGTTCACTCCCGAGGCCCTACGCGTCATGGTGAACATCCAAGACGAAGTCGCCGAGCAGGTCGCCAAGTCCAAGAACGTCGAGTTGACCGCGCTGGAGGCGTCCGACCGCGAGGAGAAGATCGGCGAATGGCTCGAAGACCACGGCATCAACGATGCGTGGGACTACGCACCGACGTTCGTCGACGCCGGCCTGGACATCGACTGGCTGGAACGAGTTTCGGCGTCGGTCGATGAGGTCGACGCCACCGCCTCGTTGCAGGGCGCGCTCGGCTGGCTGAGGTACACCATCGAGACCGAGCTGCTGATGAACCAGATCGCCGAGGCCAGCAAGCGGATCTCGGCGCTGCTGGCAGGAGCCAAGCAGTACTCACAGATGGACCGCGCGGAGTACCAGAGCGCCGACGTCCACGAATTGCTGCGCAGCACCGTGATGATGTTCGGTGAGAAGTTCGGCAAGGACGGCGCGGTCAAACTCGTCAAGGAGATGGACAAGTCGCTGCCCGAATTGCTCTGCTACCCAGGCGATCTCAATCAGGTCTGGACGAACATCATCGACAACGCGATCCAGGCGATGGACGGCCACGGCACGCTCGACGTTGCGCACGATGCGCGAGAACGAAGACATGATTCGCGTCGAGATCTGCGACGACGGTCCCGGCATCCCCGATGACGTCGTCGGCAGCATCTTCAATCCGTTCTTCACCACGAAGCCGTTCGGCGAGGGCACCGGCCTCGGCCTGGACCTGGCCCGTCGCATCATCGTCGAGAAGCACCACGGCGATCTGCGGGTGGAGTCCGAGCCCGGGCACACCAAGTTCATCGTCCTGCTGCCGCTGGTGGCACCCGCACCCGAGGCCACTGACCCCGACGGAACTCCCGGTCGCAGCGGAATAGGGCGCACCGAACCCGGGGTTGACCCAACCATGACGAAACCCAGACCTCGGAACGTTCGGCGTGTTCGGCCACTACACGCAGTGGCAGCAGCTGACTGCCGGGCAACTCCAGGACATCGAGTCCCTCGGCTACGGGGCGATCTGGGCGCGGCGGATCGCCGCCCGCCGAACTCGACTGGGTGGATACCCTTCTCGACGCGACCGACCACGCTGAAGGTGGCCACCGGCATCGTCAACATCTGGACCGCCGACGCCGGCCCCATCGCGGAGTCCTTCCACCGCATCGAGGCGGCCTACCCCGGCCGCTTCCTGCTCGGCATCGGCGTCGGCCACCCCGAGGCGCACACCGAGTACAAGAAGCCCTACGACGCGCTCACCGAATACCTCGACGAGCTCGACGAAAACGGCGTGCCCAAGGACCGCGTGGTCGTCGCTGCCCTGGGGCCGCAGGTACTCAAGCTGTCCGCCCGGCGCAGCGCAGGCGCCCACCCGTACCTGACCACACCGGAGCACACCGCCCAGGCGCGCGAACTCATCGGACCCGACGCGTTCATCGCCCCCGAGCACAAGGTGATGCTGACCGCCGATGAGGCTCGCGCGAAGAGCATGTCACCGACGTCGAGCAGGCACGCGCTGTCGGACGCAAGGCGCTCGACCTGTACCTCGGCCTGGCCAACTACCTGAACAACTTCAAGCGGCTCGGGTTCACCGACGAGGACCTCGCCAAGCCGGGCAGCGACCGGTTCGTCGACGCCGTCGTCGCCCATGGCACCGTCGACGCCGTCGCATCGCGGCTCAAGGAGCACGTCGCCGCCGGCGCCGATCATGTTCCGGTCCAGGTCCTGATGGGTACTGAGAAGCTGGTGCCCGCGCTCACCGAACTGGCAGGTCCACTCGGCCTGCAGTGAGCCGCCCTCCCACCCGCAACCTCGAAGGGACCCGCATGACCGACGCAGTAACCCTCAAGCCCGACTTCGGCCGCTTCGGCGTTTGGACGTTCGGGGCGCCCGAGCCCGAGCAGGCAGTCGAGATCGAGAAGCTGGGCTACGGCGCACTCTGGGTCGGCGGGTCGCCAGCGGGTGACCTGGCCTTCGCGGAGCCGATCCTCGAGCAGACCGAGACGCTGCACCTGGCCACCGGCATCGTCAACGTCTGGACGGCGCCCGCCGAGCAGGTCGCGGAGTCCTACCACCGCATCGAGGCGGCCTACCCCGGGCGTTTCCTGCTCGGCATCGGCATCGGGCATCCCGAGCACACGGAGGAGTACCGCAAGCCCTACGACGTGTTGGTCGAGTACCTGGACGCGCTGGACGCCGCCCAGGTGCCCACCAGCCGACGCGTCGTCGCGGCACTGGGACCCAAGGTGCTCGAGCTGGCGGCCAAGCGCAGTGCGGGTGCGCACCCGTACCTGACGACGCCCGAGCACACCGCCCAGGCCCACAATCTCATCGGCAACACGGTGTTCCTGGCTCCCGAGCACAAGGTGGTCCTGACCAGGGACGCGGCTCAGGCCCGCGAGATCGGCCGCCAGACCGTCGACTTCTACCTCAATCTGAGCAATTACCTGAACAACTGGAAGCGGATCGGCTTCACCGACGCCGACATCGCCAAGCCCGGCAGCGACAAGCTGATCGACTCCGTCGTCGCCCATGGCACGCCAGAAGCGATCGCGGCGCGGCTGACCGAACACCTCACCGCAGGCGCCGACCACGTCACCATCCAGGTGCTCGGCGGCAAGGAAGCGCTGTTGCCGACGTTGGCCGATCTGGCGGGTCCGCTGGGACTGTCGCCGAAGAAGTAGAGCCCGTGGCCCGCTAGGGTTTGGGCATGCGGTTGCTGGTCACAGGTGGGGCGGGCTTCATCGGCGCGAATTTCGTTCACGGCGCGGTGCGCGACCACCCCGAGGTCGCCGTCACCGTGCTCGACGCGATGACCTACGCAGGCAGCGAAGATTCGCTGGCCCCGGTGCAGGACGCGGTGCGACTGGTTCGGGGTGATATCACCGACGCCGAGTTGGTCGGCAAGCTCGTCGCCGAATCCGACGCCGTGGTGCACTTCGCCGCCGAAACCCACGTCGACAACGCCCTCGCCGATCCGGAGCCGTTCCTGCGGACCAACGTGATCGGCACGTTCACGATTCTCGAAGCGGTGCGCCACAACGCGATTCGGCTGCATCACGTGTCCACCGACGAGGTGTACGGCGACCTGGAGATCGACGATCCGCGCCGGTTCACCGAGGCGACGCCGTACAACCCGTCGAGTCCGTACTCGTCGACCAAGGCGGCCGCAGACTTGCTGGTGCGGTCCTGGGTTCGGTCGTACGGCGTGCGCGCGACCATCTCGAACTGCTCGAACAACTATGGGCCCTACCAGCACGTCGAGAAGTTCATCCCCCGCCAGATCACGAACGTGCTGACCGGCCGACGACCCAAGCTGTACGGCAAGGGCGCCAACGTGCGGGACTGGATCCACGTCGACGACCACAACGCCGCGGTGTGGCGAATCCTTGCCGACGGCGTCATCGGCCGGACCTACCTGATCGGCGCCGACGGGGAACGTGACAACCTCTCGGTGTTGCGCGCGGTGCTGCGATTGATGGGCCGCGACGCCGACGACTTCGACTACGTCACCGACCGCGTCGGACACGACATGCGCTACGCGATCGACCCCTCGGCGTTGCGCGACGAATTGGGTTGGACGCCAACGCACACCGACTTCGAAGCGGGACTACGGGAGACCATCGACTGGTACCGCGCCAATGAATCCTGGTGGCGGCCACTGAAGGACGAGGCCGAGGCGGTCTACGAGGGACGCGGCCAGTGACGTTCCGCGAGCTCGCCGTGCCAGGGGCGTGGGAGATCACCCCGACGGTGCACGCCGACGCGCGCGGCGTCTTCTTCGAATGGTTCACCGACCGCGAATTCACCGCCATGACCGGACATCGGCTCGACCTCCGACAGGCCAACACCTCGGTGTCGTCGACGGGTGTGCTGCGGGGCCTGCACTTCGCACAGCTGCCACCGAGCCAGGCCAAGTACGTGAGCTGTCTGCGCGGTGCTGTGTTCGACGTCGTCGTCGACATCCGGGTCGGCTCCCCCACCTTCGGCCGCTGGGACTCGGTGTTGCTCGACGACCGCGACCACCGGACCGTGTACCTCTCAGAGGGCCTCGCACACGGTTTCGTTGCGCTGCAGGATGATTCGACCGTTTCCTACCTGTGCTCGGCTGGCTACGATCCTCAGCGCGAGCACACCATCTGCCCCACCGATCCGGTGATCGGCATCGATTGGCCGATCGGCGAGCCGACGACGTCCGATCGCGACGCCGCTGCGCCCACGCTCGCCGAAGTCGAAGCGGCTGGCCTGCTCCCGACGTGGGACGACGCTCGGGCGTTCGTCGACGAGCTGCGCGGTCGGCACGACAAGGGCTAGCCGAATTCGCCCAAACCCTTCCAGGACGACGCTGCGGTGATCGCCGCGGCGAGCGCGATCGCGGCTGCGCAGATCCCAGCAGTCGCGGGCCAGCCGAACCAACCGACGGCCGCCGCACCGAACGCGGTGCCGATGCTGCCGCCGACGAAGTACACCAACATGTAGGCGCTGTTGAACTGGGCGGGTGCTGCCGGGTCGATCGCCAGAACGGTGCTCTGGTTCGCGACCTGGGCCGCAAACAGACCGGCGTCGAACAGGCCCAGGCACACCAGGGTGACTGCGGTGTTCGAAAGGCCAAGGGCGAGTGCCGCTGCCGCAGTCATGGCGATGGCGAGTCCGACCAGAATCACCGTGCGGGCACCGACACGATCCGTCCAGGCGCCGGCGATGCGGGTGGCGGCGATGCCAAGGAGCCCGGCAACGGCGTACAGACCGATCCGTTCCGACGAGTACGAGTACGGCGGCTGCGACAACGCGACCGCAAGCCCGGCCCACACTGCGCAGAAGGCGAAGAACCACGACGTGCCACGACCGACCGCGAGCCTCAGTGCGGGAAACCGGACATATAGCCGCGGCATCGCGCGAAGCGCCGCGAGGTAACCGCCAGTGACGGTGCCCGCGGCAGCGGGCAGGAGGAAGCGGGCGGCAACGGCCATGACCGCGCAGGCGACCGCGAAGACGAGAAGCATTCCGCGCCAACTCATGACGTCGGTCAGCCATCCCCCGACGATCCGTCCGGCCAGGATCCCCGCGGATATCCCCGATGTCACGATGCCCAGAACCGTTGCGCGCCGTACCGGATCGGCGAAGCGACCGCCGACCGCACTCAGTTGCGCGCCGACCGACGAACCGGCTCCGACGACGCAGGTGACGAGGCACAGTAGCCACGGCGTGGCCGCCGCGCTGGTGGCCGCAAGGGCGATTGCCAAGGCGCCGAACTGGATTGAGAGCACCCGACGAGGTGCGAACCGGTCGACGAGCGGCACCAGCAACGCCAGGCCCAACAGGTAACCAATCGGCCCGAATGCGATGGCGACACCGATCTCGGCGAGCGAAACCCGAAGGGAGCCCGCCACCTCCCCGATCGCGGGTTGGAGGGGATAGATGGTGGCGGTGCCGATGGCCGCGGCGAGTGCCATGAACCAAATGACCGGTGTCCGAAGGATGGCGACGGGCGTGGCCTGGAGTGAATCGGAGTGCATGACTCGACGTTAGGAACGCGGGGGCGTGCGGTGCTGGCGGAAATCGGACACTTCTGTTTTCTGGCTACCTGGGTGTTCCGGTTACCTGCAATGCCGTTCACCCGCTAGCACTGGCGAAATGGACGCGTTGGTAGGACACGATCTTCTCGTAGGTCAAACGAAGTCCCCAGACAGGAGCACATCATGATCCGCAAGATCGCCATCACCGTCCCATGGCTCACCGCCGGTATTCTCGCCGGTCTGGTAGTCGTCTTGCCGATCGGTGCGGCCACCACGGCGCTTGCCGACGGCCCCACGTCGACGGCCATCGATACCAACGCGCCGATCGCGGCCGAGACCGGCGCGCCGGTGGGTGACGCTGGTGCGGGTGTCGACCCGCTGGTGCCCTACGGCATCGAACCGCAGGTTGCCGTGACGCCCGGTTACGTCAACCGCAACCACGACGAGGGCGTCACGTCCAATGGCGAAGTGGATCTGCCCTTCTGATGGCACGTGGCGGGCCATCCGCCACGTGGCGCGCGGACCCAAACTCAAGTAATCAGGAACGTATGACGCACACACCGCTCGAGGGACTGCTGGCTCGTTCGGGCGGTGTGCGCGGCATGATCTTCACGGCGCTGCCGGTGACGACGTTCGCCGTGGCGTCATCGGTGCTGGGTCTCGTACCGGCAATCAGTGCGGCACTCGTCACCGCCACCGTCATCCTGGGATGGCAGTTCCTTCGACGCGAGTCGACGCGTCCCGCGCTGTTCGGGTTCGGCGGGGTGGTGGCATGCGCGGTCTTCGCGCTCGTCACCGGCAAGGCCAAGGACTTCTACCTCCCGGGCATCGGGATGTACTTGGTCACGGCGATCGTGTTCACGATCTCGCTGTTGGTTCGACGACCGCTCGTCGGAGTGGTCTGGGCGTGGGCGACCGGTCGCGACGACACGTGGCGCCGAATTCCGCGGGTGCGCTTGGCCTTCGACGTCGTCACCCTCGCGATGGCGACGGCATCGTGGTCCCGCTTCTTCGTGCAGTACTACCTGTACGACACGGACCAAGCGGGCCTTCTGGCGGTGGCGCGGGTCGCCATGGGCTGGCCGGTCTTCGTCGTGACATCCACGCTGATCCTGTTGGCCGTCCGCTACGCGATTCGGGCGCTCCCGAGAACCGCGACCGCCGACGACTGAGACGCCGCTCCACCGAGTCGTGCCTGGACGCCCTTGCCAAGCACCGCGACCATTTACTAGGATGTCCTAGTATTCGCCGCAGATCGTTTTCTCGAGGGGCACGCTCATGACCACACAAATTCCGCACTTCATCGACGGCAAGCGCGCCGCCGGGACGTCCAACCGCACCGCCGACGTGCTCAACCCCAGCACCGGTGAGGTGCAGGCACAGGTGGCGATGGCCTCATCGGCCGACGTCGACGCCGCCGTCGCCATCGCCGTCGAGGCGCAGAAGGGCTGGGCCGCGTTCAACCCGCAGCGCCGCGCCCGGGTGATGATGCGCTTCGTCGACCTGGTCAACCAGAACATGGACGAGCTCGCCGAACTGCTGTCCATCGAGCACGGCAAGACCGTCGCCGACGCACGGGGCGACATCCAGCGCGGCGTCGAGGTCATCGAGTTCGCGATCGGCATCCCGCACCTGCTCAAGGGCGAGCACACCGAGAACGCGGGCGGCGGCATCGACGTCTACTCGCTGCGCCAGCCGCTCGGCGTCGTCGCGGGCATCACGCCGTTCAACTTCCCCGCGATGATCCCGCTGTGGAAGGCCGGTCCGGCGCTGGCGTGCGGCAACGCCTTCATCCTCAAGCCCAGCGAGCGCGATCCCTCGGTGCCGGTGCGGCTGGCTGAGCTGTTCCTTGAGGCGGGCCTGCCGCCGGGCGTGTTCCAGGTCGTGCAGGGCGACAAGGAGGCTGTCGACGCCATCCTGCACCACCCCGACATCCAAGCGGTGGGCTTCGTCGGCAGCTCCGACATCGCGCAGTACATCTACTCCACCGCGGCGGCGAACAACAAGCGCGCCCAGTGTTTCGGTGGCGCCAAGAACCACATGATCATCATGCCGGACGCCGATCTCGACCAGGCGGTGGACGCTCTCATCGGCGCGGGCTACGGCAGTGCGGGCGAGCGGTGCATGGCCATCAGCGTCGCCGTCCCGATCGGCGAGCAGACCGCGGAACGCCTGCGCGCCAGGCTCGTCGAGCGCGTGAACAACCTGCGGGTCGGCCACAGCCACGACCCCAAGGCCGACTACGGCCCGCTGGTCACCGGTGCCGCGCTGGAGCGGGTCCGTGACTACATCGGCCAGGGCGTCGCTGCCGGCGCCGAAGTCGTGGTCGACGGGCGCGAGCGCGCCAGCGACGAACTCACCTTCGGTGACGCCAACCTCGAGGGCGGCTACTTCATCGGGCCGACGCTGTTCGATCACGTCACCCCCGACATGTCGATCTACACCGACGAGATCTTCGGCCCGGTGCTGTGCATCGTGCGCGCACACGACTACGAAGAGGCGTTGCGACTGCCGTCCGAGCACGAGTACGGCAACGGCGTGGCGATCTTCACCCGCGACGGCGACACCGCCCGCGACTTCGTGTCACGGGTGCAGGTCGGCATGGTGGGCGTCAACGTGCCGATCCCGGTTCCGGTGGCGTACCACACCTTTGGTGGTTGGAAGCGCTCCGGCTTCGGTGATCTGAACCAGCACGGCCCGGCGTCGATCCAGTTCTACACCAAGGTCAAGACGGTCACGCAGCGGTGGCCCTCGGGCATCAAGGATGGCGCCGAGTTCTCCATCCCGACGATGAAATAGGCCGATGGACTACTTCGGGCTCGTCGACGACGAGCGCGTGATCGCCGAGACGGCGGCCGCGTTCGCCGAGAAGCGCATCGCGCCTTACGCATTGGAGTGGGACGCCACCAAGCACTTCCCCACCGACGTGCTGCGCGAGGCGGCCGAACTCGGCATGGCGGCGATCTACTGTTCCGAGGACGTCGGCGGCAGTGGGCTGCGCCGCCTCGACGGCGTGCGGATCTTCGAACAGCTCGCCGCGGCCGATCCGACGGTCGCCGCGTTCCTGTCCATCCACAACATGTGCACGTGGATGGTCGACACCTACGGCACGCCCGAGCAGCGCAAGGCCCTGGTGCCGCGGCTGGCGTCCATGGAGCTGATCGCCAGCTACTGCCTCACCGAGCCTGGCGCGGGTTCCGACGCAAGCGCCCTGCGCACCAGGGCCGTTCGGGACGGCGACCACTACGTCCTCGACGGCGTCAAGCAGTTCATCTCCGGCGCGGGCGTGTCCGACGTGTACGTCGTCATGGCCCGCACCGGCGGCGAAGGGCCGCGCGGCATCTCGGCGTTCGTGGTCGAGAAGGACACGCCGGGAGTCAGTTTCGGCGCCGACGAGCTCAAGATGGGCTGGAACGCGCAGCCCACCGCACAGGTGGTGTTCGAGGGCGCACGGGTGCCCGTCGACGCGATGCTTGGCGGCCACGAGGGCGAGGGAACCGGGTTCGGCATCGCGATGAACGGGCTCAACGGCGGCCGCATCAACATCGCCGCCTGCTCCCTCGGCGGCGCGCAGGCTGCCTACGACAAGGCGGTGGCCTACCTCGCCGACCGGCAGGCGTTCGGCATGACGCTGCTCGACGAGCCCACCATCCGCTTCACGCTCGCTGACATGGCCACCACGCTCGAGGCGTCGCGAAACATGTTGTGGCGGGCGGCAACCGCACTCGACGATAACCATCCCCGCAAGGTCGAACTGTGCGCCATGGCCAAGCGCTACGTCACCGACGCCTGCTACGACGTGGCGGATCAGGCGCTGCAACTGCACGGCGGCTACGGCTACCTGCGCGAGTACGGGCTGGAGAAGATCGTCCGCGATCTGCGGGTACACCGCATCCTCGAGGGCACCAACGAAATCATGCGCGTGGTGGTCGGGCGGGCCGAAGCCGCCCGCGGCCGCGCGTCCGCGTAACACCAGGAAGGTTCTTCAATGACGACGATCGCGTTCTTGGGACTTGGCCACATGGGTGGCCCGATGGCGGCGAACCTGGTCGCGGGCGGCCTCACCGTTCGCGGATTCGATCCGGTTCCCGACTTGAAGGCGGCCGCAGAGGCCAAGGGCGCCAGCGTGTTCGACAGCGGCGCCGAGGCCGTCGCCGACGCCGACGTGGTGATCACGTCGCTGCCGAGCGGTGCCATCGTGAAGGCCTGCTACGCCGAGGTGCTGCCCGCCGCCAAGCCCGGCGCGTTGTTCATCGACACCTCGACGATCTCGGTCGACGACGCCAGGGCCATCAACGCTCAGGCCGTCGAGCACGGGTTCGCGCAGATCGACGCGCCGGTGTCCGGCGGAGTCAAGGGCGCCACAGCGGGAACCCTGGCATTCATGGTCGGCGGTGACGACGCCGCCGTGGAGCGCGCCAGGCCGGTGCTGGAACCCATGGCAGGCAAGATCATTCACTGCGGCGGCTCCGGCACGGGCCAGAGCGCCAAGCTGTGCAACAACATGGTGCTGGCCGTGCAGCAGATCGCCATCGGCGAGGCCTTCGTGCTTGCCGAGAAGCTGGGACTGTCGGCGCAGTCGCTGTTCGACGTGATCACCGGTGCCACCGGGAACTGCTGGGCCGTCCACACGAACTGTCCAGTCCCCGGCCCGGTCCCGACCTCACCGGCGAACAACGACTTCAAGCCGGGCTTCGCCACTGCCCTGATGAACAAGGACCTCGGCCTGGCGATGGACGCCGTCAGCTCATCGGGTTCGTCGGCGCCGCTCGGCAGCCACGCCGCCGAGATCTACGGGAAGTTCGTCACCGACCACGCCGACAAGGACTTCAGCGCCGTCATCGAGATGATCCGCAACGGGTAGGACGCGCCGTCAGCCGGCGTTGCGAAACTGCCAGCGGTGATGCAACTGCTCACAACCCGGGCCCAGTAGTCCGTCGTAGTCCTTGCGCACCTCGACCGCGCCGGGGAAGTCATCGCCGTCGCCGGGGGTGAGCACGAGCGTCGCCAGCTTGGCCGCGGTCGCGGCGCGGAAGCCGCGTTTCGTCCCGACGACCGCCAGTGCGCTCTCCGGCGCGAGACCGAGCTCCCACAGCGCATGCCCGTGCAGGTCGGGTTCACGACCGGGGTGGGGCAGATCGTCGGGCGTCACGATCGTCTCGGCAATGCCCTCCCCGATCAGCTGCCGAACCAGCGGCTGGGCCCACCTGCGCGAGCCCGTACTGACGACCGCGACGGAGATTCCGGCGAAGAACAGGCTGTTCACCAGCTCGTCCAGACCCGCGCGCGGCATGACGTCGGCATCCAGTACCGGCACCTCGAACAGGAAGTCCTCGGTCAGTGCGCCGTCCAGATCGAAGATCACGGCCTTCAGCGGCTCGATGGCGGCGTCCGCCGGCCGTCCGGCGTCCCACCAGAACTTCCTCACCTCACAAGCAACCGGCATGGTGATCAGCGTGTCCTACGTCACACCCTGCCGACTCCCCCATTCGGGGGATTTGGGTAGTCATCTTCGTCTGCGTCTTGCGGTTACCCGGCGCCACCCAGACATAAGGTGACCGCATGAGCAGGAGCGAAGCGGGACCGGTCCGGCTCGTCCTGGTCGACGACCACGAGATGGTCATCGAGGGCCTCAAGGCGATGCTCGCGGCGTTCGGCGACCGGGTGGCGGTGGTGGGCCAGGCCGTCGGCGCCGAACGCGCCCAGCAGGTGGTGGACGAACTGGACCCCGACATCGTGCTGTGCGACGTGCGGATGCAGGGGTCGAGCGGGCTGGATCTGTGCGCCGACCTGCGTAATCGCCATCCCGACCGCAAGGTCGTGATGCTCTCGGTGTACGACGACGAGCAGTACCTGTTCCAGGCGCTGCGGGTGGGGGCGTCGGGTTATCTGCTGAAGAGCATCAGCAGTGACGAACTGGTCCGGCAGCTCGAGTTCGTGCATGGCGGTGAGACGGCGATCGACCCCGGCATGGCGGTCCGTGCCGTCGACACCGCGGCCCGCCTGCAGCGCGACGAGTTCTGGCCGGGGGCCCGGCAGGGGCTGACGCAGCGCGAGAGCGAGATCCTGTCCTACGTGGTCAACGGGTTGTCCAACCGCGGCATCGCCACCAAGTTGGTGATCGGCGACGAGACGGTGAAGAGCCACCTGCGGTCGATCTACCGCAAGTTGGGCGTCAGCGACCGCACCGGCGCCGTGGCGACGGCCCTGCGTGAAGGGATCTACCAGTGAGCCCGCTCTAGGCCCAATGCGGTGCGCGACCTCGTCGACGCCGACCGCGAGCTGGCGCTGCTGCGTGAACTCATCCAGGCGGCGTCCAGCGGTCCCGGCGTGGAGCCGCTCGCGGCCGCTGCGGCCCGGATGATCACGGCGGCCACCACCACCGACGTCTGCTTCGTGCACGTGCTCGACGACACCGAACGATCCCTGACGCTGACGGGAGCGACGCCGCCGTTCGACCGCGAGGTCGGCAAGATCCGGCTGCCGCTGGGCCAGGGCGTGTCCGGCTGGGTGGCCAGACACCGACAACCCGTCGTGATCATCGAGGACAAGGAGTCCGATCCCCGCTACATGCCGTTCGAGTCGCTGCGCGGGTCGGACTTCACCTCGATGGTGTCGGTGCCGATGGAGACCGATCCCGGCGGCCTGGTCGGCGTGCTCAACGTGCACACCGTCGATCGGCGCGAGTTCGCCGACCGCGACGTCCAATTGCTGCTCGTCATCGGCAGGTTGATCGCAGGCGCCATGCATCAGGCGCGGCTGCACCGGCAACTGGTGGCCCGCGAACGCGCCCACGAGAACTTCGTCGAGCAGGTGATCGAGGCCCAGGAGCTCGAGCGGCGTCGGCTCGCCGGTGACATCCACGACGGCATCTCGCAGCGACTCGTCACCCTGTCCTACCGGTTGGATGCCGCCAGCCGTGCGGTGGGCGGCGATGACCGCCTGGCCGCCGAGCAGCTCGGGATGGCCCGGGAGCTGGTGGACCTGACGTTGCAGGAGGCCCGCGCCGCGATCGGTGGGCTGCGGCCGCCGGTGCTCGACGACCTCGGCTTGGCAGGCGGGCTGGCCAGCCTGGCCCGGTCCATCCCGCAGGTCGAGATCGACGTCGACCTCGCCGATACCCGGGTGCCCGACCACATCGAGATCGCCCTGTACCGGATCGCGCAGGAATGCCTGCAGAACGTCGTCAAGCATGCGCGCGCCACCAACGCGCGGTTGACGTTCTCGG
The DNA here is from genome assembly GCA_963849055.1 of uncultured Actinomycetota bacterium. Classification (GTDB taxonomy): domain Bacteria; phylum Actinomycetota; class Actinomycetes; order Mycobacteriales; family Mycobacteriaceae; genus Mycobacterium. The sequence goes on from CAWKFI010000002.1 coordinate 1,106,381, forward strand.
TCGGCACGGAAGAGTCCGGAGACATCGCGCGGCTCGAAATCGTCGACAACGGTGTGGGTTTCGACACCTTCGAGCATCCGCTGGGTAGCGACGAGATGGGTGGCTACGGCCTGCTGTCCATGGCCGAACGGGCCGAGATCGTCGGCGGCCGGCTCAACATCCGGTCACGTCCGGGAGAGGGCACCGCGGTGACGGCGACGATCCCGCTCCCCTCCTCCGCGCGCAGAAGTTAGAAGTCGCCCGCGTGGCGCCGCAGCGACTCGATGGCGGCGGCGAGCGCTCGTGAATCGGCATCCGACATCCCGACGTCGGCGAACACCTCGTTGTTGAGCGTCACCGTCGCGTCCTCGACCGTCGACCGGCCGAGATCGGTCAGCCGGACCAGCGTCGTGCGGCCATCGGTCGGATGCGGAATGCGTTCCACCAGTCCGTCGCTCTCGAGCCGGCGGATGGCGTGCGTGACGCTGGTGACGTGCACCTGCAGCCGGTCGGATGCCTTGGTGATCGGCAGCGCGCCGCGGCTGCTGAATGCCAGCAGCCGCAACAGCTCGTACCGGGAGAAGCTCAGGTCGTAGGGCCGAAGTGCGGTCTCGACGCGGGCCAGCAGGATCTGGTGTGCCCGCATCACCGACGTCACCGCCACCATGCCCTCGGCGACGTCACCCCACCCCGAGCCCTCCCAGTTCTCGCGCGCCAGCGCGATGGGGTCACGCTTGGCGGGCTCTGAGGGCACGCTCCTTCATACCGCACGCGACGTCGCCGCCGCGAGTACGGCGCGCGACGACTGCCGGTTGCCGACGGTGATGCGCACGCCACCATCGGCATAGCCGCGCACCCGCAGGTCCGTGCCCGCGAAGACGTCGCGCCACGAACGCCCGCCCGCAGGCAGGTAAACGAAGTTGGCATGGGTGTCGGTGCTGTAGACGCCCATCGCGGCGAGCCGGGCCCGAAGGTAGCGGCCCTCCGCGGAGATCACCCGGATGCGTTGGGTGAGTTCGGTTTCCGCGTCATAGGACGCGGCGACGGCAACCAGCCCCGTGACGCCCATGCCGAACGGCAACTGCATGGCCCACAACCGCTGGGCCAGCTCGGCCGCACAGAATCCGTAGCCGATGCGCATTCCCGCCAGCCCGTACGCCTTCGAGAACGTCCGCACCACCACGACATTGGGGAACCGCGCGACCAATGCGGGCGCATCGATTCGGTGTTCGGGCGCGAGGAACTCCACGTACGCCTCGTCGAGCAGCACCACCGTGTCCGATGGCACGCGCCGCAGGAACCGCTCGACGTCGTCGGCGGACTCGATGGTGCCGGTGGGATTGTGCGGCCGGCACAGCACCACCACGCGGGCGTCCGCGGCCGCGTCGGCCATCGCGTCGAGGTCGTGGTGGCCGTGCCGGTCGAGCGCCACCGTCACCGACCTCAACCGGGCCATCTGCGCAAAGATCGGATAGCCGTCGAACGTCGGTGACGTCATCACGATCGTGTCGCCCGGGCTGGTCACTGCGTGCAGCACCTGCATCACGACGCCGGTGGCGCCTGCGCCGATCACCACCTGCCCAGCGTGCACCCCGACCCGTGCGGCGATCAACGACCGCATCCGCTCCGGCAGGAATTCCGGATAGCGGTTGGCGGCGTCGATGGACGCGGCGAGCGCCGAGCGCACCGACGGCAACGGCGGAAACGGATTCTCGTTGAGCGACAACGCAAATGGGTTCACGGCCTCGGGCAGTGCGTCGACCGCGTCGGACAGTGCCAGGTGCATGGTCATCTGGTGCGTCCGCCCCACTGAACCGCTGCGGCCCCGGCGAAGTCACCGGCGTGCGCGAACGCCGCCATCAGCAGCACGTCACCCTTCTTCAGCCGGCCGTCGGCGATGGCGCGATCCAGGTTGACCGGGATGCCGGCGGCGAAGAGGTTGCCGCAGTCGTCGAAGGTGTCGACGTGGCGCTCAGCGGGCAACTCCAATGCGTCGCGCCAGTTGCGCAGGAAGACGCGATTGGGCTGATTGGTGACCAGCAGGTCGAGATCCCTTGGCTTGCGGCCGATTCGGTCGCAGACCGCATACGACACCTCGGGCACCTGACGGTTGCCCCGCGCCAGCACCTTGGTGATCTTGGCGTCGGTGAACCCGATGGAGGCCTCGCCGGGGCCGGCCTGCCACCACTTGCGCGGCGGGTCGATGGCCAGCGTCATGTCTCCGGCGAACTCGCCGAAGGTTCGGCATTCCACGTCGAGGATCGGCGACTCGTCGGACAGCGTGACCAGCCCGACGGCGGCACCGTCGCCCGGCACCGCGGCCTGCGCCTTGCGCCGCACGGTCGGCTGATCGAACGCGGTCCCCGCGGAGTTCTGCGCAACGGCGATCAGCGCTGTGCGGCCTTCTCCGGAGCGCAGCAGGTTGCGCGCGAGCTTCAGCCCGAGCACGAACGCCGCGCAGCCGCCGTTGTGCAGGTCGATCACCCAATTCGGTTTCATGCCAAGGCGATGCGCCATGCCCCCGCCGCCGCCGTAGAACGGCATGTCCGGCATCTGGGTGTGGGTGATCAACACGTCGACGTCGGCGATGGCGTCCTGGCCGTGGCGTTCCACCAGCCCGGCCGCGGCCCGCTCGACCATGTCGATCGCCGTCTCGTCGGGCGCGACGTGATGACGGAACCGGGGTGCCCGGAACATCAGGTTGTCGCGGAGGTCGTCGGAATCGGCGAACTGCGCGTAGTAGTCGGCGCTGATCGGCTTTCCGGGCAGGTAGGTCGAGACGTCGATCAGGCTCACGGCGGGCAGGAGCGCAGCGACTCGGGGAGTTGTCTCGGTCATGCGGTTCTCATCCCATCCAGGCCGGGGTGACCGGCAGGCCGTTGCGGTGCCGGTACTCGGCAATTGCCTTGAGGTTCTTCAGCTCCAGCTCGTGTCCGGCGCCGAACATGTCCCAGAAGTCGCCCACCCACACCGGGCGCTGCGGCGGCGCGGTGTCCGGGTAGGGGTTGTGGTCGTAGAACGGGTGATGGCAGTTGGTCCACAGCACCACCGAACCGGGCTTGTCGAGCACCACCTGCGCGTCCACCACCCGCATCAGGTACACCATCCACAGGTGCTTGCCCTGATCCCACGCGCAGTGGTAGTCGACGGTCCTGCGCCTCGCGGTTGGCGACGGTCCGCGTGTAGATCTCGGTCTCCGAGCCCAGCCGGTCATAGGCCAGCCACAGGCCCGGGCTGTTCGGTCGGCGTGAACCCGCGCAGGCTGTAGGTCCACTCCTCGAGACTTCGGGTGTCCGACAGGTAGTCGAACAGTTCGTCGGGCGGACAGTCGACGTAGTCGTTGACCGTGCAGTACTCGCCGAACACCTGATCGTGCGGATACACCGACCGCATCATCTCCATGATGATCGGCGTCGCCTTCTCGCGCGGCGCCGTCTCGATCCGGATGACGCCGTCGATGGGTTCGTGATTGCCGGTGTGGGCGGTTATGTCGTCAAGCGCGGGCAGCGACATCGGGCATCATCTCCTCGTTGATCGAAAGGTGTTCGGCGGCATCGACGAACGGGGCGAACGGCGGCATCTCGTCGGCGGAGCATTCGACGCTCACCACCGACGGCCCGTCATGGGCGAGGGCGGCGCGCAGGGCTCCCGGCAGATGGTCGACGTCGGTGACGTCGACGGACGGCAGCCCGGGGAACATCGCGGCAAGGCCGGCGCCGAGGCGGCTCGGCGTGAACCGGTTGTAGCTGTACCGGTCGCCGTAGAAGAGCTGCTCGCGGGTGACGCACATGGCGTGGGCGTTGTTGTTGAACAGCACCACCGTGAGCGGCAGGCCGTACTGGATGGCGGTGTGTAATTCCATGCCGTGCATGAAGAACGAGCCGTCGCCCGCGATCACCACGGTACGGTGGTTGCGCCCAAGGCTTTTCGCCCGCGCGAAGCAGACGCCGATCGCGGCACCGAAGCTGTAGCCCATGCCGCCCATGCCGAGCGCCACGACGAACCGCCCGGACCTCCGCACGGGCAGGTAGTGGATGGCGGCCGCGCCGGTGTTGCCTGCATCGACCACCACGTCCACGCCGTCGGGCAACGCGTCGTCGAGCACGCCCATCGCGTCGCGGTAGCCGATGCCGGGTCCGTCATGGTCCGGAAGCCGTAATTCGCTGTACTGCAGCGGTTCGGCGACCCGCAGTCCCGGCGGCCTGCCGTGCCCGGCCAGGGCCTCGGTCAGTTGCGGCAACGACACCCGCAGGTCGTCGGAGTGGACGTGGGTGGCGGCAGGGTAGGGAACCTCGGCTCCGATCGACACCACGCGGACCCGGCCGAGGGCGTCGTCGAGACCGGCGCGGGCCGTGACGGGCAGCCGGGTGCCGATCAACAGGCACACCGCGCTGGAGCCCACCGCATCGGCGACGCCAGGATGTCCCATCACACCGGTGACGCCGAGCGACGACGAGGCGCCGAGTCCCGGTGAGCCACTGACGTCCTTGGCGTCGGGCACCGTCGCCACCCAGGCCCGCAGCGCGGCGCGTAGCTCCTCGAGTTCGGCGCGCGCATCGTCGCGGGCGACCTGATCGCCTGCGATGATCGTCACCGGCCCAAGTGCGCGGTGCAGTTCGTCGAGGATCGGCTGCGGATCGTCGGTGCGGTCGTCGGGCCCGGCTGGGTCCTCGTGGTCGACGGGCACGTCGATGAGGCTTTGCTGGACGTCCTTGGGCAGCAACAGGACTGCGGGACCACCAGTGCGGGCGGCGGCGATCGCCTCGGGCAGGGCGGTGACGATGTCGGCCGGTGTCAGCACCCGCCGGCAGTACACCGAGACCGCGGAGAACAGCGCTAGGGCGTCGAGAGAACCGCCTTCGCCGCTGGTGTCCTGGAAGCTGCCCCGTCCGTCGAGTGCGGTCGGCGCCTGGCCCACCAGCGCCAGCACGGGAATCCTACTGGTGAACGACTCCCCGAGTCCGGCAACCAAGTTCAGCGATCCCCCGCCGGACGTCGCCACGACGACGCCGAGGTCCGCAGTCGCACGGCTGAACCCGTCGGCCATGGTCGCCGCCGAGAATTCGTGTTTGGCCAGCACGGCGGTGATTCCGTCGCAGTAGTGCGCCGCGTCGTAGAGATCCTCGACATTGGCGCCGTCGACGCCGAAGAAGTGACTCACTCCCCGCGCGACGAGGCTTTCGACCACGTGGTCGACGACCCGGTACCTGCTGGCCATTGCTCACCTGCTTCCCGCTCCCTAGTGACACGACGGGCGTGGCACGCGGGTTCACCGCAGGCGTGAACTCATATCTTGCGTTCGAGCAGAACCTTCCCGTTGTCCGCCGAAACCAGTTGAACAGCAGCGATTTCGGTGGCAGGCATGGGCGTGTTCCCGCTCGGTAGCGCGGTTGCGCCGGAGAGGCCCAGCCACGTCGCGATCTGAGTGTGACTGCCGTCACGGCCCACCACCACCATGCCGAGGTTGCTTGGCGTCGCGTCACCGCCGCCCGACCACTGGCCGTACGTGCAGGCCATGTCGATACGGGTGCCCCAGGCATAGCTGTTCAACGCGACGGTGGCGCTGAACGGGGTGGGCACCAGCTTGTCCATCGGCAATTCCTGGGCCGTTTGCTGCTCGTCGCCGTTCTGCAGGCCCACGATGCCGGGTCGCACGGCGATGACCAAGCCGACGGCCAGCAGCGCCGCGGCCACCCCCACGGCGGCTGACGTCAGCCACCGGGTTCGCCGCCTGCGCCAGCGCACCTTGTCCAGCACGGATTCCAGCACCTCGGGCCGCAACGGCGGAGGTTCGGGCTGCTCACCCTGCAGCGCCAGGACGTCGTCGACGTCGAGCATCGCCAGCAGTGCGGGCATGCCGCTGAGGTCCGCGACCGCCGCCCGACACCGATCGCACGTCTCGAGGTGTGCCTCGTATTCGCGGCGCTCGGCGCTCGACAGCGAACCCAGCACGTATGCCGCGTCCCATGTCGCATAGCGGTCGCCGTCGACCGATTCCAAGCCACGGGATTCACCTGACTGTGTCACCGTGTCACCCCCATTTCCTGCAAGTTGAGGCGCAAGGCGCGCACTGCGTAGTGCAGTCGCGACTTCACCGTGCCCTCGGCGATCTGCAAGTCGGCGGCCACCTGTGCCAGGCTCCAGCCCTGGTAGTAGGCGCGCAAGATCACAGCTCGATGATCCTCCGAGAGTTCGCTCAACGCGTTGCCGAGCAAAAGTTTGTCGAGCGCGCTGTCCACTTCGTCGGGCCCGGCGTGATCCGCCACCGACTCCACGTCGCCCGTCTGGGTCTCGTTGCGGTACCGCGCGCTGCGGCGTTCGTCGATGATGAGGTTGCGCGCGACGGTGAACAGCCACGCCCGCGGCGATCGTTCGGCGGTGCCGTTCGTGTGCGCGCTCGGATGCAGACCGTCGGGTTGATGGCGCCACGCGCGCAGCAGCGTCTCCTGCACCACGTCCTCGGCGCGGGCAGCATCACCCGTCAAGCGAAGGACATACCGCCAGAGCGCGCCTGCGTGCTCGTCATACAGCACCCGCATCATGGCGGCCTCCGGATCGTCCATTCCACCCTCCGTCTGGTACACGCTGCACAGGGACGCGAAGTTCAGTACATCCACAGCAATGGGGCGATGCGCGTCTACAACCAGTGTCTCTCGCCGCGCGGGCGGGCTGCCGAAACGGCCGGCAGGAACACCCAGGAAGGCCGGTCAGAGGGTGAGGATCCGGGGCCCGTCCTCGGTCGCAGCGACCGTGTGCTCCCAGTGCGCGGCCCGCGATCCGTCGGCGGTGACGACCGTCCACTCGTCGTCGAGCACGTTCGTCTTGGTGGTGCCGAGTGTCAGCATCGGTTCGATGGCCAGCACGGAGCCGGGCGCCAGGTAGGGCCCGCGGCCCGGTGCGCCCTCGTTCGCCAGGAAGGGATCCATGTGCATCTGACGGCCGATGCCGTGCCCGCCGTAGCCTGCGACGATCCCGAACGCGCGGCCGTAGCGTTGCTCTGCGGCGTGGGTCTCGGTCTCGATGGCGTGGGAGACGTCGGTCAACCGGTTGCCGGGCACCATGGCGGCGATGCCGGCCTCCATCGACTCACGGGTGGCCTTCGAGAGGTTCGAGTCAGCGTCGATCAGATCACCGATGCCGAACGTCACCGCCGAGTCACCGTGCCAGTCGTCGAGGATCGCCCCACAGTCGATTGACACCAGATCGCCAGCGACCAGGACTTCGGCGGCCGACGGGATGCCGTGCACGACGCGGTCGTTGACCGACGAACAGATGCTCGCCGGGAAGCCGTGGTACCCGAGGAACGATGGAATGCCGCCGCCGTCGCGGATGACGGCTTCGGCAATGGCGTCGAGGTCCAGCGTGGAGACGCCCGGTTTCGCAGCCTCGTGGACCGCGCGTAACGCAGCGGCGACCAGGGCGCCCGCTGCGGCCATGGCGTCGAGCTCGTCGGCGGTGCGTTGGGCGACGACCTTGCGCCCACGCAAACCGGGCAGGCCGATCATCGGCTACTTACCGAGCGCACGCAGGGCGCGGGCGAACACCTCGTCCAGCGAGCCGATGGCGTCGACGGTCTTGAGCTCAGCGGCGTAGTAGTCCAGCAGCGGCGCGGTTTCGTCGCGGTAGACCTTCATGCGGTTGAGGATGACGTCGTCGGTGTCGTCGGCGCGGCCACGGCTCTTGAGCCGGCTGAGCAGTTCGTCTTCGGAGACCCGGAACTCCAGCACCGCGTCGAGCTTGGTGTTGCGCTTGGCGAGCATGTCGCGCAGGGCCTCGGCCTGCTCCACCGAGCGGGGGAAGCCGTCGAGGATGAAGCCGTCGGCGGCGTCCGCGTCATCGATGCGGTCATCGACCAGCGCGTTGGTCAGCGTGGCGGGCACCAGGTCGCCGGCATCGAGGTACTTCTTGGCCTCGAGGCCCAGTTCGGTTTCGTTGCTGATGTTGTGACGGAAGAGGTCACCCGTCGAGATGTGCGGAATGCCGAGCTTCTCGGCCAGCTTCTGCGCCTGCGTGCCCTTGCCCGCGCCCGGCGGTCCCAGCAAAACGATTCTCACTTGAGGAACCCTTCGTAGTTGCGCTGCATCAGCTGGCTCTCGATTTGTTTCACGGTGTCCAGACCCACGCCGATCATGATCAGCACCGCGGTGCCACCGAACGGCAGGTTCTGTACCGCCCCGGTGTTGCCGATTTCGAGGAACAGGTTCGGGAGCACGGCGATCACACCGAGATAGATGGAACCGGGAAGCGTGATGCGGCTCAACACGTAACGCAGGTAGTCGGCGGTGGGCTTGCCAGGGCGGATGCCCGGGATGAAGCCACCGAACTTGCGCATCTCGTCGGCCCGCTCGTCGGGGTTGAACGTGATGGACACGTAGAAGTACGTGAAGAAGATGATCAGGCCGAAGTAGACGCCGATGTAGACGGGGCTGGCCGGGTTGGTCAGGTAGTTCGCGACGAACTTCTCCCACCAGCCGGTTCCCTGGCTGGTACTGCCGCTTTTGATCAGCTGGGTGATCAGCTGCGGGATGTAGATCAGCGACGAGGCGAAGATGACGGGGATGACGCCGGCCTGGTTCACCTTCAGCGGCAGATAGGTCGACGTACCGCCGTACATGCGGCGCCCGACCATGCGCTTGGCGTACTGCACCGGGATGCGGCGTTGGCCCTGCTCGACGAACACGACGCCGATGATGATGATCAGGGCCGCGACGCAGACCGCGGTGAACACGACGCCACCGCGGCTGTCGAGGATGGTCTTGCCCTCGGACGGGATGCGGGCGGCGATGCCCGCGAAGATCAGCAGCGACATGCCGTTGCCGATGCCACGCTCGGTGACCAGCTCGCCCATCCACATCACCAGGGCCGCACCGGCGGTCAGCACCAGCACGATGACGACCAGCGTGAAGATGCCCGAGTCCTGGATGATGTCCAGCGAGCAGCCCTGCAGCAGGCCACCGTTGGCGGCCAGCGCCACGATGGACGTGCCCTGCAGCAGCGCCAGCGCGATCGCCAGGTAGCGGGTGTACTGCGTCATCTTGGCCTGGCCGGATTGGCCTTCCTTGCGCAGCTGTTCGAAGCGCGGAATCACCACCGTGAGCAGCTGAACGATGATGCTGGCGGTGATGTAGGGCATGACGCCGACGGCGAACACCGACAGCTGCAGTAGCGCGCCACCGGAGAACAGGTTGATCAGCGAGTAGATCTGCGCCGAGTCACCGCCGCTGACCTGCTCGATGCACTTCTGCACGTTGGGGTAGTTGACCCCAGGGGAAGGCAGCGTTGCGCCGACGCGGTACAGGATCACGATCCCGAGGGTGAAGAGGATCTTGCGCCTCAGGTCGGCCGTCCGCAGCGACGAGATGAAAGCCGAAAGCACTCTTCCTCCTGCGCAGCCGAGCACTTGTCGCGGCGTGCCAATGGGGCTGGTCCTACCAGCGTGTGGTCAAGTCGTGCGCGGTTGTCCCGCCGGTTCGCAGGCATGCCTGCAACCAGCAATGTCGCGCGTCAAACAGTCTACGAGAGTAACAGCCACCACCGGTCGAACCCCCATCCGATCAGGGTGACCGCGGTCCAATCGGGTCTTCAGGTTGGAAGCGTACAGTCGGCCAAGCTCGTTATACCTACTAACTAATAACCGATGAGGATTTCGGGGGTAGCAATGGCACGAACCGACGACGACACCTGGGATCTGGCGTCCAGCGTCGGCGCGACGGCGACGATGGTCGCCGCGGCGCGAGCCGCGGCCAGCAGGGCACGCCCACCCGCTGATCTCCGATCCGTTCGCCGAACCGCTGGTACGCGCCGTCGGCATCGAAGCGCTGCACCCGGATGGCCGACCGGAGACCTGCCGCCCGATGATCGCGAGCCGCCACCCGCATGAAGAACATGGCCGACCACATGGCCGTCCGGACCGCGTTCTTCGACGAGTTCTTCCTCGACGCGACGGCAGCGGGCATCACGCCAGGCCGTCATCCTGGCGTCCGGCCTGGACTCCCGCGCGTACCGGCTGCCGTGGCCGGCGGGCACGGTGGTGTTCGAGATCGACCAACCCGACGTCATCGAGTTCAAGACCCGCACGTTGGCCGAGCTCGGCGCCTTGCCGACCGCCGTGCGGCGCACCGTCGCGATCGACCTGCGCGACGACTGGCCCGCCGCGCTCCGGCAGGCCGGGTTCGACCCGGCCAGGCCGACCGCGTGGGCCGCCGAGGGGCTGCTCCCCTACCTGCCCGCCGACGCGCAAGACAGGTTGCTCGACACCGTCACCGCGCTCAGCGCCCCCGGCAGCCGGTTCGCCACCGAGAGTTCGGCCGGCCCCGATCCGGCAGACGAGGAGGCGATCCGCGAGCGCATGCAGAACCTCGGGGCACGGTGGCGCGACGTCGGCTTCGATCTCGACCTCACCGAGTTGGTCTACTTCGGTGACCGCAAGGAGGCCGCGACGTACCTGGCCGACCACGGCTGGCAGATCAGCGGCCGCGGCGTGCAGGAACTGTTCGACGCGCACGGCGTGACGATCGACCCCGAGGACGCGGCGCCCTTCGCCAATCACCGCTACATCACCGGCACCCTCGGCGGTGGCCGGTGAGGCGCTCCGATGCCGACAGCTGGGACCTCGCGTCCAGCGTCGGTGCGACGGCGACGATGGTGGCCGCCGCCCGTGCCCTCGCGACCCGGGAAGCCGATCCGCTGATCCGCGACCCCTACGCCGAACCCCTGGTGCGTGCCGTCGGGATCGACTTCTTCGTCAAGCTCATCGACGGGACGGTCACCACCTCCGATGTCGACGACGGCGGGGCGGCCGCACTGATGACCGGGATGATGGCGGTGCGCACCCGGTTCTTCGACGACTTCTTCCTCGAGGCGACCTCGGCCGGTGTCCGGCAGGCGGTGATCCTGGCCTCGGGGCTGGATTCGCGGGCCTACCGGCTGCCCTGGCCGGACGGCACCGTGGTCTACGAGATCGACCAGCCGCAGGTGATCGAGGCGAAGACCGCGACGATGGCTGACATCGGCGCCGTACCGACCGCCGACCGCCGCGCCGTCGCCGTCGACCTGCGCGACGACTGGCCGTCCGCGCTGAAGGCGGCGGGCTTCGACCCCGGCCAGCCGACGGCGTGGAGCGCCGAGGGCCTGCTGGTGTATCTGCCGCCCGAAGCCCAGGACCGGCTGTTCGACGACATCACCGCACTGTCTGCGCCGGGCAGCCGACTGGCAACCGAGTACCACCCCGACGGTGGGGCCAGCATGGGGCAACGTGCCAGCGCCATCAGCGAGGCGTGGAAGGACCACGGGTTCGACGTCAACCTGACCGATCTGTTCTATCCCGGTGAACGCCGCCCGGTCGTCGAGTACCTCACCAGCCACGGCTGGCAGTGTCTGCCCGCACCCGACCGGAGGTCTTCGCCGGCTACGGCCGCGACTTCCCCGGCACCGAAAACCTTGCACCGATGCGCAATTCGCTGTCGGTCACCGCGATCAAGAAGTAGGAGGTACCCCACATGGCACGAACAGAAGGCGACACCTGGGATCTGGCGTCCAGCGTCGGTGCGACGGCGACGGCGGTCGCCGCCTCACGCGCGATGGCATCCCAGGGTCCGGACGCGCTTCTCGACGACCCCTGGGCCGACCCGCTGGTGCGGGCCGTCGGCATCGAGACCTTCGTCAGGCTCATCGACGGCGAGATCACGGTCGACGACGATCCCCTGCTGAACCGTCGGGCGATGAACGAGCAGATGGCGGTGCGGACCCGCTTCTTCGACGACTTCTTCACCACCGCAACCAGTTCCGGCGTCGCGACAGGCCGTGATCCTGGCGTCGGGCCTCGACACCAGGGCCTACCGACTGCCGTGGCCCGCGGGCACCGTGGTGTACGAGATCGACCAGCCCGACGTCATCGAGTTCAAGACGCGCACGTTGGACCGGGCTCGGTGCGCAGCCGACGGCGACGCGCCGGACGGTCGCGATCGATCTGCGGGACGACTGGCCGTCGGCGCTGACGGACTGCGGGCTTCGACGCCAGCCTGCCGACCGCGTGGAGCGCCGAGGGGCTGCTGGTCTACCTGCCGCCGGACGCGCAGGACCGGCTGTTCGACAACATCACCGCGCTGTCGGCGCCCGGCAGCCGGGTGGCGACCGAGCACATGGACATGGACGACTTGCCGTCGGACTGGGCGCGACAAGCTCACGGAGCGTTCGCGGCGCATCGGCTCCGACATCGACCTCGCCGAGCTGTTCTACACCGGCGAACGCAACAGCGCGGCCGACTACCTGACGACCCACGGTTGGCAGGTGGACATCGTGAAGACCGCAGAAGCGTTCGCCGCGAACGGTTTCGAGCTGCCCGACGACGAACTGGCGACGTTCGGCCGCGGGTCCGGCTATCTCACGGCGATTTTGAAGTAGTAAGGAGAAATCATGGCAAGAACCGAAGGTGACACCTGGGACCTGGCCTCCAGCGTCGGCGCAACCGCCACGATGGTCGCGGCGCAGCGCGCACTGGCCCATCGCGAGAAGCTGATCGACGACCCGTACGCCGAGCCACTGGTGCGGGCGGTCGGCGTCGAGTTCTTCACCAAGATGCTCGACGGCGACGTCGACTTCACCACCATCGATCCCGCGTTCACCGTGCGCAGGCGCCGCCGAGGGCATGGCGGTGCGTACCCGCTTCTTCGACCAGATGTTCCTCGACGGCGCCGCCAACGGCGTGCGGCAGGCGGTGATCCTGGCGGCCGGCCTCGACGCGCGCGGCTACCGGCTGCCGTGGCCGGACCGGACGGTGGTCTACGAGGTGGATCAGCCCGAGGTCATCGAATTCAAGACGACGACGCTGGCCGGCATCGGCGCAGCGCCGACGGCGACGCAGCAGGACCGTTGCCATCGATCTGCGCGAGGACTGGCCGAAGGCCTTGGTGGACAGTGGCTTCGACCCGAAGCAACCGACCGCGTGGAGCGCGGAGGGCCTGCTGATCTACCTGCCGCCCGAGGCGCAGGACAGGCTGTTCGACAACATCACCGCGCTGTCGGCGGCCGGGCAGCAGGCTGGCCACCGAGCACGTCCCCGACATGACCGCGTTGTCCGACGAGCGCGCCCAGCGCATGTCGGAGCGCATCAAGCAGTTCGGGATCGACATCCAGATGGCCGACCTCGTCTATCACGGCGAGCGCAGCCACGTCGTCGACTACCTGACGGAGAAGGGCTGGTACGTGTCCGCGCTGCCTGCGCGGGAAGCTCACCAGGCCAACGGGTTCGAGTTCCCCACCGACGACATGTCGAGCTTGCTCGCCGACCTGAGCTACGTCAGCGCGGTGCTGACTTAGAAGCGGTAGTCCCCCAGCCACAGTGCGGTGACCCCACTCAGCGACCGCTCGGCCTGGGTCGAGGACGCCGGCCACCGACCGGCCCACCAGGGCGCCGAGCGCCTCCGGCAGCGACGCCGCGGCGGGCTGTGACGACGGCTTCGGGCGCAGCATGTCCATGAACGACGATCCGGGCAGGCTGACCAGCTTGACCTCGGTGTCGGCGTCGAATCCGGCGAGCACCTTGGCGCGGTCGATCGCGGTGCGCAGGCCGCCGAGTTCGTCGACCAGGCCCCGCTCACGGGCATCCGCGCCGGTCCACACCCGGCCGCGGGCGACGGCTTCGACGGCCTCCTCGCGTCATGTCGCGGCCCTGCGCGACGCGCTGCACGAAGTCGGTGTAGAACAGGTCGGCCTCGGCCTCGACGTGCGCGTGCTGCTCGTCGGTGAACGGCTTGTTGAGCGACCATGCGTCGGCGTTGGCGTTGGTACGCACCGAATCCGAGCCGATGCCGAGGCGGTCCTTGAGGTCGCGGGCGACCAGCTTGCCGGTCACGACGCCGATCGATCCGGTGATGGTGCCGGGGTTGGCCACGATGGCGTCGGCGGCCATCGAGACGTAGTAGCCGCCCGAGGCGGCGACCGCACCCATCGACGCGACGACGGGCTTGCCCGCCTTGCGCAGCCGATTCACTTCGCGCCAAACGGTTTCCGAGCCGGTGACCGATCCGCCGGGGCTGTCCACGCGCAGCACGACCGCAGACACCGAGTCGTCGGCGGCGGCCTCGCGCAGCGCGGCGGCGATGGTGTCCCCGCCGGCGCTGGAGGTGCCGAGCGGCGACAGTTGGCGCCCGCCACGCCCGCTGACGATGGGCCCGGCCAGCGTCACGACGGCGATCGTGGGCTTGGCCTTGCGCCCCGGCAGCGACGGCGTGGGTACGGACGTGCTGGTCCTGGCGTAGCGCGACAGGTAGAGCCGCGGCGGTGCATCCGCGTCGTCGGCGTCGCCCGTCTCGGGCGAAACGTTCGGAGCGCCAACCAGTTCGGCCATGCGGGCGTAGGCCTCGTCGCGGAATCCGATCCGGTCGACCAGACGACCCTCCACGGCGGCGTCGCGCAGCAGCGGCGCCCGGTCGGCTAGCGCGTCGACGTCGGCGGGCTCGATGTGGCGGGACTCCGCGACCGCCGCCAACACCTGGGCGTGCAGGCTCTCGATCAGCCGAGTGTCGGCTTCGCGGTGGGCGTCGGTGTACTCGCCCTGCGTGAACAGGTTGGCCGCGGACTTGTACTCCCCGCGGGCGATGAACTGTGCCTGAACGCCCGCCTTGTCGAGCGCATCGCGCAGGAACATGGCGTTGGTGGCGAAGCCGACCAGTCCCACGGTGCCCGACGGCTGCATCCATACCTCGCGGAAGGCCGACGCGAGGTAGTACGACAGCGTGCCGGGATACGTCTCCGCCCACGCCAGCGAGGGCTTGACGTCGCTGAACGCCGCGATGGCGTCGCGCAGTTCCTGCACCGGCCCGGCAGCGGCGGCGGGGATCTGCACCCGCGCGATCAGGCCGGCGACGCGGTCGTCCTCGGCGGCACGGTGAATCGCGTTGACCGCTTCACGCAGCAGCAGCGGGCGGCCTCCGCCTGCGAGTACGGCCAGCGGGTCGAAGCCACCCGTCTCGTGCGGGATGGATTGCAGGTCGAGTTCGAGCACGCAGCCCTCGGGCACGCCGTGGTGACGCGCGGTGTCGACCTTGCGGGCGAACGCCCGAAGCTCGTCGGTACCGGGGATGCCGGACAGGAGACTGAACATCCCGCGAGCCTACCGATCGGCTCGCCACCCACGTTTTCGCCGTAACGTGGTCCGGTGCGATTCTCCATTTCACTCCCCCAGCGCGACGCGAACGGCTTCGACGCGGCGGGGTTCAAGGACTACGTGACCCGCGCCGAGGACCTCGGCTTCGAAGGCGGCTGGACGCTGGAGCAGACCATCGGCGCAGCGCCGTTGATCTCGCCGTTGGAGCTGCTGGCCTACGCCGCCGCCTGCACCACACGCCTGCGGCTGGGCGTCGCGGCGCTGGTGACGTCGCTGCACGATCCGCTGCAACTGGCCGCCGCCGCCACGGCCGTCGACCGGCTCAGCCACGGCAGGCTCGACCTCGGCGTGGCCGCAGGCGGAAACTTTCGGCAGTTCGCCGCGTTCGGGGTGGAAGCCAAGACGTTCATCAGCAGCTTCACCGAAGGCATCGAGTTGATGAAGGCGGCGTGGTCGGACGAGCCGAAGGTGACGTTCCACGGCCGGTTCCGCGACGTCGACGACCTGCCGATCGCACCGAAGCCGGTGCAGCGCCCACACCCGCCGATCTGGTTCGGCGCCAATGCCCCCAAGGCACTGGCACGCGCCGTGCGGCTCGGCGACGCCTTCCTCGGCGCGGGGTCGTCCACCACCGAGGCGTTCGTTTCCGCCGTCGCCACCACCCGCCGGGAACTCGAGGAACAACGAAGGGACCCGGCGCAATTCACCATCGGCAAGCGGGTGTACCTGACCGTCGACGACGACGCGGGCCGCGCCCGGGAGCGCGTCGTCGCCGGGCTGCACCGCATCTACGGCCAGATGCCCGGCATCGAAGCCGTGCCGGTGTCGGGCACCCCGTCCGACGTCGTCCGCGGTCTGCAGGAGGTCGTCGACGCGGGCGCGCAGATGATCCTGCTCAACCCGGTCGGTGAGACCGTCGCCGAGGATCGCGAGCAGATGGAGCGGCTGGCCGCGGACGTGATTCCGCAGCTGCGCTGAGCCTGGGAATTCAGTGAAGATTAGGTGGTTCAACCGTCTGATCTTGGTGGTAAACCGGGATCATGATGGCGAAACTGAAATTCATCGGCCCGCTACTCATGGCGGGCGTGGCCGCGACGGCAATCGCCGCGGCACCGATTGCCGCGGCAGAGTCCTTTGCCGTGGCGACGGGCGCGTCGAGCATCACCATTCCCCTGAGCCCGGGCGGAGACGGCTGCGCCAACGGGGTCTGCGGCAGCGGTGATGCCGGCGGCGGCAGCGGCCTGTACGGCTGATGGGACGTGCGGCTCCGGCGGCCCGATGGGCGGCGGCGGCTGCACTGCCGACGGAGCGTGCGGGCACGGCGGCCCGCTCGGCGGCGGCGGCTGCGTGCCCGGCGTCGGCTGCTTCGAGTGGGGCCAGTAACTGGAGAAAAAGCGAAAGCCCCCACACGCCGTGGCGTGCGGGGGCTCAGCGCTTGAGGTTTACAGCTCGGTCGCCGAACCGCCTGCGGCGGTGATCTTCTCGCGAGCGCTGCCGCTGAACTTGTGAGCGGTGACGTCGACCTTGACGGTCAGCTTGCCGTCGCCGAGCACCTTCACCAGGGTGTTCTTCCGAACCGCGCCGGAGGCCACCAGTTCCTCGACACCGACCGTGCCGCCCTTGGGGAACAGCCGGTCGAGATCGGCGACGTTGACGACCTGGTACTCGGTGCGGAACCGGTTGCGGAAGCCCTTGAGCTTCGGCAGCCGCATGTGAATGGGCATCTGGCCACCCTCGAACGTCGCGGGGACGTTCTTGCGTGCCTTGGTGCCCTTGGTGCCGCGGCCCGCGGTCTTACCCTTGGAGCCCTCGCCGCGACCAACGCGGGTACGGGCGGTCTTCGCGCCCTTCGCGGGGCGCAGGTCGTGCAGCTTGATGGTCACTTGGATTCGACCCCTTCAACTTCCACCAGGTGGTGCACCACGGCGATCAGGCCGCGGTTCTGCGCGTTGTCCTCGCGGATCACGGACTGGCGGATCTTGCGCAAGCCCAGTGTCCGCAGGCTCTCGCGCTGCTTCCAACGTGCACCCACGGTGCTGCGCACCTGGGTGATCTTCAATTCAGCCATGGTTTAAGCCGATCCCTCACGCGCGGCCGCGGCGGCCAGCGCATCGCTCTCACGCCGGGCCCGCAGCATGCCTGCCGGGGCGACGTCCTCGATGGGCAGGCCACGACGGGCCGCCACCTCTTCTGGGCGCTGAATCATCTTCAGCGCGGCAACGGTGGCATGCACCACGTTGATCGCGTTGTCACTGCCCAGCGACTTGGCCAGGATGTCGTGCACGCCGGCACATTCCAGCACCGCACGCGCCGCGCCACCGGCGATGACGCCGGTACCGGGGCTGGCCGGGCGCAGCATGACCACACCCGCGGCGGCTTCACCCTGCACCGGGTGCACGATGGTGCCACCGATCAGCGGTACGCGGAAGAAGCCCTTGCGTGCCTCTTCGACGCCCTTGGCGATCGCGGCGGGAACTTCCTTGGCCTTGCCGTAGCCGACACCGACCATGCCGTTGCCGTCACCGACGATCACGAGGGCGGTGAAGCTGAACCGCCGACCACCCTTGACCACCTTGGAGACGCGGTTGATCGCGACGACGCGTTCGATGTAGTTGCTCTTGTCGCCGCCGTCGCGGCCACCACGGCCACCACGGTCGTCACGACGACCACGGCCGCCGTCGCGGCCACCGCCGCCTCCGCCGCGGTTGTCGGACGTCGCCGGACCGCCGCCGGCACCAGTTGCCTGCTCGGCCATCATGCAGTCCTTCCGTTGGAAATAGTCATCAGAACTTCAGCCCGCCTTCTCGCGCGGCGTCGGCCAGCGCGGCGATCCGACCGCCGTAGGTGTACCCACCACGGTCGAACACCACGGCCTCGATGCCTGCGGCCTTGGCGCGCTCGGCGATCAGCTGACCGACGCGCACGCTGTGGGCCTTCTTGTCACCGTCGACGGCGCGGACGTCGGCCTCGATGGACGACGCAGCGGCAAGCGTCACGCCCTCCAGGTCGTCGACCAGCTGGACGTGGATGTGCCGCGACGAGCGGTTGACCACCAGGCGCGGCGTCTCCGCAGTGCCCGCCACCTTCTTGCGAAGGCGGGCGTGCCTGCGCAGCCGGGCCACCCGACGGGTCTCGGAGATGTTCTGTCCGACCGGCTTCCGCTTCGCGGTATCTGTATTCGCAGCCATGTCTTACTTACCTGTCTTTCCGACCTTGCGGCGGATCTGCTCACCCTCGTAGCGGACGCCCTTGCCCTTGTACGGGTCCGGGCGGCGCAGGCGGCGGATGTTCGCCGAGATCTGGCCGACCTTCTGCTTGTCGATTCCGGAGATCGAGAACTTGGTGGGCGTCTCGACCGCGAAGGTGATGCCTTCGGGGGCCTCGATGACCACCGGGTGGCTGTAGCCGAGCGCGAACTCCAGGGTGTTGCCCTTGAGCTGCACGCGGTAACCCACGCCGAAGATCTCCATCTTCGTGGTGTAACCCTCGGTGACACCCGTGATCAGGTTGGCCACCAGCGTGCGGGACAGCCCGTGCAGCGAGCGGTTGTTCCGCTCGTCGTCGGGGCGGGCCACCACGATGGCGCCATCGTCGTTGCGCGTCACCGAGATCGGCTCTGCGACGGCGAGTGCCAGTGAGCCCTTCGGGCCCTTGACGGACACGTTCTGTCCGTCGATCGTGACGTCGACCCCGGTGGGAACCAGGACCGGTTGCTTACCAATGCGCGACATGTCTACTCCCTCACCACACGTAAGCGAGGACTTCGCCGCCCACGCCTTGTCGTGCTGCCTGGCGATCGGTGAGCAGGCCCGAGGACGTGGAGATGATCGCCACGCCCAGGCCGCCCAGCACCCGCGGCAGATTGGTGGATTTTGCGTACACCCGCAGACCGGGCTTGCTCACCCGGCGCAAGCCCGCGATGCTGCGTTCACGGCTTGGGCCGTACTTCAGCTGCACCACTAGCGATTTGCCCACGCGAGCATCCTCGGTGTGGAAATCGGTGATGTAACCCTCCGACTTGAGGATCGAGGCGATGTTCACCTTGATCTTCGAGTGCGGCAGCGTCACCTCGTCGTGGTACGCCGAATTGGCGTTGCGCAGACGTGTCAAGAAGTCTGCGATCGGGTCCGTCATGGTCATGACAGCCAGCTCACCTTCCTCGCAGCGGTTCCCGGGCCCATGTGGTGCTCTGGGAGGGCCTGCTGCGTGCCTTTTCTAAGTTGGTTCATTGATTTGGCTGTTACCAGCTGGACTTCTGCACGCCGGGCAGTTCGCCGGCATGTGCCATCTCCCGCAAGCAGATTCGGCACAGGCCGAACTTGCGGTACACGGCGTGGGGGCGGCCGCACCTGTTGCAACGGGTGTAACCGCGCACCTTGAACTTGGGCTTCTTGTTGGCCTTGTTGACCAGAGCCTTCTTTGCCATCTGCTCAGTTCTCCTTGAACGGAAAGCCCAGTGCACGCAGCAGCGCGCGACCTTCGTCGTCGTTCGTCGCCGAGGTGACGACGGTGATGTCCATGCCGCGGGGCCGGTCGATGCTGTCCACGTCGATCTCGTGGAACACCGACTGCTCGGCCAGCCCGAAGGTGTAGTTGCCGTTGCCGTCGAACTGCTTGGGCGACAGGCCGCGGAAGTCACGGATACGGGGAAGCGCGATCGACACCAGACGGTCGAGGAACTCCCACATCCGGTCGCCGCGCAGCGTGACGCGGGCGCCGATCGGCATGCCCTCGCGCAGCTTGAACTGAGCGATGGACTTGCGGGCCTTGCGGATCTCGGGCTTCTGACCGGTGATCAGTGCCAGGTCGTTGACCGCGCCGTTGATCAGCTTGGCGTCGCGGGCGGCGTCGCCGACGCCCATGTTGACGATCACCTTGACCACGCCGGGGATCTGCATGACGTTGTCGTAGCCGAACTGCGTGTTCAGCGCGTCCTTGATTTCTTCGCGGTAGCGCTGCTTCAGGCGGGGCAGGGTCTTCTCGGTGGTTTCTGCGGTGGTCATGCCTAAATGTCCTTGCCGTTGCGCTTGGAGACGCGGACCTTCTTGCCGCTCTCCTCGTCGATGCGGTAGCCGATCCGGGTCGCGTTGCCGTCGCCGTCGACGACCAGCACGTTGCTCACGTGGATCGGCGCCTCCTGCGTGACGATGCCGCCGGACTGCGCACCACGCTCGTTGCGCGAGATCGCGGTGTGCTTCTTCATCCGGTTGACGCCCTCGACCAGCACCTTGTTGCGCGTCGGGTAGGCCTCCAGGACCTTGCCCTTGGCGCCCTTGTCCTTGCCAGAGATGACCAGGACGGTGTCACCCTTGTGCACCTTCATTTACAGCACCTCCGGGGCAAGCGAAACGATCTTCATGAAGCGCTTCTCGCGCAGTTCGCGACCGACCGGCCCGAAGATGCGGGTACCACGCGGGTCGTTGTCGGCCTTGATGATGACGGCGGCGTTCTCGTCGAACTTGATGTAGCTGCCGTCGGCACGCCTGCGCTCCTTGACGGTGCGGACGATGACGGCCTTGACCACGTCGCCCCGCTTGACGTTGCCGCCGGGGATGGCGTCCTTGACGGTCGCGACGATGACGTCGCCGATGCCGGCGTAGCGCCGACCCGAGCCCCCGAGCACGCGGATGCACAAGATCTCCTTGGCGCCCGTGTTGTCGGCGACCTTCAGCCGCGATTCCTGCTGAATCACTCGATCTCCTCGAATTGTGTGCACGGCAAGCAGCAAGAAGTCGCTCGTCGTACTCGGTCTTCGTCACCGAAGGGCACGCAGGGTCATCTGGTGATGACCGAGGTCTGCCCAAGGCAACCCCTACATACTAGGTGAGCACTGCGAATGGTCCAAATCCGCTCACCTCGCGATTTGTGCACCCAGAGTTGCGCCTGGTGGCTGTTGCGTAATGGCGTGTCGGATTTATCGCTGGGTTCGTGGCTCGTGGACAATCCGTTGGTGGCTAGAGGTTATCGTCCGGTAGTGCGTGATCAGGAGTTTCTGCTGGCGCCGAATATGGCTGATTGGCTGGCCGGTGATCACCTGGTGTGGTTCGTGCTCGATGTGGTCGAGCAGCTTGATACCTCGGCGTTGCACGTAGACCGTCGCACTGGTGGTGTCGGGCGGGCTGGCTATGACCCCGACATGCTGTTGGCGTTGCTGATCTATGCCTATGCGACCGGGCAGCGGTCCTCACGCCGTATTGAACGACTGTGCGCCGACCATGTCGCCTATCGGGTGCTGTGTGCTCAGGATGCACCGGATCACACCACGATCGCCCGGTTCCGCGCGGCGCATGACGAGGTGTTCGTCGGGGTGTTCGCCCAGGTGCTGCGATTGTGCGCGCAAGCCGGAATGGTCCAGGTCGGGGTGATCGCGATCGACGGCACCAAAGTCGCGGCGAACGCCTCGAGGTCGGCGAACCGCTCACAACAGTGGGTGCGCGAGCAGGCTGACCGCATCGCCGAGGCCACAGTCGCCGAGGCCGCGGCCGTCGACGCCGCCGAGGACGCGGCCGAAGAAGCCGCCGGTGCCGAGGCGCGACCGCCGGCCGAGCTGGGCACCCGTGCCGGGCGGGCGGCCGCGATCAAGAAGGCGATGGCCGAGATCGCGCGTCAAGACGCTGCTCGTGCTGCCGAGGACGCCGCCGATCAGGCCGCCCAAGAGCGGTACCTGCAGCGGATCCAGACCGGTGAAACCCTGTTGGGTACACCGCCGGCGGGGATGGATCCAGTCGGCCTGTGGCAGGCCAGGATCGCCCGGGAGCAGCAACGTTTGGCCCCGCTGATCGGCGTGCGTGGGACTGCAGAAGCACAGCAACGCAGCGCTATTCGGAGAAACATCAGAAAGTCCGAAGCCGGGCTGCATCGTGCCCAGCAGGAGCAGGCTGGCGGGGTGGACCGTCGAGGTTCAGCGGCACGCAGACGCGCCCATGACTTGGCACGACGCGGTCCCGCCGGGGGACCACTGGTGAATCTGACCGATCCCGAGGCCCGGTTGATGGTCCAAGGCTCCGGGGGTGGATCGGTGCAGGGCTACAACAGCCAGATCGCGTGTTCGGATGACCATTTCGTCATCGCGGTGCACGTCTCCCAAGACGCGAACGATCTGCATCGTTGGACACCGGCTTTGACCGCGGCAACGACACAGATCACTGCGCTGGGCAAGACGATCGGGCTGGTACTGGCCGACAACGGCTACTTCACCGAAGACAACCTCACCAGCCCCGGCCCCGACCGGCTCATCGCACCGGGTCGAGGCCGAGAGGTCCATCACAACGCCAAACATCACCCCAGCCAAGGTCCGCCACCGCCGGACCTGTCACCGACCGAGGCGATGCGCCACACACTGCGAGACCCCGAGCAGGCACGGCGATACAAACGCCGTTCAGCGACCGTAGAACCCGTCATCGGACACCTCAAAGACCGCATCGGTCTACGCCGCTACGCTCGACGGGGACTCGCAGCCGTCACCGCCGAACTCCACCTCGCCGCCGCAGCCCTCAACATCACCCGCCTGCACCACGCCACCGCCGGGTAACCACCCGATATCACCCTGACAACCCGCAAGACACCCATCAACGACCAGCGGTCACAAACCGCAACAGCCACCTGCTGCGACCGCGCGTGCACTGATCGCTCAGACTACGCAGCGGAAACCGATGTGCGTCGTCGCGCTGTCCTGCGACTGCGAGGATCGCGCCGCGGGCCGATAACGCTGGCAGTACTCCGGCGCGCACAGATGCGAGCCGCCCTTGAGCGTCTGGTTGACGGCCGGGTCGGGCTCCGCGCCCACATTTCCCGGGTCGCTTCGCTCTCCCCCGCAAGCGGGGGGACCCCCAGCCCCGACGGGCGTGCAACACCCCTTCGCTGCCTCCGGCTGGTGATGGACTGAGTACGGCTGGAATCTTGAAGTGGTCCACTCCCACACGTTGCCGATCATGTCGAGCAGGCCGAAGCCGTTCGGCGGGAACGTGCCGACTGGCGAGGTGCCGACCCACCCCAGCGCTCCGTCGTTGCGGTAGGGGAACCGGCCTTGCCAGGTGTTGGCCATCAGCCGGCCGTCCGGCACCATCTCGTCACCCCAGGCGTAGGTCGTGTTCGCCCCACCCCGGGCGGCGTACTCCCATTCCGCCTCGGTCGGCAAACGGCGGTCCGCCCAGCGTGCGTACGCTGCCGCGTCGGTGTAGGCAAGCTGCACGACGGGATGGTCCATGCGATCGGCGATCCCGCTGTCCGGGCCGAACGGATGGCGCCAGCAGGCGCCGGGCGCCCAATCCCACCACTGCCGCCAGTCCCGCAGATCGACCGGTCCGGGCGTCGGGCGGAACACCAGGGCACCGGGCTTCAGATCCTCGGCCGCCACGCCCGGATACAGCGCCGGGTCGAGTGCTCGCTCGGCGACCGTGACGTGACCGGTCGCGGCGACGAATTCGGCGTACTGGGCGTTCGTCACCGGGTGCCGCTCGATCGCGAATGCGCCGACGGCCGCGGTGTGGACGGGGGCCTCTTCGGGATAAAAGCTCGTCGAGCCCATGCGGAAGGATGCGCCGGGCAGCTCGACCAGCTCGGTCAGCATCGCTCGATGGTATGTCAGGGGATCCTGACCTCGAAGTCCTCGGTCAGCAGCTCCCCCGCCGCATCGAGCCCATGGACGCCGGTGGGCGCCTGGACGTGGACGGACACCAGATAGTTCGTCGTGTTGGTCCAGACGTGCACGATGCGGTCGATGAATTCGATCGAGTTCTGCGGTGTGTCCGACCACGCGCCCATCAGCTTCTGGCCGCTGTAGTCGCACAGTTCGCCGGGCAGGATGCTGACGGAACTGACCGCCGACTGCGCCATGAGCTTGTCGGTGTAGTCACGGAAGGCCGCGGCGGGATCGAGCTCGGTGGGAGCGATCGTAACGACCGCCGACAGGCCATCGGGCCCCTGCATCCGGGCGCCGACGTCGCCCGAGCCGGTCGAGGACTTCCAGCCGGGTGGCACGGCGACCATGATCTGGGGCGCTCCTGGGTCGGCGGTGGTCGCTGTGATCATGACGCCTGCCCTGTTCGGCATCGGGCAGGTGACGGCGCCGACGGGCACCGGCACCTGGGTGGTGGGGACGATGCCGGGCGGGCCCTGATCGTTGTCAGTGGTCGGCGCCGCGGTGCTCGGGCGCGACGTCGAGGTCGCCGGGGCCGACGAATCGGCGAGCGGAACGCCCTCGCGGGTCCGCACGCACCCGGACGCGACCGCCACCGCCACACATGTGATCGCGATGGTCGTCGATCGCCAGAGCTTCATCAGTCCTTAGAGAATGCCTGCGCAAGTTCTCGTTCTACGTCCACGTACGGCGTACCCGAGATGTCCACGACCACCTTAGCGATCGTGCCCCCGGTGAACGTGTACGGCGCCTTGTACGTACTGGACACCGGCTGGCCGGTGTTGCGGCCGACGGCCACGCCGCCACCGGCAAGGCCGAAGCTGCCGGGATGGGTCCGCACGCCCGATCTCGACGCGACGACCGCACCGTCGACGTAGAGGGATGCGTCTCCCACCGGGGTGTGGGAGCCCTCGACGGTGCCGGTCCGCTCGAACCGGACGCCGAAGACGTGGCCGCCCAAGGGAATCTCCTCCGGCGCCGACAGTCCCTGTTCCTCTTCGCCCATGAAGTTGTAGATGTAGTGCAGCCGGCCGTCCTGGACGAACAGCACATGACCGCCGTGGCCTGCGCCCTGCTTGTAGAGCACTCCCTCCGCTCCGGCGCTTTCGACGTCGACCTCGGCCAGCACCGAGAACGACTGGCCGCGCAACTCCACCGCCGCGCCGATGCCCACCTCCGCGGTGCCCGGGTAGTAGGTGAAGTTCTTCCGATCGCCGACGAGGTAGGGGCGCCACCGCGTCAGGGTCTCGAAGAAGTTCAGATCCGCCAACGGAAGCCCGTTGTACTTGGCGGCTTCGTCGAACCACAGCGCCTTGAGTTCCTCGAGCTTGTCGGGCTGCTCGCCGGCCAGGTCGTGACACTGGCTGCGGTCGGAGGCGATGTGGTAGAGCTCCCAGCGGTCGGCGGGGAAGTTCGACCAGCCCGCGGGGCTCGCGGCATGCACGGTGTTGGCGAACCAGCCCTCGTGCCAGATTCCCCGGGTACCGAGCATCGTGTAGAACTGGGTGTCCTTGCCGGTGTCGACGGCCGGATCCGCAAGGGCGGCTTTGAAACTCACTCCATCGAGCGGCTTCTGGGCGATGCCCTTGACGGTCTCTGGCGGCTCGATGCCGAGCAGTTCGTAGACGGTCGGGGTGATGTCGCAGACGTTGACGTAGTTGTCGCGCACCTCGCCGTGCGCGTCGATTCCGTTGGGCCAGGAGATGATTGCGGTATCCGCGATGCCACCCTCGTGCGAGGCGTAGCGCTTGAACAGCTTGTAGGGCGTATTGAACGCCATCGCCCACCCGATGGGGTAATGGTTGTAGGTGTCCGGGCCACCCAGCTGATCGAAGAAGCGCATGCTCTCTTCGACGGTGTCGATGTAGCCGTTGAAGAACTTCACCTCGTTGACCGAGCCGCTCGGCCCGCCCTCGCCGCTGGCTCCGTTGTCGGAT
This sequence comes from uncultured Actinomycetota bacterium, assembly GCA_963849055.1. Taxonomy (GTDB): domain Bacteria; phylum Actinomycetota; class Actinomycetes; order Mycobacteriales; family Mycobacteriaceae; genus Mycobacterium. The sequence continues at coordinate 1,132,041 of CAWKFI010000002.1, forward strand.
ATGACGACGATGATGGTGTTGTCCAGCTGGCCGGACTCCTCGAGGTAGTCGAGGATGCGGCCGATCTGGGCGTCGGTGTAGCTCAGGAAACCGGCGAACACCTCCGCCATCCGGCAAAAGAGTTTGCGCTCTTCGTCGTTCAGCGTGTCCCATGGCCGCACGGTGTCCTGCATCGGCCACGACTCGCCGTTCGGTCCCTTGACGTCGAGGTACGGATTCATCGGCGACAGCTCGGTGTCGTGCGGCACGATGCCGAGCTTCTTCTGGTTCTCCAGCACGATCTCCCGATAGCGCTCGTAGCCCATGTCGAAGCGTCCTGCGTACTGGTCGGCCCACTCCTTGAAGACGTGGTGGGGCGCGTGGCCGGCGCCCGGGCACAGATACGAGAACCACGGCTTGTCGGGTGCGATCACCTTCGCATCGCGAATGAACTCGATCGTCTTGTCCGCGAGGTCCTTCGACAGGTGATAGCCCTCCTCGGGCGTGCCGGGCGGGAGCACCGGGTGGTTGTCGTAGACCAGCTCCGGATACCACTGATCGGTCTCGCCGCCCATGAAACCGTAGAAGCGTTCGAAGCCGCGAGCGAGCGGCCAATGTCGTTTGGTGGCAGCTAGATTGGACTCCTCTAGCGGGGTGAGGTGCCACTTGCCGACGCAGTAGGTGTTGTAGCCGCGTTCGGCGAGCACCTCCGACAGCAGGGCGGTGTCATCGGGGATCCGGCCGTTGCAGTTCGGGAAGCCGTCGGTGAACTCCTCGATGGTGGCCATTCCCACCGTGGTGGCGTTGCGACCGGTGAGCAGCGACGCCCGCGTCGGCGAGCACAGTGCGGTGGTGTGGAACTGCGAAAGACGCACCCCACGATTGGCGATGCGTGACATGTTCGGCATGTCGACCAGTCCGCCGAAGCAGTCCCAGGTGGCGATGCCGGTGTCGTCCCACACCAGGTACAGCACGTTGGGTGCATCGGGCGGCGCGGTTGGAGCTTGGTAGGGACCCCAGTCCGCCTCGGAGTCACGGATGTTCAGTTCGATCTTGCCGTTGAATTCCGACATTCTTCCCGTCGCTCCGCTCGCCCCAGCCATCCACGCCTCGTCCCGCTCGGTGCTTCGCCCGTCCTCGACGGTCGCGGCGAGATTACACCCGCAGCGCATCCGGCGGCTGGGAAATTGACGACGGCGCCACATCCGGCTTGCGGGTGATCCACCACTGCACGGCAAGCAGGGGGATGCTCCATCCCAGCCAGGCCCCCGTACCAGCGACCACCCACGTGAAGTGTTCCTCGCTGCCGCCGAAGACGCTGTCCTGCAACGGATGCAGGCCGATGAACAACACCGGCGTCCAGATTCGATTGGTGATGATCGACAGCGCCAGCGTCGCGCTACGAATCATGTGGCGGCGATGTTCGGCGATGTGTCCCCGCCTGGCTGCCAGGTAGCCGTTGATCGTGAACCAGAGCCACAGTGCCGCGAGCACGACGTTGCCAACGGCGAGGATGGGGCCGAAGGGCGTCGCCGCGCCGATGACCATTGCGCACGCTGCTGCCGGGATCGCCGTGAACACGTATGCCCGACCGGTCCGGCGATGCACGCCAGGATGGCGGTTTCGCAGCCCCGGCCAGATCTGCGCCACCGCGCACACCATCGCCACGCTCGCCAGCATCACGTGAGCGACCAGCAGTGGGTAGTGCAGTCCGAACGTTGCAGGTACGCGGGTTTCGCCGGTGAAGTAGGGCGGCAACGAGAACGCCAGGAAGCCCATCACGACGACGGCGAGTGCAGGGGCAAGCTGTTTCCGGCCCGACGAGCGTTCAGCGTACGTCATACGCATTAGCGTATGGCATACGCGTCGGATTTGCACGGGCGATATGGTGACAGATGATGACCAGCGACACGAGCGACGAGACGCCGCTACCCCGTGCGCTGGCCGCGCTCTGGCAGGAGCCCAAACCGCCACGGCGCAGCCGCGGCTTGAGCCGCGATCGCATCGTCGCGGCGGCAATCGAATTGGCCGACGCCGACGGCCTCGGCGCACTGTCGATGGCTCGGCTCGCCGAGCGACTGGGCTGCGGCACCATGTCGCTCTATCGACACGTCGCGAACAAGGACGAGTTGTTGACCTTCATGCTCTCCGCGGGGCCCGGGCCGCCGCCGCGTCCGGACGAGTCGAATTGGCGTGCTGCGCTGAGCGATTGGGCGGACGGCCTGTGGGACGTCTACCATCGGCACCCCTGGATCCTCCAGGCGGCGTCGGCCGGCCCGCCTGCGGATCCCGGGCAGCTGGCATGGCTGGACGCCGGGTTGGCCGCGCTCGCCGGCAGCGGACTGGGCGAGCACGACGAGTTCGCGGCGGTGATGGCGGTGCTGCACTTCGTTCGTGGCGCGGCCGCGCTGGCGATCGAAGCAGGCCCGTCCGACTTCGGCCAGTTCCCCGATCTGCTCAGGATGGTGGTCGAACCCGACCGTTTCCCCGCGTTGGCCGCCGCGCTGGACGCCGGGGTGTTCGACGCCGGGGTAATCGGCTCGGGGACCGACGACCATCGTGCCGCCCTCCGATCCGGGCTGACGCTGCTG
>CAWKFI010000003.1:0-338645 GCA_963849055.1 uncultured Actinomycetota bacterium
CGTGTACAACCCCGACGGGCAAGCTCGGTGAGACGAACTGGGGTGCAGCGGTCGTGAGACAGTTCGCAAAAGCCCCGGTCAGCAGCATGTGTAAAGGCAACGCAGCGTCAGAACCATCTGCATCTCAACTTCGCCGGTTACCGGGCGATGGGCCTCGGCGGAACCCTGGATGGCCATCGCCGCACCGGCCCACGCCGACACCGCGACCATCACCCAGGATCGACGGAACCCCCGATGACCGGCACCGCCGGACCGGCCGTCGAAGACGCCGACACGATTTCCCACGAACTGGAAGAACGCGACCGGCGGGGCCAACGTCACCACCGTCTCCCGCCCCCGGCACCGCCGCCACCCAGACCCCACATCCCGTTCCCCCACAACCCTGCCCCGCACAGCGACCAAGAGGGACAAGGCCACAAGGGCAGCAACGAGCAGCACAGCAGCCACTAGAACCCGCGTCCGCTCTCTCTTCGATGGTGGCGGGCCCAGGACCAGGAGTTTGCAGCGAAGATTGACAAGCATCTCGACAGAGGTCGTTGACGACGGCAGTCGCTACCGTTGGGTCCGGCCAAGCCGGCGTTCACGCTGACGGACGAGTGGACATCGGCGACGCCAGTTCGTAACCTGTCCGGGACATCTGTTGCCGGGGGGCCTGCAACGAAGGACTGTGACAAGCCGAATGACCTGGGTGCGCCATTCACTTCGGCGAACGGCGTACGGTTCGGCAGCCGCGGTACTGGTGCTGTCGCTGTCGATGAGCGGCGTGATGGCGGACCCGGCGGCTGACGCGCTGTCGACACTCAACGAGTTGTCCCGTCAGGCGGTGCAGACCCGCGAAGCCGTCACGACGGCCCAACGCGACGCCGACGCCAGACTGGCTGCCCAGACCGCGGCCGACGAGCGCCATCGCGCTGACCTGGCGGCCCTCGAGCTCGCGAACTCCCAGCTCGAGCCGTTCCAGGCCGCGGTCGACCGAATAGCGGCGATGACGTACACGAGTGGAAGCACCGGTCAGGTCGCGGCGATGCTGACCGCAGGCTCCCCGCAACAGCTGATCGACCAGCTGTCCCTGCAGCGGATCGTGGTCGCTGAGTCGGCCGATCGGATGAAGGCCTTTCATGCAGCGCGTGAGCGCGCGGCCGCCGCCGCCGAGGCGTCGGAGACGTCGGCCGCCGACGCCCGCGCCGCGGCCGAGCAGGCCTCCGCGGTGCGCGCCGACCTGCAGGCCAAGTGGAGTGAACTGCTGCGTCAGATCACCGCCGCGGAGGCGCAGTACGCGGCGTTGACACCGCAACAGCAAGCGGCGGTCGACGCCGCGAGCGCGGCTCTGCCGCCGGCGCCGGGTGCGCCCGCTCCGGCAGATCCGCCGATCGTCGCGATGCCCGGCGACCCGTCCCTCGCAGCTGCCGTCGTAGACATCCCAGAGGCGTTGCCCGTCGGCGTCGCATCAGAGGCCGGGTTGCAGCCCAACACCATCGTGGCCGCGCGGGCCGTCAGCGCGAGGTTCCCCCAGATCGCCGAAATCGGCGGCGTACGGCCGGATTCGAAGCCGTGGCATCCGAGCGGTCTGGCGATCGACATCATGATTCCCAACGCCTCGAGCCCAGAGGGCATCGCGCTCGGAGACGAGATCATGGCGTTTGCGCTGAGCAATGCGGCCCGATTCGGGCTGCAGGACGTGATCTGGCGCGGCACGTATTACACGCCGGGCGGTCCGGCGGGCTCGGGTTACGGTCACTACGACCACGTGCACATCACCACGACACCACGCCGCTAACCAGCAGGCGTCACGTCCCCGCCCGACCCCTTGGCCGTCGACTTCGCCCGGTTCTCGGCCCGCACCCGCTTGCCGCCTCGCACGAACCCGGTCGCCGAGATCGACGCGGACAGCACGGCGTCCTCGCCGTTGACGAACGGGTGGAACCCGACGCCGGCGCCGCCGCGGCCCTTCACCGGGATGTCGGCGACTTCGGTGACCTTCCAACCCTTTTCAGACGTCGACAAGATGGCCTCGCCGTTCTCGCACGAAACGGGGAGCGCGGCGATCACCTCGTCACCGTCGCCGCGCCAGCTTCACACCGGCAACGCCATTGCCCGCCGCGCCCTGCGGATTCACCGCGACTGGGGTCGATCCGCAGGATCTTCCCGCGGCGAGTCACCAGAGCCAGGTGGTGGCCATCGGGCAGCACCCCCGAACGCACCAGTCCGACGATGTCCGGAGCCACCGGGATGTCGCGGATCTTGTAGGGCAGACCACTACCCGTGGTGAACTTGATTCGTCCGTCGGTCCACGCCGCCCAACCCAGACCCGAGGTGAGCAGCTCGCCGTGGCTGTCGGAGAACACCCCCCGATCGTCGAGGCGCCAGGACGTGTTGACCTTGCGCTCACGGGGCCCGTCCTCGTCGGCGCCGGCAGCGACGGGCACGGCCTCGTAGTCCAGCACGGTGCGACGGTCGAACTCCGGGCCCTTGAACAGTTTCGCGGCCTCCACCAGCTCCTGGTCGATCACCTTCCGGCGCGCGTCGGGGTTCGACACCAATTCGGTCAGCTCCGCGAACTCGGCGTCCAGCTTGTCGGCTTCGGCCTGCAGCTCGATGACGTCGAGCTTCGTCAGCCGGCGAAGCTGCAGTGCCAGAACGTAGTTGGCCTGCTCCTCGTCGATCTTGAACCGCTCCTGCAGCCCCTGTCGCGCGTCGTCGACGGTGTCGGAGCCGCGGATCACCGCCACCGCAGCGTCGATGTCCAGGTGGATGGTCATCAGGCCGGCCACCAAGTGACGCCGCGCCGTGACCTTCTCGAGCCGATACTCACTGCGCCGCAACACCACCGAGTCGCGCAGGTGCAGGAACGCGCCGATCAACTCCCGCACCGTCCACCAGCGCGGCACCCGATCCTCGTCGAGCGCGACCAGGCTTGCGGCGAACGTCGATTCCAGGGGAGTCAGGGCGAGCAGTTGGTCGCGAATCGTCTCGGCGCTGTGCCCGCGCTTCGCCGTGACCACGATGCGCAGCCCGTTGCGCCGGTCGGTCAGATCGGACATGTCGGCCACACCCGACATCTCGCCGGATTCGACCAGCGCCCGGATTCTCTCCTGCACAGTCGAACTGGCAACCCCCGGCGGGAGCTCGGTGACGATGACGTTCTTCCCGTCCACCGACACCGTGCCGCGAACCGTGAACTGTCCCCGGCCGGTGGTGATGTACTCGCGCAGTCCGGTCGTGCCGACGACGGTGGCACCGCATCCCCAGTCGGGGCCGGGAATGAGCTTCATCAACGTGTCGTCGGTCGTGTTCGGCCTGGCCAGCAGCGCTCGGCAGGCCGCCATGATCTCGCGGGGATTGTGCGCGGGCACCTTGGTGGCCCAGCCTTCGGCGATGCCCACGGCGCCGTTGCACAGCAGCACCGGCCACTGCGCAGGCAGCATCGTCGGCTCGGTCCATTCGCCGTCGAACGTCTGCACCATCGGGACCGCGTGATCGTCGAGCTCGGCGGTCAGCGCGGCACCGGGTGCCGACAACCGCATCTCGGTGTATCGGTCGGCCGCGGGAATGTCACCTTGGATGCGAGGGAAGGCCCCTTGTCCGTCAATGACTTTCACGCGCTGGAACTCGGCCGCCATCAGAGCCGCGGCGCCGTACATCGACGCGCCGCCGTGCGGGTGCAGGTTGCCGGTCACCGCCGAGCAGACCTTCGACGACTTCTGCGGCTTGTTGCCGGGCAGCAGCCTCGAGTCGTGCATCTGGTAGAGCAGGCGGCGCTGGCCCGGCTTGAGCCCGTCGAACGCCGACGGGATCGCGCGGTCGCTGACGCTGTAGAGCGCGAAGGTCAGCTGGTAGCGGTTCCAGTAGTCGTCGGCACTCTGGTCGAGCACCAGGTCGGGGTTCTGTTCAGGAACATCAAGCGTGGCGGTCACGAATACTTTCTTCCTACGTCAAGTCCAGCGAGGAGGTGTCGACACGGGAGGCGACGTCTGCCATCCAGGTACGTCGGCCCTCCGGCGGTCCGCCGAACAGAGTGTGATGCAAGTTCTTCTCACCGTCATCGGGATGCACGCGAATCACGGTGCGCCGCTGCGGATCCAGCACGGTGTTCCAGAAGTCGTCGGCGTCCATCTCGCCAAGGCCCTTGTTGCGCTGTACCTCCACCTTGCGTTTGGAGGCGGCCTTCATCTGAGCCACGGCGGTGTCGCGCTCGGACTCGTCCTGGCAGTACACGCGCTGGTTCCCATCCTTGACGACGAAGAGCGGTGGCAGCGTCACGTAGACCATCCCGGCTTCGACGAGTGGCCGGTAGAACTCCAAGAACATGGAGATGAGGCTCGAGTTGATGTTGCCGCCGTCGGGGTCGGCGTCGGAGGCGAACAGGATCCGGTCGTATCGGCACATCTCCGGATCGCAGTGGTCACGGACCCCGCAGCCCAGGATGCGTTCGATCGAGTCGAACTCGTCCTTGATGCGCGCCTTGCTGACGGTGAAGCCGTACACGTTCGGCGGCTTGCCCTTCAGCGGGAACGCCGCCTGGAACGTGGCGTCCCTGGCCGCCTTGATCGTGCCAAGGGCGGAGTCGCCCTCGCACAGGAACAGTTCGGCACCGGATCCGCGGCCGGTCTCCCTGCTGGGCAACAGTTTCGGCGGAAGTGACAGGTTCGTTCCCAGCCCCTTGGCCTTCGACGCCGCCCTGGATCGGGCCTTCGCGCCCTCGGCACTGCGCCGCGCCCTGGCGGACTCCAGGGCCAGCTTGGTCCACAGCGTGACGGTGTCGCCGTTGGCGGGGTTGACCGCCCAGATGGTGACGCTGCGCGCCACGTCGGGGGCCATCGCCACGTTCAAGGAGCGCGACGACACCGCGGTCTTGGCTTGGGAGTCCCACGACACGTCGGGTGCGCGGGTATCGACGGCCAGTGCGGTGACCGCGGCGAAGTCCTGTGGCTCAGGGCCCTCCTCGCCCTTGGCGAGCCCCAGGTCGCGGATCCGAGAAGCCCGCTCCGCCAGGGCTTCCGACAGCCCCTTCACCGCGGCCGTCAGGTGGGACCCGCCGCCAGGGGTGCGCACGGTGTTGCAGAACGCGGCCACGGTGGCCGGTTCGGCGGGTCCAGCGGTCAACGACCAGCGGAACGGCGTCGCGCCGCGCCCGGTGGTGTACTCCCCGCGACCCTCCACGACGGCCCGCACATCGGGGACCGGCGCATCGGCGGCGGTGCACATGAGATCGAGGAGCGTGTCGGTGCCCCACGGGCCGCTGAACGGTTCGAGCAGTTCGGGCCGGACGTCGTCGCCGGGCCAGCCTTCGTCGGTGACCACGAGGTGCACACCCGGTGACATCCGCGCCGCGGCGTGCGCTCGCAGCAGCACCTCGTTGATGTCGATGCTGGAATCCGGCACGACGACGGGGTCGAACAGGATGCGCACCGTCGTGCCGTGCGCGTCGGGCTTGCGGTTGCCTGCACCGCGAAGCTTCTGCGTGTCGGCGCGGGTGAACGGAGCGTCCGGGTCGAAGTCCTTGCCCTCGAACACGCCCGGGTAACCGCCGCCGAAACTCTGCAGGTAGGTCTTTCCGGCCCGGCGAACCGTCACGTCGGTACGCGCCGAGATGAACACCGCCGCCGCGGCGCCGATCCCGTTGAGTCCGGCACCCGTGCTGGTCGCGTCGGTGTGCGCGGAGAACTTGCCACCGGCGCGTGCGGTACCCAGCGTCTTGACGATGCCGTTCTTGCCGTTCACGGGGTCCGAGTCGACGGGCAGGCCGCGGCCGTCGTCGGCGACGCTGACGGATCCGTCGGCGTGCAGCGTGATCGTCACCGTCGAACCACCGTGGCTGGGATCAGCGACCTCTTCGATCGCGTTGTCGACGATCTCGCGCAACGCGGTGTTCAGCACGTCGAGACCTAGATTCACCGCCGGCCGCAGGCGAGTGTGCTGGACATCGTCGAGCTCGGTGATGTCGGCGGCGGTGTAACTCACTGCTGGTCCTTTCCATCAGGGCAGAGGCGTGCCGAGGTGGAGGCAGCACGGGTGGCGTACATATTCTGCCCTGACCCGCCGACACCTGACCGCGTCGTCCGGTCCGTGTCGTCGCGGTCTACGAAGGAGTGACCTGGCGTATGGCGGACGGAGCGGCTACAGCCGGCCGGCCACGAAGCTCGCCGCTTGCGCCGTCATACCGTTTGCCACGTACGAGCCGTGAGCCGCGGTGGGTGGACCAGGGGGAGCGCCATTGCAGATCGTGTCTCCAGGCGCACACTGGTCGATGGTCTTCGGCACGTACAGCGGACCAATGGTGATCTGCGGGGCACCGGAGTCGCCCAGAAAGCGATTCGACGGTTTGCCGAACAGGGTCACCGCGGCCACGTGGTCGGCTACCTCGGGAGGCATGGGTGGAGGGACGAACGCGGCAGGAACTCCCGGAGGGACCTCGGGCGATGTGACGAAGCCCGCAACCGCCGCGCCCTGCGAGAAGCCGCCCAGCACGATCCTGGCGTTCGGACACTCCGCGATCGTCGCCTGGATGTGGTTGCTCGCATCCCTGATGCCATCGATGATGCTCAAGGCGAACTGCAGGGGGTTCCCGAAGTCGTCGCTGGCTGCGTAGTTGACGGCGTACGCGTTGACCGACTTCGCGCCAGCCTTCGCGCGCAACGCATCGACGAAGCCTTGCCCGATCCCGCCGACGCCGGGTGGCTCGTCGGTGCCGCGGGCGAAGACCACTTCGACGTCCGGGCACGGTTGCGCGAGCGCGGGCGGGGCCGCGGTGCCCAACAGTGCCCAAGTGGCGATGAGAGTTGCGACGAACGCACGGATCATCAGGCCGACGAACACTCCAAGCGGCCGTCCGTCGGTACCGATCAAGAGAATCCCCCTTCCATCGCCCACATCCCGCGATTCTGCCCGACGACGCTACGCAGACGGAAAGTGTTCGTGCCACGCGAGATCGGCGCCGAGTGCTCCGGCGAGGCGAGTGATTGCCTCGCGTGTGGACTCGTCGTTGACGCGGTCGGGCAGCCAGGCGCAGGCGATGCCGGCACCGATCACGTCGGCTGCAGAGCAGACAGCGGCCAGGCATTCCTCGATCTGGGTGAGCGAGGGCCCGGGACCCGCTGGGAAGCGCAGGCCGGATAGTTGCGCGCTGTCGATGACGTCCACGTCTAGATGCAGGTAGACCGGCGTGCGGCCGAGCCCATCGAGGGCGGAGGTGATCGCTGCCGGGTCGGCGGGCACGCGGCGGACCTGGCTGGCGGTCAGGGCGTCGTGCTCGGCGGGGTCGAGGTCTCGGGCGTCAGCGAGCACGACGCTGGTTTCGGGGACGGGTCGGAGGTCGAGTGCATCGTCGAACAGCTCGGGTGTCCGGCCGGTCAGCATCGATATCGCCATGCCGCCGATGTAGCCGCTGGTCGAGATGGCGGGGGTGTTGAAGTCGCCGTGGGCATCCAGCCACACCACTGCCAGGTCACCGTGGTGACGCTGCAGGCCGGCCACCGCCGCGCGGGCGGTGGGGCAGTCGCCGGATAGCAGCAGGGGCCTGACGGTCTCGGCCACCGCGTCCGCTACTGCCTTGTGCAGCAGGCTCATCCGGGCGGGAACGGATCCAGCGGGGAGGGTCGGCACGATCGTCTCGGATGCGCTGACTGGGACCGGGAAGGCCGGGATGTACTCGTCGAGGTGCCAGGGCGCGACGATGGAATCCCAGCTGGTGCTGTCGTCAGTCACGAGGCGCCCCTTTCCGGCTCCGATTCTGCATCCGGCGTCCCGTTGGATGCGAATGATTTTTCGGAGTTCGGGGAGCAGATCTGTTGGATCAGGAGGCGACGAATGCGGCGGCGTTGCGTTCGGCGAAGGTGGCGAATGTCGTCGGCTCTACGCCGAACACGGCATGGGTGCTCAGATCCACCCGCGATTGCGGGGACTTCGCGCGTTCCCGGTAGATCTCGTCGACGGTCTCGATGACTTCAGGTGGGAAGCCCTGTGCAGCATGGAGTTGACGCTTTTCCTCGAACGTTACGTGTTGATAGCGGAACGCCCGCCCGGTGGCCGCGGAGATGATTTCGGTGATCTGCATCATCGTCAGCGCTTCCGGGCCGGTCATGTCGTAGGCCTTGCCCGCGATTCCGTCGGCGCGCATCATCGCCACCGCCACTTTGGCGACGTCGACGAGATCGACTGGCGACAGTTGGCTCTCGCCAATCGGCATCGCTAGTGCCCTCTGGTGTGGATCCACTCCGGTGGTCGCAGTGGGCAGATAGAACTGCATGAACTGGCTCGGCCGCAGATGAGTCCATTCCAGGCCCGACGCCTCGAGATGGCGTTCGATTTGCAGGTGCTCTTGTGTGCCTCGAAACTTGTTGGGATCGAAGGTGGTTCCGGATTCCTTGCCGCTGAGCTTGATCACGTGGCGAACGCCAGCCACCTTCGCGGCGTCGATGAAACTGCATTGCGTCGACACCATGTCGCCCCTGGGCGAGGAGATCATGAAGGTGCGGTCGACGCCGTCGAACGCCTCGTCCAGCGTCGCCGGGTTGGCCATGTCACCCTGCACCACGTCAACTGTGGGGAAGGCGCCCAACCAGTGCGCCTTCGCCGAGTCACGGACCAATGCCCGCACGTGAACCTGCTGATGTGCGAACTCGCGGATCACGATGGAACCGGCTGTCCCCGTGACACCTGTGATCAGAAGCATTCGGAATCTCCTTCATCGCCGCTGCGGGGATGGCAGTCGGTGGCCACGAGCCGGCTGGTGGGCGCGCCGCCGCGGAACACCTCGGCGTGTCGGCCAACGAAGGTGGCAAGGCTTGCCCGCGGTGAGCAAGGCGTCGCGGTAGGCATCGGGTGGCGGGTCGACGTAGCGAACCGGTCGGCCGGTGGCCGCCGAAATGCGTTCGGCGATGTCGGCCGTGGTCAGCGCTTCCGGCCCCGTCATCTCATAGCGCTTGTCCTCGTGACCTCTGCTCTCCAGCAATGTGACGGCGACATGGGCGATGTCCTCCACGTCGACGGGCGCGAGTCGTGCGTCTCCCATCGGCAGGCATACCGTGCCCTCGCTGAGGATCGTCGGGATCAGCTCTCGGAGATGGGTCTGCATGAAGGTGCTGGGCCGCAGATGCGTCCACGCCACACCCGATCCCTCCAAGTGGCGTTCGACTTCGGCGTGCATCCGCGCGAACCGGAAAGCCGAGCCGCTCCAGCAGCCCATACCGGAAAGCTTGACGATGTGACGGACGCCAGCCCGCTTGGCGGCATCGATGAACGTGCACTGCGTCTCGACCAGATGTGGGTCGGGCGAGGAGATCAGCAGGACGCGCTCCACACCATCGAGAGCGCCGTCGAGGGTCGCCGGCTTGAGCATGTCGCCTTCGGCGAGCTCGACCGTCGCGGGGATGCCAAGCGCTGGCACTTTGGCTGGATCTCGGACTAGTGCGCGCACCGGTATCCCGCGTTTTGCGCACAGCCGGATGACCGCGGACCCGCTCAAGCCGGTCGCGCCCGTTACGAGAATCATGTCGTGGTCGTCCTCATGGTCGAAACGTTGCCGCGCACGTTGCGGCACTTCCGTATGGGTAGACCGTCGAGTGAGCGCAAAGGAATCGCTTCGCGGAGTCCTGGTTGGCCGGCATTGGGGGACCGACCCCTGCACCGCCGCGCTCCCTGAAGTCATGCAGACGAGTGGGCTACGACCTCAGGGATGCAGGTTCCACTGGCCGACGTCTTGAGCCAAGGCATCGCTGACGTCGACTTCGAGCCCGCCGACCACCGGCCCCGGATTCGACGCGGTGCTCACGACCCGCTGGTAGAGAACGGCGGCGGGGTAGATCTGGCCCTTTGACCACGACCGCGTCTGCCAGGCCCAGACGTGGCCGGGCGATCGTGAGCGTCCGATTACGCCGTCGGCCGTGGCCCACTGGCACGCATTGATGCCTCCGTAGATGCCGGTGCGCTGCACGCCGATCACGGAGTTGATTCCGCGAAACCATTGCAGGACAACGCTGTTCCAGGCTTCCCGGTTGATGTCGTCGTCGACGCTGAAGAAGATCGGCGCACTCTTACCGCCGCCTGCGGCGGTGTGCAACTGCCAGGCGGTACGGGCGTCGGCGACGCCTCCGGCGTACCCGCGGGTGAAGTCCGAGGGCGCTGTCCCGCCCGGCTTGCCGTACTGGTAGTTGCTGACGATCGCCAACCCTGCGGCGGCCAGTGACTGCGCGTAGGGCAGGGTGATCGGCTTGGCGCCCATGCTCGAGCCAGGACGCGACGTCGAGACGTAGTTGATCACCCCGGCGTGACCTGCGGCCCGGATGTCCTGGGCAGGAATCTGGCGCATGGCGAAGTCGATCAGTGTGGGTGCGGCGGCCGACGCAACGGGCGCGGTGGCACCTGCCGCTGCGGCGCCCAGCCCGGCCAGCGCCGACGCAGCGGCGGCGTAGCGCAGTGCGTCGCGCCGGGAAACCGGGCGCGATGGGCGCAGGTCGGTAGTCCCCAGAGAGTCCTGCACCGGGCGACGTTAACAATGTGGCTGCTGTTATGGGTGTGGCGCCGGTGGCCCGTGTCCGGTTCGCGATCGAGGTGACGCGAAGCCGAAACATTCGCGGCTGGTGTTGGCGCGGAACGGTTCACGCTCGGCGTAGCCGCCAGAGCATCTCGGCCGGCCAGCGTCGAGCCCAAGCCAAGGCCGCGGCCGACCGGTAGGAGGAGCTGATCGTGTTCGGCGCGGGCCGCGGCTCGATCAGGTCTTCGATCACGAATCCGTTGGCGCGAAACAACCGGATCCATTCGCCGAACGGCAGCTGGAAGGACACGTCCTCCCCATCATCGATGACGTGCATGCCGAAGTAGTCGAGCCCCAGTCGCTCGCCGACCTCCTCGGCATCGAGCGGCCAGCAGATCGTCTCGATCGGCGAGTGGTGATTGAACGCGAACAGCCCGCCCGGCCGGAGAAGGCGCGCCACCTCGGGCACGGTTCGGTATGGGTCGGCGAAGCTCATCGCGCCGTGGTCGCAGAACACCACGTCGAAGCTGGTGTCCGGGAGCGGGACCGCGTCGGCGCTGGCATGGACGAGCGGGAAGTCGACGCCTGCCTCGCCCATCAGCCGGCGGGCGTGCTCGAGCTGCCGTCGCGACAGGTCCAGCCCAACCGGGCGGGCGCCCAACCTGGCCAACGCGATCGACCATTGAGCTGCGCCGCAACCGAATTCGAGAACATCGCGACCGATGACGTCGCCGAGGATGCGCAGCTCGGATTCAGGGATCCGGGCCGTTCCCCAGGCGAGCCCACCGCTCGCGGTCAGGTCCGCACCGTGGCGGGCCTGGTACTCGTCGCTGTAGTCATCCCACATCGCCCGGTTGCGGGCGGTGTGCTCGGCCGGGGCGCCGGGGTTGCTCGCGGCGCCGGATTCGCTCGGCATGACAGGGATGCTAAGTCAGACCGCTCGAGGGACCGGCAGGCCATCCACCAGGGGACGCTCCGGACGAGCGCTCAGCGCCTCGTCTCGTACCTGGTCAGGACCACCCCGCTGGGGAAGGTCCGGGTCTCGATGAGGTTCAGGTTCACCCAGCTGTCGAGCGCGGTGCAGAACGGCGTGCCGCCGCCCACCATGACGGGGTAGGTGGCGAGCGCATATTCGTCGATCAGCCCGGCCCGCATGGCAGCCCCGGCGAGCGTTGCGCCGCCGATGCTCATCGGCCCGCCGTCCTCGGCCTTGAGCCGGGTGATCTCGGCGACCGCGTCACCGGTGACCAGGCGGGTGTTCCAGTCGACCTCGTCGATCGTCGAGGAGAACACCACCTTCGGCGTATCCCGCCAGTTGCGTGCGAACTCCATCTCCGCCGGCGTTGCGTCGGGCTGCTGGTCGCCGGTCGGCCAGTACGAGCTCATCGTCTCCCACAACTTGCGCCCGTACAGCGTCAGGCTGGTCGCCAGCTCCTGGTCGAGCCACCACTGGAACAGCTCGTCGCTCGGCGGCCCGCCCCAGCCGATGTCGTCGCCGGGCGCGGCGATGTAGCCATCCAGGGTCACGTTCATGCCGTAGAACAGTTTCCGCATGGCGCCAGCCTTCCGTGAGTCGGTCTCGGCGTATAGACCGGAGTCGCGCGGGAAACTCATCGGTGCGCGATCTGGGCACGCGGGTAGTCCTCGTGCTTAGGGCTGGGCCCGGAATGCGTGCGGGGTGGTCCGGGCGGCGCGGATTGAGTCGGCCAGTGTCCAAAACGACAGGCCCAGCAGTGGGAGATCTTTGAGCAGGAACTCGCCAGTGAGTGACAGTGCGGGGAAGCCACCGCCGGCCGGTTCACTTACGCCGGGCGTGGTGAACAGGAAGCTGGTCGTGGCGACGAACAGCGCGATCGCCAGGAGGCTGCCCACGGCGGAGAGCTTCGCGGACAACGGCTTGATGGCGATCAACACCGCAGCGGTGAGTTCGAAGACTCCCAATAGCGCTGAGAACGTGTATACGGGAAAGATGTTGTAGAGCCAGCCCATGAATGGACTGTTGGCTACTAGCGGCTGAATCTGGTGTGCCTCGAAATTGGCGAACTTCAGCGCGCCGATCCAGCCGATGACAACGACGAGTCCGTATCGACCCAGGACGCTCGCTATCGTGTCGATGATCGCGAGAACTCGGATTGCGCTGCCGCTGAACCGGTTTCGGTAAGTGGTCATTGATTGCCCCTTCTTGGATTGGTGTTTGTTGAGGTAATGCACCGCTGCACCTAGGAACGTCGCTACGGACTGAAGTAGCGCGGATCTTCCATGCCGATTGGCGATGGCGGCGATGACACACGTGGATAGTGAACTCACCCCTAGGTCCGATGCTGCGGTTGCGAGTCGCGGAAGGCTTCGAGCAGTCGCAACCAGACCTCACTGATGGTGGGAAAGGTTGGAACGGCGTGCCATAGGCGGTCGATGGGGACATGTGCCGTGACAGCGATCGTGGCCGAGTGCAGGAGTTCGCCGACACCGGGGCCGACGAAGGTGACGCCCAGGAGATAACCGCGGTCGAGATCGACCACCATCCGCGCCCGCCCGGTGTAACCGTCGGCGTAGAGCTTTGCCCCCGTGACGACGTCACCGATCTCGACGTCGACCACGTGTACGCGGTGGCCCGCTTGCTCGGCTTCCCTGGCGGAGAGGCCAACTGCGGCCGCTTCGGGGTCGGTGAAGAAGACCTGCGGAACCGCCAGGGAGTCAGCGGTGGCCGTATGAGGACCCCAAGCCGCAGGGTCCAACGCCCTCCCGGCGGCGCGAGCACCGATTGCGGCCGCCGCGATACGGGCCTGGTATTTACCTTGATGAGTCAGGAGGGCGCGATGATTGGCGTCGCCGACCGCATACAGCCAGCCGTCGTGAACGTCGCGCACCCTGAGGGTGTCGTCAACGTTGAGCCAGGAACCCGGCGCCAAACCGATTGTGTCAAGGCCGATGTCAGCGGTGAGCGGGGCTCTGCCGGTGGCGAACATCACTTCGTCGACTTCGAGTTCACTGCCGTCGTCCAGTTCGAGTGTCACCGGCCCCGTGTCGAGTGGACGGCGCAGCTTCGTGACGGAGACGCCGGTCCGCACGTCTGCCCCAGCGGCGGTGAGTCCGTGTCCGACCAGTTCCCCGACGAAGGGCTCCATCCGGGGCAGCAGGCCAGAGTCGCGGGCCAGCAAGGTGACCGAAGAACCCAAACCCTGCCAGGCGGTGGCCATCTCGACCGCGACGCCGCCGCCGCCGATGACTGCCAATCGGTTGGGGACCGAACTGGCGTCGGTTGCTTGACGATTCGTCCACGGTCGTGCCTCGGCGATTCCGGGTAAGTCAGGGACCGCCGCGCCACTGCCGATGGCAATGACCACCGCATGTCTCGCGGTGAGTACGACGGTGTCGTTCTCCGGCGTGGTGACGGCGACCCGCCGTGGCCCGTCGAGCCGAGCATGTCCGCGCACCAACTCGGCGCCGGTGGCCTTCACCCAGGCGGCTTGGCCGCTGTCATCCCAATTGGTGACGTAGCGGTCGCGCCGGCCGAAGACGCCGTCGGTATCGATCGACCCGTTGACCGCTTCGCGCGCACCGTCGACTCGGCGGGCATCAGCCACGGCGAGAACCGGCCGCAACAATGCCTTGCTGGGCACACACGCCCAATATGAACATTCCCCGCCGACCAGTTCGCGCTCCACGACCGCGACGGTCAAGCCTTGAGAACGACTGCGCTCGGCGACGGTCTGCCCGACGGGGCCAGCGCCCATCACGACGACGTCGTAAGTGGCTTCCCTCATGTTTGTTTCCTTTCAGTTCTGGAGCTGCACTGCTGCGGGTCAACGGCTTTGGTGCACCGTGGTGTCTACGTGCGGTACGTAGACGTGCGGGCCGATTTCGTCGAGCCACAGGTGCTTGTAGATCCCGCCGCCGTGGCGGTTGAGAGCGAGGCCGCTGGCTGACGCCGAAGCTGCCGGCGTGGTGGAATCAGCGACCGTGCCCGCAACAA
This sequence comes from uncultured Actinomycetota bacterium, assembly GCA_963849055.1. Taxonomy (GTDB): domain Bacteria; phylum Actinomycetota; class Actinomycetes; order Mycobacteriales; family Mycobacteriaceae; genus Mycobacterium. Next base: position 14,445 of record CAWKFI010000003.1, read on the forward strand.
CGGCTGGGACCGCCGGCGCAACCGACAAGGCGATCGCGAACGTGACGGGAACCATCAGTCGATGCGCCGCGGTGAATGTGGTTGCAATGGGACCTTTCATGGTCTTGCCTCCTGACTACGTATGGCGGCGCTGCGCCGCCATACACAAGAACCGTTCGGGCGCACGACATTGTGTCGATCCGCGATACCGGTTGCAGATGGCGGCGATAAGCTCGACGCATGGCGCGAACAGCTGGTCATAGCCGACAGTCATAGCCGTGGAGATTCGCGAACTCGCCGCGTTCGTCGCGGTCGTGGAGGAAGGCGGGATGTCGGCCGCCTCGCGGCGCTTACACGTCAGCCAGCCGGCGCTATCGCGGACCATCAATTCGCTCGAGCGCGAGTTTGGGGTCAAGCTGTTGTTGCGCAGCGCCGCTGGCGTCCGCCCGACGGACGCCGGACGAGACTGCTGGCCGAGGCACGCGCCGTTCTGGCCCGGCACGCGCAAGCGGTGCGGACCATGGCCGGCTACACCACCGAAGGAAGCGGCGTCATCCGCCTGGGCATCCCTCTGGAGCTGATCCCCGATCTGTTGCCGCAGACGCTGTCCCGGTTCGCGGTCGACTATCCCGACGCCCGTGTTGTCCCACAGCACATGTCGACCGCGGCACAATTAGCGGCGTTGCGCGCGGACCAACTGGAAGTGGGTCTCGTCCGCGAGCGCCCCGCCGGAGCGGAGTTCGACGCGATGCTGGTCGCGCGCGAGAGCCTCGGCATCCTCATCGCTTCAGACGTGGCGGCCACACTTGCCGAGTCCGAAGGTATCCGGCTCGACGCCCTTGCCGGGTTGAGGTGGTTGAGCTTCCCTCGCTCGGGGTCCCCCGCCTGGTTTGACGAACTGACAGCGATCTTGCGTAGTCACGGTGTCGATGTCGGTCCTCCGGCCGAGGAGGGGCAGGAACTGATACCACCGGTCAAGCTCGTCGGGGTCGGTTCGGGGCGGGCGTTTGCGCTCGCCCCGAAGGATTGGCCACATCCCCTGCCCGCGGGCGTCACGTGGTTTCCGCTCATTGGCAACCCGTTGATCCGTCGCACCTGGGTGGTGTGGCCGGCCAACTCACGGCGCCGCGACATCGGCCACTTCATTGCCGCCTTCGACGCGCCCGATCCGTGAACCGGCGCTGCATGTTTAGGGTGCGATGGCCAGTTGGCCGCCGGTGGCCGCCACCACCGCACCGTTGATGTAGCTGGCGGCCGGCGTGCTCAGGAACGTGACCACGTTGGCAATCTCCTCGGCAGCTGCGACGCGGCCCAGCGCGGTCGTTGTGGCGAGCCCCTCCGTCAAGCCGGGCGTAACCGCCGTACCGGGTGTTTCGGTGGGACCGGCTGCGACTGCGTTCACTCGGACCCCCGAGCGGCCGAACTCATCAGCCCACACCCGCGTCAGCAGTTCCACGCCTGCCTTCGTCGCTCCGTAGATTCCGGCCTCGCGTGCGGGCAGGGATGCGGCAAGGGTGCTCACGTTGACGACCACACCCTTGCCGCGGGCAGCCATTGCGGGAACCAGCTGCTGCACCAGAATGTATGGCGCACGCAGATTGAGGTTCACGTGTTCGTCGAAGGTGGCGTCGTCGGTGTCCGCCGTCGCGCCGAACCGATAGACGCCGGCGTTGTTGATCAGAATGTCCACCGGACCCGCCTCCGCGGCCAGCCGTCGCGCTTCATCCGGATTGGCCAGATCGGCAGCGATGAATCGCGCCTTGCCGCCCGAGTTCTTGATGTCCTGCACCGTCCTCGCGCCACGCTCAGCACTGCGCCCGTGGACGACGACTTCGGCCCCGAGCCCGGCGAGTTGCTCCGCAATCGCGCGGCCGATTCCGGCGGTCGCGCCGGTCACCAATGCGGTCGCCCCTTCCAGTGTTGTCGCCATCGACGTCTCCTCACAACGAAGTTCTCAAACCTGTGCGGCTGTCAGCACGCGCAGGTTTCCGAGTATTCCGCCGATCAGTGCGTGCATCGTTGCGTTGCGCTTATGGGGGCTATCCGCATTGGGCATGGAGCGCCGGGATCCGCACCGGAACTGGACGCGTTGTGGGTCTCGACGGCGCGCGGAAGTCGCGCTACCAACACAGGAGGACAACCATGACGAAGTCGATTCGGGTCGGAGTTCAGTTGTGGCCGGGTGGTGCCCCGGACTATCGGACGTGGCGAGAAGCGGTGATCAACGCCGAGGAACTAGGTGCGGACGTCATCTTCGGTTACGACCACTTCCACCGGCCAGCCACCGAGGCGGCCCTCGACGGACTGCCCAAACTGCTGCCCGTGCAGCCTGACGTCAACAACTTCGAAGGATGGACCGCGCTGGCGTCATGGGGTGAGGTCACCCAACGCGCGGAGATCGGCCTACTCGTCACCGGGATGGGCTACCGCAATCCCGACCTTCTCGCGGACATGGCGCGCACCGTCGACCACATCAGCGGCGGCCGTCTCATTCTCGGAGTCGGCTCGGGCTGGTACGAAAAGGACTACTCCACTTATGGATACGACTACGGGACCATCAAATCCAGAATGGATCTCTTCGAAGACAGTCTGGTCCGCGTCGAACAGCGGCTCACCAAACTGATTCCCGCGCCCGTGCGCGACATCCCTATCCTAATCGGAGGCATGGGTGAACGCCGGACGTTGCCGCTGGTGGCACGACATGCCGACATTTGGCACAGCTTCGCCACTGTGCCCGAATTCCACCGCAAGAACGAGATTCTCAAGGAGCTCACCGCCGACGCCGGCCGCGACGAGAAGTCGATCGAGCGTGCGGTCCATTGGACGGGGCGCGACGATGCCGACGCGTTCGTCGGCGAGGGTGTCACCCTGTTTTCCACCGAGATACACCCCAGCGATGACGGTTACGACTTCTCCGAACTCAAGGACATGCTCGGTTGGCGCGACCAATCCCGCTAAGGAAGGGCTGTGATCGATATTCGCCGTGGGCGACGGCTGGCCAGGCGAGCATGCATCCATGATTGCGGGACGCTCGCCGCAGATTCTGAGATTCATTTGGGCCGGACACTCGAATCGCTGTACTGCACTGCGGTTTTGATCGCGACCCTGGCGGTCGTATTGGCGACGATTACGCGGTAGTGAGGGCCACCGCGAGACCAGCTGTCCACCCTCTCAACTGAAATGGAGCATTGATGCACGCCTGTTCTCCGAAGACCGTCCTCGTGATCGGCGCGACCGGCACCCATGGCCGCACCGGCGCCACCGTGGTCGACGAACTACTTGACCGCGGACGCAACGTCCGAGTGCTCACCAGAACCGATGACCATCGTGCCGCTGCGCTTCGCGGACGGGGCGTGTCGACAATCGTCGGAGACCTGCACGACCGCAACACATTGATCGCGGGCGTCGACGGGGTGGACGCGGTCTACTTCACCTACCCGACCGCGGCCGGCATCGTTCCCGCCGCCACCAACCTCGCATCGGTCATCGTCGAATCTGGCCACCGGCCCCACGTCGTAGTGATGTCAATGGCAGTTGCGTCACTCAGCAGTCCCAGCTTCCTCGGCCAAGCCCAAGCCGCCGCGGAAGAAGTTCTGATGTGGGCTGGCCTGAATCCCACCGTGTTGCGGATCGCCGCCTTGTTCCACGAGAACCTCGTGACCCTGCATGCGCAGTCGATCAGGGACCGCGGTGTCATCGCCAACAGCTTCGGTGCGGCACTCGTACCTTGGATCGGTGGCCGGGACGCCGCCCTGCTCGCCGTAGAACGCCTACTGCTGCCGGCACCGGCATCCGCCGTGGTGACGTACCCGCCGGGAGCAGAAGCGCTCGATCACGACGAGGTCGCACAGATCGTCTCTGCGGAAATCGGGCAGAGCGTCGAGTATCTGCCCATCTCGCATCAAGAATGGCGAGCGATGATGGAAGACATGGCCGACATTGGACGATCGTCGCCCGTCAATCCCGCGATGGCTCAACATATCTCCACCATCGGCGCTGGATTTGCCGGCGGCAAGGCGCCGTTGGTGCAACCCGACCCCGAGGTGTTGGCCGCGACACTGGGCCACTCGCCGGCGACGATGGCCGAATTCGTGCGTGAACACCGAAGCGAGTTCGTTGGATCGTGCGCCGAACAGGCGGCTGTCGGGAGCGAAACCAGTGGTGGACAACGCTGATGACCTGCCTGGACGCGACTCGCGCGGAAGAAGGCGATCTCTGGCTCAGGCGAGGCAGGGTCACCTCGCGCGAGACGCGTTGAGGAGATTGTGCCCTCAGCATCGCGCCGTGATTGTCCGGGCGTACTACCTCGGATGGACTACCGAGCAAATCGCAGCGGACCTGAAGATCACCGAAGCCGTGGCGAAATCCACGCTGCACGACGCGCTGCACTCATTGCGGCACGCCGTGCATGAGATGATCCAATGAGGTTCGCAGGCAAGGGGTTGTTGGTGAAGTGGACCTTAAAGTGAGACTCTCCCGGGGGCAGCGACATCGTCACGCAATCTGCGAAAGGCCGACGCTCTCGATCGACGTCAACGGCGTTTGAGCTCTTTGCTGTTGGAGGTCAGCACTTCATCGGACAGTTCGGGATCGGCCTTGGCGATAGCGCGGGCGACGAGCTGTGCGCCGACCAACTGGCTGAACAGTGCGATGGCCTGCTCCCGCGCCCGGCGTGGATTGAGTTTGGTGTCGGTCTGCGCTGCATTGTCCAGGAGTAGGCCGGTGATGGCGGCGAGGTAACCCTGCAGTCCGCGCTGGTACTCCTCTTGGGCCTGGATCCCGTGCCGTCCGGCGTCGGCGGCCAGGGAAGCGGAGGCGCATCCGTGTTCGGGCTGGTCGCGGTGGTAGGTGCTCAAGTAGCTGTCGATGATGGCGTGCAGGGCTGCTCGGCTGGAGCGGGGGTGGTCGCCGATCAGCTCGGCGACGTGGCCGAGGGAGGTGGTGAAACCCTGGTTGAGGACTTCCAAGGCGAGTTCTTCCTTGGAGGAGAAGTGGTTGTAGAACCCGCCGTGGGTCATACCGGCCGTCTTCATGAGCTCGTCGATGCCCACCCCGTCGATCCCGCGGGCTCTAAAGCCTTGACCCGCGGCGGCGACGATGCGCTCGCGGTTCTGCTCCTTCTGCTGCCGTGAAATACGAGGCAACGGAAACTCCTTCCCTGACACCAGCCAATCGATGGCGCTCGTCATCAAAGTGCATGTTAGCGCGCTCCGGCACTGGACACCGCATGGTTCCTGCCCCGTGCCAGTGCCTCCGTCAGCTTGACGAATATTGATGACGTCTGACATCGTTGCGGTAATGATGACATCCGTCATTTAAAGCGTCCACAACCCGAAAGGGAAATGTTTCGTGAACACGCCCGTCGTGGCTCCAGAAGTACCCACCACCGCCATCTCTGACCTCGTCGGCAAGGCCGCCGTCATCACCGGCGGCAGCAAGGGGATTGGCGCGGCCACCGTGGCGAGATTCGTCAAAGGGGGCGCCCGCGTCGTCACCTCCGGTCGCTCCCAACCGGACTCGCTGCCCTCGGGGGTGGAATACGTCGTCGCCGACGTCTCCACTCTCGACGGTGTTGATCGACTAGCTCGACGAGCCCAGGAGGTCCTCGGCGACGTCGACATCATCGTCAACAACGCCGGCGCAACGATGCCGCATCCAGGTGGCGTCCTCGACATCGACGACGCCGAATGGGTCAAGGACCTCAACATCAACTTCCTGGCCGCCGTCCGGCTCAATGCCGCGCTGCTACCTGCGATGTACGCCCGCGGCAGGGGCTCGATCATCAACGTGTCTTCGGCAGTGACGTTGAGCCCGCCCTCGCCGATGTTGCACTACGCCAGTGCCAAAGCGGCCTTGGCCACCTACACCACGGGTCTGGCTGCAGAAGCCGGGCGGCGTGGCGTGCGCGTCAACACCCTCACCCCCGGCAACGTCGTCTCCCCTGGCGCCGACGCCGTTCGGCGAGCGATCATCGACGCCGGCGGAGCCGACAGTCCGGAGGCCGGTGGCATCGCGATCCCACTTGGCCGAAAGGGTGAAGCGTCCGACATCGCCGAAGCGATCGCATTCCTTGCCTCCGACCGGGCCGCATGGATCACCGCCAGCAACCTCGTCGTCGATGGCGGCCAGATTCAAGCCAGGTAGCCACCCATTCAATGCCATCCGCGGGTGTATCCGCGGCACGCTCTTCAGTCCTACGGCGGCCCCGGACCTCTGTAGACGGTGAACCCGAACTGCTCGAGTGGCTCCAGGAAGGGCGATACACCGAGGCCCTTTGACCCGGTGACACTCGTCTCCGCGACGGTCGCGACGACGAAGAGCTTGCCGTAGTAACTCGCGAACGAGTAGAACTCGTACCCCTCGTTGCTCAGGTCGACCTGCATCAGATACTCGTTGGGGTAGCGGGCGACCATCAGGTAGGAATCGTCGCCGGCGTACTTGACCAGTGACCGGCACGACGCGGTGTACGTCGCGTTCGGCAGCCGTGTGTAGTTCCGAAGTTGGTGCAGCGGTGGCTCACACACCACATCGACCCACTCGCGTGGCCACTGCGAAACCCGGTTCAGGTTACGAAGTTCCTGGTCGACGGGAATGGCGTTGCGCCACGACATGGCTCCGCGTGGATTTGGTCTGAGCGATGCCAAGGTCATCGCCACGACCAACAGCGCGATGACCGTACCCAGTGCAGCCCCTCCGATGAGCAACCGCCTCACGGTGCTACGTGACCACCATCCGCTCCCCATGACTCATGATGACCCACCGCCTGGCGGAGTGGCACGCGAAACCGTTTGCACGACTCGCCGGGCAGACATGCACCATCATGGGCGTGTGACGTTGGGATGATGTGGTGACGTTTGCGTCGGGTCGCCCGGAAATGGTGGTCCTCGACATCGACGGCACCTTGCACGTCGCGCCGGAGACCGATCCGCGAGCGCACGAAACGATCAGTGCGGCCGTGCGGGCGGCCGTGCAGGCGGTCATGCGATCAGGTGGCCACGTGGTGTTGTGCACCGGCAGACTGTCGCCGGCGACGCTGCCGTTCCTGCGTGAACTCGATATTTCTGCCGGATACGCGGTCTGCTCCAACGGTGCGGTACGCATCGACGCCGCCACCGGGCACGTTGTCGAGCAGGTCGTGTTCGATCTGCTCGATCCGATCGCGGTGCTGAGCGAGCAGCTGCCGGGTGCTGTCTTCGTCGCCGAGAATCCCGGCGTTGGTGTGAGGGCCACCGGTTGGGTCGACGACGCGGACATGCACCACGGTCACGTCGAATTGGTCGGCGTCGATGAGTTGGCTGCCACCTCGACCACGCGGCTAGCGGTGCATTGGCCCGGGCGCAGCGGTCGGGCGTTGGCGCAGGTTCTTGCTGGCGTCGACATTCCAGGGGTTCGATGCTGCTGCTACTCCGATGAGCCGCTGGCTGATCTGACGGCCACGGGGGTAAGCAAGGCGGCGATGCTGGAGCGGCTGCGCGTCGAGTTGGGGGTGCCGGCCACCGAGACCCTGGCCGTCGGTGACGGTATCAACGACGTGGAGATGCTGACCGGGGCTGCTCTCGGTGTGGCCATGGGCGACTCGCCAGCCGAGGTGCTGGCCGTAGCTGACCAGATATGTCCCCATGGCGTCGACGATGGTCTGGCTACCGCACTGTCGCAATGGTGTTGGTGATTCCGACTCGTCGAAGCACCCAGAGGACGCGATAGGTCCTTCAACTTCGCAAATGCCCGACAAGCCAACACTTCTCGGGCGCGAAGCTGAAAATGCGGTGAGTTCAGGCCGGACGGCTGCCACAATCGACGCATGTCTCCGGACCTTGCGGTTCAGTTGCGCGACGCGACTACGGCTGATGACGCCTTCATCGTCGAGATGGCTCGCCACGCCTGCATCATTGAGGATTGGCCGCTGCCCGACCCGGACGACGAAGAAGTGCTCAGCATGCTGCCGCCCCCAGGCGAGGTGCCGATCATCGCGGAGGATCCGACCGGCGTGCCGGTTGGGGCCGTGTGGACGTGGCACAACGATCCACCGCTGCGGGTGGACGCTGCCGGTTCGTCGGTGCCTGAACTATGCATCGGTGTTGCACCGGGCTGGCGCAGTGCGGGCATCGGTGGCGTGCTGTTGGACGCGTTGTTCGCCTGCTGCGCGGAAACCATGGACGCGATGTGCACCAACGTGCATGTCCGCAATCCGGCGCAGCGTCTCTACCTACGGAAAGGCTTCAAGGTGGTCGGCCAGGGGCGTGGTCCGCTTGGGCTGGCGATGCACAAGGACTTGCGCTGACCCGATGGGTCCTTGGCCCCGACCAACCGATGATCCAAGACCGGGGTCTGCAGTACTCCCCGTTGGACTGATGGAGGATGCCGTCGGCTCTCGCGAAATGAGTCTCACGACGTAGGATTCAGGGTGCGAAGATGGGCGCCATGGACCGCCGCCTGGCCGCCGATGTGAACGCTGCCTGCCGCCTATCCGGGAAGTTTCAGCTGAGATCGGGCCAGCGCTCCAACGAATATTTCGACAAGTACCTCTTCGAGGCCAACCCGGAGCTACTGAAACGCGTATCCCAGGCGATGGTCCCGCTGATTCCCTCCGGTACGGATCTACTCGGCGGCCTCGAGTTGGGGGGTGTGCCGTTAGCCACGGTCCTCAGTCAAATAACCGGATTGCCAACAGTATTCGTCCGCAAGGAAGCGAAGACATATGGTACGTGCCGACTCGCTGAAGGTGCGTACGTCGCTGGCCGATCCGTCACGTTGATTGAAGACGTGATCACGACCGGGGGCGCTGTCCGCAATGCCGCTTTAGCACTGCGGCGTGACGGCGCAGACGTCTCTACTGTCATTTGTGCTATCGACCGACGCCCCGCAAGCGGCAGTGTGCTCGACGAGGTGTCGATCACCGTCATGAGCGTCCTGACCAAGAAGGACCTTGATGACGCCCACTGGCCTCGATCTTGACGCAGCAAAAACGTCGTCAAACGGAGTCCGGGTGTACGCACGAAAGCGTGTCGTGGGACAAGGTGCGGTGCGATCACCGTGAGACAGTCAGCAGCGTCCAGGTCAGTAACCCGTGTAGGCACAGCGCTACGCGTGCCGACTGTAGCTTCTCAAGATTGATGCCCCTTCCAGTCGAAATGCGCCTATGTCCATCTGTTCACGACCTCCACCACCGCAGCCAAACCGACGGGTGTTTGAGTAGCGTTGGCAGTACGGCCAATGGGTCGAAGTAGGTCACGCGTTCGATCGCTTTGCCGTCTTTGAGTATGAGGCGATTGACGGTGGGCCATTCAAGGGCGTCGCGACCGAGGCGGGCATGGAGGGTGAACTCGATGAACACAAGATCTTGGCTGCCGCTCCACTGATCGACCCGGGCATGTAGCCCTGGCAGGCAGCGGTGGAAGCGCTCAAAGTCCTGCTGGGCCTGCGCAATTCCGATCGTCGGTGGGGCCAGGGGCTGGCGGAGCACCACGTCGGAGTGCAACAGCTCGGGCAGGCGCGCCGGGGACGGTGCCGCCCAGAAATCAGCAAACATCGTGACGAAGGCGTGTGCGGGTGACTGTGCGCTCATGCTCGCACCCTCCAGTAACGGCCGCGCGGTGTCACTGAAATTCACTGCCATCTGTTGCCATCGGCTGGGTCTGCACCAACAGCGACAACTCGACGATGGCCGCGGATCACTGGGAAGTAGCCGCGCTAGGACGAGCACTCCTCGGTCGTGGTCAGCCAGGTCGGTGAGCGCTTGCACAGCCGAATGCGTGGTATCACAATGGTATCATCGCGCCATGGGAATGACGCTGCGCACCACTGATCAGCAGACAGAAGCCCTGCGCCGGCAGGCCGCAGCCGAGGGACGGTCGATGCAGGCTGTCGCGCTGTCGGCGATCGACGAATACATCGCCCGGCGGGCGCACAAGGCCAAGGTTGCCGACGCGCTGCAGCGCGTGGTGCGCGAGGAGTCTGGCGTTCTGGAGCGCCTCAAGGAGGCGTGACCGAGTACCTGGATCTCGACGACCTCCTCGAAATCGCCCGTGCCGCTGTCGCAAGGGACGTCGCAGTCCGGGATTACGGTCTGCTCGAATCGGCCCTGGCCCGACCTCGGGCCTCCGTGTTCGGTCAGGACGCCTACTCAGAACTGCACCTCAAAGCTGCCGCGCTGCTGCACTCCCTGGCCCGCAACCACGCGCTGATCGACGGAAACAAACGACTTGCCTGGACCGCATGCCTGACGTTCCTGGCCATCAACGGTCAATGGATCAGCGCACCGGAGGACGAACGCTTCGACTTCGTGATTCGCGTCGCCACCGGGTTGGAGCCCGAACTCGACACGATTGCCGCGCAGTTGCGCGCGTGGAGCTACCAGGAGGGTTGAACGCGTGGCTGTTCAATTCGACTGTGCGCCAAGGGGATCAACGTCGCTTGTCACGAATCGGCCGCGAGCTCGCGGATCATTACCGCCGTCTCGAGCATCTGGCTCGTGCTGGTGAACCAGTCCTGCAGATTCAGATCGATGATGAGTTCGGCTGCACCGGCGTCGGCGGCCGTGCGGACGTCGTCCATGATTTGGTCGAGCGTGCCGACGAACGCCGATCGGTCGGGTCCTGCCGGACGATCCGTGAAGGTCACGTTTCCAACCACGACCATCTCCATCCGAGTCGTGTCCCTGCCGTATCCGGAAGCCATTTCCCGGATACGGTCCCAGCTCGCGCGCAGTTCTGCGGCACCGGCTGGCCCGGGTGTGGTTAGCGCAGGCAACCAGCCGTCCGCGCGTTTGGCGATGCGCTCCAGGGCCTTGGAACTGGTGCTTCGGCCTAGGTTGCCGCCACCGCCGGCCAGCAGTACGGGGATCTTCGAAACGGGCTTGGGCAGCACCGAGGCGTTGTCGATGACCACGCGAGGACCGCGGTATGTCACCGGGTCCGGGCCCCACACGGCATCGAAGACGTCCAGTGTCTCATCGAGGAAGCGCCCGCGATCCGCTCGCGTGGCGCCAGTGGCCCGAAGTTCGTCGGTGGACCAGCCGGTGCCCATACCGGCGACCAGGCGACCGCCGCTGATCTGGTCCACGGTGGCCAGCGCCTTCGCGAGCTGTACGGGAGTGTGGAGGGCCGCGACCAGAACGGCTGTACCGAGGCGCACCCTTTCGGTCACCACCGCGGCGGCCGTGAGGACTGCCAGGGGGTCAGCGGCTTGGCGCTGAGTCTCCGGCCACGGAACATTCGGCGGGGCATACGGTTCGGCGGGCGTGTCCGGAAAGAGCAGCCGTTCGTAGGTCCACAAACTGGCGTAGCCGGCCGATTCGGCCGTCGTGGCTGCTTCTACCAAGTCGTGTTGTAGGTCGACGCCCAGTCTCTGGGGTAGACGAAGTCCGAGTCTCACTTGAAACCTCCTATGTAGTTCTGATTGTCGTGGCCGCCGGTGCCAGGACCACCGACGGAATCGGTTGCCAGCTCGCCTGTCCCGCGGCATCCACTACCACTCGGCCGAAGGGTTGATCACCGAAATGCACGCCGAACGCGGCAGTACCGGGCTCGGACAATCGCGCGAGCAAGCGTCGGCGCGCTTCGATCACACCAGGCTCGTCAGAGTCCGCGATCGACATCCAATTGGGGTGCGCCACTTGAGATCGACTGTGGAACGCGTCTCCGAATGCGATGAGTCGACGGCCGGTCTGCGATGTGATCTCATACGCCGTGTGTCCCGGGGTGTGGCCCGACGTGGCGAGTGCGTGAACCCCGGGCACGACTTCGTCCCCGTCGTCGAGTAGGTCGAAATGGTGTTGACCGGACCGCAATTCGTCGACGACGTGTCGCGGTGTCACCACTCCGTCGTCGGGGCCATCCGCATGTGCCGCCCACTCCGCAGCCGCCAACGCGTACCGCGCGTTGGGAAACGTCCGGGCGTCGTCGGTGAAAGCCCAGCCGGCGTGGTCGAAGTGCAGATGCGTGAACGCCAACACGTCGATGTCGTCGAGGCGAACGTCGAGCGTTGACAGGACGTCCAGCATCGCCCCGGACTCGGCTCTGCCGAACGGGAAAGATGAACTCATCACCCCGGCACCGGCGTCGATCAGCACTCGTCGTCCACCGATCTGAACCAGCAGACCGCCGACACTCATCAGCAGGTCACCGGCCGGGTTGCACAGGTCGTCCCACGCCTCGCGCGGTGTGCCGGGGAAGAAGGTCTGCGGTCGCGTGGTCACGACACCGTCCACCACGTAGGTGACCACCACGTCGTCGAAGGTGAATGACCGCACCGCCGCCGGATCGCCTGGTCGGCCGATCGTCGGCGCCGATACCGTCCTCATGCTGCGATGCTCCCGCCGCCGTCGGCCCGAATGACCTGCCCGGTGATGTATCCCGCGTCCTCGTCGAGCAGGGCGCAGATGGCATGGGCGATCTCGCGCGGTGTCCCGACGCGATGCAGCGGAATGCTGTCCAGCAGCCGGGCCTCGCGCTCCGATCCGATCGGGCTGCGCTCGCGGTACAGCTCGGTCTCGGTGGGCCCAGGCGCGACGGCGTTCACCGTGACGCCGGTCTCTGCCAGCTCATTGGCCCAGATCCGCGTGCATGCTTCGAGCGCCGCCTTCGCCGCCGCGTACGGCGTGCGCTCGGGCGTACCAAGCGTGGTCAGGCTGGTGACATTCACGATGCGGCCCCATCCCGCCGCCAGCATCCCCGGTAGCGCGGCCTGGACGACCTGAATGGCGACACGCACGTTGACGTCGTAGGTGTCGAACAGGTGATCCAGATCAATCGAGCCGATGCGGCCCAGCCGCACGAAGCCCACGTTGTTGACCACGGAGTCGATGGGCCCTCCCGCGACAACCGCCTCTAGGGCCTTGGCCGTGGCTGCACGATCGGCGAGATCGACCTCGTAAAACTCGCCAGGAAAGTCGGCCGGTCTCGTTCGTGCGAGGCCGACGGGGACATTGCCCGCCTGCGCCACCCGCTCGGCGACGGCACGGCCAATGCCCTTCGATGCGCCGGTGATCAGCACTCGTCGTGGTGACATGGTGTCCTCCTCCTCAAATCGTCTTCCTGATCACGTCAACGTTCTGGGGGGACTAAATCGCATACCAATGTCGATATACCGGTATGCCGTTCACCGCATGTCAGGAGTGCCGATGCCAACGACGCTGCAGCTGAAGTCGTTCTTGGCCGTCGTCGACGAGGGCGGTTTCACCGCGGCCAGCCTCCGGCTGGGGATGACGCAGCCAGCCGTCAGCCGTGCCGTGGCCACCCTCGAGAAGGAGTTGGGATCGCCGCTGTTGGTGCGCGGCAGTGGTGACCTCGCGCTCACCGAGGCTGGTTCGTGCGCACTACCCCACGCGCGGGAAGCTTTGCGTCACTTGACGTTACTTCGCACCGAGGTGGCGACCCTCGGCGGCGAGGTGACGGGAACACTGAGCCTGGCCAGCCTGCCGAGTGTCACCGGAACCCTTGTCGCCCCGCAGCTACGAACCTTCGCCGACCGCCATCCCGCGGTCACCATCCGTCTGCTCGAGGGCAGCGAGCAGGAGGTGCGGGACTGGCTGGATCAGGGCGCCGCCGAGGCAGGCGTGGTCAGCCTGCCAGTCAAGGGCCTGGACTCAGCGGTACTCGGCGACCAGGACATGGTGGCGGTGCTGCCCGCCGACAACCGGCTGGCCGGCTGGAACGAGGTCGACTACGTCGAGTTGGCCAAGGAACCGTTCATCCGCTCGACCGGCGGTTGCGCCGAGGTGTTCATGCCGGTCGCGCGACGGGTCGGGGTGGACTTCGACGTGGCCTTCGAGGCCCGTGAGATGTCGGCGGTCCTCGAGATCGTCCGGGGCGGCCTCGGCGTCAGCATTCTGCCCAGCGCCGGACTGCCCGAGCTCCCCGACGGCGTGGTGGTTCGGCCGCTGGTGCCCAGGACCGTTCGCCGACTCGGCGTGGCGGTCTCCGCGAGCGCGTCGGCGCCTGCCCGGGCATTCCTGGAGCAGGTCGCCGCACTCGAGCGGTGAGCGCGTTCTCCGCTGCGACGAGTCGTACATTCATGGCGTGCACCTGACCATCGATGACGGGCCGATCGACGTCGAAGCGCGAGACGGCGTCATACGCGCGCGGGGGTTGCCCTACGGCCGGGCGGCACGTTTCGACGTCGCCGAGCCGCCAGAGCCGTGGACCGTCCGACGCGATGCGACCGCACCCGGCCCAGCCTGCCCACAGCGCCCGGGCCGGCTGGACTTCGTCACCGGGCCGGTCCTCGACGGCCTCGCAATCAGCGAGGACTGCCTCGTCCTTTCGGTGACCGCGCCGGAAGGCGCCAACGGTCTCCCCGTCATGGTGTGGTTCCACGGGGGCGCCTACGTTGCCGGGGGCGGCGAGTCATCGAAGTACGACCCGACGAAGCTCGTCGCGGAAGGCGACGTCGTGGTCGTGACGGTTACCTACCGGCTGGGCATCTTCGGCTACCTGGCGCCTCCTGGGTCCGATGCGGACGACAACCTGGGTCTGCGCGACCAGATCCTGGCGCTGCGGTGGGTACAACGGAACATTGCCGCATTCGGCGGAAACCCTTCCAACGTCACGATATTCGGCCAGTCGGCAGGAGCGGACTCCGTGCTGGCGCTCGTGGTGTCAGACGGCACGGCCGATCTGTTTCACCGGGCCATCGTGCAGAGCGCCCCGGTCGGCATCGGTACCGGCACCGTTGACGTCGCCGAGGCGCGGTCGAGCATGGCGACTGCCATGCAGGCGGCCATGGCCCGATCACTGAACGGCGAGGATCCGCGAAACGCGACGGTGGCACGGCTGTTGGAGGCAGAGGCGGCGGCCGTGGCGGCGGGGCAGGCTTCGAAGACGGTGAGCGGCATGGCGTTCGCACCCCGGCTGGGATGCACCCCGATGCCCTCGGCACACGACCTGGGGGATCGCCTGGCCGATGCGGCACAGCGGGTCGAGCTGTTCATCGGACACACCGCGGACGACGCCGCTCCCTTCGTGCTCATGCAACCCTCGCGTTGCCGCGCTGAGTCGTGTGAAGCCGTTGCAACAGAAGATCGTTCGAGCGGCGACGGGGCCATTGACGCGACGCATCTTCGGATCGGCGGTTGGACGGTTTGCCGACGACTGGACTGCCAACGGTGGCCAGGTGGCGACCTTCCGTTTCGAGTGGGCGCCAGCTGATGCGCCGTTCGGATCGTGCCATTGCATGGAGCTGCCCTTCCTTCTCGGCGCGGACGAAGCGTGGTCCGACGCACCGATGCTCGGGTGCCCCCGCACGATCGACGAGTCGCTGGCCCGTCGGATGCGTTCGGTGTGGGCGGGTTTCGCCCGCGAAGGTATCGGCTCGCTCCCGACCAGGACGATGCGGTTCGTCTGACGGACAGGCCGCTTGACCGCCGTGTCACTTAGTGACACAGTGGTTCCTGTCGCTAAGTGACAGGAGGTTCCGACATCGACACGACTGCAGCATCGAGCGCGGTCGACGACAAGCAGTCGCAGGCGCGCCTTCGGGTGTCTCGTCATGCCTGCGAGCTGTTCTGGGAGCGGGGCGTCGCCGCGACCACTGGTGACGACATCGCTGCTGCGGCAGGGCTGTCGACCAGAACGATTTGGCGCTACTTCCGTTCC
Organism: uncultured Actinomycetota bacterium; assembly: GCA_963849055.1. GTDB lineage: Bacteria > Actinomycetota > Actinomycetes > Mycobacteriales > Mycobacteriaceae > Mycobacterium. The sequence goes on from CAWKFI010000003.1 coordinate 30,017, forward strand.
AAGGAAAGCTGCGTGGAGCCGGTGCTGGCGTTGTCCGCGAAGCGCTTCATCGCCTTGGCCAGCCGCTGGCCGGACGAACTGTCCCTGGCCGACCACATGGCGGCGGACATGGTCGAGAATCCGCTCACCGAGCGGGAGCTCGCCGATGAAATTGCGTCGCTACGGATCGCCACCATGTCGGCGACGGAGCCGGCACTGCGCACGGCTTACCTAATGGTGCACGACGAGATGGAGCGCGCCTTCGTGCCCGTCGTCGCCAGGCGGCTACGGCTTCCGGAGGACGACCTCACCGCGCGCCTGTGCGCGGCCGCGGTCACCGCGGCGTTCCGTGTAGTCGACGAGGACGTCGGACGCCGCGCCATCATCGACAAGGAGAAGGTCAGTCAGCAAGAGGCTCTGGCGTTGATCGACCGGGCCATTCGGGATGCCACCAACGGCCGTCTGGGCGGCCCGGTGGAGCCCTGACGCAGTCGAAATAGCAATCACTACCACCGAATAGAACTGCACCCGCCATTGCCGGGGATCACGACGATCCCTGGCGGTGCGGTGAACTCTGCCTGCACCACCCCCGTGAAAGGACTGTCATGGCACTACCCGACGTGATCTCGGTCGAGGACTTCTTCAACCCGCCGACCCGCGCGGCCGCGACGATCTCCCCAGACGGCGCCAAGATCGCCTTCCTCGCGCCCTGGAAGGAGCGCCTCAACGTCTGGGTCCAGGGCCTCGGGTCCGAGGCTGACGAGCCGAGATGCGTGACGGCCGACGACAACCGCAGCGTCATGTACTTCGAGTGGACCGACGATCCCCGATGGCTGATCTACCTCCAGGACACCGACGGCGACGAGAACTGGCACGTCCATCGAGTCGACCTCGACGACCCGGATGCCGCCGCCGTCGACCTCACGCCGTTTCCGGGCGCAATGGCCGCACCGCTGCGCGAAGTCAAGAACGGCACGACGACCGTCATGCTCAACAACCGGGATGCCACCCTGCTCGACGTCTACCAAATCGACATCGCCACAGGCGATCTCACACTGAAGGCCATCAATCCAGGACACGTGAACGGCTGGCTGTGCAGCGACAACGGAGACCTGTTCGCCACCTCACTAACCCCTGACGGCGACCTGGAGCTGTCCGGGTGGGACGACGCCACGGGCACCCTACGGCCCGTCATCAGGTTCGACGGCAGCGACTACCCCGTGGGCATTCACCCATTGGTCATCACACCCGACGGCACGGGGGTGTGGATGGGGTCCAACCGCGACTCCGACCGCACGCGCCTGGTGCGCGTCGACTTGACCACCGGCGAGGAGACCGAAGTCGACGGCCACCCCGAACTCGACGTCGATCCCCGCGCGTTGGTCAGCCCCATCATCCCGGCTCCGCTCATTCAGGACCGCCGAACCGGTGAACTACTCGGAGTGCGCTATTTCGGCGAGCGCCAGGTGATCCGGGCTCTCGACCCCCGCTTCGGCGATGTCCTGACCAACCTGGAAAAGCTGTCCGACGGAGACATCGGACGTCTCTCTTCAGACGAATCCGGCCTGCGCTGGGTCGTCGGGTTCAACCACGACCGCGAGCCCGGCACCACCTACCTGTACGACCACCGCACCGGCGAGAGCCGACTGCTCTTTCGACCGCTGCCACACCTGGATCCCGAACAGCTGGCCCCCATGCGGCCGGTCACGATCACCTCACGGGACGAACTGGCGCTGCACTCGTATCTGACGCTGCCGATCGGGGTGGAACCGAAGGGTCTGCCGCTGGTGCTCGTCGTGCACGGCGGACCGTGGTACCGCGACAGCTGGGGTTTCGATGCCGGGGTGCAGTTGCTGGCCAACCGCGGATATGCGGTGCTGCAGGTGAACTTCCGCGGATCCGTGGGATACGGCAAGGCCTTCCTCAAGGCGGCAATCGGTGAATTCGCGGGCAAGATGCACGACGACCTCATCGACGGGGTGCGCTGGGCCGTCGAGCAGGGCTACGCCGACCCCGACCGCGTGGCCATCTTCGGTGGCTCCTACGGTGGGTACGCCGCCCTGGTCGGGGTGACCTTCACACCCGACGTCTTCGCCGCGGCCATCGACTACGTCGGAATCTCCGATCTGGCGAACTTCATGCGAACCCTGCCGCCGGTCGCGCGCCCACACCTGGCCAACAACTGGCACGCCTACGTAGGCGACCCCAGCGACCCCGAGCAACTGGCCGACATGATGGCCCGCTCGCCAATCACCAGAGTCGACCAGATCCGGACGCCGCTGCTGGTGATCCAAGGCGCCAACGACGTGCGCGTCGTCCAAGCCGAATCCGACAATCTCGTCACCGCGCTGCGCGACCGCGGCGTCGAGGTGGACTACCTCGTCCAGTCCGACGAGGGCCACGGCGCGGTGAATCCGGAGAATGTGGTCGAAATGTGGCGCGCCATATCGGGATTCCTCGCGCGGCACCTTGGCGGCCGGGCATGAGCGAGGTCATCGGTGAACGGAAGCCCACCGTCCTGCAGCAGGCAGGAGGCATGCCGGGACTGATCTATGCGAGCGTGCCCAGCGTGGTCTTCGTGGTCGCCGAGGCCGTGACCGGGCTCCACACCGCGGTGGCGCTCGCCGTGGGCGCCGGTGCGGGTATCGCGCTGCTGCGGCTGCTGCGCAAGGAGTCCGTGCAGCCGGCTCTGTCAGGTCTGTTGGGCGTCGCGATCGCCGCGTTCATCGCCTACCAGACCGGGGATGCGAAAGATTACTTCCTGGTGGGCATTTGGGGGAGCTTCGTTCTGGCGGTGGTGTTCTTCGCATCGATCTTGTTGCGTTGGCCGCTTGCGGGTGTCATCTGGGGTGCGGTGAGCGGGACCGGCCAGGCCTGGCGCGCTGACCGGTCCGCACGGGTGGGCTACGACATTGCGACGCTGGCCCTGATGGCCGTGTTCGCGGCGCGATTCGTGGTGCAGAACTGGCTGTATGGCCAGGACGCCACCGGATGGCTCGCGTTCGCCCGGATCGCCATGGGGTATCCGCTCAGCGCTTTGGCCCTCGTGGTCGTTGTCTGGGCCGTCCGCCGAGCCGCTAGATCTTCCCGCCAGGGAACATCGTCTTGACGGCCCGAGTCATGGTCTCGCGGGCGGCGGCGGCGCTGGTGGGATCCAGCGAGCTGATCGCCATGACGTAGCGACGTTCGGGTCCGATCACGCCGGTGGACACGTGCAATTGGTTGGCACCGCTCCAGCAGCAGAACCAGCCCTGCTTGACCGCAACCGGTTCGGCGAAGAGCCCCTCGGGGATGCCGAACCGCTGCGGGTAACCATCGGTTCCCGTCGGTGTGGACTGCGCGAGGTCACCGAGGATGACGGCGGCCTGTTCGGGTGGCAGGCCGCCGGTGCCGTCCAACAGCATGCGGTAGTACTGGACGAGATCGCTTGCGGTGCTTGTCGTGACGTCCCAATGGCTGTTCGAGGGCGCCGTGGTGCCCGGCAACCCGTACCGTGCCTTGACGCGGGCGAGGATCGCGTTTCCACCGCCGCGGTTCCAGAACATCTGGGCCGCGCTGTCGTCGGAGGAGCGCAGCATGACGTCGAGTGACGCGCGGTCGGCGGCAGACAGCGCCGTCTTACCCTGCGACACCTGCAGTAACAGGTCGTCGGCGATGAATAGCTTCGCCACGGACGCGATGGGAAAGGGCTTGTTGTTTCCGTTGGAGACCATCTGGCCGGTGTCGCGGTCCAACACGACGGTCTCGATGTTGGCGCCGGACTTGGCCGCGTCGGCGGTGGCTTGACGGACGCGGGCGTCGAGTCCGTCGAATGAGGCCGCCGGCTGGTCGGGAGGGACCGCGGGCAGGGCGGGGAGCGAGGCCTCCGGGGTGACGGCTGGTGCCTGCACGGTGCTCTCAGCGGTCGGCGGCGCACCCCACACCTGCGCCTCACAACCGTTTACGAGCAGCGCCACGCAGGCGACCGCCATTCCCGTAGTCAGCCGCCGGCGCATACGTCTCCTTCAAACAGATCCCGAACTCCGGAGCTGGGGTACCCGCCGCGCCCCTGGTTGACTCTCAGCCTAATCGGCTGACTCAAACGCCGCCGCGGTGCGGCGCCTGAGGCGAACCAAGGCCCGCCAACAATGCCTGTCGGCTGGCGCGCACGTGTTCGCGCATCACCCGCTCGGCGCTGTCGCCATCCTTGTCGATGATGAGTTCGAGGACGTCGTGATGCTCGCGGTCGGACTGCAGGGGGCGACCCGGCTGACTCAACGACGTGTTGACCAGTCGGGAGTACGCCAGCTGGTTCATCAGCATCCGGTAGTGCGCCTCGAGCTTGCTGTTGTCGGCACCCCGGATCAACAGGTCGTGAAACTCCTCGACCAGATCGGCGTAGCGGGCGCGATCGTCGGCTGCCACCGCTTGGTCGGCTTGGCGCAGATTCTCCTCGAGCTGGTCGATCTCCGGCACTCGGCCACGCTGGGCGAGCAGTCGCGCGGCCGCGCCTTCCAGGAGCTCCTTCATCTCGAAGAGCTCGATGATCTCGCGGCGCGACGGAGTGGTCACGAAAGTGCCCACCCGCGGACGGATTTCGATCAGTCCCTCGGTCTGCAGCTGCTTGAATGTCTCGCGAACCGGCGTGCGGCTGACGCCGAATTCTTCGGCGAGCGCCAGCTCGGAGATGTTCACCCCGGGCTGGATCTCACCCATGATGATGCGTCGACGGATCTCGGTGATCAACCTTGCCTGAACGGATCCGTTCCGCGACCCGTTGTTGCCCGTCACCGTCGATTTCCTCCTAAGAAGTAGTCGCGTCCGCCGTCAGTGGCGCGAGTGCGCCGCCATCGAAGAACTTACCTGCGCTGTAGACCATCGCTGATCGTTCGCTGACCTCTGCGTGGACGACCCTTCCAAGAAACACCGTGTGTGTGCTGGCCCGCAGTCTCTCCCCGATCTCGACCTCCATCCGGGCAGCGCTTCGTCCGATCAACGGACTTCCGAACGGGCCGTGCTCCCAATCGAGACCGGCGAACTTGTCATCCGACTTGACCGCGAATCGCGTGACGACGTCGAGCTGATCGCTCGAGAGGATGTTGATGGCCAGGTGGGTGGCGGCGAAGAGACAGTCGTGCGTCGAAGACGTGTGTTGGACGGCGACCATCACGGTGGGTGGGGACAACGACACGCTCGAGAACGCGTTGACGGCCAGACCGCGGGGTGTGTCCTGGTCCATCGCCGTGACGACGGTGACACCGCTGATGAACTGGCGGTTGACTGCCTTCATGGTGTCCAGGTCGGGGGGCGACGGCTCGAGGGTCCCCTGCGTCATGGCGTTCAACGAGCCTGGCCGATGGTCAAGATCCCGAGGGCGGTGAGCAAGGCGCGCGGATCCCAGGTGACGTATTCCTTCGCGATGTGAGGCCCATCGAAGTGGGCGAATGTTGCACCGCTGACCGTGATTTCACGATTGGTGGGCGGCACGCCCAGGAACGGGTGGCGGTGAGTGCCCGTGCTGTGCCAACGAACGGCGGCACGATCACCGTCGACCACGATCTCGTCGATGACGGTCTTCAGATCCGGAAAGGCCGCCCGGGTCGTCACGATCGACGCCTTGAACTCGGTCAGGCTCTGGCCCTCGTCCGTGCCGCTGATGCGCCGATAGTCGGTGCTCAGCAGCGTGTCGAACGCCTCCACCTCGCCGAGGTCCCACGCGGCAAGCCAAGCCTGCTCGATCCGGGTTCGGGTGTCGGTGGTAGTGGACATGATTGTCTCCCTTCAGTTCTCGGCCGCGCCGACGGGGCTGACGGCCAGGCCCGTCGGTGGTGTGGTTGCGATCGGGACCGTCGCCGTCCTCTCGTTGCCGAACACGGGAGACTTGCTGTGCCACAGTGGTGGAAGTCGATAGGTGAGCAGGTAGACCACTGCTGCGACCCCGAATCCGACGAAGTACGACAGGTCGCCCCATTCGGGGTGTGCTTCGGCGATGGGTCCGACGAAGATGGACAGATTCCAGAACAGCAACGACGCCAAGGTACCGACCACCCAGGCGACGAATCCCCACTCCAGGATGCGCCGGGAATCATAGAGCTCAGCGATCCGAGCGCGGTCGTGCCTGTGCCCGAACACGTAGTCGAGCAACAGGACTGCGCCGAACGGTGCGATCAGGTATGCCCCGACGAAGAGGAACGTCTTGAACTTGTCTTCGAAGCCCTCGTCGGCCCACAGGCTGATGGCGTAGGCGGCGGCGCAGATCAGGATGACGGCCGTGCGCCTGGTCACCGGAATCCGGAGCGTCTGTACGGAGATCGCACCGCCGTAGACGTTCAAGAAGTTCTGTGAGAACGACGAGACGAGCACCACGAGCAGCGCTGCCACGTGAAATGGTCCGGTCAGGCGGTACAGCGCGTCGATGGGGCTCTCGCCGGTGGCCGCCGAACTTCCCAGCAGAGCGCCGGCGATGCCGAGCCATGACAACGACAAGAAGTTGCCGGCGAAGGTCCAGATCCCGGACGCCCGATTGACGTGGTCTTCGTCGGGCAGGTAGCGCGAGTAGTCAGAGGCGAACGGCCACCAGGCGATGAGAAATGACAGGAAGAATCCTGCGAAGGTGATCCATCCGCCAACCCCGCCGATCCAGTAGTCGGCCTGCGGGTTGGTGACGAAACCACCTTGCCAGCCACGGCTTACCGAAACGACGGTGATCATCAGAAAGCCAAAGAACAGCACCACGGCGAGGATCCGCTCGAGGTAGTGGATCATGTTGTAGCCGTATACCGCGACCACCAGCTGAATCAGCACCAGCACCGCGGTGCCGAGCCAGTACGGTATCGCCGGTATCAGGGCAGCCAACGCTTGGCCGCCGAGGATGACGGTGACTGCCGCCCAACCGATTCCGGCGAAGATGTTGACGTACGCCACCGGCAGGAAATTGCCGAAGAATCCCAGCGGACCGCGGGCTTGGATCTGCTGAGCGACACCAAGCCTGCCTCCCATGCGGGACAGGACGCCCATCACGACCGATCCGACCAACGAGCCGGCGATGATCGCGGTGACTGAGGCGGTCAACGACAGGCCGTAACTGACTGCCAGGAATCCCAGCACCATGATCGGGAAGTTCATCCCCGCCGCGAACCAGATGAAGAACTGGGAGATCGGCTTGCCATGGCGTTCGGAGTCTGGAATCGCGTCGACGCCGTAGGGCTCGACGGCCGCCACTTTGTCGCGGTAGCGCAAGTCCGGCGCGGCGGCGCCATCGGTGTTGCGTGCTGGATCGAGGGTCTCTGGCATGCAACAGGAAAGTAATCGCACTCACACTTGATGTCAATGAGTGATTCAAAAGACGCCATGCCGCCAGCGGGCTGACGGCGTCATTCGGAACCATTCGAGCTCCGTACCTGCGTTGATGCTGCCGTCCGCGTCCGCTCGCCGTAATCGACCGACCCGGCTACTTGACCCAAGGTCCGAGCGCGGTCTACCGTCTGTTGCATGCAACAAGCGCATTCTGCGATGCAGATCGGCCTCCGAAAGGTGGTCGTCTACCGCGAAGCCGTCATCACCGAAGGCGGCGTTCAACCAGCCCAGCCGGCGTGCCAGGCCAGTGTTGCCGCCGTGATCCGAAACCCATGGGCGGGAAGCGATCCGACGCACCAGCTGGCCGAGGAGGCCGCGCGGATCGCGCCCGTGCTCGCTCGCCTGCTGACTGATCGCCTGATCGACGCGCTCGGAGCGGTGGAAGCCGTCGAAGCGTTCGGCAAGGCCGCCATCGTCGGCAGCGGCGGCGAGATCGAACACGGCGGCGCATTGATCCACACGCCGTACTTCGGCAACCTGATGCGTGAGTACCTCGAAGGCGAGTCGATCATCTGCTTCGCCGACACGCGTGCCGAAGCCGGTGAACCGCTCATCGTGCCGCTGTGGCACAAGACCCACGCTGCAACGCGTAGCCACTATCAGACCGTCACCACCCGGGTATCCGATGCTCCGCGCGCCGACGAGATCGTGATCGTCGCCGCGGCGTCGACCGGTCCACGGCCACATCCCCGCATCGGCGACCGCACCACCGACCCCGCAATCACGTCAAGAGATCTGGAGAGCGTCCTTTCATGAAGATCCGCAAGATCGTCACCATCGTCGAAGAGATCCGCACCGAGGGCGGCCGCGAGGTCCACCCCGCAGCGCGGGTGGCGATCGTCGCCGCTGTCATCGAGAACCCCTGGGCTGGAATGGGATTCGTCGACGACTTGACTCCCGGCATCAACGAGACGGCCTCTAACCTGGGCGCGCTGCTGGCGCCGCAGGTGATCGATGCACTGCAAGGCCCGGTCGAGGCGTACGGCAAGGCGGCGATCGTCGGACTCAACGGCGAGATCGAACACGGCTCGGGGCTGATCCACACGCTGCAGTTCGGCGATCACTTCCGCAAGGCCGCCGACGCCACCACCTTGCTGCCCGCCGTCGAGAAGCGCGGCCCGGCGGGTGTGCTGTTCGACATCCCGCTCAAGCACATCACCGACGCGACGATCCGGTCGCACCACCAGACGGTCGAGGTGCGCATCGCCGATGCGCCGCATCCCGACGAGATCGTCGTTGCGCTGGCCGCGGCGGCGCAAGGCCGGCCGCAACAGCGGTTGGCCCCGCTGAGCACCGAGCAATAGCATCGGCACAGGGGCAGATCACCGATGACCACAACGCGGCTCGTTCTCCTGCATGGCGTGGGCCTCGACCACACCATGTGGGACGCCGTCAGGTTGCTGCTCCCCGCTGACATCGACGTCGTCGCGCCCGATCTGCTGGGCCACGGCACGAGGCAGGCCGCCCCAGCCACCGTCACGCTTGCGGACTTGGCGGGCGACGTCGCCGAGCAGATGAAACCGGGCGCACACGTGGTCGGGTTCTCGCTGGGGGCGCTGGTGGCCCAGCACCTCGCCCGCTTCCGCCCCGATCTCGTGTCGACGGTGACCTCGGTTAGCTCGGTGTGCCGCCGGACTGACGCCGAGCGGGCTGCCGTTCTCGAGCGTCTTCGCATCGCCGAGACGGACCCCGCAGCAAGCACCACGGCGTCGTTGGCGAGGTGGTTCGACGGCACCGCCGTGCCGGCCGAGCAGGTCCGCCGCATCGAGGCGGTGCTCCGCGGCAACGACCCGGCGAGCTTCCTCGCCTGCTACCGCGTGTTCGCGACCGCCGACGCGGACATCGCCCCGGAACTCACGCGCATCGACATGCCCGCACTCGCCGTCACCGGCGCCGACGACCTCGGCTCGACACCGGCGATGACGCAGCGACTCGTCGACGCGATACCCGGCTGTCGCGGCGTCGTGATCCCCGGTGCGCGGCACATGCTCCCCATCCAACTCCCCAGCGAACTCGTCGATTGCTTGGTCGCCTTCCTCAAGGAGAGTGCACATGTCTGAACCTCGCAGGTTGGAACACTTCATCGACGGCAAGCCCACGTCGCCGGCGTCCGGCGAGTACTTCGAGAGCACCAATCCCGCGACGCGGGAGGTGCTGTACGAGGCCGCTCGCGGTGGCGCCGTGGACGTCGACCGTGCGGTCCAGGCGGCGCAATCCGCATTCGACGACCCGCGCTGGCGAGACCTCAGTCAGACGAAGCGTGGTCACCTCTTGCGACGACTCGGCGACCTGGTCGCAGAGAACGCCGAGGAACTTGCGCGCTCCGAGACGCAGGACAACGGAAAGCTGTTGCGGGAGATGCGCGGACAGCTGACAACGCTGCCCGAGTACTTCTACTACTACGCCGGACTGGCCGACAAGATCCAGGGTGACGTGATCCCCACCTCCGATCGGCGTGTCCTCAACTACACCTCCCGCGAACCCTTGGGAGTGGTCGGCGCGATCACGCCGTGGAACTCTCCCCTCACCCTGACCACCAGCAAGCTGGCCCCCGCTCTGTGCGCGGGCAACACCGTCGTGATCAAACCCTCGGAGTACACGTCGGCGACCGTCCTGCGGCTTGCGGAGCTCGCGGTCGAAGCTGGATTCCCGCCCGGCGCGGTCAACGTCGTCACCGGATTCGGGGTGGAGGCAGGCCAACCGTTGGTCGACCATCCCGCCCTGGCGAAGATTTCGTTCACCGGAAGCACCGCCACCGGCTCCCGCATCGCAGCCGCCGCAGCGAGCAGGTTCATCGGATGCACGCTGGAGCTGGGCGGCAAGTCCCCGAACATCGTCTTCGAGGACGCCAACGTGGCCAACGCCGCGGTCGGCGTCATCGCAGGCATCTTCGCCGCTGCCGGACAGACATGCATCGCGGGCAGCCGGGTATTCGCTCACCGATCGGTCTACGACGAGCTTCTCGAACTCGTGTCCAAACGGGCACAGAGCATCCGCATGGGCGATCCGCTCGACGACACAACGGAATTGGGCCCACTGGCATTCGAGGACCAGCGCGACAAGGTCGCCTCGTACGTGGACATCGGCCGAAACGAAGGTGCGCGCGTGCTCACCGGCGGCCGCGCCAGCGACGGTGGTCTCGGAGGATACTTCTACGAGCCGACCGTGCTCGTCGACGTCGACAATGCCATGCGAGTCGTGCGCGAGGAGATCTTCGGGCCCGTCGCCGCGATCATGCCCTTCGACAGCGAAGACGAGGTCATACGCCTGGCCAACGACACCGAGTACGGGCTCGCTGCTGGCGTGTGGACGTCGAATCTGGCTCGGGCACACCGGGTTGCATCGCAGTTGGAGGCGGGCACGGTATGGGTCAACACCTACCGGGCAATGTCCCCCATGTCGCCGCGGCAGGGCTTCAAGAGCAGTGGCGTCGGCGTCGAACACGGCACCGAAACCATCAAGGAGTACACCCGACTCAAGAGCGTCTGGATCAACACCGACGAGGGACCGGTACCGGATCCCTTCGTGATGCGGAGCTGACCATGCCACTCATCGAAGTCTCCCTGGCGCAGGGACGTTCAGAACAACAGATCCGCACCATGATCCACGAAGTCCACGAAGCCGTGCTGCGCACCGTCGACACCAAACCCGAGTACATCCGGGTCATCGTGCGCGAGGTGCCCCGCACGCACTGGGCTACCGGCGACGTCACGCTGTCCGAGCTGCGGTCGCAGCACGACAGCGATCCCAAATTGTTTGGTACCGAGGAGGAATCGTGAGATTTTCATTGTTCGTGCACATGGAACGATGGGACGAACAGGTCAGCCATCGCCAGCTGTTCGAGAACCTCACCGAGCTGACGCAGATGGCCGAAGCCGGCGGCTTCAGCACGGTGTGGATCGGCGAACACCACGGCATGGAGTACACCATCTCGCCAAGCCCGATGCCGCTGCTGGCCTTTCTGGCCGGGCAGACGTCCACCATCCGGCTCGGTGCAGGAACCATCATCGCCCCGTTCTGGAATCCGATCCGCGCCGCGGGCGAGTGCGCGCTGCTCGACGTCATCAGCAACGGGCGGATGGAAGTCGGTCTGGCGCGGGGTGCCTACCAGTTCGAGTTCGACCGCATGGCGGGCGGTCTGCCGGCCACCGACGGCGGAAAGTACCTGCGGGAGTTGGTTCCGGCGGTGCGCAAACTCTGGCAAGGCGACTACGCCCACGACGGCGAGATCTGGCAGTTCCCCACCTCCACGAGCGTCCCGAAACCCATCCAACAGCCGATGCCGCCGATGTGGATCGCGGCCCGGGATCCCGACTCGCACGACTTCGCGGTCCGGTCCGGATGCAACGTCATGGTCACCCCGCTGATGAAGGGTGACGAGGAGGTCGCGGATCTGCAGCAGAAGTTCGAGACCGCGGTCGCCAACCATCCCGAGGTGGCGCGCCCCCAACTAATGGTGCTGCGCCACACGCATGTTCACTCGGCTGACGATCCCGACGGTTGGCGCCCTGCTGCCGCGGCGATCTCCAGGTTCTACCGGACCTTCGACGCGTGGTTCGGCAACAAGACCACACCGGTCGACGGCTTCCTCGCGCCCAGTCCCGAGTCCAAGTTCGAAGGGCGCCCGGAGTTCGAACTCGACTCGCTGCACCGCACCGCCATGATCGGTACACCCGACGAAGTCATCGCGCGGCTGAAGCACTACGAGGAACTCGGCGTCGACGAATTCAGCTTCTGGTGCGACAACAGCCTGCCGCACGAGGAGAAGCGGAAGTCTCTGGAGCTGTTCATCAAGGAAGTCGCTCCGACGTTTCAATAGGTCAACCCTCGCCCGGCCCAGGAGATCGACATGACCGATGAGGCGTATCTCGTCGCGATAGACATGCAGGACGTGTTCAGCCGACCCGACAGTGGCTGGTTCGCGCCGCGATACGCCCAAGCAGCCAGCGGCATTCGCGAGTTGTTGCCGCTGTTCGACGATCGCGCGGTGTTCACGCGTTTCGTCGCACCGCGCACGCCCGAGGGCGCCTGGGCGGATTACTACCAGCGGTGGCCCTTCGCGCTGGTTCCCGAGGACGACGCGCTGTACGCGCTGACCCCGGAGTTCAGCCGCCACGCCGAGGCTGCGATCTGCATGACGACGTTCGGCAAGTGGGGATCGGCATTGGCAACGGCGATGCGCGGAAGCCACGAGATGGTGCTCACGGGCGTGTCGACCGATTGCTGTGTCCTCTCGACTGCCTTGGCCGCCGCCGATGCCGGCGTGCACGTGAGGGTTGTCGCCGACGCGTGCGCAGGCATCAGCGACCAAGACCACCAACGGGCATTGGACGCGATGGCGTTGTTCGGTCCCCTCGTCGAGATCACCACCGTCGAACAGGTGCGACGCGATATCACCGAGGAGTGAGCATGTCCCTTTCAACGGCGAACCGAGCCGCCTTCAGTGGTCCAATCAGAGTGTGCGGGCCAGTCGATTCGCTGCACGTCTTTCTGCGCGACGAGCTCCCGCAGACCCACGTCGCCGCGCTCAGCGTGGTTGCGCTGCCCGATTGCTTCCACCGAATCCGCGCCACCGATCTTCGTGACGCCCAGCGGCAGTCGGCAGCTCTGCGCACCGACGCCGGCAGTACCGGGTGCACGATATTCGTCGACGTCGAAGCCATCGTCGACCGCGACGTACGCGACGCCATGCACACTGCCAACCGAATCGGCCCCAGCACGGCAAGTGGAGAGCCTGCAGTGCGCTATGTCGGCACACCCCACGGGCTCGCCGGGTTCATCGACGATCTGCATCGCCTTGGCATCGCGGACGGCGTCACATTGCGGTCCGCGCGCCTTGGTGCTTGCACGGAGGATTCGATCAACGAAGTACTCCAGGCGCTCACTGCCTGATACCGCTGCGCTTTACTACGGGAGCCGGCCCCCCTTAGGTTTGTTGGGTCCGGAGCCGCACGCGATTGCGAATCCCCGCTGGCCAAGTACGCCGGGAGCGGAGAGAAGAGGAACGCCGAATGACCACCGCCACCGAAGATTCTCGCTCCGAGAAGGGGTTGGCGCGGGTCGCCCAATCACTGGCCAGTTGGACCGAGAAGTGGTTTCCGGACGCGTACGTCGTCGCCCTGGCCGGTGTCGCACTCGTCTCCGTCGCCGCGTTGGCCAACGGCTCGTCTCCGCAAGCGGTCGTGGATGCGTTCGGCAACGGCTTCTGGGATCTGACCGCCTTCACTCTGCAGATGGCCATGGTGGTGCTGACCGGATACATCGTCGCCACATCCCCGCCGGTGGCCCGGCTGATCGACCGCCTCGCCACCGTGCCACAGTCGGCGCGCAGCGCGGTGAGTCTCGTTGCGTTCCTATCCATGTCGGTCTCGTTCCTGAACTGGGGACTCAGTCTGGTGTTCGGCGGTCTGCTGGCCAGGGCGATCGCACGTCGGACCGATCTGCGGGTGGACTATCGCGCGCTCGGTGCAGCGGCCTTCATGGGACTCGGGGCCGTGTGGGCCCTGGGGTTGTCCTCCTCGGCCGCACAGTTGCAGGCAACCGCCAGCTCGCTGCCTGACGCGCTACTGAAGATCACCGGCGTTCTCGACTTCGGCAAGACGATCTTCACGTGGCAATCCCTGTTGATGTGCGCCATCATCATCGCGATCACCGTGGTCATCGCGCACTTCTCCGCACCAAGGGGCGCGGCCATCACCACCGCCGAGGATCTCGGCGTGGACCTGGACGACCAGAGCGAAGAGGTGCCGCCACGCGCGCGGCCGGGGGAGTGGCTCGAATACAGTCGCGTCCTGCCCGTGGTGGCTGGCCTGATGACGTTGGGATGGCTGATCTCCCAATTGCTCTCGAAACCGGTCTTGACCGTCGTGAGCAGCCTCAACGGCTACCTGCTGGTCTTCCTCATCCTCGGACTGGTGCTGCACGGGACGCCACGGAAGTTCCTGCAAGCCGTCACCAAAGCCGTGCCGGCCACGGGCGGCATCCTCGTCCAGTTCCCGTTGTATGCCGCCATGGCGGCGATCCTCACCAAGGCGAAAGGCAGTGGCGGGCACACCGTTTCGGACCAGCTTGCGGAGTTGTTCACGAGTGTTGGCGGCGGGGCCTTCGCCGTCGTCATCGCGCTCTATACCGTCGTCCTGGGTGTCTTCATCCCGTCGGGTGGCGGCAAGTGGTTGGTCGAGGCCCCCTACGTCATGCAATCCGCCACCGATGTCCAGATGAACCTGGGCTGGACGGTGCAGATCTACAACGTGGCCGAAGCGCTGCCGAACCTGATCAATCCGTTCTTCATGCTGCCCCTGCTCGCAGTACTCGGGCTCCGAGCCCGCGATCTCGTCGGGTTCACGTTCCTGCAGTTCATCTTCCACTTGCCGGTGGTCCTGGCGCTGGTGTGGTTGCTCGGAATGACGTTCGACTTCGTCCCTCCCGTTGTGCCCGCTGCACCGTAGGAGAAGCGAGTTGCCGCACGTCGGCGCGATGCGGCGGGCGGTGACAATTTCCCTGCCAAAACCCCGATCGCGTCAATTGGAAACGGCTATCCTGACCACGATCGTTTGCTGCTCCGACTAGTCCAGCCTGGGCTAGATCGGCCACCGAGAGCGGTCGAGCTGTACTGATTGCTGGGGTGCCGTTTGCTGGAGTTTCCGCGAAGCTTTGTCGTGTTGACCAGCCTTGTCCGTGATTGGTGGACCGAGCCGGTCGACTACGCCGCGCAGGTACAGTATTTCACCAAGCGATCGCTGGCCGGTGCCCTCAAAGTATTGATTGGCAGTGGGACCGCCCTCGTTGCCTTAGTTTTGCTAGCGTTGGAATTGCCCTTCGCCGGTTCGAATAGCTTCCCTCATCTCCTCGTCGTAGCCATGTTTGCCGCCTTGACGATCTTTTGGGCTGTGGTGTGGTGTTGGCGACCGTGGCCATCGCGTGGCTGGTCGATCGGGTTCGTCGTGTCCTGCGATATCGGAATCGCCGTGGTGGCTCTGCACGACACGGACTGGCTGACAGGACTCTTCGCGCTCAACGCGTTTGGGCTGATCGGCGTCTATCTGATGTTCTTCGACGGGCCGAAAGTCCTCGCTCTGCACACGTTCTGGATACTGGCGACGTCGACGGCCCATGCTGTCCAGGTCGGCGGTGCACACCTTGGCGGGGTCGCCTTGGCAGTCAAGATGCTGCTGGTGGCGGCGGGCGGGGCCGCGTCGCCGTTGGGCATCCAATTCGGGATCTGGATTCTGCGCAACGACGCCAACGAGTCGATCACCGATCCGCTGACCGGCTTGCTGAACCGACGTGGACTGCACCTGCATGTCGGTGACCTGGTGCGCGACGGGAGTTCCGAGGACGCCCACGTGGTGGTGATGGTCGTCGACCTGGACCGGTTCAAGGGCATCAACGACGCCTTCGGTCACGCCGTCGGTGATGAAGTGTTGATCCGCAGCGCACGACGAATTCAGTCCGCAGTTCGCGGCAACGCGTTGGTGGCTCGGGTTGGCGGGGAGGAATTCGTCGTCGTCGACCTCGCCGCACCAGGCCACACAGAACGCATCACCGAGCGGGTTCGGTCTGCGGTCGCTGCGCCGGCTGATCACCCTCCGGTCACTGCTAGCGTGGGGGTCACCACTGTGGCCCTGACGAAGTTGGCCGCGCCGGAGATTGATTCCGCCGCACTGCTGGACACGATCATCGAGCGCGCCGATCTTGCGATGTTCGAGGCAAAGCGCCTCGGTGGGAATTCAACGATCCACTTACGCGCCGCAGATTCCGACGGCTGAGTTACGCCCAGCGCAGATTGCCTGCACTACTCGAAGATCTTGCCGGGGTTGAGGATTCCTGCAGGATCGAGTGCATGCTTGATCGCCCGGTGGAGCCCCATCACCGTCGGCGACAACTCGTTCACCAGACCTCCGCGCTTGAGGATGCCGACACCGTGCTCGCCGGTGATCGTGCCACCGAGGGACAACGCGGCATCGAGGATGCCGTCGAATGCAGCGCGAATCCGCCGCCACAGGTCGGCGTCGTCATCCGTCGGTCCGATGATCAGGGGGTGCAGGTTGCCGTCACCGGCGTGCGCGATGTTGGCGATCTGCACGCCATGCTGCCGTGCCAGCGCCTCGATGCGAGCCAGCATCTCCGGGACATGCTCCTTGGGCACGCACACGTCCTCGGTGATCACCGGCCCCAACCGCTCGAGAGCCGGGTAGGCCAACCGACGGGCCGCGAACAGGGCATCGCCTTCGCCGGGGTCAGTCGACCGTTCGGCCCAGGTCGCGCCGCTGGCGCGGAAGTGTTCGACGATGGCATCGGCGAGTGCGGTGCCCGTGGGCTCGGGGTCATCTACCCGGGCGAGCAGCAGGACGTCTCCCGCGTCCGTCAGTCCCATGTGCTTCCAATCATCCACGGCGCGAAGGCAATACCGGTCCATCAGCTCCAACGCCGACGGGGTGATGCCCGCCGCCCCGACCGCGCGCACCGCGAGACCGGCAGTCACCAGCGACGGGAAGAAACCGGCCACCGTGATGGGCGCGCTGGGCAAGCTGCGGAGGCGGACCGTGATCTCGGTGACGATGCCCAATGTGCCTTCGGACCCGACCAGCAGGCCGACCAGATCGTAGCCGGCGACGCCCTTGGCGGTCCGACGCCCGATGCGCACCACTTCTGCCGAACCGGTCACCATCTCGAGTTCGAGCACGTACTCACCGGTGACGCCGTACTTGACGCAACACACGCCGCCTGCGTTCGTGGCGACGTTGCCACCGAGCGTCGACCACGGCGAACTAGCGGGATCCGGTGGGTACCACAACCCATGCTCCGCCACCGCCGCGCGAAGGTCGTCGTTGACCACCCCCGGCTGGACCACCGCCAACCGCTCCAAAGGGTTGATCTCTAGGATTTCCGACATCGCCTCCAAGGAGAGCACCACGCAGCCGTCGATGGCGTTCGCGCCACCGGACAGCCCGGTGCCCGCTCCGCGCGCGACGACGGGAGTGCGGTGGCGCAGACAAATCTCGACCGCCCGACGGACCTCTTCGGTGCTGCGGGCCCGCACGACGGCTGCCGGCTCGCCGGCCGGGGCCCCGGCCGCCTGATCGCGGCTGAGGCTACGGGTGACGTCGGCGTCGACGATTACCCGTCCCTGCGGCAGCGCGGATCGTAGATCGTGGACGACGGTCTCGGCAGCGGCGCTCTTCAGTGGCTGGTTCGGTGTCATGTGGAGTTCTCCATGCCTTGGCGCGTCTTCAAAAGGCTAGGCCGTCAGCGCAGCAGGCTCTGGCCCGGCCGACCGCGTCTGCGCAGCGGGTACCCGCGCCGCAGTCTCTCGAGGGCACCAAGGAAGGATCGTGCGACCGCCGCACCGACCAACAATCCGACCGCGATGGCACAGACCACCGTCACCACTTCGAACGCGTTCGCCCCACCACCGCCGGGATTGGTGACCAGCGCGGTGGTGGAAAGCAGACCGAGGCTGCCCGGGACGAGCAGCCAGAAGGCAGGCAGAAAGACCACCAATCGCGGCAGGTTCGGGCGCACGGCCTCGACGAGCGAGGACCCGAGGGTAGCCGCGACGGCGCCGAGGAAGCTGCCGAGTGCCGCGCCGCCGACGTGCTGCCCGAAACTCTGGGCGGCGAAGGCGAGGATCAGGACCACGGTGATCCACGGCAGCAGCCGCACCGGTGGACTCTCGAGGACCCCGATTCCGATGCTGATGAGGATCAGCCCCAACGGCGCGGCCCACCAGCCAAGTGTGTCGACGCGGAGATTCGTCAATTCGGCTGCGGGCACGGAGATTACGTGACTGGCCGCGACGATGCCCAGGGTGAACAGGAGCAACTGGACCAGCCCGAAGGTCAACCGTGATGCTCCGGCCACCATGTCGCCGGCCGCCAGCTCGGACATCGCAGTGACGATCAACGCGCCGGGTAACAGCACTGCTAACGGCGGCAGCAGGGTGCGCAGCGGTCCGTCCAGCAGATCGGCGTTGGCGGCTGCGAACACCCCGCACGCCAGAAGGAAGGCCGCAAACGTCGGTAGCAGTGTGGCGACCAGGGCAAACCGCTGCCCCAGCCGGACGAGGGCGACCACCACGACCGCCCCCACGGCAGCAAAGGCGACATTGGCGCCGCCGGGCTGGAGGATCAGAGCAATTCCCGCGGCGATCGCGATCCAGCCGAGATTGGCCATCCACTCCGGATAGCGGGGTGGACGATGGCGCAGATCGAGCAGCTCCTCGGTGGCCTGGGCCACCGTTAGCGCACGCTGCGACAACCGATGACGGATTGCTCGGACCTCGGCGGCCTGGTCGAGACGCAGTCCGCCGGTGACCGATTCGAACGTTGCGGGGGCGCCGCTGGCCAGGTTCACGAAGACGCCGGTCGGCGACGCCGCGATCTGGACGTCGGGATAGCCCAGCGTGGTGCTCACCTCGGCTAGCTCGTCCTCCACGTCGCTGACCGGCTGTCCCGTGGCCACCATCGCAGCGCCCAGGTAGGCCAGCAAGGCGCGCACGGCGTCGTCGTCTTCGGACACGGCATCACTCTGCCAGGTCGAGGAGCCGGCGTTCAGATTTACGCCCAGCATGCCCGCATACGTTGGCAGGCCTAGCGCATGGCCCGTCCGGCCGAGCCCAACATCTGCGCGGCCTCGACAACCCTTGCAGCCATGGCGTTCTCGGCCGGTTTGCCCCACGACCGCGGGTCGTAGGCCTTCTTGTTGCCGTAGCCGCCGTCGACCTTGAGCACCTGGTCGTACTCAGCGATCATGTGGCCGGCGATCGACCGGGTGAACGCGTACTGGGTGTCGGTGTCGACGTTCATCTTGACGACACCGCTCGCGACGGCCGACGCGATGTCCTCGGCGCTCGATCCCGATCCACCGTGGAAGACGAGGTCGAACGGCTTCGCCTCTCCGGTCTCGCGGCCGACGACGGTCTGGATCTCCTCGAGGATCTCCGGGCGCAGATGGACCGAATCCGGGTGGTAGACGCCGTGCACGTTGCCGAACGTCAAGGCGGTCAGGTACCGACCGCGCTCTCCCGTGCCCAGTGCCTGGATCGTGGCGCGCGCATCGTCGACGGTGGAGTACAGCTGTTCGTTGATCTCGTGGGAGACGCCGTCCTCCTCGCCGCCGATCACGCCAACCTCGATCTCGAGAATGGTGTTCGCTTCCACTGACGACTGCAGCAATTCCTTTGCGATGCGCAGGTTCTCGTCCAGAGGGACCGCGGACCCGTCCCACATGTGTGATTGGTACAGCGGGTCCAGGCCGCGGCCGCGACGCTCGATAGAGTCGGCGATCAACGGACGGACCCAGTCGTCGAGGTTCTCGGCGGGGCAGTGATCGGTGTGCAGGGCCACGGTGACCGAGTAGTGCGACGCGACCTCGTGCGCGTAGAGCGCGAGCGCCTTCGACCCGGCGAAGCGGCTCTGAACCGTGTTGCCGGACAGATAGAGTGCCGTGCCCAGTGACACCTGGATGATGCCGTCGCTCTCCGCTTCGGCGAACCCCTGCAATGCCGCGTTGAGTGTCTGCGAACTGGTCACGTTGATGGCCGGATACGCGAACCCGCCTTGCTTGGCGCGATCGAGCATCGCCACGTAGCGGTCGGGGGTTGCTATGGGCATGTTCGGAAAGTCCTATCGGTGACTGTCAGTGCATCCGCACGAATTGCGGTGGTGGAACGTCGTCGGCACCCGAATTCGTTGCGGCGCACCAGCCTCTCGCCGGATGCGGCGCAGAAGCAGTTCGACCGCGGTGGCGCCGATCGTCTCGACGTCCTGTGCCGCCGCGGTGAGCTTGGGTTCGAAGAGGTCCGCCCATTCGAAGTCGTCGTAGCAGACGAGTGCCACGTCGGCCGGTATCGACAAGTCGAGCCTGCGCAGGGCCTTGAGCGTTCCGATGGTCATGGAGTTGTTCAAGGAGACCACCGCAGTGGGCCGGTTCGCGCCCGACATCAGAGCGTGTACTTCGCGCTCCGCCACGTCCGTGTTGGAGTCGCCGTCGAGGACCAGAGCGTCGTCCACCGCGATACCGCGGTCTGCGAGCGCCGCGACGTAACCATCGAATCGCTCGGTGGTGGAGGAGATCCCGGCAATGCCACGTACGGCGGCGATCCGGCGATGCCCGAGGTCGAGCAGGTGCTCGGTCAGCTGACCGTGCCGACGAGAAGTTCTCCGGGCCGACCTGATCGCAGCCGAGGTCGACACCGCGGTCGATCAGGACCAGAGGCGTACCCGTGCGGTTGATCACCGGGAGGGTGACCCGCTCGGAGCCAGCCGCTGGCGCCACGATCATCCCGTCGACCTGCCGGTCCAGAAGCGAGCCGGTGACGCGTTTCTCCGACTCCACGTCGTCGTGGGAATCTCCGACGATCAGCACGTACCCGGCATCCGACAGGGCCCGTTCGACGGCGTGCACCAGGCTGCCGAAGTACGGATTCGTCAACGCGGAGATCGAGAGGCCGACCGTGTGCGTGCGGCCGGCCGCCAGTGATCGTGCGACGACGTTGCGTCGGTACCCGGTCTTCTCGATGGCCTCTTCGACGCGCAGGCGCGTGGCGGTGTCGACCTTGCGCGTGCGGTTGAGCACGTGCGAGACCGTGGACGCGGAGACGCCGGCGAGTCGGGCGACGTCGCCCATGGTGGTCACCGGAGCCGCACGATTCTGTCCGCGCGACCTGCGGTCGACTCGATCAGCTGGGCATTGCGCTCGTCGGGCCCGAGAGCCCAGGACGCCGCGTCCTGCCGGCGACTTTCCGTACGCCTCGTGTCGGCGCAACAGGCGAGCGTGGCGAACGTCGGTGTCGGGGGCCAGGAACCAGACCTCGTCGATGGCGGCCCGCGCCACGGGCCACGCGTCGAATTCCAGCAGCAGGTAGTTGCCCTCGGTGACGACCAGCGGCACCGTGGGCGGGACGGGAATGGACGAGCCGATCGACTCTTCGATCTCGCGCCGGAACCGTGGTGCGTACACGACGGGGTCGTCAACGCGCTGTGCCCGAAGGGTCGCGATCAACCGTGCATACCCGCCGTCGTCGAACGTGTCGTGCGCACCCTTGCGGTCCCGGCGCCCCAGCTCGATGAGGACTTCGTTGGCCAGATGAAAGCCGTCCATGGGGACGAGGACGGCGGTGTCCGGACCCAGCGCGGCGACGAGTTGCTCGGCAACGGTGGACTTCCCGGCTCCGGGAGCGCCGGTGAGACCCAGAATGCGGCGTTCGCCGGGGACGACGAGCGCCATGGCGGACTCGACCAGCTGGTCCAGGCTGGTGTCCTGCACGTCCTGCTCGATGGTCACCGTTCCCGCTTTCGAGTCTGTTCAGTCGGAAATTCGCTGCGCAGGGCACTCAACCATGCCCGCGGCCCGACCACCGAACACCGCAGTGCCGCCACATCAGCGGAGCGAGCGACGCGCTCGGCGACGCCGCTCTCGATGTGGGTCGCGAAGTACGAATACGCGCCGTGGAAGGCATCGCCGGCACCCAGGGTGTCGACGACCACCACCGGTTCCACCGCGAACGGATCCCGACTCGCCGCCCGACCACCAGTCGACGGGGTCGCCGCCGTGCGTGGTGACGACGGTGCGCACACCGCTGCCGACCAGTGCCGCGGCGGTGGACTTCGCGTCGTCCGCGCCTGGCACCCGGAAGTCGTTGGAGCACACCATGTCTGTCGCGTACGGAACGATGTCACTCATGACCGGCTTCCATCGGCCTGCGTCGACGACGAGTGTGGTCTCCCGTGCTGCCGCAAGCCGAGCGGCAGCGTGCGCGATCAGCGGGTGGTGCCCGTCGACGAGCACCACGTCGGCGCCCGCCACGAGGTCATCGAGGTCTCCCGGCGGCGTAGCGTCGGAGTTCGCCGCGTCGAGGGAGACGACCGATCGGTCACCCGTCGATTCGACGACCGACACGGCGGACACGGGCACCGCTCGGGTGGTGCCCACTGCCGCGTCGACGACGCGGACGTCGTACTTCGCGAGGTCGGCCCGGATCAAGTCGGCGACCGGATCGTCGCCGAGGGCGGTCACGAGCGTTGCGTCGCCGCCCAGCGCCGCGAACGTGACGGCTGCGTTCGCAGCCGGTCCGCCCGCAGCGACGAACTGAGCGGTCGACGTGATCTTCTGGTTCACGGCAGGCGGTTTCGCGATGCGGTGGATGACGTCGAGGGTCGCCAACCCGACGAAGACCCCCACCGGGGCCTTCTCAGAGACCGGCGCGTTCCTCATCGGTCGGCTCCTCCGCACCGGTCATGAGCGCCACCACCTCGGACATCGAGCGCTTCTTCGGATCGACGACGCCGGCGCGTTGCCCGAGTCGGTGGATGTGAATCCGGTCGGCCACCTCGAATACGTGCGGCATGTCGTGGCTGATGAGCACCACCGGAATGCCGCGGTCGCGGATCGACCGGATCAGATCGATGACCTGTCCCGACTCTCGCACGCCGAGTGCGGCAGTCGGCTCGTCCATGATGATCACACCGCGGCCGAACGCGGCGGCCCGCGCCACCGCGACACCCTGACGCTGCCCGCCGGACAACGTCTCCACGGCCTGGTTCACGGACTTGATGCCGATCTTCAGGTCCGAGAGGTGCTGCGACGCGTCCTCGCGCATTCGCGGCATGTCGAGGCGGCGGAACAGGCTGCCCGCTATGCCCTTTCGCCGTACCTCGCGTCCGAGGTACAGGTTCGACGCGATGTCGAGCGCCTGTACGACGGCGAGATCCTGGTACACCGTCTCGATGCCGGCGGCCCTGGCGTCGCGGGTGTTCTTGAACGACACGGGCGTTCCGTTCATCAGGATCTCACCCGAGTCCGGAACGACCGCGCCCGCCAAGGCCTTGATGAGGCTGGTCTTTCCGGCGCCGTTGTCGCCGATGACCGCGAGCACCTCGCCTGCGCGGAGTTCGAAGTCGGCACCGTTGATCGCCGTCACGTGGCCGTACTTCTTGACGAGCCCGCGAGCCTCGAGAACGGGAGCTGCTGTCATCCCGGTCGTCATTGTGATCTCCTGCGTGCGAATTGATCCACTGCCACAGCGACGATCACGAGGACTCCGGTCGCGATGTTCTGGTAGAGATTGTCGACGCCGGCCTGGGTGAGACCGTTGCGGAGGACGCCGACGATCAACGTGCCGACCAGTGTTCCGCCGACGCCGCCGCGCCCGCCGAACAGACTGGTTCCGCCGATCACCACCGCGGTGATCGACTCGAGGTTGGCGTTCTGGTACGCGTTCGGGTCGGCGTTCGGGATGCGACCGAGCGCAGCCCACGCGGCGATGGCGGCAATCACACCCGTCGTGATGTAGACCGACAACAGCACCCGCCCGGACTTGATGCCCGACAGGTTCGACGCCTGGGGGTTGCCGCCGACGGCGTAAACGTGCTTGCCCCAAGCGGTTTGGGATAGCGCGTACCACACCCCCAGGTAGACCAGGAGCATCACGACCACGCCATAGGTCGTCGAGAACGACCCGATGCGAAAGGACGTGCCCAGGAAGGTGAGCGGTCCTGGTTGCACCCGGTAGGTCTCGGAGCCCGCGAGCAGTCGGGTGGCCGCCTGTATCGCGGTGAACGTCCCCAGCGTGACGATGAACGGCGGCAATCGAAGTGCCGTGACGAGCCCGCCGTTGATCGCGCCGAACACCACGCACACCAGCAGCGTCGACCCGAGCGCCATGACCGGGCCGTTGGCGCCGGCACTCTGCGCCATCACGATGGTTCCGAAGACGGCGACCGCGCCGATCGAGAGATCGATGCCGGAGGTGAGGATGATCAACGTCTGGCCCACGGCGAGAATGCCGACGACCACCGACTGCTGCAGGATCAGCGACACGTTCTGCGGATTGAGGAACGAGTTCGAGACCGCGCTGAAGATGATGATGGCGATGACCAGCGCCACCAGCGGTCCGAGCAACGGTTCACGCAGGAGGTTGCCTACGTTGAATCGGCTCGAGACCGATGGTGTCGCGGTCGCGGGAGCGTCAGTGGTCATGAACTAGCGGTGCCCCAGCAGTTCTTTTCGCCCCAGGCGGTGTCCTTCGACGGGAGTCCGGGGACCGGCTTGTCCGTGATGAGCTCCGAGCCGGTGTCATTGAAACCGCTGGGCTTGGTGCCGTCCTTGGCGAACTTGACCACGGCCTGCACGCCTTGCTCGGCCATCTTGGCCGGGAACTGCATGACTGTTGCGCCGATCTTGCCGGCCTTGACGTCCGCGACGCCCGTGCAGCTGCCGTCGATCGAGCCGATCGTGATCTGGTTTGCGCGGTTCGCTGCCTGAATCGCTTGGTACGCACCCGCGGCCGCCGGCTCGTTGATTGTGTAGAGCGCGTTGATGCCCGGAGCTCGCTGGAGGATGTTCTCCATGGCGGTCTGCGCCTTGGTCTGGTCGCCGTTGGTGTTCTCCCGGCCGACGATCTCCGGCGAGTCGTTCGTGATGCCGAAGCCCTCGAGGAATCCGTCGTGACGGAATGTGTCGACGGTGCCGCCCGGCGTTCCGTCGAGCATCACGACCTGAGGCGCCTTGCCGGCGAGTGCGGCCTTCACCCACTTGCCCTGGCTGACGCCGGCAGCCTTGTTGTCGGTGGCGAACGTGGCGTCGACGGCGTCTTCGGGGTCGGTCGCGGTGTCGAGCGCGATGACGATGACGCCCGCGTCGCGGGCCTTCTTGATGGCGTCGAGCACGCCGGTGGAGGAGTTCGGGGTGATCAGGATGCCCTTGACGCCCTGGCCGACCATGTTCTCGATGGCCGAGACCTGGCCCTCGTTGTCACCGTCGAACGCACCCGCCAGCGCGATCAGCTGCGCGCCGTCCTTGTCCGCCTGCGCCTGGGCGGCCTCGCGCAACTTCACGAAGTACGGGTTCGAATCGGTCTTGGTGATCAGTCCGACCTTGACGCTGCCCGAATCCGATCCGCCGCAGCCGGTCAGACCGAGAACCAGCGAGCCCGCCATGAGAACCGCCCCGACCGTGGCCGTGCTTCTGCTGCGCCGTGCGAACATGCGGACTCCTTTGTCCCGGTGCGACGCCGGGCGCGCCGCGCGATCTGCAGCAGCCTAGAGAGACGCAAGCGCTTGCGCACGCGCTTTCGGAGATTTTCATCGCGCGGCGCGGGCGTCGGGTGAACCCCAGCAACCCGTCGCGTGGACGAGGCTTCGCACCACCTGCCGGAGGTCTCGGCTGCTCGCGAACTGCGACCGCTGAAGATCGGCGGACGTGCCCCGGTCGAGTACGCGAGTCAGCAACCTGCTGACCGCATCGAATTCGCCGTGCTCGCGCAGATCGGGTTCCAGTTGCGCGACGACGCGTCGAATCACCAGGGCGGCAGGCAACGCAGCGCCGCTCATCGGATCACAGAGGTCTCCGCGGATCCCGTCGCGTGCGGCTCGCCACCGTGCCGCGGTAATCGTGGCGTCCGAGAACTGGGGAACGTCGCGCTCCAGCTCTCGCGCGAGGGTTCGCACCAACGAGCGCACCAACACGGCGTAGAGGACGGCATCGTCGACGTCCGGGCACACGTCCGCGGCCCGAAACTCGAGGGTGGGATAGCGGATGGACGGCCGGACGTCCCAGTACAGCGTCGACGCGTCGTCGATGATCCCGCCCGCGGTCAGATCGGCGACCACCTGCTCGTACGCCTCGACCGACGGCAGCAGCGGTGGCGCACCCGACGTCGGCCACATGGCCCACCACATCGTGCGGAAGCTCGCGAATCCGGTGTCCACCCCCTCCTGGAACGGTGAGCTGGACGTCAGGGCAGCGAGCACGGGCACATAGGGCCGCGAGCGGTTCATGATCACCAGCGCAATTGCAAGGTCGGGAACCCCGACGTGCACGTGAAGGCCGCAGATGTTCTGGCGATTTGCCACGGCTCCGAAGCGGTCCGCCAAGGCGTCGTAGCGGGGTGATGCGACGCGCTTCAGGTCCTGCCAGCGGGCGAACGGGTGCGTGCCCGTTGCCAGGATCGCCGCACCCAACTGCGCGGCCACGTCGTTCGCTGCCTGCCGAGCCTTCACCAGCTCGGCGCGAAGCTCGGTGAGGGTGCGGCACACGGGAGTCCCGATCTCGAGCTGGCTGGCCTGCACTTCACCCTGGACGTAAGCGTTCTTTGCGAAAGGCTCTGTTGCACTGACCAATTCGCCGGTGTTCGGATCAACGAGGTGGTATTCCTCCTCGACGCCGAGCGTTTCGCCGATACCGCACATGTCGCATCCCAGGCCGCAGCTTTGCGAAGCGCCGGGCTGGACTTCAGGTCGCTCACTGACATACCCGCTGACGGCCGCGTCAAACGCCGCCGAGCTAACGTGATTCGACCGATTCTGCGGGGGTATCCGGACGTCGTGGATCAATCGAGAGCGCCGTTGTTGGATGCGTTGGCTGACTATCACCGCAGCGAGCGCTACGGGTTCAGCCCGCCGGGACACCGTCAGGGCCGCGGGACCGACGAACGGGCACTCGCCGTGCTCGGCAAAGATCCATTCCGAGACGACGTGGTGGCCTCCGGTGGGCTCGACGACCGGTTGTCGCGAGGGGGATACCTGTCGGACGCCGAGGATCTGATGGCCGAGGCGGTCGGCGCGGATTCGGCCTTCTTCTCCACGTGTGGCAGCTCGTTGTCGGTGAAGGCCGCGATGATGGCGGTGGCCGGCGGCGCGGAGGGCGGTCTG
The DNA here is from genome assembly GCA_963849055.1 of uncultured Actinomycetota bacterium. Lineage (GTDB taxonomy): Bacteria > Actinomycetota > Actinomycetes > Mycobacteriales > Mycobacteriaceae > Mycobacterium. The sequence goes on from CAWKFI010000003.1 coordinate 56,983, forward strand.
CTCGTCGGCCGGGACAGTCACAAGTCCGTGGTGTCCGGCCTGGTGCTCGCCGGCGTGCAGCCCCACTGGATAACGCCGCAATGGGACGCGGAGCGGCACTTCTCCCATCCGCCGTCACCGCAGCAGGTTCGCGAGACATGGGAGAAGCATCCGGACGCGGCGGGCGCGTTGGTCGTCAGCCCCAGCCCGTACGGCACGTGTGCCGATCTGTCCGGCATCGTCGAGGTGTGCCACGAGCGGGGTAAGCCGCTGATCGTCGACGAAGCCTGGGGCGCCCACCTGCCCTTCCACGACGACCTGCCGACATGGGCGATGGACGCGGGCGCCGACGTCTGTGTGGTAAGCGTTCACAAGATGGGCTCGGGCTTCGAGCAGGGTTCGGTGTTTCACCTGCAAGGTGACCTGGTCGACGAGGACCGGCTGGTCAAGTGCGCGGACTTCCTGATGACCACCAGCCCGAACGTGATGGTGTACGCGGCGTTGGACGCGTGGCGGCGCCAGATGGTCGAGCGGGGCACCGAATTACTCACTGCTGCACTGAAACTGGCGCATACCACCCGCATGCGCATCAACCAGATACCGGGCGTCAAGGTGCTGGAGGACGAGCTCCTCGGCGAGCAGGCATCACACGACCTCGATCGTTTGCACGTGTTGATCGACATCGCCGACACGGGCACGTCGGGATATCAGGCTGCGGACTGGATGCGTGAGCATTGCCAGCTCGACGTCGGCGAGGCAGACCATCGCCGGATGGTGCCGAAGCTGTCCTACGCCGACGACGCGCACACCGTCGACCGCCTGATCAACGCCTTGACCTCCTGGCGGGAGGCCGCGCGCGACTTCGATCCGCCGCCGCAGATCGACCTGCCGTCGCCGGAGGAGATCCAGTTGGAGACGGTGATGCTTCCCCGCGACGCGTTCTTCGGGCCGACGGAAATGGTGCCTGCCGAACTCGCGGCAGGTCGAGTTTCTGCCGAGCTCATCACGCCCTATCCGCCGGGCATTCCGGCGGTGACACCGGGCGAACTACTCAACGACGCAGTGATCAACTATCTGCGTACGGGTGCCGATGCGGGCATGAACCTGCCGGATGCGTCGGATCAGCAGGTGCACCAGTTCAAGGTCGTGGCTTAGGACTTCGGGCGCCAGGTCTGCGGCGCTAACGCTGCCGCAGTGGGCGTCGATAACAAAGGCATGACTCCGTCCCGTGCCACCGTCGCGGTCTCCATCGCGTTGACCGCCCCCTGGGCGGGGATGGCTTCGGCCCACGCTGAGCCCTTCGCGCAACTCGGTGAAGTCCCGGTGGTCGCGTCGCCGACGTGTGCGGGCAACGTCAGCGCTGAGGCCCAGGTGGCGCCGGTGCAAGTCGACGATCGTGTGGAGGACGGCGTCCGCGTTGCGATCCACTACGACGCCGGTAGCTACGACGGTTCTTGTGCGCTCACCGTGACCGCCACTTGGAAGAATCTCGAGACCGAAGCCTCGGGAAGCAGTGACATCACCGCGGTGTCGACGATCGACGGGCACTACGGTTTCATCGGCTATGCCAACACCACGTTCGAAACGGGTAGCGGCACGGTGGTCGTGATGCTTAGTTCGCACCCGGGTGCCGAACTGCGGGTCACGGCGTAGAGCCGCCGCGCTAGTTTCCGTAAAGGCCCAGCGCCCGGGCCGTCTCGGTGGCTAGGTCGCCGCTCAGGGCCGCAATCGGGGGGCCGCCGCGTTGATGGATCACGTTCGCGAGGACGACGACGTAGGTGTCCGACCCCGGGTCCATCCACAGCGTCACTCCGGTGAAGCCGGTGTGCCCGAAGCTGCCGATGGGGAAGATCATGCCGCGCGGTCTGGAGTGTGCCGTGTCGATGTCCCAGCCGAGGCCACGCAGGTCTTGTCCCGCTAGCGCCGGATAGTGCGGCGCCAGCAGCGGATCCGTGGCGTTGTTCGCCGCCTCGAGTTGTTCGGCGGTGTGTCCGGGCTGCTGCGGAGTCGTCATCAACTCGACGGTGGGTCGCGTCAACGGAAAGGTGCTGGGGCGACCGGCGCGGCGGTCGAGAAGTGCCTGGGCGAACCGGCCGATGTCGTCGACCGTCGAGAACACTCCGGCGCTGCCCGCTACTCCACCCATGCGTCGTGCCGTCGGGTCGTGCACGGTACCGCGAAGCGGGTGTCCGTAATCGGGGTTGAGGCCCGGGGTGTCCTCGTCGCGTGCCGTCGGAGCGATGCGCGCCAGGAGTTCCGTGCTCCAGGCACCTGCCGGACATTGGCCCACCCAGGGGGCGTACTGGCCGAGTGCGACCGCTGTGCCCCGGATCTGGTGTGGGCCACATGCTTTGGCCGCGGGGAGGTAGCGCGTATCCGACATGCGCAGCGGCGCAAAGACGTTATCCGGTACGTAGCTGTCCAACGATTCGCCGGTGATCTTCTCGACGATTGCGCCGACGAGAATGAAGTTGATGTCGGAGTAGTGGAAGAGTTCACCGGGACCGAACACCACCCATGCGGCGAGGGCTCGGCGAATGCCTTCGGCCTTGTCGGCAGCGTCGAGTCCCCACGGACCGTCGAGGCTCAGATCTCCCGCTATGCCCGACGTGTGCGTGAGCAGCATGCGGAGGGTGACTTGAGCGCGCCGGGGGTCGTTCGTCGGGTTGAAGTCAGGAAGGTAGCTCTGCACGGAATCGTCGATCCCAACCAGACCGCGTTCGTACAGCTGCAGGAAGGCGGTGGTGGTCGCGACGCTCTTGGTCAACGACGCCAGGTCGAAGATCGTGTCCTCGGTCATCGGCTCAGCGGGCCCGGGCAACCCATCCAGTCCGGGTTCGCCGGCGAGCTTGCGCGAGCCGAACGCCTGGCGAAAGACGATCCTGCCGGCGTGCCCGATCTGAATTACCGCCCCGGGCAGCCGATGTGCCGCGACCGCGTCCTCCACGAGCTGAGAGACGGCGGTGAAGTCACCCTCGGGAGTCACCGCCGGAGCGGTCACCGCCGGCGCGGCCGCGGCAGGCGTGCTGGTGCTGCCCGGCGGCGGGTGCGTCGGCTGTCCACACGAAGGGACGGCGGCGAGGGTGAACAGGAAAATGCCGACCGCGGGCACGCGGGCGACGCGTGATCCGGACACCCTCACCAGATAGACGGTCCTCAGGTTCCGGGGGCGCCGCTAGGCGGCAGCTTGTCTGGGCAGTAGGCCTGCACTCCAAATCCCACGATCTCTTCGGCCTGAATGTGGGTGTAGCCGATGGCTTCAAGGTGGTCTATCTGGGCGCCGAATTCGGGTGTTCCGTAGTTGTCGCAGGCGGTCAGCCCGTACCCGATGAGATTGTCGGGTTGTCCGCCGACATTGCGTGACTTGAGGGCGGCGAGGTACTGATCGTCTTGGGGGGTGGCGTTGGCGACCGGAGCGAGTACGACGAGACCAGCGACGGCGATGACGAGGGCACGCATGGTGTTCACGATAGGTCCGGGGGCAGCGCGCCCGTTGGACAATGGGACGTCAGACGAATCTCGCGGCGGCGAATCGCTTGCCCGCCGTCACCACCTGGCGTCGGTTCAGCGCACCTGCCAACGCGGGTATGCCGGCGATCAGGTTGTCGACGAAGCGTTGAGCTTGTTCGGGCTCCAACAGCGCATAGGCCGCGTGGGCCACCTTGGCTGCCTGTCGCGCCTGCAGGTACTGCGAGAAGTGCGCGTAACCGGGCAGCACGAGCGATCCAATTTCCCTCTCGTAATTGATTCCCCTTTGTCGCCAGCCCCTGCCGGTCACTACGTGCTTTTCGGTGTAGCGCCTCAACATCGCCGTCAAGCAGGCTGACTTTTGATCGATGTATTCCTGCTCCACCTCCAGCACGGCACCCACGACGCCAGCGGTGACTCGGGCAGTCGCCGGGAGCCGCGACGTCGGGTTGCCGGTGATTGCACCTTCTGTGACGGTGCACGCGATCTCCAGATCGAAGTTGGCTTGTGTGCCGGTTACCGTGATGTCCAGGTTCCGGCCATGTTCGTTGTAGTGGATGTCGATCGGGCCGTTGACCGAAGTCGTTTCGCGCCCGTTGAACTGTTCGTAATCCACTGTGACGGTCAGCGGGTTGTTCCCCACTGCGGGAATGCCATTGATGGTCCAACTCACCAACGGATCGCGGTAGCGGCTGAGGTCCAATTCCAGCCGCACGGCCGCGGTGATGTCGTAGACCGCCCACCAGTATTCGCGGTCGTCGATGCAGCACTCCGGAAGCGAGGTGCTACATGCTGAAGCGTCCGACGATTCGGGCCGAAAGCCCCCTTCTTGTACCAGTGAGCGTGCCCGCTCCGTCGAAGTTCCGGTGATTCGCGCCCCGTAATCTCGGTCGATTGGGATCACGGTCGTGTTGTGCCGGTTGGACCAATACGCCTGAACGTTGACGTCGTTGACCCACGCAGACTGCCAGACTTGGCCGCCTGACCCGTCCGTGGACAACGCGATGTCGGCGATCTCGCCGCCAGTCGCATCGCTCTCGAGATCCGTGTGCCAGCCGTCTAGTTCGGGATCGGTGATCATCTCCACGATCTCGTGCGCAATCGTCTGCATCATCGTCTCGACGTCTTCTACGGCGGGGTCGTAGTAACGGCACCAACCGGCCCAGTAGTTGTCCGTGTCGAACGGGAAATCCCAGTCGTAGTCGTACTTGTGGGCGCCGTCGGCCCGCGTGCAGACGAACCCGGGCGGCATGCAGACGATGAAGGCGATCCGCGGACCGTCATCGGGGTCACCGAACTCGCCGTCGTCGATCAAGTTGTCGACCATGTCGAGCACGGCCTCCTGAGCGTCGTTCGCGCTCACGGCGCCGGGCGGTCCTGGCTCGATCACGACCTTCGCGTCACCGCCCCAAACCGGCGGCTTCGCAATGTAGTACTGGTCGAGCTGATCGAAGTAGTGGCTGTTCAGCATCGCCTGCGTCCGGGTTATGACCATGTCGCGGCGGGAGACTCCGTCCGCCGTCAACCACCAGTTACCCCAAAAGATCAGCCGCACCGGCGTGCTGATGCCTCCGACGGGGCCACCGTGGAACACGAATGGTGCCGCAAAGGTGTTGTCGCTGAACGTCAGAACCTGCTCGGTCGGATGCGCCCACACCCCGCCGAAGCTCTGGTCGTCGTAGTGGTGGGTCATCGTAGGCAACAGCGCCTCGCCAATGTCGATGCCATTCCCGATCTTGACCGTGCTCATTGCGAACCGCGGATCCATGGATGCCCCTTACCTCAGTGTGAACCGACTGGGCAAGTATCAAACGGTCGACGTTCGGTGTGGTGAGTAGTGCGCTACTCGAAATCGCGGGACCTGTTGGATATCGCGAGCGCGCCGGGACCGGTGAAGACGAGGAGCAGGAACACGAAGCAGTACAGGACGGCAGTTTCGCCGTCGTTGACGATGGGCCAGAAGCCGCCGGGGAAGTGCACCCAGAAGTAGGCGACCGCCATCATGCCGGAGGCGATGAATGCGGCCTGCCGGGTGAACAGACCGATGGCGATGAGGGTGCCGAGGACCAACTCGAGCGCGCCGGCCCACCACACCGGCCAGGCCCCGAATGCGGCCGCCTGACCGAGGGGCCATCCGAATAGCTTTGCCGTGCCGTGCATCACGAACAACAGGGCGACCGCAATCCGGAAGACGGACAGGGCGATTGCCGAGCGGGAACTGACGCGTGCTTCGAGCGTGGCGGTAGTCATGACCCGTTCGTACCGCCCCGCCCGCGCGCTGTCAGCTCTCTCATAGGCGATTCATATGTCGCTACGTATGAGTTCCCTATGAAGTCGGCGTTGCCCAGCCTCAGCGATGTCAGCATCAGGATGGGACGTCACCCAGCCGGGTGACAGTCATCGCCGCGGAGGAGGGCCGTTCCGTTGAATGATGCTGTCGAAGAGACGTACTCGCCTCCGTCGAAGTCCGGGGTGTCGCGGCGGCGCTTCTTCGGCTGGACGGGCACCGCAGTCGCCGCCTCAGCCGGCGCCGCGGTCGCGGTCGCCAAGCTCAGCGGCGACAACACACAGACGACGGCAGGCGATGCCCATACGGTGCACGTCGAGTGCACGGTCAACGGCACCACCGAAGGCCTTGACATCGACCCACGGACCACGCTGCTGGATACGCTGCGCGACCAGCTCGACCTGACCGGGACCAAGAAGGGCTGCGACCACGGACAGTGTGGGGCGTGCACGGTGCACGTCGACGGGCAGCGCGTGCTGTCGTGTCTGACGCTGGCCGCCACACTGCACCGTCGCACGGTCGTCACGATCGAGGGCCTGGCCGACGGAGACCGGTTGCATCCGGTGCAGCAAGCGTTCATCGACCACGACGGACTGCAGTGCGGCTTTTGTACCCCCGGGCAGATCATGTCTGCCGCTGCGCTTCTCGACGAAGGCAACGCGGGCAGCGATGAGCAGATCCGGGAAAAGATGTCCGGCAACCTCTGCCGGTGCAGTGCATACCCCTTCATCGTCGAGGCCGTCAAGACGGCCCGGGATCGGATGGCTTGACATGCGGCCCTACGCGTTCAGCGTCGCGCGCAGCCTGCGCGCGGCGACCGACCACACCGCGACCGACACGATGTTTCTGGCCGGCGGTACGACGCTGGTCGATCTGATGAAACTGGAAGTGCTCACCCCGGGCCGCGTCGTCGACATCAACGGCCTGCCGATGACCGGCATCACTACCAATGCCGACGGGTTGCGCATCGGCGCGCTGGAGCGCATGACGGCTGTCGCCGAACATCCCGACGTACGCCGCGACTTCCCGCTGATCAGCCAGGCTTTGGAGCTGAGTGCGTCCCCACAATTGCGCAACATGGCGAGCATGGGCGGAAACCTGTTGCAGCGCACGCGGTGCGGATACTTCCGCGATACGTCGATGCCGTGCAACAAACGCGAGCCCGGCTCCGGTTGTCCAGCAATGACCGGCTACAACCGGTCCCATGCGGTACTCGGCACCTCCGATGCATGCGTGGCCACCCATGCCAGCGATGTCGCCGTCGCCCTGGTGGCGGCGGAGGCCACCGTGGTGCTGCAGGGCCCGCGCGGAGAACGCGCCGTGGCGCTCGATCGGTTCTACCGGCGGCCAGGTTCCACTCCGCACGTCGAAAACGATTTGGGAGCAGGGGAACTGATCGCTGCCATCACCGTGCCCCGGCTGCCTTTCGGCACCCGGTCGGGCTATCTGAAGGTCCGGGATCGGCAGTCCTACGAATTCGCTCTGACGTCGGTGGCCGCCGCGGTCACCGTGGCCAGCGGCATCATGACACGGGTACGGGTGGCAGCCGGAGGCGTGGCCACCGTGCCCTGGCGTCTGCCCGAGGTCGAGAACCTGCTCGTCGGCCGACCGGCGAGTGCGGCGGTGTTCGAAGCGGCCTCCGCGGCGGCGGCCACCGATGCGCGGCCGTTGAGCAACAACGGTTTCAAGCCCCACATGCTGCGTCGAGCCATCGTCCGGGCGCTGACCGACATCACGGGCGTCTCGTGACCGCCCCGCTGATCGGCGGCCAGGTCTCGCGCGTCGACGGCCGCGCCAAGACCACCGGTGGCGCCCGCTACGCCGCGGACTACCGGGAGCCGGAGATGGCCCATGCGGTGGTGGTGCAGGCCACGATTGGGCTGGGCCGCGTGACCGCGATGCACACGGACGCGGCGACGAAGTCCACGGGCGTGCTGGCCGTCTACTCACCGTTCAACCCGCTGAGGCTCTACCCCGATCCGAGCGGACGCGGCGAGAACTACCAGCCGCTGCAGGACCGCGATGTTCGCTTTCGCGGACAAACGATCGGTGTCGTGGTCGCCGACAGCTTCCAACACGCCCGCGACGCCGCAGCCTTGATCACCGCCGACTACGGGGAACGCTCGCCGAGGATCTCCTTGACCGACGCGGGGCCGGGCGCCACCATCGCCGGGGATGATCCGGGGCAGCGGACCTTCCTCGCTCCGGGCGTCACCTCGATCGAGGAGGCGCTGCGAGCCGGCGACGTGGTGGTCGAGACCATCCACGAGCCAGCCCCAGCAGAACCACGCTGCGATGGAACCCCATGCGTCCGTGGCGGTTTGGCGCGGCGACCACCTCACCCTCTACACCGGTTCGCAACGGCCGGCCAGCACCGCTACATCGGTCGCCGGCAGGCTCGGCCTCCGGCCCGACCAGGTGCGCGTCGTGTCGACGCATGTCGGCGGCGGGTTCGGTAGCAAGGCCATGACGTGGTCGGACGTCGTGTTGGCCGCCGCCGCTGCGCGGGCGTTGAACCGCCCGGTCAACTGGTGCTCACCCGCGCCCAGGTGTTCACCATCGTCGGGCACCGCTCCACCGTGCGCCAGACCGTGCGGCTGGCGGCGGGCCGCGACGGCGTGCTCACCGCGGTCAGCCATCAGTCGGATGCAGAGGGCCCCGCCGTGGGCGGCTGGCCGATGCAGCCGGCCGCCGACACCACGGCCATGCTCTACCGAACCCCGAACATGCACATCGACCAGCGGCTGGTAACGATGGACGTGCCACCAACCTGGGCGATGCGCGCCCCGCACGAAGCGCCGGGGGCGTTCGCCATCGAAACGGCCATGGACGAACTCGCGGTGGCCACGGGCGTCGACCCCGTCGAGTTGCGGCTACGCAACTACACCACCACGGTGCCCGGGGAAGATTTGGTGTGGACCAGCAAGCGGCTCGATGAGTGCTATCGCGTCGGCGGGGCCCGGTTCGGTTGGGACCAGCGGCCCGCCGTGCCCGGGTCGCGTCGTGATGGGCAGTGGCTCATCGGGATGGGCATGGCGTCGGCGATCTACAAGGCGGGGCGTAGCGCCAACGAAGTGCGGGTCCGGTTCTGCGACGACGGCACTGTCGAAGCCGCCACGTCCACCAGCGACATCGGTACCGGCGCGGCCACGGCACTGGCCATCGTCGTCGCCGACGCGGTCGGCGTACCCCTGGACCGCGTTGTCGCGCGCGTCGGCGACACCACGCTGCCGCCGGGCGCGGGCGCAGTGGGTTCCCGCGCCACCGGCAGCATGACGCCCGTCGCCCGTGCGGCCGCCCACGCGGCGATCCAGAAGCTCATCGACACCGCGGCCACCGATCCGCGCTCACCGCTGGCGGAGGCCTCGGCGCCGGTATCCTATCGCTCAGGCACCCTGCACACCGGGGGCAGCGCCGTCGACTTCGCCGACCTGTTGCACACACTGGGCTTGCCGGGCATCGAGGCCTCCACCACCGGCGACGACTCCGTTCCGGATCCGAATCGCTTTGCCGCACACAGTTTTGGCGCTCACTTCTGCGAAGTGCGGGTCAACGCCTTCACCGGCGAAACCCGCGTCAACCGCTTCACCACGGTCGTCGACATCGGTCGGGTGATCAACGCCAAGGCAGCCCGCAGCCAGGTCGTCGGCGGCGTGATCTTCGGCATCGGCCACGCCCTGCTGGAAGCCAACCCGATCGAGGCGTCCGGCCGCATGGCTTGTGCCAACCTCGGCGACTACCTCGTCCCGGTCAACGCCGACGTTCCCTTCATCGACGCGGTCTGCCTCGACGGCGACGACGTCAACTTCAGCGACGTGGGCGCGCGCGGCGTCGGCGAACTGGGCACCGTGGGCTCGGCCGCGGCCATCGGCAACGCCGTGTTCAATGCCACCGGCATCCGCATCCACGACCTGCCGATCCACCCGGAAGACCTGCTGCGGGAGGCCTAAACGCCACGCGACGCCTGGTACTGCGCCACCTGCCATCCGTCGCCACCCCGGGTGAGCACCACGCCGATGGTCAGCCTCCACCGAGGGCCGGTCGGCGTAGCTGAACGTCGCGGCCAGGTAGCCAAGCACGACACCGTCTGCCGGACTGCGGCTTTCGAGGACGCGGTAGGTGACCGTCATGCCGGCGGGCTGGGAGTCGTAGTACTCGACGACGGCGTCACGGCCGACCCCGTAGGGCCGCAGCCCCTGGAACACCGCGTCCTCGGTGAACACGGCGGCCACCCGGCCGGGATCGTGGCTGTCGATCCCGGCCTTCCATTCGTCCATGACCGCGGCGATGATCTGCGAGGCGTCCATGTCAGTGGCCCGCGCTCTGGCCGCCGTCGACGTGCAGGATCTCGCCGGTCACGAACGGCGCGTTCTCCAGGTAGAGCACGGCGTCGACGACGTCGGCTACCTCACCGACGCGACCCACCGGGTGCAGCGCCGCCAGGGCGTCGTATTCCGACGGCTCGTGCATCGGCGTCCTGATGATGCCGAGTGCGACTGCGTTGGAACGGATTCCACGCGTGGCGTATTCGATCGCCAGCGCGCGCGTCGCGGCGTTGAGGCCGCCCTTGGTCAACGAGGCCAGCGCCGACGGCACGTTGGAGTTGGCGTGCTCGACCAGCGTCGTCGAGATGGTGACCAGATGGCCACCGTCGCCCTGCTCGAGCATCCGCGCCACCGCCGCACGGGAGACCTCGAAGAAGCCGCGCAGATTGACGCCGGTGATGGCGTCGTAGTCCTCGTCGCTGTAGTCGGCGAACGGCTTGGCGATGAAGATGCCTGCGTTGTTGACCACGGTGTCGATCCGCCCGAAGCGTTCGACCGCTGCGTCGACGATGCGCCGGCCGACGCCGGGTTCGCGCGATGTCGCCAGGCACGGCCAGCACCATCGGGTCGTCACTGGGGTCGATCGTGCGGGAGTTCGCCACGACGGCGTAGCCGAGCTTGCGGTATCCGTCGACCAGGCCCGCACCGATTCCTTGCGATGCGCCGGTGATGAGTGCGACGCGGGGAGTGGATGTCATGTTCGTGCTCCTTCTTCGTGGTGATGCCAATCAGAACGCGACGTGGTCCACTCGCAGTCCAGGTCGGCAGGACCGGTTGGCTCGCTGCTGGTAGGCGCAGGCTCGCACTGCACTACGCTGACCGGTGTGGAGCTGCGACAGCTGCGCTACTTCGTCACGGTGGCCGACGAGCTGAACTTCGGCCGGGCCGCCGAACGGCTGCGCATCGCGGGTCCGTCGCTCTCCCAACAGATCAAGGCACTCGAGCGCGACCTCAAGGTGCAGCTGTTCGACCGCGACCGGCGTTCGGTGGCGTTGACCGCCGCCGGCTCGGCGCTGCTTCCGCGGGCGCGGGCCCTGATCGGTCAGGCCGACGAGCTACGGCGCCAGGCGCTCGGTCTGTCGTCGTCCGAGCCCGTCCGGATCGGGTACGTGCAGTGGTGCCCGACGGACTGGGCCGAGCGGGCCGCGGGCGTGGCGCAGGTGCGGATGGACACGTGGGTCATGCCCTCGCACGCGCAGGCGGCCCGCGTCGCGGACGGCAGCCTGGACCTCGCGATCTGCTGGGTCGAGCGAGCCGACCTGCACACGCTGGCACTCGAGGCCCGACTGGTCGGCGCCGACCGGCTCTACGCGTTGAGCGTCGGGCAGGACTCGTCACCGGTCGACGCGAGCGACCTGACGGTGCTGTTGGACTCCGACGAGGCGAGCTGGTCGTCGTGGAACAGGTTCGCCGAGCAGTTCGCCGCCGAGTCGGGGGCGCGGGTGGTTCGCGTCGACGACGGGGGAGTGACGGGCTCGACGTTCTACGACCACGTCCGACGGCTCCGGCGTCCGGTGTTGAACAACCCCAAGGGCCAGAACGACGCAACGCCGCCGGACATGGCACGGCGGCCGGTGCAGCGCCCGATTCCGATGTGGACGTGGTCCCTGGTGTGGCGACGGGATGAACGGAACCCGTTGGTGCACGCCGTCGTCGACGCCTTCACGGCCGGCGTCGACGGGTCCAGCCTCACCGAACCGGGGATGTGGCTGCCTGGCAGACGATCCGCACCGCGCAGCGGCGGGCTGAGTTCCCGGCAGCCCAGCCGCAACCACGCGGCGGTGACCGCCGACACCGCCACCACCACGGCGGAGGTCAGCAGCGCGTAGCGAAAGCCATGGTGCAACAAGGGTGTCACCACGAGCGGGCCGACGATCTGGCCCACCGAGTACCCGGCGGTGAGCACCGCGACGGCGCCGGGGAAGGCCAGCTGCCGGCCTGCCGCCAACGCCATGGTGCTCACTCCAATGAACGTGCCGCCGAACGCCATTGCGCCGATCAACGCGGGTGCGGTGCCACCGATGAGTGCGGGCAGGGCGATCCCCGCGGCCTGAACGACCAGTGCCACCACGAGCAACGCCGGGCGTGACCATCGCGCGCTCGCCATCGCCCACAGCGCCGCCGACGGTGCGGCCGCCAACCCGACCAGCAACCAGGCGCCGTTGCCCAGCCAGCCCGGCGAGGCCTGGCCGATGGCCGCGACGAGGAACGTTCCCGCGATGATGTACCCGATCCCTTCGAGGGAGTAGCAGGCCAGCAGAACCAGGAACCAACGCCGCGGACCCGCGGGCTCGGCCGTGGTCGACGGTGGGCGCAGGACCCGCGCCCCGCATGTGCCATGCGATCGCCCCCACCGCCGCGGCGAGTGCCGCCGCCGCCCACCATGCGGTGCGCCACCCTGCGGCGGGCAGGACCAGCACCATGACGCCCGACAGGGCGATGCCGAGCCCCACGCCGCCGAAGCCCCACCCCGGCAGCTGCGCCGACCGGCCCCGGGCATGGTCGAGCATCCAGTCGACGGCGATCACGAACAACACGGCGCTCGCGAAACCGGCGACCGTGCGGATCGCCAGCCAGGCGATCACGTCGTGCGTCAGCGGCATCAGCGCCAGACTCGCGACGACGGCGACGAGGGCCAACCGCCACGTCGTGGTGGTCCGGATCAGCCGGGGTGCTGCCACACCCGCGAGCGCTCCAGCGAGGTAGCCGACGTAGTTGGCGGTCGCGAGGCCGCCCGCGCCAGCCGGGCTCAACCCGGCCTGCGACGTCATCAGCGGCAGGATGGGTGTGTAGACGAACCGGCCGATGCCCATCGCGGCGGCCAATGCCGCTGCGCCACGGGCGATGTGGACGTGTGCGTGATGCCAGGCCATACCGCCATCGTGGCGAGGTGGCTGCGGCGGCGCCACGACTCGTTTGTTCCCAGCTATGAGGCATTGCCTCACAGCCGCGTCCGAAGGGTCGGCGTGTAGACAGGAGGGCGCGGGAATATCGAAGTTCGGGCCGGCGTTGCGAGGCCGGGACGACGTCAGTTAGGTGCGCACATGAAGTTCGGAATCTCCACGTTTGTCAACGACGACACCATCGACACGGTGTCGCTCGCCCGCGCGATCGAAGAGCGCGGGTTCGACTCGCTGGCCATCGCCGAGCACACCCACATTCCGGCGAGCAGGGAGACCCCCTATCCGATCGGCGGCGAACTGCCCGACATCTATTACCGAACACTCGACCCGTTCGTCACCCTCGCCGCGGCAGCGGCCGTCACCTCCAGCATCCAATTGATCACCGGCATCGCCCTACTCATCCAGCGTGACCCGATCATCACGGCAAAGGAGGCCGCCAGCATCGATCTGATCTCCGGCGGCCGGTTCGTGTTGGGTGTCGGCGCAGGATGGAACATCGAGGAACTGCGCCATCACGGCACCGATCCGAAGACGCGTGGTGCCCTGCTGGATGAACGCATCGAAGCCATCAAGGCGCTGTGGACCACCGAACCCGCGGAGTACCACGGCAAGTACGTCGACTTCGACGCCTCGTACCTGCGCCCGAAGCCGGTGCAGAAGCCGCACCTGCCGATCGTGATCGGCGGCGACTCCGATGCCACCGTCAAGCGGGTGATCCGCCACCAAGCGGGTTGGATCTCGAACCCATTCCCCGTCGAGCACCTCAAGCGCCGCGTCGACCAAATTCGAGACGGCGCAGGCCATGACGTCCCGCTGACGACGTTCGGCACGCCGATCGATCCGGACTACTGGACCGCCCTCGAAGATCTGGGGTACGGCCAGCTGAACCTGCTGTTGCCGACCAAGCCGCTCGACGAGTCGCTACGACTGCTGGACGAGTACGCCGAGAAGGTCGCCAAGTACCGCGGCTGATCTCGGTGGGTGCCGGTGACCGTTGAGTGACTCGACACAGCTAGGCCTGCGGAGCGCCTGGTCCAGACTGGCCGCTCTGGCCCTGGCTCCCATTTGAAGTGGTGCCGCTGCCGCGGTCGCCGCCCTCACCACCGTGTGCACCAGGTCCGCCGTCGCCGCCATTGCCACCGTTCCCGCCGTTACCGGTCCCTGTGGTGGTTGTTCCGTCACCACCGCCGCCACCGGCACCGCCAGGGCCCCCGAACCCACCGTTTCCGCCGTTTCCGCCGGGGCCGCCTATTGCGGCGCCTGAGGTGGTGGTTGCGTGCCCGCCATTACCTCCACCTCCTCCACCGCCGAAGCCGCGAGCCTCGCCGCCGTTGCCGCCACTGGTTCCCTGAGCCTGATTCGACGTACCGGTGGCCATGCCACCGTTGCCGCCTGCGCCGCCGTTGCCTGCACCGACTCCGCCGTCGCCGCCGTCGCCGCCTCGCCCGCTGGCAGAACCTGCGGTGCTTTGGGCGGCTCCACCTTGGCCGCCGTTGCCGCCGTGGCCAATCACTTGGGCATCGCCGCCGGAACCGCCATTGCCGCCATAGGCAGCTGCGGTAGCGCTGCCGGCGGGGCCGCCAGAACCGCCGTGGCCGGCATCGCCGAGCGCTCCGGCGTTGCCGCCGTTGCCTCCGACACCGCCTACCGCAGCACCGCCGTAGTTGGTGGCACTGCCACCCTGCCCGCCAGCACCGCCGTTGCCCATCAACATGCCGCCGTTACCGCCGTTACCACCGGATGCGCCATACACGTCCTCGCTGCTGATGGTGATGATGCCAGCGCCGTCGCCGCCGCGCCCGCCGTTTCCGATCAGCCCCGCGTTGCCACCGACGCCGCCGTTGGCCCCGGCGCCGCCGTTGCCGAAGAGGATGCCGCCGTTGCCGCCATTGCAGGCCGCTCCAATGCAATTCGCGGCCGCGTCGATGCCGTTGCCGATCAGCAGACCACCAGGCCCGATCAGGCCAAGGAACGCGCCGGTAGGGGTGAACAGCGGAAGGGCCGTCGGGCCGAACACCGATGGCGTGATCACCGGAGAAGCGGCGGCCACCAACGTCATTGAGTCGCCGCCGATGCGAGCCGCTTCTGGCCGTGCGGAAACCGTTGGAGTATAGAACATCTCGATCGCCTCGATACCGTGGCCACCGCTGTTGCGCTCGGCTACCGCCACGTTCGTCACGATGACGGCGCCCGATTCGGCGACGAACCGTGTGCGTCCGAGGCCGATGCTCCCGTTCGGGCCCACCATCACGATCGGGGGAGCGCCCACCGCCGCGTACAGCGTGTTGGGCGTGACCAGTGCCGCGACGACCGGTGCGCGATGCTGCTGCCATGTACGGCTCTGCCGCACGCGGGTCTTCTCTGCCCGATCGATGACCGCCGTACTGGTCCGCGGCAAGAACGCCGACGGTCAACGCAGCGGCGATCGTCCTCATCTGCTTGTCTGGCTTGGCATGCGTCGTGATTGTCATGGTCGGTTTCCTTCCTGGGGAGAGCTCGATTCGATTGAAACGCAGGGGGTTTAAGCGATTCTGGTGCCGATCGGGCCGGTCTGCTCAGGACCCAACTCGGTGACGACGACGGATACCGTGTGGGCCGGAAGGCCGCACCGTCGTGCGTGTTCGCGGACGACGTATTCGTCGTCGGCTTCGTGGACGCAATAGATCTTGTCGCCGGCGATGTAGCTGTTCACCCATCGGTACGGGACGCCAAGAGACGCCATCGCGCTGGTGGACTTCTCTGAGATCTCGGCCAACTCGGCATCGCTCAGCGTGCTCACGCCTGGGATCTCGCGCTCGATGATGAATCGCTTCATGTCGTGGGTTTCCTGTCCTGCGATGAGGTCCGCCCGCGGTAGGGTGGCGAACTCCACGCTCGACGATCGATGTGCACGACACATCGGTAGCCGATGCCCATACTGGTGCTCGGCCATGTGTGCCTATGCGCCGCAATGCCCACTCGGATATACATTTTCGCTGGTCGGACGCCTGGCGCCGGGTACTATTCCTGCGTGACGTTCGCTGAGCGCAAGCACGAGCTTGGATTGCTCCGGGCTCGAGCTGATGACGCGCGGGCCGGCCGCGGCGGCTTGGTGATCGTCTCTGGCGAATCCGGCGTCGGCAAGTCATCGTTCGTCGAGATGTTTCTGCAGGCGCGGTCCGACGACACACCGGTGCTGTGGGGAGTGTGCGATCCGCTGTCGACCCCGCGGCCGCTTGGCCCGATTCACGATCTCGCCGGCGAGTTCGGGGCGGCCGCCCAGGATGTGCTGCGCGCCAGCGACCATCCGTACGAGATCTTCGCTGCCGTATTCGAGGAGCTCAGCACGCAACCGCGTGTCTTGGTCATCGAGGATCTGCACTGGGCCGACCAGGCAGTCGTCGACCTGTTGCGCTTCGTCCTGCGGCGAATTCGGCGCACGCATTCACTCGTGATCGGGACGGTTCGCGACGACGAGCTCGGCATCGCTCATCCGATGCGCTCACTGCTTGGCGACGTCGCTCGTTCGACGTCCGCGACCACGCTGGCGTTGCCGCCGTTGAGTCTCGAAGCCGTCACCGAGCTCGTTGGCGACCGACCCGTCGATCCTGTCTGGCTGCACCGTATTACGAGTGGAAACGCCTTCTTCGTGGTCGAGATGCTCGACCATCTTGGAGACGATCTACCGACGACCGTGCGTGACGCGATTCTGGCCCGCACCGTGGGTCTCGAGGTCGCTGCGTGGGATCTGTTGTATCTGCTGACATGCGCGCCGCAGGGAATCCCAGACCATCTGCTCACCGACCTAGGCGTTACCGTGCCGGCGTTGCGTTCCCTCGACGAGGCCAAACTCATCCGGCGAACGGATCGTGGTCTCACCTTCCGCCACGACCTGTGCCGCCTCGCGGTTGCCAGTGTCATCCCGCCTGGCGCCGAGGTCGAGGTGCATCGCCGGATGATCGCCGCGTACGACGCTGCGTCGCAGCCGGATCCCGCTGTCCTGACGCATCATGCGCTCGGCGCCGGGGATCGTGTGCGTGTCCGCATTGCCGCCTCCGACGCCGGCAGAGCCGCGTCGCGAGCCGGCGCGCACACGCAAGCGACGGAGTTCTACCAAATCGCGCTCACACAGGGCGGTTCGATTCCGATGGCCCGCAAGGCGGAATTGCTCGAACTCCTCGCAGAGGAGTACTACCTGACCGATCGGCTGGACGACGCCATCGAGGCTCGCCGCCAGGCGTTGAATCTGCGCGAAGCATCTCGGCGAGCCCGTATCGATAAGCGCAAATCATCACGCGCTGGCGCTGTACGAGTCGTACAACGCAGACCTCGCCGCAGCGGAACACCATGCGGCGCAGGCAGTCGCCGTGCTGCAGGCTCAGACCGAAGCCGAAGGCCAACTAACGCTGCTCGGTCACGCTCTTGCGACGCAGGCGTACTTCGCCGTCTCGTCATGCGATCTCACCCGCACCGAAGCGCTATTGATCCGGGCGCGAGAGGTTGTCAACAAGGTCGACGACCCAGTGCTCGCCATCCGAGTTGCGCTCATCGACGGTTGCCGCGGCGGGCTCGCGGGAGAAGATGACGCGCACGACGTGATTCTGTCGAACATCAGGTCGGCGGCGGAGCTCTTGGCGGATGATCTCTACACATATGGGTGTAGCCTCCTGGCGTTGATCGACATCGAGCAGCGGCGACACGATCGAACGATGGAGCTGCTGGACGTCAGCGTTCCGCTGAGCGTCGAACGCGATGTGCCGTTCGGCCGATCGTGGCTACTGGCGACGCGCGCGAGGATCGCACTGCTGGTGGGTGATTGGGACGATGCGGCCTCGGATGCCGACACCGTCCTCAATGCTTCGAGTGCACCGCTGGTCCGCACCTGGCCGCAGCTCGTCAGGGCGCTCATTTCGCTTCGACGCGACGGCGCCGCAGTGGACGCTCGACGGCATCGACGAGGCTTGGCGAGTCTTCTGCAGATTCGGTGAACACTTCCGGTTGTTCCCCGCGGCTGCGATCGCCGAACGAGCTTGGTTGACCGCCACCCCCGACGACCGGGTCGAAGAGTGTCGCGCATTGCTCGACAGCTGCCCCGTGGATGGGATCAACATGGCGATCGGCGATCTGGCGGTGTGGCTGCGCCGCCTCGATCCCAGCGTCGACACCCATCGGGCCATCGGACCGCATCGGCTATTGCTCGACGGCGCTTTCGAGGCGGCTGCCAACGAATTCCACCAGCTCTCAATGCCTTACGAGGCAGCACTGGCGCTCATTGACTCCGGTGACGCCGAATTGGCACGCCGGGGCCTCGACGTGCTCGACCGGCTCGGTGCAGCGTCGGTCGCCGCCAAGGTCCGTCGCGACCTGCGGTCCAGCGGTATGTCCGTCGTTCCCGCGCGCCGTCGCTCGACCACCCTCACGAACCCCGCTGGCCTCACGACGCGACAGATCGACGTGCTACGACTCATCGACGAAGGCCTGACCAACCCGGAACTGGCGCAGCGGCTCTACCTATCGGTCAGGACGGTCGACCACCACGTTGCCGCGATCCTCAACAAACTCGACGTCGCCGGCCGACGCGATGCCATCCGCCGAGGCCGCGAGTTGGGCATCCTCTTCTAGAACGTGTCGAGCTAGCCGAAATAGGTAGTCGGCACCGATGCCGCAGACCGCGTTGCGTCCATAGCGTCCCCCTTGTCACAACACCAAGGAGGACGACATGAACAGCACCAACAAGGCCGCGATCAGCCTCACCACCGGCTTGGAGGATCCCGAACGGGTCACCGTGGCGTTTCTGGTGGCGCTCGGCGCCGCCGAGGCAGGCCGCCCCACGATGATGTTCCTGACGAAGGAAGCGGCGCGTCTGGCCGTAGCGGGTGTCGGCATTGCGACCGCGTGCGACGGTTGTCCGCCGCTGGCCGAGCTGATGGACCGCTATGAGCGCGCCGGCGGTCGCTATCTGGTCTGCCCTCTCTGCGTCAACGCCAAGAAGCTCGACGCCGGCAACTTCATCAAGGGCGCCGACGTCGGCGGAACCGTTCAGCTCTGGGAATGGATCGGCGACGGCGCAACGGCTTTCAGCTACTGACACGACTGACGGGAGCAAGGAATGAGAACAGTGAAGAACATCGGCTCGCTGGTCGGGGGTGCTGTGATTGCGGCCTCCGTCGGACTCACAACCGCAGCCGCTCCGGCGTCGGCGGCTCCACAACAGAGCCCAGGTGTGACGCTGAGCATCGTCCGCAATCCGGCCAACGACGCGCAATACCTGCTGAGGGTCGAGGGTACGTTTCCGATGAGCGAAGGTGAGGCCCGTGACAGGGTCAATCACCTCGGGCCCAGCGGCGGGATGGACTACATCGTCTACGCCGACGATCCCGGTGACAGCGACGCCGTCGATAGGCTCCCCGCACGGGTTTCCCGGATATCCTGGTCCGGACGGTGGCTTCATGACGGACTCGCCATTCGGCATACGGTTTCTCCGCGAATTCACTGTCCCCCGAGGCGATCTCAACGAGGACTTTTGTTTCAGCTCCGGATGTGACGGCGATACCGACGAGGTCTATGTCAAGGTGCGGTTCGTCCAAGCGGGAACTGGTGACCTCCTTGCATACACGAACGCAGTCTCCGGGAAGTTCGGTGACTGACGGTGCAGCTGACCAGCGTATTTCACGACGCCACAAGAATCCTCCAAGTGTCACGCGGCACTGTCGTGCCATGACCACTGGGAGACGATCGTGATGACCATCGCCATAGCCGGCGCCGTTGGCTGGCTGCTCATCATCGCCTTTGGACTGCGGCTCGGGGCTGCGGCGAAACGCGGCGACGAAATCGCCGAGGCGCTACAGCGCAATCGTGAGCGGCGGCAGGGGTACGGCCAAGTCGTTTCCCTGGATCGACACAGAACCGCTCGGCGACCGGGCGAGCTTCACCGCACGACGTCGATGCCCTCGCTGACGAGGATCTCGCGGATCGCGTCGAACTCCTGATCCACCAGCGGGAGCAGCGGATCGGCGCACCGCGGTGACGCGATGACGCCGCGGAGGTACTGCGCGGCCTTGAAGGCGCCCAATGCTCCTGCGGTGAAACCGATCCGGGACCGGTCGGCGACGTCGATGATCGCGAACAACCGCAGCAGTCTCTCCTGCTCGGCGGTTGCCGCGGACCAGTCGCCCGCGGCGGCCGCTCGGCCCAGCCTGACGTAGCCGTCGGGATCGACGTTGCCCAACCCGGGCACCTGGCCGTGCGCGCCGAGTCGCAGCGCAAGGTCGGTGACGGTCTCGGAGCCGGTGAACACCCGAAGGCCGGTATCCGCAGTGGCCAGCAGTATCTGGCGGAAGGCGGTGAGGTCGCCACTCGAATCCTTCAGACCCGCAATCCTTCCCGAGGCTGCGAGCGTCTCGATCGCGCGGCGCGGCAGCCGCGTGTTCGTGGCGCTGGGAATGTCGTAGGCGATCACCGGCACGTCGACGGCATCGGAGATGAGTTGGAAGTGCCTCACCACCTCGTCGGGATGTGGTGCGACGTAGAACGGTCCGGTCGACACGACGGCCGCGGCGCCGCGCTTCGCCACCGCCCGTGCGTGGTCGATGACGCGCGCGGTGCCGGTGTCCACGGCTCCAGCGACGACGGGGACCTGACCGCCGGCGATGCTCACTGCGATCTCGACGGCCCGGTACCGCTGCGCATCGGCGAGCAGAGCCGTCTCGCCCGACGAGCCGCCCACGAACAGGCCGTCGACGCCTGCCGCGATGAGGAATTCGCACAGCCGTTCCATCGAGGCCGTGTCGACGTCGCCGTCGGCGTCGAGTGGGGTGGTGAGCGGCGGGATGACGCCGCCCAAGGGAGTGGCGCTCATGGGCGAACCTCCACGTCACGGGCAACACCCGAACCGAGCCGACCGACCCGCTGGGGTACGTCGAAGCCGACGAGGATGGCGATCAGAACGGTGAAACCGAGCGTCAGGACCATCAGCGCGGGGCCAAGGCCCAGTGACGCTGCGACGGACGCGCCCATGATGGGGGCGATCGCACCGCCGAGTGCGCCGACGTTGTAGCAGAACCCGAGTCCGCTAGCGCGGACGTTGACGGGAAGGTGGTCGGAGACGAACTTCGGCAGCAGTCCCGAGATGCCCTGGCTGAAGAACTGCAGTCCGAACAGCAGCACCCACAGCCAGACCACTTTGTCACTGCTGAGCGTGAACACCGGGACGACGAAGAACAGCGAGATGACCAGGCCGAGAACGTATGTGCGCCTCGTGCCCAGCCGGTCGGCGACCATGCCCGAGGCCA
Organism: uncultured Actinomycetota bacterium; assembly: GCA_963849055.1. Lineage (GTDB taxonomy): Bacteria > Actinomycetota > Actinomycetes > Mycobacteriales > Mycobacteriaceae > Mycobacterium. The sequence continues at coordinate 78,215 of CAWKFI010000003.1, forward strand.
CCGAGCCCGCCGCGTAACCGAGGCCGGCCCACAGCAGGACGTGTGCCACCTGCGCCGGGTCGAAGTGCAGCTCGGTCTTCAGATAGGTCGGCAGGAGCGACTGCAGCGGCCAGGAGTACAGGAACGCGGTGAGCACGGTGACGATGAGCATCACGAACATGCCGGTCTTGTCGGCGGCGAGTTGCCTTGCCAGGACGAAGAAGCAGGCCGCGGTGACGACGGCCAGGGCGACGACCCATGGGCCGGTCACGGTGCGGCTGAAGATGACGACCAGGACGATGGCGGCGACGATCGAGATCGCGATGTTGGCAAGGCGCCGTTGCGAATTGAAGAGCAGCTGTATCGCGGTGTTCTCCGCGATCGCGCCTTGCTTGACGCCGTCCTCCCACTCCTTCGCCTCGGGCAGCGCGCGCCGCATCCACAGGGCCCACGCCGCGGGCACCAGGCCGATGAAGAACATCCACCGCCAACCGAGGTTCGGCACGACCAGCGGGTAGAGCTGGCTGGCGAGCACCACGCCGATCGGATACGCCGACAGCAGAGCCCCACTAGCGCGGTTGCGGAAGGTCTTGGGCCAGGACTCCATCGCATAGGTCACGCTGGTGGCGTACTCGCCGGCCATGCCGATGCCGACGATCGCGCGGAAGACGAACATCGACCAGTAGCCCCAGGACAGACCGCACAGGAAGCTGCCTCCGGCGAAGCACAGGATGCTGATCACCATCGCGCCCTTGCGGCCGAAGCGATCGGCGACCGCCCCCAGCAACAGGCCGCCGAACCACCGTGAGACGAATGCGGCGCTGACGAGTGTCGTGGCCTGCACCAGGCTGAGGTCGAACTCGTCTGCCAGTTCCGTCAGCACCAGGGTGATGAGGATGAAGTCGAAGCCGTCCAGCAGATAGCCCAGCCAGGCGGCCCAGAATTGCTTCCACTGCGTGCGTGTCAACGAGGCGCGGTCGTTGGCCTGGGTCGGCGGCGTCGTCATGCTTACACCTCAGAACAGATATCGGATATGTGAGAACGGATATCTGGACGCTAGCGCATGACGCAGGTCACATCAAGGGGTGCACTGAGCTTCCGGCGTCAGGCCGGGTGAGTGTCGAGGCTGCGCTGCAGGTCCTCGAAGTGCCGGGCGACGGCCTGCGTCATCGCGGCACGATCTCCCGAGCGGAGCGCGTCGACGATCGCGGCGTGATCCTCGGCGGTAGGCCTGCGCAGATCGAGCACGATGTGGTCGGAGGCCTTGCCGAAGATGGTCCAGAACACGTCGATCAGCTGCAGCACGAAGGGGTTGTGCAGCGGCGCGAACAGCGCTTGGTGGAAGGCGTGGTCGACGTCGGCGGGTACGCGGCCGTCCTTGGCCTCGGCGCGCATTCTGTCGACCAGCTCGTCCAGGTGGCGTAGTTCGTCGTCGGTGATGACCTTCGCGACTTCGCCGATGAGCCCTTCTTCGATGGCACGCCGGGTCTGCAGGAGCTGTGCCAGCGGCACACTGTCTGCCTGCAGGCCGTAGGGCAGCTGCTCGATCAGGGGTCCGAAGCTGAACGTGCCGACGAACAATCCCTTGCCTCGCCGGACTTCCACCACGCCGTGGGCCTCGAGTCGGCGCAGGCCCTCCCGCACCGAGGTCTTCCCGACGTCGAGCAGCGCGGCCAGCTCGGCTTCCGACGGAAGCGCGTCGCCCGGCTTGAGCTGCCGGTCGACGATGTAGGCGCGGATGGCGGCGCCGGTCTCGTATGACAGCAGCGTTCGCATCGGTCCTCCATGGACATCGTTTGACATCGTCGCCGCGGCTGCAGCTTCTCGGATATCAGGTAGGTTACCGCCTCCGCGGCCCGGTGCTACACGTCGCCGGAATAGTCCGCCGACATCCAACGATCCGGCCGGACGGTGAAGAGCACGCTCGCCTCGTCACCCATGCTCTGGACGAAGGCACGTCCGCCTTCGTCACCGAGATAACGGATGGCGATGGCCTCTCGGACGTCCCGTGGCGCCGGATTCGTGGCCTCCACGACGGTGCCCTCGACGACCACGTACTGATACGGCGGCTCTTCTCGCTGGACGACCAGCGTGACGGCACCGGACTGCTCGATCAGTCGAGCCTTGCGCGACGCTGCCCCGGTGTTGATCCGGATGTGCCCGTCGGAGGTGTAGTCGTACCAGATGGGCACGCTCGCAGGCGGTCGGCCGTTGTCCGCCGCTACCGACAACACCCCGACGCGTGTGTCCTGCAGGAACCGTTGCCGCTCGTCATCCGTGAAAGGTCGCATGACCCGAGCCAACACGGGAGTTCGTGTGCGGTATTCCCTGCACTGACGGGGTCACGTGATCGTTTGGGCGTGCACTTCCGCATACCGCTCCCCGGCAATGCGGTCCGGAGCGAAGAGCTCGGATAGGTGCGCGACTTCGTCGGCGCTGATCGCGACCGTGGTGGCGGCGACGTTCTCTCGCACGAACTCCGCGCGCTTGGTGCCGGGTATCGGCGCGACATCGAGCGGCTGCGCGAGCAGCCACGCCAATGCGAGTTGGCCTGGGCGGCAACCCTTTGCCTCGGCCATCGCCATGAGTTCTTCGACGGGCTGGAGGTTCGTGGCGAGGTTGTCGGAAGCGAATCGAGGGTTGGTGGCGCGGAAGTCACCCCGTCCGAACCGATCTCCCGCCTTCAGCCGGCCGGTCAGCGCGGATCTGCCGAGGGGACTGTAGGGAACCAGCGTGATTCCGAGTTCACGACAGGTCGACGTGACACCGTTCTCGACCCCCCGTTCCCACAACGAGTACTCGGACTGCAGCGCCGTGATCGGGTGTACGGCGTGCGCTCGGCGGATCAGGGCTGGGCCCACCTCGCTGAGCCCGAGGGCGCGGACCTTGCCTTCCTCGACCAGTTCGCGCATCGCGCCGACGGTGTCCTCGATCGGAACCGACGGGTCGAGACGGTGGTAGTAGTACAGGTCGATGACGTCGGTACCCAACCGTTGCAGGCTCGCTTCGCAAGCCGCCCTGACGTATTCGGGCCGGCCGTCGATGGCGATGCCATCGTGATCGGGGTTGATCTTCGCCGCGAACTTGGTGGCCAGCACGACGTCGTCGCGCCGTCCCGCAATCGCGCGGCCGATCAGTTCCTCGTTGTGGCCGAACCCGCGAATCGGTACGCCCCAGGTGATGTCGGAGGCACCGTAGACGTCGGAGGTATCGAGGAAGTCCACGCCGAGGTCGAGCGCTGCCTGAATCGTCGCAATGGAAACGTCGTCGTCGGCTGACTCCGTAGGACTGCGACATGCCCATGCACCCCAACCCAATTGGGTGCACCGACAGGTCGGAGTGGCCCAGTGTGACTCTTGCCAGCATGAGAATTACTCCTGTGAGGTCTAGCGGTTGACGGATCCGAGCGGATCGAGTTGATCCGCGGTGGCGTCGTCCGCAGCAGTGGAAAGGCTTAGCGCTTCCCACTTTTCGTCGTTCGCCAGCAAGTCCCGTCCGGCAGCGGTGGCGTAGCGGTAGGCATCCGGACCGACGAGCAGTCGGGTGGGTGGCTCGGCCATGTCGACGATGTCGAGCAGCAGCGTCGCGACCTTGGCCGGGTCGCTGGCGCCGATGCTCTCGGGGCTGCTCATCGCGGCGGCGGCCCCCACCGTGGAGGCGTACTCGTCGCGGACGGGATCGATGCGCATGGAGGAACCCGCCCAGTCGGTGCGCATGCCGCCGGGTTCCAGGACGGTGACCTTGATCCCGAGCGGCGCGACCTCCTTGGCGAGGACGGCGGAGAATCCGGTGACGGCCCACTTCGACGACTGGTAGGCCGACAGGCCCGCCCGTACCACCCGGCCGCCCACCGAGGAGATCTGGACGATGCGTCCGCCGCGTTGGGTGCGCATGATCGGCAGTGCGGCACGGGTCAGGCGCACCACCCCGAAGAAGTTGGTGTCGACCTGGGTCTGAAAGTCGTCGAAGTCGACGTCCTCGATCGGCGCCATGTTGGCGTAGCCGGCGTTGTTGACCAGTACGTCGAGCTTGCCAAACCGGTTGACTGCGGCGGTAATTGCTGCCCGGACCTGCTCGTCGTTGGTGACGTCGAGCTCGACGACGGCGAGGCGATCGGGGTACTCGGCTGCAAGGTCGTTCAACGCCGAGGTGGAGCGGACGCCGGCGACCACGCGGTGGCCGGCGTCCAGCGCGGCCTCGGTGATGGCTCGCCCGAGTCCGCGGGAGGCGCCGGAGACGAGAAAGACTCGCGAAGGGTTGTTCATGATCGTTCCTAACTCTCTTATCTACAGCCGTAGACTTGCAACAAATATACAGACGTAGACTTGACGGGATCTATTCCCTAACGTGGGGCCATGCCTTCTGGCCAGCCCCGACCGCGAAATGCCGCCGCCACCCGGGAGGCGATCCTGACCTCGGCCATCCGCAACTTCGCGCGCGCTGGCTACGACGGCGTCGGCGTACGCGAGATCGCCGGAGATGCGGGCGTCACCGCCATGCTGGTGAACAGGTACTTCGGATCCAAGGAGCAATTGTTCGCCGAGGCAGTCGAGACATCCTTCGCGCCGGCGGTGTTCATCGCCGAGAACCCGCAGGCGATCGCTCGGGATGCCGCCACGGCATTGGTTGCCCGCTCCGGTCCGGACGCCGACGACTTGGCACCGTTTCTGATCATGCTGCGGTCGGCATCGAACCCGAGCGCCGCCGAGATCGTCCGCGACGCCATCGAACGTCACGTCGGGAAACGACTGGCGAGACAGCTTCCCGAGCCGGGCCGACAGCTCCGCCGCGACGTCGTACTATCGGTGATCAGCGGGGTGCTGCTGATGCGGCGCGTTGTCGAAACTCGTCCGCTCAACCAGGCCAACACCGATCACCTCGCCGAGCTGCTGGAGGCGGTGTTCGACGCCATCGTCGAAACCCCATTGAGCTGACGCCATTTTGACGCCCGCGGCAAAGAACGGAATCAGCCCCCACGGCCGTCGGGACGGCGATAATCGTGCGGTGATGACTTCGGGAGCGCGCGCCAGACTGGCCAGAACGGCTGCGGCGGCACTGATTACGGGAATGGCAGTGACGGGTCTGACCGTTCCGACAACTACTACCATCGCCCAGGATGATCCGGCGTGCGAGTGGTTGGGGTGGCGGCACCCGGCCTGTGCTGGCGGCCTGTTCGAAAACCCGCCGGACGATGGGATACCGGGAGACAACGCGGCCGAAGGCGGGATACCGGCCCCGGCGATGGTGCCTAACGTCGACGGCTCGATGAGCCCTCCCGGTACGCCCGGGGCCATCTAGTCCCTCGCCGTGCCGGTCGTTGCTCTGATCATCAGTTCAGGCCGCAACACGATCTCGCGCGGTCCAGCGGATGCCCCCTCAATCCGGGCAATCGCACGGTCTATCGCCAGCTCCGATATGGCCTTGGTGTCCTGCGCTACCGTGGTCAGTCGAGTGTGGGGAAGTTTGGACAAGGCGCTGTTGTCCCAACCGATAACCGAAACATCGTGAGGCACACGGTATCCCGCGTGCACTAACGACTCGACTATGGACACGGCCAGTTCATCGTTGAAGGCGATCACCGCGGTTGGGAGCACCGGATCGTCGAGAAGGGCACGGGCCGCGAAATACCCGTCCATCTGAGTTTCGCCTCCGGAGATCAGTCTTACATCGGACTGGTGACCGGCTTCAGTCATGGCCGCAACGTACGCGGCTCGGCGGGCGCGCGATACCTCTCCTTCGCCGCCGTCGATGTGCACGATGCGCCGATGTCCTCGTTCCACGAGGTGGCTGACTGCCTGTTTCATCCCGACGAGGTCGTCGGTACGCACGACGTCGACTGCTTCGTCGTCGACGCTCCAGCCGATCGCCACCATGGGCAGCTTGCCGGCAAGGGCGGGTGAAGGGGTTGGAGGATCAAGCATTATCGCCGCATCGGGACGAAACGCTTGCAGTGCTTCCACGGCGCGAACCTCATCGCGGCTTTCGGTGATGGCGCTGAGAACCAGCTCGTAGCCGCGGGATGTCGCTGCGGCGTAGAGGCCGTCGAGCACTTGCATGTTGAACTGGATGTTCCCGCTTACCATGCCGAACATGGTTCCGATGAGCCGCGACTGGCGGCGTTCGGCGCGTTGATGCTCGGGATTGGCTGCCACCAAGGTCCCCACCCCGCGTCTGCGGACGAGTAAGCCCTTGTCGACGACTTCCTGAACCGCTCGGCGGACGGTCGGCCTCGATAGGGTCAGGCGTCTCCCCATCGCGAGCTCGTTCTCGAAACGCTCGCCCGGCGCGCATTCACCGTTGCGGATGGCAGCTTCGATCGCCTGCGCCAGCTGATGGTAGAGGGGGACAGGGCTCGACCTGTCGAGCTCCACCGCCAACGGCACGCGTCTCTCCTTGCTACATGCGGGTAGGCGAACGTTACCTCAGGTGCCAAGAGGTAATGATGTGCCTGCCAATATTGTCATAAGATACTTACATCCTAAACGGCTCGGATGTGATCCAGGTCACGATCCCATAATGACGGAGTCGGTCGGGGCTGCGGCTGCCGATCCACTGTCTGAGCACACGGCCGCACCGGCGATTACGGCTGTTAACTGGGCATTTGCTCGCGCGTCGGGCTCGGTGCCCGCCGCGCGTCCGTGGTGTCAGTTGGGCAACGCCACCCAGAACTCGCGCCGCGACTGCGGCAATCTCGCGACGAAATCTTCCGGCGGGGGATGCGCTTGATGGAAAACTGTCGTAATGTGCGGACATACATCGGAACGTGTGAGCCCGGTCACGTCGCGACGGAGATGAGGCGGTGCGCCACGCCTCGAAGCAATTGCTCGTACGGCGGGAGAACCCAGACCACGTACCGGCTGGAAGCGCCTGTACCCCAAGGAAAGAGGAGAGAAGTTATGAGCAAACACCACGGCGGGATCGTCGTCGCGAACGCGCCAGTGAGCTACGGCGCGTTCGAGGTCACGATCGGCATCGATCCGAACGTCCCCGATGGTGACGCCATTCTCGACGAGGTCCAGGCCGCCGGTTACGCCGGCATCGACCTCGGGCCGGTCGGCTACCTGGGCAGCGTCGACGAGCTGGGCGCGAAGCTCGCCGAGCGAAGCCTAGGGCTGGCTGGCGCCTACCTGGAACTGCCATACGCGGATTTGGTCGCGCTGGACGCGGCGCTTCCAGAGCTCGACGCGATGCTCGACATCTTCGACTCGATCAAGGCACTCAACCTTGGCCCCGACCCCCGCCCAACACTGGCTGATCTCGGCGTCGGGGATGGCGCTGACGTGCGCCGCAACAATCCCGGGGTCGGGCATCCGCAACCCGGCAAGTCGGTACGGCGACGAGCAATGGGCAGCATTCGCCAAGGGCATGGCCATCGTTGTCGAGCGGTGCCGAACGCGTGGCTACCAGCCGGTGTTCCACAACGAGACGGGCACCTTCATCGAAGCGCCAGATGAGGTTGCCAAGATGCTCGATTTGTCGGACATCGGCCTCTGCATGGACGCCGGTCACTTCCTGGTAGGCGGTGGCGATCCGGTGGAGTACGTGAAGAAGTGGGGCGATCGAATCGACCACGTCCATCTCAAGTCCGCCGACCTCGAGCGCTTTCAGAGCATCGTCGACGAGGGCCTGCCGACGAACGCCATCTGGGAGCATGAGGTGTTCCCGAGGCTCGGTGAAGGTGCACTTGGACGTCGATGCGTTCCTCGCAGCACTACACGAGATCGACTATGCGGGTTGGCTGGTCGTCGAGCAGGACATCTTCCCGACGACCGCCGAGCGCTTCGCGCAAGCCGCTGCTGACCAGCGGGCCAATCGCGAGTTCCTCAAGGAGCGCGGCCTGTGAGCACGATCCGTTGCGGCTCGGGTTTGATCGGTGGCGGCCGCATGGGCCGCACTCACCTTCGGGCACTGCAGGACTCGCGACAGGTAGCATCGTCGCGCGTCACCGAACCATTCGAAGCTGCGGCTGTGCGCTGCGGGAGCAGGGCTTACCGGTGTATCCGAGCGGCGGACGAAATGTTCGCGGCGACGGCACTCGACGGCGTGTTGATCGCGGTTCCGACACCGCAGCACACCGAGGCGACCCGCCATACGCTCGCGGCTGGCCTGCCGGTGCTGTGTGAGAAGCCGTTCGGTCTGCAACCGGATACGGCGCGTGAGCTCGGCAGGTTGGCCGCCGGCAAAGGTCTGGCATTGCAGATTGGTTACTGGCGCCGATTCGTGCCCGCCCTCGTGTCGCTGCGCCGCGAGCTCGCCGAGAGCAGGTACGGAACCCCGCACTTGCTGATGTGCTCGCAATGGGATGAAGCGCCACCGCACAGCGCGATTCCGGCAGACAGTGGCGGAATCTACATCGACATGGGTGTCCACGAGATCGACCAGACTTTGTGGCTGCTCGGTCAGGACTTCGTCGACTTGCGTGCCCAGATTTTTCCCACCACTGAAGACCAGGGCGCTCACAACGACGTAGACAGCGCTCAGGCGCTCGCCTTGCTTTCCGGCGGAACGTCGAACCGTCATTTCGCTCGGCCGGTTTCATCGAGGCGGCGATGTCGTCGGCAGTGCAGCTCTTTGGCTCCCGGGGCCACACAAGATTCGACGTGGTGTCACCCGACAGCGGAGAGCGACCGCAGCTGACTCGCCCTGAGGGCGCAAGCCGAGGCGTTCGCGCGGCATGTCGGCGGGGAAGCGCCGCAAGGAACCAGCGCAGAGGAGGCCGCGCGAGTTCTCGAATTGGCGCACAAGCTAACAGAGGCCGCCGGTATCGCGGTTGTTGGGGCGCCGTGAACCAGGCCAATCTCCCAAAAGGGGGCTCGATCAACGGATACCGGTGACGCGAGCACGACGTTCAACGGCGATCACGCCTGACATCCCGACCACCCCCTTCCCGGCCAACGCAGAAAGACGACACGTCATGAGACAAACACACACCCTTTCCCCGACACCAGCCCATCGCAGCCGGCGCGGGATCGGTGCCGTTGCAGCGATTGCCACGGTGGCCACGCTGCTGGCCGCCTGTTCGAGCACCGGAGGGAAACCGGGAGACGCCGGCGGCGAAGCGGGTGGCGGCACCGTCGACGCCCGACGCGTGACCATCGCGATGATCACGCACGAGATGCCGGGTGACTCATTCTGGGATCTCATTCGCAAGGGCGCTGAGGCGGCGGCGAAGAAGGACAACATCGAGCTGCGCTACTCCAACGACCCCGAGGCGCCGAACCAGGCCAACTTGGTCCAGAACGCTGTCGATAGCGGTGTGCAGGGCATCGCCGTGACGTTGGCCAAACCCGACGCAATGACTGCCGTGGTGCGCAATGCCGTGGACAAGGGCATTCCCGTGGTCGCGTTCAACTCCGGCTTCGACGAGTGGAAGGCGATGGGGGCCACGGAGTTCTCGGCCAAGACGAGTACATGGCAGGCCAGGCTGCCGGTGACCGGATGAAGGCCGACGGTGCGACCAAGGCGATCTGCGTGATCGAGGAACAGGGCCACGTCGACCTCGAAAATCGCTGCGCTGGAGCCAAAGACCGCTTTCCGGCGACCGAGAACCTGAACGTGAACGGCATGGACATGCCCTCCTCGGAGGCAACCTTGGCGGCGAAGCTGAACAGGATCCCAGCATCGACCTGATCTTGACCCAAGGCGCCCCGATGGCGATGACCGCGGTGAAGTCTGCCAAGAACGCTGGTAGCAAGGCAAAGGTGGCGACCTTCGGCACCGACGCCGCTCTCGTCGATGGGCTCAAGAACGGTGACGTGCAATGGGCCATCGACGTGGCAGCCGTTTCTACAGGGTTATCTGGCCGTCGACTCGCTGTGGCTGTACCTGAACAACGGCAACGTGATCGGTGGTGGCCAGGCGACGCTGACCGGCCCGTCGTTCATCGACAAGTCGAACATCGACGCCATTGCCGAGTACGCCAAGGCGGGAACTCGGATGAGCACACAGACCGCGGTTGGAGTGGCGTCGCGGCGCGGCTGATCGACGACGAGCGGGTCAAGGGGCGCAATCGTTCCCAGCGCCTGCTGGTCCGTCCCGAGATGGGCGCGATGATTGCGGCAATCGGAATCTTCGTCTTCTTTGCGATCGTCGCGCCGCCATTCCGCAGCCCCGAAGCGCTGGCGACCGTGTTGTACGCGAGCTCGACCATCGGGATCATGGCGTGTGCGGTCGCGCTGTTGATGATCGGCGGTGAATTCGACCTGTCATCCGGGGTAGCGGTACGGCTAGTTCGCTGGCTGCCTCGATGCTGGCCTACAACCTGGGACTGAGTCTGTGGTCGGGCCGGGCTGGCACTGATCCTCGCGCTGGGCGTCGGTTTCCTCAATGGCTACTTGGTGATGCGCACGAAGATCCCCAGTTTCTTGATCACGCTGTCCACGTTCTTGATGGTGACCGGCATCAACTTGGCCGTGACCAAGCTGATCTCCGGGTCAGGTGGCCACCCCGAGCGTGTCCGACATGGCGGGGTGGGATTCGGCGCAGAAGGTGTTCTCCTCGTCCTTCAGCATTGGCGGCGTGAGCATTCGCATCACGGTGTTGTGGTGGCTGTTGTTCACGGTGGTGGCGACCTACGTCTTGTTCAAGACGAAGATCGGCAACTGGATCTTCGCCGTCGGTGGCGACCAGGACAGCGCCCGCGCGGTCGGTGTCCCCGTCATGGCCGTCAAGATCGGGCTGTTCATGTTCGTCGGGTTCTCCGCCTGGTTCGTCGGCATGCATCTGCTGTTCTCGTTCAACACCGTGCAGTCCGGCCAGGGAATCGGCAACGAATTCCTCTACATCATCGGCGCGGTGATCGGTGGCTGCCTGCTCACCGGCGGATACGGCACCGCAATCGGTGCGGCCATCGGTGCCTTCATCTTCGGCATGGCCAACCAGGGCATCGTGTATGCCGGTTGGAATCCCGACTGGTTCAAGTTCTTCCTGGGCGCGATGCTGCTGTTCGCCGTCATAGCCAACAACGCCTTCCGAAACTACGCCGCGAAAAGGTGATGCCATGACGCACAGTGGACCGGTCCGAGCCGACGCCGACTTCGCGGTGGCAAGGTGCCGCTGGTCGAGTTGAAGAAGGTCAGCAAGTCCTACGGCAACATCGTTGCCCTGAAGGAGATTTCGCTATGCGGTCCCACGCGGGCGAGGTTACGTGCATTCTCGGCGACAACGGTGCAGGCAAGTCCACGCTGATCAAGATCATTTCCGGCCTGCACCAGCAGACCGATGGTGAGTTGCTGGTCGACGGTGAGCCGGCGTTGTTCGGTTCGCCGAAGGATGCGCTGGGCAAGGGCATCGCGACGGTGTATCAGAACCTCGCCGTCGTGCCGCTGATGCCGGTGTGGCGCAACTTCTTCCTCGGCCAGGAGCTGCGGAAGAAGTCGTTCCCATTCTCGTTGGACGCCAACGCGATGCGAGCCACCACCCTGTCCGAACTGGCCAAGATGGGCATCGACCTACCCGACGTCGACGTGCCGATCCAGTCCTTGTCGGGCGGTCAGCGTCAGTGCGTCGCCATCGCGCGGGCGGTGTTCTTCGGGGCGCGGGTGCTTATCCTCGACGAGCCGACGGCGGCGTTGGGCGTCAAGCAATCCGGCGTGGTGCTGAAGTACGTCACCGCGGCCAAGGAGGCCGGCTTCGGCGTCGTGTTCATCACCCACAACCCACATCATGCGTACATGGTGGGCGATCACTTCGTGCTGCTCAACCGTGGCGGACAGAAGCTGGACTGCACCTACGACGACATCAGCCTGGAGCACCTCACTCAGGAGATGGCGGGCGGCGACGAACTGAAGGCCCTATCGCACGAACTCCGCGCCGCCAAGGCCTAACCGGCTCTTGCACAACCGATTCAGCCACCGTAGGCAGGAAGGTCTGTCCATGCCACCGCCTTCAGTGCCACTGCGCGGTATCAGCGACGGGCCACAATGGCCGCACTGGTATCAGTGGATCCGAGGCGAACGGCCTGCGCAGAGCAATTCGCCCTTGGAAGTCTGGGGATACGTCGGCCGGCCTTCCTATCGGCCGGGAGACGATCTGACGTTGCACGTGTCGACCACTGCCGATGCATTCGACGTGACGATCTACCGCGACGGCGGCGAGCGTTCGGTCGTCTACCAAAGAGCTCAGCTGCGCGGCGCCATGCATCCAACACCGGTCGATGCCTTCGCCTCCGGTTGCCGATGGCCGGTTGCCCACACGATCACGGTGCCCGACGACTGGCGCTCCGGTGGATACGTCGTCGAGTTCACCGCCTCCGATCATCGAGGCACCGCAACCCAAGAGGGATTCTTCGTACTCCGCGCTGGTGAGAACCGCCGCGCGGCCATCGCGTTCGTCGTCGCCACCTACACCTGGCAGGCCTATAACGACTGGGGCGGCGGTTGCGCCTACAGCCTCGACCCGACGTCGACTGTTCCGGCCGCGGGGGAGGTGGCGGGCTTCTCGCCACGGTTGTCGTTCGATCGACCATGGGGCCGGGGGCTGATCCGCCTACCCGTCGGAGCACCCCGAATCGCCCTGCCCGCGGCGCCTGCCATCGGTTGGGCACCTCGACGCGAACAGGGAGAGTGGGCGATCGCCAATGGCTACTCGTACTGGAGTGGTAGTGCCGGCTGGGCTGGATTCGACGCGCTATTCGCCCGGTGGGCCGAGCGAAACGGCTATGTCATCGACTACCTTTCGCAATGGGATCTCGATAGGGACGATGCCTGCCTCGACGGCTATCGATGCGTCGTCACGGTCGGGCACGATGAGTACTGGACTGCGCGCGGCCGCAATGTTCTCGATCGGTTCATCGAAGACGGCGGGCGCTACGCGCGCTTCGCCGGCAACATCCTCTGGCAGATTCGGCTTGAAGACTCCGACGTCCAGGTCTGTTACAAGTACGCGCCTGACGCAGACCCGTTCGCGCGCGCAGCGGATGTGAACCTGCGCACCGGCGCATTCGAAGGCCTCGCCATCGCCAACCCTCCCGTCACCACGTTCGGCGCAAACGGTGGCCGTGGCACCTACTCACGGATGGGCGGTGCCTCGCCACGCGGCGTTGGCGGATTCATCGTGTACCGCAACGACCACTGGGCCTTCGCGGGAACCGACCTGTACTACGCCGATGTGTTGGGTGCGACTATCCCACTCGTCGGATACGAGGCCGACGGCGTCGACTACACCTTCCGACGCGGACTGCCCGAACCGACCGGTGAGGACGGCGCGCCCGACGGACTGCAGATCCTCGCACTGACGCCCGGCCGCATGGCCGAGGAGGATCATCGCCAGCCCGGTGCGTTTCTCGAGATCGGCGACAACGACCTGCGAATGGTGGCGAACGCGCTGTATGGCTCCGACTCGCCCGAAAGCCTTGCGGCGCTGAGCGGCGGCGCGGCCGTCATCACCTCGATGCAGAAGGGCCGCGGTGAAGTGCTCTGCGGCGGATCCACCGAATGGCCCCATGGGCTATCGCAGCGAGAGCCCGATGGTCGAGCGGGTCGTCGCCAACGTCCTGGACCGGTTCTGCGCACCCACGTGACGAACATCCATCCCTACGAACGAAGGACAGCCCCATGCCACAGCAAGTCCGCGGCGTGATCGCCCGATCCAAGGACGCGCCAGTCGAACTCACCGACATCGTCATCCCCGACCCAGGCCCCGAAGACGTCGTCGTCGCCATCGCCGCCTGCGGGGTCTGTCACACCGATCTCAGCTACCGCCAGGGCGGCATCACCAATGACTTCCCCTTCCTCCTCGGTCACGAGGCCGCCGGAATCGTCGAAACCGCCGGCGCCAACGTCCAAACCGTCGCACCCGGCGATTTCGTCGTCCTGAACTGGCGCGCAGTGTGCGGCCGGTGCCGCGCATGCAAGCGTGGCCGTGCCCACCTGTGCTTCGACACATTCAACGCGCAACGAAAGATGTCACTACTCGACGGAACCGAACTCACCCCTGCGCTCGGCATCGGAGCATTCGCCGACAAGACCCTCGTCCACGCCGGTCAGTGCACGAAGGTAGACCCTGGCGTTGATCCCGCAGTGGTTGCGTTGCTGGGTTGCGGCCTCATGGCCGGCTTCGGCGCTGCCGTGAATACGGGCGCGGTTGGCCGTGGAGATTCAGTGGCCGTCATCGGATGCGGGGGCGTCGGCAACGCCGCCATCGTCGGATCCCGCCTCGCTGGCGCGTCGAAGATCATCGCGGTGGATCGCGACGCGAAGAAGCTCGTCTGGGCTGTCGGCCTCGGCGCCACACACACGGTCAACGCCGACCAGGACGACGTCGTCGAAGCGGTGCACGCACTCACCGGCGGGTTCGGCGCCGACGTCGTCATCGACGCGGTCGGGCGGCCCGAGACCTGGAAGCAAGCGTTCTATGCGCGGGACCTCGCAGGAACCGTCGTACTCGTCGGCGTTCCCAACCCCGATATGCGCCTCGACATGCCGCTGCTCGACTTCTTCTCCCGCGGCGGCTCACTGAAGTCTTCGTGGTACGGCGATTGCCTACCCGAACGCGACTTTCCGGCGATCGTCGACCTGTATCGACAGGGCAGGTTGCCGCTCGACCAATTCGTCACGGAGAGAATCAAGATCGACCAGATCGAAACCGCATTCGAAACGATGCGCGCCGGCGACGTCCTGCGTTCGGTGGTGGTGATGTAGGCCGAGCGTCAGGCCCGGCCGAGCAATAGCTTGAGGCTGGCGCCGGGATCGGCCAACATGGCCGCATCGGTCAGAGCCCCCATGTTGATGGCCATTTCGGCCAGACGAATATCGCGCGCAACGGCATTGCCCGTCCCCACTGCTGCGGCGGACACGAGCCGGTGAGCTCCGTCTACGCCGAAGCTGATGACGACGCCATCTTGTCGCTGTCGGCGCACCACCGTCTCGGCTTCATCGGGCAGGCCTACGACTTGCAGGGTCAAGTCGTACTGATCGGACCAGAACCAAGGCGCGGCGGCATACTCACGATGGGCTCCGCACATGTTCTCGGCCACCAGTTCGCCCTGTGTGCTTGCGTTGCGCCATGATTCGACGCGAATGCGCCTGTCGCGGTAGAGCCGATGCGGAAATGAGCAGCAATCGCCGGCAGCGAAGATGTGCGGATCGTTGGTCCTGAGTTCGCGGTCGACGCTGATCCCATTGTCGACGTCGAGACCGGCCTTCTCAGCCAGTGCGACGTTGGGAGTCGCTCCAATGCCGATGACGACGACGTCGGCTTCGAAGGTGCGCCCGTCGGACGTGTCGACGGTGACCCCCGACGCAGTCTCGCTCATGGTGGTCACGCTGACGCCGCAGCGTACGTCTACTCCCGCGGATTGGTGGCGGTCGTGGATGACACCTGCCACCTCGGCAGGCACCGCGCGGCCGAGGATCTGGTCGGTTGCTTCGAGCACCGTGACCTTGGCGCCCAATGTCGCTGCGGCGGCGGCAACTTCGAGTCCGATGAGGCCGGCGCCGACGACGGTCACCGAGCGAGCGCCGCGCAGATCGGCGCGCAATTGGCGTGCATCGTCACAGGTGCGCAGGATCCGGGCCCGCCGCACGCCCGCCGCGGACGGCAGTTGGCGTGCGTTGGCGCCCGTCGCCAGCAACAAGGCCTGGTAGTGGATCCACGCGCCGTCGTCGAGCAAGACGGCCCGACGGTCACGGTCGATGTCGACGACCTCGACTCCGGCACGGTAGCGCACGCCGACCGCGCTTAGCGACGCCTCGTCGTGCACGGTGACCGGGCCGGGATCGCCGGGCCCGATCAGCCCTGCCTTCGACAGCGGCGGGCGCTCGTACGGCACATGAGGTTCCGCGCCGATGAGCTCGACGGGGCCCGACCACCCCGCCGCACGCAGCGCTGCGGCTGCCCTGGTGCCGCACTCACCGGCGCCAACGATGACCATCGCCGATTGGGTCACGTCAACCCAGCCCGATGTACACGCATGAGTCCTCCACCTTGACGGGATAGGTGCGCAACTTGTCGATCACCGGCGCGCCGAGCGCGGAGCCGGAGGTGTAGTCGAAACGTCCGTTGTGCTTGGGACATTCGATCACCGTTCCCATGACCAACCCGTCGCAGAGCAGTTCACGCTCATGGGTGCAAAAGCCGTCGGTGGCGAAGAATTCGTCGTCGGGTGAGCGGTAAACCGCGTAGTGGACGCCGTCGTGTTCGAACGGAACCACGTCCTCGGCTTCGATGTCCTCGGTCTTGCATGCAGCGATCCACTGTGTCATGGCCGGCAGTCCCTTCGAGATGTCGGTGGCCGGTAGCCGTCAGGCAACCGTGATCTGAGCGCCGTCGCGGCCCACCGAGATGGCGCGGCCGTCGGCGGCAGGAACCGGGATGTGGTACGGCGCTGCGCCTTCCGGCAGTTCCCGACGGATGTAGTACGTCTGGTCCTTGAGCTGACGCGCGATGGCCGGAATGATTTCCCGGTAGGCGGCCCACAACGAGCGATAGGGCGGCGGACAGTCCTGCTTGACCTCGTCGTGCAATTCGGCCAGCCGATGCGACGGCACCATCGGGAACATGTGATGTTCGATGTGGTAATTCATGTTGCAGTACAGGAATCGGTTGAATCGGCACAGGTACACCGTGCGGGTGTTCAGCCGGTGATCGAGCACGTTCTCACCCAGTCCGGCGTGTTGAGTGAGTGAAAAGACGGTGAGCATCGGTGCGCCGTAGGCGGTGGGCAAGCCGATCAACAACGCGGGCACGATTGAGCCGGTGGCCACGCATGCGGCGGCGGTCGCGACGTATATGGACAGGTGGATGCGCGCAGTGCGAACCACCTTCGGTTGTTCCTGATCGGGGATGTAGGTCTTTTCCTCGTCGGTGAGCCGACCGAACGAGTGCAGGATCATCGCGGCCAACGACTGCGGCACGTCGATGAGCCGAATCGTGTTGGCGAGGATTCTGGCGAGTCGGGCCGGCCGCATCACGTCGATCTCGGGATCGCGGCCGACGACCAGGGTGTCGGTGTGATGACGCGTGTGGCTCCAACGCTCCTTGGTCGGTGAGAGCATGCGCATGAAGGACGCGATCTGGTACACCGCTTCGTTCTTCCAGCGTGTTGCGAAGAACGTGCCGTGTCCCGCCTCGTGCCAGCGTGAATCGGAGGCCGTCCCGTACAGGAGCCCATAGGCTGCGAACGCGGGTAGCGCGGCCAAGTGGTAACCGCTGCTCCAGGCCAATGCGCCGGCAGTGCCGGTCGCCGCCAGTGACCCGAGCCAAAGCGCCGTGTTCTTGGTGGCGTGGCGGTCTTCGCGGCGCATCAGTTCCTTCAGGCGCTTGCGCGGAATCGAACTGCGGAACCACGTCCCGCCGGCGATGCCATCCCGCAGCGCTCGCTCTCCTTCCGGTCCGATCAAGTCATACGCGGTCAATCGATCGGAGTTCATCGCTCTCTTCTCCGTTTCTGGTCTCTGCGGGGGTCTCGCGCATCCGCCCCATTGACTGGACTGACTAGAGGGCTCTAGTTAGAGGCTAAATGGAGCTTTGTTGGTGTGTCAATGGCGGGTTTCACCTGAAGGCCGCTGCGCCATGGTGGTGCCAGGGGTTCCGGCACGCTACGACGGCCTGTAAGCCGCGTGACCTGCGGTTATCAGCAGATCCCAAGATGGGGGAGGGGTGCCGATCGGCGACCGTTCAAGAACTAACCCACGGTGTTCAGCTGTGGCGGGAAGACGCGAACGGCTTAGAGCGCGCTAATCAACGACGGGCGTGCACCGCGGCCCACCTCGAGGAACGCAGCGCTAGAGCGCGCTAGGATGACGGCGATCGCTTCCGTAATGGCAACGTGTCATCGGCGACGCGACACATCAGGATGGAGTCGGCTGATTTCAGCGAGCGGCGATGGCCACAACGTGAAACGCGTAACGCTGGAAGACGTTGCCGCGCAAGCGGGCGTGTCGCGCGCGTTGGTGTCGATAGTCATCCGCAATGCACCAGGCGCGAGCCCCGAGACGCGCAAACGGGTACTGGAAGCGGCCGACGCACTCGGCTACAAGCCCGACATGCGCGCAAGAATGCTGGCACGTGGTCGGTCGCGGCACATTGGAACCGTCTTCGGCATGATCGGCTTGAACTTCCAATTCAACACCCTGCTGCTCGACGGGCTGTATGTCGCCGCTGCTCGGCATGGCTACGAATTGATTCTGAGTGCAGTCACGAAGAGCAGGGACGAGATTCGTGCGGTCGAGACGTTGCAGGGTTTTCGCCCGGACGCGGTGATCATGGTCGACCCTCCGAACCCGGCACCGGTGCTCGCAGGCAAGCTCCCCGTGGTGGCCATCGGCTGGAGCGTCGATGATCCGGCTGTCGACGTCGTCCGAACCGACGACCACGTGGGGATGGCGCAGGCGGTCACCTACCTCGCGGAACGGGGGCACCGGCGCATCGTGCACATCGACGGCGGGCACGGGGAAGTTGCTCGCGCGCGCAGAGCAGGCTACGTGGCCGCCATGACTGCGATCGGCTGTCAAGCCGAGATCCACGTCATCTCGGGTGGAGAAACCCAGATGGAAGGCTACTTCGCTGCGCGCGCCCTTCTCGACGATCCGGTTCTGCCAACGGCAGTGATCGCCTTCAACGACGAGATGGCCGTCGCAGTGGTCGAATCGCTGGTACACGCGGGATATCGCGTGCCTCAAGATGTTTCAGTGATCGGGTGGGACAACAGCGCGTTGTCGAAGCTTCCGCACACCCGGCTCACCACCGTCGCGCAGGACACTGAGGAAATGTCTCGGTTGGCCATCGAGCGTGCGGTTGCCCGAATCGAAGGAACGCCGGCAGAACCTCGCGAGGTCGTGTTGCGTCCAGAACTCATGATCAGGGCCACGACCGGCGCTGCACGGCAGTGAATGCGCAGTAAGAACCTGCCGGTCGAACCCGTTGTCCAACAGATGAAGTCGGCAGGAGGTGTGAGCCCCCACGTTGTAGGGGTGGCAATAATCCGTCGCTGCGCGGCAATCGAGCTACTCGCCACCGATGAATAACGGCAATACGTTTGGAGCCGTCTCAGAGGAAAGGACGAGAATGCTGGCACAGATCGTCTTGTACGACGGGTTCGATCCACTCGACGCGCTCATCCCCTTCGAAGTGCTGTCTGCCGGCGGGATTCTCAGTGGCGGAAGGGTTGAGGCCGAGCTGGTTTCGGCAGAGGGGCCGCGGGAGGTGCGAAGCGGGTTCAACGCGATCAAGCTGTCGGCTTCGGCTGCGCTGGACCCGAACCGTGCCGACGTCATCGTCGTACCCGGGGCGGCGGGCAGTCTGCCCGACGGTGACGAACCCGCCGAGGACAGCATCGTGTTGTATCTGCAACGTGCGGCCGAGTCGGCGCTTACCGGCTTGGTGGCCGAGGCCCTGGATCGACGCGGAGTCACCGTCACCACGGTATGCGGCGGGTCGATGCTGCTGGCCATGGCAGGCCTCATCAAGGGGCGCCCGGCGACCACCAACCACTTCGGACCGGGCCTTGCGATGCTCGCCGAAACGGGAGTCAACGCCATCGACGCACGCCTGGTCGACGACGGCGACTTGATCACGGCGGCCGGTGTGAGCTCGGGCCTCGACTTGGGTCTGTACCTATTGGAACGCGACTTGGGTCCCCAAGTGGCCCACACCGTCGGCCAACTGTTCGAGCACGAACGCCGGGGCACCGTATGGCGGGCAACCGGCACCAAACCATCGCTACTCACCGAGGGCGCCGCATGACCGGGACACTGCTGCCACCAGCCGCGCTCAGTGTCCGGCATCGAATTCAATGGGCAAGGTCGCCGGTCCGCTCAGGCCGCTGAGTGGCTTCCACGGGGCTGGCCCCGTGCGGCGTGCGTTGGGCATTCGCCGTGCCATGACGGTCAAGGCTTCAGTGAGCTCAAGCCGTGCGAGGTGCGCGCCAAGGCAGTAGTGCAAGCCGCCGCCGAACGTTTGCATCGCTGGGGGACCGTCGCGAGTGATCTCGAGCCGGTCGGGGTCGCGGAAGACCGCCGGATCGCGGTTGGCCGCTCCGGTGGTCACGATGAGCTGTGTTCCGGCGGGAATGGTGACCCCGGCGAGTTCGACGTCTTCGCCGGCGGTGCGCAGGATGCCAAAGGCGATGGGGGAGTGGCGCAATGTCTCCTCGACCGCATTGGTCGCCAACTCGGGATGCAGGCCTAGCAGCGCCCACTGATCGGGGTGATCGCACAGCACGTGCACCGAGGCTGCGAGCTGGTTTCGGGTGGTGTCGGTGCCCGCCATCAGCAGACCGGCGACGAGGTCGCGTAGCTCGTCGGCACTGAGGCGGTCGCCGTCGTCTTCGGCGCGGATGAGCTCGGAGAGCAAGTCATCGGTCAATGCATCGCGGCGGCGGGCGACCATGTCGTCGATGTAGGCGTCCAGCTCGTCCCACGCGGCCAGGATCGCTGGTATCTCGTCGGCGGCGTTCCAGCTGAAGACCTTGAAGATGTCATCGGTCCAGTCGGAGAACAGTTCCCAGTCCTCGGGTGGCGCGCCGAGCAGCGCGCAGATGATCGGGACGGGGTACTGCCGTGCGATGTCGGTGACCACCTCGCAGCGTCCGTCAGCAGCATGACGGTCAACGAGTTTCGTGATGACGTCGCTGATCGTGTCAGCCAGGCGCGCGGTCGCGCGGGGCGTGAAGGCCTTGGAGATCAGACGGCGCAGCCGGTGGTGCTCGTCGCCGTCGAGGACGATGAGGTTCCTGGCGACGCGGTCCCACAGCGGGCCCGACGTGATGCCCTGGGCGGCAAGGAACATCCCTCGGGGAACTTGGAATCGGGCGTCGCGCAGGACGGCCCGCACCAGTTCGTAGCTGAGCAGCTCGGGGCCATGCGGCCCGAGCGCGATCGGCGCATGCATTCGGGCCTGGCGGATGATGTCGTGGGCCTCGTCGGGGCTCTCGACGTGTTCGTAGTCGATTGAAGGCAATCCTGCGTCGAAGACGTTCGGGCAGCCCGAACGCTCAATGGTGGCGGTCATCGAGTTCCTCCTCGGCCCCGGCCAAAGGCGTTCACAAGCGGTCCATTTCGCGCGACATACGGGCCCCCTCGAAGTAGACGAGACGTGACGGGCAGTCCCGTCGCATGGGCTGTGGTCTGGCCGTTGCCGACACGAACGCGCGACGGAGTGCGACCACGATGGCGACGGCGGCGTCGCCCCATCCCCGCGTCGGTGCGTGGCGAAATGACTTTGCTGCCGAGGTGCCGAGCAAGACCTCTTGTTCGGTGATGATGGGCAGCGTCCGTGCTGGCTCAGCGTCCTTCCGCGTGCCGTCGGCTCGTGCGCGTGGAATGTGTAGTACAGACATTTCACTCTCCCCCGTGACCCCCTCTGCGTAGGAAAACACCGTTGATCGCACGATGCGTCATCCGAATAGAGGAGATCGGCTACCGTTGACAGCAACCTCAGGGGAGGAAGCGGGTCATGCAGGCGCAAGTCCGCGAGTCGGGGACCGAACGATGGTTGCGTTCGAGGAATTCTCGCGCCTCGTAGCCGCCATCTATGCAGCGCCAGTGGCTTCACAGCCCTGGCAGGACGCCTTGCGCGATATTCACCGAACGCTCGGTGGGATCGTCGGCGGGCTGTTGATGACCGACGGCGCGACCTGGTCCCTCGACAACTCGACCCTCCCCGAAGGAGCTGCCCAAAGCTACGCGGAGCACTACTACCGCCTGGATCGGGTGCTCGCGGCCGTCGAGCGCGGCCCGGCCGGCGCGGTGCGGACCGGCTCGGAGTTGATGCCCCTCGTCCGGAAGTCGGAGTTCTACGAAGACTGGTTGCGACCCCTCGAGATCGACGACGGGCTATTCGTCCGCCTCGACAGCGACCCGAAGCCGACCTGTCTCATCGTGGCGGCGCCGAAACGGTCCGAGCCGTTCGACACGCCTGATCGCGTGAAGTTGGTGAGTGGCCTGGTGCCACACCTGCAACAAGCCATGCGCATGCACAAAGAGCTCAAGGCGTTCGCCCAGAACACCGCTGATCTCGCCGCAGCCCTCGAGGCGGTCCGGCACGGGATCATCATCGTCGGACCGAACTGGCGGGTGATCAACCTCAATACCTCAGCGGAGCGCATCGTCCGCGCCGAAGACGGCTTCAAGATGTGGTCCGCGCGCCTTGCGGCGGAGAGCGCCACCGCCGACCACAAGTTGCAGCGCGCGCTGCACGCCGCGGTCACACGCGAAGGGGACACGATTCGAAGCGGCCAATCGTTCATCTGCGAGCGCCCCTCGGGCAAGCAACCCTACGTCGTTCACGTCCTGCCGCTCCACCGCGGTCCAAACGAGATGACCCGTGAGCCAAGGGCATTGGTGTTGATCGTAGATCCGGACCAGGAACCCGAACCCGCGGCCACGCTCCTGAGGCGCCTGTACGGCCTTACCGCGACCGAGGCCGACGTCGCGTTGCGCATCGCGCGGGGTGCTGACCTCAAGGAAGTCTCCAGTGGGTTGTCGGTCTCCATCACGACCGTCCGCAAGCATCTGCAACACGTCTTCGACAAGACCGGCACACACCGCCAAGCCGAACTCGTCCGACTTCTCCTCACGCTGCGCCCGTAGACCTCGAGTAGACCGCCCCGCCAGAGGATTGGGCTCGGAACTCGCTGTGAAGCACGTACGTTTGCGCGACGCATCCCGTCCGGTGTTGTGGAGTCCGGTCCGGTGTCGTACCGTCAAGCCAGTTGATTAGCTTTGCTACAGGAAATGCCGACGGCCGAGCCTGTCGTCGCTCGTGAAAGGGTCACGGATGCAGCGGGTTTCATTCGGACGCCGACTGAGCCAACGCTGGATGGTCTTCGTGGCGGTCCTGGTGGTCGCCGTCGCAGGATTCGCCGTATATCGGCTGCACGGCATCTTCGCCTCGCACGACGTCACGTCCACAGCCAGCGGCACCGACAGCGACATCGTCCCGTTCAACCCCAAGCACGTGGTCATGGAGGTCTTCGGCCCGCCGGGAACGGTGGCAACCATCACCTACCTGGACATCAACGCCCAACCGCAACGCGCCGACGCCGTCACGCTGCCCTGGGCCTACGACACCACCACCACTCAACCGGCAGTCTTCGTCAACGTCGCCGCCCAAGGCGACAGTGAATCGATCGGCTGCCGAATCAAGATCGACGACGCGGTCAAGGACGAGAGGTCTGCCAACACGTTGAACGCCTACACGTTCTGCCTGGACAAGTCGGGATGAACATGCAACGGATTCCGGACCTGATCCGACGGTATTCAGTGCTCATCGCCCTGTTCTGGCTGGGCCTTGCGGTGGTGACGAACGTCTTCGTGCCCCAATTGGAGACCGTCGCCGAATCGCACAACGTGTCGCTGAGCCCCCAGGATTCGCCGTCGTTGCAGGCCGCCAAGCGCATCGGAAAGGTTTTCGACGAGTTCGATTCCGATAGTTCGGCGATGATCGTCCTCGAAGGCGATCAGCCGCTCGGCGCCGACGCGCACCACTACTACGACGGCCTCGTGCAGAAGCTCGCCAAGGACACCAAGCACGTCCAGCACATCCAGGACTTCTGGGGCGATCCACTGACCGCGGCCGGCTCGCAGAGCTCCGACGGCAAGTCGGCACTGGTGCAGCTGTACCTCGCAGGCAACCAGGGCGAGTCGTTGGCGAACGAGTCCGTCGATTCGGTGCGCGACATCGTCGACCACACCCCGCCGCCGCCGGGAATCAGGGCGTACGTCACCGGAGCCGCCCCGCTGGTCACCGATCAGTTCGAGGTCGGCAGGCACGGCACGTTGAAGACCACCCTGATCACCCTCGGCGTGATCGCCGTGATGCTGTTCTGGCTCTACCGTCGTCTCACCACGGTGTTCCTCGTGCTCTTCACGGTGATGATCGAGCTGACGGCGTCCCGCGGCGTCGTCGCCGTCCTCGCGAATGCCGGGATCATCGAGCTGTCAACGTATTCGACCAATCTGCTGACGTTGCTCGTCATCGCGGCCGGAACCGACTATGCGATCTTCCTGCTCGGCCGATTCCACGAGGCGCGCTATACGGGGCAAGACCGGGTCTCGGCGTTCAACACGATGTACCACGGGACCGCGCACATCATCCTTGGCTCGGGTTTGACGATTGCCGGCGCGGTGCTCTGCCTGACCTTCACCCGGCTCCCGTACTTCCAGAGCCTGGGCGTGCCCGCAGGAATCGGCGTCCTCGTCGCCGTGATAGCCGCCTTGACCCTGGCGCCCGCCCTGCTGGTCATCGGCCGCCACTTCGGTCTGTTCGAACCGGGCCGGCCGATGCGCACCCAGGGCTGGCGGCGCATCGGCACGGCGATCGTCCGCTGGCCAGGGCCCATCCTGGTGGCGACGATTGCCGTCGCCCTCATCGGACTGCTGGCACTGCCGGCATACAAGACGAGTTACGACGCCCGGCCCTACATGCCCGCCAGTGCGCCAGCCAACGTCGGCTATACCGCCGCCGAGCGCCACTTCTCGCAAGCGCGCCTGAACCCCGAGCTGTTGATGATCGAAACCGACCACGACCTGCGCAATCCCACCGACATGATCCTGCTGGAGCGCGTCGCCAAGGCGGTCTTCCACACCGACGGCATCGCTCAGGTGCAGTCGATCACGCGTCCGCTGGGCACCCCCTTGGACCACACGTCGATACCATTCCAGATCAGCGCGGGCAGTGCCTCCCAGCTCAACAACCTGCCCTTCCAGCAGGCCCGCGGTGCGGACCTGCTCAAGCAGGTGGACGTGATCAACAACTCGATCGACGTTCTGCGGCAACAGTATTCGCTGCAACAACAATCCAGCGCCGTCACCGACGAGCAGACCAAGGCATTCCAGGGCACCGTCGCCACGGCGCAGGATCTGCGCGACAAGATCGCCAACTTCGACGACTTCTTCCGCCCGCTGCGCAATTACTTCTATTGGGAGCCACACTGTTTCGACATCCCCGTCTGCTGGGCGCTGCGGTCACTCTTCGACGCCCTCGACGGCATCGATGAGCTGACCGATCAACTGGCCGACGTCGCGGGCAGCATCGCCAAGCTGGACGCGCTGCAGCCGAAGCTACTCGCACTAATTCCGCCGCAGATCGCCACCCAGCAGACCAACCGCGATCTGACGCTGACGAACTACGCGACCACGTCGGGCATCAACGACCAGACCGCGGCGGCGCTACAGAACTCCACCGCCCTCGGTCAGGCGTACGACGCGTCGAAGACTGACGACTCGTTCTATCTACCGCCGGAAGCGTTCACCAACCCCGAGTTCCAACGCGGGTTGAAGCTGTTCCTCTCGCCGGACGGCAAGGCCGCCCGCATGATCATCACCCACGACGGCGATCCTGCTACGCCAGAGGGCATTTCACACATCGACGCCATCCGGCACGCCGCGCAGGAGGCCGTCAAGGGCACACCCCTTGCCGGCTCGAAGGTCTACATCGCCGGCACTGCCGCCACGTACAAGGACATCCAGGACGGCGCCAAGTACGACCTCGTGATCGCCGGGATCGCGGCGCTCAGCCTGATTCTGTTGGTCATGATGTTCATTACTCGGAGCATCGTCGCGGCGCTCGTCATCGTGGGGACCGTGGCGCTCTCATTGGGCGCCTCCTTCGGTCTGTCCGTGCTGATTTGGCAGGACATGCTCGGCATCGACTTGTATTGGATCGTGCTGGCGCTGGCCGTCATCTTGCTGTTGGCGGTGGGGTCGGACTACAACCTGTTGTTGATCTCCCGGTTCAAGGAGGAGATTGGCGCAGGCTTGAACACCGGCATCATTCGGGCGATGGCCGGCTCCGGCGCGGTGGTGACGGCGGCGGGTCTGGTCTTTGCGGCCACGATGGCGTCGTTCGTGTTCGCCGACTTGCGGATTCTCGGTCAGATCGGCACGACGATCGCTCTGGGTCTGCTGTTCGACACGCTGATCGTGCGGTCGTTCATGACTCCGGCCTTCGCAGCGCTGATCGGCCGCTGGTTCTGGTGGCCCCTGAACGTGCGTGCCCGTCCACTTCGTCAGCGACAGGAACCTCGCCAATCGGCTGGTCAGCTGCCGCTATGGGAGGACGGCGACCCGGTGCGCTAGCGGGCCGGGGTGAGTTGGATGGCGGTGAGACTGCGTCCAGGGTCGTGATGTCCAGCGATCCACAGCCCTCCGCGCAGTCTCACCGCGAAGTCGCTGCGGCGAGCTGGTCGGACCGCTCGGGCTCCAACGCCGCGACGAGCTCGGCGGCCTGCTGCGGCAGGTTCCGCTTCAAGCGCGCGACCCTGCGCAGCTGAGCGGCCATGTTCATGGAGGTCAGCATCGGGATGCCCCCGATGAAGGTTCGGAACGACGGATGACCGCCATCGATGTGCAGCACGAAGAGGCAGCCGACCACGTAGAAGAATCCCATGGTGAACAAGGCCGCAGGTATCGCGTACGCGAGCGGTGATCGGGCGTCGGCAATCAGTTCGGCCGCGTAATCGGCTTCGTCCCGCGACAACGGTTCACGCTTGCGGAGTTTGGCCAGCACGGCTTTGTGGGCGCCGACCTTCTCGCCAAGGGGATGGGCGGTGCGCTTCTCCAGCCGGCCGATGTACACGAAGACGCACGTGGCGAAGACGACTTCCAGGACGGCGGCCAGAATTGTGAGATCACCCCAAGGACCGAGACTCATCCTATAAACGTTACCCGAACTAAGTACTTTTGCCAGGGTCAGCGGAAGCGGACGTGCAACGTCGCCAGTCCGAAGATCTTCCGTCCGGCGGACTTCGCGCCAACGATGACGACACCGGTGCGGGTCGCCGGGTCCAGCGACTTGATCCGCCCGCTGAACTCGATGTCGCAGCCACCGGCGGCAGGCACGATCGCGGGCTGCGACAGGCGCACCGCGTAGCGGGTGACCGCGCCGGGATCGCCCGACCACGTGGCTCCGAAGCTGGCGCCCAGACCCATGGTGAGCATGCCGTGGGCGATCACGTCGGGTTGGCCCGCGAGCTTGGCGATGGCCTCGTCCCAGTGCAGGGGGTTCGCGTCGCCCGACACGCCGGCGTAGTTCACCAGGTCGCCGCGCGACAGCCGCGCGTGGTGCACCGGAAGCTCGTCGCCGACCTTGACGTCATCGAAGGACGACGTGCCCGGCGTGCGGGTGGCGTCCTCGGCGATGCGGACCTCGCCCTCGGGGCGCACGGTCTTCTCATAGGCGTCATCGGAGTGGTCGACGCCGAGCAGGTTCACGTCGTGCATGATCACGCCCTGCACGGCCGCCCTGATCGCCGGGTCGACGTCCTCGCCGGTGACGCCGACGACGGTGGTGTGCAGGGTGTGCACGCGCTCGCCGGCGGCGTCGGTGAAGGTGTTGGTGACGGTGATGAGGTCTCGGCCTGCGATCCTGCGTACCGACGTGAGCTCGACGTCGATGTGCAGTTCGTCGCCCGCGACGATCGGGCGATGCTGTTCGAAGACTTCTTCGGTCTGCAGGTACATGTCGTAGCCGACGACCACGGATTCGAACATCAGCTGGTTACAGGCCATGGCCGGGGCCGACGTGAAAGTCAGCGGCGCCACCAGGTCGGGGTAGCCCAGCTCGGCGGCGGCGGCGACATCCCAGTGGGCGGGGTGGTAGTCCTGCACCGCGCGGGCGAACTCGCGCACCTTCTCACGGCCGACCAGATACGTGCCGTCCATCTGGTAGTAGTGGCCGACGCGGGCTTCCAGCGTCGACGTTTCTGCTGCTGCGGTCATGAATTTGCTCAACTCTTCTATCGGCTGCTCGCTTCGGCCGACCAAAGCACACTAACGCGCAGACACCGTAGCAACGCCGCCGACCACCCCCGGGCTCGCGGGACAGCGGATGACGTCGCACGTGGAATCACTCGCGCCCCACGGCCGTTTGCTTTGGAGCATCTTGTTACGGCGCGCAGCGCTCCACTAGGACGGAACAGAACTTGATTCACTTCGATGACGACGTGCTTCACCGGTATCTGGCAGAGGATCCGGGTGGCCCCGTTGTCATGCTCAACCTTTTGCGTTTCCGTCCCGACGGCGGAGCAGAGAGTTATTCGTCGTACGCCGAGCGTTTCGAAACAACAGGACTCAACGAGAGTTACGGCATCGAGGTCCTGTACGCCGGCGCCGGCGGCACCGCGCTCGTCGCAGAGGCCGGCCAGGCCTGGGACATGGTCGTATTGGTGCGGTACCCCAGTCGACAGAGTTTCGTCGATATGGTTCGGGACCCCAGGTACCAAGGAATCGAACACCTGCGGACCGATGCGCTCGTCGAATCGGTCCTGCAGGCCACCACGGCCATCGCGTTGCGATGACCGTCAGTCGACCGGGACCCGACATCAACGATGCGACGATGGGTCCATGACCGAAACGCTCGTCGCGAAGAACGTGGCAGGCGGGTTCGCTCACCGCACCCTCTTCGAGGGCGTCGACCTGACCGTGGCGCCGGGCGACGTCGTCGGCGTCGTCGGCGCCAATGGCGCGGGCAAGAGCACACTGCTGCGCATCCTCGCCGGGGATCTCGCGCCGCTCGAGGGAACGGTCAACCTCGCGCCACCCGACGCGTTCGTCGGGTGGCTGCCGCAGGAGCACGAGCGGGTGCCCGGGGAGACCGTCGCGGCATACATCGCGCGGCGTACGGGATGCACCGAAGCGACGCAGGCCATGGAAGCAGCGGCCGCGGCGCTGTCCGACCCGGGTCACAGCGCGGCCCAGGCCGACGCCTACTCGGCTGCCCTTGATCACTGGCTCGCGACCGGGGCGGCCGACCTCGACGAGCGATTGCCTGCAATTCTGGCCGACCTGGGGCTCGACTCCGATGCGGTGCGGCCGGAGTCACCGATGACCGCGCTGTCGGGCGGACAGGCGGCACGGGTCGGGCTGGCGGCACTGGTGTTGTCGCGCTTCGACATCGTGCTGCTGGACGAGCCGACCAATGACCTCGACCTCGACGGGCTCACCCGGCTGGAGGACTTCGTCGGCGAGCTGCGTGGTGGCGTGGTGCTGGTGAGTCACGATCGGGAGTTCCTGTCCCGCACCGTCACCCGCGTCCTCGAACTGGACCTGGCGCAGAACACCACCACCGTCTTTGGCGGCGGCTATGAAAGCTATCTGGAAGAGCGCGAGGTCGGCCGGCGACACAAACGCGAACAGTACGACGAGTTCGCCGAGAAGAAGGCCGACCTGGTGGCGCGCGCACGCACCCAACGGGAATGGTCGAGCCAGGGTGTCCGCAACGCGATGCGCAAGGCTCCCGACAACGACAAGAATCGCCGGCGTGCGGCCACCGAGTCCAGTGAGAAGCAGGCGCAGAAGGTTCGTCAGATGGAGAGCCGGATCGCGCGCCTGGAAGAGGTCGCCGAACCTCGCAAGGAATGGTCGCTCGAGTTCACCATCGGTGCGGCGCCGCGGTCGAGCTCCGTCGTCGCGACACTCGTCGATGCCGTTGTCCGCCAAGGTGAATTCGTGCTCGGGCCGGTGTCGGTGCAGGTCGATGCCGGCGAGCGGATCGGCATCACCGGGCCCAACGGCGCCGGCAAGTCGACGCTGCTGCGCTTGCTCCTAGGTCGACAGCGGCCCGACGAAGGCCGGGCGAGCCTGGGCGCCAATGTCGACATCGGCGAAATCGACCAAGCGCGAGCCGATTTCACTGGTGACGAACGGCTCGTCGACCGGTTCGAGCAGCGGGTCCCGACCTGGACGACCGCCGACGTGCGCACCCTGCTCGCGAAGTTCGGCCTTCGTGCCGACCACGTCGAACGCACGGTGGACGAGCTCTCGCCCGGCGAGCGAACCCGTGCCGGTCTTGCCCTGCTCCAGGCCCGTGGCACCAACGTGCTGGTCCTCGACGAGCCGACGAACCATCTCGATCTCCCCGCCATCGAGCAGCTCGAGCAGGCGCTCGACTCCTATGACGGTGCGTTGTTGCTGGTGACGCACGATCGCCGGATGTTGCAGAACGTGCGGCTGGATCGGTCATGGCTGGTCGACGGCGGCCGCGTCGTGGAGTTGTAGTGGGGGCGCAGCGCCGCCGCAAGGATGCGGTCGAGGGCCCGGTCGGGTAGGAAGCGCACCACGCGGATCAGTGCGGCTTCGCGGCCGACGGTGTAGCGGGTGCGCGGCTTGCGCGCCGTGATCGCCTTTGCGATCACCGCGGCTGCGGCGTCGGCGGGCAGGCCCGACTTGGTCGACGACGCGGCCTGCGTGTTGACGGCCCGAATCAGCCCGCCGTAGCGCCGACTTTGATCGGGCGTCATGGCCGGCATCAGTTCATTGGCTGCTGCGATCGCCCGGCCGAGCATTTCCGTGCGTACCGCGCCCGGTTCGACCACCACTACCTCGACGCCGAACGGCGCCAGTTCGCGTCGCAAGGAATCGCTGACCGCTTCGAGCGCGAATTTCGTTGCGGCATAGGGGCCGTAGGTCGCCATGGCTACCTTGCCGCCCACGGAGCTGACGTTGATCACGCGACCCGAGCTGTCGAGCAGGGCAGGCAGCAGCGCCTGGGTCAGGGCGATGTGGCCGAAGAGGTTGACCTCGAACATGTGTCGCCACTCGTCGATCGCAAAGGCCTCGATCGGGACGTTGGCCTGAATGGCAGCGTTGTTCACCAGTGCCCGCACCGCCCGGCCCTGCGGGTCGTCGTTCACCCGAGCGGCTAGCGCGCGGATGTGTTCCGGGTTGGTGACGTCGATGATCACCGGCTCGATACCCGGTGCGCGGATGGCGTCGGCGTCCTCGTCGCGCCGGACACCTGCGAGGACGTGGAATCCCCGCCTGGCGAGTTCGCGAGCTGTGGCCGCGCCGATGCCGGTGGACGCGCCGGTGACGACGGCGAGCTCTTGAGCGTGAGATGACGTTGTCATCTGAATCAAACGTACTCGCTCAGATGACGGTGTCAACTAGAGTCGATGATCATGAGTCGCGCCGAATCTGCCGCCGCCACCAGGCGCGCCCTGCTCGACGACGCCGCCGAACTGCTCGACGCAGGCGGTCCGCCTGCGGTGACGCTGCGCGAGGTGGGCGCACGGGCTGGCGTGACCCGCGGTGCGCCATACCGGCACTTCGCCGACAAGGAGAGTCTGCTGACCGCCGTCGCCGCGGAAGGCTGGGAGCGCCTCGGCGATGAGATGCGCGCACTGCAATCTGATTCAAGACTTCGGCCCGCCGACAAGCTGCGTGCCGCGCTCGTCGCCGTCATCGCCCTGAGCCGTCGGCAGCCGCACCTCTACCAACTGATGTTCAGCACGCCATCGGGAGATCCGGCGGCGGTGGTCCGGGCCGCGCAACGGATGTGCGACGAGTTCATCACCATCGTCATCGAAGTGGCCGGCGAACAGGACGCCGAGCGCACCGCGGCGACTCTGCTGACCGCCGCGCACGGAGCTTCCGGCCTGGAGTTGAGTGGCCTTCTCCGCACCGAGAAATGGCACACCACCGCCGAGGAACTCATCGACGGAATCCTGGCGACGGTCACGCCGAGTTGCGCGTAGTCTGCTCGACGGCCATCGATTCCGTCGCGTGTTCCGCGGCGATGTATCCGAACGTCATCGCAGGCCCGATATTGATGCCCCCAGAGGGATAGTGCCCGCCCATGACGCTCGCTTGATCGGAGCCGACGGCGTAGAGGCCCGGTATCGGATTGTCGGAGTCGTCGAGCACGCGGGCCGACGCATCGGTGACTACGCCGGCGAACGTGCCAAAACTGCCAGGCACGACCTTGACGGCGTAGAACGGCCCCCTTTCGAGTGGCGCAAGCGACGGGTTGGGAAACGGGTTGTCCGGATCGCCCGAGCCGCGATTGAAAGGCGTTTCGCCGCGGTGGAATTCGGGGTCCTCGCCGCGCCTCGCATGATCGTTGAACGACTTGACCGTGGACTGCAGTTGGACGGGATCGATTCCGCACGCGCGCGCCAGCTCTTCGATCGTGCGTCCTCGCTTGAGGTAGCCCGATCGAAGATAGGGCCACACCGGGATAGGACGGGGCTTGGACATGCCTAGCGGGTACAAGCGCTGGAAACGGTGGTCGCACACCAGCCAGGAGCACACCTCTTCGCCGTGCGGCACCGCGCCGAGCATGGCGGTGGTGTAGTCGTGGTAGCCGTCGGCCTCGTTCACGAAACGCCTACCGGAGGTCAATACGCCTATCACGCCGGGTTTTCCCCGATCGAGAATGTGGGGAAACACCCCGGTCCGACCATTGCGATACGGAACTAGCGAGACGGGACAGTAGGCGACCGGTGATGCGACGGTCGTGTCGAGGCGTCCTCCGGCCGATTGGGCGAGCGAAATGCCGTCGCCGGCGGCCGTATCGGGAGCAAGTGTCCAGTGCTCGTGCCCGGTAGGGGTGCGCGGGAAGTGCGCCCTCCGCATCGCGACGTTGCTCGGGAAGCCTCCTGTCGCAAGCATTACTCCCCGCGCGGCGTGGATGGTGAGCGGCCCGGTCGGCCCGTCGATCTGCGCTCCGACGACGGCCCCAGCGTCATCGGTGATCAGCGCACTCGCCGGTGCGCAGACGCGGATGTCGACTCCCAACTCGTGGGCCGACGCCATGAGCCGACCGATCAGCGCGGCGCCGTTGACGAGCTGCATGCCCTTGCGGGCGATGGCCATGTCAAGAAGGTGGCGACTGACGCGGCGAGCCGCGTGGGCAAAGGCCTTGGGGGAGCGGGTGGCGTGCAGAAACGCCTGCAGGTCTGGGCCGGCCATGATGCCCATGCCCAGAAACGACGTCTCGTAGAGCTGCCAACGCATCATCCTTCTGACGGCAGCAGGAATTTTGTAGGCATCGATCGGTTGTGGCGCCACGGAACGGTGTCCGGTTCCCGCGCCCGGTGTGCCGCCGTAGATGTCGGCGATGTTGGTGCCTGGTACGAATTGCAGCCGGGTGTTGTCGTGGAAGAACCCGACCATGCGAGGTGCATTCCGTAGAAACGCGTCCACCTTCGCGGCGTCGAAGTTCGCGCCGAGGCGGTGCTGGAGATAAGTGCGTGGCAACTCGGCACTTTCGTGCACGCCATCAGCGGCAGCCAGCGGGTTGCCCGGCGCCCACATCCAGCCGCCGGACCATGCGGTCGCGCCACCGCAGACGTCGGCCTTTTCGGCCACGACGACTTTCGCGCCCCGGTAGGCCGCGGTAACCGCCGCGGAGAGTCCGCCCGCACCCGCGCCGATGACGAGTACGTCGCAGGAGATGTCGGTCATCGTTTGGCCTGCCCGGTCCATCTGTACGACCACAGGGAGGTCAAGAGCGCCGTGACAGACGCAGCGGCGAGCAGAGCGGCCACCGGAAGCCAATTGCCGCTCTCATCCAGCAGGGCGGTAGCGATCAGCGGTACGAATCCACCCACGGCACCGGCCACCGCGTATCCGAAACCGGCTCCGCTATAACGAATTCGGGCGTCGAACATGTCGGTGAACCAGGTCTGCTGAACCGAGGTCGAAATGTTGTGTCCGAGATTGATGAGGATGAAGAAGCCGAGGACCATCATCGGAATCGAGCCGGTCTCCAGCGCCCGGAAGAAGGGGACGCCTGCGGCCGCGGCACACAGCGGTCCCACCACGTAGAACCAACGGGCCCCGACCCGATCGGCGAGAAATCCCCAGAACGAGGTGATCGGCACGGCCAGCACCAGGGCGACCATCGACGCGGCGAGCACACTGCTCGGCGGGGTGTCCGTGTAGTTCTTGACGTACACCAAGGAGAACGTGAACCCGAGGTAGAACGTGCTCTGGTCCACCAATCGCATGCCGATGATCGCGAGGATCTGCTTCGGGCTCGTCTTCAGAGCCTCGACGAGGGGAGCCGCTTGCTTCTTCTTCGTCTCCTCTAGCTCTGCGAACACCTTGGACTCTGGAACGCCGCTGCGTATCCACAGGCCCACTAGCGCGAAGAAGATGCTGATCAAGAACGGCAGACGCCAACCCCAGGATTGGAATTGCTCTTCCGTGGTCAGGTTGGTGACGAGCGCAAAAGCCATGGT
Organism: uncultured Actinomycetota bacterium; assembly: GCA_963849055.1. Classification (GTDB taxonomy): domain Bacteria; phylum Actinomycetota; class Actinomycetes; order Mycobacteriales; family Mycobacteriaceae; genus Mycobacterium. Next base: position 112,098 of record CAWKFI010000003.1, read on the forward strand.
GCCCAGGAGTAATCCGAGGAAGGATCCGATCTGCACTCCGCTGGCGACGAAGTTGCGCTTGTTCTTGGGGGCGTTCTCGACTGCCATCAAGGCAGCGCCACCCCATTCGCCGCCTACCGCGATGCCCTGCACCGAGCGCAACAAGATCAGCAAGATCGGTGCTGCGATGCCGATCGTGGCGTAGCTGGGGAGCAAGCCGATCGCCGTACTGGCAAGGCCCATCAGCAAAATGGTGATTACCAGCATCTTTCGACGCCCGACCCGGTCTCCGAAATGACCGAAGATCGCGCCACCGATCGGGCGGAAGACGAAGCCGACGGCGAATGAGCCGAGGGATGCGAGGGTGCCTACGGCTGGAGTCTCGTTGGGGAAGAACAGCGGTCCGAACACAAGGGCTGCCGCGGTGCCGTAGAGAAAGAAGTCATACCAATCGACGATCGCACCGACCGTGCTGGCCATGGCTGCGCGCCGCGAACGTTGTCGGACGGCGAGTTCGCCACCTCGATCAGCTAGGTCGTCCCCGACGTCCTTCGGAATCGGTTCCGACGCTGGAGCATTCGAGGGCGTCATGATGGGCTCTCTTTCGTCGAGTGATGCTGTGGGCGTCATAGCCACTTGCAGGGGGAGAATCGCGATGCAAGAATGACTACGTAGTCAAACTGTGATCCACAGCATAAGTACGCCGGCGACGGTACGTCAACCCTCGCCTGGAACAGCGCAAAGGACTTCCGTGACACGACCCATCGGACTAGCCCATCTATCCGCTCTGCACCTGTCTCCACACGAGTTGGTCGATGCCGCAGCCGGCTGCGGTTACGCATCGGTTGGCGTCCGCGTTCATCCCGCAACGGCGTCGGAAGCGCGGTATCCCATGAAGGCGGGCTCGCCGATGGCAGCGCAGACTCTTGCCCGGCTCGGGGACGTCGGCCTGACTGTGTTCGACGTCGAAGTCTTCACGCTGGATGGCACGCGTAGTCGCGATGAATGGCTGCCGGTACTCGAGGCGGGGGCCTTTCTGGGAGCGCGCGTGCTCAATGTGATCGGCGGAGATGAGCAGCGAAATCGGTTGATCGACAACCTGAGCGAGCTGGTGGGTGATGCTCGAGCGTTCGGGATCACGCCGTTGATCGAGCCGATCTCCTACCAGAAGGTCGACACGTTCGCCGCGGCCGTCTCCGTTGCCGCACGCGCGGGTTGCGGAATCATGCTCGACGTCTTGCACTACGTCCGCGCGGGCGGCACCCTCAACGATCTGGAGGCCGCTCCGGAGGGAGTGGTTCAGCTGATTCAACTTTGTGACGGGCCGGCGGAGGTTCCTCACCTGGCGTCGCCGGCCCGAATGCCGCTCGGACAAGACATCGACGGGTCTGCCCGTCAAATAGAGTCGCGTGCAAGACGTCTCATACCAGGTGAGGGCGACTTCCCGCTCCAGGAGCTCCTCGCGAAGCTGCCTAATGTACCGATCAGCGTCGAAGTACCAGACGTTGCATTTGTCGAAAGCTACGGAGTCACCATGCATCTGGAGCGTCTCATGGCATCGACTAGAAACCTGATCGCCACCGTCGATACCGAACGAAGGAATGTGCTGCAATGACCGTACTCGAAACGGCTACGGCGGCCGATCCGTCGATCTTCTACCCCGGCCGCTTCGCTGGGCGGGTCATCCTCGTCACCGGCGCGGCGGGGGGACTGGGGTCGGCAACGGTCGAACGGCTCATTCGCGAAGGTGCATCTGTGGTCGGCACCGATATCGTGGTTAATCAGAACGAATTTGGCGCGTGCTTCTCGGCCCTCGACGTGACGGATCGCGTGGCGTGGGAGGAGACGGTGGCCCGAGTGTTGGCCACTCATGGTCGGATCGACGGAGCCTTGTTCGCCCACGGGATTCAAGGACCGGAAACGTCGATTCCGTCCATGCCGGTCGACGGCTGGTCGAAGACCATGAGCGTCAACCTCGACGGCTGCTTTCACGGACTCGCCGTATTGCTCCCGGTTTTGGTGTCGCAGGGGTACGGCAGGGTGGCGGTTCTCTCCTCGATTTCGGCGCGTGAGGGCAATCCGCACCAAGCCGCCTATTCCGCGTCGAAGGCCGCCGTGGTGTCTTTGGTCAAGACCGCGGCCAAGGAGGTGGCTCGAGACAACGTGACCGTCAACGCGATTGCGCCGTCGATGATGCAAACTCCAATGCTGGGCGACCTCAGCCCGGAGCGGAACGCGGCGCTGCTCTCACGGGTGCCGATGGGACGTGTCGGCAGCACGGCCGAGTTCTCGGCTCTGGCGACATGGTTGTTGTCTGCCGAGGCAAGCTACGTCACCGGTCAAACACTCGATCTCAGCGGAGGGCGCAACACCGCTTGACGACGCGTCGCCGATAGGATGAGTCCGTGGTGACGAGCGTCGACCTTGCTGCCCACTTGGGTTTGAGCCAGTCGACGGTCTCGCGCGTGATGCGCGGCGACCCCGCGGTGACGGAGAAGACCACCAAACGAGTGCTCGCCGCCGCGCGCGAACTCGGATACGTCCCGAACTCTGCGGCCCGCAGCTTGGTCACCAAGCGCGCACGGGCAATCGGAGTTGTCGTCGCAGATTTGAAGTCCCCGTTTTACCCCGCGGTGGTCGACGCCATCCAGCACCGACTGAGCCAACAGGGCTACCGGATGGCGCTCATTCGGGATCCTGATATACCCAAGGACGTCGACAGCGTCGACGTGCTCGATCCGGCGACAGTCGACGGAATGATCTTCGTTTCGGCGCGGAGGAAATCCCGCACGGTCCGCAAGGTGCTCGAACGGAGCACACCGGTCGTGCTGCTGAGTCGAAACGATCCGACGCTGAATCTCGAGGCGGTGCTCTCCGATGACGAGGGGGCCGGTGAACTGGTCATCGACCATTTGACCGGGCTAGGCCACCGCCAGATCGCGATCCTCTCGGTTCCCCGCGACCGGACCAACGGTGCCGCGCGCGAGGACGGCGCTCGTCGAGCACTGAAGCGTCGCGGTATCGCGTTGCCCAAGGACTACGTCCGGCGGGGTGAGATAGACCATGAGCACGGGGTGCAGATGGCCACGGAGTTGCTCTCGGTAGACCGCCCGCCGTCGGCAATCTTCTGTGTCACTGACGAATTGGCGTTCGCAACGTTGGACGCGGCGGCGCGTCTCGGCGTGCGGGTACCCGAAGACCTGTCCGTGGTCGGCTTCGACGATTCGCCACAGGCCGAGTGGGCGATGATCAATCTGACCACGGTCCATCAGCCGATCGAGGACATGGCCGGCGAAGCGGTGCGGCTGCTGCTGGCCCGGCTCGATGACGACGTGCCCGAACAGCCGGGCGCGCGAGTCTTTCCCGTCACCTTGCACGTCCGTGGCACCACCGGTCCGGCGCCAACCGGGTAGCTCCCGGCGACGGTACTCTCGCGGTAATGCAAGACACCCCGGCCGCCGAGGTCGAATCGGTCGCCCGCGCACGCCCCCGACGACGCTGGCGTCGGCTGCTTCTCGTCTTCACCATCACGCTGCTCCTGCTGGGAGTGCCGTGGTGGACGCTGTTGTTGGCAGGCGCGCAATGGCCGACGGCCGTGATCGTCGCAGGCACCGCCGTCTTCGCAGCGGCATTCGTCGCACTGCCCGTCATGATGACGTTCGGGCACGGCCGTCACCGCGACTGGGCCGCTGTGACGGGGGATGCGCTGCTCGGCGCGATGTGGGTGCTGTTCGTCTGGTCGGTGCTGTCGGTACTGCTGCGGCTCGCCCTGCTGGTGGGTGGCGTCGCGGATCCAGAGCGTTCGCGCATCGTCGCGGGCGTGGTGGTGGCCGTCGTGGTCGCCCTTCTCGCGTGGGGATACGCCGAAGCGATGCGGGTGCCGCGCATCAGACGCGTCGACGTCGGCATCTCCAGACTGGGTCCCGGACTCGACGGCTTGCGCGTTGCGGTGATCACCGACACCCACTACGGCCCGATCGACCGCGCACGCTGGTCGGCTGCGGTCGTGGACCGCGTCAACGAACTCGACGCCGACGTCGTCTGCCACGTCGGCGACATCGCCGACGGCACGGTGGAGGTCAGGGAGGCGCAGGCCAGGCCACTGGCCTCGGTGCGCGCCCGCCTCGCGCGGGTATATGTCACCGGCAACCACGAATACTTCAGCGAGGCGCAGGGCTGGCTCGACTACATCGACGGCATCGGCTGGGATGCATTGCACAACCGGCACATCGTCATCGAACGCGACGGCGACAAGCTCGTCATCGCGGGCGTCGACGACGCGACGGCCCAAGGATCCGGCACGGCCGGACATGGTGCGAATCTGCAAGCGGCGCTGGCGGATACCGATTCAACGCTGCCGGTGATGCTGCTTGCCCACCAACCCAAGCAGGTCGTCGAAGCGGTCGCGGCGGGAGTGGATCTGCAGATCTCCGGTCACACCCACGGCGGGCAGATCTGGCCGTTCAACTTCCTCGTCCGGCTCGATCAGCCCGTGGTGCAGGGACTGAGCCGGCACGGCGAGCGCACGCAGCTCTACACGAGTCGGGGCACCGGCTTCTGGGGCCCACCGTTCCGCGTCTTCGCGCCGAGCGAGATCACGCTACTGACGCTTCGCCGCGCGGACTGAAATCTCGGCGTGTCCCAGCTGATCGACACCGTCCGCCGCGAACTCGCCGCCGCCGGTGACCCCGCCCGCGCTCCCGCGATGCAGGCGTACATGAAGTCGGAGATGCCCTACTACGGCGTTCGCCTTCCCGACGTCCGTCGGATCTGCCGACCCATCTTCGCCGCGCATGCCGTCGAGTCGGCCGGTGCGTTCGACGACACCGTCGAACGTCTCTTCGTCGGCGCAACGCACCGCGAAGAGCGGTACGCCGCCATCGAACTCGCCAAACACCGGCTCTACCGCGCGCACCAAACCCCGGACCGGATTCCGTTGTACCGCAGACTGATCGTCGCAGGCTGCTGGTGGGACACCGTCGACGAGATCGCAGCCAACTTGATCGGCCCGATCTTGACCGACCATCCCACCGAGGTGCCTCCAACGGTGCTCGGCTGGGCGACCGATACGAATCTCTGGGTGCGCCGGACGTCGATCATCGCGCAGCTGGGCGCGAAACAACGCACGGATCTGACGCTGCTCACGCTGGCCATCGACGCGAACGTCGGCGACCCCGACTTCTTCATCCGCAAGGCGATCGGCTGGGCGCTGCGGCAGTACGCGCGTACTGACCCGGAGTGGGTGCGGGCGTTCGTCGCCGACCGCGAAGACCAACTCAGCGGGTTGTCTAAACGGGAGGCACTCAAGCACCTCTGAGTAGGGGCTTGACAACATACAACCGATTGGTTGTATGTTTAGGGCGTGATCGAGGCCGACGAGGACCGGGCGGACGCCCTGTTCCACGCGCTTGCCGACCGGACCCGGCGCGACATCATGCGCCGGGTGCTGGCCGGCGAGCACTCGGTTTCCACGCTCGCCGCGGGGTATGAGATGAGCTTCGCGGCGGTGCAGAAGCACGTCGTCGTACTGGAGAAGGCGGGTCTGCTCACCAAGCGGCGCAGTGGTCGCGAACAGCTGGCCAGCGGTGACGTGGCGGCGGTGCGGTCGGTGGCGTCCATGCTGACCGAGCTGGAACAGGTGTGGCGGGGCCGCATCGCCCGCATCGACGAACTCATCTCATTCGACCCAACCAAGGAGGACTGAACCATGCCCGTGACCGACGTCCAACACGACCTCGACGCCCTGACGCTCACCATTACCGCCGACTTCGCCGCGCCGGTGGCGCGAATCTGGCAGGTCTACGCCGACCCGCGTCAGCTCGAGAAGGTGTGGGGGCCACCGACTTACCCGGCGACCGTGGTGGACCATGACCTGGCGCCCGGCGGCCGCATGACGTACTTCATGACCGGCCCGGACGGCGACAAGCACGCCGGATACTGGCAGATCACGTCCGTCGACGAGCCGACGAGCTTCTCGTTCGTCGACGGCTTCGCCGACCTGGACTTCAACCCGAACCCCGAGATGCCGGTCTCGAAGAACATCTACACCTTCGCCGAGCACGACGGCGGCACGCGCGCGGTCTTCACCAGCACCTTCGAGTCCGTCGAGGCGCTGCAGCAGGTGCTCGACATGGGCATCGTCGAAGGCGCTTCGTTGGCGATCAACCAGATCGACGACCTGATTGCGTCCTGAGGTCCTAGAGGCCGGCGTTGCGGGCTAAGTCGATGGCGTACTGGTTGACGAAACGCCCGGCGCCGGGCTCACCGCGGCCGCACGATCCATCGGATTCCCCGGGGCGTTTGATCCACAGGAAGGCGTCGACGTTGCCGTTGCCGGTATCCGTCGTCGGGCGGGCGCCGAGCGCGCGTCCGGTCGGATTGCACCAGTACATCTCGCCCTCGGCGGGGCCGGCACCGTTGCGCGACGTGTCGATCACGTAGGGCTTGCCGCCCGTCATCCCGGAGATGGCGTCGCCGTAGCCGATCTCTTCCTCGGTGGTGAAGAAGTTCGCGGTGTTGAGGCTGAAGCCCCGTGCCTTGGCAACGCCGACCTGGTTGAGCCGGTTGGCCATCTCGCCGGCGGCGGTCCACCGGGAGTGCCCGGCGTCGACGTAGACGGCCGTGGCCGGGTTGCGGGTCAACGCGTCGACGGCGTAGCTCATCAAGTCGAAGCGCTCCTGGCGCTGGTCACCCGACAGGCAGTCGGCCATGGACGAGCGCGTCGGGTTCGAGGATGACCGTCGCCGGGCCGGCGCCGATGGCGCCCGCGACGCCGTCGATCCAGCCCTTGTACGCGCCGGCCGATCCGAATCCACCGGCGGCGAAGCTGCCGCAATCGCGATGCGGAATTCCGTACAGCGCCAGCACCGGCATGGTGCCGGCGGCCTGCGCCGCGGCGATGTACTTGGCGTCGACGGCGGGCGTGGACAGGTTGTCCATCCAGTACGCCGTCGGTGTGTCGGCGATGGCGTTCAGCTCAGCACTCGGCGGGTTGACGCCGTTGGCGGCGTTCCTGGCCTTCGACGAGGGGTTGACGTAGAACGGCAATCCGGCCAGCGGGTTGGCGTCAGCGGCCAGGCGCACGGTCGGAGCGAGACCGGCAGGCGCTGGCTCGGCGGCCACCACCGTGCCGACGACGGCCGCGAGGGCCAGGAAGGGGGAGATCCAACGTGTTACTGCACCAGCAGCTGAGGACGTCACCCCAGAAAAATAGTGTGGCTACGCAGTGAGCGCCAATCCGGGGCCGATGCTATCGAGCAGATCCGAGCCCGGTGATCAGAAGGTCGAGCATGTGCTCGTAGCTGGCCGTGGCGTCGGGCGTCTGGCCGATCCCCGCAATCTCGATGGTGACGGCGCCGTGGAGCGCGCTCCAGACCGCCTGTGCGGCTTCGGTCGGATCGGAAGCCGTCTCCCCGGCCATTCCGCGGATCAGCTCGATCAGGACGCCAAAGGCCGCGCGTCCGTGGTCCGCGACTGGTGACGACTGGTCCTCGAGGGGGCTGCCCGTCGAGAAGATCAACTGGTATCGCGCGGGGTGCTCGAGTGCGTAGTTGCGATAGCTTCGGCACGCCTGTCGAAAGCGCTCCCTCGGCTCGGCGTCCGGGGGTGTTTGGATGACGACGGCCAGCTCGTCCAGCGCCCGGATGGCCAACGTGGCAAGCAGGCCTTCCTTGTTGTCGAACCTGTTGTAGACGCTCATCGGTGCGACGGAGGCTTCGCTCGCGACGGCACGGATGGTCACGCCATTGGTGCCATCGCGGTCCAGCACGGTCTCGGCCGCGTGTAGCAACGCGGCCGAGACCTGCTCACTGGAGGTGCGGCGTCGGCGAGTGGTAGTCATGCCAGCGCGGCAACCTCTCGATGAATCATCCAGGCCAGGGCGGTGTCGGCGACGTCGCGCCACCCGCCATCGATGGTAAGTGAGTGCCCACGTCCTTCGAATTCGTGGAAGTCGGTGATGGCATCGGACTTTCGGTAGAGCGCGTGGGCCGCCTTGGCGGTCACAAAGGGCACGGTGTGGTCCGCCGTGCCCCCGGTGATCAACAGTGGTCCGCGAATACCGTTGGCGGTGTCGACCTTTGCGGGCGAATTGGGCGAGAAGTTCGCGCTCGCCGCCTCGAACAGCGGCTTGCCGGGCGACGGAATGGACCACTGTTCCCAGAGGGCGTCGGATTCCGCGGCTGTCAGGGCGTTGCCGAAACCGTAGCGCCATTGCGCCTGGGTGAGCGCCTTGGCGCGGCCGCGGTTGAGCGGGTTGCCTAGTACGGGGAAGGCTGAGCGCAGCTGGGCGATCGGGAGCGGCTTCACGCCCTTGATCGGAGCGGGATCGATGGCGATCGCCGCGGCAGCCTTGTTCTGTGCGAGCAGTTTCTGCGCGATCAGCCCGCCGAACGAGTGCCCGATCACGACGGGCGGGGTCTCGAACCGTTCGAGCACCTTGGCGAAGTGATCGGTCAGTTCGCTGATGCCGAATCCCGCTTGGTCAGTACCATTTTCGCGGGTTGCTTGCACACTGGGGGCCTCGCCGGGCCATGCCGGGGCGATGGCCTGGTGTCCCTGGGCGGCGAAGTGTTCGATCCACGGTTCCCACGCGGTGTGAGAGATCCACAGACCATGGATGAAGACGACATTGGTCATGATGCGCTCCTCTATAGAACGACGTTACATAAGCTGGCAGAGTGCTCAACGGCGCCGAGGCGGTCGATCATCCCGACGCCGGCGTGGGCCTCGTCACACGGGGAGCTACGTAGGGTTCTTCGCCGCGGTGATCGCGGACTTGATGGCCGAGAAGCACTCAGCCGCTGCGGGTTCTGGCCCCAGGCCGACGAAGAAACTGCCCGGTCGAGCACCCTCGAGGCCCGTGATCGTGAACCCCTCGGCCTCGGCTGCCAAGTGGCTCAGTTTGGGGTCGAGCCCGGTGCCGGGCACGACGGATGCCTGAGCCAACGGCAACGAGAGGACCGACGTCCCGCGCTTGGCGCCGTCGATCACGACCATGACGTGCGTCGGGTGAAGCACCACGACGGTGTCGTGCTCCACGTCCGGATCAGCAGAATTCGCCCTGCGCCGCAAGAGCTTTCCGAAGCCAGAGTCCGCCGGTGGGTTCTCGCTGTGCGTGAGCCACATCCGGACGTCTGCCAGGTCGAGCTGACGCGACTCGGCGTGTTCGGCCAGCTTCTCGCGGGCCTGGGGCGCGAGTTCACTCATCGCCACCGGACGGGTATGTCGGACGTACATCGGCATGGGGGCAGTATTCACGTCGCCGCCCGCTGTGGAACGCTCGATGGCGCGACGCGTCCGAGGAACGCGCCGCGCCACCGGCATCCGCAGGCCGGATCAGCCGTCCGCGCCGTCGTTGCCGTCATTACCGGCGGCCCCGCCAGCGCCGCCCCCGGTGGTGCCGGCGCCGCCATTACCGGCCGCGCCCCCTGTGCCACCAGATCCGCCGGTACCACCTGTTCCTGTCTGACCGGTTTGGCCGGACGCTCCAGCGCTTCCGAAGGGCCCGCCGGAGCCGCCGGTGCCCGCAGCGCCGCCGCTTCCGCCGGCCCCGCCAGCGCCGCCATCAGCGCCGGCACCGCCGTCACCGCCGCTGCCGCCGGCACCGGCAATGGCCGCGCCGCCATTGGCGCCGTCGCCGCCGTCGCCACCGTCGGCGCCATTACCGCCAGCTCCGCCTGTGCCACCGGTGCCACCGGTCCCGCCGCTGCCGAACAAGCCGCCGCTACCGCCGTTGCCGCCCGCTCCACCCGTGGTACCAGCCGTGCCAGACGCTCCGGTGCCACCAGGTCCGCCGTCGCCTCCATTGCCACCAATCAGTCCGTTGCCGCCCTGTCCGCCGTTGCCGCCGTCACCTCCGACTTGGCCAGACCCGCCAGTGCCGCCATTCCCGCCGGGGCCGAGGCTGCCGAAGGCGCCTTCCCCGCCGTTCCCGCCTGAGCCCCCAGGGCCGCCGTCGCCGCCGGCACCGCCGTCACCACCAGTGGTGCCGATCCCTCCGGGACCGCCGTTGCCGCCGTTGATCCCGGTGCCGCCATTCCCGCCAGGACCGCCCGCGCCGCCCGGTCCGGTCGTGCCTGGGCCGCCGGTGCCGCCTGTAGCCGCCGTGCCGGTCACAGGCGGGTTGACGCCGTCGAGACCTTGAATGCCGTTGCCGCCGTTGCCACCCGCCCCACCGTTGCCGATCAGCAACCCGGCGCTGCCACCATCCCCACCTGCCGCGCCGCCGCCGCCTGCCCCGCCTGCGCCGCCGTTGCCGATGAACAGTCCGCCGTTGCCGCCCCTGCCGCCGGCTTGTCCAATGGCGCCGTCGCCGCCCTTGCCGCCGCTGCCCCAGAGCAGGCCACCGTTGCCGCCGGTGCAGCCGGCACAGGTGGCGTCAAGGCCGTCGCCGATGAGCAGACCGCCCGGGCCGATCAACCCGAGGAACGCTCCGCCACCGGGGCCGACCAGCGCGGCCGGGATCGACAGCGCGTTCACGTTGTACGCCGTCGGGGCCGACGAACTCGCAGGGTCACCGCTTCGCACGCCGGCGAACGGCGTTGCGAAGACGGTGGGGGCGAAGCTCGCGCTGAAGCTGCTCAGCACGGTGCCGCCGCCGCGTGTGGTGGACGTGCTGATCGGCCCCGTCCCGCCTGCGCCGCTTGGGTTGATCAAGCCGAGCACTGTCAACGCTGTTTGCGCGCTCCCGGAGCGATCGGTGATCGGCGTAGCGAATGCCGTCAGCAGTGGTGCTGGCAATGCAGCCGTCGGTTGAAGGTTCGCGCGGGGGTTCTCGCTGCTCTGCAGCTGCCGTGGCTGCAGCGCATCGGAACTGAATGCCGCCGCCCCACTGAGGGTCAGCACACTGGCCGCGACAGCGGCGGTGGCCTTGAACGTCTTCGATTGGTGCCGCCTGCGGTGGCGCGGCGTGTTGTTGCTGGCACGAGATGTCGTGGACACGGACATGGCGGTTCCCCCGTCTAGGGCGGTAACTGAATTTGCTGACTGTCTCGCGCCAGACGTTAGGCACCAGAGGTCGCCGACGAATCGGGTGTTTCCCTACCTCATGGGCAGGGTGATAGAGGGTCCGTTGATCGACCGCGGCCCGCGCAACCCCGATGCGCGCGTTTCGTAGGGAAACACCTGACGCAACGTCGTGGTGGCCGTCAATAGCGTCAATCGCACAGCAAATGAGGCACTGACAAGTCCAGAGCCCCCGGAGGGAACCCGTCATGACGCACAGACTCGCCGACCATCCCAGCCGCCGTAGGAACAACCGCGCCACAGCGTGCGCTGCCGCTTTGGCAGTTGGTGTGCTCGTCGCAGGCGGTGGCGTGGCGGGCAGTGCGGATCGGCGGGTAACCCGGAAGCGCGGCGACCGCTGCGGCTCGGCCGCGGCGTACCGGTGCCCGTGCGGGCGAGCGGCGCGCCACGGGCTCGGCGAGCGGCAACGACGCCGAACGGCGCCGACGGTCGGCGCGGTGGGGTTGGTACGGGCAGCGGCCTCAACGGCGACACCATGCGCGCGACGGCGAGCGCGGCGACCGACGGCGCGACCTCAGCGGCGGTGGCTCAGCGGAGGCGCGACCCGCTCCGTGATCGGGCCGAATTTCTTTGCGCCAACGCCGATCCGGTTGGCGGCTCGCGGCCTCGGGTGGCGGCACGGCGCTGACGCCGGCAGACGGCGGCGATGGTGAAGCGCGGAGGGCCTCGGGCGTTGGCGGCGGAAGCCCGGGAGGCGGCCAGGCGTTCCTGGGTCTGATCGGCCCCGGCGGCTGGTTGATCGGCGACGGCCTCGCGGTGGACCCGGGCAGGACGGCGGCAACGGCGGAAGTGGCGGCGGCGGGGCGGGGCTCCGGCGCCGACGGCGGCGATGGCGGCGATGGCGGCACGGGCCGAACTGGCGACGACCTTGCCTTGGGTGGCTTCGGCGGAACGGGCGGAGCAGGCGGTGCCGGTGCACCCGGCGGCAGCGGCGGCAACGCGGGCTCTGGCGGTAGCGGTGGTCGCGGCGGACTGCTGGGCGGAAACGGGGGCGCGGGCGGCGCGGGCGGCACCGGCGGCTCCGGAGGAAACGGTGACAGCGGCGGCGATGGCGGAGATGGTGGCGACGCCGGCAACGCCATAAAAACCGTGCCCTTCGGCACCGCGATCGAGGGCCTGCCCGGAGAGGGAGGCGCCGGCGGCACGGGCGGCACGGGTGGCACCGGCGACGGCGGCGGCGCCGCCTCCTAAGCGGTGGGTTTGTCGCCCCAGCCCACCACGTCGAAGAACGTCAGCGAAGAACCGTTGATCAGCTGGTGCAGGTGAGCGGGAAACGAGAAGGGAGGCGCCTTCATCGGGTTGGCCTCCGTGCCACTCGCGATGCGGTGGGCAATGGCGTAGCCCAGATCGTGGCGTGGCCACGCTTCGTGGACCCGTTCGGCGAAACCCGGTGAGAGCAGGTCCTTCTCCATGCCGCTGATGTCCAGCGCGATGCCGAAGTGCGAGACGGCTTGGTCGGGACCGAACCGCTCCGCCAAGCCGGCACTGGTGTGCAGGGCGATGGATTGCCACACCGTGGTGACCCGGTCCTCGGAAACCCCTTGTCCCCGAAGGAAGCCGGCTGCGGCGTCGGCTCCGTCCACTTCGAATCGCTGGTCGCCGCCGCCCTGGTCGGTGATGCCGAGGTCATGCAGGATGCAACTGAGGAAGACGACTTCATCGTCGTAGTCGACGTCGCTGCGCAAGCCCTTGGCGGCCGCCCGCTCCCGCGCGAAGAGGTAACTGCGCACACAGTGGTTGGCGAGGAACTCGGGGGAGGCATCGAACGCCAACCGCAGTGCGGCTGCGCAGACGTCGGAGTCCGGAAGGTCCCAGGTGGCTGAATTGTGGATCGCATTGGTCATGCCGTCACACTGCCGAAGCGCGGCAGGGCACGACAGCGGCTAACTGGCCATCATCCGAAAGGATTTGGACTGAGCCTTGGCCTGCCGACGGCGTAACACCCAGCCCCTGATGTGTAACGACCGCACTTCCGGTATACGGTCCAGGGATGAGTCGAGTGGCGGTTATCACGGGCGGCGCGGGTGGCATGGGGTTGGCCACGGCCAAGATCGTCGGCCGGGACCACGTGGTGGTCCTGTGCGACGTCAGGCAGGACCGGCTCGACACCGCCGCCGCCACGCTTGAAGGAACTCGGGATGACGGCCACGGCCGTCAACTGTGACGTCACCGATCGGCAGGCGGTCGTCGCGCTGTTCGAGACCGCCGCCGGCCTCGGGAGCGTCGCCTCAGTGGTCCATGCGGCAGGCGTGAGCCCGAGCATGGGCGACGCCGATTACGTGATGCGGACCAATGCGCTCGGCACGCTGAACGTCAACGAGGTCTTCTACGAGACCGCTCCCGAGGGCGCCGCGATCGTGAACGTCGCGTCGATGGCGGCCCACATGCTGCCCGAGGAGATGATTCCCACGGGTCAGTTTCCCCGCGCGCTGCAAGACGAAGGCGCCTTCATGGCCGACATGTTGGCCTCGTGCAACGTGGTGCCCGAGGAGATGCGATCGGGTATCGCGTATGGGGTCAGCAAGAGCTTCGTCAAGTGGTACAGCTCATCGCAGGCCGAGCGGTTCAACGGGCGGGGCCTTCGCATCGTCTCCGTCTCCCCGGGGTCCATCGACACCGAGATGGGCAGGCTCGAGGAGCAGGCCGGTGCGGGCGCGATGGTCGTCAACGCCGCCGTCCCGAGGTGGGGCAAGCCAGAGGAACTGGCCGAGCTGTTCGCCTTCTGCGTCAGTGACAAGGCCGGCTACCTCACCGGCACCGACATCCTCAACGATGGCGGCGTGATCGCCTCAATCAAGGAACGGGCGCGGGTAGCCGCCGAAAAGGTCTGAGCGGCAACCGATCACCGAGGCGGTGCGGACAGGCTCGCCTTGACCTGTCGCGTCAAATCGTCGCCGAGGACCTCCGCTTCGCCGGCGAACAGACCGTCGAGCGCCAGCTTCGCGACGACGCCGGGATCGGTCTTCTGGTCGGCAGGGATGTAGCTGACCATGTCGGTGTCCATGTAGCCGACGTGCAGGGCGGTGACGTGAATGCCCTTGGGCGCCAACTCCGTACGGAACGCGTCCGTCAACGCCCAGGCCGCGGCCTTCGCCGAGGCGTATGCGCCGCTGGTCGGTGGGTGCGCCCAGGACAGCACGGACAGCACGTTCAGAATCGAGCCGCCGCCGTTGCGCTCGATGACCGGGGCGAAGGCGCGAATGACCTGCAGCGTGCCGAAGTAGTGGGTCTCCATCTCGAGACGAATGTCCTCGAGCGGTCCGTCGAGGAGCGTGGCGCGCGTCGAGACGCCCGCGTTGTTCACCAGGACGTTGACGTCGCCGGCCTGCTCGGCGGCCCGCCGGATCGACTCGGGATCGGTGATGTCGAGCTGGATGGGTACGACGCCAGGGATGTCGACGCTCTCGGGATTGCGCGCCGCGGCGTAGACCTTGGCGCCGCGCGCCACGAGTTCTCCTGCGAACCGCCGACCGAGCCCTCGATTGGCGCCGGTGACCAGTGCGACGACGTTTTCTGTGCTCATGATGTGCCTCCTCCGATTCCCACCGGGTGTGGGCTACCGAGCAGAACACGGAACCCGGGTGATGAAGTCCCGAGTCGGTCGGATATTGCAGCTAGCCGGAACCTGGACGTCAGCTGTGGACCACCCCGAGCAGTCCCCTGGCGGTTCTGGCGACGTTCTCGGCGGTGAAGCCGAAGTGGCTGCGCAGGTGCGCGGCCGGGGCGGAGGCGCCGAAGCCGTTCATCGCGACGATGTGCCCGCGCGGCCCGACGTGGCGTTCCCAGCCGAAGCCGGAAGCGGCTTCGACGGACACCCGCGCGGTCAGGTCGGGCGGGAGGACCGTGTCGCGGTAGGCCTGATCCTGCTCGTCGAACAGCGCCCAGGAGGGCATGCTGACCACGCGGGCGCCGATGCCGGTGTTGGAGAGCAGTTCTCGGGCCTCCATCGCCAGGGCCACTTCGCTGCCGGTCGCGATGATCAGCACGTCTGGGGGCTCGCCGTTGGGTGGGTCGGCCAGGACGTATGCGCCGCGGGCCAGACCCGACGCGGCCGCGGTCTGCGTGCGGTCGATGATCGGCAGGTCCTGCTTGGACAGCACCAGCGCGACGGGCCGATCGGTGACCGACATGATGACCCGCCACGCTTCGCGGATCTCGTTGGCGTCGGCGGGCCGAAGGTCGATGAGGTGGGGGATGGCTCGCAGTGTGGCCAGTTGCTCGATGGGTTGATGGGTGGGCCCGTCCTCGCCCATGCCGATGGAGTCGTGGGTGTAGACGTGGATGACCGGCTGTCGCATCAGCGCGCCGAGCCGAAGGGGTCCGCGCTGGAAGTCGGAGAACACCAGGAACCCTGCCTGGAACGGCCGAAGACCGCACAGCGCGAGGCCGTTGGTTGCCGCCGCGGCGGCAGCTTCGCGCACCCCGAAGTGGAGGTTCCGCCCGGCGTAGTCGGCGGGGCCGAAGTGCCCACTGGCGCCGTCGAGCGCCGTCTTGGTGGACGGCGCGAGGTCCGAGGCACCGCCGATCAGCCACGGAACGGTGTCGGCGACGGCATTGAGCACCGCGTGGTTCGCCATCCGGCCGGCCATCGGTCCGTCTTCTGGGGACGAACTCCGGTAGCGCGTCGTCCCAGCCCTCGGCTGGGGTCCGAGTCAGCATGGAGGTGAGTTCGGCTGCCAGTTCGGGGTGGGCCGTTTGGTAGGCGGCGAAGGCGGTGTTCCATTCGGTGCGGCGTTGGTGACCGCGGGCTGCGACGCCGAGCGCGAACTGCTCGTAGGCGGAGTCGGGGACGAGGAACTGAGCGTCGACGGGCCAGCGGTAGAAGCGCTTCGCGGCCCGAGCCTCGTCCTCGCCGAGCGGTTCACTGTGCGCCGACGCGGTGCCCTGCTTGGTCGGCGCGCCGTAGCCGATGATGCTGCTGACGATGACGAGCATCGGGGACCCGGTGTGGTCGGCGAACCGCGTGAATGCCCTTCGCAGGGCGCCGATGTCGTTCGCGTCGGCGACGTAGGTGACGGTCCATCCGTACGACCGGAACCGGGTGGCGACGTCCTCGGTGAAGGCCAAGGACGTCTCGCCCTCGATGGTGACGGAGTTGCTGTCGTAGATCCAGCAGAGGTTGTCCAGCTTGAGGTGGCCTGCGAGCGACGCGGCCTCCTGGCCGATGCCCTCCATCATGTCGCCGTCACCGGCGAGGGCGTAGACGCGGTAGTCGAAGACGTCGAAGCCGGACCGGTTGAAGTGCGCGGCTTGCCATTTGCCCGCCATCGCCATGCCGACGCTGGTGGCGACGCCCGTGCCCAACGGTCCGGTGGTGCACTCGACGCCGTCGGCCAGTTCATATTCGGGGTGTCCGGCACACGGGCTGCCGAGTTGGCGGAAGCGGCGGATGTCGTCCAGTTCCACCGACAGCCGGTCGTCGTCCGCGCGGCGGACGCCGGCCAGGTGCAGCAACGCGTACAGCAGCATCGAGGCATGCCCGGCCGAGAGGACGAACCGATCCCGGTTGATCCAGCGCGGATCGGACACGTCGTACGTCAGCGCGTGATTCCACAATGCGTAACCCACGGGCGCCAATGCCATCGCCGCGCCGGGATGCCCCGACTTCGCCTGTGCCACGGCATCGATGACCAATGTCCTGATGGTGTTGACGGCGACGGTGTCGACGTCGACGGCTACGTCGAGATCCGTCATCACTGCTCCTTCGGGAAACCGGAGAGCCGCTCCACGAGCCGGAACAGCGCGGAGTGGTCGAGGTCGCCGTCCCCCTGGGCGCGGGCGGCGGACATCAGTTGCGCGACAACCGCTCCCAGCGGGGTGGCGACGCGGGCATCGCGGGCGGCACTGGTGAAGATGCCAAGATCCTTGTCGTGCAAGTGCGATACGGAACCCCGGCTTGAACTCGCGGGCCACCATGGTGCGAGCCTTGCGCGCCATCACGGTGCTGCCTGCCAGGCCGGCCTCGAGGACGGTGATGGCCGCCTCGGTGTCGACGTGGTGGGCTTCGAGGAACAGCAGCGCCTCGGCGAGCAGTTCGATGTTGCCCGCGACGATCAACTGGTTGGCGGCCTTGACGGTTTGACCCGAGCCGACCGGGCCGACGTGGACGATGGTCTTGCCGAGGTGCCGCAGCACGGGTTCGGCTTCGGCCACCGCGTCGGCGGGACCGCCGACCATGATCGACAAGGTGCCGTCGATCGCAGCCTGTTCTCCACCACTGACCGGGGCGTCCAGGAATCGCACGCCGTGGTCCGCGGCGCTCGCGCCGACGGTGCGTGCGGTGTCGGGCCGGATGCTGCTCGCGTCGATGTACAGCGCGCCCTTTCGGGCGTTCTCGAGGATTCCACCCGACCCGAGCGCCACGGCCTCTACGTCGGGGGAGTCGGGCAACATCGTGATGATGACGTCGGCCTCCCGCACGGCGCCTGCGACGTCGTCGGCGGCCCGCAGGCCGCGGGGCACCAGTTCGTCGACCTTGGCGCGGGTGCGGCTGTAGCCGACGACGTCGAAACCGGCCGCACACAGGTTCGCCGCCATCGGCGATCCCATGATGCCGAGGCCGATGAAGCCGATGGTCGATGTCGGGCGCGGTCATCGGATCACCTCGGGGACCAGTCGACGCAGCCACTCCAGGCCGGCGACGGTGTCTCCGGCCGGAACGTATTCGAGGCCGAGGCCACCGGTGTAGCCCGCGACGCTGAGGAGGTCGACCAGTTCGACGATGGGCGCGTGCCCGGTGCCGGGTTCGTGGCGGCCGGGTGCGTCCGCGAGCTGCACGTGCCCGATCTGATCGACGTGGTGCGCGATGAGGCGGAAGACGTCGTCTCCGTTGACGGTCAGGTGGTACAGGTCCGCCAGCAGCGCGATCCGTCCCGCCCGTATCCGTTCGCGCACACCGCGAATCACGCTCAGCGCGTCGGCTGCCAGTTTGAGCGGGTAGGCCTCTACTCCGCTGACCGGCTCCACCAGCACGGTGGCGCCGATGGCGTCTGCCTGCTCGGTGGCGGCGGCGAGGGCCTGTAGCGCGGCCTCGTCCTGCTCGGCGTGGCTGAGTCCGGGAAGGCGGTTGCCGTAGAGCGCATTGAATCCCGTGACGTCCAGACGGGCGCCGATGTCGACGGCTATCGCGACGCTGTCGTCGAATTCCTGCCGGCGGTCGGGATGCGACGCGATGCCTCGCTCTCCGCCTGCCATGTCGCCTGCGAAGAAGTTCAGGGCGCGCAGGTGCACGCCGGCGTCGGCGATCGTCGCGACGAACGCATCGACCTCCTTGGGTGACGGCGTCGCGCCGGTGAACGGCCACCAGCACTCGATCGCGGTGAAACCGGCTGCCGCCGCGGCCGCCGGTCGACGTTCGAATGGGACCTCGCCGAACAGCAGCGAGATGTTCGCCTGCGACTGGGGCCACAATGCGGAAACCAACGCGTCCTCGATTCGTAACGGGGTGATTGCACACTGCATGCGTGCACTACCGATGCTAGGTAGGGAGCCCGCGGCGAACAATGACGGGTGAGTCAGGGGATTATTCGCACTCGGCGAACAGTTTCGGCGTGCGACGAGTAGCGTCTCGCCGCATGACGCAGCCCAACATCACCCTGCGCCAACTTCGTGCGTTCCTCACCGTGGCCGAACACCGCAGCTTCTCGCGCGCCGCCGAGCAGCTGTTGGTGTCCAATCCGTGGTTGAGCGAGACGATCAAGGACCTCGAGCACCAGCTCAAACTTCAGCTGTTCATCCGCACCACCCGATCGGTCGAGCTGACGGAGGCCGGCGTCGTCTTCTCCACTCTGGCCGCGCAGGTACTCGACGACCTCGACTCGGCTATCAAGACCGCACAGCGCACCGCCGACCGGGACGGATCGGCGCTCGTCCTCGGCTACACGATCGGCGCCGGACTCGAGGTCATTCCATGGTTGTTGCGGGCATTCGCCACCGAGTACCCGCATCGCCTATTGCGTTCGGTGGAATACGATTTCGTCGATCCAACCGCGGGTTTGCGCGACTCCTCCGTGCATGCCGCGATCATCCGGCCGCCGACGGGACTGGCCGGTTTGACCACGCTCGAATTGCTCAGTGAGGACCGCGTCGCCTGCCTGCCCGAGGGGCATCCGCTGGCAAGCCAGGACAGCGTCAGCGTCGCCGATCTACTGAAGGAACCGATCATCGCCGCCCCCAAGGGGCCCGGGCCGTGGCGGGACTACTGGTTGCTCAGCGACTACCGCACCACACCCGCACCGGTGGTCGACGAGGCGAGCACCCGTGATGCCGAACTGCACCTCGTCGCGCGTGGTGTCGGCATCAGCGTCACCTCCGCAGGGGCCGAACGCTTCTACTCCCGACCCGGGGTGGCGTTCCGCCGCATCCGCGACATCCCGCCGTGCGTGGTGGCATTGGCGTGGTGGCCGGAACACACGGCGAAGGTCGCCGACCTCGTCACGATCGCCACCGGTTTCGGCAGCAAAACCTGAGCAGCGCAAGGCATTCCACGCCCAGCGGGGTCACACGCCGCGACGGTCTGTGCGCATCATTCGGCTCAGGCGAATAATCCGAGGCCAGGTTCGTCATTGTGCCGCAGCTGAGTCCGTCGTTACGGTCGATCCACTTCGCCCCATCCGCTGCCGCACGAGAAATGGGAAGCATGACTTCATCAGCAGAGCAGTCAACCGGAACCCAACCGAAACTACGGCGGTCGCTGGCAACGTGGGCGGCGATCTCGCTGTCGGTGGCCGCGATGGGCGCCAGCCTCGCGATCAACATCAACCCGCAGGGCGCGGGTGCGACGGTGGGGCGGGCAGTACCGCTGACCTTCGTCCTCGCGACGGTGGGCGTGCTTCTCGTCGCCTACGGATTCGCCAGGGTCTGTAGCCGCCTCAGCCACGCCGGCTCCGTCTTCGGTCTGACGGGCGTCACCATCGGTCCACGCGCCGGCGTGGTGGCCGGGTGGTCGCTGCTCGGCGCCTACCTCAGCTTCATGTTGACGACGTCGATGACCGCCGGAATCTTCGGCGCCGAATTCCTGCGCGGGTTGGGACTCTACGAGACGACACCCGGCATCGTGCCCTGGATCATCGCCCTGGTGGCCGTTGGCATCGCGACGCTACTCGCCATCTCCCCGGTGAAGAAGTCGATGGCCACGCTGCTGTGGGTGGAGATCGTGACGACCGCGGTGATCGTCGTCATCGCCGCCGTCGTCGTGTTCAGGGTGACGGCGGGCAACGCACCTGGCGGACAACGCTTCACGCTGGACATGTTCACGGTGCCGCCGGAGATATCGACGAGCACGCTGTTCCTGGGCATCGTGTTCGGCTTCCTGTCCTTCGCGGGTTTCGAGGCCGCCGCCGCGCTCGGTGAGGAAACCACCAACCCGAAACGGGCCATTCCGATCGCCATCTTCGGCGTCGCGCTCTTCGGCGGCCTGTTCTACATCATCGGCACGACCGTGGAGATGCTTGGCTTCGGCACCGACGCCGCCGGGGTGGACGCCTTCTCCAAGTCGGCCTCGCTGTTCGGCACCCTTGGCGAGCAGTACGTCGGACCCGTGGTCGGCGACCTCGTCACGCTCGGCACGGCGATCTCCGCGATGGGTTGTGCACTGGCGACCGCGGTCGCGGCGTCGCGACTGTTGTTCGCGCTCAATCGCGGCGCGTTCGAACGCCGCGGTTTCACCAAGGTCTCCGCCAAGTCGGGTACGCCGATCTCGGCGACGCTGTTCGTGTGCGGGCTGGCCGCGGCAATCATCGTGGTGATGCGGGTTGCGGTCACCGACAAGGCCTTCAATCTGTTCGCGTGGTCCGGCACCGTAGGCACCTTGGTGCTGCTGGTCGCCTACGCGCTGTTCTCCGTCGGCGCCTGGTACTACCTGTGTGTCCGGGCGCCCCGCCAAGGACATCGGGCGGCCAAGCTCGACTACGTGGTGCCCGTGCTGGCGGTCGGCGTCATCGCCTACACCATGTTCCGCAACGTCGTGCCGTGGCCGGCCACCGCTCCGGGCCGTGCCAACATCGTCATCGCCGTGATCTGGGTGATCGCCATCATCGTCGTGATCGTCGCCGCTCCCAAGACGACTCGCAGGATCGCCGAATCGCTGAGCCGCGACGAGGGGCTGTCGACCGAGGCCGGCTACCTGGCCGTCGCGGTCGAGGAGGTCGAAGAGCACCTGCACACGGCCCGGCAGCCTCGATGAACATCGACGACAACTGGACCTACCACGGCCTGAGGGTGGTGCGGCTGGAGAACAAGCACATCGCCCTCGACGTCCTTCCGCAGCGCGGTGCCAACATCTTTCGAGTGGTGGACAAGCACCGCGACATCGATCTGCTGTGGAAGTCGTCGCGCGTGGCACCCCACGTCGCGGCGGTGCACGCCGACTTCGACGACCACTGGGCGGGCGGCTGGGACGACGCCTTCCCCGGCGGACGAGCCAGCCGCAACCGATACGGCGATCTGCTGCCGTACATGGGCGAGGTGTGGACAGCCTCCGCGGACTACCAGATGCACGTCGGGACAGGCGAAGTCGCGCTCACCACCACCGTGCGCACCCCCATCACACCAGCCGAACTGACCCGAACGATCACGTTGCGCGCCGACGAACAGCACTTCACCCTGAGCTACGCACTGCGCAACATCGGCACGATGCCCTTCGACTACAACTGGGGCGTCCACCCGAGCCTGGCCATCAGGCCGGGAATGCGGTTCGACATCCCCGCCACCAGGGGCCTTGTCGACGAGGCCGGTGGCGAGCGGCTCGGAATGCCAGGCGACGAGTACGACTGGCCCGTCCTGCGCGGGCACGACCTGCGCCGCGCCGATGACATCGACATCGGCGCGTTCGCGCTGCACTACCTGACCGGGCTGACGGCCGGCTGGGTGGCGGCCACCGACGTCGCCGACCGGCGTGGCTTCGGGCTGTGCTTCGACCACGACTTGTTTCCCGTGGTGTGGTTCTGCCTCGTCTACGGCGGATGGCGCGGGTATCAGCAGGCACTGATCGAGCCGTGGACCGGATACCCGAGTCCGCTGGAGGACGCCGTCGCCGCCGGCCGCGCCCGTCTGCTGGCTCCCGACGAGACGCAGACGACCGAGGTCGTTGCCGTGTTGTACGACGGCGTCGAGACGGTCACCGAACTGCGCCCCGACGGGACGGTGCGGTAGATGGCGCACGACACCCCGGTCCCACTGGGCCGGACCTCACTGACGGTCACCGCTCTGGGGTTCGGAGCGACTGCGATCGGCGGCATGTACACCGAGGTCAGCGACCACGCCGCGGGCGAAACCGTCACGGCGGCATGGGAAGCAGGACTGCGCTACTTCGACGCCGCCCCGCAGTACGGGCGCGGCAACGGCGAAGTGCGCCTGGGCCGCGGCCTCGCCGACTACCGCCGCGACGACTACGTGCTGTCCAGCAAGGTCGGCCGCCTACTGCGCGCCGACGCACCGCCTCACCCCGACGACTTCGACTCGACGGGCCGCCCATACGATGCCGGCGCTCCCGACGTCGCCACGGTCTACGACTACTCCCGCGACGGCGTACTGCGGTCGATCGAGGAAAGCCTGGCCCGGTTGGGAACCGATCGTCTCGACATCGTCCTCGTCCACGATCCCGACGACTACGTCGACGAGGCGTTGGCGACGGCGCTGCCCACGCTGATCGAGCTACGGGAGCAGAAGGTCGTCACCGCGATCGGGGCGGGCATGAACCAGACTGCGGCGTTGGAACGGTTCGCCCGCGAGTCCGATCCCGACATGTTCTTGCTCGCCGGCCGCTACACACTTGTTGGAACAGACTGCGCTGCAGTCGTTCCTGCCACTGTGCGAACAGCGTGGCATCGCCGTCGTCGCCGGCGGTGTCTTCAACAGCGGTCTGCTCGCCGACGCCGGCCCTGGCGCCCGCTACAACTACGACCCCGCACCGCGCCGACCTCATCGCACGCGCGCAGCGGCTCGCGGACGTCTGCCGGCGGCACGGCGTGCCCCTCAAGGCTGCGGCACTGCAATTCCCCGCGGCCCACCCCGTCGTCGCCGCGGTGCTCACCGGAGCCCGAAGCAGCGCCGAGATCACCGAGAACGTGGCGTTGTTCGATCTCCCGATCCCCGACGAGCTGTGGCAGGACCTGAAGGCCGAACAGCTCCTGACCGACGCTGCCCCGACGCCCGCCGCAGGCGCGGGACGTTGACGATCGTCGACGCCCACCACCATCTGTGGGATCCGGACGTCGGGGAATACCCGTGGATGACGGGTGACTTCGCGGTGTTGCGGCGCCGCTACGACTTCGACGACTTGCAGCCCCATCTGGCCGCCAATGACGTCGCCGCGACGATCGTCGTTCAGGTGCGTGCCGATCTGGACGAGACGGCCGATCTGCTCGAGTTGTGTTCGCGAACAACGTCTATCGTCGGCGTGGTCGGTTGGGTCGACTTGACGTCACCGGACGTCGGCACCCAGATCGATGCGCTGCGCGCAGGCCCAGGAGGCGAGCATCTCGTCGGACTGCGTCACGCCGTCGCCGACGAGCCTGACCCGCATTGGCTGCTCCGCACGGACGTCGACGCCGGGATGCGGGCGCTGGCCGCGCGCGGCCTGACCTTCGACCTCGAGATCACTGCCCGCGAACTGGCCGCCGCCAACGCGCTGGTCCGCCGACATCCGAAGGTGCGCTTCGTCGTCGACCATGGCGCGAAACCGCCCATCGCCCAAGGCTGGTCCCGCGATTGGGCCGACGGCATCTCGGCACTGGGGCGGAACCGGAACGTGTGGTGCAAGCTGTCGGGTCTTGCGACCGAGGCGGCGTGGACGACGTGGACTCCGGCCGACCTGCAGCCCTACGTCGACCATCTGCTCGGCGCGTTCGGTGCCGCCACGACTGATGTTCGGCTCCGACTGGCCGGTCTGCGAGCTGGCCTCCACCTATGGCCGCGTCGTCGCCGCGACCGGACAATGCCTGGCCGCTCTGGACGACGACGCGCAGCGTGACGTCTTCTGCCGCAACGCGTTGCGCTTCTACCGACCACCCGTATGAGAGGAGAGCAGTGATGACCAACCCCACCTCGATCCAGCAGGGACTGCGGCAGCGGGCGCTAGGCGCACTGGCCGGAGGCGTCAGCAGCAACACCCGCCTGCTCAACCCGCATCTGATCGTCGAGCGAGCCAGCGGTTGCCGGCTGTGGGACGCCGACGGCACCGAGTACCTCGACTACCTGCTCGGCCAGGGCCCCAACTTCCTGGGATACGCGCCGCCGCGCGTCGTGGAGAAGGTCGTGGCCGCGCAACGTGACGGCATCATCTACGCCGCCACCCACCGCCGCGAGATCGAGGCCGCCGAGCGCATTCTCGCGGTCCTGCCCTGGGCCGATCAGCTCCGGTTCGGCAGCTCCAGCAGTGAGATGATCCAGGCCGCCATGCGGATCGCCCGCAATGCCACAGGCCGGCGCAACGTGCTGCGCTTCCACGGCCACTATCACGGTTGGTTCGACAACATCCAGATCCGCTCCGAAGGCGCACGGATCCAGCCGGGAAGCCTCGGTCAAATGCCCGACGCGCTCGATCCCACGCTGACGATCGAGTGGAACGACCCGCAGGCGTTCGCGACGGCGCTGAGCGAGCACGCCGACACGATCGCCGCGGTCGTCATGGAACCGATGATGCTCAACGCCGGAGCCATCGTGCCTGCCGAAGGCTACCTGGACCAGGTGCGCGACGCGTGCACGCGGCGGGGCATCGTGTTGATCTTCGACGAAACGATCTCCGGGTTCCGCGTATCGCTGGGCGGCGCGGCTGAACGCTTCGGCGTCACACCGGATCTCGCGGTGTACGGCAAGGCCATGGCGGCCGGCTGGCCCTGCGCCGCACTGGTCGGCCGGCACGACTTGTTCGCCGACGTGGCGACAGGCGCCCTCACCCACGCGGGCACCTTCAACGGCAACACCATCGCCACCGCCGCCGTGCTGGCGTCGCTCGACGAACTCGAGGACGGCAGCGTCTACCGCCACGTCGAGTCGGTCGGTACCGCCCTCATCGACGCCCTCACCGCACTGCTGGAACACCACGGCGTACCCATCCGGTTGCAGGGCCTTCCGATGGCCTTTCACGCCCGATTCGATTCCGGCACCGAGCCCATCACGCGGTACGCGCAGTTGCAGGCCATCGACGGTGACCGGTACGGCCGCTTCGCCGCCAAGTTGATCGCCGCCGGAATCTGGGTGGCTTACCGCGGCATCTGGTACGTCTCTGCTGCCCACACCGCTGACGACGTCGACGAGACCGTCAAACGCTTCGACGCGGCCCTGTCGGACCTGAGCACCGACTAAGCCAGCAGCGAAGCGAGTTCCGTCTTGGGCACCGAAACCTGGTGTGAGCCATTGTTGTCGACGATCACCTGATCCTGGGCGAAGAAGAAGATCACTGCGTCGTCGGTGAGCGCGAAGCTCTGGTAGGTGCGCTCGCTGAGGTCGTCGTTCACCACGGAACCCGGTTTCTGCAGTTCGCGCAGGACGATCGGGTTCAGCGTCTCCAGCGGTTGGGTGCCGGGTTTGAACAGCGTGTCGAACGTGATCGCGGCATGCTTGGCGACGTCGTAGTTGAGCGCGTCGAACGACGTGTCCGGGTGACCCTCGTGGGCGAAACCGGCGTCGGACTGCACCTTCAGCACCAAGCTCCGGGTACCGGATTCGGGTGCGCCCGAGGAGTACGTCTTCGCAGTCACGGTCTTCTCGTACGGTCGCCCGCGATCAGGCTGCCCGACCTTCTCGACCCAGTCGACGAACGAGTCACGTTCCTGCGTCAGGACTTCGGACAGCGTCTTCTGATCCGGATAGTCGACGGGAAAGCTCATGTCGACCACGTAGGTGGGAGTTGTTGTGTTGACGTAGCAGGTCTGGTCGGCGCCCACCGTCCCGCCGAGGTCGGCGCACGCCGACTGTGCAACGGGCGACGGTGAGGCAGAGGTGCTCGGCTCCGCCGTGCTCGACGGGCTGCATGCGGTCGCCCGCGGTGATCACCACCGCTGCGCTGAGTGCGATCAACGCCTTTCGTGTACTCATGTCGAATCTCCTTCCGGCGCTAAGCCTGTGCATTCACGGGGTGGACCTGCAGCCCGCACGTGTCGATCGTGACCGGGATGGTGACCGCATCGATGGTATTCGGCGGAATGACTTGCAGGTCGGTATAGGTGGGGCAGGGGCGATCGGCATCGCCTGGGTCGACGGCGGCGCCCTCGACGACGGCGTACGCCGGTTGCGCCGCCGCCACCGTGACAACCGGAGGCTTCTCGGTTTGCACGCCGCCCATGTAGCCGGACAGCGTCCAGTCGGCCTGGAGCAACGGTCCGCCTGCGCCGGAGGAGATTCCTGGATAGCCGGTCAGCGTGCACGGTGCGGCACCGGGCGCCAGGCTGAAGACCAGCAGCACCCGCCGATGTCCGGCCGCCGCCTGCTCACCGCCATTGCTCACCTGTACTTGGCCGGGCGAGCAAGCCTGCGGTCGATCGGCGTGGGCGACCGCGGGAAGGGCGGTGGTGGCACAGGCGATGAGCGCAAGCGGAACCATGTGGCGCACAATGCGGTTCATCGTCTACTTCCCTTCAGGGAACAGGATCGCCTCGGTGACCCCGCCACCGTTGACACCGGGGCCGAGCAACACGGAGGAGGTGTTGGCCGCCGGGTCGTAGGAGACCAGACCCGTACCGCCCCCGCAGTCCATGTGGCCCTGGAGGATCAACTTGTCACCGGTCGCCCCGGTGACGAACACGCTCTGCGACATACCGGGAACGTCCACGCGCGCGACGTGGCCGTCGGGTGTCAGTCGCGACAAGAAGGCGGTCCCGCAGGCTCCTGCCGACTGGAGGAACGTGCCGCTGGGCAGCTCCCAAGCGATCCCCTCGGCGATACTCGAGCCGAAACCCGGGTCGTCGCCCTGGCCGGAGTTGAGCGCCGTTAGCGCCGTCGGCGCAGCACCGTCGATCGGCACCTTCCAGAGTTGACCGCCGGAGCCCTGCTCGGGCGAGCAGCTGGCGAGGACCACACTGGGGGCCCACCACCTCATCGGTGCACACTCGGCGTTGGCCATCGGCGTCGGCAGTGTCCGAATGATCCGTCCGTCGTTGCCGACCACCACGAGGCTGTCATCGCTGCGCGGAACGACCTCGTTCCCGTGATTGGCCGTCCCGAGGACGAGCTGTGTTCCATCCAATGACGCTAGGTAGCGGCCGCTGAACTGGCCTGCTCCGCCGAGGTCGTCGGTCGGGTAGGTCTGCTGCACGTTGCCTGCGAAGTCGATCCGTTTCAGGGTGCCGGGTTCATTGCCGTTGGAGCTCGTCGAAACCAGGAGCGCCTCGCCGTCGGGCCTCGTGTAGCGGGCGTAGCCGTCGTCGACCGGGATGACGGTCTGCTCGCCGGTGTGTAGGTCGACCGAGATGGCCTGCTTGCCGTCGAACAGGGCCTTGCTGCCGTCGCCCGACCAATCCCTCAAGTCGAGGTTCGCGGCCGCACCCGAGAATGTCGTGATCGCGTAGCGGTTGCCTGCCGGGTCGACGAGGAACAGCGTCGTCGCAGCAGTCTCGGGATCCGGCTCGCCCGGGGCGCGCTCTTCGCCGGGCCGGTGAGCGATGACCGGGCTCCAGGTGGCGAGTGTCCAGCCGGGGCCGACGTCTTCCCATGGCACGTCGTTGATAGCGGCCTCGACACCGCGCGCGGCAGCGGGTGCCACGGGCGCTGCCGAGCTTGACGGCGCTTGCGTCGCAGGGGGATTGGCCGTCGTCGAGCAACCGGTCAACACTGCCGCGATGACGGCGACGCCGACCTTCGCGAGTGTGCGAGAAGTGTGGTTCATGCGTGTCCTTCGTGGTCTGCTGATGTATCTCGTGACTAGGGTGCGCCCGATGGCTTGGACGATTCTTGGCGTGACGGTCACCGTCAGCCGAGCTGATAGGACTCGCGGGACACGCGGAAGAAGCGACCGGTGCTGGCGTCGGTGCACGTCACACCGGACGGCGCACTGCCGCAGGTGATCGTGCCGACGGTGTGTGTCTGGCCGTAGTCGAGCGTCGTGGGGGTGTAGGGACCTGAAAAGAAGAGTTGGCTCATCACGAAGCCAAGGCACGGCGACCCGCCCTGGCGCAGCTGCAAGTAGGGTGCCGGCTCCCCAATGGATCCCGGTACGTTTCCGACCGCGCAGTCGTCGCCCTGTGGTTCGACCCAGCTTTCGTCCTGCAGCCTGCACCAGGCGTACGACCAGCCCTCGGCATGAGTGTCCATGTGGCAGCCGATGTTTCCCGACGGTGTCAGGAACTGGTACATGTTGCTGGGCTCGGCCTGGGCGGTCGCCGGAAGCGCAATGGTCGCCGCCGCCGTCGCCGCCGCGAGCAGCGCGAGTTTCGTGACCCTCGTCGTCATTGCGCGTCCATTCGTCTAGGTCGCTGCCAGTGCAGCGGTCGTGTGGCCAGTGAATGGCGTCTGGGTTGCTACCGATCCCAACAAGAGGGTCTGGACAGATTAGCTGCGAAGTGTTGCTGGCGTTGGTCGTTCGTCGACGTCTGCCCCTATACAAACGGCGCCTGTAGTACTACCTTTGGTAGTAGGCAACGAAGCCTTGGAGGTGTTCACAATGGCCACTGACGAACTCATGGGAAACGCCCTGCTGGCGGGTGCCATCACCTTGGCGGGCGGTGCCATCGGCGCCGGAATGGGCAACGGCCTCGCCGGCGCCCAGTTCATCGCGGGAGTCGCGCGCCAACCCGATGCACAAGCCCGCCTCTTCACGCCGTTCCTGATCACGGTCGGCTTGGTCGAGGCGGTCTTCTTCATCAACGTCGCCTTCATGGCGCTCTTCGTGTTCGCTACGCCCGGCGGATAGGTAGACGCTCGGCCTGGTGTGACCGAGGACACCGAAGAAGTTCGACGGTCTAAGGAATTTGCGAATCGCGATCCGACTTTCATGTCACAACATCGCGTTTCCGCCTTCCTAGGAGTCCACCATGCCCATTACGAGCGCATTCGCGTCAACCCGCTTGGCCGTCTTCGCCACGACCGCAATGGTGGCGAGCGCACCACTCATTGCTCTCGCGGCCGCACCGGCCGCGTCGGCCGATGCCTGTCCTGCCGTCGAGGTGGTCTTCGCCCGCGGAACCGGCCAGCCGGCCGGTGTCGGCCGGGAGGGCCAGGCATTCGTCGACGCCCTGCGCACCCAGGTCAACGGCAAGTCCGTCGGTGTCTACGCGGTCGACTACCCCGCATCGAACGAGTTCCTGCAAGCAGCCGCGGGAGCCAACGACGCGAGTGCCCACGTCCAGGCCACCGCCGCGAGCTGTCCTAACACGAAGATCGTCCTCGGCGGATACTCGCAAGGCGCGGCGGTGATCGACGCCATCACGACGGCGGCGACGCCCACGTTGGGATTCGACAACATCCTGCCGCCCGAGGTCGCGAATCACGTTGCCGCGGTTGCGGTCTTCGGCAATCCGTCCAACCGGATCGGGCAGCCGCTGACCTCACTCAGCCCGCTGTACGGAGCCAAGGCGATCGACCTGTGCAACGGTGCCGACCCGGTGTGTTCGCCCGGCGACGACAGAGCCGCCCACAGCCTGTACGTGCAGTCCGGCCTCGTCCAACAGGGAGCGGCGTTTGCCGCCAACCGCGTGTTGACCGGGCAGCCGTCAACTGCCGTGGCCTGAGAGTCCGCCGGTGAACCGGCGTAGGAACTGACGGGTCCGATCCTGCTGCGGTTCGGTCAAAACCTGCTTGGCCGAACCAGATTCGACGATCTGGCCGCCGTCGAGGAAGCACACCGTGTCGGCCACGTCGCGGGCGAACGCCATTTCGTGGGTGGCCATCACGATCGTGCTTCCACTGGCGGCGAGCTCACCGACGAGGGCGAGCACCTCGCCGACCAATTCCGGGTCAAGGGCGCTGGTGATCTCGTCGAGAAGTAGCAACCGGGGTTCGTACGCCAGGGCGCGGGCGATCGCCACCCGCTGCTGCTGCCCGCCCGAGAGCTTGTCGGGGTAGGCGTCGGCGTGCGCGGAGAGACCGACGCGGGTCAACAACTCTCGGCCGCGTTCCTGGGCGTCGCGACGCGACGCACCGTGCACGAATCGCGGTGCCAGCGCGACGTTCTGCAGTGCGGTCATATGGGGGAACAGGTTGAACGACTGGAAGACCATGCCCATCGCCTGCCGCGCTTCGTCGGCGTCGATGCGCGGGATCGCTGATATCGCGGCCGCCGAGCAGTATCTGCCCTCCGTCGATGTCCTCGAGCAGGTCGATGCACCGCAGCAGCGTCGATTTCCCCGAACCCGACGCCCCGATCAGCACCACGACTTCGTGCTCGCCGACGTCGAGATCGATGCCGTCGAGCACGGGTCGGTCGTGGTACGCCTTGACCAGACCACGCACCGACAACAAGGGGGCCGTCACACTGCCCCCTGCCGCGTCGCCACACGCCCCGCAGCCCAGTCGGCGAGCCGCGCCGACGGCACCGCAAGCGCGATGAACAACAGGCCCGCAACGACATACGGCGTGAAGTTGTACGTCGTGGCGGCCTGGATCTGAGCGGCCCGCACCGCGTCGACCGCACCGAGCACCGAGATGAGTCCACAGTCCTTCTGCAGCGCCACGAAGTCATTGAGCAACGCGGGCGTGACCCGACGCGTCGCCTGAGGCAGGACCACCAGCCGCATCGTGCGCCGGTAGTCCAGGCCAATGGATTTGGCGGCAGCGAGCTGCGACGGGTGGACCGATTCGATGCCCGCGCGGAAGACCTCGGCGACGTAGGCGGAGTAGATCAGCACCAGGGCAAGACCACCGAGCAGCACGGGGCTCGTCGGAATGCCCGACAACCGCAACCCTGGCAGACCGAAACCGACGAGGTACAGGCAGATCAGCAGGGGCAGGCCGCGGAACAGGTCGACGTACCCGATTGCCAATGCCCGCACCGGAAACCACACCGGGCCGCGTAGCGTCCGCGCCGCCGCCAGTCCCAGACCGAAGATCAGGACCAGCACCTCGCAGACCACCAGCACCCGGATGTTGAGCCATAGCCCGTCCAACAGCAGGGGCAGGCTCTCCCACCCGACGCGCAGGTTGAAGAACGAGTCACGGACCCGGGGCCAACCCGGCGACGACGTCACCGCGAACAGCAGTACCGCAGCGAACACCACGGTCGACAGCAGTGCGATCAGCGTCGACCGGCGGGCCCGCGACTGCCGGTACGCGACCCGGTCGATCGCGGCGGTCGTCACGACAGCATTGGCGCGGCGCCTGCGCCGGAGAGCCACTCCTTCTGCAGCTTGAACAGCTCGCCGTCGTTGCCGAGGTCGTCCACGGCCTTGGACACGCATGGCGTGAGCGGGCTGCCCTTGTCCAGCACGATGCCGAACTGCTCGGCCTTCTCGTCACCGGCAGGCAGCTGTCCGACGATGACCCCGTCCGTCAGTTCGGCCTGCACCTGGAAGGCCGTCGGCAGATCCAGCACCAGCCCGTCGATCTGGCCGTTCGACAACGCCGCCTTGGCGTCGTCGTTGTTGTTGAACACCGCCACGCCGGGGTCGATCGCCTTGGCGGCCGTGTAGCTGGTGGTCCCGACCTGGGCGCCGAGCTTGAGGCCCTTGAGCCCGGCGAGGTCCTTCACCGCAGCGGCGGGCGACGACTTCACCGCGACGACCGCCTGCGTCACGTCGAAGTACGGCGACGAGAAGTCGACGGCCTGCTTGCGCTCGTCGGTGATGGAGAACTCATTCAGGTTGGCGTCGAACGTCTTTGGGCCCGGTGCGATGGCGGCGTTGAACGGCACCCGCACCCACTTGACGTCTTCCTTGGCATAGCCGAGCTTGCCGGCGACGGCGTACGCGACGGCGGATTCGAAGCCCTTGCCGTTGGCGGGATCGTCGTCGATGAACCAGGGCGGGTAGGCCGGCTGGTCGGTGCCGAAGGTGATCGACCCCTTGCTCAGCGTGGCCAGGGAGTCCTTCGCGCACTTGTCCGCAGCGGGCGCGGACGACGTGGCAGAGGACGTGTCGTCAGCCGGGGCACAGCCCGTCGCGGTGACGAGCCCGACGGCCAGCATGGAGACGACGAACGAGAGGTTGCGCATGGGCTACATCATCGCGGATCTACCAGACGCGGACGTAGTCGACGAGCATGTCCGCCGGGTAGGTGCCCGGTCCGGGGTCGCCACCGCCGGAACCCGCGACGGCAAGACCCAGGATCGGGAACATCTGATAGCCGGGCTCGTTGAACTGCCAGTTCGGCAGCGAGTTCGCAGGCACGTTGAAGTAGGGCTGCGCGCCGTCGACGTAGTCCTTCCAGAAGCGCATGCCTGCGTCGTCCCACTGGACGCGCCAGGTGTGCCAACCGCTATCGACGGTGATGCCCTGGCTGACGTGTTCGCCGCCGTTGAGGTTGGCGTGGACCGCGGTGCCGGCGGCCCAGTGGCCGTTGCCGTACCACTCCATGACGTCGACTTCACCGCCGTTGACCGGGCTGTTGTTGGCCATGTACCAGGCGGGCCAGCACCCCGGGGTGAGGCAGTTCAGCTTCATCCTGGCCTCCCAGGTGTGGCCGATGCCGCCACGAAACTTCCCGAAGAGCTTGCCGCTGTAGTACGTCTTGCCGTCCTTGGCCGCGCGCAGTACGAGGTTGGACTTGCCGTCGAGGAACACGTTGCGGCGGTCGTCCCGGTACTGGCCGACGTTCTCGGGCAACTCCCAGAACGTGGGATCCTCCATCGACTCGCGCTCGTAGGCAGGCTCCCACTTGGCGTAATTGGGGGCTGATCCGGCGGGGCCGTCGAACTCATCCTGGAAGAGATAGCCGCTCGGCGGCGGCGCCGACGGCGGCGGCAGATCGGCGCGGCCTGGTGAGGCGTTGGCTGGTCCGGTGGGCAGCGCGGCCGCCAGTGCGGCGATGCCGGCCAGCGAGATCGCATGGCGACGGTTCATGTCAGGCACCCACACCATGAAAGCCGCTGGGTCCGTCCAGCGCAAACGGCTTCGGCCGCGATTATCGTTTCCGCACCTGGGGCCAATAAACTCGACCATGCAATGACCGATACCGCCTCAGGTGTGTCGACGGCCGCGACCGGCCGTCAGGCAGACCGCATCTCTGCCGAAGCGCGACGTCGCAGGACGTTCGCGGTGATCAGCCATCCCGACGCCGGCAAGTCGACGTTGACGGAGGCTCTGGTCCTGCACGCCAAGGCCATCACCGAGGCCGGCGCCATCCACGGCAAGGCCGGTCGCCGCGCCACCGTGTCGGACTGGATGGAGATGGAGAAGGCCCGCGGTATCTCCATCACGTCGACGGCCCTGCAGTTTCCGTATCAGACCGAGACCGGGGAAACGTCGGTCATCAACCTGCTCGACACCCCGGGCCACGCCGACTTCTCCGAAGACACGTACCGCGTCCTGACCGCGGTGGACTGCGCCGTGATGCTCATCGACGCCGCGAAAGGCCTTGAGCCGCAGACACTCAAGCTGTTCCAGGTGTGCCGGCATCGCCGGATCCCGATCATCACGGTGATCAACAAGTGGGACCGCCCCGGCCGGGACCCGCTCGAGCTCCTCGACGAGATCCAGGCGCGCATCGGCCTTCGCCCCACCCCCTTGACGTGGCCGGTCGGCGTCGCAGGCGACTTCAAGGGCGTCCTCGACCGGCGCACCGGAAACTTCATCCGGTACACCCGCACCGCGGGCGGCGCCAAGGCCGCGCCCGAGGAGCACATCGCCCCGGAGGATGCCCACGACTCGGCGGGCGTCGATTGGGATCGCGCGGTCGAGGAGTCCGAACTCCTCGAGGCCGATGGATCCGACTACGACCCGGCGACCTTCCTCGGCTGCGAGTCGACGCCGGTGCTCTTCACGTCGGCGGTGCTCAACTTCGGGGTGAACCAGCTGCTCGACGTGCTCGTGCAGATCGCGCCGCCGCCGAACGGGCAGCTCGACGTCGACGGCAACAGACGCGACGCGGTCGCGCCGTTCAGCGCCTTCGTGTTCAAGGTCCAGGCGGGCATGGACTCCGCACACCGCGACCGCATCGCCTACGCCCGGGTGTGCTCGGGCACGTTCGAACGCGGCGAGGTCCTGACCCACGGCGCCACCGGCAAGCCGTTCGTCACCAAGTACGCGCAGTCGGTCTTCGGTCAGCAGCGCTCGACGCTGGACACGGCGTGGCCGGGCGACGTGATCGGCCTGGCCAACGCCAACGCCCTGCGCCCCGGCGACACGCTCTACGTCGACGTGCCCGGTGGAGTTCCCGCCGATCCCGAGCTTCTCTCCCGAGCACTTCGCCGTCGCGCGGGGCACGGATCCGAGCAAGCACAAGCAGTTCCGGAAGGGCATCGAGCAGCTCGACCAGGAGGGCGTCATCCAGGTACTGCGGTCGGACCGCCGCGGTGACCAGGCGCCCGTCTTCGCGGCCGTCGGGCCGATGCAGTTCGAGGTCGCCAGCCACCGGATGGCCGGCGAATTCAGCGCACCGATCCAGCTCGAGCCGCTCCCGTACACCGTGGCCCGTGCCGCCGACCCCGCCGATGTCGAGCTGCTGCAGAAACAGGCGTCGGTCGAGGTGTTCACCCGCACCGACGGCGTCCTCCTTGCGGTGTTCTCGACGAAGTGGCGCCTCGAGAACGTCGCAACGGGAGAATCCCACCATGCAGCTGCGTTCCCTGGTCGCGGCCGGCGACTAGCTGTCTTGACGTCCCGCGTCGACCACCCGTACCACCGCAACGCCCTCCTCGTCCGAGGCCTCCAGGTCGACCTCGACGTCGAAGCCCCAGTCGTGGTCACCTGCGGGGTCGTCGAGGATCTGCCGCACCCGCCACACGTCGGGCTGCCGGTCGATAGATGAGTAGCGCGGGGCCTCTGGCGTCGGCGCCGGTGAACACCTCGTCGTGCTCGTCGAAGTACGCGCGGACGACGTCCTCCCAACGCTCCGCCGTCCACCCCGACGCGCCGTCCAGCTGGCCGAGGTCGTACCAGCGGCGCCGGGCGAACAGCTCCACCCGACGGAACAGTGCGTTGCGGACCATCGCGGTGAACGCCCGCTCGTTGCCCGTCAGCGGGCGGGGTCGTGCCGGGACCGCGACGGGTGCGTCGAGCGGCTCCTCGGGATTGGTGAGCTGCTCCCACTCGTCGAGCAGGCTCGAATCGACTTGGCGCACCAGCTCGCCCAGCCACTCGACGATGTCGGTGACCTCCTCGGTGCGCGCAGCGGCAGGCACGCCGGACCGCAGCGCCTTGAAGGCGTCGGAGAGGTAGCGCAGCACCGCACCCTCCGACCGGGTCAGCCCGTAGACGCTGATGAACTCGCGGAAGGTGAATGCGCGTTCCCACATCTCGCGCACGATGGACTTCGGGGACAGTCGCGCGTCGGCGGCCCATGGGTTGGTGTGCAGGTACACCTCGAAGACGTGGCCGAGCAGCTCGTCGAGAGGCTTCGGATAGGTGACGTCGTCGAGCAGTTCGATGCGTTCGTCGTACTCGATGCCCTCGGCCTTCATCGCGGCGACGGCCTCGCCCCTCGCCTTGTTCAGCTGCGCGGCCAGGATCTGACGGGGATCCTCGAGCGTGGCCTCGATGACCGAAACGACGTCCAGCGCATAGGTTTCCACCGCCGGGTCGAGCACCTCGATCGCGGCGAGCGCGAACGTCGACAGCGGCTGGTTGAGCGCGAAGTCGGGCGGCAGGTCCACGGTCAGTCGGTAGCGGCGCCCGTCGGCCTCGGGTGCGGCGAGGCGCTCCAGGACGCCGGCCTGCAGCAGCGAGCGGGCGATGCCGACCGCCTCGCGGATGTGCTTGAGCTGGCGCTTGCGGGGTTCGTGGTTCTCGGTGAGCAGCCGACGCATCGCGACGAACGGGATCGCCCGGGCGGTCGACGACGTCGAGGATCATGGCCGTCGACACCCGCATGTTGCTCGTCAATGGTTCGGGGGTGGCCTCGATCAACCGGTTCATCGTCGCCTCGCTCCACGGCACCATGCCCTCGGGAACCTTGCGGCGCACCAGCTTTCGGCGCTTCTTCGGGTCGTCGGCGACCTTGGCGAACTGCTTGAGGTTCTCCACTTCGTGGTCGGGAGCCTGGACCACCACGGTGCCGGCGGTGTCGTAACCGGCCCGGCCTGCGCGCCCGGCGATCTGGTGGAACTCGCGGGCCTGCAGCAGGCGCGTGCGGACGCCGTCGTACTTCGACAAGGCCGAGAAGACGACGGTCCGGATCGGCACGTTGATCCCGACGCCAAGGGTGTCGGTGCCGCAGATGACCTTGAGGAGGCCGGCCTGGGCCAGCTGTTCCACCAGCCGCCGGTACTTGGGCAGCATGCCGGCGTGGTGGACGCCGATGCCGTGCCGGACCAGACGTGACAGCGTCGTCCCGAAGGCCGACGAGAACCGGAACCCGCCGATCAGCTCGGCGATCGCGGCCTTCTCCTCCTTGGTGCTGACGTTGACGCTCATCAGCGCCTGCGCGCGCTCCAGTGCCGAGGCCTGGGTGAAGTGGACGACGTACACGGGCGCCTGCTTCGTGTCGAGCAGGTCCTGGATCGTCTCGTGCATCGGCGTGGTCGCGTAGTAGTGATGCAGGGGAACGGGGCGTTCGGCGTTGGCGACCAGCGCGGTCGGCCTGCCGGTGCGCCGGGTGAGGTCCTCGCGCAGGAACGTGACGTCCCCCAGCGTGGCCGACATCAGCAGGAACTGGGCTCTGGGCAGCTCGAGCAGCGGCACCTGCCACGCCCAGCCACGGTCGGGGTCGCCGTAGAAGTGGAACTCGTCCATGACCACCAGGCCGATGTCGGCATCGGCGCCCTCGCGCAGGGCGATGTTGGCCAGCACCTCCGCGGTACAGGCGATGATCGGCGCCGCTGCGTTGACCGACGCGTCGCCGGTGAGCATGCCGACGTTGGCCGCGCCGAACACGTCGCACAGCGCGAAGAACTTCTCGCTGACCAGCGCCTTGATGGGCGCGGTGTAGTAACTGCGGCGTCCCTCGGCCTTCGCCGCGTACAGCGCGCCGGTGGCGACCAGTGACTTGCCCGAGCCGGTCGGCGTCGCCAGGATGACGTTCGCGCCGCTGAGCAGCTCGATCAGCGCCTCCTCCTGCGCCGGGTACAGCACGGTGCCGCTCGCCTCGGCCCATGCGGCGAACGAGGCGAACAGCTCGTCGGGATCGGCGCCGGTAGCGAGCAGGGGAGCGGTCATCGTGACCACCAGCGTGCCACCGGGGCCTGCGCTTATGGTCGAGCGGTGACGATCACCTATGACGAGGCGCTGCGCGAGCGGATGCGCGCGAATTTGGCGGGGCACGATCGGCGGGCCGTGACCGACCCGACGAAGCGCCACGCGGCCGTCGCGGTGGTGATCGTGGACTCCGAGGTTGGCGAGGACAGGGTGGACTCGGCGCCCGTGGACGACTGGATCGCCGGGCGGCCGATGGAGGCCGGCCTCGACGGTCGCATGGTCGACGTGTCGGGTGGTGCCGCCTTTCTGCTGTGCCGCAGGGCATCTCGACTGAGGGCGCACGCCGCGCAGTGGGCGCTGCCGGGCGGCCGTCTGGACCCCGGCGAAACCGCGGTGGATGCCGCGCTGCGGGAGTTGGACGAGGAAGTCGGCGTCGCGCTGCCCGAGTCGTCGGTACTTGGCCTGCTCGACGACTATCCGACGCGGTCCGGTTACGTCATCACTCCCGTCGTGATCTGGGGTGGTGGACGGCTCGAGCTCCATCCGTCGCCCGATGAGGTCGTGGCGGTCTACCGGGTGGGGCTGCATCAACTGCAACGCGACGATTCGCCGCGGTTCGTCGACATTCCGGAGAGCCCGCGCGCGGTCGTGCAGATTCCGTTGGGGAACGACCTCATTCACGCACCGACCGGCGCCGTGCTGCTGCAGCTGCGGTGGCTGTGCCTCGAAGGCCGACACGACCCGGTCGACGAGCTCGAGCAACCGGTGTTCGCCTGGAAGTAGGCGCCTAGAAGGGCGGCGGCTCTTCATCTGGAGTGGCCTCCAGTATCGCTGCGTTGAGGCGCCGTTCGTCCTGGATGCGGCTCGCGCGATCCTCGGCACGGGTCCGTGCCCGACAGGGCATGGTCAACCCCGAGCTCGGCGCCGCGAGCGTGCTGGTTGCGCCGTTCATCGCTACGGGTGCGGTCGGTACGCACAAGGCCGGGAACAGCAGTCGGCTGCCGGGTTGGGTGGTGTACGTCTGCCCGCCAGGGGACGTCCAGATGACGGTGCCGTCCGGTAGCTGTCGGTCACGCCAGCCCCGAGGCCCGCTCCAGAACGTCTTGAGCAGATGGTGAAATCGGCACAGGCATTTGAGGTTTGACCCACACGTCGGCCCCATCGGATACGGAATCGTATGGTCCAGATCGCACTTCGTGGCGGGTACGTCGCAGCCGGGAAACCGGCACGTCAAATCGCGACACCGGACGAAGTCTGCCAACCTGCGGGAGGGAACGTAGCGCGGTTCGGGTGGGTTGTCGCCGGGGTGGAAGACCTTCCTGACGGCGGCCTGCAGCGCCATGCGGCGGACGAGCGGGCCGGGCATCAGCCGTCCGCCGATCATCGTCCCGGGGCGGGTGGCGGCCGGCTCACCGGGATCGTCATCGGTCAGCGCCTCGGTCACCGTCTGCTCGCGCAGCGGCGTGGTGTTGGCAGGTGGAGGCTCGTCGCCGTCGAGGGCGGCGTCCTGAGCGACGGCGGCCTCATCGTCGGAGATCAGGGTGTCGTCGTTGGTCACGACGAACACCACCGAGGGATTGGGAACCGTGGCGGTCGCGGCCTCGCAGTCGGCGGCGCCGCACATGCACGCGAGGCGATCGGCGCCGCGGGCAAAGGCGCCGAGGGCGTCGGAGCGGCGTTGATCAAGCGTGCGCGGATCACCGTCGCAGGTGCCGCGGGCCATCGCGTCGACGCGGTGATCGAGCGCCTTGGCATCGTGCGCGAACAGGGTCGCCCACAGCGTCGCCAATCCACTTCCGTCGTCGATGTGGACGTCTCACCGACCGAGTGCGAGCCCGGCGCTGCGTGCGGCGTACCGCGTGCGGATCGTGGCGAGCGATTAGCTCATCGATCGCTTCAGTGGTTTCGTCTACCGACATCGGCGCCCAGGACAGCAGACCCTCGGCGAGCTCCGTGTCCACGGCGCGCAGCGCGTCGGGGTCCAGGATCAGCAACGTGCGCCACACGATCGTGGCCACCGTTCGATACGTGGCCAGGCCGTCGGCGAATACCGCTGCAACTCGCGGCAGCCGGTCTCGCAGCGCGGTTGCGATCATCAGTTGATGCGACGCCGATCCGGCACGTGATGTTCTGCGCGGCGCCGATCTCCGCGGACACGGCACCCCAGTTGTCCAGATACCACTGCTCGCGGTGGGCCGATCCGTCGGCGGCAAAGCGGGCGTCGAGCATTGCGACCATGGCCGCCAGGCGGCGAGCACACGCGGAGGACTCCTCCCGCGCCCACCGGGCGACGGCCTCGGCGCTGGACGAACCGGCTGCATCGGCCACCAATCGATCGAACATGCTTTCGAAACTATGTGGGTTCCCGCTGGCTCCGCGACCCCGAGAACACGATCTGTGGATGAAATCGCGACTGTGGATAAGTCCGTCTCGCGGCGCTCGGGTTTGTCGGAGGCTCGGTGTAGGGCGGCTCGCTTCCTGCGCCTCAGCTGTAACACTGAGTGGCCCCGGGGCCGATAACCGGATGAGCGCGGCAGGACACCGAACACCGTCTGCCGCGAGGGTTGGAGGGACTCGTCGTGATTCGTCGTATGGGATTGGCCGTTCTCGTGGCCGGCATGTCGCTGGCCGGACTGGCCACCGGCACCGCATCGGCCGCACCTGGGTGCGCCGACTTTCACTGGCTCGGCGCCGCAGGCTCCGGTCAGCGTGACGCCGCGGGCCTGAGAGAAAACGGCGGCATGGGCGCCGTCGTTTTCCAGTCCTACCAGCAGCTGCAGGCCGAGCTGGCCGCAAGCGGTCGGACCATCACCGCCGAAGCCGTCCAGTACCCCGCCGCTCCGGTCCCCTTGGAGGGCGGCATCGGCGGCTGGATGGACTTCATGGACAGCGTCGAGGACGGCACCGACGCGACTGCCGAGCAGTTCGAGGCGTTCACCGAGCGCTGCCCGAACACCAAGGTGGTGCTCGCCGGCTACTCGCAGGGCGCCATGGTGATCCACCGCAACCTGCACGACCTCGCCGACGACCCGCACGTGGCGGCCGCGCTGCTGATCGCCGACGGCGACCGGCTGCCCGCCGACACCACGATCAACATGGGGTCGACCGCCGTGGCGCCTGGCGTGGGCCAGGGCGTCGCCCAGGAGCACTCGTTCCTGGCGTCGGCCCCGACCTCGCCGCTGCCGCCGGAGATCGGGGCGCGGACCGTCAGCGTGTGCGACGTGGGCGATCCGGTCTGCGACGCCGGCCCGGATGCCGACACCGACGCGTTGTCGCCGGCCGCCCTGGCGATCCACACCTCGTACGCGCCCGCCGCGAGCGGTGTGCACGCCTGGGGTGCGCCGCTCTACAACCTGGTGGCGGCTGCCGCCCCAGCAGCGCCGGCCTCCGCCGACGCACTGAGCGCGCCCGGCGCCTAAGGATTGAGTGACCTGAGTCACAATCGGCGACGTCCTGTCACAAACGGGGCGGCGCCGGGATCTCAAGGGCATGACTGATCACACGAAAACCCACGAGGTCGTCGTCATCGGCGGCGGCTACGCCGGAACCCTTGCGGCCAACCGTCTGCAGCAGAACCCCGCCATCGGCATCACCCTCGTCAACCCACGCCCACAATTCGTCCAGCGCCTACGGCTGCACCAATTCGCAGCCGGGACCGGGGACGCCACCGCCGAGTACGACACACTGCTCGGCGAGCGCGTGCGCCTGGTCGTCGATAGCGTGACCCGCATCGACACCGCCGCGCGCAAGGTGCTGCTGGAGTCGGGTGACGCGCTGGACTACGACTACGTCATCTACGCTGTCGGCAGTACCGCAGCGGTGCCGGTGGGAGTACCCGGAGTGGCCGAATTCGCCTATCCGCTCGCTGAATTCGAGCCCGCACAACGCCTACGCGCCGCACTCGACGCGTCCGATCCCGACGCGCCGATCACGGTCGTCGGCGGCGGGCTCACCGGAATCGAGATCGCCGCCGAGCTGACCGAGCAGGGTCGCAACGTCACGATCATCTGCGGCGGCCGACTCGCGCCGTCCTTCGCCGAGCCGGCGCGGCGTTCAGTCGCCAAGTGGCTCAACGGGAATCGCGTCACCGTGCTGGAGGGCACAGTCGTCACCGAGGTCCTGGCCGACGCCGTCGTGCTGGCGGACGGGACGGCGCGCCCAAGCGCGATCACCATCTGGACCGGCGGATTCGGAGTGCCGGATCTGGCAACCAAGAGCGGCCTGCGCACCGACGCGCTGGGCCGGTTGCTCACCGACGAGACGCTCACCAGCGTCGACGATGACCGCATCGTCGGTGGCGGCGACGCCGTCGCGCCTTCGGGCCAGGCGGTGCGGATGTGCTGCGCCGCTGCCGGACCCACCGCCGCCACGGCAGTCGACACCGTGTTGAGCCGCATCGCCGGCGTCCCGCCCGCGACGTTCGACATGGCGTTCATAGCGTCCAACGTCGGCCTGGGCCCGCGGGCCGCCGTAGGACAAATCACCCACAAGGACGACACTCCGGTTAACTTCCACATCCGCGGCCGTGTCCCAGCCATGATCAAGGAGGCGGTGACCAAGGGTGCGCTGTGGGGCCTCCGCCGCGAGGCGCGCAAACCCGGCTCGACCGTCTGGCTCAAGGGCGGCCCGCGCCCCGAGCACCCGGCGCTGGAGCGAGAGGCGAGCACGACCCCGTGACCAACACCGACGAGCACGCCGAGCGGTTCACCCATCTGCGACCGCTACTGTTCACGATCGTCTACGAAATCCTGGGTTCTGCAACAGAATCCGATGACGTGCTGCAGGACAGCTATCTACGGTGGGCCCAAGTGGACCTCGCGACGGTGCGCGACACCAAGTCGTATCTGGCGCAGCTGGTGACCCGCCAGGCGCTGAAGGCTCTGCGTACCAACGCCCGCCGCCGCGAGGACTACATCGGGCCGTGGCTCCCCGAGCCGCTGCTGCTCGACGAGCGTGACGCCTCGTCCGACGTCGTGCTCGCCGAGTCGGTGTCGATGGCCATGCTCGTGCTGCTCGAAACACTCACCCCCGACGAGCGGGCCGTGTTCGTTCTGCGCGAGGTCTTCGGATTCGAATACGACGAAATAGCCGG
Organism: uncultured Actinomycetota bacterium; assembly: GCA_963849055.1. GTDB lineage: Bacteria > Actinomycetota > Actinomycetes > Mycobacteriales > Mycobacteriaceae > Mycobacterium. The sequence goes on from CAWKFI010000003.1 coordinate 154,350, forward strand.
GGCCGTAGGAAAATCCGTGGCCGCAGTGCGTCAGGTGGCGCACCGCGCCCGCGAACACGTGCAGGCCAGGCGCAAGCGGTTCGACCCCATCGACCCCGAACAGAGCAGGCAGATCACCGAGCAGTTCCTGGCCGCCGCCGCGAACGGCGACGTCGACGGGCTGATGGCGATGCTGGCACCCGACGCCACCTCGATCGCCGACGGCGGCGGCAGGGTCGGCGCGGCCCGCAAGCCCATCGTCGGCGCCGAGAAGGTGGCAGCCCTGGTCGCGGGACCACTGCGAAAGGGTCTGCTGGGCAGGCGACTCGAGGTCGTGACGGCCAACGGCGCACCGGCCGTTGCGGTGTACTCCGGCGACGTCTTGGATGGCATCTTGACCCTCGAGATCATCGGCGGCAAGATCACCCATCTCTATGCGATGGCCAACCCGGACAAGCTGACGACGGTCACCACGGCACGCAGGATCAGCCGCTAGACGTCCGAGCTCTCACGCCACAGATCGATACCGGAATCCATTGCGTACTCGTTGATTTCGCTGAGCTCTTCCGTGGTGAAGTCGAGATTCGCCAGTGCGCCGAGGTTCTCTTCGAGCTGAGCGACGCTCGAAGCGCCGACGAGCGTCGACGCGACGACGGGTTCGCGAAGCACCCAGGCCAGAGCCAGCTGGGCCAGCGTCTGGCCACGGCGTTCGGCGATCGCGGCGAGGCCGCGAAGGCGGCCGGTGACCTCGTCGGTCACCACCTCGTCGTCGAACGTGGGGCGGGCCGTCGCGCGGTCGACGTCGGCCGCGGGCCGCTGCAGGTAGCGGTCTGTCAGAAGGCCCTGACCGAGTGCGGTGAACGCGATGGCTCCCATGCCGGCGTTGGCGAGTTCGGTGGTGAGGCCGCCTTCGATCCAGCGGTTGAGCAATGAGTACGACGGCTGGTGAATCACCAGCGGGGTGCCCATTTGCCGCGCGATGGCCGCTGCTTCCGCGGTCTTGGCCGCCGAGTACGACGAGATGCCGACGTACCGCGTCTTGCCCGAACGCACCGCGGTGTCGAGGGCGCCGATGGTTTCCTCCAGCGGTGTCACGGGATCGATGCGGTGGGAGTAGAAGACGTCGACGTAGTCCAGTCCGAGGCGGTCGAGGGACTCGTCGAGGCTCGCGAGCAGGTACGCACGCCCGCCGAGCTGACCGTAGGGCCCGGGCCACATGTCCCAGCCCGCCTTGGTGGAGATGATCAGTTCGTTGCGATAGGGCTTGAAGTCGCGACGCAGCATCCGGCCGAAGTTCTCCTCGGCGGAGCCGTACGGAGGCCCGTAGTTGTTGGCCAGGTCGAAGTGGGTGATTCCACGGTCGAAGGCGTAGCGCAGCACCTCGCGCTGCCCGTCGAAGGGCCGGTTGTCGCCGAAGTTGTACCAGAGGCCGAGGGAGATCGCAGGCAGCAGCAGCCCGGACGAGCCCACCCGCCGGTAGGGCATCGCGGAGTAGCGCTCCCGCGCCGCCGTCCATGGATCGTGGGTGAACGGAACGTCGGAGATCGCGAGGTCGTCGGCCATGGCCGTCAATGGTAGTGACGCGAAGCCTTCCGGCTGGTCCTGCGGCTAGCCTCGAAGAAGTGAGCCAAAGTCGCACGAAGGTGTTGATCATCGGGGGCGGTTTCGGCGGCCTCTTCTGCGCGCGCAGGCTGGGCGGCGCCGACGTCGACGTCACGCTGCTCGACCGCGCGGCGTGCCACGTCTTCCAGCCCCTGCTCTACCAATGCGCCACGGGCACGCTGAGCGTCGGGCAGATCAGTCGCTCGTTGCGCGAGGAGCTGGAGCGCCACCGCAACGTCACCACCCTGCTCGGCGACGCGATCGATCTCGACGCCGACGCGCGCCGGGTCACCGCTCGCCGCCCCGATGCGAGCACGTTCACCGTCGACTACGACGTCCTCGTCGTCGCCGTCGGAATGCAGCAGTCGTACTTCGGCCACGACGAGTACGCGCAGTGGGCGCCGGGGATGAAGACCCTCGACGACGCGCTGTCGATCCGGCGACGGTTGTACGGGGCCTTCGAGATCGCCGAGACGCTCCCCTCTGGACCGGAGCGCGAGGCCTGGCTGACCTTCGTCGTCTCCGGTGGCGGTCCCACCGGAGTGGAGCTGGCCGGGCAGATCCGGGAGATGGCCACCCGAACCCTTGCCCACGAGTTCCACAGCATCGCGCCGGAGGAAGCTCGGGTGTTGCTGTTCGACGGTGGCGATCGGCTGGTCAAGACCTTCGCGCCGGATCTGGGGGGCAAGGCCGCCAAGGTCCTCGAGAAACTCGGCGTCGAGCTGCACATGGGCGTGCACGTCACCGACGTGCGCCGCGACGGGGTGACCATTACCCCCAAGGCAGGCGGCCCGGATGAGGAGTACGCGGCGCGGACGGTGCTGTGGACGGCGGGCGTGGAGGCCGTGCCGTTCGCGCGGCGGGTCGCCGAGGTGTTGGGGGCGTCGTCGGATCACTCTGGCCGGATCGCGGTCGAGGCCGACCTGACGGTGCCCGGGCATCCCGAGGTCTTCGTCATTGGCGACCTCGTCGGCCGTGACCACCTGCCCGGGGTGGCCGAGAATGCCATGCAGGGTGGCCTGCACGCCGCGGCGTGCATCCGGCACGACCTCGAGGGCAAGCCGCGAAAGCCGTTCCGCTACCGCGACCTCGGCTCGGCGGCCTACATCAGCCGAGGTCACGCCCTGTTGCAGGCAGGCCCCATCAGGCTCACCGGGTTCGTCGGCTGGGTGGGTTGGGGGTTGGTGCACATCGCGTTCCTCACCGGCGTGCGGAACCGCGTCAGCACGTTGGCGACGTGGTTGGGCGCCATCGCCCGCTCGAACCGCACCGACCGGACGTTCCTGCTGGGCAACACGACCTCGGCCGAGCAGCCCTACACCTGGTCGAACTGCGATCTCAAGGCGCTGACCGAACGACAGGCGGAAGCCGACAACCAGTAGCGGCGATGTGACGATCGACATATAGCTAGTGGCCTAACTATTAGGGTACGATCAAATCGTGCCCACAACGACCCCGGATGACGTCGACCAGCTCGCCTTGGAGCAGCAGGTGTGCTTCGCCCTTGCGGTGACCAATCGCGCGGTTCTCGCCGTCTACCGTCCGCTGTTGGAACCGCTGGGACTGACCCATCCGCAGTATCTGGTGATGCTGGCCCTCTGGGACCATCACAGGGCGACGGACGACGATCGAATCCCGTTGTCCGTCAAGCAGATAGCGGCGTCGCTGCAACTGGACTCGGCAACCCTGTCCCCGATGCTCAAGCGTCTCGAGGCACTCGGCTTCATTACGCGCACCCGGAGCGCCGCCGACGAACGCTCGACCAACGTCGAGCTCACGGACGACGGAATCGCGCTGCGCGAGCGGGCACTCGAGATTCCACCCGCCGTCGTCGCGCGCCTCGGCGTCGAGTTGACCGAACTCGAAGAACTGCGCCGGGTCCTGACCCACATCAACGCCGCCGCCATTGCGGCAGGCGCCCTAGACATCTGAACCACTCAACTCACAGGAGGCATCGTGGCCACCAACCGACCCACCCTCTCGCAGTACGTCGCGTACTCGTACGGGCGTCGCCTACCCGATTCGATGAGGACCTGGGTGGCCAACGACCTCGCCGGCCCGGGCGCCGTCCGACGGCACGTGACGCGGATGGCGATCCCGCCACTGCTGGTACTCGCTCCGTTCTGGTTGATCCCGGCCTCGCTGTACGTTCACCTCGAGATGACCGCACCCATCTACGTCTGGGCGCTGCTCATGACGATCGCGCTCAACAAGGTGTGGCGCCGGCACCGCCTCGCGCAGCACGATCTCGACCCCAACCTGGTCGACGTGCTCAAGCGCGAGCGGGACGCGGCAATGCACGACGACTACGTCCGGCGCTTCGGTCCACGCCCCGAATCGGCCAAGTGGCAGGCGAATAGCAGTCCGTTCTAACCGCCACACTGGTTCGTCAGGACGTTCAGGAGCCGGTCGACGTCGGCCGCATCGTTGTACGGAGCCAAACCGATTCGCACACCGCCCGCCGCGCCCAGGCCGAGTACCTTCGACGCCTCGTAGGCGTAGAAGGAACCCGCAGGGGCGTTGATGTGGTGTGCGGTCAGCGCTGCCGAGACGTCCCCGGCATCGCGTCCGGCGAACGTGAGCAGCAAGGTGGGCGTCCGGCGCGCGGCCCGCGAATGGACCGTGACCGACGAAAGTCCTTGTAGGCCAGCCTCGATCCGCACGCGAAACGCGTCCTCGTGCTGCGCCAGGGAGCTCATGGCGGCCACCAGCCGATCGCGGCGCGTGCCGATGGCCCCCGTCATACCCGCCAGGAAGTCGACGGCTGCTGTGGTGCCTGCCATCAGTTCGTAGGGCAGCGTCCCGTGTTCGAAGCGCTCGGGTACCGCGTCGGGGGACGGCAACAGCTTGTCCGGTCGCAACTCGGCGAGGACGTCGCGCCGTCCGGCGACCACACCACAGTGCGGGCCGAGGAACTTGTAGGGCGAGCAGGCGAAGAAGTCCGCACCGAGATCTCGGAAATCGACTGTGCCGTGGGCGGTGTAGTGCACGCCGTCGACGTACAACAGCGCCCCCACGGAGTGCACCAGCGCGGCGATCGCGCGCACGTCGGGCATCGTGCCGATCAGGTTGGACGCGGCGGTGACGGCGACGAGGCGGGTGCGCTCGCTCAACTGTGCCTCGACGCTGCGCACGTCCAGCTCGGAGGTCGTGGGATCGAAGTCCACCCAGCGGATCACCGCGCCGGCGTTGGCGGCGGCAATCACCCACGGCCGGACATTGGCGTCGTGATCGAGGCGCGTCACGACGACTTCGTCGCCCGGGCGCCACGACGCCGACAGCGTCCGGGACAGGTCGAAGGTCAGCGCGGTCATGCTTCGCCCGAAGATCACCTCGTCCGGGTCGGCGTTGAGCAGGTCGGCAAGAGCACTACGGCACTGCACCACGATCTCTTCGGCGTTGCGCGCGGCGACGGTGGTGTGGCCGCGATTCGCCAACGGGTGCAGCATCGCGTCGCGGACGGCGTCGGCGACGGCGGTGGGCGTCTGGGATCCACCGGGTCCGTCGAAGTATGCGGTGCCGTCATCGAGTGCGGGAAAGCACGCGCGGATCGCGTCGACGTCGAGTTGGGCGGCCACCGGGGAAGTCTATGGGGCTGGCTGATCCGTCGACTGGTCGACGACGTAGATGGTCCCGCCGCCCGGTTCCCGGTAGGTGGCCTGAAAGCCGCCGGGAATCTCGTACGGCTCTTCGACAACGGCAAGCGACTCCGGTCGGGCCGCGTGGAAGGCATCGAGACTGTCCACGATGAAGACCGGGCCGAGCGGCGCGTTGGCGTCGTGCGAGTCGAGCATGATTTGTACGTCGGAGCCCGGCACCGACAGTGCGACGGTCGTCTCGCCCTCACGCCACGCCTCGGTGCAGCCGAGACCGTCGCGGTAGAGCGCGAGCGAGGCCTTCAGGTCAGAGGTTGGAATGAACATGAACTGGAACTTCATGGCCCAACCTTCCCTCCGTCCGCTCGCCGCGGTCAAGGAGTTCGGCTCGAGTCACTCGAGACCGAGCTTCACCTTCAACGGCGGTCCGACGTAGACCACTTCGTGCTCGGCGTTGATCTGGTCTCTGACAGCAGGATCCGCGTCGTCGTCCAGGTTCTCGTTGGCGGCGAACAATCCTTCGTATCCGGCAGGGGTCATGAGGTTGATCGCCTTGACCGGCGGCTGGTCCTTGCGGATGTTGTCGAATGTGTGTGGCACGCCGGGAGGCACGGTGCAGAAGTCGCCGGGCCCCAATTCGACCACCTCGTCGCCGAACTGGACCGCCAGCACGCCTTCCAGGACGTAGAACGTGTCGTCCTGGACGTGGTGGTAGTGCAGGCCCGGCCCGGTGAGGTACTCGATCGACATCTCGAAGAAGTCGAACCGGCCGCCCGTCTCGTCGCCCGCGGCCTTGAACAGCGCGGGGCCCTGGCGATACCGCCTTCCTTCACCGCTGCGCACGACGATCGATTGGCGTTCTGACATGGCAATCACTCCTTCTGGGTTGTGTTGGTATGGCGCGGCGGACGTCGCCCGTGCCAGTCCGTGATTCGTTGAAATGCACGAGCGACGGCGAGCAGCAGGGCTTCACTGCCGGCATCGCCCGCCAGCTGTAGCGAGATCGGCAGGTCGTCGACGAACCCGGCAGGCATCGTCATGGCCGGTGCGCCGACGACGTTCATCGGCAGGACCATTCGCAGCGTGGTGCTCGGATCCAACCGGCGTCCGGTCGAGTCGATGCGCGGCGCAGCACGGTCATGCCCGGGAAGGACCAGCAGGTCCACGCCGCGCATCGCACGCCGGTACTGGTGCCGAAATGTCCGTGCCACGCGCATCGCATCCACCAACGCCGGTGCCGTGGTGGCCAACCCGGCCCGCAGCCGCCCTTCGACCTCCGGCAGCAGCCGTGAGGCGGACTGCTCCAGGATGGCGCGATACTCGACGGCCGCTTCGCACTCGACGAGCACGGCGCCTGCCTCGACCACTTCATCCCAGTAGCCGATGTCTACGTCGACGAGGTCGACGCCGAGACGGCGCAGGTCGTCCAGCGCCCGACACAACGGACGACTAGCGCTGAGCCCCAGTGCTTCCCACAGCTGCCGAACGACGCCCACGCGCAGACCGGCGACGGGTCGACCCAGCTGCCCGACGTAGTCGACTCGAGGGAACGGCTCCGACGTCGGATCCGCGTCGTCGACGCCGGCGATGACCGACAAGATGCGGGCGCAGTCCTCCGCCGACCGCGCCAGCGGGCCAACGTGATCGAAGCTCGTCGCCAGCGGGATCACGCCGCGCAGTGGGACGAGTCCATACGACGGTTTGAGTCCGACGACACCACACCACGTCGCCGGATTGCGAATCGAACCCGTCGTGTCGGTTCCCAGTGCCCCGGCGACCACACCGGCCGCGACCGCGGCGCCCGAGCCCATGCTGGATCCGCCGGCGTACCGGCTCGGGTCCCACGGGTTTCGCGTCGGCCCGTAGTGGTAGGCATCGACTGGGCCATAGGCGAATTCGGGCAGGTTCGTCTTGCCGAAGATCAGTGCCCCCGCCGACCGCAGTCGCTCGACGGCGGTGGCGTCACGATCCGGGCGGCGCGCGCCGTATACCGCCGACCCGGCCGTCGTGCGCTCACCGCGTGTGCAGATGTTGTCCTTGACGGCGATCGGCACTCCGTGCAGAGGGCCGCGCAGCTCGCCGCGGCCGGCCTCGGCGTCCAAGCGCGCCGCGTCGGTGAGCACCCGGTCGCGGTCGAGCGTGATGAACGCGTTGAGCACCGGTTCGGTTTCCTCGAGCCGGGCGATCGATGCTCGGGCCACCTCCAGTGGTGAGAGTTCGCGTCGGGCAATGAGATCGGCCAGTCTGCGATGCCAGCGCCAAGCTCACACGGATGCATGGCCATGATGGATGACGCGCGATTGCGTTGATCTCGATCAGCATGTCCGGCGACACCATCTTGGAGACTTCGAGCATGGTGGACGCGGGAGCAGGCGAGGTGAAGTATTCGCGTCGCACCCGATGAATGGCGTCGAAGTGCTCGATGTTGCGCACGAACACGTCCACCCGCACGATGTCGTTCAACGTGCCGCCCGCGGCGGTCATCGCCCGCTTGAGGTTCTCGCACACTTGCCGCGTCTGCGCGTCGATGTCGCCGAGCGCCGACGACCCGGCCATCGGTGTCGCGCGCCGTCATTCCGGAGAGGAACACCATGCGGCCGTTCGCGTGCGACCACGACTCCTTGCGAGAAATGCCCGCTGGGAGTGCTCAATTGCTGTGTCTGGAGTTCTGTCTTCATGGTTTCCTCACTCAGCCGTCTGCGATCGTGTTCTCGAGTACGCCGATCCGGTCGACGCTGACCTCGACGTGGTCACCCGGTTTCATCCAGACCGGTGGCGTTCTGCGGGCACCGACGCCACCCGGAGTCCCGGTCACGATGACGTCGCCGGGTCGTAGTCGCGTGACGGTCGAGAGGTACTCGATGATCGTGGGGATGTCGAAGATCATCTGATCGGTCGTGGTCTTCTGCATCAGCTCGCCGTTGAGGTGGCAGGACAGCGTCAGCACGGTGTCGGGTGGGATCTCGTCCGCGGTCACCAGCCACGGACCGAAGGCGCCGGTGCCGGCGAAGTTCTTTCCAGCCGTGTATTGAGTTGTGTGACGCTGGAATTCGCGGACGGATCCGTCGTTGTAGCAGCTGTAGCCGGCGATGTGGTCCCACGCCTGCTCGCGGTGGATGCGGCGGCCCTCACGCCCGATGATCAGCGCGATCTCGGCTTCGTAGTCGAGGGTGTGCGATTCGAAGGGCCGGACGATCGCAGTTCGGTGGCCGGTCTGTGACTCCGGCGTACGCAAGAACATTGCGGGATGGCGCACCTCGTCGTTCGCGGTCTCTTCGCGGTGATCCGTGTAGTTGACACCGATGCACAGGATCTTTCCCGGATTGGGGATCACCGGTAGCCACGAGATGTCCGACAGTGAATAGTCCGGAGGCGAGTCCGAATACGCGGCGACGTCGTCGATCGCATCGTCGGCGAGGACGGCCTTGAGGTGTCGGATCGATCGCCGACGTGCCGCGTGAGGTCGATGACTCCGTCGTCGGTCACGATCCCGTACTTGGCGGCACCGTCAATCATGAAGCTGGCCAGACGCATTGGACTACTTCTCCTCGAGGTTGATGTCGCGCAGGACGGTGCGTGCGTCCATCTCGAATTCGCACTGCTGGACGGGTGGACTCGCGTCGTACCATCTGACGCCGTGCAGGCCGACGTCCCGATGTAGGAGTTCCGTCTGCAGTAGGGGGCCCACGTCGTGCAGCGTGTACAGCCGGACGTCGACGACGTCGTGCCACCGCATGCCGAGCGCCTCGAGGCGAAGCGCCTGCTCGTCGCGCACGTAGCGGAGCTTGTCTCGCAATCCGTCGATGCTGGTATCGCCGAGCCGGACGATGCTGTCGACGTAGTCGCCTGCGCCCTCGGCCGCCTCGGCGCCGCCGGAGATGACGAAGCTGGCCTGTGTCGTTTCCGACGGCACGGTGTAGCAGAACGCATAGATGCTGGGCACCTCGGGTTTTCCGGTACGTGGGCAAACATTGGTGCGGGCAACGGGATTGGCACCGTCGCGGTACAGGCCGAAGCGTTCCAGGGTCTGGACGTACGCGGTGTTGAACTCGACGAAGCCGGATTCGGTGAACGGTTCCGGTGACCGCAACTCGCACGCGCACAGTGCGGTGGTCGGGCGGCCGATGGCGGTCAGGTGCGATTCGATCGCAGCGAACCCGTCGCCGAGCGGAAGGGGTTGTGGCAGAAGTGCCCGCTCGATGGCGAAACCCGGCTGGGCGGCGACGCCACCCGAGAACTGGAACACCGATTCGATGTAGCGGTAGCCACCGGCCGCGATCGTCTTGACGCGTTTCATGGAAGGTCTCCGTTCGGTTGGACCGGGGGTTGCTTGCGGCGTTGGCGGCGGTAGAGAAAGGCGAAGGCGGCGAACATTGCGCCGGCGGCCACCAGGAAGACGTACGTCATCTTGTCGACGGGCGGCGCGGGGGGATTGACGATCGCGTTCACGTAGATCCACACCGTCAGCGCGGCACCGACGAGCGCCGTGAGGATGGCTAGTGGCCGGGCCCGCCGTTCGCGAATCCGAAGGACTATGGAGCCGAGGCAGATCAGCACCCACGGCACGACCCACGCGTACACGGTCAGCGTCGACAGCGACGGAAACACCTTGGTGAGCAGATCATTCGGGTAGAGCCAGATCAGGAGCAGCAGGCAGCCCTGTGCGGCGGCGGCAAGCGATATCACGGCAACGTTGGGGCTGCGGAACCTGTCGTGCACCTTCGCGAGGGCGCGGGGGAGCAGACCATCGGTCGCCAGTGTCGCGACGAATCGGGAGCCGTAGTTGACGAAGGCGATCAGCGAAGCCAGGTTCGCCACGGCCAGAACCAAGTCGATGGACTTCACCACCACGTCGCCGAGCCGGGCCTGCTGCGCGAGGGCGGCCGCGGGCGACAACCCGGAGTTGATCGCGTCCGCCGCTGCGGTGAGGCCGGGGACCTGCAGCAGCGTGGCCATCAGATAGGCGGCGCCGAGGATGACGGGGACGCTCATGACGGCGAGCGGGATGTTGCGCCTTGGTGATTTGGTCTCGGCCGCGAGGGCGGCCGAGCTCTCGAACGCCACCACGAACACCGCGCCTGCCGCGACGCCCTGGAATATCCCGCTGACCGACGAGCCCTCGAGGCTGAGTTGTCCGCCCAGGTCCAGACCGGTGTGCATTGCGCGTCGCGAGCGTGATCAGCGCGATGATCGGGACGGTCATGAGGGTCAGCACGACGGCGGTGCGCACCGATGCGTCGAGGCCGCGATACGCCAGCGCGGAGGCGATGACGATGGCGCAAGTGCTCGTCAACGTGATGGCACCGGCGGAGAGTCCGGAACTCACGCCCATCGCGACGAGGAAGCTGCCCGCGAAGACGCCGGTGAGCAGCAGAACTCCCGCGATCAGCGTCACGAAGCCGATGGCCAAGGTCGCCCCGACGAGCAGGCGCGCCCATGCGCCGAAGACGTGCGGCATGTAGGAGTACACCGATCCGGTTGCGACGTAGCGCCGCGCGAACGTGATGACGGAGATCCCGATGCACGCGGTGGTGATCGCGATGATCAATGCGCCCAACCAACTTCCGTTCCCTGCGGTGAGCACGATGAGGAACGGAACGGTGGCCAGGGCCACGGCGGGCGTCTGCGACGTGAGCGCAAGACCGATGATCTGCGCCGACCGCAGTTGGCCGGGCTCAAGACCAACCGCCTCGTGATGATGCGCAGCATCCTGCGGTTCTGATGCCATCGAACTTCCTGACTGTTGCCGTGAATGGGCCATGACGCCGGGCCTGCTCAGTCCGGCTCCGACGCCAGAGGCGCGGCACGACGGGCGTCCCGTAGCGCGTGGCCCCACCACTTGATCTGATGGACAAGGGTTTTCGCTGCATGGGCACTTCTGTGCGGATCGACCGGCTCGCCGTCGACGAACTGGTCCCACACGTTCGCGAACGTGACCGTGTTGCGCACGGTCGCCGCGTTGAGCGACGCGAACACCAGGCGCAGTGCCTCGACCGACCGCAGGCCGCCGGACAGTCCGCCATACGAGACGAACCCGACCGCCTTGCCGGACCACTCGCTCGACGTGCAGGTCGATGAAGGCCTTTATCGATGCGGGGTAGCTGTGGTTGTACTCCGGCGTGACGAAGACGAACGCGTCGGCGGCGGCGACACGGGACGACACCGATCGCATCGCTTCCGGCGGGTCAATGCCGATTCGGGTGTGCAGATCGAGGTCGGCCAGGTCGATGGTGTCGACGTCCAGGCCGTCGATCTCGATGACCTGCTTGAGAAACCACCGCGCGACGGTGTCTCCGAAGCGGCCCTCTCTGTTGCTCCCGATGACCACGGCCAACCGGAGCGGTTCGGTTCCATTCATGGCTCTCAACTATCTCTTGGTAAGTGACTTACAAAAGAGCCTAAGTTAGCGACTTACCAAAAGCAAGTGCCTACCCGAAGCGACTCAGAAAGCCGGAAAGCCACTTACAATCGTTAAGTGACATCGGAGCTGCGAAGGGTGTGGAGATGAGCGAGCCTGCGATGAAGGAAAGCCACTACGACCTCGGCATGGGCTACTGCCCCAGCTACCACCACGCCGCTGAACTCGTCGGACGCCGGTGGAACGGCGTCATCATCCGCGCCCTACTTCTGGGCGCCACTCGGTTCACCGAGATCGCGGAGCAGATTCCCGAGATGAGCGACAAGATGCTGGCCAGCCGGCTACGGGAACTCGAGAACGAGGGAATCGTGGTGCGCACCGTCGAGCCGACCGTCCCCGTGCGGGTCGGCTACTCGCTGACCGAGAAGGGGCTCGACCTACATCGCGCGGTGAGCGCGCTCGCCGAGTGGGCGGACTACTGGATGCCCGAGGACTCCGACGACTGGACGGTCAGCACCAAGGCGGATAGGGACCGAACGCAGCGTCCAGCGCGCAGCGCCCGCCGCAACGGCCGGTCGGCCTAGCCGCGCAAGTACTCGTCACGGCACGTGAGGCGCGCCAGTTTGCCGCTCGTGGTGCGGGGCAGGGCTCCCGCTGGCACGAAGCGGACGTCTTCGACCTCGAGCCCGTGCCGATCCGATATTGCCCTCCGGATGGCCTCGATCGCGGAGGTGGGATCGGCGCGGCGGGTGCCCGACGCTCGTTCGGCGATGATCACCAGAGCGTCGCCGGTGCCAGCGGGCACGGAGAAGGCCGCGACGTATCCCCGCCGCACGACCGTCGAGGCATCCGCCGTCGTGGCCTCGAGGTCCTGCGGGTAGTGGTGCCGTCCGTCGATCACCACCAGATCCGCACGGCGGCCGGTCACGTACAGCTCACCGTCCAGGTAGACGCCGAGATCGCCGGTGCGCAGCCACGTCGCATCATCCGGTGCGCCGTCGGCGTGGCTGCCCACCCCCAGACGCGACGTCAGCGTGGCGCCGAACGTCAGCAGGGATTCCTCGGGCCTGCCCCAGTACCTGGGCGCAATGTTGTTGCCGTGCAACCAGATTTCGCCCACGCGCCGTCGTCGAGTTCGCCACCTGATTCGGGGTCGACGATGACGGCCCACTGGCTGCGCGCGATCTGACCGCACGACACCTGAGGGATGGCGCCTGCGGCGTCCGCCGCGACCGGTACTGCTCGACCGTCAGTCAGTTGCGCACGGTCGAAGTGGACGACCGTGGCCTGCGCACTGGGCGCGATGGTCGAGACGAACAGCGTCGCCTCGGCGATGCCGTACGACGGCTTGATTGCCGTCGGCGCCAATCCGAACGGCGCGAACGCGGCGTTGAAGGTGTTGATCGCGTCGATGCTGACAGGCTCGGAGCCGATGATCAGCACCACGTTGCCGAGGTCGATGTCCTCGCCCGGCGCGGGCGCGCCACGTTGCGCGGTGTATTCGTACGCGAAGTTGGGAGCGGCGGTGACCACGCGTCCACGCCGCGACCCGGCCGACAATGCGTGGATCCAGCGCTGCGGCCGCCGAATGAACGCCGTTGGCGACAGCAGGGTGGAGTGACCGCCGTAGACCGCGGGAAAGCCGATCATCGAGAGCCCCATGTCGTGATAGAGCGGTAACCAACTGAGGCCGTGGGTGTTTCGGTCCAGCAGGTCGATCGACAGGATCATCTGGATCAGGTTGGTGCCGACCGCGCGGTGGGTGATCTCCACGCCGACCGGAGGCCGCGTCGAACCCGAGGTGTACTGCAAGTGGGAGACGTCGTCGACGTCGACGTCGACTGGAACGAACCCGACCTCCGCCGAGTCGGGTATCTCGTCGACGATGATGACGTGCGGCCTGGACGACAACTTCACCAACGAGGCGTTGACGGCGTCGGCCGCCGCGGCCGTCGTGATGACTGCGGTGGGGCGCGCGTCGTGTAGCGCGGTCGCCAGGCGTTGCGCGTGGCCCTGAAGTTCGGGTGCGAACAACGGCACCGCAATGGTCCCCGCCTTGATCGCCGCGAAGAATCCGGCGACGTACTCGAGGCCCTGCGGTGCGAGGATCGCGACCCGATCGCCCGGTGAGGTGACCTGCTGGATGCGCGCGCCGATGGCCCGCATCCGTCGCCCGAGTTCGGTCCAGGTCAGCTCGACGGCCTGCCCGTCCGCTGCGCGGGTGTAGTCGAGGTAGCGATAGGCGACTGTGTCACCGACGTTCGCAATGTTGCGGTCGATGAGCGACGGCAGCGTGGTGCCGGGCGGCAACGCGATGCGGCCGTCGGCGTCGAGGCAGTCCTCGATCTGCAGCAGACCGTCGTGGTTCACCAACTCAGGCAATGACGCGCGATCCATGCGACCAGTTTAATTAACGTGACGCGCGGTATCACTAACTTTCTGCGCGGAGTGACGGGTATCTCGCTGCGTCCGTTCGGAGAGCAGATCGTCCTGGCTGGCCGCCCACGAGGCGAGCAGCTTGAGGCCGTCCGCGGTCGGGGTGTTCGCCGGTGCCGTGTAGATGTTCAGCTGCAGGCCGGGCTCGGCGGGAAGCTCCAAGGCCTCGAAGTCGAGATCGAGCTGACCCACGGCGGGGTGGTTCAGCCGCTTGCGGCCACTGCGGTGAAAGCGCACGTCCTGCGACGCCCACCGCTGCCGGAACAGCTCACTTCTGGTCGACAGCTCGCCGATCAGCGCGATCAGCTCCTCGTCGTGCGGGTTGCGGCCGGCCTCGAGGCGCAACATCGCTGCAGCATCACGGGTGATCTTGTCGTAGTCGACGAAGAATTCCCTGGCCGCGTCGGGATTCAGGTAGACGAAGCGGGTGGTGTTGGCCGGCCGGCGTGGGTCGGCGAGCACCGGCGCGTAGAGCGCGCGGGCCAGCTGGTTCATCGCGAGCACGTCATGGCGGCCGTTGCGGATCCACGCGGGGGCATCGATGATCGCGTCGAGGACCTGTTGCAGCGCAGGCCGGACGGTCGCCGGTGTCTTGCGCCGCCGGCGGCGGCTGCTCCCACCAGACTCCCTGGCGAGGGCGAACAGGTGGTCGCGCTCGGCCTCGTCGAGCTGCAGCGCCGCGGCCAAGGCTTCGAGCACGGTCTCCGAGGCGCCGGCCAGGCTGCCGCGTTCCATGCGTACGTAGTAGTCGACCGACACCCCGGCGAGCATCGCCACTTCCTCGCGGCGCAGCCCCTTGACCCGGCGGTTCCCGCCGTACGTCGGCAGCTGCGCCTGCTCCGGGCTGATGCGCGCCCGGCGCGAGCCGAGGAACTCTCGAATCTCGTTGCGCAGGTCCATCGTGCCCATCACCCCACCGTAGGCGCGGCCCAAACGGCCAGGGAGGTACTGCTGGTGCCTGGTTCGACGGGCACTCCCTCGCCGGCAGGGCCGGAGCTAGCGTCGAGGCATGACCGTTCCCACCTTCACCCTGAACAACGGTGTCGACATGCCGGCTCTCGGGTTCGGCGTCTTCCAGACTCCACCGGCCGAGACCATCGCGGCCGTCGGCGCAGCGCTGGAGACCGGCTACCGCCACATCGACACCGCCGCGGCGTACGGCAACGAGCGGGAGGTCGGCGACGCGATCCGCCGGTCCGGCCTGTCCCGCGACGAGGTGTTCATCGAGACGAAGGTCTGGATCACCGACTACGGGTTCGACGTCACGCTGCACGCCTTCGACAAGTCGACAGGCAAGCTCGGCGTCGACCAGCTCGACCTGCTGATCCTGCATCAGGCGCTGCCCGGTGAATTCCAGCTGACCATCGACGCGTACAAGGCGTTGGAGAAGCTGTACGCCGACGGCAAGGTGCGCGCGATCGGCGTCTCCAACTTCATGCCGCCGCACCTCGACCGGCTGCTCGCCGAGACCGACGTGGTGCCTGCCGTCAACCAGATCGAGGTCCACCCCTACTTCCGGCAGTCCAAGTTGCTCGCGGTCGACGACGAACACGGCATCCTCAACCAGGCGTGGGCACCGATCGGGGGCATCACGTTCTACCGGGAGGGTCCGCACACGTCGACGCTCGAGAACCCGGCAATCGGCGAAATCGCTGCCGCACACGACAAGTCGCCCGCGCAGGCGATGCTGCGCTGGCACCTGCAGCAGGGCCGCCAGGCGATCCCGAAGTCGGTGACGCCGTCGCGGATCGCGGAGAACTTCGACGTCTTCGACTTCGAGCTCACCGCCGAGCAACTCGCCGCCATCGACGCGCTCGACACCGGTGTGCGGGGTGGCCCGGAGCCCGAAGCCATCACCCGCGAGAACTACGGCATCGAAATACCGGAAGCCTGAGGAGGATTCATGCATACACGCACGCTCGGCCAGGGCCTGGAGGTCTCGGCCATCGGACTCGGCTGCATGGGCATGTCGCAGAGTTACGGCCCCAACCCCGGCGACCGAGACGACATGATCGGCGTGATCCGCTACGCCGTCCAAGAAGCCGGCATCACGTTCTTCGACACCGCCGAGGTTTACGGGCCCTACGTCAACGAGGAGCTCGTCGGCGAGGCGCTGGCGCCGCTGCGCGATCAGGTGGTGATCGCCACGAAGTTCGGCTGGAACATCCAGGACGGCAAGACGGTCGGCACCGATTCGCGCCCCGAGCAGATCAAGCGGGTGGCCGACGCGTCGCTGCAACGGCTCGGAACCGACGTCATCGACCTCTTCTACCAACACCGCGTCGACCCCGACGTGCCGATCGAGGACGTCGCCGGGACCGTGGGCGAACTCGTCCAGGCCGGCAAGGTCCGCCACTTCGGGCTGTCGGAGGCGGGTGCGGCGACGATCCGGCGCGCCCACGCCGTCCATCCCGTCACCGCGGTGCAGAGCGAGTACTCGCTGTGGACCCGCGACCCCGAACCGGAGGTGCTGCCCACCTGCGCGGAACTGGGCGTCGGATTCGTGCCGTTCAGCCCGCTCGGCAAGGGCTTCCTCACCGGCACCGTCGATGCCTCCGCGGGCTTCGCGCGCGGGCGACATCCGGGCCACCATCCCCCGGTTCGCCGCCGAAAACATCGGAGCCAATGAGACTTTGGTGAGCCACGTGCGCGCGCTCGCCGACGCGAAGGGCAGCACGCCCGGGCAGGTCGCCCTGGCCTGGCTACTGGCCCAGCAGCCGTGGATCGTGCCGATTCCGGGCACCCGCCGCCGCGGCCGCATCGACGAGAACGCCGGCTCGACTCAGGTCGCGCTCTCGGCGGACGAGGTCGCCGACCTCGACGCGCTCGCCGCGCGAGTCGGCGTGCAGGGGGACCGCTACAACCCCGCAGGGATGGCGATGGTTGGACTCTGAGCACTCGTCACCGACGAGGAGTACCGGGGCTGACCTTCGGTAGACGCCTCTTCAGGCGTGCGCTCACGAGCATCCGGATGGCCAGGCTCGTGGACGTGAACATGGGAATCGCGCCGAGGAACGTGCGTTCCGACGGCGTGGCTCCGTGCAGGTGTTCGAGGCTGCCGAACACGTAGAAGCAGCCGATGCTGAAGATCGTCGCGGGGATGCACAGTGCCAGGAAGGATCCGCGATCGGAAACGGCTTGTCTGGCAAGGGCAAGCTCCTCATCCGACATCGGTTCGCGGTTGCGCAGTTTGCGCAAAACCGTTGGTATGCCGGCGAGTCCGTCGCTGAGCGGCAGTCTCGGCCGCCGCGCTAGGCGGGCCACGAATACAGACGCAAGCGACGCGAAGACGAGGACGGCGACGAAGAAGGCGATCGTCAGATAGGCCCAAAGACTCATCGCCGCACTCCCGCAAAGTCCGACGGCTGCCGCAGGGGACGAGTGCGCACGAGCGTGGGCCACCAGAACCACGGCCCGAGAATTCTGATGATGGACGGCACGATGAACGAACGCACGATCAGCGTGTCGAGGAGCAGGCCGATGCACACCGTCGAACCCACCTGGCCGATGGTGCGCAGATCGCTGGTGAGCATCGCCAGCATGGTGAACGCGAACACCAGACCCGCGGACGTCACCACGCCGCCCGTGCTTCCGAGCGCGCGGATCAGGCCGGTGTGCAGCCCGGCTCCCACCTCTTCCTTGACGCGGGCGATCAGCAGGAGGTTGTAGTCCGAACCCACCGCCACCAGGATGATGAAGGTGATCGGTAGGACCAGCCAGTGCAGGTGCAGCCCGATCAAGTGTTGCCAGACCAGTACCGACAGGCCGAACGCGCCTGCGAACGAGAAGGCCACCGTCCCGGGAATCACGATGGCGGCCATCAGACTTCGGGTCAGGATCATCATGATCAGGAAGATCAGCACGAAGGCGGCGATCGCCACGATCAGCAGGTCCGAAGCGGCGTATTGCTTGATGTCCTTGTTGTTCGAGCCGGCGCCGCCGATGTAGATCTTCGCCCCAGCCAACGACGTTTCCTTGAGTGCGGCCTTGATGGCGTCGGGGAACTGCTCGACGTGTTCGACGCCTTCCGGGCCCATCGCATTGCCCTCGTGGGTGACGATGAAGCGAGCGGCCTTGCCGTCCGGCGACATCAACAGCTTCATCCCCGTCTTGACGTCTTCGTTGTCGAAGGCCTCCCTTGGCATGTAGAAGAAGTCGTCGCTGCGGGATGCGTCGAAGTCGTTGCCCACGTTGATCATGTCGTCATACGTCTGGTCGGTCTGAGTGGACTGCAGATGTGCCGGACCGTAGGAGTTGACGATGACGGCTCGCAGCGCCTGGGTGTCGTTCAGCATCATCTTCAACTGGGTGATCATCTGGGGCAGCAGCGCATCGACGGCCTGAAGGTCGGTGACGGCGTTGGCGATCTCGGCGTCGAGGGCGTCGATGCCGTCGAGCCCGTCGAACAGCGACCGGAACGACCAGCACAGTGGGATGTCGAAACAGTGTGGCTCCCAATAGAAGTAGTTCTTGAGGGGCCGGATGAAGTCGTCGAGGTTCGAGATGTTGTCGTTGATCTCGTCGGTGACCTGTTGCAGATTCTCCATGGTGAGCACGGTCGAGTGCAGCTCGTCGGACATCTTCTGGGTGATCTCGATCGTCTTGGCCAGCACCGCAAGGGATTCCGTCTGGATCTTGGCCTGCTGATCGGTATCGGCGTTCTGCTGCTGGTTGAACGGCAACTGCTGGCCATTGCCGCTGCCCTGCGTGGTGAACAGATACGGGATGCTGGCGTGGTCGAGTGGTCGGCCGAGTGGCCTGGTGATGCTCTGCACCATCGCGACGCCGGGCAGCCGGACGAGAGCCTTCGCGACTCGGTCGAGTGAGATGAAGTCGGCCGAGTTGCGCATGTCGTGATCGGTCTCGACCATCAGCATCTCGGTGAACAGCTTGCTCTGCGAGAAGTGTCGATCCGAGGCCGCGAAACCTTGGTTGGCAGGGGCGTCGGCAGGCTGGTAGGTGCGGTCGTCGTAGCTCACCCGGTAGCTCGGCACGAAGAGCGCCCCGACCATCACCACGGCGCAGCTCGCCGCGAGGATCGGCACCGGCCAGCGCACCACGCTTGCTCCGATGCGCCGATATAGCTGTCCCCGCACCAGTCGCTTCGGGTCGAAGAGCCCGAACAGGCTGCCCACCGCCAGGATGGCCGGGCTGAGGGTCAACGCAGCCGCGATGGTCAACAGCATGGCGACCGCGACGGCCGGTCCCATCGTGTGGAAGTAGTCGAGACGCGCGAAGCTCAGGCACAGGCCCGCACCGGCGATCGTCAGCCCCGAGCCGATGATGATGGGGGAGACGCTCCGGTATGCGGTGTAGTACGCCTCCTCCCGGGTTTCGCCGGCCTGCCGGGCCTCTTGATAGCGACCCAAGAGGAAGATGCCGTAGTCGGTCCCGGCTCCCAGCGACAACGCGACGACGATGTTGACCGCGAACGACGACAGCGGGATGACCCCGAGGTGGCCGAGGGTGGAGACGGCGCCCTTGGCGATCAACATTTCGAACAGGACGCTGGCCAGGGGCACCAGCAGTGCGGTCGGGGAGCGGTAGACGATCAGCAGCATCGCGATGATCAGGAAGATCGTGACGATCGTGATGTTGTTGAGGCTGGAGTTCGCGATCGTCAGGGTGTCGGAGGCCAGCGGCGCCGCGCCACTGACGTACACCTTGAGGCCGGGTGGCGGGGTGTCCTTCGCGACGATGTCGCGGACGGCGGCGACGGACTGATTCGCCTCGATCTGGCCGATGTCGCCGGCGAGGCGGAGGAGGACGTACGTCGACTTGCCGTCGACGCTCTGTGCGCCCGCTGCGGTGATCGGCTTGCCCCACAGGTCCATCACGTACTGCACGTGCTGCGCGTCGTGCTGCAGACGTTGCATCAAGTCGTCGTAGTACTGGTGGTCTCCGTCGTTCAACGGACGGTCGGCTTCCAGGACGACCATCGTCAAGCTGGTCGAGGTCGACTCCTGGAACTTCTCGCCGATGTGCAGCATCGCCGCCTGCGACGGCGCATACGTGGGAATCATCGGCCCGGCGAGTTCGGCGGCGACGTCTTCCACCTTCGGGATGAACGTGTTCGTCGTGACGGCGACGAGACCCCAGAAGACGATGATCGGGATGGCGAGGAGCCGGACGGTCCTCGCGAAGAACGGCCGCTTCGCCTGGTGCGCGCTCACGCGGATTTCACTCTGCAGGTGACGTCCGCGTTCTCGCGAGTGGCCGACTGTTCGTCACGCACAACGCCATTGACCAGCATCCGGCAGCCGACCTGGCCGCCGCGCACCTGTGCCGAGATGCTGCCAGAGACCACCGTGAGGGTGGTCGTCTCGGTGTGCGACCAGGGCAACTCCGTGATGTCGACCTGGTGCGGATGGGCGTCGAGGTCCACGTAGACCAACATCCCGCCCTCCCCGAGGTCCCCCGTCAATTCGTAGGTCAGCTGTTTGGGGGTGAATTCCTCGGGCGCCTGTGGGCCGTTCACTGCGAGCACGGGCCCCGGTGCGGACGCCTGGTGCACCTTCCACATGCCCAGGGCGCCCACCGTTACCGCGACGACGGCAACCAGTGGAATCCAGGACTTCGCCAGGGCAGTCCTGCCGACCGATCGTTGGCTCACCCGATCACCTTTCGCAGTATCAACGAGGTTTATATCGCATGCAGGATGGATAGTTCAACCGGACCGCGGCGGATATCAAGCTCCTTCACAGGAAAACGCGTGGTCGTCAGCTCATGTACATCACTGAGGTGATATAAAACCATCATGGAACGAGCGGGTGTCGACGCCGTCAGCGAGATGATCGCGCTCGGCACGGACACGATGTGGCGACACCTGATCGACCGGGACGACCTCAGCGCCAGTGCGGCGCTGGTACTGAACCGGCTGCACCGCGAAGGCCCGATGCGCTTGACGGCGCTCGCCACAGCGGAGGGCTCCAGCCAGTCGGGAATGACCCAACTGGTTCAGCGCATGGAACGCCAAGGACTGTTGGAGAGGTGGAGTGATCCCGATGATGGCCGCGCATCGTTGGTGATGCTGAGCGCGGGGGGTCGACGAAACTGGGAGAACCGGGCCGAGATCCGTCGCCAGCGCATCACCGCCATGCTGTCCCCGGTGTCCCGAGACGATCAGGTGGCGTTGTGGCTCGCCGCGCAGGTCGTCGTGCGGGTGCTCGGGCAGATGCGAGAGGCTGCCGGCCTGCAAGCGGGGGATTGCAGGACTAAACCGTCGCGGCGTCCCACCACTCGAGCACGCGCGTCCCGTACAGGGTCAGCCACTTCGACGGCTCGCCCGCCGGCACGTCGACCTCGAACCAGACCCGCCCCGGCTGCCGACCGGCCTGCAGCCAGGTGCCGTCCGGTTGCCTTGCAGCACGGATGAGTTCGATGGCGTCGGCCATCCGGGCGTCCGGCCGCGAACCGTCGAGCGTCGAACTCTGCCGGAAGTACTCGGCGGCGTTGAGCACGTCGCACGACCAGCGGATGGGGTAGGCGAACCGGTCCACCCATTCCCCTACCGGTTCACCCGTCGAGAGCCGCCGAAACAGCCCACGCGTCAGCAGGTACTCCTCACCCGAACGCCGGGCAGCGCGCGTCGCGTCGGTGCCTCCGGTCGATGCGTCGTAGGCCAGCAGTCCCTTGAGGGAGTTGAGCGTCGAGTGGAACGACGACCGCGTCGAGCCGTCGACCCACTCGCAGTTCCAGCCACCGTCGGGGAGGCGATGCTCGAGAAACCAGTCGACGATGCCGGTGACGTCGGCGCCGAGCCACACGCCGTTGGCGACCGTCCAGGCGTTGATGCAACAGTCGACTTCACCGCCCCAGTACGGCAGGTCGTCGTACTCCCAGCGACTGTTCTCGGCGAGAAGCTCGACGGTGCGGCGCTCGCGCAGGACGGTCGCGTCCAGTCCCCACTCCCGCAGCGCGTTGAGCGTCCACGTCGTCGCCGTCCAGGGCTGCCCGGCGCCCTCGGCGGCCTCCGGGCCCTCGAAGTCGAAGTCGGAGGGGAAGAACGCGCCACCGGCCCACTGGCCGTCCGCATCTTGGCGCTCCAGAAGTCGCGCGCCGAAGCCCTCCGTCGCGACCTTCGCCCGCGTGGCCTCCCAGACGTCGGGCGGCTCGTGCAGGAGGTCGCGCTCAACCTGCCAACGCAGCGCAGGATCGGAATCCAGCAGCCACGCGGTCACGGCCCGGCCCACCATGGAATGACTTTAACCAGACGTGCATGCTGGCTATAGGAAGATCCGACGCTCAGGAGGTGAAGTGGCCAGCCCGAAGCCCGAGGCCATCGACGAGTACTTCACCGCGACGATCACCGCGCTCGGTGACCAACCTGCCGGGGCGGTCTCCGGGCTTGGCCGCGAGGAAGCCCTCGCGCTGTTCGACGCCCAGCTCGGCAGCCGCCACCTCGACCTCGCCGCGCGCCGGTTGCGCTCGCACGGCAAGGGCTACTACACCATCGGCTCGTCCGGGCACGAGGGCAACGCGGCCGTCGCCGCGGCACTGCGGCACACCGACCCAGCCCTGCTGCACTACCGCTCCGGCGGCTTCTTCCTCGCCCGGGCCGCGCAGGTGGCGGGCAGCGACCCGATCCGCGACGTGCTGCTCGGCCTGGTCGGAGCCATTGAGGAGCCCATTTCCGGTGGACGGCACAAGGTGTTCGGCCGCAAGGACCTGAACATCATTCCGCAGACCTCGACCATCGCGTCGCACCTGCCGCGGGCGGTTGGCGTCGCGTTCGCGATCGCCCGGGCGAAGAAGCTGGGCGTCGCATGCGCGTGGCCCGACGACGCGGTGACGGTGTGCAGTTTCGGGGATGCGTCGGTGAACCACTCCACCGCGGTGGGCGCCATCAACACCGCTCTGCACGCCGCGTACCAGGGGTTGCCGATGCCGCTGTTGCTCGTCTGCGAGGACAACGGCATCGGCATCAGCGTCAAGACCCCCCGCGGCTGGGTCGCGAGGACCTACGGCGACCGCGACGGCCTCGAGTACTTCAGCGCCGACGGCTCCGACGTCGCGGACGCACTGCAGACCGCCACCGCCGCGGCGTCCTGGGTGCGCACCCACCGCAAGCCGGCGTTCCTGCACCTGCGCACGGTGCGGTTGATGGGCCACGCCGGCTCCGACTTCGAGCCGGCTTACCGCAGGCCCGACGAGATCACCGCCGACTTCGAGCGCGACCCGGTGCTGTGTACCGCGAAAATGCTGATCCGGCAGGGCTATTCGACGCGGGACGAGGTGCTCGACCGGTACGAGGCCAAACGCTCGGAGGTCACCGACCTGGCCGGTGAGGTCGCCGAACTCAAGCAGCTCGACAACCCGTGGACGGTGATGGCGCCGCTGCAGGACAGTCTCGACGAGGCCGTCGCCCTCTCAAGGCGTCCGGTGTCCGGCGCAGCCCGCGACGATGCGCCGCTGACCGTCGCGCTGGCCATCAACCGCGCCCTGCACGACATCCTGAAGCGTCACCCCGAGGCGCTGCTCTTCGGCGAGGACGTCGCGCGCAAGGGCGGGGTCTACGGCGTCACCCGCGGCCTGCTCGCCAAGACCGGTTCCGCGCGCGTGTTCGACACCCTGCTCGACGAGCAAGCCATCCTCGGCCTCGCACTCGGGGCAGGCGTGTCCGGCCTGCTGCCCATCCCCGAGATCCAATACCTCGCCTACCTGCACAACGCCGCCGACCAGATCCGCGGCGAGGGCGCCACCCTGCAGTTCTTCTCCGATCGGCAGTACCGCAATCCCATGGTCGTGCGCGTCGCCGGCTACGCCTATCAGAAGGGGTTCGGCGGACACTTCCACAACGACAACTCGATCGCCGCGATCCGCGACATCCCCGGCATCGTGATCGCCTCACCCGCCCGGCCCGACGACGCGGCGGCCATGCTGCACGCGTGCGCCGAGGCGGCCAGCGGCGCGGGCGTCGTCTGCGTGTTCCTCGAACCGATCGCGCTGTACCACACACGCGATCTGTACGAGGACGGCGACGACGGCTGGGTCACGCCCTATCCCGACCTGACGGCGGAGTCGACCGCGCCGATCGGGCGGGCCCGAACCTACGGCGACGGAACGGATCTCACGATCCTCACCTTCGGCAACGGCCTGCGGATGAGCCTGCGGGTTGGCCGCAATCTGGAGCGCAGCGGCATCGGCACCCGCGTCGTCGACCTGCGGTGGCTGGCGCCGTTGCCGGTCGACGACATGCTGCGCGAAGCGAACGCCACGGCGCGGGTGCTGATCGTCGACGAAACCCGCGCCACCGGCGGCGTGGGCGAGGGCGTGCTGGCTGACGCTGCTCGAGCACGGCTACACCGGGCAGGTGAGCCGAGTGGCCAGCCGGGACAGCTTCATCCCCCTCGGCGACGCGGCGCTGCAGGTGCTGCTGTCGGAGGAGACCATCGAAGCCGCGGCCACCGCGCTCGTAGCGCAATCTCTGCGGTACAGCGAGGACACACTGGAGTAACGCCTCCCCAGTTGTCTTGACGGCATGACCGACATGTTTCATCTGGGATGGTTCCTGAACTTCGTCGCCGACGAGTGGAACGGGAATTGGGGCGACGGTGGGCGTGACTTCACCGGAGACTTCTACGTCGAAATGGCGAAGGACCTGGAGCGCGCCAAGTTCGACTACGTCCTGATCGAGGACAAGCTCATGGTGTCGACCGCGTACGGCGGCACGATGGAACACGACCTCAAGCACGGGGTGAATCCCAAGCACGATCCCGTTCCGCTGGCCGTGATGATGGCCATGGCCACCAGCCGCCTCGGCGTCGTCCCCACCATGTCGACCACGTTCTATCCGCCGTTCCTGCTGGCCCGGCTGTGCAGCACCATCGACCACATCGCCAAGGGACGGTTCGGCTGGAACGTCGTCACGTCCGGTGAGGACCGCTCCGCGCAGAACTTCGGACTCGACAAGCTCTACGAGCACGACGAGCGCTACGCCCGCGCCAGCGAGTACATGGAGGTGGTCACCAAACTCTGGGAGTCGTGGGAGCCGGACGCCATCGAACGCGACTACACCACCGGCACGTACGCCAACTTCAAGAAGGTCCACACGATCGACTTCGAGGGCAAGTACTACAAGGTCCGCGGCCCGCTGAACACCGCGCCCTCTCCGCAGTACCGTCCCACCATCGCGCAGGCGGGCGCGTCCCCGCCGGGACGCGAGCTCGCCGCGCTGCACGCCGACACCATCGTCGCGCCGGCCAACGGCGTCGAGGCGATGCGGTCCTACCGCGAGGACATCCACGCGCGGATGAAGGCCATCGGGCGCGATCCGTCGCACTGCAAGCTGCTCTACCTGGTCTCGCCGATCGTCGCCGACACCCACGACGAGGCGCTGGCCAAGGCGGAGCGGTGGTTCACCAGCCCGCTCTACGTCGAGTACATGCTGGCCGAGATCTCGTCCATCACCGAGATCGACTTCGCGCAGTTCGATCTGGACGAGCCGTTGCCCGAGCTGTCGACGAACGGTGAGCGGGGCGCGCTGGAGAGCTTCGTCGCCCGCGGCAAGGGAAAGACGCTGCGGGAGTTGGTGACTGGCGCGGGCACCATCGGCGGCAACCTTCAGTTCACGGGCACACCCGTCGAGGTGGCCGACGAGATGGAGCGGGTGATGGGAGAGGTCGGCGGCGACGGCTTCCTCATCACCAGCCCGGTCATGCGGCTCAACCGGCGGTACGTCACCGAGATCACCGATGGTCTGGTCCCCGAGTTGCAGAAGCGCGGCCTCACCCGCTCCGAGTACTCCGGCACCATGCTGCGCGAACATCTGCGCGAGTTCTGATGAGCGACAAGAGGTTACACCTCGGCTGGTTCATGAACTTCACCGCCAACGAGTGGAACACGCCGTTCGGCAACGACGGCACGCCGTGGAACGGGAAGTTCTACATCGACATGGCCCAGGCCATGGAGAAGGCCTGCTTCGACTACATCATGATCGAGGACACCCTCATGGTGTCCGAGGCGTACGGCGGCAACTCCGAGGTCTATCTGAAGTACGCGACCATGGCGCCCAAGCACGACCCGGCGCCGTTGGCGGCGATCATGGCCGCGGCAACGTCGAAGATGGGCGTCGTCGCCACGATGTCGACGACGTTCTATCCGCCGTTCCTGCTCGCCCGCCTGGCATCCACACTCGACAGCATCGCCGAGGGACGCTTCGGGTGGAACATCGTCACCTCCGGTGAGGACGGCTCGGCGCAGAACTTCGGCATGGACAAGCTCACCGAGCACGACCTGCGCTACGACATCGCCGACGAGTACGTCGACCTGGTGTGCCAGCTGTGGGACTCGTGGGAGCCCGACGCGGTGATCCGCGATCAGGAGACCAATACGTACGCGGACTTCAAGAAGGTGCGCGCAATTCACTTCGAGGGCAAGTACTTCAAGTCGCGCGGCCCGCTGAACACGGTGCGCTCACCGCAGGGCCAACCGACGTTCGTGCAGGCGGGTGGATCGCCGAAGGGCCGCCAGTTCGCGGCGAAGTACGCGGACTCCATCATCGCCGTCGCCAACGGGGTGGAGGGCATGAAGTCCTACCGCGACGACGTGCGTGCGCGGGCCGCCGCGCAGGGCCGCAATCCCGACGACATCAAGGTGTTGTTCGTCGTCAGCCCCACCCTCGGCACCACCGAGGAGGAGGCGTGGGCCCGCAAGAAGGCCGCCGCCGAGGATCCCGCGTTCTTCGAGCAGGCATTGGCCAGCATCTCGTCGGTCACCGACATCGACTTCTCGGTCTACGAACTGGACGAGCCGCTGCCCGAGCTGGAGACCAACGGCGAACGCGGCTCGCTGGACAAGTTCGCCCAGTGGGGGAGCGGAAAGACGTTGCGCCAGTTGGTCCTCGACGCCGGCGGCACGTCCGACTCGATCGAGCTGGTGGGCACGCCCGACCAGGTCGCCGACAAGATGGGCGAGGCGATGGCGGAGGTCGGTGGTGACGGCTTCCTCATCAGCACCCAGAGGGTGAGCAAGGCCTACATCACGGAGATCTGCGAGGGACTGATTCCTGCCATGCAGCGCAAGGGACTGGCGCGCACCGAGTACACCCAGGCGCACCTACGCGATACGCTGCGCGAGTTCTGAGTATGTCGGTGCTCGGGGAATCGACCGTCGACACCGCCGTTGCTGCGCTGCGCGCAGGCCACATGGTGATCGTCGTCGACGCCGAAAACCCGGATGACGACGGCGATCTCATGCTGGCAGCCAGGCACGCCACGCCGGAACGGGTGGCGTTCATGGTGCGGCACACCAGCGGAATCCTCTGCGTCCCGATGCCTGCGGGCAACCTCGACAGGCTGCGCCTGCCACCGATGGTCGCGGTCAACGAGGATCCGCGCGGTGCGGGCTACGCGGTGTCGGTCAACGCCAAGACGGGAATCAACAGCGGAATCTCCGCGGCCGACCGGGCCAGGACGATCGCGCTGCTCGCCGACCCCGACACGCAGCCGGGCGATTTGAGTCGCCCCGGCCACGTGTTCCCGCTGCGTGCCGTCGACGGCGGGGTGCTGCGCAGGGCCGGGCACACCGAGGCGGCCGTCGACCTGGTGCGGCTGGCCGGACTGCCTCCCGTCGCCGTCATCGGCGAAGTGCTCTGCGACGACGGAGAGGTCGCCCGTGGAAAGCGGCTGCAGGACTTCGCCGAAGAGCACGGGCTGGCCGTCGTGACCATGTCGGAGCTGATCGCCTATCGACGCCTGACCGAGCGCCTGGTGGAGTTCAGGGCCTCCAGTCGCTTGCCGACCCACCACGGCGAGTTTCAGGCCAAGGGCTTCCACTCGCTGCTCGACGACCGCGAACACATCGCGCTGGTGATGGGTGATGCTCCCCGGCAGGACGGCGCGCCGACACTGGTCCGGGTGCATTCGGAGTGCTTGATGGGCAACGTCTTCGAGTCCGCGGGGTGCGACTGTGGTCCCGAACTCGACGGCGCCTTGCAGATGATCGCGGCCGAAGGCTGCGGTGTGGTGGTGTATCTGCGCGGCCAGGAGGGGCGCCACGCGTACGGCCTGCAGGATGAGGGAGATGCCCGCAACTACGGCGTCGGGGCGCAGATCCTCAGCGACCTCGGGGTGCGCCGCATGCGACTGATCACGAACAACCCCGTCAAGCGAATCGGGCTCGAGGCCTACGGTCTCGAGGTCACCGAAACCGTGCAGCTGCCCGCATCGGCCACCGATGAGACGTCAATGTCCTGCTGATGCGCGTCGCGTCCAATCCCCGGTCGCGATGGTTTCTGCCGTTGATGGCGGCCAGCGGGGTCACGATGAGCCTCACCGCGCCGCTGGAAGTGATCTTCGTCAGCGAGTTCTGGCACAGCAGCCTGTTCATCGGCATCTTCATGCTGAGCGCGGCCGTCGGAGTGATCGCGGTGGACGTGTTCGGAACCAGATTCGTCCCGAACCTCGACGCGCGGGCCGCTCTAGCCGTCGGACTCTGTTTGTTCGGCGTCGCGTGCATCGGCATGGGTCTGGCCTCCGGTGGCGTGCTGCTGATGGCGTCGCGAGTGCTGCAGGGCCTCGGTGGCGGAGTGGTGCTCGGTGCCGGCCTGCAGGCCGCGGTGCGGGTCCATTCCATGGGGGCCGACGTCGCCCGGTCGTTGGGCCGGTTCAACGCCGCCTTCCTGTTCGGCGGTGCCATCGGCTCGCCGGGCGGCCTGCTGATTGCGGGCATGATCGACGGTCGGTTCGGATATCAGGTCGCGTTCGTCGTGACCGGTGTCTTGGCCCTTTTGGTGGCGGCCGTCTTGGCTGCCGCGGTGCCCAGCCTGGCCGCGCCGTCGGGAATGCAGCCGCCGCGCATCGGCCTGCCGCGGTTCGAGCGGATACCCGGCAGCGGCGCCGCGCTGCTGCTGGCCATGAGCGGTGACTTCCTGCGTGGCGGAGTGCTTTTCACCGCCCTTCCGCTCGCAGGTGCCGCACGGGACTACTCCACGATGACGATCACCGCTGCCATCGCACTGATGTCCGGCGTCGAGATCGTCGTCCTCGCCGTGGCCTACCGGCTCATCCGGCACGTCGGGATGACCACGATGCTCATCACGTCGTTCGGACTGGGGACGTTGTGCGCCATCACACTCGCCGTCATGCCCGGTGCGACGACCTATCTGGTGGTGTCCGCGCTGTTCGGTGTCAGCCTGGCAGGCGCCACCGCAGGTCTGCCGGTGCTCGTCGTGACCCAGGTCGGCGATTCCTCGGCCGGGCTGGCGAAGTTCCGCATCTCGGCGGGCATCGGGATACTGGCGGGGTCGGTCGGTTGCGCGGTGCTGGCCCACCAGATCGGAATCGCTGCGCTGTTCGTGCTCGTCGCCGTGGTCCTGCTGGGCAGCGCGCAGCTCGCGCACTTCGTCGGGCGACGCGTGGCAACGTAACTCGGGCGAAGCAACGACGCCTGGGCCCGTTAACAATCGACTGCTCCAATGAACACGTGTCAACACGTGAACCAGCGTCCTACGGAGCATGCCAAGCGCGGCTCTACCCTGCGGCACACGTCCGCCCGGAAGTGCAGTATCAGCGGCAGCGGCAAAGCCCCGACCGGCTGAACAACTCCGCACGACGCACCTATGACCTGCTGCGGTCGACCCTCGTCACCACCGGCCGAAACATGGTCCTCGTCGAACGAGAGCTGACGGACGCGTTGTCGGCCAGCCGCAACACTGTTCGCGCCGTTCTTCAGCAACTCGCCCGCGAGGGACTCGTCACGCGTGAGCCCAAGAACGGGACGAGGGCCACGGGGTCCCTGCTTCTGCGCATCGACGAGCTCAGCGCCGTCAACCAGTTCGCAGGCGAACCGTCGGCCCGATTCGAGGCGCGCACGCTCGAACGTCGACCGCTGGGTTGCCCGCCGATGGTTCGCGACCGGCTACGCCTGCCGGTCGGATGGACCGTGCTGATGATCGAGAGCCTCGTCCTGCAGGACGAGGTCCCGCTGGGCTTGGCCGTCAGCTACATCGCCCTCGGCGAGCAGGACTCTGGAGACTTCGACGTGGACGAGCCGGACGTCATCCTGCTGCTCGAGCGTCAGCTCGGGATACGCATCGGCTGCAGCAGCACCACCGTCGGCGCGGTCGCCGCCGACGAGCAGACCGCCGAACTCGTCGGCGTCGACGTCGGTGCCCCCTTGGTATGGCTCGAGGACCTCATCGAGGACGAGAACGGGCAGCCGCGGGCACTGTCCCAACTCAAGCTCCGGGGCGACCGAGTCGCCTTCTCCGCCAAGGCCTATCGCTCGGCCTGACGTCTCGGGGGCCCGCAGCATCCGCTGGTTGGCCAACAGCGTTGCCGCGAGTGCCGCCAGCCCCACCACCGCGGACACCAGCATCGCGAGCTGGGCGCCCAGCAGACTCGACGCGACGCCAAGGAGCACCATGCCCGTCGGCAGAGCGATGCCGATCGTCGTGGTGACCAATCCGAGCGCGGCAGTGCGCTGGTGTGGGGCGACCGTTGCCACCGGCAGCGTGGCTTGCGTCGCGCCGAACAGGCCCTGGCCGACCCCCGCAACGCCGAGGGCGAGAAGCGCGACCGCGAGTACAGGGGTGTAGGCGACTATTCCCAAGCAGCACAGGCACACCGCCACCCCGAACGAGTACGCGATCATCGGCCGCCGCACCGGCCGGACCACCAGCGCAGCGGCGATCACCAGTTGCACGACGCCTGCCGTCGCACCGATCACGCCCGTCATCGCCGCACCGGCGCCGAGGTGCTTGGCGATGACGGGCACCAGCGGCATGAACGCGAAGTAGAAGAGGTTGCAGATCACCGTCACTAGAAGGATCACGGCAAGCGGTCGTGAGGTCCGCAGCAATCGCCAGTCGGCCTCGGTCCGCACCGCGGGGGCGGCCGGGGTGGTGGGCGCCCCCCGTGTCACGAGCCAGAACAGGAGCGCCGAGCACGCGAGCAGTACCGCCGGAACCGCGAACGCCACACCGAGTCCGAATGCCGCGACGGTGATCCCGCCGACCAGTGGTCCCAGCATCATCGCGCTGGCGATGCCGGTGACCTCGGCGTTGAGCACCCTGGTCGAGCGCACCGGGCCGCCCATCTGGAACAGCAGCTCGCGCTGTGCGGTCATGTTCACCATTCCGCCTATGCCGTAGGCGAACTCGAACGGGTAGACCATCCAGGTGTCGACGGCGCCGCTGCCAACGAGCACGGCCATCAGCACCGAAATCGGCAACAGCGCAAGCTCGGTGAGCAGGACGAGCTTCCGCGGCTCCACGCCGACCCTCGACGAGACGTAGCTGCCGAGCAGCATCGGCGCGAACATCGCGACACCGACGAACTGGTTCGCGATCGGCTGCGCGCCAAGGTCAGTGACGAGGTAGGTGCCGAGGAACAAGCCGGCCCAACGCGTCAGGTGCCACATCCACGAGCTGATCAGCAGCCACGGCACCGAACCGTTCAGAGCGCGACTCTGGGATCCGCTACCGACTGAAGGGCGTCGACGACGATGTTGGTCACCACGTAGAGCAGGCCGATCACCAGCGTCACCCCTGCAATCGCGTTGAAGTCGGCCTTGTCGATCGCCCGCGAGATGTACAGCCCGATGCCCGGGCGGGCGAAGATCAATTCGACGAGGATACAGTTGCCGACCATCACCGCGATCTGCAGGCCGATCAGGGCGAACACGGGCCCCATCGAGTTGCGCAATGCGTGCATGACGAGGATCCGCTTCTCGCCGAGACCAATTGCGCGTGCCGTGCGGGTGTGGTCGGAACGCAGCGTCGCCTCCAGACTGCTGCGCAGGACGCGACCGACCGCCACGGCCGGCGTCAGCGCCAGGCAGAAGGCAGGCAGCAGAAGGTGATACAGGTCGTCGACGAAGATCTCGGGGCGTCCGGCCAGCAGGCTGTCGATGAGCAGCGAGTGCGTCGGCCCGGTGGGGGCGTCGAGATAGGAGGTCTGGTCGGTGATCGGCAGGATCGGCAGGAAGCGGTAGAACACCACCATGCCGATGAGGCAGGCGAGGAACACCGGCACCGACGCGCCCGAGACCATGACGACGCGCAGCACTCCGGATCCCCGCCAGCCCTGTGCCGTCGCCAAGCCAAGGAAGAAGCCGATGAGCGCGGTGAAGATCAACGCGACGCCGAGCAGTTCCAGCGTCACGGGAAGGAACTTGGCGATGTCGGAGACGACCGGCGTGCGGGTGAGGCTCGACTGGCCGAGGTCACCCTGCACGGCATGCACCAGATAGTTCCAAAACTGTAGCGGGAAGGGCTGATCGAGCCCGAGTTGATGCCGCGCGGCGGCGTACACCTCCGGCGATGCCTTCGCACCGACCAGCGCGGCCACCGGGTCCACCGGCGCCACCTTCTGCAGGGAGAACACGGCAAGGACCAGAACCAGCAGGACGGGGATCGCGCCGAGCAGCCGGCGGGGCAGGACGGTCAACATCAGCGGTCGCGAATCCGGTCGCGGATCGCGTCACCTGCGAAGTTGGCGACGATTGCGATGAGCGCCACCGCGATGGCCGGCATGATCGGTATCCACCACGCGCTGAAGATGTACGTAAGTCCCTGTGCGCTCATCGATCCGAGTTCGGGTGCGGGCTGCGGCGCGCCTAGGCCGAGGAACGACAGGGTGGACAGCATCAGGACCAGGGCCGCGACGTCAAGGCTCGCGGTGACGATCGTGACCGGCACGGCACCGGGCAGCAGGTGGCGATAGATCAGCCGCCACCAACCCACGCCGCCGACCTGCGCGGCCTCCATGTGCGGTGAGGCCCGCAGCTTGCGTACTTCGGCCCGCACGATGCGGGTGTACAGCGGCCACCACACGATCGCGACGCCGATGAGCGTGTGGGTGTAGGACCGCCCGATCGCGGCCACCACGGCCAGCGCGAGGATCGGGCCCGGCAGCGCGAGGAACGCGTCGGTCATGCGCATGAGGACGGCGTCGAACCAGCCGCCGAAGGCGCCGGCAATCAACCCGATGAGACCGCCGAAGACGACCCCGAACGCGACCACGGCCAGGGCACCGAACCAGCTGGTCTGCATGCCGCACAGCACCCGGCTCAGGACGTCCCGGCCGACGGTGTCGGTGCCAAGCAGGTTGACGACGTTGGGCGCGGTCATCGGCTGACCGGCCACGGTCAGTGGGTCGTACGGCGCGATCTGCCTGGCGAAGATCGTGACCACGAACATCGCGGCCAGCGCGCCGAAGGCGACGTAGCTCGGCACCGAGGTGCCGAGGAAGTACTGCCGGATCGCCAGCCCGGCCCGACTTCGGTACTGCACCAGTCCCGTTGGCACGTAGTACTCCGCAACTGCCATGGCATCTCCTTCAGTGTTCGGCGATCAGAACTCGCGCAGGGTCTCCCGCAGGGTCGACTTGGTGTACTCGGTCCGGGTCAGGCCCAGGCGCTGTAGCTCGGGCACCAAACCGTCGGTGATCGATGAGATGTAATTCCGGTTCAGATCCCAGCCCGGTTTCATGATCAGGAAGCCGTCACCGCCGATCTCCTCCATCGCCTCGCCCATCTCGCGGGCCACTTGTTCTGGCGTACCGACGAATTCGACGCCGGTGGTGGCCCAGTCGATCGCGAGCTTGCGCAGCGTCTTCTCGCCAGGGCTGCCGTCGCCGCGCATGAAGTGCTCCAGCGAACCCCGCTCACCGTTGGTGGTCAGCCCCTTCGGCAGCGGCTCATCCCAGTCGAACTGCTTGAAGTCGATCTCGGTGTTGGACGAGATCCCGACCAGCTGCTTCTCGATGTAGCTCGCCCTCGCGGTGAGACGGTCGATCTCTGCCCGCGCCTCGGCCTCGGTCGGCGCGATGACGGGTGACACGCAGAACATCAGCTTGATGTCGTCGGGATTGCGGCCGGCCTCCGCGGCGCGCTTCCGAATGTCGTTGCGGTACTCCCGCATTCCCTCGACACCGGTGCCCACCGCGACGATCGAGTCGGCGGCGCGTGCGGCGAACGCCCGGCCCCGCGGCGAGGCTCCGGCCTGCAGGATCGTCGGCTTGTGTTGCGGGGAGGGCACCGTGTTGAGCGGGCCGCGGGACTTGAAGTACTTGCCGACGAAGTCGACGGTGTGCACCTTCTTGTAGTCCGCGTAGGTGTGGGTCTCGCGGTCCATGACGACCGCGTCGGCGTCCCACGACTCCCAGAGCTGGTTCACGACGTCGAAGTACTCGTCGGCGACGTTGTACCGCTCGTCGTGCTCGGGGAGCCCATCGAGGCCGAAGTTCTGGGCGGCCCGGTCCTCGGCCGACGACACGATGTTCCAGCCGAACCGGCCCTCGGCGATCGAATCCACCGTCGAGGCCAACCGGGCCAGCAGGTAGGGCGGGTAGAACGACGTCGACATCGTGGCCACCACGCCCAGCCGCGACGTGTTGGCTGCGATCAACACCGCCAACGGAATCGGGTCGTGCTTGGGTGCGAACACGGAGTTCTTCAACGAACCCTCCATGGTGCCGCCGTAGGCGTCGGCCACCATCACGGTGTCCTCGATCATGATGTAGTCGAAGCAGGCCCGCTCCATGCTCTTCGCCATGTCGACGTAGAACCGGCCGTTGGACCACTTCGCCACGTCCGGTGACGCCCAGGGCGTATCCCATTCCGGTGGAATGAAGTTCATGAACCAGCCCAGGTGGAACTTCTTCGTCATCGTGTTCTCTCCCTCGGTGCGGATTGTGCGAATCGTCTGAGTCGCTGCACGATTCATGAAATACGAGCCCTGTGTCCCGATGGCTGCGTCGCCGTGGCACCGGTATTACGCCACCCGGTCGGCCGTCTCGGCCGTCGCGAGCAGGCACGACGCCAGGTGCGGGCTGACGCCTTCGATGGAGAGCAGGGTGGGGACCTCGGTGTCGCAACCCTTTACGCGCTCCGGGCAGCGTGGGTGGAACGCGCAACCCGACGGGATCGCCAGCGGGCTGGCCGGCTCGCCCGGCAACCGCACCGGGTCCTTCCCTGGGCTCGGAACCGCGGCGAGAAGCGCCTTGGTGTACGGGTGCTGCGGGTTGGAGATGAGATCCTGCGTCGGCGCCAGCTCCACGATCTGGCCGAGGTACATGACCGCGATCCGGTCGGCGATGAACCGCGCGGCGGCCAGGTCGTGGGTGACGAACATGACCGCCATCCCGAGTTCGCGGCGCAACTCCTGCAACAGGTTCAGCACCGACGCCGCCAGCGACGCGTCGAGCGCCGAGGTGGGCTCGTCGCACAGCAGGAGGCGGGGCGGCACGATGGTCGCGCGGGCGAAGGCCACCCGCTGGCGCTGGCCGCCGGACAGGCTCGCCGCCTTGACGCCAGCGAGGTCGGGCGGAAGGCCGACCTGCCGCAGGGCGTCGACGACGCGCGCCCGGCGCTCGGTCCGGTTCGTCGTCTTCAGCAGCCGCTCGCCGACGATCTCGCCCACCGTCATCCAGGGGGTGAGCGAAGCGCCCGCGTCCTGGAACACCATCTGCGGCCGCGGACCGAGGTAGTTCACGGTGCCGCCGTCCGGCTCCATCAGGCCGGCCACGACGCGCAGCAGCGTCGACTTGCCCGAACCGGATTCGCCGACGACGGCGATGGATTCGCCGGGGTCGACGTCGAGGATGACGTGGCGCAACGCGTGCAGGCTGTCCTTCCTGAAGCCGCGCCGCACCGGGAACCGCTTCTCGACGCCGTTGATCTGCAACGCCTTCCGCGACTCCTCGAGCTTCATCATCGACGGGAACGGCAGCGTCTCCAGCCGAGTCTGCGCGTCTGCCGTCGCGTTGGGCACGATGCAGGCCGCGACGCCGGAGTGGGTCGACGCGGGCACCGGCTCGGGAAGCACCTCCGAGCACGTCACGATCGCCGCCGAGCAGCGCGGCGAGAATGCACATCCCTTGGGGTGCTCGCGCGGATCCGGTGGCTGGCCGGGCAGCGCCTGGATCGCCCGGCCGAGCGGCAGGTCGAGGTCGAGCCGGGAATTCAACAGCCCGACCGTGTAGGGGTGCGACGGCGCCCGCAGTACCTCGTCCATGGTGCCCAGCTCGGCAAGTCGCCCGCCGTACAGCACCGCGACGCGGTCGGCGATCTGCGAGGCGACCCCGATGTCGTGGGTGACGACGATGAACGACGTGCCCAATTCGCGGCACAGGTCGCGCAACAGGCCGAGCACCTGGGCCTGCACGGTGACGTCGAGGGCGGTGGTCGGTTCGTCGGCGATGACGAGATCCGGCTTGCCCGCGACGGCCATCGCGATCATGACGCGCTGCCGTAGTCCTCCGGAGAGCTCGTGGGGGTAGGCCTTCATGCGGCGGGCGGGGTCGGGCACGCCGACGAGTTCGAGCAGCCGCCGCGCCTCGTCGGCGTCGCCTGCCGCCTCGATGACCTGCTTGCCGACCCTCATCGTTGGGTCGAGCGACGTCATCGGATCCTGAAACACCGCGCCCAGGTGGGCTTTTCGGACTCTGCGACGCTCGTCCGCGGAGGCGGCGACCATGTCGATGCCGCACACCTCCGCCGTTCCGGTGATCACGGGTGCGGGCTCGCCGGTGAGCAGGCCGAGCAGGCCCAGGCCGAGGACGCTCTTGCCGGATCCGGACTCCCCGACGAGTGCCAGCACCTCGCCGGGCTGGACGTCCAGGCTGACGCCTCTCAGCGCGTGCAACGGCACACCCCGACGCTCGAAGGTGACGTTGAGGTCGCGTACGCGGGCCCGCGGCGGTACTTCGGCGGGGCCGGACGGCTGGCCCAGCTGTACGACGTCGTCTGTGAAGATGCTCATGGCTCGACCCTCGGTTCCGGTTCCGTCGGGAATAGCGCGAGGAGGGCGGCATCGCTGGCACGCGTCCACACTTTCTGTTGGCCATAGCAAACCCGCAAGCCGTGACGGTGTCACGACGCGTCGGTGTCCATCGGATTGCGCCGCTGTTGCCGGGGCCGCTGGCGCCGTTTCGCCGTCGAGCAGCCCCTGGCGACCGCCCTCTCCGCGTCGAGCGTGCGGTGTCGTACGCAACACGCCGCTATGGCGTACGAATTCGCACAGTCGCGGCGTTGTCGGAGGCTGTTGGCCCGCCGGCTCGCGTCGAGCGTGCGGTGTCATACCCAACACGCCGTCGCGGCGTACGAATTTTGCACAGTCGCGGCTTGTCCGAGGCCGTTGGCAGGCTCCACGCATGGGGGAGTTGGAGTGGCCGTTTCGGGGTTGGGATGCCGTCGAGGCCGGCGTGCTGTCGGTTCGCCAACTTCGACGCTTCTACGTACCGGTGTATCCAGGAGTGCACGTGCCCCGCGGCGTCGAGCTGTCCGCGATCCAGCGGGCGCAGGCGGCGTGGCTGTGGTCTCAGCGACGCGGCGTCGTCGGCGGCTTGTCGGCATCAGCGCTGTTGGGTACCAATTGGATCGAGCCGGGTCTGCCCGCCGAGCTGATTTACCCGAACAGGCGACCACCGCCGATGCTCACGGTTCACACCGACGAACTCGGGTGCGACGAGACGCGCGTCATCGACGGCATGACGGTGACGACGGCCGCCCGCACGGCATTCGACCTCGGGCGACGGCTCGGGCTCGACGACGGTGTCGAGCGAATCGACGCGCTGATGAACGCGACCGACGTCAAGGTCAACGACATCGAGGCCATCGCGCGACGACATCCCGGCGTGCGCGGTCTGGTTCAACTGCGGCAGACGCTCGACCTAGTGGACGGCGGCGCCGAGTCGCCGTACGAAACGCGTACTCGACTCCTGTTGATACGCGCCGGTTTTCCGCGACCGACGACGCAGATCAGGGTGCTCGACGAGTACGGGGCCGTCGTCGCGCGCATCGACATGGGTTGGGAGGAGTGGCTCGTCGGGGTGGACTTCGAGGGTGCGCACCACTGGAGCAATCCCAAGCAGCGATCGCGTGACGTGCTCCGCTACGCCGACCTGCCCACCCTCGGCTGGAACGACGTCCGGTTGACCAGCGGGATATTGCACAACAGCCCGAAGGCCTTCCTCGACCGTGTCGGCGCGGCGCTCATCAGCCGCGGCTGCCCGAAGACGTGGTGACTGTGCATCTGCGTACGGCGGGACGGCGTGTCGCGTACGAAACCGCACAGTCGGCGAGGAGGAGGAGGGGGCGAGTCGGCGAGGAAGGGGAGGGGCGGCGGGGGAGGGGAGGGGCGGCGGGGGAGCGGAGGGGGTAGGGGAAGCGGCGAGGGTGCCGGCGCTGGTAGCCCAGCCGTGGCGCAATACAAGCTTTACCCTCCGGTGTAGAGGTTGTCGCCGGTCGGATGGAGGATTCGGACATGTCTGTCGTAGTGGTAGGAAATCCCAAGCCGATGTCGCGGACGCGTGCCGCCGCGGAGCTGGTCGCCGAGAAGCTGACCGGCGTTGCGCCGCAACACGTCATCGACGTCGTCGACCTCGGACCCGCGCTCCTCGGATGGGGTGATCCGAAGGTGGCGGAGGCGAAGGAGATCGTGAAGTCCGCCGACTTCCTGGTGGTCGCCTCCCCGACGTTCAAGGCCACCTACACCGGGCTGCTGAAGCTGTTCCTCGACCAGTTCGGGCAGGGTGAGCTCGGCCAGACCACGACGTTCCCGCTCATGCTCGGCGGCTCGTACCACCACGCGCTCGCTCCCGAATTGACGCTGCGCCCAGTGCTCGTCGAGATCGGCGCCAGCTGCCCGGCGCCGAGCCTCTATCTGCTCGACTCCGAGTACGAGACATCGCCAGGACCTGGAGAAGTGGCTCGAAGTCGCTCGCCGCTTCGTCCCGGTGTCGTCATGATCACGGCGGTCGACGACCAGTTCGACCAGGCGCTGCTGCGTCAGGCGTTCGGCTGCTTCCCCAGTGGGGTGACGGCGTTCTGCGGTCTGCTCGACGGCGTCGCCGAGGGCATGGCCGCGAGCTCCTTCACGTCCGTCTCGCTCGACCCGGCCCTGGTGTCGGTGTGTGTCGCCAACACGTCCGCCACCTGGCCGAAGTTGGCCACGCTGGACCGACTTGGGACTCAGCGTGCTGGCCGGCGACCACGCGCCCATTGCGCGGGCGCTGGCGGCGAAGACCGGGAACCGGTTCGACGGCGTCGACTGGACGGCCACCGAAAGCGGCGCCGTGTTCGTCCACGGCGCGACGCTATGGCTGGAATGCGCGCCGTTCAAGCGCATCGAGGCAGGCGACCACGAGATCGTCGTGCTGCAGATCGTCGCGTTGGCGATGAATCCGGACGTCTCCCCGATGGTCTTCCACCGCAGCAACTTTCACGAACTCGCCCCGACGGGCTAGGCCCGCTTCAGGGACTGCGGCCAGAAGATCGGCGGGTAGAACGAGTTGTCCTCGACCCCGGTCACGTAGCTCTGCGCGATCGTGGAGTTCGGCGGAATGCAGAGCGGGATCCAGATCGCGTCGTCCAGGATGATCTGGCTGCACCGCTGATAGATCGCCTGCGCGTCCTCCGTCGTCGGCTTCTTCACGGCCTCGTCCATCAACGAGTCGAGCTCGGGGTTCGAGTACTGGAAGAAGTTCAACGGCTTGGCGCCGGTGCGCAGCAGGATCCGGAACGTGGTGTCGAGGTGCAGTGCATCACCACCGAGGAATGACACCAGCATGTCCGGCCGCTTCTCCGCTGGCTGGTTGGCAAGGTCGAACTCCTCGGCGACGGGCATCGTGCGCACCGTGACGTCGAAACCGAAGGCGGCGAGCTGATTCTGCAACAGTTCGGCCATCTGCTGGCGCGGCGCTCCGCCGTCGGCGCTCCACGCCAGATCGATCTTCTTCGACGCCAGTCCCGGCACCAGTGCCTTGAGCGGCGCCGCGTCCACCGCGGACGGGAACGGGGCCAACGCGGAGGCAAAGGTGTTCTCCGGCCACATCCCCTCCTGCACCTTCGTCAGGCCACCCCACGAGGTGTCGACGACGGCCTTGCGGTCCAGGGCCGTCAGGACCGCCTTCCGGAGCGCCTTGTCGGCGAAGATGCCCGAGTTCGGGTTCAGCCAGATCGCCTCGCCGACACCGCCGAAGGAGTTGACGACGGTGAACTTCGAATTCGTCTGGTACTGCAGCACATCGGGAATTGCGAAACCCTTCGTCACCAAGTCGAACGCGCCGGAGTCGAGCTGTAGCTTCTGGGTCGAGATGCTGGGCGTGATGTCGATGCGGACGGTCTTGAACACCGGCTTTTCGCCCCAGTAATCTTCGAACGCCTCCAGCGTGTAGTGGCTGCCAGGGACGATCTCCTTGAAGGTGTACGGTCCCGTGCCCGCGTCGTTGGTCGTCAGCCACTCCTGGGCGAGGTCGTCGCCCTTGGCGTTCTTCGTCACCGCCGTCGGGCTCACCGCGAACGGCTGCCACGGACACGCCATGTAGTGCAGGAAGGCGTTGTTGGGTTCCTTGAGCGTGACGACGAACGTCGTCGGACTGGGCGCCGCGGTCTTGGCCACGCCGGTCACCATGTACGCCGGCCCCTGATTCACCTTGCCGCGGCGCTCGAAGCTCTTGGTCCAGGCGTCGGCGTCGGCGATCGTTCCGTCGTGGAACTTCACGTTCGGCTGCAACTCGAACGTGTACGTCAGCTGGTCTTCGGACACCGTCCACGACTTCGCGAGGCCGGGCAGGAACGTCGAGGTGCCCGGCTTGTAGCGGACGAGGCCCTCGTAGGCCGATTCCATGACCTGGACGCCTTCGCCCTCGTACATGATGTCCGGATCGGGCACCTGCATGTCGGCGAGGAACGGGAGGCGCAAATTCAGTGTGCCGTTGGATGATCCACCACCGCCGGCGCCGCCGCACGCCGCGATCAGCGATGCGAGTCCGATACCGCCGACCGTGAGACCGCCTGCCTTCAGGAAGGAACGGCGGTCCCATCCAGCCGAAGGGGTGGACGGGTTGCTGAGTGGGTGTGCCTTGTCGAACACGAATGCCTCCTGCTTGGGGATCAACCCTTGACGTGGGAGCACGGCACTCGCTGGCGTGCTTGGTTGATTGAATCTGCGTCGCGTGACGCATCGGCTTCGCGTCAGTGCCTCTGGTATTACGCCGGTTCAGAACTCGAGGAGGTTCTCCCGGAACGTGCTGTGGTTGTAGCCGTCCCGGATGAGGCCGCGCTTGCGCAGCGCCGGGGCGAGGCCGTCGGCGATCTCGGCGATGTTGCGCCGCGTGACGATCGGTGACAGCAGGAAGCCGTCGCCGCCAACCTCTTCCATCGCCTCGCCCATCTTGGCGGCCACGGTGTCCGGTGACCCGACGAACGCCAGCCCGGCGTGGGTGTCGACGGTGGCGATGGCCTCGCGCAGCGTCTTGCCGCGGGCGCCTTCGACGAAGGTGCGCAGTGTGCTCGTCTCGCCGTTGCCCCACACGTCGGGGACCTCCTCGTCGAGATCGAAGGTGCGAGAAGTCGAATTCGCCGCCGGAGGTGTAACTCAGCCCCCACAAGGCCCTTTCGATCGCCTGATCGCTCCAGCGTGCGGCCTGCATGTCCTCCTCACGGGCCTGCGCGACGCGGTCGCTGTCGCCGAGGATCGGATCGATGAGGAACAGGATCTTCAGCGTGCTCGGGTCGCGTCCGTACTCCTTCATCCGGCGGTGCATGTCGATCCGGAACGCCTTCATCTGCTCGACGCTCGTACCGTGCGCGAGCATCGATTCGGCGTGCTTGGCGGCCAGGTCACGGCCTGCGGGCGAAGCTCCCGCCTGCACGATGACCGGTCGTCGCTGCGGACCGGGGATGGTGTTGAGCGGCCCCCGCGTGCGGAAGTACTTCCCCTCGAAGTCTATCGCGTGCACCTTCGTGTGGTCGGCGTAGCGAGGAGTCTCCTGGTCGACCAGGACGGCGCCGTCCTCCCACGAATCCCACAGCGCCTCAACCGCTTCCATCCACTCCTTGGCCATCTCGTACCGCTCGCCGTGCAGCATCAGCGCGTCGTAGCCGTACTGTTGCGCCGCCCGCGACGAGCTCCCGGTGACGACGTTGAGCCCGACCCGGCCCTCGGTGAGGTGGTCGAGGGTCGTCATCGTCCGGGCCGCCATGAAGGGGTGGTAGAAGCTCGTCGACAGCGTCACCGCGATGCCGATGTGCTTGGTGCGCTGCGTCAGCAGCGGGATCAGCGGGACGGGATCGCACTTCGGCGCCAGCAGCCCGTACTTGAGCGTGGTCTCCATCGAACGGCCGTACGCGTCCTCGACCATGCTGGTGTCCTCGACCAACAGGTAGTCGAAGCGGGCGCGCTCCAGCGACGCGGCCAGGTCGACGAACAAGTCGCCCCGCATCCAGTCGTGACCCGTGTTGCCAGCCCAGGGATCCTGCGCCCAGGTCTGCACGCTGAATCCACTGCCCATGAACCAACCCAGATGAAACATTCGCACCTCCGTAAGGTGCGACCAATGTTTCGTGTGGTTGTTTCGGCGCAACGGATGAACGATTCCGCCAGCATTACGCTGGCCTGCTCGAGCGCCCACTAGGTTGGAGGCCGAATTGACGACAGGAGACACGATGCGCCTCGGCGTGAAGTTCGCTGCCCTCGTTGGCTGCGCGTTGACAGTGGTCGCGTGCACCAAACCCGAGAGCACCGACGCCACCAGCTCGGCCCCCGCCACCACGACCTCGGCGCCCGCGGCACCGGCCATCGTGAGCTCGAAGCTCCTCGACTTCGGTAGCTACCCGATCACGCCCCGACCGCCGCTCGGCACCGCGGGCAATCCCACACTCGGGTTGGTCGTCGACGCGCAGCACCTGGCGGACTTCGTCATCGGGCCGTGGGAGGTCGACCCAAGCCTGGTGAACCCCTACCTGAACAGCTTCTACGTGCTCACCGCCACCAACGCCATGCAGCAACTCGGCCCGGAGGGGATTGCGGCGGCGGCCGAAGCGCACGGCTTCGTCAACGGGTTCGCCTCGGCGCGGGATGCACCGGACAAGGCCGCGATGATCAACGCCGTGCTGCGCTTCCCCAGTCCGGAGGAAGCGGCGGCCGCCAGCCCCGAAATGGGCGACGCCGTCGCGAAGCAGCCGATCCAGGGTGTCACCCCGAAGGCCGTCGAGATTCCCGGTCATCCCGACGCGGTCGCCTTCACGTACCCGTTCACCAAGCACGGTTCCGACAAGACCGCGGCGGCAATCAGGTCCTTCACACCGCACGGGCCCTACGTGCTCATGCAGTTCGCCCAGTCGATCGACGGCGTCGATGCCGCGGCCGGATTGGTCGCCAAGGCGATCGACGCGCAGCGTCCTCTGATCGATCAGTTCAAGGCGACGGATCCGGCCGCACTCCAGACCGTCCCGCTGGATCCCACCGGCCTGCTGGCTCGGACGCTGCCCGCGACATCCGGTTCGTCCACCGCGAAGAACGCCGTCTACGACAGGCGCGGAGCCATGCACCTGCAGAGCAATCCGGTCGCGTCGGGCAAGTTGTTCGACGAGGCCGGGATATCCGCCGTGGCGATGGCGGGGACCAACGTCTACGAGACGAAGGATCCGCAGGCAGCGGTGACGGTCGTCGACGCGTTCGGCAAGGAAGTGGGTGCCGAGGGCACGAAACCCGCCGATCCGGTGCCCGCCCTTCCTGCGAGTCTTTGCATGTCATTCTCCAGCGGTTTCTA
Source organism: uncultured Actinomycetota bacterium (assembly GCA_963849055.1). Classification (GTDB taxonomy): domain Bacteria; phylum Actinomycetota; class Actinomycetes; order Mycobacteriales; family Mycobacteriaceae; genus Mycobacterium. The sequence continues at coordinate 197,819 of CAWKFI010000003.1, forward strand.
CTGCGTCGCACCGGCAGGCCGGTACGCGGTCGAGGCAAGAGGTGAGCAACTGCGGGACGCACAGCAGCGGCTGGCCGCCCAGTACATCATCCTGACGGCGCTGTGAGCTAGACCCTCTATCTGGTGGCCGGCATGCCGAACGCCGCGAACAGCGTCGGCTCCAGGAAGACGGTGATGGCGCTGATACCGCCTGCGCCCGTGGTGATCACGTGTATCGAATGGGCGGCCAGGACGCCGTCGCCGTCACGGCGATACTCGGCGACAGCGGGCTGCGCGTTGGCCGCCGTCGGAATGAACAGCAGCTCACCGGGTTTCGCGAACGCACGCTTCTCGAGGAACCGAGTCACCGCATCGCGTCCCGTGAACCATACGGGCATGGGCGGCATTTCGAGCCGGACGTCGGTCCGCAGCAGTTCGGTCAGCGCGGCAAGGTCGGCGTTCTCGAACGCCGCGCAGTAACGGTCCAGGAGTTCGCTTCGCGCGGCGTCTTCGGGCTCGGTGGCGAGGTCTTCGGTTGGTGCGACCTCGTCGAGATGGGCACGGGCCCGCTGGAGCGCGCTGTTGACCGCGGCCGGCGTGGTTTCGAGCAGCTCGGCAACCTCGGCTGCGCTGAACTGCACCACGTCGCGCAGGATCAACACCGCTCGCTGACGGGCAGGCAGTTCCTGCATCGCCGTGACGACCGCCAGCCGAATGCTCTGGCGAGCGATGAGTGCGGATTCCGGGGTGAAGGTATCGGGTAGCGGCTCCACCCACTGGTAGGCCCCGTCGTCGCCGCCGAGACCCGTATCCGGATCGACGGAACCCTCGCCGAGCCCCGCGGGCAGTACGCGGCGGGCGCGGTTCTCCAATGCACGCAGGCACGCGTTCGTCGCGATGCGATACAGCCAGGTCCGCAGCGCCGCGCGTTCCTCGAACGCCTCGTAGCTGCGCCAACCGTTCAGGTAGGTCTCCTGAACGAGATCCTCGGCGTCGTGCACCGAGCCCAGCATTCGATAGCAGTGGGCGATGAGTTCGGCGCGAAACGGCGCCGCCTGCTCGATGAACTCTTGCTGGACCGGCACGCTCGTTCTCCTCTGTCGAGATGCAGGGCCGAAAACCCCACGTCAGTACAGATACGTCCGGTGCACGAAATTCATCGGCGGCCCACCGATGACTTCCGGCGATCAAACGTATCTCAATTGGTATGGATGAAATAACGAGGGCCGATGGCCTTGTCGGTACCACCGCGATCGTCACCGGCGCGAGCCGTGGCTTCGGTCGCGCCATCTCCGTGGCGTTGGCGGCGGCAGGCGCGAACGTCGTCGGAGTCGCCCGCACCAGCGCACGTCTCGACGAACTCCGTGACGAACTGGGTGACGCGTTCACCCCGGTCGCAGCTGACGCCGCCGATCCGGTGACCGCCGAACGACTCATCGACGACTACCGGCCGCGGACGGTGGTGCTGTGCGCAGGCGCAGCTCCGAGGATGAGCCCCCTGCAGGAGCAGAACTGGGAGAGCTTCAGCGCGAACTGGAATGTCGATGTGGCGCAGGCGTTTCACTGGACCCGGCACGCGCTCCTGCGCCCGCTGGCGCCGGGAAGTTCGGTGATCGCGATCTCCAGCGGCGCTGCCGTCAATGGATCGCCGCTGAGCGGCGGCTACGCGGGCGCGAAGGCCACGGTCAGGTTCATCGCCGGCTACGCGGCCCTGGAGTCGGAACGGGCCGAGCTGGGGATCAACTTCGTGTCCATCCTGCCGCAGTTGACCCCAACCACCGACCTGGGGGCCGCGGGCGTGCGGGCCTACGCCGAGCGACAGGGCGTCGACGTCGACACCTTCGTCCAGTCCATGGGTCCCGCGCTCACCCCGGAGCAGGTGGGCAAGTCCGTCGTCGAGATCGCAGGCGGCACACAGAGATATCACCGAGCGAACACGCTCACATCAGCCGGCCTCGCACCGCTGGCCTGACCACATCACCAACCGAAGGGAAAACACCATGAAGACACCACCGATCGTGTCGCCGCAGGAGTGGGAAGCAGCCCGCCAGAAGCTGCTCGTCAAGGAGAAGGAAGTGCTGCGCGCGCACGACGCCGTTGCGGCCGAACGGCGCCGGATGCCCTGGCTGGCCGTCGAGAAGTCGTACGCATTCGAGGGGCCGCAGGGCAAGGTGGGCCTGCTCGACCTGTTCGAGGGCCGCAGGCAGCTCGTCGTCTACCGCGCCTTCTTCGAACCCGGCGTGCACGGCTGGCCCGACCACGCCTGCCCCGGTTGCTCGATGATCGCCGACCATCTGCCGCACGTTGCGCATCTGAATGCCCGCGACACCACCTTGGCGTTTTGCTCGCGCGCACCGCAGGCGGACATCGCGCGGTTGAAGGAGCGGATGGGCTGGGAGGTGCCCTGGTACACGATGACCGACGAGTTCGACGCCGACTTCGGGGTGGATGAGTGGCACGGCACGAATGCGTTCATACGGGAAGGAGACCGCGTGTTCCGCACCTACTTCATCAACAACCGCGGTGACGAAGCCTTGGGAACGACCTGGAGCTACCTCGACATGACCGCACTCGGACGCCAGGAGAACTGGGAGGACTCGCCGGAGGGTTACCCACAGACCGCGCCCTACGAGTGGTGGGCATGGCACGACGGATACGATGCCTCGCCCGCGGTTCAGGAGGAGTGGAAGGCTCGGTCGGCGGCCGCTCTCGAACTGTTGCGCGGTGACGTCGGGTGAGCGCTCGCGCCGGCGTCTACGGGCGGCGCGCGGCTGCGTTGCTCGCCGCGGGTTCCGCCGTCCTGCACGGGATTTCGGTCGGACACGCGGGCACCGTCGCGGCTGCGGGCCTGATGTTGGTGATGGCCATGGCGTGTCTGTACTGCGCGGGTGAGCTCTGGACGCGCGGGAACTTGCGGGTCTGGACACTGGTGGCGGTGATGAACCTCGCGATGATCGCGATGCACCTGCCCCCGTCGTCCGGGCACCACCATGGCGGCGGCGCCACCGCAGCAGCGTCGGCGCACCCCTCGACCGCCATGAGCGTGGCCACCGCGCTCGCGGCGGTCGAGGTGGCCGTCGCCACGGCTGTGCTGCTCTATCACACCCGTGGCGGAGGAAGGCGTGCTCAGCTCACAACACCGCCGACTGCCGTGTGAACAGGTTGTGACAACCTGGTGAATCGCGGGCCTCGTCCGAGCAACAACCGATGCTTAGCGTCTGCCCATGCACAGCACCGGCGCGGCCAGGGTGGTTGGTCCAGCCTCCCATGCCCGGCACGCCGATCTGCAGCAGGCGGAGTACTACCAAAACCTGCTCGACGAGATGCGGGCCGAGGTCAACGCGGAGCTGGCTGCGCACCGAGCGTCACGGGCCAGGCGCGAGCACGACGGCGATCTGTTCGGCATAAGCCGCCTGCACCGGATGATCCGATTCAAGGAATCCGAGCTCGTGTCGATCAATCAACTCGCCGACGCGCTCAGCATCAGGTTTCCGACGTCGCAGACCTACCAGCCCGAACTCTGACGCACGGCGCTTCCCGCTACCCGGCTGCAAAAGGTCGGGTTAGCCCCCATGGTCAGCCTCCTTGTCTTGGTGTGGAATTCAAATCGCCGCTGTGACGTTTGAGCCAGTGGCTGCCACACACGATGACCAAGGAGACAGTCATGACCGGACGGGTATTGACCACGGTGAGCGGCAGCCTGTTGGCCGCAGCGAGCCTGATCGGTCTCGCACCGGCCGCATCGGCGGCACCTTCTTGCCCCGACGTTCAGGTGGTGTTCGCCCGCGGCACGGGTGAACCCGATGGAGTCGGGCGCGTGGGTCAAGCGTTCGTCGACGCCCTCCAGCAGGACCTCAAGGGCAAGACCGTCGACGTGTACGCGGTGAATTACCCTGCCTCATACGACTTCTTGAAGGCCGCGGACGGCGCCAACGACGCGAGCGCCTTCGTGCAGGCCACGACGGTCAGCTGCCCGGACACCAGCATCGTGCTCGGCGGGTACTCGCAGGGAGCGGCGGTGATGGACTTCATCACGGCGGCGCCCGGTCCGATACTGGGATTCGACAACCTCATGCCTCCCAACGTCGCCGACCACGTCGCGGCCGTCGCGGTGTTCGGCAATCCCTCCGACCGGATCGGCCGCCCCCTCACGTCGCTGAGCCCGCTGTACGGAGCCAAGACCATCGATCTGTGCAACGGTGCCGACCCGGTGTGCTCCGACGGTGATGACCGCGCTGCGCACAGCCTCTACGTGCAGTCCGGATTGACCACTCAGGCAGCATCTTTCGTGGCCGACCGGCTCGCCGGTTACGCCACCCCGCCGGTGGCCGCGCTCGACGTCGCCTCCGGCGGGTAGGGCGCTCACCGAACGATCGGCCAGAAGCCGTGGACGATCGATACGGCGGCGAAGGCCGCGATGATGCCGAGATAGCCGATCACCAAACGGGTGTCGCGCAACGCGCACTTGCTGTGCAGCAGTCCCGCCCGGCGGGCACGAACGTAACCGATCAGCCCCAGCGCCGCAAAGGCAACCACCGCCCACGCGCCGAGCAGCCAGGCGAGCAGGGCCACCGTCGCATAGACGCACAGCCGCAACGGATCGTACGGCGCGTTGGCCTGCTGGCTCATCGGACCGCGGTCAGCGGCAGGGCCTGTCGCGCCGCGATCGACAGCCGCTGCCTGCCGAGCTCCGGCCACGCCTGCACCGCGCAGAACGGTGCGCACTGATCCTGATCGGCCCGGGTCCCGACGTGCACGCAGCATTGCAACAGCCGCTCCTCGATCATCGTCGACATGTCCATGAAGGGTTTGACGGTGAGCCGGACGACGCGCTCACCGAGCAGGCGCCGAATCTTGCGCCGCCGCCCGGGAAGTGCCGACGAGGCCAGGGTCAGCAGCGTCGACATGCCGAGATCGCAGTTCTCGCAGATGTTCTGCCATACGTCGCCGATCTGCGGATGCGATAGCGACGACTGTTCCGAGAGCAGACCGAGCAGCGATTCCTTCACTGCCAGCCGTAACTGCTGCGGGATCTCGGTATCGGCGATGCGGTTGGCCACGAGGCCGAGCTTCTCCTTGAGGCTTTCGGCGCCGACCAGTGAAACCAGCGACCGCCACTGATGGCCATCGTCGCGGATGAGGTACCCGACCGAGCAGCAGTGCGGGTGTGAGCAGGGCAACGCGGTGAGATCACGCCACGTGACCATCCCGTCGGTCTGGGGCCCGAGCCGTTTGAGCACCCCCGTGTGGGTGAGCCGGTCCAGCGCATCGATGTGGCCCGACCGCCCCGAACCGAACTGCGGTTGGATCGTGAGTCCCCCGACGTACGGAGTGTCGAGGGCGAGCCGCACCATGTCTCCGATCTCGCCGTCGTTGACCCCGAGCGCGACCGTCATGACGAGGGTGGTGAAGACCTCGCGTTGCGACAGACGTTGCAACGCCTGCGTCTTCGTGCGGCTCAGGTCGCCGCCGCGGTGGAAGCGGTGCGCGGTTGCCGACAGGCCGTCGTACTGCAGGTAGACCTCGACGCGTTCGCGGTGTTCGGTGAGCAGGTCCAGCAGGTCGTCGTCGCCCGCGATGCGTACGCCGTTGCTGTTGATCAGGATTCGGGTGATGGGACGCGCCGTCAGCTCCGCTAGCAGTTCGGGAAGGTGAGGGTGCAGGGTCGGTTCGCCGCCGCTGAGCATCAGCACGTCGAGCCGGCCGTTCTCGCGGGCCAGCCGCTGGTCTACGTTGGCGAGGACGTCGGCGACCGGGACCACGTTGCGCAGGTCGGGGGAGGAGTCGGTGAAACACGTGGGGCAGCGCAGATTACAGGTCTCGGCGATGTCTTCGAGCAGGATGCAGGTGTGCTGGGTCTGCATCTCCGGCAGCCCACGCAGATAGGCGGAAGGAACCGGGTCGAAGTTACCCGCCACGTCGGGGGTGTGGGCCTTGGTGGGCGCCGTCCATTCCTCGAGGTAGGCGAGGATCTCGGGATCCTCGTCGTACAGTGTGCGCACCAATCCATGTGTGGAGCAGCCTCGTTCGAGCCAGACGCGGCCGTCGCGCTCGGCGAGCCAGCCGCTCAGCCGGGCGACGTCGGTCAGCGGCCGCTCGGGCGCCTCGTCGTGGCAGCGTGGGCAGAACGCCGTCACGTAGCGCAGCACCCGGTCGCCCCGCAGGGCCATCCCGGTCATAAGCCGGAGTAGATCGCGGGATTGAGGCCGGTGCAGATCCCCACCGTGAACACCGAGGTGAGCGCCCAGCCGATCATCAAACCCAGACCCAGTCCCTTCGCGAAGGGACTGCGCACCGCGAGCAGGCCACCGCCACCACCGAACGCGATGAGGGCGAGGAGCACCGCGGTACCGAGGAAGATGCCGGTGGCGTCGCCGACGGCCGAGCCGCGCCACCGCGAACGCCGCGAATCCGATGACGAAGTTGATGGCGAAGTAGATGGCCGCGCCCGCGAACACCATGCCGATGTGGATCCGAGACTTGGCCTGCGGCGGCGGGACCGTAGGGGTATCCCGGCGGCGGTCCTGGGTAGTACGGATAGCCGGGCGGCGGTGGATATCCCGCAGGCGGGTAGTTCGGCGGGTATTCGGCGGATGGGCCGTCGTCCGGGGTCTCGCCGCTAGGCGGCTCCTCGGGAGGTGGTTGCGTCATACCCGCACTTCCTGATCGCGGACGAGGTGGCGATAGTAACCGTGCCGGTAGCCGTACCACATCCGAATGCCAAGGATTGCCAACGACGGCAGCAGAAACCATTGCGGCCGAGTCAAATCCAGCCACACCGTCTCGTTCGCCCGGACGAACTCCACGAAGAACCGGAACACCGCGTAGCTCGCGATGTAGATGACGAACAACTCGCCAGGGCGGGAGATCCTGTTCCGCAACCAGAGCAGGACGGCGAACGCCGCGAGTTGGAAGGCGATCTCGTAGAGGAACGACGGGTGCATCGCTTGGCCGGCAAGACATCCCGGGCACTCCGGCGTCGTAACCGGTGCGTGGATGCCCCACGGCAGCGAGGTGGGACGGCCTGGCGCCTCGGTGAGGTGGCAGCCGATCCGCCCGATCGCCATACCCAGCGCCACCGCCGGCGCGAAGAGGTCACCGGTCTTGCCACGGTAGCCGCCGATCCGCTTCGCGATCAGCACGCCCAGATACGCCCCGACGAGGCCGCCAAGAATGCTGCGCGAGCCGAACTCCCATGCCTGCGCGAGGCTCGGATTGGAGCTGAAGTCGAGGTGCTGAGCCCACCCCGAAAGCCGCATCCCGATCGCACCGCCGACGAGTGCCCCTGCGACGGCGACGACCGACTGCTCGTTGACCGCGCCGCGGCGCCGGGCCTCGGCGACGAACACGACCATCGCGGCGAGAACGCCGAGTGCAACGAACAACCCGTGTACCGGCACCGCGATCGGTCCGACGTGCCACGCGGGGTCCATCCGCGAAACCTAGCGGCTGAATCGCACCACCCGCAATGCCGCGGTCAGCAGCGCAAAGGCCAGGGCGGCAGTGCTGGTACGGACGACATGCGCCAGTTGCCAGCGGTCACGCACGCTCGACCAGTCGCTCGGCGGGGACGCCACCGACCAGCCGGCTTGGACGGTGTTGATCGGAACGCTGATCGACACACTGATCACGACGGTCACCGCCAACAGCAGGACCGCCGTCAGCACGGGCCAGCGGCCACCGTCACGGCCACGGAACACGGTCACCGCGAGCACCATCGCGGCGACGAGGGCAGGCACCAGCAGAGCGGTGGCCAGGTCGTCGAGATGCTCGAGTTCGACGAGGCGCACCTGGGTGTAGACGGCAGGCCCGAAACCCCGCAGCGTCGCCTCGAATACCAGGACGGTGACGAGGAATCCGGCGAACAGGCCACTGAACAGCACGGCCGTGACGGCTGCCAGACCGGGCCGGGTCACGAGGCCGCTTCGCGCCGGATCATCTGCAGCAGGCTCGGCGTGCTCTCGGTGGTCGAGACCACGACGGTCCGACGCGCGGTCGACGAGTCGCCTGCCAGCGACACCAGATAGTCGGCAAGGTCGATCCGCGCGGTGAACGCGCCGACGGGGTCGACCTCGCCTGCGACGTAGCCGGTGGGGTCGGGCAGGTCGAACAGGCCCGATGGGCGCACGATCGTCCAGTCCAGACCGCTGTCCCGCACCAGGTCCTCCATGCGGCGCATGTCGTCGTACACCGTCTTGCCGATCGTCTTCGTGATGATCGGCTCGACGACCCGCAGCATCAACGGGACTTGGGTTCGGCGGGTGGGATACGCGGCCGACGAGCTGACCACCACCAGCCGCCGCGGACCGGTGGCGCGCATGGCGGCCACGATGTTCGCCGTGCCCACCGAGTAGACGTCGACCGGCTCGCGGGTGAACGTGCCACCAAGGGTCGAGACCACGGCGTCGGACGACGCGACGACCGACGCGACGGCGGAGGCGTCGCGGGCGTCGGCCTCGGCGATCGTCAATCCCGGTCCGCTGAGCGGGAACTCGCGCGGACGACGGGTCACCGCAACCACTTCGTGCCCCGCATCCAGGGCCCGGGCAGTAGCCAGACGGCCGGTCTGACCGTTGGCGCCGAATATCACCAGCTTCATGACACCTCCAAATAATGATCACATCTGGTGATGATCACCGTACGTGACAATCACGGTGAGTGCTAGTGTGCGGTGCATGAGCGATCGACCGACCGGCATCGCCGCGCTCGATGAACGCATTCCGTTTCTGCTGTCGCAGCTCGGTGCCCACGTCGCTGGGGAGTTTCACCACCGGACGAGTGCGATCGGGGTCAAGCCCCGGCACTACGCGGTGCTGATGGCCTTGGCGACGGAGGACGGCCAGTCCCAGCGCCAGCTCTCGGCCCGGCTAGGCATCCACCGCAACGCGATGGTGGCCGTCGTCGACGTCCTCGAAGCCGACGGCCTGGTCAAGCGGAGGGCACACCCCAACGACCGGCGCGCCTTCGCGATCACGCTCACCGCCAAGGCCCGCAACCTAGTGCCCGACCTCGACAATGCGGGCAGCGCACTCGAGGACGCGATCACCGCGCCACTGTCGGCCGCCGAGCGAAACACCTTGCGCGACTTGCTGCAGCGGATCGCCGGCGCCGCGGGCCTCATCCCGGGCGTTCACCCGGGTCTCGCCGCCGACGCGATGAACCTCCTGAGCGAGGGCTCGAATCGCTAAGGTTCGTGGCGACAGCCGTTACGAAGTGGGGTCCGCATGAACCGTCCAGACATCTTCGATCGCATCCCAGCCGACCTCGTCGCCATGGGCGTCTATGGCGAGCCGATGCAGGTCGACGGAGCCACCGTCATTCCCGTCGCCAGAGTCGGGCGGCGGTTCGGGGCGACGCCGGTCGGGGTGTTCGTCATCAAGGACGGTGACGTCACGTGGAGTCCGGCCGTCGACAACAACCGCGTCGCGCTGATCGGCGTGATCACCGGACTGGCGGCGGCGGTGATCGCCACGCTGGCAATGCTGCGCCGACCGCCGTGGCCGGATGTCGTTCTGACCGGCCAGGTCCCGGCGAAGTTCTACCGGCGCTGAGCCTTCTTGCGCGGGTGCGGCCGACCGGGGTGGTTGGTCGCGCATGTGGTCGCGGACGCGACTCATGAGGTCGCCGAGGACGAGCACGTCCTGATCGGATAGCGCGCCGTATAGAAGGTCGCGCACGACTTCGATGTGTCCTGGCAGCACCTTGGTCACACGGGCCCGCCCCGCCTTCGTGATGTCGACGACGGTGGCGCGCTGGTCGTGCGGGCTGGCGTCGCGGGTGATGAGCCCCGCCTTCTCCAGCAGACCGGCCTGATGGGTGAGACCGCTGCGGCTGTAGACCACACCGTCGGCCAGTTCGGTCATGGTGAGCGGCCGCTCGGCGTCGCTGAGTTTGGCCAAGATCTCGAACTGCACGTAGCTCAAGCCGCCCTCGGCCTGGAGTTGTTGCTGCACTGCGTACTGAAGCAAGCTCGCGGCCTCGGTGAAGGCGAAGTAGGCGCGCATCTGCGCGGGCTTCAGGGGTTTGGCCACGTCTTGATCATAATGCTGCGACATCGAAGCAATGTGGCGACGGTCACACGTGCCGAACGGAATTGCTTCGACCTCGAAACAAGTTACTCCTGGTGCAACTGCTTCGACATCGAAGCAACCGACTAAGGAGAAGATCATGAAGGCTGTTCAGTACCACCGTTACGGCGGCAGCGAGGTCCTGCAGTACGAAGACGTCCAACGGCCGACACCCGGCCCGGGCCAGGTACTGGTGAAGGTCGCCGCGACCTCGTTCAACCCGGTCGATGCGGGCATCCGCGGCGGTTACCTGTCACAGGTGTACGCGATCACCTTCCCGCACGTGCCGGGCATCGACGTCGCAGGCACGATCGCCGAACTCGGTGCCGGCGTTGAGGATTGGAACGTCGGCGACGCCGTCGTGGGAATGCTGGCGTTGGACGGCGACGGGGCAGCCGCGGAATACGTGATCGCGCCGGCCGAGGTTTTGACCGCCGCTCCGAAGTCGGTGCCATTGGCCGATTCCGCCGCGCTGCCGACCGTCGGGTTGACGGCGTGGCAGGCATTGTTCGAGGTCGCCGGGCTGAAAGCAGGCCAGACGATCCTGATCAACGGCGCGGGCGGGGCGGTCGGTGGCTACGCCGTCCAGCTCGCCAAGCAAGCGGGCGCCGTCGTCACCGCGACCGCGTCGGCTCGCAGCGCGGACCGTCTGCGCCGCTACGGAGCCGACCGGATCATCGACTACATCGACTTCACGGCCACCTCCGTCGCCGTCGACGGAGCGCCGTTCGACGTCGTGCTCAACCTGGTGAGTACCTCACCGGAAGAGACCGCGGCCCTCGTCGGCGTCGTCGCAGACGGCGGGTTCCACGTCGGCACCATGACCGCAGGGGAGGATGCCGAGCAGCGCGTGCGTACGCAACGCGTCTTCGTCCGCAGCGACGCCGCGCAGCTGGCCGAACTGGTCAGCCGCGTCGACGCCGGGCAGTTGACGATCGACGTCGCCGACCGCCGCCCGCTGACCGACGTCGCCACCGTGCACGACGACTCCGACGCCAACCGCCTGCCGGGCAAGACGATCCTCCTTCCATAAGCACAGCTTCTCGTTTGTAGAAGAACAATCTCTTGGACTTCTGGTTGCGAGGTGTGCACGCTGGAGTCATGGAACGAATCGAGACGAGAGGACGATCATGACCAACCGTGAAAAGGCTTTGCAGCCCGAGGATTTGACCCGCCTGTTCGTCGAGCGCTCCAACGCAGGCGACGCCGAGGGTGTCGCTCTGCTCTACGAGGAAGACGCGGTGCTGGCCTACCCGCCGGGCGGCCAGACCGTGGGCAGAGCCGCGATCCAGGCCCTGTGGGAGAAGGTGCTCGAAAACCGCCCGCACTTCGAGCAGGAACCGCCGCTGCCGACCTTGGTGTCGGGCGACATCGCACTGACGTCGACCCCGCCCAAGGACAAGGCGGGCGCCCGCGCGCAGGTCGTGCGCAGGCAGGCCGACGGCAGCTGGTTGCGGGTGCTCGATCAGCCCGAGTTCGTCCCCGTCGGCTGAGCGCTCCGCGAGATTGAACCCACGCAACTAGTCACTCGCACTTTTGTTGCGTGGCTTCAATTTCGCGGAATGTCGGCCCAGGTCCGCAGCTTCTCGGGGTTGCGCATGGCCCAGATGCGGGTGATCCGCCCGTCGGCGACGTCGAAGGCGAACACCGTCACGGTGACGCCGTCCACCTGAGCCACGAGACCGGGCTGGCCGTTGACCGTGCGCTCCAACAGCGTCAGCTCGGGCTCGCGGCCGGCGAAGGCGACGTAGGCGCGGGCGATCTGCTCGCCGCCCTCGATCGGCAGCAGGTGGGCCTTGGCAAGCCCGCCGCTGTCGGCGATCGCCGTGGCCTCGGGGTCGAGGAGGCCGACGAGCGCGTGGATGTCCTTGGCTTCCCACGCCTGCTTGAAGTCCTTGACGATGTCCGCCCGCTGGGTGGTCGGCGTCGACGATGCCGCGCCGAATGCGACGGCGGGCGGACGAGGCCAGCTGACGACAGGCCGCCGGCGTGCGGCCGACGACCTCGGCCACTTCGGCGAAGGGGTAACGGAAGACGTCGTGAAGGATGAACGCGACGCGCTCTGCAGGCGTCATCGATTCGAGCACCACCAGGAACGCCATGCTGATCGACTCGTCGAGGGTGACCCGATCCGCAGGGTCGGCGTCGTCGCCCGTCCGCCCGCCGATCCACTCCCTCGACGCGGGCACCGGCTCCGGAATCCATTCGCCCACGTAGCGCTCCCGCCGTGCGCGCGCGGAGCCCAGCAGGTCGAGGCAGATGCGGCTGGCCACCGTCGTCAGCCAGCCGCCGGGTGATTCGATGGCTTGCTGCTGTTGGGCAGTCATGGCGTACCACCGGGTGTAGGTCTCTTGGACGACGTCCTCGGCGTCGGCCAGCGAGCCGAGCAGCCGGTAGGTCAGGTTGAGCAGCTGGCGTCGCTCGTTCACGACGGCGCTCAGGCCCGGATCGTCGCTCATGTGTCTTCCGCCAGCCTTCCCTTCGTCTATCCTAGTACGACGAAATAGCCTTCCGAACCGTGAGGTTCGCGTCTCGCCTGACATTCCGCGGTGCTGCGTCGTCGAATGAGTAAGAGCCCACACAACGAAGGAGAACATCATGGAAGCGCGACTCGACATCTTCGACAACGGCCCGGCGATGAAGGCCGTCAAGCACCTGGTCGCGGCGGGCAAGGCCTCGGCCGGCCCCCTGCCGGAAACAACCCAGGAGCTGGTGAAGATCCGGGCCAGCCAGATCAACGGCTGCGGATTCTGCCTCGACATGCACACCAAGGACGCCGCGGCGGCGGGTGAGACGTCGGTACGGCTCAACCTGGTCGCCGCATGGCGGGAGGCCAACGTCTTCACCGAGGCGGAGCGGGCCGCGCTCGAACTCACCGAGCAGGGCACCCGGATCGCCGACGGCGGCGGCATCACCGATGACGCTTGGGCGAACGCGGCCAAGCACTTACGACGACGAGCAGCTCGGTGCCCTCGTCGCGCAGATCGCCGTCATCAACGCGTTCAACCGACTCAACGTCATCACTCCAGCAGCCCGCGGGCGACTATCAGCCAGGGCAGTTCGACTAGCGCTGCCGGTGATCATGAAGGTGTCAACACGCCGGCGGTGGGTAATCACACCGCATGGTTGTGCAGGAAAGGACCGAAGAGGTACCGGCGACCGAGATCACCAAGGGTGACGAGATCGCCGACGAGTTGGGCAAGCGGTGGCTGAAGGTCTCCCAGGTTCAGGTGGCATCGGCTGCCAACGGCGGCGTCTTCTGCTTCTACGGTGACGGCCCCCACGACCGCGCCACGTTCGAAGGCCACGAGCGGGTGCGGCGCAAGGCGAAGGCGTGAGCGAGTCGCCCTCGCTCGGTCTGCCCGACGACGTTCGTGCCTGCCTGTTCGACCTCGACGGAGTCCTCACTGACACGGCCAGCGTGCACCGCAAGGCGTGGAAGTCGATGTTCGACGACTATCTGCGGGTACGGGCCGAGCGTGACGGCGAGCCGTTTCGACCCTTCGACGAAGACGCCGATTACCGGTCCTACGTCGACGGCAAGAAGCGGGAGGACGGCGTGCGGTCGTTCCTCGCCAGCCGCGGCATCACGCTGCCGGAGGGCACTCTCGACGACGGCCCGGACGCCGAAACGGTGAGCGGGCTCGGCAATCGCAAGAACGCGATGTTCCAGGACGTCCTGCACGGCGACGGCATCACGGTGTTCGAGGGTTCGCGGCGGTATCTCGAAGCGGTGTGCGCGAAGGGGCTCGCGGTCGCGGTGGTGTCGTCGAGCGCCAACACCCGCGAGGTGCTGGAGGTCACCGGTCTGGACCGGTTCGTGCAACAGCGCGTGGACGGGGTCACCATGCGCGACGAGAACATCAAGGGCAAGCCCGCACCCGATTCGTTCCTGCGCGGCGCACAGCTGCTCGACGTTCCCCCCGATGCGGCGGCCGTCTTCGAGGATGCGATTGCCGGCGTGCAAGCCGGCCACGCCGGACACTTCGGCGTGGTGATCGGCGTGGACCGCGTCGGTCACGCGGAAGCATTGCGCCGCAACGGCGCCGACGTCGTCGTCGCCGATCTCGCGGAACTGATCGACCGTTGATGATCGACGACGACGCCTACCCCGTGGAACCGTGGCACGTGCGGGAAACCACGCTGAACCTCGACCTGATCGCCCAATCCGAGTCGGTGTTCGCGCTGTCCAACGGCCACATCGGCCTGCGGGGCAACCTCGACGAGGGCGAGCCGCACGGTCTGCCCGGCACCTACCTCAACTCGTTCTACGAGACCCGCCCGCTGCCGTACGCCGAGGCGGGCTACGGCTACCCGGAGGACGGCCAATCGCTGATCGACGTCACCAACGGCAAGGTGCTGCGCCTGCTGGTGGACGACGAACCCTTCGACGTGCGCTACGGCGAACTGGTCGAGCACGAGCGGGTGCTCGACATGCGCGCGGGCACGCTCGAACGGGTGGCGCGCTGGCGTTCGCCCGCGGGCAAGCAGGTGCTGATGCGTTCCACCCGACTGGTCTCGCTGACGCAGCGCAGCGTCGCGGCCATCGAATACGTCGTGGAAGCGGTCGACGAATTCACCAGGGTGACAGTGCAATCGGAGCTCGTCGCCAATGAGGCCCAACCCCGGCCGTCGGCGGACCCCCGGGTGGCGGCGATCCTGCTCAACCCGCTGGAGTCGGTGGCCTACGAGACCGCCGATCGGGGTGCCATGCTGATCCACCGCACCCGGGGCAGCGGTCTCATGATGGCCGCGGCGATGGACCACCTGGTCGAGGTGCCCGGCCGCGTCGAAGTGGACACCGACGCCGGCGACGACTGGGCGCGCACCACCGTGATCTGCGGTCTGCGCCCGGGGCAGCAGTTGCGGATCGTCAAGTACTTGGCCTACGGCTGGTCGAGCCTGCGGTCGCGGCCCGCACTGCGCGACCAGGTGGCCGGCGGCATCGCCGGTGCCCGCTACACCGGATGGCAGGGCCTCCTCGACGCGCAGCGCGCCTACCTCGACGAGTTCTGGGACAGCGCCGACGTCGAAGTCGAGGGCGACGCCGATTGTCAGCAGGCGGTGCGGTTCGGCCTCTTTCACGTGTTGCAGGCCAGCGCACGGGCGGAGCGTCGCGCGATCCCCGGCAAGGGCCTGACCGGTACCGGATACGACGGCCACGCGTTCTGGGACACCGAGGGTTACGTGCTGCCGCTGCTGACGTACACGGCTCCGAAGGCCGCGGCCGACGCACTGCGGTGGCGGGCGTCGACGCTGGACCTGGCCCGCGAACGGGCCGCCGAACTCGATCTCACCGGCGCCGCGTTCCCGTGGCGCACCATCCGCGGTCAGGAATGTTCGGCGTACTGGCCTGCGGGCACCGCGGCCTGGCACGTCAACGCCGACATCGCGATGGCAATGGAGCGCTACCGGGTGGTGACCGGCGACGACTCGCTGGAAGAGGAGTGCGGACTGGCCGTTCTGGTCGAAACCGCAAGGCTGTGGCTGTCATTGGGCCACCACGACCGGCACGGCTTCTGGCATCTGGACGGCGTGACCGGTCCCGACGAGTACACGGCGGTGGTGCGCGACAACGTCTTCACCAATCTGATGGCAGCCCAGAACCTCCGCGTCGCGGCGCAGGCGTGCCAGCGCCATCCCACGGCGGCGCAGGAACTCGGCGTCACCAACGAGGAGACCGCCGCGTGGCGCGATGCCGCCGACGCCGCGCACATTCCGTACGACGACGAGCTCGGGGTGCACGAACAGTGCGACGGATTCACCACGCTGCGGGAGTGGAACTTCGCCGAGAACACCGTGTATCCGTTGCTGCTCAACGAAGCCTACGTGCGGCTGTACCCGTCACAGGTGATCAAGCAGGCCGACCTCGTCCTCGCGATGCACTGGCAGGGCCACGCCTTCACCGCGGAGCAGAAGGCTCGCAACGTCGACTACTACGAGCGGCGCACCACGCGGGACTCGTCGCTGTCGGCCTGCACGCAGGCGGTGCTGTGCGCCGAGGTGGGACATCTCGAGCTCGCCCACGACTACGCGTACGAGGCAGCGGTGATCGATCTGCGCGACCTGCACCACAACACCCGGGACGGCCTGCACATGGCGTCGCTGGCAGGCGCGTGGATCGCCTTGGTCGCCGGGTTCGGTGGGCTGCGCGACGACGAGGGCGTGCTGTCGCTGGACCCGCAACTGCCCTGCGGTATCGCGTGTCTGCGGTTTCGGTTGCGCTGGAAGGACTTTCGGCTCATCGTCGACGTCAACCACGACGAGGTGCGCTACGTCTTGCGGGACGGGCCGGACGGCACCCTGACCATCCGCCACGGCGGGGAGGACGTCATCCTCGACACGCGTGCTCCGACGACCGTCCCGCTGCGGCCACGCACGCCCCTGCTGGACCCGCCCCCACAACCGCCTGGGCGAGGGCCGATACCGCGCCGCTGAGTACTCAGGTGCCGCAGAAGGTCCGGTACTTACCGAAGTCCTCCGGCGCGGGTTCGGCGTACCGCTCCAGGCCTGGACGCTCGTCGTAGGGCGCGGTGACCGCGGTCAGCAGCCCGTCGAGCGGGGCGAGGTCGCCGTCCGTGGCCGCGGCGAGCGCTTCCTCGACGAGATGATTGCGCGGAATGTAGACGGGGTTGACCCGGTCCATCGCGTCGGCGTCCGGGCCCAGCGCGCGCCAGCGGGCCAGCCACTCGTCGAAGCCGGCAAGGTCGATGAACAGCCCCCGCGCGGGCTCGGTGTCCCCGCGCGCCGCCCGGCCGAGATGCGGAAGAACGACGTGTAATCGACGTGGCTTTGCTGAAGCAGTGCGAGCAGGTCACCCAGCAGTGCCTCGGCGTCGACGGTCTCCGCCAGGCCGAGCTTCGCCCGCATGCCTGCCGACCAGGCAGCGTCGTACTGCCTGCGGAAACCGCCGAGTGACTCGGTCGCGAGCGCCACGGCCTGCTTCGCCGTCGGCGGCGAACAGCGGAAGCAGCGTCTCGGCGAACCGCGCGAGGTTCCACTCGGCCACCGCAGGCTGATTGCCGTACGCGTAGCGGCCGGCGTAGTCGATCGAACTGAAGACCGTCACCGGGTCGAAGGCCTCCATGAACGCGCACGGCCCGTAGTCGATGGTCTCGCCGGAGATCGTCATGTTGTCGGTGTTCATCACCCCGTGCACGAACCCGACCAGCATCCACCGGGCGATCAGCGACGCCTGGGCCGCGACGACGGCTTCGAACAGTGCGAGGTAGCGGTGCTCGGCGTCCGCAGCGCCGGGGTGGTGCCGGGCGATCGCGAAATCGGCGAGGCGCCGCAACAATCCGAGGTCGCCGCGTGTCCGCGGCGAACTGGAAGCTGCCCACGCGCAGATGACTGCTCGCGACGCGGGCAAGCACGGCACCGGGCAACGGCGTCTCCCGCTGCACCGTGCGACCGGTCGCCACCACGGCCAGCGATCGAGTGGTCGGGATGCCCAGTGCGTGCATGGCCTCGCTGACCACGTACTCGCGCAGCATCGGCCCGACCGCCGCAAGGCCGTCACCGCCGCGCGCGAACGGCGTCCGCCCGGAGCCCTTCAGGTGCAGGTCGCGCGCTGGCCGTCGGCGTCGACGAGCTCGCCGAGCAGCAGCGCGCGTCCGTCGCCCAGCCGCGGGACGTAGCCGCCGAACTGGTGCCCGGCGTAGGCCTGCGCGACGGGCGTGGCGCCGCTGGGAACGGCGTCCCGACCAACAGGCCGAGCCCGTCGGGACTGCGCAGCCAGGCCGCGTCGAGACCGAGTTCGGCGGCCAGCGGCTCGTTGAGCACGAGCAGCCGCGGCTGCGGTGCGCCCTCGGCCTGCCAGGCGACCGCCATCTCCGGCAGCTCGCGGGCGAAGTGGTCATCCAGGACGACGGGGGCAGTGGATGTGACGCTCACCCCTTCCAGACTACGGAGCCGCGACGTCTCGTTTCGGCCGATGCGGCGCGGGTAACCCGGGCGGACCCGTACCGAGGAGGACGTCATGGCCGCAGCCGAGCATCGCAGCATCATCGACGAGATCCTGGAGGACCACCGCGAAGTCGAGGAGTACTTCAGCCAGATCGAGGACAACGGCGATCCGCGCCTTCGGGGTGCGCTCGTCGAACGCGTCATCACCGAGTTGGTGCGCCACTCCGTCGGTGAGGAGCAGTACGTCTACCCGGCCGCGCGCAAGGTGCTGCCCAACGGCGAGGAACTGACGGAGCACGAGATCGAGGAGCACGCCGAAGCCGAGGAGGTCATGCGCAAGCTGGAGGGCACCGATGCCGACGATCCGGCCTTCGACGGGTTGGTGCAGCAACTGATCAAGGAGGTCCGTCATCACATCGAGGACGAGGAGAAGGACCTGCTGCCGCAATTGGCCGAGGCGTGCGACGCCGACGAGCTCGGCGACCTGGGCGCGAAGTTCGCCCATGCGAAGAGCATCGCGCCCACCCGGCCGCATCCCTCTGCGCCCGACCGCCCGCCGGCCAACCGGATCCTGGATCCCGGTGTGGGGCTCATCGACCGCATGCGCGACGCGCTCACGGGCCGCAACACCTGATCGGACGGCGATTGACGCAGTGCCGTTTGACGCAGTGCCGTTTGACGCACCGCCCTCCGGGTAGCCCGCACCCATGGTCAAGCTCGCCCTGATCACCGGTGCCTCCAGCGGGATCGGATTCGAACTCGCCCGTCGCTTCGCCGACAACGGCTACGACCTGGTGGTGGCGGCCGACGAAGCCGAGATCACGGACGCGGCCGTCGAGTTGACCGCGGCGACCGGAGTCGACGTCCGACCGGTGCGGGTGGATCTGCGCAACCCCGACGAGGTGGCGCGCCTGTACGACACGGCGACCAGCCGCGGTCGGGCGCTGGATGCGGTGGCGCTCAACGCCGGGTCGGGCAGGGCCGGCCGGTTCGTCGACGACGACCTCGAAACCGACCTGGGCATAGTCGATCTCAACGTGAGGTCGGCGGTGCAGTTGGCCAAGCTGGTGCTGCGCGACATGGCGGCGCGCGGTGCCGGCAAGGTGCTGTTCACCTCATCGCTGGTGGCCATGATGCCGGGGTCGCATCAGACGATCTACAACGCGTCGAAGTCGTTCATCCAGTCGTTCGCTTTAGCACTGCACGACGAGTTTCGGGACACCGGCGTGACGGTCACGGCGCTGATGCCGGGACCGACCGACACGTGGTTCTTCCACCGCGCCGACATGCTCGACACCGTGTTCGGCCGGATGCCGTTCAAGGACGACCCCGCGGACGTCGCCAGGCAGGGCTACGACGCCCTGATGCGCGGAGATCGCAAGGTCGTCGCGTCCTCCATCAACAGCAAGGTGATGGGCGTGGCAGGCCGGGTGCTGCCGGATTCGGTGAAGGCAGTGGCCAACCGATTGATAGCTGCTCCGATGGGGCGCCATTGACCGTGACGAATCCGAGAGGAGATGGAATGGCACATCCCGAAGAGGCCGACAGCTCGTTGACCGTGAAGCGCGACACCACGGCGACGCGTCAACAGGTATGGAGCGTGATCGCCGACGGGTGGACGTACTCGCAGTGGGTGGTTGGCAACAGCCGGATGCGAGCCGTCGACCCACAGTGGCCCGCGCCTGGCAGCACGATCCGGCACTCGATCGGCATCTGGCCCTTGGTGATCGACGACCTGACGGTGTCCGAGGCCTGCAAGCCGCTCGAGGAACTGGTGATGCTCGCCAAGGGCAGACCGTTCGGTGCAGCCCGAATCACCATGCGCCTGTTCGACATCGAGGGCGGCGGCTGCCGCATCGAGATGGCGGAAGTTCCGGTCAGCCCACCCTTGAGTTGGTTGCCCAAGCGCGTCGCCTTGGCCGCTGCCCTGCCACGGAACCGCGAATGCACCTGGCGACTGGCGGCACTCGCCGAACGCCGGCGGCCCGATGACGTCGAATAACGAAGCGTCGACGCCGTCGTGATCGGCGCAGGCCACAACGGGCTGGTGGCTGCGGCGCTGCTGGCCGACGCCGGCTGGGACGTCCTCGTGCTCGAGGCGAACGACGAACCGGGTGGCGCGGTGAAGAGTGCCGAGCTGGTGCCCGGCTACGTCAGCGATCTGTACAGCGCGTTCTATCCGCTGTCGGTGGCTTCACCCGCGCTGCGTGACCTCGGCCTCGAGGATCACGGCTTGCGGTGGACGCACGCACCCGCCGTCGTCGGACACGCGCGCGACGCCGCCGACGAAGACGCCCCGGTGATCTACCGCGACATCGACCGCACCGCAGCGGAACTCGACCGTTTTCAGGCCGGCGACGGGCGACGCTGGTGTGACCTGTTCGACCAGTGGCAGCGCATCAAGGAACCCCTCCTGGCGACGCTGTTCGCACCCTTCCCTCCCGTGCGCGGGCCGGTCGGGCTGCTGCGCAAACTCGGCACCGCCGAGGCACTGCGCCTGGCACACCGGCTGCTGCTGCCTGCGGGCGTGCTTGGTGAGCAGCTCTTCGACGGCGAGGCGGCGCGATTGTTGTTGCTAGGCAACGCGATGCACGCCGACGTTCCCATCGACGCTCCCGGCAGCGGCGTGATGGGCTATCTGCTGATCATGATGGCTCAGGACGGCGGATTTCCCGTCCCCGTCGGTGGGGCGGGACAACTGGCCGCGGCACTGGTTCGTCGCGCCGAGTCGGCTGGTGCCCGCGTCGAGTGCGGCAGGCAGGTCACCGCGATCGACGTCCGTGGCGACCGGGCGGACGCCGTCCGCACGGCCGACGGAGCTACGGTGACGTGCCGGCGAGCCGTCATCGCCGACACGTCCGCGCCGCAGCTGTACCAGCGTCTGTTGCCCACCCATGCGGTGCCGTCGTCGCTGCGACGCGACCTGGACCACTTCGTCTGGGACACACCGGTACTGAAGATCAACTATGCGCTCGACGAACGCATCCCCTGGCGGTCGAAGAGCCTGTCCGACGCGGGGACCGTTCACCTCGGTGCCGACCACGACGGTCTCATCCGGTGGATGGCCGATCTCAACACGGCCACGTTGCCGCAGCATCCGTTCATGCTGTTCGGCCAGATGACGACGGCCGACCCCAGCCGTTCACCGGTTGGCACCGAAAGTGCATGGGCCTACACACATCTCCCGCGCGGAATGGCAGACGACGCGTCCGCCGCGCGGGTCGCGGAGTCGGTGGACCGGGTACTCGAGGAGCACGCGCCGGGTTTCACCGACCACGTGATCGGCAAGACCATCCAGCGCCCGTCCGATCTGGAGGCCAGCGACGCCAACCTGCACACCGGTGCCGTCAACGGAGGCACCTCGCAGCTGTATCAGCAGTTGATCTTCCGGCCGACTCCAGGATTCGGCAGGGCCGAGACACCGGTGCGCAACGTGTTCCTCGGTAGTGCGGGCGCGAGTCCCGGCGGCGGCGTGCACGGCATCTGCGGGCGCAACGCGGCCCGAGCTGCGCTGGCGGCCGACGGTGCGCGAGGTTGGCCGCGCCGTCGGATCAACCGGGCGGTGTCAACGCTTTTCACCCCGGCACGTGGCCAGGACTGACGGAAGGAGCTGGACATGCGACATATTCGACGGTGGGGCGCGGTGCATGTGTTGCTGTTCGTTGGATCCTGGCTGGGTCTTCATGCGGCTGTTCGACATCGACGGCGGCTGCCGGATCGAAATGGCCGAGGTGCCAACCAGTCCGCCGCTGAGTCGGCTGCCCGGCCGGCTCGCTCTGGCCGCCGCGCTGCCACGCAACCGCGAATGCACGTGGCGGTTGGCGGCCCTGGCCGAACGGCCGCGGCCCGATGACGTCGACTAGCGCCGCCCCGGCACCGCCCGCCGAGCCACGACGGCGGCTGCGGAGCGTGCTGCAGAACAACGGGCTGTTGCTCGCCTGCCTCGGCCTGTTCACCGTGTTCTTCATCGGCATGATCGCCTCGGGCGCGGCCAACTACAACCAGCAACAGCAGGAGCACGGCGCAACCGAACAGGTGTCCGTGTGGGGCTATCTACACACCGGTGACTTCGTCGAGGCCACGTTCGAGAACTGGGAATCCGAATTCCTGCAGATGGGCATGTACGTCGTCCTGACCGCCTTCCTGTTCCAGAAGGGATCCTCGGAATCCAAACCGATAGGCAAGCGGGCGGCCCAGGACGCGGATCCTCGTCGCGCGGTGATCAAACCCGACACGCCATGGCCGGTCCGCAGGGGCGGCTGGATCCTCACCCTGTACGAACACTCCTTGGCCATCGCGTTCTTCGTGTTGTTCTTCGCGTCCTGGGCGCTGCACGCCATGGGCGGGGTGGCCGCGTTCAACGAGGAACAGGCGCAGCACGGCGAAGCGGCCATCTCGGTGCTTCGCTACGTGACGACGTCCCAGTTCTGGTTCGAGTCGATGCAGAACTGGCAGAGCGAGTTCATCGCCGTCGCCGCCATCGTCGGACTGTCGATCTTTCTGCGACAGCGGGGTTCGGCAGAATCCAAGCCCGTGGCCGAGCCCCATCGGGGCACCAGCGCCTGACGATCAGGCGGCGCGAAGCTCCCGCTGCGGGGCCTGCTGATTCGGGCGCCGCCTGCCGAAGTCGTTGGGCAGCGACAACCGGATCACCTTGCGCCACGCCGACGCAACCTGCTTGACCAGCGGTCCGGTCGTGTACGTGAGTCCATAGCGGTCGAAGACGTCCTTCACCTGAGGGGCGATCTCGCCGTACCGGTTGCTCGGCAGGTCGGGGAACAGGTGGTGCTCGATCTGGTAGGACAGGTTGCCGCTCATCAGGTGCATCAGGCGGCTACCGCTGATGTTGGCCGAACCGAGCATCTGACGCAGGTACCACTCACCGCGTGTCTCGCCGTCGATACTGGTCTTGGTGAACGTCTGCACGCCTTCCGGGAAGTGCCCGCACATGATCACCGAGTGCGTCCACACGTTGCGGACCACGTTGGCGGTGAGGTTGGCCGTCAGCGTCGTGATGGCGCTGGGCCCCGACAGCAACGGGTGCACGACGTAGTCGCGAAGACCTTGCTTGCCGATCTTGCGCAACGTCGACTTCAGCCTGGCACGAAATTCCGGATTCGCCCGACGCTCAGCGGTTTTCAGATTCTTGCCGAGCTTGAGGTCGTAGGCGGCGATGCCGTACTGGAACAGCACGGCGTTGATGGCGTTCCACAGCGGCTGGCCCAGATGGAAGGAGGTCCAGCGCTGGTCCTCGTCGACGCGCATGATGCCGTAGCCGAGGTCGCCGTCCTTGCCGAGCACGTTGGTGTAGGTGTGGTGATCCTCGTTGTGGGAGTGCTTCCACTGTTCAGCGGTCGACGCGTTGTCCCACTCCCACGTGGTCGAGTGAATCTTGGGGTCGCGCATCCAATCCCACTGGCCGTGCATGACGTTGTGGCCGATCTCCATGTTCTCCAGGATCTTGGCCGCGGACAGGCCCGCGGTCCCGAGCCACCACGCCGGCGGGAAGAGCGAGAACAGCAGGACGGCGCGGCTGCTCGCCTCGAGGCCGCGTTGGGTCTTGATGACCTTGCGGATGTAGCGGGCGTCGGCCTCGCCGCGGGTGTCGAGGACCCCTTGACGGATCGCGTCCAGTTCGATGCCAAGGCTTTCGATGTCGTTGACGCTCAGGTGGGCGATGGGGCTGATGGTCTTGTTCTGCAGGGCAGTCATGTGGATGTCCTTCGATGAATGTGGTTGTCGTGGTTCAGATGTCGATTTCGCACGAACCGGCGGCGGTGGAGATGCAGGTCTGCACCAGCACTCCGGCGTCGGGCGCGCCGATGGTGACGGCGCCGTTGCGCACGTCGCGGACCGCTCCATTGCGCAGGGGCAGGACGCAGCCGAAGCACACGCCCATCCGGCAGCCGGACGGCATCAGCACGCCGGCGTTCTCGCCGGCTTCGAGAAGTGTTGTCTCAGAGGAGGTGTCGACGGTGGCGCCTGCCTTGGTGAAGGTGACGGGACCGCCCTCGCCGCCGCCGACGGCCGGGGCGGTGAACCGCTCGGTGTGCAGGCGGTCCGACGCGCCGTGCCGCGCCCAGTGCGCTTCGAGGTCGTCGAGCAGCGCGGCGGGCCCGCAGGCCCAGGTCTCGCCGGTCGGCCCAGTCCGGCACCAGGGCGTCCAGATCGGCGGCCGTGACACGCGGTGCGGTGGCGGTGTGCTGCTCGATGCAGGCGCATGGAGCCTGCCTCGGCGAGGCCGCGTAGCTCGCTGCCGAAGACCACGTCGTCGGCCGTCGGGGCGCTGTGCACCAGGACGACGTCGGCGAGTTCGCCGGAGTGGCTGCGCAGCATGCCCATGACGGGGGTGATGCCGCTGCCCGCCGTGATGAACAGCGCCTTGGCAGGTGCGCGCGTGGGGAGCGTGAAGTCGCCGGCGGCCTGGCCGAGGTGAACGAGGGTGCCGGGCTTCGCCTGACGGACGAGGTAGCCGGACACCACGCCGTCCCGAACCGCCTTGACGGTGATGGTGATGTGGCGGGTGGCCGCGGCCGGGGACGTGATCGAGTACGTGCGCCACTGCCGCACGCCCCCGACGTCGACGCCAACCCGGACGTACTGGCCGGCGCGATGCCCCTGCCAGCCGCGGCCCACCCGGATGCGGACGGTCACCGCATCGGCCGTTTCCCGGTCGACGGCGTCGATGCGACCGCGGAGGTCACGGGCGCTGCTGAGCGGTGTGATCAGGTCGAGGAAGTCGCGTGGCACCAGGGGCGTCGCGACCATTTGGGCGATGGACCGCAGCGGACGGCGCGCGGTTCCAGCGAGAAGCGAAGTCATGTCTATATCGTGATTGTCGGAGCGGACTATTTCTCGACATGAGCGTGTGAAAAATATCCGCCAATTTGTTCGAGGAGGACAAAGATTCGACGAAGCGCCAGGAAGAAGGGTGGATGAGCATGGAAGACGGTCACGACGACGGTCAAACGATGTGGGCACCGCTGCCCGACGACGTCCTGGCCGCGATGTGGACGGTCCTGCCGTCCGTTGCCGAGCGCACCGTGGCCGCCGTCGTCGAGGACGTGCCCAGTTATGCCGACGCCTTCGGCGGCCGGATGGGACAGGTCATCGAACAGGCCGTGCAGCAGTCGCTGGCCGCGTTCCTGCGGCTGACGGCCGAGGGCGACGATCCCGACACGTCGCCGAACGTGCGGCCCGCGCTCGACGGAGCCTTCGCGCTGGGCCAGGGGGAGGCGCGCCAGGGTCGCTCGACCGACGTGCTGTTGGCGGCCTTCCGCGTCGGCGCTCGGACGGCGTGGCGCGAGTGGAGCGCCGTCGCGGTCACCAACCAACTGCCGGGTGATCAGCTCGCCGTATTCGCCGAGCGGATGTTCGCCTACATCGATCGGCTGTCGGCCACCAGCGTGGCAGGGCACGCCGACGAACTCGCCAAGACGGGTCTGGCGCGGCAGCGGCACCGGGAAACCCTCGCGCGCCAACTCCTCGCGATGGCGCCGACCGAGGAGCTGCTTGCCACCGCCGAGCGCGCCGACTGGGCACCCCCACGGACGCTGACCGCGGTGGCGGTGCCCCGCGGGGACGAACGCCGGATGATCTCGACGCTGGGCGCCAACAGCCTCGAGATCCCCGACGACGCACTGCCGCCGTCGGCGCGTTCGGTCACCGTGCTGCTCGTCGCCGACGTCGGTGGTCCCGCTCGCTCGGCACTGCTGCGGTCGATCGGGATCGCCGGCGCGGTCGTCGGCCCGGAACGGCCGTGGACGCAGGCGCGTCACTCCGTCGATCGCGCGCTGCGCGCGGGTGAGTTGTTCGGTGGCAGTGGCGATGCGATCGATACCGAGCAATACCTGACCGAGCTGGTCCTCAACGCCGATGGCGATGCGCTCGCCGATCTGCGCGCCAGAGTGCTGGCGCCGCTGGACACGGTCCGGCCCGCGGTCAGGGACAAGTTGGTGGAGACGTTGCGGGCCTGGCTGCTGCACCACGGCCGCCGTGACGACGTCGCCGCGGCACTGTTCGTGCACCCGCAGACCGTGCGCTACCGCATGGGCCAGTTGCGCGAGTTGTTCGGCGAGGATCTGCTGGATCCCCGGGTAGTGGAGGACCTCACCGTGGCATTGGCGGCAAGTCGGCTGCCGTCCCGCGACGGCGATTCATAGGTTCGTGTGTGCGTCGACGACCCGCCCCACCGTGCCGAGTGCGTCGCGCAGCGTGTTCGGGTCCGTCGAGCCGAGCGCCAGCCGCAACGCGTGTGGCACCTGCGCAGAAGTGGCGAACGGGTCGGCCGTGGCGACCGAAATGCGTTCGGCCAGTAGGGCGGCCGCCACCCGGTCGGCCCGCACCTCCTCGGGCATGGCAAGCCAGAGGAAGTACGACGACGGGTGGCCGATCTGAGGTAGGCCGGCCAGCACGTCGCGGGCAATCGACTGCCTGACCCTCGCGTCGTCGCGCTTCTGCGTCTCCAGCCGGGTGACGGTGCCGTCGTCCAGCCATCGGCACGCCAGGGCCGTCATGATCGCCGGCGTGTTCCAGGTGGTGGCGCGGATGGTGCGCTCGATCGCGGGCACCAATGCCGTTGGCGCCGCGACGAATCCGACGCGCAGACCGGTCGCCACGCTCTTCGAGAGGCCGGAGACGTACACCGTCGTCTCGGGTGCGAGCGCCGCCAGCGGGGCGGGTGGCCGGTGCGCCAGGAAGGCGTACGCAGCGTCCTCGATGATGAGCAGCCCGTACCGGCGGGCGATTCCTGCCAGCTGCTCACGGTGGGCGGCCGTCGTGACCCAGCCCAACGGGTTGTGCAGCGTCGGCATCGCATAGACGGCCCGGATTCGGCGCGTCGCGCACAGGCGCTCCAGCGCGTCGAGGTCGGGGGCGTGCCCCGCGGCGGGCAGCGGCGTCAGTTCCAGGCGCAGCGTCTGGCCGAGCACCTTGATGCCCGGATAGGTCAAGGCATCGACCGCGACGAGGTCGCCCGGTTGCGTCGTCGCCATCAGGGTGACGGCCAAGCCGTGCTGAGCGCCGTTGACGAGCAGCACCCGATCGGCGTCGACCCGCAGCCCGCGCGCTCCGAGGTGCCGCGCCACCGTGGCCCGCTCGTGCGGGCGGCCGCCGTGGGGCTGGTAGCGCAGCAGCGCATCGAGGTCACCGGAGGACGCGAGGTCGCGCAGCGCGCGGCGGAGCATGTCGGCCTGACCGGGCAGCGCGGGATAGTTGAAGTTCAGGTCGACCACGTCCGACGCGGCCGCCTGCTGGTCGATGCCATGGGCGGGCGGCAAGGCGGTCTCGCGGACGAAGGTGCCGCGGCCGGTTTCCCCGCTGACGAGGCCCATGGCCTCCAGCTCGGCATAGACCCGGGAGGCCGTCACGACGGCGAGCCCTTCGGTTGCCGCGAGCCGGCGGTGCGTCGGCAACCGGGTGCCCGCTGGCAACCGTCCCGCGCGGATGTCGGCCGCCATGGCGTCCACGACCGACTTGTATCGCGACGCGGGCATAGCGCGAATTGTATGCATGACAATTCTTTGATTGTCACGGCTCGGCGGACATACGCTGCCGAACGACGACAGGAAGGACACCGCCGTGCACATCGCCATCCTCACCTTCGAGGGCTACAACGAGCTGGACTCCCTCATCGCACTCGGCGTGCTCAACCGGGTGAAGAAGCCCGGCTGGCGGGTGTCGATCGCCAGCCCCACCGAGCGTGTTCGGTCGATGAACGGCGTCGTCATCGAATCGATGGCCACACTCGAGGACGCCAGCGCCGCGGACGCTGTGATCGTGGGCAGCGGCATGCAGACCCGCGAAGTGGTCACTGATCCCGCCCTGATGGCGCGGTTGCGGCTCGACCCGTCCCGGCAGCTGCTGGCCGGCCAATGTTCGGGAACCCTGGTGCTGGCCAAACTCGGACTCCTCGACGGTGTGCCCGCCTGCACCGATCTGACCACCAAGCCGTGGGTCCAGGAAGCCGGTGTCGAGGTGCTCAACCAACCGTTCTTCGCCAACGGCAACGTCGCCACCGCCGGTGGCTGCCTCGCGTCGCACTATCTCGCGGCGTGGCTGATCGCCCGCCTGGACGGCGTCGACGCGGCCGAGAGTGCCCTGCACTACGTCGCCCCGGTCGGGGAGAAGGACGAGTACGTCGCCCGCGCCATGCGCAACATCAAGCCGTATCCGGCACTCGCCACGGCCTGAGTGTTCTTAGACTGAGTCGATGTCCCGGCAGGACGATCCCGACGCGCTCGCGCCGGACGATGCGCGCATCCTCGCCATGGAATCGGCGGCGATCACCGGCCATACCCTGAAGCTCAACGTCCTCGAGCCGGGCACCGGCCCTCTGGACCTCGACGCACTGAGAGTTGCCGTGGCACAGCGGCTTCCGAGTCAACCGCGGGCGACCCAGCGCATCGACTCCTCGGGACCGCAACCACGCTGGGTGCAGGCAACCGACTTCGACATCCGCGATCACATTCGGCGGCAGGCGGCGTCGTGCGGCTCCCGGGCGGACCTGTGGCGGACCGTCAGCGGGTTGATGTCCGAGCACCTCGATCGCAGCCGGCCGCTGTGGACGTTCGACGTGATCGGGCCGCTCGCCGACGGCCGTGAGGCCGTCGCCGTCCGCATCCACCACGCGATGTGCGACGGGATTGCTGCCGTCCGATTCATGCACGCCGTGCTGTGGGACGCACACGACGACCCGCCGGCCAGGGCGACCACGCCAAGCGTCCACCGGCCGGCCGAAACCGGCGGGTTCGCCGAGGTATTGCGGATGCCGGGTGCCGTCCTGCGCGAACTCGGTCACCCTGGTTCGCGATCGCCGTTCGACCGTCCGATCACCAACTCCCGCGAACTCGCATTCACGGTTGCTCCGCTGGCCGAGGTGAAGGCGATCGGCGCCGCCCGGCCCAGCCGCGCCACGGTCAACGACGTCCTCCTCGCGATCATCACCGGCGGCCTGCGGACCTGGCTCGGCCAGTCGTCGTCACTGGCGCGTCACCTGCACGCCCAGGTGCCCGTCAGCCTGCATCACCGGGACGAGGACGCCGCTCAGCTGGGAAACCGGGACTCGTTCATGAACGTCGACCTGCCGTTGCGCGAGGTCGATCCGCTGGTGCGGCTCGACAGGATCAGCGCCGAGACCAGCGAGCGCAAGCGCCTCGCCGACGCCGAGGAGATGTACGACCTGCTGCACGCACTTGGCCGGATGAAGCACGTCGGACACGCCGCCCAGCGGCTCTCGAAGAGCCCGCGTGAGTTCAGCGTCGCGATCTCGAACGTGCCAGGCCCTCGCGTTCCCGTCGGCGTCGCGGGACGCCGCGTGCAGCACCTGTTCTCATCCTCGGAACCGGCCGCGCACCACGCGTTGCGCATCTCGGCGATCTCCTGCGCGGGCGACCTCGGCATTGGGTTGTGCACCGACCCGCAGGCGCTTCCCGACATCGCGCGCCTGGCCGACGCGATCGAAGCCTCCTACGCCGAGCTGCGGGCCGCGACCGCCTGACGTCAGCCCTTGGCTGGCGCGGCGATGACGTCGATCGCGTCGACGTCCGGCTTGACCGGGAACCGGCGCTCGCTGTCCTCGATTACCAGCGTCCCCGACGCCTCGGGCTCGGGGTTGCCCCGCGGAATGATGAGCGCCCGCTGACCCGGGTAGACGTCGGCCTCCTGCAACGCCACCGTCGGTGGGTCGCCCTGGACGAGACGGTCGGGGGCGAGCTCCCATATCCGCGGCGAATAGGCGCTGGGCGGGTCGCATCCCCAGGTCGCCAGCGACAGGGACATCGGCTGGCCCTGCTGCCACCACATCCGCAGCACCTGAGAGCCCGTCGTCGGCCCCGGCGCCGCAACGTCGAAGGTCTGCTGAGACCCGTCGGCGTTGGACACCACGACGGCGGCCGTGCCGCAGTTGTTGCTCGAGCGCCGGTACAGCGCGTACACCAGGCTCGCGCCGTCGGGGCTGAGCACGGCATCGGCGACCGGTGCGTTGGCATCGGCGGTGCCGAGCGGCGACGGTGGCGCGTTGCCGCGTATCGCGTACAAGGTGTCCGGCCCGCCGAACGGCGTCGGCGTGGTCTCGACGCGCGCGACGATGGCAGTGCCGTCGCGCGCGGTGAGCAACATCGGCTCTGGCGGCGGCGACACCCCGTAGACCGGCGGAAGGTCAGCGGTCTGGCGCAGTGTCGGCTGGGCGGAGGCGATGGACAGGTCGAGCTGCATCAGCCGGTTCGGCTGCTCCCACCACACGACCGTGCTGCCGCCCGCGGTACCCAATCGCGCGGCCTGCGCCAACGGGATCACGCGGCTGGCCTTGCTGTGCACGTCGAGGATGACCAGGTTGCCGTCGGCGGAGCGGGCGAAGACGAACCGGCCATCTTCGGTGACCAGAGGCTCACTGGACGGCGCGAAGCTGCCGGACGCCTTGGCGTAGATCTCCGTGCCGTCCACCACGCCGATCTCGGTCGCCGCGCGGTACGCCACCAGGGGTCCGGCCGGTGCCGCCGGCTCGGACGTCTTCGTCGTCGTGAATGCCGGCAACGTCGGCGGTGTGGCCGGGGTTCCCCCGGGCGGGGTGGCGCAGCCCGACACCAGGCCCGCGCTCAGTGCCAACAGCAGCACCAATCGGAAACAGGCACTCAGGATTCGGGAACTCACCGTCTCCATCAAAGCCGACAACGCGGCGTGATGCACGAGGCGGGCGACGGCTCGGCGGCGTCAGGAGGGCGGATACGGCAGACCGAATTCGTCCGCGAGCAGGCTCTGCACGACGATCATGGCGGCCTGCGAACCCGCCGCGATCGCGCCTGCGACGTAGGGCTGTTCGGTGCAGACATCGCCTGCCGCGAAGGCGGTGGGCACGCTGGTCCGGTGCAGGGAATCGACGTTGATCGCGTCGGGCGCCACGGGACCCTGCGTGCAGGTGACGCCCAACTTCTCCGCCAATCGCGAGCGCTGCCGAAGCGGCGCCTCGACGAGTAACCCGTCGCGTTCCATGCGGTCACCGTCGGCGAAGGCGACGTGCGTGAGCCGATGGTCTTTGCCGATCACTTCGACGACGCGCCGCTCGTCGACGGTGATGCCCGCCGTTTCCAGCAGCCGTCGTTGCCGCGCATCGAGCTGGGCGGGCCCGTCGGTCAGCACCGCCACGTCGTCGCTCCAGCCGCGCAGCATCAACGCCCCGTGGACCGCTTCATCTCCGGCCGCGAGGACCGCGAGCCGCTTGTCACGCATCTCCCAGCCATGGCAGAACGGGCATTGGAACACCGAATCGCCCCACAGTTCGTCGACCCCCGGCAGGTCCGGCGGGCAGTACCGCATGCCCGTCGCCAGCACCACCCGTCGAGTGCGGACCTCCTCGCCGTCGCCGAGTTCCAGCGCGAAGCCACCGTCGACGGGCGCGCCGCTGATCACCTCGCCGGTGCGGTACTCGACGGTCGGGTAGGCCGACAGCTCGCGGCGGCCGGTGGCGTACAGCTCGGCAGGGGGCCGCTGGTCGTGGCCGAGCAGGCCGCCGACGACCTTCGCCGCGCGGTTGCTCTGCTCGTCGGCATCGACCACCAGCGTCCGCCTACGGGCCCGGCCCAGCACCAGCGCTGCGCTCAAGCCCGCCGCGCCGCCGCCGACGACTACGCACTCCCACTCGGTTGCCACGCTCGCCAGATTTGCCAGGGAGGCGTCATCCAAACCTCGGACGTCGGGACAACGGATGGCCACCTAGGCTTGCCGGAGTGTCCGCGCCATCCGTTCCCGATCTGCGTGCGCGGCTGGAGGGTCTGACGATCCGCGACGCCGATCGGCTGCGGCGCCGCCTCAAGGGTCTGCGCGGCGGCAACCCGGCGGCCGTCGAAAAGATCGCCCAGCAGTTCGCCGCCGCCGAGGCCCTGATCGCCACCCGCACGGCTGCGGTCCCGACGATCAGCTACCCCGACCTGCCGGTGAGCGACCGGCGCGACGACATCGCCAGGGCGATCACCGAGAACCAGGTGATCGTCGTGGCCGGCGAGACCGGGTCGGGCAAGACCACCCAGTTGCCCAAGATCTGCCTCGAACTCG
The DNA here is from genome assembly GCA_963849055.1 of uncultured Actinomycetota bacterium. Lineage (GTDB taxonomy): Bacteria > Actinomycetota > Actinomycetes > Mycobacteriales > Mycobacteriaceae > Mycobacterium. Next base: position 229,819 of record CAWKFI010000003.1, read on the forward strand.
GGCGCGGCATCCGCGGCACCATCGGCCATACCCAGCCGCGCCGACTGGCCGCGCGCACCGTCGCGCAGCGCATCGCCGACGAACTGGGGGTGTCGCTGGGGGAGGCCATCGGCTACACCGTGCGCTTCACCGATCAGGCCAGCGACCGCACGCTGGTCAAGTTGATGACCGACGGCATCCTGCTCGCCGAGATGCAACGCGACCGCCGGCTGCTGCGCTACGACACGCTGATCCTCGACGAGGCCCACGAACGCAGCCTCAACATCGACTTCTTGCTCGGCTATCTGCGCGAGCTGCTGCCCCGTCGCCCGGACCTGAAGGTGATCGTCACGTCGGCGACCATCGAGCCGGAACGCTTCGCGGCGCATTTTGGTGGAGCCCCCATCGTGGAGGTGTCCGGCCGCACCTATCCGGTCGAGATCCGCTACCGCCCGCTCGAGGTGCTCGCGCCCGCGGACGACGGCGACGATCCGGACGACCCGGACCACGAGGTCGTCCGCACCGAGTTGCGCGACCAGACCGAGGCCATCGTCGACGCGGTGCGTGAACTCGAGAGCGAGCCGCCGGGTGACGTGCTGGTGTTCCTGTCTGGTGAGCGCGAGATCCGCGACACCGCAGAGGCTTTGCGTGGCGCCGTCAAGCACACCGAGGTGCTGCCGCTCTACGCCCGGCTGCCGACGGCGGAGCAGCAGAAGGTGTTCGCGGCGCATACGGGTCGTCGGGTCGTGTTGGCCACCAACGTCGCCGAGACGTCGCTGACCGTGCCGGGCGTGCGCTACGTCGTCGACCCCGGCAGCGCGCGCATCTCGCGCTACAGCAGGCGGACCAAGGTGCAGCGGCTGCCCATCGAGCCGATCTCGCAGGCGTCGGCCGCGCAGCGGGCGGGCCGGTCCGGACGCGTCGCGCCCGGCATTTGCATCCGCCTCTACTCGGAAGCGGACTTCGAGTCCCGGCCGCGCTACACCGACCCGGAAATACTGCGCACCAACCTCGCCGCGGTGATCCTGCAGATGGCGGCGCTCGGACTCGGCGATATCGAGGACTTCCCGTTCCTCGACCCTCCGGACCGGCGCAGCATCCGCGACGGCGTCCAGCTGCTGCAGGAGCTTGGCGCGTTCGACCCGCAGGGGGCCATCACCGATCTGGGTCGACGCCTGGCCCGGCTGCCGTTGGATCCCCGGATCGGACGGATGATCCTGCAGGCCGATACCGAGGGCTGCGTGCGGGAGGTGCTGGTCCTCGCCGCGGCTCTGTCCATCCCCGATCCGCGCGAACGGCCCACCGACCGCGAAGATGCCGCACGCCAGAAACACGCCCGCTTCGCCGACGAGCACTCCGACTTCGTGTCGTTCCTGAACCTCTGGGGTTACCTGCGCGAGCAGCGGAAGGAACGGTCCGGCAACGCCTTTCGACGGATGTGCCGCGACGAGTTCCTGCACTACCTGCGCATCCGCGAGTGGCAGGACCTGGTCGGTCAGCTGCGCAGCATCGCCAAGGACATCGGCATCGTCGAGGCGGGTGACGCCGAGCCCGCCGACCCCGCACGCGTGCACGCCGCGCTGACGGCCGGGCTGCTGTCGCACATCGGCCTTCGCGAGGGCGAGACCCGGGAGTACGCCGGCGCACGCAACTCGAAGTTCGTGCTGGCGCCCGGCTCGGTGCTCACCAAGCGGCCGCCGCGCTGGATCGTGGTGGCGGACTTGGTCGAAACGAGCAGGCTGTACGGGCGGATCGCCGCGCGCATCGAACCGGAGGCCGTCGAGCGCATCGCGGGCGATCTCGTCCAGCGCACCTACAGCGAGCCGCACTGGGGCGCGCGCCGCGGCGAGGTGATGGCCTTCGAGCGGGTCACGCTCTACGGCTTGCCGCTGGTGGCGCAACGCCGGGTCGGCTACGCCCGCATCGATCCGGTCCTGGCCCGCGAGTTGTTCATCCGGCACGCCCTGGTCGAGGGTGACTGGCAAACCCGCCACCACTTCCTGCGCGACAACGCCCGGCTGCGGCAGGAATTGGAGGAGATGGAGGAGCGGGTGCGCCGCCGCGACCTCCTCGTCGGCGACGACGAGATCTACGCGTTCTACGACGCGCGCGTGCCCGCCGACGTCGTCTCCGCCCGGCACTTCGACGCGTGGTGGAAGAAGCAACGCCACCGCACGCCCGAACTCTTGACGCTCACCCGTGCAGATCTGCTGCGCACGGACGTCGACGCGGACCGCCCCGACACGTGGCAGGCGGGCGACCTTTCGCTGCCCGTCACCTACCGCTTCGAACCCGGCGCCGACGACGACGGCATCACCGTGCACGTGCCGGTGGAGGTGCTGGCACGCCTCGGCGGCGACGAATTCGCCTGGCACGTACCGGCATTGCGCGAAGAGCTGATCACCGAACTGATCCGCTCCCTGCCGAAGGACCTGCGCCGCAACTTCGTTCCCGCCCCCGACACCGCCCGCGCGCTGCTCACCACCCTCGACCCAGGATCCGAACCGCTGTTGCAGGCGCTGCAGCACGAATTGCGCAGGCGCACCGGCATATTGGTGCCCATCGATGCGTTCGACGTGGCCAAGATCCCTGCTCACCTGCGGGTGACGTTCGCCGTCGAATCCGCCGACGGCACCGAAGTGGCCCGCGGCAAGGACCTCGACGCGTTGCAGGACACGCTGGCCGCCCCGGTGCGGCAGGCCGTCGCGGGAGCGGTAGCCGGAGACCTGGAACGCACCGGGCTGCGCAGCTGGCCCGACGACCTGGACGAACTACCGCGCGTGGTGGAGCGCACCCGCGGCGGTCACACCGTGCGCGGTTACCCGGCGTTGGTCGACGCGGGGGCGGCGGTGGACGTGCGAGTGTTCGCCACGGAGGCCGAGCAGGGCGCCGCGATGCGCCCTGGCACCCGTCGGTTGCTGCGGCTGTCGTCACCGTCGCCGGCCAAAGCCGTTGAGCGGGCGCTGAATCCGCGCACCCGGCTGCAACTCGGCGTCAACCCGGACGGCTCGCTGGCCGCCCTGCTCGATGACTGCGCCGACGCCGCCGTCGACCTGCTGGCGACCGCACCGGCGTGGACGCGCGCCGAGTTCGCCGGACTGCGGGACCGTGTCGCGGCCGCCCTGGTGCCGAGCACGCTGGACGTCGTCGGTCGCGTCGAGAAGGTCCTGGCCGCGTGGAACGACGTGCAGGTCGCGCTTCCCGACAAGCCGCCGCCCGCGCAGGCGGACGCCGTCGCCGACATCCGGGCCCAGCTGGCCGAACTCGTCCCGCGCGGTTTCGTCACCGCCGCCGGGGTGGCCCACCTGGCCGACCTGGCCCGGTACCTCACCGCGATCGGCCGTCGCCTCGAGCGCCTGCCCCACGGCCTCGCCGCCGACCGCGAGCGCATGCAGCGGGTGCACGCCGTGCAGGACGCCTACGACGACCTGGTCCGCGCGCTGTCGCCCGCGCGTGCCGCGGCCGACGACGTGCGCGACATCGCGCGGATGATCGAGGAACTGCGGGTGAGCCTGTGGGCGCAGCAGCTCGGCACACCGCGACCGGTTAGCGAGCAGCGCATCTACCGGGCCATCGACGCCGTCCTAGGGTGACCGCGTGGCTCTCTATCGCATCAGCGGATGGTTCGTCTGCCCCGACGTGCGGTACTCGGGGCACGTCGAATGCGTGGTCGAGCGTGACGCGGCGCCGACCGAAGCCGAGGCCGAACCGCACCTGTGGCCGCTCGCCGACGCACAGCTGGACTCGATGTTCCCTGGCGAGAGCGGCCCGGGCTGGCGAAACGACTTCACCAACGTCACGGTGACGCCGCAGCCGATGCTCGGCATCACCGGCTCGACGGGCGCCCTCGGCGGACTGGTCGCGCACCAATTGGCGCACTACGCGCCCGTTCTGGTGGTGCGCGACCCCGCGCGTGCACCGGACCTTGGGCTTCGGGTGCGCAGGTGCGAGTACGCCTCCGCGGATGCCGACGCGCTGCGCGGCATCGAGGTGCTGTTCATGGTCTCCGCGGCCGAGGCGCCGGACCGCCGTGCGCAGCACCGGACGTTCATCCGAGCGGCCGCGTCGGCAGGCGTGCGGCACCTCGTCTACACGTCGTTCGCGGGGGCCGCAGCCGACGCGACGTTCACCCTCGGTCGCGACCACCACGACGCCGAGACGGCGATTCGGGAGAGCGGCATGACCTTCACGATCCTGCGCGATAACTTCTACGCCGACGTGCTCCCCCACTTCGCCGACGACGCGGGCGTGATCCGCGGCCCCGCGGGAGACGGCCGCGTCGCCGCGGTGGCCAGGGCCGACGTCGCGGACGTCGCCGCCCTCGTGCTGCGGGCGCCGGACCGGCACGTCGACGCCACGTACACGCTGACCGGTCCCGAAGCCCTCACGCTGACCGAAGTCGCTGCGCGAGCGGGTGCAGTCCTCGGACGCGACCTGCGCTTCGAGAACCAGACCGTCGAGGAGGCCTACGCCTCCCGGGCGGCGGCGTACGACGTCGAGCAATGGCAACTCGACGCATGGGTGAGCACCTACACGGCCATCGCCGACGGATCCTGTGCCACCGTCACCGATGACGTCGCCACCCTGCGCAACTACCGCGCGAGGACACTCGAGGAAGCGCTCACTTCGTGACGTGGGACGTCATCGCGCTGGCCCTCGGTGTGGGGGTAACCGGCGTGGTCGCACTCTTCCTGAGTCCCCTTGCCGCACAAGGCGATCCGGACATGGTGTGGGAGGGCCGGGTCGCCGCGGGTTTCGCAGCGCTGCTTCCAGCCGGTGTGCCGTGGATCGGGCAGGCGGCGGCGACGGTGCTCGCGACGGTGTCGGACGGTGGTGTGCGGCCTGGTTGGCTCTGGGGTTGGCTGGTCGCGGCGCCGCTCCTTGGGGCGTCGCCCCCGGCCACCGCGCTGGCCCGACGGTTGCAGCGGACGTCCCGAAACCGTTCTGCCGGTGCCGATCCGCACCGACGTGTCGCCGCGGTTCAGTACGCGGCGAACCTCGCCTGGGCGGATACCGGCGCCGAGCCGGGGTGGGAATTGCGTCGCACACCACCGCTGCCGATCCGCTGGCCACCGCAGCCGGACGGATCAGCAGTGTGGCTCTGCTATGCCGAAAGATTGGGTACCGCTGGGTCGATCGAGCTTGCCGGCCCATGGGCGCGGATCACGCTTCCCGCGGATGGCACTGCTGCGCCCACTGTCGAGCGGTTGTCGGAGGCGGTGGAACCGATTGGGCGGCGGCAGGCGCCCAATAATGCGGTGGGGGCGCCGCGGGCGGGGCTGCTCGATGCCATACGTCGTGGCGATCCCGACGGCGTGCTGGCCCGCGCGCTTGGACGAATGGCGCGCGCACAACGCGCTGATCGCGGCTCACCCGACGGTTGCGCCGCATCTGCCTCCGGCTTAGGTGCTGACGAGAACCGAGACGTAGCCGATCGGGATGCCGGTGCGCGCGGCGATGCACTTGCGCGCGGCCAGCTCGACGGCTGCGCGACGACTGGCGTGGGTGACGCCGTCGATCTCGGGGATCCGGATCAGCCAGCCGCTGACGTCACGGGTCGCTTCGACGTCGAAGCACTGACCAACGGTGGCGACGGTGATGGGGCGGCCGGCACGAAGCCTGCGATTGCGGAGGGCTGACGCGCGCCGCGTGGTGGGCTGAATTGCCATTGCTTTCATTCCTGAATCGACGGAGAACCGTCGGCAAGCGTAGGGGCTGCGAAACCGGAAACCTAATCGCAGCGGGCACTGTTCAGGCCGCGGTCGCGGACCGTTCAACCGCGTCCCGCGGCATCCTGCAGGATCTGCTGCAGCCGTTCCAGCGGATCACCCGTCTCGGGGTGCAACTGAAGCTCGGTGTCCGGTTCGACCGGCGACGTTCCCAGCGGAGGCGGTGGTGGAGGTGGCGGCGGTGGTTCGGCGACCGGTGGCGGAGGGGGCGGCGGCGCCACCCGGGCCGCGTCGATCTTGGCGTGCAGCCGGGCGGCCGCCTCCTCACGAACGGCGCGGCGCTGCTCGTCGGAATCGGTGTTGCCCGTGAAACATCCGGCCGGTGCCTCTTCGACGACTGTCAGTGCGCTGAGGTATCTGGCAACGGCTTGTTCGCCGTCGAGAACGCTTGCTGCCCTGTCGCCGAGCGTCTCCCTGACCAGTTCCAGATTCACCCGGGCGGGGCAGGACTCGGCACCTGCACTGCGCGCCAGCGCCGCGGAGAACTCCCTGTCGGCGTCGTCGAGACGATTGTCGAGGACGGCAAGGCCGCCCGCGGCGAAGGAGGCCTTCGCGGGTTCGACGACGTTGAGCACGTTGAGCATTGCGACATTGCCACGCAGCGCGCCTGCGTCACGCTCGGCGAAGTTGGAGGCAGCCAACCCGCCGGCGATCACGACGGACGACAGCTTGAGGATCGCGACGACGATCAGAACCGCGACGGGCGCGGAGAAGACTAGAAGCCGCCGCCGCAGCCGTGACCGCCGGTTCATACGACCACGTCCGCGTTGGCCAGCCGGGTGCGGCGGAACTCGCGCAGCACCAGATACAGCTCGATGAGGATGAGAATCGCCGCGCCGACCGCAGGAGCCCAGTACAGCTCGGTGCGCCCAGCGGGGGCGGTCGAGACGCCGGCTTCAGCTGCCTGCTCGGAGGGCTCGGGAAGTGCGGCCGTCAGTGGTTCGGCTGCGTCGCGGGCAACGTAGGGGACGCCGATCTGCTCGGCGACGCCCCGCAACGCGGCCTCGTCGACGGCCGACCGGGCGACGTCCGTCCCCGGAATCGGGCCACCTGCCGCGGTGCCGTAGCCGAGCACGGCTCCTCCGTCGACGGTGCGCTCGGGAAGGTCGAACTCCCGCTGTGGCCCTTGGGCTTCGGCGGCGCCGGCCCCGAAGTAGTACACCAGGTTCTGCGCACGCGGGTACTGCTGCGACGCGCCGATGAGCTGATAGCGCAACACGTTTCCTGCCGCGCCGGCGTTGGCCTGGTCGATCGCGTCGGGGGTCGCGGCGTACGGTGTGACGGCGGCCATCACGGGGCGAAGGCTCCAGGTGTCCGCCGACAGCGGCCAGTCCAGCGACGGGCGCGACGAGAAGGTGATCACGGCGAACCGGGCGTCGGGATAGCGGTCGATCAGCGCGGCGATGTCGTCGCGCACCCCGGCCATTCGGGACCGGTCGCCGGCCCAGTCCTCGACGCGCATGTCGGGCGACCGGTCGACGACGAGGAACACGTTCGGCGCGGTGTCTCCCGCGACGCGCGTCGGGCCCTGATCGTCGGTGCCGAGCATCGGGCGGGCGGCCGCAGCGACCAGCAGGAGCGCCGCGAGCGTCAGCCCGCCCCACCGCCACAGGTCTTCCCTCGTTCGGCCCCTTGGGGTCATTCTCCGCAGCGCGACGACGCGCGCCGCGACGATGGCCGTCGCGACGGCGAGAAGCAGCAGCAACGGCAGCACGGGCTCGAAGGTCATCGCCGCATCACCACCGGCCACGCCGCCAACGCCATGGCGGCCAACAGGGCCACGACCAACGGCACGTCGGGCGACTCGGTTGGTTTGGTGCGCTCGGCGGCCTCTTCCGTCGGCGTCGCCGCGGGCGGGTTGGCCCGGATGTCGGCAAGGCCCGCGGTCGACATCGGCATCCGCGGAGATGGACCGGCCGCCGGTCTCGCGGGCGACGGCGGCCAGCTTCTGCGACTCGGCACCGGTGACGAGCGCGTTGACCTGGATGCCCGCCGTCGACGCCATGTCTCGCACCCGGTCCGCGGTGAACAGTGCCGGCCGTGTCTCGTCGGGCGCACGCAGCGCGTCTGGACCGACGTAGATGATCGACCGGCGTTGCGCGGTCTTCTCGTCGAACGACGGAAACCCCGCAAGGCACAACGCCAGTACGTCCTCGACGCCCTCGGCGTAGTCGGAGTAGGACACCGACGGCGCGAACCCAGCGGCCTGGGCGGAACCCTGCGGCTGCGCGTAGGCGGCGAATTGGCCTGCCGCGTACTGGTAGTCGCGGGTCAGCGGTATGACCCTCCGGTTCGGCGACGTCAGCCCGATGCGCTGGGTGGTGAACGTCTTCACCTGCTGGGCGACGTCGCGCAGCACCGCACTCACGGCGGGATCCGTCACCGGCCCGCCCACGCAGACCATGATGTCCTGTGGCTGGCCGACCGCGGATGCCCGTGCCGCGGTGGGCAATCCCGTCGGGCGGGCCGCCGCGACGACCGTCGTGGCGAACATGACGACCAGCAGCGCGATGGTGACGGCCGTCGCGATCGCCCGCATGCGGGCGGCGCGGACGTACTCCGGAAGCCCGGTCAGGCGGCCGACGTTGGCCAGCGGCAGCAGTCGCCGGCGTTCGGCTGCCATGCGAAGCAGAAGGACCGTGACGATGCAGATCGCCAGACCGACGCAGCCGGCGATCGCCACGGGCCACCAAGTCAGGTCCACGATCGGATCAGCTCCTCCGCGTCGTCGCTGACCTGGCCGACGTCGACGTGTGAGGCCACGTTGAACTGCGCGTCGTTCAGTTGCTCCAAAAGCGGTGCCACCGAGGAGACTTCACTGGAGGCGATGTCCTCGAGCTGCATGTACTGCACGCGGATGCCGGTAGCCTGCTGCAGGAACCCGCGCAGTGCGCCGCTGATGAGGGCGCCGGCCGGAGCGGGGTCCAGTTCGCCGGCCCGGTACCGATCGCCTGCCTCGCGAACCGTCGACGCGAAGCGGCGCTTGAGCATCTTGTCGCGCGCGACGCCGATCACCGGCAGATCGTGTAGCCGCTTCTCGGGCATGGTGAAGACGAAAACACCTGCGTACCAGAGGATGAGGACGAGCAGCAGCAGTATCGCGATCCACAACCACCAGGACGAGTAGGGCGTCGGACCGATGACGTGACGGAGCAGGTCATCCGGCACGGGCGAACACCCCGGTCATCGCGATCAGCGCGGCCCTGATCTCGCCGCTGCCCGCAATCAGCGCATGTGGCACGCCGTGCAGTGTCATGAACTCCGAAAGCCGTTCCCGCCGTTCGGCTTCCGCTTGCCGGTACGCGGCGACGACCTTGGGGCCCACTGCGGCGCCACTCAGCACGAACCGGCCAGCTGGTCACGTCGTAGCCGTCGTGCTCGTCCTCGATCGATCCGACCGCGGGTAGGTCCGACACCATCGCCCACATGACGTCGTGCCTGCCGGTGAGCCGGCTGAGGACGTCACCGAGCCGGTCGTCGACGTCGGGTTCGTCGGACACCACGAACAGCAGGAGCGGACGGCGGTAATGGCTTGCCACCCACTCCAATTGGGTGATGATGCTGCTGCGTGCCGGGTGCTTCGCGGTTTGGTCGTGGAACCGGTGCAACAAGTACTCGATGTGCGTTTCGCCGCGCCGCAGCCGGATGTCGACACATCCGCGGGCGTCACCGAACACCATGCCGACCTCGTCGGAACGACGCAGCGTGATCAACCCCATGGCGCCGATGACGTTGGCGGCGACGTCACGCCTTCGTCTCACCGGACGGGGCGAGCGCGGTGGTGTTCCTGCCGGCGTCGGCCACCACCAGGATCTTGTGATGCTTCTCGGAGACGAAGCGCTTGATCAGCACGTGGCCCGAGCGGGCCGACGCCTTCCAGTCGATGTCGCGGACGTCGTCACCGGGAACGTAGGGCCGCAGGTCGTCGAACTCGAGGCTGCGGGTGTGCACCAGTGCGTAGCGCCCGCCCTCCAGCAGTCCGCTGGTGTCGCGGCCGAAGTACTTCTTGGCACGATCGAGGTGCTTGCCCACGGTGCTCGGTTACCCCATCACCTCACGGCACCCGGACGGCTTGCAGCACCGCGTCGACCACCGCGTCCGGCGTAACCCGGGCGCTGGCCGCCTCGAAACCGAGGATCAGGCGGTGCCGCAACACCCGGTGCGCCAGCCGGGCGATGTCGTCGGGCACGACGTGGCCGCGACCGCGCAGCAGGGCCAACGCGCGTGCCGTCCGGCAGAACGCGATCGTGGCGCGCGGGCTGGCGCCGTATTCGATGAGCCGTGCCGTGCTCGCAGGCAGGTGCTGCTCGGGCTCGCGGGTGACGCCGACCAGCCGGCTGGCGTAGTGGATGAGGGCGCGGTCCATGTGCACGGCCCGGACCAGTTCCTGAACGCGGCGGATGTCGTCGGAACCGACGACCGGCGGGGTGCGGTGGTCCTTGTCGTACAGGCCCGCGTCCATCCGGGAGATGACCTCGACCTCGTCCTCCGTCGACGGGTATTGCACGATCTCCTTGAGCATGAAGCGGTCGGTCTGCGCCTCCGACAGCGGGTACGTGCCCTCCTGGTCCACCGGGTTCTGGGTCGCGATGACGAGGAACGGCTCGGGGATCGGATACTCGACGCCCGCGATCGTGGTCTGGCGTTCCTCCATCGCCTCTAGCATCGCGCTCTGCGTCTTGGCGCTGGAGCGGTTGATCTCGTCGAGAAGCACGATGTTGGTGTGCACGGGCCCGAGCTGGGTGACGAACGAATTCGTCGACGCGTCGTACACCTGGGTGCCGATGATGTCGCTGGGCAGCAGGTCGGGTGTGCACTGGATGCGCCGGAACCCGCCGTGGATGGATTCGGCGATCACGCGGGCCGCCAGAGTCTTCGCCAGGCCGGGGACGCTCTCGATGAGCAGATGGCCGCCCGCCAGCAGTCCGATGAGCATCGATTCGCGGAGGTGGTTCTGCCCGACCACCTTCGCCGAGAACGCACCGGCCACGGCGCTCACGATGCGCTGGGCTTCGGCCATTTCACGCTGGTCAAGCTGCGATCGTGCTGCGGTCATGGGTCCTTCCGTGGCGGGCGAAGTGCAGGGCAGGCATACCCCGACACGCCGATTTCATGCCCGGACGGCGCCCACCCAGGGTAGGTCGTCGGCGTCAGTCGATGACCGCGGTGGCCTCCACCTCGACGAGGAGGTCCGGCTCGGCGAGCGTGGCGACGCCGATTCCCGTCAGCGGAGCCATCGGCGTCACGCCCAGCTTTGCGGCGGCTCTGGCGACTCCGTCCACGAACTCGGGCATCTTGTCGGGGGTCCAGTCGACGAGGTACACGGTGAGCTTCACCACGTCGTCGAAGGTCGCGCCGGCCTCGGCCAACGCGGTGGCCACGTTGAGATAGCACTGCTCGACCTGGGCGGCGAAGTCGCCGACGCCGACTGTGTTCCCGTCTGCGTCCGAGGCGATTTGGCCGGCCATGAACACCAGCTTCGATCCGGTGGCCACCGACACCTGCTTGTAGATGTCGACCTTCGGCAGACCATCGGGGTTCACCAGGGTGATGGTCATGTGTCCTCCTCGTCGTGGGCGCGCTCTTGGCCGCTCCCGTAGGTTCGTGAGGTCATGCTCGCACTCCTCCTGCCTCTCCTGGGGTTCGCGCTTCTCGATTCGCTCAACGTCCTCAACCTCGGGGTGACGACGGCCGTCGTGTACGACAGCCGGCTGAGCCGCAAGTCAGCACTGCCGGCGGGGCTGAGCTTCGTCGCCGGAGTGTTCGCCGCGACCAGCACCTTCGGCATCTTGACGGTGCTGGGCCTGAACTTCCTGACCGACCGGATGGACTTCGACCTCACGCCGACTCTCCGGTACTGGGGCCAGCTGGCGCTGGGCGTCGTGTTGATCGCGCTTGCGCTTCTGACGTCAGGGGCTAGGAAGCCCACGCCGCCGCTGTGGGTGCTCAACATGGCCAGGAGCAATCCGTGGCTGCTCGGTCTGGTCGGTCTCGTCATCGGCTTCGGGCAGGCGCCCACGGCGGTGCCGTACCTGACCGGCCTGGCGATGCTTTCGGCGCGCGAGCCGCTGCCGACGGGCTGGCCGGTGATCATGTTCTGCTACTGCGCCCTCACCTTGGTGCCGTCACTGCTCGTGCTGGCGTTGTCGACGCGCCGAACCATCCGGGCCAGGCACGTGCAACGCAACTTCGTCCGCGCGCTCACCCGGTACGGGCCGACGGCGGTGCGAATCCTGTTCCTGGGCATCGGAACCGTGCTCGCCGTCGGCGCGCTGCTGCACTACGACGAACTCTTTTGAGCGGGGGCGCAGGCCCATTCGCGTCGACTCTGCGCACAGGGCGGGGAAGTGCGAGAAGGCAGCGCCACTACCGCAGAGTCGAACGGTGATACGTCGGAGTCGGGCCCGGAAAATCGATTGCATCGCAACGGGTGATGCGCGTTGACTGCGAACATGGACCAGGGGGAGAAGGCGATACTGGCGGGCCTGCCCGAAGTCGGGTACGCCGGGTCGCGCTTGGACTGGGACAGTCTGCGGCAGAACGCCGTTGGCGGCGCGATGGGCCGCGACACGTCGACGGCAACCCACGTCGTCGAGACCAAGCAGGGCTGGTTCGCGACGATCCGGGCGGAGTTGACGCGGTAGCCAAACCCGTTGGCGCCCAACGTGCGCTCGTGTGCGAGATTTCGGCGATTCTTCGCACACAAGAGCACGCTCGGCGAGGTGGCGGGTCAGATCAGTGCCGGCGCCGGTTGCGGCTCGGTACGCAGGCGTGCCGCGTCCTGACCTGGCGGCGCACCGAACAGGCGGCGATACTCGCGGGTGAATTGTGACGGGCTGTCATAGCCGACACGGTGTCCGATGCCCGCGACGTCGCGGGAATGGGCCACCAGCAACGAGCGGGCGTGCTGCAGGCGGATGCGTTTCTGAAACTGCAAGGGGCTCATGGCCGTGACGGCGCGGAAGTGGCGGTGGAACGCCGACGTGCTCATCCCCGACAGGCTGGCGAGGTCGTCGATGCGCACGGGCTCGGCGTAGTTGTCGCGGATCCACCCGATCGCGCGGCTGACGTGAGTGAGATCGCTGTCGGCCAGGCCGATCTGCCGCAGCGTTTCGCCCTGCGGTCCGGTGAGGAACCGCCACAGGATTTCCTGCTCGATCAGGGGAGCCAGCACGGCCGCGTCATCGGGTTCGTCGAGCAGACGCAACATGCGCGCGACGGCGTCGAGCAGGGCGGCACTCGCATCGCAGGTGGCCATCGCGGAGGCATCGGGCGCGGCATGCGGCCGCCGCCCGGCCGGCGTCTGCAGCAGCAAGGCGGCGATGGTGGATGGCCGAAGCACCAACGCAAGGGCCAGCGACGGGTTCTTCTCGTCGGTGTCGATGTAGTGGCCGGTGACCGGCAGGTTCGCGGTGACGACCAGGCATTGCCCCGAGCGGTATTCGTAGGCACGGTCGCCGAGCAGGAGCCGCTTGCCGCCCTGGGCCATGACGACCAGCAGCGGCTCGGTCAGCGAGTAGTCGGGGGTCTCGGGCCCTGTGGTCACCTTCGACATCAGCAGGCCCTCGATGGACGTCCGCATGTCCGGTCGTGCGCGCGCGGCGATGCGGGCGCGGATCTCGTCGAGCAGCTCGGAGCGCGTGTGCATGCCTCACCCAAGCATCGCGGACGGCAGCGGAGCAACCCGATCGCCGCAAGTTAGGCAGGATTGTGCAAGAGGTCGCGCGGATCGGTCTACCGCGTCGAAGCATCCAGAGCTTCGATGGAAGTACACATTCCACGAACGAAGGAGCACACGATGGCACTGGATCACTACGTCACATTGGGGCGGTCGGGCCTGCGCGTCAGTCCATTCGCACTAGGCGCGATGACGTTCGGCGAGGATCCGGGCGGTGCCGGTACCTCCGTCGAGGAGTCCGAGCGGATCCTCGAGACCTACCTCGACCGCGGCGGCAACTTCGTCGACACTGCCAACTTCTACACCAACACCCATTCCGAGAAGATCCTCGGCGACTACTTCGCCGCGCGCCCTGGCCGCCGCGAACACGTCGTCCTGGCGTCGAAGTTCTTCACCAACCTGTTCCCCGGCGACCCGAACGGCGGAGGCGCGGGCCGCTCGTCGATCACCGCCCAGCTGCACGCCACGCTTCGCCGCCTGCAGACGGACTACCTCGACGTGTACTGGCTGCACAACTGGGATCGACACACTCCGATTGAGGAGACGATGAAGACCCTCGACACCCTGGTGCAGGCCGGCAAGATCCGCTACGTCGGGTTCTCCAACACCCCGGCGTGGGTGACGGCGCAGGCGCAGACCACGGCACTGCTTCGTGGCTGGACTCCGCTGATCGCGCTGCAGGTCGAATACTCGCTGCTGGCGCGCACGGTCGAGGGTGAAGTCGCGCCGTTGGCGCTGGACCAAGGCATGGCGCTGGTGCCGTGGAGCCCGCTGAAGAACGGCTTCCTGTCGGGCAAGTACCAGCGGAACGCGGAAGTCACCGATTCCGTGCGCGCGAATTTCGTCGGTGGCCCGAGCGACGAGGAGTTCCGCGTCATCGACGCCGTCGGTGCGATCGCCGGCGAACTCGGCACCACGTCTGCGGCAGTTTCGTTGGCGTGGCTGCGGTCACGGCCGGGGACCGTCGTGCCGATCGTCGGAGCACGGCGCCTCGAGCACCTGACGTCCAACCTCGCCGGGCTGGAGGTCACCCTGAGTGCCGAGCAACTCGGCAAGCTCGACGCGGTGTCGGCGCCGACGCTGAACTACCCCGCCGAGTTGAACGGCGACATGCGCGCGATGCTTCAGTTCGCGGGCACTACGGTCGACGGCGAGACGTCGTCGGTGTATCCGCCGCTGCTGCTGAGCGACGTCCGGTACTGAGGGTTAGGCGCGGGTGCCGTCGGCTACCTTCGGCACCCGCTCGGCCGACGCGGTGTCGAGCACCAGCTCGGCCACCCGGGAGCGGTGTTGCTCGGGACTTCCCAGCAGCACGGCGTCCGTGGTGGCGCGCTTGAAGTACAAATGCGCCTGGTGCTCCCACGTGAATCCGATGCCGCCGTGCACCTGGATGGTGTCAGTGGCGACGCGGGCGAACGCGGCGGATGCGACGGCCTGCGCCATGCTCGCCACCAGTGCCGGGTCGTCCGAGCCGTCGGTCAACGCCCACACTGCGTGGTACGCCGCCGAGCGGGCGTGTTCGACGTCGACGAGCAGGTCTGCCAGCCGGTGCTTCACCGCTTGGAACGAGCCGATCGGCCTGCCGAACTGCAGTCGGGTCTTCGCGTATTCGACCGACAGGTCGAGCAGATGCTGTGCGGCGCCGACTTGTTCGACGGCCAGCAGCGCCGAGCCCACCTGCAGCGCATGCTCGATCACGCGCGACGCCTCACCCGGATCGGCCACCAGCCGGGCGGGCGCGTCGGACAATCGGATGGTGGCCTGCGGCCGGGTCAGGTCGAGCGTCAACAGGGTGGTGCGGTCGACGCCAGGACCGGTGGCCTCCACGGCGAACAGCGCGACGCCGTCCGGTCCGTCGGCGGCGACGAGCAGGTCGTCGGCGACGCTGCCGTCGACCACCCGCTCGACGATTCCCGTCAGCGTCCACTCCTCATCGGAACGAGCCGCGGTGACGGAGACGGCGGACGGATCGAACGCGCCAGCTCGATCGGCGACGGCGAACGCCGCGGTACGGCGGCCCTCCACCAACTCGGACAGCAGCCCGTCGCGCACCGGCCCGGAGGACGCGGCGACCAGCGCGGGGATCGCGAGGAACACGGTGCCGAACACCGGCCCGCAGGCCAGCGACGCACCGAGTTCCTCGACGGCGACGGCCTGATCGACGAGCGAGCCGCCGACTCCGCCGTCGGCCTCGGGTACGGACAGCCCGAGCACGCCGAGCTCGGAACCGAGCCGCCCCCAGACCTTTCGGTCGAACGGAGGATCCGACTCCATCAGCCGCCGCACCGTCTGCTCGTCGAAGTTCTCGGCGCAGAACTTTGCGACGGCAGCCCGCAGCTGCGCCTGCTCGTCGGTGAACCTGAACGTGGAATTCTCAGCCACGGGGGATCTCCTTCCACGGCATGCCTGCGTCGGCCCGTAGGTCGCCGGGCAGCCCCAGGATCCGTTCACCCAGAATGTTGCGCATCACGTCTGACGTACCGCCTTCGATGGTGTTGGCACGGCTGCGCAGGAAGCGCTGCTGCACCGGTCCCCGCCAGTCGGATTCGTCCTCCCTGTCCCCGTCTCGGCCCATGGCGTAGCCGTGGTACAGAACCCCTTCTGGCCCAAGCAGATCCATGCAGAACTGATAGACGTGCTGGTTGAGTTCGGCGCCCACCAACTTGCCGATCGAGCCTTCCGGACCGGGCCCGCCGACGGTCGCGGCGGCGCGCGAGCGTTCGGACGTCAGGCGCTGGGCCTCGGCGCGCAGCCACAGCTGGGCCAGCCGGTCACGCAGCACCGGCGTCTGCAGGTCGGGTCGCGACGCCCACAGCGCGACCGCCTCGCCGATGGTCCCCGCACCGCGGCGGCTGGCGCTGCCGCCCAGCGCACTGCGCTCGTTCATCAGCGTCGTCATCGCGACGTTCCAGCCGTTGCCGACGTCGCCCAGCCGATGCGCGTCGGGGATGCGGGCGTCGGTGAAGTAGACCTCGTTGAACTCGGCCTGCCCGGTCATCTGGCGCAGCGGCCGGGTCTCGACACCCGGACCGTGCATGTCGATGACGAAGTACGTCAGCCCCTTGTGCTTGGGCACGTCGGGATTCGACCGCGCGAGCAGCAGGCCCCATCGCGCGCGGTGCGCGAGGCTGGTCCACACCTTCTGCCCGTTGATCACCCAGTCGTCGCCGTCGCGGACGGCCGAGGTGGCCAGCCCGGCGAGGTCGGAGCCTGCGCCCGGCTCGGAGAACAGCTGGCACCAGATGTGCTCGGTGCTGGCCAGCGGCCGCAGCCAGGACTTCTTGACGTCGTCACTCTGGGCGTGTTCGCGGATGGTCGGCGCCGCCATGCCGTAGCCCATCGGGTTCAACGACAGCGGGATGGGTCCGCCGGCCCCCTGCAGGATCCGGTCGGCGTCGGCCTGCAGCCCGCGCGAGACGCCAAGCCCGCCGAGACCTTCGGGGAAGTGCACCCAGGACAGGCCGGCGTCGTAACACGCTGCGAGGAATTCGGGGATGGGGACCGACTTCGGATCGTGGTCGGCGACGACCCGGCGCGCGAGATCCGCGACGCGGTCGGCATCAGCAACATTGCTCATCTCGTCACGATAGGAAATCGACACCCGTCAACTTCCACCGGGGCCGACATCCCCTACGCCGAGAGCCCAGGTGTCTTCAGCCGCGGTGCTGGCGTACGGCCCCTACCCACGGATCGGCGAGCATCGCCATGACCATCTCGATGATCTCGGCATCCTGGCTCCGGTTGCGGCCCGCCAGTAGGTGCGCTGCTTCCTCTATGCGCTGCAAACAGGCGCGAAAGGCGCCGCCTGCGGCATCGAGATAGAAGGCGGCCGCCTCCATCTGAGCTTGATCGGTGAACTGCACGGGCGAATGAGCAAACTCGGGGGAGAGGTCCCTAGCCCGCTCCTGCACCGCCAACATGAGATTGCGCATGAGCTCGACATCCGGCGGGGGTTGGGACGAAACCTCGTCGGCCATCCCGATCTCCAGCGCGTAATCGATCTGGTAAAGCGCGTCCACGGCGCTCTCGATGGACCTGATCTGTTCGTCCGCGCGGACCTCCGCCGGCGGAATGGGAATCGTCAGCAATCTCGACGCCATGGCCATCGACGCCGACATCGCCCGAGCTACGTCGGCCTGGGCTTGCCGCACGACATCCTCGGCATAGGCATGCGCGTTGTCGATCTCGGCTTGCGCGGCCTGCCGCCCCTGGTCGATCTCGGCCTCTGCGGCCTGCCTCGCGGCGGCCACCTCGGCAGTGGCCTGTCCACGCGCGGCCGCAACCTCCGCAGCCGCATCGGCGCGCACCTTCTCCGACTCGCGGCGCACCCGAGCGAGCGCTTCCTCCCCGGCCGCCCGTTCCGTCGCCCGCTCCGCCATGCGCTGTTCGGCACGCGCGTCCGCAGCGCGGACCCGTTCCTCGGCCGCCGCCTTCTCGGCTTCCGCATCGGCGCGAACCTTGTCGAGCTCGGCTTGGAGCTGTTGCAAAGCCTTTTCCCCAGCCGCTCGTTCCGCCGCGCGCTCCGTCATGCGCTGTTCGGCACGCGCCTCGGCAGCGCGGACCCGTTCCTGGGCTGCTGCCTCGCCGGCGGCCGCATCGGCGCGAGCCTGTTCGGTCTCAGCGCGCGACAGCTGAACTGCCTGCTGATCAGCCGCCCGTTCCTGCGCTCGTTGACGGTCTTTGCGCGCCGACTCGGCCTCCACGGCGCGGATTCGTTCCTGCGCTGCGGTGACTGCGCGCGCGGAATCGTCGGCTTCAGCGCGCGCCATCGATGCCGCTGCTTCGGCGTCCAGCCGACCCTGGTGTGCGTCGCGTGCCCGGCTTTCGGCCTCACGGCTGGCCTGGTCGGCCTCGACGAGCTGCATCACCAGCGAGGGACGGGGCTTGGCAGGCCCGTGGCGTTGGCGACGCTGGACGAGTTCGCGCTCAGTCATCGCCGCTATCGCGACGGACTCTGGCCTTGGCTGCAAGCCCAACCGCTTGGACGACTCGACCGATTCCACCGCCGCGCGTCGCGTCAACCTCGCCCACTTGTCGACGTCGAGGTCCTCGATGTGCTGTCGCGTGGTCGTCACCGGCGCCGCCGCCTTCCGCCGGTGTCTTCGCCCGCGGCCGAGGGTGTTTCACCGGCCGCCGGTTCTGGGGCGGCACCGGTGGCTGGCGCCGCCGCGCGTCGCCGCTTCGGCTCGGAACCCAACCCGCTCGGAGCGATGCCGTCGGTGCTCGATGCCTGTCCGTCTGGTGGCGGCGTCTTGTCCGACCCGCGGCGTGCCTGCGTGGGCGCGGCAAGCGTGGAAAGCGGCCCGCTCTGCTGTGCCAGCACCAGGAGGAGCTGCTCATGGTGGACCGCCACCGCCTTGGCGAGAGTGTCATCGCCGAGCCGCTCGGCATCACGAAGCAGCCCCTGCAGGAGCTCCAACGTCACCTCAGGCCCAAGGCCAAGGGTCGCGCCCTCGCTGGCCGCAGGTTCTAGCGCGGCGGTCTCCACCACCTGCCACCACTGGTCCCAGCATCGCGCCACCTCGACCGCGCGCTGCTCAGCCTCGCGAAGTTCCTCGTAGTGACGTTCTCGCTGATCACGCTCTGCGAGAGACCGCTTACCGGCCTGACGAGACGCGAACAGTAGGGCGCACAGCACGATGACGGCGGCGACCACCGCGGCCGCACCCGCGAAGCCAGCGGAGAGGACGAAGTCCCGCGCCGGCGGAAATTCGATTGCTTGCACAACTCGACTCACCCCGTCAGTCTCGCACCCGACGGCGCCGTCGGATGCACGGATTCGGCGGGTGGGGTGGGGTCAGCGAGCGACGGGGATCTCCGCGGCGATGGCGTCCAGCAGCGCGGGGTAGCGCTTGGCCTCGCGGTGCCCGCCGGGCTTGCCGCTGCTGACGACGCCTGCCGCGAGCCCGCGCGCCGGGTCCGCCCACACCGCGATGTTGACCAGTCCGGTGTGCCCGAACGCGGCGGGCGCGTTGCGACCGAACGGGCCGAACCGCTTGGAGCCCAACATGTATCCGGTGCCCCAGCGCAGCGGCACGCCTCCGGTCGCGACGTCCGGGCGCAGCCTGCGGGCTTCGCGCGTCGCGGCGCGCAGCGTCTCGGGCCGCATCACCCGCACGCCGTCGAGTTCACCGCCGCGACACCAGATCTCGGCGAAGCGGGACAGCTCGTCGGCATTCGACACCGTGTTGGACGACGGCAGCACACCGGTCAGATACCTGGGTGTGTTGGTGAACGGGATGATCTGGTGGGTCGTGCCACCGATGGCGGTGCGGAACGCCGCCGCGATGACTGCGGGCAACGGCTTTCCGGTGGCATGACTCGGCGCGACCAGCGGAACGTCTTCCGGCGCAACGCCGTAATTCGTCCAGCGAAAGCCCAGCGGGTCGAGGATCTCCTCGGCGAGGATGTCGCGGATGTTGCGTCCCGTTGCCGCCGAGACGATCTCGCGGATCAGCGGGCCCCACGTCAGCGCGTGGTAGACGTGCACCAGGCCCGGCCGGTAGATCGGCTTCAGCTTGCCGAGCATCTCGCGGGCGTACTCGCTGTCGTCCATCCGCTTCACGTCGGGCCGTGGCCCGGTGGCGAACGGGACGCCCGCACTGTGCGTCATCACGTGCCGGATCGTCGTGCGGTCCTTGCCGTGACTGGTGTAGCTCGGCAGGTAGTCGCACACGCGGTCGTCGAGTGAGAACGCGCCGCGCTCGACGAGCATGTGCACGACCGTGGTGGTCATCGCCTTCGCGGCCGAGTACACGCAGAACGGGGTCTGCGTCGTCACCGGCACCTGCTCGGCGTCCGGCGGGTCGTCTGGGCCGTTGCCCCAGCCGTGTCCGATGGCCCGGTTCAGCACCACCTTGCCGTCGTGTCGCAGGCAGACCTGGATGGCCGGGTGCATGCCCGCCCGATACCAGTGCCTGGCGGCCTGCCAGATCCGTTCGACGGCCGCGGGATCGATGCCGGAGTGGTCCTCGAGCCCGACTGCCGTCACCGCATCCAGGTCCGCGGAGACGCGGATCCGGCCGTCGGACGTCACGTCGGTCATGCCGGCTTCCTGCGCAACGTCGCGGCGAGATGGTGTTGCAGCGGCTGGCCCACCGCGCCGAGGCGCAGCGTATAGACCAGCTCGTCACCGTCGACGCGGATCGAACGGCCTAGGGCGGTCACGTCCTTCGCCGACGCGGTGAGTCCGATGGTGGTGGCCGTCAGTTCCATCTCGATGGCCGTCCCGTCGACCGTGAGGGTGCCCTCCTGGATCTCGGTGATCCCGGTCGGGTGCGCCAGCACCCACTCGATCCGCCCGGGGGACGGCACCCGCAGATATCCCACCTCGGCGTGCAACGGCCTGCCGTCGTCGACGGCCCTGGTCTTCTGTCCGTAGGCGAGGAACGGCTTGCCGACGTGACCGAACGTCACCTCCTCGACGTAGCCGAACGACGGAATCGTCGGGTATTCACCCGCCCCGGACCCGGCCCACGCGCCAAGCAGCGGCGCGAGGACGGCGATGTCGGGGTGCAGATCGACCACGCCCGTAGGGTACTCACCATGGCGAAACCGCTGCGGCGCGTCATCGTCGCCGGCCTCGGTGACAGTGGCGTGCTCACCGCGATCGGCCTGGCCCGCCACGCGGAAGTACTCGGCGTCTCGACGAAGCCGGCATTGGTCAGCGGCCAGGAACTCGGCGTGCGGTTGTCCCGCCCCGACGACTGGGCGCGCGACTACTGGGTTCCCTTCGACCGGTTCCGCGGTCTCGATCGCGTGGACACCGTCCAGGGCACGCTGACCGGCGTCGACCTCGACGCGCGCACCGTCGGCATCAAGCGCGAGGACGGCGTGACGCTCAACGAGGCGTACGACGCGCTCGTCATCTCCACCGGAGTATCGAACGGGTTCTGGCGCCAGCCGACGGTGCAGTCGGCGGCCGACGTGGGCGCCGACCTCCGCACCGCACACGGCCGGCTGGCCGCGGCCGACTCGGTGATCGTCATCGGCGGGGGCGCGGCGGCCGTCAGCACCGCCGCCAATCTCGCAACGACGTGGCCGCACAAGCGAATCGACCTGCACTACCCCGGCGAGCGCGCCCTCGTCGGGCACCACCCGCGCACCTGGGAGCGCATCCAGGGCCGGCTCGTCGCGCTCGGCGTTGGCCTGCATCCGGGACACCGCGCGGTCATCCCCGACGGCTTCGCGTGCGACGAGATCACCGGCGAACCGGTCGAGTGGAGCACCGGGCAGCCGCCGTCGTCCGCCTCCGCCGTGGTGTGGGCGGTCGGACGGGTGCGGCCGAACACCGACTGGCTGCCCGCCGAACTGCTCGACGACCACGGGTTCGTGCGCGTCACACCGGAGCTGCGGGTGCCCGGGCACCCCGGCCTGTTCGCGGTCGGGGACGTCGCCGCGACCGATCCGCTGCGGGCATCCGCCCGCAACCGCGCGGACAAACTGCTGGTGCGCAACGTGCTTTCCCACTTCGCGGGCAAGCCGCTGCGCACCTACCGGCCGCCGCAGCGGCGATGGGGGTCGGTGCTCGGTGCGCAACTCGACGGGCTCGAGGTCTTCGCGCCCAACGGCCGGGCTTTCCGCTTCCCCGCGTGGTCGATCGACCGGGTGCTGCAGCCGTGGATCGTCCGACGGGGGATCTACCGCGGCGTGCGCGACAATCAGCCGCTTCGCTGACGACGACCAGACCGCCATCCAACCCGGCGTTCGCTGGGTATTGTCTATCCATTGAAATAGATCGAACGAGGTCGGCAGAGCCGCGGTGCGCGCCTCGATGAATGTTGTTGGCGATGCTTGCGTCGCGTCACCCCGAACGGACGTACATGCTGCCCCCCGACGCTGATCCCGCCGCGCCTGGCGTGCCGCTGTCGCTGCTGGTGGTGGAGGACGACCGGGCCGACGCCCTGGTGGTTCAAGAACTGATCTCCAACGCCGAGGCCGACATCCACGTGGTGTGGGCATCGTCGATGGCCGACGCCGAACGCGAGCTCGAGAATGCTCGTCCCGACTGCGTGCTGCTGGATCTGGACCTGCCGGACGCCAACGGGATCACCGCGTTGGACCGCATCGCCAAGCGGGACGACCACATCCCGGTGGTCGTGCTGACCGGACGCAACGACGAACACTTCGGTGTCTCCGCGGTGGCCTCGGGTGCGCAGGACTATCTGGTGAAGGGTCGCGTCGACCCGGAGATGCTGCGACGGGCCCTGCTCTACGCGATCGAACGCAAGCGTGCCGAGCTCACCGCGGTGGAACTGCACGCGAGCCAGTTGTTGGCGCAGGAGAACGCGCGACTCGAGCGGGGGCTCCTGCCCACGCCGCTGCTGCTAGAGGACCCGGGCGTCGACATCGTCGCCCAGTACCGGCCCAGCCACCGGAACGCCTTGCTGGGCGGCGACTTCTACGACTTCGTGCAGACCCCGGACCGGACGGTCCACGTCATGGTCGGCGACGTGGCCGGGCACGGTCCCGACGCCGCCGCGCTGGGTGTGGCGCTGCGGATCGGCTGGCGCGCGCTGACGTTCGCCGGTCTGCGCGGCAATGAGCGCATGCGCCAGCTCGAGCGGATACTCCTGACCGAGAGCCCGCGCCAAGGCATCTTCGCGACCGTGCTCAGCTTGGCCTTCGCCCCCGACAGCCTGAAGTTCACGGCGGTCCGCGCGGGCCATCCCGGCATGCTGTTTCACGGGCCGAACTCCGTCGAGTGGGTGGAACCGCCCGCGGGGCCCGCCCTCGGGCTCAACGGCACCGACTGGCCGCTCAACGTACTGGAACTCCCGGAGGGACACGGCTGCCTGCTGCTCACCGACGGCCTGTTCGAGGGGCATTCCGGTGATGGCAACGAACGCCTCGGGGAAACGGGCCTGCTCGACTTGGCCCGCTCGCTGGCCGCGCTGCCCGGCCCCGAGTTCGTGACCGGGCTGATCGACGGGGCCGAGAAGCGCGCCGAGGCGCACGGCGGCCTGAGCGACGACATCGCAGTGGTGCGGGTGGAGCGCACGGCCCGACCCGACTGACGTTTGTCGCGTGGCCGTCCGGGAACTCGTTGGGGACGACAACGAGGAGGGCTCATGACGATCTGTGCGACGTGCGGCAACGACTACGACAAGGCGTTCACCGTCACGTGGCCCGATGGGCGCACGGCGAACTTCGACAGCATCGAATGCGCTGCGGCCCAGGTCGCACCCGAGTGTGCCCACTGCGGCTGCCGCATTCTGGGCCACGGCATCGAAACCGACGAGGGGATGTTCTGCTGCGCGAACTGTGCGCGCAAGGACAGCAATGCCGACGTCAACGACCGGTTCCCGGTGCCCGCCGGCGGGTGACTCAGCCCGACGCCTGCCGGCGGCCGTACCGGCGGTGGAACTTCTCGACTTGGCCTGCGGCATCGACCAATCGACGCTGGCCGGTCCAGAACGGGTGGGATTCGGCGCTTACCTCGACGACCACCAGGGGATAGGTGCGCACGCCGTCCGGCGTCTCCCAGTCGATGGTGCGTGAGCTGGTCACCGTGGAGCGCGTGAGGAACGCGGTGCCGGTGTTGGCGTCCTGGAACACCACCGGGTGGTAGTCGGGGTGGATCTCGCGTTTCATGGTCGGCCTCCGTCGTGGGTGTCGTGCAATGCCTCGGCGGCGGTGTCAGCCGTGTCGGTGCACGGGTCTTCGTGCCAGTCGCCGAACGGATCCGGGTAGCCGGACCATTCGTCAGGATCGAGCATCTCGTCGTCGGTCAGCAGGGCGCCCGTCAAGGCGGCGCGTATCTGGGCGGGGTCGGCACCGCACGTCAGCACGGCCATCGCGGTATGCCGATCGCCGAAGTGGGAGTGCCACTTCAGGTCTGCGAACGCACGCCGCTCCGGGTTGACGTAGGCGACCTCCTGCGGGGTCATGGCCGCCATCCACTTGCCTGCCGAGCTGACCCGCAGTCCGCCACCGGCCGACTCGAGCCACATGGCCTGCTCCGAACGGCTGGCCAACCACAGGCGCCCGCGGGTGCGGATCACACCGTCGAGCAGCGCGTCGATCGCCGTATGTAGGCGGTCGGGGTGAAAGGGCCGCTCGGCGTTGAACTCCACCAGCTCGACCTGCGCGTCACCGTGCAGCGGTGGTTCGCCTGCCAGCAGCGCATCGTGCGGATCGTCGGTACGGCCGCGGCGCGCATCAGGCTCCAGATGCGCCAGCGCCTGTTCGACGCGCTCGACGCCAACGGTGATGCGGGCCCGCGGTGTCAGCCTGCGCAGCGCCGCCAGGGTCGTCGGTTCGGCGGCGGTGAGTACCAGGACGTCGGCGAACTCGGCCTGACCGACGACGACCTGGGCGACCGTCCGCCCGTCGTTCAGCTCGTCGTCGCCGAGCGCGCGTCCCAGCCAGGTGGTCGTGTCGACGCAGGTGAGCACCGCGGCAATCTCCACGTCGCGCGCAGCGGGTCCGTCCGCGTAGCCGGGCCCGACCCGGACCCTGACGTGGTTGATCGCCCAGCAGATGGGCTCGGGCTCCAGCCAGGGGGACAGGTGCACGACGATGCGGTCGACGTCCGCGCGGCGGTGCAGCCTGCGCAGCAGGACCAGCAGGTCGTTGCGGATGGTGCAGGCGACGCAGCCGTGGGCCAATTCCAGCGCCGTCTCGGCCGAGTTGAGCACGCCGCCGTCCAGATTGGTCAGCGTCCGTTTCACCACGTGACCGTCGAAGCGATGCTCCACCACCAAGGTTGCGGGCCGGCACAGGAGTGTGCCCGTCACCGCATCCGTGTCCCCTTGGCCCGACACCAGCAGCACCGGAGTCCGCATGTCCCTCCTATTGGCAATGGTTTTCATTAAGCCGCTCGCTACGGTACAGTCCCGATCGGCGCTTGTCGAAAACGATTGTCAATAAGCTTCACGTCGAGAGGAAGGTCACCGGATGTCCGCGACATGTCAGATCACCGGCCGTACAGTCGGTTTCGGAAACAAGGTGTCGCATTCGCACCGCCGAACGCGGCGACGTTGGTCACCCAACATTCAGGTCAAGACGTACTACCTGCCGTCCGAGGATCGGCGCGTCAAGCTGCGCGTCAGCGCGAAGGGCATCAAGGTCATCGATCGCGACGGCATCGAAGCGGTCGTGGGCCGACTGCGCCGCGAAGGGCAGCGTATCTGATGGCACGCAACGAGATTCGCCCGATCGTGCGGCTACGCTCCACCGCCGACACCGGCTACACCTACGTGACGCGAAAGAACCGGCGCAACGACCCGGACCGAATGGTGCTGCGCAAGTACGACCCAGTGATCCGCCGTCACGTCGACTTCCGCGAGGAGCGCTGACCATGGCCAAGAAGTCGAAGATCGTCAAGAACGAGCGGCGACGCGAAATCGTGGCCCGCTACGCCGAGCGACGCGCGGAACTCAAGGAGATCATCCGGTCACCTGCCAGCACGGTCGACGAAAGATCCACTGCCCAAGCGGAGTTGGCGCGTCAGCCCCGCGATGCCAGCCCGGTGCGGGTGCGCAACCGCGACGCCGTCGATGGCCGCCCCCGCGGTCATCTGCGCAAGTTCGGCCTGTCCCGCGTGCGCGTGCGGGAGATGGCCCACGACGGACACCTCCCCGGCGTCCGGAAGTCGAGTTGGTGATGGCCTTCACCCTGGTGGTATGCACGGCTTGCATTACGGGACAGTACCTTTCGGTACTCGATGAGCTGCGTGGCGTGATCCGACGGTGCCCGCACGGTGTGCTGGTCGCGGCGGGGTGCCTGCTGGGACCGCTCACCTGCGCGTCGCGTCCCGACGGTCCAGGAGCGCTGCTGGTGTTACAGCCGTGCGCGACGGATCGCTCGCCGGTGGGCACGGCGATCTGGGTGGGCCCGATCAACGACCGCGCCGACGTGGCCGACGTCGGGGCGTGGGTGCAGCGTGGTGAGTGGAGCCTCGGTTCCCTACCGCCGCACCTTCGTCCGGCGGTGAACCGGATGCATCACGCGGGCAGCCGGAACTGATTACAGCGGAACGAACTTCTCGCTGTTGAGCTCGCGCCACAGTCGGCGGCAGGCGGCTTGCACACGTCGGCGCGCGGGGCTGGCGGACATGTGGTCGATCAGGTCGAAGTCGGCGATCACGTAGCCGTCCTTGGCCCGGTGCCACACCTCCGCAAGGCACAGCTCCAAGGCCGCCATGGTCGTCACCCGCGCGGGTGCGATGGCGTCGAGACCCTCGTCGGAGATGAACGCCGGCCACATGGTGTGCACGCTGTGGTCGACCGCGCGGACGTGAATCTCGAGGGCGAGCGGGGACAGCACGGGCCCCTTGCCACGGCCACGCAGCGTCTCGATCTCGCTGTAAACGACCTTGTCACGCATGCCAAAAGTATAGAGGTAACACGGCCGTAACAATCCATTTACATCAGCAGGATTCCCATGGACACGTGCTCGGCGGCCGCCGTCCGCCCCATAGTCTCGACCGATGGCATCAACGTGGTCGCCGGCACGGCTCGGCAACTTGACCGGCAAGCGCATCATCGTCACCGGAGCGACCAGCGGCGTGGGACTGGGCACCGCGCAGGCACTCGCCCAGGCAGGGGCGCATGTCATCCTGGCCGTGCGCAACCCCGAACTGGGCGCGCAGCGGGCCGCCGAGATCGGCGGCTCGACCGAGGTCCTCCAGCTCGACCTGGCCGACCTGTGGTCCGTGCGGGCGTTTCCCGACCTGCTCGACGACGACGTCGACATCCTGGTCAACAATGCGGGCGCGCTGAGTCAGACCCGTACCGACACCGCGGACGGCTACGAGTTGACGATCGCCACGAACTACCTGGGACCGTTCGCCCTGACCAATCTGCTGTTCCCGCGGGTGCGATCCCAGATCATCAACGTCGGGTCGGAGGCGCACAAGTCGGCGAAGTTGCACCTCGACGACATGCACCTGCGCGTCAACAAGTGGACGATGATGGGCGCCTACGCGCGGTCGAAGCTGGCGGTCATGTTGTGGGGACTTGAGCTCGACCGTCGGCTTCGTGCGGCGAAGTCGCCGGTGGTCGCGCAGCTCACCCACCCCGGGTGGGTGGCCTCGAATCTCTCGCAGCTGTCCGACAAGCCGCTGATGTCGCTCGCGCACCGGGTCGTCAGCATCGCGGGCAAGGCCCTCGCCAACGACATCGAGAAGGGCGCTGCGCCCACGCTGTACTGCATCAGCGAGCCCATCCCGCCCGGCAGTTACGTCGGCGTCGACGGCAGGTTCGGGCTGCGTGGCGGTCCCGTGCTGATCGGCCGGTCACCCCTGGCGTGTGATTACGACGTCGCCGCCAAGGTGTGGGAGTTCGCCGAACGCGAGACCGGCACAAGCCTTCCCGCATAGCGGGGACGGTAGGGTCGCGGCAGTTCTCGTCACCAGGAGGCGGCATGTCGGGTCGGACGTTCTCGTTCGAGGTCAACCGCACCAGCACTGCGCCGGCGGCCACGTTGTTCCGGATGGAGACCGACGGGGCCAACTGGTCGGACTGGGCCAGGCCGTTGATCGTCCACTCGAGTTGGGAGCGGCAGGGCGATCCGGCTCCCGACGGGGTCGGCGCCGTCCGCAAGGTCGGGATGTGGCCGATCCTGATGCTGGAGGAGACCGTCGAATACGAGAAGGACCGTCGGCACGTCTACAAGGTGATCGCACCCTGGAGTCCGGCCAAGGACTATCAGGCGGAGGCGCTGTTCACCCCGAACGCGTCCGGCGGCACCGACGTGCGGTGGCGGGGATCGTTCACCGAGGGGGTCCGCGGTACGGGACCGATCATGCGGGCCTTTCTCCGAGGTGCGATCCTGCTCATCTCATCGCTGCTGATCAAGGCCGCCGAACGCGAATCCGCCAGCGGCGACTGACCGCAATCACGGCCGGGGGCCGCGACGATCGGCTTACTATCGGGGCACATGGCGGCCGCTCGCAGCGCCGCTAGGAGGTCTGCGATGGCACGCCGGACGGACGGGACGCGGCCCGCCGGGTCCGACGGTGCCGAGCACGCGACGGGGCAGGCCGTCACGCTGGCCGTCCTCGTCGTCATCGCCGCGGTGGCACTGCGCGGATACGTTCCTGGCGCCGAGCAACCGGAACGCGAACGCACGGCCGAGAGCCCGGTCGCTACGGGTCTCGTCATCACACTGCTACTCGCCTCGGTAGTGATCGTCGCGGTGGCCGTCATTGCGCGGCTGCGCAACCGAAGTGCTGCTGCCGCAGGAACTTTCGACAGGGCGGACTGGCTACGGCGCGAACGATCGCGGCCGACATGGCGACTGCTGGCCATCGCGGCCGTCGTGGTGGCCATATGGGTGGCGGGCGTCATGGTGCTCACCAAGCTGGGCGCCCTCGTTGCGGTGGGTCCACCGGAAGGGGCGGTGCCGGAGTCACCGCCCGCCACGGGCGTTCCGGGAACCGACACCGCGCCCGTGCCGCGGCTTCCCGAGCCCGACGAGGGGCCGAACCTCTTCGGCTACTTCTACGGGGCGACCGTCGCATTCCTCCTCATCCTCGTCGCAGCCACGATCGTCGCGTCCCGCAGGAAACGCCGCGCCGCGCCCTTCGCACCGCTCGCGGAGACCCACGATGGCGCGAACACGGGCGCCGCCGCCTCCGAATCCCTCGCGCGCGCCGCCGAAGTCGGTCTCGCCGAGGTCGGTGACCTCAGCCGCGAACCGCGCAAGGCGATCATCGCGTGCTACGCGGCCATGGAAGGCGAACTGTCACGCGTCCCCGGCGCCATGCCCCAGGACTTCGACACCGCGTCCGAGGTGCTGGACCGGGCCGTCGCACACCATGCGCTGGGACCGGACAGTGCGACGCAACTGGTGGACCTGTTCGACGAGGCGCGGTTCAGTCCGCACGTGATGACCGAGGCGCACCGCGATGCGGCGGTACGGGTGCTGCAACGGGTCGTCGCGGAACTGCAGAGCACCGAGCTGCGGGTGGGTTCGTGACCAAGGCCGTGGTGGTCGGAAGCATCTGCCTCGTCGCGGGTGTGGCGGCGCTGGCGCTGACGCTGCCCGATCGCAGGCTCGTCCCGTGGATGGTCGGCGCCGTGACGGCGTTCGCGTTGCTCACCGTCCGCTGGCTGCTGGCGCGCGACGTCCGCCCCGTCATCGACGAATCGAAGCCCAGAGATCCCGGCGAGACCCTGCGGCGCTGGCTGGCGCGCACCGAAACGCTGATCGAACGTTCGGAATCCAATCGATCGGACTGGGACAAGCATCTGCGCCCGATGCTCGCACGGCAGTTCGAGATGGCCTCCGGGCAACGAAAGGCCAAGGATCCGAGGGCCTTTCACGCGATGGCGCTGATGGTCTTCGGCGCCGACCTGTGGGCGTGGGTCGATCCGGACAACGTGGATCGATCCGGCGGCCTCGAGCCAGGACCCGGACGGGCGGTGCTCAACGACGTGCTGGAGCGGTTGGAGCGGATATGACTGAACCTGCGCAGGCAGCCACCGCGACCGCGGCCAACTGCGAAGCGGTCCTCGACGAGATCCAGCGCGCGGTGGTGGGCAGGCGCGCGGCGCTCACGCTCATCATGACCGCCGTGCTGGCCCGCGGCCACGTGCTCATCGAAGACCTGCCGGGGCTGGGCAAGACGCTCATCGCGCGGGCGTTCGCCGCGGCGTTGGGCCTGGACTTCAAGCGGGTGCAGTTCACCCCCGACCTGCTGCCCGCCGACCTGCTCGGCTCCACCATCTACGACATGCAGTCGGGCAGATTCGAATTCCGGCCGGGCCCCATCTTCTCCAATCTGCTGCTCGCCGACGAGATCAACCGCACCCCACCGAAGACGCAGGCCGCACTGCTCGAGGCGATGGCCGAGCGCCAGGTCAGCATCGACGGCGTCACCCACCGGCTGCCCGCGCCGTTCGTCGTGCTCGCCACCGACAACCCGATCGAGTACGAGGGCACCTATCCGCTGCCCGAGGCGCAGCTCGACCGGTTCATGATCAGGCTCGAACTGCGTTATCTGTCTGACGGCGAGGAGCTTTCGATGTTGCGCCGCCGCATCGACCGCGGTTCACCCGAACCGGAGGTCGGTCAGATCGTCGACGCGCACGACCTGCTCGCCATGCGGGAGTCGGTGGAGCAGGTCACGGTGCACGACGACGTCCTGCGCTACGTGGTGTCGCTGGCGACCGCCAGCCGCCAGCATCCGCAGATCGCCGTCGGCGCCAGCCCCCGTGCCGAACTCGACATCGTCCAACTGGCCCGCGCCCGCGCGCTGCTGCTCGGCCGCGACTACGTCATCCCCGAGGACGTCAAGGCGCTCGCGGTGCCCGCCATGGCGCACCGGGTCAGCCTGCGCCCCGAGATGTGGGTGCGGCAGGTGCGCAGCTCGGACGTCATCGAGGACCTGTTGCGCCGCGTGTCGGTGCCGAGGACGCACGGCGCGACGTGATCGACATCCGATCGACAGCGATCGAATTGCACTGGCAAGCATCGCCTTTGGCCCGTGCGCTGGCCAGCTGCGCGGCGGTGGCGCTGGCCTGCGCGGTGCTCGGGTCGGCGTGGCAGCTGGTCGCCTTCGCGGCGCCGCTGCTCGGCGTCCTGGTGTCGATCCGGTGGCAGCGGCCTGCGTCCGCCGTGCACGTGCACGCGGAACCCGGTCTGCTGCGCTGTTTCGAGGCCGAGCAGGTGCGGCTGGCGGTGTGGGCGACGGCCGACGACGGGTCGGCGGTCGAGCTCGTGCTCGACGTCCCCGACGGTATGGCCCTCGAGACGACGACCGACGGTGCCGGCCGAATCGAACTCGCGGCGTCGGCCGATCGCTGGGGGCGATATCCGATCGAAGCGCGGGTCAGCGTGCTCGCGCGAGGCGGACTGCTCATCGGCGCGGCGGCCGTGGACGTGGCCGACGTCTTCGTGTTTCCCGTTGCGCCCGCGCAGTCGACGGCGCTGCCCCGCACCGAACTGCTCGACCGGCTCGGCACCCACCTCACCCGGCACATCGGCCGCGGCGTCGAGTACGGCAACATCCGCACCTACGTGCCGGGTGATCAACTGCGCACCGTCAATTGGCCGGTCAGTGCGCGCCGTGGCGCCCTGCACGTCACCGAACGGCTGAGTGAGCGCGCCGCCGACGTGGTGGTGCTCGTCGACACGTCGCTGCAGCCGCGCGGTCCGGCGACGGAGGCGACCGAGCGGACCGTCCGTGGTGCCGTGCAGGTCGTCCAGCACGCGTTGCGCAGCGGCGACCGCACCGGCGTCGTCGTCCTCGGCAGCAGGCCGCGCTGGCTCGGCATCGACATCGGCCGCAGGCAGTTCTACCGGGTACTCGACGCGGTGCTGGGCGCCGGCGACGGCTTCGAGGACACGACCGGAACGTTGGCGCCGCGCCCGGCCGTGCCGTCGGGGGCGATCGTGGTCGCCTTCTCCACGTTGTTGGACACCGACTTTGCGCTCGCGCTGATCGATCTGTGCCGACGCGGACACGTCGTGGTGGCCGTCGACGTGCTGGCCGGGCCGCCGTTCGACGAGGAGCAGGATCCGCTGATCGCGCGGATGTGGGCGTTGCAGCGCTCCTTCATGTACCGCGACATGGGCACGATCGGCGTGGACGTGCTGCCGTGGCGCGGTGACGGCCCGCTGGATCAGGTGATGCATCTGGTGCCCGATCACCGTCGCCGCGTTCCGGCGCGGAGGAGATGACATGACGCCCGCAGGAATGGCAACCGCACTGTCCACGGCGTTCGGCCTGCTGATGGTCGCGGCGACCGCCATTGCCGCCGAAGGGATTTCACTCGTCGTGGCAGCACTCGGGGTGGTTGCGGTGGTGCTGAGCATCCGGATCGCGGCGGCCGCGTCCGTCGCTGTCATGCTCGGCGTGGTGACCGTCGTCCTCGCCGACGCACCTGCCATGGCGGCGGCGCTTGCCGGCCTGGCCGCCACCGCGTACCTGGTGCTGCGACACGCGCGCAACGTCGAGGCTGCCGTCGAGATGCCGACGGTGGTTGGCGCGCTGGGCCTTTCGGCCGTTGGCTTGGCGGCGACGGCGATTCCGGTGAGCGTGCCGTGGCTGCCGCTGGTTGCGCCGGTGGCCGTTCTGGCCTGCTACGCGATGGTCGTCCAGCCGCTGCTGACCTCGCGCCACTGACCGGTCACTGGAAGACCGGCCCTCCGCCGTTGCACGCCGGATCGGTCTGCGGGCAATCCGGCTCGGGGGAGACCTCGTCCGCAGGCGGCACCTTGGACAGGGTGACCTTCGGCTTGGTCGGCTTCGGCGTCGACGGCTCGGCAGGCGGTTCGGGCTCGGGCTGCTCCTCGGGTTGCTGCTCCTGCTGTTCTTCCTGAGTCGTCTTGGTGGTGGTCTTCGGCGGCTTGGTGGTGATCGGGTCCTCCGTAGAGGGCTCCGGTTCAGTCGTCCCGACCGGGGCCTCGGCCGGGACGGGATCGTCCGTCGTCGGCGGGGGCGCGACGACGACGGCCGTGGTCGTGGTGACGATGGCAGGCGGCAGGGCCGAGGGGGCAGTGCTGGGCGCCGTGCGGTAGGCCACCGACGGAGTGGTGGTGGTGACCAGCGTGCTCGTCGCCGACGGGGTCAGGGGCTCGTGCGAATCGGCGGGCGCGATCCGGAACGCCGACGATGGGGCGAGCAAGGCCGCGCCTCCGATCCCCAGCAGGACCAGACCCGCACCGAGGCCGGCACGCGCCCCGCGCGGCCTGCCACCGGGCCGTCCCGGCGGCACGGCGACGGGGGCCTCGTCGAGCCCGTCGGTGTCGAGATCGCGTGGGGGCCACCATGATGCGTCGTCCTCGGGGCCGGCTGGAGCGGCATGGGCGCCGGGCAGCTCGTCCATCGCCCGGTCGAGGGTGCGTCCGCGCAACCAGCCAGGCGCGGGAATGGCGAGCGGGGCGGCGCCGAGTAGTGCGGCCGGGCTGACCATCCTGGCCCGGTCCTCCTCGCACACCGGACAGCCGTCGATGTGGCGGGCCACCCGTTTGCGCATCAGTGGTGTGAACTGCCCGTCCCACTGATCGAGGATGGCGGCCAACTCGGGGCACCGGTCGGGGTCGGCCTTGGCGCCCCGGCACAGCAGTAGCGCACCCAGTGAACGCGCGATGGTCTCGCGGAGACGTTCGACCAACGTGTTGGCGTTTCGTGGAGTGACGCCGAGCGCGTCGGCCAGCTCGGGACCGTCGAGGCCCTGGCGGTAGGCCAGCTCGAGCACGACGCGGTCGCGGTCGCTCAACCCACCGCTGGCGTCGGAGATCAGGTCGGCCAACTCGGTGCGTGCCGCCAGTGTTGCCATGTCCGGTTCGCCGCTGGGCATTTCGGGGAGCTCCTCGCTGAGCTGTTCACGCTTGCGATCCCGGATCCGGGACAGTGCCTCGGAGCGGGCGATCGCATACAACCATGACCGCAGCCGATCGGGTTCACGAAGTTGTACCAATTTGGTTGCGGCGGTCACGAATACGTCCTGAACGCAGTCCGCAGCGGCCTCTCGGTCGCGCAGCATGCCGATGCAGAAGTCGTGCAGTCGGTCGGCGTACCGGTCGTAGATCTCGGCGAACGCCGCCCGGTCACCTGCCGCGGCCGAGCGTGCCAGCGTCGCGTCGTCGAGACCACCCGCGGATGACCTGGCGAAAGTCGTCATCGATCCACCCCCTGGGCACAGCTGACGTGTGCCAAGAAGGTCATCATCGTCTTCGTCTCCACGTCGTGCGGTCGTTTGGACAAGTGATCGTGTTTGCTAGCGCGGGCTGAGCACTGGGGCAGGCGTGATCTTCTCGACCGGATGGGACTTGTAGTAGCCGTAGTCGGTCGCGATGTAGGTGCCGAGCAGATTGCTGTTGACGCCGTAGACCTTGCAGATCTGGTCGCGATCCCAGCCGCGGCGTGCGGTGCTGTACACCCCGCGCACTGCGCCTGCGGCGTAGGCCCCGGGCTGGGACTCGCACGACTGCTGGATGTTCGTGGCGTTGGCGGGTGCGCTCAAGGCCAGCGCGCCGATGGCGATGGCGCTGGCTCCGACCGCCGTGGCGACGAGGCGATGGAGGGTGCTGAGCGTGGTGGTGGCATTCATGAGGTCTCCTGTGGTTTGTCGCGGCCCGTGTGCCGCGTTCACAGGTAGGAGCAACCGGCCGTCGGGAATCCCTCACTTTTCCGCCGCATGTCTTCAAGTGGATTTCGGGTGCCGCATCCGTGCAGGTCAAGTGACTTCCGCTAGGGTCGACCCCCGATGACAGGTGTCAAGTCCGCGGGCCAGCAGCCCGGCAGGGACGAACGAAGCTGGATCGCCCGGTTGCTGGAGTTCGACCGTGACGGCGACGTGTTCACCGCGCCCAATCCGAGGATCGGTTCCGCCGGGAGATTGTTCGGTGGATTCATCGCCGCTCAGTCGCTGGCGGCAGCGGGCGCCACCGTCGAGCCCGAGAAGTTGCCGCAGTCCCTACATCTGTACTTCGTGCGCGGCGGTGAGTTCGGCGTCGACGTGCAACTGCAGGTGGAGCGCACCCGCGACGGCCGCTCCTTCGACACCCGCCGGGTGACCGCCGTCCAGAACGGCAAGACCATCCTCGAGATGATCGCCTCGTTTCACCGCCAGGAGCCAGGCGCGGACTGGCAGCCTGCGGAGGTGCCCGGCGTCGCGTTCGACGATGCCGTGCCCAAGATCGCCGGCGTCGAGCTGGCGGAGCGCTTCGACATCCGCACCACGGCAGGCGACGAGTCGCCGTTCGCGATACCGCCGTTCTGGATCAGGACCAAGGACGTCATCGAGGACGACCCGTTGATCCGCGCGTGCACGCTGACCTTCATGTCGGACTTCGGACCGGTGCCGGTCGCGCGACCACCGGACGCGCCGCCGAGCCCGGAGGTCGGGTACGCCGCCAGTCTGGATCACGCCGTGTGGTTTCACCGGCCGTTCCGACCCGACCAGTGGCACCGCTACGAGGTGCGGTCGCTGAACAACAGCGACGCCCGCGGTCTCGTCGTCGGATCGCTCTATGACGGTGCAGGCGCATTGGTGGCGAGCACCACCCAGGAGGCGCTGTGGCGGTTCTGACCGGGGCTGCAAGAGTAGACGCGTGAGCACCCCGTACAACCCTGCCTCGGGTACGGCACCGAGCTGCTATCGGCATCCCGGGCGCGAGACCTACGTCAGCTGCACCCGTTGTGGGCGCTACGTGTGCCCCGAATGCATGCGCTCCGCCGCCGTGGGCCACCAGTGCGTCGAGTGCGTCAACGAGGGCGCCCGCTCCGTCGTGGCGCCCAAGACCGCGTTCGGCGGTCGACGGACGGACTCGCCGTTGGTCACGTACGCGTTGATCGCGATCAACGTGGCGATGTTCGTGGTGCAGACGACGTCCACCCAGTTGGAGCGCCAGCTGGTGCTGTGGACGCCGGGCATCGCGCACGGCGATCTGTACCGGCTGTTGACGTCGGCGTTCCTGCACTATGGGATCGCGCACCTGCTGTTCAACATGTGGGCGCTCTACGTGGTGGGACCCGCAGCTCGAAAGCTGGCTGGGCCGAACGCGATTCATCGCCCTCTACCTGCTCAGCGCACTCGGTGGTTCGGTGCTGGTGTACCTGCTGTCACCGATCAACGCCGCCACCGCGGGCGCGTCGGGCGCGATCTTCGGGCTGTTCGGCGCCACCTTCGCGCTGGCGCGCCGGCTCAACATCGACGTGAAGTGGGTGATCGGGCTGATCGTGCTCAACCTGGCCTTCACCTTCCTGGCCCCCGCGCTCGGCTCGCAGCCGATCAGTTGGCAGGGCCACGTCGGCGGATTGATCACGGGCGCCGCGATCGGGTGGGCCTACGCGTATGCGCCGCGTGAATACCGAACCCTCGTCCAGGCCGGCGTCAGCGTCGCAGCGCTGATGCTGTTCGCTGCACTGGTCTGGTGGCGCACCGCCAGCCTGCTCGGGCTGGCCTAAGGGCTCGGCGGCGCCCCGCAGCGGTCCTTGAGGTCGGCGAGCGGCTGCCTTATCCCGATCATGTCGGTCTTGACCTGC
This sequence comes from uncultured Actinomycetota bacterium, assembly GCA_963849055.1. GTDB lineage: Bacteria > Actinomycetota > Actinomycetes > Mycobacteriales > Mycobacteriaceae > Mycobacterium. Next base: position 266,147 of record CAWKFI010000003.1, read on the forward strand.
GGATTGGCGGCCTCGTACACCTGCATCTTCTTGGCGACCTGCTCCCGCGACAGCCCGGACAGGCTGGAGACGTAGGCGTTCACGTCCGGATGGGTGAACAGGTACGCCGACGTCGCCGCGTCGACCCCCGAGCGCACGCCCTCCAGATCCGCGGCGCTGCAGTTCGGCGGATTGGCCGCGGGGTCTTCGTTGGCCAGCGCCGAGGGGATGCCACCGAACAGCGCCGCACCAAGCAGGCCGCCGGTGACGATCGCTCCGCTGGCCAGCAGGCGCGTGGTGCGTGTTGAGAATGACATTGACTGCTCCTTGTCGTGTGGTGACCTGAGTTTGCCGCCACGTTGGCCGTGCGACGTGCCACGCAAGGGGATTCACAGGGCATTCGAGTGCGGCTCACAGCTGGCGTTGGGCGGGCACACAACAACGCTGGCCCGTCTCGGCCGTCGAACCCCTTGATAACGAGGCGATTACGGAGCGGCGTGGCCGAATTGCGCCGATCTCCAGCCGCTGTTAGCTTGCGTTGGACGGGACACGTGAAAAGGGGTTCGACCGGTGTTGAAGACGGGTGTGCAGAGGAGTCGGCGCGCGATCGTGCGGCGGTTGACCGTCGCCGTTGCGGCCATCGCGATGGTGCCTGGCCTCGTCGGCCTCACCGGATCGATGCCCACCGCGTCGGCGTACTCGCGCGAAGGCCTGCCCGTCGAGCAGTTGGACGTGCCGTCACCGTCGATGGGCCGCAACATCAGGGTCGAATTCCAGGGCGGCGGCCCGAAGGCCGTCTACCTGCTGGACGGCTTGCGCGCCCAGGAGGACGCCAGCGGCTGGGACATCAACACCGCGGCATTCGAGTGGTACTACCAGTCCGGTCTCTCGCTGGTGATGCCCGTCGGCGGCCAGTCCAGCTTCTACAGCGACTGGTATCGGCCCGCGGCGGGCAGCGCGGGCACCGTGACGTACAAGTGGGAGACGTTCCTGACCCAGGAACTCCCGGCTGGTTGGCGGCGAACAAGGGCGTCGATCCGGTCGGCAACGCGGTGGTGGGCCTGTCGATGGCGGGCGGCGCGGCGTTGACGCTGGCGATCTGGCACCCCGCGCAGTTCATCTTCGCCGGCTCGCTGTCCGGATTCTTGAACCCGTCACAAGGCTTGTGGCCCACCATGATCGGCTTCGCGATGAAGGATGCCGGCGGGTTCAACTCCACCGACATGTGGGGCACCGCGAGTGATCCGGCGTGGCGGCGCAACGACCCGATGGTCAACGTCGGCACCCTGGTGGCCAACAACACGGCGGTGTGGGTCTACTGCGGCAACGGCAGATCGTCCGACCTGGACGCGCCCGGTGACTTCGGCACCATGTACAGCGCCCAGTTCCTCGAGAACATCACGATCAGCACCAACAAGGACTTCCAGAAGAAATACCTGGCCGCGGGTGGGCGCAACGCGGTGTTCAACTTCCCGCCGAACGGCACGCACAGCTGGGGCTACTGGGGATCGCAGCTCCTGGCGATGAAGCCGGATCTGCAGCGGGTGCTCGGCGTGCCGGCTCCTCCGCCCGCTCCGCCGGCGTAGCCCCGCGATTGCCCGGCGCCGTCAACGGGTAATGAGGGGAACATGGCTGGTGTCGACGTATCCGTGTCCTCCGACCTCTCGCCCGAACGGGCCTGGGCATTGGCGTCGGACCTCAAACGGTTCGACGAGTGGCTGACCATCTTCGGCGGCTGGAAGAGCCCGGTCCCTGACGAGATCGGGAAGGGCACCAAGGTGTCCTCCTGCATCAAGGTCAAGGGAATCAGCAACACCATTCACTGGGAAGTCACCGACTACGACGCGCCGAAGTGCATCGAGATGCGCGGCCGCGGGCGCGGCGGCGTGCGGATATCGCTAAACCTAGCCATCCGCGACGACAGCCCGGGGACCACGTTCCACCTGGTCGCAGACCTTGCCGGGCCCATGCTGAGCGGGCCGTTGGGGAAGTTGGTCGCCCGGGTGCTGCGTTCCGACGTCGAGAATTCCGTGCGGAACCTCGCTCGGCTCGGCTCCGAGTCCGTCAGACCCGGCAGCTGATCTCCATGCTGTCGGAGTCCCTGGCGAGGAAGTTCACGCTGACGTAGCCGTTGGCCGGGTCCCGCACGTAGTCGAGATACGGCTGGGTGTCGGCCATGTTGGTGTTGTCGGCGACGATCAGCGCGCCGGGCGTCAGCCGCGGTTCGAGCAGCTTGATCACCGGCAGGTAGAGCTCCTTCCACCCGTCCAGCAGCACGAAGCCGACCGGGCCGTCGAGCGTGGTCAGCGTGCTCAGCGCGTCGCCCTCGAGCACGGTGATGACGTCGGCAAGACCGGCGTCGGCGAAGTTGCGCTTCGCCGTCTCGACCTTGACGGCGCTCAGTTCGGTGGTGACGACGCGGCCGCTGCCGTTGTCCCGCACGGCCGACGCCAGGTGGATGCCGGACAGCCCCAGGGACATGCCGAACTCCACGACCGTCTCCGGGCGCGTGGCCCGCACCAGTGCATAGAGCAACCGGCCGGCTTCTGGCGTGACGGGCAGGTAGAAGTCACTGAGCGCGTCGGCGCGCTCCTGCGCGGTGGCGTTGGCCATGTCGACGCCGTCGAACCGGGACCGCAGCGTCGACATCTGGTCGTGGGACTCGGAATACATCCTGTCCAGGGCCGACGCAACCCTGGTGTCTGCAAGCGTGGTCATGCACTCGAAGTTACGCGCCGACGCCGAGCGTGTCATGAGTCCGTCTGCGATCGCTAAGCGGATCGCTCAAATCCGTTCTGCGCCCGGGGAAACGGAGCGTGAATAGCCTAGGTCGCCATGCCGCCCAATTCAGCCGTCCGCAAGGCCATCACCGGCGCGTCGATCGGCAACGCCGTGGAGTGGTTCGACTTCGCCATCTACGGCTTTCTCGCCACGTTCATCGCAGCCAACTTCTTCCCGGCCGGCGACGAGACCGCGGCCTTGCTGAGCACGTTCGCCATCTTCGCCGCCGCGTTCTTCATGCGTCCCCTCGGTGGTTTCGTATTCGGCCCGCTCGGCGACAGGATCGGCAGGCAGCGCGTGCTCGCGATCGTGATCCTGCTGATGTCCGCTGCGACGCTGGCGATCGGGCTGCTGCCGACGTACTCGGCGATCGGCGTCGGCGCGCCGCTGCTGCTGTTGTTCTTCCGTTGCCTGCAAGGCTTTTCGGCCGGCGGCGAATACGGCGGCGGCGCGGTGTACCTCGCGGAGTACGCGTCGACCGAGCGGCGTGGTCTCGTGGTCACGTTCATGGCGTGGTCGGGCGTGGTGGGCTTCCTGCTCGGGTCGATCACCGTCACGGTGCTGCAGGCCGCACTACCCGCGGCGGCGATGCAGAGCTACGGCTGGCGCATCCCCTTCCTGCTCGCCGCGCCGCTGGGCCTCGTCGGTCTGTACATCCGGCTGCGCCTCGACGACACGCCGGAATTCACCGAGCTGAGTACGCAGGACAAGGTGGCGAAGCGGCCGCTGCGCGAGGCGGTCACGACGTCGTGGTTGCCGATCCTTCAGGTGATCGGGCTGTTCCTGATCTTCAACGTCGGCTACTACGTGGTCTTCACGTTTCTGCCGACCTACCTGATCAAGACGTTGCACTACTCGAAGACGGCGTCGTTCACCTCGGTCACCCTGGCCAGTCTGGTCGCGCTGATCCTGATCCTTCCGTTCGCGGCGCTGTCGGATCGGGTGGGCCGCCAGCCGATGCTGATCGCCGGATCGGCGTTGTTCGCGCGTTCTGTCGTATCCGCTCTTCCTGCTTCTGAATTCGGGATCGCTCGGCTGCCGCCATCGCGGCGCACTGTCTGCTGGCGGCGATCGAGTCGGTCTACGTGTCGACGGCCGTCACCGCGGGCGTGGAACTCTTCGCCACCCGGGTGCGCTACAGCGGGTTCTCGATCGGCTACAACGTCGCGGTGGCCGGGTTCGGTGGGACGACGCCGTACGTCGTCACGTGGCTGACCGCAAGCACCGGCAACGTGCTGGCGCCCGCGTTCTATCTGATCGCCGCTGCCGTGGTGTCGCTCGCGACCGTGTTCGCGTTGCGGGAGACCGCCGGTCAGCCGCTGCGCGCGCTCGCCGTGTCACCATGACCCCATGGGAGTGAAGGGAGCAGCCCGGCCGACCAAGGCCGACGTCGCACGGCTGGCCAAGGTCTCCACGGCGACGGTCAGTTACGTGCTCAACAACGTCGCGGGCCAGACCATCTCGGCGCAGACCCGGGCGGCGGTGCACGCCGCGGCCGCGGAGCTCGGCTACCGGCCGAACCTGGCGGCCCGCAATCTCGCGGTCGGAGGCAGCGGCGTGATGCTCTACATCGTGCCGCGCATCTCGCTCGGCGACCTGCTGATCGAGGTCGGCAGCCGGCTGACGGCGGCGCTCGCGCGGCACGGCGTCGTGCTGTCACTGCAGTTCGAGACGGAGGACGGCCGCAACGTCGTCGACGCCATCGCGGACCTCAATCCGATCGCCGTGACCAGCGTGTTCCCGCTCAGCGGCGCCGCGCTGGAGGCCGTCACGGCCGCGCGCATCCCTCAGATCCATCTCGGCAGCGCCCAACTCCACGCGATGGGCGCGCTGCACCTGACGATCGGTGACATGCGGGTCGAGCACCTGGTGTCGCGGGGCCACCGCCGACTCGCATTCGCGTTCTCCGACCTCGATCCGCTGCGACCGCTCGGCGAGTACTGGCTCGAGGGGCTGCTGGTGGCCGCGGCCGCCAGGGATCTGCCCGCCATCACGACCTCGACGTTCAACAGCGGACGGCACGAATGCCGCCGACGTGGTCCGCGGACTCGTTGCCGACGGCGTCACCGCGGTGTGCGCCGACAGCGACGAAACCGCCATGGTGGTGCTGCACGGCATCCGCCAGGCCGGCCTGCGTTGCCCGCAGGACCTGGCCGTGATGGGCGTCGACGCGAGACCGCTCGGGGCCGTCAGCGCGCCACCGCTGACCTCGGTCGCGTTCGACGCCGAGACCATCGTCGCCGTCTCCGTCGCGGCCATGATGACCGAGTTGGGTTATCCGTCGGTGCACGAGCCCAGCAGCGAGAACGTGGCGACGCTGATTCAGCGCGACTCCACCTGAAATCGTCCCGACCTTGCCGAGCGAACGCTCAGCGGGGTAACTTACGCGGGTAAGTAATGCTGCGGTCCTCAGAGAGGCGGACGTCGTGACGCTCGAAACCACCAGTGACGTGTACTTCGACCCTTACGACGTCGAGATCAACGCGGATCCGTATCCGACCTTCGCACGGCTACGCGAAGAAGCGCCGATCTACTACAACGAGCAGTACGACTTCTAGGCACTGAGTCGCTTCGCGGACGTCAACCGGGCGCTCATCGACCACGGACGTTCAGCTCGGCGCGCGGCGCGATCATCGAGCTGATCAAGGCGAACATCGAAATTCCGTCGGGCGCATTGATCTTCGAGGACCCGCCGATTCACGACATCCACCGCAAGCTGCTGTCGCGGATGTTCACGCCCCGCAAGATCAACGCACTGGAACCCAAGATCCGCGACTACTGCGCGGAGAGCCTGGACCCCTTGGTCGGCACCGGGAGGTTCGACTTCGTCACCGATCTCGGCGCGACGATGCCGATGAAGGTGATCAGCGCGCTGCTCGGCATCCCCGAGGGCGACCAGGAGATGATCCGCGACCACGCCAACGAGCAGCTGCGCACCGAGGCGGGCAAGCCCATGAAGGCCGCCGAGGAAGGCCTGGTCACCGGCGACGATCTTCGAGGCCTACATCGACTGGCGCGCCGACAACCCGTCCGACGACATCATGACCGAACTGCTCAACGTCGAGCTTCGTCGACGAGCACGGGGTCACCCGCCAGCTGACCCGCGAGGAACTGCTGATCTACATCAACGTGGTCGCGGGCGCGGGCAACGAGACCACCACCCGCCTGATCGGTTGGGCCGGAAAGGTTCTCGCCGAGCATCCCGACCAGCGCCGCGAGCTGGTCGAGAACCCGGCGCTGATCCCGCAGGCCATCGAGGAGCTGCTGCGGTTCGAGCCGCCCGCGCCACACGTGGCTCGCTACGTCACCCGGGACGTCGAGTTCTACGGCCAGACGGTGCCCGCAGGGCAGCGTCATGATGATGCTGATCGGCGCCGCGGTGCGCGACCACCGCCAGTTCCCGCCCGACGGCGAGGTCTTCGACATCCACCGCGAACAGCGCCAGCACCTGGCGTTCAGCGTCGGCACGCACTTCTGCCTCGGCTCGGCGCTGGCCCGCCTGGAGGGCCGCATCGCGTTGGAGGAGATCCTGAAGCGCTTCCCGGAGTGGGACGTCGACATGGCCAACGCCGCGCTGTCGCCGACGTCGACCGTGCGTGGCTGGGACAGCATGCCGGCGTTCATCCGATGACCGCCGAGCCTGACGGTCCCGAAGCGACTGGGCGGAGATCACCCCGGAGTGGATGACCGCCGCGCTGGCGCGCGTGCACCCCGACGCCGTCGTCGGCGAGGTGCGCGTCGACATGCGCGACGACGGCACCAACCGGCGGGCGCGGCTCGCGCTGAGCTACTCGTCGGGGTCGGGTCCGGCCACCGTCTTCGTCAAGGCCGTCGACCCCGACCACAAGGCGATGATCAAGATGACCAGCGGGCTGCTCCACGAGCCGCGGCTGTTCAACTCGAATGTCGATCTGCCGCTGGAGCATCCGCTGGTCTACGCCGCCCCGATCGACGAGGCCGACGAAGACTTCCTGCTGGTGATGGAGGACCTCACCGCCCGCGATGCCGACCCGCGCGACGCCACCCGGCCGCTGACCGTCGAACAGGCCGCCAACGGCGTGCGCGGCGCTGGCCCGGATGCACGGCGCAGTTCTGGGGCGCGCGCGTCGAGCGGCCCGAGCTGGACTGGCTGGAGCCGTTCGTGCCGTGGGACGGCATGCAGTACGCGCCGCTGCCCGCGGCGCTGGAACGGCTCGGCGAGGACGCGCCCGGCCTCGGTGCACGCGCTGACCATCGACGGCCTGATCGAGGACGTCTGGAAGCCCTACATCCGCACGCTGACCGTCGGCCCGCCCACGCTGCTGCACGGCGATGCGCACATCGGCAACACCTATCTGCTGCCCGACGGCGACGTCGGGTTCCTCGACTGGCAGGTGGCGCGGCGCGGCAACTTCGCGCTGGACCTCGGCTACTTCCTGCAGGGCGCCCTGACCACCGAGGATCGCCGCCGCAGCGAGCGGGCGCTGCTGGAGGAGTACCGCGACGCCCTGGGCTTGCCCGCCGACGAGCTGCCGTCGCCGGACGAGGTCTGGCTGCGCTACCGCGCGTCGGTGGCCCACGGCCTGACGCTGTGGCTGTGCACCGCCAGCGCGGGCGAACTGTGGCAGCGCCCCGACATCGCTCTGGCTCTCGCGCAACGCTATTCGGCGGCCTACGAGGACCTGCAGACGGCCGCGGCCATCGCCGACCTCGTCTGAGCGCTACGCTGGTCGGCATCCGTCACGATGGGGGTTGCCGATATGCGGATCAAACTACTGCCCTACGTCACCGTCGAGGTCGACGACCGGTTGCGCGACCGACTACGCACCGCGGGGGAGCGGCTGCGGATCAATGTCAGGGCCTATCTGCTCAGTGCGGCCGACGACGTCGACACCGCCGGGGGCAAGGTCCGCGACCTCTGTGACGCGGCGGTCACCCGGGTCGACGACGCCGTGGCCAAGGTGACCGACAAGATCGATCGGACCGCGGAGGCCGACGGCTCGCCCGCGGCTGCGCAGGACACTCGAGTCGAAGCGAGCTGACGACACCTCTACGGTGGAGGCGACAGGTACCAGCTCGGCCTGTCGCGCGCCGATGAAGGGATGTCGAGGACGTTGGTGGCCCAGGGGCTCGTCGTCCTCCTAGCGTTGTGCGCGGCGGTGTTCATGGCGATCGGCATCGTCGTTCGCCAGCGCGCAACCATCGACGTGCCGGCCGAGCAGGGCGTCAGCGCGGTCATGTTCACGACGCTGCTGCGGCGCCCGCTGTGGTGGGCGGGCACCGTGGCGGCCGTGCTCGGGTACGTCTTCCAGGCGCTCGCCCTGATCAAGGGTTCCCTGATCCTCGTCCAGCCGCTGCTGGTGTCGGCGCTGCTGTTCGCGCTGCCGATGAGCGCCCGGTTGGCCGGCCGCCGCGTCACCCGCGGCGAATGGGTGTGGGCCGGCCTGCTGACCGCGTCGCTGGCGGTGTTCGTGCTCCTCGCCAGGCCCGGTCCGCAGGAGCGGCCGGCGACGGTCCCCGTCTCGACGATCGTCGCCGTGGTCTGCGGCGTGATCATCGTGGGCGCCATCGTGGCGGCGGTGAAGATCGGCGGCTGGCAGCGCGCGGTACTGCTCGCGGTCGCCGTCGGCGTGCTGTTCGGCTCCGTCGCGGTCCTGACGAAGGTCGTCATGCACCTGTTCGACGAGCGCGGGGCCCTGAGCCTGCTGGCCACCCCGGCCCCGTACGCGCTCGTCCTGCTCGGCGTGCTGGCGACGCTGTTGCAGCAGTCCGCATTCCACGCCGGCGCGCTGCAGACGTCGGTGCCGACGATGTTGGTCCTCGAGCCCGTCGTCGCGGTGTTCCTCGGCGCCATCCTCCTCGGCGAGGAACTCGAAGCCGGCCGGTACGAGGCCATCGCGCTGACCGTCGCCATCGCGGCGATGACGGCGGCCACCGTCGCGCTCGGCCGCGACGAAGGCGCCTACGAGGCCGAGATCGAGATGAAGGCCGCGCGCCGCGCGGCGTGAGTCAGCCCAGTGTCGAGGTGAAGTAGGTGACGCCGTTCATCGTCATCCGCTCGTCCTCGTCGTCGGGTTGCGTAATCGCCGGAAAGCCGTTGGTGGCCAACAGTTCACTCATCGGCGTGCCGACCGATCGCCAGCCCCTCGCGTCCAGGTACTCGCCGACGTCGTTGCGCTCGCCGTCGAACCCCAGCTCGGAGAAGTCGAGTTCGAAGCCGTGGTCGCGCCACTTGGCCGTCGCCTCCCGCATCTTCTCCCTGGCCTCCTCGGAGTCGAAGTCCGCGGTGTTGGGAACGGCCTCTGTGCCCATCCGGCTGCCGGGCGCGCTGAGCGCGGTGACGGCGTCCAAGAGTCGATCCTGGGCGTCGGGCGGCAGATAGCCGAGCAGGCCCTCGGCGATCCACGCCGACGGTGCGCCTGCGTCGAAGCCCGCGGCCCGCAACGCCGTGGGCCAGTCGTCGCGCAGGTCGATCGCAACCGTGCGCAGGTCGGCCTTGGGCTCAGCGCCGAGGCCGGCCAGCGTCGTCGTCTTGAACTCGATGACGTCGGGCTGATCGATTTCGAACACCGTCATGCCCGAAGGCCAGTCCAGCCGGTAGGCGCGGGAGTCGAGGCCCGACGCGAGGATCACGGCTTGGCGGATGCCAGCGGCGGCGGCGTCGGCGAAGAACTTGTCGAAGTACCGCGTGCGCGCCGCCATCGCGACGGGCATCTGCTGCAGGCCCCACGACGAGCCCTCGACGTCGAGATCCTCGCCCGTCAGCTGGCCGGTGGCCCAGCGGGTGAGAAAGTCCACACCGACCGCGCGCACCAATGGCTCGGCGAAGGGATCGTCGATCGCATCGGCATTGGTGGCGATGGCCCTTGCCGCCGCCACCATGGTCGCCGTGGCCCCTACGCTGGTCGCCAGATTCCAGCTGTCGTCGTTGGTCCTCGTCATGCTCCACCTCTCAGAAGTTACTTAGCCAGTATAACGACCGAGCGCCGGAGTTGTTCCCGTCACAGGAAACTCCCAGGTCAGACATTTGGGGCATATCTTTAGTTTTGCTAACGTTGTGTCGGATGGTCGGGCAGCGAGGCCCACCAAGACCAACTTTCCGCGAATTTCGTAGAGGATTTTCATGTCGATCCAAACCCGCGAAGCGCGCCTCGAGCGCCGCATCGCCGACCTGTACGCCCACGACGAGCAATTCGCCGCCGCCAAGCCCGACTACGCCATCAGCACGGCCGCCGACCAGCCCGGGCTGCGCCTGCCCGACGTCGTCCGCACCGTGCTGCAGGGCTACGCCGACCGGCCGGCCCTCGGCCAGCGCGCCGTCGAGTACGTCACCGACGGCACCGGCCGCACCACGGCCCGAGCTGCTGCCGCGCTTCGACACCGTCAGCTACGGCCAGCTGTGGGAGCGCGTCCAGGCCTTCGGCGCCGCCCTGCACGACGCACCGGTCCGGCCCGGTGACCGGGTCGCCATCCTCGGGTTCACCAGCGTCGACTACACCGTCGTCGACACCGCCCTGACGCAGCTCGGCGCGGTGTCCGTGCCGTTGCAGACCAGCGCGCCCCAGGCTCAGCTGCGGCCGATCATCGCCGAGACCGAGCCGGTGCTGATCGCGTCGAGCATCGACTACGTCGACGATGCCGTCGAGCTGATCACCTCTGGGCCCGCGCCAGAACGGTTGGTGGTGTTCGACTTCCAGCCCGAGGTCGACGACCAGCGCGACGCCCTCGAGGCGGCCAAGGCGGCCCTCGACGGCAGCGGCGTGATCGTCGAGACACTGGCCGACGTGCTCGCGCGCGGCCGGTCGGTGCCGTTCGAGGGAGTGACGGCCGACGGTGACGATCCGCTGGCGTTGCTGATCTACACGTCCGGCAGCACCGGTGCCCCCAAGGGCGCGATGTACCCCGAGGGCAAGGTCGCGAACATGTGGAAGTCGGCCGCGAATGCAGGCTGGGACGACAACCAGGGTGTGCTGCCGGCGATCACGCTGAGCTTCCTGCCGATGAGCCACGTGATGGGCCGCGGCATCCTGTACGGCTCGCTGGCCGCAGGCGGCACCGTCTACTTCGCCGCCCGCAGCGACCTGTCCACGTTCCTCGAGGACCTGGCGCTGGCCCGGCCGACGCAGCTGAACTTCGTGCCGCGGATCTGGGACATGCTCTACCAGGAGTACGTCAGCCAGACCGACCGGGGCGCGACGCGCCGAGGAGCTGCGGCAGAGCCTGCTCGGTGGCCGGTACGTCACCGCGATCACCGGCTCCGCGCCGATCTCCCCGGAGTTGAAGGCGTGGGTCGAGGAGTTCCTCGACATGCACGTGATCGAGGGCTACGGCTCCACCGAGGCGGGCGCGGTGTTCGTCGACGGGCAGATCCGCCGGCCACCGGTGATCGACTACAAGCTGGTCGACGTGCCCGATCTGGGCTACTTCGGCACCGACGTCCCGCACCCGCGCGGCGAGCTGCTGGTCAAGTCCGACCAGCTGTTCCCCGGGTACTACAAGCGGCCCGAGGTCACTGCCGAGGTGTTCGACGCCAACGGCTACTACCGCACCGGTGACGTCGTCGCCGAGCTCGGCCCCGACCGGCTGCAATACCTGGACCGGCGCAACAACGTGCTCAAGCTCTCGCAGGGCGAGTTCGTCACCGTCTCCAAGCTGGAGGCCGCGTTCGGCGACAGCCCGCTGATTCGCCAGATCTTCGTCTACGGCAACAGCGCAAGGCCGTACCTGTTGGCCGTCGTGGTGCCGACCGAGGACGCCCTGTCCCGATACGGCGCCGACGAACTCAAGGCCGCCATCAACGCGTCGCTGAAGGAGGCCGCCCGCGCGGCAGGACTGCAGTCCTACGAGATCCCACGCGACTTCATCATCGAGACAACGCCTTTCACGCTCGAGAACGGTCTGCTCACCGGCATCCGCAAGCTGGCGTGGCCGCGGCTGAAGGAGCGCTACGGCCCGCAGCTCGAGCAGCTCTACGTCGATCTCGCCGACAGCCAGGCCGGCGAGTTGCGGGCGCTGCGGCAGAGCGGCGCGGACCGGCCGGTGCTGGAGACCGTCAGCCGCGCCGCGAGTGCGCTGCTCGGCGCCGCCGCGTCAGACGTGCGCGGCGACGCCCAGTTCACCGATCTCGGCGGAGACTCCTTGTCGGCGTTGACGTTCGCCAACCTGCTGCACGAGATCTTCGGCGTGGACGTGCCCGTCGGCGTGATCGTCAGTCCGGCAAGTGATCTGGCGTCGATCGCCGCCTACGTCGAGGCCGAGCGCGCTGGCGGGTCGAAGCGGCCCACCTACGCGGCCGTGCACGGCCGTGATGCCACCGAGGTACACGCCCGCGATCTGACGCTGGACAAGTTCTTCGACTCGGAGACGCTTTCCGCCGCGGCGTCGTTGCCTGGCCCGGCCAAGGAGATTCGCACCGTATTGCTCACCGGCGCAACCGGATTCCTCGGCCGCTACCTGGCCCTGGAGTGGCTGGAGCGGATGGACCTGGTCGACGGCAAGGTGATCTGCCTGGTCCGCGCCAAGGACGACGCCGCCGCCCGTGCCCGCCTCGATGCGACGTTCGACAGCGGAGATCCCAAGTTGTTGGAGCACTATCGGACTCTGGCCGCCGATCACCTCGAGGTGTTCGCCGGCGACAAGGGTGAGGCCAACCTCGGCCTCGACGACGCGACGTGGCAGCGCCTGGCCGACACCGTCGACCTGATCGTCGACCCCGCCGCCCTGGTCAACCACGTGCTGCCCTACAGCCAACTGTTCGGACCGAACGTGCTCGGCACCGCGGAGCTCATCCGCATCGCACTCACGACGAAGATCAAGCCGTTCGTCTACGTGTCCACGATGGCCGTCGGCGCGGGGATGGACCCGGCCGCCAACACCGAGGACGCCGACGTCCGCGTGGTCAGCGCGACCCGCAACGTCGACGACAGCTACGCCAACGGCTACGGCAACAGCAAGTGGGGCGGCGAGGTGCTCCTGCGCGAGGCCAACGAGCAGTTCGGCCTGCCCGTCTCGGTGTTCCGTTGCGACATGATCCTGGCCGACACCACCTACGCCGGGCAGCTCAACCTGCCCGACATGTTCACCCGCATGATGCTCTCGCCTCGTCGCGACGGGCGTTGCGCCGCAGTCGTTCTACGAGCTCGATGCCGAGGGCAACCGGCAGCGCGCGCACTACGACGGGTTGCCGGTGGAGTTCATCGCCGACGCGATCTCGACGCTGGGCGCCAACGTCATCCAGGGGTTCGAGACCTACCACGTGATGAACCCGTACGACGACGGCATCGGCATGGACGAGTTCGTGGACTGGCTCATCGATGCGGGCTATCCGATCCGTCGCGTCGACGACTACGGCTCCTGGTTGCAGCGGTTCGAGACCACGCTGCGGGCACTGCCCGAGAAGCAGCGCGCCGCGTCGCTGCTGCCGCTGCTGCACAACTACCAGAAGCCGGAGCACCCGCTCAACGGCTCGATGGCGCCGACGGACCGGTTCCGGGCGGCGGTGCAGGACGCGAAGATCGGTCCGGACAAGGACATTCCGCATATCTCATCGCAGGTGATCGTCAAGTACGTCACCGACTTGGAGCTGCTCGGCCTCCTCTGACGTTGCGATTTGTGCACCCGCAGTTGCGTTCAGTGGCTGTTGCGTAATGGCGTGTCGGATTTATCGCTGGGTTCGTGGCTCGTGGACAATCCGTTGGTGGCTAGAGGTTATCGTCCGGTAGTGCGTGATCAGGAGTTTCTGCTGGCGCCGAATATGGCTGATTGGCTGGCCGGTGATCACCTGGTGTGGTTCGTGCTCGATGTGGTCGAGCAGCTTGATACCTCGGCGTTGCACGTAGACCGTCGCACTGGTGGTGTCGGGCGGGCTGGCTATGACCCCGACATGCTGTTGGCGTTGCTGATCTATGCCTATGCGACCGGGCAGCGGTCCTCACGCCGTATTGAACGACTGTGCGCCGACCATGTCGCCTATCGGGTGCTGTGTGCTCAGGATGCACCGGATCACACCACGATCGCCCGGTTCCGCGCGGCGCATGACGAGGTGTTCGTCGGGGTGTTCGCCCAGGTGCTGCGATTGTGCGCGCAAGCCGGAATGGTCCAGGTCGGGGTGATCGCGATCGACGGCACCAAAGTCGCGGCGAACGCCTCGAGGTCGGCGAACCGCTCACAACAGTGGGTGCGCGAGCAGGCTGACCGCATCGCCGAGGCCACAGTCGCCGAGGCCGCGGCCGTCGACGCCGCCGAGGACGCGGCCGAAGAAGCCGCCGGTGCCGAGGCGCGACCGCCGGCCGAGCTGGGCACCCGTGCCGGGCGGGCGGCCGCGATCAAGAAGGCGATGGCCGAGATCGCGCGTCAAGACGCTGCTCGTGCTGCCGAGGACGCCGCCGATCAGGCCGCCCAAGAGCGGTACCTGCAGCGGATCCAGACCGGTGAAACCCTGTTGGGTACACCGCCGGCGGGGATGGATCCAGTCGGCCTGTGGCAGGCCAGGATCGCCCGGGAGCAGCAACGTTTGGCCCCGCTGATCGGCGTGCGTGGGACTGCAGAAGCACAGCAACGCAGCGCTATTCGGAGAAACATCAGAAAGTCCGAAGCCGGGCTGCATCGTGCCCAGCAGGAGCAGGCTGGCGGGGTGGACCGTCGAGGTTCAGCGGCACGCAGACGCGCCCATGACTTGGCACGACGCGGTCCCGCCGGGGGACCACTGGTGAATCTGACCGATCCCGAGGCCCGGTTGATGGTCCAAGGCTCCGGGGGTGGATCGGTGCAGGGCTACAACAGCCAGATCGCGTGTTCGGATGACCATTTCGTCATCGCGGTGCACGTCTCCCAAGACGCGAACGATCTGCATTGTTGGACACCGGCTTTGACCGCGGCAACGACCCAGATCACTGCGCTGGGCAAGACGATCGGGCTGGTACTGGCCGACAACGGCTACTTCACCGAAGACAACCTCACCAGCCCCGGCCCCGACCGGCTCATCGCACCCGGTCGAGGCCGAGAGGTCCATCACAACGCCAAACATCACCCCAGCCAAGGTCCGCCACCGCCGGACCTGTCACCGACCGAGGCGATGCGCCACACACTGCGAGACCCCGAGCAGGCACGGCGATACAAACGCCGTTCAGCGACCGTAGAACCCGTCATCGGACACCTCAAAGACCGCATCGGTCTACGCCGCTACGCTCGACGGGGACTCGCAGCCGTCACCGCCGAACTCCACCTCGCCGCCGCAGCCCTCAACATCACCCGCCTGCACCACGCCACCGCCGGGTAACCACCCGATATCACCCTGACAACCCGCAAGACACCCATCAACGACCAGCGGTCACAAACCGCAACAGCCACTCACCGCTACCGCGGGTGCACAAATCGCTAGAGGGCGGCGGCGGCTAGAGGTTTCGCTCGTCGAAGGCGTCGTTCTCGTCGATGACCTCTTCGACGGCGCCGAGCGCCGGCTTCGGTGACCAGTCGGAGTTGTAGAGGCCGAACGAGTTCTCCACGGGATCGGTGTAGGTGCCGTCGCGGGTCGTGAAGAGGTAAGCCGGTCCGGCGTAACTGATCTCACGCCAGTTGCGCAAGAAGTCGGCGAGGTATTCGGCCTGCCGGTCCTCTCCGCCGACGGCCACCGGCTGCCCGTATTCGGTGGCCCAGATCAGCTTCGCGCCATCACCGTTGGCGACCATCAGCTGGTGAATCTGGTCGGCCTCTGCCCGCGGGTAGATCTGCGCGGGGTCGTCGACCGAGAACGGTGACGAGTAGTGGTAGGGGTGAAACGCCAGCGCATCGAAGTAGCCCGCGGCGCCGTTGGCGTACATGTCCCTGATGAAGCGCACGGCGTCGATGGTCTCGCCAGGGCGGTCCTCGATGAAGCCCACCGAACCGGCGAGCACGGTGGCATTGGGGTCGGCTGCCTTGATCGCGGGGTAGGCGGCCTTCAGCAGGGCGGTGTATTGCGCGGCGTTCGGCTCCGGACTCCAGAAGAAGCGCGCGTTGGGTTCGTTCCAGATCTCGTATGCAGAGATCCTGCCGGCGTAGCGGGTGGCGACGTCGCCCGCGAAGTCGGCGAACTTCTGCGAATCGGCAGGCACCCCGCTCGAGGGCGGGTTGACCCGGAGTGACCGCCCATTGCGGGGTGTGGTTCAAGGTGGCCAGGATGGTCATGTTCCTGGCCTCCGCGGAATCCACGATCCGGTCGATTCTCGACCAGTCATAGGTGTCGTCGGCCGTCTCGACCCACGCCCATGGGACCTGGATGCGAACGGTGTCGATGCCCGCCGCTTGCAGCCGGTTCAGGATCTCGTCGGTCTCTGCCTGCGTGGCGTAGAACAGGTACGGGTCGGAGACGCCGACCGACGTCGGGCGCTGGTCGATCGCGCTGGCCGAGTACGGGGCCACGGGAACCTCAGACACCGGCACGGAAACCGACGCGCCGAACGCGTCGCTCACGGTGACGGTGAACGAGTCGACGACTTGGGCGGTCCGGACGGTCGCGTCGTAGCGTGCTTGCGAAGTGGGGGTGTAGGTGAATGCCCCAGTTGCGGCGTCGACGGTCACGCTGCCCTTGCTGGGCCCACTCGTGAGCGTGTAGGTGAGGGCGTCACCCTCGGGGTCGACGGCGCTGACGGATCCCTTGACCACGCCGATGGCCGAATTGGGTTGGCCCACCGTGGTATTCACGTTGGTGATGGGACTGTTCGCGCCGATCGGGGTGATCGTGACGTTGAGGACGGCAGTGGCTCGGCCGCCGTGACCGTCGTCCACGGTGATGTTGAAGGTCGCGGTCTTGGTCGCGGTGGTCGCGTTCGGGAGGGTCGCGGCCTGCCGGGCGGCGAGCGTCGGGGTGTAGGTGAACGACCCGTTCGGTCCGACCGCGAGCGACCCCTTCGGGGACGTGCTCGGCGTATAGGTGAAGGTGCTGTCGTCGGGGTCGGTGACCGTGATGGCACCCGTCGCGACGCCGGTTCTGAGGTTGGTGTTCGTGACGGTGCCGGCTGCGTTGGTGGGTGCGGCGTTCTTGGCGACGATGGTCACGGTGACGTTGATGTTGGCGATGCCGCCGTAGCCGTCCTTGACCGCGATGGTGAAGGTGTCCTGTTTGGCGGCGGCGGGGGCGTTGACCGCGGCGGCAGCGTGGCGGGCGGCGGCGGTCGGGGTATAGGTGAAACCGCCGGCGCTGGTGACGGTGACGGTGCCCTTGGTGGTGTTGGCCGTCGAGAAGCTCAGCGGGTCGTAGTCGGCGTCGCCTGCGGAGATGTAGCCGGTGATCGACGCCGGTGGTGCCGTCGGGCCAGCCGAGGTTGGCGTATCCGGTGGGTGCGGTGTTCTTGCCGAGCACCGTGACCGTGACAGCCTTGGTGACGATGGCGCCGTAGCCGTCCTTGATGGTGACGGTGAAGGTGTCCTGTTGGGCCGCGGCGGGCGCGTTGACCGCGGCCGCGGCGTGGCGGGCGGCGGCGGTCGGGGTGTAGGTGAACGCCCCAGCGCCGGTGACCGTGACGGTGCCCTTGGTGGTATTGGCGGTCGAGTACGGTCAGGGCGTCGCCATCGGGGTCGGTGGTCTTGACGGTTCCGGTGACCACTCCCGTCGAGGCGTTCGGGGTGCCGACCGTGACAGTGGGATCCGCCGGTGCGACGTTGGCCTTGCCGAGGACCGTGACGGTGACGGCCTTGGTGACGGTGCCGCCGTAGCCGTCGCTGATCGTGACGGTGAACGTGTCCTGCTTCGCGGCCGCGGTGGCGTTGACCGCGCCCGCGGCGTGGCGGGCGGCGGCGGTCGGGGTGTAGGTGAACGCCCCGGTGTTGGTGATGCTCACCGCGCCCTTCGTCGTGGTGGCCGGGGTGGTGAACGCGAACGCGTCCCCGTCCGCGTCGGTGGCGCCGACGGTTCCCGTGACGACTCCCGTCGAGGCGTTCGGGGTGCCGACGGTGGCGGTTGGGTTGGTGGGTGCGGTGTTCTTGGCGACGATGGTGACGGTGACGTTGACGTTGGTGATGCCGCCGTAGCCGTCCTTTACCGCGATGGTGAAGGTGTCCTGTTTGGCGGCGGCGGGGGCGTTGACCGCGGCGGCAGCGTGGCGGGCGGCGACGGTCGGGGTATACGTGAAACCGCCGGCGCTGGTGACCGTGACGGTGCCCTTGGTGGTGTTGGCCGCCGAGTAGCTCAGCGGGTCGTAGTCTGCGTCACCTGCGGAGACGTAGCCGCTGATCGCGCCGGTGGTGCCATCGGGCCAGCCGACGTTGGCGTATCCGGTGGGTGCGGCGTTCTTACCGAGCACCGTGACGGTGACGGCCTTGGTGACGGTGGCGCCGTAGCCGTCCTTGATGGTGACGGTGAAGGTGTCCTGCTTGGCCGCGGCGGGGGCGTTGACCGCGGCGGCGGCGTGGCGGGCGGCGGCAGTCGGGGTGTAGGTGAACGCCCCGGCACTGGTGATGCTGATCGACCCCTTCGTGGTGCTGGCAGGGGCGGTGTAGGTCAGGGTGTCCCCGTTTGGATCGGTGGCCTTGACGGTTCCGGTGACCACGCCCGTCGAAGCGTTCGGCGTGCCGACCGTGGCAACCGGATCGACCGGCGCCGCGTTGGGGGCAACGGCCAGGGTGGCAGTGGCAGCGGTCGTTCGCACGAGGGCGCCGTCTTCCTCAGCGGTGCCGATTTCGCGGCGGGCAGCAGCGGCCAGCACCCACGCGGCCGGTGACGACGCCGGCGTGATCGGACCACCGCCATTGGCTCCGAACACGGCGGCCAGTGCACCAAGGACGAGCCGCACCGCCGTCGCCGGCGCGGGGACCGGCTGAGCACTCGACGGCTCCAGCACCGCGGCATCCTTCGTCACTGCCAATGTCGTTGGGGTCGTCGGCGACGGGGTGGGTGAGGCACTCGCCGGGGACGAGAAGGCGGTCACCGACGCCGTACCGCCGTCGGACGGACGACGAGACGACGACTCGGGCGTGGAAGCGGCGCTGGAAGAGGGCGCAGCGTCCGGTCTGGACTTGTTCGACTTCTTGGGCCCGGTGACGCGCTCGGCCCGATCGAGGCCGGTGCTGCCCGACGAGGTCTGTGCCCCACCCGAATGAGACACGACCACACCCGGCGCCACTTCGACGCGGGATGCCGTCCCGGACTCTGGCTGCGACGGTGTGGACGGCAGCGCGGTGGCGTCGGATCCGCCATCCGGGCCTTCGGCCGAGGGCTCGTCGTCGGATGGCTCGTCGTCGGGTCGCGTTGCCGGGGTCTGCTCCGTGCCGGTCTGAGCCGTCGACGTCACATCCGGCGGCGGCGTCGGTTCTGCCGTCGCAACGCCCGGCCCCCCTGCGATTGCCGAGCCCACGCCCAGCGCCACCGCCAACGCGCCAACCCGACCTATGTGCCTGGCGTATCCCACGATCAGGGCCCCTTCCCCAAGGCCCCTTCCCCCAAGGCCAAACGGCCAGTCAGCCTGGTAGCCAACTGTCAGTCAATCGCGATGTTAGCCCGCGCAAAGACGACGACGCAGCCAAAACGCCATTTGCTGAGAGCGGTGTGTGAAGCCGCAAGAACAACGCCCTAGGGCCGCGCTAGGAGGAATTGCCGAAGCCGATCAGGCTGCGAACGGCGCCCAGTGACGGCGTGGCCGCGAACCCCGGCGCCGCCGCGCACACCGCGGGCACGGCGTTCAGCACCTGCATCCCCGTCGCCACGTTGGCCGAGTTGACGTGTTCGAGCATCGTGGCGTTGCGTTCGAAGCTGGCCAGCGACAGGAAGTGGGTGCGCATCGACGGGTCGCCCTCGATGGTGAGCGTCCAGCCGTGCTGCGGCTTGGGCCAGTGCTTCGGGTACTCGTTGCCGACGGTCCACAGCGTCTCGATCTCGACGAGCGGCACACCGTCGCGGCGTCCCACCCAGTTCCACCGCTGGCCGGCGGTGGTGCCGGCGCGCAGCACGTGGTCGAAGATCTCGTGGTCGTGTTCGGCGGCGACCGCCTCGACCGTCGCGGTCACCTCGTCGATGCCTGCGTGCAGCGCGTCGGCAAGCAGCCACACCTGCTCGGTGAAGATGGAGCTGTTGAACGCGAGGAATTCGTTTGCGGTGACGCTGATCTCGTCGACCGGCTGCGCCAAAGCGCATGTTGTCGAACGTGATCGCGGTGCTGTCGTAGACGGACCAGTCGGCGCGCTCCTGCAGCGTCAGCTTGTCGATGGTGCGGCTCATGCCGGCCATCGCCAACGGCAATGCGCCGGAGAGGTTGCCCGGGATTCAGCCCGCTGCCGTGCACGCTGACGCCGCCCGCGAGGCACGCCGCCAGCAGGCGGTCGCGATCGGCGGCGGGCAGGCGGTCGGGGTGGAACAGGAATGCCGTCGTGACGACGTTCTTGCCGCTGGCGAGGATGGCGCAGACCTCGTCGAGGTCGGTGAGGCGCGGCGTGTAGATCACGCAGTCGGCGTCGATGGCCAGGATGCGGTCGACGTCGGTGGTGGCGGTGACCCCGACCGGGTCGCGGCCGATCAACACGCCGGCGTCGACGCCGTCCTTGTCATCGGAATACACTCTGACCCCGGCCAATTCGAGCCCGGACCGGGCGTCGAGGATGGTGGCGAGCACCTCCTTGCCGATGGCACCGGTACCCCATTGGATGATGCGCAGTGCCATGTCGGTGTCCCGTCCGTTCAGGCGCCGACCTTCAACTTGGCGGCGGCTGATTCTGGCATGGGCTCGTACCGGGCGAAGGAGCGGGTGAAGTTGCCTGCGCCATGGGACAGCGCGCGCAGGTCGATCGCGTAGCGGGTGAGCTCGACCTGGGGGATCTCGGCGTTGACGACCGTCCGCTCGTCGTCTCCCGGCGAGGTACCCAGCACCCTGCCGCGCCGACCGGCCAGGTCACTCATCACCGCGCCGACCAGGTGATCCGGGATCACCACGGCGACCAGGTCGACGGGCTCGAGCAGGTTCACGGTCGTGGCGGCGGCCGCCTCGCGCAGCGCCAGCGCGCCCGCCATCTGGAACGCGAAGTCCGACGAGTCGACGCTGTGTGACTTCCCGTCGAACAGCGTCACCCGGATGTCGACCATCGGATATCCGGCGCCGACCCCCTTCTCCATCTGCGCGCGGACGCCCTTCTCGACGCTCGGGATGAACTGGCGGGGAACGGCGCCGCCGACCACCTTGTCGACGAACTCGAACCCGGACCCCTGCGGCAGCGGTTCGACCTCGATGTCGCACACCGCGTACTGGCCGTGCCCGCCGGACTGCTTGACGTGCCTGCCGTGGCCCTTGGCCTTGCCGCCGAACGTCTCCCGCAGCGGGATGCGCACGTCGACGGTGTCGACGGAGACGCCGTAGCGCTTGGCCAGCGCGTCGAGCACGACACCGGCGTGGGCCTCGCCCATGCACCACAGCACGATCTGATGCGTCTCGGGATTCTGGTCGATGCGCAGCGTCGGGTCCTCGGCGGCGAGCCGTTGCAGGCCGACGGCCAACTTGTCCTCGTCGGTCTTGGCATGCGGCTCACGGCGATGGGCAGCAACGGTTCCGGCATGGTCCACGGCTTGAGCACGACCGGTTCGGCCTTGTCCGACAACGTATCGCCGGTCTCGGCGCGGCTGAGCCTGCCGATCGCGCAGATGTCGCCAGCCACCACCGACGGCGCCGCGCGCTGCCGCTTGCCGAGCGGGAACGACAGCGCGCCGATCCGTTCGTCCTCGTCGTGATCCGAGTGGCGTGGAGCCGGATCCGACGTGCCCGAAACCGAAGAACGACGAAAAATGGCCCGACACGTGAACCGTCATGTCGGGCCGTACCGTGCCGGAGAACACCCGGACCAGGCTGACTCTGCCCACGTACGGGTCCGACGTCGTCTTCACCACTTCGGCGACCAGTGGGCCAGCCGGATCGCAGGCCGGTGACCGCCGCGAGGCACCGGACGGGGTGAACACCTCGGGCATCGGATGATCTGGGGGCGAGGGGAATCCGTTGGCGATGACGTCCAGCAGTTCACGCGTCCCGACACCGGTGCTGCTGCACACCGGGAGCACCGGAAAGAACGACGCCTTGGCGATGGCCTTCTCCAGGTCGTCGATCAGCACCGACGTCTCGACGTCCTCGCCCCCGAGGTAGCGCTCCATGAGCGTCTCGTCCTCGGACTCCTCGATGATGCCCTCGATCAGGGTGCCGCGCAGGTCGCCACGGTCGGCGTACGCCGGTCGGCTCATGGGTGCGTCCGTTTGCCGCGGACGTAGCGTAGTACGCGCGACAACAGCCCGACCAGACCTCAGGCGCGCGGCACGAACAGCGGAAGAACCTTGTCGCCGAACGCGTCCCGCGCGGCTGCCACCGCGCGTCGAAGTCGGCGCGGGCATGGTCGAGCTTCGTGATCACCACCGCGCGCGGCATGCCGACCCGGCTGCACTCCAGCCACAGCGACCGTGTCGGCTCGTCGACGGCCTCGTTGGCGGCGATCACGAACAGCGCGCAGTCCGCGGCGCGCAGGCCGGCACGCAGCTCACCGACGAAGTCGGCGTAGCCGGGGGTGTCGATCAGGTTGACCTTCACGCCGGAGTGCATCAGCGACGCCAGCGCCAGGCCGACCGACCGCTGCTGCTCGATCTCCGCCTCGTCGCAGTCGCACACGGTGGTTCCGTCGGCGACGGATCCTGGCCGGGTGAGCACGCCGGTGGCCACCAGCAGGGCTTCGACCAGGGTGGTCTTGCCGCCGCCGGATGGCCCGACGAGCACCACGTTGCGGATGGCGGCCGGACTGTCCGCGACGGGCGCGGCTCCGTTGCCCTGGGAATTGTTCGTCTTGTCTGCCATGACATCCCCTCTGCCCCGATCAATCCCACCTTTCACCCAAACCGGTAGAGGGCACAAGGGTCGGCAGACACGAAAGAGGGGCACCCTTTCGGGTGCCCCTCTTCGATGGTGCGCGTTACTTCACGTCGACGTACACGGTCTTGCCGGTGACCGTGGTCAACAGGTCGTCTCCAGGGTTGCCGGAGTCGGTACGGCTGTAGGTCTGTCCGGGACGGACGGCGACGACCGAGGCCTGCTCGATCGGGGTGCTGCCGACGTGATTCACGATCACGTTGTAGCCCTGCGACTCGAGCTGGCTGATGGTGTCTTGTGCGTTGCCCGGACCGCTCGGCGCGGCGTCGGCGGGTGCTGCGAACCCGAGGACGGCCGATACGAGACCGCTAGCGACGACGGTGGCAAATCCGAACTTCTTCATGCTTCAACTTCTTTCTTCCTCTTCATCCGCTCTCGAGCCGTGGTGCCGGACACGCGGTTCGGATGCTTCCTCGACCGTCCCGAGGGATCCCCCGACCCGGCCTGACAGTTCAAACCAACAGGTCAGGGGTTTAATTCCGGTGGCAGAAATTGATCGACGGATGGCAGTAATTGATCTAGGGGCCGCGCTAGCCCACGCGTCGGTCGGCGTGACCGGCAGCGCGCAGCCGCCGCAGTGTCAGCAACGTCACGCCTGCCAGGACGCCCAGCGTTGCACCTCGATGGTCACCACCGGACCGTCGAGCGCGATCCGCTCGTACTGGGTGTACTTGCGGCGGAGCAGCGCGTATCCGATCGCCATCGCCTCGCCGGCGGCGTGGATGTCGGCGAGTCCGTCGGCGCGCACCCACCACAACTGCGTCCAGTCCTCGTCGTAGTGGTCGACGAGCAAACTCACCCGCGGGTTGGAGGCGATGTTGGACAGCCGCCGCAGCCGTTGCGTGGACTTCCGCTTGGCGTCGACGGCCGTGTAGATCGTTGCGCCCCCTGCGTTCTCGTCCACCGCGAACACCACCGGCACGACATGCGGGGCGCCGTCGGGACCGACCGTGGCGAGCACGGCCACCGGAGCCGTCGCGAACGCCCGTGCGCCGTCGAATCCTGCCCGTCGAATCCTGCGCCGTCGAATCCGGTCATCGGTGCTCGGCGAGGCTGCGGGGCGACGCTGATCGGGGAGCGGGTGATCGGCGTGCGGGTGACGCCGATCTCGGGTTGCTTGCTCGGCCGCGGCTCGCTGCGCGGCCGGTTGTACACCGGTGGCGGCGCCGGCGGCGGGGCCGAGGTCTCGGGTGGTGGTGGCGGCGGGGGAGGCAGCGCGCTGTGGTCTCGGGGGTGGTCGCGCGCCGTGGTCGGGGTGGACGACGGGTCCGTGGCAGGGGCTTCGTCGGTGTCCTGCAGGGCCGCGGACCGCGAGCAGCACCACCGACACGACGAGTGCGACCACGGCCACCACGACCGCGACGATTGCGGTCACGGCACCTTGGCTGCGGTACCACGGCAGCGGCGCGGGCCTTGAAGTTCCAGGTGTTCGCGTTGAACGCGTCGAAACGGTCCTCGTCGGGCGAGAGCGGCTCGGGTACGACCGGATGTGCGTCCTCCCAGACGATGTCGTCGGCCGGGTCGACATAGTCCGGGTCGTCGAAGAGGTAGTCGAAGCCGGCACCGGCCGTCTCGGCCTCTGGATCGGCCTCGGGCAGGTGAATGGCCAACCGGTCGGTGTCGACCGGATCGTCCAGGCGGAATTCCCCGGTGTAGTCCGATTCCCCCGAGGCTTCACTTTCAGCCACCCCCCGATGCTATGCGGCTACCTGGGCAGACGTGCGGTGGGGCGGATATCGGCGCGGCGCGGCGGATGTCGGGAAGTGTCTGCCCTGAACGCGCCGCGCCGTCGGGAGCCCGGCGGTAAGGTCACGCGACGTCGGCTTCGTTCACCCGGATGAAGCCGTTCGGACATGTTTACGTCACGCCTCCACCACCGCAGCGCCTTGCGCCCGTTAGAAGGTTCGCCCATGAAGAATTCTCGGTTCGCCGCGACCGCCAGCGCCCTGGTCCTCCTCGTCGCAGGAGGGCTCGTCGCCTGTGCGCCACCGGAAAAGGACAACGGCGGCGCGACCACCGACTCGGGCGTCAAGGCGAGCGAGGCCACCTCGGCGGGCGACTTCGGCGGCATCGACAAACTGGTCGAGGCCGCCAAGAAGGAGGGCGCGATCAACGTCATCGCGCTGCCGCCGGACTGGGCCAACTACGGCGCGATCATCAAGGCGTTCGGCGACAAGTACGGCATCAAGGTGAACTCCGCGCAGCCCGACGCCGCCAGCCAGGACGAGATCAACGCGGCCAACCAGCAGAAGGGCAAGTCCACCGCGCCCGACGTGTTCGACCTCGGTCAGTCCGTCGCGCTGGCCAACACGGCCCTGTTCGCGCCGTACAAGGTGGAGACCTTCGGCGACATCTCGGACAGCTTCAAGGATCCCGACGGCAAGTGGGTCAACGACTACGGCGGCTACATGTCGATCGGGTACGACTCGTCGAAGGTGCCCGCGGTCACCGGCGTGAACGACCTGCTGAAGCCCGAGTTCAAGGGCAAGGTCGCGCTGAACGGCGACCCGACGCAGGCAGGCGCCGCGTTCTCCGGCGTCATGATGGTGTCGGTGTCCCAGGGCGGCTCGCCCGACGACATCGCGCCCGGCGTCGAGTTCTTCCGCAAGCTCAAGGAGGCAGGCAACTTCCTGCCGGTCGACCCGACGCCCGCGACCATCGAGTCCGGCCAGACCCCCGTGGTGATCGACTGGGACTACCTCAACGTCGCCGAGACCAAGAAGCTGCCGTCGTGGAAGGTGGTCATCCCGCCGAACGCCGCGGTGGCCGGCTACTACTACCAGGCGATCAACAAGGACGCACCGCATCCCGCGGCGGCCCGGCTCTGGCAGGAGTTCCTCTACAGCGATGAGGGCCAGAACCTGTACCTGCAGGGTGGCGCGCGTCCCGTGCGGGCCGACACGATGGTCACCAAGGGCACCATCGACCAGGCCGCCTACAAGGAGCTGCCGCCGGTCGACGGGGCGGCGACGTTCGTCTCCGTCGAGCAGAACCAGGCGGCGACCAAGTACCTCGAGGCCAACTGGGCGAAGGCGGTCGGCTGATTCTGCTCCGCCGATTGCGGGACGCCGTACCCCTGCTGCCGTTCTTCGCTCTGGTCGCCATCTTCCTGATCGTCCCGACCGTCACCGTCATCGTCAGCGCGTTCATCGACGACGGCAGGTTCTCGCTCGACCGCATCGAGGCGCTGTTCTCCGAGACGGCGCTGTCGGCGCTGAGCAAGAGCGTGCTGCTGTCGGGTAGCACCGCGGTGGCGGGCGCGGTGTTCGGTGCGCTGCTGGCGTGGCTGATCGTCAGCAGGCCACCGACGTCGCTGATCCGGCGCACCGTGGTCTCGCTGTGCAGTGTGCTTGCCCAGTTCGGCGGTGTGGCATTGGCTTTCGCGTTCCTCGCCACCATCGGACTGAACGGCGTGCTGACGCTGTGGGTGGCCGACCACCTCGGTGCGAACCTGGCGGGCTCGGGCTGGCTGTACGGGCTGCCGGGTCTGATCCTGGTGTACACCTACTTTCAGATCCCGCTGATGGTGATCGTCTTCCTGCCCGCGCTGGAAGGTCTGCGCTCGCAGTGGCGCGAGGCCGCGATCAGCCTCGGTGCGTCGACGTGGCAATACTGGCGGGAGGTGGGCATCCCGCTGCTCACCCCGGCGTTCCTGGCGTCGCTACTTCTGTTGTTCGCCAACGCCTTTGCGGCCTACGCGACGGCGGCCGCGCTGGTGAGCCAGGGCAGCCCCATCCTTCCGCTGTTGATCCGATCGGCCCTGACGAGCGAGGTGGTGCTCGGTCAGGCCGGCTTCGCCTACGCGCTGGCATTGGAGATGATCGTCGTGGTCGCGCTGGTGATGGTGGCCTACAACCTGCTGATGCGACGTACCTCCAGGTGGCTGCGTTGAAGCCGAACGGTTCGGCGTCGACGCGGGTGGCGCGGGCGGGGCTGTGGGTGCTGTTCGGGGCGTTCTTCCTCTTTCCGCTCTACGCCATGGCCGACTTCTCCACCCGCAACCTGATCAAGGGCGGCCGCACGCTGACCGCATGGGCGAACCTGTTCGCCGACGACGCGTTGTATCAGGCGATCATCACGTCGTTGTCGCTCGCGGTCCTGACGGTGACGGGCATGCTGATCGTGTTGGTGCCCACCATGATCTGGGTGCGGTTGCGCGCGCCGTGGGCCAAGGGTGCCGTGGAGTTCCTCTGCCTGTTGCCGTTGACGATCCCCGCGTTGGTGATCGTCGTCGGACTGAGGAACGTCTACCTGTGGGTGACCTACCTGCTCGGCGAGTCAGCGCTGACGCTGACGTTCGTCTACGTGGTCATCGTGCTGCCGTTCGCCTACCGGGCGATCGACGCCGCCCTGTCCGCGATCGACCTGCGGACGCTGGCGGAGGCCGCCCGATCGCTGGGTGCGGGGTGGACGACGGCGATCCTGCGCGTCGTGGTGCCGAACATCTGGTCGGGCATCCTGTCGGCGGCGTTCATCTCGGTGGCGGTGGTGCTGGGCGAGTACACCATCGCCTCGCTATCCGGTTTCGAAACGCTGCAGGTGCAGATCGTCGCGATCGGCAAGAGCGACGGGCCGACCTCGGTGGCCGCATCGTTGGCCACGCTGCTGTTCGGTTTCGTTCTGCTGCTTGCCCTTTCATTGGTTTCACGACGGAGGCGCCCCCTATGACCACCAGTGTGGCGGTCGAACTGACTGACCTGACCCGGGTCTATGGCACGGTGCGGGCGCTCGACGGCCTGACCCTGCACATGGAGCCCGGCGAGTTCGTCGCGCTGCTCGGCCCGTCGGGGTGCGGCAAGACCACCGCCCTGCGGATCCTGGCGGGCCTCGACGAGGCGACGTCGGGGACGGTGTCGGTGAACGGTCGCGACATCACCCGGGTGCCTGCGAACAAGCGCGACATGGGCATGGTGTTCCAGGCCTACAGCCTCTTCCCGCATCTGACGGCGCGCCAGAACGTCGAGTTCGGGCTGAAGGTGCGGGGCAAGGCGAAGAGCAACCGCGCCGCACGCGCCGGCGAGATGCTCGAGCTGGTCGGCCTTTCGGAGCACGTGGACAAGTACGCCGTCGAGCTGTCCGGCGGGCAGCAGCAGCGCGTTGCGTTGGCCCGTGCGCTGGCCATCCAGCCCAGCGTGTTGCTGCTCGACGAGCCGCTCTCGGCGCTCGACGCCAAGGTGCGCGCACAGCTGCGCGACGAGATCCGCCGGGTGCAGCTGGAAGTCGGGACGACGACGTTGTTCGTCACGCACGATCAGGAGGAGGCCTTGGCCGTGGCCGACCGGGTAGGCGTGATGAACAAGGGCCGGCTCGAACAACTCGATCCGCCCGCGAAGGTATATGCCGACCCCGCAACGCCTTTCGTCGCCGAATTCGTCGGACTCAATAACAAGGTGCCCGCCGAGGTGACCTCGGGCCGCGCGCACGTGCTCGGCACGTCGGTGCCGACGCTGGCCGGTTCGATCACCTCGGGTGCAGGCACGGCGCTGGTGCGGCCGGAGTCGGTCACGGTGACGACCGATCCCGGCGGCACGTCGACGGTCAAGTCGGTGGCGTTCCTCGGGCCAATCTCGCGGGTGTACGTCGCGCTGCCCGACGGCGCCGTCATCGACGCGCAGCTGCCGAGCGCGTTGGCCCGCACGTTCGAACCGGGTTCGCCGGTCACCGTCGGCGTGGAGCCGACGACGCTTCTGGTGGTGCCGGCTCAGACGTCCTGAACCGGATCGATGCCGAGGTCCTTGTAGGTGACCAGCGCCGCGAACGGCACGTTGCGGGCGGCGAAGCGCTTGGCGGCGACGTCGCCACGGTCGACCATCGGGATCACGCCGGTGACGACGGCACCAACGGCGGTCACCCGCTCGAGTGCCAGCTCGGTGGAACCGCCGGTGCTGATCACGTCGTCGACGAGCAGCACGCGGGTGCCGGGTTCGAGCCGGGTGCCCTCGATCCACTGCTCCCTGCCGCGCTGCTTCTGCTCCTTGCGCACCGAGAACCACGCCTTGCCCGTCACCATCGCGACGCCGTGGGCCAGCGGATCGGCACCCATGGTCAGCCCGCCGACGGCGTCGTACTCGATGCCCGAGCGTGCGGCCAGGTCCGCGACGGCGCGGCTGACGATCGTCAACCGCTCGCCGGTGTCGACGGCGTACTTGCCGTCGATGTAGTCGTGGCTCAGCTGACCACTGACGAGCTTGAACGGCTCCTCACGCCGCTCGTGGCCGCGGGTGCGGATCAAGTCGAAGGCGGCTTGCCAGGATTCGGGGCGGTCGGGCATACGGCGATCGTATCGGCCCGCGCCGGATGGCAGGGAAGTGGTCAGTCCTGCCGCGCGCGGCGCGCCAATTCGACTGTGGCCGATCGCAATTCGTCGATCGAGTCGATCGGTGCCGCGTAGCCGACCCGCGTGTACGCCACTCCGCGGTCGGTGGTCACCCGTAGGTCGAGCCCGTAACGGTCGGCGCCGGTGCACGTAGCGTGCTGGGTATCGGGGTAGCCGCCGAGCGTGCGGGCCATCGCAGTGAGCGCCGCGGCGTGGTCGGCATTGAGGTGCCCGACGGCGCCTGCCGCGCTTGGCTTGACCGGATCGGGCTGGGCCGCGGCGTAATCCTCGGCGGTCGCGGAGTCCATCCGGCCGTAGCCGCCGACCCACCGCACCCGCTGCACGCGCAGCACCCAGAGCGTGAAGTCGGCGTAGTCGACGTAGTACTTAGCGGCGGGCACGGCGTCCAGATGCGCCTGCCGCGCTGCGACGTGCTCGTCGCCTGACGGCTTCGCGACGACGCCGGCCAGCGTGATGCGCCCGTTGGCGAGCGGGTCGCCTTCGGTCGCAGGCGCCACGACCGACAGGCTGGCCCGCTGATCGCCTGCGAGGTTGCGACCGTGCTCGGCGAGGTTGGACACGCACAGCACCGGCGCGCCACCCAGCAGCCCGTACGTCACGAACGACGCCCACGGGTCACCGTCGGCCGTCAACGACGCGAGCGTGCCGACGTTCGTGGACGCGGCGATGGTGCGGGCTTCCTCGGCTGCCGATGGGCGCACGGCGTCGGCGGGAGGGTGCAGTGGGGGCGGGACCGAGGGGGCGTCACCGGGGTCACCGTGGTCGCGGGAAGCCACGCCGGCACCCTACACGCGCACCGGGCGACCATTTTTTTCCGAGTGATCGGATTCTTTTCGGGCAACCATTCATTTACAGAGTCGTCGTTTCTTATGTCACAATCGGCTAAACGCTTTTCGCCGCTGGTCCTTCGAGAAACGAGAGGTCGTGCCCACCCCGGTCAGACGCTTGGTGATCTTCATCGGCGCGCTTTCGGCGTCGCTGGTCTTGAGTGGTGCCGTAGCGGGCATCGCGGGCGCCGAGCCTGACGATTCTGGCAACTCCGGCGACCCGGGGACCGGCACCGAGACGGGCACCGTCAGCGAACCCCAACCGGCAGTGGCAACGCCCGTCGCTCCCACCGATCCGCTCAGTCAACTGCGCGAGGCCCTGCAGCGACCGCTCAGCATCTTCGGAAACGGAAGGGCTCCAGGCGAGCCGACCACGAAGACCGGCAGCAAGACGCCGGACCGAACCGAGGCCGAGCTCGAGCCGGAAGTGAAGCCCGATCCACCCGTCGAGCCGACGGAGGAGGGCTCAGGCACCGAGGTGATCGAGCCCGAGGTGCCCGTGATCGAGCCCGAGATCCCCGAGAAGAAGCCGGAACGACCGGCGCGGCAGTCGGTGGGAAGCAGTGCCGAGATCAGGATCGGTGCGGCGCACATCGCGGTTCCCCTGTTCACGATTCCTTGGACGACCGAGCGGACGTTCTCGATCAATCTCAGTAATCCGGAATCTGCCTTCTCGTCGGTACAGGACACCTTCGCCAGTCTGAATTCGCTGTGGGCCGAGGCCTACGCGCCGTTCAACCCGTTCCCGCCGCCACCGCCGAAGCCGACCCTGCGGACCATGGAGGAAGAGCCCGTCGTCGACTCCTCGGGAGGTGGTAGTGGCGCAGGCGGCGTCCAGCCGATGTTCGAGCACGTGGCCGACCTGCCGGTGCTGCAGGCGCCGATGGCGTTTCCCGCGGTGCGGCCCGGCCCGCCGCGTCCCGTCGCCGAGACCGTGCCCGCAGGCGCGGCGTCACCCCAGGTGCTCGGCGTCGGAACGGCCGGCGTGCGGGCCGTGGCCGGGCGTGGCTCCGTCACGCAGGGGTCGGTGCAGGCCGGCGAGGTGACCCCGCGCGCTACGACGACGCCGATGGTCAACACGGCGTACCGGCAGGGGTTCACGCAATCCCTGCGCACGGCTCGAGCGGGGGAGATCGCCATCGTCGCGCTGCCAGGCATCGCCGGACTGCTGGCGATCACCGCGAGCGGCGGCGTGCTGGGTTACCGGCAGGCCAACTCGGGCCGCTACCTTCGCGCAGGCGCGGACCGCTTCCTCCAGTAGACGTTTGCTGCCGGGGTGGTAACTTTCGTCGATGGCGGCGCGAGAGGTCGTGGACCCGGCGGGGATTCAGTGGAACGTGCGGCGGCGGTGGTACCCGTGGCACCGGATGTTGTCGTTCCGCGAGACGCTGAGCAACTCGCCGGGCGACCCGGCGGAACCGGCACCCGATGCTGATGAATCGGCCGACTCCGAACTGCCGCGGAATTTCGTGTTGAAGGTGCTGCTCATCGCATTGGCCGGCATCGTGTGGGTGCTGCTGGGCGTCGGCAAGCTCCTGGTGTACTCGGCGGCCATCGTGTTGTTCGTCGTGCTCTCGCTCGCCGAACTCGCGCTCGAACTCATCGTGCTGCCGCTCGTGCTCGTACTGCGATTGCTGGGCGTGGCACGCTGGCCGGTCCAGATCAACCGGCAGGGCAAGCACTTCGCCACCAGATACGCTGACGACCTCGCCGCGGCGAGCGCACTGCGCGACGAGGTGGCCGGCCAGATCGAGCTGGGCAGCCTGCCGGCCGAGGACACCGCCGTCGCGGCATGACCGCTCCGAATGGATTGCCGGCGATAGCCTTTGGGCCCTAGCCGCCCAACGCGGCGATGAGGTCCTTGATCCGGGCCGACTCGTCCTCGGTGGGGACCTCCTCCGCCTCGACGGCCTCGATGAGATCCCTGCGCAAGCCGACGCCGTTGCCCGCTTCCTTGGTCGACAACTTGGCACGGCCGCGCGCGACGTACAGGCGCTGGCCGAGCGTTGCGCCCGGCGCGTTCGCCGCCGTCTCCATCAGCTCGTCGTAGCGGCGGCGCACGTCACTGAGCGCGACGATCACCGTCGGCGTGACCCGGCTGCGACCGGCCGCATCGGACAGCGAGCCCTGGAGTTTGCGGAGCCCGGCGAGGATGACGCCGACGCGTCCGGCATATTCGGGGTCGCTCGGGTCGGGGAGCGCCTCGATCGCGGCGGCGTACATGTGCATCGCCGCATCGGACAGGCCAACTATTACTGGAGCTTCGCCATCATTCGGCGTCGAATCAGCCACGTGCACTCGATTCTCGTTCGGGTTTCCACTTCGCCAGTGATGGCGCGAGTGCCAGTCTGACGGACGCAGGACGCCGAAACGTTAACGCTTATCCGGTGCTTATTCAACCGCTACCGTTGCCAAGAATCGGGCGGACCGCCGGACGCCTCGGCGGTGAAGGTTTGCGCGAGAATGCGGTGATTCAATCCGCCCCGACGTGGGTAGGTTTGAACTCTGTATGGACCAAAGCAGAAGTGTCCCGGAAACCGCCGAGCTCGATTCGGGGGAAGGCAGCCACGTCGAGGACGGTGTCGTGGAACATCCCACCTCCGACGACTACGAACACGCGCGAACGTTGCCCGAAGACCGCACCTGGTTCAAACACGCGGTCTTCTACGAGGTGCTGGTGCGCGCCTTCAACGACTCGAACTCCGACGGGGCCGGTGACCTGCGGGGCCTGACCGATCGCCTCGACTATCTGAAATGGCTTGGCGTCGACTGTCTTTGGCTACCGCCGTTCTACGATTCACCGCTGCGCGACGGCGGCTACGACATCCGCGACTTCTACAAGGTGCTTCCGGAGTTCGGCACGGTCGACGACTTCGTCACGCTGCTCGACGCGGCGCACCGGCGCGGCATCCGGGTCATCACCGACCTGGTGATGAACCACACCTCGGACTCACACGCCTGGTTCCAGGAGTCCCGCCGCGACCCCGACGGACCGTACGGCGACTTCTACGTCTGGAGCGAGACCAGCGACAAGTACACGGGAGCCCGGATCATCTTCGTCGACACCGAAGAGTCCAACTGGACGTACGACCCGGTGCGCAAGCAGTTCTACTGGCACCGGTTCTTCTCCCATCAGCCCGACCTCAACTACGACAATCCGGCCGTGCAGGAAGCCATGATCGACGTCCTGCGCTTCTGGCTCGACCTGGGCATCGACGGGTTCCGCCTCGACGCGGTGCCGTACCTGTTCGAGCGTGAGGGCACCAACTGCGAGAACCTGCCGGAGACGCACGCGTTCCTGAAGCACTGCCGCAAGGTGATCGACGACGAGTTCCCCGGGCGGGTGCTGCTGGCCGAGGCCAACCAGTGGCCCGCCGACGTCGTCGAGTACTTCGGCGACCCGACCACCGGCGGCGACGAATGCCACATGGCGTTCCACTTCCCGCTGATGCCGCGCATCTTCATGGCGGTCCGGCGCGAGTCGCGGTTCCCGATCTCGGAGATCCTGGCGCAGACGCCGCCGATCCCCGACATGGCGCACTGGGGCATCTTCCTGCGCAACCACGACGAGTTGACGCTGGAGATGGTCTCCGACGAAGAGCGCGACTATATGTACGCCGAGTACGCCAAGGATCCGCGGATGAAGGCGAACGTCGGCATCCGCAGGCGGCTCGCGCCGCTGCTGGAGAACGACCGCAACCAGATCGAACTGTTCACCGCGCTGCTCCTGTCGCTGCCCGGCTCGCCGGTGCTGTACTACGGCGACGAGATCGGCATGGGCGACATCATCTGGCTCGGTGACCGGGACGGCGTCCGGACACCCATGCAGTGGACGCCCGACCGCAACGCCGGCTTCTCGACGGCCAACCCGGGCAGGCTCTACCTGCCGCCGAACATGGACCCGATCTACGGCTATCAGTCGGTCAACGTCGAGGCGCAACGCGACAGTTCGACGTCACTGCTCAACTGGACGCGCACGATGCTGGCCGTCCGCCGCCGCCACGACGCGTTCGCCGTCGGCACGTTTCGCGAGTTGGGTGGTTCGAATCCGTCCGTCCTTGCCTACGTGCGCGAACTCGAGCGCAACGGTGACGAGGACGCCGTGGTGTGCGTCAACAACCTGTCCCGGTTTCCGCAGCCCATCGAGCTGAATTTGCAGCAGTGGAACGGGTACACCCCCGTCGAGATGACCGGCCACGTCGAGTTCCCCCCGATCGGCCAGCTGCCGTACATGCTCACGCTGCCCGGACATGGGTTCTACTGGTTTCGGCTCAGGAAGCCCCTAAGAGAATCAGAGGAAATCCGATGAACGCGCCGGCCCACCTTCCATGGACCACATGGTTGCCGTCGCAACGCTGGTACGCCGGGCGCAGCCGCGACCTGGCGGACGCCCGGCCCGGTGAGGTCGTTTCGTTGCGTGACGATCTCGACGTCGTGCTGCTCGACGTGGACTACACCGACGGTTCGTCCGAGCGGTACCAGATCCCGATCCGCTGGGACACCGGTCCGATCGACGAGTACAACGTCGTCGCGACCATCGGCACCGTGGTGGACGAGCAAAGTGAGCGGACGGCGTACGACGCGCTGTATGACCCTGGCGCAGCAAAGGAACTGCTGTCGCTGATCGACCAGTCGGCGTCGGTCGGCCCGCTGCGGTTCATCAGAGAGCCGGAGGCGGAACTGCCGATGGATGCGGCGCCGCGGGTGTCCAGCGCCGAGCAGAGCAATACCAGCGTGGTGTTCGAGGACGCGGCGATCTTCAAGGTGTTCCGTCGCGTCACACCGGGAGTGAACCCCGACATCGAGCTCGGCCGTGAACTGGCCCGCGCGGGCAACCCGCACGTCGCCCAGCTGCTCGGCTCGTACGAGGCCGTCCTCGAGGGTGAGCCGTACGCACTGGGCATGGTGGCCGAGTTCGCGGGCAACGCCGCCGAGGGCTGGGACATGGCGCTGGCCAGCACGCGCGACCTGTTCGCCGAGGGCGACCTGTACGCCGACGAGGTGGGCGGCGACTTCGCGGGTGAGTCGTACCGGCTCGGCGAGGCGGTCGCGTCGGTGCACCGGACCTTGGCCGAGACGCTGGGCACCTCCCACGAGCCGTTCCCGATGGACACCATGGTCGACCGGCTGCACGCGGTGGCGCGGGCGGTTCCCGAGCTGGAGCAGTACGTCACGACGATCGAGGAGCAGTACCGCAAGCTCGCCGACGAAACCATCACGGTCCAGCGGGTGCACGGCGATCTGCACCTCGGGCAGGTGCTGCGCACCCCCGAGCGCTGGCTGCTGATCGACTTCGAAGGCGAACCCGGGCAGCCGCTGGACGAACGGCGCCGCCCCGACTCGCCGCTGCGGGACGTGGCAGGCGTGCTGCGGTCCTACGAGTACGCCGCCTACCAACGGCTCGTCGAACGCGGGGGAGACCCACGGCAGGACAAGCAGCTGGCGGCCCGCGCCCGCGAATGGGTGGAACGAAACTGCTCCTCGTTCGCCGCGGGCTACACCGCGGGCGGCGGCACAGATCCCGCGCGTCAGCCCGACCTCCTCGCCGCCTACGAGCTGGACAAGGCGGTGTACGAGGTGGGCTACGAGGCCCGGCACCGACCGGGATGGTTGCCCATCCCCATGGGATCGATCGTCAGGCTCGTCGGCTGAGCGTGTAACGGACCGGCGCCCACTGGCCACGGAAGTGACATAGCCGCTCGATTCCGAGCCGTTCGATTCCGACCAAGGGAGCGCCGACATGAGCACGCACACCGTCATTCGTCCGAAGCTGGAGCCGTCGACAGTCAACGCCATCGACGTCGTCGCGGGCGCACTTGCCCGCTATGGCCTCGTCGTGGTGCTGGCGTGGTTCGGTGTGCTGAAGTTCATGGAGTACGAGGCCAACGGCATCGTGCCGCTGGTGTCGGAGAGCCCGATGATGAACTGGCTGTACGGCATCTTCTCGGTGACGACGTTCTCGGCACTGCTGGGCGTATTCGAACTCGCAGCCGCGGCGCTGCTGGCCGTCAAGCCGTGGTGGCCAGGCGTGTCGATCCTGGGCAGCCTGCTTGCGATCGTGCTGTTCGTGGCAACCATCAGCTTCCTGTTCACCACGCCCGGTGTGACCGAGGCGACTGCGGGCGGGTTTCCCGCGTTGTCGATGACCGGCGGGTTCCTGATCAAGGACGTTGCGCTGCTCGGCGTGGCGGCATGGACGCTGTCGGACGCGCTGCGAGCAACCCGCAGCCGTCTCTCGGGCGGTTCACAGGCCGGCCCACGGTAGCGATGCGTCACTGGGCGGTGTGACAACGACGTTCAACGCCCTCGATACGGCGCCGTCCACCGAACCCATCCCGACTCGGCCCGCTCGGATCTC
Source organism: uncultured Actinomycetota bacterium (assembly GCA_963849055.1). Lineage (GTDB taxonomy): Bacteria > Actinomycetota > Actinomycetes > Mycobacteriales > Mycobacteriaceae > Mycobacterium. The sequence continues at coordinate 302,267 of CAWKFI010000003.1, forward strand.
CACCAGCGCGTGGAACCGGGTGGGCCTCGTCGTGCTGCTGGCAGGCACCGCGGTGCTCTACCTGTGGGACATCACCATCAACGGTATGGGCAACCAGTTCTACGCGGCGGCCGCGCAGGCCGGTGCGACGAATTGGGAAGCGCTGCTGTTCGGTTCGCTGGATTCCCGCAACTTCATCACCGTCGACAAGCCGCCGCTGTCGCAGTGGGTGATGGGACTCTCGGGCCAGCTGTTCGGGTTCAGCAGCGCGAGCATGCTGATCCCGCAGGCGTTGATGGCGGTCGCCGCGGTCGCGCTGCTGTACGCCGCGGTGGCGCGGGTCAGCGGGCCGCGGACGGGGCTGCTGGCTGGCGCGGCGCTGGCGCTGACGCCGGTGGCGGTGCTGATGTTCCGGTTCAACAACCCCGACGCCGCGATGGTGCTGCTGATGACGGCGGCGGCGTACTGCACGGTGCGCGCTTTGGCGCACAATGGCGCCAGGTGGTTCGCGTTGGCAGGCGTCGCGCTGGGTTTCGCGTTCCTTGCCAAGATGCTCGAAGGCGTCATGGTGGCGCCGGCGCTGGCCGCGGCCTATCTGGTGGCTGCCGCGGTGCCGATGCGTACGCGGCTGCTGCACCTGTTGGGTGCGGCGGCCGGCTTCGTGGTGGCGGCAGGCTGGTTCGTGGTCCTGACGCTGCTGTGGCCTGCCTCGTCGCGGCCGTACATCGCGGGCTCGACCGACAACAACTTCATGAACCTGGTGTTGGGCTACAACGGTTTTGCGCGAGTGCTGGGCCGCAACCATCCGGCGTTCACGCCGCAGGCGTCGGAGTTGGGCACGCTGGCGGGCAGCCAGGTGCATGTGGGCGTCCGGTCCGGCGGAGCCTTCGCCGGGGGCGGGTTCGGCAGCCAGTCGCGGGGCTGGACGCGGTTGTTCTCGGGCGAGTTCGGGTTCGAGATCGGCTGGCTGATCCCCGCCGCGGTGCTGGCCACCGTCCTGGTGGTGGTGGCCCGCGGCCGCGCCCCGCGCACCGATCCCGTGCGGGCGGCAGCCATCTTGTTCGGCGGCTGGATCCTGGTCGACGGCGTGGTGCTCAGCTACATGCAGGGGATGATCCACCCGTACTACAGCCTGTCCATCGCGCCGGCCGTCGCGGCGATGTTCGCGATCGGTGTCGGTCAGATGTGGGCGCGGCGCGAATCATGGTGGTGCCGAATCGGTCTCGCGATGACGCTGCTGGCCACGGGGGTGTGGAGTTGGTGGACGCTGGAACGCAACGCCGACTGGCTGCCCGGACTGAAGTGGGCGGTGCTGGTGCTGACGGTGGTGGCGTCGCTGGCGCTGCTCGGGGTGTGGGCGGCCACGCCGCGGCGCGGTGTGCTGGTGGCGCTGGCGGGGGTGGCGGTGGCAGGGGCGTTGGCCGGGCCCGCGGCGTATGCGGTCGCGACCGTCGGGGTGGCGCATCAGGGCGGCGGTCCGTCGGTCGGCCCCGCGCGGGCGGCTGGCCGTGGCATGGGAATGTGGGGCGGCAAGGGCGTCGACACCCCGGAACTGGACGCCATGCTGGAGGCGACGCGCACGCCGTGGTCGGCGGCGATCGACCGGTCGTCGAGCGCCGCGGGCCTCGAATTGTCCACGAACACAGCGGTGATGGCGATCGGCGGCTTCTCCGGCACCGATCCGACGCCGACGCTCGCGCAGTTCCAGGACGACGTCGCCCACCACCGGGTCGCGTACTACGTCACCTCGAACAACCGCGGCCACGGCCCGCAGTGGAACGCCCATGTCCACGCCGACATCGCCGCGTGGGTGGCCGGCGACGTTCCGTGCCGTGCAGGTGGGCAGCGCGACGGTGTACGACCTGTCCGCCCCGAAGTGAGTGCGCGCTGCGCCGTGCCACGCACTTGACTCTGCGGTAGGGGCGTGCGTTTCTCGCACTTTTGCGCCCTGTGCGCAGAGTCGACGCTCCTACGCGACTAGCTGCCTAGCGCACCAGCCTGCGCAGCAGCGCCGATGCCGCGGCGACGCCGAGAATCGCTGCGACCAGAAGGATTCCGATGTCCAGCCACGTGTTGCCCGGTGTGCCGAGCAGCAGCGACCGCAAGGCGTTGACCTCGTAGCTGAGCGGGTTGATCGCCGACAGCCAGCGCAGCCACTGGGGCATCACGTCGACCGGATACAGCGCGTTGGAGGCGAAGAACAACGGCATCGTGATGGCCTGGCCGATGCCCATCAGCCGATCCCGGTTGCGAACCAGACCCGCCAGCGTCATCGACAGGCAGGCGAAGAACGCCGACCCCAGCACGACGACGCCCATCGCGGCGAGGATGCGCAACGGATTGGCGGTGAGATGAATCCCCATCAGATAGGCGATCACCAGCACGCCGACCACCTGCGCGACCGATCGCACGCCTGCCGCGAACGACTTGCCGGTGATCAAGGCCGAGGCAGGCGACGGTGTCACCATGAGCTTGGCCAGGATTCCCGCGTCGCGGTCCCACACGATCTGGATGCCGTAGAAGATCGAGATGAACAGCGCCGACTGCGCGATGATGCCCGGCGCGAGGAAGGCCAGGTACGGCACGCCGCCGGTGTCGATGACGTGCAGCCGGGAGAACGTTTGGCCGAAGATCAGCAGCCACAACGCGGGTTGCACCATGCGGGTGAGCAATTCACTGCGGTCGTGGCTGAGCTTCTGCAGTTCGACGAGCGCGAACGCGCCCATGCGCCGCAGCAGTCCACCGGCTCGTTTCAGGCCGCGGGGTGCGCGGATCAATTCGACCTGGGTAGCGTCAACTGACACGGCGCGCCGCCCTTCTGCTGGAGCGGATTTCGCGCAGACCCTGTCGGGTGGCCGCCTCGTCGAGGTCCTCACCCGCGTAGTGCCGGAACACGTCCTCCAGGGTCGCGTTCGGAGACACCGTCGCCTTGAGATCCGTCGGCGTACCGACCGTCTGCAGTACGCCGTGGTGCATGAGGGCCACCCTGTCGCACAGGGCGTCGGCCTCCTCCATGTAGTGCGTGGTCAGCAGCACCGTCATGCCGAACTCGTCCTGCATCCTCGCCACCTGCGTCCAAACACCGTCGCGGGCAATGGGATCCAGGCCGACGGTGGGCTCGTCGAGGATCAGCAGCGACGGCCGGTTCACCAGCGCCTGGGCCAGCTCGAGCCGTCGCACCATGCCGCCGGAGTACGTTCCTGCGAGATTGCCTGCGACGTCGAGCAGCTGCATCGCGTCCAGCGCCTCGTCGACCCTGTCGCGGCGCTGCTTGCGTGGCACGTCGTACAGCCTGGCGAACAGCTCGACGTTCTGTCGGCCGGTGAGCGCCGACTCGATCGAGAGTTGTTGCGGCACATAGCCGATGTTGTGGCGGATGTCCATGGTGTCACGCCGGGCGTCGAGGCCGAAGATCCGCACCTCGCCGTGCTGGATCGGGGTGAGCGTCGTGAGCAGGCGCACCACCGTGGTCTTGCCTGCCCCGTTGGGTCCGAGCAGTCCCATGGTCTCGCCCGCGTGGACGTCCAGGCTCAGGTCGTCCACGGCGGTGAAATCGCCGTAGCGGTGCGTCAGATGCTGGCAGTCGATGGCCGGCGCGGCGGTCATGCTTCCTCCTCGCGAAGCATCTGGGTCACCTCGGCGAGCACCGCCAGGCCCTCGGTCAGTCGATCCATCCGGTCGGGGTCGAGGCGCTCGAGTGCCGCGGTGAGCGCGGCCCGGCGCGCGGCGCGGGTTTCGTCGGCGAAGCGCTGGGCAGACTCGGTCAGCCGCAGCCTGCCGACGCGGCGGTCGTCGGGGTCGACGCTACGCTCGAGCAGGCCATCCGCCGACAACCTCGACACCAGCGTCGATGCGGTGTTCGGCGCGAGTCCGAGTTCCGCAGCGGCCTGTCGCACGGAGATGCCGGGTTGTCTGGCGATCAGCCGCAGCAGTTCGGCCTGCGACTCGGGAAGGCCGGCGCCGATCGCGGGGCGGCCGCCGGAGCGGCGGACCACGCGACGGAACCGACCGACCGTTGCGAACAGGTCGGAGACGAGGTCGGTCTGGGTATCCACCCGGACCACGTTACCTCTGTTACAGAGCTAACTCAGACCGTCGAGCGATTCGGGCAGCACCTGACCGCCGTCGACGACGAGCGCCTGCCCGGTGACGTAGGCCGCCTCGTCGCTGGCCAGGAACGCGGCCGCGTAGCCGATGTCCTCTGGCGCGCCCAGCGTGCCCGCCGGGATGGACCGCGCCATGCCGGCCAGGTAGTCCTCGCCCATGTCCTTGAGCCCGTCGGTCAGGATGTTGCCGGGAAGCACGGCGTTGACGGTGATCCGGTGCGGCGCCAGCTCGATCGCGGCGGTCCGCATGAAGCCCAGCTGCGCGGACTTCGACGCTCCGTAGTGCGACCACCCGGTGAAGCCGGTGATGGGCCCGGTGATCGACGACGTCAGCACCACCCGCCCGCGGCCGGACGCGATCAGCGCGGGCAGGCACGCCTGCACGCTGTAGACCGTGCCCTTGACGTTGACGTCGAGCACCTCGCCGAGTTGTGCCGGGGTCATGGTCGCCAGCGGGGCGTCGGGGAAGATTCCCGCGTTCGCGCACAACACGTCGATGCCGCCGAGCGTCTCGACCGTGGCCTGCGCCATCGCCGTGCAGGACGCCGGGTCGGCGACGTCGGCGATCACGCCGATCACCTTCCCGTCGCCGAGGCCGTCGAGATACTCGACGGCGGCGTCCAGGTCACCCTGGGACCGCGCGGCGATAGCGACGTGCGCACCCGCCGTCGCGAACACCGTGGCGATGCCGCGCCCGATGCCCTTGCTACCGCCCGTGACCAGTACCGACTTGCCTGCGAAGGAGAACACGTGCCTCAGTGTCGGGCATGGCGGCGTATTCGGCAGGTCGGGCGGGCCGGTTTAGCCGCGCGACGGGCCGGGCAACCGATCGTGCGTGGACACCGCGCAACCAGACCAACCAGACTTCGAGTCCGCCAACGACGAAGGCGGGGTCGACGACACCTTGCGGCCGACGGAGGCTCTCGACTCCGACGAGGTGCGCAACGACGACGGGGACACCGTGGTCGACCCGCCCGACGATTGGAGCGCGGCCGACCGGGCCGACGACGACCGCACCCTCGACGACCGATTGGCCGAGGAGGTGCCCGATCAGCCGGGCACGGGTGGCGGAGTCGCGCCCGACGACGAGCTCGACCGGATCGACCCCGAGGCGGCCGGCACCAGCGCCGGCCAGATCGACGGCACCCCCGAGGACGGCGACTCGCTCTTTCCCATCGTCGAGTGAGTCGAGTGATCAGCCCTGGTCGGGAGCGGCCTGCAGGATCAGCGTCGCGCGTGCCTCGACGGTGATCTGTGCGGCCGCCTTCACCGGCGGCGCATCCTCGACCGGTGCCCCGGCTCTGGTGTCGATCACCGGTTGCCACTCCGCGCCGAATTCGGTTGGCGGAAGGGTGAATTCGATGTCCTCGTGATGCGCGTTGAAGCACAGCAGGAACGAGTCGTCGACGATGCGCTGACCCCTGGTGTCGGTGTCGGGGATGCCGTGCCCGTTGAGGAACACCGCGACCGACTTCGCGAACGCCGTACCCCAGTCCTCACCGGTCATCTCGGAGCCGTCGGGGGCGAACCACGCGATGTCGGGCAGGCCGGCCTCGCCGCGCCGGCCGACCGGCTTGCCGCTGAAGAACCGTCGCCGACGGAACACCGGGTGCGCTGCGCGTAGCGCCGTCACCGAACGGGCGAAGTCCAGCATCTCGTCGTCGGCGTTGGCCCAGTCGATCCAGGTGAGCTCGTTGTCCTGGCAGTAGCCGTTGTTGTTGCCGTTCTGGGTGCGGCCCAGTTCGTCGCCGTGCGAGATCATCGGAACACCTTGCGACAACAGCAGAGTCGTCAGGAAGTTGCGCTGCTGGCGCGCGCGCAGCGCGGTGATCTCCGGATCGTCGGTCGGGCCCTCCACGCCGCAGTTCCACGACCTGTTGTGACTCTCGCCGTCGTTGTTGTTCTCGCCGTTGGCCTCGTTGTGCTTCTCGTTGTAGGACACCAGATCCCGCAGCGTGAAGCCGTCGTGCGCGGTTACGAAGTTGATGGACGCCACCGGGCGGCGGGCGGTGTGCTCGTAGAGGTCGGCCGATCCCGTCAGGCGGTAGGCGAACTCGTCGAGGGTGGCGGGCTCGCCGCGCCAGAAGTCGCGGACGGTGTCGCGGTACTTGCCGTTCCACTCCGTCCACTGCGGCGGGAAGTTGCCGACCTGATAGCCGCCGGGGCCGACGTCCCACGGTTCGGCGATCAGCTTCACCTGGCTGACCGTCGGATCCTGTTGCACGAGTTCGAAGAACGTCGCCAGCCGGTCGACGTCGTAGAACTCCCGAGCCAGCGTCGAAGCGAGATCGAAGCGGAACCCGTCGACGTGCATCTCGGTCACCCAGTACCGCAGCGAATCCATGATCAGCTGCAGCGAATGCGGATGGCTGACGTTGAAGCTGTTGCCCGTGCCGGTGTAGTCCATGTAGTAGCGCTTGTCGTCCTCGACCAGCCGGTAGTAGGCGGCGTTGTCGATCCCGCGCATCGACAGGGTCGGGCCGAGGTGGTTGCCTTCGGCGGTGTGGTTGTAGACCACGTCGAGGATCACCTCGATGTCGGCCTCGTGCAGCGTGCGGACCATCGCCTTGAACTCCTGCACCTGCCCGCCGGGCGAGCTGCTGCTGGTGTACTTGGAGTCGGGAGCCAGGAAGCCGATGGTGTTGTAGCCCCAATAGTTCGACAGGCCCTTGTCGATGAGCGTGGCGTCGTTGGCGAAGTGATGGACGGGCATCAGTTCGATGGCCGTGACGCCGAGGCTCTTGAGGTGGTCGATGATCACCGGGTGCGCGACGCCGGAGTACGTGCCGCGCATCTGCTCGGGGATGTCGGGGTGCGTCTCGGTCAGTCCCTTGACGTGGGCTTCGTAGATGACCGAGTCGGCGTACTCGTGCTTCGGCGGGCGGTCGACGCCCCAGTCGAAGAACGGGTTGATCACCACCGACTTGGGCATGCTGGCCGCGGAGTCGTCGTCGTTGCGGCTGTCGGGATCGCCGAAGTTGTAGCCGAACAGCGACTGGTTCCATTCGAAGTTGCCGTCGATCGCCTTGGCGTAGGGGTCCAGCAGCAGCTTGTTGTGATTGCACCGGTGGCCCGCCGCGGGGTCGTACGGCCCGTACACCCGGTAGCCGTAGTGCTGCCCGGGCTCGACGCTCGGCACGAAGCCATGCCAGACGAACCCGTCCACCTCGGGCAGCGTCACGCAGCCGGTCTGGGTGCCGTCGGGGTCGAAGAGGCACAGGTCGACGCGTTCGGCGATGTCACTGAACAGCGCGAAGTTGGTCCCGGACCCGTCGTAGGTGGCGCCGAGCGGGTAGGCCTTGCCGCGCCAGATGTCGGGGACGTCGACGTTCGAACTCGGGGCCTGGGTCAAGACGCCGCCTTTCGGATTGCTTGGAACCGACCCAGGCGACGATACGGCCCGCCCGGGTGCGGGAGCATGGCGGGCGAGACGGTCCCATTGGAGGTAAGCCGCGTGTCCACCCACCCTGAACTGCCCGATTACCGGACGCTGCAAACCAGCGTCGAGAACGGTGTGGGAACCGTCACGCTGCACCGGCCGGCCCAGCGCAACGCCATCGGCGGGGGTATGCGGGAGGAGCTGGCGGACGCCTACGTCCGGTTCGATCGCGACGACGCGGTGCGGGTAGTGGTGCTGACGGGCACGCCGCCTGCCTTCTGCGCGGGCGCGGACCTCGGTGCGGGCGACCGGACCTTCGCCGCACCGGGCCCAGGCTTCAGCGCCGCGGGCATCGACGTGCCCGCGTGGTCACTGAGCAAACCGGTGATCGCCGCGGTCAACGGCCACGCGTTGGGTCTCGGCCTCACGCTGGCGCTGCAGCTGCCCGCCGCGCTGGAGCTCGCGCACGACATCGCGGTCAACACGGCGCCGATGTCGGTGGCCGCAAGCAAGCGGCTGCTGTGGGAGTCCTTCGACCTCGACCGCGAGGCGGTCGGCGCGCGGGAGACGGAGATTCATCGGCACCTGATGGGTCACGACGACGCCAGGGAGGGTGTGCGGGCGTTCCAGGAGCGGCGTGCGCCGCGGTGGACGGGCAGGCCGGCCGACCCAACGAGAAACCCCGGCCGAGACGTTTAGCCGACGACCTCCACGCCCGTGGCGCGCAGCTTCTCGATGGCCGCGTCCGTCGACTCGGGAGCGACGCCCGCGGTCAGATCCAGCAGCACCCGGGTGGCGAAGCCGGCCGCCTTGGCGTCGGCGGCGGTGGCCAGCACGCAGTAGTCGGTGGCGATCCCGACGACGTCCACGGTGTCGACGTCGCGCTGCCGCAGCCAGTCGGTCAGCGTCGTGCCGTTTTCGTCGGTGCCCTCGAATCCGCTGTAGGCGGCGGAGTACTCGCCCTTGGTGAAGCGGGCCTCGACCGCGCTTGGATCGAAGGCCGGGTGGTAGTCCGCACCGGCAGTGCCGACCACGCAGTGCCGCGGCCAGGACGTCCGGTAGTCGGGCTCGTCTGAGAAGTGCTCGCCGGGATCGATGTGGAAGTCCATGGTCGCGACGACGTGGTCGTACGCTGCCCTGCGCGCGGGGTCGGCCAGCAGTTCGGTGATGTCGCGCGCAACGGCCGCGCCACCGGTCACGGCGAGGGAACCGCCTTCGCAGAAGTCGTTCTGGACGTCGACGACGATCAGCGCTCGCATGCCTCCAGCCTAAAGGCGGTCAGCCCCCGAAGAGCAGGTAGAGCCCGGTGAACGTGTAGCCGACCATGACGAACATCATCGCCAGTTGGCCGGTCACCTGGTGGCCTCTTGGCAGCAGGTGCAACGCCCGGTCGTGTGCGGCCACCACGCCCGCAATGTGGCCGGCCACCACGAAGCACACCTTGAGGGTGGCCAGCACCGTCGGATGGGTCGAGAGGACGTAGCCCACCTCGGCGTGCAGGCCGAACAACTGGATCACGGTCTGCTGCCCGCGTTCGACCAAATAGGTCAGGTAGTGGGCGAACACGTAGCCGATGACGATCGGGATCAGCGAGTGCGCCATCCGGCCGGGCAATTCACGCCGCGTCCGACGGTCGACGCCGCCGGTGGCGCGCGCCGCCAGGCTGAACGTCGTCGCCACCACGGCGATGAACACCAGCAGGCCGACGGTGCGGATCGCGACGGCGCCGAGCGGCACCGAATTCGCGTGGGCGTCAACGAAATTGCGCCATTGCGGCATCGCCGAGAAACTGTCGAACGCCGTCGATCCCAGCAATACCGCCAGCACCGTGACGGTCCCCGGCCGCACCGGCATGGACGGCAGGTGGTCGAACGGGTTGCCGATCGCGATGCGGCCGTCGGCGTTGCGGCGCAGCGGTGACAGCCGCGACGCCACCACCCCGTACACCTCGAACGGGTCGGCGCGCGCACACCAGCGGGTGCCGAAGACGAGCGTGCCCGCGAGCGTCACCGCGAGGTACAGCAGCAGCCAGATCTTCACGGCGACAAGCGATCCCGGGTCTGCGCTGGCGAGCTCCAGCCACACGAACGCGAACAGACCCAGTGCCGCGGGCCAGTATCCCCACCCAGCCGGATACGCACTGGGCGCAGCCCGGCGCGACAGTGGCGTCAGGCGGTACAGCGTGCGTACCGGCGATATCGCACGCCACACCGGTCCGACGGCCAACGACAGCGCCACCAGACCGACCCACAGGAACACGTAGAAGACGCCGAGCAGGGGGTTGCTGCCGTCCTGCGGGCCGAAGACCGCGGCGATCGCCACCCAGACCGCGAACGCCAGCACCACCAACGCCGCCGTCCACCGAGTGGCCGGTGCGTCGACGATCGTGGTGACCCGTGCGGGAAGCGGCCGACCCGGCTTGGCCGCGTCGAACCGCGGCCTTCGCCAGGCCAGCGCGACCACCGCGAACGTGAACGTCAGCGCCCACGCCGCACCGATCAGCGCGTACGTGTAGGGGATCGGCAGATCGGAGGAGCCGCCAAGACCATGCGCGAGTACCGCCGTCGGCCGATCTCCGATCACTGCACCGTGACGGTCGCGATGGTCTTGTTCAGCTGGTGCAGTTCGATGTCGACCTTGCCCGGCACGTCGACGGTGAACTGGAACGACTGGCCGCTCTTCGGCTCGACGTTGAACGTGTGCTCGGGATTCGAGTGCACGTGCAGTTGGTCGGCGACGTCACTGTTGATCCGCACCACGATGAGCTCCTTCGCCGCGGACTGGTACTGGGCGTTGGTAGGGGTCACCTCGCCGCCCTTGATGGTGACGTCGATGACCAGCCGGGTCGGCGGATTCTGCTGGTCCGACATCTGCGGGGCGTCGGTGGACGCGGGTGCGCTAGCCGAGGGGGTACTCGCGCTCTCCGAGCTCGTCGATCCACCGCAACCTGCGGTGATGAGCGCGGCTGCGGTGAAGGCGGTCAGTGTCTGGATGATCTTCAACGTCGTCACGTCGAACCATCTTGGTCGCCCGACCCTTCGCGCTCACTGTGAGTCCCGTCATCCTGGCGCCGGTCCCTCCTCGCCACCCAGAACACCACGCCGGCCACGGCGATCGCCGGGACGAACGCCGGGATGGCGAGCAGCAGCCCGTGATGGGCCAGGATCTCGACGTGGGCCGGCTCCATCACGACTGTGCGGTCGGCTCGTACTCGAGTTTCGTGGCGACCGGCTCATTGCGGTTGATCCGGCCGGCGCCCCACGTGAGACCGCCGATGAGGATCAGCGTGCAACCCAGCACCACCAGGCAGCCGATCGTCCACAACACCTGCGGAGTATCGGGCTTGCGCTCCCGCTGCAGGATCGTCAGTTCCTGGACGAATGGACGCGTCATCGACGTCATGGCAGGCACCTCTGCCGCGCCGATGCCGGGGTCGGCCGCGAGGTAGACGGGCACCGCGGTGAAGGTGGTGCCGTCGTGGACGCGCAGCAGCGTCTTCCACTCACCCCAGACCGGGACGGGTTCCACCGTGCGGTAATGGCCGGGACCCACTCGTTCCAGGTTGTCGACGACGAGACCGCGCTGGTTCTCCAGCCCGCCCTGCCACGACAGCATCGACACCCAGTTGGGGTGCTCGGTGACGAGGTCGGGCGGGTTGATCCGGATGTCGGCGTTGACCATGCGTTGCTCGCCGCTGCCGGGGACCTCGGTCAATGCGATTGCCGCCGCGGCGTTCTCGGGCACGTCGTAGCGCAGGCCGTTGGCCGTCACCCCGCCGATCACCAGGACGGTTGCCACGACCAATCCGATGCCGATGGCGCGGCGTGGGAGCCGCTGGCCGGTGAGGACCATGCCCGCCATCGCGCCGCACCCACCGGCCAGGACGGCGACGGGAACGGCCATCGTCAGCGCTTCCGGCCACATGCTGGACGGCCACGGGTAGTGGTACACCGCGTCGATCCACAACGACTCGAGCCACAGCCCCACGGTGCCCACACCGAGCCCGCTGAGCAGCCCGAAGAGGACGGGACGCTTCATCAACGGCGTCAACCCGAGCAGTTCGACCACGAGGGCAGGGCCCAGGTACAGCGCGAACCAGTTGATCGGCGCACCGAGGACGGGCCCGACGATGAGTGCCACACCACCGCGCAGCCCGATCGCCAGCAGTGCCGCGATGAGCGCGGCGCCGCGGCCCAGCATGATGCGGGCGGCGACGAGGGCCAGGGCGCCCGCCGCGGCGATGAGCATGGGCTGGAACACCTGACGGAATTGCGCCACCCCGAAGTCGAACTCGATCTGGTAGACGGACAGCCCGACGAGCACGCCGCCGAAGCCGAGGTACTGAACGAACTTGATGAAGATGCCGCCGCGCGGCGCGTCGTCCCCGGCCGCGCGCCGGCCCTCGTACTCGAGCAACAGTGCGGTCAGCGTGGAGAAGCCTGCGCCGCCGATCATCATCAGGTGCGTCGGGCCCCACAGGGTGACGTCCTGGCCGAAGATGCGGTGCCACATGTCGTCCAGCGGAAAGCCGGTCAGCGCGTAGAGGCCACAGCCCGCCATCAGAATGCCGCCGACGGGCGCGTACCAGTTGCGGGTGATGCGGACGGCTGCCGGTCCCGGCTTGTCGTAGGGCAGCACGCAGGCCAGGCAGCCGGCCACGAACAACAAGAACAGGCCGAAGAGGATGAAGTAGTGAGCCGGGTTCGCCAGCGGACCTTCGTCGCGACCATTGCCGATGTGCAGGCTGACGTCCCAGATGAAGCCGAACAGCGCGCTGATGAGCGTCGTGATGAACAGCGTCATCGGTAGGGCGACCCACGGTGGGCGTTTGAACTTGCGGCCGGTCCACTCCGCCAGGTCGTTCAGCCACGTGATGCGCCGCATGCGATGCAGGTAGCCGATCCACACCAGGCCGGCCGTGATGATCAGCGCCACCACCGACATACCGATGACCTGGTCCAGCGCGGCGCCACCACCCTCGCTGGCCGCGGCGACGATCTGCGAATGCACCATTGTCAATCCCCCTACGTCGAGTTGAAGCAACCTTCCTGACTCGCCGGTAATATTGCCAGAAACCCGCTAGGTGAAACCAGGGGTACCGGGTAATTACCTGCGCTAACTGCCTTTGGCGTACCTGACGAGGCCTTCCTGCATGTCTGGGTAGGACACCGCGCTGGGAAACTTCAGCCCGGCCCGCGCCGCGACGGCCACCGCGACGGCGGCGTGCAGCGCTGCCCGGTAGGGCAGCGAGCCGGTGGACACCCGGCGCACCCCGAGCGCGGCGAGATCGACCGGGGACGTCCCCGGAATGGCCAGCACGTTCAGCGGCCGGTCGATGGCGCCGGCGAGCTCGCGGAGCACCTCGGGATCGGAGAGGCCGGGGATGAAGACGCCGTCGGCTCCCGCGTCGACGTAGTGGCGGGCCCGCTCGACGGTCGCGCCGACGTTCGCGTCCTGGCCCACCCAATAGGTGTCGACCCGCGCGTTGACGAAGACGTCGGGGACCCGCGCCTTGATCGCGCGGATCTTGGCGGCGTGCACGTCGGGCTCGACCAGCGTCTCGGCAGTGCTGTCCTCGATGTTGATGCCGTCGACGGGAAGCAGGGCCACGTACTCGGCCACCGTGTCGGGGTTCGTCGCGTAGCCGTCCTCGACGTCGAGGCTGAGGTAGCAATCCAGCGGGCGCAACGCGTCGGCCAGTCGCAGGTTCGCCTCGCGCGTCGATCCGTGGCCGTCGGGAGCGCCGTGGCTGGCGGCCACGCCGAAGCTCGTCGTCCCGATCGCGCTGAAGCCCGCCTCGAGCAGTGCGAGCGCCGACGGCACGTCCCATGCGTTGGGCAGGACCAGCGGCAGGTCGCCGTAGTGCAGATCGCGAAACGTCATCGCCTAGCTCATTTCCGTGGTGGCTGAAGCACTTTCATGGCGAGTTGCATGACAGGCCGTGGGATCCGGTCGCGCAGCGCGAGCGCGGTGTTCGCCGCGCGGGTCCGCGCAGGCGTACCACGGCCGAACATCGCATTGAGGGGACCGCCCGTCGGCTCGAGGTGCACGTGCAGCGGCGGCGTGCCGTCGGATGCGCCCAACGCATTCGAGACGACGATGCGCTGAATTTCGCTGGTGCCCTCGAAGATGGTGTACAGCTTGGCATCCCGATACCACTTCTCGACGGGATGGTCCTTGATGTAGCCCCAGCCGCCCATCGTCTGGATGGCCCGCTCGGTGGTCTCGACGGCGACCTCACTGGCCGCCAACTTCGACATGGACGCCTCACCGCGGTTGAACGGAACCCCGGTGGCGGCCATCCACGACGCCCGCCAGGTGAGCAGGCGCGCCGCGTCGATCTTGGTGGCCAGATCGGCCAACGGGAACGCGACGCCCTGGTTGTCGATGATCGGTGCGCCGAACGCCTCGCGCCGGTTGGCGTACTCGGTGGCGTATTCCAGTGCCGCCCTGGCGATTCCGAGTGCCTGCGCGGCGACCATCGGCCGAGTCTGCTCGAACGTGCCCAACGTTGCCGAGCCCGAGTGCTTGGCTCCTGCGATCGCTTCGCGGGCCCTGGCCAGCTTGTGCTCGAGCTTGTCGTCACCGCCGAGCAGGTTGGCGGCCGGCACTCGGACGCCGTCAAACTTCAGCTCGGCGGTGTGCGATGCGCGGCAGCCGAGCTTGTCGAGTTTGCGTACCAATTCCAGGCCGGGTGTGCCGCCGGGCACCACGAACAGCGCCTGTCCGCGGTGTCCGAGTTCCTCGTCGACCACGGCGTTGACCACGTGGACGTTGGCGATGCCTCCGTTGCCGATCCACATCTTGTGCCCGTCGATGATCCAGTCGGCGTCCTTTCCGGTGCCGTCGCGGCGGGCCCGGGTGCGCAGGTTGCGGACGTCGCTGCCGCCCTCGGGTTCGGAGATGGCCAGCGCGGCCAGCTTGAGGTCGCCGGGCGTGCCGAAGCACTCGGGCGCCCATTGCAACATCTGCTCGGGCGTCGCGGCCTGCCCGATCGCCGACAGTGCGAGCGCAGGCATCACGATCGCCAGCCCGATCCCCGCGCAGCCCCAGAACAGCTCCTCCATGAACAGGGGTAGCGACAGTCCGGTCGGGTCGCCGATCAGGTCGCGGTAGAACAGCGGGCCGTAGAAGCCCTGTTCTGCGGCCTCCTCCAGCACGGGCCACGGGAACTCCTGGCGGGCGTCGTACTCGGCGGCGACGGGACGGATCACCTGCTCGGCGAACTCGTGGGTCCGGCGAGCGAGGTCGTGTTGGGCGATCGTGGGAGTGAGGTCGAAGCTCACGCGCGCACTCCGCGTCGAGTACACATGTGTTCACCCATACCCACGATCGCCGATTGGGAATCGCCCCCGTTCTGCCGGGCGTGCCGGCCTAGCCTGAGGTGGTGAAACTCGCGGCGCTGGGCCTGCGGCAGCGCGACCGGCTGACGTGCGGGCCGGCCGTCGCCGTCGTCGCGGGTGCGCTGCTCGATCCCGCCTACCGGGCGAAGCTGGCCGGGCCGTCCTGGTTCGACACCGAACAGGGCCGCGTCCACGCACGGGTCAACCGGCTGTGGCCCCGCAGCCTCGGCACCACGCCGATGGGCATGGCCAAGGCGATGAGCGTGCAGGGTGCCCGTCGCGGCGTGCACTACCGCTGGCGGCTCTGCCGCGGCCTGTGGCGAAGGCACGACGCGATGGCCGACGTGCTGGCCGCCGTCGCCGACGACTGTCCCGTCGCGATGCTCGTCGGCAACGTCATCCCCCGGCACTGGGTGCTGATCGTCGAGGTGCGGGGGCAGCGGCTGCGTTGCTATGAGCCGTCGTCGGGTGAGGTCAGGGATTCGTCGGTGGAGGCGGTGCGGGGCGCGCGATTGACCGGACTGGGGTTTCCGCGGGCGTTCGCGTTCGTCGTCCCACGACGGCACTAATTCGCGGTGGTCACCCGAACGTCTGGCCGTGACCCGAGACCGACGAAGTATTCGGGAACGGCTGCGAAATCCATTGTGTCGCTTCGGTAACCGACGTACTTGTCTGGCCGAATCAGGTAGAAGCTCGGTCGGCGCACGCCGTATCGGTTGTGCGCGGCGCTGTGCACATCGGCGTAGACACCGTCGATGGGAGCCGATGGCAGATGGCATCGGGTGATCAGGTGGACTTCGCCGCTTCCGGCCATGACGTCCTCGGCTTGGCGCTTCCAGCCGATGAGCGTGTTCGGGTCGGACTCGTCGGCGGCGAACAGCAGGAGGTGGTGCCCGGGACCTCGGTAGACGTGCCGCAGCGGCACTGCCTCCGACCGCTTCTCGACGTAGGCGTCGCGCGCGACTTCGCCGGCCATGGGCCCGGTATCGGCCCGTCGCTCCACGGCGCAGGGTCCGCGTTGAACCACTCCTCCGAGACGAGTGCGCTGTCGCGATAGTTGACCAGTTGATCGCCGATCGCGTGGGAGAACTTCTTCTGCAGAGTGTTGAACTGGCTGAAGAACCGCAATGCATGGCGGCGCGCACGGCGGGCCAGGAACCCATTGCCCGTGGCGACGCGGGTGGCGGTCGAGGTGGCGTTGATGACGGCGACCGCGACCGGGCGGCGTTCCGCCTCGTAGCTGTCCAGCAGCGTCGGATCGCATCGACCGCCGGCGACGAGGGCCAGTTTCCAGCCGAGGTTGCAGGCGTCCTGGATGCCGGTGTTCATGCCCTGCCCGCCGATGGGGCTGTGACTGTGGGCGGCGTCCCCGGCCAACAGCATCCGACCCTGGCGATACCGCGCGGCCAGTCCCTCTCGAGCGACGAACGACGAACTCCATTGCAGGTCGCGCAGCTGCGAGTCCAACGGTGTTCGGGCGGCGACGCTTTCGGCGAAGTCGGCCAGCTGCGGATGACGGGTGGGATATTCGTCGGCGGTGCTCACCAGTGCCCGCCAGTAACCGCCCGGCATGGGGAACACCGCCACCAACCCGCTCTTGGCGAACCAGACGTGAAATCGATCGCGGGCGATGCGCCAGTCCGCCGCGAAGTCGCCAAGGATGAAGCTGCGGCGGAGATCATCTGTCGCCCAACCGATTCCGGAAACTTCTCGTACGGTGCTGTGGGAACCGTCGCAGCCGACCAGCCAGTCGGCTTCGAAGTTCTCGATGCGGCCGTGTTGATTGACGAGCTGTCCCGTGACGCCTGCTCCGCCGGATTGCCAAGAGGTCAAGCGGGTGTCCCACTCGATGTCCACACCGAGCTCGGTGACCTTCCTCCTGAGCAACTCGGTCGTCTGCCACTGGGCGATGCACAGATCCATGGGGAACGGGGAGTCGACCGCCGTAACGTCCAGTTCGGCCAAGGCGGTCGTGCCTTGGTAGAAGTTCAGGGCGCGCAGCGGTACCCCCTGCTCGATCGCGTCGGCCGCGACTCCGAGATCGTCCAACACCTCCAGCGTCCTCGCCACCACCGCGACCGCCCGGCTTTCCGTCACGTCGATGGGGCCGGCGTCGATGATCCGTGGCTTGACGCCGCGTCGAGCCAGCTCGGCGGCCAGGGTCAGCCCGGTGGGTCCAGCCCCGACGATGAGAACCGGTGCAGTCATCGCTACCTCCAAAGAAAACGAATGATCGTTCTCTTTACTAAAGCAGCGGGTGTCGGCTCGCGTCAAGCGCGAACATTCGCCTACTTCGGGATGGTCGCGCCGGCCGACATCAACGCCTTCAGGCCCGCGCGGAACGCTGCCGGGTCGGCGTTCTCGTCCATCGCGATCTGCACCATGAACCCATCGATCAGCGCGATGAGCACGCGGGCGACGGCTTCTGGCGGGGCGTCGTCCGGGATCAGCCCACGCCGCTGGTGCTGGGCGACGAGGCCGCCGATGACCGCGCGGCTCTCCGTCATCACATCGCGGAGTTGCGCGGCCAAAGCGGGTGAGCGCAGCGACTCCGACCAGATCTGCACCAGCAGTTGGGCGGACTCCGGCGTTTCGGCCAACGGTGGCTTCTCGACGTTGAGGACGAGGTCGATGATGTCGTGCAGCGGGGGTGGCTCGTCGCCGTCGGTGCCCTCGAATGTCCGGGCAACCTCGCTGAGCGCCTCGTCCGCAATCGCCGCGATGATGTCGCTCTTGCTCTTGAAGTAGCGGTACATCGCACCGACCGACAGCTCCGCCTCGGCCAGGATGTGCTGCACCGACGTGGCATGGAAACCATTGCGAATGAAGCACCGCCGCGCCGCGTCGAGGATGTGGCGCCTGCGCGCGTCGAGGTATTCCTGGGGCATCCGGGCCATGCGGCGAGCCTAAAACGAGCATTCGCTCTTGCCAACCACGCGGCGTCGCCTCAATACTGAGGGAACGATCGTTCTTTTTAGGAGGAATCATGCAGGTGACCATCGCGGCGTTGAGCGTTGCCGTCTTGAGCGTTGCCGCGGCGCTCGTATTTCTCCTGGCGGGGGCCATGAAGGTGGCAATGCACCCCCGCGTCGCCAAGAACCTGCGCCGGCTGGGCGTCGGGTCTGGCCGCATCCGCCTCATCGGCGTCCTGGAGATCGCGGGCGCGATCGGCCTCATTGCCGGGATGTGGTGGGCGCCGCTGCGAATCGCGGCTGCGACCGGTTTCGTCTGCCTGCTGATCGGCGCGCTCATCTACCACGCGCGAGCAGGCGACTTCGGCCGGCGCGGAACTCGGACCGAGGCTGCCGCACCCGGCGCGCTTCTCGTCGTGACGGGAGTGATCGGGGCGCTTTCGCTGAGCGTGTTGTAGACCCTCAGGATTCGCCTACCGGCACCGCTCCCAGTTCTGTTCGGGCCTGGTCGATTTGGTCGTAGGCGTATGCGACGATGGCGGCGGTGGTCATCGCCTCGCCGGTGCGCGCGAATGATTGGTAGGCCTGATCGCCGAGCGTCTCTTGGAGGTGCGCGATGGTGGGGGCCAACTCTGGGACGGTCGCCAGGGATACGGGATTGCACGAGAAGCCGGCCAATGTCGCGGCGGCCTCGAATCGCCCCAGTCGGTCCAGGAATGCGCCGAGCATCGCGAGGGGGCCGACCAAGCCCCCGGTATTCCCCGAGTCGTGCCAATGCCGAATGACAAGTGTCAGGTGGTCGATCGCTGCCACGGTAACGGCTGTTTCGGCTTCGAATCGGGCCAGAGCTGTCGCGAGAATCGTTTCGGTGTACCGATTGCCGCTGTCTTGAGCGAGCGCGAGCCCCTGCCGGCAGAGCGTGAGGTCGCGTTCGGAACTAGCTGAGGCGAGGCAGTAACTGTAATTGGCGATTGCGAACGTATGCATATACGGGTTATTGCTGGCGACCGCTGCGTCGATCAACCCGTCGGCCGCTTCTCTCGCCTCCTCGAAGCGACCGGCGAAAGCGAGCGCAAAGACACGGCAGGTACGAATGAGAACGTGGTTGTCGCCTCGGCGTTCGAGTGAAGTGCGGCAGAGTTCCGCCCATCGCTCAGGTTGGCCGATCGCCATGTACGGTCCGCCAAGCGCGCCTTCCATCCCGTACGGCGCTGCATATGGGCTGCTCGCCAAGAGCGTCTGACCGCTCTCGACATACGCGAGCGCTTGGTCGACCCGGCCCACCGTCCAGCACAGCGATGCGCCGACATACAGACTCGCCAAGCGCGGGTGCCCGATTGCGCTCGCAGGCTCGATCAAGTTCTTCAGCCCACGAAACCGGCTCGAGGTTCTCGACGCAAAATCCGATTAGCCAGCAGTACGTCGCGATGGACGCGGCCGTATCGAGGTCACCGCGGTCGGCGGCCCAGCGGAACGCGGTGCGCAGGTTGGCGAGTTCGGTGGCGAACCAGACGTATGCCTCCCGCTGCCGCGGGCTGTCCCATAGTGCGATGATGTCGGTCTCGCGGTCGGCGAAATACCGTGCGTGGGCCGAACTCGCTTCTACCGCTTCGCCATGTTCGACGAGTTTTTCCTCGGCGTACTGGCGGATGGTCTCCAACATCGAAAACCGGGTCTTACCCGTCGACCGATCGGCGACGAGCAAGGGACTTTCGCACCAGCGAGTCAAGCAGATCGAGAATTGTGAACTCGTCGACATCGTCGGATCCTGCTACGGCGCGAGCGCCTTGAACGTCGAAGCCACCGGCGAACACCGAACACCGTTCCAGCAGGGCCTTTTCCGGCTTTGTCTAGCAGGTCATAAGACCATGACACGGCCTGGCGTAGCGTCTGGTGACGTTCGAGTCCACGCCGCGAGCGGACGAGCAGCTTGAATCGGTGGTCGAGACGGTCGCGCATCTCGGTCGCGGTCATCGACTCCATCCGCGAGGCAGCTAGCTCAATCGCCAAGTGGGATGCCGTCGAGTCGACGGCAGACCTCCTCCACTGCCGTCGGATTCGTCGGCCGACAAGTGCGCGCGCACGCCCGCTCCGCTGAATAGCTCGCACGGCCGCAACGACTTCCAGTGAGGGAACTCGCCACAACCGCTCGTCGACGAGACCCAGCCCCTCACGGCTGGTGGACAAGATCTTCACCGTGGCCGACCTCGCGAGAATGGAGTCGATCAGATCCGCCGCGGCATCGACGACGTGCTCGCAGTTGTCGAAGACCAACAGGCGGATCCTGCCCTCCAACGCGGCAGCCATCGACTCACTCATCGTCATGCCCGGCTGCTGCGTGATGCCCAGCACCGCGGCCACGGCGTCGGGGACGGCCGCAGGATCGGCCACGGACGGCCAGCTCGAAAACCCAGACCCCGTCGGGAAATTCGTCAGCTAGGACTGCGTGCAACCTCAACCGCCAACCGAGTCTTACCGACGCCGCCTACGCCCGCCAATGTGACCAGTCGATGCGATCGCATCGCCGATGCGACCTCGTCAACATCGTCGTCGCGACCGATGAAGCCTGCGTGGCCGCAGGCCGCAGATTCCCGTGACTGGAATCGATCGTCCGCAAGGGCGGAAATTCCGTCCGCAAGCCCGGCGCTGCGAGCTGAAAGATCGTGATCGGATTCGGTAAGTCCCGCAGCCGGCGCGGTCCGAGGTTCACCAGCTCGACACCGGTGAGCAGACCCGCCGTCGAGTCGGCCACCAGAATCTGGCCGCCGTGCCCCGCGGCCATCACCCGCGCGGCGCGATTGAGCACCGTCCCGAAGTAGTCCCCGTCCCGTAACTCGGCCTCGCCGGTCGCCAGCCCCATCCGTACGGGCAACTCGAGTTCGCTCTGCGCATCCGACGGCAGCGCCGACCGCCGACATCGGCGATGTGAACGCCGCGGCCATCCCGTCGCCCGTGTGACTGAAGACGAAGCCCTCGTGCGCCTCGATCGCAGAGCGCAACACCTTGTCATGCGCGGCCAGCGCCACCCGCATCGCATCCGCGCCGGACTCCCACCGACGGGTCGAACCCTCAATATCGGTGAACAGAAAGGTCACCACCCCCGACGGCGGCGCCCCCCAGCGGACACCCGCACAGAATGTCACACAAAAGCCTCGTCAACGCCGCATTCGCGCTCGTCCTGGCGCGGCGGGCGCCTTCGAACATATGATCGATGAGTGGGCAAGCTCCAGTCGATCGGCTACAACGGCCAGCCCGTGCAACGGGCCTTCCGCCGGGTCGACCCGCCGCTCGCCGTGCTCGTCGACCTGACGGCGGTGTTTCCCCGCGAACCGCACCGCGCCGGCGGCTACAACCCCGAGGGACTGCAGATGCACACCGTCGTCGAGGGCCGACTCACGCTGTTGGGGGCTGTGCGAGCAGGGCTTCTGGTGGGGGTGGGTGACGTACGACGTCGCCTACGGGGCGCAACGCCGGTCCGTCACGCACTGGATTCCGGCCTGGACGCTCAGGCGCAAGGCCGGCTGAGCCGGTCACTACCGTGGAGCCATGGCCAGCAAGCTACGCCACCGCCGACGCCGTCGACTGCCCGAACTGCTGGACTTCATCCGGCCCAGGCATCACATGGTGCTGACCACCTACCGCGCCGACGGCTCCCTGCAGAGTTCGCCGGTGACCGGCGGGGTGGACGATGCACGGCCGCATCGTGATCGCCAGCTATCCGCAGCGGGCGAAATCGGCGAACCTCCGCCGCGATCCCCGCGCCAGCGTGGCGGTGCTGTCCGACGAGTTCAACGGCGCCTACGTCCAGGTCGACGGCGACGCCGAGGTGGTCGACTCTGCCCGATGCCGTCGAGCCGCTGGTCGACTACTTCCGGTGCCGTCGCGGGCGAGCACTCCGACTGGGACGAGTACCGCCGCGCGATGGTCGACCAGGGAAGTGCCTGATCAGGATCACTCCGCAGCGGTGGGGTCCGGTGGCCACCGGCGGATTCCCGCCCGCCTGACCCGGCGCGATACCGGGGACACGGACGGCGCCGCTGTGGTAGTCACAGAGGACGGCCGCGTTGCGTCGGCTAGCACGGTCAAACTATAGTCTGGACACATGTCCAGAGCCCTGCCATTGCCGCCTCTGGCCTCGGTGAAGCTGACGCATGCGGATCGCCCTGTTGTCGTACCGGAGCAAGACCCATTGCGGTGGGCAAGGCGTGTACGTCCGCCATCTCAGCCGCGGTCTGGTCGAGCTCGGTCACGACGTCGAGGTCTTCTCCGGTCAGCCCTATCCCGGCGGCCTCGATCCCCGGGTGCGGCTGACCAAGGTGCCCAGCCTCGACCTCTACCGCGAGCCCGATCCGTTCCGGATCCCGCGGCCCAGCGAGATCCGCGACCGCATCGATCTGCTCGAATTGCTGACGACCTGGACGGCGGGTTTTCCCGAGCCGAAGACGTTCTGCATGCGGGTCGCCCGGATCCTCGCCGAACGCCGCGACGAGTTCGACGTCGTCCACGACAACCAGAGCCTCGGTACCGGACTGCTGGACGTCGCCGCGCTGGGACTGCCGGTGGTCGCCACCGTGCACCACCCGATCACGCGGGACCGCGTGCTCGACGTCGCCGCCGCCAAGTGGTGGCGAAAGCCGTTGGTGCGCAGGTGGTATGCCTTCGCCGAAATGCAGAAGCAAGTCGCCCGCCGGATTCCCGAGCTGTTGACCGTGTCCACCACGTCGGGCACCGACATCGCCGACGACTTCGGGGTTTCGCCCGATCAACTGCACGTAGTGCCGCTCGGCGTCGACACCGAGCTGTTCCAGCCGTCCGAGAACCGGGTGCGCAACCGCATCATCGCCATCGCCAGCGCCGACGTGCCGTTGAAGGGCGTCAGCCACCTGCTGCACGCCGTCGCCCGGCTGCGCGTGGAGCGCGACCTCGACGTGCAGCTCGTCTCGAAGCTCGAACCCAATGGGCCCACCGAGAAGCTGATCGCCGAACTGGGGATCTCGGACATCGTGCACAGTTGCAGCGGCATCAGCGACGCCGAGCTGGCCCGACTGCTGGCGTCGGCCGAGGTGGCCTGCATCCCGTCGCTCTACGAGGGCTTCTCCCTGCCCGCCGTGGAGGCGATGGCCAGCGGTACCCCCATCGTCGCCAGCCGCGCGGGGGCGCTGCCCGAGGTGGTCGGCACCGACGGCGAATGTGCCCGCCTCGTCCGCCCGGCCGACGTCGACGATCTGACCACCGTGCTGGGCGAGTTGCTCGACTCGCCGCTGGAGTTGCGCCGCCTCGGCGCAGCGGGCCGTCGCCGCGCCCTCGAGGTGTTCAGCTGGGAATCCGTTGCGGCACAGACGGCCTCGGTGTACGAACTGGCGATGGAACGGACCAAGACATGCTGACCGTTGACTTCGACCGGCTGGGTGTCGGCGTTGGCACTTCCGTGATCGACGTGGGCTGCGGTGCGGGCAGGCATTCGTTCGAAGCCTTCCGGCGCGGTGCCGACGTCGTGGCGTTCGACCAGGACGGCGAGGAGCTCAACGACGTCGACGCGATCCTGCAGGCCATGCAGCAGCAGGGGGAGGCGCCGGCGTCGGCCAAGGCCGAGGCGGTCAAGGGCGACGCACTCGATCTGCCCTACGGCGACGGCAGTTTCGACTGCGTAATCGCCTCGGAGATCCTCGAACACGTTCCGCAGGACGACCGCGCGATCGACGAGCTGGTGCGGATCGTCAAGCCCGGCGGCTGGCTGGCCGTCACCGTGCCGCGTTGGCTGCCCGAGAAGATCTGCTGGCGTTGTCCGACGAGTATCACGCCAACGAGGGCGGCCACATCCGGATCTACCGGGCCGATGAGTTGCAGGCCAAGATCGCGGATCGCGGCATGCGCTTCGAGCACCGCCACCACGCACACGCACTGCACTCGCCGTTCTGGTGGCTGAAATGCTCTGTCGGCGTTGACAAGCCGGACCATTGGTTGGTCAGTGCCTATCACAAGCTGTTGGTGTGGGACATGATGTCGCAGCCGTGGCTGACCCGCGACGCCGAGTGGGCGCTGAACCCGCTCATCGGCAAGAGCGTCGCCCTGTACTTCCAGAAGCCGGCGGATTTCGGGAGCCGGTGACGTTGCGGACGCATGAGATCCCCGGTGTCGCGGGCGTTCTGACGCCGCAGCAGTGCCTCCAGACCGCCAAGTCGATCGCCGCGACGCAGGAATCCAGCGGTGCGCTGCCCTGGTTCGACGGCGGCCACACCGATCCGTGGGATCACGTCGAGAACGCGATGGCCCTGACGGTCGCAGGGCTGTGGGAGCCGGCGCGGGCGGCGTTCGACTGGTGCCGGAACACGCAACGCGCGGACGGCTCTTGGCCGATCCAACTGCGCAACGGCGTCATCGAGGATGCCAACAGCGACAGCAACTTCTGCGCCTACGTCGCGACCGGTGTCTGGCACTACGTGCTCATCACCAAGGACCGCGCATTCGCCGAGGCGATGTGGCCGGTGGTGAACCGCGCCATCGACTTCGTGCTGACGATGCAGCTCGACGGTGGCGAGATCGCTTGGGCCCGAAGCGATGCCGGAATCGTCGAGGACGCGCTGCTGACGGGGTGCGCCAGCATCTATCACAGCATCCGGTGTGCGCTGGCGCTGGCGACCTACCTTGGTGAGTCGCAACCGGAGTGGGAGGTGGCAGTCGGCAGCCTCGGCCACGCCGTCGCGGAGCATCCGGAGTCGTTCCTGCTCAAGGACACTCACTCGATGGAGTGGTACTACCCGGTGCTCGGCGGCGCCGTTCGCGGTGACGCCGCCAAGGCACGCATCGACGCCCGCTGGGACGAGTTCGTGGTGCCGGGCCTTGGCATCCGGTGCATCGACCACCGACCATGGGTCACCGGCGCGGAGACGTGTGAACTGGTGATGGCGCTGGACGCCATCGGCGATTCGGCCCGCGCTCACGAGCAGTTCGCGAACATGCACCACCTACGCGAGGCCGACGGCTCCTACTGGACCGGTCTGGTGTTCGCCGACGGCAAGCGGTGGCCGGTGGAGCGCACCACGTGGACCGGGCGCGGCCATGATCCTGGCCGCCGACGCGCTGTCGCGCACGACGCGTGCGAGCGGCATCTTCCGCGGCCACGACCTGCCGAGAGGCCTCGAGGGCGAGTTCGACTGCGCCTGTGCGGCCAGCGAGCGCTAGGCGGCCTGCGCGCGCTCCGACACCCGCTCCAGCAGCCGCAGCGAACCCGTCGCGGCGACCTCGCGGAACTCGCCGCTGTCCAGCGCGCGCCGGTAGATGCGGTACGGCGCCTGCCCACCGTCGTCGGGGTTGGGGAACACGTCGTGGATGACCAGCGCGCCACCGACGGCCACCCACTTGGCCCAGCCGTCGAAGTCGCTTCTGCGCGGCCTCGTCGGTGTGGCCGCCGTCGATGAACAAGAACCGCAACGGGGTTCGCCACGACCGGGCGACCACGAGTGCGGACTTGCCGACGACGGCGACGACGTGGTCGTCGAACCCGGCGGCGTCGAGCGTGTGCCGCAGCGTCGGCAGCGTGTCGAACAGTCCGGTGACCGGGTCGACCATCGAGGTGTCGTGGTACTCCCAGCCGGGCTGGTGTTCCTCGGAGCCGTGGTGGTGGTCGATGGTGTACAGCACGCCGCCGGTCTGCTGGGCGGCGGCGCCGAGCAGCACCGTCGACTTGCCGCAGTAGGTGCCGATCTCGACGCCGACGCCGTCGCCCAGGTAGCGCACCGCCGCGTCGTAGAGTGCGCGGCCCTCGTCGGCCGGCATGAATCCGATGACCTCTTCGGCGAGCGCGAACAGGCGCGCGGCGGCGGGTGGCAGGGCGGTGTCGGTGGTGTCGGCAGAGCTCATGCGGGCCAACTTACCGTTGCCGGTACTACGCAGTTGTAGTAGCGTCCAGACACGTGTCCGATCCGGCCCTAGAGTCGACTCGGCGCCGTCTGACCGCCAAACAGGCCGACACCGTCGATCGCCTGGGCAGGGCCGCGGTCGAGCTGCTGAATCGGGAGGGTTTCGCCGGGCTGACCGTGCGGCGCGTGGCCGCGGAAGCCGGGGTCGGCGCCGCCACGGCGTACACCTACTTCTCGTCCAAGGAGCACCTCGTCGCCGAGGTGTTCTGGCGCAGGCTCGCGGCCTCACCGCCCGCCGGACACGACTCCGTCGATCCCGCCGCGCGCGTCATCGACGTGCTGCAGCCACATCGCGCTTCTGGTCGCCGACGAGCCGGAGTTCGCCGGCGCCGTGACCAGCGCGCTGTTGGGCAGCGACCCCGACGTCGAGGTGCTGCGTCAGCGCATCGGCCGCGACATCCGCGGGCGGCTGTCGGCAGCGCTGGGCGCGGACATCGACCCGGACGTGATCGACGCCTTGGAGATGCTGTACTCGGGCGCCCTGGTGCGCGCGGGGATGGGGTACGCGTCCTATCCGGACATCGCCCGCGACTGGAGAAGTCGGCGCGGCTGATGCTGAGCTGACGCCGCGCGGCCCCAGGATGGCGGTCGCGGCGATGACGGCGGGCTCGGTCATGCCGTGCAGGTCGCGTTCCGTCCTCGACGAAATGCGCTGTGAGTTCGCGCAATCCGCCGAGCAGGATGAGCGCCAGCGGCGCGCGGAGCCGGCGTCAAGCCCTGCGCGCCGGAAGCCCGGGCTGTCGGTGAGGTCACCAGCATCTCGGTCAGCTGCTCCATGGCCAGCCGGTGCAATGGCCGCGCGGCCAGACCGAGCGCGGGCGCCTCGCGGATCCAGCTGAGCGTGATGGCGGGCCGCGCGTCGATGTGGTCGACGTAGGCGTCCGACGGCCTGCGCGGATCTGCTGCTGCCAGTCGGCTTCGGGGTCCACCGCCGCCTGGATGGTGGCGATCAGGTCGGTCGTTGTTTGTGCGCAGCAGTTCGATCAGGCACTCTTCCTTGCTGGCGAACTGCTCGTAGAAGGTGCGCTTGGAGGTCCTCGCGTGGCGCACGATGTCGGCGACGGTGGTCTCCCGGTAACCGCGTTCGGCGATGGAGGCGGCGAGTCCGTCGAGCACCGCTGCCGAACGGCCACCCCAGTCGGCCGGGGCCGCGTCGTCACAGCGGCTTCCACGCGTCGCCTTCCGACCCTTGCGTACGTGCGGTACCGGGCGGTACCGTACAGGACACGACCTACGGTACACCGAAGTACCACGACAGGGGTTGGAGAGACTCGTGAGCCAAGCGATCATCGACGAAGCCGCCACCACCGCGGCGGTGCGCCTTCCGCCCACGCCCGCGACGTGCCCAGCTTCCTGCTGGGTCTCGGCGTTCATGGTGTCGCGCCGAAGTGGACGGTGGACCGATCGCGCGCCGCCACGGCGACGTGTTCACGCTGAAGGTTCCGGTGTTCGGGCCCACCGTCATGGTGGCCGACCCGGAGCTGGCCAAGCAACTGTTCGTGGCCGACACCGACGACGTCGGCAACATCCAGCCCAACCTCAGCCGAGTCCTCGGTCCGGGTTCGGTTTTCGCGCTCGACGGTGCCGACCACCGGCGGCGCCGCAAGCTGCTGACCCCGCCGTTTCACGGCAAGAGCATCAAGAACTACGAGAAGATCTTCGAAGAGGAGACGCTGCGCGAGTCGGCGAACTGGCCGCAGGGCAGTCATTCGAGACCCTCGAGCCGATGATGCGCATCACGCTGAACGCCATCCTGCGCGCGGTGTTCGGCGCCGACGGCGACCATCTCGACGAACTGCGCCGCATCATCCCGCCGTGGGTCACCCTCGGCTCGCGGTTGGCGGTGCTGCCCGACGCCGTCGCGGACGTACGGCCGGTTCAGCCCGTGGGGCAGGCTCGCCGCGTACCGGCGCGAGTACGACGGGGTCATCGACCGGCTGATCGACGCGGTCAGGGCCGACCCCGACTTCGAGAGCCGCGACGACGTACTGACGCTGCTGCTGCGCAGCACCTACGAGGACGGCTCGACGATGTCGCGCAGCGACATCGGCGACGAGCTGCTGACGCTGTTGGCCGCCGGGCACGAGACCACCGCCTCCACCCTGGGCTGGGCGTTCGAGCGCGTCGTCAGGCATCCGGACGTGCTGGCCAAACTCGTGAGCCGAGGCCGCGACCGAGGGCCAACGAGTACCGCCAGGCCGTGACCCTCGAGGTGCAGCGCGTCCGCACCGTCATCGACTTCGCCGGTCGCCACGTCTACGCGCCCACCTTCCAACTGGGGACTGGGTGATACCGCGGGGTTACTCGGTCATCGTCGCCATCGCGCACATCCACGAGCACGAAGACGACTACGCCGACCCGCAGCGTTCCACCCGCAGCGTTCGTCGGCAGCCGGCCGTCGACGTCGCTTACATCCCGTTCGACGTTGGCGAACACGGCGCCGACGCACCGCCGGGTGCCCCCGCCGAACGGGATGAACGACGGCGACGGCCGGCTGCCGACGAAGCGCTGCGGGTCGAAGCGTTCCGGGTCGGCGTAGTCGTCTTCGTGCTCGTGTGATGTGCCCGATGGCGACGATGACCGAGTAACCCCGCGGTATCACCCAGTCCCCCAGTTGGAAGGTCGGCGCGTAGACGTGGCGACCGGCGAAGTCGATGACGGTGCGGACCGCTGCACCTCGAGGGTCACGGCCTGGCGGTACTCGTTGGCCTCGGTCGCGGCCTCGGCTTCGAGTTTGGCCAGCACGTCCGGATGCCTGACGACGCGCTCGAATACCCAGGCCAGCGTGGAGGCGGTCGTCTCGTGACCGGCGGCCAACAACGTCAGCAGCTCATCGGCGATGTCGCGCCGGGACATCGCCGAGCCGTCCTCGTAGGTACTGCGCAGCAGCAGCGTCAGGACGTCGTCGCGGTCCTCGAAGTTGGGGTCGGCCTTGACCTGGTCGATCAGCCGGTCGATGACCCGGTCGTACTCGCGGCGGTACGCGGCGAGCCTGCCCCACGGGCTGAAGCGGCCGTACGTCCGGGACGGCGTCGGGCACCACCACCAACTTCGAGCCCAGGGTGACCCACGGCGGGATGATGCGGCGCAGTTCGTCGAGTCGTTCGCCGTCGGCGCCGAACACCGCGCGCAGGATGGCGTTCAGCGTGATGCGCATCATCGGCTCGAGGGTCTCGAACTCACTGCCCTGCGGCCAGTTGGCCGACTCGCGCAGCGTCTCCTCTTCGAAGATCTTCTCGTAGTTCTTGATGCTCTTGCCATGAAACGGCGGGGTGAGCAGCTTGCGGCGCCGCCGGTGGTCGGCACCGTCGAGCGCGAAAACCGAACCGGGGCCGAGGATTCGGCTGAGGTTGGGCTGGATGTTGCCGACGTCGTCGGTGTTGGCGACGAACAGTTGCTTGGCCAGTTGCGGGTCGGCCACCACGACGGTGGGACCGAACACCGGAACGTTCAGCGTGAACACGTCGCCATAGCGGCGGGCGATGCGATCCACGGTCTTTCGGCGCGACACCATGAATGCCGTGCCGAGCAGGAAGCTGGGCAGTCGCGGACGGGGCGGAAGGCGCACCGCCGCGGTGGTGGCGGCTTCGTCGATGATCGCTTGGCTCACGAGTCTCTCCAACCCCTGTCGTGGTACTGCGGTGTACCGTCGGCGTGTGTTGTACGGTACATCCCAGTACCGCACGTACGCAAGGGTTTGGAGGCGACGACGTGGAAGCCGCTGTGACCGACGCAGCCCCGACCGACTCGGGGGGTAGCGCCTTTCGGCAGCGGTTGCTCGACGGACTTGCCGACTCCATCGCCGAACGCGGTTACCGCGAGACGACGGTCGCCGACATCGTGCGCAACGCGAAGACCTCCAAGCGGACCTTCTACGGCGAATTCCCCAGCAAGGAAGAGTGCTTCGTCGAACTGCTGCGCACCAACAACGACCACCTGATCGCCACGATCCAGGCGGCGGTCGACGGAGAATCCCCGTGGCAGGAGCAGATCCGCGCCGCGGCGGACGCCTACGTCGACCACATCTTCGTCGCGGCCGGCCATCACGCTGAGCTGGATCCGCGAGGCGCCCGCGCTCGGTCTGGCCGCGCAGCCGTTGCACCGGCTGGCCATGGAGCAGCTCACCGACATGCTGGTCGACCTCACCGACAGCCCGGGCTTCCGGCGCGCGGGGCTTCCGCCGGCTCCGCGGGCCCTGGCGCTGATCCTGCTCGGCGGCTTGCGCGAGCTGACCGCGCAAATCGTCGAGACGCGGAAACGACCCGCACGACATGACGGAGCCCGCCGTCATCGCCGCGACCGCCATCCTGGGGCCGCGCGGCGTCAGCTCAGAATCAGCCGCGCCGACTTCTCCAGTCGGCGGGCGATGTCCGGATAGGACGCGTACCCCATCCCGGCGCGGACCAGGGCGCCGGAGTACAGCATCTCCAAGCGTGTCGATGACGTCCGGGTCGACGTCCGCGCCCAGCGCTGCCGACAGCCGCCCGCGGATGTCGCGGCCGATGCGCTGCCGCAGCACCTCGACGTCGGGGTCGCGACCCAGCAGCGCGTTGGTCACCGCGCCCGCGAACTCCGGCTCGTCGGCGACCAGACAGCGCGATGTGGTGCAGCACGTCGATCACGCGCGCGGCGGGATCGACGGAGTCGTGTCCAGCGGGTGGTGAGGCCGCCAGCCGGCGCCAGAACACCTCGGCGACGAGGTGCTCCTTGGACGAGAAGTAGGTGTAGGCCGTGGCGGCGCCGACACCCGCTTCCGCGGCCACGCGGCGCACGGTCAGACCGGCGAAACCCTCACGATTCAGCAGCTCGACCGCGGCCTTGCCCAGGCGATCGACGGTGTCGGCCTGTTTGGCGGTCAGACGGCGCCGAGTCGACTCCAGGGTCGGATCGGACACATGTCCGGACGCTACTACAACTGCGTAGTACCGGCAACGGTAAGTTGGCCCGCATGAGCTCTGCCGACACCACCGACACCGCCCTGCCCCCCGCCGCCGCGCGCCTGTTCGCCCTCGCCGACGAGGTCACCGGATTCATGCCGGCCGACGAGGGCCGCGCGCTGTACGACGCGGCGGTGCGTTACCTGGGCGACGGCGTCGGCGTCGAGATCGGCACCTACTGCGGCAAGTCGACGGTGCTGCTCGGCGCCGCCGCCCAGCAGACCGGCGGCGTGCTGTACACCATCGACCACCACCACGGCTCCGAGGAGCACCAGCCCGGCTGGGAGTACCACGACACCTCGATGGTCGACCCGGTCACCGGACTGTTCGACACGCTGCCGACCCTGCGCCACACGCTCGACGCCGCCGGGCTGGACGACAACGTGGTCGCCGTCGTCGGCAAGTCCGCACGGTCGTGGCGCGGTCTGGCGAACGCCGTTGCGGCTCTTGTTCATCGACGGCGGCCACACCGAGGAGGCCGCGCAGCGGACTTCGACGGCTGGGCCAAGTGGGTGGCCGTCGGCGGCGCGCTGGTCATCCACGACGTGTTCCCCAACCCCGACGACGGCGGCCAGGCGCCGTACCACATCTACCGGCGCGCACTCGACACCGGCGAGTTCCGCGAGGTCGTCGGCGACGGGATCGATGCGGGTGCTGGAGCGGATCGGCGACGGCAGCGCAGGCCGCCTAGCGCTCGCTGGCCGCGCAGGCACAGTCGAACTCGCCCTCGAGGCCGCGCGGCAGGTCGTGCGCCGCGGAAGATGCCGCTCGCCCGCGTGGTGCGCGACAACGCGTCGGCGGCCAGGATCATCGCCGCGCCGGTCCACGTGGTGCGCTCCACCGGCCAGCGCTTGCCGTCGGAGAACACCAGCCCGGTCCAGTAGGAGCCGTCCGTCTCGCGCAGGTGGTGCATGGCCGCGAACTGCTCGTGAGCGCGCGCCGCGTCGCCGATGGCGTCCAGCGCCATCACCAGTTCGCAGGTCTCGGCGCCGGTGACCCATGGCCGGTGGTCGACGCAGCGGATGCCCAGGCCCGGCACCACGAACTCGTCCCAGCGGGCGTCGATGCGTGCCTTGGCGGCGTCGCCGCGAACCGCGCCGCCGAGCACCGGGTAGTACCACTCCATCGAGTGAGTGTCCTTGAGCAGGAACGACTCCGGATGCTCCGCGATCGCGTGGCCGAGGCTGCCGACCGCCACCTCCCACTCCGGTTGCGGCTCGCCGAGGTAGGTCGCCAGCGCCAGCGCGCACCGGATGCTGTGGTAGATGCTGGCGCACCCGGTCAGCAGCGCCTCCTCGACGGATTCCGGCATCGCTTCGGGCCCAAGCGATCTCGCCGCCGTCGAGCTGCATCGTCAGCACGAAGTCGATGGCGCGGTTCACCACCGGCCACATCGCCTCGGCGAATGCGCGGTCCCTGGTGATGAGCACGTGGTGCCACACGCCGGTGGCGACGTAGGCGCAGAAGTTGCTGTCGCTGTTGGCATCCTCGATGACGCCGTTGCGCAATTGGATCGGCCACGAGCCGTCCGCGCGCTGCGTGTCGCGGCACCAGTCGAACGCCGCCCGCGCCGGCTCCCACAGCCCCGCGACCGTCAGCGCCATCGCGTACTCGACGTGATCCCACGGGTCGGTGTGGCCGCCGTCGAACCAGGGCAGCGCGCCGGTGGATTCCTGCGTCGCCGCGATCGACTGCGCGGTCTGGAGGCACTGCTGCGGCGTCAGGACGCCGGCGACACCGGGGATCTCATGCGTCCGCAACGTCACCGGCTCCCGAAATCCGCCGGCTTCTGGAAGTACAGGGCGACGCTCTTGCCGATCAGCGGGTTCAGCGCCGCCTCGGCGTCGCGGGTCAGCCACGGCTGCGACATCATGTCCCACACCAGCAGCTTGTGATAGGCGCTGACCGCGGGATGGTCCGGCTTGTCAACGCCCACAGCGCATTTCAGCCACCAGAACGGCGAGTGCAGCGCGTGGGCGTGGTGGCGGTGCTCGAACCGCATGCCGCGATCCGCGATCTTGTCGCGCAACTCGTCGGCCCGGTAGATCCGGATGTGGCCGCCCTCGTTGGCGTGGTACTCGTCGGACAGCAGCCAGCAGATCTTCTCGGGCAGCCAGCGCGGCACGGTGACGGCCAGCCAGCCGCCGGGCTTGAGCACCCGCACCAGCTCGGCGATGGCGCGGTCGTCCTGCGGCACGTGTTCGAGGATCTCCGAGGCGATGACGCAGTCGAACGTGCCGTCGGCGTAGGGCAGGTCGAGTGCGTCGCCCTTGACCGCCTCGGCCTTGGCCGACGCCGGCGCCTCGCCCTGCTGCTGCATGGCCTGCAGGATCGCGTCGACGTCGTTGAGCTCCTCGGCGTCCTGGTCGAACGCCACGACGTCGGCGCCGCGCCGGTAGGCCTCGAACGAATGCCTGCCCGCACCGCAGCCCACGTCGATCACCGAAGTGCCAGGGCCGACACCGAGCCGGTCGAAGTCGACGGTCAGCATGTCTTGGTCCGTTCCATCGCCCGCTCGTACACCGAGACCGTCTGCGCCGCAACGGATTCCCAGCTGAACACCTCGAGGGCGCGGCGCCGGCCCGCTGCGCCGAGGCGGCGCAGCTCCAGCGGCGAGTCGAGCAGCTCGCCCAGCACGGTGGTCAGCTCGTCGACGTCGGCCGGGCGGACCAGGCGGGCGCATTCGCCGTCGGTGCCGACCACCTCGGGCAGCGCGCCCGCGCGGCTGGCGACGATGGGGGTACCGCTGGCCATCGCCTCGACGGCGGGCAGCGAGAAGCCCTCGTAGAGCGACGGGATGCAGGCGACTTCGGCCGAGGCCAGCAGTCGGCCAGCTCGTCGTCGGTCATGCCGCTGCGAGATGTGCACGATGTCGGAGATGCCGAGTTCGGCGATCAGCTTCTCGGTGGGCCCATTGGGTTCGAGCTTGGGACCAGCTGCACGTCGAGATCGCGCTCGACGCGCAGCCGGGCCACCGCGTGCAGCAGGTGGCTGACGCCCTTGAGCGGCACGTCGGCGCTGGCGATCGCGATGATGCGGTTGCGCACCCGGTTCTCGGACGGCTGGAACAGCTCGGTGTCGACGCCGAGCGGCACCACGTGCAGTTGATCGGGCGAGACGCCGAAGTCGTCGGCGATGTCGGTGCGCCGACGTGGTGGACACGGTCAGCAGCTCGGGAATCTGGCGGGCGACTTGCTTCTGCATTTCGGCGAAGCCATACCACCTGCGCACCAACGGCTTGCGCCACCACTTCGCGGCGGCGACGTCGAGCACGCGGTCCCGGGTGATCGGGTGGTGCACGGTGGCGACCACCGGCAGCCCCAGCGCGGCGATCGTCCAGCAGGCCGGTGCCGAGGCTCTGGTTGTCGTGGACGACGTCGAACTCGTCGCGGCGGTCGGCCAGGAGCCGGGCGACCCGCATGCTGAAGGTCTTCGGCTCGGGGAAGCCCGCCGTCCAGGTCGCCAGCAACTCGTGCAGGTCGATGCGGTCGCGGATCTCGCTGGGCCGCGGGATCCGGAACGGGTCGGGCTCGCGGTAGAGGTCGAGGCTGGGCACCTTGGTCAGCCGCACCCGCGGGTCGAGGCCTTCGGGGTAGGGCTGACCGGAGAAGACCTCGACGTCGTGACCGAGATCGACCAGGCCGCGGCTGAGATGGCGGACATACACGCCCTGCCCACCGCAATGCGTCTTGCTTCGGTAGGACAACAGGGCGATCCGCATGGTCAGCTCACCGGGACGGCCAGAGGTCGATGAAGCAGGCGCTCTGGACATGTGTCCAGACTATAGTTTGACCGCTAGCGGACGCAACGCGGCCGTCCTGCGTGACTACCACAGCGGCCCGCCGAACGTCCCGCCTATGCGCCCGCGGTCAGGCCGGCGGGAAGCCGCCGGTGGCCACCGGACCCCACCGCTGCGGCGTGATCCTGATCAGGCACTTTCCCTGGTCGGCCATGGCCTGCCGGTACTCGTCCCAGTCGGGGTGCTCACCCGCGATCGCACGGAAGTAGTCCACCAGCGGCTCGACGGCGTCGGGCAGATCGATCACCTCGGCGTCACCGTCGACCTGCACGTAGGCGCCGTTGAACTCGTCGGACAGCACGGTGACGCTGGCGCCGCGCGCGGCGGACGTTCGCCGACTTCGCCCGCTGCGGATAGCTGGCGATCACGATCCGGCCGTGCTCGTCGACGCCCCGGTCACCGGCGAACTCTGCAGCGAGCCGTCGGACCGGAAGGTGGTCAGCACCATGCGGTGTCGGGGTCGGATGAAGTCCAGCAGATCGTGCTAGTCGACGGCGTCTGCGGTGGCGAGTTGCGGGCCATGGCTCCACGGTAATACCGGCTCAAGGCCTTGCGCTTGAGCGTCCAGGCCGGAATCCAGTGCGTGACGGACTTGCGTTGGCCCCGTAGGCGATGTCATAGGTCACCAACCCCCACCAGAAGCCCTGCTCGCACAGCCCCCAACACGTCAGTCGGCCCTCGACGACGGAGTGCATCTGCAGTCCCTCGGGGTGGTAGCCGCCGGCACGGTGCGGTTCGCGCGGGAAACACCGCCGCAGGTCGACGAGCACGGCGACCGGCGGGTCGACCCGGCGAAAGGCCCGCTGCACGGCTGACCGTGGTAGCCGATCGATTGGAGCTCGCCCACGATCGATCATATGTTCGAAGGCGCCCGCTGCGCGAGGACGAGCGCTAATTGCGGCGTTGACGAGGCTTTTGTGTGACATTCTGTGCGGGTGTCCGTGGGGGGCCCGCCGTCAGGCGTGGCGACCTTTTCCGTTCACCGATATTGAGGGTTCGACCCGTCGGTGGGAGTCCGGCGCGGATGCGATGCGGGTGGCGCTGGCCGCGCATGACAAGGTGTTGCGCTCTGCGATCGAGGCGCACGAGGGCTTCGTCTTCAGTCAACACGGGCGACGGGATGGCCGCGGCGTTCACATCGCCGATGTCGGCGGTCGGCGCTGCCGTGGATGCGCAGAGCGAACTCGAGTTGCCCGTACGGATGGGGCTGGCGACCGGCGAGGCCGAGTTACGAGACGGGGACTACTTCGGGACCGTGCTCAATCGCGCCGCGCGGGTAATGGCCGCGGGGCACGGCGGCCAGATTCTGGTCGCCCACTCGACGGCCGGCTGTGATCGATGCAACGTTGAGCTAGTGAACCTCGGACCGCGCCGGCTGCGGGACTTACCCGAATCCGATCACGATCTTTCAGCTCGCAGCGCCGGGGTTGTGCCCGGATGTTCCGCCCTTGCGGGCGATCGATTCCAGTCACGGAAATCTGCGGGGTGCGGCCAGCAGGCTCATCGGTCGCGACGACGATGTCGCCGACGTCGTATCGGCGATGCGATCGCATCGATTGGTCACATTGGCGGGCGTAGGCGGCGTCGGTAAGACTCGGTTGGCGGTTGAGGTTGCCACAGTCCTAGCCGACGAGTTTCCTGACGGGGTCTGGGTTTTCGAGCTGGCGTCCGTGGCCGATCCTGCGGCCGTCCCCGACGCCGTGGCCGCAGTGCTGGGCATTACGCAGCAGCCGGGCATGACCATGAGTGAGTCCATGGCTGCCGCGTTGGAGGGCAGGATCCGCCTGTTTGCCTTCAACAACTGCGAGCACGTCGTTGATGCCGCGGCGGACCTGATCGATTCCCATCCTCGCGGGGATCGGCCACAGTGAAGGTATTGGCCACCAGCCGTGAGGGGCTGGGTCTCGTCGACGAGCGGTTGTGGCGAGTTCCCTCACTGGAAGTCCTTGCGGCCGTGCAGCTGTTCACAGAGCGGGCTGCGCGCGCATTGTCGGCCGACGAATCC
>CAWKFI010000004.1:0-1034986 GCA_963849055.1 uncultured Actinomycetota bacterium
GGCCCGAACCCAGGCCGCGGACGGCCACGTTCGCTTCGCCGCGCCACGTGCCGGGCACCAGCGCTAGCGACTCCGCCCCCCGCTGGACGCCGCGCAGGGACAAGCCGAAGCGTGAGTGATGCTCGGCCAGAGTGAAGCCGAAACCAGTCTCGTGGCGAAGCGCGCCCGGTAATCGTCATCGTGCGCGGTCAGCGTGCCCGAGCCGTCCTCGGCCTGCGTCACCCGATGGCGCACCCTGTCGACGACGGAGTCGATGTCGACGCCGGCCTTCTCGGCGTGGGCGCGTGGTCCTGGGTCAGTGATAGGTCGGGATGCGACTGATGACGATCGGGGTCGCAGCATCGTGCCTGCCACTGGCACCCAACCCCCGAGCGAACGCCACGAGCACCACTGCCGTCGCAATCAGCGCCAGGGGCCGCAGGGCCCGCCCAGCCATGCGTGAACGCTAGTCCGGTGCGCTCACGGCCCATAGCGCCGCGGGGTCCGTGCAGGAACACCGGTTCGTCACAGGCGGGCATCTCTACTCCTCGATGGCCGCGGCGACGGTGCGTAGGTTCACGTCATTGGCGACCGGCCCGTCGGCAGTCCACAGGTTGGTTCACGGATGTTGGTGATCCGGAGGGTTGTGCGACCGCGGGTGTCTGGGTGGATGCCGACCGGGGTGACGGTCAGCGTGGACGTTGTCGGGATCCCACCGCGCCTCGCTGAGCGCGACGGTCGGGAAGTCGACGCCCTCCACCGTCGGCTCGGTGAACCGCGTACCCGGGCCCGACGTTCGCGAGCCGCCACCACGAGCCCTCGGTCGCGACCTGCGCCGCGGCCATCGTCCCGTTGTACTGACCGCGCGGGATGCTCCTCGTCGAGCGTCGAAGCCCCAGGTGAACTCGCCGCGGTCGCGGTCGAACGTCGGCTCGTAGTGCTCGTCGATCGCCGTCGCTCGAGCGCGTCGTCGAGCGGCGCGAGCCCCCACTCCTTGGCCAGCCACAGCGCGGTCGCCGACCGCGCGGGCCGGGCAGCGCGATCGGGCCGCTCGGCTCCCAGAAGCCGAGCTGGCTCATCCCCGCTTCGAACAGCCGGCGCGCGCCGTCGGGCTCCTGCGGCGCGAGGTAGATCGCCGGGACCATCCCGAACATGACCGGGACCTCGTGGTGCACGTCGAGGATCGGGTCGTAGTACAGCGTCGACCATCGTCGGGAGCTCG
Source organism: uncultured Actinomycetota bacterium (assembly GCA_963849055.1). GTDB lineage: Bacteria > Actinomycetota > Actinomycetes > Mycobacteriales > Mycobacteriaceae > Mycobacterium. The sequence continues at coordinate 1,202 of CAWKFI010000004.1, forward strand.
TCGCCGTCGAGGTGCAGGTACTGGTCGCGGCACACGTCGTTCCACCAGCGTCGAACACCTCGTGGTGGTCGGTGCCGCGCAGCAGGTCGTGCAGCTGCAGGCCGAGGCCGGCGCCCGCGAGGCAGTACGGCCAGATCTTCGTGTTCTCGCAGTGGCACCCGTCGGGCGCCTCGGTCCACTGCTCGTGCAGGTGCTCGGCGATCGCGGAGTGGAACCACGTGAAGCGTGTTCTCGCCGTCGCGCACGATGTCGAACGGCTCGTTCCAGCGGTCGTCGCCGGTCGTGCGCAGGTGCAGCCCGAGCATCACGAGGAAGAAGCCCTTGAAGAAGAGGTTGCCGTCGGCGCCGATCGGGATCCATCTGCAGGCCCCACGGCTCGATGCCGTTCGCGGTCCAGCCCGGCACGTCGTAGTCGCCCCAGAGGTGCTCGGGGATGAGCAGCCGGTAGAGGTCGGGGTAGCTCGCCCGGTCGGGGTCGTGGCCGATCTGGGTCAGCCAGTCGCGTGGCCGCCCACCAACCGGTGTGCCGGAAGATCAGCTCGTCGAGGATGCGGCCGTAGACCTCGCGCCACGCGGGCGTGCGGTCGGCCATGAGCGCGACCGCGTACGTCGAGTCGATGAGGTCGAACCGGTGCCAGCACAGCATCGGCGGGTCGCTGGTGTCGTCCCAGTGCGCGTGCGGCTCGCCGCTCGCGGTCCCAGTTGTCGGGCGTCGTCGCCTTGCGGTACAGGTAGCGCAGCCAGCCGAGGTCGCGATCGGACAGGCACAGTCAGGCACGGCGTATGGTCGTCGATGTCATGTGCCCTCCTCTAGCGCATAGATTGCCCGTCTCGTCAGACTGCCGACGCTCCCTTGTACGGTCGCCCGTCATGAGCGAGCCATTCGAGGGCACCATCGATCTCAACGGTCATCCCACGTGGATGAAGGACTGGGGTGGCGATGATCCCGTTCTCCTCTTGCTCCACGGCGGGTTCGTCGGTAGCGAGACCAACTTCGGGACACTGATCCCTTATCTCGAACAAGGCCATCGGCTCGTAGCGTTCGACCGGCGCGGTCACGGGCGCACGGCCGATCGCCCCGAACCGTTTTCCTATGCGTCGATGGCCGACGAGACCGCGGCGATGATCGAACACGTCGGCGGGCCCGTTCGCGCCGTCGGCTACAGCGACGGTGGCAACCTGCTCCTCGACCTCGCACAGCGCCGGCCCGAGTTGCTCGAGTCCATGGTGGTCATCGGCGCGAACTACCACCACGACGGACTGTTGCCCCAGGTCCTTCCGATGTTCGAGGCCCTCACCACCGACGAGTTGCTGAGCAGCGCCTACGCGGCCGGGCTCGCCCGACGGCGCCGATCACTGGAAGGTGGTCGCGGAGAAGGGCCTCGAGATGGCGCGACACAGCCGACATTCACCCTTGACGACCTGGGCACAATCGCCACACCCACGCTCGTCGTGGCCGGCGACGATGACATCTCTGCCGCTCTCCCACACCTCCTCGATGTACGAAGCGCTGCCGAACGCGCAGCTGGCGATCGTGCCCGGCGCATCGCACATGTGCGGCTGGGAACAGCCCGAGTTCGTCGCCTCGCTCATCACGACCTTCGTGAACAACCCCGCTGCCAACCGCTTGATGGCGGTGCAGAGGACCTAGTGGGTGGTCGCGGAAGATGGCTGCCCGTACTGATCGCGTTGTCTTTGATCGCCGTCGCGTGCGGGAAGTCCCCAGACGCCGATAACGCCTTGCCGCGCCGGCTGCAGCAGGCGGTGGATTCGTTTCGTGCCTCTCGGCTCGTGCCGGGCGCAAGTGTCGCCGTCATCGACGACGGTGCGCTTGTCGAGGTCGTGTCCGGGGTGGCGAACATAGATACACGACGCGCAGTCACGCCCGCGACACCGTTTCGTGTCGCCAGCGTCGCCAAGATGTACATCGCGACGATCGTGCTTCGCTTGGTCAAGGGCGGGGAGTTGTCGCTCGATGAGCGCATCGGGGTCCATGGATGGCGCTGCCGCCGTCCTCGCCTTCGCCCGGGAGCTCGCTTCGGCGGCTGCTCGCCACACCAGCGGCCTGGGCCAGACCTTCCCGCAACAAGGACCGCGACCGGACGCTTACGACCGCCGATCTCTTGGAGAGAGTCCCGCCGCCGGTCTGTGCGCCGAGCGCCTGTTGGAGCTATGCCGATGGCAACTTCGTCCTCGCCCAGGCCGTCCTCGAGGCGGTCACGAATCGGCCGCTCGGTGCCGTGTTCAGGGCCGAACTGCTGCAACCCCTCGGTCTTAAGCGACGTCATTGGTCGATCCCGATTCAAACGTGCCCTTGCCGTCGCAGTACGCCCTCGCATCGGACGATTCGGGTCGCCCGCTCCAGCCCCGGCGCCTGTTCGAGCAGTCGCTGCCGCGCTCTGCAACGTTCGGCCTCATCACGACCGCCACGGACGCCGCTCGATTCGTGCACGGGCTCTTCACGGGCAAGGTGCTCGAGCCCGCGACCCTCGCCGAGATGCTCGACACCGGCGTGATCCGCGACCTGCCGTGCCCCGACGGATGCCGCTCCAAGTACGGGCTCGGCGTGTTTCATTTCACGATCGTCGGTCACCCGCTCGTCGGACATGACGGGTCGTCGGGAGCCGTGGTCGTTCATGACCGCCGCCGCGCTCGAACAGCAGCGATCCTCACGAACGGTGGCGAACAGGACATAGGCACGCTCCTCGAGAAGGTGCTCGAGGCGATCGACGACCGAGCGGCGTAGCGCAGATGCCCGTCGTCTTCGACTAGAACCTGCGGCAGACAACTGGGAGGTGGGCCATGGATCTGCTGCCGACGATGGAGAAGGTGCTCGACCGCGCGGGGACGGTGGTCGACGGCGTCGAGCCGAGCCAGTTGGGCAACCCAACCCCCTGCACGGAGTGGACGGTGCGCGACGTGATCAACCACGTCGTCGGCGGCGCCACCATGTTCGCCGAGTGCGTCGAGCAGGGGTCGGTCCCCGACGACCGCCTCGGGCAGCTGATGGGTGGCGACAACCTTGGTGATGACTACAAGGGCGCGTTCCACACGGCGTCCGACCGGGCGCGTGCTGCGTTCAGCGGCCAGGGTGCGCTGGAGAAGATGGTCAAGCTGCCCTTCGGTGAGATGCCGGCGGGCGTCGCATTGAACATTGCCGTGATGGACGTCATGACGCACACGCTCGACATTGCCAAGGCGACCGGCCAGACGGTCGACGACGACGAACTGCTCGAGACTGCGCTCACGATCGGCCGCCAGTTGATCACGGACGATTTCCGCAAGCCGGGCGTCTTCGATGCCGAGCAGCCGGCGCCGCCGAACGCGTCCCCCGCCGACAAGCTCCTCGCCTTCGCAGGGAGAAAGGTCTAGCGCAGAACGCAGGGGCGTCTCCCCGCGGGTCGACGCTCACTGCCATGGATACCGCGCAGAAGATCCTCGTGGTCTACGGCACGCTCAGCCTGGGATACGGCTTCGTCCTCGGGATCCCGATCTCCCGGTCTCGGATGCGCTCGCCGGAAGCGTCTCGACATCTTGTCATCGCGCATCTGTCCGCGATCATCCAGGGGGCCGTTCACCTCGGCCTCTCCGTGGCCTTGGGCCTTTCGCAACTCACGCCCTGGCTCGAGACCGCGAGCGCGCTCCTCTTGATCACGGGTTCGGCCCTGTTCGTGGCCGGAGGAACGGCGAACTGGCTCCAGGGAGTGGGCGATCACTTTGCCGAACGCTCCCTCGGGTGGAAGCTGTTCGCCGCAAGCAGCACCGGACACCTGAGCGGCATCAGCATCGTCATCGTGGGGGTACTCGTCGGACTCTGATCGCGCGGCCCGTTCCTTGACGCTAGAGGATCAGGGTCGCCAGCTCGTCGAGGTGCTCGGCGCTGGTGCCGTGCGCCTGCTGCAGAGTGAGCAGGCGCTTGTAGAACAGGTGGATGTCGTGCTCCCACGTGAAGCCGACGCCGCCGAAGACCTGGATGGCGCCTGCGCCGATGCGGACGAAGGCGTCGCCCACGAACGCCTTGGCCATGGTCGCGGCCCGGTGGCACTCGCCGCGTCCGCCACGTCCGCGGCCCAGAGCACGTAGTAGGCGCCGGCGCGCCCGAGCTCGAGCAACTGGAGCATGTCCGCGCACAGGTGCTGCACAGCCTGGAAGGAACCGATGGGGCGGTCGAACTGCCTCCGCTCCTTGGCGTAGGCGACGGCGAGGTCGAGCGCCACCTCCGCCGCGCCCAGCCCGTCGGCCACGTTGGCGACGAGCACGCGATCGACGACGCCGGCCAACGCGGCGGTGACGTCGGCGCCGTCGGGTCCCAGGCGTCGTGCGTCGGCGCCATCGAGCACCACGTCCGCGTGCTTGCGGGTGCCGTCCACGGTTGGGGCGGGAGTGACTTCCACGTTGGGGTCATCGACGTCGACTGCGAACACGCCGAGCCCTCGGCGGTCGCGGCCGGGACGAGCAGAACGTCGGCCGCAACCCCATCCGGCACGAGCACCTTCGTCCCCGCGATGCGGCCGTGCTCGATGCCGCGTCGCCGGGCAGGCCCGACAGCGCGCGGTACTCACTGCCCATCGCCACCCAGTCCTTCGTCTCGGCGATCACGGCGGGCTTGCACGCGATCGCGTCGCGCACGACGGCGAACGAGTCGCGGTTGGACACCAGCAGCGTGTAGAAGCCGTCGAACGTGGCGCACAACTCCTTGAGCGCCGTCTCCACGTCGCGGCCCTCGGCCAGCCGGCGCGCCACGAACCGCGCGCCGACCTCGGTGTCGTTCTCGCTGTCGAAATGCACACCGCTGGCGATCAATTCGCGCCGGATGGTGGCGTGGTTGGCGAACGAGCCGTTGTGCACCAGGCACTGCTCGGGTCCCACGGCGTACGGATGGGCGCCCGACGGGGTGACTGCCGATTCTGTGGCCATCCTGGTGTGCCCGACGCCCTGCCAGCCCTGCGCCTTCGCCAGACCCCAGCCATCGGTCAACGTCGCGAGGGTGCCCGACGCCCTTCAGTACGGCCATGTCGGAGCCGAAGCCTGCGATCAACGCCGTCGGGTATGCCGTCCTGACGGCATCCATCAGCGCCTCCGAAGACGCCTCTGCGGTCAGTAAATAGGTGTCGCCGACCATCCGCACCGACACGTCGGCTTCGAGCGCGGAACCCACTGCCGTGCAGATCGGATTCGCTGTCGGCGCCGACGTCGAGCAGGGATACGCAACCGCGGCCCGGCGGGGTCCACACGGGGTCGCCGTAGACCGCGACCCCCGCGGAGTCGCTGCCGCGGTTGGACATCTCACACAGCATCCCGGTGAGCAATTCACCCAGCCGTGGATACAGGTCGGGTGTGCGCAGGTGTAGTCCCACGATGCCGCACATCGCTTGTCTCCCTTCGAATGTCGAGGTGCTAAAAAGCGGTCAGGTACTGCTCGATCTCCCACTGGCCGACCGAGCCGTGGTAGGCGAAGAACTCCTCGCGCTTGATGCCTGCGAAGTAGCTCGCCACGCCCTCACCCGCCGCGTCCAGCACGCCGGTGATCAGCGGATCACCCTCCAGCTCGTCCACCGCGTGCAGCAGGGTCGGCGGCAGTGCGGGGCGGTTCTCGGCGACGGAGCCCACCGCGCCGGGGTCGACGCTGCGCTTGATGCCGTCGATGCCCGCGCCGAGGGCGGCGGCGATGGCGAGGTAGGGGTTGGCCGAGCCGTCGCCGCCCCGCAATTCGACGCGTTGGTCGTCGGGCACGCGGATGTAGTGCGTGCGGTCGTTGCCGCCGTAGGTGGGCTGCTTCGGCGCCCATGATGCGCCCGACGCGGTGGTGAGCGCGCCGGTTCGCTTGTAGGAGTTGACCGTTGGTGCGATGACCGCCTGCAGGGCGCACGCGTGGTCGAGGATGCCGCCGATGAACGAGTACGCCGTCGGGGACAGGCCGAGGCCGCGCTCGTCGGGTTCGCCACCGTCGGTCTGGAAGACCGGTGCGCCCCCGCTGGTCAGCGAAAGGTGCAGATGCAGGCCGCTGCCGGTGCGGTCGGCGAAGGGCTTTGGCATGAACGTGGCGATCATGCCGCGCTCCGCGGCGATCATCGACAGCAGATAGCGCAGCGTCACCACCCGGTCGGCGGTGGTCAGCGCATCGGAGAACTGGAAGTTCTGTTCGAACTGACCGTTGCCGTCCTCGTGGTCGTTGGCGTAGTTGGACCAGCCGAGCCGGTTCATCGCCGACGAGATCGTGGTCAGGTGGTCGTACATCCGGGTGACGCCGCGGGCGTCGTAACAAGGCTGCGAGGCGGTGTCCGCGGTGTCGGCGGTGGCGAGGCTGCCGTCGGCGTTGCGGGTGAGCAGGAAGTACTCCACCTCGGCGCCCACCCACGGTTCGAAGCCGGCGTCGGCAGCGCGCTGGATCAGCGACTTCAGGATGATGCGTGGGGCGTAGGGCCACGGCTTGCCCTCGACGTGCGGGTCGCAGTGCACGATGGCCAGCCCCTCCTTGATGAAGGGGATCGGGGTGAAGGACGCGGCATCGGGGATAGCCATGAGGTCCGGATCCTTGGGCTCCTGGCCCATGGCGCCGACGGCGTACCCGGCGAATCCGACGCCCTCGGTCGCGAGCAGTTCGATGGCCTCGACCGGCACCAGCTTCGCGCACGGCTTGCCTCGCAGGTCGACGAACAACGCGAGGATGAACTTGGTGCCCGCTTGTTCGGCGAGGACCGCGAGGTCAGTGGTCATCCGTGTCCTTGTCTCTTGTTATGAATCAAAGTATCACGATAGGAAACCAGCCGCGCGCCGAGAAGGCCCGTCCGACGCGGGACAACCGCGTCGGACGGGCCTTGTCCTCAAGCAGGCGTCATGTCGTACGACGACTCGCGGTGGAACTTGGCGTCGATGCCCTCTTCCTCTTCCTCGGGCGAGATGCGGATGCCCATCGTCTTCTTGAGCGCGAACGCGATCGCGAAGGCGACGACGAACGAGTAGGCCAACACCGCGAAGGCGGCAATGGCCTGCTTCCACAGCTGGTCGAGCCCGCCGCCGTAGAACAGGCCGTTGGTGGCGTTGGGCATGCCCTCGCTCGCGAAGAACCCGATCAGCAGCGTGCCGATGACACCGCCGACGAGGTGGACGCCTACGACGTCGAGCGAATCGTCGTAGCCGAACTTCGACTTCAGGCCCACGGCGTACACGCAGATCGCGCCGGCGATGGCGCCGACGAAGATGGCCCCGACGGGCGTGACCGCACCACAGGCGGGGGTGATCGCGACCAGGCCGGTGATGGCGCCGGAAGCCGCGCCGACGCCCGTGACGTGCCCGTCCTTGACCTTCTCGACCGCCAGCCAGGCCAGGGTGGCCGCGCAGGTGGCGACGAACGTGGTGACCATGACGATCGATGCGGAGTTGCCCGCCGCCAGGGCGGAGCCGCCGTTGAAGGCGTACCAGCCCGCCCACAGCAGGCCCGCGCCGAGCAGGGTCAGCGGCACGTTGTGCGGCTTGCGCAGCTGACCGAACATCGCCGACTTGCCGAGCACGATCGCGACGGCCAACGCGGCAGCGCCGGCGTTGATGTGCACCGCGGTGCCACCGGCGAAGTCGATTGCCTTGAGGCTGTTGGCGATCCAGCCGCCGATCGAACCCTCGCTCACCACACCGTCGAACGCGAACACCCAGTGCGCGACGGGGAAGTACACCAGCACGGCCCACACGGTGGCGAACAGCATCCACGCGCCGAACTTCATCCGGTCGGCGACCGCACCGGAGATCAGCGCGACGGTGATGGCGGCGAACAGGGCCTGGAAGAGTGCGAACAAGCTGACCGGCAGGCCCGAGATGGTGGTCTGCGTTTCGAGCAGGTCCTTCATTCCGGCGAATTCGGTGAAGCTGCCGACGAAGCCGCCGTACGACGTGCCGAACACCATCGAGAAGCCGAAGAGCACCCAGAGGACGCCGACGACGGCGACCGCGCCGAACGTCATCATCATCATGTTGGTCGAGCTCTTGACCGAGACCATGCCGCCGTAGAACAGCGCAAGCCCTGGAATCATCAGCGTGAGGCCGATGATGCAACACAGCATGAAGGCTGTGGTGCCGGTGTCCACTACGTCCATCGAATTTTCTCCTGGAGTGATGCGGCCCCCACAGGCCGTTCACTCGCAGTAACCGATGTTTCGGTTACGTGGACGGTATCGGCATGTTGCCGTGGTGTAACAGTCCGGGCGGTGCCCGGTCCGAACCCGACTCGTGCCAGCATCGTGGCGTGAGACGAACCAGGCCCCTGACAACCGTGGTGGTGCTGATCGCCATCGTCGTCGGAGGCGGCATCTGGTGGCTGTTCTTCCGGGACCAGCGATCGTCGGCGGATTGCGCGCCGGTGAGAGAGCTGCTGTCGTTCAACAAGACTCAGATCGACGCGCTCAACGCCAAGACGCACGTCCCCGAGAAGGGGTCGTATGAGGCCGCGACCGAGCCCAGTGACATGGACTTCCGGGCCTGGTCCAATGGGCTCTCCGATCGCGCCGCCAAGGTGACGGCAGACGGTCTCGCGGATCAGGCGCGCGAGCTGGCGCAGACGGCCGATCGGCTCGTCGAGGCCAAGATCGACTTCAACGCCCAGAGCGCGAAGACCGCACCGGGAGCGCCGGGCCCGCAGGCCACGGCGATGGTTGTCACGGCGTTCAACGACCAGTTCGAGGCGCAGGTCGGCCAGCTGGCGAAGGTATGTCCGGACTGAACGCCGCGCCCCAGGTGCCGGTGAAGGCAACGTCGCTCAACGGCATCCGCTCGCGGGGACGCGCGTCCCGCTCGACGACCGCGGGGTCGGCCGTCGCGTAGTCGCCAAGCGAGCCGACCGCGACGATGGCCAGCGGCCGCACCTCGTCAGGGATGCCGAACGTCTGCCGCGCGGCGTCGGCGTCGAACCCCGCCATGGGATGGGCGATCAGCCCCCGCGACACCGCCTCGATGGTGAGGTTCGCGATCGCGGCGCCGGCGTCCACCGCCGAGTACAGGGCCGTCCGCTCGTCGGGACCCTCGTCGGCGGACACCAGAATCAATGCGCTCGCCGCGTGCGCGTACGCATTGCCCCGCTTGAGTGTCGCCGCCAGTGAGGCGAACGTCTCATCGGGTCGCACCCCGATCACGAAGCGCACCGGCTGGCGGTTTCCCCAGGTCGCCGCCCAGCGCGCGGCCTCCAACAGCGCGGTGAGCTGCTCGATCGTCACGGAGGCACCCGCGTCGAAGGCCCGAGGGCTCCAGCGCGCGGCGATGGCGTCGTGAATCGGAACCAGGGTGTCGGCCCGCCGGTCCGCATTCCCGGGGCGATCGGTCACCGGGTCCACGCTACCGCCGGGCGGGAAGGGAAAACCGGGTGCGCACACCCCTTATCCTTTATGGGACTCCCTGCGGAACGAAAGGCGGACGGGTGGCGCTCGTCGTACAAAAGTACGGAGGATCCTCGGTGGCCGACGCCGACCGGATCCGCCGCGTCGCCGAACGCATCGTCGAGACCAAGAAGGCGGGCAACGACGTCGTCGTCGTGGTGTCCGCGATGGGTGACACCACCGACGACCTGCTGGACCTGGCCCGTCAGGTCAGCCCCGCGCCGCCGCCCCGCGAGATGGACATGCTGCTCACTTCGGGCGAGCGGATCTCCAACGCCCTGGTGGCCATGGCCATCTACTCACTGGGCGCCCAGGCGCGCTCGTTCACCGGCTCGCAGGCCGGCGTCATCACCACCAGCACGCACGGCAACGCCAAGATCATCGACGTCACGCCCGGCCGGCTGCAGGACGCGCTGGCCGAGGGCCTGATCGTGCTGGTCGCCGGCTTCCAGGGCGTCAGCCAGGACAGCAAGGACGTCACCACGCTCGGCCGTGGCGGGTCGGACACCACCGCCGTCGCGCTGGCCGCCGCACTGAACGCCGACGTCTGCGAGATCTACACCGACGTGGACGGCATCTTCACCGCCGATCCGCGCATCGTGCCGAACGCGCGCCGACTCGACACCGTCAGCTTCGAGGAGATGCTCGAGATGGCGGCGTGCGGGGCCAAGGTGCTCATGCTGCGCTGCGTGGAATACGCGCGCCGCTACGACGTTCCGATTCACGTGCGGTCGTCGTACACCGACAAGCCGGGCACGCTCGTCAAAGGATCCATGGAGGACATCCCGATGGAAGACGCCATCCTGACCGGAGTCGCACACGACCGTGGCGAGGCGAAGGTCACCGTTGTCGGGCTGCCCGACGTTCCCGGTTACGCCGCCAAGGTGTTTCGCGCGGTCGCCGATGCCGACGTCAACATCGACATGGTGCTGCAGAACATCTCCAAGGTCGAGGACGGCAAGACCGACATCACCTTCACCTGCTCGCGGGACAGCGGCCCAGGCGCCGTGGAGAAGCTGGCCTCACTGCAGGACGAAATCGGTTTCAGCGCAGTGCTTTACGACGACCACATCGGCAAGGTGTCGCTCATCGGGGCGGGCATGCGCAGCCATCCGGGTGTGACGGCGACGTTCTGCGAGGCGCTGGCCGCCGTCGGCGTCAACATTGATCTCATCTCCACCTCCGAGATCCGAATCTCGGTGTTGGTCAAGGACACCGAGTTGGACAAGGCCGTCGCAGCACTGCACGAGGCGTTCGGCCTCGGCGGCGACGAGGAAGCGATCGTGTACGCGGGAAGCGGGATCTAAGGTCATGGGGCGAGCGAAGCGACGGGGTAAATAGATGGTCAGCATCGGTGTGGTCGGCGCGACCGGCCAGGTCGGTCAGGTGATGCGTCGCCTGCTCGAGGAGCGCGACTTCCCGGCGACCGAGGTACGGTTCTTCGCCTCGGCGCGCTCGCAGGGCAAGAAGCTGCCGTTCCGCGGCCAGGAGATCGAGGTCGAGGACGCCGAGACCGCCGACCCGTCGGGTCTGGACATCGCGCTGTTCTCCGCCGGCGCCACGATGTCGCGCGTGCAGGCGCCGCGGTTCGCCGCAGCGGGCGCGATCGTCGTCGACAACTCGTCGGCATGGCGCAAGGATCCCGACGTCCCACTGGTGGTGTCGGAGGTCAACTTCGAGCGCGACGCGGGCCGTCGCCCGAAGGGCATCATCGCCAACCCGAACTGCACCACCATGGCCGCGATGCCGGTGCTCAAGGTCCTGCATGACGAAGCGGGCCTGACCCGGATGATCGCGTCCACGTATCAGGCCGTGTCCGGCAGCGGGCTTGCCGGTGTGCAGGAGCTGTTCGGCCAGGCGCGTGCGGTGGTTGAGGACAGCGAGAAGCTGGTGCACGACGGTTCGGCCCTGTCATTTCCCGCGCCCGAGAAGTACGTCGCGCCAATCGCTTTCAACGTCGTCCCGCTGGCGGGGTCGTTGGTCGACGACGGCTCCGGCGAGACCGACGAGGACCAGAAGCTGCGCAACGAGAGCCGCAAGATCCTCGGCATCCCCGACCTTCTGGTCAGCGGAACCTGCGTGCGGGTGCCGGTGTACACGGGGCACTCGCTGTCGATCAACGCGGAATTCGCGCGCCCCATCACACCGGAGCGGGCGCGGCAACTCCTCGCCGACGCACCCGGGGTGACGCTGGTCGACGTGCCGACGCCGCTGGCCGCCGCAGGCGCCGACGATTCGCTGGTCGGCCGAATCCGCCAGGATCCCGGTGCGCCCGACGGTCGCGGGCTGGCGTTGTTCGTCTCCGGCGACAACCTGCGCAAGGGCGCCGCGCTCAACACCATCCAGATCGCCGAGCTGCTGGCCGCCCAACTCTGAGCCGGATCCGCCGATACGCTGTCCCGCGATGAGCGCGCGAACGGTGATCGGCACTGCGCTTCTGGCGTTGGCGAACGTCACGCCCGCCGTCGCCCACGCCGATCCGCCCGCTCCAATACCGGGACCGGTGCTCGCACCGCTGGCACCCGGTCAAGCGGTCCGCATCGGCCCGACGGCCGGAACCGGCACGCCGACAGCCGATTACGGCATCGGCGCCACCGACCTGTGCGAATTCATGGAGTTCCCCAGCGGCATCCTGCAGGTGTGCGGCGACAGCTTCGCCGGGCAGGGCGCAGGATTCGGCGGCTGGTACTCACCGATCGCGCTGCACGTCGAGACCGACTCGATCGACGACCCGACCGGGGTGCGCTACGACCGGATCAGCGGCACCGACAAGCCGCTGCTGGCCGACCCGACGCCGCCGGGATCCTCGCAACTGCCCGCGGGCGTCGTACAGATCAACCGCGAGAACTACATGATGGTCACCACGACCAAGGATCTGGTGCCGCAGACGTCGCGGCTGGTGAAGGCCGATCCGGCACGGGGAAGCTGGCCGACGGTGCCGAACTCCCAGCGGCCGGACGGCTACGCGAAGGGACGGCAGTCGCAGATCAGCGGCTACTACGACCCCATCCCAACGCCCGATTCGCCGAGCGGCTGGGTGTACATCGTGGCCAACGACTTCGACCGCACCGGTCCGGTCGAGCTCTACCGGTCCACGCCGCAGGCCTTCACCGACCGATCGAGCTGGCAACCGTGGTCCTCGGTGGCCGGATGGAACAAGCCGCCGACGCCGCTGTGGCCCGACAAGGTCGGCGAGATGAGCGTCAGGCAGATCGACGGCAAGACCGTGTTGTCCTACTTCAACGCCAGCACCGGCAACATGGAGGTCCGCGTCGCGAACGACCCCACCGGGCTTGGCGTTGCACCCGTGACGACGGTCGTGGTCGCTGCAGGCTGGCCCGACGTCGCCGACGAGTTGCCTGCGCCGGAGGACAACCGGCTGGCCCAGCCGTACGGCGGTTACATCTCGCCGGGGTCCACGCTCGACGAGTTGCGGGTGTTCATCAGTCAGTGGAACACCACGGCGCGCGGCGACAACGCGCCGTATCGCGTCATCCAGTTCGCGGTGAACCCGTTCAAGCCATAGAGGTCGGCCCGCCACCGGGAGGTGTGGCGGGCCGACGGGTTGGATGAGTTCGCGGGCCTACCCCTTCGTCAAGACGGGCTCTTGCGCCAGCACGGGCTTCGGCGCGGACGGCTTTACCGAATCCTTCGACGGCGCGATCTCCACGATCTGCGGGGACAACACGCCCGGCGGAAGCGGCCGTGGTCCGACGACCGGGGGCTTCGGGGGCTGCTCGTTGAACGACTGACCGCCGTCGTACTCGCCGTCGACGAACACGTCGCAGTGGGTCACGCCGAAGATGCCCTCGTAGCAGCACTTGGAGGTGCGGACTCCGTTGGAGTCAACCGTCGTGGTGTACGTGCCGTCGACCTCGGAGGTGCAGTCGTTCTTGATCGTGGTCTCGGAATCCTTGGCCTGGGCCAGGCCCGATGCCATCGACAGCGCGGCCGCGGCGAGGGCGCCTGCGGCGATGAAGGTGCGGAGGCGGAAGTGGTTGGGCTTGATGTGGTTGGGCTGCGTGGCGGTCATGTCGTTCTCCTGAGGTTGGTCGCGACCCGCTGCGGGCCGCGTTCACCTGTTAGGAGCGGGTGGCCGCGCGGATTCCCTCACTTTTTTCTCGCAGACTTTCCGGGCGGCCTTCATAGCTGATTCACAGCCGGTTCTTCATTGGCGCATCACAACCGCGACCATCATCGGACAGATGAGCGAAACAACCACGTCCAACGACCCCGTCACCGGGCCCATCGACGCCACACCGCCACCGCCGGCCGGGCCTCCCTACGCTCCGCCGCCACCGCCCGAATACCGCAGGCGGCCGAGCCGGCTCAACGTCGTCGCCGCGTGGGTCGGCATCGTCGCCGGCGTGGTGTTCATCGTCTCGATCATCTTCGGCACCGGTTTCATGCTCGGCGCCCACTCGGGCGGCGGGCACCACCGTGGCGACTTCGGTGACCGCCGCAGCGGCATGGAGATCCACCAGGGACCGCCGATGGGCCCGATGTTCCGGCCCGGCCCCGGGTTCATCTTCCCGGGCGGGCCCGGGGGATTCCCCGGTGGACCAGGATTCCCCGGTGGATCAGGTGGATCAGGTGGATCGGAGTCGCCGGGGCAGCCTCCGACGACGACGGTGCCTCGCTGACGCCATGACCCGATGCCCCGGTCGCCACCCCCCTTGGTGACCGGGGCATCGTCAGGCCAGGCCCGCGACACGCCGGAACCGGCAATCCCGGGGAATTGGCGAGCTCTGTGGAAAACTTGAGAACTTTGGTCAACGGGTCGCGATTTCGCGTTACGCATGAGACTGTCGTTAACCATGAGGCGTTCGTCATCGATCCGTTGCGTGTTCTTTACCGTGCTGGCGGCCGCGTTGACGCTGGTCAGTGCGTGCGGACTGCCTCGCGAGCCACTGGCGCGTGAAGGCGCCCCGGTTTTCACCGTCGGCGACTGCGTGGCGATCCCGTCCACCGCGCCCGACAGCCTCAAGGCCACCAAGGTGGGCTGCACTGCCGACCCGAGCTACACCGTCGGCGCACTCACCGATTCCTCTGGTTCGTGCCCGAGCGACGAATATCAGCACCTGCCAACGAAATTCGCCGACCCATCCACGTCGCGGCTGTGTCTGGTGCCCAACCTCGTCGCCGACCACTGCTACGTCCTAGACATGCCGGTCGGTGTCGTTCAGCTGGCCGACTGCTCGCAGCGCGCACAACAGCAGGGCCTGCTCGTCCAGGTCACCCAGCGCCTCGACGTCCGCGACCAGCAGGCGTGCCCGTCAAACGTCGGCGAATATGCCTGGCCGTACCCGTCGCCGGCGCGCACGTACTGCACGCTGACGATCTACTGACCGCTACCTAGCATTCGAGTTCGGCGGCGATCGGCCGTGGTACGCCGTCGTTGGTGCAATCGAACCCGCTGCCGTAATTCACTGCGCGCCAATCAGCGCCGTCGTGGTGGAACAGCACGATGCCGGGGGGATTCGTGTTGGGGGGAGCCTCCACGTCAATCAGGGTCTTCGCCCAATCGCCGGAGCACAGCACCTTTTCGACGGTGAACGGCCCGTCAAGGGCTTCACCGGGTTCCCCGTACTCGCGTTGTGTGGCCGACTTCAAGACATCCGCCGTCGCCGACGAGCACGGGGACGCGGATTCACTCGTGGCAAGGGGCGCAACCGATTGGCCAATAGGTGCGGCGTCGTGCGAGACGCCTCCTCCGCAAGCGCTTAACGATGCGACGGCAGCCGCACAGAACGTCGCGTACTTGATCATGTCCATCGCGTTGAACTCCTCACTCGCGGCCGAATAACAGTAACCGCGCCGGGCCCCTTTTCTCAGCTCGTCTGGCTGGCATGATCGAGCCATGAGCATCGAAGTCGTCTACACCGCAGAATCGACCGCCTCCGGCGGCGGACGCGACGGCCACGTCAAGTCCACCGACGGCAAGATCGACCTCGACACCCGCCCGCCCAAGGAGATGGGCGGCAGCGGCGAGGGCGTGAACCCCGAACTGTTGTTCTCGGCCGGCTACTCGGCCTGCTTCCTTGGCGCACTGCGTCTCGTCGCGCGCAACGAGAAGATCGACATCGACGACGCCAGCGCCATCACCGCGCAGATCGGCTTCGGGAAGGACTCCGAAGGCGGGTTCGGCCTGACCGCCAACCTGGTCGGTTACCTGCCCGGTCTGGAGCAGAGCGTCGCCGACGATCTGATGCAGAAGGCGCACGGGGTGTGCCCGTACTCGAAGGCCACCCGCGGCAACATCGACGTGACGCTGTCGGCGAAGGTCTAGTCCCGATGCGGTTTCCCGCCGTATCGGCGGGCGTCGTCGTTCTTGCCGTCCTCGCGGCGGCACCGGCGCACGCACGCCCGTCAGATCCTGGCGTGGTGTCGTACGCCGTGCTCGGCAAGGGATCGGTCGGCAACGTCGTCGGCGCCCCGATGACGTGGGAATCGACGTTCACCGAGCCGTTCCAAGGGTTCTCCGTCGACGTGCCGGAGTGCAACAACTGGGCCGACATCGGCCTGCCCGAGGTGTACCTCGACCCGGATCTCGCGTCGTTCAACGGTGCGGTGAGTCAACGCGGGCCCGACGACGACACGCACATGGCCAAGCAGGCCGTCGGCGTGTTCGCCACCAACGACGCGGCGACAAGGGCGTTTCACCGCGTCACCGACCGCACTGTCGGATGTGCCGGACAGACCACGGCGATGCACCTGGACGGCTTCGTCACCGAGGTGTGGACCTTCACCGGTGGTCCGCCGACGGCGACCGATGCCGCTTGGGTGAAGCAGGAAGCGGGTACAGACCGACGGTGCTTCACGCAGACCAGGTTGCGCGAGAATGTTCTGCTGCAAGCGAAAGTCTGTCAGCCTGGCAATGGCGGACCCGCGGTAAACGTTCTGGCTGGGGCGATGCAGAACAGCCTGGGTCAGTAGCGGCTCGGCGGAGTGCGTTGCGCATGAGTGGCCGGAAAATCCGCGCGACTTTGTCGGTGCCCTCTGGAAGATAGAGGGGATCGGCGATCACGAGCGACCGCGACCGACCCGAGAGGCATGGTTGAGATGACGACCACTGCAGTGGACCAGCGCCGCACCAGCGTCTCCGCGGAACTCCCGAGCGCCGTCGACGTCGCCCAATACATCGGCAGTGAATGCCTGCGCGACGGCCCGGTGGGCAAGGTCGGTCTGGAGATCGAGGCGCACTGCTTCGACCTGGCCGACCCGATGCGTCGCCCCGGCTGGGACGAGCTGACCGAGGTCATCGACACCGTTCCGGCCCTTCCGGGCGGCAGCCTGATCACCGTCGAGCCCGGCGGTGCCGTCGAGCTCTCCGGCCCGCCCTACGACGACGCCGTTGCCGCCATCGCGGCGATGAGCGCGGACCGCGCAGTGCTGTGCGAAGCGTTCGCCCGATGCGGGTTCGGCCTGGTCTTGCTCGGCGCCGATCCACTGCGGCCCGCCAAACGCGTCAATCCTGGCGCCCGCTACGGCGCCATGGAACGCTTCTTCGAAGCCAGTGACACCGGCGCCGCGGGCGCCGCGATGATGACGTCGACGGCGTCGGTTCAGGTCAACGTCGACGCGGGACCCCGCGATCAGTGGGCATCGCGGGTGCGGCTGGCCCACGCGTTGGGGCCGACCATGATCGCGATATCGGCCAACTCGCCCCTGCTGGGCGGCGAATTCTCGGGCTGGCGCAGCACCCGTCAGCGGGTGTGGAGTCAACTCGACTCCGCGCGGTGCGGTCCGATCCTCGGTGCCAGCGGCGACGACCCCGCCAATGACTGGTCGCGGTATGCGTTGAAGGCGCCGGTGATGCTGGTGCACACGCCCGAGGCCGTGCCGATGACCGACTGGGTGCCGTTCGCCGACTGGGCCGACGGCACCACGCTGCTGGACGGTCGTCGCCCGACCGAGGCCGACGTCGACTACCACTTGACCACGCTGTTTCCGCCCGTGCGGCCAAGGGGCTTCCTGGAGATCCGCTATCTGGACAGCGTCGCCGACGACGTGTGGCCCGCCATCGTGTTCACGCTCGTCACCCTGCTCGACGACCCGGTCGCGGCCGACATCGCCGCCGAGGCCACCGAATCGGTCGCCACGGCATGGGACCGCGCCGCACGGCTCGGGCTCGGGGACCATCGACTGCAGGAGGCCGCCGTCCGGTGCGTCGAAGTTGCGGCGGAGCGGGCACCCGACGGACTGGCCGACGCGATGGCCGACCTGCTGGTGCAGGTGGAGCTGGGCCGAAGCCCCGCCGACGACTTCTCCGACCTGGTCGTGGATCGTGGCGTCGACGCGGCGGTGAGCGTGCTGGCGCAGGGCGCCTCGTGAGCACACGCGAACTCCTCGCACGGGAACTGACCCGCGCGCGCGACCGCACGCTGCGGCTCGTCGAATTCGACGATGCCGAACTGCTGCGCCAGTACGACCCGTTGATGAGCCCGCTGGTCTGGGATCTCGCCCACATCGGCCAGCAGGAGGAACTGTGGCTGTTGCGCGGTGGTGACGCGACCCGTCCCGGGATGCTGCCCGCCGCGGTCGACGAACTCTACGACGCGTTCGTGCATTCGCGTGCCAGCCGCGTCGACCTTCCGCTGCTGCCGCCCGCCGACGCCCGCGCCTACTGCCGCACCGTGCGGTCCAAGGCCCTCGACGCGTTGGACGGGTTGACAGACGACCAATTCGCCTCGGCAGGAACGGGTTTCGACCCGGCATTCGTGTACGGCCTGGTGATCAGTCATGAGAATCAGCACGACGAAACGATGCTGCAGGCCCTAGGTCTGCGGTCCGGCCCGCCGATCCTCGGCTCCGGCGCGCGCCTGCCACGCGGCCGGTCCGGCGTCGCGGGTACGTCGGTCCTGGTGCCCGGCGGGCCATTCGTGCTGGGTGTGGATGCCACCACCGAACCCCACTCGCTGGACAACGAGCGGCCCGCGCACCAGGTCGACGTACCGAGCTTCCGCATCGGCCGCGTGCCGGTCACGAACGCCGAGTGGCGCGCGTTCATCGACGACGGCGGCTACCGCGAGCCGCGGTGGTGGTCGGACCGCGGCTGGAAGCATCGCCAGGAGGCGGGTCTGACGGCGCCGATGTACTGGAGTATCGGGGCGAGCGGAGCGACGGGACAAGGTACCGACGGGACGCGCACGCGGTTCGGCCACGTCGAGGACCTCCCGCCCGACGAGCCGGTCCAGCACGTGACGTTCTTCGAGGCCGAGGCGTACGCAGCATGGGCAGGCGCCCGACTGCCCACCGAGGAGGAGTGGGAGAAGGCGTGTGCCTGGGATCCCGTCGCGCGGACGCGTCGCCGGTTCCCTTGGGGCATGGGTGAACCCACTGCGGAGCTGGCCAACCTCGGCGGTGACGCGCTGCGCCCCGCGCCCGTCGGCGCCTACCCGGCAGGCGCGTCGGCGTACGGCGCCGAGCAGATGATCGGTGACGTGTGGGAGTGGACCACGTCGCCGCTGCGGCCCTGGCCCGACTTCACCCCGATGGTCTACGAGCAGTACACGCAGCCGTTCTTCGGCGGCGACTACCGGGTGCTGCGCGGCGGGTCGTGGGCGGTCGGACCGAGCATCATCCGGCCCAGCTTCCGCAACTGGGACCACCCCATCCGGAGGCAGATCTTCTCCGGCGTCCGGCTGGCCTGGGACGTCTGACCCGTGTGCCGACATCTGGGCTGGCTCGGGCAACCGGTATCGGTGGCGTCGCTCGTCCTGGACCCGCCGTATGGCCTTGGGGTTCAGTCGTACGCGCCGCGCCGTCAGAAGCACGGCCTGATGAACGCCGACGGCTGGGGCGTCGGGTTCTTCTCACCCGACCTGCCGGGGGACCGGCCCGCGCGGTGGCGCAGCGCCGCCCCGTTGTGGGGTGACGCGTCGTTCGCATCGGTCGCGCCCGCGTTGCGCAGCGGTTGCGTCGTCGCGGCGGTTCGTTCGGCCAGCGTCGGCATGCCCATCGAACCGTCCGCGTCGGCGCCGTTCAGCGACGGCGAATGGCTGTTGTCTCACAACGGTTTGGTGGACAGGGCGGTGCTGCCGTTGTCGCCGAAGGCGGAATCCACCGTCGACAGTGCGCTTCTCGCGGCGTTGATCTTCGAGCGTGGGCTCGACCGCCTCGGCGACACCATCGAAGAGGTTGGCGCCGCGGACCCCAACGCCCGGCTGAACATCTTGGCCGCCAATGGATCTCGGATGGTCGCCACCACGTGGGGTGACACCTTGTCCGTCCTGCGTCGCGCCGACGGCGTGGTGCTGGCCAGCGAACCCTACGACGACGACCCGGATTGGCAGGAGATCCCCGACCGCCACCTGGTGCACGTCGACGCTCGCATAGAACTGATACCGCTGAAAGGATCGTCATGACCTTGTCGCTGTCCAACTACCTCGCCGAGGACTCCGCCGCCGCCGCGCTGCGGCGCGACGTGCTCGAGGGTTTGGCGCAGACACCGAAGACGTTGCCGCCCAAGTGGTTCTACGACACCGTCGGCAGTGACCTCTTCGATCAGATCACCCGGTTGCCGGAGTACTACCCGACGCGCGCCGAGGCCGAGATCCTGCGTACCCGGGCCGCGGACGTCGCCGCGGCGTCGGGCGCCGACACGCTGGTCGAGCTCGGCAGCGGGACGTCCGAGAAGACCCGCATCCTGCTCGACGCGCTGCGCGACGGTGGATCGCTGCGGCGGTTCATCCCGTTCGACGTCGACGCGGGCATGTTGCGGGCGGCGGGCGCTGCCATCGGCGCGGAGTACCCCGGCATCGAGATCGATGCCGTCTGTGGGGACTTCGAGCATCATCTCGCCGAGATCCCGCGGGTCGGTCGTCGGCTGGTGGCGTTCCTCGGGTCGACGATCGGCAACCTCACCGCCGGGCCGCGTGCGGAGTTCCTCACCGCGTTGTCGGACAGCCTCCGGCCGGGTGACACCGTGCTGCTCGGCACCGACCTGGTCAAGGACGTCGAGCGGCTGGTGCGCGCCTACGACGACAGCGCAGGCGTGACCGCGCGGTTCAACAAGAACGTGCTCGCCGTGGTGAACCGGGAGCTGGACGCCGACTTCGACCTCGATGCGTTCGAACACGTGGCGCGCTGGAACGCCGACGAGGAACGCATCGAAATGTGGCTGCGCGCAAGCACTCCGCAACGGGTACGCATCACGGAACTCGACCTGATCGTCGACTTCGCCGCAGGCGAGGAGATGCTCACCGAGGTGTCCTGCAAGTTCCGGCCCGACGGTGTCGCCGACGAGCTCGCCGCCGCCGGTCTGCGCCGGATCGAGTGGTGGACCGACTCGGCCGGCGACTTCGGGTTGTCACTCGCGGTCAAATGACCGTCACGGCTGACCTGGCGACCGCCTGGCGGGATGCCCGACCCCCGATGGCGGGGGTGCACCTCGACAGCGCCGCCTGCTCCCGGCAGACCGTCGCAGCGATCGACGCCGCGGCCCAGCACGCACGGCACGAGGCCGAAGTTGGCGGCTACGTCGCGGCCGAAGCCGCCGTGCCCGTGCTCGACGCCGGCCGCGCGGCTGTCGCCGCGCTCACCGGATTCGCGCCCGCGGACGTGGTGTTCACCACGGGCTCCAACCACGCCCTCGACACGCTGCTCGCCGACTGGCGGGGAGCCCGCACGCTCGCCTGCCTTCCAAGCGAGTACGGGCCGAACCTGGTGATCATGGCGCGGCACGGTTTCGACGTGCGAGCGCTTCCGGTCGACGACGGCGGCCGCCTCGACGTCGACGCCGCTGCCCGTACCCTGGCGGCCGATCCACCGGCACTGGTGCACGTCACTCCGCTGGGCAGCCACCGCGGCATCGTGCAGCCGGCGGCCGCGATCGCCGAGGTGTGCCGCGCCAACGGCATCCCGCTGATCGTCGACGCCGCGCAGGCATTCGCACACCTGGACTGCGCCGGCGTCGACGCCGACGCGGTGTATTCGTCGTCGCGCAAGTGGACGGCAGGGCCGCGCGGGGTCGGCGTGCTGGCCGCGCGGCGTGGGTTGCTGAGCGACGACGTGCGCGCCGACCTCGACCACGCCGAAGCGAACGTCGCTGCGCAGGTGGGACTTTCACTCGCGCTCGGCGAACATCTGGCCGCAGGCCCGGCGCGGATTCAGTCGCGCCTGGTCGAGGTCGGTGCGATGACCCGGACCGCAGTGGCCGGCGTCGCCGGCTGGCAGGTGGTCGAGCCGGTCGACGAGCGCAGCGCCATCACGACGCTGACGCCACCCGACGGCATCGACGCCCAGACCGTGCGGGCCAGCTTGATCGCCGAACACCGAATCGTCACCACCTACGCCGGTGTCGGAGCGGGCGCCGGGGGAGATGACGCGCCCCGCGCTGCGGCTGTCACCACACGTCGACGTCACCGCCGAGGACCTCGAGACGTTCACCCGGGCACTGGCCGCGGTGACGCGCTGACAGTCGTCGACGCCAACCGCACCGGCATCTGTTTCACGCCGGGCACCATCGTGGCCTGCATGCGGACGACCGCACCGTCGAGTTCGATGCGCTCGAAACGCGCCAGCAGCTCCTCGAACAGCACCCGGGCCTCCAACCGGGCCAGCTGCGCACCCAGACAGGAATGCTCACCGCACCCGAATGTCAAGTGCGGATTCGGGTTTCGGGTGATGTCGAGCTGTTCGGCGGTAGGCCGAAGATGTCCTCGTCGCGGTTGGCCGAACCGTAGAGCATGGTCACGTACTGGCCTTCGCGGATCAGCCGCCCGCGCACCTCGACGTCCTGGGTGGCGCACCGGCTCATGTTGGCGACCGGGGTGGTGAAACGCAGCAACTCCTCGACGGCCGACGGCATCAGTTCCGGGTGCTCGCGCAGCAGGCGGAACTGGGCGGGGTTCTCGATGAGCGCCAGCGTGCCGAGTGCGATGAGATTGCGCGTCGTCTCGTTGCCGGCGACCAAGAGCAGCAGGCAGAACTGAAGCAGGTCCTGATCGGTCAATCGCGCGCCGTCGACCTCGGCGGCCACCAGAACCGACAGCAGGTCGTCGGTGTCGCCGAGGGCACCGCTGCGGCGAAGGGAGATCAGCTCCTGAAAGTACTCGTAGAGTTCGCCCAACGCGGTGAAGGTATCCAGTTCCACGTCGGGGTCGTCCATTCCGACGGTCGCATCGGACCAGATGCGGAACCGTTCCCAGTCCGCATCGGGAGCGCCGAGCAGCTCGGCGATCATCCGGGTGGGCAGCGGGGCGGCGATCTGCTCGGCGAACTCGGTGCCGGTATCCAGGGTCGATCCTGTCGAGCGCCGCCCGCGCGAAGGCCCGGAGTTTCGGCTCGAGGATGGCGACCTGGCGACGGGTGAAGCCGGTGTTGATCAGCTTGCGCAGTTGCCGGTGGCGCGGCGGGTCGGCGAAGATCAGGCTGCCGTCGAGCACCGGGTTCTCGATCGCGGGGTCGGGGATGGTGATGCCCCTGGCCGACGAGAACAGTGCCGGATTGGTCGACACGAAGCGGATGTCCTCGTACTTGAACAACGCCCAGAACCCGGCCGTCTTCGTTCCAGCACACCGGGTCGGTGGCCACGCAGCTCCCGGTATGCGGGGTAGGGATCGCCCGCATAGAACGCGGGGGAGTGCAGGGGGTGGGCCATGACGATCTCCTCTGATCACCGGAGGTGGAAATACGTGGCAGTGGTGCAAGCCGGCCAAGATCACGCGCAGCCCGTGCTGGAAGAGCAGCTGGGCATCGCCCGCGCCGGTGCGCCGTAGATGGTGTTCGAGCTGAACTGAGCCGAGCAGGTGGATGTACAGCACCGTGTGTGCCGCGTCCAGATCCTCTGTCGCCCAACCTGATTCGGCTATGATGGCCTTGGCGGTGCGGTCCATGTGCGTCGGCTGCCCCGGTCAGCGGGCGTTGTTGGATCAGCGTGGCGATGCCCGGGAAGGCCCACCATGACCTGCCAGGCGTTCGTGTAGAGCTCCCGGATGCGGTGCTCCCAGTCGCCGTCGATGGGGATCTCGATGCTCTCGAGCACGGAGTCGGCGAGCAGATCGAGCAGCGCGCGCCTTGTCCTTGACGTGGTAGTAGACCGAAGACGCGGAGGTTCCCGCCTCCGTCGCGAGATTGCGCATCGTGACGTTGTCGACGCCGACCCGGCGCGCGAGTTCGAGCAGGTGTTTGATCAGATGTTCGCGGTCGAGCGCGCCGTAGGGCAGGACCGAAGTCGTGCGCCGGGTCCTCGCCATCGCGTCACCCGTCTTTCGAACGCTGTTCGGATTCGAACGATGTTCAAATCAGATCACGTCCGCGCCCAGCGGTCAAGGGGTGTGCGGCGAACGACCTCTCTGGCCGCCTAGGCCTTGTGTGCCGTCAACAGGAACGCGGGAAACTTGATGCGGCCCTTGTCATCGTGGTCGTGGGCAGGCATCTCGAACGGCGCGTCCGGAACGACGATCGGGTTGGCGTGGATGAACGCAGGGCGGATCTCGTCGATCTCCCAGTACTTGCCGACCGCTTCACGAAGCTCGGCCTCGTCGACCTCGTGGGGCTTCTGTTCGAGTTCGGCCGGGAACGCCCCTTGGCGAAGACCAGGATGTAGTACACCGCACCGGGCGCGGCGGCACGGAACACCGACTGCTGGTAGGCGTCCCGGGACTCGATGGGCAGCGCGTGGAATAGCGTCGAGTCGATGATGGTGTCGAACCGGCCGTCGAACCCGGTGAACGTCGTGATGTCGTCCTGAACGAACGTGGCGTTGGGCAGGTTGCGCTCCTTGGCCGCCTGCGTCGCGGCCGCGACGGCGGTCGGGGTCAGTTCGATGCCGACCACCGTGTAACCCTTGACCGCCAGGGCCAGCGACAGTTCGGCATGCCCACAGCCGGCGTCCAGGACGTCGCCGCGCACCTTGTCTGCCGCGATGAGCGCCGCCAACTCGGGTTGGGGTTCGCCGATGTTCCACGGTGGCGGGCCCTCGAAACCGGCCTCTCCGCGGTAGACGCTGTCCCAATCCATGATGTCCGTGTTCATCGCATCGCTCATGAAAGACAAAGTACGCCTTGCTTTCCCACGTCTGGGTCGGCTCGTTGCCAGGTTTCGGTCAACCTGCGGCTTTCGTCACCGACAAGGTTGCCGTGTAGTCCTCGAGCGGGATCGACTCGTCGATGGTCCGTGGATACGGGTCGAGTGATCGAAGGTGGATCGTGTACTCACCGACGCGGGCCGTCTGGACGTTCTGGCCGGGCGCCGGGTTGGTGTTGAACTCGGTGGACGTCGGCTCGCGACCCGCGGGCTGCACCTGGATAGCGATTCGCGCCTGCCCGGTCCAGAAGCACTCGACCTCCGTGGGACAGCGCGAATCCTCCAGCACGTCGGTGAAGCGCACCAGGAGGTCGCCGCCCGTCGCCGTGGCTTCCTGTCCGCCGGGCAGCGCGAACTCCTGGTCCCACGTGAAGGCGACCGGATCTGCCTCCGCCACCGGGCTGGACCCGCAGCCCGCCAACGCCGTTCCGATGAGCAGCGCCAACGACCATGCCCTGTTCAAGAGGATTCCTCCGCGGCCCGTCCCAGGTGTGTACGGGCTCGTTGCTGTGCATGCGCTGGCAGTACAGCCGCAGCATCTCGGCCAGGGCCAGGGGCCGGGTCAGCCCGCGTTCCTGCAACGCGCGGACCGTCGCGACCTGCCACGTCGACCCGTTGAGCCCCGTCTTCGCGCGGCCTTCGATGACGCCGAGGTACCGGTCGCGCACCTCCGTGGCGACACCCCAGCGGCGCAGACCCTCCTCGGCCATCGGCAACAGCTGCCGCAGCACCAGCTCGTCGGGTGTGACCTCGCCAAGGCCGGGCCAGTACAGCCGCGCGTCCATCCCGTACTGAGCAGCGGCCAGGAAATTGTGTTCGGCCGCAGCGAAACTCAGCTTCGTCCAGACCGGTCGGTCGTCGTCGGACAGCGTGCGCAGCAGCCCGTAGTAGAACGCCGAGTTCGCCAACATGTCGACCACCGTGGGACCGGCGGGCAGCACCCGGTTCTCCACCCGAAGATGCGGGCGGCCGCCGACCACGTCGTACACCGGGCGGTTCCAGCGATAGATGGTGCCGTTGTGCAGCCGCAGCTCGGGCAGCTTGGGTGTGCGGCCCGCCGCGAGCTCGGCGACGGGGTCCTCGTCCGACAGTTCGGGTAGCAGCGACGGGAAGTAGCGGACGTTCTCCTCGAACAGGTCGAAGATCGACGTGATCCAGCGTTCGCCGAACCACACCCGCGGCCGCACTCCCTGCGTCTTGAGCTCGTCGGGACGGGTGTCGGTGGCTTGGGCGAACAATTCGATGCGGGTCTCCGCCCAGAGTTGGTGGCCGAAGAAGTACGGCGAGTTGGCGCCAAGCGCCAACTGGGGGCCGGCCAGCACCTGTGCCGCATTCCAGTTCTTCGCGAAGTCGGCTGGTGACACCTGCAAGTGCAATTGCATACTGGTGCAAGCGGATTCGGGCGCGATCGACGCCGATTCCAGGCTGAGTCGCTCTGGGCCGCCGATGTCGATGTGGATGTCCTCACCCCGCGCGGTGAAGATCGAGTCGTTGAGTGCCTGATAGCGTCGCGACTCGCTCATCCAGTGCCCCGACAGGTGCTCGGGAAGCAGCGTCGGCAGGATGCCGATCATCACGATGTGGGCGCCGTCCTCGCTCGCCTTGGCTTCCGCGGCGTTCAGGCTGGCCCGCACCTCGGCTTCCAGGTCGAGTGCGGAGCGCCCGGGCAGTCGACGCGGAGGAACGTTGAATTCGATGTTGTAGGCGCCCAATTCGGTCTGGTAGGCCGGATCGGCGATCGACGCCAGCACTTCGGTATTGCTCATCGCGGGCTGATAGTCGCCGTCGACCAGATTGCACTCGATCTCCATGCCGGTCATCGGGCGTTCCACGTCGAAACTGGACTGAGCGAGCATGGTCTCGAAGACGTCAAGGCACAGTTGGACCTTGCGCCGGTACTCGCGGCGGTGCGCCCGAGTGAACTCGGTCTTCGTGACGTCCTCACCCACGAAACCGATGCAACAGGCTCGATGACGCGTCCGCAAGAAATGGCCGGATCGCCGCATGCGGTATCGTCTGGCCCGGCTCGCCACGACCACCTGCGGGCTGGCCAGTCCGCCGCGCAGATCGACCTCGATCGACGTGTCGGCATGCGCGGCCAGCGCGCGCAGCGCCGACGGGCTGTAGGCGCGCAGCGAGCTGATCACGCCGTCGTGCACGAACGGGACGAATGGCGCGAGCGGCAGCATCGTCGCCAGGCGCAACAGGTGCAGCGGCGTCGGTGGGCGCGGCAGGTCGATGATCAGCAGCTTGTCGGCCACCCGGGTGCCCTCCGCGAACACCTCGGACGCGGCGGCGGGCGGTAGGTGGTGGAACGACAGCGCGAACACCGCGAGGTCGAAGGCGCCGTCCTCGGCGTCGATCGCGGTGGCGTCCATGGTGCGCACCGTGACGCGCGGATCACGGCCGAGCTCACCGGCGGCGATCGCCGCCACCGAGTCGGGCTCGAGGTCCGTGACCGTCAGCCGGGCGCTGGGGTGCATCTCCAGCAGCTTCGCCGTCAGGCCGCCGTGGCCAGAACCCAGTTCGAGGATCCTCGGATCGGGTACGTCGGCAACCTCTTCGAGCGCAATCTGCGCGAACTTCTGGTGGTTGCCGAACCACTCGCCGGTGCGCTCGAGCGCCCGCACCACGCCACGCTTGATGGCCGGGTCGACGTCGTCGCGGTCCAGGTATTCCGGCCGGTCCGTCTCCAGCAGACGGTCCAGACACGATGCGTCGGGGCCGCCGCGGGGCATGGAGGCGATGTCGACTGTCGAAGTGGCCATGTAGTCCATGATGGACGACGGACCTTTCCCGGAAGGAGCACGCGTGGCCGATTTCGTCGCCGCCATCGACCAGGGCACCACCAGCACTCGGTGCATGATCTTCGACCACGACGGCGCCGAGGTGGGCCGCCACCAGCTCGAACACGACCAGATCCTGCCGAAGGCCGGGTGGGTCGAGCACAACCCGGTGGAGATCTGGGAGCGCACAGCCTCGGTGATCATGTCGGCGCTCAACAAGACCAACCTGTCGTCGGGCGACCTGGCTGCCCTCGGGATCACCAACCAGCGCGAGACCGCGCTGGTGTGGAACCGGAAGACCGGACGGCCGTACTACAACGCCATCGTCTGGCAGGACACCCGCACCGACCGGATCGCCTCGGCCTTGGACCGTGACGGGCGCGGCGACGTCATCCGGCGCAAGGCGGGGCTGCCGCCCGCGACGTACTTCTCCGCGGGCAAGGTGCAGTGGATCCTGGAGAACGTCGACGGCGTGCGCGAGGCCGCCGAGAAGGGCGACGCGATCTTCGGCACCCCCGACACGTGGGTGCTGTGGAACCTCACCGGCGGGCCGCGCGGCGGCGTGCACGTCACCGACGTGACCAACGCCAGCCGGACCATGCTGATGAACCTGGAGACGTTGGACTGGGACGAGGAACTGTTGTCGTTCTTCGGGATTCCGCGCCAGATGCTGCCCGAGATCAAGCCGTCGTCGTACCCGGACGCCTACGGCGCGTCGCTCGACAACGGCCCCCTCGGCGGCAGCGTGCCGCTGACCGGCATCCTCGGCGACCAGCAGGCCGCGATGGTGGGTCAGGTGTGTCTGAAGGCGGGCGAGGCCAAGAATACCTACGGCACAGGCAATTTCCTGCTGCTGAACACCGGCGAGACGATGGTGCGGTCGGACAACGGCCTGCTGACCACCGTGTGCTATCAGTTCGGGGACGCGAAACCCGTTTACGCGCTTGAGGGTTCGATCGCCGTCACCGGCTCGGCCGTGCAGTGGCTGCGCGACCAACTGGGCATCATCAGCGGCGCGGCGCAGAGTGAGACGCTGGCCCGCCAGGTCGAGGACAACGGCGGGGTGTACTTCGTGCCTGCGTTCTCCGGCCTGTTCGCTCCGTACTGGCGATCCGATGCGCGCGGCGCCATCGTGGGGCTGTCGCGGTTCAACACCAATGCGCACGTGGCCCGCGCGACGCTGGAGGCGATCTGCTACCAGAGCCGCGACGTCGTCGACGCGATGGAGGCCGACTCCGGCGTGCACCTGGAGGTGCTGAAGGTCGACGGCGGCATCACGGCCAACGACCTGTGCATGCAGATCCAGGCCGACGTGCTTGGCGTCGACGTGGTCAAGCCGGTCGTCGCCGAGACCACCGCGTTAGGCGCGGCGTACGCCGCCGGTCTGGCCGTCGGGTTCTGGGCGAATCCGGACGATCTGCGCGCCAATTGGCAGGAGGGCGCGCGCTGGTCGCCGTCGTGGAGTGACGAGCAGCGTGCCGAGGGCTACGCGGGCTGGCAGAAGGCCGTGACGCGCACCCTGGACTGGGTCGACGTCGAGTGATTTCGGCGTGCTCCGTCACGCTGAGCGTTACGGATCACGCCGAAATCACCCTTAGGCGAGGGCGTCCAGCTGGGTCTTGACCTCGGCGGGCAGCTCGATGTCGGCGACGGCGAGGTTCTCCTCGAGGTGAGCCACCGACGACGTGCCGGGGATCAGCAGCACGTTGGGTGCCACCGACAGCGTCCAGGCGAGGGCGATCTGCGCGGGGGTGCGGCCCAGTTCGGTGGCCGTTCGGCGCACGATGTCGTTGCCCAGCACGGGATTGTCGGCGTTGAAGCCCGATCCCAGCGGGAAGAACGGGACGAACGCGATGGCGTGCTCGGTGCAGAGGTCGAGCACGGGCTGTGAGGTGCGGTCGACGAGGTTGTAGGCGTTCTGCACGGTCACGATCTCGGTGCGCTGCAACGCGATTCGCAGGTGGTCGGGCACGATGCTGCTCAGCCCGATCCCGGCGATGAGGCCCTCGTCGCGTGCGGCGATCATGGCGCCCAGCTGCCGGTCGAACAACTCGTGGTCCACCTCGCCGGGGGAGCCGGGATCTTCACTCATCACGCGGAGGTTGACCGCGGCGAGCTGATCGACCCCGAGGGATTGGAGGTTCGTCTCGATGTCGGCCCGCAGATCGTCGGGCTCGTGGGCAGGAACCCAGGCGCCCTTGTCGTCGCGCCGCGCTCCGACCTTGGACACCAGCGCGAGGTTCTCCGGATAGGGATGCAGCGCCTCGCGGATGAGTTGGTTGGCGACGTCGGGGCCGTAGAACTGTGCGGTGTCGATGTGGTTGACGCCCAGCTCGACGGCTCGTTTGAGTACCGCGATCGCCTGATCGTGGTCGCGTGGCGGGCCGAACACGCCGGGTCCTGGCAGCTGCATGGCGCCGAACCCGACGCGATTGACGGTGTACTGGCCCAGCAGATAGGTCGTCATCGATTCAGGCTAGCGAGGACACGATTTCGGCGCGGCTCCGGCCGCTGAGAGCGACCGAAACCGCGCCGAGTCACGTTTTGGAGGGTCTGGCCAAGGCTCAGTAGGTGGGGTTGAAGAAGTCAACGCCACCGACCGGGCACTCCACCTTCGCCTTCCACGTGGTGCCGGTCTGGATGCCAGGAAACCACAGCTTGTTGGTTTGGTTCGCTTGCAGGTAGAACGGAACCTTGTATACCGGAAGCGGTTTCACGGCAGACCAGCCGAACCACGGCTCGGCACTGTAGAAGCACAGGCCCTCGCTACCCGTCGAGTGGATCTCGACGGTGACGCCCATCGCGTCGCTGGCCGTGTTGAGTGTGGACGCCGCTTGAGCGGTGCCTGCGCCGGCGAACAGAACCGCGGGCACGGCCGCGGCTGCGACCGTGGCTGCGATGGCGTTGATGACGGACGTCTTGCGATCGTGCTTGGTGAACATGCCGTGCTCCTAGGTGTGGTCGCCGCCCCCGTTGGGCCGCTTGCACACATAAGAGCCACGCACCGCGGTTCTCTTACGCTTTTTTCTCGGTCAGTCCTCGCCGAGCCGTGTCCGATTAGTCCTCTCCGAGGACGTGATAGATCTCGCGGCGGGCGTTGTTGACGATGTCGACGATGCGCTGCTGCTGCTCGGCCGAAGCGGCGTGCGCCGACTGTGCGACGGCGCCCATCAGCTGGCCGACGGCGCTGCGCAGGCTCACCGCGCCGGGGTCGGCGCCTTCGGTGATCTCGTCCCACGGCGCCGTCTCGATCTTGTCGGCGGCGGCGCGGCCCTCGTCGGTGAGCTGGAACAGCTTCTTGCTGCCCTCGGCCTCGACGGCGACGATCAGGCCTTCGTCCTCCAGCAGTTGCAGCGTCGGGTACACCGAGCCGGGGCTGGGCTTCCACAGTTCCTGGCTGCGGTCGTTGATCTCCTGGATCATCTCGTAGCCGTGCATCGGCCGGTCGGTGAGCAGCTTGAGGATCGCCGCACGCACGTCACCGCGCCTGCTGCGTCCGCCGCCACGTGGTCCGCCACGCCTGCCGCCGCGAGGTCCGCCGGGGCCGAAGCCTCCCGGACCGAAACCGCCGGGACCGAAGCCGAAACCTCGCCCGGGTCCGAAGCCGAAGCCCGGGCCGAAGCCGCCGTGTTCGCCGCGGTGTTCGCGTACGTGGTCGCGGAAGTCGCGGCGGGCCTGCCTGCGCTGTTCGTGCAGCACGCGGCGGTCGGCTGGTGCCGAATCCGAAACCGGGGTGACCCTGGAACGGGCCTTCGATTGAATGGGGTGTCCATCTGTTGTCTCTCTTTCGACGGGAAACGCCGAATGCGCTTCCGATACGTTAACGATATATCGGAAGCTATCGCGATGCAACTACTAAGTGGAGCTAGGTGCCGGCCCGCTCGTCGATCGCGCCGATCAGCCAGCGCGCCCATTCGCCTTCCATCGCCGCGTGCCGCAACCCGTACTCCAGCGCCGCGCGACCGTAGAAGTCGCCTTGGCCGTTGTCCCAATCGATCGAATCACGCAGGTGCTCAAGCCGTTTCAGCTCGAACTCGGCATGCTCGACGAAGGTGGCGACGTACTTGCGGGCGTCCTCGGCCGGGATCTGCCCAAGCAGGAAGACGCGCAACAGATCGGGCCTGCGCCACGGCGGGTCGTCCTGCGGGTTGGTGATCCAGCGCAGCAGCTCGGCGTGACCCGCCTCGGTGACGCGGTACGCCTTGCGCCCGCGCGGGCCGATGTCGGACACCTCGATCAGTCCGCTGTCGGCGAGCTTGTTCAGCTCGCCGTAGAGCTGGCTCTGGGTGGCGGGCCACACGTTCGCCATCGAGTTCTGGAACCGTTTGAGCAGGTCGTAGCCGCTGCCGGGATGTCGGACCAGCAGCCCGAGGGCCGCAATGCGAAGGCTCACCAGAAAAGCGTACGGCCCGACATTCCAGTTGTGGAATGTCGGGCCGTAGCGGCGAGTCGAGGTCAGCGTGTCGAGATCAGACGGGGGCCTCTGCGGTTTCGCTCTCGGTCAGCGGCGACATCGTCCACGGGCCGCGCGTCGCGAACAGGTAGTACAAGCGCGAAGGCCACCCCGCAGCCGATGAACCAGCTGTACTGCGACGCGCCGGCCATTCCGAAGACCATGCCGCCGAGCAGCACGGGCGCCATGGCCAGGACCGCGCCCACCACCGTCGCAGCAACAGCCGCCGGGTTGTAGCCGTTCTTGTACCAGTAGTTCGCGGACTTGGACATGGTGAACAGGTCGTCGACGACGATCTTCTGCTTGCGGATCAGGTAGAAGTCCGCGAGCAGGACGCCGAACAGCGGGCCGATGAACGCGCCGAGCGTCTCCAGCGTGTAGTGGATGACCTCCGGGTTGCTGTACAGATTCCACGGCGTGAGGAGCACCGAGCCGACGGCGGCGATCATGCCGCCCATGCGCCAGCTGATCTTCTGCGGGCTGACGTTGGAGAAGTCGAACGCGGGCGAGATGAAGTTCGCGACGATGTTGATGCCGATCGTGGCGATGCTGAACGTCAAGGCGCCCAACACGATTGCCGTCACGCTGTCGATCCGGGCGACGGTCTGCTACCGGGTCGGTGAGCAGTTCGCCGAACACCGGGACCGTCGCGGCCGCGGTGATGACCACCAGCAGCGAGAACACCAGGAAGTTGACCGGCAGGCCGAGGAAGTTGCCCTTCTTCACCGCCTTGAAGCTCTTGCCGTAGCGGGCGAAGTCGCCGAAGTTCAGCATCGGACCGGAGAAGTAGGACACCACCAGCGCGATCGCGCCGAGCATGATGACCAGCGAGTTGCCCTTCTTCTCGCCACCCAGGTTCAGGCTGACGTGCCAGCCGGACTTCCACAGCAGGTAGCCGCACAGGATGAACATCACGACGTAGACGGCGGGTCCGCAGAAGTCGATGAACTTGCGGATCGACTCCATACCGCGCCAGAACACGGCGGCCTGCAGGATCCACAGCAGCGTGAAGCTGCCCCAGCCGAGCAGGGACAGACCCGTGAAGCCGTACTGGTCGACGTCGGCGTAGGGGGCCAAGCCGGGGAACAGCTTGAGCAGCACGACGTCCAGTGCGGCCGAGGCTAGGTAGGTCTGGATGCCGTACCACGCCACGGCGATGAGGCCACGGATGATCGCGGGGATGTTGGCCCCGAGCACGCCGAACGGGCTGCGGCACACCACCGGATAGGGAACACCCGCCTGCTGGCTGGGCTTGGCCACCAGGTTGCACAGGAAGTAGACGATGGTGATGCCGACCAGCAGTGCGATCAGCACCTGCCAGCTGGCGAGGCCGAGCGCGAACAGGCTGCCGGCCGTGACGTAGCCGCCGACGCTGTGCACGTCGGACATCCAGAACGCGAAGATGTTGTAGGACGACCAGGTCTGGTTGCCCAGCGGCGCCAGGTCCTCGTTGGTCAGCCGCGGGTCGTAGTGGGTCCTTGATCAGTCCGCCGCCGACCGGATGTCCTGCGGCTTCGACGATGTCGCCGGCGCCGACCTTGGCTCCCGGCGGTAGCTCTCTGGGTTCGGTCATGTCAGCGGCTTCCTGTCATGAATACAGTGCGGCAGATGCAGGAAAAGTAGCCGCGCGATGTGTTCGTAACCGTTGCGCCGAGAATATATTTTGCGTCAGCTCAGTCCATCCGGTTCGATGCAGCCCGCTGTCCGGCGGGAAGCGTCGCGACCACCGCGTTGAGGCGATTGTGGTGAATCGCGGCCGGCGGCCAGCAGTCGTCGGCGTCGCGACACAGGAAGGCATCGAGCATGACCTGATGGTCCTCGTGCAGCTGGGCGCGGTCGGTGTGCTCGACGTGCACCATGGCCTGAACGGGTTCGGTGATGTTCCAGGCTGATTCGAGCATGTGCATCAGCCGGAGCATGCGCGACGGCCGGGTGAGGCCGATGTGGAACTGCCGACTCTGCCGGTGGTAGGACTGCGGGTCATCAAGGCGCACAGCGACTTCCAGCAGGCGGTTGATCTCGATGACGTGCTCGCGGTCGGCGTCGGTGGCGAGGTGCACGGCGGCGGCCAGGGCCGCCGACTCGAGCGTCTCGCGGACGATGTACATCTCGGCCAGCTCGTTCGGCGGTGAGTTGCGCGACGGCGAATCCCGACGTTGGGCTGATGCTGGACCAGTCCCTCCGCGCTGAGGGTCTTGAGGCTCTCGCGCACCGGGATGGGGCTGACCCCGAACAGCTCGGCGACGTCGCCGACGGGGATCGGCGTGCCGGGCGGCACTGCGCCGTCGAGGATGACCCGGCGCAGCTCGTCGACGATGGTCTGCTGCGGAGGTGCCGCCGCGGTTCGACCGCGAGCTTGAACAGCAGCGCTGAATGGCGGCGGGCGGGCATTCAGCGATCCTCCTACGTTTCGGCCGCATCCGACGGGTGGAGCCGACAGTTCCACTATTGACATGTCACTAGTGGAATGTGATGGTTGTCGTACCCCGCCTACAGCCCAGGAGGCACCTCATGACCGACACCACGGATCTCTCGGCCACCGATCCGGCTGGCCTGCCCAGCACCGGCGACTTCTTCCGGTGCGGCAACTATGCGCCCGTCGCCGACGAACTCACCGAATACGACCTGCCCGTCGAGGGCGCGATTCCGGCCGAACTCGACGGCTGGTACCTCCGCAACGGCCCCAACCCGCGCCAGGCGACCGGCGCACTGGTTCACCGGTGACGGCATGATCCACGGCGTCCGCGTCGAGGACGGGCAGGCCGAAGTGGTACCGCAACCGCTGGGTGCGCACCGACAGCTTCGTCGACGAGTTTCCGCTGTACAACGCCGACGGCACCCGCAACCTGCGCGCCAGTCACGGCCAACACCCACGTCGTCAACCACGCAGGCAAGACCCTCGCGCTCGTCGAGTCGTCGCTGCCCTACGAGATCACCAACGACCTCGAGACCATCGGCGCCTACGACTTCGGCGGCAAGCTGGTCGACTCGATGACCGCGCATCCCGAAGATCTGCCCGACCACCGGCGAACTGCACTTCTTCGGCTACGGCAACATCTTCGAACCCCACGTCACCTATCACCGCGCCGACGCCAACGGCGAGCTGATCATCAACCGGCCGCTGGAGGTCAAGGCGCTGACGATGATGCACGACTTCGCGCTCACGGCCGAGCACGTCGTCTTCATGGACCTGCCGATCGTCTTCAACATGGACGTCGCGCTGAAGGGCGATGGCGACATGCCCTACCGCTGGGACGACGAGTACGGTGCGCGGCTGGGCGTGCTGCGCCGCGACGATCCGTTCGGCGAGGTCCGCTGGTTCGAGATCGACCCGTGCTACGTGTTCCACGTCGCGAACGCCCACGACTCCGCCGACGGCTCGTCGATCGTGCTGCAGGCCGTCCGCTACCCCGAATTATGGCGTGACAACGGCGGATTCGATGCCGAACGGCGTGCTGTGGACCTGGACGATCGACTTGCGCGCGGGCACCGTCGCCGAGCGCCAGCTCGACGACCGCAGCGTCGAGTTCCCCCGCATCGACGACCGGTTGGCGGGCCTACCCGCGCGCTACTCCGTCTCGGTCGGCGCCAACAACTGGGTGCGCCACGACCTGAGTACTGGGCAGGCCGTCGATCCATGACCTCGGCACGGGCGGCCCGGGGGAGGCGGTGTTCGTGCCGTCGACCTCCGGTGCGGCCGACGAGAGCAATGGCTGGTACCTCGGCTACGTCTACGACCCTGACCGCGACGGCAGCGATCTGGTGATCATCGACGCCTCGGACTTCGCGGGCAAGCCGGTGGCCACGATCAAACTGCCGCAGCGCGTCCCATATGGCTTCCACGGCAACTGGATTGGTGCGTAGCCGCGGTTATTCTGCGACGCGCAGGTCTAGTCCGCCGACGCGGTCGGGCACCAAGCGCAGCTCGTCGGCGGTCGAGTCGGCGCTGAGAAGCGAGCGTTCGTCCAGCCAGGCCCGTGCCAGGGGGAGTGAAGCGGCGCTGAAGACGAGGCGGGCGATCCCGTCGCGATCACCGGCGGTGAGCGTCAGTGCTGGGCCGTCGCCCAGCGCCCAGCGGTCACCGGAGCATGGGGCGGGGTCGAGCAGCTGCTGCCATCGCCGTCGTGCGGCGTCGACGTCGCGGGCGCTGACGACGACGTCGCGAATGCCGGTGAGGCCTGGGCCGGCGGACTGTGCCGCGGCGAAGGCCTGCGCGTCGGCCGCCCTGCGGGCGGCGAGGTCGTGGCCCCACTCGCAGATCGCCAGAAACTCGGGCGGTAAGGCGAACAATCCTGCGGATGCCTTCCCGAGCGCCCGGCTGGATGCGACCCGGCTCATCAGGGACGCCGTTGCGCCGGCCGTCGGCGTGCCGTCGACCATCGCGCGCGCCGACGACCGCGAGACGATCGTCAGCTGTTCACTGAGCACCCCGTCGACGGGAAACACGGTCCAGTTGGGCTCGACGTCGGACTGCCGGTAGGGCTCGTAGGACTCGACGCGCGTGTGCGGGCCACCGAAGGCCAGCGGCGCGAGATGGGGCACCCTGCGCTGACGCAGCTCGACCGCGGACTGCGCCGCCGGACCGTCGGGCTCGAACACGATGCCGGTCAAAGCGACGCCGTCTGCCGGGCGCGGCCCGCCGCTCCAGCGGATCGATTCGAGCGTCACGTTGCCGGCGCAGAGGATTTCGAGTTCGAAGGTGGGGCAGCGCAGCAGCGGCGCACTGACCGAGAGTCCGAGTGCCTCGGCGAGCATCGTCGCGGTGAGAGCAGGGTCGTCGCTGATGACGTTGACGTGGTCGATCTGCCGGATCGCGCGGGCCATCAGACGCCCGCCCCTGCCAGCCCGGCGATCAACGGCCGCACGATCGGCGGCGCCTTGCGCATCCGATCGTGCTCGACCTCCGAGATCGAGAACCCGGCCCGCTCGATGTTCTCGAGTGTCGGCCGGTTGCAATGACATCCGTGCCCCACCCGCACCTGTACGCCGTGGAGGCGGTCCTGCCAGCGCGCCAGTCCGGGCACGTCCGAACGAACGTGCTCGAGGAACACGAGTTGGCCGCCCGGCTTGAGCACTCGGTGGATCTCGGCGAGCGCGCGCGCCGGATCGTCGACCGTGCACAGCACTAGCGTGGAGACGACGAAGTCGAAGCTCGCATCCTCGAGGGGAAGGTCCTCGGCAGGCGCACGCACCACGCGCGCGGGCAATGAATAATCGGCCAGCTTGTGTTCGAGCCTGCGCGCCATCGGCTCTTCCGGCTCGGTGATGACGAGCTTCTTGACGCCCGGTCCGTAGAACGGCAGGTTGGCGCCAGTCCCGCCGCCGACCTCCAACACGTCACCGGTCAACCGACTGATGAGTGCAGCACGGTGGCCGCGCAGAACGGCCTTCTCCGGCCCGGCCATCACCTTGTCATAGGCGGCGGCGAATATCTGACCCCAGAGACTCATGACGGGTCCTTCGGACTGTCGAGGGCATCTGCGTACCGGCCGTAGGTGTCCGGTGTGAACTTCTGTTTGCGGTATGGAGCCTCGCCTGAAGCGACCGTAGCACTCGTCGAGGTTGCTGAACACGGAAGCGCCAAAGAAAGACGCTGTTCACGACCACAGTGGACATTCCTCCGTGTTCACTGCAGCGTGTGCTGGAACCGCTCAACGGCGACGAGACGACCTGCGGCGTCACGTCGGCATGGTTCGGCATATGGTGTGCGGATGGCCGTCAAGTGGCTGGACGAGAACACCCTGATCCGCTGCCTGCTGGTGTCGTGGCAGCCTCGTTGACAGCTTGAGATGGCGGG
Source organism: uncultured Actinomycetota bacterium (assembly GCA_963849055.1). Taxonomy (GTDB): domain Bacteria; phylum Actinomycetota; class Actinomycetes; order Mycobacteriales; family Mycobacteriaceae; genus Mycobacterium. The sequence continues at coordinate 38,627 of CAWKFI010000004.1, forward strand.
CTTCGGGTTCGACACACTGGCCCTGCTGGTCGTGATCGGTTTGACGGGGCCGCTGCTTGCTGCGGTGCCACGGCTCGCCGTGCCCGTCGTCGTCGGGGAGTTGATCGCGGGGATCGTGGTCGGCAGAACCGGTTTCGGCATCGTCGACGCGTCCGACCCCACGTTCACGTTGCTCGCCAACATCGGCTTCGCGTTGGTGATGTTCGTCGTCGGTACCCACGTTCCGGTCCGTGACGAGTCGCTTCGCGGCGCGCTGCCGAAGGCGTTGCTGCGGGCCGTGCTCGTCGGCGCGGTCGCCGCCGTCTTCGGTGTCGCACTGGCTGCTGCGTTTGGCACGGGGCACGCGGCGCTCTACGCAGTCCTGATGGCATCGTCGTCCGCTGCGCTAGCTCTGCCGGTGATCGACTCGCTCGGCCTCGGCGGCCCGCAGGTCCTGTCGGTCACCGCACAGATCGCCATCGCCGACTCCGCGTCGATCGTGTTGCTGCCGTTGGTGATCGACCCGGACCGCGCGCCGAGCGCCGCGCTCGGCGCGTTGGCCATCGTCGGCGGGGCGGCAGTGCTGTACGTGCTGCTGCGGTACCTGGATCGCCACGGCCAGAGCAAGCAACTGCATCACTACTCCGAGGACCGCAGAGAAGCCCTCGAACTGCGGACCAGCCTCATCGCCCTGTTCGGTCTCGCCGCGCTCGCCGTCGCCACGCACGTGTCGATCATGTTGGCCGGGTTCGCCCTTGGCCTGGTGGTGTCGGCGATCGGTGAACCCCGCCGGCTCGCCCGCCAACTGTTCGGCGTCACCGAGGGATTCTTCGCGCCGCTGTTCTTCGTATGGCTGGGCGCCTCGCTCCAGGTTCGCGAGCTGGCCGACCATCCCGAGTTCGTCGTCCTAGGAATGGGTCTGGGCATCGGTGCGGTACTGGCGCACTGCGCGGGCAGACTCCTTGGCCAACCGGTGGCGTTGGCTGCGCTGGCGGCGGCGCAACTCGGTGTCCCCGTCGCGGCTGCCACCCTCGGCATCGAGCGTGGCCTGCTCGATGCCGGGGAGCCGTCGGCGTTGATCCTCGGCGCGTTGGTCACCATCGCCGTGACCTCGGTCGCGGGCACGCTCGCGAGGCGGTCCCAACAGCCGGCCGATTAGGCCCAGCTGAATGAGGCCGTCAGCCGGGATTCGTCGCGTCGACCATCCAGCACGCAGCGGTGAAGTGCGCGTCGGCGTCGCGCAGATATGGCGCAAACGCCGGAAGCACCGTGTCCAGAACCTGCTGTTTACTCGACGAATCCATCCCTTGCAGCAGGCGACCGACCGGGCCCATCAACGTCAGGTAGCGCGGCAGATCCTTCTCCGGCAGGACGCACGCGACGTCGATCGGCTTGATGTCGATCTCGGTCCAGCCGCTGCCGTCCAGGATCGTGCGGATGCGGCGCTGGTCTTGAAACCCGAACTGTCCGGGCGCATCCGGTTGCGCGACGGGCAGGTTCGGCAGCAGGGGCGCCGCGGCGCGCTCCGCAGTCGTCATGAACGGGTTGTCCGCCGGGCTGCGCCAGGCGATGAACCGCATGTGCGCGTTGGCTTTTGCTGCGCGCCGCAGGTTCGTGAACGCCGCGACGGAGTCGTCGAAGAACATCACGCCGAAGCGGGAGATGATCACGTCGAACATTGCCTGCTCGAACGGGTGGGTCTGCGCGTCGGCGCAGAATGAACCGTGCCGGTGCGTCACCTCGTCCGGCCCGGGCACTGGCGGCCGTGATCAGCGGTTCGGAGATGTCGATTCCGACGCCGTAGCCGGCGCGTTCCGAGGCGCCGTGCGGCCGCGAGCGTGGTGCTTCCCGCTCCGCAACCGACGTCGAGTACCCGGCTTGCCGATCCGGCCGGGACCGCTTCGGCCAGAAGCGCTTCGAACGGATGGAACATTGCATCGAGCGACTCCTGCAGCTCGGCCCAGGCGCGGCCCGAAGTGCCGTTCCAGAGCGCCGTTTGATCGCCACCGGGTCGGTGCGTGACTTCCACGTTGCCTCCTTTGCATGCCGCCGGAACGAGGCGGAGACTACAGCGTGGCAGCTCAAGTCGACTTGAGGTCAAGAGGTGGGGAGACATGGAGATAACCGAGGTCACGCGGCGGTCCGGCGTTCCCGCGTCGACGCTGCGGTTCTACGAGGAGAAGGGGCTGATCTCGTCGACCGGCAGACGCGGCCAGCGCCGGGTGTTCGATGCGGGCGTCTTGGAGCGGCTTGCGCTGATCGCGCTCGGACGCGTTGCGGGGTTCTCGCTCGACGAGATCGCCGTCGATGCTGCTGCCGGACGGGCCGCCGAACATCGACAGGCAGATGTTGGTCGCCAAGGCCGATGAGCTGGACGCGACGATTCGCGAACTGAGCGCGGTGCGTGATGGTCTACGGCACGCCGCGGACTGCCCAGCGCCGAGTCACATGGAGTGCCCGACCTTCCGCGGCATGCTGAGCGCCGCTGCCACGGGGACGATCACAGCGCCGAGGAGTCGGGTTGGTCCGACGCCGCGGCCGTCTCGCGGTAGACGTTCGGGCTGACTCCGTAGGCGCGCTTGAATGCGCTGCTCAACGCGAACGGCGTTCCGTAGCCCACCTGCCGAGCGATCGCGGCGATGGTGGTCCGGCCCGACCGCAGCATGTCGGCGGCCAGGGCGAGGCGCCAGGTGGTGAGGAACGCGATCGGCGGTTCGCCCACCTGGTCGGTGAACCGTCGGGCGAACACTGCGCGGGAATTACCAACGGCGGCAGCCAGATTCGCGACCGTCCAGGGATGCGCGGGATTGTTGTAGATCAGCTTCAGCGCGCGGCCCACCACGGGATCGCGTTCGGCGTGCCACCACGTCGGCGCGTTCTCGCCGCGATCGAACCAGGCGCGCAGCACCGCAATCAGCAGTACGTCGAGCAGCCTGTCCAGATAGGCCTCCTGGCCCGGTCCATCAGTCCGGCCTCGGCGGCGAGCAGGTCGACGAGGGGGCTGTTCCAGTCGTCGGCGCGCAGCACCAGCACCGTCGGAAGCGCATCCAGCAGTCGCCCGCTGACTGCGCTGTGGCCTTCGTACGCGCAGATCAGCGACGTCGTCGGGGCGGTTGCAGCTGTTGCCCCAGGTCCGCACGCCCAACGACATCTCGAACCGCAGATCGTCACCCGACAGCGTGGTGCAGCGCTGGCCGGGGTTGATCACCACCATCGGCTTCGTCGCCGGATCGTCGGCGAACAGGTAGTGCTCGGTCCCGCGGGCCAGGGCGACGTCGCCAGGCGCCAGCCGGGTCGTGCCGCCGGACTCCGACACGATCACGGCCTCGCCGTGGGTCTGGCAGATCAGCGTCAGTGGCGCCTCGTCGCGGATGCTCATCGACCACGGCGGATCCATCTTCATCCGGAGCAGGAAGGCCCCACGGGCGCGCACCCCGTCGAGTAGGCCAACCACTGCGTCCACCCGCGAAATGGTAGACGATCAGATATGCGAGCGAGACTGTAAGCCATGGATCGTCTCAGCCGCCGGCGGTTGACTAACGGACATGAATCCAAGCCCCGTTGTCATCCTGACCACCATCGCCGCAATCAGCAGTGCCGCCGCAGCCGGAATGATGTACGTGTTCTCCACATTCGTAATGCGCGGACTGGATCGCACCGGTCCGGTTCAGGCGATCACCGCGATGCGAGGTATCAACGCCGAGGCGAACACGAACCCCGCGTTCCTGCTCGCGTACCTCGGGTGCGGCCGTGCTAGCCGTGGCGTTGGGTCGTCACCGCTGCGGTTCAGCTTCACCAGCCGGGCAGCTGGTACTTGTTGGTGGGCGCGGTCTTTGGTGTCCTCGCCGCGGTAATCACCATGGCGTTCAACGTGCCGCTGAACAATCACATCGACGCTGTCGACCCCGTCGGACTGTCGGTCGCCGACGCTGCCACGCGAATGGACAGGCTTACCTCTCGACGTGGACCGCGTGGAACCACGTCCGGACGGCCACCAGCCTCATCGCGGCCGCGCTGATGCTGATCGGCCTTCGGTACCGCTGACCTCTCGGAACGACATGGCGACGACCGCGGCGGCGATCAGGGTCAGCAGGCCCGCGATGGCCGCGGTCGGCGCTATGCCCGAGTCGAACGCCGTCCGGGCCGAGTCGAGCAACCGCTCGGCGAGGCTGGCGGGCAGATGCTGCGCAACCGCCGTCGCGCCTGCGATGCTCTCGGCGGCGTCGGCGGCCTCCCGTGGAGGAATCCCTTGCGGCACCTCGACGTTCGTGCGGTAGAACGCCGTGAAGATGGTTCCCAGCGTCGCGGTGCCGACGACGGCACCGACTTCGTATGCAGTCTCCGAGACGGCGGACGCCGCCCCTGCCTTGGCAGGAGGAACGGAGGCGACGATCGTGTCGTTCGAGATCGTCTGGGACATGCCGACACCGACTTCGAGCACGATGAACGACACCACCACGGCCGTCACCGTCAGATCGTGGCGGAACAGCAGGATCATGCCGAAGCCGGCCGAAACCAGCAGCAGTCCGACGACCAACAGCGTGCGCGGGGCGAACCGCTTCGCCAGCTGCACCACACCGATACCCGCCACCATGGACAGCACCGCTCCCGGCAACGTCACCAGGCCGGCCACCAACGGACTCAGGCCCAGCACCAACTGCAGGTGCTGCGAGACGAAGAACAGGAAGCCGATCAGCCCGACGATCGACAGGAAGTTGGCCAGGATCGACGAGGAGAACGGTCCGGAGCGGAACAAGCTGACGTCGAGCATCGGTGTCGCACTCCGGTTCTGGCGACGGACGAACGCGACGCCGGCCCCGATTCCGAGTGCGAACGCCACCGCCACGACGACCGAGAACCCATCGTGCGCCGCAGTCTTGATCGCCCACACGACGGGAAGCATCGTGACCAGCGACAGCAGAACGCTCACCGGATCCACTGGTCCCGGGTTCGGATCCTTCGACTCCGGGACGAGGCGGGGCGCCAGCACCAGCAGCGGCAGCAGGATCGGTACCGCCACCAGGAACACGGCGCCCCAGGCGAAGTGCTGAAGGAGCGCGCCGCCGACGATCGGGCCCAGTGCCGACCCGGCCGTGAAGCAGGACGCCCAGATCGCGATGGCAAGCCTGCGCGACGAGGAGTCGATGAAGATGTTGCGGATCAGCGACAAGGTCGACGGCATCAGCATCGCCCCGAACACGCCGAGCGCCGCGCGGGCGGCGATCAGGTATTCGGCCGTGGGGGCGAACGCCGCGGCGAACGACACGACGGCGAAGCCGGTGGCACCGATCATCAACATCCGGCGTCGGCCCAGCCGGTCGCCGAGGCTGCCCATCATGACCAACAGCGCGGCGAGCACCAGCGAGTAGACGTCGATGATCCACAGTTGCGCGGACGCGGACGGGCGCAGATCCTCGGCGATCATCGGAAGCGCGAAGGCGAGCACGGTGTTGTCGATCGAGATCAACAGCACCGGAAGCATCAAGACGGCGAGCGCCCACCACGCGCGCCGGGGGGCGCGGGCGGGGGTCGGCACGACGTCGAGCCGGGTGGACATGGGACTCCTGGTTCAGGGTGATTGGTTCGTTAGGTTTGATTCGGGTTGATGGTGCCCTCGGTGAGGCTGGCCATGATGGCGTCGACGATCTGGACGCGCGGGGCACTGTTGCGTTTGAGCGCAAGGTATCCGGCTTCCAGCAGTGCCCAGAACACCAGCCGCGGCCACTCGGGTGGTCCCGCGGAACCTCGGGTGGACGCGCGGTTGAGCACGTCGACGATGACTTCGTCGCCGGTATCGAGCAGCGCGGCGAGTTCGGGGTCGGCGTTGATCGTGGGCTCGTTGAAGATGAACGGCACGATCGGGCCGAGGGCGAGCTGGCACTCCACCACGCGCCGCAACGCCTCGACCGCGGGGCCGCAGTCGGGCTCCGCGCGTTCGATCGCCTCGTTGCTCAACGCGTGCACGTGCCGGGCGAGTGCACACAGCAGATCCGACCGCTCGGGAAAGTACCGGTGCAAGGTGCTGCGGCCGACTTCGGCGGCCGTCGCGATGTCGCCGAGCGACGCGGTGGGGTTGTCGCCGAGGACCGTCATCGCGGCGTCGAGGATCGCCCGGCGGGTACGCGAGCGCGCGCCGCCGTCCTGTGATTGCGATACCGACATGTAGCCAAATGTAGCACGATCTTGTCATAGTGGGACATAGATGTCCCACTATGTCGTGCGGCTATCCCGTGCGCGCGCGATGGGCCGATAGAAAGACATGGACGCCTGACCGGACGTGCCCGTCGACGTCCACCGAAGCCAGAACCTGCGGGCCTCCGCAGAACAACGCCTGATCGATGCATCGTCCGACGATCAGGAACGCGAAATGCTCTGCGGTGATGGCAGGTTCGGGGGCGTGCAGCAGCCCGCGATCGTGCAGCGCCGAGAAGCAGTGGGCGAAGGCCGCCAGGGTGCGGGCGGGCGCCTGGCTCGTAGTAGAGCTGTGCCAGCTCGGGGACCCGGTTGGCCTCGCCGACCACCAGCCGCCGCAATTGCACCACCGGTTCTTCCAGGACCGCGCGCAGGTAATCGGCCGCCAGCGCGGTCAGGTCGGCTTCGAGGTCGGCGGTATCGGCCAGCGCCCCGATCCTCTCGAGGAACGGCGCGACCGCGCTTTCCAGTGCGTTGTCCACGATCGCCAGCAGGAGTTCGTGCTTGTCGCCGAAGTGCTTGTAGACCGTCTGCTTGGAGACCTCGGCGGACGCGGCGATCTGATCGACGCTGGTGCCTTGGTAGCCGTTGGTCAGGAAGAGGTCGCGGCCGGCCGACAGGATGGTCAGTCGCTTGCGCGCTGAACGGCCGAGCAACCGGCTGGTGTCATGGCGGCTCCTCAACTGAGTACTGGACAGTCTAGTTCTGAACGACATACGAGTACTGGACAGTCTAGTTTGATTCGAGCGAGGAGTTGCGCCATGGCCACCACCGATTGCCCGCCCTTACCGGTCCGCATCACCAAGTCCCTGCTGGGCTATGGCGTCATCGCCGGTCCCATCTACGTGGTTGCCGTGGCAGGCCAGGTGGCGACGCGCGACGGCTTCGACCCGGCCCGGCACGCCGCCAGCCAGCTCGCGAACGGGAACCTCGGCTGGATCCAGATCGCCACCTTCCTGGTCACCGGTGCGATGACGATCGCGGCGGCCGTCGGCGTGCGCAGAGCCCTCCGGCCGGGGCGCCTTTCGGCGTGGGCATCCGGGCTGCTTGGAGGTTTACGGTGCCAGCCTCGTCGCGGCGGGGATCTTCAAGGCCGACCCGTCGGACGGGTTTCCACCGGGCACCCCGCCCGGGATGGGACAGGTCAGCTGGCACGGTCTCGCGCATTTCGTCGCGGCGGGCATCGGTTTTGCCTGCCTCGTCGCGGCGTGCTTCGTGGTCGGGACGTGGTTCGCCCGCAACGGCCTGACATCGTGGGCGTGGTTCTCGCGCATTACCGGCGCGGCGTTTGCGGCGAGCTTCGTGGCATTGTCGTCCGGATCCGGCGGGGGGACAACGATTCTGGTGTTCACGGCCGCCATCGTGCTGGTCTGGGCCTGGCTGAGCGCGGTGTCGGTCAAGCTCTACCAGCTGGTGCCATCCTCGACGGCGACCACCACCGGGTAGTGGTCGCCGCACTGCTGCTGGTCGGGCTGGACTACCGCTAGCTCGGCGGAGCGAAGCCGCCGGTGTCTGCCGGCGGTGGGGGCGCTGGCGGAGTCGGCCACGGGTATGCGGGCGGCGGGTACGCCGGTTGCGCCGGCCACTGTGGTGGGGGACCGGGGGGCGGCGGTGGCCGCATCCTCGCCAGCTCCCGCCGGTGCCGCTCGGCCAGCACCGCCGCCAGCACCAACTGCGGGGGCGCTCCCGGCGGCGGGGGAGGTGAGATCTGCGCGGTCACCTCGGAGTAGATCCGGAAGGCCATCTGGTCGCGCACGCGCACATCCAACTGCGTTGCGCGGGACAGGAACTGGCGTGCGCGTTCGGCGCTCTCGGCGGACAGGCCCGACAGGTGCAGCGACGATGCCCACCACGCCATCGACGGCGGCATCACCGGCGGCGCAGGCAATCCTGGGCCGCGTTCGCTGATCACCATGGTTCCCGCGAACACGTCGCCGATGCGCTTGCCCTTGGACGACAACAGGCTGCAGATCACCGCCGGTCCACCCACGAACATCCAGATCTCGATGAAACCCGCCAGCGCGCGGAACAACGCCTGACGGAAGCGTTCGGGACCGCCGTCGTCGGACACCACGCGCAGACCCATCGCCATCTTGCCCAGCGAGCGCCCGCGCGTCGCCGTCTCGAAGATGAGCGGATACCCGACCAGTGCGAGCACGGTGAAGATGATCAGCACCGCACCCGACAGTGCGGAGTCCAGGTTGGTCAGCGTGGCGGCCCACAGCACGAGGCCGATCACGTAGGCGATGAACACGACCGTGATGTCGATGAACGCCGACACGGCGCGGATGGGCACCTGGGCGATCTGGATGTCGAGGACCACGGCGTCGCCCGTGACCATCGGTTCGGGCTGGGCCACCATGAAATCAAACGCTACTAAAGCGTGCCGAACAATTCTGGCGAAGTGTTTGGCACCGCCCTTCTCGGGCGTCGTCGGTTCAGGCCGCGGGTGCGGTGTAAACGTCGGTTTCCGCGTCTTTCGGGCTGGTTTCACCAACACGAGGGTGTTGGCCAGCGCCGTCCCGTCGGCGGACATTGGTGGCCCGGCCTCCTGCTTGGGGGTCCGGGGATCGGTCGTGGTGGGCTTGGCCCCAGCGGGCTAGATTCGTCGCGGCGTTGGTGTCTCTGTCGGCGGTATGCCCGCACCCACAGCGAAACACCCGATCGGCCAGCGTCATCTCACCGTTGACGACCCCGCAGTGGGGGCATCGGCGAGTCGACGGGTACCAGCGGTCGGCTTCAACGAGTTGCCCGCGGCGCCACGCCTGTTTGTAGGTAAGCATCCGCGCGAACTCTGACCAGCCGGCATCCGCGATGGCCCTGGCGAGTCGGTGGTTGGTCAGCATTCCTGCCACGTTGAGGTCTTCGATGACGATGCGGTCGTGGGTCTTGACCAGCTCGCCCGATACCCGGTGCAGGAAGTGGCGGCGCACATTGGCGATGTGATGGTGATGGCGCGCCAACCGGGCGGCGGCGTTCTTGCGGTGGTGTGATCCTTCCTTCTTGCGTGACAACGACTTCGCCAGCCGTCGCTGCTGTTTCATGCCGGCGGCCAACGCTTTGGGTGCATCGCTGATGCGGGCGACTTCGGTACCGTCGGCGGTGGCGGCGACGAGGAACGCCGACAGGCCGCGGTCTGCCCCAACCCAGCCGGTGGCGTCAGCCGGGTCTCTGGGCGGGTGGTGCAGACTGGGGTGCAGGTCAGCGGCCTCGACGGTCAGCGAGATCCACCACCGGCCCCCGTGATAACTGATGGTGGCGAACAGGATTCGCGCCCTGTTCTTGGAAAGCATCCGGCGCAGGCGGCGGGTGTCATCGTGCACTGCGATCACCCCGATGCCGGGCAACGTGACCGACCGTGGGCGATCGTCGTCGCCGACACGGATCGTCGGCGGTTTGCCCTTGTTGTGTTTGTTGCGCAGTCGAAACGACGCGACGTGCCCGGTCTTCTTCTTGAACCGCGGGAACCCGACCCGCTTGCCCTTACGCTTGCCCGACCGCGAATCGGACCACGCTTTCAGGCCTGTTCCAGGTCGACAGCGGCTTCCTCGAACACCTGCTGACACACCTCGCGCCGCCACGCCAAGCCGGTCACCGTCGTGTCGGCAACGCCGCGGCTGTCAACGGTGAAGATCCGGCCGGCGGCCTCGGTCTTCTTCCACGCGTTGAAGGTGTTGATCAGATCAAAACCCGTCCACGGCAGCTCAACACTGGCATCGGTCTTGTGGTCGGTAAGTGCGATCTTCACCATGCGTAGGCACTGGTTGAACGCGAACCGCGACGCACCGACATGCCGTGCCAACACCTCACCCTGCTCGAGAGTGGGGTCGAGGCAGAACCGGAATGTGGTGTGGCGAGACGTCACCGATCAAACATCTCACTACCCACCGACACATCCCTTGGCCAGCGGAGTCGTGACGGATCAGCCGGTCACCATGGATACACATGGCGCCCATATCCATTCCGCGTGTGTCGCCCGCGGCGACCGCAGTACCGGTCCGATGTATCCGACACCGCGCTGCGTGGCGCCACCTGCCGCACGACGTGACGGTGCCAGGTCGGGCGACCATGAGCATGTCCCGCACTGGCGTCGTAACGGTACTTGGGCTCGAATCCTTCCTACGGTCCGCGGCGACGTCCGCACCCGTCGCGGCCGGCGCGAGCCGCGTCCCTGGTAGCCGGGCCCGCACGGGCTCGACGGCGCGGGTCCGACACGCTACTAGCATTCGAGGCGTGGATGTCGACGCGTTCGTGCTGGCACACCGCGCCAATTGGGACCGGCTCGAGCACTTGGTCAAACGCCGGCGCAGGCTGACCGGGGCCGAGATCGACGAGTTGGTGGACCTGTACCAGCGGGTGTCGACCCACTTATCGATGGTGCGCACCGCATCGACGGATTCGGTGCTGGTCGGCCGGTTGTCGGGGCTGGTGGCCAGGGCCAGAGCGGCGGTCACGGGTGCGCACTCGCCGCTGTGGAGCGAGTTCACCCGGTTCTGGACGGTGTCGTTCCCCGTGGTGGCGTACCGGTCGTGGCGGTGGTGGGCGGCGACGGCGGTCGCGTTCTTCTTCGTCACCGTGTTGATCGCCATGTGGATCGCAGGCAACCCGGAGGTGCAGGCCTCGCTCCAGACCCCAAGCGAGATCGACCAATTGGTCAACCACGACTTCGCCTCCTACTACAGCGAGCATCCGGCCGGATCGTTCGCTCTGCAGGTGTGGGTCAACAACTCGTGGGTCGCCGCCCAGTGCATCGGCTACGCCGTCCTGCTCGGCATCCCGATCCCGTACCTGCTCTTCTCGAATGCCGCCAACCTCGGCGGGAGCGCCGGTTTCATGTTCGACGCGGGCAAGGGCGACATCTTCCTCGGACTGATCGCCCCGCACGGGCTGCTCGAATTGACTGCGGTCTTCCTCGCCGCGGCCGCCGGGATGCGGCTCGGCTGGTCGGTGGTGTCCCCGGGCGACCGGCCTCGAGGTCAGGTGCTCGCCGAGCAGGGGCGGGCCGTCGTCGCCGTGGCGGTCGGGCTCGTCGGCGTGCTGCTGGTGTCGGGACTGATCGAGGCGCTGGTGACGCCGTCGCCGTTGCCGACGTTCGCCCGCATCACCATCGGGGTGGTGGCCGAGGCGGCCTTCCTCGGCTACGTCGTTCACTTCGGGCGCAAGGGTGTTCGGGCAGGGGAGACGGGTGACGTCGAGGATGCACCCGACGTGGTGCCGACGGGATGAGCCGGGCCTACAACTTGCCGCTGGCCTTCATCGCGAGGTAACGATCGGCCAGTGCGGGAGCCAGTTCGTCGGGTTCGGCGTCGACGACGTCGACGCCGTGGCGCCGCAACCGGGTGGATATCGACACGCGGTCGTTGCGGGCCCGTTCGGCGGCCGCCGCGTCGTACACCTGCGCCGCGTCCGACCGTCCGGCGGCCAGCTGCTCCACCCGTGGATCGGCGACCGCGGCGATCAGCACGTGGTGCCGTGCCGACAGTCGAGGCAGGACCTCCATCAGGCCCTCGTCGAGGGCGGAGGCGTTCAGGTCGGTCAGCAGCACCACCAGGGCGCGCTGCCGGATGCGGCGTCGTACCGTTGCGACGATCGCGGCCGCATCGGATTCGACGAGGGCGGGCTGGAGCGGAGCCATCGCCCCGACGAGCGCGGCGAGTAACTCGGTGCGCGACGCGCCGTACACCCCCGCCCGGGGGACACGGTCATGGGCGATGAACTCGACGTGGTCACCGGCGCGAGACGCCAACGCGGCCAACAGGAGTGCGGCGTCCATCGACCAGTCCAGCCGCGGCCAGCCGCTCGGGTCGCTCGCCGTCGGATCGACGCCCACCCGTCCTGCCGACGTGCGTCCGGTGTCGAGGACGATGACCACGCGGCGGTCCCGCTCGGGTCGCCAGGTCCGCACAACGACGTCAGCACGCCGCGCGGTGGCGCGCCAGTCGATAGAGCGCACGTCGTCGCCGACCACGTACTCGCGCAGCGAGTCGAACTCGGTGCCCTGACCGCGGATCAACACCGGAATCATGCCGTCGAGTTCCCGCAGCTTGGCCAGCCGGGACGGAAGGTGCTTGCGGGACAGGAACGGCGGCAGAATCCGGACCTGCCACGGCACCTGATGCGAACTCTGCCTGCCCGCGAGACCCAGCGGACCCACCGAGCGCGCGGTGACCAGCGCCGAGCGCTGATCGCCGCGGCGCATCGGCCGCAACCGGGTCTCGATGGACGCCCGTTGTCCCGCGGCGATGTCGACCTCGTGCAGGCGTGGTTCCGCGCGGGCCGACGGGGCCCATGCGTCGCGGATCCGGCCACGGAACCGACGGGCTCCGGGGTTCTCCACGATCAGGGTCGTGTCGACGGCCTGGCCCAGCCGTGCCGTGGTGTCGCCGACGCGCGTGAAGCGCAGCTTGCGGGTGCTGGCGGTCAGAGTTACGTCGACGCCAACGGCGATCACCAGCAAGGTCAGCAGGATGATGAACGCCGTTGCGGGCCAGGGCGATACGCCGATCGGCAGAACGCAGATCAGTGCGATCAGGCCAACGCGGCCGGTCAGCGTCACTAGCGCGGGACCGGTACCGAGGCCAGGATCCCGTCCAGCACGCCGTCGGGCGTGGCGCCCTCGAGTTCGGCCTCGGGCCGCAGGGCCACCCGGTGCCGCAAGGTGGGACGGGCCATTGCCTTGACGTCGTCGGGGGTCACGTAGTTGCGTCCCGACAGCCATGCCCAGGACCTGGCGGTGGCGAGCAGCGCCGTCGACCCGCGCGGCGACACCCCCAGCTGCAGCGCGGGTGACTGTCGGGTGGCGCCGACCACGTCGACGATGTAGCCGAGCACCTCGTCGGCGACCAGAACGCGGCGCACCGCGGCGCGGCCCGCGGCGAGTTCCGCAGGGCCGGCCACCGGCTGCACGGCCGACAGGTCACGCGGATCGAAACCCTGCGCATGTCGGGTCAGGATCGCGATCTCCTGGTCCCGTGGCGGCAGTGGCACGTTGAGCTTCAACAGGAATCGGTCCAGCTGGGCCTCCGGCAGCTGGTAGGTGCCTTCGTACTCGATCGGGTTCTGCGTGGCGGCGACGATGAAGGGGTCGGGCAGTGGCCGCGGCTGGCCGTCGACGCTGACCTGGCGTTCCTCCATCGCCTCTAGCAGCGCGGCCTGGGTCTTCGGTGGCGTTCGGTTGATCTCGTCGGCCAGAAGCAGATTGGTGAACACCGGGCCCGACCGGAACTCGAATTCTGCCGTGCGGGCGTCGTACACCAACGAGCCGGTGACGTCACCCGGCATGAGGTCCGGGGTGAACTGCACGCGCTTGAACTCCAGCTGCAGCGCCGCTGCGAGAGTGCGCACCAGCAGCGTCTTCGCGACACCGGGCACGCCTTCGAGCAGGACGTGCCCCCGGCACAGCAGGGCGATCACCAGACCGCTGACCACGGCGTCCTGGCCGACGACGGCCTTGGCGATCTCGGTGCGCAAGGTGCGCAACGCATCCCGCGCGGCATCCTCGTCGACGGTCGGGGTGGCGGTCGGATTGGGCTGATTCACGACAGGACAACCTGCCTTTCGATGTCGTCCAGTTGGCGGGCAAGGTTGACCAGATCCGCGTCCGTGTCGGGCGGCGGACCGAACAGCATGTGGCCGAGCGCGTTCGGGTCGACGTCGACCCGGACGGCGACGGCTTGAATCACCGCGGCGGGATCCGCGTTCGCTCCCAGTCCCAGACGCGGCAGCATGCGTGAACGCGCGGCGGTGCGCAGGGCCTCGGCGGCGCGGTCGCGTGCGCGCCGCGACCGGTACAAGCGGCCGCGGCCCTCCACGGTTTCGGAAGCCCGGACCACGACGGGCAGGTCTTCGGCGACGAGTGGGCCGACGCGCCGACCGCGCCACAGCGCCGTCAGCAGCACGGCCAGGCACAACTGCAGCACGATCCATCCGACTCGGTCGGGCATCAGATCGGTGAGCGACGAGCCGCCGCTGGAGCTGCCCTGAAACTCTTGCGGCGCATACCAGATGACCCTGTCGCGGGTGCCCACCAGGTTCATCGCGAGCGCGGCATTGCCCTCCTTCAGCAGGCCGGAGTTGGTCATGAACTCCGCGCTGCCAACGACCGTCACCGTGCGTCCCGCGTCGGAGTAGCGAACGACCGCGCCGTCGTAGCACCGGGTGAGCGCGGCGTCGTCCACCGCTTCGTAGGTGTCGCCACCGCCGAACTGGACGACGCCGGCCCGGTTCGCTTCCGGCATGGCGCATTCCGGGTCGTCGACGAGGCTGGGCGTGGCCGAAACGCGGATGCGGGGCGACAACTCCGCCCTGGTGCGTGACACCGGTTCGACCAGCAGGCGGTCACCGGGAACCGCAGCCAATTGCCGCAGCCCCTCGTCGTCGGTCAGGAAGTACGTCTCGGCGACGACCAGCAGCGAGTCGGGGCGTGCGGCGCGTTGGACGTCGGCGATGGAGGCGGCCTCAATGACGTCGACGCCCTGGTCGCGCAACAGGGACACCAGCGCCCTGGCCCCGTCGGGGGACGTGGACTGAGGATCCATCCGGCCGCCCGGCCGTGGTGCCGTGAGGTAGGTCGTCAGCGCCGAGACCAGCGCGATGACCACCAGTGCCAACAACACCCACCTGATGGTGCGCCAGCGTTGCACCACCGTGGGCCCCACGGCGGAGGAGAGGTCGGTCATCGGACGTCGGCCCAACCGTCGGGCGCCGTAGGTGCTACGGCGGTGCCGCTGCCGGCCCTGGTGCGGAAGCGGAGGTGGTCGTCGAGGTCGGCCACCATGCGGTAGCCCGCCTCGGTGCCGGGGCGCTCGCCGTACGTGACGTCGTTGAACGCCTCTGCGGCCCGCCGCAATTCGTCCGTCAGGTCGGGAAGCGCCGCCCCCGCGTCGCGCGCGAGTTCGGTGGCCGTGCGACCGGGAATCGGGTTCAGCACGGCCGTCTCCTCCAGGTGGCGCGCGACTGCACGCAGGCGGTGACGGATGGCCGCCGACCAATTGCCCTGCGCCGCCAGCTGTTCCGCGGTCGCTCGGTGCTCCGCCGAAGTCAGCTCGTGCGCGCCGAAGAGCTCGGCGTCCCGTCCGCGGTTGGTGCGCATGGTCCGCATGGCGATCCGTACCGCCACCACGGCCGCGACGACGATCAGCAGGAACAGCACCGTCAGCGTGAACCAGCCGCCGGGCACCGAAGACGCCTCCGTCAAGATCTTGAACAGTATTTCGTCGAGCCAGTCGGTGAGGCGGTCGAGCAGCGACGCCTTCGGATAGATCGGCTTCGACAGCTCGCGCTGCGCGGCGTCGTGCGCGGCATCGCGATCGATTTCGACTGACACGTCAGGGATGCGGCGTCAGCCACAGGTGGTCGGTCGAGTCCAGCGGAACGCCGGGCGGGGCCGCGGCACCGGACTGCAGGACGAGGTCGAAGGCCTCGGCGCGGATGCGCCGATCGGTGTAGAGCAGAACAACGACGCCGGCGCTGAACGGTGCCGTGATGATCTGCCCGACGGCCGCGCCGATGGCGGTGAGGATCAACGCGAAGATGACCGACGTCGTCGAAGTCGAACCCAGCAGCAACATCTGGCCGCCGAAGCTGAACGGGACCGACACGGCGCCGGCGATCATGCCTGCCACGATGATGGCGAGCAGCCGGATGCCGAACACGCGCCAGAAGTCCTTCTTGACCAACGCGAACGAGCGTTTGATGGCCGGGACGATCGCGAGTCGCTCGAGCACGATGAGCGTCGGGGCGAAGCTCAGCATGGTCCCGAGATACGCCAGCGCCACGATCAGTGCCAGGACCAGTGGGGCGCCAATGACGAATGCGGCCGTGACGCTGGCGGTTGCGGCCACCGCGATGATCCCCGCCACGATCCCGGCGAGAAGCGCGGCACCAAGGGGTTCGAGCGCCGTGATGCCGAACAGGGCCAGCAGCCGGCCGCGAACCCGTTGCCACGCTTCGCCGATCGTGATGCCCGCCCCGAACACTGCCCGCCCGATGACGACGGTGAGCAGTCCGCTCAGCACGATCGCCGACAGACCGGTCGCGACGGCGCCGGCTAGCCCGGACAGCGACGAACCTATCAACGCGCCGGTCGAGATCTCTTCGCCCGTCTCGCTGAACATCGGCGTCAGGCCTCCGGTCGCGGACAGCGTTCCGATTTGCAGTACGAACGCGATGACCTGCGCGGCCACCACGATCACCGTGGTCAAGCCGAGCGTCGCCTTCGGATTCATCCGCACGTAGGCGATGGCGCCGTTGAAGATGTCGGACAGGCTGAGCGGACGCAGCGGGATGACGCCCGGCTTGAGCGCCGGCGGATAGCCCAGCGGCGGATAGCCCGCCGCTGGATAACCCTGCGGATAGCCGGGCGGAGGGTAGCCCGGTGGTGTATAGCCCGGCGGCGGATAACCAGGCGGGGGATAGCCGGGAGGTGGGTAACCCGGCGGTGGATAGCCCTGGTAGCCGGACGGCGGGTAGTAGGCCGGTGGTGGATAGCCCGCATAACCAGGCGGTGGGCCGTAGGACGGGGGATACCCCGGCGGCGGTGGGCCGCCAGGACCGAACCCACCGGCGTCGTTGCTCATGATCACCATCCTGTCGATAGCCGCCGAAATTGACAACGTGCACCCATTGCCGACCGGTCCGGGCCCTAATCTGCCGCCGACTCCCCTCAGACACCGAAGGACACGCCCGCGTCATCTGGATGCTGGAACCGCTTGCCCGCCACGGCCACCGGGTCGTCGGCGTAGCGTCTCGCCCATGGCAGAACTCAAGGACAAGCTGCGCGCCGATCTCACCACGGCGATGAAGGCGAAGGACAAGCTACGCACCGCGACGCTGCGCATGCTGATCGCGGCGATCCAGAGCGAGGAGGTGTCCGGCAAGGAGGCCCGTGAACTCTCCGACGCCGACGTCCTCAAGGTGATCGCCAGGGAGTCCAGGAAGCGCGGCGAGGCGGCGCAGATCTACATCACCAACGGCCGGGGCGAACTCGCCGCCAACGAGCGCGCCGAGGCCAGCGTGATCGACGAATACCTGCCCACCCAGCTCAACGACGACGAGCTGGCCAACGTCGCGAACACAGCCATCGCCCAGGTCGCCGAGGAGATCGGCCATCGACCAGGCATGAAGCAAATGGGTCAAGTGATGAAGGCCGCCACCGCCATCGCCGACGGCAAAGCCGACGGTGCGCGGCTCTCGGCAGCGGTGAAGGATCGCCTGTAGCCGCATTTTCGACTGCCGGTTTTTGGCGTCACCGCGCGGGTACCCGTCGGGCATGACGCGATTCGGATACACCTTGATGACCGAGCAGAGCGGGCCCAAAGAGCTTGTCGACTATGCGGTTTCGGCGGAGCGGGCGGGATTCGACTTCGAAGTGAGCAGCGATCACTTCTCGCCATGGCTGTCCTCACAGGGGCATGCGCCCAATGCGTGGACGACGTTGGGCGCGGTCGCGAATGCGACCGAGCGGGTGGAACTGTTCACCTACATCACCTGCCCCACCATGCGCTATCACCCCGCGATCGTGGCCCAGCAGGCGGCCACGCTGCAGATCCTGGCCGACGGCCGATTCACCCTCGGCGTCGGTAGCGGCGAGAACCTCAACGAGCACGTCGTCGGCAAGGGCTGGCCGACCGTCGCGCGCCGCCAGGAGATGCTGCGCGAGGCGATCCAGATCATCAGAGAACTCTTTACCGGCGAGTTGGTGGACTGGAAGGGCGAGCACTTCCAGGTGGACTCCGCCCGGCTGTGGGACGTGCCGGAGGTGCCCGTCGCGATCGCCGCAGCCGTATCGGGTGAGCGTTCCGTCGAGACGTTCGCCCCGCTGGCCGACCACCTCATCGCCGTCGAACCCAATAAGGATCTCGTCGACGCGTGGCACGCGGCGCGCAAGGCCACCGGGCTGCCGGGTGGCGTCCGCGTCATCGGGCAGATCCCCATCTGCTGGGACCCCGATCGCGACGCTGCCGTCGCCCGCGCCCATGACCAGTTCCGCTGGTTCGCGGGCGGCTGGGCCGTGAACGCCGACCTACCGACGACGGCGGGTTTTGCCGGGGCCACCCAGTTCGTCAGGCCGGAGGACACGGCGTCGTCGATTCCCTGCGGGCCTGACCTGGACGCCGTCGTGGAAGCGGTCAGCAAGTACTGGGAGGCCGGCTTCACCGATATCGCCCTGGTTCAAATCGGTGACGAGGGCCAGGACACGTTCCTCAAGGAAGCGGCCGAACCGCTACTGCAAAAGCTGCGCGCCGCCGCCGGGTAGTCCTGACCAGGCACGACAAGGCGGTGGTTTGAACTCCGTACAGCTTGGGAAAACAACCGCGACCACTTGACCCAAGGGGTAGTCGTGCTCTGGAATCTGACAGTTCTCTACATCGCCTCGGCGATCGTGACCGCGGTGATCATGCTGCTCGCGACCCGCCGCCTGGTCGATGAACGGCGCCCCGCGACGCATCGGGTCAGCCTCGCCGTCGCCGGCGGTCTGGTGTGGCCGCTCCTGCTGGTGGGAGTCGTCGAGTTCAGCTCGGTGATGCTGCTGTCGATGGTGCACGGCACCGACGACGCCGAAGCGGGCATCGCCGTCCTCGCCTAGGCGTCCGGGCTCTTCTCGACGGAGATCACGAAGTCGTCGCCGTGCTCGGTGACCCCCGTGACCACCGCGGCGTTCACCGCTTCGGCGGCATATCTGCGCCGCACCATGAGCGGATCGTGGCGTAGGTCCTTCACCAGCGCCGCGGCGAGTCCGACCATGACGAGCACGAAGGGCAGCGCGGCCAGAATGGTGATGGTCTGCAGGCCGGTGAGCGCATCCTCACCGCCGACCAGCAGCATCACCGCCGCGACCGCTCCGGTGGCTGCGCCCCAGAAGATGACCGTTGGCCGGGACGGCTCGATCGTGCCTCGTTCCGACAGCGAGCCCATCACGATCGAGGCGGCGTCCGCTCCCGACACGAAGAAGATGGCGACCAGGACGATCACCAGGACGCTCGCGACGATGGCCAGCGGATACCGGTCGAGCAGGCCGAACAGCTGCGCCTCGATGCTGCCCTCTCCGGCGAGGTCGACGCCCGACTTCTGGACGTCGATGGCCGCGCCGCCGAACACGCAGAACCACACCAGCGACACCAGGCTCGGCACCATCAGCACGCCGGAGACGAACTGCCGAATGGTGCGACCACGCGAGATCCGCGCGATGAACATCCCGACGAACGGCGTCCAGGACAGCCACCACGCCCAGTAGAAGATCGTCCACGACTGCAGCCAGGTGTTGACGTCGCCGCCTTCGGCACCGGTCCTGGCCGACATCATCGCGACCTCCTGGAAGTAGCTGCCGAGCGTCGTCGGCACGAGATTCAGGATGAACACGGTGGGGCCGACGATGAACACGAACGCGGCGAGGGTCAACGCCAGCACCATGTTGATGTTGGACAGCCATTGGATGCCCTTCGCCACCCCGGACACCGCCGACAGGATGAACGCGCAAGTCAGTACCGCGATGATGACAATCAGAATGGCGTTGCCGGTGTCGCTGAGGCCGGCGACGATGTGCAGTCCACTGCGAATCTGCAACGCGCCCAACCCCAATGAGGCGGCGGAACCGAACAACGTGGCGAAGATCGCCAGCATGTCGATGAGCTTGCCCCAGGGCCCGTTCGCGTGGTCGCCGATCAGCGGCTCGAAGGCGGCGCTGATCAGCTGCATGCGGCCCTTGCGGTACACGCCGTAGGCGATGGCGAGCCCGACCACGGCGTAGATCGCCCACGGATGCAGGCTCCAATGGAAGAGCGTGGTCGCCATCGCCGTCTGGACGGCATCCGGATTGCCGGGGGCGCCGGTACCCGGGGGTGGTGTCACGAAGTGCGACAGCGGCTCACTCACGCCGAAGAACATCAGCCCGATGCCCATGCCCGCGCTGAACATCATCGCGATCCAGGACACCGTGCGGAACTCGGGTTCCTCGTCGTCGCGGCCCAGCGGAATGTTGCCGAAGCGGCCCAACGCCAACCACAGGACGAACACGACGAAACCCGACGCCATCAGGACGAACAGCCAACCGGTGTTGTCCATCGTCCAGGTCAACGCCGTACCCGAGACCTTCGCGAGCGAGCTCGTGCTGAGGAAACCCCAGAGCAGGAAGGCAACGGCGATCACGGCAGTAACGCCGAAGACAACCCGGTCCAGGCTCCTGCGGCGGTGTTGGGCTTCCTCGTCGATGGGGACGTCCAACACGGGGTGCGGAATGACGTCGGAGGTGGGTGACACCAACCCCGCCCTACCGGTCTGTTCGGACTCTTGGGTCTTGTCGGTCTCGGATGTCATCGTGTCGGCGTGTGACCGCCGCTCCTTCCCGTCTGGGAATGTCGGTTGAGCAATTCGACCGCTTCTGCCGTGCCGCGTCAAACGCTGAGGTCACGCGCGGCACATTCGTTCGAGCGTTTAAGTATCGGTGAATGTGGCAAGAGGACCATTGGCCAATCCGGACGAGATCAGGACGGCGGTGGGCAGTGTGCTCCCCGAAAAGATGTCCGCCGCCCTGCTTTTGGGGCACGGCGGGTTCGATCAGCTGCAATATCGAACCGACGTTCCCGTGCCCCGTCCGGGCGCCGGAGAGGTTTTGATCAGGTGCCGGGCGACGAGCATCAACAACACCGACGTCAATACCCGCCTTGCCTGGTATTCGAAGTCGGTCACGGGCGCGACGAACGCCGGCGACACCGCGGACGCTCCGAGTGCCGACGATGACGGCGGTTGGACCGGCCAGCCGATCCAGTTCCCCCGCATTCAAGGCGCCGACTGCTACGGCGAGATCGTCGCCGTCGGGGCAGGGGTGGCGCAGGATCGGGCCGGACAGCGGGTCCTGGTCCGAACCATGCTGCGAGCTCCGGTCGACTTTCGACCGTACGAGTGCTGGACGTTCGGATCGGAGTGCGACGGTGGCTTCGCGCAGTTCGTCGTCGCGCCCGACGCGGACGTTTACCAGGTGGACAGCGACCTGACCGATGCGGAGTTGGGCGCCATTCCCTGCGCCTACAGCACCGCGGAAGGAATGCTCGTGCGGTCGGGCATCGGTCCGAACGACCGGATCCTCGTCACCGGTGCCTCGGGCGGGGTCGGTTCTGCCGCCGTTCAGTTGGCGAAGCTGCGCGGTGCGGAGGTGATCGCGGTGGCGTCTGCAGGCAAGGCCGACGCGGTGCATGCGCTCGGGGCGGACCGGGTCATCCCCCGCGGTGAGGATTTGGTCGTGAGCCTCGGTGCCGAAAGCCTCACCGGCGTGGTCGATTTGGTGGCGGGGGAGGAGTGGAAGTCGCTGCTGCCGTTGTTGCGGCGCGGCGGTCGCTACGTGACGGCGGGCGCGATCGCGGGGCCGATCGTCGAGATGGACGTGCGTTCCCTGTATTTGAAGGACTTGACCTTGTACGGCTGCGCCTTTCAAGAGGACGTCGTCTTCGAGAACATCATCCGGTACTTGTCCGAGCGCCGATTGAAACCAGTGATCGCGGCGACATTTCCGCTTGAGGACATCGTTGCGGCGCAACGGCAGTTCCTGGAGAAGTCGGAGGTTGGGAAGATCGCGCTGTTGCCGTAGTGCACGTGCGGTTTGGGCGTCCGTTTTTTGTCAGACCCTTCTGCTTTGATGGTGTTATGTCTTCGGCGGCAGAGTCTTTCGCTCCTGAGGTGAACTCCGTCAGGCGTATCGACGTGTTGTTCGATGAGGTGTCGGAGTTGATCGGTCAGCGCAACGCGATCGACGGTCGGCTGGTGGAGGTCGTCGCCGAGATCGACCGCGACGGGTTGTGGGGTGCTACGGGGTGTAGTTCGGTTGCGGCGTTGGTGGCCTGGAAGACCGGAGTGTCACCGCACACGGCGCAAAAGATCGTCGAAGGTCGCCCGCCGGCTCGAGGAGTTCCCCCAGCTGCGCGGCGGGGATGCGGGAGGGCCGGTTCTCGTTGGATCAGGTCGGGGTGATCGCCAAGCGGGCACCCGAGGGATCCGATGAGCACTTCGCGAATCTGGCCGCGTCAGCGACGGTGAACCAGTTGAGCACTGCGCTCAAGCTGCAACCGCCACCCGAACCCGAACCTGATCCGGAGGCTGACGATGACGATGACGATGAGGATGAGGCGCCGCCGCCGCGGCCGGAACCGCCGCGCTCGTTCAGCAAGACCTCCGACGAGCAGTCGACCACCTATCGGCTCACCCTGCCGCATGAGGAGGCCGCGATCTTCGATGCGGCCGTGGACTCGCATCGCGACGCGTTGATCACCGACTGGAAACGCGACCACGACGCCGACGATGACCGTGATACCGACGGCTACGCCGACCCAGACAAAGACGCAGTGTCCGAGCAGGCGCCGCCGTTCCCGAACACCGTCGATGCGGTCATGAGCGTGGTCAGAGCGGGCTGGGACGCCGACGTGGCCCGCCGCCCGCACGGGCAGCACACCACCGTGGTCGTGCACGTCGACCTGGAGAGCCGGGTCGCGGCCCTGCACCTGGGTCCGCTACTGCACGAACTCCGACCGCCAATACCTGACCTGTGACGCGACCTGCGAGGTGTGGTTCGAACGCGACGGCCAGGTCATCGGCTCCGGGCGCGACACCCGCCAGATCAGCCGCCGGCTGCGCCGCGCACTGGAGCACCGCGACCGCTGCTGCGTGGTCCCCGGCTGCGGCGCCACCCGAGGTCTACACGCACATCACGTAATCCATTGGGAGGACGGCGGACTCACCGAACTGGACAACCTGGTGCTGGTCTGCCCGCATCACCATCGAGCCCATCACCGCGGCGTCATCACCATCACCGGACCCGCCCAACACCTCGTCGTCACCGATCAACGAGGCCGACCCATGAGCGGGGGATCGCTGGCGCGTCCGCCCACGACACCCCCGCCTGATGTTCCACCCTGCAAGGGGCCTACCGGGGAGCGCGCCGACTGGTGGTGGTACAGCCCCTATCAACCGAAACCGCCACCCTCGACCAACTAAGTTCGTCGCCACCGGTCCTGATCAACACCGGATCGAAGCTCAAAGCAATTGGGGCATCAAGTAATTCGTCCGCGAGATGCGCAGCAGTCGCATCGTGGAAATCAGGTGCGGCATCCAGCACCGCATCGTCGCCGACCCGCTACCCGACAACCGCCCCAGGACCTCGTCCTAATCCGCGCCGACCAGGACTTGCTCGGCCACGGCGCGGATGGTCGTCGGCTTATCGCCCTGGTCGGCGAACAGGAGCATCACCAGTTCATTGGTCACGTGTGCAATGCCTATGCTTGGTCGATGCAAGCCACGTCGCAGACCACCGTCGCCGCACCGATCGAGGTCGTGTGGGAAACGCTGACCGACCACGTCGGGATGATGGGCTGGGGGCCTGGAGTCACGGTGACGATCGACAAGCCCGGCACGACCGAGCCCAACGGGGTCGGTGCGGTTCGCCGCATTGGGACACCCGGCCCGGGGCCCGACATCGTGGAGGAGATCGTCACCTGCGAGGCTCCCAACGTGCTGGGCTACAAAGCCTTGTCGGGAACGCCGTTTCCCGGCTACACCGGCGAAGTGCGGCTCACACCGGCCGGCGCCGGCACGCACATCAACTGGACTCTCTCGTCGACGGCATCATTCCCGTTGGTGAAGGCGCCGCTCAAGGGAATCAGCCAGGTGCTGCTGCGTCTGCTCGCCCGCGCCGCGGTGAAGGCACACCGCGGCTAGTCAGCGTGAGTGGAGGCCTCGGTAACTACAGGCTGAACGGACGCGCCGTCATAACGGACCCCAACGCAAGAAGGCCCTGAACTGGACAACCAGTCAGGGCCTCTTACCTGCCAACGCGAGTCGGGGTGGCGGGATTCGAACCCACGACCTCTTCGTCCCGAACGAAGCGCGCTACCAAGCTGCGCCACACCCCGCGTAAAGCCACGACAGCGTATCGCACCGGACACGTCGGAAGCCAAACGCATATCCGATGCCTGGCCGCCGTGACCACCGTCACGGGTGAGCGGGGGAGGACTGGGTAGACATTGCGAGGACACAGCACCGGCACCGCCGCGGGCGGCGCAAATCACTTCCGCTTTCGGGGATCAATTTAGTTGTCGGTGGCGTTGATCATGATGACTGCAACGAATCGCACGACGAGAGGTTTCGAGATGACTGGGTTGGGAGCCGCAATCTACGGCGGATTCTTCGCCCTTGCTGCGCTGTGGCTGTTTTTGACGTCCGACGCCGGCATGGGCGGGGACGATCAGGGCCAGCGGCCGGACCGCTCGAACTCCACCAAGACCGCGGCCGGTGCCGAATCGTTCAGCCCCGACTGGGTCAGCCACTCCTCGTTGAAGTAGGTGTCCGCGTAGCGGTCGCCGCTGTCGGCAAGCAGGGTCACCACCGAGCCGCTGCGCTTCTGCGCCACCATCTCGGCCAGTAGGCCGAAGGCACCCCACACGTTGGTTCCCGTCGACGGCCCCACGCGCCGCCCAAGCACCCTGCTGACGTGGTGTGCCGCCGCCACTGAGGCGGCATCGGGCACCACCACCATCCTGTCCACGACGTCGGGCAGGAACGACGGTTCCACGCGCGGCCTGCCGATGCCTTCGATGCGTGACGATTCGCCCGTGACGACGTCGCGGCTACCCTGCGAGTACGCCGGGAAGAACGCCGAGTTCTCCGGATCCACGACGCACAACCGGGTGGCGTGGCGCCGGTACCGGATGAACCGGCCGACGGTCGCGCTGGTGCCGCCCGTCCCCGCGCCGACGACGATCCACTCCGGAATCGGGTGCTGCTCCTCGCGCAGCTGCTCGAAGATCGACTCGGCGATGTTGTTGTTGCCGCGCCAGTCGGTGGCCGCCTCCGCGTAGGTGAACTGGTCGAGGTAGTGCCCGCCGGTCTCCTCAGCAAGCCGCTCCGCTTCCGTGTACATCTGCGACGCCTTGGCGACGAAATGGCAACGGCCGCCTTGTGATTCGATCAGCGCGATCTTCGCAGAGCTGGTCGAGGACGGCATCACCGCGATGAACGGCAAGCCAAGCATCGCCGCGAAGTACGCCTCGGAGACCGCCGTCGACCCCGAGGACGCCTCGATGACGGTGGTGCCTTCACCGATCCAGCCGTTGCACAGCGCGTAGAGGAACAGCGAGCGCGCCAACCGGTGCTTGAGGCTGCCGGTGATGTGCGTCGTCTCGTCCTTGAGGTACAGCTGGACGTCGACGCCGTCACACCACGCCGATGGCAGCGGATAGCGCAGCAGGTGGGTGTCGGCACTACGTCGGGCGTCGGCCTCGATCAGCCGGACCGCGTTGTCCACCCACTGGCGCGGGCGGGAACGAGCGGCGGTGGACGCCCGGTCGGTCACCGCGCCGAGACGGTCGGATACGACATGCCGGCCTTCGCGCCGGCGTGGCCGCCTCCGGTCGGCGAGGCCACCAGCGTCAGCAGTGTCGCCTCGGGCCTGCAGCAGAACCGCACGGGCGCGTACGGCGACGTGCCGATGCCCGCCGACACGTGCAACTGGGTATGTGCGCCCCAGCGGGACGGGCCCTTGGCCCGCGACCGGTCCAGCTCGCAGTTGGTGACCACGGCGCCGTAGAACGGCAGGCACAGCTGTCCGCCGTGCGTGTGGCCGGCCATCACCAGTTGGTAGCCGTCAGCGGCGAAGCGGTCCAACACCCGGGGCTCCGGCGAATGCGTCAGGCCCAGGGTGAGGTTGGCGGCGGGACTGGGCGGCCCGGCGACGGTGTCGTAGCGGTCGCGCTTCAGGTGAGGGTCGTCCACGCCTGCCGCAGCGATCAACTGGCCCTTGACCTCGATCTCGCGCCGCGTGTGGGTCATGTCCAGCCAGCCGCGCTCGGTGAACGCCGCCCGCAGGTCCTGCCACGGCAGCGGCTCACCCGTGATCCGGCGCGACTTGTTGAACAGGTAGTTCGCCGGGTTCTTCGGCTTGGGCCCGAAGTAGTCGTTGCTGCCGAAGACGAACAACCCCGGCACCGACAACAGATCGCCCAGCGCCTGCACGACGGCAGGCACGGCCTTGGGGTGCGCCAGGTTGTCACCGGTGTTGATCACCAGGTCGGGATCCCAGCTGGCGAGTTCGCGCAGCCACGCCTGCTTGCGCCGCTGGCCCGGACGCATGTGGAAGTCGCTGAGGTGCAGCACGCGCAACGGGGAGGACCCCGGGCTGAGCACCGGCATCGTCACTTCCCGCATCACGTACGCGTTGCGCTCGATCAGCGACGCGTAGGCGACGCCTGCGACCAGGGAGCCTGCGGCTGCCGCGGCTGCGTTCAATGCCAGGTTCTTGTTGACCGTCGTCGAGGGGGCGGGCATGAACGCAGCCTACTGCCAGACGTCTGTGCACACCGAGTTCCACAGCTGGGCGTCATCAACCCCACAACGACGACCAGCGGTTCATCAGGGTGGCGGTGGCGGAGGCGGCGGCGGTGGGCCGAGCACCGGCACGGTGATCGGGGGAAGGCCGGGAATCTGGACGACCGTCGACCCGATGGGCATGTTCGGGTCCATGCCCGGAATCGGCGGCATTCCGGGGGGTGGCGGCGGTGGTGGTGGCGGGATGCCGTTGCTGGTCTGGATGGTGATGATCGACCCTGGGACCGTCTGGCCATTGGGCGATGTGCCGACCACGGAGCCCGTAGGCGCGGTGCTGTTGACGGGCGTGGTCTGGTCGGCGACCTGGAATCCGGCGTCCTTCAGCCGCTGCCGCGCCAGGTCCTGCGTCATCCCGGCCACGCTCGGCACCCGCGAACCCGGGGCACCGTCGACGTAGCGCGGATCGGTCGGCGGGAGCGCCACGGTGTCGGGGGTGATCGGCTTCATCGCGGTAAACCAGGTGCGCGCGGGCTCGTTGCCGCCGAAGAGGTCGCCCGAGCCGCACTGCCGCAGCGGGAAGGAACACAGATCCGACGGCGTGGTCGAGTCGTCGTAGATGTAGTTGGCGGCGGCGAACTCACTGGTGAACCCCAGGAAGCCCGACGACCGGTGTGCCTCGGTGGTGCCGGTCTTGCCCGACATCGGCAGGTTCCATCCCACCGAACCCGCCGCACCTGCGGCGGTGCCCGAGCCGGAGTCGTCCTTGCTCATGGCGTTGGCCAGCGTGTTGGCCAGTCCCTCCGGGACGACCTGCTCGCAGGTGTCGGTGGTGACCGACACCTCTTCGCCGTTGCGGTCGAAGACCTTGTCGATCGGGTTGGGTGGGCACCACGTCCCGCCGGAGGCCAGCGTCGCCGCGACGTTGGACAACTCGAGTGCGTTGACCTCGATCGGGCCCAGCGTGAACGAGCCCAGATTCTGCCGCTTGATGAAGTCGGCCAGGCTTTCGTTGCTGTCCGGGTCGTAGTCGCGGGCGGTGCCGGGCAGCGCGTACGAGCGCAGCCCCAGCTTGACCGCCATGTCGACGGTGCGTTGCACGCCGACCTGGGAGATGAGCTTGGCGAACGCGGTGTTCGGGGACGTGGCCAGCGCGTCGGTGACGCTCATCTGGCCGCGGTAGTTGCCGGCGTTCTGGACGCACCACGTGGCCTGTGGGCACCCCTTGGCGCCACCGCTGCCCAGGCCTCGGGCCTCGAACCGGGACGGCGCATCCAGTTGTGCGTTGATGCCCATCCCCATGTCGAGGGCCGCTGCGGTGGTGAAGACCTTGAAGATCGAGCCCGCACCGTCGCCGACCAGCGAGAACGGCTGGGGTTGCATCGTTTCGCCGGCGTCCAGGTTCAGGCCATAGGTGCGGTTGCTCGCCATCGCGACGACGCGATGGGAGTCCTTGCCCGGTTTGATCACGCTCATCACGCTGGCCACGCCGTCGATGTCCGGGGCGGCGATGCCGTCGATGGCCGACTTCACCTGGCCTTGGACGTCGGGATCGAGCGTGGTGCGGATCAGGTAACCGCCCTTGGCGACCTGTTCCTTGCTGATGCCTGCCCGGGCCAGGTACTCCAGGGCGTAGTCGCAGAAGAAGGCGCGGTCGGCCGCGGCGATGCAGCCGCGGGGGAGTTCGTTCGGCTGAGGCAGGATGCCCAGCGGCTCCTGCTTCGCGGCGCGCAACGCCTCGGCTTCCTGAGGAACGTTGTCGATCATGGTGTCGAGCACCAAGTTTCGACGAGCCAGCGCGCCTTCCGGGTTGGTGTACGGGTTCAGCGTGCTGGTGGACTGCACCATGCCCGCCAGGAGTGCGGCCTGTTGCCAGTTCAGTTCGTTGGCGTTGACGCCGAAATAGGTCTGTGCCGCGTCCTGGACGCCGAACGCCCCGTTTCCGAACGACACCAGGTTCAGGTACCGGGTGAGGATCTCCGGCTTGGTGAACGTCTTGTCGAGGGTCAGCGCCATCCGGATCTCGCGTAGCTTGCGTGCAGGCGTGGTTTCGATGGCCGCCCGCTTCTCGGCGTCGGTCTGCGCTATCACCAGCAGCTGATAGTTCTTCACGTACTGCTGTTCGAGGGTGGATCCGCCGCGGGTGTCCAGATCGCCCGAGGCGTATCCGGCGAGGCCCGTCAGGGTGCCCTTCCAGTCGACGCCATTGTGCTCGGCGAACCGTTTGTCTTCGATCGAGACGATCGCCAGCTTCATCGTGTTGGCGATCTGTTCGCTCGGCACTTCGAACCGGCGCTGACTATATAGCCAAGCTATCGGGTTGCCCTTCGCGTCGACCATCGTCGACACCGCGGGTACCTCGCCCTCGACGAGCTGGGCCGAGCCGTTGGCAACCACGTCGGACGCGCGGTTGGACATCAGGCCGAACCCGCCGACGACGGGGAACATCAAAGCCGCCGCAATCACGCTGGCCAGCAGGCAGCACCACGCCAACTTGATGACCGTCACCGCGGTCGGTGGTCGGGCTGGCGGCTCGGACATGGATACAGACTAACGACGCCGCGATCGAGTGGCCGCCGAGCGGTTGGTCCACGAGGGGGTACCTGTGCAGCCCCTGCGAGCTGCCTTAACGTACGCCAAGATGGATGACGGCACGGTTGTGCCAGAAAACCGTGATTTGACTGTTGCGCAAAACCCCCCTGACCACCTAGCTTGGACACACAGTGCGATCTAGGTAACACAAACGATCGCAATGTGGCGTAGATCGCATAAGTGTTCTACGACCGGGGACTGGACCGTCCTGGGGGCGGCTCGACGAAGGGATCGCTGGTGTCAGGTATACGGCCCGCGGCGCGCAGGACAATCACCACCTCTCCTGTCAACGGTGTAATACAAGGTGCTGAGGCCGAGGCCCGCATCGCATGGGTCTCACAGGCCCGTTGTAGACAAGCCGATCCCGACGAACTGTTCGTCCGCGGCGCTGCCCAGCGCAAAGCCGCCGTGATCTGCCGACATTGCCCCGTCATCTCCGAATGCGGCGCTGACGCGCTCGACAATCGCGTCGAGTTCGGCGTCTGGGGCGGCATGACCGAACGCCAGCGCCGCGCCCTGCTGAAGCAGCATCCCGAGGTCGTTTCCTGGTCGGAGTTCTTCGCCGCCCAGCGGAAGCACCGCAACGCCGTTTAGGTTGCTCGGCGCCGTCCGTTGGACGGCGTCACGCCGCATCGCCCGTGATTTGATCGGCAATGGCGCGAAGCGCCTCCAGATCTGACACGTCGAACGGCAACGACGGCACGCCGACGATCGCCACCGCGGGGTTCGCCCCGGTGAATCGCGACAGTAGCCGGACTTCCCGCTTGGCGGTCATCGCGCGGTCGGCGTGAATCCGCAGAATCGCCGCCGTCAACGCGTCGGCGCCGGTGTCGGATGCCTCCAACTGCTCGGCGGCCTCGTTGGCCCGCTCCGCGTGCAGGTCGCACAGCATTGGGTGGGTCCGGTTCAGGATGAGTCCGGCCAGCGGCATCCGTTCCTGGGACAGCCGGTCGACGAAGAACGACGCCTCCCGTAGCGCATCGGGTTCGGCGGCCGACACCACCACGAACTGCGTGCCGCGACGCTTGAGCAATTCATAGGTGCGGTCGGCCTTTTCGCGGAAGCCGCCGAACGTCGCGTCCAGCGACTGAACGAAACCCGCTGCGTCGGAAAGCATTTGAGATCCCAGGACCGTGGACAGCGCCTTCATCGCCAAGCCGACGGCCCCGGTGACCAGTCGGCCAATGCCACGGCCGGGCGCCAGGAGCAGGCGCCACAGCCGGCTGTCCATGAAGCTGCCGAGACGCTTTGGGGCGTCCAGGAAGTCGAGTGCGTTGCGCGACGGCGGGGTGTCGACCACGACGAGGTCCCACTTGTCCTCGGCGAGCAACTGGCCGAGCTTCTCCATCGCCATGTACTCCTGCGTACCGGCGAGTGACGTTGCGACCGTTTGATAGAACTGGTTCTCCAAGATCGCGTCGGCCCGGTCCGTGCCCGAGTACTGGACCACCATCTCGTCGAACGTCCGGCGCATGTCGAGCATCATGGCGTGCAGTTCGCCGGTCACCTCTGGTGCCAACGGCACCCGCTGCGGCGTGTTGCCCAGATCCTTGACGCCCAGCGCTTGAGCGAGCCGCTTGGCCGGGTCGATGGTCAGCACCACGACGGTGCGGCCGTACTCCGCGGCGCGCAACGCCATGGCCGCCGCGGTCGTGGTCTTCCCGACTCCGCCTGCGCCGCAACACACTACGACGCGGTTGGATGTGTCGGACAGGACGGCGTGCATGTCGAGCGCGCGTGGCGTGGTGCTCACTATCGGACTCCCTGCTGAGCGAGTTCCTCGGCCAGTTCGTAGAGGCTGCCGAGGTCCACTCCGTCGGGCAGCGAGGGCAGCTCCAGGCGAGGCACGTCGATGGCGTCGAGCTGTTCGGCACTCTCGGCGCGTGCGGCGATCCGCGTCGCATGCTGGATGGCCTCGGTGAGCAGGCCGGCGAAGTCCGCGTCGGCCAGCTCGATGCCGGCCTTGGCCAGGCCCGCGCGCACCGCGTCGGCGTCGACGCCGCCCTCGGCCGCCTTCGCAAGGTCTTCAGCGGGGAGATACGCCGGGATGTTGCGATTGACGATGACGCTGCCGATCGGCAATCCGAGTTCCTTGAGTTCGTCGATGGCTTCGACCGTCTCCTGGATGGGGAGCGCCTCGAGCAGCGTCACCAGGTGGATGGCGGTCAGATCCGAGTGCAGCAGCTTGACCACGCCATCGGCCTGCGAGTGCACCGGCCCACCCTTGGCCAGGTCGGACACGGCCTTGGTGACGTCGAGGAAGCGGGCGATCCTGCCGGTCGGCGGCGAGTCCACCACCACGGCGTCGTAGCCGTGCTGCCTGCCCTTCTCGGGCCGCACCACGATCTCCTTGATCTTGCCGGTGAGCAGCACGTCGCGCAGACCCGGCGCGATGGTCGTCGCGAATTCGACGGCGCCGATGCGCCGCATCGCGCGCCCCGCGATCCCGAGGTTGTAGAACATGTCGAGGTATTCCATGAACGCGGCCTCGGTGTCGATTGCCAGCGCGTTGACCTGCCCGCCGCCCTCAGCGGTGGCGATCTTCACCTCTTGATAGGGCAACGGCGGCACGTCGAACAGCTGCGCGATGCCCTGCCGCCCCTCGACCTCGACCAGCAGCACCTTGCGGCCACCCGCCGCCAGCGCCAACGCCAGCGAGGCCGCGATCGTCGACTTTCCGGTGCCGCCCTTGCCGGTTACGAAGTGCAGTCGCACCTTCGATAATCGGGAAGGCCAGCCGACAGATCTTCGGCCGTCTGGTTCGGGAGACTGGTTTGCCACTCCAGCAGCCTAACCAAGTGGCCCCACCCGACCGATAAGCTCAGCCGCATGAGCGAAGCCACCCGGTGGGAGTACGCCACGGTTCCCCTGTTGACCCATGCGACCAAGCAGATCCTCGACCAGTGGGGTGAGGACGGCTGGGAGCTGGTGTCGGTGCTGCAGGGCCCCACCGGCGAGCAGCACGTCGCGTATCTGAAGCGGCCCAAGTGACCGCCGGTCAGTCCTGGCTGGCCAGACTCGCCGAGCTGGACATCTCGCTGCCGGACGTGGTGACGCCGCTCGCCGCGTACGTGCCTGCCGTGCGCACCGGGAACCTGGTCTACACGTCGGGCCAGGTGCCCATCCAGTCCGGCGCGCTGGCTGGTGCAGGCAAGGTCGGCGCGGAAGTCAGCCCGGAGGAGGGCAAGGCCCTCGCCCGCGTCTGCGCGCTCAATGCGCTGGCAGCCGTCCATTCGCTGGTCGGCATCGACT
This sequence comes from uncultured Actinomycetota bacterium, assembly GCA_963849055.1. Taxonomy (GTDB): domain Bacteria; phylum Actinomycetota; class Actinomycetes; order Mycobacteriales; family Mycobacteriaceae; genus Mycobacterium. The sequence goes on from CAWKFI010000004.1 coordinate 70,943, forward strand.
CCGTCACGCGCGTCGTCAAGGTCGTCGGCTTCGTCGCCTCGGCGCCCGGCTTCAACGGCCAGCCCGGCGTGATCAACGGTGCCTCCGAACTGCTCGGCGAGGTGTTCGGCGAGGCCGGCGCGCACGCCCGCTCCGCCGTCGGGGTGTCCGAGCTGCCGCTGAATGCGCCGGTAGAGGTCGAGCTGATCGTCGAAGTGGCTTGACCCTCGAGCATCCCGCTTACGGGCAACTGCGCCGCGTCACCGACACGGCGTCGGTCCTGCTGTGCGACAACCCCGGGCTGATGACGCTGGACGGCACCAACACGTGGGTGCTGCAGGGGCCGGGCAGCGACGAGATGGTGATCGTCGACCCCGGGCCCGACGACGACGAGCACATCGGCCGGATCGCGAGCCTCGGCAAGATTCCGCTGGTGCTGATCAGCCACAAGCACGAGGATCACACCGGCGCCATCGACAAGATCGTCGAGCGCACCGGAGCGGTGGTGCGCGCGGTCGGCAGCGGGTTCTTGCGCGGCCTTGGCGGTCCGCTGTCCGACGGCGAGGTGATCGACGCCGCGGGCCTGCGGATCACGGTGATGGCGACGCCCGGGCATACGGCGACTCGCTGTCGTTCCTGGTCGATGGCGGCGCAGCGACGGGAAGGCGCCGTGCTGACCGCGGACACCGTGCTCGGCCGAGGCACCACCGTCATCGACAACGAGGACGGCAGCCTGCGCGACTACCTCGAGTCGCTGCGGCGACTGCACGGTCTGGGTCGGCGTGCCGTGTTGCCCGGGCACGGGCCGGATCTCGGCGACCTCGAGGCTGTCACCGCGATGTACCTGGCGCACCGCGAGGAGCGTCTCGACCAGGTGCGTGAGGCCTCGAGGAGCTCGGCGAGGACGCCACCGCGCGCCAGATCGTCGAGCACGTCTACACCGACGTCGACGAGAAGCTGTGGGACGCCGCCGAATGGTCGGTCCAGGCGCAACTGGACTACCTCGAGCGTGACTCGGCGATGCACGAGCGGCGCTGACCGCCGGCGCTCGCGAATCGCGGCGCTAGCGGGCGCGGCGGGCCAGCCGCTCGGAGTCGCTGATCAGCACGCTCTTGCCCTCGAGGCGGATCCAGCCGCGGTGGGCGAAGTCGGCGAGCGCCTTGTTGACGGTCTCGCGCGAGGCGCCGACCAGCTGGGCGATCTCCTCCTGCGTCAGGTCGTGCGTCACCCGCAGCGCGCCGCCCTCCTGGGTGCCGAACCGCTGCGCGAGCTGCAGCAGCTGCTTGGCGACGCGGCCGGGGACGTCGGTGAAGATCAGGTCGGCGAGGTTGTTGTTGGTGCGGCGCAGCCGGCGGGCCAGCACGCGCAGCAGCTGCTCGGCGATCTCCGGGCGCTCGTCGATCCACGCCTTGAGCGCGTCGCGGTCCATCGACACCGCGCGCACCTCGGTGATGGTGGTGGCGCTCGACGTGCGCGGGCCCGGGTCGAAGATCGACAGCTCGCCGAACATGTCGGACGGGCCCATGATCGTCAGCAGGTTCTCGCGGCCGTCCGGTGAGCGGCGGCCGATCTTCACCTTGCCGGAAATGATGATGTAGAGCCGGTCACCGGGCTCGCCTTCGGCGAACACCGTGTGTCCGCGCGGGAAGTCGACGGGCTGCAGCTGCTTGGTCAGCGCGGATACCGCGGTGGGTTCGACTCCCTGGAAGATTCCGGCCCTGGCCAGGATCTCGTCCACGTTGCCCCTCTTAAGCTGTTGGGTGATATGGCACGCGCTGGCCAACCGCTAGCTGGTTAGCGCAATCAGTCTAGAGGTAGGCGCTGTCGCGACGTAGCCAACGCTACACACGATCGGCATGTCGAGTCGGCTGAAATTCCGGATTGCTGCCGTGCTGCGACGTAGATCCTGGTCGGCAAACCGCATTCGCAAGGCCGGGCGCGCGGTGCACGCGCTACGTCGTCGTCGGCGTCGTACGCAGTCGTCGACGATGTGGCTCGTCGGCCGCGCGCCGGCGTGCCGTCGTCGCAGTCGGCCTCGGCTTGCTCGAGAAACTCGTCGACGTCGTCGGCCGAGACGGTGTCGCGGTCGAGGCCCGCCTCCAGTCGGTCCAGCCCGAAGGTTGCCAACATCAGCAACCCCGGGATGAACGCGACGAGCAACCACGACACAGGCGAAGTAAACACGCCGAAGGTCTCAGCGGGATCACGAAATGCCACCGGTCCGCGTCCGATCGCTGTCGGCCCCGTCAGTAGGCTGTAGGGCGTGGCACGTCGCCATGCGATGCGTCCGACCAGGCGTCCGCACCGGCCGGAGCGACGGCAAGTGGGACGACGAGACCCACCTCGGCCTCGTCCGTCGCGCCCGGCGGATGAATCGCGCTCTGGCGCAGGCATTTCCGCACGTGTACTGCGAGCTCGACTTCACCAATCCGCTGGAGCTGACGGTGGCGACCATTCTGTCCGCGCAGAGCACCGACAAGCGGGTGAACCTGACCACGCCCGCGCTGTTCGCGAAGTACCGCACCGCGCCGGACTACGCGCAGGCCGACCGCGACGGAACTCGAGGAGCTCATCCGGCCCACCGGCTTCTACCGGAACAAGGCGAATTCGCTGATGCGGCTCGGCCAGGAGCTCGTCGAGCGGTTCGACGGCGAGGTGCCCGCACGCTCGACGAGCTGGTGACGCTGCCCGGCGTCGGCCGCAAGACGGCCAACGTGATCCTCGGCAACGCCTTCGACATCCCCGGCATCACCGTCGACACCCACTTCGGCCGGCTGGTCCGCCGCTGGCGCTGGACCGCGCTGGAGGACCCGGTGAAGGTCGAGCACGCGGTCGGCGAGCTGATCGAGCGCAAGGAGTGGACGCTGCTCAGCCACCGGGTGATCTTCCACGGCCGGCGGGTGTGTCACGCCAAGAAGCCCGCGTGCGGGGTGTGCGTGCTGGCCAAGGACTGCCCGTCCTTCGGCACCGGGCCGACGGATCCGCTGACCGCCGCTGCGCTGGTCAAGGGCCCGGAGACGGAGCATCTGCTGGCGTTGGCCGGGCTCTGAGCCTGCGCTGTGACCACCCATGAGCAGGTCGGCCCGCTGGACCGTGGCGGTGCTCGATCGTCTTCGTCGCGCTCGTGGTGGCGTTGTGGCGGGAACTGGGCGACGACGGCGCGCCTGACCGCGGCCGACCGGTTCCGGCGTCGGCCCGCGACCATCGCGACGCCGACACCGCCGAGGCGCTGGCCGGCCCGCGCGCCCGCGCCGAACTCGCAGCCCTGTCCCTCCCGGGCACGGGCGCGGGCCCAGAAGCGCTGCGCGGCATCACCCTCGAATGCGCGGGCGACGGCGTCGACCGTCGACGTCGCGCGGCGTCGTGCAGGGCCGCGCGGTCGTGTTGAACCTGTGGGCCTACTGGTGCGGGCCATGCGCGCGACGAGTTGCCTGCCATGGCCGAATACCAGAAGGCGGATGGGCCCCGCGGTCACGGTGCTGACCGTGCATCAGGACGAGAACGAGACCGCCGCACTGCTTCGGCTGGCCGAGCTCGGCGTGCGCCTGCCGACGCTGCAGGACGGACGCCGGCTGATCGCCGCCGCGCTGCAGGTGCCCAACGTGATGCCCGCAACCGTCGTGCTGCGCTCGGACGGTAGCGTGGCCGAAGTCCTGCCCCGGTCGTTCGCCAACGCCGACGAGATCGCGGCGGCGGTGAACCCAGCGGATAGGAGTGCGGGGTTGAGCACGAGGCAGCGGGGAGCAACGCGCTCGCTCGACCCGCGGCCGCCCCGACCTGGCTGAAGCCGCTGGTCGACAACGTCGACGACGTGCCAGAGCGCCTACCGGCGACGGGTGCCCGCCGACGTGCTGGCCGCGATCACCGCGGCCAACGCCACCGCGACGCTGACCGGCGCCAAGCGCGATGCGGCGGTGCTGGTGCTGTTCTCCGGCCCGCGGGACTCGCCCGTCGGGCGGGTTGCCCGACGACGCCGACCTGTTGCTGACCGTGCGGGCGTCGACGCTGCGCCACCATGCCGGTCAGGCGGCGTTCCCCGGCGGGGCGTCGGACCCCGGTGACGATGGGCCGGTGTTCACCGCGTTGCGCGAGGCCAACGAGGAAACCGGTATCGACCCCACCCGGCTGCAGCCGCTGCTCACCCTGGATCGGATGTTCATCCCGCCGTCCGGCTTTCACGTCGTCCCAGTGCTCGCCTACTCGCCCGATCCCGGGCCGGTCGCCGTCGTCGACCCGGCCGAGACGGCGATCGTCGCGCGCGTCCCCGTGCGCGCCTTCATCAACCCGGAGAACCGGTTGATGGTCTACCGGCAGCAGAACACGCGCCGCTTCGCCGGCCCCGCCTTCCTGCTGAACCAGATGCTGGTGTGGGGCTTCACCGGGCAGGTGATCTCGGCGATGCTCGACGTCGCAGGCTGGGCCGAGCCGTGGAACACGGACGACGTGCGCGAACTCGACGCGGCAATGGCCCTCGTCGGCGACGCCAGCGGTTACGGTGAACCCCAACAATGACATCGTCGCAATGGCTTGATTTGGCCGTCCTCGCCATCGCCCTCGTCGCCGCCATCTCCGGCTGGCGTTCCGGGGCTCTGGGTTCGCTGCTGTCCTTCGTCGGGGTCGTCCTCGGTGCGGTGGCCGGCGTCCTCCTTGCTCCCCACGTGGTGAGTCAGATCGACGGGCCCCGCTCGAAGCTGTTCGTCGCGCTGTTCCTGATCCTCGGCCTCGTCGTGGTCGGTGAGATCGCGGGCGTCGTTCTCGGCCGAGCGGTGCGCGGTGCCATCCGCAACGGGACGCTAAGGACGTTCGACTCGGTGATCGGCGTCGCGCTGCAACTCGTTGCGGTCCTGGTGGCTGCGTGGTTGCTGGCCACCCCGCTCACCTCGTCGGATCAACCCAATCTTGCTGCCGCCGTGCGTGGTTCACGCGTGCTTGCCCAGGTGGACACCCTCGCCCCGGAATGGCTGAAGCGGGTTCCGACGCGGCTGTCGGCGCTGCTGGACACCTCCGGTCTGCCCAACGTGCTGCAACCGTTCGGCCGCACTCCGATCGTCAGCGTCGACGTCCCCGATGCCGCGTTGGCCGCCGACCCGGTCGTGGCCGCGACGCGGCCCAGCGTGCTGAAGATCCGCGGTGTCGCGTCGAGTTGCCAGAAGGTGTTGGAGGGCAGCGGTTTCGTCGTCGCGCCGAATCGGGTGATGTCCAACGCGCACGTCGTCGCCGGCTCGGAGAGCGTCACCGTCGAAGTCGACGGGCAGACCTATGACGCCGGCGTGGTGTCCTACGACCCGAGCGCCGACATCTCGATCTTGGACGTGCCCGGCCTCCCGTCGCCGCCGCTGCAGTTCGACATGCAGGAGGCGCCGACGGGAACCGACGCGGTGGTGATGGGCTATCCGGGCGGTGGTGACTTCACCGCGACCCCCGCTCGGATCCGCGAGATCATCCAGCTCAACGGGCCGGACATCTACCACACCACGACCGTGACCCGCGAGGTCTACACCATCAGAGGCACTGTGCGTCAAGGTAATTCGGGTGGACCTTTGATCGACCGCGATGGCAGGGTGCTCGGTGTGGTGTTCGGCGCGGCCGTCGACGACGCGGATACCGGCTTCGTGCTAACCGCCAACGAGGTGGCCAAGCAGATGGCCAGGGTGGGCAACACGCAACGCGTGGCCACCGGCACCTGCATTTCCTGAACTAGGCGCCGTGCACCTGGGTGAGGAACCTCGACAGCTGCTGGTTGACTTCCGCCGGTGCTTCCTCGTGCGCGAAATGCCCTGCCCCAGCAATGGATACGTAACGGCCGTGCGGCGCGTACCGCTGGGTCCGATACACCGGGTCGGCCAGCACGTAGGGGTCGGCGTCGCCGCGGACGTGCAGCAGCGGCACCGCCAGTGGACGTTTCATGGACTTCATGAACCGCCTGCCCTCGCTGCGTAGTTGGCTGCGCACCGCCCAACGTTGATACTCCAGCGCGGAATGCGCCGCCGACGGAATCTGGATGGCCCGACGCAGGTGGACCATGCTCTCCGAGAAGTCCTCCGACGCAACCCATTTCGCACTCGCGCGGCTACGAACAAGAGCTTCGAGAGCGGCGGCGTCGTGGCGGGTCAGCGCCCGCTCCGGCCAGAACGGCACCTGGTAGCGCAGCATCGAGGGAAGCAGCGTCAGTCCCTGATCCCGGCGGGTCAGCGCCGACGCACGCAACGCCACCGGATGCGGCGAACTCACCACGGCGATCGCGCGCACCACCCGTGGGTGCAGTACCGACGTGGCCCAGCAAACCAAGCCGCCGTCGGCGTGACCGACGAGCGTGGCCGTCTTGTGCCCCAGCGCGCGCACCAGGCCCGCGGTGTCGCCGGCCAGCGTCCAGCCGTCATACCCGCGCGGAGGCTTGTCGCTGCCGCCGTAGCCCCGCAGGTCCACGGCCACCACGCGTGCCCCCGTCAGACCCCGGAGTTGGTGGCGCCACGACCACCAGAACGATCCGAACCCGTGCAGCAGGATCACCAGCGGCCGCTCGACGTCCGGTGCGCGACGGTCCTCGGTGGGCAGGGCCTCGACGACCTGGAAGCGAATCCCGTTGGCGTGCACCTCCAAATGCCGCCAGGGACCGTCGATGCGGGTAACGGACGGATCGGGCGGCTTCTTCATGTCGCCGCCGGGGCGGCTCCGAGGCACTTACCAGCCTGAGGGATCTGCGGTCGACGATGGCCGCCCGTCGCCGCTGGCCGTGATCGCCTTGCCGTCGTGCTTGTCACCACCGGGGGTCAGCGCGGCGCGCGTCTCCTTGACCGACTCGATGGTCTGCTGCGGTCCCCGGATCCGGCGCACCTTCAGGTAGCCGAGCAGCGCCAGTAACGCCGTGGTCACCACCATGACGCCGAAGACGATGAGGAATGCGGCCCACCGCCACAGCCAGGTGTCGAGGAGTTCCGCGACGAAGAAGAAGAAGAAGAACGTCGAGTAGAACAACACGACGAGCGCCAGGATGAAGTAGACGCTGCCGGTGAGCCCCTTCTTCACGTCGCGGGTGATCTCGGCCTTCGCGAGTTCCACCTCGGCGCGCACCAGGGTCGACACCTGCGTCGTCGCATCCTTGACCAGGTCCCCGATCGATGGATCGGGTTTGGGGGCGTGCGGATCCACCAGCGGAATCGAAGTCACTGTGGTCGGCACGCCGTTCTTACGGTCGCCTGTGCTCACGGCCGAATCCTCCCCGCGTCGAGATCAAATTGGGACGCCAATGCGGTTCATGTTGCCATGTCGCGGTCGACTCAAGCGTCCCGGCCGACGATAGACTCACGGAGTTTGGCGGGAATTCGGTCGGGGCAGTAGATGGGGGTGGTGTTGAGACATCGCTGGCAAGAGGCTGTCCCGGCGGGGTTGGTCGCGACGGTCCTGGCCTTCGTATTCTCTGTCCTGGCCGCACCGGTTGCGCACGCGCAGGGACCCGTCGCTCTCGGTGGCGGCTCCGGCATCGTCATCGACGGCGATACGTTCTGCACGCTCACCGCGATCGGCCACGACAGCACGGGCAGCCTGATCGGATTCACGTCCGCGCACTGCGGCGGGCCTGGCGCTCAGGTCGCCGCGGAAGGCGCCGAGGACCACGGCGTACTGGGCACCATGGTGGCAGGCAACGAGGGCCTCGACTACGCCGTCATCCAGTTCGATCCGAAATTGGTCCAGCCCGTTCCCGAAGTGAACGGCTTCCGCATCGACGGCATCGGGCCCGATCCGGTCTTCGGTGAGGTCGCGTGCAAGCTCGGCCGCACCACCGGCTACTCCTGCGGCGTCACCTGGGGTCCGGGTGAGCAGCCAGGCACCATCGTCAACCAGGTATGCGGCCAGCCGGGCGACTCCGGGGCGCCGGTCACGGTGAACAACCAGCTGGTCGGCATGATCCACGGTGCATTCAGCGAGGACCTGCCGACCTGCGTGGTGAAGTTCGTCCCGCTGCACACGCCGGCGGTGACGATGTCGATCAACGCCGTCCTCGCCGACATCACCGCCAAGAATCGGGCAGGCGCGGGTTTCGTGCCGGTCGCGTAACCCCTACTTGCTGGCCCTGATCGCCTCGAACACGCTGGGGTCCACCAGCGTTGAGGTGTCACCGAGTTCCCGGCCCTCCGCGACGTCACGCAGCAGGCGCCGCATGATCTTGCCGCTTCGGGTCTTGGGCAGTTCGGGTACGACGTGGATCTCGCGCGGCTTGGCGATCGGCGATATCTCGCGCGCCACCTCGCTGCGCAGCTCCTCGACCATCTGGTCGTGCGGGGTGTCGGCGTGGTTGGCCTTCAGGATGACGAAGGCGCAGATGGCTTGGCCGGTCTGGTCATCCGTGGCGCCTACCACGGCTGCCTCCGCGACCCCGGAGTGCCCGACGAGCGCCGACTCAACTTCGGCCGTCGAGATCCGGTGGCCCGAGATGTTCATCACGTCGTCGATGCGGCCCAGTACCCAGATGTTTCCCTCGCCGTCGTACCGGGCACCGTCGCCTGCGAAGTACCAGCCCTGTTCGGCGAATCGCGACCAGTAGGTCTCCTTGAACCGTTCGGGGTCACCCCAGATGCCGCGCAGCATGCCCGGCCACGGCTGATCGAGGACCAGGTATCCGTTGGCCTGTTCCCCGTGGTCGGTGCCCGGTTCGAGTTGGTTGCCGTCGTCGTCGACGATCTTGGCCGAGATCCCCGGCAGGGGGCGCATCGCCGATCCCGGCTTGCAATTGGTGACACCGGGCAGCGGTGCGATCATCGCGGCGCCGGTCTCGGTCTGCCACCAGGTATCGACGATCGGGGTCTTGTCACCGCCGAACGCCATGCGGTACCAGCGCCACGCTTCGGGGTTGATCGGTTCACCGACGGAGCCCAGCAGGCGCAGGCTGGACAGGTCGTGCTCGGCGGGCAGCTGGCGGCCCCACTTCATGAACGTGCGGACCAGGGTTGGCGCCGTGTAATAGATTGTGACGCCGTACTTTTCGATGACTTGGAAGTGCCGGTGCTCGTCCGGCGATGCGGGTGTGCCTTCGTAGACCACCTGCGTCACGCCGTTGGACAGCGGCCCGTACACGATGTAGGTGTGCCCGGTGACCCAGCCGATGTCGGCGGTGCACCAGTAGACGTCGGTGTCGGGCTTGACGTCGAAGACGTTGTAGTGGGTGTAGCTCGACTGCGTCAGGTAGCCGCCCGAGGTGTGCATGATGCCCTTGGGCTTGCCGGTGGTTCCCGACGTGTACAGCAGGAACAACGGGTGCTCGGCGTCGAACGCCTCCGGTGTGTGTTCGGTCGACGCCGACGCGACGGTCTCGTCCCACCACAGGTCGCGGCCCTCGGTCCACGGCACGTCGACTCCGGTGCGGCGCACCACCAAGACGTTGGTGACCGACGGCTGACCCGTGACGGCTTCGTCGACGGCGTCCTTCAGCGACACCGGCTTGCCCCTGCGGTACTGGCCGTCGGTGGTGATGACGAGCTTGGCCTCCGCGTCCTCGATGCGCGCCTTGAGCGCGGTCGCCGAGAAGCCCGCGAACACCACCGAGTGCATGACGCCGAGGCGTGCGCACGCCAGCATCGCCACGATGGCCTCGGGCACCATCGGCATGTAGATCGCCACCCGGTCGCCCGCGACGAGGCCGAGGTCGGTCAACGCGTTGGCGGCCTTGCACACCTCGTCCTTCAACTCGGCGTAGGTGATGGAGCGGGCGTCGCCGACCGGCTCACCCTCCCAATGAATGGCCACCCGGTCGCCGTTGCCCGCCTCGACGTGGCGGTCGACGCAGTTGTACGCGACGTTGAGCTTTCCGCCGACGAACCACTTGGCGAACGGCGCGCCCGACCAGTCGAGCACCTCGGTGAACGGTGTCTCCCACGACAGTCGGTTGGCCTGCTCGGCCCAGAAGGCCAACCGGTCCTTCTCGGCTTGGTCGTACAGGTCGGCGCTGGCGTTCGCCTGCGCGGCGAATTCGGCCGACGGAGGGTAGGCGGTCGTGATCTGAGAATGCGTCGCCGACGTGTCAGTCATATTCGTGAGCCTAGTCACCTGACGTTGCACGGACGTTGGCTAATCACACCGTCGGCTACGGGCGGCAGGCGTCGCGCGACGAACGCGCCTGCAGACGGGTTCAGCGGTGCGATTAGCGTGTGGATCCGTGTCCAGCCCCGATCCGCTCGCCCCGTTGGCGGCGCTGCCAGGCGTCGCCGAGGCGTGCGAGGAAGCCAGGGAGGCACTCGGCCGGGCGCACCGGCACCGATTCAATCTCAGAGGTTGGCCGACGACGGCGGCCGAGGCTTCGGTGCGCGCCGCGCGAGCATCGTCGGTGTTGGACGGAGGATCGCTGACGCTGCGCGCCGGCGAGGACGCCGATCCGGTGCTGGCCGGTGCACTACGGGTGGCCGAGGCACTGGAGGGCGGGGCGACCTCGATGGTCGGGGTGTGGCAGCGCGCGCCGCTGCAGGCGATCGCCCGGCTGCACGCGTTGGCCGCCTCCGACCTCACCGAGGACGACCGGCTGGGCAGGCCACGGGCGGACGCCGATGTCGGACGCCGCCTCGAGCTGCTCGGCGACGTCATCACCGGAGGCACGAAGGTTCCGGCGGCGGTGCTGGCGGCCGTCGCCCATGGTGAGTTGCTCACCCTGGAGCCGTTCGGCGTCGCCGACGGCGTGGTGGCGCGCGCGGTGTCCCGACTGATCACCATCACCAGCGGGCTGGACCCGCATGGGCTCGGCGTGCCCGAGGTCTACTGGATGCGTCAGTCGGGCGACTATCGCGCCGCGGCGCGCGGGTTCGCGTCCGGGACTCCCGACGGCCTGGCAGCGTGGATCGTCGCCAGTTGTACGGCATTTCAGGCCGGTGCCCGAGAGGCGTTGGCGATAGCCAAGGCAGCTTCGGAATGACTCCTAGCAAAATGAAGCGGGCGACGCTCCGAAACTAGTTCGGCTCGCCGCCCGCTAGCACGGACTCCGGTTACCAAGCGTGCTCGGTTGGGTTGCGTGGGATGGCCTCGGCGTTTTTGAGAAGCGCTACAACTGCTACCCCACCCAAAGGGTTGTCGTCGTTGTCCGCTTTTCGCAATTACGCAGGCCCACAACACTTTTGCCATTATCGCGGCATGTGCTCCGCGTGGGTACCAGGTTCCGTGCTAGGTAGCCCGACTCGGGAGTTCGCGCCTTCTCTTCCGGCTCGAACTTGGCCTCACCAGGCTTCCGTGCTTCCTTTGTACTCCGTGACCGCGGTCACATCAAGTGCCAATTCGGCGGTGTCGCCGGATCGTAACGGCAAATGCTCACAGCTACCGGCCGGTAGGGACTCAGGGAACGAAGCGCCGCAGCAGCGAGTACGTCAACGCGCCGGCGGCCAGCGCGCTCGCCCCGACGGCGACCGTGGTGGCGACGGCTGCGCCGGAGGGTGCGGCGGGGAGGCGGTCGCGCAATGACACCGGCCGCGAGAACGTCACCACCGGCCAGCCTCGCGCTGCCGACTCCTTGCGCAACGCGCGATCGGGGTTGACGACCGTGGGATGGCCGACGGCTTCGAGCATCGGGAGATCGGTGATCGAATCCGAGTAGGCATAGCAATGTTCGAGTGCGTAGCCTTCGCGGGCGGCGAGCTCCTGGATTGCCTCGACCTTGCCCTCGCCATAGCAGTAGAACGCCACCTCGCCGGTGTACTTGCCGTCTTCGACGACCATCCGGGTGGCCATCGCGTGGGTGGCTCCGAGCGCGCGGGCGATCGGTGCGACGATCTCCTCGCCGGAGGCCGACACCACGACGACGTCGCGGCCACATAGCTTGTGGTCGGCAATCAGGTTCGCGGCCTCCGCGAATACCAGTGGGTCGACGATCTCGTGCAGCGTCTCGCCGACGATCGACTTCACCTGCTCGACGTTCCAGCCCGTGCACATGGTGGTGATGTAGGACCGCATCCGGTTCATCTGTTCGTGGTCGGCGCCCGACATCAGGAACAGGAATTGCGCGTAGGCAGACTTCAGAACCGCCTGGCGATTGATTAGCCCTTGGTCGAAGAACGGTTTGCTGAAAGCCAACGTGCTCGACTTTGCGATGACCGTCTTGTCGAGATCGAAGAACGCGGCGGTCCGCACGGGGACACCCGTCGCGGCATCGTTTCGCGGCGCAGGCGAGCCATCCGCCGTTGGGTCGGATGCGCTCACGGTTTCCAGCATAGGGGGCACCGTCGTGACGTACGACGAAGGGCCGCCAGGAAGTGGCAGTCGGTGTCACGTGTCCGTTGCTGCAACTTTCCAGGTCACAGGGTTGTCGCAGCCTGAACTATGACTTGCACCCCTCTGCTAAGGCGTGTGTATAGTGAGCATTACTCGGCTTATGGCCGAGTGTGCATCAGCCCGACCCCCCGGGGCTGATACACGACGACCTCCGCCTCCTCCCCCCTGGCGGGGGTCGTCCCTTTTCTGGGGTCAATCAATTCTCAATTCCGTCCCGGTACACGCGTACCGCGGTCCGGTCGGTCGATTCGTTGCGGAACGACGTTTCCGCATACTCGGCGAGCCCCTTCATCCACAGATCCGACTTCATCCACAGATGCCGTCGGGGCAGTAGCGATACGTCGTCTCCTGCACCCACAGTGGGGTGATGAAGACGAGCGGTGGGGTCCTCGCCATGGTCGCCGACGTGGACGTGCGCAGTGCGGTCGATCGGGTGGGTGCGGCCGTCGGCGTGCGCGTCGTCCATGCAGCTGAGCCGTCCAGTCGACGGGTCTGGGAGAGCGCCGCGGCCGTCATTCTGGACGTCGAAACAGCTTGCCGCTGTGCCGAACTCGGGCTGCCCCGCAGAACCCGGGTGTTCCTCGTCGGCCCCGGCGAACCGCATTCTGCGCAATGGGAAGCAGCGATAGCGATCGGGGTGCAACGCGTTCTCGTCCTGCCAAATCAGGAGGCAGACCTGGTCGCCGACCTGTCCAATGCGGTGGAATCGCGCCACGCGGAGCGTCACGGCGCCGTCCTCGCCGTGATCGGCGGGCGTGGCGGCGCGGGTGCGTCGGTGTTCGCGACGGCGCTCGCGTTCGCCGCGTCCGGGGCGTTGCTGGTCGACGTCGACCCGTGGGGCGGCGGGCTCGATCTTGCGCTCGGTGGTGAATCCGGGGCCGGGCTGCGCTGGCCCGATCTCGCCCTGCAAGGCGGGCGGCTCGACTACGCCGCGTTGCGCGAAGCGCTCCCGACCCGCGACGGGGTGACCGTCCTGTCCGCCGGCCGCGCGTGCAGCGAGGTCGACGACGTGGCGCTCGGAGCGGTCGTCGACGCGGGCCGGCGCAGCGGCACCACAGTTGTCTGCGACCTGCCCCGGCGAACTACGGCCGCGGTGGAGGCCGCGCTGGACGCCGCGGATCTGGTGGTGCTGCTCGCCCCCGCAGACCTGCGGTCGTGCGCCGCCACGACGGCCACCGGCCAATGGCTCTCGGCGACCAATCCGAACGTCGGCCTCGTGGTCCGTGGGCCGTCGCCCGGCGGGCTGCGTTCGGCCGACGTGGCGCGGATCGTCGGATTGCCGACGCTCGCCACCATGCGCGCGCAACCCGGTGTGGCCACGATGCTCGAGCACGGCGGCCTACGGCTGCGACACCGTTCTCCGTTGGCGTCGGCTGCGCGACGGGTGCTGCAGGTCCTGCACACCCAGCCGGGCGACGCGGGATTGGCGGCATGAATACCTCACTCGTCGACCGGGTCAGGGAACGGTTGGCGGCCGAGTCGGCATCACTGCGGCCGAACGTGGTCGCCGCGGCCATCCGCGCGGAATCCGGTGGCGTCCTCGGCGACACCGAGGTGCTGAGCAATCTGCGGGTCCTGCAGACGGAACTCACCGGTGCCGGCATCCTCGAGCCGCTGTTGCGCGCCGACGGCACCACCGACGTCCTGGTCACCGCTCCCGACTCCGTTTGGGTCGACGATGGAGAGGGATTGCGCCGCAGCCCGATTCGGTTCGCCGACGAGGCCGCCGTGCGTCGGCTTGCGCAGCGGCTTGCGCTGATGGTCGGCCGGCGTCTCGATGAGGCGCAGCCCTGGGTCGACGGCCAGCTGACGAGCCTGGGCACCGGCGACTTCACCGTGCGGTTGCACGCGGTGCTGCCACCGGTCGCCGGCGACGGAACCTGTCTGTCACTGCGGGTGTTGCGGCCCGCCACCCAAGACCTCGACGCGCTCGTCGGCTCGGGCGCCATCGCTTCCGAAGCGCTCGGACTGCTCGAGGAGATCATCGGAGCGCGGCTGGCCTTCCTGGTCTCGGGCGGCACCGGCGCAGGCAAGACGACGTTGTTGTCCGCCGCGCTGGGTGCCGTATCCGGTGAGGAGCGCATCGTGTGCGTGGAGGATGCGCCGGAGCTGGCGCCCCGGCATCCCCACCTCGTCCGGTTGATCGCCCGCTGCGCCAATGTCGAGGGCATCGGCGAGGTGACCGTGCGGGATCTGGTCAAGCAGGCCTTGCGGATGCGCCCCGACCGGATCGTGGTCGGAGAGGTGCGTGGCGCCGAGGTGGTCGACCTGTGGCGGCCCTCAACACCGGCCACGACGGGGGCGCCTGCACCGTGCACGCCAACAATCCCGCGGAGGTGCCTGCCCGGCTGGAAGCGCTCGCGGCCCTTGGTGGGCTGGACCGGTTGGCGCTGCACAGCCAGCTCGCTGCCGCGGTTCAGGTGCTGCTGCACGTCAATCGGGATCGCCGGGGACGGCGGCAGCTGGCCGAGATCTCGGTCCTTCGGCGCGGCCCCGATGGACTGGTGGCGGCGCTCACTGCGTGGCACGCCGACCGCGGATTCGACGACGGCATGGCGCATTTGGCCGACCTGCTCGCGCAGCGGGGCCGGCGGTGAGCGTGGCCGCGGTCGGCCTCGCGCTGGCACTGTTGGTTGCGCCGGGTACGCCGCGGCGCCGCCTGATGCAGCGGCGCGTACCGGGCCCGGTGCAGCTCTCCGCGTTGACGTTCGTCGGCGTCGTGGCGGCCGTCGCGCTGGTGTTCGTCGTGCCGGTCACCGTCGTGCTGGCCGCCGCGATCCTGGTGTCGACCTTGGCCGTCCGAAGGCGCAGGTCGGTCCGCAGCAGGCGCCGTGCCGAGGAATCCACCGCGCTGCAGGGCGCGCTCTCCGTTCTGGTTGGCGAGCTGGGTGTCGGTGCGCACCCGATCGCGGCCTTCGAGACCGCTGCATCCGAGGTGGACGGCGCCGTCGCCGGCCAATTGAGGGCGGTGGCCGCGCGGGCGCGTCTGGGCGCCGACGTCGCGGCCGGGCTGAGAGCCGTTGCGGCGCAATCGATGCTGCCGGCTCAATGGGAGCGACTGTCGGTGTGTTGGCAGCTGGCTCAGACGCACGGCCTGGCCATCGCGACGTTGATGCGCACAGCGCACCTCGACGTCGTCGAACGGGAGCGTTACGCGTCGCGGGTGACTGCCGGAATGGCCGGGGCCCGCGCGACGGCGCTGATCCTGGCTGGCTTGCCGTTGGTGGGTGTCGGCCTCGGCGAACTGATCGGTGCGGGACCCGTGCGCTTCCTCTTCTCGGGTGGTCCCGGTGGTTGGCTGCTCGTGGTCGGCGTTGCTCTGGCGTGCTGTGGACTTGCGTGGTCGGACCGGATCACCAACCGGGTACTCGTATGAGTTGGCCGGCGCTGCTGCTTGCCATGGCACTGCTGATCAGCGGAACCTCGGCGCGGTCGGGGCAGCGGCTCAACGGGGACGGGGCTGCGGCACGCCAGCGGTCGCTGCCGTCCGACTGCTCCAAGGATCCCCTCGCCGTCGCGTCCAGCCTCGACGTCTTCGCGGCCTGTCTGACCTCGGGGATGGCGGTGGCCAGCGCCGCCGCGGCGACCGGGCCGTCGGCACCAAGTCGCCTCGCCGGTGTCCTCGTGCGCGCTGCGGATCTTCTCGCGCTGGGGGCCGACCCTGCGACCGCGTGGTCGGCTCCCGCGCCGCGGGGCGATGCGCGGTTGACGGCGTTGGTGCGGCTCGCGCGACGGTCGGCGTCGTCGGGCACGGCATTGGCAAGGGGCGTCGCCGAACTGGCCGAGCAGTCCCGGCTCGATGCGGGTGACGAGGCGCGGGCCGCTGCCGAGCGGGCGTCCGTTCTGATCGCCGGGCCACTCGGGCTCTGCTACCTGCCGGCCTTCCTCTGCCTGGGCATCGTCCCCGTGGTCGTGGGCCTGGCCGGTGACGTGCTGCGGTCGGGGGTGTGGTGACCGGGCCGGTCAGGACAACGCTTCGCGGAGATGCCGCGAGGCACGAGGAGGAGGAACACGAAGGTGAACAACGTCATTCGGCGGTTGCAGGCTCGGTTGACCATGCTCGCGGTCGACGAGTCCGGGATGTCGACGGTGGAGTACGCGATCGGCACCATCGCCGCGGCAGCGTTCGGCGCCATCCTCTACACGGTGGTCACCGGCGACTCGATCGTGAGCGCGCTGACCAACATCATCACCCGCGCGCTGAACACCAACGTCTGATCGGGGCGGCGGCGGGCCGGAGCGCAGCGACTCGGGGAATTGGCAGCGATGCCGGCGGTGTCACCGTCGAAGCCGCGTTCGCGGTGGCCGCGCTCGTCGTGGTGCTGGTGTTGTGTCTGGCGGGGCTCACCGCAATGGCCATGCAGGTGCGGTGCGTCGATGCAGCGCGCGAGGCCGCGCGGCTCGCGGCGAGGGGAGACGACCGTGCGGCATCGGAGGCGGCGCGCACCGTCGGCCCGGCCGGCGCCGGACTCGACGTCCGTCGAAGTGGCGGGCGCGTCGTCGCCCGGGTGGCCGCGAGATCGCCTCTGCTGCCCGGGATCACCATCGCGGCCGAAGCGGTCGCGGCCGTCGAACCGGGATCGTGACCGCGGCTCGGCGACGCTGATCGCGGTGGCGATGATGGCGCTGATCGTCGCCGTATTCGGGGCGGCCGTGGTGGTCGCCACTGCGGTGGTCGCGCGGCACCGGGCGCAGTCGGCAGCAGACCTGGCGGCGCTCGCCGCGGCGGGCCGGCTCGCAACCGGTCAGGACTCAGCGTGCGGATGGGCGGTGTCGGTCGCCGAACCGATGGGCGCGAGGGTCACGGCGTGCACGGTCGACGCGCTCGACGTCGTGGTCACCGTCGACGTCGATGCTGCGCTCGGACGATGGGGACTGGGCTCGGCCCGCGCCGCGGCGCGCGCCGGCCCGGAGTGACTAGTGGACGCCTCGCTCGACCTGTCGCGCCAATTCACCGCTAACCCCAGCAATCGACTCGAGTACCGGACTACTCTTGCCGCAGCAAACTGAAGCTGGCATGACTGACGGTGTGATCCATTTGGCTCGAACGGAGTTGTTCGATGAAATCTGAACCGGCTCAAGTCGATGAAGAATCCCTGCGGATTCTGGCCGACGAACTCGCCCAACAGGTCCTCACCGAGGTGGCACCTGAAGAACTCGCCCTCTTCGAAGACACCGCACAGCAATATCACGCGGATCCCGAGGCGGTGCTCGATCCCAAGCATCGCGACGAGGCACTCGGATTTGGTCTGGAGCTGGCAATGCTCAGCCCGGTGGTCATCATGGTCGCGCTGTCAGTCGTGCAATGGCTGGCAAAGACAGTCATCGAGGCGGCGATCAAGGAGTCATCACCCTCGGTGATGTCGTATCTTCGGCGGCTGTTCCGTAGCAAGGACGCTGCAAGGACGGACGCGAAACCCCTCGGGTTGACCGCCGACCAAACGAAGCAAGTTCGTGCGCTCGCGTACGAAAAGGCACTCGCTGCGGGAGTGAGTTCAGATCAAGCCAAACTCATCGCGGACGCAACGGCGGGCGCGCTAGTCATGGCCGGGTGACGGACCGTGTCCGTGGTGGACAGTCCGTCAGCACCGCAATCCTTTGCAGCTGCGGGTCACCGCGTCGCCCTGCATGCGTTTCCCTCTCCCACCACCATCCGATTCGTCGTGATTCTGGCGGCCATGCTCGCGGCGGGCCTCTTCATCGGAGACTGGTTCGAGGGTCGGCTGCACGCCGACCAGTTCGCCCGGGCGGTCGACGAGTGCTATCTGCAGGCGGGTAATCCGGCCACGGTCGGCAGTCCTGGGGAACAGATCGCGATCCAAGACGCTGCAGAGGCCTGCTACGCCAACACCCGATATGTCCAGGCCGCCTACTCACTCGGCGGTGCACTCCTGGTGATGCTCGCGGGGCTCGCCATTGTTTTCCTCGCCCCGCCGATCATCGAGCGGAGGCGGCGACTGCGACCCTTCGGTGTCAACCTGCTGGCCGCGGATGGCCGCATCGCAGAACTGGCCCGCCAGGCTGGACTTCGGCGCCCGCCGACCGTGATGCTCGGCCACATCACCCAGAGGGACGCGTTCAGCTACGGCTCGCCTCGGCGTTACCGGATTGCGTTGCCACCAGCAGTCGCGATCAAGCTGCACAAGCGGTCACCATTCGATGCCGTCGTTCTGCACGAGCTGGCGCACGTGCGCAATCGGGACATCGGACTTTCGTGGCTCACACGTGGCGTCATGTACGCCATCGTGCCGATTCTGGCGTTGCCCATTTTCACTGCAGTGGCGAACACGGACTTCAGTCTGTTGCCCGACTATCTCTGGCGCGCAGCGATACTTGGCCTCACCGTCTGGATGGTTTCGATAGCGCTTCTGCGGTCCCGCGAGCACGACGCGGACCTCACGGCGGCCACCCTGATGCGAGAGACGGACACGCTGTCGGCTCTCGTCGGACAGGCGCGCCCACAGTCGGAGACGTGGTGGCGACGATTGAGGGCCAATCACCCCTCTCCGGCTACCCGCGCCGCCGTTCTTGCCAGACCGCAGGTCGCGGCGGCGATGAAGTTCCTGGACGGGCTCGCTCCGGCGTTCCTGGCGGCTTTCGCGATCCCTCTTGTAGAGCGCCTTGTCACGGCGATGGCGACGGCGAATTCGCTCGGCGGGTACCAGCTTCTCATTGCGGCTGGCATGGGTGGACTCTTGTTGGGAGGGACCGTCGGGATCGGCTTGTGGCGCGCGGTTGCCGTGGATCGTGCGGTGGGCGCCCAACACTCCCCGTGGATACCGGCTTTCGGTGTTGCCGCCGGATTGGTACTCGGCCAGGTGGCGTCTCTGGCCAACACCACGTCGGGTTTTCGCGGTGGCCTCACACAACCCGCGTACCTCATCATCCCGGCGGTGGTCGGGCTGGCCACCACGGCGGTGGTATACAGCCTGGCCGAGGTCTCCACCGACTCCGTCGCGCGACTGCGGTCACCGCGTTGGGCCTGGATACCCGGTGTCGCGATCGCCAGTTTGGTGTACTTCGCCGGGCTCTACTTCTCGAAGCAAGTCCAAATGGTTCTTGATCTGGCGCCGTTGGGATTCGTGCGACGAACGCTGGCCACCGAACTCGACGCCTTGCCCGTCATCGTGACGGTGATTGGCGCCGCCGCGATCACCGGTGTCGCGCTTGTGTTTACGCGATCCAACAGTTTGGCGCCGGCATGGCTTTTCGAGGAGTCAGCCGCGGAGCGCCCGCCGTGGCCCACTGCGGGCTGGAGGATCCAGTGGGTGCTGCTCGCCGGCGTGATATGTGGTGCCTGCGCAGTCGTGCCCTACGCGGTTTACCGAAATTCGGTGCCGACTGAGCTCAACGAAACCTTGCTTCTCACGCTGTTGGAGGTGACGACGTGGTGCGGTGCGACCGCTGGTGCGGCGGCCTCGCTCGCCTTTGTCGTGTGCGTTCCTCGTCGAGGGCTAGCGCTCGGTGCTCTGGCGGGACCAGTGGCCGTCGGCGCCTTCATCACGGGGTATTGGGCGATCAACGCCCTCGACGATCGGCCCACCGACTTTCACAGCACCCTGCAGATGCTGACGGACGGTCTCGCGCTCTCCCTTCTGTTGGGCTTGGTAATCGCGCCCCTCGCACTGATTCCCCGCATTTTCAGCCTCGGTGCCGGTTGGTCGATCACTCTTGCTGCAGTGGTAGCGCTTGGCGCGTGCACCGGCGCCGTGGCGGCCATCGCGAGCGCACCTCCGGTCACGGACGCCGACGTGGTGTTACCAGACATGGCGCCGCGGCTTCCCGACAGCATGGCGGCGGGCGACTATCTGCGTGGCACCGGGAACCAAGTGCTGGAAGGGATCAACCGGGCGTTGACTGCACTTGGCGAAATCGACCCGCAGGTGCTCAGGAACGAACCGACGGTCGGGGGACAGCGAATCCGCACTGAGGTGGTCGAGCCGCTCACGGAACTTCAGACGGTGCTGCGTGCAGAGTCGCCCCGCAATCCGACGGTCGCGGCCGTACATGCGGATGCCATCACCCTCATCGACGCCTACATCACGTCGCTGGGACACCTTGCGGACGGCCTGCTCCTCGGCGACGTGGGAATGCAGGAGCAAGCGGCAGCAGAATTCGACCGATCCAGTTTGCTTTACGATCGGTTTTCGGCCGGCTTGGAACAACTGCGAGCCGCTGCAAAGTGACCCGGCCAGGGGGTGACTAGTGGCAGGGGAAGCCGAGAAGGTGGCGCGCGTCGTGCATGAACTCGTGCACGTACGTGTTCTGCCCGAATACCGACGTGGCGCCCTGGTCGAGGCCGACGAAGTACAAGACCAGTAGCGCCAGGAACGCCGTGGCGCTCAACCACAGCGCGGCCTTCGCCACCGACAGATCCAGCGCCGGTGTGGCGACTTGGGTCGTCTCGCGTGCATTCATGTGGAAGGTCCCCTTCGGTTCGAGGTCTGGGTCATCGGCGGTTCATCCGCTCGCGTATGGCGTCCATCCGCGAGCGCAGTTCGTCTTCGTCGAAGACGCCGCGCTCCAGCAGCGCGTGGGTGGTGGCGACGACCGACCTGCTGCGAACGGGAAAGTCCGCGTAGAGCGTCTCGCCGAGTTCGTCCTCGACCCGTCGCCGTTCGAGGTTGTCCAAAGCCCCTCGCCAGGACAGACATTCGGCCGTGGCCTGCATGCGCGTCTCCCAGGGGTCGGGTTTGCGGTCCAACTCGGGCAGTGACGTCTCGCGGCCGACGTCGGGGTCGAGGCAGTCACGGATGACGTCGAACGGGCCGCTCACGAGCCGACCTTCGACGGTGGATCCGACGCCGTCCAGTCGACCTGAGGTAACGCCACGCCGATCATGGTGTCACGCGTGATGATCTGCGCCAGTCGTTCCTCGCTCCAGCCCTCCGTGCCCTCGGGGCGCATGGGCATCACCATGAAGCGCGACTTCTGATTGGAGTCGTGCACGCGCACCTCGACGTCGGCGGGGAAGTGCAATCCGAACTCCGCCAGCACTTCGCGTGGCCACCGGACCAGGCGCCGCCGGTAGTTCGGCGTGCGGTACCAGTCGGGCGACATCCCGAGCACGGGACGCGGGTAGCACGAACACAAGGTGCACACGATGACGTTGTGCACCGTTGGGGTGTTCTCCAGCACGTAGAAGTAGGTGTAGTCGCTCGGCGTGCCCTCCCCGGTGGGGTCGCGCCAGTCGATGCCCACTTCCTTGCAGGCCTCGGTGCCGTCGGCCAGCAGCCGAGCCTTGAACTCCGGGTCGGTCCACGCCTTGGCGACCAACTTCGATCCGCCGTGCGGACCTACGTTGTCCGCCCATTCGGCGAACCTGCGGTGGTCTTCCTGCGAGAAGAGGCCCTTCTCGATCGACAGTTCGCGCACCGCCAATTCGAGGATCTCGAATTCACTGACCTCCTCGGAGCCGATCGGGGCATGCGCATCGTGATCGTGACCGTGGTCGCCGCTCAATTCAAGATCCCTTCTTCTCGGCGGGCTCTAGCCACCGCTCGGCGACTTCGGTTTCCAGGGTGTCGATGTCGAATCCGGTATATCGCGGCCACAAATCCTTCTGCAGGAAACGGACCACGTAGAAGGGCTCGGTTCGGCCGCCGCGTTCGGGGGTGTCGCGGCCCCACGCCTCGTCCTCGGGAATCACCCAGTCCGGCCGGAATTCGACGACGGTGCCGGTGCGGCCGCGGGTGAAGGCCTGGGTGCGGGTGTGAAACATCGAGGTGGCGTCGCGGACGGTGACTCGGTCACCGATGTCGAACCGTCTCGTCATGCCTTGGCCTCCAAGCGGGCGCGTACCTCGTCGAGCTTGGCCGAGAGTTCGTCCGGGGTGATGAGCCCCTTGTTGATCAGCGTCTTGGCGGCGACCGTCGCCCAGCGGGCGTAGTAGGGCAGACCGAAGTACAGGGTGGCGCCGAGGTCGTTCTCGGCCCGGCGGCGTTCCTCGGAATTCCACACCCCGCGCCAGCCGAGGCATTCACAGGTGATGTACGTGTTCATCTCCCATTCCTCCTCGACCTTCTCGAGGAACGGCACCGGCAGATCGGGCTGTCCGCCGACGTCGTGCAGAACGTGCCGCAGCGCGGCGAACATTTGATTGGAGATCTCATAGGGGGAGTCGAGTGGATCGCGTGCCACGGGCGCGAGATCCCGCACGCGAGTTGCCACTCCGTCGAATTCGCCGGACATCACTACTCGACCCCCAGTCTGCAGGAATCACCCGGGTGCACCATTCGTGACTTGCGACCGGGCGTGCGAAAAGAATGTTATCCACGCACCACTTAGTTGTGGATGCAATCAAGGCGAATTCATTCAGGGGAAATGAACCGGCCGTGCGCCGTGGGATTACTTCGTCTTTCGCGCGCGGGTCCGCCGTCGCGCTGGCCGCGGTTCCGTGTCGCCGGTCGCGACCGTCGCCAGCTCCTCGTCGGTGGGCAGCCGAAGGGACAGCAGACCGGCGAAGGTGTTCTCCTCCAATTCGACGCGGTGCAGCGTGACGTGAATCGGCGTCCAGCCGCCACCGTGCGCCCGCAGCCGCATCACGCCCGCGGCGGATCCCGACTCGAAGTCGGTCGTCATCGATGCCGCGGCCTGCTCGTCATCGGGATGGACGAGAGGTAGGCGTTCCTCCTCCTTGGCGCGCCAGTCGTAGAACGGGCAGGGATCGTCGAGCCACTTGAGCAACGTCCAGGTCTTCAGGTCGATGAGGGCGCGATGGACACCGGGTTGGGCCAGGCCGTTGAGAATGCGCTGAGCGAGGTCCTTCTGCGCCACCGGCGGCTCGTCGCGCACGCTGCGCCAGTTCATCGCGCGACAGATCAGCAGATCGCGTCCGCCGTCGTCGCTCTCGATCATCACCCGGGCGACGAACCCGACGGTGATCGGATTGCCGACGTGATCGGTGATGTCCCACGTGCTGGAGAACGTTCGGCCCGGCTCCGGTTTGATGGCGACTGCCAGCACCTCGGCTTCGCTCGGGTTGAGGTCGCGGGTGGGGAGGTCTTCGGCGAACGCCCGTCCGTGGGTGGCCTCGACGGAGGGGTCGAGGCCGCTGTTGAACAACGACTCCGTGGTGTCGGTGGCGATGCCGTTGGTCAAGTCCCACTTCAACGGACCCGGGATGACGCGCTGCGGCGGATCGTCGTGGGGTGGACCGACCCAGACGTGCACGCCGTGCACGCGGCCGTCCGTCATCTGCACCACCTCGGTGCGGATCACGCGGTCGTGTTTTGGGGTGATGCTGCTCAGTGCCTGACCGGCCCGAACCGATTCGCCGATCGCCGTCCGGATCGCCATCAGGTTGGGGTTGCGGCGGAGGAAGGCGCTGATGGGAACGAGGTTCTTGGTTTGCGTTCCCTGAGCCACGACGGCCGGCTCGTCGCCAAGTGTCTCGACGAGGAGCCAATCGGGGGTCATGGCGCGTATCTTACTCGTCGGTCAGCTGCGTTTCCGCAGGTAATGGCGCGACGAAATCCGAAGGCCGCCGCGGGTCGCCGGGCCCTTCGGTTGATCTTCGTGCGTCCCCGAGTTGGTCAATTTGGTTTGCGGGCCCCCACGCCACAAGGTATTTTGCGTGAACACCCGGTCGCCCGGGATTGAGAACGGATCGCGTTGTCCGGCCGTTGTCGCACCGTCTGTGTTCGGCGAGGCTGATCGACGCCTTGTCGCCGATCCGTGGATGACGACCGTCGAGGGGTGGGTCGTCTCCGCGGGGCCCGTCACCCACCGTGACGGACCAACTCGCCGAGCACCAGACGAAGCACCCGCACCGCTCCCGCCTTGTCCAGCGGCTCGTTGCCGTTGCCGCACTTCGGCGACTGCACGCACGACGGGCAACCTTCCGGGCACTCGCAGGCCTCGATCGCCGCCGCCGTCGCTCCCCACCACGTGGTGATCTGACGGAAACCGCGGTCGGCGAATCCGGCCCCGCCGGGATAACCGTCGTAGACGAATATCGTCGGCGTTCCGTCCTCGGGCCCGATCGCCATCGACACCCCACCGATGTCGCCGCGGTCGCAGCTGGCCACCAGGGGCAGCAGGCCGATCGACGCGTGTTCTGCCGCGTGCAGTGAGCCGGGCACCCGAAGCGGGTCGATTCCGTTGTGCTGCAATGCCTCCGGGGTGATCGTGCACATCACCGCCATGGTGTCCAAGGTCTGGGTCGGCATGTCGAGATCGACGAAGTCGATGACCTCGCCGTTCAGTCGACGTCGCAGGTAGCCGATCACCGTGTGCGACACCGATACCGGGACCAGGCCGATGGTGACCGGACCGAACGTGCGTCGCGTGCCAACACCGGTGACGACGATGTCGGTGAGATCCCGCGCCGACGTCGTGTACCCGGGGTCCTCCGGCCGCACGAACGCGATGCCGTCCTCGAAGTCCAGTGAGTCGACGAGATAACTCTCGCCCTGGTGCAGGTACACCGCGCCGGGGTGCACCGACGCTGGCGCCTGACCCGCGCCGGTGCTGCCCAGCATGCGCCCGGTGCCCGTCTCGAGGATCGCGATCTGCCCACCGGATCGACCCTCGGATGTCAACGGCCGGATGTGGATCGAGGCCCGGCGCGGCGAAGTAGCCGGTGGGTCGTCGTCGGAGCAAGCCGTCGTCGACGAGGGCGCTGGCGACGGCCTCGGCGTTCCACGTTCGCACCTCGGCATCGGTGAGAGGTAGTTCGGTTGCGGCGCATAGTAGTTGGGGTCCGAGCACGTATGGATTCACGGGGTCGATGACGACCCGCTCGATCGGTTTGTCCAGCAGCGCGCCCGGATTGTGGACGAGGTAGGTGTCGAGTGGGTCGTCGCGCGCGATCAGCACGATCAGCGCGCTCTGGCCTCGCCGGCCCGCCCGGCCCGCTTGCTGCCAGAACGAGGTGACCGTGCCGGGAAACCCAGCAAGCACCACGGCGTCGAGACCCGCGATGTCGACACCCAGCTCGAGGGCGTTGGTGGTTGCCAGTCCGCGCAGCCGACCGTCGGCCAGGGCGTTCTCCAGGGCGCGACGGTCCTCGGCGAGGTATCCGGCGCGGTAGGAGGCGACGAGCTCGGCCAGTTCCGGCGCGACGTCCTCGAGGCGGGCCCGCGCGCCGAGTGCGGTGAGTTCGGCGCCGCGCCGCGACCGGACGAACGTCAACGTGCGGGCGCCCTCGGCCACCAGGTCGGCCATCACGCGCGACGCCTCCGCGCCGGCCGAACGCCGTACCGGCGCGCCGTTCTCGCCGATCAGATCGGTCAGCAGCGCGGGCTCCCACAGCGCCACGGTGCGGCCACCCTGCGGCGACCCGTCGTCGGTCACCTCGGTGACGGTGTGCCCGAGCAACTCCGAGGCCGTGGCTGCCGGGGCGGCCGTCGTCGCGCTGGCGAAGATGACCGTCGGCCCGGCGCCGTCCGCCGCGTAGCGCGCGCACAACCGCATCAGCCTGCGCAACACCATCGCCACGTTCGAGCCGAAGATGCCTCGGTAGTAGTGGCATTCGTCGACCACGATGAACTTAAGGTTGCGCAGGAACACGGCCCACCTGGCGTGGTTGCGCAGCAGCGACAGGTGGATCATGTCGGGATTGGAGAAGATCCACCGGGACCGTTCCCTGGTGAAGCGCCGGGCCTCCTGGGTGCTGTCCCCGTCGTAGGCGCTGGGCCCGACGTCCGCGAGGCGCGCGACCGCATTGGTCAAAGCCTGTGCGGCGCGCAGCTGGTCGTGCCCCAGCGCCTTGGTGGGGGACAGGTACAACGCCCTGGCGCGGGGATCGGCCGCCAGGGCCGACGCGATCGGCAACTGGTAGGCCAACGACTTGCCGGACGCCGTGCCCGTACTGAGCACCACGTGGCGGCCCGAATGCGCCAGATCGGCGGCGGCCACCTGATGCGACCACGGTTGCGTGATACCGCGATCGACGAACGCCGCCACCACCTCTGGATCGGCCCACCGCGGCCACGGCTGCGAGCGGGCGCGGCGCGGCGCCAAGTCCGCAACGTGGCGCACCGGATGCTCCGACGGATCGGTGCCTTCGACGGCGCAGCCGAGCAGTTCGCGACCGAAGTCCGACGCACTACCCGACACTGTCCAGCCTCCTCGAAACGAGGGGAAGCGGCACGGATTACGGCCGTGCGCGGTCCCTCGATAAATTGTTAACCACATGATCACAACGAGGCTGTCGCTGAGCCCCAGATCATGATTGACTTATCGTGGTCGCAGCTTCTGTGTTCGTGTGTCAGCACTCGCAGGAACGTCGTTGCGATCGCGGTTCCTGCGAGGGTTGTGGGTCGGCCAGTTCCGGCGCTTCCACGAAGGTATGGCGGTCGGAACGGGCCCGGCCCACCGAAGCACGGTGGACCGCACCCGCAGTAGTAGAAGGAAAGAAGTACAGATGCCTCAGGGAACTGTTAAGTGGTTCAACCCGGAAAAGGGCTACGGGTTCATCGAGCAGGAAGACGGTGGCGGCGACGTCTTCGTCCATTACAAGCAGATTCAGTCCAACGGATTCCGCACCCTCGAGGAGAATCAAAAGGTCGAGTTCGAGATCGAGCAGAGCCCCAAGGGGCCGCAGGCGCTCAGCGTCCGCGCCGTCTGACTCGACGACGATCTGACGGAAACCCCCGCACCTCCCTCCGGACGTGCGGGGTTTTCCTTATCTACTGCAGCATCTATGCAGCCGTGCGGCCCGGTGACGCCCTCGTGAGTGCACTGCTGGCCTAGTGTCGGTTTTGTGAGTCAGCTGTCGTTCTTCTCGGCTGAGTCGGTGCCGCCCGCGGTCGCCGACTTGACCGGGATCCTCGCGGCGCCGGGTCAAGCAGTCCTGGTCGGTAGCGGTGTGCAGCAGGCGGCGCGGTTGTCGGTGGTGGTGGATCGGCTGTGGCGCGCCGAGGCGCTTGCCGAGATGATCGCCGAGGCGGGGCTCACACCCGAGATCGCTCGCACCGACGAGAACACCCCGTTGGTTCGGACCGGGATCGATCGGCGGTTGACGGCGATCGCGGCGGAGTGGACGCGCGGCGCGGTGAAGACCGTCCCACCGCACTGGTTGCCCGGGCCGCGAGAACTGCGGGCCTGGACGTTGGCCGCAGGCATACCGGAGGCAGACGACCGGTACTTGCTGGGCCTCGACCCGCATGCGCCCGACACGCATTCTGCGCTCGCTTCTGCGATGATGCGGGTGGGAATCGCACCAACATTGATCGGCACCCGGGGGGCTCGTCCGGCACTGCGAATAAGTGGTCGCCGGAGGCTGTTACGCCTGGTAGAGAACGTGGGGGAACCCCCAGGTGACACCGAGGCGTTCTCGCAGTGGCCACGGACTTGAGGCTCGGAGCTGGGTAATCCAGTTTGCGTAGGCTCGCCTAGAGTGCGAAATTGTCAGTTGCCGTCAGGCCGGATCGACCATGGACGCTCATCGTCCGGCACCGGTCGGCGGCACGGAAGTGGAGTGTAGACAGAGTTGGCTGACCAGGAGGGCAGCGGCGGAAACGGCACAGCGCCGCGTGGACGATCGTCCACGGGACCGACCGTACGGCGACTCGTCATAGTCGAGTCGCCCACCAAAGCGCGCAAAATCGCCGGTTATCTGGGCTCGAATTACGTCGTGGAGTCGTCGCGTGGACACATCCGCGACCTGCCACGCAACGCCGCTGACGTGCCGGCGAAGTACAAGTCCGAACCCTGGGCCCGCCTGGGCGTGAACGTCGACGCCGACTTCGAACC
This sequence comes from uncultured Actinomycetota bacterium, assembly GCA_963849055.1. Taxonomy (GTDB): domain Bacteria; phylum Actinomycetota; class Actinomycetes; order Mycobacteriales; family Mycobacteriaceae; genus Mycobacterium. The sequence goes on from CAWKFI010000004.1 coordinate 98,864, forward strand.
GCTCTACATCATCAGCCCCGAGAAGAAGAGCACGGTCTCCGAACTCAAGGAACTGCTCAAGGGCGTCGATGAGCTCTATCTGGCCACGGACGGTGACCGCGAGGGCGAAGCCATCGCCTGGCACCTGCTGGAGACGCTGAAGCCCCGCGTCCCGGTCAAGCGGATGGTGTTCCACGAGATCACCGAACCGGCCATCAGGGCCGCCGCCGAAGACCCGCGCGACCTCGACATCGACCTGGTGGACGCCCAGGAGACCCGTCGCATCCTCGACCGCCTCTACGGCTACGAGGTCAGCCCCGTGCTGTGGAAGAAGGTGGCCCCCAAGCTGTCGGCGGGCCGCGTGCAGTCGGTGGCGACGCGCATCATCGTCCAGCGCGAGCGCGAGCGCATGGCGTTCCGCACCGCCGGCTACTGGGACGTCACCGCCGAGCTCGACGCCAGCGTGTCCGACCCCCAGGCCGCACCGCCGAAGTTCACCGCGAAGCTCAACCAGGTCGACGGCCGCAGGGTGGCGGCCGGTCGCGACTTCGATTCGCTTGGCGTCCTCAAGAAGCCCGACGAGGTGCTGGTGCTCGACGAGGCCGCTGCCGGCGCCCTGGCCACCGGGCTGCGCGGCGCGCAGCTGTCGGTGTCGTCCGTCGAGCAGAAGCCGTACACGCGCAAGCCGTATGCCCCGTTCATGACCTCGACGCTGCAGCAGGAGGCCGGCCGCAAGCTGCGGTTCTCCTCGGAGCGCACGATGAGCATCGCGCAGCGGCTGTACGAGAACGGCTACATCACCTATATGCGTACCGACTCGACGACGCTGTCGCAGTCGGCCATCGATGCCGCCCGCAATCAGGCCCGCCAGCTCTATGGCGAGGAGTACGTGCATCCGACGGCGCGCCAGTACACCCGCAAGGTGAAGAACGCGCAGGAGGCCCACGAGGCCATCCGCCCGGCAGGCGACGTGTTCCAGACGCCGGGCCAGCTGCACGCTGCGCTCGACACCGACGAGTTCCGGCTCTACGAGCTGATCTGGCAGCGCACCGTGGCCTCGCAGATGGCCGATGCGCGCGGCACCACGCTGTCGCTGCGGATCTCCGGGGCTGCGCGCTCCGGCGAGCAGGTCGTGTTCAATGCCAGCGGCCGCACCATCACCTTCGCGGGCTTCCTCAAGGCGTACGTCGAGAGCCTCGACGAGCAGTCCGGCGGAGAGGCCGACGACGCCGAGAGCCGGCTGCCGAACCTGACCCAGGGGCAGCGCGTCGACGCCGCCGACCTGACCGCCGACGGGCACACCACCAGCCCGCCCGCGCGCTACACCGAGGCGTCGCTGATCAAGACGCTGGAAGAGCTCGGCATCGGACGGCCGTCGACGTACTCGTCGATCATCAAGACCATCCAGGACCGCGGTTACGTCCACAAGAAGGGCAGTGCCCTGGTGCCGTCGTGGGTGGCGTTCGCCGTGACGGGTCTGCTGGAGCAGCACTTCGGCCGGCTCGTGGACTACGACTTCACCGCCGCCATGGAGGACGAGCTCGACGAGATCGCCTCCGGCAACGAGCGACGGACCAACTGGCTCAGCAACTTCTACTTCGGCGGCCAGCACGGCGTGGAGGGCTCCATCGCCCGCTCCGGCGGTCTGAAGAAGCTCGTCGGCGGCAACCTCGAAGAGATCGACGCGCGAGAAGTCAACTCCATCAAGCTGTTCGACGACGATCAGGGGCGCGCGATCAACGTCCGCGTCGGCCGCAACGGGCCGTACCTGGAGCGGATGGTCATCGGTGACGACGGTGAGCTCACGCCGCAGCGCGCGAATCTGAAGGACGAGCTGACGCCCGACGAGCTCACCATCGAGCTTGCCGAGAAGTTGTTCTCCACACCGCAGGAGGGCCGCTCGCTCGGCGTCGACCCCGAGACGGGTCACGAGATCCTCGCCAAGGACGGCCGTTACGGGCCGTACGTCACCGAGGTGCTACCGGAACCGCCCGCCGAGCCAGAAGACGGGGCTCCGGCGAAGAAGGGCAAGAAGCCGACCGGTCCGAAGCCACGCACGGGTTCACTGCTGCGGTCGATGGACCTCGAGACGGTCACGCTGGAGGACGCGCTGCGGCTGCTGTCGCTGCCGCGGGTCGTCGGCGTCGATCCGTCCAACGGCGAGGAGATCACCGCACAGAACGGGCGCTATGGCCCATACCTCAAGCGCGGCACGGACTCTCGCTCGCTGGCCAACGAGGAGCAGATGTTCACCATCACCCTCGACGAGGCCCTGAAGATCTACTCCGAGCCCAAGCGGCGCGGTGGGCAGGGAGCGGCCACGCCGCCGCTGCGCGAACTCGGCACCGACCCCGTCTCGGACAAGCCGATGGTGATCAAGGACGGCCGGTTCGGTCCGTACGTCACCGACGGTGAGACCAACGCCAGCCTCCGCAAGGGCGACGACGTGCTGTCGATCACCGACGCCAGGGCGTCGGAGTTGCTCGCCGATCGTCGTGCCCGCGGCCCCGCGAAGAAGACCACCAAGAAGGCCGCCGCGAAGAAGTCACCGGCCAAGAAGGCGCCCGCCAAGAAGGCCGCCAAGCGCAGCTAGCGCTCGCGCTGCAACTCGCTCGGAACCCGGTCGGGCGAAACGAGATTCACCGGCCGCGCCAACTGGGTGGGAGCGATGCGGCCGCGCAGTTCGACGATCTCGCCGACGTCCCAGCACAGCGCTTCGGCGTCCAGCGCGCCGCTGACCGCGATGGCGGACGCAAGCACGTGGCCCTGCTCCAGCTTGGCCAGCTCCGTCAGTCGGGCGGCCTCGTTGACCGGGTCGCCGATCACCGTGTACTCGAAGCGGGCCTGCGCGCCGATGTGCCCGGCGATGGCACGGCCGGCGGAGACGCCGATGCCGAACTCGGTCTGGCCCAACACCTCGATCAGTTCGTCGTGCAGCTCGCGTGACGCCGCCAGCGCGGCGCCCGATGCGTCCGGGTGCTCGATGGGTGCGCCGAAGATGGCGAGCGCCGCATCACCCTGGAACTTGTTGACGAATCCGCCGTGCCGGTTGACGGTGTCGACGATGACGCGGAAGAACTCGTTGAGCAGGTTCACCACCTCGGACGCCGGGATCTTCGACGCCAGTTGCGTCGAGCCGACCAGGTCGACGAACAGCACGGCGACGTCGCGCTCCTGGCCGCCGAGTTCGGTTCCGCGCTCGAGCGCGCGGCGGGCGACGTCCTCACCGACGTAGCGGCCGAACAGGTCCCGCAGGCGTTGCCGCTCGGCCAGGTCGCGGACCATGTCGTTGAACCCGGCCTGCAGCAGCCCCAGTTCGCTGGCGTCGTAGATCTGCATGTGGGCGTTGTAGTTGCCGCGCTGCACCTCGCCCAGCGCCCAGCGCAGCTGGCGCAGCGGGTCGGCGATGGACATGGCGACGAGCACCGTGCCCGCCAGCCCGATCACCAGGGCGGCGATGGCCAGCAGCAGGATCGGCGTGTTGAGCCGTTCGGCCGGTGCGGTCAGGATCTCGAACTTGCTGGCCACCAGCGCCAGCACGATGGTCAGGATCGGCACGCCGGTGGACAGCACCCACGTCAGCACCTGGCGCTGGATGACGCCGGGCGCGTTGAAGCCCTCGGGCACGCCGCCGCGCAGTGCCGCGACCGCCACCGGGCGCAGCACGCGCTCGGACTGCAGGTAGCCGATGATCGCCGTGGCCGTGGCGCCCAATCCGACCGCCACCGCGACGACCGGCGCCGAGCGGCTGGCGACGGGCCAGCTGGCGACGATGAACACGACGCCGCCCAGGCACCAGTTCGCGACGTTGATCACCGACCGGTAGAAGGGCATCTTCAGCGCCCGCGTCCTGGCCAACTCGGTGAGAGCCGGGTCGCCGTCGCGCAGCAAGGTGTCGCGGCGCTGCCAGCGGATCACCGGCAGCAGCAGACGCAGGCTCAGCCACGCCAGGACGGTGAAGGAGACGAACAGATAGCCAAGGAACATGGCCAGGTTGAACGCGGGCAGGTCTTGCAGCTGGATCCGGTCCTCGGGTGGCAACCCGAAGCGCAGGAAGCCCAGGACGAACAGTGCCCCGATGATGTCGGACTGCACCATGCCGAGGGTGAACACCGGCCACGGCGTACGCGCGACCCAGCGGACGAATGCGCTGATTCGCCCAATCGGTATCGCCTCGGTCACCCCACAACCGTATCGGGAGACGGCGACGCTTAGCGCCGCTGTCTGAAAGGTCGTGTCGGGTTCGCCACTAGTGTTGGGTCCCGATGAGCGGTGTGTTTTCGCGTCTGGTGGGCCAGGACGCCGTCGAAGCGGAGTTGGTGGCCGCGGCGACGGCGGCCCGCGGTGATTCCACTCACAGCGCCATGACCACCGGGATCATGACGCACGCGTGGTTGATCACGGGTCCGCCGGGATCCGGGCGGTCGATTGCGGCGCTCTGCTTCGCGGCGGCGCTGCAGTGCACGTCTGACGGCGTGCCGGGCTGTGGGGAGTGCCGGGCCTGCACGACCACCATGGCGGGCACCCACGCTGACGTACGCCGCATCATTCCCGAGGGCCTGTCGATCGGCGTGGACGAGATGCGCAGCATCGTGCAGATCGCCTCACGCAGGCCGGGCACCGGGCGCTGGCAGATCGTGTTGGTCGAGGACGCTGACCGCTTGACCGAGGGCGCGGCGAATGCGCTGCTCAAGGTGGTCGAGGAGCCGCCGCCGTCGACGGTCTTCCTGCTATGCGCGCCATCGGTGGATCCGGAGGACATCTCGATCACCCTGCGGTCGCGGTGCCGGCACGTCGCGTTGGTGACGCCTCGGGTGGACGCCATCGCGCAGGTGCTGATCGACACCGACGGCCTGTCGGAAACCGACGCCCGGTGGGCGGCGTCGGTCAGCGGGGGTCACGTGGGCCGGGCGCGACGACTCGCCACCGACGAGCAGGCGCGGACGCGCAGAGAGCGTGCCCTGGGCCTGGCGCGCGAAGCCGCGACGCCGTCACGGGCGTACGCCGCGGCCGAGGAGCTGGTCGCCACCGCCGAGGCCGAGGCCAAGGCATTGACCGGCGACCGCAACGAGACCGAGACCGAGGAGCTCCGCACCGCCCTCGGTGCGGGCGGCACGGGCAAGGGCACCGCCGGAGCGCTGCGCGGCGCGACGGGCGCGTTGAAAGACCTTGAGAAGAGACAGAAATCACGCCACACCCGGGCGTCCCGCGACGCCCTCGACCGCGCGCTGATCGACCTGGCCACCTACTTCCGCGACGCCCTGCTGGTCTCGGCGGGTGCCGGGCAGGTGCAGCCCAACCATCCCGACATGGCCGACAAGGTCGCCTCGATGGCGGCGGTGGTGCCACCGGACCGTCTGCTGCGGTGCATCGAGGCGGTGCTGGAGTGCCGTGAGGCGCTGGCCGTCAACGTGAAGCCGAAGTTCGCGGTCGACGCCATGGTGGCGACCTTGGGGCAGGCCCTGCGTCGCTCGTAGCCGGCAACTTGGGCGCGCGCCCAGGCCTGCCGTAGACTCGTCCCGCCCGCAAGGGCACGCCGCCTTAGCTCAGTCGGTAGAGCGTCTCACTCGTAATGAGAAGGTCGGGGGTTCGATTCCCCCAGGCGGCTCTCACTTTCCTTGTGCGTACACCGTCGACAAGAAGTCGTCGACCAACGGCACCACTTCGTCGAGATGCGTTTCCAGCAGCCAGTGCCCGCCGCCGAGTAGGTGGATCGGGGCGTCGGGAAGGTCGCGACGGTAGGCGTGCGCCGACTTCTCCGGCATGTAGCCGTCGTGGGGGCCCCACACGATCAGCGTTGGCGGTTGGTGCTCGCGGAGGTAAGCCTGCTCCTTGCCGAACCACTCCAGGGTGTTCGGCTGGTCCTCCAGCAGGTGGATGAGGTTGGCGATGCGCTCCGGCGTCGACATCAGCGACCAGTGCAGCGTCCACAGGTCGGGGCTGATGCGGTCGGCGACGTCGTCGGGCAGCTCGCCGCGGAACTCGCTTTCGAAGCCCCTCAGCGTGACGTGCTCGGCGATGCTGCGCCGGGCATCGGGGCCGGGGTTGTTCCAGGACTCCTTGAGGAAGTCGTACTTGGGCCCGAAGGCGTCCTCGTAGATGTCGCCGTTCTGGATGACGAGACCGGCGACTCGTTCGGGTGCGTGCAAGGCGAGACGGAAGCCGAACTGCGAACCGTAGTCGTGCAGCCAGATGACGTAGCGGTCCAGCTTCAGCTCGTCGACGAACGCCTGCAGGAATGCGGCGTAGGCGTCGAACGTGTAGCCGAAGTCGTTTGGCGAAGGCGTTGCGCTGTAACCGAATCCGGGTAGGTCGGGGGCGACGAGGCGGTATCGCTCGCCGAGTGCGGCCATCAGGTTGCGGTACACGAACGAGGATGCCGGATAGCCGTGGGGCAGAAGCACGACGGGGCCGTCGGCCGGTCCGGCTTCCCGATAGAAGGTGTCGATTCCGTCGACGGTGGCTCGTCAGATGGCGTATCGGGGCGAGGTGCACATCTGAGCCATTGCCCCTGTGGGCCAGCGCTAAACGGTCACTTCGTGCCGAGCGCCTCGACCGCCACGGTCTTCGCGGTGTTCGCCGCGGGGAAGCCCGCGTAGCCGCTGGCGTGGTAGATGACCTCGGCGAGTTCGTCGTCGGTCAAGCCGTTGTTGCGGGCGATCTGGAAGTGGGACTTCAGCTCATCGGTGGCGCGCAGCGCGATGAGGATGCCGAGCGTGACGAGGCTGCGGTCGCGCCGGCTCAGCCCCTCGCGTGCCCACAGCCTGCCGAAGACGCTCTCGACGCCGATCTCCATCAGCTCGGAGGCGAAGCCATCGCCGAAGTCGACGTCGCCGTCGGGAAGCACGCCGGGCAGCAGCTCGCGGAAGACCTGCAGACCCTCGTCACGTAAGTTAGACATGCTTAGTAGTTTGGCACGAGGGGTGGGCCTTGGCCCTAACTAAGGTTGGCCGCCCTTTGGAAACCGGTATAGAACGCCATGAGGTCGAAGTCTCGCTCGCTGATGTAGGAGTCCAGTGCGGCGTAGTACTTGACCAGGGCGGCCTGTCCCATGCTGTTGGGTGACCTGTTCTGGCTGTAGCAGCGCGGGTCCGTCCATGTATTTATCGAGATACGTGGGGATTGCGGCGCCCCGTCCGCTTTCGCGGTTCCGGACGCATTCATTGGCGATGATGAGCGTGACTTTATTGTCAGCCTCGCCAAGACTTTGCACTGGAAGTTTTGCGGCGCCAGGCTTTTCGACTGCAGCGGCGATGCTGCCCGCTAATCCGCCAGCACGTTTGAGGATCGGTTCGGCCCCCCTGGCGGTTGCCGGATCCGAGCAACCGGTGGCCGCGACGCGCCCGACGATGTCCCAAACGTGGTCGTAGCCGCTCTTGTTGAACTGCTCGCCAGCGGCGGGGTCGCTAGCGACCACTGCGAACACGTTGACCACGGATGTGTAATCGTCGACGTCCACGCCCTCCAACTGTGCAAATCCTCGGACGCCGTCTTCATTTCCCACCATCGCGCCTTGAAAGGGCGTCAGCGCCGTGGCGTACGCGGCGACCAGCATGGGGATTCAGTGCCCCCACCGACGAATGCCTAAGCCCGAACGGCGCGCGTCCGATCGACGCGAGTCGTTCCTGATCGCCGGCGAGGAATCCGGCTAGTGCGTGCGCGGATTCGCCGGCGACGGTTGCGGTCGACACATCGGGACTGACGGCGTCGCGCGAGATCCACTCGAAGTACCCGGCCGCTTGCGCACCGCGGTCTTCCCACGCATATGCACTCACGTCGAAGAGGTCCGCTTGGCCAGCCTCCTCGGTGAGAAAGCGGTGCACCGCTGCTGGTTCGCTGCTCTGAGGCAGAGCCGGCGGTGAACTTGAGCAAGCTGACCGCGTGTGAGGCGCGCGATTGATCGCACACGACTCGTCTACGCGACCAGGGAGCAAGCGTCAGCCGACGGCGAGCAGAAGGCGAGCATCCTCACTTATTGATCCCTGCAGACATCTGGTATTCCGTGTAGAACCGGGGGCCCAACACGTCACCGCCATCTCTCTCGCCGCTTCCCGTGTTGGCATAGGACTCGAGCGCGTTGTAGTACCGCGTCAGATCGGCCTCGGCGATCGAGGACGGCGACGCCCACCCGAATTCCCCGTCCTGCGACGAACGGCTCGCAGGTAAGGGGGAACCGGGACTGTGCCGCTCTCCAACATCGCGTTCGCGACCGTGTACTTCTCCAGGTTGTAAACGTCGCCAAAACTCTCGGTGGGGACGCGCGGTTCGGGGCTTAGGAGGGTATCGAGAATTACTTGCCTGCCCAGGTCGCCGACGATCGGTAACTGTCCGGTGACCGGGCCGAGCGCGGCTTCTAGTGCCTGCCTCCGGTAACCGTAGTTGGGATCGCTCTGAGAAAGGTCCGCACCGGAATTCACCAGTCCGGTCAACGCGCCAGCGAACCCAGCTGGAGCCAACGGGGAATCCGGTCCGCTGCCGTTCTTGATCCAGTCCGACGTCTCCTGCTGATACTGCAAGATCGATTCGTAGGCATGTTTGTTGAAGTTCTGCGCCGCGGTCGGATCGGAATCCATAACCGCGAAGACGTTGCGTGCCAACTCATAGTCGCCCTTCGAGGGGTCCCCGAGGACGCCGAAACCCTTGACTTGGCTGTCGTCGCCCACCATGGCCTCCTGATAGGGAGCGAGCGCCTCCGCCCACCCTTGTATGAGCTTGGGATTCCGCTCGCCTACGGTGTTGTCACCGAACAACGAGACGTTCATGAGTTCGTCTTTCTTGTCACCCACGAACGCTGCTACCGCCTTAGCCGTCTCCCCGGCTCTGGTCGCCTCTTCCACGTTGGAGGAGTGGGCCGCGTCATCGATCCAGTCCGTCAAGTTCTTCGCGGCTGCGCCATCGTCAGACCATTGATGAACGGCGGCGTCGTGTAAGAAGTCCTTCCCGCCTTCGCCCGTGATGATGTCGTGGTCGACGACTGCATCACGGCCTGCCGAGTTGAAGATGTCTTGCATCACGGCGTCGTGCTCCGACGTCGGTTGCATACCGCTGGTTGCGTGCAGTACCTCCGTGCCTCGGTCCATGAGCGCGCGATCAAGCTGCGTGCCGTTCTGGAAGCGCTCGTCACCGTCGGCCACGAAGCCCGCGATTGTTCTCAATTCAGATTCATTCTTGAACTCCCAATAACGCTGGAAGTCCGAGCCGGGTGCACCGTCGCGGAGCACTGCCGCTGGGTCATTGAGCGCGCCCTGCATGCTCGTCGGCAAGTTGTCCTTACGTTCCCGGCACCGGTGGATTGCCGAGTTCTGGATACAGTTCGGTGAAATTCGTGGTCTCGGGCACCTTGACGTCGGGATCGCTCAACACCTGCCACGAATCGGCAAGAATCCCTTTGTGATCGCCGAGTTTGTCACGGATTGCAGTTAGGTCTTTGAGCGATTTGTCATGAGTCTGATAGCCCATCTGGCTGAGAATCTGCTGCTGCTCGATGGACAGATCCTTCTTGCCCGATAGCTGCTCATCGGTGATTGAGTCGAGCACTCTGTCAACCTCTGCTGCGGCCGCCGGATCCCCTTCCAGCGCCTCTCGGACCTTGTCGGCGGCAAGCTGCTTCTCTTCCTCGGGATTCTTCTCGTCACCCTTCCCCGTGACAATGATGTCCTTGTGGTCGCCGAGGCGCTGTTCAGCCGTCTTTAGTTCGTCAACCGTCATGCCGTTCTGCTGAGCCTGCATCTGGCTCAGATACGAACCCTGCTCAGCGCTCAACTCCTGGCCAGGCTTGATTGATCCGATGACATCCTCGACCCGCCCGGCGGCGGCTGGATCGCCCGCAAGGGCTTCCTGGACGTCCTGCTCCGCCCGCTTTCGGACGTCCTCTTCCTTTTTCTTCTCCTCCTCATCCTTGACGCCCTGAATCTCCGGCTTGTCTTCCTTCGGCACGAACGTCTCACCGGCGAGCTTGTCGTACTTGCCCGTCAGGCCCTGGATCGCGCTGCCGATCGTGCCCAGCTCGCTGTTGGTCTTCTGGACGATGCCCATGACGTCGCCGACGCCCTTATTGGCGATCGGCAGCAGCAGCTGGTCTCGGTTCTTGCCGGGAGGAACGCTCGCGGCGGCGTCGACGACCCACTGCCGCACCGCGTCGAGCTGGGTGCGTCCGTTCGCGACCACCTCGGCGGATTTGTTGACTTGCTCGGCGAGGGTCTTGTCCAGCGCACCGATCTCACCGATCACCCGCTGATGGTTGGTATTCGCCGCCCCATAGGCAGTGGACGCGCTGCCGGTCCACCACGACCCGGGCGCCGCCGAATCGAGCGTCGACTGCGCCTGACCGAGGGCAGCGCTGCCGTCGAACTGATCACCGGTTTGCGGAGTGCCCTCACCGAAGGTGGCCTTCGCATTCGACCACGTGGAGAAGAAGCCGTCGAGCACGCTCACCGCGCCCCCCTGAGGAACTCGAACATCTACCGATTATCTCCCGTGCGCAGCTACCTCGGTGCCACATATCCGACGGGTCCCGACGCCAGGCACACCGACAGCGCGGACGTATCTGCGCGAGCCAGAATGGCGTCGCCGGCGCCAGACAGCCGCACGAACACGCGGTTGAGCCCGGGGCGCACCTTGACCTTGGATTCGACGCCCTCGGTCAGCGACAGCGTGATCGTGCCGTCGTTGTTGGCCAGGTAGTTGATCTCGGCGGTCCAATCCGACGGCAGCAGCGGCCCATCGAGCGGCATCCGCACCGGCGCGTCGGGCTGCAGGAAGTAGCCACATCGCGGGTCGGGTCCGGGCCGAATCGAGCGGACCCACGTCACCTGGGCGGGCAGCAACCTGCCGGTCATGTCGAGCATCCGCAGATCCGTTGTGTTCGAACTGAATTCGGGCCGGTCTCGCACTAACGCGAACATGTGGCTGGCCAGGTTCTCCGGCGCGGCGACGCGCTGCAGCACCAACGGGTCGACCTCCTGATCGAGCATCGGTGCGTTGGACGTCGCGTTCGCCAGGGCCAGGCTGGCCTGCGCGGTCTGCAGGTAGTGCCGCGTCGGATTGTCGCGCCAGATGCGGGTGAACGTCACGGTCGAGTACAGGCTGCTGGCCACGAACAGCAGCACGCAGCAGCCGACCACGACGTCGCGGGCGCGCCCGGCGTTCAGCCATGTTGACCGTGCCCGGTTCGGCGCGCACAACCCGACGGCGGCCAGCAACGCGAGGACCACGACCAGGTCGGGCAGGTAGCGAAGCGTCTGGGCCAGTTCGAGCGCGGTGAACCGCGACGAGCGCATCAGATAGATCGGCACCTGACAGGCGACGGCGTAACCGACGGCCACCAGCCACACCACGCCGATGCGTTCCTTGCGGACCAACGACACGGCAAGCACGACGGCCAGCACGACCCACCCCAGGATCATCACGATCATCGGCGGCGTCGCCCACGGCGAGGCCGGCGCCCAGCGCTGCCAGTCCCACGGCCCCCCGACCAGGCCTGGCACGATCCCGTGCGTCACCGACCGGCGCAGCAGGTCCCACGTCATGCCCAGGTCGAAGCTCCACCGCTTCTGGTCCACGACGACGAGGTACAGCGCGATCCAGGCCGCCGTCAGCGCCAACGACGCCGACCACAGCCGAAGACCGCGACGCCACACCGTCACCACGGCAGCACGGTCTCCCGCCACGTAGGCCAGCAGCGCGGCGACGGCGAACGCCACGAACGGAATCACCGCGGCCTTCTCGAAGAACAGCAGTCCGCCGAGGAACGCCAGCACCCCGGTCAGGGCGTAGCGCTGACGGCCGGTGCGCACCAGCAGGATCGCGTCGGCGCACACCCAGGCCATCGCGGCGATCATCGGCAACGAGTTCAGCGCCGAAGCCCACCACGCGAACGCGGGCAGGCCGAGCGGGGTGAACAACGCGAAGGTCAGCGGCACCAGCAGGACGGGGCGCCAACCGAGGATGACGTGCAGCACGCGCAACAACGCCAGCGACGCGACCAACTGCAGCAGGACGAGGCTGATCGCCGGACCGATCCAGTTCAACGGCGCGAGCCGGGTGATGCCCCCCGCGACGAGGAACGCGGCGGGCATGACGTGCCCGTCGTGGTCGTCGAACAGGTACGACGGCGACAGCAGACCCTGCGTCCCCGCGCGGCCGATGAGGATCAGGTCGTCCCAGTAGAAGTAGCCCTGAAACGCCAGCACCGCCCGCAGAACCAGCTGCAGCGCGATCAGCGCGACGGCGATACGGGCGACTCCTGCCCACCGGACTTTCACTCCCGACGACTGTACGGGGAACATTTCAGCGGGCATCGGTATGGTGAGCCGGTGCGGACACTGGTCACCGGCGCAGCCGGATTCATTGGATCGACGCTGGTAGACCGACTGTTGGCCGACGGGCATAGCGTCGTCGGCGTCGACGACCTCAGCACGGGGCGCAGCACCAACATCGGGCCGGCCGAGCGCCACGACGGGTTCGAGTTCGTCAAGGCCGACATCGTCGACGCCGATCTGATCGGCCTGCTCACCGACACGAAGCCGGAGGCGGTGTTCCACCTCGGCGCGCAGATCTCGGTCAAGCACTCAGTGGACGACCCGTCGTTCGATTCCAGCGTCAACGTCGTCGGCACGGTGCGACTGGCGGAGGCCGCCCGCAGGGCAGGCGTGCGCAAGGTCGTGCACACGTCGTCAGGCGGCTCGGTGTACGGCACGCCGCCGGTCTACCCGACCCCCGAGGACGTCCCGGTCGACCCCTCCTCGCCCTACGCCGCGAGCAAGGTCTGCGGCGAGGTGTACCTCAACATGTTCCGCAACCTCTACGGGCTGGACTGTTCACACATCGCGCCCGCCAACGTGTACGGGCCGCGCCAGGATCCGCACGGCGAGGCCGGCGTGGTCGCGATCTTCGCCCAGGCGCTGTTGGCGGGCCGGGCGACCAAGATCTTCGGCGACGGCACCGACACCCGCGACTACGTCTTCGTCGACGACGTCGTCGACGCCTTCGTGCGGGCGGCGGGCGAGGCCGGCGGAGGGCAGCGCTTCAACGTCGGCACGGGGGTGGAAACCTCGGTGCGGCAACTACATTCGGCGATCGCCGCGGCGGCCGGCGCGCCGGACGAACCCGAGATGCACCCGCACCGTCTCGGCGACTTGAACCGGTCCTGCCTCGACATCAGCCGCGCCAAGGCGGTGCTCGGCTGGACGCCCAAGGTCAGTCTGAGCGACGGCATCCCGCGCACCGTCGACTTCTTCCGTCAGGACTGACTAGCGTCTCCCGGCGCCCGCGCACCCTCCAGCGCCACCGCCCGCGCCAGTTGGGCGTAGCGCAGTTCCAGATCCTTGAACCGCATGTACGCGCTCAGCGTGGTGAACAGGAACGCGATGACGAGCGCGTACTCGATCAGGTCGGCGCCCCGGTCCACCCCAAGCCAATTCGCCACCACCGTGGTGTCGTCGGGCCGGACGATCGCGTAGACGGCAGCGATCACGAACAGCACGTAGCCGAGCTTCACCCACGCCTTGGAACGCGCGCTGCGCCGCGACCGCAGTAGGTACACCAGCAGGGCGACGATCGCCGCGATCAGCAGAACCTGAATCCAGTTCATCGGCGCATCCTTCCGCGCAGCAGTCCGTCGAAGAGGATGTTGACGCCGTTGACCAGCGGTTGCCCCTTCGACATCGAGTAGTCGGTGTAGAGGATTTCGACGGGCTCCTCCGCGACTCGCCACCGGTTCTGCGCGATGAGTGCGACGAACTCGCTGGCGTGGCTCATTCCGTTCATCGTGAGGTTCAGGCCGTCGGCGACGGTCTTGTCGAACACCCGCAGCCCGTTGTGCGCGTCGGTCAGGCCGAGCGTCCGGCTGGCCGGGCTCAACTTGGCGACGATCGGCAGCAGTAGCCGCTTCAGTTTCGGCATCCGCTCGGGCGGACCATGTGCGAACCGGGTGCCGATCACGATGTCGAGGTCCTCGGCGGTGAGCCGGTCGATCATTCGCACGACGTCCTTGACCCTGTGCTGGCCGTCGGCGTCGAACGTGGCGAACACCGCGGCGCCGGGCCTGCTGCGGGCGTACTCGACGCCGGTCTGGATCGCCGCGCCCTGGCCGAGGTTCACCGGATGCCGCACCAGGTGGGCGCCTGCGCGAAGCGCCCGCTCCCCGGTGTCGTCGCGGCTGCCGTCGTCGACGCACACCACGTTGCCGAAGACGGAGCGAACGTCGGCGATGACGTCGGCGATGACGCTCGCCTCGTTGAAGGCGGGGACGACGATCCAAACGTCGTGGTAGCGGGTGTCGATGGCGACCAAACTACACGCTCACGGTGCCGGAATCCTGCGCAGAGCGACGAGGTGCACGGCGATCCCGACCAGCGGTCCACACATGCAGCGCCACGACGGTGCGCGTCTCCAGCGTCACCGGCAACAGCAACAGCAGGGCCGAGGCCAGCGTGGCCCCGATCCAGCCCGCGGCGTAGGCCCGATGCTGCGCGGCCGCGACCGTCGCGGCACCGGTGAGGGTGAGTAGCGCGATGGCGATGGCCGCCGCCGTGAACCAGGCCAACAGCGCTCCGCCCGCGCGGTATTCGGGCCCGAACGCGAACTGCAGCAGCCACGGCCCGGCCAGCCCAGCGACGAGGACCGCCACCACCCCCAGTCCCGCCACCACCAACGCCTGGCAACACCAGCGCCCGCAACCGGGCGTCGCGCTGATCGACGAAGTGCGCGATCAGGTTGCCCTGCATGGCCGTCAGCGGCACCAGCAGCGGCGCGCGGGTCAGCGTGACCGCGAGGATCACCACGCCACCGGCCGCGCCCAGATCCTGCGAGGTGGCCTTCAGCAGCACGGGGAAGCCCATGATGAGGATGGCGCTGGCGCCCGCGGCCGCGATCGAGTGCGACGCGCCCCGCAGGAACACCCACGTGGTGCCGGGGGTGAGCAGTCGCGCCGCCGCCCGGGTCGCCGGCGACGCCAGCAGCAGCACCAGCCACGCCATCGATCCGGCCACCGTCGCCCAGAGGTAGCCGACCAGCCCCCAGCCGACCAGGAACGTCGCGATGGCCACCGTGACGCGTCCAACCGCGTCGCCGACGATCAGCGAGCCGTACTGCGACCACTGGTTCACCCCGGCCAGCACGCCCAGCAGCGTCGCGTGCACGCAGAACCCGGCGATGCCCGCGGCCAGCAGCGCGACGCTGAGCAGCCGCGACTCGACGAACACGTGGCTCGACCACAGTGGCGACGTGCCGACGACGGCCACTGCGGCGAACACGCCGACCAGTACGGCCACCCGCAGCGGGTGGATCCGCGGAGCCTCGTCCGATGTCGCCGCCGGGCGGCTCCGGTCCCGGGGCGCACCTGCTGCGCCTGCCGGACCTCGCGCGTCGACTCCTGCAACAGCCCGTTGGCCGCCCCGGCCAGCAGCCCGAAGGCACCCCAGAACACGGCGAACACGGAGAAGCCCGCGGGCTCGAGGTCCCGCGCGGCCAAGTACAGCACCGCGTAGCCGAACAGCGCGCTGATGACGGTCGCGACGCCGACCCGGGCGAAGCTGCCCCTGGTCACCGGGCCCTGGGAGGGGACGGTCGACGCGCCGTCGGTCACAGGTCGGGGACGTCCGTCGAATACAGCCAGGCCTGCCAGAGCGGCCGCAGCGACTGGTCGGCGTAGTTGGCGGCCAACCCGGTGAAGTCGTCGGTGACGGCCGTGGCGTGCCGATGCCGGGTGGTCCAATCGCGAAGCAGGGCGAAGAAGTCGTCGTCGCCGATGGTGCGCCGCAGCACGTGCAGGACGAGCGCGCCCCGCTTGTAGACGCGGTCGTCGAACATGTCGCGAGGTCCGGGGTCGGCGAGCAGCGAGGTTCTGCGGCGACGAGGCCAGCTTGTGGTGGTAGTGCTTGGCGAGCTCGTCGGCGCTGCGGCCACCGGAGTCCTCCGACCACAGCCACTCGGCGTAGCAGGCGAATCCCTCGTGCAGCCAGATGTCACGCCAGCGCCGCGCGGTCACCGAGTTGCCGAACCACTGGTGGGCCAGCTCGTGGGCGATCAACCGTTCGGCACTGCGCTCCCCGTCGCAGTGGTTGGCGCCGAAGATCGAGATGCCTTGCGCCTCAAGGGGAATCTCCAGCTCGTCGTCGGTGACCACCACGGTGTACCCGGTCGACAGGGGGTACGGACCGAACAGCTTGACGAAGAGCTTCATCATCTGCGGCTGACGTTCGAAGTCGTACTCGAACTCGCGGCGCAACCGTTGCGGCAGAACGGCATTCATCAGCACCGGGGTCTTGGCCAGTCGGTGGCTGGTGTAGTCGCCGATCTGCAGCGTGATCAGATAGGTCGACGTCGGCTCGGCCTGCTCGTAGGTCCAGGTGGTCATCGCCGCGCGCGTCCGCCGCGACACCAGCTCGCCGTTGGCCAGCGCGTAGTAGGGATTGTCGGTGCTGATCGCGATGCGGTAGCTGGCCTTGCTGCTCGGGTGGTCGTCGCACGGGAACCACGACGCCGCGCCATTCGGCTGGCCGGCGACCAGCGCGCCGTTGGTCAGCTCCTCGAAACCCACTTCACCCCAGAGGGATCGGATCGGTCGGGGCGTTCCCGCGTAGCGCACGGTGATCGCCATCGACGCACCCGCGGGCAGCGCCGAGCTCAACGTGACGTCCAGCTTGCCGTGGGAGCACTTGAACGATGCCGGGCGACGGCCGTTGACCGACACCTTCGACACCGTCAAGGCGTCCGAGAGATCGAGGCTGAACGTCTTCAACGACGCCAGGGTGACCGCGGTGATCGTGGCGACGCCCGAGAGCCGGTTGATGTGCACCTTGTATTCGAGGTCCAGCTCGTAGCGAGACACCCGATAACCGAAGTTGCCGTTGGCCGGGAGGTAGGGATCGATGACGGGGACGGTTCGTTTCTTGGAGCGCGTCACGCGGCGGTTTCCCCGGATTTCTTCGACCCCTTCGCCCGACCGCCGCGCTTCTTGCGGAACGGATTCCACGGCGCGATCGGATTGCCCTGCCAGCGGCTGGACGCCGGTACCTCGTCGCCGCGCATCACCAGGGAGGCCGGTCCCACGGTGGCCCCGGCGCCGATCCTGGCCGCTGGCAGCGCCACGCAGTGCGGGCCGAGCGTCGAACCCTCTTCCAGCACAACGGTGTCCATCCGCATGATGCGGTCGTGGAACAGATGGGTCTGCACCACGCACCCGCGGTTGACCGTGGCTCCACTGCCCAGCGTGACCAGGTCTGCCTCGGGAAGCCAGTACGTCTCGCACCACACGCCGCGACCGATCCGCGCGCCCAGCGCCCGCAGCCACAGGTTCATCACCGGTGTGCCGCTGGCGGCGCGGGCGAACCACGGCCCGGCGACCGTCTCGACGAACGTGTCGGACACCTCGTTGCGCCACACGAACGACGACCACAACGGATGCTCGATGGCCCGAATGCGCCCGACCCACAGCCACTTCGCCACCACGGCGATGCCGCCGGCCACCGCGCCCGCGACGAGCAGGACGACCCCACCCGCCAAAGCGGTCCACAGGTAACCGAATTCGCCCGTCACGAACTGCAGGGCGCCCAGCACGGCCACCCCGATCGCGAACGTGACGACGACGGGCAGCAACCGGCACGTCTCCACCAGGGCCCGCATGACCTTCAGCCGGGGCGACGGATGGAACGTGCGCAGCACGTCGGCGGCCGTCGGCTGCCGACGCAACCTGATCGGCGGGCTGCCCAGCCACGACGAACCGGCCTTCGCCTTGTGCGGTGTCGCGCTCAGGACGGCCACCAGACCGTCGTCGGGAACGCGGCGGCCCGGCTGGGTGATGCCGGAGTTGCCGAGGAACGCGCGCTTGCCGATGGTGGCCTTGGCGATGTGGATCCAGCCGCCGCCGAGCTCGTAGGACGCCACCATGGTGTCGTCGGCGAGGAAGGCGCCGTCCTCCACGACGGTGAACTTCGGCGTCAGCAGCGCCGTCGAGATCTCGGTTCCGCGACCGACTTTCGCGCCGAGCAGCCGCAACCACCCCGGCGTGAGCAGGCTGGCGTACACGGGGAACAGGTAGTTGCGCGCGGCGTCCATCAGCCGTTCGGTGGCCCACACCTGCCAGCCGACCCGGCTGCGCACGGGGTGGTATCCCTCGTGCAGGCCGAGTGACAGCACGCGGACGCCGAGCACCGTCAGCACCGCATAGACCACCACGGCCACCAACGTGGCCACGGGCGTCCACAGCGCGGCGGGGACGATCGCGTCGGCCAGCGTGTCGGTGTCGCGCACCGCCCAGCCCAGCACGGCGAGGCCCGCGCCGAGGGCGAGCAGCGGCAGGCTGCCGAGCAGCACCGACGTCACCCCGTACACCGCCACCCACAGCGGGGCGCGGCGCGGCCGTTGCTCCGGCCACGGATGCCGGGCCTTGCCGGACTTCGCGGCCGGCGAGCCCTTCCAGTACTGCCCGGCCTTCACCTTGCCGACCACGCCGGAACCGGCTGCCACGTCGGCGTTCTTGCCGACGACCGCGCCGGGCAGCAGCGTGGTCCGCGCGCCGACCGTGGCGTCGTTGCCCACGTCGATGCGCCCGACGTGGAACAGGTCGCCGTCGATCCAGTGCCCCGTCAGGTCGACCTCGGGTTCGATCGAACAGCGGTGGCCGAGGGTGAGCATGCCGGTGACCGGGGGAGCGGAGTGCAGGTCGACGCCCTTGCCGATCCGGTTGCCCAGTGCCCGCGCGTAGTAGACCAGCCAGGGCGCGCCCGCCAGGTTCTCGGCGCCGCTGGCCTCACCGAGGCGTTCGGCGAGCCAGACCCGCAGGTGCACCGGCCCGCCGCGGCGATACGTGCCGGGCTGCAGTCCGCCGAGCAGCATCCGCGCGCTGAGTACCGCGATGCCCATCCGCCCGATCGGGGTGACGAAGATCAGGAAGCCGGCCAGCACCCACCACCAGTTCACCGGCACCGCCCACGGCAACAGCGTCCAGTTCGACGGCGACGTTGTTGGCAAGCGCCAGCCACACCACCCACTGCATGCCCGTCAGGGTGGCCAACGGCAGCGACGCGAGCACCTGCGCCAGTCTGGCTGAGCCGCGAAACCGGCTTCACCGTACGGGTTTCGACCTGCGGCGGCGGATCGAGCTCGTCGAGGTAGCCGGCCAGCGAGCCGAGTCGCGGGTGGTCGTACAGATCGGCGACGGTCACCTGCGGGTGACGGGCGCGCAGCGCTGCGACCAACTGCGCCGCCGACAGCGAGCCGCCGCCGAGGGCGAAGAAGTCCGCCTCGGGCCCGTCGACGGGCGCGGCAAGCACGTCGCGCCACAGCCCGGCCAGCCAGCCCGTGGTGCCTGCCAGGTCCGGCGTCGCGTCGGCGCCGGTGTCGACGGCGACCGGCCACGGCAGCGCGTTGCGGTCCACCTTGCCGGACGTGCGGGTGGGCAGCTCGTCGACGAGGACCAGTCGTGGCACCAGCGCGGCGGGCAGTGAATCCGCAAGGGCGGCCCGGGCTTTCGCGATGTCGAACGCCGGGTCCGCGCTGGCCACGTAGCCGACGAGCAGCGGGGTGCCGCTGGCGGTGCGCCGGACGGCAGCGGCGCCGCCGCTGACGCCGGGCAGGTTCACCAGGGCCGCGTCGACCTCACCGAGTTCGATGCGGCGGCCGCCGACCTTGACCTGGTCGTCGGCGCGGCCCATGAAGTAGAGGCCGTCGGCTTCGAGGCGGACCAGGTCGCCGCTGCGGTAGGCCCTGGCCCACTCCAGGGTGGGCATCGGCGCGTACTTCTCGGCGTCCTTGTCGGGATCCAGGTAGCGGGCCAGACCGACGCCGCCGATGACCAGTTCACCGATCTCGCCCATCGGCGACCGGTTGGCCGTCCTTGTCGACGACGGCCAGGTCCCAGCCCGGCAGCGGCAGGCCGATGCTGACGGGGCCCTTGCCGTCGAGCGGCGCCGCGCAGGCCACGACCGTCGCCTCGGTCGGTCCGTAGGTGTTCCACACTTCGCGGCCCCGTCGACCGGCGCCAGCCGCTCGGCCAGGTCGGGCGGGCAGGCCTCGCCACCGAAGATCAGCAGGCGCACGGCCTCCAGCGCTTCGGCGGGCCAGAGCGCCGCCAGCGTGGGCACCGTGGACACCACGGTGATGTCGCGCGACACCAGCCACGGCCCCAGGTCCATCCCGCTGCGCACCAGCGAGCGTGGTGCCGGCACCAGGCAGGCGCCGTGCCGCCAGGCCAGCCACATCTCCTCGCAGGACGCGTCGAACGCGACGGACAGCCCGGCCAGCACTCGGTCGTTCGGGCCGATCGGGTTGTCCTGTCAAGAACATCTGGGCCTCGGCGTCGACGAAGGCCGCCGCGTTCCGATGGGTCACGGCGACACCCTTCGGCGTCCCGGTCGAACCGGACGTGAAGATGATCCACGCGTCGTCGCGGGGCAGCGGCCTGCCTGCGCGCCACCCGCGCGACGAGCCGTGGCCGCGGACCAGGCCGTGTTCGGTGATGACGCCGACGACGCCGGCCTCGCCGAACACCAGCGCGGCGCGCTCCTCGGGGTCGTCGGCGTCGACCGGCACGTAGGCCGCCCCGGTGGCCAGCGTCGCCAGGATGGCCACGTACAGCGCATAGCTTCCGGACGGCATCCGGATTCCGATGCGGTCGCCGCGGCCGATGCCCCGCGCGGCGAGCCACTCGACGCTCTCCTCGATGTCGACGATCAGCTCGGCGTAGGTGAGCTGCACCTCGCCGTCGTCGATCGCCGGTGAGTCGGGATGCCGTTCGGCGGTCGCGTAGAGAATGTCGATCAGCGTCCGCGGTTCGGGCGCGGACGATGATGAGAGGTACTGGGCGGGAATGCTCTGCCCGGGGTCCGCTGCCACGACTACAAACTACTAACCGGCGGGCTGCGCCCGTCCGCGCCGCACGCGGTTCGCGATAACGATTGCGACGGCGATCACCAGGGCGCCGATCACGTACCACTTGTAGTGCTCGACGGCCGCATAGATGGACACCACGTGTTCACCGGCCAGAAACCCCAAGCCTGCCCACGTACCCACCCACAGGACGGCACCGAGCGCGTTGAAGCCGAGGAACTTCAGCCAGTGCATGCCGGCGATCCCGGCGAGCAGCCCGTTGACCTGGCGCAGTCCCTCGATGAACCGGGCGACGGTGACGACCTTGCCGCCGTGGGTGTTGAAAAAACTCTCGGCACGGTCCAGCCGAGCGGGGGTGAGGAAGACGTAGCGGCCCCAGCGCTCGGCCAGCGGCCGCCCGCCGAGCCTGCCGACCGCGTAGCCGATGTTGTCCCCGATGACGGCGCCGATCACCGCGACGACGATCACCACGGCGATGTTCAGGTGCCCGGCACCGGCGAAGAGGGCTGCCGAGATCAGCAGGATTTCGCCGGGCACGGGCACGCCGAAGTCCTCGAGCAGCACGAACCCGCCGACCGCGAGGTAGCCGTAGTGTTCGAGCACCGGCTGAACGTCGCCGAAGATGCCGGGCAGTTGGGTGTCGGTCATTCCGATCGATTCTGGCTGATCGCAACCATGGCAGGGATGTGGCGTCGGACCTAGCCTGGCCGACGTGCGGTTATTCGTGACAGATGAAACGGGTGACAACGTCACCGAGCTGACGTCGGGAGGCGGACCCGTGGTGCGGTTGACCGCCCGCGACCTGAAGCACGCCCAGCGTGGTGCGACGCGCCTGCGGGCGGAGGGACGCGACGTCGCGGTCATCCTGGACGTCGCCGTGGCGGTGCCTGGGGACTTCCGCTCCGCCGGTACCGACGAGACCGTCCGATATGCCGGCACCGTCGATGGACTTGCGGGGCTGATCGCCGACATCGACCTGGCCGACGTCGCCGACGGCGTCACGTTGGTTCCCGCGGCGGGCCTGCCCCGCCAGGACCTACGCACGCTCGGCCATGACGTACTTCACCGCCTGGCCACCCGCGAGCAGGCAAGCGCCTGACTGTGCATTGCCCCCGTCGCTTCGCTCGCCCTGAATGATCCAATCCTTGGATTAGTTGGCACCAAATCGGTCTTGGACATGTATCGATTGGGGTCATAGCGTTGGCCGTGTGACAGCAACGATCGCCGACGCCACGCAACTGACCGGACAGATGATCATCGCCGGTGCGCTCGTCACCGGAACGGGTGACGAGATCCGCGGATTCGACCCCGCGGCAGGCACCACCGTCGAACCCGCGTACCGCTACGGCGACGCCAGCCACGTCGACGCCGCATGCGCAGCCGCCGCGGAGGCATTCCCCGTCTACCGCGCGACGACCTCCGAACAGCGCGCACGCTTCCTCGAAGCCATCGCCACCAACCTCGAAGCCATCAAGCCCGCGCTCGTCGCGCGTGCCGTGACGGAGTCCGGCCTTCCCGAGGGCCGCATCACCGGCGAGGTCGGACGCACGACCGGTCAGCTGCGCATGTTCGCCGACGTCCTGCGCGAGGGCAGCTGGACCGGCGCACGCATCGACCCCGCCCAACCCGACCGCACCCCCTTGCCACGGCCGGACATCCGCCAACGCGCCATCCCGCTGGGGCCGGTGGCCGTATTCGGGGCGAGCAACTTCCCGCTGGCGTTCTCGGTGGCCGGCGGCGACACCGCGTCGGCCCTCGCAGCCGGTTGCCCGGTGGTGGTCAAGGCGCACGACGCGCATCCCGGCACCTCCGAGCTGGTCGGCCGCGCCATCACCGACGCGGTCACTGCCGCAGGCCTGCCCAAGGGGACGTTCTCGCTGCTGTTCGGCTCGGGCCCAGGGCTCGGCGGCGCGCTGGTCACCGACCCGCGGATCAAGGCCGTCGGATTCACCGGATCCCGTTCCGGCGGAACCGCTCTGGTCGCCGCGGCCGCCGGTCGGCCCGAGCCCATCCCGGTCTACGCCGAGATGAGTTCGATCAACCCGGTGTTCCTGCTCGGCGGGGCATTGGCGAGCAGGGGAGCCGACCTTGGTCGCGCCTTCGTCGGCTCGCTCACGATGGGGTCGGGCCAGTTCTGCACCAACCCCGGGCTGGTGATCGCCGTCGACGGGCCCGGCCTCGACGCCTTCATCGCTGCCGCGAGCGAGGCGCTGACGCAGTCCGCCGGCCACCCCGATGCTCACGCCGGGCATCGCCGAGAACTACGCCAAGGGAGTCACCGCGCTGAGCGGGCAGGCCGAACTCGTCGCGCGCGGTACGCCTGCCGAGAGCCCGACGAGCTGCCAGGCCGCGCTGTTCGCCACCGACGCGACGAGCTTCCAGGCCTCCGAGGTGTTGCAGGCCGAGGTGTTCGGTTCGTCCAGCGTGGTGATTCGATGCGCCGACGCCGACGAGATGGCCACCGTCGCAGCGGGTCTCGAGGGTCAGTTGACCGCGACCGTCCACGCCGACGAGTCCGACCACGGCGAGGCAGGCAAGCTGCTGCCCACGTTGGAGACCAAGGTAGGCCGGATCCTGTTCAACGGCTGGCCCACCGGAGTGGAAGTGGGATACGCGATGGTCCACGGAGGGCCGTACCCCGCGACGTCCGACTCGCGCACCACGTCGGTCGGAGCCCGCGCGATCGAACGATTCCTGCGCCCGGTGGCCTACCAGGACGTGCCGAACTCATTGCTGCCCAGCGAGATTGCCGACGGCAATCCCGACGGGCTCTGGCGCCGCATCGACGGCCGCCTCACCCAAGCCTGACCGAACCCATTCCCAGCTAGGAGACTCCCGACATGCACGACGGCCTTGAAGGCGTACTGTTCTTCCCCGTCACCCCCTTCACCGAATCGGGTGAGGTCGACCTGGCCCGGCTCGCCGAGCACGTCGCCAAGGGCGTCGACGCCGGCCCCGGCGGCGTCTTCATCGCTTGCGGCACAGGCGAATTCCACGCCCTTGAGTCGGGGGAGTTCGCGGGCGTCGTCCGCACCGCCGTCGAAGCGACCGCAGGTCGGGTTCCGGTCTACGCAGGCACCGGCGGATCGGTGGCGCAGGCCAAGATCTTCGCCAAGGTGGCGGCCGAGGCCGGCGCCGACGGGTTGCTGCTGCTGCCGCCCTACCTGGTGCAGATGCCGCAGGCCGGACTGGTCGCCTACACCCGCGAGGTGGCGTCGGCCACCGACCTGCCGGTGATCGTCTACAACCGCGGAAACGCCCGCTACACAGAGGCTTCGGCGATCGAGGTCGCACACCTGCCGACCGTCGTCGGCTTCAAGGACGGCACCGGCGACGTGGACATGGTGGCGCGGATCGTGCGCGCGGTCACCGACGCGCTCGCCCCGACGGGCAAGCCGTTCCAGTTCTTCAACGGCCTGCCCACCGCGGAGGTCTCGCAACAGGCCTACCGCGCCATCGGCGTCACGCTGTACTCGTCGGCGACGTTCGCGTTCGCCCCCGAACTGGCGCTCGCCTTCTACGAGGCGCTGGAACGCGACGACGAGAAGCTGGTCGCCGCGCTGCTGCGCGAGTTCTTCCACCCGCTGGTCCGGTTGCGCGACACCGTGCCCGGCTACGCCGTCTCGCTGATCAAGGCAGGCGTCACCATGGAAGGCATCGACGCGGGCCCGGTACGGGCGCCGCTGATCATGCCGACGCCAGAGGCACTCACCGAGCTCGGACAGATCATCGAGGCCGGCCGGGCGGTTATCGCCGACGAGCTCGCCGCCGCGCGGTGATGAGCGCTTGCGCGAAGAACAGAGGACGCTGATGGCGGCCGGATCCGCATCACGGGCGCCCGCATCACCCCGGTCGCGTTCGTCGACCCGCCGCTGCTCAACACCGTCGGCGTGCATCAGCCGTTCGCGCTGCGCGCGATCATCCAACTCGACACCGATGCGGGCCTGGTCGGGCTGGGCGAGACGTACGCCGACGTCGTGCACCTGCAGCGGCTGAACGCCGCCGCCGATGCGATCACCGGGCTGGACGTGTTCGCGCTCAACGCGATTCGTGCGGCGATCTCCGACCGGCTCGGCGGCGACAGCACCGGCGACGGCTCCGGACTGGCGGGCATGATCACGTCCGCCAGCGTCGTCGACCGGGTGTTCTCGCCGTTCGAGGTGGCCTGCCTCGACGTGCAGGGGCACGCGACCGGCCGCCCGGTGTCCGACCTGCTCGGCGGCGCGGTCCGCGACGCAGTGCCGTTCAGCGCGTACCTGTTCTACAAGTGGGCCGCGCACCCCGGCGCCGAGCCGGACGCCTGGGGCGAGGCGCTGGATCCGGCGGGCATCGTCGCGCAGGCCAAACGCATGATCGACGAATACGGCTTCACCGCAATCAAACTCAAGGGCGGCGTGTTTCCGCCCGACGAGGAGATGGAGGCGATCGAGGCGCTGCGCGAGGCGTTCCCGGGGCATCCGCTGCGGCTCGATCCGAACGCCGCGTGGACCCCGCAGACGTCGGTCAAGGTCGCGGCCGGGCTCGCCGGCATCCTCGAGTACCTGGAGGACCCGACGCCCGACCTCGACGGCATGGCCGAGGTCGCCGCGCAGGCGCCGATGCCGCTGGCCACCAACATGTGCGTCGTGGCGTTCGACCACCTGGCGCCCGCGGTCGCCGAAAAGTCGGTCAGCGTCGTGCTCTCGGACCACCACTACTGGGGCGGGCTGCAGCGCTCCCGGCTGCTGGCCGGGATCTGCGACACGTTCGGGCTGGGACTGTCCATGCACTCGAACTCGCATCTGGGCATCAGCCTGGCCGCGATGGTGCACCTGGCCGGCGCCACGCCGAACCTCAGCTACGCCTGCGACACGCACTGGCCGTGGAAGACCGAAGAGGTGATCAAGCCCGGGGTCCTCGAGTTCCGTCGACGGCGCCGTGGCCGTCCCGACCACGCCCGGGCTCGGCATCGAGATCGACGAGGACGCGCTCGGCGCGTTGCACGAGCAGTACGTGCGGTGCGGCATCCGGCGACCGCGACGACACCGGCTACATGCAGAGCATCGACCCCGGCTACGGGCGCATCAGCCCCCGCTGGTGAGGACCGCCGTCCTACACTGATGCACGACTGCCGCATCCGGCGGCTGTAGTGATGCTAGGAGTGCATCGGTGTTCTCCCTTGCCAGGCTGTCGTGTTTCATCGCCGTCGCGGAGGAACTGCACTTCGGCCGTGCCGCCGAACGTCTGCACATGACCCAGCCGCCGCTGAGCCGGCAGATCCAGCAGCTCGAGGCCGAGCTGAGCGTGCAGCTGATCGACCGGACCACCCGGTCGGTCACGCTCACCCCGGCGGGGGTGGCGTTCCTGCCCGACGCCCGCCGGATCCTGCAGCTGGCCGAGAGCGCATCGCTGACGGTGAAGCGGGTGCCCGCGGGCGACCTCGGCACCGTCGTGGTCGGGTTCACCGCCGCATCGGCGCACGCCGTGCTGCCCCGTCTGCTCGAGCGGACCCGCGAGCAGCTCCCAGACGTGAAACTCGATCTGCGCGAGATGGTTTCGGCCGTGCAGATCGAGGGGCTGATGACCGGTGAGATCGACCTCGGGATGGCTCGGCCGCCGCTGAAGCGGCCGGGGATCGTGTCGCGGCCGCTGCTGCACGAACAACTGGTCGCCGCGCTGCCCGCCGGTCACCCCCTGGTCGGGCAGACCCGCCAGCTGACCCTCAACGACCTCGACGGCCAAGACGTCGTGATGTACTCGCCCGTGCAGGCGCGGTACTTCAACGAGCTGCTGATCAGCACGTTCACCATCGCCGGCGCCACGCCGCGCTACGTCCAGTACGTCACGCAGGTGCACACCATGCTGGTGCTGGTGCGCTCCGGGCATCGGGATCGCGCTGGTGCCCGCCTCGGCGGCGACGCTGCATCCCGAGGGGGTGGTGTTCCGGTCCATCGGGGCGTTCCGCGAGCGGCCGGTGCGAACTCGACGCCGCATGGCGTGGCGACAGCACCAACCCCGCGCTGCTGCGTTTGCTGCGCGACGTCCTGCCGCCGCGGGAATGGACGACCGACGATCTGGTCGACGAGTTCGTCGGCCTAGGTTTCTTCGCCGAGTTCTGCACGGGGGCAGTAGATTCGGACTGCGCACGACCATGGCGCAGATCTCGGCGACCTAGACGCGAACGCCCGGCTCCACGACCGGCGTCACCAGGCGCCATTGCTCAGGAACTCGTCGAGGTTGCGCAGCGTGAGCTGCCTCCATCGCGGCGCGGGTCTCGACCGTCCCACTGCCGACGTGTGGCAGCAGGACGACGTTGTCCAGTGCCACAGCGCGGCACGGCACGTTGGGCTCGTCGGCGAAGACGTCCAGGCCCGCGCCGGCGAGCCGGCCGGCCGCCAGCGCCTCGACCAACGCCTCCTCGTCGACCACGCTGCCGCGGGCGATGTTGATCAGATAGCCGTCGGCGCCCAGCGCGTCGAGCACGTCGCGGTCGACCAGCTGCCGCGGTGCCCGATCCGCCGGCCGCAGCCACGATCAGCACGTCGACGCCGCGGGCCAACTCCGCCGGCGGACGCCACGTAGCTCGTACGGCGACCCCGTCGACCGACGTGCCGATTGTGATACGCGATGGTGCAGCCGAATGCGCTGAGCCGCTTGGCGATTGCGCTGCCGATCCGCCCGAGCCCGATGATGCCGACCCGGGTGTTGCTGACCTGTCGGGTCAGCGGGTAGTTGCCGTCGACGGGCCAGCGTCCGGCCCGCAGGTACCGGTCGGCCGCCGAGAACTGACGCAACACGTCGATCATCAGTCCGACCGCGGTGTCGGCCACGCAGTCGGTCAGTACGTCGGGGGTGTTGCTCACCCCGATGCCGCGGGCGGCGGCGGCGTCGACGTCGGTGGTGTCGTAGCCGACGCCGAAGTTCACCACCGCGCCCAGATTCGGCAGCGCCGCCATCAAGTCGGCGTCCACGCCGGTACGCCCCGACGTCACGGCCACGGTGATCTCCGCGCCGCGCTCGGCCAGGAACGTCTCGCGCTCGGGCGGCCCATCCGGCAGCACGAGTGCGCGCATAACTCTCTGCGAGTTTCTCCTCCAACGACGGCTTCAGCGGTCCGACCTGCAGAACGGTCTGAGTCATGCTGACCACGGTACGACGACCTGCGGATACCCGTCCAAGCCGGAATTAGCATCGGCTTATGCCCAACTTGCATGGGCGACGGATCGCGGGCGTCGGCAAGGTATCGGCGGCCGCGCCGAGGAGTCGAATGCCCAGCTCAGCGCCGTTCCGAGGCCGATTCGAGGAGGTCAGTGCGCCCTAACCTGAGCCCCAATCGGGCCGTTCAGGCCGGGTTGACGGGTCTCGAACCGCACTCCTACCTTGTGTCTACCGTCACAGGATTCATCCACATACGTAGACGTCACAGCTCATCCGACCGGGAGGAATTACATGGCCCCGACAGCGTCCGCGCGGCGGCTTCGCCGGGCAGGGACCGCCGCCCTCGCGCTGACCGGTGCGTGTCTCATCGCCAGCGGCTGCACCGTCGCCAACTCAGGTCACGGCGGCTACGACGTCAACACCCTGCGCATCGTGCTGCAGGAGGAACCGCCGACGCTCGAACCGTGCGAGAGCTCGCTGACGTCGACCGGCGTCGTGGTTCGCTCCAACATCACCGAACCGCTCGTCGAGCGGGATCCGACCAGCGGCGACCTGCAACCGCTGCTGTCCACCGGGTGGCGTCAGACTTCGCCGACCGAGTGGACCTTCGACGTCCGCAAGGGCGTCACGTTCTCCGACGGATCACCCTTCACGGCCGCCGACGCCGCATTCTCCATCGACCGCGCGGTGAACTCCGACCTGCAGTGCAACGTCGACGGGTACGTGTTCGGCGACGAGAAGCTCGCCGTGGCCGCGCCCAACGACACCACCGTGACGGTCGGCACCGAGAAGCCCGATCCGATTCTGCCGCTGCGAATTTCGTTCGTCGAGATCGTGCCGAAGTCGACGAGCACCACGGCGAAGGTGCGCGAACCCATCGGCACCGGTCCTTACGCGATCGAGGACTGGGAGTACGGGCAGAAGCTGCGGCTGGTGCGCAACGACACCTACTGGGGCAAGAAGCCCGCGTTCGCGAAGGCCGAATACCAGTGGCGCAGCGAGGGAAGCGTGCGCGCCGCGATGGTCGTCAACGACGAAGCCGACATCGGCACCCTGCTCGGCCCGGAGGACGGCGCGGGCGATCTCGGCGTGGCGTTCCCGAACAACGAAACCACCGCGCTGCGCATCACCGGCACCGAGGCGCCGCTGAACGACATCCGCGTCCGTCAGGCCATCAACTACGCGGTCAACCGCACCGGCATCGTGAAGGCGCTGTTCCGGGGGATGGGTGAACCGGCAGCGCAGCTCATTCCCGACGGGGTCGTCGGCTTCAACTCCGACCTGCAACTGTGGCCGCACGATCCCGAGAAGGCCAAGCAACTCATCGACGAGGCAAAGGCCGACGGCGTGCCCGTCGACAAGCAGATCCGGCTGATCGCACGCACCGCACAGTTCCCGAAGATCACCGAAACCGTGGAGGTCATCCAGAACGAGCTGAGCGAGGCCGGCCTCAACGTCAAGATCGAAATGATGGACACGGCAGGCCAATTGCAGTACCAGCTGCGGCCGTTCCCGGACAACAGCGGACCGTTCGTGGCGCTGATCATGCACGGCAACCAGGCCGGTGACGCGGCATTCAGCGTCGACCAGTACATGCGCACGGACGGCGCTCAAAACGGTTATGGGACACCCGCTTTCGACCGCAAGATCGACGCGGCGGGGGAACTCACCGGTCAGCAGCGTCAGGACGCCTACGCGAAGCTGTTCTCCGAGGAACCCAATGAGGTCGCCCAGTTCGCGTACATCGCGCACATGAACGGCGTGCTCGCCGTTTCGCCACGGGTCGACTATCAGCCCAACTCCGCGACCGGCGACGAGATGCGTCTCGCCGACATGAAGTTCGCGTCCACCGACCGCACCGACCAGCAGTAAGAAGCGGGAGGCTGTAACCCCATGTTTTCCTTCGTTCGCCGCCGGATGTACACCAGCGCACTGCCTTTGATCATCGTGCTGTTGGGTGTCTTCCTACTGGCCCGCCTCACCGGCGACCCGTCCAACCTGTATCTGCCCGAGTCCGCCACCCCGGACCAGCGCGCGGCGTTCGCGGAGAAGAACGGCTTCGACCAGCCGATGTTCACGCAGCTGATCGACTACTTCAAGGGCGTGTTGCACTTCGACTTCGGCACGTCGATGCGTACCGGGGAGTCCGCGTCGGAGATGGCCTTCCGGGCCTTCCCCGCCACGCTGCAGCTCGCGGTCACCACCATGCTGCTGGCGATCGTCGGCGCCGTGATCATCGGCTGCTGGGCCGCATACCGGCCCAACTCGCTGGCCGACCGGTTCTCCAGCCTGCTGTCCATGACCGCCGCCAGCATCCCCGACTTCTGGTTCGCCATCACCGGCGTCTGGCTGTTCGCCGTGTTGCTCGGTGTCCTGCCGACGTCGGGCACCGACGGTGCGCTGTCCTGGATCCTGCCCATCGCCACGTTGATGATCCGCCCGCTCGGCGTGCTCACCCAGGTGGTCCGCGGCGCCATGGTCTCCGCGCTGTCGGCGCCCTACGTGCGATTGGCACGCAGCAAGGGCGCCAGCGACTTCCGCGTGGTGTCCCACCACGCCCTGCGCAACGCCGCCGCACCCGCGCTCACCGTGGCCGGCGACCTTGCCGTCGGACTGATCAACGGCGCGGTGGTGGTCGAGGCCATCTTCGGCTGGCCAGGCATCGGCAAGCTGATGATCGACGCCATCCTGCAACGCGACTTCGCCGTCCTGCAGGCCGCCGTGCTGCTCACCGCGGTCAGCATCTTCCTACTGAACATCGCCATCGACGCCTGTTACGCGCTGCTCGACGCTCGCGTGCGGGAACCGGCCAAGGTCTGAGAAGGACTGGAGAACAACGCGAATGAGCACGCAACTCGATCTGGTGCCAGTCAAGCCGACCACCGCCATCGTCGGCGAACCCGACGCCGGGGGTGCCCGCAAGTCGGGCCGCTCGGTGTGGTTCCGGCTGTTGGTGAACGACCGCGTGGCCGCCGCGGCGGCAGTGGTCCTCGGACTGGTGTTCCTCACCGCCATCTTCGGCCCGATGCTGGTCGGCAACCTCGCCACGAGCATCGACCTCGACAACTCCAACCAGGCGCCGTTCACGCTGGCGCACGGCTGGGCCAACGTGCTGGGCACCGACCCGCTTGGCCGCAGCATGCTGGCGCGCCTCATCGTCGCCTGCCGCACCACGCTGTCGGTCGCCATCCCCGCGGTGGTGATCTCGGCGGTCGTCGGCTCGGTGATCGGCATGTGGGCCGGCTTCTTCCGCGGCTGGCGTGAGACCGTCGCCATGCGCGTGGCCGACGTGATCATGAGCTTCCCGTCGCTGCTGCTGGCCGTCGTCGTGTTGTACGTCTTCTCGCCAAGCGCCGCCAACATCGTTCTGGTCCTGGCGATCACACGCATCCCCGTGTACCTGCGGACCGCCCGCGCCGAATCGGCCGAGCTCGCCAGTCGCGTATTCGTCGACGCCGCACGGACCTTCGGCGCCAGCGGACGGTCGATCATCACCCGCCACGTCCTGCCGATCGTG
This sequence comes from uncultured Actinomycetota bacterium, assembly GCA_963849055.1. Lineage (GTDB taxonomy): Bacteria > Actinomycetota > Actinomycetes > Mycobacteriales > Mycobacteriaceae > Mycobacterium. The sequence continues at coordinate 130,326 of CAWKFI010000004.1, forward strand.
CTGCCCACGCTGCTGACGGTGGCCACGCTGGACTTCTGCTACGTGATGCTGGCGGAGAGCTCGTTGAGCTTCCTCGGCATCGGCATCCAGCCACCCGACGTCAGCTGGGGCCTGATGGTCTCGCAGGGCCGTACTTACCTGCACACCGCATGGTGGCTGTCGTTCTTCCCCGGCCTGGCGATCGTCATCACGACGGTGTCGGCCACGATCCTCGCCGCCTGGGCCCGCATCGCCACCGATCCGGGACAGCGCTGGCGGCTCACCGTTCCGCAGAAACGCCTGTCCCGCTTCACCAAGACCGGAAAGGCCATCTAGATGACCGCCGTCGCAGAGCACGCGCCCACCGAACGCGTGGACGCCGATCCGGCCCTGCGGGTCGAGGACCTCACCGTCGACATCCGCACCATCAACGGCACCGTGCGCGCCGTCGACAAGGTGTCCTTCTCCGCGCACCGCGGCCAGACGCTCGCCCTGCTCGGGGAGTCGGGCTGCGGCAAGTCGATGACCGCAACAGCGTTGGTCGGTCTCCTGGAGCCGGTCGCCGACGTCGTCGCCGGGACGGCGATGCTGGCCGACAAGGACATCCTCTCCGTGGACCGCAAGACGCGGCGCAAGCTGGCAGGTACCGAGCTGGCCATCGTCTTCCAGGACGCGCTCACCGCGCTGAACCCGCTGTACACCGTCGGTACCCAGCTCGCGGAGCCGTTCCGCATCCACCACGGCATGAAGGCCAAGGAAGCCAAGCGCAAGGCCGTCGAACTGATGGCGCGGGTGGGGATTCCGCAGCCGGAGTCGCGGATGAACTCCTACCCCCACCAATTCTCGGGAGGCATGCGCCAGCGGCTGCTCATCGCGATGGCCGTCGCGCTGAACCCCCGCGTGCTGATCGCCGACGAGCCCACCACCGCGCTGGACGTGACCGTGCAGGCGCAGATCATGGCGCTGCTGCGGGACCTCCGTGCCGAATACCAGATGGCGCTCGTACTTATCACCCACGACCTGGCGCTCGTCGCCGAGGAAGCCGACCGCGTCGCGGTGATGTACGCGGGCAACATCGTCGAAACCGGTTCGGTCGCCGAGGTATTCGCCGACCCGAAACACCCCTACACCAAGGGCCTGCTGAACTCGGTGCCGGTGAACGCCGAACGCGGCGCGGAACTCAAGTCGATCGGCGGATCGCCACCGGACCTGCAGTCGATCCCCGAAGGCTGTGTGTACCAGGCGCGCTGCCCGCTGGCCCGCGAGATCTGCCGCACCACCCGCCCGGCCCTCCAAACCGTCGGCGCCGCACGGAAGTCCGCGTGCCACTTCCCCGAGGAGGTTAAGAATGTCTGATCCAAAGGCAACTGATCCGCTGCTCACCGTCCGCGATCTGCGCAAGTCGTTCCGGGTGCCCGGTGAGCGCGGCGGCAAGGCCAAGCTTGTGCGCCCTCGACGGCATCAACCTCGAGTTGGGCCGCGGCGAGACCCTCGGCCTGGTCGGTGAATCCGGCTGCGGCAAGTCGACGTTGGCCCGCACGCTGCTGATGCTCGAACGCCCCGACTCCGGCACCATCCGCTTCGACGGCACCGACCCGTTCAGCCTGCGCGGCAAGGATCTGCTCAAGTTCCGGCGCCGCGTCCAGATGGTGTTCCAGGACCCGTACGCCTCGCTGAACTCGCGGATGACCGCGGGCGACATCATCGCCGAGCCGTGGCGCACCCACAAGTCGCTGCATCCGTCGAAGCGCGACCGCGACATGCGGGTGCGGGGACTGCTGGACCTCGTCGGTCTCGGCGCGAAGGCCTTTGACAAGTACCCGCAGGAATTCTCCGGCGGCCAACGTCAACGCATCGGCATCGCCAGGGCGCTCGCGCTCGACCCCGACGTCATCATCTGCGACGAGCCCGTCTCGGCCCTGGACCTCTCGGTGCAGGCGCAGGTGCTCAACCTGCTCAACGACCTGCAGAAGCAGCTGCAGATCTCGTACGTGTTCATCTCCCACGACCTGTCGGTGGTGCACCACGTCGCGGACCGGGTCGCCGTGATGTACCTCGGTCGCATCATCGAAACCGGGCCAACCGAAGCGGTTTTCGACCGGCCCAACCATCCGTACACCGCGGCGCTGATGTCGGCGGCGCCCAAGCTGGACGCGGCGCAGCGCGGCGAGCGGATCCTGCTCAAGGGCGAGGTGCCCTCGCCGCTCGACCCGCCGTCGGGTTGCCGGTTCCGGACCAGGTGCCATCGGGCCACCGACGTCTGCGCCAAGGAGCGGCCGCCCGTCGCGCTCGACCTGCAGGTCGCAGGCCACAGCGCGGAGTGTCACCATCCGTTGCTCGACGAGCAATCCGCGTTGTCCCACAGCGCGTGAGTGTCGTCGACTACTCGATCATCGCGGTGGCGATCCTGTTCGCGTCGTGCCTGCAGGCGTCGATCGGCTTCGGCATGGGCATGCTCGCCGCACCCGTCGTCGCAGTCGTCGACCCCGCGCTCATCCCGGGCACGCTGATCATGCTGGCCGCCCTGCTCACCCTGCTGGTGGTGATTCGCGAGCGCACCGCGATCGACGTGTCCGGCACCGGCTGGGCACTGGTCGGACGGGTGCCGGGAACCATCGCGGGTGCTCTGCTGTTGACGGCGATACCCGAACGCGCACTGGCGATCCTGATCGCCGCAGTGGTGCTGGTCGGTGTGGCGGTGACGAGCTTCGGCTGGATCCCCGTGCCGCATCGACGCAACCTCGTGCTGGCCGGAGCCACCTCCGGCGTCCTGGGCACGGCGACCTCCATCGGCGGGCCGCCGATGGCCCTGGTGTGGCAGCGCAACAGCGGTGCGCAACTGCGTGGCACGATGAGCGGCTTCTTCCTGATCGGGTCGTTGATGTCGCTCGGCATGCTGACGTTGACCGGTGCGGTCGACATGCACACCCTGCGCGCATTCGCGGTGCTGGTGCCCGCTGCGATCGCCGGATATGCGTTGTCCCGGTTCGCCAATCGACTGCTCAACCCCCAGCGTCAGCGGTGGACCGCGATCGGCGTCTCCGCCGCAGGCGCTGCCGTGCTCGTCGCCCAGCAGGCGGGGCTGCTGTGACGCCCGAACCCACGCCGTCGTCGGATGTCGCCGTGCGCAAGGTGAAGTCGGCCGTTCGCACCGTCGCGCTGCTCGAGTACCTCGCCGGTCGACAGGACCGGCCTGCGCGCATCCGCGAGATCAGCGAGGCGCTCGACATGCCGCGCAGCAGCGCGCACGCGCTGTTGCGGACACTGATGGCGCAGGGCTGGGTGCGTGCCGATGACTCCGGGACGCTGTACGGGATCGGCATCCGCGCGCTGCTGGTCGGAACGAGCTACCTGGACAGCGACCCGTACCTGCCGATGATCACGCCGTTCCTCGAGGATCTGCGGCAGCAGCTCGACGAGACGTTCCACGTCGGCAGGCTGGACGGGCCCGACGTGGTCTACCTGGCCACCAGGGAGTCGCGGCAGTATCAACGCGTCACCAGCCGGGTCGGCCGGCGTCTGCCCGCTTACACCACCGCGCTGGGCAAGGCGCTGCTGGCCGAGCGGTTCGGCGCCGACCGCGACCTCCACATTCCCGACGAACTGACCGCGCTCACCCCGCACACCCTCACCGACCGCGCCGCGTTGGAGGAGGCACTCGAAACCGCGCGCGTCCGCGGCTACGCAGCGACGACGAGGAGAACACCGCCGGTCTGCGGTGTTTCGCCGTCGCACTGCGGTATGCCCGTCCCGCCCAGGACGCGATCAGCGCATCCATTCCGATCGCGCGGTTGACGCCCGAGCGCGAACGCGAGGTCGTGGAGGCGCTGCGCAGCGTGGGGGACAAGGTAAGCCGGGTGCTGCGGCCCGTCGCGAACGGCGACAAGTGGTTTGCGCAGTGACTCCCCGCGCCAGCTCGCCGATGCGTTCGGTGGATCAATCCATGCGATTTCAGTGTTGGACCGCATCAGCAAGCGTTCGTAGGCTGATGCCATGAGTCTGCGAGGAGCCTTGCGAGTCGCGTCCCGGTCGTCACGGAGATGCGGGTGATCCCGATCGCCGGACACGACGACATGCTGCTGAACCTGAGCGGCGCGCACGGACCGTTCTTCACCCGAAACCTGGTGATCCTCAAGGACTCCGACGGCAACACCGGCGTCGGCGAGGTGCCGGGTGGCGCGCCCATCCAGCGCACCCTCGAGGAGGCCCGCTCGAATAGTCGAAGGCCGCGGCATCGGCGCCTACCACGCCGTGCTGGCCGACATGCGGCGCGCGTTCGCCGACCGCGACGCCGGCGGCCGTGGCGCCCAGACGTTCGACCTGCGCGTCACCGTGCACGCCGTCACCGCGGTGGAGTCGGCACTCCTCGACCTGCTCGGCAAGCACCTCGGCGTCCCGGTCGCGGCACTGCTCGGCGACGGACGGCAACGGGACCGGGTGCAGGCGCTCGGCTACCTCTTCTTCGTCGGCGACCGCACCAAGACCGACCTGGCCTACCGCTCCGCGGCCGACGAGGCGCAGGACGCCGACGAGTGGATGCGCATCCGGCACGAGGAGGCGCTCACCCCCGAGGCCGTCGTGCGGCTGGCCGAGGCCGCGCGGGAACGCTACGGCTTCCGGGACTTCAAGCTCAAGGGCGGCGTGCTCCCCGCCCCTGACGAGGCCAAGGCCGTCATCGCGTTGGCCGACCGATTCCCCGATGCCCGAATCACGTTGGACCCCAACGGCGGATGGTTGCTCGCCGACGCGATCACGACGTGCCGCGAACTGGCGGGCGTGCTCGCCTACGCGGAGGATCCCGTCGGCCCCGAGGGCCGCTTCTCCGGCCGCGAGGTGATGGCGGAGTTCAAGCGGGCCACCGGGCTGCCGACCGCCACCAACATGATCGCCACCGACTGGCGCGAGCTCGGCCACGCGATCCGCGCCGGCGCCGTCGACATCCCGCTCGCCGACCCGCACTTCTGGACGATGAGCGGATCGGTGCGCGTCGCCCAGCTGTGCGACGCGTGGGGCCTGACGTGGGGCTCGCACTCCAACAACCACTTCGACGTCTCACTGGCGATGTTCACCCACGTCGCCGCCGCCGCACCCGGCGCCATCACCGCGATCGACACCCACTGGATCTGGCAGGACGGTCAGCGCATCACCAAGCGGCCGTACCAGATCGTCGACGGCTACCTCGACGTCCCCGACGAGCCGGGCCTCGGCGTCGAACTCGACGAGGACGCGGTGGCAGCCGCCCACGAGCTCTACCTCGCCGAGGGGCTGGGCGTCCGCGACGATGCCGTCGCGATGCAGTACCTGATCCCCGGCTGGACGTTCGACGGCAAACGCCCTGCGCTGCAACGGAACTGACGCATTTGAAGATCATCGTCGTCGACCGCAACGTGGTACCGCACCGCGCGCGGTTCGAAGCCGCCCTGCCTGCCGATGCCGACGTCGTCTGGCGCGTCGGTTCGGAACCCTCGACCGTGCTCGACGACCTGCGCGACGCCGAGGTGTACGTCGGCGGTCGATTCACCGCCGAGATGGCCGGCGTCGCCGAGAAGCTGCGACTCGTCCACGTGGCGGGCGCAGGCACCGACCGCATCGACTTCGACGCGCTGCCCGCCGACGTGCTGGTGGCCAACACCTTTCACCACGAGCGGTCGATCGCCGAGTACGTGCTGGCGTCCGCGATCGTGCTGCGGCGCAACTTCCTGGCCCAGGACCGGTCGCTGCGCCGCGACGTATGGGCGACGCCGGTGTACGACGACGCCATCGAGCAGCCGAAGACCCTGCGGGACACCCGCGTCGGCTTCGTCGGATTCGGCCACATCGGCCAGTGCACCTGGGAGCTGTTCCGGGCGTTCGGCTCCACCGGCGCCGCCGTCACCGGATCGGGCCGGGTGGACGCCGCCGCGCACGGCCTGTCCTGGGCCGGCGACGTCACCCAGCTCGACGCGCTCCTGCGCGAGTCGGACGTCCTGGTGCTGTCCGCGCCGCTGAGCCCCGCGACCGAGGGCATGATCGGCGCCGAACAGCTTCGGGCGCTCGGGCCCGACGGCGTGCTGATCAACGTCGGCCGCGGTCCCCTCGTCGACGAACGCGCGCTGTTCGACGCGCTGCGCAACGGCGACATCCGTTCCGCCGCCATCGACGTCTGGTACCGCTACCCGACCGGCCCCGGCGAGACGAGCGCCCCAGCCACGCTGCCGTTCAGCGAACTGGCGAACGTTCTGATGACGCCGCACTCGTCGGGAGTCACCTCGGACACCTTCACCGGCCGGGTCGACGACATCGCGGCCAACATCGGCAGGCTCGCCCGCGGCGAAGCATTGCGCAACGTCGTCGCCCGCTGACCGGGGATTGTCGGCAGCAACTCCCGTCGAGGATCGAAGCCGACCTCACCCCGAGCGCCATGTCGCGAGTGAGCTGCCCGGCCGCCACCGTCTCGCCAATTATTAGCCAGCCATCCAAGATCACGCGATAGTGCCACTATGGTCTCGATTGTGGCAGCCGCTCCCACATAGCCAGAATTTCCATTCGGCGTGCGCGAAAATCGATCTTGACGCCAATGTCCGGGGCTAGTTTGCCGCGCGAATTTCCGCCGACCACATTCACGTCACGCAGCAACTTTTCTTCCGCGTTGAACTCAATTCGATATCAGAAGCGTACGAAGTGCTGATAATTTGGCGTTCGCAAGGAAATGCGCGACCATTGGCGACAGAATCAACGATGTTGCCATGGGTCCGACAGCCAGCGGACGGGTGATGCTCCGGCAAAGCGATGCTGCTTGCCGGGCACGACATCAACACGTAGAGGGACCAGTGCGTATGACCCAGGAAGCAACCAGTTCCGTCGCGGCGGCAGCGCAAGAGCCGGCCATTCCCGCCCGTCGCAAACGGGTGCGAATCATCGGACTGGACGGCGTGCGTGGATTGCTGTGCCTGTGCATAGCCGTCACACACGTGACGACGCATTATTCGCCGAAGACGGCGGCGACCTGGCAGACCAGTCTCTTCGGGTTCTCACTGGTGTACTTCTTCGTACTGAGTGGCTTTCTGTTGTTTCTTCCGTACGTCCGCAATCTCGTCGAAGAACGCACAGTCGGGGAAGATGCCCGACGTCAAGGATTACGTCGTGCACCGACTGGCCAGGATCATTCCGGTCTATTTGGTGATCTTTCTGATCGTGAACTTCGTGCTGCGGGTGGCATACGTCCAAAACCCCGCCGTGCAGCCCGTTGGCACCGACTCCGGCACCGGAATGATCACCGACCCGGGCGAGCTGATCGCCAACCTCTTTCTGGTGCAGACCTACTTCCCCGCCTACATCCAGACGGGCATCAACCCGTCCTGGTCGCTGACGCTGGAATACGCCTTCTACGCGTCGCTGCCGCTGCTCGGCTTCCTGCTGTTCAGGCTGCGCAAGCGCTCGACGAGGAATCCGTTCCTGCTGGCCGCTCTGGCGCCGCTGATCCTGCTGGTGATCGGGCTGGTGGGCCGGGCGCTGACCCCTCTGGTGTTCTCGTTCTCGGGCACCACCGACTTCATGCTGCTGAACTGGGGGCCGAACTGGGCCGCGGTGTTCACCAAGAGCTTCCTCACCAACGCCGACAACTTCGCGCTCGGCATGTTCGCCGCCATCGTCTTCGTGGCGCTCGAGCACCGCGCGCTCTCGGAACGCATCAGCAGGCGGGTACGGATGATCTGCGCGCTGGCGATCTTCCCGGTGTTCCTGGTGTCGGGTGTGCTGCTCGTCGTCGCCAACCAGTTCGCGACCGCGGGCGTCAGCGTCGTCGCCGCGCTGATGATCCTCGTGATCGTCGCCCCGCTCGGGCGCGGGGAGAAGACCAAGCTGGCGGTGTGGCTCGACGCCCGTCCGATTCGCTACGTCGGCGAGGTCTCACTGTCGGCGTATCTCTGGCACTTCCCGTTGCTGCTCCTGCTGGGCAGGATGGGCTGGATGGCGGGCGACGACCTGCCAGGAATGCTGCGCAACATCGTGGTCCTGCTATCCGTGACGATCCTCGCGGCGACCGTCACCTACTACGGCATCGAGAAGCCGGGGATGAAGTACGCGAAGAAGATGCGCGCCAAGAAGGTGGCCGTCCCGCACGATCCGAAGCTGGCGCCGGTCATCGTCGGTCAGGAAAGCGCCTCGTAGATCAGCGTGGTGTAACGCGCGGTCCGCTCCGACCCCTCGATGCCCGCGCCCATCTTGTTCATGACGTAAGCCGTCGTCATGCGACGGTCGGGGTTCATCGTCTCCCACGAGCCGCCCCAGCCGCCCCAGAAGCAGACCTTCTCGTCGGGGATGTAGGGAAGGTCTGCGGCTGCGGCAAGCCGAATCCGAGGCCCCACTTGATGGGGTGCAGCGCGAGCACCAGATCGGGTCCCTCGCACTGCACCTCGAAGATCTTCTCGATGGTCTCCGGACGCAACAAGCGAACGCCATCGACCGTGCCGCCCAACGAGATCGCCGACAGGATCCGCGCCAGCGCCCGCGCATTGGTGTGACCGTTGACGGCGCCCATGTCGGCCGCTCGCCACTCGCGGGCTGTTGGCCACCAAGGGATCCGGGGCGGGACCGGTGAACGTCTTCAGCATCGGCTCGGGCCACTGATCCATGGGCGGGATGCCCTCGAATGGATCAGTGGCGAGCGATGATCTCGGCGATGCGCGCCGAGTCGCTCGGGCGAGGCGCCGATCTGGAAGTCCGCGCCAAGCGGTCCCGCGATCTCGTCGCGCGACGAACTGCTTGAGTGACAGGCCCGTGACTCGGCGCAGTACCTCACCGATCAGGTGGCCGTAGGTGATCGCGTGGTAACCGGACGCGGTACCTGGTTCCCACCACGGCGCCTGGGCGGCGAGCGCGGCCGTCGACTTCTCCCAGTCGAAGAGGTCGTCGACGACGACCGGCTGGTCCCATCCGGACACTCCCGAGGTGTGGGAGAGAAGATGGCGAAATTCGACGGCGCTCCTTGCCGTTCGCACCGAACTCGGGCCAGACGCTTGCGACCCGGGTGGTCGGCTCGATCAGGCCGCGATCGATCAGCATCAAGCCGGCCAGTGCGGTGATCGTCTTGGTCGACGACCACACGTTGACGATGGTGTGCTCGGTCCAGGGCGTGGTCCTGGCGGCGTCGGCGTACCCACCCCAGATGTCGACGACGGATTCACCGTCGATGTCGATCGCGATGGCGGCGCCGACCTCCTCGCCGTCGGCGATCGCCCGGCCTAGCGCGTCGGCGACCTTGGCGAAGCGGGCGTCGCAGTGTCCAAAAACGTCGTCGGTCATCGGGCCATCATGCAACTTCAAGCGCCGCTGGCGTCCCAGTTCTCCTGGATGCGGCGCAGGCCCTCCGGCGTGAGCGTGCCGAACAGGCGCAGCCGCGCCATGCCGCCGTCGGGGTGGATGTCGAGCCGGGCCTCGGTGACGGGGCGGTCGTCGTCGATCAGGAACCGGTGCCGGGTGTCGGGCTGCAACTCCGTCGTCGGCAGCAGCTCGAACCAGTCGCCGTCGCCGTCGCGCCCGGACAGGCGCGCCGTGCCAGGCGCGTTGCCGATGAAGTAGGACGTGTCGAACTCGGCGGCGTTCAGCAACCCCTGGCTCGCCAAATGCACCTGCACCCAGTCGTTTCCGGTGTCGCGCCGTCGCGACGTCTCCCAGCCCTCACCCATCGTGCGGGCAGTTCCCGGCAGCAGCAGGTTGTTCGGTGAGCCGTAGAACATGTTGGAGCAGGCCGTGATTCGGCCACCGTTCTCCAGTGCCGGCCAGGTCCAGCGGCAGCCCGTCGGCGAACCGCGGGTCCAGCAGACCCTCGCCGTGCACGCGGAACCGGGCGATGCCGCCGTCGGGATACATCGACAACCGGACGTGCGACCAGCGCCGGTCGGAGTCGACCTTGAACGGGTTGCGGGTGTCGCCGTTGACCGAACTGCGCTCGACGATCGTCGTCCACTGGGCCTTGTCGACCAGCTCCTCGACCGACGGATGACCTGGAGATAGGCGGCTTCGACCGAGATCTCCGGTGGGTAGTTGCCGGTGAACCAGGCGGTGTCGACCACCACGCCGCGCACGATGCCCGGCACGCCGAGCCGGACGATCGCCGAGTCGCGCGCGTCGCCGGTCGCCCCGCGTCGGCGCCGGGTCTCCCAGCCGTCGTACACCTGGCCCTTGTGCCCGAAGGTGGCGGGCCGGAATTCGGCGGCGCCGGGCTTGATCAGGTTCTCCTTCTCGGCGAACAGATCGTCGTTGGCCCACACGCACCGCGCCACCCGCCGAGCGGGCCGCCAGATCGGGCAGCGAAAGGAAGTGCGAGTGCGCGCGGTTCTTCTCCGAAGGGGTGGTCGTCACTCAGACGAGCCTAGAGCGAGCCTGGCACTTCACCAGTTGTGGTAGCCGCCCTCGGGTCCCAGCATGCGCTCCAGCCGGGTCCGGTTGATCTTGGCGAGCTCGTTGCGGACCACCTTGCGCTCGGTCTCGTCGTCGTTGTGCATGCGGTCGGTCACCGTGGCCAAGCACGTCCGCGGCGCCAAGGCCGCCGACGCACATCACGAACCCGAAGCCGAACTTGTCCAGGTAGCCGCTGGCCGCTTCGGCCAGCCGGCCATCACCTCGGCGTCGTCGTCCCACACCGAGCACTGCTCGGCCTGCGACTTCGCGCTGCGCGGCCGGCGTCCGACGTGCGGGCAGGCCTCCAGGATCTGGTCGATCGGTGGCCTCGGGCAGCGCGAACAGCAGCGCGTCGGCGCGGCGGAACAAGGCCGTCGTGGTCGTCGTAGGCGCGGCCGCGGGCCAGGTCACGGGCCAGCGACGACGCTGTTGCAGCACTCGTAGAGCGCATGCACCGCCTTGCGTTCGGGCACGCGTTGAACGCGTCGAGCCCGATCCCCTGATGCAGCAGCACAACGCCATGATCGAAGCCTGAAGCCACGACGCGCGTTACCGCGTGTTACAGCGGTGCAAATAGACCGTATCAGTGCCCCGTGGTCTTGAACCGTTCGATCGACCGCAGCACCTCGGCCTCGGCCTCCGCGCGGCCCGCCCAGTCGGCGGCCTTGACGTACTTGCCCGGCTCCAGGTCCTTGTAGTGCACGAAGAAGTGCTTGATGGCCTCGAGCTCGAACGTCGACACGTCGCCGAGGTCCTGGATGTGATCCCAGCGCGGTCGCCCGCAGGCACGCAGAGCACCTTGTCGTCGCCGCCGGCCTCGTCGGTCATCTGGAACATCGCGACGGGGCGCGCCTCGACGATGGCGCCGGGGAAGACCGACTCCGGCAGCAGCACCAGCGCGTCCAGCGGGTCGCCGTCCTCGCCGAGGGTGTTCTCGATGAACCCGTAGTCGGCGGGATAGCCCATCGACGTGTAGAGGTAGCGGTCGAGTTTGACCCGGCCGGTCTCGTGGTCCACCTCGTACTTGTTGCGCGAACCCTTAGGGATCTCGATGACGACGTCGAACTCCACCGCCGCGGCTCCTTCATATCTGCTGGGCATAGGGGTCGTCGGGTGACGACGCGGGTCAACCATAAACGAGCGATACGCTTCCCTAATGGGGGCTCCATGCGGGCCCGCCCGTCAGCCCGTCGACCCAGGAGACTCATGCGGCCCACTCGGTGGCGTCGATCCACGCACGTGGTCGATCGGCGTTGCGGTGCTGGCGATCGTCGCCGTAGTGGTCGCCGTAGGCGGCCGTCTTCACCTCCGGCGGCCGGTCCACCAGCGAAGCCCAGGCCGTCAAACCCCAGCCCGCCGCGGCGTCCGCCGCGCCCGGCGTCACCCCGCTGGCCGACACCGCGCCGAAGCCGACGCCCGACCGGCTCGCCGCCACCCTCGCGCCCGTTCGTGGCCGATCCGAACCTCGGCGTGCTCACCGGCCGCATCACCGACGCGATCACCGGCGCGCAGCTGTGGGCGCAGGGCGCCGACATGCCGATGCAGCCGGCGTCGACCAACAAGGTGCTCACCACCGCGGCCGCGCTGCTGGCCCTCGACCGCGACGCACGCCTGACCACCAGCGTGCTCACCGACCCCGACACGCCCGGGCTGGTCATCCTCAAGGGCGGCGGCGACCCGACGCTGTCGGCGGCGCCGCCAGCCACCCCGACGCTGGTACCGGGACGCCGCGCGGATCAGCGACCTCGCCGACCAGGTCCGCCGCGAGCGGGCTCGCCGTCACCGCCGTCCAGGTCGACGCGCAGCGCCTTCAGCGGGCCGACCATGGCGCCGGGCTGGGATCCGCTGGACATTCAGAACGGCGACATCGCCCCGATGGAGTCGGTGATGCTCGACGGCGGCCGCACCCAGCCGGTCAGCGTCGACTCGCGGCGCTCCACGACGCCCGCGCTCGACGCGGGCCGCGCCCTGGCAGCGGCGTTCGCCGTGGACCCGGCGCAGTCCGTCACCTTCCTGCGGTCACCCGTGGCCGGAGCCAAGGAGGTCGCCTCGGTGCAGTCGCCGCCGCTGATCGAGCGGCTGCGGGAGATGATGAACAACTCGGACAACGTGATGGCCGAGTCGATCGGGCGGGAGGTCGCCGCCAAGGTGAACCTGCCGCAGAGCTTCAGCGGCGCGGTGCGGGCCGTGCTCGGCCAGCTCGACCGCGCCGGTATCGACACCGACGGTGCGACGCTGATCGACTCCAGCGGGCTGTCCGTGGACGACCGGCTCACCGCCGAGACGCTCGACGAAGTGGTCAACGCCGCCGCGGGCGGGGACAACCCCCAAGCTGCGGCCGCTGGTGGACCTGCTGCCGATCGCCGGTGGCAGCGGCACGCTGTCCAACCGCTACCTCGACACCGACGCAGGCAAGGCCGCCGCGGGATTCCTGCGCGCCAAGACCGGATCGCTGACCGGAACCAATGCGCTGGCCGGCATCGTCACCGATGCCAGCGGCCGGGTGCTGACGTTCGCGCTGATGTCCAACAACGCCGGGCCGACCGGGCGCACCGCGATCGACGCGCTGGCCGCGACGCTGCGCTCGTGCGGGTGCGGCTCGTGAGCGCGGCGCGACACCCCGACCGTCGGGCGCACCGTCGACTGGGACTTCGCCGCCACCGTCGGCACCAAGCTGGTCCGGCCGGCCCCGCCCGCCACCGAGTACACCCGCGCGCCAGGCCATCGAGCAACTGGCGGAATCCGTCCCGCAGCGCCGAACTGCCGGTGCGCGACGTCACCGGGCTCAACGAGGGCGCCGACGTCGCCGACGCCCGCATCATCGACCGCGGCGAATGGGTGCGTGCCGCAACGGAATCGATGCGCGTGATGACCGGCGGCGACCGACGGTCAAGTCGAGTGGCTTCCTCAGCGGCCGCATCACCGGCGCGCAGACCGGAGCGGTGCTGGCGTTCATCTCGTCGGGCATCCTCGGGCAGTACGACCCGTTCGCCGGCGAACGGCGGGCGAGCTGCTGCTGGTGTACCCCAACATGATCGCGGTCGAGCGGCAACTGCGCGTCTCGCCAGCCGACTTCCGGCTGTGGGTCTGCCTGCACGAGGTGACCCACCGGGTGCAGTTCCGGCCAACCCATGGCTGGCCGACCACATGGCCCGATGCGCTCGCCGTGCTCACCGACGAAGCGGACCAGGACGTCGGCGCAGGTCGTCGGCCGGCTCGGCGAGTTCGTCCGCAGCCGGCGCAACGGCACCGAAAACGGTCCGCCGAACCGAATTCCGAAGGCGTGCTCGGCATTCTGCGGGCCATCCAGTCCGAGCCGCAGCGCAAGGCGCTCGACCAGCTGCTGGTGCTGGGCACGCTGCTCGAGGGGCACGCCGATCACGTGATGGACGCCGTCGGGCCCGCGGTGGTGCCGTCGGTGGCCACCATCCGGCGCCGGTTCGACGAGCGGCGCGGACGCAAGCAGCCACCGCTGCAGCGCGTCATGCGGGCGCTGCTCGGCTTCGACGCCAAGATCAGCCAGTACACCCGCGGCAAGGCGTTCGTCGACCACGTCGTGTCGACCGGTCGGGCATGGCGCGGTTCAACACCGTCTGGACGAGCCCCGAAACCCTGCCGCTGCCAACCGAAGTCGACGAACCGCAACGATGGATCGACCGGGTTCTGTAGCCGACGCTGCGCAGCGGCGGTCGCCGAGTTCGCCGTGCGCCACCTGACCGACGGCGACCGGTGGTGCGTCGCGCTGTCCGGCGGCGCCGACTCGCTGGCGCTGACCGCGGTCGCCGCACGGCTGCGTCCCACCACGGCGCTGATCGTCGACCACGGGCTGCAGGCCGAATCGGCGCACGTCGCGGCCGACCGCCCGCGATCAGGCGCTGGCCATGGGTTGCGTTGCCGCCCAGGTGCTTCGCGTCGACGTCGGCTCGCGCGGGCGGTCCCGAGGCGGCCGCCCGCACGGCGCGCTACGCGGCGCTGGACGCCGCGCGCGACGGCGCGCCGGTGCTGCTCGCGCACACGCTCGACGATCAGGCCGAGACGGTGCTGCTCGGGCTGGGCCGCGGCTCGGGCTCCCGGTCGATCGCCGGCATGCGGCCGTACGATCCGCCGTGGTGCCGGCCGCTGCTCGGCGTGCGCCGCGCCGTCACCCGTGCGGCGTGCGCGGAGCTGGGTCTGACGCCGTGGCAGGACCCGCACAACGCCGATCGCCGGTTCACCCGGGTGCGGCTGCGCGCCGAGGTGCTGCCGCTGCTGGAGGACGTGCTCGGCGGCGGGGTGGCCGAGGCGCTGGCCCGCACCGCCGCCGCGCTGCGCGAGGACACCGACACCCTCGACGACCTGGCCGCCGGCGCCGCGCCGGCGGTGGCGACGGCGACGGACTCGACGCCGGCGCGCTGTCCGAGCTGCCCGCCGCGGTCCGGCGCCGGGTGATCCGGGGCTGGCTGCTGGCCGGCGGGGCGTGCGACCTCACCGACAACCAGATCCGGGCCGTCGACGCGCTGGTCACCGACTGGCGGGGGCAGGGCGGCGTCGCGGTCGGGTCCCCGCTGCGCAACGAGCGGCTGTTCGCGGGCCGCCGCGACGGCGTGCTGATCACTGTACCGCGAACCGGTCTGAGCGAGCCGGTTCGAGATCCGCATTGGTCGCAGACGCGCGAACGTGGCACGCTGTTGCCGTGCCTGCGCATTCAGCCGCCGAGCTGTACCCGGGTGACATCAAGTCGGTGCTGCTGTCCGAGAGCGAGATCCAGGCCCGCACCGCCGAGCTCGGCGTGAACTCATCGCCGACGACTACCGCGACGCGGTCGCCGAGAACGGGCAGGACCTGCTGCTGGTGACGGTGCTCAAGGGCGCCGTCATGTTCGTCACCGATCTGGCCCGGGCGATCCCGCTGCCCACTCAGCTCGAGTTCATGGCCGTCAGCTCCTACGGGTCGTCGACGTCGTCGTCGGGCGTGGTGCGCATCCTCAAGGACCTCGACCGCGACATCAACGACCGCGACGTGCTGATCGTCGAGGACATCGTCGACTCCGGCCTGACGCTGAAGTGGCTGCTGCGCAACCTCGCCACGCGCCGTCCCCGGTCGCTGAAGGTGTGCACGTTGCTGCGCAAGCCCGACGCCGTCCGCGTCGACCTCGACATCGACCTACATCGGCTTCGACATCCCCAACGAGTTCGTCGTCGGCTACGGCCTGGACTACGCCGAGCGCTACCGCGACCTGCCCTACATCGGCACGCTCGACCCCAAGGTGTACGAGCAGGGCTGACCCCGCTGCCCCGGAGGTTGGCCGTCACGGAAGGAACTGCGACATGACGCGACACCCAGACGGCGCTGCGAATCTGCCCATTCTGCGAAGCCACCTGCGGGCTGACGCTCGAGATCGACGACGGCCGGGTCACCGGCGCCCGCGGCGACCACGACGACGTCTTCAGCGCAGGCTTCATCTGCCCCAAGGGCGCCAGCTTCGCCGAGCTCGACAACGACCCCGACCGGCTGACAGCGCCGCTGGTCCGCGCGCGACGGCGAGCTGGTCGAGGTCGAGCTGGGACGAGGCGTTCGAGGCCGTCGCCGACGGTCTTGGCGCCGTCGTCGCGCGACAGCGGCGGGGCGTCGGTCGGCGGTCTACGTCGGCAATCCGAACGCCCACACCATCGCCGGGTGCGCTGTACGCGCCGCTGATCATCCGCGGGCTCGGCACCCATCAGGTGTACTCGGCGAGCACGCTGGACCAGATGCCCAAGCACGTCGCGCTGGGCTTCATGTTCGGCAACCCGATCGCGTTCACCGTGCCCGATCTCGACCGCACCGATCACCTCGTCGTCATCGGCGCGAACCCGTTGGTGTCCAACGGCAGTCTGGCCACCGCCGCCGACTTCGGCGGCAAGCTCAAGGCGCTGCGCAAGCGCGGCGGCCGGCTGGTCGTCATCGATCCCGCCCGCACCCGCACGGCCGAACTGGCCGATCGCCACATCGCGCCGCGGCCCGGCACCGACGCCGCGCTGCTGTTCGCCGTCGTGCACGCGCTGTTCGACGAGGGGCTGGTCGACCTCGGGCGACTTGGCCGAGCCACGTCACCGGCGTCGACGACGTGCGGGCACTGGCCAACGGATTTCGCACCGGAGGCCGTCGCCGGCCACTGCGGGGTCGCCGCCGAGGAGATCCGCGACCTCGCCCGCGAGATCGCCGGCGCGCCCGTCGGCCGCGGTGTACGGCCGGATCGGCACGTCCACCGTCGAATTCGGCACCATCGGCAGCTGGCTGGTCGACGTCATCAACGTCCTGACCGGCAACCTGGACCGGCCCGGCGGCGCGATGTTCCCGCAGTCGCCGGTGGCGCCCGCGCCCCGTCCGCCCAAGCCGGGCCGGGGCTTCCGCACCGGGCGCTGGCACAGCCGGGTCTCCGGCCACCCCGAGGTGCTCTCCGAGCTTCCCGCCGCGGCGCTGCGCCGAGGAGATCGAGACGCGCCGGCGAGGGTCAGGTCAAGGCGGTGATCACCATCGCGGGCAATCCGGTGCTGTCCGCCCCGGACGGCGACCGGCTCAGCCGCGCGCTCGACGGCGTCGGCTTCATGCTCAGCGTCGACCCGTATCTCAACGAGACCACCCGGCACGCCGACGTCATCCTGCCGCCGCCGCCGCCGTCGCAGAGCGCGCACTTCGACTTCGCGCTCGGCAACGCGTCGGTGCGCAACAACGCCCGCTACTCGCCGCCGGCGCTGCCGCTGGCCGACGGCCGTCCCGACGAGCCGGAGATCCTGTCGCGCCTCGCGTTGATCCTCTACGGGCTCGGGCCGTACGCGCGATCCCGCGCTGGTCGACGAACAGGTCATCGCCGACGACGTTGGCCAAGGAGACCGCCGATCCCGATTCGCCGGTGGCCGGCCGCGCGGTCGACGAGCTGACCGCGATGCTCGCCGCACGGACGCGGGCTACGAGCGCCGGCTCGACATGATGCTGCGGCTGGGGCCGTACGGCGACGCGTTCGGCGCCAAACCCGACGGGCTGACGCTGAAGCGGCTCAAGGCCGCGCCGCACGGCATCGACTTCGGGCCGCTGCAGCCGCGGCTGCCCGAGGTGCTGCGCACGCCGTCGGGCAAGGTCGAACTCGCCCCCGAGCAGCTCGTCGCCGACGTGGCGCGGCTGCGCGCCGCGCTCGACCGGCGGCGCCGACGGCTTCGTCCTGATCGGCCGCCGGCACCTGCGGTCGAACAACAGCTGGATGCACAACCTGCCCGCGCTGGCGGGCGGCACGAACCGCTGCACGCTGCAGATCCACCCCGACGACGCGGCCGAACTCGGCGTCACGGACACGCGCGCACATCAAGGGCCCGGGCGGCGAACTGGAGGCGCCCGTCGAGATCACCGACGCCATCCGGCGCGGCGTGGTCTCGCTGCCGCACGGCTGGGGTCACGACCGCGGCGGCACCGAAGCAGTCGGTGGCCGCCGGTCAGCCCGGGGTGAACGTCAACCAGCTCAACGACGGCGCGTCGCTGGACCCGCTGTCGGGCACCGCGGTGCTGAACGGCATCCCGGTCGCAGATCGGTCCGGCGCTGCTAGCTAGGTCGAGCTCCCAGATCACCGTCACCGAGAAGCCGACGGTCTGCTGGCCCGGCTCGACAGCGGCACGGCGGCGCGCCATGGCGTCGACCGCGGCATCGGCATGGGCTGCGGCGGCTGGGGTGCACCGGCCGACCTCGGAGATCGAGATGACCTTGCCGAGCTCCAGGCCGGACAACTGCGCGTACTGCCCGGCGCGGTCCTTGGCGTCGTCGAAGGCCCGCGCGCGGGCGTCCTGCACCAGCTGGGAATCGTCCTCGATCGAGTAGTTCACCGAGTTGATCCGGGTGGCGTTGCCGCCGGTGCTGACGATCAGCGCCGAGCGCCTGCGACGCCGCGTCGAGGTCGCGGATCTTGACGTTGATCGAGTTGCTCGCCCGGTAGCCGGCGATCGTGGTGCTGTCGTCGCCGAACTGCGGCTGCAGGCTCGACCTGGGTGGTGCTGATGTCCTTGCGCTCGATGCCCGCGCCGACCAGCGCGTCGATCACCGCCTGCTGGCGCTCGCTGGTCTGGTTCATCGCCGTGGTGACGTCGGGCGCGAGGAACTCCATCGACGACGTCGGTGGTCAGCGTGTCCGGGGTGCCCTGGACCTCGCCCTGCGCCGACGACGGTGACCTGCCTGGCGGCGGAGTCCGGGCCGGCAGCAGGCGTCGGCCCCGACGACGCGTCGCACGCCGAGAGGCCGGTGATCGCGAGTCCTGCCACGGCGGCAATGAGCAGTCGGGTGGGCATCCGCACGGCGATGGGCATACAGGCACCCTACAGATTCGCGCTCTGCTCGACCCCGTGCCTTTGTTCGCCGTCCCCTTGTTCGGCGACGTGTTCGGTGATCGCGTTGACGATGGCCTCGCCTGCCCTGCCCAGCAGTTGGTCCCGCATCCCCTTGGCCCATTCGTGCGAGGCGTGCGGTGCGGCGAGCTGTCCCTTGAAGTGCGGCATCACTTCTCGCGCGAACAATTCGTACGAGTGGTAGGTGGCCGCGGGCGGCGCCCAGTCGTGGCCGAGCAGCAGCAGGGTGCCGAAGCCGCCCGACCGGTCGAGCAGATCCTGGATGTAGGTCGACCGCGTCGGCGGGCGTGCCGATGCAGCAATTGCCCTTGCTTGCATAGTCTTCGACGAACTGCCGAGGCGTCTGGTTGCCCTCGACCTCGTTGTTGAGCGGGACGAAGCCCGCGGCGCCGAAGTAGTTGGCGAAGTCCTGCAGCCCGTACGTGCAGTCGTCGATGGCCTGCTCGCGGGTGTCGGCCAGATGGATGATGCCGAGCACGCGCCAGTCGTCGCGGTTCGGTGCGGCACGCCCCGACTTGGCGGCCTGCTCGCCGACGACGTCCCAGGTCGTCTCCAGCGCGGCGTAGCCACCAGGGATCGACATCGACAGCGAAAGCAGTGAGGTGCCAAGCGCGCCGGCCAGCCGTGGTCCCGACGGGGATATCATTGCGGCCGTGGATATTTCGGGGTAGGGCCAGGTGTAGGGTCGGATGTGCAGTGCCGCGTCGCGCAACGTGAACCAGTCCGTCTTCCGGTTGATCCGCTCGTCGGGTGCGGCGCGGAACAGCGCGAGGATGGCCTCGAGGGACTCCTGCATCATCGGTCGCTGGTCTACCGGGTCGATGCCCATCATGTACGCGTCCGACGGCAGTGCGCCCGGTCCGGTTCCGAAGATCACCCGGCCGCGGGTCAGGTGATCGAGCAGCACCCAGCGGTCGGCCACCATCAACGGATGGTGGTAGGGCAGCGACACCACGCCCGTGCCGAGCCGGATGTGCTTGGTGCGCTCGGCCGCCGCGGCGATGAACACCTCGGGACAGGCGATCAGCTCGTAGCCGCCGGAGTGGTGCTCGCCGAACCACGCTTCGTCGAACCCGAGGCGGTCCAGTGCCTCGACCCGGTCCATGTCGTATTGCAATGCGTGCGTGGGGGATTGACCGACCGGATGGAACGGTGTGATGAACACGCCGAAGTTGAGTGGTCGCGTCATTGCAACTCCAATTCCCCGAGGAACTCCAGGAGCGCCTGGTTCACCTCGTCCGGTCGTTCCTCCGGCAGCCAGTGGCCCCCGTCGAGCATCACCTCACGGTAGTCACCGGTGACCAGTTCGCGGACCCGATCGCGCGGGGTGTACGCGAGCGTCTGGTCCGTCGTGCCGCCGATGAACAGCGCGGGCACGGTGATCGACGACGCCGGGGTGTCGGCCGTCAACTCCCAGTTGCGATCGAAGCAGCGGTACCAGTTCAGCGGGCCGGTGAATCCGTTGTCGGTGAATCGGTCGACGTAGTGGTCGAACTCGTCCTGCGTCAGCCACGGCGGAATGTCACCCGGTTCGGGCAACCTTGCGACGAAGCCCTCGGGTCCCGGCGCCAGCATCCGCGCCGCCGCACCGTGGTCGTCGGGGCGAGGCGCGGCCATCAGGCGTCGCAGCGTGGTCGCCGGATCGTCGGCGAGTTCGGCGTCGGCGGGCCCCGGTTCCTGGAAGTAGAGGATGTAGAAGAAGTTGTCTCCGAACATCCGCCGGAACGCCTGGGTGGTCGGAATCCGGGGCCGCGGCACCGGAGGAAAGCTGATGCCGACGACACCGCTGAAGCGCTCGGGATGCAGCAGGGGAGCTCCCCACGCCACGACACCGCCGAAGTCGTGGCCGACGATCACCGCACGGTCGGCGCCTGCGCCGAGTTCCGAGTCGAGCAGGCCGACGACGTCGGCCGACAACTCCGCCACGGTGTAGGCGTCGACGTCGACGGGTTTCGACGAGCCGCCATAGCCGCGCTGGTCGGGCGCCAGTACGTGGTAGCCCGCGTTGGCCAGCGCGTGGATCTGATGGCGCCACGTATATGCCAGTTCGGGAAAGCCGTGGGCCAGGACCACGACGGGGGCGCCGCGTTCACCAGCCTCGACGACGCGCAACCGGACTCCGTTGGTGTCGACGAACCGCTCGGTCGGTGTGATCACGGTCTCAGTCTGACAACGTTCACCTCAGGTCCCGGCTGGGTCCAAGTCACCGTCGGGAACTGCGCCACGTTGTCCTAGCGGTAGCCTGAACTGACTACTTATGCGTACCGGAAGGACCTGGCCGGCGTATCCGCTCGCGGGCCGAAGACAACGATGAACCGAAAGAACGTCATCCGCACCCTGACCGCCGTTGCGGTCGTCTTACTCCTCGGGTGGTCCTTCTTCTACTTCAGTGATGACACGCGCGGCTACAAGCCCGTCGACACCTCGGTGGCGATGGCCCAGATCAACGGCGACAACGTCAAGAGCGCGCAGATCGACGACCGCGAACAGCAGGTTCGCCTCGACCTGAAGAGCGGAAACGGCGACACCGAGAACAGCGACAAGGTCATCGCGAAGTACCCGACGGGCTACGCCGTGGCACTGTTCGACGCGCTGAGCGCGAAGAACGCCAAGACCAACACCGTCGTCAACCAGGGCAGCGTGCTCGGCTCGCTGCTGATCTACCTGCTGCCGCTGCTGCTGCTGGTCGGCTTGTTCGTGATGTTCTCCCGAATGCAGTCCGGCGGGCGGATGGGCTTCGGCTTCGGCAAGTCGAAGGCCAAGCAGCTCAACAAGGACCTGCCCAAGACCACGTTCGCCGACGTCGCGGGCGTCGACGAGGCGGTCGAAGAGCTCTACGAGATCAAGGACTTCCTGCAGAACCCGACGCGCTACCAGGCGCTGGGCGCCAAGATCCCCAAGGGCGTCCTGCTGTACGGGCCGCCCGGCACCGGCAAGACGCTGCTGGCGCGGGCCGTCGCCGGTGAGGCGGGGGTTCCGTTCTTCACGATTTCAGGTTCGGACTTCGTCGAGATGTTCGTCGGCGTTGGCGCGTCGCGTGTCCGCGACATGTTCGAGCAGGCCAAGCAGAACAGCCCCTGCATCATCTTCGTCGACGAGATCGACGCCGTCGGCCGTCAGCGCGGTGCAGGCCTCGGCGGCGGGCACGACGAACGCGAACAGACACTCAACCAGCTGCTGGTCGAGATGGACGGCTTCGGCGAACGCCAGGGCGTCATCCTGATCGCCGCCACCAACCGGCCCGACATCCTCGACCCGGCGCTGCTGCGGCCCGGCCGGTTCGACCGGCAGATCCCGGTGTCCAACCCGGACATCGCCGGCCGGCGTGCCGTGCTGAAGGTGCACTCGCAGGGCAAGCCGATCGCGCCCGACGCCGACCTGGACGGGCTCGCCAAGCGGACCGTCGGCATGTCGGGCGCCGACCTGGCCAACGTCATCAACGAGGCCGCACTGCTGACCGCCCGCGAGAACGGCACCGTCATCACCGGCGCCGCGCTCGAGGAGGCGGTGGACCGCGTCGTCGGCGGACCCCGCCGCAAGGGCCGCATCATCAGCGAGCACGAGAAGAAGATCACCGCCTACCACGAAGGCGGGCACACCCTCGCCGCGTGGGCGATGCCGGACATCGAGCCGATCTACAAGGTGACCATCCTCGCTCGCGGGCGCACCGGCGGGCACGCCGTGGCGGTCCCCGAGGACGACAAGGGCCTGATGACCCGCTCCGAGATGATCGCGCGTCTGGTCTTCGCGATGGGTGGTCGCGCGGCCGAGGAACTGGTGTTCCGCGAGCCGACGACCGGCGCGGTGTCCGACATCGATCAGGCCACCAAGATCGCCCGCGCGATGGTGACCGAGTACGGCATGAGCTCCAAGCTCGGCGCGGTCAAGTACGGCACCGAGCACGGTGATCCGTTCCTGGGCCGCACCATGGGCAACCAGGCCGACTACAGCCACGAGGTCGCACAGATCATCGACGACGAGGTGCGCAAGCTGATCGAGGCCGCGCACACCGAGGCGTGGGAGATCCTCACCGAGTACCGCGACGTGCTCGACATCCTGGCCGGCGAGCTGCTGGAGAAGGAGACGCTGCACCGCGTCGAACTGCAGGCGATCTTCGGCGACGTGAAGAAGCGGCCGCGCCTGACCATGTTCGACGACTTCGGTGGTCGCGTTCCGTCGGACAAGCCGCCGATCAAGACACCCGGCGAGCTCGCCATCGAACGCGGCGAAGAGTGGCCAAAGCCCACGCCCGAGCCGGCGTTCAAAGCGGCCATCGCCGCCGCCACCCACGCCGCCGAGGCCGCAGCGCGGCACAACGGCACGAACGGTGCCGGAGGCAACGGTTCCCCGGTGAACGGCAACCACGGTGCTCCTTCGCAGCCTGGTTCCACCCAGCCCGACTACGGCGCCCCCGCAGGCTGGCACGCGCCGGGCTGGCCACCGCAACATCCCGGTCAACACCCCCAGGGCTACTGGTACCCGCCGCCGCCTCCGCCTCCCTCGGGCTGGCAGCAGCCGCCGCCGCAGCAGTACCCGCCCTATCAGCCGTACCCGCAGCCCGGGCAGCACGTCCCGCAGGGAGGCGCTCCCGCGCCCGCCCCGCACGACGAGCAGAATCACGGTGACCGGTCGGACGACCGGCAAAATCCGCCGCCCCCTGGCTGATACGAACGGAGCCACCAGATGACGCGGTCGCACATCGATCCGACCACGCTCACCGTCCCCCCCGAGTTCGATCAACCCCGCGCCGAGGCCGCCGTTCGCGAGTTGCTGATCGCCATCGGGGAGGACCCGGAGAGGCATGGTCTGCTCGACACTCCGTCGCGGGTGGCCAGGGCGTACAAGGAGATGTTCGCCGGGTTGTACGTCAACCCCGACGACGTGCTCAACACCACGTTCGACGAGCAGCACGACGAGCTGGTGCTGGTCAAGGACATCCCGATGTACTCGACGTGCGAGCACCACCTGGTGGCGTTCCACGGTGTCGCGCACGTCGGCTACATCCCCGGGGTGGACGGCCGGATCACCGGGCTGTCCAAGCTCGCCCGCGTGGTCGACCTGTACGCCAAACGGCCGCAGGTGCAGGAACGCCTGACCGGTCAGATCGCCGACGCGATGATGCGCAAGCTGGATCCCCGCGGCGTCATCGTCGTCATCGAGGCCGAACACCTCTGCATGGCGATGCGCGGCATCCGGAAGCCCGGCGCCGTCACCACCACGTCGGCCGTGCGCGGGCAGTTCAAGACCGACAAGGCATCGCGTTCCGAGGCGTTGGATCTGATCCTCCGGAAGTGAGCCCATTGCGCATGAAGGTGATGGGGGTCGTCAACGTCACCGACGACTCCTTCTCCGACGGGGGTCTGTTCCTTGACCGCGACCGGGCCGTCGAGCACGGGCTGAAGCTGACCGCACAGGGCGCCGCGATCGTCGACGTCGGCGGCGAGTCGACCCGTCCCGGCGCCACCCGGATCGACGCAAGCGTCGAGACGGCGCGAGTGGTGCCGGTGATCAAAAGCCTTGCTGAGCAAGGGATTACGGTGAGCATCGACACCATGCACGCCTCGGTCGCCCGCGCGGCGCTTGAGAACGGCGCCAGGATCGTCAATGACGTATCCGGTGGGTTGGCCGACCCCGACATGGCCCCACTTCTCGCAGACGCGGGAGTGCCCTGGGTGCTGATGCACTGGCGGTCGGTCGGCGCGCAACGCCCGCATCAGGCGCCCGAGTACGCCGACGTCGTCGCCGACGTCCGCGCCGAACTGCTGCGCTGCGTGGACGCCGCGGTGGCGGCCGGGGTCGACCCGGCCAATCTGATCATCGATCCCGGCTTGGGCTTCGCCAAGAACGCAGAACACAACTGGGCGTTGTTGCGCGCACTGCCGCAGTTCGTCGCCGGTGGCATCCCGGTGCTCGTCGGCGCGTCGCGCAAACGCTTCCTCGGCACGCTGCTCGCCGAACCCGACGGCACGCCACGGGATCCGGCGGGCCGCGAGACCGCCACCGCGGTGATCTCCGCGTTGGCCGCCCAGTGCGGGGTGTGGGGCGTGCGCGTGCACGACGTGCGGGCGAGCGTCGACGCGGTCAAGGTCGTCGAGGCGTGGGGCGGGGACGTCTGATGGCCGACCGAATCGAGTTGCGCGGCTTGACCGTTCGCGGCCATCACGGCGTCTTCGAGCACGAGCGTCGCGACGGGCAGGACTTCATCGTCGACATCACGGTGTGGATCGACCTCGCCGCCGCCGCAGCCAGCGACGACCTGGTCGACACCCTGGACTACGGCGCGCTGGCGCAGCGCGCGGCCGACGTCGTGGCGGGACCACCGCGGAATCTCATCGAAACCGTCGCCGCCGAGATCGCCGAGGGTGTGATGACCGACGAGCGGGTGCACGCCGTCGAGGTCGTCGTGCACAAGCCGAGCGCTCCGATCCCGCTGACGTTCGGCGACGTCGCCGTGGCGGCGCGGCGCTCACGGCGGGGCGTGCGATGAGCACGGTCGTGTTGTCGATCGGGTCCAACCTCGGCGATCGCCTTGCGCTGCTGCAATCGGTGGTCGACGGGCTCGGCGATGGCGTCCGATCGGTGTCGCCTGTCTACGAGACCGCGGCTTGGGGCGGCGTCGAACAGGGCGCGTTCCTCAACGCCGTCCTCGTGGCTGACGATCCGCTCCTGGATTGCCACGGGTGGTTGCGGCGCGGCCAGGAACTCGAGAACGCTGGCGGTCGGGTTCGCGACGAGCGTTGGGGTCCACGCACACTCGACGTGGACCTGGTCACCTGCCACGACGGCACGATCGAGGTGCGCTCCGACGACGAAGTGCTCACCCTGCCGCACCCGCTCGCACACCAGCGCGCCTTCGTGTTGATTCCGTGGCTCGCGGTGGACGGGGCCGCGACGCTTACGGTCGACGGTCGGTCGCAGCCCGTCGCGCGCCTGCTGGACGCCATCGACCCGGCCGAACGGGCCGGCGTCCGCCGCACCGATCTGGTGCTCAAAATCTGATGGGCCCGACCCGCAAACGAGACCTCACCGCTGCGACGGTGATCGCCGCCATCATCGGCTACGTCCTGGTGATCGGTTTGTACCGGTACTTCCCGCCGATCACCGTGTGGACCGGGCTGTCGCTACTGGTGGTCGCGGCGGGTGAGGCGGGGTGGGCGTTCTACGTCCGTGCGAAGGTCAACGACGGCAAGATCGGCCCCGGCCCCGGTGGGCTGCATCCGCTTGCAGTGGCGAGTTCCGTCACGACGGCAAAGGCGTCGGCATGGGTGGGTGCCCTGGTGCTGGGTTGGTGGGTCGGCGTGCTGGTGTACCTGATCCCGCGGCGCGGAGCGATGCGAGTCGCAGGCGAGGACACCGCAGGCGCTCTGGTTGCGGCGGTGAGCGCACTGGCGCTGGTGATCGCCGCGCTCTGGCTGCAGCATTGCTGCAAGTCCCCGCCGGAGCCGCCGGAAAACCCCGACGGGGTACCCGAATAGTCGAACTCGCACGTGGTACGCCGAATCGCCGTGGTGGTCGACACGCTCGGTGACCTGTGGCGGGTACAGTCGGCCCATGACCGATCCGACTCGTGGGGCACGCTCTCGGCGTGTCACTCGGAGGCCGGGTTGGGTACTGCTGACGACGTTGCTGGTGCTCGCCATCGTGGCCAGTTCTGCCCTGGTGTTCACCAATCGCGTGGAGTTGCTGAAGCTTGCCGTAATCGTCGCGTTGTGGGCGGCGGTGGTCGCCGCGTTCGTGTCGTTCATCTACCGGCGGCAGTCCGACATCGACCAAGCCAAGGCCCGGGACCTCAAGTTCGTCTACGACTTGCAGCTCGACCGCGAGATCTCCGCGCGGCGGGAGTACGAACTGTCCGTCGAATCCAACCTCAGACGTGAGCTCACCGCGGAGCTGCGTTCGCAGACGTCCGACGAGGTCGCCAGCCTGCGCGCGGAGTTGGCCGCGTTGCGGGCCAACCTCGAGATCATCTTCGACACCGACCTGCAGCACCGCCCCGCGATCGAAACCGAGCGCACCAGCGTGCACACGTTCCCCGATTGGGGTACCGCGCCGGAGAGCGCCGGCGGGCAGGAGCGGCGCGGAAACCTCGCGGGGGATGACCGCGGCATGGGTCCTGGCCGAGTGATCAGCAGCCGGATCGACACCGAGGATCAGGACGACTCCGACCCCAACACCGAAGAGAGCCCCATCATCGATGTGCCGGTGGAACCCGAACCGCCGGAATACGATTGGGGCCCGGTTGCCGACTTCGGCGGCGCGCACCGCAGGGCGTCGGAGGCCCAGTCCGCGCAGCGCGGCTGGCAGCCGCCGCCACCGCCCCCGGCCGCGACGACGCCCACGCCGCCTCCGCCGCCCCCGCCTGTCTGGACGCCGCCCGAGCCGTCCCCCCAGCCGGCCCCGCCACCCGCCGCCGAGCCCGCTCCGCCGCCCGCCGCCACGCAGTCGCCGTGGCAGGAACCCGAGCAGCCGGGTCGGCACACCACGGGCGGTGAGGAAGGATGGCGCCCCGCGCCCGCCGAGGGCCAATTCATCCCTGCCGGCAACCCCGGCAGTAACTGGATTTCACCGGTGACGACGGAGAACGGCTCGTCCGCGCCCCAGCCGACCCCGCCCCAGCCGTCCGCGCCCCAGCCGACCCCGCCCCAGCCGACCCCGCCCCCGCCCACTCCGTCGGCCCCCGCCTCGGCACCCGCGCCTGCGATGACGCCGCCGCCCGCCGAGGTGCCGAGGGGCCGCCACGCCGACGCCGGCGCGACCGTCGAGGAACCCCCGCGACGTGCGCGGCACTCCGCCCCCTCCGACGTCGACCCCGGCAAGCGCCCGCCGCCGCCGACGCTGGCGACGTCGCCGCCGCCCCCAACTTCCGCACCGCCGCCGCCGCCTCCGCCGGCTCCCGCCCCGCCATCCAAATCGGAACGTGCCGCACGTCACCGTGGCGGCGACGAGCCGGCCGCGTCGGAGGGCCAGCACATCGGTGGCCAGCCGTTATCCGAGCTGTTGGCGCGTTTGCAGGTCAGCTCGACGGAGGGCGGCCGACGCCGACGCCGCGAGGAATGAGTTAGTCTGATGCCGACCGTCCGGTACCCGTATCGAGGGACTGGAACGAAGTAACTCATGACGTCAGCGAGGTCGTCTGCAGTGGGGACCCCCAACGGATTCCGGCCGGCTCGGCTCGCGGTCGGCGTCATCTCCGCCGGTCGCGTGGGTACGGCGCTGGGTGTGGCGCTCGAGCGTGCCGACCACGTCGTGGTTGCCTGCAGCGCGATTTCACGGGCATCGCGGCAGCGCGCCGAACGCCGGCTGCCCGACACCCTGGTGCTGCCCGTACACGAGGTCGCGAGTCGGGCTGATTTGCTGCTTCTCGCCGTTCCCGACGCAGAACTCGCCGGTCTGGTCACCGGACTGGCCGCCACGGAATCCGTGCGACCGGGCACCATCGTGGTGCACACCTCCGGCGCCAACGGCATCACGCTGCTGAACCCGCTCACCGAACAGGGCTGCGTCCCGCTGGCGATCCACCCCGCGATGACCTTCACCGGCGCCGACGAGGACATCGTCCGACTGTCGGAAGCCTGCTTCGGCATCACCGCCGCCGACGAGGTGGGCTACGCCATCGCCCAATCGCTGGTCCTCGAGATCGGCGGCGAACCCTTCCGGGTCCGCGAGGACGCCCGCACGCTGTATCACGCGGCGCTGGCCCACGCGGGCAACCACGTGATCACCGTTCTGCTCGACGCCGTCGAGGCGCTGCGCGGCGCACTGTGGGGCCAGGAACTGCTCGGCCAGGAGTTGGTCGGCGACGCACCGGGGGGCATCGCCGAGCGCGTGATCGGGCCGCTCGCCCGCGCATCGCTCGAGAACGCGTTGCAGCGCGGACAGGGCGCACTGACCGGCCCGGTCGCCAGGGGCGACGCCGCAGCCGTCGTCGCGCACCTGCAGGCCCTCACCGAGGTGGATCCCGAACTGGCGCAGGCATATCGGGCCAACTCGTTGCGCACCGCCCAGCGCGCGCACGCTCCGGCCGACGTCTTCGCCGCCTTGACCGAACCGTCGTCCCCAGGAGGCCAGCCGTGACCGCCCGCAGGCCTCCGAAGTTCAGTCCGGGCGAGCTCAACGTCTACGCCAAGCCCGATGACATGTCCGACGTCTCCCGCGCACTGCGCACCACGGGGCGCCGCGTCATGCTGGTGCCGACCATGGGTGCGCTGCACGAGGGTCACCTGGCGCTGGTGCGGGCGGCCAAGCAGGTGCCGGGCGCCGTGGTGGTGGTGTCGATCTTCGTCAACCCCTTGCAGTTCGGGCCCGGCGAGGACCTCGAAAGCTATCCGCGAACGTTGGACGACGACTTGGCGGTGCTGCGTGCCGAGGGGGTGGAGATCGTGTTCGCGCCGACCGCGGCCGACATGTATCCCGACGGCCCACGCACCACCGTGCTACCGGGCCCGCTCGGAGCCGAGCTCGAAGGTGATTCCCGGCCAACGCATTTCGCCGGCATGCTGACAGTTGTTCTCAAGCTGCTCCAGATCGTGCGGCCCGACCGGGCGTTCTTCGGTGAGAAGGACTACCAGCAGCTGGTGTTGGTGCGGCAGATGGTGGACGACCTGAACGTCGGGGTGCGGATCGTCGGCGTGCCGATCGTGCGCGAACCGGACGGGCTGGCCCTGTCATCGCGAAACCGATACCTCGACGAGGTGCAGCGCGAACAGGCCGGCGCCCTGTCGGCGGCGCTGCTCGCCGGCATGTACGCCGCATCGCGTGGCGCGTCCGAGGCGTTGGACGCCGCGCGCGCGGTGCTCGTCGAGGTACCCGCCATCGAGGTCGATTACCTGCAGGTGCGGGACCCCTGGCTGGGCCCCGCGCCGCGGGAGGGTACGGCGCGCCTGCTGGTGGCGGCACGCCTCGGCAAGACCAGACTTCTGGACAACATCGCAATAGACATCGGCGCATCGGCCGGCATCGACGGGCATTCGCGCGTCGAGTCGGACCAGAGCCACGAATTACCTTGGAGGAATTGATGTTACGCACCATGTTGAAGTCCAAGATCCACCGTGCCACGGTGACGCAGGCCGACCTGCACTACGTCGGTTCGGTCACCATCGACGCCGACCTGATGGACGCCGCCGACCTGCTCGAGGGCGAGCAGGTGACGATCGTCGACATCGACAACGGCAACCGGCTGGTGACCTACGCGATCACCGGTGAGCGGGGCAGCGGTGTCATCGGGATCAACGGTGCCGCAGCGCATCTCATCCACCCCGGTGATCTGGTGATCCTCATCGCGTACGCCACCATGGAGGACGCCGAGGCCAGGGCGTACCAGCCGAGGGTGGTCTTCGTCGACGGGCAGAACCGCGCAATCGACTTCGGCCACGACCCCGCCTTCGTGCCTGCCGACGCCGCCGACCTGATGTCGCCGCGGTAGACCCGTGCTGTTAGCCATCGACGTCCGCAACACCCACACCGTCGTCGGGTTGGTTTCGGGTTCGGGCGATCACGCCAAGGTGGTGCACAACTGGCGCATCCGCACCGAATCAGAAGTCACCGCAGACGAACTGGCGCTCATCATCGACGGCCTCATTGGCGACGACGCCGAGCGCCTGACCGGTGCCACCGGGCTGTCCACGGTGCCGTCCGTGCTGCACGAGATCAGGCTGATGCTCGAGCAGTACTGGCCAACCGTGCCGCACGTGTTGATCGAACCCGGTGTGCGGACCGGCATTCCGCTGCTCGTCGACAATCCCAAGGAGGTCGGCGCCGACCGCATCGTTAACTGCCTTGCGGCGTTCCAGCGCTTCCACTCCCCGGCGATCGTCGTGGACTTCGGCTCGTCGATCTGTGTCGACGTCGTCTCGCGCAAGGGTGAGTTCCTCGGCGGTGCGATCGCGCCAGGCGTGCAGGTGTCGTCGGACGCCGCCGCAGCCCGTTCGGCCGCCCTGCGCCGCGTCGAGCTGACCCGACCGCGGTCGGTCATCGGCAAGAACACCGTCGAGTGCATGCAGGCAGGCGCGGTGTTCGGCTTCGCCGGTCTGGTTGATGGCCTGGTGACCCGGATCCGCGAAGACGTCGACGGCTTCGCCGGTGACGACGTCGCGGTCGTCGCCACCGGACACACCGCGCCCCTGCTGTTGCCCCACCTGCACACCGTCGAGCACTACGACAAGCACCTCACGCTCGACGGCCTGCGCCTGGTGTTCGAACGCAACCGCGACAACCAGCGGGGCAAGCTCAAGCAGGCCCGCTAGCCGCCTGTCCCCCTTGCGATTTGGGCGCGCTTTCGTTCGCTGACCGATCGAAAGCGCTCACAAATCGCTAGAAGAAGGTGCGGCGTCACCACTGCGTCAACGGCGCCCCCTCTAGCGGGAGCCGATATACCGGTTTGCGCGGGCTGCCCGACGTGCATCCCGAGACTGCGATGTGGCTGCCAGGATTCTGCGCCAACGCTTGATTCTCGGCGTCCTTGCGGGTCGCTCCCGTCGCAGTGTTGTGTTCCTGCTCGCCCAGGATGGCCAGCGCCGCGCAGGTGTTCTTCTCGAGCGCGAAGCTGACGCAGTGGTTGCCGCCCTTGTCCTGGCAGTTGGCGAGCGCGTTGATTCTGGATACCTCCATGGCGTCGGTGACGGCGATGCCCGAGATATCGCTTTGGAATGAATAGGCCAACGCGATGTAGAGGTCAGGCGCGGCGTTGGCCGAGGCGGCTGAACCGAGCGTGCCTGTGAGTACGGCGCCCGCTGCCAGGCTGGCGGCAGCGGCAATGCGGGTACGGCTGATGGTGTGGTCGTTCATGGTGCTCTCCTTCGGGTGACGGTGCCGCCCGGTATTGGGTGGTCGTCTACAGGAGGCGGCGGACGCCCCGGGATTCACACTTTTTCGACGATCGGCTGCTCGGCAGGCAGGGCGCCCGCGCGGCACGGCGAAATCAGGGCTTGAGTTTGATTTAAGCTGGCACGTCGTGAGCTCTGCAGATACGCCCGACTCCGGAACGGCCCCGGCCGCGACATCCGACCCAGACCTGCCCGAGCAGTTTCGCATCCGCCAGGGCAAGCGCGAGCGGCTGATCGCCGAGGGCCGAGACCCGTACCCCGTCGAGGTGCCCCGAACCCACACGTTGGCTGAGATCCGCAAGGCCTACCCCGACCTGCCTGCGGGCACGGAAACGGGGCAGAGCGTCGGCGTTGCGGGCCGCGTGGTGTTCGCCCGCAATTCCGGAAAGTTGTGCTTTGCGACGTTGCAGGAGGGTGACGGTACCCACCTGCAGGCAATGGTGAGCTTCGACAAGGTGGGCGCCGAATCGCTCGACAGGTGGAAGACCGACGTCGATCTTGGCGACATCGTTTTCCTGCACGGCGAAGTCATCAGTTCGCGCAGGGGCGAACTTTCTGTGCTCGCGGATTCCTGGCAAATCATCTCCAAGGCGTTGCGCCCGCTTCCGGTCGCGCACAAGGAGATGAGTGAGGAATCGCGCGTGCGGCAGCGCTACGTCGATCTGATCGTCCGGCCGGAGGCGAGGACCATCGCCAGGCAGCGGATCGCGGTCGTGCGTGCCGTCCGTTCCGCACTCGAACGCCGCGGTTTTCTCGAAGTCGAAACTCCGATCCTGCAGACGCTTGCGGGTGGTGCCGCCGCGCGGCCATTCGTGACGCACTCCAATGCGCTCGATGCCGACCTCTTCCTTCGGATCGCACCGGAACTGTTCCTCAAGCGCTGCTTGGTCGGAGGTTTTGAGAAGGTCTTCGAGTTGAATCGTGTGTTCAGAAACGAAGGGGCGGATTCCACGCATTCCCCGGAATTCGCGATGCTGGAGACATATCAGGCGTACGGAACCTACGAGGATTCCGCCATCGTCACCCGCGAGATAATTCAGGAGGTCGCCGACGAGGCGATTGGCACGCGGCAGGTGCCGCTCCCTGATGGGAGCACCTACGATCTCGACGGAGAATGGGCCACCGTCGAAATGTATCCGTCGCTGTCGGAGGCCTTGGGTGAGGAGATCACGCCCGAGACAACTGCCGCGCACTTGTGGTCGATTGTCGATCGACTCGGCGTCGAGATTCCGCGGGATCGGGGTTACGGGCACGGGAAATTGATCGAGGAACTTTGGGAACACACCGTGGGCGAGACGTTGTGGGCACCCACCTTCGTTCGCGACTTCCCCGTTGAGACCACACCTCTCACGCGGTCGCACCGGAGTATCCCCGGCGTCACCGAAAAGTGGGATCTGTACATCCGGCGGTTCGAGTTGGCGACCGGTTATTCCGAACTCATCGACCCCGTGATTCAACGGGAACGTTTCGAAGCGCAAGCACGTGCGGCGGCTGCCGGTGATGACGAGGCAATGCTTCTCGATGACGATTTTCTTGCCGCATTGGAGTATGCGATGCCTCCGACCACCGGAACGGGAATGGGTATCGACCGCTTGTTGATGGCCCTGACGGGGCTGTCGATTAGGGAGACTGTATTGTTCCCGATAGTGCGCAGACAGGGCAGCTGATACCCCAGATTGCCTCACTTGTTGAATGGCGTGCGTTCTTATGTCAGCATTGTGGCGGGAGTCGAGATCAAACGACTGTGTGCCCAGGCAGAAGGGTCCGTGTGGGGTAATGGCAAAAAAAGTAACCGTCACCTTGGTCGACGATTTCGACGGTGAGGGAGCTGCCGACGAGACCGTCGAATTTTCGCTCGACGGCGTCAGCTATGAGATCGACCTTTCGTCCAAGAATGCCGCAAAGCTTCGAAACGAACTCAAGCAATGGGTCGAGGCCGGCCGCCGTGTCGGTGGCCGTCGCAGGGGACGGTCGGCGGGTTCTGGCCGCGGCCGGGCATCCATCGACCGCGAACAGAGTGCCGCCATTCGGGACTGGGCGCGCCGCAATGGACACAATGTCTCCACGCGCGGACGCATCCCGGCGGACGTCATCGACGCGTTCCACGCGGCAACGTAACCAAGCGTTGCCAGCTACCCGGCCGTCAACCGGGTCGGTACGCGCTTTCGCTAGCGGCGAACTCATCGGGAGTCTCGGCGGAAACGTTTGACGTCTACCAGGCGTTGGTCTCTTGCAGCGCGGGATTCATCGCGCACGAGCCCTGATTTAGCCAGGGACAGGAAGGGCACCCCGGCTTGCCGCCCATTAGAGTGGACGGCAGGTGCAGAGCACGGCTCGCCGTGCGCAGGGCTGCCCGATCTATGGAGAGCAGGTAACCACCGATGTTCGAACGCTTCACTGACCGCGCACGGCGCGTCGTCGTTCTGGCCCAAGAAGAGGCCAGGATGCTGAACCACAACTACATCGGCACCGAGCACATCCTCCTGGGTCTCATTCACGAGGGTGAAGGCGTAGCCGCCAAGTCGCTCGAGTCGTTGGGCATCTCCCTCGAGGGTGTCCGCAGCCAGGTCGAGGAAATCATCGGCCAGGGCCAGCAGGCGCCGTCGGGGCACATTCCGTTCACCCCGCGCGCCAAGAAGGTGCTCGAGCTGAGCCTGCGCGAAGCGCTGCAGCTGGGCCACAACTACATCGGCACCGAGCACATCCTGCTCGGCCTCATTCGTGAGGGCGAGGGCGTCGCCGCCCAGGTGCTGGTCAAGTTGGGCGCCGAGCTGACCCGCGTGCGCCAGCAGGTCATTCAGCTGCTGAGCGGCTACCAGGGCAAGGAGACCGCCGAGGCCGGCACCGGCGGACGCGGCGGCGAGGCGGGCAACCCGTCCACCTCGCTGGTGCTCGACCAGTTCGGTCGCAACCTGACCGCAGCCGCGATGGAGGGCAAGCTCGACCCCGTCATCGGCCGCGAGAAGGAAATCGAGCGGGTCATGCAGGTGCTGAGCCGCCGCACCAAGAACAACCCGGTCCTGATCGGTGAGCCCGGCGTCGGCAAGACCGCCGTCGTCGAGGGTCTCGCGCAGGCCATCGTGCACGGCGACGTCCCGGAAACGCTGAAGGACAAGCAGCTCTACACGCTCGACCTCGGTTCGCTGGTCGCGGGCAGCCGCTACCGCGGTGACTTCGAGGAACGCCTGAAGAAGGTGCTCAAGGAGATCAACACCCGCGGCGACATCATCCTGTTCATCGACGAGCTGCACACGCTCGTCGGCGCGGGTGCCGCCGAGGGCGCGATCGACGCCGCATCGATCCTCAAGCCCAAGCTGGCCCGCGGTGAGCTGCAGACCATCGGTGCCACCACCCTCGACGAGTACCGCAAGTACATCGAGAAGGACGCCGCTCTGGAACGCCGCTTCCAGCCCGTGCAGGTGGGCGAGCCGACGGTCGAGCACACCATCGAGATCCTCAAGGGTCTGCGCGATCGGTACGAGGCGCATCACCGCGTCTCGATCACCGACGGTGCGATCGCCGCGGCGGCCACGCTGGCCGACCGCTACATCAACGACCGGTTCCTTCCGGACAAGGCCATCGACCTCATCGACGAGGCCGGCGCCCGGATGCGGATCCGCCGCATGACCGCACCGCCAGACCTGCGCGAGTTCGACGAGAAGATCGCCGACGCGCGTCGCGAGAAGGAGTCCGCGATCGATGCGCAGGACTTCGAGAAGGCGGCGAACCTTCGGGACCGCGAGAAGACCCTGGTGGGTCAGCGGGCCGAGCGCGAGAAGCAGTGGCGCTCAGGCGATCTCGACGTTGTCGCCGAGGTCGACGACGAGCAGATCGCCGAGGTGCTCGGCAACTGGACCGGCATCCCGGTGTTCAAGCTGACCGAGGCCGAGACCACGCGCCTGCTGCGCATGGAGGACGAGATCCACAAGCGGATCATCGGCCAGGAAGACGCCGTCCGCGCCGTCAGCAAGGCGATCCGGCGTACCCGTGCCGGGCTGAAGGATCCGAAGCGTCCTTCCGGCTCGTTCATCTTCGCCGGCCCGTCCGGCGTCGGTAAGACCGAGCTGTCCAAGGCGCTGGCCGAGTTCCTGTTCGGCGACGACGACGCGCTCATCCAGATCGACATGGGCGAGTTCCACGACCGCTTCACCGCCTCGCGGCTGTTCGGTGCCCCTCCGGGGTACGTCGGCTACGAGGAGGGCGGCCAGCTCACCGAGAAGGTGCGGCGCAAGCCGTTCTCGGTCGTTCTGTTCGACGAGATCGAAAAGGCGCACCAGGAGATCTACAACAGCCTGTTGCAGGTGCTCGAGGATGGTCGTCTCACCGACGGTCAGGGCCGCACGGTCGACTTCAAGAACACCGTGCTGATCTTCACCTCGAACCTCGGCACGTCCGACATCTCCAAGGCGGTTGGCCTCGGCTTCACCCAGGGTGGCGGCGAGAACAACTACGAGCGGATGAAGCAGAAGGTCAACGACGAGCTGAAGAAACACTTCCGCCCGGAGTTCCTGAACCGCATCGACGACATCATCGTCTTCCACCAGCTGACGCAGGCGGAGATCGTCCAGATGGTGGAACTGATGATCGGCCGGGTCGGCAAGCAGCTCAAGGCCAAGGACATGACCATGGAGCTGACCGACAAGGCAAAGGCGCTGTTGGCCAAGCGCGGCTTCGACCCGGTGCTGGGTGCCCGCCCGTTGCGGCGCACCATCCAGCGCGAGATCGAGGACGCGTTGAGCGAGAAGATCCTCTTCGACGAGGTCGGACCGGGTCAGCTCGTCACGGTCGACGTGGACAACTGGGACGGCGAGAGCAATAACACCGAGGACGCGGTGTTCACGTTCTCGGGTGCCGTCAGGGCCACCGCCGACGCGGCGGCCGACCCTGCCCTCGCCGGCGCGCCCGGCTCGGGTGCGGCAACCACGGTCGCCGAGTAACCGCAGCTGCAAGCAAGGTCCCCGGAATCTTCGGATTCCGGGGACTTTTGCGTATGGAGGCACGGCGGTGGCGACCGCCATGCTTATGATGCTCGGGTAATCGACGGACGACGGAATCTGGTGCAAATCCAGAACGGTCGCGCCACTGTGAAAAGTCAGACCCGACGTACGTCATCACCCTTGGATACGGGACGCGAAATCCCGAAAGGAACGTAAATTCATGACCTCTTCCGACGCTCGCCGCAGCGCCGCGCCCGCGCTCGACCTCTCGGTCACCCGGGCGGCCGTCTGGCTCTCGGCCACCGCCTTCCTCGCCCTTCTGGTGCTCTACTTCGTCGGCATGGACCAGGGCGCGACGTCGATCTTCGGCAGTGACACCCACGTACACGAATTCGTGCACGACGCCCGTCACCTGCTCGGCTTCCCCTGCCACTGACATGGAAAAGCGAATCATCGGGCGCGGCCTATTGGCCGGCGCCCTAGCTGGATTGGTTTCCTTCGCCTTCGCCAGGATCTTCGTCGAACCGGTGATCGACCGCGCGATCGCCTTCGAGGACGGACTCAGCGCGGCTCATGAAGGCGCGCACGGCGGTCATGGGCACGAACACGGCGTGGAACTGTTCACCCGCGGTGTGCAGGCCAATGTCGGGATGGGGTTCGGGGTGCTCGCGTTCAGCATCGCGATGAGTGCGCTGTTCGCGGTCGTGTTCTGCGTGGCGTACGGCCGGGCAGGCAACGTGTCCGCTCGGGCCCTGTCGTTGTTGGTGGCCGGCGGAATGCTGTTGAGCCTCTACGTCGTTCCGTTCCTGAAGTATCCCGCGAGCCCGCCGGCGACCAGCCTGGACGAGACGATTCGGCAGCGCACCCTGCTGTACCTGCTGATGGTCGTGTTGTCGGTGACGCTGCTGGTTGCCGCGGTCTACCTGGGTCGTCGGCTGGCGCCGCGACTGGGAGCCTGGAACGCCGGTCTGGCCGCCGCGGGCAGCTACGTCGTGGCCGTCGCGATCGTCATGCTGATCCTCCCGACGATCGACGAGATGCCCGGTCCGCTGCGTGACGACGCAGGCAAC
Source organism: uncultured Actinomycetota bacterium (assembly GCA_963849055.1). GTDB lineage: Bacteria > Actinomycetota > Actinomycetes > Mycobacteriales > Mycobacteriaceae > Mycobacterium. The sequence goes on from CAWKFI010000004.1 coordinate 167,860, forward strand.
ATCGTGTTCGGCGGCTTCCCCGCCGACGACCTCTACGAGTTCCGGCTGTACTCGCTGGGCACGCAGGTCGTGATGTGGGCGACGATCGGGCTGGTGTTCGGCGCGCTGGCGTCCCGGCTGCTGGAGACGAAGCGGCCAGTCGGTGTCGGTTCCTGAGTGAGTTCGGTTCCTGAGGGAGTTTGGGTTTTGAGTGAGTGAGGTCGTCCGGCTGACCCTCGTGTCACACGCCATGACCGACGCGATGGCGGCCGGACGATTTCCCACCGACGAACCCCTCAACGCCGTCGGTCACCGCCAGGTCGACGCCACCGTCGAACTCGGGCCGGTCGACGCGGCGCTGTGCGGGCCGGAGAAACGCACCCGCCAGACCGCCGAGTTGCTCGGCCTGCGGGCGCGCGTCGAACCCCAATTGGCCGACCTGGACTGCGGCGCCTGGCGCGGCAACGTCCTTGGCGGTGTGCTGCCCGCGGACCTGGCGGTGTGGCTGACGGAACCGGCCCAGGCGCCGCACGGCGGGGAGTCGGTGGTCGACCTGATCGCCCGGGTACGCGGCTGGCTGGACTCGGTGAGCGGCCAGCGTGGCCGGTTGGTCGCCGTGACGCATCCGTCGGTGATCCGCGCGGCGATCCTGGTGGTGCTCGATTCGCCGCCGAGGTCGTTCTGGCGCGTCGACGTCGGCCCGGCGAGCCGGACGGTGCTGCACTTCCGCGGGCAGGCGTGGACCTTGCGCTCGACGGGCTGAATCACCCAACCGGGATGAGCCCGAACGCCTGCTTTGCGATCGAGAGCAGCCACTCGGCCGCCGCCAGGCTGCGGTACTTCGGCCAGTTCAGCTGGAAGCTCACCACCCACGCCTGGCCGGTGCGGTCCTCGGCGTACCAGCTGAAGGTCAGGTCTCCTGGCAGGTTTCCGCCCTTGGCGCCGATGTAGCGCCAGTTCGCCTGGTCCAGATCGATGCCGGGTGTGGCGGACAGAATGTCGCGGACCGGCGCCGCAGGGCCGACCGCCGCCGTCTGCAACGCGGCGTGCACCCGGCAGATGTCGGCGGCGCTGCCGTACCACTCGGCGCCGAATTCCGAAGCGGGCGTGTGGGTTCGGTACGGATCGGGGTCGTAGGGGTTCTCGTTGGTCATCGCGAGTACCTGCGTGCGGGCCTGCGGCCCACCGTGCTCGACGGCCTTCTTCCACTGCTCGCGGATGTCGGGATCGCCCCAACCGATGGCGAACAACTGGTGTGCGGTGGGGAACGGCGTCATGCTCGCGGGATCGTGGTGGCCGGCCCGCACCAGGGCTCGATCGACGGCGCCGGGGCCGAGCCTGCCAATGAGCAGATCGGTGGCCATGTTGTCGCTGGCCGAGATCATCTGCTGGGCGGCGTCGCGCACCGACACCTTGGCGCCGGGTGGCAGGTGGTCGAAGCCGGCCGAGCCGACGGCTTTGTCCTCGGCGGTGATGGTGAGCTGATCGGTCCAGCTCAACGTGCCTGCGTTGACGGCGTCCGCAACGGCAAGCAGCACATACAGTTTGAAGATGGACGCCAGTGGAAGTGACTGGTCGACGTTGCTGCCCGCCAACGTCGTGCACTTGCCGTCGCTCACCTTGGACACCTGGTAGGAGTAGCGGGCACCGGACTTCGTCAGCTCCGCATCGATGTCGGACCATTTCCGGATCGGGGGCGGCTGGATGGTGACCTTGAAGCGGTCCACCAAACCACCGTTGCTCGTTCGCAATTCGATGTCTTGAGCCGCCCCGTAGGACGTCAGCGTGTGCAGCGTCGCCGCGCCAGCACCGACGTCGATGCTCGTCACGGTGATGGGCCGGTCCCACCACAGCCGGTCGAGGGCAGCGACGACGCTGTCGACCTGAGCGGGGACGGCGAGCGTGCGGACTCCAACGGGGCCGATGGGCCAGTCGGAGTTGACCATGTCCAGGGTCTGCTTGGCGTGCAGGCCCTGCGGGGTGTTGATGTCGATGTGCACCCCGTAGGCAGCGGCCTCTGCCGGAGGCGGGCCTGCGTGGGCGCATCCGCAAGCCAGGGTGGCAACCAGCGCAACGGCGAGCCACATGCCTGCCGCGCGGCGTCGCCCCTGGCTTGCGCTATGCGTTGGTGCGGGTCCCGGCAAGATCGATCCCATCGATCCCCAAGTCGTTACGCCCCCGACTTCTGAACGTCCAACACGACCTCGAATTCGAGCAGCGACGCACCGGTGGCCACGGGGTTGGCCCGCTGGCCTGCGTGCGCCTCGACGGCCGGGCCGCTGGCCCACGCCTGGAACGCCTCCTCGGTTTCCCACTGCGTGACCACGAAGTAGCGGTCCTCGCCCTTGACCGGGCGCAGCAACTGGAACCCGAGGAAACCGGGCTGGTTGTCGACGGCGTGTGCACGATTCGCGAACCGCTTCTCCAGCTCCGGACCGGCGTCGGGAGGAACTTCGATCGCGTTGATCTTCACCACGGGCATGGGCATCAGGTTACCGCCCGACTCGATACTGCCGGGAAGGCAGGATGGCGGCATGCGCACCGAACTGACCGCCAGGGGCGGCCGGGGAGCGCCCATCGTGCTCGTCCACGGCTTGATGGGGCGGGGTAGCACGTGGTCGCGTCAGCTCCCTTGGCTGACGGAGGCCGGCCGGGTGTACACCTACGACGCGCCATGGCATCGCGGCCGCGACGTCGTCGACCCGCACGAGATCAGCACCGAGCGGTTCGTGGCCGATCTCGCCGACGCCGTTTCCGGCCTCGGCGGGCCGGTCACGTTGATCGGGCACTCGATGGGCGCGCTGCACGCGTGGTGTCTGGCTGCGGCGCGACCCGAGTTGGTGGCGGGCCTGGTGGTCGAGGACATGGCTCCCGACTTCCGCGGCCGCACGACGGGCCCGTGGGAGCCGTGGCTGCATGCCTTGCCTGCGGAGTTCACTTCGGAGCGGCAGGTTTTCGACGAGTTCGGTGACGTCGCTGGCCAGTACTTCCTTGAGGCGTTCGACCGCACGGCGACCGGTTGGCGGTTGCATGGGCTGCCCGAGCGCTGGATCGAGATCGCCGCGGAGTGGGGAACCAGGGACTATTGGGAGCAGTGGCATTCGGTGCGCGCACCGACGCTGTTGATCGAGGCGGGAAACTCGGTGACGCCACCGGGACAGATGCAGGAAATGAACGAGACCGGCCACCGGACAACGTATTTGCACGTGCCCGGCGCCGGTCATCTCGTTCACGACGATGCGCCGCAGGCCTACCGCGATGCGGTGGAGTCGTTCTTGTCGACGCAAGCCCTTCGGTGACCGGTTGACCCAAAGGGGTGGCTACTCATAGCGGGTGCGGATCGCGTCGACGTCGTGCGCGATGCGGAACCCGTCACGGTCGTCTTCGAACAGCCGGCCCAATTCCGGGGTGGACCAGCGGTACCGGTCGTAGTGGATGCGAAGCGTGCCCGACCGGGGGACCGCCCAGCTGAGCGCCGCTGCCAAAGCGAAGGGAGCGATCATGATGAGGAGTACCAGAACGATGGTCATGGCAGTAATCCTGCGCTTGGTACATATCCCGCCAACAGTGGCAGGAAGGACACCTTGCGTTGAAATGCTGCCAAAGGCGCGGTGCAATTGCGGAGGGGAATACCGCCGCGCCGTCGACTTGTTCTTAGCGTCGTTCGCCCTTCACGCCTGAGACGGGCCAGGTGGGATGCCGCTCGAAGCGCGTTCTGATGGCATCGAGATCGTGCTCGACGCGGTAGTCGTCACGGTCTTCGGCCACGCCCGCCAGATATGCGCGCAGGGGATGGCGGCGGTGCGAAACCCAGCTCAGACCGGCGGCCAGAGCGAACGGTGCGGTGAGGATCAGGAAGGTCAGCAACATGTTCATGGCAGCAATTGTTCGATGAGAAATATTCCGCCAACAGTGGCAGCACTGCCCGTCTACGATAAGATACTGCCATGATCAAGACCGTTTCGACTTTGGTGCTGGACGGCCTCGCAGTCTTCGAGTTCGGCGTCATCTGCGAAGTCTTCGGCATCGACCGGTCCGCCGACGGCGTCCCCAACTTCGACTTCAAGGTCTGCGGACCCGAGCCGGGCAAACCGCTTCGGACGTCGGTCGGGGCGACGATCACCCCCGAGCACGGATTCGACGACCTCGTCGGTGCGGACCTGGTGGCGATCCCAGCGATCGCCAGCCAGAGCGACGGATATCTGCCCGAGGCGCTCAAGGCGGTGCGGGCCGCCGCCGAATCCGGGTCGATCATCCTCACGGTGTGCTCGGGTGCATTCGTGGCAGGCGCCGCCGGACTGCTGGACGGCAGGCCGTGCACCACGCACTGGATGCACGCCGACGAACTCGCCCGCATGTATCCGACGGCGAAGGTCGACCGCAACGTGTTGTTCGTCGACGACGGCAATCTCATCACCAGCGCAGGCACCGCGGCGGGCATCGACGCGTGCCTGCACCTCGTCCGCCGGGAACTCGGCAGCGAGGTGACCAACAAGATCGCCCGCCGCATGGTGGTGCCGCCGCAACGCGACGGGGGACAGCGCCAGTACATCGACCAGCCGATCCCGGTGCGATGTTCCGAGGGCTTTGCCCCGCACCTCGACTGGGTCCTTTCGAATCTCGACAAGCCGCTGACGGTCGCCATGCTGGCCCGCAGGGTGAACATGTCGGCGCGCACGTTCGCCCGCCGCTTCGTGGAGGAGACCGGCCGCACGCCGATGCAGTGGGTGACCGATCAGCGTGTGCTGTATGCGCGCCGCCTGCTCGAGGAAACCGACCTCGACATCGACCGGATCGCGGACCGATCGGGCTTCGGCACGGCGACGCTGTTGCGCCACCACTTCCGCCGGGTCATCGGCGTCACGCCGTCGGATTACCGCCGGCGCTTCTCCTGCGACGACTCCGTCTCCGCCGCAACGGCTTAACGCGCGCGGTCACGGTCGAGGGCGTAGATCCGCCAGCGGCCTGGCACGCCCTTGAGCTCGTGTTCGCCATGTTCGGTGAAGGTGCGGCGTGATCCGGTCACGATCTCGCGCACGGTCGACGAGACCAGCACCTCGTGCGGTCCGGCCAACCCGCTGACCCGCGCGCCGATGTGCACGGCCATGCCCGCGACGTCGTCGCCGCGTACCTCCACCTCGCCCGAGTGCACGCCCACCCGCACCGCGATGCCAAGCGCGGCAACGGCATCGACGATCGCCTCCGCACAGTCGAGCGCCACGCTGGGGCTGATGAACGTCGCGACGAAACCGTCACCGGCGGTATTCACTTCGATGCCCTGGAACCGAGCGAGCTCGTGCCGGACGACCGCGTCGTGGTTGTCGAGTAGGTCGCGCCAGCGGTCGTCGCCGAGCGCGGCGGCATGCGCCGTCGAACCGACGATGTCGGTGAACAGGATCGTGATGAGCACGCGCTGCGCATCCGAACCGCCGCGCACCCCGGTGATGAACTCCTCGACCTCGTCGAGAATCGACGTGGCATCGCCCACCCAGTGCAGCGCATCGGCGCCCGGCAACTCGACGTAGCGTGCGCCTGCGATGTGTTCGGCGAGGTACCGGCCGTGCCCGACCCGCACGAACACCGAGTCGGCGCGATGCAGAATCAGCGTCGGCGCGGTGATGAGGGGCAGCTTGGCGCGCACGTCGCCCTCGACCAGCACCCGGCTCGACATGCGCGCCATGCTCGGCGACGCGGCGCGGTTGCCTGCGACGTCCCACCACCGGCGGAACGCGTGATCTCCTGCGACTGAGGGCGCGACCACCTCGAGGACGTCGAAGCCCTGGTCGACCGCGTCCGGCGTCAGCGCCACGGTCGTGTACGGATTGGCGCTCGTCGCCTGGACCCCCGGCTCGTAGTCGGGCGCCCACAGTGCGCGGGCGGCGCCGTTGACGATCACCAGGTTCGCCACCCGCTCCGGATGATCGGCCGCCAACAGCAGCGCGCTCAGAGCATTCATGCCCGCCCCGAACACCGTGGCGCGTTCGCACCCAACGGCATTCATCACCGTGATCGCGTCCTCCGCCCAACACGACAGGGTGATGGTGTCGGCCGACCCGATCCGGGACGACATTCCCATGCCGCGGTGGTCGAACCGGATCACCCGGCAGAACGACGCCAGTCGGCGGTAGAAGCGGTACATCGAGGGCTCGTCGTCGATCGAGTCGACAGGGATGAACGGTCCCGGCATGACGATCAGATCCGCCGGGCCGTCGCCGAGCACCTGATAGGCGATGTCCAGGTCGCCACGCGATGCGTAGCGCGTTCGCGGTGGCTGCGAACCAGTTAAGGCCACCGCCACAGGCTAGTTGACCGAGACGGGCGGTGGCCCCGGTTCGCCACCTTCGCCCGCCAGTGCGAACAGCCCGTCCGCGGTCTGCTCGACCAGCCCGTCGGTCAGCAGCGAGTCCAGCGCGCGGTCGCGCTGCGCGGTGTCGGACAACCACGCCACGTCCAACTGCGCCCGGGTAACGGGAATCGCGTTGCCGCGCAACACGTCCAGTAACCGCCCCCGCACCTGGCGGTCGGTCCCCGCGTAGCGCTGCGGCTTGCGGGCCGGTGTGCTCGCGGCCGGAAAGCCGGCCGACCGCCATGCGCACGCACTCAGCGGGCAGAGCCCGCAGCGCGGCGATCGCGCAGTGCACACCGTCGCGCCAAGCTCCATCACGGCGACCGAAAACTGCGGCGCGGCAGCACCATTGGGCAGCAAGGCCTCCACGTCGAGGAGGTCACGGACGCTGGCAGGCGAGTCGGCCCGACCGTGCACGGCTCTGGCGACCACCCGCCGCACGTTGGTGTCGACGACGGGAACCCGCTGGCCGTAGGCGAAGCACGCCACAGCACGCGCGGTGTAGGCGCCGATACCGGGAAGCGTCAGCAGCGTCGCCACGTCTTCGGGCACCACGTCGCCGTGTTCGGTCGCGATGGCGATGGCGCACTCGTGCAACCGTTTGGCGCGGCGCGGATAGCCGAGCTTGCCCCATGCCCGCAACACGTCGGCGGCGCTGGCGGCTGCCGTCGCCGACGGCGTCGGCCAGCGCGCCACCCAGTCGCGCCAGATCGGCTCCACCCGCGCCACGGGCGTCTGCTGCAACATGAACTCGCTGACCAGGATCTGCCACGCGCTCGTGCCAGCGCGTCGCCACGGCAGATCGCGCTGCTCGCGCTCGTACCAGGCCAGCAGCTCACCCGAATCGATCATCGAGCGCTGTTCCGGCACAATGTTCGGCATGCCGCGTACCAGCCCAGTAACCGCATGGAAAGCACTCAAAGAGGGTAACGACCGATTCGTCTCGGGCCAGGTGCAGCACCCCAGCCAGAGCGTCGAGGACCGTGCCCGGTTGGCGAATGGCCAGAAGCCCACAGCGGTGGTGTTCGGCTGCTCCGACAGCCGGGTGGCTGCCGAGATCATCTTCGATCAGGGCCTCGGCGACATGTTCGTGGTGCGCACCGCCGGTCACGTCGCCGATTCTGCTGTGCTGGGATCCATCGAGTACGCCGTCACCGTGCTCGACGTGCCGCTGATCGTGGTGCTCGGGCACGACAGCTGCGGCGCCGTGCAGGCAACGCTGTCGGCGCTCGAAGACGGCGAGGTGCCAGGCGGCTACGTCCGCGACATCGTCGAACGCGTCACGCCGTCGATACTGCTCGGTCGGCACTCGGGTTTGACCCGAGTCGACGAGTTCGAGGCTCGCCACGTCAACGAGACCGTCGTGCAGCTGAGGGTGCGTTCCGCGCCCGTCGCCCAGCGCATCATCGAGGGCAGATTGGCGATCGTCGGGCTCACGTATCACCTGGCCGACGGACGCGTGGTGCTGCGCGATCACGTGGGGGATATCGGCGAAGGCTGAGCCGGCGACACGCCGAGCCACCTCGGACGACTGTGCGTGACCTGGCCTTACCGTGGACTCGTGCTGGATCTCGAACCGCATGGCCCGCTGCCCTCCCAGATCTACTGGCGGCGGCGCGCACTGGCGATCGGCGTTGGCGTGGTCGTGGTGGCCATCGTCGCCGCCATCGCGATCCTGGTGGTGAGCAACAGCACCGGCGATGGCAAGACCACGACCGCTTCCACCAGTGCCGCGCCTCCGACCCCGCTTCCCGGTGAGAACCCCGAGGTCAAGACCCCGGTTCAACCGCCGGCGCAGCAGATGCCGCCGCCCACGCCCACCCCGTCGGCCGCGGTGACTCCGCCGCCGGTGCTCAAGGAGGGCGACGACTGCCCCGACTCGACGCTCGCGGTCAAGGGCATCACCAGCCAGCCCGACTTCGTCGTCGGCGATCAGCCGAAGTTCACCATGGTCGTCACCAACATCGGGTTGGTGGCCTGCAAGCGCGACGTCGGCGCCGCCGTGCTCGCCGCGTACGTGTACTCGCTGAACAACGAGCGGCTGTGGTCGAACCTGGACTGCGCCCCGTCGAACGAGACGCTGGTCAAGACGTTCAGCCCCGGTGAGCAGGTCACCACCGAGGTCACCTGGACCGGCATGGGTTCGGCGCCGAACTGCCCGCTGCCGCGGCAGCCGATCGGGCCGGGCACCTACAACCTGGTGGTCCAGCTGGGCAATCTGCGCTCGGCCGCGGTGCCGTTCATCCTGGCCGACCCCGCGGCAGCGCCGCCGCCCGGCGAGGAGCCGCCTCCGCCGCCTGCCGAGGGAGCACCCGCGCCGGAAGGCGAAGCGCCGGTTCCCGGCTAACCGCCTCAGGCGAGCTGGTCGGCGATGGTCGACTCGGCCAGCGCTGACAGACCCTCCCGGATGTGGCGGGCCCACATCGAGCCGATGCCGTCCACCGATTGCAGGTCGCTCGCGCTGGCCGCCAGCACGCCCTGCAGCGACCCGAACGACCGCACCAACAGGTCGACGTGGGCGAACTGCAGCCGCGGAATGCCCGCCATCGCGCGGTAGCCCCGCGAACTCATCGCCGAATCCTGCGCCTCCAGCGTCGAGGGATAGCCGAAAACCCTTGCCAGCGCGGTGAAGTCGAGCAGTTCGTTGTCCGACAGTGCGTCGAGCTCCTCAAGCGTCGCCATCACCTGGGTGGCGTCAGGCGGATCGGGGTTGGCGTGATAGTCGCGCACGATCAACTCGCGGGCCGTCTCGTTGTCGCCGACGAGTTCTTCGAGCTGCAGTTTGAGCTGACGTCCGTCGGTGCCGAGCTCGACGACGTCGGCGTCGATCTCCAGGCTGATCCGGCGCACCATCTCCAGTCGCTGCACCACCGTCATCACGTCGCGCAGCGTGACGAAGTCCTCGATCTCCGCGGTGGACAGCTGGCGGTTGACCTCGTCGAGCCGGGACTTGTAGCGCTCCAGCGTGGCGATGGTCTGGTTGGTGCGCGACAGGATGGTCGCCGAGTCGGGCACGACGTGCCGTTCGCCCGCGACGTACACCGTCACGATGCTCATCGAGTGGCTGACCGACACCACCGGGTAGCCGGTCTGCACCGCGGTGCGCTCGGCCGAGCGGTGCCGGGTGCCGGACTCGTCGGTGGGGATCGACGGGTCGGGGACCAGCTGGACGTTGGCCCGCAGGATTCGCGAGCCGTCGCTGGACAGCACGACGGCGCCGTCCATCTTCGACAGTTCCCGCAGCTTGGTCGGGGCGTAGCGGACGTCGAGCTCGAAGCCGCCGTCGCAGATGGCCTCGACGCTGTCGTCGTAGCCGAGCACGATGAGCGCGCCGGTGCGGCCACGCAGGATGCGCTCGAGGCCGTCGCGCAACGCGGTGCCCGGGGCCAGCCGCCCCAGCGTCTCGCGCAGCGTGGGTCGGGTGAGTTGCACCACGGTGCTGCGGGCGGTCCTGCCGCCTGCCTTCACGGCCATCTCGTCTCCTAGGATCGGCCGCCATTGTCCGCGATGCGCTGCACCCCTTGCAACAGTCTGCCGATGTCCTCGCAGGTAATGGTCTGCAGGCCCGCGGGCACGTCCTTGACGCCGGGCGGCACCATCGCGCATCTGAAGCCCAGCCGTGCAGCCTCGGCGAGCCTGCGATCCATGCCCGTGACCCGGCGAATGTCGCCGGCCAGCCCCACTTCGCCGATGAAGATCGCGTCGGCGAGCATGGGCACGTCCCTGGCAGCGGACGCGATCGCGGCGGCGAGGGCCAGGTCGGACGCGGGTCACTGAGCCGCATGCCGCCGACCGTGGACAGGTAGATGTCGCTCTTCCCGAGTGGCAGCTTGGCCCGCTTCTCCAGCACGGCGAGGATCATCGCCGCGCGTGACGAATCGATGCCGCTGGTGGCCCGGCGCGGGATGCCGGCGGTCGCTTCGGCGACGAGCGCCTGCACCTCGCCGATCAACGGTCGCTTGCCGTCCAGCGTCACCGTTACCGCAGTGCCTGCGACCGGAGTGGGCCGTTGATCGCGGAACAGTCCGGAAGGATCGGCGATGCCCTCGATTCCGTTGTCGTGCAACTGGAAACAGCCGACCTCGTCGGCTGCGCCGAAGCGGTTCTTGACACCGCGCACCATGCGCAGCGTGGACGCCCGGTCACCCTCGAAGTGCAGCACGACGTCGACGAGGTGCTCGAGCGAGCGCGGCCCCGCGATGGCGCCGTCCTTGGTGACGTGGCCGACCAGGACCATCGCGATGCCAGTGGTCTTGGCCGCCATGGTGAGCGCCGTGGTGACCGCACGGACCTGGGTGACGCCGCCGGTGACGCCGTCGGCTTCGGCGGTGGACATGGTCTGCACCGAGTCGACCACGACCAGCGTGGGCTGCACCGCCTCGATGTGGCCCAGCGCGGTCTGCAGGTCGGATTCGGCGGCCAGGTATACCTCGTCGTTGGTGCACCCGGTGCGTTCGGCACGCAGTCGGATCTGTCCGGCCGACTCCTCACCCGACAGGTAGAGCGCGCGGCGGCCCGACTCCGCCCAGCGGTGCGCGACCTCGAGCAGCAGCGTCGACTTGCCGACCCCCGGATCGCCCGCCAGCAGGGTCACCGATCCGGGGACGAGGCCGCCGCCGAGCACGCGGTCCAATTCGCTTATCCCCGTGCGGAAGTGGCGCGTCGCGCCTGGATCGATGGAGCTGATCGGGACGGCAGGGGAGGCGGGGGCGAGCGCACGCCCTGGTGCGGAGCTCAGTGACGTGAGGACCGCGACCTCGTTGACGGTGCCCCAGGTGCTGCAGTCCGGGCAGCGGCCCACCCACTTGGCGGCGACGTGCCCGCATTCCGAGCAACGGTACTGTGAACGCGCCTTGGAACCGGATCGAGCCACTCAGTGACGGTATCCGTCGTGGCCGACAGAAAGCGGTAGCGACTTAGTGGGCTCCGCCCGTGTCCTGCTCGGCGCTTCATCTCGCGACCTCGCGCACGCTGGGTTTCGCCCGCGGAGATCGGCACCTCGACGGTTACCTCACCGGACCGTTCGAACTTGAACGTGAAGTCGTAGGTGAGGCCGTTGGTGATCGGCTTGGTCAACGTGACCTCCGCCTGCACGGTGTCGGCGCGCTCGGTCGCGTCCAGCGGGCTGGGCTGGCCGTCGGGAGTGCCGACGACGAGCGTGCCGCCGGGCGGCACCGTCGGGTTCCCGGCCACCGTCACCGAGCCGACGTCGGACGTGATGGACACCAGGCGGTCGGCCTCGGCGGGGGATTCGTTGACGGCGACGAACAGCAGATCGACGTTGCTGCCGGGCCGCACGTAGTCGCTGGTTTGGGGTGCACGGAGGTGGACGTTGCGCAGCGCGACCCCCGAGGTGGGGTCGCCGGCCCAGGCGGCGGTGCCGTTGATGGCGGGCTCCTGGATGGCGGTCTGGGAGACCTGGCCCGCGCTGCAGCCGGACAGTAGGACGGCTGCCGTCAGCCCGCAGGCGCTCAGGCCTGGGATGACGGCGAAGGCGCGCGATCTTTGGCGGTTCACTCAAGCCTCCTGCTCGGCCCACACGACGACCGTGGCGTCGTCGGGGTGTGTCGACTATGCAGAGTAGTAGGTGACGGTTGAGCGCGGTAGCCGAGGGCGCCCGGCGCGCGAAACCCGTTCCGGCGGCGAGTCCACAGTGCTTGCTCAGCGCTTCGCGGGGGCCCGAAAGGCCCGCCGAAGGTAGGCTCGGAACCGCTCCCAAGGGTTCGCTGGCGAGGCGCTGCGTTGCACGTAATCGCCACCCTGTCAACCCCTAGTCTTCACCCACGGTGCCCCTGACCTGCATAGTTGTTCCGCACGTGTCTGGGCCCCGTGCTAGCATTGAGGGGTGAAAGGGGCTCTAATCTGATGATTTTCAAGGTCGGAGACACCGTTGTCTATCCACACCACGGTGCTGCGTTGATCGAGGCGATCGAAACCCGAACCATCAAAGGCGAGCAGAAGGAATATCTCGTCCTGAAGGTCGCCCAGGGCGATCTCACCGTTCGAGTTCCTGCAGACAACGCCGAGTACGTCGGTGTCCGTGACGTGGTGGGTCAGGAAGGCCTGGACAAGGTCTTCCAGGTGTTGCGGGCCCCGCACACCGAGGAGCCGACCAACTGGTCGCGCCGCTACAAGGCCAACCTCGAGAAGCTGGCGTCCGGAGACGTGAACAAGGTCGCCGAGGTCGTTCGTGACCTGTGGCGTCGTGATCAGGAGCGTGGCCTGTCCGCAGGCGAGAAGCGCATGCTGGCCAAGGCGCGGCAGATCCTCGTCGGCGAACTCGCGCTTGCCGAGAACACCGACGACGAGAAGGCCGAGACCATTCTCGACGAGGTGCTGGCTGCCGCGTCCTGACGCGGCATGAACCGATGACGGAATCGGTGCCTCGAATCGGTCTTGGCACCGACGTGCATCCCATCGAGCCTGGGCGGCCGTGCTGGCTGCTGTGCCTGCTGTTCGACGACGCCGACGGCTGCGCCGGGCATTCCGATGGCGACGTCGCGGCTCACGCGCTGTGCGATGCGCTGCTGAGTGCCGCCGGCCTTGGTGATCTCGGCGAGGTGTTCGGCACCGATCGCCCGGAGTGGCGTGGCGTCGGCGGCGCCGACATGCTCCGCCACGTGCGTTCGTTGCTGACCGCCGAGGGCTACCGGGTCGGCAACGCCGCGGTCCAGGTGATCGGCAACCGACCGAAGATCGGGCCGCGCCGTGCCGAGGCGCAGAAGGTGCTCTCCGAGTTGCTCGGCGCGCCGGTTTCGGTGTCGGCCACCACCACCGACGGCCTCGGGCTGACGGGCCGCGGCGAGGGGTTGGCCGCCATCGCCACCGCTCTCGTGATCCTCTCGTGATCGAGGATGTGGTCGGTGTTGTCGGGTGACCGCGAATAGGCCGGTAAGCTGGCCCGTCGTGACCGATCGCGGAGGCCTGCGACTCCACGACACCATGACGGGTGCCGTGCGTGACTTCGTCCCGTTGCGCGACGGCCACGTCTCGATCTACCTGTGCGGCGCGACCGTGCAGGGGCTGCCCCACATCGGCCACGTGCGCAGCGGTGTCGCGTTCGACGTGCTGCGGCGCTGGCTGACCGCCAAGGGCTACGACGTCGCCTTCATCCGCAACGTCACCGACATCGACGACAAGATCCTGAACAAGGCCGCCGACGCGGGCAGGCCGTGGTGGGAGTGGGCCGCGACCTTCGAGCGGGCGTTCTCGGCCGCCTACGACGCGCTCGGCGTGCTGCCGCCGTCGGCCGAGCCGCGGGCCACCGGGCACATCACCCAGATCGTCGAGCTGATCGAGCGCCTGATCGAGCGCGGCCACGCGTACGCCGGAGGCGGCGACGTGTACTTCGACGTGCACGAGCCTCGCCGACTACGGCAAGCTGTCGGGCCACCGGATCGACGACGTGCACCAGGGCGAGGGCGTCGCGACCGGCAAGCGCGACCAGCGCGACTTCACGCTGTGGAAGGGCGCCAAGCCGGGTGAGCCGTCGTGGCCGACGCCGTGGGGCCGCGGGCGGCCGGGCTGGCACACCGAATGCGTCGCGATGTGCGAGGCGTACCTCGGTGTCGGAATTCGACATCCACGCCGGCGGCATGGACCTGGTGTTCCCGCACCACGAGAACGAGATCGCGCAGGCCGAAGCCGCAGGCGACGGCTTCGCGCGCTACTGGTTGCACAACGGCTGGGTCACCATGGGTGGCGAGAAGATGAGCAAGTCGCTCGGCAACGTGCTCGCCATTCCCGCTGTGCTGCAACGGGTTCGGGCCGCCGAACTGCGCTACTACCTGGGCAGCGCGCACTACCGGTCGATGCTCGAGTTCTCCGAGACGGCGCTGCAGGACGCGGCGAAGGCGTACACCGGCATCGAGGACTTCCTGCACCGGGTGCGCAACCGGGTCGGCACGGTCGTGCCCGGCGAGCTGGACGGAGAAGTTCGCCGCCGCGCTCGACGACGACCTGGCGGTGCCGATCGCGCTGGCCGAGGTGCACGCGGCCCGCGCCGAGGGCAACCGGGCGCTGGACGCGGGCGACCACGAGACTGCGATGGCGCAGGCCCGGTCGATCCGGGCGATGATGGGCGATCCTCGGGCTGCGATCCGCTCGACGAGCGCTGGGAATCCGCGCGACGAGACGTCGGCGGCGCTGGCCGCGGTCGACGTGCTGGTGCACTGGGCGCTGACGCAGCGGCACGAGGCCCGCGAAGCAGCGGGACTGGGCGCAGGCCGACGAGATCCGCGACCGACTCAAGGAGGCGGGCATCGACGTCACCGACACCGCCGATGGGCCGCAGTGGTCGCTGCTGGACGGGAACGACGAAGTAATGGCAGGCAATTCACAGCGGCGCGGCGCGGTGCGCAAGGCGGGCACCAAGAAGGGGCCGACGGTCGGTTCGGGCGGCGTCCGGCGGCGCGGGCTGGAGGGCAGGGGCGCGACGCCGCCCGCGCAGCGAGCGACCGCACCACCCGGCCGCCAAGCGCGCGGCGAAGGCCGCCAAGCAGCAGCGCGGCAGGGCCGCCCCGCAAGACCGACGACACCGAGATCGTCCTCGGCCGCAACCCGGTGGTGGAATGCCTGCGCGCCGGGGTGCCGGCCACCGCGCTGTACGTCGCGCTCGGGGCCGAGGCCGACGAGCGGCTGACCGAAGCCGTCACGCGGGCCGCCGATTCCGGGATCGCCATCCTCGAGGTGCCGCGCACCGATCTGGACCGGATGAGCACCAACGGTCTGCACCAGGGCATCGCGCTGCAGGTGCCGCCGTACGACTACGCGCATCCCGACGACATGCTGCGGGCGGCCAAGGCCGATGCGTGCGCCTGCGCTGCTGGTGGCGCTTGGACAACATCTCCGACCCGCGCAACCTCGGTGCCATCGTGCGGTCGGTGGCCGCGTTCGGCGGCCACGGGGTGCTGATCCCGCAGCGCCGGTCGGCGTCGGTGACCGCGGTCGCGTGGCGCACCAGTGCGGGCGCGGCGGCCCGGCTGCGCGTCGCCCGCGCGACGAATCTGACCCGGACGCTGAAGAGTTGGGCCGACGGCGGGCTGCAGATCGTCGGTCTCGACGCCGACGGTGACACCGCAGCTCGACGAGATCGACGGCACCGGGCCGATGGTCGTGGTGGTCGGTTCGGAGGGCAAGGGGCTGTCGCGGCTGGTCCGGGAGAACTGCGATGCGGTCGTGTCGATCCCGATGGCCGGGCCGCACCGAGTCGCTGAACGCCTCGGTGGCCGCGGGCGTCGTGCTGGCCGAGATCGCCCGCCAGCGCACGGCTGCTAGACCGCCGAACAGCTGGATGCCGAGCCACAGGCCCAGCACCGCGACGACCAACGTCACCGGCACCGTGCACGCGCCGACCCGGCTGAACTCGGCGAACCCGGCCGGCAGGCCTTCGCGGTGAACGACGTTGCGCCACAACAGGTTCGACAACGAGCCTGGGTAGGTCAGGTTCGGGCCCGACGTTCACGCCGATCAGCACGGCCAGCACCGCGGCGGGGCCGGCGCCTGCGACCAGCGGTAGCAGCACCAGCACCGCGGGCAGGTTGTTGACGACGTTGGACAGCAGCGCGGCGGCGACGGCGATGCCGAACAGCGCGGGCAACGTCGTCCCGGTGGGCAGCACGTCGCGCATCGCGGTCGCCAGGCCGTGGTTCATCACCGCGGTCACCACCACGCCGAGGCACAGCACGAACGCCAGGAACGGCACGTTCGCCGGACCGGCGATGCCGCGTGGCCGTGCTGCGGCCGCGGACCAGGCCGCGGATCCCGAGCACGACGGCGCCCGCCAGCGCCGCCCAGGCCGGTGCCACGCCCAGCAGCGACGTCACCGCGAAGCCGGCGAGCGTCAGGGCCAGCACGACGAGCACGAAGACCGGCATGTCGACCGGTGGCGGCGGCTCGGCGCTGGCGGGGCGCGACGGCCAGTTCACGCCGGAACACCACGCGCAGCACGACGTATTCGGCTGCGATGGCCAACAACCACGGCAGCGTCATGACCGCGCTGAAGTGCTCGAAGCTCAACCCGGCGGCGCTGAACGCCAGCAGGTTGGTCAGGTTGGACACCGGCAGCAGCAGCGACGCACTGTTGGCCAGGTGGGCGGTGGCGTACGCGTGCGGCCGGGACGGGATGCCCAGCGTGCGCGCCGTCGCCAGCACCACCGGCGTCAGCAGCACGACGGTCGCGTCCAGGCTCAGGACGGCCGTCGTGCACTGCGGCGGTGACGAACACCGGTGCCGAGCAGCTTGCGGGGCTCACCGCCGCTGCGCCGGGCCATCGCCACGCCCGCGGCGTGGAACAGGCCCTCGTCGTCGCACAGCTTGGCCAGCACCAGCACCGCAGCGAGGAAGCCGACGACGGGCAGCAGCTGGTTCACCTCGGCCAGCGCATCGTCGGTCGAGACCACGCCCGGTGGCGATCAGCAGGCCGGCCGCGGGCAGCGCGACGACGGCTTCGGGCCAGCCGCGGGGACGGAACATCGCGAATCCCAGCACGACGGCCAGCGCGGCGAGCGCCAGCGTCAGCTCCACGGGTCAGCGCGCTGCCACAGTGTCGGAAGGTGAAGGGCCACACCGTCTTCGCGCGCGAGGCGGGACAGCACCCGCATCGAGACGTCGAGATCGTCACCGGCGTAGGGCAATGCGCGCAGCGGTTGGTGCAGTGGCCGGAAGAAGTCGTCCCAGTGGATGAGCACCACGCGGCGCGCGCCGACGGTACGGACGGTCTCCGTCCAGTAGTCGACGAGATAGCGCTCCGGTTGCAGTCCGAGTTGCCCGACGCCGAGGTACACCACGTCGGCGCGGTGGCCGGCCAGCGCGCCTGCGACGTAGCCGGCGCTGCCGACGATCAGCAGTCGACGGCCGGTGGGGCGATGCGCGATCAGGGTGGACCACGCCTCGCCGCACTTGTAGGCGGCGGCCTTGACCGGCGGGACGACCGGTGCGGTGATGGGGCCGGGAAACCGGTCCGGCGGGCAGTGGTGGCCTTCGACGAGGGTCACGTCGAACGAGCCCAGCGTCAGCGGAGATCCGGGTGTCGCGACGACGAGCCGGTCCTCGGGTAGGCCACCCCCGCGCCCCACCTGAGCGGCCGACACTCCGCCGACCAGTGCGGCGCCGGTGCGCTCGGCGACCACCGCCGAGTCCATCGCGTGGTCGAAGTGGGTGTGCACGGGCAACACGGCGTCCAGCCGGTCGACCTTCAGGCGGGCCAGGCAACCGTCGATGCGTGGGAGCGACGGCGAAACCGAGCGCGTCCCGACGGTCAGCAGGCCGGGCCGGGAGAAGAAGCCGTCGGTCATCACCGCGGAGTCGCCGTCGTCGATCAGCAGCGTGGTGACACCCGCCCACGTCACCGTCAGCGGCGAGGCGTCGGTGGCGGCGGGCTGGTCGAAGTACGCCGCGTAGTCCGCCAGATCGGGGCGGCCAAGCTTGATCCGCATCAGGTGAACGCCGCCAATTCGACGCCGTCGGCCATCAGCCGAGCTCGTACCGCGGTGGCGATCTCGACCGCACCTGGCGAATCACCGTGCACACAAACCGATTTCACCGTGATCGGGATGGTCGATCCATCGACGGCGGTGACCTGCCCGCGCCCGACCATCGAGGCCACCCGGTCGGCGATCTTGTCGACGTCGTGCAGCACGGCGTTGCGTTCCCGACGCGACACCAGCCGTCCATCGGGCCGGTACGCACGATCGGCGAAGGCCTCGGGCACCGTGCGCAGGCCGAAGCGTTCGGCGGCCTGAAAGAACGCCGAGCCGGCGAGACCCAGCACCGGCAACGCCGGATCAACGGCGTGTACTGCCTTGGCGACCGCCTCGGCCTGGTCGCGGTCGGTGACGATCGTGTTGTACAGCGCGCCATGGGGTTTGACGTAACTGACCGTTGAGCCGGCGACGCGGGCCAGGGCTTGCAGCGCGCCGATCTGGTAGATGATCTCGGCGGTCAGTTCACTCGCCTGCACGTCGATGAAGCGGCGACCGAACCCGGCGAGGTCGCGGTAGCTGACCTGCGCGCCGATCCGAACGCCCCTGTCGGCGGCCGCCTTACACGTCCGCAGCAGCAGCGCCGGGTCGCCGGCGTGGAAGCCACAGGCCACGTTGGCGCTGGTGACCACGTCGAGCATGGCGTCGTCGTCGCCGAGGCGCCACACCCCGAAGCCCTCGCCGAGGTCGGCGTTCAGGTCGACCGCCGCGGTCACGACGGCACACCCACGGCCGGCGCGGGCCAGCCGTTCTCCGAGACGAACTCCGACAGCGGCCGCCCGAACGCCCACTGGTCGAGCTCAAGCGCGGGCCGGTCGGGGAACTCGGGCACCGGGCCGAGGCACAGGATCGCGACGGGCTCCGCGTCGTCGGGCATGCCAAGCAGTCGGCCGAGCCGGACCGGGTCGAAGATCGACACCCAGCCCATGCCGAGACCTTCGGCGCGCGCGGCCAGCCACAGATTCTGAATCGCGCAGGACACCGAGGCCAAATCCATCTGGGGCAGGGTGCGACGGCCGAACACGTGGCTGCCACGGCCGTCGCCGAGCGCGACGACGAACAGTTCGGCGCACTCCAGGATGCCCTCCACCTTGAGCGCCAGGAACTCGTCGCTGCGCGACCCGAGCGCACGAGCGGTCTGCACCCGTTCCTCGTCGACGAGGCCGTGGATGCGCCGCCGCAACGCGTCGTCGGTGATGCGGATGAACCGCCACGGCTGCATCAGGCCGACACTGGGTGCTGCGTGCGCCGCGCCAAGCAACCGGGCCAGCACGTCGTCGGGCACCACCGCGTCGGGCACGAACCGGCGCATGTCCCGGCGTTCGGAGATGACCCGGTATACCGCCTGCCGCTCCGCAGTACTGAACCCGTGCTCGCCCACGCGGGCAAGCGTAAGCCCTTGAAATGTGGGCCTTTGGAATCATGAGACGAAAAG
Organism: uncultured Actinomycetota bacterium; assembly: GCA_963849055.1. Lineage (GTDB taxonomy): Bacteria > Actinomycetota > Actinomycetes > Mycobacteriales > Mycobacteriaceae > Mycobacterium. Next base: position 187,100 of record CAWKFI010000004.1, read on the forward strand.
GAAGGACGAACATGGGCACGCGTGCCGAGGTGCTGGTCACCGCAACCGAACTCGAACGACTCCTCACGGCCGGCGGGCCGGTGACGATCCTGGACGTCCGCTGGGAACTTGCGCACCCCGACGGCCGCGAGGCCTACCAGGCGGGCCACATCCCCGGCGCGGTCTACGTATCGCTCGATGACGACCTCACGGATCACACCGTGCCAGGCCGGGGCAGGCATCCGCTGCCGTCAGGAAGGGCCGTCGAGGCGGCCGCTCGGCGGTGGGGGATCGGCCAGGACACCACGGTGGTCGCATACGACGACTGGAACCGCGCAGGCTCGGCACGGGCGTGGTGGGTGCTCAAGGCTGCTGGCCTGGCGGACGTGCGGATCCTCGACGGTGGGTTGGCCGCGTGGACGGGCGCCTTGGAGACTGGCACGGTCACGCCTGCGCCAGGAGACGTCATCGTGGTGCACGACGACCTGTACGCCGGTGCGCTGCCGACGCTGAGCGCCGACGACGCGGCGGCGCTGGGTGCCCGACTGGTCGACGCGCGGGCGCCCGAACGGTTCCGCGGTGACACCGAACCCGTCGACCCGGTCGCCGGCCACATCCCGGGCGCCACCAACGTGCCGAGCACCGCGCTGCTTTCCGACGGCGCCTTCCTGCCGGAGGCGGAACTGCGGCGGGCGCTTGGCGATGCCGCGGGGGCTTACTGCGGGTCCGGTGTCACGGCGTCGGTCGTGGTCGCGGCGCTGGCCGCCGCAGGCACGGATGCGGCGCTGTTTCCGGGGTCGTGGTCGCAGTGGTGTGCCGAGCCGGGGCGGCCCGTGGCCACGGGCGACTGAGCGGCAGGAGGGGCCAGTGTACGGACCCTATTGGAAACGGTTATCGTTATCGTCGTGAAGCAAAAGTCTGCGCTGCGTGCCGTCGCGGCCGCCGCCCTGTTGGCCACGCCCTTCGGTCTCGCATCGTGCTCCAGCAGCAGTGACCAGCCGTCCACGTCGGCCTCGGCGCCCGGCACCGGACAGGCAGGCGCCTGCCCGACCACGCCCGTCGACGTGGTGGTCAGCGTCGACCAGTGGGGTGACATCGTCTCCGAACTGGGAGGCAGCTGCGCTCAGGTCAAGACCGTGCTGGCCAGTTCGTCGGTCGACCCGCACGACTACGAACCGTCGCCGGCGGACGCCGCGACGTTCGAAGGCGCCAAGCTGGTGGTCGTCAACGGCGCCCACTACGACGAGTGGGCCAGCAAGCTCGCAGCCGGATCGGCCCCGGACGCCGCCATGATCGACGCCGCCGAGGTTGGCGGCGAAGCCGATGGCGAGCACGAGGAGCACGGAGCCGAAGGGCAGGGCGCCGACGAGGGCCACGAGGGTCACGATCACGGCGGCGTGAATCCGCACGTTTGGTACAACCCCGCCACCGTCACGGCCGTCGCCGACGCGGTGACCGCGGAGCTGACCAAGCTGGCCCCGGAGGCAGGCGACTACTTCGCCAAGCAGCGCAGCGCGTTCACCGACTCGATGAAGCCGTACAACGACGAGATCAGCGCCATCAAGGCCGGCGCTTCGGGCAAGACCTACGCCACCACCGAGAGCGTCTTCGACTACATGGCGACCGCGGTGGGCCTGCAGAACAAGACGCCCGAGGGCTACCAGGCCGCGGCGAGCAACGAGGCCGACCCGTCACCGGCGGACCTCGACGCGTTCCTCAAACTGCTCGCCGCCAAGGGCGTCGACGTGCTGATCTACAACACCCAGACCGAGGGATCGGTGCCCGAGCAGATCCGCAGCGCGGCCGAAAGCGCGGGCATCCCGGTGGTGAACGTGACCGAAACAGTGGCGCCGGACGCGAAATCGTTCGAGGCTTGGCAGGTGAACCAACTCACCGCCCTCGCCAAGGCCCTCGGTGTCAGCGCCTGAACACGCGCCGGCACTGTCGTTCGACGACGTCAGCGTGGTCCGTGGCGGCCGGTTGATCTGGTCGGAGGGCACCTTCAACGTGCCGTCCGGCGGGGTCTTCGCGGTGATCGGGTCGAGCGGCTCGGGGAAGACGACGCTGCTGCACGCCGTGCTCGGCATGATTCCAACGGCGTCCGGTGAGATCCGGGTGCTCGGCAAGGCGCCGGGTGCGGCGACCGGGCTGATCGGTTACGTGCCGCAGAACTACGCCGTCGCGGCGGGCAACGCGATTCGTGCCTGCGACGCCGTGTTGCTCGGATTGACCGGTAGCCGTTGGGGTTTCGGCCGCGCCACGGCCGAGCAGCGCCGCCGCGTCGCGGAGATCCTGGAGGCGGTCGACGCAGCCGCGTTCGCTCACCGCAGGCTGTCCCAACTGTCTGGTGGACAACGCCAGCGCATCGCCATCGCCGAGGCGCTCGTCGGGCAACCCCGCCTGCTCATCCTCGACGAACCGCTGACCGCGCTCGACGTGCGTAACCAGCGCGACATCATCAAGCTGCTCGCGAGGATCAGGGAGGAGCTCGACGTGACGATCATGGTCGTCGCGCACGATCTCAACCCCTTGCTGGGGGTGCTCGACGGTGCCATCTATCTGCTCGACGGCCACGCCCACTTCGACACCATGGACGAGGTGGTCAGCGAGGACCTGCTCAGCCACCTCTACGGCACCTCGATCCAAGTGGTGCACACCCCGCAGGGCGACCTCTACATGCGGAGCGTCTGATGCCGGCGTCGCTGATGGCCCTTGGCTACCAGGAGAACTGGCTGCAGATCCTGACGTCGTCCTTCATGCGCAACGCGTTGGTGGGTGGCACGCTCGTCGCGCTCGCCGCCGGTCTGATCGGCTACTTCATCGTGGTGCGGAGCAGTGCGTTCGCCGCACACGCGTTGGCGCACATCGGCTTTCCCGGCGCCACCGGGGCCGTGCTGTTCGGCCTTCCCGTCACGGTGGGGCTTGCGACGTTCTGCATCGGCGGTGCGCTGATCATCGGCGCGCTGGGAAAGCGCGCCGACGAACGCGAGGTCGCCACCGGAACGGTGCTCGCCGCCGCGACCGGGTTGGGCCTGTTCTTCAGCTCGCTGGCGACCAAGAGCAGCAGCACCGTGACGAACGTGCTGTTCGGGAATCTGCTCGCAGTGACGCATCAGCAGCTGATGATCTTCGCCGCGGCGGTGGCCATCCTCGCGATCGTCGTCGCCTTCGTGTACCGGCCGCTGCTGTTTGCGTCGGTCAACCCGGAGGTGGCCGAAGCCAAGGGCGTGCCGGTTCGCGCATTGTCGGTGATCTTCATGGCGCTACTGGGCCTCGCGGTGACGATGGCCGTTCAGGCGGTGGGCACGCTGTTGCTGTTCGCGTTGGTGGTGACCCCGGCCGCGACGGCCATCATGCTGGTCGCCCGGCCAGGACTGGCGATGGCGGTGTCGACGGTGCTTGCGGTGTTCTCGGTGTGGGCGGGCCTCGCGATTTCGGCGATGTTCAACGTGCCGCCGAGCTTCGTGATCGTGAGCATCGTGTGCGTCGTGTGGCTCGCGGTGTGGTCCGTCGCGCAGCGCACCGGGACCGACCGAAAGATCCCGGCGGCGAGCCACGGGGCGGTTGGCACCGATGACGGACGTCACATCCATTAGCCTCATGGAGCATGTCCAGAGGTCCTGCTCCGCGACGGCGCGCGACCCTGGCCTCGTTGGCCGCCGAACTCAAGGTTTCGCGCACCACGATCTCCAATGCCTACAACCGGCCGGACCAACTCTCGGCCGATTTGCGCGAACGCGTGCTGGAGACGGCGAAGCGGTTGGGCTACGCCGGACCCGACCCGGTGGCGCGCTCGCTGCGCACGCGCAGGGCAGGCGCCGTCGGCCTGGTGATCACCGAGCCGCTCAACTATTCGTTCAGTGACCCGGCCGCGCTGGACTTCGTCGCCGGGCTGGCCGAGTCGTGCGAGGAGGCCGGACAGGGTCTGCTGCTCGTCGCGGTCGGGCCGAACCGCACCGTGGAGGACGGCACAGCAGCCGTCCTGGCCGCGGGCGTAGACGGGTTCGTCGTGTACTCGGCCGTCCGATGACGACCCGTACCTTCCGGTGGTGGCGCAGCGCGCCCTGCCCGTCGTGGTCGTCGACCAGCCCAAGGACGTGCCGGGCGCCTCCCGCGTCGGCATCGACGACCGCGCGGCGATGCGTGCCATGGCGGACCACGTCATCGGCCTCGGGCACCGCGAGATCGGGCTGCTGACAATGCGATTGGGGCGGGAGTGGCCGGACGGCCTGTCCAGTCCGGCGCTGGCCGACCCGCAGCGGCTCAAGACCCCGCACTTCCACGTCCAACGCGAACGCATCAACGGTGTCTACGAGGCGATGCTCGACGCTGGGTTGGATCCGGAGTCGTTGACCGTCGTGGAGAGCTACGAGCACCTGCCCACCTCCGGTGGGGCGGCCGCCGAGGTTGCGCTGGCGGCGAATCCGCGCATCACCGCGCTGATGTGCACCGCGGACGTGCTGGCGCTCTCGGCGATGGACTATCTGCGGGCGCGGGGCATCTACGTACCCGGCCAGATGACGGTGACCGGGTTCGACGGCATCCCAGACGCTTTGGCGCGTGGCCTCTCGACGGTGAAGCAACCCAGCATCGACAAGGGCCGTCGTGCCGGGCGGCTGTTGCACAACCCGCCGCGGTCCGGTCTGCCGGTGCTCGAGGTGCTCGCCACCGAGTTGGTGCGGGGCCGCACCTCCGGCCCGCCGCTGTAGCCGTGGTGCAGATCTCGACGTAACTTCGCCGAGTTCTGCAGGAGGGTCGCGACTCACCAGCCAGTCACGACCAGGGTGCAGATCTCGACGCAATCTTCGCGAGTTCTGCACGAGGGTCGCGGCGTATGGCGCTACGCAGGCAGCTCGTCGACAGGCGGCGTCGAACGCCACTGGTCGAGTTGCGGTTTCAGTGCGTCGACGAGCATCGGCAGCTGGGGCGCCAGGGCCAGGCATGCCACCACGGCCAGCATCGCCGCCGCCTCGACGACGCGCAGCACCCGCTTGTCCAGCGGGCGCAGGCCCAACCGCGCGGCGGCCTCGTCGTAGGCCGCGATGCCCTCCGGCCCCACCAGCGCCAGGTCCGCCTCGACGGGTCCGAGCGTGACGAGCTCGAAGTCGGACCAGTACTCACCGTCCGGGGTGACGATGAGGTTGTAGGACGGCGCGTCACCGTGGATCGGCTGAATGTCGACGTCGGGAAACGCTGCTTCGAACCCGCTGCGCGACGTGACGACCGGCCCGAGTATCGACCACTCGCGTTGCGCCCGTTGCAGATCGGCGGCACTGAGCAGGTCTGGGTGGCCCTCCAATTGCGCGAGTGCATCCGGGACGAACGCTGCGAACTGCTCCATGAACCCCAGCCCCGCGCCGTCGTACTCGCGGAGCACGGAGTGCAGCCGCGCGGTCGCTTCGAATCGTCGCCGGTCCTGGGGTTCGGCGTCCGGCAGCTGCTCGACGAACTGCCAGAACGTCATCGAGAACCCGTCGACCCGGACGGGTTCCCTTGGCACCAGCGGGCTCGGCGGTACGACCGGGTGGCCGTGGTCCGCGAGCCAACCCGCGACTGCGAGCTCCGAACGCTGCTGTGCCAGTTGAGCATCGGGGTCGTCAGTGAACGAGCGCGGCAAGACGGTGGGCACCCGCACGACGACCGGCGACGGCGCGAGATGGACGATGACGGAGAACACGTCGTACAACACCCGCGCATTGGTCACGTCGAGGCCGAGGTTCCTGCCTGCCTTCGTCGCGGCCGCCATCGCCCGAGCGGTGCGTTCTGCTGATTCGTCAGGGGTGAGCATCACGGCGACGTACGACGGCGTCCCAGCAGGTATTCCAGTGCGGCAGCGACGTCCTCGGGTGACTCCACGCGATAGCCGGCCAACGTTTCGCCGGGGCCGACCTTGACCGCGACGTCGCCGTCGCGCATCCGCCGGAACGCCTTCTCGTCGGTGACGTCGTCGCCGAAGTACACCACCGCGGTGGCGTCGTCGCGGTCGCGGACGATGTCGATGGCCTCACCCTTGTCGGTCGAGATCACCGCGAACTCCAACACCGCCTTGCCCTCGGTGAGTTCGGCGTCCCACTCGCGCGCTGCGGTCCGCGCCGCGTCGAGTGCATCCGCGCCGTCGGCCTCGCTGGCATTGCGCACGTGCAGGGCGACGCTGGCCGGCTTGGGTTCGACGGTCACACCCGGGCGGCTGCTGGCGATCGTGGTCAGGCTGGCCGTGATCCGCTCGAGCAAGTCCCTGTCGATCGGGTGGGCGAATCCGCTGTCGAACTCGGCGCCGTGGCTGCCGATCAGGTTCACCGCCGCCGGCATCGACGACAGCTCCCGCAGCGTGGCCAGGGCCCGCCCGGACACCAGCGCGACGGAGGTGGACGGCAGCCCGGCCAGGGCCAGCAGCGCGTCGGCCGCATGGGGCAAAGGACGGGCGTCCGCGGGATTGCTGACGATGGGTGCGAGGGTGCCGTCGAAGTCCGACGCGACGAGCAGGCGCGCCGTCGCGGCGGCGCCGTCGAGTGCGCGGACGAGGTCTGCCGGGAGTGCCACCGGTCAGATCTTAGGGTGCTCCCCGTCGCCGATGAGCAGCCGCACCGCGAGATCCAGACGCTTGCTCACGTCGGTGGCCGATGCCCGGCGCGTCAGCCACGCCAGCAGGTTGGACAGCCACACGTCGGAGATCACGCGGGCGATGTGGAACTGGTCCTCGGTGGGCTCGCCGTCGCTCATGGCGCGCGCGAACATGCAGTCCATCAACTTGCCGACGTGATCAACCTCACCGGCGGCCGACGCATCGGCGAACACGAATGCCCGCGTCATGGCCTCGGTCAGCAGGGGGTTGCGCTGCATCGAGCGGTTGAGCTTGCCGACCATGACGTTGAGCCGCTGATACGGGGTGCCGCCCATGAGCGAGGCCCGGTCGGTCTTGGCGTCGATGCGTTCGAACTCCCGGCCGAGTGCGGAGACCAGCAGGTGCACCTTCGACGGGAAGTAGCGGTACAGCGTGCCGACCGCGACGTCCGCGCGTTCGGCCACGGCACGCATCTGAACTGCCTCGTAACCACCCTTGGAGGCGATGGCGAGGGTGGCGTCGAGGATGCGCTTGCGGCGCTCCCGTTGCGCTTCGGATCCGAGTTCGGACTCGGCAAGAACGGCCACGTTGGTCACCTGACGCGGACCGGAGGTCGAATCGGACCCCCGACCCGGATTGGTTGCGGCTGGCAGCGACGACCCAGACATTCGGCGGGCAGCTCCTTCACATTGCGCACTGGGTGAAAACGATACGCAAGCCGAACTCTGATTTCCCACCTCCGGTGCGCCGGGACACCGGAGTGTCCTGCTGTTATGGCGGTCGACTTGACGTTCGAACGCTGTCACCATTAGAACACGTTCTAGTGGGAAGCATCGTCTTCTCGCACCAAGGCTAGGAGGCCGGAGATGCCTGTTGCATCCGCCACCGTCACTGACGAACAGTTTGCCGTGCGCGACATGGTCCGTAGCTGGGCGGGGGGCTCGGGCTCGATCGCGGCCGCGCGCGCCGTCGAGGAGGGTGATCCCGACGCGTGGCGCACCCCGTACCGGGGACTGGCCGACCTCGGCATCTTCGGCGTCGCGCTTCCCGAGGAACTCGGCGGTGCGGGAGGCAGCGTCGAAGACCTCTGCCTGATGGTCGACGAAGCCGCCGCCGCGCTCGTCCCGGGACCGGTGGCGACTACGGCGTTGGCCACCCTCGTCATCACCGACGGGCCGGTGCTCGAAGCGCTCGCATCGGGTGAGCGCACCGCGGGCGTCGCGCTGAACTCGGACATCAGCTACGACTCGGGCACCGCGACCGGTACCGCTCAGTTCGTGCTGGGCGGGCTGGCCGACGGGGTGCTGGTGCTCGTAGCCGGCCAGCAGGTGCTGTTGGTCGACGCCACCGCCGACGGTGTCACCGTCGAAGCGCTGGCCGCCACTGACTTCTCCCGCCCGCTGGCGCGCGTCACGCTGTCGTCGGCACCCGCGACGGTGCTCGACGTGTCACCGCAGCGCTTCCGCGAACTCGCTGCGACCGTGCTGGCCGCCGAGGCCGCCGGACTGGCGCGCTGGATGCTCGAGACCGCCAACGAGTACGCGAAGGTGCGCGAGCAGTTCGGCAAGCCGATCGGCAGTTTCCAGGCGGTCAAGCACATGTGCGCCGAGATGCTGCTGCGGTCCGAGCAGGTCGCCGTCGCAGCCGCCGACGCCGCAGGCGCCGTGACCGACCCGGACGAGTCGCAGCTGTCGATCGCGGTCGCGGTGGCCGCTGCCATCGGCATCGAGGCGGCAAAGGTCAACGCGCGGGACTGCATTCAGGTGCTCGGCGGCATCGGCATCACGTGGGAACACGACGCGCATCTGTACATGCGCCGGGCTTACGCCCTTGCGCAGTTCCTCGGCGGCAAGTCCCGTTGGCTGCGCCGCAGTGCGGAGCTGACGCGGGCCGGTGTGCGCAGGCAACTGCACGTCGACGTCACCGGCGCCGACGACATTCGGCCCGAGATCGCCGCCATCGCCGCGGACATCGCCGTGCTGCCGGAGGAGAAGCGACAGGTCGCGCTGGCCGAGACCGGGTTGATGGCCCCGCACTGGCCCAAACCGTACGGCCGTGGCGCCTCGCCTGCCGAGCAGCTGGTGATCGATCAGGAGCTGGCCGCAGCCGGTGTGCAGCGGCCCGACATCTCGATCGGCTGGTGGGCCGCGCCAACCATCCTCGAGCACGGCACGCCCGAACAGATCGAGCGGTTCATCCCCGGCACGCTCACCGGCGAGGTGTACTGGTGCCAGCTGTTCAGCGAGCCGGGCGCAGGCTCGGACCTGGCGTCGTTGCGTACCAAGGCCGTTCGCGACTGGACGGAGGGTGGCTGGCTGCTGACCGGGCAGAAAGTGTGGACGTCGAACGCGCACCGCGCCGACTGGGGCGTGTGCCTGGCCCGTACCAACCCGGATGCGCCAAAGCACAAGGGCATCACCTACTTCCTGGTCGACATGCGGTCACCCGGCATCGACATCCGGCCCCTGCGTGAGATCACCGGCGAAAACCTGTTCAACGAGGTGTTCTTCGACGACCTGTTCGTGCCCGACGAGATGGTGGTCGGCACCGTCGACGGCGGCTGGCCGCTGGCTCGCACCACGCTGGCCAACGAGCGGGTCGCGATGGCCAGTGGCGGCGCACTCGACAAGGGCATGGAGCACCTGCTCGAGGTGGTCGAGGGTCGCGACTTGGACGCCGTCGAACTGGACCGGTTGGGCGTGCTGATCGCGGCGGCTCAGGTGGGCTCGCTGCTCGACCAGCTCATCGCGAAGATGGCCGTGGGCGGCCATGATCCGGGTGCGGCGTCGAGCGTGCGCAAGCTCATCGGCGTGCGTTATCGGCAGTCGCTTGCCGAGACGATCATGGAGTCCTACGAGGGCGCGGGGATCGTCGATTCGCCCGACGTGCGGTACTTCCTGAACACCCGGTGCCTGTCCATCGCGGGCGGCACCGAGCAGATCCTGCTCACGGTCGCAGGCGAACGGCTGCTCGGCCTGCCGCGCTAGGAGTACGTCGTGTGTGCGCAGGCCGTCAGGCGACGTCAGGTTGACGTTGGCGTAGACCACCTGAATGTAGGAGCACACGATGAAGTCGGCATCCAGCTTCGGCTGGCCGGTGGACCAGTCCGTGGTCCACGTGTTGCCGTTCAGGGTGAACTTCTCGGGCGGTCCGCCGTCGAAGTAGACGGTGCTGAGCTCAACGGGCCCAATGGATTTGAACATCCGAGTGTTGGGCGCATTGAAGTCGGTGTCCAGGTACGCCAGGCGGTCCATCGACCGCAGCGTGGTGTTCTGCCGCGCATAGAACTGGGGAGGGAAGCCCGTCGGCCCGTCCGGCGTGAGCAGGTTAGCCCTCGAGGTGAAGTAACACTGGTTGGCCGCCTTCACACAGTTGGCGGTGGTGTGGATCTCCAGCGTCGTTACCGGGTCGACGGGGATCGAAGCGGTCGCCGAGTTCTCGGCGGCGGACGACACGGCCGTCGGCGCGACGAGCGCCATGGCGAGCCAGGCCGCCGAGATCAGTGCGGCTGAGCCGGCAAACCGCTTCATGGTGCTCCCTTGCCTTCTGATCCGGCGCCTCGTGGTTCGGCGCATGTTAGCCCGCGACTCATTCGTCATACGTGACTTCGACCGAATCGGACTTGGGCTTCGCCTGGCATCCGAGGATCAGGCCTTCGTCGAGATCGGACGCCTCGAGCACGTCGTTGATCTCCATTTCCACGTCGCCGCTCTTCTTGAGCACGGCGCACGCACCGCAGTGCCCTTCGCGGCAGGAGAACGGCGCGTCGAGGCCCTTGTCGAGCAGCACGTCGAGCAGTTTGGCGTTGCGCGGCCAGCTGATCTCGTGGGTCTCGCCGTCGAGCGTCACCACCGCGGTTGCCGGGCCCTCGTCGCTGTCGTCGTCTTCGATGACGACCGCCGCGAACGGGTCGGACTCCAGCGACTTGAAGACCTCGATGTGCACCCGTTCGGGTGCGGCGCCCGCGGTCTTGAGGGCCTGCTCGGCGGCCGCCATGAACGGGCCGGGACCGCAGATGAACGCGTCGCGGCCGTGGAAGTGCCCGACCAGCTCGCCGAGCGCCGTCGTGGACGGCAAACCCTGCACCGACTCCAGCCAGTGCACCACGGTCAGCCGGTCGGGGTACTTGGCCGCGAGCTCGCGCAGCGCCGCCGCGAAGATCACCGACTTCTCGTCGCGGTTGGCGTAGATCAACGCCACCTTTCCGCTGCCCTCCGACAGCGCGGACTTCAGGATCGCCATCATCGGCGTGATCCCGCTGCCCGCGGCCAGCAGCAGGAAGTCGGTGTCCAGGGTCTTGGGGACGAACGTGCCCGACGGCGCCAACACGTGCAGGTGCATGCCGGGATGGGCGTTGTCGCACAGCCAGTTCGACGCGTACCCACCGTCCGTGCGCTTGACGGTGACGGTCAGTGCGTCGTCGGTGAACGGGGAACTGCACAGCGAGTAGCAGCGGGCCACCGAGCCGGTGCGGTCGCTGGGCACCCGCAGGGTGAGGAACTGTCCCGGCGCGTACCGCAGCCGCTCGGGCGGGATCGCGGAGCCGTCGGGCACCTTGAAGACCAGCGAACGCGCATCCGCGGTCTCGTCGACCACGTCTGCCAATTGCAGCTCGAGCACGTGGCTGCCGAGCGGCTCGTCCGTCACGGTCGGTGTTCCTTTCGTCGCGCTGCCGGGGGCCAGAACTAGAACATGTTACAAAAATGCGCTTCCGCAGGTCTAGCCACCGTGGGAATGCCTTACTCGACACAAATCGTAACGTGTTCTAATCTTTGAACAGTTCTGGATACTTCTCGATATCTAGCCCGCCGATCCTGGAGGCAACCAGTGACGTCCATTGAACAACGTGACGTGCAGTCCGTCCTAGATGGCATCGACGACTTGTTGCCATTGATCAGCAAGCGTGCGCAGGCCTGCGAGGACCTGCGCCGGCTGCCCGATGAGACGGTCGCCGAGCTCGACGAGGTCGGCTTCTTCAAGCTGCTGCAGCCCGAGCAGTGGGGCGGCCTGCAGTGCGACCCCACGATCTTCTACGAGGCGGTCCGCCGGCTCGGCAGCGCGTGCGGCTCCACCGGCTGGGTGGGTTCGATCATCGGCGTGCACAACTGGCACCTCGCGCTGTTCGATCAGAAGGCCCAGGACGAGGTCTGGGGTGACGACCCGACCGTGCGCGTTTCGTCCTCCTACGCCCCGATGGGCGCCGGGACCGTGGTCGACGGTGGCTACCTGGTCAGCGGTTCCTGGAACTGGTCCTCGGGTTGTGACCACGCGACGTGGGCGTTCCTCGGCGGTCCGGTCATCAAGGACGGCCGCCCGGTGGACTTCGGCAGCTTCCTGATCCCGCGCAGCGAGTACCGCATCGACGACGTCTGGCACGTCGTCGGCCTCCGTGGCACCGGCAGCAACACGGTGGTGGTCAAGGACGTGTTCGTGCCGTCGCACCGCTTCCTGTCGTACAAGTCGATGAACGACCGCACCGCCGGTGGCCTGCAGAACAACACCGCTCCGGTGTACAAGATGCCGTGGGGCACCGTGCATCCCACCACCATCTCGGCGCCGATCATGGGCATGGCGTACGGCGCCTACGCCGCGCACGTCGAACATCAGGGCAAGCGCGTGCGCGCGGCGTTCGCGGGCGAGAAGTCCAAGGACGACCCGTTCGCCAAGGTGCGCATCGCCGAGGCGGCCAGTGACATCGACGCCGGATGGCGTCAGCTGATGGGCAACGTCGCCGACGAGTACGCGCTGCTCGAGGCTGGCAAGGAGATTCCGTTCGAGCTGCGGGCCCGCGCGCGTCGCGACCAGGTGCGCGCCACGGCCCGAGCGATCTCGTCGGTCGACCGGCTCTTCGAGGCCTCGGGTGCCACCGCGCTGAACAATGACGCTCCGGTGCAACGGTTCTGGCGTGACGCCCACGCCGGGCGCGTGCACGCGGCCAACGAGCCCGAGCGGGCATACCTCATCTTCGGCAACAACGAGTTCGGGCTGCCGCCCCAGGACACGATGGTCTGATGACGTCCTACATCCAAGAGACCGAACAACAGGTCGAGATCACCTTCGAGTCCACGTCGCGGTACGCGCAGGTGCGCGACGACATGCGCCTGCACTACCACGAAGCGGGTGTCGGGGAATCCTGAGACCATAGTGCTGCTGCACGGTGGTGGTCCCGGCGCGTCGAGCTGGTCGAACTTCTCGAAGAACATCGCGGTGCTGGCACGGCACTTCCACGTGCTTGCGGTGGATCAGCCCGGCTACGGGCACTCCGACAAGCACACCGAGCACGAGCAGTACAACCGGTACAGCGCCACCGCGCTGCTGAACCTGTTCGACCATCTCGGCATCGAACGCGCTGCGCTGGTGGGCAATTCGCTTGGCGGCGGCACCGCGGTACGGTTCGCGCTCGACAATCCGAAGCGCGCGGGACGGCTGGTGCTGATGGGCCCCGGCGGGCTTTCGGTGAACCTGTTCGCGCCCGACCCCACCGAGGGCGTCAAGCTGCTGGGCAAGTTCACGCGTCGAGCCCACGCGCGAGAACATGGAGAAGTTCCTGCGCATCATGGTCTTCGACCAGAAGCTCGTCACCCCCGAGCTGATCGACGAACGCTTCGCCATTGCCAGCCAGCCCGAGTCGCTGGCCGCCGCGCGAGCGATGGGAAAGTCGTTCGCAGGCGCGGACTTCGAGCTCGGCATGATGTGGCGCGAGGTGTACAAGCTGCGCCAGCCGGTGCTGCTGATCTGGGGCCGTGAGGATCGGGTCAATCCGCTCGACGGTGCGCTGGTGGCGCTCAAGCAGATTCCTCGCGTTCAGCTGCACGTGTTCGGTCAGTGCGGGCACTGGGCCCAGCTCGAGAAGTTCGACGAATTCAACAAGCTGACTGTCGATTTCCTGGGGGAGCGAAGAAGTGAGCATCCGGTCACTGGGCTACCTGCGCATCGAGGCCACCGACATGGCGGCCTGGCGAGAGTACGGGTTAAAGGTTCTCGGCATGGTCGAGGGCAAGGGCTCCACCGACGGTGCGCTCTACCTGCGCATGGACGACTTCCCGGCGCGGCTGGTCATCGTTCCCGGCGAGCACGACCGGCTGATGTCGTCCGGCTGGGAGACCGCGAACGCGCAAGGGCTGCAGGAGATCCGGAAGCGGCTCGACGTCGAGGGCACCCCGTACAAGGAGGCCACCGCCACCGAGCTGGCCGACCGCCGGGTCGACGAGATGATCGTGTTCGACGACCCGTCCGGCAACACGCTTGAGGTGTTCCACGGCGCGGCCCTCGAGCACCGCCGGGTGGTGAGCCCGTACGGCCACAAGTTCATCACGGAGGAACAGGGCCTCGGCCACGTGGTGTTGACCACCCGCGACGATGCGGAGTCGCTGCACTTCTACCGCGACGTGCTGGGGTTCAAGCTGCGCGACTCGATGCGGCTGCCACCGCAGCTGGTCGGCAGGCCCGCCGATGGCCCCCCGGCCTGGCTGCGCTTCTTCGGCGTCAACCCGCGCCACCACAGCCTTGCGTTCATGCCGGGGGAGACGCCCAGCGGCATCGTCCACCTGATGATCGAGGTGGGCAACAGCGACGACGTAGGCCTGTGCCTGGACCGCGCCCTGCGCCGCAAGGTGCCGATGTCGGCCACGCTGGGCAGGCACGTCAACGACCTGATGCTGTCGTTCTACATGAAGACCCCGGGCGGCTTCGACATCGAATTCGGTTGCGAGGGACGCCAAGTCGCCGACGACGACTGGATTGCCCGGGAGAGCACCGCCGTCAGCCTGTGGGGCCACGACTTCACCGTCGGCTTCAAGTAGACGCCGGCTATGAGCGCTTGCGCGAAGAGCATCTGACCATGGCCGATCAGCTCGACCCGCGCACCTTCCGCCAGGTGCTGGGGCAGTTCTGCACGGGCATCACGATCATCACGACGGTGCACGACGACGTCCCGGTCGGATTCGCCTGCCAGTCCTTCGCGGCCTTGTCGTTGGATCCTCCGCTGGTGTTGTTCTGCCCCACCAAGCAGTCGCGCTCCTGGCAGGCCATCGAGGCCAGCGGCAAGTTCTGCGTCAACGTGCTGCACGAGAAGCAGAAGGACGTCTCGGCCAGGTTCGGCTCCAAGGAGCCCGACAAGTTCGCCGGAATCGACTGGCGGCCTTCACCGCTCGGATCGCCGGTGATCGACGGCACGCTGGCCCACATCGACTGTACGGTGAACTCGGTTCATGACGGCGGTGACCACTTCGTCGTGTTCGGCGCGGTGCATTCGCTGTCCGAGGTGCCGAAGAAGAAGCCGAGACCACTGCTGTTCTATCGCGGCGAGTACACCGGCATCGAACCGGACAAGACCACGCCCGCCCAATGGCGCGACGACCTCGAGGCGTTCATCACGACCACGACGGCCGACACCTGGCTGTAGACGTCCGTCACCGCCCGGGACCGTCTCCCGTGCGCTCGAGCGTGACGTCCAGCGTCAGCGCGCCGGGGCAGACGCCGGTTCGCGTGGTGCTTTGGGTGCCCTTCAACACCTGGATCGGATCCGAGACGGGTTGCGGCAGATCGAATTCACCGGTCAGTACCGACGATCCCGGGCGGCCGCTGGGGCATGGTGAGTCGACCGGTGCGCTGGTGGACGTCCACCCGCCGGAGGCGAAGGTGAGCACCAGGATGGCCTTCGTCCGCGGGTCGACGAGGTAGCTCAGGCAGCGATCGACCGTGCGAAGGCATTGGGTGTTGCCGCCATAGGTGGCCGGCGGGTACACCTCGCCCGTCTGCGGGTTGGTCTGGGTTTGGCGGTAGTCGCCCCACAGCGCTGCGCCGGGTGAGGAGATCCGCGTCGGCTGGGCTGCGGGATCGGCGACCTGCACGTCGGATTGGGCGTCACCCGTGCGTCTGACCGTGACCGATTGCGACGAGCTTTGGCATGCGCCGCCGACCGACGACCGGTTGGTATACCTACCGACCATGCTGCCATCGGGCCTGGCCTCCAGCGAATACGCCTGCCAGCCCTGCACGTCGATCGTCTGACCCCTCGCGGTCACACACTGCGACGGCACCTCCCGGACAGACACCCACCGGCCGTCGATGAAGTCGAAGACCATCTTCGGCGGCCGTGGATCACCGTCCTTCGCCGGGGTGAGTTCGGTTGCGGTGGCGACACATCCGTCAACTTCGCATGCGGAGCGCGCCACCCAGGTGACGGCGATGGTGGTGTCGGGAACCTCTGTGCCCTGCACGGTGGTCCGCGGGCCGAACTGGACGGCGAACGTGCCCTCGAACGCGTGCTCGGAGGACTGTGGGGGCGGCGGCGTGTCCGTGGAGGAGCAGGAGGTCAGCACGAGGCAGGCCGCCACGCCCACGGCCAGCGACTTCGTTCTCACTGCGACGACGCGACGCCGAGCACGAACTCGATGGCCGCGGCCGCCACCTCGCGGTGGGCGGTGTCGTTGAGGATGTCGTGGCGTCCGCCGGCGATCTCCTCGAGCCGGAGTGCGTCGATCTGCTCGGCGTAGGCCCGCACCGCGCCGACGTCGGCGACGGGATCGTCGGTGCCGTGGATCGCCAGCGTCGGCACGCGCAGCTTCGGCAGGTCGGCGCCGAACCGGTCCCAGGCCCGGTCCAGTTCCCGGGTCAGCGGCGCACCGTCGGCGTCGACGAAGGCGAGCGGGTCGTTCTCGAGGGAATCCAGGTAGAACGGGTCGGCGGACAACCAGCTCGGGTCGAGGTCGAATGAGCTGTCGGCGTCGAGCATTCCGGCGATCGGGACCAGCGGCGCCCCCGAGATCAGCCCGGCCTGGTATGGGCCGGGGTCGTCGATCAAGCGGGCCAGGGTGGCCACCGCGCCGAATGAATGTCCTTGTGCGACAAGCGGAATATCGGGCGTTTCGGCCTTGGCGAGCGTGACCAGCTGATCGGCCAGTCCGGCGCTGGCCTCGAGCGAGCCGAAGTCGCCGCGATCGCCTGGACTGAGTCCGTGGCCGAACTGGTCGACGGCCCACAGGTCGATGTCGGCGGCGTTGAGCGCGAAGCCGTACCGGTGGTACACGCCGGTGTGCTCGCCGAAGCCGTGCAGGAAGATCACGGCGGCGCGTGGCTGCAGGGCCGCCCAGTGCCGGTAGTACGCCTTGCCGGCGTCGGTGTCCAGAAATGGCATGCCCCCGACTGCACCAGGAAACCCGTGTCTGCGCAAGGAATTCGATCATGCTTCTCCGAGGAGCACGTCTCGCTGCTCCTCCATGCGGGCGCGGATGGCGTCGACGACGGCGGACACCTCAGGTCGGCGCAACGTCTCCGGCCGGGTCACCAACCAGTAACTCAATTGAATCGCCACGGCGTCGCGCAACACCCGGATCAGGTCGGCGTGCCGGTCGGCCATGAAACACGGCAACAGGCCGAGTCCGGCTGCGGCCCTGGTCGCCTCGACGTGTACGAAGACGTTGGTGGACGTGATGGATTCCCGCATCGTCGGGGCAAAGCTGCGGGCCAGGTCGAGATCGTCGACCTGCAGCATGGAGTCGATGAAGTAGACGAGCGGGTGGCCTGCGAGCTCGGCCCGCGACGCCGGGGTGCCGTGCTCGACGAGGTAGTCCGCCGACCCGTAGAGACCCAATCGGTAGTCGCCGAGGCGGATGGCCTCAGCGCGGTGGACCTGCGGTTCTCCGACCACCACCTCGATGTCGAGGCCCGAGCGCTGCTGGGTGGCGCGACGCGTCGCGGTGACGATCTCGACCGCGACCTTGGGATGCCGGCGCTGGACGTGCGCGGCGGCAGGGGCCGCGATGTAGGCCGAGAATCCGTCGGTCGCCGAGATCCGCACCAGGCCTTCCAGGGTGCGCTCGCCGCCCGGGTCGAGGGTCAGCGAACGCACTGCCGATTCCACGGCCTCGGCGGCCGACAGGGCGTCGCGCCCAAGGTCGGTGAGCTCCCAGCCGCCGGCCACCCGGGCCAGGACGCGGCCCCCGAGCGCGTGCTCCAATGCGGCGATGCGCCGCGAGATGGTCGTGTGGTTGAGCCCCAACTCCTCGGCCGCGGTGTTGTAGCGGCCGGACCGGCCGACGGCCAGCAACACGAGCAGGTCGTCGGCGCTTGGTCTTCGGCCCGAGGGCTGAATCTTCTGGGGCGGCACAACTGCATTTTTGCAGATAGCTGCTGCAGTTTTGGCCATTGCGGCGCGGGGTATCTGCATGAATACTCACGACAAGCATGTGGTGGGCATCACAATTTGAGGAGCAGCGATGAGCGTCGGCGATCAGCCACGGCCCGAGGAAACCAAGTCCGGGCCCATCTCGACTGGGCTCAAACGAGTCGTCGTCGCATCGATGGCCGGCACGGTCGTGGAGTGGTACGAGTTCTTCCTCTACGGCACCGCGGCCACCCTGGTGTTCAACAAGATTTTCTTCTCGGAGACCACCAGCGAGCTCAACGCCATCTTCCTGGCGTTCGCCACCTACGCCGTCGGCTTCGTCGCGCGCCCGGTCGGCGGGGTCGTGTTCGGCCACTACGGCGACAAGTTCGGCCGCAAGAAACTGCTGCAATTCAGCCTGCTCCTGGTCGGCGCCGCGACGTTCCTCATGGGCTGTCTGCCGACGTTCGGTCAGATCGGCTACTGGGCGCCGGGGCTGTTGGTGACCCTGCGGTTCATCCAGGGCTTCGCCGTCGGGGGCGAGTGGGGTGGCGCCGTGCTGCTCGTCGCCGAACACAGCCCCGACAAGCAACGCGGGTTCTGGGCCAGCTGGCCGCAGGCCGGGGTGCCGGTGGGCAACCTGCTGGCCACCGTGGTCCTGCTGGTCCTGACGGGGACGCTGGACGACGCCGCGTTCCTGTCGTGGGGCTGGCGGGTCGCGTTCTGGCTGTCGGCGGTGGTGGTGCTGGTGGGCTACTACATCCGCACCAAGGTCACCGACGCGCCGATCTTCGTTGCGGCGCAACAGGAGGCGGAGCGAATCAAGGCGACGTCGTTCAGCGTGGTCGAGGTGCTCAAGCGCTACCCGCGTGGCGTCTTCACCGCGATGGGCCTGCGGTTCGGCGAGAACATCATGTACTACCTGGTGGTCACCTTCTCCATCACCTATCTAAAGGTGCAGGTGGGCGCCAACACCAGTTCGATCCTGTGGTACCTCCTCTTCGCGCATGCGGTGCACTTCGCGATCGTCCCCGTCGTCGGGTGGCTGTCCGACCGCTTCGGGCGGCGCCCGGTGTACATGGTTGGCGCGATCCTCGGCGCGACATGGGGCTTCTTCGCGTTCCCGATGATGAACAGCGCCAACTACGTGGTGATCACGGCCGCGGTCACGCTGGGGCTGATGATCCACGCGTTCATGTACGCGCCGCAACCGGCGATCATGGCGGAGATGTTCCCGACCCGGATGCGTTATTCCGGTGTGTCCCTTGGCTATCAGGTCACCTCGATCGTGGCTGGCTCGCTGGCGCCGCTCATCGCCGTGAAGCTGCTGGACATCTACGACTCCTCGGTGCCGATCGCCATCTATCTCGCCGCCGCCTGCGCCATTACTCTCGTCGCGGTGTTGTTCACCCGTGAGACCAACGGGATCGACCTCAATGCCCTCGACGTGGCCGACGCCGAGGACGTCGCGAGGTCCGAGGCGAGAAGGGGCGCCGCGGTATGACCGACCTGAGCGGACGCACCGCCCTGGTCACCGGCGGTGCGAGTGGCATCGGCGCGGCCTGCGTGCGTGAGCTCGCGGGGCGGGGAGCCACCGTCACGATCGCCGACGTCGACGACGTGGCGGCCAAGGCGTTGGCCGAGGAGGTCGGTGGAAACGCTTGGGCTGTGGACCTTCTCGACGTCGGTTCGCTTGAGTCGCTTCGACTCGACGTCGACGTGCTGGTGAACAACGCGGGCGTGCAGACCGTCGACCCGATCGTCGACTTCAACCCCGAGCGCTTCCGGTCGATGCTCGCATTGATGGTCGAGGTGCCGTTTCTGTTGATCCGTGCGGCGCTGCCGCACATGTACGAGCAGCGCTTCGGCCGTATCGTCAACGTCTCGTCGGTGCACGGCCTGCGCGCCTCGGAGTTCAAGGTGGCCTACGTGACGGCCAAGCACGGACTCGAGGGTCTGTCCAAGGTGACGGCGCTGGAGGGCGGTCCGTACGACGTCACCAGCAACTGCGTGAACCCGGGTTACGTCCGGACGCCCTTGGTGACCAAGCAGATCGCCGATCAGGCCCGCACCCACGGCGTGCCCGAGCAGGAGGTCGTCGAGACCATCCTGCTGTCCGAGAGTGCCATCAAGCGGCTGGTCGAGCCCGAGGAGGTAGCGGCGCTGGTCGGCTGGCTGGCGTCACCGAGCGCCGGAATGGTGACCGGCGCGTCGTACACGATGGACGGTGGCTGGAGCGCGCGCTGACCAATGTCGGCCCTTCGCGCATTTTTGATGAGTCAACGCGTCGGTGGGGCGTTGTAGACTCGCACATGTGTTCGACGGTGCGGAGTTTGAGCTCATCGAGGTGATGGGTGAGGCGACGCGTGATGAGTCGACGGCGATCGCGCAGCGGTTGTTGGCGGTGGGCAGGTTGTATGCCCGTCGGGCGGTGGAGTTGGCGGAGTGGAATACGTGGCGTACCGATGTGACCGCCGAGGTGGCTGCGGAGGTGTCCGCGGCGCAGAACGTGAGCCATGCCCGCGCGGTGGGTCAGATCGGGTATGGGCGCACCTTGTGTGAGCGGCTACCGATGGTGGCGAAGGTGTTCCTGCGGGGCACGATCGACTTTCGGATGGTCTCGACGATCATCGCGCGCACCGAGAACGTCGACGACGAGTTCATCGCCACCGTGGATGAGGCGATCGCGCGGCATGCCGAGAAGTGGATGAAACTGTCGAAACCGAAACTGCAGGATCGCATCGATCTGTGGGTGGCGAAGTTCGATCCGAACGCGGTGCGGGTCCCGCCGAAGGTCGACGACAACCGCTATGTGGAGATCGTCCCGAGCGACACTGCGGGGATGGCCTTCTTGATGGGTCACATTCACGCCGCCGACGCCGCCGCGATCGATCAGCGCCTCGACGCGTTGGCGGCCACGGTGTGCGAGCACGATCCGCGCACCCACGCCCGGCGCCGCTCCGATGCGTGTGGCCCGTTGGGGCGTTTGGAGGCCACCCTGGCGTGTCTGTGTGGGCGCGAGGACTGCCCGGCCGGAGCGCAGCGTGCGGCGGCGACGTCGGCGGTGATTCACGTGCTCGCCGAGCAGGCCACCCTGGACGGCAGCAGTGACAAGCCGGGCTATCTGCCCGGCTTCGGGGTCCTGCCCGCCGAGTCGGTGCGCGAGATCGCCCAAACGGCGCAGGTGAAGCCGGTGACGGTGCCGACCGATGTGGCGGCGGATCCGGGATACAAACCGTCGGCGAAGACACAGGGAGTTCGTGCGGTGGCGGGATTTGACGTGCCGCTGGCCGGGTTGCGACAAACCCGCCGTCAGCGTGCGACATCGACCACACGGTGCCCTATCCGGTGGGGCCGACGCATCCGTCGAACACCAAGCCCTACTGCCGCACCCATCATTTGGTCAAGACGTTCGGTGGTGGTCCGGGTGGTTGGTCGGATCAACAGTTGCCGGATGGGACGATCGTGTTGACCGCGCCGACGGGGCATGTGTATCGCACCGAACCCCATGGGGCGGCGATGTTCCCGGCGTTGGCCGTCCCGACCGGCGAGCTGGACATCCCGCAAGTACTGCGGACGCCGGTGACGGATCGGTCGGTGATGATGCCGCGCCGCAAGCAAACCCGCGATCAGGACCGCCGCGACCGCATCACCGCCGAACGCCGCCAACGCGCCGAACTCAACGCCGAAGAAGAACGCCAACGACGAGCCTGGCTCGCCGCCACCTACGAACCACCACCGTTCTAATAGCGGCTTCTTATGAGCCACTGACCCATCCGGCGCAGCGCCTCCTCGATGTCACCGGTCGGGCCTGCGAACGACAACCGGACGTACGCGCCGCCGTGGACGGTGTCGAAGTCGATGCCCGGGGCAATCGCAACACCGGTGTCGGCCAACAGCTTTGCGCAGAACTCCAACGAGTCCGTGGAGAAGTCCGAGATGTCGGCGTAGACGTAGAACGCGCCATCTGCCGGGGCCAGTCGGCCAAGACCGATCTCGGGCAATCCCCGCAGCAACAGCTCACGGTTGACCGCGTACTCCGCAACCAGCGCATCGGCCGCCGCGATCGACTCCGGCGTGAACGCGGCGACGGCGGCCTTCTGCGGCAGAGTGGGCGGGCAGATCGAGAAGTTGCCCGTCAGGCGGTCCACCGCGCGCAGCAGAGGCCGCGGCACCAGCAGCCAGCCCAGCCGCCAGCCGGTCATCGCGAAGTACTTCGAGAAGCTGTTCACCACGATGGCGTCGCGCGACGTCTCCCACGCCGAGGTCGTCGGCGGCGCACCGGGATACACCAAGCCGTGGTAGATCTCGTCGCTCACCAACTGCACGCCCTCGTCCTCACACCACCTGGCGATGGCGGCCAGATCGGCGGGTGGGATCACGGTCCCCGTCGGGTTGGCCGGGCTGGCGAGCACGACGCCCTTGATGGGTGGGCTGATCTCGGCGAGCATCTCGACGGTCGGCTGGAACCGGGTGTCCGGCCCGCACGGCACCTCGACCACCTCGCAGCCCAGCGCCGACAGGATGTTGCGGTAACAGGGATAGCCGGGGCTGGTCACGGCCACGCGGTCACCGACGTCGAAGCAAGCCAGGAACGCCAGCAGGAATCCGCCCGTGGACCCGGTGGTGACGACGACGTCGTCCGACTCGACCGCGATGCCGTACCGGTCGGCGTACGACTCCGCGATCGCCTCACGCAGCTCGGGGATGCCCAACGCGACGGTGTACCCGAGGGTGTCGTTGGCCAGCGCTTCGGCCGCTGCCGCGCGGATCGGCAGCGGTGCCTGGGCGCCGGGCTGCCCCGCCGACAGGTTCACCAGATCGCCGTGCGAACGCTGGCGTTCTGCGGCGGCCAGCCACACGTCCATCACGTAGAACGGCGGAATTCCGGCCCGTAGCGCAACGCGATCGGTCACCCGAGTCAGGCTAGAGCACCTCGGCTTCGAGGCGACGCAGGTGTTCCCTAGGCGGACCGAGTAGTTGCGCGCTGCCGTGGGCGCGCTTGAAGTACAACTGAATGTCGTGTTCCCACGTGATCGCGATGCCGCCGTGCATCTGGACGGCCTCGGCCGCGACGGCGCTGAAAGCCTCGCTGGCCGCGATCCTGGCCAGGGCGGCCGACGTGGGCGTCGGGTCGGCGACGGCGTCGTCGACCACGGCACGCGCCGTCTGCACCTTGACGTAGAGGTCGGCCATCCGGTGCTTGAGCGCCTGGAAGCTGCCGATGGGCCTGCCGAACTGCACCCGGTCCTTGGTGTAGGCGACGGTCAGGTCCAGGCAGCGGGCTGCCGCGCCGATCTGCTCGGCCGCCAACAGGATCGCCGCAGTGTCGGCGAGCCTGGGATCGTTGCCGATGCGGCTGGTGTCTCCGGCCTCGACCCGGGCCAGCCGACGGGTGGGATCCATGGACGTCGCCGCATGCGACGTCACGTCGGTCCACCGACTGAGCGAACCGTCCTCGACGCCGATCACCACATCGGCGACGTCGCCGTTGATCACGTAGCGGGCGTCGAAGACGACCGCACCGATCGACGTTCCCTCGGCGAGCTTCTCCAAGGCGTCGGCGTCGGGTTCGTCGGCCGACAGCAGGGCCAGCTCGGCAAGTGTCGTGCCCAGGAGCGGCGTCGGCACCAATCCCTTGCCCAGTTCCTCGAGCACCACGGCGGCGTCGGCGAGTTCGCCACCCGCGCCACCCAGTTCCTCGGGGACGACGAGCGCAGCCGCACCGACCTGTTCGCACAACAACGTCCACAGCGACTCGTCGTATCCGCGTTCGGAGGCCATCGCCTCGCCGGACCGCCTCCGGCGAGGCGTGCTTCTCGACCAGTGCGGCGACGGTGTCGCGCAGCATGTCCCGTTCGTCACTCACTTCGTCGCCTCCAGCCCATCGAGAACCCTGCGTCGGTGCCACGTCGGGTCGCCCCACGCCGAGCGCAGCGCCTGCACCCGCAGCAACAGCAGGGACAGGTCGTGCTCCTGGGTGAAGCCGATGGCGCCGTGCGTCTGCAACGACGATCGCGCGGAGAGCAACGCCGCCTCCGCGGCAGCGGCCTTGGCCGCGCTTACGTCGCGCGCGATGTCGGCCGATCCATCCGCCAGCGACAGTGCCGCGCCGTAGACGAGTGGGCGGGCCAGCTCGACCGCGATGTAGACGTCGGCCAGCTTGTGCTTGATGGCCTGGTACGAGCCGATGACCCTGCCGAACTGGCTGCGCTGCTTGGCGTAGGCGACCGACGCGTCCAGCATGGCCTGCCCGGCGCCGATCAACTGGGCAGCGGTGGCCAGCGCACCGAACTCGAAAGCCCTTGCGGTATCGGCATTCTGGGATTCACCCGACGAGGTGACGTCGAACAGGCGGCGCGCCGGGTCGACGGACTCGTGCAGGGCACCCGCGGTGCCGTCGCTGACCGTCCCGTCGACGGCGACCAGGATCAGGCCCGCGGTGTCGGCGTCGACGGCCCTCGGCACCAGTGGTGGAAGTGCGACCGTTGCGATCAATTCACCGGCGGCCAGGCCCGCGCTGCGTTCGTCGTCGGCGAGCAAAATCGGTGCCACGGCGATGGATTCGGTGACCGGACCGGGCACACCCCAGTACCCCAGCCGTTCGGCGGCCACCACCAGGTCGACGGGATGCGCCCCGATGCCGTCGAACTTCTCGGCCACCGCCAGCGCGGTCACGCCGAGGTCGCTGAGCGTGGCCCACACCTTGCGGCCGGGGCCGGTATCACCGGCTGACCATGCGCGCACGGCGGCAGGTACGTCGGCGGCGCCGAGCGCGGCGTCGATGCTCGCGGCGAAGTCCCGCTGCTGTTCGTCGATCTCGAAGTTCACTGCTTCGCCTCCCTCGGCAATCCCAGCAGCCGCTCGGCGATGATGTTGCGCTGGATTTCGTTGGTGCCGGCGTAGATCGGGCCGCCCAGGGCGAACAGCAGCCCATCGGTCCACGAGTCGGCGAGTTCGGCGTCCGGGCCGCGAAGGTCGAGCGCCGTCTGGTGCAGCGCCACGTCGAGATCCGACCAGAACACCTTGGTGATCGACGATTCGGCGCCCAGCTCACCACCACCGGCCAGGCGCGTCACGGTGCCGAACGTGTGCAATCGGTAGGCCTGCGCCTTGATCCAGGCGTCGGCGACGCGGTCGGCGAACGCGGGGTCGGGGTCGGCCCGCCACAGTTCGACGAGCCGCTCGGCGGGCGCCAGGAACCGGGCCGGACTGCGCAGCGACATGCCGCGCTCATTGCTCGACGTGCTCATCGCCGCACGCCAGCCCTCGTTGGGCTCACCGATCACGTCCTCGTCGGGCACGAACACGTCGTCGAGGAAGATCTCGCCGAAGCCAGTGTCGCCACCCAGCTGGGCGATGGGCCGCACCGTGATGCCGTCGGCGTGCAGGTCGAACATGAAGTACGTCAGGCCCTTGTGGCGCTGCGCTTCGGGGTCGGAACGGAACAGCCCGAACGCCCGCTCCCCGAACGGTGCGCGCGAGCTCCAGATCTTCTGCCCGTTGAGTTTCCAACCGCCGTCGGTCCTGGTGGCCGTCGACCGCAGCGAGGCCAGATCGCTACCCGACTCGGGTTCCGACCAGGCCTGCGCCCAGATCTCCTCGCCGCTGGCCATCTTGGGCAGCACCCGCAGCCGCTGTTCCTCCGTGCCGTGCGCGAACAGCGTCGGCGCCAGCATCGAGGTGCCGTTGGCGCTGGCCCGGCCGGGCGCGCCCGCGCGGAAGTACTCCTCCTCGTAGACGATCCACTGCAGCAGCGTGGCGTCGCGGCCGCCGTACTCCTTGGGCCACGCGATCACCGAGAGTCCAGCGTCGAACAGCACCTTGTCCCAGTGCCGATGCTGTTCGAAGCCCTCTGCGGTGTCGTACGACTTCGTCGGGAAGTGCGCCGTGTTGCGCGCAAGGAAGTCGCGGACCTCGGCCCGGAATTCTTCCGTCGCGTCGTCGAGATGCAAGTCCATATCGGTTCTATCCAGCCATCTCTCGCAGTTGTGGTTTGACCACCTTGCCTCCGGGGTTGCGCGGCAGCGCGTCGATGAACGCCACCGAGCGCGGGGCCTTGAAGTTCGCGAGATGCTCTCGCGTGTAGGCGATCACGGCCTGCTCGTCGAGCGTTGCGCCCGGCTTGAGCACGACGAACGCCTTGCCCACTTCGCCGAGGCGCGCGTCGGGCACGCCGATCACCGCCGAATCCGCGACGCCGTCGAGGCGGGCCAGTACCTGCTCGATCTCGGCGGGGTAGACGTTGAAGCCACCGCAGATGTACATGTCCTTGAGCCGGTCGGTGATGCGCAGATTGCCGTTGTCGTCGAGACTTCCGATGTCGCCGGTGTGCAGCCAGCCCTCCGCGTCGATCGCCTGGGCCGTCGCTTCCGGGTCGTCCAAGTACCCCAGCATCACGTTCGGTCCGCGCAGCAGCACCTCGCCGGAGCCCTCGGCGATCGACAGCTCGAAGTCGGCGATCGGGCCGGCCACTGGTGGTCGCGACGGTCACCGCGTCGTCGTCGGCGCGGCACATCGTGCCGAAACCGCTTGCCTCCGTGAGCCCGTAGGCCGTCAGGACGATGTCGATGTCCAGCTCGGCCTGCATCCGCTCGATCAGCACCACCGGGATGGTCGCGGCGCCCGTGACGGCGAACCGCAGCGACGACAGGTCGTAGTCGCCGCGCTTGGGGTGGTCGAGCAGCGTCTGGTAGATCGTCGGCGGCCCGGGCAGCACGGTGATCCGGTGCTCGGCCACCGTGCGCATCGCGGCCTCGGGGTCGAAGGTCAGCTGAGGGATCAGCGTCGCACCGGTCTGCAGGCAGGCCAGGATGCCGGCCTTGTAGCCGAAGTTGTGGAAGAACGGGTTGATGCAGAGGTAGCGGTCGTCGGCTGGTGAGTTGCACCGCACGCCGCCCACGCCGCGGGAGCGTCCAGGGACTGCCGGTGCGCGCACAGCACGCCCTTGCTGCGCCCGGTCGTCCCGGAGGTGAACAGGATGTCGGACACGTCGTCGGGGGAGAGGGCGGCGACGCGGGCGTCGACCTCATCGAGGTCGGTACCGCGGGCGACGAACTCGTCCCACGTGCCGTCGTTCCGGTCGATCGGCACCCGCACGACGTGGCGCAGCGCAGGTAGTGCGTCCCGGTCGAGGTCGCCGACGCGGTCGGCGCCGAGGAACTCACCCATGCCGATCAGCAGCGGGGCCTCGGTGCGGGCCAGGATGTCGGCGGCCTCGCTGGCGGTGTAGCGGGTGTTCAGCGGCACGACGACGGCGCCGGCGTAGTGCGTGGCCAGGCAGCCAACCACCCAGTGCCAGGTGTTCGGCGACCAGATGGCCACCCGGTCGCCGGCCTTCACGCCGAGGTCGATCATCGCCGCCGCGGCCTGCCTGACCTCGGCCCTCAGCTCGGCGAACGTCAGTGCAGCGGTCGACGGTGACGAGTGCGTCGCGGTCTGAGTAGCGGTCCGCAACGTCGTCCAAGACCTGCGGAATGGTCCGGCGGCCGCTCGTCATTGATGCTCCTCTAACAAAGCAAGTGCTTGGTAGGTTAGCCTACAAGGGTGATAGGGGTCCAGGAGTTCCGGGCCGAGGTCCGGCAGTGGCTCGCCGACAATCTCGTCGGCGAATATCGCCGCGCTGAAGGGCCTCGGCGGGCCGGGGCGCGAGCACGAGGCGTTCGAAGAACGACGGGCATGGAATCAGCATCTCGCGAAGGCGGGGCTGACATGCCTGGGTTGGCCGGAGGAGCACGGCGGCCGCGGCCTGTCCGTCGCGCACCGCGTCGCGTTCTACGAGGAATACGCCCGCGCGGACGCGCCGGACAAGGTCAACCACTTCGGCGAGGAACTGCTCGGCCCGACGCTCATCGCGTACGGCACGCCCGAGCAGCAGAAGCGCTTCCTGCCCAAGATCCTCGACGTCACCGAACTGTGGTGCCAGGGCTATTCCGAGCCCGGCGCAGGCAGCGATCTCGCGAACGTGTCGACCTCGGCCGAACTCGTCGGCGACGAATGGGTGATCAACGGGCAGAAGGTGTGGACGTCGCTGGCGCACTGGGCGCAGTGGTGCTTCGTCATCGCCCGCACCGAGAAGGGCTCCAAGCGGCACGCCGGCCTGTCCTACCTGCTGGTGCCGCTGGACCAGCCCGGTGTGCAGATCCGCCCCATCGTTCAGCTGACGGGTGACTCCGAGTTCAACGAGGTGTTCTTCGACGACGCCCGCACCGACGGCGATCTCGGTGGTCGGCGAGCCCGGCGACGGGTGGCGGGTCGCCATGGGCACGCTCACCTTCGAGCGCGGGGTGTCCACTCTTGGGCAGCAGATCCGTTATGCGCGTGAGCATTCCGGTCTCGTCGAGCTGGCCAAGCGCAACGGCGCCATCGACGACCCGCTGATCCGCGAACGGCTGACCCGGTCGTGGACCGGGCTGCAGGCGATGCGGTCGTATGCGCTGGCGACCATGGACGTCGAACAGCCGGGTCAAGACAACGTGTCGAAGTTGTTGTGGGCCAACTGGCATCGCGAACTCGGCGAGATCGCGATGGAGATCCAGGGCATGGCGGGGCTGGTCCTCGACGGCGGCGAGTTCGACGAATGGCAGCGGCTGTACCTGTTCTCCCGTTCGGACACCATCTACGGCGGATCCAACGAGATCCAACGCAACATCATCGCCGAGCGCGTGCTCGGCCTGCCCCGAGAGGTTAAGGGCTAGTGACGCTTTCGATCGCACCCAAGGAGATCGACGGGCACGGACTGCTCACCGGCAAGGTCGTCCTCGTGACGGCCGCCGCCGGTACCGGCATCGGCTCGTCGACCGCCAGGCGGGCCCTCGCCGAGGGCGCCGACGTCGTCGTCTCCGACTACCACGAGCGGCGGCTCGGCGAGACCCGCGACGAGCTCGCCGAGCTCGGCCTCGGCCGGGTGGAGGCCGTGGTGTGCGACGTGACGTCGACCGAAGCCGTCGACGCGCTCATCACCACCGCGGTGGAGAAGATGGGCCGGCTGGACGTCTTGGTGAACAACGCAGGCCTCGGCGGCCAGACGCCCGTGGTCGACATGACCGACGACGAGTGGGACCGCGTCCTCAACGTGACGCTGACCTCGGTGATGCGGGCGACCCGCGCCGCGCTGCGGTACTTCCGCGACGCCGGCCACGGCGGCGTCATCGTCAACAACGCCAGCGTGCTCGGCTGGCGGGCACAGCACTCGCAGTCGCACTACGCGGCGGCGAAGGCCGGCGTGATGGCGCTGACCCGGTGCAGCGCAATCGAAGCCGTCGAGTTCGGCGTCCGGATCAACGCCGTGTCCCCGAGCATCGCGCGGCACAAGTTCCTGGAGAAGACCAGCAGTTCCGAACTGCTGGACCAGCTGTCGTCCGACGAGGCGTTCGGCCGCGCCGCCGAACCATGGGAGATTGCGGCCACCATCGCGTTCCTGGCCAGTGATTACTCCAGTTACCTGACCGGCGAAGTGATCTCGGTGTCGAGCCAGCGCGCCTAGCGCGTTTCTCCACCTCGGCGAGCCGAGCAATCTCCACGGTTTCTTCACAAACGCTGCCCAGAAGCGCCACACCTGCCACCTACAGTCAGGTGTGTGAAGCGAATCCTGGTGGTCGACGACGAACCGACCATCCTGGCCGCGGTCGCGACTCGCCTGCGCGCGGAGGACTTCCTGGTGGAAACCGCCGTCGATGGACCGTCCGCGGTCGCGACGGCCGCGGCCACCGATCCGGACCTGGTGGTGCTCGACGTCATGCTGCCCGGATTCGATGGTCTGGAGGTGTGCCGACGCATCCAGGCCGTGCGGTCGACGCCGGTGCTGATGTTGACGGCCCGCAGCGACGAGACCGACATGTTGGTCGGCCTCGGCATCGGGGCCGACGACTATCTCACCAAGCCATTCAGCATGCGCGAACTCGTCGCCCGCGTCCGCGTGTTGCTGCGCCGGATGGATCGGGCGAACGACACGTCGCCGGTGTCGGTCGGTGACTATCGAATCGACCTGCAGGCGCGCCGCGTTCACCGCGGGCCGGACGAAATGCACCTCACCAGGACCGAATTCGACCTACTGGCGTTCCTCGCCGGCCGGCCCCGGACGGCGGTGGCCCGCGAGACCTTGCTCGAGCAGGTGTGGGGATGGGCATCCGGGGTGGAGACCCGCACGGTGGACAGTCATGTCAAGGCGTTGCGGCGCAAGCTCGGATCGGGTCTGATCCGCACGGTGCACGGCGTCGGGTACGCATTGGAGACGCCGCGGTGAGCGGCCTTGCCGCACTGTGGGATCGGTTGCCGCGCCCGCTCGATCCGTTCGCGTCATTCAAGGTCAAGACCGGTCTGCTGGTCGGAGGCGCCATCACGTTGGCGTCGTTCACCTTCTGGGTGGGCGCCAGTTGGCAGTTTCGCTACGCGCTGTTGGCGGCGCTGGCCACGTCACTGGTCTTCACCCAGTTCATGGCGCACGGAATGACCTCGCCGCTGCGGCAGATGACCGCGGCGGCCGGAGCCATGGCGCGCGGGGACTACAGCCGTCGGGTACGCGCCACGTCGCGCGACGAGATCGGGCAACTGGCAACGGCGTTCAATCAGATGGCCGCCGACCTCGGTGCCGCCGACGAATACCGGCGCGGGCTCATCGCGAACGTCTCGCACGAGTTGCGCACGCCGATCGCCGCCCTACACGCGGTGCTCGAGAACGTCGTCGACGGTGTCGCGCAACCGGACGCCGAAACCATGCGGATGGCGTTGTTGCAGACCGAGCGACTCGGCGAGCTGGTCTCCGATCTGCTCGACCTGTCCCGTCTCGAGGGTGGCGCGATCCCCCTGCAGCCCAGCTCGTTTCGTGCCGCAGACTTCCTGCGCGACGCCATCGCTCACGTCCCGGTGTCGACAACCGGTGTCGACGTGGTCGTACGGGTGTCCCCGCCGGATCTGGTCGCCGTCGCCGACCCGGCGCGGCTGCGGCAGGTCGTCGTCAACCTGGTGGACAACGCGATTCGGCACAGCCCGGCCGGTGGCCGCGTGTCGGTCGACGCGAGTGCGGCACAGCCGTCGGGACTGCGGTTGGAGGTATCCGACTCGGGTCCGGGCATTCCTGCGGCTGAACGTGAACGCGTATTCGAGCGCTTCACGCGTGGCGCCACGTCGGCGGGAGGTACCGGCCTCGGCCTGGCGATCGCGCGATGGGCAGTCGAACTGCACGGTGGCGCAATGGAAGTCATGGATGCCAGGGCGGGCTGCCGCATCGGGGTTACCATCCCCACAGACCACGGAGGAACGCACGTGACGATGATGGTTCCGGGCTGGCACACCGCGCCGCCCCTCCCGCCGCCGGTGCTGGGTCCCGCGCCACCCCGGTACGGCGAACCGGGCTGGACGATCTGGCCGCTACCGCGTCTGGCCCATCGACCCGTTGGCCCGAGCGCCACGCCGGGTCGTCGTGTCGACGCTGGTGGCCGGCTCACTGGGTACGGCGGTGTGGCGGCCGTCGGTGCTGAGCATCGGCTACCTCATCACCGGCGTGCTGGTGTTCGCGGTGGTCTACGGCACCGGTGACCGTCGGCCCGCCCGCCGCGAATCGCTCGGAATCGGACTGACACTCGCGCTGCTCGCGGTGCCTGCCGTGCTCGCGGCCGAGTGGCTCGGCGTGCTCTGCCTCATCGCCGCCTGGTTGGTCGGCTGGTGCACGCTGGTCGGCGGCCGCACGTGGACGGCGGTGTTCTCGGCGCCGTTCCTGCCGTGGGTGCTTCCCGGACGGGTGGCCGGTTGGGCGTGGCGGTCGACGCCCGAGTTGGTTCCGCGCGGGGTGGGCGTACCGAAGCTTGGCCGCGCCGCCGCCGTCATCGCGATCACGGTGACCCTGGTGCTGGTGTTCGGCGGCTTGTTCGCCGCGGCCGACCCGGCATTCGCGCACGTCGCAGGCACCCTCGTGCCCGCGCTGGACGTCGGCGACGTCGTCGCTCGCATCTTCGTGCTCGCCGTCGTGGCGGCGTTCATCTTCGGTGGCGCCTACCTGATCCGGTTCGCGCCGAAGCTGGACGCGTTGGCACCCTCGCCGATGCGGCCCGTGCCGAGGTGGGAATGGGCGGTGCCGCTCGGCGTGCTCGACGCCCTGTTCATCGCCTTCGTCGCCGTGCAGGCGACCGTGCTGTTCGGTGGGCACCGCCACGTGCTGGAGACCGAGGGGCTGACGTACGCCGAGTACGCCCGGCAAGGGTTCTGGCAGTTGCTCTGGGTTTCGGCGTTGACGTTGCTGGTGCTCTCCTGCGTGATCCGGGTGGCCGGCCGCACCTCCACCGCCGAGCGTCGGCTGCTGCGGGCACTCGTCGGGACGATGTGCACCGCGTCGGTGGTCGTCGTGATCTCGGCGATCCACCGGATGTGGTTGTACCAGCAGGCCTACGGGTTCAGCGTGCAACGCGTCATGGTGATCGCGATCGAGCTGTGGCTCGGGGCGGTGTTCGTCCTCATCGCGCTGGCGGGCATCAGGATGGCGGCCCGGTGGCTTCCGCGGGCGGTCCTGATCGCCGGTGTGGCGACGCTGCTCGGCCTGGCCGCGATCAACCCGGAACGGTTGATCGCCGACCGCAACATCGACCGCTACGAACGGACCGGGTTGCTCGACACCGACTATCTGCTGTCGTTGTCTCCGGACGTCGAGCAGGCGCTCGAACGCCTGCCGGAGCCGATCCGGGAGTGCGCGAGGTTCCGGGACGACCGGCCGGATGCCTGGTACGAGTTCAACCTGTCGCGCTCACGCGCCAGCCACGACGGGACCCCGCCGGCGGACGCGTGTGGGGTCTACTGGGTGCCGTCGTACTCGCGGCCGTAGCCCGGGCTAGCCGAGCAAGCGCTTGGTTGATACTCTGATCTGGTGGACAAGGCGCTTCCGAGCCGCCGCGACGAGCTCCTCGACCTCGCCGCGGCGATGTTCGCCGAACGGGGCCTGCGCGCCACCACGGTGCGCGACATCGCGGACTCCGCGGGAATCCTGTCCGGCAGCCTCTATCACCACTTCAAGTCCAAGGAGCAGATGGCCGAGGAGGTCCTCCGCGACTTCCTCGACTGGCTGTTCGCCCGGTACACCGAGATCGTCGAGGGCGAACGCGATCCGCTGGAACGCATCAAGGGCCTGTTCATGGCGTCGTTCGAAGCGATCGAGCACCGTCACGCCCAGGTCGTGATCTACCAGGACGAGGCCAAGCGGCTCTCGGCGCTGCCGCAGTTCTCCTTCGTCGACGAGCGCAATCGCGAACAGCGTCAGATGTGGGTGGACGTGCTCAAGCAGGGCGTCGAAGAAGGCTGTCTTCGCCCCGACCTGGACGTCGACCTGGTCTACCGCTTCATCCGCGACACCACCTGGGTCTCGGTCCGCTGGTATCAGCCGGGCGGGCCACTCACTGCCGAGCAGGTCGGCCGGCAATACCTGGCCATCGTTCTTGGCGGAATCACGAAAGAAGGAGATTAGACATGGGCGAGGCGTACGTCATCGACGCAGTTCGAACCGCGGTCGGCAAGCGCAACGGCTCGCTGGCCGGTGTCCACCCGGTCGACCTAGGCGCCGCGGCCTGGCGCGGCCTGTTCGAGCGCACCGACCTCGATCCGGGCGCCGTCACCGATGTGATCGCCGGTTGCGTCGACGCCATCGGCGGGCAGGCAGGCAACATCGCCCGGCTGTCGTGGCTGGCCGCCGGATACCCCGAAGAGGTGCCCGGCGTCACCGTCGACCGTCAGTGCGGCTCCAGTCAGCAGGCCATTTCCTTTGGCGCACAGGCGATCATGTCCGGCACCGCCGACGTGATCGTGGCCGGCGGCATGCAGAACATGAGTCAAATCCCGATCAGCTCGGCGATGATCGTCGGCGAGCAGTTCGGGTTCACCTCGCCGACCAACGAGTCGAAGAGCTGGCTGCATCGCTATGGCGATCAGGAGATCTCGCAGTTTCGCGGCTCCGAGATGATCGCGGAGAAGTGGAACATCTCCCGCGAGGAGATGGAGCAGTACTCGCTCACCAGTCATCAACGGGCGCAAGCGGCGATCCTCGCCGGGTACTTCGAGAACGAGATCATCCCGGTGGACGGCTTCGTCACCGATGAAGGTCCGCGCGACACGTCGCTGGAGAAGATGGCGGGGCTCAAGACCCTCGTCGAGGGCGGTCGGCTAACCGCGGCCATGGCCAGCCAGATCTCCGACGGCGCAAGCGCGGTGCTACTCGCCTCGGAGCAGGCGGTCAAGGAACACGGTCTGAAGCCGCGGGCCCGCATCCACCACATCAGTGCGCGCGGTGCCGATCCGGTGTTCATGCTGACGGGACCGATTCCCGCCACGCAGTACGCGCTGGACAAGACGGGCCTCACCATCGAGGACATCGACACCGTCGAGATCAACGAGGCCTTCGCGCCCGTCGTGATGGCTTGGCTCAAGGACACCAAGGCCGACCCGGAGAAGGTCAACCCCAGCGGCGGCGCCATCGCTCTCGGACATCCGCTCGGCGCGACCGGCGCCAAGCTGTTCGCCACCATGCTGAACACGTTGGAGCGCACCGGCGGTCGCTACGGTCTGCAGACGATGTGTGAGGGCGGTGGCACCGCCAACGTCACCATCATCGAGCGCCTCTGACGTCAGTGATCGTGGACGATCACGCCGCGGATGTTTCGGCCCGCCAGCATGTCGTCGTAGGCCTCGTTGATGTCGTTGAGCTTGTACTCGGCCGTCACCGTTTCGTCGAGTAGTAGCTTGCCTTCGCGGTAGAGACTGAGCAGGCGGGGGATGTCCGCTTGCGCGTTGGCCTGGCCGAACACGCTGCCCAGCAACCGCTTTTGGAAGAGCGTGAACATCGTCATCGACATTGTCGGAGTGACGTCCGCGAGCGCCGCTAACGCCGTCAGCACCACCGCGCCGCCCTTGCGGATGATGTCGAGCGCTTCGTTGATCATCGAGCCCTCGACCAGCCCGACGGTGAGCAGGGCTGAATCTGCCATCACGCCGCGGGTCAGCTCCGCGACGAGTGCGGTGGCCTCGGGCATCGATGAAGCGAAGTGTGTTGCGCCGAACTCGAATGCCTTGTCGCGCTTGGTCTCCACGAGGTCGACGACGACGATCTTCTCCGCGCCTGCCAGCCGTGCGCCCTGGATGGCGCCGCTGCCCACCCCGCCACAGCCGATCACGACCACCGTGTCCCCGGGTCGCACGTCGGCGGTGTTGACCGCCGAACCCCAGCCAGTGGTCACTCCGCAGCCGACCAGACACGCTCGCGACAACGGCAAGTCGTCGTCGATCTTCACCAGCGAGGCCTCCGACACTGTGCCGTAGGGGGCGAAGGTGCCCAGTAGACAGAAGGCTGCCAGGTCACGGTCGCGGGCGTGGTGCCGGTACGTGCCGTCGACTTGTGTGCCCGTCGTGAGCAGCATGCCTAGGTCGCAGATGTTTCCCTGTCCGCTGGCACACCATCGACAACGCCCGCAGGCGGGCAGGAAGGACGCCACCACGTGGTCGCCTGCCTTCAGGCCGCGCACCCCAGGCCCGACTTCTTGCACGATCCCCGCGCCCTCGTGCCCGCCGACGAGCGGGGGCGGCGGAATGGGTAAGTCCCCCGTCCGGGCGTGGTGGTCCGAGTGACAAAGTCCCGTGGCCTCGAAGGACACCAACACTTCGCCGTCTTTTGGAGGATCGAGCTCGACTTCCTCGATGCTCCAATTCTGATTGGCTTCCCACAGCACAGCCGCGTTCATCTTCATGTCACGCCCCCGATTGTTTGCTATCCCCTGATGCGAGTGTAGGAACGCCGCGTGCCGGGGGAGGGGTTTTCGCCGCCTGAAGCTAGTGCACGAGTGCCAGGCCGCCGAACGCCAGGATCCAGCTGGCGAAGCTGCCGACCAGGAAGTACTCGGTCACGTCGTCGATCCCGAGGCCCGTGCCGTTCTTGTCGCGCTGGGCGGTGATCTCGGGGAACCGGATGATGCTCTTGGCGGCGACGACGGCCGTTGCCATGGTCAGCTGCCCGCCGAGTCCGAGGCCGAGGATGAGCAGCCGCTCCATGGGTCCGAGCAGCCGGCCGCCCTTGAGTTTGTCCGACGGCTGCGGCTGGCCGACGGGCTTGACCGCGCCCACCGAGCCGAGCACCAGACGCACCAGCTGATTGCCGGTGGCCAGTTGCACCAGCAGCACGCCGACGATCATCAGCAACCGGTCCGGGTCGACGGGGCGATCGCCGAACAAGCCGGCCCAGTTCGACCATCGTCCGATGAGTCCACCTACTTCAGATCCCCAGCCGGACAACAGGATCAAGACGGCGATGCCCCCGCCGAACACCGCCAGCGGCACGGCCTGGCGGGTGCCCGCCCGATCGGCGCGACCACCCAGCACCAGCCAGGCGACGGCTGTCACCGCGGCGATGACGAGGAGCGGGACGTCGCCGAGATGCCACAGCCCGCCGAGCAGCATGCAGGCCACGATGGCGGCGAGCGCCACCACCGTCGGCAACCACCGCGTGCGGATCAGCCGCCGGCACACGTCACCGATCCCCACGGCGACCAGCAGGACGGCCAGCGCGCTCATCGGATCTCCGAGAGATACCGCGAGGCGGCCACGATGAGGTCCAAGCCGTCGCGGCCCGCGCGCTGCGAGACCGCCGACGCGCTGATGCCCTCCTCGTCGGCGAGTTCCTTCTTGGACCGGTGGTGCACGAGACCTCTCAGGATGCGGATGGACCGTTCATCGAGCGATCCAAGCATGTGGTCCCGACACATCAGCGCCGCGTTGATCGGGTCCGCCGCGGGTCCTTCCGGGTCGGCCGTCCGGTACGACGTCCGCACCAGCGCGAGGCCGGGTTGGCGCTGGGCGGTGGCGGTCCATTCGATCGCTTCGCGCGCCGCCCACCAGCCCGGGCCGTCCTGGATCCCGGTCTCGTGGTCGAGCACGGTGGCCGGCCCCCAGCCGATGCCGAAGCGGACGTCGACGTCGGGCGCGACGGCGAGCCGAACCGAGAGCGCGGCGGAGATCGCCTGACCGACGGTCGGGTAGCTGCCCTGAAATTCGTCACCGACCGTGAAGGCGGGGGCGTCGACGGAATCGTCGGCGACGGCGGCCAGTGCGGTGGTGAGGGTGCGGTGCAACGCCCGACGGTCAGCGGCATCGCGGGACCCGACGACGTCACCGATGAGCGTCGCCTTCGATGAAGCACCAGCCTTCACCCTAGACATATGAAGACTATAGCTTAACTACGCCCTATTGAAGCGTATGGCTTCACCCATTTAAGACGCGACGAATGCCACCGCAGCCTGCAGGTGTTTGACCGCGTCATCGACGATCGCGGGGACGAGTTCGGCGCACGACGGCAGATCGTCGACGATGCCCGCGACCTGCCCCGACGCGAGCACACCTGCGTCGGTGTTGCCCTCGACCAGACCGGCCTTCAACAACATGGGAGTGTTGGCCGCCATCACGACTTGCGACCAGGTCAGTTCCTTGCCGTGGCGCATCGCCAAACCGTCGGTGACCATCGACCGCCACGTCATGCCCGACATCTTCTTGAACTTCTGCGCGTTGCGCACCGCCGCGACGAAACCGCGTGCCCGCGATCCGCTTTCCAGTTTCTCGACCAGCCCGGTGCGCAGCACGCGGTGCGGCATGCCGTCCACGCGCGTCGACACCACCGTGCCGTCCAGTCCGGCCTCGAGGTAGCGCTGCTTGACCGAGTCGGGCACGGTCGAGTCCGACGTCAGCAGGAAGCGGGTGCCCATCGCGACGCCCGCGGCACCGTAGGACAGTGCGGCGGCGAGCCCGCGGCCGTCGAAGAAGCCACCTGCGGCAATGACGGGGATGTCGACCGCGTCCAGAACGGACGGCAGCAGCAGCGTCGTCGCGACCGGCCCGGTGTGGCCGCCGCCCTCGCCTCCCTGCACGATCACCGCGTCGGCGCCCCAGCCTGCGACCTTCTTGGCGTGCTTGGCCGCTCCGACGGACGGAATCACCACGACGCCAGCCTCTTTCAGCGTGGCGATCAGGTCCGGTTTCGGCGCCAACGCGAACGAGGCCACCTTGACGCCCTCGCGGATCAGCAGGTCGACACGGTCGATCGCGTCACCGGCGTCGGCGCGGATGTTGATGCCGAACGGTTTGTCGGTGGCGGCCTTGACCTTCGTGACCGCGGTCGCCAGTTCCTCCAGCGTCATGGTCGCCGAGGCGAGGATGCCGAGACCGCCGGCGTTCGACGTCGCCGCCACCAGTCGCGCGCCGGCCACCCAGCCCATGCCGGTCTGCACGACGGGATGCTCGATGCCGAGAAGCTCGGTCAGTGGGGTGCGCAGCTTGCTCATGGGTTAAACCCGTACTTCCTTGTCCCGCAGTGCCTTGGGATCGATCACCTCGCGGATCAGTTGCTGCTCGTCACCCGTCGGCAGCCGCGTGGGCTCCGCGGAGTCCAGGTCGTGCACCTCGAAGGACGTGTTCTCCCGAACCTGCTCGGGCTCGACGCCGGGATGCAACGACACCGCCCGCATCTGATGCTCCGGTCCGTTGAAGTCGAAGACGCCGAGGTTCGTCACCACCCGGAAGACGTTGACGAACCGGTATGCCGGATTGCTGGGATCCACCTTGTCCCAACCAATCCCGGACACGATGTCGACGGACTCGCCGAACACACGCTTGGAGTGGTTGCCCACCCAGTAACTGGTGGCGTGGTTGATGGTGTTGCCCGGGGCACCGCGAACGCCGAACATCTGGCGGGTCGGGTGCTGCAGTGGGCCGAACGCCGAGAGGTTCTGGTTGCCGTAGCGGTCTATCTGGTTGGCGCCCATGACCACATGGCGCCTGCCCCAGGCGAGCGTCTCGAAGACGCGGCCGAACGGCATCCAGCCCTCGATCGCGCCGGTGACCCCGATCGCCGGGGTGTCGGCCAGCAGCCGCGCCTCGCCATCGGTCAACACGATGTCCGGCGAGAACGTCAGCCGGGCCAGCCGGGCGCCGATGGACACGATCGTCGTCATCGGACTGACCATGATTTCGCCGGCGTCGCGGAACAGCTCCGCGCACGCGACGGCACACACCTCGGCTCGCGTCACGGCGATCACTTCGAAGCCTCCTTAGCCGACTCTTGAAACTTGCGGACCGCGGCCTGGTAGTCGGCCTCGCTGCCGGACAGGTACGTGTCGACGAACTGTTGCCAGGTTTCGTTGGACCCGGCGGCCTCGGCGTAGTGCCGCTGGAACTTCTCGTCGCGGCGGTAGTCGGGCTCCGCGGTGGTGAAGTGCGCGCCACCGGGCGCCTCGACGACAGTGTCCACCATCATCCGGTTGATCAACAGTGCCTGCGGCGGTACGGCTTTCACCAGCTCGTCGGTGGGGACCACCCGCTCGACCGACAGGAAGCGCTTCTCGGCCGACATCAGGAACAGGTCGTCGAAGTAGGGATCGATGCCGGTATACGCCGCGTTGCCTTGCGCGTCACCGAGGTTCATGTGCACGAATGCGGCGTCGAGCGCCAGCGCTGGCATCGCGACCAGTTCTTCGAACGCCCCGTCGGTCGCGTATGGGGACGTGACCGTCTTCAGCTCGTCGCCCCAGAACGCGCGGACGTCGCTGCCCAGCCCGGCGCGGATCGGCAAGAACGGCAACCGTTGCGCCGCCGCCTGCAGACCGCAGCGCAGCATGCCCTCGTCCATCTCGCGGGCTTCGATGGCGCCGCTGGTGCGGGCCTTGGCGAACCACGGGTCGTAGAACGGCGGCGAATCCAGTGACACGAAGCCGTAGTAGACGCGCTTGACCTTGTTCGCCGAGCACAGCAACCCGATGTCCGGCCCGCCATAGCTGACGACGGTGAGGTCGGTGACGTCGGTGCGCAACAGTGCCCGCACGAACGCCATCGGCTTGCGCCGCGATCCCCAGCCGCCGATGCCGATGGTCATGCCGCTCTCGATGGACGAGACGGCGTCGTCGAAGGTGGTGCGTTTGTCGGTCATATCTTCCCTGCTCGCTTCGCTCGTGCCCGCCGAATCACTTCTCTGCCCCCTTCTTCGTTCCCGCGAACGCATCGCGGTGCTCGTCGGCAACGCCTGCGAGGTTCAGCTCGAACGTAAACCCTTGTTCCATGCGGTAACTGGCGTTGACCCGCTGGACGTCGATGAGGTTCAGCGCCTCCTTGGCCGCCCGGATCACCCGGGTATCCTTGACGGCGATGTCGCGGGCGACCCGCAGTGCCGACTCGTCGAGGTCCGCACGGGGCACCACCTCGTGGACCGAGCCGAAGTGGTGCAGGGTCTGCGCGTCCACGGTGGCCGCTGTGAAGAACAGCCGCCGCATCATGTGCTGCGGGACGAGACGCGACAGGTGGGTGGCCGCGCCGAGTGCGCCGCGTTCCACCTCGGGCAGGCCGAACGTGGCGTCGTCGGAGGCGACGATGACGTCGGCGTTGCCGACCAGTCCGATGCCTCCGCCGACGCAGAAGCCGTTGACCGCCGCGACGACGGGCACCTCGCACTCGTAGACGGCGCGGAACGCGTGGAAGCAACCGCGATTGGCGTCGATGAGCGCGGTGAAGCCCTCGGTGTTCTGCATCTCCTTGATGTCGACGCCGGCGTTGAAGCCGCGTCCTTCGGCCCGCAGGATCACCACGTGGGTGCTGCGGTCGCGACCTGCCGCGGTAATGGCGTCGCCGAGTTCGAACCAACCCTTCGACGGGATGGCGTTGACCTTCGGATAGTCGACGGTGACGGAGACGATGCCCGGTTCGACCGTCTTGGTTGTGATCGTCATGGGGGTCACTTCCTGGGGGATGGCTACCTAAGCAAGCACTTGCTTGGTACGCTAGCACAGTGACCGACGCGGCTGGAATCAATCTGCAACTCGATGGCCGGGTGGTCCTGGTGACCGGCGGCGTGCGAGGGGTTGGCGCCGGCATCAGTGCCGTCTTCGCCGGTCAGGGAGCGACGGTCGTCACCTGCGCGCGCCGGCCCGTCGATGATCTGCCCTACGAATTCCACCCGTGCGACGTCCGCGACGACGATTCGGTGGCGGCGCTGATCGAGGCCATCGTCGCCGCGCACGGCAGGCTCGACGTGGTGGTCAACAATGCGGGCGGGTCGCCGTACGTCCTGGCCGCGGATGCCTCGGCGAAGTTCAGCACCAAGATCATCGAACTAAATCTGCTTGGCCCGCTCTCGGTCTCGCAGCACGCCAACGCGCAGATGCAGACCCAGGCCCAGGGTGGGTCCATCATCAACGTCGCCAGCGTCAGCGCGCGCAGGCCGACCCCGGGCACCGCGGCGTACGGCGCGGCGAAGGCGGGCGTCGAAAGCCTCACCAGCACACTGGCCGTCGAGTGGGCGCCCAAGGTCCGGGTGAACTCACTCGTCGTGGGCATGGTCGAAACTGAACAGTCCGAGCTGTTCTACGGTGACGCCGAATCCATCGCGGCGATCTCGGCGAACGTGCCACTCGGCCGGCTCGCCAAACCCGCCGACGTGGGCTGGGCAGCGGCGTTCTTGGCGTCCGACGCTGCCTCCTACATCAGCGGCGCGTCACTGGAGGTACACGGTGGCGGCGAGCCGCCGCACTACCTCGCCACCACCAACGCGATCAAATAACAAAGGGAGACAAGGAATATGGGACTGGTCGACGGCCGGGTCGTCATCGTGACCGGATCGGGCGGCGGCATCGGCCGTGCGCACGCGCTGGCCTTCGCCGCGGAGGGCGCGCGTGTGGTGGTCAACGATATCGGCGTGGGCCTCGACGGCTCACCTGCCGGTGGCGGCAGCGCGGCGGAGGCCGTCGTCGACGAGATCAAGGTCGCGGGCGGCGAGGCCGTCGCCAGCGGAGCCAACGTGGCCGATTGGGCGCAGGCCGAGGGTCTGATCCAGACCGCGGTCGACGCGTTCGGTGGCCTCGACGTGCTGGTCAACAACGCGGGCATCGTGCGGGACCGGATGTTCGCCAACACCAGCGAGGAGGAGTTCGACGCCGTCACCGCCGTTCACCTCAAAGGCCACTTCGCCACCATGAAACATGCTGCGGCGTACTGGCGAGCGCAGTCGAAAGGCGGCAACACCGTCGACGCGCGCATCATCAACACCAGCAGTGGCGCAGGCCTGCAGGGCAGCGTCGGGCAGGCGAACTACAGCGCCGCCAAGGCGGGTATCGCCGCACTGACCCTGGTGGCCTCCGCCGAGATGGGCCGCTACGGCGTCACCGTCAACGCCATCGCGCCGTCGGCTCGCACCCGGATGACGGAGACCGTCTTCGCCGACATGATGGCGACGCAGGATTCCGAGTTCGACGCCATGGCACCGGAGAACGTCTCGCCGTTGGTGGTGTGGCTGGGCAGTGCCGAGTCCAAGGACGTCACCGGGAGGGTGTTCGAGGTGGAGGGCGGCATCGTGCGCGTCGCCGAGGGCTGGGCACGCGGCGCCGAGGCGGACAAGGGCGCGCGGTGGGATCCGGCCGAACTCGGCCCGGTCGTCGCGGACCTGCTGGCCAAGTCACGCACGCCACTGCCGGTCTACGGCGCCTAACCGGCGATGGGCTCGCACACCACGAGCGGTATCACTCGATCGGTCGCATCCCGGTAACCCTTGTACGGCGGGTACATCCTGATCAGCGGCGGCCAGTAGCGGCGCCGCTCTTCGTCGGTCGCGTCCCGCGCGGTCATGTCCAAGTGCTCGCCCCGAATCTGCACGTGCACCTTGGGGTTCGACTGCAGGTTGAGATACCAGAGTGGGTCGCGGTCACGACCGCCGAACGACGCGGGCAACACGACGCGGTCGCCGTCGCGCAGATACAGCGTCGCGGTGATGCGGTGCTGCCCGCTCTTGCGGCCGACCGTGGTCAGCAGCGCCGCGGGAAACCAGAGCAGCTTGGCACCCAGGCGTCCGTTGGTGCGCTGATACACCCAGATGTGCGCGCGGGCGAAGTACTTCAGCAGCAGCGCGACGAGCTTCGAGTTGCGGATCGGATGCTCGCGGGACATGCCTTGCCGTGTTGCCGCGAGTCAGGGCTCGCAAACCACGATTTAGCCGACCTGTCCCGGTGCCGTACCGATGTCGCCGGCCGGGGCGGGTAGCGGCAACGGTTGTATGACGTGGG
Source organism: uncultured Actinomycetota bacterium (assembly GCA_963849055.1). Taxonomy (GTDB): domain Bacteria; phylum Actinomycetota; class Actinomycetes; order Mycobacteriales; family Mycobacteriaceae; genus Mycobacterium. The sequence continues at coordinate 229,803 of CAWKFI010000004.1, forward strand.
AGGGCGCTTCACCGGACAGCGGGCTGCGGCCGCTCTCCTCGGCAGGCGGCGCGAAACACCCGTGCACGTCCGGCCCGGACTTAAAGTCTCCACCGGATCGGTCGCAGCAGCCCTCGACCCAGGCCTCTGTGCCCGGGCCGCCACCATACGGATTACTTGCCATGCAAGCGTCGTAGGCCCCGATGTCCCACTCGGCGTTGGCGACGCCGGCGGATCCGATGGCCATGCCGAGTGCGAGCGCAGGGACCGCGAGATAGCGGGTCAAACGTCTGCTGGTTGCCTTGGTGATCATGTCTTTCTCCTTCAGGTGAGCGTTTTGCTTGGGGACAATGCTCGGCTGACAGGACATGAGTGCTCTAGTCGCAGATCTGTAGCGGCCGTGGTCCTGAATCTGTACTAGTCAGCTTCATGATCATGCGGTGTACTGGCCCTACTGTTTGCTGATCCTGGGGAGGAGGGCGCAAATGCCGGGTTATGGTCAGTTCTGTCCGGTGGCCAAGGCCATGGAATTGCTCGATGAGCGGTGGACCGTCCTCGTCGTACGCGAGTTGCTGGCGGGAAGCACGCACTTCAACGACCTTCGCCGCGGTGTGCCAAAGATGTCGCCGTCGCTGCTGTCCAAGCGGTTGCAAACCTTGACTCGCGCCGGGGTGGTCGAGCGATCCGAGGTCGACGGCCGCACGATCTACACGATGACCGAGTGCGGGCGGGAGCTCGTCAGCGTGGTCGAGGCCCTCGGCGCGTGGAGTGTTCGCTGGATGAGTGATCTCGTCGACAAGGATCTCGACCCGAGTGTGCTGATGTGGGACATCCGCCGCACGATTTCGCTCTCGGAGTGGCCACGGACGCGCACCGTGGTGGCGTTCCGGTTGTCGGGCGCCCCGCCGAAGGCATCGTCGTGGTGGTTGATGGTCGCCGACGGGGAAGCACAAGTATGCGACTTCGATCCCGGATACGAAGCGGCGGCAACGGTTTCGACCAGCTTGCGCACGCTGAGCCAGATCTGGCGGGGAGATCAGTCGTGGCAGCGGGCAGTTCTGGACGGGTCAGTCTCCATCGACGCCCCTCGCGGGGTGGCGCGCGCGGTGCCCACCTGGATCGGGCAGTCAAGCCTGGCGGCGGTGCCGCGGCCGGCCTGACGCGAGCGCGCTCAGGGCTCGCAAACCACCAAGGGGATCTTCCGCTCGGTCCAGGACTGGTAGTCCTCATAGGTCGGGTACATCTCTACCAGCTTCGGCCAGAACAGGTTGCGCTCGTCCTCGGTCGCGTCGCGCGCGGTCAGATTCAGGATCTCGTCCTTGATCTGGACCTTCACCTTGGGGTCGGCCTTCAGGTTCAGATACCACATCGGGTGCTTGTCGCTGCCGCCCTTGGAAGCCGCGACGATGACCTTGTCACCGTCGCGGTGGAAGTACAGCGGGCTGTCGCGCGGCTCGCCGGACTTGCGGCCGGTGGTGGTGAGGATGGCGACCGGGATGCCCTGGAAGTTGCCGCCGAGGCCCGAGCCCTTGTTGCGTCGGTAGAAGTACGTGTTGATGCGCGACATCCACTTGACGATGAAGTCGCCGAACGCAGTGTCCATGTACTTCGGACGTGAGTTGGCCATGGGTGCAACCTAGCCTTTGTGCACGAAGGGGCGGACGATCGCCTTGATGTGATGGATCTGGCCGTCTGCGGCCGGAATCACGAACGTCTCGTCGACGTGGGCGCCGACGCGCCGACCGGCGATCGAGGGTTTCGTCAGCAGGTCGAACCGGGCCCGAATCGAGTCGCCGTCGACGGTGATCTCGAGGACAGTGGCCGACTGAATGACGCGATACTGGGGTCCGCCATTCAGGCTGCGGCGCAAGTGGTTTCCCGAGAATCCCGTCTTGACCCCGAACTCGATGCGGGTGCAGTCGGCTGCGAACGGCACCTCGCTCGCGTCGTGGCTGACCAGTGCGTCGATGTAGGCCCGAGCCGCGGCGATCCGCTCGGTTTCGGTGACCTGGGTGTCGACCACTAGATCCGCTCGATGATGGTGCCCGTCGACAGCGCGCCGCCCGCGCACATGGTGATGAGCGCGGTGCTCTTGTCGCTGCGCTCCAACTCGTGCAGCGCCGTGGTGATCAGCCGGGCTCCGGTGCTTCCCACCGGGTGACCGAGCGCGATCGCACCGCCGTTGACGTTGACGCGGTCCATGTCCGGCGCGTGCACGCGGGCCCACGACAGCACCACCGACGCGAAGGCCTCGTTGATCTCGACGACGTCGATGTCACCCATCTTCATGCCGGCCTTCTCGAGCACCCTGGCAGTGGATTGCACGGGACCGTCGAGGTGGTAGTACGCCTCAGCGCCGACGTTGGCCTGGCTGACGATGCGGGCCCGCGGCTTCAGGCCGAGCGCCCGCGCCTTGTCCTCGTCCATCCACAGCACCGCCGCCGCGCCGTCGGAGATCTGCGACGACGTACCCGCGGTGTGAATTCCGCCCTCCATCACGGGCTTCAGCTGTGCGAGGCCTTCGAGGGTGGTGTCGCGCAGCCCCTGGTCACGCGTCACGGGCGCGAGCTCGGACGTCGGCTGCTTCTGCTCGTCGAGCACGGGCGCCAGGATCGGCGAGATCTCCCTGTCGAACCGGCCCTCGGCCCAGGCCACCTTGGCCTTGCGCTGGGAGTCGAAGCCGAACTGGTCGATCTCCTCGCGGGTGATGCCGCGCCGCTTCGCGATGCGCTCGGCGGCGGTGAACTGGTCGGGCATGTCGATGTCCCACGACGACGCCCGGATGATCGAGCGGTCGGGTCCGGCGTTGGCGCCGAGACCCACCCGGCTCATCGCCTCGATGCCGCACGCGATGCCGATGTCGATGGCCCCGGTCGCGATCAGCCCGGCGATCAGATGGTTGGCCTGCTGGGCGCTGCCGCACTGGCAGTCGACGGTGGTGGCGCCGACGTGCTCGGGCAGGCCCGCTGTCAGCCAGCCCACCCGGGTGATGTTGTTGGACTGCTCGCCGAACTGCGTGACGCAGCCGCCGATCAGCTGCTCCACGTCGCCGGCGTCGATGCCGGCCTTCTCCACTAGCGCCTTCTGCACCGCGCCGAGGAGCTCGGTGGCGTGCAGGCCGGACAGCCAGCCGTTGCGCTTGCCGATGGGGCTGCGGGTGGCTTCGACGATGACAGGGTTACCCATTCCGCCAGGCTAGAACACGTTTCATAAGTCTGACAAGCTGCGATGCGGTCACGCCTTTGATCTGCGGTGAAGCCGTGTTTTACTGGCACTAGAACACGTTGCAATTGACGTTGTAGAGGAGCGCACCCCGTTATGGCACCCCCGAATATTCCGGCCGACTTCGACTTCCTGGATCCCGACGTCAACCTCGCCGGTCTGCCGATCGACGAGCTCGCCGAGCTGCGCAAGTCCGAACCGATCCACTGGGTCGACGTGCCGGGCGGCACCGGCGGCTTCGGCGACAAGGGCTACTGGCTCGTCACCAAGCATGCCGACGTCAAGGAGGTCTCGCGCCGCAGCGACGTCTTCTCCAGCTGGCTGAACGGCGCAATCCCCGTCTGGCCGCAGGAGATGACGTTCGAGAACATCGAGTTGCAGCGCAACGTCATGCTCAACATGGACGCGCCGCACCACACCCGGCTGCGCAAGATCATCTCGCGCGGGTTCACGCCGCGCGCAATCGGGCGACTGGAAGAGGAGCTCGCGCAGCGGGCGCAGAACATCGCCAAGACCGCGGCCACGGAGGGCACCGGGGACTTCGTCGAGCAGGTGTCGTGCGAGCTGCCGTTGCAGGCCATCGCGGGGCTGCTCGGCGTCCCGCAGGACGACCGTGACAAGTTGTTCCGCTGGTCGAACGAGATGACCGGCGGCGAGGATCCCGAGTTCGCCGACGTCGATCCGGCCCAGTCCTCGATGGAACTGATCATGTACGCGATGGCCATGGCGGACGAACGGGGCAAGAACCCCACCGACGACATCGTCACGACCCTGATCCAGGCCGATATCGACGGCGAGAAGCTGTCCGACGACGAGTTCGGCTTCTTCGTCATCATGCTCGCCGTGGCGGGCAACGAGACCACGCGCAACTCGATCACCCACGGCATGATCGCGCTGGCGAACAACCCGGATCAGTGGGAGCTGTACAAGAAGGAGCGGCCCTCCACCACGGCCGACGAGATCATCCGGTGGGCCACCCCTGTGTCCTCGTTCCAGCGCACTGCCAACGAGGACACCGAGCTGGCGGGCGTGCAGATCAAGAAGGGCCAGCGGCTGGTGATGTCCTACCGCTCGGCCAACTTCGACGAGGACGTCTTCGAGGATCCCCACTCGTTCAACATCCTGCGCGACCCGAACCCGCACGTCGGGTTCGGCGGCACCGGTGCGCACTTCTGCATCGGCGCCAACCTGGCCCGGATGACGATCAACCTCATCTTCAACGCCGTCGCCGATCACATGCCAGACCTCAAGCCCATCGGTGAACCCGAGCGGTTACGGTCGGGTTGGCTCAACGGCATCAAGCACTGGCAGGTCGACTACACCGGCGCCAGCGCCGCGAACTGATCCGGCGCAAAGCCCGACGGATCGGCGCACCAGCGCATTTGAATCAAGGAGGATTCGGTGGATTTCAGTCCGGACCCCGAGCAGCAGGCCGTCGCCGACGTGGTGACCTCTGCTCTCGGGCGTGACAACAGCTGGGCCGCGCTGGTGGATGGCGGAGTGATCGCCCTCGGCGTTCCCGAACGTCTCGGCGGCGACGGTGTTGGGCTGCCCGAGATCGCGACGGCGCTCACCGAGATCGGTCGGCACGGCACCGTCAGCCCCGCGCTGGCCACGCTCGGCCTCGGCCTGGTGGCGCTGCTGGATCTCGCCTCCGACGAACAGCAGGATCGCTTCCTGGCAGGGGTGGCCAAGGGTGGCGTGTTGTCGGCGGCGCTGAACGAGCCGGGTTCGTCGTTACCGGAGCGGCCTGGCACGGTCTTCTCGGGCGGCAAGCTTTCGGGCACCAAGGTCGGTGTTCCCCATGCGGGGCAAGCGGATTGGCTCGTCGTGACCACCGACAACGGCGTGGTAGTGGTGTCTCCCAAGGCTTCCGGCGTGACGCTGACCAAGACGCCCACTTCGAACCACTCCGACGAGTACGTGGTGACGTTCGACGGCGTGGCGGTGCCCGATGCCGACATCCTCGCCGGGGCTTCCGGAGCCGCTCGGCCGGCGACATCAGATACGGTGCGTCGGGTCAATCAGTTGGTGCTGGCGACGACGGGGGCGTTCGCCGCAGGACTCGTCGCGGGAGCGCTGCGCCTGACGGCCGACTACGTGGCCAGTCGCGAGCAATTCGGCAGGCCGCTTTCGACGTTCCAGACCGTGGCGGCGCAGCTTGCGGAGGTGTACATCGCGTCGCGCACGATATCGCTGGTGTCCACGTCGGTGATCTGGCGGTTGTCGGAAGGTCGCGACGCCGACGAGGACCTCGACGTACTCGGGTATTGGCTGACGTCGCAGGCGCCCCCGGCGATGCAGCTCTGCCACCACCTGCACGGCGGCATGGGCATGGACATCGCCTACCCGATGGACCGGTACTACTCGACGATCAAGGACCTGACCCGCCTGCTCGGCGGTCCGTCACACCGCCTCGACCTGGTGGGAGCGCTATGTACATCGAACTGACCCCCGAGCAGCGTCAGCTGCAAGCCGAACTGCGGCAGTACTTTTCGAACCTCATCTCGCCAGAAGAAGCCAAGGCGATGGAGTCCGACCGGCACAACGAGGCCTACCGGGCGGTGATCAAGCGGATGGGCTCGGACGGCAAGCTCGGCGTCGGCTGGCCCAAGGAGTTCGGCGGACTGGGCTACGGCCCCATCGAGCAGTCGATCTTCGTCAACGAGGCGCAACGAGCCGACGTGCCGCTGCCCGCCGTCACGCTGCAGACCGTCGGACCGACGTTGCAGCAGTTCGGCAGCGAGTTGCAGAAGAAGAAGTTCCTGCCGGGCATCCTTGCCGGCGAGGTGCATTTCGCGATCGGCTACACCGAACCGGATGCGGGCACCGATCTGGCGTCGTTGCGCACCACCGCGGTTCGCCACGGCGACGAGTACATCGTCAACGGGCAGAAGGTCTTCACTACGGGTGGGCATGACGCCGACTACATCTGGCTGGCGTGCCGCACCGACCCGGATGCGGTGAAGCACAAGGGCATTTCGATCCTCATCGTCGACACCAAGGATCCCGGCTACTCCTGGACGCCGATGATCCTGTCCGACGGCGCGCACCACACCAACGCCACCTATTACAGCGACGTGCGGGTGCCGGCCGACATGCTCGTCGGCGAGGAGAACGGCGGCTGGCGACTGATCACCACCCAGCTCAACAACGAGCGGGTGATGCTCGGTCCCGCCGGTCGGGTCGCCGCCATCTACGACCGCGTACACGCGTGGGCGTCCAAGCCCGGCAGCAACGGCGACACCCCCCTCGACCACGACGACGTCAAGCGTTCGCTCGGTGAGATCAAGGCCATGTGGCGGATCAACGAACTGCTCAACTGGCAGGTCGCGGCGTCGGGCGAGAACATCGACGTAGCCGATGCAGCCGCGACCAAAGTCTTTGGCACCGAGCGCATTCAGTACATCGGACGGCTCGCGGAGGCGGTAGTCGGTACCCACGGCAACCCGGCGGATCCGGAAACCGCGGAGCTGCTCGAATGGCTGGACGTGCAGACCAAGCGCAATCTGGTGATCACGTTCGGCGGTGGCGTCAACGAGGTGATGCGCGAGATGATCGCGGCGTCGGGTCTCAAGGTGCCGAGGGTTCCAAGGTGAGCGCGGAAGACCTCCAGGCCGAGATCGACAAGGTCAAGGCGGCAGGCCGCAGCAAGCCCCGCGCGGGACGCCATCCCGTCAACGAACCGATGATCGACCACTGGCTCGACGCCATCGGCGACCGCAACCCCATCTACGTCGACGAGGCGGCCGCGAAGGCCGCGGGACATCCCGGCATCGTCGCACCCCCCGCCATGATCCAGGTCTGGACCATGATGGGCCTTGGCGGCGTGCGGCCCGACGACGATCCGCTCGGCAAGATCATCGAATTGTTCGACAACGCAGGCTATGTCGGCGTCGTCGCGACCAACTGCGAGCAGACCTATCACCGGTACTTGCGTCCGGGTGAGGTGGTCAGCGTGGCCGCCGAGTTGACCGACGTCGTCGGGCCCAAGCAGACCGCGCTTGGCGAGGGCTACTTCATCAACCAGAAGATCACCTGGCAGGTCGGCGACGAAGACGTTGCCGAAATGCTCTGGCGCATCATGAAGTTCATCCCCGCGGATCAGGCGTCCGATGCGGCACCCGTCCCCGACGACTTGGACGCCGACGCGATGATGCGTCCAGCGTCGTCGAAGGACACCAAGTTCTTCTGGGACGGCGTCAACTCCCACGAACTGCGCATCCAGAAACGCGCCGACGGTAGTCTGCAGCATCCACCGGTGCCCGCGCTGTGGCTGGACAAGCAGTCGGAGTCGGAATATCAGGTCGCCAGCGGCAAGGGCACGGTGTTCAGTTTCGTGGTGCATCACGCCCCGAAGGTGCCCGGCCGCACGCTGCCGTTCGTCATCGCGCTCGTCGAACTCGAAGAGGGGGTCCGGATGCTCGGTGAGCTCCGCAATGTCGATCCCGGGGCCGTGGAGGTCGGAATGCCCGTTCGCGCAACGTACATCGACTTTCCCGAGAACAACGTGGGACCGGCGTGGACGCTCTACGCGTGGGAGCCGGACGCATGAGCGCGCCGACGATGGAGGTCGGCGCGAAGCTGCCCGAGTTGAGCTTCTACGGCGATCCCACGTTCATCGTGTCGACCGCCATCGCGACCCGGGACTACCAGGACGTGCACCACGACCGGGACAAGGCCCAGGCAAAGGGCTCCAAGGACATCTTCGTCAACATCCTGACCGACACCGGCCTGGTGCAGCGCTACATCACCGACTGGGCGGGCCCGAACGCCGTGATCAAGTCGATCGGACTCCGGCTCGGGGTGCCCTGGTACGCCTACGACACGGTGACGTTCTCCGGTGAGGTGACGGCGGTCGAGGCTGCGGACGCGAGGAGCAATGAAGGCACTAGCCTCATCACCTTGAAGATCAAGGGCAGCAACAGTCTTGGCGATCACGTCATCGCAAATGCGACGCTGGTCATGGGAGGGATCGCGTGAGCGGCGAACTGTCCGGCAAGGCGGCGATCGTCGGCATCGGCGCCACCGACTTCTCCAAGAACTCCGGTCGCAGCGAGCTACGGCTGGCCGCCGAGGCCGTGCTCGACGCGCTCGACGATGCGGGTCTGACGCCGGCCGACGTGGACGGCATGACGACGTTCACGATGGACTCCAACACCGAGGTCGCCGTCGCGCGCGCCACCGGCATCGGAAACCTGAAGTTCTTCTCCAAGATCCACCACGGCGGCGGCGCGGCATGTGCGACCGTGCAGCAGGCGGCGATTGCGGTCGCCACCGGTGTGGCGGACTGCGTGGTTGCCTACCGCGCGTTCAACGAGCGCTCGGGCATGCGGTTCGGCCAGGTGCAGACGCGGCTGGTGGAGAACGCCGACTCGACGGGCGTGGACAACTCCTTCTCGTATCCGCACGGGTTGTCCACCCCCGCAGCGCAAGTGGCGATGATCGCCAAGCGGTACATGCACCTTTCGGGTGCCACCAGCAAGGACTTCGGCGCAGTCTCCGTCGCCGATCGCAAGCACGCCGCCAAGAACCCGAAGGCGTACTTCTACGAAAAGCCGATCACCATCGAGGAGCACCAGAACTCGCGGTGGATCGCCGAACCGCTCCGGCTGCTGGACTGCTGCCAGGAGACCGACGGCGCCGTCGCCCTGGTCATCGTGTCGGCGGAGCGCGCCAAGGACCTGAAGAACCGGCCCGCCGTCATCGAGGCGGCTGCGCAGGGCGCCAGCCCCGATCAGTACTCGATGGTGAGCTACTACCGGCCGGAACTCGACGGGCTCCCCGAGATGGGCCTGGTCGGCAAGCAGCTATGGGCGCAGTCGGGGCTTCAGCCGACCGACATCCAGACCGCGATCCTGTATGACCACTTCACGCCGTTCACCCTGATTCAGTTGGAGGAGTTGGGGTTCTGCGCACTCGGCGAGGCGAAGGACTTCATCGCCGACGGCGCTATCGAGATCGGCGGCCGGCTGCCGATCAACACCCACGGCGGCCAACTCGGTGAGGCGTACATCCACGGCATGAACGGCATCGCGGAGGGCGTCCGGCAGTTGCGGGGCACCTCGGTGAACCCGGTGCCCCACGTTGAGCACGTGCTCGTCACGGCAGGCACCGGCGTGCCGACGTCGGGTCTGATTCTCGGTTAGCTGGCGCCTCCGTGAGACGCCGGTGCACCCGACGGCTCAGATCTAGCAAAGATTTCATTGGGGAAGCGGCCATCCGCGACTTTTTTGCCGAATAGTAAATATCGGCACTGGGTCATATGCTCCACTAGGGGTGATACCGCGAAACTCGAGCCACTATGCGACGCCAAGTGGCCTGAATGCGAAACAGGGGTGGGGCATGGGGCGAGCAAATGATCACGGTGGTGTGATCTTGGCAAACAATACGTGCGTACCGGAAGATGTCATCGGTGGCTTTGCTGAGCCCGGTCGCGTGTCTGGGAGGGCGTCGTCCGACGGCTGGCCGAAGCACGCCGGTGATGGGGCGTCGACGAGTGATTTGCGAGGCCTGACGGCTTCGCTGCACGGGTCCACAGCACTGTTGGAACCGGTCGCTGGCGTCCCGGGCGCGGGGTGGGGACCCACGGTCGAGTCGAGGGAACGGCGACAGCATCGGACCAGCGTCTTGGTCGTGGATGACTGCACTCTATTCCGCGAGAACTTGGTGGCGGTATTGACTGCAAGTGGCGCCGTCGAACCGATGGTTGCGTCGGATTTGCTGTCGATGAAGGCGGCCCTAGAAGGATGCACGCCGGACATCGTTCTCTTGACCATGTCGACTAGGGACAGTGCGACTTTGCTGAGCATGGCGACGACGACCAGTCCTGCCGCAAAGGTGATCGCCGTGGGGGTGTCGGAGGACGACGAACCGACGATCGTCGCGTGCGCCGAGGCCGGAGTAACTGGCTATCACCTCCGTACGGGGTCGCTCGACGATCTGCTGGTGTTGATTCGCAAGGTCAGTCGTGGAGAGTCCGTATGCTCGCCGAAGGTGTCGGCGATCCTGCTTCGCCGCCTTTCCACGCTCGCGGCGAAGCGCAAACCCGGACCGGAAGATCTAGTCCTGACGGCACGTGAGATTCAGATCCTGCGCATGCTGGAGATGGGCCTGTCGAACCGCGACATCGCTGATCAGCTCTACATCGCGGTGCATACCGTCAAGAATCACGTCCACAGTGTGTTGGGAAAGCTCGGGGTCAGCACGCGTGCCCAGGCCGTCGCAGTCTCACGCTCGCTCAATTACGTGCAGCAGGATCCAGGCCCGGAGCCGGTCTGAAAATGGTTCCAACGGTCCATGTACCGCGTGGCACGCGGGGTTGATAGTGGATCGGTGCGGTGTGAGTTAGCTCAACTGGTTTGTTCAATGCAGATTGACGCAGCTCTGCCGACGCGCCGCTGGCGTGTGGCGACCGGTTCAACTTCGTTGCATCGCGCTCGAGAAAGTGCGCTGGACTGGTTGCTTAGGACGTGGCGGCACTCGCATATGGATGGTCAGGGTCGTCCGAGCCCTTGTCGCGATGGCGCGTCGAGCGCCGATAGCTCGACGCGGCGACAGTGCATCGACCATGCGGTGACGACAGAAGCTGCGCTGCATCTCCTCGACAACCCAGTTCTAGTCCGGTGGCGCTGGCGAAGGCCCACTCCATCGTCACGACGGTGGCCGTACCTGGCTGCACCGTCGGCGATCGAAGCCAGGAGATGCTAAGTGGACAACGGAATGTCGAGGAAATCGGCGGAGTCCACCCTCGTGCAGCTGGCGGGTGGTGGTGGCCAGCACGATGCTCGTGATCCCGGATCCGAGCGGGGAGCACGGCGCGAAAACGGAAGCCGGCACTGGCCGCGGACCGGAACGGGCGGCTTCCAGGTTGATTGGGGGAGAGCGGATCCCGAGGATCGACTTCGCCATGAACACATCTTGATCATCGATGACTGCACGCTCGATCGCGAAAACCTGGTGGCCGTCTTCACTCTAAATGGGATGGCCGCACCGAGCGTCGCCTGGGATTTGCCGTCGTTGGTCGATGCGCTTGATGAGGGCGAACCAAGCGTGGTCCTGCTGAACTTGGCGACCCGCGACAGCGCACTGTTGCTTCGGGCGGCGATGGACATTAGCCCACGAGTACGAGTGATCGTCCTGGGAGCGTCGGAGGACGACGAAACGGAGATCGTCGCATGCGCCGAAGCAGGTGCGGCAGGTTACCACATGCGATCCGATTCGCTCGAGGACTTGCTCTCTTTGATACGCAAGGTTGCTGCTGGGGAGACGAGTTGCTCTCCAGCCGTCTCCGCGATTTTGCTCCGCCGATTGTCGGCTCTGGCCTCGCAGCGGCAACCGGCGGCGAAGGAACTGGCTCTCACGACGCGGGAGGCCCAGATCCTGAGGATGCTGGAACTGGGTCGATCGAATCAGGACATTGCAGTCGAGCTGTCCATTGCAGTCCACACGGTGAAGAATCACGTGCACAGCCTGCTCACCAAGCTGGGTGTCAGCACGCGCGCGGAGGCGGCGGCGTTGTCCCGCAATATCCGGTTGCACCGTAGGTGACCATTGCCGAACTAGGCCTTGGTCCATCCAAAATTAGCTCCGATGGTCCATGTACGACCGAGTTGCGGAGCCTGATAGTGAAGTGGTGTTCCTCGGGTTAGCTCCAGACGCCGGTTGGCGATCGCTGGCAAGCGAATCGACTTCGCTAAGTTCTTCATCAGGCGCGCCGCTCGGTTCGACGACGTTCGCATTGCATGTCGAATCCTCCACCGCCGCCAAAGATCAGGCGGCCCAGTGATGTGCGGCATCATTGCGTGCCGGACGCATGCCCCTGCAATCGACTACCTCCTGACCGCACTTCGCCGGCTCGAGTACCGGGGCTATGACTCGGTCGGGGTCGCAGTCCGAACGACTAGCGGCGACGTCGTCCGCATGCGGACGGTTGGACGAATTGGCGCCCTCGGGCGATCGATGCACGACTGGACCGGACCCGAACTCGACGGCGTCGGCATCGGCCATACCAGATGGGCAACGCACGGGCCGGCAACCGAGAGCAACGCGCACCCGCACACCGACTGTTCCGGCCGAATCAACCTCGTACACAACGGAATAATCGAGAATGCAGACACGCTGCGGAGCGCGCTGATTAGCGCAGGTCATCACTTCGCCACATCCGTCGACAGTGAAGTCTTGTGTCATCTGATCGAAGACCAGCTGAATGTCTCTGGGAATCTTCTTCAGGCAGTGGAAAGCGCGCTCATTCCACTTGAAGGCTCGTGGGCCCTGGCGGTGTTGGAGGAACGAACCGGCCGAATCGTGGTTGCCGCGCGTCGCTCGCCGCTCCTCGTCGCGCACACCAGCCACGGTGACTTCGCGGCGAGTGACGTCAGCGCGGTGGCTGACTGGGCGGATGAGTTCCACGCCCTAAATGACGGGGACGTAGTCGAGCTGACCGAGTCCGACGGCTGCCACGAGCGCGGAGATGGCGCGACGGAGCGGGCGATGCCTCGGTACACCTGGCGTAGGAGCGACGCCGATCTGAACGGCCACGCCGATTACACGGCCAAGGAGATCGACGAACAACCCGATGCCGTAGCACGGGTTCTTGACGAGCTCGGCGCGGGCGTTGCGGACGGCTCACTCTGGACCAGCCTCGGATTGGTGCCGTTCGATCGTGTACAAGTAATCGGCTGCGGCACTTCGCTGAACGCCGGCAACGTGATTCGCAACGTGGTGCGACACCTCGGCGATGTCCCGGTGATGCTCACGGTGGCTAGTGAAGCCGCCCAAGAGATCGTGGAACCCCGCACCTTGCGCCTCGCCATCAGTCAGTCGGGTGAAACAGCCGACCTGCTGAATGCCCTCGATCCTCGAGGGAGCATCGAGCCTCCCGTGCTGGCTCTCACCAACAACCCGCTTTCCACTCTGGCACGCCGGGCGGACGCAGTCGTGATGTGTTCGGCCGGGCCGGAAATCGGCGTGGCAGCCACCAAGACCTTCGTGTGCCAAATCGTTGCCGGTGTGGCAGTGATGGTTTCGGCGCTCGTCGCCACTGGCCGACTCTCCGCCACTGCCGCCAGGGGGATCGTCGACAACCTTCGGCAGCTGCCGGATCGGCTCGCGGCGGCCGGCACCGTGGCGAAGTGTGTGGTGCCCCCGATCGCCGAGGAGTTGACTGACGTCAGTGGGTTCGTCTTCATAGCCAGAGGGGCCGGCCTTCCCTACGCCGCCGAGGGAGCGCTGAAACTCAAGGAGCTCAGCTATCGATGGGCGGAGCATTACCCGGCAGGCGAGCTCAAGCATGGGCCACTTGCGTTGATCTGCGAGGGAATACCCGTTGTGGCCGTTGAGAGTGGTGACCCCAGACTAGCCCTCAACATCGCTGAGGTCGCGGCTCGAGGCGGACGCATCATCAGCATCGGATCGATCGGCAGCACACTTCCCGTCATCAGCGACCCTGCCGCGCCGTGGGGTCCGATCGAGAGTGCCCTTCCGTTGCAGATCCTCGCCCGGAATCTTGCCCTCGCCCTCGGGAACGATGTCGACAAGCCGCGCAACCTCGCCAAGTCGGTGACGGTGGAATAGCCCGATGAAGCACCAGAGGGAATGGGTATGCAGCATAGGCGTTTTCGCGACCGCGCGTACGCAACGAATGCAGTCGGCAGGTGGGTTGACCACCGCACGACGCGCAGCGACCAGCGTCGAAGCACGGGAACTTCCATGAAAGTCGCAGTGATTGGAGCCGGCTATTTGGGGACGACCCATGCGGCGTGCATGTCGCAGATCGGACACAGTGTGTTGGCCGTTGACATCGACGTCGACAAGGTGGCCAAGTTGCAGTCGGGTGTGGTGCCGTTCTTCGAGCCAGAGCTACACAACGCCGTAAATGACGGTCTGGCCTCGGAACGACTCCGCTTCACCGAATCTTACGAAGAGGCAGCCAATTTCGCCGACGTGCACTTTCTAACGGTCGGCACACCGCAAAACAAGGAGAACCCCGGCGCCGACCTGTCATGCGTCGACGCAGCAATCGACGCCCTATGTCCCCATTTGAACCGACCGACGCTAATCGTCGGAAAGTCAACAGTGCCGGTTGGAACAGCCCAGCGGTTGGCAGAACGAGCGCGCAGTATTGCTCCCGTCGGCGACGGAGTCGAGTTGGCATGGAACCCTGAGTTTCTCAGGGAGGGCTTCGCAGTGCAGGACACCTTGCATCCGGACCGGATCGTCCTAGGCCTCGAAAGTCGCTCCGATTCCCGGGTAGAGGAAACCCTGCGGGAACTGTACGCCCGACTGTTGGACGAGGGTATTCCCCTTCTGGTTACCAATCTAGCGACAGCCGAACTGGTAAAGGTGGCTGCGAACGCGTTCCTCGCCACGAAGATCTCATTCATCAATGCGATCGCGGAAATCTGTGATGTTACGTCGGCCGACGTCACGATGCTCGCCGATGCGATCGGTTGTGATAGCCGCATCGGTCGTCGGTTTCTCGACGCCGGCTTGGGCTTCGGGGGCGGATGCCTTTCGAAGGACATACGCGCATTCATGACCCGCGCCGGCGAACTCGGAGTGGGCCACTCGCTCACTTTTTTGCACGAAATCGACGAGATCAACATCGGGCGTCGCCGCCGAATCGTCGGCATCGCCCGAGAAGAGTGCGGATCGCTTGCTGGCGCAAGGGTCGGCATTCTCGGCGCGGCCTTCAAACCGAACACCGATGACATCCGCGACTCGCCTGCGTTGGACGTTGCCGATCAAATTCGATTGGAGGGCGCCGAGGTCACCGTGTACGACCCGAAAGCCATGGACAACTCGCGCAAGGCGTTCCCGGCTCTCAATTATGCATTTTCAGCCACCGACGCTTGTATCGGCGCCGACGTGGTACTGGTTCTGACGGAGTGGGACGAATTTCGGAAACTGCAACCCCAAGAACTAGAAGGCATAACCAGATCGAAATGCATCATCGACGCACGCAACTGCCTCGACCCGCACGTTTGGCGAGGGGCGGGCTGGACCTATCGCGGGTTCGGGTGTCCGTGACAACTATCACCGAGCCTATCGACGAGCAGAGCACCGGGGGGTACTCATGAGGATTCTCATTACTGGTGGATCCGGATTCATTGGATCGCATCTATGCGATTTTCTGGTCGGCCGCGGCGACACCGTCGTTTGCCTTGACGACCTGTCGACTGGATGCCGTGCGAATCTTGATCGCGTATCGTCATCGCCACGGTTCTCGTTCATTGAAGCGAGTGTGTTGGACCCAATCAACAACGTCGGCTGTTTTGATGGCGTCGTTCACCTTGCTAGCCCCGCATCGCCCGTGGCGTATCTGCAGCAGCCAATATTCACACTGCGGACCGGCTCAGAGGGTACACGGAATGTGCTGGAATTCGCGCTGGCGAAATCGGCACGATTCATCTTGGCGTCGACAAGCGAGGTCTACGGTGATCCGCTGAAACACCCGCAATCAGAAGACTATTGGGGCAACGTCAATCCAGTCGGTCCACGAAGCGTATACGACGAGGCCAAGCGTTACGCGGAAGCATTGACGACTGCCTATCACAGTGCATGTGGAGCGAACACCGGCATCGTTCGTATCTTCAATACGTACGGTCCGCGGATGCGACCAGACGACGGGCGCGTTATATCGAGTTTCATTGACCAGGCGCTGCGGTGCGCTCCCTTGACCGTCTTCGGGGACGGCAGTCAAACGAGAAGCCTTTGCTATGTGGACGACTTGGTTCGCGGCATCGTGGCAATGCTCGACTCGCAAGAGAGCCGGACCAATCAACCTTGGCAATCCGGAAGAACTCACCGTCCGCCAAATTGCCGAGCTAGTGCGCGAATTGGTTGGCTCATCGTCGAAGATCGAACTCCACCCGCTGCCGCAAGATGATCCGACGCGTCGAAAGCCCGACATCGCCAGGGCTCGCGATCGGCTGGGTTGGAGCCCACGGGTGCCGGTGCGCGAAGGACTTGCTCGAACGATCGAGTGGCACGTGAAGGCCTTGCATGAGGTCGGCGCGTCATGACTACTACGCCGGGTCTGCCAAGGGAGCGACTTTCCAGAAATGGTCACCAAAGCACCGCGCTGTTGCCGAAACGAATGCGCTCCAGGCCGATTCAAGTTCGGATCCCTAGGACGGCTCAAGCCACCGGAGCAGAGCGGACGCCGACTCCGGACTTCGACCGATCGCAGTGGCAACGGCGGTATGCCGCGAACCTTCGGATAGCTGACACCGTCGTGGTGTGTAGTGCTGTGATACTGGCGCAGTACATCCGCTTCGGCTACCCGCCTCTCGCGCCGGGACATGAAGGCCAAGACCGTTTTACGACCGCGTATTCGGCTCTGATCGCCATCATCTGGCTCTCGAACCTGGCTGGATTCCACGCAAGATCGACACGGATCATCGGCAGGGGCATCGAGGAGTACCGGCGAGCGGTCGAAGCGTCTCTCTGGACGTTCGGGGCCGTCGCCATGGCGGTATTGCTCTTCAAGCTGGAGATCGCGAGGGGTTATCTCGCGGTGGCTCTTCCCGTCGGCGTTCTCGGGCTGGTGCTGAGCAGATGGCTGGGCCGACGACATGTTGCGCGCAAGCGGTTGGAAGGCGGTTATCAAACTGCGGTGTTGGCCGTCGGAAATAGTGATGCGGTGGCGGGACTCGCCACTGAGCTCACCCGAAATCCGAGGGATGGTTTCCGGATCGTGGGAGCCTGCATACCGGGAAATCCCGCGACAAGCGCCGAACGTCTATTGGTCCGTGGCAAGGCAATTCCCATCATCGGTTGTGAAACCCATGAGTTGGAGACGATGGTACGTAAGTGCGGGGCCGACACGGTGGCAATAGTTGGCACCGAGCATCTGGGCGTCCAGGAAATTCGAAAGCTAATCTGGAAACTCGAGCCGATGGGCGTCGAACTGGTCGTGTCGCCAGGCGTAATGGATGTCGCAGTCTCTCGCTTGACGGTGCTGCCAGTCGCCGGACTACCACTGTTGCACATCGAAAAGCCGCAATATCGGGGTGCGGAACGCTTCCAGAAGCGATCTTTCGACTTCTGCTTCGCATTGGCCGCACTGGCTGCTGCCCTGCCCATCCTGCTCATAGCCGCCGCCGCCATCAAGGTGAGCAGTAGGGGCCCGGTCTTCTATAGTTCAGAGCGTATCGGGTTCGGTGGCAAGCCATTTCGCATGTTGAAGCTACGCACCATGGTGGAGGACGCTGACAAGAATCTCATGAGCCTACTGGCCAGCAATGAATGCGACGGGAATCTGTTCAAGATACGAAATGACCCGCGCGTAACGCCGGTGGGCCGCATACTACGACGCTTCAGCATTGACGAGTTGCCTCAATTCATCAATGTGCTCCGGCGAGAGATGAGTGTGGTCGGTCCCCGTCCACTATTCGTGCTGGACGATGAAGAAGGCGACATCGATTCCCAGCGCCGGGTTCTCGTCAAGCCTGGCATCACCGGAATGTGGCAGGTAAGTGGCAGATCCGATCTCTCCTGGACTGATGCGATTCGTCTGGACCTTTGGTATGTCGACAACTGGTCGATGGCGGCCGACATCGTGATCATTGCGAAGACGGTGCGGTCAGTTTTCGAGCACAAAGGGGCCTATTGATTAGCGCGGGGTCGGTTCTCGCGGCGCAGTATTCAATCCAATAGTTGGAATAGGAGTGAGAAAGCATGCGAACCTTGGTGACCGGCGCGGCCGGATTCATCGGATCCACTTTGGTGGACCGTCTGTTGGCCGATGGCCACATCGTGGTCGGAATCGACAACTTGGGCGGCGGCTTAGCTGCCAACCTCGAGCAATCGCACCGCTACAACAGGCTTAGCCCGGGGCGTTTCACCTTCTTGCAGGCCGATATACAGGGGCCTGAGCTTGCTGGGATCGTCGCGGGCACCAACCCGGACGTCGTGTTCCATCTTGCTGCCCATGTCGACCTTCGGGCCTCCGTGTCGGATCCCCAGTTCGATGCCCGCTGCAATGTCCTCGGAACGATCAACGTGCTAGAAGCCAGCCGACGGGCGGGGGTGCAAAGGTTTGTCTATGCCGCTTCAGGCGGGTCGCGGTACGGAGCACCCACCCACGTCCCGGTTGACGAGTCCGCCAAGTTGAATCCCCTTTCGCCGTATGCGGCGGCCAAAGTGGCCGGCGAGATGTACATAGGCGCCTACGCGGAGATGTATGGGATCGCGCCGATTTGCCTCGGTTTGGCCAATGTCTATGGACCGCGCCAGAATCCGCATGGAGAAGCGGGCGTCGTTGCCGTTTTCGGCAGCAAGATGATCAGTGGCCAACCTGTCACGGTGTATGGGGACGGAACCGCCTCACGTGATTACGTGTACGTCGACGACGTGGTCGACGCGTTCGTGCGGGCCGGGCGGGCGCCCTTGACCACAGTCGGAACGTACAACGTTGGCACGGGGCAACAGACCACGGTTACAGAAGTGCACCGCCTGATTGCAGCGGCCCTCGAGACTTCATCGGTGCCTCGCTACACCGCAGCTCGTACCGGCGAACTGCACGCGATTGCGTTGGATGCGACCAAGGCTGAACGGGAACTCGGGTGGAAACCCGCCGTCGACGTCGTCGAGGGAATCCAGCGCACGATGCAGTGGCTGCGCGCGACTCTTGATCCAGAGCCGACCCTGTTGGTGGACGCATGACTGTGATGGGGGACGGAGTGATGACTCGCCGTTCTGGGGGAGCATCCCGAGACTCGGCGTACTCGCTTCACCGCCACCGTCGGTCAGCCGTGCTGCGAGTCAAGGTACATCGGAGACATCCGACGACGGTTTCGAGAAAGGTACTGGCGTGATGTCAGAACCCGAAATGCATTGCCACGGGCGGGGCGCGGACTTCTACGACGCGGAAGTCCGGCTAGGACCTTCCTACCATTTGCGGCCGCGCGGGTTTTGAAGAGGAGGCGATGGTGCGTGGGTGATGTGGTTGATGTTTATGAGTTGGCGCCGTTGCAGCAGGGGATGTTGTTTCATGCGTTGAGTGCGCCGGGGTCTGGTGTCGATATCCAGCAGGTGGTTATGACGCTGGATGAGTCGGTGGATGTCGCGTTGTTGGAGCGGACCCTGTGTGAGGTGATGGGGCGTCATCCGATCCTGCGCACGCGGTTTCGTTGGGTGGCACGCGACGAGCCGTGCCAGGAGGTGTTGGCGCGGGCTGAGATCGTGGCGGCCGTCGCGGACTGGGGTGATCTAGGGTCCGAGGAGGCCCAGCGGCGATTCGACGCGGTGGTGCGTGCTGATCGCCGTCGGGACTTCGATCTGTCGTGCGCTCCGATGATGCGGCTGTTCGTGGCCCGGTTTCCGGGTGGGCGGTCGCGTGTGTTGTGGACGTTTCACCACACACTGCTCGACGGGCGCTCCTTCATTGTGCTGCAGGAGTGGTTCGGGTTGTATGACGCCGCGCGTGCGGGTGAGACACTGGAACTGCCTCCGGCGCGTCCGTATCGCGACTACATCGAGTGGCGTCGATCGCTGGATCTGGCTGCCGCTGAGGCGTTCTGGCGCGCAGAATTGGGCACGTTCGGTGCTGCGACCCCGTTCGGGGTCGACGCACTGAGATCCGGCCGGACCGATGATGAGCCCTTCGATGCCTGTGAGCGGCGCCTCTCGCCTCAGTTGTCCGAGCAGATTGCCCAGGCGGCCAGCCGCGCGCAGGTCACGGTGAACACCATGATGCAGGCCGCTTGGGCGGTGTTGCTGCACCGCTACAGCGGCGAGTCCGACATCGTGTTCGGTGCGACCCGCGCCGGACGCGTCACCGATGTGCCCGGCATCGAGACGATCGTCGGCCTGTTCATCAACACCCTGCCGATGCGCGTCGAGGTCGACGACGACGCCGAGATCGTGGCGTGGCTGCGCGCGCTGCGCGCCCAACAGATCGCGCTGCGCCCCTACGAACACACCCCGCTGGCGGCCGTGCAGGCCTGGAGCGGAGTCGCGCCCGGCACACCCCTTTTCGAGAGCGTGGTCGTCTACGACCACCAGAGCCTCGACACCCGCCTGCAGATGCCCGGACGACACTTCGACTACACCGGCCAGACCAACTTCCCACTGGCGTTGATGGCTTACGGCGACGACGAGATGCTGCTGCGGCTGGAGTACTCCACCCAACGCTTCACCGATCCGGCGATCACCCGCATGCTCGACCATCTGACCAATCTGTTGACCCGACTCGCCGATCCCGATGCCACCCACGTGCGCGATCTGAATCCGGTCGGTCCCGCCGAGCGTGCCGCGCTGGTCGGTGATACCCCGATCCCGACATTGTCCACCCGTGATGCGACGTTGCATGCCGGGTTCGCCCGACAGGTCGAAGCCACCCCGGAGGCGATCGCCCTGAGTGCCGAAACCAGTACTGGGCGGGTGGAATTGAGCTACACCGAACTCAACGAACGCGCCGAAACACTGGCCGCCCATCTACGCGCCCTGGGGGTGAGCACCAACCACGTCGTCGGCCTACGCCTCGAACGCAGCCCCGAGGTGGTGATCGGCATCCTGGCCATCCTCAAAGCCGGCGCCGCCTATCTACCGCTAGACCCCCTTTACCCCACCGAACGCGTCGCGTTCATCCTCCACGACGCCGAAGTGCACGTCGTGCTCACCCAACGCGTATTCGCCGATGAGCTTGCGGCACTACCCGTTACATCCATATACCTGGATGAACCACTACCACCGGCGAGTATGCCCGCGCCGGTGGTAGTGGGCCACGGCGACGACCTGGCCTACGTCATGTACACCTCCGGCTCCACCGGCCAACCCAAAGGCGTCCGCGTCACCCACCACAACGTGCTACGCCTGTTCGCCGCCACCATCGCGCAGTTCGGTTTCGGCCCCCACGACGTCTGGACACTGTGGCACTCCTACGCCTTCGACATCTCGGTCTCAGAATTCTGGGGCGCGCTGTTGGTGGGTGGCCGCCTCGTCGTCGTCCCCCACGACACCAGCCGCGACCCCGCCACCTTCCGCGCCCTGGTCGAACGCGAACACGTCACCGTGCTGTCTCAAACCCCCACCGGCTTCCAAGCGTTCATCGACGCCGACCACACCGCGCCCGCCGGGGCCTTCACGCTGCGCTACATCCTGCTCTGCGGTGAAGCGCTGCACCTGCAAACCCTGCAACCCTGGTTCGACCGCTATGGCGATGACACCCCACAGATCATCAACATGTACGGCCCCACCGAAACCACCCTGTACGTGACCTACCAACACATCACCCAGGCCGACGCTGGCCGCCGGCGCCGGCAGCATCATCGGCGTCCCGTTCCCCGACATCCGCATCTACCTACTCGACGCCCACGGCCAACCCGTGCCCACCGGCGTGGCCGGCGAACTCTACATCGCCGGCGACTGCGTGGCCGCCGGCTACCTCAACCGCCCCGACCTCACCGCCCAACGCTTCCTACCCGACCCCTTCCACGGCGGACGCATGTACCGCAGCGGCGATCTGGCCCGCCGCCGCCAGAACGGCGAACTCGAATACCTCGGCCGCATCGACCAACAAGTCAAGATCCGCGGCTTCCGCATCGAACTCGGCGAAATCGAAACCACCATCGCCCAACACCCAGCCATCAAACACGTCGCCGTCATCGACCGCGAGGACACCCCCGGCGACAAAAAACTCATCGCCTACCTCGTCACCAACACCGACACCCCAGCCCCCACCCTCATCGCCGACCTACGCCAAACCCTGCACACCCACCTCCCCGAATACATGATCCCCGCCCACTTCCACCACCTCGACACCCTGCCCCTGACCACCAGCGGCAAACTCGACCGCAAAGCCCTACCCACCCCCCAGTACCAACGCACCGAAAACACCAACCCCTACATCGCACCCCGCAACCCAGCCGAAGAGATCCTGGCCGGCATCTACGCCCGGCTACTCGGGCTCGAGCGGGTCGGAGTGCACGACTCGTTCTTCGACCTGGGCGGGGATTCGCTGTTGGCGATGCGGATGATCGCCGCGGCCAACATCGGCCTGGATGCCCACCTTGCGGTGGGCGCCGTGTTCGAGGCGCCCACGGTTGCCCAGTTGGCAACGCGTGTCGGTGAGGGTCGGGGTGGGCTGCCGCCGTTGGTGGCTGGCCAGCGGCCGGCGGTGGTTCCGATGTCGTTTGCCCAGAGCCGGTTGTGGCTCCTGGACCAGTTTCAGGGGCCCTCACCGGTGTACAACATGCCGGCGGCTTTTCGGATCAGCGGGGCGCTGGATGTCGAGGCGTTGCGAGCGGCGCTGGCCGATGTGGTTGGCCGCCATGAGAGCCTGCGCACACTGTTCGCGGCGCCTGAGGGGATACCCCGGCAGCTGGTCGTTTCCGCCGAGGAAGCCGACTTTGTTTGGGACATCGTTGATGCCACCGGATGGTCGGCGCCCCGGCTGGGCGAGGCCCTCGGCGCGGCGGCACGTCACAGTTTTGACCTGGCTGTCGAGATCCCGTTGCGGGCAACACTATTCCGCCTCGCCGATGACGAACACGTGCTGGTGGTCGTGGTGCATCATATCGCCGCCGACGGCTGGTCGGTGACCCCGCTGATGCGTGATCTGGGTGTGGCCTATGCCAGCCGGTGTGCGGGACGGGTCCCCGGCTGGGCACCGTTGCCGGTGCAGTATGTGGATTACACGCTGTGGCAGCGCGCTCAGCTGGGTGATCTCGACGACAGCGACAGCCCGATCGCCGCGCAGCTGGCCCACTGGGAACAGGCCCTGGCCGAGCTGCCCGAGCGGCTGCAGCTACCCACCGATCGACCCTATCCAGCGGCGGCTGATTACCGCGG
Source organism: uncultured Actinomycetota bacterium (assembly GCA_963849055.1). Lineage (GTDB taxonomy): Bacteria > Actinomycetota > Actinomycetes > Mycobacteriales > Mycobacteriaceae > Mycobacterium. The sequence goes on from CAWKFI010000004.1 coordinate 252,801, forward strand.
CGCCAGTGTGGTGGTGGACTGGCCGGCGGAATTGCAGCAGCAGGTGGCGCGGGTGGCCCGCGAGCACAACGCGACCAGCTTCATGGTGGTCCAGGCCGCCCTGGCGGTGCTCCTGGCCAAGATCAGCGCCAGCCCCGAGGTGGCGGTGGGGTTCCCGATCGCCGGGCGCGGTGATCCGGCGCTCGATGAGCTGGTGGGGGTCTTCATCAACACGTTGGTGCTGCGGGTCGAGGTGGCCGGGGATCCCACCGTCGCCGAGTTGCTGGACCAGGTGCGACAACGCAGCCTGGCCGCCTACGAGAACCCAGACGTGCCCTTCGAGGTGCTGATCGATCGGCTCAGCCCCACCCGAAGCCTGACCCATCACCCGCTGGTACAGGTGATGTTGGCCTGGCAGAACTTCACCGGGCAGGACAACGATCCCGGCACCGGGTTGGTCTTGGGTGATATGCAGGTCACGCCGCAGCCGGTGGATACCCAGGTCGCCCGGATGGATCTTTCGTTTTTCCTGGCCGAACACTGGAGTGAGGCAGGTGAGCCCGCCGGGATTTCCGGGATGGTGGAGTTCCGCACTGATGTGTTCGACGCGGCCAGCATCGACGTGCTGATCGAGCGGCTGGGCCGGGTGGTGCTGGCGATCACCGCCGACCCGACACGACGGCTGTCGTCGGTGGACGTGCTGGATGCCGCCGAGCGTGCCGCGCTGGTCGGTGATACCCCGATCCCGACATTGTCTACCCGTGATGCGACGCTGCATGCCGGGTTCGCCCGACAGGTCGAAGCCACCCCGGAGGCGATCGCCCTGAGTGCCGAAACCAGTACTGGGCGGGTGGAATTGAGCTACACCGAACTCAACGAACGCGCCGAAACACTGGCCGCCCATCTACGCGCCCTGGGGGTGAGCACCAACCACGTCGTCGGCCTACGCCTCGAACGCAGCCCCGAGGTGGTGATCGGCATCCTGGCCATCCTCAAAGCCGGCGCCGCCTATCTACCGCTAGACCCCCTTTACCCCACCGAACGCGTCGCGTTCATCCTCCACGACGCCGAAGTGCACGTCGTGCTCACCCAACGCGTATTCGCCGATGAGCTTGCGGCACTACCCGTTACATCCATATACCTGGATGAACCACTACCACCGGCGAGTATGCCCGCGCCGGTGGTAGTGGGCCACGGCGACGACCTGGCCTACGTCATGTACACCTCCGGCTCCACCGGCCAACCCAAAGGCGTCCGCGTCACCCACCACAACGTGCTACGCCTGTTCGCCGCCACCATCGCGCAGTTCGGTTTCGGCCCCCACGACGTCTGGACACTGTGGCACTCCTACGCCTTCGACATCTCGGTCTCAGAATTCTGGGGCGCGCTGTTGGTGGGTGGCCGCCTCGTCGTCGTCCCCCACGACACCAGCCGCGACCCCGCCACCTTCCGCGCCCTGGTCGAACGCGAACACGTCACCGTGCTGTCTCAAACCCCCACCGGCTTCCAAGCGTTCATCGACGCCGACCACACCGCGCCCGCCGGCGCCTTCACGCTGCGCTACATCCTGCTCTGCGGTGAAGCGCTGCACCTGCAAACCCTGCAACCCTGGTTCGACCGCTATGGCGATGACACCCCACAGATCATCAACATGTACGGCCCCACCGAAACCACCCTGTATGTGACCTACCAACGCATCACCCAGGCCGACGTGGCCGCCGGCGCCGGCAGCATCATCGGCGTCCCGTTCCCCGACATCCGCATCTACCTACTCGACGCCCACGGCCAACCCGTGCCCACCGGCGTGGCCGGCGAACTCTACATCGCCGGCGACTGCGTGGCCGCCGGCTACCTCAACCGCCCCGACCTCAATGCCGAACGCTTCCTACCCGATCCCTTCCACGGCGGACGCATGTACCGCAGCGGCGATCTGGCCCGCCGCCACGAGAACGGCGAACTCGAATACCTCGGCCGCATCGACCAACAAGTCAAGATCCGCGGCTTCCGCATCGAACTCGGCGAAATCGAAACCACCATCGCCCAACACCCAGCCATCAAACACGTCGCCGTCATCGACCGCGAGGACACCCCCGGCGACAAAAAACTCATCGCCTACCTCGTCACCAACACCGACACCCCAGCCCCCACCCTCATCGCCGACCTACGCCAAACCCTGCACACCCACCTCCCCGAATACATGATCCCCGCCCACTTCCACCACCTCGACACCCTGCCCCTGACCACCAGCGGCAAACTCGACCGCAAAGCCCTACCCACCCCCCAGTACCAACGCACCGAAAACACCAACCCCTACATCGCACCCCGCAACCCAGCCGAAGAAACCATCGCCGACGTCTGGAAAGCCGTACTGCGCATCGACAAAGTCGGCATCGACGATCACTTCTTCGATGTCGGCGGCCACTCGCTGTTGCTCGTGCGCGCCCACGCGCAGCTGAGGGACAAACTCCGCGGGGATCTCGCGATCGTCGCACTGCTGCAATACCCCACCGTACGCACCCTCGCACGCCACCTCACCGGCCAAAACAACACCACCACAACAACAAACGCCACCATGGACCGCGCCCGCAAACAACGCGAAGCCCACGCCCGCCAACGCACCCTCACCGGAAGACGCTGACCAATGACCTACTCCGACGCCTATGACCCGCTCGATGGCATCGCCATAGTCGGCATGGCCGGGCGATTTCCCGAATCCCCGAGCGTCGCTGCACTGTGGCACAACCTGCTCGCGGGCCGCGAGTGCATCACGCGCTTCACAGACGAGGAACTCGAGCCCGCGCGCGGCGAGGAAATGCTCGCGCGCACGAATCCGAACTACGTCCGCGCGCGCGGTGTGCTCGCCGGCGCGGACGAGTTCGACGAGAAATTCTTCGGCTTCACACCGAAGGAAGCCGAGATCCTCGATCCGCAGCAGCGACTCTTCCTACAGGCCGCGTGGGAGGCGATCGAGCACGCGGGTTACGACCCGCAGCGCTTCGACGGCCCGATCGGCGTGTTCGCCGGCGCGACGACCAACAGCTATCACTTGGAGAACCTGCTGTCGCGCAGGGACATAACCGACCCGCTCGGCCCGATGATGATCATGATGGGCAACGGAAACGACTACGTCGCAACGCGGGTGTCCTATAAGTTCGATCTCAAGGGGCCCGCGCTCAACATCCAGAACGCCTGCTCCACCTCGCTGGTCGCGGTCTGCACGGCGGTGCAGAGTCTGCAGACCTATCAATGCGACATGGCGCTCGCCGGCGGCGTATCGGTCTGGCTGCCGCAGCGGCGCGGTTATCTTCACCAGGAGGGCTCGATCCTCGCACCGGACGGCCATTGCCGTGCGTTCGACCGCGACGCCGCAGGCACCGTGTTCGGCAACGGGCTCGGCATCGTCATGCTCCGTCGGCTGCGCGACGCAATCGAGGACGGCGATACGATTTACGCGGTCATCAAGGGTGCGGCGCTCAACAACGACGGCAGCCAGAAGGTCGGTTTCACCGCGCCGAGTGTCGACGGCCACGCCCAGGTGATCTCGATGGCGCAGATGCTGGGCGGCATTGACCCCGAGACGATCTCGTACATCGAAGCGCACGGCACCGGCACCGCACTGGGCGATCCGATTGAGATTGCCGGCCTGACGCAGGCGTTCCGCGCCGGCGGCGCGGAAGAGAACGGTTTCTGCGCGATCGGTTCGATCAAGTCGAACATCGGACATCTCGACGCGGCAGCCGGTGTCGCCGGTTTGATCAAGACGACGCTCGCGCTGCATCACAAGATCCTTCCTGCGAGCATCAATTTCGAATCGCCGAATCCGAAGCTCGGCATCGAAAGCACGCCATTCTTCGTCAACGCAGCGCAACGCGACTGGCCCGAGGGACCGACACCACGCCGTGCCGGCGTCAGCTCGTTCGGCATCGGCGGAACGAACGCGCATGTCGTGCTCGAGGAGGCTCCGCTCGTGGAGCCGGCGGCGCCCGCGTCGCGTCCCGAGCAGCTGCTGCTGCTGTCCGCGGGCGATGCGGAAGGCCTCGATCGCGTCGCCCAGAACGTCAAAGATCATCTGGCACAGGATGCGAACGCCGAACTCGCCGATATCGCCTACACGCTTCAGGTCGGCCGCCGCCGGTTCGGTCATCGGCGTTCGATCGTCTGCCGCAATCGCGACGATGCGATGGCGCTGCTGACTAAGCCCGACACGAAACGCGTGCACGATTTCAGCGGTGACGCCGAGCCGTCGCTCGTCGCGTTCATGTTTCCGGGCCAAGGTTCGCAATACGTCAACATGGGCCGCCGGCTGTATGAATCCGAGCCACTCTTCCGAGAGACGGTCGACGCCTGCGCGCGCGTACTGCAGCCGGAGATCGGCATCGATCTTTGCACCGTCCTGTATCCAAGCGAATCGGATCGTGAGACCGCCCAGGCCACGCTCAGGCAGACCGCGATCACGCAGCCCACGCTGTTCACGATCGAGTACGCGCTGGCGCAACTCTGGATGTCTTGGGGTGTGAAGCCCGACGCGATGATCGGTCACAGTGTCGGCGAGTACGTCGCCGCGTGCGTCGGCGGCACATTCACGCGCGACGACGCCCTGGTGCTCCTTGCGCGCCGTGCACGCCTGATGCAGGGGATGCCAGCCGGCGCCATGCTCACCGTGCGTGCCTCGGCGGATGTGGTCACCGCCGAGATGACGCCGGACGTGTCGATCGCCGCGTTCAACGCATCGAATCTCACTGTCGTCTCGGGCTGCGACGAAGCGATCGACGCATTCGCGGCGAGGCTCGACACGTTGGGCGTCGCCCATCGACGCCTGCATACTTCCCATGCGTATCACTCCCCGATGATGGAACCTGTCATCGAGCCGTTCACCAAGATCGTCGCGGCGATACCGCGCCGCGCACCAGAGATTCGCTGGATCTCAAGCCTCACGGGCCGTCCGATCACCGACGATGAAGCGATCGATCCGCGCTACTGGGCGCGCCAACTGCGCGAACCCGTGAACTTCGCACGCGGAATCGGCGGGCTTGTCGATGCCCGTCTCGCGCTCATCGAGGTCGGACCCGGCCAGTCCCTCGCGACGCTGGCGCGCCAGCACGACGGCCGTCTCGCGACGCAGCTCATCGCGACGTCGCTGAGTCCGGGCGAGGATTGGAGCGGGGACGTCGAATACCTGCTTGCGGCCGCGGGCCAACTCTGGTCGCGCAACGTCGAAATCGACTGGCAGAGATTTCACGGCGGTGCGCGTCGTCGCCGCCTGCCGCTACCCACTTACCCATTCCGGCGCCACCGTCACTGGGTAGATCCGATTCCCCAGAACGACACGGCCCTTCACGCCGTAGAGCCTGCGTGCGCTGTCGCACCCGCCGTGGCGACTACGACCTCCACTCCGACGCAGGACGCCACCGTCCTGACCGGCAACCGATCTGCGGACTTGTTGGCGCGCCTGAGAACGTTCTTCGTCGATCTCTCCGGTTTCAACCCCGCCAGTGTCACGCCCGATGCGAGCTTTCTCGAAATCGGCTTCGACTCGCTGTTTCTCACGCAGGCGGCTAGTGCGCTACAGAAGCAGTTCACGACCGAGGTCACCCTCCGCACACTTCTCGAAGATGCCCCGACGTTGAACCTACTTGTCGAGCGGATCCTGCCGACCCTGCCGGAAGATGCATTGCCCGTCGCGCCGGCGGTGGCCGCTGCACCAGTGGCGGCGTTCGAGAATCCGAAAGCGACTGCCGCCGAGGGCGGCTCACTCGCCGGTATCGCGCAGCAGCTCGCGATCATCTCCCGCCAACTCGAAATGCTCGGCGTTCGTGCCGGTGCGGTGACGCCGACCGCCGGTCCGGCACCCGCACCGCCAACTGCCTTCGAACCGTCTCACGCGCCGACGCCCAGTCCGACCCGCGGCCTGACCGATCATCAGCAGCAGCACCTCGCAGCGATCATCGAGCGCTACAACCGCAAGACCGCGAAATCGAAAGCCGCGACCGAGGCGAACCGCGCACATCTTGCTGATCCGCGGTCGGTGTCGGGCTACCGCAAGAGCTGGAAGGAGATGGTCTACCCGATCGTCTCCGTGCGCTCATCGGGCGCGCATCTCTGGGACGTCGATGGAAACGAGTATGTGGACATCACGAATGGCTTCGGTTCCATCTTCTTCGGCCACAACCCGGAATTCATTCGCGAGGCCGTCGACAAGCAGTACGACGCGGGGATCGAGATCGGCCCGCAGACACCGCTCGCGGGCGAGGTGTCGAAACTCGTCTGCGAGATGGTCGGCATGGAGCGCGCCGCGTTCTGCACCACCGGTTCCGAAGCCGTCATGGCGGCGATCCGTCTCGCGCGAACGGTGTCTGGGCGCGACAAGGTGGTGATGTTCAGCGGCGCGTACCACGGTGGCTTCGACGAAGTGCTCGTGCGCCCGACCATGTCAGCCGACGGCCGAGCGATGCCGATCGCGCCCGGAATTCCGACCGCGATGACCGACAACATGCTCGTGCTCGAATACGGCACACCGGAGACGCTCGAGACGCTCAGGTCGCTGAATGGGCAACTTGCCGCGGTTGTCGTCGAGGCCGTGCAGAGCCGGCGCCCGGAGTTGCAGCCTCGAGAATTCCTGCACCAGTTGCGCAGATTGACCTCCAATAGCGACACCGCGCTGATCTTCGATGAGGTACTCACGGGTTTCCGCGTGCATCCGGGCGGCGCGCAGGCGCTGTTCGACGTGCGTGCCGACATCGCCTCGTACGGCAAGGTCATCGGCGGCGGCCTGCCGATCGGCGTGGTCGCCGGCAGCTCGAAGTACCTCGACGCCCTCGACGGAGGCGCCTGGCGCTTCGGCGACGATTCCAGCCCGGAGACCGGGGTCACCTTCTTCGCCGGAGCATTCGTCCGCCATCCGCTCTCTCTCGCTGCAGCGCGCGCGGTACTGCGTCGCTTCAAGCAGGAAGGTCCCGCGCTGCAGCGTGGTCTCAACCTGCGCACGACGGCGTTGGTCGAGCGGCTGAAGGAGGTCGTCGCTGAACTCGGCGCGCCGGTGCAGGTCAGTCATTTCTCGTCGTGGTTCCTCGTGTCGTTCCCACACGAACTGCCGCTCGCGCCGCTCTACTACACGCTCATGCGGGAGAAAGGTGTGCACACGTACCAAGGCCAACTGTGCTTCCTGACGCTGGCGCACAGCGATGCCGATCTCGACCGCGTCGTCGCCGCGTTCCGCGCGACGCTCGTGGAAATGCAGTCCGCCGACTTCCTGCCCAAACGCACGGACGCGCCACGCAAGGGCCGCGACCCGTCCGGGCGAGAGGCGTGGTTCGTTCCGGACCCGGATCGTCCCGGCAAGTACCTGGAGGTGGCCGCGGTCAACGCGGTTCACCCAGCCGAGAACGGCGGTGAGGTCGTGGAACTGGCATGCCAACTTCCGACGAACACACAGCTACTTTAGATCGCTATACATTGGGAGGCTGCGAAGTGATCTCACGCATCAATCAGAAAATACTCGAACGGATCGACTTTCTTCGGCCTTTGCCGGCTGACAATGCCGACCATGACTTTGACAATGGTTTCAAAAAGACGTTTCAAGACGTCGAAAGACTCGCTGGTGGTGATTTGTCTGAGCGAGAAATAATGATCATTGGCTGTGGATTTCGCTATCCGGATGTCGCGCTTTTTTCGAACAAGGTCAAGCGTGTAGTTGGCCTTGACGTTGAGGAAGTCTTCTACCGCGATGGATTCCTTGCGCTTTACCGGAAGCAACGACGAAACACCGGTTCGGCCCTGAAGGCGCTTTACCGCACATTAGGCTTACGATCTGGGCTCGACAGATACTACCGGCGCCTGAGAGCGCTCAACGGTAGTTCGATCGAGCACGAAAGGTTAGAACTGGTCTCCTACGACGGCTCAAACATGCCTTTCGATTCCGACAGCTTCGATATCGTCATTTCGACGGCGGTGCTGGAACATGTTGTCGATATGAGGACCTTCGTCAAGGAATTGCATCGGGTTACTCGGCCTGGCGGTATCGGCTACCATATTTACCACAACTTCTACAGCCTCTCGGGTGCCCATAATCCCAAGTCGCTCTATGAGAGCAATCCTTGGGGACATTTGCTGGGCGAAGTCGAAGTAGATCCCCTACACCTCAATCGCATCCGAATTGATGAGGTAAAGGATCAGTTTGGGACGCATTTCGAACTGGAGGAGTCGTACCGGTTGGACCACTCACACCAAAAGTGGGCAGCCGGCACGCAGTTTGATGAGGAGGGTCGAGAATTCCTGACTGAAGAACTATCCCGAAAGCTCGCTCGGTACCCTCGAGAAGAGTTGCTCACGCGTGCCTTTCTAATCGTCGTGAAGAAAAATGAGTCATTCGGAGAACTCGAGCACGACTCCGATAACCGGCATTGGGCCGTGCACGCCAACGCAACCTCAGCGGGAGACGCTGGCCAATGACCTATTCCGACGCCTACAACCCGGTCTCGTCTGCCGAACATCATTACAAGCCGGTCGATTTCGATCCGTTCGCGGAAGTCGAGGCGCATTTCCCCCTAACCGAGCCGCAGCGCGAGATATGTGCAGCGACACTGATGGGCGACGATGCGAACTGCTCGTACAACCAGTGCTTCGTGTTGAAGCTGCACGGCCCGCTGTCGGTGGACTCGCTGCACAAGGCGCTCGCCGACGTCGTTCGACGCCATGAGGCACTACGCATCTCGATCGATCTGATCAGCGAATCGCAACACGTGCTGCCCGACGTCGCGGTCGCGCTTCCGCTCACCGACCTCGCCGGGCTGGAGGAGCGAGAGCGCGAAGCCGCGATCGAGCGCATCGTCGATCGTGAGACGCGCACACCGTTCGACCTCGGGCGCTGCGCCGTTGTGGCGTGCCGAAGTCATCCGCGAAGCGCCCGACCGGCATCGGTTCCTGTTCACGGCGCATCACGTCATCGTCGATGGCTGGTCCTCGACGGTGATCTTCGACGATCTTGCAAGACTTTATGCGGCCGATCGCGTCGGCCTGCCGGCGACCCTGCCTCCAGCAGCATCATTTCGCGATTTCGTGGACCGATCAGCAGAGTCCGGGCATAGTCGCGGAAATGGATGCGGCGCTCGAATTCTGGGCGGCGCAGTACGCGAGCGGCGTGCCGGCGTTCGAACTGCCGCTCGATCGCACCCGTCCGGTGTTCAAGACCTACACCGCCGGTCGGCAGGTCCTCGCGATCGACAAGGCGCTCTTCCAGGCTTTTCGCACGGGTGCTGCGCAGCAGGGCGCGACGCTGTTCGTCGCGTTGCTCGCTGCATTCGAAGTGCTCGTCGCGCGCCTCACGTCCGTCGACGATTTCATCATCGGCGTGCCGATGGCGAGCCAGGCGCTGCAGGAGAACGGCCATCTCGTCGCGCACGGCGTCAACACGATCCCGCTGCGCTGCCGCGTCGATGCGCAGCAGACGTTCGCCGAGCACCTGCGCGCTGTCCGCAGCGCGTTCTTTGATGCGCAGGCACATCAGCGCCTCACCTTCGGCACGCTCGTGCAGAAACTCAGGCTGCCCCGCGATCCGAGCCGCATGCCGCTCGTGTCGGTGTTCTTCAACGACAAGTTCGACAGCCCATTCGATTTCGGCGAGGTCGCCGTCGCCGGCGTCGAGATGCCAAAGGCGTTCTACAACTTCGAGCTCGGTCTGACCGCGGTCGACGACGGCGAGAGCGTCGTGCTCGAATGCGAGTTCAACGCAGACCTTTTCGATGACACGACGGTCGCGCGCTGGCTTGCGCAGTACCGCCGGCTGCTCGAGCAGGTCGTGGCGGAGCCGACCGTTCCGCTCGCTGACGTTGTCGTTGCTGAGCGTGGCCGAGCGGGCCGCGTTGGTGGGTGCGCGAGCCGATCCCGACGTTGGCGACTCGTGATGTGACGTTGCATGCCGGGTTCGCCCGCCAGGTCGCCGCGACCCCCGAGGCGATCGCGCGTGAGTGCCGAAACCGCCGCCGGGCGTGTGGAATTGAGCTACGCCGAACTCGACCGCCGCGCCGAGGCGGTGGCCGCACACCTGCGCGCCCTGGGCGTGGGCGCCGACCAGGTGGTCGGTCTACGCGTGGAGCGCAGCCCCGACGTCGTCATCGGCATCCTGGCCATCCTCAAGGCCGGCGCCGCCTACCTGCCGCTGGACCCGCTCTACCCGACCGAACGCGTCGCGTTCATGCTCGCACGACGCCGCCGTGGACGGTGGTACTGACCCAACGCGCACTGGCCGACGAACTCGCCGCGCTACCCGTGAGCTGCATCTGCCTCGACGAACCACTACCGCCGGCCCCGGCGGCGCGCCCCGCCGGCAGTCGCAGGGCAGCGGCGAGGACCTGGCCTACGTCATGTACACCTCGGGCTCCACCGGCCAACCCAAGGGCGTGCGCGTCACCCACCACAACGTGCTGCGGCTGTTCGCCGCCACCGATGCCGCAGTTCGGCTTCGGCGCCCACCGACGTCTGGACACTGTGGCACTCCTACGCCTTCGACATCTCGGTCTCGGAGCTGTGGGGCGCCCTGCTCGCCGGCGGCCGCCTGGTGGTGGTGCCGCACGACACCAGCCGCGACCCGGCCGCCTTCCGCGCGCTGGTGGAACGCGAACACGTCACCGTGCTGAGCCAAACCCCGACCGCATTCCGCGCGTTCATCGACGCCGACCGCGCCGCGCCGCCGGGCGCCTTCGCGCTGCGCTACGTCCTGTTCTGCGGTGAGGCACTGCAGCTGCAAACCCTGCAACCCTGGTTCGACCGCTACGGCGATGACACCCCACAGCTGATCAACATGTACGGCCCCACCGAAACCACCCTCTACGTCACCTACCGGCGCATCACTCAAGCCGACCTTCTGCCGGCGCCGGCAGCATCATCGGCACACCCATTCCCGACATCCGCATCTACCTACTCGACGCCCACGGCCAGCCCGGTGCCCACCGGCGTGGCCGGCGAACTCTACATCGCCGGCGCCGGCGTCGCCGCCGGCTACCTCAACCGCCCCGACCTCAACGCCAACGTTTCCTGCCCGACCCGTTCCACGGCGGACGCATGTATCGCAGCGGCGATCTGGCCCGCCGCCTGCGAGGGCGGCGAACTGGAATACCTCGGCCGCATCGACCAACAAGTCAAGATCCGCGGCTTCCGCATCGAACTCGGCGAAATCGAAGCCGCCATCGCCGCAGCATCCCGCGATCAAACACGTCGCCGTCATCGACCGCGAGGACACCCCCGGCGACAAGAAACTCGTCGCCTACCTCGTCGCCGCCAACCCACCTGCCACGCTGATCGCCGACCTACGCCAAACCCTGCACACCCGCCTGCCCGAATACATGGTGCCCGCCCACTTCCACTACCTCGACACCCTCCCCCTAACCACCAGCGGCAAACTCGACCGCAAAGCACTACCCGCCCCCGAACCAACGCCGCACCGAGCCGCGCGAGATCGTCGATCCGCGTTCGTCCAGCGAGGCGCTCGTCGTCGCCGTGTTCAAGCGAAGTGCTTCGCCGAAGCGATGTCGGTGTCTTCGACAACTTCTTCGACCTCGGCGGCCACTCGCTGATGGCCGCGCGCGTGATGGCGAACTTGCGCGAGACGGCCCGCGTCGAGCTGCCACTGCGCAACCTGTTCGAACGGCCGACGCCCGAGCAGCTCGCCGTCGCGATCGACGCGCTGTCCTGGGCGGCTGTCAGCAGCGCTCCGCTCGCGCTCGCCGGCCGCGGCGAAAGAGAGGAGATCGAGCTGTGACGGCTGCCGACCTTCTCGCCGAGCTGCGCAAGCTCGACGTGCACGTCGTGCTCGACGGCGACCGCCTGCGCCTCAATGCGCCCGTCGGGGTCCTGACCGACGAACACAAGCGCGATCTCGCTCAGCGCAAGCCCGAAGTCATCGCGTTCCTGCGCGAGGCGCAGCGGCTTGCTTCCCAGCAGCGCGCGATCGTGCCGCTCGAATCAGCGGGACGCGAACGCCGATCTTCGCCGTGGCCGGGCACAACGGCGACGTGTTCGCCTATCGCGCGCTCGCGCAGCATCTCGGCTCGGATCAGCCATTCTTCGGCCTGCAGCCGCCCGGACTCGAGGAAGGCAGCGAACCGCTGACGCGGGTCGAAGACATCGCGCGCTATTTCGCCGAGCAGATCCGTGCGTTCCGGCCCGCCGGGCCCATGTCGATCGCCGGTTACTGCGCCGGCGGCGTCGATCGCATTCGAACTTGCGCGCCAGCTGGAGAATTCGGGCGCGGATGTCACCAATCTCATCCTGTTCGGCGCGCCGTACTGCAAGTCGTACCGCCGGTTGCAGTGGGCGATGGCCGTGGTCCGCCACCTTTCCAGGCGACTGATGACGCATGCCCGCGCGCTGCCCGCCGTGCCGGCGGCCGAGCGCGGGCATTATCTCGCCGAACGCGTGCGCGGACTGCTGCCGCGCGAGGCCGAGGAGGTTTCCGATCCCGTCCTGATCCGACGCGGCGCCGTCGTGAAGGCGACACTCGCTGCGGTACGCGCGTATTCGCCGAAGTCCGTCCGGCCGTCCACATCGACTTCATGATTCCATGCGAGTCGTCGAAGCGTCCGTGGGCACATCCGTTGCGCTGGAGTCGCCACGCCCCCAGCAGCACCAAGTTCGTCGGACCCGAGGGCTGCAGCGGTGACACCATGCTCCTACCCGAGCACGTCGCGACGTTCGCCGCATTCGTCGCCGACGCGCAGCAACGCCATGCGCGGAGCGGTGAGGCATGAAGATCACCGCTACAGACAACAATCGCCACGGTGATGTGGTGGATGTTTATGAGTTGGCGCCGTTGCAGCAGGGGATGTTGTTTCACGCGTTGAGTTCTGATGGCGCCGGGGTAGATATTCAGCAAATCATCGTTCGGCTGGAGGAGCCGCTGGATGTGGCGTTGTTCGAGCAGACGCTGGGCGAGGAGATTGCGCGTCATCCCATTTTGCGTACCCGGTTCCGTTGGGAGGACGTCGAGCAACCGTGTCAGGAAGTGGTAGGGCAAGCTGAGTTGAGCGCGACGGTCGCCGATTGGGCTGACGTGGCGCCCGAGGTGGCTGAGCGGCGGTTCGCTGATTATTTGCGGGCTGATCGGTGTCGGGATTTCGATTTGTCGTGTGCGCCGATGATGCGGCTTTTCGTGGCCAGGTTTCCCGATGGGCGGTCGCGGTTGTTGTGGACGTTTCACCACGCCATGCTCGACGGACGCTCCTTCGCAGTCGTGTTGGGGGAGTGGTTTGCGCTGTATGACGCGGCACGCGGTGGGCAGGTGCTGGCTTTGGGGTCGGCGCGTCCGTATCGCGATTACATTGAGTGGCGTCGATCGCTGGATCTGGTTGCCGCTGAGGCGTTCTGGCGTGCGGAGTTGGGCACCTTCGGCGCTGTGACCCCGTTCGGGGTCGACGCATTGAGATCGGGCGGGGCCGGCGATGCTCCGTTCAGGGCGTGTGAGCGGCGGCTGTCGCGTGCAGTTGTCGGAGCAGATTCGCCGGGGCGCCCAACGCGCGCAGGTCACGGTGAACACGATGATGCAGGCCGCTTGGGCGGTGTTGCTGCACCGCTACAGCGGCGAGTCCGACATCGTGTTCGGCGCGACCCGCGCCGGACACGTCACCGATGTGCCCGGCATCGAGACGATCGTCGGCCTGTTCATCAACACCCTGCCGATGCGCGTCGAGGTCGACGACGACGCCGAGATCGTGGCGTGGCTGCGCGCGCTGCGCGCCCAGCAGATCGCGCTGCGCCCCTACGAACACACCCCGCTGGCGGCCGTGCAGGCCTGGAGCGGAGTCGCGCCCGGCACACCGCTTTTCGAGAGCGTGGTCGTCTACGACCACCAGAGCCTCGACACCCGCCTGCAGATGCCCGGACGACACTTCGACTACACCGGCCAGACCAACTTCCCACTGGCGTTGATGGCTTACGGCGACGACGAGATGCTGCTGCGGCTGGAGTACTCCACCCAACGCTTCACCGATCCGGTGATCACCCGCATGCTCGACCATCTGACCAATCTGTTGACCCGACTCGCCGATCCCGATGCCACCCACGTGCGCGATCTGAATCCGATCGGTCCCGCCGAGCGTGCCGCACTGGTCGGCCGCGAGCCGATTCCTTCGTTGGCCGTTCGTGATGTGACGTTGCATGCCGGGTTCGCCCGCCAGGTCGCCGCCTCCCCGGAGGCGATCGCCGTGAGTGCCGAAACCAGGAGTGGGCGTGTGGAATTGAGTTACGCCGAACTCGATGCCCGCGCTGAGGCGGTGGCTGCACACCTACGCAGTCTGGGCGTATGCGCCGGGCAGGTGGTCGGTCTGCGCGTGGAGCGCAGTCCCGAGGTGGTGATCGGCATCCTGGCCATCCTCAAGGCCGGCGCCGCCTACCTGCCGATGGACCCTCTCTATCCGACCGAACGCGTCGCGTTCATGCTGCAGGACGCCGCCGTGGCGGTGGTACTGACTCAACGCGCCCTGGCCGACGAACTCGCCGCGCTACCGGTGAGCCGCATCTGCCTCGATGAACCACTACCACCGGCTCCGGGGGCGGTCCCGCCGGCAGTCGAGGGCAGCGGTGAGGACCTGGCCTACGTCATGTACACCTCGGGGTCCACCGGGAAACCCAAGGGCGTCCGCGTCACCCACCACAACGTGCTACGGCTGTTCGCCGCCACCGTGCCGCAGTTCGGCTTCGGCGCCCACGACGTCTGGACACTGTGGCACTCCTACGCCTTCGACATCTCGGTCTCCGAGCTGTGGGGCGCCCTGCTCACCGGTGGCCGCCTGGTGGTGGTTGGCCACGACACCAGCCGTGACCCGGCCACCTTCCGCGCCCTGGTCGAACGCGAACACGTCACCGTGCTGTCTCAAACCCCCACCGGATTCCAAGCGTTCATCGACGCCGACCACACCGCGCCCCCAGGGGCCTTCACGCTGCGCTACATCCTGCTCTGCGGTGAAGCGCTGCACCTGCAAACCCTGCAACCCTGGTTCGACCGCTATGGCGATGACACCCCACAGATCATCAACATGTACGGCCCCACCGAGGCCACCCTCTACGTCACCCACCAACGCATCACTCAAGCCGACCTTCGTGCCGGCGCCGGCAGCATCATCGGCACACCCCTGCCCGACATCCGCATCTACCTACTCGACGCCCACGGCCAACCCGTGCCCACCGGGGTGGCCGGCGAACTGCACATCGCCGGCGCCGGCGTGGCCGCCGGCTACCTCAACCGCCCCGACCTCAATGCCGAACGTTTCGTGCCCGATCCCTTCCACGGCGGACGCATGTATCGCAGCGGTGATCTGGCCCGCCGTCTGGAGGGCGGTGAACTGGAATACCTCGGCCGCATCGACCAACAAGTCAAGATCCGCGGCTTCCGCATCGAACTCGGCGAAATCGAAACCACCATCGCCCAGCATCCCGCGATCAAACACGTCGCCGTCATCGACCGCGAGGACACCCCCGGCGACAAAAAACTCATCGCCTACCTCGTCGCCCCCAACCCACCCGCCACGCTGATCGCCGAGCTACGCCAAACCCTGCACACCCACCTCCCCGAATACATGGTCCCCGCCCACTTCCACTACCTCGACACCCTTCCCCTAACCACCAGCGGCAAACTCGACCGCAAAGCACTACCCACCCCCCAACGCCAATACGCCGAAGACGCCAATCCCTACCTCGCACCACGCAACCCAGCCGAAGAAGCCATCGCCGACATCTGGAAGTCCGTGCTACACATCGACAGAGTTGGCCTCGACGAGCACTTCTTCGACCTCGGCGGGCACTCACTACTACTCGTACGCGCCCACGCCCAACTCGCCGACCAACTTCGCACCGACCTACCCATCGTCGCACTCCTGCAATACCCCACCGTGCGCACCCTCGCACGCCACCTCACCGGCCCCACCAACCACACCACCGAGGCCACCAAAGACCGCGCACGAAAACAACGCGAAGCCTATGCACGCCAACGCAATCTCACCGGAAACCGCTGACACCATGGCTCGTCCGTGCGGGCGAGGTTGACGAGGAATGCGTTGGCCTCAGGATGCGGGCGACCGAGCGTGCGTCTGATCGGACGCTTTGCGGTGCTCGTCTGTCTGTTGATCACCACCGCCGCTGCGTCTGGACTGCCGGTGTATGTGTCTCCACAAATCGATCAATTGCGATACGCCGACGCCATATTCGTCCTCAGTGGGCCGTACCATCGCAGATACCCCTTCGGCTTGGACCTGGCTCGGCAGGGCTGGGCGCCCAACCTGGTGATCTCGAACCCGAGCGGGGCAGCCGACCCGATGCTGGCTGACTATTGTGCCGCCCGGCACCAAGGGTTCGCCGTGCGCTGCATCGTCCCCGATCCGGTGACGACGAAAGGTGAAGGCAGGCAACTGCGTCGTTTGGCTACCGAATATGGTTGGCGCACTGTGATCGTCGTGACGTTCCGGCCCCACATCTCCCGAGCCCGGTTCATCCTCGAGCAGTGCTTTGACGGCAATCTCGTGATGGTGGCGAGCCCGGCTCGCATATCCGAATCGAGATGGGCGTTCGAATACCTCTACCAAACTGCGGGCTACGCGCGAACGGTGCTGCAGCCCGGCTGCTAGTGGGCCTTGTCCTCGCCGCGCTCTCGAGTGGCGACGTAGTGCTCCTTGAGCCGCCTAGCGCGATGCTCGGCGTGAAAGCGAAGGCGTGGCTTTTGAATCACCGTCCACGAGAGCGTCTCGGTGCGGTTGGAGAAGCTGCGCTTCAACCGGTTCTCGCCGGCCATGAAGTCGTAGATCTCGGCGGCGTCCTGCCATGCCCGTTTGATGGCGAGGGCATGGGCGATCACGCCTGGACGTTCCTGTCCCTCCGGCTGAACAAAGCCGCTCTGGTAGGCGTACACATGTTTATCGCGCTGAAAGTTGTAGAGGATGCCCAGAGTGCGATCCCCGCTCCAAACACGCAGGAGTTGGATCGCTCCGTCGGCGAATGCCCGCTCGATGAGGCGTTCATGAAAACGCTCGAAGAACTCATGGACAAATGCATGCGGCAGGCCGCGCTGCTCCCACCAGGGGATGTGGAGTTCCTTGAGGGTTCGAAAGAAGGCCAGCGCCTCAACCTCGCTGGCCGCTGCCTCGAGTGCGACCGGCTCGAGCTTGCGCATTGCTCGTCGGAGCTGTGACCGAGCGTTGCTGCTGAGAACCGCGCCGACGTCGCCGCCGGTGGCGGACAGCGCGCCCAGCTCAACCGCAAAAGCCAAGTCCGGGACCTCATCACGAAGCAGCCCGCGCCCCTCGACCAAGGATGCGGGCGGGGGAGCCGTGATGCCGGGCAGACTTAGCTCGTCGATCTCCTTCGTTGCAACGAAGGCTTCGAGCAGACCGTCCCACCCCACCCGCGGGCTGGCCAACAAACCGTTGTGCTCTACGCAGATGCAGTCCATCGCTGGATTACCGGTAGCGTTGAGGACCCAACGGCGAGCGTGGATTATCCGGTGCCGGCGTATCTCGGCGTCCCCCAGAATGGCCAGCGCTACCGTCCGTCCCGCTGCTGTGCCACGCAGCAGCCGCGGTTTCGCCTCCGGCGGGAGCATTTCGAGCAGGGTGCCGATCCAGTTCCACGACAGGAAGAACGATGGCGACGCCTCGATCTCCAGTCGCCGCCACTCTCGCTCAAGTTCATCAAGCGCGCCGATGGGCTCGACGTTGAAAACGAAGTTCTGCTGCCCCATCATGCTCCTAGTGGACCAGCTATCAGAGAGTTGATTTGACAGATCGACACGTGAGCTCGGCGGAGGCGATGGCGTACAGAGAGGTGAGGTGTGGAATCTCCCCCCGCCTCGCGGCTGCGAACCGAGTTCAGGATGGACGCTGCGCGGTTCGCGCATTCCCGCCCCTTCTTGTGCTTCACCTCGCCACCGAATGGGCTCCGCGCGGACCTCAACCGCGGCACCCATCGCTGAACGAGAGGATTTCTCCGAACGCAAGACTGCGGATTCCCTCAAAAGCGCTGTGGGATTTGCGAACTCGCGCCGGAAGGAACAAGGTCACGGCGCCGTGTGGTCCCGCCAGCTGATCGGGCCCCCGGACGCAGCCAGTATCGGCTAGCCAGGCGTCGGAACAAATAGGAAGTCGTCGACGTAGCGCGGGGGTATGGCCTACGGGACGTACTCCGTCGTTAGGTGCTTGAGCTGGTGTCGCTCGACCTCCGACTCCCCAATGCGACGCGGACCGTTCATGCCGAGGAAGAAACAACTCTATCCAATTCCCACTATGCGCTCTACGAGATCTGAGACCGGAGCCGCGCGGTGGATAGGCACCACGTCGGGCCGCCGCGCAGCAAAAATGCGTGCCCAGGTAGCTGATGAGCTTGCGCACCTCCGCCCTCCTTCATCGTCCGCACGTGAACCGCGTGCACGCCATGAATCATGGGGGTGCACGTCCTGCGCTCGAGGATCGAAATGCCGGCCTGGCGCGGTCCCAGCATCAGGACGCTCATGCTGGTCTCAGCACCGCGTAGACATTGTGGGGAACGAAGTCGCGCACGCCCGGCACTCTGGCGAGCGCGTCGGAGGCGCGCCGCGGCAGCGAGCCTTCGCGCAGGAAAGTGTTGACTGCGAGATAGTCGAACTCCCAGCCCGTCGCCCTCACGTGGCCGATGAATTCGGAGTAGCGCATGCGGTTCAGGCCGCCGGCGATATCCTTCAGCTTGTGCGCCGGGTCGGTCGGGCGGAAGTACTCGCGGCGCACGCGCAACATCGCGTGCTCCGAGAACAGCACGCCGCGCCAGGGCAACTGCACGCGGAAGAAGCCCCACATGTGGTCGCCGAAAGGCGAGTGGAAGAGCGGCCCGAAGCTGACCACCGCCAGCCCGCCCGGCGCGACCAGCTGCTTCATCCTGCGCAGAAACACGCGCGGCTCGTCTATGTGCTCGAGAGCGTCGAAGGAAAGCAGCACGTCGTACTTTTCCGGTGGCACCCACTGGTGAAGGTCGGCGCAGACGAACTGCGCGTTGCCGGCGCCGATGCGCGCCGCGTGCGCGCACGCCGTCTCGATTGAGCGCGGCAGGAAGTCGACCCCGGTGATGCGGCCGGCGCCCATGCCGGCGAGCGCGAGGGTGAGTTCCCCGGTGCCGCAGCCCATGTCGAGGTAGCTCTTGTGCGCGTCGATCGGCAGGTGCGAGCCGAAGCGGCGCAGAAGCTTCTCCATCTTGGGCATCTGCGCGTCGAACGCCTGCGGCGAAGGCGCCACGGCGCGCGCATCGAGCTCCGCCTCGGTGGCGAAGTTGCGCCGGTGCGCGACGGACTTCAGCAGCCAGTAGTCGAGCGTCTCACCCAGCATCGCGTGTTTCCTCGAACGAGCGCCGGTCGAACGCGCGCGACACCCAGCCGCAGATGGGCGCGCCGGTGCCATGGAAAACTGTGGAGGCGGAGTCTTGGATGTCGGGCGATCTGATCTCCACGCCGACGTTCTGCCGCGAAACCCGATCCCCGCCGCTCACCGGAACGACGCTGCAAGGGTCGCAGCTCGCGCCCGCCTGTCGAAAGCATGAACGCGAGCGCATCGACGTAGCCGTGCGCGGCGACGGAGCGGTAGCCGCGCGGGTCGGCGCCGGTTTATTGAGCACTCGCAGTTTCACACTCGACCGTGGGTCGATCGTATCCACGCGCCTTTCAAGGAGATTCACAGTCGCCCCCTCCGACCAATGCCGTTCACCGCAGTGAGACCCTGCATCACAATTCCCCCACATGACCAACCACTCCAGATCACAGTTGGCACCCCTAGGCTAGCCTGCGCCACGCAACATCGGTCGGCTTTGCTGAATATGCAGCGGCCGTGATGGCGCCGACGGAATGGCAGATTTCGCCTAGTGCAACGCGACGCTCGACGGGCGGTATTGACACATGAGGGATGAGAGGGTCCGAGCCGGCCTCGATGGGCTACTACCAGCGCGACCTGACGCCCTTTGCCTCGTGGAAGCGAACTCGTCGACAGGTTTCGGAGTGTCAATGCGGGTGGCATAGTGAAAGACATGGATCACGGAAGGTCCGTTCCGCCGATTGATCGCCGTGGGTTCGCCCGCCTGTCATTGGCTACGGCTGCTGCCGTTGTCGGTGGCTGCGCGGTCAATCCGGACGCCGCCCCTAAATCGCCCGCTGCAACTACGCCGCATATTCTCAGCACCAGCCAAGAGTCCTTTGTCGGTGATTACAGCACTGGCGATTTCAGACAGTGGCCGAGCGTCCAGAACAGGGGATACAACGGCCCCGGGGTTGACTACGTTCCCACCTTTTCCGCGACTGTGGTGGACGATCCGGTGAAAGGTAACGCGGCCCGATTCGAGGTCCGTTCCGGTGATGTTCCCGATTTCGGTGGGGGCGAACGGTCGCAGGTCGGATCCGACGAAAGTCAGACGGGAGGCACCGAAGGCCAGACACTCTGGTATCGGCTTTCCATCAAGTTCGATCCGACCTTTCCGCAGGACCATGCCGATCTCGGCTGGGGGGTTACGAACGGCTGGCACCCGGACAGCAGCCGAGGCAGCTCACCGTTCCAATGGGGTGTGGGCACGAAGAATGGCTACTGGTCACTGGTCATCAACGATCAGCCCGCTCCTGGCATCTACCTTCCAAGCTCGGGGCCGATCTTCGACACGCCGTTGAACGTTGGACAATGGCACGACGTCAAAATGCAGGTCTACTTCTCAACGTCAAAAACCACTGGATGGATCAGGTTGTGGCTGGGCGGAGTACGGCAGACGTTCGTCAACGGTTCCGATACTTTTTTCGCGCGCACCCTGATTCCCGGCACGACCACCGTCTACTACAAAGAGGGATATTACCGGCAAGCGATGGCGCCGACGGGTGTCGTCTACACCACCGGGTTCCGCTGCGCCAGCGACGAGGCGGCGCTGTAGCAGGCGTTTCGACGAGTCCGGACGACCGCGCTGGTGATCGGATGGGGTCGGACAAGGGAACGACATCGACCTCCGAGCGCGGATATCCGCAAATTATCGATGCCGTCTCATCTACGAAGGTTCACTTAACGGAAAATCCCTCGCGCGACTCCCGGTCCGACTATTTTGGAACATAACCGCGCTGTCACATCAGGGGGAGATATGCGACAACGACTACATGAGGTCAGACTATCCGCCGCTGCCGCTGCCAAGTCGGCCACCAAGTTAGCCATCAGAGGTCTACCGCTCACCACTCGCCGCCGGATTTTGTACGCACTCAATCAGCAGAAATGGCTACACCTGGATCCGCCGAGAACATTCAATGAGAAAGTCAACTGGCGAATCATTAACGACCGGCGCCCCTTGATTGGCAGCACCTGCGACAAACTAAAGGCGAAGGAATACGCCACTAGCCTCGGAGTTCACGCGCCGCGCACCATCTGGTCCGGAGTCGACCTCTCCGAATTGGAATCATGCGACCTGCCCACATATTGGGTGCTCAAACCAAACCACCGCACTGGAATCGTGCACATGGGCCAAGGTCGGCCGGACATCCCCGAGTTGCGACGACTCACACGAGGATGGCTGGACGAGAAGGGTTGGTCAGGATTGGGTGAATGGGCTTACTCGCAAGCTAGGCGTTGCTATGTGCTGGAACAGCGACTAGGCCAACCTGGGCTGGATCTGCCGGATTACAAATTCTTCGTTTTCGGTGGAAGGGTAGAATTGGTTCAGGTCGATATCGACCGACACACAAACCACCGCCGCCGCCTCTACACGCGCGATTGGTCGCCGTTGGACGTCGTGCTCAACTACCCCCTCGCTCCAATTCGGCCCAAACCACGAACTTTCGGCGCCATGCTGGCGGCTGCAGAGAAACTTGGCGACGGCTTCGACTTCATCCGGGTCGATCTCTATGAGGAAGGCGACACCGTCTGGTTCGGGGAACTCAGTCCTTATCCTGGCGGAGGCAAGGAACGGTTTTCTTCGCGGGACCTGAATTTCCACCTCGGCGAATTATGGTCGCTACATCAAACTCGCTAGGCGATGTAAATCGAACGACGTAGCATTGGAGCTTGCTCAAAAACACTCGCTCATCCGACTGCGTTCACCATGGACTTACCGATTGACTGCGAGTTCTCTCACCAATTGGTCTTGTAGAGGTAATAAGTCGTTACCTTATCGGCCGAACCGGCGTTTTCCCGCTGCACTGAATACCGGCGGATGAGGGTGAGGCTGGCGTACGCCGGGTCAAGTTGCGCCAACTCTTCGGCAGGGGTCGAGTCAAACACGTACTGCACCCGTCGCTCATGCACGTATTTCAACACCGCTCGATTAGATATCCGGCGATACGGAAATATCTCAGGCGAAACCAGGCCGAACGTGTCGAGAACAGTACGCTCCGAAAAGTAGCCTAATACACCGATCTGATTCGCCGCGACGGTGTCACCGCCTTCTGAAATATTCCGCAAGGTTTCCGCCGCGTTGATTAGCTCCGGATCCATCCCCTGGGGCCATTGGGTGATATACCAGGCAAAGTTGTATTGAACTGCCAGTAACAGTGCCAATGTGGCGATGCCGGCAACGACGACAACTTTGGACATCCGCTCCCAGATCACTATCCAGGCTGCGACGCCAATCAATAGATAGCTGGGGAGTCCAAGCATCATGTACCGACCACCAACGGGAGCGCCCCCCGCGATGTAGAAGATGGGGAGAATCACTCCCCAGGCGATAGGTAGTAGCCACGCCGTCCACGACCCTTGAAAGCGTTCGATGGCCGTTCGCCGTAGCCGACCAATCAAACACACTGCCAGCACGGCAAGCGCCTGGAACATCCAAAAGCTGCCAAAATAGAAGATGACCCCTTTCAAGGCTGCGAGATGATCGGCACTCATCTTCGAGATGATGGTGTTTGGCACAGCTGTGTGGAACACGGATAGTGCGTACCAGATCCACGGAAGATTTATCGCAGAGAAAATCACCACGAGGCTCGCGAGATTAGCGGGCAGGCGACGCCGTTCCAATAGCAGCATATCCAAGAACAAGAGGACGCTAAGTAGCGCCATTTCGGGCCGGCACAGTGCCGCCAGGCCGGCAAGAGTCGGTGCCAACCAACTAATTCTTCCCGTATTGCGCCATCTCAACTGTGCGAGGAACACTCCCATTAGCAGGAACAGTGCCAAAGCGTTTTCCAAACCGCTAAGCGCCCACCGGATGAACCAAGGATCGAGAATCAACAGTGCTGTAGTGATCCACGCAGCCGGACCTTTACCCAGGTAGCTGCGGGCGAGATGGAAGAAAAGAAGGACGGACGCAATCGCGAATGTCCAGTTCAATACATGCGCGCCATCGGGAACTGCGAGCCCCAGCCGATTCAGCCCGGCGATCATGAATACCCATAGAGGTGCGGTGGACCCATAGGTGGGCTCATTGGGGTTGTATGCGAATCCACCGCCTGTAGCGAAATTATGGGCGAATCGGAACGTGATGTAGGCGTCATCTCCCGCGAAATTCCGATAAGGCCAGAGAATCACCACCGCCAGCAAAACCAGAAGTCCTGCCGTCAGGACGTAGCGGCCGCGCACGGACCGGAAGAAGTCGGCTAGGGGCATGTGTACAGGCTTCCTTTCGGCCATTCGAACCCGCGGCGAGCCACTGCAGTGCTTGGGCGGGCTGCAGTTCGGGAACCAGGACGACTGGCTGCGGGTGCCTGCGGCGCCTGCCGCGGCGGATTGGCGCGGAAGCGACGCCCGGGTAGGGCAAAGCCCGAGACCTTGAGCCGGAACAGCGCGAAGGAGTGGTTGCTCCCAATCCCTATGCGGGGCAGCGCAAGCGGATCGGAGTCGTGGTCAGCAAAGCCATCGGTTGTCGACAGCGCCCAGCGAACACCGTTGCGGCGCAACACCGCCTTCGCACGCTCGTCGAAGTCCTCTTCGCCGCCATTGGGATAGGCGAAAATCGTTGCTGGCCGGCCGGTCTCGCGCCTGAGTGCCAGGCACGATTCCGAGATCTCGTACTCCAACTTCTCGTCGGAGCAGCGCGACAGGATTGGGTGCGTGACGGAATGTGGGTGCAGAGTCACGCGCCCATCGCTCGCGAGGGCGCGGGCCTCGGACCAGGAGAGCATCTGGAACGGCCCTCCGTAGGCGTCGAACCTCGGTCCGAGCGCAGCGACGAGAGACTCAACTCGCACGATTCGTTCCGCGTCGGGGAGCTGCTTGAAGTGTTGGATCACCAGATCGCGTGTTCGGATGCGGTCGGCGGGAGTCCGAAGCGAACTTCTGCCGAGGCCGACCGCCGAAAGATCGACTTCTGGCTCCGTCGTTCGTGCGAACGCGAGCCAGAGGCGGTCGGGCCAGAGCGCCTCGCCCGTTCCCATCGGCCCTGTTGCGAGGAATATCGCAGCAGGCAGTTCAAGATCGCATAGCACCGGCGCCGCGTGGATCGCGAGATTGCGTGTTCCGTCGTCGAACGTCAGCGCCGCCGCGCGGGCAGGCAGCGTGCCATCGCGGAGCCGATCGAGGGCCTCCTCGAGCGGAAGGACGTGAAAATGCCGGCGAACATAGTCCAGTTCACGCCGCAGGGTGGCGGCGTCGATCACGTAACCACAGGGCGGGGTGAGCGGCTCATCCTCGACGCCGTGGAACATGAGAATCGCGAGCCGCCCCGGCCTTCGCCACCGCGCGAGGACCGGTACACCAACCGCGCAGAGGACCTTTGCCGTGAGTTCCTTGAGGGTCGCGCGTTGCCTTCGCTCCGCACGCATTGGCTCATTCATCAGGCACTCCTCGCTAGGGCTGTTCGATACGCCTGGACCGTCATCTCGGCAACTGTTTCGGGCCTGAACCGGGTTAGCGCGATTTCATGTCCGGTGCGACCCATCCGCAGGCATAGGTGCTGGTCACGTAATACCCTCACCAGCCGGTCGGCCAGCGTCGCTTCGTCTTCAGATTCCACGAGGAATCCGGTCTCGCCGTCGTCCACCATCTCTGGTACGCCACCCACGCGGCTCGCTACGACCGGCTTTCCGGCCGCCATGGCTTGAGCGATGATGGTGGGCGCGTTTTCCTGTCGTGAGAACAACACGACAGCGCGTGCGGTGGCGATTTCGTGCAACATCCGTTTGTTGTCGACCGACCCGACGATGTCAACGTTGTCAGTCAATTCCAGCGTCGTCACCCGATCCCGAACAACTTTCGCGTAGGCCGCATCGGGTTGCGGACCGATCAGCGCCAGGCGAGCATCAGGCACAGCCCTGCGCGCGTGCGCGAACGCATTGACTAAGCCCAGCGGGTTCTTGAGCGGGATGAGCGCACCGGCGTACAGCAGCCGCGGTGCGGTTGGTGCTGACGGCGCCAGTGCGAAGAACTCCGTGGCGGTCGGATTGGCAATGCTGACGCGCGCGCCCCGGATCAGTCCGGAGAGTTCCTTGGCGTCGTACTTCGAGATGGAAATGACCACCTTGGCGCGGCGCAGCACCCGCCGGGCTACGTTGTGGGTTAACTTGGCCCGCAACGTGTTACGGAGGGTAGGTTCATATAGGTGGGTCTCGACATAGGTTATCCCGTGCACGGTCACCACGCAGTTCGGGCTGCAGCGTGCCGCGATATCGCTGTTCAAGCCGATTTCCTGGCCGTGCACCACGTCGGGCTTCAGTTCCGCGATCAGCTTGCGTGCCTTGCGCAAGTCTAGGAACGACCCAGTGATCATCCGCCACCGATACTGGCCGAGCACGTAGTAAATTTCGACCTTCGGCGCCGCGCGCCGGTACTCCGTCAATGCCTCACCGTGATGGAAGCGCAGCACGGTGACACTGTCGATATCGTCGCGCTCCGCCAAGGCCGGCACGAGCGCGCTGGTCGCCGACTCGACTCCGCCGTTCACGACACCCGGCTCAAGCGGATACGTTCCAATCATCAAGACCTTCAGACCCATGGCAATTCCTCACCTACGCCGGCCCGTGAGCGAGGCCACTAGCCTCACCGCTGCACTTTCAGTAAAAGCTCGGACTGCTCTATACCGGGTCGGTGAGACCAACCTCAGGACTCCGACGTAGATCAACATGAAAAGCAGGCAATCCGCGACAATCAACGCGAGACCTAGTGGCTCGAAGTACTGGTCGGATCTAACGACGACATGCTCCAGTGGGAAGACAACCGTGCATGCGACGAATGCCGAAAGTGTGGACGGGGCCAGGTTTCCAACGACATCGCGGTATGAGGCATTGACCACGGAGCGCGCGATCAGGACGCTGACCATGCCGACGACCAGAGAGGTGACCGAGAGCGCGATGCCGACACCGACGAGGCCGAACTGCAAGAGCCACACGAGAAGCGCCAGGTTGAGTCCCAGGCCGAGCGCGCTCAGCCAGTTCATCAGTTTCATCCGGGCTGAACCCTTGATCACCTGCGCGCCAAGGGAGTGCAGCGCCGCGCCGCCTACTATTCCCGCCATCGCCATCGCAGCGGTCCCGGCGGGGCGCCATGCTTCGCCGAAGACCAGGACTGCGACTGGCTGGCCCACCACAATCAATAGCGCTCCGATCGGAAGAGTGCCGAACCAGGTCCAGCCAAGAGCGCGCAGGAAGGCGTCTCGGAACCGTCTGCTGTTAGCGGAGATTCGTGCGAACGCTGGGAAAAGTACATACGCGAAGATGTCGGTGAGGGCTACCGCGGGGAGGTAGGCCATCTGAAACCCATAACGGAACTGACCCAGATCTGCGGTGCCGAGCCGACGACCGAGCAGCACCTGTTGCAGGGCGTCACGGATGCCGAAGGTGATGTTCTCGATGAGCAGCGGTAACGAGAAAGCTGCCATCTCGCGCCACAACCGAAGCGAGAACCGCCCGCGGAACGGGCGCCATTTCGCCATCCACCAGCTCAGGACCACCAGAGTGGTGATCTGCGCGTAGGAACCGGCGACCATCGCCCATGCGCCCCATCCCAGTACGGCCAGCACAATCGATACACTCGCGAATGCGATCCTTGCGGCTGGCTGAATGATCATTCGTTGCTTGAACTGAAATGCGCGCTGCATGAGCGCATCTGGAACGGTCGCGCACAAATGAAGCAGCATCAATCCCGAAGTCACGGCCGCGATCTCCCCGGCCTCGGCATTGTGAAACAGGTGACCGATCAAAGGCGAGGCGATCAAGATCCCAACCGCGAGTACCAGGCCGGTCGTACAGGTCACGACCAGCACGGTGTTGGCGGCGTTCTCGATATCGTCCTTGCGATGTATTAGGGCCTGCGCCAACGCACCCTGCGCGAAGGTTAGTAGGAATCCCATCAACACCGATCCAGCCGTGTAGATCCCCACTTCTTCGGGTCCGAGTAGTCGGCCCAGCGCAATCGTCTGGACAACGACGACGATCTGGCAGATGACCGCGCCGATCGCGGCGTAGCCCACTCCTCGCTTGAGCGCTCCGCTGAGACCACCTGGCGACGCGTCAGGCTCTGCCGATGTCATCGGACCCGAGAGAGGTCTGTGTCGAACCGCGCTCGGTGCAAGACGCTTCGGGAGGCGATTGTGACCACTCGAGCCATGGCTACCAACCAATGCCCACGTAGTTCGGAGATCCGCGCATTTGCCCGGCATTGGGCAGTCGCACGAGGTCGACGATCAACTGCTCCGGCCGTGCACGTGCGATCGCATCGGCAACCTCGGGCGCGGTTGACCCGACAATCAGGATGTCACCATGTTCTAGTACGGCGTCAACGTCGTCCATCAACAGATCGCCGATGTGCGGCAGCCGCTCATCGATGAAGGTGCGGTTCGCACCGATCAGTCGTGAGAGTATTACGTTCGCATCGTGAAACCTGACGTCGAACCCCTTTCCGACAAGGCGTTCGGCGAGTTCCACCATCGGACTCTCTCGCAGGTCGTCGGTGCCCGTTTTGAACGCCAGGCCGAAGATCCCCACTTTGCGCCGTCCGTCGGCGACCACCAGGTCGACCGCCCTTCGCATATGGGTCTCGTTGGAGACGAGCAGGTTCGCCAGGAGTGGAATGTCGATATCGTTGCGCCGCGCGGTATGGGTAAGCGCCCGAACATCTTTGGGAAGGCATGAGCCGCCGAAGGCGAATCCCGGCTGCAGATAACTTGGGCTGATGTTCAGTTTCGTGTCGGAGCGGAAGATATCCATGACAGCGTGCGAATCCAGACGCAGGGCTGCGCATATCGCACCGATTTCGTTGGCAAATCCGATCTTGAGCGCGTGGAAACTGTTGTCGACGTACTTCGTCATCTCGGCGACTGAGATGGGAACCTGGAAGCGCGGGCCAGGAAGGCCTTCGTACAATCCCAGCACCATCGCACCGCTGCGTGAGTCAGTCTCGCCAACTACGGTTTTGGGTGGGTTGCGGAAATCCCGCACACTTGTTCCCTCGCGCAGGAATTCAGGATTTACGCATACCCCAAAATCAACCCCCGCCCGCTTTC
The DNA here is from genome assembly GCA_963849055.1 of uncultured Actinomycetota bacterium. Lineage (GTDB taxonomy): Bacteria > Actinomycetota > Actinomycetes > Mycobacteriales > Mycobacteriaceae > Mycobacterium. The sequence goes on from CAWKFI010000004.1 coordinate 281,163, forward strand.
CCGACGCCCGTTCTAGCAGCGGTATCAGGAGCTTCTCGCATGTCCCCGGAACCATGGTGCTTCGATACACGACAACGTGCCACCGGTCGGTATCACCCAGTGCAGCACCGATCTTCGCAGTCACATCTTCGAGGGACGTCGTCGACAAGGCTCCGCCGGCAGCCGACGGCGTGCCGACGCAGACCAGCGAGATATCCGTGTTCAGGACGGCCTTGTGCGCATCTGCCATGACTGTGAGGTTGCCGGCGGCGACAACCTTGGCGGTGAGGTCGCCGATCTCCTCCTCGACGACTGGCGACCTGCCCTGCCGGAGGAACTCCATCTTGTCGGGATTCACGTCCACGCCGATGACCCGATGTCCGCGCGACGCGAGGCACGCCGCGCTGACGCAGCCCACATATCCGAGCCCGAATACGCTTACGGAGTTCACCATCGGACTACTCATGATTTGCTCACCAGCCTCCCGACGTCCGTTCTTCTGATTGTCGATTCGGAGCCGTCCACGCCAAGCAAGTCCTCGTAGAACCGGACGAGCACCCGACGCGACACATCCCACGACAGATCCTGTGCGACCCTGCGGTATCCCGCCTCGCCCATTCGCCGGCGTCGCTCGGGATCTCGCAGCAAGGCATCGATCGCCTTCGCGAACGCGAGTTCATCGTTCGGTTCCACATAGACAGCCGAGTCGCCGGCCGACACGCGCGCCTCGACGAGATCGAAGGACACCATCGGCCGCGCCATCGCCATGTACTCGACCACCTTGTTCATGGTCGACAGGTTGTTGAGCGGGTTCAGCGGGTCTGGTGCAAGGCACACGTCGGCGGTGGAGAGACACCGCTGCAAGAACTCGTCGGACACCCGGCCGGGGAACTCCACGAAGTCTGTGACACCGAGTCGCTCACTGAGAGTCACTAATTCATCGAAGGTATCGCCCGATCCCATGAAAATGCAGTGAACGTCGTCACGGCCGACCTCGTCACGCAGCAGCTGCAACGCCCGCACTGCGTAATCCACCCCATCGGACGGCCCCATCACCCCCAGGTACGTGAGCAGATAGGGCTTGCCGCGGCGCAGGTCGTTATCCGGCTCCCGCGGGATGAAACGGCTCAGGTCGGGTGCGCTGCGCACCACGACGACTCGGTCTGCGGCGACTTTGCCGCGCTCGATGGCGATACGTCGATAGCTCTCGTTCGTCGAGATCACTGCGTCGGCGGTGGCGAAGGTGAGCCGCTCGACGAATCGGGTCATCCAATACAGGACTCGTCGACCGTGGGGGAAGCGCGAGAGGTACATCTCGGGTCCCAAGTCGTGATGGTCGAAGACGAACCGCGTGCCGCCGGGGCGCAGTGCCAACGCGATGAGAAATAGTAGATCTGGAGGGTTGCACGCGTGCACGATGTCGATTGGTCCTTCTCGGCGGACCTTCATCGCCAACCGCAGCGTGTGGAATAGCGCGAGCGAGTACTCACTGATGTAGCCGATCGGCCCGCCTGTTGCCGGCCGCAGTGGATAGCGCAGGATCCGGACACCCTCGATCAGTGCCTCTCGCTCGCGGTCCTGTTTGGCACCGGTCGGGCAGATGACAGTGACCTTGAACCCCGCTTCGGTCAAGGCGCGGGACTCCTGCCAGACCCGACGGTCGAACGGCACCGAGAGGTTCTCGACGAGAATCAGTATGTGGCGCTTCATTTCAATACCTCCCACTCACCAGCATCGATTGACCCATGACGACGTCCTCAATCGCCCGTTGGGCCGCTTCGACGCTGCGATCGAGACTGAATTCGGCCTCGACGCGATCGCGCCCGGCCCGGCCCATCCGACGCGCGGTTTGCGGATTCGACAGCAACTCCATCAGCCGAGCTGCGAGTTGTTGCGGATCCGCCGGTGGCACTAGGTATCCGGTCTCCCCGTCGTTGATCATCTCGGGGATACCGCCAACAGCGGTGCAGACGGCCGGCCGGGCGCATGCCATGGCCTCCAGTAGCGCGATCGAGAAACACTCCACCGTTACCGAGCTCAGTGCGAAGACGTCGATCGCGTGCAGCAGTCGAGCGACGTCGCGACGGACGCCAGTGAAGTGAACGTTCGATGTGATCCGCAGTTCCCTGCATAGCGTTTCGAGCTGGGCACGACACGCACCGTCGCCGATGATGAGGAACCTCGCTCGGGGTATCTCGTCGATCACGATGCGGGCAGCCCTCAGAAAGGTTCCGTGATCCTTGATCGGACTGAGTTCCGCAAGGATACCGACCACGGGATCATGCTCGGCCCAACCAAATTCGGTCAAAAGCCCGCGGTCGGTGTCGACATCGAAAAGAGCTGGATCGACGCCGTTGTGGATGATGCGAATCTTGTCGTTGGGATAGCCGAGTTCGTCCACGAGATAGCCCCGCTGCGCCTCGGCGACGCCGAAGTAGGCACTCGTCCATCGCGTCAGCGCACGGTCGACTGTGGTGCGGACGGCACTCCGTGGCTTGGGATCGCCGATGTTGTGCATCCACATGATCGTGTGCTCGACGCCGGCGGCGCGGGCGGCGATGCGGCCAAGAGTCTCGGCGTTGTAGCCCCGTACCACCACGACGTCGGGTCGCTCCCGCCGGATGATTGAGATGAGCTCTCGCAGCGCGCGCGCGGCATGTCGCTTGCCCTCCAGATGCAATGCTGTGGCATCGATCCCAGCAGCCAGCAGATCGGCGAAGAGTTCGCCCTCCTTGCCGATGCATACGACGGTTGCAAAGAACCGTTCCGGGTCCAGCCGCGGAAGCAACGTAGTCACATGCCGCTCGGCCCCTCCGACGCGCATGTCTGGGACGATGAACAGCATCTTGATCGGACGTCCGTTCACCGGGACACCTCGCAATAGAGTGCGTCGAGCTGGCGCCAGACGACGCGCACGTCGTAGCGTTCAGCCACTCGCGCGTAGGCCGCGGCACCGTATCGGGCGCGCAACTCGTGGTCGTTGATGACAAGCCGCAGTGCGGCTGCAATCGCGTCGGTGTCCTCGGGAGGGATGACTACGCCGCACCGACCGCCGATCATTTCCGGCAGCCCTCCGACATTCGTGGCGACGACGCATAAGCCCCGTGCCATCGCCTCCAGGACTGCCATCGGCTGCCCCTCGCTGATTGATGGCAGCACGAGCACCTGGGCGTGGTCGAGCAGCTCACCAACTTCGCTCTCCGACAGCCAATTGCGAACTTCGACTGTGTCTTGCAAGAGAAGTTCCCGGATTCGGTGGCGCGCCCGTTCCACCTCGCCGTCACCGGCGATCGTCAAAGTTGCGGCCTTCCAGGGACCCGCATTGAAGTCCAGGTCGTGGGTGAGCTCGGACCACGCGTCGAGCAGCCTGAATACTCCCTTGTGGTCGCCGATCTTTCCGAGGAAAACCACGTGGACAGGCTCGCCCAATGCTGGCTGGGCGGTGCGGCGGGCGGGTTGAACCGCGTTGGGCACCACTGATATTCGCGCGCTCGGGGCAATCACCCTCCATCGGTCCGCTCTCACCTCGCCCAGCGCGACGACGGTGCTCGCACGGCAGAGAGTCGCCCGGATCAGCGCCTGGATCGCCCGCGGTGAATTCTCGTAGTAGTTCTGGATACGGGATCCGTGCATGTGAAGGACAACCGGCACGCGGGCGGGCCAGCTGAGCCACAGCAGGATGGCTTTGCGGACAAAGCTGGCACCACTAGCGGCGTGCAGATGAACCACGCTGGGGCGGAACCGGATCAACTGGACGACAAACAGCAGCGCGCCACGCGCGAACGCGGCGATCTTCCTCGCCGAGGACCCCCCTTGGTGGGTCACGACGTGCCGGATGTTCCAGTCCGTCCACAACGGCGTCTGCTTCATGACCCGTACGTAGGACGAGATACCGCCTTGCGCATCGGTGCTCGCCCACAGCGCCCGCCGCTCAAGCATGTCGCGACCTCACCAATTCAGCGTTGTCGCCGTTCGAGGTCGCCGGCCCGCGCTTGTTGCGATCGGCCCAGCCAATGGTGATTCCAATCAGTAAAAATATGGCCGCCGGTGCGAAGTCGAAGTACCGGAGGTCGACGGTCAGCCCGGTGCAGACGAGGATGGCCATCGCCATCATCGCGATGACCGCAAGCGGCTTGCCGCACAAATCTTGGTCCGGAAGCGTCTTGTACGCGTTCCATAGCCGGTATGCGAGCAGCGCCAGAACACAGATCCAGGCCGGCGAGCCCAATCGCGCCCAATTCAGCCAGAATGCCCATCTCGTTTTGGTGCGAGACTTCGCCGTAGCCAAAATCCCATCCCACGTCTGGGGCCCACTGCTGATGGTGGTACGTGTTGACGGCCGCAAACCGGAGGATCCCCCAGCCCTCGATGGGTTCTCGCGCGGCAGCCCAGAGCGCGGTCTGGATGTCATTGAGCCGAGACTCAACCTCGCTATCGGATGCCACACCACCGGCGTGGCGGTCAGCACTGGTGAATGTCGACCAATTGACGAGGATCATCGTGGCTACCAGATAGAGCACCGTAACGAACCCTTTGCGGAAGCCCTTGGCCAGGGTTGCACCGATGATGAGCACGGCCACGGCGCTGAGCCAGGCTGCTCGGGTATGGGTCAGGTAGATACCCCAGCCGCAGCCAACGGCGATCGCGAATGCCACGCACCTCCGCCACCGTGGTTCCTCACGCCGGCTTACTAGCAACATCGCGATCGCGAAGCCCAGCGCAAGCACCATTCCGTTGGCGCTCGGCTGGGAGAAGATACCCACGGCTCGGCCGACCCAGCCCGGGTGTTCGATATTGACGATGTAGCGAGGCCAGACCCAGTCGGACAACCCGACGAACGGCATGATACTTACTGCGGCCGAGTAAGCCCCCAACGTCAGAATCACCCAGAGCAGTGCACGCACCGCCGAGGTGCGGTCGAATGTGTAGCGCCCGACGGCGTACAGCACGAACGGGATCACCGCCGAAACGACGATGAACAGAGGTGGCGAGAAGGAGTCGGGGGATAGCGGGGCAACCGCACCATATTTGTGCGGGGCAACCATTGAATAGACGTTCCACATCACATACATGGCCATCGCCCACTCGACCGCCCCGATGCCGCGCAGTCGAGTTTGTGTGCGATCCATCCACAGCACCGTTGCGATCACCTGCACGGCGAAGACCAACGTGAACAGCTCCACGGGCAATTCGGCCGCTGACCGTATTGGGACTCGCAGAAACATCGTCACGAGCAGCAGCGACAGTGGCAAGGATGGGGCTGGCCAAGGCGCACACGCCGAGCGCCAGAGCCGCGACGCCGACAAGCAGTATCAGCCCGGATTGCAAACCCACCAGCAGCGTCGCCAGCATGGCCAAGACAATCCCGACCACGAGGGCAACGGCAGGCAAGGGCCCCCACACTGGACTGCCTCCTGGAAGCACGTGGAACTCAGCCTGCACTGCCCTCATCCGTGCCCACCATGAATGATTGCGGACTGCCCCCCACTCTGCTGGTTCGCTGGCTCGGCGGCGGGCCCAGATGTGCGCCGCCAGCCGTCGGCTTGGCCGGTCGCCCGCGTTGGCTTCCCGTCCACCATCACCGCACCAAGAAGAACCACGTGCGCGTCAGCGAGCGCGTCAACAGCTGCGGTGACGTCGCCGGCCCGAGACGACCGACTGCCGACTACGACGATGGTGAAATCTGCTGCGGTGCATATCGGTTGGGAATCGATGGTGTCGACGATCGATGGAGCGACGACCACAATGGTGTCCGCGCCCAGTGCGAAGCTCATCGAAGACCTCGACGATTCTTTCGCGGCTCATGAGCGAGTAGCGGTCGGCCACAACCGAACCCGAGGGCATGATCTTCAACGAGGCGACTGCACCGTCCTGGAGCACACTACGTGCCAGGCCGGTGTCGGCGAGTACATCGTTGAACCCGGCACCCTGGGTCTGGTGCGACGTGTCGTTGTCGGCGTAGACCAAAACGGTGCGATAGCCCTGCTGCGCCGACAACCTCGCAACCGCTTCGGCTAGGTCCCGAGCCCCCCGAGCGCCACGGCAGTCAGTCAGAGCAACGACCGTTGATTTTGGTGAGTCTTGGAGGTTGACGATGTTGGCAAGCGTGCGCAATCGATCTTCACGCAACCTGTTCCGCTCAATCGAACCACCAGCGGGTACCTCGAGCAAGGGTTCAATGCCGGTCTTGTTCAGAAGATCGGCCGAATCTGCGAGCCGTGTCGACAATGCCGCCAGACCGAGGGCAGCAAGGACACCGAGCAGTAATCCACCCACGCCCGCAGTGCGAGTGCGAGCACGATGTTCGGTGCGTTCTTGGTGACGCCGGCCCGAGGTTGGAGGTCCTGGAGTTGATCGGCCGACTCAGCCTGCAAACTGTCCAGTCGCGACTGCACGATGGGCGCCAGTGGATTCATCAAACCGTTTGGCCCGGTTGGCGGAGCAGCACGTCGAGTTCACGCTGGGTGTTCTCGATCGCTTTGGTATATCCGGCTTGCCGGACAGCACTGACGTCAGCGCGGAACGCCATAGCCATGTTCTCCGACGCGCATCTGGGCGGTCTCCGGGTCCTGCGCAATCGCCTCGATGGTGAGGATTGGGCTGGCAGCAACCGTCCGCGCCTCGAATGTGACGTCCCGGGGAATGTCGTGCGTGGCCCTCAACCGCGCGATTGTGGCGGGATCGTTGAAAAGTGTGGCGTACCCAACGGCCATGGGGGCTTCTTCAACAGGACTTCGGTTCGAAACCAACACGAGTGTCGACTTACCTACATACACCGGGCTGCTAGACATCGAAGTCAGCGCGGCCGAGGCCATCGCGACTCCGACGACCGCCAGAACCACCCACCACCGTCGCCGGACCTGATCGATGCGGCGCCGCACTATAGGATTCAAAATCCCTCCAAGATTGAGGACTGGCACTCCGAGTCACGTTGCCCCGACTGGAGACCCACGATTTGCGCGAGCCCGGGCTTACCTCGCGCGACTTTGCCAGTGCTATCGAAGTGATGCGTCTGGGCGGCCATCAGCGGCACGCAGCGGTTGTGCTCGGCTGTCGTCCAGCACTTTCGCTTGCGCAATGATGCGCAGCTGGAGCGAGCAGCCGAGGCAAAGGGATATGATGAACTGTCCTTGCGATGCCGCACAACCATGTTGAAGCAAACGGCCGCCGGCCCAGTCATCTCGTTTTGTGTCATTTGGACACGGTCGCCCAGCGGCTCGTCGAAAGCGGCTGCACCATAGAAGCTCTCGTTACCAAGGATGACGATCTCAAGGTCGTCGAGAACCGAGACCGACGTGCAACCCGCAGGGCGCTTCCTGGTCCGCATTACGGTTGGCCGGTATGCCTCGACGATGTACCTAGTGGTTGTGGACGGAATGTCGTCCGATCCAACGTCGATGCCCCCCCGATGCTTCACGGTTCACCCCCCGGTCACCGATTTGGCGAGGATTCTGGGTTTGAGGACGTCTCGCCCCAACGCCAGTTCGTGGTGCAAGCCAGACGTCGACCGTGGCGGCACCATTGGTGTCAAGAGGTGGAGAGCGCATCCGTTCGCCAGTGGCGGCGGATTGCGACCTCGAGCTAATTCTGCAAACACCACTTCACTATCGGTCGGCTAGCGGGCGGCGTATATGGGCCATTAGGCCCAATTTTGGTTAGACCGAGGTCTAGTTCTTGCTTGCGGCTCACCCACACGAAGTTTCGCCGAACACGGCCGCCGCATCGGCGGGCAAATTCCAACGAGCTTCGTCAACAGACTGTGTACGTGCGGTTTTCACCGACTGTACAGCGATGTAGAGCCGAGCTGCGGACCCTGTTCGACCGAGCCGAGTTCTAGCATCTTGAGGATCTGGGCCTCCCTGGTCGCAAGGACCAGATCCCTAGCCGCCGGTCGTGGCGCAGCCATGGATTCGAGAGTCGAGGAGCAAACTAGCCGACGCCCCAGACGGGAAGACCACTTTTTGCCAGCGACGTTGTCCATCCACTTCAGCACTCTCGTCGCCGGTGGATCCCAGACAAAGCAGCGCACAGCGATCCGCGCAGGCCGGCGGTGTCGAGATCGCCATGCCTCTCGCCGTGATCGGCCCGCTCGACCAGCCGGGCTGAGGGCACGCTCCGTGCCTTACCGCTGGCCGACGCGTTGACCGCTTCGAGGATATTTAGCAATGGCTAGGACGTCAAACGAATTCCGCAAACTATTTGCCTGTTGCTTCCGGGGGAGCGGCCGACATGGCGCTAGCCAGGTTCAGGACTCGAAGGTCATTGCCATGTCCGAGCCTGTGAAGGCACCAGCGGACGCTCTGCGAGCGCGATTAGGCTGCTGTGAATATGCAAGATCTCCACGCAAATTCAAGAGTGATGACCTGCGGCTCGGCCATGAGGGGTATGCCGTGCCAGGGGCCTCACCGACCAACTCGTGAGGGACGCAAGGTGCGGGGTTAGGTGATTGCGAAGGGAGGCTTCTTTGCCAAAATCTCCACCCATGGTATTGACATGTCTGTCAGCAAAGTCTTAGGCTGGCACGTTGCAACATATAGCGCGACGCCGTGAGGTGACTCAGTGGGCAACCGAACAACGACGAGTGCGTCCACACATGCTGCTGCCTCGACGCCGAGGAGGGCGGGCGATGACTGACCAATATCAACTTCCGCAATCGTCGCCCTTGACGGCGGTGCGCAGAGTCGCAATCCGCCCGCCTCGCACTGCGGACCGCATGCGCACCGCAGGTCGTCGGGAGTTGCTAGTTCTGCTTGCATCGGGCCTCGTTGTCTCTACGTGGGCACTCTTTCCATCAACCGTTGAGTCGGGAATCTATGTGCCGGTCCCTGAATCATCGAAACACCTTGAGGAAGAAGCTAATTCAGCGGGAGACGTTGTCGCCGGCGGTCCGGTCGATGCCTACAAGTTGATGAACGCCAAACTGATGTCATCGAAGCCGACGATGTATGGGCCGGTGACGCTGCGGTATCCGAGGCCGACGGTTGACGTGAGTGTCGTGCCGCTGAGGTCGAAGCTTGAGGCGCTGTTGATGCTGTTGTATTCCCAATCAGGTGACGTGGACCCGGTGGCTCTGAAGGAGAAGCTGGAGGCGTTATTGAAGTTGCCGGATTCCGTGTTGGCACAGTTGGTCCAACACCCTGATCTGGCGGAGTTGAACGAGATCCTGGACGCGGTGTTCCTGGGAACTTCTGATCTGTCGGGCGTCGAGGCCGAGCTGGACAAAATCGATGTGATTCCAGTGCCCGGATCATCCGCGCCGGTCCAGGTGATCAAAGTGAATGGCAAGCCGACATACATCGTGCAGTCGCCTTCAGTCCAGGAAACGGCCAACGCCACCGAATCGCCGTTGCCGTTGTCGCCGTTACCAAGTGGGCCACCAACGGTGACGATGGTGTCACAGGTGGAAGAGCCAGCTGGCCTGTCGGCGTCTACTCTCTCGCTGGCGCCGATCAGTGATCCATTGGCCTCTGCTCTCGCGACAACTAGACAGATCGTGTCTGCTTTCATTCCTTTGCCGAGCTTTGAACCATTGAGTGTTACGCCTTCGGTGTCTCCGCCTCCGAGCGCATCGGTGGAGCCGACCGATACCCCACATGCGTCGCAAGACATCATGACTTCCGGTAACAAGTTCGAGCCAGGTGAGACAGTGACGCAGCCCGGCGGCGGCAATTCTTCCGCCACGGAGACGGCAGTGCCGATGACACCTTCGACCGCTCAAGAAGGCCCCGCCGAAGACGGTGGCGCGATAGGCGGTGGAGGCGCGGTCTCTCCGAGCAACAACGAAGGCGAGGGCACGTCTTCGTCTTCAGCAGGCGAGACGAATCCGTAGACGTCACGGGCGTCTGTCATCGGACGTACCGCCAAAGGATGCGGTTGTCGAGCATGGGCGTGGCCAATGGCAGGTCATGGGAATGACTGTGTGACAGTTGATGTCGTGTGGTCGTGATCCGGCAGCGCTATGATCGCTGCAGGGTCAACGCCGGAACGATGCGGTGCCCGAGCCGTCGAACGCCGCAACCATCCAAGCGTTCGCAGTGCCCGACCGGCGCGACTGCACACTGATACGCGAAGACATCGTCCTCGGGAACCGGCGGCCCACGTCGGGTGTGAGTGCGAAGGCGAAATTGGCGCTCCGTTCCGCTTGCCGAAGCGGTCTGATCTATCAGCACTCCACGGCGGAATTACAGCGGCACAATGCTCTTCGCCGAACTCAACACACCCGGGCCCACAGCTCAGTTCTCCGACGCCGCCGGGAATCGCACCGCCGACAGCCGCCCGTACTCGCAGATCATCGTCAGCACCGGAAATGAAGTCGGCTTCCGCGTCTGCCCATAATCCACGCGAGCCGGGCCTCGTAGTGCAGATTCACAGGGCACGCGAAATGACGCAGGGCTGCAGGTAATTACCTGCAGCCCCACGTCATTCTGGTTCGAACAGTTGGAGTACTACCGTTGCGTCCGGTTTAGCCGAACAGGCGAAGAATGCCGACGCGGCCGTTGCCGACGTTGACGGCGCCCAAGTTGCCGCCGCCGATGTTGAGCAGGCCGCCGTTCAGGGTCCCGACGTTGGCGACGCCCACTTGGCCGGCGCCGATGTTGGCGATGCCCGACTGCAGGGTGCCGATGTTGGCGACGCCGCCCTGCAGGTCGCCGATGTTGAGCAGGCCGTTGTTCAGATTGCCCAGGTTGGCGATGCCCTGGTTGCCCGAGCCGCCGAGCAGGCCGTTGGCCACACCGAAGTTCCCGCCACCGGGGCCGAGCAGGTTGTTGGCGATGCCGGTGTTGCCGGTGCCACCGTTGAGCAAACCATTGTTGCCGGGTGTGAGGTTGATGCCGCTATCGGCGCTTGCCGCACCGGCGCCGACGAGGGCGATGGCACCGGCGCCGATCACTGCGCAACCAAGAAGAAGACCTGAGCGGATGACTGACATAGCGATTCCTTTGCTAGTTCGGGGTCTGACGGCCTTAACCATAAGTGGTGTTGCGGCGCTAGGCAATGATTTCAGCAAACTAATTCGGCGATCTTCTGATGTTGCGGAACGAGCGGTGCAGATCCCAAGGCGAGACCGGGGAGTTAAGGCGTCGACTCGCCACTCAATCAGCAGCGCAAACAATACCGCTGACCTGCATGATCCGAAGGAAGCGGTTGACCAGCACGTTAATAGAGTTTCTGCACGTCGAGACGCGGAGTTGAACGAAAGTTTGGCTATCTTCCGAAGGATGCAACACCGACCTTCCCAGCCGGGCAAAGCACCATGCTCAGCATCAGCGTCAACGCCCTTGACGGACTTGCCGGCCGGCCAGATCGATCTCATCTAGGAAACTTCCTTAGGGAAGTATGCCCCTGCATCCCTCTTTCGCTTGGTTCCCCGGCCGCAGAATCGGTGATTTGCTGCCCGTGACCGTTGGGGCGAGCGGCGACAGAGCCGACGAATGTCCGCGGCCGGGGCAACGTTGGTGCATCACCGCCTTCCCGGCGGGCGGTAATCTCGATTCACAGCGGAACGCGCGGAAGGGGAGCCGTGTCATGGGATTGCAAGCCGACGTGACCCCGTATGGGTCGCAGACGGTGACGGGTCCTGCCTGGCCAAACGTCGAGGAAGAGCAGCTCGCCGCGGCGGCGGCCGAATACACGGCCTTCGCGACGAAGCTGACGGGGTCCGTCGTGCCATTGCAGCAGAGCCAACTGGAGTCGCTCGCGGCGCAATGGACCGGCGTCGGTTCCGTCGCCGCGGCGGGCGAGGCCACCACGATCATCGCGGGCCACGAGGCGAACGCCGCCCACGCGGCGGCGATCGCGCTCAAGCTGCAGGCCATGGAGGTCAGCGTCGCCAAGACGAAGGCACTCGTGAATGCGACGGCCCAGGAGGTCCAACAGGAGTGCATGGCGCTCCAGGCCGCGTCGGCGGTGGTGAGCAATACCGAGGAGCTGATCCAGAGCCGCATCAAGATGGGCCTGTCGCAGAACATCGCCTACGTGAACGCGAACGCGGCCGAGTTGGCGAACGGGCTCGGGGTGCCACCGAGCACCCCCAATCCTGGTGCCCCTCCTGGCACGGCGCAGGCCGCACAGGGCGCGGAAAAGGGTTCGCAGCAAGCGATGCAGATGATGATGCAGATGGGCCAGATGGGGGGACAGCTGGCGCAGCAGCTCGGCGGGATGGTGACGCAGGCTCCCCAACAGCTCATGCAGCAGGTGTCGCAACCGCTGCAGCAGCTCACGTCGATGTTCGGGGGCAAGGGAGGCTCGGGTGGCGCCATGGGCACCAGTCCCTTCTCCGCGTTCTCCAACCACCCGTTGGCCGGCGGCTCGGGCGCGAGTGGTGGCGCCGGCATGGTGAAGGCAGCGTCCCTGCCCGGGGCGGGTGGTTCGCCGGCGCAGACTCCGATGATGGCGAATCTGGTAGGGACTACCGGTGACGCCGCGGTGCGGCCGGCGGGCGCGGGCAGCATGGCCGTCGGTGGGGTCGCGCCGGTAGGGGGAGGCATGGGCGGCCCCATGGGCATGATGGGTCAACGTGGTGAAGGCGGCGGCGGAGGCACCACCGCATCGTTGGCGCCGCCTCCCGCGCTCGAATACGACTTGGGTGATGAGGTTGACGATGACTGGTGAGTCAGGAGGTTCGCGCTGATGGGTGGCCCATTGCAGACACCGGGCAACATTTCCTGGGATCCGGCATCGGTGGACGTGCCGCCGATGCCCACGATTGCGCCAGGCGCGGACGCGATCAGCATGACGATCGCCGCGGTGCTGCCGACGTTGTCCGCTCCTCTCGCTGCGAATGTGGCAGCGCTGCAAGCGAAGGAGACGACGTTCTCCGGCAAGGTCACGTCCGCCCAAGCGGCGTATGACACGGCCGACGACCAGGGTGGCCAGGCTGTCGGCCAGCTGTCCAGCATGCTCGGACAGGTCGGTCAGATGGCGCAGCAGGCGGGTCAACCCGCACAGGCCCTCGGCGGGCAGACCGGCATGTTCGGCCAGATGATGCAGCAGGCCATGCAGGCGGCCCAAAGCGCAGGCTCGCAAGGCGGCTCGAGTGGCGGTGGTTCGCAGGGCGGGGGAGCGCAGGCGGCGGGCGGGCAACCACCCGCCGGCCAGCCCCCGGCGGGTATGGGCGCCCCGCAGCAGCCACCGCGCGAGGATGCCGGCCCGCAGCAGGAGCCCGAGCGGAACGAGGAGCGTCGCGAACGCGATGAACGGCCACCGGTGCAACCCGCAGCTCCCGAACCTGCCGCTCCCGAACCCGCCGCACCCGGCGCCGCCGGACCCGGCGAGCGGGCGCACAACGCCGGGCCGGCTCCGGTCGCGCCGCCAGACCCGCCGCGTCACCGTGGTGACGACGATCTTGCGCGCAGGATGTAAGCGGCCACCGTTTCTTTGACCCGACATGTGGGCGCCCCCGGCGGCGTCGCCTACTACCCTCATTACCGATGCACGGGGATTGCGTAGTGACAGTGAGGGACACGGAGGTACGGGCATGACTGCGCCTCCGCCGCCGGAACAACGGCCGTCGCAGGACCCGATACCCGGCGACCCCGATGAGGACACCGGACCGATCCGCCTCGTCAGTCCCGCCGACGAGAACGTCACCGACGACGGATGGCCGCAGCGCTACTACCCGCCACCCGCCGCGGATGACGTGGGCGAAGATCCAAATGCAGCGGAGTGGCCATCGACGTATCGTCGGCCACCCGCCGAACCGGAGACGTTCGCCGGCCGGTTCACCGCCCCGCTGACGGTTGATCCGCGAACGGTTCCCGTGAAGCACAACGCCGTTCGCGTCGGGCCGATCGTCGCAGGCGTGGCGGGTCTGCTCGCGGTGGGCCTGGCGGCCTGGCTGTTCTGGCCATCGTCGGATGGCGCCGAGCCCTCGAGCGCCCCCTCTGCGCCGTCGACCACCGAAAAGCCGGTGGATGCCGAGGCGCAGGCAAAGCTTCTGCGATTCCTGCCCCCGGGTTACCCGTCGAGTTCTTGCGAGCAGGTCGACCCGCCGAAGGATGCACTGGCGCAGGTGAATTGCAAGCAGAATGCCGACACCGCTGGTCCGCCGTCGGCTACCTACACGTTGATGCGGGAGGGCGCGGCGCTTCGTGCCGCACTCGACGCCGAGATGCGCGGCGGCGCCGTGGTCACCTGCCCGGGAAACATCCAGTCGCCAGGACCCTGGCGGCGCAACGCCACGCCGCAACAGGTCAGCGGGACGCTGGTGTGCGGCCTGCAGGGCGGCCGACCGACCTTGGCGTGGACCGACGACATCGTCGGATTGCTCGGCGTGGTCCGAGCCGACGCCAAGGGGCCCACCCTCGACCAGCTGTACGCGTGGTGGTCAACCCACTCCTGACTACTCAGGACGCGGGAGGCGCCGGCGCAATCGTCGTCGTGGTGGGTGTCGCCGGGGTGCCCTGGCTGCCCTCGGGAAGCGGGGTGCCCTGGCTGACGGCGGGCGCCGGGGCCGGCGCGACTGCCGGAGCCGGTGTTGGCGCAACGGCAGGCGCCTCTTGCGCGCTGGCGGGCAGGGGAGCTCCCTCGGTGCCTGCGACGGCGGGAGTGCCCTGGCTACCGACCGGGAGTGGCGTGCCCTGGCTGCCGGCGGGAAGCGGGGTTGCCGGAGTTCCCACGGGGAGTGGGGTTCCCGAGCTGCCGGCCGGGAGCTGGGCTCCGCCGGCACTGGCGGGAAGCGGCGCGCCCTCGGTGCCCGTGGCCGTCGGGCTCGCGGCGGGAGCGGGCGTTGCCGGCGTCGCCGCCGGGGCCTGCGAGGTCTGACCACGGGACGGAGCGGGGGACCACTGGGTTCCGCCTTGGCGTGCGGGCGGCGGGGCCTCCACCCAGACCAGCAGGTCCTGACCACCGGCGTTGTAGACGACGCTGTCCGGCTTGTCCCCGGTGACGTCGAAGTACACCTTGCCGGTGGTCTTCTGGCCCTGCGCGAGGGTCGACGGGTTCACGCCCTGTGGCGTGGCGACACCGAACAGCACCCGGTAGGTCTCGCCACTCTTGGCCCGCGCGTTGAGGTTCGACACGATCGGGGTGGCGCCGCCCTCGAGGGCCTCGTCAGTGGCGGTGGCCTCCCATAGGGTGCCGGCCACCGGGTAGGGGATGGCGTCCGAACTGGGCTTCAGATTGGTGATGGTCCAGCCCTGAACCACGTTCCCGTCGACCAGCCTCGCCTGAGACCCGATGGTGGTCGTGGTGGGATCGGCAGACGCGATCGGCGCGCCGAGGATTCCAACCGAGCCTGCTGTGGCGACGGCTGCGGCTGCTGCCAATGCATGGCTGATCTTCACGTGAAGTGCCCCTCCTGAAATTCGTCCAAACGGCGGCATCCCCCCGACGGGAATGGTCACGGAGTCCGAAGTTATCAGGTTGCGCACAGCTCGTGACTCACCATTTTGCGGCGTCGAAGGGAGCGACTTGGCGGAAGCTGCCGTCCGCAATCTCACCGCAGGCAGCAACGTAGTGACGCACCGTGGTTTTCCGAACGGAGAGCCAGTGGCGGCAAAAATTTACGCCGGGTTGACGTCCATGGCGCGACGATCACGGCGAACAATCGCGGGGGTGCGGCTAGATGCGTCGAGACCGCGTATTTCCAGCAATCATCGTGACGCATGTGTCTAACGCCGACATGATGTTGCTAGATGCGCTAAGGAGCGTGTGTCGTCGTGAACTCGATCGACGCCGCGGCTGCAGTGAAGAACTCCCCGTGCGCCCCGTTTCGGCCGAGCGCCGATTCTCGCATGACAGAGGATTGCGTGTGTCCGTAATGACGTGAACTGCACGAACCGGTTTCGTGCGATCGGGATGCCTCATGCCCAGATTCGACGGGCCAGCCAGCCTCGGGGCCACCGCGTACATCCTGAATGGCCGTTCGAGGGTGGATAGCCATGCCTTACGGAACTGGCGACGAGATGGGTACAAATTTGCTATTTGGTCAATTGCCGAACGCTTGACAGCCGATTCAGCAAAGGCCTAGCGTTTATCGCAATGACACATCGAGACCGCGGTGTGGGCCCCAGCCGTTGGGAAGGGGGTGTCGACCATGCGTCAGGTACAGCTTGACTGGTCGTCACCCGGCGGCTGTGGGCCCACGCCCACATCGCGGTCACCACCGCGTGGGCGAGTTCCATGTTGCAAGCGCCAACAGGGGGTGGGTACGGCCGCCGGCACACTGCGTCCGATTGCAGCGTTCCGCTGTCCGCACTCGCGAGGGACTCAAACTCAGGCCAACGATCTGAAATGCCAGCCCCGATGGGGGAGCGGACCGGCTGGCGCTACTGGTCGGCAAATGGAATCGAAGGATCACTCGTCGGGCGAGGCCGCAATCTGCGGTCTCGCCCGACGAAGTTCCAAGTGACGGCGCGAGGCAAATTCCAGCAATTTTATGGCAACTAATGACATATGGACTGCATCGATTGCTATGGTCGCTTCTCCGGCGATCGAGAGTCAGTTGAGTCGATTCCGAGTTACGCGTCACGCCGTAGCTGAATACCCGCATCGGCTACAACGCCAAATCAGGTCACCGAACTGTTTGACGGCGCAAATGCTCTTCTGCCTGCATATTCGCCAATAGCCTCGGCTGTGGTGGCAAGGTACGCGTTGAATCGAGCCGCGAGGCGCATCACTGCCCCGCGACCGCCCGACTCGCTCGCGCTTAACCCAACCGTCGAATTCGCATGGGTTCAGATTTGTGCGCTTGACTGCGATTCTAGCAAAGAATAGCCTGATGTGATCTACGCCATACGGCGTGGGGTCGATTGATCTCGACGGGGGTTGGTCAGTCGACATCACTACTCGCCGAAGGTGAAGGGGATTCGCATACGTGGCTAGGGGGGATAGCGCGGGCGTCGTGATCGCGATGCGGCCGCGCCACGGTAGCCGAGCACAATGCAGCTGCGGCTGGATCGGCAAATCGCACATGTTGCTGTCGTCTGCCAAGATCGACGCGCTCATTCACGCAGCGAGAGGCGGCTGTCAGCCTGCGCATTCCGATGGTCCAGAGCGAGGCCGCCGGTTCCTGTGCGTCACCGGAGGTACTCACCGTCGAATGCCCGGGCGGCTGTGGCGCCAGCTTTCCGGTCCCCTTGGTGGTCGTGTCGTCGACCGCGGAGGCACCTGAATTGCACGATCTCGTCTACAAGCACTTGCGGACGTGCCCGTCCGCCCGGTCATGGGTCGATACGGCACTGCACGACGTGCCCATAGCGCATCCGGTGCGTCGCCCGCGCCGGACCGGTTGAGCCGCAGAGGATCTAGACGGGAATCAGTTCGACGCCAGACAACACGACTGCGTCGTCGCGGCCGGGCGCCGTCACCGCGGCTTGGAAGCCGTCGCCTTCCTTCCAGACGCTCACCTTCAGCGTCTCTCCTGGGAACACCACGCCGGCGAAGCGGGCACCGTAGCTGCCGACCCGCGAGGTGTCGCCGTCGAGCAACGCGTCCGTCATCGCCTTGCACGTCATGCCGTACGTGCACAGCCCGTGCAGGATCGGCCGCGGAAACCCAGCGGCGGCAGCGAATTCCGGATCCGAATGGAGCGGATTGCGGTCCCCGCACATGCGATAGAGCAGCGCTTGCTGCGGTGACACCGGAACGCTCAGTTCGAAGTCCGGTGCGCGCTCGGGCGGTGCCGACGACGTCGAGGGTCCGCGTTCACCGCCGAAGCCACCCTCACCGCGGGCGAAGATCGATCGCTTCTGCGTCCACAGCGGCGTGCCATCCGGTGTGGTCACCGTGGTCTCGGACCAGATCACCGCCGCCTTGCCCTTGTCCCAGATCTCGGTGAAGCGCGTCACCGCTCGTCCGGTGCCGGACGGCGGGATCGGCCCAGGAACTGTGATGGCCTCGCTGGCGTGCAGCACCTTGGACAGTTCGATGTCGATGCCGGGGAACTGAACGGTCGGCGGCTCGGTCATGTGGAAGGTCTGCGCCACGTTGCCGAACGTCGGCAGCACCTGTGGGGTGTCGTCGGCCAGGTAGCGCAACTCGCGCTTGTCCATGGGATCCGTACCTGCGCCGAGGCCCAGCTGGTACAGCTGCACATCGCTACTGCTCCAAGAGAATTCGACGGGATCGAGCTCGGCTCCGATCGCCTCGTCGAGATTGATCGGCATCCGTTCTACGCCTTCCCAGCCAGGTGCAGCGCAGCCAGATAACCGAACGTCATCGCCGGGCCGATGGTGCCGCCAGGACCGGGATAGGTGTGCCCCATGACGGGTCCGCTGGCATTGCCTGCCGCATAGAGGCCGTCGATGATGGAGCCGTCGTCGCGCAGGGCGCGGCCGTACACGTCGGTGCGGACGCCACCCTTGGTGCCGAGGTCGCCGGGCACCATCTTCGCCGCGTAGAACGGTCCGTGGCTGATCTCGCCGAGATTGGGGTTTGGCTTGTTGGTCGGATCGCCGTAGTAGCGGTCGTACGCGCTCTCGCCGCGTTTGAAGTCCTCGTCGACACCCGAGCGAGCGAAGCCGTTGAACCGCTCGACGGTGGCCTTGAACTCATCGGCAGGCAGACCCGTCTTCGAGGCGAGCTCGTCCAGCGTGTCGGCCTTGATCACCACTCCAGAGTCCAGCCACTTCTTCGGAATCCGTTGTCCCGGTTGCAGACCCGCGAAGATGTAGCGGTCGCGGTACTGCTGGTCGAACACCAGCCAAGCGGGCACGTTCTCGCCGGGTCCCGGCCCCTGACCGTATTCGCCGCCGTACATCCGGTGGCACGCCTCGACGTACGGCATCGACTCGTTCATGAATCGCTTGCCGCTGGTGTTGACGATGATCGAACCGGGGGAGTTGCGCTCGGACAGCGCGAACCACGGCGCACCGACGAGCGGCACCGTCGGCCCCCACCAGGCGTCCTCCATGAATTCCAGTGCGGCGCCCAGCTTCTCGGCGGCGAGGATGCCGTCGCCGGTGTTGGCCACCGCGCCAACGGTCCACTCCGTGGTGATCGGGGCGCGCTGGTACTTCACCCGCATCTGCTCGTTGTGCTCGAAGCCGCCGCTGCCGAGGATCACTCCGCGTCGGGCCCGAATCAGCCGCGGCTCATCCGATTCCGGTGCGCGCATGTCGCGCACGTAGATGCCGCGAACCACACCGTCCTCGACGTACAGGTCGGTCAGCGCCGTATTCAGCTCGACCGGTACCCCGGCCTGCTGCAGACCGATGCGCAACGGCGCGATCAGGGCCCGGCCCATGCCGACGAGGTTCTTACCGGTGGCCTTGGCCCACATGGTGCGGCCGCCGATCTTCAGGCTGCGCAGCACACCACGCGGATGGCGCTTCAGCATGTTGAGCCGGACGTAGTCCTGCTGCATCACGACGACGTTCAGCGGCACCTTGCCGTACGCCGGCTCCAGGCCGTCTTCGTCGGCGCCGAGCTTGCGCGCATTGAAGGGCTTCGGCTCGATGGAGCGTCCCGCGGGACGGCCGCCCGGCGTCTCCGGGTAGTAGTCGGAGTAGCCGGGCACCCAGCACATCTTCAACGGCGAGTTCTTCAGCACGAACGACAGCATCTCCGGGCCGCGGTCCAGGTAGGTGTCGATCTTCTCCGGCGGAACGACGTCGCCGATGATCGTGTGCAGGTACGTGCGGGCCGCCTCGGCCGTGTCCGTGACCCCGTCGCGCTTGAGGATCTCATTGTTCGGGATCCATACGCCACCACCTGACCGCGCAGTGGAACCGCCGTAGTGCGGAGCCTTCTCGACGACTAATGTCGAGAGTCCCTGGTGGGCGGCGGTGAGTGCGGCCACCAACCCTGCCGCGCCGCTTCCGACTACGACGACGTCGTACTCCTGTCCAGTCATGTAGAACACGTTATAGAATTGCCCGGCCGACCCACAACTGTGCCGGTCGACGAAACGAGGGGACTTCACCGATGTTGTCCGAAGAAGTGCGGGATGAACTGGCCGCCGAGCTTGCCGATGCCGAGCGCAGCAAGGTGCCGATGAAGCCGCTGACCGACGCCTATCCCGACATCGACGTCGTCGATGCCTACGAGATTCAGTTGATCAACATCCGGCAGCGGGTCGCCGAGGGCGCGCGGGTCATCGGCCACAAGGTGGGCCTGTCGTCGGAGGCCATGCAGAAGATGATGGGCGTCGACGAGCCCGACTACGGCCACCTGCTCGACGAGATGGCCGTCTTCGAGGACGTCCCGGTCGCGGCGGGCCGCTTCCTCTATCCGCGCGTCGAGGTCGAGGTCGGGTTCATCCTCGCCGACGACCTGCCGGGAGCGGGTTGCACCGAGGACGACGTGCTGGCCGCGACCGCCGCGTTCGCGCCGTCGATCGAGCTGATCGACACCCGCATCACCGACTGGAAGATCAAGTTGTGCGACACCATCGCCGACAATGCATCCTCGGCGGGCTGGGTGCTTGGCAAGGGGCGGGTGTCGCCCAAGGACATCGACATCCGCAACATCGACGCAGTGCTCACGCGCAACGGCGAGAAGGTCGCCGAGGGACGCAGTGACGCGGTGCTCGGCAATCCGGTGACGGCGGTGGCGTGGCTGGCCCGCAAGGTCGACGACTTCGGGGTGCGCCTGAAGGCCGGCGACATCGTGCTGCCGGGCTCGTGCACGCGTGCGATAGATGCACGTCCAGGCGACGATTTCGTAGCAGATTTCGACGGACTAGGTTCAGTCCGACTGTCTTTCGAGTAATGAGGAGTTAGGCATGCCGCACAAGGCATCCGTCGCGATCGTCGGGTCCGGCAACATCAGTACCGATCTGCTCTACAAGCTCCTCCGGTCGGAGTGGCTCGAGCCGCGCTGGATGATCGGCATCGACCCCGACAGCGAGGGACTCGCGCGGGCCCGCAAGTTGGGTCTGGAGACCAGTCACGAGGGCGTCGACTGGTTGTTGGCGCTCGACGAGAAACCCGACATGGTGTTCGAGGCGACCAGTGCCTACGTGCACCGCGACGCCGCCCCGCGTTACGCCGAGGCGGGCATCCGCGCGATCGACCTGACCCCGGCGGCCGTGGGCCCAGGGGTGATCCCACCTGCCAACCTGCGCGCGCACCTCGACGCACCCAACGTCAACATGGTTACCTGCGGCGGGCAGGCCACCATCCCGATGGTCTACGCGGTAAGTCGCGTCGTCGACGTGCCCTACGCCGAGATCGTGGCGTCTGTGTCGTCGGCGTCGGCGGGGCCGGGCACCCGGGCCAACATCGACGAGTTCACCAAGACCACCAGCGCGGGCGTCGAGGTGATCGGTGGCGCCAAGCGCGGCAAGGCGATCATCATCCTCAACCCGGCTGATCCGCCAATGATCATGCGCGACACCATCTTCTGCGCCATTCCCGAGGACGCCGACCACGATGCGATCACGCAGTCGATCAAGGACGTCGTCGCCGAAGTGCAGACCTACGTGCCCGGCTATCGGCTGCTCAACGAGCCGCAGTTCGACGAGCCGACGGTGTACAACGGCGGCAACCACCTCGTCACCACGTTCATCGAAGTGGAGGGTGCGGGCGACTACCTGCCGCCCTACGCTGGAAACCTAGACATCATGACGGCAGCGGCGACGAAGGTCGGCGAGGAAATCGCCAAGGAATCGCTTTCCGCAGCGGCCGGAGGAGCGCAAGCATGAGCACCGACGACATCTACTTCAACCCGATGTGGGACGTCCGGATGACCGACACGTCGCTGCGCGACGGATCGCATCACAAGCGCCACCAGTTCACCAAGGACGAAGTCGGCGCCATCGTCGCGGCGTTGGACGCCGCAGGCGTGCCGGTCATCGAGGTGACCCACGGCGACGGGCTCGGAGGGTCGAGCTTCAACTACGGCTTCTCCAAGACCCCCGAGCAGGAGCTCATCAAGCTGGCCGCCGAGACGGCCACCGAATCCAAGATCGCCTTCCTGATGCTGCCCGGAGTGGGCACCAAGGAAGACATCAAGGAGGCGCAGAACAACGGCGGCTCGATCTGCCGCATCGCCACCCACTGCACCGAGGCCGACACCTCCATCCAGCACTTCGGGCTGGCCCGCGAACTCGGCCTGGAAACGGTCGGCTTCCTGATGATGAGCCACACCATCAGCCCGGAGAAGCTCGCCGCCCAGGCCCGCATCATGGCCGACGCCGGCTGCCAGTGCGTCTACGTCGTCGACTCTGCCGGGGCGCTGGTGCTCGAAGGCGTCGCCGACCGGGTGGCCGCACTGGTCGCCGAACTCGGCTCGGACGCTCAGGTCGGCTTTCACGGCCACGAGAACCTCGGCCTCGGCGTCGCCAACTCGATCGAGGCCGTCCGCGCGGGCGCCAAGCAAATCGACGGTAGCTGCCGTCGGTTCGGCGCGGGTGCGGGCAACGCGCCCGTCGAGGCGCTCATCGGCGTGTTCGACAAGATCGGCGTCAAGACCGGCATCGACTTCTTCGACATCGCCGACGCCGCCGAGGAGGTCGTCGCCCCCGCGATGCCCGCCGAGTGTCTGCTGGACCGCAACGCGCTCATCATGGGCTACTCCGGGGTGTACTCGAGCTTCCTCAAGCACGCCATCCGCCAGTCGGAGCGCTACGGCGTGCCCGCCCATCAGCTGCTGCACCGGGCCGGGCAGCGCAAGCTGATCGGCGGTCAGGAAGACCAGCTCATCGACATCGCGCTGGAGATCAAGCGCGAACAGGACGCGGCCGCGACGGCCTAGCTGCCCTATCGGCGGATCTGTAACTCAGGCACACGGCTGGAAACAGCCGTGTGCCTGTTTTCATGTGTCGGGTTAGCAAATCAGCAAACGGGTAGTACCATTCAGCTAAGCCAAAAACAGCGGTTCCGTTATTAGCTGGCACGAAATCAATAGTTGACTGGAGCGTTAGTTTCTCCTTCACTGTATTCACCCCGCACCAGCTCGAAAAAGGGAAATCATGATCAGAACCGTTTGCTGCTGGAGCAGCACTGGGATCGCCGCAGTCGGCGCCGGAGCGTTGCTGCTCACCCACTACGCTTTATCCACCGCTAACCCCGCCCCGGTCACCATTCCGGAGGTGCGGCCGGTCTTCAGCTTCAGTCAGATCTATCCGTGGGTCGTTGCACCCGACCCGTCGACCAGCAGTGCCGGCGCCGCCGCCTTGTCTGCCGCCGCTGGCGCCGCCGCCGGTGGCAATTTCGCCACTGGCGCGACTGGTGCCCTACAGGCAGTCAATCAATTGGGTCCGCTGGCCTTCGGCCTGGATTCGTTGCGCGCCTTCAGTGCCAGCCAACCGCCGCCCGGTAGCAACACGGCCACGGCCAACTACACCCAAATGGACCAGTGGGTGACCGGCTTCGCAGGCCTGGCCAGCAGCACGGGCGCCGTGGGCTTCACCGACAACGCCGCCTCCTGGGACCCCATCCTCGGCACCCACGCCGGTGTGCTGCAAACGGCCAACCAGGTCGGCCCTGCCTTCTTCAATCTCAACGTCCTCAAGGCCATCGGCTTCACCCAAGCCCCGGGTGGGGGGCTACTGCCCATACCCAATGGTCTGAACGACAACTTCAGTGCCGTTGACATCGGCCGGTGGTCGGGCGGCATACCTGGGGTCATCACCAACTCCGGCACCACGGGCTTCGTCACCTCGGACAACTTCACGGGTGGCCCGCCAAACGACTTCCGGGTCGGTGGCCTGCACACCACGACGCAGGTCGGCTCGATGACGTTCGACTTCAACGTCCTGCCGTCCATCAGCACCAATGCCGGTCCGTCGTTCATCTCGTTCGCGATGGCACCCGACATGACCGCTGGCAGCACCCCGTTCGGGCCATTGACTCCGCCGCCGCCCGGGGTGGTCCAGCCCGGCGGTGGGCTTCCGGTTCCGGCTCCGGTTCCCGTGACTCTCAGCGCTCCGGCTGCCAGCGCCCGGTCCGTCGAGGCAGCACCGGCGACTGAAGCCGACGAGACCGAGACACCGGAGTCCAACAGTTCCAACACTTCCCGGACGAACGACACGAAGCCAACGGCCGTCATCCCCGGCGTCAACGGGGCTCCCCCCGTCAAGCCATCGACCGGTACGTCCAGCGTGGCGGGAAGCAGCCCGTTCAAGCCGGTCACCGACTTCATCGCCAACGGGTTCGGCGCCTTCACCGGCACCCGCCCCGAGACGACGAGTGGCACCGACTCGACCGGCGCAGGCACCGACGGTGCGGGCGAGGGATCCGGAGAGGGTTAGGCCGAACCGGTCCGAGGACTCACTTACACAGCTCGACGATCTTCGTGCTGGTCGCCTCGAGGTCTTGAAGGCGCGCGACCTGCCCGGTGTCGGCGTCGGTAGTCCCGGCCAATGCGTTGATCGTGAGGTCTTGAAGGTCCGTCGCGACCGAACGCAGTAGTTCCGCCAACTCGGGCGGAACTGCAGGACTCAGATTGTCGACGATGTGCTGGCTACCGACCGCCATCGCCAGGCGCGCGTTGGCCGCGACCGCTTGGGCCGCGGTCGGATCCGTGCCGACCTCGGTGCGGGTTTGCAGCGCGACCGCGCTGCGGGCCCGGCCATAGGCGTCGCAGGCTCGCGTCTTTGCCTCGGCGACCTGCTGTGCAGTCGGTGCTGGCGGGGTGTCGGACGGCGCGCTCGTCAGCGCCCAGATCGCAATCCCCAGTGCAACGACCGAGATCACCGTGGGTGCGAGCGTGGCCATACGCGACAGAACGGGTGCGTATGCGCCCGACTGATGCGTTTCCTCGTCATCCGGCTCAGCGCTATGCGTCATGGTCACCGGATCGTAACCGCTGGTTTTGCCAAGACGACGGATCTGAACGTCATCAGATAGCCGCGCTAAGCAAGAAATTTTGGTTGCCCGGTTCGCGGGGGTGGCCTGCGCGAACGACAGCGATACGAGGAGCCGCGGGTTACGTGACGTGTTTTGGTCCGCGGTCATTCGGCTAGGCCTTCGGCGGCGATGAACACATCGCAGACCGAAGGAGGCAAACATGAGGATGTCCGAAACGACCGTCCGTCGCGGGCTGTATGGCATGTTCGCAGGCGGCCTGCTGGGAGGCATCGCATCAGCGGCAATTCTGATGCCGAGCGCGAACGCCGCCCCCGACCAGTGCAGCGCCAGCGGGGTGGCGACCGCCCAGAGCTCCGTGCAGCTGTCGATGAGCACGTATCTGCAGACGCATCCGGAGACCAACCAGGCCTTGACGGACATCGCGAAGCAGTCGCCGACCGAGGCGCAGGTGTCGTACCGCACCTACTTCGCGGACAACCCGAAGATCGCCGACGAGCTCAAGGGCATTCAGCAGCCCGTCACCGAGCTGTCGTCGCAGTGCGGCATCCAGGCGTCACCGAACCAGCTGACCGACGCGCTGAGGACGGCCGTCTAACAGCAACAGCAGGCAAGATGGGGCGGTGACCGCCGCGCCGACCGAGCACAAACGACGTGTCGGCTCACTCGAAGTCTTGCTGATCAGCCTCATCGCGCTGGCGATCTCCGCCGGCGCGATGAGTGCGTTCGTGGCAGGTGACCCGGGCCTGAGCACCGCGGCGACGGTGTTCTGCGGCGTGTTCGTCCAGGCACTGCCGTTCCTGGTGCTCGGCGTCGTGGTGAGCGGATTGATCGCGGCGTTCGTCAGCGCCGAGCGGCTGTCCCGCTGGTTGCCGCGCAGTCCGGCATTGGCCGTGGCGGTCGCCGGGGTGGGTGGCGCGGCGCTGCCGGGTTGCGAGTGCGGGTCGGTGCCCGTGGCGCGGCGGCTGTTCGGGCCGGGAACGAGCGGAGCGGCCGCACTCACGTTCATGCTGTCGGCGCCCGCGATCAACCCAGTGGTGCTGGTAGCCACGGCCGTGGCATTCCCCGGCGAACCCGCGATGGTGCTGGCCCGCTGCCTGGCCTCGCTCGCCACCGCGGTCGTGATGGGACTGTTGTGGTCGCGCTTCGGTCGCGACGAATGGGTCACCCGCGATCTGCCCGAACCCCCCGCCGAGGGATCGTCGCGGTGGACCGTGTTCACCGAGGCCGCGCGCCACGACTTCCTACAGGCCGCGTCCTACCTGGTGGTGGGTGCCGCCGCGGCTGCGGCGTTGCACGTCCTGGTGCCCGCTTGGGTCTACGACCACCTCGCAGGCAACCTCCTCGTCGGCGTCCTGGTGATGGCCGTGCTGGCGGTCGTGCTGGCGCTCTGCTCGGAGGCCGACGCATTCGTCGCCGCCAGCATGACGATGCTTCCACTGGTCCCGCGGTTGGTGTTCCTGGTCGTCGGCCCCGCCTTCGACGTGAAACTGTCGGCGATGCAGGCAGGCATGTTCGGGCGCCGGTTCGCGGTGCGCTTCGGTCCGGCCACGTTCGTGGTGGCCACGGTCATCGCGACGGTCGTCGGGCTGGCGATTCTGGGCGGCGGCCGATGACGCGGGGCACGCAGAACGTCGTCCTCCTGCTGGTCGGGCTCAGCACCGCGGTGATGCTCGTCAAGGGGACCTACCTCAACTACGTGAAGCCCGGACTGCTGCCGTGGTTGATCCTGGCCGCGGTGGTCCTCGTCGCGCTCGGTTTGGCGGCCGTCGTCCGCGATCTTCGGCACGCGGCCCGCGGCGACGGCGAGCACGGCCACCGGCATCGGACGTGGCTGACGTGGCTGCTGCTCATCCCGATCGCCATGGTCGCGTTCGTGGTTCCGCCACCGCTGAACGCCAGCGGCGCCAGTCCGCAGGCGGCCGTGTCCGCGCCGCAACGTCGGCCGTTTCCGCCGCTGCCACCTGGTCCCGCGCCGTCGGTGTCGCTGCCCGAGGCCGTGATGCGCGCCGCCGCCGATTCCGCCAACTCATTGGACGGCCGGTCGATCACCCTGTCCGGTTTCACGCTGCACCACGCCGAGGGCGTCGATCTCGGCCGCGTCGTCATCGTCTGCTGCGCGGCCGACGCGCAACTGGCCCGCGTGCACCTGACCGGTGCCGGCGTCGAGGCCGCGGCCGGCTTTCCCGAGGACACCTGGCTGCGGATTCAGGGCCAGATCGTGCCGGGCTCGGCGCAGGCCAGTGACGGCTTCATCCCGACGATGGCCGTCGAGAACGTGACCCGGATCGACAAACCCGCGAACACCTACGCGTACTAGGTCTAATTCCCCGGTCGCTTCGCTGGAGCCGCTTGCGGACTGCCCGCCGGACTGTCAGCGCGCACTGACACGATGGCCTCATGATTTCCCCCCGTCGCTTCGCTCGCCCGTGATGGCAACCCGCGAACAGGCGCAAGCGATCCTCGAACAGCTGGCCGGACCACAGGCGGTGTTGCGTGACGACCAGTGGGTCGCGATCGAGGCGCTCGTAGTACAGCGCCGTCGCGCGCTCGTCGTGCAACGCACCGGGTGGGGCAAGTCGGCGGTCTACTTCATCGCCGCAAAGCTGCTGCGGGAAACCGGGCACGGGCCCACGGTCATCGTGTCGCCGCTGCTGGCGCTGATGCGCAACCAGGTGGCTGCCGCCGATCGCGCCGGCGTCCATGCCGCGACCATCAACTCGAGCAACGTCACCGACTGGGACGAGATCCACGCGCGGGTGCGCGGCGGTGAACTCGACGTGTTGCTGGTCAGTCCGGAACGGCTCAACAATCCCGACTTTCGCGACCAGGTGCTGCCCGCGCTTGCCCACGACGCCGGACTCGTCGTGGTCGACGAGGCGCACTGCGTGTCGGACTGGGGGCACGACTTCCGGCCCGACTACCGCCGCATCCGGACGCTGATCGCCGAGCTGGGTACCAACGTTCCGGTGCTCGCGACGACGGCGACCGCCAACGACCGCGTGGTCGACGACGTCGCGAGTCAGCTGGGCGTCGGGGGACAGGACACGCTCGTGCTGCGCGGCGGGCTGGACCGCGAGTCGCTGCGACTGTCGGTGGTGAAGGCGGGAAACCCGGCGCAGCGCGCGGCATGGCTTGCGGCACATATTGATTCGCTTCCCGGGTCGGGCATCGTGTACACGCTCACCGTCGCGCAGGCGCACGACGTCGCGGCGCTGCTGCGCGAGCAGGGCCACCCGGTGGCGGCGTACACCGGTTCGACCGAGACGGCCGAACGCGAACAACTCGAGACCGACCTCCTCGCCAACCGGGTCAAGGCGCTGATCGCCACGTCGGCACTCGGGATGGGATTCGACAAGCCGGACCTCGGCTTCGTCGTCCACCTCGGGGCGCCGTCCTCACCGATCGCGTACTACCAGCAGGTCGGTCGTGCCGGCCGGTCGACGGCCAGCGCCGAGGTGGTGTTGCTGCCCGGCCACGAGGACCAGGATGTCTGGCGCTACTTCTCTTCCGTCGCATTCCCGTCAGAGTCCATGGTGCGCAACGTCATTCGCGCGCTCGAACCCGACCGCCCGCAGTCGACGCCTGCACTGGAGCCGCTCGTCGACCTGGGCAGGACCCGGCTGGAGATGGTGCTCAAGGTGCTCGACGTCGACGGCGCCGTGCGTCGCGTGAAGGGCGGTTGGGTGGGTACCGGGGAACCGTGGGAGTACGACGAGGCGCGGTACCGCAAGCTCGACGAAGCCCGCAAGCGCGAACAGCAGGCGATGCTCGACTATCAGGCCACCGACGCCTGCCGGATGGCCTTCCTGCGCGGCCAACTCGACGATCCCGAACTCCGCGAAGGCGAGCGCTGCGGGCGCTGCGACAACTGCGCGGGATCGCGCTACGACGCGGCTGTCGACGCGACCGCCGCCGAGGACACCCGCGCGCGGTTGATGCGTCCCGGCGTGGAGATCACGCCCCGCAAGCAGTGGCCGTCGGGCCTCGGCAAGCTCGGCGTGAAGCTCAGCGGGCGCATCGCCGACGGCCCCGCACCCGGCCGCGTCATCGGCAGGCTCACCGACCTGGGCTGGGGAGCCCGGTTGCGACGTCTGCTCGACGAACCCGACGGTGAGGTCTCCGAGGACGTCGTGCAGGCGGCCGTGAAGGTGTTGGCGTCGTGGGACTGGCAGACCCGGCCCACCGCGGTGCTGGCGATGGACTCGGACCGGCACCCGCTGCTGATCTCGTCGCTGGCGCGCGAGCTCGCGCGGCTGGGCCGGTTGACCGACCTCGGCCGGCTGGAATATTCGCCCGAACGCAGGCCCGTGACGGCGGCGAACTCGGCCTATCGGGTGGCGGCGCTGGAGGGGTCGTGGCTGCCGCCGGATCCGGAGGTGATCGGCTCGGCGGGTGGCCCGGTGCTGTTGGTCGACGACGTCACCGACACCGGCTGGACGTTGACGATGGCGGCCCGCGTCGTGCGGGCCGCCGGTGCGCCGGACGTGTTGCCGTTCGCGCTGGCGGCCACCAGCTGATCCCGGATAGCTCCAGTGGCCACCACAGGGGGTCGCCGGGACTGCTCGCAGCGGGTGCGGCCTGCCGCGTTTGTGTCACTGTCGGCGTTAGCCCGCACCCGCAGCGAAACACCCGATCGGCCAACGTCATCTCCCGATCGACCTTCCCGCATTCGGCGCATTCACCGGACTACATCAGCCACATTTTCCCGAATATGCGCAGCCAGCATCTCGGGCGCGCTGACCTGGGGGAAGTGTTTGCACATTAGCGGACCGATGGGGCAGCCGGACTTGACCGCGAGCACGACGTTGTCGAGAAAGGTGATGGCAGGGGTGAGACCTCCGATTGTCCAGGTGATTGGCTTGCCGGCGAGGTCTTCTGGTGTGTGCGGCGGGGGCGGGGCTGGCGCGACGTATCGGCGGACCCATGTCACGTAGTTCT
This sequence comes from uncultured Actinomycetota bacterium, assembly GCA_963849055.1. Taxonomy (GTDB): domain Bacteria; phylum Actinomycetota; class Actinomycetes; order Mycobacteriales; family Mycobacteriaceae; genus Mycobacterium. The sequence continues at coordinate 310,775 of CAWKFI010000004.1, forward strand.
TGGTTAGTCGCGCGTGGTACTCGTCGCCGAGTGCTTCCCAGGCGGCGACATCGTCGTTCATCATGTGTGCGAACAGAAATTGGCAGCGTTCGACGATGGCGGCATCATCCAAAGACGTGAGGTCGGCAAGTAGCGCGGCGGCCCCAGGCATTGCCACTTCATGGACGATGGCGTTGCGGACGAGGTCACCATGCCGGACCGCGAGGTCCAGTACTGCGAAGCCGCCGGAACTGCATCCGTAGAAGGCGGCAGGGGCGATCTCCAAAGACTTGACGAGGCAGGCGATCTGATCGGCAAGCTTTGGTACCGCCACATCGTCTGCGCTTCGGACGAGGCTTCGAGAGAAACCAGGAGTGTCGAAGGTAAGTACGGTGAAGTCATTGGCGAGTTGATGCGCCACCCGGTCAAACGACGCGCAATCGCCTTCGCCGGAAGGCACCAACACGACGGGTGGCCCCTCACCTCGCCGTTCGCAATACCACTCAATGTTGCCCGCCCGGTGCTGAAATCGCCGCACAGACATCGCCGTTACCCCCGTCGCCCTAGGGAGACCCGCTTGCAGGTTATGTGAGTCATATCATGTGCGCCGGCATTTGCTTAGAGTGTTTCCTGATTCTGAGCTGCCTATTCAAAGTTGGTTGGGTCGGTGGCCGTTCGATTGGCCTGGGCGATGGTCGCGGTCAAGCGCCACCACCTTCTTGGCTGCGGCGTCGAGGCTGATTTGCAGTCCTGTTCGTGTTAGCAGGGAGTGCCTGCCGTAGGGGCGCCCGCAGGTCCCGAGTTCGAGTCTGCGCCCGTGAAGGTGCTGGGGAATTGTTCGACACGCCCTTAGCGCTTCGGTCGGTCCGGCTTGAGCCCGCCCAAAGCTGGCCGTCAGTGCGTCGGCGGTCGCCACCAGGCCGCGCGCACACCTGGTGATCTCGCCGTCCGTGATCGCCCGGCCGATCTGCAGCGACACCACCATCGCCTGGCGTCGGTGGTGATCGAAGACCGGCGCCGAGATGACGCTGACATCATGGCGTTGCCGTGCGGAGGCCTCACTGCGCAGGTAGACCCGCTCACCGATGTCGGACACCAGTTCGCCGAGTAGCGCCCGCAGTTCGTCGGGCAGCGCGCTCGACATGCCCGCCATCAGTGCGTAGAGCCGCCGCCCGCCCGGTGTCAGCCGCTCCACCAGGTACCCCGACGCGCGGCATTCGGCGATCACGCGGTCCAACCGGTCGGTGTCGGTGCGCAGCGGGATCGTCGGCTCCTTGCGCAACCAGCCCCGCAGCGCTTCGTCGTCCCAGAGGACGAACATCAAGCCCACGGGCGGGGCGAACGGATAGCTCTGACCGACTCGGACGCCGACGTCCGCACCCGGCGGCCCGACCAGTTCCAGCAGCGTGATGCGGTCGTCGATGACCGCCGACAGTGCGGCGGTGGTGGCGAAGGTCGACGAGAGCCGCCGCAACTGCTCGCGCGCAGCGGGGTTCACCCGCATCGACTCCTGCGCAGTGTGGCCGAGCGAGATCAGTGCCGGCCCAAGCCGATACGTCTTGTCCTGACCGTCACGCACCAGATAGTCGGCCGCGGCGAGCGTGCTCACGATACCGAGACAGGTGGGCTTGCTCAGACCGAGGCGCCGGGCCAGATCCGATACCCCGAAGCGGTCGTTCGGGTGCCGCGCCAGGAAGTCGAGCACCGCCACCACGCGCTCGGTGGGCGGCGACGTCCGACGGGACGACTCGGTGCTCGTCATTGCAGAATTGTACCCATCTGTTACAGATATGGAACGCGAAGTCTAGCTCGTGCGTTGACGAAAACTAGAACGCGTTCTAGTGTCAATATCGAAATGTCTACCACCCCGGTCCAATACTGAACCGCGAAGGGCGAACACCGATGTTCTCAACGCCGTTGGCCGAGGCGATTGCCGAGGCCGAAAGTCTGGTCGCTGCCGCGCCCTTCATCGAATCCGAGGCCGACCTCCTCGAGGGACTGCAATACCTCGCCGGTTGCGTCGCGGCGTGCACGCACGTCGCATTCGACTACGACCGCGACCATCCGTTCCTGCACAGCGGCACGGGCCCGTTCACCAAGATGGGTCTGGACAATCCGGACACGATGTACTTCGGCACGCGGGTGCAACCCGGCCACGAATACGTCGTCACGGGCCGCCGCGGCACCACCACCGACGTGAGCTTTCAGCTTCTCGGCGGGGACTACACCGACGACAACGTGCCCGACAGCGAGACGGCGTTCGACGACCGCAAGCTCGACATCGCCGCGGACGGCACCTTCGAATGGCGGTTCACGCCGCCCGGTCCGTCCCAGCTCGTCATCCGCGAGGTGTACAACGACTGGTCGGCGCAGCGTGGCTCGTTCGCGATCGCCCGCACGGACACCGCGGGGACCGCGCCACCGCCGCTGACCCGTGAACTGATCGAAAAGCGTTACGCCGTAGCGGGTAAGCAGCTCGTCCAGCGGATCAAGACGTGGCTGCAGTTCCCGCAGTGGTACTACACCGACGGCCCGCCCAACACGATGGTTCCGCCCCGGCTGACGCCCGGTGGGCTTGCCACCCAGTACTCGTCGGCCGGACAGTTCGACCTGACGCCGGATCAGGCGCTGGTCATCACCCTGCCCGTCACCGACGCGCCCTACCTCGGCTTCCAGCTCGGCAGCCTGTGGTACATCTCGCTGGACTACATCAATCACCAGACGTCGCTGAACGGCACGCAGGCGCAAGCGGATCCGGACGGCAAGATCCGCATCGTGGTGTCCGATCAGAATCCCGGCGTGACGAACTGGGTGGAGACCCTCGGGCATCGAAGGGGCTTCCTGCAGTTCCGCTGGCAGCGGGTGTCGCGAGAACTCACCGAGGCCGACGGTCCGACCGTCGAACTCCTCGACATCGATCAGGTGGCCGCCGCGCTGCCCTACTACGAGTCGAACAAGATCTCCGAGCAGGACTGGCGGGCGCGTATCGCGCTACGCCAGAAGCAAATTGGCGACAGGATGGTGGGTTAGCGATGGCCGGATTGCTCGAAGGCAAGGTGGTGGTGATCAGCGGCCTCGGACCCGGGCTCGGCACCACGCTGGCACGCCGATGTGCCGACGCCGGGGCAGATCTGGTGTTGGCGGCGCGCACGGTCGAACGTCTCGAGGACGTGGCCAAGCAGGTCACCGACATGGGCAGGCGCGCGGTGTCCGTCGGTACCGACATCACCGACGAGGAGCAGGTCGACAACCTGGTCGCCGAATCGCTCAAGGCGTACGGGAAGATCGACGTGTTGATCAACAACGCCTTCCGCGTTCCATCCATGAAACCGTTGGCCAACACCACGTTCGATCACATCCGCGAGGCCATCGACCTGACGGTCTTCGGCGCATTGCGGCTGACCCAGGGCTTCACGCCTGCGCTCGCCGAGGCCAAGGGTTCGGTGGTCAACGTGAACTCGATGGTGGTCCGGCATTCGCAGGCCAAGTACGGCGCCTACAAGATCGCCAAATCGGCACTGCTGGCGATGTCGCAATCGTTGGCGACCGAACTGGGTGAGCAGGGCATTCGTGTGAATTCGATTCTGCCCGGTTACATCTGGGGCGAAACGTTGGAAAGCTACTTCAACCATCAGGCCGGCAAGTACGGCACCACCGTCGACGAGATCTACAAGTCCACCGCCTCCGCCTCCGATCTGAAGCGGCTGCCCACCGAGGACGAGGTGGCCTCCGCGATCCTGTTCATGGCCAGTGACCTGTCCAGCGGCATCACCGGTCAGACCCTGGACGTGAACTGCGGGGAGTACAAGGCCTGATGACAACCCGCACGGATGTCGGCACCGTCGAGGATCTACACGCCTCGGCCACCAAGGCCTGCGGCCTCGACGACTTCGGCAGCGATGACGACAACTACCGTGAGGCGCTCGGCGTGCTGCTCGAGTCCTATCGGCGCGACGCCGACCTCACGGAACTCGGCAGCAAGATGAATCGCTTCTTCGTCCGCAATGCGCTGGTGGCACGGCTGGTGTCCGAGGCGGCGTTCAAACAGTATCCCCAGCACGCCGACGTCAAGATCGAACGGCCGATCTTCGTCACCGGGCTGCCGCGCACCGGCACCACCCTCATCCATCGGCTGCTCACGGCGGATCCGTCGCATCAGGGCCTCGAGCTGTGGCTGGCCGAGTTCCCGCAACCGCGTCCGCCTCGCGAAACATGGTCGGAAAACCCGGTTTTCGCGCAGCTCGATGCTCAGTTCGCCAAGGCGCACGAAGAGGACCCGGACTACACCGGCCTGCACTACATGACCGCCGACGAGGTCGAGGAGTGCTGGCAGCTGTTGCGCCAGTCATTGCATTCGGTGTCGTACGAGACGCTCGCCCACCTGCCCACGTATTCGCAGTGGCTCGCCAAGCAGGACTGGACGAAGTCCTATCAGCGACACCGCAAGAACCTCCAGCTGATCGGTCTCAACGACGCGGATAAGCGTTGGGTACTCAAGAATCCCAGCCACCTGTTCGCGCTGGACGCATTGTTCGCGGCGTACCCCGATGCGCTGGTGGTGCAATGCCACCGGCCGGTGGAGACCATCATGGCGTCGATGTGCTCGCTGGCCCATCACACGACCGAGGGTTGGTCGAACACCTTCAAGGGCGACGTGATCGGGCACGACGAGATGGAGACGTGGTCGCGCGGCCTCGAGCTGTTCAACGCCGAACGCACCAAACACGATCAGGCCCAGTTCTACGATCTCGACTACTTCGAGTTCATCGCCGATCCGCTACGGGCCGTCGAGGGCATCTACTCGCACTTCGGCATCGAGTTGACCGACGCCAGCCGCGCCGCGATCGTGGCCAGCCACGAAGAGAGCAAGAGGGGGCCGCGGACGCCCAAGCACACCTACTCGCTCGAGGACTACGGGTTGACGGCCGAAGAGGTCAAGGAGCGGTTCAAGGGTCTGTAGAGAAGGCTATCCATCGCCGGGGGACGGGGCCGTCGACACCTCGTCGAGGCAACCCTCCGCCACTGCATGCTTGATGCTGTCGGCGAGCCGCGGGCAGGACGGGCTGCGGCTGCTGTCACCGCCGCTCGCGCGGATCTCGGCGAACGTCGCGCACCGCTGTGACGCCTCCGAATTCCATTGCACCGCAGTATGTCCCGGTCCCAGCTTCTTGACGGCGACCGTGACGTGGCAGAACCGGCAGTCGACAGGCGTCAGCCCCGCGTTGAGGTAGCGCTCCCGGTCCCGGGCAGTCGCCTCCCGCACCGCCGCGGCGCGTTGCGGATCCTCGGCGAAATCCGGTGCCTTGCTCCACGAACCAGTGCTTCGGCCGTCGCCGACGGGATGTTCGTCATCGTCGTGCGCGCCGTGCAGAAGCAGCATCGAGCGAGCCAGCCGGTCGACGTCGGGGGTGCCGACAATCGGGCCTGAGTCTGGCGTCTGCGTCCGCTCGTCGTGCGCGGTCATGTCGCCTGCTCGGCAGCTTCCTTCTCTTCGGCCTGATGCTTGAGGTTCTCTTCGACCTCGACCTGCCACTTCTCGTTCGCAGCCGTGGTGTCGACCTCGATCTCGAAGCGATCGGTCATGTCCGGGGTGACATCGGCGACGTCGACGTAGAACTGCTGATACCAGCGCCGCATCTGATAGACCGCGCCGTCCTCCTCGACCAGCAGCGGATTGTCGATGCGGGTCTTGTGCTTCCAGATCTCGACGTCCTGCAGGAAGCCCTTGCTGACACCTTCGGTGAACACGCGCGACAGCTTCTCGGTCATCTTCTCGTCCATGCCCTTGGGCTTCTCGACGATGACGCCCCACTGCAGCACGAACGAGTCCTGGGTGACGGGGTAGTGGCAGTTGATCAGGATCGACTCGGCCTTGTAGCCGCCGTAGTTGTTGTGCAACCAGTTGATCATGAACGACGGCCCGAAGTACGACGCCTCGGAATCCAGGTGCGCCTCGCCGTACGAGGTGCCCAGGTCGTTCACGTCCGGCCGCCCGACGTTGTGCAGGTACTGCGAGGCGACGTGGCCCTCGAAGACGTTCTTGAAGTACGTCGGCAGCCCGAAGTGGATGTAGAAGAAGTGCGCCATGTCGGTGACGTTGTCGATGATCTCGCGGCAGTTCGCGCCCTCGATCAGGATCGAGTTCCACCGCCACTCGGTCCACTCGTCGGTGGCGTACTCGGGGATCTCCGGGATGCGCACCTCGGGCGGGGGCGGGTTGCCCTCGACGTCGTGCCAGACGAATAGCAGGCCGCTGCGCACGTCGGTGGTCCACGACCGGGTGCGGGCGAGCCGCGGGGTGCGCTTGGCGTAGGGCACCAGCTTGCACTTGCCGTCGCCGCCCCAGCGCCAGTCGTGGAACGGGCAGGCGACCGTGTCGCCCTTGATCGTGCCCTGCGACAGGTCACCGCCCATGTGCCTGCAGTAGCCGTCGAGGATCTTGAGATCACCGTGCGAGTCGGCGAACACGACCAGCTTGGTGCCGAACGCCTCGACGGAGTGCGGCTTGCCGTCCTGGTAGTCGGTCACTGGGCCGAGGCAGTGCCAGCCCCGCGCGAACCGGTCCGGCAGGGTGCCGGTGTCGATCTCGCGGACGCTTGCGGTTTCCGTAGTCACGGTGGGCCTTCCGTTCCTGGGGTCTCTAACTAGAACACGTTACAGTTTTTGGCCCCCGTTGCGCAATGTTGGCGCGTCTACCTGCGGTATATCTAGTGCATGCCGTTGTTCTCGTTCGAGGGACGTTCTCCGGTCGTACACGCGAGCGCGTTCGTCGCGCCGACGGCCACGTTGATCGGTGACGTGCACGTCGAGGCAGGCGCATCGGTGTGGTTCGGCGCCGTGCTCCGTGCCGATTTCGCGCCCATCATCGTCCGCGAGGGCGCCAACGTGCAGGACTGCAGCGTGTTGCACGCCCCGCCCGGCATCCCGACCGACATCGGGCCGGGCGCGACCGTCGCGCACAGCTGCGTCATCCACGGCGTGCACGTAGGCCAGGAAGCCGTGATCGCCAACCATGCGACCGTGCTCGACGGCGCGATCATCGGACGCCGCAGCCTGATCGGCGCGCACTCGCTGGTGGTCGGAGGCACGAAGATCCCCGACGAGGTGTTCGCCGCCGGCTCGCCCGCCAAGGTGCGCGGTCCGATCGCCGGGACTGGCGCCGAGATGTGGGTCAACACCAATCCGGCGGCTTACCAGGACCTGGCCCAGCGCTACCGCGACGGCCTCGAGCCGGTCTAGACGGGCGTCGCGCTCGCGGCGGCGCGGTCCAGCTCCCAGTACGCGCGCAGCGCGACGATCTTGCCTTCGTCGTCGACCCGGTAGGTGAAGACGCCCTCCGCGGTCACGCGGAAGCCCTGCGCGACGATCTCGATGGTGCCGACGTTGGCTTCCTCGTTGCCGCACTGATAGGTCTTCTCGAAGTTGAACTGCAGCTGGCTCGGTGCGATCGCCTTGTCGAAGAACGCCGCGATGGCCTCCTTGCCACGGTGCCCCTTGCCGTCGGGGTCGAAGTGCGAAGGGCCGATCGGATCCTCGACGATGGCGTCGTCGGCGAACAGCGCCAGCCACGCTTCCTTCTCGCCCGCCATGGCCGCCTCGCGGGATCGCTTGCCGGCCAGGTGCACTGGTGCTTGCGCGTTCGTCACTGTCATCGTTGCCAGCCCATCATCGGTTCGGCTTGTCTGCGGACACGACCCACATCGAGTAGTACTGCGAGCCACCGCCGTACGCGTGACCGAGTGCCTTGCGGGCGCCCTCGACCTGGTGGTCGCCCGCCTTGCCCATCACCTGGATCGCCGCCTCGGCGAACCGGATCATGCCCGACGCGCCAATGGGATTCGAGGACAGCACGCCACCCGACGCGTTGACCGGGATGCGGCCACCGATCGCCGTCTCACCGGCCTCGGTGAGCTTCCAGCCCTCGCCTTCGGCCGCGAAGCCCAGGTTCTCCAACCACATCGGCTCGAACCAGGAGAACGGCACGTAGATCTCGGCGACGTCGATCTCGTCGATCGGGCTGGTGATCCGCGCTGCCTTCCACAGCGCCGCAGCCGCGTCACGGCCTGCCTGTGGGTTCACCTGGTCGCGGCCGGAGTAGGCCAACGGCTCGGTGCGCAACGCGGTGGCATGGATCCAAGCCACCGGATGACCTTCGGCCACACGGGCATCCGCGGTCTCTTCGTTGCCGATCACCAACGCGCAGGCACCGTCGCTGGAAGGGCACGTCTCGTCGAAGCGGATCGGATCCCACAGCATCTGCGATGCCATCACCTTCTCCAGCGTGATGTCCGGCTGGTGCAGGTGGGCAAGCGGGTTCTTGGCGCCGTTGAGCCGGTCCTTCACCGCGACCATGGCGCCGATGTGCGTCGGCGCGCCCGAGCGGCGAATGTAGGACCGCACGTGCGGCGCGAAGTAACCGCCGGCGCCCGCACCGACCGGCTTGGTGAAGGGCACCGGAATCGACAACGCCCACATGGCGTTCGACTCCGACTGCTTCTCCCATGCCATGGCCAGCACGCGCTTGTACTTCCCCGACTGCACCAAGCTGGCGGCGACGACCGCGGTCGACCCGCCGACGGAACCGGCGGTGTGGACCCGGATCAGCGGCTTGCCGGTCGCGCCGACCGCGTCGGCCATGAACAGCTCGGGCATCATGACGCCCTCGAAGAAGTCGGGCGCCTTGCCGACGACGACGGCGTCGATGTCGTCGAACGTCGAACCCGAGTCGGCCAGCGCCTTGTCGATGGCCTCGCGGACGAGGCCGTTCATCGACACGTCCTTGCGCTTGGCGACGTACTTGGTCTGTCCGGTGCCGAGGACGGCGGCGTTCGCTCCGGCCATCAGTTCTTTCCTTCCAGGACGGCAACCAGGTTCTGTTGCAGCGCAGGGCCGCTGGTGGCGTGCGCCAGTACCCGTCGCGCGGAGCCATCGAAGATGTGCCGAGCGGCGAAGCCGATGCGCTCCAGCCCGGCGGAGAACATCGGGTTGGCAGCCAACGTGCCGCCGGACGGGTTCACCTTCGTCGATGCGCCAAGGCCGATGGCCTCGGTGAGGATCAGGTGCTGATGGGTGAACGGCGCGTAGATCTCCGCGACGTCGATGGAGCCGGTGTCACCGCCCGTGGCGGCCTTCGCCGACGCCGCGGTGGACGGCGAGGTCGTCAGGTCCCGTGCACCCAGTACCGGGGTTTCGATGCGATGCTCGAAACCCGTGATCCAGGCCGGGTTCTCGCGCAGCTCGCGGGCCTTGTCGCCAGCGGCGAGCACGATCGCCGACGCGCCGTCGGTGATCGGCGCGATGTCGTGGCGCCGGAGCGGGTCGGCGAAGTACGGCCGGCTCAACAGCTCATCGATGCTCTTGGCGGGCTTCTCCGAGTCCGTGCGCTCGGCGACGGCGAACGAGTCCAGTGCAACTTGGGCCATCTGCTCGGCGGTCCACTTGCCGGAATCCAGTCCGAAGCGGGCCTGCAGTCCGGCCATCGACACGGAGTCGGGCCACAGGGGAGCGACGGTGTAGGGGTCGGTCTGCATCGCCAGCACGCGCCGCAGGGTGCCTGCCGACGACTTGCCGAACCCGTACACCAGCGCGGTGTCGACCTCACCGGTCAACAGCTTGATGTAGGCCTCGTACAGCGCCCAGGCGGCGTCCATCTCGACGTGCGACTCGTTGATCGGCGGTACGGCGCCGATCGAGTCGATCGCCGAGATGAACGAAAACGCCCGCCCGGCAAGGTAGTCGGCAGAGCCGGAGCACCAGAACCCGATGTCGGTCTGCTTGATGCCGAGGTCTTCGTAGATCTCGGCGAAGCACGGCATCAGCATCTCGACGCCGTTGGTGGTGCCCTCGGTGCGGCGGACGTGTGGGGCGTGTGCGAACCCCACGACGGCTACGTCACGAAAAGTCATGTGCTACATCCCATCCTCTGGTCTTCGCGCAGGCGCTCATCCGCAGCCTCACAGGTGGTGCTTGTAGGTGTCGTACTCGGCGTCCGGTTCGCCCGTAGGCCGGAAGTACTCGATGTTGTCGATTCCCAGGCCCCACTCGTCGCGTGGCCGCCACACCGCCTCGACCCGCATGCCCATCCGCACGTCGGCGGCGTCGATCTCGAGAATCAGGTGCAGGAACGGGATGTCGGCGCCGTCGAGCAGCACGTAGGCCGCGACGTAGGGCGGCTTGATGCGCTGGCCGGCGAACGGGATGTTGATGATCGCGAACGTCGTCACCGTCCCCTTGTCCGGCAACTCGACGAACTCCGTGAGTTGCTTGCCGGTGGCCGGATCTGCCTCGCGCGCAGGGAAGTACACCTTTCCCTTCTCGCCGCCGTCCAGGATGGCGTAGGCCCCGACGAGCTTGCCCTCCTCGAGCCCTCGCAGGAACGTGCTCTCGGGTAGCGATGCAGTGTGCTGAATTTCGATGGAGCTGGGGGTGACCAGCAGTGTCACCGGGTCCCGGTCGTCCGTGCTCTCCGCCACGTCCTCGGGGGTGTCACCGAGCGCGAAGTAGGCGATGTCGGTGATCGCGCCAACCGGTTCGTCGACCCAGTGCACGTGCACGCGCGCTCCCGTGGCGATGGCGTCGGACGAGCCCGCGTCGACCGCGTGCAGCAGCGGGGTGTCGGCGCCGTCGAGTTTGATCAGCGCCCACGCGAACGGACGGTCCAGCGGCTGACCCGCCAACGGCTGCGGCTGCCACGTCCACGACACCACCGTTCCGACGCTGGCCACCGGTACGATCTCCGTCAACGGCTCGTAGGTCACGGGGTCGAACTCGGCAGGCGGCACGTGCACACGGCCGTCCGAACCGCGCACGCCCACGACGTGGCGACCGCGCAGTTCGGTGAAGAACCGGCTGAGGACGGAACCTACTGAACGGGTGTAGTCGAATGACAGCTTCAGTGGAGCTGAAAGGGGCGGCTCGTGGTCATCGATCTGCACCGGGCTGCTTTGGCTGGGGCTCACGGCATCGAGTAGAACAGGTTCTAACAATCGAGGCAAGAACGGGTCTAACGGCTCGGAGAGGTTGGTCGGCATGAAGTTGGGACTCCAGCTCGGTTACTGGGGCGCGAAGCCGCCCACCGACCATGCGGAACTCGTCGCCGCAGCCGAGGAGGCCGGGTTCGACACCGTCTTCACCGCCGAGGCGTGGGGCTCGGACGCCTACACGCCGCTGGCGTGGTGGGGCCGGGAGACCACCCGGATGCGGCTGGGCACGTCGGTCATCCAGCTCTCGGCCCGCACGCCGACCGCGTGTGCGATGGCGGCGCTGACCCTGGACCACCTTTCGGGCGGCCGCCACATCCTTGGCCTCGGCGTATCCGGTCCGCAGGTCGTCGAGGGCTGGTACGGCGCGAAGTTCCCCAAGCCGCTGGCCCGCACCCGTGAGTACATCGACATCCTGCGTCAGGTGTGGGCCCGCGAAGCTCCCGTGCACAGCGACGGGCCGCACTACCCACTCCCGCTGACCGGCGACGGCACCACCGGGCTTGGCAAGAACCTCAAGCCGATCACCCATCCGCTGCGCGCCGACATCCCGGTCATGCTGGGTGCCGAGGGTCCGAAGAACGTCGCGCTCGCCGCGGAGATCTGCGACGGCTGGCTGCCCATCTTCTACTCGCCGCGGATCGCCGACATGTACAACGAGTGGCTCGACGAGGGGTTCGCCCGCCCGGGCGCCCGCCGTACCCGCGAAACCTTCGAAATCTGCGCGACGGCGCAGGTCGTGGTCACCGACGACCGGCCAGCCATCATGGAGCTGATGAAGCCGCACCTCGCGCTGTACATGGGCGGGATGGGCGCCGAGGACACCAACTTCCACGCCGACGTCTACCGCCGGATGGGTTACTCGGAGGTCGTCGACGACGTCACGAAGCTGTTCCGCACCGACCGCAAGGACGAGGCGGCCAAGGTCATCCCCGACGAACTCGTCGACGATTCGGCGATCGTGGGCAACCTCGACTACGTCAAGGAGCAGGTCAAGGCGTGGGAGGCGGCGGGCGTCACGATGATGGTGGTCGGTGCGCGTTCGCCGGAGCAGATCCGCGACCTGGCCGACCTGGTGTAGGTCCGGAGTAGACACTTCTTGCAGATTGTCTAGAACGCGTTCTAGATTTGGCGTGTGACTCACCCCACTTCCCAGCACACCATCGCAGGCACGGTCCTCACCATGCCGGTGCGGATCCGCAAGGCGTCTCAGCACATGGCGATGTTCTCGGTCGACGCCGACGCTGCCCAGCGCATGATCGACTACAGCGGGCTGGAAGTGTGCCGGTACCGCCCGACCAAGGCCGTGGTCGTGCTGATGCTCATGCACTACGTGGACGGCGACCTGGGCCAGTACCTCGAGTACGGCACCAACGTCATGGTGAATCCGCCGGGGTCGCATGCACGCGGCCTGAAGGCGCTGCAGTCCGCGGGCGCCTTCATCCACCACCTTCCCGTCGACCAGGCCTTCACCTTGGAGGCCGGGCGGTCGATCTGGGGCTATCCGAAGGTCATGGCGGACTTCCAGCGCGATTCGCAACGACCGCCACTTCGGCTTCGACGTCACCATCGACGGCCAGTTCGCGGTGGGCATGGACTTCAGCCGCGGGCTGCCCGTGCCGTCGGCCTTCACGTCCAAGACCCAGGTTCATCCCACGTATTCGCATCTGGACGGCGTCACGCGCGAAACCGCCGGGGAGATGCGACTTTCCGGTGTCCGCTATCGGCCTGGCGGCGCTCGCGTTCGGCTCGGCGAACACCCGTACGCCAAGGAGCTTGCGGCACTGGGCTTCCCCAAGCGCGCGATGATCTCGAGCTCGGCAGACAACGTCGAGATGACCTTCGCCGACGCCAAGGAGATCTCGTGACACGGGTTCTGGCCGGGACCAAGCCCGACGTCGACCTGACGGACGGAAACTTCTACGCCGACGGCGGAGCCCGCGAGGCGTACCGCTGGATGCGCGCGAACCAGCCGGTGTTCCGCGATCGCAACGGCCTCGCCGCGGCCGCCAGCTACCAGGCGGTGCTCGACGCCGAACGCAACCCGGAGTTGTTCAGCTCGACCGGCGGCATCCGCCCCGACCAGCCCGGCATGCCGTACATGATCGACATGGACGATCCCGCACATCTGTTGCGCCGCAAGCTCGTCAACGCCGGCTTCACCCGCAAGCGCGTGAAGGACAAGGAACCGTCGATCGCGGAGCTGTGTCACACGTTGATCGACGCGGTATGCGAGCGCGGCGAGGCCGACTTCGTCCGCGACATCGCCGCGCCGTTGCCGATGGCGGTGATCGGCGACATGCTCGGCGTGCTGCCCGAGGACCGCGGCACGCTGCTGAAGTGGTCCGACGACCTGGTGTGCGGGCTGAGCTCGCACGTCGACGAGCTGACCATCCAGGCGGTGATGGACGCGTTCGCCGCGTACACGGCGTTCACGATGGACGCCATCGCGAAGCGGCGGGCCGAGCCCACCGAAGACCTGTTCTCCATCCTCGTCAACGCCGAGGTCGAGGGTCAGAAGATGTCCGACGACGAGATCGTCATGGAGACGCTGCTGATCCTCATCGGTGGTGACGAGACCACCCGCCACACGCTGTCCGGCGGCACCGAACAGCTACTGCGCCACCGGGATCAGTGGGAGGCCCTGGTCGCCAATCCCGAGCTGCTGCCGGGCGCCATCGAGGAGATGCTGCGCTGGACCTCGCCGGTGAAGAACATGTGCCGCACCCTGACCGCCGACACCACGTTCCACGGCACCGAGCTGCGTGCAGGCGAGAAGATCATGTTGATGTTCGAGTCGGCGAATTTCGACGAAGCCGTGTTCGGCGATCCCGAGAGCTTCCGTATCGACCGAAATCCCAACAGCCACTTGGCCTTCGGCTTCGGATCGCACTTCTGCCTCGGCAACCAGCTGGCCCGCCTCGAGCTGTCGATGATGACCAGTCGAATCCTCGAGCGGTTGCCAGACCTACGGCTTGCCGAGGACGCCGTGGTGCCGCTGCGGCCCGCCAACTTCGTCAGCGGTCCGGAAGCCATGCCGGTGGTGTTCACCCCGACGAAGAAGGTGCTCGGCTAGAACGACGCGCGGCCACTGTGCACGTGACGAGGAAATTTCGCGAAAACCCTCGTCAGACGCACAGTCGGGCCACGATCGACGGCTGGAGCCCTACTTCATCTGGAAGTTGGGGGCCCGCTTCTCCTTGAAGGCCATCGGGCCTTCCTTCGCGTCGTCGGACAGGAACACCTCGATACCGATCTTGGTGTCGATCTTGAAGGCGTCGTTCTCGTGCATGCCCTCGGTCTCGCGGATGGAGCGCAGGATCGCCTGCACGGCCAGCGGGCCGTTGTTGTTGATCACCTCGGCGATCTCGAGCGCCTTCTCCAGCGCAGTGCCGTCGGGCACGACGTAGCCGATCAACCCGATGTCGAGTGCTTCGGCGGCCTGGATGTGGCGTCCGGTGAGCAGCAGATCGCACGCGATCGTGTACGGAATCTGGCGGACCAGCCGCACCGCAGAGCCACCCATCGGGTACAGGCTCCACTTCGCCTCGGAGATGCCGAACTTGGCGCTCTCCCCGGCGATGCGGATGTCGGTGCCCTGCAGGATCTCGGTGCCACCGGCGATCGCCGGGCCCTCGACGGCGGCGATCAGCGGCTTGGTGAGCCTGCGACCCTTGAGCAGTCCGTCGATGCGCGACGGGTCGTAGGCGCCGCTCTTGAAGGAGTCGCCCGGAGGCGCCTTGGTCGCGGCCTTGAGGTCCATGCCCGCGCAGAAGTAGCCGCCGGCACCGGTGAGGATGCACGTCCGGATCTCCGGATCCTCGTCGACGCGGTCCCAGGCATCGACCATTATCGAGAGCATCTCGGTCGAAAGCGCGTTGCGGGACTCCGGTCGGTTCAGCGTCACGATCAAAGTGTGTCCGCGCTGCTCAACGAGGGCGTCGGGGCCTTTTTGGGGGTCGCTCACGGATGTCCGCCTTTCGCCGTTGTCGCCGGAGACTTGTCTCGAAATGTAACACGTTCTAGTTTAGGTGCCGTGGCCCTGAACATTGCCGATCTTGCCGAGCACGCCATCGACGCCGTGCCAGACCGTGTTGCCCTCATCTGCGGCGACGAACAGCTCACCTACGCCGAGTTGGAGGACAAGGCCAACCGCCTCGCCCACTACCTCGTCGATCAGGGCGTGAAGAAGGACGACAAGGTCGGCCTGTACTGCCGCAACCGCATCGAGATCGTCATCGCGATGCTCGGCATCGTCAAGGCAGGCGCGATCCTCGTCAACGTCAACTTCCGCTACGTCGAGGGCGAGCTGAAGTACCTGTTCGAGAACTCCGACATGGTCGCGCTGGTGCACGAGCGCCGCTATGCCGACCGCGTCGCCAACGTGCTGCCCGAGACGCCGAACGTCAAGACCATCCTCGTCGTCGAGGACGGCACAGAGGGGCCAGCTGACGACTACCTCAAATACGGCGGCGTCGAGTTTGCCTCGGCGCTCGAGAAGGGCGCACCCGAACGCGACTTCGGTGCGCGCAGTGCCGACGACATCTACCTGCTCTACACGGGCGGCACCACCGGCTTCCCCAAGGGCGTGATGTGGCGCCACGAGGACATCTACCGGGTGCTGTTGGGCGGCACCGACTATGCGACCGGCGAACCGATCGCCGACGAGTACGACCTGGCCAAGCAGGCCGCGGCGAACGCGCCGATGATCCGCTATCCGATCCCGCCGATGATTCACGGCGCCACGCAGTCGGCCACCTGGGGCGCACTGTTCGCCGGGCACACCGTCGTACTCGCACCGGAGTTCAACGCCGACGAGGTGTGGGAGACGTGCGAGAAGAACAAGGCGAACCTGCTGTTCTTCACGGGTGACGCGATGGCGCGCCCACTGCTGGACGCGCTGATCGCTGCGCAGGCCAAGGGGAGGGACTACGACCTCTCGTCGCTGTTCCTGCTCGCCAGCACCGCCGCGCTGTTCTCCACCAGCATCAAGGAGAAGTTCCTCGAACTGCTGCCCAACCGGATCATCACCGACTCGATCGGCTCCTCGGAGACGGGCTTCGGCGGCACCAGCATCGTGGCAAAGGGCCAGTCGCACACCGGCGGTCCTCGGGTCACCATCGACAAGACGACCGTCGTGCTCGACGAGGACGGCAACGAGGTGAAGCCGGGCTCGGGCGTGCGGGGGCTCATCGCCAAGAAGGGCCACATTCCCGTCGGCTACTACAAGGACGAGAAGAAGACCGCCGAAACCTTCCGAACCTTCAACGGTGTCCGCTACTCGATCCCCGGTGACTACGCCGAGGTCGAGGCGGACGGCAGCGTCACGATGCTGGGCCGCGGCTCGCAGTCGATCAATAGCGGTGGCGAGAAGATCTATCCCGAGGAAGTCGAGGCCGCGCTCAAGGGCCACCCGGACGTGTTCGACGCGCTGGTGGTCGGCGTTCCCGACGATCGCTTCGGCCAGTGCGTCGCTGCCGTCGTGCACCGCCGCCCGTCGACCAACCCGACGCTGGCCGAGCTCGACACCTTCGTGCGGCAGGAGATCGCGGGATACAAAGTGCCGCGCAAGGTTTGGTGGGTCGACGAGATTCAGCGGACCCCGGCAGGCAAGCCCGACTACCGCTGGGCCAAGGACACCACCGAGGAGCGGCCGGCCGACGACGTGCACGCGAATCATGCGGGGGCGACGACGTGATGGGGCGAGCGAAGCGACGGGGGAGATAGATGAGAACCGAACTGTGTGACCGCTTCGGGATTCAATACCCGATCTTCGTCTTCACCCCGTCGGAGAAGGTGGCGGCGGCGGTCAGCAAGGCCGGCGGTCTCGGCGTGCTTGGCTGCGTGCGGTTCAACGACGCCGACGACCTCGAAGCCGTGTTGGGCTGGATGGACGAGAACACCGACGGCAAGCCGTACGGCGTCGACATCGTCATGCCCGCCAAGGTGCCCACCGAGGGCACCAGTGTGGACATCAACAAGCTGATCCCGCAGACCCATCGGGACTTCGTCGCCAAGACGCTCGCCGACCTCGGCGTGCCTCCGCTGCCCGACGACGAGGAACGCTCCGAAGGCGTACTGGGCTGGCTGCACTCCGTCGCCCGCAGCCACGTCGAGGTGGCGCTCAAGCATCCGATCAAGTTGATCGCCAACGCATTGGGCTCTCCTCCGAAGGACGTCATCGACCAGGCTCATGCGGCCGGTGTCCCCGTGGCCGCGCTCGCCGGCAGCGCGAAGCACGCGCAACGGCACGTCGACAACGGTGTCGACATCGTCATCGCCCAAGGCCACGAGGCCGGCGGCCACACCGGTGAGATCGCGTCGATGGTGTTGGTGCCGGAAGTCGTTGACGCACTTGGCGGTAAGGCCGCGGTGTTGGCAGCAGGCGGGATCGGCAGCGGCCGACAGGTCGCCGCGGCGCTGGCGCTCGGCGCGCAAGGCGTGTGGATGGGCTCGGCGTTCCTCACGGCGGCGGAGTACGACCTCGGCGTGCGCACCGAGGCAGGCACGTCGGTGATCCAGCAGGCGTTGTTGGCGGCCAGTTCCAGCGACACCGTGCGTCGCCGCATCTACACCGGCAAGCCGGCCCGGCTGCTCAAGAGTCGTTGGACCGAGGCGTGGGATGCCGACGATGCACCGGAACCGCTGCCCATGCCGCTGCAGAACATCCTCGTCAGCGAGGCGCACCAACGGATGAGCGAATCAACCGATCCGACGACGGTCGCGATGCCCGTCGGCCAGATCGTCGGGCGGATGAACGAGATTCGCCCGGTCGCCGACATCATCGCCGAACTGGTCGAAGGGTTCGACGCCGCATCCAAGCGCCTCGACGGCATCCGGGAAGCCTGAACGCAGAAGCGCCGCCGAAGTGCTGAGCACTTCGGCGGCGCCTTTACCTGTCAGGTGTCAGGGCTCGATCGTGGTATCCGAGTCGATGACGTCGGTGGCGGCACCGACCAGTTCGGCCTGATCCTCAAGGCCGTCGGCGTTGAGCTGCAGGACGAAGAGGCCGTCTTCGGCAGGAATGACGACGGTCTTCTGCGCGACGATCTTGGTGACTCCGTCGGAATCCCACGTCCCGCCCAGCTGGTAGGCCGGGTACTCACCGAGTGTGCTGGGGGCACCCTCGTTCAGCGGCTTGTACCCGGCCAGGTTGTTGAGCTCGCCGGGCGCCAGGTCGACGATCGTCTGTGGGTCGACGTCACCGGTCAGCTTGGACACCAGCGCCACGATGCTCGGGGTGTACTCCGCGCTCTCTGGCCCGGTGTAGACGATGGCACCGAAGGCCCACTCCGGGGTGTCCTCGCCGGCCGGCTCCCAACCCTCGGGAACGGGCAGGTTGATCGTGGGTGCACCGGGATCGCCCATGTGGACGGCGGTTTCGGTGATGCCGTTTTCCTTGATGTAGCTGGCGATCGTCGGGTTGGGGCCGGCAGCGTCCTCCTCGCGAGGTGCCACGGTGGGCTTCTTCTTCGACGTCGACGACTTGCTCGACGACGTCTTCGAGGTCTCGGTGCTGGAACTGCTGGATGTTGCGGTCTTGGTGTCCGAACCGCAGCCGGACAGAACGACGGCCAGGGCGGTGACCGCCGCGGCAACACCGGTGAGCGCCGATGCCTTCATGAGTTAACTCCTTGTAGTTGGATGTTTGGTTCCCGGGCGCCACAGGCAATCAAGATCGACTCCCATTTCCGCAGCGAAGCGTAACCCAAAACGCGCCATGGCCAGGATGAGTAGATCTACTCGAATTCGACGACGAGAAAGCGGTGCAAATCATCTCGAGCGTTCTAGGATGATTTGCTCGATCCGCCTCCGCTCAGGAGGGACCCAGCGTGTATTCGCCGGTGTCGGGATGGGGATACCAGCCACCGGCGGCCGCCGTGCCGCCGTCGACGTGGATGGTCTGGCCGGTGACGTAGCCCGCCAGGTCCGAGGCCAGGAACACTGCGGCGCCTGCCATCTCGTCGACGTGTCCGGCCCGTCCGAGCGGGACCATCCGGGCGGAGCGTTCCAGCGTCTCCGGTGGCGCGAGCCGGGCCAGTCCCTCGGTCAGCGTGAAGTCGGGCGCCAGCGCGTTGACGCGGATGCCGTGCGGAGCGAGTTCGAGTGCCGCGGTCTGGGTGTAGTTGATGACGCCCGCCTTCGCGGCGGCGTACGCGGCATAGCCGGGCGCGGCCCGAGCGCCCTCGATCGAGGTGACGTTGACGATGCTGCCGCGGATGCCGTGTTCGACCATCACCCGCGCGGCGCGTTGCGTGCACAACAGCACGTGCCGAAGGTTGGCCCGGTACAGCGCATCCCAGCCGTTCTCCGACGTCTCGAGAAGCGGTGACGGAAACGTGCCGCCAGCGTTGTTGACCAGGATCGAAACGGGTCCGAGTTCGGCGACGGTGCGTGCCAGTGCCGCATCGACCTGCTCGGGTTCGCGGACGTCGGTGACGATGCCGAGGCCACCAACGGCGTCGGCGGCCTCGCCGCACGTCTGTTCGTTGCGCTCCCAGATCGCCACCGACGCACCGAATGCGGACAGGCCGGCGGCGATCCCGCGGCCGATTCCCTCGCCCCCTCCGGTGACGACGGCGACCCGCCCGGTGAGCAGGACAGCCGACGGGTCGATCGCCATGGCGTCAGCGTAGGTTGTCCGATTCGTTCACGACGACGCCGCACCGGTGGCCTAACGTCGAATCATGGACATTCACCTGACATCAGCGGTGTTCCAGGTCTTTGCCTCGGACCTGCAACGGTCGCTGGACTTCTATCGCCTTCTCGGACTGGCGATCCCCGATGGGGACGCGCCGCACGTCGCCATCGAGCTGCCCGGTGGCAACACGCTGTCATTCGACACCGACGAAACCATCGCGGGCATGCACCCGGATTGGGAGCCCTCGAACCACACCGGTCGCGTCGCGCTGGCACTCGGCGTCGGCTCACCGGCGCAGGTCGATGCGCTGTACGAAAAGGTCACCGGTGCAGGGCACGAGGGGGCGTTGAAACCCTATGACGCACCGTGGGGCATGCGTTATGCGACGGTGTCCGACCCGGACGGGAACTGGGTCGATCTGTTCGCCACGCTGCAAACCTGATCCCCGAGCAGCGTTCGCAGCGGTACTCCGGCCAACTCGCGGACCTCGCGGTGTAGGTGCGGCTGGTCGGAGTATCCGGCGGCGGCCGCGACGGCGGCGAACGGCCTACCGTCGCGCACCATCCGTATCGCCTCCCGGAAGCGCAGGATGCGCCGCAATGTGGCGGGTCCGTAGCCGTAGACGGCGCCACACTGGCGCTGCAGGGTGCGCCCAGACCAGCCGGCCTCGGCCGCCACGTCGGCCACCGACGCTCCGGCCGCCAGCCTGGAGGTGACGAGGCTCAGTGTCGGCATCGACCACGGGGTGGTCTCGCGCCGCGGCCGGTCGGCGGCCAGATCGGCGACCGCCTCGGTCAGTCGACGGCGCGGCCGCACCGGGCGCAGCGCGTCGAGCGGGACGCGTTGGTCACGCAGTACGGCCGCGGGGACGCCGAGAAGCCGGGGCAGCGTTCCCGGCCGAAAGCGCAGGCCCACGAACGGTTCCTCGTCGCGCCGGGTGATCGACGCCGTGGTGTCCGGCCCGGCCACTACGACGTGCCCGTCCATCCGGATCAGGTCCATGCATCCATCCGGCAATACCCGCACCGCATCGCCGGGACCGTCCACCACCCACGCGACTTCGACGAGTTCGCGCAGCGGGGTGGGCGGCGAATATTCGCGGTATCCCACCCCTCCTACGCTACCGCCGCACGGGCAGCACCGGGTCCGCGCACTCGGTGCCCTCTGCGGAGAGGGTCCGCTTGAGCACCTTGAAGGTTTCGGTGCGCGGCAGGGCGGCGCAGATCCGCACGAACGACGGCCACTGCTTGGGGCCGAGGTCGGATTGTTCGGCCAGGAACGCCTCGAACTTCCCGACGTCGAACGCGGCACCTTCGCGCAACACCAACGCTGCCATCACCCGATCACCCACGGCGGGATCGGGAATGGCGTAGACCGCGACCTCGACGACGTCGGGGTAGCGCATCAGGATGCGCTCGATCGGCGCCGTGCCGAGGTTCTCGCCGTCGACGCGCATCCAGTCGCCGAGCCGGCCTGCGAAGTAGATGAAGCCGTCCTCGTCGCGGTAGGCGAGGTCACCGGTGTGGTAGACGCCGTCGGCCATCCGCTGTGCTTCGGCGGCCTCGTCGCGGTAGTAGCCGCGGAACCAGCCGCGGCCGGTGGGGTTCACCAGCTCGCCGACCGTGCCCGGTGGACAGGGCTCGCCGGTGTCGACGTCGACGATCGCGACCTCGTCGGTCAACGGCCCCAACGAGCCGTCGGGGGTGTCCGGGGTGCGGGCGATCGCCACGCCGCCCTCGGTGGAGCCGAATCCGTCGACCACGAGCACGCCGAAGCGACGGGCGAACCGCTCCAAATCGCGTGGCGCCCCCTCGTTTCCGTAGAGGAACCTCAGCGGATTGTCGGCATCGTCGTCGCGTGGCGGGGTGGCGAGGATGTAGGACAGCGGCTTGCCGACGTAGTTGGCGTACGTGGCACGAAAGCGTCGGACGTCGGGCATGAAGCCGGACGCGGAGAACTTGCGCCGCAACGCAATCGAGGCGCCCGCCGCCACCGCGACGGCCCAGCCGGCCATCACCGCGTTGGAGTGGAACAACGGCATCGACAGGTAGGCGGTATCCGTCGGCCCCAGTCCGAACCGTTCCGCGAGCATTCGGCCAGGGAAGGCCACCTTGTCGTGCGTGATGCGCACCGCCTTGGGCTCGCCGCTGGTGCCCGACGTGAAGATCAGCATGTAGAGGTCGTCCGGTCCGAGGTCGGCGAACGTCACCGGTGCGCCGCGGTGCGAGGCGAGTTCCGTTGCCCACTCAGCGGCGGAGACGTCGACCAAGCCGACGCCGTCGGGCAACGCACCGGCCACCGATTGCGGATCGTCGGTCAACACCAATTGGCAGTCCGCGTGGGCGATGTCGCGGGCCAGCGCGTCGCCGCGGCGAGTCGGGTTCAGGCCCACCGGCACCAGACCGGTGAGCCCGGCCGCCACCAGGACGGTGGAGAAGAACGGGGTGTTGCCGAGGAGGACGCCCACGTGCGGCGGCCGGTCCAGATCGAGCCGGGCGGTCAATGCGGCGGCCAACTCCGCGGCTGCCGCGATGTGGTCGTGCCAGCTGACGAACCCGTGCTCGTCGTGCACGCCGCGGTCGGTGACGTCGACCAGCGGCACCAGGAGATCGGTGACGGTCGGGTTGCGTGGAGCGGTCACCTGCGGCAGTCGGTCAGGCCGGCGTCTCGGCCAGCTCGCGGCCGATGCGCAGCAGCTGCCCGGTGGCACCGCCCACCGCGAACTCGGTCTGCTTGGCGGCCAGGAAGTAGCGGTGCACCGGATGATCCATGTCGATGCCGACGCCACCGTGCACGTGCACCGTGGTGTGCGCCACCCGGTGGCCCGCCTCGGCCGCCCAGAACGCCGCCGTGCCGACCTCGAGGTCTGCGGGCAGATCCTCGGCCAGTCGCCACGCCGCCTGCGTCACCGTGAGCCGGAGACCCTTGATGTCGATGTAACCGTCGGCGAGCCGTTGGCCCACGGCTTGGAAGCTGCCGATGGGCCTGCCGAACTGTTCGCGTTCGCGGGCGTATTCGGCGGTCAGCTCCAGTGCGCGTTCCAGCACGCCGAGCTGGAAGGCGCTGCGCCCCAACGCAGTCTGCGTAAGCAGCCAGCTCACCACCTCGCCGTCACCGACGATCCGGTTGGCGTCCACGTCGGCGCCCTGCAACTCCAGGTGTCCGACGCTGCCGTGGCCGGTGGTGTTCAACGAGGTGACCGTGACACCAGGGTCGGTCGCGGCGACAACGAATACCTTGACACCCGAGTCGGTTTCGGCGGGCACCAGGTATGCGTCGGCCACCGGGCCGTAGCAGACCTGCGCGCGGGAGCCGGACAGTCGGTAGCCGGAGCCCTGTGTCTGGGCTTGCACCGGACCTTGGCCCATCTCGCCGTCGAGCGCGACGGTGAGGATCTTCTCGCCCTTGATCCCGGGCGTCGCCCAGTCCCGTTGCAGCTCCTCGGAACCGAACTTGGCGAGGGCGCCGGCAGCCAGCACGACGGACTCCAGATACGGCACCGCCGCGATCTGGCGGCCGAGCGCGACCAGCACCGCCGTCTCCTCGAGGACTCCGAAACCGCCGCCGCCCAACGACTCCGGCGCGGCAGTGGACAGGATGTCGGCGTCGATCAGCTTGGACCACAGGCCGCGGTCGAAGCGTTCGTCGAGCTTGTCGAGCTCACGCTGGTGCTCGGGCGTGCACACCGAATCGGTGATCGTGCGCGTCAGCTGGCCCAGATCGCCCGCGGCCTCGGTGGTGGTGAAGTCCATGTTCGTCCTATCGGTTGATGCGCGGCAGGCCGAGCGCGACCATGCCGATGATGTCGCGCTGAATCTCGTTGGTGCCGCCGCCGAACGTCAGGATCAGCGCCGAACGGTGCATCCGCTCAACGCGGCCGCGCAGCAGCGCGCCGGGGGAGTCGGAGCGCAGCGTCGCCGCCGTGCCGAGCACCTCCATCAGCAGCCGGTACGCCTCCGTCGCGAGTTCGGTGCCATACACCTTGGCGGCCGACGCGTCGGCGGGCGACGGGGCGGCGTCCTGAGCCGATGCCAGCTCCCAGTTGATCAGCTTGAGCACCTCGGCCTTGGCGTGCACGCGGGCGAGGTTGAGCTGCACCCACTCCGAGTCGATCAGGCGCCTGCCGTGGCTGTCCTTGGTGTTCTGCGCCCACTCCCGGACGCCGTCGAGCGCCACGTAGATCGGCTGCGACGAGACCAGAGCGACGCGTTCGTGGTTCAGCTGGTTGGTGACCAGCTTCCAGCCGCCGTTCTCCTCGCCGACCAGGCTGGAGGTGGGGACCCGGACGTCCTGGTAGTAGGTGGCGCTGGTGTCGACGCCGGCCATGGTGTGCACAGGAGTCCAGGAGAAGCCGTCGGCGGTGGTGGGCACGATGAGCATCGAGATGCCGCGATGCTTCTTCTCGTCGGGGTTGGTCCGCACCGCCAGCCAGACGTAGTCGGCGTAGGCGATGAGGCTGGTCCACATCTTCTGACCGTTGATCACGTAGTCGTCGCCGTCGCGCACCGCGGTGGTGCGCAGCGCGGCGAGGTCCGTGCCTGCGCCGGGCTCCGAGTAGCCGATCGCGAAGTGCAGATCACCCGACGCGATCTTGGGCAGGAAGAACTTCTTCTGCTCCTCGGTGCCGAACGCCATGATCGTCGGCGCGACGCTGTTGATGGTCAGGAACGGCACCGGGGCGCCCGCGATGGCGGCTTCGTCGGTGAAGATCAGCTGATCCATGGGGGAGCGGCCCTGGCCACCGAATTCCTCCGGCCAGCTCAACGTCAGCCAGCCGTCGACGGCCATCTGCTTGACCGTGTCGCGGTACACGTTGCCGCTGCCGACCTCGCCCTCCGAGGAGCTCAGCGCTTCCACGCGCTCGGGGGTCATCAGACCGGTGAAGTACGCGCGCAACTCGCGGCGCAACTCCTCCTGTTCGGGGCTGTAGCCGATCCGCATCGCCGTCGTCCTATCTGGTCCGTCATCGTGCCGCGGGTACCCGTCGACACCCCCGGTTGTAACACGTTCTAGTCTTGGAATCCAGGTGGCGTCTGGGGTGGCATCCCGCTGGCGGGGTCGTATTCTGGCCCCTTACCAAGGGCGGCCCAGCAGAACCTGGCCGAGAGGAGACAGTCATGCGAGTCGAAGTAGACCGTGATCGCTGTGAAGGAAACGCCGTGTGCGTGGGTATCGCGCCGGACCTGTTCGATCTGGACGACGAGGACTACGCCGTCGTCCTGGCCGATCCGGTGCCCGCCGACCAAGAGGGATTGGCAGAGCAGTCGATCGCCGAGTGCCCAAGAGCTGCATTGATCCGCAAAGACTAGAGGTATTCATAAATTGACTACGAACTCAGCTGCGACTGATCTGTCCGGTCTGGTCGCGGTAGTGACGGGCGCGGCCGCAGGTCTGGGCCGGGCCGAGGCCATCGGACTGGCCCGGGCCGGCGCCACGGTGGTCGTCAACGACATCGGCGGTGCGCTGGACCGTTCCGACGTCCTCGACGAGATCGCCGCCGCGGGCGCCAAGGGCGTCGCCGTCGCGGGTGACATCAGCGCCCGCAGCACCGCCGACGAGCTGGTGTCGACCGCAGACGGCCTCGGCGGGTTGAGCATCGTGGTCAACAACGCCGGGATCACCCGCGATCGCATGCTGTTCAACATGTCCGACGAGGACTGGGACGCCGTGATCGCCGTGCACCTGCGCGGCCACTTCCTGCTCACCCGCAACGCCGCCACCTACTGGCGCGACAAGGCCAAGGCCAACGACGGAAAGGTCTACGGCCGCATCGTCAACACCTCGTCCGAGGCCGGCCTCGCCGGGCCGGTCGGGCAGGCGAACTACGGGGCGGCCAAGGCAGGCATCACGTCGCTGACCTTGTCGGCGGCTCGCGGGCTCGGTCGCTACGGCGTGTGTGCCAACGCCATCGCGCCACGGGCCAGGACGGCGATGACCGCCGACGTGTTCGGCGACGCGCCGGAGCTGGAGGACGGTCGGATCGACAGCTTGTCACCCGAGCACGTGGTGACGCTGGTGCGGTTCCTGTCGTCGCCGGCGGCCG
The DNA here is from genome assembly GCA_963849055.1 of uncultured Actinomycetota bacterium. Taxonomy (GTDB): domain Bacteria; phylum Actinomycetota; class Actinomycetes; order Mycobacteriales; family Mycobacteriaceae; genus Mycobacterium. Next base: position 336,417 of record CAWKFI010000004.1, read on the forward strand.
AAGGGGTCAACGGGCAGTTGTTCATCGTCTATGGTCCGACGGTGACGCTGGTTGCGGCACCCGTGGCGGAAAAGCACTTCACCGCCGAGTCCGATGCGTGGGCCGCAGCCGACCTCGACGCAACGTTGCGTGACTACTTTGCTGACCGGGATCCCGAGCTCGGATTCTCGGCGACGGGACTGATGGAGTCCCGAGACTGACAGTCTTGATTGTCATGCTGTGAGAGAGGTAGAACACGTTTCAGAATGACCTACGTCACACCTGCTCTGACCAGCGTGAATCCACATGCAGTGGTGGATTTTGCGGTTCTTTGACACTGCGAACTTGTTCTAGTTAATATGAGCCGGCTCACTAAGAGCACCGCTTAACCCTGGGTGGGAAGGCCGTTTGGACCGGTAGTCCCGGACTCTTCGCCAAACGACCGTTCGACCCCCGTGCCAAGAACGGAGCCGAGGTTGATCGAACAGCTTGCGGCTCCGGCCCGGGCCGTGGGCGGGTTCGTCGAGATGTCCCTGGACACCTTCGTCAAGATCTTCCGGCGCCCCTTCCAGTTCCGCGAGTTCCTCGATCAGACCTGGATGATCGCGCGCGTCTCCCTGATTCCCACCCTGCTGGTCGCCATCCCGTTCACGGTTCTGGTGGCGTTCACGCTCAACATCCTGCTTCGCGAGCTCGGCGCGGCCGACCTGTCCGGCGCGGGTACCGCGTTCGGCACGGTCACCCAGCTGGGCCCGGTGGTGACGGTGTTGGTGGTCGCCGGCGCCGGTGCCACGGCGATCTGCGCCGACCTTGGTGCGCGCACCATCCGCGAGGAGATCGACGCCATGCGGGTGCTCGGCATCGACCCGATCCAGCGCCTGGTCGTGCCCCGCGTGCTGGCCTCGACGTTCGTGGCGCTGCTGCTCAACGGGCTGGTGTGCGCGATCGGCCTGTCCGGTGGTTACGCCTTCTCGGTCTTCCTGCAGGGCGTGAACCCCGGCGCGTTCATCAACGGCCTGACGATCCTGACCGGCCTCGGCGAGCTGATGCTCGCATTCTTGAAGGCCATGTTGTTCGGGGTCGTCGCGGGCCTCGTCGGCTGCTACCGCGGGCTGACAGTGAAGGGCGGCCCCAAGGGCGTCGGCGTCGCGGTGAACGAGACCGTGGTCTACGCGTTCATCTGCCTGTTCGTCATCAACGTGATCGCCACGGCGATCGGCGTCCGGGTGCTGGCCAGGTGAGCTGCCCGTGAGTTACGACGCCACACTCCGCCTGCGCCGGTTCTTCCGCGGCGTGCCCAAGGCCGTCGACGTCATCGGCGAACAGGCGCTGTTCTACGGCGAGTCGATGCGCTACATCCCCAACGCGATCACCCGCTACCGCAAGGAGACGATCCGCCTCATCGCCGAGATGACCATGGGCGCGGGCGCTCTGGTGATGATCGGCGGCACGGTGGGCGTCGCGGCATTCCTGACGCTGGCCTCCGGCGGCGTCATCGCCGTGCAGGGCTATTCGTCGCTCGGCAACATCGGCATCGAGGCGCTGACCGGCTTCCTGTCGGCATTCCTCAACGTGCGCATCGTCGCTCCCGTGATCGCGGGCATCGCACTCGCCGCGACCATCGGCGCGGGCACCACCGCGCAACTTGGCGCCATGCGGGTGGCAGAGGAGATCGACGCCGTCGAGGCGATGGCCGTGCACTCGGTGTCCTACCTGGTGTCGACGCGGATCATCGCGGGCCTCATCGCGATCGTCCCGCTGTACTCACTGTCGGTGCTCGCCGCGTTCTTCGCGGCGCGCTTCACCACCGTCTTCATCAACGGGCAGTCGGCGGGGCTGTACGACCACTACTTCAACACCTTCCTGGTGCCGACCGACCTGCTGTGGTCGTTCCTGCAGGCGATCGTGATGTCGATCGCGGTAATGCTCGTCCATACCTATTACGGCTACAACGCGTCCGGCGGCCCGGTGGGCGTCGGCATCGCCGTCGGCCAGGCCGTACGCACGTCGCTCATCGTCGTCGTCACGATCACGTTGTTCATCTCCCTCGCCGTCTACGGCGCCTCCGGCAACTTCAACCTCTCCGGATAGGCAGGGACGAATGTCGAACGGTGACGCCAAGCGCAGCCACGTCAGGATCGCTGCGGCGATTCTGGGTGTGCTGGTGCTCGCCGCCACCGTGTTCACCTACCTCTCCTATACCGCGGCCTTCACGTCCACCGACACCGTCACGGTGACCGCGCCGCGGGCCGGCCTGGTGATGGAGACCGACGCCAAGGTCAAGTACCGCGGCATCCAGATCGGCCGGGTCAAGGAGATCGAGTACGCAGGCAATCAGGCCAAGCTGACGCTGGCGATCGACAGCAACCAACTGCCGTACGTGCCGTCCAACGCCAAGGTGCGCATCGGCGGCACCACGGTGTTCGGCGCCAAGGCGGTGGAGTTCCTTCCGCCCGATTCGCCTGCCGAGCACTCGCTGCGGGCCGGTGCGCAGGTGGCCGCCTCGGACGTCCAGCTCGAGGTCAACACCTTGTTCCAGACGCTGACCGACGTGTTGCAGAAGATCGACCCGATCAACCTCAACGCGACCATCACGGCGCTCGGAGAGGGTCTCCGCGGCAACGGCGACGACCTCGGCGCCGCCATGGCCGGCCTGAATTACTATCTCCAACAACTGAATCCGAAGCTGCCCACCTTGCAGCAGGACTTCCAGAAGACGGCGGTCGTCGGCAACATCTACGCCGACGCGGCGCCCGACCTCGCGACGGTCTTCGACAACGTGCCTACCATCAGCAACACGCTCGTCGACGAACAGGACAACCTGAACGCCACCTTGCTCGCCGCCACCGGCCTTTCCAACAACGGCACGGCGACGCTGGAACCCGCGGCAGAGGACTACATCGCCGCCATCCAACGGCTGCGGGCGCCACTGAAGGTGGCAGGCGACTATTCGCCAGAACTCGGCTGCATCATCACCGGAACCAAGAAGGCGCTGGATACCTTCGCACCCATCATCGGCGGCATCCGGCCGGGCCTGTTCGTGGCGTCGAACTTCCTGCCGGGCGCCCCCGCGTACACCTACCCGGAGAGCCTGCCGTACGTGAACGCGTCGGGCGGCCCGAACTGCCGCGGCCTGCCGAACGTGCCGTCCAAGCAGTTCGGCGGATCGTGGTACCACTCGCCCTTCCTGGTCACCGACAATGCGTACGTTCCGTACCAGCCGAACACCGAGTTGCAGTTCGACGCACCGTCGACGCTGCAGTTTCTGTTCAACGGGGCGTACGCGGAACGGGATGATTGGTGATGAATCGCGAACGCAACACGCTGATCAGCGTCATCGTCTTCACCGTGGTGATGCTGCTGGTGGCGGCGGGCCTGGTGGTGGTGTTCGGGCAGTTCCGCTTCGCGTCGGGCAACACCTATCACGCCAACTTCTCCGACGCCTCGCGGCTGAAGTCGGGGCAGGACGTCCGGATCGCCGGGGTCCCGGTGGGCTCGGTCAAGGGCTTGAAGCTCAATCCCGACAACAGCGTTGACGTGACCTTCGACGTCAATGAGCGCTACCAGCTGTACACGTCGAGCAAGGCCGTGGTCCGGTACCAGAACCTGGTCGGCGACCGGTACCTCGAAATCACCTCTGGCCCAGGCGATCTGCGCAAGCTGCCCGCAGGCGGCACCATTGCCAGGGAGAACACCCAGCCGGCGCTGGACCTTGACGCGCTGCTCGGCGGCTTGAAGCCGGTATTGAAGGGCCTCGACGGCACCAAGGTCAACGAGGTCAGCAACGCGGTCATCGAGCTGCTGCAGGGGCAGGGCGGCGCGCTGTCCAATCTGCTGGCGAGCACCGGATCGTTCACCCAGGACCTCGCGGCGCGCGATCAGCTGATCGGCGACGTGATCAACAACCTCAACACGGTGCTCGGCACGGTCGACGAGAAGGGCGCGCAGTTCGACGCCAGCGTTGACCAGCTCGAGCAGCTCGTCACCGGACTGGCCCAGAACCGCGACCCGATAGCGGGCGCCATCCCGCCGCTCGCCTCGGCCGAGAACGACCTGACCGAGATGTTGGAGACCAGCCGTCGCCCCCTGCAGGGCGTCCTCGAGAACGTCCGGCCACTGGCACAGCGGCTCGACGAGCGCAAGGGCGACGTCAACAAGGTCATCGAACCGCTCGCCGAGAACTACCTGCGGCTCAACGCACTTGGTGCGTACGGGTCGTTCTTCAACATCTACTACTGCTCGATTCGGATGAAGATCAACGGCCCCGCGGGCAGTGACATCCTGATCCCGTTCGGTGGCCCGCCAGATCCGTCGAAGGGAAGGTGCTCGGAGAATGGCTAGGCCGGACAGCGGCAACCCGGTACGCACCGGGGTCTTCGGCATCGTCCTGGTGGCGTGCCTGGTCCTGGTGTCGTTCGGCTACACCAAGCTCCCGTTCTGGCCGCAGGGCAAGAGCTACCAGGCGTATTTCACCGACGCGGGCGGCATTTCGCCAGGCAACGACGTCGCCGTGTCCGGCATCAAGGTCGGGCAGGTGTCGTCGGTCGAACTCGCCGGTGACGCCGCACGGGTCACGTTCACGGTGGATCGCGGCATCAAAGTCGGCGATCAGTCGCTGGTGGCGATCAAGACCGACACCGTGCTCGGTCAGAAGTCGCTGGCGGTGACGCCGGGCGGCAGCGGCACGTCGACGACGATTCCGTTGGGCCGCACCACCACTCCGTACACGCTCAACACCGCGCTGCAGGATCTCGGCCGCAACGCCAGCGAGCTGGACAAGCCGAAGTTCGAGCTGGCGCTGCAGACGCTCACCGACACCCTGCGCGACGCCACTCCGCAACTGCGCGGCGCCCTCGACGGCGTGGCGAACCTGTCGCGCAGCCTGAACGCCCGCGACGAAGCGCTGGAACAACTTCTCGGCCACGCCAAGCGCGTGTCCGACACGCTCGCGCAGCGGTCGGGCCAGGTGAACCAGCTGATCACCGAGGGCAACCTGCTGTTCGCCGCGCTCGACGAACGCCGCCAAGCGCTGAGCAACCTCATCGCCGGCATCGACGACGTGTCGCGTCAGCTCTCGGGTTTCGTTGCGGACAACCAACGCGAATTCGGTCCGGCGCTGGAGAACTTGAACAAGGTCATGGACAACCTCCTCGAGCGCCGCGAGCACATCGGTGAGGCGTTGAAGCGGCTCCCCGGCTACGCGACGGCGCTGGGCGAGGTGGTCGGCTCCGGTCCCGGCTTCCAGATCAACCTGTACGGTCTGCCGCCGGCCACGATGTCCGAAGTGCTGCTCGACACCTACTTCCAGCCGGGCAAGCTGCCCGACAGCCTCGCCGACATGCTGCGCGGATACATATCGGAGCGCCTGATCATTAGGCCGAAGTCGCCATGACACAAGACGATTCGAAGTTGCGTCGATCCCGGTGGATCCGGATCATCCTGGCCGCCCTGTTGGTGGTGGTGCTGGCAGGCGGTGTGTACACGGTGTGGCCGTCGCGTGGCGGGCACGAGGTGGTGGCCTACTTCCCGTCCGCTGTGGGCCTGTACCCGGGCGACGACGTGCGGGTGGTCGGAGTGCCCGTCGGCACCATCGACTCGATCAAACCTCGCGCGTCCGACGTGCAGGTCACCATGACCGTGCGCGACGGGGTGAAGTTGCCCGCCGACGCCCGCGCCATCGTCGTCGCCCCAAACCTGGTGTCGGCCAGGTTCGTTCAGTTCACCCCCGCCTACACCGGCGGCCCCGTGCTGGCCGACGGCGCACAGATCGGGCTGGATCGCACCGGCGTGCCCGTCGAGTGGGACGAGGTCAAGGAACAGCTCACCCAGCTCAGCACCCAGCTGGGTCCGCAGCAGGGATCGTTGCAGGGGCCGCTCAGCGAGTTCGTGAATCAGGCGGCGGACACGTTCGACGGCAATGGCGACTCGTTCCGCCAGGCGTTGCGCGAGCTGTCCCAGACCGCAGGGCGCCTCGGCGACTCGCGCAGCGACCTGTTCGGCACCGTGCGCAACCTGCAGGTGCTCGTCAACGCGCTGTCCAACAGCAACGAGCAGATCGTGCAGTTCTCCAACCACGTCGCCTCGGTGTCGCAGGTACTTGCCGACAGCTCAAAGGATCTCGACGTCACGCTGGGCACGCTCAACCAGGCTCTTGGTGACGTAAAGGGTTTCCTCAACAAGAACAACGAGGCTCTCATCGCTCAGGTCGGCAAGCTTGCCGACTTCACGCAGATCCTCACCGACCACAGTGACGACATCGAGCAGATCCTGCACATCACGCCGAATGGCTTGGCGAACTTCTACAACATCTACAACCCGGCTCAAGGCACCGTCGGCGGTCTGCTGTCGCTGCCGAACTTCTCGAACCCGGTGCAGTTCATCTGCGGCGGCACGTTCGACACCGGCGCGAACCCGGACAACTACAAGCGCGCGGAGATCTGCCGGCAGCGCATGGGTCCGGTGTTCAAGCGCATCGCGATGAACTACCCGCCCATGTTGTTCCACCCGATCAACAGCATCACCGCGTACAAGGGCCAGATCATCTATGACACACCGCAAACCGAGGCCAAGGCGCAGACCCCGGTGCCGTATCTGCAGTGGCAGCCCGCTCCCGGCGTGACGCCCCCAACCCCGGGCCCGGACGGCATGCTGAGCGATCTCATCCTGCCGCCGCCCGCCGAGGTCGGACAGATCTCCCCGGCCGGCCCAGCGCCCGGCCCGCCACCGTTGCCTGCGGAAGGAGCGGGCGGATGACCCCCACCACGGCGCGCCGTCGCGTCCTGCGGCAGTCCAGGAACGCGCTCGCTCTCGGCTCCGGGGTGGTGCTGCTGGCCGGCTGCCAGTTCGGCGGCCTCAACTCGCTGAACATGCCGGGCACGGCCGGGCACGGAAGTGGTTCCTACAGCATCACCGTCGAGCTTCCCGACGTCGCGACGCTGCCGCAGAACTCACCGGTCATGATCGACGACGTCACCGTCGGCAGCGTGTCGGGCATCGACGCGGTGCAACGGCCCGACGGGACGTTCTATGCGGCGGTGAAGTTGTCGCTGGACGAAGACGTGAACATTCCGCAGAATTCGCGTGCGACCGTGGCGCAGACGTCACTTCTCGGCTCGCAGCACGTGGAACTCATTCCGCCGGTTGACCAGTCGGGGCAGGGCAGGCTCGTCGACGGGTCGAACATCCCGCTGAGTCAGACCGGCCGGTACCCCACCACCGAAGAGGTGTTGTCCTCGCTGGGTGTCGTGGTGAACAAGGGCAATCTCGGTGCGCTGCAGGACATCACCGACGAGGCATACAACGCCGTGGCGGGGCGTGCCGGCAGCTTCGCAGAACTGATTCCCCGGCTCGCCGAGCTCACCGGTTCGCTGGACCAGCAGACCGGCGACATCATCGCCGCCGCAGAGGGACTGAACCGGTTCGCGGGAATCCTGGCGCGCAGCAAGGACAACCTGGGCCGGACCCTGGACTCGTTGCCTGCCGCACTGAAGGTGCTCAACGACAACCGCACCAACATCGTCGACACGTTCACCGCGCTACGCAGGTTCGCAGGCGTCGCGTCGCACGTGCTGTCGGAGACGAAGACTGACTTCGCGGCGGACTTGAAGGACCTCTATCCAGTGATCAAGGCGTTCAACGACAATGCCGACGACTTCATCTCGGATCTCGAGCTGCTGCCGACGTTCCCGTTCCACTACAAGTATCTGCGCAACGCGGTGCGCGGCGACTACCTCAACGTGTTCGTGACGTTCGACCTGACGCTTCGGCGCCTGGGCGAGTCGGTGCTCACCACCTCGCTGGGCTTCGATCCGAACATGAAGCGCCTCGACGAGGTCATCAATCCGCCGGACTTCCTCGTCGGGGCGATGTCGAATCTGTCGGGCCAGGCGGCCGATCCGTTCAAGATCCCGCCGGGTACGGCGACGCAGCACGACGGGGGGAGCCCGTAATGCTGGACCGCCTTACGCGCCTGCAATTGTCGATCTTCGCGCTCGTCACCGTGCTCTGCGTCGGAGCCATGGCGGCGTTCTACCTGCACGTGCCGTCGGCGATGGGCATCGGCTCCTACAACATCACCGCGAACTTCGTTGCCGGCGGGGGCCTGTACGAGAACGCGAACGTCACCTACCGCGGCGTGACCGTCGGTCGGGTCGAGTCGGTGGGGCTGTCCAAGGACGGCGTCGTGGCGCACATGCGCCTGAATTCCGATACCCCCGTGCCGCAGAACGTCACGGCCACGGTGAAGAGCGTGTCGGCCGTCGGCGAGCAGTACGTGGACCTGGTGCCACCGGCCGACGCGTCGAACGACATGCTGCGCGACGGTTCCGACATCGGCACCGACCGCACCGCGATCGGTCAGGACATCTCCGGACTGCTGACGAAGGCCGACGAGCTGGTCAGCAGCATCGGGGACAGCCGGATTCAGGATCTGCTGCGCGAGACGTTCAAGGCGTTCAACGGATCCGGCCCCGAGCTGTCGCGGCTGATCCAGTCGTCGCGCCTGCTGGTGGACGAGGCCAACTCCAACTACGGGCAGACCACCCAGCTGATCGACCAGGCCGGGCCGTTCCTCGACTCGCAGATCCGCAGTGGCGACGACATCAAGTCGCTAGCCGACGGGCTGGCGCGCTTGACCACCGAGGCCGCAGGAGCCGATCCGCAACTGCGCAACGTGCTGCAGACCGTGCCTGGCGCCACCGAGGCCGCCAACACCACCTTCGACGGCATCCGGCCGACGTTCCCGATGCTGGCCGCCAACCTGGCCAACTTCGGCCGCATCGGCGTGATCTATCACAAGTCGATCGAGCAGGCGCTGGTGATCTTCCCGGCGCTGATGGCGGCATTGATCACGGTCGGTGGCGGGCTGCCCACCGACGAGGGCGGCAAGCTGGACTTCAAGGTCGACCTCGGTGATCCGCCCCCCTGCTCGACGGGCTTCATCCCTCCGCCGCTGATCCGTTCGCCTGCCGACACCACGCTGCGGGACCTGCCGAACGACCTGTACTGCAAGACCGCGCAGAACGATCCCGCCGTGGTGCGTGGTGCGCGTAACTACCCGTGCCAGGAGTTCCCAGGCAAGCGTGCCCCGACCGTGCAGATCTGCCGCGATCCGCGCGGCTACGTACCGATCGGCACCAGCCCGTGGCGCGGGCCGCCCATTCCGTATGACGCCCCGATGGACCAACGGGAAGACAATCACTACGAGCCGCCGGGGCGAAACATCACTCCGCCCAACAAGTTTCCGTACATCCCGCCATACGCCGACTACGATCCGGGTCCGCCGGTCGTGCAGCTGCCGCCGGGCGTAGCACCCGGGCCAGGACCCGCGCCGCACGCGCCGTTCCCGCTGCCTGTGCCGCCCAACGACAACGGCCAGCCACCCCCCTGGCCGTTCTACGCCCCGCCGGACCAGATCGTCCCGCCGTACGGCCGTCAGGCACCACCCGGGCCGCCACCGCCGGGCCCGCTGCCCGCAGAGGCGCCCGCACCGGAAGCGCCGCCGCTGCCCGCCGAAGGGGTGCCGCTGCCGCAGGCCGCCGGTGCGCCTGCGAGCACGACGTACGATTCGAGGACCGGTGTGTTCGTCGACCCCGCCGGGGGCACGGGAGTGTACGCCGGAGGTACGGACAAGGTTGCGACTGCGGAGACGTGGGTCGACCTGATGAGGGATCCAAGGCAGGCATGACTGAACAGGAATCGACGGCTGCCGCCCGCAGGCGCCGCCGCGCTTCTCGGGCGGCCGGACCCGCGGCGGGCGAGACAGCGGCGTCCGTAGGCGTCAAGGTCGAGAACCCGAGCCCGGTCAAGGTGCGGCTCGCTCGCCCCATGGGACCGCCGCCGCGCCGTCGGCCCAACGCCGGCCTGGTCGCGCTCGTCGGGCTGGTCGTCACCGCAGTGCTAGTGGCTCTGCTCGCGGGCGTGGTGGCACTGCTCCTCACCCAGCAGCGCACCGCCGACGCCGATCAGGCGCGCCAGCAGCAGTTCATCGACACCGCGTCGCAGACCGTCGTCAACATGTTCAGCTACAACCAGAACAACATCGACGAGAGCGTGAACCGGTTCGTCAACGGCACCAGCGGTCCGCTGCGCGACATGATGAGCCAGGCAGGCAATGTCGACAATCTGAAGGCGATCTTCCGCGACACCCAGGCCAGCTCCGAGGCCGTCATCAACGGTGCGGCGCTGGAGAAGATCGATGAGGTGGCCAACAACGCCTCGGTACTGGTGTCGGTGCGGGTGACGGTGTCCGACTTGGACGGCGTGAACAAGCCGTCGCAGCCCTACCGGCTGCGGGTCATCGTGCACGAGGACGACAACGGCCACATGACGGGTTACGACCTCAAGTACCCGGACGGGGGCAACTGATGGGCCGCTGGACCACCAGGCTGGCCGCGCTCGTCGGGGCGCTGTTCGCCGTCGCGCTGGTCGCGCTCGGCGGCGCCGGTGGCTACCTGTTCTGGAACCGCTTCGAGATCCGGGCCGAACAACAGACCCGCCAAGAACTGCCTCCGCTTGCCGCACAACAGATCCCGATGGTCCTGGGCTTCGACTACCAGACGGTGGAACGCAGCCGCACCGAGGTCTACAACCTGATGACACCGGAGTTCCGTCGCCAATACGAGGACGACACGACCAAGAACGTGATCCCGCAGGCCAGGGACCGGCAGGTGATCAGCCAGGTGAACGTGGTCGGGGTGGGAATGCTGGCCGCGCAACGCGATTCGGCGTCCGTGATGGTGTTCATGAACCGCACCGTCACCGACAAGTCCAAGACACCCGTCTACGACGGAAGCCGCCTGCGCGTCGAATATCAGAAGATCGACGGCAAGTGGCTCATCGGGGGCATCAAGCTTCTCTGACGTCGGACCCGTTCTCGGCGTCGCGCGTGGCGGCCAGCGCATCGAGGAACGAGCGGGCCCACCGGTCGACGTCGTGGGCGAGCACCTGGCGGCGCAACGCGCGCATGCGTCGTCGACCTTCCTCGGGGGACTGCGTCAGCGCGGCCTCGATGGAGTCCTTCACGCCGTTGAGGTGATGCGGGTTGGTCAGGTAGGCCTGTCGCAATTCGGCTGCGGCGCCGGTGAATTCGCTGAGGACCAGCGCGCCACCGAGATCGCTGCGGCAGGCGACGTACTCCTTGGCGACCAGGTTCATGCCGTCCCGCAGGGGCGTGACGAGCATGACGTCCGCGGCCACGAAGAAGGCGATCAACTCGTCGCGGGGGATCGGCCGGTGCAGGTAATGCAGCACCGGGTGGCCGACCTCGCCGTACTCGCCGTTGACGTGGCCGACCTGACGTTCGATGTCCTCGCGCATCGCCTTGTAGCTCTCGACCCGCTCACGGCTGGGCGTGGCCAACTGCACCATCACCGTGTCGTCGGCGTTGATGCGGCCTTCGTCGAGCAGTTCGGAGAATGCCCGCAGCCGGACGTCGATGCCCTTGGTGTAGTCCAACCGGTCGACGCCCAGCAGGACCTTGCGCGGGTTGCCCATCTCGGCGCGGATCTCGCGGGCCCGTTGGCGGATCCCGCGATCGCGGGCCCTCCTGTCGAGCTCGGCGGAGTCGATCGAGATGGGGAAGGCGCCCACCTTCACGGTGCGGAAGCCGACCTGGACTTCACCCAACCGGGAGCGCACCCCGACCGAGGCGCGCGACGTGTTCGCACCGACCAGCCGGCGCGCCAGGATCAGGAAGTTCTGCGCCCCGCCAGGCAGGTGGAAGCCGATCAGGTCGGCGCCGAGAAGTCCCTCGATGATCTCGGTCCGCCACGGCATCTGCATGAACAGCTCGACCGGGGGGAACGGGATGTGCAGAAAGAAACCGATGGTCAGATCGGGCCGAAGCATCCGCAGCATCTTCGGCACCAGCTGCAGCTGGTAGTCCTGGACCCATATCGTGGCGCCCGGCGCCGCGGCGCGTGCGGTGGCCTCGGCGAACCTACGGTTGACGTCGACGTACCGGTCCCACCAGGTGCGGTGGTAGATCGGCTTGACGATGATGTCGTGGTACAGCGGCCACAGGGTGGCGTTCGAGAAGCCCTCGTAGTAGTCGGCGACGTCGGCGTCGGACAGCCGCACCGGGCGCATCTCGAGGTCGTCCTCGAAGATGGGCTCCTCGTCGCCGTCGGTGATGCCCGGCCACCCGATCCACGCCCCCCGACGACGCCGTAGCAGGGGCTCGAGCGCGGTCACCAAGCCGCCCGGGCTGCGCTTGAACGTCGTGGAGCCGTCGGGAAGACGCTCCATGTCGATGGGCAGCCGGTTGGCCACCACAACGAAGTCGGACACGCCCTCCGCGACGAAGTCGGAGTGCCCGGAGTCAGCCGACGGATTCCCGTCCGGGCCGCCTCCAGCAGCCACTACGCTTCGATCTTCGCCGGCCCGATGCCCAGCATCGACAGGAACACCCGGCACTCGTCTGCGTCGGTGGCGTAGGCGGCAACAACGCGCCGGGCCTGCCGGGCAGTGCTGTCGGCCAATGGTTCGACGTCGCCCAGTTCGGCGGGATCAGATTTTGCAGGCATATGACAACTGTAGGCGACGCGCCGGGTAACCCGGAGCGCCGCCCAAGTTACTAGCCGACGCTTCCCGTGCTGCCGGTCACGGTCGGGCTGCTGCCGACGGTCGATTCCGGTTGCACGAACGTGGGTGCATCCTCGGCGAGGCCGATGCATTCGCCCGAGTTGCGCCCGGTGCAGGGCACGCCGCTGATCTCCGGGATGTCGGGGTTGGCGGCGGACGTGGTGAAGGGCGAGGGCGAGCTCGGGACGGTGTGCGGGATGCACATGTCCGTGTACAGGTCCTCTTCCTCGCCCGCGGGGCACGCGGCGACCGATGTGCCGGTGTTTGCCGGCACGGCGAACGCGGCAACCGCGGGAGCCGCGGCGACGGCAAGCGCGAATCCGCCGGCAAGGATCAGTCGTCGGGCTGAGATCTCGTAGATCGCCATCGTCACGCTTTCTGTCGTAATTGACCGTCTCGTCGGGAGGATTGTATGGAACCTGAAAGGAATCTGCATGGGTTCCACCAGTTCCCTGAGAACTGGTCTCGTCGACTTGCGGCGAGCGAGGTGGTGATCTAAGCGGTGCCAGGCCCGCGGATTACGGGCTGGAGCTCACCGAGGAATGCGGCACCGGCATGGGGCCTGCCGACTGCTCCTCCTCGGAGAGGCCGATGCACTGGCCGGAGTTGCCGCCCGTGCAGGGAATGCCATCGACGGAGGGCAGTCCGCCCGGAGAGGACTGGAACTCAGGCGAATTGGGCACCATCTCGGGTGTGCACTCGCCGGTGTAGATGTCCTCGGTCTCGCCGTTGGGGCACGCGGCGACGGTCGGTGCGGCAGTGGCGGGAACGGTAAAGGCGGCGACCGCAGGCGCCGCGGCGATTGCCACGGCAAACCCTCCTGCAAGGATCAGTCGTCGTGCTGAGAACTCAAGGGTCGCCATCGTCACGCTTTCTGTTGTGTTGACCGACTCGACGTGGAATCGGCTGATTGCCAGCCGATTACCACCCCGAGGATACGCGGAGAGTAGGCGAAACATCGGTCGATTACCACTCGGAATGGTGCGCCTGTGCCAATTCTGTGAGCTGTCTGCCAGCGCCCTGTGGCGTTGCTGAATGCCGGTCGGGGGCGGAATGCCCTTGCGGGAGCGTCGGGCGTGGTTCGATGACGAGAACGTGTTCCAGTTTTGTGATCATTCGAACTACTCGGAGGGGCAGCGGTGCAGCTTTCGTTGGCGGATCGGACCATTCTCGTCACTGGCGGTGGCAGTGGGATCGGCAAGGGCGTGGCGGCAGCGGTGGTAGCCGCGGGCGGCAACGCGATGATCGTGGGGCGCAACGCCGATCGGCTGGCCGCCGCCGCGGACGAGATCAAGGCAGGCGCGGGCGACGGTGCCGGTTCGGTGCTCTTCGAGCCTGCCGACGTGACCAACGAGGACGAGGTCGCCGCGGTCGTGGAGGCCACCACCGCGTGGCACGGCCAGTTGCACGGGGTCGTGCACTGCGCTGGCGGGTCGGAGACCATCGGGCCGATCACCCAGGTCGACTCCGACGCCTGGCGGCGCACCATCGATCTGAACGTCAACGGCAGCATGTACGTGCTCAAGCACAGCGCCCGTGAGTTGGTGCGCGGCGGTGGCGGCTCGTTCATCGGGATCTCGTCCATCGCCGCGAGCAACACCCACAGGTGGTTCGGTGCCTACGGCGTCGGTAAGTCCGCACTCGATCACCTGATGATGCTGGCCGCCGACGAGCTGGGTGCGTCTTGGGTGCGGGTCAACTGCATCCGGCCGGGCCTCATTCGCACGGATATGGTTGCGCCCATTCTGGATTCGCCGGAGATCAGCGGCGACTACGCCAGTTGCACCCCATTGCCCCGGCCGGGTGAGGTCGAGGACATCGCCAACACCGCGGTGTTCCTGCTCAGCGATCTGTCCGGCTGGATCACCGGTCAGGTGATCAATGTCGATGGCGGCCACGGCCTGCGTCGCGGGCCCGATATGTCGGCGATGCTGGAGCCGGTGTTCGGCGCCGACGCCTTGCGCGGCGTGGTGGGTTAGCTCCCGCCGCCGAACGTGAGCAAGATTGCGAGATCGCGAACGATTTTCGAACAGAAGCGCACGCTCGTCGGGTGCTGGCGTGGCGTGGTGGGTCAACCGACGGGGCTCTTGCCACCGGCCTCCCATGCGCTCAGGGCTCCGACGGCCGACCAGTCCAACTGCCCGCCGCCGTGCGCCAACAGGGTGAGGAAGCGGTCGCGCAGCAGGCTGGCAATCGGAAGCGGCACTTGCAGATCCTCGCCGGCGGCCAACGCCAATCGCACGTCCTTGAGTCCGAGCGTCGCCGCGAACCCTGCCGGTTCGAACTCCTCGCGGGCGATCATGCCGCCGTAGGTCTGGTAGACGGGCGCCCCGAACAGTGTCGAGGTGAGCAACTCGAGGTACTGCGACTTGTCGACGCCGGCCTTGCCGACCAGAGCCATCGCCTCACCAAGCGACTCGATCACCGAGGCGATGAGGAAGTTGCCGCTGAGCTTCACCAGGCTGGCCGCCTTGGGGTCGTCGGACACCACGAACGTGCGCTGGCCAATCGCGTCGAACACCGGTGAAACCGCTTGCAGCACAGTGTCTTCAGCGGCGGCCACGACGAACAACTTTGCGGCCGCGGCCGCTTCGGGCCTGCCGAACACCGGCGCCGCGACGAACCGCTGCCCGGCGTCGGCATGGGCGGCGCTCAGGCGGGTGGCGAGCGCCACGCTGATCGTCGAGCAGGACACGTGGACCGCGTCGGCGGGCAGCGTCGCGAGGATGCCGTCTGCGCCGAAGGTGACGGCTTCGACGGCCTCGTCGTTGGCGAGCATCGAGACCACGACCGGACCGCCGCAGGCCTCGGCGACGGTGCGGGCGGCCCGCGCGCCCCGTGCGGCGAGCGCGTCGACCTTGTCCTGCGAGCGGTTGTAGGCGGTTACGCGATGTCCGGCCTCGAGCAGGCTGGTGGCCATCCCGGCGCCCATGTTGCCCAGTCCGATGAATCCAATGTCCATGCTCTACTTCTACGCCGGCTGGTTGAGAACCCCCTCCGGCTGAGGCCTACTTCGGCGTCTTGTCGCGGCAGTACGCGTAGACGGCAACCCCGGCGAAGGCGGTCACGTCGTCGACCGACCACTTCGTGGCGTTCTTGACGTGGAGCAACGCCTCGTTGACCGTGCCGCCACGGTGCAGCAGGTCGCAGGTGGAGTGGGCAAGGGCGATGGCGGACCGGTCGGTCTCGACCCGGACGCCCTTCTCCCGAATCGCGTTGAGGAACGCCTGGTCGAGTTGCTCGTCTTGAGAGTCGGCGTACGCAGGGGCGGTGACGGTGGTCAGGCCCGTTCCGATTGCCATGGCGACGACGACTGCAGCCACGATGTTCTTCGATCTCATCTGTCTCCCCTGTCACGGACAACGCAGGGGCCCACATTACGCCAGCAAACCCGATATGGCCATCGGAGCACGTCGGCCAGCCGCTGGCAAATCAGCCTCGCATGGTCTCCGCGGCGCGGTGGACGGCGTTGACGATGCCCTGATAGCCGGTGCAGCGGCAGAAGTTGCCGGACAGGCCCTCACGGATCTCCGCATCGGAGGGCTGCGGGTTGTCGCGCAGCAGCGCAGTGATGGACGTGACGAAGCCGGGTGTGCAGAACCCACACTGCAGGCCATGGCAGTCCCGCATGGCGGCCTGCACGGGCGACAGCTCGCCGTCGGGTGACGCGATGCCCTCGACGGTGGTCACCTCCTGGCCGTCCACCTGGACGGCGAAGATGAGGCACGACCGCACCGCCTGACCGTCGAGCAGCACCGTGCACGCGCCGCACGCACCGTGCTCGCATCCGAGGTGGGTTCCGGTCAGTCCACACTTCTCGCGAAGGAAGTCGGCGAGCGTGACACGCGGCTCGACGACGCCGTCGTAGGCGCGGCCGTTGACCGAAACCGCAACCGGCAGTTCATGCATCGCGCACCTCCGTGGATTCGACGGCTTGGGTCCATGCCCGCGCCACCATCGCCGCACCGACCCTGGTGCGGTAGGGCGCGGATCCCTGTAGGTCGGACGGCACGTCCTCGAGCCCCGACATGGCCAGCCGCCCGACCTCCGCGGCGGTGACGTCGGTGACGGACCTACCGATGACGGCGTCCTCGGCAGGCGTGGCCCGCTTCGGGGTGGAACCAAGCCCCAATAGGCCGATGCCGCACCGGACCACCCGGTCGTCGTCGTCGAGTTCGACGGCCACCGTGGCACCGGCGATCGCGAAATCGCCGTGGCGACGGGCGAATTCCTGGACACCGAAACCGCAGCGGCCCGACCAGACGGGGAATCGGACGGCCACCAGAATCTCGTCGGGCGCCAGTGCGGTCTCCCACAATCCGGTGAAGAACTCCGCTGCGGGGATGTGCCTGCGGCCCCGGGCCGACTCGGCTTCGATGGAGGCGTCGAGTGCCAGAGCCACCGCGGCGTACTCGGCGGCGGGGTCGGCGTGGGCGATCGCACCGCCGAGCGTGCCCCGGGTGCGGATCTGAAAGTGCCCGATGTGCGGTGTGGCCAGCGTCAGCAGCGGCACCGAGTCGGCCACCTCGTCGTCCATGCCGACGAGGGCATGCGGGGTGCCCGCCCCGACGCGGATCTCGTCGCCCTCGAGATCGATGCCCTGAAGTTCGCTCACGCGCGAGATGTCGATGAGGTTGTCGAAGAACGTCAGCCGCATGGCCAGCATCGGCACCAGGCTCTGCCCGCCCGCCAGGATCTTCGCGTCGTCGCCGTACTCGTCGAGCAACCTCACCGCGTCCTTGACGGTGTCGGGACGGTGGTAGGCGAAATTCGCCGCTTTCACGCCCGCCGGCCCAGCAGGTACCCGACGGCGCCTGCCGCCAGCGCCGCCGCCACGACGGGCGCAGCGCGCTTGGCGATGGGCACCGCCATCACCTTGACCAGGTTCACGGAGTCACCGGCGCCAGCGGGTTCGGTGAGTGTGGTTGCTGCCGAGACGGTTTCGCGAGACGAGTTGCCGAGCAGGTCGGCCTCCAGCCGCTTCGCGAACTGGCCGATCAGGTTGGCGGCGACGTCGGCAAGCACACCCCTGCCGAACTGTGCGGCCTTGCCGGAGATGGTCAGGTCGGTGGTGATGACCACGGTGGTGGTGTCGCCCTCGTCCTTGAGCTGTGCGGTGACGACGGCTGCCGCGTTGCCGTTGCCGCGGGTCTCCTTGCCGTTGGCCTTGAGCACCATGCGCTGGGCGGTGGCGTCCTTCTCCTGGAAGGCCGCTTCGCCCTGGTAGGACACGGTGATTGGGCCGACCTTGACCTTGACGGCGCCGGTGAACTGGTCGCCTTCGACCGAGAGCAGCGTGGCGCCGGGCAGGCACGGGGCGACGCGCGAGACGTCGGTGAGCACCTCCCACGTCTTCGCCGCGGGCACCGCGACCCGGAATTCGTTGTGGAGCTCCACCTCTAGTGGTCCTTTCCCTCGATCAGTTCGACGATGTGCGCCGGGCTGGCGGGCAGCTGCGTGATCGTCACGCCGAGCGGTGCCAGCGCGTCGTTGATGGCGTTGATGACGGCAGGCGTCGAGCCGATGGCGCCGCCCTCGCCCGCGCCCTTGTAACCACCGATGCCGGGACCGGGGATCTCGACGTGGCCGAATTCGATGGCGGGCACCTCGGTGGCCGTCGGCAGCAGGTAGTCGACGAACGTCGACGCCAGTGGGTTGCCGTCGGCGTCGTAGGCGAGGTTCTCCAGCAGCGCGCCCCCGATGCCCTGGACCGTGCCGCCCGCGACCTGGCCCTCGACGACGTTGGGGTTGATCATCGGGCCGACGTCCTCGCTGACGATGTAGCGCGTCAACGTGACGTGGCCGGTCTCGACGTCCACCTCGCACGTGCACGCGTGGGTGGCGTTGGCCCAGTGCACGAACTCCTTTGAGGTGAACTGAGCGGTGGCCTCCAGGGTGGCTGCCATGTCGGGGCCGAGCTGCTGTGGCTCGTAGTAGGCGCGATAGGCCAAATCGGCGAAGCTCACGCTCTTGTCGGGGGCCGACGTGGCCGTCGCGCGCGAGCCGGCGAGCTCGATGTCCGACTCCTCGACGCCGAGGTAGTGCGCGGCCATCGCCACGATCCGCCCGCGCAGGATGCTGCCGGCCTCGTTGACCGCGCCTGCCGTCATCGGGCCGCTGCGGCTGCCCTGGGTGCCTGCGCCGTACGGCGTCACCGCGGTGTCGCCCTGGATGGTGGCGACGTCGTCGATGTCGGCGCCGAGCGCGTCGGCGGTGAGCTGGACGACGGTGGTCTCGATGCTGTTGCCGCTCGAGCCGCCGTTGACGTAGACGTTGATCTTGCCCGTCGACTCCATCCGGATCCGGGCGCCCTCGGTGGCCATGAAGCCCTGCGCCGACGCGGTCGGTTCGATGTAGGCGGAGAAGCCAAGCCCGAGATAGCGTCCCTCTGCCAGCGCGTCCGCCTGTTCCTTGCGGAACCCCTCGTGGTCGAGGATCTTCACGGCCTGCTCGAACGTGTCGGCCGGGGCGACGTGGTCATACGGCATGCCGTTGGCGTTGAAGTAGGGCATCTCGTCGCCGCGCAGGATGTTGATCCGTCGGAGCTCGACGGGGTCCATGCCCATCTTCCGCGCGGCGCAGTCGAGAAGTATTTCGCGCGTGAGGGTTTCGTACTGCCACGGTCCACGGTAGGCGTGCAGGCCCACGGTGTTGGAGAACACCGTCTTGTACGAGAAGCTGGCCTTGGGTACGCGGTAGGGGCCGGGGAAGAACATGCCGATGGCCGCCGTGGTCAGCACGGGGTACGGCGTCGGATAGGCCCCGACGTCCTGCGCGAAGTCGATGTCGGCCGCCAGGATCCTGCCGTCGGCGTCGAACGCCATCCGGGCGGTGCCGTCGACGTGCCGGGACTGGCCTGCCGACATCAGGTTCTCGCGGCGGTCCTCGATCCACTTCAGCGCGCCGGGCACCTTGCGGGCGGCCAGCAGGATGCACATGTCCTCGCGCATCGGCACGACCTTCTGGCCGAAGCCGCCGCCGGTGTCGCGCATGATCACCCGCACGCGGTGCGCGGGGATGCCGAGCAGGCGCGCGCTGAACGCGCGAAGTTCGTGTGGCGTCTGCGAGGACGCCCAGATGGTGAGTTCGTCGGTGGGAGAAGACCACTCGACGACCATGCCGCGGGTCTCGATCGGCACGGGCACGTACATCTGTTGGTAGACGTGCTCGGAGACGACGTGCGCCGCGCTGGCGAAGACCTCTTCGTCGGGTGGCGCGCCCGCCATGCCGCCCGCGTTGTTGTCGGGGTAGGCGTCGTGCACGGTCACGTCGGACTCGAGCGCCTCGCGGAAGTCGGCGACGGCCGGCAGCGGGTCGTAGTCGACGTCCACCAGGTCGACGGCGTCCTCGGCGAGGTAGCGGCTGTCGGCCACGACAAGGGCCACCGGATCGCCGACGAACTTCACCTCGCCCTCGGCCAGCGGTGGGCGCGGCGTGTCCGGCATGTCCTTGCCTGCGACCGCGTGCCAGGCCTCCCGGACGTCGGGATTGAGGTCCGCCGCGGTGAAGACGGCGTGGACGCCGGGCAGGGCCAGCGCCGCGGACGCGTCGATGCCGTTGATCCTGGCGTGCGCGAACGGGCTGCGCACGAAGCAGGCGTGCAGCATGCCCGGCCGGACGACGTCGTCGACGAAGGTGCCGCGGCCGGTCAGCAGCCGGTTGTCCTCCACGCGGGCGACCCGGGTACCCGCGTAGCGGGCGGTGACGGCGGACTGCGTGGTGGCGGTCACGGCGTGGGATCCCCCTCGATCACTTGCGCGTGTAAGTGGTGGTCGTCACAACCACTTACGAGTGCCGTTATCGTACACGGAGAGGGGATGTAGCAAAAAGGGAGAGTGTCGTTACCGCACGTCGGAGGCGGTAACCGTGGCCGTTTCCACGGCGTCGTGGTGGATTCGGGTGTCGATCGCGGCCAGTGGACGGCCTCCGCCGCCCCACCGCCGGGCGATGATCTCGGCGACGATCGACACCGCGGTTTCCTCGGGGGTGCGGGCACCGAGGTCGAGTCCGATGGGGCTGGACAGCACGCTGGTCTCGGCCTCGGTGAGGCCCACCGCGTGCAGCCTGTCGAGACGGTCGAGGTGCGTCTGGCGCGACCCCATCGCCCCGACGTACCCGACCCGCGGCAGCCGCAGCGCCACCTCGAGCACCGGCACGTCGAACTTCGGGTCGTGGGTGAGAACGCAGATCACGGTCCGCGCGTCGATCTCGCCGATGGCCTGCTGTCCGGCGAGGTAGCGGTCGGGCCAGTCGACGACCACTTCGTCCGCGGCCGGGAAGCGGGCGGGCGTCGCGAACACCGGACGGGCGTCGCACACCGTTACCCGATAGCCGAGCAGCGCGCCCTGCCGGGTCAGCGCGGCGGCGAAGTCGATGGCGCCGAACACGATCATCCGGGGCCGCGGCGCATGGCCTGCGACGAAGACCTCCATGCCCTCGCCCTGACGTTCACCGTCGGGTCCGTAGGTGAGCACGCCGGTGCGACCGGCGGCGAGCAGGCCGCGGGCGTCGTCGGCGACGGCGTCGTTCGCGCGTGCCGAGCCGAGGAAGCCGTCGGCGCTGGACTCGCCGATGACGAGCCGGCGGCCCACCCAATCAGTGTCGGGGTGGGCGATGACCGTGGCCACGGCGACCGGCCGGTGCATGGCGATGTCGTCTGCCACCGCGTCCAACTGCGGGAAGGTCGCCCGCGACACCGGCTCGGCGAAGATGTCGATGATGCCGCCGCACGTCAGTCCCACGGCGAAGGCGTCGTCGTCGGTGATGCCGTAGCGCTGCAGCTGAGGCCGCCCGGACTGCACGACCTCGCCGGCCAGCTCGTAGACCGCGGCCTCCACGCAGCCACCCGAGACCGACCCGGCGACCGATCCGTCGGGGGAGACCACCATGGCGGCGCCTGCCGCCCGGGGCGCGGACTTCATCGTGCGCACCACGGTGGCCAGGCCGGCCGTGCCGCCGGCGCGCCACACGGCCATCAGCTCGTCGAGAACGTCACGCACAGCTGAAGTCTATGTTCCGCGGTCAGCGCCGTCGCTGGGCGAATGCCCAGCGTCTCGCGCAGGGGTGTCCGTGGCGGACCTTTGTACCCTCGGCTTAGGGTCAGCGTTGGCTCGGCGAAGGGACACTAGTGAATCTGCCCGTCTTGGGGCCAATGCCACTGTCGGCGTTCGCGCATGCGTGGTGGTTTCTGTTTCTCATCCCCATCGCGGGTCTGGTCGTGCTCTACCTCGGCGTGCTGCGGTCCCGTCGCCAGCGGCTGTCGCGGTTCGCCGACTCCGAGATGATCGTCAGCGTCTCGCCGCAGCGCGCCAGCCGGTGGCGTCACCTGCCTGCCGTCCTGCTGGCTCTGGCCCTGGTGTTCCTCACGATCGCGATGGCGGGACCGTCACTGGACCGCAAGATTCCCCGCAACCGCGCGGTCGTGATGCTCGTCATGGACGTATCGACGTCGATGGACGCCACCGACGTGCCGCCCAGCCGGATGAAGGCCGCGCAGGAGGCGGCCAAGAAGTTCGCAGGGGATCTGACGGCAGGCGTCAACCTCGGCCTGATCTCGTTCGCCGCGAACCCCACGATGCTGAGCTCGCCGACCACCAACCACGACGCCACCAAGATCGCCATCGACAAGATGCAGATCTCCGAACGGACCGCGACCGGTGAGGCGATCTTCGCTGCGCTGCAGGCGATCTCGACCGTCGGCGCCGTGATCGGTGGGGGCGACACGCCGCCGCCCGCGCGCATCATCCTGTTCTCCGACGGCAAGGAGACCAGCCCGTCGAACCCCAACAACCCGCGGGGAGCGTTCACCGCTGCGCGCGCCGCGCACGATCAGGGCATCCCGATCTCGACCATCTCGTTCGGTACCCCCGACGGCACCGTCACCGTCGACGGCAACCAGGTGCCGGTGCCCGTCGACGACACCACGATGAAACAGGTTGCGCAGCTCTCCGGCGGCAAGGCCTATTCCGCGTCCGACCTCAAGCAGCTCGAGGACGTCTACAAGTCACTGCAGGATCAGATCGGCTACGAGACGGTCCGGGGCGAGGCAAGCGCGGGTTGGTTGCGGCTGGGGGTGGCGGTCCTCGCGCTCGCGGCCATCGCGGCGCTGGTGATCAACCGCCGGATGCCGGTCTGAGTTCGGAGTTTGCCGGTACCGTTTGCCCATGCTGCGCAAGGTGATCCTCGGCCTGTGCGTTGCGGCGCTGGTGCTGTTGCCGGCCTGCAGCCGTGACCGCACGCCCAACTCGCTGTTCGACACCGCCGGCTATCACGTCAAGGGCGACACCGTCTACTACCTGAACGCGTTCCCTGGCAAGGCTTTCCAGATCGACGGGGCAGATGCCGGCTCGTTCGAGGCGTTCGACCAGACCTTCGCGCGCGATCGGTCCAACGTCTACCTCAACGGTTCCGTGCTCCCCGGCGCCGACGCGGCCAGCTTCCGGCCGCTCGACCGTCCGGGCTGGGCCAAGGACGCCGACCACGTCTATCTGCGCGATGCGCCGGTCAGCGACGACCCGGCCGGATTCGAATTGCTCGACGGCAATCTCGCGAGGGACGGCGCAGCGGTGTACTGGTCCGACGGCAGCGTGTTGTCGCATGACCCCGCGCACTTCGCGATCGTCTCCAACGTCGACCACTACCTGTTCACCAAGGACGGCGAAACCGTCCACGTCAACGGCAGCCCGATCGACGGGGCGGACCCGGCCACGTTCCGGGTGCTCGGCGGCGCGTACACGACCGACGGTCCGAGCGTCTTCTACTTCACCGACCGGATCCCGGACGCCGACGTGGTGTCGTTCCGTCCGCTCGAGGCCCCATACGCCGACGACGGGAAGCGCGTGTACTGGATGGGCAAGCCGATCGACGGCGCCGATCCGGCTACCTTCCGAGTGCTCAATGCCGACTTCGAGTGTTCGGCCGATGCGCGCAACGCCTACTACCGGCAGGCGGTGATCGCCGGCGCCGACCCGCGGTCGTTCCCGCCGGGCCGTACGGTGACGAACTGCTCGGAGACGTCGATCAGCTTCGCGGATTAGTCGCGAAGTTATTCTTGACTGATTCCAGAAAAGGGGCCAGACTACGGACGTGGCTTCCCCCGCAGACTTCCGGCAGATGTTGCAGGAGGCCACTCTGCGCGTCACCCGTCCCAGGGTCGCGGTGCTCAGCGCCGTGTACGCGCATCCGCACGCCGACACCGATTCGATCATCCGTGCCGTGCGCAGTGACCTGCCCGAGGTATCGCACCAGACCGTCTACGACTCGCTCAGCGCGCTGACGGCCGCGGGACTGGTGCGGCGCATCCAGCCATCGGGTTCCGTGGCTCGCTACGAATCGCGGGTCGGCGACAACCACCACCACGTCGTGTGCCGGACGTGCGGTGTCATCGCCGACGTCGACTGCGCCGTCGGAGAGGCACCATGCCTCACCCCTTCCGATGGCGAGGGCCTCTTGGAGGGCTTCGCCATCGATGAGGCCGAGGTCATCTACTGGGGTTCGTGCCCCAACTGTTCCACCGCCCGAAGTTCCTGATTAACAACGTGATTGCAGCCCGCATCACTCAACTCCGGAAGGAATGTTGTGACATCCGATAGCCGCCCGCCCGCCCCCGAGGCACCGACCCACAGCAAGAGCGAGAGCGAAAACCCGGCACTCGCCTCCCCGACGCCCAAGGCGCATCGGCCCCTGACGAACCGGGACTGGTGGCCGGAGCAGGTCGACCTGTCCGTACTGAAGAAGCATGCGCCCCAGGCGAACCCGCTGGGTGAGGACTTCGACTACGCAGAAGAGTTCAAGAAGCTCGACGTCGAGGCCCTCAAGCAGGACGTGTTCGAGGTCATGACGAACTCGCAGGACTGGTGGCCCGCCGACTATGGCCACTACGGTCCGTTCTTCATCCGGATGAGCTGGCACGCCGCCGGCACCTACCGCATCGCCGACGGCCGCGGGGGCGGGGGCGAGGGCGCGCAGCGCTTCGCCCCGCTCAACAGCTGGCCCGACAACGGCAACCTGGACAAGGCACGCCGGCTGCTCTGGCCGGTCAAGCAGAAGTACGGCAAGAAGATCTCGTGGGCCGACCTGCTGGTGTTCGCGGGCAACGCCGCCATCGAGCACATGGGCCTGCCGACGTTCGGTTTCGCGTTCGGTCGCGAGGACATCTGGGAGCCCGAGGAGATTCTCTTCGGCGAGGAAGAAACCTGGTTGGGCACCGACAGGCGGTACTCCGGTGAGCGTGAGCTCGCGAACCCGTACGGCGCGACGACCATGGGCCTGATCTACGTGAATCCGGAAGGCCCCGAAGGCAAGCCGGATCCGATCGCCGCCGCGATCGACATCCGCGAGACCTTCGGCCGGATGGCGATGAACGACGAGGAGACCGCCGCGCTGATCGTCGGTGGCCACACCTTCGGCAAGACCCACGGCGCGGGCGACGCCGACCTCGTTGGCGCCGAACCAGAAGGCTGCCCGCTCGAATACCAGGGTCTCGGCTGGAAGAGCTCCTACGGCACCGGCGTCGGTAAGGACGCCATCACCAGCGGCCTCGAGGTCGTGTGGACGCCCACGCCGACCAAGTGGGACAACAGCTTCCTCGAGACCCTCTACGGCTACGAGTGGGAGCTGACCAAGAGCCCGGCCGGTGCATGGCAGTTCACCGCGAAGGACGGCGCGGGCGCGGGCACCATTCCCGACCCGTTCGACGGGCCGGGGCGTGCACCGACCATGCTGGTTACCGACATCTCGATGCGGGAGAGCCCCATCTACGCCGACATCACCCGGCGCTGGCTGGACCACCCGGAAGAGCTTTCCGAGGCGTTCGCCAAGGCGTGGTACAAGTTGTTGCACCGCGACATGGGACCGATTTCGAGTTACCTCGGCCCGTGGGTTCCCGAACCGCAGCTGTGGCAGGATCCAGTCCCCGCCGTCGACCACGAGCTGATCGGCGAGCAGGACATCGCAGCGCTGAAGGCCAAGATCCTCGAGTCGGGACTTTCGGTATCCGAGCTGGCGTCCACCGCGTGGGCGTCGGCGGCCAGCTTCCGCGGCACCGACAAGCGTGGCGGTGCCAACGGAGCCCGGATTCGGCTTGCGCCGCAGAAGGATTGGGAAGCCAACGAGCCGGCCCAACTGGCGAAGGTGCTGCCCGCCCTCGAGAAGATCCAGCAGGACTTCAACGGCTCGGCATCCGGCGGTAAGAAGGTCTCGCTGGCCGACCTGATCGTGCTGGCCGGTTCCGCGGGGGTCGAAAAGGCCGCCAAGGACGCCGGATTCGACGTCACGGTGCCCTTCGCGCCGGGACGCACGGATGCCACGCAGGAGCAGACCGACGTCGAGTCGTTCGAGGTGCTCGAGCCGCAGGCCGACGGGTTCCGCAACTACC
This sequence comes from uncultured Actinomycetota bacterium, assembly GCA_963849055.1. Classification (GTDB taxonomy): domain Bacteria; phylum Actinomycetota; class Actinomycetes; order Mycobacteriales; family Mycobacteriaceae; genus Mycobacterium. The sequence continues at coordinate 362,353 of CAWKFI010000004.1, forward strand.
AGCGTGCCGGGATGAAGACCCCGGCGGAGCACCTGCTGGTGGACCGGGCCTACATGTTGAACCTGACGGCACCGGAGATGACGGTTCTGGTCGGCGGCCTGCGTGCCCTCGGCACCAATTACGGCCAGACCAAGCACGGTGTCTTCACCGACAAGCCGGGCGCGTTGACCAACGACTTCTTCGTGAACCTGCTCGACATGTCCACGGAGTGGAAGGTCTCGGAGTCGGCGGAGAACGTGTACGAGGGACGGGATCGTGCCTCGGGTGCGCCCAAGTGGACGGCCACCGGGGCGGACCTGGTGTTCGGTTCGAACTCGATCCTGCGGTCCCTTGCCGAGGTCTACGCCGCCGACGACGCGAAGGAGAAGTTCGTGAACGACTTCGTCGCGGCGTGGGTCAAGGTGATGAACAACGACCGGTTCGATCTGTCCTGACCTAGATCGCAGCCCGACGCGACACCCCGCGAGCCACCCCGGCTCGCGGGGTGTCTGCGTTCTACCAGCCGGATCCGGGACCTGATTCGCCCTGATCCACCTTCTGCCACAGGCAGTTTCCGCTCATCTCGATCGTGACCAGAGTGGGGACCACCTCAAGCGACAGTGGTTGTCCGGGTTCCCCCTCGGCGGTTCCAGCAGGCGCGACGACCGGAGCACCGCGCACCACGGCGGTTTGCATGGCAGCGCAACGGCTTTCGCTATCGAGGGGAGTGGCCGTCCAGTCGCCCGACAGCAGGGTCGGGTTGGCCCGCCCCTGCCCGTGCAGCGTCATCACGGGTCCGTAGCTGACCCACCGGTCGCTGATCGGATACGGGTTGTCGACGGGTTCCCAGCGCCCCGACTGGGCGCACTGAAGGGGCGTCTTGGTGTCGGTGGGCCACGTCATCGCGCCGACGAGGGCCGAAGCGCACGCCGTACCCGGCTGTGGCACAGCGGGTTCGGCGCTCGCCGGGCCGGGCAAAGACAGCAGCGTCGCGGCCACGGCGACGACGATCGCGGTCGAACGCAGCACGACGGGTCCCTACACCTTGGTGAGGTCGGTCTTCATGAGCATCACGTTGTACTCCGACCACAGCGACAGGTTCCAGTACAGATCGTTGCCGGTGCCCATCGTCGACGACGACCAAGGGTGCATCATCGGCGCGTAGATGCCGCCGGGCTGCTGCGGCAACAGCACCTTCGCCGACGACCACGATCCCTGCGGGGTGTCCGAGGTCCGCATCACGATGTTGTTGAACTGGTCGCCGTAGAGCACGACGTACTTCTTCAGTTGCTTGTTGTACTGGACCGACATCTCGCTGACCTGGTTGCCGGGGTTGGCAACCCCGCAGGCACCCTGGTCCTGGCCGAACACCGGTGTCGCGGCGGCGGGATTGTTCTTGTGCCAGCCTGCCGCGGTGGCGCCCCAGCCGAACCACCCGCCGGTGGTGCCCTTGCTGTAGTACTCGTACTTGCTGACGTCCAGGATGTCCTTCTCCAGGACCCGCGACACGTACGCGGCACCCTGTCGCCCATTCGGTGTGCCGTAGTTGTACACGTAGCCGTCACCCGGCCGGACGAAGGCGCCCTGCTGGAAGTTCTGGTTGCCCGTCCACGGCTGGTTGTAGCGCACGGAAGACGGTGCCACCGTCCAGTTCTCGCCGTTGTCGACCGAGTATGCGATCGCCGAGTAGTTCGTGGTCCAGCTGCCAGGGGCGCCCCAGTTCGTCACCGACATGAAGTTGACGTACTGGGTCACCCCGAACTTGGTGCCCGGGGTTGGCAGCGAGATGCCCGCCGTCGGAATCAGGGTGATGCCCGCGGGCAGGCCGTCGGGATGGATGATCTGGCGCGCGAACGTCGGATTGCCAAGGGGCGTACCGCCGAACATGATGCCGTTGGACCACTCTCCCTTGGGAATGGCGATGCCGTCGGACAGATCGGTGTCGGCGCTGCGCAGCAGCACGTTGAAGCGCCAGCCGCCGTTCATGTCTTCGCCGCTGAACGTATCGCCGAAGGCCATCAGGATCTGGTGTTCGTTGTAGGACGTCGACGGATCGTCGACCATGCCGTTGTCCCACATGACGCCGACGTCGGTCCCCGCGATGCCGAAGCGGGCCAACGTGTCCGCGGTCAGCGGGGTGCCGGTCTGGTAGTTGCCGGTGACCCACTGCACGAATTGCGTCGACGGGCTGAGCTGATCACCCGCCTTGGGGAAGACGGGGACGTTGATCACGGGGGCAGGCAACGGTGTTGCGGCAAGCGCGAGGCTGGTGGTCGTCTGGGCTGCGGCGAGCGTGACGTTGGACGCCGCGCCGCCGCCCAACCTCGCGACCAAGTTCTCGAATTCCCGCCGGACGAACGCGAGCATGGTCCACGCCAGTGGAGGCTGGACCGGCGTCGTCGGGGAAGCGCCCGCCAAGGGGCCCAGTGCCCAGCCGATGACACTCGACACCACGCTGGTGACCACGTCGGCCACGGTGTTCAACGGATTCACGGGGGCAGGGGTTGGGGCGATCACGCGCACTGCGGGGGAGTCGACGGTCGTGTCCGCAGCCGACGTGGGGGCGAGGCTGAGCGCTGCAACGGTGTTCGCCGGTCGGCTGGCGGTGGTGGACGCCGCGCGCGACTGGGGCGACGCCTTGACCGACGGCGTGGACGGTTCGTCGGTCGGCTTGGCCGCCGTGCTGGTGTCGCGTTCGGGCTTGAGTTCGGGTTCGGGTGACGGTTTGGCGTTCTTCGTCGGCGCCGAGGTGGCCGTCGGTTCCGGAGTGGCGGGCTCCGGAGTGGCGGTCTCCGTAGGTGCCGGAGCGGTCGTCTCGACGGTGCTGGTGGCGCCGGACGTTCCCGTCGTCGTCTGTGCGCTCACCACGACGCCCGACGGCAGAGTGCTCGTGGTCGTGTTGGAGGTGGTGGTCGTCGTTGAAGTGGTCGTCGTCGCCGCGCCGGGTTCCGTCGGTTCGGTCGGAGCGGTGGGAGCGGTCGGCTCGGGTTGTGGATCCGCCGGTGCGGCGGCGGTGCCCGTCGACTGCACGCTTTCGGTCGACGAGTTCGCCGGTGGAGCGTCGTCGGCGACCGCGACTCCGTGGCCCGTGGCGATCGCCGTGCCCACCCCCAGAGCGACCGCCAGGCGACCGACACGACCTACGTAGGAAGCTGCTCCCATGCTGAAACCCCTCTGTGCTGCCAGTAGCCGCCCCCGTCAATATGGCTATTCAATCGCAGCACGCACGGGCCCACGGAGCAAATCGGAAAACTGCCTCATAGTTCCCATCCGAATCATGATCATGGGCTTTTGACCTAGATTCGGCCAGAGTGGACATCGCCAGCTATGTCGAGGGCGTGCCCTCGTCGAGGCGCGTCAGGGCGTCCTCGTAGAGCTCGATGGCGTCGTCGAGGCCGTTGTTCACCCAGGCGTCCACGATCCCGACGCGGTCGGCGACCAACTGAACTTGGGTGACCCAACGCCCGAATTCGGCGTCGTTGCGCAGCGCGTCGATCTGCGTTTGCGTGCCCTGGATCAGGATGAAGCCACCCAGTTCCGTGCTCTGTGGTTTGAGGATCGCGGCGTCGAAGCGTTCGATCCGTTGTTCCTGCTTCAGGCGCTCGAGGTAGTCCGTGGTCGTGTGCTTGAGGAGATCGAGCGCCTGCCGTTCGCGCCCGCGGGCGGGGATACCCCACGCCACCCAGAACCCAGCTTCAGCCATGGCTTCCCTCCTTCGTCCAGACGCTCCACCGATCTACGACGAACATATCGGCGCCGCCGGCCCCATGTGATTGCGCACGCCGCACACGGGTAACACATCCAATAGTGGGGGACCTCGGTTGGCTGCCACCGAGCCTCTACGAGGGGGTCGCTGGGAGCAACCCTGTGTTGAGAACACAGCGCAGCCCGCGGCCGCCGCCCCTTCTATGCCGTTGGGTCGATCCGCTGGTGCACGGTCATGAGGGTGGAGTCGTACACCGTGCGCGGCTGCAGCCCCTCGGTCTTCGCAAGCGCGACGAATTCGTCGATCAGGCGCTGCGCCAATGGCCGCAGCTTGGTGTTCGTGTCCTGTGAGCGCCAGCGGAGCAGCTGAAACGCGAGGTCGTCGTTGATGCCGTACACCATCATCAACATGCCCTTGGCCTGCTCGATCACGGCGCGGTTCTCGGCGATCTCGACCACCGCCTCGGTGATCGCCTCCTGGGTGTCGCGGTCCTGTGCTTCGGTGATGTCGATGTAGAAGCCGTGGGTGCCGATGACCGAGTCGTCCTCGTGCAGGAGGTCGCCGACGACGACCACCGAATGCTCGATCCCGTTGGCGTCGACGATCCGATGGCGCGTGCTGAACGGCTGGCGCGTGACCAGGATGTCCTCGAGGGTCGCGGCGACCTGCTGGCGGTCGTCGGGATGCTTGTGGGACAGGACCAGTTCGGTCGTGGGCTCCACGGTGCCGACCTCGTAACCGTGCATTCGCTGAACCTCGGCCGACCACTCCCAGCGCTCGGAGTCGAAGTAGAAGCGGAACCAGCCGACGCGCTGCGGAATGCCGCCGACCAGCGCCTGCTCCAGCAGGTCGGGATCGGCTTGCCCGTCGGACAACTCTTCAGCCACAGCTGAAGACTAAACCGCCACCTCGTGAGGGCCTGCCGCCTCAGATGATGGGGTCGTCGCCCGGACGCCGCAGACGCAGCCATCGATAGCCGTACGGGCCGAGGCTCAGCTCGATCCGGCCGTCGTCGTCGAGTTCGTGCTCCGAGAGTCCGTCGAGCAGGTCGACGAGGAGGGAACCGGGCTCCATGTCGGCCGGTTGGATCGGGACGATGCAGCTGTCGGCGCCGAAGTTGTGCAGCGCGACCATCGCCCAACCGGACTCCTCGCGACACACGTGCGCCAGGACCGCCGGATTCGGTTGTTTGAGGACTTCCAACGTCGACCAGCCGATCTCCGGTTGCTGGCGGTAGGTGTAGACGAGGTTGCGCATGAACCACCAGAAGGACCCGTGGTCGTGGCGTTGGTCGGCCGCGTTGATCCGCTCGGGGCCGTAGAGCCCGTCGGGAAGTGGACGGGTGAGCCGGCGCTTCGGCGCCTTCGAGAAGCCGCCGTTCTCGGCGCCGGTCCACTGCATCGGGGATCGAACCGCGAATCGTCCTGGAATGTCGAGGTTTTCGGACATCCCGATCTCCTCGCCGTAGAACAGGACGGGGGTTCCGGGCAGGGAGAATGCCAGCGAGTAGGCCATCCGCATCCGCCGCTCGTCGCCGCCGAGCATGGCGGGAAGTCGACGGCGAAGACCGCGGCCGTAGAGCTGCATGGCCGGGTCGGGGCCGAAGGCGTCGAAGATCTCCTGGCGCTCATCGTCGGTCAGCTTGTCCAGGGTGAGCTCGTCGTGATTGCGAACGAAGTTGGCCCACTGGCTGGTCACGTCCAGCTTGGGTCGCTGCCGCAGCGTCTTGGCGAGGGGGCGGGCGTCGGCGCGTGCGAGGGAGAGGTAGATGTTCTGCATGCCGATGAAGTCGAACTGCATGTTGAGTCCGTCGCCGTCGGGCCCGCCGAAGAACGACTTCTGGTCCTTGTAGGGCACGTTCACCTCACCGAGTAACACCGCATCCCCGATCCGGCGGGTGACGAAGTTCCGCACGTCGCCGAGGTACTCGTTGGGGTCGAACGCACCGGGCGTTCCCGGCGCGGCATCCCTGGCGAACAGGAACGGCACGGCGTCGACGCGGAAACCCGAGACGCCGAGCTCCAGCCAGAAGCCGAGCACTCGCGAGATCTCCTCCTGCACTCTTGGATTCGCGATATTGAGGTCGGGCTGGTGCTTGTAGAAGTGGTGCAGGTACCACTCGTTGGTCTTCGGGTCGAGTTCCCAGATGCTGTCCTCCTGATCGGGGAACACGACGTCCTTGCGGGTCGACTTGGGCTCCGTGGCGCTCCACACGTAGTAGTCGCGGTACGGGGCGTCGGTGCTGCGGCGCGCGGACTTGAACCACGGATGAGCGTCCGACGTGTGGTTCATGACGAAGTCGATGATGACCCGGATGCCGCTCGCTCGAGCGGTGCGGACGAGTTCGACGAAGTCGCCGAGGGTCCCGAGGCGCGGGTCGACGCCGAAGAAGTCGGTGATGTCGTAACCGTCGTCCTTGCGGGCCGTCGGATAGAAGGGCATGAGCCACAGGCACGTCACGCCGAGGTCGTAGAGGTATTCGATGCGCTCGGTCATGCCGCGGATGTCGCCGATGCCGTCGCCGTTCCAGTCGTAGAAGGTCTCGATGTCGGCGCAGTAGAAGACGGCGTTCTTCCACCACAGATCACCGGTGTCGCTGGGCCTCATGCGAGCACCGGCTGCGGCGAGGTCGGAGACAGCGCGGAAAGCACGTGCTCACCGAACGCGTCGATGAAGCCGGCCTGCTCCTTGCCGACGAAGTGCAGGTACAGCTCGTCCCACCCGGCCTCGATGTACTCCGCCAGCCAGGCGGCGTGCTGGCCGAGGTCACTGGAGACCCGCACGGACTGCTTGACCCGCTCCGGTGTGACGGCGTCGCTGATCACGTCGAACGCGTCGACCGTCTCGAGGTCCCAGCACACCGGCGGCGAGAAGACGTTGCTGCGCCACTGGTCGTGGGCGATGGCGGTGGCCTCGTCCTCGGAAGGGGCCCAGCTGAGGTGCACCTGCAGGCGCGCGGGTCCGCGACCGCCCGCGTCGCGGTAGGCGTCGAGCACCTTGCGCAGGGTCTCCTTCGATTGATTGACCGTGATGAGGCCGTCCGACCACGCGGCGTGCTTGGCCGCGGTCTCGGGGGTGACGGCCGCACCGACGAGGTCCGGGGTCGCGGCGGGCAGCGTCCACAGTCGTGCCCGGTTGACGTGGACGAGGCCGTCGTGGCTGACCTCCTCGCCCGAGAGGAGACGCCGGATGACGTCGACGCACTCGACGAGGCGGCGGTCGCGCACCTCCTTGCGCGGCCACGCGTCGCCGGTGACCCGCTCGTTGGAGGCTTCACCCGATCCGAGGGCCGCCCAGAACCGGCCAGGGAACATCTGCGCCAGCGTCGCGATGGCCTGGGCGATGATCGCGGGGTGGTAGCGCTGCCCTGGAGCGTTGACGACGCCGAACGGCAGTCGGGTCGTGGCGAGCGCGGCGCCGAGGAAACTCCACGCGAAACCCGACTCACCCTGCCGCTCGCTCCACGGGCTGAAGTGGTCTGACGACATGCCTGCGGTGAAGCCTGCCCGTTCGGCATGCTGTACGTCGTTGAGGAGTTGGGCAGGGTCGATCTGCTCGTGCGAGCAGTGAAATCCGATGACCGTCATGCCGCACGGCGTACCCGTTCTGCGGGTTGCTTACGTCACCGTCAGCGGATGAGGCGATTCGGGTCGATCCATCCGGGGTAGAGGGAGGCGTGATCGAAGTGAGGTCGTTCGGTGTGGCACTGGCGGTCGCGTGGGCCGCGCTGTTCTGCGCACCCCTGCCCAGCGCATCCGCCGAGCCGTGCCCCGACATCGAGGTGGTCTTCGCGCGCGGTACCAATGAGCCACCAGGTCTCGGTTGGGTAGGGCAGGCGTTCGTCGATTCACTGCGCGCGCAGGCGGGCCCGAGGACGGTCGGGGTGTACGCGGTCAACTATCCCGCCAGCGGCGACTTCGGCAGCCCGGACTTTCCCCGAACCGTCGCCGATGGGATCAGGGACGCGATCTTCCGGGTCCAGTTCATGTCGACGGAGTGTCCCAACACCAGGATGGTGCTCGGTGGCTACTCGCAAGGTGCGGTGGTGGCCGAATTCGTTCCCGCCGAGGCCATTCCGAATGGGGTGGCGGCGTCGTCCGAGCCAACGCCACTGCCCCCGGAGGCCGCCGGCCACGTCGCCGCGGTCGCCCTGTTCGGGAAGCCGAACGGTCAGTTCCTGCAGAAGTATGGCGCGCCGCCGGTCGTCATCGAGCCACCGTTGGCGGACAAGGTCGTCGCGTTGTGCGCACTCGGTGATCCTGTCTGTGGCGCAGGCGGCGACGATGCGGCGCACGGGCTGTACGTCGTCAATGGACAGGTCAACGAGGGCGCGGCGTTCGCGGCCAGTCGGCTCTGACCCTGGGTCAGAAGAAGGTCGTGGCCTGCGTGCTGGTGCCGTTGTCGCACGTGATGGTCACGTTCCAGTTCCGGAACTGCGGAACCGCGGGGACGATCCTCAGGTCGTAACTGGAATTGGCAGGCAGTGCGAAGCCGCGGTTGAAGTTGTCCGTCACGTACGTGCACTGCGACGAGACGCCGCTGCGATCGGTGATGTGAGCCTGCAGGCCGCCCACTATGGGTTTCCACGACACCGTCGGTCCCAACTTCGGCGCAGGAGGCGGCGTCGGCTGGCTTGATGGCGGTGGTTGCGTCCCCCCGTTGGAGCAGCCCGAAACGATGACCTTTGCGCCCTGCTGATTCTGCAGCTTGCTCACGGCGCTGTTCTGGGCGGCCTGAAGGGATGCGTCGGACGCCCCCGTCATTTCGCCGAAGTCGTTCGACGCGGCTGCGGCGCAGGCGTTATTGGCAATGACCTGGTTCACGCAATGACTGCCGCCGTTGTTCACACAGTTGTTTAGTGACGCGGTTGCGGCCTGGTCCTGGGTGGCTCCAATACCCGAACCTCCTGCCATGGTGACAGGGGGATTCTCGTTGATGAATCCGAGGGACAGTGCGATGTACTGGTCGACGGCGTTGGCCGGCGGCGTTACACCGAACAGGCCGGCGACGAGTGCCGCGGCGGCGAATAGTACGAGGCCCGCCATCCTGCGCGGATGCCGTCCCGGAGGTCTGCTGGTCATGAGGCTGTCCTTTTGCATCGGCTCTGCGGGCAGTGGCCGGAGCGGGACCCTCCTGATGGAGAATTCTGTGAGGTCGCTGCGAGCGGTGTGTGCCGAGTATTCGCCGATTCCCAGCCGGCTCACGCGGAATTGCCAAATCAGCTTGACTTGGGAGATTCGTGATTGATCCGACGCGAACCCGGCTATCCACTATCTGAGCCCGCCGCAAATGGCTGGATCGGCACATCCAGTTCTGGCGGTGGGTTCAGCGAATCCCCCGGCGTGGGATCCGCTATCGGGTTCCGCTTGTGGGGTCGGGGGATTCGCCCTCGCGGGGGACGGTGCTTAGCTTCGCTGAGTAGGGCTCGCTGCATGGTCGTCGGCGAACGACACCGACATATCGCTGAGCTGAGCGCAGATCATCGTCGCGGTGCTGCGCGACTAGAGTCGCGCTCTGGCTTCAGCGTTCGCGGTTACACCGATTTTCAGCGGGGCCGCTAATAACCTGGATGCATGTCGGAGGGGCGGCCGATTGCGGGGTCCATCTACAAACTGGCTGGCTGCTGTCTGTTGGCCGGAGTGTTGGCGGCAGCGCTGCTGTTCCCGTTGGTCGGAGGCATCGGGTGGATGTCGAATCGCGCCGCGGACGTGGTCGCCAACGGCTCCGCTCAGCTGCTCCAAGGCGACATCCCGCAGGTGTCGACAATGGTCGACTCTGAAGGTAATCCAATCGCGTGGATCTACAGCCAGCGCCGGTTCGAGGTGGCGACCAATCAGATCGCGAACACGATGAAGCTGGCGATCGTGTCGATCGAGGACAAGCGGTTCGCCGAGCACAACGGTGTGGACTGGCCGGGCACGCTGACCGGGCTGACGGGGTACCTGCGGGGCGACCTCGACACGCGGGGCGGCTCGACGATCGAGCAGCAGTACGTCAAGAACTACCAGTTGCTGGTGACGGCACAGACCGCTGCGCAGAGGCGGGCGGCTGTCGCCATCACGCCGGCGCGCAAGCTGCGTGAGATCAGGATGGCGCTGACGCTCGACACGACATTCACTAAGGCCGAGATTCTGACCCGTTACCTCAACTTGGTGTATTTCGGGAACGGCGCGTTCGGCATCCAGGATGCGGCGCAGACCTACTTCGGCATCGATGCCTCGCAGCTGAATTGGCAGCAGGCCGCGTTGTTGGCCGGAGTGGTGCAGTCGACGAGTCTGCTCGATCCGTATACGAATCCCCAAGGTGCGTTGGAGCGGCGAAATGTCGTATTGGGCACCATGATTGCCAATCTTCCCGAGTATGCCGATGAGCTGCGTGCCGCAAAGGCCATGCCACTGGGCGTGCTGCCCCAACCGAACCAGCTTCCTGGTGGCTGCATTGCAGCTGGCGATCGCGGTTTCTTTTGCGACTATGTCCTCGAGTACCTGGCCCAGGCCGGCATCAGCACGGATCAAGTGGCCCGCGGCGGCTATCTGATTCGCACGACGCTAGAACCGAAGGTGCAGACGTCCGTCAAGTCGGCGATCGACGAAATCGCCAGCCCGACGCTCGACAGTGTTGCCAGCGTGATGAGCGTGATCAAGCCCGGCAAGGACGCGCATCGAATCATGGCGATGGCCAGCAACCGAACCTATGGCCTGGACGGTGATGCCCGCGAGTCGGTGCAGCCGTTGCCGTTCTCGCTCATCGGCGATGGGGCGGGCTCGATCTTCAAGATCTTCACCACCGCGGCGGCGCTCGACATGGGCCTGGGCATCGACGCGCAACTGCAGGTGCCCGGCTCGTTCCAGGCCAAGGGTCTCGGCAGCAGCGAGACGCCAGGCTGCCCGAAGGAGACGTGGTGTGTGAAGAACGCGGGTAACTACCGCGGCTCCATGAATGTCACCGATGCGCTTGCCGCCTCGCCGAACACCGCGTTCGCGAAGTTGATTCAACAGGTGGGGGTTACCCGTGCGGTCGACATGGCGGTGCGGCTTGGGCTTCGGTCCTACGCGCTGCCCGGAACGGCAAGGGCCTATGACCCCGAAAGCAACGAGAGCTTGGCCGACTTCATCAAGCGGCAGAACATCGGGTCGTTCACGCTGGGCCCGTTTCAGCTCAATGCGCTCGAGCTGTCCAATGTGGCGGCGACGCTGGCATCGGGGGGCGTGTGGTGCCCGCCGAGCCCGATCGACAGGATCATCGACCGCCACGGTGACGAGGTGCCGTTCACGAGCCAGCCCTGCGATCAAGCGGTGCCCGAGGGACTGGCGAACACCTTCGCGAACGCGTTGAGCAAGGACACGTCGAGCCCGGGCACTGCGGCCGGCGCCGCCGCCTCTGTGGGCTGGGATCTGCCGATGGCGGGCAAGACCGGCACGACCGAATCGCATCGGTCGGCGGGATTCGTGGGATTCACGAACCATTACGCCGGGGCCGTATACGTCTTCGACGACTCGAGCAGTCCAGGGGGAATCTGTTCATTCCCGTTGCGCAAGTGCTACGACGGTGACTTGTACGGCGGTAGCGAACCCGCCCGTACGTGGTTCAAGGCGATGAAGCCGATCGCAGGAGAGTTCGGTGACGTGCGTCTGCCGCCGACGGATCCCCGCTATGTCGAGGGCGCGCCGGGTGGCCGGGTGCCCACTGTGTCCGGCTTGAAGTTGGATGCCGCGCGGCAGCGCTTGCTGGACGCCGGTTTTCGGGTTGCTGATCAGGCAACCCCCGTGAACAGCGGCGCGCCGTATGGATACGTGGTCGGTACCACCCCGACTGGCCAGACCATGCCCGGGTCGATCATCACGATCAACATCAGCAACGGCACTCCGCCGCCGCCCCCGCCACCTCCGGAGCCCCCGCCAGGAGCTCCACCCCCGTTCGGCATGACGGTGGTTGAGATTCCGGGGCTGCCACCGATCACGGTGCCACTGCTCGGGCCGCCGCCACCTGAGCCGCCGCCGGCCGAGCCGCCGCCACCTCCGCTGCCGCCACCCCCGCCGCCGCCGTGATATCGCCCCACCGTCAGTACGACTGGCCGTTCGCGTAGCGCTGTCTGCGGTAGTGGCGGCCCTTGCCGCGGTTCCGGCTCTTGTACGTCGCAAGCTGCGAGTCACAGTTCGGACAGATCAGCCGCAGGTTCTCCCGCCGATTGTTGGTCGGGTCGCCGTCGATGTGGTCCAACACCAAGGCGAGGGGCAGGTCCAGCCAGACGCTCGCTCCGCCGCAAATTGCGCAGCAGCCGGACTGAGCGGCGGCGAGATGCAGCCGAATGTAGTGGCCTTGGTGGCCGTCGATCCGCGCAACGCCGGATTCGAGCCAACGCTTCGTACTGGCATCTCGCCGGAACGACGCCTGACACGCATTGCCGCAGTACACCTTTTGACTGCGCTTCGAGAGTGCGGAACCACAGCCGCGGCACTGTCTCATGCTCCGAAAGTACGACGGGCTACCGACAAACAGCCGGCGTCGGAAGTTGGAGCCCCCTATCGGGATTGAACCGATGACCTACATATTACAAGTATGTTGCTCTACCACTGAGCTAAGGAGGCCTGCGAGCCGAGAGTTTATCGGGTCATTCGTCGGCGTCGATAACGCGCTGCGACGTCACGGTCCGTGACGGCGGACGGCTTCTCGGGCGGCGGCCCGGGAACGGGATCCGATCGGCGATGTTGCTCAGCGGGTTGACCACCGCGCTGAGCGTGATGACGGCCTCGCGCAACGCCTCGATCGTCGGCTCCAACGCCTCGAGCCCGGGCGTCAGTCGGTTGAGGGTGTCCGCCACGGTCGCGAGCTGTTCGAGCGGACCGTTCTTCGCGGTGAGGGTGTCGATCACGCCACCGTCGGCCAGTAGCCGATCGGCCACGCCGTCCTCGGCCAGCACTCGGTCGAGCAGCCCGTCCTCGGCCAGCAATTGGTCGAGAAGGCCGCCCGGCTCGATGGCGCGCATCAGGCCGCTGTTCTCCTGCGTCAGCCGGTCGATCACACCGCCAGGCATGGTCAGCTTGTCCACCAGACCACCCGGCTGCAGCAGCCGGTCGACGGGTCCGTCGGGCGCCAGGGCTCGACCCAACGGCTGGTCGTCGTCCATCAGCTTGGCCAGCCGGTTGGCGCGCGCCACGGCGTCGTCGATGCCGAACATGCTCGCCACGGACGCCGACCCTGGCCCCGCGCTGGTGTCACCGAGCGTGGACTTCGCCACGCCAAGTGCCCCGTTGGCGACCGTCAGACCGGCATCGGCGACGGCCAGGCCGATGCGGGCCGGCGCGGTGGCCAGATCGACCAGGGTTTTGCCAAGATTCATCCAGCCAGTCTATGGCGGCGGTCACAGCCGCCCTGCTGGTTGCGCCTAACGCCTGGGAATCCAACTCACAGGAAGCTCACAGGGCTCCTGCAGGTGTAATGCCAGTAAAGGGGTGGACGCTAGTCGCATGGCCATGGCTGCTGCGATCCCCGAATCCGTACCAGAAGCGCGCGTCCTCGTCGTCGATGATGAAACCAACATCGTGGAACTGCTCTCCGTGAGCCTCAAGTTCCAGGGCTTCGAGGTCCACACCGCCTCCAGCGGTCCCGCCGCATTGGACAAGGCCAGGGAGATACGGCCCGACGCCGTCATCCTCGACGTCATGATGCCGGGAATGGACGGATTCGGCGTGCTGCGCCGGCTGCGCGCCGACGGCATCGACTCGCCCGCCCTGTTCCTGACCGCGCGCGACACCCTTCAGGACAAGATCGCCGGCTTGACGCTCGGCGGCGACGACTACGTCACCAAGCCGTTCAGCTTGGAAGAGGTGGTGGCCCGGTTGCGGGTGATCCTGCGGCGGTCGGGCCGCGGCGTCGAGGAGCCCCGCAGCGCGCGCCTTTCGTTCGCCGACATCGAGCTCGACGAGGACACCCACGAGGTGTGGAAGGCCGGTGAGCCCGTATCGCTGTCGCCGACCGAGTTCACGTTGCTGCGGTACTTCATCATCAACGCGGGCACGGTGCTGTCCAAGCCGAAGATCCTCGACCACGTCTGGCGCTACGACTTCGGCGGCGACGTAAACGTCGTCGAGTCCTACGTGTCGTACCTGCGGCGCAAGATCGACACCGGCGAGAAGCGGCTGCTGCACACGTTGCGCGGAGTTGGGTACGTGCTGCGCGAGCCGCGATAAGCGGTCGCGCGAAGAGCGGTAGATCCTGCTGGACCTAGCGAACAATAGGGGGATGGCGAGACTGCGCGGACGGGGCATACCTCTTCGGGTCGGGCTGGTTGCCGCCACCCTGCTCCTGGTGGCGTGCGGCCTGCTGGCCTCCGGTGTCGCCGTCACGTCCATCATCCAGCACAGCCTCATCAACCGCGTCGACCAGACGTTGCTCGACGCCTCGAGGGGCTGGGCGCAGGCGCCTCGTCGGACGCCGAGCACTCCGATCGAGGGCCCCAACCCGGCCCGGCCGCCGTCGAACTTCTACGTGCGCGGCATCGATCCGGACGGTCGCGTGTGGATGGCGGTCAACGACCGCGAAGCCGAACCGGCGCTGCCCGACGACAACGACGTCGGGCCGGTGCCCGTGACGGTCGGTTCGATCGACCACTCCAACGTGCAGTGGCGGGCGATGACGGTGCGCGGGCCGCGCGGTGAACTCACCACCGTCGCGATCGACCTGTCCGACGTGACCTCGACGGTGCGCGCGCTGACCTGGTCGCAGGTCGGCCTCGGGGCGGCGGTGCTGCTGGTGCTGGGCATCGCCGGGTACGCCGTCGTGCATCGCAGCTTGCGGCCGCTCGTCGAAGTGGAGCAGACCGCGGCCGCGATCGCTGCAGGCGAGCTCGATCGCCGCATTCCGCAACGCGACACGCGTACCGAGGTCGGCCGATTGTCGTTGGCGCTCAACGGAATGCTCGCCCAGATTCAGCGCGCGGTGGCGTCGTCGGAGTCGTCGGCCGAGCAGGCGCGCACGTCGGAGGACCGGATGCGCCGGTTCATCACCGACGCCAGCCACGAGCTGCGCACACCGCTGACCACCATCCGAGGTTTCGCCGAGCTGTACCGCCAGGGCGCGGCGCGCGACATGGAGTTGTTGATGAGCCGCATCGAGAGCGAGGCGCGGCGGATGGGTCTGCTGGTCGAGGATCTCCTGCTGCTCGCCCGCCTCGACGCGCAGCGCCCGCTCGAACGCAACCGCGTCGACCTGCTGGCGTTGGCCAGCGATGCGGTGCACGACGCCAGATCCGTTGCGCCCAAGCGCGACATCACCATGCAGGTCTTCGACGGCCCGGGCACGCCGGAGGTCCTCGGCGACGAGGCCCGGCTCCGGCAGGTGCTGAGCAACTTGGTCGCCAACGCGTTGCAGCACACGCCCGAGTCCGCGGGCGTCGCGGTGCGCGTCGGCACCGACGGCGGGAACGCCGTGCTGGAGGTCTGCGACGAGGGGCCCGGCATGACCGGCGAGGACGCCCAACGGGTGTTCGAGCGGTTCTACCGCACCGACTCGTCGCGGGCGCGGGCCAGCGGCGGCACCGGTCTGGGGCTGTCGATCGTGGACTCGCTGGTGTACGCGCACGGCGGCACGGTCAGCGTCACGACCGCACCCGGCAGCGGGTGTCGGTTCACGGTCACCCTGCCGCGCATCGCCGACGTGGCGGTACCGGTCGGCTGACCCCTTAGCCCAGTTCGGCCAGCGCCGCCTTGATCTTGGCCTGTGCCTCGTCGAGGGACTCGGGCGACGGATCGCGGTCGACGTTGGCGAAGCCGAAGTCGGTCAGGTTGTACGCGGGGAAGACGTGCACGTGCAGGTGCGGCACCTCGAGCCCGGCGATGATCACCCCGGAGCGCTCCGCCCCGAACGCCTTGCAGACGGCCTTGCCGATCTTCTGCGACACCGCCATCACCTGGTTGAACGCGGCGGGTTCGACGTCCTGCCAGTTGTCGATCTCCTCGCGCGGCACCACCAGCGTGTGGCCCTGCGTCATCGGCTGAATGGTCAGGAACGCGACCACGTCGTCGTCCTCGTACACGAAGCGGCCAGGCAGTTCCCTGTTGATGATCTTGGTGAAGACGGACGCCATGGGTTCGAGCATGCCAGAACGGTGCTGCCAGCAACTTCCCAGCCTCGCCGCAGACCGGTGGCAGCTTGCTGGGCGACGGTTGACGCCATGTTCGAATGTCGCCGCCGGGCGGCTCCGTGACCGACCTGGCAGGGCCGAGTCCGGCCGAGTTGGCTGCATGCCCAGCGAAACGCGACTACGTGCTGGACATCGTGATCCCGGTGTTCGACGAGGAACGCGACCTGCCCGGCAGCGTGCGGCGGCTGCACCACTTCCTGGCCACCGAGGTGCCGTATCCGGCCCGGATCACGGTGGCCGACAACGCCAGCACCGACGGCACCCTCGCGGTGGCGCGGCAGCTCGCGCGCGAACTGCCCGACGTCGAGGTCATCCACCTCGACCGCAAGGGCCGCGGCGGCGCCCTGCACGCGGCGTGGATGTCGTCGACCGCGACGGTGGTGGCCTACATGGACGTCGACCTGTCCACTGACCTGACCGCACTGATGCCATTGGTGGCGCCACTGATCTCCGGTCATTCCGACGTCGCCATCGGGTCACGCCTGTCGGCGTCGTCGCGGGTGGTCCGCGGGCCCAAGCGCGAATTCGTCTCGCGCAGTTACAACCTGATCCTGCGCGGCGCACTGGGTGCCCGCTTCTCGGATGCTCAGTGCGGGTTCAAGGCCCTGCGCGCCGACGTGGCACGGCGACTGCTGCCGCTCGTCGCCGACACCGGGTGGTTCTTCGACACCGAACTGCTCGTCATCGCCGAGCGCGCCGGCTTGCGGATTCACGAGGTGCCGGTCGACTGGATCGACGACCCCGACTCCCGGGTCGACGTGTTGCGCACCGCGGTCAACGACCTCAAGGGATGCTGGCGGGTGGGTCGGGCGCTGGCCACCGGGGCGCTGCCGGTGCGCGAACTGCAGGCGAGTCTCGGCCGCGAGCCGCTGGTGCCGGGAGTGCCCCACGGCATGGTCGGGCAGATGGTGCGGTTCGGGATCATCGGTGTCGCAAGCACATTGGCCTTTGCCCTGCTGTATCTGATGTTGCACTCGACGATGGGCGCGCAGGCGGCCAACCTGACCGCGCTGCTGCTCACCGCCGTCGCCAACACCGCCGCCAACCGGGCCTTCACGTTCGGCATCCGCGGCCGCGGCGGCGCGGCCCGCCATCAGATGCATGGCCTCGTCGTGTTCGCGTTCGGCCTGGCCATCACCAGCGGGTCGCTGTACGTGCTGCACCGCTTCGACCCGACGGTCGGCAAGGTCGTCGAGTTGTCCGTACTGGTGGTGGCCAACCTGGTCGCCACGATGGTCAGGTTCGTCGCGCTGCGGCGGGTGTTCGGGGTGCACCGCATGTGACCCGCACCCGTTGGTCCCTCGCCGCGCTGCTCATCGGCAGCGCGGTGTTGTATATGTGGGACCTCAGCATTCAGGGGTGGGCCAACGTCTTCTATTCGGCTGCTGCCCAGGCTGGTTCGCAATCGTGGAAGGCCTTTTTGTTCGGATCGTCGGATGCGGCGAACTCCATCACCGTGGACAAGCCGCCGATGTCGTTGTGGCCGATGGCGTTGTCGGTGCGGCTGTTCGGGCTCAACTCGTGGAGCCTGCTGGTGCCGCAGGCGCTGGCTGGCGTGGCGAGCGTGGCGTTGATGTGGGACACCGTGCGCCGCAGGTTCGGTGACGCGGCGGGTCTGATCGCCGGCGTGGTGTTCGCGCTCACCCCGGTGGTGGTGGCCATCTTCCGGCACAACAACCCCGATGCGCTGCTGGTGCTCTTGCTGATGGCGGCGTTGTGGGCGGCGCTGCGCGCGGTCGACGACGGACGCACCCGGTGGCTGGTGGTGTGCGGCGTGCTGGTTGGCTGCGGCTACCTGACCAAGCAACTGGTGGTGGTCCTGATGCTGCCCGCGTTGTTCGTCCCGTACCTGATCGCCGGACCGCCGACCTGGCTGCGTCGGACGTGGCAGGTGGGGCTCGCCCTCGTGGCCGCGGTGTTGGCAGGCGGCTGGTGGGTGGCGTTGGTGCAACTGTGGCCTGCCGACGACCGGCCGTGGATCGGTGGCTCCCAACACAATTCGGAGCTGGAGTTGACGTTCGGCTACAACGGCTTCGGCAGGCTCAACGGGCACGAGGTCGGTAGCGTCGGCATGCCGTCCGGGCCGTCGGCGAAGGTGGCCCACGGACTCGGCGGGCCGGGCGCGGGACGGCTGTTCCAGGAGGCGCAGATCGGCCAGATCGCCTGGCTGTTACCGGCCGCGGTCGTGTTCCTGATCGCGTTGGTCGCCTGGCGGTGGCATGCGCCGCGCCGTGATGCCCAGCGGGCATCGGTGCTGGCGTGGGGATTGTGGCTCATCGCCGCGGCCGTGGTGCTGAGCTTCATGGCAGGCATCTTCCACCCCTACTACACCGCGATACTCGGTCCGCCGATCGCGGCGCTCGTCGGCATCGGGGTCGCGGTGTGCTGGCAGCGACGCGTCCGACTGTGGGCGCAGGTGACGCTGGCGGCGGCCGGGGCCGCAACCGCGGCAACGGGATATGCGATCCTGCAGCACTTCCCGCACTACTACCCGGGGCTGCGGTGGGTCGTGGTGGCTGCCGTGGTCGTGCTCCTCGTGTGGTTGATGCGGGTCGACACACCGTGGACGCGGCGGCGCGACGTCCACGCGGCCGTGCTGACCGCCGTGGTGGTGCTGGGACTGGCAGGGCCGGCGGCCTACGCGTTGACGACGGTGTCGCATCGCGCATCCGGGGCGTTGCCCGCCGCGGGCCCGGTGACGACGTCGACCGCTGCGCTGATGGCCACGGCGGCGTTCAAGCGGGACGAAACCGGTGCGTCCACCATCGAGGCGGGTAGCTGCGGGCTCATGAAGGCGGTCGCGCCACCCGTCGCAGTCGTGGACCGCCTCGAGGTGGATGCGGATCGCTTCACGTGGGTAGCGGCGACGGTCGGATCCACGTGCGCGGCCGGTTATCAGCTGGCGACGCAGGATCCGGTGATGCCCGTCGGAGGGTTCAACGGCTCCGACCCGGCGCCGTCACGCAAACAGTTCGAGCAGCTCGTCGCCGCACACCGCATCCACTACTTCATCACGATGACGGGCGATCACCGCACGGACTACCGCGTCGGCCAGCACCTGCTCGTCAGCGGCAAGATTCAGCAGTGGGTGCAGATGCACTTCACGCCGATCGTGATGGGCGCCGCGACGATCTACGATCTGACGGCGCGGCGTTAGAACTGCCCTCGTGCAGAAGTCGCGTATTCCACGCCGACTTCTGCACGAGCGTCGTTGCGCGGCGTCGAATCACGACGCGTGTGCAGATCTCGGCGCGATCCTCGCGAGTTCTGCACCAGGGTCGCGCTAACCCTTGTCAATGAAGCCGTGCAATTCCTCGATCGACCACGGCGGCGAGTCGTGGTGATCCCGGTAGGCGACGATGCTCGGCGTCTGACGATCGAAGCGGCCCGACGAAACCACCTGCGGCAATGAAGATCTGACCCGTCACGTCCTTGGCGAGGTCGCTGACCAGGTAGGCGTACGTTGGTGCGGCGTACTCGGGTGGCGCTGCGTCGAGCGCGCCCTGCATGCTGACGTCGTCGAGTAGGCCACGGCGATTCAGCTCGGCGATGTGCGCTTCGTACTCCGGACCGGTGGACAGCCGGGTCTTCGCGCCGGGACACACCACGTTCGCCCGCACGCCAAAGGCCTTGAGCTCGGCGGCGATCGCCAGCGTCAGGCCGTTGACGGCACCCTTGCCCGCCGGGTACCCGGTGCCGCCGTAGTCGCCGAGGAACGCGAACGAGCTGGTGTTGACGATCGCCCCACCGCCGCGCGCCGCCATCTTCGGCGCCGCCGCGCGGCACGTCTCGAACACCGTGCCGAGGTGCGCATCGAGCAGCTCGTGGAACTGCGCGGAGGTGACGGTCAGGATCGACGAGCCGGCCGGCTCGGCCGTACCCGCGCAGTTGACCAGGATGTCGACGGCGCCGAATTCGTCGACGCAGAAGTCGATCAGCGCATCGGCGGTGGCCGGATCTGCTGGCGACCCGGCGAACGCCGTCGCCTGCCCGCCGATGCGTTCGACGGCCTCCGACACGGCGTCGAAGTCGCGGCCGTTGACCACCACGCCGGCGCCCTGCGCCGCAAGCAGCTCGGCGACCGCGAGCCCGATGCCGCGGGAACCGCCGACCACGACGGCGCCGCGGCCGGTCAGGGACCCCGCGTCGACGGTCAGGTCTCGCCCTCCTGGCCGAACTGCATCACGTCCATGTTCCAGTAACCCCGCATGTTGGCGATCAGGCCCGCCTCGTTCACGCGGTAGGTGAACACACCGCGCACGGTGCTGGTGAAGCCGCCCTCGAACTTGCTGCGCAACACCAGAATATGGGCCACCTCGTCGGGGGAGCTGGACGGGAAGGTCTCCTCGCAGGTGATCCGGAGTTGGTTGGCCGCGATGTTCGCGTCGTAGAACGCCGCGAGGGCCTCCTTGCCGCGCACGCCGGTGCCGTCCGGGTTGGTCACCGACGGTCCGATCGGATCCTCGATGACGACGTCGTCGGCCATCAACGCCAGCCAGCCCTCGCGATCGTGAGCCTGTACGCACCGCCACGACGACTGCGACGCGGTGAGCGCTGGTGAGTGCTGAGCGGTCTCCTGGGACACGGTGATTCTCCTTTTACTAGATGGCGCAGGCGGCGCGGGCGCCGTCCTCGGTGGCCTTGCGGATGAGTCCAAGCCCGGTGCAGTCGCCCGCGGCGGTGACTGCAGTGTTCGGTAGTGCGGCGCAGAGCTTTTCGTACAGTTCGGTATTGGCCTCCAGTGCGCCCGCGACGACGACGCTGTCGGCCGACAGCTGGCGGCTGGTGCCGCCGGCAGGGGTGAACATCAACCCCGCGGGAACGATCCGCTCCACCTGGGCGCGTACGTGCACGGTGACGCCAAGGTGGTCCAGCCGGTCCATGTGTTCGGTCTTGCGCTTGCCGCCGATCTCGGGTGCGACGACCTTCCCCGCTTCCAGAACCGTCACCAAACGCCCACGTGCCGCGAGGAATTCGGCCAGCTCGAGTGCGACGAGGTCGCCGCCGACGATGACGACGCGGGCACCAAGCGGCATCCACGCCTTGGTGGCCAGCCTTACCGCTGACGGACGCACCAAGCGCTGCCGCCAGCCGCCGAGGACTCGTGCGCCCAGCCGCTGCCAACCTGGTGCGTCGGCGTCGGCGTGTCCGGCCAGCAGTTCGCGCAACGCGGGCCCGCGCTGCACCAAGGGAAGGTGATCGCCCGGGATCGAGGGCAGCACCACCTGGCCGCCGTTGGCCACCACCACGGCGTCCGGCGCCGTCTCGACGACGTCGTCGGCGCACACCTCGTGTCCCAGCACCACGTTCACGGCGCTGCGGTCGATCTCGTCGCGCAGGTAGCGTAGGAACGGCTCGTTCTCCGGATGCAGGATCGACGCCCACACCAGGGCGCCACCGAGCTGGTCGTTGCGCTCGAACAGCGTGACGTGGTGGCCGCGCTCGGCCGCCACCCGCGCAGCCTCCAGTCCGGCTGGGCCGCTGCCGATCACGGTCACCCGCTTCGCCCGCTCGGCGCGGCGGATGGTCAGCTCGCGCTCCTTGCCGGTCCGTGGATTGACCGCACAGTCCACCGAGAAGCGTTGTTCCATGGCGTCGATGCAGTTCTCGCACGAGATGCACTTGCGGACGCGGTTCGCCTGGCCGGAGGCCACCTTCAGCGCGAGTTCGGGGTCGGCGAGCATCGGGCGGCCCATCGCGATGAAGTCCGCGCGACCATTGGCAAGGACCCACTCGGCGCGCTGCGGGTCGTGGATGCGCCCGACGGCGATGACCGGGACGTCGACCACCTGCTTGACGGCGGCGGCAGCGCCCACGTTCAACGCGTCGCCGTCGTCGGCGGCGTTGACCATCCCCGTCACCAGCCGGTCGATCACACCGCCGCTGACGTGGAAGGCGTCCACGCCTGCCGCGACGAGTTGCGGTGCCACCTGGGCGGTTTCGGACATCGGACGGCCGCCCGCGACACGTTCGTAGCCGGAGATGCGCAGGGTGATCGGGAAGGCGTCACCGACCTCGGCGCGGATGGCCGCCAGCGCCTCGAGCACCACCCGCAGCCTGCCCTGCACGGAGTCGCCGCGGTACTCGTCGGTGCGCCGATTGCGTTGCGGGGCAAGGAAGGACCCGAGGAACATGTAGCCGTGGGCGGCGTGGAGTTCGATGCCGTCGTAGCCGGCCTCGGCGGCGCGCCGCACCGCGGCCTTGAACAGGTCGAACACCTCGACGATCTGTTCGCGCGTCACCTCGGTGGACGGTCGGCCGGTGAGATACGACGGGATGACCGACGGCCCGATCGACGTGACACCGTGCATCTCCGGCCCGAGGCCGTCCGGGCCGGCGTGAACGATCTGGGGCTGAATCTTGGCGCCGTGTTCGTGCACCGCGTCGACGAGCGCGCGGTGCGCATCGACGGCGGCGTCGGTGCCTAGGTGCAGGCCGCCCGGTGTCTCCGGGTGGTGGTGGTCGATGCCGGTCGCGCCGACGGTGATCAGCCCGACGCCACCCTTCGCCCTGGCGACGAAGTAGTCGCGGGTGCGCTCCGACGGCAGCCCGTCGGGCGTGCCGTACATGGTCTCCATCGGCGACATGACGATGCGGTTGCGCAGTTCCATCGAGCCGATGCGGCCCGGTGCCAGGAGGTGAGGCGAATTGGTTCAACGTGCGAAGCGCCCGGCGAAGGCGCGCAGCGGCAGGTCGGCGCTGGTGACGATGCCGGGCGCCGCGTCGACCACTGCGCGGATCGCGTTCAGCGCGGGCATGCCGGTGACGGTCATGCCGATCGCGGCGAAGGCGTCGGGCGAAGAGAAGTCGGTGCCGGGCTTCGGGAGGATCAGGTGCTTGCTGTAGATCGACGGGTCGCCGTCGATCTTGGTGATGTAGCAGCCCTGGATGTCCCAGTGCGGATCGGTGTGCGGCGTCATCTGCCACTCGAGGTGCAGCTCGACGCGGGGCACGCCACCGGCGCGCCCGACGTACTGGAAGGCGCAGCCGCCGAGCGATCCGTCGGGCAGCTGGTACCAGCCGAGGTCGACGTCCTTGGTGCAGGCGCCGAGCTCGTACTCGAACGTCGACCTCGTCGAGCTCGATGTCGAGGCAGTCGGCCATCAGCCGCACGCCGTCCTCGAACACCCGGGTGCCCAGCTCGAGCATGCCGGGGAACTCCGGGATCGTCGACCGGACGGCCGAAGCCGCAGTTCGACCCAGGTGTCGACGGAGTGGTGGCACGACACGTCGACCGACTCGATGCAGGTGACGTGCTCGATGTCGGCGACGTCGGCAGGAGTGCACGATCGTCAGGATCTGCGCCAGGCCGGGGTTCATGCCGGTGCCGTAGAACGTCGACCCGCCGCGCAGGCACGCGTCCTGCGATGACCTCGGCCTCGGTGCGGCCCGACCGGTGCGGGTGGTTGGCGTTGCGGTGGTGACCGGTGATCCAGTCGGCGGTGGTGACGATGTCGATGCCGGCCTCGAGGACCCGCTCGTAGAGGTCGACGTCGGGGAAAACCCCGTGGAAGGTCACGCAGTCCGGCTTGGCCGCGAGGATCTCCTCGACCGTGCCGGTGGCGATCACGCCGATCGGGTCGATGCCGGCGATCTCGCCGGCGTCGCGGCCGACCTTGTCCGGCGAGTAGCAGTGCAGTCCGACCAGCTCGAGGTCGGGATGGGCGTGGATGCGCTTGATCATCTCGGTGCCGACGTTGCCCGGCGGCGACCTGGAAGACCCGCACGGGGCTACTCACCGGATCATCTCCTACCTGTCGGCGTCGGTGTAGCGGATGACGCCGCGAATGTTGCGGCCCTCCAACATGTCCTTGTAGCCGTCGTTGATCTGCTCCAGCTTGTACTGGCGGGTGATCATGTCGTCGATGTTGAGCTTGCCTGCCTTGTACATCGACAGCAGCTGGGGGATGTCGAAGTGCGGGTTGCCGCCGCCGAATATGGTGCCCTGCAGGCGTTTTTGCATCAGGGTCAGCATCGCCAGGTTAAGGCTGACGTTGGAGTCGAGCAGGCTGCCGATGGCCGTCAGCACGGTCGTGCCGCCCTTGGCGGTCAGGTTGACGTAGCTGTCGACGTCAGCGCCGTGCAACTCGCCGACCGTGACGATGACCTGCTTGGCCATCAGCCCGTGGGTGACCTCGGCGATGCCGCCGAACGCGGACTCCAGATCGGGATAGGCATGTGTCCCACCGAACTTCAGCGCGGCGTCGCGCTTCCACTCGACGGGTTCGATCACGAAGATGTTCCGTGCGCCCGCGTTGGCCGCACCCTGCAGCGCGGACATCCCGACCCCACCCACGCCGATGATCGCGACGTCGTCGCCCGGGCGGATGTCGCCGGCCTTCACGGCCGAACCGTAGCCCGTCGTGACACCACAGCCCACCAGGCAGGCGACCTCGAACGGGATCGACTTGTCGATCTTCACCACGGAACTCTTGTGCACCACCATGTACGGGCTGAACGTGCCGAGCAGCGTCATGGGGAAGACGGGCTGGCCCTTGGCCGTAATGCGGTGGGTGTTGTCGGAGACGGCCAGGCCGCCGAGTAGGCCCGCGCCCAGATCGCAGAGGTTGCGCATCCCGGCCTGACACGACGGACACGCACCACACGACGGGATGAACGACAGCACGACGTGATCGCCGGGCTCGATGTCCTCGACGCCGGGGCCGACCTCGGTGACGATGCCGGCGCCTTCGTGGCCGCCGAGCACCGGGAAGCCGGCCATGGGGATGCCTCCGGTGACCAGGTGGTGGTCGGAGTGGCACATGCCCGACGCTTCCATCTGGATCTTGACTTCGTCCTTGACCGGATCGCCGATCTCGATCTCCTCGATGGACCACGGCTTGTTGAACTCCCAGATGAGAGCGCCTTTTGTCTTCATCGCGACCTGCTTTCCGTAGGGGACGTGCGTCCGAGGGTAAGTTACCTACATCACAGCATGACCAACCGGGTGGTTGGCCGCCAGAGCTACCAAATCGGGACCGGGCTCTTGCCGAGCGGGTAGTAGCCGGGCAGCTTCTCGCCGGCCAGGCTGCGCTCGATGCGCTTCTGCATGCCCTCCGAGAGCTTGCCCGCCTTCATCAGGTCGAGGTAGAGCTTCTGGACGTGGTTGAAGTCGAAGAAGTCGCGCTGCCACTCGATCTTGAGGTCGGCGTTCAGGCGGAACCAGCTGCCGCCGATGCCGTAGATCTCGGACTGCGTGCCGTCGGAGTCGGTGGCGACCTGCTTCCAGAAGCCGACGATCTCGCCCTGCTTGTCGTCGATGATGACCTTCTGGTACGGGTAGGTCCAGTTCTCCAGGCCGGCCATCTCGAGGCCAAGCGCGATGTCGCGGATCTCGTCGATGCCGATGCACATCACGTCTTCCTTCGGGCCGATGTTCCAGCCGTAGGTGGCGTCGTCGGCGTAGAAGTCCGCCAACGGTTTCCAGTCACCGGCCTTCTCGGCGTCGCGGTTGACTTGCAGCCACCGCTCGACCCAGTTCTCCAGCTCATCCCGCGACAGTGAGGGCATCAGTCTTCCTTCTCTCGTAACAACAAGGCTTGGGTGGGACACATGTCGACGGCGCGTTCGATCTCGTCTCTGGCGTCGTCGGGTGGCTCGGCGTCGAGGATCTCGACCTTGCCGCGCTTGGGCACCGTGAAGTAGTCGGGTGCCTCGAGTTCGCACATCGCGTGGCCCTGGCACAGGTCCAGGTCGACTTCGATCCGGTATGCCATCGCGTCTCCTAGCCGGTGCGCTTCCGGTAGCGCACCTTGGCCGGGCGCTCCAGTTGCACCACCATCTTGGAGTGGTCGTTGCGGTATGAGTCGGCGGGTTGCGCCATCTCGAAGGCGTACTCGCGCAACAGAACCGAGAAGATGGCCTTGATCTGCATGGTGGCGAACGCCGCCCCGACGCAGCGGTGCCTGCCCGCGCCGAACGGGATCCAGGTCCACCGATTGATCAGATCCTCCTGGCGCGGCTTGTCGTACCGGTCGGGCACGAACGCGTCGGGGTCGGGGAAGTCCTCGGGGATCCGGTTGCTGATGGCGGGGGACGCCGCCACCATCTCGCCTTCGTGGATCGGGTAGCCGGCCACTTCGAATTCGCCCTTGGCCACCCGCATCAGGATGATCAGCGGCGGATGCAACCGCAGTGTCTCCTTGATGACGTTCTCCAGCTTCGGAATCTGGCGCAGCGCATGGAAACTCACCTCCTGGCCGTCGGCGTAGAGGTCGTCGAGCTCCTCGATGACACCGGCCATGACGTCGGGGTGGCGCAGCATCTCGATGAGCGTCCAGGACGACGTTCCGGAACTGGTGTGGTGCCCGGCGAACATCATCGAGATGAACATGCCGGTGATCTCGTTGGCCGAGAAGCGCAGGTTGCCCTCCTCGTCCTTGATGGTGATGAGCACGTCGAGCATGTCGCGGTCGGCCTTGTCCGGGCGCCCGGCCGCGATCCGGCTGTTCATGATCTCCTGGACCAGCTCCACCAGACCGACGCGGGCTTCGTCGCGCAGGCGGAAGCTCTCGATGTCGAGGTACGGGTCGACGTAGCACAGCGGGTCGGTGCCGCGCTCCAGTTGGTGGTAGAGGTGGGCGAACCGGTCGTCGAGTTCCTCGCGGAACTTGCGGCCGATGAGGCACGCCGACGAGGTGTAGATGGTCAACTCGGCGAAGAAGTCGAGCAGGTCGATTTCCCCGGAGTCGCCCCAGTCGGCGATCATCCGGCGGACCTCGTGCTCGATGGTGGCGGCGTGGCCCTTCATCTGCTCGCCCCGCAGGGCGGAGTTGTGCAGCATCTCCTTGCGCCGCTCGGGATCGGTGTCGAACACCACGCCCTCACCGAAGATCGGCGTCATGAACGGGTAGGCGGCGGCCTGGTCCAAATCCTCGTCGCTGGAACGGAAGAAGAACTCGTTGGCCTCCGCGCCGGAGAGGAACACCACCTGCTTGTCGGCGAGTTGGAAGATGCCGACGTCGCCGCATTCCTCGCGCACCCGCTGCATCAGGGCGATGGGGTCGGTGCGGAACTCCTCGAGGTGTCCGTGTTCTTCCTCGCCGCCGGACACCCGGGGGACAGCGGTCGTCGTGGTCATGCCGGAGGCATCCCTTCTTCACCGAGCTTGAGCTGTTGACGTTCCGCGGGGGCGCTGGCCAGCGGCGCCTCCGGTTGAAGTTCCATGTTCGCGATGAATCCGCCGCGCGGCGTCTCGGCGACGAACGTGATGGCCCTCGCGAGATCCGATGCGCGCAAGAAGTAGTCGTGCCGGGCCTGACCCCACTTGGCCCAGTCCTCGAGCGCGGGCCCGATGGCCTCGGCGGGCAGGCTCCAGCCCATCGACGTCTTCGTCGGGCCGGGATGGACGATCGACGCGCGGACCCCGGTGCCCTCCAACTCCATCTGGAAGTTGGTGACCATCGCGACCAGTGCGGCCTTCGCCGCGCCGTAGGCACCCATGTGCGGACGTTGCCGCAGTGCGACGTCGGAGCCGACGAAGATCAGGTCGCCGCGCTGGCGTTCCAGCATGCCGGGCAGCACCGCGGTGGCCAGTCGGTTTGCGCCGATGAGGTGGATCTGGATCTGCGACTCGAACGTGTCGGTGCTGATCTCGTGCAGCCGGCCGAAGAACGTGTCACCGGCCCCGGCGACCATCACCTCGATCTCGCCGAGCGCGTCGACGGACTGCGACACGAAGGACTTCACCGAATCGGGATCGGTGACGTCGAGGTGGAAGGCGACGGCTTCGCCTCCGTCGCTGCGGATTTGGTCGACGAGTTCGTCGAGCTTCTCCACCCGTCGGGCGCCGAGTGCGACCGGAAAGCCGCGGCCGGCAAGCTCGATCGCGGTGGCAGCCCCGATGCCGGACGACGCGCCCGCGACGACGGCGGGTCTGCGGTCGGGGAGTGGGGAGAACCGGGGCATCAGCGAACCTCCACGGTGACGGGTAGGCGGGCGAATCCGCGGACGTTGCTCGAGTGGACGCGGACGGCGTTGGCCTCGTCCACCTCGAATCCGCGGATGCGCTTGAACAGTTCGGTCAGCGCGACGCGCGCTTCCATCCTGGCCAGGTGGGCCCCGAGGCAGAAGTGTGCGCCGCTGCCGAAACTCACCAGCTTCGAACCGATGTCGCGGCCGATGCGGTAGTCGTCGGCGTCGGTGAACACGCGGTCGTCGCGGTTGGCGGACCCCGGCAGCAGGAGCAGTACGTCGCCGTCGGGAATCGTGGTGTCGTACAACGTCAGTTCACCTGCCACGGTGCGGGCCAGGATCTGGCTGGACGTGTCGTAGCGCAGCGTCTCCTCGACCCACAACGGGATGAGCGAGTGGTCCTCAAAGACCGGTGCCAGCTGATCGGGGTTCTTGAAACCCCAATATGCGGCGTTGGCAAGCAGTTTGGTGGTGGTCTCGTTGCCTGCGACGACCATCAGGAACAGGAACGCCATGATCTCTTCGTCGGTCAGCCGGTCGCCGTCGATCTCGGCCTCCAGCAGCGCCGACGTCAGGTCGTCGGAGGGCTGCTTGCGGCGCTGAGCGACCATCTCGGCGTAGTAGACCATCAGCTCGGCCGACGCCTGCATCGCCTCGGCGGGCACGTCGGCCACGCCCTCGTCGCGGTGCATGACGCCGTCGGCCAGGCCGCGGATGCGGTCGCGGTCGGGCACCGGCACGCCCATCAGCTCGGAGATCACGTCCATCGGCAGCTTGCCTGCGAACTCCTCGACATAGTCGAAGCTGTCGGACTGCAGCGCGGAATCGAGGTGCTGGACGGCGATCTCGGTGACCCGTGACTCGAGTTCGCGAATGCGCCTCGGCGTGAAGCCCTTCGAGACCAGCGTGCGCAGCCGCAGATGCGCCGGGTCGTCGAGCGCGAGGAACGACATCACCCGATGGGCCTCGGTGCTGCGCGAGATCGGATCGAGCGAGACGCCGTACCGGTTGGACAGCGTGGTGCTGTTGCGGAAGCCGGCCAGCACGTCGCTGTGTCGCGACAGTGCCCAGAACTTCAGCTCGTCGTTGCGGTACAGCGGCGCCTCGTCGCGCAGACGCCGGTAGTACGGGTACGGCTCCTCGTGGAAGTGGTAGTCGTACGGGTTGAGAATCGGGGCAGTCGTCTCGATGCTCATTGGTCGTCGTCTCCAAGAATGAGGCCGACGACGTAGCTGAGCCGGTCGGCGATCTGGTGATAGGTGAAGGCCCCGCTGCCGGCGTTGACCAGCGCGCCGAAGTACGTCATCTCCAATGCCGAGACCACGCGGGCGTCGGCGTCGGGCCCGACCGCCGACCTGATGCGACGGTGGATCTCGGCGCCGATGCGGTCGCGGACCTTGCGGACGGTCGGGTCGCTGGCGGACAGCAGCGCGGTGGTGCATGCCGCCGCCACCTCGGGCTCGTCGGCAACCGCCAGCGTGAGGCTGCGCAGCGTCTTCTCGACGCGACTCGGCATGGGCTCGTTGACGTCGGTGAAGTACGGCACCTGTTGCATCAGGTCCAGGTAGACCTCGGCGATCAGATGGTTCTTCGACGAGAAGTAGGTGTACGCCGTCGCGGGTGCGACCTTCGCGCGCGCGGCCACCGCCCGCACGGTCAGGTCGGCGTAGGACGACTCGCGCAGCATGGCCACGCCTGCGGTGAGGACCTTGCGAAAGGTCTCCTCCTGCCGCCGGTTGCGCGTGGTCTCGCCGGCGTCGGTCGGTGATCCACCTGGGTCGGCAACCACGGCATCGCTGGACACATGTCCAAGTTATCCGACGACGGCGCCCGGAGGCAAGCACATCGGGATAAATGGCGATCGACGTGCACTGATCCGCGACGCCAGTACTAGGTAGCCGCTCACCCTTGCGACTGGCACGCGTCTGCGGTTATGGTTCGATGGAACGTAGCCGGACAGTTGTCCAGGCATTCACACCGGATTCGGCACAGGGGAGTTCCGATGGCGCTATTGAGCGATCGCGAGAGTCGACTTCTCATCGACGGCAAGCTGGTGACGGGCAGCGGAGGCACGTTCCCGACGGCCAACCCCGCCACCGAAGAGGTGTTGGGCGTCGCGGCCGACGCCACCGCCGACGACATGGATTCGGCCATCGGCGCGGCCCGTCGGGCATTCGACGAGACCGACTGGGCCACCAACGTCGCGCTTCGCGTGCGGTGCATCCGTCAGCTGCAACAGGCAATGCGCGATCACGTCGAGGAGCTGCGGGAGCTGACGATCGCCGAGGTCGGCGCGCCGAGGATGCTGACGTCGATGGCTCAGCTCGAGGGCCCGGTCGAGGACCTGAGCTTCTGCGCGGACACCGCGGAGTCGTATGAGTGGACCTCGGACTTCGGCATTGCGTCGCCGATGGGCATCAAAACCCACCGCACGGTCGCGCGGGAGGCGATCGGCGTGGTCGGCGCCATCACGCCGTGGAACTTCCCCCACCAGATCAACCTCGCCAAGATCGGTCCGGCGTTGGCGGCGGGAAACACGTTGGTACTCAAGCCCGCTCCCGACACGCCGTGGGCCGCGGCGGTTCTCGGTGAGCTGATCACCGAACACACCGACTTCCCCGCAGGTGTCGTCAACATCGTCACGTCGAGTGACCACGCGGTTGGCGCGCTGCTGTCGAAGGACCCGCGCGTGGACATGGTGTCGTTCACTGGGTCGACGAACACCGGGCGCGCCGTCATGTCCGACGGCGCGGCCACGCTGAAGAAGGTGTTCCTCGAACTCGGCGGCAAGTCGGCGTTTCTGGTGCTCGACGACGCCGACCTGGCCGGGGCGTGTTCGATGTCGGCATTCACGGCGTCGATGCACGCCGGACAGGGCTGCGCGATCACCACGCGGCTGGTGGTGCCCCGCGCACGCTACGACGAGGCGGTCGAAGCCGCCGCGGGCACCATGGCCGGGCTGACACCGGGTGACCCCAACGATCCGGGCACCGTCTGCGGGCCCGTGATCTCCGCGCGCCAGCGTGACCGCATCCAGGGCTACCTGGATTCCGCCGTCGCCGAGGGTGGTCGATTCGCCTGCGGCGGAGGGCGACCCGCCGACCGGGACACCGGGTTCTTCATCGAGCCGACGGTGATCGCGGGGCTGGACAACGGTGCGAAGGTCGCGCAGGAGGAGATCTTCGGCCCGGTGTTGACGGTCATCGCCCACGACGGCGACGACGACGCCGTGCGCATCGCCAACGATTCGCCATACGGCCTCTCGGGCACGGTGTTCGGCGCGGACCGGGAACGGGCGGCCGCGGTGGCCGCGCGGATGCGGGTCGGCACCGTCAACGTCAATGGTGGTGTCTGGTACTCGGCGGACATGCCGTTCGGCGGCTACAAGCAGTCCGGCATCGGCCGGGAGATGGGGCTCGCGGGTTTCGAGGAGTACCTCGAGACCAAGGCGATTGCCACTTCGGTCTAGAAAGGGAAGACATGTACGGCGATCAATTCAAGGACAAGGTGGCGATCGTCACCGGATCCGGCGGCGGCATCGGTCAGGCCTACGCCGAAGCGCTGGCTCGGGAAGGTGCGGCGGTGGTGGTCGCCGACATCAACGCCGAGGGTGCCCAGAAGGTGGCCGACGGCATCAAGGGTGAGGGCGGCAACGCCCTGGCGGTGCGTGTCGACGTCTCCGACCCGGAATCGGCCAAGGAGATGGCGGCGCAGGCGCTTTCGGAGTTCGGCGGCATCGACTACCTGGTCAACAATGCCGCGATCTTCGGCGGGATGAAGCTCGACTTCCTGATCACGGTCGACTGGGACTACTACAAGAAGTTCATGAGCGTGAACCTCGACGGTGCGCTGGTGTGCACCCGCGCGGTGTACCGCAAGATGGCCAAGCGAGGGGGTGGCGCGATCGTCAACCAGTCCTCGACGGCGGCGTGGATGTACTCGAACTTCTACGGCCTGGCCAAGGTTGGCATCAATGGCTTGACCCAACAGCTGGCCACCGAACTGGGCGGCCAGAACATCCGGATCAACGCGATTGCACCGGGGCCCATCGATACCGAGGCCAACCGGACCACCACGCCGCAGGAGATGGTTGCCGACATCGTGAAGGGGATTCCGCTGTCGCGCATGGGACAACCCGAGGATCTGATCGGCATGATGCTGTTCCTGTTGTCGGATCAGGCCAAGTGGATCACCGGGCAGATCTTCAACGTCGACGGCGGACAGATCATTAGATGAGTGAGCTGAAGTTGGGGTACATCGGCCTGGGCAACCAGGGAGCGCCGATGGCCAAGCGCCTCGTCGAATGGCCTGGCGGCCTGACGGTATTCGACGTGCGCACCGACGCCATGACGCCGCTGGCCGAATTGGGCGCCACCCTCGCCGACAGCGTGGCCGACGTCGCGAAGGCCGACGTCATCAGCGTTACCGTGCTCACCGACGAGCAGGTGCGCAGCGTCGTCGGCGAACTCGCCGCCCATGCCGATCCCGGTACCGTCATAGCGATCCACTCCACGATCGAGCCCGGTACGGCCGGTGAATTGGCAGACGAGTTGCGGCCCAAGGGCATTCACATCGTCGATGCGCCAGTCAGCGGCGGAGCGGGCGCAGCGGAGAAGGGGGAACTCGCGGTCATGGTCGGCGCCGACGACGACGCCTATGAGAAGGTCAAGCCGGTGTTCAAGCAGTGGGCCTCGATGGTCGTCCGCGCAGGGGAGCCCGGCGCCGGAACGCGGATGAAGCTCGCCCGCAACATGCTGACCTTCATCGGCTTCGCCGCCGCCTGCGAAGCGGCGAAGCTGGCGGAAGCGGCGGGCATCGATCTGCAGAAGCTCGGCCGGGTGGTCAGGCACAGCGACGCCCAGAGCGGCGGGCCAGGCGCGATCATGGTTCGCGACGACACTAAACCCCTTGGGCCCGACCACTTCGTCTACGACATGTTCATCCATACCCGCGGTCTGGCCGAGAAGGATCTCCGGTTGGCGCTCGGCCTCGGTGAGGCCACCGGCGTCGAACTGCCGCTGGCCGAGATCGCCTTGCGAGACTTGGCCGCCGGGCTCGGCGTGCCGCACACGACTTCGACGCAAGAGGGTGAGGGATAGCGATGGACGAGCTGCGCCGCAAGGGCCTCGACAAGATGAACGAGGTCTACGGTTGGGAGATGCCCGACATGCCGGGTGACTACTTCGCGCTGACGGCCGATCACCTGTTCGGAACGATCTGGAGCCGCCCGGGCCTGTCGATGCGCGAGAAGCGCATGATGACGCTGACCTGCGTCACCGCGCTTGGCATAACGGATCTCGCCGAGATTCAGGTCAACGCCGCCCTGCACAACGGCGAACTCACCGAGGAAGAGCTCAAGGAGATGGCGATCTTCCTGACGCACTATCTCGGCTTCCCGTTGGGTTCGAAGCTGGATGGGGTCGTGACGAAGGTGGCGGGCAAGCGGAAGAAGGATGCCCAGAAGGGGCGTGGGCAGGACGAGGCCGAAGAAAGGCGAGCGAACGTCAACGCGGCCCTGAACATGCATTCGGGGAGCAAACTCGATGAAGAGTAGGTACGCCGCGCTGACCCGTGACGAACTGGCCACCCTGGTACCGGAGCTGCTGCTGATCGGACAACTCATCGACCGCTCCGGAATGGCTTGGTGCATCTCCGAATTCGGCCGCGAGGAGATGCTGCAGATCGCCATCGAGGAATGGATGGGCGCCAGCCCGCTCTACACCAGGCGGATGCAGAAGGCGCTGAAGTACGAGGGCGTCGACGTCATCACGATCTTCAAGGGCCTGCAGCTCGACATCGGCGCGCCACCGCAGTTCATGGACTTCCGCTACACCGTCCACGACCGCTGGCACGGCGAGTTCCACCTCGACCACTGCGGCGCGCTCATGGACGTCGAGCCGATGGGCGAGGACTACGTGCGCGGCATGTGCCACGACATCGAGGACCCCACCTTCGACGCCACCGCCGTTGCCACCAACGCGAAGGCGCAGATCCGGCCCATCCACCGGCCACCGCGGACGCCGTCGGACCGCCAGCCGCACTGCGCCTGGACGGTGATCATCGACGAGTCCTACCCGGAGGTCTCCGGCATCCCGGCGCTCGAAGTCGTCGGTGCGTCCCGCGCCGCGCACACCGAACTCGACCCGATCGACCCATCCGACGAGGGCCAGGCCGACTACTCCGGCCCACTGCTCTCCGACGTCGACTTCGGCGCGTTCTCCCACTCGGCGCTGGTCCGGATTGCCGACGAGGTCTGCCTGCAGATGCACCTGCTGTACCTGTCGTTCGCGATCGCCGTGCGTGCCAGGGCGGGAAGCGATGCGGCACTGGCGGATTCGATCTGCACCAAACAGCTCATCGGGATCGCCGGCGTGGCGGCCGATCGCATCCGCGGGGCATTGTCGCTGCCCGGTGGAGTCAAGGGTGCGCTGCGGGTCCTCGAGCTGCATCCGCTGCTGAACCCGGCCGCCTACGTGTCGGTCGACGTCGACCAGGACTTCCTGCACGTCCGCAAGTCACCGGCCCACGAGGACGGCGCCTGGATCTCGTTGTGCTCGCCGGTGGCGGACAAGCCGCTGCAGGCCATCGTCGCGGCGGTCGATCCGCATCTGCGCGCCGAGCTGTCCGGTACCCAGTCCGACTGGACCGTACGCGTCGTCGAAACCGATACGCCCGCCAAGGAATTCGACGAGGTCGCCGTCGCCAAGATCAGTGGCGGCGCGACGTGGGTGTTCCAGGAACGGAAGTCGCTGCCGCTCACGGTCGTGTGACGGCCGAACCCACCCATCGCCTCAGGTAGTCGCGCAGGCCCTCGCCGGTCCGCGGCGGTCGGCCCGGATCGATGACGAACGACTGGATGATCCGCAGCAGGTGCTCGGCGAGCTCGTCGAGTTCGTGGTCGGTGTAGCCCAGCGCGGCCCAGTCGACGTCGAAGCGGCGCAGCATCGAGTTGGCGAATTGCAGCGCGACGTCGGACGTCACCGATTCGGTGTGCACGGTGGCACGGCCGGGCACCACCAGCAGGCCGATGTGCTTGTCCTTCGGCAACCACTCGAGTGCGGTGGCGATGGCCTCCGTCACCGCCTCCACCGGCTCGGGGATGCCGCGCAGGTGCGCGGCCAGCCGTTCGAGGAAGTCGTCCGCCGCACGCACTGCTGCGGCGATCAGGAGCGCGTCGGTGCTGGGGAAGTACCGGTACACCGTTTGACGCGTGACGCCGAGGGTGCGGGCGACGTCGGCGATGCTGAAGTCGGCGCCGCGCTCGTCGATGGCCTTGCCTGCGGCGACGAGAATCCGCTCGACGGCCTCGTCGTCACTTGCGGGGGCCGATCCCGACCAGCCGTGAGTGCGCACGCCGGAATGATAGCTGGCCCGGTGCGTCAGCCGCGGTAGGAGACCTGCAGATCCTTGACGCCGTTGAGCCACCCGGACCGAAGCCGTTGGGGCTCGGACACTTTGGCGATGTCAGGCAGTCTGGTCGGCGATCTCGTTGAAGATCAGCTTGATCTCCATCCGGGCGAGGTTGGCGCCGATGCAGAAATGAGCGCCGTTGCCACCGAAGCCGAGATGCGGGTTCGGGTCACGCAGGATGTTGAAGGTGAAGGGGTCCTCGAACACGGATTCGTCGTAGTTGGCCGAACTGTAGAACAGGCCGGCGCGCTGCCCCTCGCGGATGGCGACCCCACCGAGTTCGGTGTCCGCCAAAGCCGTTCGCTGGAAGCAGTGCACGGGCGTGGCCCAGCGGACGATCTCGTCGGCCGCCGTCTCCGGCCGCTCGCGCTTGAACAGCTCCCACTGATCTGGGTTTTCGAAGAACGCGTTCATGCCGTGCGTCATGGCGTTGCGCGTGGTCTCGTTCCCCGCGACTGCGAGCAGGATGACGAAGAACGCGAACTCGACGTCGCCCATCGACTCACCATCGTCATGTCGGCCTGGATCAGCCGGGTGACGATGTCGTCGGCCGGGCAGCGGCGCCGCTCCTCGGCCATCGTGTAGGCGTAGCCCATCAACTCGGCATTGGCGGCCGCGTAATCCGATTCGAAGTCCGGATCCTCGGTGTTCATGATCGAGTTGGTCCAGGTGAACAACTTCTCCCGGTCGGCCTCTGGCACGCCGATCAGATCGGCGATGGCCAGCAGCGGCAGGCCCATCGCGATGTCGTCGACGAAGTTGCCGGACTCCTTCTCCGCCGCTGCGGCGACGATGTCGTGGGCCGCCACGGCGAGCTTCTCCTCGAGCGACGCGACCGCCCTGGGCGTGAAGAGCCGGGACACGATCTTGCGCAACCGGGTGTGCTCCGGTGCGTCGTGGTTGATCAGCAGGGCCTTGGTCAGCTCGAGTTGGTCGGGCGTCGTGCCGTCGGGCATGCGCATGACGGCACCCTTGCGGTTCGTCGACCACAGGTCGCCGTTGCGCGAGATGGACTTGATGTCCTCGTGACGGCTGATCACCCAGTAGCCGCCGTCGTCGAAGATCGACTCACTCTGCTCGTTCCACCACACCGGCGCGGTCTTGCGCAGCTCGGCGAACTCGGTGACGGGGATGCCCTTGACCAGGACATCGGGGTCGGTGAAGTCGTACCCGGCGGGCAGGAATGGACAGGCGTTCTCCGTGGTGGCCACGGCGCACCTCCTCGTGTGACGTGAAGCACTTTCCTATGACCATACACTGCCGAGTCAAGTGTATGCCCGAGAGAAGACGGGCATCGCTGACCGGGAGTCGCCACTGCGATTAGGGTGGGCAACCGTGCGCGTCCTCGTCGTCGGTTCCGGAGCCCGTGAACATGCGCTGCTGCTGGCGCTGCGGCGAGACCCGGACGTGGAGGAGTTGGCGGTCGCGCCCGGCAACGCGGGCACCGCGATCATCGCCGACCAGTACGACGTCGACATCACTTCCGGCGAGGCCGTCGTCGAACTGGCCCAGCGTCTCGGCACCGACCTCGTGGTGATCGGGCCCGAAGTGCCATTGGTGCTTGGCGTGGCCGACGCCGTCCGGGCCGCGGGGATCGCCTGCTTCGGGCCGAGCAGGAGTGCGGCGCGGATCGAAGGTTCGAAGTCGTTCGCCAAGGACGCGATGGCCGCCGCGGGCGTGCGCACGGCGACCAGTGAGATCGTCGACAACCCCGCGCATCTCGATGCCGCCCTCGACCGGTTCGGGCCGTCGGCGGGCGATCGGGCCTGGGTGGTCAAGGACGACGGCCTCGCGGCGGGCAAGGGCGTCGTGGTGAGCGCCGACCGCGACGCGGCCCGCGTCCATGCGGCGGCGCTGCTCGACTCCGGGCACCCGGTCCTGCTGGAGTCGTTCCTCGATGGTCCCGAGGTGTCACTGTTCTGCGTGGTGGACGGCGAGACGGTGGTTCCGCTGCTGCCCGCGCAGGACTTCAAGCGGGTCGGCGACGGCGACACCGGACCCAACACCGGAGGCATGGGCGCGTACGCACCGCTGCCGTGGCTGGCCGAGGACGCGGTCACGGCGATCGTCGACGACATCGTCAAACCCGTTGCGGCCGAACTGGTTGCGCGCGGTTGCCCGTTCTCGGGTCTGCTGTATGCGGGGCTGGCGATGACGTCGCGAGGCCCCGCGGTGGTCGAGTTCAACTGCCGGTTCGGCGACCCCGAGACGCAATCCGTGCTGGCCCTGCTGGACAGCCCGCTCGGGAAGCTGCTGTACGCCGCGGCGACGGGTGAACTGGACACGCATCCGCCGCTCGTCTGGCGCGACGGCGCGGCCGTCACCGTCGTACTGGCCGCCGAGAACTATCCGGGGCGGCCACGCCTCGGCGACGTCATCTCCGGTTCGGAGGCCGATGGCGTGCTGCATGCCGGCACCACGCGGCGTGACGACGGTGCGGTGGTCTCGTCGGGCGGCCGCGTGCTTTCGGTGGTCGGCACGGGCGCCGATCTGGCCGCGGCACGCGACGCCGCCTACGCGCTGATCGGGTCAATCCGCTTGCCGGGCAGCCACTTCCGCACCGACATCGGGCTGGCCGCCGCGGAGGGCCGGGTCGGCGTCTAGCCGGCTCAGGCGACCAGCAGCGGCGCCAGCCAGCTGATCTCGGCAGGCAGCTGCGCATTCCAGAACGCGCTGTCATGCCCGCCGGGGGAGAAGCCGCCGGCCGGTGGGTTGGGCAACTGCGCGATGAACTGCTTGGTCGCCGAATAGAACGGATCGCCGTTGCCACAGTCGATCCGCATCGGGATGGAGCCCAACGCCGGCAAACCCCAGACGCTGTTGGCGGCGAAGTCGTCGGCGCCGTCGAAGGCCCCGGGAGCCGTTGCACCCGACGACGTCCACAACGCTGGGCTGACCGCGCAGATCGCCGCGGTCCGAGCCGGGCCCAGCCGGGCGCCGAGTAGCAGCGCGCCGTAACCGCCCATCGACCAGCCGAGGAAACCGACCCGCGACGTGTCGAGCCCCTGTCCGGCCAACATCGGGATCAGTTCGTCGAGCACCATCGCGCCGGCGTTCTCGCCCGACGCGCGCTGATGCCAGTAGCTTCCGCCGCCGTCGACGGCGACCACCGCGAACGGCGGGAGACCCGCTGCGACCGCCTGCGCCAGACCCGACTCGACGCCGCCGGCCATCACCATCGCGGCGTTGCTGTCCTTGCCGTGCAATGCGATCACGGGTCGGAGCTGGCCCGTTTGACCCGGTGGCCGGGCGATCGCCCAATTGGTCGCAACGCCGCCGCGTGCCGCCGAGACGAACGATCCAGTGACGTAGGTGGGCGCTGCCGTCGGCGCCGGTTCCAGCGGCGGGGCCAGTGGCGCACCGACACTCGTCATCGTCACCGGCGGTGCGGTGACGCCCGGACCGGGCAACGCGGACCCGAGCGCATACGCGCCCGCCGCGCCTGCCGCGGCGCCGAGCCCGAGACGCAGAATCGCGCGACGGTCGAGGTCTGGCATGCGGGCCATCATGCCATCGAGGCTCCCGTCGACCCGCGTCGGGCGACTTTCCTGTGGAGAGGCTTAAGAGTGTCCGAAAGCCCGAAACCACACGGCCTTTGCTGGCAGAGTGCATTCTGTGACAGGAGCGGTCACTCCTAAGGGAGAACGTCGGCGGTACGCGCTAATCAGCGCGGCTGCCGATCTGCTCTGTGAAGGTGGCTTCGACGCGGTGCGGCATCGCGCCGTCGCGCGGCGTGCGGGTCTGCCTCTGGCGTCGACCACCTACTACTTCTCGTCTCTCGACGATCTGATCGCGAAGGCCGTCGAGCACGTCGGCCTCCGCGAATCCGAGCAACTCCATTCGCGGGTGGCAGCGTTGTCGAAGCGCAAGCGCGGGGCCGAGTCCACCGCCGACGTTCTGGTCGATCTTCTCGTCGGTGATGGACCGGGAAGTCGCGACGCCGAACAGTTGATCTCGCGCTACGAGCGCTACATCGCATGCGCCCGCCAACCCAACCTGCGCGACGTGCAACGCCAGATCATGCAGCAGCGCACCGACGCGGTCGTCGAAGTGGTGGAGCGATCGGGGCGTTGCGTGCGTCCGGAATTGTTGACGGCGTTGGTGTGCGCGGTCGACGGCGCGGTCGTCGCCTCGTTGGTGGGCGTCGGCGAAGGTCCGCGCGCGACGGCGAGAGCGACCCTTGTCGACGTCATCGACGTGCTCGCGCCGTTGACCGAAACCGCGCCGGTGGCGCTGAGCGCGATCTAAACCTGGGAGGGCGCTATGGCGGAGACCGCGACAGTCGAAGAACAACCCGAACTCAGGCGGGTGATGGGTCCGGGACTGCTGCTGTTGTTCGTCGTCGGAGACATCCTCGGCACCGGGGTGTATGCGCTCACCGGCCAGGTGGCAGGCGAAGTCGGTGGCGCAGCATGGATTCCGTTCCTCGCCGCGTTCCTCATCGCGACGGTCACGGCGTTCAGCTACCTGGAGCTGGTCACCAAGTATCCGCAGGCCGCCGGTGCGGCGCTGTATGCGCACAAGGCGTTCGGCGTCCAGTTCGTCACGTTCCTGGTCGCGTTCATCGTGATGTGTTCGGGCATCACGTCGGCGTCCACGGCGTCGCGCTTCTTCGCGTCCAATTTCTTCGAAGCGTTCGACTTCAGCTTGGGTACGGCCGGAATCGTCGCCGTCGCATTGCTTTTCATGGTGATGGTCGCGGTGGTGAACCTGCGCGGGGTCAGCGAGAGCGTCAAGCTCAACGTGGTGCTGACCCTCGTCGAGGTCACCGGGCTCGCGGTGGTGATCCTGGTGGGTTTGTGGGCCTTCACCGGTGGCACCGCCGACGTCGACTTCTCCCGGGTGGTCGCCTTCGACACGGCGACGGACAAGGGAGTATTCCTGGCCATCACCACCGCAACCTCGCTGGCGTTCTTCGCCATGGTGGGGTTCGAGGACTCGGTGAACATGGCCGAGGAGACCAAGGATCCGGTGCGCATCTTTCCGAAGGTGCTGCTGACCGGGTTGTCGATCGCCGGCGTCGTCTACGTCGTCGTGGCGATCGTCGCGGTGGCGCTGGTTCCCGTGGGTGTGCTCCAGGAAAGCGAGACCCCGCTGATCGAGGTCGTCAAGGCCGGGGCGCCGGGCCTGCCGATCGAGGACATCCTGCCGTTCATCTCGATGTTCGCGGTGGCGAACACCGCCTTGATCAACATGCTGATGGCCAGCAGGCTCATCTACGGGATGGCCAAGCAGCGCGTCCTGCCACCCGTCCTCGGCACCGTGGCGCCGAGCCGCCGCACGCCGTGGGTCGCGATCGTCTTCACCACCGTGATCGCCTTCGGGCTGATCTTCTACGTCACCGCGTTCGCGAACAGCAAGGCGATCTCGGTGTTGGGCGGCACGACGGCGCTGCTGTTGCTCGCGGTGTTCGCGATGGTCAACGTCGCTGTGCTGGTGCTGCGCCGTGACGTCCGCGCCGAGGGCGGCCACTTCAAGACGCCGACGGTGCTGCCTGTGATCGGGTTCCTGGCTTCGCTGTATCTGGTGACGCCGCTGTCCGGCAGGCCCGCGCAGCAGTACGTGCTGGCGCTGATCCTGGTCGCCATCGGCGTCGTGCTGTTCCTGCATCACCATGCTGATCAACCGCCAGCTCGGCATCCGCGGAGCGGGGATCACCGATCCGACGCATCTGGCGGAGGCTCCGCCGGACTAGCCAGACCTGCGCGCAACCGTTCGAACCTGTTCTCCAGCAACTCCTTTCGATGCGCGTTGCCGTGCAGGTTCACGTACCGGTGCCCGAAGCTGGCCAGCAGCGCGTCGTCGAGCCGGCGCACCGCACCGGCCGGGTAGCGGTAGCCCATCGCCCGGTTGATCGCGTCGCCGTCCACACCGTCGAGCACCGTCGACAGCTCGTCGAGCGACGTGATGCCCAGTTCGAGCAGCAGCCCCGAAATCCAGCCGTAGTGATCGGTGCGGGACCAGCCGGCGTCGGCGTACCGGTTGCCCAGATAGGTCGCAAGCACCGGGGTCGCGATCCGTGGATCGGTCGAGGTTTCTGCTTCGTCTTCGATGGCCTCGTCGTCGGTCATCGTGACGAGCAACCGCTCACGGATGCCGGTGAACTCGCGGTCGGCAAGCTCGAGGAGGCCCGCGGCGAGCGTGAAGCGCCGATCCAGATCGGGGGCGTGCTCGGCGGGTATCGAACCCTTGTAGCGGATGTCGTGCTCGAACTCCGCCCACGCGTGTTGCAACACGGTGCGCACCTGGATCGACGCCGGCTGCTGCTCGCCCTCCACCCCGACCAGAAGGTGCCTGCTCGCGTAACCCCAGCGGCCCTCCCGCGCGGTTTCCAGACCCATGTCGCGATCGTCGAGCAGCCGCATCTCGTCGGCGAGCAGCGTGGCCACCGCATCGACGTCCTCGCGCAGATAGGTGATGACGCGCAGGCCGACCTGATCGGTGATCTCGACCAGCGGGTCGCTGTACAGCCGCCGCTCGCCGACGATGCGGACGGCCTTGGCCGCGAACGACTCCACGCTCTTGGTCCGTGCGGTGATGCTCAGGTAGTTGATGCCCGCGTCGTCCAGGAGCGCCGTCACCAACTGGAGGTAGTGGTCGGTGGACGCGACGAGCGCCGGGCGACGGGCGGCGTACTCGGCGACGGCAGACTGGCTGCTGGGCTCGGGCTGCTTGGCAAGCGGCGTCTTGAGTCCGTCGGCCAGCGTCGGGGTGAGGATGTAGCCGGTTTGGAAGTCGCCGTAGACGGTGACGTCCTCGGGCCGGTGATACGAGTAGAGCGCGACGTAGGCGCAGACGACGGCGTCCACGGGGTCCTCGTCGAGGTCGAGTTGGCTCGGCCGCGTCGCCGCCTCAACCCGCTTGCGCAGTTCCACCCAGGTGATGTTGCGGTTCGCGCGGAGCCGAGGTGACGCCGTGTCGAGGTCCTCGATGAACGTCATCAAGCGCAGCAACTCGCGCTGACGGTCCGCGAAGGACCCCCTCTTGTACTTGACCGTCTTCGCGAGACCGAACAGCACGATCGTCGCCGGGTGCGGGTAGACCTCGATCGCGCGCCGGTTCGACCCGGACGTCGGATCCATGTCGAGACCGAGGGCCGTGGCCAGCCGGGCGCCGCGCGGGTTCTTGAACTCGGGCTTGTCCGAGAATGCCGGACGGGCGCCCGCCTCGAACTTCTGGAAGTCGGCGTTGAGCGCCTTCTCGCACGGCCGCAGCCCCGTGGGGTTGGGCACGATGAGCGGCGCATCGATCGCCACCAGGCAGTCGCCGCCCACGTATGACGCGATCGCCGCCTCGATACCGGCGTCGTCGTGCGCTGCGCCGACGTGGACGAGCCTGCCGTCGGGCTCGACGACCGCGATGCCGGTCTGCTTCTTTTCGCCCCACGCGAGATCGAGGCCGATGAAGTACATGTGACCTACCCTGCCGCACGGCGCCTCGTAAGCTGTGTCTTCGTGACGATTCCCAATGTCCTGGCCAACCGTTATGCCAGCGACGAGATGGTGGCGATCTGGTCGCCGGAGGCCAAGATCGTCGGCGAGCGTCGACTGTGGCTGGCGGTGCTGCGTGCGCAGGCCGAGCTGGGCGTCTCGGTGCCCGACGGCGTGGTGGACGACTACGAGCGGGTGATCGAGGACGTCGACCTGGCCTCGATCGCCGCCCGCGAGCGGGTGCTGCGCCACGACGTCAAGGCCCGCATCGAGGAATTCAACGCCCTCGCCGGCCACGAACACGTGCACAAGGGCATGACGAGCCGCGACCTCACCGAGAACGTCGAGCAACTGCAGATCCGGCGGTCGCTGGAGCTCGTCCACTCCCACGGCGTCGCGGTGGTGGCGCGGCTGGCCGAGCGGGCGGTGTTGTACCGCGATCTGGTGATGGCAGGCCGCAGCCACAACGTCGCCGCGCAGGCCACGACGCTGGGCAAGCGGTTCGCATCCGCCGCCGAGGAGACGCTGGTGGCGCTGGCCAGGCTGGCCGAGCTGATCGACCGCTATCCGCTGCGCGGCATCAAGGGCCCGATGGGCACGTCGCAGGACATGCTCGACCTCTTCGACGGCGACGCGTCCCGGCTGGCCGACCTCGAGCGTCGCGTCGCCGAATTCCTGGGCTTCACAGACGTTTTCACCAGCGTGGGGCAGGTGTACCCGCGTTCGCTGGACCACGACGTGGTGTCCGCATTGGTGCAGCTGGGTGCGGGCCCGTCGTCCATGGCGCACACCATTCGGCTGATGGCAGGCCACGAGCTCGTCACCGAGGGCTTCGCGCCGGGCCAGGTCGGCTCGTCGGCGATGCCGCACAAGATGAACACGCGTTCGTGCGAGCGCGTCAACGGGCTGCAGGTGGTGC
This sequence comes from uncultured Actinomycetota bacterium, assembly GCA_963849055.1. GTDB lineage: Bacteria > Actinomycetota > Actinomycetes > Mycobacteriales > Mycobacteriaceae > Mycobacterium. The sequence goes on from CAWKFI010000004.1 coordinate 405,852, forward strand.
TGCGCGGCTACGGCTCGATGGCCGCGGAACTCGCTGGCGCGCAATGGAATGAGGGCGACGTCTTCTGCTCGGTGGTGCGCCGGGTGGCGCTGCCCGATGCGTTCTTCGCCGTCGACGGTCAGATCGAGACGTTCCTGACGGTGCTCGACGAGTTCGGCGCCTACCCGGCGGTGATCCAACGCGAGCTGGACCGCTATCTGCCGTTCCTCGCCACCACCCGGATTCTCATCGCGGCGGTACGCGCGGGCGTCGGCCGCGAGACGGCACACGAGGTGATCAAGGAGCACGCCGTCGCCGTCGCGCTGGCGATGCGTGAGCACGGTGCGGAGCCGGATCTGCTGGACCGGCTGGCGGCCGATCCGCGACTGCCGCTCGACGCTGCCGCACTCGAAGCGGCGCTGGCCGACAAGCAGGCGTTCACCGGTGCGGCGGCCGAGCAGGTCGACGCGGTTGCGGCCGCGGTCGACGAGCTGGTGAGCCGGTATCCGGAGGCGGCCAAGTACACGTCGGGCGCGATTTTGTGACTCTGGCGGGGATCGACTTCACCGATCTCGACAACTTCGCGTCGGGATTCCCGCACGAGCTGTTCGCGGTGCACCGCAGCGAGGCGCCGGTGTACTGGCACGAGCCGACCGAGCACACCCCCGACGGCGAGGGATTCTGGTCGGTGGCGACCTACGCCGAAACCCTTGCGGTGCTGCGTGATCCCGAGACGTACTCGTCGGTGACGGGTGGTTCCAGGCCGTTCGGGGGCACGCTGCTGCAGGACCTGTCGATTGCGGGCCAGGTGCTCAACATGATGGACGACCCGCGGCACGCGGCGATCCGCCGGTTGGTGAGCTCGGGTCTGACGCCGCGGATGATCCGACTCGTCGAGGACGATCTGCGGTCGAGGGCGCGGACGCTGCTCGACGCCGTGGATCCAGGCGCGCCCTTCGACTTCCTGGTCGACGTCGCCGCCGAGCTACCCATGCAGATGATCTGCATTCTGCTGGGAGTGCCCGAGTCGGAACGGCATTGGCTGTTCGAGGCCATCGAGCCGCAGTTCGACTTCGGCGGTTCGCGTTCGGCGTCGGTGGGGCAGATGTCTCCCGAGGAGGCGGGCTCGCGGATGTACGCCTACGGCCAGGAGCTGATCGCGTCGAAGCGCTCGCAGCCGACCGACGACATGCTGTCGGTCGTCGCGAACGCCATGGTCGAGGACGGCGGCGGATTGACCAACCTCGAGTTGTACCTCTTCTTCTCGTTGTTGTTCAGCGCTGGCGCGGAGACGACGCGCAACGCCGTCGCGGGTGGGCTGTTGGCGCTGCTGGACCATCCGGATCAGATGCGGGCGCTGCGTTCCGATCCGTCCGCGTTGCCGGTGGCGATCGAGGAGATGGTGCGGTGGACCACGCCGTCGCCCTCGAAGCGACGCACCGCTACGCGCGACGTCGAATTGGGTGGTTGCGCCATCGCGGCCGGGCAGAAGGTGCAGATCTGGGAGGGCTCGGCCAACCGCGACTCATCGGTGTTCGCCGACGCCGACTCGTTCGACATCGGTCGTAAGCCCAACCCGCACTTGGGTTTCGGGCAGGGCGTGCACTATTGCCTTGGCGCCAACCTCGCGCGTCTGGAGTTGCGGGTGCTGTTCGAGGAGCTGCTGGGGCGGTTCTCCTCGGCGCGCCTGGTGAAGCCGGTGGAGTGGACTCGCAGCAACCGGCACACGGGCATCCGCCACCTGGTCGTCGCCCTCACCCCCTAGCGCCCCTCTCCCCCTCTCCCCCTGCGATTTGTGCGCGTTTTCGTTCGCTAACCGACGGTTAGCGCACACGAATCGCACGCTTGACCGTGGCGATGACCCGCTCGGGGTATTCGATCAGGTCGAGCCACGTGAAGCGGAGCACCTGCCAACCAGCCAGAGCGATGGCGTTCTGTTTGATGCGGTCGCGTTGAAAGTCGTCCGCGCCACTGTGAAAGGCGAGTCCGTCGATCTCGATCGCCACCTTCGCGTCGGGGAACACGAAGTCCACCTCGTATCCTGCGACGTGTTGATTGGCCTTCCAACCCGTGATGCCAGATTGCCTCAACAATTGTTTGAATAGTCGCTCCGCCTCTGACCGCGCTCCGCCGTCAGCGGCCTGAAGGAGCCGTCGCGCGCGAGGTGAACCGTGTCGGCCCTTGTTGCGCAGATGTGCGCGCCACAGCTGCGATAGTTCGGCGTGGCGTTGCAAGGCCGTATCCATGAGTTTGGCTCCGCCCCCTGGCCTGACCGCGGCTTCGATGACGGTAAGCGGAAGCCCTGTCACGCGCAGATCCTTGTGTTCGACGATGTCGTCGGCGGGAAGGTCGCGTCGCCGCAGTCGAGATCCCGGCCGGCGGCGCCCATGGCTGCTCTTCGGCATCGTGACTTCGACGATGTCCGGTGCGAACGTAGTGACGCCGAGCCACCACGCCGCAGCCAAGCCCGTCGCCGTCGCTCGGGATCCGTAACCCCAGACTGCCGCCCGTATCCGCGCCGCATCGGTGAACGGGCGGTCGTCGGCGAAGTACACCCCTGGTGCGCAACGTCGCCAGGCCCCGGCAGCCACGCGGCGCCGAACAGCCTGGTCGCTCATGCCAACGGACTGCGCCTGAGCCAGAGTGATGACGCCGTCGTGCCGCCGAAGGTAGTCCTCGATCACGGAAATCAGACGCACTTCGCGTGCTGGACGGTTCCCCACCCGCGGCCTGTGAGCGGAAACGCTCGCCGACCGAACGAAAACGCGCACAAATCGCCAGGTGGGGAGGGGAGGGGGCTAGCGGCGGCGGGTGACGCCTGCGGCGCGCAGCTCCAGGTTGGCCAGGCCGCGGACGGCGATGGCGTCGTCGCGGCGCCAGGCGTTGACGGGGTCGATGCTGACCGCCGCGAGCTTGGCCAGCGGACGGTTGGCCAGCGCGCGCAGCGCCAGCAACTGCTCGCCGGCCGGGGTGGCGGCCAGCGTGATGGCCGTCCACTTCCGCCGGAAGAACCGCACCCGGAGGAACAGCCACGGCATCGCGACCGCGAGGATCGGCGGCGAGGCCACCGCGAGCGCCAACACCCACGCCAGCCAGGTCGCCGTCGTGTCGAGGCTATGGCCTGCGCCGGCGATGTCGAGCGCCGCGTCGCTGGCCGCGCGCAGCGGCTTGCTCAGCGCGTCGCCGATCAGCGGCACGTCGTCGGCGCTGTCGCCCGCCGAGTTCAGATTGCCGGAGACGCCGTTGGCGCCTTCCTGCACCTGTCGGCCGACGGCGGCGATCGTCGACACCGCGGAGTGCACCGCCAGGCCGACGGACACCCAGATGGCGGTCCACGCGATGACGACGATGTCGCTGACCAACTGCGCGAGCAGCCGAGCAGGCGTGGTGGCGTACGGCAGATAACGGGACGTCATGTCGAAGATCTCAGCAGATAGTCTTGCCCGATGCGCCCACCTCTGACCGACTACGTGCATTTGGCCAGCGGCAAGGTTCGCGAGCTGTATCGCATCGACGACGATCACCTGCTGTTCGTCGCCTCCGATCGCATCTCGGCGTTCGACTACGTGCTGGACACGCAGATCCCCGACAAGGGCCGCATCCTGACCGCGATGAGCGTGTTCTTCTTCGACTTCATCGACGCTGCCGAACCACCTCGCGGGCCCGCCCGACGACGAGCGCATCCCCGCCGAGGTGCTTGGTCGCGCGCTGGTGGTGCGCCAACTCGACATGGTGCCCGTCGAGGCGGTGGCCCGCGGCTACCTGACCGGCTCCGGGATCATCGACTACCGCAACACCGGACGGGTGTGTGGCATCGAGCTGCCGCCGGGGCTCACCGAGGCCAGCAAGTTCGCCGAGCCGCTCTTCACCCCGGCGACGAAAGCCGATCTGGGGCAACACGACGAGAACATCAGCTTCGATGACGTCGTCGAGCTGGTGGGCGCGCAGCGCGCTGCCGAGGTCCGCGACGCCACGTTGCAGATCTACCAGCAGGCCGCCGAGCACGCGCTGGCCAAGGGAATCATCATCGCGGACACCAAGTTCGAGTTCGGGGTCGACGAGAGTGGCACGTTGGTGCTGGCCGACGAGGTCTTCACCCCCGACTCGTCGCGGTACTGGCCCGCCGACGGTTACCAGGAGGGCGTCGTGCAGCCCAGCTTCGACAAGCAGTTCGTGCGCAACTGGCTGACCGGTCCGGAGTCGGGCTGGGACCGCGGCGGCGACGAACCGCCCCCGCCGCTGCCACCCGACGTCGCCGCCGCCACCCGGGCGCGTTACATCGAAGCCTACGAGCGCATTTCGGGACTCAGGTTCGACGACTGGATTGGAGCCGCATGACGGTCAACCCGCCGATAGCGAAACGGGGCGAGCACCGCCGCGAGCATCACGGCGACGTGTTCGTCGACCCCTACGAGTGGCTGCGCGACAAGTCGAACCCGGACGTCATCGCCTACCTCGAGGCGGAGAACGCCTACACCGACGAGCAGACCGCCCACTTGGCGCCGTTGCGGCAGAAGATCTTCGACGAGATCAAGGCCCGCACCAAGGAGACCGACCTGTCGGTGCCGACGCGCCGCGGGGACTGGTGGTACTACGGCCGCAGCTTCGAGGGCAAGCAGTACGGCGTGCAATGCCGTTGTCCGGTCGGCGATCCCGACGACTGGACGCCGCCGGAGCTCGACGAGCACACCGAGATCCCCGGCGAGCAGGTGCTGCTGGACGAGAACGTCGAGGCCGAAGGGCACGAGTTCTTCTCGCTGGGCGCAGCCACCGTCAGCGTTGACGGCAAGACGCTGGCGTTCTCCGTCGACGTCGTCGGCGACGAGCGATACACGTTGAAGTTCAAGGACTTGACCAGCGGCGAGCTGTACGACGACACGATCGTCGGGATCGGAGCGGGCGCCACCTGGGCGGCCGACAACCGGACCGTCTACTACGTCACGGTCGACGACGCGTGGCGGCCGGACACGGTATGGCGGCACCGGCTCGGTTCCGGGCTGCCCGACGAGAAGGTCTATCACGAACCGGACGAGCGGTTCTGGCTGGCCGTCGGTCGCGCCCGAAGCGACAAGTACGTGTTCATCGCCGCGGGTAGTGCGGTGACGTCGGAGATGTTCTACGGCGACGCGGAAGATCCCGACGCCACGTTCACCTCGATTCTGCCGCGGCGCGAGCTCGTCGAGTACTCGGTCGAACACGCGGTGGTCGGTGGCGAGGACCGCTTCCTGATCCTGCACAACGACGGCGCAGAGAACTTCACCCTGGTCGAGGCGCCGGTCAGCGATCCGACGGCGTTCCGCACCCTGATCGAGCATCGCGCCGACGTCCGTCTCGACGCGGTCGACGCCTTCGAGGGCCACCTCGTCGTGAGCTACCGCAGCGAGGCGCTGCCTCGAATTCAGTTGTGGCCCATCTACGCCGACGGCAACTACGGTCAACCGGAGGAGATCACCTTCGACACCGAGCTGACGTCGTCGGGGTTGTCGGCCAACCCGAACTGGTCGTCGCCGCGGCTGCGGGTGGCCACCACGTCGTTCGTCGTGCCGGTGCGGATCTACGACATCGAGCTGGCCACCGGCGAGCGGACGCTGCTGCGCGAGCAGCCCGTGCTCGGCGACTACCGCCCCGAGGAGTACGTCGAGCGACGGGACTGGGCGGTGGCCCCCGACGGTGCCCGCATCCCGGTGTCGATCATCCACCGCGCCGGTCTGCAGTTCCCGGCGCCGACGCTGATCTACGGCTACGGCGCCTACGAGTCGTGCGAGGACCCGCGCTTCTCGATCGCCCGACTGTCACTGCTCGACCGCGGCATGGCGTTCGTCGTCGCCCACGTGCGTGGCGGTGGCGAGCTGGGCAGGCCGTGGTACGAGCACGGCAAGATGTTGGAAAAGAAGAACACCTTCACCGACTTCATCGCGGTCGCAGCGCATCTGGTGGGCACCGACGTGACGAGGCCGCAGAACCTGGTGGCGCTCGGCGGCAGCGCGGGCGGCCTGCTGATGGGCGCGGTGGCCAACATGGCGCCCGACCTGTTCGCGGGCATCCTGGCGCAGGTGCCGTTCGTCGACGCACTGACCACGATCCTCGATCCGTCGCTGCCGCTGACCGTCACCGAGTGGGAGGAATGGGGAAACCCGTTGGCCGACGCGGACGTCTACCACTACATGAAGTCCTACACGCCGTACGAGAACGTCGAGGCCAAGAAGTATCCGGCCATCCTGGCGATGACGTCGCTCAACGACACCAGGGTGTACTACGTAGAACCCGCGAAATGGGTTGCGGCACTGCGGTCATGCGAACCGGAACGAACCCGGTGTCTGCTGAAGACCGAGATGAGTCGCCGGCCACGGCGGGATCAGCGGACGCTACGAACGCTGGAAGGAAGCGGCGTTCCAGTACGCGTGGGTGCTAGCCACCGCAGACCGCGACCACTACGGCAGCGGCCAGGTAGACGACCTCTTCCGCGGTCCGAACGTTTAGCCGCGACGTCATCGACTTCGGCGGGTTGGGCATCCGCGCCGCGTAGACGTTGGCCGGGAACATCGCCAGCATCAGCACGAAGAGGCAGACCGCCGCGGCCACGCGGGTCGGCGGGTAGAGCAGGCCCACCGCGCCGAGCAGTTCGAGCACGCCGGTCACGGTGACCAGCACGCCCGGCGCGGGTAGCCGCGGCGGCACGATCGCGATCATGTCGCGCCGCATCCCCGGCGCGAAGTGGGCCGCCCCGGTCATCGTGAACATCACGGCCAGGCCGACGGCGATGGCCGGCGGCCAGCAGTCGACGTAGTCGACACCGAGCCATCCCGCGGCGCGCGCAGCGATGCTTCCCAGGACCAGGGCAAGAAGGACGGCCATGTGAGGCTCCATAATCTAGACAGTGGCAAGATGAGCGTAACAACAATCTATCCACTGTCAAGATTCCGCGTTATGCTGGGCCCATGAGCAGGGACTCCTATCACCACGGCGATCTCAAGGCGGTGATCCTGGCCCAGGCCGCCACCCTGGTGGCCGAACGCGGCGCCGACGGGATATCGCTGCGCGAACTGGCGCGCGTGGCGGGCGTCTCGCACGCCGCGCCCGCCCACCACTTCACCGACCGCCGCGGGCTGTTCACGGCGTTGGCGACCGAGGGATTCCGGCTGCTGGCCGCGGCGCTCACCGACGCGCGGCCCCGGTTCATCGACGCCGCCAAGGCCTACGTCCGGTTCGCGCTCGACCATCCCGGGCACTACGCCGTGATGTTCGACAAGTCGCTCTACGACGACACCGACCCCGAGCTCGTCGCGGCCGAGACCGCCGCGGGCGCCGAACTCAACCGCGGCGTCGGAACGCTTGGCGACCCGAATGCCAAGGCCGATCCCGAGGGTGCCGCGTTGGCGGCTTGGTCTCTGGTGCACGGCTTTTCGCTGCTGTGGCTCAACGATGCGGTCGGACAGCGACGGGCGATCCGATCGCCACCATCGAGCGCTTGGCGAGGATCCTGTTCGACGGTTAGCGTAACGTCACGCGCATGACGCAGCCCTGACCGACATCGCCCTGACCACCCTCGACGGCGAGCCCACCACGCTCGCCGAGTACGCCGACCGCGCGGTTCTGGTGGTCAACGTCGCCTCCAAGTGCGGTCTGACACCGCAGTACACCGCGCTGGAGAAGCTGGCGCAGGACTACGGCGACCGCGGACTGACGGTGATCGGCGTGCCGTGCAACCAGTTCATGGGCCAGGAGCCCGGCACCGCCGGAGGAGATCCAGACGTTCTGCTCGACGACCTACGGCGTGACGTTCCCGCTGCTGGCCAAGGTCGACGTCAACGGCGCGGACCGGCACCCGCTCTACGCGGAGCTGACCAAGGCCGCCGACGCCGACGGCGAGGCCGGCGACGTGCAGTGGAACTTCGAGAAGTTCCTGCTGGCGCCTGGCGGCAGGTGGTCAACCGGTTCCGTCCGCGCACCGAGCCCGACGCCCCCGAGGTGATCGGCGCCATCGAGGCCGTACTGCCCGCGTAACACCGGATCGTCAACTCCCGCCCGCGTGTCGTAAACCGTTGAGACACCTGGCGTTGCCATACTGCGGGCGTGGCTGGAGAACTGATCGTCTCGATCTCCGGGATCAAGGACCGCACCATCGACGACGTCGACGCCTTCCGGACGGAACTCGAACCAGCGTCGGGTGCCGGTGTCGCTGCTGGTGGCGCCGCGGCTGAAGGGTGGCTACCGGCTCGACGCCGACGAGCCGACCGTCGAATGGCTGCGGCAGCGCCGCACAGCCGGTGACGCCGTCGTCCTGCACGGCTACGACGAGGCGGCCACCAAGAAGCGCCGCGGCGAGTTCGCGACGCTGCCGGCGCACGAGGCCAACCTTCGCCTGATGGGCGCCGACCGCGTCCTCGAACACCTCGGCCTGCGCACCCGGCTGTTCGCCGCACCCGGCTGGACGGTGTCGCAGGGCGCGGTGACTGCCTTGCCGCGCAACGGCTTCCGTCTCGTCGCCGGCATCGGCGGGGATCACCGACCTGATGCGCCAGACGACGGTCCGGTCGCGGGTGCTCGGCATCGGCGAAGGCTTCCTCACCGAGCCGTGGTGGTGTCGCACCCTGGTGCTGCGGCCGAGCGCACCGCCCGCCGCGCCGGCACCGTGCGCCTCGCGGTATCCGCCAAGCAGCTGCGCAAGCCGGGCCCGCGCCAGGCGCTGCTCGACGCCATCGACCTCGCGCTCATGCATCGGTGCGCGCCCGCCGTGTACCGCTGGGTGCCCAAGCCGGCATTGACGGACGCCGCCTGATTCGTGACGGCTAACGTGGCGTCTCATGGCTGATGCTGACGTCATCGTGGTCGGAGCGGGGCTGGCGGGACTGGTCGCCGCATGCGAGGTGATCGACCGGGGCCGATCGGTCCTGATCGTCGATCAGGAGAACGCCGCCAACCTCGGCGGACAGGCGTTCTGGTCGTTCGGCGGGCTGTTCTTCGTCGACAGTCCCGAACAGCGCAGGCTCGGCATTCACGACAGCCACGAGCTGGCGCTGCAGGACTGGCTGGGCACCGCCGGTTTCGACCGGCCCGAGGACCACTGGCCCCGCCAGTGGGCGCACGCGTACGTCGACTTCGCCGCGGGCGAGAAGCGCAGCTGGCTGCGCGAGCGCGGACTGCAGACGTTCGCGCTCGTCGGCTGGGCCGAGCGCGGCGGATACGACGCCCGCGGGCACGGCAACTCCGTTCCGCGCTTCCACATCACCTGGGGCACCGGGCCCGCGCATCGTCGACATCTTCGCCCGACGGCTGCTGGACCGGACCCAAGGTGCGCTTCGCGCACCGGCACCGCGTCGACGAACTGATCGTCGAGGGCGGCGCGGTGACCGGCGTACGCGGCGCGGTGCTCGAGCCGACGTCGGCCGCGCGCGGTGTCGCGTCGTCGCGAAACACGGTGGGCGAGTTCGAGTTCCGCGCGTCGGCGGTGATCGTCGCCAGCGGCGGCATCGGCGGCAACCACGACCTGGTGCGCAAGAACTGGCCGCGCCCGGATGGGCCGGGTGCCCGAGCAACTGCTCAGCGGCGTGCCCGCGCACGTCGACGGCCGGATGCTGCGGCATCAGCGAGGCCGCGGGCGCCCACCTGATCAACGCGCGACCGGATGTGGCACTACACCGAGGGCATCACCAACTACGACCCGATCTGGCCCAAGCACGGCATCCGGATCCTGCCCGGGCCGTCGTCGCTGTGGCTCGATGCGACCGGAAAGCGCCTGCCCGCACCGCTTTACCCGGGCTTCGACACCCTCGGCACGCTGGAGTACATCGCCCAGACGGGCCACGACTACACCTGGTTCGTGCTCAACGCCCGGATCATCGAGAAGGAGTTCGGGCTGTCGGGTCAGGAGCAGAACCCCGACCTGACCGGCCGCAGCGTGCGGCAGGTGCTGGCGCGGGTCAGGCCGGGCGCGCCGACGCCCGTGCAGCGCTTCGTCGACCGCGGCGTCGACTTCGTCACCGCAGACTCGTTGCGGGACTTGGTGTCCAAGATGAACGACGTGCCCGACGTCGAACCGCTGGACTACGACGACGGTGGAGGCCGAGGTCACCGCCCGCGACCGCGAGGTGGCCAACAAGTTCACCAAGGACAGCCAGATCACCGCGATCCGCGGGGCGCGCAACTACCTCGCCGACCGGGTCACCCGCGTCGTCGCCCCGCACCGGATCACCGACCCGAAGGCCGGCCCGCTGATCGCGGTCAAGCTGCACATCCTGACGCGAAAGTCGTTGGGCGGATTGGAAACCGACCTCGACTCGCGGGTGCTGCAAGCCGGATGGCACGGTGTTCGACGGCCTGTATGCGGCGGGCGAGGCGGCCGGCTTCGGCGGCGGCGGGGTGCACGGTTACCGCTCGCTGGAGGGCACCTTCCTCGGCGGCTGCGTCTTCTCGGGTCGGGCCGCCGGCCGCGCCGCCGCACGCGATACCGCCTAGCCGAGTACTAGAACTCCGTACCGTCCTCGGGTTCGAGCACCTGGAAGTCGGTGTCGGTCATCTCGGACAGGCGCCCGTAGTAGATGCCGCGGGCACTGGGATCGATGATCCCCTGGTGGATGGGCACCGCACGGGTCGGCGCCACCGCCCGCAGGTAGTCGACCGCCTCGGAGATCTTCATCCACGGGGCGGCGGCGGGCACGGCCAGCACGTCGACCGGTTCGTCCGGCGCGAACAGCGCATCGCCGGGATGCATCAGCCGCGCCGCGTGCACGCCGTCCCCGACGAGGTACGAGATGTTGTCGATCACCGGGATCTCGGGGTGGATCACCGCATGGCGTCCGCCGACCCCGCGGACCGACAGGTGGCCGATGTCGAACGCGTCGCCGACGTGCACCGCCGTCCACGGATCGCCGAGCTGGGCTGCCGTCTGAGGATCGGCGTACAGCGCGGCCTGCGGATTGGCTTCGATCAGCGCGGGCAGGCGCGCGGCGTCCGCGTGGTCGGGGTGCTGATGCGTGACGAGGATCGCCGACAACCCGGTAATGCCCTCGAATCCGTGCGAGAAATTGCCTGGATCGAACAACACCGTCGTATCGGCGCCCGAATCATCCGGAAAACGCGCGAGCAGGCATGAATGTCCGAAGTGGGTGAGCTGCATACCTATAGTGTGGCGCGCACTGGGCGTGGCGGGGGGTGCGACGTGCGAATGATCTTCGCATCGGCGTTGGTGGTCTGGGGGACCATCAGCGGGGTGGTCGGCGCGACCGCACCCGCCTTCGCCGGGCCGGGCAACTGCCCTCCGTTCTGCGACGGCATCCCCGATTCGGCCTGGATCGCGCCCGCCGACGTACCGCTCGCCGACGTGTATCGGTGGCCGGGCCTGGCCGGGCTGGCGACGAGCGCGCCGTCGCCGAGGTTCCGCTTCGAGCACACCTGCGCAGCACCGCCGGTCGCGGCGGATCCGCGCGCCTACGCCGTCGCCGCCGTGGCCCGGGTGACCCAGCCCGCCGGGCAGTGGCAACTCCAGGTGCAGGTGCTGCATTGGCGCGGCGATGCCTGGCAGTCGGGACAGACGGCGGACTCGGTGCTGGAGACCGCGCTCGGCCGCCTGAGGGACTGCGGCGTGACGGCGCCGCGGACGTCGCCGTCGATCACCACGGACCAGCCCGGCAGGGTGGCCGCGGTGATCAGCAGCCCGGGCAAGGAGGTTTTGCGCGAATACCTGCTGGTCGACGCCCGCAGCGGCACGCTCGTCGAGTTGGCAATGTGGGCGTCGTTGCCGCAGGCGGTGCCGTGGCGCGCGGTGCCCGATCCGGTGATCTTCGACGCGCTGGCCGCCCCGCTGTGCGCTGCGTACGCCGGCTCCTGCCCGTGACTCGCGGCGGACGTCGCCGCCGGTAGAGTGGGCGCCGGTTGATTCGTCAGACTTAAGGAGCCGCGCGTGGCCCGTGTCGTAGTGCACGTGATGCCGAAGGCCGAAATCCTCGATCCACAGGGGCAGGCGATCGTTGGGGCGCTCGGCCGCCTCGGCGTGGCAGGCATCTCCGACGTCAGGCAGGGCAAGCGGTTCGAGCTCGAGGTGGCGGACGACGTCGCCGACGACACCGTCGCCGAGATCGCCGAGTCGCTGCTGGCCAACACCGTGATCGAGGACTGGACGGTCACCCGCGAGCCCGCGGGAGACCCCCAGTGAGCGCACGCGTCGGCGTCATCACCTTTCCCGGCACGCTCGACGACGTGGACGCGGTGCGTGCCGTGCGACTCGCGGGCGCCGAGCCGGTCAACCTGTGGCACGCCGACGCCGATCTGAAGGGCGTGGATGCGGTCGTCGTACCCGGCGGCTTCTCCTACGGTGACTACCTGCGCTGCGGCGCCATCGCGAAGTTCGCGCCGGTGATGGGTGAGGTCATCGACGCCGCCGGTCGCGGGCTGCCGGTCTTGGGGATTTGCAACGGGTTTCAGGTGTTGTGCGAGGCGGGCCTTCTGCCCGGTGCGCTGACCCGCAACGCCGGACTGCACTTCGTCTGCAAGGACTTGTGGCTCGAGGTCGCGTCGAACGCGACGGCGTGGACGACGCGCTACGAGGTCGGCGCCGATCTGCTGGTGCCGCTGAAGTCGGGTGAGGGACGCTACGTCGCAACCGAAGACGTACTCGACGAACTCGAGGGCGACGGCCGCGTGGTGTTCCGCTACCGCGACAACCCCAATGGTTCGATGCGCGACATCGCGGGCATCAGCTCCGCCAACGGCCGCGTGGTCGGGTTGATGCCGCACCCCGAGCACGCCACCGAGGCACTCACCGGGCCGTCCGACGACGGGCTCGGGCTGTTCTACTCGGCGTTGGACGCCGTGTTGACGGCCTGAGCCGCGCCACGAAACCGGGGGACACGCCCGCACAGAACACCGACGTTTCGGCCCGCACACATCACGGTGCGGTCGGGTCGAATGACGGCGGCCGTGGCACGACCGCGGCGTAACCAGCTCGCCAATTGGCTACCGCGTTCGGTGACGTGAATGACGACGCCGCGCTCCTCGAGCAGGGCTCGCTCGAATGGAGCCGGCTGGATGGTGGTGACGACGCCAAACCCGTTGCCCAGCAGCGTGTCAAGCCGGGTGCCGTCGGATAGCACGGGATTGGGACACAGCGTGCCCGCCAACTGTCTTGACGTGCGGCGTTTGACCACCAACGCCGATCGACGCAGCGCAGGCGTCCTGCCGGTGACGATCTTCGCCCGCAGACCAGGGATGAGATGCAAACGCGGAGCGACGGTGCGCCTAACGGCGCTGCCGAACCGGCCACCCGCGGTCATTGCCCAGCCCATTCCGAGAGCAAGGCGAATCATCGTCCGCGCATGCGGCTTTCGCTCCTGCTCGTAGGTGTCCAGTACGCCCGGGGGTAGATCGCCACTGATCACGCCAGCGAGTTTCCACGCCAGGTTCATCGCGTCGCGAAGTCCTGCCCCCATTCCCTGCCCGATGAACGGCGGTGTGAGGTGGGCGGCATCGCCAAGCAGGAAGACGTTCCGGTCCCGCCACCGCTCGGCGATCTGCGCGCGAAACGTGTACTCGGCGACCCGCACCACCTCGAGGTCGTCCTCGGATATGCCCTTGACCCATGGTGCGATGAGCCCGCGAAGGACCGCGAGCGTCCGGTAATCGCCTGCGGTCTCGTTTGGCAACAGGCGGAACTCCCAGCGGTACCGCGTCGGCCCGATCCGCATGTACGTCGCGGCGCGGTCCGGATCGCACACCTGGTGCACGCCGTCCCACTGGTCCAACTCTGCGTCGGTGACCACGTCGGCCACCAGCCAGCGCTGCTCGAACCGCAGATCCTCCATCGCCACCCCGATGGAGGAACGCACGACGCTGTTGGCGCCGTCACAGCCGAGTACGTAGGCGGCGTCGACGACGTGCTCGTCACCGGAGATCCGATCGGCGAACGTCACCCGGACGCGACCTGGCTCGTGCTGGGTGATGCAGGTGACTTCCGAATTGCCACGAACCTGAACGTTGGACCGTGTCTTCGCGTTGTCGCGCAGCAGTGCTTCCAGATCGGGTTGGTCGAACATGTTCGCCTGAGGGAACCCGTGCACGCTTTCGCCTGGGGCTCGGTGAAATTCCGCGAGCACACGCAGATCGTGGTCGAGCAATCGCAGGCCGAGCGCGGGCCGGGAGATTTCGGCGAACGCCTCGGCCACACCGAGGCGTGCGAGGAGGCGGTAGATCTCGTCGTCGAGGTGCACCGCGCGGGGTTGTGGGTACACCCCGTCCCACCGATCCAGGACGAGGCTCGAAATGCCGTAGTCGGCAAGCAAAGTGGCCGCCGTGACACCGGTCGGTCCAGCGCCGATGACGACGACGGGAACGACCTCCGAAGTCACGCGTACTTCACCGCGGTGCGTTGGGTGCCGAGATCGATGCTGCCGTCGTCGGTCGCCACGGAGAGTTCGACGACGTCGCCGTGCTGCAGGTACTTCGGGTTGCCGGCCTGGCGCTTGAAGAAGGCCTTCCACTTCAGTGCCGGCGGCAGTAGTGAACCGATGATCTCGATCGGTTTCGCGGGCGCGCTCAGCGCGGTGCCTGCGGGCGTGCCGGTCAGCACCAGATCACCTGCGGCGAGGTCCTGGAAGCGCGCCAACGACTGCAGCGCCTGCAGCGGACCGTAGAGCATGTCGCCGTCGACGAGCATGTTCTGCCGCACCTCGCCGCTGACCCGCGTTTGCAGGCGCAGGTCGCCGAAGCGCTTCAGCTCGTCGGCGTCGAGCAGGATCAGGACGGGGCCGACGGGGGTGAACGTCGGATAGGACTTCGCCTCGTAGAACTGGGTTTGGGGGAGCTGGACGTCACGGGCCGAGACGTCGTTGGTGACGACGAGGCCCGCGATGAAGTCTCCCAAGTTCGCCTCGGTGATGTCGGTGCCGACGGGAATGTCGCGGCCGATGACCAGACCGATCTCGACCTCGTAGTCGAGGAACTTGACGTGTGCCGGCTTGACGATGTCGTCAAAGGGTCCCGTGATCGATCCGGACGCCTTGCGAAAGAACGTGAGCGGAATGGACTTCGGGTCCATGCCGGCATCCTTCACGTGGGACGCGTAGTTGGTCATCTGCGCGACCACTCGGCACGGCGCCGTCACCGGTGAGACCAGGGCGAGGCCGTCGACCGGCACGGTGTCGGTACTGTGCGCGGCCTCGTCGATGGCAGCGCGGTCGGCGAGGAGCTCACCGGTCGTCGTCGCGGTGGTAGCGATTTTCGCTGCGCCGGTGGAGGTTTGGACCCACCAGGCGTCGTTGGTCCGCAGGATGGAAATGGTCACGAGGTGGCTGCTTTCAGTAGGCCGCGTAGGCGGGTGAGGGTGAACTCGTTGTCGCCGCGAAGGGCGTCCACGATTGAACGCACCTCGGAGGGTAGGGATTTGGGGGTGGTGCCGAGGAAGTCCTTGGTGACGGGTGGACCCCACTGCGACAGGCCCGACGCGGTGAACGGCGCCCAGCCGGGTTCGAGCGTGTTGTCGAACATGTCGCCGTCGGTGAAGTGCTCGACGAGGAAGCCGTCCGGGTCGCGCCAGTAGTCGAACAGCTGGCTGCCCTCGATGTGGCGGCCGATACCCCACGACCGGTGATAGCCCCGTTCGCGCAGGTACTCGCCGCCGGCGGCCAGCGCGTCGAGGTCGCTCACTTGGTAGGCCGAGTGCAAGTAACGGTTGGCGGGGCCGAGCGCCATGGCCAGCGTGTGGTGATCCGCGGGTGTGCTGCCTCGGTCGCATCGGATGAAGCTCATCACCGGCCCGCGGTCGCGCTGACCCGGGAAGTATTGGAAGTCACTGACGATCATCCCCAGGTTCTGGAGGTACCAGTTCACGGCTTCGGTGTACTTCGTCGTCTGCAGTACGACGTGGCCGAGCCGCTGGACGGTGGCCGGTTGGCGGGGAGGGCGCTGCGTGAGGTTGATGCGGCGGAGCTCTTCGCCGACGTTGAAGACAAGGGGTTGTTGTGTTGGGAGCGTGGGTAATTCGTGCATTCCCGCGACGACGTGCACCGGGATGCCGCTGGGATCCACCAGATCGACCGACACGCCGCCGATGGCTTCAGGGAGCGGCCGGACAGGCGCTCCGGAGGCCTCTGCGAGCCGCTGCACGTCGGCCTCGTCTGACGCCTTGAAGGCCACGCCGGTGAACCGTGACCCCGCGCCACGGTGCAGCATTACGCACGGCGCGCCGGCGTCGGCGCCGCGCAACCAGACCTGCTCGGGCGTGCGGGACACCGTGGTGAAGCCGAACGCCCGGGCGAACGCCTCGGCACGCGTCAGATCGGGTTTCTCGAACTCGAGCCACGCGATGTCCTCGACCTTGATGATCGGGTTGCGAGACCGTCCCGGGTGCTCACCCTTGCGGGCGCCGCACTCGCTGTGCAGGTCATCGTGGGTGCCGACCGTCTCGTCCATGTCACCTCGCTTTCTAACTGACGAAATCGTCACATACGACGCGGCGGTCAGTCAAGTATGTTCTGACGAAATCCTCAGTATTGAAATCGTCCGCTACAGTGGATCCGAAGGGTGGTGACCATGGCCGATCAAGGAGAACAACGCGCCAACCGCTTGGAGCGTCGCAAGCAGCGCACCCGCGGTGCGCTGATCAGCGCGGCACAGACGTTCATCGCTGCAGGCAAGCTCAACGTCCCGGTCTTGGAGATCACCCAGGCCGCCGACGTCGGAATGGGGTCCTTCTACAACCACTTCGACAGCAAGGATCAACTGTTCGAGGCTGCGGTCGCGGACGCGCTCGACACCCACGGCGCGCTGCTGGACAAGCTCACCGAGGCGCTGAAGGACCCCGCAGAGACGTTCGCTTGCAGCTTCCGGCTCACCGGGCGGTTGTTTCGCCGTCGCCCGCAGGAAAGCAAGATTCTGCTCGCCAACGGATTGTCGCTCTTGTCGTCGGATCGTGGCCTGGCGCCGCGCGCGCTTCGCGACATCGTGGCGGCTTCGCGCTCCGGACGGTTCGACGTCGAGGATGCCGAACTGGCGCTTGCCGTGGCCGGCGGCGCCCTCCTCGGCCTGGGCAAGCTGCTGGCCGACCACCCCGAACGCGACGACGGTGAGACCGCGGACAAGGTGACCGAAGACGTGTTGCGGCTGTTTGGCATGACGGCCGACGAAGCCCGCGAAATCTGCCAACGGCCATTGCCGGACCTCGATGAGCTGATGAATCCTAATTCCGCTGCCTGACAGGGAGATTCGGTGAGCGATCAGGTTTCGACGCGAAGTGCCGCCACAGGGCACGCCGCCACCGCGGACGATGCGGCGTCGTGCTGGTTTGCCGGTAGTTCAGCACCCTCGAAGTGATGGACCAGGTCACCGTCATCGTCGAGTTCGAAGATCTCCGGTGCCTGGTGCGTGCAGAGACCATGCCCCTCGCACCTGTCATAGTCGGCGACGATCTTCACTGTGTGCCTCCTCCTCGTTGATGGACACCCGCGTCGGAACCAGTCGAAGTGGTAGCCGATCGAATCGGTGGATGATGTTGTTGCGCGCGAGTTTCGGTACACCGTCGAGTTCGATGCGGTCGACCCGATCCAGCAGCGCGGTGAGGATCGATTCGGTCTCCAGGCGGGCGAGGCCCTGGCCACCGCAACCGTGCACGCCGAGGCCGAAACCGAGTTGCGCGACCGTGTTTCGCGTGATGTCGAAGTCGTCCGGGTTGGGAAACACGGCGGCGTCGCGGTTGGCCGAAGCGTAGAAGACGTTGACACGTGAACCCTGGGGCAGCCGGACGCCTGCTACTTCCGTCTCCTCGGCAACCTGCCTGCTGAACGAGCGCAGCGGGGATTCGATTCGTACGACTTCGTTCACGGCATTGGGCAACAGCGACCGATCGGCTCGCAGCAATTCCCATTGGTCGTGATGAGTGGCGAACAGCCACAGTGCCGCCGAAATCGCCCCGGCCGTCGTGTCGATCGATGGCGCAAGGTAGTCGATCATGAACGCCCGCAACTGGGCCTCGTCGATCTGCCCGGCTTCATGGGCGGCCTGCAGGTCGTGGGCCATGCTGCCCACGGCCAGGTCACTGCGGCGCACCACCTTTGCGGTGAACCGCATCATGCCCAGCGCTGTGGGCATCGCCGAAATCGCTTGTCTATTCAGGGGTCCCAGGACATCGAAGGTAGCGCCGGCCCAGGTGACGAGGTTCTCTCTGGCGTCTTCGGGCCATCCGATCAAGTCGGGTACCACCGTCAACGGCAACCCCAACGCCAGGTCGTCGACGCCATCCACGCGAGGCAGCGTCAACGCGCGGTCGACGACTCGCCGAGCGGCCTGTTGAACGTCGTCTTTGATCGAGCGAAGCGCCTTGGGCGTCAACCGATGCGCGAGCATCTTGCGCCGATCGTCGTGCACCTGCCCGTCGCTGTTGAGCGTGGTGCCCTTGCTCAGCTTGTTGATCGGGGCGTTGAGCGCGACGCCGCGGCCGGACACGAAGACGTCCGGCTGCAGGAGGACGTGCTTGACCTCGGCATGACGCCCGACGGCGAACACCCTCTGCGCCCGCAGCCACACCACCGGGCCCAACTCCCGCAGTGCCGCGTAGTGCGGGTACGGATCGTCGACGGCTTCCGGAGCGAAGATGTCCGGTTCATAGACGGGCACGCCGGACGGCGCGTTGCGTCGCCGCAGTCGCAGCGGTGCGGTAACCCCCATTAACTGACGATATCATCACCAATGAGACAGTCGTCAACCTCTGGCACCGCGACTTGGGCGTGAGAAACGCTCGCTCAGCGAACGTAATCACGCCCAAATCGCAAGGTGACCGGGACGCGCTACGGCGTCAGCGCGACCGAGGCCTCGGCGGTGTAGCAGAGGAACGTCATCGTCTCCTGCAGGTACAGCTGCACGGTGTCGGCGTCGTGCGACAGGTAGCCGATCGACACGTCGGTGCCGAGCTGCAGGTCGAAGTCACCACCGCGGGTGGACAGCACGAACGCGCCGTCGATCGCGGGCGCCCAGATGATCTCGCCGTCGATCAGCCGGTTGAGGTGCTCGCGGATCGGATAGCCGTGCTCGGTGGTCTCGCTGACCTGGGTGTAGACGTCGGCCGACAGCAGAACGCAGTACGGGCCGTCGACGCCGGCGAGCCGCAGCTCCGACAGCGCCTGCGCGATCACGTCGGGGATCTCCCGCGGATCGGAGGGCAGTGCCAGCGCGGGGTTGGAGCTGCTCTTGCGGATGCCGCCGATCGACGCCGCCTCGTAGCCCTCGAAGATCGCCCGGTCCTCGGCGAACGCCAGCTTCTTCGCGGCGTCCTTGACGGGATCCCAGTCGGAGTCCTGCGAACCGCGCTCGACGTCGTCGACGTCGGTCCGGGCCACGGTGAACGGCACCCGCAGCCGCACCAGCGGCCTGCTCTCCCGCAGGTGTGCGACGACGCCGTCGCCGGGCGGGGAGACGTCGAGCAGATGACCGGTGCTGACCGCCGCGGTGACCGGCCCGCCGGGCTCGCTGACGTCGACGACCCGCCGCCCGGCGATGTGCCGCTTGAACGTGCGGGTGGCCTCCAATTCGATTTCCGCCCAGGCAACTTCGGTGATCGGAGCGAGGTCGCGGTAGAGGTTGTTCACTGGGGTAGTCCTTTCAGGCTGCCGATCGACAGTGAGCCGTCGTTGGCGGGTGTGGGTGCGGGCGGAGCTGCGACGGTCTCGGCGCCTGGCATCGGCGGCGGGTCGTCGAGGAAATCGGCGGTGGGAGTGAAGAACATGGTCCCGGTGACAGCGGTGGAGAAGTCCAGGATCCGGTCGGTGTTGCCCGGAGGGTCGCCGATGAACATGTTGCGCAGCATCCGTTCGGTCACCGCGGCGGTGCGCGAATAACCGATGTAGTACGTGCCGAATTCGGCCTTGCCGACCTCTCCGAACGGCATGTTGTGCCGCAGGATCTTCAGCTCGTTGCCCTCGTCGTCCTCGATGACGTTCAGCGCCAGATGGGAGTTGGCGGGCTTCACGTCGTCGTCCAGCTCGATGTCGTCGAGCTTGGTGCGGCCGATCACCCGCTCCTGCTCCTCGACCGACAGCGAGTTCCACGACGACATGTCGTGCAGGTACTTCTGCACGTGGACGTAGCAGCCGCCCGCGAAGTCCGGGTCCTCGTCGCCGATCTGGGTGGCGCTGGTCGCCAGCGGCCCGTCCGGATTCTCGGTGCCGTCGACGAAACCCATCAGGTCACGGTTGTCGAAGAACTTGAACCCGTGCACCTCGTCGACCACCGTGATGGCACCGGCCATCGCCTCGACGAGCCGTCCGGCCAGCTCGAAGCAGACGTCGAGGAACTCGGCACGGATGTGGAACAGCAGATCGCCGGGGGTGGACGGGGCGTGGTGTCGCGGGCCGTTCAACTCGATGAACGGATGGAGTTCGGCCGGCCGGGGGCCGGAGAACAATCGGTCGTACGCGTCGGAGCCGATCGACGCCACCACCGACAGGCGTTTCGTCGGATCCCGGAATCCGATGGCGCGCACCAGACCCGAGATGTCGGGCAGTGCGTCGTGCACCTTCTGCTCGCCACCGGAGTTGATCATGGCGACCAGAAAGATGGCCGCTGGAGTCAGCGGAGCCAGTACCGGCTGCGGCATCGGATCGGGCACATCAGGACCCTAGCGCCACGGCCGCCGAAAACGCCCGTCAAGATGGAAAGATGGCAGCTAGCCCCCAAAGTCTCTGCGAGTTCATCGACGCCTCGCCATCGCCGTTCCACGTGTGCGCCACCGTCGCGCAACGGTTGACGGCTGCGGGCTTCACCGAGCTCACCGAGGAACAGGCCTGGCCGTCAATCGCCGGTGACTACTTCACGGTGCGCGCCGGGTCGCTAGTGGCCTGGCGGTCGACGGCCAATGCCGGTGCCCCGTTCCGCATCGTCGGCGGGCACACCGACAGCCCGAACCTGCGGGTCAAGCAGCATCCGGACCGGTTCGTCTCGGCTTGGCAGGTGGTGGCGCTGGAGCCGTACGGCGGTGCGTGGTTGAACTCCTGGCTGGACCGCGACCTCGGCATCAGCGGCAGGCTGTCGCTCCGCACCGGCGACAAGGTCCGGGACGAGCTGGTCCGCATCGACGATCCGATCCTTCGGGTGCCGCAGTTGGCCATCCACCTGGCCGAGGACCGCAAGGCCGTCGAACTCAACCCGCAGCGCCACGTCAACGCGGTGTGGGGCGTGGGCACCGGCGCCCGGTCCTTCGTCGACTTCGTGGCCGAGCGCGCCGACGTCGACCCTGCCGACGTGCTGGCCGCAGATCTGATGACCCACGACCTCACCCCGTCCGCGGTGATCGGCGCCAACCAAGATCTGATCAGCGCGCCCCGACTGGACAACCAGGGCACCTGCTACGCCGGGCTGGAGGCGTTGCTTGCCGCGGACACCGGCGACCACCTGCCGGTGCTGGCCCTGTTCGACCACGAGGAGGTCGGCTCGACGTCCGATCACGGCGCGCAGTCCGAACTGCTGCTGACGGTGCTGGAACGGATCACGCTTGCCGCGGGCGGCAGCCGCGAGGACTTCCTGCGCCGCCTGCCCGGGTCGATGGTGGCGTCGGGCGACATGGCCCACGCCACCCATCCCAACTATCCCGAGCGGCACGAGCCGGGCCATCTGATCGAGGTGAACGCCGGGCCGGTGCTCAAGGTGCAGCCCAATCTGCGCTACGCCACGGACGGGCGCACCGCGGCGGCGTTCGCGCTGGCGTGCGCACAGGCGGGCGTGCCGCTGCAACGCTACGAGCACCGTGCCGACCTGCCGTGCGGCTCGACGATCGGCCCGATGACCGCGGCGCGCACCGGCATTCCGACCGTCGACGTGGGTGCGGCGCAACTGGCCATGCACTCGGCGCGCGAACTGATGGGTGCGCGTGACGTCGACGCGTATTCCGCTGCACTTCGGGCGTTTTTGTCGCCGGGCTGATCTAAGGTCCGCGGCATGGCACTCTCCGTCGAGAACATCACCTTCGATTCCACCGACCCCGACCGGCTTGCCGAGTGGTGGGCCCGCGTCGTCGACGGCACGGTCAACGCCCTGGCGCCCGGCTTCTTCCTCACCGTGTCTCGCCCTGCAGGCGGCCCCGGACTCGCCTTTCAGAAGGTCGACGATCCGACACCGGGGAAGAACCGCGTGCACGTCGACTTCTCGGCCCCCGACCTCGAGGCGGAGGTCACGCGGCTGGTGGATCTGGGCGCTACAGAGACCGGCCGCGGCGAAGCAGGGCCGGAGTTTCGCTGGGTGGTGTTCGCCGATCCGGAAGGAAACGCGTTCTGCGTGGCCGGTGGCGACGTCTCCGCAGCTACCTGAACCGCCGGGGTCGGGGGTTCCAACTAGACTGTGTCCGTGACGTCTGGGCTCACCCACGTGGTGGATACCGTTGAAAACGCCGCTACTACCCCCGATCAGCCGCAGCCGTTCCGCGAGCTTGGTCTGAAGGACGACGAATACCAGAGGATCCGCGAGATCCTCGGCCGCCGCCCCACCGACGCCGAACTGGCGATGTACTCGGTGATGTGGAGCGAACACTGCTCCTACAAGTCGTCGAAGGTTCATCTGCGCTACTTCGGTGAGACCACCACCGACGCCATGCGCACGGCCATGCTCGCGGGCATCGGCGAGAACGCCGGCGTGGTCGACATCGGGGACGACTGGGCGGTGACGTTCAAGGTCGAGTCGCACAACCACCCCTCCTACGTCGAGCCGTACCAGGGCGCGGCCACCGGCGTCGGCGGCATCGTCCGCGACATCATGGCGATGGGCGCGCGGCCCGTCGCGGTCATGGACCAACTGCGCTTCGGTGCGGCGGACGCACCCGACACCCGGCGGGTGCTCGACGGCGTGGTGCGCGGCATCGGCGGGTACGGAAACTCGTTGGGGCTGCCCAACATCGGCGGCGAGACCGTGTTCGACCCGTCCTATGCGGGCAACCCGCTGGTGAACGCGCTGTGCGTCGGCGTGCTGCGCAAGGAGGACCTGCACCTGGCGTTCGCGTCGGGCACCGGCAACAAGATCATCCTGTTCGGCGCGCGTACCGGTTTGGACGGCATCGGCGGCGTGTCGGTGTTGGCGTCGGAGACGTTCGGCGGCGACGAGGGGGCCGGCCCCGGCCGCAAGAAGCTGCCCTCGGTCCAGGTCGGCGACCCCTTCATGGAGAAGGTGCTCATCGAGTGCTGCCTCGAGCTCTATGCCGCGGGCTTGGTGATCGGCATTCAGGACCTCGGCGGAGCCGGATTGTCCTGCGCCACATCCGAACTGGCGTCGGCCGGTGACGGCGGCATGTCGATCGAACTGGACAAGGTGCCGCAGCGGGCCAAGTACATGACGCCTGCCGAGGTGCTCTCCAGTGAGTCGCAGGAACGCATGTGCGCGGTCGTGTCGCCCGAGAACGTCGACGCCTTCATGGCGGTCTGCCGCAAGTGGGAGGTGCTCGCCACGGTGATCGGCGAGGTCACCGACGGCGACCGGCTGCAGATCACGTGGAACGGCGAGACCGTCGTCGACGTCCCGCCGCGCACCGTCGCGCACGAGGGACCCGTCTACCAGCGCCCGGTGGCCCGGCCCGACACCCAGGACGCGCTGATCGCCGATACGTCCGCGAAGCTGCCTCGCCCCGCGACCGGCGACGAGCTGCGCGCCACATTGCTCGCGATGGTGGGCAGTCCCCACCTGTGTAGCCGCGGGTTCATCACTGAGCAGTACGACCGCTACGTCCGGGGCAACACGGTGTTGGCCGAGCACGCCGACGGCGGCGTCTTGCGCATCGACGAAGCCACCGGACGCGGCATCGCGGTGTCCACCGACGCGTCGGGGCGCTACACCCAACTCGATCCGTACGCCGGAGCCCAGTTGGCGCTGGCCGAGGCCTACCGCAACGTCGCGGTCACCGGCGCCACCCCGGTCGCCGTGACCAACTGCCTGAACTTCGGCTCGCCGGAGGATCCCGGGGTGATGTGGCAGTTCTCCCAAGCTGTCCGGGGTCTCGCGGATGGCTGTGCGACGCTGGGCATCCCGGTCACCGGCGGCAACGTCAGCTTCTACAACCAGACCGGTACCACGCCGATTCTGCCGACGCCGGTGGTTGGCGTCCTCGGCGTCATCGACGACGTGAAGCGGCGGATTCCCACCGGGCTCGGCACCGAACCCGGTGAGACGCTGATCCTGCTTGGCGACACCCACGATGAGTTCGACGGCTCGATCTGGGCTCAGGTCACGGCCGACCACCTCGGCGGTGTGCCGCCCAAGGTCGATCTGGAGCGCGAACGGCTGCTCGCCGAGGTGCTGTCGGCCGCGTCGCGCGACGGGCTCGTCTCGGCCGCGCACGACCTGTCCGAGGGCGGGCTGATCCAGACGGTGGTGGAAGCCGCGCTGGCTGGCGAAACCGGTTGCCGCATCGTGCTTCCCAGTGGTTGTGAATCTGCCGCCGAGGCCTTTGTCTTTCTGTTCTCCGAGTCCGCCGGCCGGGTGCTGGTCGCCGTACCGCGTACGGAGGAGAGCCGGTTCCGCGCCATGTGCGAGGCTCGCGGTTTGCCCGCCACGCGCATCGGCGTGGTCGACGAGGGCAGCGCCGACGTCGAAGTGCAGGACCAGTTCACCGTCAGCTTGACCGAACTGCGGGCCACGTCGGAGGGCGTGCTGCCCGGACTGTTCGGGTGAGGGCACCTGCCGACACCCGACATCCCCTCCTGGTATGGGCGTGGGGCCTGGTCCGACTCGACTTCGTCGGCGTGGCCTTCGGCGCGCTGTTCTTCTGCCTGTCGCTGACGCCGTCGCTGCTCCCACGTGACTGGCTGTTCGCCGGCCTGGTCGGCGGCATCAACGCCGCGATCGGTTATGCGATCGGCGTCGTCATCGGGAAGGCGTTCCGCCACTTCATGTTACGGCACCGGAGGTGGTGGCCACCGACCAAGCCCGTGCTCTACCGGCTGAAGACCGCGACCGTCGTGCTGTCGATCACCGCCAGCGTGCTGGTGCTGATCCCCGCCGCCGCGTGGCAACGTCAGGTGTCGGCGCTGATGGGTATCGAGGGGCCCGCGACACTGGGGTACCTCCGCACCCTCGGTCTCGCGATCGTCGTCGGCGGCGCGTGCGTCGGGGTGTCCCGCATCGTGCTCGACGCGATCAAGCTGCTGGCGTTCGTCATCATCCGCCGCTGGCACCTGCATCAGGAAGTCGCGCTCTTCATCGGGACGGCCATCGTAGTGGTGCTGCTCATCACGCTCATCAACGGCGTGCTGTACCGCGGGTTCCTGGCCGGAGCCAGCCGGGTGTTCCAGCCGCAGAACTCCACCACCCGCGACGGTATCTCGCAGCCGAAGGATCCCGAACGATCCGGCAGCCCAACGTCGTTCGCACCGTGGGACACGCTCGGCTATCAGGGCCGAAACTTCGTCGCGACGGGACCCGACCTCGACGCATTGGCGCGGGTGAACGGACGGCCCGCCAAGGAGCCGATCCGGGTGTACGCCGGGCTGCAGACGGCCGACACCGATGCCGCCCGGATGGACGTCATCGTCCGTGAACTCGACCGCACGGGCGCATTCGACCGCAAGCTGCTCGTCATCGTCCCCACCACCGGCACGGGATGGGTCAATCCGGTCGCCGCCCGCGCGATCGAGACCATGTACAACGGCGATACCGCGCTCGTCGCCGTGCAGTATTCGTATCTGCCGAGCTGGATCTCGTTCCTCGGCGACCGGCAGAAGTCGGTCGAGTCGGGACGCCTGCTGATCGACACGATCCACGACCGCTGGCTCCAGCGTGCACCCGACCGGCGCCCCAAGCTGGTGCTCTACGGCGAGAGCCTGGGTTCCCTTGCGGGGCAGGGCGCATTCCCATGGCTACCCGACATCGCCCGGATGGACTTCACGGCGGTGCTGTGGGTGGGCCCGCCGCACGAGAGCTCCCTCTGGAGCGGGTTGGTGCAACGCCGCGACCCCGGCACCCGCGAGGTCGAACCGCGCTACGACAACGGCCGCACGGTCCGGTTCAGCCAGGCCACCGACGCCGCAGACATCGCCAAGACCGGCGAGCCGCCGTGGGACGGCACCCGCGTTCTGTTCCTGCAGCACGCGTCCGACCCGATCATCTGGTGGTCGCCGAATCTGCTGTTCTCCCGGCCGGATTGGCTCATCGAGCCACCGGGCGCCGACCGCACCGCATCGATGCGCTGGTACCCCATCGTCACGTTCTGGCAGGTGAGTGCCGACATGACCAACGCGTCGAGCGTCCCGGGCGGGCACGGCCACAACTACGGCGAGTCGGTACTCGACGGCTGGGCGGCGGTCGTGCCACCGGACGGCTGGACGGCCGACGACACCGAGCGGGTGCGGGTGGCGCTACAGAACTCCGAAGCCGCGAACGGCCCCGAGTATTGATGCGGCGCACGGTCTCTGGCCCGGTCGGGGCTCTGGGTCTCGCCGGCGGGCTGATCGGTTGGAGTGCGTTCGTCGGACCCCGACTGCCGCCCCGGCTGCAGGTGCCTGCACACGCCGTCCTGGCTGCCGCGCTGGTCCGTCTCACCCGGGCGCCGCTCGGACTGCGGCCGCCCGAGCTCGAGCGTGGTGTGCGGCTGGGCCTTTCGGCCGCAGGAACCGTGTCGGCGGGAGTGGCCACGACGACCGCCGTGCCGCGGGTCCGCGGCGAAATGGCCGCCCGCGAGCTACCCGCCCCTGCGCCGTGGCTGCTGATTCGCATTCCGGTCGGCACGGTGTGGAGCGAGGAGGCCGCGTTCCGGGCGGCGCTGGGCAGCACCGCCGCAGGCGCATTCGGGCCGCGGTGGGGCCGCGTCGTTCAGTCCGCCGCCTTCGGCCTTTCGCACGTCACCGGAGCCGCTCGGCCGGCGACATTAGACCCCGACGCCCGCCGAACCGGCGAACCCGTCCTGGTCACCGTGCTGGTGACCGGCGCCGCCGGCTGGGCGCTGGACTGGCTGTACACGCGGTCGGGCAGCCTGGCCGCGTCGATGCTGGCCCATCTGGCCATCAATGAAGCCGGCGCCGTGGCCGCGCTGGCCGTGCAAGGACGCCTTAGACGTCGCGCGCGTCCATCTTGAGCAGATGCGGCTCGGTGTCGGTGTCGTCGATGCCGAAGCCGATGATTCGGCGCGGCGTGATGCGGATGATCGCGGTGTCGAGTTCGTCTCCGGCGGCTCCCCGCGCCTGCGGCGCGTCCGCCTGCTCGGCGGTGCCGCGGATCTCCAGGCAACGCACCCGCCACGGGTCGGTCGAGGCGATGTCGTCGACGACGAAGGCCACCGTCGGATTGGCGGCGACGTTGCGGTACTTCTGGCTCTTCGACATGCGGTAGCCGAAGATGTCGATGGTGCCGAGGGACTCGTTGAACGTGAACCCGACCGGGCTGTTCTGCACCGTGCCGTTGGGCTGAACGGTCGCCAGCCGGCCGAGGACCGCGCTGCGCATGTACTCGATCTCGTGCGGTTTGAAGGTCATGACGCCAACGTAGAACCTCAACGACGGTTGACGTCAAGCGTCACGGATTGATCGTCAACTCGCCGACCTGACGACCCCACACATAGTCGATGAACATCGGCGCACCGAGCGAAATGTGGTTGTACGGCGCGAGGTTGTAGCCGGTGTCCATCACCAGATAGGGATGCGGCCACAGGTCGCGCGTCACCTTCTGCCAGCATCCCGGCTTGCCCTCGGGCCCGCCGTGCGCGTTGGTCCGCGGCAGGTTGTCGGGGTAGATGAACGGGTTGCCTGCGCCGAGCACGGTGCCGAACGCGACCAACGAATAGCCGTTGTCGCCGCCCAGCGCCATCTTCACCCGGGGTTCGACGTCGTGGTAATTGCGGATGGTGCAGAAGATCATGGCGCGGTAGTCGTCGAGAAGCTTGGCCGTCGGCACCAGGTCGGCGGCAGTGCGGACGAAGTAGGGTGCGGCCTCCTCGAGCGGCCCGGTGGCGGTGTTCGCGAATCCGAGCGCCGCCATCAACGCTGCATCGACGTCAGCGCTTTGCGCGTTGAACGTGCGCGCCGTCGTCGCCGCATTGTCCAGGCCCTTCCACAAGTCCGGTGACGCTGCGGCGTAGACGTCGACGAGGTCGGCGGCCCGGGCGACGTCGCGACGCAGCTGGGGCATTCGTGGGTTGAGGTCGTCGAGAATGGCGTTGGCGTGCTCCAGCGACACGCCGAACCTCGACCCAAGACCGCTCAACGCCTGGGCCGCCGCGGTCAGCGTCTGGTTCAGCTTGATCGGATCGACCTTCTCCGAGATCGACGTGACCGTCTCGAACAGCGTGTTGAACTCGGTGGTCACCGACTTCGCGGGAATGACGTCACCGCTCGAAATGCGTTGCCCGGAAGGGTGTTCCGGCGAGCTGAGGGCCACGTACTTGTTGCCGAACACCGTGCTGGCCCGGATGTCGGCCAGCACGTTGGCGGGGATGAGGGGCAGGTACCGCGGTTCGACCTCGAGCGCGAGTTCGGCCTGCGCGGCACCGTCCCCGTTTGCGGCGGAGATGCCCACCACGCGGCCGATCTCCACCCCGTTGAGCGTGACCTTGGATCCCGGATCCACCACCAAGCCTGCGCGGGGCGAGACCACGGTCAGATGGGCTGGCGAGGAGAACCCGCCACGGAACTCGACGGCCACCACCAACCCGAACAGGGCGACGATGACCAGCAACACCGCGCCCGCCAGCTTGTACGGCGGATGGTGGCGGTCGACGGACACTTTGCGACACTAAGGTATGGCGACTCGCCGTACCGCGGATCCGATGAAGACCCGCGAAGCCGTCCTCGTGCTCGCCGACTGGCTGCGCGACGAGGCGGCTCCCGCACCCGAACGGACCAGCCTCGCCGAGGCCGTCCGTCTGACCGCGCGCACGCTCGCCGCGCAGGCGCCCGGAGCGAGCGTCGAGGTGCGGATTCCGCCCTTTGTTGCGGTGCAATGCATCTCGGGACCGCGGCATACCCGCGGCAATCCGCCCAACGTGGTCGAAACCGACGCGCGCACCTGGCTGTTGCTGGCCACCGGCCTTCAGACGTTGGACGACGCCGTCGCCGGCGGCACGCTGCAGTCGTCCGGGTCGCGTGCCGGGGAGATCGCGGACCTGCTGCCGGTGGTCAGGCTGCCCGGCTGAGCCCTACTTGAAGAACGGCTGCTCCTGCACCCAGTGAAAACCGCGGTTGCGCAGGAGGAAGTCTTCCAACGGCTGGCGCCGAAGCGACATGGTGACCGGCCGCCCGTCGAGACGCCCGTCGAGGCGCAACCGGTCCGGCGCCGGCCGGTCGACGGTGAACGTGGCCATGGGCGCGGCATCGGTCCCAGACGTCAGCGTCAGCGTGTTCGTCCCCGCCGCAGCGACCACGTCGACCAGCTCGCCGTCCATCCGCTGATAGGTGACCGCACCCGGGGTATCGAAGACCAGCCGCTGCCAACGGATTTCGTCGGTCGTCAGCGGCGGTAGCGTCTTGCCGTCGACGGTGAAGTCGGTGACCTCCCAGATGCCGTAGAACTCGGGCTTGGGGCTGCCGCCGCCTACCTCGTTCCAGACCTGGACGTTGAGCACCAGGCACCCAACGGTCACCCACACGCCCAATGCGACCTGAACGGCCGCCGCGATCCGGTTGCGCCGGTCGGACGAGAACAACGGCGGTTGCGTGGCGGGCTCAGCGGGCCGCGCGAGCACCAGGACGTTGGCGAGCCGCCGAGCCTGCGGCGCGAGCAGCACGGCGCTGATCAGCAGGAGGTGGAACGAGAGCAGCTTCACCGGCACGTCGTAGGTCATGTTCAGCAGGAACACCTGCGCCATGCTGGCCAGGCTGGCCAGCGCGCCCAGCGTCGCCGTCCGCGGCACGAACAGCAGCAGCCCGGCGACGACCTCGATGGTGCCGAGGGCGATCTCGTACGGATGCGAACTGCCGACCTGCAGCCACAGCACCGCTAGTGGGCTCAACTCGCCGAACGGGTGGAGCAGTGCAGGCAACGGCGGGGCAGGCATCTGGGTCGGGATCACCTTCCCGAAGCCGTAGAACAACATCTGCCCGGCGAGGCACAGTCGCAGGAACACCAGGAACCACGCCATCAACCGGGGATAGGAGGTGCGGCGCCGGTCGACGACCGACCAGACGACGGTGGCGGCCACCGCGACGACGAGCAGGGTGAAGATCAGCACCCAGATCGCGGCCTGATCGCCGCTGCCGGAATCGGGGTTCAGTGCGGCGTCGACGCCGAAGACCGTCCGCCCGACCCAGCGGGTGAGGGGATCGAGCTGCACCATCTGCCACAGCACCGCGCGGTCGGGGAACCGCCGGCCCAGCACGCCGGTGTAGACGAACGTGATCTGGGCGAACGTCAAGCAGAACAAACCGAAGTACGCGACACAGAACCGGAAGGCGATGCGGGTGAGGGGATGCCAGGGCGTCGGTGAGAGGCCCACGTCGTCGTTCTTCTCATCGCTCAACACATCCGCGGTCGCCGAATTCACATTGCGAGACGCTACCGAGGGGCCCCGACCAAACCAGTCGTGCTGGCACGACGAAATGATCCGACGGGCAGAGTTGTTGAAAGACGCGACACCGCGGTTCGATTCCACCTTCGGCCGGTGTTCCCCGTAGACTCACCACTGTCACCCACAGCCCCCAGGGAGCAGCCTGATCGTGACCGCCGAGCAGATCGCACCGCCGGAGAACGAACCCCGAGAAGAGTGCGGCGTCTTCGGCGTCTGGGCACCTGGCGAGCAAGTGGCCAAGCTCACGTACTTCGGCCTCTATGCGCTACAACACCGTGGCCAGGAGGCGGCGGGCATCGCCGTCGCCGACGGTTCGCAGGTGCTCGTCTTCAAGGATCTCGGCCTGGTCAGTCAGGTGTTCGACGAGCCGACGTTGGCCGCGATGGAGGGCCACGTCGCCATCGGGCACTGCCGCTACTCCACCACGGGCTCGACGACGTGGGAGAACGCCCAGCCGGTGTTCCGCAACACGTCGGCTGGCACGGGCGTCGCCCTCGGGCACAACGGAAACCTGGTCAACACCACGGAACTCGCTGCACGCGCCCGTGACGCCGGACTGATCAACACCCGCGGGGCCGCAGCGGCCACCACCGACTCCGACATCCTCGGGGCGCTGCTAGCCCACGGTGCCGCGGACGCCACGCTGGAGCAGGCCGCGCTGGAACTGCTGCCGACGGTCCGTGGGGCGTTCTGCCTCACCTTCATGGACGAGAACACGCTCTATGCGGCGCGCGACCCCTACGGCGTGCGCCCGCTGTCGCTGGGCCGCCTCGATCGCGGCTGGGTGGTCGCGTCGGAGACCGCCGCCCTCGACATCGTCGGCGCCTCGTTCGTCCGCGACATCGAACCGGGTGAGCTGCTGGCCATCGACGCCGACGGCGTCCGTTCGACGCGGTTCGCCAACCCGACGCCGAAGGCCTGCGTGTTCGAGTACGTCTACCTGGCCAGGCCGGACAGCGTGATCGGCGGCCGGTCCGTGCACGCCACCCGCGTGGACATCGGCAGGAGACTGGCCAGCGAGATGCCCGTCGAGGCAGACCTCGTGATCGGCGTCCCCGAATCGGGCACGCCTGCCGCGGTCGGCTACGCCCAGGGCTCGGGCATCCCCTACGGCCAGGGCCTGATGAAGAACGCCTACGTCGGGCGCACCTTCATCCAACCCTCGCAGACCATCCGCCAACTCGGCATCCGGCTCAAGCTCAACCCGCTCAAGGAAGTCATCCGCGGCAAGCGGCTCATCGTCGTCGACGATTCGATCGTGCGCGGCAACACGCAGCGCGCGCTGATCCGGATGCTGCGCGAGGCTGGCGCCGTCGAGGTGCACGTGCGCATCGCTTCGCCGCCGGTCAAGTGGCCGTGCTTCTACGGCATCGACTTCGCCACCCCCGCCGAGCTGATCGCCAACGCCTCCAGCTTCGAGGCCGACGAGGACGAGATGGTCGACGGAGTGCGGCGTGCCATCGGCGCCGACTCGCTGGGCTACATCAGCCGCCAGGGCATGATCGCCGCCACCGAGCAGCCCGCGACGCGGCTGTGCTCGGCGTGCTTCGACGGCAACTACCCGATCGAACTGCCCGGGGAGAGCGCGCTCGGCAAGAACGTCGTCGAACAGATGCTGGCCACCGCGGCGCGCACCGGCATTCCGATCCAGCCCGTCAACTCCGACAACGACAACGCCTCGGCGCTGCGGCGGCCCTGAAAGGCCCTAGGCACGTCGAAAGTCATTGCGGCACAGTCGAACTGAAGCGCAGTAGGCGACGGCGTTCGTCAGACGCGGTGCTGCCGTCCTGCTCCAGTGCCTGCGTGACGGCCTCGCGATAGCCCTTCGGGCCCCCCGGCGGCGGCGGAATGACGGCGTCGATGTCGTGCTCCCTGCACACCGCGTCGCAGTGCAGCGACTCGACCAGCGGCCGCGCCAGCCCCGACGGAATCGGCGTGACGAGGCCCACCCACCAGCTCGCTAGCCATGGCGTCAACAGCGGTAGCGCCACGATGATCCGCCTGCGCAGCCGCGCCACGTCGGCGTAGCCCTGCATCGCATCGCCGTACTCGAGCACGTCGGGTCCGCCGATGTCCCACGTCCGCGATTCGGGCACGGGCACGTCTGCCGCCTCGGTCAGGTAGTACAGGACGTCGTCGATCGAGATCGGCTGAATCGCGTTGTGCACCCACTTCGGGGCGGTCATCACCGGTAGCCGGTCGGTGAGGTGGCGGATCATCTCGAACGACGCCGAACCCGACCCGACGACGATGCCCGCCTGCAACACCACCGTCTCGATGCCCGACCCGATCAGGATGTCGCCGACCGCAGTGCGCGACCGCAGATGGGCGGACAGTTCACCGTCGGGGTGCAGCCCGGACAGGTAGACGATGCGCCGCACGCCGGCCCGCTCGGCGGCGGTCACGACGTTGTGGGCCGATCGTGCCTCCTCCTCGACGAAGTCCGACGACGTCCCCATCGAGTGGACGAGGTAGTACACGACTTCGACCCCGTCGAATGCCGCGGTCAGCGTGTCGACGTCGCCGAGATCGCCGCGCGCGACCTCGATTCGGTCCCGCCAGCGCGCGTCGTCGAGCTTGTCCGGATTGCGTGCCAGGGCGCGCACGGTGTGGCCGCGTTCCAGCAGCTTCGGGACCAACCGCCCACCGATGTAGCCGGTCGCCCCGGTCACCAGGCAGCGGCGCGTTGCTTCGTCGGGCATCGGTGGGGCATACCCCGCCGATGGCCGCCGCACCCCTTATTCGAACGGGCAGCCGGGGTTCGGCACGTCCGTGGTGAGCGGGGTGCCCGCCGGAACGATGTAGGTCACCCACATCACCAGGGGATCCGGACCCAGGTTGCGGCCCAGGTGCACGTTGTCGGGGCCGGTGCCCTCGGTGACGGGGGAGCCCGCGGGATAGACGCCGTCCTCCGAACAGTTGGCCGCATTATGGGTCAGCGTGCCCTCACGGATCACGCCGAACACCCGGCCGGGGTGCCAGTGCCAGCCGGTGCTGCCGCCCGGCGCGATCGTGATCTGCTTGGTGACGTAGTCCTCACCGTTGACGGTGGCCTGCGACAGCGTCTCCGCCTCGACGTACAAACCCGGCGTTGCCGACGCCGGGGCGACCGACCCCGTCGACACCAGGAATGCCGCCGCCGCGACGGGCGCCCACCAGCGAAGTTTGCTCATGACCGGTCAGGGTGTCACACGGGCTGGTACACGTGGGTGGACTTGCCGAAGTTGCCAGACGGCTACGTGTACACCCCGATCGTTTGGACCGGTAACCTTGTGCGCGATGAGCGAGGGTCAGCGGGCGAATCAGCGATGACGGTCAAGGACGGGCAAGCCGAACCGCACGGCGCCTCCTACGCATCGGCCGGGGTGGACATCGAAGCGGGCGACCGCGCCGTCGAACTGTTCAAACCACTGGCCAAGAAAGCCACGCGGCCTGAGGTCCGCGGTGGCCTCGGCGGGTTCGCCGGCCTGTTCGCCCTACGGGGCGACTACCGCGAGCCCCTGCTGGCGTCCTCGACCGATGGAGTCGGCACCAAGCTGGCCGTCGCGCAGGCCATGGACAAGCACGACACCGTCGGGCTCGACCTGGTCGCCATGGTCGTCGACGACCTGGTGGTGTGTGGTGCCGAGCCGCTGTTCCTGCAGGACTACATCGCCGTCGGGCAAACCGTCCCGGAACGGGTCGCCGAGATCGTGTCGGGCATCGCGAACGGCTGCGTGATCGCCGGATGCGCCCTGCTTGGCGGCGAGACCGCCGAGCATCCCGGCCTGATGGCGCCCGATCACTACGACGTGTCGGCCACCGGAGTCGGCGTCGTGGAGGCCGACGACGTGCTCGGCCCCGAGCGGGTCAAACCCGGCGACGTGCTGATCGCCATGGCGTCCACCGGGTTGCACTCCAACGGTTACTCGCTGGCACGCAAGGTGCTGCTCGAAATCGACAGGATGAACCTGGCCGGGCACGTCGAGGAGTTCGGCCGCTCACTCGGCGAGGAACTTCTCGAGCCCACCCGCATCTACGCCAAGGACTGCCTGGCGCTGGCCGCCGAGACGCAGGTCCGCACCTTCTGCCACGTCACGGGCGGCGGTTTGGCAGGCAATCTCGAGCGGGTGATCCCCAACGGGCTGACGGCCGAACTGGACCGTGGCACGTGGACGCCGGCACCGGTGTTCGGGATGATCGCCCAGCGGGGACGCATCGACCGCGCCGAGATGGACCGGACGTTCAACATGGGCGTCGGCATGGTCGCGATCGTCGCGCCGGAGGACACCGACCGGGCGTTGGCGATCTTGACCGCCCGCCACCTCAATTGCTGGATCCTCGGCACCGTCAACAAGGGCGCCAAGGGCGAGTCGCGCGCGCACCTGGTCGGACAGCACCCGCGCTTCTGATCAAGCGGCGCTTCTGGTCAAGCCCTGCGGCCTGACCGGAAGCCGACTAGCGGCGCCAGTCGTCCTCTTCGATGAAGTCATCGGGTACGTCACTCACGCCGCCGATGGGGTCATCGGGAGCGTGCGACAGCTCCCGCTGCAACTGCCTCAAGTCGGTCTGCGGTGAGCTGTACTTGAGCTCACGTGCGACCTTGGTCTGCTTTGCCTTTGCCCGGCCGCGGCCCATGAGGGACCCCCTCGCGCAATAACGGAGCGGCCCGATTATCAGGCGGCTCCGATCTGAGTGTGTTTTATCGTCCTGACAACACTTTACCGTGCCCTCCGGTTCCGTGCTGGCAGCCCCGGCCCAGCGGCGGCCACCGAGGCTCCCGGTTCAACGCGAACGGCCGCGAAGTCGTTCCACGGCGAGCCGTCCTGCGCCCACTCCGGCATCCACGGGCAACGAATCCGGGTCGATCGCGGCGGCCACCGCAGACTCGCCGCCGGTGGTCAGTTCGAGGTCGGCGGGCATGCCCCGCTTGACCAACGCCAGCGCGATCGGACCGAGGTCGACGTGGTCGACTACGGTGCCGAGCCGCCCGACGGCGCGTCCAGCGGCCAGCACCGGATCCCCGGTGACGGGGCGGTCGGGCTCGCCATCCAGGTGCAGAAGGACCAGCATGCGCGGCGGTTTGCCCAGATTGTGGACCCGCGCGACGGTTTCCTGGCCGCGATAGCAACCCTTGTCGAGATGCACGGCACCCTCACCAGGCCCGCCGATCCACCCGACCTCGTGCGGGATGGTCCGCTCGTCGGTGTCAACGCCCAGCCGGGGACGCACCGCCGCCACCCGATGCGCCTCGTAGGCCCACACGCCGGCAGGTCGGACGCCCGCGGCGACCAGCTTGGCGTGCCAGTCGGCTGCGGCGTCGCGGGGCACCACCAGGTCTACCTCGCCGTCGTACACGCACCGGATGAAGCCACCGCCGGCCAGCGCGGTTGCGGTGGCAGGCGCGGGCAGGCCATCGACGCCCAGCGCGGTGAGGACTGCCTGGTCACGCAGGTCGGGGCCAAGCAGCGAGAACACCGCGAGATCGGCTGGTTCGACGACGACGTCGGCCCAGAACACCATCTTGCGGAGGTAGGCCAGCAACGGCTCGCCACGCCACGGCTCGGTGTCGATGGTTGTGGCGCCGTCGAGTTCGGTCTGGATCCAGTGATCTTCGACACGGCCCTGGCCGTCGAGGCTCAGATTCTCGACAACGGCCCCGTCGGGGAGTTCGCTGACGTGCTGGCTGGAGATGCTGTGCAGCCACGTACGCCGGTCGTTGCCGGTGAGTCGCAGCGTCGCACGGTGCGAGCGATCCACGATCACAGCGGACTGCGCTGCGGAGCGTTGTTCGCCGAGCGGGTCGCCGTAATGCCACACGGCGCCTGAGTCGGGGCTGGCGTCAGGTGCGGGAACGGCAGACATGACTCAACTCTACGGAGTTCGGTTGAGCGTTTACCCTCGGTGCTCGTGGTGATCGGAACAGTCGTCGTCACGCTCGACGGGCTGGTGGTCGACCCGGCCGCGGCGTCGGTGTGCGCCGACGATCCGATGCTGCTGCGCGGCGACGGGGTGTTCGAGACGGTGTTGGTCCGCGACGGGCGCCCCTGCCTGCTCGGGGCGCACCTGGCGCGCTTGGCCAGCTCGGCCGCGATCACCGGTCTGCCCGCGCACGAGCCGACACGCTGGCGGCACGCCGTTACCGCGGCGCTGGCGCACTGGACTCATCCCGGTGATGCGGTGCTGCGGCTGGTGCTTGGCCGTGCCCGCACGTCGGCGTTCGTCATGGTGTCGGCCGTGCCCGAGCGGTCCGTGGCCGCGCGGCGGGACGGCGTGGCTGCGGTGACCCTCGACCGCGGCGTGTCCGCCGTCGCAGGCGCCCCGTGGTCGTTGGCCGGCGCGAAGTCGCTGTCCTACGCCAACAACGCGGCAGCGTTGCGGCACGCCGAACGCCTCGGTGCCGACGACGTGGTGTTCGTCGACGCCGACGGCACCGTGCTGGAGGGGCCGCGGTCGTCGGTCCTCGTCATCACCGAAGACGGCGAATTCCTCACCCCGCCCGCGTCGCTGCCGATCCTGCCGGGCACCACGGTCAAGGCGGTGTTCGACGAGGCGCGGGACCGCGGCCTGGCCTGCAGGGAACAGCGGATCGGCGTCGCGGATCTGGTTGCCGCCCAAGGTGTCTGGCTGCTGTCGAGTGTCACGCTGGCCGCGCACGTGCACACCCTGGACGGGGTGCCGCTGCGCCACGCGCCGAGGGCGGCGGAGGTGGCGAACCTGGTCGACGCCGCAATCCTGCGCGCCGATTGAGCGGAGGGCGAAAATCGGTTGTCGGCCTCCAACTTCGGGAGTACGGTCGCTCGTACACAGGAGAGGAGGTGGTCCGAGATTTTGATTGACTCATGGACATGTGAGGTGGCTGCCAGCTAGCAGCGCCGGGTGTATTCGTTGCTCAACGTGCAAGTGAATTACCTGCGCGCGCTGGCGAATTCCCCGCAGCCACCCGGCCCCCGAGCCCCTCGGTCCGTCCATACCAGGAAACCAAGGCTCGGGGGTCGCTCCATGTCTGGGGCCCCTCGCCTCTTAAGAGACCGGACCGGGCGCCTTGTCCGCGCAGGCCTGCTGGGCCTGCGCCCAGGTCTGCGGGTCGACGCCGGAGGGTGCCCCCGGACCGATCGGCGGGGCCTGCACGCCGTGCTCGGCGAGGCACGACGCGTACGAGCCGTGGCCCGCGGCGGGAGCAGTCGTGGTCGGCGCGGGCTGGGGCTCGGTCGAAGACCCGCAGGACGCCGTGAGGAGGGCACACGCGGCGAGGACGGCCGCGGCCAGGGATGGGAGCCGCACTAGCCGACGAACCGCGCCAGCCGCGCGGACAGATGTGGCACGAGGCCGCCGTCGGCGTCCACCCGCTCCTCGACGTAGGCCAGGTCGCCGCCCTCGACGATGCCGTAGAGGCGCTTGGCGCCGCCGACCAGGACACCGGACTTGCTGCGGGCCAGCGCGTCGGTCACCAGCTCCCAGGACGACTGAGTGATCGGGCTGCCGTAGAAGAGTTCGACGTAACCGGCGGAATGCGCCAGCAGCAGCTCGATGGCCTGCGATTCGCCCGGATCGGTCGGGTCGTCGACGAACCGCCAGTAGCCGGTCTCACGCAGATCCGGCGCCTCGTATTCGCCGGTCTCGGAGAGCCTCCAGGAGCGGGCCTCCCAGTTGAGGTAGTCGCCGCCGTCGTGGGACACGATGATCTGCTGGCCGAATCGATAGTCGCCGTGGGCGTCGCGGCCCTCGCCCTCGCCGCGCCACACGCCGACCAGAGGCAGCAGCGCGAGCAGTGCGTCGTTGAGGCCGA
The DNA here is from genome assembly GCA_963849055.1 of uncultured Actinomycetota bacterium. Lineage (GTDB taxonomy): Bacteria > Actinomycetota > Actinomycetes > Mycobacteriales > Mycobacteriaceae > Mycobacterium. The sequence goes on from CAWKFI010000004.1 coordinate 444,047, forward strand.
CGCCCTTGCGGAGATTGGCCGTGTCAGCGGGAAGTGGAAGGTCGCCGAAGGCGGGAACGTTGCGGGCTGCCGTCATCTTCGCCCGTTCGGCGGCAGCCGCGACGGCGCGGTCCCCGGAACGCGGCGGAACTGCGCCCGGTGGAGTGTCCTCGGGGGTCACTAGTCGTCGGTGACCAGGCGGTACAGCGCGTACAGCGCGAACCAGGTGATGACGACAACCGCCACGACGAGCAGGATCTCGAAGAAGAGCACCACGATGAGGAGTCTAGTTCCGGCGGGGGAGGGCGGCGCGACCGGGGCCGCGCGCGCACCCCGCCAAGATCCAGGCGACGGTGAGGTCAGGCGACCTTGACGTCGACCTCGTGGATGCCCGCACCGGACGGCGCAACGCTGGCGTCGCCGTTGCCCGCAGGCGACAGGGCACGCAGCGTCCAGGTGCCCGGCGCGGCGAAGAACCGGAAGTCACCGGTGGCCGACGCGACCACCTCGGCGGTGAACTCGTCGCTGGCGTCGAGCAGGCGCACGAACGCGCCGCCAACGGTCTGGCCGGAGCCATCGACGACGCGGCCGGTGATGACCGTTTCCTTCTCGAGGTCAACGCTGGAGGGCAACGTCAGTCCTTGCTTCGGTGCAGAGCACATATCAACTTCCCAACTCGATCGGGGCCCCAACGAGGGAGCCGTATTCCGTCCAACTGCCGTCGTAGTTCTTGACGTTTTCGTGTCCCAACAGTTCCTGCAGCACGAACCAGGTGTGCGACGAGCGCTCACCGATCCGGCAGTAGGCGATGGTTTCCTTCTTGCCGTCCAAGCCAGCCTCGGCGTACAGCTTGGCCAGGTCCTCGTCGGACTTGAACGTGCCGTCCTCGTTGGCCGCCTTGCTCCACGGAACGTTGATGGCGCCGGGGATATGCCCGGGACGCTGGCTCTGCTCCTGCGGCAGATGCGCGGGAGCGAGGATCTTGCCCGAGAACTCGTCGGGGGAGCGCACGTCGACGAGGTTCTTTTCGCCGATCGCCGCGATGACCTCGTCGCGGAACGCGCGGATGTCGTTATTGGGCGCCTTGGCCGAGTACGACGTGGCGCTGCGGTTGGGCACCTCGGTGACGAGGGGGCGACCGTCGAGCTCCCACTTCTTGCGGCCTCCGTCGAGCAGCTTCACGTCCTGGTGGCCGTAAAGCTTGAAGTACCAGTAGGCGTAGGCGGCGAACCAGTTGTTGTTGCCGCCGTAGAGGATCACCGTGTCGTCGTTGCTGATGCCCTTGTCGGACAGCAGCTTGGAGAACTGCTGCTGGTCGACGAAGTCACGCTTGACCTGGTCCTGCAGCTCTGTCTTCCAGTCCAGCCGGACGGCGCCCGCGATGTGGCCGCCTTCGTAGGCCGACGTGTCCTCGTCGACCTCGACGAAGACGGTGTTGGGTGCGTCGAGATTGCTCTCGGCCCAGTCAGTCGTGACTAGGACGTCGGAGCGAGCCATGTACGGAATCCTTTCGATTGCATTGCTTTTGAAGTTCAGACGGATGTGGGTGTTCGCCGCAGACGGGCGACGAGCGGATAGAGCTGGCAGCCAAGGCAGATGCCGAAGGCGGCGTTGAGAAACGCGGCGACCAACGCGAGTGCGGTGGCCGTGAGTCCCAGCGTCGTCACTCCGGCGGCGAAGCCGGCCGCGCCGACCACCGCGAACAGGAGTCCGACGAACTGGGCGAACTTCAGTGGTGCGACGGGCTCGCGATCGGTCACCGGTCCGAGGCGCGGAGCGACGAACGTGGCGAAGAGCCGGCCGTAGGGATGCTGACGCGGGCCTGCCGCCGCGCCGATGGCGAACACCACGGCCTGCAGGCCGAGGATGACGGCCGCGGCAGCCGTGCTGAACGCCGAGACGATGAGCGTGGCCACGATGACGAACGTGGTCACCCACGCCGCGAAGCGGGGACCCCGGACGTCGACCTGTTGTGGTCCGGTTGTGATGTTCGACACGAGAAAATGCTCCTGATGTTGTCAATGACGGGTTGCGAGCAGGCCACCAAGGCTGCTCCGAGCGCGGCGCGAAGTGAGGGGCGCGGCTACTCAGCAGCTACAACAACAACAGCAGCAACCCGCGACGCGGCACAGATCAACTGCGCGGCGCTTGGTGAGCCGGAGCTCGATGCGGGTTGGCACGCCCGTCAGCTTACCCAAGTCCGCCCTAAAAAACGAAGCCGTCAAGCCAATAGCGGTTCGAGGGCGGAGCGCAGGTCAGCGGCCGTGGGAACACCGCTGGTGCGGTACCGCTGCCGACCGTCGGCGTCGAAGATGAAGGTGGTCGGCAACGACAGCACCGAAAGCCGCCGCGCCGCGGCGGGATTGGCGTCCATGTCGATCTCGACGTGGGCCACCGCAGGCAGCTCGGTGCACACCTGGTCGACCACCCGTCGGACACCTGCACACGGGCCACACCAGACCGCGCTGAAGTGCACCACCGTCGGTCCTGTGCCCGACAATCCCAGATCGGAGGTGTCGACGTCGGCGGCGTCCTCGGTCGTCTCGCGCATCATTCCGGCGCGCAGCGTCAACAACCGGCCGATCACGTAGGCCATGCCCAGCGCCGCGATGAGCACTGTAATCACCACGGCCAGCGACGTACTCATGACTGTCTGAACCCCCCGAGCGGCACGGTTACTCCCGTCGTGATCCCCTCGATGATGACGTCGGAGCCCCTGGCCCCCTCGCTGGTGGGTCCGATCCCGAAGGGCAGTTTCATTCCGGGCATGCTGCCGCTGAACGCCTTCAGCACGGCGGCTTGCTTCTCCTCGGGCACCTCCTGATCGGCCGTTCCAGCGCCGGTCAGCACCCCGGTGGCGGTGAACACCAGCGTGGTGGCGTCGGCGCCGCCGATCGACAGGTCGACCGACACGCTGACCTTCTCGTCGTACTGAGCGGCCGTCGGGGTGCCGGTGAACACCAGCCCCTTGTTGTTGGAGATGCCCGACTCGGTGGTGCCGCCCGTGGCGTCGTTGGTCTCCTTCGGCGGCGCCTCGACCAGCAGATCCTTGATGCCCATGAAGCGCCCGAGGTGCGTCGAGTCGACGATGATCCGGCTCTCGAGTTTGCCGACCGAAAGCTTGGCGTCCGGTCCGATCAGCCACGACGTGTGGGTCAGGTCGAGCTCGTGGAACGTCGCCTCGAGCGACGCCTTGCCCACGACGGGGTGGTCGACGCCGTTTGCGCGGATCTCCACCTCCCGGTACTCGTGGCCGGCAGCCTGCGTGACGAATGGGAAGCCCAGGATGCCCACCCAGGGGTCGAATCCGAGTGCGTTGGCCGTCCGTACGCTGCGTGCCCAGCGGTATTCGGCGTAGATCGCTGCACCGAAGTCGGCGCCGACGGCGACCAACATCAGCGACGTCAGCGCCGCTAGAAGCCCGATCAGCAGCTTGCGCACCTGCACATTCTTGCCCACCGGATTCCGTCCCTGATGCTCAGCACGGCTAATTCCCAGGTGGCACGCTATCGTTAGACGATCGTTGGTCGGTAACGACCGCGTGTCAGCCATGAAACTGGGCGGTGACCGGAACCCCGTCGTCGTTGATGGGGCCGGGTGCTTTTCCCGGGCGTGCTGGAGGACCCGTTGGACCTATTACTACTGACCGTCGACCCACACCCCGAATCGGTGTTGCCGTCGTTGGCGCTTCTGGCGCACAACGTTCGGTCCGCACCGACGGAGGTGTCATCGCTATTGGAGGCGGGCTCCGCCGACGTGGCGATCGTCGACGCGCGCACCGATCTGGCTGCTGCGCGTGGGCTGTGTCGGCTTCTGGGCACCACCGGCACGTCGGTGCCCGTCGTCGCCGTCGTGAACGAGGGCGGACTCGTCGCCGTGAACGTCGAGTGGGGCCTGGACGAGATCCTGCTGCCGAGCACCGGGCCCGCGGAGATCGACGCACGCCTGCGCCTGTTGGTGGGACGCCGCGGCGGCGTCGCCGATCAGGAAAACCTCGGCAAGGTCAACCTTGGCGAACTCGTCATCGACGAAGGCACGTACACCGCGCGTCTGCGCGGCCGCCCGCTCGACCTCACGTACAAGGAATTCGAGCTGCTGAAGTATTTGGCTCAGCACGCCGGCCGCGTCTTCACCCGCGCCCAACTCCTCCAGGAGGTGTGGGGCTACGACTTCTTCGGCGGTACCCGCACCGTGGACGTCCACGTGCGGCGACTGCGCGCCAAGCTGGGCCCGGAATACGAGTCGCTGATCGGCACGGTGCGCAACGTCGGCTACAAGGCCGTGCGGCCCGCACGTGGCAGGCCGCCTGCCCCTGGCGCAGAACTGGCCGACGACCTCGATGACCCCGAGGGGTACGACCAGGCGCCCGACGCAATTCCGGAGTCGTTCAGCGACCCCTTGCGCAACTAGTGGGTTATCGGCGGGCTGGAGCGAAGCGACTCGGGGATGAGTAACGGCGGGCAGATGAGCATCGGCAGGGTAACGGCGCTGTCCAACGTCGATCAGCACCGGATCCGGGACCTGATCGATGTGGCGACGGAGCATGACGGCGTCGCACCGGTTGGCGATCAGGTGCTGCGCGAGCTGCCCCACGACCGCACCCGCCACTTGGTGGCCCGGGCGCGCGACGGCATTGTCGGCTACCTCAATCTCGTTGCGGCGACAGAAGATTCGCCCGCCATGGCCGAGGTCGTGGTGCACCCGACCGCCCGCAGAAGGGGCATCGGGTCGGCGCTGATCGAAGCGGGCCTCAGCGAGGGCGGCGACAATGCGCGCGTGTGGGCGCACGGCAACCTCGAGCCGGCGCGAGCCACCGCTGCCGCCATGGGTCTCGGCGTCGCCAGGGAGCTTCTGCAGATGCGCCGCCCCCTGACGCAGCTGCCTGTCGTGAACGTGCCGCCCGACGTGCGGCTCACCACCTACTCGGGTCCCGACGACGACGACGAGTTGCTGCGGGTCAACAATGCGGCGTTCGCCTGGCACCCCGAACAGGGCGGGTGGACGGAGGCCGAGATCGCCGAGCGTCGGGGTGAGCCGTGGTTCGACGCAGAGGGACTGTTCCTGGCCTTCGATGCCAGCGGTGGCCCGTTGCTGGGCTTCCACTGGACGAAGATGCATGGCGATGGTCTCGGTGAGGTCTACGTCGTGGGGGTCGACCCGCAGGCGCAGGGCCGCGGGCTCGGCGCGACGCTGACGCTGGTCGGGCTGCACCATCTCGCGAAGCGCGGGGCCGACACCGTGATGCTCTACGTCGAGGCCGACAACGCGGCCGCGGTCAAGACGTATCAGCGGCTGGGATTCGACGTCTTCAGCGCCGACGTGGCGTACACCCGCCGTTAGCCAGCCGGGCGACCGGAGTCATCCCGCCGACGGACGTCGGTTCATCTTGCGTTCATCCAAGCAAGGTCGGACATTCACCACGGCCGCCTAGGTTTTGTCGCGGATGGCCATGGGGCCTGCCCGCGGACGGACATCTTCCGCGCGTTCTACCGGTGGCGGCAGTGACCGCTCACCCTGAATCTTCGAAGGAGCTACGTGAAGCCCAATCGGACAGGTGCCGCGCTCAGCCTGCTGGCTGCCGGTGCCTTGCTGCTGTCGGCATGCGGGAGTGACAACAACGCGTCGACGGAGACCACCAGCGGTGGCACCAAGGGTGACGTTGCGGCCGCCGGCGACTGTGGCGGCAAGAAGGCGCTGAAGTCGAGCGGCTCCTCAGCGCAGGCGAACGCGATGACCCGGTTCGTCACCGCCTACGAGACCGACTGCCCGGGATTCACCCTCAACTACACCTCGAGCGGATCGGGCGCCGGCGTCTCCGAGTTCATCGGCGGCCAGACCGACTTCGGCGGCTCCGATTCACCGCTGAACGAATCCAAGGGTGAGATCGCCAAGGCGGCCGAGCGCTGTGGCAGCCCAGCCTTAAACCTGCCGACGGTGTTCGGTCCCATCGCCGTCACCTACAACGTCGCAGGCGTCGACGGCCTCGTCCTGGACGGCGCCACGGTAGCCAAGATCTTCAACGGCGCAGTCAAGACCTGGGACGCCCCGGAGATCAAGGCGCTCAACGGAAGTGCGACCCTGCCGGCCGAGCCGATCAACGTCGTCTTCCGCAGTGACGAGTCGGGTACGACCGACAACTTCCAGAAGTACCTCGACGCGGCATCTGGCGGCGCCTGGGGCAAGGGCGCAGGGAAGTCCTTCGCCGGCGGTGTCGGTGAAGGCGCCAAGGGCAACGAGGGAACGTCGGCAGCCATCAAGAACACGCCGGGCTCCATCACCTACAACGAGTGGTCGTTCGCCAAGTCGCAGGGCCTGTCGGTCGCCAAGATCATCACGTCGGCAGGACCGGAACCGGTGGAGCTCACCGCCGAGACCGCGGGCAAGGCGATCGACGGCGTGAAGATCAAGGGCGAGGGCAACGACCTGGTGCTCGACACCGCGTCGTTCTACCAGCCCACCGAGGCCGGTTCGTACCCGATCATGCTGGGTACGTATGAAATCGTGTGCTCGAAGTACTCGGACCCCGAGGTCGCCAAGGCGGTCAAGGCGTTCCTGACGTCGGCACTCGGCAACGGCCAAAAGGGCCTCGAGGACAACGGATACATCCCGATCCCGGATGCCTTCAAGTCCCGGCTGACCACCGCCGTCGCCGCGATTTCCTAAGCACTACCTCGCAATGGCCTTGACACCAGACGCGACTGACGTGGGCTCGTCAATTTCGACGGGCCCACGTCAGATCGGAGAAAATCGCTCCATGCCGACCAAACCAGCCAAGGCGTCGACCCTGAAGAGCGGGAACAGTCGGCGCGGCGACACGATCTTCCACTCGATCGCCATCGCGGCGGGCGGCACCATCATCGCGGCGATCGCCTTGATGGCGCTGTTCCTGATCATCAGGGCCATTCCGTCCCTTGGTGCCGACCAGGTCAACTTCATCACCAGCACCGAGTTCAACACCACCGACGCGGCCAACCTCCGCTTCGGCATCCGCGACCTCTTCATGGTCACCGTGCTGAGTTCGATCTTCGCCCTCGTCATCGCCGTCCCGATCGCCATTGGCATCGCCACGTTCCTGACGAACTACGCCCCGCGCCGGGTGGCGAAGCCCTTCGGATCGATGGTCGACCTGCTGGCCGCGGTGCCGTCGATCGTCTACGGCCTGTGGGGCATCTTCGTGCTCGCGCCGTGGCTGTCGCCGGTGGCGCGCTTCCTCAACGACAACCTGGGCTGGTTCTTCCTCTTCTCCAAGGGCAACGTCTCGCTCGCCGGTGGCGGAACGATCTTCACCGCCGGAATCGTGCTGGCGGTGATGATCCTGCCGATCATCACCTCGGTGACCCGAGAAGTCTTCAGCCTCACCCCCAAGGGGCACGTCGAAGCCGCGCAGGCCCTGGGCGCCACGAAGTGGGAGGTGGTGCGGATGACGGTGTTTCCGTATGGCCGCAGCGGAATGATCGCCGCGTCCATGCTGGGACTGGGCCGCGCTCTCGGTGAGACCATCGCGATCCTGATCATCCTTCGGACCGCCGCACAGGCAGGGACGTGGTCGCTGTTCGACGGTGGCTACACCTTTGCGTCGAAGATCGCCTCGGCGGCAGCAGAATTCAGTTCACCGCTGCCCACCGGCGCCTACATTGCGGCCGGTTTCGTGCTCTTCGCACTGACATTCGTCGTCAACGCCCTCGCTCGTCTCGCAGCCGGAGGAAGGGTTAGCGCCGGATGACACAAACCACTCTCGACACGCCCGTCAAGGCGCCGACGTTTCATGCCATCAGCGTCAAGCGCAAGCTGAAGAACAACCTCGCCAGCACCTTGTTCACCGCGTCGTTCCTGATCGCGCTGATCCCGCTGGTCTGGCTGCTGTACACCGTCGTCGCCAAGGGCTTCAAGGCGATCCTGTCCTCGACGTGGTGGACGAATTCGCTCGCAGGGGTGCTGCCCGAACAGGTGGCCGGCGGCGTCTACCACGCGATGTACGGCACGATCATCCAGGCCTTCATCGCAGCCGTCTTGTCCGTCCCGCTCGGGGTGATGGCGGCCGTCTACCTTGTCGAGTACGGCAAGGGACGGCTGGCGAAGGTGACGACGTTCATGGTCGACATCCTCGCCGGAGTTCCGTCAATCGTGGCCGCGCTCTTCATCTTTGCGTTGTGGGTGACGACGCTCGGCTTCCCGCAGAGCGCCTTCGCGGTATCGCTCGCGCTGGTGCTGTTGATGCTTCCGGTCGTGGTGCGCAACACCGAGGAGATGCTGAAGCTCGTTCCCGACGAGCTGCGCGAGGCCTCCTACGCGTTGGGCATCCCGAAGTGGAAGACCATCTTGCGGGTGGTCATCCCGACCGCGCTTCCCGGAATCATCAGCGGCATCCTGCTTGCCCTGGCCCGCGTGATGGGCGAGACCGCGCCGGTTCTGGTGCTCGTCGGCTACAGCCGATCGATCAACTTCGACGTGCTCGACGGAAACATGGCATCGCTGCCGCTGTTGATCTACACCGAGCTGACCAACCCCGAAGCGGCGGGCGCACTGCGGGTATGGGGCGCTGCACTGACCCTGATCTTGCTGATCGCGCTGCTGTACCTGTTGGCCGCGCTCGCCAACCGGTACCTCGCGCGAAATCGCTAACGAAAGTTCTTGAGGAGTAACTATGGCCAAGCGCTTGGATCTCAAAGATCTGAACATCTACTACGGTTCGTTTCACGCCGTCGCCGACGTCGGATTGTCCGTGCCGCCGCGCAGCGTGACGGCGTTCATCGGCCCGTCCGGCTGCGGCAAGTCGACCGTGCTTCGCACGCTGAACCGGATGCACGAGGTCCTTCCCGGCGCGCGCGTCGCAGGGTTCAGTGCTGATGGACGGCGAGGACATCTACGGTGCGGGCGTCGACCCGGTGAGCGTCCGCAAGACCATCGGCATGGTGTTCCAGCGGCCGAACCCGTTCCCCACCATGTCCATTGGCGACAACGTGGTGGCCGGGCTGAAGCTGCAGGGCGTGCGCAACAAGAAGACCCTCGAAGAGGTCGTCGAGCGGTCGCTCAAGGGTGCGAACCTCTGGAACGAGGTCAAGGATCGGCTGGACAAGCCGGGCGGCGGTCTATCGGGTGGTCAGCAGCAGCGGCTGTGCATCGCCCGCGCGATCGCGGTGCAGCCGGACGTGCTGCTGATGGACGAGCCGTGTTCGGCGCTGGATCCGATCTCGACGCTGGCGATCGAGGATCTGATCGGCGAGCTGAAGCAGGACTACACCATCGTCATCGTCACCCATAACATGCAGCAGGCCGCGCGGGTTTCCGATCAGACCGGCTTCTTCAACCTCGAGGCCACGGGCAAGCCCGGCAGGCTCATCGAGATCGACGACACCGAGAAGATCTTCTCCAATCCCACCCAGAAGGCCACCGAGGACTACATCTCTGGGCGCTTCGGCTGACGGTGTGAGTTCAGTTGGCTCACAGGGGAAGTGCGTACCGTTGGTGGCGGTGAACGGACACGGGCCGGCGACACGGGGCAGCCTGGTCCTCGCTGAAGCTGATCAGGAAATGGCGGCCGGGCTCGTCGAGGCGGCAGCAGAGATCGGCATCGAGACGACCTGGTGTCGCGACGGGGCAGAAGCATTGCTGGTCGTCGGGGCCGAGCTGCCCAACGCCCTGGTGATCGCTGCGCACACCGAGGCCGTCGATGCGGCGCGGATCTCCGCAGCTGTCCGCAGCCGATCCACGCTGCCCATCCTGGTCGGTGCGGCCCCCGGTGAGGAAGAACTCGCCCGCCGTGCGCTGGCCGCGGGTGCTTCGGCGGTGATCCTGCGGCCCTACGACATCGCCGCCATCGCGCCGTTCGCCCTCGACACCAACGGTCACTCGGCGCTGGAACCCGCGGTCTTCACCGCCGGTCCCATCCACGTCGACCGGCGCGGATACGAAACCCGCGTGCGGGGACGCGACGTGCAGTTGACCCAACGCGAACTCGAGTTGCTCGTCTTCCTGATCGAGCGGCGCGGCAGCGTCGCCAGCAGCGAGGAGATCAGCACGGCCGTGTGGGGACACCCCGCACACACCAATACCGTTGCCGTGCACGTCAAACGGCTCCGCGCCAAGCTCGGAGCCGACCCCGAGCACGGCGAGTACATCCGCACCATCCGCGGCGCCGGATACCGCCTCGCCCCATCGATCTGCGCCTGACCTCCGGTAGTCTCCCCGAGAACGTTGGGAGCAAACGGTGGCCAAGCGGCTGGATCTCGAGAATGTCAACTGCTACTACGGGTCGTTCCATGCCGTGGCCGACGTCGCGCTGGCGGTGCAGCCGCGCAGCGTCATGGCGTTCATCGGCCCGTCGGGGTGTGGCAAGTCGACGTTGTTGCGCACGCTGAACCGGATGCACGAGGTCGTTCCCGGCGCACGCGTCGAGGGTTCGGTGTTGCTCGACGGTGAGGACATCTACGGCGCGGGCGTCGACCCGGTGAGCGTCCGCAAGACCATCGGGATGGTGTTCCAGCGGCCGAATCCGTTCCCCACCATGTCGATTCGCGACAACGTGGTGGCTGGGTTGAAGCTGCAGGGCGTGCGCAAGAAGGCGGCCCTCCACGAAGTGGCGGAGCGGTCGCTGAAGGGCGCGAACCTGTGGAACGAGGTCAAGGACCGGCTGGACAAGCCCGGCGGTGGGCTGTCGGGTGGTCAGCAGCAGCGGCTGTGCATCGCCCGCGCGATCGCTGTGCAGCCCGACGTGCTGCTGATGGACGAGCCGTGTTCGGCGCTGGACCCGATCTCGACGCTGGCGATCGAGGATCTCATCTCCGAACTCAAGCAGGACTACACCATCGTCATCGTCACCCACAACATGCAGCAGGCCGCTCGGGTCAGCGATCAGACCGGCTTCTTCAACCTCGAGGCGACCGGCAAGCCGGGCCGGCTCATCGAGATCGACGACACCGAGAAGATCTTCTCCAACCCCACCCAGAAGGCCACCGAGGACTACATCTCGGGCCGCTTCGGCTAGCTGAGTTCGCCCACGTCGTCAGTGGGGAGCGGGGACGTCCTCTTCCTGGGGGAAGTGGCCGGTGACCTGGAAGATGACCCGCCGGGCGACCTCCACGGCGTGGTCGGCGAACCGCTCGTAGAAGCGGCTCAGCAGCGTCACGTCGACGGCCGCCGTCACGCCGTGCTTCCACTCGCGGTCCATCAGCACGTTGAACAGGTGGCGGTGCAGGTCGTCCATCGCATCGTCTTCTTCGCGGATGCGCGCGGCCTTCTCGGGATCGCGGGTGAGCAGCACTTCTTGCGCACTGTTGCCCAATTCGACTGCGACACGGCCCATTTCGGCGAAGTAGCCGTTGACTTCTTCGGGCAGCGCGTGCTGGGGATGACGCCGCCGGGCGATCTTGGCGACGTGCAGCGCCAGCGCGCCCATCCTGTCGACGTCGGCGACGATCTGGATCGAACTCACGATGGCGCGCAGATCACCTGCTACGGGCGCCTGGAGCGCAAGGAGGACGAACGCGGCCTCTTCGGCGCGCGCGCTCATCGAGGCGATCTGTTCGTGGTCGGTGATGACCTGCTCGGCAAGCACCAGGTCGGCCTGAAGTAGGGCCTGGGTGGCGCGTTCCATCGCTCCGCCCGCAAGCCCGCACATCTCGCCGAGCTGGTCCGTCAGGGCGGCCAGTTGCTCGTGGTAAGCGGTACGCATGCACCAAGCCTACGGTCTGGCGTGCGGAAAGGTCATGACGTCGAGGGTGAACGAAAGATGAATGCCACCTGCCACGATGGCACTGGCGGCGTCATTCGCAGCTGGTGTCCGCCGCGTTGGTGACCGTGAGGTCCTCCGGCAGGTGGGTGGGTTGGCTGCTGGTGTCCCTGACCACGTGCACCTGGATCGGTGAGCCACTCGGCGTCGGCGGGGCGACAGCGCTGAAGTCGGAGCCCAGGACCACCCTGACCACCGAGCCCATGCCCGACACCCGCTCGATCGTGGGATTGGCGAAGGACGACGCGACCGTCGCCGCAGCCTGTTCGTTGCCTGCGGAGAAGAACACCGTGGTCGAGTCCAGCGGCCCGGGGTAGTCGTCGGGGTCGGTGACGTTGAAGCCGTGTTGTTGCAGCTCACTGGCCGCGACGGAGGCCAGACCATCCTCGCCGGTGGAGTTGGAGACCCGCACGGTGACCTCGCCGGGGCTCGTGGTGACGGCGTCGACCAACTCGCCACCGGGGGCAGGCGCAGGCTCGCTGGTCGGGGTCCCCGGCACCGGGGTGTTGTCGGCGTTCTTCTCCTCGGGCAGCGGATCGTCGTTGATGATCGCGTCGAACAGCGCGCGCATGTCCTCCTCGCGCGGCGGCTCGTTGCCCTCGGAGTCGGTTTCGCCGGTCGGCACCGTGACGAAGGTGATGCGGCCGGCGTTCACGCCCTGAATCGATTGGCCGAGGTCGACGAGGTCCTTGGTCTGGATGTTGTCGACGTAGCTGTCGTTGATGAACATGTTGACGACGTTGTTGAGCTTGCTGAGGCTGAAGAAGGTGTCCTTCGAAATCAGCGACCGCAGCAGCGACGACAGGAACAGCTGCTGGCGCTTGATGCGGCCGTAGTCGCCGTTCGTCTCGGTGGTGACCTGACGGGCGCGCACGTACTGCAGGGCGGTGTGTCCGTCGACGACCTGGCGGCCCGCGTTCGCGAGGACGGTGCCGAGCTCGTAGTCCTCCAGCGGCGTGGTGCTGCATACCTCGACGCCGCCGAGCGCGTCGACCATCGTCGCGAAGCCGGCGAAGTCGACGGCCATGAACCGGTTGATCGACAGGCCGGACAACTTCTGGATCAGTTTGACCAGGCACTTGGGCCCACCGAAGGAGTAGGCCGAATTGAGCTTGGTCTCGGTGTAGACCTCGTCGGGGCCGTAGGTTTCGGTCTCTTCGTCATAGACCGGGCCGTATGCGCCCGTCTCGGCGTTCCACGGTTCGCACTGGATTGGCGTGATCGCGAGATCGCGCGGGAAGGAGACGGCGACGACGCGTTTGCGGTTGGCCGGGATGTTCACCAGCATCACGGTGTCCGACCTGGCGCCGCCGGCGTCTGCGGTGTCGCCGGCGCCCATGTCGGCGTTCTGCCCGAACCGGCTGTCCACGCCGACGATCAGGAAGTTCTCGTCGCCGAACTGCGCATTGGGATCGAGGATGTCGCGCGAGTTGAGGTCGAGCGCGGAGACCTTGTTCAAATTGCGGTTCTTGGTCGATTGCCACTGCCATGCGGCGCCGGTGAGCGCGAGCGCGCATATGGCGATCAGGGCGGCGGCGACTCGCCCGACGACCATCGCGGTACGCCGGCCGCGGTGCGATTCGGGTTTGTCGGCGAGCGTCGCACCACCGATGCGCTTCGGCGGGCGCCGCGCATCCGACAGGATCGGCAATTCCGAATCGGTGTCGGCGAGCCGAGGCAGGACCTCGGTGATCGGATCGCCGTCCCTCTCGCTCGAGTACGCGGGCAGCGTTGGTGGGGCAACGCGGGGCGGGGGTGGCGGCTCGGGTTCGTATTCGGCTTCGGGTTCGGGCTCCGGCTCGGCGCGATGGCGCGGTGGTTCGTCCGGGGGGTCGGCGCGGGTGCCCGACAGCTTGGCGATCAGGTCTGCGACGGTGACTCCGTCGGTGTGCTGCGACGGGGACGGTTCGTCGAGATGCTGGTCGGAGGGCTCATCGCCCACCGAATCGCGACCGATCGCCCTCGGGCTGCGCTCCCACGGCGCGGCGCCTGGCATCGGCTTCTGCGATCGGGTAAGCCATTGATTGTCATCGCCGGGTTCGCCCCGGCCGGAAGAACCGAGACGGCCAGGAGTGGCGTTGTCGCCGTCACTCATGTCCTACCGGCCTCCGACTCCCAGGCGTGTGTAGCCCAGCTTCATGAACCTCAGGGCGCAGATTCTCTGCGTGCTTCCTGATTTCTTTAGCAGCACGTGGTCGGCTCCGCCACTCGGAGCCGTCGCGATAAGACACTCATCGTACTGAGACATCCTGAGAGAGGGCCAGTCGGAGGAAGTGACAGTGCCGTCTCGATGACGTCTCGGCACTGAGACGATTCAGCCTCCGGCGTGGACGATTCAGCCTCCGGCGTGGACGAATCAGCCTCCCGAGTGCATGACGTCGGCGCCCGCGGGAACCGTGCAATCCTCCGGATCGCTCAGCCAGTTCTCCGGCAGCGCCACCGACCCCGGTGAGCCCTGACGTCCGCGCGGGCCCTCGGCGGCCGCGGGGAACGGCACGTCGGCGTCGAGACGGGACAGCAACTCGTCGAGCTCGGCGATGGTCTTGACCAGCGCCATCGCGCGTCGCAGATCGGATCCGGCGGGAAATCCATGCAGGTACCAGGCGACGTGCTTGCGGATGTCGCGCATGCCCTTGTCCTCGCCGAAGTGTTCGACAAGGAGCTCGCCGTGCCTGCGGATGATCGATGCGACCTCGCCGAGCGTCGGCGGCGTGGCCATCTCGCGACCGGTGAACGCGGCGGATAGTTCGGCGAACAGCCACGGGCGGCCAAGGCAACCGCGCCCGATGACGACTCCGTCACACCCCGTCATCGCCATCATGGCCCGCGCGTCATCGGCGTCGAAGATGTCGCCGTTGCCCAGCACGGGCACATTGGTGACGTGCTGCTTGAGCAGTGCGATCTGCTCCCAGTCCGCGCTGCCCGAATAGCGCTGCGCGGCGGTGCGGGCATGCAGCGCCACGGCGGCCGCGCCCTCCTCGGCGGCGATGCGGCCCGCGTCGAGGTGCGTGTGGTGGGCGTCGTCGATGCCGACCCGGAACTTCACGGTGACGGGAATGCCGGTGCCCTCCGTCGCGCGCACGGCAGCGGCCACGATCTGGCCGAACAACTTGCGCTTGTAGGGCAGGGCCGCGCCGCCACCGCGCCGGGTGACCTTGGGCACCGGGCAGCCGAAGTTCATGTCGATGTGGTCGGCCAGGCCTTCGTCGGCGATCATCTTGGCCGCGGCGAACGTGGTATCCGGGTCGACGGTGTAGAGCTGCAGCGACCGCGGCGACTCGTCGGGCGCGAACGTGGTCATGTGCAGCGTGACGGGATGCCGCTCGACCAGCGCGCGCGCCGTGACCATCTCGCAGACGTAGAGGCCGCTGACGGTGCCCGCCCTGGCCAGTTCCAGCTCTCGGCACAGCGTGCGGAACGCGACGTTCGTCACCCCGGCCATGGGGGCCAGCACGACGGGGCTCCGCAACGCGATCGGCCCGATCTGAAGAGCAGATCGGGCCGATACTGCAGAGTCGGTTACGACGCTGATGACGTCACCAGGAGGTTCTTCATGGCCTTCTTCTCGGCCATCTTCTTCTCGCGCTCGAGGCGGCGCTCCTTGGCGACCTCGAACTTGACGCAGGTCTCTTCGAGTTCCTCGACCAGCTTGCCGAGATCGTCGCGCATCTCGGCGGCCTCGCCGGTGAAGTCCTCACGCTCGAAGATGCGCCACTTCTTCAGCACTGGCATGACGACGTCGTCGAGGTGGATGCGCGGGTCGTAGACGCCGCCGACGGCGATGACGACGGCCTTGCGACGGAACTCGGGCACGGTGTATCCGGGCATCTTGAAGTTGCGCAGCACCCGGTGCAGGGACTTCATGGCCTGGTTGGGGGCCATGTCGATGCCGGCCTCGCTCACGTCGCGATAGAAGATCATGTGCAGGTTCTCGTCGGCGGAGACGCGCTGCAGCAACTGGTCGGCAATGGTTTCGTTGCACGCCTTGCCGGTGTTGCGGTGCGACACCCGGGTGGCCAGCTCCTGGAACGTCACGTAGATGACGGAGTCGAACAGGCTTTCCGCGAACATGTCGCCTTGGCCGTTCTGGCCGGGGCTGAAGCCGCGGGTGACCTGCTCGACGCGCAGTTCCTCGAGTTCCACGGGGTCGATCGCGCGGGTGACGACGAGGTAGTCGCGCAGCGCGATGCCGTGCCGGTTCTCCTCCGCCGTCCAGCGGTTGACCCAGAAGCCCCATGGGCCGTCCATGCCGAAGTTCATCGCGATCTCGCGGTGATACGAGGGGAGGTTGTCCTCGGTCAACAGGTTCTGCAGCATCGAAACCTGCGCGACCTCGGAGAGCTTGGACTGTCCGGGCTCCCAATCCTGACCACCGAGGGCGTAATAGTTCTTGCCGTCGGACCATGGAATGTAGTCGTGCGGATTCCAGTCCTTGCGCATCCGCATGTGCCGGTTGATGTTCTGTTCGACCACCGGTTCCAGCTCACGCAGAAGCTGCAGGTCGGTCAACTCGGTCGACATAGACCCTCCAGTTATCTGTACCTATTGGTTGCATGCAATATATCTGTGTACCCCGGTGACATTCAAGTCTATGGCGTTTCAAATGTGACTGGTGTTTCGTAGCTACCAGTTAGATCCGCTCACGGGCTGTACGATTCCGATGGGTGCCCGGTCCTCCGGCAAACTAATCCGCCCTGGCGATGACGAAAGGCCGCAACTCGTGAAGAAACTCCTGGTTCTTGGTGCCGGTGCATGTGGAGCTGCCGCGGTTGCATTCACCCTAGTCGGCGCAGGCGTGGCGAATGCCGATGATCAGGTAGTGGGGCAGTACTACAAGGATGCGAAGTCCGTCATCAACCAGATGGGCATGGTTCCGGTCGTCGTCACCACTGTTGGCGACCGCAAGGACTGGAACAATTGCATCGTCACTAGCGCAAACAGGGGCTCCCGCATGGACGGGTCCGGCAACCGGATCACGAACCAGATGTTGGTGAACCTGAACTGCTACGCAAAGTACGGAACGGCGCTCTGGCCGGGCTTCTCGTTGCAGAGCCCCGAGGGCCGCAAGATGTGGGAAGCGGACATCGCAGCAAAAGAGCAGCGCGAGGCCGAAGCAAAGGCCGCGGCCGAGCAGGCCGAGCAGGATCAGCTTGCTGCGGTCGACGCGGAGCAAGCCGGCGAATAAAAACCCAGGTAACTAGGTAATCCACGTCCCATCTGACGTAGTCACACGAGGGCTGCGCAGGCGTCTCGTCAGCGGTACTATCCCCGCGGGTATGACTGTTTCGACTGGCAGATAGGGCGTTACGTGAAGAAGCTCATAGTTATTGGTTCCGGCGCGATTGGTGCGCTGGCTCTTTCCACCGCGCTCGGCACCGGTGTGGCGTCGGCGGACGACTATGCGGGGCAGACGTACTCAGACGCATCATCGGCGGCCAGCGATGCCGGTCAGACGGTCGTCGTCGCGGCCCGCGTGGGCGACAAGGTCGACCAGGGTGACTGCTTGGTGACTCGGTCGCAGACCGCGCCCTTCGCCAGCGCGAACGACGGCGTGCACGTCTCCGACACCGTGCAGTTCTATTTGAACTGCAACGGCGGCGTCGCGACCGCGACCACGCCGGGCAATTCATTGGCGAGCGAAGCGGGTCGTGCAGCGAAGGCCGCCGAGGAGCAGGCCGCGGCCGAGGCGGCAGCCGAGGAAGAGCAGGCGCTCGCCGACGTCTCCAAGCCCGACCACTAACTAGTGGCTTGACGCCCGGCTGAGCAGCATGTCGACGCAATAGTCGATGAACTGCTCCCGGGTGGTCGCCAATCGGCCGTTCAAGTAGGCCGTGAACAACGCCGACAGCGCGCCGACCAGACCCGTGGCCACCATGGCCTGCTTTGCGGGATCCGTGATGCGGGTCAGCTTGCGCTGCAGCAGTTCGATGAAACTGGGCATCCACTCGGCGCCCGACTTCGCCAGCACCGGCTCGCGCTCGGGCGCGATCAGCAGCACCCTGCCGCGCACCGGGTCGTCGACCATGAGCGTGACGAACCGTTCGACCGCATCGCGCGGGGTATCGGCGGACGCCAGGGCTGACATCGCCGTGCTGCACACGTGGTCGTAGACCGCCCGGACGAATTCGTCACGGTCGGTGAAGCTTTCGTAGAAGTAGCGCTCGGTCAGGCTCGCTTGCGCGGCAGACGGCGCGGACGGTCAGCGCGGGGCCGCCTTCACCACCGAGGAGTGCGACGCCGGCGGCGACGAGGTCGTCGCGGCGCAGCGCTTGCCGGTCCTGCAGTGGTACGCCCGACCATCTGCCGTGTCGTTGACCGGAGGGCACATTGCTCCTAAGCTGTAATTGACAACGCTCGTAGTCAGAATATCCCGCCTGGCCACCAGGAGATCCCACCAGTGACACAAGATACGTCCGAGGCAGGTCCGATAACCAGCACTGGCTGCCCCGTCGCGCCGGGAGGCTACGAGGCACCGCCGGTGCCGCTCGGTCCGGACTCGCTGACGTGGAAGTACTTCGGTGACTGGCGCGGCATGCTGCAGGGCCCGTGGGCGGGATCGATGCAGAACATGCATCCGCAGCTCGGCGCGGCGGTCGAGGAACATTCGACGTTCTTCCGGGAGCGGTGGCCGCGGCTGTTGCGCTCGCTGTACCCGATCGGCGGGGTCGTCTTCGACACCGACCGTGCACCGCAGACTGGTGCAGAGGTGCGCGACTACCACGTCGACATCAAGGGCGTGGATGCCCAAGGCCGCCGCTATCACGCGCTGAATCCCGACGTCTTCTACTGGGCGCACGCGACGTTCTTCGTCGGCACGCTGATCGTCGCCGAGCGGTTCTGCGGCGGCATCACCGAGGCCGAGAAGCGTCAGTTGTTCGACGAGCACCTGCAGTGGTACTCGATGTACGGCATGAGCACCCGGCCGGTGCCCAAGACCTGGGAGGAATTCCAGGAGTACTGGGAACACATGTGCCGCAACGTACTTGAGAACAACTACGCCGCCCGCGCAGTGCTGGACCTGACCGACCTGCCCAAGCCGCCGTTCGCCGAGAAGATGCCCGACTGGATGTGGCGGGTGCAGCGCAGGATGGTGGCGCCGTTCTTCGTGTGGGTCACCGTCGGCCTCTACCACCCGGCGGTGCGCGAGCTGATGGGGTACACGTGGTCGGCGCGTGACGAGTGGCTGCACCGCCGGTTCGGCTCCGTCGTGCGAATCGTGTTCTCGCTGTTGCCGAAACGCGCCCGCATGCATCCCCGTGCCCGCGCCGGCTGGGACCGCGTCACCGGGCGCATCGCGCCCGACACGCCACTTCCGCAGACGCCCGCACGCAACCTGCCGCCGCTCGAGGAGCGCAGCAACCCCATGCATTACTGCCCGAAGGTCTAGGCCTAAGGCGCCGTTGACCAATACCATTCGGCTGAATGCCGTGCGGTGAACTGCTCGGCGGTGTCGACAGATGGGGATGACCAGCATGCCGTGGCAGATTTTCGTTTTGATCCTGCTGTTGCCGATTACCGTATTCGCCGTCGTCGCAAGGGCGTTGTCGAAGAATGAGGCATCGCGCACCCGGTCGGCGCGCATCGCCGTGGCCACCGGCGTCCTAGCCATTCTCGTCGTCATCTTCAGCTCGACGACGATCGTGTCGGCGCGCAACGTCGGCGTCGTCACGACGTTCGGCCGGCCCAGCGGCACGCTCGGCAACGGACTGCACGTCATTGCGCCGTGGCAGAAGGTCACCGAGATGGACGGCACCATCCAGATCGACAACCACACCGGCGAGATGGCCACCACGGTGCGGCTGGGCAACAACTCGACGGCCAACGTCGACAACAGCGTCCGGTGGCGCATCCAGCCGGCGGCGGCCGACGAGTTGTACCTCGACTATCGCGACTTCGAGAACGTCCGCGACAACCTGGTGACCCGGGAACTGCGGGCCGCCCTCAACGAGGTGTTCTCCGCCTTCGATCCGCTGTCGGCGGCCAACACGGAGGGACCGAACGTGCAGGCGCTCGGCGACGACGTGGCCGAGAAGTTACGCGCCAAGGTGGGCGGGCAGATCGAGATCATCAACGTCATCGTGCCGCTGGTCAACTACGACAGCGCGACCCAGGACCGGATCAACGCGCTGAACGTCGAGAAGGCCAACACCCGCGTGGCCGAACAGCGTGCCAAGACCGCCGAGGCGGAGGCCCGCGCGAACGGCATCCTGGCCGCGTCGGTGTCCAACGATCCCAACGTGCTGGTGAGCAAGTGCCTGGACTCTGCCCGAGAGGCGGCGATCAGCCCGCTGGGCTGCTGGCCGGGCACGCAGGTCGTGCCGACGGTGCCGGCAGCGCCCGGCCGCTGACGGTCCCGCCTTCGCGCGGAATGTTTGAGCGAACCGCTTAACTGCTTAGCCGGACTATTTTGTCGGGAGTTTCTTCGTAGCCTTGCGATGGGCTTTCATGCGTTGGCCGAGCTGTCCGGATGGGATTGAATGCCAAGGCGTTTGCTCATGCTTCTCGGGTCGATCGGCCGTGAGTAAAGCCTGATCGTTTCGCCACGAGTGAACGTCAATCTGTCCTGCATACTCCCGCAATGTCCGTGAACGAAGGAACCGTATCCAGCAGGGTCACTGCCCGCGTCTACCGCTTGGGATTCAACCCGTACGTCATGAAGGCCTTCGCGAAGGTCTTCTACCCGATCTTCACCCGCATGATCGGCGGCGAGGGTCTGTTCCTAAATGACGGCTACGAAGAAGATCCGCCGATGGCCGTGCCGATGGGGGAGTCCGACGAGCCGCACCGGTATCCCAGCCAGCTCTACCACCGCACGGCGGCCCAGGCGGACATCAAGGGCAAGAAGGTGCTGGAGGTCGGCTCCGGTCACGGCGGGGGCGCCTCGTATCTCACCCGCACCTTCGAGCCTGCCTCCTACACGGGGCTGGATCTGAACCCGGCCGCCATCGCGTCGTGCCGCAAGCGCCATCACGACGTGGCCGGCTTGGACTTCGTCGAGGGCAATGCGGAGGACCTACCGTTCGCCGCGGAGTCCTTCGACGCGGTGGTCAACGTCGAGTCGTCGCACTGCTACCCGCACTTCAGCCGTTTCCTCGCCGAGGTGGCCCGCGTGCTGCGTCCGGGAGGGCACTTCCTGTACGCCGATCTGCGCCCGCGGCTCGGGATCGCGGATTGGGAGAAGGCGCTGGCCGAGGTCCCGCTGCGGATGCTGACGGAACGGGACATCAACGCCGAGGTGCTGCGCGCCCTTGACGAGCGATCGCAGGGCTCGCTGGACGCGCTCGCCCGCCAGCTGCCCGGTCCGTTGCAGGGCATCGGGCGCGAGGCGTACCACGTGAAGGGCTCGCGGTTCTATCGCGACCTGGAATCGGGGGAGTTCTCCTGGCGGATGTACTCGTTCATCAAGGATTGAGGTGGTGCTCGGTGCCCCCACCAGGGCTCGAACCTGGGACCTGCGGATTAAAAGTCCGTAGCTCTACCAACTGAGCTATAGGGGCGCGGAGAATCAGGATACTGGCTGACGTCACCGGGGTTCGGAGCGGAGGCGGCCCATCGACGGTTGGAGACCTCGTTTGAGGATTCGGGTGTCGGTGCCCTAAGCTATCGACGCTCCCAACGTGATTTTGTTGCGAGTACCCCGGAGAGATTCGGATCTGGCCCCCTTCGTCTAGCGGCCTAGGACGCCGCCCTTTCAAGGCGGTAGCGCGGGTTCGAATCCCGTAGGGGGTACACGCAGCACCGTTACGATGGTGTCGCAAAGCAAGGCCCTGTGGCGCAGTTGGTTAGCGCGCCGCCCTGTCACGGCGGAGGTCGCGGGTTCGAGTCCCGTCAGGGTCGCCATTTCGGCGAGGCACGGTTGTGCCTTCCGGGCCAGGTAGCTCAGTTGGTACGAGCGTCCGCCTGAAAAGCGGAAGGTCGCCGGTTCGATCCCGGCCCTGGCCACTCAGAGTGTCGGGCTTTCCAAGTTCGCGAGTGACGACGCGGCGGATTAGATCTGGACCTCTCCGCCGTCGACGAACAGTTCGGCCCCCGTCATGAAACTGCTTTGGTCAGACGCGAGGAACACCACGGCGGAGGCGATTTCGTCCGGCCGGCCAAGTCGCCCCATCGGGACGGTGGACGCGATGCTGGCGAGCAAGGTCTGCTCCTCGGCTGGGGGAGCGAGCCCGGCCAGCCCAGGTGTCTGCACCGGTCCGGGGACGAGGGTGTTGACCCGGATGTTCCTGCCCACGAGCTCCGCTGCCCAGGTGCGGCCGAAGGACCGGATGGCGGCCTTGGACGCGGCGTAGACGCCAAACGACGGCGTGCCGTTGGACGCCGAAGTGGATCCGGACAGCACGATGGAGGCGCCGGGATTGAGGAGGGGCAGCATCGTCTGCACCGTGAACAGGGTGCCGCCGACATTTAGGTTGAAGGTGTCGAGGAAGTGCTGTGGGGTGACGTCGCCGAGTGCGGCGAATTCGCCACCGCCGGCGTTGGCGAAGAGCACGTCGAGCCCGTGTCCGCGTTCGATGATGGCTGTGGCCAGCGCGTTCAGATCGTCCAAACTGTTGATGTCAGTGCGAACGCCGGTCGCACCGCGCCCGACGGAAGCCACCGCGGCATCGATACCGGGTTGACTGCGGCCCGTTAGAAATACGTGTGCACCCTCTGCCGCCATTCGTTGCGCGGCGGCGAGCCCAATCCCCGTGGTGCCGCCGGTCACCAGCGCGGTCTTGTCCTTTAGCAGTGTCACGTCGGATGCTCAGTTCGCGGCCGCGGTGACCGGTGCGGTGGCCAGAGCGCAGCGCAGGAAGTCGCGGATGTATCCGCTGATCTCCTCGCCGTGGGTTTCCAACGCGAAGTGGCCGGCGTCGAGCAGATGGAATTCGCCGTTGGGGAAGTCGCGGCGAAATGCTTCTGCTCCAGGGGCGCCGAAGATTTCGTCGTTCTTGCCCCAGGTGACGAGCAGCGGTGGCTGGTGGGTGCGAAAGTACTCCTGAAACGCGGGGTAGCCGTCGAGGTTGAATTGGTAGTCCCAGAACAGCTGTAGCTGGATGGCGTCGTTGTCCTTGCGGTCGAGACCGAGTTGGTCGAGTTGCCAGGTCTCGGGCGCAATGCGGTCGAGCCGGTCCGCGGGCACGCCGTGGGTGTACTGCCAGAAGGTGGTTTCCGGCGTGAACTTTTCACGCACGCCGTCTTCGTTGGCTGCGCGGTCCTTGGCGTGGGCGAACAGGATGTCCCAGAACGGAGTGAAGCCTTCTAGGTAGGCGTTGCCGCTCTGGGTGATGAGCGCGGTGATCCGCTCGGGGCGTCGGCTCGCGATTCGCAGTCCGATGGGGGCGCCGTAGTCGTGAATGTAGAGCGCGAACTGGGTTAGCCCGAGGTGCTCGATGAGGCCTTCGGTGATTTCGGTGAGTCGGTCGAAGCTGTAGGTGAATTGGGTCGTCGTCGGCATCGCCGAGCGGCCGAAACCGATGTGATCTGGCGCGACGAGGTGGTATTCGTCGGCAAGGGAGTTGATCAAGTTGCGGAACATGTGGGAGCTCGACGGGAAGCCGTGCAGCAGTAGCAATGTCGGCTTGCCGGGGTCACCGGCCTCGCGGTAGAACACCTCGAGTCCATCGATCGTCGCCGTGTTGTATCGCGTGGCAAAGACATTCATGGACGCACCTTCTCGAAGAGGCTGCCTCCGCGAGGCTCACGGGCCGGCAGTGCGGATGTGGGTGTGTCGGCATTGCCGACAGTTGAAGCCCACCATGCGACCGGGTCCGCGCGAATCCTGGATGGACCCCAGTGATTCAGTGCGCAGACGACGGCTCGCCGTCGTCTGGTCTGCCGTGAAGAGAACTGGGCTGATCCAGATCATTGTCCAAAGGCACTGGTCAGCCGTACTCTGCTTGCGCAGATGCCACTCGTCAGGGGTGGGCTGAACGCGTTTCGCTGGACGACAGGTGCAGGAGGCGCACGATCGACGACAGGGAGCATTCGGTCGACCTGAGCGCGGGTGACCTCGTCGGGCGGACGGAGGAACGCGCACTGCTCGACGAGCTCGCGACCCGCGTGAGCGCCGGATTCAGCGGCGCGCTGGTGTTCATCGGGGAACCCGGCGTCGGCAAGACTCATCTGCTGCGGCACCTGCGGGACACGACCGCCGGTGTCGGCATGCCGTGGATCTCCGGCGCGCAATCGGAGTTGCGGCTGGGTTTCGCGGCGCTGCATCGGCTCGTACTGCCCTACCTCGATCGCCTGGACCGGCTGTCCGGTCCACATCGCACGGCGTTGGAGGTGACGTTCGGCCTTGCCGAGGGCCCGCCTCCGAACCGCTTCCTGGTGGGCCTTGGCGCGTTGGCTTTGTTGTCTCGTGTCGCGATGGAACGACCGTTGATCTGCTTGGTCGATGATGCGCAGTGGTTGGACCCGGAATCACTTGCGGTGCTCGGGTTTGTCGCGCGCCGGCTTCATGCCGACCACATCGGCCTGGTGTTCAGCGCCCGGGCACATGCCGGGGATCTGACCGCCCTCGCCGGGTTGCCGACCCGCGAGGTTGGCCCGTTGGATCGCTCGTCTGCGCACGCCGTCCTCGACGAGGTGGTGCCTGGGGAGCTGGACCCGCGGGTGTCGGCGCGGATGATCGACGAGACCGGCGGAAACCCACTGGCGATGATCGAGTTGGCGCGCGAACTCACCGCCGAGCAGTTGGCGGGACGGTTCCCGTTGCCGCGCCGCTTGCCGGTCGGGCGACGAGTCGACGTGCACTTCCTCGCGCAGATAGCCATGTTGGCTCAGGAGGCGCGCACCGTTCTGCTGGTCGCCGCGGCGTCGTCGGATGACAATCCCTCGATGGTGTGGCGGGCCGCAGCTCTCTTGGGTCTGGCGAGCGAGGCGGCCGATGAAGCCCTACGGCAAGGGATTGTATCGCTTGAGCCGCGAATCATGTTCCGCCATCCTCTCATTCGCTCTGCCGTCTACGACGGCGCGACGCTCGATGAGCGTCACCGTGTGCACGAGGCGCTGGCGATGGTGGCCCGTGGTGACGGCGATGACGACCGGGCGGCCTGGCATCGCGCCGCTGCCGTGACGGCACCCGATGAGACCATCGCCGCCGATCTGGAGGCTTCGGCGAAGCGGGCTCAGCGCAGGGGCGGCTATACGATGCAAGCCGCGTTCCTGACCCGAGCAGCCGAGCTGTCCACCGAGTCCAAACGCCGGGCGTTGCGTTATCTCGCCGCCGCGGAGGCATATCTTGCTGCCGGGGACGGTCCGCTGGCGGAGGCGTTGCTGGACCTGGCGACACCAGGCCTTGACGACGCCGGCATGCACGTCTCGGTGCAACGCATGCGGGCGTCGATCGCGGTGTTCTTCTCTCAACACAAGGACGTCCCGGCCATCCTGCTCGACGCGGCCAGGACGGTCGATGCCGCCGACCACGTCCTGGTTCGACAGATCCTCTTCGACGCCATGCAGGCAGCGGTCGTCGCCCGCGAATACACCGTAGGCGCCACCCTCGGCGAGGTCGCCGACGCCGTGCTCGTCGCCTCACGCGACCCGCGGCGGCCAGCCGCCGCCAACGACTTACTGCTGGACGGTTTCGCTTCCCGCATCAGCGGGAGCTACGCCGAGGCGGTCCCGCTGTTGCGCGCTGCAGTCGCAACCCTGTTCACCGACGCCACCTCCGCCGTCGACATCCCTTCGACGATCCTGGGCTGGTTCGCCGCCGACGATGTGTGGGATGAGCAAGGGCGTCGCGCCATGTTCGAACGGGCGCAGGCTCTCGAACGCCGCCACGGCGCACTGGGCGCCATGCGCATCACCCTCGCGGGCTTGGCAATCAGCCAGGTCTGGGCAGGACAGATGACCGACGCCGAGAACAGCCATGGCGAGGCCGCCGAAATCTCGGCGCTCATCGGCGTGCCGCCACCGGCGACCACCGGAGTGCTGTTGGAGGTGCGGGCCTGGCAGGGCCGCGAAGACGAAAGCCGCGCAATCGCTTCCTCGACCGCCCAGTGGGGTCGCGAAAGGGGCGCCTCGATCCTGGAGATCTTCGCCCTGATGGGCCTGACCGTCCTCGAGCTCGGTCTGGGCCGATACCCCCAAGCACTCGGTTGGAGCCTGCAGATCTATGACGATGACCCGCCCGGATTCGGAAACCGCATTCTGCCCGACGTCGTCGAGGCTGGCGTGCGCGGCGGAGACCGGGAGGCGGCCCAGGCGGCGTTGGTTCGGCTGACCGAGCGCGCTACCGCCGCGGGCTCGCCATGGGCGTTGGGTCTGCTGGCCCGTTCCACGGCACTGCTGGCAGCCGACGCAGAGGCCGAAACCTACTATCACGAAGCAATCAGGCTGCTGTCCGAGACGGCGGTGCGTACCGAGCTGGCGCGCACGCACTTGCTCTACGGTGAATGGCTTCGCCGCCGAAAGCGTCGTCGCGACGCGCAACTGCAATTGCGCATCGCCTGCGACATGTTCACGGCCATGGGAGCCGTCGCCTTCGCTCACCGCGCCCGCTCGGAACAAAGCGCCTCCGGACAATCCAAACACAATGTCCCGCAAGCGGATAACCCATCTGGGCTGACGCCGCAGGAAATCCAGGTAGCGCGCCAAGCCGGCGCCGGAGCGACCAACGCCGAGATCGCAAGCCGGCTGTACATCACCACCTCGACGGTGGAGTACCACCTCAGCAAGGTCTTCAGGAAGCTCGGCATCACATCGAGGCGCCAACTCGCCACGGCGTTGTTCACTGCCGGTTTGCCGCTGACCGGAGTCCCGCCGCGCGCGCGATCGTGAGCGAAATTCCAAGGACTGGGGTCCTTCCAGGATTCGGTGGCCACTAGGACCGTGGTGTGCTGGCCAGAACGGCCACCGCTACCGCACTGAAAGGCAATCGTCGTGCCATTCATCTGTGTCGGCGTCGAAAACGCCACCGACATCGATCTGTATTACGAGGACCATGGCAGTGGGCAACCCATCGTGTTGATCGACGGTTTTCCATGGGACGGGCTTGGCTGGGAGAGGCAGGTCCCCACATTGCTGGCGGCCGGGTACCGGGTGATCACCTACCACCGTCGCGGCTTTGGACGGTCCGACGACGCGACCATCGGCTATGACTACGACACCTTCGCCGCAGATCTGAACACACTGCTGGAGGTACTCGACGTGACCGACGTCGTCTTGTCCGGCTTCGCGATGGGCACGGGGGAGGTGGGTCGCTACCTTGGCACCTACGGGCCTTCCAGAGTCGACAAGGCCGTGTTCATTGCCGCGCTGGAACCGTTCCTGCTCAAGACCGACACCAACCCGAACGGCTTGGACGGCAGCGTCTTCACCGAAGCCCTTGCCGCCGCGGTCAAGGACCGCTACGCGTTCTTTCGTCAGTTCTACGCCGACGTCTACAACACCGATGAAAACGTGGGCACCCGGATCAGTCGCCACGTCATCGAAAGTGCCTGGAAGGAAGCGTGTTCGGCACCGGCATATGCATCCGTGGCGGCCGTGATCACCTGGACAACCGACTTCCGGCCCGACGTCGCCAAGATCGCCGGCTACGACGTCGGTATCTTGATCATCCACGGGACTCACGACCGGATCTTGCCGATCAAGGCGACGGCGCGGCCGTTTCACGCGATGCTTGACCGCGCAGATTACGTCGAAATCCCCGGCGCACCACACGGTTTGCGTTGGACCCACTCCGAGGACGTCAACCACGAACTTCTGACGTTCCTGTCCCGCTAGCCGCTAGTACCAGCGGCACGCAGGAAAGGAATCGTCCAGTGCACATGCCTGCAGAGCGTAGAGCCGTCGGTCCACCACTCTCGGTGACCCGACAGCGATCCCGACCGGCCGTCCTGTGGATGAGCGCCGCGGTGATCATCGGCGCCGCTGCGCTTGTGCTGATTGGCATCCAGCGGTTTCAGTCATCGATATCACCCGCCCTGCCGGGATTCGCGTCGTGGCTGGGCAATTACTCAAAGGTCGGATCGTTCCTGCTCTGGACGCTTGGCGACACGACGGAACCGGGGTACGCGCACTCCGCACTGGCCGGTGTGCTGATGCTGTTCGGCGGATACACCGCTCATCGTGCCTTCGTCCGAGGCCGTCGTTGGCGCGGCTTTCCCGTCACGTCTGGCACCGACCTGTTCGGTTGGGCGGTTGGCAGTGCAGCGCTGGGACTGGTGATCAGCAATCTGGCGTGGGGTTGGACCATCGCGGTTTCCGGAATGTGGCAGCCGACGTTCGTGCCGTTCGCATCGGTGCCTCCTGCCGTGGTTCTCATCTACGGTGGCCAACGCTCGGTGGCCCTGACCGGTGCCGTTCTAGGGGCCGCCCTCACGACGCCCATCGCTCTGGCGGCCGTGAACTTCGGCTGCCGCCCACTTGGGTTGCCGAACGTCGTCGGAGCGACGACGGGCATGTGGGTCAGCGCCCTCCTTGCCTTCGCGCTCTGTCGGTACCTGCCGTGGATGCCGTCACCGGCCGTCACTGTGCCGCGCTGTCACACCGCATTACCTCATCGCTTCGTCGACACCTCCCCGCAGGGACCCAAGTGGCTGGCCCGTCGGATGCTGGCTGACTTCACCGATGCACAGTTCATCGGCAATGAATGGGCCAGCGCTGGACTATTGATCGGCACGGTGATCAGTTATCTGCTCAACCCCGCGATGGCCGGAAACGTCGGGACGCTGCTGCCGCAGTTACTGGGGGCGCAAGTCCTGACCGCGGGGATCGCAGTGACGTTGTGGCACCGGCAATGGGCGAAATACGGCTGGTATCCAACGTTCGTGCCGGTGGTGTCCGTCGCCCCCGCGACCGTCCTCGCGTTCGGCGGAACACTCCAATCCATCGTGGCCGGCGCAACGCTGGGCGCGGTGCTCGGCCCGCCGCTCGCCGCGGCGGTGGCACGCAGGCTTCCCCCTGATTTCCACCCGTTCATCGGCAACGTCGTGTCCATGGCGTGCGCCAGCACGGTCGTCGTGATTGTCCTGTCGGCGCTCCCCGGATTCAACTGAGCCACCGCGGGTTTCCTCAGGCCGGTTGACGGTCGATCGACGGCATCGTGGCGGCACGCCAAGCCAATGGATTCAGTTCGCGGTACGGATCGTGGCTGCGGACCTCCAGCAGATCCGCCAATATCTGCTCCAGTGCTTCCTGCGTGTTCTCCTTGACGGTGCCCGCCCAATCGTCGTCGACGGCCGACGCGGGCGGTGTCGTGTCGATGGGCGAGCCGAAGCGTAGGTACATCCGCTGCGGCCGGGGAATGAGCGTCGGGCCGATCCCACGCATGAGCGGCATGGCCATGTCCGTGCGGCCGGACAGCCGCTCCGTCAGGCGCTGACTCAGCCGTCCCCATGCGCCGTCACGCGTCGTGAAGCTGCGGTAGACGTCGTCGCCGCCAATGAGCCCCACCGGCACGATCGGATAGCCGTATTCGGCTGCCAGGCGGGCGAATCCACTCCGGCCCTGCCAACGCAGGGTGTTCTCCTCGCCCTTGAACTTCGATATCTCTCGGCCCCCACCGGGAAACACGAGAATGGGCTCGTCGTGGCGCATCAGTTCGCGGGCCGTCTCCGGCGCTCCGACCACGGCACCGGCGGCGGCGAGGAGATCGCCGGGCAGACCGCCCATGCGGCCGAAGTTCCGGTCGGCAAGGGGCCGCACCCGCATGCCTATCGCGCGACGGACGAGCAGGGGGATCAACATGCCCTCGGCACCGGCCTGGGTGTGGTTGCCGACCAATAGGAACCGACCGTCGGCGGGCAACTCGTGGAGGCCGTCGACGTAGGGACGGTATAGATCGACGAGCGGTGCGACCCGGTCGGCGACCGTCTCCACCATGCCGCGCAACGCCTGGACGCGTCGCGGCTGATTCATGATCGCGTCGGTGTTCGTGGTGGTCATGACTGTTCAGAATCCTTGGGCTGCAGGGTATTCGTCGACGGCTTGGCGGGCCGGGAGAACACCAGGGTGGTCGGTTTGGGGCCAAACTGCCTCGCCGTGGGGAGGAACTCGACGTGCATCTGCGGGTCGGCCGCCTTGCCCAGCGCGACGAACGCCGAAGGGCTGTAGGCGCGCAGCGCGCTGATGAACCCGTCGTGCATGATGCGCCGGATCGAGGGCCGCACCAACACCGCGACCGCCGCGACCGGTGCCGCGACGAGCGGGGCGAGAAGCAACCCGAGCGGTGACGGACGCTTGAGGTCGATCACCAGGAATCGCCTACCCACCCTGGTGGCTTCGGCGATCGCACGGACGGCGATTGCCGGCGGCAAATGGTGAAACGCCTGGGCGAAGACGACGAGGTCATAGGTGTCGTCGTCGGCGGCGATCGCGGCGGCGTCGACGACCTGCGTGCACACCCGCGGATCGGCGCCGAGTTCACCCTTGGCGATGTTCGCGACTGATGTCGGATCCAGGTCGCTCACCGTCACCGTGGCCGTGGGATGCAACCGCAGGATCTGGGCCGACAACTTGCCGTGTCCGGCACCGAGTTCGAGGATGCGGGGGTTCGGGATGTCCGCCACCACGTCCAGGGCGGTGCGGGCGTGCTTCTCGTGCTGGCCGGTGCGGTCGCCAACTCGGTCGAGCGCGGAGATCACCGTCTGCTTGACCTCGTCGGGGATGTCGTAGCGGTCGGTGTACTCCAAGACGTCGGTCTGCAACCGCCTATCCAGCCACGAGGCGGTGGGACCGCCGCGCGGCATCAGCGCAATGGCCGAATTCGCCTCCACTGCATCAGCCATGCCCGCTCCTTTGACTCGTTTCGTGCGCCACGATTTCCAGCTTACCGAACGAACGAGTTCGTTTGGCATATGATTCCCCTGTGAGAAATACAGCCGAGCTCCGTGACGTGATCCTGGCGGCGGCCCGGGCCGAGTTCGCCCAGTACGGCTTGGCCGGGGCGCGCATCGACCGGATCGCGCGCACCGCTCAGGCCAGCAAGGAGCGCATCTACGCCCACTTCGGTGACAAGGAGGCGCTGTTTCGCGAGGTGTTGGCGACCGATAGCGCCGAGTTCTTCACAGCGATCAGCCTGCGCCGGGGGAGCGTTCCCGACTTCGTCGGCGACGTCTACGACGTCGCCCGCGATCACCCCGAGCATCTGCGGATGATCACGTGGGCGCGTCTGGAGGGCTTCGCCCTCGACGAACCCCTCGAAGATGGTGAACCGGTCTTCGCCGACAGCATCGCCGCGATCGAAGCCGCCCAGGCTGATGGACACGTCGACCCGACGTGGGAACCGACCGACCTGATCGCCCTGTTGGTCGCGGTCGGCATGGCGTGGGCGACGTCGCCGCACCCCGATGCCTCGACGGACGACCCCGCCATCATCGCGCGCCGCCGCGCGGCCGCGGTCGAAGCCGCGGCGCGAATCATCGCAGCGCACCGATGACCGAGCTCTCCGGAAAGCTGGCCGTCGTCACCGGCGCCACCTCTGGCATCGGACTCGGCTTGGCCACCCGGCTGTCGGCGGCCGGTGCGGAGGTCGTCATGGCGATCCGCAACGAGGCCAAGGGCGCCCGTGCGGCCGAACACATCCGCACAAGGGTGCCCGAGGCGAAGTTGACCATCAAACGACTCGACCTGTCCTCGCTGGCCAGCGTCGCCGCCTTGGGGGACGAACTCAACGCCGAGGGCAGGCCGATCGACGTCCTGGTCAACAATGCCGCCGTCATTGCACACCGCCAGCGCGACACCACCGCCGACGGGTTCGAGTTGCAGTTCGGCACAAATCATTTGGGACACTTCGCGCTCACCGGGCGCCTGCTACCGCTGCTGCGGGCGGCATCGGCACCACGGGTCGTCACCATCAGCGCCATGGCCGCTCGAAACGGCCGGCTCCACTTCGACGACCTGCAATGCGCGCGTCGCTACTCGCCCATGCGCGCCTACAGCCAGTCGAAGCTCGCGAACCTGATCTTCGCCCGCGAGTTGGACCGGCGCAGCCGCGAACTGGGGTGGGGCGTGACGTCCATCGCCGCGCATCCCGGTATGTCGAAACCCGATCCGCAATTCAGCGGAACGGATGGAACCGAGCGGTTCCTCGAGTTGAGCCAGCGGTTCCTGCCCTTCATGTGGCAGGACATCGACGAAGGCGTCAAGCCCGCGCTCCATGCGGCGACCTCCCCGCAGGCCGCCGGCGGTGCCTTCTACGGCCCGCACGGATTCCTGGAGGCGGCCGGCGGCGGCGTGCGGGAAGCGAGGATCCCGGCCCGTGCCACGAACGAGGCCGATGCCCGTCGGCTGTGGGAGATCTCCGAAGACCTCACCGGAGTGAGGTTTCCGCAGCCGCACTGAGCGCGAACCCCCTCGCCCTCAGAGCACCTTCAACTCGGCGGTGATCTCGGCGACGGAGGCCTTCGCGTCGCCGAACAGCATCGTCGTCTTCGTGTCGAAGTACAGCTCGTTGTCGATGCCCGCGAATCCGGCACCCATCGACCGCTTGAGCACGATGACCGACTTCGCCTGATCGACGTTGAGGATCGGCATCCCGAAGATCGGGGACGCCGGATTCGACCGCGCCGCAGGGTTCGTCACGTCGTTGGCGCCGATCACCAAGGCCACGTCGACGCGGCTGAACTCGCCGTTGATCTCGTCCATTTCCTTGAGCTGGTCGTAGGGCACGTCGGCCTCGGCGAGCAGCACGTTCATGTGGCCTGGCATCCGGCCCGCGACGGGATGAATGGCGTGTCTGACCTCGACGCCGCGCCCCTCGAGCAGGCTGGCCATCTCTCGCACGGCATGCTGCGCCTGCGACACGGCCATGCCGTAGCCCGGGACGATCACGACCTGGCTGGCATAGCCCATCTGCAGCGCCGCGTCGGACGCGCTCGTCTGCCGGACGGTCTGATCCGCCGAACCACCGGCGGGGCCCGCTGCCGAGCTCGTCCCGCCGAACCCACCGGCGACGATGGCCGGGATCGACCGGTT
Organism: uncultured Actinomycetota bacterium; assembly: GCA_963849055.1. GTDB lineage: Bacteria > Actinomycetota > Actinomycetes > Mycobacteriales > Mycobacteriaceae > Mycobacterium. The sequence goes on from CAWKFI010000004.1 coordinate 476,658, forward strand.
CATCGCCTTGGCCATCAGGTTGGTCAGGATCGTGCCGGAGGCGCCGACGATCATGCCGGCCACGATCAACGCGGTGTTGTCCAGCGCGAGTCCTGTTGCCGCGGCGGACAGTCCCGTGAGCGCGTTCAGCAGCGAGATCACCACCGGCATGTCCGCGCCGCCGATCGGCAGCACGACCATAACGCCGAGCACTGCCGCCGAGACCAGCACGCCGATGATCAGCAGCTCGGATCGTTGGCCCAGGCCGATGGCCACGGCACACCCGATGGAGAGCAGGAGCAGCAGCGCGTTGAGTGGTTGCTGCGCCCGCCCCAACGTTATGGGCTTGCCCGGCAACACTTCCTGTAGCTTGCCGAAGGCGATCAGCGATCCCCAGAAGGACACCGAGCCGATGATGGCCGCGAAAAGCGAAGTGACGGTGACGTATCCGGCCACGGTCGCGTAGCCGTGGCTGTCCCGGAACTCCACCCAGGCCACCAGCGCGACGGCGCCACCGCCCACTCCGTTGAAGAGTGCCACCATCTGCGGCATCGCGGTCATCTTGACCCGTCGCGCCGAGGGCACGCCGATGAGCGTGCCGAGGGCCATGCCGAGCGCGATCAGCAGCCAGTTGCTGGTGCCCGGGGTCAGCAGGGTCGCGACGATCGCGATCGCCATGCCCGCGGCCGCAACGAGATTGCCGCGCGCCGCGGTCCGCGGCCCGGTCAGGCCCATGAGGCCGTAGATGAACATCGCGAACGCGACGATGTACAGGACTGCGATGACTTCACTCATGGGCTGCCGCCACCTTTTCTGCTGCCGCGTTCGGCTTCTTCTTGAACATCGCGAGCATCCGGTCGGTCACCAGAAACCCGCCAACCACGTTGATCGCGCCGAAGGCGATGGCGATCACGAGCAGCACCCTGTCGAACGGATCCGCCGCGGACCGGCCGAGCAGCACCAGGCCGGCAAGCAGCACGATGCCGTGAATTGCGTTGGTGCCGGACATGAGTGGGGTGTGCAGGGTGTTGGGCACCTTGGAGATCACGGTGAAGCCGACGAAGCCGGCAAGCACCAGGATCGCCACATTGGCCAGGAGTGTCATCGTGCCTCCGTCAATTGGTCACTGGTTGATGTCACGCAGCAGGCGGCGAGGATTTCGTCCGAGAGGTCGGGCACGATCTCGCCGTCGGTGAGCATGTGTTCGAGCAGGGCGGCCACGTTGCGGGCATAGAGCTCGCTGGCGTGCTCGGGCATGGTCGCCGGCAGGTTCAGCGGCGAGGTGATGGTGACGTCGTGGCGCACCACGGTCTCCCCGGGCACGGTCAGCTCGCAGTTTCCGCCCGCCTCACCGGCGAGGTCGACGACCACGCTGCCCGGTTTCATCGTGCGCACCGCCTCGGCGGTGACCAATTTGGGAGCCGGCCGGCCCGGGACGAGTGCGGTGGTGATCACCACGTCGAAGCGCGAGATCGCCTCGGCCAACTGCCGTTGTTGTTCGGCCTGCTCGTCGGCGGTCAACGCACGGGCGTAGCCGCCGTCGCCGGCCGCCTGGATGCCGAGCTCCAGCCATTGCGCGCCAAGGGACTTCACCTGCTCGGCGACTTCGGGCCGAACGTCGAAGCCGGTCGTGCGGGCGCCGAGCCGCCTGGCCGTCGCCAGTGCCTGAAGCCCAGCAACGCCGACGCCGAGCACAAGGGCGGTCGCCGGTTTCACCGTTCCCGCGGCCGTGGTCAGCATGGGGAAGAAGCGGGTCGAGCATTCGGCCGCCCGCAGCACCGCCTTGTAGCCGGCAACATTGGCCTGGGAGGAGAGCGCATCCATGGTCTGCGCCCTGGAGATTCGCGGCACGGCCTCCATGGCGAACGCGGTGACGCCCGCCAGGCGCAGCCGATCCGCGACCTCCGGTTGGGTCCGTGGTGCCAGGAAGCCGATCACGATGGAGCCGGGCTTCATCAGGTCGGTCTCGTCGGCCGTCGGCGGGTTCACCTTGACCACGACGTCGGCGGACCAGGGGTCACCGATGGTGGCTCCGGCGTCCCGGTAGTGCTCGTCGCCGATCAGTGCGCCGGCACCGGCGCCGGTTTCGACGACGACCTCGAGGCCCGCGGCGCGGAGCCGCTCGACGACCTTGGGAACCAGCGCGACACGGCGTTCTCCCTCGACGCTTTCGCGGGGCACTCCGATCAAACTCATGCTTCTCCTCCTGGCTGTGGCCGGGCGGGAACGCCCCAGGGTTTGCGGTCGCATGCCCTCCGGCGGCCATGCTGAGCCGGGGGGCATGCCCAGGCTAGGCGATCTGCATACTGTATGCAACGGGCTAAGAGTGGGCACGGTCGGTCGGGTGAGCGCGGCATCGGTTGCCGCTCGGCCGAGTCGGTGATGGCGCGAAGGGGCAAGCCTAGACAGCACCCTGGTTTCCTGCATACAGTATTCAACGAAGGGAGTCGCCGTGAAAATCGCAGTCGTCGGTGCCGGAGCAATTGGGGCCTATTGGGGCGCCGCCATGCAGCGGGGAGGGGCTGATGTCCACCTCATTGCGCGCAACGCCCATCTACATGCCATGCGGGAGAACGGCGTACGCGTGCTCAGCGAGCGGGGCGACTTCGTGGCGTATCCGAATGCCACGGACGACCCGAACGAGATCGGGCCCGTCGACTACGTCTTCCTCGGGCTGAAGGCGCACAGCTACCCGTCCAGTGGCCCACTGGTGGAGCCGCTGCTCGGTGAGCACACTGCCGTGTTGGCCGCGCAGAACGGCATCCCGTGGTGGTACTTCCACGAGCTCCGTGGGCCCTACCGCGGGCGCCGGATCGAGGCCGTCGATCCCGGCGGCGCGACGAGCGCGGTGTTCTCGCCGGAGCGGGCCATCGGCTGCGTGGTGTATCCGGCCACGACCATCGAGGCTCCCGGCGTGATCCGGCACCTCGAGGGCACCAGGTTCTCCATCGGTGAGCCGTCGGGGGAGATCTCGGAACGCTGTAAGGCGTTGAGCGACGCCATGATTGCCGGGGGGCTGAAGGCGCCCGTCGAGGCCGACCTGCGCAGTGACATCTGGATCAAGCTCATGGGCAACGTCGCGTTCAACCCGCTCAGCGCGCTCACCAGGGCGACGATGGTCGAGATCTGTCAGAACCCGCACACCCGGCAACTGGTGATGCAACTGATGGAGGAGACGCTCGACATCGCGGCCAGAGTGGGCTGCACACCGGACATCTCCATCGAGAAGCGGTTGCGCGGTGCCGAGAACGTGGGGCACCACAAGACGTCCATGCTTCAGGACCTGGAAGCCGGCAAGCAGTTGGAACTCGACGCCATCGTGACCGCGGTGGTGGAGATGGCCGACCTCACTGGTGCCGCCGCCCCCACGCTGCGCACCATCCACGCCGCCACCGACCTCCTCGCGCGCACCTGCACGCCCGGAGTGCCGCTGGTTGACAGCACCCCAGAGAGGGCAACTCAGCCCGCTCTGCAATGAGGAGAGAAAAATGGTGAACCGCCGCGCAAAGATCGTCTGTACGTTGGGGCCGGCCACCGGCACCGCGCCGCGCCTGGCCGAACTCATCGACGCCGGAATGGATGTGGCCAGGCTCAATTTCAGCCACAGCACCCGCGCGGAGCACTCGGCTCTCTACGGCATGGTCCGTGACATCGCCGCGGAGCGCGGTCGCGTCGTCGGCGTACTCGCTGATCTTCAGGGGCCGAAGATCCGGCTGGGGTGCTTCGCCGACGGTCCGGTGATCTGGGCGACCGGGGAACGGATCGTGATCACGACGGCGTCCTGCCCGGGTGACCACGACCGGGTCTCCACGACGTATGAGGGACTGGCGTCCGACGTGCGATCGGGCGATCGGCTGCTCATCGACGACGGCAAGGTCGACCTGCGGGTGCTCGACGTCGACGGTGACGACATCACCTGCGAGGTCGTCGACGGTGGTCCGGTCAGCGACCACAAGGGCATATCGCTGCCCGGGGTCGCCGTCAGCGTTCCGCCGTTGTCCGACAAGGACATCGAGGATCTGAAGTTCGCCCTGGAGCTTGGTGCCGACATGGTCGCCATGTCCTTCGTCCGCGCGCCCGAGGAAGTCAAGCTCGCCCACGCCGTGATGGACGAGGTCGGCAGGCGGGTGCCCGTCATCGCGAAACTCGAGAAGCCCGAGGCGGTTGCGGACCTGGCGGGGATCGTCGAGGCGTTCGACGGGTTGATGGTGGCCCGCGGTGACCTTGGTGTGGAGATGCCGCTGGAACAGCTCCCGCTGGTGCAGAAGCAGGCCATCCGGCTGTGCCGGCAAGCTGCGAAGCCCGTCATCGTGGCGACCCAGATGCTCGACTCGATGATCTCCGACCGGCGTCCCACCAGGGCCGAGGTCTCTGACGTGGCCAACGCGGTCTTCGACGGGGCGGATGCGGTGATGTTGTCCGCGGAGACGAGTGTCGGTGCGTATCCCGCACATACGGTCGCGACGATGGGACGCATCGTCGAGGCGGCCGAGGGCGGCTCCACGCTCGGGCGACCTCGAGTGCGACGACGCTTCCGACGCGGTGTTCGGTGACGCGATCGCCGCGGCCGCCTGCGAAGTGGGCCGCCGGCTCGGCGCGGCGGCACTGTGCTGCTTCACCCGCACCGGGGACACCGCGCTTCGCCTGGCGCGGCAGCGATCGCCGTTGCCGCTGCTGGTCTTCGCGCACGACGAAGCGGTGCGGGCGCGCCTCGCGTTCTCCTGGGGCATCCAGTCCGCCGTGCTGGCACCTGCCACCGCGGCCGAGACCATGCCCACCGAGGTGAGCCGGGCCCTGGTCGAGATGGGCGCCTGTCATCCGGGCGACGTCGTCGTGGTGGTGTCGGGTAGCCGAAGCGGCGTCGCAGGCTACACCGACTCGGTGCGGGTGCTTCGCGTCGAATGAGGCTGTCGCGCAGGCAGTTCGGTTAGTCCGAGCTGCCTGCGCGCTTCTCCAGTTCGGCGATCTTGGTGCGCAGTGCCATCTCGGCCGCGCGCCGTTCGCTGACCTCGCGCATGATCGCGGAGATGCCGACGATCTCGCCGGCGTCGTCGCGCAGCAGGGCCACGCTGAACTCGATCGACAGCCGATGCCCGTCCTTGTGGGTCGCGGGCACGCTCAACAGGCTGTCGGCGTAACGGGTGATGCCGGTGGCCATCGTTTCGCGGTAGCCCTTGTTGTGCCGCGCCCGCAGCTTCTCCGGGATGATCAGGTCCAGGTCCTTGCCGGTCGCCTCGGCCGCCGAGTACCCGAACATGCGGGCTGCGCCGTCGTTCCACAGCCGGATGATGCCGTCCGGATCGGCGACCACGATGGCCTCGGCCGACTCCGCCACGACCGCTCGGGCAAGCCACGCGTCGATTTCGGTCACGGTATCGCTGCTGTCAGCCATCTCGCCATTCCCTTCGTCGTCAGTTGCCCACCTGGGGTGGACATCTACCTGGTGGTAGCCGTAGCATACGGGATAACGAATACTGCATACAACAACCGAGTGTGCCGAGGAGAGTGCCGTGCTACTGCGCCAGCTGGAGTACTTCGTGGCAGTGGCCAGGGAGCGGCACTTCGCGCGCGCCGCCGAGGCCTGCTACGTCTCCCAGCCCGCACTGTCCACGGCCATCGCCAAGCTGGAGCGCGAGCTCAACGTCACGCTCATCTATCGCGGCCAGAACTTCGAGGGTCTGACGGTGGAGGGCGAACGCCTCGTCGTCTGGGCCAAGCGGATACTCGCCGAGCACGACGGTCTCAAGGCCGAGGCGGCCGCCATGCGAGCCGGCATCTCGGGGACGCTGCGGCTGGGCACCGGACCCACGGTCTCGACGACGACGGCACTTCCGGTGGCCGCGTTCTGCGGGCTGCACCCACTGGCCAAGGTGACCATTTGCTCCCGGCTGTCCTCGACGGAGTTGCTCCGCCAACTGCGCGACTTCGAGCTGGACGCCGCCATCGCGCACTTCGGCCCGGAAGACCAGGTGGGCCTGGAAGTGGTGCCGCTCTACAAGGAGAGGTACGTGCTGCTCGTCTCCGGTGAGCATCTCGTACCGGGCGCCCGCACCATCACGTGGTCCGATGCGGCCGAGCTGCCACTCGCACTGTTGATGCCGCACATGCGCTTTCGTCAGTTCATCGACAAGGCCTTCGCGGACAACGGCGTGGCGGCGATGCCCCAGATCGAGACGGATTCGGTCGCTTCGCTCTATGCGCACGTCGCCACCGGTGCATGGGCAAGCGTGGTGCCACATACCTGGCTGAGGGCAATCCCGGCGATGGGCGGCGCAAGAGCCGTGCGCCTCGTCGAGCCGGAGACGACGGCACAGATCTCGATGGCCATCCATGCCGGCTCCGGATCGGTTGCGGCGCGGGCGCTCTTGAACGTGGCCGCTGGTGCGCGGCTCGACGAGGCCTTCGACCTGGAGCGGCGAGACTTCGTCGCCGACCTGAGCAGGTCCTAAATGCACGAGCAACGACGCGGGGACGACGCCGCACGTCTTGATAACCGTCAGTTATCGGCCGGTTGACGACAGGTCTTGGACGCGCCGATCCGCAACGTGAAAAGTCTTAGTACGTAAGGGAAGTAGCCAACAGCCAGGAAGGGTCCACATCATGACCGTCGCTCCCATGCGAGACACGGAGGCCGGGAGTTCCGACGAGCCGGCAGCACTCACCGATGGGATCCACCTGGTCGTCGACGCGCTGAAGCTCAACGGCGTAGAGACCATCTACGGGGTGGTCGGCATCCCGATCACGGATCTGGCCCGGCTCGCACAGGATTCGGGCATCCGCTACATCGGCTTCCGGCACGAGAGCGATGCCGGCCACGCGGCCGCGGCGGCCGGATTCCTCACGCAGAAGCCCGGCATCTGCCTGACGGTGTCCGCCCCTGGCTTCCTCAACGGACTTGTCGCGCTTGCCAATGCCACCACGAACTGCTTCCCGATGGTCCAAATCTCTGGATCCAGCGAGCGGCACCTCGTCGACCTGCAGCGCGGCGACTACGAAGAGATGGACCAGCTGCCAGCGGCCAAGATGTTCGCCAAGGCCGCCTACCGAGTATCGCGGGCCGAGGACATCGGCCGCGGCATCGCGCGGGCAATCCGCACCGCCGTGTCCGGCCGCCCAGGAGGCGTCTACCTCGACATCCCCGCCGCGGTGCTCGGTGAGGTACTCGACGCCGAGGAGGCCCAGTCGACGCTGTGGCGGCTCGTCAACCCTGCCCCGCGCCAGCTGCCGGAAATCGAAGCGGTCGACTCCGCCATCGACTTGCTCGCCAACGCCAAGCGGCCGTTGATCGTGCTCGGCAAGGGAGCCGCCTACGCCCAGTCCGACGAGCAGATCCGCGAATTCGTCGAGACCACCGGCGCACCGTACGTGCCGATGTCGATGGCCAAGGGCCTGCTGCCCGACGACCACCCGCAGTCGGCGGCCACTGCCCGGTCGCTGGCGCTGAAGAAGGCCGACGTCGTGATGCTCGTCGGTGCGCGCCTGAACTGGCTGCTCGGCCATGGTGATGCGCCGCAATGGAATCCGGACGCCAAGTTCATCCAGGTCGACATCGCGGCCACCGAGATGGACAGCAACCAGCCCATCGCCGCCCCACTGGTCGGCGACATCGGCTCGGTGATGGAGTCCCTCCTCGAGCGGGCCAAGCCAGGTCAGATCACGGTCCAGACCGAGTGGCGCGAGGAGCTCGCGGCGAAGTCGGCGCAGAACGTCGCGAAGATGTCGGGCCGCCTCGAGGCCGCGCTGACCGCGCACCCGATGAAGTTCCTCGGCGCGCTGCAGGCGATCCGCGACGTCCTGGCCGACAACCCCCAGGCCTACGTCGTCAACGAAGGCGCGAACGCACTCGACCTGGCGCGCAACACGATTCCCATGCAGGTACCCCGCCACCGGCTGGACAGCGGAACCTGGGGAGTGATGGGCATCGGCATGGGCTACGCCATCGCCGCCGCCGTCGAGACGGGCAAGCCCGTCGTGGCGATCGAGGGCGACAGCGCCTTCGGCTTCAGCGGAATGGAACTCGAAGCGGTCTGCCGCTACGACCTGCCCATCGTCACCGTCATCCTCAACAACGGCGGCGTGTACCGCGGTGACGACCCATCCAGCACGAGCGACCCGGCACCGACCGCGTTGCGGGCCCGCCACGAATACATGATCAAGGCGTTCGGCGGCAAGGGATATCAGGCCACCACACCCGAGGAGGTCGCGGCCGCACTTCGAGAGGCGCTGGCATCGGGCAGGCCCGCCCTCATCGACTGCGTCATCGATCCGTCCGACGGCACCGAGAGCGGCAACATCGCGCACCTCAACCCCAAGGGCATCACTGCCAAGCACTGAGCTAGCGCCGAAACCACCGAATACCAACCGACGCAACATCAACGAAAGGAAACGTGTCATGACTGAACTGCCGCTCTCCGGGATCAAGGTGATCGACTTCACCGGCGTCCAGGCGGGCCCGGCCTGCACCCAGATGCTGGCCTGGTTCGGCGCCGACGTCCTCAAGGTAGAGCGCCCGAAGGGCGGTGACGTCACACGAAACCAGTTGCGCGACATCCCCGATGTGGACGCGCTGTACTTCACCATGCTGAACAGCAACAAGCGTTCGCTGGCGATCGACACGAAGTCGCCAGAGGGACTCGGCGTGATGGAGAAGCTGGTCCGCGGCGCCGACGTGCTTGTCGAGAACTTCGCCCCCGGTGCGATGGACCGGATGGGCCTGTCCTGGGACAAGCTGCAGGAGTGGAACCCACGCCTGATCTTCGGCTCGGTCAAGGGCTTCAACGACGACTCGTCGTACACCGACCTCAAGGTCTACGAGAACGTCGCCCAGTGTGCCGGCGGTGCGGCGTCGACCACCGGCTTCTGGGACGGCCCGCCGACGGTCAGCGGCGCCGCGCTCGGTGACAGCAACACCGGCATGCACCTGCTCATCGGCATCCTGACCGCGATCATCCAGCGCGACAAAACCGGCAAGGGGCAGAAGGTCTCGGCATCGATGCAGGATTCGGTGCTCAACCTGTGCCGGGTCAAGCTGCGCGACCAGCAGCGACTGGAAGCCGTTGGCTACCTCGAGGAGTACCCGCAGTACCCGAACGGCGAGTTCGGTGAAGCCGTGCCCCGCGGCGGCAACGCCGGCGGCGGCGGCCAGCCCGGCTGGGTGGTCAAGTGCAAGGGCTGGGAGACCGACCCCAACGCCTACATCTACTTCACCATCCAGGAGCAGAACTGGAAGCGCACCGCGGAGGCCATCGGGCACCCGGAATGGGTCGAGGACCCGCGTACAGCACCGCGCGTGCCCGCCAGGACAAGATCTTCGAGATCTTCGGCGAGATCGAGAAGTGGCTGGCGGACAAGACCAAGTGGGAGGCGGTGGACGTGCTGCGCGAGTGGGAGGTGCCGTGTGCACCGGTCATGTCCATGAAGGACCTCGCCAACGACCAGACGCTGCGCAAGAGCGGCAGCATCGTCGAGGTCGACCAGAAGGGCCGCGGCACCTTCCTCACGGTCGGCAGCCCGATCAAGTTCTCGTCGTTCAAGCCCGAGATCAAGGGCGCGCCGTTGCTCGGCGAGCACACCGACGAGGTCCTTGCCCAACTCGGCTACGACGCGGACACGATCGAAGAGTTCCACCAGAAGAAGATCGTCGTCTAAACCGGTGGAAACCGGCCCCAGGAGACATTCCCTGGGGCCGGTTTCGCCCCCATTCTCCCGTCCGCTGACCCCAGGAGGAAACCCCATGAGTCCCACCGCGACGGGGGAGACGAGCGCGACCATCGAGGCGGTGGTCCGACAGATCGCAGCCGAACACCGAACACACCGCGGCGCACTGCTGCCGATCCTGCACGCGGTGCAGGAGGCGCTGGGTTGGGTTCCACCCGAGGCGATTCCGGTCCTGGCCGATGAGCTCAACTTGTCCCGCGCCGACGTCCACGGCGTGGTGACCTTCTACCACGACTTCCGTTCCAAGCCCGCAGGCCGCACCGTGGTCCGCGTCTGCCGTGCCGAGGCGTGCCAGTCCGTCGGCGCACGAGGACTGGTGGAGCACCTGAAGGACAGGTACGGCCTGTCGATGGGGGACACCCGCTACGACGATTCGGTGACCGTGGAACAGGTCTTCTGCCTCGGCAACTGCGCGCTGGGCCCCGCCGTTCAGGTTGACGACAAGCTGCTCGGCCGGGTTGACGAAGACCGGCTATCGGCGATCATGGACAAGGCGATCGCGCGATGAACGCACCCATCACCGTCTACGTGTCGCGGGACTCTGCGGCGAAGTCCGTCGGCGCCGACGAGGTGGCCGACGAGCTGCTGCTTGCGGCGGAACGCGTTGGGCAGCCGATCAGGTTGGTGCGCAACGGGACACGCGGCATGCTGTGGCTCGAACCCCTGGTCGAGGTGGAGACGCCGAGCGGCCGGATCGGCTACGGCCCCGTCGCCCCGGAGGACGTCGAAACCCTCGTTGCAGGCGGCCTGTTCGACGGCGAAGATCACCCGTCACGGGTCGGCGTCGTCGAGGACCTGCCCTGGATGGCGACTCAGGAACGCGTCACGTTCGCCCGGGTCGGCGTCACCGATCCCTTGTCTCCCGACGACTACGTGAACCACGGCGGCCTGGCGGGCCTGCGCCGGGCCTTGGACATGTCACCGGAGGACGTGGTCGCCGAGGTCACCGACTCCGGGCTGCGCGGACGCGGCGGCGCCGGCTTCCCGGCAGGCATCAAGTGGAAGACCGTGCTGGGATGTACCGATCCGCTGAAGTTCGTCTGCTGCAACGCCGATGAAGGCGACAGCGGGACATTCGCCGACCGGATGGTCATGGAAGGCGACCCGTTCCTGCTCATCGAGGGCATGACGATCGCCGCGCACGCCGTCGGCGCCACGGAGGGCTACGTCTACATCCGGTCGGAGTATCCCGACGCCGTCGCCACCATGCGATCCGCGATCGAAATCGCCAGGGCGCAAGGGTGGCTGGGGAACGGCGTGCTCGGCTCGCCGCTGAATTTCGACATGTACGTGCGAGTGGGCGGCGGGGCCTACATCTGTGGTGAGGAAACCTCCATGCTGGAAAGCCTGGAGGGCAAGCGCGGCGAGGTCAGGGCGAAACCTCCGATCCCCGCCATCAACGGTTTGTTCGGCAAGCCGACGGTCGTGAACAACGTGCTGACCCTGACCAGTGTGCCGACGATCCTCGCCGACGGCGCGCAGGCGTATCAAGAGCTCGGCGTGGAGCGCTCCCGTGGCACCCAGCTGTTCCAGCTGGGCGGCAACATCCGGCACGGCGGGATTGTGGAGAAGGCGTTCGGGGTGACGCTGGACGAACTTGTGAACGACTATGGCGGAGGCACGCTTTCGGGCCGACCCGTGCGTGCGGCCCAAGTCGGCGGCCCACTCGGCGCGTACCTGCCGACGTCGCAGTTCGACCTGCCGATGGACTACGAGGCCTTCGTGGCGGCCGGTGCGATGGTCGGCCATGGCGGCATCGTCGTGTTCGACGACTCCGTCGACATGGCGGCTCAGGCCAGGTTCGCCATGGAGTTCTGTGCCGCGGAGTCGTGCGGCAAGTGCACGCCGTGCCGAGTGGGCTCGACGCGGGGAGTCGAGGTGATCGACCGAATCACCGCAGGCGAAAATCGCGACGAGAACCTAGCCCTGCTCGAGGATCTCTGCGACGTCATGACCGAGGGATCACTGTGCGCGATGGGCGGTCTCACGCCGATGCCGGTGCGCAGTGCCATCACACACTTCCCCGACGACTTCCTCGCCAGGGAACCGATTTCGCCAGGCATGCAACTGCCCATCAGCGTGAAGACGGAAGGTAAGCCATGAGCCTGCTCAAGGAACCCGACTACGGCACCCCTGCCAAGGACGGTCCGGCGAGGGTATCGCTCGAGGTGGACGGGATGCGCGTCTCCGTTCCGGACGGCACGTCCGTGATGCGGGCCGCTGCACTCGCCGGCGTCGACGTCCCGAAGCTCTGCGCCACCGACACGCTCGAGGCGTTCGGCTCCTGCCGGCTGTGTCTGGTCGAGATCGACGGCCGCCGTGGCACTCCCGCGTCGTGCACGACGCCGGTGGCCGACGGCATGGTCGTGCGAACGCAGACGCCGAAGGTCGCCAAGCTCCGCGAGAGCGTCATGGAGCTCTACATCTCCGACCATCCGCTGGACTGCCTCACCTGTCCGGCCAACGGCGACTGCGAGTTGCAGGACATGGCAGGCGTCGTCGGGCTGCGTCAGGTCAGGTACGGCTATGAGGGCGCCAACCACCTGGACGCGGTCAAGGACACCAGCAACCCGTACTTCGACTTCGACCCATCCAAGTGCATCGCGTGCTCGCGCTGCGTGCGGGCGTGCGGCGAGGTTCAGGGCACGTTCGCGCTGACCATCGAGGGCCGTGGCTTCGCATCGAAGGTGTCGCCGGGTGCCGGCGAGTCGTTCATGGACTCCGAGTGTGTGTCCTGTGGCGCATGTGTGCAGGCGTGCCCGACGTCGACGCTTCAGGAGCGCTCCGTCGTCGAGTTGGGGGTGCCCACTCGGTCGGTGATCACCACGTGCGCGTACTGCGGCGTGGGCTGCTCGTTCAAGGCGGAGTTGCGCGGTGACGAGGTGGTCCGCATGGTGCCGCTGAAGGACGGCGGCGCCAACGAAGGCCACTCGTGTGTGAAGGGACGCTTCGCGTTCGGCTACGCGACCCACCCGGACCGGGCGTTGCGCCCGATGGTTCGCGACAAGATCACCGACCCGTGGCGAGAGGTCGAGTGGGAGGAGGCGATCGGTACGGTCGCCCGCCGGATGCTGGAGATCAAGCAGGAGTACGGGTCGGGAGCGATCGGCGCGATCACCTCGTCGCGGTGCACGAACGAAGAGGTCTACGTCGTCCAGAAGATGGTGCGCGCCGCGTTCGGCAACAACAACGTGGACACGTGCGCGCGAGTGTGCCACTCGCCGACGGGATATGGGCTCAAGCAGACCTTCGGTGAATCGGCGGGCACCCAGGACTTCCGTTCGGTCGCGCAAGCCGACGTCATCATGGTGATCGGGGCCAACCCCACCGACGGCCACCCAGTCTTCGCGTCAAGAATGAAACAGCGGCTGCGCGAGGGCGCGAAGCTCATCGTGGCCGACCCCCGTCGCATCGACCTGGTGCGCTCACCCCACATCGAAGCCGACTACCACCTGCAGTTGAAGCCGGGCACCAACGTGGCGATCGTCAACGCGATGGCCCACGTGGTGGTGACCGAGGGGCTGGTGGACCAGGATTTCGTGGCCGCCAGGTGCGAGGGTTTCGACGAGTGGGCGGCATTCATTTCCCGCCCCGAGAACAGCCCGGAGGCCGTCGAGCCCATCACGGGCGTGCCCGCCGAGCACGTGCGCGCCGCTGCCCGGTTGTACGCAACGGGCGGCAACGGGGCCATCTACTACGGCCTCGGGGTCACCGAACACAGCCAGGGTTCGACGATGGTGATGGGCATGGCCAACCTGGCCATGGCGTGCGGCAACATCGGCCACGAGGGCGTCGGCGTGAACCCGCTGCGCGGCCAGAACAACGTGCAGGGCTCCTGCGACATGGGGTCCTTCCCGCACGAGCTCCCCGGTTACCGGCACGTGTCGGACGACGCGGTGCGCCAGACCTTTGAAAACCTCTGGGGGACGGTTCTTCTGCCCGAGCCCGGGCTGCGGATCCCGAACATGTTCGACGCCGCGATCGAGGGCACCTTCCGTGGGTTGTTCGTGCACGGTGAGGACATCGCACAGTCGGACCCCAACTTCCATCACGTCTCGGCGGCGCTGAGCTCGATGGAGCTGGTGGTGGTCCAGGACCTGTTCCTCAACGAGACCGCGAAGTTCGCGCACGTGTTCCTGCCGGGCGCGTCGTTCCTGGAGAAGGACGGCACCTTCACCAACGCCGAACGCCGGATCAACCGGGTCCGTGCGGTGATGAAGCCGAAGAGTGCCAAGCACGAATGGGAGATCGTCTGCGAAATCGCCACGGCGATGGGCTATCCCATGGGCTACGACCATCCGAGCCAGATCATGGACGAAATCGCCTCGCTCACACCGACGTTCACCGGTGTGTCGTTCAAGAAGCTGGACGAGGTGGGCAGCATTCAATGGCCGTGCAACGAGGAGTCGCCGGACGGCACGCCGATCATGCACACCGAGTCCTTCACGCGCGGCAAGGGCAGGTTCGTACCGACGATGTTCGTACCGACCGACGAGCGCAGCACGCGACGCTTCCCATTGATCCTCACCACGGGACGAATCTTGAGCCAGTACAACGTCGGTGCGCAGACCCGCCGCACCGCCAACGTCGCCTGGCACGCGGAAGACGTCTTGGAAATCCACCCGCATGACGCCGAAGTGCGTGGCATCACCGACGGCGACCAGGTGACGCTGGCCAGCCGGGTCGGTGAAACGACGCTGCACGCGCAGCTATCGGACCGGATGCCGACGGGCGTGGTGTACACCACGTTCCATCACCCGATCTCGGGCACCAACGTGCTCACCACCGAGAACTCGGACTGGGCGACGAACTGCCCCGAGTACAAGGTGACGGCCGTCCAGGTGGCCCTCACCCATCCGACCGGCCTCGCAGCACGAAGAGGCCCCGGCGGATCGCATCTTGGAATCGGGATTGGTGGACTGACATGTCGCACAACGAATCCGCGGAGCTCAGGATGGTCAACGACATCGTCCTGAACTTGAACTACCTGCCAGCCGACCAGGTGGTCACGGCCGTAGCCGATCACGTCAAGAGGTTCTGGGATCCGCGCATGAAGCGCCGGCTGGTCGACCTGGTCGCCGCTGGATCCGGCGACATCGATCCCGTGGTGGTGGCTGCGGCGCAACTGCTGCCGTAGCCTCAGCGACGATTTGGGGCAGCGAGCTCAGCTTGCCCGCTGACCGCCGACGCCTTCGTGGTCGACGTCCCGCCAGAAGCCGTGGTCGTAGTCGGTGTCGGGTATCTGGATCATCGCGCGGTGCCCCTTGGACAGTGCGAGTCCACATGCCAGCTCCAGCTCTTCGGCATCGATGTCGAGCCGGTCGATGCCGTTGAGGATTCGTTCGACGTCGTTGACGACGCGGCGCATGGCCGTGGTGTCACCGTGCGTCGACGCCAACGCCTCCACGCACCGGCGGAGGGCGCCCATCAGTTCGTGCAGCTGGGCGACTTCAGTGGTGGCCATCGAATCTCCTTGAATATTCTGTGTCCCAAAGTTATTCGGCAAGGTGGTCGTCATCGCGGCAAGCACACGATCGGCAGCCCGGGGCGGTGCAGCAGGCGCGTCATCGCGGCGGCGCACAGGCTGAGCAGACCGGCGGCGACGAACACGGCCGTGAGTCCGTGCGAGGACACCAGCAGGGCAGGTATCCCGACGCCGATGAAGCCGCCGAACAGTTTGGCGCTGTAGACGAGGCCGAAGTTGCGCACGGCGTTGGGCTCGCCGAAGTAGTCGGCCACCAGGCTGGCGAACAGTGGATAGAACGCGCCGCCTGCCATTCCGCTCAGCGCGGCGGATGCGACGAATGCCACGGGTTGTCCGGTGGAGGCCGAGTAGACGAGGCCCAGCTGGGCGCAGCCTTCGAGGAGGAGCGCGACGCTCAGCGTCTGCCGTCGGCCGAACCGGTCGGAGAGCCGACCCGCAACGCTGCGGCCGGCGCCATTGACCACGGCCAGCAGCCCGACCGCGGCAGCGCCTATGCCCAGCGAAAAGCCTTGCTGGATGGCCACGATCGGGACGTACACGATGGCCAGCAACGACGCCGCGGCAGCGATGACGAGGATGAAGTACATGACGACGAACGCGGGCGTCCGTACGGCTTCACGGGGCGAGTACTGCCGGGCCGCGGTGACGTTGTTGCGCAGGCTGCGGTTCAACCGCTTGTCGAAGGCCCACCGTTTCGGATCGATGTCGCGTGGCCACCAGCCGGCCGGCGGATCCGCAGGAGTGCGCCACAACCGGCGACGACGAGCAGGACGCACACGCCGATCGCGGTGAAGATCTCGGCTCGGTTGCCCGGCGCGAGGAAGGCGGCGAAGAGCGCAATGAACGGCACGGCGCCGAAGCCGAAGGCCCCGGTGACGAAACCGACCCGGACGGCGCGTTCCTCCGGATACCACTTCGCGACGGTGGCCGTGCACGTGGCGTAGACCATGCCCGCGCCCGTGCCGGACAGTACGGAGTAGCCGAGCACCGCGAGCGCGAGATTGTCGGTGTGGGCGAGGGTCAGCGGCCCGGCGGCGCACAGGATGGCGCCGATGAGGACTGCGCGTCCGGGTGGAAGTGCGAAGCGGTGGCTCAGCGCGGCTGTCGGCGCGGCGGCGCCTGCCTGAAAGACCACCCAGAGGGCCAGCACCCACAGGGTGCCGGCGGCCGTCGACCCATTGGTCAGGTCGAGGGCGGCGACGGCGACGCCGTAGCCGTACTGCAGCACGCCGATTCCGGCCATGGCGATCCACGACAGCCACAGCATCCAACTCCTGGAGTGTCCGGTGATGTCGTGTGGCCGCTCACCCACGCGGTAGGAACGTCCGCGGTGGTCACGGACTTCGACGACCGAGACAGAGGCGCTGGTGTGCGTCATGGTCACTCCTTTGCATACAGTATGCGACGACTATAACGTGACGTGGATCACTTGTCCATGGGAAGGTGCTGCGGACCCATGGGCGGTCGCGGGGGTCCAGCCCGAGCCACGCCCGAGCGGCGGTCTCCGGCGGTGCCAACTCGTCGCCGGGCGTCGCGGGCGCCAGCTGATTGGGTCGTCACTCGATCCGGCACCGTGGTGGCGGTTCGTGCTCGGCCGGTATGCCGGGGACGGCTACGCTCGTCGACGAATGGTGGTCTGCCTCAGCTGGGTTCACCCCTCGGGCGCGTCGCGGTGCCGTCGCCGCGCGTCGACGTCGGATGCCGCCCCCTCTGCGGGGGAGGTGTTCCGTGGTCTGCGTGAGCGGCGCCAGGAGCGCGGGTCCAGGCGGGGTCGCAACCATTTCGCGGTACCGATTGCGGCTCGAGTCGCACTGCCGGCACCTGCCGTCCCCGGCTGACGCGCGTGCCTACCAGCTACTACCGAGGCTTTCCAGCCAACCTCGAGGAAAATCACAGGAACCCTTGCGCCGTAGACTGTATGCCGTATACATTCCGATGTGACAAGCGCCACTTTGAGCATTCTCTAGAGGTGCAAGTCACACAGAGATACCGTATGCAGTATTCGAAGCTGGCTGCCGTCCAGTCGGGCACGCCTCAGTCGTTGACCTGCGGCTCGAACCCGTCTGGAGCCGGTTGCAGGCGACCATAAGGAGATCGCACAGCATGAAGTCAGAAGCGCAGCCGGCGTACCGAGAGGTAATCGACGGCAACGGAAGGGTGTACCGGATCGGTGAAACCGATCGCGACATCCTGGGACGGTCACGGGCCTGGATGGTGTGGCTCCCATGGATCGCGATGATGGCCATCAGCTCATCCGAGTACGCATTCACCTCGGCCGAGGACACCCTCGTCGACGCACACCACTGGGGACACGGCCACATCTTCTGGCTCCTCGGCGTATGGGTCTTCTTCCAGGCCGCCGTAGCGTTCCCCGCGGGCAAGCTGCGGGAGAGCGGCAAGTTGTCGGCCAGGGCAGCCATGATGTTGGGTGCCGTCGGGGCGCTGATCGGCTACATATCACTGGCCTTCTCCCCGCACGTATTCTTCGCGTACCTGGGATTCGGCGTATTCGGCGGAGGCGCAGCCGGTTTCGTCTACGCCACCTGCGTCAACATGGTCGGCAAGTGGTATCCCGAACGCAAGGGCGGCAAGACCGGGTTCGTCAACGGCGGGTTCGCCTACGGCTCGGTGCCCTTCATCTTCCTGTTCACCTCGTACCTGGACGTCGAAAACTACGAGGGACTCCTGTTCGCGGTCGGCGTCTTCCTCGCCGCATTGGTCGCCATCAGCGGCTTCTTCTTCAAGGACCCGCCGAAGAACTGGTGGCCCGCGCACGTCGACCCGCTGATCGCGAGCAATGACCCGCGCATTCGGCGGGCCCTGCTCAAGAACCCGCCCGCGGTCAAGCAGTTCACCCCGATGGAAGCAATCAAGACCGGCATCCTCCCGATGATGTGGTTCGTCCTGCTGTGCACCGCAGGGATCAACATCTTCGGCATCGCGATGCAGGTGCCCTTCGGCAAGGAGATGGGCTTCGCCGGCGGCATCGTGGCTCTTGCGATGAGTCTCAAGGCGATCATCAACGGCACCGGGCGCGGTGTGATCGGCTGGATCTCCGACATCTACGGACGACGGAACACGCTCATCATCGTCTGCGTGGTGCTCGGGCTTTCCCAGTATGCGGTGTATCTGTCCGGCTCCATCGGCAGCATGCCCCTGTTCCTGCTGGCGTCGATGGTCTCCGGTTTCGGTGGCGGCGCGATCTTCCCGCTGTTCGCCGCAATGACCGCCGACTACTTCGGTGAAAACAACAACGCGACCAACTACGGGCTGGTCTACAGCTCAAAGGTCATCTCGGGTCTCGTCGGTGCCGGCATGGGCTCGGTGGTGGTGGACAACTGGGGTTACGACGCCGCATTCATGATCGCCGGCACGGTCGGCGTCTGCTGCGCCTTCATCTCGATCCTCCTCAAGCAGCCCAAGCTGCCGGCAGGGGAGCGGACGCCGGACAAGAACAAGGAGAACGAGTCCGCGGCGCTCGTCCTCGACTAGCGTCCGCGCCGGTTCACCGGCAACCAGCCAGCGCCCCGGGTGCGGGTCACGTCCTCATCGGACGTCCCCCGCACCCGGGGTTCTCCGTATGCGCGTACGGCGGTTTAAGTCCTGTGCGATCGGTTACTACTACGCGCGCCACCGGTTCATTGCATACGAAAACCTGTAAACTGCCAGCAAACGTAGTGAAGGAGCCCGCGATTTCACGTTCCGTACCGACCCGGCGCGAGCCAGGTCAGGCTTCTCGCAAATCGCAGTCCGACGCCGCCGCGCGTCGGGTGCAGCGTCCTGCGCCGCTGCGCCAGGCGGTCTACGACGCCATCGTGGAACTGATCGTGAACGACACACTGCAGCAGGGCCAGCATCTGGTCGAGAGCGAGCTGGCCGAGTACCTGGGCGTGAGCCGGCAACCGGTACGGGAAGCGTTGCAGCGCTTGCAGACCGACGGCTGGGTCGACCTTCGCCCTGCGCTCGGCGCCTTCGTGCACAGCCCCACCGAAGCGGAGGCCGACCAGCTTCTCGGCGTCCGCTCGGTACTGGAGACCTATTCCGCGCGGCTGGCCGCCGAACGCGCGACGCCAGAAGACGTCAACCGGCTATGGGAACTGCAACAGGACGGTCTGAATGCGCTGGCGGCCAACGACGTAGACGGACTGGTGGTGGCCAACGCGGCTCTGCACGAGGGCATCACCACGCTTGCGGGTAACGCAGTGCTCGCCGAACACATCGGCCTGGTCGAACGCCGGTGGCGTTGGTACTACCACCTGATCGCGCAGCCACGCGGTCAGGACGCCTGGTCGGAGCACGCCGAGCTGATCAAGGCGATCGGAGCCGGCGACGCCGACTGGGCCAGCAAGGTCATGAATCAGCACACGGAGCGGACTCGGCAGGTCTATCACGAACAGCGGCTTGCCAAGTCGAGCTCGTAGCGTCCGCAGTCAGCACCGCAGGACGGCTTCGCCCGCGACTCGTTCGTCGCCCGAATAGATGTTCATCGACGATCCGCGCAGGAATCCGACGAGCGTCAACCCCATCTCGCGGGCCAGATCGACCGCGAGCGAGGACGGCGCGGACACGGCGGCCAGCGCGGGGATACCGGCCATCACCGCCTTCTGCACAAGCTCGAATGACGCTCTGCCGCTGACCATCAGGATCGTGCCGCTCAGCGGCAGGCGGCCGGCGTCCAGCGCCCAACCGATGACCTTGTCCACCGCGTTGTGCCTGCCGACATCTTCTCGGACACACCACAAGTCGCCATCGCCGTCGAACAACGCCGCGGCATGGAGGCCGCCCGTGCGGTCGAAGACGCGCTGCGCCGCCCTGAGCTTGTCCGGCAGGGAGGAAATGGTCGACGCGGTCAGGCGCAACGAATCCTGATCGACGCGCCACCGGCTGCTCGTCCGCACCGCCTCGAGGCTGGCCTTGCCGCACAGGCCGCACGACGATGTCGTATAGAAGTTCCGCTCCAACGAGGGGTCGGGGAGCGGAACGCCGTCGGCGAGGATAACGTCGAGCACGTTGTAGGTGTTGGTGCCGTCGGCGATCGCCCCGGCGCAGTACCGGATCGCCGCGATGTCGTCCTTGCCGCCCAACATCCCTTCGCTGACGAGGAAGCCGCGGGCCAGGTCGAAGTCGTCGCCAGGGGTTCGCATCGTCACCACGAGGGGACGACCGGCCACGCGGATCTCCAGCGGCTCCTCGGCGGCCAGGGTGTCGGGACGGGAGGTCGCCACCCCGTCGGCCATCCGCACCACTCGGAATCTGCTGGTCACTCGTCCCATGGCCATCTCTCCTCGTACTTGGTTCCCTCGGCGTCGCGGGGCGAATTCGCCTCGGCGTCAGATAATTTCGTGCAGTTCACCGGTCTCTTCGTCGAAGACGAATCCGCGGATGGCGTCGGTGTTGCGCAGGAACGGGGTGTTGCGCAGTCGCGCGACACCGCGGCGAGACTCCGTCGTCACGTCGCGGAAGGCGCCCGCGCGCCACGTTGGGCAGTGTCCGACGTCGGCGTGGATCGCGGCGGTGAGCTGCTCGTCGGTGGTGTCCCGCAGGCCGCACGACGCGTGCATGATCACCATGACGTCGGTGGTTTCGAGCAGGCGTTGGCTGATGGTGAGTGAACGGATGACGTCCTCGGTCACCACGGCGCCTGCGTTGCGCAGGATGTGGGCATCGCCCTCGCGCAGGCCGAGCAGGCCGTACACGTTGATCCGGGCGTCCATGCACGTCAGCACCACCACGCCGGTGCGTGGTTGCTTCGGCGCGCCGGGCTGGAACTGGCTGTGGTAGCGCCGGGCGTTGGCCAATAGCGCATCGGTCCCCGCGGAAATGACGTCAACCATGTGGGCTGGTACCTCCTCTGCGATGTGGGTCTCGAGGCCAGGGGCGCGGCTCTTGATGAGAAGTCGCTGAGATCCCCTAGACAAGAGTTGTTACGTGGGACACACTATTGCCTACCGCATACGGTATGCAATGTTGTGTTGGTCTTCACCACGACATCGCGGAGCGGCTGATTTCAGCGAGTAAGGGAGTCGAGATCATGTTCCAGCTTTTGACCGTGGGTGGTGTCCGATGAGTAAGGCACTGGACGGCGTCCGCGTGCTCGACATGACGCACGTGCAGTCGGGTCCGTCGGCGACGCAACTGCTGGCGTGGCTCGGCGCGGACGTCATCAAACTGGAGGCGCCGGGAACCGGAGACGTCACCCGCAGTCAGTTGCGCGACGTCCCTGGCGTGGACAGCCTCTACTTCACGATGCTGAACTGCAACAAGCGCAGCATCACGCTCAACATGAAGAGCCCCGAGGGCAAGCAGGTCTTCTGTGATCTGGTCTCGGGTGTCGACATCCTGGTGGAGAACTTCGGGCCAGGCGTCGTCGACCGCTTCGGGTTCACCTGGGAGCGGCTGCACGAGATGAACCCGCGGCTGATCTATGCCTCCATCAAGGGCTTCGGCCGCGGAAAGTACTTCAACTTCAAGGCATATGAAGTCATCGCCCAAGCGATGGGCGGCTCCATGGCCACGACCGGGTTCGAGGACGGGCCGCCGACGGCGACCGGTGCGCAGATCGGTGACTCGGGGACCGGCATCCATCTGGTGGCGGGGATCCTGGCAGCGCTCTACCAGCGCACCGAGACCGGCCGCGGGCAACGCGTCGAGGTCGCCATGCAGGAGGCCGTGCTGAACCTGTGCCGCGTGAAGCTGCGCGACCAGCAGAGGCTGGAACACGGACCGCTGCGTGAATATCCGAATCAGCACGTCAGCGACGAGGTGCCGCGGTCGGGCAATGCGTCCGGTGGCGGCCAGCCCGGGTGGGCGGTCCGAACCAAGGGCGGCGGGCCCAACGACTACATCTACGTGATCGTCCAGCCGCAGGTCTGGGCGCCACTCGCCGAACTGATCGGCCGTCCGGATCTCGCCGACCATCCCGACTGGGCCCGCCCCGAGGACCGGCTTCCCAAGTTGGACAAGGTCTTTGCGCTCATCGAGGACTGGACCGAGCTGCACACCAAGTGGGAGGCGCTGGACGCGCTGAACGCCCTCAACATCCCCTGCGGTCCGGTCCTCGGCGCACGGGAACTGATCGAGGACGAGACACTCGCCGATCTCGGCGCGATCGTCACCGTCGATCACCCCGAGCGAGGCACGTTCAAGACCGTCGGGTCTCCGCTGCGACTGTCGGACTCTCCGGTGGACATCGTCCGCTCACCGATGCTGGGCGAGCACACCGAAGACATCTGCACCGAGCTCGGCTACACGCGAGAGCAGCTCGAGTCATTCAGGACGGCGGGCGTCATCTGAGCGGCACAGCCCGGTCCGGGAAACGAAGGAGTGCATCCGTCATGACGTAGACCGCCACGGCAGCCGAGCCGAAAACGCAACCAGCACAGCTCAAACCGCTGGCCATACCGCCCATTGCCTACCCGAGGTCGTACCCCCGGGTAGAGCCGAATCCTGCCCTTGTGCCGATCGCGAAAACCCCACGCGACAGGCGACTGATGCAGGACCCTTCAACGATCCCTAGAAAAAGAGAATCAAGGATGTCGTCAACTATTGCAAGTTATCGGGAAGTCACCGACGCGAACAACCGCGTCTACCGCGTAGGTGAAACCGATCGCGAACTCCTCGGCAAGTCCCGGGCCTGGATGGTCTGGTTGCCGTGGGCCGCCATGGTGGCCATCAGTGTCTACGAATACGGCTACGGCGCCGCCGAGGAGGCGCTCCGAGCAGCGCACGGATGGAGCATGTCGGAGACGTTCTGGCTGCTGTCCATTTGGGCGTTCTTCCAGGCAGGTGTCGCGTTCCCCGCCGGAAAGCTCCGCGAGAAGGGCATCGTCTCCGCGAAGACCGCCATGCTGGTAGGCGCGGTGCTCTCGGCAGTCGGGTTCATCAGCATCGCGAACTTCGACAGCCTGGTCCTTGGCTTCCTCGGCTTCTCGGTATGCGGCGGGATCGGTGCCGGCCTGGTCTATGCGACGTGCATCAACATGGTCGGAAAGTGGTACCCCGAGCGACGCGGCGGCAAGACGGGCTTCGTCAACGGCGGATTTGCCTACGGCGCCGTGCCATTCATCTTCATCTTCAGCTATGCCCTGCATCCGAACACCTACGTCTGGGTCCTCGACCTGGTCGGCGTGTACATGCTGATCGTCGTCGCGGTGTGCGGACTGCTGTTCCGGGATCCGCCGAAGAACTGGTGGCCTGCCGACGTCGACCCGCTGCAGTGGGCGAGCACCAAGAAGGGTGCGGCGAGTCTTCGCAAGAATCCCCCCGCGGTCCGGCAGTACACCCCGATGGCAGCGATCAAGACGGGCATGCTTCCGCTGATGTGGCTGTCACTCGGAATCAGCGCCGGTGTCTCACTCTTTGGCATCAGCTACATGGTGCCGTTCGCGAAGGAGCTCGGCTTCGGCCCGTTGATCGCGGCGTCGTCGGCAGGCGTGCTCTCGATCGTCAACGGCACCGGCCGCACGCTGACCGGCTACGTTTCGGACCGGTTCGGACGCAAGCAGACCCTGCTAGTGGTGCTGCTGGTATCGGCGGTGGCACTGGTCGGTCTGCTCTACTCGGGCCAGGCGAGGAATGAGTTGGCGTTCCTGTTCTTCGCCTTCCTGGTCGGATTCGGCGGCGGCGCGTTCTACCCGATGTTCGCCTCGCTCACCCCGGACTACTTCGGCGAGAACAACAATGCGAGCAACTATGGCCTCATTTACAGCTCGAAGCTGCTCGGCTCGGTCGTCGGAATCGGCGTGGGCGCCAGTGTGATTGACAGCTGGGGATATGCCGGCGCCTATTGGATCGCCGCGGCGAGCGCCTTGGTCTCGGCGTTGATCGCGGTCTTCCTGCGGCAGCCGGGTCGCAGCCGCGCCGCGTCGGCGGAGGCGGATGCGGCGGTCGGGATGAAGCTCGCGCCGACGCTGGCCGACTGACGGGTTGGCGGCCGAGGGAGAGTGCCGGTCAGGCCACTCCCTCGGCCGTCTCCTGACGTCGCTCGTGGTACATCTCCCTGGTGCGCTCGGTGTGCCGGTGCATGAGATCGCCTGCGCGCGTGGAGTCCTGGCGGCCGATCGCGTCGATCAGCTCGGCGTGTTCCTCCCACGCGGCCCTGCCGCGGCTGCGCGCGATGGGCAGGTAGTACCACCGCACCCGTCGGTCGACGGACCCGATGAGGTCGGCCAGTACGACGTTGCCGGACATGAGGACCACATGGGCGTGCAGTGCTGCGTTGGCGGAGACGAGACCCTCCTGGTCGTCGTCGGCAAGGGCCTTCTCTCCGGTGCGCTGTAGCTCGCGAAGCCGTTCGACCTGCTCGGGTGTCCCATGCTGGGCGGCCAGCCTGGCGGACTCCGCTTCGAGCAGGGTCCGCACGGCGAGAAGTTGATCGGCCTCCGCATCGGTGGGTACGTGGACGAACGCACCGAGGGCGGGGCGCAGATCCACCCAGCCCTCGCTCTGCAAGCGCTGCAGCGCTTCTCGAACCGGCTGCCTGCTGACGCCCAGGGCGGCCGCGAGCTCGTTCTCGACCAGATGCTCGCCCGGTTGCAGTTCACGGGTGATGATCATCTCGGTGAGCGCGTCGTAAACCGCCGCGCGTAGCGGTGCCGGGCGCTCGAGGGGTGGCCGTGCGGGCCGTGCTGGCGGTGCACTTGCCGCCTTTTCGGCGGCCTGGCCTGATGCGAGGCGCTGGATCATGGGCCGACTCCCGGTCGTAATGGCGCTAGGCGGCCAGGCGGAAGCCTAGTCGCGGATTTAGCATACAGTCTTCAAGATCCAATGGGGCCCGGTCGGCCGCGGCTCGTGTCTACGGCGTGGCCTGCGTCGTCAGCACTTCCCGCGCGATCCGCGCGCCGACTCGCTCGAGCAGCGGCCCCGCATAGGCGATCGAGCGCACCAAGTCGGGCTCCAGTTCGGTCAGCGGGTAGACGGCATCGATGCCCGCGTCGGCGAGATCGGCTGGCGTCAGCATGGATCGGCCCGCGACTGCCACGACGGGGACGCCCGCGGATCGCGCCGCAGAGCTCACCCCGGCAGGGGCCTTTCCGGCGAGCGTCTGCTCGTCGAGCGCACCCTCCCCTGTGATCACCAGGCGGCAGCCGACGAGGTGTTCGGCGAACTCCACCAGGTCCAACACGATGCGAATGCCCGGGCGCAGCACGCCACCGAGCACCGCGATCGCCGCAAAGCCCACGCCGCCCGCGGCTCCCGCGCCCGCTGCGGCGGCGCAGTCGGTGCCGGTTGCCGTCGCGACGGCATCGGCCCAGCGACGCAGCGCGGTGTCGAGCAGGCAGACGTCCCGTGGCGACGCCCCCTTCTGTGGCCCGTACACCGCGGCCGCACCACGGGCCCCGACGAGCGGGTTGTCGACGTCGCAGCCGACGACGATCTCGACGTCGCGAAGCGCCGAGGCGATTCCGGTCAGGTCCAACGTGTACGGCGTGCCGTCCAGCGGCAGCCCCCGTGGCGGGAGCGAGCGGCCGCGCTCGTCGAGCAGGCGTGCACCGAGCGCCTGCAGCATGCCTGCGCCGCCGTCGGTGCTCGCGCTTCCGCCGATGCCAAGCACCACGCGTCGGCAGCCGGCGTCCACCGCGGCTCGCACCACCTCGCCGAGCCCGTAGCTGCTGGCACGCAGTGGCGCCGGGCGACCCCCTGGCAGCCTGAGCAGACCGCACACCGTCGCCATCTCGACGACCGCGAGGTCGCCGCGGCGGGCGTAACTGGTCTCGACCGGATCTGCGGTGGGTCCCGATGCCCGCACTCGCACCCGGGTGAAGCCGGCCTGCACCGCCGCGTCGACGGTGCCGTCGCCGCCGTCGGCCACTGGCAACTCGCGGACCGCGAGATCCGGTAGCGCCGAACGCAACCCGGCCGCCACGTGGGTGGCGACCTGGGCCGCGCTCAGCGATCCCTTGAACTTGTCGGGCGCGACGAGCACGTGCACGTCCGAGTGCCCTCAGTCCAGCAGGGCCATGGCGGTCGGGGCGTCCTCGGGCAGCACCGCGAGGTCCTCGAACTCGATGATGTTGTCGATCTCGGTGCCCATCGCGATGTTGGTGACGCGCTCGAGCATGATCTCGACGATCACCGGCACACGGAACTCGGCCATCAACTTCTTGGCGAGTTCGAATGCGGGCAGGATCTCGTCCGGTTCGGTGACGCGCAGGGCCTTGCAGCCCAGGCCCTCGGCGACCGCGACGTGGTCGACGCCGTAGCCGTTCATCTCGGGAGCGTTGACGTTGTCGAAGGCCAGCTGCACGCAGTAGTCCATGTCGAACGCGCGTTGGGCCTGCCTGATCAGACCGAGATAGGCGTTGTTCACCAGCACGTGGATGTAGGGCAGGTTGAACTGCGCGCCGACGGCCAATTCCTCGATGAGGAACTGGAAGTCGTAGTCACCGGAGAGTGCCACGACGGTGGCGTCCGGATCGGCGACGCACACGCCGAGCGCCGCGGGCAGCGTCCAGCCGAGCGGGCCCGCCTGACCGGCGTTGATCCAATGCCGAGGCTTGTACACGTGGAGGAACTGCGCGGCCGCGATCTGGGACAGCCCGATCGTCGTGACGTAGCGGGTTTCCGGGCCGAACGTGCGGTTCATCTCCTCGTACACCCGCTGCGGCTTGACCGGCACGTTGTCGAAGTGCGTCTTGCGGTGCAGCGTCCGCTTCCGCTCGGCGCACTCCTCCGCCCAGGCACTGCGGTCGGGCAGCGTGCCCGCCGCCTTGCGCTGACGGGCCACGTCGACGAACAACTCGAGTGCGGCCCCGGCATCGGACACGATGCCGTAGTCGGCGGGAAAGACCCTGCCGATCTGCGTCGGTTCGATGTCGACGTGCACGAATGTGCGTCCCGCACGGTAGGTTTCGAGCCCGCCGGTGTGCCGGTTGGCCCACCGGTTGCCGATGCCGAACACGAAGTCCGACGCCAGCATGGTCGCGTTGCCGTAGCGGTGCGCGGTCTGCAGCCCCGCCATCCCCGCCATGAGCGGATGGTCGTCGGGGATGGTGCCCCAGCCCATCAGCGTGGGAACGACGGGCACGCCGGTGATCTCGGCGAACTCGACAAGCAGCTCGGCCGCGTCGGCGTTGACGATGCCGCCGCCGGCGACGATCAGCGGCCGGTGCGCCGCGATCAGCATGTCGATCGCCTTCTCGGCCTGGGCCCGGCTGGCGGTCGGCTTGTACACCGGCAGAGGCTGATACGTGTCGATGTCGAACTCGATCTCGGCCACCTGCACGTCGACCGGCAGGTCGATGAGCACGGGACCCGGCCGCCCCGACCGCATCAGGTGGAACGCCTGCTGAAACGTCCCCGGCACCTGCGCCGGCTCCATGACCGTCACGGCCATCTTCGTCAAAGGCTTTGCGATGGAGGCGATGTCGACGGCCTGGAAGTCCTCCTTGTGCAGCCGGGCCACCGGTGCCTGCCCGGTGATGCACAGAATCGGGATCGAGTCGGCGGCAGCCGAATACAGACCCGTGATCATGTCGGTGCCAGCGGGACCGGACGTGCCGATGCACACCCCGATGTTGCCGGCCTTGGCCCGGGTGTAGCCCTCGGCCATGTGCGAGGCGCCCTCGACGTGCCTGGCCAGCGTGTGGCGGATGCTGCCGTTGCGCTGCAGCGCCGAGTAGAAGGGATTGATGGCGGCGCCGGGCAGCCCGAAGACGTCGGCGACGCCCTCGGCCTGCAGGATCGCGACGGCCGCGTCGACTGCACGCATACGGGGCATGGCTCTATCTCCTGTTCTGTGAACTACTTGCTACGGCCGGAAAGCTGCTCGACGAGCTTGAGCAGCGCGCTGTGGTCGAGGCCTCCGTCGCCCTGCGCCTTCAGCGAGGCGATCAACTGCGCGACCACCGCGCCGAGCGGGATGACGACGCCGGCCTGCCTGGCGGCCGCGGTGACGATGCCCATGTCCTTGTCGTGCAGCGCGATTCGGAAACCGGGGGTGAAGTCGCGCGCCAGCATTCCTGCGGCCTTGCGCTGCAGGATGGCGTTGCCGGCGAGGCCGCCTGCCAGCACCTTGATCGCGGCCTCGGTGTCGACGCCGTACGCCTCGAGGAACACGATGGCCTCGGCGACGAGCTCGATGGTGCCTGCCACGATGAGTTGGTTGGCCGCCTTGACGGTCTGTCCGGATCCGGCAGGGCCGACCAGGGCGACGGTCTTGCCGACGACGTTCAGGATCTGCTCGGCGGCGGCGAAGTTCTCGGGGGTACCGCCGACCATGATCGAGAGGATGCCGTCGATCGCGCCCTGCTCGCCGCCGGACACCGGGGCGTCCAGGATGCGAAAACCGCGCTCCTCGGCTTCAGTCGCCAGCCGCGCCGACACGTCCGGCCGGATCGACGAGAAGTCGATGATCAGGGCGTTCTCCCTGGCATTGGCGAACACCCCGTCGGTTCCGGAGAGGACTTCCTCGACGTCGGGGGAGTCGGGCACCATCGTGGCGATCACGTCGGCGTCCTTGACGGCTTCGGCGATGCTGGACGCGCCGCGCCCGCCCGCCGCGACGAGCGCGTCGATCGGAGGCTGGACGAGGTTGAATCCGACGACGTCGAATCCGGCGTCGACGAGGTTGATCGCCATGGGCTTGCCCATGATGCCGAGACCGATGAAGGCAATGGTGGTCATGTGTTTGGGGTCCTTTCGTCCGTGCTGTTCGTCAGTGCTGTGCGGTGGTCGCACTGCGGCGCTCGCGCGGGAGCCACGCGAGGCTTTCGTCGGTGGTGGGGGTGGTCGGCTTGTACTCGAGGCCGACCCAGCCGCGGTAGCCGGCGGCCTCGATGCGGCTGAGGTGTCGGTCGATGTCGATCTCGCCGGTGCCCGGCTCGCCGCGACCGGGTGCGTCCGCGATCTGTACGTGGGCGATGCCCGCGGCGTACTGGTCTATTACCGCGTCGAGGTCTTCGCCGTTCGCGGCCAGATGGTAGAGGTCGCAAAGGAATCCGACGTTGTCGTGGCCTGCGGCCTTGACCCGCCCGATCACTGCGGCGACGTCCGCGGCGGTGCGCAACGGATACGGCTTGGGCCCGCTGATCGGCTCGATGAACACGGTCGCGCCGATACCCGATGCGGCCTTCGCCGCGTAACCGAGGTTCTCGACGGCCAGCTCGTCCTGCTCTTGCGGCGGCACGCCGTCGACGCGGTTGCCGTACAGCGCGTTGAAGGCCTGCACGCCCAACTCGGTGCCGATGCCCAGTGCGACGTCGATGTTGTCCCGGAACTCTGCCGAGCGCGCGGGGATGGACAGCACGCCGCAGTCGGGTCCGGCCAGGTCGCCTGCGAAGAAGTTCAGGCCGATGAGGTCGACGCCGGCGTCGCTGATCGCCCGCGTGAACGCGTCAACGTCGCTGGTTGCGGGCACCGCGGTGGGGAAGGGCCACCAGAATTCCACAGCGTCGAACCCGGCGGCCTTCGCCGCGGCCGGCCGCTGTAGCAGCGGCATCTCGGTGAACAGGATCGAGCAGTTCGCCAGGTAGCGGAGACCGTGGGTCACGCTGGCCTTCTTTCGTATCGTGGAGTTTCGTTCTTGCGATGTGGACTACAGTAGGCGGTATTCTGTATGCAGTCAATGGGATCGAGGTCCGATGGAGAAGCTGGAACGGAGCGCCGAACGCTCGACCGGCGGTGTGCAATCCATCGCGCGCGTCTTCGAGCTGCTGGAGACGATGGCCGACCTGGGCGGCATCGTGACGCTGTCCGAACTTGCGCACCGCTCCGGCTTGCCCGTGCCCACCATTCACCGACTGGTCCGCACACTCGTCGACCTCGGCTACGTGCGTCAGGAACCGTCACGCGCATATGCCCTCGGCCCACGCCTGGTACGGCTGGGCGAGGGTGCAGCCCGGTTGATCGGGACGTGGGCGACGCCGCACCTTCGGCGGCTCGTCGACGCCGTCGGCGAGAGCGCCAACCTCGCCCTGCTCGACGGCGACGAGATCGTCTATGCCGCACAGGTTCCCGGCCTGCACGCGATGCGGATGTTCACCGAGGTCGGCCGCCGGGCGGGGATACACTGCACCGCGGTCGGCAAGGCGATGCTCGCCGCGATGCCGCCCGACCGTGCGACCGAGATCTTGCGCCGCTCCGGGCTAGCGGCCAGGACGACGCACACCATCACGACGCTCGAGGCCATGCAGGACGAGCTCAGCCGCATTCGCGAGAACGGCTACGCCCTCGACGAGGAGGAGCAGGAAGTCGGCGTCCGCTGCGTCGCCGTCACCATCCCCGGCGAGCCGGCGCGCGCGGCGATCTCGGTGTCCGGCCCCTCCACGCGCATGACCGAGTTGCTGGTCGGTGCCGCTCTGCCGACCCTGTTGGACACGGCGCGCGCGCTGGCCGACGAACTCGACCTCGCCGGCGTGGTGACCGCCAAGGTTTGAGCGCGCCACGGATGCTTCCCGTTCGCGTGGTGTTTGCTCGGGCTGCATAACATCCGCGAATGCTCCCCATCAGTGGACGTTGCGGCCGGCTGGCGCTGGCGGGCCTCACGTGTGTAACCGTTTGCCTCGCCCCAGGATCGGTGGCGTCGGCGAGTCCGCTGCCGTCGGCCAAGTTCGACTTCGGGGGACTGGCCCGCACGTACACCGTGCACGTGCCGGCCGGTGTCGAGCATCCGTCGGGTCTCGTGGTGAACCTGCACGCCGCTGGTGCCACGGGCACTGCGCAGGCGGCGCTGACGAACTACGACGCCGTCGCCGACACGTATGGATTCGTTGCGGTCTATCCCGACGGCATCGACATGAGTTGGGCCGACGGCCGCGGCGCGTCGACGCCCGATCGGCGAGGAGTCGACGACGTCGGCTTCCTCTCGGCCTTGATCGGCAAACTCGTCGCCGAGTTCGGCATCGCTCCGGGCCGCGTCTTCGCCACGGGCCTGTCGGCCGGCGCGTTCATGGCCAACCGACTGGCGTGTGATCGCGCCGACCTCGTCGCGGCCATCGCTCCCGTCGGCGGGACGCTCGGCGCGGACGTGCCGTGCAATCCATCCCGGCCGGTGTCGGTGCTCCAGTTCCACGGGACCGCCGATCCGATCGTCCCGTTCAACGGTGGCCCGATGACGGGGCGCGGCGGGGCCAGCGACGTCCTGTCCGCGACTGCGATGTCCGAGCGCTGGCGCCAAGCCGATGGGTGCCAGGACGGTCCGGTGCAGGACGTGCTGCCCAGCACCGGTGACGGCACCGCCACGCGCCGCTCGACGTCGGCGCCGTGTGCGGCCGGCACGGCGGTGGTGCTCCTCAGCGTCGACGGTGGTGGGCATACCTGGCCCAGCGCTCCGGACGTCCTCGCGGACGTCGGATCCACCACGCATACGACCAACGCCTCGTTCGCATCCTGGCAGTTCTTCGACGCGCACGCGAGATAGCAACCCGCGCTGGAGGACTGGCTGACTCGTTGACAGCCATTCGGTACGGCGCGAGAGTGAGGTCATGGCAGAGCAGCGCTCGATCTGGGGTGGGCGGACCTTCGTGGACCGGATCGGCGGCGGCGCCTACGACTTCGCAGCGGAACGCGAGTGGTTGGCCAGACCAGCCGGACTGGCGCTGTGGGCCACTGATACGCGCATTCTCTACGACAACATCCGCATGCTCGCCGACCTGCCCGACGGCTCGTCGGTCCTCGACGTTCCGTGCGGCGGCGGGCTGGCACTGCGGGGCCTGCGTTCCGGCCAGCGCGTGCGGTACGTTGCCGCCGACATCTCTACCGACATGCTCGCCCGCGCGCGGCGTCGAGCAGCCGACCTCGGCCGCCACGACATCGAGTTCACCGAGGCCGACATCACGCGGATGCCGTTCGACGACAACGAGTTCGACTTGTGCGTGACCTTCAACGGCCTGCACTGTCTGCCCGACCCGGCGGCCGCCGTCCGTGAGATCACGCGCTGCCTCAAGCCGGGCGGCCGGCTGGTCGGTGACTCGGTGGTGCGTGGTGCCGGGGCGCGTCAGGATCTGGTGATCCGCGCGTTTCGGCGGACAGGAGTCTTTGGCGCCGGCGGAACCGTCGACGACCTACGAGACTGGCTCAGCGACGCAGGACTGGCAGTCGATCGCCTGCAAAGCTCCGGCGCCCTGGCATACTTCAGCGCCACGGCCCCGGCGTGACACCGGCTGCGCCAGACCAAAGACGCCATCGTGCATTCACCACGCACGCGAGATGACAACAGACAGCACCGATGTCACTACCGACACCGCAATGTCAAGCCGCTGTGAAGTTCGTCGATTGAGTTGACGCGCCGGTGAACGGCGGAGGAACGTAGTGGTTGTGATCGAGTTGAGTGAACAGACGATCATCGACCAGTTGGTCGAGCGACTCGCTGAGAAATATCCTGCGGTCCCCACTGATGAGGTGGCCGCCGTCGTGACTTCCTGTCACGCCCGGTTCGAGGGCAGCCCCATTCGGGACTACGTACCCCTGTTCGTCGAACGCGTTGCACGCAGGGAGTTGGCCGGGCTGAGCAGCTAGACCACTGTTCGACTAACGACGAAATTCGCGCCCACCGGCGCTGCCGATGGGCGCGAATGGTTCAGTCGATCAGCCGGGCGGAGGCGGCACCGGCGCCGCCGGATCCGGCAGGAACTGCACCAGCCCCGGCGGAACGTTGGTCCCGGGCGGCGGCGCGGTACCCGGCAGTGGCTCGCCGAGTTGTTCCTGCGGCATCTGGCCGAGCAGCCCGCCCTTCAGGTCGCCGGCGCGGTACAGGTCGATGTAGCGGCCCAGCCACTCCCTGCGGGAGACGTCCGCGTTCTCCTGGCCGGGTGCCACGTCGAACTGCGTGCCCTGGCCGGGCGCCGCAGGCACGTCGTTCAATGCTCCGGCGCCGTAGGCGTTGTTGAACACGTTCAGGTTCGGTGGTGCCCCCGGACCCGCACCCGGCGCCGACGGAACCGGAGCCTGTCCCAACACCGACGCCGCATCCAGGCCCGTGATCGCGGGCGCGCCGAGCGCACCCGGGACGGGATCCTGTCCTGCTTGCGCCAGCACCCCGAGCCCGCCGGGCCCGAGATTCGTGCCGATGACCGGCACCGTCGGCCCGACCGGAGGCGGCGGTGGCAGCCCGGGATCCGCAGGCAGCGGAATGGGTTCCGGCGCAGGCGGATCCGCAACGGCGGTCGCCGGGAAGGCGACCGCCGCCGCGAGGGCCAGCATGCCGAACGCCGCGACGTGCGCTTTCCTGGCAACCGCCATGCGTCAGACGGCCTTCGTCACGCCGTAGTACGCGACGACGTCATCGGTGTCGGTCGTCGAGCTGGTCAGCGTCGCGTAGGACCGCAGGAAGGACTGTCCGACGCAGCCGTCGACCTTGATGTGCGTGTCCTTCAGCGTGACGCGCACCGGTGCGGCCTTGAACTCCTTCTTGTCCACCGTCACGGTGGACACGGTGCCCGGCTTGGCGTGGATCTCGATGGTGCCCGAGATCGGGAAGGTCACCCCCGTGGGGACGAGACCACCGGTAAGTGACGAGCCCGAGGTCCCGACGCCGACGGAGCCGATCAACCTGACCTGGCCGAGTTCGATGCCGCAGCCGATCTGGTAGCCGGCCTCCAGCGTGCCGCCGGCCAGGGTCGTCTTGCCCTTGCCGGAGACGGTCCCGCTGAACGTGCCGCCCACCAGATACTCGCGCGACGACACCGCGGTGGTCAGCGGCGCAACGGGCAGCTGGGTCTCGTTGGAGGCGACGACCGTTAGTGTCCAGCCGTCCGGGGTGGTTACGACGCCCGGCTCGGCCGACGCGACCACTCCGTTGTCCGGCGGGGGGCCGGCGTCCGCGGCGGGCGCCACCGCGGGATCCGGCGGAGGATCCGCCAGCGCGACGGGCGCGGTCCCGACCGGGATCAGCATGCAGACTGCAGCCAGTGTGGCAAAACGATTCAACATCTCATTCTCTCGTTCGAGGTCGACGTGGTCAGACGGCTTTGGTGACGCCGAGGTACGTGATGACGTCGTCGGTGTTGTCGGTCGAGCTCGTCAGCGTGGCGTACGAGCGGATGAACGACTGACCGGCGCACTGGTCGGTCTTGATGCGGACGCCGGTGATCGTGATCCGCGTCGAGGTGCCCTTGAACTTCTTCTTGTCGATGGCGACGGTGGTGACGGTGCCGGGCTTCAGGTAGACCTTGCCCTGCAGGCTGATGCCGAATGCGCCGGTTGCGTTGCCGGTGAACGGAATTCCGATGCCGGGCGTAAAGCTGGCGCCGGGGTTGATCTCGGTCTCGTCGGAGATGATGCCGCAGCCGATCTGCTCGCCGGCCTCCATCGTTCCGCCGGTCAGCTTGGTCTTGCCGCCGCCGGTGATGGTCCCGGTGAAGGTGCCGGCCACCAGGTATTCGCGCGACGAGATGGCCGTGGTCAACGGTGCGACCGGAAGCTGTGTCTCATTGCTTCCGACGACCGAAAGGTGCCAGCCGTCGGGGGTGTCCAGCACGCCCGCGGGGGCCGAGGGAACGGCACCTTCGGGCGGCAGCGGGTTGGTGGCGCCGACCGGCTGCACTGCGGGGTCGGGAGGCGGTGGGGGGTCGGCCAACGCGAGGGGCGCGGTCCCGACCGGGATCGCGATGCAGACAGCTGCCAGCATGGCAAAACGGTTCAACATGGTTGTAATGGCGCCTCTCGTGGTCGGAATCCAAGCGGATCCAACGAATCTGTCGCGTCGGAGCATGTATTGGCCGGGTTGCCAAACGGTGAACGGACGGCGAACGACTCACGCCGCATTCCCATCGAGTGGGCGTCTGGATCGATCGTTGTGACAGGCGTCTCACAGAAAATGCGATAGTGGACATGCTTCCGCCACAATGGATCTCGAGGTCACAGCGCCACCAGCAAGTAAGACGCTCACTCGACGGCCGATGGAAAT
Source organism: uncultured Actinomycetota bacterium (assembly GCA_963849055.1). Taxonomy (GTDB): domain Bacteria; phylum Actinomycetota; class Actinomycetes; order Mycobacteriales; family Mycobacteriaceae; genus Mycobacterium. The sequence continues at coordinate 511,682 of CAWKFI010000004.1, forward strand.
CGGGAGTTGGTGATTCGTTCACCCTTTGGACATCTAGTGGGCTGACGGTTGTCGTGCCGAGTGCCTTCTGGACCTGCCGGTGATATTGCGCGAGATCGTTCCGATGGCCGGCAGGCCGCCGGTTCAGCAAAGCGCGCTTGGGAAACCGACTGACTTGGAGGAACCGTTGAGGTCATCACGTATGTGCCAGCGAGCCGTGGCCGCGGTATTCATCAGCTCCTGCGTGGGAATTGCCTGCAGTGCAATGGCATCCGCCGATGACGACCTGGCGGCCAATCCCGGGTCGCCGGTGCAGGTGCAGGTGGCCGCGGCACCGACGTCGGACGACGCCACGCCCGCAGCCGTCGCGGCGTGCGGCCAGTTCGGCGTCGTGTTGGACGGCGCCTCTACCTACTACGGTGACTTCGCCGACGCGATCGAGGGTTCCAGCTATTCGGATCCTGCCGTGGACAGCAGCAATGTGACCGGCCGGACCGCGTTGCGACAGGGCGCCGCCCTGGCGATGGAAGCGGCGAACACGCCAGGATTGCAGCCGGAGATCGCGAATCCGATGCGGAGTTGGTCGCTGGACGCGACCAAGCTGCTGGTCAAGATGGGGTTGCGCATCCCCGGCGACAGCCTGAACACCACGGCGAACGAGATGAACAACGACGCCACCCGCGCCCAGGAGGCATGCGCCGCTGCGGGAACGCACGCCTAGCGTGAAGACGCCCTTCATCGGTGCGCTCGCGCTGAGCTTCGTCCTTTCGGGCTGTGCGGGAGGGGCTGCGGCGGGCGCGTCGCAGCCACCGAAGGCGGTTCCTGACTCCGCGCTCGACGGGCTGCTGCTCAGCGCCGGCGACGTCAACGGCGTCATGGGAACGACGGCGATGGCCGCGCATCCGGTGGCCACGCAGATGGGTGATCACCGCAATCTGCTCCCCAACCTCAACTGCCTGGGCGTGTGGCAGGTCAACGAGGCTCCGATCTACGACCCCAGCCACTGGAAGTCGTTGCGCCAACAATTGTTTCGATCACCCGACACCGACCAGTGGGACAGCCTCGTCGTGCAATCCGTCGTCTCGTACCGCACAGCGGACGCGGCGCGCGAATTCTTCGACCAATCGGCGGACCGGTGGTCGAAGTGCACCAACCACCACGTCAACATCAGGCTCAACGACCAGCCGCTGCCCGCGTGGTTCAGCGGTGATCTGACCAAGTCGGACACCGAGCTGTCGATGCCGTTCACCCGGGGCAGCGGCGACCAGACCAGGTCGTGCCAGCGTGCCCTCGCCGTCGCCGCCAACGTGATCCTGGACATCCAGGCATGCAAGCCGGCGCAGCCGACGGCCGTCACCCAGGCCTCCGCCATCGCCGACGAGATCGAGTCGAAACTGCCGAGATGACGGTTTCTCCTCCGCCGCCGGAGGATCATCGGAGACGTGTCGCCGATGCGCAAATGGTTCGCGCCGATGCTGCTCGCCGCCGTCGCGGCGATCGGGTCGGCGCCGGTCGCGGCCGCGGACCCGGGTAGTGAGTCGGCACGTGCGGTCATCGATGACCTGACCGAACAGGGCTACAACGTCGAGATCAACTGGGTCAGCGGTGTCAGCAGCGTCCCGCTCTCGCAGTGCTCGGTCAACGGGATCCACAACCCCGACCATTCGGCAGGTCCACCAACGACCTTCACGACGGTTTACGTCGACGTTTCGTGCCCGAATCACGACGACGGCGGCAGGTTCGGCGTCGAAGGCGGTATCGGCATCGGCTAGTTTGCCCCCGGCATTGACGCTGGGAGTACGTTACCCACATGGTGCGACCTGCGCAGACCGCGCGCAGTGAGCGAACCCGGGATGCGCTGCGTCAAGCGGCGTTGGTCCGCTTCCTGGCGCAGGGCGTCGAGGAGACGTCGGCCGAGCAGATCGCCGCCGACGCCGGGGTCTCGCTGCGCACCTTCTACCGGCACTTCACGTCGAAGCACGACCTGCTGTTCCCCGACTACGACGCGGGACTGCAGTGGTTCCGCACCGCATTGGCCGACCACACGGGTGATGAGCCGCTGATCGAGGCGGTGCACGCGGCCGTGATGTCGGCCCCGTACGACGCCGAGGCCGTGCCGAAGATCGCCGAACTGCGGGCCCGCGAACTCGAGCCGGGCCGGATCGTGCGCCACATCCGGCAGGTGGAGGCCGACTTCGCCGAGGCGGTCGAGGAATACCTCACCCGCGGCGAGCCGCCCGCGCCGGGCACCGACGCACGGTTGCGGATCACGGTGACGGCGCGGTGCATCGCCGCGGCCGTATTCGGCGCGATGGAGGTGTGGATGCTGTCCGACGACCGGTCGCTGCCCGAGTTGGCGCGGCTGTGCCGAACCGCGTTGGACTCGCTGGCATCCGGGATCGGCGACAAGGCCTGACGAAGTTTCGTCAATATTGACAAAACTAGGGTGGCGTGCCAGCCTCGGTTGATGGCGGACTATGACGCGATCGTGATTGGTGCGGGGCACAACGGATTGACCGCTGCCACGCTTCTGCAACGTGCCGGGCTGCGCACCGTGTGCCTGGACTCGAAGCTGTACGCGGGTGGAATGGCGTCCACCGTCGAGTTGTTCGACGGCTTCCAATTCGAGATCGCCGGTTCGGTCCAGATTCCGACGTCGGCCGTGGTGAGCCGCGAGCTCGGCCTGGACGCGCTACCCACCGTCGATCTCGACGTGATGTCGGTATCGCTGCGCGGCGTTGGCGATGAACCCCTCGTCTACTACACCGATCCGATGAAGCTCATGATGCACATCAACGAGGTGCACGGCGCCGAGGCAGTGAACGGGATGGCCGGACTCATGGCGTGGTGTCAGGCGCCGACCCGGGCGCTGGGCCGGTTCGACGCGGGTCAACCGCCGAAGTCGATCGACGAGATGTATGCCTGTGCGACAAACGAATTCGAACGTTCGACGATTACCGACATGCTGTTCGGGTCGGTCACCGACGTGCTCGACCGCTACCTACCGGACAAGGAGAAGCACGGCGCCCTGCGCGGGATGCTCTCGCTGCTCGCCGTCAACACGACGTACCGCGGGCCCGCCACGCCCGGCACCGCGGCGGCGTTGGCCTACGGGTTCGCCGTGCCCGACGAGAATGCGCTGCTGGTCAAGAAGTTGCGCGGCGGCATCGGGGCCTTGACGTCCCACCTCTGTGACGAGTTCACGTCGAAGGGGGGAGAGCTGCGGCTGCGGGCCAAGGTGGAGGAGATCCTCGTCGCCGACGGGTCGCGTGAGCGGTGTCCGGCTCGAGGACGGTTCGACCATCACCGCGCCCGTCGTCATCTCCGCGGTGGCACCGGACTTCACGCTCACTCAGCTGCTTGCTCCTGCCGTAGTGCCGAACGACGTCCGCGAGCGGTTCTCCCGCATCGACCATCGGGGCAGCTATCTGCAGATGCACTTCGCGCTCGACGGCATACCGGAATTCGCGGCGCCCTACGAATTGCTCAACGACCCCGGCATGCAGTCGAACATCGGGATCTTCAGCACTCCCGAAGAGCTGCAACGGCAATGGGAGGACTGCCGGCGCGGCATCGTGCCTGCCGATCCGGCGATCGCGTTGCAGATCCCGTCGGTCAACGATCCCGGCCTTGCACCCCCGGGCAAGCATGCGGCTTCGGCGTTCTCGCTGTGGTTCCCGGTCGAGGAGACGCAATCGAGCTACGGCGAGATGAAGGTCGAGATGGGTCGGCGCGTCATCGAGAAGATCAACCGGCTCGCCCCGAACTTCGAAGACCTGATCATCCGCCACACGACGTTCACGCCCAAGCACATGGGCACCATGTTCGGCGCTCCCGGCGGCGACTACTGCCACGGACTGATCCATCCCGACCAGATCGGCATCAACCGGCCCGGCCCGAAGGGCTATGTCGATCAACCGATTCCGATCGAGGGTCTGTATCTCGGCAGCGCCGGCTGTCACGGCGGGCCGGGCATCACCTTCGTCCCCGGCTACAACGCGGCGCAACAGGCGCTGGCCGACGCGAGCTAGGCCCCTCACCCACTCTCGAAACTGCTGGGGGATCGCGATTCGTCGATGAATCGCGGCCGGTTTTGGGCCGCCGGGACTTGTCGGTGCCTTCTGCTTTGATGGTGGTATGTCTTCGGCGGCAGAGTCTTTCGCTCCTGAGGTGAACTCTGCCAAGCGGATTGATGTGTTGTTGGACGAGGTGTCGGAGTTGATCGGTCAGCGCAACGCGATCGACGGTCAGCTCGTGGAGATCGTCGCCGAGATCGACCGCGACGGGTTGTGGGGTGCTACGGGTTGCCGGTCGGTTCCGGCGTTGGTGGCGTGGATGACCGGGGTGTCACCGCACACGGCGGAAAAGATCGTGAAGGTTGCCCGCCGGTTGGACGGAGTTCCCCCGCTGCGCCCAAGGCATGCGGGAGGGCCGGTTCTCACTCGATCAGGTCGGGGTGATCGCCGAGCACGCGGCCGACGGATCCGACGAGCACTACGCGCCGATGGTCGCGGTCTCGACGGTCACCCAGTTGCGCAAGGCGGTCAAGCTGGAACCGCGACCCGAACCCGCAGACGAATCCGACGACGAGGACGATGAGGACGAGGCGCCGCCGCCGCGGCCGGAACCGCCGCGGTCGTTCAGCAAGACCTCCGACGAGCAGTCCACCACCTATCGGCTCACCCTGCCGCACGACGAGGCCGCGATCTTCGATGCGGCCGTGGACTCGCATCGCGACGCGCTGATCACCGACTGGAAACGCGACCACGACGCCGACGATGACCGTGATACCGACGGCTACGCCGACCAGACAAAGACGCAGTGTCCGAGCAGGCGCCGCCGTTCCCGAACACCGTCGATGCGATCATGAGCGTGGTCACAGCCGGCTGGGACGCCGACGTCGCGCGCCGCCCGCACGGGCAGCACACCACCGTGGTCGTGCACGTCGACCTCGAGAGCCGCATCGCGGCACTACATCTGGGTCCGCTACTCACGGACTCAGACCGCCAATACCTGACCTGTGACGCGACCTGCGAAGTCTGGTTCGAACGCGACGGCCAAGTCATCGGCTCCGGGCGCGACACCCGCCAGATCAGCCGCCGGCTGCGCCGCGCACTGGAGCACCGCGACCGCTGCTGCGTGGTGCCGGGTTGTGGAGCGACGCGTGGTCTGCACGCTCATCACATCCAGCATTGGGAGGACGGCGGACTCACCGAATTAGAGAACCTGGTGTTGGTCTGTCCTTACCACCATCGGGCGCATCATCGTGGCGTCATCACCATCACTGGACCCGCCCAGGATCTCGTCGTCACCGACCAACGCGGCCGACCCATGAGCGGGGGATCACTCGCCCGCCCGCCCACAAAACCCCCACCCGACGTCCCACCCTGCAAGGGGCCTACCGGGGAGCGCGCCGACTGGTGGTGGTACACCCCATACCAACCAAAACCACCACCGTCACCCAACTAGGTTCGTCGCCATCGGCGGTTATTTTGACCGCCATGTCAAAGCTCAGATCGGTTGGGGCTTAGATAGATTCGTTTGCGATACGCGCGCGGCGACTGCAGCGTGAAGATAAGGGCGGATATCCCAATCCGCACCGCCGTCGACCCGCTACCCGACAACCTCCGCAAGGCGCTCTTCATGGGCTAAGCCGGGTAGGTAGGCGATGGTCCAGAGATTGGGGCTGCCGACCCTTCTAGTCGCCGCGGTTAGATCGCGATTCGTCGATGAATCGCGATCTGTTTAGCAGTGTCGGCGAGGAGAGCAGTAGGCGACGGGCGACTACTGCGTCTGATCGCCCTCGTCGGCAGGGCCCTCCGCCGTCGCGCCGCCCTCGTCGGTCCAGTCCGACCGGTCCTCGGTGCCCTTGGCCGGATCGCTCTGCACGTCGTTGCCCTCGTCGGGCCCGGAGTCCGACTCTGTGGTCTCCGGTGGTCGTCTACCACTCACGGCCGGAGTAATACCCGGTTCGTCGGGTTCGGAAACCGTCAGCACGGCCTCGGCGACGTACGGGTCCTCCTCGAGACGATGCTCCAACGTCCGCAGCGTCTTCGCCACCGACGACTCCACGCTGTCACCCACCAGGTCGACGCTCGCGATGACGAAAAGCTGCTGGGATCCGATGAATTCGGGACGCAGAAAGCGGACCGAGGCGACCTCCGGGAACTCGCTCAGGCGCGCGACGAGCGCATCGTGGATCCGCGGTGAGCCCGGTTCACCGGTGAGGAATAGCCGGTTGCGATCGATGAGCAGCACCGCCACGACCCCGAGCAGCAGCCCGACCAGAATCGAGCCCGCGGCGTCCCACTGCACGTCACCAGTCAGCTGGTGCAGCAGGATGCCGAGGAACGCGATGACGATGCCGACCAGCGCGGCGCTGTCCTCGGCGAATACGGCACGAACCGTCGGGTCCGACGTCTGAAGCGCATAGTCGAGCACGTCGCTCTCGAATTTGCGTGCCTCACCGCGGAGTTGGCGGACGGCCTGCAGCAGTGACGTGCTCTCGAGTACGAAGGCGATGGCCAGCACCAGATACGCCAGCCGGTAGTCCTCGCCGCCCTCGGCGCCGTGCAGCAACTCGGTGACACCGCGCCAGATCGAGACGGCAGCACCGACCACGAACAGGCCGACCGCGGCGAGCAGCGACCACACGTAGACCTCGCGGCCGTAACCCAACGGGCGACGCTCATCGGCGGCCCGACCTCCCCGCCGGTTCGCGATGAGCAGGAAGACCTCGTTGCCGGTGTCCGCCCAGGAGTGCGCGGCCTCCGCGCTCATCGATGCCGAACCGGACACCACGGCGGCGGCCGTCTTCGCCACGGCGATCGCGAGATTCGCGCCGAAGGCGACCAGCACCGTGAGCGTGCTGTCACCGCCGGCCTTCGCCACGGCGGCTCAACTACCTCGGTGCTGGAGCTGCTCCATCCAGTCACCGGGCACCCGCTCGCGCGGACCAGGAACGGTCTGATCGACCGGATGATTCTGCGGCGCAGCCAATTCCGGACCGTCGTAGTACTGGTTGGACTCGTAGTCCCAGAACCAGTCCTCACCGGGCTCGAATGACCGGATGATCGGATGCCCCGTCGCGCGCCAGTGCGCTGCGGCATGCCGGGCCAGCGAGTCGTCGCAACAACCGACGTGTCCGCACGCCGCGCACCGCCGCAGGTGCACCCACCACCCGTCGACCGCATCGCACTCGACGCAACCCGTACCGCTCGGCGGGACCGTCGGGTCCACTGCATCGCTCATGGTTCTCGAGCCTACCGCCGTGAGCTACTTCTTCTCCCGCCACGCCCGCTCGAACGGCAGCCGCCACGCGTTCGGCGCGATCAGCTGATGAATCGCGTTGGGGCCCCACGTTCCTGGCGGATAGAGTTTCACCGGCGGCGGGTCGTCCAGTAGTTGTACCGAGCGCTCCCACAATGATTCGATGCCCTCGGCGGTGGTGAACAGGGTGTGGTCACCGCGCATGGCGTCGAGGATCAGGCGTTCGTACGCCTCCAGCACGTCACCCAACTGGGCGGTCTCCTGGGTCGAGAACTGCATGGACATCTTGTCGAGCTTCATGCCAGGACCGGGCCGCTTGCCGTAGAAGGACAGCGACACCTTGGACGCGTCGGCCAGATCGAACGTCAGGTGATCCGGACCCTGGGAGCCGACGCCCGAGCCGGCCGGGAACATGGTGCGCGGCGCCTCCTTGAAGGCGATCGAGATGATCCGCATGCCCTCGGCCATCTTCTTGCCCGTGCGCAGGTAGATCGGGACGCCCGCCCACCGCCAGTTGTCGATGCCGACCTTGAGCGCGATGAACGTCTCGGTGTCGGAATCCCGTGCCACGCCTTCCTCATCCCGGTACCCGTTGTACTGGCCGCGTACGACGTCGTTGCAGTGGATCGGCAGCATCGAGCGGAAGACCTTGTTCTTCTCCTCGCTGATGGCGCGGGGCTCCAGCGCGGTCGGCGGTTCCATCACGACGAACGCCATGACCTGAAACAGGTGGGTGACCACCATGTCCTTGAAGGCGCCGGTGCTCTCGTAGAAGTTGGCCCGTTGGTCCAGGCCGAGCGTCTCGGGGATGTCGATCTGGATGTGGTCGATGAAGTTGCGATTCCAGATCGGCTCGAAGAGCCCGTTCGCGAACCTGAACGCCAGGATGTTCTGCGCGGCCTCCTTGCCGAGGAAGTGGTCGATGCGGAAGATCTGCCGCTCACGGAACGTCTCGTGCACGAAGTCGTTGAGCTCGATGGCGCTGGCCAGGTCGGTGCCGAACGGCTTCTCCATCACCACCCGCGAACGCTCAACCAGCTTGGCCTCCTTGAGCATCGTGATGACGGCCCTGGCGGCCTTCGGCGGAACCGAAAGGTAGTGCAGCCGTTGCACGTCCTGACCGAGCTCGGCCTCGGCGTCGGCAACGGCTTCGGCCAGCGCTTCCGGTCCCGCGCCCTGCGGCACGTAGGAGATCCGGCTGGCGAACGCCGTCCACTGCTCGTCGGTCAGCTCGTGGTTGCCGAACGCGTTGACGGCCTCCTTGGTCAACGCGCGGAACTCGTCGTCGGTCAGATCCTCCAACGACGTGCCGACCACCCGGATCTTCGGCGCCAGAGCGGACTGCACCAAATAGGCCATACCCGGCAGGAGCTTGCGCTTGGCAAGGTCGCCGGTGGCGCCGAACAGGACGATGACATGCGGTGCCAGGGTGTCGCCGTCGCGCCGAAGGGGGCGGGCGCCGGGCGCGGGGTAGGCGATGGTCTGCGGATTGTCGGTGGCCACGTCGGTGATGTTCCCACTGTCAGGTGAACGGCGCAGCGGACCGCCGAATGACGTTCGGGTGTCGAAACCGCGCACGACCCACCGGCCGCTGGCTACTGTCGCGGCATGGCAACCAGCGACTCCCGCGAAGTAGTGATCGAAGCAACGCCCGAGGAGATCCTCGACGTCATTGCGGACGTCGAGGCAACACCGACCTGGTCTCCGCAGTACCAAAGCTCCGAGATCCTCGAGAGCTACCCCAACGGACGGCCCAAGCGGGCCAAGATGACGATCAAGGCCGCGGGTCTGACCGACGAGCAGGTCATCGAGTACACCTGGACCGAGAGCAAGGTGAGTTGGACGCTGGTGTCGGCGGGTCAGCTGAAGGCGCAGGACGCCAGTTACACGCTGACGCCCGACGGTGAAAAGACGAAGGTCAAGTTCGACATGGCCATCGACCTGTCGGTGCCGCTGCCCGGTTTCATCCTGAAGCGCACGATGAAGGGCGGCATGGAGACCGCCACGGACGGGCTGCGCAAGCAGGTGCTCAAGGTGAAGAAGGGCTGACGGCACCGGATAGCCTTGCCGCCGTGACGAATACAGGACCCCTGGCGGGGGTACGGGTGATCGAGCTGGGCGGCATCGGACCGGGACCACACGCGGCGATGATCCTCGCCGACCTGGGCGCCGACGTGGTGCGGGTGCGCAGGCCCGGTGGGCTACAGATGCCTGCGGAGGACGTCGACCTGTTGCACCGGGGAAAGCGCGTCGTCGACCTCGACGTCAAGAAGGATCCCGAGGCGCTGCTCGCGTTGGCCGCCAAGGCCGACGTCCTGCTGGACTGCTTCCGACCCGGCACCTGCGAACGGCTCGGCATCGGCCCGGACGACTGTGCGGCCGTCAACGAGCGCTTGATCTTCGCGCGCATCACCGGTTGGGGGCAGGACGGCCCGCTGGCGACGACCGCGGGCCACGACATCAACTACCTGTCGCAGACCGGTGCGCTCAGCGCGATCGGCTACCGCGACCGGCCGCCCGTCGCGCCGCTGAACCTGGTCGCCGACTTCGGCGGTGGCTCCATGCTCGTGCTGCTCGGCATCGTCGCCGCGCTTTACGAGCGGGAACGCTCCGGCAAGGGTCAGGTCATCGACGCCGCCATGGTCGACGGCGTGAGCATCCTCGCGCAGATGATGTGGACCATGAAGGCGACGGGGTCGCTGAAGGATGAGCGTGAGTCATTCCTGCTCGACGGCGGCGCACCGTACTACCGCACCTATGAAACGTCCGACGGTGGATACATGGCGGTCGGTGCCATCGAGCCGCAGTTCTTCGCGCAGTTGATCAGCGGGCTCGGACTCACGCCCGACGACGTGCCCAACCAGTTCGACCTGGCGCGCTACCCCGAAATGAAGGCGATCTTCACCGAGCGGTTCGCGAGCCGGACGCGCGACGAGTGGACGGCGGTCTTCGACGGTTCCGATGCCTGCGTCACGCCGGTGCTGTCGTGGGCGGAGGCCGCCGTGAACGCGCACCTCGAGGCACGGTCGACGGTCATCACGGTCGACGGCGTTCGACAGGCCGCGCCGGCGCCCCGCTTCTCCCGCACACCGCCGGGACCAGTAGGAACACCGCCTCGAACCACCACGTCAATCGATGATATTGACTGGTAAGTGGAATTAGCTGTCCGAACTACTGCGCGAGGCCGGAGTATGCGTTACGATTTGCTCCATGGCCGTGCGTGCGACTCGTGAAGTCGTGTTCGACGCCTCGCCCGAGGCGATCCTCGATGCCCTCGCCGACATCGAGGAGGTGCCGTCGTGGTCGACGGTGCACCGGCACGCCGAGGTGCTCGACCGGCACCCCGACGGTCGTCCGCACCACGTCAAGGCGACGCTGAAGATCATGGGCGTCACCGACAAGGAGATCCTGGAGTACCACTGGGGCCGCGACTGGGTGGTGTGGGACGCCAAGGACACGTTCCAGCAGCGGGGTCAGCACGGCGAGTACAACCTCACCCGCTTGGGCGACAAGACCAAGGTGCGGTTCGACATCATCATCGACGTGTCGGCGCCCATCCCGGCATTCCTGATGAAGCGCGCCAAGAAGATCGTGCTCGAAGCCGCGGTCGACCGGCTGCGCAGCCGGGTTACGCGCTTCTACGGCTGATCCTTCGTACGCCGAGTTCTGCACGACGGCTGTGCTCGGGCGCCGGTGCACGACCACCTCGCAGATGTCGGCGTTCATTCGCCGAGTTCTGCAGCGTGGTCGGCGCAGCGTGGTCGCCGCGTCAGATCGTCGCGGCCACTTCCCACATCAGTCGCGCCGCAGCGCGGTCCGACCGATCGATCGGGTTCAACACGACGTCCGTCGCGCCGGCGTCCAGGTAGCGCCGCACTTGGTTGCGTACCGACTCGGCCGAACCCACCGCCGCGAGGTCGGCGATGGATTCCACGCCCTCCCTGGCGATCACCTTCTGATACGACGGAATCCCTGCGTAGAAGCCGAGGTGTTCGGCTGCGATGGCGCGTCCGGCGTCGACGTCGTCGGTGACGAGCACGGGCACTCCCGCGATGACCTTCGGATCGGGCCGCCCCGCTTCGGCTGCGGCCTTGGCGATGGTGGGCACGATGAACTCGCCGATGGTGCGTGGCCCGGCGAGCAGCGGCAGCGTGCCGTCGGCAAGCTCTCCGGTGACGCGTAACGCCTTGGGCCCCATGGCCGCAACGTAGACCGGGACGGGCCGTCCGCCGGCGACGGAAACGGGCCACTCGGGGCTCGCCGTGAACTCGTCGCCGTGAAAGTCGACGGCGCCGGTGTCGAAGATCGACCGCAGCACGGCAAGGTGCTCGCGCAGCCTGCCGACCGGATTCGGCCACGCCGTGCCGAACGCCTGCTCTTCGGGAGCATGCGACCCGAGGCCGAGTCCCAGGCTGAAGTTTCCGTGCGTCGCGGCCTGAGCCGTCTGAGCCAGCGACGCCACCACCAGCGGATGCCGCGGGTTGATCGGCACGACGGACGTGCCGACGCCGAGACAGGGGATGGCGGCGCCGACGAGTCCGGCCAGCGATATGGCGTCGTGATCGAACTGTTGGGCCAGCCAGATCTGGCGGACGCCCAGGTCATAGACCTCGCGGGCCTGCGCGATGACGTCGTCGACGTGGTTGTCGGCCTGCAGATCGGGGATGAGCACTATTCCAGTGGGCATGCGGGGCACAACACACCGCGGCGACGGCGACATTCCCTTTCGATCACCGTGCGTGCAGATCTCGACGCACAGTCGTCGACGTCTGCGTGGTGGTCGTGCCCGATGCCGGAACACAACCCGTGCGCAGATCTCGACGCACAGTCGTCGACTTCTGCACAGTGGTCGCGCGCTATTTGATGGTGTAGCCGCCGTCGATGACGAGGTCGGCGCCGTTGACCATGCCCGCCGCATCGGACGCGAGATAGACAGCCGCAGCGGCGATCTCGTCGGGATAGGCGAACCGGCCCGACGGGATGAGCTTCTTCAGCGCCTCACCCTTGGGGTTGTCCCAGGCCTTGATGCCGAGGTCGGTGAGCACCACGGTCGGTGAGATCGTGTTGACCCGGACGCCGCGCCCGGCCCACTCGGCGGCGAGGACCTTCGAGATGCCGAGCACGCCGAACTTCGACGCGCAGTAGGCGACGTGCTCGTCGATGGCCACGCTGGCCGCCTGCGACGCCATGTTGATGATGACGCCGCGGCCGGCCGCGAGCATCCGCGTGCCGACGGCCTGGCTCATCAGGAACGTGCCCTTGAGGTTGACGGCGATCGTGGCGTCCCAGTATTCGAGCGAAAGTTCCTCGGCGGGGGCGAGCCGCGCGATGCCCGCGCTGTTGACCAGGATGTCGATCCGTCCGTGCCGTGCCATCACCGCGTCGACCGTGCGGCCAACCGATTCGGGTTCGGCGACGTTGCAAGGGAATTCGCAGTCTCTCGGCGAGATCGGCGACGGCGACGGTCGCGCCCTTGGCGGCGAACGCCGCTCCGATCGCTGCGCCGATTCCGGACGCGCCACCGGTGACGAGGGCGACCCTGCCGTCCAGTCGGAAGTCGAGATCTACTGCGGGTTGGGACATTTACGCACCAATCTGGATTCAGGCCAGGACCGCGGCCGCGATCTCGGCGTCGGTGACGATGGACGAAACGAGTCCTGAGCGCAGCACCGCCCGTGTCGCGGCGATCTTCTTGGGCCCGGTGGACACGCGCGATCACCGTCGGGATGGCCCGCAGCGTCGCCTCGTCGACGCCGATCCGGCGCTCGTCCAGCCCAGGCATCCGCACTCCGTCGGCGTCGAGCAGCAGCGCGCAGGTTTCCCCGCACACGCCCGCACGCTCCAGCTCGTCGACTTCTTCGGTGGTCAGGGACGCGTACACCTGGGACGCGCCGGGCGTCCATGCGCCGATCGGACACGATCGCGCAGGTGACCTTGGCGTGCCGGGCGACGGTCTCCTGGATCTGGTGGTCGCTGGACAGGCTCGCCGCGGTCCGCGCATCCGCCACCACGAGCGGCGCGTAGAGCGGCCATGAGCGGCCGCCGCTGATCTCGGTGAGCCGGCGAACCAGATCGGCGCCGTTCGAGGTGAGAGTGCCTGCCATACCGGTCAATTGGACGACGTCGCTGCGTGGCAACGACGTCAAGTGGTTGGCCACCTTGGTCAGAGTGCGGCCGCAGTCGACGCCGACGACGTCCTCCTCACGCAGGATGGACTGGAGCAGCTCGGCCGTCGCCTTGGCCACGGCGTCGACGCGCTGGTCGGGGTGTGGTCGTCGGTCGGTCACGACGTAGGCGTGTTCGAGGTTGAACCGGTGCTGCAGCTCGGTGGACAACTCGAGGTCGGTCGAGCCGGGGTTGTGGATCGTGATCTCGACCATGCCGGAGGACAACGCTTCGTCGAGTTCGCGGGCCACCTTGAAGCGGGAGATGCCGAACTCCTCGGCGATCTGGATCCGGGTGCGGCCTTCGAGGTAGTAGCGGCGTGCGATGACGGCGCGCTGGAACAGTTCGTCAGGACCCATCGTCCACGCCTCCCTTCGAGATTGGTCGCTATTCTCGCATGCCTGCTCATATGTGCAGGCGTGTTGACACATGAGCATAGGGATTGCATGATCTGGATCACAACCACATGTGAGTAATGGAGATATCAGATGAGCACGGGCGACGCGGAGCTGGCAGAACTTGCCAGCGCAGTGTTGTCCAGAGAATCGAACGCACTGGCCGCCCTGGTCGCCAGCGTGGAATCGGGGATCGTCGACGTCGCGCGCCGGGTCCTGGCGACGTCCGGGCAAGGTCGTCACCACGGGTTCGGGCACGTCAGGGATCATGGCCGAGCGGCTGGCCCACCTGCTCTCCGTGTGCGGGACACCCGCGGTCTACCTGCCCACGATGGATGCACTGCACGGCGGGATGGGTGCCGTCACCGCGTCCGACCTGGTGCTCGCCGTGTCGAAGACCGGCCGTTCCAGTGAGCTGACCAGCCTCGTCGAGCGCTTCGTCCGGCGCGGCGTCGACGTCGTCGCGCTGACCGAGAACGCCGGCTCGCCCTTCGCGCTGGCCGCCACCGAGGTCGTCGCCCTTCCGCCGACACCGCCCGACGCCGACCCCGGCGACATGATCGCGATGGCGAGCACCCTCGCGGTCGGGGCATGGGGCGACGCGCTGGCCGTGGTCACCATGGCCATGCGCGGCCATACAGTGCAGGACGTCGTCGACAGCCACCCCGCCGGCGGGGTCGGTGCCCGCGGGCTGCAGCCCGGTGACGACGCAGCCCCGGTGGTTCGGCGATGAACGCCGTGCTCGGCGTCGACTCGTCGACGCAGTCCTGCAAGGTCGAGGTGCGTGACGCCGACACCGGGCGGCTGCTCGGCAGCGGTGCGGCACCGCACCCACCGGCCTTCCCGCCCAGCAGCGAGCAACACCCGTGCGACTGGGTGGCGGCGTTGATTTCGGCGACCCGCTCGGCCCTCGCCTCTTGCGAGCAGCCCGTTACCGTCCAGGCGATTTCGGTTGCCGCGCAATGCCACGGGCTGGTTCTGCTCGATTCCGTCGGGCAGCCGATGCGCGCCGCCAAGCTGTGGAACGACACCACCGGAGCGGCACAACCTGGCTCGCCTCGTCGACCGCATCGGCGCGCGCCGCTGGGTCGTGCGGATCGGATCACTGCCGACGGCGGCGTTCACGATCGCCAAGCTGGCGTGGGTCGCCGAACACGAACCCCGCCTGCTGGACCGCGTGGCCACGATCCTGTTGCCGCACGACTACCTGACCTACTGGCTGACCGGTGCCCGGGTGACCGACCGCTCCGACGCCTCGGGGACCGGCTACTACGATTCCACTGCCAACGACTGGATTCCCGAATACCTGAATCTCGCTGCGGGCGTGGGAGACTGGCGGCCGAAGCTGCCGACTGTCCTCGGCCCGACCGATCCCGCAGGAACGTTGCGCGCCGCGGCTGCCGACGAGCTCGGACTGCCTGCCGGGGTTCTGGTGGCGCCCGGCGGCGGTGACCAGCACGCCGGCTATCTCGGGCTCGGCCTCACCGACGGCGACCAGTACTTCGGCATCGGCACGTCCGGCGTGGTGGCCACCTCGTCGCGAATTCCGGTGTTCGACCCCAGCGGATTGGTCGACGGTGTATCCGACCTGACGGGCGGCTACCTTCCTCTGGTCAGCACGCTCAACGCGGCGCGGGTCGGTGACGTCGCCGCCCGGCTGCTCGGCACGGACCTCGACGGGCTGACCGAGTTGGCGCTCGCCGCGGGCGATGCCCAGGGACCGGTGCTGGTGCCCTTCCTCGACGGGGAGCGCAAGCCCGACCGCCCGCACGCCCGCGGCGCCTTCGTCGACATCACGTCGCACACCACCCGCGAAGAGTTGGCGCGCGCGTTCGTCGAAGGACCGTTGCTGTCACTGCTGAGCGGACGAGACAGCTTGCGCGCCTGCGGTGTCGAACTCACCGGCGCGATCACCACGTCGGGCGGCGGCGCGCGGTCGCCGGCGACGCGACAGCTGCTGGCCGATCTCTCCGGCGAGGAAGTCGTCACGCTGGACGCCGAGGAGGCGACCGCCCGCGGTGCCTGCATCCAGGCCGCCGCCGTCGCCTCGGGTGTCGGACACCGGCGGACTCGTCGACCTCGCCAAACGCTGGCAGCCAGCGGTGTGTGCCGTTTCGGCACCGAGGGAGACCGGCCGCGACGTGACCGCCCTGCGGGCACGGTGGGCGGCGGTCGCGAAATCACCATTGATCGACGCCGGGACGAGCGCATGATCGCCGCGCAGCCCCTCGCCCCGTGGCACACCCGGTTCTCCTGCCACCTCGCGGGTTCCGTCTACGCCGCCGCGCCTGGCTCGAGAGTCGATGCGGCCCAAGCACTCTCGGCCGCGGGGCTGCACGTGCACGTCGACGTGATGGCCGAAACAGAAGGCCTGCCCGCTGGCGTGAGCATGGCAGAGCTGGCCGACATCGTCTCCGCCGTCGGACCGGCCAGGGTCGAGGTGCACCTGATCGGTTCGGCCGACTTCGTCGACACCAGGCTGCTCCGCGTCCTGCAGTTGCGTCCCGCCAAGGTGTTCCTGCCATGGGACGCCTTCACCGAGCGGCGGGTCGACGCCCTGCACGCCGTCGGCAGCTCGGCCTGGATCGCGCTGTGGCGGGAGTGGGACGGGCTCGACCACTCGTCCGCACCGCCGTGGCCGGCGCGCCCCGACGGCGTCCTGGTCATGCTGATCGAGCCGGGCAGCCGCGACCATGCGCGGGTCGGTCAATTGGCCGTCGTCACCGCCTGCGCAGGCGAGCTACCGGTCGCCGTCGACGGCGGCGTCACCGAATCGGTTGCCGAACTGTGCGTGACCGCGGGCGCCAGCGGCGTCGTCGTCGGGCGGGCATTGCTGGGCGCGCACTCCGTATCTACCGAAACACCTGGCTCACTTGCCATCTCGAACGAAGGGACATCATGAGCACCACCAGCCCCGCCGTACCGCGCACCATGCGTGCGAGCGTGATGACGGGGGTCGGCACCCTCGCCATCGAGGACCGTCCGACCCCGTCGCCCGGTCCCCACGAAGTCCTCATCGAGGTCGCCGCCGTTGGCGTGTGCGGCTCCGACGTGCACTACTACCGGCACGGCCGGATCGGTGACTTCGTCGTCGAAGAGCCGATGATCCTCGGCCACGAAATGTCGGGCCGCATCGTCGCGGTCGGCGACGGCGTCGACGCCGGGCGGGTGGGCCAGCGTGTCGCGGTCGAACCGCAGCACCCCTGCCGTCGCTGCAAGCAATGCACGGCGGGCCGCTACAACCTGTGCCCCGAGATGAAGTTCTACGCGACACCGCCTGTCGACGGCGCGCTCTGCCGCTACGTCACCATCGACGCCGAAATGGCCCATCCCGTGCCGGATTCCATCTCGGATGATGCGGCGGCGCTGCTCGAACCGCTGTCGGTGGCGATCGCCACCATGCGCAAGGCGGGGATCGTCCCCGGCTCCTCCGTCCTCATCGCGGGCGCGGGGCCGATCGGCGTCATCTGCGCCCAGGCCGCCCGAGCCTTCGGCGCCGCCCGGATCGTCGTGACCGATCTGGTGCCGTCCCGCCGGGAACGGGCGCTGCACTTCGGCGCCACCGAAGTCCTCGACCCCACCGTCGACGACGTCGCTGCGCTCGACCCGCAGGTCGACGCCTTCATCGATGCCAGCGGAGCGCCGCCCGCCATCGTCAGCGGCATCAAGGCCGTCGGTCCGGCGGGACGGGTGGTGCTCGTCGGCATGGGCCCAGACGGACTACGCATTGCCGGTCGGCTACATCCAGGTCATGGAGATCACCGTCACCGGGGTATTCCGCTACACCGATACCTGGCCCGCGGCAATACATCTGGTCAGTTCGGGCGCGATCGATCTCGACGCTCTGGTGACCGGCCGTTACGACCTCGAGCACGTCGCCGACGCCCTCGAGAGCGACACCGAACCACCAGCCTCAAGTCGATCGTGAATGCCGGCATGACGGGACGCTCACCGTTCGACCTGACCGGACGCACCGCCCTGGTGACCGGTGGCAACCAGGGCCTCGGCAGGGCGTTCGCCTTCGGTCTGGCCGAGGCGGGCGCGCAGGTCGCGATCGCCGGACGCAGTGCCGAACGCAACGCCGAGGTCGTCGCAGAGGCGGCCGCCGCGGGGCACCACTTCCATCCAATCACCGCCGACATCACCAACGCCGCGGACGTCGACCGGATGACCGGCGAGGCCATCCAGGCGCTCGGACACCTCGACATCCTGGTGAACAACGCAGGTACCTGCTACCACGGCGAGTCGTGGACCGTCACCGAAGGTGAATGGGACGCGGTGTTCGACCTCAACGTGAAGGCGTTGTGGGCATGCTCGCTCGCCGTCGGCGCGCATATGCGGGAGCGGGGTAGCGGTTCGATCGTCAACATCGGATCGATCTCCGCGCTCATCGTCAACCGGCCTCAGATGCAACCCGCGTACAACGCCTCGAAGGCCGCGGTGCATCACCTCACGAAATCGCTTGCCGCCGAATGGGCTCCGCTCGGCATCCGGGTCAACGCGCTGGCGCCCGGTTACGTGAAGACCGAGATGGCGCCGGTCGACCGGCCGGAGTTCAAGCGGCATTGGATCGACGACACCCCGCAGCAGCGCTACGCCATGCCCGAGGAGATCGCGCCGAGCGTGGTGTTCCTGGCCAGCGACGCGGCCTCGTTCATCACCGGCTCGGTGCTCGTCGCGGACGGGGGATACACGACGTGGTGACGAGCGTGGCCATGAACCGGCGCATCGTGGTGAACGGCCTCGACGACGTGGTCACCGAGACGGTGCCGGAGGCCGTACCGGACGCCGGCGAGGTGCTGGTGCGGACCACCGTCGTCGGGATCTGCGGATCAGACCTGCACGCCGCCTGTGGCCGTCATCCCTTCATCGATCTGCCGTACCGGCCAGGGCACGAGGCCGTCGGCGTGGTCGATGCGGTCGGTAGCGGCGTCGATCAGTCCTGGATCGGCCGCCGCGTGACGATCGAACCAAACCTGGCCTGCGGCAACTGCACCCAGTGCCGAGATGGCCGCTACAACATCTGTCGCGAGCTGCTGGTGTTCGGCTGCCAAACGCCGGGTGCCCTTGCGGATACGTTCACCATCGGCGTCGACCGACTGGTCGGGCTGCCTGCCGATCTCGACGACCGGCACGCGATTCTGATCGAGCCGCTCGCCACCCCGGTGCACACCGTGCGGCGCGCGGCGGAGGTGGTCGGCGACCTGCAGGATCGGCCCGTCGTCGTGATCGGCGCCGGACCGATCGGACTGTTCGCGCTGCTGGCGGCCCGGCATGCCGGTGCCAACGTGGTGGTCGCCGACCTGCTGGACTCCAAGCGGGCGCGAGCCGAACGGCTCGGCGCCATCGGCACTTTCGACCCGACCGCTCCGGACGCGATCGAGCACGCCCGCCAGCTGCTCGGTGGCCCGGCCGCTGTCGTCATCGACTGCGTCTCCCTGGAGAGCTCGGTGGCCCAAGCCGTCGACCTGGTCGACAAGGGCGGCGCGATCATGATCGTCGGTGTCGCGGAGGGAGCCACCCCGGTGCCACTTGGTTTGATCCAAGACCGCGAGATCGCGCTGATCGGCAGCCTGATGTACGTCCGAGAGGACTTCACCGCGGCGCTGGATCTGCTGGCCTCCGGTGCGGTACCCGTCGACGAGATCATCAGCGCCGAATTCGATTTCGAGCACTCCGCCGAGGCGTTCGCGGCATCCGCCGACGCCGAGAACGTGAAGGTGGTCGTCACGGTCGGAGACGATTCAGGGAGGACTCGATGACCCAAGCGCTGCTCGAATGCGTGGACATCCACAAGAGTTTCGGTGGAGTTCCCGTGCTCAAGGGCATCACGCTGGACCTGCAGCCGGGAACGGTGACCGCGCTAGCCGGAGAGAACGGGGCGGGCAAGTCGACGCTCATGAAGATCGTCAGCGGCCAGTACAACGCCGACCACGGCACCGTTTCCGTGCAGGGCCACCATCTCGCTCCCGGCAACACCCGCGACGCGGTCAAGCACGGCGTCGCCATCGTGCCGCAGGAACTGGCCTCCATCGACGACATGACGGTCTACGAGAACCTCTTCGTCGGAAGGGAACTGCGCGTCGGCCCGTTCCTGAACCGGCGCGCCATGATCGGCGAGGCCGCCGAGACCCTGGCGGTCTTCGACGTCACGATCTCGCCGACCGCGCGGATGGGCAGCCTGCCCGTCGGCATGCGTCAGATCGTCGAGATCGTGAAGGCGGCACGCACCGGCGCCCAGGTGGTCATGCTCGACGAACCCACATCGGCGATCTCCGAGCGCGAGGTCGAAGGCCTGTACAAGATCGTCCGACGACTGCGCGACCACGGCGTGGCGATGGTCTACACCACCCACAAGATGGCCGAGATCCGCGCCATCGCCGACCGGGTGGTGGTGCTGCGCGACGGCGGCCTGATCCTCGACGAGACCATCGACGAGGTCTCCGACGACGACATCGTCACCGCGATGATCGGCCGCGAACTCGACACCCTGTTCCCCGAACGCGATGAGCCGAAGCCGGATTCGGTCCTCGAGGTGCGCGGACTGCAGGTGGACGGCGCCTCCGAGCCGGTGTCGTTCTCGGTGCGGGCCGGTGAGATCGTCGGGCTTGCCGGCCTGGTCGGCGCAGGCCGTACCGAACTGCTCGAGGCGATCTTCGGCGCCCGCCACACCACCGCAGGCGAAGTCACCGTGCGCGGCAAGCGAATCAAGCGCAACAATCCGGCCGCCGCGATCACCGAGGGCATGGCGATGGTCCCCGAGGACCGCAAGCTGTCCGGCGTGGTGCTGTCGATGAGCGTGCTCGACAACGGCTCGCTGCCCCGGCTGTCGTCGTTCTCGGTCGCGGGTTGGCTGCGCGGCAAGGCGCGCACCAAGGCCGTCTCGGACGTGATGTCGTCGGTGCGGCTGCGCAGCAGCGGGCTCAAGCAACTCGTCGGCACGCTGTCGGGCGGCAACCAGCAGAAGGTGGTGCTGGCCCGCTGGCTGACCGGTGACGTCAACGTGCTGCTGCTCGACGAACCCACCCGTGGCGTCGACGTTGGGGCACGCAGCGAGATCTACCGCATCATCACCGACTTCGCCGCGGCGGGGATGGCCGTGGTGATGGCGTCGTCGGACATGCCCGAGATCGTCGGGCTGTCGCACCGGGCGTTCGTCATGCGCAACGGCGCGCTGGTCGGCGAACTGGACCGCGACGCCCTCGACCATCCCGCCGTGCAGGAGTCCGTCTTCCGGATGGCAACCGCCCTCGACATCACAAGCCCCGACACACAGTGCCCGACACCAGAGCGCCCGACGAGGAGGCAGCATCGTGACCACACCTACCGCCGAACACTCGCCACCCGACGGCGCCAAGACCGTGGTCGCGTCGCCGACCACCGGCGAGCCAGTCAAGCTGTTCTCCAGGGAATGGTTCGGCGGAGTGGCGTTGCGCTACTCGATGGTCATCGTGATGCTGCTGGTGATCGCCTACTTCTCCTACCGCAGTGCACGTTTCAGCACTCCGGAGAACCTCGTCACGATCCTGGTGGCCGCCGCGCCGTTCGCGCTCATTGCGCTGGGTCAGACCCTCGTCGTCCTCACCGGCGGCATCGACCTGTCGGTGGGCAGCGTGATCGCGGTGTCGGCGATGGCGTCCGCAGCGACGGCCAAGGCGAATCCCGGCCAGGTGTGGCTGACGGTCCTGGTCGCGATGGTTGTGGGCCTCGCGGTGGGATGCGTCAACGGATTCCTGGTGTCGCGCATCAACGTTCCGCCCTTCATCGCGACACTCGGCACGTTGACGGCGGGCTCCGGTCTGGCGTACGTCATCGGGGGAGGCGCACCCATCAACGGCCTGCCCGCCGAGTTCGGCTCGATCGCCAACACCAAGGTGCTGGGACTGCAGATTCCCGTGCTGGTGATGATCATCGGCATCGTCGTGCTGGCCATCGTGATGAAGCGGACCACCTACGGCATGCGGGTCTACGCCGTCGGTGGGAACCGCAACGCGGCAGAGATCGCGGGCATCAACGCCAAGAACGTCCTCTTCAGCGTCTACGCGTTCTCGGGCCTGCTGGCGGGCATCTCCGGCGTCATGCTCGCGTCGCGGGTGATCTCCGGACCGCCCAATCTGGGGCAGGGCTACGAACTCGACGCCATCGCCGCGGTGGTGATCGGCGGTGCCAGCCTGATGGGCGGTCGCGGCACGATCTGGGGAACCGTGTTGGGCCTGTTCATGATTCAGACCCTCAACAACGGACTCGACATCCTCGTGGTGCCTGCCTACTGGCAGGACGTCATCAAGGGCGTGCTGATCGTCGCAGCCGTCGCGGTCGACGTGTGGTCCAACCGACGAAGAACGTGACGCCGCAGGAAAGAACCAATCCATTCGTCAAAACAACAACAGATGGAAAGTAGGAACGATGAGGTTCACGACCAAGGTCCTGGCGATCGCCTCGGCGGGTGCGCTGGGATTCGGCCTGACGGCGTGCGGCGCAGGCGACACCGAAGCGAACAAGGACACCAAGCGCATCGGTGTCACCGTGTACGACATGAGTTCGTTCATCACCGCGGGCAAGGAAGGCATGGACACCTATGCCAAGGCGAACAACATCGAGCTGCTGTGGAATTCGGCGAACAACGACGTGTCGACGCAGGCCAGCCAGGTCGACTCGCTGATCAACCAGGGCGTGGACGCCATCATCGTCGTTCCCGCGCAGGCGGATTCGCTGGCTCCGCAGGTGGCGGCTGCCAAGGCCAAGAACATTCCCATCCTGGCGGTCAACGCGGCCCTGGAAAGCAAGGAACTGTCCGGCAACGTGCAGCCCGATGACGTGGCGGCGGGCGCCCAGGAAATGCAGATGATGGCCGACCGGCTGGGCGGCAAGGGCAACATCGTCGTCCTGCAGGGGCCGCTCGGCGGATCCGGAGAGATCAACCGCGGCAAGGGAATCGATCAGGTCCTGGCCAAGTACCCCGACATCAAGGTGCTGGCGAAGGACACCGCGAACTGGAAGCGCGACGAGGCCGTCAACAAGATGAAGAACTGGATCTCCAGCTTCGGACCGCAGATCAACGGCGTGGTGGCCCAGAACGACGATATGGGTCTCGGTGCGCTGCAAGCGCTCAAGGAAGCCGGCCGCACCGACGTCCCGATCGTCGGCATCGACGGCATCGAAGACGGCCTCAACGCGGTGAAGAGCGGTGAGTTCATTGGCACGTCACTGCAGAACGGCACCGTCGAACTGTCCGCCGGGCTGGCCGTCGCCGATGCACTGGTCAAGGGCGAGCAGGTCAAGACCGACGCGGTCTACGTCATGCCCGCGATCACGAAGGACAACGTCGACGTCGCGATCCAGCACGTGGTGACCGATCGGCAGAAGTTCCTCGACGGACTGGTCGAGCTGACGAGGGAGAACCTCAAGACCGGCGACATCGCCTACGAGGGCATCCCCGGGCAGAAGCAACCCTGACGGCTAGGAGGCCTTCAGCGTCTCCAGACGCCTGATCGCTTCCTCCATGGTGTCGTCGCGTTTGCAGAAGGCGAAGCGCACCAGGTGATTCCACTCACCGATGTGCGGCGCGTCTGGATCGCAGAACGCCGACATCGGAATGGCCGCCACCCCCGCCCGCTCTGGTAGTTCTGCGCAGAACATGGTGCTGTCTGCGTAGCCCAGCGGGCGGGGGTCGGCACACAGGAAGTAGGTGCCGAAGCTGTCGTGCACGCCGAAGCCGATATCGGTCAGTGCGGCAGCGAGCCGATTTCGCTTGGCCTGGAACGATTGCCGCAGCGCGCCGACCCATGCGTCCTCGGTGTCGAGTGCGTGGGCCACGGCGGGCTGGAACGGCGCGCCGCCGACGTAGGTCAGGTACTGCTTGGCTGCCCGCACACCGGCGATGAGTTCGGCTGGCCCGCAAGCCCATCCGATCTTCCAGCCGGTGCAGTTGAACATCTTCGCGGCGCTGGAGATGGTGATGGTGCGCTCGGCCATTCCCGGATAGCCGGCCAACGGCAGGTGGCGGTGGCCGTC
This sequence comes from uncultured Actinomycetota bacterium, assembly GCA_963849055.1. Classification (GTDB taxonomy): domain Bacteria; phylum Actinomycetota; class Actinomycetes; order Mycobacteriales; family Mycobacteriaceae; genus Mycobacterium. The sequence continues at coordinate 535,504 of CAWKFI010000004.1, forward strand.
GAACACCAGCTGTTCGTACACCTCGTCGGTGATCACCAGGAGGTCGTGGGCCACGGCCAGCTCGGCGATCGCGGTGAGTTCGGCGTCGGTCGCGACCATGCCGGTGGGGTTGTGCGGCGAGTTGACGATCAGCGCCTTGGTCCGTGGTGTGATCGCTCGACGCAGCGCGTCGACGTCGATGACGAAGCCCCGTCCGTCGGACACCAGGGGGACCGTCACCCGGTGGCATCCGGCCATCGCGACGACGGGGGAGTAGGAGTCGTAGAAGGGTTCGATCATCAGCACTTCGGAACCCGGCTCCACCAGGCCGATCACCGCGGCCGCGATCGCCTCGGTGGCACCTACCGTGACGAGTACCTCGGTCTCCGGGTCGTACTCGATGCCGAAGTGGCGTCGGCGCTGCGCGGCGATCGCCTGGCGTAGCGGCGCGATGCCGAGGCCGGGCGGGTACTGGTTGACCCCTTCGGCGATGGCGTTCTCGGCGGTCTTCAGCATCGCGGGCGGGCCGTCCTCGTCCGGGAAGCCCTGCCCGAGGTTCACGGCACCGACCCGAGCGGCCAGCGCCGACATCTCGGCGAACACCGTGATGGCGTAAGGCCGCAGCCGGGAAACCGTCATGGCCGTCGAGCCTAGTGCGAAGCGACGTCGAACAGCCGCGGGGAATGAACGCCAGGCGCACAACGCTGACTGCGGCGTGACCTTCAGATTCGACGCCGACGCCAGCTTGCTCAATCCCGTGACGGTGGGCGCCACGCAAGCCGCCAACCGCATCTTCATGGCTCCGCTGACGCGTTCGCGTGCCGACGCCGACGGCACGCCGTCGGATCTGGCCGCGCAGTACTACGCCCAGCGGGCCGCCGCGGGCCTCATCATCAGCGAGGCGACCGCGATATCGCAGGTTGCCAACGGCGCCTACCTGAACACGCCGGGCATCTACACCGACCGCCACCAGGACAAGTGGGCACAGATCGCCGACGCGGTGCACGCTGCAGGCGGATCGATGTTCGTGCAGCTGTGGCACGTCGGACGGATGGCGCACCCGGACATCAACGGCGCCGAATCGGTCGCGCCGTCGGCCATCGCCGCCGACGTCACCACCCACACCCCGTCGGGCAAGCAGCCCCTGCCCGCGCCGCGTGCGCTCGAGACCGAGGAGATCCCCGGCATCGTCGCGCAGTTCCGCGCCGCCGCCCGGCGCGCGGTGGACGCTGGCATGGACGGCGTCGAGATCCACGCCGCGAACGGTTACCTGCTGCACCAGTTTCAGTCCGACGTCGTCAACGAGCGCACCGACGCCTACGGCGGTTCGCCCGAGGATCGCGCACGGTTGACGGCCGAGGTCGTCGAGGCCGTCGTCGCCGAGGTCGGCGCCGGCCGCGTCGGCCTGCGCATATCGCCAGGGAACGCGGCAGGTGGCATGCGCGAGGTCGACACCGTCGGCGTGTACGAGGCGCTGCTGAACCGGATCGCACCCCTGGAGATCGCCTACCTGCACGTCCTGATCGATCCGACCACGTCGGTGTTCGGTGTGATCCGTGCCCTGTGGTCGGGCCCGTTCGTGCTCAACACCGGCCGCGAGATCGACACCGACTTCTGCCAGCTGGAGGGCTTCGCCGAATGGGGCCTCATCAGTGCCGCCGCCGTCGGACGCGCATTCCTCGCCAACCCCGACCTGATCGACCGCCTGGTCCTCGGCGCCGAACTCAACGAGCCCGACGTCGCCACCTTCTACGCACCGGGGCCCGTCGGCTACGTCGACTACCCGACGCTGGACGAACTCGACGTCTTGAAGTCGGCCTGACGATTCGTTTGCCCGTGATGGGGAAACACCTCAGGCATGGCCAATTATCGAGTACTCAACCCGCAAGGTGACGTCGTCGATTCCAAGGAGATCGCCAGCGCCGAAGACGCGCACGCCTGGTTCGTCGACCAGAAGGCCGACTACGACGAGCTCGGCTGGCGCATGGAAGTCGAGCACGACGGGCAGTGGTCGTTCTTCGACGATTCCGAGGGCTCACCCGACTAAGTAGTTCATTCACCCGAAGCCGCGGGCGCGACGCCGTCGCGCTCGCGGCCGTGTGTCGGCACCGTCTCGTGGCGGCTCGAATGTGGCCCTGACCACCCAACCAACAGGTTGGCCGAGGCTGTTACGCTGCGGTCACGGCGTTCATCGTCTGACGAGTCAACGAACAGGAAATCACCATGGCTGAAGAAGCCTTCATCTATGAGGCGATTCGCACGCCTCGCGGCAAGCAGCGCAACGGCGCACTCAACGAGGTCAAGCCGATCAACCTGGTCGTCGGCCTGGTCGACGAGCTCCGCACCCGGTTCCCCGATCTGGACGAGAACCTGATCAGCGACGTCATCCTCGGTGTCGTCTCGCCGGTCGGCGATCAGGGCGGCGACATCGCCCGCACGGTCGTGCTGGCCGCTGGCCTGCCCGACACCGTCGGTGGCGTGCAGCTCAACCGCTTCTGCGCCTCCGGCCTGGAGGCCGTCAACACCGCAGCCCAGAAGGTGCGCTCCGGATGGGACGACCTGGTGCTCGCCGGCGGCGTGGAATCCATGTCACGCGTGCCGATGGGTTCCGACGGCGGCGCATGGGCCACCGACCCCGAAACCAACTACACCATCGGATTCGTCCCGCAGGGCATCGGCGCCGATCTGATCGCCACCCTGGAGGGCTTCTCCCGCGAGGACGTCGACGCCTACGCGGCGCGGTCGCAGGAGCGGGCTGCCGCCGCATGGTCGGGCGGCTACTTCGCGAAGTCCGTCGTCCCGGTGCGGGACCAGAACGGTCTGGTGATCCTCGACCACGACGAGCACATGCGGCCCGGCTCCACGGTCGAGAGCCTCGGCAAGCTGAAGACGGCGTTCGACGGCATCGGGGCGATGGGTGGCTTCGACGACGTGGCGCTGCAGAAGTACCACTGGGTCGAGGCGATCAACCACGTCCACACCGGCGGCAACAGCTCCGGCATCGTCGACGGCGCCGCGCTGGTGCTCGTCGGCTCCGAGAGCGCAGGCGCCTCACAGGGTCTGACCCCGCGGGCCCGCATCGTCGCCACGGCGACCAGTGGTTCCGATCCCGTCATCATGCTCACCGGCCCCACCCCGGCCACCCGCAAGGTGCTCGACCGCGCCGGCCTGACCGTGGACGACATCGACCTGTTCGAACTGAACGAGGCGTTCGCGTCGGTGGTGCTGAAGTTCCAGAAGGATCTGAACATCCCTGACGAGAAGCTCAACGTCAACGGCGGCGCCATCGCGATGGGCCACCCGCTCGGCGCCACCGGCGCCATGATCACCGGCACCATGGTCGACGAGCTCGAGCGGCGCGGCGCCAAGCGCGCGCTGATCACGCTGTGCGTCGGCGGCGGCATGGGCGTGGCCACCATCATCGAGAGGGTTTAAAGACCATGGCAGAGAACACGATTCAGTGGGACAAGGATGCCGACGGCATCGTCACGCTGACCTTGGACGACCCGACCGGTTCGGCCAACGTGATGAACGAGCACTACACCGACTCGATGGGCAAGGCCGTCGAACGCCTTGTCGCCGAGAAGGATTCGATCACCGGCGTGGTGATCACCAGCGCCAAGAAGACCTTCTTCGCCGGTGGTGACCTGAAGGGCATGATCACCCTCGGACCGGACGACGCCGGTCAGGCGTTCGACATGGTCGAGACCGTCAAGAAGCAGCTCCGCACGCTGGAGACGCTGGGCAAGCCGGTGGTCGCGGCCATCAACGGTGCCGCGCTCGGCGGTGGCCTGGAGATCGCGCTGGCGTGTCATCACCGCATCGCGGCCGACGTAAAGGGCGGTGTGCTCGGCCTGCCCGAGGTGACGCTGGGCCTGCTGCCCGGCGGCGGCGGCGTCACCCGCACGGTGCGGATGTTCGGCATCCAGAAGGCGTTCATGGAGGTGCTCAGCCAGGGCACCCGGTTCAAGCCGGCCAAGGCCAAGGAGATCGGTCTCGTCGACGAGGTGCTGCCGACCGTCGAGGAACTGGTACCCGCCGCGAAGGCGTGGATCAAGGCCAATCCCGATGCGCACGAACAGCCTTGGGACAAGAAGGGCTACAAGATGCCTGGCGGCACGCCGTCGTCCCCGGGCCTGGCGAGCATCTTGCCGTCGTTCCCGGCGCTGCTGAAGAAGCAGCTGAAGGGTGCGCCGATGCCCGCGCCGCGCGCCATCCTGGATGCCGCGGTCGAGGGCGCGCAGGTGGACTTCGACACCGCCAGCCGCATCGAGAGCCGCTACTTCACCCAGCTGGTCACCGGCCAGGTCGCCAAGAACATGATTCAGGCGTTCTTCCTGGACATGCAGTACATCAGCTCGGGCGGTTCGCGGCCCGACGGCATCGGCAAGGTGCCGATCACGAAGATCGGCGTGCTGGGCGCGGGCATGATGGGCGCAGGCATCGCCTACGTCTCGGCGAAGGCCGGGTTCGACGTCGTGCTCAAGGACGTCACCATCGAAGCGGCCGAGAAGGGCAAGAACTACTCGGAGAAGCTCGAAGCCAAGGCGCTGGAGCGGGGCAAGACCACGCAGGAACGCAGCGACGCGCTGCTCGCCCGCATCACCCCGACCGCCGACCCCGCCGACTTCAAGGGCGTCGACTTCGTCATCGAGGCCGTCTTCGAGAGCCAGGACCTCAAGCACAAGGTGTTCCAGGAGATCGAGGACGTCGTCGAGCCCAACGCCCTGCTCGGGTCCAACACCTCGACGCTGCCGATCACCGGTCTGGCGACCGGGGTGAAGCGCCAGGAGGACTTCATCGGCATCCACTTCTTCTCGCCCGTCGACAAGATGCCGCTGGTGGAGATCATCAGGGGAGAGAAGACGTCGGACGAGGCGTTGGCCCGGGTGTTCGACTACACGCTGGCCATCGGCAAGACGCCGATCGTGGTCAACGACAGCCGCGGGTTCTTCACCAGCCGCGTCATCGGCACGTTCGTCAACGAGGCACTGGCGATGCTGGGTGAGGGCGTCGAGCCCGCCAGCATCGAGCGGGCAGGCAGCATGGCCGGTTACCCCGCGCCGCCGCTGCAGCTGTCCGACGAGCTGAACCTCGAGCTGATGCACAAGATCGCGACCGCGACCCGCAAGGGCGTCGAGGATGCCGGCGGCACCTACGAGCCGCACCCAGCCGAAGGCGTCGTCAACACGATGATCGAGATCGGGCCGTCCCAGCAAGCTCAAGGGCGCCGGCTTCTACGAGTACGTGGACGGCAAGCGCACCCAGCTCTGGCCGGGCCTGCGCGAGACGTTCAAGTCCGGTAGCTCGACCCCGCCGCTGCAGGACATGATCGACCGGATGCTGTTCGCCGAGGCCCTGGAAACGCAGAAGTGCCTCGACGAGGGCGTGCTGATGACGACGGCCGACGCCAACATCGGCTCGATCATGGGCATCGGCTTCCCGCCGTGGACCGGTGGTTCGGCGCAGTACATCGTCGGATACCCCGGCGGCAAGGCAGGTTTCGTGGCGCGGGCCAACGAGTTGGCCGCCAAGTACGGCGACCGCTTCACCCCGCCGGCGTCACTCACATCCTAAACCGACGCGGAAACCCCCAAGACAATGGCGTCTTGGGGGTTTTTGCGTTAGTCCGCGCGCTGGAACAGGTAGTGCTGCACGGCATCTGAATTACGCGGGCCGACATCGGGCTCGGGCCCGGATGAGAGCACGGTCCAGCCGTCGGCGAAGCGGCGCGTCACTTCGTCAGGCGCGATGCCGGGCACGCCGAACGAGCCGCCCGGCGTGAAGGCGACGATGAAGAGTCGACCGCCGGGCGCGATGACGGAACCGACGCCGCGGACGTACGCGTCACGGTCGTCGGCCGACATGCCGTGCAGGCAGCCGTTGTCGACGATCAGCGCGAAACCGGTTCCGATGCCCGCGGACTCCAATCGGGTCGCGTCGGCCTCGCGGAAGTCGACGGTGACACCGGCCTTCTCGGCCTTTGCCCGCGCGGCTTCCAGGGGTTTGGTCACGTAGTCCACGCCGGTGACCTGCCAGCCGTTCTTGGCGAGGTAGATCGAGTTGTCGCCTGTGCCGCACCCGATGTCGAGCGCCGTGTCCGGCGCCAGCGCGGCATCGCCTTCGACGAGCGTCCGCAGGGTCGGGGACAGCGCATGCCCGTCCCATGGCGTGAAGCCCAACCGGTAGAGCACCCGAAACAGACGTTGTCGCGACGCCATGGGCTCAGAACGAACCCATGTCGGCCGACAGCCAGTGCTGCGGCTGCATGTAGATCGCCACGTTCTCGCCGAGGTTGTCGTGTGCGAACTCGAGGTACTTGTCCGCGGCGTCCCCGCTGAGGTAGCGCCGGGTCATCTCCTCCAGTTGTGCGTCAGTGGCCGGCTCGATGCGGCTGACGGCGCCGTCGACGGCGACGTAGCGCACGCTCGGCTCGAGCCGTTCCGCCATGAGGGTGAAGAACCCCGTCGCCTCGATGAGCCTGGCCTTGCGCGAACCGGGCTCGGTCAGAATCCAGGGCTCACCCCCTGGCGTGTACTGGTACCAGATGGGGACCGTCAGGGGTCCCCGCGTATCGCCCGCGTACACCGACAGTGCTCCGATGTGCGGCTCGGCCAGAAACTGTTCGCGTTCTTCCTGTGAAAGGGGCATGCCATTCAGGCTAGCGCCGCACTATGACAGGGGACCGACTCATCGAAGGTGCCGGCGCGGGTTCCGGTGCAGCCGTTGACCACCCACCGCGCTCCCGGTCACCCGTTGTCGGTAATCCAGGCGACGGTGAAGTCGTGGATGTCGCGGATCCCGTCGGTGAGCGGGTCGGCGATCAGCTTCGCGATCGTCCCACCGATCAAGGGCACGTTGACCGTGACGGTCCCGGTGCACGCGAACCGTGAGCCATCCGGGACGGGTGTCACCGACACCTCGCCATGGCCCGACACGGGCAGACCGCAGGCGTCGACCACGATCTCGCCTCGGACGCTGCCGCCCTCGGGTGCGTGCCAGCGCTCCCGGTGAATGACGCGCAACGTGCCGGTGTGGAGACTCTTGAGCAGCGGGGGCAATTGATCACCGCCGAATGCGAGCGTCATCGCCGCGGTCGTGGTGCCGTCCGAGTCTGTGGTCAGCGAGTCCAGCGAAGGCCGGCCGGTATCGAAGGCGGCAAGCCGTGCCTGCCAATAGCTCTCGTTCGCGAAAGCCGAATGGACCCGGTCGACCGAGTGCGCGGATTCGGCCGACAGAACGAATGAGCGCGGCACAGCAGGGCACGCTACCTCCGCGGTAGTCGTCAGGCCACCGCGCCGACGACGGATGTCCTCCTGCAATGCATGGTGCGTTTGCCGCGAAAATCGAAACTGGTGGTCACGATCGCGCCTCGGCGAATTTTCATTTAACTCCCGAATTCGTGGCGACCGAATTGTGAATATATCCTTGATTAATCATCGAAATGGTAAATCACGCATGATCTCACGTGCGCTTATGTCGCTGCGGCGACGGTATAGCAAAGTCGCTAGGGAGACGCGATTTGGGCGGTTACATGCGGAAACTCAGATTTCGTCCTGATTCGGCAATTAGAGCGGAATGCCGTCCCACTCGGGTCAGCCGCTCAACCAGCGTCTTTGCGCGAAAATCAGACGTTCCCAATTGTGGGAAACCTGCTAGTTTCGGCATTTATGTCGGTTCCCCTGAACTTTGGACATCCCATCGCTCGTCGGCTCAATCTGGTTTACGACGCCGGTGCCGACGGCCCAGTCGGTCGCGAGATGGGCCAGCCAATGGGCCGACTCGATGCGGGGACTGGTGGCGTGGCGACCGTCTCGAGGGGGTTCGTGCGAGCGCACGGCAAATGCAGCTGCGGATGGAGGGGCTCCGAGCACGTGCTGTCGGCCGTCGCCGTGCACGACGCTCTCGTCCACGCAGCCGTACAGAAGTGTCAGCCCGGGGTTCCCCTGGTGTTCTGAAGCTCCACACCAGATCCGACACCGACGATCGGTGACGCCCTAGAGTTGGACTCCGTGCGCTTCGGACTGTTCATTCCGCAAGGTTGGCGACTGGATCTGGTGGACATCCCCACCGCCAGTCAGTGGGGGGTGATGCGCGATCTTGCCGCCTACGCGGACGGCGGGGCGTGGGACTCGCTGTGGGTGTACGACCACTTCCACACCGTGCCGGTGCCGACCGACGAAGCCACCCACGAGGCGTGGTCGTTGATGTCCGCCTACGCCGCGACGACGTCGCGGATCAAACTCGGCCAGATGTGTACGGCGATGGGCTATCGAAACCCGGTGTACCTCGCCAAGGTGGCGGCCACCGCCGACATCATCTCCGGCGGCCGGGTTCAGATGGGAATCGGTGGCGGCTGGTACCAGCACGAGTGGGAGGCCTACGGCTACGGCTTCCCATCGGCAGGCGTCAGGCTGGGCATGCTGGACGAGGGTGTCCGGATCATGCGCGACGCCTGGCGCAATGGGCGAGTCAGCCTCGAGGGCAAGCACTATCAGGTCGACGGTGCGATCGTCGCGCCGAAGCCGTTGCAGGACGGCGGTCTTCCGCTGTGGATTGCCGGTGGCGGGGAGAAGGTGACGCTGCGCATCGCCGCCAAGTACGCGCAGTACACGAACTTCACCTCTGCGCTCGACGGGTTCCGGCACAAGTCCGAAGTGCTCGAGCGGCATTGCCGCGACGTCGGCACCGACTTCGGCGCGATCGTACGGTCGGCGAACTTCAACGCCGTCGTCGGCACGTCGGAGGCGGACGTGAAGGACCGCGTCGAGCGGATCCGTTCCCGACAGATCGCCAAGGCGAATCCGGAGGCGGTGGACGGCATGCTGTCGACCGTCACCTCTCCCGACTCCGCCAGCGGCACACCGGAACAGATCGTCGAACGGCTCAGCCGGATGCGCGACCTCGGCTGTGAGTACGCGATCCTCTACTTCCCCGAGGCGGCCTACGACCGGTCGGGCATCGAGCTCTTCGAACGCGAAGTCATTCCCGCGCTGAGCTAAGCAATTCCTAGACGCCGCTGGCGTCGCCGCGCGCCATGCATCCCTTCTGACCTCGGCGTTTTCCGTGACTCTTCAAAGAGTCGGACGGAATAGTACTTGCGCATGCAACGACCAAGTTATTGACCCCGGCGAAAATACATTGCCGGGGCATCCGGCAGCTTAAGCTCCGAAAACTGGGCGCCCGCTGGCACGCCCAGTGGGCAGTCGGGCGTCAGGATCCAGCGGCGACAAGGACTTTCGGAGCTGCATGACCGCGCAGACACGGCCGCACGACGGCATCGGTTCACGCGTATCGCACTGTTCGGACAGCGAAGTCGGGCACCAGTCAGCGAAGTTCTCCCTAGGCCTTTGGAGGCGATTCAATGTGCGCAAATCCGCCACGGCATCGTGTAGAACGACGCTCGAACGGATTCGCACCGCCTCCGCACGCTCTGTCGAACCGTGACCTGAGCCGCGGCCCGGGGTCCGATGTCGGACCGCGGCATGCCCGCAAGGTCGAGACGGCCTATGCCAAATACATCGGTCGCATTGGGGCACTGGCTGTCTCGCTGGGAGTAGGGGTGGCCGTCGCCACCACCCCCGGCGTGGCATGGGCCAGTCCGGACGCCGAATCCGATCCTCCCGCCTCGACATCGCCGGACTCCGAACCGGATGCATCGCCGGCACCGACGGCTCGCGTGGAAGTCCCCTCGCCGTCCACGTCCGCGTCGCCCTCGGACGGATCACCGTCGGCAGACCCGAGTCCGGCCAACGATGGCGTTCCCGCCATGAACGTCGACAGCTCCGGCGGTGCGCACACCTCGACGCACGGCACCTCGGGCGTACCCAGCACGAGTGCCGCAACGTCCGAGCCGGCAGTCGAGGAGCCGGAATCTGGACTCACCGACGAGGTCCCCGACGAATCCTCAGCTCCCGATGACACGGCGGCGGTGGAGACTCCCGTACTGGTGCCGGACGACCCGCCGTCGAACGCGGTTGATCCTCAGAATGATTCGCCGCATCCGACCGAAGCCCATACAGCCGGCTCGGACAGTCAACACGACACGATCGTGGATGAACTGCAAGAGACGGGCGGATCCGACACCGCATCCGCATCGACCGGCAGTAGTGCACGGCGCATGTCCGCATTCGCCGTCGACGACGAGCCAGCCGATCCGGTCGTTGGCTCGCAGCTGACCACGTTCAGCGTTCCCCTGGCTCCGACGGCTGTGCCGTTCGACCCCATCGGTGCGGTCCTTGCCATTCCGGGCACCGTCGTCAACCTCGCCTCGGAGTTCGTCTCCTTCGTCCTTACGCCGTTCCTCGGGGTCGGGACGGGAACGCCACCGCAGATGCCCATGTTGTGGGCCGTGTTGGCATGGGTGCGAAGGGAAATCACGCACACCTTCTTCAACCGGACTCCCATCGCGCATCCCGTGCAGATCAGCCAGAGCCTGGGCGGCCAGGTGACGGGCAACCTCAACGCGGTCGATCCGAACTGCGACCCACTGGCATTCACCGTGACGCACCAGGGTGCATTCGGCACCGTCGTGGTCGCGCCGAACGGGACCTACGTCTACACACCGACTTCGACCGTTCCTCCCGCGGGACTGACCGACACCTTTACGGTGGTCATCGACGACTCGGTGGGTGTACGTCTGCCCGGGCTGTTCGGGGTGGTCCAGGACGCCGTTCACGGATTCTTCCAATTCATCGGGCTCGCAGGCGCGGACAGGATCACGAAGGTGGTTCCCGTCACGGTGACGGGCAGCGTGGTCAATCTTCCGCCCGTCGTGGTGACGTCGGGGGTGCGCGGTTACACGGTCGGGGGCGCCCCGATCACGCTCGACCCGGCGGTGACGGTGGTCGACCTGGACTCCACGACTCTTTCGGGGGCGACGGTGTCGATCGGAGTGGGATTCGGGTCGACGACGGACTCGTTGGGCTACGTCCAGGGCAGCAGTCCGATCGCCGGGAGTTACAACGCCGCCACCGGTGTGTTGACGCTGTCGGGTACGGCGACGGTGGCGCAATATCAGGCGGCGTTGCGGTCGGTCACGTTTGCGACGACCGCGGACGCGTTGGCATCCGTGAGGACGGTGTCGGTCGTGGTGACCGACGCCGCAGCGGCGAGCAGTGCGCCGGGTGTGGTGGTGTTGACGGTGGTCGCGTTCCCGGTGAACGTGCCACCGGTGGTAGTGACCGTCCCGGTCGGTCCGGTGTACACGGCTGGTAGTCCGGCGGTGGCGTTGAATCCGTTGGTGACGGTGATCGATGTCGATTCGCCGAACTTGTCGGGTGCGACGGTGTCGATCGGTACCGGATTCTCCTCGGGCTCGGACACTTTGGGCTACGTCCAGGGAACCAGTCCGATCGCTGGCAGCTACGACCCGACGACCGGTGTGCTGACCTTGTCGGGTACTGGGACGGTGGCGCAGTATCAGGCGGCGTTGCGGTCGGTGACGTTCGCATCGACTACGGGTGCGTTGGCGACGATCAAGATGGTGTCGATCGTGGTGACCGACGCGGATGCGGTGTCGAGCCTGCCCGGGTTGGTGGCCGTCACGGTGTTGGCGCTGCCGATCAGTGGTGTGCCGCCGTTGGTGTCGACGATCCCGGTCGGTCCGGTCTACACGGCTGGCAGTCCGGCGGTGGCGTTGAATCCGTTGGTGACGGTCGTCGACGTGGATTCGCCGAATCTGTCGGGTGCGACGGTGTCGATCGGGACCGGATTCTCCTCGGGCTCGGACACTTTGGGCTATGTCCAGGGTGGCAGTCCGATATCGGGGAGTTACAACTCTTCGACCGGTGTGTTGACCTTGTCGGGTAGTGGGACGGTGGCGGAGTATCAGGCGGCGTTGCGGTCGGTGACGTTCGCATCGACGTCGGGTGCGTTGGCGGCGATCAAGATGGTGTCGATCGTGGTGACCGACGCTCAGGCCGTCGAGAGCCTGCCCGGGTTGGTGGCCGTCACGGTGTTGGCGTTGCCGATCAGCGGTGTGCCGCCGCTAGTGACGACGATCCCAGTCGGGCCGGTGTACACGGCCGGCAGCCCGGCGGTGGCGTTGAATCCGTTGGTGACGGTCGTCGACGTGGATTCGCCGAATCTGTCGGGTGCGACGGTGTCGATCATCAGCGGCTTGGCGGCGGGTGATGTGTTGACGTTCACTCCGCCGTCGGGCAGTGCGATCACTGGCTCGTACAGTGGTGGCACCCTCACGCTGACCGGTACGGGCACGGTGGCGCAGTATCAGGAAGCGTTGCAGTCGGTTTCGTTTGCGAGTGGTTCTGCGGCGTTGGCGACGATCAAGATGGTGTCGATCGTGGTCACCGACGCGCAGAACGTGGAGAGCCTTCCAGGTCTGGTGGCGGTGACCGTATTGGCACTGCCGATCAGCGGAGTGCCGCCGTTGGTGACAACGATCCCGGTCGGGCCGGTCTACACCGCCGGGAGTCCGGCGGTGGCACTCAATCCGTTGGTGACGGTCGTCGATGTGGATTCGCCGAATCTGTCGGGTGCGACGGTGTCGATCATCAGCGGCTTGACGGCCGGGGATGTGTTGACGTTCACTCCGCCGTCGGGCAGTGCGATCACCGGCTCGTACAGCGGCGGTGTCCTCACGCTGACCGGTTCGGGGACGGTGGCGGAGTATCAGGCGGCGTTGCGGTCGGTGACGTTCGCCAGCACGACCGGCGCGTTGGCCACTATCAAGATGGTGTCGATCGTGGTCACCGACGCGCAGAACGTGGAAAGCCTTCCAGGTCTGGTGGCGGTGACCGTATGGGCACTGCCGATCAGCGGAGTGCCGCCGTTGGTGACAACGATCCCGGTCGGGCCGGTCTACACCGCCGGGAGTCCGGCGGTGGCACTCAATCCGTTGGTGACGGTCGTCGATGTGGATTCGCCGAATTTGTCGGGGGCGACGGTGTCGATCGGGAACGGGTTCTCTTCCGGTACCGATACTTTGGGTTACGTTCAAGGAACTAGTCCGATCGCGGGCAGCTACAACTCTTCGACGGGCGTGCTCACCTTGTCGGGTACCGGCACGGTGGCGCAGTATCAGGAAGCGTTGCAATCGGTCACATTCGCGAGCGGCTCCGCTGCGTTGGCGACGATCAAGATGGTGTCGATCGTGGTGACCGACGCGCAGAGCGTCGAGAGCTTGCCGGGGTTGGTGGCCGTCACGGTCTTGGCGTTGCCGATCAGCGGGGTTCCGCCGTTGGTGACGACGATCCCGGTCGGCCCGGTGTACACAGCTGGCAGTGCACCCGTGACACTCAACCCCTTGGTGACGGTGATCGACGTCGACTCGCCGAACCTGTCCGGGGCGACGGTGTCAATGGGGACCGGATTCTCGTCAACCACAGACACTTTGGGCTACGTCCAAGGAACGAGTCCAATCGCGGGCAACTACAATCCCACGACCGGCGTGTTGACCCTGACTGGCACCGGCACCGTCGCGCAGTATCAGGCGGCGCTGCGGTCGGTGACATTCGCGAGCACCTCGGGTGCGTTGGCGACGATCAAGATGGTGTCCATCGTGGTCACCGACGCCCAGGCCGTCCAGAGTCTGCCGGGGCTGGTGGCCGTCACGGTCCTGGCTGCACCGCTCAACGTCGCACCGTTGGTGGCGACGTCGCTTGCGAACGTGAGTTACACCGCCGGTGGCACCGCCGCCGCGTTGGATCCGGCGGTGACGATCATCGACCTGGACTCGCCGAACCTGTCCGGGGCGACGGTGTCAATGGGGACCGGATTCTCGTCAACCACAGACACTTTGGGCTACGTCGAAGGAACGAGTCCAATCGCGGGCAACTACAACCCCACGACCGGCGTGTTGACCCTGACTGGCACCGGCACCGTCGCGCAGTATCAGGCGGCGCTGCGGTCGGTGACGTTCTCCACCACCTCGACGGCGTTGGCATCGATCAAGACCGTCTCGATCGTCGTCACCGATGCCCAGGGAGCGGCCAGCCTCCCAGGGCTCGTGGCGGTGACCGTGGTGGCTTTGCCGCTGAACGTCGCGCCGATCGTGCTGTCCTCCTTGGCCAATGCCGTGCCGTATACGGCCGGCAACCCGCCCGCAATATTGGACGGCGCGATCACGATCCTCGATGACGCGACGTCGTTGTCCGGAGCCACCGTCACGATCGGGTTGGGCAAGGCCACGGGCGACGCACTGGCGTTCACCCCGCCGTCGGGCAGTTCGATCACGGGCAGCTACAACAGTACGACCGGGGTGTTGACGCTCACCGGGTCGGGCACCGTGGAGCAATATCAGCAGGCGCTGCGTTCGGTCACGTTCGCCACCACGGCGGCCACCTTGGTGGGGGTGCGCACGGTGTCGTTCGTGGTGACCGATCAGCAAGGCCTGACCAGCATTTCGGTACCCCTGCTGGCGACGGTCGCGGCGAATCTTCCTCCGGTGGTGACCACTTCGCTCGCCGGTGCACTGCTGTACACGGACGGAAGTCCCGCCGTCGTCATGGATGCGCTCATCACGGTGACCGACCTCGACTCCGCGTCGTTGTCGGGAGCAACGGTGGCGATCACGTTGGGCAGGAACGCGAACGACGTGTTGGCATTCACCCCACCGGCCAACAGTTCCATCACCGGCAGCTACAACGGCACGACCGGGGTGTTGACGCTGACGGGTGCGGGCACGGCCGCGCAATATCAGCAAGCGCTGCGGTCGGTCACCTTCTTCTCACCCTTCACGCTTCTCGGCTCCCTCACTAGGACGGTGTCGATCGTCGTCACCGACTTCCAAGGGACCCAAAGCATTTCGCTGCCGTTGCTCCTCACCGTGTTGTAGCGAGCACCCCTAGCGGGGGGTGGGCGGCTCAGGCTTCGGCCTGGGCCGCCCAGACCCCCGTCGCCGCCGCATCCCGCGCGTAGTCGGCGAAGTCCTTGGGCTCGCGCCCCAGTGCCCGCTGCACGCCATCCCCCAGTTGCGCCTTGCTGCCGAGCACCTCGGTGAACAAGTGGTTCAACAGCCAGATGAAGTCATCCGGCATCCCGTACTCGGTCAGCATCGCGACGTAGTCATCGATCGACACCGAGACGAAGCCGACCTCACGCCCGGCGGCTGCCGCGACCTCCGCCACCGCATCACCGAAGCTGAGCAGTCGGGGCCCGGTCAGCTCGTAGAGCTCGCCGACGTGGTGGTCCTCGGTCAGTGCGGCCAACGCGACGTCGGCGATGTCGTCGGCGTCGACGAACGGCTCGTGCACGTCGCGGACCGGCAGCGTGACGCTGCCGGCGAGAACCTCGTCGAGCCAGGCACCCTCACTGAAGTTCTGCGAGAAGAACGCGCACTCGAACGATCGTCCACTCGAGTCCGCACGCCTTGACGGCGTCCTCGGCGCGTTGGGCCTCGACTTCGTTGCGGCCGGACAGCAGCACGACCCGCCTGACGCCGGCCTGCTTGGCCCGTTCGGTCAGTCCGCGGATCGCCTCGACCGAGCCGGGGACCGCGAGGTCCGGGTAGTAGGTGACGTAGACCTGGTCGACGCCGGTCAGCGCCGGTGTCCAGGTATGCGGGTCATCCCAGTCGAAGGGGATGTGGGCGGTGCGTGAGCCATGCCGGACGGGGATGCCGCGTGCTTCGAGTTGATCGGCGACGCGGCTTCCGGTCTTGCCGGTGCTTCCGATGACGAGAATGGTGTTGGTGTTGGTCATGGCTTGAATTCAACGGTTTGAAGTCGAGACGATCCATGGTCGAAACGCTTGATGGCATGTTCAATCGTCTGGAAGGAGATTCGCCAATGGAAAAGATCTCACTCACCGCACTGGCGCGTGAGCACCTGGAAACGGCGCGTGCGACCGGCAGCGGCCGCAGTGCACACACGGTCTACGGCGGGCACGAGCATTCGCTGCGTCAGACCCTGATGGCGTTGACGGCCGGCAGCACCATGGATGACCACGAAAGTCCCGGCGAGGCGACGCTCGAAGTGCTGCAGGGCAGGGTGCGGGTGACGAACTCGACGTCCGGCTGGGACGGTTCTCCCGGCGACTTGATCGTGTTGCCGCGCAGCCGCCACGGCCTGCACGCCATCGAGGATTCGGTGGTGCTGCTGACCGTGGCCAAAATCGTTGGGCCACATACCTAGTCGGTCGTCGAGAGTGCGATTTCGTACGCGACACGCCGCTCGGACGTACGAAAGCGCACACTCGCGAGCGCGACCTCCGCCGAATGGATCCCTCAGTCGAGGGAAGCCGTCAGAGATCTCCCCGGTGCATCAACACGTTGATGACATTGCCTGACGGGTCGGCGAAGAAGAAGCGCCGAACGCCCCACTCCTCGTTGGACAACGGGTGCACGATCTCCAACCCCGCGGCCACTGCGGCCTCATAAGCGGCATCGACGTCGTCGACCTCGATCGACACGTTCGGGTTGACGGGAGCCGTCGCATCCTTGGTCATCAGGCTCACCTGATGGCGAAGGTCCCCTGAATCGTCCGGGCTGGCCAGCGTGACGATCCACCCATGGTTCATCACCTCGGTGAGGCCGAACCCGGCCACGTACGCGTCGCGGGACGCCGCCACGTCCGACACCGTGAGGACGGGCATCACCCGTTTGACGGTCATATCGCCGGCCCCAGAAGGTCGTCGGCGTCCTTGATGACGTAGCCGTAGCCCTGCTCGGCCAGGAAGCGCTGACGGTGCGCGGCGTATTCGGCGTCCAGGCTGTCACGCGACACCACCGAGTAGAAGATCGCGCCGCCGCCATCGTGCTTCGGGCGCAGGAGGCGGCCCAGCCGCTGCGCCTCCTCCTGCCGCGATCCGAATGTTCCCGAAACCTGCACGGCGACACTGGCTTCCGGCAGATCGATGGAGAAGTTGGCCACCTTCGACACCACCAGCGTCTGGATCTCGCCGCGGCGGAACGCGTCGAACAGCGTCTCGCGCTCCGCGGTCTTCGTCGAGCCCTGAATCACCGGCGCGTCCAACTCGCGGCCCAACTCGTCCAGCTGATCCAGGTACGCCCCGATCACCAGCGTCGGCTCCTTCGGGTGACGCTCCAGGATCGACTTCACGACCGCGATCTTGGTGTGCGCCGTCGAGCACAGCTTGTAGCGCTCCTCGGGCTCCGCGGTGGCGTAGATCATCCGCTCGTTGTCGGTCATCGTCACGCGCACCTCGATGCACTCCGCCGGGGCGATCCAGCCCTGCGCCTCGATGTCCTTCCACGGTGCGTCGTATCGCTTCGGTCCGATCAGGGAGAACACGTCACCCTCGCGGCCGTCCTCGCGGATCAGCGTGGCGGTGAGTCCGAGCCGGCGCCGCGACTGCAGGTCGGCGGTCATCCGGAACACCGGCGCGGGCAGCAGGTGCACCTCGTCGTAGATGATCAGGCCCCAGTCGCGGCTGTCGAACAGCTCGAGGTGGCGGTACTCACCCTTGGTGCGGCGGGTGATCACCTGGTACGTCGCGATGGTGACCGGCCGGATCTCCTTGCGCTCCCCGGAGTATTCGCCGATCTCTTCCTCGGTGAGCGAGGTGCGGGCGATCAGCTCGCGCTTCCACTGCCTGCCTGCCACGGTGTTGGTCACCAGGATGAGGGTGGTGGCGCCGGCCTTGGCCATCGCAGCGGCACCGACCAGCGTCTTGCCGGCACCGCACGGCAGCACCACGACGCCCGAGCCGCCCGCCCAGAACGAGTCGGCGGCCATCTCCTGATAGTCGCGAAGCTCCCAGCCGTCCTGCTCGAGCGAGATGGGATGCGCCTCGCCGTCGACGTAGCCGGCCAGGTCTTCGGCCGGCCACCCGATCTTCAGCAGCATCTGCTTGATGTGACCACGCTCACTGGCGTGCACGATCACCGTGTCGTCGTCGATCCTGGCACCGAGCATCGGGGCGATCTTCTTGTGACGCAACACCTCCGCGAGCACCGCGCGGTCCAGGCTCACCAGAATCAGGCCGTGGACGGGGCTCTTCACCAACTGCAGCCGCCCGTAGCGGGCCATGGTGTCGACGATGTCGACGAGCAACGGCTGCGGCACGGCATACCGCGAGAACGACACCAGCGCGTCGACGACCTGCTCGGCGTCGTGCCCGGCGGCGCGGGCGTTCCAGAGTGCCAGCGGCGTGATGCGGTAGGTGTGGATGTGCTCGGGGGCACGTTCGAGTTCGGCGAACGGGGCGATCGCGGCGCGCGCCGACCCCGCGAGCTCGTGGTCGACTTCGAGCAGCACCGTCTTGTCGGACTGCACGATCAGGGGGCCGTCGGTCATTTTGTCCATTATCCAGGTCGCAACGACAGGGAGCGAAAATTGTGAAGCGGCGGCCTCCCCGAGGGGTGGCCGCCGCTTCCAGCTCGGCATCGGCTAACCCGTGTTCCTGTAGTTGCCCCTGCGATCGTAGAAGTCGACGTACTGATTGCCGTCGTTGTCCCGGTACCAGCATTGGTAACCGGCGATCTGATGAGCGCCGTTGTAGTCGACGACCCACGACCCGCCGTTGGCCTGGCGGCATTCGCTGGCGAGATTGCTGATCGGCATGGCGTTGGCCGTGGCCGCCGTCAGCCCGGCGACTGCCGGGATGACGAGCGCCGCCAGCATCGCCGCAGTAACGGCCGCCCTGTTGACGTGGAAAGACATGGTCTTCCTCCTTCCCCTTCGTCAGCTTGCGGTGTGGGGGCCGAACTCGGCGGCCACCTCGGTGACGGCGTTGGCGGGAAAGCCGCCGCGGCGCGAATGCTCGCGAATGACCTCTTCGTCCTCGGCCTCGTGGACGCAGAAGACCTTGTCGCCGGCGACGTAGCTGGTCACCCAGGTGTACGGCACGCCGAGTGAGGCGGCCGCCTTGTTGGACGTGCGGGCGATCTCGGCCAGCTCCTGCTCGGGCAGTTCGCTTGCGCCGGGGATCTCGCGCTCGATGATGAATCGCTTCATGACTCTCTCTTTCTCGTATGTGCGGTTGATTGACACCGCTCAAGAGTCGCCGGGCAGCACCGCCGGTCACATCGGGAGAACTTCCCCATCTTGCGTTGACCGTTGCGTTTGCCCTGTTCAGAGTGTTCCCGCTCGATATCATTCCGGCGTGAGGCTGGTGGAGCGCGGACAGGAGTTCCAGACGCTGTCCGCATGCGCCGACGACGCGCTGGCGGGCCGGGGCCAACTGGTCGTCGTGTCCGGTGAGTCCGGCGCGGGCAAGACCGCATTCATCGAGCAGTTCATCGCCGACCGCGCCGGGGGAGCGCGTGTGCTGTCGGCGATGTGCGATCCACTGGACACGCCGCGACCGCTCGGACCCGTCCACGACATCGCGGGCGCCTTGACCGAGGACGCGCGCCGGGCCATGCGCGAGGCCGAACACCCGTACGACATCTACGACGCAGTGCTCGCCGACCTGGCCGTTGAACCGACGATCCTCGTGATCGATGATCTGCACTGGGCCGATCAGGGCACGATCGACCTTCTGCGCTTCGTCCTGCGCCGGATCCACCGCAGGCCGCTGCTGGTCGTCGGGATGGCGCGCGGCGAGGAGGTGGGCGTGGCCCACCCGCTTCGGATGCTGCTCGCCGACATCGCCCGATCGGGAAACGCCCGGCTAGTGGGGCTGCAACCGCTGAGCGTGGAGGGCATCAAAGAACTGGCCGCCGATCGCGACATCGACGCGGAGTGGCTGCACCGAATCACCGGGGGCAACGCGTTCTTCGTCACCGAGATGCTCGACCATTCCGGCGGCGATCTGCCCACCACCGTGCGGGACGCGGTGCTTGGCCGGACGGTCGGGCTCGAGGAGTCCGATTGGGATGTGCTCAACCTGCTGAGCTGCTCGCCCGAGGCCATCCCCGACTATCTGCTCACCCATCTGGGTGTGCCGCTGGCGCCGTTGCACCGTCTTCGCGATGCCCATCTGATCCGGCGGACCTCTCGCGGCGTCGCGTTTCGTCACGACCTGTGCCGGTTGGCCGTCGCCAGTGTGTTGCCTCCCGGCGCGGAGCCGGCACTGCACCTGCGCATGATGGATGCCTACGACGAGGCCGGCCGCACCGATCCCGCGGTCATGACCCACCACGCGCTCGGAGCCGGTGATCAACGGCGGCTCCGGCGCGCGGCCATCGAAGCGGGTCGCGCCTCTGCGCGGTCGGGCGCGCACCGACAGGCAGCCGAGTTCTACCGAATCGCAATGGAATCCGGCTGCGACCTGTCTCCGGACGCCGAAGCCGAACTTCTCGAGCTCGTCGCGGCGGAGTACTACCTGACTGATCAGCTAGACAACGCCATCGACGCGTGCCGGCGGGCGCTCGCCATACGCAAGCTGACCGGTGCGGTGGCCGAGCTGAGTGCCGATCACCACTCGCTGGCCGTCTACGACTGGTACAACGCGGATCGCCGAGGCGCCGAGGAACATGCTCGTCATGCCGTCACCGTGGTCGACGGCGACGCGGTGCCCGCTTCTGCATTGGCGTCACTCGGTCATGCGTTTGCGATGCAGGCTTACCTCGCAATGCAATCCAACGATCTGCACCGTGCGCACCCGATGCTGGCACATGCCGAGAGATCGCCGCGGCGGCAGGCGACCCGGCGTTGAGCGTGCGCGTCGAGATCATCGAAGGCATCTGCGCGGTGATCGCCGGCGAGGAACGGGGCCGGGCCACGGTGCTCGAGCTCATGCGGTCAGCACCCAGGCATCTCGACGAGATCTACTCCAGCGGCTACAGCAACTTGACCTATCTCGACGTCGAGCAGCGCCGCCTAGCCGATGCGGCCGAGCTGTTGAACATCACGATCCCGATGACATGGGAGCGAGATCTGCCGATCTGCCGCATGTGGCAACTCGGTGCGCGAGGCCGGTTGAGCCTGCTCAGTGGCGACTGGGACGACGCACTCGCCGACGCGGTGTCGGTGCTCGACGCTCCTACCGCACCGCTGGCGCGCACCTGGCCGCACGCGATCCGCGGCTTGATCATGTTGCGGCGCAACGGCGATGACGGCGGGGAGTTGGCTGAGGCGTGGACCCTGGCATGCCGTTACGGCGAACCGGTCCGGGTGCTGCCCGTTGCGGCTGCACTCGTCGAGCGCGCGTGGCTGACCAACACCGGCGACGCAGGGCTAGCGGAGTACGAAGAGCTCCTCGCCGATGCGTCGGGACCCGGTCTGGAATGGGCGCGCGGTGAGTTGGCCATGTGGCTGAGACGGGTCGACGGGAGCGTCGACGCCGACGGTCTGGCGGCGCCGTACCGGCTCTACCTGGACGGCGAGATCGACTCAGCCGCAGCGGAATTCGAGCGCATCGGCTCAATGTACGAAGCGGCCCTTGCATTCACCGAGGCCGGTGGCGAAGCCAACGCCCGCCGCGGGCTGGACATGCTCGACCGCATCGGCGCGACCGCGGTCGCGGACAAGGTGCGGCTCGACCTGCGCGCCGGCGGCATGAAGGGAGTGCCTGCCCGCCGCCGGACGACGACGCTGCGCAATCCGGCGGGCCTGACGAGGCGCCAGGTCGAAGTGCTGCGGCGCCTGGATGACGGGCTCACGAACGCCGAACTCGCCGCACAGCTGTATCTCTCCGCCAAGACGGTCGACCATCACGTGTCGGCGATTCTCGGCAAGTTGGCCGTCGCCAACCGGCGGGAGGCGGTCCGCCGTGGCCGGGAACTCGGCATCATCGCTTGAGCTCAGCGGTCGTCGGCCGACACCACGGACGTCACGCGGTGAATGGCGAACTCCCGCACCCGCCCGGAGGCGGGGTCGTAGGCGGTCAGCTGCCCGCCACGCACGTTGACCGGGGCCACCACGCGCTGCGTGGCCACTCCCGCCGCGTCGACGTAGCCGATCACCACCGACGTCTGCTGCTGTGCGGCGTTCTGCAGTTCGGCCATCGCCTCGGCCGGATCGAGCCTGCCCGCGCCGAAGGGTGCGGCCGACACCTTGCGCAACACCGCGACGATGGCGCCGAGGGTCTGCGCGTTGGGGGTGGGGGCCGGCCGGTAACTGCGGCGCCGACCGGGCGCGGGGACGCGCGAACCGCGGGGGCGGATGTCGACGATCGCCCCCGACGAATCCTCCGCCGCGGGAACGAAACCCGCGCTGCGCAGCGCGGCCAGCATCTCGGCGATCGACGCCTGACACACCGCGACGGTCGGCGCCAGGACGCGCACCTCCAGTGCCTCCAGCGCGGGCGCGGCGACGGCCTGCGCCAGCAGGGCGGGGTCCTCACACCGGACGAAGGCGGAGGCCATGCCGACGCGCAGCTGGCCGTGCCTGCGGGCGACGTCGTCGATGAGGTACGTCAACCCTTGTGGCACCGGTGTCTTGGAGTGCCGAGCGAAGAACGCATGGACTTCACTCGCGGTGCGACCGGTGTCCAGCGCGTGGCGGATGGACTGCTCACTGATGCGGTACACCATCGCCGCCCCGGCCGATTCGACGGTGGCCACGGCCGACAACTGCTCGGCCAGGTCGCGCTCCAGCGGGCCGGGCACCACCACGGTGAGGTCGGCCTGGAGCAGGAAGTGGTCGATGGGCTTGGGTAGCGCCTTGGCCATCGCCGCGATGACGTCGTTCTCCGGGTCGCCGGCCAGCAGCTTCCGGATCGGGGTCGCCAAGGCGCCCCGCCCGACCACGCCGAGGGCGTGTGCCTCGGTGAGCAGGGCGCCGACCGGTTTCGGTTGCAGGCGCGCCGCCCATCGGGGTCGCCGCCACACCAGCGCCCGCGACGCCGACGTCGCGTCTACACCGTCACCGGGCGCCAGGTCGCGCGAGCGCCGACAGCAACAGGCGGCGGTCCAGGGGAGCGGCCGTCGAGTAAAGCGAATCGGAAAGCGCGGCATAGGGTTTCGCGTCGGGTCCACGCTCGCCGACCAGTCCGGGCCTGGACGGCAGATCCAGCCAGGTCGACGCCAGCAGATGCCAGCGGTTCGCGGTCGGCGACTCGATGAACCGGTCGGCCGACACCGTCGGCGCCCAGTACGGCCCGGTGCCGTCGAGGGGGTCCGGGTCCGGCATGCCCGACGCGATGAGCCCGGCCGCGGCGGCGACCTCGAGGATGAGCCCGAGGCGCTGGTCGTCGATGCCGGTGAGCTTGACCAGCCGCTTGACCTCGCGCACCCCGAGCCCGCCGCTGCGCAGTTCGGGGATCGGTGCATTGGAGAGGGTCTCGAGCACCAGCTCGACTTCGCGGAGCAGGTCGATGGCGGCTCCGGCCGCGACGGCGTCGACCTCGGCCGGCTTCGTCGTCGACACCACCGGGTCGGGCGGGGTGAGATCGATCGGACCGGCTGACTCGCCGCGCATCACCTGCCCGACCAGGCGCGGCAGGATCACGGTGTCGGCGTCCACCTGGCGCAGCAGGCCGACCGCCAGCAGCCGCTGCACCGGTCGGTCCGCGGGCGTGCCGGGCGCCGCGTCGCGGGTACGGCCGACCGGTGATCCGTCGACGAGGCGCTCCAGGAGTTCCCGTTGAGGCAGGTCGATGCCGTCCAGCAGTTCGCTCACCCGCGCGGCATCCAGATCGGTGGCCTCGAGCGTGACCTGGCCCGGATACCAGGGCAGCCCCGACGCGGCCTCGGCGGCGACCCGCACCGCGGCGTCACCCCAGACCAGCGCCCTGGCTCGCAGGTCGTCGAGCGCCTCCGTCAGCTGTTCCTCGGTGGCCCGCTCGCCGATCATCGCGAACAGCTTGGTCAGCGGCACCGCGGCGGTCTCGGCGTGCAGCAGAAGCAGAGCGTCGAGCACTGCCAGGCGAAGGAAGTCGAGGTCATCGGTGGCCGCCTTCACCGACTGCCGGGACTGTGCTCTGGCAGCCAGCGCGGCGATCGAGCCAGGCGGGGGCTGGGTGAGGTCGGGCCGCGACTCCAACAATTGGACGAGCCGATCGTCGGACAGCTCGGCCAGCCAGGCACCCAGCGGGATGACGGCCGAGTCCCGGGTCGCGCCGCTCCTGCCCGCCGGAGGAGTCACATCGGTCATTACTGACCAGCGTAAGCCAGCCGCGGTGGGTATATCGCCCGGTCGTTGCGCTCGCCGCCAACGGGGCGTACCCCCAGGACCGGTCTCGCCTGCGCGCGCGTTGCCTGCCACAATGTGGACGTGGCTGACAAGAAACCGCAGAAGAACCGTTACGTCGACAATGGCTGGCCCTCCGTCAATGGCGACGACGACCACGCGGTCAGCGAGCTGGCTACTGACCGCACCGGCGCGTTGTCCCCGTTCGGCGAAGTGACGTTCCCGCTGCCGGCCGACGAACTGCCGTACACCCACCCGGTCACGGTCATCAACAAGTAGCCGTGACGGCACGACCAGATCGGCTGTCGCACCTGGACGATTCAGGCGCGGCGCACATGGTCGACGTCACCGGCAAGGACGCCACCAAACGCACCGCGGTGGCCGTGGGCACGTTGAAGACCCGCGCCGACGTGATCGAGTTGATCGCCACCGGCGGGTTGCCCAAGGGTGACGCTCTGGCCACCGCGCGCGTGGCCGGCATCCTCGCGGCGAAACGGACCAGCGACCTCATCCCGCTGTGCCACCAGCTGGCGCTCACCGGCGTCGACGTCGAATTCGACGTGCGCACAACGGACGTCGGGATCACCGCGACCGTGCGCACCACGGACCGCACGGGCGTGGAGATGGAGGCGCTGACGGCGGTCAGCGTGGCGGCACTGACGCTCTACGACATGCTCAAGGCCGTCGACCCCGCCGCCACCATCGAAGGCATCCAGGTGATGCGCAAGGAGGGCGGCAAGACGGGCGCCTGGTCGCGCTCGTGATGAGCGCCTGCGCGAAGAACCAAACGCGATGACCCGCTCGGCACGCGTGATCATCGCCTCCACCCGCGCATCGGCAGGCGTCTACGAAGACCGCACCGGCCCCGTCATCGTCGACTGGCTGACGCAGCGCGGCTACGACGTGACGCCCCCGGTCGTCGTGCCCGACGGTCTCGCGGTGAGCCGGGCACTGTTCGCCGCGGTCGGTGAGAAGGTCGACGTGATCCTCACGTCGGGCGGCACCGGCATCTCGCCGACCGACGGCACCGCCGACGCGACGGCCAACATCGTCGACTACCAAATCCCGGGGCTGGCGGACGCGATCCGGCGGTCCGGGCTGCCGCACGTACCGACCTCCGTGCTGTCGCGCGGCGTGTGCGGCGTGAGGGACGGCACGTTGATCGTCAACCTGCCCGGGTCACCCGGAGGCGTCAAGGACGGTCTGGGAGTGCTCGACGGCGTGCTGGAGCATGCCCTGGACCAACTCAGCGGAGGGGATCACACCCAATGACGGCAGTGGTGGTGCGCGTCGCACTCAGCGAGGACGTGATCGAGCTCGCCGAGCACGAGGCGTTGGTCGGACATCAATCCGCAGGCGCGGTGGTCGGATTCGCCGGTGTGGTCCGCGACCACGACGGCGGACGGCACGTCACGCGGCTCGAGTACTCGGCTCATCCGACGGCAGAGCAGACGCTCATCGACGTGGCCGACGAGATCGCCCGCGGATGTCAGGGTGTCCGCGCGATCGCGGTCAGCCACCGCATCGGGACGCTGCAGATCGGCGACGCCGCACTGGTCGCCGCGGTCGCGGCCGACCACAGGCAGGCCGCGTTCGAGACGTGTGCGCTGCTCGTGGACACGGTCAAGGCGCGACTACCCGTGTGGAAGCACCAATTCTTCGGCGACGGATCCGAGGAGTGGGTCGGATCTGCCTGACGCAGCGCTGACTACGCGCCGGGAGGCGGAGGAAGCAGCGGCGCGGGCGGCGGCGGCAGCGCCGGATCGCCGGGCGCCGCAGCAGCCGGATCGCCCGGGGTGATCGGAACGTTCGGGCCTGGAGCCTGATCCGGGTACGGCGTGTTCATCCCTCGCTGGGCCAGGCCGAGCAGCAAGGCTTCCTTGCCGCTGATGTCCTGGTTCTGCACGGCGTGGAAGAGGTCCTTGAGGTAGCTCACGTTGGGGCTCTCGACGCCGGCGACGGTCGGGTCCAACGTGGAACCGGGGGGCAGGGCCTCCGGGCTGGCGAGGTGCGGGATGCCGTCGGGCGGCGTCGGCAGCTGGCCGCTGATCGCCTGGTTGGCGGCGTCGTAGGCGGGGGCCGGGACGTTGACGGCGTTCAGCGGTGCGAGCGGGTCGGCGGCCGGCGCGGGCGGAGGTACCGGCGCGGCGGGGTCCGGCGGGATGGGCGGAAGCACCGGATCGAGCGCGAGGTCGCCGGCGTGCAGCGCCCAGGCCTGCGGCTGATCGACCGGAGCTGGACCACCGTCGACGACGTCCCAGTTCGCGGCCTCGACCACGGGTGGCGGCGGTGCGTCGGGGGCAGGCGCGTCGATCGGCAGCGGGGCATCGACCGGCGGGGGTGCGTCGATAGGGAGCGTGGCGTCGACGGGGATGATCTGATC
Organism: uncultured Actinomycetota bacterium; assembly: GCA_963849055.1. Taxonomy (GTDB): domain Bacteria; phylum Actinomycetota; class Actinomycetes; order Mycobacteriales; family Mycobacteriaceae; genus Mycobacterium. The sequence continues at coordinate 561,805 of CAWKFI010000004.1, forward strand.
CTCCGGAGGCGGAGGCAGGTCGGGTGCCGGCGGGGGAGGCGGCGCCTCGGGCAGAGGTGCGTCCAGCGGCACGACGTTCTCCGGCGGAGGCGGCGGTGCGATCGGGTCGAGAGGCGGTGGTGGGGGCGCGGCGAAGACGTCGAACGGCGGCGGAGGCGGCAGCTCGCCGTTCACGTCGGGATTGTCGAGAGGCTGGGGAGCGTCGGCGAGCACGTTGCGCGGCGTCGAGGCGGACAGGCCCCGTCCACACACCGGCCAGGCGCCGCGGCCCTGAGAGGCCAGCACGCGCTCCGCGACCGCGATCTGCTCGTCCTTGGTGGCCATGTGGGCGGCGGGTGCGTACTCACCGCCACCGTGCGAAGCCCACGTGCTCGGCGAGAACTGCAGGCCACCCTGATATCCGTTGCCGGTGTTGATGGCCCAGTTGTTGCCTGATTCGCAGCGGGCGACCTGATCCCATTCGCCGTCGGTGGCGGCGGCGGCCTGCCCGGCGAGGGCAATGCTTCCGCTGCCGATCACGGCGCCCGTGAAGGCGATCTTCGCGACGTTTACTGCCGATGTAGTGGGCTTGCGATGCCGTCCACTCATAGGTGCAAAAAGTCCTCTCGTTTACGCCTGCGAGGTCAGCTGTCGGGTTCGGGTTGGAGAGGCCACCCGGCCGAAACCGCTTGTGACGGCGAATTCGGCTTCACCCCAAGGAGCCAAGGCTCCTGGTCCTGCTATCTCGGTGGACCGGTTGGGTCCCCCGCCTCCATCCGACTTGTCGGTTTCTGCTGGCGCCCAATGGATGGAATTCGGCGATATCGGGCACAGCGGGCCACCCGATTAAGGTCGTGTGGCTTGGGTCCTGACCGTAACGGGTACACGGATTCTCGTCATCTTTTGCCGAGGTCAGCGTTTCGGCGGCCGGCAAATCTTGAGAGAACATTAAAAGGGCAGCACGCCGCGGGGTTTACCTAGGTGTTTGTGAACGTGAACAACGGTTGGGACAGTTCGTAACCGTTTCGTTATGTGACGCAAATCACGATCATCCGCCGGCGAAGGGCGGTAAGACATCGATCGTTTCGTTTGTTCGCAGCGGCTCCGCCCGATTGCGCACGGCGACGCCGTCACGCAGAAACGAGCACCGATCCAGCACCGAAGCCAGCTCGGGACTGCGCGCACCGAGCTGCTCGACGAGGTCCTTCACCGACGTGCCCTCGGCGACGTCGAGCGTCTCCGCCTCCATGCCCGCCGCCGCCCGCGCGGCCGCGAAGTAGCGGACGTGCAGCTGTACTTCGGTCACGTCAGCCGCCGATCGCGCTCATCGGTCGGTCCGGCTGGATGAAGTCGGGGTCGTTGATGCCGTGTCCGGCCGGCTTGGCCCACATCGCGGCCCGCCAGGCGGCCTCGAGCGCGTCGTCGTCGGCGCCGGTGCGCAGCAGCTGCCTCAGGTCGCTCTCCTCGCGGGAGAACAGGCAACTGCGGATCTGACCGTCGGCGGTCAGCCGGGTCCGGTCGCAGGCGCCGCAGAACGCGTCGGACACGGACGCGATGACGCCGACGGTGGCCGTGCTGCCGTCGACCCGCCACAGTTGCGCGGGAGCCGATCCGCGGGGCTCGGGGTCGGGCCTGCAAGTCGAAGTGGCTGCGCAGCGTGCGTCAGGATGGCGTCGGCTCCGATCGTCTGGTCGCGCTGCCAGTGGTGGCCGGCGTCCAGCGGCATCTGCTCGATGATGCGCAGCTGGTATCCGTGCTCCAGGCAGAACCGCAGCAGCGGCACCGCGTCGTCCAGGCCCGTGACCGGATCCAGCACCGCGTTCACCTTCACCGGGGTGAGCCCGGCCTCGGCGGCGGCGGCCAGACCGGCGAGCACGTCGGGCAGCCGGTCGCGCCGGGTGATGTGGGCGAAGCGTGCGGCGTCGACGGTGTCCAGCGAGACGTTCACGCGGTCCAGCCCGGCCGCCTTCAGCCCCGCTGCGCGGCGTGCGAGGCCAATTCCGTTGGTGGTCATCGCGATTTCGGGACGTGGCGTCAGCGCGGCTGCCGCTGCCACCACTTCGTCGAGGTGCCGCGACACCAGCGGTTCGCCGCCGGTGAAGCGGACGCTGGTGATGCCGAGGCGGGTGACGGCGATGCCCAACAACCGTGCGAGCTCCGACGCGCTGAGCAGGTCGTCGCCCGGCAGCCAGTTCAGGCCCTCGGCGGGCATGCAGTACGTGCAGCGCAGATTGCACCGATCGGTCAGCGACACCCGCAGGTCCGTCGCGGCGCGGCCGAAGGTGTCGACGAGGGGACCGGTGGTTGGCGCGGTCGACGACCACCGCCCGCCGCATCGACGGCAGGCCGAGATCCGTGGCCGTCATCCCGGAACTCCGACCCGGCCGTCGGCCATGTCGTTGGGCACGATCTCCTTGCCCAGCGGCAGCAGCGAGACCGGGATCAGCTTGAGGTTCGCCAGCGCCAGCGGGATGCCGATGATCGTGATCGCCATCGCGATGGCGGTGATCACGTGCCCGATCGCCAGCCAGATGCCGAACAAGATCAGCCAGATGACGTTGCCGATCAGTGCGCCGGGACGGGTGCCTGGTTTGTCGACGACGGTGTAGCCGAACGGCCACAGCGCGTACAGGCCGATGCGGAACGCGGCGAACCCGAACGGGATGGTGACGATGAGAATGAAGCAGATGATCCCGGCGATGAAGTAGCCCAACGCCAGCCATAGACCGCCGAAGATCAACCAGATGATGTTCAGTATCAGGCGCATTTCCCCTCCAGCGGTTCTTCCAGACTACCGAGTGCGGCCCGCGGCTGGCGTGCGGGAGTATTGAAGTGCTCGGTCGGGAGGGGGCCGAGTAGGATCATTGCATTCGCGTCCTGCGCAGGCGGGACGCTTTCATTATGTAACCGGGCTATTTTGCGAGACGAGCGGGTGAGGACAGTGCCGACCGGCAGGGTTAAGTGGTACAACGCCGACAAGGGCTATGGCTTTCTCTCCCAAGAGGAGGGTGAGGACGTCTACGTCGGGTCCTCGGCGTTGCCCTCGGGGGTGGAGGAGCTCAAGGCCGGTCAGAAGGTCGAGTTCGGCATCGCTGCGGGACGACGCGGTCCGCAGGCGTTGAGCCTCAAGGTGATCGAACCGCCGCCGAGCCTGGCCAAGACGCGCCGCGAAGCCACCACCGTCGAGCACAAGCACACGCCCGACGAGCTCCACGGCATGGTCGAGGACATGATCACGCTGCTGGAGGGCGCCGTGCAGCCCGAGCTGCGCAAGGGCAAGTACCCGGATCGCAAGACCGCCCGCCGGGTGTCCGAGGTGGTCAAGGCCGTCGCGCGGGAGCTCGACGCCTAACTCGCGCACGAGTTCACTCTCAGCGGGGAAGAATCTAGGCGTGGCTTCCTACGTGAACCCCAAGGGCGACTTCAACCGCGACACCGACTACATCACCACCCGCATCACGGCCGACGGCCGCGACGGCTACCCCGTCGAACCCGGGCGCTACCGGCTCGTCGTCGCGCGGGCGTGCCCGTGGGCCAACCGGGCGATCATCGTGCGTCGGCTGCTGGGGCTGGAAGACGTTCTGTCCATAGGCTTTTGCGGGCCCACCCACGACCAGCGCAGCTGGACCTTCGACCTGGACCCCGGCGGCGTCGACCCGGTGCTGGGGATCCCGCGCCTGCAGGACGCCTACTTCAAGCGGTTCCCCGACTACCCGAAGGGCATCACCGTCCCCGCGATCGTCGACGTGCCGACCGGCGAGGTGGTGACCAACGACTTCGCCCAGATCACCCTGGACCTCTCCACCGAGTGGACGGCCCATCACCGGGACGGCGCGCCGCAGCTGTACCCCGAAGCCGCTGCGCGCGGAGATCGACGAGGTGGCCAAGCGGATCTACACCGAGGTCAACAACGGCGTGTACCGCTGCGGGTTCGCCGGCTCCCAGGATGCCTACGACGCGGCCTACGACCGGCTGTTCACCGCGCTGGACTGGCTGACCGAGCGGCTGAGCGGGCAGCGATATCTGGTGGGCGACACCATCACCGAGGCCGACGTCCGCCTGTTCACCACGCTGGCGCGCTTCGACCCGGTCTATCACGGCCACTTCAAGTGCAACCGGACCAAGCTCGACGAGATGCCGGTGCTGTGGGCCTACGCGCGGGACCTGTTCCAGACCCCGGGCTTCGGCGACACCGTCGACTTCGTCCAGATCAAGCAGCACTACTACATCGTGCACACCGACATCAATCCGACGCGGATCGTGCCGAAGGGTCCCGACCTGTCCGGCTGGCTGACGCCACACGGTCGGGAAGCGTTGGGCGGCAGGCCCTTCGGCGACGGTTCACCGCCGGGGCCGCCACGCGACGGCGAGCGTGTGCCCGACGGGCACGGCGCCTAGGACCAGACCGTCCGCGACCGACCACTCGGCGTGCGGCCAGCGGGAACTCGTTGTTCTGCTCGTCGCGGACCAGCGTCGGTAGCTGCACCGCGATGCCGGTCAACCTGCCGCGGCGCGGGTCGACGGTGGGGATGGTCACCGCCAGCTTGGTCTCGGGGCGGAACTCCTCGACGACGCTGTCGCCGGAATCCTCGTACGCGCGCAGCAAGATCCAGGGCGCCCGCGAGATCGACGGCGGCACCGACAACTGCACCGGGTCGCGCGACGTGACGACGAGTTCGCCGATGGTCTCCGGGACGTCGCAACGAGTGATCTGGAAGACGTCGCAGTACCGGTACGGCCCCACCCGGACCAACTGACCGTGCGTGTAGGCGCTGATCTCCGGATGCTCGGGAACGGGGTCGCGGGTCAGTCGCCAGATGAGCAGCGCCGTGGCGGCCGACGCCACCACGCGCGACGGCCACCAGCACCGCCAATACCTTCTTCATTCGCGTGCCACCGCCGCCGAGCCGTGCACGGCGCCCTCCTGCTCTGCGAAGACCGGCCGGTTGCCGCCGAAGCCGGGGATCAGGGAATCGCCGTTGTAGCTCACCAACGTCTGCGCCAGGCCGAGGATCAGCACGGCGCTGATGGCCGTGAACCCGATCCACAGATCGGTGTAGACCAGGACGCCCGTCGCGCCGCCCGCCACCCAGCCCAGCTGCAGCAGTGACTCCGACCGGCCGAACGCCGACGCCCGCGACTCCTCCGGCAGGTCGTCCTGCAGCGACGCGTCGAGTGACGCCTTGGCGACCGCGCTGGACCCCGAGGCCACCAGGGTCGCGAACGCCGCCACCAGAAGGTTGCCGGTGATCGCGGTGGCCAACGCGACGGCGGTCACCGCGATGGTGGCCCGCACCACCAACTGCGCGGGATGTCCGAGCTTGAGCCGGGCGCTGGCGAAGTTGCCCGCGAAGTTGCCGATGGCCGCCGCTGCGCCGATCAGCCCGAGGATGCGCAACTGTTCCCAGCCGCTGGCGTCGTGCGACTTCGCGACGAACGCCGGATAGAGGAACAGGAAGCCGATCATGACCTTGATGGTGCAGTTGCCCCACAGCGAGGTGATGATGTTGCGCCCCAACGGTTGTCGGGCCGCCTTCTCGGACTTCGGGTTGGGCAGCCGGCCGAACTGCTCGGTGGGGCCGTGATACGTCAGGGTGGTGGGGACCTCACCCTCGGTGACCTCGACCCACTTCGGGATGCGCATCGAGAGCACCGCACCGCCCACCGTGACGGCGACGACGACGTACAGCGCGCCGGGAATGTGCAGCATGTTGAACAGGTACTCCACACCGGCGGCGATGGCGCCGCCGAGCATGGTCCCGCCGAGCAGGCCGAACACGGTGAGCCGGGAGTTGACCCGGACGAGGTCGATCGTCGGCGGCAGCACGCGCGGCGTCATGGCGCTGCGCAGCACGCTGAACGACTTCGACAGCACCATCATGCCGAGCGCGCAGGGGTAGAGGACCCATGGCGGGAAGCTGCCGTTGTCGCCGTCGTAATTGGCGATCAACACGACGGCGAGCACGGTGCGCGCCACGAACGACGTGGCCAGTGCCACCCGTCGGCCGTGCTGCAACCGGTCCAGCGCCGGACCGATCAGCGGGGCGATCACGGCGAACGGCGCGATGGTGATCAGCAGGTACAGCGCCACCTTGCTCTTGCTCTCGCCGGAGGCGGCCGCGAAGAACAGCGTGTTGGCCAGCGCGACGGCCATCGCCGCGTCGACGGCGAAGTTGGCCATCACCGGCCACGTCAGCGCGGTCAGCCCGGACTTGTCGGCGCCGTCGGCGGTAGCGGCCCGGTGCACGAGGCCATACATCTTCGAGCCCATCTCGCGGCTGCGTTGCGCTGCGGCGCGGGTGACGGTGACCTTTTCGCCAGCGGCCGCGCCGGCGCCGGGCGGCGTGTTCCGAGCCGCCCCGCCATGGGTGGCCTGCGTCTCGTCCAGCGGCGGTAGCCACCGATTGGCGCTCGGCCCTTGCGGGTTGCGCGGCGTGCGGCGCGGATATCCGCCGGGATCGCTCGGGTAGTTGGCCATGCCGGGGTGCTCGCCGGAGTCGGCCGGCGGTCGCGGCGGATAGTAGCGAGGGTCCCTCGGGTCCCCGGCGTTGCCGGGGTTACGACGCGATCCGCTCACGCTCCCGATTCTTCCCCATCGCCGTGACAGCCGCCCGTAGGGCGACCGGTGTGGCTTTGCCCAGGAGTTGTCAGGCAGTATTGGTCCCGATGGACAGCACGATCGAAGCCGCAGAGCACGACGCCGCGGTCTCCCCGCCGGACAGGCGGGCGGATCTCGCGACGGTGCTGAAGGGTGCGGTGGACCTGGCTCGCGCCGCGATCGTCGAGCACAGCGGCCCCGACGTGGTCGGCGAGTACCTCGGCGCGGGCTTCGACGATCCGACCGCCGCGACCCACCGATTCCTCGCAACCATGCCCGGATACCAGGGCTGGCAGTGGGCCGTGGTCGTGGCGGCCTATCCCGGCGCCGACCACGCCACGATCAGCGAAGTGGTCCTGGTACCAGGGCCGACGGCGCTGCTGGCGCCGCAGTGGGTGCCCTGGCAAGACCGCGTCCAGCCGGGCGACCTGAGCCCCGGCGATCTGCTGTCCCCACCCACCAACGACCCGCGGCTGGTGCCCGGCTACGTGTCCTCGGGTGATCCGGAGCTCGACGAGATCGCCGGCGAGGTCGGCTTCGGCCGCCGCCAGGTGCTCAGCCTGTGGGGCCGAGTCGAGGCCGCGCAGCGCTGGTTCGACGGCGACTTCGGGCCAGGGTCGGCGATGGCCCGCGCCACCAAGCGGGTATGCCGGGACTGCGCCTTCTATCTGCCGCTGAGGGGATCGCTGGGCATCGCCTTCGGCGTGTGCGCCAACGAGATGTCGGCGGACGGCCGCGTGGTGGCCGACGAATACGGTTGCGGTGCCCATTCGGACACGCCCGCGCCCGCGGGAATCGGGTCGCCGGAGTTCGACCCGTACGACGACGGCGTCCTCGACGTGGTCGAGGTGGTGCCGGCGGCCGACGAAGCGGAAGCCGCGGAGACCGTCGAAGCCGAGGCGGAGCCCGTCGAAGCCGAGCCCGCGGAAGCCGCCGAGCCCGTCGAAGCCGAGGCCGTGGAGTCCGAGGCCCCAGAGCCCGAGAGTCCGGCAGACGTCGTCGAGGCTTTGGAGCCAGTGGAGCCGACGGAATCGGCGGAACTCACCGAGCCCGTCAAGCCAGAGACCGCCGAGCCAGAGACCGTAGAACCCGAGCCCTCGGAGTCGCAGGACTAACCGGTCTCGGCGGCCGCCTTGATGCGTGCCAGCGAGTCGTTCATCCCGTCGACCAGTTCCCGCTCAAAGCTGGGCACGCCACCGAACAGCGTGCTCACCACGAAGTTCGACGCCGGCTTCACACCGTTCTCGGCATGCCGACTCTCTATGACGCGGGTGCCGGTTTCAGTGGGCTCGAGTTCGTAGGCCCACACGGTGTTGTTCTCGTTCACGCGGAAGGCCAGCTTCCGTTCCGGGATGACCTCGGTGATCTGGGACGTGGTCGGCCAGACCATGTAATTGCGTCGGTTGAGGTTGATGGTCTTGGTGCCCTGCCGCAGCGGGCCCAACGCCTTCATCAGTCGGCACTGCGGGCTCCAGCGCGGCATGAGGCGTAGGTCGGAGATCAGCGCCCACACCTTCGCAGGCGGCGCCTCGATGTCGATCTGCGCTTGCAACAACGGTTCCGCCACTACGCCTCCGTCGATCAGTTGAGTCCGGTCTGTGCGCCTCGGGATCCGCGGCGCACGGCGCGACGCTGCCACAGGAAGATGAACGTGCCAAGTACTCCCACGCCGAGACCCGCCACCGCGACCGGCCGCCAGTCGTGCAAGCCGGGGACAGTGAACGCGAGTACGAAGGCGATCAGCCAGGCGGTGGCGATGGCGATGATCACCGGCACCGGCCGCAGCAGTGCCTGCGGCAGCGGCGGCGGCTCCGGCGCGTCATGGCCGGGCTCGGGCGTGGTCTCGGCCATCGCGGACAAACGTACTCGACTGAACCGCATCCTGGCGCTGGCCCGGAATGTTGTTCGTCCGTGCCGCATCCGGTAGGCGTATCGGTACTCTTTGCTCGTGAATGACGCCGACGCCGACGCCGACGCACGTCTGGCCAGCGACTTGTCGTTGGCCGTGGTGCGGCTGGCGCGGCAGTTGCGCTTCCGCCGGCCCGACTCGCCGGTGTCGTTGTCCCAGTTGTCCGCGCTGGCAACACTCGCCAAGGAGGGCCCGATGACGCCGGGCGCGTTGGCGGTGCGGGAACGCGTACGTCCGCCATCGATGACGCGGGTGATCGCCTCGTTGTGCGAAATCGGCTTCGTCGACCGCTGCCCGCATCCCGACGACGGCAGGCAGGTGCTGGTGTCGGTGTCGGCGAAGGGCGGCGAGCTCATCGAGGTGGAGCGTCGCGCCAGCCGGGAATGGCTGCAGCAGCGGCTTGCCGAATTGGAGCCCGACGAGCGCGGGACGCTGATGCGCGCGGCTGACTTGATGCTGGCCATCGTCGACGAATGACCGTCGTCGTCCGCGTCGAGGATGTCGCCGATTCGCGGCTCGACGACTTCCGCGACCTCAACAGCATCGACCGCAGACCCGATCTGCCGACGGGCAAGGGCCTGGTGATCGCCGAGGGCGTCCTCGTCGTGCAACGCATGCTGGCTTCACGGTTCAAGGCGCGCGCGTTCCTGGGCACCGAGCGTCGGCTCGCCGAGCTCAAGGCCGATCTGGTGCACACCGACGCACCGTTCTACGTGGCGAGCCCCGAGTTGATGGCGAACGTCGTGGGGTTTCACCTCAACCGCGGCGTGCTGGCCGCGGCGCCGCGTCCGGGGGAGTTGTCGGTGGCCGAGGTGCTCGAGACGGCGCGCACCGTCGCCGTCCTCGAGGGCGTCAACGACCACGAGAACCTCGGCTCGATCTTCCGCAACGCCGCCGGACTCGACGTCGACGCGGTGGTGTTCGGCAGCGGGTGTGCCGACCCGCTGTACCGGCGTGCCGTGCGGGTGTCGATGGGGCACGCGCTGTTGGTGCCGTACGCCTGGTCGTCGAGTTGGCCTGGCGATCTGGAATTGTTGCGTGACAAGGGCTTCCGACTGCTGGCCATGACGCCCGATCCCTCGGCCAGTGCACTGGCCGAGGCGATGCCCACCTTGGCCGATGAGAGAGTGGCCGTCCTCGTCGGGGCCGAGGGGCCCGGTCTGACCGAGAGGGCAATGCGGGCCAGCGATGTCCGCGTGCGGATTCCGATGTCACGGGACACCGACTCGCTGAACGTCGCGACGGCCGCCGCGCTCGCGTTCTACGAGAGGGCCAGGACCGGCCACGCTAGCGAAAAGGGAGTTGGAGCCGCAGGTGACCTGACTGAGGCGACACCCTGGGGGACGGGACTGACGGTGGCCGGCTTCGTCGCCGCGGTCACGGCCGCGGCGATCATCGTGTTGAGCCTGGGCCTGACTCGCGTGCATCCGTTGTTGGCGGTTGGGCTCAACCTGGTGGCGGTCGGTGGGCTGGCGCCAACGGTCTGGGGTTGGCGATCGCGGCCGGTGTGGCGGTGGTTCGTGCTTGGCAGCGGAGTCGGCGTGGCCGCAGGATGGTTGACGCTGCTTGGGATGGCCCTTGGGGCGTAACGCCTTTGGCGGTTACGGCTGAGTGGCGGAACGGACGCCCAGCAGGACGTCCTCCCATCCGGGCACTTCGGGCTTGCGCTTGCGGGCCCGAGCAGGCTTCGGCGGCGCGGGCGGAGGCTCCGGCGCCGCGACCGGCTCGGGTACGGGAATCGGCAGCGGCTCGGCGAAGTCGAGTTCGGGCACCGGCGCGACGGACCGCAGAGCGGGTCGTCCGAAGTTGGGGTCGATGAGCTCGGCCGCGGAGTCGTCGAACGGGGTCGCGGTGCCGCCGTGCGCGCCGGGGGTGAAGCGGAAGTGCGCGACGTTCTCCGACCGGCCGGCCTTCCACGTCAGCTGCACGGTCCAGCGGCCGTCCTCGTTGCGCCAGGCATCCCACCCGGTCGCCTCGGGATCCAGGCCGCGGGACACCAGCGCCGTGGTCACCGTCTCCAGGAGCGTCAGCACCGAGGGACCGTCGGCCAGCACGGGATGTGCGGCGGTCGCGAGCTCGGCGGCGCGCGACCGCTCCAACAGCACGGGGTGAGCAAAGCGTTCGACGCGTGCCAGGTCGACCCCGGCCGCAGAGGCGACCTGCTCGACGGAAGCACCAGCGCGGATCCGAGCTTGAATGTCCTTGGGGCGCAGCACGGTTGGAACCTCGTCCTCGATCTGGGTTTTGCTGGAGCCTGCACTGTCACCGCGCAACGCAGCATGCAATCGTTCGTCGGGACGCAGAACGAACTTGTCGCCGGAGTCGGCCGTTTCGCAGATGATGCGTTTGCCGTCGACGTCTAGGCCGACGACCTTGAGTTCCCGCATTACGACCTCCTCCCGGCCGCCGGACGTAGCACGGCTCAACGCGTCACCCTACTGCGTTATCGACCCGTAACCCGGCTGACACGCGGACTATCCCTTGAGGTGCTCAACCACCCAATCGACGCACGCCGTCAGCGCGCTCACGTCGTCAGGGTCGACCGCGGGGAACATGGCGACCCGGAGTTGGTTGCGGCCGAGTTTGCGGTACGGCTCGGTGTCGACGATGCCGTTGGCCCGCAATTCCTTGGCCACCGCGGCGGCGTCGACGGAATCGGCGAAGTCGATGGTGCCGACCACCTGGGACCGCAGCGTCGGATCGGTGACGAACGGCGTGGTGTACGACGTCGCCTCGGCCCACGAGTACAGCCGCTGCGACGAGTCGGCGGTGCGCTTGACGGCCCAGTCCAGCCCACCGTTGCCCAGCAACCAGTCGAGCTGCTCGGCCAGCAACACCAGGGTGCCGATGGCCGGGGTGTTGTACGTCTGATTCTTCAGGCTGTTGTCGATCGCGATGGGCAGCGACAGGAAGTCGGGCACCCAGCGCCCGGACGCGGCGATCGCGTCGACCCGCGCCAGCGCTGCCGGGCTCATGAGCGCCAACCACAGCCCGCCGTCGGCGGCGAAGTTCTTCTGCGGCGCGAAGTAGTAGACGTCGGTGTCGGCGACGTCGACGGGCAGCCCACCCGCCGCCGACGTGGCGTCGATGACCACCAGTGCGTCGCCGTCCGGCCGCTGCACGGGCACCGCGACTCCGGTCGACGTCTCGTTGTGCGCCCAGGCGACCACGTCGACGGACGGATCGGATTGCGGCTGCGGCGCGCTTCCGGGATCGGCCTTCACGATGATCGGATCGCCGACGAACGGGTTGGCCGCCACCGCGGAGGCGAACTTGGCGCTGAACTCACCGAAGGTCAGGTGCAGGGAGCGCTTGTCGATGAGTCCGAACGCTGCGGCATCCCAGAACGCCGTCGAGCCGCCGTTGCCGAGGATGACCTCGTAGCCGTCGGGCGGGGAGAACAGCTGTCGGACGCCGTCTCGCACGCGGCCGACGAGGTCCTTGATCGGCGCCTGCCGATGCGACGTGCCGAACAGGTGACCTGCGGCGGCCAGCGCCTGCAGCTGCTCGGGTCGCACCTTCGACGGGCCGGAGCCGAAGCGGCCGTCCTTCGGCTTGAGGTCGGCGGGAATCGTGAGCGACATGCCGCCCAGCGTAATGACCCGCGAAATCGTGCAGTTCAGTTGGTCAGGATGCGGGCGCCGTCGCGGGTGAGTGCGACGGTGTGCTCGCTGTGGGCGGCGCGCGCGCCGGTGGCGGTCCGCAGGGTCCAGCCGTCCCTGTCGTGCTTGTAGTCGTCGGTGCCGTCGGCGATCAGCATTGGCTCGATCGCGATGACCAGACCTGGCCGCAGCTTCATGCCCTTGCCTGGCTCGCCTTCATTGGGCACGTGCGGATCCTCGTGCATGGTGCGCCCGATGCCGTGCCCGCCGTGATGGGCGAGCATGCCGTAGCCCGCGCCCCTCGCCACCTTCTCGATGGCATGGCCGACGTCGCCGAGGGTGTTGCCGGCCCGGACCGCGGCGATGCCCGCGGCCAGCGCGGCGTCGGTGGCGGCGATCAGCGCGGCGTCCTGTGGGCGGGGTGTGCCGATGATGAAGCTGCGCGCGGCGTCACCGCACCAGCCGTGCAGGACGGCGCCGAAGTCCACCGAGACCAGGTCGCCGTCGGCCAGGATTTCATCGGTGGGGACGCCGTGGACGACGGCGTCGTTGACGCTCGTGCAGAGCACCGCGGGGAAGGGCGACGGCGCCCAATCCGGGTGGTAGTTGAGGAAGGGGGACGTGGCCCCGTGCTTGGCGAGCACGGTCGCAGCAACCTCGTCGAGCTCCGCGGTGCTGCGTCCCGGCTGGGCGTGCTCGATGATGGCGCGCAGCGCTTCTGCCACTACAGCGCCTGCGGCGGCCATGGCGTCGATCTCGGATTCGCTCTTCAACTCGACCATTCGGAAGCCCTTCTGGCAAACGGAGAAATCCGGCCTGGCATTTATGCGATACCTGCGGTACCGTTGTACACCAAGCCGGTCAATGTAAACCTCATGGGAGGGTTCGAATGGCTCGCACGAAGATGATTAGGCGTTGGCGTCGCAACATGGACGTGCTGGACGATGCCGGGTACGTGGACACGCTCACCACACTGTCCGAGGGGTCTGTGCGGCGCAACTTCAATCCGTACACCGACATCGACTGGGATTCGCCGGAGTTCGCCGTGACCGACGGCGACGAACGGTGGATCCTGCCAGCGACCGATCCACTGGGTCGCCATCCCTGGTATCAGGCACAGCCAGTTGATCGTCAGATCGAAATCGGCATGTGGCGGCAGGCCAACGTCGCCAAGGTCGGCCTGCACTTCGAGTCGATCCTCATTCGCGGCCTGATGGAGTACTCCTTCTGGACGCCGAACGGCTCCCCGGAATACCGGTACTGCCTGCACGAGGCCGTCGAAGAGTGCAACCACACCATGATGTTCCAGGAGATGGTGAACCGCATCGGCGTCGACGTGCCGGGCATGCCGCGGCTGCTGAAGTGGGTGCAACCGTTGATCCCGCTGGTCGCCGGTCCGCTACCGATCCCGTTCTGGTTCGGCATCCTCGCGGGCGAGGAACCGATCGACCACACCCAGAAGAACGTGCTGCGCGAGGGCAAGTCGCTGCATCCGATCATGGAGCGGGTGATGGCCATCCACGTCGCCGAGGAGGCTCGCCACATCTCGTTCGCGCACGAGTACCTGCGCAAGCGGATCCCGCACCTGCCGCGACGCAAGCGGTTCTGGTTGTCGCTCTACGTCCCGCTGACCATGCGGATCCTGTGCTCGGCGATCATCGTTCCGCCGCGGGCGTTCTGGAAGCAATTCGATATCCCCCGCTCGGTGCGCAAGGAAGTGTTCTTCCGCTCGCCCGAATCGCGGCAGATGTTGCGCGACATGTTCGGCGACGTCCGGATGCTGTGCCATGACACGGGTTTGATGAATCCGGTCGCCAAGCTGATCTGGCGGATCTGCAAGATCGACGGCAAGCCCAGCCGGTTCCGCAGCGAACCGCAGCGTCAACACGTCGTCGCCGCGTAACGATAAGGACGCACGACAGTGCCCCATGTGATTACCCAGTCGTGCTGTAGCGACGGGTCCTGCGTCTTCGCCTGCCCGGTGAACTGCATCCACCCCACGCCGGACGAGCCCGGCTTCGCGACGGCCGAGATGCTCTACATCGACCCGGCCGCCTGCGTGGACTGCGGGGCCTGTGTGTCCGCGTGCCCGGTCGGTGCCATCACGACCGTCTCGAAGCTGGATGCCAAACAACTGCCGTTCATCGAGCTCAACGCTTCCTTCTATCCGGAGCGACGGGCCGACGAGAAGGTGCCCCCGACCTCGAAGCTGGCAGCGGTGAGCGACGCGCCGATGATCCGGCCGCGCCCCGGCCCCCTGACCGTGGCCATCGTGGGATCCGGACCGGCCGCCATGTACGCGGCTGACGAGCTGCTCACCCAAAAGGGCGTGCGGGTCAACGTCTTCGAGAAGTTACCCACGCCCTACGGCCTGGTGCGCGCGGGCGTCGCGCCCGATCACCAGAGCACCAAGCGCGTCACCCGGCTGTTCGACAAGGTGACTCGGTTGCCCGGCTTCAAGTTCTACCTCAACGTCGACGTCGGTCGGGACGTCAGCCACGCCGAACTGCTGGCGCATCACCATGCCGTCCTCTACGCCGTTGGCGCGCCGAACGATCGCAGGCTCGACCTCGAAGGCATCGGCCTGCCCGGCAGCGGCACGGCCACCGAGATGGTGGCATGGATCAACGGCCATCCCGACTTCACCGACCTTCCCGTCGACCTGAGCCACGACCGGGTGGTCGTCATCGGCAACGGCAACGTCGCTCTCGACGTGGCGCGCATCCTCACCAGCGACCCAGATGATCTGGCCCGCACCGACATCGCCGACCACGCCCTGGCCGCGCTGCGCGGATCGCGGGTACGGGAAGTCGTGATCGCGGCGCGCCGCGGGCCGGCCCAGTCGGCGTTCACGCTGCCGGAGTTGATCGGCCTGACCGCCAACCGCGACGTGGTGCTCGACGCGGACGATCACGAACTCGTCCGACGCGCCCTCGCCGTCGAGTCCGATCCGCTGACCCGCAACAAACTCGAGATCCTCGCCAAACTCGACGACGCATCCGCTCAGGCCAGTGGGCCGCGAATCCGACTGGCCTACAACATGACTCCGCAGCGCATGCTCGGCTCAGATCACGTGGAGGGCGTCGCGTTCACCGTGACCGGCACCGACCAGACCCGCCGGCTCGAAGCCGGGATGCTGCTGACCTCGATCGGGTACCGCGGCAAGCCAATTCAGGATCTGCCGTTCGACGACGACGCCTGCGTGGTGCCCAACGACGGCGGCCGCGTCGTCGACCCCGCGTCGGGCAGTCCCGTGCGCGGCGCGTACGTCGCGGGCTGGATCAAGCGCGGGCCGACCGGTTTCATCGGCACCAACAAATCATGCGCTGCGCAGACCGTGCACGAGCTGGTGGCCGACTACAACGACGGTCGCCTGCCGGACCCGGTCGCGAAGCCGGCCGCCTTGGACCGGCTCGTCCGCGACCGCCGGCCCGATGTGGTCGATGCCGCTGGGTGGAAGGCGATCGACGAGGCGGAGATCTCGCGCGGCGGCGACGACCGGCCGCGCAACAAGTTCACCGCGGTCGACGACATGCTCGCCGCCGCGGCCACCGCGCCCACGCCACCGTTGGGTCGTCGCCTGCTCGCGGGGTTGTTCCGCTAGAGCGATGGTTTGTCGTCGTTGGGACCTGCGATGGCGTCATCCGCGCGGTCATCGAAGCGATGATCAGCAGTTTTTACGCTTATCTGCTCGACGAATATCACCAAACCAGCATCTCGTCGACCATGAACAGGTTCTTGATTCATACCAAGGGACGCGGTGCTGGGGCGGCGTTGACGACTTGAGCGGGCGGCCTCACAGCGAGACCGCCGCCTCGACGATGGTGGGCCGGTTCTTCGAATCCTTGGCGCGGTCCGCCGAGCACCGGCGTGCGACGTATGGTCTCATCCTCGGCTGGGTCCCAAGCTGCGAAGCGTCAACCGCACACGGACCTGAAAATTTAGCAAAGTGCCGCGTATCCGACAGCAACGTCAAATTTCCGTGCAAATTGGTTAAGATGACGGCCTGTAGTGTGGTCCACTAGGGCTGGTACGCCGATCTGGGGATATTGGGGAGGGTAAATGACGGGAGAACTTGATCAGGGGGTTGAGAATCTGGCAAACACCGCACGGGGTCCGCGTGGCGTCGTTAGCCGGTTTGCTGGATACGGCCGCATATCTGCGAGGACGTCGTCCGGCGGCCTCCCGAGGCACGCTGGTGATGGGCCATCAACCAATGGTTTGCGTCGCCCGATGGATTCACTGCCCGGGTCAACAGACCTGCTGGAGCCACTCGGCGGCATGCAGGACCGAGCGTTCGGATGCAGAGTCGCGTCGAGCGAATGTCTACGAGGTCCGACCCGGATCTTGGTTGTAGATGACTGCAGTCTTTACCGCGAGAATTTGGCTGCGGTGTTGGCGGCGACCGACGGCGTCGTACCCATCGTCGCGTGGGATTTGCCGTCTTTAATGGCGACGCTCGATGAGTGGACGCCGGAGATCGTTCTGCTGAGTGTAACGACCAGAGACAGTGCAGAGTTGCTGCGAACGGTGACTGCGGGCAAGCCCGACACCAAGGTGATCGCCGTGGGGATGTCGGAGGACGACGAATCGACGATCGTGGCGTGCGCAGAAGCCGGGGTGACTGGCTACCACCTGCGGTCAGAGTCGCTCGATGATCTAATGCTGTTGATTCGCAAGCTCAGTCGCGGAGAGTCCGTATGCTCGCCCAAGGTCTCCGCGATCCTGCTTCGCCGCCTTACGATGCTCGCGGCGGAGCGCAAACCTCGGTCCGAGGAACTGGTTCTGACCGCACGTGAGATTCAGATCCTCCGCATGCTGGAGATGGGCCTTTCAAACCGCGCCATTGCAGACCAGCTCTACATAGCCGTGCACACCGTCAAAAACCACGTCCACAGCGTGCTGGGCAAACTCGGGGTCAGCACGCGGGCCCAGGCCGTGGCCGTCTCGCGCTCGCTCAACTACGTGCAGCAGGATCCAGGCCCGGAGCCGGTCTGAAAATCGTTCCAACTGTCGTACGGCCCGGGGTTTGATAGCGAATCGGGTGCACGACGATGGCAAAGCACCCTCTCGACCAATGCCAGGGAGATCCACAATCCCCGCGGCGGGTCTGTTGGCGGTGGACAGCGGTGTGAAGTGCTGCGATGGTGAGGATTTTAGGAGTTCACGTTGCTCTGCAGGCGCGGAGTTTGGTGCTCTCCGGTGACGGCCTGGACGCAGTAGTGCGTGAGCACGTGCGCAAGGCCGGCGATGCTGGTCAGCTCGGAATGGTCTGTGTCGGAGTAGATCTCAAGCAGGTAGCCGCGCTTGCCGTCGAAGGCGCACACCCCGAGCACGGCGCGATAGCCCAGTTCAAGTAATACCGCGACCTCGGCGGAGTCAGAGCCGTCCAGGTCGACCCCAGCGATGAAGGCACAGCCTTGCTCAAGGGCGTGTGCGGTGGCTGGGTAGTTGGCGAGCGGGTAGACCGAGTGTTCGGCGTGCTCGACCACGCGCACACCCGACTTCGGGTCCAGGGCGCTCTCG
Organism: uncultured Actinomycetota bacterium; assembly: GCA_963849055.1. Classification (GTDB taxonomy): domain Bacteria; phylum Actinomycetota; class Actinomycetes; order Mycobacteriales; family Mycobacteriaceae; genus Mycobacterium. The sequence goes on from CAWKFI010000004.1 coordinate 579,419, forward strand.
ATGCCTTCGACGGTGCGAATCCCGGAGAAGTCGTCGGTGGTAGCCGAGATCGACCAGGCTGCGGCGTTGGCCGCGCTGCTCAGCTCATAGGTGAGTAGCTTGAGAGCCTCCAGCGTCGTGGCGGGCCGGCGCTGACGGAGCAATTCGACGACGCGCGGGATAAGGCTATCGATAGATCGCCGGCCCGGTACCACAGATTGTCGACGCCACGGGTTTTGCTGAGGCACGGCGCGGTCACCTGCAATACGCAGGCGCGGCCGCCCGGGTCCCAGCCGCTTGGCCCCATGTAGGGCGGCATCGGCTGCAGCGATCAACTCGCGGGCGGTGGCGGCATCCGCGTCGCAGGCGGCCGCCCCCCAGCACAGCGTGATGTCATCACCGAGTTCGTAAGCGATCTTGCGGTTGGCGGCGCATGCTAAGCCCTCCGCCTCCGCCAACGAGCCGGCCGGCAGAACAACGCAGAGCTCGTCGCCACCCAGCCGGGCCACCAGCGACGCCCGAAACTCGGAAGCGACGTCGCTCAGCACACCCGCCGCGGCGCGCAAGACCGCGTCGCCGGCCGGACGGCCGTCGCGGTCGTTAACCTCCTTCAGCCCGTCAACATCACAGACCAGCAATGCGGGGGTACCTTTGCGGTCCTCGACGAGTCGGTGCAAGCACTCATCGAGTGCGCGGCGATTCGCCACCCGCGTGAGCGGATCTTGATAGGCGTACCGGGAGACCTCGCTGAACAACTCGGCCTTGCCGATCGCGATCGACACCTGGGCGACGATGGCCTCGAGTAACGGGACGTCGTCGGCGCCGAAGCGCCGACCGCGGATGCCGCTGACCCACAGTTCGCCCCACATCGCCCCCTCATGCGTCACCGGCACAGCGAGCTGACTTTCCTTTTCCAAGCGACGAAGCAACGACAAACTCGCGGAATCCACCTCATCATCGATGGAACTGAAGTACGGCCGCCCCTGCAGCAACAGATCCATGTCATATCGGTAATCAGCGACCGGGTACTCCTCGTCCTGTGGCCAACGTTGTTCTCCCGGACCCAACTCCCCGACGTTGATCAGCGTGCGTAGCACGCCGCGCCGACGTTCCCAGCGGCTAATCGAGAAAGACGCCACCCGCAACGAGGTCACGGCCCGTTCCGCGATCACCTCCAACGCGTCATCGAAATGATGAGCACCAAACACGGCCGGGGAGACCCGTAACACGTTGCTGCCCGCGGCGGAATCAACCAGGCCGGACACCGCAGCGTCGCACCCCGAGGCACTACAGATCCTGTCCGGTGGTTGCTTTACTCCCTCGTAATCCATCAAACCCCCTGCAACGATCGGCCTACAAATCGACTGGGTTGTTTGCCGGACTCTACCCGGCCGCCGCCGGCGGAGAGGGACTTTGCACACAAGAGATACCGGCAGGCACGGCCCCCCACCAGTAGATGTCGCGGCCGACTCGCTCAAGATGATCCGAAATGGGCGCAGGCCGTTGACGCCACGTCACCCGGAACATCCGGTATTCGCAGCGACAGCGGTCCGCAATGACAAGCACGGTATGACTCATCCACATGCCCACTTTCGTGAAATCGACGCGGCTCGCCCTGCTGCTCGCGTATGCAAGTCGGATGGGAGCTGCGGCGTACGTGGGACGGGTCGGCACGTTGGCGGTCGCGTTGGGGATCGGCGTGGCGCTGGTCAACGGGGCGGGCCTGGCAGTGGCGGACACGCCGTCGTCGGGGACGTCCACCGATTCCGAGGCGGGACCCGTCACCTCGAATGCGACCCCGCCGGAAACGGGCGCCACGCCCACTGCCACAACGGATGGCGTTGCACCGCAAACCGATCCGACCACCGCTGCCAGCCCGTCGAGCACTGCGTCGACGTCGACCGGCGGAACGACCACCGCGGTCGCACCCGGGGTGGTGGTGAGTACGGGTGGCGCCCAGTCCGGCGCGGCCGAAGAGTCCGAGGAAGCGGAACCGGCCGAGGAGCTCGAGGAGCCCGAGGAGCCGACGGTGAGCGCCGAGGTACCCGCCGAACCCGTCGCGAAGTCCGACACCGCCGACAAGAACAAGGCCGCCGAGGCGACCAGCGCGCAGACCCCCGCCGCCAAGGTCGACGCGATCGAAGTGAAGGTCGATACGGACCCGACGACGACCGCTACCACATCGGCGCCGGAAGCCGCGCGCGTCAGTTCCCTTGCCGCACAGACCATGTCATCGACCGCCGTGGTGTCTGCACTCACTTCGACACCCACCGTCCCGTCATTGCGGCCATGGCCGACGGCCTTCGACCCGCTCACCGTGGTGACCTACGTGACCGGCCTCGTGTCGAGCTTCGTCAACGCCGTCCTGAGCCCGTTCGCCGCGGGCCTTCCCGCATTGCCCACCGATCCGTCGCCATGGGCGCTGCTGGCCTGGGTACGTCGCGAACTGTTCAACGAGTCACCGACGATCACCCCGGTGATCAACCAGCAGCTGAACGGGCTGATCACCGGCAACATCGGCGCGGTCGACCCGGACGGCGACCCCTTGACGTACACCGTCATCGGGAGACCGCACAACGGTGGAACCCTCGAGGTCGACGACGAGGGCAACTTCACCTACCGGCCCATGAACGCGATGGCCGCGGTGGGTGGCGTCGATCAATTCACGGTCGTGGCGAGCGACGAGGGCGCCGGACTGCACGTCCACGGGCCACTCGGGCTGCTGAAGTTCGTCCCGATCCTTGGCAACTTCATCAACCCCGGCGCCGGTGACGCGGTCGCGCAGACGATCACCGTCAACGTCGACCCGGTGGCCGGCGTCGACCTGTCCTTTCCGAGCACCTTCCACTGGGGCGTGGCGCACGCCGGCTTCCAGGCCGAGGGCGGTCCCGGTTCGCCCGTGGATCCCAACTCCGATTGGTACAAGTGGGTACACGATCCGATCAACCAGCTGCTCGGACTGACCCACGGCGTGCCGGAGAACGGGCCTGGCACATACGTCTCGTATGACGGCGATGCGGCGCTCGCCGAGACCGCGCTCGGCATGAACACGTTCCGGATGAGCATCGAGTGGAGCCGCATCTTCCCCAATTCGACGGCTTCGGTGGACATTACGGACGAGGGTGGTGTCGTCAGCCAGGCCGATCTGGATGCGCTGAACGCACTGGCCGACCAGGACGAGGTGGCGCACTACCGGGCCGTGTTCGACTCCCTCAGGGACCACCACCTCGAACCGCTGGTCACGGTGAACCACTTCACGCTGCCTGCGTGGGTGCACGACCCGACCACGACGCGGCTGCTGGCCCAGCTCGGGTTGCCCGCCCCTGCCGCGGGATGGCTGTCGCCGAACACCCCCGTCGAATTCGAGAAGTACGCCGCCTATCTCGCCTATAAGTACGGCGACCAGGTCGACAACTGGACGGTGCTCAACGAGCCCGTCCCACCGGTCCTCACCGAGTTCCTTGCCATACCGACCCTCGTCCCGAACTGGCCGCCCGGCCTCATCCGACCCGACCTGGCCTCGACGTTCCTGGTCAACGAGGCGAAGGGCTACGTGGCCGCGTACGATGCGATTCACCTGTGGGACACCAAGATCGCCACGACGGGCCAACCCGCGGCGTTCGTCGGATTCGCGAACAACATGATTCCGGCGCGCCCGGCGAACCCGGTCAATCCGCTGGACGTCCAGGCCGCCGATGCGTGGAACGACTTCTACAACCACTGGTTCCCGAACGCGGTGATCGACGGCTGGGTGGACGCCAACCTGGACGGCGTCAAGACCGCCGACGAGATCCACCTCGACTTCAAGGACAAGGCGGACTTCCTCGGCGTGCAGTACTACGGATCGCAGGCGATGCAGGGCTTCGGCGTCGCACCCATTCCTGGCTTCCCGTGGCTGCAGGGCCTGCCGGGCCGGTGCACGCCCTCTCCAACGTGCAGCGACTTCAACCAGCCCACCGACCCCGGTGGCTTCCGCGAGGTCCTCGAAGTCGCGGCGTCGTACGGAAAGCCGTTGTGGGTCACGGAGAATGGCATCGCCGATGCCGACGACTCCAAGCGGCCGTCGTACATCGTCAACCACATCGCAGTGGTGCAAGACATGATCAGGCACGACAACGTGGACATCCGCGGCTACACCTACTGGTCGTTCGTCGACAACCTGGAATGGTCCGAGGGCTATCACCTTCGGTTCGGCCTCTACGGGTCCGACCCGACGACGCCCGAACTGGAGCGCACGCCCAAGCCGGCCAGCATCGGGGCGATCAGCGCGATCACGACGGCGAACGGATTGCCCGCCTGGCTGTTGGAGACGTACATCCCCGGAGCGACGGTCTAAGCCTTTTCGTCGGCGAGGATCCGGGCGTCGGCCTCGTCGATGGATTCGAGCGAGATGCCCTTGGTTTCCCTGGCGACGATGACGGCGACGCCGGTGACGAGGCAGGCGAGCGCCAGGTAGATGGCGATCGGAACGGACGAGTGGTACTTGCTGAGCAGGCTGGCCGCGATGATCGGCGCCAGCGAACCGGCCACGATCGACGTCACCTGGTAGCCGAGGGAGACACCCGAGTACCGCATGCGCGTCGGGAACATCTCGGCCATGATCGCCGGCTGGCCGGCGTACATGAACGCGTGGAACACCAGGCCGATGATGATCGATCCGAGGATGACTGCGTTGTGCCCGCTGTTCATCATCGGGAAGGCGAAGAAGCCCCAGCGTGCCTGCGGTCAGCGCGCCGATCATGTAGACGGGGCGGCGGCCGATGGTGTCGGAGAGGCGCCCGACGAGCGGGATCACCGCGAAGTGCACGGCGTGCGCGATCAGCATCCACCAGAGGATCTGCGCGGTGTCCGTGTGGACGACCACCTTGAGGTAGGTGATCGAGAACGTCACCACCAGGTAGTACATGACGTTCTCGCCGAAACGCAGGCCCATCGCCGTCAGCACGCCGCGTGGGTAGCGCTTGAGCACCTCGAAGACGCTGAACGACGTCTCCTTGACGTGCTCGGCTTCCTTTTGCGCCTGGATGAAGATCGGGGCGTCCGTCACCTTCGTGCGGATGTAGTAGCCGACGAGGACGATCACGGCCGACAGCCAGAACGCCACGCGCCAGCCCCAGCTGAGGAACGCCGAATCGGGCAGTGTCGTCGTCAGGATCAGCAGGACGACGGTCGCGACGAGGTTGCCTGCGGGCACGCCGGCCTGCGGCCACGATGCCCAGAAGCCGCGGGAGGTGTTCGGGCTGTGCTCGGCCACCAGCAGCACCGCGCCACCCCACTCGCCGCCGACGGCGAATCCCTGGATGAAGCGGAGGGTGACGAGCAGGGCGGGGGCCCAGTAGCCGATCTGACCGTAGGTGGGCAGGCAGCCCATCAGGAAGGTGGCCGCGCCGACGAGGAGGAGACTGAACTGGAGCAGTTGCTTGCGGCCGAACTTGTCGCCGAAGTGACCGAACACGATGCCGCCGAGAGGCCGGGCGACGAAGCCGACGGCGTAGGTGGCGAATGCCGCGATGATCGCGTCGAGTTCGTTGCCTCCCGCCGCGAAGAAGACCTTGCTGAATACGAGCGTCGCCGCGGTTCCGTAGAGGAAGAACTCATACCATTCGACGACGGTGCCGGCCATGGATGCGCCGACCACCTTCTTCAGCCCCGATGGTGGGGCGTCGATTTCGGGTTTCGGCTCGTTGTCGACGCTCATCGTGGATTCCCTCGTCTTTCGGATAGTGAGAAACGTTGTTGGACTTGAGTTGTCGTGCGTGCACCTCTACCGGACGTGGGTCACAGTCCGGAGATGCCGACGTACATCGTCTCCAGGTATTCGTTGATTCCTTCGCTTCCGCCCTCGCGCCCGACGCCGGAGTGCTTCACTCCACCGAACGGCGCGGCGGGATTCGAGATCACACCCGAATTCAGGCCCAGCATCCCGGTTTCCAGACGCTCGGGGAGGCGCAGCGCGCGTCCTACGTCGCGTGTGTAGACGTATGCGACCAGACCGAACGGAGTGGCATTGGCCAAGGCAACGGCCTCGTCCTCGGTGCGGAAGGTGACGACCGGTGCTACCGGGCCGAAGATTTCGGTGGACAGGATCTTCGCGTCGCTCGGTACCTCGGTCAGGACGGTCGGCTGAAAGAACCATCCGTCACCCGGAATTGGGGAACCGCCGGTCGCAACTTTGGCACCCCGGCGCACTGCGTCGTCGACCAGGGCCGCAACCTTGCCGCGGCTCTTCTCGTCGATCAGCGGGCCCAGCTCCACACCTTCCTCGGTGCCGCGGCCTACGCGTTTGGCTTCGAAACGGGCGGCCAGGCGCTGCACGAATTCGCCGGCAACGTCCTCGTGCACGTAGAAGCGGTTGGCCGCGGTGCACGCCTGTCCGATGTTGCGTAGCTTCGCCGCGAGCGCGCCTTCGATCGCCGCGTCGATGTCCGCGTCCTCGAAGACCAGGAACGGTGCGTTGCCGCCCAACTCCATCGACATGCGCAGCACGTTGTCGGATGCCTGTTCGAGCAGTTTCCGGCCGACTTCGGTCGAGCCCGTGAACGACAGCTTCCGTAGCCGCGGATCGGCGATCAGCGGACCCGCCGCAGCTCCCGCGCGAGTCGTGGGTATCACGTTGATCACGCCCGCGGGCACGCCGACTTCGTCGAGGATCTGTGCGAACAGCGAGGTTGTCAGCGGTGTGAGTTCCGAGGGTTTGACGACCATCGTGCAACCTGCGGCGAGCGCCGGGGCGATCTTGCGTGTCGCCATGGCGAGTGGGAAGTTCCACGGTGTGATGAGTAGGCAGGGCCCGACCGGCTTCTTCAGCACGAGCAGACGTGAATTGCCGTCGGGTGATGTCGTGTAGCGACCCTCGATGCGCACCGCCTCCTCGCTGAACCAGCGGAGGAACTCCGCGGCGTAGGTGACTTCACTCTTCGCCTCGGGCAACGACTTTCCCATTTCCATGCAGATGAGGAGTGCGAAGTCGTCGATCCGGGCGAGGACCGCTTCGTACGCCTTGCGGAGCAATTCGCTGCGAACTCGCGGCGGCGTCGCTGCCCATTTCTCTTGTGCCGCAGCGGCCGCGGTCAGCGCGGCACGTGCGTCCTCTGGTGAGGCGTCGGCAACCGAGACCAATACTTCGGCAGTGGAGGGGTCGTCCACCGTGAATCTCGAACCCGTTGACGATTCACGCCATTCGCCGGCGACGAACAGCCCCGTGGGTACTGCCGCGAGAAGTTCCCGCTCACGTGGTGTCGACTTCCTTTGCTGCCCAACGAGTTGCGCGGTCATGCGGTTACTCCGTTCTCGAACAGGATCACCTGGCGGACGGCGGTGCCGTCAGCAAGGTTGTCCATTGCCCGGTTGATGTCGTCGAGCCTGATCGTCGACGAGATGAGCGCCTCGACGGGCAGCCGTCCCTCACGCCATAGTTGGGCGAAGATGGGGATGTCCCGTGCGGGGACGGCCGATCCGAGGTAGCTGCCGACGATGGTGCGCGCTTCCGCGGTTATCGCGAGCGGGGAGATCGTGGCTGTTGCGGTGGGCGCGGGCAATCCGACGGTGATCGTCTTGCCGCCCATGCCGGTAACCTGCACCGCAGTTTCGAAGGCGCGGGCGTTCCCCGCCGCCTCGATGACGATCGGCGCCTTGAGGCCGCCCTCGATCGCTTCTTGCGGTGTGTACACGGCGGTCGCGCCCAAACCGCGGGCGCGCTCCAGTTTGTCGGCAACGGCGTCGATGCCGATCACCGGGCCGCGCCCGAGCGACACCGCGGTGATCAGCGCGGCCATGCCGACACCGCCGAGTCCGACGACGACGACGGTGTCGCCCTCCTGCGGATCACCGGCGTTGATGACGGCGCCGCCCCCGGTGAGAACCGCGCAGCCGAGGACGGCCGCAATCTGCGGTGGGATGTCGTCATCCACCGGCACGACGGAACGGCGGTCGACCACCGCATGGTCGGCGAAGCCGGAAACGCCCAAGTGATGGTGTACGACCTCGCCGTCGCGATGCAGTCGGCGGCCTCCTGAAAGCAGTTCGCCGGCGTTGTTGGAGGCCGAACCGGGCGTGCAGGGCAGCCTTCCGTTGGTCCGACAGTTCGGGCACTTCTTGCATCGCGGTAAGAACGCCATCACGACCCGCTGGCCTAGGCGCAGGTCGTCGACTCCGGACCCGACGTCGACGACCCGTCCCGCGGCCTCGTGCCCGAGGAGCATGGGGACGGGACGGACCCGGGTGCCTTCCACGACGGACAGGTCGGAGTGGCACAGCCCCGCGGCCTCGATCTTGACCAGAAGCTCGCCTGGTCCTGGCGGATCCAGGTCGAGCTCGTGAATGCGGATTGGCCGGGACTCGACGTAGGGGCGCGCCATGCCGATTTCCTCGAGTACGGCTCCGACGACCTTCACGCCGAATCACTCTCCTTTCTCCTTCACTTGTGGCGCTGCTCACTCTGGCCGATTATCTGGGTCGCGGATACGGCGTGGAGTGACATAAGTAGCCTGTAAAGGTGGCAGTAGATGACACAGGTGGGTTCGGAGTACCGAGAGACGTTCCGGTGCTCGCTCCGCCCTCGACGGACGACGTGCGCCGTGCGCTCCGCGAGTGCGCGGAGGACCTCACCAGCGTCCGGGACCGGGGAGTGGTACTTCGGGGAATCCTCCGTCGCGCCCGGACCCTCTTGGATGCCGACATGGCATATCTCAGCGTCAACGACCTGGAGCGCGGCGAGACATGCATCGAAGAGGGCATCGGCGTGCAGACCGACGCCTACCGCTCCATTCGCATGCCGCTCGGGACGGGAATCCTCGGAGCCGTCGCTGCGGGGAATGCACCCGTGCAGACCAGCGACTACCTCACGGACCCGAACATGGACCATCTGCCCGGTATCGACGAGATCGTCCGAGGCGAAGGCGTCCGTTCGATCCTCGGGGCACCCATCCGGGTTGGCGGCCGGGTGGTGGCAGCGCTCCTCGTTGCGTGCCGACTGCCATCCGAGTTTTCCGAACAGTCGGTCGCCGCCTTGGTGGACTTCGCCGCACAAGCTGGCGTTGCCTTCGAACACCTGCGCATCCGGCGAGAGGTCACGGGGTTGCGGACGGCGTTGTCGCAGACCGTGTCGTCGACGGAGCGCCGCCAGCACGAACTGGAGTCACTGCTACGCCTCGACGACCGTCTCATGGCCGCCCTCCGCGGCTCCAATGCGCTGGTGAGCATCATCGACGTGCTCGGTGAGTTCCTCGGCGCGCCTGTGAGTATTCACGATCCTGATGGCAATCTCGTTGTCGGACAGGCAATTGCAGACGACGGCTGGCTGTGCACGCCGGAGCTGCGGACGTCGGTGACGATCTCCCACCGCGAACAGGGTGCGGTTCCCGTCAAAGTCGGTGGCATCCCGTTGCTCGTGATGGCCGTATCCGCGGGAGATGAACATCTCGCGACTCTGGTTGCGGAGGACGGGAGTGGGCGACGTGAGATCATCTCCCGCGCAACGGTCTTCGTGTCCACGGCTCATCTGTTCGAGCGGACGTTGGAGGCCTCGTTCAATCGAGAACAGTTCGAACTGATCGAACTGCTGATGAACATGCGCGAACGCAACGAGTCTGCGCTACAACTGCGACTGCAGTCTTACGGTTTCAGCAAGGGTGAAGCTCTCGAAGTGCACGTGTGTGAAGGAACCGCTTCGGTGCAGCAGAGCGCGACGGTCGCGGCGATCAAGACCGCGACGGCCAGCATCCCCGCTGTCGTCGCGGTGCATGCAGGACATATCTGCGTGCTCTGCCCGGCCACCGAACCGCTCAAACGAGGTACGACGATCGCGGATACGTTGAAAGCCGCAGGGCTGACTGTGCTGGTCGGCAGTGCGAGAGCGTCCGGCATTGCGGCAGTGCGAGCCGCGCACGACGAGGCGCGAGCCGTGGTCTCGGCGATGCGAGCACTTGGCAGATCTCACGGATCTTCCGACGTCATAGATCTCGGTCTGGCAGGCGCGATTTCGGGAGCGCGAGATCAGAAGTGGGTAGCCCGCCTGATCGACCGCTTCCTCGGTCCGCTCATCTCGTACGACGAGGATCGCCGCACACAGTTGTGTGAAACTGCATGGCATTACCTTGAGAACGGTGGACACCTGGCCCGGACGGCCGCGGCACTCCACGTCCACGTGAGCACCGTGCGACAGCGTGTCGACCGCATCGACACCATCCTGGGTGAGAGTTGGCGCCGCGCGCCCGGCAGCCTCGACGCGCACCTCGCCCTCCGCCTGTGTCGACTCCGCGCCGGGGATGAAGGGATCGACTTCCGGTCGTAGACGTCGGCCAAGCACGGATGTGAGATGAGCGACGAGGGGTGCTCACTGCGGCCAGGACCGGCGTTCCGTTCGCTCAGTGCGTTCCTCCGGCTGGCCGGCGTAGGCCTGGCCCGGCCCGAATCCCGGTAGCCCGGGTGGCGGCACGGGCTGAGTGGGGGAGTTCTGCGCCGCGGCAGACGGGTCGTATTGGCCTTGCGGCGAAAGGAAGTCGGCGTAGTCGCCGGATTGGGACGTGCGTGGCGCGTGGCTCGCCGTCGCCGCTGCTTGCGCCCCGCGTGACGCCTGTCCGTAGCCGTGCTCCGGCAGTTGTCTGCGGCGTCGATGCCTGCGCCTGCTGACCGTAGTACTGCCGGACGGCCTGGTTGTAGTAGTCGACGTAGGCGTCGTAGCCGGCGCTCTCGGAGGTCCCCGCGACGGCTTGGCGCCAGAACACCAGCGCCGCGATCGCGGCCGCGGCTTGCACGGCGTTGAGCGCCGCGATCACCGTCAGTGGCCACTCGGCTTGCGCCGTCAGGACGACGTCCGACAGCGCATCCAGGAAGCCCATCGAGGCCAACGCCGCGGTCACGAAAGTCTGGGGACTCTGTCGGGGCAGCAGGCTAAACGCGGCGCACAGCGCGGCCAGCGCGGCGAAGCGGACGCTCCATCCGGTGCCCCCGCCGCCGTCGGCGACAGGACCGAAGCTGGCACCGTAGGTGGCCACACCGAGCACGGTGACCGCGATGAATAGCCGTCGGGGCAACCGATTCTCGGCGTCCGACTGTGCTGAGCGCTCGGTCGGCGTCGAGCGGTAGACGTGATTTCCTGGTGTGTAGACCACGATCACTCCTGCGCTTCGCAGATCCCCCGAAGGGGCACGACGGTCCACGCTAGCGCACCGGCGGCACCCATCAGTCGGTGCTGCGGGCAGAGGCTCTGATGTAGCGCATTTCCTCGTCGGTGGCGACCATGGTGACGACCGCCGACCCCGCCCGCGTGCTGACGTTGACGATGGCGTTCTCGAGGGAGATCAGTTCGAGCGCGACGTCGGCGTTCGGCGTCACCGCGGTATTCGGCGGCGAAACCACGATGCTGGTCACTCCCGCTCGGACCGTCGACTCGACCACGCCGTCGAACATCTCCACCGAATAGTCGCGGTCCGCACTCGCCTGGATGGCGCCGCGATTGAACTCGGCCACCCACAGCAGGTCCTGCCTGCCGACCTGTTCGACCATGTCGCGCCACAGCGCCGGACGCCGGGTGTGCACCAGCACCCGCGCCCCGAGAGCCAGCGAGCGCAACACCGCCTGTTGCGCCAGATGCAGTGTGCCGCAGATCTCGACGCGTCCGACGTGCGGGCCGAACAGCGGCACCGCGACCGCACGGCCCTCCTCGTCGGCGCCGACCACCTGCCCGCACCCCGATGCGGGCACGGCCAATTCGTGCCGATCGGACGCGCGCCGGCGGTACGCCCAGAACCCGACCGGCCGGGTCGGCCGCGGAATGGGCAAGGTGCACGCCAGCGCCGAGAACTGAAGTCCCCGCAGGTGGATGAGGCCGGGCAGCCGAACCGGGACATTGACATCGCTGTCGAAACGGGCGAGGCCGCGGATCTTGATCAGATCGTTTCGACCGTCCTCGCGCAGCGACAGGCACACCGTCGTCGAGTAACTGGGGATGGTCCACAACACCCCGAGTCCCGCGGTCGTGAGCATCTCGGGCTCGATTGCGAAGCTGCACAGCCGGAAGTGGCCGTCACGGCACGTTTCCCACGTCTCCTCGACGGCGCCGAGCGCGACGCCGTCGCTGAGTTGGTTGGTGGCATGGGCGATGCCGCTCGCGGTGAGAATCCGCGGCCGAAGGCCCGCCTCGGTCAGCCGGTTGGCGACCCGCCGCGTGGCGGTGGTGGCGGCGCGCAGGATGCCTTCGCGTCCACCGCCGCGGCGGCGAACGGCCTCGGCGCACTGCGACGGATCGAAGCGCACCGCGATCCACACGGTGCGCTGCGCGATGGCGGGCAGCGGCCCGAGGACGGCGTCGTACACGGCGGCGACGTCGGTCCGGCCATGTGATCGGGCGCCCTGGCTAATGATGTCGATGGAATCGAGCGTGATGTCGAACTGCCGAAGGCACTCGATCAGCGCGGCCACCGGCACCATTTCACCCGACACCGTCGTGCCCGGTTCCATGACCGTCATCGCCTGCGGGTTCTCATCGATCTGGATCAGGGACAGCAGTGTGGTGCCGTCCCAGCGGAATCCGATCTGCTCTCCGTCGGACGCCGCCGCGTCGAACGGATCGGCAGGCGCGGGCGTGCCGTCCCGTCGGCGCTTGTCCCACAGGTAGCCCACCCGCAGGCCGACCAGACCCGGCAGCGTCGTGCCGCGCGCCCGTGTGACGAGAAGCAGGGCCGCGGCAAGACCGGCGACGCCGCCATGCCAGCCCGGCGCGCCAAGGTAGAGCGCCCAGCCCACGCCGACCGCCACCACGACTTCGAGCACCAGCAAATCGGTCAACGGCAGGAACCGCTGCGGGCCGATGGCGGTGGTGGTTCGTAGCTGGCCGGACTCTCGAGGCATGCTTCGCAATGCCCGTGACGGGCGGCGTCTGCTGCGTGAATGAGTCGACATAGTATTTGCTGGGAAGAACAACTGGCACAGCGTGATTCACTTGACGTGCTATACCCTACGGTGCACCGCCTCTGCCCGACGTCGATGGGAGCGGCCATGCCAGCGCAAGTCACCACGCGCGCGCAGGTCAACGGCTACCGGTTTCTGATCCGGCGCCTCGAGCACGCGCTCATCCGCGGTGACTCGCGGATGATCCACGATCCCATGCGCGGCCAGATGCGGGCGTTGATGGTCGGCCTGGTCATCGCGGTTCTCATCACCGGCGCGTGCGGTGTGCTCGCGTTCTTCAAACCCGCACCCAACCTCGGTGACGCGCAAATCGTGCTCAGCAAGTCCAGTGGCGCGCCGTTCGTCCGGATCGGTGACCGCGTGCATCCCGTGCTCAACCTCGCCTCGGCACGGCTCATCGTCGGCAAGAACGACAGCCCCAAGGAAGTCGACGAGAAGTTCCTCAACGCGCTACCCCGTGGCCCGATGGTGGGCATCGTGGGCGCGCCGACCAGCATCCAGGGTCCAGACGACATCGCGACGTCGTCGTGGACGGTCTGCGACACCCTGCAAATTCCCGATGCGACGCAGACCATCGGCGGCACCACTCTGCAGACCACCGTGCTCGCCAACGACCCCGTGCTGTCCGGCGACATCCGGGCCGCCGGCACCGGGGCAGGCGATCCTCGCCGAGGTGAGCGGCACCACCTATCTCATCTACGACGGAATCCGCGCGCCCATCGATCTGTCGGATGTCGTGGTAGTCAACGGTCTTCACCTCCAGGGCGCCCCGCTGCGGCCCGTCTCGCTGGGGTTCCTCAACGCGTTGCCGCTGGTCGACCCGATCACGCCGGTGGTCATCGACGGGGCGGGGGAGCCCAGCCCGGTGGTCGGGGCGGACTACCCGACCGGATCGATCGTCAAGACCACCGACTCCCGAGGAGAACAGCTCTACGTCGTCCTGCGTGACGGTTTGCAGCCCATCTCGCCGGCCACCGCCGACATCATCATGTACGGCGCGTCGGACGCCCTGCGCATGTCGGCACGTGACATCGCCCCGGCCGTCGTGGCGGGAACGCCGATAGTGCACCGGCTGTCGGTCGATCACTATCCGACGGTCTCGCCGCAGATCGTGCCCACGAATCCGGACGGGGTGGCGTGTATGAGCTGGCAGCGCCCGAACACCGCGGCGCAGGCGGGTGTCCGATTGCTCGTCGGACACCGGTTGCCCGTGCGCGACGGGGCGCAGTCCGTGCGGCTCGCCAACGCCGACGGCAGCGGCCCAAGGTTGGACTCGGTGTATCTGACGCCCGGCAGCGGGGAGTACGTCGAAGCCACCGGTGTCGAACCCGACAGTCAGTCGACGGGTCAACTGTTCTATGTCTCCGATACCGGATTGCGTTATCACATCAAGGATTACCCGACCGCAGACGCACTCGGCGTGACCGGGGTCAAGACATCCGACGGGCCGACGAACACGCCGCAGCGGGCGCCGTGGCCGGTGCTGTCGTTGCTGCCCGCCGGCCCCGAGCTGTCGCAGGAGGCGGCGCTGGTCGCGCATGACGGTGTGGCCGCGGACCCCGACAGCGTGGGCGTGCAGCCGCCGCAGCGTTAGATCCGGTTGGTGGCGTCGGCGGGTTGCGACCCTGGTGCAGAACTCGCGAGGATTGCGCCGAGATCTGCGTACGTGTCGTGCCTGGGGCCGGAGTCGCGACCCACGCGCAGAAGTCGGCGTGAAATACGAGTTAGATCCGCAGTTCGCGGAAGAACGCGAACAGCCGGATGATCCAGAAGCACAGCGGGAACAGTGACGCGACCGCGATGTACTCGAGGATCTCGACCCGGCGGCGCATGACAGGAGAGAACTCCCGCCGCGGGGCGACCAGCCCACAGGCGACGACGAGCGCCATCAGCAGGACCAGCGCCACCACGGAGCGGATCTGCCAGTCGTCGACGTTGACCGCCGTCTTCACGATGACGGCAACGGCGATCACCAGGCCGCTGCCGATGAGGGTCGCCGACTGCACCAAGTCGTGATGGCCGCGCCCGCGCAGGCACAACACGGTCGCTACCGCCACCGCGAAAACCGTGCCCTGCCAGAAGAATCCGTTGTCGACGTCGACGGCCAGATAACTGCCGACGACGGCGGACAGTGCAGCCGCGACGAGTATCCCGGTGAGGTACTCATTGGCGCGCCGGACCCGTCTGGTCAGGCCTTCCTCGGTCGGGATGATCTGCTTGCCGACCGCGTTGACACCCTCGACAGTGGTCCCGCCCTGCGTCTCGATGTCGTCGAGCGGCTCGCCCGCGGTAGGCACCCGCGGGATCGGCAGCTTCGACAACAGGATCGTCACGCGCGGCGCCAGGTAGACCGCGATGACCGACACCGTGGCCAGGACCGCGCCCACGGTCCGCAGCGGAAGCTCCCACAGCAACGTCGCCACTGCGGCGGTGCCGCCGAGCGTGCACACCGCGATGACCCCCGTGTGCAGCGCGCGGCCTGCCCCCGAAATGAGTAGCACCAGCAGGGAGCTCAGCGCGGTGAGCGCGAATGCCATCGGCAGCGACGTCGCCCCGAACCCGTCGGGCACCACGTAGAGAGAACCGGCGAACAGCAGGGGTGTGGCCACGGCGGCGACCCACGCCGATCGCGCCGCCGTGGTGGGCCGGTAGGCCACGAGGCAGGCGAACGCCACGCCGAGAACCCCGAGGGTCAGCACCGCGGCAGGCACCAAAGGATCGCCCGCCCATCGAGGCAGCGCCGCCGCCAGCGTGATCGTGGCGGCCAGCCCGACACCGAAACACGTCAGCTCGGCCGCATCGTGCGCCGTTGGACGGCTGCCCGCGGTGGCCTCGTCGACGTCGTCGAAGAGCAGCGGGCTGACTGGCCTGGCCACCTCCTGGATCATCAACAGGTCACCGTCGTAGATGCCCGCTTCGCTCAATGAGCGGTGCGGGTCGATCGGGTCGCCCCCCAATCGGGCCAGGGTCCACTTGCCGACGGTGTCGTCGAACAGCTCGTCGGTGGCGAGGCCCCGCGCTGCGATCTGCTCGTTCGCGATGTCGATGACGTCGTCGACGAACTCGTCGATGCCGACGTTCGCGGGCAGACCGACGTCGATGGTGAGGCCGCCGACCACCAGGGTCAGACGGCTCAGTTCGTGTTCGGACTCGGCATCGGGATCGAGGTCCGAAACCGACCGCGGTACAGTCAAGCCGAGTCAGCCTCCTGCGCAAAGGGATTGCCCGGCATTGACCATACCTAGTCAATACCCAGTGCGGCCGAGGCGTTGGTTCACGGCGTCGAGGAGCTAACCGGTGAGCACTCAGGGATTCGTGCGCCGCCTGCGAATTGTGCCGCCGCGGATGCCTGGTGGCGAAGTAAACCTGCAAGCGCCGCCCGAGGTTCCGCGGGCCATCCCCGGCAACATGCTGATGCGGCTGATGCCGTTCGTCATGATCGTCGCGGTCGTCGGCATGATCGCGCTGATGGTCACCGTCGGTGGCAGGGACATGGCGAAGAACCCGATGTTCTTGATCTTCCCGATGATGATGGTCATGTCGATGGCCGGCATGTTCGCCGGCGGCGCCGGGCGGACCGGCAAGGCCGCCGCCGAACTCAACGAGGAACGCAAGGACTACTTCAGCTACCTGGCGAACCTGCGCGACGAGGCCGACGAGACGGGCGCACAGCAACGCACCGCCCTGGAGTGGAGTCACCCCGACCCGCGTGCGCTGGCCGACGTGGTGGGCACCCGCCGCATGTGGGAACGGCGGCCGACGGACGCCGACTACTGCCACGTCCGGGTCGGCATCGGCACCCACCGGCTCGCGACGCGGCTGCTCGCCCCCGAGACCGGTCCACCCGAGGACCTGGAACCGGTGTCGACGGTTGCGCTGCGCCGGTTCGTCAACACGCATTCGGTGGTGCACGCGCTGCCCACCGGCGTATCGCTGCGGGCGTTCCCGACCATCACGTTCGATGGCGAGCGAAAGCTGGTGCAGCAGTTGGTCCGATCCATGGTGCTGGAGCTGTGCACCTTCCACGGACCCGACC
The DNA here is from genome assembly GCA_963849055.1 of uncultured Actinomycetota bacterium. Taxonomy (GTDB): domain Bacteria; phylum Actinomycetota; class Actinomycetes; order Mycobacteriales; family Mycobacteriaceae; genus Mycobacterium. Next base: position 596,343 of record CAWKFI010000004.1, read on the forward strand.
ACGTTCAGGTCGCGGTGGTGACGGCCAACCCGGACGGCGAGAACTGGAGCTGGGTCAAGTGGTTGCCGCATGCCCAGCACGCCGCGGTCCGCGACGGGATGGGGTCGATGCGGCTGCTGTTCCCAACGCTGGAACTGATGGAGAAGTCGCTGGGGCCCGAGCTCGCCGAGCGGGGCCGCTTCAGCCGCAACGCCCAGCCGAACCAGGGGCAGAAGCAACTCGTCGTGGTGCTCGACGACGGGCACGTCACCGGGGACGAGCGGCTGGTCACCGACGCCGGCCTGGACGGCGTGACACTGCTCGACCTCAACGGTCCACGCGACGGCGCGACGGCGCGGCGGAGTCTGCAACTGGTGGTGGACCGCGACGACGTCGCCGCCCGCACCGCGGCGGGCATCGAGCGGTTCGCCACCCCCGACGCGATCACGATCGCGGAGGCAAGCGCCACCGCGCGCCGCATCGGGCGGTTCCGGCCCGCCAATGCCGCCCACATCGTCAGCCTGGAAGCCGACTCCCGGCCCGTCGACCCGGGATTGATGGCGCTGCTGAAGATTCCCGACGCCGCCGAAATCGACCCGGCGCGGGTCTGGCGGCCGCGGACGCCCCGGGAACGACTCAGGGTGCCGATCGGCACCACCCCCAACGGCCAGCCGCTCGAACTCGACATCAAGGAGTCCGCCGAGGGCGGCATGGGCCCGCACGGATTGTGCATCGGCGCAACGGGTTCGGGGAAGTCGGAATTCCTCCGCACGTTGGTGCTGTCGATGATCACCTCCCATTCACCGGAGGCGCTCAACCTGGTGCTGGTGGACTTCAAGGGCGGTGCGACGTTCCTCGGGCTCGATGGCGCCGCGCACATCGCGGCCATCATCACCAACCTCGAAGACGAACTCACCATGGTCGACCGGATGCGCGACGCGTTGGCCGGCGAGATGAACCGGCGCCAGGAGCTGCTGCGCTCCGCGGGCAACTTCCCGAACGTCACGGAGTACGAGCGCGCCCGCGCCGGGGGCGCCGACCTCGATCCGCTGCCTGCGCTGTTCATCGTCGTCGACGAGTTCTCCGAGTTGCTTTCGCAGAAGCCAGATTTCGCGGAGCTGTTCGTGATGATCGGCCGCCTCGGCCGGTCCCTGCACATCCACTTGCTGCTGGCCTCGCAACGGCTCGAGGAGGGCAAGCTGCGCGGGCTGGACTCGCACCTGTCCTACCGGATCGGCCTCAAGACGTTCTCGGCAGGCGAGTCGCGCAGCGTGCTCGGCGTGCCCGACGCCTACCACCTGCCCAGCGTTCCCGGGCTCCGCATTCTTGAAATGCGATGCGTCGGAACCGATTCGGTTCAACACCAGCTATGTCTCCGGTGAGTACGTCAAACCGCGGACGGCAGTGCGGGCCGGGCGCGTCCACGGCGCTGGGCGCGTTGGCGCCCAAGCTCTTCACCGCCACCCCGGTCAAGAAGGACGTCGTGCCGGCATCTCCCGCCGCCCTGCCGGTGGGTGAGCCGGAGGCGGCTCCCGCGGCGCCCAAGTCCACCAAGACCACGTTGCTCGACGTCGTGTTGAGCCGCTTGCGCGGCCACGGGCGGCCCGCGCACGAGGTGTGGCTGCCGCCGTTGGACGAGAGTCCCGCCGTCAACGACCTGTTGCCGGACCCGGATTGGGCGGCGCCGCAGAACGTCAACGGCCAGTTGTGGATGCCGATGGGCGTGGTGGACCGGCCCTACGACCAGCGCCGCGACATGCTGGTGGTGGATCTGGCTGGCGCGCAGGGCAACGTGGCGGTCGTCGGCGGACCGCAATCGGGCAAGTCGACGACGTTGCGCTCACTGATCCTCGCGGCTGCCGCCACTCACACGCCGGAGCAGCTGCAGTTCTACTGCCTGGACTTCGGCGGCGGCACCTTGGCCAGTCTCGCGAAGCTCCCGCACGTGGGTGGCGTCGCAGGGCGGATGGATTCCGACGCCATCCGGCGCACCGTCGCCGAAGTGGCCGGGGTGCTGCGCGCCCGCGAGCAGCGCTTCCGTGACCTCGGCATCGAATCGATGCGCGACTTCAGGCAACGCAAGGCGCATCTGGCCACGCTGGCTCCGGAGGTCGCCGCGCAGGATCCGTTGAGCCGGGACAACTTTGGCGACGTCGTTCTCGTCGTCGACGGGTGGGCGTCGATCAGAAGCGACTTCGAGGTCCTCGACCCGGTGCTGCAGTCGCTGGCCATTCAGGGCCTGTCCTACGGGATCCACCTGGCGATCTCGGCTTCCCGGTGGATGGAGATCCGTCCGGCGGTCAAGGACATGCTGGGCACGCGGATCGAGCTGCGGCTCGGTGATCCCATCGACAGCGAGGTGGGTCGCCGGTCCGCGGAGATGGTCCCGATCGGCCGGCCAGGTCGGGGCATCAACTCCGAGAAGCTGCACATTCTGATCGCGCTGCCCCGGCTGGACTCCAGCTCCGCCGTCGAGGACCTACCGGCCGGGGTGGCGAACGCCGTCGAGGCGGTGCGGGCCCACTACGGCGAGCGGGAAGCGCCGCGGGTGCGGATGCTGCCGCACGAGGTGGACCGCGCCGCGGTGGTCAGTGCGGCGCGGGAGGCCGGGATGCTGACCAAGTCGCGCATTGCGATCGGCATCAACGAGGAGGAATTGGCGCCCGTCGTACTGGATTTCGACGCCCAACCACACTTGGTCGCGTTCGCCGACGGTGAATGCGGCAAGACCGGACTGCTGCGCAACATCGCCGCGGGCGTGATGGAGACCGCTACGCCCGCCGAAGCCAAGATCATCCTGGTCGACTTCCGCCGGTCGATGCTGGGCGTCGTCGACGACGAATACCTCGGCGGTTACGCCACCACGCCCCAGTCGTGCGGCGACCTGATGACGGCATTGGCGGGGGCGCTCAAGGAACGGCTGCCGTCCAACGACATCACCCAGCAGCAACTCAAGGAGCGATCGTGGTGGTCGGGGCCGGAGTTGTTCGTCATGATCGACGACTACGACCTCATCGGCGGCGGCTCCCTCAACCATCCGCTGGGCCCGCTCGTCGAGTATCTGCCCCAGGCCCGCGACATCGGTTTGCGCGTCATCGTCACCCGGCGCAGCGGTGGCGCGGGTAGGGCGATGATGGATCCGATCATCGGCCGCCTGAAGGACTTGTCCTGCAACGGTTTGGTGATGAGTGGCAGCAAGGAGGAAGGCGGCCTGTTCGGTGGGTACAAGGCCGCCGCGATGCCGCCGGGACGCGGGATGCTGATCTCACGCACCGTGAAGAGCGGCGTCATCCAGCTGTCGAGGATGCCCGACCTGTGACCGGCGTGGAGGAGCTCCGACAGGTTCGGGTGGTGTCGGCCGCACCCGATCAGATTCGGCGTGTCGGTGCTCGGCGGGCGCACCCAGCTCGACGTCGCGCTGCCCGCCGACGTCCCGCTCGCCGCCTTCGTGCCGGAGCTCGCGCGGTTGATCGATTCGCGCGCAAGCCAACCCGACGGCAACGCGACCGACCGCGATGAACGCCGCTCGTTCTGGGTGCTCGGCCGCGTCGACGCCGACGCCGTGCTTGCGCCCGACGAGACACTGCGTGCGGCAGGCATCGTCAACGGCGACGTGCTGCGGCTCTCGCCGCGGCGCGCGTTGTCGCCACCACCGCTCTACGACGACGTGGTCGACGCCACCGCCGGCTCAACAGGGCGGCGTATGCGGCCTGGAACGCCACCGCGGCCGGCGTCATGGCCATCGCCGGGCTGTGGTTGTGTGCGGCTGCGTGGGTGTTCGTCCTCCTGGCCGACGCGTTGTCCGAACATCGGGTCGCAGTCGTAGCCGGTGCGGCATTCACGGCGGTCACGTTGTTCGCCGGCGCGGTGCTCGTACACCGCTTCGTTCGCCCGACCGTCGAGCGCGAGACACCCGGGATCGGCACCGCGATCGGCCTGCCGACGATCGTGGTGAGCGCGGCGCTCGGTTGGGTCCTGGCAGCGCCGTACGGTGCTTACGGTCTCGCCGTCGCGTGCGCGATTCTGCTTGCGTTGGCCGCGACGTACTACCGGATGATCGGCTCCGCGCAATGGGTATTCGCCACGGCCGCCGTGGTGTTCGCGTTCGGTGGTCTCGCATTCCTTGGCCGCGCATTGGACCAGGGAGTCGGGGTCCTGGCCACATCCGCGGCCACGATCGCCGCCCTGGGCTGCTTGGCCGTTCCGACTCTCACCGCACGGCTTGGCCGATTTCCGACGCCGACCGTCGAGTCCGACGCCGCGCTGCGGGAGCACGCTCTCGAGGACCCGTTCGCCGCCGCGGGGGCCGAGGCCAGCTCCGCTGCCGCGATGCCGAGCGCCGAACAGGTGTGGGCGCGGGTGCGTTCGGCTGCGCTGCTCCGGGCAGGCTTGCTGACGGGCCTGGCGGCAGTCGTCGGGGTCGGTGCGTCTGTGCTCGTGCACACCAGTCCGGGGTGGCCGTCGCTGACGTTCGCGCTGCTGTGCGCGGCGCTTCTGGGCCTGCGCAGCCGCTGGGCCGCCACCGGGGCCGAGCGTGCCGCCCTCGCCGCGCCGGCGACGGCGCTGGTGGTGATCGCTTGTCTGCGAGTGCAATCCGGCACAGCGCCGTTGCCGCTGGCAGGTGCCGGTGTGCTGGCAGCGGTGGCCATAGCGGCCTCGGTGGCCGGCCTCATCGTCACCGGCGGCCGTCAGCTCCGGTCGGTGTCGATCGCCGCGGCGTATCTGGACTACGTGACGGTGGCGGCGCTGCTGCCCTTGGCATTCTGGCCACTCGGGGTCTACGACCGGTTGGGCTTCTGATGATCGGTGCGCGACGCTGCGCTGCACTGGTGGGCACCGTGCTGTTGGCCGTCGTCACCGTCGGAGTGCCGCCGCCCGCCGCCGCGATCACGCCACCGGTCGTCGACCCCGGTCCGCCACCCAATGGCGTTGTGGGACCGCCGCAGCCGACCGAATTGAAGGCGATCTGCGGAATCCCGACCGGGGCGTTGCCTGCAACCGACTTCGCGAAACAGACCAGCGCCGACGCGATGCTGGAGTACCGCTCGGCGTGGCGGTTCTCCCGTGGCGGGGGACAGAAGGTGGCGGTGATCGATACCGGCGTCAACCGGCATCCCCGGTTGCCCGCGTTGGAGGCCGGTGGCGACTACGTCTCGAACTCCGACGGATTGGCGGACTGCGACGCGCACGGCACCTTGGTGGCCGGGCTGATCGCGGGTGCGCCGTCGGACGCGGACAGCTTCGCCGGGGTGGCCCCTGACGCGACGATCTTGTCGATTCGGCAGAACAGCGGGGCCTACGGGGTCCGTGGCGCCGGTGGCGGCCAAGACGACGATCCCAACGCGACCTCGCCCGGTTACGGCAGCACCGAGACCTTGGCCCTCGCGATCACCAGGGCCGTCGACCTCGGCGCGACCGTGATCAACCTGTCGGAGGTTGCGTGCGCTCCGGTGGCCGCCGGGATGGACGACGCGGCGCTGGGACGCGCCGTGCGATACGCGTTCGACCGCAACGTCGTCGTCGTTGCGGCAGCCGGCAACTTCAACACCCAGAACATGTGCAACACCCAGAACGCGATGACCGACCCCAACCAACCACTCGACGCCGGCTGGAGCACCGTGCGCACCATCGCCAGCCCGGCATGGTTCGACGACTACGTGCTGACCGTCGGTGCCGTGACCACGTCAGCGGCACCGGCCGAATTCAGCCTGCACGGGCCGTGGGTCGGCGTCGCGGCGCCCGGCGAACGGATCACCTCCCTGGACGCCAACGGCCCTGGGCTGACCAATGGCCAACTCACCCAGAAGGGTCTGGTCCCGCTCAATGGGACCAGCTTCGCGGCACCACTCGTCTCCGGCGTCGCCGCCCTCGTCAGATCGCGCTTCCCCGCGCTGACCGCGGGGCAGGTCATCGATCTGATCAAGCGAACCGCACGGACTCCGGGCGCCGGACCCAATCAGGCCACCGGATACGGGGTGGTGGATCCGGTCGCGGCGTTGACCTACCAATTGGCGCCGGTCGAGAGCGGGCAACCCGCCGACGCGGGGACTCCGATCAGCGGGCCGCCCCGCCCGGATCCCGGCAACGTGCGGGCCCGCAAGATCGTCTTCGCAGTCACCGGGGCCAGCGTTGCGCTGATGGCGGCGATCGCTGCCATCGCGGCGGCACGGCGACGCGTCCGATGAGCGACTACGTACGATCGGACACGGAACTCAGCGCACGATCGCGAGGGAGAACGATGCCGCACGACACACCTGCGAGCGGCGGGCACGGTCCGCTCGACGGGGCACGGTCGAGCGACATCGATGACATCGAGGCGAGAGCCGCGGCTCTGCAGGAGCAGATCGCCGCGCTGCGCGCTGCATCCGCCGACGAGTCCGAGTCGTCCGCGGACGACGACGCCGATCAACGCGTCGAAGGCACTGCACCGCGCCGCCTGCCGCTGCCCCCGTGGCAGCTTCCCAACGGGGCGGTGTCGAGGGACATCGGCCAGCGGTTCGAGCCGGACGCTGCGCCCGAAACGGCACAGGATCCCACGCCGCCGCCTCCTGCCGAAACGGCAGTGCCACAAGAGGAGTGGCAGAACGCGCCCGCCACCTCCGCCCGGGTGGCCGCCACCACCGGGCTGGCTACCGCCGCCACCGCCGGGCTGGCTGCCACCGCCGCCACCGCCGGCACCCAACGCGCCGGCAGAGGGTTTCCGCGTGCCTCCGCCATCCCTCGACGAGGCGACGACAGTCGGAGGCTTCCGCAACGCGCCGCAATCCGGCTGGCGCCGCGCCCTGCATCGCGCCAGCGGCGGACGCATCAACCCCGGCGAATCACGCAAGGAGCGGGAGAAGGAGGATCTGATCGCCCAGATCCGCCAGCCCATCGTCGGCGACTTCCGCATCGCAGTGCTCTCGATCAAGGGCGGCGTCGGAAAGACCACTACGACGCTGGGTTTGGGCTCGACCCTGGCGTTGGTGCGCAGCGACCGGGTCATCGCCGTCGACGCCAACCCGGACCGTGGCACGCTCGCCGAGCGCGTCGGCGACGTGTCGACCCACTCCACCGTGCGTGATCTTCTCTCCGACCCGCACGTCAATCGCTACGCGGACGTCCGCAGCCACACCCGAATGGCGACCAGTCGTCTCGAGGTACTGGCCAGCGAGCAGGAACCCGCCGTGTCGGAGGTGTTCGGCGAGCTGGACTACCGGCGCACCGTCGACATCCTCGGGCACTACTACAACGTCATCCTGACCGACTGTGGCACCGGCATCATGCATTCGGCGATGGCAGGCGTCCTCGATCTCGCGCATGCGATCGTCCTGGTCAGCTCACCCGCGATCGACGCCGCGCGCAGTGCATCGGCGACGTTGGACTGGTTGATGCAGCACGGCTATTCGGCGTTGGTCCGCGAGGCGCACGTCGTGATCAGCGCGAGCCGCCCGGGATCGGCGGCCTTGAAACTGGACAAGGTCTTCGAACACTTCGAAGCGCGGTGCCGTTCGATCCACCTGATTCCGTTCGATCCGCATCTGGCCGAGGGAGCCGACGTCGACTTCAGTTTGCTGAATCCGCAGACCTCCCAGGCCTACCTGGAACTGGCTGGTGCGGTCGCGGAGAAATTCCCCCGGTTGAATGCCGGTCGTCGGCAACGCTGACGCAGCGCGGGTGTACTGACGCTCGCGACAGTCAATTTGCCGATCGATTTGCGGGCAAAGATGGTGCCCGGGTCGCCGGAGTGCTTGTGGCCCAACGAAATAGACCGCGCAGAGGTTGCGAACAATTGCCGTTGACCTGCGCCAAGCCCCGTGCGATGGTTGACACTAGGACGTGCAATCATCGCCTCCGCAAGAGCGGAAGCGTGAACGAATTGCGACGTTTAGTGTTGCAAGTTCCCTCGGCGGATCTGATGGGAAGGACGGACTACTTGGCGCTGATGACGAAGTCTTGCAAGGGTCTCGCGTTCCAGCGCGACACATGATCACGGATGACCATGATCACGGATGACGTAGCGCCGCTGCGCTATGGCGTCGAGCCGTGGTTCATGAGCGGCTTCGACTTCCGCTGCGTATGGGAAGCGCAGGGCCTCGACACGCTCCCGTTTCCGCTCGCCTATCGCAACCGGCAGAAGTACATGTCGGAGGTCGCGGCCGACAGGCGGGCTGCTCTCGACCGTCAGCGCGCGGACCTCACGGACAATCGCGTGCGCATCCTCGAAGCGTTCCGCTCGCCTGCGTTCGTCATGTTGGGATTCGGGCGGATCGGGTACGGCGCGAGCGAACAGCTCTATCGCCTGTTCGGCATCATCGGCTCGGGCGGATACTGCGCGGTCATCACGCAGGATCCCAGTCAGCAGACCATATTCGGCGAAGACATCCAGATCATCGGGTGCGTCAACGTCGACTTTCCACAAGTCGTTCTGGAGGCCCTACCCGACTACAAGCCCGGGAAGAAGCCGAGAAAGGAAGCGCGGCTCGAGGACGAGACACCGGCGGAATTCTTCCGCGACTCGACGATCACCGGGTCGATTCTCCTGGGCGGCTCCGCCGACTTCACGCTCGACTACGAACTGCGCAACGCGAGTTACGTGACGCTGTTCAACGTCGCGGACGATGGCGCCTACTTGGTCAATGAGGGCGCAGACGCGTTTCAGATCATCCCCGCCACCGTCCCGAATCTGATGGGCGTCTTCCGCAAGGTCGAAGAGCTTCAACTCAAGACGGCAGAACGGATTTCGGCGGCAGCATCGGACCGGGATCTCGATGGCTTACCTTAGGGCGGTGTCGGCCTACGTGCCGGACGGTACGGATACCGATGGGCGCCCGAAGCACCTTTCGAGCGCGCCGTCGGACATGCTGTCCGTTCACGAAATGGTGGAGCTCGCGGCCCGACAGATCGATCCCACGACGCTGTCGGAGGCCGCGGACAGCATGGCGGCTTCCTTCCACTGCGGTTCGTTGTATCAAGGCGAACACTTCTGGCCGATCCAGAATTCGCTGCAACAGGCGATCCTCGGCAGGGGGTCGGCCGGCGGCGCCACCGAGATTCGACAGTTCTGCTCCGGCGGTCTGTACGGCGTCATGCTGGCCGATGCGCTGCTCGATGCGGGCTGGGCCGGCGACTACGCGATGGTGACGGGCGGCGACAGCAACTTCTTCTTCGACCGATACGAGTATGCGGCCAGCCCCGCGACCGAGGGCTCGCTGATGGGGGACAGCGCCTTCTGCGCGGTGTTGAACAGGCACGAAGGTTTCGCCCGGATACTGTCCGTGGCGGCCCGATCGCACAATCCTTCGGCAGACATGATGCGCGGCAGGGAAGATCGCGGCCTCGACGATCCGTCGTTTCCGGCGTTGCCCGATTGGGTGGCCAGGTTCGAAGACTATGCCCGACGCCATCCGGGGTCGACCGAACACAACGCGATGGCCAGCTTCCAGAGCGCCGTCAGCGCGGTGACGGAGTGCTATCAACGCGTCGGGCTCACCCCAGACGACATCGATTGGTTTGCGCCGTCCTTCATCGAGCCGAGCCAGGTCACGAACATGCTGGCCAAGCACGCCGGTCTCCGGCCGACCCCCGGCCTGCACTCGTTCGCGGCACGATTCGGGCATCTGACGGTCTCGGACTTCTGCGTGAACCTCGTCTACCTGATGAACGAGAAGATCGCGAAGGTAGGCGATTTGGTCATGTTGTTCGCGGCCGGAAACTTCGTCAATTCGGCAGCTGTCCTGATTCGCATCGAGAAAGAGGTGACGCTGCCGTTCAACGCGACCGTGACGTAGTACCGATCGAAGTACCGATCATCGAAGTGGAGAATCATGACCAGTCCCTGGAGTTCCCTCGACGCCGCTACCGGAGACAAGAAGCTCTACCTGGACCCGGCGGTGATTCCGGAGATCAACCGGGTCTACGGGCCTTACGATGCGAGCCTGCAAGACCTCATTGACGACGCACTCGACGACACCCGAGGGTACTTCGGGACGACCAAGAACATCCTGGCGGACGTCATAGGCAAGGCGTTCAATGCGCGAGGGAAGGCATTGACCGAGTACCTGAAGGAACAACAGTCCCAGACCAGGGATTTCGTGAAGACGGCACGCGACGCAGCGAACGCAATGCAAGCGGCCGAGGGCGACTAGTCATGGGGGGCTTTGGAAACTACGTCGGTGCCACCATGGGCGGATCGTACGACGACTCTTGGGTGACCAATACGTACTTTCCCGAGCGTCAAACCCTGCTCGACGGTGACGATCTCAAAGACCTCGAGTACACACTCGACGAGGACAAGAACCCCGACAGGTACAAACCAGACAACAGCCGTCTTGGCGAGGTCCCGAACCTGGCCTCGGATCACACGATCCGCCAACAAGTCGACGACGCGCTCACTGGCTCGAACGCGCAGAATTGGGAGAGTTGGAACTTTCTGGAGCTTCGCGCCGAAAAGGATGCACTGAAGCCTGCTGAACTCCAGACGTTGGCTGCGGCCTGGAAGACCCACGGCAATACACTCAAGAAGGAATCCGAGACCTTCAAGGAGTCCGTTCGTGGCGCGATAACCGGAAAGTGGTCGGGAGCGAGCGCAAGTGCGGCCGAAGCTGCTACCCAGCAGGTGACGAAGACGTCGATCTTCGATTTCACTCCATCGTCGGACGCGCTCGCGGACCGGTTGACGGTGCTACAGCAGGCATTCGAAAGCATCAGGGCAAGATTCCCCAACCATGCGGACGCCGCGTTGATCGACAACAGCGACTTCAACAAGCCCGAACTCGACGCGGCGATTCGCGATTTCAACACGAAGTATCACCTCGACGGCAGCGGTCGGCTGCGGAACAACAGCGACGGTTACGTGACCGCACAAGATGCGATCGACGAGATGAATCGGATCAACCGTTCCATCGAGGACTTTCAACTCGCGGTGCAGCTGTTCCGCGATACCTACGAACCCACCGTCCAAGCGGTGGCAGCCAATTTCCCCGGACTTCCCGCCCCACCGGACATGAAGTACGGACCGACCGGGCCACCCCCGCAGTCATCCGGTGGCGGTGGCGGCGGCGGTGGTGGCGGGGGTGGCGGTGGCGGGACGAAGCCGTTCAACACCAAGGGTGTGAAGCCGTTTGACACCAATGGCATAAAGCCGTTGGACCCCAATGGGATCAAGCCCATCGGCCCGCCGAAGCTCACTGACACGAAACTGCCGGATTCCAAACCCATCGTGCCCACCAAGCCCACGGGGACCGACGGGTTGACCGACCCCGTCAAGTCCGCCATGGACACGGCGACGGGAGCCGCGAAGGATGCGGCCGGCCAGATTGCCGACGCCGTGAAGAACGCTGCCCAAGGTGCCCAGGGTCCCAACCCATCGGGAATGCAGGGACCCCCCGAGGGCGTCCTGGGGCTCGGCCCGCAAGGTCTGGGTGGCGGCGGCGCAGGCAAGGGCGGCGCTGCAGTCGGTGGCGGAGGAGCGATGCCGAGCGGTCTCGCGAGCGCCAAGTCGGTGGACGTACCCGCCACTGCCGCGGCAAAGGCGCCGGCATCCGCGACCGGAGCTGGGCTCGGCAGCGGTGCGGGTGCGCCCGGCGCGGGAGCCCCGGCCGCAGGTCAGCGTGGCGGCGAGCAGAACGGCAAGGGTCACCAGGTCAATAAGGCGTTGAAACGCAAGCAGAATGGGAAGGACGTCGTCGGCGATGCCGAAGCGGTGGTCGCCGTGATCGGCGCTACCGAGAATCAGGGCCAGTCCGATGGAGTGCACGTCGATCAGCCCGAGCGTGCCGAGCAACCCGATCGCACGAGCCCGAACACGCGGCGGATCCCTGGCAGCTCGCCCCGGCCCGATCGGCCGATGCAGGTACCGGGCCAGTGATCTGCACACGATGAAGGGTGAGTCGAATTGAGCAATGACGGACTTCGTCACGAGATGACCGAGGTGCTGGCCCTCGTCCAAGAACAGATGGCAGACATCGCGGCCATGCAGAAGAAACAGGCGGAGATCACTGCGAAGGCGGCGGTGGCGGACGGCATGGTCGAGGTGACCGTCAACGCGCACGGCCATCTGATCGACACCGTCATCGACGAGTCCTACCTCGATGAGCACGAGTTCTCCGAGCTCGCCGAGCACGTCACCGAGGCCGCGCAGGCGGCCGTCAAGGACGCGGCCCGACGGGTCACCGAACTGATGGTGCCGATCAGTGAACGCAGGAAGCAGTTTCCGTCGCTGTCCGAGTTCATCGACGGGGCACCCGATCTGCGGGATCTGGTGCCGCCCGGATTCCGACCCGTCGACGAGTCCGGTTCGCGGCACGATCACGTCGACGACGATGGCAGGGAAGAGAACACGTTTCCCACGGTGAGGAGATGAATCGATGGCCGACTACCTCGGAGTGACGCCGCCCGAACTGCGCGGGACGTCCGAACACCTCCACGACGTCAGCAGCAGGATGAAGGATGTCCTGTCGACGTTGCAGAACCGGCTGAGTGCCGAAGGTGTCGCCTGGGGAGATGACGAGATGGGCGACCAGTTCGCCAACGGGTCGGGCGGCTATCTGGCTCAACTCAAGTGGGTCGATGGGTCGGTCGCCGCCAAAACCGAGCTGCTCGACTACTATTCGCGCGCACTGAAGGGTGCCGCGGACTCCTTCGAGCGTAACGACCAGGCCTAGGTTCGACACTTTGGTGCGGCGGGCCGCCGTGCCGGTTTCCCATGGACATCACATTTCCGCCGGAACTGCAGTGGGTGTCGTATCTGGCTGGCGGGGCATGGCCGCAGGGCAGCGAAACCCGCATGTGGAGCATCAACGAGCACTTCGCCAGTGCCGCTGATGAACTGCAGAACCTCATCCCGGATCTGAACCGGGTCCGCAGCGAGACGTTGTCGGTGTTGTTCGGAGATACCGCGATGGCGGCCTCGGATCAGTTCGACATGTTGTTCGGCGGCGACTACTCAGTCGACAAGCTTGCGCAGGGCGCTTCGGCGCTTGGCGATGGGGCGCACAGCCTCGGCGTCGAGATCGAGTACAGCAAGCTCTCGATCATCGTCGGTCTGGCGCTGGCAGCGGTGGAGATCAGTTGGTGCCTGGCCAACTCGGTAGAGACCGTCGGCGCCTCCACGGCATTGATTCCCGGCATCGAGTGGGCGACGATGACGTCGATTCGCCGACTGATGGCGACGGTGTTCGAGCGAATCGCCACCAAGCTCGGTCAAATGCTCGAACAAACCACGATCAAAGACCTTGTCCACCATGGGGTCAGGGAAGCCTTCCAGGAGCTGGGCCAAGGACTCGCCCAAGAGGGCATCGTCCAGGGCATCCAGGTAGGTCAGGGAAACTCGACGTGGCGGCCAGACCTCATCCGGCAGAACGCGATCGCTTCCTTCATTGGCGGAGCAGCGGGCGGCGGCACCGCCCTGCCCGTGAGCCACGGGCTTGGTCCCGGCGCGAGCAAGCTGGGCCGGGCGGCCAAGGGCATGACCACGATGTTCACCGCAGGCATCGCGGGCAATGTGGCCGGCACCGCGGCCGTCGGAGGCGAATTCGACACGCTGGCGGTGATCGGCAGTTCGGCCGGATCCAGCATCGGCGGTGTCAAGGGTATCGGTGGACACGCGAGCCACCCGGGCACCGATGCGCGGACGGGGCTGCCGCCTCGCCCCGGGGAACCACCGTCGCACGAGCCGCTGCCCGACGGCGTACGGGACGACGACGATGACGGGTCGAGGAGCGAGCCGAAGACCGAGCCGACGAACAAGCCGACGACCGATGAACCGTCCGTCAACGGCCAGGCGCCGCCCAAAGTCGGTGGTGCACGCGTCGCCGGAGATTCGGGCAACGGACAGGTCAATACCGTTGCCGCGCGCAGTGATCCGTCGGCGCGATCGTCGACAGACACTACTCACCAACAGCCCACCAAGGCCGACGTCGCACCGGACGAGGAAGCGTCTTCGTCATACTCCGTGGATGCGGGCGATCCCGCCACGCGTGTACAGGAGGGAAGAACAGCCGACGACGGCCCCACCGCCGACGCTCACACCGGCGACGCTCACACTGCCGAGACCCACACCTCAGACGCTCACACCGAAGGTGGCCCGCCGGCTGACCGCGACACACCGCCCAGTTCCGTTGCGGACCAGCCTCATCCGTCGCCCACGCACGACGGCTCACCCTCCGCCCCGGAGGTCGGCCCCGAATCCAGAGTCGAGCCGGCCGCTGACCAGACCAGCGCGGCGCCAACCGATCCGGCACCCGACCACCTTCCAAGAGCCAACCGCGGCACCTGCAGCACCCGCCGCCCACGCCGCTCCCGTCGCCAATGCCGCCGCGCCGCCGACGGCGGCACCGCCACCAGCGGCCGCCCATCCTGCTGCCGCGACACCCACGGCCACGCAGCCCTCGACCGCTGGTCCCACGCCGACACCGGCACGTGCTGTGCAAGAGAAGGTTTCGGCGTCTCCGACCAAGGTGTCGTTTACCTCCGAATCGACTGGCACGCCAGCCGCCCGGGTCTCCGACACCGCTGTGCAAGGTGCCGAGCCGACGACGGCAGGCGTCGAGCCAACGCCGGTCGCACGCGTCACCGACGAAGCAACCGACGAAGCCTCCGGCCGGCGGCCAGAACCGGACGACAACTGCGCCAACCACGTCGCCGACGCGTTGTCGACAAGGTACGGCAGGGACTTTCACGTCCACGCCGCGTCGACGGCCACCGGCGTCCCCGCCAGGGCGCTGTTCGAAGGGGCGGGGTCGCGTTCCGACTTCGCGTCCTACGCCGACGTGGCCGACAGGCTACGACAACTGGGCCCCGGCTCGTCGGCGATCCTGACGTCCGCGTGGGCCGGCGACGGCCATCGCCACGGCGGGCACGCCTACCTGGCGGTGAATGACGGTGGCGAGATCCACGTCATCGACTCGCGGACAGGGGAACGGACGGGTTGGCCACCTCATTGGGGCCAGCATGCGGTGTCGCGCACGGCGGTTGGTTACCTCGACAGCCGCGGTCAGGCCGTGCACCCGATGGACGGAAGCCGAAACGAGTTGGCCGCCGCGGACGCGGTTGGTGACGTGAAAGGCCACCCGGAAGGCGACCCGGGGGAGCGGTGGCGGGACGTCACGCCGCAACACCAGTTGGCCGACGACGCGTTGGGCAGGCGCGGTGTGCAGAACGCGGAAGAACTGCGCAACCCCTTGGGCCTGATGGAGGCTGCGAGCGAACGTGCCCGTGCCAACGCCACGTGGTGGCACGGGCTCACGGGTGACGAGCAACGGGCGCTGATCGACACGTATCCACACCACATCGGCAATGCAGAAGGCATCCCTGCCGCAGCCCGTCACGCCGCCAATACCCACGCACTGGATCAACAGCGCAGGGAACTTCAGGCATGGCGGGATCGCGGCGAGCGGCTCACCCGCTTCCAGCGCAAGGAACTGGCACGCCTCGATCGGATTCAGCAGGCGCTGGACAGGGCAGGCGATCTGGCGACCGAGGCCGGTGTCGGCGGACCGCTGTTGCTGGCGTTCGATTCGGGGGCGTTCAACGGTGGCGGGCGCGCGGTGGTCAGCTTCGGCGAGGACCCGTACAAGGCGGACATGGTGGCCTGGCACGTGCCGGGCCAGGGCGTGACGATCGACCAGCTCGGCCACTGCATGGGCGATGCGCTCAACCACCTGCAATCCACGCTTGCCGAGGACTCGTCGGTCTCGGCGGCATCGATCGCCTGGATCGGTTACGACACACCGAGCGGACGACACAGCTGGCGCGCCGCAGGCCACACCTACGCCCGCGAGGGCGCCAAGATCCTCTACAGCGACATCCGCGCGTTCAACACGGCCCGCGACACATTGGCCGATGACGGCAGCCACTTCAGCTCCAACAACGTCTTCGCGCATTCATACGGCGCGACCACTGCGAGTTACGCCGGCCGGGACAGGCGGCTGGCCAACGACATTCGCACGGTCACACTGGCCGGCTCGGCCGGGGCGGGACCGCTGCGGCACGCCGGCGACTTCGGCATCGGCGCGGACAACGTCTACGTCGCGTCGTCGTCGAGGGATCCGTTCACCGCACTCGGCGGTCGAATACCGGGCTCGATGGGCCGCCTCTTCGGTTTCGGTCTCGGTGTCGACCCCGCCATGCAATCCTTTGGCGCCCAGCGCATCACGGCGGAGTTCTCCTCGGCGATGGACCAGCGGGGCAACCGCGGTACCCACAACGCGTACTACCGATTCGTCGACAGGGGCGCCGACCCGCCGCTGCGCAGCGAGTCGCTGGCCAACTTCGGGCGGATCGCCTCAGGGCACCCCGGCCGGGTGGACACCGAAGGCCATCGCACCGTCGGCGAGCGCCCGCGACGACTTTTCGGGGGAACCCGCGACGGCACCGTGGAACCCGCGGCCGACCGGCCGCTGCGCCTCGACGGCGACACCGATGCAGTCGGTCGACCGCGAAAGCCGCCGGCTCTGGAATCCGACGGTGGCGTGCGCAGCCCACCGAGATCGAGCCCGGCCACGTCGTTGACGGTGCCGTGTCGCAGCTCGAGCCGCCGATGTCCTCCCAGGAGCGGGCGGACCTGGCGCTCGCAGACAGAGGGATACCGGCCGGCGAGCTGATGAGCCCCGCCGATCACCGGGTTCCGGTGCGAATTGCCGTGGCGCGCGCCGAGGCCAATGGTCACTGGTGGAGAGGGTTGTCCGAGGCTCAGCGACGGGCGTTGATCGAGACCTATCCCCATCAGGTGGGCAACGCCGAGGGCATTCCGCCGATGGACCGGCACGCGGCCAATTCCCTTATGTTGCAGCAACACCTGGCGGAACGCGACGTATTGGTGTCGCGGCGTCAGAACGGCGTCGCGATCAACAAGAAGGAGCAGCAGTTCGTCGATCTGATGGACCAGATCGAGCGTGCGATCCGCATTGGGGAGAGGAACACTCAACGCGCAGGAGTCGGCGGTCCGTATCTGTTGGCGCTCGATCCGTTCGCCTTCGATGGCGTCGGACGCGCCATCGTCAGCGTAGGTGACGATCCGTACACCGCGACGTCGGTGTCCTGGTACGTGCCCGGAATGTCGACCACGATCGAGAAGCTCAACACGATGATGCAGCGCGGGTTCAATCAGCTGCAATCCACGTTGCGGGAGAACCCCGATCTGTCGGCGGCCTCGATCACCTACCTCGGCTACAAGCCGCCGGGCAGCTGGGACAGGAACGTTCTCAGTCGACAGATGGCGATCGACGGCGGCCAGATCTTCGCCAGCGACATCCTGTCGTTCAACGCCGGCCGCGACATCTTCGCAGGCGACGGCAGCCACTTCAGCGGAAACCACGTCTTCGCCCATTCCTACGGCTCGTCCACCGTCAGCCACGCCGGATACGACGGACAGTTGGCGGACGAGGTGCAGACCATCACGTTGATCGGGTCGCCTGGCGCCGGGAATCTGCGGCACGCCAGCGAGTTCGGCATCGGCGACAACGTGTTCGTTGCGTCGTCGTCACGTGATCTGACCACCGCGCTGGGAGGCGATCGCCCCGGGCACTTCGGACGCAACCACTCGCCCGAACGGTTGGGCCAAGGTGTCGACCCGTCGATGGATACCTTTGGCGCGAGGCGGATCACCGCCGAATTCCCCGCTGCGATCGACCGTGCGGGCGGGGGCTCGCGGATGACCCACAGCCTCTACTGGGCGTACCTGGACCCCGGGGCAAACCCCCACGTCCGCAGCGAGTCGCTGACCAACTTCGGGCGCATCGCCGCAGGGCGGCCCGGCGACGTCGACACCGAAGGTCACCGCAGGGTCGGCGAGTATTCCCGATGGCTGCGTGGCGGGACGACCGAGCGCACAGTCGAACCCGCGATCGGACGGCCGCTACGAGTCCCCGACGATCCAGCGGCTGATCATTCCGTCAGACGACGCAATCTGTGGAATCCGCGCTTCCGCAACGTTCCGCTCGACGCGGTGACGCCCAGTCCTGTCCGGCAGCCCAGCCCGGTGGCCGAGCTGACGGCGGCCGAGGTCGGCGAAGTCCAGCAGGTCCCAGCACCCGTCAAGGTGGTGGCGGATTCGGCGTTGCAGGACAGGGGGATACAGGCTCGCGACTTGATGAGCCCGGTCGATCATCGGGTTCCGACGAACCGCGCCGTGGCACGGGCGGAGGCCAACGGCAAGTGGTGGAACGGGTTGACCGACAACCAGCGGCGGGCTCTGATCGAAGCGTATCCGCATGAGGTGGGCAATGCCGAGGGCATCCCGCCGATGGATCGCCACGAGGCCAATTCCCGGATGTTGCAGCGGTACTTGGCGCATCGCGACGTTCTGGTGTCGCGGCGCAGTAACGGTGTGGCACTCAACAACAAGCAAGCGCAGTTCGTCGACTTGATGGAGGAGATCGAGGACGCGATGCGCAAGGGGGTTGCGAACGCGCACCGTGCGGGTGTGGGTGGCCCGTATCTCCTCGCGCTCGACCCGCGGGCGTTCGGTGGTGCCGGGCGCGCCATCGTCAGCTTCGGCGACGACCCCTACACCGCGAAGTCGGTGTCCTGGTACGTGCCCGGCATGACCACGACGATCGACAAGATGCACCCGATGATGATGCGGGCGTTCAACCAGCTGCAGTCCACTCTGCAGCAAAACCCCGACCTGTCGGCGGCGTCGATCACCTACATCGGCTACCGGGCGCCGGGCAGCTGGGACCCGAACGTCGTCTTTCAACGGCTGGCGCGCCAGGGCGGCAACATCTTCGCCAGCGACATCTCGTCGTTCAACGCCGGCCGCGACGTGTACACGGGCGACGGCAGCCACTTCAGCGGCAATCACGTCTTCGCCCATTCCTACGGGTCGAGCACCGTCAGCCACGCCGGGCTGGGTGGACGGCTCGCGGGCGAGATGCAGACCGTCACGCTGATCGGTTCGCCAGGTGCTGGTCCCCTACGCCATGCCAGCGATTTCGGCATCGGAGCAGACAACGTCTTCGTCGCGTCGTCCTCTCGCGACAGGACCACCGGGCTCGGTGGCGATCGCCCAGGCCACCGCGGCCGGAACCTCACGCCTGCGCATGTGGGCCAGGGCATCGACCCGGCGATGGATTCCTTCGGCGCGCGACGCGTTACCGCCGAATTCCCTGCCGCGGTAGACCATATGGGCCCGGGCTCGCGGATGACCCACAGCCTCTACTGGGCGTACATGGACCCGGGGGCCAGCCCCCATCGTGCGCAGCGAGTCGTTGACCAACTTCGGGCGCATCGCCGCCGGGCAAAGCACCGACATCGATCCCGAAGGTCACCGCCGACTCGACCAGCGACCCCGCTGGTTGCGTTCCGGGTCCCGCGACGTCACCGTCGAACCCGCGATCGGCCGTCCGCTACGACTGCCCGACGACCCCACCGCCCACCATTCCGTCCACGGCCGCAACTACTGGAATCCAAACTTCGATCGGACCAACGGCTGTGGCCCGGCCGTCATCGACGAGTTGTCGGCGAGGTATCCCGGGCGCGAGTTCCATCTGGTCGCCGTACCGTCGTCCAACGGTGTTCCTGCCTTCCGGCTCTTCGAGGCCGTGGGCTCGAGTTCTGAATTCGCGACCTACGCGCAGATCGAAGACAGGCTGCGGGAACTCGGTCCCGGTTCGTCGGCCCTGCTGGCGTCGCGATGGCGCGGGTGGGGTTCGGGTGGCCACGCCTACCTCGCGGTCAATGACGGCGGCGAGATTCACCTCATCGACGCCCACAGCGGCATGCGGTCGGGATGGCCCCCGCATTGGGGCCAGGACGCCGTCAGCCGCACCGCCGTCGGCTACCTCGATGCCGACGGTGAACCCGTCGCTCCCCATGAGGGTCGTGCCCGCCAGCTCGGCGCCGCCGGTCTGATCGGTCGTGTACAGGGTCTTCCCGAATCCGGCGTGGTTGCCGATGCGGCGTTGGGGCTCAGGGGGATACCGGCCGAGGACTTGGTCAATCCGGTTGGCGCGACGGAGCTGGCCACCGAGCGGGCACGGGCCAACGCCACCTGGTGGGCCGGGTTGTCAGCCGAGCAACGGCAGGCCCTCATCGAGGTCCATGCCTACCGGATCGGCAACGCCGAGGGCATTCCGGCGGTCGACCGCGACACCGCGAATCGTGCCTTCCTGCAGGAACTCCGGGACCGTGCCGACCAGGTGCAGACCAAGATCGACGAGTTCGGGCACGCGAACGGTACCGAACGCAAGCTGCCTGGCACGCGTGAACAACATCGACCTGGCGGTCCGCATGGCGGAAGCAGACGCCGCCCGGGCAGGACTCGACCCTCCGCTGTTGTTGGCCCTCGATCCATCCGAATTCGGCGGCAACGGCCGAGCCGTCCTCAGCTTCGGAGCCGACCCGTATCACGCGGACAACGTGTCATGGCACACCGCACGCCAGCCGGTCGACCGACTGGGGACCGTCGTCCGTCCCGCGCTCGACCAACTGCAGTCCACGCTGCAGCACACGTCGTCCGCATCCTCAGTCGTCTGGATCGGCGACGAGACATCGAAGCCCCGGCTCGCCCTGCACAGCGACCTCGCGGCCTTCCATGCCGCCCGTGACGCCCTCAGTCCCACCACTGACGGCAGGCCGTTCACCGGCAACCGGGTGCACACCGAGGCGTCATCGTCCACCGCCGAGACCAGTCGTCCACTCTGGGTGCCCCGCGACGCGGGCAGCATGGTGGTGGCACACCGCGGCGCCTCGCACGAATTCCCCGAGCAGACTCTGGCCGCATACCGGGAAGCACTGCGGCAGGGCGCCGACGGTCTCGAGACCGACATCCGGCTCACCAAGGACGGCCACCTGGTCTGTATCCACGACAAGCGGATCGATCGGACGTCGAACGGCACCGGACGTGTCAGTGACATGACCCTGGCGGAGCTGCAGCAGTACGACTTCGGCAGCCAGCACCCCAGCCACGAGCTCGGAGATGCCCAGGGCGACACCGGGATACTGACACTCGATCAACTGCTGCAACTGGTCACCGAGCACGACAGGCCGGTCACCCTGTTCATCGAGGCCAAGGAGCACGGCGGCCGACTGGAACGCGAATTGGTGGCGCTGCTGGACCGCCACGGCCTCGCCAGTCCGGCGTCACCGGACCAATCCCGGGTGGCGGTGATCTCGTTCTACCCGGATGCCATCTGGAGGGTGCACCGCGCTGCACCCGACCTGCCGACCGTGCTGCTGGGGTCGACGGCCCACCACCTGGCCGCCACCGTCGGCGCCACCGCGATCGGCCCGTCGATCAAGACCCTGCGGGCGCACCCCGAACTCGTCGACATCGCAGCGCGCCAGGGGCTCACCACCTACTGCTGGACCGTCAACGACGAGAGCGACGTGCAATTCGCGCGTGATCTCGGAGTGGGCTGGATCGCCACCGACCATCCGGGCCGAACCGGCGACATGGTGCACGGCGATCCCGCCGAACCGACCGCCCCGCATGGGCCTGCACATTCGGTCGACCGATGCCGAAACCGACCCGGACGGTGGCGGAATCGGCTTTGGCGCAGCGGATACCGCCCGTGCGGCCCGACGAGCTGCGCAATCCACTGGGGCCGATGGAGGAGGCCCGTGCGCGGGCGCGCAACAACGCCACCTGGTGGAGCGGGCTGACGTCCGAGCAGCGCCAAGCCCTGATCGAGACCCATCCGCAGCACATCGGCAACGCCGAGGGCATACCGGCCGCCGACCGGCACACGGCGAATCATCGCGTGCTGCAGCAGCTTCGAGACCGCGCCGATCAGGTGCAAGCGAGGATCGACGAAGGTGCGCGGCCGAGCCGAGCCGACCGCAAGTTCCTGCAGCAGGTGAACCGGCTCGACCTCGCGCTGCGCAAGGCCAGTGCGGATGCCGCCCGAGTCGGCGTGGACGGGCCGGTCTTGCTGGCCTTCGATCCGGCGGAGTTCGGCGGAGACGGACGCGCCGTCCTCAGCTTCGGACGAGGACCCCTACCAGGCGGACTCGGTGTCCTGGCATGTGCCCGGCGTCGCGACCACGGTCCATTCACTGTTCGGCTTCTACACGCGAATCCGCGCTCAATCACCTGCAGTCCACGCTGAGCGAGAACCCGACGACGTCGGCCGCCTCGATCGCCTGGATCGGCTATGACACGCCGAGCGGCATGGGCATCTTCCGCGCGGCCGGTCACCAGCTGGCGCGCACCGGTGGTGACCTGCTGTACAGCGATATCACCGCATTCAACGCCGCGCGCGACACCCTGGCAGACGACGGCAGCCATTTCACCGGCCATCACGTCTTCGGCTACTCGTACGGTTCGACCACCACCGGCTATGCCGGCCAGGGCGGTCGCCTGGCCGGGCAGATCAGCACGGTGTCGTTGGTTGGCTCACCGGGTGTCGGACCGGTGCGGCACGCCGGGAACTTCGGCATCGGCGCGGACCACGTCTTCGTCGCATCGTCGTCGCGCGACCTGGTCACCGCGTTGGGCGGACGAACACCAGGTTCGTCGGGTCGCATCCTGGGGATCGGCCTCGGAGTCGACCCTGCGATGGATTCCTTTGGTGCCCAACGCATAGCGGCGGAATTCTCCGCGGGAAGAAACCAACTCCTGACCGGCGGCACCCACCATGCCTACTACCTCGATACCGACACCGGCTCCCACGTCCGCACCGAATCGCTGGCCAACCTCGGCCGCATCGCCGCAGGCCGCCACGATCAAGTCACCACCGAAGCCCACCGCACGGTCGACGGCCGGGGCACCGTCGACCCCGCAGCCAACCGGTCCGGGCGCCGAATCTGGAATCCACCGTGGCGGTCGGACCGCGACTGCGCGCACGTCGTCGCCGATGAACTGTCATCGATGTACGGGCGTGACATCCGCATCGCGGACGCACCCAGCCGTGCCGGTGTACCGGCGCGCTCACTCTTCGAAGCCGCCGGAACCAGAGCCGAGTTCGCCACGTACGCCGAAGTGGCGCAACGGCTGACACAGCTCGGCGACGGATCGAGCGCGGTGCTGGCGTCACGCTGGGCGGGCGGGCGCAACGGCGGTCACGCCTACCTCGCGGTCAACGACGGTGGCGAAATCCATCTCTACGACCCGCACACCCGGCAGCGATCCGGCTGGCCGCCGCACTGGGGTGAGAATGCGGTGTCGCGCACCGCGGTCGGCTACCTCGGTGCACACGGCAATCCGGCAAGTCCTCTCACCGTCGACACTGCACTGCAGTTGGGTGCCGCGGATGCCGTCGGACACGTGCGGGGCCTTCCCGCCGACCCGGACTTCGTTCGGCGGCAAGAGGAATACCGAGCGCAGGATCCCGCCACCCGCCACGTGGATACCCGATACGCGCAGTCCCTTGCCGATCGTCATCGACAACCCGTCGCAGGCCAGCGTCAATCAGCTCGCCGAAGACTTGTCCGGGATGTATGGACCGCACCGGATTCGATTCGATGAAGTAGATCGATTCGGGAACGAGGTCCTGCTCACCGGGAAGATCCTGCACGGCGACACGGAAATCGGCACGGTACAGCGGGGTTTCGCACGCGATTCCCAGGGCAACCTCGTCGCCTACCACAACGGCTTGGTGATCAAGGACGAGTTCACCCACCTGCGTGGACAGGGGTTCTCCAAGGCGCTCACCGCCGAGATGGAACGCTTCTACGTGCACTCGGGCGTTGATCGCATCGAGCTGCAGTCTCACGACAAAGGCACCCGCGCCTGGGCCCGTCGAGGATTCACCTGGGATCCGGATCCGGCGCGACTGCAACAGTCGCTGGACCGGATCAGGGACGCCGCCCTTCACCTGTCGCCACAGCTCAGCGACGAGGCCAGGACCGTACTCGATGAGTTGGTCCAGCGGCTGCACCCCGATCACCCCCGGCTACCCGAACTGATCGACATCGTGGACCTCGCTGCACCCGGTGTACCTGATCTGGGTGAGCGGCTGGTCGACGGCGTCAAGGTGAACTTCGTCAGGTACCTGCCGAGCGACGTCACCACTGCCGCGCCTCCGCAGGCGCACAACGGTTTCGGGGCGCGGCTGAAACGCCTGTTCGGAATTGGGAGCGATTCGCGGTCCGATCAGGACTGCGCGCACGTCGTGGCCGACGAGTTGTCGGCGATGTATGAAGGGCGAGACATCCGTGTCGCGAGCCCACACTCGCCCATGGGGACGCCGGCCTGGGCATTGTTCGAAGCCGTCGGGACCAGAGCCGAGTTCGCGACGTACGACGACGTGGCCGGCAGGCTCCACCAACTGGGGGACGGCGCGTCGGCGGTGCTCGCGTCCCGCTGGGCGGGCGGGAGTCGCGGCGGACATGCGTACCTGGCGGTCAACGAGGGCGGCGAGATCCGTCTCTACGATCCGCATACCCGCCAGCGCTCGGGTTGGCCGCCGCACTGGGGTCAGGACGCGGTCACCCACACGGCGGTCGGTTACCTCGACGCCGATGGCAATCCCGTCCATCCGCTGGACGACGTGCCGCTTCAGCTGCAGCTCGATGCCGCCGACGTCGTCGGCGACGTCAAGGGCCACGCGAACGAACCCGATTACCAACGGGCACAAGCGGAGTACCGCGCCCAGGACGCAGTCACCCGTGCGGTGGATAGCCGTTACGCCGACCCGCTCGCCGACGTCGTGGACAACGCGTCGGATCCGGCCAGGGTGCGGCAGCTCGGCGACGACCTGTCGGGCGTCTACGGCCCCTACCGTGTCGAGCAGTTCAGAGCGGAAGTCAGCCCGAGCCGGTGACGTCATCATCGGTGGTCACATCCTCAACGGCGACGACGTCATCGGATTCATGCAGCGGACCTTCAATCGTGACGCCGATGGGAACCTCGTCGCCCATCACGACGCGGTGGAAATCTACGAAGAGCGGTTCAAGTTCAAGGGGTTCTCCCGGGCGCTCTACTCGCAACTCGAGTCCGTACTACGAACGCTCGGGCGTCGATCGCATCGAGTTGAGCACCGAGCAGGATGGCGGATACGTCTGGGCGCTTCGGGGCTTCACCTGGAATGCCGACACCGAAAAGCTCGAACATTCCTTGCAGAGCGTGCGGGATGCAGCTCAGCGGCTGTTGAACGGGGTGAGCGAGGACGCCCAAGGCGGTCCTTCGGGATGTCGTGCAGCGATTGGAAGCCGACCACCCACGGCTGCCGGAGCCCGTCGAGTTGGCGATGCTGGCGACTTCGGACCAACCCGATTTGGGCCGTCAACTGATGTACGGCACGAAGTGGTTCGGGGTGAAGTATCTGCTGGACCAATCGACTGATGCATCGACTGCGTTGTCGCCCAGCGACTTCGACGCCGCGCCGGCGCGTGGGCTGACCGATCACTTCCGCGGCCTCAACTGCGCGCACCTCGTCGCGAACGAGGTATGGGAGATGTACGGACGCGAAATCCGCATCGAAGAGCCGATTACCTCGAGCGGAGTGCCAGCCCGCGCCCTGTTCGAAGCCATCGGGTCCAATGCCCGGTTCGCCACCTATGACGAGGTCGCCGACGAGCTGAGACGACTCGGCCCAGGCTCGTCGGCCGTACTGGCGTCGCGGTGGGCCGGCGGCCGTCAGGGCGGTCACGCGTACCTCGCGATCAACGTGGACGACGAGATCTTCCTCGTCGACTCGCACAGCGGACGACAACTGGGGTGGCCGCCCTACTGGGGCGACGGCGCCGTGGCGCGCACGGTCGTCGGCTACCTCGACGCCGACGGTAATCCCACGCACCCGTTGCACGACCGTGGCCTGCAACTCACCGCCGCCGACGAAATCGGCGACGTCGCGGGCCATCCGAATGATGGCGATGGTTCACACAGTCGGTTGGGCCTGCCGGACTACGCCGCAGGCAGCCTCTCGGATGTCGAGGCGACGACGGTGTACAGCCACGGCGAGCAGCGGATGCGCGAGCTCGACGAGCAACTCCGGCGCGAGGGCATGGGCGCCGAAGAGCGCGCGAGAATCCTGTTCGAACACAGGAACTCGCTTCGCGCCTGGACGCGCGACCTGATGAGCAACCGGACGGCCGCCGAGGTTCTCGCCGCCAACGAAAGCACTCTCACCTTCGACGAACTCGTCGCCAGGAACGAGGCGAAGGGTCTGACCGGTGACGCGGTATACGAAGCGATCATCGACACCGCAACCCATGGTCGGTTCGCGCCGGGAAGCCTGTCCGACGTCGAAACCACCTTGGTCTACTCCGACTTCGAACTTCGGCTGCGCGAGTTGAATGAGCAGCTGGTGCGGGATGGCATGCCCGTCGAGGAACGCGCGAGGCTACTGTCGGACCTGCGAAGTTCCCTTCGCGGCTGGACCCGCGAGCTGATGAGCAACAGGGCCGCGGCGGATTGGCTTGCTGCCAATGAAAGCAATCCCAGCTTCGATGACCTGGTCGCCAGGTACGAGGCGAAGGGCCTGACCGGCGATGCGGTCTACGAAGCGATCGTCGACGCCGCCACCCATAGTCACTACGCGACGGGAACGCTCTCGAACGCCGAAACCCGGACGGTCTATACGACATTCGAACTGCGGATGCGGGAGGTCAGCGAGCAACTCGACCGAGACGACGTCGGCCTCGAAGAACAGGCGCGGACCCTCTACGAACTACGCGCCTCCATCCGAACCTGGACACGGGCACTGATGGCCGACCGTGAGACGGCGGACTACCTCACTGCCAACGAACCCAATCCGACCTTCGAGGACCTCGTCGCGCGGCAACGAGCCAAGGGAAGGGTCGGCGACGAGATCTACCGAGCCATCATCGCGAGCGCCACCCGCAGCCGCGCCAGCGTCAACGAATCATTGGGCATCGACCCCGAGAACCCACCCGAGCTGCCGCCGATGCGAGGCCCGACGAATAATGACTGAAAGTAGGAGTGACCACCACATGGACGAAAATCAGCAGCTCACGCCTCTGGGCTATGGCCAGAAGGGCCTGCGGGGAAGGCTCGCGCGGGTCCTCGTCGATGAGCCGACCGATGAGATCGATTGGCCCGCGGACCTTCCGGCAGGGATCAAGACGGTCGTGATTCTCGACGACGAACCGAATCCACATCACACGCTGCGGGTCCATCCGCCGGATGACCCCGCGCGGGTCGCGTTGGTGGTATTCGACCAGTTGGCGCTTTGCGAGGATCAGTGATGGACCCGCGACGGCTCGAGCTCAATCGCAGGCACAGCCGGGAAATGGGAGCGCTGTTCGCCCGGTTCCTGGACGCCCATCCCGACGTCGAATCCGAGGTCAACGGGACCCAGATGACGCCGGCACAAGACGCCGCATGGACTGCCTTCAGCGCTGAGCTGCTGGCGCGGCATCAGGCGGAGCGATCGGCGCTTGCCGACGAAATCGAAGCCGAGCAACGGTCGTAGGGTGATGGCGAACACACGAGAGGACAACGCAATGGAGGCGACGCAGGCGATCTCGTTGGTGTCGGACTGGATCCGCTCCCGCGGCCTGGACTACCCGACGGAGGGCTTGGCGGCGGATCGCTTCGAGGCTGGCTGGAGCGTATACGCGCCCGTGGACGTCGACGAGAGCGATCCGATGGCGTTCCTGGACATGCCGGTCGGTCGCTCGGTGTTTCTGGTGGGTGATTCGGGACGCATCGAGGAGGTGTCGTCGTCGGTGCCTCCGCAACAGGCGGTCGCCCAGTTCATGGCTCTGGAGCCGGTCAACGGGACCTCCGGCGGCTCCGATGAATCGGACTTCATGACGGAGTTCGAGCGGCAGTTCAACGCGGCGGCATCCGATGGTGCGCCGGCGATCGCCGATTTCACGATCGTCGGCGAGCCACCGGGGAACGGGAGCACCCCCGACCGCACCCATGAGGAGACGACCGCCGAGGAAGCCTCGCGCCTCATCGAGCCGATCGTTCAACAATTGGCCCAGCTCGGGCCCGCTGGCTGGGAGGAGTTCTCGGCGGAGTTCGCATTCACCGTCACCGCACAGGTCGCCGCGCTGCGATTCTGGTCGGCCGACCGGGCGGGCCTGGTGCCGGTGCCGCAACAGGTCGCCGATCTGATCCGGCAGCAGCGGGAGATTGCCGCTCGGATGCCTGCCGGGCCGTGGTGGCGGTTGCTGCTGACCGTGACCAACGGCGGCGAGACGACGGTGGACTACGACTACGGGGACCAGCCGTTCCCCGACGACCAGCTGCTGGCCCCCGAGCACTACCGCAGCGACCTGGAAGCCTATCCGCGCGAACGCATTCCGGTATGGCTCGCCGGCTACATCGAGGGCCCCGAAGCCCAGAGTCGATCACCCCGCCAGGCCGCGTTCGCAACCGGCAGCGCGACTACTGCCGGCGAATTGCCCCCACTGCGTGATCTCTGGGCGCGCTGGGCGGTGCTGTCAGCGGTCTACGCCGGGGTCGAATCGCAATGGGGTCCGCGCATCCACCCCGGCTACGCCTGGTACGAGAGCGACCAGCGCAGCGGGTCAACCCTTTACGTGTTGCCCGGCGACCGTGCCGTGCTGTCGGGAGGGAAGTGGAACTCCGGACTGCTCGATGCCGCCTACAACGGTGGTCAGCCACTGCCAGACCTCTACGCCGGAGCCCCGGCGTGGGTCACCGACAGCGTGCTGAACACGCGCAACCGCAACGGCCTCTTGAGTTTCTGCTACTGGTGGGGCACTGGCCAGTGGTTGCGCGGCGGCGCCGATACGTCGAGCGAACTCGGTGCCGCGCTGCCGGCCATCGGGAGCGCGGAGGAGACCGTCCGGGCGATGGTGAGCCAGGTGGGTCCCGGCAGGGAAGACGAGTGCGAGGCGCTGCTGGCCGCGGCCGTCAACCAGAACGCCACGTCCGTGGACGTGGAGGCGATCTTCGGCGACAGGCCCGAAGCCGACGTCGACGCCGCACGCAACCAACTCAGCCTGGCCGGATTGCTGACGACCTGAGGCTTACGCCGAACTGGCCGGCAACCGAATTCTTGGCGAACAAGGCCGTCTAGAATAGCTCCACTGCCCGCTCCGTAATAGCGTGAAATGCTATGCGAAATGGGGGCTTTCGATGACTTTGCACGTGGAAATGGACCGCCTCGCAGGTCTCGGACCCGTCCTTCAGGGATTGGCCGTCGAGGCTGCGTTGTTGCGGACGGGCCCGTCGGCCGGGCCGTACCTGTCGACGCCCGGCGGCATGGAGCCGGCGGTGCTGGAGGCGTCCAGCATCGCCAGGAGACCTGGTCGACTCGGCGTTGGTGGCCGCCGTGAAGGAACGCCTGTCGGAGACCGGCGAAATCATGGTCAACGTCGCCAATCAGTTCCGCAACGGCGACGACGAAGCGCTGGAAGTGGCCATGACCACCTACACCGACGCCACCGGCGGCTGGGACGTGCCAGAGGTACCACGGTGAGCCTGAACCGCACCCAGGTCGAATCGTGGAATCCCGCGACACTCACCGCCATTGGCAACGCGTGGAAGACCATGGCGTCCAACGTCGAGGGACTGTTCGATCGCTACAAGTCGGCCGTCGAGAACGTCAACGGTGGCCACTGGGAGGGGCTGGCTGCGGAGGCGGCGCTGAGCCGGGCCGAGGCGGATCGACGCTCCGCGGTTCGGGTGGCGGATCACCTGGAACGGGTCGCCCAGATTGCACTCGACGGCTTTCACAAGGTGGACCCGCCGCTGCAGCGCGCCCGCAACGCGATCACCGGCGCCGAGAGTGCGGGCTTCACGGTGTCGGAGAATCTGACCGTCTCCCGCACCGGCAGGCTGACACCGGAGCAAGAGATCGCCAGGGCGCAGTGGCAGGTCGCCATCGACAACGCCGCCAGCGACGCCGAGAGTGCCGACAGTGAGGTGCGCACGCTGCTGAACGGATCCCGCGCCGATCTGCGCGCGACGTTCGTGGCGCCAGGCGCGCTCGGATCGGACCAGGCTCGCACCGACGCCAACCAGCTGTTGACCGATCCGTCGGACCTGACGCCAGAACAGATCCAGAGGCTGATCGAGGCAGGCTCGCTCACGCCCGATCAGCTCGTCGACCTGGCGTCCGGAGACATGGTCGACATCCCTGCCTCGCAGATGGAGTACATCAACGCGCTGGCCCGCGCACTGGACGACAAGTCGCCGCAACAGATCGAGGACATGCTCAACCAGCTGCCGCCCGACGCGCGGCGCGGCGTGGCGAACGCGCTGCAAATGCTGTCCACGACGAGCGTCACCGCCAACGTGCGCGGAGACCGGGAAGTGCCCACCACCGGCAGGGCAAATCTGTTGCCGCACGACATGTATGAATCTCTGACCCGCGAGGATTTGGTCACCAACAGTTGGGAGACCGTCGGCGGCTGGCCCTACAACACCTGGAATCTCAACGGGGTCGCCGACAATCAGGCCGCCGCCCGCATCGCCGACATGAGTGACCCGACGTTCAAGCACGGCACGGGGCTCGACGCCGCCGTCCTCGACACCGCGGCCAAGTATCTCCACGCCCAGAACGCGGCGGACTCAGACGATCTGTTCTTCGTCGACGGGCGCGGTGAGCACGTGGATGCGCCGTTGACCGACCAGATGTTTCACGCGGTCGCCGACGACAGGGCGACCGTCGCGAACGCGTTGTCCGGTCAGAACGGTGAGACGTTGATGACCGACGTCTTCAACCACGAGTGGAAGGACGACGGCAAGAGCATCTCCGAGCTGTTCCACATCAGCGAACAGGACGCCGTCGCCGATCCCGGCAACCGGCCGGACACGGCACTGGCCACGCAGTCCGGCGACATCGCCGAAAGCGTCGCGCGGTACATGTCGGATCACCACAGCGACTTGCTGCACCTACCCGGGGACCCGAGTACGTCTGCGGGCGAACGCAACCCGGATCTGATGGTCAACCTCGCCGACGATCTGGCCCCGTACTACAGCACCTTCGCAGGTGCGCAGTCGATCCCGAACGTGGGGCACTTCGACACCGCCAACGAACTCGCCGACATGTACTCCGTGCTGGCCAGCAATCCCGACGCGGGCGTGAAGGCCGCCCAGGCCACGTACGCGCAAGAGAACGTGTTGGCCGCCATGTACGGCAGCGGCGAGGGGCCGAGCACCTACGCGCAGGTCGCCGGTCAGATGCAGCACGCCCTGGAAACCGGGACCGCGTCGGCGATGAAGTCACTCGACCAAGGCGATGTGTACAAGGCGAACTGGGAAGCCGCCGTCGACGCCGCCACCTGGGACAGCTCGTACAAGGCTGCCGGCGCCATCGTCAGCTACCTGCCGGGAGGCAGCGAACTGAAGGCACTGATCGACGTGGCGGGCCCGGCGCTGAAGCCCAGCATCGTGGGCATCGTCGACCCCAGCGTGGTGACCGACCCCGGCAATGCCGTCCCCAACCAATCCGCCACTACCCTGGTCGATTCCAACATGACCGTGGAGAACATCGCCAACGGCCTCGTCTCGAAGGACCCGTCGATCGTCAACGACCCGGACTTCGCGCCGTACCGCGACGTCAACGACCACGGTGATGCCTACATCAACGTCGAGAACTTGAACGACCAAGCGGCAATCCGTGATCTGCTGTATTCCCGGTACGGCATCGACGTGGACAGCTGGTACACGAACTTCACCCTCGGCATGCACACCGGCACGATCGCCGTCACAGGGCCGCGCTGATCATTCGCTGAACAGACGCAAAGGCCCCTCGTGCATGGGCCTTTGCGCCTGCCCGCGCTGAACGCTAGAAGCCGCCGGCGAGGTGGTTGTCGAGCGCCGCGGCGTCCTCCTGCGACTGGTTGCCGCCGGACCGGGTTTGGGTGATCTCGTTGAGGATGTTGTCCATCATCGAAGAGATCTCAATGTGCTTCTGCTGCAACGCAGCAGCGGCCTGGCCCTCGTAGACGCCAGACAGTGCGGTGAAGACCTTGTTGACTTCGTCCCGCAGCGCTTGCGCATCGTTGGTCCGACCCTGGATGTCGTCCAGGGACGCGTAGTTGGAGCCGTAGTCGTAGCGAATGGTTCCGTCCATGGTGAAGCCCTTCTTCTAGTCGGTGTCGTGGCTGACCAGTGTTTGGATGTCGCTCTTGCCCTTCTCGGCGACCTGCGTCAGTTGGTTGATGACGTAGTTGAAGTCGTCGTGGTGCTGCGACATGATGCCGCGGAACGTCATGGCCCTACCGCCCTGCCATGAACTGCCGGTCATGGTTTCGGTGCTGTCCAGAATCCTGCTGGCCAGGGTCCGAAGGTTGTACATCGCCTCGTCTACCTGCTGGACCTTGGTCTGGGCTTCGGCAGGCGTCAGATGGAGCGTCATAGTTTCTCCTCATATGAGTTGGTAGAGAGTTCACAACTAAGCGCTATAAGGAACTAGAACTCCTCCCATCTTTCGGTGGGAAGTTCGACAAGCTGGCCGATGGCCTGCTTGATGGCGTGGTCGGAACCCGCCTTGAGAGTCGTCCACAGCTGACCGCTGGGTGAGGTGCTGGGGGCGCCGACGATGCGTCCGCGCTTCGTGTAGAAGACGCCAACGGCGCTGGGAACTCTCACGATCCGTCCCTCGTCACGATCCAGCACGTGATACACGATCTCGGCGAAGGCCTGACGCGACGCCAACGCCGAGCCGAGCCGCATCGCGGTGCGTGTATCCGCGCCGAGCGACCGGATCCGGTCGGACAGCAGCGCGGCGTCGTGTGTGCCGGACAGCGCCTCACTGGCCGCGTCCAACGGGGCGCCGACCGGTTCGATTTCTGCAGCGGGGGATACGGGCAGCGCAAGCAGCAACGCCTGGGCGGCCTTGGCCTGCGTCGGCTCACCTTCGAGCCCCTCGATGACGAACTCATTG
The DNA here is from genome assembly GCA_963849055.1 of uncultured Actinomycetota bacterium. Lineage (GTDB taxonomy): Bacteria > Actinomycetota > Actinomycetes > Mycobacteriales > Mycobacteriaceae > Mycobacterium. Next base: position 629,021 of record CAWKFI010000004.1, read on the forward strand.
CCCACCCGCACTGCGGAGATGCACCGTGTGCCTTGACGAATGACGGCAACCCGCGCCGTCCCGTCGGGCGTCACCAGACGCATCGCCAGCTCGCGTTCGGGCCGCTGCAGCGACTTCACCAGCGGTGCGAGCTCGGGTGTCACCTCGCCGTCGCGGATCAATCCGCGCTCGGCCAGCGCACTGCTGGCATGGTCCAGGGCGGCGGTGAGATCCGATTCGGTGCCGTATCGGGGTCGCAGGCCCAACACCGCGGGCAACGCCTGAACTCCCAGCCGAGAGGCGATGACCTGTACTTCGTCGTCGGTGAGGACGAAATACGGTGTGAGCGTGGCAGTCACAGCCTCAGCTCCCGGTCGACGCCGATCACCGGCGGAGATACCCATCGATTGTCGACCTGCTCGAGCGTGCCCTCCGGCGCATCGGCGAAGCCCTCTGGCTGCGGCTGATCCGGTACCGCGAGTTCGTCGAACACCGCGGTATCGGGTCCCCAGCTGACACTGGACACCATGAACGGCGAATCGTTCTGCTCGGCGGCAGGCAGCCAGGCTTGCCCCGCGTCCGACACTCCCGCGCCGGGTTCCCCTCCGCCTTCGAGAGCTCCGCCGGGTTGACTGGATTCGTAGTCGCCGCGCTGGTCGCCGCGGCCCATCGCCCCCATCGGCGCGTACGGAGCGCCCGACACTCCGCCCGCCCCGGCACCTCCCGCGGTGGCGAATCCCGTCTTCTGCAAGGTCTTTGCCTCGGCGGTCGCCTTGACCTCGGTGCCCATCATCGGCGCCAACGGAACCGCGGGCGCGCCGGCTCCGGAGGAGCCGCCACCGCCTGTGCTGCCACCACCGGACCCGCCCTGTTCCGCCTTGAGCGCGTTGCCCTTCGACACCTCGGGAGGTGCCGGTTGCTCCCATGGCTGCGCGAGCCGCGCTACCGCGTCTTCGTACTGCGTCATGACGGCCGCGGCGTTGGCCTGATCGGCGGTGGCCGCTTCGTCGAATTCGGCGAAGTTACCGGTGAGCACGGCGCCGTTGTAGGCGGCCAGTGAGGCCATCATGTCTTGCGCGGCCTTGGCCTCGACGGCCTCGGACACGCTCGGCATGGCCAGCACCGCGACGGTGTTGGCGACGGCCGCCTCTTCGGCCAACTGGCCGTTGGCGGCGGCGTTGAGGCTGACGGCCTGCAGCCATTTGCCGAACTCTTCCAGCCGCTGCACGGCCGCGCTGGAGGCCTGGCTGTCCCACACCGTTCGCAGGCGCGTCACCAGCTTGTCGAAATCACCGGAGATGCTTGCGAATTCGTTGGCCAGCCGGACCCAGGCGGCGCCTGCTCCGCCAACCGAAGCCGGACCCGGACCTTCGGTGAGGTCACGCGCGAGCTGTTCGGTGCTTCGTGATTCCCACACCACGTTGGTGAAACCCATGCGCAGACCTCCCTTCGCCGATCAGTGCCCGTGAAACCCGCCCGCGCGTCGGTCAGCCGATGAAGTCCTCGTCGGCGGCCACGATGTTCTCGGAATGGCCGCGCAATGTCGCGGCGACCTCGTGCATCTCGACGAGCCCGCGGTCGGCCGCCGTGCTGAACGTCGAATGAACTTCGTTGAGAGTGCCCGCGACTCGCTGGGACACCTCGTCGCGGCCCGAGGCGGTCACGGTGAGATTGGTTGCCTCGTCGGCCAACACGCGTTGTGCGCGATTGGCGAGCTCGTCGAGTTGACGGCTGACGTCTGCAACGTCGTCGGGCTGAATCGACATTCCGGCGTTATCGGCCATTGTGCTTCTCCTCGTTCATGACTAGATCCGGAGTTCTATGTCCGGAGGCTCATTGGGATCGGCCTCGCCGAGCACCGGAGGCGCCGCAGTACCGAGGTCTCCGACGATCGCGCCGCCTTGATCGGTGGTGTGCAGGAACGCTGCCGCCGTGTGGGTGTTCGACGAACCGTTCGCACCCTGACCCGCCATCGGCCCGTATGGCGCGCCGCCGCCCATCATGCCCGCGCCACCAGCTCCGACCGGTCCGCCCGACGCCCGCACGCTCGCCGGCTGAGCCGTCGCGGCGGTTTCGGGTTGCACCATCGTCGAGGTCGCCATCGAGCGCAGAGCGGAGGACCCACCGCCACCGGCACCGCCGCCGCCGACGCCACCGCCACCGCCGCCGGCTCCCACCGCCCCGATCGGCGGCCCGCCAACGCCCGCAGCTGCTTCCGCACCCGTCGGCGCCTGCTGGGCGGCTTGACTCGCGGCCGACGCCGCGCCGGTGCCGGCCTGGATTCCCGCTTGGGCGCCCTTGGTGGCCATCGACATCAGCGGGGACGCCAAGCTGGACATCGGGGACGAGGCCGCCAGCTCCGGGGCGGCGGTGACCTCCACGGGAGCGCCGGCGGCGGTCACCTCGGCTGCCTGTGCGCCCAACGACGTCTGCAGTTCCGTCATCACCTCGGCGGTCGACGCGACGGCCTTGTTGGCGGCTGCGATCGCGGCGGCCCACCCCCACGGGAAGATGATGTTCGGACCGATCGCCGCCATGGTTGCCTGGAATTCGGCGATGATCTCGATCAGTCGCGCGCGGGCCTGTGCAACGTTGGTTGCCGCCGAAGTCAGATTGCTCTTCAGGGTCTCGGATTGGGCGCCGACGTCGGCGCCGTTGGCGATCGCGGTGGCGGTCTTGGCGGCCGCGGTGGTGCCGGAGGCGCCCTGCCACGCGTCGTCCACCGAGCTCAGTGCCGGCTTCAAGGAACTCCCGGTGGACTGGAACGCCTGGGAAATGCCCTGCAGCATCGCCGTTGGGTCGACACCCTCGAAGAGGCCGTTGCCCAGGGTGCCGAGCGCGTCGGTCACGGGACTGATGAGCGCGCTCGGATCCATCGGGCTGCCCTGCGGCTGCGCGGCATCGGGCTGCGCCTCCGGCGGGGGAGGCCCATCTTGTGGTCTTCCGTCGGCAAATGGCGGCAACCCGAGTCGTTCGAGAATTTCCTTGACTGGCAAATTCAAATAGTCTTGCAGACTTTGCTCTTGAGCAGCGATAACCGGCGCCGGATCGTAGCTGGGCAAGGACTGAGCTAGCTGACCCGTCGGATTACCTGGAGGTGGAGGCGGGAGGGCGGCCATCGATCCGGCCGGGTCAGGCGCTGTCGGCGGCGACGATGGCGGACTGCGAGGCGTCCGTACCGGTGCTGACCCCGGCGTGCACCCCGCCGACGAGCAACGTGGCGGCCAAATTGTTTGACTGCGCAGGGCCATACGCCATCAAGTACGTCGCGCCGATCGGCCCGAGGGCGGCCGCAGCGGTGTTGAGCATCGCGGCAGAATCGGCAGAACCCGCGGTCGTGATGGCTGCCGAGGCGGCCTCGTTGGCCGCGGAAAACGCGGCCATGCCGTCCGGTACTGCGGCAAAAACCTCACCCATTGTGTCAATACCCTCCCGGCTCGGCGCCCGAGCTCCGTCTGCGGCAGACAGGAAAACTATAGCGGCCAAAGTCGGTCACAGCTAACTCTTTTCGGCCGCAATTGGAAACCCGATATTGACGCTGGCATAATTGACGAGCGGTCAAATTGCTGAGCAAATCGTCGTCGTCCGACGAACGTCCGTAAGTGACCAACTACCTCGAAAGACTGCCGTCGTGGGGAAGCGATGGGCTTTGCCCGTTCTGCCGGACTGGTGAAGTCGAGGACCCCGGGACGGGCGAATGTGCCGCTACTGCTTTTCCTTTGGTTGGCCAACGTGTCCGGTGGAATTTCCCAGCTCGCAACCAAGGCCTGGATCCGACATGAAAGCCGTTGCACCGCTCCGGAGTTGATCGAGTGGCACGGCAAACGTCATCAACCGACGTTCGCAACTTCTTGTCACCGCCACGACCTGCGCTGATGCGGACATCACTGCGACTTCGCAAACGCGCGCCGCCGAGGATGGCTACGTCAGGTTGAGGGTCCGCTCGAAAGTCGTCCCATCCCAACGGGTTAAGGGCTCCTGGCGTAGTTCGTTCAGGCGGCTGGTGAATTCCTCGGAAAGGAAGCGATGACGTTCCGTCGCCACGCCTGCGGCGGCCTGCGCCGTCTCGACGATGAGCTTGGCCAACGCGTCGGCACCGAGCTTGTGGGCGGCGGGACCCAGCCAGAGCCCGGTCATCGCGCCGTAGCCGTCGACCTCGACACTGACGTTCCTGTCGCGGCTGGTCACTCGGGCCGAAATGGAATTGCAGTGATCGTTCATCGCGGCGACCAGGTCACGCTGCTTGGCGATGCGCGCGACCAGGGAATCGGCCAGTCCGGTCATACCGACCGCGTCCAGCTCGTAGGCAGGTCGTCCTCGTCGCCGAGGACCTCTTCCTCGGCCCGGGCGAGGTCCTCTTCGGTGGCCAGCGGCAGACCACGGACAACCGCTGGGCTGAAACCCTTTTCGACCAGGTCACGACGGCGCGCGACCTGGGCTCTTGCGGCCGACAGTCGGCAGAGTGCCAGGATGTCGCCCGCGAGTTGGTCCGGCGACTTCTTCAGTTCGAGTGGGTCGAGCCGTAGCGCGAGAGGAAGGCCGCGCTCGGTGGTGACCACCGATATGGTGCCGCGGCGCGATTGCACCGGCTGCTGCGTCATGCGCTTGCCTCCTTGCGACTGGGCGGTCTGACCGAATTCGACGAACGGCGGCACGTTGCAGACTTCGAACTTAGTACAATCGCGGGCATCCGTTCGGTGCCTTCCGCGACGGAAGTAGTGTGCGAATCATTGGTATTGACCGCGCATTTCTGATCGGATCAGCATTGAGGAGACAGGTCGCGACCGATGACGGGCACCAGTGACGCCCAGAGGGTGTTCGACGCGGGCGTGTTGTCGCTTGGTGTTCCCATCGACGGGATGGAGACCGAGCGCGACGTGCAGTATGCGGCGCTGGCCTTCAAGCGCGCCACCGAGTACGACCCCGACATGTGCGATGCGTGGTTGGGCCGTGCCGCGGCGGGTGACGCCAGTCCGGAGGTCATCTATCACCTGTACCGAACCAGCACGATCTCGTACCTGCGTGAGCAGCGTCGGCTCGGGCTGCCCCCGCGCTCGCTGAGTGGGCGATTTGAAACCGGGCTGTACCTGGATTACCCGCTGAGCACGAAGACGGAGATGTGGCTTGCGTACGCGGCCAGCATGATTACCGCCAAGGACTACGACGAGGCCGAGCAGGTCCTCGACGAGTTGGACACCTTGCGGGCGACGATGCGCGACGAAGACGCGGCGTCCAAACAGATTTGCGCCTACATCCGTGGGGTACTGCACTTCACCACCCAGCGCTGGACCGACGTGCTGACAGCGCTGAGCGATTCGGCGTCGTTCACCGACGAGTACATCGCGGCGGGCGCCCACCTGATGGTGGGGTCGGCGTGCGCGCAGATGGGTCTGTTCGGCGAAGGGATCCGCAGGCTGGACCAGGCGATCGACGGTCCGATTCCGGCGGCGCGGCGGGCGGCCGAGTTCTGCAAGGGCCTGACCTTGCGCGAGATGGGCAATGAGCAGGAGGCCCGCGTCATCTTCGAGCGGATCTACAGCGAGGAACCAGGATTCGAGGCCAACGCCGCGGCGTTGGCAGACCCGAAGTTCCGTCTGATCGTCACCAGCAAGGAGATGATCGACTCTCGCGTCGATCGGTGGGATCCGGCCAGCGCCCCCAGTGCCGAGGACCTGCTCGGCGACGATCTGTCCGAACGTGGCAACGAGTACCTGCGGGCCGCGCAGCAGGAACTGGACCGGCAGATCGGCCTGTCCGAGGTCAAAATGCAAGTCGCCAAGTTGAAGTCGGCTGCGATGCTGGCGAAGGTTCGCGGCGACAAGGGCCTCAACGCGGCGGCGCGCAGCCTGCACTTGGCGTTCACCGGTCCACCAGGAACCGGCAAGACCACCATCGCGCGCGTCGTCGCCCAAACCTACTGTGGGCTCGGGCTGCTGCGGACCCCGTCGGTCGTCGAGGTCAAACGCCACGACTTCGTCGGACAGCATCTCGGTAGCACCGCCATCAAGACCACCGCGCTCATCGACTCGGCGATGGACGGAGTGCTGTTCATCGACGAGGCGTACACGCTGATCCAGACCGGGCTGTCCGGTGGTGACGCGTTCGGCCGGGAAGCGGTGGACACGTTGCTCGCAAGGATGGAGAACGACCGCGACCGCCTCGTCGTGATCATCGCCGGCTACGACGCGGAAATCGACCGGTTCCTGATGTCCAACGAGGGTCTGGCATCCCGCTTCTCCAAACGGATTCGGTTCTCCTCCTACAACGCTCCGGAGTTGGGCGACATCGGGCGCCTCATCGCCCGGACCCGCGACTCCGAACTGTCGGAGTCCGCCTACGAAGAACTCGTCGCGACGTGCACCGTCCTGTGCCAGGGTGAGGCGCTTGATTCGTCGGGGCACATGCGCCCCAACATCGACCTGGTCGGCAACGGGCGCTTCGTGCGCAACGTGATCGAGGCAGCGGAGGAAGAACGCGAATACCGGCTCAGCGAAAGCCATGGCGCGAACCTGCAGGATCTGGACGAGACTGCGCTGATGCGCATCGAACTTCCGGACATGCAGGCAGCGCTCAAGCAGGTGCTCGGCATGCTGACTCCGAACTGACGAGGACAAGCGACGTGACCCGGATCAATGACTCGGCGATGGGCGGCCCCGCCCGCGCCCTGCGCGACGACGACACCATGCCGATGCGCCGCCTGTCACTGCCTCCTGACGGTCACGAGACGCCCCCGACACACCCCTCGACACCGACCCCATTCACCAGCGCCACGCCGAACACGCCTCGGGCACTGGCGCCGACGAACAGCGAGCTCGGTCTGATTCGTGTTCGACCCGCGCCGAAATCCGGTTGGCGCAGAGCCGTATACCGCGCCACGGGGCTCAACCTCGGCGAATCGGCCAAGGAAACGAACCGCAGGGCGCTCATCGACCGGGTCAACCGGCCGGTGCGCGGCCCCATCAGCATCGCGGTGCTGTCGCAGAAGGGTGGTGTCGGCAAGACCACCACGACCGTCGGTCTTGGTGCCACCCTGGCGGCGATGCGCGGTGACCGGGTCATCGCGGTGGACGCGAACCCCGACTTCGGCACGTTGGCGCAACGGGGGCCCGACGAGACCGATTCCACGGTGCGCGACGTGTTGCTCGACGACAGCATCGTGCGGTACTCCGATATGCGTCGGCACACCTCGCAGGGTGCGAGCCGGTTGGAGATCTTGGCCTCCGAGCGTGACCCGGCAACCTCGGAAGTGTTCTCGGAAGCCGACTTTCGCGGTGTGCTGCGCGTGCTCGAGCGCTTCTACGACATCGTACTGACCGACTGTGGCACCGGGCTGGTCCACTCCGCCATGGCGGGAGTGCTGGCCGAGGCCGACGCCATCGTGATCGTCGCGTCGCCTGCGGTGGATTCCGCGCGCAGTGCGCTCGCCACCCTGGATTGGCTTGAGCACCACGGCTATTCGCGCCTGGTGCCAGGGGCCACGGTGGTGGTGTGCGCCTCGCAGCCGGGTCCGCTCGGACTGGACATGGACCGCTTGGCCAGCAATTTCCTACCGCGCGTGCACGCCCTTCACACGATCCCGTTCGACGATCACCTTGCCGAGGGTTCGGAGATCAACCCCGAGCTCTTCAGCCGCCAAACCCGGCAGGCCTTCCTCCAGCTCGCCGCGACGATCGCCAACAGTCTCTTCAGCACGACCGCCGCCCCTGGCCGGTATTCGCGGACCTGACACCGACGCAGGCCCGGGTCGGGCAGGCCGCTACCCCTGCTTCATCGCCTCTTCGATCTCGTCCATGCTGACCTCGCGCATCGGCTGACCCAGCGACCACTGATGCCCGAACGGGTCGCGGATGATGCCGTAGCGGTCGCCCCAGAACTGATCCTCCAACGGCGCGACGACCGTGGCGCCGGCGTCGACCGCCCGCGCGAACGCCGATTCGACGTCGGTGACCTGAAGGTGGATCGTGACGGGCGTACCGCCCAACGCCTTGGGAGTCGGATGACTTGCCCTCGCTGTGCTCGGGGAAGTCGTCGTTGAGCATCACCATCGACCCGTTGACGTTCAGTGCGGCGTGCACGAGCCTGCCGTCCGGATGCGGCACCCTGCCGTACTCCGTGGCGCCGAACGCCTTCACGTAGAAGTCAATGGCCGCCGCCGCGTCATCCACCACGAGGTGCGGTGCGACGAGCGGCTGGACGTCGGGTTGATTCGGGCTGGCCATGGCGATCTCCTTTGATTCGAACGGGTGCACTGGTACCGACCACCGAACGGTCCGATAGTCATCGCGATTCTCGGATTCGAGTAGCCGACTACTCTAGGTAACCGTCGTCGCAGTCGTGACACTGCGGAAATGACCGAAAACCCTCGCGCCGGGATGCTCGACGCACTGCCGCTGGCCCCGCGGAACCCACTGCCGCTGCGGCAACAGGTCAAGGCGCTTCGCATGTTCCACAGCGGACCCGAAGCCCTGCGCGATGCGGGCGGCCCGGTGACACGGATCAAACTGGCGCCGAAGTGGTTGGCCCCCGTCATCGTGGTCACCACGTCGCCGCAGGGTGCCCGCGACGTCCTCGGCAGATCGGACGCCATCAGCGAGCGGACGCGTACGCACACCGAGATGCGCAGCCTCATCGGCCCCAATCTGTTCGACGTCCCGCACGACGAGTGGCTGCCCCGGCGCCGGCTGCTGCAACCGCTCTTCACCAAGAAGCACGTGCGCGGGTACGGCGGCCACATGGCCCAGGCGGCCGAAGGCATCGCCGAAAGGTGGCCCGACGGAGGCGAAGTCGATCTCGACGTCGAGTGCAGGAAGTTGACGCTTAGGGCGTTGGGCAGATCGGTCCTCGGCATCGACCTCGACGCGCAGTCCGACCGCATCGCCGAACCGTTGCGGGTGATGCTTCAGCACGTCGCCGATCGCACCGCGGCGCCGGTGCGGTTGCCCGGCTGGGTGCCGACGCCCGCGCGCAGACGGGCGCAGGCGGCCAGCGCAACCCTGCGGGAGCTCGCCGCCGACGTGCTGCGTGCCGTCAGGGAGGACCCGGACCGCGACGCCCCGCTGGTGCGTGCGCTGATCGCCGCGACCGATCCGGAGACCGGAAGGGGTTTGACCGACGAGGAGATCCGCGACGAGCTCATCGTCTTCATGGGCGCCGGGCACGACACCACCGCGACCACACTGGCCTACGCGCTGTGGCAGCTCGGGCGCCACCCCAAGATGCAGGAACACGTGCGGGCCGAGGCGGCGGCGGTCGGCGACCGCGAACTCGGGCCCGACGACGTCGCCAATCTCGGTTACACGGTGCAGGTGCTGCACGAGGCGCTGCGTCTCTGCCCTCCCGGCGCGGCGTCGGCCCGGTTGATGATGCAGGACATCGACGTCGACGGTTACCGGGTGGAGGCGGGCACGATGGTGGTGGTCGGCATCTACGCACTCCAGCGGGATCCGTCGCTGTGGGAGAACGCCACGGCGTTCGATCCGGAGAGGTTCCGCCCCGAGGTGGCCAAGTCCCTCGACCGCTGGCAATACCTTCCGTTCGGCGCGGGCCCGCGGACCTGCGTCGGCGACCACTTCGCCATGCTGGAACTGGCCCTGGCGCTGGCTACGGTCGTGCGGCGCACCGACATTCGCTCCGTCGACTCCGAGTTTCCGATGGCGGCGCCGTTCACCCTGGTGGCCTCGGCGCCGGTGATGGCGCGGGTGTCGAGCGCAAGCGGTCACACGACGGAGAACGCCTCGGGCAGGGCGGACCGGCCGGTGAGCGCCGACAACACGGTGTGACCCTGGCCGAAGGCTACGCCGACGCGCGCCGCCAGCGCGGCGGCATCGGCCAATACCTCCCGGGGCGGCGCGAAGGTCAGGCCCGTGGCCCGCGCAATGTCGAGGCCGTGCACGGCCAACTCGAACGTCCGCGTCGGCAGGTAGCCGCTCAACCTCATGCCGACGCCGCCGATCACGGTGATCAGCGGGTCGCCCGCGCCGCTCAGATCGTCGAGTGCACCTGCTAGCAGGTGGTCGACGGTGGCCGCGGGATCATCACCCAGGTCCCGGCCCGCCTGGCGCCCGCGCTCGACGATCGCCTCCGTACCCGCGTTGGAGGCGAATTCCCTTGCGTACACGTAGTACTCGACGGCGTCGGCGATGTCCTCGCGTTCGGCGGTAGTCTGCAGATAGGTGCTGACGGTGATCAACGACCGCGACGTGTGGCCGACGAGCGACCTCAGGTCCCACTCGCCAAGGCCAGGGCCGTCCCACTTCGCCGCCGGGATTTCGCGCACCAGCTCCGCGAATGCCGTTGCCGCAGAAGCGAATATGGACGCATTCACGACACGATGTGCACTCGACGTCTCCACGAAACGATCATACTCGGCATCGCGTTGACAACCCGACGCTCGTTTCCACCTCCGACTTGCACGAGCGTCGTACGATCCGCTCGTCCGGTACGCAGTCAGAACTAGGAAGGCCCGCCCGCCGATGGATCCTGCACAACCGATGATCGACTGGATCAACACCGTCCCGCCTGCGGAGCTTGCCGCAGAACTCATGGCGGCGTTCGGTCCCGGCGGCATGCGCCGAGGCGACGCGGTAAGTGCAGACGCTCTGGGCGATTGGTTGTTCCGCGACTACCCGAAGCGGACTGGCTTCATCGCGGCGCCGAGGCCGGTGAGCGGACCGATCTCGGAGGCCGTTCAGCTCCTCGAGCACTCGGAGCTCGTCTATCTGCGATTGATCATCAACGACAGTCCGAGGTGGAGCATTACGCGCTTGGGTACTTCGACCCTCAGCGCCGGCAAGGATGCGATCAGGCAGCGCATCAAGGACCGCACCAACCAGTAGCGAGGGTCAGTTCGTGGCCAAGTCAGGCGTTCACTACTTGGACGCCACCGTGACCTCGCTCCAGCCTTCGACCGACTCCGGACTGCGCGGCTCCGGTCCGACGTAGATCGCCGACGGGCGCACCAGCTTGCCGAGCCGCTTCTGTTCGAGGATGTGGGCGCACCAACCCGCCGTGCGGCCGCAAGTGAACATGGCGGGCATCATCTTGGGCGGGACGCCCGCGAAGTCCAGCATGACGGCCGCCCAGAACTCGACGTTGGTCTCGATCGCCCGGTCGGGCCGCCGTTCCCGCAGTTCGGCGAGTGCGGCCTGTTCGAGTGCGGCGGCCACCTCGAAGCGCGGCGCATTGAGGCGCTCGGCGGTGGCACGCAGCACCCGGGCCCGGGGGTCCTCGGCCCGGTACACCCGATGGCCGAAACCCATCAGCTTGTCCTTGCGGTCGAGGATGTCCTTGACCACGGCGCGGGCGTCGCCGTTGCGCTCGACCTCTTCGATCATCGGCAGCACGCGGGCCGGTGCGCCGCCGTGCAGGGGACCGCTCATGGCACCGACCGCCCCCGACAGCGCGGCGGCCACGTCGGCCCCGGTGGAGGTGATCACCCGAGCGGTGAAGGTGGACGCGTTCATGCCGTGTTCGGCCGCGCTCACCCAGTAGGCGTCGATGGCTTCTACGTGCCGCGGGTCGGGGTCGCCCTGCCAGCGCGTCATGAAACGCTCTGTCACGGTGGTGCATTCGTCGATCGTGCGCTGCGGCACGGCGGGCTGGTGGATGCCGCGGGCGGACTGCGCCACGTACGACAGGGCCATCACCGACGCCCGGGCCAGTTGATCGCGGGCCGTGGCTTCGTCGATGTCGAGGATGGGGAGAACCCCCAGATCGGGGCGAGCATGGCGAGGCCCGCCTGCACGTCGACCCGGACGTCGCCGCTGTGGATGGGCAGTGGGAACGGCTCGGCGGGCGGCAACCCGTGGCCGAACCTGCCGTCGACCAAAAGGGCCCACACGTCGCCGAACGTGACGCGCTGGACGACCAGGTCTTCGATGTCGACGCCGCGGTATCGAAGCGCCCCGCCGTCCTTGTCGGGTTCCGCGATTTCGGTGGTGAAGGCCACGACGCCTTCGAGGCCCTCGACGAAGTCGTCGGGTACGGCGGACTTGCCAGTCATGTGCCAGATTCTTGCACCACGCGCCGGCGCGCTCCATACCGGTCGGTAACAAGTCGGAGAACGCGGGGCGTAGCGTCGACCCCGATGACGGATTCGGAAGACCAACCACTGGCGCGGATGCGGGTCGAGTACGGCTCGGCGGAGAAGGACGGCAGCCCCAATCTCGACGCCGACTGGCTGGACGACGGCTGGATTGCGTTGCTGCGCAGATGGTTGACCGACGCGCACGAGGCGGGCGTCGCCGAACCGAACGCCATGGTCGTCGGCACGGTGGACCCAGCGGGAAGGCCCGTCACCCGCACGGTGTTGTGCAAGAGCGTGGACGAAACCGGCATCACGTTCTTCACCAACTACGACTCCGACAAGGGCGAGCAACTGGCCGCGACTCCGTACGCGTCGGCGACGTTCCCGTGGTACGCGCTCGGCCGCCAGGTCCACGTCCGCGGGCCGGTGACCAAGGTTTCCGCGGAGGCCACCGCCGACTACTGGTCCAAGCGCCCGCGTGGCTCACAGCTCGGAGCGTGGGCGTCGCGGCAGTCCCGCCCGATCGCCTCCCGCGAGGCACTGCTCGAGCAGTTGGCCGACGTGACCGCGAGGTTCGCCGATCTCGACGCCGTGCCGGTGCCCCCGAACTGGGGCGGCTACCTCATCGCGCCCGAGGTCGTCGAGTTTTGGCAGGGCCGGGAGAACCGGGTGCACAACAGGATTCGGGTGACAGAGGGCCGCGTCGAGCGGCTGCAGCCGTGAAATTTCCCGTCGCTTCGCTCGCCCCGGTGACATATCCCGTCGCTTCGCTCGCCGTGACGACGAGTGGCTAGGCTCTTCGCCGACACCACACCACTGCGGACGCTCGACTTCCGCCGGCTGTGGCTGGCCGGCATCGTCACCGTCATCGGCGGCAACCTGACGATCTTCGCGGTGCCGGTACAGCTCTACGCGCTGACGCAGAACTCGGCCTACGTCGGGCTGGCGGGCATCTTCGCCCTCGTTCCGCTCATCGTGTTCGGGTTGTGGGGCGGCGCCTGGGCCGACGCGATGGACCGCAGGCTGCTGCTGATCATCACCTCGTGTGGACTGGCGGTGGCGTCGGTGCTGCTGTGGTTGCAGTCGGCGCTGGAGCTCAACAACGTGTGGGTCGTACTGTGCCTGCTGTCGTTCCAGCAGGCGTTCTACGCGGTCAACTCGCCGACCCGGTCGGCCGCCATCCCGCGGATGCTTCCCGGCGAGCAGTTGCCCGCGGCCAACTCACTGAACATGACGGTCTATCAGTTCGGTGCCATCGTCGGGCCGCTCATGGCCGGGGTGATGCTGCGCTGGGTGGACCTGTCCACGCTGTACCTGATCGACGCCATCACGTGTCTGCTGCCGATCTGGGCGACATTCCGGCTCACGCCGATGCCGGCCACGTCGCAGCAGGCCACCAATCGCTGGGGGCTCTCCGCGGTACTCGACGGATTCCGGTATCTCGCGGGCAACCGGGTGGTGCTGATGTCGTTCGTCGTCGACCTGATCGCGATGATCCTGGGCATGCCGCGGGCGCTCTTTCCGGAGATGGCGCACCAGAGCTTCGGCGGCCCGATCGAGGGTGGAACGACGATGGCCCTGCTCGCCGCGGCAATGGCCGTCGGCGCCGTCGTGGGTGGCATCTTCTCCGGATGGCTGCCGAGGATCCGAAGACAGGGCCTCGCGGTGGTGGTCGCCATCGTGATCTGGGGGCTGGCGATGGCCGGCTTCGGTGCTGCCAGCGGGCTGGCCCACGGAACCGCGCGAACCTGGCTGTGGATTGCCTTGACGTTTCTGGCTATCGGAGGGGCGGCTGACATGGTGTCGGCCGCATTCCGGTCGACGATCCTGCAGGAGGCGGCGTCCGACGAGCTGCGCGGCCGGTTGCAGGGTGTGTTCACGGTCGTCGTGGCGGGCGGGCCGCGGCTGGCCGACGCCGTACATGGGGCTGCGGCCGCCGCGGTGGGTACCACGGTGGCGGCCGCGGGGGGAGGGCTGCTGGTGGTCGTCGGCGTTGCCGTCGCTGCGCTGGCGGTTCCCGCCTTCGTGCGCTATCGCGTAACCGGTCTAACGACTTAACTTTTTCATAGGCAGGGGAGTTAATATCTCGCGCGTGGCTGAACGCGCGGAGGATTCCGTCCCCGGCTTGCGTGAACGAAAGAAACAGCGCACCCGCGCCATACTCATCGACGCGGCGATCGACCTGTGCCTGCGCAATGGCTACGACAGCACCACCGTCGAGCAGATCGCGGCTGCCGCCGACGTGTCACCGCGCACCTTCAGCCGTTACTTCGCCACCAAGGATGCGGTGTTCCTCACCCTCATCGAGGACTACTCCCACGAGATCGCCATCGCACTGGAGGCGGTGCCGTGGGACGTCGGGCCGCTCGAGGCCTTGCGGCAAGCGAACGTGGCGGTTCTGACGAGAGCCGCGAGCCGGCAGGTCGGCCGCCTGACCGCCGATCGGATCATCCTGATGTTGCGGGTGATCAACGCATCCGATGCGCTGCGTAGGGCGGCCTTCGAGTACCGGCACGAGGCCTCCGAAACCATCTTGGCCAGGCGCATGGGCGTCGACGTCGGGGACCGGCGCAGGCGGCTGGTCGCGTCCGTCTTCTCCTCGACGATCGTGACCGCCTGCGGTGATCTCATCGCCGACACCGACACCATCCGACTCGGCCCGACGGTCATGGTCGATCGCCTCAACGAGGCGTTCGAACAGGTGGCGCTCTTCGCCGCCGACCTGCCGGCCTCGGTCGCCGCGGTCGACCACGAGCCGGTGTATGTCTGACGTCTCGGCCTCTGGTCTGCGGGAACGAAAGAAGCTGCGGACGCGCGCGACGCTGATCGACGCCGCGGCCGATCTCTGTCTTCGGCAAGGGTTCGACAAGACGACGGTCGACCAGATCGCCGCTGCGGCCGACGTGTCGCCGCGGACGTTCAGTCGGTACTTCCCGACGAAGGACGCCGTCGTCGCCGCCATCGCCGACGAGATGGACACCTTCATCGCTGCGGCGCTCGAGCATCAGCCCCTCGACGTCAACGAATACGAGGCAGTTCTCGCCGCACACCTCGAGGTGTTCGCCCCGGAGTTGGCCTACGAGACGGCGGCCTTTCGGGCGATGGCGGTCATGATCGAGATCGTCAACTCATCGACGTCGTTCAAGGCGTCGGCACTCGCGCACCAACAGGCCTCGGCGATTGCCTCCGTGGGCGCCCTCGGCCGACGGATGGGACTGCCGCCCGACCACCCCGCCGTGCGGATCGTCATCGACACGTGGACGCTGTTGTTCGCGACCTCGTTCGCCGGGCTCGGGCAGCCCGGCCATGAACCCATCGAGCCGAAGATCGTCTGTGACCGGTTGTGTGCGCACTTCGAGCTGTTTCGCCGGTCGTGGTCGCCCTGGAATCAAGGTTGGAATCAAGGTCGGAATGGAGCCGAGGGCGCCTTCGACGCCAGCTGCCAACCCCCCGCAAGCGCGCCAAGTCGATAGCGACTACCTTCCACTAGTGACGGACGCTGTGTTCCGGTCGACAAACCGCAGAAGGGGTTAAAGTGCCCGACAACTCCAGTTCCGACGAGGTCGCGAAGCTCCAGTACCCGGGGGGCGAGATCGACTTGGAGGTCGTGCATGCAACGGAGGGATCCGATGGCATCGCACTCGGATCGCTACTGGCCAAGACCGGATACACGACGTTCGACGGCGGCTTCGTCAACACGGCGTCGACGAAGAGCGCCATCACCTACATCGACGGCGACGCGGGCATCCTGCGCTACCGCGGGTTCCCGATCGACCAGCTCGCGGAGAAGTCGACCTTCATCGAGGTCAGCTACCTGCTGATCTACGGTGAGCTGCCGACCACCGAGCAGCTGGAGAAGTTCACCACCCAGATTCAGCGGCACACGCTGCTGCACGAGGATCTCAAGCGGTTCTTCGACGGCTTCCCGCGCAACGCTCACCCGATGCCGGTGCTGTCCAGCGCGGTCAACGCGCTCTCGGCGTACTACCAGGACTCGCTCGACCCGCTCGACAACGAGCAGGTCGAGCTGTCGACCATCCGCCTGCTCGCCAAGCTGCCCACCATCGCCGCGTACGCCTACAAGAAGTCCGTCGGCCAGCCGTTCCTCTACCCGGACAACTCGCTGACGCTGGTGGAGAACTTCCTGCGGATGACGTTCGGCTTCCCCGCCGAGCCGTACGAGGTGGACCCGGAGATGGTCCGCGCCCTCGACATGCTGCTGATCTTGCACGCCGACCACGAGCAGAACTGCTCGACGTCGACGGTGCGCCTGGTCGGCTCGTCGCAGGCCAACCTGTTCACCTCGATTTCCGGCGGCATCAACGCGCTGTGGGGTCCGCTGCACGGCGGCGCCAACCAGGCGGTGCTCGAGATGCTCGAGAAGATCCGCACGCAGGAAAACGACGTGCAGAGCTTCGTCAAGAAGGTGAAGAACCGCGAGGACGGCGTGAAGCTGATGGGCTTCGGGCACCGCGTGTACAAGAACTACGACCCGCGCGCACGCATCGTCAAGGAGCAGGCCGACAAAATCCTCGGCAAGCTCGGCGTCGCCGACGAGCTGCTGGACATCGCCAAGTCACTCGAAGAGGTCGCGCTGACCGACGACTACTTCGTCGAGCGCAAGCTCTACCCGAACGTCGACTTCTACACCGGCGTGATCTACCGCGCGATGGGCTTCCCGACGCGCATGTTCACCGTGCTGTTCGCGCTGGGCCGGCTGCCCGGCTGGATTGCGCACTGGCGCGAGATGCACGACGAGGGCGACAGCAAGATCGGCCGCCCGCGCCAGATTTACACCGGCTATACCGAGCGCGACTACGCCGACATCGACGGCCGCAGCTAGTCCGCAAGCGGCTCCAGTGTGTTTAGTGGGCCACACCCGCTTGTGATCTAGATAGTTGTAGTTTCACAATGGTTGTGTGAATGAAACCATTGGCACGCTGACGCCTCGGCGCAAGGTCATCGTTTTGATGTCCTGCTGCCTAAGCCTGCTGATCGTGTCGATGGACGCCACCATCGTCAACGTCGCGGTTCCGAACATCCGCGAGGACCTGAACGCTTCGCCGTCGCAACTGCAGTGGGTGATCGATGTCTACACGCTGGTGCTCGCCTCGTTGCTGATGCTGTCCGGCGCGACGGGGGACCGGTTCGGTCGCCGCCGGGTCTTCCAGATCGGCCTCGTCGTCTTCGCGCTCGGATCGCTGATGTGCAGTCTGGCGCCCAACATCGAGGCCTTGATCGGCGCCCGCTTCCTGCAGGCGGTCGGTGGCTCGATGTTGAATCCCGTTGCGCTGTCGATCATTTCGCAGGTCTTCACCGGTCGCGTCGAACGGGCCCGCGCGCTGGGCTTCTGGGGTGCGGTGGTCGGCATCTCGATGGCACTGGGCCCGGTGGTTGGTGGCCTGCTGATCGAGCTGATCAGTTGGCGCGCGGTGTTCTGGATCAACCTGCCGATCTGCGCCATCGCCATTCTGTTGACGGCGATCTTCGTCCCCGAGACCAAGTCGCTGACCATGCGCAACATCGATCCGATCGGCCAGGCGCTTGCCGTGCTGTTCCTGTTCGGCGTGGTCTTCACGCTGATCGAAGGCCCGGGCTTCGGCTGGAGCAGCCCTCGGGTCGTCGGCGTCGCGGTCGCTGCGCTGGTCGCCTTCGTCGCGTTCCTCCGCTACGAGTCGAGGCGCCACGATCCGTTCATCGACCTGCGCTTCTTCCGGAGCATCCCGTTCGCATCGGCGACGCTGACCGCGGTATGCGCGTTCGCGGGTTGGGGTGCCTTCCTCTTCATGATGTCGATCTACCTGCAGTCCGAGCGGCACTACTCGGCGATGCACACGGGCCTGATCTATCTGCCGATCGCCATCGGTGCGCTGCTGTTCTCGCCGTTGTCCGGACGAATGGTCGGCCGCTACGGCGCACGTCCGTCGTTGCTGATCGCCGGGGTGCTCATCACGGCGTCGTCGGTGATGCTGACGTTCCTGACGGCGACGACCCCGGTGTGGGGTCTGCTCGCCATCTTCGCGGTGTTCGGCATCGGCTTTTCGATGGTGAACGCGCCCCTCACCAACGCCGCCGTCAGCGGCATGCCGCTCGACCGTGCTGGCGCCGCATCGGCAGTGACCTCCACGAGTCGGCAGATCGGCGTGAGCATCGGTGTGGCGTTGTGCGGTTCGGTCGCAGGCGCGGCACTGTCGCAGAGTGGGTCGGACTTCGCGACCGCGGCCAGACCGCTGTGGTTCGTGTGCATCGGGCTCGGCGTCGTCGTCTTCGCACTTGCCCTGCTGTCGACGTCGCCGTGGGCGGTCCGCTCGGCTCAACGCGTGGCGCCACTGATCGCGGGCACGCCGGTCGTCAAGGAGGGGATCCATGTCGGATAACGCTCGCGCCGACGACGTCTGGCGCGCGATGGCCGCGGTGGTGTTCGACAACCGCGACGCGTGGAAGCGCGACGTCGTCGAGACCTCGGGATTGCCGTTCAGCCGCATACGGGTACTGCGCAGGCTGGCGCGACGGTCCATGACGGCCAAACAGATCGCCGAAGCCGCCACCATGGACGCGCCCGCAACCACCGTCGCGTTGAACGACCTCGAGGGCCGTGGCTTGATCGTGCGCACTGCGGACCCGTCGAACCGGCGCTGCAAACTGGTTTCGCTGACCGACGAGGGCCGCAAGATGGTGGCGCGCATCGAGGAAGTCGACGACCCGGCACCGCGCGCGTTCACGGCGCTGAGCGAGGCCGAACTTGGCGCGCTCGAGGCCATCCTGGCCAAGCTGGGCGCGAACTAGCTATCGACGATCTCGTCAATTAAAGCGGTCCGCCGTCCTATCCTGAATGGATCGGGGGGCGGAGACGGTGACGACTGCATGCGCGGTTTGCGGCACGGCACCACGTGAGGGTGCCCGGTTCTGTGACGCGTGCGGCGTGCCCCTCGGTTCGGCCGCGAACGCCGCCGAGTACAAGCAGGTGACCGTGCTGTTCACCGACGTCGTCGGATCCATGGACATCGCCGCGGACCTGGGGGCGGAGCGGCTGCGGGACGTCATGGCGGCGCTGTTCGACCGGTCCTCCGACATCGTCCGACGCTATGGCGGCACGGTCGACAAGTTCACCGGTGACGGCGTCATGGCGGTGTTCGGGGCGCCAATCGCCTTGGAGGACCACGCGGTACGCGCATGCCGGGCGGCGTTGAGCATTCAACACGCGGCGGCGCAGTTGGCGCAGGAGGTCGCCAAACGCGACGGTGCGAAGTTCGCCGTGCGAGTCGGGCTGAACTCCGGCCAAGTGATTGCCGGTGAAATCGGTTCCGGCCCAACGTCATACACCGCGGTCGGTGAGCAGGTCGGGATGGCGCAACGGATGGAATCCGCCGCTCCTCCCGGCGGTGTGATGGTGTCCGAGTCGACGGCGCAACTAGTCCGGGACGTCGCCGAACTGGGCGACCGCGAGCCGGTGCTGATCAAGGGCCGCACCGATCCGGTGCTGGCGCGACGCCTATTCGCGCTCATCTCGAACTCCGGTATGCGCGGCCGCGGCGAGCTGAGCCTCGTCGGCCGCCAGCGAGAGATGGCGGTCGTGGAAGGCATGCTGGAGCGCGCAATCGGCGGGCACGGCGGCGTGATCGGCATCGTCGGACCCGCCGGAATGGGCAAGAGCCGCGTGGTCCGCGAAGTCGTCGCGACCGCAGTCTCCACGGGTGTCGACGTTTTCAGTTCGTTCTGTGAATCCCATGTCCGCGAGGTGCCCTTCCACGCCGCCGGCCAGTTGTTGCGGGCTGGCACCGGCGTGCGGGAAGCCGACAACGAAACCGCGCGGGCGTGGCTCCAGACGCTGTTCCCCGAGGCCGACTCGCACGACTTGCTCATGCTGCACGACCTCCTGGGTGTCGCCGACCCGGACGTCGCGGTGCCCAACGTCGATCCGGATGCCCGCCGTAGGCGACTGACCGCATTGATCAACGCCGCGTTGCTCAGGAGAGAGACGCCAGCTGTCTACGTCATCGAGGACGCACACTGGATCGACGAAGTCAGCGATTCGATGCTGGCGGACTTCGCGTCGGTGATACCGGAGACCCCGACGTTGGTGATCGTGACCTACCGTCCCGAGTATGACGGGGCGCTCCGGGCCGTCGCCGGTGCTCAGACGCTGGAACTCGCGCCGCTGAACGCGGCGGAGTCGGCGACGTTGATCACCGAACAGATGGGCACCGATCCGTCGGTCGCGGCGCTTGCCGAGACCATCGCCGACCGGGCGGCAGGCAACCCCTTCTTCGCTCAGGAACTGGTCCGCGACCTCGTCGAACGGGGCGTGCTTCGCGGCAAGCGTGGCTCGTACGTCCGCAACCAGGGCGTCGCCAAGGTCACCGTCCCACCGACCCTGCAGGCGACCATCGCCGCTCGCATCGACCGTCTCGCCCCCGCGGGAAAGCGCACGCTCAACGCCGCCGCCGTGATCGGATCTCGGTTCGGTCCGGAGCTGCTCGAAGCGCTCGGCGTCACTCTCGTCGTCGACGAACTGGTCGGGGCGGAGCTGATCGACCGGGTGAAGTCGACCCAGCCCGCCGAGTACGTATTTCACCATCCGCTCATTCGTGCGGTGGCCTACGAGTCACAACTCAAGACCGACCGGGCCGACCTGCATCGCCGGCTGGCGTCCTCGATCGCAACGCGCGATCCGGAGTCGGCCGACGAGAACGCCGCTCTGATCGCCGGGCACCTGGAAGCGGCTGGCGACGCCCATGCCGCCTACGGCTGGCACATGCGTGCCGGCGGCTGGTCGATCAGCCGGGACATCATCGCCGCCCGCACCAGTTGGTCCAGGGCGCGGGGCGTCGCCGACGCGTTGCCTGCCGACGACCCGAATCGAATGGCGATGCGCATCGCCCCACGAACGCTGCTGTGCGCCACCGCGTACCGGACGGCGGCCAACGTCTCACATTCCGGGTTCGAGGAACTCCGCGAGCTATGCGCCGCCGCCGATGACAAGCGGTCGCTGGCCATGGCCATGCTCGGCCAGATCACGGAGTGCATGCTGCACGGCCGTGCCGTCGAGGCCGACCGATTGGCGACCGAACAGATTGGTCTGCTCGAGGCGATCGGAGATCCCCAACTCATCGTCGGCATGTCGTTCGGCGCAATGGTGATCTGTCAGGAAGCCGGCCGCATCCCAGAAGTTCTGCGCTGGGCCCAGCGCGCGATCGACCTCGCCGCGGGTGATTCCACGATGGGCAACTACATCGTCGGCTCGCCGTTGTCGTTGTCGATCCTCTTCCGCGGCTACGCCCGATACTGGCTCGGAATCCTCGGCTGGCGAACCGATCTCGATGACGCCCTCGAGATGGCACGCGCGACCGACGCGCTGACGTTCGCCCGTGTCGCCGTGTACCGGTACGCCGGTCCGATCGTCAATCACGTTCTCGAGCCCGACATCACGGCGATCGCCGATCTTGAGGAGGCGCTGCAGATCGCGGTGAAGTCCGGCGATCACACCGCGCTGGTCCTCACGCGCTACATCTTTGGGGCGGTCCTGATCGAGAGCGACACCGACCGAGAACGCGGACTGCGCTACCTCGCACAGGCCCGCGAAATGTGTTTGACGGGAAAGTTCTTCACGACCGAACTGCCGATGATCGACCTCTACCTCGCCCGCGAGCGCGCGCGGCAGGGAGACGCCGATGGCGCGATCCCGATCATGCGCGCGTCGGTCGACACCGTCTTCGCCAACGGGCAGCTCGGTTACGGCGTCGTATGCGCCAGCATTCTGACCGAGACCTTGCTGGGTCGCGGCGCGGAAGGCGATGTCGCAGAAGCACGATGCACGATCGAACGGCTGGCGCACTCGCCCGTCGGGGGTCTGGCGCTGTGCGATGTTGGGCTGCTGCGGATGCGGGCCATGGTCGCCCTCGCTCGTGGCGACGACACGAGCTATCGGCAGTATGCGGAGCGCTACCGCGCCATGGCCACCGACCTCGGCTTCGAGGGCCATGTGGCGTTGGCCCTGGCCATGGCCTAGCCCTCGAGTACGGCCATCGCGGCATTGTGGCCGCCGATGCCCGACACCGCCCCGCCTCGTCGAGATCCGGAGCCGCACAACAGGATCGCGTTGTGCCGGGTGGCGACGCCCCAGCGTTGGGCGGCGGTTTCGAGTGGCTCGTCATCCTCGGCGAACGGCCAGCGCAGCGCGCCGTGGAAGATGTTGCCCGCCGTCATGCCGAGCGCTTCCTCCAGGTCTGCCGTCGTCTTGGCCTCGATACAGGGTCGACCGTGGGCGTCGTTCATCACCACGTCCCGAATGGGCTCGGCGAGAACGGAATCCAGCGATGCCAGCACTGCGTCGGTAAGTCGGGTGCGCATGACGTCCGGATCGGCTCCGGTCAGAAGTCGATGCGGGGTGTGCAAGCCGAACACCGTGAGGGTCTGAGCGCCTGACGCCCGGAGGTCGTCCGACAAGATGGTCGGGTCGCTCAGGGAATGGCAGTAGATCTCGCATGGCAGCGGGTCGGGCACCGAGCCGGCCGCCGCCAGGTCGTACGCGGCGTCGAGCTGGCTGAGGTTCTCGTTGATGTGGAACGTTCCGCCGAAAGCCTCTTCGGCACTGACGGATTGGTCACGCAGGCGCGGGAGCCGACGCAGCATCAGGTTGACCTTGACCTGCGCACCCTGCGCCTGCTGCGGCTCCGGTTCGCCGAGCAGCCGCGCCAGCACCGTCGGCGTCACCCCGGCCAGCACCGTCCGCCCGTGGATTCGTCGCTCGGTGCCGTCGTGGCGGTAGGTTACGTCGCCGTCGGGGCTGATCGCCTGGACGTCGGCACCGGTGACGATCTCGGCGCCATGGCCGAACGCCGCCCCTGCCAGCGCACCGCTCACCGCGCCCATGCCGCCGATCGGGACGTCCCAGTCGCCGGTGCCTCCGCCCAGCAGGTGGTAGAGGAAGCAGACGTTCTGTGGCAGCGACGGATCGTCGGTGCGGGCGAACGTACCGATCAGCGCGTCGGTGGCCATCACGCCACGGACCAGATCACTGCCGACCGCGCCGGTGATCGCGGTGCCGATCGGGTCGGCGAACATCTGGCGCCAAGCGGTAGCGGCATCGCGGTCGCCGCCGGCGAGCACCTGGGCCCGCGCGTCGTGGCGGGTGCGCAACGGCTCGGTCAGCGTCGGCCACAACCGCTCGGTGACGGCGCGGCAGCGCCGGTAGAACTCGTCGAAGCCGGCCTGGTCGCTCGCCGCTCCGATGGCGTCGAACGTGCTGTGCGGCCCCACCAGCAGGCCGGTCTCACCAGCGGTCGCGGGGTCCGGCGTGTACGACGAATGGCGGCGGCGGGACAGCCGAACCCGCGCCCCGAGATCGTCGAGGATGCGTCGCGGCAGCAGGCTGACCAGATACGAGTAGCGCGACAGCCGCGCGTCGACCCCGTCGAAAGCGTGCGCCGACACGGCGGCGCCGCCGACGTGGCCGAGGCGCTCCAGCAGTCGAACCCGCCTACCGGCGCGCGCTAGGTACGCGGCGGCCACCAGTCCGTTGTGGCCGCCACCGACGATGACGACGTCGAAGCGATCGTCGGCCGTCACGGCGCCGGGGCGAGCGAAGCGACGGGAGATGTCACCGCCAGGGCGAGCGAAGCGACGGGGGATGTCACTGCCGTCAGTTCAGGTAGCCCTCGACCTGATCGGGCGGGCGTACCTGTGCCTGATCGGGGTCCTGGCCCGTTTCGCGCAGGGCCCGGCGCTGCCGCAGCAGGTCCCAACACTGGTCGAGCTGGACCTCGACGGCGCGCAGGCGGCGGTGCTCCTCGGTTTCATCGATGTCGTGGTGCTGCACCTTGTCGCGAAGCTGCTGCTCCTCGGCGACGAGCTGATTGACCTGGGCGAGAATGTCATGGTCCTTGTCCACCCGACCAGTCTGCCCGACTACGGTGTGGGGCGTGGCGAGCGACAAGAAACCCGAGATCGAATTTCCCGATGGTCCCGCACCGGCTGACTTGCTGATCGAGGACGTCACCGTCGGTGACGGCGCCGAGGCAGTCCCCGGTGGCACCGTCAAGGTGCACTACGTCGGTGTCGAATACGACACGGGCGAGGAGTTCGACAGCTCGTGGAACCGCGGCGAGTCGATCGAGTTCCCGCTGCGCGGACTGATCCAGGGCTGGCAGGACGGCATCCCCGGCATGAAGGTCGGTGGACGACGCAAGCTGGTCATCCCGCCGGCTCAGGCCTACGGGGCCGCGGGCTCCGGGCACCGGCTGTCGGGCAAGACGCTGATCTTCGTCATCGATCTGCTCGACGTCCGCTGACGGGCGACGAACTGCGTACCGGGCTGCTGGCCTCTTTGGCCGGTATCGCGCTGTTCGCCCTCATCGGGTGTGGCAGTCAGAGCGGCCCGTCGACCGACACCGCGCCGTCCAGCACGCCGGCCACCACCACGACCACCACGACGACGACGAATCCGCCCGCCTCGGCCTATGCGCCGTTCTCGATCTTCCGTACCGGCAAGGGCTTCAGGCTCGCCGGTGATCTTCCCGACGAGTCGACGAAGGCCTCGTTCGTGGATGCACTCAGGTCGGCGTTGCCCGGCGCCGAGATCGTCGACGACTTCAAGGTCGTCCCCGGGGCCCAGGCGCCCGACCTCGCCGCACTGGGCGGCGTCTTCAGCACCGCAGTGGAGATCACCGACTTCGGCCTGAAACTCGAGCGCGGCGTGATCACGTTGACCGGCACCGCACCGTCCGAGGACGTCAAGGCCGCTGCCGAATCGACAGCGGCGACGGAGTGGCCGAATGTGAAGGTGGTCAACGACATTCGGGTCGACGCCTCGGTGACACCCTCGACGCCGCCGCGCTGACCCCAAACCGGACTCGAATTCCCGGCGACCGTGCGGATTCGTACGCGACACGCCGTGCAGGCGTACGAAACCGCACAGTGACCGACGGGAACGCCTAGCTCACGAGGGGCCGGGAAGCCGCAGCAGCAACCGGGCGCCACCGAGCGGGCTGTGCTCCAACGACGCCGTGCCACCGTGCAATTCGGCTTGCTGGGCGACCAGTGCGAGGCCGAGGCCCGAGCCGGAGTGCGACGCCGTCGACCCCCTGCTGAACCGGTCGAACACCACCGTGCGCTCTTCCTCGGGAACGCCGACACCGTCGTCGTCGATCGCGATCTCCACTCCCGCACGCGAACTGACCGCGGACAGCTGCACCCGGGTCGCGCTGCCGTGCTTCACGGCATTGGCGATCGCGTTGTCGACGGCAAGCCGCAACCCGGTGGGCAAGCCGAGGATGATGACCGTCGGCGCGGGCGCCAGCGACACGTCCAGGTCGGGGTAGACCCGCATCGCGTCGTGCGCGGCGCGGTCGAGCAGTTCGGTGATGTCGACGGGCACGTGGTCGTCGGACGTGGACAACTGGCCCTGGGCCAGCCGCTCGAGCGCCGTCAGGGTGGCCTCGATGCGCGACTGCGTCCGGATGACGTCGCCGAGGACTTCCTTGCGTTGTTCCTCGGGCATGTCGAGGGTGGCGAGCACCTCGAGGTTGGTGCGCATCGCGGTGAGCGGGGTGCGCAGCTCGTGCGACGACACCGCGGCGAAGTCACGGGCCGACGCGAGCGCGGCCTTGGTGCGGTCCTGCTCCTCCCAGATGCGCTGCACCATGCCGTTGAGGGCGTCGGCGATCTCGACGGCCTCGGTGGCGCCGCGCACCTCGACGTCGGGCGCCTCACCTCCCACGTCGATCGCCCGGGTCTGCTGCGCCAGCCGTTTCAGCGGTCGCACCGCGAACGCGGCCAGCAGCCAGCCGGCCACAGTGGCCGCGCCGATTGCGAACGAACAGATGATGATCACCCGCCGGTGCAGGTTGTTGGTGTCGGCGATGGTGGCGTCGTAGGTGGCGCCGACGGCCACCTGCATCGGTTCGGGCACCCGGATCTCCACCGTCCGCACCCGGTAGCGCACCCCGTTGACGAAGGTGTCCGCGTACCCCGGGGGCAGCTCGGGCAGGATCACGTTCGAGTTCGACGTGACGTCCCCGTCCTTGCGGACGGTGATGACGGCGTCGTGGTCGTTGGGCGACTTCGGGATCTCGTCGAGACCGCGCGGCAGGAACGGGATCGCGAAACCGGCGGCCTCGTCGAGCCGACGATCCAGCCGCTCCTTGCGGTCGTTGGTGATGCCGATCCAGACGATGGTGCCGACGATGCCGACGACGATCGCCGCCGCGATGGCCGTGGCGAACGCGACGCGGGTCCTCAGCGACGGCGTGCGCCGCAGGAACCGCGACAGCAGTTTCATGGGATCACTGAGTTCGGAGGACGAATCCCACCCCGCGCACGGTGTGCAGGAGGCGGGGCGCGCCGTTGGCCTCGAGCTTGCGGCGCAGGTATCCGATGAACACGTCGACGACGTTGGTGTCGGCGGCGAAGTCGTAGCCCCAGACCAGCTCCAGCAACTGGGCGCGGGACAGCACCGCGGTCTTGTGTTCGGCGAGCACGGCGAGCAGGTCGAACTCGCGCTTGGTCAGGTCGACGTCGACGCCGTTGACGCGGGCCCGCCTGCCGGGGATGTCGACCTCCAGCGGCCCGACGTTGATGGTCTCCGACGAGAACGTCGCGGTGGCGCCGCGCCGGCGCAGCAACGCCTTCACCCGCGCCACCAACTCGGCCAGCACGAACGGCTTGACCAGATAGTCGTCGGCGCCGGCCTCGAGGCCCGCGACGCGGTCGTCGACCGAACTGCGCGCCGACAGCACGCAGACCGGCACGTCGTTGTCCATCGCGCGCAGCGCCGTCACCACGCTGACGCCGTCGAGCACGGGCATGTTGATGTCGAGGACGATCGCGTCGGGCCGCGTCTCGGTGGCACTGCGCAACGCCTCGGCGCCGTCGACGGCGGTGGACACGTCGAATCCAGATAGCCGAAGCCCGCGCTCCAACGACGCGAGCACGTCGGGATCGTCGTCCACCACGAGCACCCGGGGTGACGCTCCTCCGCTGTCCATAGGGCCATCTTGCCCGATGACGGGGGCGCGGCGCGGGAGGCGCGTGACCTCACTGCAAGACGGTTCGGTGAATTAACGTCGTGGCAAAGCCGTTTAGCCGCCGACGGTGCTAGCTTCGTCATTCGTGCAGCGCAACGGCCCACAGCTGATCGTCCAACCCGACGACGGGCTGGACCCGGTCCGGGAATTCATCTCGTCGGCGCAGACGTCGCTTCTGATCAAACAATTCACGTTCACCTCCAATGACCTGATCGACGCCGTCATCGGTCGACGCAACGCCGGCGTCGACGTGCGGGTCATGCTCAACGCGGCCCGCTCGGGCGGGGACCGGGCGAACGACGAGACCTTCGAGCGCTTCAGCGCCGCTGGGGTCGACGTGCAGTGGACCAACCCCAAGTTCTACGTCACCCACGAGAAGTCGATCGTCGTCGACGGGGTGGCGGCGCTGGTCGCCACGTTCAACCTGTGCGAGAAGTACTTCACCCGCACCAGGGACTACGGCGTCATCACCGACGATCCTGGCCACGTCGCCCAGATCGTCGAGGTCTTCGACGCCGACTGGAAGCACGTCGACTGGGTTCCGGCCGACCATCACGGATTGTCGTGGAGCAACTCCAACTCGCGGCTCGACATGGCCCGGTTCATCGATTCCGCCACCCACCGCCTCGACATCCAGCACCCCAAGTACGTCGACGCGGTGATCCTCGACCGCATCGTCGAGGCGGCCCATCGCGGCGTGAAGGTGCACGTGCTGTGCGGCGGCAGGCACGGCATCAGCGACTGGGACGTGCTCGACACGTTCGCGTCGCTGCGCACGCTGCGCCGGTTCGGGGTGAAGGTGCACAAGCAGAAGAACCTGCGGGTGCACGCGAAACTGCTCATCGTCGACGAGGAGCGGGCGTTCGTCGGGTCGATGAACATCGACCGCAGCGCCTTCGACCTGCGCCGCGAACTCGGCATCACGATCGCCGACCCCACGGTCGTGGCCCGCCTGCGGGCCGTCTTCGGCGAGGACTGGGAGCTCTCGCACCACTACGAGCCACCGGACCCGCTGGAGCCGTCCGAGCACCACGAGGACGACTTTCCGCACGATCCCGAACTCGTTCATGAGTGAGGACGTCACCTCCAAGTCCGATCAGGTAGGTCTGTTCGAACTGGCGTGGACGTTCAACCACATCGCGCTGGCGTCGTTCGGCGGTGGCCTGTCCGCGTGGTCGCGTGAGGTGCTCGTCGTCGAGAAGCAGTGGATGGGCGAGGAGGAGTTCCTCTCCGCGATGACGATGTGCCGCATCCTGCCCGGCGCCAACCAGGTCAACATGGCCGTGTTCGTCGGCACCAAGATGCGGGCCGTCCCCGGTGCCGTCGCGGCCGTCGTCGGACTGTGCGTCATGCCGCTGGTCTTCGTGTTGGTGATGGCCTACCTGTACTTCCGCTTCAAGGAGGTGCCCGCGGTCAAGGGCGTCCTGCACGGCGCGTCGGCGGCGGCCGTCGCACTCACGGTGGCGATGGTGATCAAGACCGGCCAGAAGTGCCTTACCGGGCTGGTGCCGATCGCCCTGTTCGCGGGCGCGTTCGTGCTCAACGGCCTGCTGCGGTGGCCGCTGCTCGGCACGCTGGCGGTCCTCGCCCCGCTCAGCCTGATCTGGGCGTGGCCCAGGCGCGAGGCCAAGGCGTGAGCACGTATCTGCAGTTGATCGCGCTGTTCGGCACGCTTTCCCTGCTCTCGATCGGCGGCGGCAACGCCGTGCTGCCGGAGATGCACCTACGCGCAGTGCACGACCACCGCTGGCTGACCGACAGCCAGTTCGCCGACGTCTTCTCCATCTCGCAGACCGCGCCGGGGCCGAGCATCCTCATCGTCGCCATGGTCGGCTACGCCGCGGGCCTGCCGGTCGGGGGAGTGCCTGGCGCCGTTCTCGGCGGGGTGATCGCGACGGCCGCAATGGTGATCCCTGCGGCGTCGCTGGTGTACGTCATTACGCAGTTCTGGCAGCGGGCGCAGGACTCCAAGTGGCGGATCGCCGTCGAGAAGGGCTTCGCGCCGCTGACCGTGGGGCTCATCCTGGCCACGTCGCTGGTGATGAGCCGCGCCGCCGACCACGACTGGCGGGCCTACGCGCTGACCGGCGTTTGCACGCTGATCTTCGTGTTCACCAAGCTCAATCCGCTGCTGATCGTCGTCGCGGCCGGCGTGATCGGGTACTTCGGCATCGTCTGACCCCTCCTTCCTCCCGCGATTCGTGCACACGCAGTTGCGGTGAGCGCAACCAGGCGTGCACGAATCGCCTAGGGGGGAGTGAATTGACCTCATCCATTGTTGAGGTTTTACGGTGATTACATGAACTTGGAAACGGTCGCGCGCCAGACGCTGTACCGGCAGACGCGTGCGAATGGCGGCGATCTGCGCTCGCTGGCCAACCGCGAGCTGTTGAAGCGGATCTGGCGCTTCTCGGCGCGCCACCATCGACGACTGGGCGGATTCGTCGCGGTCAGCGTGGTGGGCGCGCTGCTTGCGGTGTCCACACCGGTGCTTGCCGGCCGGGTGGTCGACGCCATCGTGCACGGCGGCCCGCCGTCGGCCGTCGTGGTGATCGCGTCGATCATCGCCGTCGTGGCGCTGGCCGAAACCGCCGTCGGGCTGCTCACCCGCTGGCTGTCGTCGAACATCGGCGAGGGCCTCATCCTGGACCTGCGCACCGCCGTGTTCGACCACGTGCAGCGCATGCCGGTGGCGTTCTTCACCAGGACCCGCACCGGTGCCCTGGTGAGCCGGCTCGGCAATGACGTCATCGGCGCCCAGCGCGCCTTCTCCGACACGCTGTCCGGAGTGGTCGGCAACCTCGTCACGCTGGCCCTGACCCTCGGCGTGATGCTGAGCATCTCGTGGCAGATCACCGCGCTGTCGCTGGTGCTGACACCGCTGTTCCTGCTGCCCGCCCGCCGGATCGGCGCGCACCATGGCGAAGCTCAGCCGCGAGAGCGCGATCTACAACGCGACGATGAATACCCAGATGACGGAACGCTTCTCGGCACCGGGCGCCACGCTGGTCAAGCTGTTCGGCGATCCGGTCCGGGAGTCCGACGAATTCGCGGTGCGCGCCGACCGGGTCCGCGGCATCGGCGTGCGCTCGGCGATGCTGCAGTCCACCTTCATGAACTCGCTGACGCTGATGTCGGCGCTCGCCCTGGCGCTGGTGTACGGGCTTGGTGGCGTGCTGGCGATCGGCGGGCATCTGCAGGCGGGTGCGATCGTCTCGCTGGCGCTGCTGCTGACCCGGCTCTACGCGCCGCTGACGGCGCTGGCCAACGCGCACGTCGAAATCGCCAGTGCCCTGGTGAGTTTCGAGCGGGTGTTCGAGGTGCTGGACCTGACGCCGCTGATCCGCGAGCGGGCTGGCGCGGTGCCGGTGCCCGACGGTCCGGTCACCGTGGAGTTCGACGACGTCCGCTTCGGCTATCCGTCGGCCGACAAGGTGTCGCTGGCCTCGCTCGAGGAGGTCGCGGTCCTCGATGATCGTGGCGGCGACGAAGTGCTGCATGGCATCTCGTTCACCGCGCCTGCCGGGCAGATGGTGGCGTTGGTGGGTTCGTCGGGTGCGGGCAAGTCGACCATCGCGTCGCTGGTGGCGCGGCTCTACGACGTCGACTCCGGTGCGGTCCGGCTTGCCGGGGCCGACGTGCGCGACGTGACGTTCGCGTCGCTGAAGGAGACCGTCGGCGTCGTCACCCAGGACGGCCACCTGTTCCACGAGTCGATCCGGTCGAACCTGACGTTGGCGGCGCCCGATGCCGACGACGACCAGCTGTGGGACGCGCTGCGCCGCGCGCGCCTGGCCGACGTGGTCGAGGACATGCCCGACAGGTTGGACACCGTCGTCGGCGAGCGCGGCTACCGGCTGTCCGGCGGTCAGCGGCAACGCCTGACCATCGCGCGGCTGTTGCTGGGCCGGTCGCGGGTCGTGGTGCTCGACGAGGCCACCGCATCGCTGGACTCCGAGTCGGAGGCGGCGGTGCAGCAGGCGCTCGCCGAGGCGCTCGAGGGCCGGACGTCGATCGTCATCGCCCACCGGCTGTCGACGATCCGCGCCGCCGACCTGATCCTGGTGGTCGAGGACGGCCGTATCGTCGAACGCGGAACCCACGCACAGCTGCTGGCCCGCCGAGGGCGTTACGCCGAGCTGTACGAAACGCAGTTCCGCGACGACACGGTCGCGGCCTGACGTGATCGTTATTCGGTTGTCCGCCGTGGGAACCTTGAAGCCGGGGGTTTTCGGTGGCGACACGTCGACGGCGTCGATGTCGTAGGTGTGGGATAGACAAGAGTTGATGGGTGAATCGATGCGCGCTGACGAGTCGGGGCTTCGCTCCGTGCCGGCCATCGCGCCGCCGCCGCGGCGGATCAGGGCGTCGTCGGACATCCTGCGGCTGCTGCCGTACCTGAAGCCGTACCGGGCGCGGTGGGCCGCGATGCTCGTCGCGGCTCTGCTGAGCCTCGCCGCCACCGTCACGATTCCGCTGATGACCAAGGCCGTGATCGACGGGCCGGTCCGTCAGCAGGATCAGCAGCAGCTGTGGGTCCTCGGTACCGCGGCCACCGCGCTGCTCGTCTCGGAGGCCGTGCTGTGGTTCATCCGGCGGTGGCTGGTGGCCCGCGCCACGATGGGCGTCGAGGCGGACATCCGCAAGGATCTCTACGCGCGCCTGCAGATCCTGCCGATGTCGTTTCACGGCAAGTGGCAGTCCGGCCAGTTGCTGTCGCGGGTGATGAACGATCTGAGCACCATCCGCCAGTTCCTGTCGTTCGGGCTTCTCTTCCTGCTGCTCAACGTCATCCAGATCGTCGTGGTGACCGGCATCCTGCTGGCGATGTACTGGCCGCTCGGCGTCGTGGTGGTGGTGTCGATCGTGCCGATCACCGCGACCGTGCTGCACTTCCAGCGCCAATTCACCAAGCTCTCCCGCGCCGCCCAGGACCAGTCCGGCAACGTCGCGACCCACGTCGAGGAGCAGGCACTCGGACTGCGGGTGGTCAAGGCGTTCGGCCGCGAGGAGTACGCCTATGAACGGTTCGACGAACGTGCCACCAAGCTGTTCGACACCGAGGTGCGCAAGGTCGGCGTGTCCGCGAAGTTCTGGACGCTGCTCGAGGTCATCCCGAACCTCACGCTGATCATCGTGCTGGGCGTCGGCGCCTACGCGGCGGGCAACGGCCTGGTCACCATGGGCACGCTCGTCGCGTTCATCACGATGATGCTGTCGCTGGTGTGGCCCATCGCGTCGCTGGGCTTCCTGCTGTCGATGACGCAGGAGTCCATGACGGCGGCCAACCGCGTCGCCGAGATCTTCGACGCGCCGCGGGAGATCACCGACGGGCCGACGGCCGAGACGCCGCGCGGTGGCCGGCTGGAGCTCGTCGACGTCGGCTTCCGGTTCCCCGACGCCGCGCCGGACGACTGGGCGCTTCGGCATCTCAACGTCACCGTCGAACCCGGCGAGACGCTGGCCCTGGTCGGGTCGACGGGGTCGGGCAAGTCGGTGCTGGCGTCGCTGCTGTCGCGGCTCTACGACGTCACCGAGGGCCAGATCCTGATCGACGGCCGCGACATCCGCGACTTGTCGCTGCCCGCGCTGCGGCAGGCCGTGGCGACGGCGTTCGAGGACCCGACGCTGTTCTCGATGTCGGTGGCCGAGAACCTGCGGCTGGGCCGGCCGGACGCCACCGACGAGCAGCTCGCGGAGGCCGTCGAGGTCGCCGCGGCCGACTTCGTCTACGAGTTGCCGTTCGGCCTGGACACCCGCATCGGCGAGCAGGGCATGAGCCTGTCCGGTGGGCAGCGGCAACGCCTCTCGCTGGCCCGGGCGCTGCTGGCGGGTCCGTCGATCCTGGTGCTCGACGACACCCTGTCGGCGCTCGACGTGCACACCGAGGCCGTCGTCACCGAGGCGCTGCGCCGGGTGTTGGGATCGCTGACCGGAGTCGTGGTCGCCAACCGCGCCTCGACGGTGTTGCTCGCCGATCGGGTGGCCCTGCTCGAGGCACGGGACCATCACTCACGTCGGCACGCACGCCGAATTGCTCGCCACCGCACCGGAATACCGCTACCTGCTGGCCGCCGACGACGACCTCGACGAGGACGTGGAGCGCAGCTGCGACTGGGCGCAGGACGAGGACCGCAACCGTCTGGATCACCTGTACCTGGAGCGCGAGGCGGCCGAGACCCACGAGGACCGCCGCGAGCGGGAAGCGGCGGAAAGACGATGAGCGCCTGCGCGAAGAGGAGACGGCACCGATGACGACCACCGACTGGCGCGGCCGCGCCGTCACCAACGACGACGATGACCTGCCCATCGACGAATCGGTCTCGCGCCGCCGCGAGGCCCGCTCGCTGCTGGGCTCCCTGCTGCGGCCCTACGTCACCACGGTCGCGCTGTTGGCGATCGTCGTGGTCGCGGAGAACGCCGCGCGGCTGTCGGTGCCGCTGCTGGTGCAGCGCGGCATCGACCACGGCATCCCGCCGATCGTGGAGGGCCACTCGTGCGCGCGAACTGCTGACGATCGTCGCGGCGCTGTGCGGCGTCGTGCTGATACAGGCCACCAGCCGGATGTTCTTCCTGCGCCGCTCCGGACGGATCGGCCAGAAGGTGCTACTCGAGTTGCGCCGCAGGCTGTTTCGGCACTTCCAGCGGCTCGACGTCGCCTTCCACGACCGCTACACCTCCGGCCGGGTGGTCGCCCGCTCGACCAATGACGTCGAGGCCATCCAGGACATGCTGCAGACCGGGTTCGACGGTCTCATCACCGCGATCCTGACGCTGTGTGGCACGGCGGTGCTGCTCGTCGTGCTCGACGTCCGGCTGGGCCTGATGTGCCTGTGCGCCTTCCCCGTCCTGGTGCTGCTGGTGTGGTGGTTCCGCACTCAGTCGTCGAAGACGTACCTGAAGGTGCGCGAGAGCGCCGCGCTGGTGATCGTGCAGTTCGTCGAGACCATGACCGGCATCAAGGCGGTCCAGGCGTACCGCCGCGAGCCGCGCAACCAGGAGATCTTCGAAGACGTCGCCGACCAGTACAAGACCATCAACGAGCGGGCCTTCAAGCTGCTGGCCGTCTTCATGCCGGGCGTCCGGCTGGTCGGCAACATCACCACCGGAATGGTGCTGCTGTACGGCGGTTACCGGGTGCTGCAGGGCGAGATGACGCTCGGCACGCTGACGGCGTTCCTGCTGTATCTGCGGATCTTCTTCGAGCCGATGCAGGAGATCTCGCAGTTCTTCAACACCTTCCAGTCCGCGGCGGCGGCGCTGGAGAAGATCGCGGGCGTGCTGGCCGAGGAGCCCGGCATCCAGGATCCGCAGCATCCGGTCGCAGCTGCAGAAGGTAAAGGGCGACATCGGCTTTCACCACGTCGACTTCTCCTACCAGCCCGGCCGGCCGGTGCTGCCCGACCTGAACCTGGAGATCCCTGCGGGCCAGACCGTCGCGCTGGTCGGCACGACGGGCGCGGGCAAGACCACCATCGCCAAGCTGATCGCCCGGTTCTACGACCCGGTTGCCGGCTCGGTGACGCTCGACGGCGTCGACCTCCGCGATATCTCGCAGGCCGACCTGCGTCACCACGTCGTGATGGTGACGCAGGAGAACTTCATGTTCGAGGGCACCATCGCCGACAACATCCGGTTCGGCCGTCCCGAGGCGACGGACGCCGAGGTGCGGGCGGCGGCCACCGCGGTCGGCGTGGACCGGTTCATCGACACCCTCGCCGACGGGTACGAGACCGACGTGGCCAAGCGTGGCGGCCGACTGTCGGCCGGTCAGCGGCAGTTGATCGCGTTCGCGCGCGCGTTCCTCGCCGACCCCGCGGTGCTGATCCTCGACGAGGCCACGTCGTCGCTGGACATTCCCAGCGAGCGGCTGGTGCAGCGGGCGCTGGCGACCGTGTTGGCCGACCGCACCGCGGTGGTGATCGCGCACCGGCTGTCGACGGTCCAGATCGCCGACCGGGTGCTGGTCCTCGAACACGGCCAGATCGTCGAGGACGGCCCGCCGGACGAGTTGATTCGCAGCGACGGCAGGTACGCCGCCCTGCACCGGGCCTGGGTCGACTCGCTGGCCTGACGGGCGCCGGTCGTCACCGCGCCGGCGCCCCGCCACCGTCGCCCGACGCCCGCCCCACCTACCCGCACCCGCCGCGTCGAGACTGCTGTCAGATCGCAAAAAGTCCGAAAATTGCGATCTCACAGCAGTTTCGAGGTGATCAGAGGGCATCGTCGACAACATGCGCAACACTTGCCTCCGGAGATATGCGGTTGCGTTATTTGCCCACCTACGAGCGACTTTCGGCTTCGCCGGGTAGGAGCGAGCTGGCGGTGTTCAATGAAAGTCGCTCGTAGGTGGGCAAATTCAGTAGTGGGTAAGCCGGCGTGGGGAATTCGCTGTGGATCAGCGTCGGGGTAATCCGGCGTCGGCTAGCCGTCGCCCGACCACGCTGGCGCGTCGCCGCACCCGACCCATCGAGTCTGCTGCCAGATCGCAAAAAGTGCCGAAAAGTGCGATCTCACAGCAGTTTCGAGGCAGAGGAGGGTGCGAGGGGACGGCGGTAGGCGCGAGCGCTACGGGGTGGGGGAGGTGCACGGGCGAGGCGAGCGCTACGGCAGCAGCCGCGAGCGGCGCGCCCTGCTCACCGCTTCGTGGCGGGACCGCGCGCCGAGCTTGGTAGCCGCGCTGCGCAGGTAGCTCTTCACCGTCTCGGGGCGTAGCGAAAGGCGTTCGGCAGCTTCGGCATTGGTGCAGCCGAGCGCGACCTGGGAGAGCACGTCGAGTTCGCGCGCCGTCAGCGGTGCCGATGCCGGCCGGCCATCGCCGTCGAGGGCGCCGGCGAGCCGGTCGGCGAGCTCGCGCAGTTGGCCTCGGATCGCCGGCGCGGCGTCGGGCTCCGCCGCCAGGCGTCGAAGTTCGGCGTGCACCTCGCGGATCTGTTCGGGGTTGGCCACCGCGTCGGCGAAGTTCGCCAGCTGCGCCTCCCGCAGCCGCATCCGCCGGTCGACCTCGTCGCGCACCCGCAACTCGTGCCCCAGGCGCCGGGCCGCACCCAGCATCGCGTCGGCCGCCCGGCCACCGATCGGGGCGGCGGCGCGGTACGCACCGTAGAGCACCGCCCGCGGCCGCCCGTCGACCACCACCGGCACCGCGAGGATCGACCGGATGCCCTCCTCGACGACGGGCCCGTCGTAGTCATGCGTGATCGTGGCGGCGTTGCGGTAGTCGGCGACCGCCATCGGCCGACCGGCAACCATCGTCGCCCCACCGAGCCCGGCGCTCGGGCGTACCGCCAAGCCGCGCATGCCGCCGGTGCGGGCGCCGAAGAACTCCGTGAGCAGCAACGTGTCGCCATGCACCTCGCCGCCGAAGGCCAGTGGCAGCCCCGTGGCAGCGGCCACCTGGCGGAGCTCGGCCCGCAACGCGTCGCCGTCGCGGGGGCGCAGCAGCGAGGCGGACACGGCGAACACCCTCTTTCGGGGGTAGCGGGCGAGTTACTGTGACGTAGATCCTACGGGCATGGCTAGTAACACCGATCTGTATCGCACCGCGCGCGACCAGCTTGTCGACCTGATCGGCGACTACGAGAAGGCGGTCGATGCCTTCGCCTGGCCGCAGCTACGCGGCGCCTTCAACTGGGCCACCGACTGGTTCGACGTCATTGCCAGGGACAACGACCGCACCGCGCTGTGGATCGTCGAGGAAGACGGCAGCGAGCAGAAGGTCAGCTTCGCGGAGATGGCCGAAGGCTCCGACCGGGTCGCGACGTGGCTTGCGGCGCTCGGCGTCGGCAAGGGTGACCGCGTCATCCTGATGCTCGGCAACCAGGTCGAACTGTGGGAGTCGATGCTCGCGGTCGCCAAGCTGGGCGCCGTCATCATGCCGACCACCGGTGCGCTGGGACCCGCCGACCTCTCCGACCGCATCGACCGCGGCGGCGCCAAGTTCGTCATCGCCAACGACGAGGACACCGCCAAGTTCGACGACGTCCCCGGCGACTACGGCCGCATCGTCGTCGGCCATCCCGTCGACGGATGGCACTCGTACTCTGCGGCCTACGCCGTTACCCCCGCGGGCCGGTTCGACGCGGGCACCACCGTCGATGACTCGATGTTGATCTACTTCACGTCGGGCACCACGAGCAAGCCGAAGCTGGTGGAGCACTCCCAGGTGAGCTATCCCGTCGGTCACCTGTCGACGATGGCGTGGATCGGCGTGCGCCCCGGCGACGTCCACCTGGCGATCAGTTCACCGGGCTGGGCGAAGCACGCGTGGAGTTGCTTCTTCGCGCCGTGGATCGCCGAGGCGACGATCTTCGTCTACAACTACCGCCGGTTCGACGCCGCGTCGCTGCTGCACCAGATCCGTCGAGCCGGCGTCAACACGTTCTGCGCGCCACCGACGGTGTGGCGCATGCTCATTCAATCCGACCTCGGCCCGAAACCCGAAGGGTTGCGCGAAATCCTCGGTGCGGGTGAGCCGCTCAACCCCGACGTCATCGCGCAGGTGGAACGGGCCTGGGGCCTGACCATCCGCGACGGGTTCGGCCAGACCGAGACCACGCTGCAGGTCGGCAACACACCGGGCCAGCCGGTGAAGCCCGGATCGATGGGACGGCCCATGCCTGGAGTTCCCGTCGTGCTGATCGACCCGGTCACCGGGCAGCCGAGTGACGAAGGCGAGATATGCCTTGACGTGCGAGCCAATCCGGTCAACCTGATGACCGGCTACCTCGCCGATCCCGAGCGCAACGAGGCGGTGATGGCGGGCGGCTACTACCACACCGGCGACGTCGCCCAGCCGCGACGAGGACGGCTACATCACCTACATCGGCCGCACCGACGACGTGTTCAAGTCGCTCCGACTACAAGGTGTCGCCGTTCGAGCTGGAGAGCGTGCTGATCGAGCATCCCGCCGTCGTCGAGGCGGCGGTGGTGCCGCAACCGGACGCCACGCGGTTGTCGGTGCCCAAGGCCTACGTCGCGCTTGCCGACGGCTGGAATCCCGACGCCGACACCGCCAAGGCGATCATGGAATACGCGCGCGACCACCTCGCGCCGTACCTGAAGGTGCGCCGCGTCGAGTTCTACGAGCTGCCGAAGACCATCTCGGGCAAGATCCGCCGCGTCGAGCTGCGCGGGCGCGAAGAGGACGCGCACGCCGCAGGCACGCCGATCGCGACCGAGTACCGCTACGAGGATCTGGTGAACGGATGAAGTCCTACGACGCAGGCCCGACGGACGCGCCGATCCTCGAGGAGACCATCGGCGCGAACTTCGAGCGGACCGCCGCGCGGTACCCGGACGCCGAAGCGCTCGTCGACCTCGCGCAGGGTGTGCGCCTCACCTACGCACAGCTCAACACCGAGATCGACGTCGTGGCGCGGGGCTTGTTGGCCCTGGGCATCGACAAGGGGGACCGGGTGGGGATCTGGGCGCCGAACTGCGCCGAGTGGACCATCACCCAGTACGCGACGGCCAAGATCGGCGCGATTCTGGTCAACGTCAACCCTGCCTACCGCACGCACGAGCTCGCCTACGTGCTCAACCAGTCCGGGACGCGCATGCTGTTCGCGGCCACCGCGTTCAAGAACTCGGACTACGTGGCGATGGTCGACGCCGTGCGCGCCGAGGTGCCCGGCCTGACCGACGTCGTCTTCTTCGGCACCGACGACTGGGCCGCGCTGCGGGCACGGGCCGACGAAGTGCCGGCCGACGCGCTGTGCCGATCGTCTCGCCAGCCTGACCGGCACCGAGCCAATCAATATCCAATACACTTCGGGCACAACAGGTTTCCCGAAGGGCGCCACGTTGTCGCACCGCAACATCCTCAACAACGGATTCTTCACGACCGAGCTCATCAACCTCGGCCGCGGCGACCGGCTGTGCATCCCGGTGCCCTTCTACCACTGCTTCGGCATGGTGATGGGCAACCTCGGCTGCACCTCGCACGGCGCGACCATGGTGATCCCCGCCCCCGGCTTCGATCCGGGCTTGACCCTGGCCGCGATCGAGCAGGAACGGTGCACCGCGGTCTACGGCGTGCCGACCATGTTCATCGCCATGCAGAATCACCCCGAGTTCGCCGACCGTGATCTGTCGTCGCTGCGCACCGGAATCATGGCGGGCGCCGTCTGCCCGGTCGAGGTGATGAAGCACTGCGTCGAGGACATGAACATGACCGAGGTCGCCATCGCCTACGGCATGACCGAGACGTCGCCGGTGTCCTGCCAGACGCTGATCGACGACGACCTGGACCGGCGCACGTCGTCGATCGGCCGGGCACACCCGCACGTCGAGATCAAGATCGTCGACCCCGCAACGGGTGTCGTCGTCGAGCGTGGCGAACCCGGCGAATTCTGCACCCGCGGCTACTCGGTGATGATCGGGTACTGGCAGGACGACGAGAAGACCTCGGAGGCAATCGATTCCGACGGCTGGATGCACACCGGCGACCTGGCCGTCATGCGGGAGGACGGTTACTGCAACATCGTCGGCCGGATCAAGGACATGGTGATCCGCGGTGGCGAGAACGTCTACCCGCGCGAGATCGAGGAGTTCCTCTACACCCACCCCGACATCGAGGACGCGCAAGTCATCGGAGTTCCCGACGAGAAGTACGGCGAGGAGGTCTGCGCGTGGATCCGGATGAAGCCGGGCACCGAGCCGCTCGACGTCGAGGCAGTGCGCGCCTTCGCCGCAGGCAAGCTGGCGCACTACAAGATTCCCCGCTACGTCCACGTCGTCGACGAGTTCCCGATGACCGTCACCGGCAAGGTTCGCAAGGTCGAGATGCGCGAGCACAGCGTCCGGCTGCTGGGCCTGTGACCGCACCGGTGGCGGCGACGTCACGCCGGTGCCAGAGTTGAACGATGTCCGCCGCGACCAGCTCCGCCGTCCTCGGTAGACGGGCGTTCGCGCTGGTCGCGGTCGGTTCGGCCGTGGTGCACGGGCTGATGCTCGGCCGCACGAACAGCGCCGTCGCTCGTCGCGCTCGTCGTCGCGATGGCGGCCGCGTGCCTCTACTGCGCGGCCGACCTCTGGAAGGCGAGCTCGACACGGGCATGGTGCGTCGTCGCGGTGATGAACCTCGGCATGGTCGCGGTGCACTGGTCGGCGCCGGGCCATCACCACGCTGACGTGGTCGACATCGCCGCGGCGATCCCCACCTCCACGTTGATGACGGTCGCGACCACGGTGTCGATCTTCGAAGCCGCGGTCGCCACCGCGGTGCTCTGGGTCCATAGCAGGGGACGCGCGGTCAGCCTCGTTCCGTAGGGCTTCTGGGGGCTAGCCGGTAGGCGATGGTGCCGCCAGCGTTGACGACGGCGGCAGTTTTCTCGACGAAAGTACTCGTCATGCCCGCCGGTTCAGCGGCGGTGACACGACACTCAGCGGAGACATCGAAGGAGACGATCATGACCACATCCATCACCCGCAGCACCCACACCACGTCACTGCACGACGGCGAGATCGTCGAGGAGTCCGACCTCGGTTCGATGCGGCGCGTCACCGCCGACAACCTGCCGATCCTCAAGGGCCTGTCCATCAAGCGGGTGCTGCTGAACCCCGGCGCGATGCGCACGCCGCACTGGCACGCCAACGCCAACGAACTCACGTACTGCGTGTCGGGAACCGCGCTCGTCTCGATCCTCGACAACGGCAGCAAGTTCTCCACGTTCATCGTCACGGCGGGGCAGATGTTCCACGCCGAATCCGGCTCCCTGCATCACATCGAGAACATCGGTGACGACGTCGCGGAGTTCATCATCGCCTTCCGCAACGAGCGGCCCGAGGACTTCGGGTTCGGTGCGACGCTCGGTGCCTTCTCCGACGCCGTGCTGGGCAACACCTACGACCTGCCCGCGTCCGACCTGTCCAAGATCCGCCGCGACACCACCGACCACAAACTCGCCGCCCGCATCGGTGACCCCGACATCCCCGCCGCGGCGTACTTCAAGGACCCGCACAAGTTCGACATCGAGGCCCAGGCGCCTGGGCTGAACTACGTCAGCGGCAACGCCCGCTTCGCCCGCGATCAGTTCTGGCCGGTGCTGAAGGACATCTCGATGTACTCGTTGCGCGTCGCGGAAGTCGGTATGCGCGAACCACATTGGCATCCGGTCACGGCCGAGATGGGCTACGTCCAACACGGTGACGCCCGCATGACCGTCATGAACCCCGACGGCTCCCTGGACACCTGGACCATGACCACCGGCGACATGTACTTCATCCCGCGCGCCTACCCGCACCACATCGAGAACATCGGCACCGACCCGTGGCACTTCCTGATCTTCTTCGACCAGCCCTTCCCTGCCGACATCGGCTACCGCGCCTCGGCGAGCGCCTACTCGCGGAAGGTGTTGGCCGCGGCCTTCAACACCCACATCGACGATCTGCCCGACTTCCCGTTCACGCCCGCCGACCCGCTGATCGTCAACCGCATCAACCCGCTCGACCAGTAACCACCGAACCCCTGAGAGGCGCCCGCATGCCCACCATCACCACGTCCGACGGCACCGAGATCTTCTACAAGGACTGGGGCAGTGGACAACCCATCGTGTTCAGCCACGGCTGGCCGTTGTCGTCCGACGACTGGGACAACCAGATGCTGTTCTTCCTGCAGCACGGTTACCGAGTCGTCGCCCACGACCGCCGCGGGCACGGGCGCTCCACCCAGGCCGGCGACGGCCACGACATGGACCACTACGCCGACGATCTGGCGGCCGTCGTCGCGCATCTCGATCTGCACGACGCCATCCACGTGGGGCACTCCACGGGTGGAGGCGAGGTGGTGCACTATCTGGCCCGGCACGGTGAAAGCCGGGCTGCCAAGGCCGTTTTGATCAGTGCGGTGCCGCCACTGATGGTGCAGACGGACGCGAATCCCGAAGGCCTGCCCAAGGCGGTGTTCGACGATCTGCAGAACCAGCTGGCCGCGAATCGGTCGGTGTTCTACCGCGCGCTGCCCTCGGGGCCGTTCTACGGCTTCAACCGACCGGGTGTCGAGTCGTCGGAGGCCATCATCGAAAACTGGTGGCGCCAAGGCATGATGGGCGGCGCGAAG
The DNA here is from genome assembly GCA_963849055.1 of uncultured Actinomycetota bacterium. Classification (GTDB taxonomy): domain Bacteria; phylum Actinomycetota; class Actinomycetes; order Mycobacteriales; family Mycobacteriaceae; genus Mycobacterium. The sequence continues at coordinate 671,109 of CAWKFI010000004.1, forward strand.
GCTCACTACGACGGCATCGTGGCGTTCTCGCAGACCGACTTCACCGAAGACCTCAAGACGATCACCATGCCGACGCTGGTAATGCACAGCGAAGACGACCAGATCGTGCCCTACGTCGCATCCGGCCCGAAGTCGGCGCAATTGCTGAAGAACGGAATCCTCAAGACCTACCAAGGCTTCCCGCACGGCATGCCCACCACGCACGCGGACACGATCAACGCCGATCTGCTCGCGTTCCTGCAGACCTAATGCGCGGGCGGCGTGAACTGGCTCAGCACGAACAGCGCGCCCTGCGGATCCCGGACGGTCGCCGTCTTCGTCCACTCGGTGTCCTCGGTAGCGACGATGGTGCCGCCGAGGCTCTCCGCGGTGGCCGCGGAGGCGTCCAGGTCGGCGATGGCGAAGGTCACCTGCCAGAAGTCGGGCTGGCCCTCTGGGACGTCGACCATCCAGGCGACGGCGTCCTCGAACCCCGGCGGTGCCGCGATGGCGGACTGCCGCTCCATGATGTCGGGGTCAACGGTCGAGGCGAGGTGTTCGCCGTAGCCGGGTCTGCGGATCACCGTCGCGAACCCGACATCGTCGATCTCCCAACCGAACAGCGGCGCATAGAAGGCGGCGGCGCCGGTCGGGTCCGACGTCAACAGGTCGCTGAAGTTCCACGTGCCAGGCGCGTTGACGATCTGTGCGCCCAGGCGGCGGCGTGCCTGCCACAGCCGGAACTGCCCTCCGCGGGAGTCGACGCATGCGGCCAGCCGGCCCCCGGGCCCCGCATCGACGGGTGCGACGGTGACGGTGCCGCCGGCCGCTTCGACGGCTTTGGCGGTGGCGTCGGCGTCATCGACGGCGATGTAGGTGCGCCACGTGGCGGCCTCGTCGTCGGACTCTGCGGTCGCGATGGCGGCGACGTCCTGTCCGCCGATGGTGGCGATCTGATAGCTACCTGGCGCGGGCCCCACGTCGGTGAAGGTCCAATCGAAGAGGCCGGCGTAGAACCGGCGGGACTCGTCCAGATCGTGGGTGACGGTGTCGATCCAGCTGGGCACGCCGTGCGGATAGGTCTTCGGCTCGGTCATGACGCCATCGTTCCCCATGGCACCGACACCCTCAGCGATACACCAAACCGGAGAGCCGCTGCGCCAGAGCCCGCCGCACCGCGGGGATGCGACCGGCCAATCCCATGGCGACGTTTCGGATGGGCCGCAACGCGCGCGGCAACGTCGCCAGCCGGGTGAGTCGATCGGTCAAGTCGACCACCTGCTGGGCGATCGGCCGACGTGCGGCGGCGTAGTCGTCGAGGACGCTGTCGGGGCCGCCACGCAGAACGGTGGTCAGGGCGTCGGCCAGCGCGACCGCGTCCTGGATGCCGAGGTTCATGCCCTGTCCGCCGGCCGGGCTGTGCACGTGGGCGGCGTCCCCGGCCAGCATGATGCGCCCGGCGCGGTAGGTGTCGGCCACGCGATGGTGGATGCGGAACCGCGACCCCCACGTAAGTTCGGTGACGGTCGTCCGGCCGGGGCCGAATCCGCGGTCGTCGAGGATCTGCTGGATGAATTCGACGCTCGGCTCCTGCGGGGCCTCGTCGACCGGCGCGACCACGCGGTGGGTGCCGTCGGGCAACGGCGCGACGACCGTCAGCCCGGCCTTCGCCCAGAACAGGATCACCTCGTCGGTGGGCGCCTCGCCGGTCAGGCGCACGTCGGCGAGCACGAACGAATCCTCGTACTGGCCGCCGGCGAACCCGATCCCGGCTTGTTCGCGCACCGTGCTGTGCACGCCGTCGGCGCCGACGACGTACCTGGCGCGGATGGTGTCGCCGTCGGTGAAGGTGGCCGTCACGCCATCGGCGTCTTGTGTGGTGGAGGCCAGCACCTTGGGCCTGAGCACCTCGCCACCGAGTTCGACGAGGCGGTCGAGCAGAAGCCGCTCGGTGTCGCATTGGGGCAGCGTCAGGGTGTACGGATAGGCGGTCGGCAGCGTGCTGAAGTCGATGGGGATCAGCGCCCGCTTGCCGTCGCGGATGGTGAATCGCGGCGCCGCGATGCCCTCCTTGACCATCCGGCGGGACACGTCGAGGCCTTCGAGGACCTCGAGCGTGCGGGCGTTGATGGCGGCGGCGCGTGATGTGTTCGCGCCGGCGGCCTGCCCGTCCACGATCGTGGCGTGCACGCCCTGGACCAGCAGTGCTGCGGCGAGCGTGAGGCCGGTGGGGCCGGCTCCCACGATGAGGACGTCGGTGGCATTCATGGTCGGACTCCTTGCTGAAGGTTTTGCCAACGTGTGTTGGCATTTCCATGCTGCGCCGTATCCGTAGAAAAGTCAACACCTGTTGGCCTACACTTGTTGGCATGGGTACGAAGGCCGACCAGACCAAGGCGGCGATCCTCACGGCGGCACGGGAGAGATTCGCCGAATCCGGATACGAGGCAGCCACCATCCGGGCCATCGCGGCCGACGCGAACATCGACCCGTCGATGGTGATGCGCTACTTCGGCAACAAGGACCAGCTGTTCGCGGCGGCGGCGGAATTCGACCTGCGCTTCCCGGACCTCTCCGACGTCGAGAGGTCGGAGTTGGGCGCGGCGATGGTGAAGCACTTCTTGGCCCGATGGGAGGCCGACGACGCGTTGATCGTGCTGCTGCGCTCGGCCACCACGAATGCCGAAGCCGCACAACGCATGAAGGAGATCTTCGCGGTGCAGCTCCTGCCCATGGTCACGAAGCTGACGCCCGATGACGCGTCACGCCGGACCGGCCTGATCGCCACCCAGATGCTCGGCATGGCGTTCTGCCGCTTCGTGCTGCGGCTACCTCCGATCGTCGAGATGACCCAACCCGAACTGGTCGGCTGGCTCGGGCCGACGCTGCAGCGCTACCTCGACGAGCCGGGCCCGCGCGAACCGGAGCGCAGGCATTGACTCCGCAACCGTTTCCCACGAACTGGCGCACGGCGCTGGTGATGGTGCCGCATCCCGACGATCCCGAATACGGGTGTTCTGCAGCGGTGGCCAAGTGGACATTCGCGGGCAGGACGGTCCGCTATGCCTTCGCGTGCCGCGGCGAAGCCGGCATCGAAGGCATGCCACCGGAGGAAGCCGGCCCGTTGCGCGAAGCGGAGCAGCGACGAGCCGCGGCGATCGTCGGGGTGGGCGACGTGGATTTCTGGGACTTCCCCGACAGCAACATCCGCAACACCGCCGAGCTGCGCACCAAGATCGTAGAAACCATCACCGCGGCGGCGCCCGACCTCGTGATCACCCTCTACAGCGGACCGGAATGGGAACCGGGCGCACCGAACCAGCGCGACCACATCGAGTTCGCCAATGCCGTTGCCGCCGCCTACGACTCGCTCACCGACCCGCCGCGATGGCTTTTCGAGAGTGGTCCCGAGATCACCCACGGCGAGGTAGTGGACGGCTTCATCGACGTGGCAGTTGAGTCATTGGCGGCCCATTTCCACTATCTCTCGGTGCTCGCCCCCGACACACCGGTCGAGGAGCAGGCCCGCCAGCAGATCGACGCGGCGACGAAGCCGCGACCGGAGTTCGGCGGCCGACGCACAGTGGAGTTCATCTTGAAGCGGAGCAGAAGTCGTCCCGGGCCGGCCGATTACCTGGAATGAGGGTACGACCTAAGCCTCGATCTCCCCGGCGATCCTGCGCTCGATGCCGGCCCGCGTGATGGCGGGCAGCACCACCAGTCCGTCGAGTTCGTGGCGGGCCCTGGCATAGGCGTTGCGGCGTTCGTCCTGCGTCGCGGACTCGTCGGCGGCCACCCGCAGCAGGTGCTGCGCGCGTTCCAGCCGCTGCTGCCCCTCGGCCGAGAAGTCGCTGCGGCGGCGCCGGATCGCCTCGGCCTCGGCCACGTCGAAGGCGGCCGCGTACTCGTGGACGGCGTCGCGGTAGTCCAGTTGGGTGCCGCGGTCACCGATGGCGTCGTCGACGGTCGCCGGACGCAGCAGGTCGGCGTGGCTGCGGGCCTTGTGGAACGCGACCGTGAGCGGCTGGCGCATGTCGGTCATCATCGGGAAGTCGAGCAGTTTGGCGACGTCCATCTCGTAGTCCAGCCAGCGCGCGTCGATGCGGTCGTGCTGCGCGAGCAGCTTCGTCAGTTCCCGTCGCGACGCGGCCTCGTCGATCTTGCCGCGGCCGGATGCCTCGGCCAGCGCGATCTTGGTCTGCTGCTTGATCCGGTACCGCTCGAGCCTGCGTTCGGCGCGTCGCTCGTTGGCTGCGGCGACGGCCCTGACGCCGCCGCCGATCACCCCGCCCAGCGGGAAGATCAGCCACCAGAAGTTTCCTGCGAAATGCAGTAGCGACTCCACAGCTTCCAGAATGCCACCGCTTCGGACTACCGCCCGGGCAGGCCGATGTTGCGGTAGCGGCGCAGACGATCGGCCATCCGGGTGTCGGCGGGCAGCGCACGCAGCCGGTGCAGTTCGTCGGCGATCGTCGCCGACAGCCGTGCGGTGAATTCCATCGGAGTGTCCGCCGCGTCGGGGTGTTCGGGCACGATCGCGTCGACGATCCCGTGCCGCATCAGGTCCACCGACCGAATGCCTTGCGCCGCAGCCAGTTGCGGGGCGTGGTCGGTGTCGCGGTAGACGATGGCGCTCGCCCCCTCCGGAGGCAGGGGAGCCAGCCAGCCGTGCAACGCGGCTAGCACCCGGTCGGCGGGCACCATCGCCAGCGCCGGGCCGCCGCTGCCCTGGCCCAGCAGCACCGAAACCGTGGGGGTGTCCAGCGTGACCAGCTCGGCAAGGCAGCGGGCGATCTCGCCGGCCAGACCTCCCTGCTCGGCCTCGGCGGACAGGGCGGGGCCTGCGGTGTCGATGACGAGCACCAGCGGCAGCCGCAACCCGGCCGCCAACGCCATGCCGCGCCGCGCTTCCCGCAGTGCCGCGGGCCCGACGGTTCCACCGACCACTCGTTGCTGACCGAGGACCACGGCGGGCTGCCCGCCGAACCGGGCCAGCGCCAGCAGGGTCGTGGCCGCCTCGCCAAGGCCCGTCCCCGACAGCAGTACCGTGTCGCTCGTCCCGTGCCGCAGCAGATACCCGACCCCCGGGCGGTCGGGCCGCCGCGACGCCTCGACGGATTCCCAGGCGGGCACGTCGGGCACGGGCTCGGCGTCCGGCGCCTGCGGGGGAGCGCCCGGTTCGTCGGACACCACCTTCAGCGCGCGGTCCAGGGTGTCGCGCAGCAGTTCCAGCGGCACGACGCCGTCGATGACGCCGTGGCGGAGCAGGTTTTCCGCGGTCTGCACTCCCGACGGGAACGGTTCGCCGTACAGGTGCTGATACACCCTCGGGCCGAGGAACCCGATGAGGGCGCCGGGCTCGGCGGCGGTGACGTGGCCCAGCGATCCCCAGGAGGCGAACACCCCGCCGGTGGTCGGATGCCGCAGGTAGACGAGGTACGGCAGGTGCGCCCGCTTGTGCAGTTCCACGGCCGCCGCGATCTTGACCATCTGCAGGAACGCGACGGTGCCTTCCTGCATCCGGGTGCCGCCCGAGCTCGGCGACGCCACCAGCGGGAGGCCCTCGGCCGTCGCGCGCTCGATGGCCGCAGCGATCCGCTCCGCGGCGGCCACACCGATCGATCCGGCGAGGAAGTCGAACTCACACGCCACGACGGCGATGCGTCGGCCGAACACGCGGCCCTCGCCGGTCAGCACTGATTCGTCGAAGCCGGTTGCCGCCGCGGCCTCGGCCAGCTCGGCCCGGTACGCGTCGTCGGGGCCGACGTCCAACGGGGTCGTGTCCCAGCTACGGAACGAGCCCTCGTCCAGTACCGCGTCGCGCAGCGCAACGGCCCCGATCCGGCTCACGGGAAGAGGTTATCGGACCGGCCGATAGGGTGGCGCCATGATCGGAGTCAGCCGCGACGGTCACGTCGTGACCTTGGAGCTTCAACGCCCCGAGCGCCGCAACGCGCTCAACAGCGAACTCGCCGACAGTTTGCGGGAAGCGATCGAAAACGTCGACACCGACGACGTCCGCGCCATCGTCCTGACGGGTCAGGGCACGGTGTTCTGCGCAGGCGCGGACCTGTCGGGTGACGTCTTCGCCGCCAACTTCCCCGACAAGGCGATCGCGTTGAACAAGGCCATCGACGCCGTCCCCATCCCGGTGATCGCCGCCATCAACGGTCCCGCCATCGGAGCCGGTGTGCAGCTGGCCATGATCTCCGACTTGCGCGTCGTTGCGCCCGAGGCGTTCTTTCAGTTCCCGATCGCGAAATATGGCCTGGCACTGGACAACTGGAGCATCCGCAGGTTGTCGTCGCTCGTCGGGTACGGGCGGGCCCGCGGAATGCTGATCGCCGCGGAGAAGCTGACGGCCGAGGCGGCACTGCAGACCGGGATGGCCAATCGCCTCGGCACCCTGGCCGACGCGCAGGCGTGGGCGGCCGAGATCGCGGGCTTTGCGCCGCTGTCGGTGCGGCACAGCAAGCGCGTGCTCAACGACGACGGCGCCTACGAGGAACAGTGGCCCGCCCACAAGGAGGGCTTCGACAAGGCCTGGGGCAGTCAGGACGTCATCGAGGCGCAGGTGGCGCGCATGGAGAAGCGGCAACCCAACTTCAAGGGCGCCTGATGCTGCGGGAGGCGGTCCGACTGGCGGGCGGCACGGCAGCGCTCGTCGGCGGCGGCTGGGTGCTGCGCGCCGTGCAGGGCGCCCCCGCTGCACTGGGCGCCTCGCCCGTCGAGATCGAAGCGGTGGTGAAGGGTTCGCCGAACCGCCACGACGGCGCCTTCAAGAATCTGGAACCTGCGTCGACGGCCAGCCTCACCCGCCGCGAGCAGTGGTTGTTGGTGCGCGACGTCATCGGCGGCGGCTCCAGCCAGCATCCGTCGGCGCCCATCCCGTTGGTCACCCCGGCCGTCGATCTGCCGGCCGCCGACCTCGCTGTCACGTGGTACGGCCACTCGTCGGCAGTGATCGAGATCGACGGCTATCGCGTCCTCGCCGACCCGGTGTGGAGCGACCGGTGTTCGCCATCGCGCGCAGTGGGCCCGCAGCGGCTGCACCCCGCGCCCGCACCGCTGGACGCGCTGCCTGCCATCGACGCCGTCATCATCAGCCACGACCACTACGACCACCTCGACATCGACACGATCAAGCAGTTGGCCCGCACTCAGCGCGCCAAGTTCTTCGTGCCCCTCGGTATCGGTGCGCACCTGCGGTCGTGGCACATTCCGGACGACCGGATCGTCGAGCTGGACTGGAACGAGAGCGCCGAACTCGGCGAACTCACCCTGGTCTGCACCCCCGCGCGGCACTTCTCCGGTCGATTCCTGACCCGCAACGTGACGCTGTGGTCCTCGTGGGCGCTGATCGGCCCACGGCACCGGGCCTTCTTCGGCGGCGACACGGGTTACACCAAGAGCTTCGCGGACATCGGCGCCGACCACGGGCCGTTCGATCTGACGCTGATGCCCGTCGGGGCGTATCACCCCGGATGGCCGGACATTCACATGAATCCCGAGGACGCGGTCCGCGCCCACCGCGACGTCTCCGACAGTGGTTTGTTGCTCCCGATCCACTGGGCAACGTTTCGGCTTGCGCCCCATCCGTGGTCGGAGCCCGTGGAGCGGACGCTTGCCGCCGCCGACGCCGAGGGCGTCACGGTTGCGGTCCCGAAGCCCGGCCAGCGCGTCGAGGTGGGGCCCGCCGCGACGCTCGAACCGTGGTGGCGGCTCTAGCCCGAAACTGCTCGCCGCGTTGCCCGATGCGCAGCGCATTGGCCCGTTACCGTGCACCCATGACCGCACAGGCCAGGGCCGTCGCCTTCGCACTCCTGCTGATGCTGGTGGCCGGCTGCGACTCCGGCCCTGCCGAACCGGCGAAGCCCTCGCCGACGCAAACGCTGTCCGACGTGCCCCCGCCGCTGGTCCCCGCGATGCCGTTGCCCGACAACGCCGTCGAGAACGCCGTCGCGAAGCTCGACGGCCTGGCGCAGGACCTGATGACCAAGTCCGGCATCCCCGGCATGGCCGTCGCCGTGGTGCACGGCGGAAAGACCGTGTACGCGAAGGGTTTCGGGGTCAAGGACGTCCGCAACGGCGACGGCGCCGAGAATCGGGTGGATCCCGACACCGTGTTTCAACTGGCGTCGTTGTCGAAGCCATTGGGCGCGACGGTGGTCGCCCACCAGGTGGGGGTGAACGCGATCAGCTGGGACACCCCGATCGTCGAGAAGCTGCCGTGGTTCGCGTTGTCCGATCCGGCCGTCACCCGGATGGTCACGGTCGGTGACATGTACTCCCATCGGTCGGGCCTGCCGGACCATGCCGGCGACATGCTCGAGGACATGGGGTACGACCGCCGCTACATCTTGGAGCGGCTGCGCCAGTTGCCACTGGACCCGTTCCGGATCTCGTACGCCTACACCAACTTCGGCCTGACCGCCGGTGCGGAGGCGGTGGCCGTCGGCGCGGGCAAGTCGTGGGAGGACCTCAGCCAGGACGTCCTGTACCGCCCGCTGGGCATGGCGTCGACGAGTTCGCGGTTCGACGAATTCATGGCCCGGCCGGACCGCGCCGTCGGTCACATCCACGTCGACGGCCGGTACGAGCCGCGCTACGTCCGTGACCCTCAGCCGGAGGCGCCGGCGGGCGGCGTCAGCAGTTCGGTCAACGACCTCACGCACTGGATGAACATGGTGCTCGGCGACGGCAGCTACGACGGCAGGCAGATCGTCGACGCCAAGGCGCTGCTTCCCGCGCTCACCCCGCAGATCGTGTCCAGCCCGCCGAGTGAGCCCGCGATGCGTTCGGGCTTCTACGGCTTCGGGTTCAACGTCGGTCCGACGTCGGCGGCCCGGATGCAGTTCAGCCATTCCGGCGCCTTCGAACTCGGGGCGGGCACGAACGTCGTCATCCTGCCGTCGGCCGACGTCGCCATCGTCGCGCTGACCAACGCGACACCAGCCGGAGTGCCAGAGGCGCTGACCGCAGAGTTCGCGGATCTGGTGCAGTTCGGCGAGATTCGTGAGGACTGGTTCAAGCTGTACCAGGCCGCGCTGGTGCCGATGGAGGAACCCGAGGGCTCGCTGGTGGGGCAGCCGCCTCCGGCGAAACCCGCGCCGCCCGGGCCGTTGGCCGGCTACGTCGGCACATATCAGAACGACTACTGGGGACCCGCGCGCGTGACCGAGAAGGCTGGTGACCTCGAGTTGGCGATCGGCCCGAAATTGGTCGTTCCGCTGAAGCATTGGGATGGCAACGTGTTCACCTTCTCGTTCGTCACCGAGAACGCGCCGCCGGGGACGATTTCCAAGGCCACGTTCGATGGCGACAAGCTCGTCCTCGAGTACTACGACGAGGACGGCAGGGGGAGCTTTTCACGATGACCGCCACGCTCGCCGCAGGTCTGTCGGATGCCGAGGTCGCCAAGCGCGTTGCCGAGGGCAAGACCAACGACGTGCCGGCGCGCGCGGCGCGCAGCGTCTCGGAGATCGTGCGCGCCAACGTCTTCACGCGAATCAACGCGATCCTCGGGGTCCTGTTCGTCATCGTGCTGACCACCGGCTCCTTGATCAACGGACTGTTCGGACTCCTGATCATCGCCAACAGTGCGGTCGGCATCATCCAAGAGCTGCGTGCCAAGCAGACGTTGGACAAGCTCGCCATCGTCGGCCAGGCCAGGCCCGTGGTGCGCAGGCAGTCCGGCACCGGCGAAAGGTCGCCCAACGAGGTGGTGCTCGACGACGTCATCGAACTGGGTCCCGGTGACCAGATCGTCGTCGACGGTGACCTCCTCGAGGAAACCAACCTCGAGGTCGACGAGTCGCTGCTCACCGGAGAGGCCGACCCGATCGCGAAGGACGCCGGCGACAAGGTGATGTCGGGCAGCTTCGTCGTCGCGGGCAGCGGCGCCTACCGCGCCACGAAGGTGGGTCGCGAGGCCTATGCCGCGAAGCTCGCCGAGGAGGCCAGCAAGTTCACGCTGGTGCGCTCCGAATTGCGCAGCGGCATCAACAAGATTCTCCAGTTCATCACCTACCTGCTGGTTCCCGCGGGGCTGCTCACCATCTACACGCAGCTCTTCACGACGGATGCGGGATGGCGCCGGTCGGTGCTCGCCATGGTCGGCGCACTGGTTCCGATGGTGCCCGAGGGCTTGGTCCTGATGACGTCGATTGCATTCGCCGTCGGGGTGATCCGGCTCGGCCGACGGCAGTGCCTGGTGCAGGAACTGCCCGCCATCGAGGGCCTCGCGCGCGTCGACGTCGTCTGCGCCGACAAGACGGGCACCCTGACCGAGAACGGCATGCGGGTCAGCGATCTGAAGGCACTGAGCGCTGATGACTGCGCCGACGTGTTGGCTTCGCTCGCGTCCGACGACAGCCGTCCGAACGCGAGCATGCAGGCGATCGCCGAGGCCTACTGCTCGCCACCGGGTTGGACGGCCACCGCAACCGCGCCGTTCAAGTCGTCGACCAAGTGGAGTGGCGCCTCCTACGGCGAACACGGCAACTGGGTGATCGGCGCTCCCGACGTGCTGCTCGATCCGACCTCGCCGGAGGCCGAGCAGGCCGAACAGATCGGCGCACGAGGCCTGCGGGTGCTGCTGCTGGGTTCGTCGGACCGCTCCGTCGACGCGCCCGACGCGCCGGGCGTCGTCACTCCGGTTGCGTTGGTGTTGCTCGAACAACGGGTGCGCCCCGATGCTCGAGATACGTTGGACTACTTCGCCTCCCAAAAAGTCACCGTGAAGGTGATCTCCGGCGACAACGCCGTGTCGGTCGGCGCGGTCGCGGGAACGCTTGGGCTGCACGGCGAAGCGATGGATGCGCGCCAGTTACCCACCGGCGCTGATGAATTGGCCGACACGCTCGAGGAGTACACCACCTTCGGCCGGGTGCGGCCCGATCAGAAGCGGGCCATGGTGCATGCCCTGCAGTCCCGCGGCCACACCGTGGCCATGACGGGCGACGGCGTCAACGACGTGCTGGCGCTGAAGGACGCCGACATCGGGGTGGCGATGGGATCGGGTAGCTCCGCGTCGCGCGCGGTGGCCCAGATCGTGTTGCTGGACAACAAGTTCGCCACCCTGCCGTACGTCGTCGGCGAGGGCCGGCGCGTCATCGGCAACATCGAGCGGGTCTCGAACCTGTTTCTCACCAAGACCGTGTACTCGGTACTGCTCGCCGTGCTCGTGGGTCTGGCCGGGCTGTCGTCGAAGTTCTTCGGCACGGACCCGTTGTTGTTCCCGTTCCAGCCCATTCACGTCACGATCGCCGCGTGGTTCACCATCGGCATCCCGGCGTTCGTGCTGTCGCTGGCGCCCAACAAGGAGCGCGCGCACACGGGTTTCGTGCGGCGGGTGATGACGTCGGCACTGCCGTCCGGAGTGGTGGTCGGCGCCGCGACGTTCGGTTCGTATCTGTTGGCCTACGAAGGCCGGGCGGCCACGGCGACCGAGCAGACGCAGGCGTCGACGGCCGCGCTGATCACGCTGCTGGTGAGCGCGCTGTGGGTGCTCGCCGTGGTGGCCCGGCCATACGAGTGGTGGCGGATCGGGCTCGTTGCGGTGTCCGCTTTGGCCTACGTGGTGATCTTCTCGATCCCGCTGGCGCGGGAGCAGTTCATGCTCGACCCGTCCAACGCCGTGCTGACGGCGATGGCGCTCGGGTTGGGGATCGTCGCCGCGGCGCTGATCGAGGTGACCTGGTGGATACAGGGCGCGATGCTGGGCGAACGCCGCCGCTTGTGGCGGCAGTCCTCGGACTGACGAATCGCGCGATTCGTCCTTGGTTAGGGTGGACTCATGGGATTTCTCGACAAAGTGAAGAACTTGGTGTCGAAGAACGCCGACAAGGTGGACACCGCGATCGACAAGGCAGGCGATCTCGTCGACAAGAAGACGCAGGGCAAGTACGCCCAGCACGTCGACAAAGTGCAGGACGCCGCGAAGAAGGCCGCCAGGGACAACGCGGGCGGCGCCCAGCAGCCGCCGCAGACGCCGCCCCCGACCCCGCCCGCTCCGCCCGCTGGCCCGCCCGCGTCGTAAATGGCGAAGCTGTCGGTTTCCGTCGACGTTCCCCTGTCGCCGGAAAAAGCATGGGCGGCCGCTTCCGATCTGTCCCGCTACGGGGAATGGCTGAGCATCCACCGGGTGTGGCGCAGCAAGCTGCCAGAAACGCTGGAGAAGGGTACCGAGCTGGTCTCGATCGTCGAGGTCAAGGGCATGCCCAACCTGATCCGATGGACCATCGTGAACTGGAAGCCCCCGCATGCGATGACGCTCAACGGCGACGGCAAGGGCGGCGTGAAGGTCAAGCTGATCGGGAAGATCAAGCCGTCTGACGCCGACCCGACGGGCTCGACGGTGACGTTCGACGTCCATCTGGGTGGTCCGGCGCTGTTCGGTCCGATCGGCATGGTCGTCGCGGGCGCGCTCAAGGGTGACATCCGCCAGTCGCTGGACAAGTTCAAGGCCGTCTTCGCGTAGCGCCTTTCTCTCTGCGCGAGCAGTCATAAATGTCCCCCTAAACGGCGGTTTTGGCGGACATATGTGTCTGCTCGCGGGAAGGACCCGGCGACCGACGCACTTGACCCGTCCCACGGCCTGTGTTTAATGTGAGCGCTGTCACGAATTGAAACGTTTCAAAACACGAAGGCGAGCACATGCCGTCCACCAGCGCAGAGCGGGTCTGCTTCCTGCTGCGGCTCAAGCCGGATCGCGTGCAGGACTACCTCGCAGGCTCACGAGACGGTCTGGCCGGAGATGCTCGATGCGCTGCGCGACGCCGGCTGGCGCGAACTACTCGTTGTTCGTTCGACCCGACGACGGCCTGGTGGTCGGCTACCTCGAGACCGACGACTTCGCCGCGGCGAACGCCCGGATGGCGGCCACCGAGGTCAATGCGCAAGTGGCAGGCCGACGATGGCCGACTACTTCGAAGCGCCCGATGGCCGCACCCCCGATCAGGCCATGCACCGACTCACCGAGTACTTCCACCTACCCTGAGAACCGAGGACCCATGAAGATGCGCGTAGGAGCCCGTTCCACCACCGGCTGGAAGGCGACGATCTCGGTCGCGATGTCCAACTACATCGAAGCCGGATCGATCATCGCGATCGCCACCAGCCTGGCGCTTCTGGCAGGACGCATTCGGCATCAGCAACTTCGCCGTCGGACTGCTGGCGGCGTTGTCCGCCAACGCATTCGGCGCCGCGATCGGCGCCGTGCTCGGCGGGCCGCTGTGTGACCGCTTCGGCCGCAAGGCGATCTACACCTACGACCTGCTGGTCTACATGGTCGGCGTGCTGCTCGCCGCGTTCGCCGCTGAACTTCACCATGCTGCTGGCCGCGTTCATCATCACCGGCATCGCGGTCGGCGCCGGGGTGCCGGCCTCGTGGACCTACATCGCCGAACAGGCGCCGTCGGTGCAGCGCGCCAAGCACGTCGGCACCGCGCAGCTGGCCTGGTCGATCGGCCCGCTGATCGGCTTCGCCCTCGCCGCCGCGCTCGCCCCGCTGGGCCTGCTCGGGTCCCGGCTGATCTTCCTGCATCTGTTCGTGGTCGCCGCCGTCGTGTGGTGGATCCGGCAGGGCCTTGCCGAGTCGCAGATCTGGCAGGACGAGGGACAGCACGAAACCGCTTCCGTCGCATCGGCCGTCGGTGTGCGCGGCATCCGCGGACTGTTCTCCCGCAAGGTCAACATCACCGCGCTGCTGTTCCTCGGTGGCATCTACCTGTTCTGGAACACCGTCGCCGGCCAGGCCGGCATCTTCATGCCCCGGGTGTACGACACCGCGGGCCTGCACAGCGCCGTCCAGCAGAACCTGCTGCAGGTGCTGGTGTGGGGATGCACGGTGGCGGCCACCTACTTCGGCTTCATGAGGTTCGCCGACCGGATGTCGCAGCGGCTGCTCTACGTCGATCGGCGCGGCGCTGGGCATCGTCGGCTGGATCGTGCTGGTCGCCTTCACCGACAGCGGCATGCCGACCATGCTGGTCTTCGCGGTGCTGTGGGGCATCTCCAGCGGCATCGGCGCCCAGGCCTTCTACAGCCTGTGGGCCAGCGAGCTGTTCGCCACGCCCGTACCGGGCCAGCGCCCAGGGCGTGATGTTCTTCGTGGTGCGCACTGTCACCGGGCCTGCTGAGCTACTTCTTCCCGACGCTGCTGGCGGTCACCGGCCTGACCGGGGTCGGGCTGCTGCTGGTCGGGCTGCTGACGGTGGCACTGGTGATCGGCGCGATCTGGGCGCCGCAGACGCCGGGCAAGACGCTCAAGCAGATCGAGGTCGAGCGCTACGGCGCACCGGTCGAGGAGCACGACGGTCACGCACGGAGGCGGTGTCGCGATGACGGCGGACTTCGCCGGATCGCTGTTCGACAACCTCGCGATCGAACTGCCGTCGTGGGCGTTCGGCAACTCGGGCACCCGGTTCAAGGTGTTCGGCACGCCGGGCACACCGCGCACCGTTCGGGAGAAGATCGCCGACGCCGCCATGGTGCACCGGTTGACCGGCCTGGCTCCCACTGTCGCGCTGCACATTCCGTGGGACGAGCGTCGACGACTACGCCGCGCTCGGCGCCTACGCCGCAGGAGCACGGCGTCGCGCTGGGCACCATCAACTCCAACACCTTCCAGGACGACGACTACAAGTTCGGCAGCCTGACCCACACCGACAAGACGGTGCGGCAGAAGGCCATCGACCACCACCTCGCCTGCATCGAGATCATGGAGCAGACCGGTTCGCGCGACCTCAAGATCTGGCTGGCCGACGGCACCAACTATCCGGGTCAGGGCGACATCCGCGGCCGCCAGGACCGGCTGGCCGAATCGCTGGCGACGATCTACCAGCACATCGGCGAGGGTCAGCGAATGGTGTTGGAGTACAAGTTCTTCGAGCCGGCGATGTACATGACCGACGTGCCGGACTGGGGCACGTCCTTCGCCCACGTCAGCGCGCTGGGTGAGCGTGCCAAGGTGTGCCTGGACACCGGCCACCACGCGCCGGGCACCAACATCGAGTTCATCGTCGCCCAGCTGCTGCGGCTGGGAAAGCTCGGCTCGTTCGACTTCAACTCCCGCTTCTACGCCGACGACGACCTCATCGTCGGTGCGGCCGACCCGTTCCAGCTGTTCCGCATCATGTTCGAGGTCATCCGCGGCGGCGGCCTGGAACGCGGGCTCCGACCTGGCGCTGATGCTGGACCAGTGCCACAACGTCGAGGCGAAGATCCCCGGCCAGATCCGTTCGGTGCTCAACGTGCCGAGATGACCGCCCGCGCACTGCTCGTCGACGTCGACGCGTTGGCGGCCGCGCAGGAGGCGGGCGACGTGCTGGGCGCCAACGGGATCGTTCATGGACGCGTTCTACACCGACGTCCGTCCCGCGCTCGCCGCAGTGGCGGACCGACCGCGGACTGCCCGCCGACCCGATGGCCGCCTTCGCCGAGTCGGGCTACCAGAACACCATCAACGCCGAACGCGTCGGCGGCACCCAATCATCGTGGGGAGCTGAGTGACCAACCATGACGCAATCAGCACACCGTCGCCGAACTGATCGCCCGATCCAACCGGCTGGGCTCCGATCCGAAGAACACCAACTACGCCGGCGGCAACACCTCGGCCAAGGGCAGCGAAATCGATCCGGTCACCGGCGAGCCGGTAGAGCTGTTGTGGGTCAAGGGATCCGGTGGAGACCTCGGCACGCTGACCGAGAACGGGCTGGCCGTGCTGCGGCTGGATCGGCATGCGCGCGCTGGTCGACGTCTATCCCGGCGTCGAGCGCGAAGACGAGATGGTCGCCGCGTTCGACTACTGCCTGCACGGCCGCGGCGGCGCCGCACCGTCGATCGACACCGCCATGCACGGCCTGGTCGACGCCGCCCACGTCGATCACCTGCATCCCGACTCCGGCATCGCGCTGGCCACCGCGGCCGACGGCGAGGCGCTGACCAAGCAGATCTTCGGCGACCGCGTGGTGTGGGTGCCCTGGCGGCGGCCCGGGTTCCAGCTCGGGCTGGACATCGCCGAGATCAAGAAGCAGAACCCGCAAGCCATCGGCACCATCCTCGGCGGGCACGGCATCACCGCGTGGGGCGACACCTCGGCCGAGGCCGAGGCGCGTTCGCTGGAGATCATCGAGACCGCCGAGCGATACATCGCTCGCGAACGGGCGCAGCCAACCCGTTCGGCGCGCCGCTGGCCGGGTACGGCGCCGCTGCCCGACGACGAGCGCCGCGCCAAGGCCGCCGCGCTGGCGCCGTTCATCCGCGGCCTGGCCTCCACCGACAAGCCGCAGGTCGGCCACTTCACCGACGACCCGCGGGTGCTCGAATTCCTCGGCGCCAGCGAGCATCCGCGGCTGGCCGCGCTGGGCACCAGCTGCCCCGACCACTTCCTGCGCACCAAGGTCAAGCCGATGGTGCTCGACCTGCCGGCCGACGCGTCGGTCGAGGACTGCCGACAGCCCGGCTGGCCGAACTGCACGAGGCCTACCGCGCCGACTACCAGGCGTACTACGACCGCCACGCCACCGCCGACAGCCCGGCGATCCGCGGCGCCGACCCGGCCATCGTGCTGATCCCCGGCGTCGGAATGTTCAGCTACGGCAAGGACAAGCAGACCGCCCGGGTGGCCGGCGAGTTCTACCTCAACGCCATCAACGTGATGCGCGGCGCCGAGGCGATCTCCACCTACGCCCCCATCGACGAATCGGAGAAGTTCCGCATCGAGTACTGGGCGCTGGAAGAGGCCAAGCTGGCGCGGATGCCCAAACCCAAACCGTTGGCCACCCGCGATCGCGCTGGTCACCGGCGCGGCGTCGGGCATCGGCAAGGCCATCGCCACCCGGCTGGCCGCCGAGGGCGCCTGCGTGGTGATCGCCGACCTGGACGCCGAAAAGGCCGCTGCCGCAGCGCGAAGAGATCGGCAACACCGACGTGGCGATCGGCATCGCCGCCGACGTCACCGACGAAGCCGCGGTGCAGGCGGCCATCGACGCGACGGTGCTGGCGTTCGGCGGCATCGACATCGTCGTCAACAACGCCGGACTGTCGCTGTCGAAGTCGTTGCTGGACACCACCGCCGCGGACTGGGACCTGCAGCACAACGTGATGGCACGCGGCTCGTTCCTGGTGTCCAAGGCCGCCGCCAAGGCGCTGATCGACCAGAAGCTCGGCGGCGACATCATCTACATCTCGTCGAAGAACTCGGTGTTCGCCGGACCCAACAACATCGCCTACTCGGCGACCAAGGCCGATCAGGCGCACCAGGTCCGGCTGCTGGCGGCCGAACTCGGGGAGCACGGCATCAAGGTCAACGGCATCAACCCCGACGGCGTGGTCCGCGGCTCGGGCATCTTCGCCGGCGGCTGGGGCGCCAAGCGGGCGGCGGTGTACGGCGTGGCCGAGGAGGACCTCGGCAAGTACTACGCGCAGCGCACCCTGCTGAAACGCGAAGTGCTGCCCGAGAACATCGCCAACGCCGCGTTCGCGCTGTGCACGTCGGACTTCTCCCACACCACCGGGCCTGCACGTCCCGGTCGACGCGGGCGTCGCCGCGGCCTTCTTGCGATGAGCACTTGCGCGAGAGCCGGCACGAGGTCGGCGCGCCGTCGACCTCGGCGCCACCAGCGGGCGGGTCATGCTCGCCGACGTCGGACCCCGACGCTCGACATGCGCGCGGTGGCACGGATTCGCCAACGATCCGGTGGAGCTGTGGAACGGCACCCGGCACGCCCTGCACTGGGATGCTGCCCGGCCTGTTCGGGCACATCTGCGACGGGACTGACCGCTGCGGCGCAGCAAGCCGACGACCTCGTCGGCATCGGCGTCGATTCCTGGGCCGTCGACTATGGGCTGCTGCGCGACGGCCGGCTGCTGGCGCAGCCGCACCACTACCGGGACGAGCGCATCGGCGATCGGGCGTCGACATCGTGCACGCCGAGGTCGATCGCCGCTGACCTGTACCGGCGCAACGGATTGCAGTTCCTGCCCTTTCAACACGGTGTACCAACTCGCGGCCGAGAAGGCCGACGGGCTGCTCGAGCATGGCCGACACGGCTGCTGCTGGTGCCCGACCTGATCAACTACTGGCTGACCGGGCGAACTGGCCGCGGAACGCACCAACGCGTCCACCACGGGGCTGCTGGGCGTCGACGGCGCCTGGGACCGCGAGCTGATGCGCCGGCTTGGATCTGCCCGGAACGCTGTTCCCCGACATCGTCGAACCGGGCAGCACGCTGGGACCGGTGCTGCCCGAGCGGGCGCGCTCGGGGCTCGGCGATCGCGTCGAGGTGGTCGTCCGTGGCGTCGCACGACACCGCGTCGGCGGTGGCGGCGATTCCCGATGCAGCCGGATCGAGCCGCCTACATCTCCTGCGGCACCTGGGGATTGGTGGGTCTCGAGCTGACCGACGCCGGTGATCACCGACGCGAGCCGCGACGCCAACTTCACCAACGAGATCGGCGTCGACGGCCGGATCCGCTTCCTGCACAACGTGATGGGCACTGTGGCTGCTCAGCGAGACGATCCGCCAGTACGAACGCGACGGCGCCCGCCGCCGAACTCACCCAGCTGCTCCGACGAGGCGGCCACGCGCCCGCCCCTACGCAGGTGTTCGACACCGACGATCCGCGGTTCCTGCCACCGGGCGACATGCCGGCCGCGCATCGCGTCCTGGTATCGCGAGCGGGGACTGCCCGCACCCGAGGGCCGCGCCGAAATGGTCCGCGCGATCGTCGAGAGCCTGGCGGCGGCGTTCGCTTCGGCCGTGTCGACCGCCGCCGAGCTGTCCGGCGTCGACGTGCAGCATGGTGCACATCGTCGGCGGCGGATCGCAGAACGAGCTGCTGTGCCAGCTGACCGCCGACCGGCTCGGCCTGCCGCTACTGGCCGGGCCCGTCGAGGCCACCGCCGTGGGCAACGTGCTGCTCACCGCGCGGGCCCGCCGACTCGTCAGCGGCGACCTGGAATCCTGCGTGCGTGGCCCTGCAGTCCGCCGACCGGTATTCCGCGCCTGGCCCGCTACCTACCGTCTGGTGTAATGGTGTGCGTGGTGAGCATGCGGGAGGTGGCGGCGACGGCCGCCGTCTCCGTCGGCACGGTGTCCAACGTGCTCAACTCGCCCGACAAGGTGGCTCCGGCGACCGTGGCCAGGGTGCAGGCCGCGATCGACCAACTCGGGTTCGTCCGCAACGACGCCGCCCGCCAGCTCAAGGCCGGCCGGTCCCGCAGCGTCGGGCTGGTGGTGCTCGACGTCGGCAACCCGTTCTTCACCGACGTCGCCAGGGCTGCCGAGCACCGGGCCGGCGAACACAATCTGACGCTGCTGCTCGGCACCGTCCGATGAGGATCGCCCGACGCGAGCGGGCCTACATCGACGCCTTCGACGAGCAGCGGGTGTTCGGGCTACTGGTGTCGCCGATCGGTGACGATCTGAGCCGGCTTTCGGTGCTGCGCGGCCCGGGGGACACCGGTCGTCCTGGTCGACCGGGACGGGCGCGGCACGCCGTTCGACTCGGTCGCGGTCGACGACGTCGCGGGCGGCCGGCTGGCCGTCGGGCATCTGTGCGCCACCGGTCGCAGGCAGGATCGCCTTCGTCGGCGGGCCCGTCGAGCTGCGACAGGTCGACGACCGGCTGCGCGGCGCCAGGGACGCCATCGCCGAAGTGCCCGGCGCCGACCTCGAGGTGATCGAGACGCCGGCGCTGACCGTGCTCGAGGGCCGGGCAGTGGGGGAGACGGCTGCGCGAGCGGGCGCCCCGCGACCGGCCCGACGCGGTGTTCTGCGCCAACGATCTGCTCGCGATCGGCGTGCTGCAGGCGCTCACCCTGAGTGGTGGCGAGACTGCGGGTGCCCGACGACATCGCCCTGGTCGGCTACGACGACATCGACTTCGCCTCCTCGGCCGTCGTCGCGCTCAGCTCCGTGCGCCAGCCCACGCGGCCATCGGCGCGACGGCGATCGATCTGCTGGTCGCCGCCGCCGACGACCCGGACGGCCATGTCCCGGACCACGTGGTGTTCCAGCCCGAGTTGATCGTCCGGGCCTCGACATCACGTCGAAAGTGAAGATATGTGCGACATTTCGCGATTTTTTCGCACATACGCGCACGTTCGGCGCGGGGCCAGACCTAACGCTCGACGATCAGCACGTCCAGCGTCCGCGGGCCGTGGACGCCCTCGACGCGGTTGAGTTCGATGTCGCTGGTCGCGCTCGGCCCGGAGATGAAGGTCAGCGGCCGCGCCGGGTCGAGCGCGGCGAATCCCTGCGGCACGGTGTCGACGATCTGATCGGTGAAGACGACGCAGATGTGATGGTCCGGCACCAGGGTCAACGCCCGCCGCCCCTGCGCGACACCGCCATCCAGCACGATGGTGCCGGTGACGGCGATGCCGACCGCGCAGCCCGTCACCACGGCGTCGACGGCGTCCAGGCGGTCGGTCGGCAGCGGCGCGCCGGGTTCGTCGACGAGCACGTCGGCGCCGGCCACCCACTCCGGGGGTAGGTCGGCGGGCACCACGACGCGCCCGCCCGCTGGCACCAGCGACAGCACCGTCGCGGCGATCGCGGATGGCGTCGACCCGCAGCACCTGAGCGCGGTAGTCGTCGACGGCCTCGGCGAACCGGTCGACGTCGCCACGTCCCCGCAGCGGCGTGCGCGGTCGTAGTCGCGCGGCACGACGACCGGGTCGGGTGGCGCCGCGGCCAACGCCGACCGGATCCGGTCCAGCATCAGCGGCTTTCGCGTTCGTACGTCATCGTCGCACCCCCGCCGTGGGTCCGGGTCCACCATTGCCGGAACGTCTCCTTCGGCGGTTCGGGCAGGTCGCGGCTCGCGGTCCACTTGGACCCCGGCCACGGCAGCATCGTGATGCGGTGATCGGAGTTCGAGACCGCGCGGCCCGCCGACAGCGCCTTCTCGGCGAGGGCGAACCGCCGCGGCGACGCCATCGCCCACGCTGCGGCCTTCATCGCCACGTCCTGTCCGCTGGGCAGCCCGCCGCGCTCGGAGTCGACCTGCTTTCCCCGCAGGTGCACCAGGATGGACGGGATGTCGATGCGCACCGGGCAGGCGTCGAAACACGCCCCGCACAGCGACGACGCATACGGCAGCGAGGCGTTCGGGTCGTCGTGGCCCGTGCGTCCCGGTGAGTTGCGGGCGACAGGATCGCGCCGATCGGGTCCGGGATAGACCGAGCCGTAGGCGTGACCGCCGGTGCGTTCGTACACCGGGCACACGTTCAGGCAGGCGCTGCACCGAATGCAGTGCAGCGCCGCGCGTCCCACCTCGTCGCCGAGGACCGCGGTGCGACCGTTGTCGAGCAGGACGAGGTGAAACTCCTGCGGCCCGTCGCCGGGATGCACCCCGGACCACATCGAGGTGTACGGGTTCATCCGCTCGGCCGTCGACGAGCGCGGCAGCAGTTGCATGAACACCTCGAGGTCGCGGAAGGTCGGCACCACCTTCTCGATGCCCATCACGGTGATCAGCGTCTGCGGCAGGGTCAGGCACATCCGGCCGTTGCCCTCGGACTCCACCACCGCCAGCGTCCCGGTCTCCGCGACACCGAAGTTGGCCCCGCTGATCGCGACCTTGGCGGACAGGAACTTTCGGCGCAGGTGCGTCCGGGCGGCCATCGCCAGTACCCGCGGCTCGTCGGTCAGCTCACCGGCGTCGGGCATTTCGCGCAGGAAGATCTCGCGGATCTCGGCGCGGTTGCGGTGGATCGCGGGCACCAGGATGTGGCTGGGCTTGTCGTGGCCGAGTTGCACGATCAGCTCGGCGAGGTCGGTCTCGACGGCCGCGATGCCCTCGGCTTCGAGGTGCTCGTTGAGCCCGATCTCCTGCGTGGCCATCGACTTGACCTTCACCACCTCGTCGGCGCCCGCATCGCGGATCAGGCCGGTGACGATCCGGTTCGCCTCGTCGGCGTCGCGCGCCCAGTGCACCACGCCGCCGCGCGCGGTGACGTTGCGCTCGAGCTGCTCCAGCAGTTCTGGTAGCCGGGCCATCACGTCGGCCTTCAGCGCGCTGCCGGCGGCCCGCAACTCCTCCCAGTCGGCGCATTCGGCAACGGCGGTAAGGCGTTTGGCGCGGATGGTGCGCGTCGCGTGGCCGACGTTGCGGCGCATCTGAGTGTCTGCGCAGCGCCGTGCGCGCGGCCCGCGGAAACGATTCGTCGCCGCGGAGGTTGCCGGTGCCGGGTGTGCCGAGGAAGGTGCTCATCGCGCCGCCACCGGAGCGTCGTCGGTGGAGGCCAGGATCTCGGCGAGGTGCACGGTGCGCACCCCGGACCGGATGCGGCTCAGTCCGCCGCCGATGTGCATCAGGCACGACGAGTCGCCGGCGCTGCACACCTCCGCGCCGGTCTCGATGACGTTGGCCATCTTGTCGGCCAGCATGGCGGTCGACGTGTCGGAGTTCTTGATCGCGAACGTTCCGCCGAAGCCGCAGCAGGTGTCGGCGGCGGGCAATTCGACCAGCGTCATGCCGCGCACGTGGCGCAGCAGCTCGAGGGGTTTGTCGCCGACGCGCAGCATCCGCAGCGAGTGGCACGTCGGGTGGTAGGTGACGCGGTGCGGGTAGTAGGCGCCCACGTCGCGGACGTCGAGGACGTCGACCAGCAGTTCGGACAGCTCGTAGGTGCGCGCGGCGATCCGCTCGGCGCGCACCGCGAGCTTCTCGTCACCGGCGCGGCGGGCGACCATCGCGTGCTGGTGGCGCACCGAGCCGACACACGATCCCGACGGCGCGACCACCACGTCGCAGTCCGATCTTCGAATACGTCGACGTGGTGGCGGACCAGACGCGGTTGCCTCGCTGAGATAGCCGGTGTTGACGTGCATCTGGCCGCAGCAGGTCTGCCCCTGCGGGGAAGACCACCTGGTGGCCAAGCCGTTCGAGCAGGTTGACGGTGGCTATGGCCGCCTGCGGAAACATCGCGTCGGCCAGGCAGGTCGCGAACAGGGCGATACGCATGGATACTCCGGGAAGTGCGGGCTGTGGTCTGACCACAGTACGTCGTGTGGTCCGACCACACCACCATCGGTCGCTATTGTTCACCCATGCGCGCGCACGAGCTGGTCCTGCAATGGATCGAGCAGAGCCTGTCCGACGGCGCACTGGCGGTGGGCGACCGGCTGCCCGGTGAGCGCGTCCTGGCCGAGGACCTCTCCGTGGGCCGCTCCTCGGTGCGCGAGGCGATCCGCGTCCTTGAGGCGATGGGTGTCGTCCGCACCTCGGTGGGCTCCGGCCCGGAATCCGGCGCGATCGTCGTCGCCGACCCGACCACCTCGCTCGGGTCGGCGTTGCGTCTGCACGTGGCGACCAGGCACCTGCCCATTCCGGATCTGGTGGAGACCCGCATCCTGCTGGAGACCTGGGCGCTGACCCAGGCCGCCCAGCGTTCACCGCGCCCCGACCTCACCGGCGCGCAGAACCTCCTCGACGCCATGGACGACGAGGCGCTCGAGCCCGAGGCGTTCCTCCTGCTCGATGCCGCCTTCCACGTCGCGATGGTCGGCCTGGCGGGCAACCTGGTGGTGGAGGCCATGATGGGCGCGTTGCGCGACTCGATCCACGGCTACGTGATGGCCGGGGTCCCTCTGCTCGACGACTGGCCCACGGTCGCGATCGGACTGCGCAGCGAACACCGCGGCATCCTCGCCGCCGTCGCCCGCGGACACGGCGCGAAGGCCGCCGAACTCGTCCGCTCACACATCCGCGGATACTTCCATCTGATGCACGGCGATGAGTTTCCGGTGCGGCCGCAGTCGACCTAGTTGACCCGACCGCAACACCACAAGGAGACCGCCATGGCCACCCGCACCGTCGCCCCACTGGGCGCCCCCACCTGGATCGACCTTGCGACGTCCCACCTGGACCGCGCACAGGCCTTTTACCGCAATGTGTTCGGCTGGACGTTCGAAGACTCCGGCTCCGAATACGGTGGCTACGTCACCGCGTTCTGCGACGGCCGCGTGGTCGCCGGGCTGATGGCCAACGACCCGCAGTGGAACGCTGCCCGACGGCTGGACCACCTACCTGCACACCGCTGACGTCGACGCGACCATCGCGAAAGCCGTGGACGCCGGCGGCACCTCGTGCGGCGGGGCCATGGACATTCCAGCCAAGGGCAGGATGGCGATGCTCAGCGACCCGGCGGGTGCCGTGGTCGGGTTGTGGCAGCCCGCCGGGCACGACGGCTTCGCGGTCGTGAACGAGGCCGGCGCCCCGGTGTGGCATCAGCTCACCACCCGCGACTTCGCCAAGGCCGTCGACTTCTACGCAGAAGTGTTCGGCTGGCAGGTCCGCGTCGAGTCCGATACTCCCGAATTCCGGTACAGCAACGCGATCTTCGACGGCGAGCCGCTGCTGGGCATGATGGACGGCTCGGCCTTCATGCCCGAGGGCGAGCCGTCGAACTGGATGTTCTTCCTCGGCGCCGACGACGTCGACAAGACGCTGGAGCTCGTCACCGACAACGGCGGCACCGTCGTCCGTGCTGCCGAGGACACGCCGTACGGGCGACTGGCCGCGGTCACCGACTCGACGGGCGCGGGCTTCAACCTGTCGTCACTGCAGGAGTGACGCCGGCATCCGGGACGTGTTGCCCCTTACGCAGCGTGTCCAGGAGTTCTCGATACGGCCCGACCAGGTAGGCGGTGTCGCCCGCGGTGAGTCGCGTGTCGCGGCGGGGATGCAGGCGGGGCGGCTCGTCCTCCGTGGTGATCGCGATGACGCGGGTCTGGGTGGACAACTCGACCATGCGCATGCCATCGAGTTCGCTGCCGGACTGCACCCGGACGCCACCGACCATGAACGAGCTTTGCCCCACCGAGAACGTCCCGAACACCTGCAGCCCAAGTGCCGCACCGATGAACCACGGGGCCGCCAATTCCACGGTGGAGCGCACGAATTCGAAGTGGAAACGCTGCGCCACAGCGCTTCCCAGCGCTCGGTCGTAGACCCGCAATACCACTGGCACTTCGGGCCGATTGACGTGCGGCGTCCCGTGGGGTCCCAGCATCTCGCGCAAGACGATGCCGGTCTCGATGTTGACGGTGTCGTCTTGCGTCAACACGGCCACCGCGCGCGCTTCGTCGATGCGGGCCGACGCCAGCGTCTGCCGCAGCGTGGCGTCGCCGAAGATCACCGGGACGTCCAGTTGGGCGGCTGAGGACAGGTAGCGGTTGTCGGTGTCTCGCTCGATGACCGCGACGTCGTAGCCTGCGGCCTTCAAGTCGCTGACCACCCGGATGCCGAACGAGCCAAGGCCGACGACGATGACGTGGTGTTGGAGGTCGCGCACGCGTCGACGCCCGGCGGACTGCGCGATGCGTCGCGACAGCAGCAGATCGGCGATGAACGCCACCAGGATCGCGGTGGTGGTGACGCCCGCGAACATGAGTCCGATGCCCCAGATCCGTAGCCACGTCGGCTGTTCCATGAAGCTGAAGTCGCCGTACCCGACGGTGGCAATCGTCTCGGTGCTGAAGTACAGCGCGTCGATCCAGCCCATGCCCGGCGGATGCCGATACGCGTAGCGCAGCAACACGGTCGCTCCGACCAGCAGGGTCATCGAGGCGCCGAGGGCGCGGTAGAACAGCGGGTTGATGTCCTCGCGCAGCGCCCGCAGCCCGTTGATCATCCTGCGCAGCAGCGAGCGCCGAACTCGGGTCCTGGCGCTCGGTTTCGCGACGGCGATTCCCTGCGCGGCCAGCTGGTCGGCGGTGCCGATCATCGCCGTCCAGTCACCGGCCTGAACCATCAGGTCGCGGCCAGGACAGGCCACTACCTCGCCCGGTGTCGTCGAGTGCTCGCCGCGGATGACCGCAACAGGCGCGAGATCGCCGAACAGCTCGCGAAGAGTGGCGTCCCGGGGCGCTGGCGTGCCGGAGACGACGAACTCGATGCCCGCGGCCGAGATCGTGTGGGTGGTGCGCGACAACAGCGCTTCCACCACCGACGGTGCCGCCAGATCGGCGACGTCGAGGATCGCGCCGGGCCCGTTGCCCTCCGCCATCGCTTCCCGCAGCACGTCGTTGGCCAGCCGGGCCACCACCCGAACCGTCGGATTCAGTTGCCTGGCCAGCAGGGCGACCTCGAGGTTGAGGGCGTCATCGTCATCGGCGCAGATCACGGCCGTCGCTCTCGTAACCCCGGCGTCCGCCAGACGATCGGCGCGATCGACGATTGCGACGTCGGTACCGGTGTTCTGCAGTTCGTCGATGATCCGCAATCCCAACGGGTCGTCGCCGCAGACGATGATGTGCCCCTGCATCTGCAGCACGCTACTTCGGAAACATGCGCCGCGAGGGGTGAAGATGGGTGCATGCCCACCAGCCCCACCATCTACGTCAAGGCGTGCATCAACGGAGCGCGCACCCCGGATCAGCACCCGAACCTGCCGGTCACACCCGATCAGCTGGCTGCCGCGGCGCTCCAGGCGCACCAGGCGGGTGCTCAGGCGGTGCACATGCACCCCAAGACCGCGGACGGCGTCGACTCCCTGCACGCAGACGCGGTCGATGCCGCCGTGGCGGCCGTCCGCGTCGCCGTGCCCGGCCTGCCCCTGGGCGTGACGACGGGATTCTGGGCGCTACCCGACGCCGACGCCCGGCTGCGCGCGGTCGACGGCTGGACGGTGCTGCCCGACTTCGCGTCGCTGAACTGGCATGAACCCGGCTCCGAGGAGCTCGCCCACCTGCTGCTGGACAAGGGGCTCGGTGTCGAGGTCGGCCTGTTTCACGCCGAAGCCGTCGCGTCGTGGGCGCGGTCCGACCTCGCACAGCACTGCATGCGGGCGATGATCGAGTTGGGGCCGGAGGCCGACGTCGCAGCCGCCGACGACATGGTCGAACGTGTCCTCGCCGTCGGCTCGCCAGCCCCGGTACTCCTGCACGGTCTCGACGAGAGTTGTTGGCGGTTACTGGAACACGCCGGTACGCGCGGCCTGCAGATGCGCATCGGCATGGAGGACACCCTCAAGCTTCCCGACGGATCCGTCGCGCCCGACAACGCCGCGCTGGTTTCGGCGGCGGTGAGCCTGTTCAGTCGGTAGGTGCGGCCAGCGCGAAGTCGGCAAAGTCGAAGCCGGGCACCACAACACAGCTCACCAGTGTCGGTTCGTCGTCTCGCGGCCGGGCCCGCTGCCAGTGCCCCGGCGGGACCAATGCCTGCGGGACCTGTCCTGCGTCGATGTCGCTACCGAGCAAAATCGTTGTGGCAGAGTCCTGTTCGGGCCCAACTTCCAACTGCAACGGGCTACCTCGATGGTAGAACCACAGTTCGGCGCTGCGCACGGTGTGCCACGCCGACTGCTGGCCGGGCATGAGCAGGAACAGAATGGCCGTGCCCGCATTGCGCGGGCCCGTGTAGTCGGGCGGCAGGGCGGACTGAGCGACCGTCAATTCACTGCGCCACGTCTCGCGGAACCAGCCGCCCTCCGGATGCGGCGCCAGGTCCAGTGTGCGAGCCCAGCCGGGAAGCTCCGTCATGGGTCCAGCCTACGTCGCGGCGACCCCTCAACCCGATAGTCTCGACATATGTCTCGGCTGCGTCCCGCATGGTTCGTCGTGCTGTGCGCGCTGGTCCTGCTGGTCAGCGCGTGGCTACCGTGGTTGACCACTAACGGCGGCCGGGCGAATGCGATCGGCGGGAAGGTCGGTCAGATCCCCGTGCCCCCTCCGGGCTTCGGCGTCGGACAGCTGATCGTGCTGCTGTCGTCGGCGTTGATCGTGGCGGCGGCGATGGCAGCCCGCGGATTGTCTGCTCGGATTGCTTCGACTGCGGCCCTGTCGATTTCGGTTCTCTTGACCGTGCTGGCGTGGTGGTACTTCCGGCTGTACGTGGCGGCGCCCATCGCGGCGGGTTACGGCCTGTACGTGGGCGGCGTGGCCACCATCGTCGCCGTCGTGGGGTCCGTGCTGGCGATGGTTGCGGCATGGTCCGAGGTAGGTCGACGCGCATGAGCGGCTTCGTCGAACCGGTCGTGCTGGCCGGGCAGCGGTGGGTGACGCTCGAGCCGTTGCGCGCCGATCACGTGCCCGAGATCGCGGAAGCCTGCGCCGACGGGAACGTCGGCGCACTGTGGTTCACCAGCGCGCCATCTCCGCAGACCGCCGGAGAGTGGGTCGATGTGCGGCTGGCCGCGCAGCACCCCGACACCGGCCTGACGTTCGTCGCCCGAAGCCCGGATGGGCGCCTCGTCGGATCGTCGAGCTACCTCAACGTCGACCCGCCGAACCGGCGGCTCGAGATCGGTGCCACCTGGTTCGCCGGATCGGTCCGGCGCACGGGGGTCAACACCGAGGCGAAGCTGCTGATGCTCGCTCACGCGTTCGACGAATTGGGTTGCGTCGCCGTCGAATTCCGGACGCACTTCTTCAATTCCACCAGTCGCGCAGCCATCGAACGTCTCGGCGCGAAGCTGGACGGCGTGCTGCGCAGTCACCAACTACTGCCCGACGGGTCGCGGCGCGACACCGTCGTGTACTCGATCCTCGACGTGGAGTGGCCCGCGGTGCGCAACCACTTGCGGTTCCGGCTGGACCGCTAGCGCCGCCGTTCGTGCGCCTGGCGACGCCTCAACGGCGTGTCGCGTCGTCAGATTCACGAACGAGCTGACAGGATTCCAACCCCCAGGCGCGCCGTCGTCGCCCGCTAGGGCAACCGCCGCGTCGGTCGAAGCTTGTTGAGTCGGCGCCTCACTCGGTATCACCTGGTGCGGACTCCATCAGAATGGGCGCCCGGCGCTCAGAGCTCTCTACTCGATGGGGAATTGAACGGCAGAACGAGATTGCAGATGCGGCTGCAGCAACTCACTCACGATTCGCAGGTGTT
This sequence comes from uncultured Actinomycetota bacterium, assembly GCA_963849055.1. Lineage (GTDB taxonomy): Bacteria > Actinomycetota > Actinomycetes > Mycobacteriales > Mycobacteriaceae > Mycobacterium. The sequence goes on from CAWKFI010000004.1 coordinate 699,930, forward strand.
TTGGTGACATAATGTATTCGGAGAATGCCGCTTCGTCTTCGAAGATCGCCGTGACTGAGTAATCGGCATTCCCCGGGCGGAGTTTCATGTCGGGGCCGTGGTGGTAGCTCAGAGCGGTTGTCTCTGAGGCGAGTTCATCCAGAGCTGCACCCAGCACGGCAACCGATGCGAGTGGAGTGCCGGCCTTGAACGTAAAGGTAACAACATGTCCGACGGGCATTTCAGGTGCTTTCTCGAGCCAGACCGGGTTAGCGGGCTGAGGGGGCGTGGGCCCCGGTCATCAACGCGGCAAGGTCGTCGGGTTCGAGGAACGACGGCGGCGGCGGAGGTCCCCACGCATACAGGCCCTGCAGACCGTGCATCACTTCAGGACTCCATAGCTCGTCTTCTGGGATGGTGTCCATGTCCGAGTAGTACTCGGAGAAGTTGCCCGCAGGATCCTTGAGGTACCAGAAGAAGTTGGAACCGGCATAGTGACGGCCAAGGCCCCAAATATGGCGCTCTGGATGATCTTCGAGCATTGATTGGGCTCCACGGCCAATCTCGTCTATGTCGTCGACCTGCCAGCTCGTGTGGTGGAGGAAGTTCACTGGAGCGGCGAGGAGCAAGACGTTGTGGTGGTCCGATGAGCAGCGCAGGAAGGCCGCCTTGTCCTCCATGTAGTCGCTCACCTTGAAGCCAAGCCCCTCGGTGAACAGCCTTGTGGTGGCCGACAGGTCTACGGTGCCGATCACCGCGTGGCCAAGCTTCCGAGGCTGAACCGGTCCGGTCCGCTTGCTGAACGGAGCTCTGCCCCAGCGATCGGTCCTTCCGGGGCCGTTATATGGGGTCGGCGCAACAGCGGGGTCGACGACTACGCGCGGGCGAATCGCAACTCTCACTCGCGTGCCGGACGCTGGCTCAGCGATCGTCAAAGAGGTTGCGGTTCTGCTGAAATCGGCCCCGAGGCTGGTCAGTCGGCTGCCGATACGGGCAATATCATCCTCGTCGTCCGCGGCGACGGTCAGCTCAACGAGGCGTCGACAGGGTGCGTCCACGATTTCGAGTTGTTCTCCCCCGTTCTGGGTGGCGAAGACGCCACCACCGCGGTGAGTCAGGCCGAAATCACAGTAGTAGCCGATGGTCTCGTCGACGTTCGGCACGCCGATTGTGACCTTGCCTAGGCCATGCAGTGTCATGATGTGTCCTTTACGAGGTGGATTCTGCTCGGAAGACCTGGTGCAGTTCACCGATGCCTTCGATCCAGCTGTCCAGTCGCTGGCCCGGTTGGATGAAGCGTTGGGGCTGACGGCCAACGCCCACGCCGGCGGGCGTTCCGGTGAACAGGACGTCACCGGGGTAGAGAGTCACGTTGTGTGACAAGCTGGCGATCAGCTTCGGCACCGAAAAGATCAATTCTCCGGTGCGTCCTTTCTGCACTTCTTCGCCGTCGAGAGAGCAGCCGAGTTCGATGTCGTCGACGTCGCTGAATTCATCGGGTGTGACCAGCCAGGGACCCTGCGGGGAGAAGCCGGGGAAGCTCTTGCCCAGTCCAAACTGCGCAGCCGGACCCCGCAACTGAGAGATGCGTTCGGAGATGTCCTGCCCCACGGTGAGACCCGCAACATGGGACCAAGCTTGTGCCGCATCAACTCTGGTGGCTTGTCGTCCGATGACGGCGACGAGTTCCACTTCCCAGTCGACATTGCCCCCGGTGGGGATGACAACTGTAGTGTCGGGACCTGAGAAACTGGACACATACTTGACGAATACGGGCGGTAGGTCGGTGGGCGATTCGAAACCCGACTCGGCGGCATGCGCGTCGTAGTTCAGACCGACGGCGAACACCTGCCGAGGAGCCGGAGATGGTGCTCCCAGCTGTCGTCGGTCGACTGGATGGCCGCTAGAGATGTCCGCCGCCGAAAGCGTTGCGTACCAATCGACGAAGCGATCCCAGCCTTCGTATATCGCTGAAATGTGGGGCCCGAAGCGTCCACCTGATGCGGAGGCGATGTCGATGACCTGCTCGGCGCCGGCATCACCGACGACGATGTTGGCGCGCTCGGCATAGTTTGCCAGTCGCATTCAGTTCTCCTTAACTGTTTGGCTCTTAGAGTTGTACGGTGGAGGCGGTTGGGGTTTTGCTTGCGGAACCTGCCTCATCGAGTGCGTGCAGTTTCCTGTGGTACTGGACGGCGAGTTGCGCGAGATCAGCGGCTGAGGCGAGCGCGCCGAAGATATAGCGGTCGGGGCGGACCAGCACGCATTCCACTTGGTTCTGGTTGAACCACCCTGCCCAGCAATGGGTCTGGTCGACGAGGTCGGGGTTACCCGTCTCGGCGATTGTCATGACCTGCACACCGGATCGCTGAAGCAGATCCATGGACAAGGCTGCAACGGATGCGTCGTCCGCGTGGATCAGTAACAGCGCACTCGGGCCTGTGGCGTTGTCGAGAAGATCGACGCGGCCCTGATGCGCGACCGGGAATTGAGGCAGCAGTGTGCCGCGCAATGGCGCGTGGTCTATCCCGTCCGCGGTGACACCTGGACCGAGGACGGGCAGCGCCGTTATCGGCAGCACACGCCTCGGGTCGGCACCTGCAGCGATCATCCGCTGGTCGCGTTCGCTCGCCTGCGCGGCATCGAGCACACAGATGACCTTGCCCAGTTCGACTGACATCGTGATCGCGTGCTGCAGGTGGATGCTACGTTCAGAGGTGTACGAATCAAGCAGCGCGCGTGCGGATTGCCCGCGCAGCACGCGGTCGAGCTTCCACGAAAGATTGGCCGCATCACGCAAGCCCGAACACATGCCCTGACCCGCGAACGGCGGCATCAGATGCGCGGCGTCGCCGGCTATCGCAAGCCTGCCTGCATTCCACCGATCAGCCCAGCGCGCCGCGAAGCTGTACACCGCGTGCCGCTCCAGTCGAGTGTTTTCGGGCGTGCGACCCCACGGCTGCAACAACTCCCACGCACGTTCGGTGGTGTTAAGGCTCTCCCGGTCCTCGCCGGGCAATCTCATGAATTCCCACCGCCGCCGACCCGGTCCGCCGGACACTACGGTCGTGGGTCTGGAGGGATCACACAGCTGCCAGTTCATCGGGGACCAGTCCTGCTGATCGAGCGGGATGGTGTCGACGATCAACCAGTCAAAGAAGAAGCCGAGATCGTGCGATGTTGCACCCATTCGGTCGCGCACGAAGCTATTCGCACCGTCGCATCCGACGACGAATCGTGAGTAGACAGTGGAGGATTGGCCTTCGTCTTCGGTGAAGCTCACTTCGACATCGGCGCCACGGTCTTCGACGTCGATGACCGTCGCGCCGCGGTGCAGCTTGACATTCTGCATGCGCTCAACGGCGGCGGCGAGCGTCTTCTCCAGCTCTGGTTGCGAGAAGAAGCTGGCGGTCGGCCAACCGCAGGGGCCGGTTCCCGACCAGTCGATGCGAACCAGAGCATCGCCGACGGCGTTCCGCCATTCGTAAAAATCGGGAACGGGATCCGAGATCGCCTTGATTTCGGCACTGAGACCCATGGCCTGGAACACTCGACCGATCTCATCATCGAAATGCACGGCGCGTGGTAGGGGATAGGGCTGCGGCCAGCGCTCGAGGATGAGTACGTCATGCCCCTGAAGCCCGAGCATTCTTCCCAGCGCGAGTCCTACTGGTCCGGCGCCCACGATCACAACGTCGTGGAAGCGGTCAGAACTCACTTGAAACTCACTACGGGTACGCATACGGGCACCTGCTTCATGGTTAGCCCCTTAGCTACGTTTGCTTTTCGACTCTGCCCAGGTCTTCCCAGCCGCCGAGCGACGTAGCCGGGGCCTGGATTCACGAAATTCATCATGCTGATTTCCTATGAGGAGTTTGACTGGCTCCGCGGAACCTGTCAAGGAATCGACCATAATTGATCATTATGAATTTTGGATGCCGAAGAAGGCGCTGCGCACCTCTGTATTACGTTGTCTACCTGGGCAACCCGGCACCGACATGAATGGTGACGACGGCGTGCAGGGTCGCGGGATGTATCCGTATGTCCCTCCGCACCCGGTGACCGGATGAGGACGGATGGTGCGCTACTTAGGCGGTTGGTGCATCGGAGACGTAGTCGCGCCAGCCAAGTGCGTCGAGATCAACCTCCGGCGCAACGGTTCCGCAGCGACTGCACAACCTGACCTGCGGTTCGGCATTGAACCGGGCACACGCTGCTGCATACACACGCGGTGGCTCTACGTCGTTATCGTGTTGCCACTCCAGGCGATACAGCTCGTCACCGCAGGTCTCGCAGAACCATGCCGCTGCCTCCAGGCCGGCGTCGCCGGCGACATAGCGCAACAGAATGCCCTCTTCGCGGGGCTCGATCCTGTGCGGCGTGCCAGCGGGGATGTAAGCGTGGTCACCGATCTGCAGGCGAATCCAGTTGACCGAACTCATCTGCATCCTGACTAGGCTGTCACCGGACATCGCAGTCAGTACCGTATCTTCGGCGAAGATGTGGTAGAACGGCTGGTCAATCCAGTTGCGGGACAACGTTATCTGCGGATCCACATCGAGGGGCAGTACGGCGAGGTCGGCGTAGTTGCCGATCTGCGCACCGGCCTTGTATGCGTCGAGCATGCGACGGCGGGTCATGCTTGCACCTCCTTCGCCTTGGCCTGCAGCTCGTGGTAGGCGGCATTGACGACGCGAGTTTGGTTCACCATGCGGCGCCAACCCCATGGATCCTCTGGAAACAGGTCGTTGACGTGGCCGCAGTTGGCGCAGGTCCTGCCTTCTTCGGAATTGCGGGCGTCGACGAATTCACTGGAGGCCGCCAGGGTGGCGAATTGGGGGAATCTGTCGTCGGCCTTTCCGAACCGGGAGGGATCGAAATCGGGCGTTCCGGCCGGCCCGGCGCCGTACTCCAGGCGCACGATCTCCTTCTTGCAGTTCTTGCAGTTGGCGGTGAGGGCCTCGTGTTGGCCGGCTTCTTCGGATTGGCGCTGGGTGATCGTCGCGACGATGAAGGCGTCCGGATTGTTGTGGTCGCGCAGAAATGAGTTAACCCCGTGAACCTTCTGCGTCGCCATGATCGCGCCCGATGCCAGCATGGCTTCGTGGGATCCGAAGGTCACTAGGACCTCGGAGATGCTATTGGCGTGGAAGAAATGGCCGTGGTCGCGTCCCTCTCCGCCGAACATCACCGTGCCGCACGGGACCATGGTTCCCGCCTCGTCATAGGGGAAGATCGGTATGAGGTTGGCCGCTGCCTTGGCCATCCGCTCGTAGATGTTGGCCTTGAGCGGTTCGCGCTTGCCGTCGGGCGCGGGGATGCGGCGGGTAGGTTCCATCGCCGGAAGTGGCGCTACCTCGACAACATCGGTCATCGTGACACCTTTCTATCTGCACTGCGAGGCCGCCATCGGAACGGACGTCTGCCGATTAGATGTCGCACTGTGCGGAACAGTGATCGCCATCACGACTCGTACGGTACCAACGGTCGGATTACCCGCGCAACCAAATCGGCCGCTTGACTTTTGACATTGTCGCTGCTCGAAGCAGGTGTGGAGCGGAAGACGGTCAACCGAAGCGCTTGCCGAGCGTCTGGGCGCTGCGTAGCACGGCTGCCCCGCATTTCTCGATCCAGGCGTCGTCTACACGAGAGATGGGCGCGGTGACGGCTAGGGCGCCGCGCAGCCGGCCGTTGCCGTCGTGTACGGCGGCGCCAACGGCGCCGATATCGATTTCGCTCTCGGCGTTGTTGATCGCGTAACCGCGGGAGCGGGTGTCGGCGAGTTGTGCGAGGAGGTCGCTTCGCGTCTGGGCAGCTGTCGGTGTCGGAGCTGCCAAGCCCTCGTCTGGATACAACGTCGTCAGCTCGGCCTCGGGCAGAGCGGCCAGAATGGCCTTGCCACCGGCGGTCGCGTGGGCCGGCAGCGACCAGCCGACCCGGTTACCGGCCCGGACCATCTGCGAACTTTCGACGCTATCCAGATAAATCACGTCAGTGCCGCGCAACTGGCCAAGATGCACCGTTTCGCCGGTCTCCTCGGCCAAGTCGACGAGGACTGAATGAGCCATGACGCGGATATCCATGTTTCGGACCACGGCCAGGCCGATGTCGACGAGAGCCGGCCCGGCACGGTAGGCACGCGATAGGTCGTCCTGCTCTACGAACCGGTGGTAGTGCAGCGTCGAGAGCATGCGGTGCACCGTCGACCGCGACAACCCCATATCGCGGCTCACCTCGTTGACGCGGATGACTTTGTTGGTCTCGAAGAGCGCGAGGAGGCGCAGCACGTTGTCGACCGCACCAATCAAGCTCGCGGGCCGGTCCGCTGCCGGCTCCTCAGGCATCGCCGCATCCCCGCCGCATGCAACCTGCGATGGGCTGGCGCAGTCCGAGGAAAAATTCCACGCGTGCACGGTATCCCAACGACGCACTCTGGACCGAGAAGGCTTGCAATGTGACAGCCACCCATGCCATCATTCTGCGGGACACTGTTCCGTACAGCGACACCGAAAGGCGCATAATGGCCCTCTTTCTCAGTACACATCAAGCCCCCGGTCTCTCCGAGCAGGAGATTGGGGCCTATGCGCCAGAGGTGGCCAAGAACGTGCATGCCACTTTCAAAAACCTGTTTGCCAACACCACCAGCGGAGCGATCTTCACGCTCTACGAAGCGGCCAGTGCGGACGATGTGCGGGAAGAGTTCGAACGGGTGGGCTTTCCCTACGACGCAATCCACGAGATCGACGCTGCCGTCGATGCGGCCGCCGTCTCCGCAATGGCCAATCAGTGACGGGCCTTTCCACGGGAGCCGATGGTGAGATTCGCCTTGATCAGGTCATCACGTTGGCGTTCCGGGGTGACTGGGGTCAGGCGAATCTGACCCGCATCTGTGGCTGGCTCGCCCAGGAAGTTGGCGACCGGGTGGCGGCCGGTTCGCGGTTCGCGATCTGGTCCGGCCGGGGTAGTACCGATGCGGCGGTTGCGCTGGCCGCACGGGAAGCCGATGTGGCCGCGGTGACGCCCGCCGCATCGTCTGCACTCATCCGCTCGGGGGCGATGCTCGCCGACGCCGAACCACAGCCCTTCCTGCGTGCGCTTGGTCGGCTCCCGCACCGGGATCGGCTGGTCATCGCCGTAGACGCTGAGCTGCCGGTGCACAGTGTCGCCGATCTCGCGAGCGTCGCCGATCGGCTCGTGGTCGCTACCTGCCCGGATGACGGCGTCAACATGGTGGGCTTCGCTGCCCATGCCGCTTTGCGGCTCGCCGGCGTGGACCCCGATGTGCTCGTTGCCGGAGGTGCCCGGTTCGACTACGACGAACGCCCCTTCCCGGGGCTGCAGCACTTCGCCGACGGCAGTGCGAACGTCCTGATCCAGGAGGCGATCATGACACCGGGGTGGCAGCGTATCGCCGCCAATCGCCCTGTGCGCTACCTGGACTGGGGCGACGACGTGTTCAAGGGTTTCGCCGAACACGGCTGGGGTGAGGCCATCGTCCCGGCCGGATACCTCCCGGGCTTGCAGCAGGATCTGCACGCGCTGGACTTCGCCGACTTCATCCTGCTCTGTCGCGACGACCTCGACGACGATCTGGCCTACCTGATCACCTGGTGCATGATCCGCACCCGCCAGGCACTCGAGGCGCAGTACGCGATGCTGCCCCAAGAACGGTCACCGCTGGTGATTCCGATCGACCCCGTTGAGATGGCGAAGACGCCCATTCCGCTACACCCAGCCGCAGAGCGGGCCTACCGCGACGTCGGTTCGTCAACTAGTGCCGCGTCAGTCATGTGGAGCTAAGGGGAAACTCGTGACGTATGTGATCAACGAGGCCTGCATCGACGAGCTCGATGGGTCCTGCGTCGAAGTGTGTCCGGTCGACTGCATCTACCAGGGGCTGACGAAGCGCTACATCAATCCGCGCGAATGTGTCGAGTGTGGCGCATGTATGCCGGTATGTCCGGTCGACGCAATCCTGGAGCCCGACCAGGCAGGCGACGACCCGGTGTCGTTTGACGACAACACCCGCTTCTTCGACGAGCCGCTACCCGGACGTGACCACCCCCTCGGCGACCCCGGCGGCGCCGGCCCCCTGGGTCCGGTCGGCGCCGACACTCCCACCGTCGCTGCTCACACGAAGGCCAAGTGAATGAACATTCCCATCCTGATCGTCGGCGGCGGCATCGGCGGCATGACCGCGGCCGTGGCACTGGCCGGCGCCGGTTTCCCCGTCCACCTAGTGGAACAATCATCAGAGTTCACTGAAATTGGAGCCGGAATCCAATTGGCTCCCAACGCTATTCGCATCCTTGACAAACTGGGTCTACTCTCCGAGATCGACAACGTGTCCGTTCGCCCGAAGTCGCTGGTCTTCCTGGACATCGACACTGCTGATCAACTGGCAACCGTGGATCTAGCAGACCCGTTCATCAACCGCTACGGCTATCCCTACACCGTGCTACACCGAGGCGATCTGCTGGACATCTTGGTGGCTGCCTGCCGCGCCGACGATCGGATCACCCTGGAGTCGAACAAGGCCGTCACCGATGTCATCGAAGAAAAGGACTCGGTACGTGTCGAATTCGCCGACGGAACCTCCTATTCCTGTGATGCCGTCGTGGGCGCTGACGGGTTGTGGTCGAGGGTGCGCCGGCTGGTCTCCGATGATCAGCCGGTCTGTTCGGCATATGTTGCCTACCGTGGCGCGGTTGCTCCAGCTGACCTGCCGCTGCCGGTCGACCAAGAAGCGGAGTTCATCTGGATCGGACCGAACAAGCATCTGGTGCAGTACCCGATCCGTGGCGGCGAGCTCTACAACCAGGTCGCCGTCTTCCGCAGCGACCGGTACCGCCCTGGCGTGGAGCGAGACGGCGACTGGGGCACTCCCGATGAGCTCGATCAGCATTTCGGCACTGCCTGCGAGCAGGTGCGCTCGTCGGTGACGCTGTTCAAGCGCGAACGCCGTTGGCCGATGTATGACCGCGTACCCATTGATAATTGGACCACCGAGCGGATCACGCTGCTTGGCGATGCAGCCCATCCGATGCTGCAGTACCTCGCCCAAGGAGCCTGTCAGGCGATCGAAGATGCCGGCGCTCTCGCGAGGTACATGGTCAAATTCGACGGCGACGCGACCGAGGCATTTGCGGGCTATCAACAGGACCGGCTGCCGCGGACCGCCCAGATTCAGCGGGTGGCCCGGGCCTGGGGTGAAATCTGGCATGCCACCGATGCGATCGTGCCCGCGCTTCGCAACCGGGTCTTCGCGCGCAGCTCGGCCGAGCACTACGTCGATCTCGATTGGCTCTATCGGTCGGAGCTGGTGTAGCGGTGGAGAATCCGATCGCACAGGTAGTCGATGCCAGTGGCGCATTGGCAGCCGCGGGATTGTCGGACATGGTGTGGGGTCACGCCTCGATCCGGGACCCCGATGGCCAAGGTGTCTGGATGAAGGCCGCCGGCTGGGGATTCGAGGAGATCACAGCCGAACGCGTTGCTCTGGTGGCCCCCGATGGTGCGGTCGCCGGCGGTGTGGGTCCGCGGCATCTGGAGTACCCGATCCACACCGAGATCATGGCGGCCCGTTCCGATGTCAATTCGGTGGTGCACACCCACGCTCCCGCATTGAGCGCATTCGCATCACTGGACGTCGAACTGCGCGCGATCTCTCATGACGCCGTGGTTTTCGAACAGGGCCTACCGCGCTTCGGTGTCACTGGCGCCCTGATCGCCGATCGCGACCTGGGCCGGGCGTTGGCCGGGGAATTGGGGGACGCGCAGGCGATTTTGATGCCGCAACACGGTGCGGTGACGGTCGGCCCAGACCCGGCGACTGCGGTGATGTACGCGGTATTGCTGGAGCGTGCCTGCCGCACACAGTTGCTGGCCATGGCCGCCGGAGGGCCGGTGCGCTGGTCGGATCCGGCCGAAGCGGCATTCAAGCGTGAGCAGATTTGGAACCCCGGCCAGCTCAACGCCGGCTGGCAGTACCTCGTCCGGATGAGCAGAGGAGAGCAACGATGACGTCGATTGACACTGACGAGGAAGCGCGGCTCTATCGCGATTTCGATGCCCTAGGGCTGATCCCGTTGTGGACCATCCGGGAAGGCCTGATGCCCACGGCACCCACACCCGTTGCGGTGCCCTACGTCTGGCATTGGACCGACCTGTATCCGCTTGCCCAACGCGCCGGCGAACTGATCCCGGTGGGACGTGGCGGTGAGCGCCGCGCCATCGCGGTCGCGAACCCCGGGCTGAGCCCGATGCCCTACGCCACTCCGACTTTGTGGACGGCCATCCAGTACCTCGGACCAGGTGAGGTTGCGCCCCCACACCGGCACAGCCAGAACGCATTTCGCTTCGTCTTGGAGGGCGAAGGGGTCTGGACCGTGGTGGACGGAGACCCGGTGGCGATGCGTCGGGGTGATCTGCTGATCACCGCGGGCTGGCAGTTCCACGGGCACTACAACCCCAACGATGCCCCGATGGCGTGGCTCGACGGTCTCGACGTTCCGTTCTGCGCACACATCGATGCGCAATTCTTCGAGTTCGGCAGCGACGACGTCGGCGAGCAATCGACCCCGCGGTTTTCGCGATCCGAACGGCTCTGGGGCCAACCGGGTCTGGTACCCGTCTCGGCGGTCGACGAGCAGCCGCCCTACTCGCCCCTGGCCGCCTACCGCTGGGAGGATACCGACGCGGCGTTGCGTGCCCAGCTGGAGCTCCAGGCCGAGGGTTATCCCGGGGTCGTGTCGCCCGGCCACGCCGCGATCCGGTTCAGTCACCCCGGCACCGGAAGTGACGCTCTCCCAACGATTCGCACGGAAATGCACCGGATCGCCGCTGGCTCGTCGACGCTGACCGTACGTGAAGCCGGCTCCAGCGTTTGGCAGGTGTTCGACGGTGCCGGCTCGGTGACGCTCGACGGCGAGCAGCGCGCGCTCGTGCACGGCGACGTCATCGCGGTGCCGTCGTGGTGCGAACACACTCTCAGCGCGACTACCGAGCTGACATTGTTCCGGATGAGTGACCAACCGATTTTTGAACGCCTCCACCTCAACAAAAGGATTGCCCGTTGAAGCTGGCCACCATTCGCACCGCCACTGGTACCGCCGCGGTCCGTCTCGACGACGGCAGCGCGATCCAGACCGGACACCAAGATGTCGGTACGTTGCTGTCCGACCCGGACTGGCAGTCGATTGCCCGCGAGGCACGCGGTCTTAGGCACGACGCGGATCGACTTGACTTCGCGCCGTTGATACCCCGCCCCGACAAGATCGTGTGCGTCGGTCTCAACTACCGTTCCCACATCCTGGAGATGGGCCGCGAGCTGCCCGAGTACCCGACGCTGTTCGCCAAATTCACCGACACGTTGATCGGCGCCAACGACGACATCGTTATTCCTGGCGCTTCGCAGGCACTGGACTGGGAGGCCGAGCTTGCCGTCGTGATCGGTGCCACGACCCGCCACGCCGACCAGGCCACTGCAGAGGCGGCGATCGCGGGATACTGCGTGCTCAACGACATCACCGCCCGCGACTGGCAGTACCGCACCGTGGAGTGGTTGCAGGGCAAGAACTTCGAGTCGACCACACCGCTGGGGCCCTATCTGCTGACTGCGGACGAATTCGATATCTCCTCGGCGACCATCGAAGGTCGCGTCGGAGAGGAGGTCGTCCAGTCGGCGGCACTGAACGACCTGGTGTTCACTCCGGTCGACTTGGTGTCGTACCTGTCGACGATCATCACCCTGCGGCCCGGTGATGTCATCGCCACGGGAACCCCGGGGGGAGTGGGGCATGCCCGCGATCCGCGCCGCTACCTCACTCCGGGCGCCATCGTCACCACGACCATCACGGGGCTGGGTCAGTGCCGCAACGTCTGCCAACCGGAACAAGCCCATGTCGCCTGAACGCGGTGCCGTGGAGCCGTGGCTGCAGACCGAGACGCAACGGCTGTTCGCCACAGTGGATATGTTCTGGGACAGCGAGCTCACCGCCGACAGCTCCTTGCCTGGATGGTCACTAGCGCATCTGCTGACCCATATCGCCCGTAACGCCGATGCCTTGGGCAACCTGCTGTACTGGGCGCGTACGGGTGTGGAAACGCCGATGTACCAATCGAAGCAGCAGCGCGCCGACGACATCAACATCGGTGCGCTCCGGCCCGCCGGCGTGATTCTGGCCGACGTCATCGACAGTGCGGCGCGGCTGCAGGCCGCGGCCGAACAACTTGGGGCGGCGGACTGGGATCACGAGGTTGTCACCGCGCAGGGGCGGACGATTCCGGCAGCGACCATCCCGTGGCTGCGGCTGCGTGAGGTCGCCATCCACCACGTCGATCTCGGTGCCTCATTGGACGACCTGCCGCCGGACCTCGTCTGTGCATTGCTTCGCGACGTCGTCGATTCGGCGCGGAACAAACATGATTGGCCGTCGTTGCGCATCGAGGCCACCGATACCGGAGAAGTCACCGAGATCGGCTCGGGGCCCGTCGGCGACGTCAAGGGTGCGCAGGCACACCTGCTTGGGTGGTTGATCGGCCGAACGTCGGGTCACGACCTGACCAGCTCGGCGGACGCGTTACCGGCCTTGCCGGCCTGGCTCTGATCCGGCCATCACCCAACTCAGCGGAGGTAACCACGTGAAGATCACTCATTTCGGGCACGCTTGTGTGCTGCTGGAGTTCAACACTCCGCAGGCGACGCGGATCCTGATCGACCCAGGAACGTATTCGACAGGATTCGAATCGTTGCGTGGCCTCGATGCGGTGCTGTTCACCCATTCTCATCCTGACCACATCGACATGAATCGAGTGCCGGCATTGGTCGATGCCAATCCTGGTGTCACGATTGCCGCCGACCAGGCGAGTGCAGCGGCACTGGCCGAGCATGCGGTCGACCATCAGGTGCGCGGGCAGGGCGACACGATCTCAGCCGGCGATATCGGCATCGACGTGCTCGCCGCCGAGCACGCAGTCATACATTGCGATCTGCCCAACATCACGAACAACGGGTACCTGGTCGACGGGCATACATTGCACCCGGGAGATGCATTTCTCGATGCGCCCGATTCGGTCGAGATCCTGCTGCTTCCCGTCGGTGGACCCTGGATGAAGATCGGCGAAGCCGTCGACTATGTGCGCCGAGTGAAGCCGCGGGTCGTCATTCCCATCCATCAGGCTGGGCTGGCGAAGATTCACCAGGATCTGCACTACGGACTGCTGCGCAATCTGGGACCCGCAGAGTGCGAGTTGGTGGTTCTCGAGCATGGCGTCACGGTCACCATCTGAAGCGTCGCCGATGGGTGTGCTCGGCGGTGAGTGCTCAGTCCGCAGCAGTCCCGGGCCCAGTGGTGTTGTGTTCTCGAATGAGGGCCAGCGCCCGTGGGTCGCGGTCGGCAATGGCCTCGACAAGCGCCGCATGCAGCTCGTAGCGATCGTGAATGTACTCGCGCAGCGGTTCGTCGGCGTAGGGCTGAACCGCGAGCAGGTGAGACTCGATGATCTCCAGCAGATTGAGGTAGATCGAGCGAAGCATCGCGCTTGGGCTGATCTCCGCGATCCGCGCATGCAGCTCCCAGTTGGCGCGGACGAACGCGGTGTCGTCGCCTCCATCGGCGGCGATCTTCATCTGCTCGAGTGCGGTTCGCAGTTCGGTGACGCCATGCGCCGAGACATGTGCGAGAGCGTCCTCGACCAGCAGCGGATCCAGCACGTTACGCAACCTGACCGCCTCTTCCACCGACGCAGCGTCGTCATCGAGGGCCAGCATCGAATTGCCCAGTCGCACCATGGCTGACTGTCGACTCGCGAATAGTCCGCCGCCGGGACCCGAGCGGACGGTCACCAGCCCGCGGGCTTGGGCGATGCGTAGCGCTTCGTTGAAGGTACCGACCGAAACCCCGCAGGCTGACCGCAGCTCGTCCTTGGTTCCGAGTCGCTCGCCCGGTTCGGCAGCGGTGGCCATTTCGGCCAGCACGGTGGCGGCTTGTTCGGGTCGGGTGTGGCCGCGGTCGATGCGCTGGCGCTGCCAGTGGGCGCGGCGCAGTGCCGGCGGTTCGGTCGTCATGAGGTCATCTTCCCGTCAAGCTCAGCTCCGCCAGGGTACCGCTCGCCGGCTTCTGAGCCGCGGCACCTGCGAGCAAGGGCGCCGCGCCGCTGCGGGGCAGCCGCTGCGCGCGGAGCGTCCCCGTCAGCTGCATTTCTACGGCGTTTCTGCGCCGCTGAAAACGCTGATCCCCGTTGGTGTTTGCGAGTGCGAGGAGGCAGCGCCGGCGTTGTCGGGGTGCCAGCTGTGCCGGTCGTGTGTGGCAGCGGCGCACCGCATCGCGTCGCCCGCGGACCGCCATCCGATTGATCGGCATAATTCATAGTGTTCAATATTATGAATCCCTTGACAAGTGGCGGGCATCACGGTGAAGCTCTGTCTGAGGGAAATCAGCATGGTCAATTTCCGAGGCGGTCAAGACGCATGTTTCGAACAAGGTGGCCGTGGTGCACGAGTCCCGGTATTGCTGTTATGTCCAGTGGCCGTAGATGACCGTTCTCACCACTGCCTCACGGCCCGCGGTTGCGCTCGGTGGGTTCTTTGCCATGGCGTGGGACGTCCTTGTGGCGCTCCCTCGGCGCCCCTTTGCGGTGCGCGAGTTCTTCGTTCAGGCCTGGTTCGTGGCAAGAGTCTCGCTGTTGCCCACTTTGATGCTCGCGATGCCGTACACCGTTCTGGTCGTATTTACGTTCAACATTCTTTTGTTGGAGTTCGGGGCCGCTGACTTCTGTGGCACCACTGCCGCTTTCGCGACAGTCACCCAGGTTGGTCCCATTGTGACCGTCCTCGTGGTGGCCGGTGCCGGAGCGACCGCCATGTGTGCCGATCTCGGGGCCCGAACCATCCGTGAAGAGCTCGATGCGTTGCGGGTGATGGGCGTGGATCCCATTCAGGCACTGGTGGTCCCACGGGTGCTCGCGGCAACTCTGGTCGCGATACTGCTGTCGTCGTGGGTGATTACCGTAGGACTGGTCGGTGGATTCTTCTTCTCGGTGTATGTCCAACACGTGACGCCGGGGGCTTACGTCGCGGGAATGACCGTGCTCACCGGTATGCCTGACCTGCTGGTGGCCCTCGTCAAGGCAGCGTTGTTCGGGCTGGCTGCCGGCCTGATCGCCTGTTACAAGGGAGTTTCGGTCAAAGGCGGCCCCGCCGGGGTCGGCAACGCCGTCAATGAGACGGTGGTCTATACCTTCGTAGCGCTGTTTGCGATCAACATCATCGCGACGGCCGTCGGCGTAAAGGTCACGCTGGGATGACCGTCGCTGCGCCGCGGTTGCCGCGGCTGACCAGGAAGGCCGGCGACTGGGTTGCCGGGTGGAATCGGCTTGGTGAGCAAGCGCAGTTCTATGCCAGAACCGTCGCGTCGACCCCGGACGCCGTGCTGAACTATCGCACCGAGCTGCTGCGGCTCATCGCCCAGATGGGTTTGGGCACTGGCGCATTGGCCGTGGTGGGCGGAACCGTGGTGATCGTCGCATTTCTCACCGTGACGACCGGTGCGCTCGCCGCAGTGATCGGTTACAACCAGTTCGCCGACATCGGTGTGGAGGCGCTGACCGGGTTCGCCTCAGCGTATTTCAACGTCCGTCTGGCTGCCCCGCTCACCTCTGGTATTGCTTTGGCGGCCACCATCGGAGCCGGCGCCACCGCGCAATTGGGCGCGATGCGCATCAACGAAGAGATCGACGCGTTGGAAGTCATGGGAATCCGCGCGATTTCGTACCTTGCGGCGACTCGTCTGGTCGCCGGAGTGGTCGTGGTCGTTCCGTTGTATTGCGTTGCAGTGCTCGCTGCCTTCGTCTCGGCGCGGCTGTGCACCGTAGTGGTCTACGGACAGTCCAGCGGGGTCTACGACCACTACTTCGATACGTTTCTGTACCCGATGAGTCTCATCTGGTCATTCCTGCTAGCGGTATCGATGGCGACCGTCATCATGCTGGTGCACACCTACTACGGTTTCACCGCCACAGGCGGGCCGGCCGGCGTCGGCGAAGCCGTGGGCCGCGCCGTACGCAGTTCGTTGGTGTCGGCCGGCGTGCTCACTGTGTTCGTTTCCCTGGCCGTCTACGGACAGTCGGGCAATTTCAACCTGTCGGGCTGAGCGCCGTGGGCACATCGACCGTTCTCACACGAGTTCATCCGGGGTGGTGGGCTAGCGCGCTAGTTGCGGTGATCGCCACCTTCCTGTGGGTGTGTAGTGCGATGTTCGCCGGCGCGTTGACCTCCACGGTCCCTGTTACTCTGGCCGCCGACCGATCAGGCCTCGTGATGGAACCCGGCGCTAAAGTAAAGCTGCGCGGCGTACCGGTGGGCCGGGTCGCAGGCATCGAGCCCGGCACGAACCCGGTGCGCCTGAAGCTGGATCTCTTCCCGGATGAGGTCAGTCACATCCCGGCGAACATCGAAGCGCAGATCCGCTCCACCACGATCTTCGGCGCCAAGTACGTCGACCTCGTCTACCCCGATAAGCCTAGCGCGCAATATGTCTCGGCTGGAGCCGTGCTTCAGGCGCGCAACGTGAGTACCGAAGTCAACACGGTGTTCCAAAGCCTCGTCGACGTCTTGGACAAGATCGACGCACCAAAACTGAACGCTATTTTGACCGCAATTTCCGATTCCGTGCGTGGTCGGGGAGAACAAATCGGCCAAGCGACATCGGCCACCAACCATGTGCTCGGCGAGATCAACCCCCGGATGGACACGGTGTTGGAGGATCTGCGCTCGGCCAAGGGTACTGCCGACGCCTATGATTCCGGCGCTTCGGACCTGCTGGCCTCCGCCAAGGCGTTCAGTACAACAAGTGCCACCATCACCACCCACGCCAAAGATCTGGATGCGTTGCTGCTCAGCATGATTGGTGTCTCGAAGGCCGGCATCGATCTGCTGGCACCCAACGAGGCCAATCTCGTTAGTGCGGTGAATGTGTTGGAGCCAACGACCAACCTGCTGCTCAAGTACAGCCCGGAATACGCGTGTACCCTCATCGGTGCCAAGAAGTTCCTCGACGAGGATGGCTACCAGGTCTTCGGCGGCGACGGTCGCTCACTCATCCTCGACGACGCATTCCTGTTCGGCGATGACCCATACCGGTACCCGGAGAACCTTCCGATCGTTGCCGCGAAGGGCGGCCCAAACGGCAAACCAGGATGCGGATCTCTCCCCGACGCTAGCAAGAACTACCCGGTGCGCCAGCTGGTGACCAACACCGGCTGGGGCACCGGCGTCGACATCCGACCGAACCCGGGTATCGGCGAACCCTGGTGGCTGGACCTGCTACCGGTCACCCGCGGAATACCGCAACCGCCGAGCATTCGCGGTATTCACGACCCCGCTATCGGGCCAGTGCCCTACCCCGGTGCGCCGCCATATGGCGCGCCGTTGTACGGATCCGATGGCGCTCCGCTATACCCGCTGCCGCCTGGCGAAGCGGCACCCCAGAGCCCGCAACCCATCGCGCCATGAGTATCGACAAAGGACCATCGCTATGAAAGACAACCTAGTAGGCGCTGTCTGGCGCTTCGCCGTCTTCGCTGCGGTGTGCACATTGTCGACCTACGCCTTGTTCATGGTGTTCGACAGGGTCCGCTACGAGCCACAGAGTCAGTACTCGGCGGAATTCACCAACATCAGTGGGTTGAAGGTCGGTGACTTCGTCCGTATCGCCGGTGTTGAAGTCGGCAAGGTCAAACACATCTCGATACGTCCGGACACCGTCGTCGTGGCAGATTTCACCGCCGACAAGGATGTGGGTCTCACGCAGGGGACTCGCGCCGCGATCCGCTACGAAGACGTGGTCGGACATCGATATCTGGAATTGCAGCAGGGCGCCGTCGGGCTGCCCCGGGCCAGCGCCGGAGCGACCATCCCGATCGACCGCACCGAACCAGCACTCGATCTCGACGCGCTCATCGGCGGCTTCCGACCGCTTTTCCGCGCCTTGGATCCGGTTCAGGTCAACGCCCTGTCCGCGCAGCTGATCACCGCGTTCCAGGATCAAGGCACTGCGGTCGGCGCATTCCTGGACCACGCCGCCGTAGTGACCAATACCCTCGCAGACCGCGATGACCTCATCAAGGAGGTCATCGACAACCTCAACACAGTGCTCGGTTCGGTTGGTGACCAAAGCCAACAGTTCGACAAGGCGATCACGTCGTTCTCGGCGCTGATGAGTCGGTTCGCCGAGCACAAGGACAATCTCAGCAACTCCCTCGCCTACGGCAACGCCGCGGCGGCATCCATCGCCGACTTGCTGTCGAAGATCAGAGCGCCGTTCAAAGATACTGTCGCGCAATTGGATCGTGTCAGCAGCATTGTGGTTGCCGACCACGACTACTTTGACGACTTCCTCAACACACTGCCGCAGGCGTATCAGGTGCTCGCCCGGCAGGGCATGTACGGCGATTTCTTCACCTTCTACCTGTGCGACGCCGTGCTCAAAGTCAATGGAAAAGGTGGCCAACCGGTGTACGTGAAAGTCGCTGGCCAGAGCACAGGCAGGTGCTCACCACAATGAAATCCCACTCACAGCGCCGATTGGCGATCATCGGCCTGATCGGCGTGGCCATCGTCGCGGCGATCGTAGCGGGATCGCTGGAATATGACAGACTCCCGTTCTTCACTGCTGCCAAGACAACGCACTCGGCGTATTTCGCCGACTCCAACGGGATCGACTCGGGTGCGCCGGTGCAGGTTTCGGGATTTCAAGTGGGTGCGGTCACCGGTGTCGAGCTGGACGGAGATCGCGTGCGGATTGCGTTCGATGTGGACGAATCCATCCCGCTCGGAGATCGCACCGAAGCTGCAATCAAAGCAAGGACCCTCTTAGGTGCCAAGGTTCTGGAGCTGACCCCGCGCGGAGGCGGCCAACTCAACGGTCCAATCCCGTTGGACCGAACCACACCAGCCTACGAATTACCTGATGCCCTTGGTGATCTCGCCCAAACCGTCGACTCACTGAACACCGACAAGCTCAACGAATCGCTGAGCACTCTGTCTCAGACCTTCAAGGACACCCCACCTCAATTCAAGGACGCCGTAGCTGGCGTTGCGCGGTTCTCCCAAGTGCTCAACGAACGAGATAGCCAGCTGCGTGACTTGCTCGCCAACGCCGGCAAGTCCACCTCCGTCCTGGCCCAGCGCAGCGACCAAGTGGTCGGCATGATCGTCAATACCAATGCGCTACTGGCCCAACTGCAAACGCAAAGCACTGCGTTGGACCAGATATCGGGCAGTATTTCGGCACTCTCCCGGCAACTGTCGGGGTTTGTAGCCGACAACCGCGGTCAGCTGCATCGTGCGCTGGACAAACTCAACGGTGTGCTGGTGATTGTCGACGGCCGCAAGGAGCGCGTTCAAGAGTCGCTGAAACTGCTCAACTCCTACGCGATGTCGCTAGGCGAGTCGGTGTCGTCCGGGCCGTTCTTCAAGGCGTACGTGGCCAACCTGTTGCCTGGCCAGTTTGTCCAGCCGTTCGTCGACGCGGCGTTCTCCGATCTGGGGCTCGATCCGAATGTTCTCCTGCCATCAGAGCGGGTGGATCCGCAGGTCGGCCAGCCCGGCACACCGGCGCTGCCGGTGCCGTTCCCGCGGACCGGCCAGGGTGGCGAACCGAACCTCTCGCTTCCCGACGCAATCACGGGCAATCCGAACGACCCGCGCTATCCCTACGTCGAACCGGTGCCTGCGCCGCCACCGGGGGGGCCACCGCCGGGCCCACCCGCGATCATCCCGCCCGGAGCTGATGGAGCGCAACAATGAGATCCCCCAGAACCAGGGTCATGGTGGCAGTTGTTCTCGGCCTAGCGATTCTCGCCGGCATCGGGGTGATGCAGTGGTCACCGCGGCACGCGAACAGAACCACCGTCGTCGCCCATTTCGACAACACCAATGGTCTTTTCGTCGGTGACAACGTCATCGTTCTCGGCGTCAAGGTCGGGGCGATCGAGAGCATCGAACCGCAACCCGACGGCGCCGCAGTCAGCTTCTGGGTCGACGAGAAGTACAAGCTGCCCGCGGACGTGCGGGCGGTAATCCTGTCCCCGAAGCTGATCACCTCTCGCGCGATCCAACTCACACCGGCATATACGGGTGGTCCTGTTCTGGCTAACGGCGCGGTGATACCCAAAGAGCGCACTGCGGTGCCCGTCGAGTTCGACGACTTCCGCCGCCAATTGCAGAAGCTGACAGACAGTCTGCAGCCGACACAACCCGGCGGGGTCAGCCCGATGGGGCAGTTCATCAACACGGCTGCCAACAATTTGCGTGGCCAGGGAGCTCACATCAGGGACACGATCATCAAGCTTTCGCAGGCGGTCTCGGCACTGGGCGACCACAGCGCCGACATCTTCGCCACCGTGAAGAATCTGGCTACGCTGGTCGATGCCCTGCATGACAGCGCCGACCTGATGCGCCAACTCAACGACAATCTGGCATCGGTCACCGCGTTGATGGCGAACGACCCCGACGAAATCGCGCACGCCGTCGATGACTTCAACGTAGCGATCAAGGACGTCACTGGGTTCGTGGCCGACAACCGCGAGGCTTTGGGCACGACTACCGATAAATTGGGGTCGGTCACCAAGGCACTGGTTGACAGTTTGGACGACGTCAGACAGACCCTGCATGTGCTGCCGAATGTCGTACAAAACGTCAACAACATTTACGAGCCGGCTCACGGCGCGATCACCGGAATCTTGTCGGTGAACAACTTCGCCAACCCAATCTCGTTCCTGTGCGGCGCAATCCAGGCGGCGTCGCGGCTCAACAACGAGGCGTCGGCGAAGCTGTGCGTTCAGTACCTCGCGCCGATCGTCAAGAACCGCCAATACAACAATTTGCCGATCGGGCTGAATCCGCTGGTGAACGCGCAAGCCCGGCCCAATGAGGTCACATACAGCGAAGACTGGATGCGGCCGGATTACCGGCCGAGCATACCGTCCGCGGTGGGGGCGAGTGAGCCGTCCATTCCGGACAGTCCGCCAAAAGCGGCCGAGGTATTCACCTCGACCGATCCCGGCGCCGGATTGCCCGGCATGATGGTGCCCACCGGCGGTGGCCGGTGATCTTGCGCGGGCCCCGTACCCGGCGGCTCATTCTGGCCCTGACCGTCGTTGCCGTAACTGCCGTCGGCTGCGGTTGGCGCGGCCTCAACTCGCTCCCCCTGCCGGGAACCCAAGGGCAAGGGCCTGGTTCGTATGTCGTGCAGGCCCAGCTCCCTAGCGTGGTAAACATCCAGCCCAACTCCCGTGTGCGGGTCAACGACGTCAATGTCGGCACGGTGACGAAGGTCGAGCGTCAGGACTGGCATGCCCTCGTCACGATGCGGCTTAACGGCGACATCGCGCTGCCCGCCAACTCCACCGCCAAAGTGGGGCAGACGAGTCTGTTGGGCACCTTGCACATCGAACTGGCCCCGCCCGTGGACGCCGTTCCCGAAGGGCACCTGCACGGCGGATCGCTGATCCCGCTGAGCCGTGCCGGCGCCTATCCCACCACCGAGCAGACATTGGCGGCCGCCTCGGTCTTCCTCAACGGGGGTGGCCTGGCGAAGGCCCAGGAGATCACCCAGGCGTTCAACACCGCATTTTCTGCCCGCGAAGCGGACTTGAGATCGCTGATTCAGCGGATCGACGAGTTCAGTGGTCATGTCCAAGCTCAGACCGGCGACATCATTGCTGCCAACGAGAGTCTCAACAACGTAGTTGGTCAGTTCGCACAGCAAAAGCCAGTGGTGGACAACGCCTTACGCACCATTCCCGATGCTTTGGCAGTGCTCAGTGACAACCGTGACCAACTTGTCGAGGCGTTCGATCAGGTCGGCAAGTTCAGTGCCTTGGCGGCGGACTCCGTGGACAAGACGAAAACCGCTCTGGTGAAGGAATTCCAAGACTTTGGTCCGACACTCGGCGCGCTGGCTGACGCGGGTCCGGCTTTGACGCGCTCGCTGAGCCTGCTGGCGACGTACCCATGGCCGAAAGAGACCATGACAAAGTACTTCCGGGGTGATGCCACCAACATCACGATGGTCGTCGACCTGACTTTGAGCCGGCTCGACTCGTCCTTCTTCACCGGTACCAGGTGGGAAGGGAATCTCACCGAATTGGAAATGCAATGGGGGCGCACCATCGGCCAGCTTCCGAGCCCTGTCACCGCCGGCAATCCGCTGGTCGCGCCCTACCATTTCGACCAGGGGCCGTGAGATGAACCTTGCCAGGGGTTTGAAGATCCGGCTCGCAGTGTTCACCGTCATCGCTCTGATGGCGGCGGGGATCATGGCCTTCCGCTATGTCGACTTACCGGCCATGCTTTTGGGAGTCGGACGCTATGAGGTCACGGTCAACTTCGATCGCGCAGCCGGGTTGTATCCCCAGGCGAACGTTTCCTACCGCGGCACCGTCGTAGGTCAGGTCGAAGATGTCGCCCTCAGTGGCACTGGGGTTCAAGTGGTACTGACGCTGGATTCGAAGTACGAAATACCGTCGCAATTGCGTGCCGAGGTGCACAGCCAGTCGGCCATCGGCGAGCAGTACGTAGATTTGGTGCCGGACGTCAAAAGCAATGCCTCGCCGCTGAAAGACGGCGATGTGATCTCGGTGCGCGACACCACGGTCCCGCCCGATTTCGACGCACTACTCGACGCGGCCAACCGCGGCTTGTCGGCGATCCCTCAGGACAACCTCAAGACTGCGATCGACGAAAGCTACACCGCGGTCGGCGGCTTGGGGCCGGAGCTAACGCGACTGGTCAAAGGTGGCTCTGCGCTCGCGATCGACTCGGACAAGAACCTGGACTCGCTGCTCACGCTCATCGACCAGTCCAAGCCGATCTTGGATTCGCAGGTAAACAGCGCCCAATCGATCAATGCCTGGGCGGCACACCTGGCTTCGATAACCAATCAGCTCGCAGTCCACGACAACTCTGTTGCTGGGATACTGCAGAGCGGCGGTGCGGCGGCCGACCAGGGCCGGCAATTGTTCGAGCGGCTGCAACCCACACTTCCACTATTGCTGGCCAACCTCGTCAGCCTCGGCCAGGTGGGCGTGATCTATCAGCCGGCCATCGAACAGCTTTTGGTCCTGGCTCCGCAGGCGGTAGCCGCCGAACAGGGTTCGATGGTTGCCAACCACGACCTCAAATCGTCGTACAAAGGCTTGTATCTGGACTTCAACCTCAACCTCAACCTGCCGCCAGTGTGCAATACCGGGTTCCTCCCACCACAGCAACAGCGAACACAGAGCGACGTGGACTATCCCGCTCGCCCCGCCGGGGATCTCTATTGCCGTGTGCCGCAAGACTCGCCATTCAACGTGCGTGGTGCCCGCAACTACCCCTGTCAGACAGTCCCGGGCAAGCGGGCACCGACGGTGAGAATGTGTGAAAGCGACGAAAACTTCGTGCCGCTCAACGATGGCTACAACTGGAAGGGCGACCCCAACGCCACTCTCTCGGGCCAGGGCGTACCGCAGTTGCCTCCACCCGCGCCTTCAGCCGCGCCCGCGCCCGACGGCGCGCCAACGCCGGGACTCGCTGCGGCTGAATATGATCCCGCGACCGGCCGCTACATCGGCCCCGACGGCAAGCTCTACACCCAATCGGATCTTTCGCACGACGCTTCGGAGGGCAAGTCATGGCAGTCGTTGCTCCTACCTCCGGGCTAACCGATCTCCACGAATGCCAATGCCAGTGCGAACCACAATTGCGCCGTACTGAATCAGGCTTTGGTCCCACTGAATTGTCCTGCAGAACAACAGGTTCGGGCCGACTAGGACTGCGGGGGGACCCGCTGTCAGCTGGTGCAGTGCCGTTGACACTCCGGTCGGCGTGGCCATAATGTATTTGTTCGTATACGTACTATTATCGAACAATATGGTGACCGGTCGGGGAGTCCGAGGCTGCGAGCCATTCGGCATGAATGACATCGATCGGCCACAACGCGCAGGTCCGACTGGACACAAATTTCACTCAGGAGTCATCACATGATTTTGGCCAGCTTTCGTCAGCCAGGTATGGATGCCACTGTCGGAGTGCGGATCTCCGACACCGAACTCGTCGATTTGAGCCCTCTGATCCCTGGCCTCAATTCAAGCATCAGTGCGATGCGGCAACTACTAAAGGTCACCGAAGGGCAGCCCCATTTCAGCCCAGCCGAGCTTGACCGGCTTCCCCGGGTTCGCATCGATGACGTCGCACTTCTGCCAGTCGTTCCCGACCCGACGAAGATTGTCGCGGCGCCGGTCAACTACCGCGATCACCAAGAGGAGATGTCGGAGGACTACGGCATCGAGGCCCTCGGTGTGTTCCTGAAGGCGCCGTCATCGGTGCTGGGCCACGGTGGCGTGGTCGAATTGCCCTATACAGACCGGCGTTTCGATCAAGAGGGTGAACTCGCGGCAGTAATCGGGCGGACCGCACGTTGTATTCCCGTCGCCGAGGCGCACAGCGTGGTGGCGGGCTACACCTGCTGCCTCGACATGACGATGCGAGGTGGGGAGGACCGATCGACCCGCAAGTCGTTCGACACCTTCACCCCGGTGGGCCCCTACCTGATTACCTCTGACGAGGTGGGGGACGTGGCCAAGTTACGGCTTAGAACGACCGTGAACGGAACGCTGCGGCAGGACGCCGATATCGCAGATCTCATCTGGGACGTACCCCAGTTGGTGAGCTACGCCTCGTCCGTGATGACCTTGCGCCCGGGCGATATCGTCACCACCGGAACCCCGGCAGGGATTGGTCAGATCGGACATGGTGATGTCGTCAGTGTCGAGATCGACCGAATCGGCACGCTGTCGGTGTCGGTGAGTGCGGCCGGCGCTGTGGCGTGTCCGACTCGTGGTGCACAGCGCGGACCAAAACCGCCCAGCGTGGTGACGCCGGTACGTCGGCGTGACTGAGATTAGTCAGTGGCCGGAGCTATCGGCCTTCGATGGACTTCCCGAAATGGAAGCGAGCCCCGGGTATCTGATTCGGCGCGCACACCAGGTGCATGCGGGCTTGTGGCAGAGGTGCGTGCAGCAGAATCTGACCTCCATCCAGTTTGGTGTGCTGCTGGTTGTCGATCAGCACGATGAGATCGACCAGACCGCCGTCGCCGAACTGATGTCGCTGGACAAGAACACGGTCACTGACGTGGTGCGTCGTCTGCGCGCTCGTGGGTTCGTATTCAGTAGACGTGATCCAGCCGACGGGCGCCGTATGCTGACGCGTCTCTCAGCGGCGGGCCGCGTCGCCCTGCAACGGGCAGTGCCTGCTGTTCGAATCGTCCAAGACCGCCTCCTCGGCTCCTTGCGTTCTGGAGAGAAGGAAACCTTTCGGAGATTGTTGAGCAAGGCGGCTTATCGGGGCCATCGTCCGGGCGCGCCGGGGGAAGCGACACTTGCCGACGTGGTGCTCGGCCAACCGAAGAGCGTGCCGGCGCTGCGACTGGAGATGGCTCCCGGACACCTCATTCGACGACTACAGCAATTGCACACGGTGTACTGGGCCGAGGAAGTATCAGTCGAGTTGACGTCGCCACAATTCAGCCTCCTGTTGGTGTTGTATCGCGAAGCGCCGATAAGCCAGCGGTCGTCAGGCGAGCATTGCTCCCTGGATAGGGCGACCGCGGCAGAGGTCCTATCGCGCATGCAACATCGTGGTCTGGTTACCCGTATCCGCGATGAGGTCGACGGACGTCGCTACAAATTGACTCTGTCCGCCGCGGGGCTCGAGACATTGCGTGAACATGTTGAAGGCGTTCTCCGAGTTCAGCGGCGGCTGATGGAGCCGATGTCGGAGTCGGAGCGCGTGACGCTGACGACGTTGTTGGCGAAGGTCGGGGATGTAGACATGTCCAACGCGGGATGAGGAGCGGAATCACTTTGTGCGGGAAGCACCCGAGCCGGTGTGCGCTGAAGGGATGGCATCATGCCACGTAGGCTCTGTGACCGTTGCGGCCGCTGGTACTCCACAAAGCTTGCATACGACGGACTCGGGGAAGTCTGCCGATCCTGCCGTTCAGCGGGCAGTTCCTTCAACGCGTCCAGCGTGAATCAGCCCAGCGACGGTTCGACAACACGTCAACCGTTGAGGTAGGTCGCGCTCGGCGTGATGAGAAAGCGAAACATGCCGCGGTAGCAATAGATGCTGGTGTCCGCCATAGCGACGCAGGTCGTCTCATTCCAGTTCAGATAGCTCCGCGGAGGAAGGACTCGCTGCGCCTGCGCATCGGGAAATCCGATCGCGATCGCCCAGTCGTAGTGGACCCTGGTATCGCCATTGAACCAGCCGATGTGGTCCGCCCCAGCGGCGCCGGGAAGTGGTCCGGCGCAGCCGAAGCTTCCCCTCAACCAGATTCCGCAGTTGAGTCCGCTCGGCGACAGGAAGTACACGCCGTAGAGACCTGGCAGAAAGTAGTCGGGGGGGTCGAGACGGGTATACGCCGTCAAGATGAGGCTGTCCTTTGGATACGGATTTGGCGCTATCGGTGTGTCGGCCGGATCCGCCTTTGCGTGCGGCCCGCTGAATAGTGTCAGTACCAAAGCCGTGGATAGCA
Source organism: uncultured Actinomycetota bacterium (assembly GCA_963849055.1). Classification (GTDB taxonomy): domain Bacteria; phylum Actinomycetota; class Actinomycetes; order Mycobacteriales; family Mycobacteriaceae; genus Mycobacterium. Next base: position 726,491 of record CAWKFI010000004.1, read on the forward strand.
CGGCTGCGAGCCGGCGCCATCCTTGAATTCGCTTCTGGACCATCGCCTGAAACACTGTCACTCGCCACCAGTTTGAGGGAAATTACGGTGCGGCGTGCTGCCGTAGCATGTCGCATTGCCAACGTCGAGGGTGCTTTCGCACAGTAGGTCGTCGCCACGATAGATGCGGACGGTGACATACTCGTGCGGCCAGCGGAAGGGTCGCCAGTCGGCGCGAATTTCGGCTCCTGCCCTTGTTGGACTGACAGCTTCTGGCACGTTGACGGTTATCCGCCAGGGCAGTGGAACTTGCTGCAACGCTTTGCGCTCAGAGCCGTCGTTGTACTCGACATTCGCCGCGGGCACGGTTCTCTGATTCGAAATGACTTCGTACGTAACGCTGTCTTCGGCGTGGGCCGCTGGGACGGATACCGCCGCGGCGATGCCGACGCATAGCCCGGTAGCGAGAACGCAGATTCTGTTCATTGTGTGGTCTGTCGACGGGCAGGCTCGGTCATCTAAGGACCTGCCACGATCGCCACGGTCAGGAACCAGTCGCCGGAATTCTCGTTTGGAAGTGTGCTGATCCCAAGCAACGTGTAGGAGCAATCGGGCAGATCCCGAAATCCGGTTATCAGTACGACTTTGATGGCGTCGGCTTCAGTCTGTCCCGCCCCCTGCAGCAACTTCGCCTTCCCCACGTTGAGCCCGAGATCTTTCAGGACCGGAAGTGGATCTGATATCGGGACGGCGCGTGCGTTGTGGTCGAGGTAGGAGTCGGTTGAATGGGCGACGATCGCGGCCGCTTCATCGGCAAGTGGTTCGGGTCGCAGCGCCGCGCACGAGGATCCGCCTCGCGCCTGCGCCACTGCGCTTCTGAGGTTGTCGGTGAAATCGGCCGACGCGGATGGCGCATGAAAAACGCTGACGGACATGGTGGTAATGACAACACTCATCAGCGAGATGCCTCGGTAGCCGCCGAATCGGGGGTACCCCTGCGGGTATCGCGTCGGGCGCGGAAACGGCGATCGAACTTCGGCAATCGGAGATGGGGCGTTTGGGCGCACGACAGCATTCCCCTTAATCGCACACGTGCGAACGGTTGATCTCACTGGCGAGCCGCTTCATCCGTAGATTGGAGGGCCCGGTGAACCAGTCGGCCTGATGAGCTTTGATGCCGTTGTTGACGTTCGCAAGCTGCTGCCAAAGGCCATAGAACGCCTGGCCTTGATAGAGCGGGAAATAGTTGTCCCCGGCAAAGTCCTGACGCTGGGTGAGCGCTTGGGCGCGGGGCGCGAGATAGTCGAGCGCCTGGTCGATGTTGGCCGTGACGACGTCGACTTGCCCTTGAACGCCGTCCACTCTGTAGTCCCAGTCCGTCCCATTGGGACTGATCCGATTGAATTGCAGCCTGCCGATCTGGTCGTTGAGGATCTTGTACTGCGCGGTGTACCACTGACACATCTCGCTCTCCGCTTTGATGTCCGCAGCCGTGATTTGATCGCGAGTCTGGTCGTAGGGGAATGGGAACTTCGGCGTCCAGTTCGTTGGCTGCGGAACAACGACGGGTAGAGGCTGAATCAGCTGGTCGTCGGTGGCGGGTAGTGCTGGCTCGGCGTAGGTGCACGGCGCAGACGTGGCACTCGTCCCCAGCAGACCGAGGAAAATGGCCGCGAAAGTAGCTCCACGCCAGCGGCTACGTCGGGCTGCGACACCGGCGAAGGTTCGCATCTATCTTTGACCGGTCACAGCGCCGATACCGCCGACGTCGGTGATCTGCCAGTTGTTGGTGCCGTCGAGGGTGAGGCTGTAAGTGGCGGTGGATTGCAACGGATCCGGAGCCTGCACGGTCTTCGTTTGGACGCTCACGAAACAGTCGACGACGTAGATGCCCTCGGCGCTAGAGCGCACCTTCGCGGCAAGGGGTTTTGCGCTGGAAGTCCATTGCAGCGGGACCAGGATCTGCTGCATGGAATCAGCCGCTTTCGTCAGCTTGTCGGTCAATTCAGGCGTGGTACCGGCGACCAGTTTCGTCTTCCAGGTACCGATGTCCTGGTAGTTCATCGTTGCGGCATTGACCGCGTACTCAAGTGCCAGTTTCTCGGAGTGGGCGTTGTTGTCCGCTCTGCGCGCCTGCACGTCGAGTTGATTGTGTGCGTCGAAATAGAGCCAGGTGAACGTGGAGAGCGCCCCGGCAAGAACGACAATCAATACGGTCAACACGACGCTGCGTGCGCTTATCGAGAACGACAGACGCCGCTGCGCACGAGTCGAGTCGACAGACGTACCCTCCACCTCGTTGGCGGATACCTCAGCCTGGTGGTCGCCGGCTGCCGTATTGCCCTCGGGTTCTGGGCGTGGCACGTCTGTCGTGTCTGACTGCGTGTCAGTCGGTTTCAGCCCAGCGCCGTTGCCAATGTGATCGTTCACGCTTCAACCCTTCCTTGCTCCTTCTCAGAATCCTGCGCTACCTCAACTGCCACTAGCGGCCACCACTTGTTGCTGTTGGTGCAGGCGTTTCGGTGACGGGGGCGATGGTCGGCGCGGCGCCGTCGGGAATCGTGACGTGGAGAGTCACCGCGCCGTCTTCGGGAACCGCGGCCAGCATGTTGCCGAATACCTGTGCAGTGTCGAGGTTCATGAGCGCGCCAGAAGTGTCATTGAGGTACGGCAGCATCGATTGCATCAGCACTTTGATGTCCCCGCCAGAGTGGTCCAAGAAATGCTCGATTCTGCCGACCAGGTGCGAGAGGTTGTGCAGCGTCTGAGGCGCACCTTGATCGTGTAGTACAACGGCGGCGTCATTCATCCTCGCGAGGTCGTCGCCCATCTTGATGAGCCACGGAGCGTTGAAGGCGAGCACCGGACCAACGAATTGCGCGTTCTGTAGTAGCGCTTGAAAGTTGTCGAGTAGGTCGCGGCCCTTCCCGTGCATGCTCGATGCGGCGTTTCTCAACAGCACAGCTGTGTTGGCAAGATTGGGCAGGGTCTCGGCTGGATTCGGTAGGGCCGCATCGAGTTCGCTGACGATGCGTTCCAGTGCTGCAGGATCGAACTGGTTGAGTACCCGCACCACTGTCGTAGCAAGTTCAGAGATGGTCAATGGCTGTGTTATCGCCTCGGTGGCAAGGAGCTGGCCGTCCCGGAGTATGGGCCCACCGTCACTGCGTGGTATCACCTCAACATAGGCCTCGCCGAGCGCGGATAGGGTCTCCAGGCGAATGTCGCTGTCAACGGGGATCTTGTAGTGGCTATCGATCGCGAAATGCACTGTGGCGTCGTCGATTGTCGTCGAAATGCTGTTGATCTCGCCGATCGGCACGCCCCGTAATTGCACGCTCGAGCCGACGACCAGACCGCTGATGTCCTTCACCTGCATGGATATGTGGGTGCGGTTGGGAGGCGGACTCAGGGTCACGCCCATCGATCTGAACGAACCGAGTGCAAACACGATCATGGCTGCGAAGGCGATGAATGACAGTGCACCCCTGATGATCACGGCATGGCTCCAAGGATTCTGAGAACGTCTTGGACGTTGCCAGATAGTTCGCGGCCATCAGGCCCAACGATCGAGGTGATATTGATTGCCGGATATTTGTCTTGCGGCAGATAGTAGTCCGTGAAGAGTTTGCGCCACTGCGGAACCTCGCTTTCGAACGCCCACTTCGACTTCTGCACGGCCCCTGCCGCGTCCGCCAGTGAGCTCAGCAGTGGAACCATCCAAAACCCACCCGAATAGATGGTGCCGACACTCGGATACGCGGTACCGGCATATTGATACAACCCGTACGCGTTGGCCCACCCTTGCAGGCCCTCGGGCGAGAACCAGGTCTTCAACATTGGCCCCCGGTCGTGCAGTACCTGCGCGGTCTGTGCCGCTCCATTCAGCATCAGATCCACGTTCTCGATGTTGTTCGACAAATCGGTGATATCGGCCGCGAACTGCGATGCCATCGTGCGCACATCGTTCGGGGGAGGTGTAACCCGATTGATGCCGATGATCGTTGACTGGATGCGTTGGATGGATCCGCTTCCCGTGAAATCGGCCAGATGGGCAATCGTGTCTTCGAGTTGAGGTGGAGATGTAGTCTGTGCGAAGGGAATCCGCGCACCCGACACCAAACCCGGCGCGGTGCCCTCGGTCAGAGATTCGGTCGAGTGCGACGTAGATGTCGCCCAGTACCGTGGCCTGCTGCAAGCTGGCATGGATATTGGACGGAACAGACACGGTGGGGTCCATCCGCGTGGTGACGTCGACGTGATTCCGGTCCACGGCGACGCCGGTGACAATTCCTACCGTGATCCCGTCCAGTGTCACTTTCGCTCGGGCCGGCAGATTGAGCACATTGTCGAACTCGATGACCAGCGGATAGCCGCCCGAAAACGAATTGCCAGGAGCAGGAAGGGCATTGACGTCCACTGAGGCACACGAAGACAGGGTCACCGATGCTGCGAGTGCAACCGCAACGAGTCTGCCGCGGCGCGTCATCGGTGTGCCGCCTGCGTCAGGACATACTGCAGCAAGGCGACATCCACGGCGTACGGTTTCCCTCCCACGTCAGTGCAACTGCCAGGACTCGTGGCGTTCATCGCACCGCACGTGATGAGTCCGTCGATAGGGGTCGCGATACGGTAGAGCGGCGGCCGGTATCGGATGTTGAATTGCTTGCGGTTGACCAAGTTCTCCAACTTGTTGATGATGGCAGGGAAGGGTTTGAGCAGATCCGCGATGATGGTCGAGTGCGCGCTGGCCTTGCGGACCGCATACTCCAGATCGTTGAGCACTGTTTGGATTTGATCCCCGAGCTCCACCTCCATGTCGGAGGCAAGGGTCACCAACGGAATCACACCCTCGAATACCGGAGTTGCCAGCGCCTTCTCTACGTCGGGCGTGGTCTTGAACGTGGCGAGCATCGTGGCCTTCAGTGGCCCGCTGATTTCCCTGAGCGTGGACGTCAGCGTCACGAGATTGGCGATGATGGACCGCATATCGCTCACTGCTTGGTCAGGAGAATCCAGCACCGACGACGACGTCGTCAGGAGTTGATTGATCGCCGGCCCATTGTCGTGCAGCGCCTGATCCAGGCCGTTGACGACATCGCCGACATTCGTCGAATCGTGAGCATTGATCTGGTTCAGGAAGCTCGTTGCCGAACCGATGACTTCGGACAGGCTCTTCGGCGTCGCGGCCCTCGACAGGGGAATGCACTCCCCGCTGCGCAGTTGGCGTCCAGAACCATAGTTCCCGACGAGTTCGAGCGCACGGTCGGCGAGGATCGAAGGTGATCGGGTGACTGCCCTGACATCGGCGGGCAACGGGCGGTCTTCGACGACTTTGAAGTCAACGCGAACTGAACTGAGTGATGGAGTGATCGCGCGTACTTCACCGATCTGGTAGCCCATCTGAGTGACGGGGTTCCCGACGAAGAGCCCAACAGCGTCAGGCATGGTGGCGCAATAGTCGATGTACTGCTGCTGTCGAAACGGCGTCCACGAACTGATGGCCAGAACGACGGCGCCACTACCGGCGAGCACCACGACCGTGCGGCCCAGTGCGCGCATCCGCGAAGTCGCCGCTAGCACGGCGCGTCCGGCATGGGAATGCACAGATCGGTCGCCAGCAGCTCCGGAGGGGCCTGTTGCACGTCGAGGATGCGTTCAATGTGTCGCTGGACGTCTTGCAGGCCTCTGATGATCACACCGTTGCGATCGACCCATAGCCGGCCTTTGGCCAGGAGATTACGGACCTTCTCGATGAACTCGGATCGATGGTTGCCGTAGAAGTTGCCTATCGGCTTGAGCGCCTCGATCGCGACGCCGAGGCCGTTGAGAGCACCGCCGAAGCCCTTGCTGTAGATCTCGAGGATCGACTGAATGATCGCAATCTTCTGGATCAGCGCCTTGAATTCGTCTCGGTAATCACCGAGCTGCTTTATGTACTCGTCACTGAGATCCAGGATGGCTGTGATCTGGCCGCGCTGCTTGTCGATGGTCGACATCATGGTGTTGCCGGCTGTGACAACGGCGTTCAGGGCATCCAGGTTGTCGCCACGCAGGCCGTTCTGTATCTCGTCGAGCGATTCGCTGATCGGCTTCGCCGCGATGTTGTCCGTGATCTTCGTGACGTCGTTCAGGGTCCGGATGAGGCTGTACGGCATGGTTACGCGTTCGCGCGGAATGGATCTGGAACCCAGTGGGGCTTCGCCCAGGGGAATGAGGTCGACGTAGTACCCGCCGACCACGGTGAGCATGCGGACCTCGATGGTGGTCTTGTCTCCAATGAAAACCTCGTCGCCGACGCGGGCCTGGACTTGGACTTCGTTGGTCCTGAGCGAGACGTCCTTGACCTCGCCGACCGGAATGCCGGCGACGCGCACTTGGTCGCCTGGCCTCACCGCTGCCGCGTCGTCGGTGTAGAACGTGACGCTCTGCTGTCCTGGAGGGCTGACGTACAGCGTGCCCGCGACGACCGCTACCGCTGTCATGAGGGCGAGGGCCATCGCACCCCAAGTCGTCGGGTTCCGAATTGGGTTCATCGATTGCACAACACGACCCGCTGTCCGTTGAGCAATACGTCCATGGTCGTCGGCAGTTGCGCCCGACCTCGGGCGCACGGCTGGGGCTGCCCTGCCTCAGCAGGCGGAGGGATGTTCTCCCACATCACCGGGATGAGCTTGAAGGCATCGAGGGTTCGATCGACGTTGTTGAATGCGGTGTCCATGGCGGTGTCGATGTCCGCGTCTGGAGAAAACCCGACGTTGGTCAGGAGACGTTGGAGTGGCTCAACGAAATCCGGGCCGTAGAGCTGGGACTTGCGGAACTCGTCCAACACCGTCAAAGCGCTGTCAATGGGAGTGTTCATCCCGTTGATCATCTGGATGAGGTCCTTTCCATGCCCCTGCATGACATCTGAAACGTCGGCCAGGTTCCGCATCAAGGTAGACACGACCTGCTGGCGGTTCGAGACGAATTCCGTCAGCTTGCGAATGCTGTCGAGTACGGGGGCCAGTCCGGTTCCATCGCCGGACAAGAAGTTCGCGACGTTGGCGGCGAACGCGTTCAATTCGTCTGCATTCAACGTCGCGAGTACGGGTTGCAGGCCGTTGAATAGTCTTGTCACGTCAAATGATGGGTGGGTCAGGGTCAAGGGAACCGATGTCACCAGACTGGCTGTCGAGTAGTTCTCCGGCGGGTTCAGGACGTCGAGGTAGCGCGACCCGGTCAGGGTCTGGTATTTGACCGCGAGTTGGGTATCGGAGACCACGCCATATTTGTTGTCGAGCGTGAAGTTCACGGCCGCAACACTCTGCCCCTGCTCGCGTTCCAGTTTCGTCGCGGTCACCCGGCCCGCCAGAACTCCCCGGACACGTACGTCAGCTCCCTCATGCAAGCCTGATATGTCCGTGAACGTGGCTGTGTAACTGCGGGTTTGAGCCTTGACTGGTTGTGAAATGCCACTCAGGAGCAGGATCAGCAGGATGAGCGCGGCGACCGCGCTGATCACCAGTCGCCAGAGTGCCGCCCTGGGTTTCATGGTGTGTCTCCCATCGCGGCGAGGGGGGCGGCTACGCCGGGAAGGCTGTCCAGAACGATCTTGACCTGGAGTGCGCGTTGTTCGCCGTTGCCGCCGAACAACTTCTGTAACCGAGTACGCATTTCGACCAGGGTGGTCGAGAAGTCGTCTGGTCTGAATAGTGCGGGAATCGGATCGGTGAGGGCTTTGACGCCCTCGATCGCCGGCAGGAGATCGTCCACGTAGTTGGATTCGACTCGGCCGAAGCCCCCGAACAGCTCAGTCGAGCCCACGCGCATCACCTCTTGAATGCCGTCGACCCACTCGTCCGCGGTGTATCGACGTGGTACCGCGGTGAAGCCCTCGCCCGAACCCAACAGTGCGTCGGTAAAGGAGGGGAACGCCACGGCCATCCCTGTCACGTTGGCCAATAGCCTTTCTGTCGAGACGGTTTGGACATCGGCGACCGCTTGGGTGGTGATCAGCACTGTCTCGATCAGGGGGGTGAGTCCGTCGGTGTACTGCACCGTGCGGTCGAGGACGGATATCAGCTGGGGAGTCAGGGCGCTGACGGACACCTGACCGAGACGGGCCAAGACAGCCTGCAGCGTGGCATTCGCTTGCGGCACGGTATTGATCTGCATGCCGTCACGCAGTTGTTGCCCGCCAGGCGCTGCCACAATGTTAACGCCGGTCACGCCAAAGTAATTGACAGGCCTGAACTCGATCTTCATCGAGTCGGTGAGTCCGGCCGCCGGCACCTTCTTCAGGCCGCTGAGCATCCGTACGCCGCCACCAGGCAAACTGGAGATCGATGTGACGACGCCAACCTGGACGCCATGCATGACTATCGCGGTGCCCGCGCGCACGCCTTGGCCAACGAAGGGCGTATCGATGGCGACCGAAAACTCTTCAGTTTTCGGGTTCTCGAATGGATGTGTCGTCACAGCGAATCCGGCGGCGATGGCGCAGACCACCACCGCGGCGCCGGCAAGCGTCAGTCTCCGTTCCTGGGATTCCTGCGACCCTCTGAGCAGCATGATTTGGCTAACCTCGAAACACGAATTGTGGTTGGATGCCCCAAAGTGCCACGGTGGCAGTGAAATCTAGGACCATCACCATGACGAGGCTTGCGCGTACCGCCCGGCCAGAGGCGTGGCCGACTCCGGCCGGCCCGCCCGAAGTGAAATATCCGTAATAGCAATGGATCAGTGTCACCGCGACACAGAACACGCTTGCTTTGATCGTCGAGTAAGCGAGATCTTCCGGCGTGAGGAACATACTGAGGTAGTGGCTGTACGTGCCGCCCGGCTGGTTGTACAAGATCGTGATGAATAGGTGCTGGACGAAGAATGCAGCAACAAGCGTAAGTAGATATCCGGGAATCACAACCAACAGGCCGCCAATTAGTCGCGTCCCGACCACGAACGGAATGGGGCGAAGGCCAAGTGCCTCGACTGCGTCGATCTCCTCGGAGATGCGCATTGCGCCAATCTCCGCCGTCATGCGGCAGCCCGCTTGGGAGGTGAACGCGATACCTGCGACCAGAGGACCGATCTCGCGCACAGTGCCTACGCCGCCGATGATGCCCGACAGCGCGCCAAAACCGATGAGGTTCAGTATCGCGAAGCCCTCGATGGCTACCGAGGCGCCCACGGCGACACCGAGAATAAGCAATACGCTGATCGTGCCCCCGTCAACGATGAGTGAGCCCCGGCCCCAGGCCAGATCGTTCATCGCTTGCAAGGTCTGCCGGTAATAGCAACGAACCGTCAGAGGGAGATACCACAGGGTCTGGCAAATGAAGAGCATCCATTGGCCAGTTTCCATCGACAGTCGCCGAATTGGCTGCAGGGACAACCATTGCGCGCTGGCCAACGTTGACGGGGCAGCCATCATGCGACCACCGTCGGAAAGAACATGACCTCGAGCTGGGTGATCGCGAGGTTGGCGATCACGATGAAAATGACGTTGACCACGACCGAGGAGCTCACGGCGTCGGCAACTCCGCGTGGTCCGCGGGTGGCCTCCATCCCGCGCAGCGAGGAGATGATCGCGACCAGTGCGGCGAACACGAGGGTCTTGATTATCGCGAACCAGACATCGGTCTGTTGTGCGAAGAGGCCGAATGACTGCCAAAAGCTGCCAGGAGTGACGTCGCTCAGCGTGATGGCCAGGATGTAGGACGCCGTCGTGCCCGAGACCAGAATCACGACGATCAGGATTGGCGCGATCGCAACCAATGCGAGGAACCGTGGCACCACGAGTCGACGGACGGGATCGACGCCCATCACTCGCAGGGCGTCGAGTTCTTCGCGTATCGCTCGCGCGCCGAAGTCGGACGCGATGGCTGACGCCGCAGCGCCACCCATCAAGAGTCCCGCAGTGATCGGCGCCCCCTGTCGGACAACGCCAGTGCCGCTCGCCGCGCCCAGCAGGGAGCTTGCACCCATCTGATTGACCAAGCCCGAGGACACGATCGACACCATCCCGCCGAACGGGATGGCCATCAGGACAGCAGGTATCGCCGTCACCGTGAGCAACAACCACGCCTGCACCAAGAATTCGCCGACCGGCAGTTTCAGAGTCACGGTGTCAACGACTGAGTACCGCAGCACGTTGGCGCCTAGTGCCGCACCGCGCCCGATTGTCGCGAGCGATCGCCCCGGAATCGAGAGAATTCGAGGTAAACCTTTGCTTCGCCCGACCGATCCGTCAGTATTCGGCCGGAGGGCATGCCGGGCGGTCGCAGCCTTGACGGAAGCTCTGGCGGTGGACTCGTCCTGGGTTGGTGTGTCGCTGAGACCCGTCGTCATGATTAGTCGCCGCCTCCGGGCGATCGACGGCGTCGTGCGCTCAACTTGACTACCGTACTGGCTGTTTCAGTCTGCCGAGCGGTATGTCGAGCGACGACGTCGTCGTTCTGATTCGGAGGTCGCATCTGTTAGGTGACCGCCGCGGCAAGGCTGGCTAGAGCGCCGAGTGCTACGACGGTGCGGGCCAAGTGGAAGCGACGCCAGGTGCTCCGCAACTGTTCTGCACCGTCTGGGGCTTGTCCTTCAGGAAGGCACCGGAACTTCGAATTCATCGGCTCGGCAAGGGAAATAGATGCGATCATGATTACCGCGATCGATGCGACACCGATCCACGCCAGCACTGCTGGGCGGCCGTCGCTGTTCAGTGCGAACACCACCGCGCTTAGACCGCTGAGCACGCCCATGATTGGGATCAAGGGATCCAGCCGGTACAGCGCTCGCCGAAAGTCGACCACGTACTGGTCGACGGGCATGCGCTGCCACAAATTGACGCGCTCCACGGCGACGATCAGGATCGCTCCACTGAAGAGTCCGCCGAAGAAGATGGATAGCCATGCACTGGCATGAATGAGAGTCACGAAGTCGGACCCCCGTCACCGTCGGCGGCGACCGGTGTTCTCAGCTTGGTCTCATATGGCGACAGGGCCGCAACATGCTTTCCGTCTTGCGTAAACGTCACGATCTTGCGCCACAACAGGCGCACACGATTGTCGTTCCACAATGCCTCGACGGGGTCGATCCGGATGAACATCTGATGGTGCGCTGTCCCTTTGTCGAAGGTGTCGAGTAGCGACATGTCCTTCATCCATTCGAATTGTTCGCGGCTGACCGCGACTGCCCGCTGGATCTCGGCCGGATCGGTGACGAAGGACGCCACGCCTTCGACCTGAATCGCCCGCAATTTTCCACGTCCGTAGAAGCCGTCGGAGGGGATGGCCGCGATCGTGTAGCTGACGCGGGGATCGCGGGCGATGGCTTCGTGCTTGCGCGAGTAGGTAAAGGTATGCAGGTAGACGACGAGTCCATCGGACGCGAAGTGCATCATCGACACTGCTGGTCCGCCGTCTGGACCAACGACTGCAAGCGAGCCGATCTCCTCGGTACGTAACAGCTCGGCGATGTCATTCTCGACCTGCTCGACGGTGGGTTCACTGGTTGCCATTGCGGCGGTTCTCCTTGTCGTTTGCGTTGAGTACCGGAATCACCGTGCTGTCGACGAAATCGACCTGCTGTGCTTCGCTAAAACCGTCGGATTGAAGCAGGAACCGCACCATGATCTGCCCGATCGCAACTTCGTATAGGACAGCGGCTAGCCGCGGATCGTGCAGTTCGCCCCTGCCGATAGCGCGCTGGATCACATCGCGGCAGTCGCGCCGCCGCGGCTCGACTGCAGTGGCACGAACTGCCGTAGCGATGGCAGAGTCCTTCTGCGCAGCAGCGAGCAGGCTGGCGAACGCGCCCGGGTCCTCAGTGACGGCCACCTTGGCTAGGAGCGCAACGAGCGCTATTAGATCCTCACGCAAAGTCGTGGCATGCGATGGCAATTCCGGATGCCGCTCCGACGCCGAGATCAGCGCGGCACACACCAGCGCGGACTTATCTGGCCATCGACGATAAATCGTTGTCTTGCTCGAACCCGCGCGCGCGGCCACCGCGTCGATTGTCAGTTGGTCGTATCCGCTCTCGCCAAGCAGCTGCAGGGTCGCGTCCAAGATCGCGGCGGCACGGCTGGCGCCACGGCCGTGCCGGACTGAGGGCGGGTCTGTGTTCCAGGTCATAGCGTACGACAGCGTATCGATCTTTGAAGGAAATGCAAGCCGTTCATCCAAGTGGTCTGGCTTATCAGTACACATTCGTATCGACACGACGCGCTGGCAAGCGGCGTGAAGTGGGGCTAGGGGCCGCGGGCCGATGGTGGATCACAAGAAGCACCACGCCCGATTAGACGTGCCGATGCCCGAGTGCCCCCAGTCCGCTCTGAGATGCCAATCCACAGGTCAGACGCTATAAACACACTAAAGCCAACCCCGCATTTGTTGCGCTGGCTTCAGCCTCTTGCTAGGTTTCCCGTGATGTGGATCACCGTTCCGTCCAGTGACACACAGATAGTCATAGGTCCACACGCGAGACGCGGACAGTGAAGCTGGGGGTTTGTCATGGGCCAACTTTTCAAGGAACGGCAGGCGGAACTGGGCTGCTCGGCGGACCAGGCGTGGGAGTACATGTCCGACCTACGCAGGGCGATGACGCTCGACCAGTTTCACCTCGGGATCGACTGCAGTCCGGCCGATGCGCTTCACCCGAAGGCCGGGTTGGTCGTGCCGATCTTTCACCGAATCCTCGGCTGGGACATGCTCCGCATGGGCCGGATCACCAAGTTCAGCGATTACGAGATCGCTTGGGGTGAAAGCACTGTGCGAGGGGAATTCGACACGTTTCCGCACAGCGAAGGCTGGAAAATCGAAGAAATCGGTTCCAATTCGTGCCTTGTGACGCTATGGATGAAGGGGCAGTGGAGGACGCCGGTCGGGTCACGGATTCAGGAACATCTGTGGGACAAGGTGATCGGTCCGAACCTGGACCGTGACATCGCCGATTTGGGCAGCGCTTGTGGCGCTGAAATGGTTCGTCCCGTTGAAGACCTTCCGAAGGAGGCTGGTGAGCTTCTCTACTTGGCATTCGCGCAGGAAGTGAACGGTCAACCGGCGCAAGAGTTTTTCGATGGCACGCCGCCGCTGTATGCCGACAAGGACGCCACATTCACGTTCGAGCGATTCGGCATCACTCCGCAGCCGACGTCATGACGGGAGCGCGAGGGACAGGACAGCTCCCCGTTCAACGTTGAGCTGTTCGCCGAGCCGCCTACGTTGACATGTCGGCCGAGCCTCGTATGGACCTGGCTAATGAGTTCTCAACGGACCAGCCACTACGGGTCCTCGGAGGGGCAGGAATCTCCTTCATCCGCGCCGAAGAATGGCTGCGCCACCCAGGGTCGGTGGGCAAGTAAATGGTGGGCCTGCCACATATTCTGGACGAAGACGGCAATGAACTCTCACCGGGCGAAATCGGTGACATCTTCTACGAGGGTGGCTACCCCTTTGAATACCTCAACGATGCTTGGAAGACGCCCGCAGGGGGGTGACCGTCGGCGATGTCGGCTACGTCGATGAGGAGGGTTACCTCTTCCTTACTGATCGCCGCCACGACGTGATCATCTCTGAACGCTTGAAACTGGTGTCGGTGTAGCCAGTCGGTGCAGATGCCGACCGCGTTACGCAGCGCAGCGCCGTGATCAGGTCCGGCGTAGTAGTGGTTAGCGCCGGGAATCTCGTACATTTCCTTGTCTGGGTGGCCGATCGCGTCGAACAGTCGTCGGGTGTGGCTCGGGGTGCAGGCATCGTCGGCGAGGTTGCCGATCAACAACGCAGGTATGGCGATATCGGGGCCGGCGTCGAGGGCGTCGCCGTAACTCCATTGCGAGAGCCAGGCGCGTAACGTACAGAAGCGCGCGAGCCCGACCGGGCCCATGTTCACCACCCGCGGGTCACCGAGATAGCAGGTGCCCGGAGTGCGGTCGTTGGGATCGATCGTCGGATCGAGCCAGCGGGGGTCGGCCATGGTCCCGTGCACGATGAAGGGCAAATTCATCGTGCGGTTGGCCGGCGACTCGGAGTTCGGCGAGTTTGTCCTTGACCCACTGGGTGATTCGGCGATTACGTGCGACCTGCGCCTGGCGGTAATGGGAGAGGAACTCCGGGCTGTACGGCGGCTGATTCGGATTGTCAGGGTTATAGATGTCAAGTTCTGGATCACGTTTGGACGGGTCAGACTCGTCGAGAATCGAGCGATCCAGCAATTCGGTCATCGTGCCATGGCGACTAACGTGGGCGGCCAGCAACATGATGCCGTCGGCGGGAATCAGTCCCAGCTTGGTCAGGTCCGGGCCGTCCCCCGAGGGGGCGGCGGTCACAGTGGCATGCTGAGCTTGCTGTTGATAGAAGACCGACAATGTGCCGCCGCCACTCCATCCCACCAGCACCGCCTTGGCGTAGCCGAGCCGGTTCTTGGCGTCCTTGATGGCTTCGCCGAGATCCTCGACGACTTTTTCCATCAACAGCGCGGTGTCGGTGCCGTTGTTGCCGTGATGCTGCGTGAAGAAGCATCCCCGCGCCAAGGTCGGATCAACGAGCGGGGTGGGGCTGCGACACGCTCGGATCGCGTTGATGCTCGCGCTGGAGACCGCAGTAGCGCCGTACTTTCGGGCAGCTCACGCAGCTCACGCAGCTCACGCAGCTCACGCAGCTCGCGGGCTCGGGCGCGCCTGCCACCTCACCAGCGGCTACCTCGGCCTGGCGCAGCATATCTCGGTAATCCCACCCACGCGAACCACCGCTTACCGTACTATTTTGTATGGATGGTGGCCGGTTGGTGGCTGCCGAGGATCTCGTCACATCGGGGTGGTCGGATCGTGCAGCAAGGTGGTTCGCGACGGGTATACAGCCGACGTACGGCTATAACAGTCGGTGGTGTCGGGATGCTAGCCGGTGTGCTGTTGCCGGGGCGGTGGGTCGGCGCAGATACGTCGCCGTTTACGCCATCGACCGAGCACGATCAGCCCAATCTGCCGCCGACCACGCCGTTTCGGTTCCACTCGCCCAAGCTGCAGAAGTACGTCGATGATCTTCCGATCCTGCCCCGCCGGCGTCTGGGCGGTCAGATCGTGGCAGCAGAGCACGAGCACCAGTTTCACCGCGACATGGCACCTGCACCGAGTTGGGGCTTCGATGGTGTGAGCCACCTGGGTCCGGTGCTGGAGGCCCACAAGGGAGAACAGACCCTCACAACCTTCACCAACAATCTCGGTGACCACATCATCGCTGAGTACGTCGACACCTCCGTCGAGGGGGCCACTGACTTGGACAAGACCCAACCCCCATTGGTAATCCACTTGCACGGCGCACCGAATAACCCTGCGCAGGACGGACATCCGATGTCACCGTTCCGCCCGGGGGAGAGCCACGACTATCAGTTCTCCAACGACCTGGATGCGACGACGTTGTGGTATCACGATCACGCCATGGGCACCACCCGCCTCAACGTCTACGCCGGGCTGGCCGGGGCGTACTGGATTCGCGACGAATTCGACACCGGTGCCGACGACAACCCGCTCGGACTGCCTGCGGGGCCGTATGAGATCCCACTGTTCATCTGCGACAAGATCTTCTACCGGGACGGCCGCCTGCGTTACGACAGTGTCCGCACTCCGATCTTCCGGCACCACTGGGGCGGCGGCCTGTGTGGCGACGTCATGGTCGTCAACGGCAAGGCATGGCCGAATATGATGGTGGATAGCGGCGTCTACCGGTTCCGCATTACCAGCGCCTCACAGCTCAACGACTACCGGCTGTACTTCTCCAATGGGATGCCGTTTTGGGCCATCGGCAGCGACGGCGGCCTGCTGGACGCCCCAGTCCAAGTCGCCGCACTCGACGTCGCTCCCGGCGAAAGATACGACATCCTCGTGGATTTCACCGGGTTCGGCGACGGTGACGCAGTGGAGTTATGCAACCGGATGCAGATCTCGATGTTCGGTCAGATGCCCGGCGGCGCCACCATCCCGCAGGTCATGCAATTCACCGCCACCGGTCAACCCGGCAAGTTCAACCGAGTCCCTGAGCGACTGCGCGGCTCGTCCGGGCAACCCGCCGCGTTGCCCGCCCTCCCCACTCCAACCGTGCCGACGGTCAACCACACGCTCAACGTCAGCCTGAATCGCGACGGCTGGCTGATGTCGTGGCTCGGCATGAACATCGACAACCTGCCCTTCGGGAGTCCCGACACGGATATCGCGAATCAAGGCTCGGTTCAGCAGTGGAACCTGATCAACGCCGACGCCACCATCCAAACCCATTCCATCCACATCCATTTGGTGCAATTCCGTGTGCTCGGCAGGCAGAACTACGACCACCCCCGGTATGCCGCCGCCGAGCGCATGCCGTTCCTGCTCGGCAAACGCTGGAACCCTTCGGTTGAACCATATGTGACCGGACCACTACAACCCCCGGCACCGTATGAGGCGGGATGGAAGGACACGGTGCGGTGCCCACGAGGGCAAATCACGCGCGTCCTGATCCGTTGGCCCACTGAGGACGAACTCGGCTTCGATCCCGACGCCGCATTCACCGACAGCCGTGGGCGCACTCTGCAGGGCTACGTGTGGCACTGCCACATGCTCGACCACGAGGACAACGTCATGATGCGCAACCTTCGTGTTATCGACTCCGCATCACCCAACCCTGCTGTCGACATGTCCATGGACCATGACCCAGCACAGAGCGACCCACCGCACAGCGAAACGCCCATGACGGACATGCCGATGCCGGAGCCCGGCGCCCCTAACGCGACGGACGTGGACCCACCGCCCCCGCACCACCACGACCCGAACGGATAACCCGGCATCCGATACCATACTATTATGTATGGACTGTTGAAGGACTCCGCCGCTGATTTGGGCAGCAACACCGTTGGTTACCGTCGCCGACGGTCACCCCCGTGCCCTGGCGTTCATGGCGGCGATCCAGCCGGTCCGAACCGCTGCGCTGGGGATATCGTGCTTCGGACAGGCTGGATCACTTGACGAGGTGTACCGCTACCACGGCGTCGACGAGGACGCCATCATCAGAGCCGCATTGGACATTGTCGGCTGATGGTGTCACCCGCTGTTGCCGCCAGGGCATCAGCGTCGCTGAAACTCACCGATGAGCTGCACAAGCAGCGCGATGACACCCTCCGGGTTTGAATGGGATGAAGGCTGGAACCCGGTGGTCGTCGAGGAGGCCACTCCGAAGGGCAGACCATCATCGGCAACCTCCCAATGGTGACGGCCGGCGGACAGTCGCTGGAGCACCGTGATGATGCCGTGCTCGCCTGTGTCGCATCGGGATAACTAGGAATACTCATGTTTCGCATTGACACCCACCATCACCTCATTCCGCCGGACTACCGCAGGGCCTTACGCAAAGCCGGCATCGACGAGCCCGGTGGCCGTGCCCTTCCGGACTGGAGTGCCGAGGGATCGCTGCAGACGATGGCCGAACTCAATGTCGGCACTGCCATCCTCTCAGTTTCCACTCCGGGCACGACGTTCCTGGTTGAATCGGCTGACGCTTCGGCACTGGCCCGCGACCTCAACGACCACACCGCCGATCTGGTTGCCTCACAATCGGACCGGTTCGGCTTCTTCGCGACAGTCCCGATGCCTCACCGCGACGAATCGGTGGCCGAAGTGGTGCGCGCGCTCGACGACCTCAAGGCCGACGGCGTGGTGCTGCTGGCGAATAGCAACGGCATCTATCTTGGCCAGGACCACCAAGACGAGCTGTGGGCCGCGCTGCATACCCGCTCGGCGGTGGTGTTCATCCATCCGGGCGATTTGCCCGGGCCGGTGGTGCCCGGCGTCGCGCCGTTCGTTGCCGACTTCTTACTCGACACCACCCGAGCGGCATACTTGCTGGTGCGCAATGGCATTCGACGCAAGTATCCGAACATCCGGTTCATCTTGAGCCATGCCGGCGGCTTCGTCCCGTATGCGTCGCATCGGATGGCCGTTGCCATCATGGCCGAAACGGGTGCAAGCCCCGCAGACAGTCTCGACGACTTCTCGAGCTTCTACTTCGACACCGCGCTGTCATCCAGCGCCGCAGCCCTTCCCTCACTGCTGGCCTTCGCGAAACCGGGACACATCACTTTCGGGTCCGATTGGCCCTTCGCACCCGTGGCCGCCGGCAAACTCTTCGCAGCAGGACTCGAAACCTATTCGGGCATCGACGTCGCGGCTCGGGTTGCGATCGATCGCACCAACGCGCTCGCACTGTTCCCCCGACTCGGCACCGTCGCTGCGCCAGCGCCGTCATCTCGCCTGGACGCCGCACGCCACGTCGCGAGCCGGGCTGTCATGCGCGGCGTTGTGCGATTCATCAGCAGCAAGTAGCTTTCAAAACACACTTGGAGTGTGTGACCGCTGCGCGCCCGCGCGCAATGCGGTCTCGCTGCTATTCGGTGGCCGCACTAGAGTCGAGAAAGTTCGGATGACCGCGAAACTGATTCTGACTTTGGTAATTTCGTCGACGAAGTCCTGTGTGCCGCGGTCACTGGCCCCATGACCACGCCGTTGTAAGTGACCCTCGACCCGCGATCCATGGTGAGACCGGCGGTAGGCGACAGCGTTTGTCTGGTGTGGCGGTCCAACACCGTATGCGCAGCATCACGCCAGCGTCACAAGAGGTCGGCAGTTCACGGAGGGTGCCGACCAACGTGTCGTCTAAGCCCGATCAGCTCGGGGCTAACGCACCATACTTTTTCATACGGTATGTGCGCAAGTTTGTGGCTGCGCGGTAAGTGGTGAGGCGTCGTCGTGGCTGTACCTCTGATAGGTGCTGCAGCGTGGTGTGGTCGGGGAATTCCTGGCGAATGCGTGCCGCAATCGACGGTCGGCCGCCTGCATACATACTGGCGACGGCATTGCACGTGCGCGCCAGTCGAGGATCTAGCGTATCGGGCGTAGCACAATGCGCATGCCGTCGATCGGAACCGGCATGCCGCTGTAATCCCACTTCGCGGTGTATCCGGGCCGGGCCAGCTCGAGCCGGTACTTGCGCAGCAACCGATGCATGATCGTCTTGACCTCGAGTTGACCGAAGACCATCCCGATGCATTTGTGCGCTCCGCCACCGAAGGGCGTGAAGGCGTACCGATGCTGCTTGTGCTCGTTTCGGGGCTCGGTGAAGCGTTCCGGGTCGAACTTGCCCGGATCGGTCCAGATTTCCGGCAGCCGGTGGTTCATGCCGGGGTACACGACCACGTTGGTGCCCTTGGGGATGTAGTAGCCGAGCAACTCGGTGTCGCGCACGGTCTGGCGCATCGTCCATTGAACGGGCGTCACCATGCGGATCGACTCGTTCATCACGAGGTCGAGAGTTTCCAGCTTCTCCAGTGATTCGATGTGCAGCGGGCCGTCGCCGAGCCGGTCGGACTCTTCGCGGCAGCGTTCCTGCCACTCGGAGTTGGCGGCCAGGTAGTAGGCCATGGTCGTCGCCGTCGACGTCGACGTGTCGTGGGCAGCCATCATCAAGAAGATCATGTGATTGACGATGTCGGAATCGGAGAACTTGTTGCCGTCCTCGTCCTCAGTCTGGCACAACACCGATAGCAGGTCGGAGCCGTCTTTGCCGCGGCGCTCCTCGACCCGTTCCGCGAAGTAGTTCTCCAGCAGCTTGCGGGCCTGCAGCCCCCGCCACCAGGTGAAGGGCGGGACGCCGACGCGGATGATCGCATTGCCCGCGCGGGTCGTTGTGGTGAATGCGGTGTTCACCTTCGTCACGAGTTCTTGGTCGCTGCCCGGCTCGTGGCCCATGAACACCATCGAGGCGATGTCCAGCGTGAGCTTCTTCATCGCCGGATACAGCAGAAAGCGCGAGTCGTTGGCCACCCACTCGTTGGTGATCACCTGCGAGGCGACGGTGTCGACCTGCTCGGTGTAGCCGGCGAGGCGGGTTCGCACGAACGCCTCCTGCATGATCCGGCGATGGAACATGTGCTCTTCGAAGTCGAGCAGCATCAGGCCGCGATGAAAGAATGGCCCGATCACCGGAGTCCAGCCCTGCTGCGAATAATCCTTGTTCTTGTTTGAGTAGATGATCTGCGCCGCGTCTGGGCCCAGCGCCGCAACCGATTTCAACGCGGGGGAGTACGAATACACAACCGGACCGCGGGTCCGATACAAGCGCAGCATGTAATCTGGGCCGCCGCGCAGCATTTCGATCATGTGTCCGAGAAGGGGCATTCCCTTGTCGCCTGTGACGGGTAGTAGCCCACTGTCAGCGGGCGGCTGAGCAAGCGTGAGTTCTTCGAAAGATGTGTTGAGCAAGCGCTTCTCAAGTAGACGGCCGCCCGGAAAATGCGTGATCGTGGGGGTAAGTCGCCGTTTGGCTTGGTCGAGCAGATAGTCCTTGGTGTCGATTGTGGCCATCTGTTCCTCCCTGGATATCCGATTTATGTTCGTCGTCGTCACCCGGACGCGATCATCGCGCTGAAAATTGGCGGATGCCACATGGTTCCTCGCTGCCGCCTTCGCGGAACCGCGGTGGATACCACGAGCCAGCGGGAGCGTTTATTGCGTCAGTCGCTTTCCAGCACGCCGGTCGCAGTCTGTGCGCGCCGCTCGTAGTCGGCGCGTGCGGCGGAGTCGACGTTTAGGAAAACCGTATCGTTGCCGGTCCGATGCGTCAGCCAGCGCCGCGCCTTCGGCGGTAGCAATTGGGTCATAACGCCGACCGCGCGCAGCGGAGTGGGTACCGACAGATGGGTGATCGACGGCTTGTCAAGCACTTTGACGACACCGGCAGCGATCTGTCCGGGTGGAACGGCTTTCTGCGCGCCGGTGTCCTTCGTGCCCGAGATCAACTCGGTATTGGTGAATGTGGGCAGAACGACGCTGATGTTGACACCCTGTGGAGCGAACTCGTCGGCCATCGCCGTCGACAGGCCGACGACCGCGAATTTAGTGCCCGCATAGACGACCTGCCCGGGTACGGCGACCATTCCCGCCATCGAAGCAACGTTGACGATGTGGCCCCGGTGGTGTCTGACCATATCCGGCAGCACGAGTCGGCACCCGGTGAGCACACCGTAGAAGTTGACCTCAATCGAAGTGCGGATCGCTTGTTCGGACTGATCCAGGAACGGCCCAACCGGCATAACCCCCGCGTTGTTGATGAGCACGTCGACCCGACCGCCGCCGTCGGCGCGAGCCTTGTCCAGCAGCACGGAAAAGGAGTCGGCGTCGGTCACATCGACCGGATATCCGGAGACTTGACCGGACCGGCCGAGTTCCGTGACGGCCTTTTCCAGCACTGCGACGTCGCGGTCGCCGATGATCACACGCCCACCACGGGCTAACAAGGCTTTAGCGGTGGCGTATCCGATTCCGCGAGCGGCCCCAGTGACGACGATCGTCTTACCCCGGATGGTGTCCATGGGGCCGACCCTAGCATACTAAAAAGTATGGTATGTTTTCGAGCGTGTCTGTATTAAACGCACAAGTGCATGGAATCACTGATGAGTTTGTTGCGCGGTTGGCGCAGCGCGCTGAGGAGACCGAGCGTCTGCGTCGTCTCCCAGCGGAGACCATCGCGGAGTTCAAAGACACTGGGATGCCGGGCCTGCTGCTGCCCAAGAGATTCGGTGGCACACAGGCCTCGTTTGCGGAGTTGTTGGATCCGGTTCGCAAGATGGCGCACGGATGCACTTCGAGTGCGTGGACATTGGGCTTTTACGCACTGCACACCTGGATGCTGTCGTTGTTCGACATCCAAGCCCAGGAAGAGATTTTCGTCGCGGGTCCTGTCCTGGCCCCGGCGCCGTTGGCGCCGACCGGCCGTGGCCGGCCCGAGTTGGGTGGGATACGCCTGACCGGCAGGTGGTCGTGGGCCACTGGGGTTATGGATGCCGAATGGATCATTGTCGGCGCGATCGTGGAGCGCGAGGACGGGATCGATCCGGCATTGGTTGTGTTGCCGGCCAACGAGATCGACGTTGTCGACGTCTGGCATACCGCGGGGATGCGGGGCACCGGATCCAACGACGCCGTCATCTCTGACGTATTCGTCCCCGATCATCGAATTGTCGCGGTGGCCGACATCTACGCCGGAACGACACCGGGTTCGCGCGTCCACGACGCGCCGACGTATCGGTGGCCGATGGTGCCGGCTCTGGCTCTGACGGCCGCGATGCCGGTGCTCGGCACCGCTGAGCGGGTCGCCGAGTTGTTCGCCGAACGGCTGGCCGAGCGGGTGTTGGCGTACAGCGGTGTGGCGCAGAAGGATCAGCCGGCCGCCCAGATCAGGCTGGCCAGCGCCCAGGTGCGGTTGCGCAGCTTGCAGACGCTGATAGCCGGCACCGTCGAAGAGATCGAGAGCGTGGTGAGCAGCGGCGAACCGATCAGCCGTGCGCTGCGTGCCACCGCCCGGTTGGCCGCGGCCCACACCGTGCACGAATGCCGGGCCGTCATCGCTGAGCTCATGGAAGCCGCCGGTGCCAGTGCACATTTCGTGACCAACCCGTTGCAGCGCGCTAAACGTGATGTCGACATCGTCTCCGGTCATGTCGTGTTCGACTACGACACGGCCCGAGAGTTGGCTGGGGCGTTGTCGATCGGCGCGAGGATCTCCCCGATTGCGATGGTATGAGCGTGCGCACGCTGTGGGTGAAGGGCTCACCCAAAGGCGATCAGTCGTTGTCCTCGACGCTGGCCAAGGAATTCATCGCGGCCGCTGGCCCCTCGGTCATGGGATCAGTCGAGCGTCTCGATGTATGGAGCGACGATTTCCCGCAGATGGATCGAGACGCAGCGCTGGCCAAGTTCGCGCTGTTGTTGGGTGATCCAGTGACCGACGAGCAGCGCACCAAGTGGCAACGCATCACCGCAGAAATAGAAAGGGTGCGTGAGTTCGACCGCATCGTGGTCTCCTCACCGATGTGGAACTGGTCGCTGCCCTACCCGTTGAAGGCCTGGATCGACACGCTGGTCCAACCGGTCTTGAGTTTCACGCTGGACTCCCAGGGCCGCCATATCGGTGCTCTCGGCGAGGGCAGGCCGCTGCACCTGGTCTTGACGCGCAGCAGCGCCTATGACGGACGCCATCCCGAACTACGGGATTTCCAGCTGCCTTACCTGAAGTATCTGTTCACCATGCTCGGGTACGACGTGGATGCCTTGGTGTTCGAGCCCACGACCCAGTGGGAGCCCGAACAACGCATCACCTACACCCGCGAGGCACTGGCGATGGCCCGCGAACGCGGAGCCGAGCTCAGCGCGATGACACAGGACTCAACATCAGATCAATAAACCGCTCTCGCTGACTCGCCGACCTTGCCCGGGCAGCAGAACCGGCCAAGTGAAGCAGGCCAATTCCTGCCGCGAAGGTCGAGTCCGCGCGCAGCTTGGCATCACTCGGTTCGAAGCCGGCGTCGAGGAAGGCCTTGGTGACCGCACGCACGACGCGGCGATCGGCTGACCGCACGCTGGCCGCAGCGGTCGGATCTGTGCGCGCCCATTCGCGCATCGCCCGTTCCAGCACCCAATGGTGCGGGCTGACTAGGTCGGCCATCATGCGTGACAGCCGTTCGCGAGGCGCCAGTGCATCCAACTTGGCCATCGACTGTCGATCCTGCTCCAAGAAGGCATTCCACGACGCGACCAATGCGGCGCGGTAGCTGTCCATGTCTGCGAAGTGCCAGTAGAAACTGCCCCGCGTCGCACCGACCTGCCGGCACAGGTTCTCGATCTTTAGAGCACGGGCCCCCTGCTCGGCGATCAGGGTGTAACCCGCCTGCAACCAATCGTTCTCGGACAAACGAGTCGACGCAGAACTCCGCGAGGCCATGG
The DNA here is from genome assembly GCA_963849055.1 of uncultured Actinomycetota bacterium. GTDB lineage: Bacteria > Actinomycetota > Actinomycetes > Mycobacteriales > Mycobacteriaceae > Mycobacterium. The sequence continues at coordinate 750,243 of CAWKFI010000004.1, forward strand.
TGTGCAGACTACGGCAGCTATCGGTGGGCAGACGACGACCAGTCATGGACTCTACGGTTCCATCGTGCACGAGGCCGCCCGATCGGCGTTCTACCGGTGGAATCCAGGCCAAGGCGGGTGGCAGTGTGACCACTCATCGAACCTGCGAAGCATTTGGCAGAAACGACCGCCGGAGTGGTCGCGAATTCTCGCCGACCTGTTTGTGAGAGCGCGATTCGGAAAAGCTCAGTGACCTGGCCAATGCGCGGACTTCGGCATCGAGCACCCTCGAAGCCTGTGTATCAGATCGGTATTCAGCTGCGGCTAACGGCAAGCAGCGCTGGGTAGCTACACGTAGACCACCCCTCGCGGCGTCCAGCGTTGACTCAGGCCGCGACCCCGGTCACGATTCGCCGAAGGAAGTCGACCTGGTCGGTCTTGGCCTGCGGATCGCTGTAGATGTCGAAATGGCCGTAGGGGTAGCGACGGAGTTCACCGCGCGGTGCCCGGATAGCTGCCTTCTTTGTCGATGCGGGTGGGGTAGTGGTGTCGATTTCGCAGACACAGATCAGCAGCGGCATGGTCAACCGCGCGGTCTTGCGGCCGGGTCGGTAAAACGGAAACCGCAACATCAGCCGCGCGGCAAATTCGTTGCGCCACAATGAGTCTAGTGAAACTATGGCCTCGTAGCCCCGTTTGGCATCCGGTGCCGTCATCGCCGCCAGCGTGCCTGGTTCGCCGACGGCAGGCACCAGCAACGGCGCATGGCCGCGCCAGCCGCGCCACTGATCGCGGATCCCGGCGATCGTGAGGCGGACGGCGGTCTTCAGGGGTATGTGTAGCAGAGTGGGTACGGCATCGGTGAATGGCGCCTGTGAGATCACGGCGGCGATGCGGGGGTCCTCCGCGGCGACGGCCAACACATGTCCACCGCTGAACGACGAACCCCACAGGACGATTCGGTCGGCGTCGATTCCGTCGAGTCGACGGGCCCACTCGATGACTGCGCGAAAGTCATCGTGCTGGCGGCCGATGTCAAGGAGCTGGCGTGGTTCACCGGTCGACGCGCCGAAGTGCCGGTAGTCGAAGAGCACGACGGCGCAGCCGGCGTCGCGAAACGCCTCTGCATAGGCGGGCAGCCCGTCGTCGCGGGTCGCGGAAAATCCGTGGGCCATGACCACGCAGGGCACGGCATCCTCGGTCCGGTCAGGCCGGAAGAGGTAGGCGGCGAGCTGCTCGTCTGCCGAAGGAATGAGAACATCTTCTCGCGCGATCATGGTGCCAAGTTACATGTGCGACAACTCCTTTGCCGGTACTTTGTGTCCGGGCGAGTCGGACACATTCTGTCACCGCCGGGCAGTTCATTGGGCCATTTGATGTCATGACAAAGGCGCATGCTCGAGCGCACGGCGCGCTCGACCGCGAGGGCCGAGGAAGTTGCGCCAGCAAAAAGGGATCACCTTGTCAGCTGACGCAGCCGACTGCGAATTATGCGAAGGTGATGAGACCGCGGATTCTTATACCGGGAGCGCCTTGCTGGGATAGCGGCAACGCTGCTTTCTGTGGCGGGCCGAGGGCGCGACCTTGGACGTCATCATTTCTAGCGATGCCCACTTGGTGCTTCAAGACGAACTATTGGATGCGTGTTGCTCGTCCTACTCGAAACATCGGTCGATTGATGGTGTCGTCCGAATGGCCATCGGCATCGGACATTCGGTTGGGCGGGGCCGCGGCATAGTTACTGCGGCACCCGACGTTGTCGGCTGTCGTGCCCGCATACATGAGGCACCGTCGACTCAGGGTCGGGAATTGGGTGTGCCAGAGGATCCAATACTGGTAGCAGCGATTCTGCGGCTCGCGTGGGACATTTCCGTGAGTGAACAATCGGGCGTTAGATCGGCCGACCGGCCGACGTGCGCAGGCGGCTCAGCGTCGGGTGATGACATGCACGACGCACACTGCGCCAAGACCGACCATGTGGGCCAATCCTGTTCGGGCGCCGGGGTGTTGGCGTGGGCCGGCTTCGCCACGCAGTTGTGTGGTGAGTTCGGCGATCTGGCCGACTCCGGTGGGGCCGATCGGGTGGCCCATCGATAGCAGTCCGCCGGAGGTGTTGATGGCGACGCGGCCGCCGCGGTCGAATTCACCGGCGGCCAACGCGGCTGCGGCTTGGCCGTCCTTGCACAGTCCGATGGCTTCGGCGTAGAGCAGTTCTTCGACGGTGAACGCGTCGTGAAGTTCGACTAGATCGAGGTCCTCAGGCGTGACGTTCGCTTCGGCCAACGCTTGCCCGGTTGTTTCGCGCGTGAGGGCTGCATCGAAATTGGTTGTTCCATAGATTGTTTCGGATCGCGCCGTTGAGGCGGCTACGGTGACTGTTCGTTGTTCGTCGATGCCCAGGCGTTCGATCGCGTCGTCACTGGCCACGATCGCCGCGGCCGCGCCCTGTCCGATCGGGCAGCATTGCAGCCTGGTGAAGATGCCGCTGATCGAGGGTGGGGCCAGGATCTCCTCGAGGGTTCGGGCTTTGGGTCGTTGGGCGTTGGCGTTGAGTGCCGCGTTGGCGCTGTTCTTGACGGCGACGGCGGCGATCTGCTCAGCGGACGCCCCGCTGTCGAACATGTAGCGCTGCGCCAACAGCGCGAAGTGAGTCACCGGCGACATGCGGTTGCCCACGAGTTCTGTGATGCCAGCGGCCTTCTGCGGCATGCTCGCCTGTACGGGCTTGTCCACGCCGACGGCGATCGCGACGTCGGCCAGGCCGGAAGCCACGTCGATGCAGGCTTGGCGGAACGCCGTGGATCCTGACGCGGAGGCGTTTTCGACCTGTGTCATCGGGATACCGGTGGCGCCGAGGTGCCGATACATCAAGCGTGACAGCGCCATCGAGGTGGTGGCGGTGCCGGTATAGGCGGTGTCGACATCCGGCCACTGCAGTTTGGCGTCGGCAAGCGCACCGCGCACGGCGTGCACGCCCAGCTGTGTGTATGGGGTGTCGTCGGGCTTCTGGTAAGGATGCAATCCGATGCCGACCACGCGAACGGGTCGCAGTTGTGCCAGTGACGTTTTCACGGGGTCATCTCCTGTGCGGCGGGGTGCGGGTCGGTCGGTGCGAATACCGGCTCGACGATCTCGGCACCGTCGGCGTTGGTCGCGCTCACCAACCAGTGCGCGCTCACCGCATCGCCGATCGCCACGGTCGCCTCGGGCGCCACCATGGCGTGGATGAGCGGACCGTCGGCCAAGAGCACCTCGGCCACGGTGAACGGTGGATCGGGCTTATCGAAGTGCGCGTGCACCACGGCGAACGAGTGCACGGTCCCCGCGGTGGACAGCGTCGCAGGTTGTAGTTGCTCGCCCCAGGCGCCGCAGCGCTCACAACCGATCACTATCGGTGGGAACATCACGAACGAGCATCTGGCGCACCGTGTGCCGGTGAGGGCTGGGGTCTCCGAATCGGCTCGGTAGAGCCCGGGATGAGCAGGGGAGCGCACTCCGCCTCCTAAGTTGCTTGCTAACCAGTTAACAAATATGTACGTTAACACCATGCCATCGGATTCCAGAACCCCTGAGCGGCGGCGCCAGCAGGACCGCCGGGCACAAGCCGAAAGCGCGATGCTCGATGCAGCGGCGCAATTGTTCGCGCGCCGCGGCGTCGACCAGACCACGACCGCCGAGATCGGCGAGGGCGCCGGTTACAGCCGTGGGCTGCCCACCCAGCACTTCGGATCGAAAGCCGACCTGGTGGAACGGCTCGCGCGGCGCAGCCAGAGCGACTTCGTCGCGCAGCTGCCCGATTTCGACGGCGACGAGGTCGCAGCACTGATCGCTCTGTGCCGTTCGTATCTGACCGGTATCGATCACAGTTCGGAGACGACGCGCGCGTTCTACGTCATGTGGGGTGCGGCCTTACCACTGGAGGCGCCATTGCGACCCATCTTCGTCGGTCACGACGGCCAGTTCCGGATGGGTATTGAAGCGCTCATCCGTTCCGGGCAGCGCCACGGCACGGTGTCGGCCGACGTCGATCCCGGCGGTGCCGCGACCGCACTGGTGGGGATGCTGCGTGGAATCAGCGCGCAATACCTCATCTCATCCGACGACATCGACCTGTCGGCGGCCGAGAATGCGTGCATCTTCTTCGTGCAGGCATTGACGGCCGCCTCGACGAGCACACATGCAGGGCTACAATGACTTTGACACGTCCCGAGCCCGGCACTCCAGAGCACTGGGCCAGGACTCGACCCACCGCCGTTGCGGTCATCGACGGCGATGACGAGCTGACCTATGGGCAGTGGAACGACATGGCCGACCGGGTCGCCGAAGGTCTCGCGCAGCACGGTCTCGGCGCTGGCGACCGATTGGGCATGCGGTTCCGTCTGGGCATCGAGTGGTTCGTCATTCAGCGGGCCCTGCAGAAGCTGGAGGTGGCCCACGTCGCGGTCAACTGGCGCCTGACCCCTGACGAGGCGATCTATATCCTGCGCGACAGTCAAGCAAAAGGATTGGCCTGCAACGATTCCGAGGCTGAAAGCTGGTACGGGCACGACACCGGTCTGCTGATCACCGTCGGACAACCAGCGGGTACACCGGGTCTGCGCTACGAGGACCTGCTCGAAACCAGGTCTGCTGAGCCGCGGTTCGGCCCGCTTCGTCCGTCTTTGGTGCTTTACACCTCTGGCACCACCGGTCGTCCGCGCGGCGTACCGCCCCTGGACATGGCACAGATCACCGACGTCGACCGCTTGATGCGGTATGCGGCCTCTGTGTCAGCGGTGCCACCCACCGCGGCCGGCGCGGTGGCGTTGCTCACGCTGCCGATCCATCACGGTGCTGGGCCGGCCGCGGCAACGTCAGCGTGCGCCAATGGCGGCACCGTGGTGCTGCTGGACCCATTCGACGCCGAAACGGCGTTGCAGCTGATCGAACGGCATGCCGTTCAGGTGTGGACTTCGGTGCCCACCATGTTGCTGCGCATCCAGGCGCTTCCGAAAGCGGTGCTGGAAAAATACGACCTGTCCTCGTTGCGTGCATTGAGTACCGGCGCCGCGCCGGTGCCCCAATCACTGAAGGAATGGATCACCCGTCGCCTCGGTGACGACGTGCTCTGGGAGGCATACGGCGCCAGCGAAGTTGGGATGATCACCTACCTGTCGCCAGAGGCGCAACTGACCAAGCCCGGTACGAGCGGCCTGCCCTACGACGGTGTCGAGATCGCGATCGTCGATGAGGACTGGAACCGTTTGCCGGTCGGGCAGACCGGCGAGATCGCGGTGAACACGCCGATGGGCTTCCGCAGGTACCTTGGCGGCAACGATCTCGGCGCTGAGGTGATCCACGACGGCTTCTACCGCACTGGCGATCTCGGCCATCTCGACGAGGGCGGCTACCTCTACATCACCGACCGTGTGAAAGACATGATCGTCGCCGGTGGTGTGAACATCTATCCCGCCGAGATCGAAAAGGCGTTGGTGGCCCACCCGGGAGTGATCGATGCAGCCGTGATCGGAATACCCCACGACGACTTCGGGGAGCAACCCATGGCGTTCATCGTCGCCGATCCCGACAGCCGCCCCAGCCCGGACGACCTGCTGAGCTTCCTCGACGGCCAATTGGCGTCGTACAAGAAGCCTCGCCGTTTCACCTTCGTCGACGAGCTTCCCCTCAACCCCTCCGGAAAGGTTCTCAAGAACGAACTGCGCGAGCCATTCTGGCGTGGACATGACCGCAATGTCTGATGCTGCCGCGATTGCGCCGCAGCGCATTGGTGACATGTTGTGCCTGCGCGGCGAAGTGGCGTTGGTGACCGGAGCTGGCCGGGGGATCGGGGAAACGACCGCCCATTTCCTGGCTGCCCAAGGCGCTGCCGTCGCGGTCAATGACTACTATCCCGAACGCGCGGCGGGGGTCGTGGCAGCAATCCAGGCCGAGGGGGGCACGGCGGTCAGCGTCTCCGGTGACGTCACCGATTACCGGTCGGTGACCTCCGTCGTCGCCTCCGCCCAGACACCATCTGGGTCCAGTGACCATCCTCGTCAACAACGCCGGCAATGCCGGCGCCGCGAGCGGCGGGAATCGAAAGCCATTCTGGGACAGCGATCCTGAGTCTTGGCAGCCGTATCTGTCGGTGAATCTCGATGCTGTGCTCTACAGCTGCCGTGCTGTAGTTCCCGGCATGATCGAGGCCGGTCACGGACGCCTGATCACCGTGATCAGCGAAGCCGGCCGCGTCGGCGAAGCCGGTATGGAGGCGTACTCGGCGGCCAAGGCCGGCGCCGCCGGACTGATGCGCGCCTTGGCCCGCAGCCTGGCCCGTTTCCACATCACCGCCAACAGCATCTCGATCGGGATCACCGACACCGCCGCGATGAACACGGTGCTGGCCGACACTGTGCTGACCGAGCGGGTAATGAACCGCTATCTCGTCCGCCGTCCCGGCCAACCCAGCGATGTCGCCGCCATGGTGACCTATCTGGCGTCGGCCACCGGAAGTTGGATCACCGGCCAAACCTATCCCGTCAACGGAGGATTCAGTGTCAACCAGTAACAGCACGCCCACCCCGACAACGGAGTCGGGCGCAGCCGATCTCATCGTCACCGAACGCATCGGCGATCACATTCTGCTCATCAAGATGAATCGGCCGCACCGTCGCAACGCCTTCGACGGTGCCACTGCTGCGGCCATGGAAGCGGTCATCGACGACTACGAGGCCGACGACGCCTTGCGCTGTGCCATCATCACCGGCTCGGATGTCGTGTTCTCGGCAGGACAAGACCTCATCGCCGCGGCATCCGGCGACATGGGCACCACCGAGCGTCGGGGCGGATTCGGCATCATGGCACTCCCGCCGGTCAAGCCGATCATCGCCGCAGTCGAGGGACACGCGCTGGCGGGCGGGCTCGAATTGTGCTTGGCGTGTGACCTGATCGTCTCCTCGCGCACCGCCAGCATGGGCATCCCCGAAGCTGCGCGCTCCCTCGTCGCGATCGGCGGCGGGTGCTTCCGCCTGCCCAAACGCATCCCTTACCACCTGGCCATGGAACTGGCCATCACGGGAAAGAGTTGGCCGGCAACACGATTTGCCGACCTCGGGCTGGTCAACAAACTCACCGAACCTGGCCACGCCGTCGCTGGCGCTCTGGAACTAGCGCGGGAAGTTGCTGCCGCCGGACCACTCGCCGTCAAGGCGAGCAAACAAATCGTCAGCCACTCCTACGACTGGGCCGACGCCAAGGGCTGGCAGAACCAAATGGAATACGTCAAACCCCTGCTGTCCTCGGCCGACCTGCAAGAAGGGCTGCGCGCCTTCGCTGAGAAACGTCCACCGCACTGGCAAGGAAAGTAGACCTCATGATCATAGAACCAACCCTGCGATCGGACCTGTTGGCCGGCCAGGTCGCCATCGTTACCGGTGGGGCCCGTGGCATCGGTGGTGCCACCGCCACCATGCTCGCGGCCAACGGAGCACACGTTGTAATCGCCGAGGTGGACAAAGACAAAGCCGATGAAGCCGTCGCTACCCTCACCGCGGAATTCGGTATCGATGCCGCCTCGGCACACATCGTCGACCTGGTGGCTCCTGATGCCTGCGACGAACTCGTCGCCCACACCGTGGCCAAGTGCGGTGGTCTGGACATCGTTGTCAACAACGCCGGTTACGCCTGGGACTCCAAGGTGTACGCGATGAGTGACGAGCAGTTCCAAGCGATGCTCGACATTCACTTGATCGTGCCGTTTCGCCTCGCCCGGGCGTGTGCTCCAGTATTCCGTGAGGCCGCCAAAGCCGATGCGGCCCACGGGATGCCGCGGCACCGCAAAACGGTCATGGTGTCCTCGATGGCCGGCGCGTGGGGCCTCGACGGCGCGGCAAACTACGCCTCGGCGAAAGCCGGGATGCTCGGGCTGATGCGCTCGCTGGCCCGCGAATGGGGGTCGATCAACGTCAACGTCAACGCCGTCGCCTTCGGCATCGTGCAAACCCGCTTCGGGCTACCGCAGTCCGAGCGCGAAGTCATTCACACCGGCGGCCGAACCATCTCGGTGGGCATGCCGGCCAAACAAGCTCAGCGGATGGGTGTGATGCTCGACCCCGACCATCCCCCTACCGACACCGAAATCTATTCACCCAAACCGTTTCCCGGCATTGTCCTCGGGCGCACCGGCAGCATCCGCGAAGCCGCCGACGCCATCTTCTGGCTGTGTTCCCCTCTTTCGGACTACGTGACCGGCCAAATGATCGCCGTCAACGGCGGAGCACCGGGAGGAATGAGCTGATTAGCAGCGCGCCGGCGTGGAAACGCGAATGCGGCTGGGACCGGTGATAGGCGTCGAATGGCCTCAAGTGCGACGGTTGGCTTGTCGCCGCCGACCATTCCATTTTTGCTATGCCACGACGTCGCGTTCCGAACCTGCGGATAGCGCCGAGTATCAGTTGTGGTCCGTGTCAAAGTAACCCAGCGAGTTCTGCAATCTTCGCTGCATCTCGACACGAGCCACCGCTAACGCGTCGCCATCTCGGCACCGCACAGCGGGCCGGCGCACTGATCGCAGGCGAGCACGGCGTCGAAGGGGTTGCCGCACACCGTGTGCCGAAGCACCACGGCCGGCCCCTCCGGTGCGCTGTACCACCGTTGCGCCCACTGCAGCGCGGTGATCAGTATCGGGAAGACCGCGCGGCCCTTCTCGGTCAGCAGATAGCGGCCGCTGCTCGCCTCCAGCACGCCGCCCGCGACGAAGATCTGCAGGCGGTCGGTGAGTGAACCCGGTGGAGCGCCCAGCTGACTGGCGAAGTCGCCGAACCGGGACGTGCCGACGAACGCCGCCACCAGCAACGCGAATCCCCACCGGTTGCCGAGGATGTTCATGGTCTGCGGAAACAGGCCGCGGGTACCGGAGGCCGACCGCCGCCGGGTCGACTGCACCGGCATGGATCGTCGCCCAGGAGCCGCTGGGGCCCCACGTCGCGCGGACGTCCTTCTCGGTCACGGGTTCGGTGCAGGCCAGGCAGGTCACCAGCGGAGCGAAGTCGGCACCGCACGTGACGTGGTGCATGGCGGGCAGACGATCGACGTGCTCGGGCACCCACCGGCGTTCCCAGTCCCAGATCGACGTCAACACCGGCCACAGCGACCGGCCGCGTTGCGTGAGTAGGTACTCGTGCCGCGGCGGTCTGGCCTGATAGATGCGTGCGGACCAGCAGCCCGTCACCGGTCATCGCGGCCAGCCGGTGGGTGAGCACCGCATGCGAGATCGGCAGCCGCGCAGCGAAGTCGCCGTAGCGAGTGGCGCCGAGCAGCGCCTGCTGGGTGATCAGCAGCGTCCATTCGTCGCCGAGCAAGCCGAGCATCCGGCCGACCGCATTGACCTCGGCCTCGCTCACCTACAGTCCGATCGCCTCGGCGGCCGAGTCGGTCGTGCGCCAGCGCCGCAGCTCCGAGCCCGGCGCCCACGTCGAGTGCGTTCCGCTGGAAACCCGTTCCGGCAGAGCCAGTTTGCACACCGGACCGTCGCCAACCCGGGCGGCGTCGAACACCAACGCATACGACGCGTCGTCGTTCATGTCGGTGGTGATGGTGACGAGGTAGCCGTCGTCCTCACCACGACTGCCCAACCGCGGCGCCATCGCCGTCTCGCTGCCGTAGACGCCGTCGCCGAACCCGAAGCGCTCCTCGGCGCCGGTCTTCAGGTCGTGCTTGACCAGGCCGTCGAACAGGAACCACCCGGGCTTGCCCGTCGCGGCGTACGCGTAGCGGTAGGCGCCACCGGCGTACGCCGAGTTGATCATCCCGAATTCGGTGATGCTGTCGGACAATTGCTCCTCGCGCACCCCGCCCGTGACGAGGTTGAAGCGCCAGCGGTGCAACCGGGCCTGCATCCGGTCGAGCGCCAGAAACCGGAAGGCCCGCTGCCACTTGGTGCCCCATCCGTTGTCGGCCGGTTCGGGGTCGCCCTGGAAGAACCCGTCGAGCACGATCTCGTCGCCGTCCTCGTAGGCGTTGGTGAAGTGCAGGACGTAGGTGGGGTCGGCCTCGAACCACCGGATCTCGTCTGTACCGCCGCGCCGCGGAACGACGGCGAAGCGCGAGGGCATGTCGCGGTGGAACCGCGCGACGTGGGCGTTGCGCTCGAGGTATTCCGGCTGCCAGAACAGCGGAAAGTCGTTGAGGATCACGTAGTTCTCGGTGAACGCCATGTCGTGCGGCAGGCGCGGGCCTGGCAGTGGCACGTCGACGTAGTGCACCAGTTCGTTGTTCGCGTCGACGACGCCGTAGTGCATGAACGGCGCCTGCTTGCCGTAGTTGAAGAACAGCAGTTCGCCGGTGCGGTCGTCGACCTTGGGATGTGCCGACACGCCGACGTCGAACGGGAAGGCGCCACCCCAGTCCTGCTTGCCGAGCGTGTCACCCGAGTACGGGTCGACGCGGTAGAGGTCACCGCACTGGTAGAAGCTGGTAAGCGCGGTGCCGCGATGCACGGTCACGTCGGTCGACGACGCGTCCTTCATCAACGTCCGTGCGCCCCAGCCGTAGTCGCGGCGCGCCAGCTCGACGGGCTCGGCCAGCCCGGCCACAGCGGCGCCGCCCGCTTCGTTCTCCGCGGCGAAACCGTCGGTGCGGACGAACCTGTTGCGGTAGAAGGCCTTTCCGTCGCGGAAGCCGACGACGTGGATCATGCCGTCGCCGTCGAACGGGTGGTACGCCTTGAGCGCCGGGTGCAGCGGGTTCTCGGTGTTGCGCAGGTAGACGCCGTCGAGGTCGGTCGGGATCTCGCCGGCGACGACGGTCAGGTCGTCGGCGTCCCACTCGGTGGTCTGCGGGCGCCACGGCCCGGTGCGGTAGGGGTGGTCGTCGTCCTCGGGCAGCGTCGACAGGAACTTGCCCACGATCTCGGTATGCATCTACGCCTCCGTGACGACGAAGCTGACGGTGGTGGCCGTGCTGCCACCGAAGTTGAGCGTGCCGAACGTGCGCGCCCCGTCGACCTGGTATCCGCCCGCGGTGCCGCTGACTTGCTTGGCGGCGTCGAGGAGCATGCGGACCCCGGTGGCGCCGACGGGATGGCCGCCGCCGATCAGCCCGCCGCTGGGGTTGATCGGCAGCCGACCGCCGATCTCGATCTCGCCGTTCTCGATGGCCTTCCACGATTCGCCGGGGCCGGTCAGTCCGATGTGGTCGATCGCCAGGTATTCGCTCGGGGTGAAGCAGTCGTGCACCTCGAACCCGTCGAGATCGGCCAGCGAGACGCGGGCGCGCTCGAACGCGTCGAGCACGGCCCGTCGCACGTGCGGCATGACGTACGGGTCGTCGGCCGAGCGGTCGAGTTTCTGCTGCAGGCCCAGGCCGACGGTCCGGTGCCCCCAGCCCTCGATGCGCCCGATCGGCCGCGCGCCCGGATGGTCGCGCAGCCAGGCGTCGCCGACCAGGACGACGGCCGCGCCGCCGTCGGTCATCTGGCTGCAGTCGAACCGGCGCAGTCGCCCTTCGACGATGGGGTTGGTGGCGTCGTCGTCGGTCAGCGGGTCCGGGACGGTCCAGTCGCGGGTCTGGGCGTTGGGGTTGGCCCGGGCATTGGCGAAGTTCAGCGCCGCGATGGCCCGCAGGTGCGCGTCGTCGATGCCGTAGCGGCGGTCGTACTCGTCGGCGACCCGGCTGAACGCGTGCGGCCAGACGAACTTGGCGTCCTGGCCTTCGTGCCCGGTCCACGCGGCCGCGCCGAGGTGCTGGGCGGCGGTGTCGCCGGGCACCGTCTTCTCCAACTCGATGCCGACGACGAGGGCGGTGTCGTAGGCGCCGGAGCGAAGGTCCGCGATCGCGGCAAGGACGGCGACGCTGCCCGAGGCGCATGCGGCTTCGTGCCGCGAGGACGGGGTGTTCCACAGGCCGTCGACGACGCTGGCGGGCATGGCGCCAAGGTGCCCCTGAGCTGCGAACATCTCACCGAACGCATTGCCGACATGGACTACGCCGACGTCGGCGGCGTCGATCTTGGCCGCCTCCAGCGTGGCGGTCACGACGCCTGCAGTCAGGTCTGCGAAGTCGTGGCCCTCGCGGGTCAGGTTGCGCGCGAAGTCGCTCTGGAAGCCGCCGAGAATCCACACGTTCGAGCCGCCCATTCCCGCACCGTACTTCAACTAACAGAGTGACTGGCGATTCTTTCGAAGAAACCTCCGAAATTGGTGCGGAAAAGTGTCGGATCACGGGCCGGTCCGCCCTCTCACCTGTATGAGAACGACGACCTGCACGAGAACGACGACCTACGACATCGTCGACCGGCTGCACGCCAGGCGCGCGGCGCGGGTACCGGGTCAACGCATCGCGTCCACGGTCTCCGAATGGCTCGCCGAATTGGGCGTGCAGAGCCCGATGACCGAGGACCTCGCCCGCGCCACGTGGGCAGGCGACTGGCCCAAGGTGCACGCGATCAGCGACTGGTTGTCGGTCGACATCACCGTCGCGGCGTGAACGGCCTCACCGGCTCTATTCTGAACCGGCAAGACCTGGGCGCGCTTGGATGTGCACCGCCAAGCGCACCTAATTGCGAGCATTTCCCGCATCCCGGTGCCACAAACGTTAGCGTCGATCGTTCGAGGGGGATGATGACGTTATGACAACGCAGAACCACGACCTCGCCCTCCGCATGGCGGAGCTGGCCCGGTCCATCGCGTTGCGCAGCGTCAATGACGTCCTCGCCGACGTCACGACCGCCGCCAAGACGCTGATTCCGGGCGTGGACATCGCAGGCATCCTTCTGGTCGGGAAGAACAACACCTTCGAGACCGTGGCGCCGACGTCCGACCTGATGTACGAGCTGGACAAGTTGCAGATGGCGTCGCTCGAAGGGCCGTGCGTCGAGGCGGCGCTGGACGAAATCGTGGTCCGCACCAATGACTTCAGCCAGGAGACGCGCTGGCCGACGTACTCTCCCGCGGTCGCCGCCCTGGGTGTCCACAGCGGACTCTCCTTCAAGCTGTACACCGCCGACCGCACGGCCGGGGCGCTGAACCTGTTCGGGTTCGAGCCCCACGCCTGGGATACCGAGGCGGACACCATCGGCATGGTGCTCGCTGCGCACGCCGCCGCCGCGATCCTGGCCAGCAGGCAAGGCGATCAGCTCCAATCGGCGCTGTCGACGCGGGACCGCATCGGCCAGGCCAAGGGCATCATCATGGAGCGGTTCGGCATCGACGACGTCCGCGCCTTCGCGATGCTGCGCCAGCTGTCCCAGGACACCAACACCAAGCTCATCGACGTCGCGCAGAAGGTCATCGAAACCCGCGGGACGTGAGGACCGCCCTCACTCGGGACAGCAGTGCCCCGAAGCGGTGGGCGCGACGTTCAAGGCGGGGTTGCGGTCGAAGAATCCCACCGGCTTGAGCTTGAACCCGGCGTAGTCCACGGGCATCACCGGCCAATCCTCGGGACGTGGGAAGTGCGTCAGCCCAAAGGTGTGCCACACGACTATGTCTTCCCCGTCGACGCTGCGGTCACCGGCTGTGAAGGACGGCAGCCCGGCCTGCCCCGGGTGCTGATTCACGAAATCGCCCGCTGAATAACGTTGCGACTCGTCGTACTGGGTCACCCACAGGTGCTTGGTGGCGAATGCCGCCCTTGCCGCGATCGAACTCGACGGATCGGCGAGCAGAACCGGTTGACCCTCGGGATGAAGGGCGTAGCCGACGTTCTGGCCCAGGTAGTTCTGCTTCGTCGGGTTGGTGATGTGCCAGACCCGTGCCTTGAGGTTGTCCGCGATCCGCTTTGCGTGCGCCTCTGACGTGAGTTTGGTCTTCTGGCAGCGAAACGCGTTGCCCCAGGGGTTGTTCGGCCCGATCGGCTCGGCGACGGCGTCGACCTCCTCCACGGTGTTGACATTGCCGTCGACGGCCATGTCCAGCCGGGCCGAGAACAGGTGCTGATGAAACGGGGCGCCGAGGCCCGGCGCCATTTCGGTGGCGAATCCGTCCGGGCCGCGGTAGGCGGAGGTGAAGACGATGCCGGTGGCCTTGGCCTCCAGTTCGATGGTTCCGTCGAGATACAGGTACCAGTAGAACCCGTAGTCGTAGTTGCCGATGGTGAGGAAGAACGAGATGACGAGACGACGGGACCGCCGCGTCTCCGCCATGCCGTTGAACATGTCGGTGTGCTTCCACAGCACGCCGTAATCCTCCTCGTGCAGGCAGATCGCGTTCTTCATCACGCGGGGATGGCCCTGTTCGTCGGCGATCACCGCGTCGAAGTACTGGATCTCACCCAGGCAGTCGCAGCCCAATTCGAGCGAGTTGGTGTAGCGACCGAACAGGTACTCGCCCTGGTCGAAGTAGTTCTGCCAGTAGCGCACCGGCGACGGGTCTGCGTATGGCACTACCATCTCCGCGATCGACGCACGGTAGACGACGGGTCGCTGCACCCCCTGGTCGGTGAACGACAGCTGATGCAGAGTCAGCCCCTCGCGCACGTCGAAGCCGAACCGGAATCGCCAATCCGCCCAGGTGATTTCGTTGCCGTCGACGGTGAAGCTCGCCCCTTCCGGCTGAGTGATCTCGATCGGCTTGAGGTCGGTGCGCTCGGCGGACGCGTGGGGGGCGGCGTTCCACTCACCGCGCTGCGCAGGGACCTTCAGCTCGACGTCGTCGATCACCGTCGTGACGCGGCGCTCGGTGAGGTTCACGTAGGCCACCACGCCGTCGATCGGGTGTGCCCATGGCAGGTCCGCTTCGTCGTCCTGGAAGAACGCGAGTACGCGCACCATGCGGTGCCCGACCTCGCCGTCGTGCCCGAACACGCCCGCGGACAACGGAACCGCGCGTACCTTGGCCGGTTCGATGCCGCGCCGGCTCATCGCCGCGAGCCACTCGGCGCTCTCGAGCAGGAACCCCTCGATGTCTCCGAACTCCTCGTCGAGAATCGGGACGTGCCCGTCGGTGGTGGAGTCCACGCGCGTGGCGCTGAGGATCTCGCGGCTGGTGACCGAGACGATCAGATCGTCGCCGGCGCCGGTGGCGCGATCGAGCAGAATCACCCGAACGCGGCGCTCGATCGGATCGCCCGCGACGAAGCGCTGGACGGTCGACTTGCTGCGGCTCCTGGAGGCCGACGAACACGAACCGGGTGTCCTCGCCGATCAAGCCAGCCTCGTCGATGACGGCGCGGGCGGCCGACGACCTCGTCGGCGGTGAGCGTCGAGAGTGGATGAGCGGGAGCGGCATTGACGTCCGAGGTGGTCCGCGTCGAAGCGCCGTGTGCGGTGATGGTCATCGTGCCGACTCCTTGTCGAGGGTGGGGGCGGATGGTGTGTGTTGTTCGGCGTCGGGCCGCGTGGGGACGAAGCAGTGCGACGGCGACTCCGCCCGCGAAGGTGCCCAACAGGACGACGCCGATGATGTAGGCCAGGGTGGTCGATCCACCGACCAGCAGCGGCAGGTTGATGACGGTCATGTACAACAGCACCGCAAGACCGACCAGGCCGATAGTGGGTGCGATGACGGTCTTCCACCTGCTCGTTTCGCACTCCGAGCGTCGGAAGAAGACCAGTACCGCGATGGACGTCAACACCATCAGGGCGACGATGCCCACCGACGACACACCGGCGAACCAGGCGAACACCTGAGTCACCGGGTCCAGCCCGGCGAACGCCGCGGCGCGCGACCAGAACCAGCGCCGAGACGGTCTGCACGGTCGACGCGATGTGCGGCGACGAGTGCTTGGCGTGCGAGCGCCCGACCAATGCCGGCAGCGCGTTGCTGTTGCCGAGCGAGAAGATGTAGCGGGCCAGCACGTTGTGGAAGCTGAGCAGCGCCGCGAACAGGCTGGTGATGAGGAAGATCTGAACGAGGTCACCGGCCGCGGTTCCGACGTACTTCGTGGCGGTCTCGGTGATCATGCCCTCGGGATTCTCGGTTGCGAGCGCGACGGCGCCCTCGTCGCCCCATGCGCTGACCAGCGCCCAGCTCGACAGTGCGTAGAAGCCGCCGATGATCAGCAGCGCCAGGTACGTTGCCCGCGGGATGGTGCGGGACGGGTCACGTGCCTCGTCGCGGAACACCGCGGTCGCCTCGAACCCGATGTACCCGGCGACTGCGAAGATGAGCGCGATTCCCGGTGCGCCCGTGAAGAATTGGCCCGGATTGAACATCGTGGTGGACAGGCCGGCCTCGCCACCGCCCTTGATCACGACGGCCGCGTCGATGACGAGCACGATGCCGACCTCGCACACCAGCAGGACGCCGAGCACCTTCCCCGACAGGTCGATGTGCCGGTACCCCAGCACCGCGACCACGACCATCACGGCCAATGCCCAGGCATACCAGGGCAGTTCGGGGCCTCCATGCGAGGTGACGAAGTCGTTGACGGCCGCGCCGATGTACCCGTACACCGCACCCTGTACGGCGGTGTAGGACAGCAGGGCGAGGAACGCCGCACCGAGTCCGGAATGCCTGCCGAGACCCTGGGTGACGTAGGTGTAGAACGCGCCTGCGCCAGGGATGTGCTTGGCCATGGCGGTGAATCCGACGGCGAAGAACAGCAGGATGACCGTGCAGACGAGGTAGGACGCGGGGAACGCCGCGCCGTTGCCCGCCGAGATGCCGAGGGGCACGGTGCCTGCGATGACCGTCAACGGCGCGGCCGCGGCCACCACCATGAACACGATGGCGGCGGGACCGAGCTTGCCTTTCAGGCGGTGCGACGGGTCGGCGCCGACGTCGGGGGCGCCCGGGGTGGTCTTCGTGGTCATGGGAGGTTCCTTCGGGAGGCGGATGGGAGGGGCTAGAGCGCGATGTTGATGGACTTGGATTGGGTGTATTCGTTGACGGCGCCCTCTCCGAGTTCGCGTCCCCAGCCGGATTGCTTGTATCCGCCGAACGGCAGCGCAGAGTCGAATGCGTTGTGGCAGTTGATCCACACGGTGCCCGCCTTGATCTGGGCGGCGACCTGATGGGCGCGGGAGACGTCCCGCGTCCACACGCTGGCGGCGAGGCCGAACGGGGTGTCGTTGGCGGCGGCGCGGACGCCCTGCTCGCGGTTGAACGGCACCGCGACGGCGACGGGTCCGAAGATCTCCTCTTGGTAGACGCTGAAGTTCGATTCGACGTCGACGAGAAGGGTGGGTTCGACGTAGAAGCCGGTGTCACCGTGGCGGCGGCCGCCGGAGAGCGCGCGGGCGCCGTCGGCGATGCCGGCATCCAGATACCCCGTCACCTTGTTCAGTTGCTCTTCGGAGATCAACGGTCCGATGTCGTTGGACGGGTCGAGGCCGGGGCCGATCTTGCGGGTCCTGGCGAAATCCGCTACTCCTTGGGTGAATTCGTCGAAGACGCTGTCCTCGACGAGCAGACGCGTGCCTGCCGTACAAGCCTGACCGTGGTTGAACAGGAACCCGCCGGCCACGCCGGGGATGGCGGCTTCGAGGTCGGCGTCGGCGAACACGACCTGGGGGCTCTTGCCGCCGAGCTCAAGCGAGACCTTCTTCAGGTTGCCGGCAGCGGCGTGCACGATCTTCTTGCCGACCTCGGTCGATCCGGTGAACGCTACCTTGTCGACATCGTCGTGTGTCGCCAGCGCCGCGCCCACGTCGCCGAACCCGGTCACGACGTTGACGACGCCGTCCGGAACACCGGCGTCGGCGATGATCTCGGCAAGCAGCAGCGCTGACAGCGGCGTCTGTTCGGCCGGTTTCAAGATCATGGTGTTGCCGCAGGTCAGTGCCGGTGCGAGCTTGAAGGCGGCCATCACCAGTGGGAAGTTCCACGGGATGATCTGCGCGCATACGCCGACGGGCTCACGGAGGGTGTAGGCGTGGAACTGGCCACCGGGTGCCCACGGGACGGACACGGGGATGGTGCGGCCTTCGATCTTGGTGGCCCAACCCGCGTAGTAGAAGAAGATCTCGGCCGACCATACGACGTCGACCGCGCGAGCGACCGCCACGGACTTGCCGTTGTCGATGGACTCGAGCTGTGCGAACTCGTCGGCATGGTCGAGGATTCCCTGACCGATGGCCCAGAGGATGCGTTGGCGCGCAGCGGGTGTGATCGTGCGCCAGGGTCCGTCTTCGAAGGCGGCGCGGGCGGCGGCGACGGCACGGTCGACGTCTTCGGACGACCCGTGCGGGACGGTGGTGACCACCTGACCCGTCGCGGGGTCGACAGTGTCGAACGTCTTGCCCGATGCCGCGTCGACCCATTGGCCGCCGATCAGCATCTTCTTCGGTCGGGAGATGAAGTCGACGACCTTCGGGTCAAGGGCCCACGGCAGTGTTGCAGTCACGACGGTCTCACCTTCGATATGAAAGGGGTTCTGGCAGAATGCGTTCGAAGTGGATACCGGGTCGCTCCGGTATGCTCGGATCTGACGATAACGCCGCGCGTGGCCTGCGTCACCGCGAAAATCGAATGGGAATTTCCTTGGCCCGCATTCTCATTCGAGATCGGGCCGACATTCTCATTTGGACGGCGGCATCACCGCTGCCCACGCCGCCGCACGCGGGGAAACGCATGGCGGGACAGTGGGACGGGCACGTGAATTCTCATTTGAAAACCCTCGGAAATTAACTTCCGAACGTCACTCGAACGGTTCGAACTTCGATACCGTCAGCCGTCGTGGGATTACGCTAGCGACCCGCGGGCTGGATGTGAGGTGATCGGTTGGCCGGCCAGAAGCGCCAGATCAGGACCACCTCGCCGGTGGCCGGCTTGCGGCGGGCGCAGTTGACGTTCGTCCAGGTGCTCGGTCAATCCGTATCGGCCGTCGCGCCGTCCGCGGTGATGGTGACGTTGCCGGGGCTCGTCATGCCCGAGGCAGGCCGCGCGACCATCGCCGTCTTCCTCGCCGCCGCGTTGCTCATGACGGCGGTGGGCTATTGCATCGGACAGTTCACGTCGCGGATGGTCGCGGTGAGCGGGTTGTACAGCTATGTGGTCAAGGGCCTCGGTGCCGTCCCTGGGTTCGGTGCGGGCTGGTCGTTGGTCATCGGATACGCCGCGGCGGCAATGGCCAGTGTGCTCGGCGCGGCAAGCTACCTGGGCGCCCTGGCCGGCAGGCTCGGTCTGGCCGGGGGAGTTCCGTCGACGTCGATGCTTGCCGCCGCGGTCGGACTGCTGGCCTTGGCATTCATGGTGCGTGGCATTCAGTTGTCCGCCAGGGTGTCGCTGGCGATCGAGCTGTTCGCGATCGTCGCCGCCACCGCGGTGTTGATCGTCGCGTTCGTGCAGGCCTCGGTGACCGGCGGCGGGCTGACACCGGAGCCGGATGGGCCGGCCACCGGCTCCGCGATCGGGTTCGGCCTGCTGATCGCGATCACGTCATTCGTCGGGTTCGAAAGCGCGGGTACCGTTGCGCGAGAGGCGCGCAACCCGCTCGTCGCGGTCACGCGGGCGATCAGATGGACGCCGATAGCGGTCGGTGCGCTCTACGTCTTTGCGGCGGCACTGCAACTTCCCGGCACCGTCGGTGACACGGGAAGTTCGTTCGTTCTCGTTCTGTCACTGCCTGATTCGGCCGGCACGGGGGCATCGGTGTTGTCGATCCTCATGGAATTGGGCATCACCGCGTCCTGGTTCGCCTGTGTCATGGGTTCGACGACGGCGCTGTCCCGGACGTTGTTCGCGATGGGACGCGAGGGCGTGCTGCCGCATGCGGCTCGGGCGCACTCACGAGCGCTTTCACACCCCGCATTTCGCGTTGTGCTTCGCCATGCCGGTGATCGTGGCGGCGCCCATCGCAGCCCTGGTCGCCACGGGGTCGAGCAGAAACGCCATGCTGGGGCTGCTGGCGGTGTCGGCCCACGGATACGTCATCGCCTACATCCTGGTCGCCGCCGCTGCTCCCGCGTTCCTTCGGCGCATCGGTGAACTCTCCAGGATGCCGGTGGTCGTGGGCGTGACCGTGTCCGGTGCCCTCGTCGTTCTGGTCGGCTGGGCGGCGCTGTCGCACACCTACTTTGCCGGGGCAGCGACGTGCATCTACGTCGGATGGCTTGCCATTGGCCTGGCCGTTTTCGCGATTCGGGCCCGACGCGATCGCGACCTGCTCGGCGGGATGGGTGTGTACGACGAGCCCGTTGCGGACGACCTTCTCGGTGAGTACCGGCCGTGGGAGGTGCGCCGGTGAGTCCTGCAGAGAATGCACTATCCGGCCGCCAACCCAAGGCCGTGGAAAGCGCGTTGCGCGTGCTCGACGCCGTGGCCCGCAACGGTCAGGGCGTGACGGCCAAGGACATCGCCGCCAGTCTCGGGATGCCGTCCGCAACGGTGTATCGACTGCTGACGATCCTGGTCGGTGAAGGCTATCTGGTCCGGCTGCCCGATCTGTCCGGATTCGCTCTTGGACAGAAGGTTTCGGCGCTGGTCGATGCGGCGGTTCAGCCCGTCGTCTGCACGGCCGCGCGCAACGTGATCGCCGAAATGCGGCTCTCCGTCCGGTTCGGGGTTCAGCTCTTCTACTACACCAACACCCAGGTTCGAGCCGCCGACACCGACCCGGAGTACCCGCCACCCGTGGACGTCACGGTCGTGAACGCCCACCTGTACGCCAGCGCGGTCGGGAAACTCCTCCTCGCGGAGAAGGCGGATCCGGATGCGACGGTCGCGGCGGCGGCGATGCGCGCGATCACGTCCCGCACCATCGTCACGAAGAGCGACCTTCGCAGTCACCTCGATCAGGTTGCCGGTCAGGGCTATGCGACACAGGTCGGCGAACTGAGCGAGGATTCGGTCTGTCTGGCGGTTCCGGTGCGGGCCCCGCACGGGACGCTGGTGGCCGCGGTCGCCCTGACCGGCCACGTCGACCACCACCACCTGATCGCCAAACAGGTGGAGCCCTTGCAGGCGCTGGCATCGACCCTCTCGCCGCTGCTGGCCTAGCTGTACTGAAACTCGTGCGCGAAAAAGTGTGCGAATCGAGGCGCCTCGCGACTCCTAGCTAGTGAACGCCACCCGTTCGGGCGGCCGCACGCCAGGAGAACCGATGAACTACCCAGACGACGTGACCCGCCCCGGACTGATCCTGGGCGTCCTGGTGGCCAGCTTGATCGGCATCGGCGCCCTCTGTTGGGCTGCGCCCGCCGACCCCGGACCAGGCACATCTAGCCCATCGCTGGTGCAGTCGACCGTGCGGTAGTGGCCTCCGACGAGTTCGGCCCCCTCCGAACGGGAGGGGGCCGAACACCGCCAGTGGCTACTTGGCCGAGTCGCTGCTGTCCGAGCCCTCGGACTTCTCCTTGTCGGATTCGGCCGCCTTCGGCGCGGCCGGTTCGGCCTTGGTCGTGCCGGCCTCGGTATGCGGGGTTGCGGGCTTGACCTCGACGCTGCCCTTGGTCGCTTCGTCGTCGGCCGTGGTGTCGTCCTTATCGTCCTTGCCCTCGACGGGCTTGGGCGTGCTGTCGGGCTTCTCGGGGGTTTCGGTTGCCGCCTTCTCCGGTGTGCTGGCCTTCTTCGGTGCCTCACCCGTCTTCTCGACGTCCTTGTCGCCGACGGGTTCGGCCGCAGTATCGACGTCGGTGGCCTTCGTCTTGACCTCGGTGACCGACGAACGCGGTTCGGCAGCCGACGTCAAACTGAGTTGCGTACTGGTGACGCTTGTGGCCGTGGCGGCACCCAACTGGCCGAACAGGTTTCGGTCGTAGTCGACCTCGGTCTGCACGGCCTTGATGATGGTGGGTATCGCGTTCGCAAGGTTCTTCTGCACCGTCTGGATGTACGCCGGGATCTGGTCGGTCTTGTTGACCGCCACGAAGCTTGCAATCGACACCGGGAGCAAGGCCAGCTGAAGCACTGCATTGGCAGCCGTGCCAAACCCGACGGCGAGGCCATAGGCGTTGTGCACCGGGAACGTCAACAGATTCAGCAGC
Organism: uncultured Actinomycetota bacterium; assembly: GCA_963849055.1. Lineage (GTDB taxonomy): Bacteria > Actinomycetota > Actinomycetes > Mycobacteriales > Mycobacteriaceae > Mycobacterium. The sequence continues at coordinate 772,063 of CAWKFI010000004.1, forward strand.
TGGGTGCTGGTCACGTCGGCAGCGGCGGTCGCGGTGGCGTCGGACTTCAACGCGAGTTGCGTTGCGGTGCCGCCACCCAACTGGCCGAACAGATTCTGGTCGTAGGCGACCTCCGCCTGAATTGCCTTGATGATGCCGGGAATCGCGTTCGCGAGGTTCTTCTGCACCGTCTGGATGTACGCCGGGATCTGGTCGGTCTTGTTCACTGCGACGAAGCTCGCGATCGACACCGGGAGCAAGGCCAGCTGCAGCCCCGCGTTGGCAGCGGTGCCGACGCCGACGGCGACGCCGTAGGCGTTGTGGTACGGGAACGACAGGATGTCCAGAAGCGACGGTTCGGCGCCGACGGCAAGGGGCGTTGCCGCCGCGATCTGCACCGTCGAACCCGTCGACGCAGCCGCTGTGGCGTCCAGTGTGCCTGCCGGCACGGCGATGCACGCCACTGACACCATGGCCAGGATTGGTTTGCCAACGGAGAATTGCATGGAGCCGCCTCAATGTCAGAAATGGTGGGGACGAAGGCGAAATGTACGCGTGCGTCAGCTTAGGCAGAAGGCGCAGCGGCAACAATTAACCTAGTCGTAAGTACCCATTTCCACTACGCCATCACCGTGTTCGAGTACGGCTAAAAGTCCACGTCCGGTGGGTTTTAGGCTGGATTTTTCCGCGAACTCGTGCAGTGCCCGAATTTCCGATCGGAAATGAACGATCAACGTCGTCCGCGTGAATGATCGGATTTTGGGGAATGTCCCGCTGCCACCGAATTAAAGCGCGTACAACTCCGGCAGATTGACCACGATTGCCTCCTGGGTGCTGCGCGCGATCACGACCACGGCGGGATGGTCGGGATCCGGGTTCTCTTCCCGGTGCGGGACGTAGGGTGGCACGAAGACGTAGTCGCCCGGCGCGGTGGCGATGCGGACTTCCTCGACCCCGTCGTGAAATACGAACTCCGGGTGCCCTTCTCGGACGAAGATCGCTGTTTCGGATTCGCCATGGTGGTGGTTGTCCGACATCGCGCTCGGCGAGACGTGGGTCTCGCCCATCCACAGCTTCTCCGAGCCGACCGAGGCGCCGCTGATCGCGGCGAATCGCTGCATGCCCTCGGTCTGGGCGGTGCCGGTGCTGAGCTCCGAACTCTTGACGTGGTGCACCCGCGTGCGGACCTGATCGGCAGACGTGGACGTCAAGTCTGGGTGGAAACCGTCCTGGTCCATGGTCCGACGGTACGCCGTATCGGGTGGGTCCACATTGCAGCTAGTGGGGAGTGCGAACGGGTCCCAGCCGTGAGGACGTGGCTTCGGTGCGGCGCAACCCTGGAAGGGCGAGGACGGAAAGTCCCCCGAACGAAGAGTTTTCGAAAGAGGAGCACCACCATGCGAATTGGTTTGAAGTACATCACTCCGGCGTTGGCGGCGGGCGTCGCCGCGGTGGCCATCGCCCTTTCGCCATCGGCCATGGCGGATCCGGCTCCCGCAGAGCCGGCAGTGGCCACCACAGCCGTCACGGACGGCCATATCGTGCAGACCCGCTACGGCGGCGGCTACTACGGCGGGTATCACGGCGGCGGCTACTACTACGGCGACCGCGGCTGGCATGGCTATCGCGGCTGGCACGGCTGGCCATGGGGGTGGTACCGGTGATCGCTACCGCCAAGTGATCGGCCGACCGGCTCCTTAAGATGGCGCCGGTGACCGTTCCGTTCTCCTGGGAGCTGCCCTACGCCTGGCCCCGCAAGCCCGTGCTGGCACGCAATGTGGTCTGCACGTCGCAGCCGCTCGCCGCCCAGGCCGGGCTGGCGATGCTGGCCGACGGGGGCAGCGCGGTCGACGCGGCGCTGGCCGCCGCGATCACGCTGACCCTCGTCGAGCCGGTGTCCAACGGCATCGGCTCGGACGCCTTCGCCATCGTCTGGGACGGCGCGAAGCTGCACGGGTTGAACGCCTCGGGGCGATCGCCTGCGGCATGGACGCCGGAGTACTTCCGCGGTGAGCGGATTCCCCTGCGCGGCTGGAACTCCGTCACCGTGCCGGGCGCGGTGTCGGCGTGGACCGAACTGCACGCGCGGTTCGGCAGGCTGCCGTTCACGCGGATCTTCGAGCCCGCGATCGGCTACGGCCGCGACGGGTTCCTCGTCTCCCCGACGGTCGCCGCGCAGTGGGCCGCGCAGGTGCCGGAACTACGGTCGCAACCAGGCTTCGCGGAAGCCTTCCTTCCCGGCGGCCGGGCGCCGGCCGCGGGCGAGCGGTTCCGGCTTCCCGCGCACGCGGCGACCCTGGAGTCGATCGCCGCGACGGGAGGAGAGGCGTTCTATCGCGGCGAGCTCGCGGCCACCATGGAGGCGCACTCCACGGCGAACGGCGGCGCCATGCTGGCGTCCGACTTGGCCGCGCACCGGGTCGACTGGGTCGACCCGATCAGCATCGACTACCGCGGCTACACACTGCACGAGATTCCGCCAAACGGTCAGGGAATCGTCGCGTTGATCGCGCTCGGGATCCTTCAGCATTTCGACATGTCCTCGCTGCCAGTGGATTCGGCGGACAGCGTGCACCTACAGCTCGAGGCGATCAAGCTGGCCTTCGCCGATGCGCTGGCCTACGTCGCCGACATCGACCACATGTCGGTGCCGCCGGAACACCTACTGGACGCCGACTACCTCAGGCAGCGGTCGACGCTGATCGACCCGCAGCGGGCCACCCCGGTCGTGGCGGGCAGGCCGCCGAAGGGCGGCACGGTGTATCTCACCGCGGCCGATGCCGCCGGAATGATGGTGTCGATGATCCAGTCCAACTACTACGGCTTCGGATCCGGCGTCGTGGTCCCGGGAACCGGAATCTCGTTGCAGAATCGCGGCACCGAGTTCAGTGCGACGCCGGGCCACCCCAACGTCGTCGCGCCGCGAAAGCGCCCGTACCACACCATCGTTCCGGGCTTTCTGACCAAGGACGGTGCACCGGTGATGAGCTTCGGGGTGATGGGCGGCACCATGCAGCCCCAGGGACACGTGCAAATCGTGGTGCGCATCGCCGACTACGGCCAGAATCCGCAGGCGGCGTGCGACGGGCCGAGGTTCCGGTGGATTCACGGGATGAAGGTGAGCGTCGAGGACGGGTTCCCACGCGCGACGGTCGACGAGCTCCGCCGACGCGGCCACGATCTGGTCGTGGTCGACGACTACAACCAATTCGGCAGCTGCCAGGCGATCTGGCGTCTACCGGACGGCTATCTCGGGGCCAGCGACCCGCGCCGCGACGGGCAGGCCGCCGGCTTCTAGTGCGGCCTGTGCGCAGTGTCTTTCAACTGCTCTGTGTGCCAATGCTTCGTTCGGCGGCTGATTCTCCCAGTACGTTGCGTTTGGCGGCTCGTGGCGACGGGCACGGGCGAATGCTCCACCGCCGTTTCGCAGTCTGGGTCGGCCGCTGCGCCTAAACTTGACCGCCTGAGAATGGGGCGGGGGAGCACGCGGAAGAGGAGCGACCGAGCAGCACGTCGAGGTGGGGAAGGGGCATGCCATGACGAGACTGTCGACTGGCAATGGATTTCCAGACGTGGTCGTCACGGGTATGGCGATGACGACCGCCCTGGCAACCGACGCCGAGAATACGTGGAAGAAGCTGCTGGACGGGCAATGTGGCATCCACCAGCTGGATGATCCGTTCGTCGAGCAGTTCGACCTTCCCGTCCGCATCGGCGGCCACCTCCTCGAGGACTTCGATCACGAGCTCACCCGGATAGAGCTGCGTCGGCTGTCATATCTGGGGAAGATGTCCACGATTCTGGGTCGGCGGGTGTGGGCGGACGCCGGATCGCCCGAAGTGGACCCCAGGCGGTTGATGGTGTCGATCGGCACCGGGATGGGCTCCACCGAGGAACTGGTCTACGGCTACGACGACATCCGCGCCCGTGGCACCAAGGCGGTGTACCCGCTGGGCGTGCAGAAGTACATGCCCAACGCCGCGTCGGCCGCGGTCGGGCTGGAACGCCACGCCAAGGCCGGTGTCCATACGCCGGTGTCGGCGTGCGCATCCGGGGCCGAGGCCATCGCCCACGCGTGGCAGAGCATCGTGCTCGGCCGGGCCGACGTGGCGATCTGCGGCGGCGTCGAGACGAAGATCGAGGCCGTCCCGATCGCGGCCTTCGCCGCGATGCGCATCGTGTTGTCCACCACCAACGACGACCCGGCCGGCGCGTGTCGGCCGTTCGACAAGAACCGCAACGGCTTCGTGTTCGGTGAGGCGGGCGCGCTCATGGTGATCGAGACCGAGGAGCACGCGAAGGCCCGCGGCGCGAACATCATTGGCCGAGTAATGGGAGCAGGCATCACCTCCGACGGCTACCACATCGTGGCGCCGGACCCCAGCGGCGACGAGGCCGGACACGCGATGACCCAGGCGATGGAGCTTGCTGGCTTGGTGCCCACCGACATCGATCACGTCAACGCCCATGCGACGGGCACCACCGTCGGTGACGTGGCCGAAGGGAAGGCCATCAACAACGCGATGGGTGGCCACCAGCCGGCGGTCTATGCGCCCAAGGCGGCGCTGGGCCATTCGGTCGGGGCGGTCGGCGCGGTCGAGGCCATCTTGACGGTGATGGCCTTGCGCGACGGCGTCATTCCACCGACGCTCAACCTCGTCGACCTCGATCCCGAGATCGATCTCGACGTGGTCGCCGGCGACTGCGCACCAGGCAATTACCGGTATGCGCTCAGCAATTCGTTCGGATTTGGCGGGCACAACGTCGCGTTGGCCTTCGGCAAATACTGAACCCGCACGGCGGTTCCCTTGCCGCGCAAGGCAACCGCCGCGGCGTTACTACCTTCGTTCGATCAGAACCACTTCCACCACTTGTTCCAGTGCCCGGGCGGGGGCACGAACGGCAGGTGGCTGATCTGCCCCGGCGGGGGCACGAACGGCAGCTGGCTGATCTGTCCGGGTGACGGTATCGGCACGGGAACGAACGGGTTCCATGGATCGGCGCTGACGGGCGATGCCCCGGCAAGCGCCCCGAACCCCAGTGCCCCGGCCGCCAATGCGGTTGCGGCGATCTTCTTCAGTTTCATCGTGACCTCCTGTGCGTCCCGATTGCGTTTACCAAACGTCGTCGTGCAGTTTTGGCAACGCATCGATGTGCGATATTAGGAAGGTGGATTGGCGCCCTATGCAGGACGTCGATCCGTCTCACGACCCCCTCGACACCCCTCTAGCAAAGAGTTTACCCCCGCGGGGCATGGATTACACCGGGCGCAACCGATCGTCAACCGACCTTCATGTCGCCGTCGGTGGCCTCCACGGTGATCTTCTCGAGGTCGGTCGCCAGCCCCTCGTACACCGCCGGCTTCGCCTTCCTCAGGTATGCCGCGTACCCGATGCCGCCCAGCAGTGCGAGGACGAGCAGCAGCGGCATGAGCCGGATGACGAAGGCGTCCGAACCCGCAACGGTGTCGAAGTTGACGATGGCGAGCACCACGATGGCGAACAGGCCGAGGAATCCGGCGCCGGGCGCCACGAACGTGCTCCACCAGCGCGGGTCGTTGGCGCGACGGAAGTAGACGACGATCGACAGGGCCGCGAGCGCCTGCAGCACGATCACGCACAACGTGCCGAAGCCGAGCATGCTCGGTACGAGTGAGGTAATCGGGTCGAGACCGGCGAGCGCGAACAGCCCGGCGACCACTGCCGCGAATACCGCTTGGACGATGCCGGCGATCTGCGGGGCGCCTCCGTCGCGGGTGCGCGCGAGGACGGTCGGCAGCACCTTTGCCCTGCCGAGTGCGTACAGGTACCGCGTGGCCGAGTTGTGGAAGGCGAGCATCGCCGCGAAGAGGCTGACGAGCAGAAGAACCATCATGACGTCGGTCATCGCCGCCCCGAGGTACTGCTGCGCGAGAGCGAAGATCAAGTCGCCGGTGGGGAGGTGCTCGAGTGCGGTGTCCTGGGCCTGTGCGACGCCGGTCGCGCTGACCACCGCCCACGTGGTGACACCAAGGATCACACCGATGCTCGTCACGGCGATGTAGGTCGCCATCGGGATCGTGCGCTTCGGGTTCCTCGCCTCTTCGCTGAACAGGGCGGTTGCCTCGAAGCCGAGGAAGCCGGTCGCCGCGAGCAGCAGGCCGATCGGCAGCGACCCGGAGATGACCGCCGTCGGGCTGAACGCGGCCGCGTCGAAGCCGGTCTGCACGAGTACCGAGACGTCGAACACGATGAGGATGAGCGTCTCGAGCACCAGTGAGACGCCGAGTACCTTCGAGCTGAAGTCGATGCCGCGCCGTGCCAACACGAAGGCCACGATGATCGACGCGAGACCCCAGATGTACCAGTGCAATTCGAAGCCGGTGAGGTCGGCGATCACGATCTGCATGAAGAAGCCGCTGGTGCCTATGGTGCCGACGACGAAGAAGTTGTAACCGAGGGTCGCGATGAGGCCCGCGATCAGTCCGCCGGTGCGGCCGAGACCCTCCACGACGAACGCGTAGAACCCGCCGGCGTTCACGAGTTGTTTGGACATCTGCGCGTAGCCGACGGCGAAGAGCAGCAACACGATCGCGATGATGAAGAACGCCGCGGGCGTGCCGCCGCCGTTGCCGAGCGCAATCGCAAGCGATGCGACCACGACGATGCCGGTGAGGGGTGCGACGGCCGCAAGGACGAGGAACACGACGCCGGCGACGCCGAGGGCGTTCTTGCGCAATTGGGTATTGACGGTGGTCTCGCTCATGGCTGGTCCTTTCGAGCGTTCGGCTGGTGCCGCACTGCGGGTTGGGGTTCGGGGAACTTCAGAGGCGTATCGAGATCCGTGGATCGAGCGCGAGCGTTCCGGCGTCGACGGCGCACGAACCGCCATCCACCGGCAGTACCGCGCCGTTGACGTACGACGCGGCATCCGAAAGCAGCCAGCAAACCGCGCCGGCCACCTCGTCGGCGGAGGCCGCCCGGCGCTGCGGCACGGTGGCCGTCGCGAGGCGGTAGGCGTCCTCCGTCGAGATACCCCGGGCGTCGCCCAATTCGGCCATCTCCATGTCGGCCATCTCGGTTTCGGTCCACCCCGGACAGACGACGTTCGCGCGCAGGCCGGTCGCGCCGTAGTCGACAACCAGCGACTGGGTCAGCGCCAGCAGTCCGGCCTTGCTCGCGGAGTAGGCCGCCATCGCCTCGCTGGCCCGCAGGGCAGCCACGGACGACGACCGAAACCACCGCGCCGCGCGAATTCAGTAGGTGCGGCAGGGCCGCCCGGATGAGCAGGAACGGCCCGGTCAGGTTGATCCGGATCGTGTCGTCCCAGTCCTGATCCGCTAGCTCGCCGACTCGGCCGGGCCTGATGATGCCGTGGTTGATCACCAGGCCGTCGAGCGCGCCGAACGCCGAGATGGTTTCGTCGACGACGTGGGTGACACCGTCGGGTTCGGCGACGTCGGCGACCACCGCAAGCGCGCCCGTCTGCTCGGCCAGCTTCCGCAGCGGTTCTTCGCGGCGCCCGCAGATCACCACGCGGTTCCCGGACTCGGTCAGCTGCCGGGCGACGGCCGCGCCGATGCCGGTGCCGCCACCGGTCACCAGCACGACGCGGCCGGTCACGCGCCGACCGCCACGCGGTCGAGGAAGGTGTCGACGAGGTCGCGGGCCCGGCGTGCGCAGTCGGCTTCCAGCGCCTCGGTCTGGGCGAGAATGACCGCCGAGTCCAGACCGGCCGCGGCCGCCTTGTCGTGGCCGCCGTGCTCAAGCCACCCCTTGATGCTCGCGGCGTCCACCTCGGGGTGGAACTGCAGAGCGAGGTTGCGGCGCAACACGAATGCCTGGGAGGCGGCGGCGCTACGGGCCACTTCGACGGCGCTCGGCGGAGTGACCCAGCGGTCGTAGTGCCACTGGAACCACGCGCCGTCCAGTCCGTAGTCGTCGCCGTGCACCAGGTGCCAGCCGATCTCCGGGGCGGGTGTGCGGTGCACGCTGCCGCCGTGTGCGGTGGCGAGAAGTTGGCCACCGAAACAGATGCCGAGGACCGGCACGCCCGCGCGGTCGGCGCGCCGCAGCATCTCGAGTTCGGGCTCCACCCAGCCGGCGACCGAGGGGTCGTAGGCCGACCAGGGTGCCCCGAGCAACAGCACGGCGTCGTACGCGGTGGGATCCGGGAAGGCGACCTCGACGCCGGGGCTGTGGAACCTCTCCCGGGGAACCACCAACAGTTCGGTGATCTCGTAACCGCGCTCGACGAAGCGGTCGGCGACCGCATTCGCCGGGGACAGGTGGTCGTGGGCGATCTGCAGCAGCCGTGCCATCAGCGCACCGCCATCCGACCGGCCCGCCGCACCACGTCGGCGCAGAACGCCGGAAGGTCGTCGGCGTCGTCGACGAACATCGACGGCTTCACGCAGAACGTGGTGAATCCCTTCTCCAGTTGCTCCGGGATGGTGTCCATGGCCTTGCCGATGTCCGCGCAGGAGTCGTCATCCGGGAAGTCCACCCGGACTCCGCCGATCAGCTCGAGGTCGGCGGGGTCACGGCCGGCAGCGGTCATCGCGTCCCCGACGGCGCCGATGTCGTCGGCGGTGGGCACGCCGAGCGGATGAAAGCCGTGGCCGTAGCGGGCGAGTCGGCGCACCACCGGGCCGTGCGCGGTCTGACCGCCGAACCACATGCGCGGCCCGTCGGGCCGGTGCGCCTTGGGTTCGAGATAGATGTCGTCGAAGTCGAAGTAGCGGCCGTGGTAGGTGGCAGGCGATTTCCTGAACACCAGGTCCATGACGGCCAACTGCTCGTCGAGGATGCGGCCCCGCTCGGTGAACGGAACGCCCATGGCGGCGTATTCGTCGCGGCTCCAGCTGACGCTGGGCTGCACCACCAGACGGCCTTCGCTGATCAGGTCGAGGGTGCCCAGTTCGCGCGCCAGCAGCAGCGGGTGGCGCAGTGGGGCCAGCACCGCCGCCGCGACCAGCCGGATCGCGGTCGGTCACCGACGCCATCGCGGACAGCAACATCAGCGAATTGGGCCACGGCGTGAACGGATCCTGGTTGCCGGGCAACGCATATGCGCGCGGATTGGCCATGACGCCCTTGTCGCTGGCGTCGGGCCCGAGCACGATGTGTTCGGAGATCATCACCGAGTCGAAGCCTGCGTCCTCGGCGATTCGGGCCCACCGCACCAGCTCTGCGAGATTGCGGCCGTCGGTCAGCGTCCAGTTCTCGCTGAGGATCATCAGCATTCGGGGCGCGGGCACGATCAGTGGGTCTGGGACAGGTCGGGCTTGCGGATACCGCGGAATTCCCAATCCCCGCCCTGGGCCGTGGACAGCACTTCCTCGCTCTCGGTGGGCTGCGCGCCCACGTCGAAGCGAATGGGCGTTGGGCCTTCGACGATGTGGTTTCGCAACACGCCGAGGCCCTCGACCTCGACCTCGACCACGTCACCCGGGTACACCGGGCGAGAGATCGCCGGCGTTCCCGACAACAGCACGTCGCCGGGTTGCAGCGTGATGGTGCGAGCGATGTCGGCGACGAGATAGTGCATGTCCCAATTCATCTCGCTGGTGTTGCCGTCCTGGCGGACCTGGCCGTTGACGATGGTGCGGATCCGCTTGTCGTGGAAGTCCCACCCCTCGACGACCCCGGGCCCGAGCGGGCAGAGCGTGTCGGAGCCCTTGACCCGCAACATGGAGCCGGAGTCGGTGTCGCGGAAGTCGTGCAGACCGTAGTCGTTGGCGACGGTGTAGCCGCGGATGTAGTCGCCTGCCTCGGCGGGGGAGATGTTGCGGGCGGTGCGTCCGATGACGATGCCGATCTCACCCTCGTAGTTGAGCCACTTGCAGCCCATCGGCCGCACCACCGCCGACTCGTGCGCGTTGAGTGCCGACACCGGTTTGTGGAAGTAGGTCGGTGCCGGCGGCAGCGTGGTGAGCATCTCCTCGACCCGCGACCGGTAGTTCAGGTGGATGCAGATGATCTTGCTCGGCGTGACCGGAGCAAGATGCCGGGCGTCGTCCACCGGCACCGTGCGGCCGTCACCGGCAACCAACGTGTTGCCGTCACGTACGACGTCGACCACGTTGCCGTCCAACAGGATTCGACGATATTCGCGCTGAGTGTTCACTGGGCTGCGATCTCCTCTTGGGTCAACTGGGTACGATGCGGGCGGGGGAAGCCGTCGGTGGGGCGGTCGAACCAGAGGTGCACCTGACCCGTGCCGATGGAGTTCTCGTACTTTCCGTACTGCCGTCCGCGGGCGGTGCAGTCACGTTCGCCGAGTGCGCCGATCATCATGAGATAGTGGCCGAACCGGGCCTCCGGCTTGACGCGGTAGAACTCCGGCATGGTGTCCAGCACCCGCGCGTGGTCACCGTTCTTGAACCAGTCGATGCGCTCGAAGTCGGCCTTGGCGGCTTCCGGCGTGAAGATGTGCTCGACGCCGGCGGCCTCGTGCTTGCGCAGCTCGCGCAGTGGCCAAAAGGTATGGGACATGGCGCCGGACGCGATCAGCACGACCTTGCGATCGGATTCGGCGATGGCGTCACCGAGTGCCCGGCCCAGCCGAAGGTTGTCCTCGGTGTCGGCGGTCTGGCAGACACCGATGCTGACCCAACGCTTGTCGGGAAGCCCCTGGCCGAGGAACTCCCAGACATTCGTCGTGGCGTAGAACACCGGCAGGTGCGGGTCGTCGATGGGGGTGATCCAGGTGCCGTGGTCGTCGGCCTTGCCTGCGACCAGCTTCGCGAGATCGGGATCCCCTCGGAAGTCGTAGGGCCGCTGGGACATTCCGCGGGGCAGCTCCTCAGACGTGTATAACCCGGCCCGGTGCTCGTGGGCGGTCACCACGTATTCGACGGTGGTCGCCCAGTGGCTGTCCAGCACCACGACGGTGTCGTAGTCGAGCACGTCGAAGACGTCGCGGCGCAGTTGCTGCAGGCCGGACACCAGCGTCGAGTCCTCGCCGTGGTTGAGCTTGCGCCGCTCGTCCTCGGGCAGGACGATGGTCGGTACGTGCGCGATCAGCCCGGCGCCGACGACTTCACCCATCAGCGTTCGCCTTTCTGATCGGTCGTCCACCCGGTCGGGGCGAAGACGGTGTTCTTGACGTCGCAGTAGAAGTCGAACGACCACGGCCCGCCCTCGCGGCCGATGCCGGACTTGCCGTTGCCGCCGAATGGTGCGCCGAGATCACGGACGAAGAAGCAGTTGACCCAGACGGTTCCGGCGTTCAACCGGGCCGAGACGCGTTCGGCGCGTTCGGCATCGCCGGTCACCACGGTCGCTGCCAGACCGAACCGGGTGTCGTTGGCCATCGCGACGCCCTCGTCTTCGGTGGCGAAGGTCTGGATGGTCAGCACAGGACCGAAGACCTCCTCGGTGAGGATCTCGCTGCCCGGCCGGGCGCCGGCGAGGACGGTCGGCAGGAAGTACAGCCCACCGAGGTCCTCGTTCGGCCCACCACCGACGACCGCGCGGGCGCCGTCGGCCACCGCGCGCTCGACGAAGCCGCGGACTCGCTCGAAGTGCGGCCTGCTGACCAGAGCGCTGACGTCGGTGGCCTCGTCGCGCGGGTCGCCCTGGACGATGGTGGCCGCCTTGGCCTGCACGCGCTGCAGGAACTCGTCGTGGATCCGCGCGTGCACCAAGACGCGGAAGGCGCCGAGGCAGACCTGGCCGGCGTTGTCGAACTGTTCGACGGCGAGGTCGACGGCCAGATCCAGGTCGCAGTCGTCGAAGACCAACAGTGGCGACTTGCCGCCGAGTTCGAACGACAGCGGCACGATGTTGCGGGCCGCGGCTTCGGCGATGACCCCGGCCGTCGGCACCGAGCCCGTGAACGACAGCCGGTTGATGCCATGGTGACGGGTCAGCGGCGCCCCGGCTTGCGGGCCGGTGCCCTGCACGACGTTGAGCACGCCGACGGGCAGGCCGGCGTCGTTGGCGATGTCGGCCAGCAGTGATGCGGTGAGCGGGGCCCACTCCGGCGGCTTCAGCACTACGGTGTTGCCTGCGGCGAGGGCAGGCCCGATTCGCCAGGTGGCGAGCATCAGCGGGGCGTTCCACGGCGTGATCACTGCGACCACGCCAGCCGGGTCGTAGCTCACCCGCTGCCGGTGCCCGCGGACCTCGTCGATGGGGTGGGCGATGCGTTCGGCGTAGTCGGCGAAGTACCGGAAGTTCGTTGCGACCCGCGGCATCACACCCCTGCGGTGCGAACGCAGCAGGGAGCCGTTGTCGCGCGTTTCGACCAGCGCCAGATCCTCCCGGCGGGCGTCGATCCCGTCGGCGACCGCGCGCAGGATGTCCGAGCGCTGCTTGACCGGCAACGCCGCCCAGGCCGGGAAGGCCTCCCTGGCCGCGGCGACGGCCGCGTCGACCTCGTCCTGGCCCCCCGCGTGGACGTGCGCGATCGGTTGCTCGTCGATCGGGGAGTAGTCGGTGAACGTGCTCGCCGAGGCGACTCGACGGCCACCGATCCAATGCCGGGTGTCGACGAGGACGCCTTCGACCTCTGCGTGGTTGTTGCTCATGAATCCTCTGGTCACTGGGCCGCTGAGTGGGCAGGGGTGAGATTGGCAAGGCTGCGGCCGCCATCCCAGACGACACCGATCTGGCGGTAGTAGCCACCGATGACCTCATCGACGTGCAGCCGGGAGAGTTCTTCGGTGGGGGAGTCGAAGAGGTCGAGTTCGACGTCGCCGGTCCATGCCGGCCCGCCCTCGAATTCGGATGCGCCCGAAGCGATCAGCTCGACGTAGCTGTCCGGCGCGGTGCGCTCGATGCCGGGGTAGATCCTGTGGTGTGCCATGGGATGTCCGTTGACGAAGCCGTTGGTGCTGGACTCTTCCCGCAGTGTCAGCACCGCCTGGGCCAGTCGGCGGTCGCCGGCGGCAAGCGTCGCGCCGAAGACCCCGCCCGCGGCGAGCTGTGGAGCGGCGTGAGCGAAGGGGTGCGGGCGGGTCTGCCACATCGAACCCAGCTTCTTGGGATAGCCCTGGTGGAAGCCGCGGGCGATGGCGAAGTCCTTGTCCACCCAGATGTAGACGCACCGGGAGTAGGTGACGCCCTCGAATGCGCAGCGGACGACGACGAACGCCTCCTTGTACTGCGACCGGACCGGGTCGAGCAGCTCCTCGCGGGATGCCGAGCAGGATTGCCAGTCGGCCCAGATCAGCGCGACGGCGCCGGGGTCCTCCGGTGCCGGTTCCAGCGGGGCGGGAAGCAACTCGGCGACCCGCGCGGGGTCGGTGCGGTACTCGACGGTGAGTAGATCCCCCGAGTAGTACCAAGGCGGAGAGGGGATCACCGAGGATCGGCCGGTCGCCGTTCGAGGGTAGAAGAACCCCTGCTGGTCATTCATCGTCGCTCCCGTCGCGATCGTTCGTGTCCGTACGATAACCCGTTCGGACCCGAATGGCTACCCTTGCGGCGAGACTCTTCGCCGGTTATCGTTCGGATACGAACAATCTGCTTTATCAGGAGAGACGCCGTGGAAAAGCCCCCGTACGTTGCCCTTGCCGACGTCGACCTTGCCGACCTGGACCGGTTTGCCCGCAACGAAGCCTGGGGGATGTTCGACACCCTGCGCCGCGAGGCGCCGGTCTACTTCAACCCGGAGCCTGCGCCCAACAAGGGGTTCTGGGCCGTCACCCGGCACGAGGACATCTGTGCCGTTGACAAGGATCCCGAGACCTTCACCTCGACGAAGTTCGTCAACCTCGAGGAGGTCGACGACGACCTGATGGAGATCCGCCGGTCCATGTTGGAGACCGACGGCCTGCGGCACCGGGCGCTGCGCAAGCTGATTCAGCGGGAGTTCCGCCATGGCAACCTGGTGCGCAACTACGAGGAGTTCCTGCGCGGCCTGACCAAGGCGACGGTGGACGCGGCGCTGACCAAGTCGGAGTTCGACTTCGTCACCGAAATCAGCGCGGACTTCCCGATCCAGGTGCTGGCCCGGCTGCTCGACGTACCGGAGGAGCACACAGGCCAGTTGATCGAGTGGGGCAACACGATCATCGGCAACACCGACCCGGACTACAGCGAGCATCTGCTGGGTGACCCGGAAAGCGCTCAGTACAAACACCTTCCGTTCAGCTCGCCCGCATCGTTGGAGGTGTTCGAATACGGCCGCAAGCTGGCCGCGGAGCGCCGTGGCGGCTCGGGGACCGACCTGGTCAGCATGCTGGTCAACCAGATTCCCGAGGACGGGCAGGCGCTGTCGTCGACCGACTTCGACAACTACTTCCTGTTGCTGGTGGTCGCGGGCAACGAGACCACCCGACACACGATCAGCCTGGCCATGCTGGCCCTCATCGAGCACCAGGACCAGCTGCAACTGCTTCGGGAACGACCCGAGCTGATCCCTGGCGCCGTCGAGGAGTTCCTGCGCTGGGCGTCGCCGGTATATCACTTCCGCCGCACGGCGACTCGCGACGTCGAACTGGGCGGCGCGCAGATCAAGCAGGGTGACAAGGTCGTCATGTGGTTCGCGTCCGGCAACCGCGACGAGGCCGTCTTCGAGAATCCCTACGACTTCGACGTGACGCGCAACAACACCAACCACGTGACGTTCGGCAAGGGCAGTCCGCACCTGTGCCTTGGCAACAACCTGGCGCGGATGGAGGTGCGGTTGATGTTCGAGGAGCTGATTCCACGTTTGCGCACCATCGAGGTAACCGGTGACGTCCGCAAGGTGCGCAGCAACTTCGTCAATGGCATCAAGACGTTGCCGGTGCGGGTCAGTACCGTCTGAGCGTCACGGCTTGGCCAGTCGACCGCCGAGTTCGCGCGCCACGTCGAGAATCAGTGGCACTTCGTCGTTCGTGGTGCGGAAGTTGACGAAACATGCCCGTAGGCAGGCGATCCCGTCGACCATGGCGGGTGCGATGAAGATCCTCCCGTCGAGCTGCATCGCGCGTGCGAGGCGCACGTTGTGCGCGTCCACGTCGGCCACACCCGCGGGAAGATGGCGGAAGCAGATGGTGGATAGCTGGGGTTCGTGCAACAGCTCGAACTCCGCATCATCGCGAATCAGTGCTGTCAGCGTCCTGGCGTTGGCGAGTGTCTGCTCGATCCAACGGCGGTACTGCGCCGCACCGTGAACGCGGAAGGCCATCCACAGCCGAAGCGAGTTCAGCGGGCGGGAGTACTCGAGCGTGCGGTCAACGGGATTCACCGTGTCCCCGTCGTGGAGCATGTAGCGCTCCTCGTGGCCAAATGCTGCCCGCAGGTGCCCCGCCTCCCTGAGCAGCACGACGCTGCAGGGTTTCTGGACGCCGAGCCACTTGTGCGCGTCGATCGTCGCGGAGTCGGCGCGGTTCAGCCCCGCGAACAAGGGTGCCGTGGAGTCGACGGCCGCGGCAGGCAGCCCGTAGGCGCCGTCGACGTGCAGCCACACACCGTGGCGGGAGCCGACGTCGGCGATCGCGTCGATCGGGTCGACGGTGCCGGTAAGGGTCGTGCCCGCGGTCGCGATGACCGCCACGGGCGTTACGCCGTCGGCAACGTCGCGGGTGAGCGCCGCATCGAGGAGGCGGGGGTCCAGACGACGGTTGCCGTCCACGCCTATCCGCCGTATCCAGCGGCTGCCGATTCCGCAGGTTTCCACCGCCCGCACGACGGAGTAGTGCGCCTCTTCGGAGCAATACACGGCTACCCGGCGATCGTCGAGCCCATTGACCCGGGTGCCCGGCACCGCCCGCTCGCGCGCGGCGAGCAGTGCGGTGAGGTTCGACGTCATGCCGCCACTGGTGAAGGCGCCCTCGGCAAGCTCGAAACCGACGAACTGCGCGACCCAGCGCAGTGCCTGCTCGTCGACGAGGTCGGCGCCGCCTGCGCTGGCGGCGATGTTCGCGTCGTACGTCGCCGCCAGCACGCTCGCCAGCACGCCGACCTCCAACCCCGACGATCCGATGTAGGCCAGGTACAGCGGCCGGCATGGGGACACGCTGGCGTCGAGCACCCGCGCCGCGTCGGCAAGCGCCTCGTCGGTGTCGCCGGGCAGATCGGAAAGCGGGGACCGCAGGCGCTCGATCAGATCCGGCGCCAGGTGTGGCTCCGAGGTACGCGGCCGGTCGAACGACGCCCACGCGTCCGTGATGACTCGCTCGACGTCGGCGAGCACCTTGTCGCGATTTGCCAGTGCCGGCAGGATCGCTTGCTCGTGTTGCGGTGTCGACCCGATCAACTTCTCACCGTCCCTCGTCGGCGATCAGCCGCCGCATGATCTTTCGGACCTGCAATGCCGCCACGTCGGCGGCGACGCTGACCTCGTCGCCGTACCCGTCGCTGTCGATGACGTGTTGCATGACCTGCAGGATGTGCCGAACGCGGCGGTAGTAGCCCTCGAAGATCGGGCGGATCGCCGCAGTGGCCTCCGCGGTTGGGGCGAAGTTGCGGCTCACGCGCCAAATATGGCGGGTGGTATGGGGATTCACGGGCGTCACGGCATGGGTGAACCGAAATGTCTGGGTACCTCCCACGTCGGCGGGCGTCCGCACGTCCCAACGGTCGGCCCACAGTCCGGGGGACAGGAAGGCCCCCTCCTCGCGTTGCGGGTAGACGTGCTCGGGCGAGCAACCGGTCATGGCGGCCTGCCACGCCGGCATCGGTGCGGGCGGCCACTCCCGGTGAAAGGTCACCGTCGTCTCGGTGAGCTGCACCTCGAGTGGCGGTGTCACTCCTGAGGAAAGGGCGGGCGGCGAGATCGCGGGGTCGACGACCGCGACGTGGGTGATGTCGGCGAAGTTCTCGTGCAGCAGTTGGATGTGCGCCGCCGTCTCCCATTGCCCGCCGAACGTGGTCCAGGCCGGATCGGACAACCACGGCGTCTCCTCGGGCGGACGGCGCTCGGCCAGTGACGGCTCACCGAGCCACCCCCACACCAGTCCGTCGTGCTCGCGCACCGGATAGCTGCGGACCCGGGCGCCATGGGGCACCAGGCTCTGTGTTGGCACGCGGACGCAGATGCCGTTGCGGTCGTAGACGAAGCCGGAGTATCCGGATACGAGCGTGTCGCCCTGCACGCGGCCAAGACTCAGCGGGTAGGGCCGGTGCGCATCGCGATCGGCCAGCGCCGCCACCGAACCGTCGGTGGTGCGGAACAGCACCACCGGGCGGTCCAGTGCCCGGGTGCCGAAGGGCGCGTCGGTCACCTCGTCGGAGGCAGCAAGGGCGTACCACGCGTTGCACGGGTAGCCGGTGGTGGTGATCCCCAGCGGCAGAGCGGTTTTCGTGACGGCCTGCATCATGGACTCCTCGTCGCTTCGCCGGTCACAGGTCCAGCACTAGCCGGGCGGAGCGGCAGCGGGATACGCAAATCATCATGAATTCGTTCGCCGCGCGCTCGTCCTCGTTGAGCACGGAGTCGCGGTGGTCGACGTCGCCGTCGACGACGTCCGTTTCGCACGTCCCGCAGATACCTTCCATGCACGACCCGACCACGCTGACGCCGGCCTCGTTGCACACGTCGAACACCGACTTGTCCGCGGGCACGGGGAGAGTCAACCCCGAGCGCTGCAGCACGAGTTCGAATGCGGTGTTGTCCATCCCGGCGGTCGGCTTGGCCGAGAACCGCTCGAGGTGCAGGGTGCCGGGTGGCCACGTGACGCAATACTTTTCAACGGCGTCCAGCAGGCCGGTCGGGCCGCATGCGTAGACCAGCGTGCGCGCCTGCGGAGTGCCAAGGCTGGCCTCGAGGTCCAGCATTCCGCTTTCGTCCTCCGGGACCAGCTCGACCTTCTCGCCGTATGCCGCCAGTTCATCGAGGAACGCCATGGATGAACGCGTTCGGCCGCCGTACAGCAGGCGCCAGTCCGCACCGGCCGCATGGGCTTCCGCGATCATCGGCAACAGCGGGGTGATTCCGATGCCGCCTGCGATGAAGAGGTACCGCGGTGAGGCGACGAGCGGGAAGTGGTTGCGCGGTCCGCGCACCCGAACCGGTGCCCCCGCATGAAGATTGGCGTGCACGGCCGTCGATCCGCCGCGGCTGTCGGGTGCGCGCAGCACGCCGAGTCGCCAGGTGCGGCGGTCACCGGGACTGCCGCACAGCGAGTATTGGCGCACCATGTCGTCACCGAGCACCAGGTCGACGTGGGCGCCTGGGGTCCATGGCGGCAGCGGAGAGCCGTCGCCGGCGGCCAGTGTCAGGCCCACGACGTCGTCGGCCACCACGGTCGCGTCGGCCACCACAAGATCGGCCTCGAACTCGCGCACCATGGTCTGGGTCGTCATCGTGTCACCTCTGGGCTGGGAAGAGGGCGGTCACAGGTGGTAGGCGTACTCGCGGAACTCCCAGTCCGTGACGTACCGGCTGAACCGCTCCAGCTCGTTGCGCTTGTAGGCGACGAAGCTCCTGACGAAGGCCGGGCCGAGGATCTTCGCGATGTCCACGTCGTGCTCGAGCGCGTCGATCGCGGTACCGAGGTCGCCCGGCAGCAGGTCGGCCTTCGAGGTGTCATACCCGTAGCCCTCGAGCTTGGCGGGCGGCTGCAGGCCGTCACGGATGCCGAGGTACGCGGCGGCGAGCAGGGCGGCGACGGCCAGATAGGGATTGGCGGACGCGTCGCCGAGGCGCAGTTCCATCCGCGAGGCGCGGCCGCGTTCCGGCGGGATGCGCAGCATTGCGCTGCGATTGTCCAGCCCCCAGTCGATCAGCCACGGCGCCAAGGTGTCGGGGCCGAATCGCTTGTAGGAGTTGATGGTCGGGTTGTGCAGGGCTGCCAGCGCGGGGGCGTGGGCCAGCACGCCTGCGATCGCTGAGCGGGCGATGTCGGACAGTCCGTCTTCGGCATCGGGATCGTCGAAGAGCGGCTTGCCGTCGTCGTCGAGGGTGGAGAAGTGGATGTGGAAGCCGGAGCCTCCCTCGTCGTTGAACGGCTTGGCCATGAACGTCGCCATCCTGCCGTTCCGGCGGGCCAGCTCTTGGACGGCGGTCTTCAGCCGGAATGCGCGGTCGGCCGCGTCGACCGCCTCGGAGTGCCACAGGTTGATTTCGAACTGGCCGCTGGAGAACTCGTGGTTCGCCGCCACCACGTCGATGCCGTAGGCGCCCAGCTGTCGCAGGGAGGTCAGCAGGGTGTTCTCGGGGTCGCCCTTGAGGCCGGAGACGTAGACGTTTCCGGTGCCTTCGCCGTATCTGCGCCAGCCGTTCGGGTTCGTCGCGTCGGGCTCGAGGACGTAGAACTCGAGTTCCGGGCCGACGATCGGGCGCATGCCGAGCTCGGCGAACTTGTCGACGACGCTCTTGAGTACCGCGCGCGGACTCTCCTCCGACGCCGAGCCGTCGGGGTTGTACAGGTCGGCGATGACGTGGGCGACGCCGGGCTCCCACGGCACCGGCCGTACGGTGGCCAGGTCGGGGAAGGCGACGATGTCGGGCAGGCCTGCCGACAGTCCACCCTCGATGTCCACCACGTCGCCCAGCGGTGAGGTGCCGTACACCGAACGGCAGAACGCGACTCCGTCGGCGGCTGTCCGGCCGAAGTGTTCGACCAGCAGATCGCGGCCCCGCTCCGTGCCGATCAAGTCGCAGTACCCCAGCCGGACGACGTCGATGCCATCGGCGGCGAGCCGCTCGGCAGCCTCGTACAAGGCGCCTTCGTCGAAGTGACCCACCGGTGCTCCTCAATTCGTTCGGACCCTAACGATATGTGAGCCGCGCCACTGCTGGCAAGAGGCAGTTCAGGTTTGCGCCTCGCCTCGCGTCGACGACCCGCCCCGTTGTTCGGGAGCAAACGATGAAAGGCGGGCTCCCAGGTAATCTGACGTCATGCCGGATCGACATACGCTCGCAGAGACCGAGAAGGCGATGTCCGACCACGTCGGTTCGCTGCCGCTGGACTTCAAGGCCGCGCACGCGCTGTCCAACCTGTTCCGTGCAGCAAACGCGATCCGGCAGGAGCTCACCAACAGGGTGCTGCGCAAGCACGACGTCACGTGGACCGGCTTCGTCGTGTTGTGGGTGGTCTGGATCTGGGACGGCATGGAGGCCCGCCACGTGGCCGAATCAGCCGACATCTCCAAGGCCACGCTGACGGGGGTGGTCAACACCTTGGAAGGCCGCGGGCTCATGCTCCGGGAAGTTCACGAGCACGACCGGCGCCTGGTCAGGTTGCGGCTCACCGCGAAGGGCGTTCGGCTGATGGAACAGATCTATCCCGAGTTCAATGCGGTGGAATCGGAACTCGTCGCCGGTCTCTCGGACCGCAAGGTCGGCACGTTCACCCGGATCCTGCGCGAGCTGGTTACCCACGTCGAAGGCGAAGTCGAGTCGGCCTGACTCGATCAGACCACCAAACGAGTGCGCGCCGCGGTGGTGAAGGCGCGGAACAGGGCGGCCTGGGCCGGATCCTCTGCTGCAGTGTCCTCCGGGTGCCATTGCACGCCGACGTACCAGCCGTCGTGACCGTTCAGTTCGACGGCTTCGACGACGCCGTCCGCGGAATGGGCGACGGCACGTAGTCCCTCGCCGAGCCGCGCGACGCTTTGGTGGTGAAAGCAGGAGATCCGCGGCGCCGTTCCCACGATCCCTGCGAGCACCGCGTCCGGAGCGACCTGGATGGGGTGGGTGACGTGCCGATGGTTTCCGCGGGCAAACGCCATGTCCTGCACCAGATCTCCACCGAGCGCGACGTTGACGGCCTGGGTTC
Organism: uncultured Actinomycetota bacterium; assembly: GCA_963849055.1. GTDB lineage: Bacteria > Actinomycetota > Actinomycetes > Mycobacteriales > Mycobacteriaceae > Mycobacterium. Next base: position 792,680 of record CAWKFI010000004.1, read on the forward strand.
CGCGGCAGATCGCGAGCAGGGGCACGCACCGCGCCAGAGCTACGCGGGCCACCGCCAGATCGAAGGCGTCCTGCTCCTCGTCGACGTCGTACTCGCTGGCGTGTGGCGCGGCGCCGTACCAGTGCGAGGCGAGGTCTCCACCCCCGGGAAGCAGCACCCCGTCGGCGAACCACAGCCGGTCGGCCACCTGCTGATCGCTGACCCGGCCGCCCGGCGCATGGGGATGGACGACGACGGGCTCGCCACCGGCGGCGTACACCGCCTCGACCAGCTTGCGGGCGGTCACCTCGGCACCGAATCGAAGCGCTGACGCGGACGCGGAGAACCGTGCGGGGATCGCGATCATCGGGCGACGCGTGGCGCACACGGCAGTCATCGAGGGCCTCCACAGGATTGTTCGGACCCGAACGATACCGGAACGATGTGCTACGTGGTCCATCGTCCGGTGTGATGCATGACGCCACGTTTGCTGATTTCGCCAGATCGCGCGTGTTTCTGCTGCACCATTGACATGGCTTCACCTGTCGAAGGGAGGCAGTGGGGGCTGTCCGGGGGACGGTCATGGACTTCTATGCGGTGCTCGATGAAGTAGTCGCGCTGCTCCAGGCGCGCGGTCGGGTATCGCACCGCGCGCTCAAGGAACACTTCGGTCTCGACGACGACCGACTGGACGCGTTGCGCGCCGAGTTGCAGTACGCCCACGCCGACCACGTCAGCGACGACGGACGGGGTCTGGTGTGGACCGTCCGAACCGATCCGGATCCGGACGACGCCGAGCGACGCCAGCTGACCGTGCTGTTCTGCGACCTGGTGGATTCCACGCCACTGTCCCGAAAGCTCGATCCCGAGGATCTACGGGAGGTGATGCGCGCCTACTACGACACGTGCGGCAAGGCGATCCACGGCTTCGACGGCCACATCGCCCAGTACCTCGGCGATGGCCTGCTCGTCTTCTTCGGCTATCCCCGCGCACACGAGGACGACGCCCAACGGGCGGTCCGAGCCGGGCTGGGCATCGTCCGTGCGATCGAGGCACTCAACGCCGACCTACGCGAACAGCACGGCGTGGAGCTGGCCGTTCGGCTGGGCTGCCACACCGGGCTCGTCGTCGTCGGCGAGGTGGTCGGTGAGGGCAGGCACGAATTGATGGCGCTGGGTGACACGCCCAACATCGCAGCCCGGCTGGAGGGTGTCGCGGCTCCCAACAGCCTGGTGATCGGGCCGTTGACCTATCAGCTCGTCGGGGGTTACTTCACCTGTCGGTCGCTCGGCGCGCCGCCCCTCAAGGGCGTGGCGACACCGCTGGAGCTCTACCAGGTCCTTCGCGAGAGCAGCGCCCGCACGCGACTGGAGGCGGTCGGAACCACCGGGCTCACCCCGCTGGTGGGTCGCGACGCCGAAGTGCGACTTCTCGAAGAGCGCTGGGCGGCGGCCTCGAACGGTCGTGGGCACGTCGTTCTGGTCACCGGCGAGGCAGGCATCGGCAAGTCGAGGCTGGTGCATGCGCTGACCGAACATGCCGTCGACGATCAGGCGTGGCTCACACCGTGCCAGGCATCGCCATATCACCAGGACACTGCGTTCTACCCGTTCATCGATCTGTTCGAGAGGGTGGTCCTTCGCTTTGAGCGCCAGGAGTCATCCGCCGACAGGCTGCGCAAGCTGGAAGCATTCTTTGCCAAGAGTGGACTCCCACTGGGGGACGACCTGCCTCACTTGTGTTCCCTGCTGTCCATTCCGCCTGACGGGCAGGACTTTCCGGACCTGCCGCCAGAGCAGCAGAAGCAGCAGACGATGCTGACGCTTTCGTCCATCCTTCATCGCAGAGCCGCAATCCAACCGGTGCTGTTCGTCGTCGAGGACCTGCACTGGTTGGACCCGACCACGGTGGAATTTCTGACACAACTGATCGAGCAGATCCAACAGGCGCGCATACTCGCGGTGCTCACCTGCAGGCCGGAATTCCGCAACCCGTGGACCGGCAATCCCAACGTCACGGAGGTCGACCTCACACGGCTGGCGAAGACCGACGCGACGGAACTCATTCGTCGGGTGGCGGGAGGAAAGACTCTGCCCGATGAGATCGCGGCCGACATGGTGACCAGGACCGACGGCGTGCCACTGTTCATCGAGGAACTCACCAAGACACTTCTCGAGTCGGGCTTGCTCGAGGAGAGACGCGGCCGCTACGAGCTGGCGGGACCGCTTCCGCCGCTGGCCATTCCGAACACCCTGCACGACTCGCTGATGGCCCGCCTCGACCGCCTTTCGACGATCAAGGGATTGGCGCAACTCGCGGCGGCGATCGGTCGCGAGTTCTCGTACTCCCTGCTGCGAGCCGTCTCTCCGTGGGGCGAGCACCTCGTGCAGGACGGCCTCGCGCAGCTCGTCACCGCCGAGTTTCTGCATCAGACGGGATCGCCACCCGACGCGACGTACCGCTTCAAGCACGCGCTCATTCAGGATGCGGCATACCAGTCGCTGCTCAAGAGCACGCGACAGCAACACCACCAACGGATAGCGGCCACGTTGGAATCGGACTTTGCAGACCTCGTCGAAACCCAACCGGAGGTGCTGGCGCGGCACTACACGGAGGCCGGGCTCACGGAGCAGGCCGTGCCCTACTGGCTTGCCGCTGCCAGACGCGCGCTGCAGCGCCACGCCAACCAAGAGGCGGCCAACCATGCGAACCGCGGACTGGAACTGCTTGCCACGCTGCCGGATACGACGCAACGCGACGTGCGCGAGTTGTCACTCCTTCAGGTCTTTGCCCCCGCAATGAACTTTGTCGCCGGGCCTCACTCGGTAGACCACGTCCACGCTCGCGCCTACGAACTGGCGCGGAAATTGGGGGACGCCCCGGCGCAATTCCCCGCACTGTGCGGGATGGCCTACGGCAAGATTCTGCGCGGGCAGATGCGCGAGGCCCGGGCCTTGGCTGAGGAGTTTCTGGAGCTCGCCGAAGGACACCCGGATGCGCTGGTCTTGGCTGCGGGGCACTGGATGCTGGCCTACGCGGCTTGGTGGCAGGGCGACGTCGTCGAAGTGCGCGACCACAGTCGCAAGGGCCTGCACTTCTACGACCCCGTCCAGCACCGCACAGGCATCGCCGCTTACAACCAAAACCCCGGCATCGTCTGCGGATACCTGCATGCGCTTGCCAATTGGGTTCTGGGCTATCCCTCGCAAGCGTGCGAGGCGATGGAAGCGACTCTGGCACACGCAACGGAACTTCAGCACCCCTACGGCATCGCAATGGTGCAGCTGTTTTCGGCGCAACTCGACCAACTTCGACGTGACCCCGAGCGCGCGAAGGCCAAAGCCGAGCGGGCACTGGAGATGGCCAACGCAAACGGGGCGCCCCCCGTGGCGCTGTGGTGCCTGCTGCCCCGCGGGTGGGCCCGCGTCCAGCTAGGTGACGTGACAGGGGGCATCGCCGACATCCGTGAGGCGATGGACCGTCGCCGGGCATTCGGGATGGGTGCCGTGTGGCCGTGGTTCCTCGCGGTCATCGCGGACGCCTACGGAGTCAGTGGAGAGTTTCAAGAGGGCTTCAAGGCGCTCGACGAGGCGCTGGAATGGGTGCAGCGCAACGACGAACGGCTCTATCTGGCCGAGGTACATCGGATCAGGGGCGAGCTGATGCTAAGGCAGGATGTCGGCGACCGGGCCGGAGCAGAGCGTTCCTTCGAACAGGCACTCGCGGTGGCCCGCGACCAACAGGCGAAGTCCTGGGAGTTGCGCGCCGCGACGAGCCTGGCGCGGATGTGGCTGCAGGACAACCGGACTGATGACGCCCGCCAGCTACTTTCGCCTATCTACGACTGGTTCACCGAGGGTCACGACACCGCCGACCTTCAGGACGCGCAGGCGGTTCTCAAGCAGTTGTCATGATCAGCTCGCCGCTGGTGCCGCACCTACAGTAACCCGGCCGGCTATGCCGGAAACGGCGATTCGTCTGAACGGCAGCACGGTGCTTCAGCGGGATTCGGTGAAGCTGATTCGTCCCCGCAAACCGCAGCTGACGTCGGCATTTAATAGCGGCCCAACACTCGCTACATCGCCGAGGAGAACGGTTGGTACGTCCTACTCGAATGGGCGGGGGCCCATGACCAACGGAGCTCGAAATGATCGATCAGAAACGGCTGACCGGCAGCCGGTACGTCGGGCGCATCGGCACTCTCGCCGTGGCGCTCGGCGTCGGCCTCACGATGGCCTCGGCGTCGCCAGAACCGACGCCCACTAACACGCACACAATCGCTCGCATCGTCGAGAAGGCGCCCGCGGCTCGAATCGCGCATACGTCGCAGTCGCTGTCGGCTCAGATGCCAGCCCCCAGCTTGGCCTCCCCGTCGACGTGGGAGTGGCAAACCATGCCTTCCCCCGCCGGCACATCCGTCCCGTCACGCATCGAGGTCGTGTACGTGACAACCGGCAGCCGGGTGCAGGTCGAGGCGCACAACTCACTTGCGTTCAGTCCCGACCGTCGCATCGAGGTCTCGTCGACGCGCGATCGCCGTGCGTCGGAAGCGGGGGCCTCCTCGATCGTTCCCACGAATCTCGGCGACCTGCCCGTCGTCGTGACGTTTCAACCGATTCCGGGCACGGATCTGATCACCGCCATCATCTCGATCTTCATCAGCAACGGCGACGAGCCGGGCGAGAACGGCGGGCTGCTGATCGGCAACGGTGCCGACGGCGGGCCGGGGCAGAACGGCGGCCGCGGTGGCCTGTTGTTCGGCAACGGCGGTAACGGCGGATTCGGATTTGTCGGCCAAGCGGGCGGAAACGGCGGCGCTGCGGGCTTTTTCGGTAATGGTGGCGCAGGGGGTGTCGGAGGCAGCGTCGGTCCTGTCACCGGAGGAACTGCTGGCGCGGGCGGCAATGGCGGCAATGCGGGGCTGTTCGGCAACGGCGGCGCAGGCGGAAACGGCGGCGGGGTCCTGGGGACCGGCGGAGCAATCGCCGGCAGGGGCGGCCACGGCGGCAACGGTGGCGTCGTCACCGGAAACGGCGGCAGCGGTGGTGACGGCGGCGTCGCTGCCACCGACACCAACGCGACCGGCGGAACCGGCGGAAATGGCGGTGCCGGGGGGTTGACGGGCGATGGCGGCGACGGAGGTGACGGCGGTCTCGCACTCGGCGGCGACGTGGCGAACGGGGGCACCGGCGGAAAGGGCGGCCTCGGCGGCGTGGTCGGTAACGGCGGCGACGGTGGCGCGGGCGGCGGTGCCGCCACCGACGCCGGCACCGCCAACAGCGGAGCGGGCGGTGACGGCGGAGATGCCCAGGCCGCAGGATCGGGCGGAAACGGTGGCGATTCGGGAACCGCGACTGCCGACGGCACCGGCCATGCCAATGGCAACGGCGGCGGCAACGGCGGCGATGGCGGCACCCTGAACGGCGGCGGCGGATCCGGTGGCAGCGGCGGCAGCGCAACATCGACGAACGGCCCGGCCCAAGCCGGTACGGGCGGCGACGGCGGCAACGGTGGGCTCGGCTCGTCCGGCGGTGACGGCGGTAACGGCGGCAGCGGCACGTCGACCAACAACACCAGCACTGGCACGGGCGGCAATGGTGGTAACGGTGGTGACGCGGGCCCCGGCGGAGCCAATCCCGGCACCGGCGGCACGGGCGGATCAGGCAGTGGCAAGAGCCCGGGCAGCAGGAACGGGACGAATGGGCAGAACGGCGACGTCTGATCTCTCATGCCAGTGACCGCGGTGTTTCGGTGGACACACCGCGGTCACTGGTGAACGCTGTATCGGTGGCCGTGGAATTCAGGTTGCTGGGCGAGGTCGAGGCAGGCCTGAACGGGCAACGGCTCGACATCGGCCACGCGCGGCAGCGGTGTGTCCTCGCGTCGCTACTAGTCGACGTCAACCGGCCGGTTTCGGTGGATCAACTCATCGACAGGGTGTGGGCCGACGAACCGCCGAGCCGGGCCCGCAATGCGCTGGCGGGCTACCTGTCTCGGCTCAGGCAGCTGCTCGGCGCCGCCGGTGACGTGCAGATCAGCCGGGGGCCCGCCGGCTACTCGCTGGCCGTAGACGCGCTGACGATCGACATGCACCAGTTCCGGCACTTGGCCGCAGAGGCGCGAAGTAGTACGGACCCGCTCGAAGCGCTGACACTGTATCGGCGTGCCCTTGCGCTGTGGCGCGGTGAGCCGTTCGCCGGCCTCGACACGCCGTGGATCAGCGACGTGCGGACTTCCCTTGATGCCGACAGGCTTTCGGTGGAGTTGGATCGCAATGACACGGCGCTGCGGACGGGTCGGCACACGGAGTTGCTCGGCGAGCTAGAGGCGGCGTTGCACGCCCGTCCGCTCGATGAGCGTCTGGCCGGCCAGGTGATGCTCGCGCAGTATCGCAACGGTCGCCAAGCGGATTCGCTCGACACGTATCGACGGACGCGGGAGCGGCTCATCGACGAGCTTGGCGTCGAACCCAGTCCGCAGCTTCGAGCAGTGCACCAACGAATACTCGAAAGCGTTGATGCCGAGCCTATTCCTGTACCGCCACCGCCCGTGCGGGAGGAAACCCTGCAACCCCCGTCGACCGAGGACCTGCCCCGGTCGAGCTACCTGCCGCGCCGAAGGGGCCGCTTCATCGGGCGCGAGCGGGAGGTGCTAGTGGTCGGCAATGCCTTGGAACAGGGCCCGTTGGTGACGTTGACCGGCGTCGGCGGCGTCGGTAAGACCACGCTCGCGCTCGAGGTTGCCGAAAAGGTTCAGGAGCAGTTCTCCGATGGCGTACGGCTCTGCGAACTCGCCCCGCTGAGCGACGGATCGGCGGTGGGCCATGTCTTGGCGATAGCGCTTGGCTTACAGGAGAATCCGAGTCTGGGCATCGAAGCTACGGTCATCGAGTATCTGAGGCCGCGCGACATGCTGCTGGTCGTCGACAACTGTGAGCACGTTCTGGAGTCCTCAGCGCAACTCGTCGACCGCATCACCCGGGAGTGCCAGCAGGTTACGGTGCTGGCGACGAGCAGGGAGCCGCTCAGCACGCCGGGCGAACGGGTCGTTCCCGTGCCGCCGCTGCCCGAGGAAGCCGCCGCCGAACTGTTCGCCGAGCGCGCGAGGGCAAGCCGGCCGGACTTCGATCTCGAGCACGAACCGGTCGGTGCGGTCGCCGAGATATGCCGGCGCCTCGATGGCGTGCCGCTCGCGATCGAACTGGCTGCCGCGCGGATGCGGGTGATGAGCAGTCTCGACGTCGCCCGTCGATTGGACCGGTTGCGCCTCCTCAGTGGAGGAGCTCGCGGTGCACATCCCCGCCAGCAGAGCGTCAGCGCGACCATCGATTGGTCCTACCGCCTGCTCGCCGAGCCGGAGCAGGCGCTGTTCGACCGCTTGTCGGTCTTCGCCGGAAGCTTCGACCTCGAAGCCACGCACGGCGTATGCGCGGACGCAGGCACGACCGAGGACGACACACTCGAACTGCTGGCCGGTCTCGTCGACAAGTCGATGGTCACCGTCCGGGGCGGCACTTCCGCGACGCGGTACGCCGTGCTGGAGACGCTGCGTGCGTACGGCCGAGACCAGTTGCGCGAGAACGGCCTTCACGACGAGTACGCGATGCGTCATGCGAGGTACTATCACCGAGCTTACCGAGCGCGGTGCAGCGGCCATACACGGCCCGGATGAGCAGATGTGGATTGACCGGATGGCGCCGACGGCGGGCACGACCTACACCTCGCCGGACTACGAGAATTTGCGGACCGCGTTCGAGCGCTCGATGGCCGACGGGGACACGGGCCTTGCGCTGAGGCTCGTCGCGTCACTGGTCGAGCTGATTGACCTCCGCGTCGGCATGTTCGCGCTGGACTGGGAGGAACGCGCGATCGAGGCCGCCGATCCCGACCACCCGCAGTACGCCGCGGCCGTCGGAGTGGCAGCGCGGGTCGCATGGGGACTCGGCCAGTTCTCGCACGCATCGGCGCTTGCGGGGCGCGCCGAAGGTCGCGTGCCCCGGTTCGGCCATTCCTATACCGCCTATCCCGGTGATGTACTCACAGACTGCGAGCTCTTCCGCGGTGATTCCTCCGCGGCATTGGCGCACTATGAGGCCGAGAGCGCGGTCGCGCGGGCGGCTGGGTACGGGCCGCGGCTGGTGTGGACTCTGTACAACGCCACCGTCATTCACGATCTCCGGGGTATGCCGGAGGCGGGTCTGCCCCTGGCGCAGGAAGCGTTGGCGGCGGCGAAACCGACGCAGAATCCGAGCACGATGGCCATGGCCCTGTGCGCCATGGGCCGTGCGCTCAAGACCGTCGAGCCAACGCGTGCGCTGGCATACTTCGACCAAGCCCACCGGCTGGCAGCCCCGGTGCAGAACAATTGGCTGACGGGAATTGCCCGGATGGAGACGGCGGCTGTTGGAGCAGAGCAGGGGGACCCGGCAGCCTCAGCCCGTCTTCTGCTCGAAGTACTCGACCATTGGTCGCAGGCCGGGCCCGGCGCTGGGGTGCACCACTGGTACACCCTGCGCTACGTTGCTCGGCTGCTGAAGCGCGTCGGCGCCGACGAAGACGCCGAAACACTGCACCGCGCTATCGCTGGGGGCAGCCATGGAACACCTGCGACCGCAACCGAATCATCGTTCGCGCCCGCAAATTCCGAAGTGGCGGGCACCGACTGGCGCCGAAGCACTCGCCTTGGCTCGGGCGAGCCTGCAACGGTACTGCTGACGCGGAGCGGGCCCGGCGCAACGACTTTCGCGCGCCGGGCCCGCCTACGTAGATCAGAAGTTGCCCTTGACCACGTTGGTGTTCTGCACCCTGCTTCCGCAATCGCCATCGACGAAGCGGGCTCGGACGAACACCTCGTCGGTGCCGTCCTTGTCCTCGTCGAGGGCGCTCGCCGGCACGGTGAATTGCTGCAGGTACTCCAGGCCCCGGTCCGTTGCCCGCACGAAGCCGTCGACGTCGTTGTGCACCCCGGGATAGTTGCGGTCGAACAGATACTGCTCCTTTCCATCGTCACCCCAGACGATGTAGTGCATACCGCCGCAACCCGCCGACAAGTTGTTCAAGTACCCGACTGCGTCGGGCTTCTGCATCGGATACACGCCTTGCACGATCACGCGGTTGAAGCCGGCGCCGGTGACGTTCTGGTCGCCGATGGTGAGTTGCGAGCCTGGTGACTGAGACGGCGCCGCGGCCGCGGGCGTGAGCCCTGCCGTCAGGCCGACTGCGGTGGCGATCGTGGCCGCCGCACCCAACGCAGTCCCGAACTGATGTGCGTTCATTTGTTCTCCTGTTCTGGTGGGCCGGGATGGGCCCCGCTTTCTTGACCGTCCGACTGTGCGTGGGGCGGTTTCGGTAACTGTGGGGCGTTCGTTGAAGGTGCTGGCCAGGTCGCGCGACGTGGGCCTGGCGTGCTCGCCGTGCGGGCCCCGTCCGTCGCGAAAGCGGGTTAATCAGCTCATTTCACAACTCCCGAAGATCTGCGCAACCCCGTCGGCGCACCGTTGGGTCGTCAACCATCTACGTAGGGAGAACGAGATGACCACTGTCGACGTCGACCGTGAACTCAAGACCAAACATCGGGCGTTGTGGGCGTCGGGTGACTACCCGGCGGTGGCGGCCGAACTGATTCCGGCGCTGGGGCCGGAGTTGGTGCGCGCGTGCGGCGTGCGTGCCGGCGACCGCGTGCTCGACGTCGCCGCGGGATCGGGCAACGCGGCCATCCCGGCGGCCGCGGCGGGCGCCGTCGTGACGGCCAGCGACCTGACGCCGGAACTCTTCGCCGCGGGCCGGCGGATCGCCGCTGAGCGCGGTGTCGAGCTGGAGTGGGTGGAGGCCGACGCGGAGGCGCTGCCGTTCGCGGACAACAGTTTCGACGTTGTCATGTCGTGTGTCGGTGCGATGTTCGCGCCACACCACCAGACCACCGCCGACGAGCTCGTCCGCGTCGTCCGGCCGGGCGGCACCATCGGGATGATCAACTGGACGCCCGAGGGGTTCATCGGAAACCTGTTCGCGACCATGAAGCCGTACGCGCCTCCTCCACCGCCCGGCGCCAGCCCGGCTCCGCTGTGGGGTGACGAGGACCATCTGCGGACGTTGTTCGGGGACCGGGTCACCGACCTGTCGGTGCGCCGCCAGACCGTGGTCCTGGACCACAGTTCCGATCCGGCGGAGTTCCGTGAGTATTGGAAGCGCAACTACGGCCCGACGATTGCGGTCTACCGGTTCAACGAGGACCAGCCGGAGCGGCTCGCGGACCTCGATCGGGACTTCCTGAGCTTCCTGACGGCGTCGAATCGGGCGGAGGAACCGGGCAAGACCGCATACCCGGCCGAATACCTGCTCGTCACCGCCACGAAGGCGGACTAACCAGACGCCGCGGCTGCCGCGGGGATCGCGTTGTCGATGAGGACGACGGCGATGGCGGCGGCGGTGGCGAACGTGTCGGCGTCGAGGACTCGACTGCGGGCGGAGGCGCCATCCAACAGCAGCGCCAGTTGTTCGCCGAGCTGTTCGGGGTTGGTGGCGCCGGCCTCGCGCGCGGTTTCGGTGAACCGCGCGGCAAAGGCCGTCTTGTAGTCGCGTGCCTGTAAGCGTGCCGGGTGGGCCGGGTCGTGGAGTTCGACGGACGCCGCGATGAACGGGCACAAGGGCGAGTGGATGTCGAAGGCGGCGAGGAGCCGCTGGCGGGGTGTGAGGTCGGTGCGGTCGAACACCTCGGGCAGGACGTCGGGATCGAATCGGCGTAGGTGCTCGGCGATCAGCTCGTCCTTGCCGGTGAAGTGCTGGTAGAAGGTGCGCTTGGACACCTGGGCCACCGCGCAGAGCTGATCCAGACCGGTGCTGTTGATGCCCTGATCGCGAAACAGTTGTCGTGACGCGGCGATGATGCGCTCCCGTGCGCCCCTGCCGCGGCGCAGGCCTCGCGGGCCCTTCTCCAACTCCGTCATAGACCCAGCTTAGCGCAGTTTGGTACGGATCGGTGTGCATAAAACTTGCGCTCAGCATCGCCACCCGATACGTTAAGTACGCGAATCGGTGTACATAACACCGCCACCAACGAATGAATGGAGAGATCATGGGAAAGCTCGATGGCAAGGTCGCGGTGATCACCGGCGCGACGAGTGGGATGGCGCTGGCCGGTGCCAAGTTGTTCGTCGACGAGGGAGCTCATGTCTTCATCTCGGGACGACGGAAGGACGCGCTGGACGAGGCCGTCGAACTCATCGGGCGGAATGTGACTGGCGTTCAGGGCGATTCGGCTGACCTCGACGATCTGGACCGGTTGTTCGAAACGGTCAAGCAGGAAAAGGGCGCGATCGACGTGTTGTGGGCAAGCGCGGGAATCGGCAAGCAGAACAAGCTCGGTGAGATCACCGAAGAGGACTTCCACGACGCCTTCTGGTTGAACGCGCGCGGCACCCTCTTCACCGTCCAGAAGGCGCTGCCGCTGTTCAACGACGGTGGCTCGATCTTCATGACCGGGTCGAACGCATCGCTGCGGGGCTACCCGAACTGGAGCGTGTACGCCGGAAGCAAGGCCGTACTGCCCGCCTACGCACGCGTGTGGGTGTCCGAGTTGCGGGACCGCAAGATTCGGGTGAACGTGCTGACCCCCGGTCAGGTCTCCTCGCCGATGTTGGAAGCGGTGATGGACGACGAGATGAAGGCGATGTTCGAGTCCGTGATCCCGCGGCGAACAATGGGCCAGCCCGAAGAGATCGCTTCGGCCGCACTGTTTCTCGCCTCGGATGACTCGAGCTATGTCAACGGCCAGGAGTTGGTCGTCGACGGCGGCACCACGGTGATCTGAGTGAGCGACGACAAAACCGAAGGAGTAAGCATGGCCACGCTCGCCCCGCACCGCGACACGGTGCAGGCCTTCGTCGACTACATGCACGGCGGCGACAAAGACGCCCTTTCCGGAATCCTCGCCGAGGACGTGGTGATGTACGGCCCGCTCGGCGACGACCCAGTCACCGGCCGCGAGGCAGTGCTGGAAGCCATGCGAGGGGTCGGCACGGTGGCGACCGACCTCACCTACAAGGAAGTCCTCAGCGGTGAGACGCACCATGCCGCGCACTTCCGGCTGCAGGTCGACGACACCGTGGTCAACGGCATGGACTACATCCGGCTCGACGCCGACGGCAAGATCGCCGAGGTGACCATCTGGTGGCGCACGCTGCCGTCCGGCGTCCAAATGCAAAGGCGCCTTGCGGATCTCCTCGGCATGCAGCCCTGGGAACTTCTCACGCCCACGCAGTAATCGAAACCACAAACGAAAGAGAACACATCATGAGTGGCATCAGCATCATCGGTTCGGGAAACATGGCCAGCGCCATCGGCGCCTTGGCCGTCAAGGGCGGCAACGCCGTCGAAATCATCGGTCGCGACGCGGACAAGGCCGCAGCCCTTGCCAGCTCGCTCGGCAACGGCGCCACGGCCGGAACATGGGGCGCCACCCCAGCCGGCGACATCGTCATTCTGGCAGTGCTTTTCGACGGCGCCGTGCCGGCCGTCAGCGAGTTCGGGGACGCGCTGGCCGGCAAGGTCATCGTCGACATCACCAACCCCTTCAACCCCAGCGTCGACGGGCTCGCCGTCCCTCACGACACCTCCAACGCGCAGTTGGTCGCCAAGGCCGCCCCAGCAAGCGCCCACGTCATCAAGGCGTTCAACACACTGTTCCGCGACGTCCTGGCCGCGGGTGGTCCGCTGGACGTGTTCATCGCCGGTGACGACGCGCAGGCCAAGGCGAGCCTGTCGGCGTTCATCGAAAGCCTCGGACTGCGCCCGCAGGACACCGGCGACCTGAACATGGCTCATTGGCTGGAGGGTGCTGGTCTGTTGTCAGTGGGCCTGGCCCAACATGGCGTGGGAGACCTGAACTTCTCTCTCGGCGTGAAGGCCGCCTGACCCGGAAATCACGGCAAGACAGGAGGATTCACGTGATGAGGCTTGGTTTCGTCCTTCCCATCGTCGGGCCTGCGATCAGCAGCGCCGTTGGCCTGAGCGTGTTCTGCCGAGGACTCGAGGACCTTGGTTATGACACGCTGTGGGTCGGCGATCGCCTCGTCACGCCCGTGGACATGCACAGCACCTATCCGGGCAAGGAGCAGCCTTACCCGCCCCAGATGACCCGTTATCTCGATCCGGTCCTGCTGTGGACGGTCGCCGCGACGGCGACCAGGCGGGTGCGGCTGAACGCCAGCACGCTCAGCACGTTCTACTACGAGCCGGTTCACCTGGCCCGGCTGCTGACCACGCTCGACGTGCTCAGCGACGGCCGACTCGACGTCGGCGTGGGAGTCGGGTGGATGAAGGACGAACACGACATCGCCCGCGGCGCAGACTGGCGCCGGCGCGGGCGGATGCTCGACGACGTGCTGGCGTTCCTGCAGGAGTGGTGGACGACCAACCCGGTTTCTTGGGAGAGCGAGTTCTTCTCCCTGCCGGCGGTCCATGCCGACTTGCGCCCGGTCCAGGTGGGCGGTCCGCCCATCTGGATCGGCGGCGCGAGTGAGGCCGCGATGCGTCGGGTCGGCCGCATCGGCACCGGCTGGCTCGGCGTCGAGGGTCTGCAGGATTTCGACCACCTGTGGTCGATTGCCCGCGGTGCGGCGCAGGATGCTGGCCGCGATCCCGACGCGCTGCAGACGGCCATGCGCATCAACCTCGAACCCGGCACGTCCGTCGACTCCGTGGTCGACAGGATCGAACGTTTCTCGGCGGACGGTGTCGACGAGGCGATCGTGGATGCCTTCGCACTGTTCCCCAGCCTGGAGCAGCTGCTGGACTTCGCCGGCCAGGTGATCATCACATGGAGTAGTCGCCGGACGGCTTGACGGCACAGCCGCATACGGGCCTGAACTCTCCCATCGCCCACCGTCATTGGTCTCGTGATCGTCAGCTGACTTCGGCTATCAGCAACCGATATCCGAGGTCTAGTTCTGTCCTCCGGAGGAGGTCGGAATGTCGGCGCTGCCAGGCTCCAGTATTCAAGTCTGAACTCAGACGCAACAGTCCTTCTTGTACTTGGTGTTTAGGTGTCATAGAGAACAGGGACATGCCTTTTTGAACCGTCTCGTCGAGGTAGGCGTATGGACGTCGCCAGTACGCGCCGCCAAAACCATCGACACAGTCGTGCGGCACCGGAATGGCCACCACTGACACTTGGTGTGGACCCAGGAGAGAGATCAGAGTGCTGACCGGGACAGCAAGCCGCGCATCAGTTTCCGCGGCAGCTGGGACATAATCACTCAACGACCAGAACTCTCGGATGACATCGTGGTCCCACGTGAAGATGACCACTCGCCGGCGGGCGATTCGCACCAACTCCGACACGCCGGCCGCGACGTCGGTCCAGTGGTGAACGGTCAGCACCGCCAACGCGGCATCGACGGCGTCGGTGCGGATCGGCAGGTGTTCGGCGGCCGCTTGAACCGCGGGAGCGGCCAGTGGGTGCCGTTGGTTGATCATCACTCGACTCGGTTCCACCGCTAGTACCGTCTGCGGGGGCTCGTACGAGCCGGTGCCACCACCGATATTGGCCACCGAGACCACGCCGCTCAGGGCGCGGTCGATCACGTCGACGATGCGTGGATCAGGGCGGCGAGTCGCCGAATACGTTGTTCCAGTCCGGTCGTAGCGGGGCGCCTGGCGTGTCGTGAGTCGGCGAACACCAGGGTCCTCATCCATACCAGTGTGGGTAACACACCCGATGCCGAATGGCGATGGACAGCCCAATCTGCATCAACCGGGTTCGTCGACGTCTGGGCCGAAGGTCTCGTGCTGGCGCTGGTGCAACTGTAGGGTGCGTTAACTGGTCATCGGTGTGATGGGGGCCGTGTGGACCCTGTATTTGGCGGGTCAGATCTGTGTTGCGATGTCTGTGGAAACAGCCTTCGCGCATCGTCGCGGTTCTGCGATGCATGCGGGTCGCCTGTCAGGTTGAGGCGCGCGGAACCGGAACGTAAGCAGATCACGGTCCTCTTCGCAGACGTGGTTGGTTCGATGAAATTGGCGGCCACCCTAGACCCCGAGCGGCTGCGCGAGATCATGCACGAATTGTTCAATCGGTCCGCCGAGGTTGTTCAGCGATACCAAGGCACGGTCGACAAATTCACCGGCGATGGGTTGATGGCGCTGTTCGGCGCGCCAGTGGCGCTCGAAGACCACGCTCTACGGGCCTGCATCACAGCACTTGAGATCCAATCGTTGGTACGTGGCCTAGCGGCCGACGTGTTGCTGCGAGACACGGTGGATCTGCAGATTCGGATCGGTGTGAACTCCGGTGAGGTGATCGCAGGCGAGATCGGTGTCGGGCCAGGAAGGTATACCGCAGTCGGGCATCCAGTCGGGATGGCCCAGCGGATGGAAGCGGCCGCACACCCTGGCGAAGTTCTGTGCACCGCGTCGACGGCGCGCTTGGTCGAGCACTCGGCGGTGCTGGGACCAGTCGAGTGGGTGACGGTCAAGGGCGTCGGCGAACCGGTTGCGGCTCGACGGCTCGACGGCGTCGAATCCGACCGCGCGATGATGGGCCGTGACGAAGGTCCGCTCATGGGCAGGGAGGCTGACCTTGCCACCTTGCTCGACGCCTTCGGCGGTGGGCGGACACACCTCGTCGGCATCATCGGGGAACCCGGCGTCGGCAAGAGCAGACTTCTGCGCGAATTCGCCGCCCGCGCCAGGGATGCTGGCGCAGAGATCGCGATTGCACGATGTGAATCGCACACCGCGAACGTTCCGCTACACGCTTTCTCGCGCATGTTGCGCTCCATGTTCGGCATCCGCAGGCTCACCGCGCCGGTGGCCCGAGCGCAGATCGCCGCCCGGTTGGAAGAGGTGACGGAGGCGGCCGCCGGAGATAGTGCGATCCTGTTCGACCTTCTGTCCATCAGCGATCCAGAAGCGGCAGCGCCGACGATGAGTGCGGACGCCCGGCGCCGCAAGGTGATCGAGCTGATGCGCAAGGTTGCAGAGAACCGCGCGGCGCGGACGGTTTTCATCGTGGAGGACGTCCATTGGATCGATGCCGCCAGCGAAGAGGTTCTCGCGGAGTTCGTCGCGACCGTGAGGGGCACGCCATCGATGTTCATCGCGAGTTTCCGGCCGGAGTATCAGGGGCCGCTGCGCGATTCGTCCGAAGCAACGATCACACTGGCGCCGTTGAACGACACCACCACGGTTGCACTGGTGGCCGAACTCGTCGGCGGTCCCGCCAATGTCCTCGACGTGGCAAGGCGCATCGCGCTGCCGTCCGGCGGGAATCCATTCTTCGTCGAGGAGATCGTTCGAGACCTCGTCGGCCGCGGACACTTGAAGGGCACCCGTGGCGACTATCGGGTCGTCGGAGACCTCGATGCCATCGCGGTCCCTGCCACCGTCCAATCGGTACTCGCCGCCCGCATCGACAGGTTGTCCATCCCCGAGAAGGCGATTCTGAATGCGGCCGCGGTCATCGGCTCCAGCTTCGACCTCGACATTTTGGACGCCCTGCTTCCCGGTGCGCAGTCCCATCACCTGCGCAACCTGGTGTCCGCCGAGCTGATCGACCAGATCCAGCTACTGCCCGAACCTCGCTACGCATTCCGGCACCCGCTGGTGCGAGCGGTTTCCTACGAGTCCCAGCTGTCCGCGACACGGGCCGATGGCCACGCTCGCCTGGCAGCCGCCATCGAGGCCCGCAATCCCGCTGCGGTGGAGGAGAATTCGGCCCTTATCGCCCAGCACCTCGAGGCGGCCGGCGAACTCGGTGCGGCGTATGCGTGGTACATGCGCTCCGGTGGCTGGCTGCGTGACCGCGACATGTTGGGTGCGAGGGGCAGCTGGGAGCGTGCCAGGGCGATCGCCGATCGCTTGCCCGCTGGCGAACAGGGTGTCAGCAGCAAGAGGATCGCACCGCGCGCTCAGTTGACCTTCCGGCCGTGGCTGGTCGGCGAGACCGACGACGATGAACGGCGTTTCGACGAGTTACGGGAATTAGCAACACAATCCGGCGATTTGCTGTCGTTGGCGATGGGGATGGCTGGGAGGGTGACCTCGCTTGTCCTCATCCACGGCCGCCCCCGAGATGCAGCGGCCCTGGCGGCCGAGCTCGCGGAGCTCATCGACAGGATCGACGACGCCGCCCCCGAACGGGCAGAGATGCTCCTCGCCGTCGCGTTTGCGCAATACACGACCGGCTCCATCGGAGAAGCGCTGCGAGCCGTGAACCGCCTGCGGGAAATGGTGCCGGCACCAGCGGCCACCGATCTCGCGCCTGCGATGTGCCTTGCCGGCGTGATGAAGGTGATCACAGGCAGACGTGATGACGGCCGGCGCGACCTCGAGGCCGGACTTAGTCTCGCCCGTACCGAAGATCCGGTGACCTACGCGATCGCCTTGGGCTACCAGTCTGACCTGGTGATGCTGGGGTTCGATGTCGCGGATGAGGCATTGGTGACCGAGACCGGGGATGCGCTGCGTCTGGCTGAATCGTTCGGTGACGCGTACGCGCTGTCCATGGCGCGCTGGGCACACGGAAGCGCACTGCTCAGGAGCGGCGATCCGCGTCGCGAGATGGGCGTCGAACTCCTCCACCAATCGCGGTCGGGTGGTCTGGACATCTATGGCAGCCTCGTCGACGCCGAGCTGGCGGTCGACATGGTCCGCGACGGTCGTCGGGACGTGCCGATCGAAGCCCTGAATGCCGCTGTGCAATCCGAAATAGAAGCGGGGGAAACACTTTTCGTCGGCTACTCGCTTGCCGTGTTGGTCCAGCTGCTGGCCTACCAAGGTGGACCGGACGGCGTAGCCTACGCGCAGGACGTGGTAGCAAGGTTCGAGGCCGATTTGCGAGGGGTCCCCGAGCCTGCCGTACAACTGTGGCTGCTGCGGTGCAGGGCAATATTGGCAAGTGCAGTCGGAGACATGGTCGGTTGTGAAGAACACGTCACGCGCTACCACGCCCTTGCCGTAGAGCTTGACGCTCGCGATCACCTCGCCGTCGCGGAACAACTCGCAAGTGCACTTGGCGCCGAGGCCTGACACGTTGAACGAAGTGGTGGGACCGGTCGAGAAGGTGCTCATCGTGGGTGCGGGTATCGCGGGTTTGGCGGCGGCGGTTCGGCTGCGTCGCGCCGGCATCGCATGTGTGGTGCTCGAGGCGCGCGACCGGGTCGGCGGTCGACTGCACACCGTCGACCTCGCCGGGATACCCGTCGACCTCGGTGGCTCATGGATCCACCACCCGATCGGCAATCCGATGTCAGCGCTGTGCGCCGAGTACGGCATCGCGCGCGACCCCGGTGACCCCCTTCCGTTGCTCACCGCATATGACCGGGTTGAGCGCCGGCGCCTCGACCGCACGGAGATCGAGGCGTCGTTCCGCGTGGTGTCCGACGCCTTCGCGGAGGCCGTCGACTCGCTGCGCGATCGGCTACGGAACCAATGCAACGGCGGTCGAAGTCATCGAGGCCTTCGTCGCCGCGGACGGGTTCGTCGGTGCGGATGCGCGACGGGCGCGCCAGGCGCTTCTCGCCGAGGTCGAGGCATATGCCGGGGACCGCGCCGACAACGCGTCGTTGGCCGAGTTCACCGGCGAGGAGCAGTACGGGGGCGACCTGTTCGGCGATCTGCCCAGGGGCGGCTACCGATCGGTGGTCGAGGTGCTGGCGGCCGGGCTCGATATCACGTTCGACGCCGAGGCCATCGAAGTGCGCGTTGAAGCCGACGGGATCCGCGTGACGTGCGCGGACGGCTCGGTCGAGATCGGCAGCCACGTGATCGTTACCGTGCCACTGGGCGTACTCAAGCGGGGCTGTCCGCGATTCGATCCGCCGCTGCCTTCGCCGTTGCAGGTGGCGGTCGGCGCGCTCGGGTTCGGCCGCTACGAGAAGATCGCACTCCGGTTCGAGTCGGCGTTCTGGCGGGCGGCCGGCATCTCGCACCTGATGGTGTTCCCGCCTGACGAAACCGAGCCCGCGTTGTGGGTGTTCGACCTAGACGCCTTCGGCGCCGGTCCGGTGCTGTGCGCGCATCTGTTCCACAGCCTGACGCCGTACGCATTGGACCGGTCGTCGGTGGAGGCAGTGACTTGGTTCAGGGAAGTGCTGGCTGAAGTGGTCGGCAATCCGATGCCGGAACCCATCGCAACGGTGGTGACATGCGTGGGCGCACGATCCGTTCGCCTGCGGTGCGTACACGCATTGCCCGCCAGGCACCGACCCATCGATGCTTGACGTGCTCGGTCGGCCGGTGCACGGTCGGCTGCTGCTGGCCGGGGAGCACACGGACAGTGCACGCACCGGTTACGCGGACGGCGCGTACACCAGCGGTCTTCGCGCAGCGGAATGGCTCGCGGCTTACCTGCCCGAGTGAGGCCGCGCGGCTGCTCCATCGCGGCCCCGTGGGGCGCCCCAGTCCGCACTGCTCGGAGACTGCCTCCGAAGTAGTGCCCCCGGCATGATTCGAACATGCGACACCGGCTTTAGGAGAGCCGTGCTCTATCCCCTGAGCTACGGGGGCGGGGACGACTGGCAGCTTACCCAACCAGGTCAGCGCAGCTCCGCGATGACCTTCGCGAACGCCTCCGCGTGCGGCTGTTGCACGATGATGTAGGTGACGCCATAGGTGTCGCGGTAGCGCCTGATCTCGTCGGCGATGTCCTTCGTCGACCCGTGCAGCACGCCCGCCGTCCGCAACAGCTGCTCGTCGGTCAGCTCCGGCAGGAACCGGCGCGTGATGGACAGGTCGGGCATCCCCGAGTCGTCGGTGGGCAGCGCCGTGATCGCGATGTTGAGCTCGAGTTCGTCGAAGCGTTCCGGTGCGGCGTTGCGCACGAACGAGATTCGCTCGGCGAGCGGGTCGCCGCCGTCGGCCTGGGGGTCCCCACCCGTGAGCCCGATGATCTGCGCCTTCTCCGCGGCGATGGTCAGCAACCGGTTGCCGTTGCCCGCGATCAGGATCGGCACCTCCGGCACGTGCTCGCGCAGGTACTCGGTGACGTGCCGCAGATAGTCCACCCGCTGCCGGGCCGTGGGGAAGGGCAGTTCGGCGGCAGCGAACTCCTCCTCGACGTACCCAGCGCCAAGGCCGAGCTCCAGCCGGCCGCCGGTGAGGTCGCGCATCGCGGCGACGTCCCGGGCCAGCAGCGCCGGCTTGTAGAACCCGGCGTTCAGCACGAACGTGCCGACGTGGAGCGTCTCGGTCGCCGCGGCCGCCGTCATCAGGGTCGGGAACGGCGCAGGCGCGCCGAGGTGATCGGGCACGTGCAGCACGTCATAGCCCATGTCCTCGGCGCGGCGGGCCCAATCCTGAACCGACGACTTCCGACTGGCGGAGTGCAGACCGAACCCGAACCGAAATTCCTTGGCCATGACCCCGAGCTTAGGACGGCTGCCAAACCGTGATGTTTGAACCCACTGCGCCCCGGGAATTGACATCCCCGGGTCGCGCAGCGCGCCCGCGGCCAGCAAAGGAGCTTTCACCCCCGATCCGGCCCGTCGTGATCAACTCCGACGGGCCGGGTCGACTTTCTCAGCCCATGGCCACACATCCCACGATCGGCGTCGAAGAAGAGTTCCTGCTCGTCGATCCCGACAGCGGCGAGCCCGTCCCGCTGAACCGTGCCGTCGCCGAGCGCGCCAAGGCGCAGGGCGTCGACTTGCAGCTCGAGCTGACCAGCTGCCAGATCGAGACGACGTCGAGCGTGATGTCCTCGAGCGACGACCTTCGCACCGAGGTGAGCCGACTGCGCCGCATCGCGTCGGAGGCGGCCGAAGCGGCTGGCGCGCGCCTGCTCGCCGTGGCGCTACCGCCGACGGTTCCGCACAGCTTCCCGATCACCGATACGCCGCGCTACCGCGAGATCGCCGACAAGTTCGGGATGATCGCCCACGAGCAGGGCATCTGTGGTTGTCACGTCCACGTCGCGGTACCGACGCGCGAGTTGGCGGTCCGGGTGAGCAACCGGCTGCGGCCGTGGCTTCCGTCGCTGCTCGCGCTGACGGCGAACTCCGCGGTGTACCGCACCGCCGACACCGGCTACGCGAGTTGGCGCAGCGTGCTGTGGGCGCGGTGGCCGAGCGCCGGTCCGCCGCCTCACTTCGATTCGGTCGACGAGTACGACGCGGTGGTGCGGATGATGCAGGACGCCGGCGCCATGCTCGACGACGGCATGGTCTATTGGGACGTCCGTCCGTCGGCCAACTACCCGACCATCGAGGTGCGCGTCGCCGACGTCCCGGCCACGGTCGCCGAGACGGTGTTGCTGGCCACCCTGGTGCGTGCGGCCGTGATGACCGCACTCGACGACGAGCAAAGCGGCGCTCCGGTGCTTCCGCTGACGGCGCATGCACTCCGGGCGGCCTACTGGAAGGCGGCCAGGGACGGCTTGGAGGGGCATGCCATCGACCTGGCGGACACCCATGCGCCGCTGCCCGCGGGACGACTTCTCGGGAACCTCGTCGACCGGGTCGAGCCCGCGCTCAAGGCCGTCGGCGACGACGAGATGGTGCGCGAAGAACTGGCACGCATCGCGACGGAGGGCAACGGCGCCATGCGGCAACGGCGGGCATGGGAGCGGCGCGAGAACGTGGCCGATGTCGTCGACGAAGCGGCCAAGGCCACGTTGGACGGGGTGTCCGGCACCTAGCCGCTCGCTCGCGTTGCGCGCGGCGGCACCGCGCGTAACCTCCCGATGGTGACGGCGACTGTCTTCCGAAACGGAACCATCTGGACGGGAACGGCCGAGCCGACCACCGACGCACTTCTGATCGTCGACGGCGTCATCGCCGCGCTGGGCGAGGAAGCCGTCCGATCGTCCACCGAACATCCGGACACCGCGGAAGTCGACCTCGACGGCGGCTTCCTGATGCCGTCGTTCGGCGACGGGCACGCCCACCCGCTGCTCGGCGGGCTCGAGGCCGTCGGTCCCGCGGTGCGCCCGTGCACGTCGGTCGACGAGATCGTCGAGGCGGTCCGGCGGTTCGCCAAGGACAATCCCGACGAGGAGTGGATCGTCGGCGCCTCCTACGACGGAAGCCTGGCCGAGGGCGGCCTGTTCGACGCCCGCTGGCTCGACGAAGCGGTGCCCGACCGGCCGGTGGTGCTGCGGGCCTGGGATTACCACACGGTCTGGTGCAATTCCGTTGCGCTGCAACGCGCGGGCATCACGCCGGACACGCCGGACCCGGTACTCGGCGAGATCCCGCACCGCGACGACGGCTCCGTGCTCGGCACCCTGCGCGAGTGGGGCGCAGTCGACCTCGTCACCGCCGTCATGCCCCCGCGCGACGAAGACGTCCGGATCGCCGCCCTCGGCACCGCCGCCGACTACTACCTGGCGCGGGGAGTCACGTGGGTGCAGGACGCGTGGGTGGAGCCCGCCGACGTCGACACCTACCTCACCGCGGCTCAGCGCGACGCCCTGCGCATGCGTTTCAATCTCGCGTTGTACGCCGATCCGCGCCACTTCGACACGCAGCTGGACGATTTCGTTCAGTCTCGCCGCCGGGTCGAGGAGCTGGCGTCGCCGTTTCTCACGGCGAATACCGTCAAATTCTTCGCCGACGGCGTCGTCGAGAACGAGACCGGCGCGCTACTCGCGCCATACTGCTCCGGCCTGCATGACCATTCCAGGGGGCAGGAGCGGAGCGACTCGGGGGACCAACACGGCATGCAGGTCTGGGAGGGAACAGCCTGGCCGAGGCGGCGCGGCGCGTCGACGAGCTCGGCCTGCAGATCCACATCCACGCGATCGGCGACGCGGCCGTGCGGCAGGCGCTCGACGCCATCTCCTACGCCGTCGAACGCAACGGTCCGCGGGACCGGCGTCCGGTGATCGCGCACGTCCAGCTCGTCGACGACGCCGACCTGAACCGGTTCTCCGAACTCGGCGTGATCCCGAACATGCAGCCGCTGTGGGCACAGATGGATGCGCTGATGACGGTGCTCACCGTCCCGCGCCTCGGCGTCGAACGGTCCGACAAGCAGTACCGGATGCGCAGCCTTCACGACGACGGAGCGCGCCTGGCGTTCGGGTCGGACTGGCCGGTGTCATCCGGTGCGCCGTTGGACGGCATCGCCGTCGCGGTGTCCCGGCGCACCTCGGAAGGGGATCCGGAGGGCGGCTGGACGCCCGAGGAGATCATCACCATGGAGCAGGCGCTGACGGCTTACACCTCGGCGGTGTCGCAACAGGCATTCGCCGGACAAGCCGATGCACCGTGGGGCACGATCGGCG
Source organism: uncultured Actinomycetota bacterium (assembly GCA_963849055.1). GTDB lineage: Bacteria > Actinomycetota > Actinomycetes > Mycobacteriales > Mycobacteriaceae > Mycobacterium. Next base: position 815,883 of record CAWKFI010000004.1, read on the forward strand.
TCGGCGCAAGTGCCGATCTGGTGTGGCTCGATCGCGATCCTCGAGCCACGCCCGCGCTCGATGTTCCCAGGATCGTGGTACGCGGAACCTTCCTGCGCGGCAGGCGAGTTCATTCCGCCGACTGAGAGGAGTGGCGATGTCCACTACGCCCGCTGAGTCATCCGTGCCGGTCACGGCCGCGGCCGACGGCGAGGGTCACCTCAAACGCGTCCTCGGCGTGCCGTCGTTGGTGCTGTTCGGCATGGTCTACATGGTTCCGCTCACCGTGTTCACCACCTACGGCATCGTCACCCAGCTGACCGGCGGCCGGTTGTCGGTGGCGTACCTGGTGACGCTGGCCGCGATGGTGTTCACGGCCCGGTCCTACGCCAGGATGTCGGCGGCCTATCCGGTGGCCGGCTCCACCTATGCGTACACACAGAGGTCGTTCGGGGCGCCCATCGGCTTCCTCGCCGGCTGGTCGCTGCTGCTGGACTACCTGTTCCTGCCGATGCTGAACTACCTCGTCATCGGCATCTACATGAGCGCGGCCATCCCCGCCGTACCTCCGTGGGTGTGGATCCTGATCGCAGTCGTCGTGGTGACGATCCTCAACATCGTCGGCATCGTGTCGGTGGCGCGAGCCAACTTCCTGCTGCTGGCACTGCAGCTGATCTTCATCGTCGTGCTCGTGGTGATGGCGTTCGTGACGATCACCAAGACGGGCAGCGTCAACCTGGTCGCGCCATTTACCGGCGACGGTTCGGTTGGCGGCGCGAGCCCGATCTTCGCGGGCGCCGCGATCCTCTGCCTGTCCTTCCTCGGATTCGATGCGGTATCGACGCTGTCGGAGGAGGCGAAGGATCCCACTCGCACTGTGCCCAAGGCGATCATGATCGCCACCGTGGCGTGCGGTCTCATGTTCGTCGGGCTGTCCTACGTCTCCCAGTTGGTGTTCCCGTCGAACCAGTTCGCCGACGTCGATGCGGGTTCGACGGACGTCATGCTGGCGGCGGGTGGGCAGTTCCTCAACGTGTTCTTCACCGCGGCATACGTCGCGGGCTGTGTCGGATCCGCGCTGACCTCACAGGCTTCGGTGGCGCGGATCCTGTACGCGATGGGGCGCGACGGCATCCTGCCGCGAAAGGTGTTCGGCCACGTCTCGATACGCTTCGCCACGCCGACGTTCGCCATCCTGGTGGTGTCGGTGATCTCGCTCGCGGCGCTTTGGATCGAACTGGGCTTCCTCGCCTCGATCGTGAGTTTCGGTGCGCTGGTGGCCTTCTCGGCCGTCAACCTCACCGTGATCAAGCATTACTTCATCGACAAGGGCGAGAAGAACGTGCTCAACAACGTCATCCTGCCGGTGATCGGCTTCGCGCTGACCGTCTGGTTGTGGTTCAACCTGTCCTGGCTGACGCTGGAGGTCGGATTGATCTGGCTCGCAATCGGTCTCGCGTGGCTGCTCTTCATGACCCGCGGGTTCCAGCGGCCCACGCCCGTGCTCGAACTGGAGGGATGACGCTCAGGCGGTCGGGCAGTAGAGCGCGTCGAGGATTGCGGCGCGCGGGTCGTCGAGGAGCGACTGCGCGGCCGGGTTCTGGGTGAACGTCACTGAAACAGCGTCTCCCTCAGGTCGTTTCACCATCACGCTGTGATAGCCCTTGATGTCGCCGCCATGTCCCCACACGGTGACGCCGCAGGGCAGTTCGATGCTGGCCAGGCCCAGTCCGTAGCGGAAGCCGGGCGCGTCGGGTTGTTCGACGGTGTCCATCATCTGGTGCAGCTGCGCCGGTGGGACGACCCGTCCGTCGAGCAGTGCGGTGATGAACGCGGTGGTGTCCTCGTTGGTCGACACCAGTGAGCCGCTCATGCCGGCCGCCGACGCGTTGAAGGCGGTGACGTCGGTACGTCGGCCGTCCACCGGTTCGTAGCCGTGCGCGAACGGCGCCCGCAGCCCGGTGTCACCCGGCGCGGGGAAGTAGGTGTCGGCCAATCCGAGCGGCGCGATCACGCGGCGGGTGATCTCGTCGACCGCGGGCGTACCGGTGACCGCCTCGATGATCAGCCCGGCGATGACGTAGTTGGTGTTCGTGTACTCCCACGAGGTGCCGGGCGGAAACTGGGCCGGCTTGGGCAGCGCGGCGTCCAGAAGTTGTTCGGCTTCAACGGGTTCGGTGGGTACTTCGGTACCGGGATTGAAGTACTCCGGAAGGCCGCTCTGATGGCGCAGGAGGTGGCGCACCGTGATGGCGTTGCCGTCGAAGCCCTCGCCGTGCACGCGGCCCGGCAGGTAGGTGTCGATCGTCGCGTCGAGGTCGACCTTGCCCTCGGCGACGAGCTGCATGACGGTGGCCGCCACGAAGGTCTTCGTGATACTCGCGACGCGCACGTGCGCGTTCGGGGCGAACCCCGCGCGGGTGTCGACGTCGGAGAAGCCAGCGGTGTGGCGGGTCACTCCGTCGGTGCCGCGGATGACGACAATCCCACCGGGCAACTGGTCTTCGGCGACGACACGGGTCAGGACGTCGTCGACGGCAGAAGGGACGGCTCGTGCGGGCGCCGCCGTGAAGCCGAGTAGGACCAGAAACGTGAGAACAGCCAGCCCGCGCACTAGGCCGAGGATAGTTCCCACGAATTCGCGGCAGCGACGAGGCCCGTCACCAGCGCCGAGGTGGCCGGCGACAGGCCGTCGTCGCCGGCCATGCCGCTGCGCGGGCTGATTCCGCGTACCCGCGGTGTCAGCTCGAGCTGCGTTCCGCCGTCGCGTGGCCGGTTCACCGGGTTCTGCGGATGAAGGCCCCGCAACTCGCGGGGGATGGCGTCCAGATCGGTGACCACTTCATAGCCGCGCACCGAGACGTGTTGTGCCAGATGGGCGGCCAGTGCGCGGTTGCCTCCACCGGCGAGCAGTTGCGTGCTGCGACCGACGCGGCCGTAGCCGTGCAGCGACACCACGACGTCAACGTGGTCGAGGAATTCGGCGAGGCGCTCGGACTCCTCTGCCCGATATGCCGCCGACGGCAGATGGTGTGGGTAGTGGTCGGGATGGCGGACCACGTACACCGAGGCGTCGGAGGCCTGTGCGGCGCGTTCGGCGATGACGTCGGTCATCTGTTCCAGTCCGCCTCCGTGGATGGCGAGGAAGCCGAAGCGCGACCGCAGCGTGCTGGTCTCCAGAACGCCGGGGTGGGCGAGCAGTTCCGAAAGCGATTGCGGCGCAGCGGCACCGTTGGCATCCCGGTGGTGCGGCCAGTTCGCCGGATCCCAGCGCTTCAGGAACTCCAGCCAGCGGTGCGGTAGTCCGTGGTGCATGGCGCCGTCGATGATCCGCTCCAGATACCCGGGCCGTGGCGCGCCGGGCTCGACGCGGTGGTCGATGTACACCCATGCCGGTGCCGGGCCGTCCTCGGTGTGCACGACCATCCGGTCGCGGCGATAACGCACCGGCACGCCTTCGGCGCTGTCCAGCGTCGCCAGGTCGCGGTCGCTGACCTGCCACACCACGCCGTGCACCTGGGACCCGTCGAACGGCTCGAGGGTCGCCACCCCACGTTGGTTGATCAGCCAGTCATGGTCGGCGAGCGTGGCGGGACGGGGATCGGCCGCGTCCGGGCAGCGCCGCGCCATCTGCGTCGTGCACAGGTTGGAGCCGTAGGCGAAGTAAGCGGGCATTCAGCCCGTCACGGTCAGATAGATCAACACCACGTTGAGAAGACTAATGATTGCCGCAACCGTCCACCCGAGCACGGTGGTGACCCGGTGGTTGACGTCGACGCCCATCAGTTCCCGGTTGGCGGTCAGCCGCACCAGCGGAATCAGCGCGAACGGAATGCCGAAGGACAGCACTACCTGCGACAACACCAGCGCTCGGCTGGGGTCGACGCCAATCGCAAGCACGACCAGCGCTGGGATCAGCGTGACCAGGCGGCGCAGCAGCAGCGGGTAGGAGCGACGCAGCAGGCCCTGCATGATCATCGCCCCGGCGTAGGCGCCGACCGACGTCGAGGCCAGGCCCGATGCCAGCAGGCCGACGGCGAAGAACAGCGCGACCGTCGGCCCGAGCGCGCCCTGCACCGCCTCGTAGGCGCCCTCGATGGAGTCGGTGTCGTCGATGCCCTGCAGGTTGGTCGCGGCGACCAGCAGCATGGCCAGGTTCACCGCGCCGGCGACGAGCATCGCGATGCCGACGTCGTAGCGGGTGATCCGCAGGATCCGCCGCCGGGGGTGCCCTGGCTCGGGCTGGCCGTGCCGGTCGCGGGCCAGGCCGGAGTGCAGGTAGACGGCGTGCGGCATGACCGTCGCGCCCAGCATCGCGGTGGCCAGCAGGATGCTCTCGGCGCCGTCGAAGCGCGGGATCAGGCCCTTCGCCACGTCGGCTGCGGCCGGAGGCTCCACGAACAGGCTGGTCAGGAATCCGATCGCGATGACCAGCAGCAGGCCGGTGATGACGCGTTCGAAGACCCGTTGACCCCGCCGGTTCTGCACGGCCAACAGCAACAGTGAGACGGCGCCGGTGATCACGCCACCCATCAGCAGGGGAAGATCGAACAGCAGGTACAGGGCGATGGCCCCGCCGACGACTTCGGCGAGATCCGTTGCCATGGCGACCAATTCGGCCTGCAGCCAGTAGGCGATCCGGGTGGGCGTGCGGGTGTGGTCGGCCACCGATTCGGGCAGGGTGCGTCCGGTGACGAGACCCAGCTTCGCCGACAGGTACTGAACCAGGCCGGCCATCACGTTGGCCACCAGGATCACCCAGACGAGCAGGAAGCCGTACTGGGCTCCGGCGCTGACGTTGGCCGCGACGTTGCCGGGGTCGACGTAGGCGATGGCGGCGACGAAGGCAGGCCCGAGCAGCAGCCAGGGTGCGCTCGGCGGCGCCTTGGTTTCAGATATCAACGACCCACTCTCTATCCGGTGTGACGAATAGAAAAGTTAGGTTAGCCGAAACCTGGTCAGTGGAGCAACGGCGGGGCTACCAGCCGAGGTCGAGGACGAAGCCGCCGCCGTAGGGCCAGCCGTACCACGGCCCGTTGTTCATCGCGGGCGGCGAGGTGATGATCTGGGAATGTCCTGGCGTCTGGCACTGGGTCGTCATCGGGCCGGTGTTGACGCAGTCGGGAGCCGCTGCCGCGACGGGCGCCATCGCGACCGCCGCGCATACGCCGGCCACTGCGAAAACCATTGGTAAAACCTTCATTTCGGCCTCCTAGGGCCTGGGAACTGCTAGCGGTGACCGCCTCCGCCGCCACCACCGTGGGGGCCGTAGTCGCCTCCGCCGATGATCAAGGCGGGGCCGTAGAACTCGTCATCCCACGGATACAGGTAGGCGGGGTCCGAGGGCGCGGTCGCATTGATCTGGACGTTGCCCGGGGTGGCGCACTCGGTGGTGGTGGTTCCGGTGTAGGTGCTTCCGTCGCCGGTCGTCGTGCACGCGGGCAGGTTGGAATCACCGGGATCTGCGGATGCCAACGGGGCGAGGAAGAGTGCACCCGCCGCTCCGGCCGATGCGATCAAGGGAATGAAGTACCGTGTCGTCGTCCGCATCGGCAGCGTCCTCTATGTGTTGGTCTGGCTGCGAAATTCACAGTCAACTCGCAGCGTACAAGCCCATTGCCGGTGATGAGGGGCAAGTCGAGCGTCGTCCGGATTCCGGGTTCTGCCGCGACGACCGCGGGGATGGCGTTGACGATGCGTGCGGCCGTCGCGACCAGGCCTGCGTGGTTGTGGTCGCCCTTGCTGCTGCTCAGGCAGAGGTCCATGGCGTAGTTGGGTTCTCCGGTGACCTCGATCCGGTAGGAACCGCCCTCCTGCGCCGGCTGCGGCCAGTCCGGGCACATGTCGTCGCGCAGCCGGGTCACGTGTTCGAGCACCACGACGGGCTTGCCGTCGACGATGCCCTGCACCTCGAAGCGGATGGCCGCGGTCGTGCCCTTGGCGATGTGGCCCGACGCGATGTCGAAGTCCTCCGGCGCGGGCACCCGGACGTACTCCTCGGCGACCTTGTCCAGCGAGAGGCCCAACCCGGCCGCGAGCTGACGCACCACCGAACCCCAGGCCATGCTGAGCACGCCGGGTTGCAGCAGCATCGGCACGTCGTCCATCGACTTGCCGAAGCCCATCACGTCGAACATGACCGTGGCGCTGTCGTAGGTGTCGTAGTTGATGATCTCCATGCAGCGGACCTGCTCGATGCTCTGGCACGTGCCCGCCAGCGCCAGCGGCAGCAGGTCGTTGGCGAAGCCGGGGTCGATGCCGTTGACGTACAGGCTGGCCTGACCCGCCTTCGCCGCGTCCTGAAGTGGCGCGATGAGCTCCTCGGGGATGACCTCCCACGGGTATTGCAGGAACACCGGGCCGCTGCCGACGACGTTGACGCCCGCGGCCAGGATGCGCCGGTAGTCCTCGAGCGCCTCCATCAACCGGTTGTCGGCCATCGCGGTGTAGACCGCGCACTCGGGCTCGGTGGCCAGCACGGCGTCGAGGTCGTTGGTGGCGATGATGCCGGTCGGGGTGTCGAGCCCGGCGAGTTCGGCGGCGTCCTTGCCGGCCTTGGCCTCCGACGACACCCACACGCCGGTCAGCTCGAACGCGGGGTTGGTGATCAGCTCGGTCAGCGCGTGGCCGCCGACGTTGCCGGTGCCCACTTGGGCGACGCGAATGGCCATGCTCAGTTCCTCACAGGTCGGGGATGGGGAGGTCGAGGTTCGGGAAGGTGATGCCGCCGTCGACCTCGAGGGTCTTGCCGGTCAGGTAGCTGCCCGCCGGTGACGCGAGATAGACCGCGGCCGCGGCGATGTCGAGCGGATCGCCGAGGCGACGCATCGGGGTCGCCTTCTCCATCGGGTCGCGCAGGTCGTCGTTGGAGGCGACGATCTCGAGCGCGGAGGTCAGGATCGAGCCGGGCGCGATGGCGTTGACGCGGATCCGCGGGCAGAGGTCGAGCGCCGCCAGCCGGGTGTAGTGGGCCAGCGCCGCCTTCGCGGTGCCGTAGGCGGCGAATCCGCGGCCGGCCACCCGGCCCATGGTCGACGTGATGTTGATGATGCTGCCGCCGCCCGAGTGCTCCAGCATCAGCGGAACGGCCGCAGTCGTCAGCGCGTGGGCGGTGGACACGTTGAACGTGAACGCGTCGCGCAGATCCTTGGTCGAGGTGGTCAACAGCGTGTTTGGCATGGTGCCGCCGACGTTGTTCACGACGATGTCTAGTTTGCCGAACGCCTCGATCGCCTCACTCGGCGAGCTTCGCGGTGTCGTCGGGGTGGGCGAGGTCGGCGACCACGATGTGGGCTTTGCGGCCGACGCCCTCGATCTGCTTGGCGACGTCCTCGAGTTGGGACTGCGTGCGCGACGCGATCACCACGTCCGCACCGGCTTCCGCGAAAGCCAGGGCCATCGCGGCGCCGAGTCCGCGGCCCGCTCCCGTCACTACCGCGACTTGGTCGTCGAGCCGAAATCTGTCCAGAATCACGTCGTTCCTCTTCTCTCGTCGGGCGTCACCGTAACAAGGCGTCACGGTTCCGGTGAGCGATTTCTGGAACACGTTCTAGTTATCTGGCGCCGGGGTCGCGACCGCGGTGCAGAACTCGCGAAGATTGCGCCGAGATCTGCACACGCGTCGTGCCTCACGCCGGGGTCGCGACCCTCACGCAGAAGTCGGCGTGGAATGCGCGAGTTCTGCACGAGTGTCGTTCCATCCACAGCCCGCACGCGCGGACCGGTGACGATCGGTCGTCCCGTCGGCAGCGACCGACAGCATCCGGTCATGTGGCAACCAATCATCGGCGCCGACGCGATCAGCAGCGGCGCGCTTACCCGTGGCCAACTGCGGTGGCGTCACACCGCCGTGCATCCAGGCGTCTACCTGCCGAAGGGCGCTCAGCAGACGCTGTTGACGCGAACCGTCGCGGCCTGGCTGTGGACGGGGCGTCGCGGCATCATCGCGGGCCGGGCGGCCGCGGCGCTGCACGGCGCGCGGTGGGTGGACGATGCGACGCCGATCGAGGTGATCGCCGAGCACACGCGTCCACGCCCGGGCGTCATCGTGCGCGAGGAGCGAATCGATGCCGACGAGATCGTCCACGTCGGCGAGATCCCGGTGACGTCGCTCGGACGGACAGCGCTCGACCTGGGGCGTCATCTCCCACGTGACGCCGCGGTGGCCAATCTCGACGACTTGGCCGCGACGACTGGTGTGACCGCCGCCGAAGCACTCGCGCTGATCGACAGGTACCGCGGCGCGCGGGGCATTCGGCGGGCGCGTTCTGCGCTGGCGCTGATGGACGCCGGCGCTCAGTCGCCGAAGGAGACCTGGCTGCGTCTACTGCTCATCGATGATGGTCTGCCCGCACCGAGAACACAGGTGCGAGTGAGCGATGGTGTCAAGGAGGCATTCATCGATATGGGGTACGACGAGCCGATGGTCGGGCTGGACTACGAGGGCGCACACCACAGCGCAGACCGAGAGCAATACGTCCACGACATCGGACGTGCGGAACTCGTTCAACGACAGGGATGGAACGACATTCGCGTGGTCGCCGAACACAGTCGACGGTTCATCCTGCATCGCGTGCGCGAGGCGTTCGCGCTTCGCGGTTGGACGCCACCGAAACCTGCACGGCGGTCGTGATCCGACCGAAAGCAGTGACCCTGAAGCAGAACTCGCGAGCATTGCGCCGAGATCTGCAAGAGGGTAGTGACTGGCGGGCATCGAAAGCCCCGCGACGAGCCCTACTTCTTGGCCGCGGCCTTCTTGGCAGGCGCCTTCTTGGCGGCGGCCTTCTTCGCCGGTGCCTTCTTCGCGGCGGCCTTCTTGGCGGGTGCCTTCTTCGCGGGCTTGTCGTCGGAGTCCGAGGAGCCGCCCGACTTGCGCGCCTTGACGCTGGCCTCCAGCTTGGCCAGCAGGTCGGACACGTCTTCGGTCTCGTCGAGTTCGGTGGGCTGCTCCTCGGTGGTGAACGCCTCGCCGCCTTCGAGTTTCGCCTGCACCAGTTCGTGCAGCTGCTCCTGGTAGTCGTCGCGGAACTGGTCGGGATGGAAGTCGTCGGTCATCGACTCGACCACCTGGCCGGCCATCTTCAACTCCGCGGGCTTGACGTCGACTTCCTTGTCGAGCACCGGGAAGTCGGGGTCGCGGATCTCGTCGGGCCACAGCAGGGTGTGGATCACCATCACGTCGCGCTTGCTGAAGTCCTTGACCCGCAGCGCCGCCAGCCGCGTCTTGTTGCGCAGGGCGAAGTGCACGATGGCCACCCGGTCGGTCTCGGCCAGCGTCTTGGCCAGCAGCACGTAGGACTTCGACGACTTCGAGTCGGGCTCGAGGAAGTAGCTCTTGTCGTACATCAGCGGGTCGAGCTGATCGGCGGGCACGAACTCGACGACCTCGATCTCGCGGCTGCGTTCCTCGGGCAGCGTCGCGATGTCCTCGTCGGTGATGATGACGGTCTGACCATCGTCGGAGTCGTACGCCCTGGCGATGTCGCGGTACTCGACGACCTCGCCACAAACCTCGCAAACCCGCTTGTAGCGGATGCGGCCGTTGTCCTTCGCGTGCACCTGGTGGAACTTGATGTCGTGGTCTTCGGTCGCGCTGTAGACCTTGACCGGCACGTTCACCAGCCCGAAGGCGATGGATCCCTTCCAGATGGAACGCATGACCCAGTATTGCCCATTGCGCTACTCCCGAAGCAGAGCGGCGCGATCCGGCAAGTCGGCCCCCGCGCGGGCGACGGTCACGGCCGACGCCAGCGCCGCCGCACGAACCACGCCCTCGAGGGTGTCGGTGTCGATGCGCGCCAGGTCGGACCGCCGCGACGCGCCCAGCAGGTCCAGCGCCCACAAGGCGTCGATCAGCCCGGTCATGAACGAGTCGCCAGCACCGACGGTGTCCACCACCTGGACCGGTCGCGCAGGCACCCGCACCAGCCCGGCCGCGCACACCGCGAACGCGCCGCGCTCACCGAGCGTCACCGCGACGATCGACGGTCCCGACGCCAGCCAGCTCTCGCGCCACCTTCTCGGGCCCGAGGTCGGGGTCGATCCACCGCAGGTCCTCGTCGCTGGCCTTGACGACGTCGGCTTTCTCGACCAGCCGGTCGATCCGGCCGATCACCTCCTCGCGGTCGGTGATCAGGGCGGGCCGGACGTTGGGGTCGAACGTGACGGTGGCCGACGGCCGATACGCGTCGAGCAGTGCCGCCGTCGCCAGGCAGCCCGGAGCCAGGTACGCCGCGATCGATCCGGTGTGCGCGACGATCGGCGGCGCCACCTCCGGCGTGCCTGCCAACTCCCAGGCGATGTCGAAGACGTAGTCGGCGGCGCCGTTCTCGTCGAGCCGGGCCAGCGCCGTCGGGGTGCGGTCGGCGCGTGACGCTGCCCGGCACCAGTCGGACACCGGAGGCTTCGACGTAGTCGACGATGCGGCGGCCGCGTTCGTCGTCGCCGATGTGGGTGAGGAAGTCGACGTCGCGCCCGAGCCTGCCGAGTCCGATCGCCACGTTGAGCGGGCTGCCCCCGACGTGTTCGCCGAGCGGCCGCCCCTCGCGCTCGACGATGTCGATCAGCGCCTCACCGATGACGAGCGCGCGGCTCACGAGACCGGGTCCCCGTGCAGCAGCGTCTCCAGCGTCGCGCGCGAGCCGTCGCGGTGTAGCGAGTCCAGAGCCCAGAGGTAGGCCTCGACGAATCGGGGCTGCTTCCCGAGGTCGCCGAACACCGCGGTGTTGTCGATGAACGCCGTCGGGTTCTCGTACTGCGAACGGGCAAGCGGCACCAGCGAATCTGCGAGCTGGTCCTGCACGTCGATCGGCTCTCCCTGCTCGTCGACGCCCTCGGCGTAGCGTGCCCAACTGGCCACGGTCGCCGCGGCCAGCCGGATCGGTGCGCCGGTGCGCAGATTCTCCCGGATCACGGCCAACAGCCACTTCGGGATGCGGTCCGAGGAGCCGTAGCACAACCGCGCGATGGTGTCGCGCACGCCGGGGTTGGCGAACCGCTCGATCAGCGTGCGCTTGTAGTCCGGCAGGTCGATGCCTGGCACCGGCTTGAGCGTCGGCGTCGCCTCGGAATCCATGTACTCGCGCAGGAATTCGGCGAACAGCGGATCGCCTGCCGCCTCGTGCACCAGCCGGTAGCCAGCCAGGTAGGCGAAGTAGCACAGGCACTGGTGGCTGGCGTTGAGCAGCCGCAACTTCATCAGTTCGTACGGCGTCACGTCGTCGACGAGCAGCACGCCGACGTCCTCGAACGACGGTCTGCCGTCGGAGAAGTCGTCCTCGAGCACCCATGACGTGAACGGTTCGGCGGCTACCGGCCACCGGTCCTCGACGCCGAATTCCGTTGCCAGGGCCTCGATCACGTCGGGTGAGGTGACGGGGGTGATCCGGTCCACCATCGAGTTCGGGAAGCGGGTGTGGTCGGCCATCCACTCGGCCAGCCCCGGATGCGTCCGCTCGGCGTGGGCGGTGAAGGCATGCCGCGCGACCTCGCCGTTGCCCTCGATGTTGTCGCAGGACACGATGGTCGGCGAGGACAGGCCGCGCTCGCGGCGGCGGTCCAGCGCAGCGGTCACCAGAGCGAACACGCTCACCCCGTCGGCCGGTTGATGGTCGATGTCGTAACCACCCTCGGTGATCGTCAGCGAGACGATCCGGGTGCTCGGCGCGGCGATCAACTCCACCACTGCTTCGGGGTCGTCGGGCGCGTAGCGGTAGTCCACGATCGAGCCGATCACGCGTGCCTCCCGGCTGCCGTCGGCATGCTCGGTCATCAGCGTGTACAGCCCGTTCTGGGCGGTCAGCACGTCGGCCATCTTCCGGTCGGCGGGCATCACCCCGACGCCGCAGATGCCCCAGTCCTTCGCGACGCCCTTCTCCAGCAGCTGGTCGACGTACATCGCCTGGTGCGCGCGGTGGAAGCCGCCGACCCCGAAATGCACTATGCCGACGCTGATCTCGTCGCGGTCATAGGTGGGCTTGGCGATCGGGATCGCCGGCAACGTCACCTCGTTGAGCTTCATGACACGGTCACCACTGAGTTGACGGTACCCGCCACGCGGTCGTCGTTCAGGGCGGCGGGGGCCGTTCCAGCCCGCATCTTCTTCAACCTCGAAGGTGTTGTGTACGTCACACTCACCATGTTAGCGTGATGAGCATCTACACGCACCCGTGAGCATTTGCTCACGATTCAACGGAGAAGGTGGGAGGTGGGAATCGTGCCAACACCGACATCGAATGGCCAGGTCGGAGCTGGTTCCATGAGTGCCGCCGGTTCCACCGCGGAAGATCTGCGGCTCGCTCTGCGCGCGGCCACGCTGTACTACCTCGACGGACTGACGCAGGCGGAGATCGCCACCCGCCTCGGCGTCTCCCGGCCGACTGCCGGTCGGCTGATCGGCCGGGCCAAGGCCAAGGGACTGGTGCGCATCGAGGTAGTCGTGCCCGCGGCGCTGCAGGAGGATCTGCACGACGAAGAGGAGCGTGAGCTCGAACAGCGGTTCGGCCTGACCGAGGCCGTCGTCACCGGCCACGGCGTCGACGACGGGGCCCCGGGACGGCCCGCGATGTTCGCCGGCGTCGGCCGTGCCGCCGCGGCGCTGCTGATGCGTCGCCTCTCCGCCGACGACGTGCTCGGCTTCACCTGGGGCCCGGAACAGGTGGCGGTCGCCATGGCTCTCACCCCCGGCGTGGCGAGTTGCCGCACGGTGGTCCAGCTCGACGGCGCCATGTCCACCGCGGCCTACCAGACGGGCATGGAGCTGATTCTGAGCCGCGGGGCAGAAGTGTTGCGCGCCGACGCGATTCGCCTACCCGCGCCGTTGTATGCCGACCCGTCGACCGTGGCCTCGATGCGCAGCGACTCGGTCATGTCCCGCACGCTGGAGGCCGGCCGCCGCGCGGACACCATGCTGTTCGGCGTCGGCGCTGCCTCCACGGCGACCACGCTCTTCGAGGGCAGCTTCCTGGACAACCGGATGCTCGACGAGCTCATCGCGCTCGGCGCGGTCGGCGAGATCGGCGGCCGGTTCTTCGACGCGGCGGGCACGCCCATCGTCACCGAACTGGCGCAGCGCGCGGTATCGGTTCCGCTCGAGGACGTGCGCATGTGCAAGAAGACCATCTTGGTGTCGAGCGGGGCGGCCAAGCACCAGGCCACCCTCGGTGCGTTGCGGGGCGGGTTGGCCAAGCTCCTGGTGTGCGACGTGGACTGTGCCCGTTGGCTTTTGGAATCCCGATAGTGGAGGTAAGAGTGAGAACCACACGAAGAGTGCTGCACAAGCTTTCGGTTTGCGTCGCCGCGGCCGGCCTGGTGCTGACCGCGGGATGCGCAGGCGCGGGGTCGCTGGGGGCGTCGGACAACGAGGTGACGATCGCTCTGGTGTCCAACTCGCAGATGGCCGACGCGCAGAAGTTGTCGTCGGAGTTCGCGAAGGAGAACCCCGGCACCAAGCTGAAGTTCATCTCACTCTCGGAGAACCAGGCGCGAGCGAAGATCACCATGTCGACCGCGATGGGCGGCAGTCAGTTCGACGTCGTGATGATCAGCAACTTCGAGACCCCGCAATGGGCCAAGGACGGTTGGTTGCTGAACCTCTCGGACTACGCGAAGAAGACTCCTGGTTACGACGAGGAGGACTTCATCCCGTCGCTGCGGGATTCGTTGTCCTACGAGGGCAACATGTACTCGGTGCCGTTCTACGGCGAGTCGTCATTCCTGATGTACCGCAAGGACATGTTCGAACAGGCCGGCATCACGGTCAACCCGGACCCGAACTATCAGCCCACGTGGCAAGAGGTCGCGGGGTGGGCGGAGAAGCTCAAGACCGATGACCGGGCCGGCATCTGCCTGCGCGGCAAGCCGGGTTGGGGTGAGGTGCTCGCGCCGCTGGACACGGTGATCAACACGTTCGGCGGACGCTGGTTCGACGACCAGTGGAACGCACAGCTCAACAGTCCGGAGGTCAAGAGGGCCGTCAACTTCTACGTCGACACCATCAAGAAATCCGGCGAATTGGGCGCCTCGTCAACGGGTTTCCAGGAGTGCGCCAACCTGTTCGGTCAGGGCCAGACGGCGATGTGGTACGACGCGACGTCGGCGGTCTCGGTCCTCGAGGATCCCAAGACGTACCCGGATCTGGTCGGCAAGATCGGCTACCTGCCCGCCCCGATCGTCGAGAAGCCCAACTCGGGGTGGCTCTACACCTGGGCGCTGGGCATTCCGAAGGCGGCCAAGAACCCCGACGGCGCATGGAAGTTCATCTCCTGGATGACCAGCAAGGACTACATGAAGCTGGTCGGCGAGAAGCTCGGCTGGGCGCGCGTCCCACCCGGCAGCCGGACGTCGACTTACACCGAACTGCCGGAGTACGAGGCGATCTCGAAGTCGTACGGTCCGTTGACTCTGCAGTCGATCACGAATTCGACCCCGAACAAGCCGACGGTGCAACCGGTTCCGTACACCGGAGTGCAGTTCGTCGGGATCCCGGAGTTCCAGGATCTGGGCACGCGGGTCAGTCAACAGATCAGCGCGGCGATCGCCGGACAGAAGTCGGTGGACGACGCGCTCGCCCAAGCCCAGCAATACGCCGAGGTCGTCGGCAAGACCTATCAGGAGAAGTGATGACTCTTACCGCTGATACCGAGTCAGACGCCAGTCAGGAGGCAGTGGCCGAACGGGTCCGCAAGATCCGGGAAGCCCAGGACGTCGGCGTGAGCCGCGCCGAGGGGTGGCGCCGCCGAGGGCCACTGCTGCCCGCGTTGATCTTCATGATCGCGGTCACGCAGGTGCCGTTCCTGTTCACCCTGTACTACTCGACGTTGTCGTGGAACCTGGTTCGCCCCGGGTCGCGGCAATTCGTGGGGCTGAACAACTACGTCGCGGTGGTCAAGGACAGTCAGTTCTGGTCGGTGGCAGGAAACACCGTCATCCTGATCGTCGGCGTGGTGTTGATCTCGGCGCTCCTCGGCTTGTTGATCGCGCTGCTGCTGGATCGCGCGTTCCTGGGCCGCGGCGTGGTCCGGACGCTGTTGATCACGCCGTTCCTGATCACACCCGTTGCGGGGGCGCTGATCTGGAAGACGACGATCCTCGACCCCAACAACGGCATCCTGAACTGGGTGCTGTCGCTGGTGGGAATCGGGCCGGTGGACTGGATCGGTCAGTTCCCGCTGGCGATGGTGATGGTCGAATTGATCTGGCAGTGGACGCCATTCATGATGCTGCTGATCCTCGCCGGCCTGACGTCGATGCCCCGCGACCAGCTCGAAGCGGGCCGAGTCGATGGTGCCACCGCGCTCCAACTCTTCCGCGAGCTGACGCTGCCGCATCTTCGGCGCTTCATCGAGTTGGGCGTCGTGCTCGGCGCCGTCTACCTGGTCAACACGTTCGACGCCATCTTCATGATGACCCAGGGTGGACCGGGCGTCGCCAGCGCGAACCTGCCGTTCTACATCTATCAGCGCGCGTTCCTGGGCTTCGACATGGGCCAGGCCGCGGCCATGGGCGTGGTGGTCGTCATCTTCACGATGATCATCGCCAGCTTTGCCCTTCGCTTGATCTTCAAATCGTTCTCCGGCAAGGAAGAGGCGGCATAAACCATGACTACTACTGCCGAACGAACCACGGCGACAACCGATGCCGCTCCGGTGCGGAAGAAGAAGTCCAAGAAGTTCAGCCCGTGGGGTGTGGTCGCGTGGCTCGTCGGGATCGGGTTCTTCTTCCCGGTGCTCTGGATGTTGCTGACGTCGTTCAAGCAGGAGAGTGACGCGGCGACCAATCCGCCGACGTTCTTCTTCACCCCGACGCTGGATCAGTACGCGAAGGTCTTCGATCAGGAAATCGGTTCGGCGATGCTGAACTCGGTGTGGGCCACGGGTGTTTCGACGATCCTGGTGCTGCTCCTGGGGGTACCCGCCGCGTTCGCATTGTCGCTGCGGCCCGTCCGCAAGACGTCGGACGCGCTGTTCTTCTTCATGAGCACCAAGATGCTGCCCGTCGTCGCGGCGATCCTGCCGCTCTACGTGATCGTGTCCAACATCGGCCTACTGGACAACATTTGGGCCCTGGTCGTCCTCTACACGTCGATGAACCTGCCGATCGCCGTCTGGATGATGCGCTCGTTCTTCCTCGAAGTGCCAGGCGAACTGCTCGAGGCTGCCAGCCTGGACGGCGCCAGTCTGTGGCGATCGGTGCGCGAGGTGATCCTTCCGTTGGTGTCGCCCGGCATCGCGGCCACTGCGTTGATCTGTGTGATCTTCGCTTGGAACGAGTTCTTCCTCGCGGTGAACCTGACCGCGGTGAACGCCCAGACCATGCCGGTGTACCTCGTCGGCTTCATCGCCGGTGAGGGTCAGTACTGGGCCGTACTTTCGGCGGCCGCAACGATGGCGGCCCTTCCCGTGATCCTGTGCGGCTGGTTCGCGCAGAACAAGCTGGTGCGCGGACTGTCCTTCGGCGCAATCAAGTAGACGACCCCCAACCACTCGATAGACACGGAGAATTCAAAATGGCTGCAATCATTTACAAGAACGCCTCTTGCATCTACGAGGGGTCGGACAAACTCGCGGTGGACAACCTCAACCTCGACATCCAGGACGGCGAGTTCATCGTGCTGGTCGGGCCCTCCGGTTCGGGCAAGAGCACCGCGCTGCGCATGCTCGCCGGCCTCGAGGACATCGACGAGGGTTCCATCGAGATCGGCGGCAAGGACATGACGGGTGTGCCGTCCAAGGATCGCGACATCGCGATGGTGTTCCAGAACTATGCGCTGTACCCGAACAAGACCGTTGCCGAGAACATGGGCTTCGCACTCAAACTGCGCGGGGTCTCTGCCGCGGAACGGCGCAAGAAGGTCGAGGAGGCTGCCAAGGTCCTGGACCTGACGGAGCACCTGGATCGCAAGCCGGCCAAGCTTTCTGGCGGTCAACGGCAGCGCGTCGCGATGGGGCGTGCCATCGTGCGCGAGCCCCAGGTCTTCTGCATGGATGAGCCGCTGTCGAACCTCGACGCCAAGCTGCGCGTCCAGACGCGCACGCAGATCGCCGCGCTGCAACGCAGGCTCGGCACCACCACCGTCTACGTCACCCACGACCAGGTCGAGGCGATGACGATGGGCGACCGGGTGGCCGTCCTCCGCTTCGGCAAGCTACAGCAGTTCGCCTCGCCCAACGAGCTCTACGACCGTCCGGCCAACGCGTTCGTCGCAGGCTTCATCGGTTCGCCCGCAATGAATCTGGTGACCCTGCCGGTCGCAGCCGACGGCGTCAAGATCGGCGACTCGACGCTGGAACTCGAACGCGACAACCTGACCAAGTTGAGCCAAGCCGGCCTGTCGGAAGTCACCTTCGGCATCCGGCCCGAGCAGCTCGAACTCACCGAGTCCGGTGGCGTCGAGGTCGTCGTCGACCTGGTCGAGGATCTCGGCAGCGAAGCCTACGTCTACACGCACGCAAGTTCCGGCGTCGAGCTGGTGGCACGGTGCAATCCGCGCAGGGCACCCAAGTTGGCCGACACGGTGCGGTTGCACAGGCATCCCGAGGGCGTTGTGCATCTGTTCCACCCGGAGACGGGCGAGCGGCTCAACTGACGATGCGCCAACCGGAGTTTAGGCTCCGGACACCGTCTCCCGGACTCCTCGCGCTGCCGTGGGACCGGCCGTTGTCGGACTGGGTAGTGCCCGACGTTCCGTTGCGCGACATCGCCGTCGGGCCCAGCCGCCACCTGGTGAAGTTCGTCGACGCCGACGATCAGCTGTGGGCGGTCAAGGACATGCCGCCGCGGATCGCGATGAAGGAGTACGACGTCCTGCGGCGGCTCGAGGACATGGAGCTGCCCGCCGTGCGTCCGGCGGGCTTGGTGCTGCAGCCGGAATTCGACACCGCGATCCTGGTGACCCGCTACCTCGAGGGGTCCTGGCAGTACCGCCGCCTGTTCATGCGTCTACCGCCCGATCAGCCCAAACACCGTGCGCGGCTTCTGGATGCGATGGCAGGCCTGTTGGTGGAACTGCACCGCCACGGCGTGTTCTGGGGTGACTGCTCGCTGGCGAACACGCTGTTCTCGCGGGATGGGCAGTTGCTGCAGGCATGGCTCGTCGATGCCGAAACGTCGGAAGTGCACCCGTCTCTGAGCCGCGGACAGCGTCAATACGATCTCGACATCCTCGTGGAGAACGTCGCGATGGGGATGCTCGATCTCGCCGAGCGACTCGAAGGATCCGAGGAATTCCAGAACACGCTCATCGGCGAAGCCGAGAACATTCGGGATCGGTACAACACGCTGTGGGACGTGCTGCACGCCGAACCGGTGTTCGGCTTCACCGACCGGTACCGCGTCGAAGGAACCATCCGCCGGCTCAACGACCTCGGCTTCGCCGTCGACGAGCTGTCGATGCAGCCCGATAGCGCCAATCCGAGCCAGCTGCGGCTGCACGTCGCTATCGGCGACCGCCGCTTCCACGCACAGCGGTTGCGGGAGCTCACCGGCCTGGACGTCGGCGAGGGGCAGGCCCGCATCCTGCTCGGCGACCTGCAGGCCTATCAGGCGCAGTTGTGCCGGGAGGTCGGCCACGACGTCGACGAGTCGGCCGCCGCCCGGCTGTGGGTCATCGAGTTGGTGACGCCGACCGAGCAGCTGGCCCACGCCGCACTGCACCACACCGGCACGCCCATCCAGGCGTATTGCGACCTGCTCGAGGTGCGGTGGTTGCTCAGCGAGCAAGCCGGTCACGACGTCGGCACCACCAAAGCCCTTGCGGCGCTGTCGCGCGACGTCATACCCCCCGACTCCGCGGCCAAGTTGGCCATCGCCGAGGTGCCGACTGCGCCGTTCGCCGTCCTAGAGTTCGACGACGACGAGCCCTAGATGACCGGGTCCTCGCCGGGGTTGACGCCGTAGGGCAGTCCTGGTGAGACGCCGCCGTACGGCAGGCTTGGGGAGACGCCGGACCCCATACCCGTAGGAACCTGCGACGGATTTTCCCTGCAGTTGGAGTCCATCGGGGTTTGATCGCCCGTGCAATATGGGACCAGATCCTCTGGATCCGCGGCGGCCTGCGGCGCGCCGCAGACCGCGGCGACACACATCACTAGGGCCGCGACGACGGATCTTCCCACGAAGCGAACCCTACTCCGCGGATAATGGCTGCGTGGAGCGCTTTGGGCGGGTGAAGCTGACGAACCCCGACAAGGTGCTCTATCCGGCCACCGGGACGACGAAGGCCGAGGTCTTCGACTACTACGTGACCATCGCCGACGTCATGGTGCCGCACATCGCCGGCCGAGCCGTCACGCGAAAGCGCTGGCCGAACGGGGTGGCCGAGGGATCGTTCTTCGAGAAGCAACTCGCCTCGTCGGCGCCCGACTGGCTGGGCCGCGGATCGATCACCCACAAGTCCGGCACGACGACGTATCCCGTCATCGACAGCCGGGAGGGGCTGGCGTGGCTGGCGCAGCAGGCCTCGCTCGAGGTGCACGTTCCGCAGTGGCGCTTCCTGGCCAGTGGGCAGGAACCCGGTCCCGCGACCCGCATCGTGTTCGACCTCGACCCCGGCGAGGGCGTCACGATGAAACAGCTGTGCCAGGTCGCGCACGAGGTGCGTGACCTCATCACCGACATCGGGCTGACCACCTACCCGCTGACCAGTGGCAGCAAGGGTTTGCACCTGTATGTGCCACTGGCACAACCGATCAGCTCGCACGGTGCATCGGTGCTGGCGAAGCGGGTCGCGCAGCAGCTCGAGAAGACGATGCCCAAGCGGGTCACCGCGACGATGACCAAGAGCCTCCGCACCGGCAAGGTGTTCGTCGACTGGAGCCAGAACAGCGCCGCCAAGACCACGATCGCGCCGTACTCGATGCGGGGGCGCGACGAACCCACCGTCGCGGCGCCGCGGACGTGGGACGAGATCGACGATCCGAAGCTGCGGCACCTGCGATTCGACGAGGTGTTGGAGCGCGTCGAACGCGACGGCGACCTGATCGCCGCACTCGATGACAAAGTGCCGGTTGAAGATCGGCTCACCACCTACCGCGGCATGCGCGATCCGGGTAAGACCCCGGAACCGGTGCCCGCCGTCTCACCCGTGCTTGGCAACGACGACCGCTTCGTCATCCAAGAGCATCACGCCCGCCGGCTGCACTACGACTTCCGGCTGGAACGCGACGGCGTTCTGGTGTCGTGGGCCGTGCCGAAGAACCTGCCGGACACCACCTCGGTGAACCACCTGGCCGTGCACACCGAGGACCATCCGCTGGAGTACGCGACCTTCGAAGGCGACGATTCCCAAGGGCGAGTACGGCGGTGGCAAGGTCATCATCTGGGATTCGGGGACGTACGAGGCCGAGAAGTTCCGCGACAATCCGCCGGACGGTCCGGCCAAGGGCGGCGAGGTGATCGTCACCCTCAACGGCAGCAAGATCTCCGGCCGCTACGCGTTGATCCAGACCGGCGGCAAGAACTGGCTGGCCCACCGGATGAAGGAGCAGCCGACGCTGACGGCGACGGACATGGCGCCGATGCTCGCCACGCACGGGTCGGTGGCGAAACTCAAGGCGACGCAATGGGCGTTCGAGGGCAAGTGGGACGGCTACCGGCTGCTGGTCGACGCCGACCACGGCACGCTGAACCTGCGATCCCGGCGCGGACGCGACGTCACCCGCGAGTATCCGCAACTGCAGGCGCTGGCAGCCGATCTCGCCGACCACCACGTCATCCTCGACGGTGAAGCGGTGGCGCTCGACGAGTCCGGGGTGCCCAGCTTCGGCGAGATGCAGAACCGGGCCCGCTCGACCCGGGTCGAGTTCTGGGCGTTCGACATCCTGTCACTCGACGGCCGATCGCTGTTGCGCGCCAAGTACTCCGACCGCCGCAGGGTGCTCGAGGCGCTGGCCGAGGCGGGCGGGTTGACCGTGCCGGAGCAGCTGCCTGGCGACGGACCGGAGGCATTGGAATACGCGCGCAAACACCGGTGGGAAGGCGTGATCGCCAAGAAGCGGGACTCTACCTACCAACCCGGCCGACGGTCGGCGTCGTGGATCAAGGACAAGCTCTGGTTGACCCAGGAAGTCGTCATCGGCGGCTGGCGCGCGGGTGAGGGCGGCCGGACCAGCGGCATCGGCGCTCTGCTGGTGGGCGTGCCAACCGATGGTGGTCTGCAGTTCGCGGGCCGGGTCGGCACTGGGTTCACCGACAAGGCGTTGGCCAGTCTCAAGAAGACGCTAGCGCCACTGCACACCGATGAATCCCCCTTCACCACACGACTTTCCGGTCCTGACGCGAAGGGGGTGACGTTCGTGCAGCCGACCTTGGTGGGGGAGGTGCGCTACAGCGAGCGCACGTCGGACGGCAGGCTGCGCCAGCCCAGTTGGCGTGGGCTACGCCCGGACAAGACGCCCGATGAGGTGGTGTGGGAGTAGTCGCAGGCCGGATCAATGATGCACCCGAGGTGACTGGAGCGGTCTTCGTCAGCTGGCGTGGACCGTATTCTTTGCACCATGTCAAGGGTGATATCAGGCATCCGCGTGAAGGCCGGCAAGACTGGAGGCGATGTTCGGGTGACGAGCGGGGGGAAGCTCTGGTTGGTGGGCCTCATCGCAGGCACACTCACAGTCGAGTCAGGCGGCTATGCCTACATAATTGGCGTGGTGGGCGGGCTCGTTGTAGAGCCGGGGGCCAGGGCCAAACTCCCCGGAATGTGTACGGGTGACGTCACCAACCATGGCGGGGATCTGACGATCAGCGGCGTCGTCAAGGGGGCCTCGCACGGACGATCGATCACTCGGGTGAAGCCGCGGGCGAAGATCGAGCACTAGTCCCCACGCCGAGGTGGCACTAGGCACAAAGACGCGCGCACTCCAAAAGCGGTTGTCTCGGCGAAGTCGAGGCCTCAAGTGTGAGCCTCGCAGCAGCACAAAAGAAGCTCATGCAAATGAGAAGAAGCAGGGCCCAGGCCCACACCGCGGATCTCGCAATGGCCACAAAGCGCGGCGGAAATCTATGAATGCTCAATCAGCCCAGCCTGTTCCAGGCAATTATCATTCGGCCGACCAAATGTGTCTGTGCCACGGAGTAGCCGAGTTCCGGACCGGCCGTCATCGAGATCGACGCCGCCCAGCTCGGGCGCATCGCTGAGCTACTGCATGTGCTCGACGGATTCCTGACGCTCCAGTGACAGTGTCGCCGACCACCTGACCGATTAGTCCAGGTCACTGCAGTCGACCTGAGTCCACTACGACAGAGACCAGCTCATTGACCTCGTCAGCTTCACTGCCCATGCCCTGCGCGCGCACCGCAGCGACTGACGTCCCCATACTGACGCCAGTCGGTGACTCCGAAATTCGCAGTCACCGACTGCGACACGACCCACACCGTCTTCTGAATTCCGGGATCGAACGAATCCCGAATCAGCAGTCAGAGTCAACTCGTCGTGCAAGGGTCGACCCATGTCATGGGATGCTCCGGAACGGCGCTGGGAATTCCCGATCGGGGATGACCCACCAAGTGACCTTCCCGCCGCGTGGGCCTCGGCAAGCCGCGCGGTAACCCGCGACCTCGGCTGCCGTCGGCACGGTCGGCGCATCAGCTTCCACAACGTGTGGTGGACGATCCTGACCGACCACGGGTTCGTATGCGTGGGCTTCGCGCTTGTCGGTGACGCCGACGTCAGTCTCTATCGGCGGTGCAACAGCTATCGTCTGGACACGACCGCGGCACAGGCGACTGTTTGGATGGCCGACGACGTTCAATACGAACTAGCCGGCTACGAATTCGTGCAATGGCCTATTGCGGGCCAACACATCCTCATCCCGCAGATCATCGACGACCAGGCGGCGTGGGTGGACCCAAAGACCGACGCCGTCGTCGCGCCCGTCGGCGAGCTGTGCCAGGGCCCGCACACACCGCCCACCACTGGTGGAAGGTAGATGTGGTCCGCATTAGATGAAGCGCTTTTCGTCCCACGATGACGCTGGGAGGTCGGTGCGGGGGCCGACGGGCACCAATCTCATTGGATAACACAGCTGGTGCCTCTCCCTGAAAGGTTCGCTCGGGTAATCCCGGCGAGGTGGGCTGGCGGAGCTTGATAGGTTGCCGTGGTGGTCGGCCGTGCGCTGTTGTTCCTGGACGTGGATGGCACCCTGTTGCCCAACCATGGAGAAAAGCTCGATGCGACGCTTGTCGATTGGGACGAATGGCAGACTCACCGCAACCCACGGCTGCCGCGCATCGACCGCTCGCATGGTCAACGTCTGCAGGGCCTTGCCTGCGATTTGGTCTGGGCGACGGCCTGGATGCACCACGCCAACGAGGTGATCGCCCCGCTGCTGGGGCTCCCACCGTTTCCGGTGGCTGATCTGCCCGAAGCGCCGCTGGAAGATCCAATCGGCACCCTGGGCTGGAAGACGGCGGCGCTGGTCGCAGCTGCTGAGGGACGTCGCTTTGTTTGGCTTGACGACGAGATTTCTGACATCGATCGCGCATGGGTGAGCACACATCACGAAGGGGCTGCTTTGCTTCATCGTGTCGATTCAAGGTCGGGGTTGACCGAAGCGGATCTAGTCGTGGTTGGCGACTGGCTCGAGGCCTCGATCTGATCACCGTGCTAGTCCGGAGAAGGGGAATACCGTACGTTTCGGATATTGCCCCTCCGCCAGTGGTGTGGGAGTAGGCCTGTTTCCGCTAGCGACGCTGTGCTGCAACGGAATTAAGGCTACCGACGCCGTCCTTGACGGTGCATGTTATGTCGTCGCCCAGGCGCGGACTGCGGCCACGAACTCTTCTGGTGCGTCGGACTCCACGTAGGTTCCGGCGCCCTCGACGATCACGGTGCGATGATTGGCGAAGGTAGCTTCCAGACGCTCACGCTCCTCGCTGCGGAAGGCGATGTCGGCGTCGCCCCACACGATCAGTGTCGGGAGGTGTCTGAGGTCTGTCAGGCCGGCCTCGACTTCGGCAAAGAACGCGCGACTGGCGAGTACGCGGCCTGGGAGCACAGCACCGGCCTGCCTCCTCTCGGGAGTGTCCTGCGCCCGGCGGTAGTGAGTCATCTCGTCTCCCGTCGGCTTTCGCCTTCGGTGACCCGTCGAGATGAATAGATTGACAAGGAGATTCAACTGGCGGACGAGGAGGCGTGTCAGGGGACCGCCCATGATGCGCGAGAATGCCTCGAAGTGGAGGATGCCGTTGACCGGCCATGCCCAGGTGTTCGCGAGGACCAGTCGATTGAAGACACCTGGCCGCCGCTGCGCGGCGGCCAAACCGATCGGGCCGCCCCAGTCCTGCCCGACTAACGTGACCTCGCTGAGGCCGAGGGCGTCGACGAATCCGGTGACCACTTCCGCGTGCTCCTCGGGCAGGTACCGGTAACCGGGCTTCGCCGCCGACAGCCCGAAACCCGGGTAGTCGAGGGCGACACACCGGAAGTCAGCTCGGAGTGCCGAGATCACGTCGCGCCACAGGAACGACCATGTCGGATTGCCGTGCAGCAGGAGCAATGTCGGGCCCGATCCCTCGTCGACGTAATGCACGTTGTGGCCGTCGATTTCGATGAAGCGACTTTCGAACGGGAAAAGGTCGTCATCGACCCAGGAGGGTCGAACGCTTCTGTCGGTATCGGTCATGCCGGCCCCCTACCTGGCGCGATTCGCAATCTGCTTGAATATTTCATATAGAATTGAGAATCTCAAGCGAAAAGAGCACGCGATGCGCAGCTACGGCCAGTACTGCGGGCTCGCCCGGTCCCTCGAGATCGTCGGCGACCGGTGGAACCTGCTCATCGTGCGTCAACTTCTCGTCGCGCCCGCCCGCTACCGCGGCCTCGTCGACGGCCTTCCCGGCATCGCGACCAACTTGCTCGCTGACCGGCTCCGCGACCTCGAAGCGTCTGGTGTGGTCGAGCGACGATTGGCCGGCGAAGGGAGTGCGGTCGAGTACGCCCTCACACCCTGGGGCGAAGGGCTACGTGACCCAATCGAGAGTCTCATCCGCTGGTCCACCCCGCTGATGGTTCGCGGCCCCGAAGGTGATTCCTTCCGCTTCGAGTGGCTGGCCCTCGCTGTGCCGGCCCTACTCAAAACCCGCGTCAAGATCCGCGCTTCCGCGACCGTCGGCCTCGAGATCGGGGACCCGCCGCTACAGCTTCGCGCGACACGCTCCGGTTTCGAGGTTGGCCCACTCGACGGGCGCGAACTCGACGCCTCCGTGCGAGCGGACCCAGTCTGCGTTCTCGGACTAGCCTCCGGCGCACTCCCACTTAGCGATGCTCAGGCCCTCGGACTGGTTGAGATCGACGGCGACGAGGCCGTCGTCCGCGCCGTGTTCGCTGCCTGACCGAGTCACCGTCAGCACACCCGGCACGTACGTGATGAGTGATCGAGCAAGTAGAAGCACGATTCGAGCGAGGAGTACCGCACCCATCGAACACTGCATCTCCGCCCAGTTGTGTGGGAGTAGGCGCGACTACTCGATGAAGTTTCGTGCCACCTCGGCGAATGTGTCACTCAAGGTCTGAGCGGCCGGAGTGAGGCGTAGTTCGGATAAGTGGGCGAGCAGGATTCGCCGGGAGGGCGCGCCCTCGAGCGGGATGAGGCGGACGTCGTCGCGCAGGTTCGACAACGCCAGCCGGGGCGCCATGGACACGCCGAGGTCTACGGCGACCATGGCCTGGGCCTCTTGATAGTCGTTGGCGGCGAAGGACACGTTCGGGCTGAACCCGGCTGCCTGGCAAGCCTTTTCGAGGGCAGCTCCGACGGGATGCGTATCCTCGCGGGTGATCCAGTCTTCCTCCGCCAGTTCTCGCATCGCGATCTTGCGCCGGTGCGCCAGCCGGTGGTTGACGGAGACCATGAGCGTCGGCGGATCGACGAGAAGTTCGCGCAGCACCAGGTCTTCGTCGTCGACGGGTGCCCACGCGTAGTCCCACAACAGCGATATCTCGATTTCGCGGGTATCGAGCATGGCCCGCAGCGCGGCGAATCGTGCACTTCGCACGCTGAGGGCGACGGCGGGATGCCGGGCCTTGAACAGCTTGACCACCGGCGGCAGCAGGCCGTAGCCCGCCGTAGGAAAGGTGCCGATCCGCAAGGTCCCCGAGCGTAATCCGGCGATGTCGTCCAGCTCCCTGCGGGCGGCCAGCAGCTGAGTTTCGATGCGCTCCGCTCGGCGGGCCAACGCTGCGCCCGCTTCGGTGAGCCTGATTCCGCGGGCATGGCGTTCCAGAAGCGGTTGTCCCGCTTCCGTTTCCAGCTTGGCGATCTGCTGGGAGATCGCCGACGTGGTGTAGCGCAGGCGGGTCGCTGCGGCGGTGATGGATCCCGCGCGCACCACGTCGACGAACAACAGGACTCGCCGCGGGTCGAGCACACGTCCTCCGCAAAGCTTAAGTAAAAGTTAATAGTCGTCGACGTTTCCGTAATTGTACTCCAGGCTCGAGTGATGCAGTCTGGGTTCAGCGGGCCAGGTGACCCAGCTCACCGACTCGAACTGAAACTGCGAAATGTCAAGGAAGGCAGGCGACGTGGTCACACTGCGGAGCACCTGGATGCGTGGCGGAACCAGCAAGTGCTGGTTGTTCAACGCGGTCGACGTCGAGCCCGTCGTGCAGCGGCTCGGTGATTTGGACGGTCTGCTGGCCTCGGCGTTCGGCTCGGGAGACGCGTTGCAGCTCGACGGCGTCGGAGGCGGAAGCTCGACGACGTCCAAGGCCGCCATCGTGCGTCGCTCCACCGAACCCGGCATCGACGTCGACTATCTCTTCGCCCAGGTCGCGATCGGCCATCGCGACGTCGAGTGGGGCAGCAACTGCGGAAACTGCGCGACGGCGATCGGCCTGTACGCATTGCAGTCTGGCCTGGTCGCCGTTGATCCGGTGCGGACGACGATCCGGATGCGCAACCAGAACACCGGGTCCGTCCTGGACGCGCAGATCGCGACGCCGGGCGGGCTCGTCCCGACCGCCGGCGACGCCCGCGTGCCGGGAACCAACGCGCTGGGTGTGCCGGTATCGCTGGTCTTCACCGACGTCACCCCGTCGGCGTGCGCGCTGTTGCCAACCGGCGTGGCCAGTAGACAAGGTCACGGCCGGCGGGAGCAGCTATCGAGGAACGTTGGTCACGGCGGGGGCGCCCGCGGCGCTCTTCCCTGCGGATCAGTTCGGCCTGACCGGCGTCGAGGGCAACGACGCCATCGCCGACAGGCTGCCGCTGCTGGTGGAGCTGCGTCGCCAATCGGCACTGGCCATGGGGCTGAGCAAGCCCACCGACCCGGTTGCCCACGCCATCCCGAAGGTGGGTGTCGTCGGTGCCCCACGCGATTACCGCACTTCCTCGGGTCAACTGATCGACGCGGGTGACTACGACGTCTCCGTTCGGATGGTGTCGATGCTGGCTCCGCATCCCTCGATCGGGCTGACGTCAGCGGTGGCCATAGCGGCAGCGGCCACGATCGACTCCAGCGTGGTCGCCGACATCGCGGGCGGACGTCCCTCCGCGTCGCGCCTGGTGCGGTTGGGCACACCCGCCGGAGTGGTCAGCGCCGACATCACGGTGTCCGGCAGCGGCCTGCCCGACACCGTGACGCTGCACCGGGCGGCCCGTCGCATTGCAACAGCCGAACTCTTCATCGCGGATCCAACGACCGTGCTGGCGGGATCGGGGTCATGATGTCTCCGAGTAGCAGAGGAAAGCAGGCAAGCAAATGAAGGTAACCATCGAGAACCTCACCTTGTGCTACGAGGGCAACACCGTGGTGCGCGACCTCGACCTCGAGGTGGCAGACGGCGAGTCCCTGGTGCTGTTGGGGCAGTCGGGCTGCGGAAAGACGAGCACTATGCGCTGCGTCGCCGGACTGGAAACCCCGAGCGTCGGCCGGATCGCGATCGGTGACCGCGTCGTGCACGACTCGGCTAGTGGCCGCGTCGTTCCGCCGCACAAGCGCAACGTCGGCATGGTGTTCCAGTCCTACGCCGTGTGGCCGCACCGCACCGTCTTCGAGAACGTTGCGTTCTCACTGCGCATGCAGAAGGTCGCGAAGGCCGAGACGCGCCAACGTGTCCTCGACGCGCTCGATCTGGTCGGGTTGCGCGAGTTGGCCGACCGCGGCGCAAGCCTGCTCAGTGGCGGCCAGATGCAACGCGTCGCACTGGCGCGCAGCCTCGTCATGCGGCCCAGCGTGTTGCTGCTCGACGAACCGCTGTCGAATCTCGATGCCCGCCTTCGTGAACGGCTCCGCATGGAACTGCGCGAGTTGCAGCTGCGGCTCGCGCTGACGACGGTCTACGTCACGCACGATCAAGCAGAGGCGTTCGCACTCGCCGACCGGATCGCGCTGATGCAGAACGGCCGCATCGTGCAGATCGGCACTCCCGAACAGATCTACAAGAATCCGGTGTGCACGTCGGTCGCCGACTTCCTCGGCGTCGGAAACATCTTCTCCTGCACACCCGGGCAGCGCGGCTCGATGCAACTGTCCGACCATCCCGCCATCTCCGTCGTCACCGATGGTGCGGCGGACGGAGCCGAACGGGTCAGTGTGTGCTTGCGGCCGGAGGATCTGCTCGTCAGTGGCACCGACGAGCCGCATCCGGACGGCCAGTCGTGGACCGGTCGCGTCGAAGTGGCCAGCTACCAGGGCGCATCCATCCGGTACCGCGTCACCATCGATGACGGCCCCGAGATCGACGCGATGGCCACCGGTCACGCCAGCCGGGTGCTGGGCATCGGCGAGCGCGCGGTCGTCACGGCGAGGCCCGGAGCAGCACTAGTGTTGCTGGATGATCGTGCCGATCAAGCGATGGTGACGGCATGAGCGCGCCAACTACCGAGCGGCAGTCGGCTTCCATGACTTCGGGCGTGCAGGACCAGTCGGCCACACCGCGCCCCCGGGTACGGCTTCGCCGGTGGATCCCAGTGTTGCTCCAGCTGGCCGTTCTCACGGTGATCGTGCTCTGCCCGATGTACTTCATCGTCGTGGGCGCCTTCACCGACAACGCCGAACGCGAATCATTGTTCGACTTCGGCAGTTTCACGCTCGACAACTTCGGAGTCTTCGGATCGACGACCGCGCGATCGGCGTTGATGAGCTCGGCGGCCGTCGGCATTGGCGCCTCGGTTGTCGCACTGGCCGTCGGTTGCCTGCTCGCGTTCCTCGCGGCCCGTACCGACGTGCCGGGACGAAAGTTGGTGTACGGCATCGGGATTGCACCTCTGTTCCTGCCTGCGCTGGTGGGAGCACTGGCATGGGCACTGCTGGCGGGCCCCGCGACCGGCTACCTCAATTTGGTCTTGAATGCCGTCGGCCTGCCAAACCTGATCGACATCTACAGCTTCGGCGGCATGATCTTCGTCCTGGGCCTCTACTACGCGCCCTACCCGTTCCTGATGGTGCACTCGGCGTTGTCCCTGATGAATCCGGATCTGGAAGATGCCGCCAGCCTGCACGGGGCCAAGCTCAGCCAGATGCTGCGCAACGTCACCTTCCCGCTGGTGATGCCTGCCGTGATCGGCTCAGGGATCTTGGTGTTCGCGTTGACCGTCGAGAACTTCCCCGTCGCGCAAGTGATCGGCGTTCCCGGCGGTGTGGATACGCTGCCCACCCTGATCTATCGCCTCATGAACGCATCACCCGCACGTTCCAATGACGCGGCAGCCGTCGCCGTCGTACTGACCGTCCTGCTCGTCGTGGTGATCGGCGTGCAACAGAGGGCGATGAGCCGCAAGGACTACACCACCGTCACCGGCAAGGGCGTGCGGGCGCGACGGGTGCCGCTGCGGGCCTGGCGGATCCCGGCGGCCGCGTTCGCCTGGCTGTACTTCGCGCTGGCCGTGGTGCTGCCGGTCATCGCATTGATCCTGGCTGCCCTCCAAACCAGCCCATACGTTGCCAACCTCGGGCAGCTTCTGCGACCCGGTGCGCTGTCGCTGTGGGGAATGGGAGAAACGCTGCAGAGCAGCGATTTTCACCAGGTCGTCACCAACAGCGTGATCGTCGGGGTCGCCACCGCCGCGATCGGAACCGCACTGTGCTTCGCGCTCGCCTACACCCGGTACCGGACGCAGGCCCCCGGCCGCAAGCTCCTGGAGTACGTAGCGATGTTGCCGCTGGCCGTCCCGGCGATCGTGTTGGGTCTGGGTCTGCTGTGGACATGGCTGGCGCTGCCGATCCCGGTCTACGGAACTCTCGCAGTACTGGTGATCGCATTCGTGGCGGTGTTCATCCCGCAGGGTTTCCGCGGGGTGTCGGCCTCCATCGTGCAGCTCGACAAAGACCTGGAGGACAGTGCCGTCATGCTCGGCGCGCGTCGCCACCGCGCCATCACCTTCGTGACCGCGCCGCTGCTGCGGGTAGGCCTGTCATCGACGTTCCTGCTGTTGATGATGCTGTCGATGCGTGAGCTCACCGCCGCACTGTTCCTGTTCACGTCCGACACCCGGCTGCTGTCGATCGCGATCTTCGATGCCTACGACAACGGCTCTTTCCAGTCCGCAGCCGAACTGAGCCTCCTGTACTGCGTCGTCATCGCCGTTCTGGCCGTGCTGGCGCGCCGCCTCGGATCCAAGGAAGTGTCATGAGACGCACCATCATCGCCCTCGCCGCCACCGCACTGACCGCGCTCACGGCGTGCTCGGCGCCACCTGAGGCGCCGCCTCTGGCTCGGCCGGCCGAGTCCATCCAGCGCAGCGACGGACTCGTCATCAACGGCGAACGGATTGCGGCACCGGAACTTTGGAGCCGGGCACAGGCCGAGGGGCACATCACGCTCTACAGTGGCTACACCCAAGACAGCGAGAAGACCCTGCTGGAGCAGTTCGAATCCGACACCGGCCTGGACGTCAAGCTGATTCGACTCACGCCGAACCGGCTCTACGAGCGAGTGGTCGCCGAATTCGGCGCAGGCAAGTTCGGTGCGGACGTGGTGCGCATCTCCGATGCCGGGTTCGTCACGGGCCTGGCCAAGCGCGGAGTGTTCCAGCCCTACCGACCACCCACCGCGACGAACCTGCGCGACGACGTCGAATTCGACGGCGGGAAGTACTACCGCACCTTCGATCCGATCTACACCTTCGGCTACAACACCGCGCTGGTGAGCGGAGACGACGCGCCCACCACGTGGAAGGACCTGTTGGGCGAGCGGTGGTCCAAGAACTTGGGCATCGCGCAAGCAGGTGCCGGCGGCAGCGCGCTGGCCTTGACGCGATTCCAGCGCGACGCCCTCGGCGATGACTACTTGCGCGAATACTCCCGTAACGCACGGATCTTCGACTCGCTCGGAGCCGAGCTCGACGGCCTGGCGCGCGGTGAGATCGAGGCGGGCACGGTGGTGGTCAGCAGCGTCAACATCGCCGCGAACGAGAACGCACCCGTCGCGTTCGTCGTACCCGAAGACGGCGTCACCGCGTACGACTACTACACCGGGATTGCCTCCACCGCGACGAATACCGCTGCTGCGCAGGTGTTCATGAACTGGAACATGTCGAAGCGCGGTCAGCAGGTCTTCAGCGACATGGGCGAGTACTCCGTGCGCTCCGACGTCGCCGCCCCGAATGTCCGCGGCATCCAACTACCGGACTTCGACGACCCGCGCGTCCATCGGGCGACGCCTGCCGAAGCCATCGCCAACGCCGCCGACGACCAGAAGGTCTGGAACGCCATCTTCGGCTACAACGAATAGCGAGCGGCTGACGCGACGGCCGCGGTGATCGCGGCGGCCGAACGGTCGACGTCCTCGTCCGTCGTCGCCCAATTCGAAATCGACACCCGCAGAACGTGTTCGCCCTGCCAGTTGGTTCCGCCGAGCCAGCAGGTTCCGTCGCGCTGGATGGCGGCCACCGCGGCGCGGTTGGCGTCGTCGCCGCCGGGCAGCCGGACGAGGATCTGGTTGAGGACGACGTCGTTGAGCACCTCGGCACCGGGGATCGCGGCCAGCCGTTCCGCCATCCGCCGGGCCTGCGCGCAGTTGCGTTCGACCAACTCGGCGACGCCCTCGCGGCCGAGCGACCGGATGGCGGCGTAGACCGGCACCGCGCGGGCGCGTCGCGAGCTCTCCGGCACGTAGTTCGTGCTGTCGCGCTGGCCGGGGTCTGCCACCAGATAGGGGCCGGCCAGGCTCATCGCGGCGACGTGGTGCTCCGGCTCCGCGACGATGGCCATGGCGCCGTCGTAGGGCACGTTGAGCCACTTGTGCGCGTCGACGGCCCAGGAGTCGGCCCGCTCGACACCGCGGGTCAGGTGCCTCGTCGCGGGTGCGGCGGCGGCCCACAGGCCGAAGGCACCGTCGACGTGCAGCCACGCGCCGTGGGCGGCGCACGCGTCGGCGATCGGTTCGAAGGCGTCGAAGGCACCGGTGGCCACGTTTCCGGCCTGCACGCAGACGATGGCGGGTCCGTCGTCGGCGGCCAACGCCTTCCGGAGTTCGGCCGGGTCCATCCGGCCCTGGTCGTCGGCAGGGATGCGGACCGCCGTCTCCGAGCCGAGGCCGAGTAGCCGAAGCGCCGTGTGAATGGTCGCGTGCGCCTGCTCACCGCACAGCACGCGCAACCGTGGCGCGCCGATGAGCCCGTCGCGCTCGACGTCCCAGCCCACCCGGGCGAGCGCCGCGTGCCTGGCGGCGGCGAGGCAGGTCGTGTTGGCGCCCTGGCCGCCGGTGACGAATCCGACGCTCGCGCTTGGCGGAAGGCCCAGCAGCTCGAGCGTCCAGGCGGATGCGACCTCCTCGATCGCGGCCGCTGCGGGGGAGAGCGAATGGAAGGCCGCGCACTGGTCCCATGCGGAAACCAGCCAGTCCGCGGCCAATGCGGCGGGCAGCGCGCCACCGATGACGAAGCCGAAATGGCGTGGGCCCGGGGTAGCGACAAGGCCGGGCTCGGCACCGGCGACGAGGGCGTCGATGACGGCACCGGGGTCCTCGCCGCGAACGGGAAGCGGACCGCCGAGGGCTTCGCGCACGCCCGCGGCGTCGACGCGGGCGGCCACGGGGCGATCGTCCAGGGTGGCGAGGAATGCCTCGGCGTGCTTGGCGGCGACGCGCAGGCCGGCGGTGCGATCAGGCATGCGCCGACCCTACCGCTCCCGGTGCGCGAGGGCGTCAGGGGTTGTGGGACAAGGCATCTCGACCATAGCTGCCTGGCGACTCGCTGGCCGGGCGCAGAAGCTCATACGAAACCACTGCTTTAAACAACTGTATAGCTCCGTATCATGGAGCAGAATAGGTAACGATACGGTAGTATGCAGTCGTGACATCGACGTTGTACTCGGCCGAAGAAGTGGCCGAAGTCCTCGGGTTGCACGTGCGAACCGTCCGCGGTTACGTGCGGGAGGGGCGCTTGCCCGCCGTCCGGATCGGCAAGCAGTACCGCATCACCGAGCAGGACTTGCGGGAGTTCACCAGTGGCGGGCAGGCGATTCCGACATCGGAGCCCCGCGTGGAGGTGTCGGCGATCGTGCAGATCGACACCGTCGGTCGTGGCGTCATGGACCGGATCACCACACACGTGCTGGGCGCGGCCAACGGTGGCTCGGGTGGTCGGCGACCGCTCCACGTCCAGACGTTCTACGACGAGACGCGCAACAGCCTCAAGGTCGTCGTCGTCGGCGGCGCCGATGACACGGCGAAGATGATCACGCTGATCAGTGCCCTTGCGGAGCAGGCCGACACGTGACGCAGAACCAGCCGGCGCGTCAGCCCGCGGATGCCCATGGGCTTCGCGCCCTGCTGCGCCGCGACCTCGGCGTCGCTCTGAAGACCCGCCGCGCCGAAGCCGCCGCCGCCCTGCGGACCACGATC
Organism: uncultured Actinomycetota bacterium; assembly: GCA_963849055.1. Lineage (GTDB taxonomy): Bacteria > Actinomycetota > Actinomycetes > Mycobacteriales > Mycobacteriaceae > Mycobacterium. The sequence goes on from CAWKFI010000004.1 coordinate 849,634, forward strand.
GCGGCGATCGACAACGCCGAAGCCGTCGATCCCGCCACGGTCGAAGACGGTTCCACCGAGGTGGCGCGCCGCGACCTGTCGATGGCCGACGTACGGGCCGTTCTGCACAATCACATTGACGACTACGTCACGGAAGCCGAGCGCTATCAGTCACTGGGACGCCACGACGCGGCACAACGACTTCGCCGGCAGGCCGACACGCTACGTCCATATCTCTAAGGCAACCGAGAGTGGTTGCAAGTCAAGGTATTTGGGACCCTGCGTCGTGACGTCTGGTCTGGCGCCAAAGACGCGGGTTTAGCGCGACGTTTGCGGGGTAGCCGCTAGCGTCGGCGCGACTCACGGTGCCGCGACTCAAGGGGCGAGAAATGCAGACATCTGGCATCACCATGCGAGCTCTCCGTGTACTTGCAGCCGGCGCACTTGGCGGGCTGGCCGCCGCCACGATCGCGATTCCGACGGCGTCGGCTCAGCCTGGATGCACTGCGGCGGGGTTGAGCAGCACGCTCGGTGGGGTCTCGACGGCGACCGGCGCGTATCTCGCCACCCATCCCGGCGCGGACGAAGCGATCACCAACTCCGGTGCGCTGGCACCTGGGGACGCAGAGAACGCGATTCGGAACTACTTCATCGCCCACCCGAACGAATGGGCCGACCTGCAAGGCATTGCGCGCCCGCTGGCCAACTTGCGAGCACAGTGCGGCGTGGACGTGGCGCCCGCACAGATCGCCCGACTGTTCGACGCGATGGCGTCATAACGGCCCTCCAATCCCCAGAGTCTCCGCGAGATTGAGCTGACGCAACTGTCTTCTCGAAATTTTAATTGCGTGGGTACAATCTCGCGGCCTCCATCCGAAAGGCACTGAACGACAACATGTCGGGGCCTCATCGCCGCCCCTGCGGTTCCAGCACCGGTTTGACGTCGACGATCGGGGTCTGGTCGATCGCCTCCAGGTCTCGCACGCGGATGCGCAGGTCGTCGACCTCGAGGACGGTCACCACGTGCAGGCCGAGCGGGTTCGGCCGATCGGGCGAACGCGTCGCGAAGACGCCCAGCAAGGGTCTGTCGGTGTCGCCGCGAGGATGCACCTGGCGTACGTTGCGGTCGGCGAGATGCAGCCAGGTGATGACGACGATCTCGCTCCCGCGTCCTATCCCCTCGAGCGCGGGCCGGACGTCCGCATCGAACACCAACCAGCAGTCCGGCGAACCCTCGTCTCCCTGGCGGGGCGCGGCGCTGGCGTCGGTCAGCGTCGACTCAACCCGCCCGATCGGTTGCAGCACGAAGTCGGGCACATGTGAATTGTCTATGAGAACGTCACGGCGTCGCTCGGACATCGCGACAATGGAGGGATGACCTCGCCACCGGTCAGTGACCCTGACGTGGGTCCCCGTCGCGCCATCCTCGGCAAGCTGCCCCGGATGTACCGCGCCGACGGCTCACCCATCCGGGTGCTGCTCGTCGATGACGAGCGCGCGCTCACCAATCTGGTGCGCATGGCATTGCAGTACGAAGGCTGGGACATCGACGTCGCGCACGACGCTCGTGAGGCCGTCGACAAGTACCGTGCCAACACCCCCGACATCCTGGTCCTCGACATCATGCTGCCCGACATGGACGGGCTTGGTGTGCTGCAACAGATCCGGGATTCGGACACCTATACGCCCACGCTCTTCCTGACGGCCCGCGACTCGGTGATGGACCGGGTTACCGGTCTGACCGCCGGCGGCGACGACTACATGACCAAGCCCTTCTCGCTCGAGGAGCTGGTGGCCAGGCTGCGCGGCCTGCTGCGGCGCTCGGCGTATCTGACGCCCGCCGACGACGAGACGTTGACCGTCGGTGACCTCCAACTCGACGGCGTCAGCCGCGAGGTCACCCGCAGCGGCGAACCCATCTCGCTGACGTCGACCGAATTCGAGCTGCTGCGATTCCTGATGCGCCATCCCCGACGCGCGCTGAGCCGCCAGGAAGTTCTGCGCAAGGTGTGGAACTACGACTTCGGCGGACGGTCGAGCATCGTCGACCTGTACGTGTCGTACCTGCGGAAGAAGGTCGACGCCGGCCGTGAGCCGATGATCCACACGGTGCGGGGTGTCGGCTACATGTTGCGGCCTGCGGAATGAGTCGCTGGCGGACGTGGACGCTGCGGCGGCAACTCGTGCTCGGGGTGTCGGCGATCGTCATGGTCGTGCTGCTCACCGTCGGCGTGCTGTCGGTCCTGACCCTGCGCAGCTCGCTTTCCGGGGTCATCGACACCCAGCTGACGGCATCGGCGGACGGGTTCAGCTACAGCGTGACGAAGTACCGCATCACGCCAACGGCCGACGGCCACAAGCCGCCGCGGGGTGCCATGAAGCCGCTGACCCAGGTCGTCGGTCAGGCGCCGGGCAACGTCATCGCGCTGATCCAGGACGGCAAGGTCGTGGATTCGGCGCACTTCGGAGACGGTGAGGCGGGCCCAGCGTCTCCCGAGGTGGTCGACGAGATTCCGAAACTGGCGGCGTGGATCGGAGTCGGCAAGCACGACGTCGAGCTGGCCGGTCATGGCGAGTACTTGATGGAGGTCCGGCCGGGCGACGGTGACGAGCGATTGGTCACCGCGGTGTCGCTGGAGCCGGCGCAGAAGGCGGTGGCGCGGGAGACGGCGATCGTCGCGGCGCTGACCGCGCTAGCCCTGCTGGTCACGGCTCTCGGCACGATAGCGATCGTCCGGTTCGCGCTGCGCCCGCTGGGCCGGGTGGCCGCGACCGCCGCGGAGGTTGCGACGTTGAAGTTGGACCGCGACCACCACTCGATCACGCCTCGCGTACCCCGCGGGGATACGGACCGGCGAACCGAGGTCGGGCTCGTCGGCGACACGTTGAACAGCCTGCTGGAACACGTGGAACGCGCGCTGGCCGAGGTGGCGGCCTCCGACCGGCGGATGCGCCGCTTCATCACCGACGCCAGCCACGAACTGCGGACCCCGCTGGCGGCCATTCACGGCTACGCCGAGCTGACCCGCCAGGACAGTTCGGTGTTGCCGGACACCACCGAATACTCGCTGGCCCGCATCGAAGCCGAAGCGCGCCGGATGAGTTCGTTGGTCTCCGACCTACTCCTGCTTGCGCGACTGGACGAAGGTGAGGACTTGGACACCACCGAGGTCGACCTCACCGACGTGGTCATCGACGCCGTCAACGACGCCGCGGTTTCGGCGCCGGATCATCATTGGTTGACCAACGTGCCCGACGGCCCGGTGTGGGTCGTCGGTGATCGTGCCCGGCTTCATCAGTTGCTCGTCAGCCTGCTGTCGAATGCCTGGAAGCACACACCGCCAGGAACGACCGTGACGACCGCCGTTGCCACGGGCCGCGCCGACGACGGCGCACCGTACGCGGAGTTGACCGTCGTCGACGATGGGCCGGGAATCGATCGGGATCTGTTGCCGCACTTGTTCGAACGGTTCGTCAGAGCGGACGAATCACGGTCCCACGCGTCCGGGAGCTTCGGACTTGGGTTGTCGATCGCCGCGTCGATCGTCGAGGCGCACCGCGGCACCATCGACGCCGAATCCGCACCCGGAAGGACGACCTTCCGGGTGCGGTTGGTGACGATTCACGTACGGGCTCAGCAGGTTACGTCGACGTAGACCGTCTTCGACGTCACCGTGGTGTTGATCGAGCCGCCGCCGCGCGAGTCCTGCGTGGAGTGCGTCTGTCCGGGGCGAATGCCGCTGACCGTGCACGCCGACATCGGTGCGTCACCGGTCCGGTTGATGGTGACGTTGTAGCCACTGGCTTCGAGTGTTCTGACTGTTTGATCCACCTGCGACGGCCCCGACGGCGCCGCCGTGGCGACGGCGGTGAGTGCGATGGCTGACGATGACAACATGGCCGCGGTAATCCCAGCAGCAACAAAGTATTTCATGTCCCGACCCTTCAATTGGTTGATGTGCGTACACATTCCAATGTAGGATCGGATCTCGCCATTACGGCCCGCTCATGCCGGATACAAATATTTGTAAATGGTATGAGCGCCTAGGGGTCACGCCAGAGCGACGGCGTCGATCGCTTCCTGCATGCCCCGGGTCGCCAGGACGTCGGCCAACTCGTTGTCCGCGACGCCCGAGTGGCCCTTCACCCAGAACCACTCGACCTCGTGCCGGGCGCACGCCGCCTGCAGTCGCTTCCAGAGGTCGACGTTCTTCACCGGCTGTTTGGCCGCGGTCAGCCAACCGTTGCGCTCCCAGCCGAGCACCCACTTGGTGATGCCGCTGCGGACGTACGTGCTGTCGGTGTAGAGGTGCACCACCACGGGCCGGGTGAGCGCCTCCAACGCCATGATCGGCGCGGTCAACTCCATCCGGTTGTTGCTGGTCTCATTGGGCTCGCCCCCGCACATCTCGCGGACGTGCTCGCGTTGGCGCAACACCGCACCCCAGCCGCCCGGACCGGGGTTGGGCCTGCATCCGCCGTCGGTGTGGATGATCACGGCGTCGGTCATGCGCCGAGAATAGGCACTCCGTCGAGCAGAGGCCTCAGCGACGCGCGGGAGGCGAGATCATCGCCGACCGGACCGACATCCCGAGCGCGTCGTGGTGCAGCGTGGTGATCCGACGCCCCGGCTGCACTGCGTCCTTGACCGGTGTCGTGCGGTCGCCGAAGAACGAGGCGGTCGCGTCGATGTCGTCGACGACGTACGTGATGCCCCAGAGCGTGGCGGGACCGTCCGTTGCCGTCACTGGCAAGCCGACGACCTCGACGATGACGTCGCCGAACCGGAAGAAGACCTGGCGGATCGGTTGACCGGCTAGTTCGGCCTCGCGTTCCCGGCGCGGGTGCACGCCAATCGCGGCCAGCGCTTCGACCGTTCGCCCCAGGTCGGGTGACATCAGCACGACGTGGTCGATCGCCGTGACGCCGTTCGGGTGCGTTGCCGGGCTCGCAGGCTCCGCGGGCGACGTCCGTCCGATGTCGCCGCCGGGGCGGCTCCGTCTCGTCGGGATACCGTCGATGTCGTCGACCGTGCTGCCCGGCGGCAAGCCGCGCAACGACCACCCGACGACGCCGGCACGGCTACCGCGGCCGAGCAGCCGGATTCCAACGCCACCGACTCTGCATACGGCGTCGGACCCCACGCTGAACCCAGCCCGACTCCAGGCGTCCACGGGATCAGCGACGTCGAGGCCGGCGACGGTGACTGTCATGGACGAAAATGCTCGCCTTCCGGCTTGTCGGTACCCGCGTCTAGCTTCGGGCGCATGAGACGCACTGGTTCGGTTTCGGTCGCAGTCATCGTGCCAACGCCTGAACTTCTCAAGCAAATGTTGCACGAGAGGCCTGCCTGCTGGACGTGGGCGGCCTTCGCGTCCGTCGTGTTCCAGCGCTGGGCCGCCGTCGAGGAACGCAAGATCATTCAAGTAATCGGTTCACCCGTGCGGCCAACGGGACGGCTGGAGACCGGCACCGAGGTTGCACAATTCGTCGCTCGGCACATGCGAGCCGTCGACGACATCACTGAGGCGGTGGGGGCCTTCCTAAGAATGCCGGCCTTCACCGAGGCATTCGGTGCTCGTGACGACGAAGACACAGCCGACGCCGAGGGCATCGTGCGCGCCGCCAATCAACTCGGCGACTACTACGAGCGGCTGCTGGAGGTGGCCGAGGAGTGCCGAAGACACTCCGTCCCAGATCGATACGAGGAGCTGGTCCGCGACTGCACGCGGTTCATGAACCAGCCCCTTCAGGACTTTGGAGGCTTCGTCAACGGCGTTCTCGAACGCCTCGAGGAACTGCAGAAGCGGGCCATGCTGGGCCAGCCCTACATGTGGTTGGGACCCGTCCCGCTGCGCACCGTCACTGACGACCGTCTGCTCTGGTCGATCATGGACCGGTTGCAGACGATCGACTAACTCCCGTGGCCAGGGCAAACCAACGACGGGGTGCCACGACCATGGTGTCAACATCCTCATCGCGCCGCGATAGGCGGCGTGAATCACGCGATCGAAGGGGCTGGCAACCGTCGGTCATCGATTCGCCGACATCCGTTGCGCCGCACGATAAATAGCGTGAATCACGTCATTGACGGCTTGGCCTTCCTCGAAGAGGGGCGTGCCATATAGCTTCTGTCTGGTGGGTGCATCGGTCGGGAGCGCTTCGTGACGGAGCCGATCGTGACCGCTGTGGAACCACGCTCAGCGGCGGAACCGGCGCCGACTCGATCGCGGTGGTATTCGAGTTCTGCGCCACCTCGCCAGCGACTGACGGTGATCGTCGTTGAAATGCTGGCGAGCTTGGTGGCACTCGCGATCGTGGCGGCGCTGACGGCCGTCACTCACGACCCGTGGTTGATCCCGCCACTGGCGGCGAGCATGGCCTTGGTCGTTGGTGGCGCGCACTTTCCCCTGTCACAGCCGCGCAATGTGATTGGTGGGCATGTGTTGTCGGCGATCGTCGGTGTGCTCGTCGGCATGATCGGCATCGATTCGCTGTGGGCCAGTGCAGTTGCCGGCGCGTTGGCGCTCGGCGCGATGAAGCTGCTGCGGATGTCGCACTCCCCGGCCGCCGCGACGGCGATGATCGCCGTCGTCCCCGCCATCCCGCGATGGGAGTTCGTCGTCCTGATCGGCGCGGCGGCGGCGATTCTCGTCGTCGTCGGCCTAGCCGGCAACAAGATCAACGGTGCCGAAGTACCCGCACTACTGGTGGTGACGCCTAGGTCCTAGCGATTCCGTGTGCGGCGCTGCAGCAGCACCGAGAACGTCAGCACCACGATGCCCGCGACGGCCAGCAGTGCACCGGCTGCGGCGGGCGCGGTGTAGCCGTGTCCCGCGGCGATCACCACGCCACCGATCCACGCGCCGGTGGCGTTGGCGATGTTGAGCGCCGAATGGTTCAGTGCGGCGGCGAGCGTCTGCGCGTCGTGTGCGACGTCCATCAGCCGCGTCTGTAGCGCGGGCCCGATCGCCGACCCCGCGGCGCCGATCAGGAACAGCCCCGCCATCGCCGTCCACGGATTGTGTGCCGCCAGTACGAACAACGCGAGCACGACGCCCAGCGCGGTGATCGAGACGTAGAGGCCGCGGACCACCGAGACGTCGGCCATCCGGCCGCCGACCAGGTTGCCGACCACCATGCCGACGCCGAAGACCATGAGCGCCAACGGAATCAGCGCCCGCGGCAGACCGGCGACGTCGGTCAGCGTGGTGCTGACGTAGGTGTACACGGCGAACATGCCGCCGAAGCCGACCATGCCGACCAGCAGGGCCAGCCACACCTGCACGCGCTTGAGGGCGCCGAGTTCGGTCAGCGGGCTGGTCGCGTGCATCGAGCGCATGCTCGGCAGCCAGAACCAGAGGGCCGTCAACGTGATGAGACCGATCACGACGACGAGGCCGAACGCGCTGCGCCAGCCGAAGTGCTGGCCGAGCCACGAGGCCATCGGCACGCCGAGCACCGTCGCGACGGTCAGGCCGGTCAATACGTGGGCGACTGCCTTGGCCCGGTTCTGCGGGCCCATCAGGTGGGCGGCGACCAGCGCGGCGACGCCGAAGAACGCGCCGTGCGGTACGCCGGCGACGAAGCGGGCGGCCATCAGCGTGCCGTAGGTCGGCGCGACCATGCTGGCGAGGTTGCCCACCGTGAACAGGACCATCAGCGCCAGCAGCAGCGTCTTGCGCGGCACGCGGGCGGTCAGCGATGCGATGAGCGGTGCGCCGATCACGACGCCGAGCGCGTAGGCGGAGATGACGTGACCGGCCGTCGGTTCGGTGATGTGCAGGCTGGCCGCGATGTCGGGCAATAGGCCCATGGCGACGAACTCGGTGGTGCCGATGCCGAATCCGCCGATGGCGAGTGCGAGCACTGCCAGCCATCGGACGGTCGGGTCCGGGGACACGACGGATTGCGGGCGGAAGGGCCTCTCCAGGGTGCTGGTCACTGGTCCAAGGGTAGGCCTACTTATGCCTGTCTTCAAATTGACTTTCGCCTTTGAACGGCAAAAGTGGCGCGGCTTACGTTTTCGGTGTTCAATCGAGGCATGGCCACCGTCGGCGATGTCTTCACCCTGATCAGGGCACGTCGGGACACCACGCGCACGGAGATCGCCCAGCTCACCGGCCTGTCCCGCACCGCGGTCGCCGCACGGATCTCGGTGCTGACGGCGTCGGGCCTCGTCATCGAACGGGAGCAGGCGCCGTCGACCGGCGGCCGTCCCGCGACGCTGCTGTCGTTCGACGCCGATGCGGGCGTGGTGCTGACGGTGGCCGTGGGCATCAGCCGCACCCGGCTGGCGGTGTGCAACCTCGCCGGCGAGGTGTTGTCGATGAGCGACATCGACCAGGAGGTCGCCCTCGGGCCCGACGACCTGATGCCCGACGTGGTGAAGCGCCTCGACCTGCTGCTCGACGATCACCGCGACGTTCCGGTCTACGGCGTCGGGCTCAGCCTGCCGGGAACCGTGGACCGCGAGCGCGGGTGCAGCCGGGATTCGCCGATCCTGCGCGGCTGGGACGGCGTGCGATCTGCGGCCGTACTTCGGTGAGCTGAGCCGACTCTCGGGTGTGCCCGTGGTTCTGGACAACGACGCCAACGCGATCGCCATCGGCGAGCGGGGCCCCGGCCGTGACGACGTGCTGGTGCTGAAGGCCTCGACGGGACTGGGTGCGGGCATCATCGCCGGCGGGGTCTTGCAGCGTGGCGCCGCCCAGGCGGCGGGGGAGTTCGGCCACAACAAGACCCCTGCGGCGCAAGGGATTCCGTGCCGCTGCGGCGACACCGGTTGCCTGGAGGCCATCGCTGGCGGCTGGGCGGTGGTGCACGCCCTGCAGCAGCAGGGGCATGCCGTCCGGCACATGCGCGACGTCGTCGAACTCGCCAACGGTGGTGACGCGGAGGCGCGCCGGATGATCCGCGACAGCGGCCGGTACGTCGGGGAGGTGGTCGCGGCGGCGGTGAACCTGCTCAACCCCGCCGTCCTCGTCGTGGCGGGCGACTTGGCGGGCGCCTTCGAGATCTTCGTCGCCGGGCTGCGGGAGACGTTGTACGGCAACGCCACTGCCCAGGCCACCCGCACCCTGGAGGTGGTGCCCGCCGCGCATGGTGACCGCGCGGCGACCGTGGGCAGCGCCATGATGGTGCTCGACGAGGTGCTCGGGCCGCGCGCCGTCGACGCGCTCGCGGTCACACCTTCGCGATGACGTTCTCCGCGAACCACTCCAGGTTGCGGATCTTCGTCTCGAGCGGCTCGGTGTCCTGTCCCATGATGTAGGGAATTCGGAAGCCGACGATGACGTCGGTGACGCCCTTGTCCTCCAGGCGCTTCACGCCGTCGAGCGCTGAATCCGTCGATCGAGATCACGTGGATCTGGAACTCGTCGGCCAGCCCGATGCGCTCTTCGGTCTTCCCGGTAGTGCTTCAGCTTGGCCAGCAGCGGGTCGAGTTCCTCGGGATCGCCGCCGCCGTGCATCCAGCCGTCGTTGCGCGCGGCGCGCTTGAGGGCGGCGTCGGCGTGGCCGCCGACCAGGATCGGGACGGGCTTCGTCGGTGCCGGGGTCATCTTGAACCTGGGGAAGTCGTAGAACTCGCCGTGGTACTCGAAGTAGTCGCCGGACGTGAGGCCGCGGATGACGTCGATGCACTCGTCCATCCGCTTGCCACGCTTGGCGTATGGGACGCCCATGATCTCGTAGTCCTCCGGCCACGGGCTGGTGCCGACGCCGAGGCCAAGGCGGTTGTCGAACAGTCGCGGCCAGCGAGCCTGCCTGCTTGGCGACCAGGGCGGGCGGGCGGATCGGCAGCTTCAGCACGAAGATGTTGAAGTGCAGTTTCGTGGTGACGGCCGATAGTGCGCCGATCAACGCGAAGGACTCGATGAACGACTTGCCGTCGAGGAACTCGCGGTTGCCGTCCGCGGTGTACGGATACGTGGAGTCGGACACCTCGGGATAGGCGACGCTGTCCGGGATGGTCATCGCGTGGTACCCGGCCTCGTCGGCTGCCTTCGCCAACGGGATGTAGTACTTGGGGTCGGTCATGGCTTCCGCATAGGTGAACCGCATGAGCCGATACTAGAACGTGTTCTAATTTCGGCATAGCGGAACGTCGGGCATCATGGGCCCGGTGCGCCGCGACGGGACTGATCGGACCTGGCTGACCCGCAACGTCCGGGTGCTCTCGGCGGTGTCGTTCATGCAGGACACCGCCAGTGAGCTGCTCTATCCGCTATTGCCGATCTACCTGACCGCCGTGCTTGGCGCGCCGCCCGCGGTGGTGGGTGCGATCGAGGGCGCCGCCGAGGGCGCGGCGTCGCTGACCAAGCTGGCCTCCGGGCCGCTCGGCGACCGCTTCGCGCGCCGTCCGCTGATCGCCACCGGATACGGCATGGCCGCGCTGGGCAAGGTCATGGTGGCGGCCTTCGCGGCCTGGCCGGGGGTGCTCGCCGGCCGCGTGGTGGACCGGCTCGGCAAGGGCATGCGCGGTGCGCCGCGTGACGCGCTGCTCGTCGCCGACGTCGACGCCGCCGCCCGCGGCCGGGTGTTCGGCTTCCATCGCGCGATGGACACCCTCGGCGCGGTGGTGGGACCGCTGCTGGGCCTTGCCGGCTACGAGTTGCTCGACCATCAGATCGCGCCGCTGCTGTGGATCGCCGTGATCCCCGCGGTGCTCAGCGTCGCGTTGGTATTCCTGGTCAGGGAACCGCGGCGCATCGTCACGGCGGTGCGGATCGGGATGTTCTCCCGCGTGCGTGACCTGCCCGGCGGCTACTGGCGGGTGACCGCGATACTGGTGGCCTTCGCCGTCGTCAACTTCCCCGACGCGCTTCTGCTGTTGCGGCTCAACGAGATCGGCTTCTCCGTCGCCGAGGTGATCCTGGCCTACGTCACCTACAACGCGGTGTACGCGCTCGTCAGCTATCCGGCCGGCCTGCTCGCCGACCGCATCCCGCGCTCCGCGGTGTTCGGCATCGGGTTGGTGTTCTTCGCGATCGGTTACGGCGGCCTCGGGCTGACCGACGATCCGCTCACCGCGTGGCTGCTGATCGGGGCGTACGGCGTGTTCACCGGGTGCACCGACGGCGTTGGCAAGGCGTGGATCTCGTCGTGGTGGGGCCGGACGTGCAGTCCAGCGCGCAGGGCGTGTTCCAGGGCGCGACGGGGTTCGCGGTGCTGGCAGCCGGGTTGTGGGCCGGGTTCGCCTGGGGCGACGACGGCACGGTTCCGCTGCTCGTCTCCGGAGCGGTCGGCGCGGTATTCGCGGTGGTGCTACTGGCGATGGCGGTCGGCGGTCGTCATGCGAACGGCGGAGCGCCCACCCCGGCCACGGCGTAGCCGCCCTGCGGCGTGCGTTCGGCGATGCGGGCCTGCGCGGTGCGGCCGTTCACGGTGAGCGACACCGCGGGCTGCTTGAGCACGTCGTCGGGTAGCGCCGCGAAAAGCGTTCCGCGCCAGTGGTAGCGGCCGTCGATCGGGTCGAGGTGCCCGGATAGCCGCGCCCGCGCGGAGTGTTCGACGTCGCCGATTTGCAGCACCACCGGACCGTCGTACACGTCGTCGGTGCCGTCGTCGACGCTCGCTGCCTCGACGCCGTCGGACGTGGCTGCGGGCAGGAAGCGGGTCCGCCGCCAGAGACGCCGCGCAATCGGGCCCATCAACCCGACGTCGTCGAGAAAGGCGGCCAGCGGCGCGAACCCGAGCACCTGGACGTTGCGGCGGTGCGGGCTGCGGCGGGCGATGCGGCGGGCCTCGCGCGGGTCGAGTCCCACGCGGCGGTAGGGCACCGGATTGGTGAACAGGTACTGGAAGAACATCCCGCCGAGGCCGTTGATGTTCGCCACCCACATGCGGTTGAGCCACGGCATCTCCGCCACCCGCTTGCGCGCGCCGTCGCGGGCGAACTGGATGTGTCGCGCTTCCTCGGTCACGTGAATCCGCATGAGCCGCTGCACCATCGGCTGCAATTCGGGATCATCCATCATCTTGCGCTGTAGCGAGTCGAAGATCTCCTCGCCGATGAGCGCTGCCACCCACAGCACGGATCCCTTGAACGCCAACGGCAAACCGTTGATGATCATCCGCTGGTAGAGCCGCGGCCGTACCGGTTTGGCGCCGACCTTCGCGATGGCCTTGCCGAACATCACCATGTGGCGGGTCTCGTCGCCCATCTCGGTCAGCGCGTAGTGGGTGGCGTTCGACGTGGGGTCGGCGTGCATCAGGTCGCGCAACAACGCCTGGTTGAGGATGTTCTCGAACCAGATGCCTGCCGACAAGGTGTTGACCAGTTCGTGGCGGGACAGGTCGATCTGTTGCTCGCGAGTCATCGCGTCCCACAACGGCGTTCCGTACAGCGACACCGACTTCGGCGGCAGGAAGAACTTGTCGGGCTCCAACGGCGCATCCCAGTCGATGTCGACGATGGGGGCGTAGGACAACTTCGCCGACCCCTTCAGCAACCGCCCGGCGAACTCTTCACGCGTGGGCGCGCTCGCTGCGTTGGCGGAAGCTGTCATCGTTGACGTCCCTTCATGGCCGATACCCAAAGGTATGTACGGGTACCGGATGATGTCAATACCTCCGGTACCGGGTACTTGCCGCGGCCGGACGCCGGCGTGTGGTCGGGCATACTCGCCTGCGTGACTCGTCGGATCCACGTCATCGGAATCGGGGCCGGTGACCCGGACTACGTGACCGCACAGGCGGTCGCCGCGCTCAACGACACGCAGGTGTTCTTCGCGATGGATAAAGGAGACACGAAGGACGATCTGGTGGCGCTGCGGCGCGAGGTATGCGACCGGTTCATCCGCGAGCCCGGCTACCGCTTCGTCGAGCTGCCCGACCCGCCGCGCGCCAAGGATGGCGACTACCTGCAGGCGGTGACCGACTGGCACGCCGCCCGCGCTGACGTGTGGGCGCGGGCGCTGCGCGACGAACTGCCCGACGGTGGGGTCGGCGCATTCCTCGCCTGGGGCGACCCGTCGCTGTACGACAGCACGCTGCGCATCCTCGAGCTCGTCGCGCAGCGCATCGATCTGGACCACGACGTCATCCCCGGCATCACGGCGATTCAGGCGCTCACCGCGCGACACCGGATCCCGCTCAACGACGTCGGCGAACCCGTGCTGATCACTACCGGCAGGCGCCTGCGCGCCGAAGGACTGTCCGGTGCCGCCGTGGTGATGCTCGACGGCGATTGCGCGTTCCTCGGCTGCCCGCCGGAAACCAGGATCTGGTGGGGCGCCTACCTCGGTACGCCGAACGAGTTGCTGGTCGCCGGGACCGTCGGCGAGGCGGGCGAGCGGATCGCCGCGATGCGTGCCGACGCCCGTCAGCGACACGGCTGGATCATGGACACGTACCTGCTGCGAGCCTGAGTTCCCGCGACTTCAGCGTGGCAAGATCACCCGCATGGGGCAGTTTCTCGTTCGTGCCGGGCTGACCGGATTCGCGCTGTGGGTCGTCACGCTCGTCGTGTCCGGCATCGAGTTCGTCGGCGGCGACAACACGCTGCAACGGATCGGGATCATCGTCGTCGTGGCCGTGATCTTCGGCCTGGTCAACGCGATCATCAAGCCGATCGTGCAGATCCTGTCGATCCCGCTCTACATCCTTACGCTCGGCCTGTTCCACATCGTCGTCAACGCGTTGATGTTGTGGATCACGTCTTGGATCACCGAGACCACCACGCACTGGGGCCTCTACATCGACGACTTCTGGTGGACGGCGATCTGGGCGTCGATCGTCCTGTCGGTCGTCAGCTGGCTGTTGTCGCTGGTGGTCCGCGACGCCACTCGGTCGCGCGCTTCCTAGTGCGAGCGTCGGGCAAGCGCATAACCTGGAAAACGTGCCCGAACTGCCCGAGGTCGAAGCGCTCGCCGACCACCTTCGCCGCCACGCCGTCGGCCTGACCGTCGGGCGGGTGGACGTCGCGGCGCTGTCGGTGCTCAAGACCTTCGACCCGCCGATCTCGGCGTTGCACGGCCAGGCCGTCACCGGCGCCAACCGGTGGGCCAAGTACCTTGGCCTGCAATGCGGGGACCTGCACCTCATCACCCACCTCTCGCGGGCCGGTTGGTTGCGCTGGTCCGACCAGCTGTCGGCTGCGCCGTTGCGGCCGGGAGGCAAGAGCCCCATCGCGTTGCGGGTGCACCTCGGAAAGCCCGGTGAGGCACCGGGTTTCGACCTTACCGAGGCCGGCACGCAGAAACGGCTGGCGGTGTGGCTGGTCGACGATCCAATGAAGGTTCCGCAGATCGCCGCGCTCGGCCCGGATGCCCTGTCGCTCGGCCCCGACGACCTCGCGGCGGCGCTCAAGGGCAACAGCGCCAGGATCAAGAACGTGATCACCGACCAGAAGGTGATCGCCGGTATCGGCAACGCCTACAGCGACGAGATCTTGCACGTCGCGAAGCTCTCGCCGTTCGCCACCGCGGGCAAGCTCACCGATGCCCAGCTCGCCGCCCTGCACGACGCGATGATCACGGTGCTCACCGATGCCGTCACGCGGTCTGTCGGCCAGGGCGCGGCGATGCTGAAGGGCGAGAAGCGTTCGGGTCTGCGGGTGCACGCCCGCACCGGGCTGCCATGCCCCGTGTGCGGCGACACCGTGCGCGAAGTGTCCTTCGCCGACAAGTCGTTTCAGTACTGCCCGACGTGCCAGACGGGCGGCAAGGTGCTGGCCGACCGGCGAATGTCCAAGCTACTCAAGTGATCTGACGGCACCATCGGGGAGGCGGCGCGCGTCGACTAACCGCAGTACGAGTGGGTGGCGAACGTCAGCGCCTGGTCGTACAGCGGGTCGAGCTGGCGGTCGGTGACGACGGCGGTGCGGGCGTCGTTCACGGCCTGGACGCATCCCGGGCCGCGCAGCACGTCCCAGTGCTCCGCCATCTCGTCGACGATGGAACGGTTGAAACCATCGATTGCCGAGCGTGATTCGGACAGGTCCGGGGCGGTCGTCGGCGCGAGGGCCGGGTCGAGCTTCCACTGGCCGAAGCGGGTGTACTCGATGCCCTCGGTGGCGTGGATCTGGTCGTTGAACGCCGCACGGACGAATGCCTCGTCGATGCCGTGCCTCGCCGCGTCGGCGCCGACCGCGTCCAGCACCTGCTTGACGCGCGCCGCGTCCTCGATGGATCCGCCGTCGACCCACTTGAACGCCGCGACCGGGTCCGCGGTCTGCAGGCGGTGTGCGGCCGCATTCACCAGCCCGTACAGCGGGTTCAAATAATCGGCCTGAGCGGCGGGTGTCACACCGATCAGGCCACTGAGCACGATTCCGACCACGAGTAGCACGCGACGCCTCACGGTGAACCATCATCGCCCAACTGGTTAGTCTGTCCACGTGACTCGCCAGAAGATCCTGATCACCGGGGCCAGCTCGGGCCTCGGCGCCGGCATGGCCCGCCAGTTCGCCGCCAAGGGCCGTGACCTCGCGCTCTGCGCGCGTCGCACCGACAACCTCGAGGAACTGAAGGCCGAGCTGACTGGCAGGCATCCGAACATCACGGTCGCGATTGCCGCTCTCGACGTCAACGACCACGAAGCCGTGCCGAAGGTGTTCGGCGAGCTGAGCGACGAGCTGGGCGGCATCGACTGCGTCATCGTCAACGCCGGCATCGGCAAGGGCTACCCGCTGGGCGGCGGCAAGCCCTGGGCCAACAAGGCCACCATCGAGACCAACCTGGTGTCGGCGCTGGTGCAGATCGAGACCGCGCTGGAGATGTTCAAGAAGACCGGCGCAGGCCACCTCGTCCTGGTCTCGTCGGTGCTCGGCAACAAGGGCGTGCCCGGCATCAAGGCCGCCTACGCCGCCAGCAAGGCCGGCGTCACGTCGCTCGGCGAGTCGCTTCGTGCCGAGTATCCGTCCGGTCCGATCAAGATCACGGTGCTCGAGCCCGGCTACATCGAGTCGGAGATGACGGCGAAGTCGGGCACCACGATGCTCATGGTCGACAACGAGACCGGCGTCAAGGCGATGGTCGACGCCATCGAGAAGGAGAAGGGCCGCGCCGTCGTCCCGGCGTGGCCGTGGTGGCCGCTGGTCGAGCTCATCAAGGTGCTGCCACCGCGGTTCACCAAGCGCTTCGCCTAAATCTCCTCCACGATTCGTGAGCGTTTTCGCTCGCTGAGCGACGGTTTCCGCGCCCAAACCACGGGGCGTGCGATCTTTTCGTTTGCATTAAGTCTTCGGGCTTTCTAGCCCGAAGTCTTGCGCCGTGTTGTCTGCGGCCATAGCTTTAGCCTCAGTAAGCGATCTGTTAAGTGCGTCTTAACGAAACGAGGCACGTGTTTTCTGAACCCACGATCGCCGTGACCGACGACCTCGACGGAGCGGCTCGTGCCACGCTCGGAAGTCGGCTGCGGGAGGCCCGCGAACGCCTCCGGCTGTCAACGCGGGACGTCGCGGCCCGGGCAGGGGTCAGTGCGGGTTTCATCAGCCAGCTGGAGAACGGCAAGTGCGGAGTCTCGGTTGGCGTGCTCAAGCGCATCTCTGCGGCCGTGAGCATCTCGGTCGCCGACCTGCTCGCCGACGAAGCACCCGTCTCGCGGCCCGTGCTTCGGGCACACGAACGGCCAATCTTCTCCAGCGACAGCGGACTTCAGAAACTACTGCTGTCACGGCCGCCGATCCACCAACTCGAAGTGTACGAAGGCTCGTTCGACGTGGGCGGCTCGACCGGCCCCGAGGCGTACGCGCACGACAACGCGCAGGAGCTGTTCTACGTGCTCACCGGCCACATCGAAATCACGATCGCCTCCGAGACCTTCATCCTCGGACCCCGCGACAGCGTCGAGTACCTGTCGTCGATTCCCCACCGGGCCGTGAACATCGGCGCTACCCCGGCCCAGGCCATGTGGATCACGTCGCACTTCACTCCGCCGATCGACACCAATCCGCTCAATCCGTCTGCCGCACACCCGATTAAGGAATGACACCATGGCTACTCGCGACCGCCTGCTGATCACCGGGGGCCACGTCTTCACTCCTGCCGGAATCGTCGAAGAGCCCGTTCTCGTCGAGGACGGCATCATCACCGCGATCGGTGCGGATGCCCTCACCGCCTCCGACGCCGCCGAGATCGATGCGGCGGGCGGCCTTGTCTCCCCGAGCTTTCAAGACAGTCACATCCACCCGTATCACGCCGGCCTCGACATGATCGCCTGCGATTTGACCCCGTACGTCACCGCGGACGGCTACCTCAGTCGAATCGCCGAGTACGCCGCGGCCAATCCCGAGCTGCCCTGGATCACCGGCGGGGGATGGTCGATGGACTCGTTCCCTGGCGGGCTGCCGACGGCGGCGGCGCTCGACGCCATCGTGTCCGACCGGCCTGCGTTCTTTCCCAACCGCGACGGTCACGGCGCCTGGGTCAACACCAAGGCCCTGCAGATCGGCGGCATCGACGACGGCACACCCGACCCGTTCGACGGGCGCATCGAACGCGACGCCGACGGCCACGCGATCGGGACGTTGCAGGAGGGCGCGATGGGCCTTGTCGCACAACACATCCCGCAGCCAAGCCAGGACGACATGGACGAAGCGCTGAAGATCGCTCAGCGGCAACTGTTCGCCTGGGGAGTCACCGCGTGGCAGGACGCGATCGTCGGCGCCACCAACGACACCCCCGACCCGCTCGAGTCGTACTTGCGCAGCGTGGCATCCGGCGTGCTGAAGGCCCACGTCGTCGGGGCGCTGTGGTGGGACCGCAACCGAGGTCTCGAGCAGATTCCCGAACTCGTCGAGAAGCGCGAGCGCGCGCTGGCCGCCGGATTCCAGGCGACCACCGTGAAGATCATGCAGGACGGCGTCGCCGAGAACTTCACGGCCGGGATGCTCGAGCCCTATCTGGATGCGTGCGGCTGCCCAGGGGAGAACATGGGCAAGAGCTTCGTCGACCCGACCACGCTCATCGAGATCGCCACGCAGCTCGACGCACTGGGCTTCCAGCTGCACTTCCACGCCCTCGGCGACCGGGCCGTGCGCGAATCGCTCGACGCGATCGAGGCGGCCCGCAAGGTTAACGGCGACAAGGACCTTCGGCACACGCTGGCGCACATCCAGGTGGTCCACCCGGATGACGTCGCTCGGTTCGCCGAACTCGGCGTGGTCGCCAACATGCAGCCGCTCTGGGCCAGGCACGAACCTCAGATGGACGTCCTGACGATCCCGTTCCTCGGTAGCCGACGGGCCGCCTGGCAGTATCCGTTCGGATCGCTGCAGCGCGCGGGAGCGCCATTGGCCTCGGGCAGCGACTGGCCGGTGAGCACGGCAAACCCGCTGGAGATCATCCACACCAGCGTCAACCGGGCCCCCGCGGGAGCGACGGGTCCGGCCGCTCTGCCCTTCCTCGGCGAGCAGGCGCTCTCCCTCGCCGATGCACTGATCGCGCACAGCCTTGGCACGGCCTACCTCAACCACGACGAGGAGCGTTCGGGAAGCATCGAGATCGGAAAGGCCGGCGACATCGTCATCCTCGACCGCGACATCTTCGCGGCCCCGGTAGTCGAGATCGGTTCTGCCACAGTCGTCTACACGATCATCGGCGGCGAGATCGTCTACGACGCGACCTCGACCCTGGTATCGGCATGAGCGTCACGGATCTGACCTCCGAAGCGACGGCGCCGCCCGCCTCCGTGGCCGGGTCCGTCGAACTCCGCTCCCTCACCAAGGTTTACGGGTCGGCCGTTGCCGTGGACAACGTCACTCTCCACGTGCAGGCCGGCGAGTTCCTCAGCCTGCTTGGGCCGAGCGGGTGCGGCAAGACGACGACGCTGCGGATGATCGGTGGATTCGAATTCCCCGACGACGGCTCCATCCAGATCTCGGGCCGCAACGTCGAGAACCTGCCCCCGCACAAGCGCCCGGTGAACACCGTGTTCCAGGCCTATGCACTGTTCCCGCACATGAAGGTCGCCGACAACGTCGCCTACGGTCTGCGCCGCTCGGGCGTGCCGAAGGCGGAGATGGCAGGCCGGGTGAGCCGCGCCCTCGACATGGTGAGGATGACCGCCTTCGCCTCTCGGAAGCCGGCGCAGCTCTCGGGCGGCCAGCAGCAACGCATCGCTCTGGCGAGGGCTCTGGTGAACCGCCCCGCCGTGTTGCTGCTCGATGAGCCCATGAGCGCCTTGGACCGGAAACTACGGGAGGAGATGCAGGTCGAGCTGAAACTGCTGCAGCACGAACTGGGCACGACGTTCATCTTCGTCACCCACGACCAGGAGGAGGCGCTGTCGATGAGCGATCGCGTCGCGGTGATGAAGGACGGCCGGATCGAGCAGATCGGCACGGCCTCAAGCGTTTACGATGAGCCGGAGTCAGCCTTCGTGGCCGGGTTCATCGGCAGGCAGAACTCCTTCACCGGCACGATCGCATCCTTCGATCGCGCGGGGGTGAGTGTGCAGACCGCAGGTCTGTCGCTCCATTCCTCACGCCCGACCAAGGGCAGCGTGCCTGCCGCGGCCGGCGCCGAGGTCACCGCGGCGATCAGGCCGGAGTCGGTCGTGGTCACGACTGCGCCAGCCGGTGCAGCCTCGGACACGCTGGTCAACTCCGTCACCGGCACACTGCTCGGGGTCTCCGAACTCGGCCACAGCCTGCAGTTGGTCATCCACACTCCGAGCGACGACCAGATCCTGGCCCGTCTGCCCCGCGCCGCCAACCCACCCACCGAACTCGGATCGCCCGTGACGTGCTCGTGGTCGGCGGACGCCGTACGGATCTTCACGTCATAGCCGCTCGTTCCCCTACCCATCGTCTCCCGACCCGAACTGGAAGTCACGCCATGAATCAGCAGAAGAACATCCGTGCTCTCGTTCCCGACGCGATGCGGAACTCGCTCAGCCGCCGAACCTTTCTGGGCGGCACCGCCGCGCTCGGGGTCCGGCGCCTTCCTTGCCGCCTGCTCCAGTGGATCGGGCGGCGGTGGCTCGTCATCCGACGGGCTCAACATCTACACCTGGGGCGAGTACGACGACCCTGCCGTGCTGACGGACTTCACCTCCGCCAAGGGCCCCAAGATCACGCTCGACTCGTACGGCTCGAACCCCGAGATGATCGCCAAACTCAGTGCCGCCAAGGGCACGACGGGCTACGACATCTGCGTGCCCACCCACTCGAACATTCAACAGATGGCGACCGCCGGACTGCTCACCGAGCTCGATCACTCGAAGCTGCCCAACATGAAGCAACCTCACTGCCAAAGTGGTCGACACCCCGTTCGACCCCGGCAACAAGTACAGCGTCTGCAAGGACTGGGGCTCGACCGGCTACGTCTACGACACCACGGTCATCAAGCGCGAACTGAAATCGTGGGCCGACTTCCTCGACGCCGCGCAAAAGGAGGCGTCGGGCAGCCTGTCACTCCTCGAAGACCAGAGCGAGGTGGCGTTCACCTACTTCTACGCCAACGGAATCGACGAGAACACAACCGATCCCGCCCACATCGCGGCCTACCGCTCCTTCATCATCGACAAGATCGCTCCACACGTGCAGGCGTTCGAATCGTCGACCAACGCCTCGATCTCCTCTTCCGCCCGCACCTTGATTCACTGCTGGAACGGCGATGCCCGCCTGGGCATCCTCGCGAACGCCGAGCCCGACAGGTACAAGTGGGTCTGGCCGTCGGAGGGCGCAAACCTCTGGCAGGACAACTGGGCCATCGTCAAGGGCGCACCACACGAAGACGCTGCGTACGAATTCATCAACTACGTGCTCGACCCCGTCGTCTCCCTCAAGGAGCTCACTCTACATCGGATACAACACCGGGATCAAGGGAATCGAGGATGCGGCCAAGAAGGCCGACATCAAGCGGCCCGACTTGGTCTTCATCAGCGACGACATCATGAAGAAGCTGGTCTACAGCCAGATGACGTCCGCAGAGGGCACCATCATCGGCATCTACGACGAGCTCAAGGCCGCGGCGGGCAAGTGACCGCCCTGGAGGAACACCCGGCGCCGATGCCGAGTGCGGCGGGCGCCCAGCCCTCGCGTCGAAGGCTGCGTCTGCCAGGAGGACTCGGAGCGCTGCCGATCAGCGTCTGGATCCTGCTGTTCTTCATCCTGCCGTTCGGCCTGGTGGTCTGGTACAGCTTCGGCTACAAGCCGGACATCTACACCACCCACGCCAATGACATCCTGTCGTTCGACCGCTACGGCCAGGCTGCCTCGCCCGCATTCTTCGCGATCTTCGTTCGGACGCTGAAGATCGCCGTCGTGGGAACCGTGCTCTGCCTGGTGATTGCGTTTCCGATGGCCTATTGGATGGCCGTCAAACTGGCCCCCAAGTGGCGCGGCGTCGTGCTGGCCCTGGTCCTCATCCCGTACTGGACAAACTTCCTCGTTCGCACCATCGGATGGCAAATCTCGCTCAGCCCAGAGGGTTTCGTGTCGAAGGTCCTGCAGCTGGGCCAATCTGACCGACGGCCCGCTACACGTGCTCTACACCTCGGCTGCGGTTCAGCTCGGCGTGGTCTACAACTATCTGCCGCTGATGATCCTTCCGCTGTACGTGGCGCTGGAGCGTCTCGACCCGAAACTGCTCGAGGCCAGTCGCGACCTCGGCGGCACGGCGTGGGACACGCTGTGGCGCATCACCGATTCCGTTGGCCGCGCCGGGCGTGACCGCCGGAATGCTGCTGGTCTTCGTTCCTTTGATGGGCGATTACATCACCCCGACCGTTCTCGGCGGGGCCAGCGGCAGCATGGTCGGCCAGATGGTGGCCGCCCAGTTCCAGAGCGCCCAGAACTGGGCGCTCGGCGCGGCGATGGCCGTCCTGCTCATGCTGGCCATCTTCGGCACCAGCGCCGTGGTCGGCGGACTCCTCAAAGTGGTCGGTGTGATCGCCACTGCTGCGACGTCACTGAAACTGCCGCTCAAGGAGCTCATGACCGTCGCGTGACGGGCCCTCGTCGGCGCAGGATCCGTCCCGCCGACACCTTCCTGAACGTCTGGGGCGTGCTCGGGCTGGGGTTCCTCTTCTTCCCGATCGTCGTCATCGTGGTGTTCTCGTTCAACAGCGGGCGCACCCTCCAGACGTTCGAGGGGTTCGGCGTTCGAGCCCTACGTCGCGGCGATGACCAACCCGCGATCACCAACGCGATCACCGTCTCGTTGATCACCGCCGCAGGCACCGCGGTCGTGGCCACGCTGCTCGGCACCTTCGCCGGGATCGCATTGACCCGTCGGCCCGGCTGGTGGGCGCCTGGGCTGCTCGTGCTCCTGGGCCTGGTGATGGTGACCCCGGAGATCGTCAGCGCAATCTCGCTGTTGCCCTGGTTCGTCACCCTCGGCGTCGACTGGGGGCTCGGCGGCTTCAACATCGGTCAGGTGCGGCTCATCATCGCCAACTCGCTCTTCGCGAGCGCTGTCGTCACCTTCATCGTGCGCGCCCGGATGACCGGGATGAACGAGTTCCTCGAAGAGGCGGCCGCCGACCTGTACGCCCCGCCCTTCCGGCGGTTCACCGACATCACACTGCCGCTCATCCGTCCCGCCGTCATCTCGGGTGCGCTGCTTGCCTTCACCCTCAGCCTGGACAACACGGTGGTCTCGTCGTTCGTCTCGGTCGCCGGGTCGACGCCTTGGCCGGTGTACATCTTCGCGTCGCTGAAGGCGTCGCTGCGGCCGGAGATCGCGGCGATGTCCACGCTGATGCTCGTGCTCACCCTGATCGTTCTCGGCGTGGCCGCCCTCATCCTCCGGCGGGATCCGGCGGGTTCGGCGGGTGGCGCCGCGGGCCTCACGGGTGCGATGGTGGGCCGATGAGGGCTGAAACGGCGAGGTTTCCTTCTGGTGGAACAGCATTGGGCCGGCACCGGTGCGGCAGGCACTGCCCGGTTCCACGCAGGCCGACGTCTGCATCATCGGTGCCGGCTACACCGGGCTCTGGACGGCGTACTACCTCAAGAAGGCGGCGCCGCAGTTGCGGATCGTCGTGCTGGAGCAACGGTTCGCGGGCTTCGGGGCGTCGGGGCGCAACGGCGGCTGGCTCACCAACGAGATCACCGGTGGCCGCGGCTCCTACCTGAAGTCGCACGGACGAGAAGCGGTGGGGCGCCAGCAGACCGCGATGAACGAGACCGTCGACGAGGTCATCCGCGTCACCCGCGCGGAGAACATCGACTGCGACTTGATCAAGGGCGGCGAGTTCACGGTTGCCACGAACGCCGCTCAGCAAGCCCGCCTGCTCGACGCCGTCGCCGAGGCCCGTGAGTGGCCGATGACGGACGTCGAACTTCTCAGCGCGGCAGAGGCCACTGCGCGCATCAACGTGCACGGCACGACGGGAGCGATGTGGCACCCGCACTGCGCACGGCTGCACCCGGCGAAACTCGCCGCGGGTCTCGCCAGGGTCGTCGAATCGCTGGGCGTCGAGATCTACGAGCACACCCGGGTCGACGAGATCCGTCCGCACGAGGCGAAGACTGCGGTGGGCACGGTCACGGCCGACACGATCGTCAGGGCCACTGAGGGATTCACAGCCCGGATGAGCGGTCTACGGCGCACGTGGCTGCCGATGAACTCCTCGCTGATCGTCACCGAACCGCTGCCCGCCGAAACGTGGGCCGACATCGGCTGGAACGGCTACGAGACACTCGGCGATCAGGCTCACGCCTACATGTATGCGCAGCGCACGGCGGACGACCGCATCGCCATCGGCGGCAGAGGCGTCCCGTACCGGTACGGCTCGGGCACCGACGTCGACGGGGCGACGGACCCGAAGACCGTCGGGCTCTTGCGCGAGATCTTGACCCGTTTCTTTCCCTCGACGGCCGTGCGGCGGTGGAGCACGTCTGGTCCGGCGTACTCGGGGTGCCGCGGGACTGGTCGGCGACGGTGGGACTCGACCCCTCGACGGGGCTCGGCTGGGCGGGTGGTTACGTGGGAACCGGCGTGACGTCGACCAACCTCGCGGGCCGCACCCTGCGCGACCTCGATTCTGAAGTCCTCGTCGGCGCTCACCGAGCTGCCGTGGGTGAACCACCACGTGCGCAAGTGGGAGCCGGAACCGTTGCGGTACATCGCCGTACAGGCCCTCTACGCCGCCTACTACGCCGCCGACCGGGCGGAGTTGCGCGGCCGCCGCGGTACGTCGCCGATCGCGACGGTGGCCGACCTCGTCTCGGGACGCGGCCACTGACCAAACGCGGGTCTGTGAGCGTCTTCGTTCGCGGAACGAACGCGAGCGCGCCCAACTCGCCCAGTACGCGGCTTGACATGTTGTTGGGTTTTCCCAACAATTAGTTGTATGAGTCCGGTGAGGCGAGGGGAAACATTCCCCATCCACAACCGCATCGGCGTGCTTCGCGCCGAACGGCGGATGTCTCGGGCGCAGCTAGCGGAGTTGATCGACGTCAACCCGCAGACGGTCGGCGCGCTGGAACGGGGTGATCACTATCCCAGCCTCGATTTGGCGTTCCGGATCTGCGACGTCTTCGGCCTGCCCGTCGAGGCGGTGTTCTCCCGCACGCCGTTCGCTCCGCTGTCCACCGAGCTCTACCGCAAATCGATACCGATGCAAGGAGGCGACGGGTGATGAACCCCTCGACGAAGAACAGTAAGCCGACGCTCATCGACCGATACCAGAACCACCGAACCCGAAGGTTCCTCAAGCACGAACGCACCTACGCGAACGCCCTCCCCAGATGGCGCAGCCAGGCGCGGCGCCGGCTCCTGGTGGTCGGACTGTCGTTCACCTTCGCGTTCATGTTCGGGGTAAGCGTGTTGTGCGCGTTCGGGATTCGGTGGGCGCCGCTGCTCTGGTTGCCGGCCTGTCTGCTCTACTTTCCGCTGTGGATCACACTGCAAGTAGTGTCCGGACGGCAGGGTGACGCCCCCGAGGGGGCGCTAGACGAATACGAAGTGCAACAGCGCAACACGGCGCGGTCGATCGGGCTCACGGTCACGCAGACGCTGATGTTGATTCCGGCCGGATACCTGATCTTCGGATCGGTCTACACCGGGGGCACCGACACCGCCATGGCATACGCCGGCGGCCTCATGGTCCTCACCATGCTCTCGATCGGCGCATGCACGCCCGCGATGATCCTCGGTTGGACCCTGCCGGATCCGGACGACTAGGCCGACCGGCCCCGCTCGGTGCGGTAGCGGCGCACCAGGGCGTCGGTCGAGCTGTCGGACTGTTCGGCGGGGGAGCCGTCGTTGATGATCACCGGCAGCAGCGCCTTGGCCTGGGTCTTGCCCAGCTCCACACCCCACTGGTCGAACGAGTCGATGCCCCAGATCACGCCCTCGGTGAACACCTGGTGCTCGTAGAGCGCGATCAGCTGGCCCACCACCGACGGCGTCAGCTTGGTCGCGAGAATCGAAGTGGTCGGCCGGTTTCCGGGCATCACCTTGTGCGGGACGACGTCGGCGGGCGTGCCCTCTGCGGCGATCTCCTCGGCGGTCTTGCCGAACGCCAGCACCTGCGTCTGCGCGAAGAAGTTGCTCATCAGCAGGTCGTGCATGCTGCCCGTGCCGTCGGCGGTGGGCAGGTCGTCGGTGGGCTGGCTGAACCCGATGAAGTCGGCGGGAATCAGCCGGGTGCCCTGGTGCAGCAGCTGGTAGAACGCGTGCTGGCCGTTGGTTCCCGGTTCGCCCCAATAGATTTCGCCGGTGTCGGCGGTCACCGGGGTGCCGTCGGCGCGCACGGACTTGCCGTTGGACTCCATCGTCAGCTGCTGCAGGTACGCCGCGAAGCGGGCCAGGTCGTTGGAGTAGGGCAGCACCGCCCGCGCCTGCGCGTCGAAGAAGTTGTTGTACCAGAGCCCGATCAGGCCAAGCAGCACAGGCGCATTCGCCTCCAGCGGCGTGGTCCTGAAGTGCTCGTCGACGATGTGGAAGCCGGCGAGGAACTCCGCGAACCGCTCCTTGCCGATCACCGCCATCACCGAAAGGCCGATCGCCGAGTCCACCGAGTAGCGGCCACCGACCCAGTCCCAGAACCCGAACATGTTGTCGGTGTCGATGCCGAAGTCGTCGACGAGCTCGCTTGTTGGTCGAGACCGCGACGAAGTGCTTGGACACCGCGGCGTCGCCGAGCGGCGTCGGTCAGCCAGCGCCGCGCGGCGGTCGCGTTGGTGAGCGTCTCCAGGGTCGAGAACGTCTTCGATGCGACGATGAAAAGCGTTGTCGCCGGGTCGATGTCGGCCAGCTTGGCGACCAGGTCGGCCGGGTCGACGTTGGAGACGAAGCGCGCCGAGATACCCGCGTCGGCGTAGTGCCGCAGCGCCTGGTACACCATCACCGGCCCGAGGTCGGAGCCGCCGATGCCGATGTTGACGACGGTCTTGATGCGCTCGCCCGTCGCGCCCGTCCACTCGCCGCTGCGCAGCCGGTCGGTGAAGTGCGCCCATCGAGTCGAGGACCTCGTGCACGTCGGCGACGACGTCCTGGCCGTCGACCGTCAGCTGCGCGCCCTTGGGCAGCCGCAGCGCCGTGTGCAGCACCGCGCGGTCCTCCGAGGTGTTGATGTGCGCGCCGGCGAACATGGCGTCGCGGCGGCCTTCGAGGTCTGCCGCCTTCGCCAGGTCGACGAGCAGCTGCAGCGTGTCGCGCGTCACCCGGTGCTTGCTGTAGTCGATGTAGAGATCGCCGACGCTCAGCGTCAGCTCGCGGCCGCGTTCGGGGTCCTCGTCGAAGAGCTCGCGGAGGTGTTTCGCACCGATCTCGTCGTGATGCCGGACCAACGCGTTCCAAGCAGGGGTAGCGGTGATGTCGGGAATCTGAACGGACTGGGCGGTCATTCTTCGACCCTAATGCGGCGCGCCTTTCGAAGGTGTAAATGATGGAGGTATGGACACCGACAAGCTGTTGTCATCCGTTCCCACCGGCTTGTGGATCGGCGGTGAGGAGCGTGCTGGTTCGTCGACCTTCGACGTGCTCAATCCCGCGACCGACGAAGTGCTGATCTCCGTCGCCGACGCCACGCCAGAGGACGGTCATCGTCGCACTCGACGCCGCAGCCGCCGTGCAGGCCGAGTGGGCCGCCACCCCGGCGCGTGAACGCGGCGAGATCCTGCGTTCGGTGTTCGAGACCATCACCGCCCGCGCCGAGGACTTCGCCGCGCTGATGACGCTGGAGATGGGCAAGGTGATCGCCGAGAGCCGCGGCGAGGTGAAGTACGGCGCCGAGTTCTTCCGATGGTTCGCCGAGGAGGCCGTCCGCATCGGCGGCCGCTACACGCCCAGCCCGGCGGGCACCGGCCGCATCCTCGTGACCAAGCAGCCGGTCGGGCCCGTGTTTCGCGATCACGCCATGGAACTTCCCGCTGGCGATGGGCACCCGCAAGATCGGCCCCGCGATGGCGGCCGGCTGCACGATGATCGTCAAGCCCGCGCAGGAGACCCCGCTGACCATGCTGCTGCTGGCCAAGCTGATGGACGAGGCGGGGCTGCCGAAGGGCGTGCTGTCGGTGCTGCCGACGTCCAAGGCCGGTGACCTCACCACCGCGTGATCGACGACGGGCGGCTGCGCAAGCTGACGTTCACCGGCTCGACCGGGGTGGGCAAGGTGCTGGTCAAGCAAGCGTCCGACAAGCTGCTGCGCCCGTCGCTGGAACTCGGCGGCAACGCTCCGTTCGTCGTGTTCGACGACGCCGACGTCGACGCCGCGGTCGAGGGCGCGCTGCTGGCCAAGATGCGCAACGGCGGCGAGGCCTGCACGGCCGCCAACCGCTTCCACGTCGCGAACGCGGTGCGCGAGGAGTTCACCGAGAAGCTGGTCAAGCGGATGAGCGAGTACACCCTGGGCAACGGCCTCGATTCGTCGGCCACGCTGGGCCCGCTGATCAACGCCGAGCAGGTCGGCACCGTCGAGGACCTGGTGTCCGACGCGGTGGCGCGCGGGGCGACGGTCGCCGTCGGCGGCGTCGCACCGGGCGGGCCCGGCTACTTCTATCCGGCGACCGTGCTGGCCGACGTGCCCGCGCGAGGCCCGCATCCTCAAGGAGGAGGTGTTCGGGCCCGTCGCGCCGATCGCCGGGTTCGACACCGAGGAAGAGGGCATCGCCGCGGCCAACGACACCGAGTTCGGGCTGGCCGCCTACATCTACACCCAGGCTCTGGACCGTGCGCTGCGGGTGGCCGAGGCCCTCGAGGTCGGGCATGGTCGGCGTCAACCGCGGCGTGATCTCCGACGCGGCCGCGCCGTTCGGCGGCGTCAAGCAGTCCGGCTTCGGCCGCGAAGGGGGCTCGCGAGGGCATCGAGGAGTACCTCGAGACCAAGTACATCGCGCTGACCAACTAGGCCCTTCAGCGTCGAGACTGCGGTGAGATCGCGTTGAGACGCGAGATCGCGATCTCACCGCAGTCGGCGCGAAGGGAATCAGTGCCCGAGGCGGCCGCGGCCCAGGCGCAGCAGCAGCATCGCCAGGTCCTTGCCCTCGGGGCCGAGTTCGCTGAAGCGCTCGATGACCTTCATCTCGCGGCTGTGCACCAGGCGGGTGCCGCCGGAGGCCATCCGGGCCTTGCCGATGAGCCTGCGAGACCTCGGTGCGGCGCTTGACCGCGGCGAGGATCTCGGCGTCGAGCTGGTCGATCTCCTGGCGGAGCCTCGTCGATGTCGAGATCTGTCGGCGTCCAGTGATGCTGGATGAAGACATTGGTGACTCCTGATTCTCATCTCTCGCTTGATTGTGTGGCGTTTCTGGTCTCATCCGGATTCGGGCCTCACACAAGAGACGAGCCCCGGATCCGGAAGCGGACCGCGGGGCTCTGGGAAGCAGCTAGACCACGGGCACCGCAGGCCGGTACCCGTAAAAAAATCGTCCCTGCTGATGGAGCACGAGATCGAGTGTGCCACCAAGGGCCGCGTCGGCGCAAAGTGTCTCTGGTCCAGCGGTAAGTTTGTAGGGCCATGACCTCTGATCGTACTCGCCACCGAAACCGATCAGCTCCTCGAGGGGCTCAACCCGCAGCAGCGCCAGGCGGTGCTGCACGAGGGCTCGCCGCTGCTGATCGTCGCGGGCGCGGGCTCGGGCAAGACGGCGGTGCTGACCCGCCGCATCGCCTACCTGCTGGCCGCCCGCGACGTCGGCGTCGGCCAGGTCCTGGCCATCACGTTCACCAACAAGGCCGCCGCGGAGATGCGCGAGCGCGTGGTCGCACCTGGTCGGCCCCAGCGGCCACGGTCCATGTGGGTGTCGACGTTCCACTCGACCTGCGTGCGGATCCTGCGCAACCAGGCGTCGCTGCTGCCGGGGCTGAACTCCAACTTCTCGATCTACGACGCCGACGACTCGCGGCGCCTGCTGATGATGATCGCCAAGGACATGGGCCTCGACACCAAGCGGTACTCGCCGCGGCTGCTGGCCAACGACATCTCCAACCTGAAGAACGAGCTGATCGAGCCGCGAGCAGGCGGCAGCCGAGCGCGACGGAGGTGCGGCGAGGAACTGCCCCGCATCGTCGCCGAGGTGTACGCCGAATACCAGCGCCGGCTGCGGGCGGCCAACGCGCTGGACTTCGACGACCTGATCGGCGAGACGGTCGCTGTGCTGCAGGCCTTCCCGCAGATCGCCCAGTACTACCGGCGGCGGTTCCGGCACATCCTGGTCGACGAGTACCAGGACACCAACCACGCCCAGTACATGCTGGTGCGCGAGCTGGTCGGGCCACGCGGCCCGCGAGGACGGAGACCGCGACACCGTGCCGCCGGCCGAGCTGTGCGTGGTCGGCGACGCCGACCAGTCGATCTACGCGTTCCGCGGCGCCACGATCCGCAACATCGAGGACTTCGAGCGCGACTACCCGAACGCCACGACGATTCTGCTGGAACAGAACTACCGCTCCACCCAGAACATCCTGTCCGCGGCCAACTCCGTCATCTCCCGCAACGCCGGCCGCCGCGAGAAGCGGCTGTGGACCGATGCCGGTGAGGGCGAGCTCATCGTCGGCTACGTCGCCGACAACGAGCACGACGAGGCCCGGTTCGTCGCCCAGGAGATCGACGCGCTCGCCGACCGCGGCGACATCACCTACAACGACGTCGCGGTGTTCTACCGCACCAACAACTCGTCCCGCGCGCTGGAAGAGGTCTTCATCCGCGCCGGCATTCCGTACAAGGTCGTCGGCGGAGTGCGGTTCTACGAGCGCAAGGAGATTCGCGACATCGTCGCCTATCTGCGGGTGCTCGACAACCCCGGCGACGCGGTGAGCATGCGCCGGATCCTCAACACGCCGCGCCGCGGCATCGGCGACCGCGCCGAGGCGTGCGTGGCGGTCCACGCCGAGAACACCGGCGGCCAGCTTCAACGACGCACTGCAGGCCGCCGCCGAGGGCAGGGTGCCGATGCTGAACACCCGCTCGGAGAAGGCGATCGCCGCGTTCGTCGAGCTGCTCGACGAGCTGCGGGGCAAGCTTGGACGACGAGCTCGGCGACCTGGTCGAGGCGGTGCTGGACCGCACCGGCTACCGCCGCGAGCTCGAATCATCCAGCGACCCACAGGATCTGGCGCGCCTCGACAACCTCAACGAATTGGTCAGCGTCGCACACGAATTCAGCATCGACCTGGCCAATGCCGCTGCGCTGCGGGAAGAGGCGGGCGAACAGCTGGACGAGGACATCCCCGACACCGGTGTGCTCGCCGCAGTTCCTCGAGCGGGTGTCGCTGGTCGCCGACGCCGACGAACTCCCCGAACACGGCGCGGGCGTCGTCACGATGATGACGCTGCACACCGCCAAGGGCCTGGAGTTCCCGGTCGTCTTCGTCACCGGCTGGGAGGACGGCATGTTCCCGCACATGCGGGCGCTGGGCGATCCGACCGAGCTGTCCGAGGAACGGCGGCTGGCCTACGTCGGCATCACCCGGGCCCGGCAGCGGCTCTACCTGAGCCGCGCGAAGGTGCGCTCGTCGTGGGGCCAGCCGATGCTCAACCCGGAATCGCGGTTCCTGCGCGAGATTCCGCAGGAGCTCATCGACTGGCGCCGCGTCGAGCGCCGCGCCGTCGTTCAGCGCCCCCGTGAGCGGCGCGGGACGGTTCGGTCCCGCCCGGCCGGCGCCGACGCGAGGCGCCGCGCGGCAAGCGCCCGATGATCGTGCTGGAACCGGGCGATCGCGTCACCCACGACAAGTACGGGCTGGGCCGCGTCGAGGAGGTGTCCGGCGTGGGGGAGTCGGCGATGTCGCTCATCGACTTCGGTAGCGCGGGTCGGGTCAAGCTCATGCACAACCACGCGCCGATTCAGAAGCTTGTAGACCTAGCGGGTCCAACGCCCGGTCGCAGGCAGCAGCGCGAGCAGCGACGCTGGCGACGGGCAGCACCGGGATGCCGTAGACGATCGGCGGCAGGCTGGCGCCCGCGACGAACAGGCCGGCGAAGATCATCAACGCCACCACCGAGCCGACCACGATGAGCAGCCGCCCGATCCGGCGGCGCAGCAGCAGCACGATCAGACCGCCGATGGTCGCCGCCGCCGACACCGCGGTGAGGAAACCGATGGCCACGCAGAACAATGCGTCGGTTCGCCACCACCCGGCGATCAACGACGTGGCGATGACGGCGGTCGCCCAGCCGCTGACGATGCTGACCGTCGCGGTGATCGACGCGGCCGTGGGGCTGGGACGCGGCCTGCCGGCCGGTCCGACCGCCACGGGCGTGGGACGCGGGATGTAGCTGGTCTGGGACTCGTCAGGGTGCGCTGTGGGCGGCTGGACGCGTGGGAACGAACCGGTGGGGTGACGGCGAATGATGCTCGTCTGCGGATCCGAGTCGTCGGGCTGACGCCGGATGATGTTGGTTCGGTCGGGAGGTCCGCCGGATGTCACAAAGCCAGCCTAGCCAGCCACGGAGGCGGTCAGCCGACGTAGCTGCCGGGGTCAGCCCCCGCTGGGCCAGCCACGGCACGGGGTCGACCCGGTTGGTGCCGTCCGAGCAGGACCTCGAAGTGCAGGTGCGGGCCGGTCGAGTTGCCGCGGTTGCCGATGGTGGCGATCTGGTCGCCGGCCATCACGCGCTGTCCGACGCTGACGAGCCAGGTGTTGACGTGGCCGTAGAGCGTGACGGTGCCGTCGGAGTGGCGCAGCTTGACCCAGGCGCCGTAACCGGCGGTCGGGCCCACGTCGATCACCACGCCGTCGGAGGCGGCCAGAATCGGCGTGCCGATCGAGTTCGCGATGTCGATGCCGCCGTGCAGCACGCCCCAGCGGTAGCCGAAGCCGGACGTCCACACGCCCTTGGTGGGCATCACGAACAGCGGCCGCGCCAGCCGGGCCTCGCGTTCGGCGCGCTCCTGCGCGAACGCCGCGGCCTTGGGATCTCCTCGGTGTGCACCGACGGCACTGGCCGCCGCGGGGGCGACCGTGACGATCTGCATGCCGTCGGCCGAGCCGGTGATGACGCTGCCGTCGACGAACGCGGACTGTCCGGCCGCGAGCATCGTGCCTTCTTGCTCGGAGCCGGAGCTGTTCGCCACCGAGTAGGCGGCCGCGGCCGTTGCGCCGGCAGCCATCGCCGCGGCGACGAGGCGTGCCTTGACCGCGCCGTTGTCGGGCTTGCGATGCACGCCGCGGCGGCCGGGCATGTCGATGATGTCGGTGGCCGCCATGCCGTCGCTCACGTCGGTGTGGCTGTCGCGGTACGCGTGCGCTGGCTGCCGGCCTTCACCGACGGGCGGCTGGAACTCGTGACGGCACGGCGAGCCGCAGCGGCACCAGGTCGTCGGTGTCGTGGAGGTCGTCGAGCTCGGGCGCGCGCATCACGCGGAATTCGCGGTCGAAGGCGGAGTGTTGCAAAAGTCCAGGTCACCGAGGTCACCGAACTCATTGAACGGGATGATGTCGGTGGTCTCGTTGGGGATTCTGGTGGGTTGGCCGGTCGACGATCCTCCAAGTGGAGTTCTGGTCGAACCTTGCTCTGCCAACCGAAAAGTCCTTCTCGTCGTGACCTTAACGTTATCTAGACCGTAGGCACGTTAACCAAAATCCAATGTTGGTGGCAACCCGAGAGTTGATTCCGGCCAAGATTGTGATTTCGAATCACTACAGCGCCCCGGTGAGATGTGCCACATGAGCGGTAGGCGGTGCCGACGTGTCCGGTCGGTGTGGATAAAGTTCGCACGAGCCTCTCAGGTCGAATACTCGTAAATCAACTCAAACGTCAACGCAGACAGACAGTGAGCCCATGGATCTCTTCGAATACCAGGCGAAGGAACTGTTCGCCAAGCACAACGTGCCCACCACGCCCGGCCGCGTCACCGACACCGCCGAGGACGCCAAGGCCATCGCCGAGGAGATCGGCAAGCCGGTCATGGTGAAGGCACAGGTGAAGGTCGGCGGACGCGGCAAGGCGGGCGGCGTGAAGTACGCAGCCACCCCCGACGACGCCTTCACGCACGCGCAGAACATCCTCGGCCTCGACATCAAGGGCCACGTCGTCAAGAAGTTGCTCGTCGCCGAGGCCAGTGACATCGCCGAGGAGTACTACATCTCCTTCCTGCTCGACCGCTCCAACCGCACCTACCTGGCGATGTGCTCGGTCGAGGGCGGCATGGAGATCGAAGAGGTCGCCGCGACCAAGCCCGAGCGCCTGGCGAAGGTGCCCGTCGACGCCGTCAAGGGTGTCGACCTGGCGTTCGCCCGCTCGATCGCCGAGCAGGGTCATCTGCCCGCCGAGGTGCTCGACGCCGCCGCCGTGACCATCCAGAAGCTCTGGGAGGTCTTCGTCGGTGAGGACGCCACCCTGGTGGAGGTGAACCCGTTGGTGCGTACGCCCGACGACCAGATCCTCGCGCTGGACGGCAAGGTCACCCTCGACGCCAACGCCGACTTCCGTCAGCCCGGCCACGAGGAGTTCGAGGACAAGGACGCCACCGATCCCGCTCGAGCTGAAGGCCAAGGAGAACGACCTCAACTACGTCAAGCTCGACGGTTCGGTCGGCATCATCGGAAACGGTGCAGGCCTGGTGATGTCGACGCTGGACGTCGTCGCGTACGCCGGCGAGAAGCACGGCGGCGTGAAGCCCGCCAACTTCCTCGACATCGGCGGCGGCGCCTCGGCCGAGGTGATGGCCGACGGTCTCGACGTCATCCTCGGCGACAGCCAGGTGAAGAGCGTGTTCGTCAACGTCTTCGGTGGCATCACCGCATGCGACGCGGTGGCCAACGGCATCGTCCAGGCGCTGAAGATCCTCGGCGACGAGGCCAACAAGCCGCTCGTCGTCCGCCTCGACGGCAACAACGTCGAAGAGGGCCGTCGCATCCTGGCCGAGGCCAACCACCCGCTGGTGATCCAGGCCGACACGATGGACGCCGGTGCCGACAAGGCCGCCGAGCTGGCGAACACCTGAGAGGACGAGAAAAAAATGGCAATCTTCCTGACCAAGGACTCCAAGGTCATCGTGCAGGGCATCACCGGCGGTGAGGGCACCAAGCACACCGCGCTGATGCTGAAGGCCGGCACCCAGGTGGTCGGCGGCGTCAACGCCCGCAAGGCCGGCACCAAGGTGTCGCACAAGGACAAGGACGGCAACGACGTCGAGCTGCCGGTGTTCGCCAGCGTCGCCGAGGCGATGAAGGAGACCGGCGCCGACGTGTCGATCGCGTTCGTGCCGCCGGCGTTCTCCAAGGACGCCATCATCGAGGCCATCGACGCCGAGATCCCGCTGCTGGTCGTCATCACCGAGGGAATCCCGGTGCAGGACAGCGCCTATGCGTGGGCCTACAACGTCGAGAAGGGCGAGAAGACCCGCATCATCGGGCCGAACTGCCCAGGCATCATCACGCCCGGTGAGTCGCTGGTCGGCATCACGCCGAACAACATCACCGGCAAGGGCCCGATCGGCCTGGTGTCGAAGTCCGGCACGCTGACCTACCAGATGATGTACGAGCTGCGCGATCTCGGCTTCTCCACCGCCATCGGCATCGGCGGCGACCCGGTCATCGGCACCACCCACATCGACGCCATCGAGGCGTTCGAGAAGGACCCCGAGACCAAGGTCATCGTGATGATCGGTGAGATCGGTGGCGACGCCGAGGAGAAGGCCGCCGCCTACGTCAAGGCCAACGTCTCCAAGCCGGTCATCGGCTACGTCGCGGGCTTCACCGCGCCCGAGGGCAAGACCATGGGCCACGCCGGCGCCATCGTCTCCGACGGTGCGGGCACCGCCCAGGGCAAGAAGGAAGCCCTCGAGGCCGCAGGCGTCAAGGTCGGCAAGACGCCGTCCGAGACCGCGTCGCTGGCCCGGGAGATCCTGCAGAACCTCTAGTCCGCAACGCCGAAATTGGGCCCCCGCGTGCAATGGGACATTCCCTGTCGTCGAGCCGCGAGGTTGACGACAGGGAATTCTATTTCGGCGGAATTGGAACGTGTTCCAGTCATCGGTTAGCGTGACGAACTAACACATTCCTGGAGGTTCGTAATGCCGGTCGATCCGCGCACCCCCGTCATCGTCGGCGTCGGGCAGTTCACCGAGCGCATCGACGACCCGGACTACCGCGGCATGTCCGCCGTCGATCTGGCCACCGAGGGCGTGCGGGCCGCGTTGGCCGACACCGGCGCGGACACGAGCGCGGTGGCGCAGGCGATCGAGGTGTTCGTCGGGCTGCGGCAGTTCGAGATCTGCACGCCGTTCGGAAAGCCGCCGCTGGGCTGTTCGGACAACTACGTGCGATCAGTGGCACGACGCGTCGGCGCCGATCCCGCGCGCGCGGTACTCGAGCCCATCGGCGGCAACGGCCCGCAGAAGCTGGTCACGGAGTTCGCCGGCGCGATCGCCGCGGGCGACATCGAGGTGGCGTTGATCCTCGGCTCCGAGAACGGTTCGACGTTGAAGTACCTTTGCGCGCCGCGAAGACAAGCCGGACCACAGTGAGACGGTCGGCGGCCAGCTCGAGGACCGCGGCTACGGTTTCGAGCAGTACATGAGCGAGTACACCGCGTCGCACGGGTTGACCGGTGCGCCCGTGCAGTACGGACTGCTCGACAACGCGCGCCGCAGCGCGTCTGGGTCTCGGCGTCGGCGACTACCGCCGAAAGATGGCCGAACTCTTCGCGCCGTTCTCGAAAGTGGCTGCCAAGAACCCGTTTTCGTCGTCACCGGTGGAGCGCTCGGTCGACGAGCTCATGACGGTCACCGATGAGAACCGGATGATCTGCGACCCGTACCCGCGGTTGATGGTGGCACGCGATCAGGTAAACCAGGGTGCGGCAGTGCTGGTGATGTCGGTGGCGGCTGCCCGACGACTCGGGCGTGCCTGAGGAGAAGTGGGTGTACCTGCGCGGGCACGCCGATCAAACCGAGCAGGACCTGTTGGACCGGGCGGACGTCGGCGTCAGCATCTCTGCGGAACAGGCAGTGGCAGAAGCGCTTCGGGTGGCGGGCATCGGCATCGACGACGTCGCGACCTTCGATCTCTACAGCTGCTTCCCGTTCCCCGTCTTCGCCGTGTGCGACGCGTTCGGGCTGGCTGCCGACGATCCGCGAGGGTTGACGCTCACCGGTGGTCTGCCGTACTTCGGCGGACCCGGCAACAGCTACTCCCTGCACGGAATCGCCGAGACGGTCGCCGAAATGCGAGACAGGCCAGGAGCTTTCGGTCTCGTCGGCGCGAACGGCGGCGTCATGAGCAAGTACTCGGTCGGGGTGTACTCGACCGAACCCGCCGATTGGGTGGCCGACCGCGGCAAGGCACTGCAAGCCGACATCGCCGCGCTGCCGAAGGTGCCGGTCACCCGCAACGCGGACGGCCGGGCCACGATCGAGACCTACTCCGTGCGCTACGACTGGCCGGTTCGGACGGGCATCATCATCGGGCGGCTGGAATCCGACGACAGCCGGTTCCTGGCCATCACCGAGGACGAGGACCTGGTGGCGCTGATGTCCGACGGTGACCCGTTGGGCGCCCAGATCGCCGTGAAGTCGACGGAAGACGGCATCAACCGCGCGTCACTGGCCTGAACCCGGCGGGTCACTTCGCCCGACGTCGCGGCACGCGCCCCTTCGACTCGAACCGAAGGCGGTTCCCTGCCCGCTTCACGCGGCGATGTTCGGCGTGCGGGTCGTCGAATACCTGGACGATGTGCGGGCTGATGAAGTGCATGACGTTCCTCCCGGGTCGTTCCGCTAAGCGGAGTCCTCTTGCCCAAGGAACTGTCGTCCTCGTCGCTCGCCGAGGCGTGCGTAGTCGACTACGCGAATCAGAACGTCCAGCTCCCAGAGGGCTTCAGGACGAAGCCATGCTTGTTGTCGGCGTCGATGCACGCAACCAGCCCATCGTCACCGACGGCGCACGTGCCGTTCCTTCCGACCATCTTTCTACCGGCGGCTAGTGGCATGACACGGGAAGAAGCGCACTCACGCCCAGAACGTTCGAAGGCATATGGCGCATCGGACGATTCACCACTCTTGCGTACCGACGGGCAGCCCTTTCCGTTGGCTGAGTCCGGAAGGCCCCGGAGGTTGCCGCTGCAGACGATGGCCTTCTGCGGCCCGAAGTCGACGACGCAGGTGATCTGTTCCGCGGTCCTAAACGCCGCCGATGTCACCTTTGGTTCGTTGGAATTGACCGGGGTGAACCCTCTGAGGTCGGGGAAGTTCGCGGGCGGGTCTGCGGTCTTCGGGGCCGACGAACACGCGGCGAGTCCGAACGCTAGGACGGCCGCCCACTGCGCCGCGCGCATCAGAAGACCCAACTTCCGGACGGTTGCAGCACGAAGCCGTGATCGCCCTGAATGCAAGCAGTGAGCCGACCCTCGCCAACGACGCACGTGGTGCCAAAGGCAGTGTTGGTCACCTTCTGTCCGGGGGCCAGCATCGCGTCGGCTGCGTGTACGCATTGTCTGTCGTTGGAACCAAATGCGAATGGCTGTGATGCCGCGTCTCCGTCGCGCTGCACTGAATCGCAGGCGCCAGGGTTGTCAGGACGCCCCGGGAACTCGCCTGTGCACCAGGATGAGCCGCCGATGGCGCAGCTGATGCCGTCGGGCGTCGTGAAGAACAGATAGCCGTTCGCCCAGCGCTCCGCGTACGAGAAGGGTCGGATGAAATGCCCAGGGGCCGCGTCAGTGAACCGGGTTAGATCGGGGAACCCGACTGGCTGAGCTGCGGCCGATGGTGGCGACACGACTCCAGCCGAGACGACGAATGCAATCGTCGCAAGTGCGCGCAACGTGGACGCCTGGAAATAGCTGCCAGTCAACAGCATTCGTACCCCTCGTTAGTGCTGGACGGTGATGTTCGTCTGATACGTCTTCGGGTTGTAGGGCATCGACGGCTGCTCTGGCGTCGGAACCCATCCCGGCGGTTTCTCCCACGTGCTCACCCGAAGTTGAACGGATTCTTGACCCGTCACTGGGTCGTAGACGGTGTCGACGACCGTTGGGCCATACGGGGCTGCGCCCCCGGGCCAACCTTGCCCGGGCGGGAAGAGTGGCGTGGCTTGCGCAGTGAGCAGGCCCTCTGGTGTAGAGGCGGTGACGGCGCTCATCGGTTGATCCCCAGGAACATTGCGGTCGAAGTTGTCCGAGCCGACGAGCATGAACCCGCCGCCCTTCAGCGCGACGATTTGGTTCTCCCTATCGCCGGGCAATCCCTGGATCTCGCCCTGTGGTTTCAGGGTCTGCATCCAACCGTTGGGATTCGCGGGATCGATGGGGTCGGACATGTACAGCATTCTCGTCCGGTCGCCGGGGTGCGGTCCGGTGTTTCCGACGACGATCATGCGGTTGGTCTTCGGGTCGTAGACACCGCTGGCCTGCGAGATCCCGGGGAGTACGCCGATGCTCTTGGATGGATCGTTCATGTCGACCACGGTCGTGTCGGCGGTGGCGTACTCCGGATTCGGTTGGCCATCGGGCCCCAAGTAGGGGACTTCGCTGTACAAGGCGTACTGCTTGCCATCAGGGCCAACGATCGTGCCCGTGGGCAACGGCCTCGTCGGTGCGTCGGGATTCGGATTGTCGGGCGTCGGGTTTGGGTTGCCGGGGATCTCCAGCGGATTCCGCTCACCGTTCAGCGTGGGGTAGTTCGTCCGGCCGTCACCGCTGATCTCGATGCCGGTGCCGGGAATGGTGACGTTCAAGTCGCCTTGAGTGCCGTCCGGAGTCAGCGGCGTCGGGCCACCGACGATCTTGGGGTCGGGCGACGGCGCCGCCCCGGGGACACCACCCTTGCCGCCCTCGAGGTCGAATTCGTGGAGCGCGGTCGTGACGGTGCCGAGTTCGTCGGCGACCCCCTGGTCGGTCTGCACGAGAATCATTGCCTTGCCACGGATGTCAGCTTGGAGGTGCGCGGCGGCGATCTTGCGCACCAGCGCCAGCGCGGCGCTGAAGATCGCAGGCATGCGGTCGGTCAC
This sequence comes from uncultured Actinomycetota bacterium, assembly GCA_963849055.1. GTDB lineage: Bacteria > Actinomycetota > Actinomycetes > Mycobacteriales > Mycobacteriaceae > Mycobacterium. The sequence goes on from CAWKFI010000004.1 coordinate 888,909, forward strand.
GGTGAGGTCCTCGCTGACCGCGAAGAACTGGTTGAGGGCGCTCTCGATCGCCGCGACGGCAACCCGCTTCGCCGCGTCGATCGACCTCCGCGCCCCTCGTCGCGATTCCCGCCGCCTGGTTCAGGCGGTCGAGGGCGCCTCGGAGCTTCGCCAGGTTCTCGAACAGTTTGGCGCTGGCACGATCCGCCGCGCCACCGGTCCACGGCGCCTGGTCGACGGCGCGCTGCGCCTGCCCGTACAGCTGCTCGGTCAGGGAAGCCTGACGCTGCCAGCTCATCGCGGCGGATTGCAGGTGCCCCGTCGTCCAGCCCTCGACACGCGAGCGAGTCGGCGTCTCGACCATCGCTACTTCGGCGGCTGCATCGTCGCGTCGACGTGACGGGCCTCTTCGGCGTCCGTCGCGGCATACGCACGCGCGGCGCCCGCAACGTCGTCGGCGAACAGCAGAAGGTTGGCCGAGGCCTCGCTCATCACGTGGTTGGCGGCGGCGGTGACGTCGACGGTCGCCTGCCCGGTCGGTTGCGCGACGGGAGGCTGCCACTCGTGCACGACGCCGTCGGACAGCTCGTCACTCCACCCGGCGAGCTCGCGGGCGACGGCCTCGAGCGCCGCGGTGTCGACTTTCAGCGGACCCGTCACGGTATCCACGGTAGTGCAGGCGGAAAGAGGTGCGGCGCACCATTTCCGGGAGGCGAGGACCCTACGCGAAGGCGGCGATCTTGCCCGCCAAGCGCTCCACGTAGGACGCGACATCGGACTCGGACTTGTCGGGCAGGCCGAACAGCACCTCGGTGACGCCGAGTTCGGCCCAGCGGGCCAGCTTCTCGGCGTCGGGCTTGAAGTCCAGTGCCACGATCTGCGGTGCGCCGTCCCGCCCGGCCGCCGCCCAGGTGTCCTGCAGCAGCTTCACCGGGGTGTCGATGTCGAAGTCGCGCGGCGTGGTGATCCAGCCGTCGGCGGATTTCGAGATCCACTTGAAGTTCTTCTCGGTCCCCGCGGCGCCCACCAGCACCGGGATGTGCGACTGGACGGGCTTGGGCCAGGCCCAGCTGGGTCCGAATTTCACGAATTCGCCGTCGAATTCGGCTTCCTCCTGCGTCCACAGCGCGCGCATGGCCTCGAGGTACTCGCGCAGCATCGTGCGGCGCCGGCCCGGCGGGACGTTGTGGTCGGTGAGTTCGTCGGTGTTCCAGCCGAATCCGACGCCCAGGCTGACCCGGCCGCCCGACAGGTGATCGAGCGTGGCGATGGACTTGGCCAGCGTGATCGGGTCGTGCTCGACCGGCAGCGCCACGGCCGTCGACAGCCGCACCCGCGACGTCACCGCCGCCGCCGTGCCCAGGCTGACCCACGGGTCCAGCGTGCGCATGTAGCGGTCGTCGGGCAGCGACTCGTCGCCGGTGGTCGGGTGCGCTGCCTCCCGCTTGATCGGGATGTGGGTGTGTTCGGGCACGTAGAAGGTATGAAAGCCGTGGTCGTCGGCCAACTTGGCAGCTGCCGCCGGAGTGATCCCGCGGTCGCTGGTGAAGAGAACGAGCCCGTAGTCCATCCCAGAATTAGAACGTGTTCCAGTCTGTCGGCGCAAGGCGGGTGCCCGCTACTCACCTTTGCGTGCCCCGAACTCGCGTAGTCCGCTACTCACGACCCGGGGCGGCTACGACGGCACAGTTCGGGTCATGGGCATCGAACGATCGCGCCGACAGAAGCTGCTCGAGTGGGTACGGCGCTACCTACCGTGCGAAATCGCCGGAACTGCATGTGAATTCGGCGGTGCGGCAATTGCCTACGCGGCCACCGGGTCGTTCGCCGCTGCCGCCATCGTCGCGACCATCGGTGCATCGGCGGGGTACTACGCCGCGGCCTACACGACGGCGGTACGCACCACCTACCGCGCGCACCACCACCTGCCGAGGGTGCGACGGGCACTGACGGCCAACGGTCTCGCCCTGCGCAGCGTCGCGATCGAGTTCGGGCCCGCCGAGGTGATCGACAGCGCGCTGATCCGGCCGCTGGCCTTCTACCTGGGGCCAATCCTGTTCGGTGGCATGGTCGCGGGCTGGATCTTCGCCAAGCTGGTCGCCGACGTCGGCTTCTACGTCCTGGCCATCTTCAGCTACGAGCGGTTCCAGGCCCTGCTGGCAGTGCGCCGGCCCGCAGTCGAGGAGGTGGGGCATGGATCCACGGCGCCGGTCGCAGCTTAGGAAGGCGCTGCGGCGCAGCGGCACGCAGTGGCGGGAGCTCGTCGCCCGACACGGCACCCCGCTGCTGGTTCTGGACCCCTACCGGGTGGCGGCGCAGTACTCGCTGCTCACCGAGCAGTTGCGCGGCTTCCGGCTGCACTACGCGGTCAAGGCGCTGCCGCACCCCGCCGTGTTGACCGTGCTGGCGGCATGCGGCAGCAGCTTCGACGTCGCCAGCAGTGCGGAAGTCGACCTGGTGCAGTCGCTCGGGGTGCCCATGACCCGCTGCATCCATACCCACCCGATCAAGAAGCCCTCCGACATCGACTACGCCTACCAGTGTGGCGTTCGCACGTTCGTCGTCGACAATCCTTGCGAGGCACAGAAATTCGTCGGACGGGAGTCGGACATCCAGATCCTGGTGCGCCTCGCGTTCCCGAACCCGACCGCAAAGTCGGACCTGTCGTCGAAGTTCGGCGCCGACCCGGCCGAGGCGGAATTGCTCGTCAAACACGTCGTCGCAGCCGGCGTCCAATTCGCGGGCTTCAGCTTCCACGTCGGCAGCCAGGGCTCCTCCGTGCAGCCCTACCGCGACGCGCTGCAGGCGACGTTGGACCTGACGCGACACGTCGAGCAGACGCTGGGGTTGCACGTCTCGACGATCGACATCGGCGGTGGCTTTCCCGTGTCCTACCGCGAGGACGCTCCGCCCATCGGTGCCATCGCCGCCGTCGTCGACGACGTGCTTGGCCCGCATCGTGGGAACTTCACCTTGCTCGCCGAGCCGGGCCGGTTCCTGGTGGCGGACTGCATGACGCTGCTGACCAGCGTCGTCGGCAGCGCCATCCGGGCGGGCCGGACGTGGCACTACCTCGACGACGGCCTGTACGGCAGCTACTCCAACGTGATGACCGAGGACGTCCACCCGCCGATCGTCGCGCTCGACGAACTCGACGGAAACCGCCACACGATGCCACTCGAGGACGTCACGCTGGCCGGGCCCACCTGCGACAGCGTCGACGTCATCGCCCGCGACTACCCGATGCCCGCACTGAACGTCGGCGACGTCGTCGTCAGCCCGATGATGGGCGCCTACACGTCGGTGACCTCGTCACGCTTCAACGGCATCGCGGAGACACCCATCGTGGTGTCCGCCCGCCACGGTTCGATTCATCCCGATCGTTACCCGTGACGTCGTAGTCCGGTGTTGCTGGGATGGCAGACCATGACCACCGAACGCATCGCCGATCACGTCAAGTTCGCCTATTGGGTGCCCAACGTCAGCGGCGGTCTGGTGACCAGTGACATCGAACAGCGCACCGACTGGAACTACGAGTACAACAAGAAGCTCGCGCAGACCGCGGAGAACAACGGGTTCGAGTACGCGCTGTCCCAGGTCCGGTACGAAGCCAGCTACGGTGCCGAATTCCAGCACGAGTCCACCAGCTTCAGCCTGGCGCTGCTGTTGGCCACCGAGCGGCTCAAGGTGATCGCCGCCGTCCACCCCGGCCTGTGGCAGCCGGCCGTGCTCGCCAAGCTCGGCGCCACCGCCGATCACCTCTCCGGCGGGCGCTTCGCCGTCAACGTCGTCTCGGGATGGTTCAAGGACGAGTTCACCCACCTGGGCGAGCCGTGGCTGGAGCACGACGAGCGGTACCGCCGCAGTGCCGAGTTCCTGCAGGTGCTGCGGAAGATCTGGACCGAGGACGACGTGGACTTCCGCGGCGACTTCTACCGCATCCACGACTTCACGCTGAAGCCCAAGCCGCTCAACACGCCCGAGCGGCCCAACCCCGAACTGTTCCAGGGCGGTAACTCGACGGCGGCGCGCCGCAACGGCGGCCTCTACTCCGACTGGTACTTCTCCAACGGCAAGGACTTCGACGGCATCACCGAACAGGTCGTCGAGGTCCGCGATCACGCCCGCACGGTCAACCGTGAGGTCAAGGTGGGTCTCAACGGCTTCATCATCGCCCGCGACACAGAAAGGGAAGCGAAGGAGACGCTTCGAGAGATCATCGCCAAGGCCAACCGGCCGGCAGTCGAGGGTTTCCGCGGTGCCGTCCAGCAGGCGGGCAACTCGACCGGCGACAAGAAGGGCATGTGGGCCGACTCGTCGTTCGAGGACTTGGTGCAGTACAACGACGGGTTCCGGACCCAGTTGATCGGCACGCCCGAGCAGATCGCCGAACGCATCGCGGCCTACCGCAAACGCGGCGTCGACCTGATCCTCGGCGGCTTCCTTCACTTTCAGGAGGAGATCGAGTACTTCGGCGCCAACGTCCTGCCGCTGGTGCGTGAAATCGAGGAGTCCGAACAGAATTCGAGCGACGCGCCGGTGCTCGTCTCGGTCTGAACGCGGACGGTTTGCTCGCGGCGCCGGCGCGGGTCCGATGCGTCGCAGGGCGTTTTGGCCCGCGCGGCCGTGCGCTAGCGTGGATGGTCGAATCGAGCACAGGAGAGGTCATGACCTACCCGCCAGGTAGCCCCGGTTATTCATCCACCCCAACGACGCAGTTCTCTGCACCCACGCAGCAGTTGTCCAAGGCCCCAGAATCCGAGGCCGCGGCCCCCAGCAAGCTGCCCCTCTATCTGGCCGCCGCGGTCGCGGTGCTCGGCCTCGCGGTCTACCTGTCGAGCTTCGGGCCGCAGTTCACCATCTCCAACTCGGAGTTTCCGCAGCTGGGGTCCGCCAGCGGCAGCACCCTGGGGCTCGGCATCGCCCTGGTGGCGGCCGTCCTTGCCGCGCTTCTGGCCGGGGTCAGCCTGGTGCCCAAGCAGAAGAACTTCGTCGGGGTGGTCGCCGTCGTCGCCGTCCTGGCGTTCCTGCTGATCATCGCCGAGGTGATCAACGCGCCCAGCGGCGCCACCATCGACTGGGCGCTGTACCTGGTCATCGCATTCAGCCTGCTGCAGGCCATCGCCGCCGTGGCGTGGTTGCTGCTGGACGCCGGTGTCATCACCGCGCCCGTGCCGAAGCCCAAGTACGACCAACAGCAGCAGTACAACCCGTACGGCGCGCCCGGCGGCTACTACGGCCAACCCCAGGGCCAGCAGCAGCATCCTGGCCAGTACCCGCAACAGGGTGGGCAGCAGCAGCGGCCGGGCTATCAGCCGCAGTACGGCCAGGGCCAGGGATACCCGGGCAACCCGTCGACGGGTGGCTTCCAATCCCAGAACCCGCAGCAGCATTCCGGTCCACCGACCCCTCCGACCGGCTTCCCGACCTTCGGTCAACCCCAGTCTTCGGGCGGGTCCGGAAACCAGGGGGCTCAGGGGTCGTCGAATCGCAGCAATCGGGACAGCCACAGCAGCCCGCTACGCAGCAATCGGCTCCTCCGCCGTCATAATCACTAGCGGCGCGCATGCCGTGTTCGCGCGCACCAGCTCGTGCGAGGAGCGACGCGTCTAGTGGACAACCGGCCAGTCGGCACCCGTCAGGCCCGCGACCTGCTCAGGGTCGCGTTCGGGCCGTCCGTGATCGCTCTGGTCATCATCGCGGCGGTAGTTCTGCTGCAGTTGCTGATCGCCAACAGCGACATGACGGGCGCGTCCGGCGCGATCGCCACCATGTGGCTCGGCGTCCATCAGGTACCGGTCTCCATCGGCGGCCGCGAACTGGGTGTGATGCCGCTGCTTCCCGTGCTCGCGATGGTGTTCGGCGCCGCCCGCACCACCGCTGCGGCCCTGCGCCCCGGCAGCTCCTGGTTCGTCGTCCGCTGGGTGGTGGCGTCGGCCGTCGGCGGGCCGATGCTGATCGCCGCGATCGCCTTGGCGATCATCCACGACGCGTCGTCCGTCTTGACCGAACTTCAGACGCCCAGCGCGCTGCGCGCCTTCGGAGGCGTGCTGGCGGTGCACCTCATCGGTGCGGTGATCGGCGTCGGGTCGCGCGTGGTGCGACGTCCGTCGATGGCCGCGCAGGTGCCGGGCTGGCTACCGGAGGCCGTGCGGGCCGCTGCCGCCGGGGTTCTCGCGCTGTTCGGGCTCTCCGGCGTCGTCGCGGTCGGGTCGATGGTCGTGCACTGGGCGACGATGCACGATCTGTACGCCATCACCGACTCGGTGTTCGGCCAGTTCAGCCTCACGCTGCTGTCGGTGCTGTACGTGCCCAACGTCATCGTCGGAACGGCTGCCGTTGCGGTCGGGTCCAGTGCGCACATCGGGCTGGCCACGTTCAGCTCCTTCACCGTCCTCGGCGGTGACGTTCCGGCGGTACCCGTGCTTGCCGCCGTGCCGTCTCCGCCGCTCGGACCCGTCTGGGTGGCACTGCTCATCGTGGCCGCCGCCTCCGCGGTCGCGGTCGGACAGCAGTGCGCGCGGCGGCCCCTGACGCTTCCGCTCGCGGCGGCCAAGCTGGCGGTCGCATCGGCGCTGGCCGCCGTCGTCATGGCGCTGCTCGGCTATGCGGGCGGGGGGAAGCTGGGGAACTTCGGTGACGTCGGCGTGGACCAGGCCACGTTCGGCCCGGCAGTCTTCCTGTGGTTCATCGGCATCGGCGGCCTGACCGTCGCGATGACCGGCGGCATCGCCCGGCGTCCCAAGCCAAGGCCCGCGCCCGTCGTGGCGGAGGCGCCACCGGTCGAGGAGCCCATCGGGGTGGACGAACCCGAGGAACCCGTCGAACCCGATGCATTCGACGAACCCGAGCGAACCCGTCGAGGACACGGCGACCGAGCCGGTCCTTGCCGCGCCTCCGTTCGACGACGACGCGTCCGCCGTCGTGCGTCATCACGATCTGGACGACGACCCCGAGGCGCACTTCATCACCGACGACGACGCGGAGATCTCCCAGCCGGGCGCCACCAGCGACGAGGCGCGCAGACCGGCCGATTAGGCTGCACCCGTGCTGCCCGAGCTCCATGTGCCCCCGAGTGCGCCGGCGCGGCTGGTGGTCCTGGCGTCGGGCACGGGTTCATTGTTGGAGTCGTTGTTGGACGCCGCGACCGGTGACTACCCGGCGCGGGTGGTGGCGGTCGGCACGGATCGTGCGTGTCGTGCGCTGGACGTGGCGGCGGAGGCCTCGGTGCCGGGTTACACCGTGCGCCTCGGAGACCACCCCGACCGCGCGGCATGGGACGCCGCGATCACGGCCGCGACCGCCGAGCACCGGCCCGACCTGGTGGTGTCGGCGGGCTTCATGAAGATCCTTGGGCGGGAGTTCCTTTCCCGCTTCCTCGGCCGGGTGGTCAACACGCATCCGGCCCTGCTGCCCGCGTTCCCCGGCGCCCACGCGGTGCTCGAGGCCTTGACCTACGGTGTCCGGCTCACGGGATGCACCGTGCACCTGGTGGACGAGGGCGTGGACACCGGGCCGATCCTGGCGCAGGAGGCGGTGCCGGTGCTCGACGGCGATGACGAGGCCAGCCTGCACGAGCGGATCAAGGTCGTCGAACGACAGTTGTTGGTGGATGTGCTCGCCGCGATGGCAACACGCGGCGTGACGTGGACGGGACGAAAGGCGGCCATGGGATGACGGAACACGAGGGCCAGTCGGACGGCAGGCGCCCCATTCGGCGGGCGCTGATCAGCGTCTACGACAAGACGGGCCTCGCGGATCTCGCGCTCGGGCTGCACGAGGCGGGCGTGGCGATCGTCTCCACCGGATCGACGGCGAAGACCATTGCGGCAGCCGGTGTTCCGGTGACCCCCGTCGAGGACGTCACCGGCTTCCCCGAGGTGCTCGACGGCCGGGTCAAGACGCTGCACCCGCGGGTGCATGCGGGTCTGCTCGCCGACACCCGGAAGCCGGAACACCTCGCGGCGCTGGAGGAGCTCGGCGTCGCCGCCTTCGAATTGGTGGTGGTCAACCTCTACCCGTTCACCGAGACGGTCGAGTCGGGCGCGAGCGAGGACGAGTGCGTCGAGCAGATCGACATCGGCGGGCCGTCGATGGTGCGCGCCGCGGCCAAGAATCATCCCAGCGTCGCGGTGGTCGTCGAACCACTGGGATATGACGGTGTGCTCGCCGCCGTGCGAGCGGGTGGCTTCACGCTCGCCGAACGAAAGCGGTTGGCGTCGTTGGCCTTCCGGCACACCGCGGAGTACGACGTCGCAGTGGCGACCTGGATGGGCTCGACGCTGGCCCCGGAGAGGTCGGAGGCTCCGGCGTCGCTGCCGCAGTGGTTCGCCGGGACCTGGCGCCGCTCGGCGGTGCTGCGCTACGGCGAGAACCCGCATCAGGGCGCCGCGTTGTACACCGACGCCAGCGCATGGCCCGGTCTGGCGCAGGCGGAGCAGTTGCACGGTAAGGAGATGTCCTACAACAACTTCACCGACGCCGATGCGGCATGGCGCGCGGCCTTCGATCACGAAGACACGTGCGTCGCGATCATCAAGCACGCGAACCCGTGCGGCATCGCCGTGTCGTCGGTGTCGGTCGCCGATGCGCACCGCAAGGCCCACGAGTGCGATCCGCTCAGTGCGTTCGGCGGCGTCATCGCGGCCAACACGGCGATCAGCGTTGAGATGGCCGAGACGGTGGCCGACATCTTCACCGAGGTCATCATCGCGCCCGCCTACGAGCCGGGCGCTGTCGACATCTTGGCGCGCAAGAAGAACATTCGGGTGCTGGTGGCCGCCGAACCCTTGGTCGGCGGCACCGAGTTCCGTCAGATCAGCGGCGGACTGTTGGTGCAACAGCGCGACGCAATCGATGCCGACGGCGACGATTCGACCAACTGGACGCTGGCCACCGGTTCACCCGCCGATCCGGACACTCTCGCCGACCTGGTATTCGCCTGGCGCACCTGCCGTGCGGTGAAGTCCAACGCGATCGTCATCGCCAAGGGCGGTGCGACCATCGGCGTCGGCATGGGTCAGGTCAATCGCGTCGACGCGGCCCGACTGGCCGTCGAGCGCGGCGGCGACCGGGTGCAGGGCGCGGTCGCGGCGTCCGACGCGTTCTTCCCGTTCCCCGACGGGCTGGAGACGTTGACGGCCGCGGGCGTGAAGGCGATCGTCCACCCGGGCGGCTCGATGCGCGACGACGTCGTGACTCAAGCCGCCGAGGCGGCGGGCATCACGCTGTACCTGACGGGTGCCCGCCACTTCGCGCATTAGCGCCAATTGGACTGGGCGGCTGGCGGTCTGCCCCGATCATTCACCGAACGGGCACTGGCGCGTCCAGTACTTCAACGCGCCCATCGTGCGCAAAGGGGGCAGACCGTAGCCGCCATTCCACTGGGTGATCTCCTCACCTTCCTCTCGTCAGTTCGACCAGCGTGGCTCCGGAGGTCCGCGCTGCGTCGCCCTAACCGGTCCGGCATGTCGGCGGGTCCACTCGCGACGCGCGCGGGCGGATCCGTCCAACGACCGTCCGGCCGACCGGGGCCCATCGAGGGCGCACCCGGTGGCCGGAGGTGCCGGCGGGCGTCGGCGCGGTTGCAGCGCGGCGCACAGTATCGCGTCGACGTCGGCGAACAGCTCGGTCACGTCTCGGTCCAGGAGGCACAGGACCTCGCCGGAGGCATAGCCGTTCATGTCGACGCCGTTCGCGTCGACCGGCCCGAATGGGTCGTGCGTCATCGCAACCACCTGCCTCGTTCGCCGGCCGATCAGGCGTTGATGGCAGCGTGCCCGTTGCTCCGCTCGATGTTGATCTTGCGGGGCTTCGCCCGCTCGGCGACCGGGATCCTCAGCCGCAACACACCCTCTTCGTAGGACGCGTCGATGCGGTCGGTGTCCAGGTTTTCGCCGAGGACCAGCTGCCGGCTGAACACCCCGCGCTGGCGCTCGGAGGCCAGCATCTCGCGATCGGGGTCGAGGCGCGGGCGCTCCGCACGGACCGTGACGACGTTGCGTTCGACGTCCAGGTCCAGCGAGTCGGGGGCGACGCCGGGCAGGTCGAATTCGACGACGAACTCCTCGCCGTCCCGCCAGGCGTCCATCGGCATCACGACGGGACGTGCCGCCGTGCCCAGTACTTGTTGGGTCAGGCGGTCGAGGTCTCGGAATGGATCAGTACGCATCAGCATGGTGGTCACCTCCAACGGTTGTGTCAGATGTCACTCATAACCTATGCCAACAGGCATATATTTCTTATAGCACCGCCGCTAAGATCATGCAAGAGTCCGAGCTAGATTTTGTGACGAGGTGTGGCGATGAACGGCGAGCCCGACCGAACCGGCCCTTCCGCCGACCAAGGCGTCTACGGGATCTCGGTGGCCGCCGAACTCGCCGGCGCCGGCACCCAGTCGCTGCGACTGTGGGAACGCCACGGTCTGCTCAACCCGTCGCGCACAGAGGGCGGCACCCGCCGTTACAGCGCTGACGATCTGGAGCGGTTGAAGCGCATCACGAGCCTCGTCGATGCAGGCGTCAACATCGCTGGCATCGCACGCATCCTGGAGGTCGAGGACCACAACACCGAATTGCGCGCCGCCAACGACGAACTCCGTGCTGCCAACACCGGTCTCGAGGCCACCAACCGGCGTCTGCGGAAGGGCGACGGGTGATCCGCACTCAACCCTCCCGGAAACCCGTCGGACCAGTGCCTACCGGTGTATTCCCGATTTAGCCGACGAACTCGGATTTGCGCTAAGAGCAGGGAGCGCATGCCACTCGTGCGTGACCGTCGTAGCGTGGAGTGGTGACATCACCTAACGATCTCCCGCGCACGCTTGGCGAGCTCCGTGCCTCCGGCCATCGCGAACGGGGCGTCAAGCAGGAAATCCGGGAAAATCTCCTGGCCGCGCTGGCCGACGGCCGCGACGTTTGGCCGGGGATCTTCGGCTTCGAGGACACCGTCCTGCCGCAGCTGGAGCGGGCGTTGATCGCCGGGCACGACCTGGTTCTGCTCGGGGAGCGCGGGCAGGGCAAGACCCGCCTGCTGCGCGGACTGACCGGCCTGCTCGACGAGTGGACGCCGGTGATCGCCGGCTCGGAGCTCAACGAGCATCCGTTCACTCCCATCACTCCCGAGTCGATCCGCCGCGTGGCCGACTCCGGCGACGACCTGCCGGTGGCGTGGCGGCACCGCTCCGAGCGCTACACGGAGAAGCTGGCGACGCCGGACACCAGCGTCGCCGACCTGGTCGGCGACATCGACCCGATCAAGGTGGCCGAGGGCCGCAGCCTCGGCGATCCAGAAACCATCGCCTACGGGCTGATCCCGCGCGCACACCGCGGCATCGTCGCCGTCAACGAGCTGCCGGACCTCGCCGAGCGCATCCAGGTCTCGATGCTGAACGTGATGGAGGAGCGCGACATCCAGGTCCGCGGTTACACACTGCGGCTGCCCCTCGACGTGCTGGTGGTGGCGAGCGCGAACCCCGAGGACTACACCAATCGCGGCCGCATCATCACGCCGCTCAAGGACCGGTTCGGCGCCGAGATCCGAACGCACTACCCGCTGCAACTCGAGGCGGAGGTGGCGGTCATCAAGCAGGAGGCGCACCTCGCCGCGGCAGTGCCCGACTACCTGCTGCAGATTCTGGCGCGGTTCGCCAGGAACCTTCGCGAATCCCAGTCGGTCGACCAACGTTCCGGTGTCTCGGCTCGGTTCGCCATCGCGGCCGCCGAGACCGTCGCCGCCGCGGCGCGGCACCGCTCGACGGTCCTCGGCGAGGAGGAACCGGTGGCCCGGGTGGTGGATCTCGCCACGGTGATCGACGTGCTGCGCGGCAAGCTGGAGTTCGAGTCCGGCGAAGAGGGACGCGAACAGGCCGTGCTTGAGCACCTGTTGCGCCGGGCCACCGCGGACACCGCGCAACGGCTGCTCGGCGGCATCGACGTGGGCCCGATGGTCTCCGCCGTCGAGGAGGGCTCGCCGGTCACCACGGGCGAGCGGGTCTCGGCCAAAGACGTCCTCGCGGCGCTGCCGGACCTGCCCGTCATCGAAGCCATCGCCACCCGTCTCGGCGCGCAGACCGACGGTGAACGCGCCGCCGCGATCGAGTTGGCGCTCGAGGCCTTGTATCTGGCGAAGCGCATCGACAAGGTATCGGGCGAAGGCGAAACCGTATATGGCTAAACGCACTTCGCGATACTCGCGATACAGCGGCGGGCCCGACCCGCTCGCCGCGCCGGTCGATCTGCGGGAGGCACTCGAACAGATCGGCCAGGAAGTCATGGAGGGAAGCTCGCCGCGGCGGGCACTGTCCGAACTGATGCGGCGGGGCACCCAGAACATGACCGGCGCCGACCGGCTGGCCGCCGAAGCCAACCGCAAACGTCGGGAGCTGTTGCAGCGCAACAACCTCGACGGCACGCTGGCCGAAATCAAGAAGCTGCTCGACGAGGCCGTGCTTGCCGAACGCAAGGAGCTCGCCCGTGCGCTCGACGACGACGCGCGCTTCGGCGAACTGCAGCTGGAGTCGCTGTCGCCGTCGCCGGCCAAGGCCGTTCAGGAACTGTCGGACTACGAGTGGCGCTCGCCCGAGGCGCAGCAGAAGTACGAGCAGATCAAGGACCTGATGGGTCGCGAGATGCTCGACCAGCGATTCGCCGGCATGAAGCAGGCGCTGGAGAACGCCACCGACGAGGATCGGCAGCGCGTCAACGACATGCTCGACGACCTGAACGACTTGTTGGACAAGCATTCTCGCGGTGAGGACACCGAGCAGGACTTCGCGGACTTCATGAAGGAGCACGGCGAGTTCTTCCCGGAGAACCCGCAGAACATCGACGAGCTGCTCGACTCGCTGGCCAAGCGCGCCGCCGCCGCGCAGCGGTTCCGCAACAGCCTGTCCGCCGACCAGCGTGCGGAGCTGGATGCGTTGGCGCAGCAGGCATTCGGTTCACCGTCGCTGATGAACGCGCTGGATCGACTCGACTCGCACCTGCAGGCCGCGCGGCCGGGCGAAAACTGGTCGGGCTCGGAGCGGTTTTCGGGTGACGACCCCCTCGGCATGGGGGAGGGCGCCCAGGCGTTGGCCGACATCGCCGAGCTCGAGCAGCTGGCCGAGCAGCTGTCGCAGAGTTACGCCGGCGCCACGATGGACGACGTCGACCTGGACATGCTCGCCCGGCAACTCGGCGAGGACGCCGCCGTCGACGCCAGGACGCTTGCTGAGCTCGAACGCACCCTGATGAATCAGGGCTTCCTGGACCGTGGCTCCGACGGGCAGTGGCGGCTCTCGCCCAAGGCCATGCGGCAGCTCGGTCAGGCCGCGCTGCGCGACGTCGCGCAAAGACTGTCGGGCCGCCACGGCGAACGTGACACCCGTCGGGCCGGCGCGGCGGGGGAACTCACCGGCGCGACGCGGCCCTGGCAATTCGGCGACACCGAGCCGTGGAACGTCACCAGGACGCTGACCAACGCGGTGCTGCGTCAGGCCGGGACGGGTGTGGCCGAACTGCCGATGCGCATCACCGTGGACGACGTCGAAATCTCCGAGACCGAGACGCGGACCCAGGCGGCGGTCGCACTGCTGGTCGACACCTCCTTCTCGATGGTGATGGAGAACCGCTGGTTACCGATGAAGCGCACGGCTCTGGCACTGCACCACCTCGTCGGCACCCGGTTCCGGTCCGACTCACTGCAGATCATCGCGTTCGGCCGGTACGCGCGGACCGTGACGGCCGGCGAGCTGGCCGGTCTCGAGGGCGTCTACGAGCAGGGCACCAACCTGCACCACGCCCTGGCGCTCGCAGGCAGGCATCTGCGCCGCCACCCGAACGCCCAGCCAGTGGTGCTGGTCGTCACCGATGGCGAGCCCACCGCCCATCTCGAGGACTACGGCGACGGTGACGGCACGTCGGTGTTCTTCGACTATCCGCCGCATCCGCGCACCATCGCGCACACCGTGCGAGGGTTCGACGAGGTCGCTCGACTGGGTGCGCAGGTGACGATCTTCAGGTTGGGCAGCGATCCCGGCCTGGCGCGGTTCATCGACCAGGTTGCCAGGCGGGTGGAGGGACGCGTCGTCGTGCCCGAGCTCGACGGCCTCGGCGCCGCGGTGGTTGGCGACTATCTGCGCTCCCGACGACGCCGCTAGCACCAGCGCATACTAGGTAGCTCGGTTAACTGAAATTCGCTGGGCAAGCTATCTGTCCGTGACGTCGCCGTTATTTGGCCAGGCCGGTCCCCGATTGACGGCGGCGTCCGCAAAATCCTCGTTCCGGCGCTGCACTGAAAGATGCAGCACCCAGGCATTTCGGTGCGCATCCGAGCGGCGTTCAAGATCGTGCGACCGACGGTGCGAATGCGAGGGTGCTTAGGTGTCATCCGCAAAGTTTTTGCGGAGCTGTGGCAAAATACTCTCCAGCGCTTATCATGTTCTTCTCAGTAGTTTCTAAGTATGAGCGTAGGTTTGGCTCATCAACCGTCGCGAGATCCAAGGGGGATCCAGAAATGGCCGTTAGCCGGTTCGTCACTGCAGGCGTCGCACTGGCGACTGCAGGCGCCATCGCTGCGATTCCCGCGATCGCACCGCCGCTGGAACCGCGCGACATCGCAGGTCGGCAACGACGCACCGAGTCCAGTTGTCCCGGACATCAGCGACCTCATCAACACCGTTCTTCAACGAGCCTCCCGGCAATGCCGACGCTGCCGGCACCGTCGGGTTCCCCGGGGTCGTCCACCAGCTGCTGCTGAACGCCAACGACGGCGATCCGCGAGCCCAGCAAGTGCTCGATGTGTTCTTCGGGTCCGGCGCCTCCGAGGTCGTGCGGTTGCTCCTCACCCGGGACAACCTCACCGATCCGGTGACGGAGGCGCAGATCAACGCCTTCTTCGATGGCGGAGTGAGCGAGTTGGTCCGGCTGCGGCTGCTCATGTACGCCAGCCCGGAGCAACGGCATACATCGACAAGTTCTTCGACACCGCAGTGGACGATGCCGGCGATCCGAACTTCGCCCAGTTCGGTGCCTCGGGCGTGTTCTACAAGTGGCTCAGCGGCACGGGTTTGAGTGCGGACCAGCATGAAGGCCCTCGACATCTTCTTCAATCTTGGGAGTGCTGATGGTCCCGAATGTCGAACGACACGCCGATGGCCCATGACCGACCGTTGACGAGAACGGCGAGCGTGTACGTCGGCAGTTCCAACCCCGCCCTGTTTGGCTTCTTCGGTCTGGCGTACCGAGCGATCAAGAACTCAGGCTCTGACCACGGACCAGAGCAGGAGACCTGATCGACCGACTTCTTCAACGGCGGTGCCTCCTGGTCGTGCAGAACCGGTTGCTCGGCGAGCACTACCGACCCGGGCGCAAGAGCAACTCATCAACGACTTCTTCGACAGCGGCATCGTCGCAGAGTTCGCGCTGGCGGCTTGACGACTCCGCGAGTGACCGCGCAACGGTCCGATCTCAACACGTTCGCAATTCGGATCTCCCGACGGGGTTCTCTCGACAACGGCATCACGGGCGTCGATCCTGTTACCTGTCTGGTCGGTCCGCGTGCCGGCTCCGCAGGACATCGCAGGCAGCTTCGCCAACGGCATGACGGGACGTGTGAACTACATTGACGGGCTCGACGGGCGTCGGAACGGAGACGGTGGGCCTGAGAGCACTTTGCTGCGTACCGCCTCCACCGATCCGCAGTCGGACCGGTGGACAACACCGCCGGCGACACGAAGAAGGTCGCCGCAGCAACGGCGCCCGTGCGGCTCGCCGCGGCACCGGTCGCGGCCGCTACCCCGGCGCCCGCGCCGGTCGCCGAGAAGGTCGACCCCGCCAAGACCAAGGACGTGGTCAAGTCCGAGGACGACGAGGAAACCATCAAGACCGGCAACAAGGTCGAGCCGGTCATCCTTCTTCCTGGTGAAGGCAAGGGCCCGAAGGCGGGCGAGGGCAGCTTCGGCGTGTTCGGCGAAATCGCCGGTGCCATCGGCAGGTTCGTCACCGGCACCGGTAATGCCCCGGCGAAGACCCCCGCCACCGAGACTGGCACGCGAGACCAGCGGCAGCGAGGGCGGCACCGCCGGCTAGCCGGTACCGCAACGAACAACACATCGGCCCCTTCCATCAAGGAAGGGGCCGATGCGTTTCGATCAGGTCTTCGCCGGCGTCAGCCGGGCGGCTTGCGCTTCTTGCGCCTGATGCCGACGCTGCCCCACAGCGAGAAGCCGCGGATGGTGATGTGCGGGGCGCCGGGCGATCCGCGATCGGCGAGGTGGTCGAACGCACCCATCACACCCACGCCGTGGACGTCGACGTTCACCTCGGGCGGCAGCAGAATCGTCTGACCGCCGCAGATCGAGTAGGAGTGGATCTCCACTTCTGGCGACGTGAAGTCGGCGTAGCGCAGATCGATCACGCCGCCACCAAAGAGGGCGAACGACGTCAAACGCTTCGGCACGTTCCAGCGGCCGCGGCGTTCGAATCCGCTCATGATCGCCAACAGCAACGTCGACGGCGCCGGCCGGCACGGCCCACCGGTGGGGACGGCCGTCGTGGCGCCGGGCAGATCCGCGCTCAGTCGGGCCAGGTCCCCGTAGGTTTGGGCGGCATACGCCTTGGCCAGCCGATCCTCGTACTCGCTCATCGGAAGGCGGCCCTGAGCGGCGGCGTCGGTGAGCAACTGAGCCACGTGAATCCGATCGGTATCGGCAGCGCGGGTGGCACCACTACGCGACACTGGTGTGCTCATCACGACGAGCCTACGACTATCGCCGACACACGCAAGGTTGTTGCCCAAACTGTGGCCGTAGATACGTTGGCGCCCGATTCAGGACGGAGCCCACTTCGGTGGTCGCTTCTCCAGGAACGCGAGCATTCCCTCGCGCGCCTCCTCCGACACGAACAGCGCGGCCGACTGCTTGGTCAGTTCCTCGGCGTGCTGGTCGAAGCCCACGAGGATCGACGCCGTGGTGAGCGCCTTCGACGCTGCCAGGCCCTGGGGTGAACCCTTCGCGATGTTCGCGGTCAACGCCGACACCTCCGCGTCGACGTCCTCGGCGGCCACGGTGACCAGGCCGATCGCGGCAGCCTCTCCTGCGTCGAACTTCTCGCCGGTGACGAAGTACCGGCCCGCCGCTCGAGGGGACAGCTTCGGCAGCAAGGTCAGCGAGATGATCGACGGCGCCACGCCGATGCGGGCCTCGGTGAGCGCGAACGTGCTCGCCGGCCCGGCCACCACGAGGTCGCACGCACCGATCAGTCCGAGGCCACCCGCTCGCACGTGACCGTCCACCGCCGCGATCACGGGCATCGGCAATTCCAAGATCGCGCGCAGCACCTGAGTCATCTCGCGGGCCCGGTCGACGGCGACGTCACCAGGATCGCGTCCGGCTGCCTCGGCGAGGTCGGCGCCGGCGCAGAAGGTCCTGCCGGTGTGCCCCAACACGACCGCCCGCACCCCGGACTCCTCGGCGGCGTCGCTGAGCCCCTGCTGGAGTTGGTGCACCAGGGCGGTCGACAACGCATTGTGATTGTGCGGTGAGTCCAGCACGATGCGCGCGACCGCGCCGTCGACCGAATAGTGCACCAGTGCGCTCATCGAAATCTCCTCCGGTCGCCGCTCAGTACGACCGCGGCAGCCCCAGCGACGTCTGCGCGATGAAGTTGAGGATCATCTCGCGGCTGACCGGGGCGATCCGGGCCAGCTTCGACGCGGTGACCGCCGCAGCGATGCCGTACTCCTTGGTCAGCCCGTTGCCGCCCAGCGACTGGACGGCCTGGTCGACCGCGCGGACCGACGCCTCGCCGGCGGCGTACTTGGCCATGTTCGCGGCTTCCGCCGCGCCGACGTCGTCGCCCCCGTCGTAGAGCGTCGCGGCCTTCTGCATCATCAGCCTGGCCAGCTCGATCTCGATGTGGTTCTGTGCCAGCGGATGTGACAGCCCCTGGTGTGCGCCGATCGGCGTCTTCCACACCTGGCGGGTCTTTGCGTAGTCGACGGCCTTGTCGATGGCGAAGCGCCCCATCCCGACGGCGCTGGCCGCACCCATGATCCGCTCGGGGTTCAGTCCTGCGAACAGCTGGGCGATCGCGGCGTCCTCGGATCCGACCAGCGCGTCGGCGGGCAGCCGCACGTCGTCGAGGAACACCTGGAACTGGCTTTCGGGACTGACCAACTCCATCTCGATCTTCGTCCAGCTCAACCCGGGCGTGTCGGTGGGGACGACGAACAGTGCCGGCCGCAGGTTGCCGGTCTTGGCCTCCTCCGTGCGGCCGACCACGAGCACGGCCTGCGCCTGGTCGACGCCCGAGATGAACACCTTCTGGCCCTTGAGGATCCAGTCGCTGCCATCACGGCGCGCGGTGGTGGTGATCTTGTGCGAGTTCGATCCGGCGTCGGGTTCGGTGATGGCGAACGCCATCGTGATGGTCCCGTCGGCGATGCCCGGAATCCAGCGCTTCTTCTGCTCGTCGGTGCCGAACTTGCTGATGATGGTGCCGTTGATGGCGGGGGATACCACCATCATGAGCAGCGCACAGCCTCCGGCCGACATCTCCTCCATGACCAGCGACAGCTCGTACATGCCGGCGCCGCCGCCGCCGTACTCCTCGGGGAGGTTCACCCCGATGAAGCCGAGTTTTCCTGCCTCGCTCCACAACTCGTCGGTGTGCTGGCCGGCGCGCGCCTTCTCCAGGTAGTAGTCCTGACCGTAGTTGGCGGCCATCGCCGCCACGGCCTTGCGCAGCGCCTGCTGTTCCTCGGTCTCGACGAAACTCATGTTGCTCTCCTTTGGGTCACGCGTCTTCTACACGGGCGAGTACGGCGCCGACGTCGACCTGTTGGCCGGCCGCGACGTTGAGTTCGGCGAGCACACCGGCGCTCGGGGCGGTGATGGTGTGCTCCATCTTCATGGCCTCCAGCCAGATCAACGGCTGGCCCGCCGTCACCGGGTCGCCGACCGCGGCGCCGACCCGGATCACCGACCCCGGCATCGGAGCCAGCAACGAGCCTTGTGCGACGGCCGCATCCGGATCGGGGAAGCTGGGCTGCACGGTAAGCCGTACCGGCCCCAGCGGGCCGTCGACGAAGACGTGATCGGCGTAGCGGGCCACGTCGAACGGTCGCTCGACGGCGTTTCCCCCCGTCGCTCCGCTCGCCCCAGCGCCTCCGGCGGCCAGCACCACCCGATCGGGAGTCACCGACACCAGTGCCACGTCGTCGAAGTCGGGGGCGTCCAGCCTGCCGCGCACGAACCGGTACCGGACGTCGTGCTCGCCGCCCGCGGCATCGGCGAACCGCTTGGTCTGGTAGCCGGACGGCACGTTGCGCCACCCGCTGGGGACGTCGGCGAAAGCCTTTGCCGTCCGGCGGTTCTCGGCAGCATCGGCGAGAGCCGCGGCGAGCGCGGCAAGTCTCACGGCGGACGGGTCGGCGAGCGGCGCGGCCAGCTCGGCGAGGCCGTGGGTGTCGAAGAACGCGGTGTCGGTGGCCCCCTCGAGGAACGCCGGATGGCGCAGCACGTTGACCAGCAGATCGCGGTTGGTCGTGATGCCATGCAGGCGTGTCCGGGCCAGGGCGTCAGCCAGGATGCCCGCTGCCTGGCGCCTGGTCGGCGCGGACGAGATGACCTTGGCGAGCATCGGGTCGTAGAACACCGACACGACCGAGCCGTCCACGATACCCGAGTCGACGCGCACGCCAGGGCGGTCCAGCGTGCCGAACTCCGTGCGGGTGTTGGGCACCTCGAACCGGTGGATCATGCCGGCCTGGGGCTGCCAGTTCTTGGCCGGGTCCTCGGCGTAGAGCCGCGCCTCGATCGAATATCCTTGCGCGGCTGGCGGTTCGACGTCCAGGCGCGCACCGGAAGCGACGTCGAGCTGCAACGCGACCAGGTCCAGTCCGGTGGTCTCCTCGGTCACGGGATGTTCGACCTGCAGCCGAGTGTTCATCTCCAGGAAGAAGAAGTCGCCCTCCTCGTCGGCCATGAATTCGACCGTGCCCGCACCGGTGTAGCCGATGGCGTTGGCGGCCAGCCGTGCCGCCTCGAAGAGCTTGGCGCGCATGCCAGGAGTGCGCTCGACGAGCGGCGACGGCGCCTCCTCGATGATCTTCTGGTGCCGACGCTGGATCGAGCATTCACGTTCACCGACCGCCCACACCGTGCCGTGAGCGTCGGCCATCACCTGAACCTCGACGTGGTGGCCGGTCGCCAGGTAGCGCTCGCAGAAGACCGTCGGATCACCAAACGCCGACTGCGCCTCGCGCTGAGCGGCCTCGACCTGCTTGGGCAGCTCCGCCAGGTCGCGCACGACGCGCATCCCCCGGCCACCCCCACCGGCCGACGCCTTGATCAGTACGGGCAATTGCGCGGCGGTGACCGAATCGGGGTCCAACTCCTCGAGTACCGGCACCCCGGCGGCGGCCATCATCTTCTTGGCTTCGATCTTGGAGCCCATCGCCTGCACCGCCGCGACGGGCGGGCCGATCCAGATCAGCCCGGCCTGCTGCACGGCATCGGCGAATTCCGCGTTCTCCGAGAGGAATCCGTAACCAGGATGGACGGCGTCGGCCCCGGCGGCGCGGGCGGCCTCGATCAGTTGCGCCCCGTCGAGGTAGCCGTTGCGACCCTCGAGGCGGACGCGGGCGTCGGCCTCGGCGACGTGCGGGCTGGCGACATCGGGCTCGGTGTACACGGCGACGGTGCCGATGCCCAGCCGTCGGCAGGTGGCGAATACGCGGCGGGCGATCTCGCCGCGGTTGGCGACCAGGACTCGGGTGATCATCTCGCTCCCTCCACCTCTGCGATTTGTGCGCGCTTTCGTTCGCTCAGCGACGGAAAACACGCCCAAATCGCCGTCGGGGGAGACATGAGGGCGCTCACATTCGGAAGACGCCGAAGTTCGACGTCCCCTTGATCGGGCCATTCGCGATGGCGGACAGGCACATTCCGAGCACGGTACGGGTATCGCGCGGATCGATGACGCCGTCGTCGTAGAGCCGGCCGGACAGGAACATCGGCAGCGACTCGGCGTCGATCTGCGCTTCGACGGCCGCGCGCAGGGCAGCGTCGGCGTCCTCGTCGACCTCCTGGCCACGGGCCTCGGCGGCGGCCCGGCTGACGATCGACAGCACGCCCGCCAGCTGCGCCCCGCCCATCACGGCGGACTTGGCGCTGGGCCAGGCGAACAGGAAGCGCGGATCGTAGGCCCGCCCGCACATGCCGTAGTGCCCGGCGCCGTAGGAAGCGCCGATCAAAAGGGAGATGTGCGGCACGGTCGAGTTGGACACGGCGTTGATCATCATCGAGCCGTGCTTGATCATCCCGCCTTCCTCGTACTTGCGGCCGACCATGTACCCGGTTGTGTTGTGCAGGAACAACAACGGCGTGTCGGCCCGGTTGGCCAGCTGGATGAACTGGGTGGCCTTCTGTGACTCCTCGCTGAACAGCACACCGCGGTGGTTGGCGAGGATGCCGATCGGATAGCCGTGCAGGGTGGCCCACCCCGTTACCAGCGATCCGCCGTACAGCGGCTTGAACTCGTCGAACTCGGAGCCGTCGACGACGCGGGCAATGACGTCGCGCGGGTCGAACGGGATGCGCAGATCGGCGGGCACGATGCCGATCAGTTCCTCGGCGTCGAACAGTGGCTCGGTGACCGGACCTGGCATCGGCCCCTGTTTGCGCCAGTTCAGCCGGGCCACGATGCGGCGACCGATGCGGATCGCGTCGAGCTCGTCGGCGGCCAGATAGTCACTCAGACCCGAAGTCCGGGAATGCATTTCGGCGCCGCCGAGCGATTCGTCGTCGGATTCCTCGCCGGTGGCCATCTTCACCAGCGGCGGCCCGGCAAGGAACACCTTGGAGCGCTCCTTGATCATCACCACGTGGTCGGACATGCCGGGGACGTAGGCGCCACCCGCCGTGGAGTTGCCGAACACCAGCGCGATGGTGGGGATGCCCGCCGCCGACAGCCGGGTGAGGTCGCGGAACATCCGCCCACCCGGGATGAAGATCTCCTTCTGGGTGGGCAGATCGGCACCGCCCGACTCGACCAGTGAGACCACCGGCAGCCGGTTCTCGAACGCAATCTGGTTGGCGCGCAGGATCTTCTTCAACGTCCACGGGTTGCTGGTGCCGCCCTTGACGGTCGGATCGTTCGAGACGATCAGGCATTCGACGCCTTCGACCACGCCGATGCCCGTCACCACGCTGGCGCCGACGGCGAAGTCGGTGCCCCATGCCGCGAGCGGGCTGAGCTCGAGGAACGGCGCGTCGGGGTCCAGGAGCAGTTCGATGCGCTCGCGGGCGGTGAGCTTGCCGCGGGCGTGGTGGCGTTCGACGTACTTGGTGCCGCCACCGGCGAGCGCCTTCGCGTGTTCGGTGTCCAGCTCGGCGAGCTTGGCGGTCATCGTCTCCGCCGCCGCGGTGTAGGCCGCCGAGGAGGTGTCGAGCACGGACTTCAGGGTCATGACTGGTATCCCAGCGTCTTGGCGGCCAGCGCGGTGAGGATTTCGGTAGTTCCGCCGCCGATGCCCAGGATGCGCATGTCCCGATACTGGCGTTCGATCTCCGACTCGGCCATGTACCCCATGCCGCCGAACAGCTGAACGGCCGCGTTCGCCACCCACTCGCCGGACTCGACGGCGGTGTTCTTCGCGAAGCACACCTCGGTGATGAGGTTGTTCTCGCCAGCGAGCTGACGTTCGACGACGTGGCGCGTGTACACCCGTGCGACGTCGACCCGGCGAGCCATCTCGGCCAGCGTGTTCTGCACCGACTGGCGCGAGATCAGGGGCCTTCCGAACGTCTCCCGGTCACGACACCACTGGACGGTCAGGTCGAGGCAGCGCTGCGCGCTCGAGTACGCCTGCGCGGCCAGGCCGACCCGCTCGCTGACGAACGCCGCCGCGATCTGCAGGAAGCCGCTGTGCTCGGCGCCGATCAGGTTCTCGGCGGGCACCCGGACGTCGGTGTAGGACAACTCGGCGGTGTCCGACGAGCGCCACCCCATCTTCTCCAGCTTGCGGGTGACCTCGAACCCCGGCGTGTCCTTGTCGACGACGATCAGCGAAACGCCCGCTGCGCCAGGGCCCCCGGTGCGGGCCGCGGTCACGACGTAGTCGGCGCGCACGCCGGAGGTGATGTAGGTCTTGGCGCCGTTGATGACGTAGTGGTCGCCGTCGCGGACCGCGCGTGTGGTCAGGTGCCCGACGTCCGAGCCGCCACCAGGCTCGGTGATGGCCAGCGCGCCGATCTTGGCGCCGTGCAGCGTGGGCCGCACGTAGGTGTCGATCAACCGCTCGTCGCCGGAGGCGATCATGTGCGGTACCGCGATGCCGCAGGTGAACAGTGACGCGAACACCCCGCCCGGTGAGCCCGCGTAGTGCATCTCCTCGCAGATGATCACCGCGTCGGCGCCGTCGCCGCCTCCACCGCCGACGGCTTCGGGCATGCCCGCACCGAGCAATCCTGCATCGCCGGCCTTGCGGTGCAGCTCGCGAGGCAGCTCGCCGCTGCGCTCCCATTCGTCGACGTGGGGCAGCACTTCACGTTCGGCGAACGCGCGCACCGTCTTTCGCAGTTCGTCGCGTTCGGGGGTGGTCCAGATGGTCATGTGAGGAACTCCTCCGGGATGTCGACGTGCCGGCTGCGCAGCCATTCGCCGAGGCCCTTGGCCTGCGGGTCGAAGCGGGCCTGATGCGCCACGCCCTTCCCGAGGATGCCCTCGATGACGAAGTTGATGGCACGCAGGTTGGGCAGCAGGTGGCGCGTGACGCCCATATTCGCCGTCTCCGGCAGCAGTTCGCGCAGTTTCTCCACCGTCAGCGCATGCGCGAGCCAGCGCCACTGCTCCCCGGCTTTGCTTCCAGTCGCCCCGGCTTCAATTCCCGTCGCTTCGCTCGCCCCGGCCCGCACCCACACTCCGACGTTCGCGTCGCCACCCTTGTCCCCGCTACGTGCTCCCGCGAGGAGACCCAGCGGTGCCCGACGAGTCTTGCCGAAGGGGATCGGTTGGGGCAGCGCGAACGGTGCGGTCGGCTCGAGCACCTTCGTCTCGGTGGCGGCGGGGATGTCCGTGCGGCTGCCGTCGGCGTGCACCGCGACGTGCGGCACGGTGGTCGCGTCGACGTAGCCGGGGGTGAACACGCCGTACACCTGGCCCTCGCCCGGCGGCGCGGTCGTCGTGAAACCCGGGTAGCTAGCCAACGCCAATTCGACTGCGGCAGAAGAAAAATGACGCCCGACATTGGCGGGATCGGGGTCGCGGACCACGCACCGCAGCAATGCGCTGGCAGCTTCCTCGGTGTCGGCGTCGGGGTGGTCGGTGCGCGCCAGCGTCCACTCGAGCTCCGCGGGCTTCACCGTCAGGTTTGCCTCCAACTGGCGGCGGACGAGGTCGGCCTTGGCCTCGATGTCCAGGCCGGTGAGCACGAAAGTCATCGCGTTGCGGAAGCCGCCGACGGCGTTGAGCGAAACCTTGAGCGTCGGCGGCGGCGGTTCACCCCGGACGTCGGAGATGCGCACCCGGTCGGGTCCGTCGTCGCTCAACACCAGGCTGTCCATCCGCAACGTCACGTCGGGGTTGGCGTAGCGGGCCCCGCCGATCTCGTAGAGCAACTGTGCGGTGACGGTATCGACGCTGACCAGCCCTCCGGTGCCGGGATGCTTGGTGATGACCGAAGACCCATCGGCGTGGATCTCGGCGATCGGGAACCCGGCGTGGCTGAGATCGGGAACCTCGGTGAAGAAGGCGTAGTTGCCGCCCGTGGCCTGGACGCCGCATTCGATGACGTGGCCCGCGGCCACCGCGCCGGCAAGCGCGTCGTAATCGGTGCGGCCCCAACCGAAGTGTGCTGCGGCGGGCCCGACGATCACCGAGGCGTCCGTCACCCGGCCCGTGACGACGACGTCGGCGCCCGCGTTCAGACAGTCGACGATGCCCCATGCGCCGAGGTAGGCGTTGGCCGCGAGGGGTGCGGGGTCGAAGCCGAGTTCGGCGGCTCGGCTCACCAAGTCGTCACCCTCGACGTGGGCGACCTTGGTGTCGAGGCCCAGCCGGTCGGCCAGCGCGCGGACGGCAGTGGCGAGCCCGGCGGGATTGAGTCCGCCGGCATTGGCGACGATCCGCACGCCCTTGTCGAGCGCGATGCCCAGGCACTCCTCGAGCTGCGTCAGGAACGTCTTCGCGTAGCCGCGTTCTGGTGACTTGGCGCGATCGCGGGCGAGGATCAGCATGGTCAGTTCGGCCAGGTAGTCACCGGTGACGTAGTCGAGCTCGCCGCCGGTGATCATCTCCCGCATCGCGGAATGCCGATCGCCGTAGAAGCCCGAGCAGTTGCCAACGCGGACTGCCTCAGAACGTGCAGCGGTCACCCGTGCTCCCATCAAATCGGCGGCTCAACCAACCGGTAGGTTAGTCGGTACCACCGGTTCCACGCCAGGCGGTCAGCGCGGACGCGCCGAGCCGATCGCGGATGAACGCGATGAAGTCGGCGATTCGTTCGGCGGCCTGCCCACCGTCGAGGTCGGGGTTGTAAATGACGACGCTGGCGCCCAGGCAGCCGGGAACGCTGACGCAGGCGGCGGTGAGCCGTTCCAATTGGCTCCAGGACAGGCCGCCGGGTTGGGGGTAGTCAACGGCCGACAGTGCCGTCGAGTCCAGGACGTCGAGGTCGACATGACACCACCAGCCGGCATCGGCGTCGGTAACGCCACGTGCGACGAGATCGGTTACTTCGCTGTAGGTGTGGGAATCGGGCCGGACCGCTAGATCTGTGCCGCTGAGATAGCGTGGCACGCGGTCACAGATGCTGGGTTGTCCCGCGTCGGCGATTTCGGTCTGATCGCGGGGTCCGAGCATGACGAGACGCTCGGGAACCAGGCACGGCAGCTCTCCGGTAAGGGCCCCCGGTCCATCGAAAAGCCCTAGGGCCAACCCGATTTCACAGTCCGACGCTTCGCCGGTGGGGGTGACCTGCGGGTCCCAGGCATCTTCGTGACCATCGATGAAGACCAGGCCCGCGCCGCCACGCCCCCGTGCCGCGATCAACGGAGCTAGCAGCACCGAGCAGTCACCCGCCACTACGAGGGGTATCTCGCCGTCGAGCCATGCGGTCTGCAGCACGGCCGCGGTATTGGTGACCATGGATGTCAGCGCATCCTCGGCGAGGAGCCCGGAGGGACCGCGGGTCGGGATCATGGCGTCGGTGGAGATCCACGTCGACGTGACGGGCCCCGGCGTGCGCTCTTCGACGCCGGCCGAGTGAATTGCCTGCGGCATCCCCGCCACCCCGCTGGACAGGCCAGCGGCGTTGAACGGCACGTAGATGATCCGGGTGGCGGCCGAATCGGCTGGCATACCGATCTTTTGGTGACTCATCGTGTCATTTTCGTCCAGCCATGGCATTCACCGCTTGAGTTCGACCTCTACGAAGACAGCGCTTACGCCGGTGGAGTTGATGACGTTGTGCGACGTGCCGGCATTGCCTCGATACGGCGAACCGGCGTTTTGTGTCATCTCACGGGTTGCGCCGTCCGAATCGACGACGGTGAAACTCCCGCCCGTCACGGGCACGACGATGTAGTCGTACTCGTGGACGTGAGGGCCGGTGGCGTCGCCGGTTGCGTCAAAGGTCCAGGTCGTAACTCGGACTAGCTGATCGTCGATGACGACGGTGGCTTGCGCGGTGTTGACGGGGTTGTTCACGGACGGCCATCGTTCCACCTGCCGCGCGAACCGACCTCTTGATCCTCTTACCGGCCGCGGTCCTGCGCCCGGCTCGCAGGGAACTTTGACGGTCGATCATCTTGCAGAACCAATGGCAGGCGATCATGGTAAGCCGGGCTATATAGTCCGACTATGATTCGCCAATTCGCTGCCTGTGCGGCCGTCGCCGCGACGATGCTCGCCATCGGCACTCCCACCGCCGCGGCTGACTCGTCTGCCATGGCCGCCGAGTTCCCGGTGGGGACCTGCATGGACTACCGGAACGACCACTTGGCCTTCGACACCGAGAACCTGCAGTACGTCACCGCCGTGCCGTGCACCGCTCCGGGCCGTGACTATCGGGTGGTGGCCCAGGTCGCCAACGTCACCCAGTGCGGTCCGGCGATCAACTACCAATACACCACCCGCGACATGGTGGTGCTGTGCGTCGTGCAGGACCCGGCACCGCCTGTTTTTGGAGGCTGAGCAGCCCACCGGCTATCCTGAAGGGCAATTGCCGACGCCTGCAGCTTTCGTGCGCGGCTACCAGATTTCGATCCCGTTGAAGAGGAGAGCCGATCATGGCTGTGCCCAAGCGCAGAATGTCGCGTTCGAACACCCGTAGTCGGCGTTCACAGTGGAAGGCCGAGGCCCAGGGCCTGGTCAACGTCACCGTTGCCGGCCAGCAGCACAAGGTGCCGCGTCGCCTGCTCAAGGCCGCGCGTCTCGGCCTGGTCGACCTCGACCGCCGCTAGATCGTTTCGCCGCACGGGCGGCGCGCCTCTCAGGCCACTCTCAGACATTGGGATGACACTGTGGCAGTGCGCATACTTGTCGTCGACGACGATCGCGCGGTGCGCGAATCCCTGCGCCGGTCGCTTGCCTTCAACGGCTACTCCGTCGAGCTGGCTCAGGACGGCCTCGAAGCCCTCGAGCTGATCCGCAGCGATCGGCCCGATGCCCTGGTGCTCGATGTGATGATGCCCAGGCTCGACGGCCTCGAAGTGTGCCGTCAGCTCCGCAGCACCGGTGACGATCTGCCCATTCTGGTGCTGACCGCCCGGGATTCGGTGTCGGAGCGGGTCGCCGGCCTCGATGCCGGCGCCGACGACTACCTGCCCAAGCCGTTCGCGCTGGAGGAGTTGCTCGCCAGGATGCGGGCGCTGCTGCGGCGCAGAACGGTCGACGATCGCGCCGAGTCGGCGGCCATGACGTTCTCCGACCTCAGCCTCGACCCGGTGACCCGCGAGGTCACTCGCGGTGAACGCCAGATCAGCCTCACCCGAACCGAATTCGCGTTGTTGGAGATGCTGATCGCCAACCCGCGGCGGGTGCTGACCCGCAGCCGCATCCTCGAAGAGGTGTGGGGCTTCGACTTCCCGACGTCGGGCAACGCCCTCGAGGTGTACGTCGGATACCTGCGCCGCAAGACCGAAGCCGAGGGAGAGGTGCGACTGATTCACACCGTGCGCGGTGTGGGTTACGTGCTCCGCGAGACACCACCCTGATGTCGGTCGACAGAACATCGTTGGTGAGTACGTGGAAGGCGCCCTTCCGCAGACCGGTCACGGCACCGCCGTCCATGCACGACGCCAGTTCGGTGTCGCTGCGGTGGCGCGTGATGCTGCTGGCCATGTCGATGGTGGCCATGGTCGTGGTGCTGATGGCCCTCGCGGTCTACGCCGTGGTGTCGCGCGCGCTCTACGACGACATCGACAGCCAGCTGCAGAGCCGAGCGCGGTTGCTGATCGAGAGCGGGTCGTTGGCGGCCGACCCCGGTAAGGCCATCGAGGGCACCGCGTACTCCGACGTCAACGCCATGCTGGTGATTCCCGAACGCACGACTTTCACCGCGAACCAGGAGGGGCAGCATCTGCCCCTCGGCGACCCCGAGAAGGACGTGATCTCGGGCAGGCTGTTGATGTCGCTGCGGACCGTGAATCACCAGCGCGTGTTGGCCGTCCACCTGTCCAACGGCAGTTCGTTGCTGATCTCGAAGAGCCTGGCACCCACGGGCGAGGTGCTCAAACGGCTCGGGTCCATCCTGCTCATCGTCGGCGGTCTGGGCATGGCGGTCGCGGCGATCGCGGGTGGAACGGTCGCCCGCACCGGATTGCGGCCTGTGGCGCGGCTCACCGAGGCCGCCGAGCGGGTGGCGCGCACCGACGACCTTCGGCCCATCCCCGTACATGGCAGCGACGAACTCGCCCGGCTGACCGAGGCGTTCAACATGATGTTGCGGGCGCTCGCCGAGTCCAGGGAACGCCAGGCGCGGCTGGTAACCGACGCTGGTCACGAGCTGCGTACGCCGTTGACGTCGCTGCGCACGAACGTCGAGCTGTTGATGGCCTCGATGGAGCCGGGGGCGCCGCGCCTGCCCGACGACGAGATGGCGGACCTGAGGACGGACGTGATCGCCCAGATCGAGGAATTGTCCACGCTCGTCGGGGACTTGGTCGATCTGACCCGTGACGACGCGGGCGTGACCATTCACGAGCCCGTCGACATGGCCGAGGTCGTCGACCGCAGCCTCGAACGGGTTCGGCGGCGCCGCAACGACATCGAGTTCGACGTGAACGTCGAGGGCTGGCAGGTGTACGGAGACGGCGCCGGGCTTTCGCGGGCCGTGCTCAACCTGCTCGACAACGCTGCGAAGTGGAGCCCTCCCGGCGGCAAGGTCGCGGTGCGGTTGACACAGGTCGATCCCGTCAACGCCCAGCTCGTCGTGGCCGATCAGGGTTCCGGCATCTCGCCCCAGGAGCGGCGGCTCGTGTTCGAGCGGTTCTACCGCTCCACCGCGGCGCGGGCCCTGCCGGGATCGGGTCTGGGTCTGGCGATCGTGAAGCAGGTCGTGCTGAAACACGGTGGGACGCTTTGGATCGAGGACACGGTGCCCGGCGGAAACCCACCGGGGACGTCGATCCACGTGGTCTTGCCGGGCAGGCCCGCCGCGACACGCACGCAGGCTGCAGTGGACGGGGCGGACGGCAGCGCCGAGAATGGGTGAACTCGGGTGGGGAAGATCCGGGTGGGAAACCACTGCAAAGTCTGGGGATCTGCCGAACGTTCTCTAAGTGGATTCTCAGACCGCAGGGGCACTGTCAGGTTGCGCCTTTCGTTCTACCTGTGACGGACAGACGCCGGAACTACTCGTAGGAAGAGCACCACCTGCAATGACGAACCATCCGAGGTATTCGCCGCCGCCACCGCCGGGTCACCGGCCGGGCCCGTATGACCGCATGGCGCCGGGTTACCCCGCCGCCCCGCGGCAAGGTGCTCCACAGCAGCCCTACGACTGGCGCTATGCCACGCAGCAGCAGGCCTACCGCGGTCCGCACGACCCGTATCGCGGCGGACCGCAGCAGCCGGTCATGCCACAAGAGCCCCGAAAGCGTTCTCGCGCAGGGGCTTTGACGATCGGCGCGTTGGCGATCGCGTTGGTTTCCGCCGGCGTCGGCGGCGGTGTCGCGACGTTGGTGAAGCCGGACCGTCCTGCGGTCAGCACCAGCGCGTTGGGTGCCGCGCCCAGTGAGCCCGCCGCCAGCCTGCCCGCAGGTTCGGTCGAGCAGGTGGCGGCCAAGGTGGTACCCAGCGTGGTCAAGCTGGAGACCGACATGGGCCGGCAGTCGGAGGAGGGCTCGGGCATCATCCTGTCGTCCGACGGCCTCATCCTGACCAACAACCACGTGGTGGCTGCGGCCAAGGGCGGGCCGGACGTGCCGGGCGCGCCCCCCGCCGCCACGCAGACCAAGGTCACCTTCGCGAACGGCAACACCACCTCGTTCACCGTGGTGGGTGCCGATCCGAGCAGTGACATCGCCGTCGTGCGCGCGGAAGGCGCTTCCGGTTTGACCCCCATCACCCTCGGCTCGTCGGCCAATCTGCGGGTGGGCCAGGACGTCGTCGCCATCGGATCGCCGCTCGGGCTCGAGGGCACCGTCACCACCGGCATCGTCAGCGCCCTGAACCGGCCGGTGGCCGCGGGTGGTGACGCCCAGAACCAGAACACCGTGCTCGACGCCATCCAGACCGACGCCGCCATCAACCCGGGCAACTCCGGTGGCGCGCTGGTCAACATGAACGGCGAGCTGGTGGGCGTGAACTCGGCCATCGCGACGCTCGGCGGCGAGTCGGCGGATTCGCAGAGCGGCTCCATCGGCCTCGGCTTCGCCATCCCCGTCGACCAGGCCAAGCGCATCGCCGACGAACTCATCCAGAACGGCACGGCAGCACATGCCTCGCTCGGCGTGCAGGTCGGCAACGACGCGGGTGTCGACGGCGCGAAGATCGTCGACGTGACGGCCGGTGGCGCCGCTGCCGCGGCCGGGCTGCCCAGCGGCGTCGTCGTCACCAAGATCGACGACAGGGTGATCAGCAACGCGGACGCCCTGGTGGCCGCTGTCCGGTCCAAGGCGCCCGGTGACCAGGTGACGCTGACCTACCTCGACCCGGCGGGCAAGCCGCAGTCGGTGCAGGTCACCTTGGGCAAGGCGGCACAGTGACGATCGCGCCGGGACGCCCCACCCTCGTCATGGCTTCGCCGGCGTCGGCGGCGGGATATACGGTTGCATTCATGGAACAGCCCGCGGAACTGGTCGGCCGAGCTCTCGTCGTCGTCGTCGATGACCGCACTGCGCACGGTGACGAGGAAGACCACAGCGGACCCTTGGTCACCGAACTGCTGGGGGAGGCCGGGTTCGTCGTGGACGGCGTCGTCGTGGTTTCCGCGGACGAGATCGAAATCCGCAACGCGCTGAACACCGCCGTCATCGGCGGCGTCGATCTGGTGATCTCGGTCGGCGGCACCGGTGTGACGCCTCGTGATGTGACGCCGGAGGCCACCAGGACCATCCTCGATCGGGAACTGCTCGGCATCTCCGAGGCGCTGCGCGCGTCGGGCCTTTCCGCCGGCATCGTCGATGCGGGTGTGTCCCGTGGGCTGGCGGGAATCTCGGGCAGCACCCTGGTCGTGAACATCGCCGGCTCCAGGGGCGCGGTTCGTGACGGCATGGCCACGCTCGGCCCGCTGGCGACCCAGGTCATCGGTCAGCTATCCAGCCTGGAGATCTGACCCGTTGCCTTCACTTCGGCCGCGCAACCGCTCAATGGGCTGGTCTGCGCGGCAATTCTGGCTGCCTTCGACGCTTGACATCACCGTCGGCGTTGGGTTAACGGGGCATGAACAGCAACCAAGGCCCATGTGTGATCTTCGTCACACTCGAGGCCGCTCGTGAACGAGCCGACACCGCCTTCGCGGGATGTAGTTAACAAGATTTTCGGTGATTCGATTCCCGAAACGACGCGCGACGAGCGCGACGACGCCGCATCCGCCGACGAGGCCGAGCGTGAGCGTTGGTTGCGGGACAACGTCCCGCCCCACCATGCCTGAGCTGTGATTTCGCATTGACGGCGGGAAACAGCAGGTCCCGCCGCACAATTGGGTAGTCGCCGCGCTATGCGGGACGGACGTGCAACTTCGCCCTCGCGGTAGCACCCGTGCGGCGCCACTGGTCCTCTCGATGCAGTGGCAGCAAAGTTCGATCACGACGTGACACGGCGCCGGGCGCCGACCTGCTTGCGTTGCCGCGTGGATGCCTCCCCGTTATGTTTCTGCTGTCAACGATGAGCAATACGTAAGAACAGCATGTGGGATTTCTAATTCCGCTCACATGGACGTCTTGCGCGGTGTGTGGTTTAGCGACACAGTCACATGCCACGGAAACATGGTGAACCTTCGGGTGAGCCGTACTACAGAGCTAGGGAGAACATGAAGGCATTCAGTCGGGTGCTGGTCGCACTGGTGGCGGCCATTGCGGCTCTGTTCGCGAGCACGGGCACGTCACACGCAGGTCTGGACAACGAGCTGAGTCTGGTGGACGGCAAGGACCGGACCCTGACGATCCAGCAGTGGGACACCTTCCTCAATGGTGTGTTCCCGCTGGACCGCAACCGGCTGACCCGTGAGTGGTTCCATTCGGGCAATGCCCAGTACCACGTCACCGGCCCGGGCGCCGATGAGTTCGAGGGCACGCTGGAGCTGGGTTACCAGATCGGCTTCCCGTGGTCGCTCGGTGTGGGCATCAACTTCAGCTACACCACCCCCAACATCCTGATCGACGATGGCAACATCACTGCGCCGCCGTTCGGCCTGAACTCGGTCATCACCCCGAACCTGTTCCCGGGTGTGTCGATCAGCGCTGACCTGGGCAACGGCCCGGGCATCCAGGAAGTCGCGACCTTCTCGGTGGACGTCGCGGGTCCTGATGGCAAGGTGGCCGTGTCCAATGCGCACGGCACGGTGACCGGTGCTGCCGGTGGCGTGCTGCTGCGTCCGTTCGCCCGGCTCATCTCGAGCGCGGGTGACAGCGTCACCACCTACGGCGAGCCGTGGAACATGAACTGACTCTGTAGACGTGCCGGGGGCGGCGTCAACGATCTTGATCGTTGACGTCGCCCTTCGTCTACCGAGCAGCAGGACAACTGAACACATCAACATAGGGAAAGGTGGAACATGAAGGCATTCAGTCGAGTGCTGGTCGCACTCGTGGCGGCCATTGCGGCTCTGTTCGCGAGCACGGGCACGTCACACGCAGGTCTGGACAACGAGCTGAGTCTGGTGGACGGCAAGGACCGGACCCTGACGATCCAGCAGTGGGACACCTTCCTCAATGGTGTGTTCCCGCTGGACCGCAACCGGCTGACCCGTGAGTGGTTCCATTCGGGCAATGCCCAGTACCACGTCACCGGCCCGGGCGCCGATGAGTTCGAGGGCACGCTGGAGCTGGGTTACCAGATCGGCTTCCCGTGGTCGCTCGGTGTGGGCATCAACTTCAGCTACACCACCCCCAACATCCTGATCGACGATGGCAACATCACTGCGCCGCCGTTCGGCCTGAACTCGGTCATCACCCCGAACCTGTTCCCGGGTGTGTCGATCAGCGCTGACCTGGGCAACGGCCCGGGCATCCAGGAAGTCGCGACCTTCTCGGTGGACGTCGCGGGTCCTGATGGCAAGGTGGCCGTGTCCAATGCGCACGGCACGGTGACCGGTGCTGCCGGTGGCGTGCTGCTGCGTCCGTTCGCCCGGCTCATCTCGAGCGCGGGTGACAGCGTCACCACCTACGGCGAGCCGTGGAACATGAACTAACACACCCTGGTTGAACACGAGCAGCCCCCGGCTTCGGCCGGGGGCTGCTTCGTTTGGAGTGCGTTACTTGTCGGCGCTCGTCGTCTCGGCCGTGTCGGGGGAGGGCCCGGTGCCGGGACCTGTGACGTGCTTGCCGCTGCCGCCGTCGGCCAACAGATTGCGGATCTCGGTCAGCAGACTGAGCTCGGTGTCCTGGGCCTGCTCCACTTCGCCCTTCTTGCGCAGCCGGTTGTAGGGCGCGACGACGAAGAAGTAGACCACCGCAGCGACGAGGATGAAGTTGATCGCGGCGGTCAGCAGAATGTTGAGGTCGATCGTCTGGCCCCCGCCGATGCCGATCCGCAGCAGACCGTAGTCGGAGTCGCCGCCCGCACCGATCCGATTGATCAACGGCTGAATGATGGCGTCGCCGAACTTGGTGACCAGCGCGGTGAACGCGGTGCCGATGACCACCGCGACTGAGAGGTCGACGATGTTGCCGCGAGCGAGAAACTCCTTGAAGCCCTTCAACACGTGTGGATTCCTTCCGTGCGTGACGTGTGGTTGTCGCAGATGTGCAACGTTAGCCCCGCCGTTCGTGCGCGGCGTCCAGTACGGTGCTAGCTTTCGGGGGAATCCGTTCACGCATAGACGATCTGGAGCGAACGAGTGACGATGCGGTTGCTGGTATCCGCCGTGCTGGTACTGATTGGAGTTTCTGGCCTGGCGGGAGGAATCGCGAGCGCTCAGCCGTCGACACCGCCGCCCGCACCGCCGGGGTCGACGTCCGACGAGCTGGCCGACATGGTGATGGACGCGATCGGACACGGCGCCGCCGCGCCGACTACCACACCGGTTCCCGCACCGCCGCAATGACGTTCAGTGCAGGGTGAGCGTCACGGCTTGCGTCAACGAGGCCCCCGCCACCTCGTTCGCCGCGTGAGCGGGCAGCGCCACCAACACGACCCTGTCGTCGCCACGACCAGGCGAGGGTAGTCCCTCCGACACCAGGACGACGACGGCGTTGGTCGCAACCACCCGCGGTTGTTGCTCGTTGCTGGACCCGCCGGGCGGGGCGGCGGCTGCGGCCAGCACGTCGACGACGTCACCGGGACGGATGAGGTCGAGTAGGGCGGCGTCGGCGAGACGCAGGGGCACCACCCGGGCGTCGGGTCCGGCGGTGGCCTCCGCGAGTCGGGGGCTGAGCAGTCTGACGTCGGTGATCACCTCGCCGCGACGGGCGGGTCCGGCCAACGTCGAACCGATCAGTGCGGTCGGGTCGCTTTGAGAGCCGTCGGGAATGGTTGGCGCCGAACGTGATTCGACACGCACGTCGGCCGCGGTGAGCTCGACGCCGGGCGCTAGGTCATGGGCGAAGACGACGACGTCGGCGCGTCCGTCGGCCGGGTCGGGCCGAAGCGCGGCCACCCCGGCCAATACGACGAGGGCTCCGGCCGCAACGCGACGCGCCGTCGTGGTCCGGGTCCAGTCCGGCCGCAACGCCTGCGCAAGCCGACTGGCCGGCGTGGGATTGAGTGATTCCCCCATGCGCCCACGTTAAGTGGGCGAGCTGCCGATCGACGCCCGGCGACGGCCGGGCCTGTGGATAACTTCGGCTACGAGCTGGCGGCGGCCGGGGCGGCGCTGCTGGACGAACTCGAGCTCGATCCGTTCGACGAGCTGGAACTCGAAGAGCTCGACGACGTGGAGCTCGACGAATCCGAGGAGGACGACGAGGACGAGCCCGAAGACTCGCTGCTCTTCGCCGAACCATTGGACGAAGCGGTGCTCGCACTCTTCGCCGCCTCGCGGCTGTCGGTGCGGTAGAAACCGCTGCCCTTGAACACGACTCCCACGGAACCGAACAGCTTGCGCAGCCGTCCGGAGCACTTGGGGCACGTGGTCAGCGCATCGTCGGTGAACGCCTGGACTGCGTCGAAACGGTTCTCGCAGTCGGTACAAGCGTAGGAATAGGTCGGCACTGAAACCTCCGAGGTGGTCAAACTTCTTAGCACTCTACCGGCGCAAGTGCTAGAACCGCTACGTGGGCCGCGTCATTCCCGTTCTCGCGGCGATCGTCGCGATCGTCGTGGCCCTGTCCGTCTGGCTCCATGTCCGTTCCGACTCGACGTCTGGCGCCGCCGCCCGGTGCGCCGTCGTCCCGGGGGACGTGCGAATACGACCAGGTCACGACGACCTTCGCCGATTGCCGGTGAAGGGCTGGGACCAGCACCGGGACTTCGTGCGGTCCCGGTTCGGCGAGGCATGGAGCGACGACGTCGACGTCGAACTCGGCCACAACGGCTGCAACACCCGCGACGACGTCCTGCGCCGCGACCTGGCGGACCTCGTCGTGCGGCCCGGCACCTGCTTCGCGCAGAGTGGCACGCTGCACGACCCCTACCGCGGCGAGACCATCGCGTTCGTTCGCGGTCCACGAACCTCCGACGCCGTGCAGGTCGACCACGTCGTATCGCTGGCAGACGCCTGGTACAAGGGCGCCCGCGACTGGGACGCCCAGCGCCGCCGCGACTTCGCGAACGATCCGCGCAACCTGCTGGCCGTCAGCGCTCAGGGCAATTTCGACAAGGCATTTCGCGACGCGGCGAGTTGGCTGCCGCCGAACGTGGGATATCGCTGCGAGTTCGTCGCCCGCCAGGTGGCGGTGAAGACCGCCTACGGATTGTGGGTCTCGGAAAAGGAGAGCCGCGCGATGGCCGAGGTGCTCGCCAGCTGTTAGACGCCCCCACCGAGCGCGACGAGGCCTCGCCCCGGCGTGAGCGCATGCGTCATCCGCACGTCGTGCTCCTCGCCGGGCAGCCGGTCGACCAACTCGTCGTCGCGGACCACCGCGATCAGCTTCGCCGCCGGATCCGCCCACCCCAGCGACCGGTCGTAGAAACCGGCGCCGCGGCCCAACCGAACGCCGGCCCGGTCCACCGCCAGGGCCGGGACGAGGATCACCGCCGCGTCGGCGATCGTTTCGGCATTTCCCCAGGGCGGCTGCGGCTCGCGCAGCGCGAAACGCGCGTCGACCAGAGCTCCGCTGCGGTATTCACCCCACTGCAGCGGCTGCGGCACGCCCGCCTCGTCCTCGCGGGCCACGGGCAGCAGAACACGCGCGCCGAGCGCGACCAGCGCATCGAGCATCTCCGGCGAACCGGGTTCGGAACCCACCGGCACGTAGGCGCAGACCGTCTGCCCGGCGCACACCAGTGCGGGGAGGTGTTCGCGCAGCGCATCGGCCTCCGCGCGCCGTTGCTCGGGCGACGTCAGGCGACGTGCCGCCAGCACGCTCTTGCGCAATTCCGCCTTCGTCGTCCGATCCACGAACCCACCATGACATCCGGCGACGGACCTTCACAGGACATGTCGGGCTCGAAGGGTCCAACAGGGGTGTTGACGTTAGGGTGTGAACGATGACGACAACGGCCGAGGTACCGATTCCGCGCACGGCGGTCGTTCCCGCCGCCGGTCTGGGGACGCGATTCCTGCCGGCGACCAAGACGGTGCCGAAGGAGTTGCTGCCGGTCGTCGACACGCCCGGAATCGAACTGGTGGCCGCCGAGGCCGCAGAAGCCGGTGGCGAACGCCTGATCATCGTCACCTCCGAGGGCAAGGACGGCGTCGTCGCGCACTTCGTCCAGGACCTGATCCTGGAGGGCACGCTGGAGGCCCGCGGCAAGCACGTGATGCTGGAGAAGGTGCGCCGGGCGCCCGCACTGATCAAGGTCGAATCGGTGGTTCAGCGCGAGCCGCTCGGCCTCGGCCATGCCATCGGATGCGTCGAAGAGAAGCTGCTGCCCGACGAGGACGCCATCGCGGTGCTGCTGCCCGACGACCTGGTCTTGCCGACGGGCGTGCTCGAGACCATGTCGAAGGTGCGGGCCAAGCGCGGCGGTTCGGTGCTGTGCGCCATCGAGGTGCCGCCCGACGAGATCAGTGCCTATGGCGTGTTCGACGTCGAGGTGGTGCCGGACGCCGCGAATCCAAACGTGTTGCGCGTCAAGGGGATGGTCGAGAAGCCGAAGGCGAAGGACGCCCCGTCGCCCTACGCCGCTGCGGGTCGCTACGTGCTGGACCGCGCGATCTTCGATGCGCTGCGGCGGGTGCAACCGGGCGTCGGAGGCGAGATTCAGCTGACCGACGCCATCGCCCTGTTGATCGACGAGGGCCATCCGGTCCACGTCGTGGTGCATCGTGGTTCTCGACACGACCTGGGAAATCCCGGCGGCTACCTGAAGGCTGCGGTTGACTTTGCGTTGGAACGCGACGACTACGGGCCGGAGTTGCGGCGCTGGTTGGTCGAGCGATTAGGGCTGGGCGCACGCTGATCACGGCACTGACGGGCGCGCCGCGGGCCATGGGACTGCAGAAAGGCGCACTGTGCGTTCGGTGGAGGAGCAACAGGCTCGGGTAGCCGCTGCCGCGGTGGCTCCGAGGCCGGTGCGAGTGGCCATTGCCGAGGCGCAGGGATTGATGTGCGCCGAGGAAGTCGTCACCGAACGGCCGCTGCCCGGCTTCGACCAGGCCGCCATCGACGGGTACGCCGTCCGCAGCGTCGACGTCCTTGGCGCCGACCCCGGTGACGATGCCGACGACGCCGGTGACCGCGAGGTCAGCCTTCCCGTGATGGGTCTGATCGAGGCGGGTACGCGTACGCCCAGCCGCCTGCAGCCACGTCAGGCGGCCAGGGTGCAGACGGGCGCCCCGATGCCGACACTTGCGGACGCGGTGCTGCCACTGCGCTGGACCGATGGCGGGGAGTCGCGGGTGCGCGTGCTGCGCAGCGTGCGATCGGGAGCCTATGTCCGGCGCACGGGCGACGACGTTCAGCCCGGCGACGTAGCGGTACGTGCGGGGACGATCATCGGTGCGGCCCAGGTCGGCCTGCTGGCCGCGGTCGGGCGCGAGCGCGTACTCGTCCACCCGCGGCCACGGCTGTCGGTGATGTGCGTCGGCGGGGAACTGGTCGACATCTCCCGCACGCCAGGCAACGGTCAGGTGTACGACGTCAACTCCTATGCGTTGGCGGCGGCCGGTCGCGACGCTGGAGCCGAGGTGAATCGCGTCGGCATCGTCGACACCGATTCCACGGAGTTGCGCGACGTCGTCGAGGGCCAGCTCAGCCGCGCCGAGGTGGTGGTGATCGCCGGCGGTGTCGGTGGGGCGGCGGCCGAGAGTGTGCGTGCGGTGCTCTCCGAGCTGGGGGAGATGGAGGTCGCCCGGATCGCGATGCACCCCGGTTCGGTGCAGGGCTTCGGGCAGTTGGGCCGCGACGGCGTTCCCGTGTTCCTGTTGCCCGCCAATCCGGTGAGTGCGTTGGTGGTGTTCGAGGTGATGGTGCGGCCGTTGATTCGGATGTCGCTCGGCAAGCGGCAGCCGTTGCGGCGTGTCGTACAGGCGCGCACGTTGTCGCCGATCAGCTCGGTGGCCGGGCGCACCGGGTACCTGCGCGGACAGCTGATGCGCGACCAGGACACCGGCGAGTATCTGGTGCAGGCGCTTGGCGGTGCGCCCGGTGCCTCGTCGCATCTACTGGCCACGCTCGCCGAGGCGAACTGTCTGGTGATCGTCCCCAGCGAGGCCGAGCAGGTCCGCACCGGTGAGATCGTCGACGTAGCCTTCCTGGCCCAACGTGGCTGAGGGACGGAGCGGTGCGGCGTGAGCTTTCTGCGCTCGGCATCCATCCATCCGGGTTGGCCCAAAGCCGTCGGGCCGATTCGGGTGCGGGCCGGACTGGTGCGGTTGCGGCCGGTGCGGCTGCGCGACGGCGCCCAGTGGAGCCGGCTGCGGCTAGCTGACCGTGCCCACCTCGAGCCGTGGGAGCCGGTCGCCGAGGTGAATTGGGAAGTGCGGCATGCAATTTCGTCGTGGCCGTCGATCTGTTCGGGGCTGCGAGCCGAAGCGCGACGGGGGCGGATGCTGCCGTACGTGATCGAACTGGACGGCGAGTTCTGCGGACAGCTCACCATCGGCAACGTCACGCACGGGGCGCTGCGCTCGGCGTGGATCGGCTACTGGGTCGCGAAGTCGGTGACCGGTGGTGGGGTGGCGACGGCCGCACTCGCGCTGGGGCTGGACCACGGCCTCGGGCCGGTGATGTTGCACCGCATCGAGGCGACGGTGCGCCCCGAGAACGCCGCCAGCCGGGCGGTGCTGGCCAAGGTCGGCTTCCGCGAAGAGGGGTTGTTGAAGCGCTACCTGGAGGTCGACGGAGCGTGGCGCGATCACCTTCTGGTGGCGATCACGGTCGAGGAGCTCGAGGGGTCGGCGACGGCACGTCTGGTCCATGCGGGGCGCGCCGCCTGGGCGTGAGTGATGTTGCAGATGTGACTTGTGGGGCTAATGTGCTTGTCACGGGTGAATTACAGGTGTGTAATTGACCTCGGCGCGTCGCCCCCGGGTGCGCTGGTCACAGACCTAGCCTGAAGGGGAAAGGAGCCGGCGAAATGCCAAGCATCCCCCAATCCCTCCTGTGGATTTCACTCGTCGTGCTCTGGCTCTTCGTGCTCGTTCCCATGTTGATCAGCAAGCGGGACACCGTACGTCGCACCAGTGACGTCGCCCTGGCCACCCGCGTGCTCAACACCGGACGCGCGTCGCGATTGCTTCGCCGCACCGGTCCGGCAGCCGGTCACTACAGCGATCCGCACTGGCGACATTCCGAGGATGAGCTGGACGACGATCTCGACGGGGATGACGAGGCGCAGGACGACGCGGATGCGCGGCGGCCCGTCGTGCTGGCTGCTGCCACCGTGCAGACCGAACCCGACTACCTCGACGTCGACATCGTCGAGGAGGACTCGGGCGCTCTGCCAATCGGGCTATCCGACGCGCCGCCGGTCGAGGACTACGCCGGGGATCCGCAGCTGCCCCTGGACCTGGACGACAACACGCGGACCTTCTCCATCGACGATCTGTCCGAGGTCGACGCCGACGAAGCGGTCGAGCCCGAGTTCGAAGCCGAAGCTGAAGCCGAGGACGAGGCCGTCGAGCCACAGCTCGAAGCCGAGGACACCACGGACGTCTTCGAGCCACTCGAAGAGGACGGCACCGAGCACGACTACGAGTACGTCGACGACTCGTCCGGTTTGGAAGCTCCGTCGGACGCCGACCTCGATGCGGCCGACTCCATCTCCGCGGCTCGACGTAGGCGCTACGAGTCCAAGACGGCCGCCGCGGTGAGCGCGCGGAAGTTTCGGTTCCGCAAGCGGATGCTGTTGACCTTGGCGGTGCTGCTGGTGGGGTCGGCCGCCGCCGCGTTCGTGGTGTTGCCGACGTTGTGGTGGGCGTGCGGGGCGATCGGCGCGTTCACCGTCCTCTACCTCGGCTATCTGCGCCGGCAGACCCGCATCGAAGAGCAGGTGCGCCGCCGTCGCGCCAAGAGGTTGGCACGCGCGCGGCTCGGGGTCGAGAGCACCCAGGACAGCGAGTTCGACGTCGTGCCGTCCCGGCTGCGCCGCCCCGGTGCGGTCGTGCTGGAGATCGACGACGAAGATCCGATCTTCGAGCATCTCGACTACGCCCCGTATGCCGCGGACTATCCGTTGCCGCGCGCCGCGGGCCAGTAGATTTTCTGGCTCGGCGAGGTCACTGGTAACCTGTGCTTCCGGCACAAGGGGCTATAGCGCAGTTGGTAGCGCGTCTCGTTCGCATCGAGAAGGTCGGGAGTTCGATTCTCCCTAGCTCCACCAGATTTCAGCAGGTAACGATCCCTCTTCGGGGTTGCATCCTGTACCTGGGTACGGGTTTAACCTGGGCTTATGACGAAGCCGAGCGGCACCAGCGGGTGGGTTTCACCGGCGTGCACACTGCCCACGGTCGAGCAGCCCCTGCGCGTGGCCGAGTTCGACGACTTCTTCCGGATCGCGGTGCAGCGCTCGACCCGAACACGGGCGACGCGGCTGGACCTGATGGTCTCGCCGGAAAGCGAATCCACAGCGCGCAATCTCGCCGAGCGCGAGACCACCTGCTGCTCGTTCTTCCGGTTCAATTTCGAGCATGCAGCAGATGGGCTTTTGATGCGGATCGCGGTTCCCACGGACCACGTCGACGTGCTGGACGCCCTCCAAGAGCGGATTCTCAGCGTGGTTGGCATCAAGACGGTCCACGGCGATGTCTGAGATCGGATTGCGCAGTGGACAGGTCGCCGAGGCTGCCGGGGTGAACATACAAACGCTGCGCTACTACGAGCGTCGCGGCTTGCTGCACGAACCAGACCGAACCCTCGGCGGACACCGCCTCTATCCACCCGAAGCGGTCACGGTGTTGCGCATAATCAAGGCAGCACAACGGATGGGGTTCACCCTTGACGAAGTGGCCGACCTGTTGGAGGTCGGCGCCCTACGTCCGCACCGCCGCTCAGATGCCGGGCTGCAAGCACGCGCCCGCATCAAGCTGGCCGAGGTCGATGCCAAACTCGTCGAGCTCACGGCAGTCCGAGACACCTTGCGGGCTGCCCTCGACGCGGGCTGCGACGATCTCATCGCCTGCGCCGAGAGCCCCTGCTGCCCAATGCCCTTCACCGCGACCATTCCTCTTGGGGGTCCGGATGCCTAAGCCGTTCGCGCGAAGCGGAAGGCGGTGGGGGCTTTCGGCGTTCGGCCTGGCCGCTGTCGCGTGCGTGGGGTGCTGCGCCCTGCCGCTGGTCGCCGCTGGGGGCATTCTCGGCGGTGGTCTGGCAATGCTCAGTGACCCTTGCTTCATTTCGGTGTGGATCGGCTTGCTGGTCGTCGGTGTCGCGGCGGCGGCGGTGTGGATCGTCCGCGCCCGCAACAAGCGCGGCTGCGGTGACGATGGCGGGTGTGGGTGCGCATCGGATTCCGAGGTCGATGCCCTGCCCTCGAAGACATCTCAGCCACGATTGTGAGTCCATCGACGTCCCGAACAGTGCGGGAGCGGGTGGCCGCATGCGTCGCGATTCGTGTCACTACGATTGCTGGTTGCGGATACCTGCTCCGCCCTGCTCGGCTCGCGACGTAGTGGCAGAACCCAAGCGGGTGGGATCATCCAATCGCTCACTGCCGTCAGTGGACTCGTAGGGTGTTGGCCATGACCGTGGCCCGTTCGATCTTGCTCTTTGCCCTGGCCGCTGTTGCCGAGATCGGCGGCGCATGGCTGATCTGGCAGGGTGTGAGGGAGCATCGCGGCTGGGCCTGGATGGGGGCTGGCGTCGTCGCGCTCGGCGTGTACGGTTTCGTCGCCACCTTGCAACCCGACGCGAATTTCGGCCGCATCCTTGCGGCCTACGGAGGCATCTTCGTCGCCGGATCGCTGCTGTGGGGCATGGCGCTCGACGGATTTCGGCCAGACCGATGGGACATCACGGGAGCACTCATCTGCCTGATCGGTGTTGCAGTCATCATGTACCCCCCACGCGGGGCATGACGTTCGACTCGATGGCCCGCAGGTCAGGGCAGCA
Source organism: uncultured Actinomycetota bacterium (assembly GCA_963849055.1). Taxonomy (GTDB): domain Bacteria; phylum Actinomycetota; class Actinomycetes; order Mycobacteriales; family Mycobacteriaceae; genus Mycobacterium. The sequence continues at coordinate 932,128 of CAWKFI010000004.1, forward strand.
CCGTCTTCATCAACATCACGTTGTACGCCGACCACAGCGACAAGTTGTAATACAGCTCCTTGCCCGTCGACCACGGGTGCAGGAACGGCGCGTAGATGCCGCCGGGGATCTGCATCGACGGCACCAGCAACTGCTCGGGACTCCACGGTCCTTGCGGCGTCGGCGCCGTCCTCATCACGACGTCGTTGGCGCCGTTGCCGTAGAGCGCCAGGTATTGCTTGAGATACGTGTTGTATTGGACGGACATTTCGCCGACGGGCCCGGGGATCACCGGTGTCGCGGCCGCCGGGTTGGCGGGCACCCAGGATCCGTTGTCGGAGTTCCAGTATTCGTACTTGGTGAGGTCGGGCACCAAGTTCGGGGCTACCCGCGCGACGTACGCCGAACCGCCGCGCCCGTTCGGTGTTCCGAACGTGTACAGGTAGGGATCGCCGGGTCCGGGCTTGAGGAACGCCCCCATCTGGAAGTTCTCGTTACCCGCGCTTGGGGTGCGGACGGTTCCGGGGTAGACGCCCCACGTCTCGCCGTTGTCGGACGACATCGCGATCGCGGAGAAGTTCGTCGACCAAGAGCCGGGGCTGTTCCAGTCCCTGATGGACATGAAGTTGAGGAGTTGGTGATTGCCGACCGCGACGCCTGCGGTCGGAATGATGCCGGTCTCCTCGGGCGCCTGACCGATACTGTTGATGATCTGCTTGGAGATGCCCGCACGCCACACCGGTGACCCGGAGTACTTGTTGCCGACAACGCCGTCCGGCACCGCGACCGTCTTCGAGAGGGCGCCGTCCTGGCTGCGGAACAGCGCGTTGTATCGCCACTGCTTACCGGGAATCCCGCAGTAGCCGTTGGTGTCGCCGAAGGCCATGAGCACCTGGCGATTGACGGGATCGCCGTTGTCCCACATGATCCCGAGGTCGGTCCCGGTGATCGCGAAGCGCTGAATGGTCTGATTCGGGCTGTCCGGCCCGGTCACCCATCCCACGATCGAGGTCCCTGGCGGACCGCTCGGGGCGGGTGCCGGCGCCGCGGCCGGTTGCGGCGCCGGGGCTTGCGCGGTGGCTGCGCCGCCGGGATTGGGCGCGGGCACCACCGCTGCTTGCTGTTGGACGGGCGCGGCGCGGGAGGCCGGGGTGAGCGCCTTGAGCAGCGCGGGCAACAGGCCGAGTTTGGGTAGGGGTGATGCGTCGTTCGCGCCGACGGGCTTGTGGCCGATCGGGCGGTTGAACGGGGCCAGCCGGGACGGACTCGGAATCTCGAAGGCCTGATTCGGAAGTGGTTGTGCGGCAGCGGCAGCGCCCTCGCACGGCTCGGCGGACGCCAGTGGCGCGACGCCCATTGCGACGCTGAGCCCGATCACCGCCGCCGACGCCATCGATACCGAAGCGATTCGCGGACGCGGCGACATGTCACACCTTCCGGGGCGGGACGTCGCATTGACGTCAGCAGTTGGCTGATGTGACGATAGTGATCATTGGGGCTGCAGTGACTACTGATGCCTGAATGGGTATGCATCCGTGACCGTGTCGCAACACGTGGATTTCACCGGATCGCCGCACGGAAGTTCATGGGCGGTGCTGTAATCCACGCATGGGGGTTCATTCCGTTGCAGGTCGGTTGGGCAGGCTGTTGGCTGCCGTCACGCTGGGTGGGGGCTTGCTGCTGGCAACTCCCGGGACGGCGTCCGCGTCGATTCCGATCGTGTTCGAGCTGACCGGGACCTTCGGCGAGGGCGTCCAGGTCTCGTACTTCGGCGCCAACGACGAGCCAGTGGTCGAGATTGCGGGTCTACCGTGGTCGACGGCGTTCGAGTACGCCGGAAGCGCGCGTTCGCTGACGTTCACCGGCATTCATCCCGGCGGTGAACCGGGGTCCATCACGTGCAAGGTCTCGGCAGGCGGGCGGACGATCGTCTCGCACACCAACAACGCTCCCAAGGCCGCCGGAACGGGCGCCTACTGCAACATCGTCAACCTTGGCTCGGGCTACGTCGGGAACTGATCCGGTCGAGCAGATCGGTGACGCGGGTGGCGATGTCGTCGCGCACCAGCCGCATGCGTTCGATGCCCTCGATGCCCCGCTCGGACGGTTCGTCGGTGTCCCACGTCTCGAACAGGGTTCCCGCAACGGGGTCGACGTGGGCTTCGCGTCCGAGCGTGACGACGACGTCGACGCCACGAATGAGCTCGGGGTCGACGAGCGTGGGTGTCTCTCCGGTGATGTCGACGCCCACCTCGGCCAGTGCCTGTGCGGAAAGCCCGTTGACGGCACCGCCGGGCTTGGTGCCTGCCGAGTACACCCGCACGGCGTCGCCGGCGGCCTTGCGCATCAGCCCCGCCGCCATCTGTGACTTGCCGGCGTTCTTCACGCAGACGAAGAGGACGGACGGCGTGTGCATGGGTTGGCTCATCGGGTCTCCGCCGGGTGTGGAATGACGACGTCGTCCGCGGTCGCGGCGGCATCGGGATAGAGGGCGACGAGAAGCGCCAAACCGACCAGGCCGCCGATGAGTTGGGCGGCGACGAAGCCTGGCGCGGAGCTTGGAGCGATGCCCGCGAAGGTGTCGGAGAACATCCGGCCGATGGTGACGGCGGGGTTGGCGAATGACGTGCTGCTGGTAAACCAGTACGCCGCACCGATGTATGCCCCGACCGCTGCGGCTGAGAGAGCCGCGCGCCCGCTTCGGGCCAACGCGAAGATCAACGCGATGAGTCCAGCGGTGGCAACCACTTCCGCGACCAGATGGCCCGTCGTGACGCGCTGCTTGGTGGCGATCTCGAACACCTGCCGGTCGAACATGATGTTGGCCAGAATCGCGCCTGCGGCGCCTCCAGCGATCTGGGCGAGGCTGTAGGAGGCAACGTGACTGGCGCTGATCCCGGTGCCGCTGCGGCGGCCCAGCAGCCAGTCGGCTGCGGACACGACGGGATTGAAGTGGGCACCCGACACCGGACCGAACAACAAGATCAGGACCGCCAGACCGAACACCGTCGCAGTGGAATTCTCCAACAGTTGCAACCCCACGTCGCCCGGCGAGAGCTGTTGTGCCGCAATGCCAGAACCCACCACCACCGTCACCAGGAGGGCGGTACCGGTGAACTCTGCGAGCAGTCGCCGGGGGAGGGGTACGGGGCCGCTGGTCACTGGCTCGCCATGGTCTCGGTGTTCAGTAGCAGTGAAAGTTGTTGCAGCGCATCGGGAACCACGCGGTAGTACACCCAGGAACCGCGTCGCTCGCTGTCGAGCAGACCGGCGGTGCGCAGCACCTTGAGGTGATGGGAGATGGTCGGCTGGGTCAGTTCGATTCCGACCGACAGGTCGCAGACGCACGCCTCTCCACCCGCATGGCTGGCCACCACGCTGAGGAGCCGCAACCGCACCGGGTCGGACAACGCCTTGAGCTTGGCGGCCAACTCGACTGCCGCCTCGGCGGAAAGCGGCTCGCGGGCAAGCGGGGCGATGACGCAGCCGGAAGCGACGATCACCGGCAGTTCCGACTTAGACACCCGTCGATATTGACCGATGTCGAATCAGTGCACAAGCCAACACCTGGTGAACGACCAAGCACTCCCCGCACTGTCCCTCTCCGCTTCCTATGCGCGTTTTCTACGCCAGGGCTGCGAATTCTGGCGGTGAGCCGGTATCCGCAGCCCTGGCGTGGAGATTGCGCATAGCGCCCGGTATGGGGCATGGCGCGGGTCCGCCGTCAGCAGCAGGACGAGCCCGAGGTCACCTTCTCGCCGTCGGCTGCCGCTGTGCCGCCGCAGCAGACGCCGCCCTCGCCGGCGGCGGAGTCGTCGAGGTGCCCGGGGCTGGTGCCGAACGTGTCGGAATCGGCCAGCACGGTGTAGACCTCCCACTTCTCCCCGGCGGGCCCGGTGACCCAGACCTTGTCCTGGGTGGCGAAGCAGCACGTGGTGCCGATTTCCTCGTCGGTGAACAGACCCGCTTCGGTGAGCCTGGCGATCTCGGCATGCACGGTCTCGCTGGACTCGACCTCGACGCCGAGGTGGTTGATGGTGCCGCCCTTGCCGGGGTTCTCCAAGAGAACCAGCTTCAGCGGCGGTTCGGCCACCGCGAAGTTGGCGTAGCCGGGCTTGAGCTTGGCGGGCTGGGCATTGAACAGCTTGGAGTAGAACGCGACGGCCTCGTCGAGATCGTCGACGTTCAGCGCGAGTTGCATCCGGGACATGGGTGAGCCTTCCTAGGTCTGTGAGTTATGTACGTGTGTGACTTATGTCGAATTGGTGCACCACCGTCAGAATGCCCACCTTTTTGACTTATGTCAATGCACTCGGCAGAATCGGTGATGTGCCCAAGACGCTGCCGACGATCGACATGTCCGCGCCCGTCTGCTGCGCGCCCGTCGCGGCAGGCCCGATGAGCGATGACGACGCGCTGCACGTCGCGCTTCGGCTGAAGGCGCTCGCAGATCCTGCCCGCGTGAAGATCATGTCCTATTTGTTCAGTTCGTCGGCCGGCGAGGAGAACAGCGGTGACCTCGCCGTCGCGTTGGGTTTGACCGAGTCGACGGTCAGTCACCACCTGACCCAACTCCGGCGGGCGGGACTCGTCGAATCCGAACGTCGCGGCATGAACGTCTATCACCGCGCGCACCGCGACGCCCTCGGAGCGCTGTGCGCGGTACTGGACCCCAACTGCTGCACCTAGCCAGTCTGGTTGCACCGTCGGCCAATCTGATTGCGCCGTCGCAAATGGGGTAGCCCACCGCAGCTTCGTGTTTGCCGTGCAACCCAGGCTGTGCGGCGGGCCGGAGCGTGACTCGGTAAATTTGATCCCCGGGGTCGACCGCGCGGCCCCCGTGAAATCGACACTTGAACAGGCGGCTTGATGCGAGGCGAACTTCCTGACGTTGTCATCACCGGTGTCGCGATGACCAGTGCGCTGGCGGCCGACGCCGAGGAGACCTGGACGGCACTGATCGACGGCCGCAGCGGCATCCGTCCGCTGACCGAACCGTTCGTCGAGGAGCTGGGCATGCCTGCCCGCATCGGTGGCAAGTTGCTCGAGAACTTCGACAGCGAACTGACCCGCGTGGAACTGCGACGACTGTCCTATCTGCAGAAGATGGCGCTGCTCCTGGGCCGTCGGGCGTGGGCACACAGCGGATCGCCCGAGGTCGACCCGACCCGCCTAGCGGTGTCGATCGGCACCGGATTGGGCAGCACCGAAGAGCTCATCTTCGCCTACGACGACATGCGCCAACGCGGTCTGAAGGCGGTATCCCCGCTGTTCGTCCAGATGTTCATGCCCAACGGACCCGCGGCCGCGGTCGGACTGGACCGTGGCGCGCGTGGCGGCGTCTCGGCGCCGATGATGGCCCACGCCTCAGGGGCAAGCGCCGTCGCCGAGGCATGGCGACAGATCATCTTCGGTGACGCCGACATCGTGATCTGCGGCGCCGTGGAATCCCACATCGAAGCCGTGCCCATCGCGTCGTACGCCCAGACCGAGGGCGTCCTGTCCACCGACAACGACGATCCGATCGGCGCATGCCGACCCTTCGACCGGAACCGCACCGGCATGGTGCTCGGCGAGGGCGGCGCGCTGATGGTCATGGAGACGGAAGCACACGCGAAGGCGCGGGGTGCACACATCCTGGCCCGCGTGCTTGGCGCCGCCACCACGTCCGACGGCTACGACATGTTGTTCTCCGACCCGGAAGCCGAACAAGAGACCCACGCTCTGATGCGAACGTTGGAGCTCGCCGGCCTGGCGCCCGATGACATCGACCACGTGAATGCCCACGCCGCAGGCACCGTCGACGGCGACCTCGTCGAGGCCACCGCGCTGCGGAAGGCGTTCGGCAGCCACCGGCCCGCGGTGTACGCACCGAAGGCCGCGTTGGGCAACACCTTTGGATCTGCGGGCGCCATCGAGGCGGTGCTGACCGTGCTGGCGCTGCGGGACGGCATCGTGCCTCCGACGCTCAACCTCAAGGAGCTCGACGAGCGGATCGATCTCGACGTGGTCAGCGGGCAGGCCAGGAAGGCCGATTACCGGTACGCGTTGAGCAGTACGTTTGCGTTCGGCGGATACAACGTCGTGCTGGCCTTCGGCAAGTACTGACGCCCTTTGAACTCTGAGGCCTCCACGGAGACAACGGAATTCAGAGTCCGCACGCACGTTCCAGGTCGGCCAGTGAATCCTCCAGATGCCCCAGCAGGCGCTGCAGGTGGGGCACACTGCGCCGGCAGCCGACGAGCCCGAAGTCGAGGTTGTCGGCGTTGTTCGTCAGCGTGATGTTCAGCGCCTGGCCGTCCAGCGCGATGGACAGTGGGTAGTTGCCGTCGAGGCGGGCGCCGTTCCAGTACATCGGTTCTCGCGCGCCGGGCACGTTCGAGATGACGATGTTGAACGGCGGTGGCGTCGACGCGACCAAGCCGGGCACGAGGCCGAAGGCGACGCCCGAGCTGAGGAATGCCGACAATGCCAGGGCCTGCGTGCGCGGAAGCTCGCTGAACACCTTCTTGTTCTCGCGCATCGACGTACTGATCGCATCGAGCCGCTTCGCGGGATCCTCGACGTCTGTGGCCAGGTTGCAGAGGATCGTGCCGACCATGTTTCCGCCGGCGTCCTGATCGTCCGCAGTGCGCAGGCTGACGGGAACCATGGCGACCAGCGGACTGTCGGGCAGCGCCTCCTGCTCGCTGAGGTAGGCGCGTAGCGCACCCGCACACATCGCCAGCACGACGTCGTTGACGGTCGCTCCCGTGGCGTTCTTCACGCCCTTGATGCGGGCGAGCGGCCACGACTGCGCAGCTGCGCGGCGCGCGCCACCGATGGGCACGTTGAACATCGTCTTGGGTGCCCGGAACGGAAGGGTCAACTGCTGTTCGAGCAACGCCGCGCGCGCCACGGTCAACGCCGAAGGCCCAAGTGCGGCAAGCATTCCCGCGGTATCGATGACGGACCGTAGCGTCGACCGCGATTGGGCAGGCTCCTTGCTACCCGCCGTCGGTCCGAGCGTCCACGGCACCCGCATCTCGCGGTCCTCGGGGTTCGGCGTCATCGATCGCATCGTGAGCCGCTGCGCGGAGACGCCGTCGATCAGCGAGTGGTGGAACTTCGCGTAGACGGCGAAGCGCCCGTCCTGCAGGCCTTCGATGAAATGGGTTTCCCACAGCGGCCGGTGCCGGTCGAGCAGCGTGCCGTGCAACCGCGACGTCAGCTCCAGCAGATCCCGCACCCGGCCGGGCCGCGGCAGCGCGGACCGGCGCACGTGGTAGTCGAGGTCGACGTCGTCGTCGAACGTCCAGGCGAGGTTGCTGATACCACCGAACAGCCTCGCAGGGTGTTTGCGGAACGTCGGCTGGAAGTCGTCGCGCTTGATCATCGCCTCGTAGAGATCACGGACGAAGTCCGGACCGGCGTCACTCGGCGGCTCGAACAGTTGCAATCCCGCGACGTGCATCGGATGCTCCCGCGATTCGCCGATCAGGAACATCGAGTCAGTGGGCGAGATCAACTTCATGAGGGTGACGTTACCCAGCTCACACTGAGCGCACGCATTCCAGGGCAAATGTGGACTGGGAAAGTTACCCGCCGGTAGTCTCGTGGCAAGGGGATAGGGAGGCTGCAATGACAGAACCCAAGTTCATCGACATTCACGGCGAGCAGTTCGCGGTCCGCGACGAGGGCGAAGGCGAGGCGCTGCTGCTGATCCACGGCATGGCCGGAAGCTCGGAGACGTGGCGTGCGGTCATGCCTCACCTCGCCAAGAAGTACCGGGTGATCGCCCCCGACCTGCTGGGACACGGACGATCGTCCAAACCGCGCACCGACTATTCGCTGGGCGCATTCGCCGTCGGGCTCCGCGATCTGCTCGACGAGCTGGGCGTCGAATCGGCCACCGTCGTCGGCCATTCGCTCGGTGGCGGGATCGCCATGCAGTTCCTGTACCAGCATCCGGACTACTGCCGCCGCCTGATTCTGATCAGCAGCGGGGGGCTCGGGCCAGACGTCGGCTGGATTCTGCGGCTACTGGCCGCGCCCGGCGCCGAACTGATCATGCCGGTCATCGCACCGTCGCCGGTGCTTCGCGCAGGGAACTCGGTGCGGGGCTGGCTCAGTTCGCTGGGTCTGCGTTCGCCGCGCGGCGCGGAGATCTGGAACGCCTACTCGTCGTTCTCCGACCCGGAGACCAGGGCCGCGTTCCTCCGTACGTTGCGTTCGGTGGTCGACTACCGCGGCCAATCGGTGAGCGCGCTGAACCGGTTGAATCTGCGAGCCGATCTGCCGACCCTGGCCATCTGGGGCGAACAGGACACCATCATCCCGGTTGACCACGCCTACTCCGCTCTGGAGGCCAGGCCGGACTGCCGGGTCGAGGTGCTACCCGACGTCGGGCACTTCGCACACGTCGAGGCGCCCATCGAGGTGGTCGACCTCATCGACGACTTCATCGCGACCACCAGCGGCGCGGAATCTCAGCCGGTACTGCGGCACGTCTAACGGCGGCGCCGGTAGTTTGGCCGACCGGTGGCGGGTATCCCCAAGAGGTGACTACCACCGCCGTATTGGTCATCGACATGCTGAACACCTACGACCATCCCGACGCCGACGCACTGGCCGCGAACGTGGCGAAGGTGATCGACCCGATGGCCCAGTTGATCGCCGAGGCGCGTGAGCGGGACGACGTCGAACTCATCTACGTCAACGACAACCGTGGTGACTTCAGCGCCGGCCGCGAAGAGGTGGTGCAGTCCGCTCTGAACGGCGCGAGGCCCGAACTCGTCGAGCCGATCGTGCCGAGCGCCGACCTGCCATTCCTGACGAAGGTCCGCCACAGCGCCTTCTACGCCACCACACTGGGGTATCTGCTGACTCAGCTGGACGCCACGCGCATCGTATTGGCCGGTCAGGTCACCGAACAGTGCATCCTCTACAGCGCCTTGGACGGCTACATCCGTCACCTCGACGTGGTCGTTCCGCAGGACGCCGTCGCGCACATCATCCCCGAACTGGGCGATGCGGCGCTGAAGATGATGCAGCGCAACATGGATGCGGAAATACTGCCCGCGGTCAAATGCCTGTGACAGTTGACGTTTCGTGGGTATTACTCGCCCATGCGACTGCGCCGTAGCGAACTCTCCGGCCCCGGCATCACGCGAAAGCGCCGGGGCAAGGGGTTTTCGTACCATGCGCCAGACGGCAAGCCGCTCGAAGACCCAGCCACGCTGCAACGGATCAAGGAGCTGGTGATACCACCGGCGTGGAAGAACGTGTGGATCTGCCCGCACCCCAACGGGCACATCCAGGCCGTCGGCACCGATGTGGCGGGCCGTCGTCAGTACCTCTATCACCAACGCTGGCAGGAGGAACGGGCCGAGGAGAAGTTCGACCGCGTACTGGAGATGTCGAAGCTGCTGCCCGAATGGCGCGAGCGGGTGGCAGCGGATCTGCGGGGTCGCGGTCTGGAGCGCGACCGGGTACTTGCGCTGGCCCTGCATCTGGTGGACCTCGGCTACTTCCGCTCCGGCGGTGAGCAATACGCCGAGGAGAACGACTCCCACGGCTTGGCGACGTTGTTGTGCGAACACGTCTCGCTACGCAACGGGGCGGTCGCGTTCGACTATCCCGCCAAGAGCGGAGTCCGCAGGACGCTGGAAGTGCAAGACGCCGAAGTGGTCAAGGCGGTCCGCTCACTGCTGCGCAGACCAGATCGGACCGACAGATTTCTGGTGTGCAGGGACGTCAGCGGGTGGGTGGACCTTCACGCCGAAGACCTCAACGCGCGGTTCAAGGAATTGATGGGCGACGAGTACAGCGTCAAGGACCTACGCACCTGGCACGGCACGGTTTTGGCGGCCGAGGCGTTCGTCGACGCGGACCCGCCGGTGTCGAAGGCCGTGATCAAGCGGGTCGAGTCGGCGGTGATGAAGGAGGTCTCGGAGGCGCTCGGCAATACCCCCGCCGTCGCGCGCGGTTCCTACGTGGATCCGCGCGTCGTCACCGGATATGAGAGGAATCTCACTCTCGCCGCTGCTGTCAAGCGCGCCGCACGTTGCCGAGACGTGGCGCAGAGGCAGGCCATCCTGGACAAAGGCACCCGAACGCTCATTCAGCGCGTTGCCAAGAGCTGATTCGAAATAGCGCGCGGAACGCCGTCGCGTGGATCGCTGGGTTCGATCGTGTTTGGTGTCCGGCGGCGTCGGGAAGGCCTTCGACGGGCCCGGGAAATCGGGTGCCTTGAAGTGAGAAGGGAGCGAGTCATGGCTCAACGCAGCGGTATCGAAGAAGCCGTTGAAGGCGTCACCGAAGGCGTCAAGGGCAAGGCCAAGGAGGTCATCGGCAAGGTGACCGATCGCAAGGACCTTCATCGCGAAGGCCAGGCCCAACAAGACAAGGCCGACGCACAGCGCGACGCGGCGAAGAAGGAAGCGGAAGCCGACAGCGCCCGCGGCGCCGTGAAGGCCAACGAGTCCCGCCAGCAAGCTGAGCAGTAGGGCAGCGCGGAGGCCCGGCTCGACGACACGAGCCGGGCCTCCTGCTGTGTGAAACACTATGCAGAACACAGACATTGCACTGCCGGTGCGCGACACCTGGAACGCGTTCTTCGCGTCGCAGTTCGGGCACTGGATCGCCACCAGCGGGCTACACATCGTGCTGGTGGTGATCGGCACGGTGATCGCCACACGGGTGATCCGCTGGATCGCCGGGAAGATCAGCAGCCGCCTCGACGAGGATGTCGAGGTCGGCGCCACCGTTCGATCCGAAACCGTCAAGCACCGCAAGGCCGTTGCGTCCGTCATCTCCTCGGTGTTGGTCGCGCTTCTCTACGTCGTGGTCGCGGTCGACATCATCAACACGCTGGGCCTTCCGGTGGGTTCCCTGGTGGCGCCGGCCGCCGTGTTGGGCGCCGCGCTCGGTTTCGGTGCTCAGCGCATCGTCCAGGATCTGTTGAGTGGATTCTTCATCATCACCGAAAAGCAGTACGGCTTCGGTGATCTGGTGCAGCTCACGATCACCGGCTCGGCGAACGATGCGAGCGGAACGGTCGAGGACGTCACGTTGCGCGTCACCAAGCTCCGCAATAGTGACGGTGAGGTGTTCACGGTGCCCAACGGGCAGATCGTGAAATCACTGAATCTTTCCAAGGATTGGGCACGTGCCGTCGTCGACATCCCGGTGCCCGCATCCGCCGACCTCAACCGCATCAATGACGTTCTCCGCGGCGTCTCGGCCAACGCGATGAAGGACGAAGGGCTTGCGGAACTGCTACTCGACGAGCCGTCGCTGATGGGCGTCGAGAGCATCGGCGTAGACACCGTCAACCTGCGGATGGTCGCACGCACGCTCCCCGGCAAGCAGTTCGACGTCGGCAGGCGGTTGCGCGTGCTGGTGGTCGCTGCGCTGAGGCGCGCCGGAATCGCCAGCGGCACGGCAACGGTCGACGCGGCCTGACGAAAAACCCCGTAAGGTCCCGTCAGGTCTTGGACATGGCCAACCTGTCGATCCGCGTGTCGCCGAGATGCTCGACGAGGTCGCGCGGACCGTCGAAAACCGCGGTGGCGCCTGCGTACTCGAGTTCGGCCTGGGAGATGCCACCGCTGCGCAGACAGAGGCATTCCACCCCAGCGCGGGCAGCGGCCTCCACGTCCCACACGGTGTCACCGACGAATACGGCCCGCTCCGGTCCCACCCCCGCGCGGTCGAGGGCGACGCGCACGATGTCGGGATCGGGCTTAGCGGAGTCGACGTCGGCCGACGACGTCAACGTGGAGACGACGTCGTCGCGGTCGAGAACCTTGCGCAGGATTGCCAATTCGTCCTCCGGGGCAGACGTCGCCAGCACCACCTGCAGGCCCATGGCGGCCACGGCGTCGAGGAGTTCGCGCGCGCCGGGCAGAGGGCGCAGCAGACCGACGGTCTCGGCGTAGAACCGGGAATGTAGATCTTTCACCCGCGCGGGATCGTCGACGCCGTCCGACGCGAGTTCGGCGACGAGGGACGACCCGTCCATGCCGATGCAGCGGTGGATGCGCCACGATTGGATTTCCAGGCCCACTTCGGTGAACGCGCGTTGCCAGGCGTGGACGTGGAGATAGTTCGAATCCACCAGGGTGCCGTCGATGTCGAACAGGACTGCGGGTGCGGATGCCATCGGGTGTCCGTGCCGGCTACGTGTCGAACGTCAGAGCCAGAATCGCGGCCGCGATCACCAGCCATGCCCACGCGATGGCGGGCACGACGAACCCGCGAGGACGGCGGGCGGTGAAGAACGACAGCACGATCGCCACGACGGCCACCACGGGTGTGCCGTACATGATCAGGCCGAACACGAACTCGCCCGGTCCCAGTCGGCACGTCCGTTCGACGCAGGCGGCCGTGCTCATCACCTGAAGATAGGAGTACGCGACGACGGCGATGGCACCCGGAATGGTCAGGAGTGCCAGGACCCAGTTGACGACGGCGTGCCTTCCGCCCGACGCGGCGTCGTGGGACGGCAACTGATCGCGCTCTTCGTGTCTAACGTCTGCCGCGGACATGGCGGCCACCTCCCGAATCGATGTTGACTGGGTACGGCATACCCGACCTCTGGACGGGGTAACCGGCGCGATGTTTGGCCGGATTTGGGCGGGGAAATGCGAACGTCATGAGCAACGTATTGGAAGGCAAACGCATCGCGATTCTGGCCACCAACGGCGTCGAGCGCCGCGAACTCGAGGAACCGCGGGCGGCCATACAACAGGCGGGCGGCGATACCGAGCTGCTGTCGCTCGAGACGGGGTCCATCGATGCGCGTGATCACGACCTCGAGCCCGCGGGTGAATTCCGCGTGGATCGGCAGGTCGGCGAGGCCGCCGTGGACGAGTTCGACGGTCTGGTGATACCCGGTGGCACTGTCAATGCCGACAAGCTTCGCCTGGACCGATCGGCGATTGCGTTCGTGCACGACTTCGTCGAGTCGGGCAAGCCCGTGGGAGTGATCTGCCACGGGCCGTGGACGCTGGTCGAGGCGGGTGTGGTCAAGGGAAGAACGCTGACGTCGTATCCGAGCCTTCGTACCGACCTGCGCAATGCGGGAGCGCACCCGGTCGATGAGGAAGTCGCCGTCGACGGCAACCTCATCTCCAGCCGGTCGCCGGACGACCTGCCCGCATTCTGCAAGGCCATCGTCGGCCGGTTCTCGGCCGGCTAGCGGCGGTGCCGCCCGCGGGCCTCTGCGCCGCTCTCGCCGGCGTCGAAGTCGTCGTCGGATGCGGTGCGCCCGACGTATGAGCCGTCCTGTTCGCCGTCGGCGCGCGAGCGGGCGATGTGCGGATCGTCGTCGACGTCCGCCTCGGTCTTTCCATGTTCGGGACCAGTCATTCGGGCATCTCCCTCTCTACGAATGCCTCACGTCTGCCTCTCCAGGTCGTCCTGCAGCGTTACCCCGATTCCGGCTCGTCGAATCGGTGTGAAAACCGGTGTCCACGATCCCGGACCCGCCGTTTCCGGCCACCTTTTGCCGGGTAGCCGATCCGTGACCGATGCCGGTCAGCGAATCGGCCCGATCGAAAGGAGCGGTGCGATGGGAGACACCTCCAAAGATCCCGTTGATCACGCCCGAACGACGCGTCAGCACGCGGGCGAAACGATGAAGAACGGCGTCAACGCTCCCGGCCTGATCCTGCTGGCCATCGCCGTCGTCGCCATGGTGGTTTCGCTTGCCACGTTCGCATCGGGCCACCCGTCCGTCGGCATGACGGCCGCCGTGGTGGCGGTCGTAGCCGCAATCGTGGGTGGTGGATGGGTGTACCTCGTACACATGCGGGTGCGCCGGAAGGAAGCGCGTTGGCACGCCGAGCATCCGCAGGCGCACGCGGAGCCGCCGACGAGTTGAGTTTCTACGTGGGGGGCAGCATCCGCAGGTGACTCCGCGGGCCCCGGACCACGGCTGCAACTGCCTTCTCCAGGGTGGCCTCGACGGGCAGACCGCCGCCGGGGTCGCAGATCCGCAACAGCCTCTCGACTTCCTGGCCAGGAATCACGCACCAGCTCACGCCGCGGCGCGAACAGGTGACGTTCATGGTGTGAAGCGTCGAAAACCCTTGGGTACCAAAGAAATGCAGGCCGCGTAGGTCGACGATCAGCCTGGTGGAGGTATCAAGAGCGTGCCCGACGCAATCGCGCGAGGCTGCGCGCGTTGCTTGCGTCGATCTCGCCCTCAGCCGTCACTACCAACGTCGACGGGCTGATGGGGCAGCTGGTGAAGTGGACCCGATCCCGCGAGGCATGGGCGGGCGGTTTCCGGGTTCTCGTGGGGGCCATTGACATGGTGGACTCCATCAGTCGAAGTACTCGTACTGAGGCTCACGTCAGGATGATGGGCTCTGTTGGCTGAAAGCCGTCGCTCCGAGCCGCAGCCCGGGCGTCGATGACGTCTCCTACGGCTGTGAACTCAACCTGAGCAAAGAGTAATACGAAATCGGCGGGCTAACAATGAGTGGTAGATCCTCGTAATAATCGCTGGTGAAGTGGGGTGATCACGGCGCAGTCCGCCGGTCTTTGGTCGGCTGCCGTGAATGAGGCGACCGATTCCGCGCAACCCGCGTCCGCGCCTGGCCCGACACGTCCGCAGAATCGACGATGACCGCCGTCAGCCGGACCTCGAGATGGAATGATCACGAGGTGGACGTCGACCGTCCCGAGGACGACGCGCAGTGGGATAAGTCGGCTCGGAGGGAAACCCCAACCGAACGGCTGGACCGCAATTGGTCCAGCCTGTTGCAGGAGCTGCGGGTCGTACAGACCGGCGTGCAGCTCCTTACCGGCTTCCTCTTGACGCTGCCGTTTCAGCAGCGATTCGAGGCGCTCGACCACGACATCCGGATGGTGTACCTCGCCGCTGTTGCCTGCGCGGTGTCGTCGACCGTGCTGCTGATCGCCCCGGTCGGCATGCACCGCGTGTTGTTCCGGCAGCACCGACTCAAATCGCTGGTATCCGCCGCACACCGGATGGCGTACTCGGGCCTGCTGTTGTTGGGCCTGGCGATGGCGGCGACGACGGTCGTCATCTTCGACGCCGTGTCCGGAAGGACGGCCGGTGTGATCGCCGGAGCGATCGCGCTTGCGGCCTTTGCGTCGTTCTGGGTCGTGGTCCCGGTATGGATGCGCGTTTCTGGGCGTTGAACTAGGGGTACCTCTAGCGCATCGGAAGACAGTGGTCACCGGCAGTGACGCCAAGACAGTGGTGACCGCGGAAAGCGAGACCCAGGGCATGGGCTCCAAGCATCGGCAGCCGGATCTGGACGACGGCCGGTTCAACCGCATCTTTGCCGCGGTCACTGCGACGGTGATGTTCGCTGCGGTCGCGTCCGCCGCGCTGGTGTTCTTCGTCGGCGCGTCCGTTCCCTATCGCCAGCACGCCCCCGAACCCGCGCCGGCGCCGCAATCCGTCAGCCAGCAGGGCACCTTGGTGGCGGTCTCCGCGGACTCCGTTACGGCGCGCAGTCCCAACGGGTTCGCACGCACCTACCTGATCAACGCCGACACCGCGGCGATCACCGACCGCGGGAGCCGAATCGGTAGTGCCAGTTCGTCTTTCGCCGTGAACGACGAGGTGAGCATCTTCGCCGTGGTTCGCGACGGCACGGCGATCGCCACCACGGTCGCCGACCGGGAGGTATCCGACCTGAGCGGTCCTCCCATGGACTTCGTTGCGTATCCCTGAGCCGTCCCTCGGCGGGAGTCGGCCACCGCAACAATGAGATTCATCACCCCGGGCAGGGAATACACGAGCGATTGACGGCGCTGCTACCCCAGGGGGAGTTAGCGATGTTAAGGAGATTCGACTCGTGAATGTGAAGGAAATCAAGCCATTGGCAGTCATCGGTGCGGGTGCTGCCATCACCGCAGCGGCCCTTGGGGTCGCGATCCTGCAGGGACCGTCCGGATCCGACGAGGCCGCCGGGACCGAGATGAGCACCGGCGTTACCGTCACGGCCACCACAGCGGCTACGGAAGCGCCGATTCCAGTCGCGGAGCCCAGCATCAAGGGCCCGGCACCTCTCCCGAAGGAGGAGCAGGGACTTCCCGGCTGATCGCCGGTGATTGCCTGGCACCGGCGCAACGCCGTAGCCTCGGGGCGTGGTGGGATCCACTGCCGTTAGCGCCGACGAATTGGCTGCCCTGGAGTTCTTCGCGGGGTGTCCCGTCGATTCGTTGGGCCCGCTTGCGGCTCACCTCCGGAAGCTAGTGGCCGCGCCGGGCCAGGTCCTGCTGCGCCAAGGCGAACCCGCCGTCTCGTTCCTGTTGATCGGGTCGGGCCGCGCGGAGGTCGAACACGTTGGGGCAGGCGGGAACACCAGCGTCGTCGAGGTGGGACCGGGATTGATCGTCGGCGAGATCGCGCTGCTGCGCGACACGCCACGCAACGCGACCGTCACCGCCACGGAGACGCTGACGGGCTGGGTTGGCGGGCGCGAAGCGTTCGCGGCGATGCTCGAAGTTCCGCACCTGCTGGACAAGCTGGTGCGTACGGCGCGGCAGCGCCTGGCCACCTATCTCGCACCAATTCCGGTGCGGCTGCGCGACCGCACGGAATTGTATCTGCGTCCCGTGCTGCCCGGCGACAAGGAGCGCACGGTCGATGGTTCGGTGCTGTTCTCCGGCGAGACGTTGTATCGCCGGTTTCAGACGACGCGCATGCCGACCGCGTCACTGATGACCTACCTGTTCGAAGTCGACTACGTCGATCACTTCGTGTGGGTGTTGACCGACGGAATTGACGGGCCAGTGATCGCCGACGCGCGCTTCGTCCGCGACGTGGCGGACCCCACCGAGGCCGAAGTCGCGTTCATCGTCGCCGACGACTATCAGGGCCGCGGCATCGGGACCTTCCTCATGGACGCGTTGGCCATCGCGGCGCGCGGCGACGGTGTGAAGCGGTTCACCGCGCGGGTGCTGACGGAGAATTACCCCATGCGAAGGATTCTCGATCGGTATGGAGCGGAGTGGCACCGCGACGAGCAGGGCGTGGTGACCACCGTCATCGACGTGCCCCCGCTGCGCGCGCTGTCGATTCCGCCGAAGGTGTACCGCCAAATCAGTTCCGTTGCACGCCAAGCCATCCGGGCGGTCGGCTGATGGCGGGCCTTCGTCCGCCGCTCAGCAAGGACACCCTGCTGTGCATCTCGTTGGCGGCAAGACCGTCGAACATCGGCACCCGGTTCCACAATCACCTCTACGACGTGCTCGGGCTCGACTTCGTCTACAAGGCGTTCACCACCACCGACATCGCTGCCGCCATCGGGGGCGTCCGCGCGCTCGGCATCCGCGGCTGTTCGGTGTCGATGCCGTTCAAGGAGGACGTCATCGCGCTCGTCGACGACGTCGAGGACTCGGCGCGGGCCATCCACTCGGTGAACACCATCGTCAACGACGACGGTCACCTCACGGCGTCGAACACCGACTATCTCGCGGTGCAGCGGCTCATCGACGAACACGGCCTCGACCCTGCCGACACGGTACTGATCCGCGGCAGCGGTGGCATGGCCAGCGCGGTCGGCGCCGCGTTCCGCGACCACGGGTTCCAGTCCGGGACCGTCGTCGCGCGCAACGAGGAGGCCGGCCGCGCACTCGCCCGGCGGCTCGGCTACGACTACGCGGCCGAGGTCGGCTCCCGGTCGGCGGCGGTGATCGTCAACGTCACGCCGCTCGGGATGGCGGGTGCGCCGGAAGCCACCGAGAAGCCCTTCGACGACAGCACGATCGCCCGCGCGCGCACGGTGTTCGACGTAGTCGCGTTGCCGTCGGAGACGCCGTTGATCACCTCGGCGCGCGCCGCGGGCGTCGACGTCATCAGCGGAGCCGAGGTCATCGCGCTGCAAGCCGCCGAGCAGTTCGAGCGCTACACCGGCGTACGGCCGACGGCCGAGCAGGTCGCCGAGGCCTCGGCGATCTCGCGGGCCTGATGCGGTCGCCGGGCGGTCAGCCCAGTGTGCGCTGGATGTCCGGCTTCATGGCGTACAACTGCGCGCCCCAGTACCCCCAGCTGTGGGTGCCGTTGGCCGGGAAGTTGAAGACGCCGTTGGAGCCGCCGGCCGCCTGATACCTGGACTGGAAGGCCCTGTTGCTGCCCAGCGTGAGGCCTTCGAGGACGGTCGCAGGCAGGTCGCCGCCTCCCAATTCGTTGGGCGTGCCGTTGCCGCAGTACACCCAGATCCGGGTGCCATTGGCGACCAGCCTGCCGACGTTGACCGTCGGATCGTTGCGCTGCCACGCAGGACCACCGCCTGGTCCCCACATCGCGCCCGCGTCGAAGCCGCCGGCGTCACGCATGGCCACGCCGACCAGCGTCGGCCAGATGCCGTCCGAGAGGTTCAGGAAGCCCGACAGCGACCCGGCATAACGGAACTGGCCGGGGTGATAGGCGGCGAGGATGAGCGAGGCGCTGCCTGCCATCGAGAGTCCGACGACGGCGTTGCCGCCTGGCGACACGCCCTTGTTGGCCGCCAGGTATGCGGGCAGCTCAGAGGTCAGGAACGTCTCCCACTGGTAGCTGTATGTCCCTCCGTTGCCGACCGCCGGACCCTGCCAGTTGGTGTAGAAGCTCGACATGCCACCGACCGGCATGACCACCGAAAGGCCCGACTCGAAGTAGTTCTCGAACGCGGCGGTCTCGATGTCCCACCCGCTGTTGTCGTCGCGGGCGCGCAGTCCGTCGAGCAGGTACACCGCGTGCGCGCCGCCGCCTTGGAACCGCACCGGAATGTCGCGGCCCATCGCCGCGGACGGCACCATCAGCGTTTCGACGGGAAGCCCTGGGCGCGAATACGCCTCAGCGGTCGCCGCGCCACCCGCGACGCCGACCAAACCCGGCAGCAACAATGCCGCCGCACCCGCAGTGGCCATACGTGCGGCCCATTTCTTGAAGATCCTCATTCGTCGGTCATCCCTTCAGGGACATGCCCACAGTCGCTGCGGGCGATGATGTGGTTTTTTGCTGCGAGGCGACGTGGGCCATCGCAGGAGCGCCACCTGCTTGAGCGCTGATACCCGGGCCATGCCACCGCAAACTGCAGTGGCTGCCAGGAGTTAATTCGCGTCGCGGCGCGGCGGCGTTACACCGTCAGGGCGCGTTGACGATCACGATGGGCCGCCGCACGCGTTCGAGGGAGTGGCCGGTGAACCCGGCGTACATCAATCGGGCCTGCACGAACCAGCTGAGCGACGAGTGCACGGCCGTCGCCGTCGGTGCGGCATCGGCGGGAAGTGGGATCTCGAACGGCAGCGCGACGGGGACGCCGGCGCGCAGCTGAATGCGCTTGCCCAAGGACACGATTCGGCCGTCGTACTGGCTGCCTGGGCCGGGAGTGCGCGTCAGTGGGTGCGATTCCCGCTCGCGCTGCCAGGACACCGCGAGGTCGCCGTCGGGCAGGTCCATCGTGGGTGTCAGCGTGGCCTGGCCGGTGATGGTCGCGCCCGCGCGGTACACCGGCGACGACAGCGCGATGTCGATGACGGTCTCGGCGTCACCGGCGACCACCTCGAGGGGTTCCACGTACGCCTCGACGTCGGCCGGCCCGACGACCACGGTGAATTCACCGTGGGTTTCGACGTCGCGGCCGCCGCGTTCGACGGTGAGCCGGCATTCCCACCGGGCGATCTCGGGTGACGACGCCGGGGCCCAGGACGGTACGCGGAAGGTCGACGACGTGCCGGTGAACTCGCCGGCGGCAATCGGCACGTCCTCGACGCTGACGCTGACCCAGTCGTTGGTGTCGCGGTCTCCGCCGTAGTTGGTGCCCACCTGGTCAGCCGTCCAAATGCTGCCGGTGTCTGCAACATTCGTGTTGCTACCAGCCCAGTGATATTGGTAGAAGTTGGTGTAACCCCAGTCCAGGCGCGCCGAGGTGACCTTGTCGATGCGCTTGTCCGTGGTGACCGTGGCGTTCACCGTCTGCCGTGGAGTGGCGGTCTCGGGTGACACGATCACCGTCGCCGCCGCGGCCCGGCTGAACAGCCCCACTACTTCTTTCTCTGGCTCTCGGCGTACTCCTCGGGATGGTTCTTCTTCTGCGAGGCCCGGATGGGCCAGAAGAGCACCCAGAGGATGGGGTAGATGGTGACGTAGAACAGCAGCGTGAGCGCAGCGCCCACGATCACCATGAAGACCCATGCCGGATAGATGAGGATCAGGCAGAACTGGATGAACTGCTTGACCACCACCGGATAGCCGTCGGCCTGCGACCACACCAGCCGGGGGCTCATCGCGTGCAGGAATTGCTGGGTCTTCGACGGCTTGGGTCCGGCTTCGGCTTCCGCCGCCGCCTGTGCCGCGCTGTTTTGCTCGTCGCGGGTGAGGCCGCGCTGCGGTGGTGCAGGTTCCGCCGGGTCGGTCGTGGTCATGGCGTGATCGTGGTCTTCTCGTCGATCTCCGACGTGGCGTCCATCAGCGGACCCATCTGCTCTTCGAGACCGTCGGCGTTCAGCTGCAGCACGAAAACGGCGTCCCCGCTGGGGATGACGACCGTCTTCTGGGCGATCATCCGCTTGACGCCATCCTTCACGTAGCTGCCACCGATTTGGTAGGCGTCGAAGCCGGCGAGTTCGTCCTTCGCGCCGTCACCGCCGTCGAAGCCGGGCAGGTTCTTCAGCTCGCCGGGGGCGTACTCGAGGATCTTGGCCGGGTCGACGTCGCCGGTCAGCTTGGACATCAGCGCAACGATCGACGGCGGGTCGCTGGCCATCGCCGGATCGGTGGAGTACGATGGCGCCCCAGGCGTATTCGGGCGTCTTGGGCCCGGCGTCGGCCCAGCCGGCGGGGACGGGGAGATCGATGGTGGGCGTTCCGGGATCGCCACGGTGGACCGGTGTTTCGGTGAGTCCGCTGGTCTTGATGTAGTCGGCGATCGTCTCGTTCTTGCCCGCTTCGGCCGGCTTGGACGGCGCGGCGCTGCTGCTCTTGGCGCTGCTCGACGTGCTCGATGCCGATGCCGACGTGCTCGGCTCGGTCTTGGTGTCCGACCCGCAACCTGTCAGGGCGAGGCCAAGTGCGACAACGGCGATCGCGGTACCGCTGGCCTTCATGGGGGAAATCATGGACTCTCCTGTCGTCGGAAGCAGCATGAGCCTACGGTCAGCAAACGGAAACTGCACGGGAATGCGGGCGGGTGTCGGAATCCAGTCACCGGGCCATCCTTGGCGTGTCCCCGCGCTGGTATCGGGGAGGTCAGCGCCGCTGTGGTATCAAGACGGCGTGCGCGTGTTCGCGGCCTGTGTGGCGGTGGCGCTGTGTGCGGCCTGCGGCCCGTCGGACACGCCGTCACGCGCCGGCCGGGTCGCCGGTGTCGTCAGCGCGTGCGGCGGGCGTCGATCTTGCGGACGTGGCCCGCGTCCGTGGCGACGTGCCAAGCGGATACGAGATAGCCGATCTCGTCGGTCGTACAGCACCCTTGGCGTTCTGGGGCTTCGGTCCGCAGTGGACCGCCGACCCGCCGCAGTGCGGAGTGCTTGCCGATCCGTCGGTGGACGGCGCGACGGTGCGCGGCTGGTCGGCCTCTGGTCCCGGCGGGATCGTCTACGTCGTCGCGGCGGCCGGACCCCTCGGCGGCCCTGATGCCGCGGTGATCGGCGATTGCGGCAGCTCGACGTTTTCCGCAGGACACACCAGCGCGACGGTGACGACCGTCGAGGCGCCGTCGATCGACGCGGCGACCACGTTGGGCACCCGCACCGAGACCACCACCGTCGTCGAAGGCGGAACCGAAACGCATTCGCACGCAGACACTTTCACTGCCTACTTGGACGGCTACGTCGCGTATGTCACGGTGGTGACCGACCCCGGCTCGTCGGGGCCGTCCTCGATGCCGACTTCGCCGCGGGGCTGCTGGTGAAGACCGTGTCGGCGCTGCAGGGCTGAGCGAAGGTACATTGGCGGCGATGCTCAGGACGCTGTTGGCCGTTGCGTGCGCCGCTGTGCTGGCCGCGTGTTCGAGCGGTGGGCAGGCTGCCGTCGACGAGCAGTCCGACATCTCCGGCGTCCTCGACGTCAAGTCGAGCTTCGGGCCGGACTTCAAGGTGACCACCGTCGCTCCGACTGGCATCGATCCGCGCATCCTCGCGCCGCAGACGCTTCCGCCGGGGGTGAAGTTCGAGCCGCCCGACTGCGCGAAGTTCGCAGCGGGCCTGGCCGTCCCGCCGGGGCTCAAGGGCAACATGGCCGCCACCACGGCCGAGGGTGAGGGCAACCGGTTCATCGCGATCGCGGTCGAGACGTCGGAGCCGGTGCCGGTGCCACGATCCTGGCGACGCGTGCAAGAAGGTCGGCTTCGCCGGTCCGGGTGCCCGCGGTGTCGTGGAGGTCGCCGAGTCACCGCCCATCGACGGAGTGCACACCCTCGGCACCCATCGCGTCGTGCAGACCGTGGTCAACGGCAAGCCTGCGCAGCGGCGAGCTGTACAACTACGTCGCCAGCTTCGGCAGCTTCCTGGTGATCGTCACGGCCAATCCGCTGGTGCTGCCCGAACAAGCCCGTGGCGCCTGTCGACACGCAGCGGGCGCGCGACCTGTTGACCGCCGCGGTGGCCGCGGTTCGCCGCTGAGCTCAGCGCACGTCGCGCGGCCGGAACTGGATGCTGATCCTGGGGCCCGTCGGCCTCGCCGTCTTCGGCACCGAGTGCTCCCACGTCCGTTGGCAAGAGCCGCCCATCACCAGCAGGTCGCCGTGGCCCTGTGGCAGCCGCAGCGACTGCCCGCCGCCGCGCGGCCGCATCGCGAAAACCCTTCTGGCGCCGAGGCTCACGATCGCCACCATGGTGTCCTCGGTGCTGCTGCGGCCGATGGTGTCACCGTGCCAGGCGACGCTGTCGGAGCCGTCGCGGTACAGGCAGAGTCCGGCGGTCGTGAACGGCTCGCCGAGCTCGCCGGCGTAGGCGTCGTTGAGGCGCACGCGCAGCTTGGCGATCACGGGATGCGGAGCAGGCTCGCGAGCCGAGGTCGTGGAAGCTGACGAGTCTGGGGACGTCCAGCACCCGGTCGTACATCTGCCTGCGCTCGGCCCGCCAGGGGATCGTGGTCAGCAGTTCGTCGAACAGCGTGTCGCTGGCCGGTCAGCCATCCCGTTCGCACGTCGATCCACGCGCCGTCACCCAGCGACCGCCGCTCGGCGTGGTCGAACAGCGACCCTTGGACCGTCAAGGACACCACCCGATGTTATCGCACACGCGTTCGATTTCACAGGTTGGCTGCGCCGGGGCCCCGTCCGGCCAGCACGTCGTCGGGGTTGGACAACGCACACGTCTTCAAGCTCAGGCAGCCGCAGCCGATGCAGCCGGCGAGGTTGTCGCGCAATCGCTGCAGGTGCAGGATGCGCTCGTCGATGTCGTCGCGCCAGCCTGCCGACAGCCGGGCCCAGTCCTTGCTCGTCGGCGACCGGTCCGTCGGCAGCGTGGCCAGCGCCTCGCGGATGCGCGCCAAGGGGATGCCGAGCCGTTGCGACATCCGGATGAACGCCACCCGGCGCAGGGTTTCGCGAGGGTAGCGGCGTTGATTGCCCGACGTGCGCCTGCTGTGGATGAGGCCTTCGCGTTCGTAGAAGTGCAGTGCAGACACCGCGACGCCGCTGCGGTGCGCCATCTCGCCGGGCGTCAATTCGTGACCACTCCATGACCTCAACCATAGTTGAGGTGGCTGATTGGCGTTACGGTCTAGTGGTGACGGGAACGGTGCTGGGCTCCAATTCCGAGGTGGGCACGCTGCGGGTGGTCATCCTGCACCGTCCGGGTGCCGAACTGCAGCGCCTGACGCCCCGCAACAACGACTCGCTGCTGTTCGACGGGCTGCCGTGGGTGGCGCAAGGCCCAGGAGGAACACGACGCGTTCGCCGATCTGCTGCGCTCGCGCGGTGTCGAGGTGCTGCTGCTGGCGGACCTGCTGACCGAGGCGCTGGCCAGCGGCGCCGCCCGGATGCACGGCATCTCGGCGGCCGTCGATTCGCGGCGGCTGGGATTGCCGCTGGCGCAAGAACTTTCGACGTACCTGCGCACGCTGGAGCCGGAACCGTTGGCCCGGGTGCTGATGGCGGGCATGACGTTCAACGAGTTGCCGTTCGGCGAGAGCGAACTGTCGCTGGTGCGGCGGATGCACCACGGCGGCGACTTCGTCATCGACCCGCTGCCGAACCTGCTGTTCACCCGCGACTCGTCGTTCTGGATCGGGCCGCGGGTGGCGATCACGTCGCTGGCGCTGCCCGCGCGGATGCGCGAGACGTCGCTGACCGACCTGATCTATGCGCACCATCCGCGATTCCTCGGGGTGCGACGCGCCTACGAGTCGCGGTCGGCGCCCGTCGAAGGTGGCGACGTGCTGCTGCTCGCGCCCGGCGTCGTCGCCGTCGGCGTGGGGGAGCGGACCACGCCCGCGGGTGCGGAGGCGTTGGCGCGCAGCCTGTTCGACGACGAGCTCGCCCACACCGTGCTGGCGGTGCCGATCGCGCAGGAGCGCGCGCAGATGCACCTCGACACCGTGTGCACGATGGTCGACACCGATGCCGTCGTGATGTACCCGAACATCGTCGACTCGTTGTCGGCGTTCACGATTCGCCGCACGGGCGGCGGTGTGACGATCGACCGCGCCGCCCCGTTCGTGCGATGCCGCCGCCGATGCGATGGGCATCGGGAAGCTGCGGGTCATCGACACCGGCCTCGACCCCGTCACCGCCGAGCGTGAGCAGTGGGACGACGGCAACAACACGTTGGCCCTGGCGCCCGGCGTCGTGGTCGCCTACGAGCGCAACGCGGAAACCAATGCGCGACTCGAGGATTCGGGCATCGAGGTGCTGCGCGATCGCGGCCTCGGAGTTGGGTACCGGCCGCGGTGGGCCACGCTGCATGTCGTGTCCCGCTGCCCGCGACCCGCTGTAGTGCTTCCGGTGAGACTGCGCCCAGGGTCGTGATGTGGCGCCGATCGCGACCCTCAGCGCAGTTTCAACGGATACCCTCGGCGCTCGAACGCGTCAGCCGTCCGCGCGATGACGAATCGCCTCGAATGTTCGGCAACGACGTGTATGTCGATCCAGCCCTCGCGTCGACGAGTTCGTTGCGGCCGATGTCGTGGACGTAGCGCGTGCGACTGCTGCGGTGTTGTTCGCCGTCGTAGTCGACGCCGACCATGGGTTCCTCCCAGCCCATGTCCAGGAACGCGTCCGCGAAGCCGTCGGTCACGTGGATTTGCGTGCGGGGCCGCGGGAAAGCCCGCATCGATGTACCAGAGTCGCAGCCGGGTCTCCTGGGCGATTGCGAGCCGCCGTCCATCAGGTCGAGCGCGATCTCCGCGCGGCGAAGACCGCGTGCCCGGCGATATCGGGCGACGAGCGAGAGTGCGTCGGCAGCGGCCGATGCCGGAGGCTCGGGCCAGCGCGTCGAGATGCCTGACCGCCTCGTCGCGTTGGAGGTGGCGGCCCAGATCGAGTGCGGTGCGCGCCGGGTGATGTCACCGGCATGCCGTCGATCTCGACGACCTCGTCGGCGTCGATC
Source organism: uncultured Actinomycetota bacterium (assembly GCA_963849055.1). Classification (GTDB taxonomy): domain Bacteria; phylum Actinomycetota; class Actinomycetes; order Mycobacteriales; family Mycobacteriaceae; genus Mycobacterium. The sequence goes on from CAWKFI010000004.1 coordinate 957,610, forward strand.
CGCTCGTTGCGGATGATGATGCCCGCTGGCGAGCGGTCGCGTCCGCCGATCAGTTCGATCGGGGTGTCGGCGCTCGACCCACTCCGCGCCGTGCAGCGCCGCGGCCGCGCGTCCGGCGATGATGCCGTCCCGGCCCGACCACAACCAGGCGCCGGCGATGCGCTGATCGCAGATCGGTGGCGCGGCGGCCTTCGGCGCGTAGACGTCCGGGAAGATCGGCGCGTAGTTCCAGCGCAGCTGGCTCGCGGGTCAGGCGCGCCGCTGAGCTAGCAGCTCGGTGCCGATGAAGACCTCCCGCATGCGGCGATACTCGCGCAACCGAGCTGACAAACTCAGCGCCGTCGCGGTCGAGATTGCACGTAGGGCTGTGGATAACGTCGAAATCACGACCCTGGGCGCAGTTTCAGCGCCGACGACGCATCGAGGCTCAGCGCCAGCTGGGCAGCCAGATCTGCATGTTCCACGTGGCTTGCGAGATCGGCAGGCCGGTGAGGATCGGGAACATCCACGCGAAGTTCGTAATGACCACGGCGACATAGCAGACACACGACCAGCAGCCCGAGCGTGTGGCGTTCGGCGTTCTGGCGGGGCGCGTAGAGGATGTCGCCGAGGATCAACGCGATCGCCATCACCAGGAACGGCGCCATCGGCGCGGCGTAGAAGAAGTACATCTGCCGGTCGATGTCGGCGAACCACGGCAGGTAGCCCGCGCCGTAGCCCACCAGCACGACCGCATACCGCCAGTCCCGCTTGACGAATGCCCGCCAGATGGCCCAGCCCAGCACCGGCACCGCGAGGAACCACATCGCGGGCGTGCCGACCAGCATCACCGCCTTGACGCACGACTGGGCGCCACATCCGGCGATGTTGTCCTGGTCGATCGCGTACAGCACCGGCCGCAGCGACATCGGCCACGTCCACGGCTTCGACTCCCACGGATGGTGGTTGCCCGCGGCGTTGGTCAGCTCCGAGTGGAACTTGTAGACCGAATACGTGTAATGCCACAGCGAGCGGATCGCGTCGGGCATCACTCCGCCCTCGCCGATCGACTGCCCTTCCTCGTGCCGGTTCGTCGCCGTCTCGGACGCGAACCACGGCCCGTAGGACGCCAGATATACGCCGAGCGGGATGAGCCCCAGCGCGTACACCGACGGCCCGACGTCGCGTCGCAGCGTGCCCAGCCACGGCCGCGGCACCCGGTACTGACGCCGCGCCACGACGTCGAACGCCAACGACATCAACCCGAAGAAGACGATGAAGTACAGGCCCGACCACTTCGTCCCGAACGCCAGGCCCAAGCAACACGCCCGCACCGAAACGCCACCACCGCACCCCGAGGCGCGGGCCCCACGGCGTCTCGCCGATGCGACCGTCCAGCAGCGCGACGTGCATCCGCTCGCGCATCTGGTCGCGGTCGACGATCAGCGCGCCGAACGCCGCCACGACGAACACCACGAGATAGACGTCGAGCAGCGCGGTGCGCGCCGAGACGAAGCTGACGCCGTCGGCGATGATCAGCAGCCCGGCGATGCCGCCGAGCAGCGTCGAACGGCGTGATGCGGCGGACGATCCGCGCCACCAGCAGCACGATGATCACGCCGCACACCGCGCCGCTGATCCGCCAGCCGAGCCCGTTGTAGCCGAACAGCGCCTCGCCGATGGCCATCAACTGCTTGCCGACCGGCGGATGGACCACCAGCCCGTAGCCGGGGTTGTCCTCGACGCCGTGGTTGCCCAGCATCTGCCAGGCCTGCGGCGCGTAGTGCTTCTCGTCGAAGATCGGGGTGCCGCCGTCGGTCGGCGAGCCGAGGTTCAGGAACCGCGTGATCGCCGCGAGTGCGGTGATCACCGCGGTCATGGCCCAGCCCTGCAAACGGTCGGCAGGCCCGAAGTCGGGGGCGGGCATCAGCGGGGCGGGGCTGATCACCGGAACCGCGCGCTGGGGCGTCGACGACGTCGGCGGGCGGAGCGGTCACAACGAGCGATCGTAGGCTGTGCAGTGTGACGCGGAGGCCGACTGCTGCTCGGCCGCCACCCCGTTGGGGCAGGTCGGCGACGCCTCGGCGCGGCTGGTCGAGGCGCTGGGCAGCGTCGACGTCGATCGCCGCCGAGGACACCCGGCGGGTCAGGACACTGGCGCAGGCGCTCGGCGTCAAGCCCGCGGGCAGGGTGGTCAGCTTCTTCGATCAGAACGAGGCGACGCGGGTGCCGTGGCTGATCGAGGAGATCGAGGGCGGCGCGACGGTGCTGGTGGTCAGCGACGCAGGCATGCCGCTGATCAGCGATCCCGGCTATCGCCTGGTCGCGGCGTGCGCCGAAGCGGGGCTGCAGGTCGAGCTGCCTGCCCGGCCCGTCGGCGGTGACGACGGCGCTCGCGGTGTCGGGTCTGGCGTCGGACCGGTTCTGCTTCGAGGGCTTCGCGCCGCGCAAGCAGGCCGCGCGGATCGTCGTGGCTGGCGAGCTTGTCCGGTGAGCAGCGGACGTGCGTGTTCTTCGAGTCGCCGCGCCGGCTGGCCGAGTGCCTGCGCGACGCCGTCGACACGCTCGGGCGCGACCGGCGCGCGGTGGTGTGCCGCGAGCTGACCAAGACGCACGAGGAGATCAGGCGCGGATCGCTGCGCGAGCTCGCGGACTGGGCCGCCGACGGCGTGCTCGGTGAGATCACCGTGGTGCTCGCCGGCGCGCAGCCGCGTGCGGACGTGGCGACGCTGGTCGCCGAGGTGCTGGCCTGGTGGAGGACGGCGCGCGGGTCAAGGACGCCTGCGCCGAGGTGATCGCCGCGAATCCCGGCGCACCGTCACGTCGCGAGCTCTACGACGCGGTGCTGCGCTCTCGCGCTGAGCGGCGGTCCGCGGAGCGCCGATGATCGGCGCCGCCTTGTGCAGGCATTCGTCCCACTCGGCGTCCGGGATCGGAGTCGGCGGTGATGCCGCCGCCGACGCCGAGCACCGCGTGCCCGCCGCGTCGAACTCGACGGTGCGGATCGCGACGTTGAGTTCGGTTCCCGCGACGGGTGACGCGAAACCGACTGTGCCGCAGTAGATTCCGCGCCGCTGCGGCTCCCAGTCCGATCAGGAGTTGGCGGGCCCGCGCCTTCGGCGTACCGGTCACCGACGCCGGCGGGAACGTCGCGTCGAGCACGGCGGCCATGGGCACCGTCGACGTCGACGCGCGCGGACACGGTGGACACCAGATGCCACACCCCTGGCGCGGGCCGCACGGCCAGCAGTTCCGGCACCGTGACGCTGCCGGTGACGGCGACACGGCTCAGGTCGTTGCGGACCAGGTCGACGATCATGATGTTCTCGGCGACGTCCTTGACCGACGCCCGCAACAGCGGCCGGGTCGGCCGTGTGCGGCAACGTGCCCTTGATCGGGCTCGACGTCACCGACGCACCGGCCCGGCGCAGGAACAGCTCGGGTGACAGCGAGGCCACCGCGCCCCAGTCGCCCGCGACGTACGCCGCACGCGCGGGGGAGGTTCGGCCGACGGCCTCGACGAAGAAGTCGATCGGCGTGCCGCGCAGGCGGCCGGAGAACTGCGTGCACACGCAGGCCTGGTACACCTCACCCGCGGCGATCGCCTCGAGGCACTCCCGCACCCCCCGGCGATGCGCGTCGCGGTCGGCATCGCCCCACGCGACCTCGCACTGCCTGCGGTGGCGCTGGGCTCTGAAGCGCGTCGGCCAGCCACGCGGAAAGTACCTGCACCCGAAAGGCTTTCATGCCACCACGTACCGTCGGCGTCCTGGCGCAGCACGGTGTCGGTCCAGCCGCCCGCCGCTTCCGGGATCCGCGGCCCGCGACCGTCGGCGCCCGCGTCGGGGTAGGACAGATACCCGATCCAGCCCCCACCGACGGCGCCGCCCTCGGCGGGTGGCACGTCGAAGACGGCGCCGACGTCGACCGGTTGCACCGCCACGCTCGGCGCGATCACCGCTCTCGACCCGAACCATTCACCGATCAGGGCTGCTGGCGGCGGCAGGCCCCGTCGGACGGTGGCGTCGCCGACCGTGCGCAGCACCGACGGGGCGCTGCCGAGGTCGCCGAGCCGATCGATCCGCACCGGCCAAGCGTGTCAGACGCTAGCGGCTGATCGTCCGTCGGACGGCGATGCCAGCCAGCTTGTCGGGATTGCGCATCGCGTAGAAGTGCGTGATCTTGCCGTCGACGATCTCGATGGTGAACACGCCCTCGAGGTGATCGCCGCTGTAGACGCACGAGCGCCGGGGCGCTGTTGCAGGTGAGCATCTCCATGCGGACGTCGGGCAACTTGTTGCCGAGCCGGAACAACCCGATGACCGCCGACGCCACCTTCTGCGCACCCACCACGGGCCGGCGCGCGGCGCTCGACCTTGCCGTTGCTGTCGGCCGTCCACGTGGCGTCCGGCGCCAGCATCGACAGCAGGCCGTCCATGTCGCCGGTGGCCGCAGCCGTCAGGAACCGCTCGGTGAGCTCGGCTGACGTCGTCGGCGTCGACCGGTTCGAAGCGCTTCCGGCGGGCATGCACGTGTTCGCGCGCCCGGTGCGCGACCTGGCGAACGGTGGTCGCCGATTTGCCGACGGCAGAGGCGATTTCGTCGTAACCGAAGCCGAACACTTCGCGCAGCACGAACACCGCCCGCTCGTCGGGACCGAGGGTCTCCAACACCACGAGCATCGCCATCGACACCGACTCGGCAAGCACCATGTCGGCGGCAGGATCCCGGTCGTCGAGCACTAGCGGCTCGGGCAGCCACGGACCGATGTAGTCCTCGCGACGGCGGGCGTCGCGCGCGCAGCGCGTTGAGCGCCTGCCGGGTGACGAGCTGCGCGAGATAGGACTTGGTGTCGCGCACGGTCGCCAGGTCGACGTCGGCCCAGCGCAGGTAACTCTCCTGCAGCACGTCGTCGGCTTCCGTTGCGGCGCCGAGGATCTCGTAGGCGATCGTGAACAGCAACGGCCGCAGCAGGGTGAACCGGTCGGCGTGCTCGCCACCGGCCGAGCCGGCCATTGGATCCTGGCCCATCATTCGACCTGCACCTCGACCGCTGCCACTCGGTCGGCCCGCTTCCCGCCCTTGAGCCAGAAGTACGAACCCGGCTTGCGCGCCTCGCGGGCGAGGGCCGCGACGGTGCCCTTGCAGACGGTCTCCTTGATCGCCGCCGCGGCGCGGCCGCCGACGTAGGCCGGCATGACCCGGTCGTCGAGGTGCGCGATCTGGATGGTGGCGGCCTTGCGGCCCAGGCTGATGCACTGCCCGGCGAACGCCTGGTTCAGCGCGGCAGGCTCGGTGCCCGCGATGCGGCTGAGCACCGTGTTGGCGGCCTGTGCGCCGAGCGGGATGGCGGCCTGGCAGCTCATCCGCAGCGGCAGGTCGGACGGCGCGGCGGCATCCCCGGCGGCGACGATGCGCGGGTTGTCCACGCTGGTCAGTGTCTCGTCGGTCAGCAGGCGGCCCACCGCGTCGGTGCGCAACCCGCTGCGCGCGGCGAGGTCGGGAACGGCGAAGCCTGCGGCCCAGATCGTGACGACGCTCGGCAACTCACGGCCGTCGGACAGCACGACGGTCCGTTCGCTGACCTCGGTGACGCACGCGCCCGGCCCGTCGAGCACGGTCACGCCCAGCTTGGCCAGCCGCCGGGCCACCGAGCGCCGACCGGGCGTGCTGAGGTACGGGCCGAGCACCTTGCCGCAGACGAGCGTCACGTTGCGGCCCTGCTCGCCGAGCTCTGCGGCCGTCTCGATGCCCGTCGGTCCGGCGCCGACGACCGTCACCGCCGCGGCCGGGTGCAGGTCGTCGACCGCCGCGCGCAGCCGCTCGGCATGCTCCAATTCGGCGATGGGGTAGGCGAATTCGGCTGCACCGGGAACGGTCAACGCTCCGGCGCCGCTGCCCACCGCGTAGATGAGGTAGTCGTAGTCGATGGTGTCGCCGGACGCCAACGTCACGATCCGAGCCGGCGCGTCGATGCGCACGGCGTCATCCACCACCAGGCGGATGCCCTCGCCGAGGATGGCGTCGTAGTCGACCACGGCGTCGTCGGAGCCCGCGACCAACTGATGCAGCCGGATTCGCTCCACGAACTGCGGGCGCGGGTTGACCAACGTGATCTCGATGTCCCCGCGCTGGCGCAGGTGGTTGGCCGCCAGGGCCCCGGCGTAACCGCCACCGATGACGACGACGTGCGTGCTGTTCCCGCTCATGGTCACTCCTTCGTGTCGAGGGTCCTGCCCTCAAGACACCGCCCGCGACAGAAACGTGACAGGACGTGACGTGCGTCACTCCACCTGGTAGCGGGGGAACACGCCTTCGGGCTTGGGCAGCGTCGTGCCGGGCGCCAGCCGGGTGGCGACCGCGGCGAAGGTCCGCTGGTCGGCGGGCTGGCCGAGCAGGTCGAGCAGCTTGCCCGCGGAGTCGGGCATCACCGGCTGCACCAGCAGCGCGGCGATGCGCACCACTTCGAGCGTCGTGTACAGCACCGTGCGGAACCGCTGTTGATCGGCCACGGCGTCGGACTTGCGCAGCACCCACGGCTCCTGCGCGGAGAAGTACCGGTTCGCCGCGCCGAGCATCAGCCAGATGGCCTCGAGCGCGAGGTGCATGGCCGGCACGTCGAACTCGGCCCGGACCTTCTCCAGCAGCGCGTCGGCGGTGGCCAAGAGAGCGAGGTCGTCGTCGTTGAACTCGCCGGGTTCCGGCACGGTCGCGTCGAGGTTCTTGTTCACCATCGACAGCGACCGCTGGGCGAGGTTGCCCAATTCGTTGGCGAGGTCGGCGTTGATCCGCGCGATGATCGCGTCCTCGCTGTAGCTGCCGTCCTGTCCGAACGGCACCTCGCGCAACAGGAAGTAGCGCAGCTGGTCGAGGCCGAACGCGTCGACCAGCGCGATCGGGTCGACCACATTGCCCACCGACTTGCTCATCTTCTCGCCGCTGTTGAGCACGAAGCCGTGCGCGAAAACCCTTCGGGGCAGCTCGATTCCGGCCGACATCAGGAACGCGGGCCAGTACACGGCGTGGAACCGGATGATGTCCTTGCCGATCATGTGCAGATCGGCTGGCCAGAACTGCTGGAACGACTCCGATTCGGTGTCCGGAAAGCCCACGCCGGTCAGGTAGTTGGTCAGCGCGTCCACCCACACGTACATCACGTGGTCGGGGTGGCCGGGAACCTGCACGCCCCAGTCGAACGTGGTCCGCGAGATGGACAGGTCGCTTCAAGCCCGCCCGACACGAAGCTGACGACTTCGTTGCGCCGGACGTCGGGCCCGATGAACTCGGGGTGCGCCTCGTAGTGGGCCAGCAGCTGTCGGTGTAGGCCGACAGCCGGAAGAAGTAGGTCTGCTCCTCGGTCCACGTCACCGGGGTGCCGGTCTCGACGGCGATCCGGGTGCCGTCCGGGCCCTCGGCGGTCTCGTCCTCGGCGAAGAAGCGCTCGTCGCGCACCGAGTACCAACCGGCGTAGGAGTCCAGGTAGATGTCGCCGGCGGCGTTCATCCGGTTCCAGATCTCGATGGACGCCTCGATGTGGTCGGCGTCGGTGGTGCGGATGAACCGGTCGAACGAGACGTTCAGCTTCTCCTGCAGCGCCTGGAAGATGTCCGAGTTGCGCCGCGCCAAGTCAGCGGTCGGGATGCCCTCGGCGGCCGCGGTCTGCGCCATCTTCAGCCCGTGCTCGTCGGTGCCGGTCAGGAAGCGGACGTCGAACCCGTCGAGACGCTTGAATCGGGCGATCGCATCGGTCGCGATGTACTCGTAGGCGTGCCCGATGTGCGGGGCACCGTTGGGATAGGCGATCGCGGTCGTGACGTAGAACGGCTGTCCCGGGGTGGGCGTCACCGCGCCGGGGAGATCGGTAGGGCTCATCGACGCTCACCTTATTGTGTGGCGGTGAGCTCGAGTCGCCCAGCCAACCGTGAGAAGCCGCCCCCGCCGGAACCGTTGGCGCCGCTGGTCGACGCGCACACCCACCTCGACGCATGCGGCGCCTCGGACGCCGACGACGTGCGCGCGATCCTCGACCGGGCCGAGGCCGTGGGGGTCGGGGCCGTCGTCACCATCGCCGACGACCTTGCGTCGGCGCAGTGGGTGACGCAGGCGGCCGACTGGGATCCCCGGGTGTACGCCGCGGTGGCGCTGCACCCGACGCGCGCCAACGCGCTCACCGACGACGCCCGGGCCGAGATCGAGCGCCTCGCGGCCCATCCCCGCGTCGTCGCGATCGGCGAGACCGGAATGGACATGTACTGGCCCGGCAAGCTCGACGGCTGTGCGGACCCGGCGCAGCAGCGTGAGGCGTTCGCCTGGCACATCGACCTGGCCAAGCGCACGGGCAAGCCGCTGATGATCCACAACCGGGACGCCGACGCCGAGGTGCTCGACGTGCTGCGCGCCGAGGGCGCCCCGGAGGCCGTGATCTTCCACTGCTTCTCCTCGGGTCCCGAGATGGCGCGCACCTGCGTCGACGCGGGCTGGCTGCTCAGCTTGTCGGGCACGGTCAGCTTCAAGAACGCATCGGCACTGCGCGAGGCGGCCCGGCTGATTCCGGCCGGGCAGCTCCTCGTCGAGACCGACGCGCCGTTCCTCACCCCGCATCCGTACCGGGGTGCGCCGAATGAGTCGTACTGCCTGCCCTATACCGTGAGGGCGTTGGCCGAGGTCATCGACCGGCCAGCGGCCGACGTCGCTCGACCAGACCTCGGCGAATGCGGTCAGGACCTACGGAATGAGTCGTTGACGCGAGTTGCCGGTCTCAGGGGCTTTCGTTACCGTCCTGTAATCGAACGGTCGGCCAGGACTCACTGCGCGCTGACCTCATAGTCGGGGATAGACACTCTTGGATGCCTTGCACAAACTTCATCACTCGCGTTCGCCCATGTTGCGGCTACTCGTCGGCGCTTTGCTCGCCACGCTCGTCTACGCGGGCGGGTACGCCGTCGCTGCGCACAAGACCGTCACGCTGACCGTCGACGGGGCGTCGATGACCGTTTCGACGATGAAGTCCCACGTCATCGACGTGGTCAAGGAATACGGCTTCGACGTCGGCGAGCGCGACGACCTGTTTCCAGCAGCCGACGAGACCGTGCACCAGTCCGACACGATCGTGCTGCGGCGCAGCCGGCCGTTGCAGATCTCGTTGGACGGGCAGGGCAGCAGGCAGGTCTGGACGACCGCCTCCACGGTGTCCGAGGCACTTTCCCAGTTGTCGATGTCCGACACGGCTCCCGCCGCGGCCTCCCGCGGCAGTCGCGTACCGCTCGAGGGCATGTCTCTCCCGGTGGTGAGCCCGAGGACCGTGCAGATCAACGACGGGGGCGCGGTGCGGACCGTCCGGCTGGCCGCCGCGAACGTCGCAGGCCTGCTCGAGGCGGCGGGCGCACCACTGTTGCAAAGCGACACCGTCGTGCCTGCGGCGTCTTCGCCTGTCGTTGACGGCATGCAGATACAGGTGACGCGAGTGCGCATCGAGAAGACCACCCAGCGGATGCCCCTTCTCCCCGGTAGCAAGCAGATTCCCGACGTCACGATGAACATGAGCCGGCAGGTCGTCGAGGATCCCGGTGCGCCGGGAACGCAGGACGTGACCTTTGCCGTCGCCTACGTCAACGGCGTCGAGACGAGCAGACTGCCAGTAGCCAATGTCGTGATAACTCCGGCGCGCGACGGGGTACTCAGAGTGGGTGCAAAGCCGGGTACCGAGGTGCCGCCAGTGCTTAACCCAGCTACCTGGGACGCCCTGTCAAGGTGCGAAGCCGGTGGTAATTGGGCCATAAACACCGGCAATGGATTTTACGGTGGTGTTCAATTTGATCAGAACACATGGGAGCGACAGGGTGGTTTGCGGTATGCTCCTAGAGCCGATCTGGCTACGAGGGAAGAGCAGATCGCGATAGCTGAAGTTACTCGGGCGCGTCAAGGCTGGGGCGCTTGGCCAGTGTGTAGTGGGAGAGTGGGTGCAAACTGACGATTCGGCTACTCGGTCGCACCGAGATCAGACATCTAGCCAAGGAACTCGACTTTCGGCCAAGGAAGTCGTTCGGCCAGAACTTCGTCCATGACGCCAACACGGTGCGCCGCATCGTGTCGGCCTCCGGTGTCAACCGCCATGATCACGTCCTCGAGGTCGGTCCCGGCCTCGGGTCGCTGACGCTGGCGCTGCTGGACCGTGGATCGCGGGTCACCGCCGTTGAAATCGATGCGGTGCTGGCCCGTCAGTTGCCGCAGACGGTCGCCGAGCACTCTCACAGCGAGATCAGCCGGCTCACGGTGCTGCACCGCGACATCCTGACGTTCATGCACACCGACATGGAGGATCCGCCGACCGCAATGGTGGCGAATCTGCCGTACAACGTCGCGGTGCCCGCGCTGCTGCACCTGTTGGCCGAGTTCCCGTCGATCCGCACCGTGTTGGTGATGGTGCAGGCCGAGGTCGCCGAGCGCCTCGCTGCCGAACCCGGCGGCAAGGATTACGGCGTGCCAAGCGCCAAGGTGCGCTTCTACGGCAACGTCCGGCGCTACGGCATGGTCTCGCCGACGGTCTTCTGGCCCATCCCGCGGGTGTACTCGGGGTTGGTGCGCATCGACCGCTACGAGACGTCGCCGTGGCCCACCGAGGCGGGCTTCCGCAACCAGGTGTTCTCGCTCATCGACATCGCGTTCGCGCAACGGCGCAAGACGTCACGCAACGCGTTCGCCGAGTGGGCGGGATCCGGGCAACGAGTCTGCTGAGCGGCTGCTGTCGGCCAGCATCGATCCGTCCCGCCGCGGTGAGACGCTCGGTATCGCCGACTTCGTTCGTCTGCTGCAGCGCTCCGGGCAGTGGAATCCCGAAGCGCCGCAACAGGATCAGCAGGGCCAACAAGGCCAGCCAGGTCAACTCCGCACGTACTGACGGTTACTCGTCAGCGGGCCGCCGGCCGCAGCAGTGTGTTGATTCTGCGGTGATGGCGCTGGCTACTCGCACTTTTGGGCCTTGACTGCAGAGTCGATGCCGCGGGACGGCTGCGACCTCTACTCGACGTCGTCCTTCGCCAGCTTCGCCGCTTCGCGCGCGTCCTTGTCGAGGAACTCGTCCATGAGCGGCGTCTCAGCCACCACCGGGTAATTGCCGGTGTAGCCCACGCGCTCACGGGCCATCGCGAGTACACGCGGCCGCACCGCATACCAGCCACCGATCAACGCGGGCACGATCACCAGCAGCGCGATCAGGTTCCAATAGTTCTCGATGCACATCAGCGCGGTGACGGCGAACAGGAACACCAGCGTGGCGTAGCTGGTGTACGGCGTGCCGAACAACCGGAACGACGGGCCGCTCCAGGATGCCCTTCTTCGACCAGCGGTACAGCTGGATCTGGCAGATCACGATGGTCGCCCAGGACGCGATGATGCCCAGCGCCGAGAGGTCCAGCGCGATGTTGAACGCTTCGGACGGCACCACCAGGTTGAGGAAGACGCCCACCACCGTGAAGCACGCGGTCAGCGCGATGCCTGCGAACGGCACGCCCCGACTGGTCATCTTGGCGGTGAACTGCGGCGCGCTGCCGTTCATCGACATCGAGCGCAGAATGCGGCCGGTGGAGTACAGCCCGGCATTGAGGCTGGAGAGAGCGGCCGTCAAGACGACGAAGTTCATGATGTCGCCGGCCGCGGGCACGCCGATGCTGGAGAAGAACGTGACGAACGGGCTGGTGCCCTGCTTGTACGCCGTGTACGGCAGCAGCAGGGCCAGCAGGATCAGCGAGCCGACGTAGAACACGGCGATGCGGAACACCACCGAGTTGATCGCCTTTGGCATGACCTTGGCCGGGTTCTCGGTCTCACCGGCGGCAGTGCCCACCAATTCGACTGCGGCGTAGGCGAATATGACGCCCGACGTGATGATGACCAGCTGCAGTATCCCGGTGGGCAGGATGCCGCCGTTGTCGGCGATCACCGACGGACCGGTGGTGGCGCCCTGAATCGTGAACCGCCCGGCGAGGAAGATGATGCCGATGACCAGGAAGGTCACCAGCGCAACGACTTTGATCAGCGCGGCCCAGAACTCCATCTCGCCGAACACCTTGACCGAGATCATGTTGACCGTCAGCGTGATCACCAGTGCGATCAGCGCGATCGTCCACTGCGGGACCGCCTCGAACGCACCCCAGTAATGCATGTAGAGCGCGATCGCGGTGACGTCGACGATCGACGTGCACGCCCAGTTGAAGAAGTACATCCAGCCGGCGACGTAAGCCGCCTTCTCGCCGAGGAATTCACGCGCGTAGGACACGAACGATCCGGACGACGGACGGTGCAGCACCAGCTCGCCGAGCGCGCGCAGGATGAAGAAGACGAAGACACCGCACACGGCGTAGACGATGAAGAGACCGGGACCCGCGGTGTGCAACCGGCCGCCGGCTCCCATGAAGAGACCGGTGCCGATCGCTCCACCGATGGCGATCATCTGGAGTTGGCGAGGTTTGAGGCCCTTGTCGTAGCCCTCTTCCTCGTGGGCCAGCGCAGACGTGTCGTACTCGGCGGCGGTCATGAAGCGACGCTAACCCCGGGTGACCGAACCGGAAACTCGGAGACAGTAAACGTTGAGTTAAGTCGTTACCTGCGACTGCGTCAGTTCAGCGCCCTGGTGATGAGCGCGATGAATTCCGTGCACGTTTCGTAGCGCAGCTCGGGGTCCTTGGCCATCGCCTTGCTGAGGATGGAATCGAATGCGTGTGGAATCCAATCGATTTGGCGGGAGTAGCGGGGGACCGGCCGGTTCAGATGATCGTCGATCAGTGCAATCGACGTCGTCGAGGTGAAAGGCGGTGCGCCGGTGAGCAGTTCGACGGCGGTGCAGGCCAATGCGTACTCGTCGACTGCGGCTGACGGAGTTCGTCCGTGCAGTAGCTCGGGGGCGGTGTAGGGCAGCGACGCCTCCACGTGCGTCGGCCGGTGGTGAGCGTCCTCGGCGATCGAACGAGCAACGCCGAAGTCGATCAGAATCGCGCCGCCGCGCGAGAAATCGTCGAAGACAAGGATGTTCGCCGGCTTCACGTCGCAATGCACGATGCCGTTGCGGTGTGTGTAGTCGAGTGCCTCCGCGACCTCGGCCAGTGCGGTGAGCCGATCGCGCACGGTGGTGAGGTTGGTCACGGTGCCACCGTCGATGAGCTCCATGGCCAACCAGTCGGGACCGCTCTCGTACATGGTGACGATGTGCGGATGATCCAGGCGGTTGGCAAAGGCGAATTCGCGCTGAAGACGGTCCAAGTGGGCGGGTTGGCGGTGACGCTCGTCGAGCACCTTGAGCGCGACGACGCGGTCCCGTCCCGAGACGTGGTGCGCCCGGTACACGGTCGCGGATCCGCCGTGGCCAACGACATCGTCGACGACGTAGTCCTCGAAGCGATCATCGGGCACGAGCACGCTCTCAGACTAGGTTCCGGCGGGGTTCTGCACAGGGCGAGTGCACGCGCCGGACGATCTTTGACACTCGTTCCGAGCAAACATTAGCGCGGGACTTCTCCTGCGTCGGAACAGCTGGTGCCGAGCGGCGGGGTCCTCGAGGGGTATCTGACCACTTCCTACTCGGACGCGTTGTCGCGGCGATAATGTTTTGGCGTGCCGTCCTCCGATGGAAGTCCTGCGTCCGAGTGGGTGCCAACGGGGTCCGTCACGGTGCGCGTACCCGGCAAAGTCAACCTCTTCCTGGCCGTCGGTGACCTACGCGACGACGGCTATCACGAACTGACCACCGTCTTCCACGCCGTTTCGCTGTTCGACGAGATTACGGTGCGCAACGCCGACATGCTGTCGTTGGAAATGTCCGGTGAGGGCGTCGAATCGCTGCCCACCGACCGGCGCAACCTGGCATGGCGAGCAGCCGAACTGCTGGGCGAGCACGTCGGTCGCACCCCCGACGTCGCGATCTCCGTGGAGAAGTCGATACCGGTGGCCGGCGGAATGGCGGGCGGCAGCGCCGACGCCGCCGCGGTGCTGGTGGCCATGAACGCGTTGTGGGAACTCGGGGTGCCGCGGCGTGACCTGCACGCGCTGGCCGCGGAGCTGGGCAGTGACGTGCCCTTCGCCCTGCACGGTGGCACGGCCCTGGGCACTGGTCGCGGCGAACAACTGGCTACGGTATTGGCCCGCAACACATTCCATTGGGTGTTGGCATTCGGCAAGGGAGGATTGTCGACGCCTGCGGTGTTCGCCGAGATCGACCGGTTGCGCGCCGACTCCGGCCGTGGCGAGCCGCCGCGGCTCGACGAGCCCGGGCCGCTGCTCGCGGCCCTCGCGTCGGGGGACGCCGCGCAGCTGGCGCCGCTACTGGGCAACGACCTGCAGCCGGCCGCGCTCAGCCTGGACTCGAAGCTGCGCCGCACACTGCAGGCCGGCGAGGAGGCGGGCGCCCTGGCAGGCATCGTGTCGGGCTCGGGACCCACGTGCGCGTTTCTCTGCTCTTCGGCGTCCTCGGCGATCGACGTCGGCGTGGAGTTGGCAGGAGCCGGCGTCTGCCGGACCGTCCGCGCTGCGAGCGGCCCGGTACACGGCGCCCGCATCGTGCCGACGCCGTCCCCGCTCTAGGGATCGGGCCTGAAAGAGAAGTGTGACCCAGACCTCAATTCTCGCGTCGGTTTGGCAGTTACTTAAGAGTCTCTTAAGATGATCGACGGTGAAAGCTAGCGGTTACGCGTCTCACGCGCCGACTTCGCCCATCGGGTTTCCCGAGGGGCGGACACGCAGCTGTGGCACGGGCCGCTTGGATTTCCCACCGGCAACCGATTCCTGGTTGGCTGGGCTGTCGCAGGCATCACCGATTCGAAACAAAACCGCTCCCGAATCGTGCACGCGCGCCTTCTGGAAGGTGCCCGTCATCAGACGGAGCATGGAATACGGGGCACTGGCGCCTGAACTCAGGAGGTCGTGGTGAGCAGATTTACCGAGAAGATGTTCCGCAACGCTCACGAGAGCACGCGGGGCATGGTGACCGGCGAACCGCACGAGCCCGTGCGGCACACCTGGCTCGAGGTGCACGAGCGCGCCCGTCGCATCGCAGGCGGACTGGCCGCCGCGGGAGTCGGCAAGGGTGACGCCGTCGGCGTGCTGGCCGGTTTCCCGGTCGAGATCGCTCCCACCGCGCAGGCCCTGTGGATGCGCGGCGCCAGCCTGACGATGTTGCACCAGCCGACGCCCCGCACCGATCTCGTGGTGTGGGCCGAGGACACCATGAACGTCATCGGCATGATCGAAGCCAACGCGGTGATCGTCTCCGAACCCTTCCTGGTCGCCATCCCGGTGCTAGAGGAGAAGGGCATCAAGGTCCTCACGATCTCCGACCTGCTCGAGGCCGAGCCCATCGACCCCGTCGAGACCAGCGAGGACGACCTCGCGCTCATGCAGCTGACGTCCGGCTCGACCGGTTCACCGAAGGCCGTGCAGATCACGCACCGCAACATCCACTCCAATGCCGAGGCGATGTTCGTCGGCGCCCAGTACGACGTCGACAAGGACGTCATGGTGAGCTGGTTGCCCTGCTTCCACGACATGGGCATGGTCGGCTTCCTGACCATCCCGATGTACTTCGGTGCGGAGCTGGTCAAGGTCACGCCGATGGACTTCCTGCGCGACACGCTGCTGTGGGCCAAGCTCATCGACAAGTACAAGGGCACCATGACCGCGGCGCCGAACTTCGCGTACGCGCTGTTCGCCAAGCGGCTGCGCAAGCAGGCCGAGCCGGGTCAGTTCGATCTGTCGACGCTGCGGTTCGCATTGTCGGGCGCCGAGCCCGTCGAGCCCGCCGACGTCGAGGACCTGCTGGACGCGGGCAAGCCGTTCGGCCTGCGGCCCGACGCAATCCTGCCTGCCTATGGCATGGCCGAGACGACGCTGGCGGTGTCGTTCTCCGAGTGCGGTGCCGGCCTGGTGGTCGACGAGGTCGATGCCGACCTACTGGCCGCGCTGCGTCGCGCCGTGCCCGCGACCAAGGGCAACACCCGACGCCTGGCCTCGCTGGGCCCCCTGCTGCAGGATCTCGAGGCCCGCGTCGTCGACGACACCGGAAACGTGATGCCCGCCCGCGGCGTCGGCGTCATCGAGCTGCGCGGCGAGTCCCTCACTCCCGGCTACCTGACCATGGGCGGGTTCCTGCCTGCGCAGGACGAACACGGTTGGTACGACACCGGTGACCTGGGCTACCAGATGGAGAACGGCCACATCGTGGTCTGCGGCCGCGTCAAGGACGTCATCATCATGGCTGGCCGCAACATCTACCCCACGGACATCGAACGCGCCGCTGGTCGCGTCCAGGGCGTGCGGCCCGGGTGTGCGGTCGCCGTCCGCCTCGATGCCGGTCACTCCCGTGAGACCTTCGCCGTCGCCGTGGAGTCCAACGCCTGGCAGGACCCGGTCGAGGTGCGTCGGATCGAGCATCAGGTCGCCCACGAGGTGGTGACCGAGGTCGACGTCCGGCCGCGCAACGTCGTGGTTCTCGGACCGGGCACCATCCCCAAGACGCCGTCGGGCAAGCTGCGCCGCGCGAACTCGGTCGCGCTCGTCACCTAGGGCGCGCGTCGGCTGGTCAGTGCCCAAGACTCCAGGTAGGCGAGCGCGTCGCGGCCGTTGTCGGCGATGTGCACGAGTTCGTCCAGCGGAACGGGCAGGAAGCCGTCCGCCTCCATCCGCCGCAGTTGCAGCGTCAGTCCGTCGTAGAACCCTGCAGTGTTCAGCAACACCACCGGCTTGTCGTGGTGGCGATGCTTCCGCATTTCGAGAATGTCGGTGGCCTCGTCCAACGTGCCCATGCCACCGACCATCACCACCACGGCGTCGCAGCCGGCGAGCATGAGCGCCTTTCGTTCGGCGAGGTTGTCCGCAATCACCATCTCGTCGGCGTCCTTCCTCGCGAACGAGCGGAGGAACTCGACGGAGACGCCGACGAGCCGGCCGCCCGCCTTCCGAACTCCATCGGCGACGACCTTCATCAGGCCGGTGTCGGATCCGCCCCATATCAAAGTGTGTCCGCCGCCGCCGACTAGCTCGGCGAACTCGCGTGCAGGCACGGTATAGCGTTCGTCGAGGTCGGCGGCGGACAGAAAGATGCAGATCTTCATGGCGAGTTGTCGCTTCCGGTTGATGCCGGCCGGCCCGATCAGTCATCGACGATGGTCAGGACGCCCGGTGGGGCGATGAGAGCGTCGAGCGTTCGCGCCGCGGCAGTCTCGATGTGTACCCGTGGTGCGGGCGGAAGGTCAACATCAAAGTAGGTGTCGGGCCCGTAGAGGAAGCCGTACCGCAGGACTACGCCGTCTGCCGCGAGTACCGACGCTTCGAGTACGGAGACCGCGTCGGCTTCCCTTCCCGGGCTCATCTCCCACGCCACGCTCTGGGCCAAGATCTTGACCTCTGCCAGGCCGCCCATCGCGTCGATGAGGTTCCTGGTGCCCTCGTCTCGTATCCGTGCGTTGAGCGCGGAATCTGAGGGAAGGTCCTTCAGTTCGTCGGGGAGGTCGGTCAACTCGTGCAAAACCAGGTCGGGCGCGAAGGCGCGAACGGCGTTGGTCAGGCCGACTAGGTCGAAGACGTCGCAGACGATGGGCTGCGCGCCTGCCGACTCCAGTAGGTCTGCCTTCGCCGCTGATCTGGTCATGGCACCAACGGTGTGGCCGGCGTTGACGAGCAATGGCACGAGGTGTCGGCCGAGGACGCCCGAGGCACCTGCGAAGAAGATGTGCATCAGTGGCTGCCGATCAGAAACGGCATCGTGCCGTACGGATAGATGTTGACCGGAGGCCGGGAGTCCGTGATCTCCACGTTGCCCGGTGATTGGCAGGTGCTACCGGTGCCGGTCACCACGCAGTCCTTCAGCGGTGTGGGTGCGGCGATGGCCATCGGTGCGGCGAGAATCGTCGCGGCGGCTGTTCCGGTCAACAGCGCCGTGTGCAAGGTGGATGTGATGCGCATTTCGTGCTCCTTGTCGATGCCCAGGGCGGGCTCATTTGATGTGCAAGGCCGACGGTATGCGAAGAATGGCATGCCGATGTGGTCCATTCTTTGGGAGTTTGACTGGGCCACTTTGCCGATTGATCAACGCTGTGCGCGACCGAAATGGCCCATGAATTGGAGCTGAAACTGGCCCGTATAGGCACGCCATCAGCGGCCTAGCGTCGAACGCGTGACGACGAATTCAGCACTGCCGTGACGCCTCTTCCGGCGTTCGCTCCTGTGTCCGGGTCGGGGGCCCGCCGCGTGCTCCCCGGCGGACTGGCCTTGGCGGGCGCCGCCATCACGTTCATGTCTCTCTACCTCGCCGCAGGCGCGCTGATGCCGCTGCTGGTGGTCTACCAGCGGCAGTGGGAGCTACCGCCGACTGTCCTGGCCCTGGCCTTCGCGGTGTTCGCGATCGGGTTCCTCGCCGCCGTCCTCACGGTGGGTTCGCTTTCCGACCACGTTGGCCGGCGTCCAGTTCTCCTCGGGGCGTTGATGGTGCAGCTCGTTTCCAATGTCGCATTCCTCGTCGCACCCGACGTTGGATGGGTGATCGTCGGCCGCGTCCTGCAGGGCATGGCGACCGGTGCCGCAACCACTGCGTTCACTGCGGCGCTCGTCGAAATCGCTCCGCCGAACCGCAAGAGGTTGGGCGTGATCCTCGGCAGTATCTGTCTCACAGGCGGTCTCGCAGCCGGGTCCCTGTTGGCAGGCTTCCTGATCCAGTTCACCACGATGGCGAATTCCATCGTCTTCGTCGGGCTTTCCGTCGCGACGATCCTCGGCGTCGTCGTGATCGCGTTTTCTCCCGAGAGCCTGGCTTGCACCCCGGGCGCGCTTCGTTCGCTAATCCCGCGTGTCGTCGTTCCGCCCAGTGCCCGAGCAGAATTCGTCGCGGGTGCGCCCGTCATCGCTGCCATCTGGATGCTCTCCGGGCTGTCCGGTGGCCTGGCTCCGGCCTTGGTACGCAGCAACTTCCATGTCGACAGCGGCCTACTGAACGGCGTGTCGGGATTCGTCGCCCCGGCGGCGTCGGCCGGCGTCGGCCTGGGGTTTGCCCGACTCGATCCTCGACGCTCGATGATCATCGGCATCTTCATGTCCATCGCCGGGGCAGCCGTCATCGTCGGCGGGCTCGCGGGGGGATGGTTGCCAATCATGATCATCGGACAAGCCATCGGCGGCGCTGGATTCGGTGCATCCTTCACTGCCTTCTTGCGCCTCGTCGTGCGACTGGTCGCACCGCATGAACATGCCGGCATCGCCGCCGTGTCATATCTGGTGTCCTACAGCGCCTTCGGCATACCCGTCGTCGTTGCGGGTCTCCTCGTCGGCCGGCTAGGCATGGCACCGACGGTGGTTTGGTACGCCGCGGTGACGGTTCTGTTGTCGCTCATCGGTTTGTGTGCGCAGCTGCAAATCGACCGCGGTTAATGGCATGGAGATAGTGTCCAATTCCATGACGGATGGCTGGTCCACTTCCGAGCCGATCCGGGCGCCCGCGTTCGGCACGGATCTGCACCTGGAGCTGATGACGGGGTCGGGATTGCGTTCCGGACTCGAGGATGCCCTGCGCGAGGCGGTGCGCACCGGGCGCCTGGAGCCCGGCTCGAGGCTACCGTCTTCACGTGCACTCGCTGCCGACCTTGGTGTCGCCCGTAATACCGTCGCGGACGCCTACGCCGAGCTGACGGCCGAGGGCTGGCTTACCGCGCAGCAGGGTTCCGGGACGCGAGTGGCCAAGCGCGCCGCGCCGCGCCCGACCGAGCCGGGGACCGGTCATACGATGCCGATCCGCCAACGTCCCACCCACGCTCTGATGCCAGGGTCGCCGAACCTCGCCGAGTTCCCCCGCGCCCAGTGGCTCGCTGCAGCACGCCGCGCGCTGAATGCTGCGCCGCACGACGCATTGGGATACGGCGATACCGCCGGCCGCGTCGAACTACGCACCGTTCTTGCGGACTATCTCGCGCGAGCGCGCGGGGTTTACGCCAGCCCGAACCGCATCATCATCTGCTCGGGATTTCATCACGGGCTGACGTTGATGGCGCAGGCGCTCAAGGCGCGACGCGTGCGCGAAGTCGCCGTCGAGTCCTACGGTTTCGCCGCCCATCGCGACTTGCTGGCCGCCGCCGGAATGCGCACCCCGCCGCTCCACGTAGACGAGCGCGGCGCACGCACCGAAGACCTGGTGACTTTGCGCGGGGTGGGCGCGGTGCTGTTGACGCCGGCGCATCAGTACCCGACCGGCGTTGAATTGCGACCGGATCGGCGCGCGACCGCGATCGACTGGGCGCGTGCCACCGGCGGGCTGGTCTTGGAGGACGACTATGACGGTGAGTTCAGGTACGACCGGCAACCGATCGGCGCGCTACAAGGTCTTGACCCGGACAGGGTCGTCTACTTCGGCTCCGCCAGCAAGTCGCTGGCCCCCGGCCTGCGGCTCGCCTGGATGGTGGTGCCCGAAGAGTTGGCCCCGGATGTGTTGGACGCCAAGGGAATCGTCGACACTGCGAGCGCGCTCGAGCAGTTGACGCTCGCTGAGTTCATTGCGGCAGGCGCATACGACCGCCACGTCCGCTCCATGCGGCACCGGTACAAGCTCCGCCGCGACCAGCTCGTCGCGGTGCTCGCGGAGAGGGTGCCGCGAGTCCGGGTGAGCGGCATGGCCGCCGGGCTGCAAGCGGTGCTCGAACTTCCGGACGGCACCGAGAAGTCGGTGGTTCAGGCGGCGGCCCGCGAAGGGCTGGTGATCAGCGGGATGCGGGAGTTCCGTTACGAACGGCATGACGTCAGTTGGCAATTGCCCCAGCAGGACGCGCTAGTCGTCGGATACGCCGCTCCGTCGGACAGCGCGTGGGAAGGCGCACTCGAGGCGCTGTGCACGGTGCTGGCCGGCGCCCGCGCCGGGCCAACTCGGTCGCGCTCGTCACCTAGGGCCGGGCCTCCACGTCGACCATGAAGCGGCTCACCAGAGCCGCGCATTCTCGCGCGTGCGTCTCCAACAGCTGGTGTCCACCGTCGAAGACGTGGAATTCCAACGCTTCTAGGGTGCGGTTGAAGGCCATGATCTCATCGAGTTCGAAGTAGGGGTCGTGCCTGCCCCACAGCAGGAGGCACGGCGGCTGATGCTCGCGGTGGTAGGCCTCGATGGTCGGGAACCGCGCAATGTGTGACCCGTAGTCGGAGAAGATGGCGAACTGGACGTCGGTGATGCCCGGCCGCGACAGGCGCTCCCAGTCGTGATGCCAGCTTTCGGGCGGATAGAGACTCGCCAGACGCTCCGGCTGGTTGCCGATGTACTGGTATCGGGTCGACTCGAAGTTCATCCACTCGGGCAGCTTGGCCCCGTTCTCCTCGGAGGGGTCGGCGAAGAACGCCTTCGGAGCGTCCCAATCCGGCCCAAGCCCCTCGTCATGGGCGTTGCCGTTCTGAACGATCAGGCCGCGGATGCGGTCCGGCCTGCGCGTTGCGAGGTGGTAGCCCACCGGCGTGCCGAAATCGGTGACGAAGAGGAAGAACCTGTCGAGATCGAGCGCGGCGAGGAACGCGTCGATCGTGTCGGCCATGTTCGCGAAGGTGTAGTCGTAGGCATTGGTGGATGGTGCGGAGGAGAAGCCGGAACCGGGCATGTCCGGCGCAATGACGTGGGCGCGTTCTGCCAATGGCTCCATGATGTTTCGGAACGCGTAGGACGAGTTCGGGTAGCCGTGCAGCAGCAGGATGGCCGGCATCTCCGGGTCGCCGGCGTGTCGGTAGAAGATGTCCAGGCCGTGGACGTTGACGGTGTCGTGGCGCGTTTTGTGACGACAGAACTGCATCTCTTCATTCCTCCCTCTGGGTTGTGCTACCGATTAACATGCTTATAGCGGTTACCGGTGCGGGTAACCGGTAAACATGCAAATGAAGGTTTCAGTGCCGTGATGAACGCAAAGACGAATTGGGTTCCCGAGCACTTCATCGGCGGGCATCCCGCCCTCGACCTCGCGAACACCGTGTTCAACCGGCGGCTGCCCGAGCTCGACAACGAGTTGCTCAACTCCACCCGCGACATCGGCAACTGGTTGGTGGCGTCGGGGCTAGCCGGTGCTCGGGAGGCTGCGGAGGTCGCCGGGATGTCAGCGGAGCCGATCGTGGAGCGCATTCACGCGGTAAGGGAGGCGTCGGCTCAGATCTTCGGGGCGATCGCGGCGAACGAGGACCCTGCGACGGACGCGGTGGGCCTTCTGTTCAAGTCCGCGGCAACCGGACTTGGCGGCGGTGCCGTCGCACTGGACGGCACGAAACCCGAACTCGCCCTTGCCCGGTGGCGGGACCCCGACGCCGTCACGGCCGTCCTTGCCATGCTCTCGATCGAAGGCTTCTTCACCCTCCCGCGCCAAAGGCTGCGTTCCTGCCCCCGCTGCGGCTGGTTGTTCCTGGACACGTCACGCGGCGGAAAGCGCCGCTGGTGCAGCATGCGCGTCTGCGGAAACCGCGAGAAGGTGTCGCGCCACAGGGAGCACGCCTAGCCGTATGACTTCGACTCGTTGAGCGCAATCGCCGGCAGGTACTCACCGACCAGCGTGCGTCGCCACCACGCGTGATCGTGGATCAGTTCATGCCATGTGGTGTACCGATACTCGTACAGCCGTGCCCGCACGTATCGCGGCGGCGCGTTGGGGAACGGATTGCGCCGAATGAGCCGCAGCGTCGGTGCGTCGTTCTGCAGCAACCGCTCGACGAAGATGCCGAACCACTCCGTCCCATAGACCGGCGACAACGCCACGAACCACATCAGCCAGTCGAGGCGCAGATGATAGGGCGCCCACTGCCGTGGCATCCGGCGCGGATCGCCGGGCTTGCCCTTGAACTCGTACTCCTTCCACACCGTCTGCTCGGTGACCCGCTCGTCGTCGGTGCCTTCGATCACCACCTCGTGACGGATCCTGCCGATACTGCCGAAGGCGCCGTACGTATTGATCAAGCGATACGGGTTGAACGCCATGTTCATTCGTTGTCGGGGCGAAACCAAATTCTGCACCGGCCAGTAGCTCAAGAACACCGTCAGCGCCGCGAAGGCAATCACCAGGCCGGCGAACCACGAGGGCGGGTCGGGCAGTGGCGGCGGGTGGGGTGCCGGCAGCACCGCTGCGGCCGAGGCGTCGTCGAGCGCGCTGACCGCCAGGATGATCGTGATCCAGTTCAGCCACGCGAAGTTGCCCGAGAGCACCAGCCACAGCTGCGTGACGATGACGACGGCCGCCGCCACGCTCGCCACGGGCTGCGGAGCGAACAGCGCGAACGGCACGATCAGTTGGGCGACATGGTTTCCCGCGACTTCGATCCGATGCAGCGGCTTCGGTAGGTGATGGAAGAACCAGCTGAGCGGGCCCGGCATCGGTTGCGTCTCGTGGTGGTAGTACAGGCAGGTCAGGTCGCGCCAGCATCGGTCGCCGCGCAGCTTGATCAGACCCGCGCCGAACTCCACGCGGAAGACGAGCCAGCGCGCGGCCAGTATCGCGAGCAGCGGCGGCGCCGTTTCGTCGTTGCCGAGGAAGGTCGCGAGGAATCCGGCCTCCAGCAGGAGCGATTCCCACCCGAAGCCGTACCACTGCTGCCCGACGTTGACGATGGACAGATAGAGGGCCCACAGCACCAGCCACATCAGCATCGCCGCCCACAGCGGCACCCAATCGGCCCCGCCCGCGACGATCAGCGCCGACAGCGCCGCTCCGAACCAGCAGACGAACGCGAAGAACCGATCGGAATAGTGCAGCTGGAAGACGCTCGGTGCGGCGCGAAACCCGCGTCTGGCGATGAACTTTGGCACCGGGAGCATGCCGTGCATCCCGATGAGCGGCCGGAACTGGCGTGCAGCGGCGACGAACGCGATCAGGTAGGTCGCCGCGATTCCGCGGTGCAGGACCTGCCTCGCCAGCCAATATTCGGGCGCGGTAAACCACTCCATCGGCGCCTCTCCCTCTGGCGATGGATCGTCGTACCAACCGCTGTACCCAATCTGGAGCTGGCCAGCCACTTCGGCCGAAAACGATTGGCGAATTGTCGGTGGCGGCCGATACCGTCGGTGACATGACATCCGCGATCGAGGCCATCGACCTGGTCAAAGTGTTCGGTGACAACACAGCGGTCGACGGCGTCAGCTTCTCCGTGCCGCAGGGCACGGTGCTCGGCTTGCTCGGTCCCAACGGCGCGGGGAAGACCACCACGGTGCGGATGATGACGACGCTGACCGAGCCGACCAGCGGTACCGCCAGGGTCGCGGGCTACGACGTCCTGCGCGAGCCGGACAAGGTGCGCCGCAGCATGGGCCTCACCGGCCAGGTGGCGACGGTCGACGAACTGCTCACCGGGCGCGAGAACATCAGGATGATCGGCGGACTGTACGGCATTCGGCGCAAGGAGCTCGCACGGTTGGGGGATCAACTGCTGGAACAGTTTTCGATCGCCGACGCCGCCGACCGCGTGGTCAAGTCGTATTCGGGTGGCATGCGCCGCCGGCTCGACTTGGCGGTCAGCCTGCTGGCGTCGCCGCCGGTACTGTTCCTCGACGAGCCGACCACCGGCCTCGATCCGCGCAGCCGCAGCGACCTGTGGGACGTGCTGCGCGGCCTCGTCGAGCAGGGCAGGACGCTGCTGCTGACCACGCAGTATCTGGAGGAAGCCGACCAGCTCGCCGACAACATCGTGGTGATCGACAAGGGCCGCATCATCGCCGAGGGCTCGCCGATGGAGCTCAAGGACCAGGCCGGCGCCGCGAGCCTGGTGGTCACCGTCTCGAACGCCGACGATCTACCTGCCGCGAAGGCGCTGCTGGCGAAGACCGGCGCCGAGGTGTTCGTCGATGCCGGCGCGCGCGAACTCACCGCCGCCGCGGACGGTCTGGAAGACATGGTCCGCGTCGCGGGGTGGCTGCGCGACAGCGGCATCGACGTCGACGACATCGGGCTTTCCCGGCCCAGCCTCGACGACGTGTTCCTGTCGCTGACCGGGCACCGCACGGAAGAGGAGGTAGAGGCATGACCGCACCGAAGACGACGACGAGTGAGGATCGCAGCGAGCCCCGGTCGGATGGGGCGAGCCGCAAGCTCCCGCCCGAAGCGAGGACCGGAGCGAGGAGGAGTCGAGCCGAGGCAGCAGCAACACCGGTGCAGGTCGAGGTGCCGCCCGCCCGCACGCGGCCAACCAACATCGCACAGCAGTCCTGGATCATGGTGAAGCGCAACATGATCCACACCAAGCGGATGCCCGAGATGCTGAGCGACGTCACGGTGCAGCCGATCATGTTCGTGCTGCTGTTCGCATTCGTGTTCGGTGCGTCGATCGCCACCGGCGGGGACGCCTCCTATCGTGAGTTCCTGCTGCCCGGCATCATGGCGCAGACCATCGTGTTCACCGCGTTCGTCGTTGCCTCCGGCATCACCGCCGACGTCGAGAAGGGCATCATCGACCGGTTCCGGTCGCTGCCCATCCGGCGGTCGTCGGTGCTCATCGGACGCAGCGTCGCCAGCCTGATCCACTCCTCGATCGGCATCGTGGTCATGACGGTGACCGGGCTGTGCATCGGCTGGCGGATCCGGGGGAGTGTCGTCGAGGCGGTGCTGGCGTTCGGGTTGATGCTGACCTTCGGGCTCGCGATGATCTGGTTCGGCATCCTGGTGGGTTCGCTGATGCGGTCGGTCGAGGCGGTCAACGGCGTGATGTTCACCGTGTTGTTCCCGATCACGTTCCTGGCCAACACCTTTGCACCTACCGAGCCGATGTCGAAGTGGCTGCGGGTGATGGCGGAGTGGAATCCGGTCTCGTCGCTGGCTCAGGCGACGCGCGAGCTATGGGGCAACGGTCCCGCCGCACCGGCGGCCGCGCAGCTGCCGCTGCACCACCCCATCCTTGCGACCCTGTTGTGGTCGGTGGCGCTGACCGCGGTAATCGCGCCGTTCGCGCTGCGCGCCTACGCGCGCCGAACGTCGGATTAACTGCGCATCATGATGTAGGAACCTCCACCGATTCGGCCACAACGGTGGGCTGATCTCCATGGGCAACCGTCTGCTGCGGTAATTCAATGGTCCCCATGGAGTTGACGAGTACTACGTCCCGCGTCGTGGTGCCCGCCGGGGCAGGCCGAGCCGTGTGGGTGCGGCGCGGTGAGCGCGTCCGAGTGATCGACGTCGAGGGCGGGCAGGTCGGTGACGTGTTCGCCCTCGCGGCGGACGATCCCGGCGAGCACTTGTCGGCATCCCATACCCGCACGTCGACGGGGCGGCTCTTCCCGCTGATCGGCGAGCAGTTCGTCACGACCCGGCGGCGGCCCATCCTGACGCTCGTCGAGGACACCTCGCCCGGGTTGCACGACATGCTGATCGCCGCGTGCGATCCGGCGCGCTACCGGGCGCTGGGCACCACAGAGCACGCCTCGTGTGCGGACAATCTGCGGGACGCCATGGCACGGGTCGGGGTGACCGTCGACATCGTCCCCCAACCCGTGAACGTCTTCATGAACATTCCCGTCGCGCCGAACGGCGAACTGAGCTGGTTGCCTGCCACCAGCCGGCCGGGAGATGCGGTGACGTTCCAGGCGGAGATGGACTGTGCCGTCGTCGTGTCGGCATGCCCGATGGACCTCAACGCCATCAACGGCGAACGCCCGACGGAACTTGCCGTCGAGCTCACTTCCACCAATCCCATTCCCTCGAAGGAGATCTGAGAACATGCAAACCACCACGCATCCCGCCCTTGCGCCCCAACGCATCGGACGCATCGACCTGAGGAATCGCCTGGCCCTCGCACCGATGTCCCGGGTGTCGGCATCCTCCGACGGCACGCCCACCGACGAGATGTCGGAGTACTACCGTGAATTCGCGCGCGGCGGATTCGGCGTCGTGATCACCGAGGGCACGTACACCGACACCGCCCACAGTCAGGGTTACCTCAACCAACCGGGGCTGGCCGCAGACGCCCACGTCGAGGGCTGGCGGCGAGTCGTCGATGCCGTGCACGCCGAGGACGTCCCGCTGATCGCTCAGCTGATGCATGCCGGCGCGCTGTCGCAGGGCAACTCCTACGGCGTGGGGACGATCGCACCGTCGCCGGTGCGGCCACGCGGAGAGATGCTCGAGGAGTACGGCGGCTCCGGGCGCTGGCCGACACCCCGGGGCATGAACCAGGACGACATCGCTTCCGTCATCAGGAGGATTCGTCGACGCAGCGGTCCGCGCCAGGGCCGCCGGCTTCGACGGGGTCGAGGTGCACGCCGCGAACGGATACCTGCTCGACCAGTTCCTCACCGACTACACCAACACCCGCGACGACGAGTTCGGCGGGACGGTGGCCAACCGCATCCGGTTCACCGCCGAGGTCGTCGCGGGGATTCGGGGCCGGCTGGGTCGCGACTTTCTGCTCGGCGTGCGGCTGTCGCAGACGAAGGTCAACGACTTCACCTACCGCTGGCCCGGCGGTGCCGACGATGCCGAGGTCATCTTCGCCGCTCTGGCCGAGGCCGGTCCGGATTACCTGCACATCGCCAGTGAGGGACGCGATTTCATCGACACCGCGCGCCTCCCCGATGGGCGGACCATCACCGCGGTGGCACGTGAGGTGAGCGGGTTGCCCGTGATGGCCAACGGCGGGATGCACGACCTGGGCCAAGCGAGCGCCGTGCTGGACGGCGGCCACGCCGATCTGCTGTCGGTCGGACGTGGCGCTCTTGCCAATCCGGATCTGCCCGTTCGCCTGCTGGCAGGCAAGAGTCTTGAACCGTTCGACCACGCGATGCTCTCGCCCATGGCGACGATCGCCAACGCCCGCGCATGGCGCGTCGCAGTCAGCTGAGCGCGTCGGCCTCCAGCGCCAGGAACAGGTCCACCCGATCCGGCAGCTTGGTCAGGTCGCGGCCGGTGAGCTCGCCGATCCGCGTCACCCTGTTGCGCAGCGTGTTGACGTGGACGTAGAGGTCGCCCGCGGTGGTGGACCAGTGGCCGTCGTTGCCGAGGAAGGTTCGCAGCGTGCGTTCCAGCTCGGTGCCGTTCTGCTCGTCGTGCGCCCGCAGCGGCCCGAGGATGTCATCGGCGAAGCGCCGCAGGAGATTCCGGTCGTGCAATCCCAGTAGCATCCGGTGAGTGCCGATGTCGGCGAAGGTCCCGACCCGGGACCCCGTCGCGCGACGGCGCAGGACCTGGCAGACCTCTCGCGAGCGGATCAACGGCTCGCGCAAGCTGGTCGAGTCGGTAGCCAGGTCACCGATGCCGACGACGGTACGGTCGTCGGGGAAGCGTCGGGCCACCGCGTCGATCAGGTTCTCGGCGAGCTCGACGAGCTCGGAAACCGTTCCATTCCAGGGGATCACGGCCACCGTGTCCTGGCTTCCGGCTGCCACCACGGCCGGAAGGCCTCGCCGGGTGAAGAAGGCCTCGATCTCATCGGTCGACCCGCTGGGACGTAGTCGACCGTCGCCGACGATCATGGTGAGTACCGCCAACTGCCCGGACGGGTCGATGCCGAAGGCGCGCAGTCTCTCCGGGACGTCGGCCGCGCGAGCCGCCCCGGATAGGATCATCTCCAGCAGCTCGCTGGCGAACCGGGACTCGATCGCCTGCAGCGCCTGTTGTTTCGTGACTTCGAGGCTGAGGAACCGTGCTGCTTGTTCGATGCCGTCGCGTTCTGCGGGCGAAAGCTCGCGCAGCGGTCGCATGCAGAACACTCCCGCGTCGACGTCACCCATCGCGCCCTCCACGAGGAACAGCGACGCCGTGCCGATGCCGGGCAGGTCGACTTCCAATGGTGGCGGCCGCCGGGAAAGCGCCTCGGCGGCAGCACGATTGACGTCGGCGTCGCCGCTCTCACCTATGGCGCCGGCCAGCCGTCGGCCAAGCCGATCCACCACGACCAACGGCAGGTCGTAGTCTCGGCGCAAGACCTCGAGGACACCTTCGGCGCCGCCGCCGCGGGAGATCGACGTCGCCAACGCGTTGCCGCGGCGGACCAGACCCGCGAGTGCTTCCTGGCGCGACGCGCCTTGGAGGCGTGCCGCCGCCTCGGTGATCGCGGTGAACGGCACGGTGATCGATACCGACGCCAGCGGCAGGTCTGCCGCGGTGCACGCATCGACGAGATCGGTTGGCAACTGCGGAGTTTCCTCGGTGAGCCCGAAGATCAGTCCCGACGCACGGGCGCGTTGGAGCGCGGCGACGAATCGGTCGGCGGTGACGCTGTCGCGCCACAGGCCGTTGGTGAGCACCAACTCCGTCGCCCTGACGTACGGCGAGGGGTCCGGCAGCTCGGTGTTGTGCACCCACAGCACTTCCCGGCTGGTCGCAGCGGACGGGCCGGGAACCACCAGGGTCAACTCCAGCGCCGGGTCGTCGACGAGCGCTTCCAAACTCAGCACGGTGTACTTACGTCCAATCACATGGGCCAGTAGTGGACGTTTATACACTGCTTCGCCGGCATCGGCGGTGTTTCGATGAGCGGAAGCCACGTGAGGAGCTTCCGAAATGTCAATCAGTCCGATCGACTCGCCGACCACTAGTTCCGCGACTCCGGGCACGACCCCCGACACCGACGACGGCGGCGTGCCGTTCGACGCGCACGGAATCGAGCCGATACCCGACCAGAGCCGGGACTGTTCCCCGTGGGAGCTGTTCTGGATCTGGTCCGGTGCCAACATCGCGCCGATCAACTGGGTGTTGGGCGCGTTGGGTATCACGTTGGGGCTCAGTCTGATCGAGACACTGCTCGTCGTCGTTCTGGGCAATGTCATCGGCTGTGCGGTCTTCGGCGCGTTCAACGTGATCGGGCACCGGACCGCGGTGAATCAGATGGTCCTCGGGCGGGCACCATTCGGCCGCTACGGATCGATGGTGCCGGGAGTGGTGCAGTTCGTCTTGACGATGGGCTGGGTCGGCGTCAACACCTGGGTGGTGCTCGACCTCGTCCTGGCGATTCTGGGCCAGTTCGGGATCAGCGAGGCGCCATGGCTGGACGTCGTGGTCGCCGCGGCCATCATGGCGGTCCAGCTCGGCCTTGCCCTGTACGGCTTCTACGCCATCCGGAGCTTCGAGAAGTACACGGTGCCCGTTACGGTTCTGGTGATGGCGCTCATGACGGCGCTGGCGATGGCGACCACCGACGTCGACTGGACCCTTTCGGGCACGGCGGTCGATCCGGGAAGCAAGTTCACCGCGGTCACCCAGCTGCTCACCGCCATCGGCATCGGCTGGGGGTTGACCTGGATTCCCTACGCCTCGGACTACAGCCGCTTCGTCCGGGTCCGCGCGACGTCGAGAGCGGTGTTCTGGTCGTCGGCGCTGGGCATGTACGTCCCGACGGTGTGGCTGGCCGCGCTCGGCGCCTGCCTCGCAAGCGCAGGCAATGGCAGCGACCCATCGACCTTGGTGGTCAGCACATTCGGCGTGACCGCGATCCCGGTGCTGCTGCTGCTCATCCACGGGCCCATAGCCACGAACATCCTCAACCTGTACTCCTGCTCGCTGGCGGCGCTGTCCGTCGGGGTGCGTGCCGCGCGCTGGAAGGTCACCCTCGTCGCTGGCCTGGTCGCCTCCGCGGTCCTCGCGGTGTTCATCGAAGCCGACAGCTTCGCGCACGCCTTCGACAACTGGATGGTGTCGATCCTGGTCTGGATCAGTCCGTGGGCGGCGATCATGCTGGTGGACTACTGGGTGATCCGCCGTGGGGCACTCGATGTTTCGTCGCTGTACGCGCCGGTGGAAACCTCTAAGCTACCCGAACTTCCGCTGGAGCGGACTGATCAGTCTCGCGGCCGGGATCGTCGCCGGCTGGGCATGGCAGTACGGCCTGGTGCCCGTCATGCAGGGTCCGGTGGCGACCACACTCGGCAACACCGACTTCTCTTGGCTGTCGGGTGGTGTCGTCGCCGGTGGGATGTACTTCGTCCTGGCACGACGGGCGGTGCGTGCGTGACCGGGCGGCCCCCGTCCGTGGTGAGCGCGACCCAGTTGTCGAACGGTTTCCTCGGAAAGTTGATCGAAATCTGCTTCGTCACAGCCGATTACCGCAAGGCCATGGCAGGTCTGGTGCGGTTGGGCATCGGACCGTGGCGGGTGTACACCTTCGACTCGACGACGGTGACGGATCGCACCTACCGCGGTGCGCCGGCCGACTACGCGATCAAGGTGTGCTTCGCCGACGCCGGGGACCTGGCGGTCGAGATCATGCAGCCCCTGTACGGGCCGTCGATCTTCCAGGAGTTCCTCGACGAACACGGCGAGGGCATTCAGCACGTCGCGTTCGACTGCGAGGAGCGGCCGTGGGACGAGCGGATGGCCGAGTTCGCCGATCGCGGCTTCCCACTCGTTCAGGGCGGGCGATTCATGGATCTCAACGCATTCGCGTTCTTCGGCACCGCGGCCGCGACGGGCACCACCTTCGAGACGTACTCGATCCCGCCGGGCTTCGTCTGGCCGGAGCCCGAGGAGTGGTACCCGGCCCCACCGCCTGCCGGCGAGGCGCCGCCGGTCCGTGCACAGCGCGGGTGAAGCGCCGTACCAAGATCAGGAGCGCAGTCCCGCGGCGATGTGGTCGTAGACCCGCCACACCACGGCTTCATGGCCGACGACGCTCAGTTCGCCGTCGGCCAGTCGGCGGTCGGCGTCGACGAGTTCGTCGGCCAGTCGGTACAACTCGGCGCACAGCTCGGCCGTCATCGCGTCGTCGACACCCGCCATCCGCACGACGGTGAGCGTGTGGACGTGAGAGCGGTTCGCCCCCGTCAGTGCCATGGCCACTGCGCCGCCGCCCAGGCAGACGCCGGTGGCGATGGCCAACGCCGGGCCGGGGCCGATGGTGTTGACCAGGAAGGTCTCCAGAGCCAGCCACGTCACCGTTCCCCAGACCGGCCAGGACCGCCACAATCTCAGCATTATGCGTTCGTCGGGGGAGATGCCCGGCGGGAAGACCACCAGCCGATGGCGAGTGACGCCGTAGCGGCTGGGCGCAACGTCCAGCGAGCCCCAGGTGCGGCCGCTGTCGAGCACTCGCCGCCAGCGCGGCTCGTGCATCGTGTCGCTCATGCCTTCAGGTGTACCCAGCGTGAGCGCCGTGACGCGGTGCCCGTACGCAATTCTGATGCGCCGAGCGCCCATCTTTACGAGTCTAAGTATTGCAGACTATACTCAGGCTGCATGACGTCGTCTCGCAAGATCCCGCGAAGCCTGGCCGAGCACCCGACCGTGCAAAGGGTGATGGCGCGCCACACCGAACCGCCGGGCGTGATCGACGCGGCCTGGCTACGCCAGGTGTGTCTCGACGCCGGGGCCGACGACGTCGCCTTCGCCAGCGTCGAGAACCCCGACCTCGCCGGGGAGCGCGAGCACGTCGACGCCGCGCTGCCGGGAACCCAGAGCTTCATCTCGCTGGTCGTGAAGATGAACCGCGACAACGTCCGGTCGACCGCCCGCAGCGTGGCCAATCAGGAGTTCCACCGCAGTGGCGAGATCATGAACGAGGCGGCCCACCGCGTCACCCGCGCACTGCAGGACGCGGGCTACCGGGCCATCAACCCGTCGATGTCCTTCCCGATGGAGATGGACAAGTATCCCGGGCGCATCTGGGTGGTGGCGCACAAGCCGGTCGCCGTCGCGTCCGGCCTCGGCGTGATGGGCATCCACCGCAACGTGATTCACCCGAAGTTCGGCAACTTCATCCTGCTCGGCACCATTCTGGTTGCCGCTCCGGTCAGCAGTTACGGTGAGCCGCTGGACTATTCGCCGTGTCTGGAGTGCAAGCTGTGCGTGGCGGCCTGTCCGGTCGGTGCGATCAAGAAGGACGGCGACTTCGACTTCGTCGCGTGCTCGGTGCACAACTACCGCGAGTTCATGGGCGGCTTCACCGACTGGGCGCAGACGATCGCCGACAGCGACGACGCTGCCGATTTCCGTTCCCGCGTCAGCGATTCCGAGAACGCCTCGATGTGGCAGAGCCTGTCGTTCAAGGCGAACTACAAGGCGGCCTACTGCCTGGCGGTATGTCCCGCCGGTGAGGACGTCATCGAGCCCTACCTCGACGACCGCAAGGGCTTCATGGATCTCGTCCTCAAGCCGCTGCAGGAGAAACGCGAGACGCTGTACGTGCTACCCAACTCCGCGGCCAAGGAACACGCCGAGCGCCGCTACCCGCACAAGCAGGTGAAGGTGGTGGACAGCGGGATCCGCGGCCGCCCCAGCTAGCGCCGTCAGGTCCAGGCGTGCACGGTGTTCTGCGCCGGTTCCAAGCCCAACTGGATCAGCAGCTCGGTGGCGTCGGCGGACTGCTCGCAGATCGTGGCAACCTCGGGCCGCTCGACCGAGCTGAACGTCTCCAACACGAACGTCGCCCCCGACTTGCGGCCGGGGGGACGTCCGACACCGATCCGGACCCGCTGAAAGTCGTTGGTGCCCAACGCCGACGACACCGAACGCAACCCGTTGTGGCCGGCCACCCCGCCGCCGAACTTGAGCCTGATCCGACCGAAGTCGAGGTCGAGTTCGTCGTGCAGGACGATCACGTCGGCAGGCGCCACGGAGTAGAACTTCGCGAGCGGCCCGACGTGGCGGCCCGACTCGTTCATGTACGTACGCGGCTTGGCCAACACCACCGACTTGCCGCCCAACCGGCCCGTCGTCACCTCGGCGCCGGAGCGCTTGTGCACCTTGAACCCCGAGCCGATGCGGTCGGCAAGGATGTCGGCGACCATGAAGCCGAGGTTGTGCCGGGTCTTGGCGTAGTTGGGTCCGGGGTTGCCCAGGCCGACCACCAACAGCGGTTCGGCCACGACGGGAGTTACTCGGAGCCGGCTTCGGCGGAGGACTCCTCGGCCTCGCCGGCTGCCTCGGCCTGACCCGAAGGCTCGGCGGTCTCGCCACCACCCTCGGCCTCGAGGTCCTCGGCGGTCGGGGCGGGGATGACGTTGACCACGAGCAACTCGGGATCGGAGATCAGCGTGACGCCGTCGGGCAGCGGGACCTGGGCGGCGGTGAACTGCGTGCCTGCCGGGGAGCCTTCGACCGACAGCGTCAGGCTCTCGGGGATCGACATCGCGTCGGACTCGATCTCGATGCTGTTGGCTTCCTGGTTGACCAGGGTGTCCGGACCGGCGTCACCCTCGACGACGACGTTGACCTCGACGGTCACCTTCTCGCCACGACGGACGATGATCAGGTCGACGTGCTGGATGGACCGGCGGATCGGGTGGACGTCCAGCGACTTCGGCAGCGCGAGCGCCTCGGTGCCGTCGATGTCGAGCGTCAGCACCGCGTTGGTGCCGAAGTTGCGCAGCACGGCGGCGAACTCGCGGGCAGGCAGCGCCAGGTGCTGTGGCTCGGTGCCGTGGCCGTAGAGCACCGCGGGCACCTTGCCATCGCGGCGGGCCTGACGCGACGCGCCCTTGCCCGTCTTGGTGCGGACTTCAGCGGTCAGATTGTTCGCGAGGTGGGCCTTGGTCTTGGCCATGGTGTGTGCTCCTGTGCCGGTCTCTGGTGGGCGCGGCAAGGGCGACTCGAAGCAGCTGGGCTGCGGAGCGGTTCCCGTCGATAACGGTGGTCCTCAGTAGGCCACCCTCGCCGTGATCGTCCGCAAGGCTAACGCATCGGTACCTCAGACTGGAAATTTGGTGCCCGTGAGCTGCTCGGACAGGTCCCACAGCGCCGAGGCGGTGCTCGCCGACTTGGCCAGCGGGCTGCGGAGGGTGGGCCCGGTGGGGCCGCGCATGCCGAAGCGTGGGCCGACGAAACTGTCGCCGGGAAGGTCCTGCGAGACGGCGAACAGCGTCTGTCGGGCGCCGAAGTCGGCGTCGGTGCCCAGGCGGTTGGCGGCGAGCCAGAACTTGGTCCCGATCGGGTTGCCGGTGTGGCCCTGCAGGTTGGTCGCCGAGTAGCCGGGGTGCGCTGTCAGAGCCTTCACCGACGAACCAGCGGCGTCGAGTTTGCGCTGCAACTCGCTGGTGAACAGCAGGTTGGCCAGCTTGGACTGACCGTAGGCCAGCCACGCGGAGTACGGCCGCGACTTCCAGTTCAGATCCTTGATGCTGATCTTGCCGATCAGGTGCATCAGCGACGACACCGTGACGACCCGATCGGAGACCTTGGGCAGCAGCAGGTTGGTCAGCGCGAAGTGGCCCAGGTGATTGGTGCCGATCTGGCTCTCGAAACCGTCGACGGTCTGCGCGTACGGCACCGCCATGATGCCGGCGTTGTTGACCAGGACGTCGACGGCGTCGACCCCCTCGGCGAACTCCCGCACCGACGCCAGATCCTGCAGATCCAGCTTGCGGACCTCAACTCTTCCCGTCGCTCCGCTCGCCCCATTAACCTCACCGGACATACCCGAAGCGGCCGCGTCACCCTTGCCGGTGTTGCGAACCGCGAGGATCACCTTGGCGCCGACCCGCGCCAGCTCGCGCGCGGTGACCTCGCCGAGTCCGCTGTTGGCGCCGGTCACGATGACCGTGCGGCCGGCGAACGAGGGCAGGTCGGCGGCGGTCCATTGGCTCATGCCGCTCAGCGTAGTTACTTGGGCTTGACGACGAAGCCCCTGAGAATGGCCTCGATGTCGGGACCCTGCTCGGCGGCCTGATCGGCGTAGCTCGTCACGGTCAGCTGGATCAGGTACTTCTGCCCGGGCAGGTTGGGCTTGGCGGCTGTGCCGGTGGCGATGACGACGCGGTTGTAGGTCTGCATCCGCTTGCCGTTGAGGTCGTAGGTGCCCTCCACCATCGACGACGGGAACCCGCGGTAGTTGTCGGCGGATCCGTTGAGACGCTTGAAGTTCTCCGACCGCTCGGCGTCGCCGTCGGCGTGCTTCAGCGCCTCCTTGACGTCGAAGTCACCGGCCAGCTGGAACACCAGCAGCATCACCGTCGGATAGGTGTCGCCCTTGGCGATCATGCGCGTGCCGGGGGCCATGTTGGGGTTGGTGTACGGCGCCCACCCCGGTGGCGTGGGAATCGAGACGGTGATGTCGGTGAGCTTGTCGGGCGCCACCGGTGATCCGGTGACGCCGACGTTCTCCAGGTAGGTCGAAAGCGGCACTGGCGCTTCGGTACTGGTCGGTGTCGCGGTGGTCGTGGCCGACGTCGACCAGATCGACTGGTAGTCCGGCGACGAGGGTCCGCAGCCGGAGACCGCGATGACGACCACTACGACGGGCAGGACCCAGCGGATCACAAAATCTCGCGAACGGAGTCGATCGGGCGGGCCAGCCGGGTGCCCTTGTCGGTGGTGACGAAGGGGCGCTCGATGAGGATCGGGTGTTCGGCCATCGCGTCGAGCAGTTCGTCGTCGGACGCGTCGGCCAAACCGAGCTCGGCGTACAGTGACTCACGCTTGCGCACCGCGGCGCGGACCTCGATGCCGGCGTCCGCGATCAGCTCGACCAGTTGAGCGCGCGTCGGCGGGGTCTTGAGGTACTGAATGATGGTCGGCTCATAGCCGTTGTCCCGCAATAGATCCAGCGTCTTGCGTGACGTCGAGCACTTCGGGTTGTGGTAGATGACGGAGGCGCCCCGGCGCCGACCTTCGGCAGGGGAGGCGCCCCGGCGCCGACCTTCGGCAGTGGCGTCGCCCATCACGCCTCTCCGTCGAACAGTCCCGTCACCGAGCCGTTCTCGAACACCGCTCGGATCGTGCTGGCCAGCAGCGGCGCGATGGACAGCACCGTCAGCTGGGGGAACTGCTTCTCCTCGCCGATCGGCAGGGTGTTGGTGACGATGACCTCGCGGGCGCCGCAATTGGCCAGGCGTTCGGCGGCCGGGTCGGAGAGCACGCCGTGCGTGGCGGCGATGATCACGTCGCTCGCACCGTCCTGACGCAGCAGATTCACGGCGCCTGCGATGGTGCCGCCGGTGTCGATCATGTCGTCGATCAGGATGCAGGTCTTGCCCTTGACGTCGCCGACCACCCGGTTCGACTTCACCTGGTTGGGCACCCTCGGGTCGCGGGTCTTGTGGATGAACGCCAGCGGAACGCCGCCAAGCGAGTCCGCCCACTTCTCGGCGATGCGCACGCGGCCCGAGTCGGGGGAGACGACCACCATGTCGTGGTCGCTGTAGTTCTCCCCGATGTAGCCGCACAGCAGCGACTGGCCGCGCATGTGGTCGACGGGGCCGTCGAAGAAGCCTTGAATCTGGTCGGTGTGCAGGTCGACCGACACGATGCGGTCGGCACCGGCGGTCTTGAACAGATCGGCGATCAGCCGGGCGGAGATGGGCTCGCGGCCGCGGTGCTTCTTGTCCTGCCTGGCGTACGGATAGAACGGCAGGATCGCGGTGATGCGCTTGGCGCTGCCGCGCTTGAGCGCGTCGATCATCAGCAGCTGTTCCATCAGCCACTTGTTCAACGGCGCGGGGTGCGATTGGAGTACGAACGCGTCGCACCCGCGCACGGACTCCTCGAACCGGACGAAGATTTCACCGTTGGCGAAGTCTCGGGCGGTCTGAGCAGTGACGTGTACGTCGAGCTCCTTGGCCACCTGCTCGGCCAGCTCCGGATGCGCCCGCCCGGCGAACAACATCAGGTTCTTGCGATTGTCGGTCCAGTCCGTGGCCACTTCGAGCTGCTTTCGCGGTGGGGGATCGATACGGGGCAATGGTACGTACGGTTGCCCGCACCGCGTTGCCGGGTTACCAGATTGCCAACAACGGGCGACGGATCAGCCGTCGTCGGAGTCGTCTTCGGAGTCGTCGTCGGCGGCCGCCGCGGCCTTGCGAGCGGCCTCTGCGGAGGCGCTGTCGGGCCGCTTGTTCACCACCCAGCCCTCGATGTTGCGCTGCGGGCCGGCCGACACCGCGAGGGCTCCCGGCGGTACGTCGTCGCGGACCACGGTGCCCGCACCGGTGTACGCACCGTCGCCGATGGTGACCGGTGCGACGAACATGGTGTCCGACCCGGTACGCACGTGCGAGCCAATCTTGGTGCGGCGCTTGCTTTCTCCGTCGTAGTTGACGAACACGCTGGAGGCGCCGATGTTGGAGTGCTCGCCGATCTCGGCATCGCCGACGTACGTCAGGTGCGGAACCTTGGTGCCCTTGCCGATGACTGCGTTCTTGGTCTCCACGTAGGCGCCGAGTTTGCCGTCCGCGCCCAACTCCGTGCCGGGCCGCAGGTAGGTGAACGGGCCGACCTTGGCACCGTCACCGATGGACGACTCGCAGCCATGGGTGCGGACCACCGACGCCTCGCGGCCGACGATGACGTCGATCAGCGTCGTGTCCGGCCCGATCTCGCAGCGCGCGCCGACGTGAGTGGCGCCCAGCAGCTGGGTGCCGGGCCGGATCACGGTGTCGCGGCCGATCGTGACGTCGACGTCGATCCACGTGGTGGCCGGGTCGATCACGGTGACGCCGGCCAGCTGGTGGCCCGCGACGATGCGGCGGTTGAGTTCGGCGGCCATGTCCGCCAGCTGCACGCGGTCGTTGACGCCAGCGACCAGGGCGCTGTCGTCGACGTGGCGGGCCCGCACCACGTGGCCGTCCTGCCGCACGATCGAGATGGCGTCGGTCAGGTACAGCTCTCGTTGGGCGTTGTCCGAGCTCAGCCGGCTCAGCGCCGAACGCAGCGCCGTGTTGTCGAACGCGTAGATCGCGGCGTTGATCTCGCGGATGGCCTGCTGCTGTCGGGTGGCGTCGGCCTGCTCGACGATGCCGATCACCTCGCCGTCCTGGGTGCGCAGGATGCGGCCGTAGCCGGTCGGGTCGGGCACGGTCGTGGTCAGCACGGTCGCCGCAGCGGATTCGGCGCCGTGCGCGTCGACCAGCTCGGCCAGCGTGTCCGCATCGAGCATGGGCGCGTCGGCCGTGGTCACCACGACGGTGCCGTCGAAACCGTCGGGAAGCGCGCTCAGCCCGCATCCGACGGCATGGCCGGTACCGAGCTGTTCTTCCTGGACGGCGATGTCGATGCGGCGGCCGAGCTGGTCGGCGAGTGCGCTGACGGCCTCGGACACGCGGTCGCGGTCCTGTCCAACCACCACGACGAGGTGCTGCGGAGCGGCCTTGGCCGCGGCGTGCAGCGTGTGTGCCAGCATGCTGCGGCCCGCCAGCGTGTGCAGCACCTTCGGGGTGTCCGAGCGCATCCGGGTGCCGGCCCCGGCCGCCAGGACGATGACGGCGGCTTCGCCTCTTCTCGTCATAACCTCTCCCGTGCGCGGGCTTCTGCGGATGCTCCGTGCCTATGGTCGCTCGGCAAGCCTCGCTCCGTCGCCAGGACTCGAACCTGAACTATCTGAACCAAAATCAGAGGTGCTGCCGATTACACCACGACGGACTGTCGGAGTGACTTTAGTCGTGCCGGCGGGCAGGAGCGTAGCGACCTCGGGGTGTGGCACTGGCCTAGGCTGGACAATCGTGGCAGCTCCGGAGAAGGAACCCCGCGCACCTCGTGCCCGGATGACCGGTACCGCGCGCCGTCAGCAGCTCGTCGAGATCGCCAAGTCGCTGTTCGCCGAACGCGGGTACGACGCCACGTCGATCGAGGAGATCGCCCAGCGCGCGAACGTCTCCAAGCCCGTCGTCTACGAGCACTTCGGCGGCAAGGAGGGGCTGTACGCCGTCGTGGTGGACCGCGAGATGTCGGCTCTGCTCGACGGCATCACGTCGTCGCTGACCAACAACCGGTCCCGGGTGCGCGTCGAGCGGGTCGCGCTGGCCCTGCTCACCTACGTCGAGGAGCGCACCGACGGCTTCCGGATCCTCATCCGCGACTCCCCGGCCAGCATCACGTCGGGCACCTACTCCAGCCTGCTCAACGACGCCGTCTCGCAGGTGGCGTCGATCCTGGCCGGCGACTTCTCCCGCCGCGGCCTTGACCCCGAGCTGGCGCCGCTGTACGCGCAGGCACTGGTCGGATCGGTGTCGATGACGGCGCAATGGTGGCTGGACACCCGGGAGCCGAAGAAGGAAGTCGTCGCCGCGCACCTGGTGAACCTGATGTGGAATGGCCTCACCCACCTCGAGGCCGACCCTCGGCTGCAGGAGTGACGCCGAGAAGGCGCACCGTAGAATGGCTTTCATCATGACCGCACCGGGGCACACGTCTGTCCAAACCCCGATTGCCGGGCTCGTCGAGCTGGCACTGACCGCTCCCACGTTCACCGCTCTGATCGACCGCGCCACCGAGCGGCCAGCCGAGCTTGCCATGGTCGGCCCCATCGGGACGCGGTTGTTCGTCGCGGCCGCGCTGGCCCGGACCAGTCCGCTGCTCGTCGTCACCGCCACCGGGCGCGAGGCCGACGACCTGGCCGGCGAGCTGAAGGGTGTCCTCGGCGACGCCGTCGCGATGTTCCCCTCCTGGGAGACGCTGCCGCACGAACGACTGTCACCGGGTGTGGAGACCGTCGGCGCCCGGATGATGGTGCTGCGCAGGCTGGCGCATCCCGACGACGCCCGGCTGGGCCCGCCGCTGCGGGTGGTGGTGACGACGGCGCGCTCGCTGCTGCAGCCGATGGCTCCCGACCTCGCCGACATCGACCCGGTGACGCTGACCGTCGGCGCCGAGGCCGACTTCGACGACGTCATCGCACGACTGGTCGACCTGGCGTACACCCGCGTCGACATGGTCGGCAAGCGCGGCGAGTTCGCGGTGCGCGGCGGCATCCTCGACGTGTTCCCGCCGACGGCCGAGCACCCCCTGCGCGTCGAGTTCTGGGGCGACGAGGTCTCCGAGATGCGGATGTTCGCCGTCGCCGACCAACGCTCCATCCCCGAGATCGCCGTCGACACGCTGATCGCCGTGCCCTGCCGCGAACTGCTGCTCACCGACGAGGTGCGCCAGCGGGCCGCCGCGCTCGCGGCCGAGATGCCGAGCGTGGAGAACCGGGTCACCGGCACCGTCGCCGACATGCTGGCCAAGCTCACCGAGGGCATTCCCGTGGACGGCATGGAGGCGCTGCTGCCGGTGCTGCGACCCACGGACCTCGCGCTGTTGCACGATCTGCTGCCCACGGGCACGCCCGTGCTGGTGTGCGACCCGGAGAAGGTCCGCACCCGCGCTGGCGACCTGATCAAGACGGGCCGCGAATTCCTCGAGGCGTCCTGGTCGGTGGCTGCGGTCGGCGGGGACGCACCCATCGACGTCGAGCAGCTGGGTGGTTCGGGCTTCCGCGAGCTCGAGGACACCCGCGCCAGCGCCATCGAGACCGGGCATCCGTGGTGGACGCTCAGCCAGCTGTCCAACGAGTCGGCCATCGAAATCGACATCCGCCCGGCCCCGTCGGCCCGCGGTCAACAGCACGACCTCGACGAGATGTTCGCGATGCTGCGCGCGCACATCGCGACGGGCGGCCTCGCCGCCGTCGTCACCCCAGGCACCGGTACCGCGCACCGCGTCGTCGAGCAACTCGGCGAAGCCGACGTTCCGGCGGCCATGCTGGAATCGGGCGACACACCCAAGCCGGGCGTGGTCGGCGTGCTGCGCGGGCCGTTGCGCGACGGAGTGGTGCTGCCCGGCGCGAACCTCGTCGTCATCACCGAGACCGACCTGACCGGCAACCGCGCCAACGCCACCGAAGGCAAGCGGCTGGCCGCCAAGCGGCGCAACGTCGTCGACCCGCTCGCCCTGACCGCAGGCGACCTCGTCGTGCACGATCAGCACGGCATCGGGCGGTTCGTCGAGATGACCGAACGGATCGTCGGCGGCGCGCGGCGCGAGTACCTGGTGCTGGAGTACGCGTCGGCCAAGCGCGGCGGCGGCTCCGACAAGCTCTACGTCCCGATGGACTCGCTGGATCAACTGTCGCGCTACGTCGGCGGTGCCGAGCCGTCGCTGAGCAAGCTCGGCGGCAGCGACTGGACCAACACGAAGACCAAGGCGCGCCGCGCAGTCCGCGAGATCGCCGGCGAGCTGGTGGCCCTCTACGCCAAGCGGCAGGCCGCACCCGGGTACGCGTTCGGCCCCGACACCCCGTGGCAGGCCGAGATGGAGGACGCGTTCGGGTTCACCGAGACCGTCGACCAGATGACCGCCATCACCGAGGTCAAGGGCGACATGGAGAAGCCGGTCCCGATGGACCGGGTGATCTGCGGCGACGTCGGCTACGGCAAGACCGAGATCGCGGTGCGCGCGGCGTTCAAGGCCGTGCAGGACGGCAAGCAGGTCGCCGTGCTGGTGCCGACGACGTTGCTGGCCGACCAACACCTGCAGACGTTCACGGCCCGGATGACGGGGTTCCCGGTGACGGTGAAGGGGCTGTCGCGGTTCACCAGCCCCGCCGAATCGAAGGCCGTGCTGGCGGGCATGAAGGACGGCTCGGTCGACATCGTGATCGGCACCCATCGGCTGCTGCAGACCGGCGTGACGTGGAAGGACCTTGGCCTGGTCGTGGTCGACGAGGAACAGCGGTTCGGCGTCGAGCACAAGGAGCACATCAAGTCGATGCGCACCCACGTCGACGTGCTGACCATGAGCGCCACCCCGAT
This sequence comes from uncultured Actinomycetota bacterium, assembly GCA_963849055.1. Classification (GTDB taxonomy): domain Bacteria; phylum Actinomycetota; class Actinomycetes; order Mycobacteriales; family Mycobacteriaceae; genus Mycobacterium. The sequence continues at coordinate 999,977 of CAWKFI010000004.1, forward strand.
CCCGCGCACGCTGGAGATGAGCTTGGCAGGCATCCGGGAGATGTCGACGATCCTCACGCCTCCCGAGGAACGCTTCCCGGTGCTGACCTACGTCGGGCCGCACGACGACAAGCAGGTGGCGGCGGCGCTGCGCCGCGAGTTGCTGCGCGACGGGCAGGTCTTCTACATCCACAACCGGGTCCGCTCCATCGACTCCGCGGCCGCGAAGGTGCGGGGGTTGGTGCCGGAGGCGCGCGTCGTGGTCGCGCACGGGCAGATGCCCGAAGAAGTGTTGGAACGCACAGTCGAGGGTTTCTGGAACCGGGAGTACGACATCCTCGTGTGCACGACGATCGTCGAGACGGGCCTCGACATCTCCAACGCCAATACGCTGATCGTCGAACGCGCCGACACGTTCGGCCTGTCGCAGCTACATCAGCTGCGCGGCCGGGTGGGACGCAGCCGGGAACGCGGCTACGCCTACATGCTCTATCCGCCCGAGGTGCCGCTGACCGAGACGGCATACGACCGGCTGGCCACCATCGCGCAGAACAACGAGCTGGGCGCGGGCATGGCCGTGGCGATGAAGGACCTCGAGATCCGCGGTGCGGGAAACGTGCTCGGCGCCGAGCAGTCCGGTCACGTCGCCGGCGTCGGCTTCGACCTCTACGTGCGGCTGGTCGGCGAGGCCGTCGAGGCGTACCGCGCGGTGGTCGACGGCGAAACCGTTGCGGCCGTTGAGGAACCGAAGGAGGTCCGCATCGACCTGCCGGTCGACGCGCACCTGCCGCCCGACTACATCGGCAGTGACCGGTTGCGGCTGGAGGGCTACCGCCGGCTGGCCGCCGCGCCCGGACGAGGCCGGCATCGCCTCGGTGGTCGAGGAACTCGTCGACCGGTACGGGCCGTTGCCCGAACCCGCCGAACGGTTGCTCGCGCTGGCCCGGTTGCGGTTGCTGTGCCGCCAGTACGGCGTCACGGAAGTGGCTGCCGTTGGGGAGGCGTCGGTACGGATTTCGCCGCTGCCGCTCATGGACTCCCAGCAACTACGGCTCAAGCGCATGTATCCGAGCGCGACGTTCCGCGCGACGACGTCGACGGTGGTCATGCCCATCCCGCGGGTGGGCACCGGCATCGGCGCGCCACGAATTCGCGATCTCGAGTTGGTGAGCACCGTGGCAGGTTTGCTGTTGGCGCTGGATGGCAAACCGCAAACGGATGTTGATATAACCAAGCTGCCAGAGAGGCAGCGATGAGCAGAGGAACCCGATGACCCAGCGACAACACGCGCGATGACCATCGTTCTGGTCGATCCGCGCCGTCCGTCGCTCATTCCGGTCGACGCCATCAGCCTGCTGGCCGGTGACGTGCAGTACACCGAGGAGATGCCGGTCAAGGTGCCCTGGTCGTTGCCGGCCGCGCGGCCGGCATACGACGGCGAGGACGCCGAGGTGCTGCTGTCCTCGGACCCGGACCATCCGAAGGTCAGAGCCCGGATGGACGCGGGCGAGAAGGTGATCTCGGCGCCGGGACCCCAAGCCGGCGAGCGGCTCGTCGACGCGGTGGCGCTCATGGACCGGCTCCGGTCGTCCGGACCGTGGGAGAGCGAGCAGACGCACGACTCGCTGCGCCGCTACCTCCTTGAAGAGACCTACGAGCTGTTCGACGCCGTGCGCAGCGGCAACGCCGACGAACTGCGCGAGGAGTTGGGCGACGTGCTGCTGCAGGTGCTCTTCCACGCCCGCATCGCCGAGGACGCTACCGACCACGCCTTCACCATCGATGACGTCGCCGACACCCTGGTGCGAAAGCTGACCAACCGGGCGCCCGACGTCCTGGCCGGCGAGTCGATCACGCTCGAGGAGCAGCTCGCCCAGTGGGAGGAGCGCAAGGCCACCGAGAAGACCAGAAACTCGTCGATGGACGACGTGCCGACCGGCCAGCCGGCGTTGGCGCTGACGCAGAAGGTCTACCAGCGCGTGGTCGCCGCGGGGCTGCCCGAAGATCTGATCCCGGACGGGTTGGCGACGATCGCCGTCGGGCTTGGCGACGACGCCGAGAACACGCTGCGCTCGGTGACCCTGGAATTCATGGACACCATCCGCAAGGTCGAGCAGGCCGTCGCCGCCAGCCGTCGCGGTGACGACGTGCCCGAGGCGCTGGACGTCTCCCAGCTCGGTGTCGTCACCGAAGACGAGTGGCGCGCGCACTGGCCCTCGGCCCGGACCGAGCCCGAGGCTGAACTCGAGCCCGAGGACGATGAGCCCGACGAGGCGCAGGTCGAGGTCGAAGCAGGCGAGGCGCCGGTCGAGGAAGAAGCCGAGCCCGAGGACGAAGCCGAGCCCGAAGAGGAATCCTCCGAAGAACCAGACGGCCCCGACGATCAGCCGAACAGCGTCGAGCCCCAGTAGGCCGACGAGTCTCCCTCGGGTAGTCCCGGCGGGCAGGCGAAGACCGCCGTGCCGGTGTGGAAGATGTACTCGTTCAACGCGTCGGTCGACATCTGGGACAGCACCGGGATGAAGTTCGTCGCCGGGTTCCGCACGAAGGCGATGAAGAAGAGACCGGCATCCAGGTGGCCGAATCCGTCTGAGCCGTCGGTGAAGTTGTATCCGCGCCGCAGCATCTTGATGCCGCCGAGGTGGTCGGGTGAGACCAGCCGGATGTGGGCGTCGACGTCGACGAGCGGAACGCCCTTGGCGTCCTTGGCGTCGAAGTCCACCGGTGCGAACTCGTCGTCGTACCCGTTGGGTGCGCCGCTGCCCTTCTGCCTGCCGATCACCCGCTCCTGCTCGAGCAGCGTCGTGCGGTCCCACGCCTCGATGCGGTTTCGGATGCGCCGCGTCACCAGGTAGCTGCCGCCGGCCAGCCAGTCGGGACCGTCACCCTTGGCGACCCAGACGTTCTTGTCCAGCGTTGCGGTGTCCTCGGCCTTGATGTTGTTGGTTCCGTCCTTGAACCCGAGCATGTTTCGGGGTGTGGACTGTTCACGCGTAGTCGACGAGGTGCGACCGAACCCGAGCTGCGAGTAGCGCACCGCGACGGTGCCGAAGCCGACGCGGGCGAGGTTCCGGACGGCGTGCACGGCGACCTGGGGGTCGTTGGCGCAGGCTTGGATGCAGATGTCGCCGCCGCACTTGGCGGGGTCGAGGATCTCGTTGGTGAACTTCGGCAGGTCGGCCAGCCCGGCGGGGCGCTGATCGGCGATGCCGAATCGATCCTTGCCGTCCTTCTCGAAGAAGGACGGCCCGAACCCGATGGTCAGCGTCAGCGCTGAGGCCGGAAGGCCAAGTGCCTCACCGGTATCCGCGGGGGGAGCATACGGATTGAGTCCGATCGCACCGTCCGCAACGGCCTCGTCGCCGCGCGTCATCCGCTCGGCCATGGCGGTCCACTCCTTGAGCATCGCCACGACGTCTTCGCGACTGTCGGTGGTGACGTCGAAGGACGCGAAGTGCATGCGGTCCTGCGCAGGAGTGATGATCCCGGCCTGACGTTCGCCCCGGAAGGGCACCGGCTCGTGCAGCCCGTGCTGGGCAGCCGCCGCCGATGCCCGGCCGGCCAGCGCACCCGCGCTGGCCGCGCCGACCACGGCCACGCCCACTCCGGCCGCACCGAACAGCTTTCGCCGCGACAGTCCTGTCCGCGTCGAATCCGGTTCGGCCGGAGTTACTTCCGGTCCCTGATCACTGGGGTGCGATGACACCTTGCACCTGACTGACTTCCTTGCCAAGGGCGTCGATCGCGCGCGACAGTTCCTGGCGCTGCGGCTCGGTCACCTTGTCGTAGGACACGAAGCCGTCGCCCTGGCGGTACTTCGCCAGCAGCGCCTCGACCTCGCCGAACCGCTGGTCCACCTTCTTGCCGAGTTCCGCGTTGCGCTCGTCGAGAATCGGGCGGACGGACGCCACGGCGGTCTGCGAGCCCTCGACGTTGGCCTGGAAGTCCCACAGGTCGGTGTGGCTGAAGATGTCCTCTTCGCCGCTGATCTTGCTTGCCGAGACCTCGTCGAGCAGACCCTGTGCGCCACCGGCGATCTGGGTGGAGTCGATGGTCCAATCCGGGGCCTTCACGCCCGCGTTGAGCTCCTTGACGTCGGCGACCAGCTGGTCGGCGATCGCGTTGGAGTCGGGCTGCAGACCCGTCACCCAGAGGTCCTTCTCCAGGCGGTGGAAGCCGGTCCACTTCTGCCCGGGCTCGAGATCGGCCTCACGCAGGTCGACGCGCGGGTCGAGGTCGTTGGGGAAGGACTCGGCGACCGGCTCGATGCGCTCCCAGTACACCCGCGAGGTGGGGAACTGCGCCTTGGCGGCCGCGATGTCCTTGGCCTTGACGGCCGCCACGAACGCCTCGGTGGCGGTCACCAGCGCATCGGACTGGCTGATGACGTAGCGCTTGTAGCTGTCGGCGGCTTCCTTGAACTTGCCCTCGGTGTCGATCTGGACGGCGTCGCCGGTGACCTTGAACTCGCCGCGCAGGCCGTCGCCGATCATGCCGGGCCGGCACGACGTCTGGTAGGTGCCTGGCTCGGTCAGCTGGACGATCAGCTTGCGCTCCAGTCCGGGGGAGATGTTCTCGACCTCGCCCATCACCCGCTCGCCTTCGCCGTAGACGTAGAACTCGGTGACCTTGGTGCCGTTGTTGGTGACCACGAACGTGCTCGGACCGGTGGTCGCCTCCGTGCCCGACAGCTGACATTCGGTGTCGGACGCGTTGACCGTGATCTGCCCGGGGCCCGTCATCCCACCGTCGGTGGACTCGGGCGAATCCTTGGCGGTGCAGCCGACGAGGGAGAGCCCGGTCAGCAGTGCCGCAGCTGCGGCGACGCCGGCCTTGGCAGGCAGGGGAGTGAGGTTCACGAATTGGACCTTTCGGATGCGGTTGCGGGCTCCGGTTCCGGAGCCGGATCGGAGTGGGATGGGTCTGCTTGGGAGGGGGTCCTGTCTGGCGGTGGCGTGTCGCTGGGCGTGGCGGGTGCGCGCATCGGGCGCAGGAACAGCGCGAGGACGACGACGAGGTAGGCGAGCCATGCCGCGAACTGAAGGATCGTCGGGGTGGGCGTCACGTTGAAGACGCCCTGGATGACCTCGCCGTACCAGGACGACCAGTCGAACCAGGAACTGATGTCGAAGGCCTTGTTGGCCAGGCCGGGCAGCCAGCCGACCGTCTGCAGGGCGCCGATCCCGTACGACAGGATGCCCGCGGCGACGACGATCAGGAACACGCCGGTGTAGTTGAAGAACTTGGCGAGGTTGATCCGCACCGCGCCGATGTACATGGCGATGGCGATGGCGACGGCGATCAACACTCCGACGATGAGTCCGACCAGGGGCCAAGCGGTTTCGGCCTCGGCGTAGCCGACCATGAACAGCGCGGTCTCGACGCCCTCGCGGCCGACGGCGAGGAACGCCAGCGTCAGCACGGCGAGGCCGCCGGTCTCGAGCGCCCGCGCCATGTCGCCCTTGAGGTCACCGGAGATGGTGGCGGCGGCCTTCTTCATCCAGAGCACCATGGTGGTGACGATGGCGACGGCGATCAGCGAGGCGATGCCCGCGATGGCCTCGGCTGCCAGGCCCGTGATGGTGTTCTCGCCGAACTGGATGACGAGGAAGACCCCGACGGTCATCGCGACGGCCGCCGCGACGCCCGCCCACACCCACTTGAGGGCGTCGCGTCGGTCCGACTTGACCAGGAAGGCGACCAGTATCGTGACGACGATGGCGGTTTCGAGGCCTTCGCGGAGGCCGATCAGCCCGCTGCCGAACAGCTGCGATGAAACGCTGGCGCCGGCGGCCAGAACGGACACCGAAACATCTCCGACGGCGGTCATCCCGATGTCGATCCTTTCCGCTACCAAGCTTTGGCTAGCCAATGCTAGGTATGGCTGACCTTAGCAGCGCCACCGGGGCGTCTGCAGCGCTCTCCGGCGCTGCGCTGGCGCACGCGCGACGCATGGCACGATGGCGGTGATTCGAGTAGGTCGAGGGAGTGCAGTGTCGCCAGTGCGTTGGCTGCGGGCCGTCGTGGTCGTCTGCGCAACGGCCCTGCTCATGGCATCCAGCTGCTCGTGGCAGACGGGAATCCCGATACCCGAGGGCGTGCCACCACCCGCCGGGGATCCGGTACCCCAGGTCGACACGCACGCCAAGGGGCGACCCGCCGATCAACTCCACGACTGGGCGGTGAAGCGCGCCCCGGCCCTCGGCATCCCGGTCACCGCGCTGGAGGCCTACGCCTACGCGGCGAGGGTCGCCGAGGTGGAGAACCCGGATTGCCATCTGGCCTGGACCACGCTGGCCGGCATCGGGATGGTGGAGAGCCATCACGGCACCTACCGGGGCTCCGCGGTCGCAGCGAACGGCACCGTCTCGCCGCCCGTGCGCGGGGTTCGGCTCGACGGGTCGATGGGCAACATGCAGATCCCCGACACCGACGGCGGCAAGCTCGACGGCGACCCCACCCTGGACCGGGCGATGGGGCCCATGCAGTTCATTCCCGAGACGTGGCGGCTGTACGGCGTTGACGCCAACAACGACGGCGTGATCAGCCCCGACAACATCGACGACGCCGCGCTGTCCGCGGCGGGCTACCTGTGCTGGCGGGGCAAGGACCTGTCGAAACCGCGCGGCTGGATGGACGCGTTGCGGGCCTACAACCTGTCCGACCAGTACGCCCGCACGGTCCGCGACTGGGCGACGGCCTACGCCAACGGGCACCCGCTGTAGGTCCCCGCGACTCGCGATCGGCGTGCGCCAGGGCCACCCTCTAGGCTGATGGGCGCAATCCGGACCACCTCTTAAGGAGATGCCAGTGCCCATCATCGAGCAGGTCGGCGCACGCGAGATCCTCGACTCCCGCGGCAACCCCACGGTCGAGGTCGAGCTGGCCTTGAGCGACGGCACGTTCGCCAGGGCTGCGGTGCCCTCCGGTGCGTCGACGGGCGAGCACGAGGCCGTCGAACTGCGCGACGGTGGCGACCGCTACCTCGGCAAGGGCGTGGAGAAGGCCGTGGAGGCCGTGCTCGACGAGATCGCGCCCGCCGTCATCGGGCTGAACGCCGACGATCAGCGCGTCATCGATCAGGCGCTGCTGGACCTCGACGGCACCCCGGACAAGTCGCGGCTGGGCGCCAACGCCATCCTCGGCGTCTCGCTGGCGGTGGCCAAGGCCGCCGCCGAGTCGGCCGGCCTGCCGCTGTTCCGCTACATCGGCGGCCCGAACGCGCACATCCTGCCCGTGCCGATGATGAACATCGTCAACGGCGGCGCGCACGCCGACACCGGCGTCGACGTCCAGGAGTTCATGGTCGCGCCGATCGGTGCGCCGTCGTTCAAGGAGGCGCTGCGCTGGGGCGCCGAGGTCTACCACTCGCTGAAGTCGGTGCTCAAGAAGCAGGGCCTGTCCACGGGTCTCGGCGACGAGGGTGGCTTCGCTCCCGACATCGCGGGCACCAAGGCCGCGCTCGACCTGATCAGCTCCGCGATCGAAGGCGCCGGGTTCACGCTCGGTTCCGACGTCGCGCTGGCGCTTGACGTCGCGGCCACCGAGTTCTACACCGACGGCACGGGTTACGCGTTCGAGAAGCAGACCCGCACCGCCGAGCAGATGACCGCGTTCTACGCCGAACTCCTCGACGCCTACCCGTTGGTGTCGATCGAGGATCCGCTGTCCGAGGACGACTGGGACGGCTGGGTGTCGCTGACCGCCGCGATCGGTGATCGCGTCCAGATCGTGGGCGACGACCTGTTCGTCACCAACCCGGAGCGGCTCGAGGAGGGCATCGACAAGGGCGCCGCGAACGCACTGCTGGTCAAGGTCAATCAGATCGGCACGCTGACCGAGACGCTCGACGCCGTCGCCCTCGCGCACAACAGCGGCTACCGGACGATGATGAGCCACCGCTCGGGCGAGACCGAGGACACCACCATCGCCGACCTGGCCGTCGCGGTGGGCAGCGGACAGATCAAGACCGGCGCGCCGGCCCGCAGCGAGCGGGTCGCCAAGTACAACCAGTTGCTGCGCATCGAGGAGATCCTCGGCGACGCCGCGCGCTATGCCGGTGACCTGTCGTTCCCACGGTTCTCGCCGGCGAGCCAGTAGCTTTCATTCATGCCCGACCCGAAGCGGCCCGACCCGAAGCGGCGCACTCCAGCGTCGCGGCCGGGCAAGCCGGGCGAGTCGGGGCGAGGTCGCCCGCGGGGTGCTGCACCCTCGCGGCGGGAGCCTCGGCCTGCGCTGCCGCGGGCCGCGTCGGAGCAGGCCGACGATGCGGACAAGACCGAGAAGTCGACCGCCGTCGAACCCATCAGACAGTCGATCGCCGAAGCCGCCGAGCTGCAGTCCGAGCAGCGGTTGGGTTCGGCGGCCCGGCGCGCCGCGATCCTCGCCGCGGTGATCTGCGTGCTCACCCTGACCATCGCCGGACCAGTGCGCACGTACTTCGGGCAGCGGACCGAGATGAAGCAGCTCGAAGACGTCCAATCCCAGTTGCGCTCGCAGATCGCCGATTTGGAGCAGCAGAAGGTCAAGCTCGGCGACCCCGTGTACATCGCCGCGCAGGCACGCGAACGGCTCGGGTTCGTGATGCCCGGTGAGATCCCGTACCAGGTGCAGCTGCCGCAGACGGTCGGACCGGAAGCGCTGCCCGGGACGTCGGCCGCAGCGGTGCCCAGCGGGCAGCCGTGGTACACGTCGTTGTGGCACACCATCGCCGATGCGCCGCACGGGCCTCCGCCCGCCGCGCCGCCGCCCGTCGGCGCGGATGTTCCACTGCCACCCCCCGCCCCTGCCGGTGGTTGAGCAAGCCGACCTCGACGCCGTCGCGCGGCAGCTGGGCCGCGAGCCCCGCGGCGTCCTGGACATCGCCTACCGCTGCCCGAACGGTGAACCGGGAGTGGTCAAGACCGCGCCACGCCTGCCCGACGGCACCCCATTCCCGACGTTGTACTACCTGACGCATCCGGCGCTGACGGCTGCGGCGAGCCGGCTGGAGTCCTCGGGGTTGATGCGGGACATGACCGAACGCCTGCAACACGACGAGGAGCTGGCCGCGGCCTACCGCCGGGCCCACGAGTCGTATCTCGCCGAACGGGACGCGATCGAGCCGTTGGGCACCACGTTCTCCGGCGGCGGCATGCCCGACCGGGTCAAGTGTTTGCACGTGCTGATGGCGCACTCGCTGGCGAAGGGGCGCGGGGTGAACCCGCTGGGTGACGAGGCGTTGGCCGTGCTGGCTGTCGAGCCGGCGATGGCGGGAATTCTGGAGCGAGGGAGTTGGACGTGAAGGTACCGCGCACGGGAGGAGCAAAACGGGTCGGGGCGATCGACTGCGGGACCAATTCGATCCGGTTGTTGATCGCCGACGTGGCCGACGGTGGGTTGCGCGACGTGCACCGAGACATGCGCATCGTCCGGCTGGGCGAAGGTGTCGACGCCACAGGGCAATTCGCGCCGGAGGCACTGGCACGCACCCGCGCGGCGCTCGCCGAGTACGCCGACGAATTGCGTTTGAACGAGGTCGAAAGAGTGCGGATGGTCGCGACGTCGGCGGCTCGGGACGTCGGCAACCGGGAGGAGTTCTTCGCGATGACGGCCGAACTGCTCGACCCGGTGGTGTCCGGCTCCGTCGCCGAGGTGATCACGGGAACCGAGGAAGCAGCGCTGTCGTTCATCGGTGCGGTCGGCGAATTGGACGCTTCGGCAGCGCCTTTCGTCGTGGTCGATCTCGGTGGCGGGTCCACCGAGGTGGTGGTGGGCGAGCGCCCGGATGCCAGTGGCGTGACGGCCAGCTTCTCCGCCGACATCGGCTGCGTGCGGCTCACCGAACGCTGCCTGCACTCGGACCCGCCGACCGCCGCCGAGGTCGCGGCGGCCCGAAAAGTGGTGCGCGAAGGGCTGTCTGAGGCGTTCCACGTCGTCCCCGTCGCAGGCGCGCGGACGTGGGTGGGCGTGGCGGGCACCATGACGACGTTGTCGGCATTGGCGCAGCGGATGGCCACGTACGACTCCGAGGCGATTCACCTGTCGCGAGTCGGGTTCGACGAACTACTACCGGTCTGTGAGGACCTGATCGCGATGACGCGCAAGCAGCGCGCGGCGCTGGGTCCGATGCACGAGGGTCGCGTCGACGTGATCGGCGGCGGCGCGATCGTCGTCGAAGAGTTGGCGCGCGAACTGCGCAGCCGTGCAGGCATCGACGAACTCGTCGTCAGCGAGCACGACATCCTCGACGGGATCGCCCTGTCGATCGCCTGAGGTGGTGCCGTTCCCGCCCGGACAGGCCGGGCGGGAACGGGCCGGTGGTTACCTTCTGATGTTGCAGTTGGGCGGGTTGCCGCAGTGATGGCCGCCGTCGCAGGCATTGCACTTGCACGTACAGCCCGATCCCGCCTTGGCTTCCGATTTGCGCATCGCCAATCTCCTTTGCCGGTCTGACCACCTCGAAAGGTGGGAGCAGAACTCGAATATCAACTCATGCCGACATCACAATAGTTCGCATCACGTCGGAATAGGGGAAAGTCGACATCCTCGAGGTCGCTGCGTGGCTCATTGTTTCGGTCCCGTCGCCATCCCTGCGGAGTGCGGCCCGAACTCGTTGGCTACGACGGTGACATTGTTGGCCGGGAACCCCCCACAGCGGGCGTGTTCGCGGATCACATCCTCGCTCTCGGCTTCGTGGATGCAGTAGATCTTGTCGCCCGCGACGTAGCTGTTGACCCACCGGTATGGCACGCCCAGGGACTCGACGACGGCGTTCGACTTGGCAGCGATCTCGCCCAGCTCGGCCTCGCTCAGCTTGCTCGCTCCGGGAATCTCTCGCTCGATCACATAACGCTTCATGAACTTTCTCCTATCTGGTTGACGTTCCGCGACTCGTGCCGCGGCCACGAATCGACTGTGCCGGCAGAGATTTCAGCGATCCTGACGGAATCGTGAAATGAGCAGGTCAAGTCGACTTCGGCAAATGATCCGTCGCCGACCCGCGAAGACGGCGCGATCGAGCGTCCTCACCCGGATGAGTGAGGACGCTCGATCGGTGTGTGACAACTACTTTGACGCGAGGTTCTCGCCCCTCGCTAATTCACGCCGCCCTGGGAGGCGCCCGCGTCGCCGTCGGCGCCGTTGGTTCCACCGGTCCCGCTCCCGGTTCCTCCCTTGCCGCCCGGACCGCCATCGGCACCGACACCGCCCGTGCCGCCGTCACCGCCACGGCCTCCATGACCTTGGCCACTATTGGTGGTCGTGTTGCCGCCCCTGCCGCCGGCCCCACCCTCTTGGCCCGGACCGCTGTCGCCGCCGCGGCCACCGTCTCCGCCTTCAGCCGTTCCGGAGTTGCTGCCCCCCGGTCCGCCGACACCGCCGTTACCGCCTTGCTGGCCGGCTCCGCCGTCTCCGCCTCGACCACCGCGAGTGTTACCGGAACCAGAAGAACCTGCGGCGCCGCCGGTTCCCCCGCGGCCGCCGTCACCGGTGCCCGTCGCGGTGCCGCCGTTGCCGCCGTAACCGCCGTAGGCCGTGCCGGTGTCGGTTTCCGCGTTGCCGCCGGTAGCTCCGGAACCTCCATTGCCGAAGACCCCAGCGTTGCCTCCGTTGCCCCCCTGGCCTGCGGTGGCACTACTGCTCGAGCTTGCGGCATCGCCGCCGTTGCCGCCACTACCCGCAGAACCAGCCAATCCTCCGCCGTTTCCGCCGTCGCCGCCCCTGCCGCCGAAGCTATCGCCCGCGGTGCTCACCGCGGTTCCGCCCCGACCGCCGGTGCCACCGTCGCCGACTATGGTGCCGCCGTTGCCGCCGGCGCCCCCGTTGCCCGCACCTGACAGACCCGTGGTCGGGCCCGGACTGTAGCCAGCCCCGCCCTCTCCGCCGTTGCCGAACAGGCCTGCGTTGCCGCCATTTCCGCCTGTCGAGTGGACTGCCGTGCCAACGCCGCCGTCACCGCCGTTGCCGAAGAAGAGGCCGCCCCTGCCGCCGTCTTGACCCGGTCCGCCGTCGGCGCCGTTGCCGATGAACAGCCCGCCGTTCTGGCCCGGGAGCACGCCGTCCCCGATGAGCAGGCCGCCGGGACCGATCAGACCCAAGAATGCACCCGTCGGGCTGAACAACCCGAAGGACGCAGGACTGCCGGGCACGGACGAGATGAATGCCGTCGGGCTGAACAATCCAGTGGACGCGAGGCCGACGGGCACGGACGTGATGAATGCTGCCGGGGTGTCACCTGACGATGGGGTGGTCACCGCAGTCGCGTAGGTCGTGGGCGCGAAGGACAGCGAGAGGTCGCGCGTTGTGCCCGCCGCCGGTGTAGCAACCATGGAAGTGGTGTTCGTGCTGGAGCCCACCGTGCCAGCCGACCTGAATGCCACCAACGGTGGGGTTGTCGCTGCCGCCAATCTGTTCGGTGTGGCCGCCGCGTGAACGCTCGACGCGTCCACGGCGGCCAAGACCGATGTTGCCGCGGGTGCTTGCGCTGGGCGACTGAGTGCAGCGGGAGCGCGTGTCGTGGGCGCTGCCTCTCCCGTTGCCGTCGTGCCGGCCGCGACCAGTACACCGGCGGCCAGCGCCGCCGTGATTGCGAACTTCGATGAGATGGACATGATTTGACTTCCTTTGGGATGAATCCGCGGACCAATGGGAATGCGTCGACTCGCACCGGGTGTGTCTCGCTCGATCACGTAGCGCTTCATGGGCTCCTCCTGTCTGGTTGGCTTCCGCGACGTGTGCTGCGGCCATGCCCAGACAGTGCTCGCCACGATTTCCGCGATTCTGACGCGATCGTGAAATTCGCTGGTCAGGCCCGCGCCATCGGCGACTCGTTGGCGATTTCCGTGCGCGGAGCACTCAACTGATGGACGCTATGCATCGATGGCTGTGGAGTTTCGGTTGCTCGGCGAGGTCGAGGCGCGCGTGGACGGGCGGCGCCTCGATGTCGGGCATGCCCGCCAACGCTGTGTGCTCGTGTGTCTACTCGTCGATGTCAACCGCCCGGTGTCGGCGGATCAGCTCATCGACCGGGTATGGGCAGACGATCCTCCGCACAAGGCGCGTAATGCGTTGGCTGCGTACATCTCGCGGTTGCGTCAGTTGTTGGCTGGCGCCGATCTGGTAGAGATCGTTCGTGGCCCAGGCGGGTACACCTTGCGCACCCCCGGCGAATCGATCGACCTCCACGTCTTCCGGCGGCTGGTTTCTCAGGCACGCAGCGCCGAGAGTTCAGCTGTGGCGGCGGCGCTGTTCGAGCGGGCACTTGAGCTATGGCGGGGCGAACCGCTGATGTCGGTCGACACCCCATGGGCAAATGAGGTAAGGAATTCCCTTGAGGCCGAACGTCTTTCAGTGACATTGGAACGCAACGACGCCGCGTTGAGTGCGGGTCGGCATAGCGAGTTGCTCGGTGGTCTGATGACGATGCTGCAGGCTCACCCGTTGGACGAGCGTGTCGCGGGTCAGCTCATGCTGGCGCAATACCGCAGTGGGCGACAGGCCGACGCCCTAGAGACATATCGCATCGTGCGCGAGCGGCTCGTCGACGAACTCGGTGTCGACCCGAGTGCACCACTTCGAGCGGTGCACCAATTGATCCTCGACGGTGAACCGGTGACGCCGACGGCGGCAGTCACTCCTCGATCAGCCCCTACTGTCAGCCCTCCTCGCGGTGGCGTGCCAAGGCGAGCAACACGACTCGTCGGCCGTGAGGAAGACGTGAAGCGCGTCGCCGGCACCATGGTCGAAACGTCGCTCGTCACGCTCACTGGCGTCGGCGGAGTGGGCAAGACCAGGCTTGCGCTTGAGGCGGCCGAGTGCGAACAGGCGAAGTTCACCGACGGTGCCTGGGTCTGCGAGCTGGCACCGCTGAGCGACGGCGCCGCCGTGAGCCACGCGGTTGCCGCGACCCTGCGGTTGCAGCCGGGGCAGGACCTCGGCTTCGATGACGCGATCGTCGAGTATCTGCGAACGCGCGAATTGCTACTCGTCATCGACAACTGCGAGCACGTCCTGCCCGAGGCGGCGCAGCTATTGGACCAGATCGCCCGGCACTGTTCTCGAGTGAAGATCCTTGCCACCAGCCGTGAACCGCTTGGTGTGCAGGGGGAGCACGTCGTGCCGGTGCGCCCGCTGGCCGAGGACGGCGCCGCTGAATTGTTCGCCGAACGAGCCAAGGCGAGTCGGCCGGACTTCGACCCCGATCGTGAGCCGGTCGGCGCCATCGCCGAAATCTGCCGGCGCCTCGACGGCCTGCCGCTGGCCATCGAGTTGGCGGCGGCGCGGATGCGGGCGATGAGCACCCTCGACGTCGCCCGTCGACTGGACCGGTTGCGACTGCTCAGCGGTGGTGCACGAGGAGCTCACCCCAGGCAGCAAAGTGTCACCGCGACCATCGACTGGTCGTATCAGCTTCTCGCCGAAGCCGAAAAGACCTTCTTTGCACGGCTTTCCGTGTTCGCGGGCGGGTTCGACCTCGAGGCCGCACACGCGGTTTGCGGCGATAACGGCTCCACCGAGGATGACACCCTCGACCTGCTGACCGGCTTGGTCGACAAGTCGATGGTGGTGGTACGCACCGGCAGCAGAGCCACGCGGTACGGCGTGTTGGAGACATTGCGCGCCTACGGGCGGGATCGCTTGCAGGAGGACGGTTCTCACGACGCGATTAAATCGCGGCACGCGCATTACTATGTCGGTCTCGTCGAGCGCGCTACCGCTGGCGTGCGCGGGCGGGATGAGGCTGCCTGGGTCGATCGGATGACACCCGATGCCGCGACGACATACGCCGCACCCGACTTCGACAACTTGCGTGAAACGTTCGAGTGGACCATGAGCGAGCGGGACGTCGACCTCGCACTTCGTCTGGTCACGTCGTTGTCCGAGGTGATGCACCTACGAATCGGATATCACTCGGTCGGCTGGGTGGAACGCGCCGTGGAACTCGCGGAACCCGACCACCCACTGTTCGCCGCGGCGGTCGGCACCATCGCCCGCGGATCGTGGGTGTGTGGCGAGTTTTCGCACGCGCGATCGTTGGCGCAGCTCGCCGACGGACGTGTTGTACCCCCCGGCACGCCGTACCTCGCCTACCCGGCTGATGTGCTGGCCGATGTGGCTCTGTACGAGGGCGATGCTTCCGCAGCATTGGCGCACTACGAACGTGAAACGGCGAGGGCGCGCGGTGGCGACCCGCTCCGATTGGTGTGGGTCCTGTACAACACCACGATCTGTCGGGCTGCGATGCGCACGCCGGATGCCGGGCTGCCTGCCGCGCAGGAGGCGGTCGAAGTGGCCGAGGCCGCGGGTAATCCGACGATGCGGTCGATGGCACGCTGTGCGCTGGGCCGAGCACTCCAACGGTCAGACCCACACCGGGCGCTGATGGAGCTCGACCGGGCGGCCGAGTTGGGCGCCTCCGTGCAGAACAACTGGTTGACGGGAATTGCTTCGATGGAGGCCGCGGCCATCCGCGTCGAGCATGGCGACCCCGCCGCGACCGCGCGGACGTTCATCGCGGTGCTCGATCACTGGCAACGCGGGGCGCCCGGCGTCATCGCTCAGCAGTGGGACGCCCTGCGACACGTAACCCGACTATTGGCTCGGCTCGGCGCCGAGAAGGATGCCGCCGCGTTGCATCGGGTCCTCGTCGACGCGGGCCAGCAATCACCGTTGAGCACGGACCAGGTAGCTGGACTGGACGGCTCCGACGGTGTTGCATTGACAGGCGCGCAAGCCGTCGAATTCGCACGAACGGTGTTGCAGCGCTACAGCTGAGCGGTGGCATGGTCGATCAGCTGTACCGACAACGGCTACGTGAAGTCGAGCGCCTCGACGGCCGAGACGGGACCTTCGTGCGAGGGACGGTCTGCTCCACCGATGCAATACATTGTCTGGCCGACTGCAGCCACCGCTTGGCCGTGAACCGGAGTCCTGATCGGCGCCAGCGTGGTCCACTTCCCACTGGCCGTGTCGTACATTTCGACGGTGGCCAGCACGCGCGTCGGTTCCTCGCCTCCGACGGCGACGATTCGCCCGTCGATCGACGCCGCACCATAGCTCCCGCGCGGAGTCGGCATGTCCGCCAGCGTTTCCCACTTGCCGGATTTGGGGTCGAACCGCTCAAATGCTCCCGAGTTCTCGTCGGCGGAGAGGAAGCGTCCACCAATGGCGTACACATAGCCGCCGTCCGATACCGCGGCCAGATGTTCGCGCGGCGTTGGCAGGTCGGCAGCCTGCTGCCAGGACTGTCCATCGAATACCTCGGTTTGTGCGACCAACTGCTTGTCATCCTGTCCGCCGACGACCACGAGCTTGTCGTCGACGACCGCTGCCGCGGCCGCGGCCCGCGGATGTTGAAGCCCCGGAAGCTCCGCCCACCTGCCTTCGCGGAATACGAAGACCTTGTTCGACGCGTCCGCGATGCTGTCGCGGGCACCCCCGATGACCACCACGTCTCCGCGATAGGTTGCCGCCGTCGCATGATGCAGCGGAATTGGCAGTGGAGGTTGCGGTTGCCATGTGCCCGTTCGGGTGTCGTAGGTGTCCACCGTTTGGAGCGTTTCGCCGTGGCGGATACCACCGGTGATCCAGATTCGACCGTCGAGCACCGTCCACGCCGACATCAACCTCGCGGTCGGGGCATCCGGTAGGGGCCGCCATTCCGATGCGGGCTGCGGTTTGCGTGGTGCCAGCTTCAGCGCTTCCGCCGACGACGCGAGTTGGGCGTCGGCGACACCGGTCGACCCGCCGATGGCATACACGTGCTTCCCCACGGCGGCGACCGCCAAGCCTCGCCGCGCAAACCCCATGTCTGGCAGCGCCTCCCACGTCGCCGTGTTGAGATCCAGGGCCGCCACGCTCTTGAGGACTTGCCCCTCGGACTTGCCACCGACCGCCACCAACCGTGCATCGGTGACTGCCACACCCAACTCGCTACGCCCAACCGGAAGGTCGGGCATGGTCGTCCAGGTGTCCGCGGCCGGGTCGTACGCCTCGACCGTCGCCAGGTCGGAGGTCCCGTTGGTGCCGCCGACCGCATACACCAGCTTGCCGTCCGACGCTGCGCCCAGCATCTGCCGAGGAGTCGGGATGGTGGCGCCGGGCTTCCAGGAATTGCCGTCGAAGATCTCGGTTGTGTCCAGCAACTTGCCGTCGGCGCCAACGCCGCCGGTGACGATTATGCGGTCGCCGACCACCGCGGCCGCCGCTGCCGCGCGTGGCTGGGTAAGCGCAGGCAGCTCGGTCCAGCGACTGTTGACAACCCGCCACACCCGGTCGGTGGCAACCCTCGCGTTGGCGCCTTCGGTGCGCCAGCCGCCGATGACGACCGGCGTCCCTTGCCACGTCACCGCCATCGCATGCTGCACGGGGACCGGTAAGTCGTCGCCGCCCTTCCAGCTGTCGATGGCGGGGTCGTAGCCCTCGTGTCGTCCGCTGATGCGGCCGTCGGCGTCCTTCCCGCCGAAAACCCAGATGGTGCCGTCGGTCTCGGTGGCGGTCGCCGCGTCGCGGGCGATGCGCGCGTTCGCGATCGAGCGCCAACCAGGCAGCGCATCCGCGGTCGGTTGAGTCGGTGGTGTTGCGGCTTCGCCGACTGTGGTGTCCCGTGCAGGCATGACCATGAAGACACCGCTGATCACGAACAGCAGCGCTGCCACAGCTGCGGACGAGGCGATCAAAATTCGTTTGCGATTGGGCTTTTCGGCCCGGACGGCCGGTGCGTGATCCGGATTCAGGACCCGCCACGGCAGGCTTGACGCGCTGATCGACGCGGTGTGCGCGAACATGTTTGCGATCGGCGGTGTCGGCTCGCCCGGTGGGATCGAATCTGGTTCAGACAAATCGGGTCTGACCGGCAGGCTCCGACGACGGCTCGCTGAGTGCCATCGGATCCGCTGTCAACCCGTTGTGCCGCTGGGTCAACTGCAATTCTCGGCCGAATTCCTCGGCCGACACCTGCCGTTCTTCCGGCTCGACCGACATCGCCTTCTCGATCACAGCGCAAACGTCCGCCGGGATCCCGTGGGTACGCAGGTCGGGGACGGGCGTCGAGGTGATTCGCAGATAGTGCGCGATGAGATCCTCGTCGGTCTCGCGCTCGTGCGCGGCATGGCCCGCGATCAACGCGTAGATCGTCGCGCCGAGGGAGTACACGTCGGCCGCGACCGTCGGCGGACTGCCACCAAGCACCTCCGGTGCCGTGTACGAAAGGGTGCCGGTGAAGAACCCCGTCACCGTCTTGTAGCCACCCGTGATGCGCGCGGTACCGAAGTCGCTCAGTTGCGGCTCGCCGTAATCGTCGACGAGCACATTCGCGGGCTTGATGTCGCGGTGCAATGTGCCTGTCCGATGCGCGGTTTCCAGCGCCCCACACAGCTTCACTCCGACGCGCAATGCCTCGGGCCACGCCATCCGGCCCTCCCGGCGTACTCGCTGAGCGAGGGAACCCGCTGCGTGGTAAGGCATCACGATGAACGGCCGGCTATTCTCGGTGATGCCGACCTGCAGGACGTTGACGATGTTCGGGTGGCCGGAAAGCCCTCCCATGGCATAGCCCTCGCGCAGAAAGCGTTCGCGGTCATCGTCGTCGAGATCAGAGCCAAGCACCTTGATCGCGACGCTTCGCCCCAACGACTTCTGGGAGCAGCGATAGACAACCCCGCCGCCGCCCCGACCAACCTCGACGGCATCGTCGAATCCGGCGGCCGCTAGCTCCGACGCCAACCGGCCGGCCATGGTGCCCATCGTGGTTCGGTGAAATGTGGACATTCTTGCCCCTAGGGTTGTGCTCGCCGCGGCGGGCGGGTCACTGCGCGGACGGACGCGATGGCCCGCTTGACAGGCGCGGATTCCAAGATCGGCGGCCACGGCCATTCGCTCTTGCCCCGTCCGCGGGGAGCCTTGAGGAACGCGAGCCCGAGAATGAGGCCGAAGATCAGGTGGCCTATCAGTGTGATCGTGACGGTCGCCGTGTTGAGCGGGAACATCATCTCCTCGCCGCGCGGAGCCATCGCGACCGTTGCCATCAGCCCTGCCCAAGTTGGGAAGACGGCGAAGCCCACCGCGGCCAGCACGGTATGCACGTTCGACCACCGGTCGATGCCCAGCGCGAAGGCGACCACGAAGAAGGCGACGCCGAGCCCGCCACCATCACCGATGTAGCGCCATACGTAGCCGACCGCCGCACTGCCTCGGGTGTCCGGCTCGCCGGTGACGAACGACCCCATCACGGGAATGAAATCGCCCATCAAGCCCAGGACGTGCACGGCGAACAAGCGGGCTCCGTCATAGACGATGCACGCCACCATTCCGGCGATGAGGCCACGGCCGACCATCATGTCCATTCGATGCGGTGCGAAGGCAACGATCGTCGCGAACACCGCTGTCAGTGCGATGACTGCGACAGACGTCGCGCTCTGCGAGACGAGGCCGAACACGTCCACCGAGATCCCAAGAATCGGCATCGACGCCAGCACGAGCACCAGGGTGACCCGCGCGACTTCCCACTTGGTCGGCGGTGCGACTGTGGTGCTGTTCAAGTCGGCATAGCGCTGCCGCACGGTGTTGGCGACGTTGCCGACGACGATGCTCGGCAGCCGCACGGTCTTGCCGTCGAAGGCGCTCAAGGCCTTCGGCACCATCTTCAGTGTCAGTTCGACCGGCCGCATCCGCACCGTTTTGGCTTCGCCGCGTCCCGTGTTCATGGTCGTTCTCCTCGGTGAGCGCCGCGGAAGTCCGCAGTCGATGTCCCCAAATTGCACGGGCGCTGTTGAGGGATGATGTAGGACTGCTGAAATCCGCACGTCGAAACCCGTTGACCACGTGATTTCAGCGTGCTGCAACTTTCGCCGAAGGGCTGCGGGCGACTCTCGGGATGCCATAGCAGAACGACGAGAGGAACCCCGGTCATGACCACGACACCGAAATCGCCAGTCCCTGGGAGCGACACCGACGTAGTCCACACCGGATGCCCAGTCCGCCACCAGACCGCCGGAGTCGACCGGTCAGCGGGGGGAGCGGTGCGCATCGCTGCAGTGCTCTACGGTGCGGTCAGTTACGTCGCGTTTCTCGCCGTCTTCGTCTATGCGATCGGCTTCGTGACTGACATCGCTGTGCCGCGCAGCA
The DNA here is from genome assembly GCA_963849055.1 of uncultured Actinomycetota bacterium. Lineage (GTDB taxonomy): Bacteria > Actinomycetota > Actinomycetes > Mycobacteriales > Mycobacteriaceae > Mycobacterium. The sequence goes on from CAWKFI010000004.1 coordinate 1,020,059, forward strand.
TCGATCGGGCGACGAACGCTCCGCTCGCCCATGCGGCCCTCATCGACGTGGGATTGCTGAGCCTGTTCGCGGTGCAGCACAGCGTCATGGCTCGTCCCGCATTCAAGAAGTGGTGGACCCGATACGTGCCCGCTCCGGTCGAGCGCAGCACCTATGTGCTGCTCGCCAGCGCTGCACTGGCGCTGCTGTTCTGGCAATGGCGTTCCATCGAAACAATCGGGTGGGACGTGGAGCCCGAGCCGGCGCGGATCGCGCTGACGGCAGTTGGCTTCGTCGGCTGGACGATAGTGCTGGCCTCGACGTTCATGATCGACCACTTCGAGTTGTTCGGCGTCCGGCAGGTGTTGCACGCGTGGTGGTCAAAACCGCACGGCGAGCCGGGCTTCCGTACTGTCTTGTTGTATCGGTTGGTGCGTCATCCGTTGATGCTCGGCTTTCTGGTTGCCTTCTGGTCGACGCCGACGATGACGGTTGGCCACCTCTTGTTTGCCCTCGTCACCACCGGCTACATCATTCTTGCCCTGCAACTCGAAGAACGTGACTTGGTGAACGCCTTGGGTGAGCCCTACCGGCGCTACCGCCAGCGAGTGCCCATGTTGATACCGCGTCTGCGACTTCATTGATCGTTGGAATCACAGCTCCGAGCCTTGTCGAACTGCCCATCCGGCCGAGTACCTGGTGCTGACCGCGAAGGTCAGGTGCTCGTAGTCGCAAACCGCTCACACTGCGGTTTCGTTCTCCTGCTCGCACAAGCGATCTGAGCCTTGGTCGCGAAACTCGGTGGCCAGCTGTCGGGACAGGCTTCGACACGCCACGGTCAGTGCTCCTGTAGCAGCCTTGGCGTCCATACCGGGTTCGAGGATCGTCAACTCGATCGCCGCAGCCACCTTGCCTCCGCCACTGAAGACCGGCACGGCAATCGCCGACCTGTCGCACTGCAGTTCATCGCGCGCGGTCGCGATCTGCGTGAGCCGGATGACGGAGAGTGTCTGGCGAATCTTGTCCGCAGAGGTCATCTTCTTCGCCGTCCGCATTGCCTCCGCGAGGATCCGGTCGCTGACGCCGGCTGGCGAGAAGGCCAGCAGGGCCAATCCGATGGCGGTCGCGTGCGCCGGCAGCGTCGGTTTCAGGGGTGCCGACCCCGTGGCACTCGGGCCGCTGTGCCCGAGGCAGACGACCTCGTCGTTCATGAACGTGCCCAGCTTTGCGTCCGTGTTGATCGTTCGGGCGAGCTCTGCCAGCACCGGCCTGGCCCGCCTGATCAGGATGGCGCGGTTGAGTACGTTGAAATCGGCCGCGTCTTTTCCGATGATCCGCAGCGGCAAGCCAATCCGGTACCCACCCTGATCCGTACGCTCGAGTAGGCGCCAGGCCAACAGCTCAGACGTCAGCCGATGCGTGGTCGATGTGGGCAGCTTTGCGATACCGGCGATCTCGGTCAGGGTGAGGGCGGCACCGTCGCCGAATGCCATGAGGATTGCCGTGACCTTGCTGGTGACCGAACGGCCTGGGTCTGTCGAGTTGCCTGCCATGAGTCTGTGCTCCCGGAGATGCGGCGTGAACAACGTGCAAGTTGTCGTGTCCATTCGCTGAGCCGACGGCGGTGTCGAACCTGGACTGACACAACGAGCGGGCCGCGCACCTGGTGCGGCGCGCAGCCCGCTCGTTGTCGTTGAAACTGTCGAATACTCGGCGGCCGGCTTGGTGGGACTTACCGGCCTGGCGAGGCGCTGTCGTTCTAGTTCTTGGCCTCATTGCGGGTGCAGGACCAAGCGCTACCAGCATTGCCACTCCTCGATCGCGTGTCGTTGTCCACGATGTGGTCGCGATTACGAGAAGTGTTGACCGTGCCGACGCTCACAGTCACGCTTGCGTACTCAGTAATTCTTGTGATCGTTGTGTTCTCTCAGAGCGTCAGGCGCCCAATGGCTTTGTGAAGTTGGCCGGTGCGGCTGCGGCGACGCGCTGGGCGAATTCGCGCTGGGTGGCCAGAATCCGCTGGGCGAAGTCGAAATTGGAATCGATGACGTCTGCGGCGGTGGGGAACTGCTTGGTGAAGTCGGCGAAGTCCGGAGCCTTGTAATCCGTGGCGAAATCCGGCAGTTGTGCGGCCAGCTTGCTGGCGGTCTCGGACCAGGCGGTGACAGCCTCGATGACGGCGTCCTGCGTCATGCGGACGGTCTCCAGTGCTTGTTCCTGAACCTTCAGGCCGATCTCTTGTGCAGTGCTCATTGCTTCTTCCTTGGCTGTGTAGTTCGGATGGGAACGTTGATAACTATAGTTAACGCTCGCACTGGATGTCAATCGCGCATGACTGGGTCGTGGTCTCGACGGGGTCGGGTAGGAGGCGCAGTTCCCTGGGGTAGCGGGGCCGGAAGGCCGTTCAAAACAATCGATGTATGATCTGCGTCACATGTCCCTGCGGCCCCCATGGAGCAGCTCGTTACGAGGTCAGGAACGCGATATGGCAGGAAATTCCACAGGCCCAGGACAGACGGTCACCAGCAGAATCGCCGCGATCCTGCTGGCATTCACTGATAGCGATGTGCACTCGTTGACCGAGATCGCCCGGCTGACCCGATTGCCGGTTTCGACTGCACACCGCCTTGCAGTAGAGCTGGCTGCCACGGACTTCCTGGAGCGCGATGCCTCGGGGCGCTATCGCGTCGCTCCTTCGTTACGGCGCCTCGGAGCCGCCGGGTGTCGGCCGCCGACCCTGGCGGAGCGTGGTCCGTTCGTGCTGGATGATCTGTCGACGGCCATGCACCGCACCGCACGCCTGGGTGTGTTGTCCGGAACCGTGGTCAATTACATCGAGAAGCGGCCCGGCCAACCGGTCACGAGTTTCGATACCGCAGCGACACTTCCGGCTCACGCCACCGCACTTGGCAAGGCCTTGTTGGCGTTTTCCCCGCTTCGCAACGTCGAGCGGCTGATCATGAATGGCTTGCCTGAGTTCACCAAGAACACCATCACGGCACCCGATCAATTGCGGCACAGCCTTGCCTCGATCCGACGGGCGGGAGTTGCCGTGTCTGTCGGTGAACTTGAGATTGGATCGAACGCGGTCGCGATGCCCATTTTCAGCGATCGCCACGCGATTGCGGTGCTGGAACTGCAGGTGTCCGATCCGCGTCAGGAGCTGGCGACGGTTACGGCTGCTCTCGCGATGGCGTGCGGCAGCCTGGCGCGGGAGCTCAAGGGTGGATCTCAGGACGAGCTGCCGACTCCGCACAACGCGTTGACGATGCTCGGCGCTTTGTCATAGCCGAACGACGACACGCGCGGGAATCGCTTGACGGTAGTTCAGCCCTGCGCGAGGAAACTGCGGTAGACGCCGAGCAGCGCCTCGCGTTGCGCCTGGCTCAATCGAGGGTCGGTCTTGATCGCCCGCTCGGTGTCTGGGTGGCCGGAGTCCTCCGCCGCTGACGTGGCGGAGGTTCCTTCCCGCTCCGCGAAACCGGCCTGGCGCAACAGGTCGGCGGTGGGGATACCGAGCGCGTCGGCGATCGATTGCATCACCTTCAGGGACGGTTGGTGGAGGTCACGCTCGACCTGACTGAGGTAGGCATTGGAGACGGCCGTCATTGCGGCCATTTCGCGCAGCGACAGTTGCGCCAGGTGGCGTTGCATGCGGATGAAGCTGCCAAGCGTGTCTGCCGGCGGCTGCCAGGGATCCTTCGGACTTGAAGACGCGTCATCCTCGGTTGCCATGTCGCCATTGTGCCGGGTCGCAGCCGGTGACTTCGACGGTGCGTTTGGTTTCCGAGCAGATCGACCCTTCTGGACTAGGTCGACTTCAGCATGTTGCGGAGCACGTATTGCAGGATCCCGCCGTTGCGGTAGTAGTCGGCCTCGCCGGGGGTGTCGATGCGGACCACTGCGTCGAATTCGACCGTTGAAGACACTGTGCCGTCTTCCGCACTCCTCTTGGCGGTGACGTGCACGGTCTTGGGCGTCTCGCCGGTGTTGAGGGCCGTGATGCCGCTGATGTCGAAGGTCTCCGTGCCGTCGAGCTTGAGGCTCGCCGCCGATTCGCCGGCGGGGAACTGCAGCGGGATGACACCCATGCCGATCAGGTTCGACCGGTGGATGCGCTCGAACGACTCGGTGATCACCGCCTTCACGCCGAGCAGGACTGTGCCCTTCGCGGCCCAGTCACGCGACGAGCCGGAGCCGTACTCCTTGCCGCCGAGCACTACCAGCGGGATGCCGGCCTTCTTGTAGTTGACCGACGCATCGTAGATGAACGACTGTGGCGCGTCTTTCGCACTGGCGGACTGGGTGAAATCCCGTGTGTAGCCGCCGGACACATCGTCGAGCAACTTGTTGCGCAGCCGGATGTTGGCGAACGTGCCGCGGATCATCACCTCGTGGTTGCCGCGCCGCGATCCCAGCGAGTTGTAGTCCTTGCCTTCGACGCCCTTTGCGTCGAGGTACTGCGCGGCGGGAGTGCCGGGCTTGATCGAGCCGGCCGGGCTGATGTGGTCGGTGGTCACCGAATCGCCCAGCAGGGCAAGCACTCTGGCGCCCTTGATGTCGCTGACCGGCTCAGGGTCGGCGGGCATGCCGTCGAAGTACGGTGGTTTGCGCACGTAGGTGGAGGCATCGTCCCACTCGAAGGCATTGCCCTCCGGGGTGGGCAGCGAGCGCCACCGCTCGTCACCCTTGAAGACATTGGCGTAGGAGGCGGTGAACATCTCCCGGTTGATCGACGACGCGATGGTCTCCTCGATCTCGACCGCCGATGGCCAGATGTCCTTCAAATAGACGTTGTGGCCTTCATGATCCTGACCCAACGGATCACTCTCGAAGTCGAAGTCCATGGTGCCTGCGATGCCGTAGGCGATCACCAACGGCGGCGAGGCCAGGTAGTTCATCTTGACGTCGGGGGAGATGCGGCCTTCGAAGTTGCGGTTTCCCGATAGCACTGCGGCGACGGAGAGGTCGTTGTCGTTGATGGCCTTGCTGACGTCCTCGGGCAGCGGGCCGGTGTTGCCGATACACGTGGTGCAGCCGTAGCCGCCCAGGTAGTAGCCCAGCTTCTCCAAGTAGGGCCACAGGCCGGCCCTGTCGTAGTAGTCGGTGACCACCTGCGAGCCCGGTGCCATATTGGTCTTCACCCACGGCTTGGTGGTCAGGCCCTTCTCGACGGCCTTCTTGGCCAGTAGCGCAGCACCCAGCATCACCGACGGGTTGGAGGTGTTGGTGCACGACGTGATGCCTGCGACGACGACCGCGCCATGATCGAGGACGAAATCGCCGCGCTCCCCGGACCTCACGGTGACGGGCTTGGACGGCCGGCCCTCGGAGCCGTTGGGCGCCGACAGCACGACGGCGTCGGCGTCGGCGAACGACAGCACCGCCGGATCGCTGGCCGGGAAGCTCTCCTCGACTGCTTCGTCGAGCTTGGAGTGCTCGACCGGCATGTTCTCCTCGACGTAGTTGTGAATGTCCTTGCGGAAGGCCGTCTTTGCGTCGCTCAGCGCGATCCTGTCCTGCGGGCGCTTGGGTCCGGCGATCGACGGGACGACATCGGAGAGGTCCAGCTCGATGTACTCCGAGAACGTCGGCTCGCGCTCGGGGTCGTGCCACATGCCCTGCACCTTGGCGTACGCCTCCACCAGAGCCAGCTGCTCGTCGGTACGCCCGGTCAGTCGCAGGTAGTCGATGGTCTCCTGGTCGATCGGGAACATCGCTGCGGTGGAACCGAATTCGGGGCTCATGTTGCCCAGCGTGGCACGGTTGGCGAGCGGCACCTCGGCCACGCCCTTGCCGTAGAACTCGACGAACTTGCCGACGACGCCGTGCTTGCGCAGCATCTCGGTGACCGTGAGCACCACGTCGGTGGCGGTGACGCCGGGCTTGATCTCACCGGACAGCCTGAAGCCGACGACCCGGGGGATGAGCATCGAGACGGGCTGGCCCAGCATGGCCGCCTCGGCCTCGATGCCGCCGACGCCCCAGCCCAGCACGCCAAGGCCATTGACCATGGTGGTGTGGCTGTCGGTGCCCACACAGGTGTCGGGGTAGGCCTTCACATTTCCGCGCGCGTCGCGCCGCGTCATGACGGTCCGGGCCAGGTACTCGATGTTGACCTGGTGCACGATGCCGGTGCCGGGCGGGACGACCTTGAAGTCGTCGAACGCGCCCTGGCCCCAGCGCAGGAACTGATAGCGCTCGCCATTCCTCTCGTATTCCAGCTCCACGTTCCTTTCCAATGCTCCTGCCTTGCCGAACACGTCGAGGATCACCGAGTGGTCGATGACGAGTTCGGCCGGTGCCAGTGGGTTCACCTTTTCCGGGTCACCACCGAGGGCGGATACCGCTTCGCGCATGGTTGCCAGGTCGACGATGCAGGGCACGCCGGTGAAGTCCTGCATCACCACGCGGGCGGGGGTGAACTGGATCTCGATGCTGGGGTCGGCCGACGGATCCCAGTTCGCGATCGCTTCGATGTGCTCCTTGGTGATGTTGGCGCCATCCTCGGTGCGCAGCAGATTCTCGGCGAGCACCTTGAGGCTGTACGGGAGTTTCTCGGTTCCGGGTACCGCGTCGAGGCGGTAGATCTCGTAGTTGTTGTCTCCGACCGACAGGGTGTCGCGGGCACCAAACGTGTTCACCGAATTCGTGCTGCTCATATCTCATCTCCCGGCTAGATCTCGCCGCGACGGGCTGTGTCGGCGGAGTTCCCGATCCCGATACCGCGGTTGCGCTGTGAACCCACGGCAGGCCCGGTCGCTCGCAGCCAGTCTCGCGCTAACGGCGTGTGCTGTCACTATTTTGGCAAGATCGCGCATGTATTCCGCGACTGTCGGATAGAACCGGCAAGATGGTTGCAGCACAACCACTTTCCGCTGGGTGGGATCAGGCGTCCGCGGTGGATCAGCATGGACGGGTGATTGGTGGTCCGCGTCGTTGTGAGCAGCGTGTTTCGCCGGTGAGTTGGCTGGGCGGTTGCGGCGCAACCACTTTCCACTGGGTGGGATGACGCGCCCGCGGTGAGTCAAGATGCGCGGGTGTTTCGCCGGTGCGTTAGCGGTGCCGTTGCGGCACAACCGCTTTCCGTCCAGTGGAATGATGCGGCCGCACGGTTCCCATCACGTCATCGCAGGTCTTCACTGAACGAGTCCGACCTGGGCGAGCCTGCCCAAAAACGTGCTCATGACAGTGATCTTCGGGTCTATCGTCGTCGCCGGTCACCGGCGACTGGCTGTTAGCCCCGTCCTCCACGGTCTGTTCGAATGTTCTTCTCCGGAGGTGAACTGAATGCTCGTCAGTCTCGGATTCATCATGATCGCTGTGTTCATGGCTTTGATCCTGACCAAGCGATGGACGCCAGTGGCTGCGCTGATTCTGGTTCCCATCGGCTTCGGGATCGTAGCCGTACAACTCGGTGTGGCAAACGTCGCCGAGGACGGTGTGGCAAAAGCCATCATGAGCGCGATCAAGGACTTCGCGCCGACCGCGGCGTTGCTGTTCTTCGCAATCACCTATTTCGGGTTGATGATCGACGTGGGTTTGTTCGACCCCGTGATCCGGTTCATCCTGCGGGTGGTCGGTAACAGCCCGGTGCGGGTAGTGATGGGCACCGCGGTGCTGGCGGCCTTGGTTTCGCTCGATGGCGACGGTTCGACGACCTTCATCATCACCGTCTCGGCGATGTTGCCCATTTACCTGAAGCTCGGGATGAGTCCCGTCGTGCTCACCACGGTGGCCGTGCTGGCCAACGGTGTGCTGAATATCGTGCCCTGGGGTGGGCCAACGGTCCGGGCAGCGACGGTGTTGAAGGTGTCCCCGAACGATCTATTCATACCGATGGTGCCCGGCATGATTGCGGCATTGCTGGCCGTGCTGGTGCTGGCGTACTTGCTTGGGCGCTCGGAAAGGAAGCGGCTCCTGGCCTCCGGTAAGACCCTGGACGTCGTCGCCGAATCGCTTCGTGTGAACCAACCGGCCACCGCCACCGCCGCCGCCACCGCCACCGCCACAGCCACCGCAGTCGCCGAAGGCGGTGGCGGCAGCCGAAGCCGTGATGATGATGGGTTGGACATCCTGCCGCCCCACCCGGGTGGGTCTGCCGAGGCAGAACTGGATTACGACGAGGACAACCCCGACATGGTCTCGGGACTGGACCCGAACCGGTCGACCCTGCGCCCGAGACTGATCTGGTTCAACGCGGCGTTGACCATTGGCCTGCTTGTCATGCTCGGGATGGACATCTTCCCCCTCGCACTGCTGTTCATGATTGCCGCGGCCATCGGGTTGGTGGTGAACTTCCCCAACCCGCACGACCAGTCCGAGCGGATCAAGGCGCACGCCAGTTCGATCGTTGCGGTGGTGTCCATGGTCTTCGCCGCCGCGGTCCTGGTCGGCATCCTGGAAGGGACCGGGATGGTCACGGCCATGGCCGATGCGATCGTGGCGGTTGTGCCATCCGGTCTGGGTCCCTGGTTCGCGGTGATCACCGGCATTTTGAGCATGCCGCTCACGTTTTTCATGAGCAACGACGCCTTCTATTTTGGTGTTCTGCCCATTCTGTCCGAGGCTGCCGCTCAGTACGGCATCACACCTGTGGAGATGGCCAGGGCTTCCATCATCGGTCAGCCCGTCCACTTGACCAGCCCGCTCGTTCCCGCGATGCTGCTGCTGATCTCCCTGGCGAGGGTCGACCTCGCCGACTTTCACAAGAAGGCCATCTGGCGAGCGGCCGTCTGCTCACTGGTCATGCTTGCCGTCGCAATCGCCCTCGGCGTCGTCCCCCTTGGTTGATAAGCCCAGCGCTGGAGAGCGGTAGGCCACCTTGAACCTCACCGAAACTCACTCCGGGAGAACAACATGAGTGCCGAGCAGCCGACCATCATCTACACGCTGACCGACGAGGCGCCGCTGTTGGCGACCTATGCCTTTCTGCCGATAGTGCAGACTTTCACCGAGCCCGCCGGCATCAAGGTCGAGACCAGAGACATCTCGCTGGCGACCCGCATCCTGGCCGAGTTTCCCGACAAGCTGACCGACGGCCAGCGTGTGCCGGACAACATGGCCGAATTGGGTCGGCTGACGCAGTTGCCGGACACCAACATCGTCAAGCTGCCGAACATCAGCGCCTCGGTGCCGCAGCTCATCGCTGCTATCAAAGAGCTACAGGAGAAGGGCTTCGCGATTCCGGACTATCCCCCGGATCCGGTGACCGACGAGGAAAAGGACATCAACGCGCGTTACGCCAAATGCCTGGGCAGCGCGGTGAATCCAGTTCTGCGGGAGGGTAACTCGGACCGTCGCGCACCCAGGGCGGTGAAGGAGTACGCGCGCAAGCATCCACACAGCATGGGTGAGTGGTCGATGGCGTCGCGGACCCATATGGCCTGCATGCGGTACGGCGACTTCTACGACCTCGAGGTGTCGATGACGCTGGACCGCGACCGCGACGTGAAGATGGAGCTGATGACCAAGCGCGGCGAGGCGATCGTGCTCAAGCCCAAGGTGTCGCTGGAGGCCGGTGACATCGTCGATGCCATGGCCATGAGTCGCAAGGAGCTCTGCGAGTTCTACGAGGAACAGATCGAAGACGCCTACCAAACCGGCGTGCTGTTCTCGTTGCACGTCAAGGCCACGATGATGAAGGTCAGTCACCCCATCGTCTTCGGCCACTGCGTGAAGATCTTCTACAAGGACGCCTTCGCCAAGCACCAGAAGGTGTTCGACGAACTGGGCGTCAACGTCAACAACGGCCTGTCCGATCTGTACGCCAAGATCGAGTCGTTGCCCGCAGCGAAGCGTGACGAGATCATCCGAGACCTGCACGCCTGCCACGAAAACCGCCCCGAGCTGGCGATGGTGGATTCGGCCCGGGGTATCTCGAACTTCCATTCGCCCTCAGACGTAATCGTGGACGCCTCGATGCCCGCCATGATCCGCGCCGGCGGCAAGATGTACGGCGCTGACGGAAAGCTCAAGGACACCAAGGCCGTAAACCCCGAGTCCACGTTCTCCCGGATCTACCAGGAGATGATCAACTTCTGCAAGACCCACGGCCAGTTCGATCCAACGACCATGGGCACCGTCCCCAACGTCGGGCTGATGGCGCAGCAGGCCGAGGAGTACGGCTCACACGACAAGACCTTCGAGGTTCCCGAGGGCGGCGTCGCCAACTTCGTGGATCTGGCAACCGGTGAGGTGCTACTGAGCCAAGACGTGGAGGCGGGCGATATCTGGCGCATGTGCACCGTCAAGGACGCGCCGATCCGTGACTGGGTGAAGCTGGCCGTGACCCGGGCCCGCAACTCCGGGATGCCCGCGGTGTTCTGGCTGGACCCCTACCGGCCACACGAGCACGAGATGATCAAGAAGGTCCAGGCCTACCTGAAGGATCACGACACCGAGGGCCTCGATATCCAGATCATGTCGCAGGTGCGTTCCATCCGGTACACGATGGAGCGCCTGATCCGCGGCCTAGACACCATCGCCGTCACGGGCAACATCCTGCGCGACTACCTCACCGACCTGTTCCCGATCTTGGAACTGGGCACCAGTGCCAAGATGCTGTCAGTCGTGCCGCTGATGGCCGGCGGCGGGTTGTACGAAACGGGAGCAGGAGGCACCGCACCCAAGCTCGTCAGGCAGCTGGTGGAGGAGAACCACCTCGAGTGGGATTCGCTCGGCGAATTCCTCGCATTGGGCGCCTGTTTCGAAGACTTGGGCAACAAGACCGGCGACAAGCGGGCCGCGCTGTTGGCCACGACTCTCGACGCGGCGATCGGCACGCTGCTCGACAACGACAAGAGCCCGTCGCGCGAGACCGGCGAGCTCGACAACCGCGGCAGCCAGTTCTATCTCGCGATGTACTGGGCACGAGAGCTGGCTGAGCAGAGCGTCGACCCGGAACTGGCCGAACACTTCACATCGGTGGCCAAGGCGTTGACCGACAACGAAGCCACAATCGTGACCGAACTCGAAGAAATTCAGGGCAAGCCCGTGGACTTCGGCGGCTACTACGCACCGGACAAGGAGAAGGTGACCGCGACGATGCGGCCGAGCAAGACTTTCAACACAGCGCTGACTGGCGGGTGACGGTCCAACCGTGCCTGAGTTGTAAAGCGCTACAACAGTTCAAATCTCACTGGATGGAAACTCCCATGCAACGGTTGACGCACCGCATGCGCATTCGGGAGCATTCTGGCATGCCTGGAACGGATCGTATGCGGGTGGGAGCAGTCCGGTGTGCCTATCAGACTCGACTTTCGTTGGTCTGCACTGTGATCCGTTCCCCGACCCCACCGACGATGTCGTTACCGGCGCCTGCGCCGATTTGCCATGAAACAGACTCACGTAAGGGATGACTGAATGACCAAGGGCTCGGATCTGTTCGTCAGGGCGCTGGAGAACGAAGGCGTTGATCGCATCTTCGGCGTACCCGGCGAGGAGAACCTCGACACCGTTGAATCGCTACGTACGTCGAGCATTGAGCTCGTCGTCACCCGCCACGAGCAATCGGCGGCGTTCATGGCCGCCACCTACGGCCGGCTCACCGGCCGGCCAGGCGTCTGCATCAGCACGCTGGGTCCTGGCGCGTTGAACCTTGCGACGGGTGCAGCCTACGCACACCTGGGCGCGATGCCGATGATTCTGATCACCGGCCAGAAGGCGATCAGGAGTAGCCAACAGGCGCGCTTCCAGATCGTCGACATGGTGGCGACGATGAAACCACTGACCAAGTTCTCCCGCCAGATCGCCAGCACGTCAAGCATTCCCAGTGTTGTGCGGGAAGCCTTCCGGGTGGCCACGGAGGAGCGACCGGGTCCGGTGCACTTGGAGTTGCCGGAAGACATTGCGGGCGAGGCGTGTCCAGATATGCCCATGATCCCTCCGCACGAAGTCGAGTTGCCGGTTGCTCCCGCGGTGGCCATCGATCGGGTCGCCAAGATGATCCGCGGAGCCTCCCGCCCACTCGTCATGCTCGGAGCCGGCGCCAGTCGGCCGCGACTGGGCGCTTTCCTGGGTGAGTTCCTGACGCGCACGCAGATTCCCTTCATCACCACTCAGATGGGCAAGGGCGTGGTTGCCGGCGACCCCGACGGAGCGCCCGTCGAACAGTGGTTGGGCACCGCCGCATTGTCGGAGCGCGACTACGTGCACGAGGCGATCGACCGCGCCGACGTGATCCTCGCCATCGGTCACGACACAGTCGAGAAGCCACCGTTCTTGATGGGACCGGGCGGCCCCACGGTCATTCACGTCGGATACACCGAGGCCAGCGTCGAGGAGGTGTACTTCCCGCACGCATCGCTCGTCGGTGACATCGGGCCCGGTCTGCTGATGCTGGCCGACCGGCTCGAGGGGCAACTGCCGAACGGTTCGGCGTTGCTGCCGCTGCGCGACTTCATCCTGCGTCAAGTCATGGAGGGATCTGACGACCGCCGCTTCCCCCTCGTGCCGCAGCGCATCGTCGCCGATGTCCGCAAGGTGATGCCGCCGGACGGGATCGTGGCGCTGGACAACGGCATGTACAAGATCTGGTTCGCCCGAAATTACCGCACCCCGATGTCCAATACGCTGCTGCTGGACAATGCGCTGGCCACCATGGGAGCCGGCCTGCCGTCGGCGATGATGGCCGCGATCACCTGTCCGGGCCGCCGGGTTCTCGCGGTGTGCGGCGACGGCGGGTTCATGATGAATTCGCAGGAGCTCGAAACCGCGGTCCGGCTCGGACTCAACCTCGTGGTGCTGATCCTGCAGGACAACTCGTACGGCATGATCCGCTGGAAGCAAGCCGTCGATAAGTTCCCCGACTTCGGCATGACGTTTGGCAATCCGGATTTCGTGTCTGTACGCGCAGTCATACGGTGCGCAGGGATCACTCGTGCAGTCGAGTGAGGACTTCGTTGCCGTCTTGGAAGTCGGCGTTCCAACGCGGCGGGGTGCAGCTGGTGGTGGTACCGGTCGACTATTCGGAGAACACCCGGGTTCTCGTCGACGAGCTGCAAAACCGTGTTCCCGCACCCTCTGAGGTGTACCCGTCATGATCACCAAAGCCGCTGTGCTGGGTGCAATGGGGGCCGAGTCGCCATACGCGTCGTCCAAGCCGCTCACGATCGAGACGTTGGAGCTGGACGGGCCGGGGCCGGGTGAGGTTCTGGTCAAGGTCAAGGCTGCGGGGCTTTGTCATTCGGACCTGTCGGTGATCAACGGCAACCGTCCCCGCCCGATGCCGATGGCCTTGGGTCACGAGGCGGCGGGGATCGTCGAAGAGGTCGGCCCGTCGGAGGGCGGCGGGGAACCGGATCTGCGACCCGGCGATCATGTGGTGTTCGTCTTCGTGCCGTCCTGCGGGCATTGCGAGCCGTGCACTGAGGGTCGTCCGGCGTTGTGCGAGCCGGGCGCCGCGGCCAACGGGGCAGGCACATTGCTCTCGGGTGCACGGCGGCTGCACCGTGAAGACGGCAGCGACGTCAACCACCACTTGGGCGTATCGGGGTTCGCCGAGTACGCCACAGTGTCGCGTCGCTCGCTGGTGAAGGTCGATCCGGAGCTGTCGCTGACCGAAGCAGCGTTGTTCGGCTGCGCGGTGCTGACCGGGGCCGGTGCGGTCATCAACACCGCGCGCATGCCCGCCGGGTCGTCTGCGGCGGTGATCGGACTCGGCGGCGTGGGTCTGGCGGCGCTTCTCGGCGCCGTGGCGGCCGGCGCGCGCACGATCGTCGCCATTGACCTCTCCGACGAAAAACTGGCATTCGCAAGCGAACTCGGTGCCACGTCGACGGTCAACGCCGCCGACCCCGAGGCCGCCGAGCAGGTGCGGTCCGCAACGCGGGGCGGCGTGGAGTTTGCCTTCGACTTCACCGGATCGACACGGGCGCTTGACCTCGGTTACCGGATCACGCGCCGCGGCGGCACGACGGTGACCGCTGGGCTTCCCCCGCCGAGCGCGACGATGCCACTGGCTCCGGTCACCCTGGTCGCCGAAGAACGCACCATCAAGGGAAGTTACATCGGGACAGCCGTGCCCACCCGCGACATCCCGCGCTACATCGCGCTGTATCAGCAGGGCCGGCTGCCCGTCGACCGACTCCTCACCGGGACAATCGAACTGGACGACATCAACGACGGCTTCGACCGCCTCCACGACGGCCAAGCAATCCGCCAGGTGATCGAACTATGACAGTCGAATCTTGGGAGGAACTGGCCAAACGGTGGCGCGGAATGTACGTGGATCAGGCGGCGCAGGCACAGAAGAACTGGTTCAGCCAGGCCGCGGCAGACGCCATGCCGAGCGGTGCCGGGAGCGTGGACCTGCCGACCGGCGCCTCGGCGTTCACGGACTTCTGGCGGTCGTGGACGACACTGGGTAATGCCCTTGGCGGGGCACCGACGAATGCCGCGAGCACGGGAATCCCCGGTGCCGGCGTAATGGGTGGCTTGCCGGATTCGATTTCGTTGTCGTTGGCCGGTGGCGGTGTCGTGAGTGACGTCCTGCGCCGAGTGACGGAGGGACCGAGTTTCGCCGACGTGGGTGCGCCGGAGAAACTGATGGCCAGGATGATGGACCAATGGCTCACGGTCCAGAAATCCACTCAGGAATACGAATACATCCTTGCGGGAAATTGGGCTGAAACCAATACTCGATATGCCGAACAGATGGCGGAACGCCAGCGCGCTGGAAAAGGTGGACTGGACCCGAAGGAAGCGCTCAAGGTCTGGCTCGAGATTTCGAATCAAGTTCTTCTCGAGACGCAGCGGTCGGAGAACTTTCTGGCCGCACAGCGGCAGCTGTTGCGAGATGGACTGGACTTCATCCTCCTCGAACGCGAATTCATCGAGAATCTGGTCAAGCCGATAGGCCTGCCGACACGATCTGAAATCGACGAAGTGCACCGAAACGTACACGACCTCAAAAAGCAGGTCAAAGCGCTGCAGAAAACTCTGCGGGGG
>CAWKFI010000005.1:0-169216 GCA_963849055.1 uncultured Actinomycetota bacterium
AATGGCTCCGGCCCCCGCGGCGTCCAGCGTGTGCCGCAGCGTCGGCGGTGTCGAACAGGCCGGTCACCGGGTCGACCATCGACGTGTCGTGGTACTCCCAGCCGGGCTGGTGCTCCTCGGAGCCGTGATGGTGGTCGACGGTGTACAGCACGCCGCCGGTCTGCTGGGCGGCGGCGCCGAGCATCACCGTCGACTTGCCGCAGTAGGTGCCGATCTCGACGCCGACGCCGTCGCCGAGGTAGCGCACCGCCGCGTCGTAGAGCGCGCGGCCCTCGTCGGCGGGCATGAATCCGATGACCTCTTCGGCGAGCGCGAACAGGCGCGCGGCGGCGGGGGGCAGGGCGGTGTCGGTGGTGTCGGCAGAGCTCATGCGGGCCAACTTACCGTTGCCGGTACTACGCAGTTGTAGTAGCGTCCGGACACGTGTCCGATCCGACCCTGGAGTCGACTCGGCGCCGTCTGACCGCCAAGCAGGCCGACACCGTCGACCGCCTGGGCAAGGCCGCGGTCGAGCTGCTGCAATCGCGAGGGTTTCGCCGGTCTCACCGTGCGCCGCGTGGCCGCGGAGGCAGGGGTCGGCGCCGCCACGGCGTACACCTACTTCTCGTCCAAGGAGCACCTCGTCGCCGAGGTCTTCTGGCGCCGGCTCGCGGCTCACCGCCCGCCGGCCACGACTCCGTCGATCCGCGCCGCCAGCGTGATCGAGGTGCTGCACCACATCGCCTTGCTGGTGGCCGACGAGCCGGAGTTCGCGGGCGCCGTGACCAACGCGCTGCTCGGCCGCGACCCCGACGTCGAGGTGCTGCGTCAGCGCATCGGCCGCGACATCCGCGAGCGGCTGTCGGCACGCGCTGGGCGCGGACGCCGACCCGGACGTCATCGACACGCTGGAGATGCTGTATTCCGGCGCCCTGGTGCGCGCCGGGATGGGGTACGCGTCCTACCAGGACATCGCCCGCCGACTGGAGAAGTCGGCGCGGCTGATGCTGGGCTGACGCCGCGCGGCCCGAGGATGGCCGGTCGCGGCGGTGACGGCGGGCTCGCATGATCGTCGCGGACGTCGCGTCCGTCCTCGACGAAATGCGCGGTCAGCTCGCGCAAGCCGCCGAGCAGGATCAGGGCCAGCGGCCGCGGAGATCGGCGGCAAGCCCGGCGCGGCGGAATCCCGGGCTGTCGGTGAGGTCGACCAGCATGTCGGTGAGCTGCTCCATGGCCAGCCGGTGCAGCGGCTGCGCGGCCAGCGCCGAGCGCGGGGGCCTCGCGGATCCAGCTGAGCGTGATGGCCGGTCGCGACGCGATGTGGTCGACGTAGGCGTCTGCCGCGGCTGCGGATCTGGTCGCTGCCAGTGGGCTTCGGGGTCGACCGCCGCCTGGATCGTCGGCGATCAGGTGCGTCGTTGTTGGCGCGCAGCAGCTCGATGAAGCACTCTTCCTTGCTGGCGAACTCGTCGTAGAACGTGCGCTTGGAGGTCTTCGCGTTGCGCACGACGTCGGCGACGGTGGTCTCGCGGTAGCCGCGTTCGGCGATCGAGTCGGCAAGGCCGTCGAGCAGCCGCTGCCGAAAGGCGCTACCGCGCCGAGTCGGTCGGGGCTGCGTCGGTCACAGCGGCTTCCACGTCGTCGCCTCCAGACCCTTGCGTACGTGCGGTACTAGGCGGTACCGTACCAGACAACGCTGTGGTACACCGCAGTACCACGACAGGGGTTGGAGAGACTGCGTGAGCCAAGCGACCATCGACGAAGCCGCGTCGACGCACCGCCGGCGGTGCAACCTGCCGCCCCGCCCGCGACTGCCCAGCTTCCTGCTGGGCTCGGCATTCATGGTGTCGCGCCGAAAGACGGTGGATCGCGATCGCTCGCCGCTACGGCGACGTCTTCACGCATGAACGTGCCGGTGTTCGGCCGCACCGTCGTGGTCGCCGACCCGCAGCTGGCCAAGCAGCTGTTCATCGCCAACACCGACGACGTCGGCAACATCCAGCCCAACCTCAGCCGGGTCCTCGGCTCCGGTTCGGTGTTCGCGCTCGACGGTGCCGACCACCGCCGCCGCCGCAAGCTGCTGACGCCGCCGTTCCACGGCAAGAGCATCAAGAACTACGAGAAGATCTTCGAAGAGGAGACGCTGCGCGAGGCGGCGAACTGGCCGCGAGGGCAGGCAGTTCGAGACCCTCGAGCCGATGATGCGGATCACGCTGAACGCCATCCTGCGCGCGGTGTTCGGCGCCGACGGCGAACGAGCTCGACGAACTGCGCCGCATCATCCCGCCGTGGGTCACCCTGGGCTCGCGGTTGGCGGTGCTGCCGACGCCGTCGCCGGACCTACGGCCGCTTCAGCCCGTGGGGCAGGCTCGCCGCGTACCGCCGCGCAGTACGACGCGGTCGATCGACCGGCTCATCGACGCAGGTCAAGGCCGACCCGAACTTCGAAGACCGCGACGACGTCCTCGCGCTGCTGCTGCGCAGCACCTACGAGGACGGCTCGGCGATGTCGCGGCAGCGACATCGGCGACGAGCTGCTGACGCTGCTGGCCGCCGGGCACGAGACCACCGCCTCCACGCTGGGCTGGGCATTCGAGCGCGTCGCCGGCATCCGCGACGTGCTGGCCAGGCTGGTCGCCGAGGCCGCGACCGACGGCAACGAGTACCGCCAGGCCACGATCCTCGAGGTGCAGCGGGCCCGCACCGTCATCGACTTCGCCGGCCGGCACGTCTACGCGCCGACCTTCGAACTCGGCGAATGGGTGATCCCGCAGGGCTATTCGATCATCGTCGCGATCGCGCAGATCCACGAGCACGCAGACGACTTCGCCGACCCGGAGCGGTTCGACCCGCAGCGCTTCGTCGGCAAGCCGGCCGTCGACGTTCGCTTCATCCCGTTCGGCGGCGGCACCCGGCGCTGCGTCGGCGCCGCGTTCGCCAACGTCGAGATGGACGTGGTGCTGCGAACGGTGTTGCGGCACTTCATCATCGACACGACGACCGCGCCCGACGAGAAGGTGCACTCCCGCGGCGTCGCGTACACGCCGAAGGACGGCGGCCGCGTCGTCGATGCGCCGCCGGTCGACCCCGCTCGGCTGACGACTAGCTAGCCGTTTGCGCGCTTGGGCAGCTTCCAGCCCGGCGCGCGGGAAGTGGCAGGTGTACCCGTTCGGGTAGCGCTCCAGGTAGTCCTGGTGCTCGGGCTCGGCCTCCCAGAAGTCGACCGCCGGGGTCACTTCGGTGACCACCTTGCCCGGCCACAGACCGGACGCCTCGACGTCGGCGATGGTGTCCAGCGCGACGCGCTTCTGCTCGTCGTCGAGGTAGAAGATCGCCGACCGGTAGCTGGTCCCGACGTCGTTGCCCTGGCGGTCCTTCGTCGTCGGATCGTGGATCTGGAAGAAGAACTCCAGCAGCGCGCGGTAGTCGGTCTGCGCCGGGTCGTAGCACGATCTCGATGGCCTCGGCGTGGCCCGGATGGTTGCGGTAGGTGGGGTGGTCGTTCTTGCCGCCGGTGTAGCCGACGCGCGTCGACACCACGCCGGGCTGCTTGCGGATCAGGTCCTGCATGCCCCAGAAGCAGCCGCCCGCCAGGATCGCCTTCGCTGTGTTCGCTCATGCCCGCGCCTCCTTGGTGTCTGAAACAGCGTCTTGTACTCCCCGTAACCCTCGGCTTCGAGGTCGTCGAGGTGGATGAATCTCAGCGAAGCCGAGTTGATGCAGTAGCGCAACCCGCCCGCCTCGCGCGGGCCGTCGTTGAAGACGTGGCCGAGGTGGCTGTCGCCGTGCGCCGAGCGCACCTCGGTGCGCAGCATCAGATGGCGAGAGGTCGCGCTTCTCGACCACGTTGGCCGGCATCGATCGGCTTGGTGAAGCTCGGCCAGCCGGAGCCGCTGTCGAACTTGTCGACCGAGGCGAACAGCGGTTCGCCCGACACCACGTCGACGTAGATGCCCGGCTCGTGGTTGTCCCAGTACTCACCGGTGAACGGCCGCTCGGTGCCGTTCTTCTGGGTGACCTGGTACTGCTCGGGCGACAGGGCGTCCACGGCCGCGGGGTTCTTGTTGTATTCGTTTGCCACTCGTCCTCCTAATGTTGGCACTGCGTATAACCACGAGTGCGCTGCGAGAAGTTCCTCCGTTACAGCCTGGGCTCCGGCCTCGTCGCGCCACTCGACAAAGCGCGGTAGAACGTGTTCTAGTTCTGGGTGTGACGAGCAAGACCTTCACCCGCGACGAGCTGGCCGACGCGTTCGCCACTTCGAGCAGACGGTGGCCCGCGCGGCCGAGACCCGCGACTGGGATCCGCTGGGTCGAGCAGTACACACCCGACGTCCTCTACGTCGAGCACGCGGCGGGAACCATGCGCGGCCGCGACAGGTCCGCGACTGGATCTGGAAGACCATGGAGAGCTTCCCGGGCAGCTACATGACGTCGTTCCCGTCGCTGTGGACGGTGCATCGACGAGCCGACCGGCCGGGTGCATCTGCGAGCTCGACAACCCGATGCGCGACCCCGGCGACGGCACCATCATCAGCGCCACCAACATCTCGATCGTCACCTATGCCGGCGACGGGCAGTGGTGCCGCCAGGAGGACATCTACAACCCGCTGCGGTTCGTGTCGGCGACGATGAAGTGGTGCAAGAAGGCCAAGGAGCTCGGCACGCTGCCCGACGAAGCCGAGCGCTGGATGCGTCAGTTCGGGGGTGCGGCAGTGACCGCCCTGGTGATCGGCGCCAACGGCTACCTCGGCTCGCACGTCACGCGCCAGCTCGTCGCCGCCGGGCAGGACGTCCGGGTCATGGTGCGGCCCGAGCGCCAACACCATCGGCATCGACGATCTGAAGGTCACCCGGTTCCTCGGCGACATCTGGAACGACGACGTGCTGCGCGAGGCGATGGCCGGCTGTCGACGACGTCTACTACTGCGTCGTGGACACCCGCGGCTGGCTGCGCGACCCGGCCCCGCTGTTCCACACCAACGTCGAGGGCACCCGAAACGTGCTCGAGGTCGCCATGGAACCGGCATAGCTGCCGACCTCAAGCGCTTCATCTTCACCAGCAGCTACGTCACCGTGGGACGTCAGCGCGGCCGTCGCGCCACCGAGGACGACATCATCGACGAGCCGCGGCCTCACGCCGTACGTGCGGTCGCGCGTGCAGGCCGAGAACCTGGTGCTGGAGTATGCCCGCGAGCGCGGGCTGCCTGCCGTGGCGATGTGCGTGTCGACGACGTACGGCGGCCGGCGACTGGGGTCGCACCCCGCACGGCGCGATCATCGCCGGCGCGGCGTTCGGCAAGCTGCCGTTCATGATGAGCGGAATCTCCTTGGAGGCCGTCGGAATCGACGACGCCGCCCGGGCCATGATCCTGGCCGCCGAGAAGGGCCGCGTCGGTGAGCGCTACCTGATCTCGGAGAAGATGATCACCAACGCCGACGTGGCGCGCATCGCGGCCGAAGCGGCCGGGGTGCCGCCGCCGACGAAGTCGATTCCGCTGCCCGTGTCGTATGCGATGGCGGCACTCGGCAGCGCCAAGGCCCGGCTGAAGGGCACCGACGAACGCCTGTCGCTGGGGTCGCTGCGGCTGATGCGCGCCGAAGCGCCGGTGGATTGCAGCAAGGCCAAGCGCGAATTGGGTTGGCAGCCAGCGCCCGTCGAGGAGTCGATCCGCGAAGCCGCCAAGTTCTGGGTCGGCCTGCGCGAGGCCAAGCGCAAGAGCAAACAGGCGGGCTGAACACCACGCCGGACGCCGTTCAGTACGCCACGGGACGTCACTTCACGGGGCTAGCGTCGAAGGCGTGACCGATACCGACAAGGTGCACGTCGACCTCAGCGGCGCGCCGCAGACCATGCTCGCGACGTTCTATGCCAAGGCGCTGGACGCCGGCCTTCCGCAGCCGATCCTCGGCGACCGACTGGCCAAGGAGATCGCCGACCGCATCGACTACGACTGGACGAAAACCGCGATCACGCCGGGCAATTCGCCGTCGGTGACCACCCGCAGCGCTCACTTCGACGACTGGGCCCGCCAGTTCCTCGCGGTCAACCCGGACGCCGTCGTCCTGCACCTCGGCTGCGGGCTCGACGGACGGTTCTTCCGGCTGGAGCCCGGGCCCGGGCGTCGAGTGGTACGACATCGACTATCCCGAGGTCGCGACGCTGCGCCAGCAGCTCTATCCGACGCACGACCACTACCACGTCATCGCCGCCTCGGTCACCGACCCGGCGTGGTTCGCCGACATCCCGCGCGACCGCCCGACGCTGATGATCGGCGAGGGCCTGACGATGTACCTGACGCGGGAGGACGGCACCGCACTGCTGCGCCGCGTCGTCGAGCATGCGCCGTCGGGGGAGTTGCAGTTCGACGCCTTCAACCGGCTGGGCATCAAGTCGCAATGGATGAACGCCGTGGTGCGCCGGTCGGGAGCGACGCTGTACTGGGGGATCGACGGGCCCGACGACATCGTCGACGCCGTGCCCGGCGTGCGGCTGCTCGCCTGGGTGTCGGCCCTCGAGTCGGACACGTTCAAGAAGCTGGCTTGGTACTACCGGGTGATGACCAAGGTCATGTCCGTGGCTCCGGCGCTGCGGTACATGGCGCAGTACCACCGCTACGCGTTCGGTCGCGTCAGCGCCTCGATCACCTCGCCGTAGAGGCGCGCCTTGATGGCGCCCATCGTGGGACCTGCCTTCGCGGCCCGCTCCTGGGCCCGCGCGACGGCGATGTCGAGCACCTCGTCCTCGGTGCCGACGCCCGCGACGATGCCGGCGTCGTGGGCCTCCTCACCGCCGTACCGTCGTCCGGTCGTCATCGCCTCGTGGGCCGTCGAGATCGGCAGCCGGGCGCGGATCAAGCGCGCTCATGCCAGGCGTGAACGGAATGCCCAGATCGACCTCCGGCAGGCAGAAGTAGCCGCGGTCGGACCGCATCACGGCCAGGTCGTGCGCCAGCGCCAGCATCGCGCCCGCCGCGAACGTGTGCCCCTGCAGCGCCGCGACGATCGGTGCCGGGAACGCCAGGACGCGCGCGAACAACGCATGCACCTCGTGCAGATTGGCTTCGGCCGCATCGGGATTGGCGGCCATGAAGTCGAGATCGAGGCCGTTCGAGTAGAACTTCCCGACGCCGGTGGTCACGACGGCCTTCGGCGCAGGCGCGGCCTCCACCTCGTCGAGGGCGGCGTTGATCGCCGTCAGCCGGTCCGGGTGGAATCGGTTCTCGTCGTCGCCGAGCGTCAACACGAACACGTCGTCACGACGGTGCAGGCCAGTCATGGGCTGATTAGACACCCAGTCATGGACCGAAGATGACCCTTCGCCAGGCTGACACGTGGACGGCCGAATCACCCGCCGGATTCGGCCCTGGCCTTGAGCCGCTGCAAGGTGCGGTCGATGTTCTCGGCGTTCGCGGCGGTGCGGTCCTTCACGCCGGTCCCGATCCGCGCGGGCAGCAGGAACCATCCCGGTCGGCGGTCCCAGGTGCGTTCGGTGACGCGGCAGCCGCCGTCGACCGGTTCGATGTCGTAACGCCAGTGCGAGACCGGGACGACGGCGCTCTTGACGTCGAAGCCGAACACCCGTCCCGGCTCGGCGTCGGTGACGGTGCAGGTGGTGGTCCAGGACTTCGAGCCGCGGCGGTTCGCGCCCTTGAACTTCGCCCCTGGCACCGCGGCGTCGCCCGTCACCCACTGCATCGACGTGGTCTCCTCGGCGAGGTCGGCCAGGGTGGGCAGATCGGTGATCATCCGGTACACGGTGTCGGCGTCGGCGGCGATTTCCACGGTCGCCGCAACGTCGGCGTCAGGCAGGTCGGTCATGCGGCGAAGCGTAGTGAGGGAACGCGGAATCCGGGGCGGGTCGCGCACGTTGCCCCTAAGACCGTCGTCAGGAGAGAGCCCCATGACCGAACGCCCCGTTCTGCAGCCCACCGCCGAACATCCCATCACCGTCACCCCGACCGGCCGGCACGTCACCGTCCGCGTCAACGGCGAAGTCGTCGCCGAGACCGACGCCGCGCTGACGCTGCAGGAGTCGACGTATCCGGCAGTCCAGTACGTACCCCTGGCAGACGTCGTCGGGACCGCGCTGCGGCGCAGCGACACCACCACCTACTGCCCGTACAAGGGGGAGGCGAACTACTACGACGTGAGCGTCGGCGGAGCCACCGTCGACGACGCCATCTGGACCTACGAGCAGCCATACCCGGCCGTTGGTGCGATCGCCGGTCACGTGGCGTTCTACGCGGACAAGGCTGACGTCACCGTCGGGTAACCGGTGCGCCTAACCTGAGGCCGTGAGCAGTTCGGCGAGCGTGGTGTTCGACGGGCCCGCGAGCCCCGCGATGACGCTGTCGCCGCTGCGCCGCGGGCCGGGAGACCCGTGCTACCAAGTCGTCGACGGAGCCATCTGGAAGACCACGTCGATGCCGAGCGGGCCCGTGACCGCCCGGATCGAACGGGCCGCACCCAACGTCGTCGACTGCGAGGCATGGGGAAGCGGCGCAAGCGAATTCGTCGAGAAGCTGCCCGCCTGGCTCGGCGGTGAGGACGACAGGGCCGGCTTCGCGCCCACCGAACCGACCATCGCCGCGGCACACCGCAAGGTGCCTCACCTGCGGCTCGGGCGCACCGACCGCGTCATGGAAGCTCTCATCCCCGCCGTCCTCGAACAGCGCGTCTCCGGCAAGGACGCGTTCCGCGCCTGGCGGCTGCTCGTCACCAAGTTCGGCACACCGGCACCCGGCCCGGCACCCGCCCGGATGCGGGTGCCACCGTCGGCCGACGTCTGGCGGCGCATCCCGTCGTGGGAGTTCCACCTCGCCAACGTCGACCCCGGCCGGGCCCGGACGCTGGTCGGCTGCGCACAGCGGGCGGACTCTTTGGAGCGGCTGTCGAACCGTCCCACTGCCGAGGCGCGCGCCGCGATGATGTCGCTCCCTGGAGTCGGCGAGTGGACCGCGGCCGAGACCGCGCAGCGGGCGTTCGGCGACGCCGACGCACTGTCGGTCGGCGACTACCACCTCGCGAATGTCGTCGGGTGCACGCTGCTCGGCCATCGGATCGACGACCCCGAGATGCTGGAACTGCTGGAACCCCTTCGCCCCCACCGGCACCGGGCCGTGCGGCTGCTGGAAGTCAGCGGGCTCGCCACCAATCCCCGGTTCGGGGCGCGGCAGGCGATCCCGAACCTGCGCGCGCTCTAGCCACCCATGGCAGCGTCGTCCGGCCACCCCGTGTAGCCCTCCGCGAGGTAGGTGGCGCCGGCTTCAGAGGTGACCAGACTGGTCAGCTCCGCGAGCTGACGCTGCTCGTCGAACTCCGAGGTCTGGGGCAGTCGGTGCAGCATCGTGGTCATCCAGTAGGAGAAGTGCTGCGCCTTCCAGACCCGCGCCAGGGCTCGATCGGTATAGCTGTCCAGCGCCGTAATGTCGCCGGCGCCGACGGCTCGCCGCAGCACGTCGGCGAGAAGTCGTACGTCGGCCAGCGCCAGGTTGAGTCCCTTGGCGCCGGTCGGCGGCACGGTATGCCCCGCGTCGCCGGCGAGCAGCAGCCTGCCGCAGCGCAGCGGTGTCTGCACGAAGCTGCGGAACGGCAGAACGGTCTTCTCGATGACGGGTCCCTCGTGCAATCGGAAACCGTCGGTGCCCGCCAGCCGGGTGTGCAATCGTTCCCAGATCCGGTCGTCGGACCATCCGACCGGGTCCTCGGCGGGGTCGCATTGGAAGTACATCCGCTGCACACCGGCAGTGCGCTGGCTGATCAACGCGAACCCTTCGGGATGCCGCGCATAGATCAGTTCCGGGGCGCTTGCCGGCGCTTCGACGAGCACCCCGAACCACGCGAAGGGGTACTCCCGGAAGTACTGGGTCGCGCCCTTGACCAGTCCTCGGCAGACGCTGCGTGACCCGTCGGCGCCGACCACCACGTCGGCCAGGACTTCATGACCCTCGCCGGCGCTGTCGGTGTAGGTGACCCGCGGTGCGTCGGCGATGTCGTGGACGGCGGTGTCGATGATCCCGTATCGCAGATCACCGATGTCCGCCGTACGTGCGGCGTGCAGGTCGCGGAACACCTCGGTCTGGGGGTAGAGCCAGCACGAGGCACCCACGTATTTCTGGAAGTCGATGCGGTGGCTCTCGCCGCCGAACCGCAAGTCGATGCCCTGGTGTTCGTGACCTTCGGTGAGGACTCGATCGGACGCACCGGACTCGGTGAGCAGGCGAACGCTGTCGCGCTCCAAGATGCCTGCGCGGTGCGTGGTGGCGATCTGCTCGTACGTCCGGTTGTCGACGACGACGCTGTCCAGTCCCGCGCGGGAGAGTAGATGGGACAGCATCAGGCCCGCGGGGCCTCCGCCGACGATCGCGACCTGGGTGCGAGTGGTCTTCATGTGGCGTGACCGTAGTGACACCCACCACACCGGTCGAGCATAGAATTCCACTCAGTGAACTTTGACAGTCGGATGGAGGTGCGGTGGCCGGCAATTGTGCGCATCCCGGTGACCCGTTGCTGCGGCGCGCGTTCAGCATCTTGGGCGCCTTCACGGAGGCACGGCCACGACTACGGCTCAGCGAGATCGCGGAGATCGCCGACCTTCCGCGCCCGACCACCCACCGGATCGTTGGGCAGCTAGCGTCCGAAGGAGTCTTGGTGCGCGACGACTCCCGGTGCTATTCGATCGGCCGACGCATGTGGCAGCTCGGGTTGCTCGCGCCGGTCCAGACCGACCTGCGCGACGTCGCATCTCCGTTTCTGCAGGATCTGCACGCGACGACGCGGGCGACGGTGCATCTGGCGGTGCGTGACGGCCTTGAAGTGCTCTACCTCGATCGGTTGTCCGGAAGCACGTCGGTGCCAGTCGTGAGCCGCGTTGGTGGGCGGCTTCCGTTGCATTGCACCGGCGTCGGCAAGGTGTTGCTGGCCCATGCGCCCGCGGACGTCCGCGAGCAGGTACTCGGCGCATTGCACCGCCATACCCCGTACACCCTGACCAACCGCGCCATTCTCACGACTCAACTGGCGCAGA
Organism: uncultured Actinomycetota bacterium; assembly: GCA_963849055.1. GTDB lineage: Bacteria > Actinomycetota > Actinomycetes > Mycobacteriales > Mycobacteriaceae > Mycobacterium. The sequence continues at coordinate 11,008 of CAWKFI010000005.1, forward strand.
CGCTGCGCCGCGGCTACGCCACAACCAGTGAAGAGATGACCCTTGGCGCGTGCTCGGTGGCAGTGCCCGTGCGCCGCAACGACGTTGGATCAGAAGAGGTCGAGGCCGTCGCCGCGCTTGGTGTCGTGTTGCCCCGGTTGGGTCGCGACGTGCCCCGGCTGGTCGCCGCGATGGACGTCGCCGCCCGCGGTATTGCGCGCAGCCTGCACCCGATCACGCGGCTCTAATGGCCCAGGCGCGCGGCGACCCAGTCGATCAGCGGCCGGGTGGCCTTCCAGTCCTTGCGCACGGCGTCGAGCAGGCCGGAAGTGTGGATGAGCGGTTCGAAGCCGTAGTCCTTCACGACCGTGAGCGAGCGGTGCCGCAGCAGCTCGATGCGCGGATGGTCGGCGTCGTATCCGCGCGGTGCAGTCTTGAGCCGGTCACCGCCGACCTCGAAGCCGGCCCGCTCCAACTTGGTCAGGATCCGTTGCAGCTGTTTGCCTTTGGTGTCGTCGACGAGCGCCGCCCTGATGCTGGCGAGGTCGGCGGCGCCTGCGTCGTAGAAGCCCGCACCCGTACGGAAGCCGCGGGCGGCGATCTCGACGTACCACCCGCAGGCGGGACCGGCTGCGACGAACGCCCCCTGGTGCGTCTTGTAGGGCGTCTTGTCCTTCGCGAATCGGACGTCGCGGTACGGCCGGAACACTTTGGCCGTGCCGAACTCCGGCTCAAGCGCAGTCATCAGGGCGGTCATCGGCGCCTTGACGGCCTCCGCATAGACGTCCTTGTGCGCTTCCCAGAATGACTTGGTGTTGTCGACCTCAAGGTCGTCGTAGAAGTCGAGCGCGGCCTCGGTGAAGCCGGTGAACGAGAGCGTCGACTCCGTCATCCCGCGAGCGTAGCGATAGGTGTGTAGCCCGGCGCGCAGCCGGGTAGGTCTCCTAGGAACCGAAGCCACGAGGAGGCAAGACGATGCCAGAATTCACCATCCCGGGCATGTCCGCGAAGGACGGCCGCGAGGTCGCCGATCTACTGCAGAGGCAGCTCAGCACCTACAACGACCTGCACCTGACGCTCAAGCACGTGCATTGGAACGTCGTCGGCCCGAACTTCATCGGCGTCCACGAGATGATCGACCCCCAGGTCGAACTGGTACGCGGTTACGCCGACGAGGTCGCCGAGCGGATCGCCGCGTTGGGTGCGTCGCCGCAGGGCACGCCCGGCGCGATCCTCAAGGACCGCACCTGGGACGACTACTCGGTGGGGCGTGACACCGTGCAGGCGCATCTGGCCGCTCTGGACCTGGTGTACACCGGTGTCGTCGAGGACACCCGCAAGGCGATTGCGCGTTTGGAGGAGCTCGATCTGGTGTCCCAGGACATGCTGATCGATCACGCGGCCGAGTTGGAGAAGTTCCAGTGGTTCGTGCGCGCGCACCTCGAGAACGCGGGTGGTCAGTTGGCCAACCAGGGTGCGAGGACCGAGAAGCAGGCCGCGCAGAGCGCGAAGAAGAAGGCTCCGGTCAAGTAGCGGAGGTCAAGTAGCGGACGGCCCATCCGCTGCTTCGAGGGCCTCGTCGCGGACCGGCCGGTCGGCCAGTTCCTCGTTGCGCCCGAACAGGAATGGGTAGGCGACACCCGCGATGGCCGCGCCGATGAGGGGCGCCAGCCAGAACACCCACAACTGCGCGGGGGCATCATTGCCGTTCAAGAACGCGACGGCGGTGGACCGGGCCGGGTTGACCGACGTGTTGGAGATCGGGATCGAGATCAGGTGGATCAGCGTGAGCGTCAGCCCGATTGCCAAGCCCGCGAAGCCCTTCGGCGCGCGGTCATCGGTGGCGCCGAGGATGACGAGCAGGAACACGCCGGTGAGAACGATCTCGGCGATCACCACTGCGACGAGCGTGTAGCCACCGGGAGAGTGGTCGCCGTAGCCGTTGGCGGCCATGTTGCCGGTGGCGGTCCAGCCCTCCTGCCCCTTGGCGATCACGTAGATCACCAGGCCGCCGATCAGGCCGCCGAAGACCTGGGCAAACCAGTACGCGGGCAGCGCCTTCCACTCGACCCGGCGGGCCAGCGCGGCGCCGAGGGTGACCGCCGGGTTGAAGTGACCGCCCGAGATGGTGCCGAAGGCGTATACGCCGGTCAGCACGGTCAGGCCGAATGCCAGTGACACGCCAAGGAATCCGATGCCGACGGATACGCCGTCGGAGATGGACTTCGCGGCGAACACGGCACTGCCGCAGCCACCCAGAACCAGCCAGAACGTGCCGATGAACTCCGCGGCCAGGCGATGAAACATCGTCGGTGCAGTCATGACCCCAACCCTCCCTTGGCATCACGACATTGAGACGCCAATGGGCCGAGCGTGACACGTCCTCAGCGGACACGGGATGATCGTGGCCGAATCATTGTCCGATCGTGATCGGCCGCGATCAGCGCGTTATCTAGCGGTTCGGTGGCCTCGTCCCGGCGGCGCTCGGCTTCTGCGGCTTCTCGGTTGAGCCGCTGCGCGCGGTAGATCGACACGTCGGTGCGGGTGATGATCAGGTAGGCCACGCCGACGGCGACCATTGCGCACGGGATGACCGAGAACGACCCGGTCATCTCGGCCACCATGATCATCACCGCGAGCGGGGCGTGGGCGACGCTGCCGAAGCACGCCATCATGCCGACCACGACGAACACCGCCGGACCGTCGGGCAGGCCGGGTGCTCCCAGCTCGTGGCCGACGCGCCACAACGCCGCGCCGACGAACGCGCCGATCACGACGCCTGGCCCGAAGATGCCGCCCGAACCGCCGGTGCCGATCGACAGCGACGTGGCCACGATCTTGGCGAGGGGGAGGATCAACACGATCCACAGCGGCATCGCCAACAAGGCGTCGGTGTCGGCAGCCTTCTGCGCCCAGCCGTAGCCGCTGGCCAGGATCTGCGGGATGAGCAACGCGAGCAGGCCCACCGCCAAGCCGCCCAACGCCGGCTTGATCACCTTGTTGCCGGGCAGCTTGGCGGTCAGGGCGACGGTGCCGTAGAAGATGCGCGCGTAGAGGTACCCGACGGCTGCCGCGAGGAGTCCGAGCGGGACGTACCATGCCAGATCCAGCGGATGATCGAAGCGGAAGTCGGTGGCGAGGAAGCCGAAGAGGGGCTCGAAGCCGAGGATCGACCCCAGCACGGCGTATGCCGTTGCCGAGGTGATGAAGCCGGGAATCAGCGCGCGGTAGTCGAAGTCCTCGCGGTAGACGATGGATGCCGCGAGCACCGCACCACCCAGGGGCGCACCGAAAATGGCGCCGATGCCGGAGCCGATGCCCAGCGACACCGCGACCCGGCCGTCCTCGTCGGACAGATCGAGGCGGCGGGCGAGCAGCGAGCCGAACCCCGCCGAGATCTGGGCGGCGGGACCCTCGCGGCCGCCCGACCCGCCCGACCCGATGGTCAACGCGCTGGCGATCGTCTTCACCACGATGGCCCGCACGCGGATGGCGCGTGGGTCGGTGTGCACCGCTTCGATGGCGCTGTCGGTGCCGTGTCCCTCCGCCTCGGGGGCGAACTTGTACACCAGGAACGCCGACATCAGCGCGCCTCCGCACACCACGAGCGGGATGGCCCACGGCCTGTCGAATCCGTTCGATCCCGCATCGCCGCCGTCGCCCAACGGTTTTGGGATGTGGTAGCCGGCGAGGTAGCCGAGGAAGAACTGGCCGGCGTAGTCCAGAGCGAGGTAGAAGACCACCGCGCCGAGGCCGGCGATGACGCCGATGGTCACGCCGAGGATCAGCCACTTGCGCAGATATCCGGAGCGCCGGATGAAGCCGCCGAGAGCCGCGCTGACGTCACGCGCCTGGGGCATGGCCGGATGCTAGCAGCGGTAGGCGTCGTCCTCGAGCTTGTCGGCTCGGAATCTGGCCATATACCCCCAGGGGGTATATAGTCGACGCAATGACACACGCGCATACCGTCGCGACCGAGGCGCACGCCGAGCACGCCGACCACGGCCACGCCGGACATGCCGACCACGTAGCCGCATTCCGGCGGCTGTTCTGGATCATGTTGGCGCTGTCGATCCCGACGGTCGCGCTGTCGGGGATGTTCGCGATGATCCTCGGCTACGCCGTTCCCGACGTGCCTGGCCGCACGTGGGTGTCCCCGATGCTCGGCACTGTGATGTACCTGTGGGGTGGCCGGCCGTTCCTCACAGGAGCGGTCAGCGAGGTCCGTTCCCGCGCGCCGGGAATGATGCTGCTCATCGGGTTGGCGATCACCGTGGCGTTCGTGTCGTCGTGGGGCGCCTCGCTCGGCGTGCTGCACCACGAACTGGACTTCTGGTGGGAACTCGCCCTGCTCATCGTGATCATGCTGCTGGGCCACTGGATCGAGATGCGGTCGCTGGCGCAGACCACGTCGGCGCTGGACTCGTTGGCTGCCCTGCTGCCCGACGAGGCCGAACGCGTCGAGTCCGGTCCGGACGGCGACGTGCTGACCACCGTCGCGCCCGCCGACCTGCGGTTGGGTGACGTCGTCGTCGTGCGACCCGGCGGCAGCATCCCCGCCGACGGGCGCATCACGCAGGGCAGCGCCGAGATCGACGAGTCCATGGTCACCGGCGAGTCCCGACCCGTCCGCCGCGAAGTGGGCAACACCGTCGTCGCAGGCACGGTCGCCACGGATTCGGGGCTGCGCATCGAGGTCACCGCCGTCGGCACCGACACCGCGTTGGCGGGCATCCAGCGCCTCGTCACCGAGGCGCAGAACTCGTCGTCACGGGCCCAGCGCCTCGCCGACCGCGCGGCGGGCTGGCTGTTCTGGTTCGCGCTCGGTTCGGCGGCCATCACCGCCGTGGTGTGGGGTTTCGCCGGGCAACCGGAGGACGCGGTCATCCGCACCATCACCGTCCTGGTGATCGCCTGCCCGCACGCCCTCGGTCTGGCCATTCCGCTGGTTGTGTCCATCGCCACCGAGCGCGCGGCGCGGGGCGGCGTCTTGGTCAAGGACCGGCTGGCCCTGGAGAGCATGCGCACGGTCGGCGCGGTGCTGTTCGACAAGACCGGCACCCTGACCAAGGGCGAGCCCGCGGTCGCCGCCGTCGTGGCAGTGGGCGGTCGCACCGAGGACGAGGTGTTGGCGCTGGCCGCCGCCGCCGAGTCCGACTCGGAACACCCCCTGGCCAGGGCCATCGTCGCCGCGGCGGGCGCACGGAACCTTCCGGTGCGCGGGTCGGCCGACTTCACGTCGTCACCCGCCGTCGGCGTCACGGCCACGGTGGAGTGGTCCACCGCCGGCGGAGCCGGCGAAAGCGCGGTGGTGCGGGTCGGTGGCCCGCGACTGCTCGACGAGGCCGGCCAGCCCGCGTTGGACGCGACTCTGGCGTGGCACGACGACGGCGCCATCGTGCTGCACGTCCTGGTCGACGGCGCCGTGGCCGGCGCGCTCGCGTTGGCCGACGAGATCCGCGAGGAATCCCGCCAGACGGTCGACGCGCTGCGGCGGCTGGGCGTCGAAGTCGTCATGATCACCGGCGATGCGGAACCCGTGGCCAGATCCGTCGCCGCGGAGTTGGGCATCGGGCGGGTATTCGCCGGGGTGCGGCCGGAGGACAAGGCCGCCAAGGTGGCCGAGTTGCAGGCCGAGGGCCTCGACGGTCGCCATGGTCGGCGACGGCGTCAACGATGCGCCCGCGTTGGCCCGTGCCGACGTCGGCATCGCGATCGGCGCGGGCACCGACGTCGCCATCGGCTCGGCGGGTGTGATCCTTGCCAGCTCGGACCCGCGCTCGGTGCTGTCGACCATCCTGCTGTCCCGCGCGTCGTACCGAAAGATGAAGCAAAACCTTTGGTGGGCAGCGGGATACAACCTCATCGCCGTTCCCCTGGCAGCCGGGGTGCTCGCCCCCGTCGGATTCGTAATGCCGATGTCGGTGGGTGCGCTGCTGATGTCGCTGTCCACGGTCGTGGTCGCACTGAACGCGCAACTGTTGCGTCGATTGGACCTCAGCCCGGCCGCCAGCGTCCGTGCGCTCGATCGTCAGCGTCTCTAAGAATCCGGAAAGGCTTTTGAGCAAAGTTCCTACACCCGGTCTCGCCACTACAGGGCCATGATCAAGTCCACCAGCAAACAGAGGGCCGCGCGGGGGTAGTGAGATGGGTCGCACCCCGAACCGGGGCCGGCGCTCGGGCGGCGACGAAAGTGCCAGGGCCGCAACGGCTTAGCCTCGCGAAGCCGTTCGTGCGGTTGATGTTGAATCGGCCGCCGAGCGGGCATAGTTAGGCTTCACTAAGTTGGCATGTCAGGCGGTGTTTGTCATATCGTTTCAACACTTGAGGCGAGTGGGACAAAGCCCGCCGTTCAGTGCTGCACGCAGGCACCCCATCGCCAAGCCAGGCATACGCCGTCGTCGACGGCTGCCATGCACACAGCTTTCGTGACGGTGAAGGGTTAGGTGGGAATGCCCAGTAAGGCCGGGCTGTACAACCCCGCATACGAGCACGACTCCTGCGGTGTCGCGATGATCGCCGACATGCACGGACGTCGCAGCCGCGACATCGTCGACAAGGCCATCACGGCCCTGCTGAACCTGGAGCACCGCGGCGCGGCAGGCGCCGAGCAGCACAGCGGCGACGGCGCGGGCATCCTGCTGCAGGTGCCCGACGAGTTCCTCCGGGCAGTCGTCGCCGAACAGGGCGACTTCGAGCTGCCCGCGCCGGGCAGCTACGCCACCGGCATCGCCTTCCTCCCGCAGTCCGCCAAGGACGCCGCGGCAGCCTGCGAGGCCGTCGGCAAGATCGTCGAGGCCGAGGGGCTGACGCTGCTCGGCTGGCGCGACGTGCCGACCGACGATTCCTCGCTCGGCGCGCTGGCCCGCGACGCGATGCCGACCTTCCGTCAGGTCTTCATCGGCGGCGCCGAAGGCATGGACCTGGAGCGACGCGCCTACGTGGTGCGCAAGCGCGCCGAACACGAGCTCGGCACCAAGGGTCCCGGCCAGGACGGCCCCGGACGTGAAACCGTCTACTTCCCAAGCCTTTCCGGCCAGACCTTCGTCTACAAGGGCATGCTCACCACGCCCCAGCTGAAGGCCTTCTACCTGGACCTGCAGGATGAGCGGCTGACCAGCGCCCTCGGCATCGTGCACTCGCGCTTCTCGACCAATACGTTCCCGTCGTGGCCGCTGGCCCACCCGTTCCGGCGGGTCGCCCACAACGGCGAGATCAACACCGTCACCGGCAACGAGAACTGGATGCGGGCGCGCGAGGCGCTGATCCGCAGCGACGTCTTCGGCTCGTACGACGACATCGACAAGATCGTGCCGATCTGTACGCCGGGCGCCTCCGATACCGCGCGCTTCGACGAGGCGCTCGAACTGCTGCACCTCGGCGGACGGTCGCTGCCACACGCCGTGCTGATGATGATCCCCGAGGCGTGGGAGCGGCACGAGTCGATGGACCCGGCCCGCCGCGCGTTCTACGAGTACCACGCGTCGTTGATGGAGCCGTGGGACGGCCCGGCCTCGGTGTGCTTCACCGACGGCACCGTGGTCGGCGCGGTGCTCGACCGCAACGGCCTACGTCCCTCGCGGATCTGGGTGACGAACGACGGCCTGGTCGTCATGGCGTCCGAGGCAGGCGTGCTGAACCTCGACCCGTCGACCGTAGTCAAGAAGCTGCGCCTGCAGCCCGGCCGCATGTTCCTGGTCGACACGTCGAAGGGCCGCATCGTCGACGACGAGGAGATCAAGGCCGAACTGGCCGCCGAGCTCCCATATCAGGAATGGCTCGACGCCGGCCTGTTCCACGTCGACGACCTTCCCCCCGGCGACTACGTCCGCATGCCGCATCACCGCGTCGTGCTGCGGCAGCAGATCTTCGGTTTCACGTACGAGGAGCTGAACCTGCTGGTGGGGCCAATGGCGCGTACCGGCGTCGAGGCGCTGGGTTCGATGGGCACTGACACGCCCGTCGCCGTGCTCTCGGACCGGCCGCGGATGCTCTACGACTACTTCCAGCAGCTGTTCGCCCAGGTGACCAACCCGCCGTTGGACGCCATCCGCGAAGAGGTGGTGACCAGCCTGTCGGGCACCGTCGGGCCGGAAGGTGACCTGCTCAACCCGACGGCGGAGTCGTGCCGCCAGATCGTGCTGCCCCAGCCGATCCTGCGCAACGCCGAACTGTCGAAACTGATCTGCGTCGATCCCGATCACGAGGTCCGTGGGCACAAGCACGGCATGCGCGCCGCGGTGATTCGGTGCCTTTATCCGGTGAACCGCGGCGGACAGGGCCTCAAGGAGGCCCTCGACAACGTCCGGGCCAAGGTTTCGGCCGCCATCCGCGACGGCGCGCGCATCATCGTGCTGTCCGACCGCGAGTCGGACGAATCGATGGCGCCGATCCCGTCGCTGCTGAGCGTCTCGGCCGTACACCACCACCTCGTCCGCGACCGCACCCGCACCAAGGTCGGGCTCGTCGTCGAAGCAGGCGATGCCCGCGAGGTGCACCACATGGCGTGCCTGGTCGGCTTCGGCGCGGCCGCCATCAACCCGTACATGGCCTTCGAGTCCATCGAGGACATGGTCGACCGTGGCGTCATCGAGGGCATCAGCAGCGACCAGGCCAAGGCCAACTACGTCAAGGCGGCGGGCAAGGGCGTGCTGAAGGTGATGTCCAAGATGGGCATCTCGACGTTGGCGTCCTACACCGGTGCCCAGCTGTTCCAGGCGGTCGGCATCAGCCAGTCGGTGCTCGACGAGTACTTCACCGGCTTGCACTGCCCGGTCGGCGGCATCGACCTCGACGACATCGCCGAGGACGTCGCGAGCCGGCACGCGCTGGCGTATCTGGACCGCCCCGACGAGCGCGCGCACCGCGAACTCGAGGTCGGCGGCGAGTACCAGTGGCGCCGCGAGGGCGAGTACCACCTGTTCAACCCGGACACCGTGTTCAAGCTGCAACACTCGACCCGCACCGGTCAGTACTCGATCTTCAAGGAGTACACCAAGCTGGTCGACGACCAGAGCAAGCGGATGGCGTCGCTGCGTGGGCTGCTGAAGTTCAAGGAGGCCGGCAGGCCGCCGGTGCCGATCGACGAGGTCGAGCCGGCCAGCGAGATCGTCAAGCGCTTCTCCACCGGGGCGATGAGCTACGGCTCGATCTCCGCAGAGGCGCACGAGACGCTCGCCATCGCCATGAACCGCCTTGGCGGACGGTCGAATTCCGGTGAGGGCGGCGAGAACGTCAGCCGTTTCGAGCCCGACGAGAACGGCGACTGGCGGCGCAGCGCCATCAAACAGGTCGCGTCCGCCAGGTTCGGCGTCACGTCGCACTACCTGACCAACTGCACCGACATCCAGATCAAGATGGCCCAGGGCGCGAAACCCGGTGAGGGCGGCCAGCTTCCGGGCAACAAGGTGTACCCGTGGGTGGCCGAGGTACGGCACTCCACCCCGGGCGTCGGGCTGATCTCGCCGCCGCCGCACCACGACATCTACTCGATCGAGGATCTGGCGCAGCTGATCCACGACCTGAAGAACGCCAATCCGCAGGCCCGCGTGCACGTCAAGCTGGTCAGCGAGAACGGCGTCGGCACCGTCGCGGCAGGCGTCTCCAAGGCGCACGCCGACGTCGTGCTGATCTCCGGGCACGACGGTGGCACGGGTGCCACGCCGCTGACGTCGCAGAAGCACGCGGGCGCACCGTGGGAGCTGGGCCTCGCCGAGACGCAGCAGACGTTGCTGCTCAACGGACTTCGCGACCGGATCGTCGTGCAGGTGGACGGCCAGCTCAAGACCGGGCGCGACGTGGTGATCGCCGCGCTGCTCGGCGCCGAGGAGTTCGGCTTCGCCACCGCACCTTTGGTGGTGTCGGGCTGCATCATGATGCGGGTGTGTCATCTCGACACCTGCCCCGTCGGCGTGGCGACACAGAATCCGGTGCTGCGCCAGCGGTTCAACGGCAAGCCCGAGTTCGTCGAGAACTTCTTCATGTTCATCGCCCAGGAAGTCCGGGAACTCATGGCGCAGTTGGGCTTCCGCACCGTCAACGAGATGGTCGGACAGGTCGGTGCGCTGGACACCACCAAGGCCGCCGAGCACTGGAAGGCCCGCAAGCTGGACCTGGCCCCGGTGCTGCACGAGCCCGAGTCGGCGTTCATGAACCAGGACCTGTACTGCAGCTCGCGCCAGGACCACGGTCTGGACAAGGCGCTGGATCAGCAGCTGATCGTGATGAGCCGCGAGGCCATCGATTCGGCCACCCCGGTGCGGTTCTCCACGACGATCGCCAACGTCAACCGCACGGTCGGCACGATGCTGGGCCACGAGGTGACCAAGGCCCATGGCGGACAGGGACTTCCGGACGGCACCATCGACATCACGTTCGAGGGCTCCGCGGGCAACAGCTTCGGCGCCTTCGTGCCGAGCGGCATCACGCTGCGGGTGTACGGCGACGCCAACGACTACGTGGGCAAGGGTCTGTCCGGTGGACGGCTCGTGGTGCGGCCGTCGGATGGCGCGCCGGCCGACTTCGTCGCCGAGGAGAACATCATCGGAGGCAACGTGATCCTGTTCGGCGCCACCAGCGGGCAGGCCTTCCTGCGCGGCGTGGTGGGTGAGCGGTTCGCGGTACGCAACTCCGGCGCCCACGCGGTGGTCGAGGGTGTCGGCGACCATGGCTGTGAGTACATGACCGGCGGCAAGGTCGTCATCCTCGGGTCCACCGGCCGCAACTTCGCGGCGGGAATGTCGGGCGGCATCGCCTACGTGTACGACCCCCGCGGTGTACTGCCGGACAACCTCAACACCGGGATGGTGGAACTCGAGAAGCTCGACGGCGACGACGTCGAGTGGCTGCAGGGCATGCTCGTCGCGCACGTCGACGCCACGGACTCGGCTGTCGGCCAACGCGTCCTGTCCGACTGGGATGCCGAGGTCAAGCACTTCGTGAAGGTCATGCCGCGCGACTACAAGCGGGTGCTCGTGGCGATCGCGGAGGCCGAGCGCACCGGCGACGACGTCGACACGGCGATCATGGCGGCGGCCAATGCCTGATCCACGCGGCTTTCTGAAGGTCACCCACCGCGAGACCCCGCAGCGGCGGCCCGTCCCACTGCGCCTTCGCGACTGGAAAGAGGTCTACGAGGACTTCTCGCACGACACACTGCGGGAGCAGGCTTCCCGCTGCATGGATTGCGGGATCCCGTTCTGCCACAACGGCTGTCCGTTGGGCAACCTCATTCCCGAGTGGAATGACCTGGTGCGCACCGACCGTTGGCGCGACGCCATCGAGCGCCTGCACGCGACCAACAACTTCCCGGAGTTCACCGGGCGGCTGTGCCCCGCGCCGTGCGAGGCGTCCTGCGTCCTTGGCATCAACCAGGATCCGGTCACCATCAAGCAGGTCGAGGTCGAGATCATCGACAACGCCTTCGGCGAGGGCTGGGTGGTTCCGCTGCCGCCCGAACGGCTCACCGGCAAGACCGTCGCCGTCGTCGGCTCGGGGCCCGCGGGGCTGGCTGCCGCGCAGCAGCTGACCCGGGCAGGGCACAGCGTGACGGTGTTCGAGCGCGCGGACCGCATCGGCGGGCTGCTGCGCTACGGCATCCCCGAGTTCAAGATGGAGAAGCGCCACATCGACCGCCGCCTCGAGCAGATGGAGGCCGAGGGCACCCAGTTCCGGGCCGGCGTCAACGTCGGCGTGGACATCACCGCCGAGCAGCTGCGGGCCGACTTCGACGCGGTGGTGCTCACCGGCGGCGCGACCGCATGGCGTGACCTGCCGATCCCCGGGCGCGACCTCGAGGGCATCTACCAGGCGATGGAGTACCTGCCCTGGGCCAACCGGGTGCAGAACGGCGATCCGGTGCTCGGCGACGACGGCGAACCGCCGATCACCGCCAAGGGCAAGCGCGTCGTCATCATCGGCGGTGGCGACACCGGCGCCGACTGCCTGGGCACCGCGCACCGTCAGGGCGCGGCCAGCGTGCACCAGTTCGAGATCATGCCGCGGCCGCCCGAGACCCGGGCCGAGTCGACGCCGTGGCCGACCTACCCGCTGATGTACCGGGTGGCCTCTGCGCACGAAGAGGGCGGCGAGCGTGTCTTCTCCGTCAACACCGAGGAGTTCGTCGGCACCGACGGCCGCGTCACCGCGCTGCGGGTGCACGAGGTGACGATGCAGGACGGCAAGTTCGTCAAGACCGAGGGCAGCGACTTCGACCTCGAGGCCGACCTGGTGTTGCTGGCGATGGGCTTCGTCGGCCCGGAGAAGGCGGGGCTGATCGACGACCTCCGGGTCGAGCTGTCCGACCGCGGAAACGTGGCGCGCAACGACGACTTCCAGACGTCGGTGCCAGGTGTCTTCGTAGCCGGTGACATGGGCCGCGGGCAGTCGTTGATCGTGTGGGCGATCGCCGAGGGTCGCGCCGCGGCCGCGGGCGTCGACCGCTACCTGATGGGCCAGACGGCGCTTCCGGCGCCGATCGCGCCGACCGCCGCTCCCCAGCGCTAGCAGCGGTCAGGCTCGCAGCGGCATCTCCGGTACGAACTGGTTGCACTCCCACAGCGGCACCGGCTGCGTCGTGTCGTAGCTCCGCCTGAAGGCCTGGTATCGCTCGAGCGGAGTGCCGTGGTCGCGATCTGGACCTTCCGCCTGCCCGGCCTGAATGAGTGATCCGGTCAGGTCGGAGATGTCGTCGAGTGCCAGTTGGCCCCTGTTTCGCGAGTACGCCATGAAGGCTCCGGCCCCGCAATCGGCCTGGTTCTCATACCGCACTTGGCCGTTGGCTGTCTGGCTGCCCGGCATCTGGAGCATGGCCTGAATGTGGTGAGTCAGCTCGTGGGCGATGATGGCGACCGGCGCGCCGTCACCGAAGTTGTTGTACTGCGTCCAGATCGCAACGCCGCCCAGGTAGACGCCGCCATCCGCGGAGCAGTACTCGAGGCTGTCCTGGTTGGACGGCCGGTTGCATGCGGTTTGGACCTGGGTGTTCGCCGGGATGAAGAAGTAGCCGGAGGGATGCCGCAGCCCGGGATAGAAGTCGCTCAACCACTGGTCGACGTCGGGAATGACGCATTGCAGGTAGGCGATCATGTTGTTGTCGTTGCCGCCGAACTTGTCTTCCAGGTCGCCGTAGACGGGACACGACCCGGGCACGGGCGAGATCTGAACGACCTGGCCTACGGCGAGGCGTACCTCCGGAGACCGGTCGACGGGATGGGACTGGCCGGTGACCAGTGCCGCACCTCCCATGGCAACCGTGAACACCGCAGCGCCCACCAACTGGAACCTACGACGAACCTTCATGACGACTCCCCCCGGAATTCCACCCGCGCCGCGGGATGTCGCAGCGTTTGCAGAGTGTGGCATCGCGGTGGCCGAACTCGTCGCGGTTCGAGCAAACCTGCGCGCTGTAGTCACTCAAACCCCTCCAGTCACACCAGAAACATCAGACGTTTTTCTCGGCGTGGCTTCTGGTGTTAGCCAGTTCACAGGTATCTAATGAAAGCGCGGGGGTCTTGCGTTAGGCTGACCCCACGGTGTAGACAACCGACGCAGGAGTGAAAACGGTGTACATCAACCCGCTGTCCCAATCGCGGATCACGCGAATCGCCTGGTCATATCTTCGGCACCCGGTGAAGTGCCGCGAATTCCCTGCCAAACAAGAGCGCCTCATCACCGCGGCCGAACTCGTCCGCTACGGCGTCTGACCTTCACCCTTCGGCGTTAGCGCCGGACCCGGCGGTTGTTTGCTTAGCCGCTATATCTACCTGATCGTCAGTAACCCACCCTGGACGTTCCCCTTCCTCCACAATCGCGAACCTGTAGTTACCGTGCGCACCAGAACCTCACAGCGAGATGCGCTCGCGGCTGCGGCGCGCGTCGCCCGTCTCGGCGTCGAAGAAGTACGTGCGCTCCGGCGCCACGGCGAAGCCGACGCGGGTCCCGGCCTCCAACGCGATTCCCGGCGGGGCCTGTGCGATCACCCGCGTCTCAGCGGATCCGTCGCCGCCGTCGACGACGGCGGTCACCAACACGTGACTGCCGAGCGGTTCCACGAAGTCGACCCGCGCGGGCACCATCCCGTCGGCCCAGCTGGTGTGCAGCTGCAGGTGCTCCGGCCGCGCCCCGACCGTCACCGGACCGTCGGGTTCGGCGACGGCCGTCAGCGGGGCTCCGCCGACATGCAGGATTCCGCCACGGATGACGCCAGGCACCAGGTTCATCGGCGGACTCCCCATGAATGCCGCGACGAATGTATTGGCAGGCCGGTTGTAGATGTCGTCGGTCGTGCCGATCTGCTGCACTTCGCCATTCGACATCACGCACAGTCGATCACCCAGCGTCATGGCCTCGACCTGGTCGTGGGTGACGTAGATGGAGGTCACCGGCAGCTCGCGGTGCAACCGCTTGAGGTCGCCGCGGACCTGGTTGCGTAGCTTCGCGTCGAGATTCGACAGCGGCTCGTCGAGCAGGAAAGCCTGCGGTTTGCGGACGAGTGCGCGGCCCATCGCGACTCGCTGACGCTGTCCGCCGGAGAGCTGGCCGGGCTTGCGGTCGAGCAGTTCACCGATCTGCAGCAGATCGGCCGTCTCGCGGACCCGCTGCTCGATCTCACGCCGTGGCGTCTTGCGCTGCCGCAGACCGTAGGCGAGATTGCGGTACACCGTCATGTGCGGATACAGCGCGTAGTTCTGAAACACCATCGCGATGTCGCGCTGCCCGGGAGCGAGCCCGTTGACCACCGTGCCGCCGATCCGCAGCTCGCCGGACGTCGGCTTGTCCAGACCGGCCAGCAGGCGCAGGGCGGTGCTCTTGCCACATCCCGACGGTCCGACCAGGATCAGGAACTCCCCGTCCGCCACGGTCAGATTGAGACCCTTGAGGGCGGTCACCCCTCCGGGGTAACGCCGTGTGACATCGCGGAACTCTACCTCTGCCAACGTCGTTCCTCTCTCACTGTCACCGGTCAGCCCTTGACACCGGTACTGGCCACCGACTGGACGAAGTAGCGCTGCGCGCCGATGAACACCAGCAGCATGGGCAGCAGGCTCATCACGTTGGCCGCCATCAGCAGCGGCCACTTGACCCGGTGCGCACCCTGGAAGTAACTGAGCCCCAACGGAATCGTCATCTGATCCTGTGACGTGATGACGATCAACGGCCACAGGAAGTCGTTCCAGGAGGTGAGGACCGTCAGGGCGGCCAACGTGGACATCGCGGGCAACGACAGCGGCAGCACGATCTTGAACAGCACGCCCAGCCGCGAGGTGCCGTCGACCCTGGCGGCCTCCTCGAGCTCCACCGGAACCGTCTGGAAGAACTGGCGCAGGAAGAAGATGCCGAACGCCGTCGCGAGGTTGGGCAGCATCAACGCGCCGATGTGATCGATGCCCAGCACGTCGGCCACGTTGTCGCCGAACCACTTCACGATGAGGAACACCGGAATCATCGTGACCTGAAACGGCACCATCAGCGTCGCCATAAGCGTGACGAAAAGCGCTCCGCGGCCGAGGAATCGGATGCGGGCGAACGCGTAGCCCGCGAGGCTGCACACGATGAGGTTGCTGACGAGAACCACCAACGTGACCAGGGCGCTGTTGAGGAAGAAGTGCCCGAACGGCGCCGCCGCCCATGCCTCGGAGTAGTTCTCGAAGCGCGGCCGTGCCGGGAAGAGCACCGGCGGGAAGTGGTTGGCCTCGCCCTCCGTCTCCAACGAGGTGACGAGCATCCACAGCAGCGGGACGATCAGCAGGAACGTCAGCGGAATGAGGACCAGGTGCCACGGGCTGAACGGCAGCCGCAGCCGCAGCCTCAGTCGTCGCGTCGGCGAAGCTGCCTGTGGCGCAGGCGCTTCGGTGGGAGGCACTCGTAAGGTCGTCACGAGTGGTGCACGTGCTTCCTGGCCAGCCGGAACTGCACGGCGGTGATCAGCAGGATCACGACGAACAACGCGTAGGCCATCGCCGCAGCGTATCCGGCGTCGAAGTGTACGAAGGCCCTGTCCCACAGGTAGTAGACGATCACGGTCGTCGCGCGCAACGGTCCGCCGCGCGTGGTGGCGTAGACCTCGTCGAACAGTTGCAGCGCATTGATCGTCAACCAGACGAGCAGGAACAGGTTCGCCGGACCCAGCATCGGCACGGTGATGGTACGGAACCGGGTGAACGCGGTGGCCCCGTCGATCGCCGCGGCCTCGTGCAACTCGGGCGGAACCCCTTGCAGCGCCGCGAGATAGACGATCACCGAGAAGCCGGTCCACCCCCAGATCGTCATCGCCACGATGACGAACAGAGCCTGCGACGGCGAGGCCAGGAACGGCTGGGACGGCACCCCGACCACGTTGAGCGCCGCATTCACCAGGCCGTAGTCACGATCGGTCAGCCACAGGAAGATGATGCCCTGCGAGATGGTCGAGACCGCCATCGTGACGTACGCCGCCGTCCGGTACACCGAGATGAACCGCAGCGACCGGTTCATCGCTGCCGCGACGAACAGGCCGACCAGCATGGTGCCGGGGACGAACAGTGCCGTGTAGACGATGGTGTGCTTGATCGCCTCCACGAACACCGGGTCGTCGGCCAGCTTCCGGTAGTTCTCGAAACCGACCCAGGGCGTCTCCGGGGTGAGCAGGTCGGACTGCTGAAACGACAGCTGCAGCGACATGAGGACCGGCAGCAGACCGAAGATGCCGATGAGCACAGCCGCGGGACTGACCAGCGCCCACCCGTTCACGTTGTCCGAGCGGCCAATGCGCCCCAGGAACGATGCCATCTACCTATCCTCGCCGCACGCCTATTTCGCGGCCAGTGCCGCGTCCGCGGCCTTCGCCGCGGCGTCCAGCGCGTCGGCCGGCTGATCCTTGCCGAGCATGACGGACACGATCGCCTGGCCCAGCGCCTCGGAGACAGCGGGGTACTGCTCGACGGTGGGCCTGGCCTTCTTCACGTTGGACAGGTTCTCCACGAAGAGGCCGCTACCGGGCAGCTGTTCGTTGAGCTTGGTGACGAACGCCGGATCCTGGCCCACCGAGGCACGCGTGGGCAGATCGCCGGTCGCCAACGAGAACGACTTGACCTGATCGGCAGCCGTCAGCCACTTGACGAACTCGACCGCCGCCTGCTTCTTCTTGTCGCCGTTGTCGAAGACCACCCAGTTGTCGGGACCGGAGATCGTCTGATGGCCGCCCGTCGAACCGGCGAAGGTGGGCAGCACCTGTACGCCGTACTCGATGTCGGACAGCGAACTGAGGTCCCACGGTCCGGTGACGAGCATCGCCACCTTGCCGCTGTTCATCAGCTTGGGCCCGTTCTCGTTGGTGGTGTCCAGGTAGAGCGACTTGTCGGTGACGGCCATCTGCTGCAACGCCGTGAGCGCCTTGACGCCCGCCTCGGAGTTGAACGCGGCGTGCTGCTCGTCCGCGGTCAGGATGTCGCCGCCGGCTTCCCAGAGCATCGGAATGTAGTGCCAGACGGTGTCCTCGCTGCCGTCGGCGGGGATGAGCCAGCCGTACTGTCCCTTGGCGGGATCGGTGAGTTTGGCTGCAGCGGAACGGAAGTCGTCCCACGTCCAGTTCGCGCTCGGCGGCTCGATCCCTGCGTCGGCGAACAGCTTCTTGTTGTAGACGATCGCGAGGTTGTCGACCAGGGCCGGCACGCCGACGACCTTGTCGCCGACCGTCGCCGCCTCGCGCTCGGCGGGGTAGAAGTCATCCCACTTCCAGTCCGGCTCGGACACGTACTGCGACATGTCGACGAGCTGCGGTATCTGGGCGATGTTCGGCGACCACGACCCGAACATGTACGCCACGTCGGGCGCGCTGTTGCCGCGCACCGCGGTCAGAACCTTTTGCAACACCAGGTCGTTGCTGGAGTACAGCTCGCTGACCTCGACGTCGGGGTGAGTCTTGTTGAACTCGGCGATGAGGGATTTGAACGCGTCGCCCTCGGTGTCCTGATAGCCGTGCCAGACGACGATCTTGGTTGGCCCGGACGACGACGATCCGCCTCCGCCGCACGCACTGAGGAGCAGGGCAAGCACCGCGACCAGGGCGATGCAGAGTCGTTGGCGTCGTAGGCGATTCACGGTTGATACTCCTTCGTTGGCGGCGGCTGAGCGGTTTGGAGCATGTTGGGCGGCACCTCTCACAGCGCCAACGGCGCGCGCAGCGCCTCGGGCAGCAGCTCTCCGTGTGCCGCCGTCAGTTCGTCGCACAGGTTCCAGATCTGGTCGACGGTCAACGTGGCCGCGGTGTTGGGATCGACCATGGCCGCGGCCCGCACCAGGCGCGGATCGCCGTCGGCGGCGGCCCGGACCGCAAGCTCGACCGGGCCGAGGAACCCGCGGTTCAGCGCGGCGCACTGCGGCGGGAGGTCGCCCACCTTCATCGGGTGCGCACCCAGTGCATCGAGCACCGTCGGGACTTCGACCGCTAGCCCAGATGGCAAGTTGGTGATCAAGCCCTCGTTGATGACGTTGGCGGAGATGACGCGACGGGTGCCGGTCTCCAGCGAGTGGATGACCTGTGGCGCGTACTCAGTCGAGCCGGTATCGATGTCGAGCGTCGTGGTGTCGGCCAACTCCGCACGGACGCGGGCGTATTCGGCGAGGTTGGCCTCGCTGATCGACACGTACTCGCCGATGTTGATCCGCAGGCGGTCGACCTCGTCGGGGTGGCGTAGATACCACGGGACGTACTCACTGGAGTGTTCGCTGGTCTCGGTGGGGTAGTAGCCGAGCCTGCGGTACATGTCGACCCGCACCCGTCGGCGCAACTCGGGATCGGCGGCGATGCGTTGGTCCAGAAGCGGATATAGGTTCTGCCCGCCGCGCTCCCACCGCAGCACCCACGCCTGATGATTGACGCCCGCTGACCAGTACGACACCTCGTCGAATGGCACGTCGACCAACTCGCTCAGGCCGACCATCGTCCAGTACACCGAGTGGCACAGGCCGAGAACCTTGAGCTTCGGGGCGACGTGGCCGAGGAACGTGACGTTCATGGCCATTGGGTTGGTGTAGTTGAGCAGCCAGGCGTCGGGGCACACCTGCGCCATGTCCTCGGCGATCGAGGCCAAGACGGGAAACGTCCGCAGCCCGCGGAAGATGCCGCCGATCCCGATGGTGTCGCCGATGGTCTGGTGCACACCGTACTTCGCGGGTATCTCGAAGTCGCGCACCGTGGCCTCGTGCATGCCCACCTGGATGACGTTGATGACGTAGTCGGCACCGTCGAGGGCCCTGCGGCGATCGGTGGTGGCAACCACCTCTGGCTGGGCGCCTGCCGCGCGGGCGGTCGCGCGCGCGATGGCCTCTGCGGTCTCGAGACGTTCTGTGTTGATGTCGTGCAGCACGACCCGGACTTCTCCGAGCTCGGGGAAGGAGAGGATGTCCCCGAGCAGCTCGCGGGTGAACTCGACGCTGCCTGCGCCGATGATGACGATCGTGGGTTTCATGTCACTTCCTCGGTTGTGCGCGCTCGGCCGACTGTTCCAGTACGGCGTCGGTCAGTGCTTCGCCGCGTTTCTCGTCGCTGTAGACCATCAGCGTGGAACCGACGAGGGCCAGCACGATCCCGATGGCCCCGTACGGGGTGGGCAACGTCTGGTAGGCGATGAGCGAGATGACGATGGTGAGCGCCGGGGCGAGCGCGTTGGTGGTCGGTGCGACGATGGCGGCCTTCCCTCGGCTGAGCGCCATCACCAGGAACAGCGCGCCGACGGCGTTGAGCAGCTGCGTGGCGGCCGTGAGTGCCGGTGCCTGCCACGGGAAGTCGAGGGGCAGGCCGCCAAGGGAGAACAGGGCGACCGGGATCAAGGCGAGCGCGCTGATCGCCATCCAGCCGAAGGTGGTGGCGTCGTTGACGCCGATCGTCGCGGTCTTGCGCATGAAGTACGCTTGCACGCCCCACGCCACGCAGATCAGGATCGCCAGCGGCAACCACGGGCCCGACGAGCCGTCGGACGAGGCACTGGTGATGCTGAACAGAACGATCGCGGCGAGGGCCGCGACGAGTCCGACGGCCGCCAGCGTGCTGATGCGTTCGCGCAGCAGGACCATGGCCATCACGACCGTGATGGCCGGTGAAATCGAGACGATGGGGAAGATCAGGTAGGCGGGGCCCATGGTCAATGCCTGGAACAGCAGCAGCTGGCCGCCGGCGCCGGTCAGCCCGATGAGTAGGCCGTAGACCGCGGCGCTGCGCCGCCGGTCGAAGCGCTGGCCGCGCAGCGCGAACGCGGCAGGGATGATCATCGTCAAGGCCCAGATGACGTAGATCATCTCGTTGGGGTAGCCGTATCGGGATGCGGGGAGTGCCGAGAACGCTCCCCATACGCCCCAGAACAGGACGAGCAGAGCGGCGTAGAAGATCCAGCTGCGGGTGTTCTTGGCAGTCGGTGTATCGGTCATCGTGACTTCACCTCGTCGAATCATGGTCGGGTGGTGGCGAGTTGGTGGATGGCAGCGGGGGTCAGTGGATGTCCGCTGTGCTTGGCGGCGTAGAGGGCGGCGCCAACGGCCGGATCGAGCAGTGGAAGTCGCAGGTCGTACTTCGCCGGCAGTGTTTGCAGCGCGCTGCGGAACAGCGCCAGGAAGCCGTCGTCGGAGAACATGCCGCCCGAGTAGGACACCGGCACCGGTTCGTCGTCGGCGAAACCGACCAGTACGCGGGTGGTTTCGATCAGCGTCGCCAGTTCTCCGGCAGCGGCGGCCAGAATGCCTGCGGCCACGTCGTCGTCGTGGCGGGCGGCCTCGCACACCGTGGTCGCCAGTGCGGCGATCGAGCCGCGGTTGCCGCCCCAGTCGTCGATTACCAGGCTCACGACGTCGAGGTCACCCGCGATCTGCAGGCGCTCCCTCACGAGATCGTAGAGCGGTCCGCGCGGCAGCCTGCCGTCGCTCATCCGGCTGAATGCGTTAAGACCCTGCGTGGCAATCCAATACGCCGAGCCCTCGTCGCCGAACAGTTCGCCCCAGCCGCCGACCCGGTGTCCCTTCCCTTGGCGTTCGCCATAGGTCATCGATCCCGTGCCGCAGATGACGTTGATGCCGTCCTCACCGGCCAACGACCCGGCCCACCCGCACACCATGTCGTTGTTGCAGCTGTAGCGGTCGTGGCCGAGGACGGCGCGCGGCACGGCATCGAGCCGTTCGATGTCACCGCTCGCCTCGCCGTAGCCGGGGATGCCGAAGAACGCCGCATCGATGTCCGCGGTGTCGATGCCCGCCTGCCCGCAGATGTCGGCAAGGCCCTGGGTCAGAACGCGTTCGACGACCTCGAAGCCTTCGCTGAAGTAGTAGGAGCTCGGCGCGGTGGCGCGGGCCAGGACGTGGCCGTCGGCGTCGATGAGCGCGAACGCCGTCTTCGACCCTCCGCCGTCAACTCCGAGATAGCGACCGCTCATCACAACTCCGTCGGGTAGATGGTCACGCCGCGCACGACACGGCTGACTTCGCCGTCCGGAAAGGGGTTGTCCGGAGTCTTGCCATATTCCAATGAGGTGAACAACGCGAGATACTGCGCGAACACCAGATAGGCCAGCGCCACCGACGAGTCGTCCATGCCCTGGAGGCCGGGTAGCACGACGGCGTTGCCCACCGCCGCGGGGATGGGTTCGGTGCTGATCACCGTGACGCCGTCCGGACCGAGTTGCGCGCGGATCTCGCCGACGATGTCGAGGTCGTAGCGGCGGGTGTACGGATCGGTCGAGACGTACACGACGACGAGCGTGTCCGCGTCGAGCACCGACTTGGGTCCGTGGCGAAATCCCAAGGGGGAGTCGAAGTAGGTCACCACTTCACCCGCGGTCAATTCCAGTAGTTTGAGCGCCGATTCGCGGGCGAGACCCTCGAGGGGTCCGCTCCCGAGATAGACGAAGCGCTGCTTCTTGGTCTGGGCGAGTGCGCGGATGTCGGGCTGCAGTCCGATGACGTGCTCGGCGGCCACGGCAAGGGCCTCGGCGTCTTCGCGTTCAGCCGGGCCCAGCATCAGCAGGCAGGACAACAACATCGACGTCAGGCTGGAGGTCATTGCGAAGCCGACGTCGTTGGTGCGTTCCGGCATGTAGACGACCAACGAATTCTCCCGGCCCGCGTGCGCGCGGCCGAGTTGCCCGGCGCGGTCGCACGTGAGGACGAGATGCCAGACGTCGTCGACGAATTCGTCGGCCAACGCGGTGGTCGCCAGGCTCTCGGGGCTGTTGCCGGACCGGCCGAAGGACACCATCAGCGTCGGCGTGTGACGCTCGAGGTGGTCGAGGGGGCTGGCCACGATACTGGTGGTCGCGATGGCCTCGACGCGCCTGCCGAGGTGACGCCGCAGCGCGGGCGCCGCGATGTCTCCGACGAACGCAGAGCTGCCCGCACCCGTGAGGATGATCCGAAGGTCGGGTCGGCTCAGGACGCCACGCAGGAAAGCGGCCGCGTGCTCATCGGTCCTGCCTGCGACTTCGCGCCACGCGTCGGGTTGCTGTCCGATCTCGAGAATGGTTGCGCCGCCGTCTTCTTGGGCGGGGACTGCAGGGTTAGACATCGGCTGCTCCAGTGCTGGGATTTCGGGAGTCGTCATTGGGGGCCCTGCACGCGAGGGCGTAGGGGCGCAGGGCATCGCGTATTCGATCGATCACGATGGCCTGTGCGGTGGTTTCGAGGTGGCCGGCGCGGATCCGGTCGTACTGCAGCGGGAGGAACTGACTGAGCAGGGGCAACGGAATGCCCGTGCGGTCGAGGTTGGTCAGCAGAGTCTCTCGCGCCGCGTCGATTTCGGCATCGGCCCAGTAGTAGCGCAGTCGGTCGCTGTAGCTGTAGCGCCGCGCGGTGCGCTGGGCGAGGGGGTCGCCTTCGTAGTAGCCCTGCCAATGGGTGGGGTCGGCCAGCATGCGGCGTTCGATGACCTCGATGAGGTTCGACCGCGATGGCCGGGCGAGCAGCTCGGACTCGATCCGGGCCAGCGCGAACAGCGCCTCGCGCATCGCGAATGTCAGTGCGGGACCGACCTTTAGGATGGCCCAGTGGTCCTCGACGAGTTCCCGCAGCTGCGCCGGTCGCTGATAGTCGGTGGAGTGTGCTTCGAAGACCAGGTTGGGCTCGGAGTCGAGCACGCGTCGCAGCTCGCCGGTGGCGCCGTGCGCGTAGTCGATGACGTGGAGGTGGTCGAACTCGACACCGGGTTGCACCACCAGCGCCACCACGCGGGGCCACACGTCGTCCAGATCCAGTTCGGCGAATGCCCTTCGGTGGGCGTCGATGGTCCGTCGGGCCCGGTCGGCAGGCGTCGGGGTGAGATGACTCAGCGTTTCGTGCGCCCCGCCGGGCACAGGCACCTCGGTGCCGATGACGTAGACCGGGCCTTCGGAGCCGACGCGGCGCGCGGTGTCTTCGGCGACCCGCAGCAGCCGAGCGGTACGGGCCGCCACGACCTCGTCGGGAAGCACCGCCGGGTCGTCGGAGCACGACATGCTGCAATCCAGGTGGATCTTGGCGTATCCGGCCTCGACGTAGCTCGTGATCAGCACCTCGGCGTTGGCCATCGCGGCGCTCGCGGCTTGGCGCTGCCAACGGTTGGGCCCGAGGTGGTCGCCGCCGAGCACGACGCGCCCGCGGTCGAATCCGCATCCGTCGGCGATGCCGTACACCAAGTCCCGGAACTGTGCTGGACGCAGACCGGTGTAGCCGCCGAACTGGTCGACCTGATTGGAGGTCGCTTCGATCAGTACGTAACTGCCATCGGCGGCGGCCTGCGCGATGGCCGCTTCCACGACGGTCGGATGCGCCGAACACACCGAGTAGACGCCGACGGGTTCGCCGGCCTTGTGTCGCTTGATCGTCTCGGTCAGGTGAGTGACCGGACCCGCAAACGTGGGCGTAGATCGACTCATCGCGCCACCCGCTCGCCGACGACGGCGCGGCACAGGTCGGCGACGGTGTCGCCGATGGCCTGTCGGCCGGCGGCCAGGAACTTGCGTGGGTCGGTTGCGCTGGCATTGGCCGCCAACTCGTCGCGGATCGCTGCGGTGAAGGCGACGTTGAGGGCGGTTCCGACGTTCACCTTCCGAATCCCCGCGTCGACGGCGCGGCGGAGTTGATCGTCGGGCACGCCCGAGGATCCGTGCAGCACCAGGGGTATCGCGACGTTGGCGGCCAGCGCCGCGATCAGCTCCATGTCGAGTTGGGCGTCGCGGGTCGTCATCGCATGGCTGCTGCCCACGGCGACGGCCAGACCGTCCACGGCGGTGTCACCGGCGAAGGCCGCGGCCTCGGCCGGATCGGTGCGTGCCCCCGGCGCATGCGCGTTCGCCTTGCCGCCGATCTCGCCCAGCTCGGCTTCCACCCACAGGCCGGCGGCGTGGGCGTCGCGAGTGAATGAGCGGGTTCGCTCGACATTGTCCCGATACGACAAGTGTGCGGCGTCGACCATGATCGACGTGACTCCGAGGTCCGCGGCCGACTGGACCGCCTCGGTCAGGAGAGCGACGTCTTGCAGATGGTCGAGATGGATCGACAGCTCGGCCGACGACTGGGTGGCAATCCGCGCGCAGGCCGCGACGATCGGAGCCATCCGGCCGCCGTGGAAGCGAATCGTGTTCTCGCTGAGCTGGATTACCGCGGCGGCCCCGGCTCGCTCGACACCGTCGGCGATGCCCTCGGCGTGCTCGATGGTGATCACGTTGAACGCCAGCACCGCGGAGCCCGCGGCCGATGCGGCGGTGACGAGGTCGGCGGTGGCAGCCAGGGTCACGTCGTCACCTGCTGTTTCGGTCCGGACGTCGGGTGCATGCGTCGATCATGGGAAGATCGCTCAAAACGCGCAATGCCAAACGGCAAAACGATCAGGAAAACTGATTGCGCCCACCGTCGTCCAAGGAGACGTCAGCGATGTCGATCAAGCGCACGGACCGCATGCGCGAAGTGCTCGCACTGCTTCGCGACCGCGGCGAAGTCGCTTCCCAGGTGCTGTGCACCGAGCTGCGCGTGTCGGCGGCGACGCTGCGCCGCGATCTCAGCGAGCTGGAGGAGCAGGGTCTGCTGGTGCGGACCCATGGCGGTGCCCGCGCCCTGGACCCCAGCGGCAGCGAGATTCCGGTGCGGCTACGCGACCACCGGATGGTGGCCATCAAACGGCGGATCGCCCAGCACGCCGCCGCGCTGGTGCCCGCCGGACCGCAGGCCGTCGCGCTGACCGGAGGTGTCACGACGGGCGAGGTGGCCAGGTCGCTGAAGGGCAGACCCAACATGACGATCGTGACGAACTCGCTGACGATCGCCGCCGACTGCGCGGTCGACGCGCACCTGAAGGTCATCGCGACGGGCGGGCTGGTGAGGGCGAATTCCCTTGAGGCCGTTGGCCCGATGTCCGAGCACGCGTTTCAGGTGATCACCGTCGGCACCGCCATTCTTGGGGCCGACGGGATGTCCGCGGAGATCGGGGCGACCACGTTCGACGAGGCCGAAGCCCGCACGGCGATCGCCATGGCCACCAATGCCCAGCGCGTCGTCGTCGCCGTCGATGGCTCCAAGATCGGCAAGATCACCTTCGCGAAGATGGTGACCCCGAGCCAGATCGATCACCTGGTGACCGATTCCACCGCCGACCCCGAACAGCTGGAGCGGATCGCGGCGGCCGGTGTGCAGGTCCACGTGGTGGACGTGCGCCTGCTTGATTCTGACGGGGCCTGAGGCCTACTGCGTCAGCCCCGAGTCCCGGATCGCCTCTGCGAGTGGTTCCAGCACGGCCGGGTCGTACGGCGGAGGCAGGTAGATGATCGCGAGATCCAGACCTTCCTTGCCGAGCGCCCCGGCCTCGTCGACCACCTTCGCGTAGTCGCGGTCCTCGCCGAGCCGGACGTGCGCGGAAAGGGTGATCTCCTTGGGGTCGCGGCCGATGTCTGCGCACCGTGCATGCAGGACGTCGCGCTTGTGCGCGAACTCCTCCGGCGTGCCGCCGACGAAGTTCCAGTGATCGGCGTACTTCGCGGTCAGCGGCAGGGTGCGCTTCTCGCCGCTGCCACCGATGCAGATCGGCGGGTGCGGCTGCTGCGGCCCCTTCGGCTCGTTGCGTGCATCCTTGAGCTGGTAGTACTTGCCGTCGAAGGTCGTCGTGTCCTTGGTGAGCAGACTGGTCAGCACCTCACAGGCCTCCTCGAACCGGTCGAAGCGCTCCTTGATGGTGCCGAGTTCGATGCCGTAGGCACCCGACTCCTCCTCGTTCCAGCCTGCGCCGATGCCGAGTTCGAGGCGGCCGTTGGAGATGACGTCGAGCGCGGCGGCCATGTTGGCCAGGACGGCCGGGTGCCGGTAGTGAATACCAGTGACCAGCACACCGACGCGCAATCGCTTGGTGGCCTGCGCCAGCGCCGTCAGGGTTATCCAGCCCTCCAGGCACGGCCCGGTGGAGTCGGAGAAGATCGGATAGAAGTGGTCGAACGTCCAGCCGGACTCGAAGACGTCGATGTCATCGGCGGTCTGCCAGATCGGCAGCATCTCGGACCACGTGGTGTTTTGCGGGGATGTCTTGAACGCGAATCGCACTCAACCAAGCGTAGACCTCTCGAACCGGACTTTCCCGATGAGTTTCCTGTGTGACGCTGGTCGGTATGGACATGATCGATATGACCTCGGCATGTCTCCGTACCGCAAAACTGCTCGATGGCGTCAGCGATGACCAGCTCGGCGGACGGACACCGTGCGAGAAGTTGTCACTTGGTGAAGTGGTCGCGCACGTCGGCGGGCTCGCGGCGGCGTTCGCGGCAGGCGCCCGCAGGAACTTCGGGCAGCTCACCGATACTCCCCCCGGCGAGGGCGGCTACCACCTGGACGATGACTGGCGCACCGGGTATCCGCCCGCGTTGGCGGATCTGGCGCAGGCCTGGCAGGACCCGGCGGCGTGGGAGGGCATGACCCGCGTCGGCGGCGTCGACATGCCCGGCGACATCGCCGGCGCGGTTGCGCTGGGGGAGGTAGTGATCCACGGCTGGGACATCGCACGGTCCACCGGGCAGGACTACGAGGTCGACGACGACGTGGCCGAGGCGGTGTATGCCCAAGTCGCGTCGTTTGCGGCCGACGGGCCCGTCGAGGGGCTGTTCGGTCCCGCCGTCCCCGTTCCGGACGATGCACCCGTCTTCGAGCGGGCGTTGGGGCTGAGTGGGCGCGATCCCGGGGGGGGGCGGGATCCCGGCTGGCGGCCCTAGCCAACGGGGCACACTGGATGCATGGATCCCGTAGCCGCGCTGCGTGAAATCGCCTTCTACAAGGATCGCGCCCGCGAAGAGCCCCGCCGGGTCATGGCGTACCGCAACGCCGCCGACACCGTCGAACGGCTCGACGACGCCCAACGCGAGAAGCACGGTCAGGCCAACAGCTGGCAGTCACTGCCGGGCATCGGGCCGAAAACCGCCAAGGTCATCGCTCAGGCGTGGGCCGGGCGGGAACCCGACGTGTTGGTCGAACTACGCGCGGCCGCAGTCGATCTCGGTGGCGGTGAGATCCGCGCCGCGCTGAAGGGCGACCTGCACCTGCACTCCAACTGGTCGGACGGGTCGGCGCCGATCGCGGAGATGATGGCGGCCGCGCAGGCGCTGGGCCACGAGTACTGCGCGCTGACCGATCATTCGCCCCGGCTGACGATCGCCAATGGGCTGTCGCCGGAACGACTTCGGCAACAACTCGACGTGATCGACGAGCTGCGCGACCAATTCGCACCGATGCGCATTCTGACCGGCATCGAGGTCGACATCCTGGACGACGGCAGCCTCGACCAGGAACCCGAACTGCTGGAGCGCCTCGACGTCGTCGTCGCGAGCGTGCATTCGAAGCTGAAGATGGACGAAGCGTCGATGACACGCCGCATGGTGCGTGCCGTGTCGGGTGGCCAGGCCGACGTGCTCGGTCACTGCACCGGCCGGCTGGTGACGGGTACCCGCGGCCAGCGCCCCGAGTCGAAGTTCGACGCCGAGAAGGTGTTCACCGCATGCCGAGATCACGGCACCGCCGTGGAGATCAACTCGCGACCCGAGCGACGCGATCCGCCAACCCGGTTGCTCAAGCTGGCGCTGGAGATCGGGTGCGACTTCTCGATCGACACCGACGCGCACGCGCCGGGACAGCTGGACTTCCTCGGCTACGGCGCCCAGCGCGCCATGGACAACGGCGTGCCTGCCGAGCGCATCGTCAACACGTGGCCGGTGGAGAAACTGCTCGAGTGGACCACGTCGAGCGGTTGATCTTCAGCCGTCGCGCCACGGGCGCAGCGCGACGTCGGTGGCCCGGCGGATCGCATCCGACCTCGCGTCCGGAGCGCTAGGTCCTCCGTCGTCGACCATGGCTTGCACCGCGCCGGCGACGGACCCGACGAACGCGCCCACGATGGCCCCGGCAGTGATCTCGTCGAGTTCGTCGGGGTAGGCCGCCCGTAAGTGGCGTGCGATCTCACGCTGCGCGTCGAGCTGTAGTTGCAGGGCCCGTCCGCGCACCGCAGGCACGGTCTGGATGAGCCGGAACCGGAGCGCACCCTCCGGGTCGGCGAAGTCGTGGCCGGCATCCATGACCGTGCGGAGCGCGCGCAGCAGGACGTCACTGGGTCGGTCGTCCGGCCCGCGTGTCGCGATCGCGTCGAGCGCTGCACGGACGCGAGTGTCTGCGCCGGGGAACAGCACCTCCTCCTTGCTGGCGAAGTAGGTGAAGAAGGTTCGCGTGCCGATCTCGGCGGCGGCGGCGATGTCGGCCACGGTGGTTCCGTCGTAACCGCGGGTTTCGAACAATTGCATTGCGGCCGTGATGATCGCGGACCGCGTCCGCTCGCGCTTGCGTTCGCGCAGCGTATCGGGCATACCGTCAGGCTAGCAGAAACTGCACTCATGGCAGAATTGCATCGAGTGCAGGTATGGTCAGGGGATGGAGGTTCGGACGGTATTGATCGTCGGCGCGGGCATCGCCGGATCTACCGCAGCCCATTGGCTGGCTCGGCACGGCATGGCGGTGACCGTCGTGGAACGAGCCGACGGTGCCCGCTCCAGCGGAAACCCGGTCGACGTACGCGGGCCGGCGCTCGACGTGGCGGAACGGATGGGAGTGCTCCCGCGACTGCGGGCCGCGGCGACACAGGCGACCAGGTGCTACGCGGTTGACCGGAACGGGCGCAGGCTCGGGTGGATACCGATGCAACTGGGCGACGGTATCGAGATCCCCCGCAGCGACCTCGCGACCATCCTGGCCGACGCGGGCGGCGCTGCGGCGGAGTTCCTGTACGGCGACACGGTTACCTCGCTGGTGGACGACGGAGGCGGTGTCGACGTCACCTTCTTGCACGCCGCGCCGCGCCGCTTCGACATCGTCATCGGCGCCGATGGATTGCATTCTCGGGTTAGGGAACTCGTATTCGGAACGGGGTTCGTCGAACACCTCGGCCTATATGTCGCCACCGTCGAGCTCAATGGCGCGGTCGACGACGAACACGCCGTGCTCATTCACAACACGCCCGGGCGGTCCGTCACCGTACATCCGGTAACCGGTTGCGGCGGTGCCGCCTTCATCTTCCGAAGCCCCGAAGTCGCAGGGCTCGACCGCGGCGACACCAGCTGGCAGCGGGAGGTCGTCGCCGCCGCGTACGAGGGCATGGGATGGCGGGTTCCCGAGCTGCTCGAACTGATTCGGACCGCCGACGACGTCTACTTCGACTCCGTCAGCCGGGTGCGGGTCGATCCATGGTCGAGGGGGCGGGTCGTGCTACTCGGCGACGCTGCGTCGTGCGTCTCGCTCTTCGGCGAGGGTTCGAGCCTCGCGATGGCCGGTGGGGCGACACTGGCCGATGCCATCGCCGAGCACCGCAACGACCCGGCGACCGCCCTTCGCTCTTACGAACGGAGACACCGCAGGCTGGTCACACCCCGGCAGCGCGGGATGGGATTGAGTTCCCGTCTCATCGTCCCCGCCACCGCACCCGGAATCCTTTCGCGCAACACCGCCATGCGGCTCTGGCCGCTGGTCGACGCGGGACGTCGCGTGGTCGGTCGCGGCGTTAGGCGATCCCCAGCGCCGGGCCCAGCAGGCGGGCCGCGGTGAGCCCCGCGGGCTGATCTCCGTCGTTCAGGACCGTGAGATGGACGTGATCCGCACCCGCGGCGTGGAACTGGCGGGCACGTTCGGCGACGTCGTCGGGCCCGCCCCGGGCGACGAGGGCGTCGACCAAACCGTCACTCAAACCAGTGATGGCTTCATCGGTAAAGCCCTGGCGGCGTAGCGATTTGACGTAGGCGGGCAGATCGGTGAGGAAGCCGAGCGGCTGGCGTGCGGTGGCCCTGGCGGCGTCGGCATCGCGGTCCAGCACCACGTAGAGCCCTACTGACAGTATGCGGTCGGGTCCGAGACGATCGCGCGCGACCGCGACGTAGTCGGGCGTGACCAGTCCGGGCATCGCCCCTGCGAACCGGTCCCGCGCCACGTCCAACGCGCGGGGACCCATCGCCGCCAACACACGCCGATCCACTGGAACGCCGTCGGCGTCCAACCGGTCGACGTAGGCGCCCAGCGTCGTCAGCGGTCGCGCGGAGTGCGGCGAACCCACGCCGACGAGAAGGCGTCCCGGAGTGACGTCCTCGACCCGGTGATAGAACGTCGACACGGACCCGGCGTCGTACACCTCCGGAGGGATGATCGCCGAGCCCACCACGGTGCGCTCGGTGGCGCCGATCAGGTCGCTGAGCCGGTCCAGTCGGTCCAGTTGACCGCCGACGATCCACAGCGTCGTGAACCCGAGCTGTTCGAGTTCGGCAGCGGAGCCAAACCCATCGGGATCGACCGTCAGACCAAAGCGTCCCAGTTGCATTGCGACCATGCACCGAACGGTATGACCTCAATAATCGTTGAGGTCAAGTGCTGTCCAGTGGTCCTAGCTCGGCGGCACCAGGGACATCAGTTCGGTCCCATCGTCGGAGGTACGGACAAGTGCGTCGCCGATCCTGGTCATCCTGGCCGAGGGATCCCGCGGGCCTCGGGATTGACCAGACCTTGTCGCACGTGGCGAGGTCGTAGGCCTGCGCCAGGTCGTCGGACTTCTGGTTCCACGGTGAGCGCACGAACACCGAACCGTCGGTGCCGAGATAGCCGTTGAGCGCATTGAATGCGCACGACTTGCCCTTGTCGCCGGTCTTAAGATCGAATGCCTGGTAGTGATCTGCGTCGCCGCCGTTGTCTTCACCCACCCACAGCGTGGTTCCGATGAGCTGCACACCGTTCGGAAGCTCGCCGTCCACATCGAGTAGCTCGTCTCCGCTCGGACTGTAAACCCCGAACCCGTTGCTCCGCACGACCGCAGTTACGTTTCCTGTGGTGCCACCGATCGAACAAGCCGGAGACGCGGTCGTTGCTCATGAGTCTTCCCGCAGTGTCGAAGAATTGGATGAACGATAGACCTTGGTGCTCGCTGAATTCAGCCGCGAAGCCGTCGTCGTAAAAGAGGCCCGACGTATGCATGTCGGCGCCTTTGGGGAACTCGGCGTTGAGGACCCGGCCGTCCTGGAGGGAGAACATGGTGACCGAGCCTTCTCGGCTTCCGCCCTGCAACATCACGTCGTCGGAGTGACTTCCTCCGACGACACCAGCACCGGGGACGAACCACGTTGTCTCGGCGTTTGGACCTACGCCGAAGAGGCCTTCGCCCCTTCGTTGCAGCGACCAAGTAGCTGCCCGCCTGTGCAGCCTCAAGTTTTCCGGTGTTGAGTCGCACGTTGGTGGGCCCGTTGTATGTCAGTTGGCCGTTCTGCCCGTCGATCACCCAGGCGGTCGCTGCAGTTCGATCGTCGGAGATGCACACCACCGCAGCTCCATTGAGGAAACAACGCGGCATCCTCGCCGAGGCATTCAGTTTGACGGACGGAAACAACGGGCGGCCGTTGGATGCGTCTACGCCGGTTAGCCACCACTGCGGTGTGGTCTGGTTTGGGCTGCTGACCAACAAATAGGTGCGGGGCGGCGTGTTGGTGAAAAGACTTGGCAACCAGGGAGCGTCCAGGGTGGCGATCGTCGACCCGGGAGGCAATCCCAAGTCGACGACGTTCGTCGTCCAGCCTGGAACGGGGTGCACCTTCATGGACGACAGGAGTGCTTCCTTCGGTGGTTGCCACCTGGAGCGTGCCCAGTACTCGGCGCCACCGGTGAACCACCATCCGACGGCGCCGGCGATCACTACGACAACGACAACGACGAGTGCACCGACGATCAGCGGCCAGCGACGTCGCCGCCCCCCCTGCGCTTGTTCACTCAAGGGTTAGTCCTCGTGTGCGTATCGGGTGGCGAAGATCTGCGCCTTATCGGCGAGTACCGTCTCAGCGGATGGGAGTCCCAGCTCATGTTCCACGAAGCTACGCACGCTCAAGGGATCTTCGCCCAGCTCTTGCATCATCCCCGAGACCAACAGGTGTTGGCCGGCGCGGGCATTCTGACTGGCGAGCCGGGCAATCAATGAAATCTCTTCGGCCAGTTCGCTTTCAGTCATATCAGCGACCTGGGGTGCCAGCGTGACTTGGACAGGCCGGCCGTCCATCAGTGCCGTTGCCGAGACTGTGCCCGGTGGGTTGGTCACTGTGAAGAACATCGTCTGTGGCCCGTCTTCTGCGTCGTCGGACGCTGTCGCGTCCAGGTCCGATGTCGACGTAGTCGGCGGCCGGTAGCGGGGAGAAATCGAGCGCGTCCAGCATCGACTCAGCCGAGGCCGTGGTCATCGTCGTCGTCGTCCCACGCATCGTCGGACCAGTTGCCGTTCATTCAGGCTTCGCACGCTGTGATGGCATCGGCACCGGCGGCGTCGGTGTTGTCGTACCGTGCGGCGGCTGCAGTGAGTTTCTCGCCCAACTCCGTCGAGACCTTGAACAGTGCACCTCCAGCGGCCCGGCGTGCTTCCTCAGCCACGGATACGGCGAGATGGGTTGCCTCGCAGACCATCCCATGTGTGTCCTGCACGTTGCGCGCCGGGTCGACGATCGACCGGTTCGCGCCGGTGATCTTGTTGACCGCCTCCTGCTGTCGGCTCCGCCAGATGCCGAATGTGCTCGGTCAGGACACCCAGGTTCTTCTCTTGATCAGTCGTCACGAGGTTCCGTTCGTCGTCAGCGGGGAGCGCCAGGCGCGGGCCCTGCGTAGGGAGTGGCGGGTGCTTGCACCGTCGGCTCCTCAGGTTCGGGCACGGTGTAGGGCTCATCGGGCATCGAACGCTTTGGTTGGATGAATCCACCCGTGGGGTCGGGGAGCGGCGTCGCGCCCGGGTCGCCGCCAGGCAGACTGGCCTCGCCTTTGTCTGGAATCGGGAAGACCTCGCCGGCGCCACAGGCGTCCAAAGGCGTGCCGGACGTGTCGTTCGCAGCGCCCCCGTAGCGCGTTCGACGCCTCGCCAATGCGGTCCGCGTTCTCGAGAGAATTCTTGACCAGAACTGCCATCGTCGTGCCGGACACGTTCAATGCTCCTGCCGCGGCGGCGAGGTCCATCGCGAACTTGAGGGCGGCGGTTGGCGGAGTCAGATTCATCACCGCCGTCGCCAAGTCGTATCTGGTGAGCCAATCCGATTGGTCGTCGAGCGTCTGCCGGGTGCGAGTGACCTGACCGGCCTCGACATCGAGGTGGCCGGCGATCTCGTCGTCCGCGGTCTGCACTTCCGAGGCAAGCCGTTTGTGCGATGCATTCGTCGCGTTGTAAACCTGCGACGCGGTGCCACTCCACCGATCCTCATGGGGTTCAGCGTGGATGAGGGTCCAAACGACGTCGTCCAGGCGCTTGCTCGAGTCCCGGAATTGGTCGCCGTTGTATGGATCTCCGGAGCCCGTCGTGGCCTTCATGCCCGAAATCGCCAGCTGTGCAGCAGCTATCACCTTGGATTCAGCGAGCTTCATTACCGGACTCTTCTCGAGGAAGCTTGGGATGGGGCCCAAGTTGGCGCCGAGGCTACTCAGACCCAGCGCGATGTCCTTGCCGTCGCCGAGGACCTTGCGGCCGTCGACGAAGGCTTGTCCGAAGTCGCCCTTGGCGACATTACCGACCAGACTGGGCACGTCGGTCGCTACGCCTGCGATGCCGGTAATGAGGTCGATGGGGGTGGCGGCCTCGACGTTGTCGAGAACCTTTCCCACTTCGTCGAGAAAACCCATCGGCGCCCCCTTCCATGCCGCCAAAAAGCGTAACAGCGCTTTTGGGCACTATCGGACGCTAATTGCATTGAAGTAAGTCGGTCCCATCACTCCGGCAGCATCGGCATCTCGAGCCCGGGATCGCGGCCCAGCAACACGCCACGCATCACCGACGCGTTGCCGAAGCGCTGCCGCACCTCGTCCATCGCCGCGTCCACCGCCAGCACGTCGGGAGCCCTGTCGAACGGCAACTCCAGCTGCTGGGCGCCGTCCCGGTCGATGTTCGACACCGCGAAGCCGACCAGTGTCAGTCCCCGTTCGGCAATCAGCGGACCGGCGGCGGCCACCAGGTCTCTGGCCGCGGCGAGGATGGCGTCGGTCGACGCCGTCGCTTGAGGCAAGGTGTGGGAGCGCGTCGCACGGCCGAAGTCGTCGAACCGAAGCCGCAGCACCACGGTTCTGCCGGTGCGGTCCGCCTTGCGCATGCGGCGGGTGATGCGGTCGACCAGGTTGACGACGACGGCGTCGATCTCGCTGGGGGACATGGTGTTTCCGGCCCGGCCGAGCGCCCGTTGCGCGCCGACTGAGCGCCGCCGCACGCCGGTGACGACCCTCCTCCGGTCGACGTTGTGCGACAGCGCGAAGAGTTGCCGACCCATGCCGCCGCCGACCATCGAACCCAGCGTCGCCTCGCTGAGCTCCGCGACGTCGGCCACGGTGTGGATGCCGTGGGCGTGCAACTTGTCCGCCGTCTTGGCGCCGACGCCCCACAGCCTGCGCACCGGGAGCGGATGCAGGAACGCCAGCTCGCGATCGGGCGGCACCAACAGCAGACCGTCGGGCTTGGCCTCCTGGCTGGCCACCTTCGCGAGGAACTTGGTGCGCGCGATGCCGACGGTGATGGGCAGCCCGACGTGGTCGCGGACCGCGGCCCGCAGTTGCGCCGCGATCTGCACCGGCGTGCCCGACACCCTGGCAAGGCCGCCGACGTCCAGGAACGCCTCGTCGACCGACACCGGCTCGACCAGGGGAGTGGTGTCGCGGAACACCTCGAACACCGCCGAGCTGGCTTGCGAGTAGGCCGACATGCGGGGTGGGACGACGACGGCGTGCGGGCAGAGCTGACGTGCCTGACGGCCCCCCATGGCGGTGCGCACGCCGTAGGCCTTGGCCTCGTAGCTGGCGGCCAGCACTACGCCGCCGCCGACGATGACCGGCAGGCCGCGCAGCGACGGGTCATCCCGCTGCTCGACCGATGCGTAGAACGAGTCGAGGTCGGCGTGCAGGATCGACGCCTCGTTCCGCGACGCCGAACTCCTGGACACGAACATATGTTCGCATCACGGTCGGACGTTTAGGGCGTCCTGCCGTAAATACTCGTCACCCAGATGTGCGTGAGGGTGTCCACGATGCGGTCCTGCGGGACGGCGCCATCCTCGGCGACCAGGGTTGCGGTCATTGCACGCTCGTTCATCAGATTCAGCGACGTCGCAAGATCGAGGGCCGGAATGGTGTCGGGCGCCGCACCGCGCTCGCGTTCCGCGACGATCATCTCCGCGGTTTGGTTGATCCACTTCTGCATGAAGGCCGACCACACGGACCGCACGCCAGGACTGGTGGCGATGGCCTCGGTACCTGCGCGCGCAACCACGCTGTGGGAGCCGAACGAGCTGAAGAACGCGTCGATGCCGTTCCGCCAGACCCGCCGCGGATCCTCCGGAAGCCGTTGAGCCGCACCGTCGAACTCCTTGTCTGCCTGCCGAATCAACGGATCCAGCAGCGACAGGAGTACGGCGTCCTTGGACGCGAAGTAGAAGTAGAACGTCGGGCGGGACAAGCCGGCGCCGCGGGCAAGGTCGTCGACGGAGATGTCGGCGAACTTCTTGTGCTCGAGCAACCGCACCGCGGTGGCGAGGATGGCAGCTTCGCGTTCGTCACCGGTCGGGCGCGTGCGACGGCCACGGCCGGTACGCGCTGGGCTGGTGGTTGTCACGCATAGAACCTTACTGCATGTCGAGAATTCTCAACACACCGTTGACCTATTCAACACAGTGTTGATAACGTGTCGCCATGACCGAACACCTCGACGTTCTGATCGTCGGCGCAGGCATCTCAGGAATCAGCGCCGCATGGCACCTGCAGGACCGGTGCCCCACGAAGACCTACGCGATCCTGGAGCGCCGCGAGAACCTCGGCGGCACCTGGGACCTGTTCAAGTACCCGGGCATCCGCTCGGACTCCGACATGTTCACCCTCGGCTTCCGGTTCAAGCCGTGGACGTCGGCCAAGGCCATCGCCGAAGGTCCGGACATCTGGAACTACATCAACGAGGCCGCCTCCGAGAACGGCATCGACAAGAACATTCGCTACAACCACCGGGTGGTAGCCGCCGACTGGTCCGACGCCGACAACCGCTGGACCGTCACCGTGGACCGCGACGGCGTGGAGAGCACCATCACGTGCTCGTTCCTGTTCGCGTGCAGCGGCTACTACAACTACGACGAGGGCTACTCGCCCAAGTTCGAGGGTGCCGAGGACTTCAACGGAACCATCGTGCACCCGCAACACTGGCCCGAGGACCTCGACTACGCGGGCAAGAAGGTCGTCGTCATCGGCAGTGGCGCCACCGCGGTGACGTTGATCCCCGCGCTGGTGAACTCCGGCGCCGGTCACGTCACGATGCTTCAGCGCTCACCGTCCTACATCGGCACGCTGCCCGACGTCGACCCGATTGCCATGCAGGCCAACAAGTATCTGCCGGAGAAGGCCGCCCACGTGGTCAACCGGTGGAAGGCCGTCATCTTCAGCACCGCCCAGTACCAATTGGCGCGCAGGTTCCCGCAGTACATGCGCAAGACGCTGATGACCATGGCGCAGCGGCGGCTGCCCGAGGGCTACGACGTCGAGAAGCACTTCGGCCCCAGCTACAACCCATGGGACCAGCGGCTCTGCCTGGCGCCCAACGGCGACATCTTCAAGGCCATCCGGCACGGCAAGGCCGACGTCGTCACCGACACCATCGAGCGGTTCACCGAGACCGGCATCAAGCTGAACTCCGGTGAGGAGCTGCAGGCCGACATCATCATCACCGCAACCGGTCTCAACCTCCGGCTGTTCGGTGGCGCCGCGATCCTGCGCAACGGCGCGCCGGTCGACCTGACCAAGTCGATGTCCTACAAGGGCATGATGCTGTCCGGCATGCCGAACATGGCATTCACCATCGGATACACCAACGCGTCGTGGACGTTGAAGGCCGACCTGGTGTCGGAATTCGTCTGCCGTGTACTGAATTACATGGACGCCAACGGCTTCGACACCATGGTGCCAGAGCATCCCGGCGATTCAGTGGACGAACGGCCGCTGATGGACTTCACCCCCGGCTACGTGCTCCGTGCCCTGGACAGCCTGCCCAAGGCAGGCTCGAAGGAGCCCTGGAAGCTCAAGCAGAACTACCTGCTCGACGTGCGGACCATTCGTCAGGGCAAGGTCGACGACGAGGCCCTGCACTTCACCAAACACCGTGCGGCGGTGTCGGCTTAGATGACCCCGGCCGGATTGTCGTCTCCGACGACGACGATCCCGTCCTCGTCGCAGTAGGCGACCTCGCCGGGGACGAACGTAACGCCGCCGAAGGTGACCGCGACATCGCGGTCACCTTCGCCGGTTTTCGTGCTCTTGCGCGGGTTGGTGCCCAGCGCCTTGATTCCGATCTCGATGGTGCGCAGTACCGCCGCGTCACGCACGGCGCCGTTGATGATCAACCCGGCCCAGCCGCTGTCGCGTCCCAGCGCCGCGATGACGTCGCCGACGAGTGCGGTGTGCAGTGATCCCGCACCGTCGATCACCAGCACGCCGCCGTTACCCGGCTCGGAAAGCACCGACTTGAGCAAGGCGTTGTCCTGGAAGCAGCGCACCGTGCTGATCGGCCCCGCGAACTGCGACCGGCCGCCGTACTGGCCGAACTGCACGTCGCAGCTGCGAACGTCGGGGCCGATGTCGTCGACGAGGTCAGCAGTGGGGCGCGGTTCGATGGTCACGCCAAGATGCTAGCGATGACGACGTCGTGGACGAATTGGGCCAACCCCGGCTCGACGTCGTCGTAGTAGGCCGTGAACCGCTCGTCGGCCATGTACATCTCAACCAGGCCGCGGTGCATCTCACCACCGCACTCGTAGAACCGTTCGATGGCCGCGCGGTGTCGCGCCGCGAGCTCGTCGGCCTCCGGTGAGCCTGGCTTGACGCCAGCCCGCTTGGCGGTCGCGAGGTCGGCCAGCAGCGCGTCACCCTCGGCCTTGATGTCAATCCAGTCCTGCTTGCTCAACTGCGAAACCCGTTGCTGCGACTGCTTCCACGCATCGGTGTCGCCCCAGCGCTGTTCGGCCTCGGCCGCGTATTCGTCGCCGAAGGCCGTGGTTCCAAAGATTTCGATCTGTTCCTCGGCCGACAGTTGAATTCCGTCTTGGTGTGCGTTCATCAGTTCCTCCACTGCCTTGATGGTGTGCTGCAGCCGCTCGGATTGTTCGAGGAGCAGCCGATGCTGCCGCTGCAGGTGGGCCACCACGTCGACGTTCGGGTCGTCGAGCAGGCTGCGGATCTCGTCGAGCCGCAGGCCGACCGCCCGGTACACCAGCACCAGATGCAGTCGTTCGACGTCGGCGTCGGTATACCCGCGGTACCCGGCCGACGTCCGCACGCTCGGCACCACCAGACCGATGTGGTCGTAGTGGTGCAGCGTCCGGATCGATATCCCGGTCAGTTCGGCGACAATGCCGACGGTCTTGGCGTCCACGGATCGACTATGACGCCTGACGTCGCGTCAGGGTCAAGCCCGATTCGTCAGTCGCCTGAGTTCCGTCGCGCCAGCAGCACCGCGAGGATCGCCAGCACGCCGGCCACGATCGCGGCTGCCACCGGCAGGCGGGACTGCTCGGGTCCCGGGGCAGGGGCGACGACGGCGTTGCTCGCCTGGGCCACCGTCGACTTCGCCTGGGCGGCAGCCTCCTTGGCGGCCGTGCTGGCCTGTCCCGCGCCGTTGGTGTCGGCGACCGCCGGCGTGGGCCTCGGAGGTGCGGGCGTCGTCGGCGGTACGGGCGGCATCGGGGTGGGCGGCGTCGGTTCGACCGGGGCCTTCTTCGCCGGGGTGGCCTTCTTGGCGGCCTTGGCGGGTGCCTTCTTCGCCGCAACCTTCTTGGCGGGGGCCTTCTTCGCCGGAGCCTTCTTCGCAGCCTTGGCGGGCGCCTTCTTCACCGGTGGCGGCGGAGTCTGATCCTGCGCCTGCGGCGGTTCGGCGGGCTGCTCGTCCGGTCGACCCTGCTGGTCTGCCATCTGGCTGCTCCTTTGCAGTTCTCATCCAAGCGCGATCGGCGTGCGGTGTGGGGCCGGGCAGTGCCCCCATCATGCCAGTTCGGGTTCGGTGCCTATCCCGTGACTGCCAGCGCGGCGGCCAAGGTCAGCGCCACGGCCATGCCCGCGACCTCGATCCGCGACCGCAGGCGTGACACGCTCGCGTCGGCCCGGTGTGCACGTGCGGCGGGAAGCCACCACGTGCGGTTGCGCCAGGCCAGGAACGTCAGCACCCCGGTCAGCACGATCTTCGTCAAGAGCAGCCGGCCGTACCCCGTGGTGACGAACTCGACGGGGGAGCCCAACCGCACCACCGTGGCCGCGATGCCGCACACCACCAGCACCGCCACGCACACCAGCGACACCTGCGAGAACCGCGGCAACACCCGCGCCCACTGCCCCCGATGCTCGATCACCAGCACCAACGCGGCCAGCGCGCCGCACCACACCGCCGCGGCCAGGGCGTGCACGGCGACGGCCAGCCCGCCGCCGGGGCTCTCCGACAGGTGGCCGACCAGGCTGCGTCCGGTCACGCCGACCGCCGCCGCACCGGCCACCACGACGCCGACCGCTGGTTTCCACCCGCCGCGCGACGACGCCGCCACGACACCCGCCGCGACGGCAGCGGCCAGGCACACCAGCCCCGACCGCCCGGCGGCGGTGGCGACGGCGAACTCGGCGGTGGTCCGCACGCCCACCCGCACCGAAGACACCCCGGCGGCCTGCGCGGCCGTCACGACGAGCCGAAGCACTTCCGCGACCGCCCAGACCGCCGCAGCGACCACCAAGGGGTTGGCGGCACGCACGGCGACCTCGCGGCGATACCGCGCGGTGTCGAACATCGGGACCATGGCGAGGCCCAGTGTGACGACGGCCGAACAGTCCGCGATCGCGCGAATCAGCGTGCCGCCCAACGAGTTCTGGGGGAAGGCCAGCGCCCACGCCGCCACGGCTGCGGCGACGACGACGGCGGCGCCCACCGCCACGGGCCGCAGCCGCGTCACGGCCGCCGTCGTACCGCCCACCACGCGCCGAGCCCCACGATGACGACGGCCACCGCCACGAACGGCCAGACCGGAACGCCCCCGTCCCCGGAACCGTTCGCCGCCGCCGACGGCCCCGGCGTACCGGTCCCCGCGGATGTCAGCCGAAACGACCACGACCCCGACACCACGTGACCGTCGGCCGACGTCACCCGGTAGTTCGCCGTGTACGTACCCGCGGGCCCGAGCGGACGTAGCGCGACGCTGGCCACCGCGCCCCGAACCTCGGCGGGACCGGTCGACCACAGATTGCCGTCGGGGCCGACCACCGTCATCGCCGCGAAGCTGGTCTGCAGCTGTTCGTTGAACGTCGCGCTGACGCGGCCCGGCCCTTGGCTGAGCTCCGCGTCGGGAGCCGGATCCGTGGAGACGCGGGCGGCGTGGGCCGAGGCCGTCCCGGCGCCGGTGAGCGCCAGGACGGCCAGAAGTGCGGCAACCAACGCGGTGCCCGCCAACCGGCGAATCACGTTCGCCGCCGGCCGAGGAGGGCGACCACGACGCTCACCGCCGCCAGGATCAGCGCACCCCCGGCCAGCCAGCGGGCGGTGTCGTCGCCCGATGCGGCGGGCTGCGCGACGGGCGTCGGCTCGGTGGCCGCCTGCTCGGTGGCGGTCGATGGTGGCGGCATGTGATGTTCGGGTGCGGGCTTTCCGGACAGCTCCAGCACCGGCGCGGGATGTTCGGGTTCCCCGCCGTCGGGTAGCGGTGGCTGGTCCCAGCGGACGACGGTGCCGTCCGAATACGTCTGCGTGGCAGGCAAAGTCACCGACGGCTGGTCGGGCAGCGCCACCGAAATCCGGAACAACGCGAACTGGTCCGGTGATATCCCGACCGACGGCGCCGCCGTCCACGTCACCGAGCGCACGGTGCCCGCGGCCGCGTCCCGGTCCAGGCGGCTGGTCCAGCCCGGCATGACCTCGGCGCGCGCCGACGCCACGCTCGGCAGAGTGACACTGAATTGTGTTGTCAGAGCTCCTGTGTCGGACTCGCCGGGCACCCGGAAGGTCAGCACCGCGGAGCTTCCCGGTGCGGGGTCGTCGGCGTCGACGTGGACGTGCGCCCAGGCCGGTGCGGCACCGGCCAGTAGTGCGATGGACATGGCCGCACCCGTGGTGGCGGTCGTGATGAGGGCGCGCGAGAACGCCCGGTGAATGGATCGCATTCGAGTTGTTGCCTTCTGTGTGTCGGGGGAGGGGGAGGGTCAGCGCACGGCGCTGACCGGCGGCCCTCGATGCGACATCGATGCGGCGAGAAGGAGTGCCGAACGCAACGGCTGATCGGCGAATCCGAAAGCCGGTGCGGGAACGGCGATCAGCGGCGCGGGGGCGGGAGAATCCACGGCCTGCACCACCCGCGACACCGCGGTGCACAGGTATCCGGCGGCCGCGATGAGTGCGGCGCCGCACGTGACCGCCACGACATGGGCGGCCACCATCACCGCGGCCGACGGACTTGCGGCCGTGGAATGGTGGTGGCCGACGGCGCCCAACAGGAGATGGCCGAACAGTTGGCCTGCCGCCATCAGCGCGAGCTGGACGCGGAACCGGTCGGCGCCGCCGATCGTCGCGGCGAGCGCACCGACGACCACGGCCAGCAGGACGAGCTGCGCGGACGTGGCGCCCGACGGCGTTGCGCCCCCGGCCGCGGCGTGCGCGGGAATCGACAGCGCGACGGTCAATGCGCCTGCGGCCAGCCCACGCAGCAGCGCCGCGGGCGAGGTCGAGCCGGCCGTCACGTCGCTCAGACCACGCCGAGGCGCGCCATCAGGTCCGCATCGATGCCGTTCAACTGCTCGGTGATGGCGGCGTGCGCGGCCTTGCGACGCGTCGATGGCATGTTCTCGGCGGCAGTAACGGCGGCCGCAAGGTCCTTCAAGCGGTCGTTGATTGCGGCCACGAACTGCTTGGTCTCGGCATCCTTCGGTTTCTTCTCGGCGACTTGACGCAGCGTGTGCTCGGCGCCTGCGATGCGTGCGGACAGCGAGCCTCCGCTACCGGAGAACTGCCCGAGCTGGCTGAGCGGAATGCCGAGGCGATCCGCCTTGCGCTGGTCCACGAAGCCTCGCGCGGCGACTGAGGCGCGGTAGATGAGCGGCACCGCGACCGGTGCCAGCAGGCGCGTGACCGTCAGCACCCGGCGAATACGAGAGGGGGACAGGAGCTTGCCCTCCCTGGCCGCCTTCAGCTGTGCCTCAGCAACCTTCAGAGCGGCCTTGTCGCTGTCGCGTTGCGACTTCACGCCCGCCTTGATGGCCGCGGCCTGCCGCCTGCCGTCGGCCTTGATGCGGCGCGCCTCGTTCTTGGCGGCCAGTCTGGCCTCCAGCTTCGCCTTGGCCTTGATTGCGCGGGCTTCGGCCCGCCGGGTTGCCCGGCTCTTGCGCCGCGTGAACAGGCCCATCCCGGCTGCCTCCCAGTCAATTCCGTCGAGATCCCCGCGATTATGGCTGCGCTGGTGTGCTCAACCCTATCGCCGGGCAGGTCGCGGGTCGGATTCACCCCTTGTCGAACGAGAACATCTGGCACTCCAGCAAACAGGCGACCAGGTTTGTGCGACAATCGTGGAACATCGGGACGTCTGACGGTTGACGCTGGGAGGGTGGTGACGACGTGGCTCCGCAAGTAAGGATCGCAGCGGCGGCATGCCTGATGGCGTCTGGCCTGCTCGTGGCCGGTACGGGGGCAGCACTGGCGCTCGCAGAGCCCGAATCGAACCCGGGCGGGACCGCCAACGGCCCGACGAACGATCCCTCCGCTACCGCCACATCCGGGGCGCCGGTAACCGGCGGAGCGCCCATCGGTTCGGCCCCCGGCGGCGGGGACACGAAGCCCAGCTCGTCGGTCGGCGACGGGCGCAACGGACTTCCGTCGGGTTCCGGCAGCGCTACAGCGACCGCGACGGCATCGGAATCCGCGACCGAAGCCGCACCCACGACCGAAGTGACGGAAACGTCCAGCAAACCTAGCGAGCCGGGTACCACGGCACCGTCACCCACCGAATCCGGGTCTCCCAGCGAACAGTCTTCGGGCGTTACGACGCGAGTTTCCCAGGACCCCACGAACATCGCCGCGAAACTCCCAGCGCTCGTAGAGGAAGTTCCGCTCGGGGTTGAAGAGGTCGAACCGACGTCCACCACCACGTCCACCAGCGCGGCTCCCGAGGAGACCGGCTACGGCTGGCCCTGGTCGTGGTGGAACTGGTACCCGCAGGCACCGTCCGGTGGCGGCGGCGGCAGCACTGGGGTGCAGTTCTCGTGGCAGTCCCTTGTGCCGCCGACGATGCAGATCCCCAAGATCCCCACGATCCCCACGATTCCGCGTGAACTCGTTCCCCAGCTACCGGCGGGCCTCTCTTTCGACCCACTGGTCGACGCCGTCAACGGCGTCGTCACGGGCGTCAACGGCGCCGTCACGGGGCTGGCGACCGCGGCGTCGGCCCTGCCCTTCACACAGATCACCCTTCCGGTCGTCGTCATCCCCGGCGGCGCCCCCGCGAATGCCGGCGGTGGTGGCGTGAACCGCGACGCCAGCGGCCCCGGTGTCGCCCCGCACCCTGGCATCGCGTCCGCGCCGAAGCCTCCGATGGGCTTGGGCGGCGGCGCGTCGACGCCGGTGCCCGAACCCCAGCCGCAGCAGTCGTCGCCGGAGCCCAGCGACGACACCGAGGCGTTGTCGGCCCCGAGCTACCGGATGGGTTACGTGGAGTATCTGCGGGCCGCTGGTTTCAGTCAGGTGGCGGCCGTCGCCGTCCCCGGATTCACCGGGATTCTGATCCTGACCGGCGCCGGAGGGTTGATCGGATACCGCCAAGCGAGGGCAGGACGTTCAGTTCGGGCTGGGGCCACGGCGCGCTTCATGGGGTGACGGGTTGTTGCCAAGGGAACGAACACGTCATAGTGGACTCGTCGAGAGGGGGTTTGGATGCCTGCCAGCCGTCGCGTCACGCGCGCCGTCAACGAAGTGCTCGATCTCGCTCCCAGACGCGGCGAGGTCTCGCTCGCGCGCCTGGTCGACGCCGTCGCCGACAATCGCGCGCGGCCCATCGAACTCAAGATGGCCGATCTGCCGTTGGGCGTATGCGGCCAGTGGCGTCAGTACGGTGACCGCGACGTCTTCCTGATCCAGAAGGGTCTGCCCGCCGGGGACCGCACGCTCGCCCACGAACTCGGCCACCTCGTCCTCGGCCACGAGGGCATCTCGGTCGTGGAGGCCGCCCTCGACACCACCGAAC
The DNA here is from genome assembly GCA_963849055.1 of uncultured Actinomycetota bacterium. Classification (GTDB taxonomy): domain Bacteria; phylum Actinomycetota; class Actinomycetes; order Mycobacteriales; family Mycobacteriaceae; genus Mycobacterium. The sequence goes on from CAWKFI010000005.1 coordinate 55,704, forward strand.
TCGCGAGCTCGGACCTGATCGGGTACATGCTCAACCAACGGACCGGTTGCATGGGTCCCAGCGGCGAGGAAGCGGAGCAGGAAGCCGAGGACTTCGCGGCGCTGCTCATCTACCGGCTCGGCCGGCTGCCGTCTGATCGTTCTTCGATAGTGCAAGTGCGGCTCGGAGAGGCGTTTGGTTGATCGTCTGGGTGATCGCCGGTCTTCTCGGATTGGCGACCGGCCTGCGAATCGGCTGGGCACTCGTCAACAAGCAGTCCTTGGTAAGCGCGGCGATGATCCTCGCGCTGGGCAGCCTCGGGCTGGTGGCCGCGTTGAACTGGCAGCCGCTTACTCTCCTGATCGATACGATGCTGCGCTGGCCGAACGTCTCCACCGTGTTCAGCCAGGTGGCGCTGATCGCCTGCGCGGCAGGCAGTTGCGTGATGATCACGTCCGCTTCGTCGAGCCGCAAGCCGGCGACCATCCGGCGCATCGCGATCATCCAGTACAGCGTGGCGGCCGTGATCGGCGCGCTGACGCTGGTCGCCTTCTTCACGGCGCCGCAGCAGCCCGAGATGGCGCCGGAGGAGTACTTGCGGCGCAACCTCGGCTCCGGCACCACGTCGCTGTCGTGGCTGCTGCCGCTGCTCTACGTGCTGCTGGCGTTGACGCTGGTGGCGTGGGCCGGCGCTCGCCACTCCAACCGCACCCGTCGCGGCCGCGCGTTGTTCGTCTTCACGATCGGCATCGCCCTCATCGTGCTGGCGAGTGCCTTCTTCCTGCTCCGCGCGGCAGGCAACACCCGGTTCGTCGGGGTGGGCGCCGCAGCGACGCTGCTGGGCTGCGCGATGCTGGTGGTGGCCAGCGGGTCGCTACTTCCGAGCGTCGAGGACTGGTTCGGCGCACGACGTGAACTCCGGATCATTCAGCCGCTGCTCCAGGAGCTGAACAGGCGCCATCCCAATGTCGGGATCGGTGTGCGCCCGCGAGGACCTCTGCTGTTCCGGGTCGCCGAGCAGATGTCGCTCATCTCCGACGCGCTGTACCTGGAGGCCACCGGCGCGCTGGAGACCGAGGACGGCATCCACGACTCGTCGGATTCGGCGGTGCCTACGGTGCCGCCGGAGGAGCAGGCACTTCGCATTGCCCAATGGATTCACGCTGGCCGTGGAGCGGACCGCGATGCGGCAAAGTCGCTTTTTCCCGGACCCAATTGGCTACGCCAGCCACAGTCATACTCCGATCGCGAGTGGATCCTCGCGATCGCGGACCAATATCGAACGTTGGACCGAACGGGCGACGTTGCCGCGGCGAAATCGGATCACTGATCCGATTTCGCCCACCGCCGCGGCAGTCGCGCCCTCGGGCTAATCGTCCAGGTGCTCCATGCGGCGGAGCTCGTCGACCTTGTGGGCGATGTCCTGCTTCGCCTCGGGGGACAGGCCCACGGTGCGCGCCGCAATACGACGGATGCCCTCATCGCGCATGTTGGCAAGCCACGTCAGCTCCTTGTCGAGCTTCTCGTAGTACTCGTCATCGGTGAAGTACGCCGGCTTGATCCGGAAGAAGTTGGCAAGTGCGGCCATGGTGGTCACGGACGGATTGGTCCGGTTGCCTGATCGCAGCTGTGAGAGGTACGGAGCCGACATGGTGACGCCCTCGGCCTTGAGTGCGGCGATCACTTCGGCCGACGTATGCGGACCACGTCCTGGCGGGTAGACGGTGTCGAACAGGCGGTTCAGCCTGGCGGCGAAGGTCATGCTCATCGATTAATCCTCCACTTAGCGATATGGGCGGTCGTTCTTCTCGGCGTATTTGCTGATCATCGTAGCGAGAACTGTGCCAACAGCCAAGTGCAAACCACCGAAAACTCGACATTACCCGTTGCCGGAGGTCGGTGCCACGCCGCCTAGCTGGGGTTCCTTGGAAAATCCGCACCATTACTGCAACGCACCGCGAAGCAAATAATAACGCTTGCGCAGTTTTGCCCAAGGTGCTGGTCACTGGGACTTGGTCACAGCAGACCCATAGTTCACTCCCGGCTACCACTCATCCCGCAGAGGCCTACTGACATCGTCCTTTGCTCAGAAAATGAGCCGGCCTTGCGATGCGTTGCTGCAGGCATCAACTTCACGCACGTAGCCACACCGCGCGCGACGCCTCCAGGTGGCGGTCAGTCGGTCGGCTGGTAGTTGCCACGCTGGTTGGCGGCAGATCCTGGCGACGGTTCCAGTGCCGGTGTTTCGCCGCCGCGGGTCCGTCGGCGCCTGACCAGGCGGATCGCGGTCACGATGGCAACCGCGACGACGACACCGGCCGTGGACGCAATGGCCGCCCACTGCCAGTGCAGCGCGTTGTCGAACAACAGCCAGAGGCCGAACAACAAGAACAGGACTGCCGCCATTTGGTGTAGGAAGCGCTCCGGCATCCTGCGATGCAGCAGCCGACCGACGATGATCGCCACGCCGTCGGCGAGCACCATCCCTACAGTGGCCCCGATCCACACCCCGGCCCAGTTGTAGTCGCTGGCGAGGGCGACCGTGGCGAGCATGGTCTTGTCGCCCAGCTCGGCCAGCACGAACGACGAGATGACCGCGAAGATGACGTACCGGGGCTCGGGCACCGCGGCCACCTCGTCACCGTCGTCGCCGCGACTGTCGCGCCACGTCCAGGCGGCGAACAGCAGAAAGGCGATGGCGGCGGCGAACGCGATGGGACGCTCCGGGAGCGTGAGGCCGACGAAGTGCCCGATGGTCACGGAAAGCCCGTGCACCAGGAACGAGGCGATCGCTACCCCCGACAACACGACCCACCAACGATGGCGCAAGGCATACGTCATGGTCATCAGCTGCGACTTGTCCCCAAGTTCGGCGAGGAACACGACTCCCAGACTGACCAGGGCGGCGGTGAACATGACGAAACCTTTCGACGCTTCGTCCGGCGCGCCAACTCCTCGTCACGCGTCCGGACATTCCGTCGAAGGTCTCGCCCACCGCGTCACGCGGTTCGCCGGCCGGGCTTTACGCCAGTATGTCGACACGACGATTGGGGGCTACTCCCCTTCGCTTATGACACGACGATAGCGGTCGCCACACGGGGGCGCCACCGCTGGGCCCGAGTTCGGACACCCGTATTCGGAGTTTCGAGATCCAGATCTCGAGCTTCGAAAACCCTTATGCCGCAAGCAGCATGGCCAGAATGGCGGTATCGGGATGGCTGATCGGATCGACGCCGACGCGGCTGACCATCGACGTGACCGTGCCATCCGATTCGGCTTCCACCCACGCGGCGCGGTGCTCGAGACCGAGATACGGGATGCCGGGCAGCAGAACGCAACCCGAGGCGGCTCCGTTGCATTCGGGCAGCGACGGCATGGTCTCCGAAGGTGGGTGCAGCATCAGAAGGGCGGGCGGCATCCGTTCCGCGAAATAGCCTGGGGGAACTGCAGATTCGCCGACCACGGTGCCCTCGGCCAGTACGAGCCCGACCGTGCCGGGCGCTGGTTCGTCGGGCAGTTCCTCACGGACCCCGAAAATCGTTGTGGTCGCCAGTAATCCGGGTAGTGACGCCACCCGCACCGCGACCATGAGGAGTTGCGCCCATTCCTTCGTCGAATCGGGCCATCGACCCGAAACCACGAACCCCTTCAAGGATCCGCCCGCGTGGAAGGGTGCGATTTCGACGGCTCCGCTGGCTCCTGTGGCCATCTCGCCTCCGATCGGTGCTGACGCTTGCCTCCGACACGACGGTGGGTCGATTCCGTCAGCATGCGTTAGCTGGTGGTTAGCACGCAAGACGACACGAGTGCCAGCGCGAAATCGAAACGCAATTGGAACGCGAGCCGGGCCAAAACCCGTGCTCGGTCAGGCCTCCCGAGCGCCCCGAGTGCCCCGGGTCAATTCCCCGGTCGCTTCGCTCCTGCCCTCCGAACCGTCCACACCACCCGGTACGAACCCGCCGCCGGCACCCACCCGAATTGCCGCGAGTCGACGACTCCCGGTGCGCGCGGATTGTCGGAGCGCGCTTCGAAAGTCGCGCTGGAACCGGAACCGCGCACATCGCCGACGCGCTTCACCAGCCACCGGGTGGGCAACGTCGGGTCGCGGAACACGCGCACCTGTGCGCGCCGAACTCGCCCACCGCGCCACGCCAGGAGCCCGTCGCCTGGGCAAAGGGATGGCCGCATCGAGTCCTCCACGACGGCGAACCGGCGCAGCGGCCAGCGTCGGGAGCGATGGTTATGGCCCACGTCCAAAGGGTAAGTTAGGGCGCATGCTGCATCGACTTTTCGCCAACGCCACCCCTGCCCATGCCCACTGCGACCTGTACTGCGGCGTCTACGATCCCGCGCAAGCCAAGATCGAGGCGCTCTCTTGCCTGAAGACTCTGCAGAAGTACGCAGACTCAGACGATGAGCACTTCAAGACTCGCGCCATCCTGATCAAGGAGCAGCGCGCCGAAGAGGTCAAGCATCACCTGATGGTGCTGTGGGCCGACTTCTTCACCAAGGACCACTTCGAGCAGTTCCCGAACCTGCACCAGCTGTTCTGGGACGGGGTCCACGGCGCGGGTGACGTCAAGAAGTCGCTTGACGTCGCCGTCGCCGAGAAGCTGCTCGCGACAATCGATGAGATCTCCGACATCTTCTGGCAGACCGAGAAGGCCAAGGGCATGGGCGTCTACCCACCCGCCTGACAACGACAAAAACGACGGCCGGCCCCGGGCATCAGCTCCGGGCCGGCCGTCTTCGTTTCAACAGCAAGTTGGTCGACGGGCACGCCGTCAAGAATCAGTTGGTTGCGGGGGAGCCCGCGTCAGAACAGCACGATCAGAGCGAGCACGCCCAGCAGCAGAAGGGCGATCACGCCGGCACGCACGAAGGCCATCAACTGCCCGCGGGTGTAGACGTGCGCGGAGGAATTCCATTCCGAAGGCGGCAATGCGGAACCTGGACCAAACGGCTGAGCTGCCATCACGAACTCCTGACCTGCACGATCAACGTTGTCCCCCAGTGAGATCTGTCACAACGATGGGCTGTGACGCCGATCATAGCCCTTGTGTAGCCGTCGGAAAAATCGGGCCGCAACACCTCGGAATCGGAGGTTTGTGGGTCCGGGAACGTGGGTATGAAAGCTTCACCTCGCCGAGTGGATGCGGGGCGCCGAACACCGTGCGCCGGATTGGTTAGGACGCCAATCCTCTTCGCTCGCGCCTCCAGAGCCTTGTTGATCGATGCTGTGAAATCCCCAGGTTTATCCCCAGTCAATTCCAGCGTGTACACAGACTGCGCGGTTCAGGGCACATATCGGCCGTTCGCAGCCTGTGGATGAACCTGTGGAAACTGTGGATAGCCTCCGGATTGCTGCGACGACTCGAGTGCGTCGCCGCGGCGAGCGTGCCAGCATGGTGGGCATGGACCGGGTGAAGGGATGTTGCGTTGTCTGATGTCGAGGTTGGTCAGGCCGAGGTCGCCGACCTGCCCGTCGCGTTCGACCAGTCCGCAGTGCTGCTTGACGTCCGGGAGGACGACGAGTGGCAGCGTGGACACGCGGTGGGCGCCCAGCACATCCCCATGGGTGACGTTCCTGCCCGCATCGGTGAGATCGACGCCGACGCAACGCTGTACGTGATGTGCCATGCCGGGGGACGGTCGATGCGCGTCGCGCAGTACCTCGCCCGTAACGGATATCAGCCGATCAACGTCAACGGCGGCATGCTCGCGTGGGCCGAAGCCGGGCGTGCCGTCGTCACCGACGACGGCGGCGTGGGCACTGTCTGAGGGCCGTAGGCTGGTCGCGTGATTCAGGTCTGTTCGCGGTGCGGGACGCGGTGGAACGTCCGCGACCGTCGGCGGGACTGGTGTCCCCGGTGCCAGGGCACCCTGCTCGCGCCGACGGCGGACGCGCCTGAACAGGCCTGGGCTGCCCGGCCCACGGCGCCGGCGCTGAGGTCGGGCCAACGAACCCCGCCGCGGCTGCCACAGGGCTACCGGTGGATCGCCGTGCGGCCGGGTGCCGCGCCGCCACCGCGTCGGCCGCGACGACCGCTCGGGCCCACGCCCCGCTATTCGGTGATCCCGCGCTGGGGCCTGACGGACCAGTTCGACGGCGGATACGAGGCAGCCGGCCCGCAGGCCGAGACGCGCTCCGGCCCGTCGGCCGCCATGGTGCGTGGCACCCTGATGACCACCGCGGTACTGCTGGGCGTGGCCGCGGCGGTGCACATCGTCCGCTACGCGCTGCTGCTCATCAACCGCTCGACGTTGTTGAACCCGTGGGTTGCCGGGCTGGCAACGTGGCTTGGTGTCGCAGCGAGCGTGCTCGCGTTGTTCGCGGTGGTCGCCAGCGTGGTCGTTCTGATGAACTGGCTGATCGCCCGTCGCGGGCGAGCGTTCGCACAACGCGACATGGCGGATCCGCGTCCGGCATGGGAGATGCGCGTCGGGTGTCTGGTGCCGGTGGTCAACCTGTTCTGGGCGCCGGTCTACCTCATCGAGTTGGCGGACGCAGAGGGGCGACTGGATCGACTGCGCCCCACCATCGTGACCTGGTGGTGCGTCTGGATCTTCAGCACGCTGCTGTCAATTTTCTCGATCGCGACCAGCTTCACCACCGACCCGCAGGGCATCGCCGACAACACCGTCACCACGATCGTGGCCTACCTCGGTGCGCTCGCGGCGCTGCTGCTCGTCCAGCGGGTGTTGATGGGCTTCGAGAGCAGGCCGGTCGACCGGCCGGTCAAGCGCTGGGTGATGGTCGCCGACAAGACATCGTCGGTCCGAGACGAGCCGGCCGCTGGAGACGGGGACACTCCGGACCCGGTTGAAGCCAAGCAACGGGAACCGGCAGCATAACCTCATGAACTCGGGCGACGGCGCGCTCGGCGGCCACCCCTTCGTGGTCGCACATCGCGGAGCGTCTGCCGACCGGCCGGAGCACACCGTCGCCGCCTACGAGCTCGCCTTGCGCGAAGGCGCGGACGCCGTCGAGTGCGACGTCAGACTGACCCGCGACGGCCACCTCGTGTGCGTGCACGACCGCCGGGTGGACCGCACGTCGAACGGCGTCGGCCTGGTCAGCGAGATGACCCTGGCCCAGTTGCGCGAGCTGGATTACGGTGCCTGGCATGCCAGTTGGCGATCGGACGGCAGTCAGGGCGACACCGGCCTGCTGACGTTGGACCGGCTCATCGCCCTCGTGCTGGACTGGAACCGGCCGGTGAAGATCTTCATCGAAACCAAGCACCCGGTGCGCTACGGCGCCCTGGTGGAGAGCAAGGTGCTGGCCCTATTGCACCGCTACGGCATCGCCGCGCCTGCGTCGGCGGACCTCTCCCGCGCGGTGGTGATGTCGTTCTCCGCGGCGGCGGTGTGGCGCATCCGCCGGGCGGCGCCGATGCTGCCGACGGTGCTGCTGGGAGAGACCTCGCGCTATCTCGGTGGCAGTGCGGCGACGACGGTGGGCGCCACCGCGGTCGGCCCGTCGATCGCGACGTTGCGCGAGCACCCGGAGCTCGTCGACCGGGCAGCCGCACATGGCCGCGCGCTGTACTGCTGGACCGTCGACCACTACGAGGATGTGCAGTACTGCCGTGACGTGGGTGTCGCGTGGGTCGCCACCAACCACCCAGGCCGGACCAAGGGTTGGTTGCAGAACGGGCTCACCGGCGCCGGGCGCGACCAACCGGACGGCTAGATGGCACCGCCCGCAGCCTTGGGCGCCACGGGATCGGCCGCCCCCGCGGTGACCTCACGTGCCACGAAGTCCTCCAAGTGGAACAGGTCGGCCCCGGCGCGCTCGCTCACCCGCACCAGCGTGGTGATCAGCGCGACCTCTTCGACCTGCTCCTTGAGGAACCACTGCATGAACTGCTCGCCGAGGTAGTCGCCCTCGTCGCGGGCAACGGCGGCAAGCCGGGTGATCTGCTCGGTCACGGCGCGTTCCTGCTCGAGCGCCAGACGCAGCGCATCTGTCGGCGAACCGAACGCGTTGCGGACCGGATCGGTGCCGGGGATCTCCACTTCGACGTCGCGATCGATCAGATACTGCACCAGCATCATGGCGTGGTTGCGCTCCTCGAGGGCCTGCGCATAGAAGTGCTTGGCCAGCTGAGGCAGGTCGTCGGCGTCAAAGTGAACGGCTATGGCGACGTATTGCTGTGAGGCCGTGAACTCGGTGCGGATCTGCTCCTGCAGCAAATGGTGAAATTTGGTCTCGGACGTCGTCACATCACTCATGAAACGAACAATAGTGCAGGTCAGACGGCACTGTCATCAAAGGTATGCCTTATTCAGGCAAGGTTGTCCTTAGTGCTGTAGCGCCCGCTACAGCTCGTCATCGGGGTTTGCTAGGCAAGGCTTGGCTACGGTTGACCGGCCTCGAGCACGTCGGGCGGGACGGCTTCGTCCGACGCCAGCGCGGTGAACAATCGGCTCGCGGCGTCGCTGTTCCACACCACCACCGAGCCTGCGTCGCTGCCGGTGAACTCGCCGATCGGCACCGTGGTGGTCGTGATGGTGCCGTGCAGCGACCACGCCAGCCGGACCAGATCCCAGATGTGCGCTCCGTCGTCGACGGTGACGGAGCCCGACGCGGCGTGCGTCATCGGATACCAGCGCAACGGGTTCGCCAAAACCACCGGACTTGCGGCGCGGTGCATCAACGCCGACATGAACTGCCGCTGATTGATCATCCGGTCGAGATCGGCCCGCGGGGTGGCGCGGGTGCGGACGTAGCCCAGCGCGGTGCGGCCGTCGAATTCCTGGCAGCCCGCGGGCAGGTCGATGCCGGCGAGGGGGTCGTTGATGGGCTCCGGCGGGCACATCGTGACGCCGCCGACGGCGTCGACCATCTGGGCGAAGCCGTCGAACCCGATCTCGGCGTAGTGGTCCAGGCGCAAACCCGTCGCCTGCTCGACGGTCTGCGCCAGCAACGGAGCGCCACCGATGGTGAACGCGGCGTTGATCTTGTCCTCGCCGTGCCCGGGGATGTTCACGTACGAGTCGCGCGGGATGGAGACCATCGTGGTCTCCGTCGCCGACCCGAAGCGGGGCACGTGGACCAGCAGGATGGTGTCGGTGCGGCCGTCGCCGATGTCGCCGCCGGTGGCGAGTTCGGCCTGTTGCTCGGGGCTCAGGCCCTGCCTGCTGTCCGAACCGACGAGCAGCCACGTCGTCCCCCGACCTGCGCTCGGCCGCTCGGCATAGTCGGGCAGCGCCGCGATGCGGTGCAGGTTCCCGTCGAGCCAGAACCCGGTGCCCACCACCGCGGCGACGGCGACGAGGAGGACGGTCAGCGGGTAGACGACGAGGATCCGTCCCCAGCGTCGCTTCCGGCGCGGCTTGCGCGCGGCGGGTGGCGGCGGTGCCGGGCGCGGCGGCGGCCGGTTGCCCGGCGGCGGGGGAGGCGGCCGGTGCGGTGGCGGTGGAGGAGGGGGCCGTCGGTTGGCGGGGGGAGGCGGCCGGCGGACCGGTGGGGGCGGCTGCGGCGGTGGGGGCATCCGCGGTGGGGGCGGCTGCTGATGCGGTGGGCGGCGGATCACCTGCGAGGGTTCCCGCGGCGGAACCTGCCGCCGCGGGTCCGGCCCCGGTCCGGGCGGCCGGTAGTCGTTCACGGAATGAAATCTACGGGCTCAACGCAACCAATCGAGGTGACCCGCTGCCAGCGCGTAGCCGACGAAGGCCACCGCATCGATGAGGCCGTGCGCGATGACCAGCGGCCACAGTCGGCCCGTGCGTTGCCACACGTAGCCGAACACCAGGCCCATGACGATGTTCCCGACGCCCGCGCCGAACCCTTGATACAGGTGGTACAGGCCGCGCAGCACGCTCGAGGCCACCAGCACGACGACGGGCGTCATGCCGAGTTGGCGCAGCCGCGTCATGAGGAACCCGACGACGATGATCTCCTCTGCCCACCCGTTGGCGAACGCCATCGCGAGCAGGACCGGGATCCGCCACCAGGTGTCGTTGAGTTCGGCGGGTTCGACCGAGACGCCGATGCCGAGCATCCGTCCGACGACGTACAGGCCGAGCCCGGGCAGGCCGATGAGCGCGGCGAGCCCGAGGCCACCGAGCAGGTCGGGCTTGAGCCGGAACCGCCCGAGCCCGATCGTCGCGGGCCCGATTCCGCTGCGCCACAACAGGAACAGCCCGAGGCAACCCCACGCCAGCAACTGGAAGACCGATGCCAGGTTCAGGCCGAGGTCGATCAGATCGATGGGCGACCGGCGCGGGTTGAGGGCGACGGTCTGACCGGACAGGCCGAGGATGACGGCCTCGGTGAGGCGCAGCAGCGCGGTGTAGGCGGACAGACCGAACGTCACCGCGAGGACCACGGCGATCTCGATGCGGATCGCGCGTCGCGCCGGGGTGATGAAGTCGTCGGGCGGCTCGGTCACCGGAGCCACGGTAGTGGGCGCCGGGAAGGCCTAGATGCGGCGCGCGCGCAGTCCGTTGAGGAAGGGGCATCCCATGAGGACGCGGATGGCCTGGCTGAGCCCCGTCACGTCATCGACCGGCTTGGCGAACGGCAGCCGGACGTCGTGGTCGCCGTCCTCGTTCTCCACCCGCAGCTGCACGCCGTAGCGGTCCAGTCCGAGCGGGCGCACGCGCCCACGACGCAGCGTGGTCGGCAGACGGGTGGCCAACCGGTCGACCACCTCGCGGTGTGCCGACTCGAGGTGCTGCAACCAGCATGACTCCAGCGCGTAGAACGGATCGGGTTGCGCGTCGAGCAGCGTGCTGAGGCCGACGGACTCGGCGCCGGTGGAGTCGGCGACCACCACCGAGTCGATCTCGAGGCGCACGAGGGCGTACGGGGTGTCGCCGCTCGCCGCCTCGTCGGCGCCCGTATTCACCTGCAGCAGAGCGGGATTCGGGTTCTCCGCGGCGACCAGGTCGAGCAGCTCGGATACGTCGCCCTCGGGGATGTGGTGCACGCGCCCGCGGATCCACACCAGTGACCGCACCGGTTCGCGCAGCGGCAGCGGCGCGTAGTCGGTCATTTCGAGCACCGCCTGGACTCCGCCCGTGCCCGCGCTGACCACCATGCCCGCGAGCAAGCCGTTGGCAGGCACCGTGATGGCGAACGAGCCGTCGTCGAGCAGATGGTGGACGGGCGTGGAGACAGGTTCGACGCCCTCCACGGCCAGCATCGCGCCACCCCCGCGTGCGCATGCGCTACGAATTCGCTCGGCCGTGCTCGGTACCAGTACGGTCATTCGATCGCCTTCCGGTTAATGAGGTAAGCCTAACTTAACTACCGGCCGGAGCCTGCGCAAGGCTTTCCAAACCAACTTCCGCGGCAGTCGTCGGCGGAGCCGATAGGGTTGACGGGTGCCACGCGTCGCCTACCTCGGACCCGAAGGGACCTTCACGGAAGCAGCGTTGTTGCAGATGGCGGCGGGCGGCGCGATCCCCGGCTCATCTGCGCTAGAGCCCATCTCCTTGGAGTCTCCTGCGGCCGCCCTCGCCGCGGTGCGCGACGGCGCAGCCGACTACGCGTGCGTGCCGATCGAGAATTCGATCGAGGGCTCGGTCTTGCCGACGCTCGACAGCCTGTCCGCCGGTGAGCCGTTGCAGATCTACGCGGAGCACACACTGGACGTCGCGTTCGCCATCGTGGTGCGCCCCGGCGCGGCGCGCCCCGTCGATGAGATCGAGACGGTGGCCGCCTTTCCGGTGGCCGCCGCCCAGGTGCGACGCTGGCTCGCGACTCATCTGCCGACGAGTCGCATCGTGCCTGCCAACTCCAACGCCGCGGCGGCGCAGGACGTGGCCAACGGCCTCGCGGATGCGGGCGTCAGCACCTCACTGGCCGCAGCGCGGTGGGGACTGGACCTGCTCGCCGACGGCGTCGTCGACGAACCGAACGCGCGAACGAGGTTCGTCCTCGCCGGTCGGCCCGGGCCACCGCCGGGGCGCACCGGAGCCGACCGAACGTCCGTCGTCCTGCGCCTCGACAACGTTCCCGGCGCGCTGGTGGCGGCCATGACCGAATTCGCCATCCGCGACATCGACCTCACCCGCATCGAATCCCGGCCCACCAGAACCGAGTTGGGCACCTACCTGTTCTTCCTGGACTGCGTCGGGCACATCGACGACGATCCGGTGGGTCAGGCACTCAAAGCGCTACACCGACGTTGTAAGGACGTGCGATATCTGGGTTCGTGGCCGACTGGTGCCGCAGTGGGGTCCGCTCCTCCGCCGATGGACGACGCCACGCGGTGGCTGAAGTCCCTGCGCGAGGGTGGGGAGAAGTGAGCGGCCGCCTGGTGTTGGTGCGCCACGGCCAGTCGCACGCCAACGTGGAGCGCCGGCTCGACACCCGCCCACCCGGCGCGTCCCTGACCGATCTGGGCCACCAGCAGGCCCGCAAGTTCGCAGCCGATTGGCAGCATCCGGTCGCGATGGTTGCCCATTCCGTGGCTGTGCGCGCGATCGAGACCGCCGCGGACATCGGCGAGCAGCTCGGGCTGTCCCCGCAACCGCTGGAGGGCATCCACGAGGTACAGGTCGGCGAGTTGGAGGACCGCAACGACGACGCCGCCATCGAGCTCTTCAACTCCGTCTACCAGCGCTGGCACGAGGGACACCTCGACGAGCCGCTACCCGGCGGGGAGACGGGTCAACGGGTTCTGGACCGCTACCTGCCGGTGCTGACGCAGTTGCGCTTGCGCCACCTCGACGACCACGCCTGGACGGGCGACATCGTGGTGGTGAGCCATGGCGCCGTGATCCGACTGGTGTCCGCGGTGCTGGCCGGCGTGGACGGCAGCTTCGCGCTCGAACATCACCTGAACAACGGCGAGTGCGTGGTGCTGACCCCGATCACCGACGGCCGATGGAGCTGCCTGCAGTGGGGAACGCTGACCCCGCCGTTCTATCCGGAGACCGAGGTGAACCCCGTCGAGGACGCGCTGCAGGGCGCCGACCCGATGGGCTGACCGACGTCAGATCGCGACACCGCCTGCCGCCGCACCGCTGTCGGCACACGTGCAGCCGATGGCCACGCAGTCGAGGCTGAACGCGTGCACCACCTCGGGGCTTTCGCAGTCCGCTTCGGTGCACTCCGCCCGCAGCCGGACGTGGTGCACGAGCGCGCCATGACAGTGCAACAGACCGTCCTGGCAGTCCCGGCACCGCAAGCTCATGTCCCGTTCATAGCACCACGCGCCGACGAATCAACATCGGCGCGCGTGTCATGCCCAACCAAGTTCGTGCAACCGGTCGTCGTCGATGCCGAAGTGGTGGGCGATCTCGTGGATCACCGTCACCGTGACCTCCTCGACGACCTGGTCCTCGGTGTCGCAGATGTCGAGCAGCGCATCGCGGTAGATCGTGATGGCGTCGGGGAGGGAGCCGGCATACGACGAATCGCGTTCGGTCAACGCGATGCCCTCGTACAGACCGAGCAGGTCCGGCTCGTCGGCGTGGCGCGCCTCGACAAGGACCACGACGTTCTCGATCGCCGCGGTCAGCTCGGGCGGAATCTGGTCCAAGGCGTCGGATACCAGCTCGTCGAACCGTTGCGGGCTCATCCGCACGGCCATCGCCGTTACGCCGGCGGAGGCAGGATCGGCGGAGGCGCGAGCGCCGGATCCACCGGGGGTGCCGGGGCCGGCGCGGGTGCGCCGCCGTCCGGCGGGGGAGGTGGTGCGTCACCGGGTGGAGGTGGCGGACCTTCCTGCGGCGCTCCGGCGGCGGTGGCGGCGGGCCGTTGAGGAACGTGTTGCCCTGCGGTGGCGGCGCCGTCGACGTCTGGGTGGTGCTGCCGGTGTCGCTGGTCGACGTCGACTGGCCAGGCATGTGCTGGTTGCCCTGGTTGCTGCTCTGGTCCTGCTGACTGCTCTGGTCCTGCTGGCTGAGGTCGATCTGGCTGGACGTGTCGACCGTCGGCATCGGGATCGGCGGCAGGTTGAGCCGCTCATCGGGGATGTCCGGAGGCGGCACGGGCGCCTGCCCGTTGATGAGCAGCGGCCCCTTGGCGCTGTTGAGCAGCGTCGACCAGCCGCCGTTGCCCAGCGTGGCGCCGATGCTGCACGACACCTGGTGGCTGCCCGCCGTCCAGCTCGGCAGCGAGATGGTGCTGTAGATCAGGGTCAGCGTGGTGCTGCGCAATTGGATCGGCGCCAGGTACGCGTCGGTCATGCGGGTGCACTCGCCCTTGACGAACGAATCCTGATCGGCCTCCGCGGGCAGCCCGCCGGGGAACTTCTCCGCGAGGTTCACCGCGCCGGTGACCTCCATGGCGTGCGGCGCGGCGCAATCGACCGGAATGTCCGTGGGCTGGTTGGTCGCCGGGTCGATGCCGAGACACGTTCCGGCCGACCACACCTTCGACTGGTCGACGTTGGCGACCTTGCCGCGGAACGCCAACTGCTGATTGTTCGGGCCGGGCAACTGCAGGCCGCACAGCATCCGGCGTTCACCGGACTGGCGCCAGGCCTTGTCGCCGGACCACAGCAGGCTGACGCTGAACTTGCCGTTCGGGTCGTACCGCGCCCCGAGGTACTGACGCGCAGAGGCCTGGCACTGCTCCGAGCTGATCTGCTGGATGCGGGACGGTGACGGCGGCGCCGCGTCGGGGCCGTACTCGGTGCCGGGGAACGTCCGCATGTCGATGGCCTCGGACACCTCGAAGCGGTGCTCGTCCGCGCAGTCGACGATCTGTGCGGCGTCGGGCGTGCGCTCCGGCCAGTTCAGGCAGTCACCACTCTTGGCGTGGTCGAACGTGTCGCTGCCGCGGGCGCCGAGCGCCGTTCCGCCGCTCAGACCGATCGGGCTACGGCCGTCCTCGCCCGCGGGCAGGGCGGTGATGAGACCGGCGATGAGGAGGCCGCCGAGGGCCGTGAGCAGCAGGCCGCGCCGCGTCGAGCTGGCGTGCAGGCTCCGCCACCAGGCCGTCCGGCCTGGTGGCCGGTCAGCCTCGTCGGTGACGAGATCCACGCGATCGGGTGCGTCCAGCATCCGGTCCATTGTGACAGGCGCGTCGAGTCCTGTGACAAGTGATGCAGTTGTAATGTTATGTGGTTGTGCCTCAGCGGGCCGATCTTCGGGGCTGGCGGGCCGCCCCGCGGCGCCCGCGGGCCGAAAGTAGGGTTGCGCCCGTGATCGACCTCAAGCTGCTGCGTGAAGACCCCGACCGGGTACGCGCGTCGCAACGGGCCCGCGGCGAAGATCCCGGCCTCGTCGATGCGTTGTTGGACGCCGACGCCAAGCGGCGCTCCGTGATCTCCGCCGCGGACAACTTGCGCGCCGAGCAGAAGACGGCGAGCAAGCAGGTCGGTGCGGCGTCCGCCGAGGAACGCCCCGCGCTGCTGACGCGGGCCAAGGAACTGGCCGACCGGGTCAAGGCGACCGAAGCCGAACAGGCGATCGCCGAGACCGCCTTCACCGCCGCGCACATGGCGTTGTCCAACGTGATCGTCGACGGCGTTCCTGCGGGCGGCGAGGACGACTTCGTCGTGCTCGACACCGTCGGCGAGCCGCCGGTGCTGGACGCCCCGAAGGACCACCTGGAGCTCGGCGAGGCGCTCGGCCTGATCGACATGGAGCGCGGCGCCAAGGTATCGGGGTCGAGGTTCTACTTCCTCACCGGTTTCGGCGCCATGCTGCAGCTCGGCCTGCTGCAGTTGGCGGTCCGCCTGGCCACCGACAACGGCTTCACTCTCGTCATCCCGCCGGTGCTGGTGCGCCCAGAAGTCATGTCGGGCACCGGGTTTCTGGGTGCGCACGCCGACGAGATCTACCGCCTCGAGGCCGACGACATGTACCTCGTCGGCACCTCGGAGGTTCCGCTGGCGGGCTATCACTCGAATGAGATCCTCGACCTCTCCGACGGTCCTCGGCGCTACGCGGGCTGGTCGACGTGCTTCCGGCGCGAAGCGGGCAGCTACGGCAAGGACACCCGCGGCATCATCCGGGTGCACCAGTTCGACAAGGTGGAGGCCTTCGTCTACTGCACGCCCGAGGAGGCCGAAGCCGAACATCAGCGCCTGCTCGGCTGGCAGCGCGAGATGCTGGCCCTGATCGGGGTGCCGTATCGCGTAATCGACGTCGCCGCAGGCGATCTCGGGTCGTCGGCGGCCCGCAAGTTCGACTGCGAGGCGTGGGTGCCGACGCAAGGCACCTACCGTGAGCTGACGTCCACGTCGAACTGCAGCACTTTTCAAGCGCGGCGGCTGTCCACCCGCTACCGCGACGAGAACGGCAAGCCGCAGATCGCGGCGACGCTCAACGGCACGTTGGCCACCACCCGCTGGCTGGTCGCGATCCTGGAGAACCATCAGCAGCCCGATGGCAGCGTGCGAATACCGGACGCGCTGGTGCCCTACGTCGGAAGGTCGGTGCTGACACCGTGACGGAACTCAAGACGATCCAACTAGACGAGACCGAACTGCGGACCTGGTTCGGGTTCGGTGTCGCGGGCAACTTCGCCGGGCACCTCGAGCAAGCCGGCGAGGCCGCGGACTTCGTCAACGTCACCTCCGAAGGCGTCGCGCCCAAGGGGATCTTCCCTTGGTACGCACCGGGTTACGACGGCTATCTCGGCGAGTTCCCGCTGTCGCACGACAAGATCCTGCTGCCAGAACCCAACCCGGGTGACGGGCCGCTGAACCTGCAGATCGAGCCCGAGGTCGGCCTGGCCTGCCACGTGGTGTGGCAGGGCGACACGGTGGTGACCCTGCAACCGTTCGCGTTGGGTGCGTTCAACGACTGCTCCATCCGGCGACCGGGAGCACCGAAGATCAGTCACAAGAAGAACTGGGGCCCGGCGTCGAAGGGCGTGGCGGCGGAGTTCTTCGAGATCGGCGACCTGACCCCGGACGGACCGACGGCCACCCTGCGGCTGCTCTGCGACCTGCACACCGCGGCCGGCGAGGAACACGCCTACGGCGTCGACAGTCCGCTGCTGGGCTACTCCTACTACGGCGAGGTGCTGCTCGACTGGATCGCCGAGCGCCTCGCCAATCAGAAGGGCTCACCCGAGACGCCATTGGAGGACGTCGGCGCGCTCATGGTCGCCAGCGGACATCCGCGCAACGTGCTGATCGGGATCGGCGCTACGCGCTACACTCCGCTCGGCGAGTCGACGTTCCTGCAGGCCGGTGACCAGGCGATCGTCCGGGTCTACGACACCGCCTCCGACGCCTTCTCCGAACTCCGGCAGAAGGTCTCCTCGCCCTAGGAGGACCCATGCCCAACGTGACGGTGAGCCAGCTGTGGCGATTTCCGGTGAAGTCGATGGGCGGTCACCCGGTCGACGAGGTGCGTGTCGAGCGCCGCGGCGTGCACGCCGACCGGCTGTGGGCGGTGCGCGACCTGGCGAACGACATCACCGCGTCCGCGCGCCGGTTGCCCAAGCTGCTGGGCTGCACGGCGCGCTACGCAACCGAACCCGGACCGGATGCCGGTCCCGGCAACGTGCCCGAGGTGCTGATCACGTTCCCCGACGGCAGCGAGTGCTCCAGTTCGGATCCCGGTGTGCACGCACGACTGTCGGAGGTCGCCGGTCGTGACGTCCGCCTGACCGCGCTCCCGCCCGTCGAGGACACCAGCCTGCACCGGCTCTCGGTGCAACAGTCGCGGGGCAACTTCGCGCCGCGCGAAGTACGCAGCGACTTCGGGATGGCGGAGTCCGAGGCCCTGCCGGACACCTCGGTGTTCACGGCGAAGCAGATTCTCACCCTGGCCCGATTTGCCACGCCCCCAGGCACTTTCGTCGATCTGAGCCCGGTTCACCTGCTGAGCACGACCAGCCTGGCGTCGCTGGCGGCCGACGCCGAACCCTACGACGTGCGGCGGTTCCGGCCCAACGTCCTGATCGACGTCGAGCAGCCCGAAGGGGAGTTTCCCGAGGCGGCGTGGGTGGGTGGCGACATCGCGATCGGCGCCGTCGGGCTGCGGGTGACCAACCCCACCATCCGCTGCGTGGTGCCGACCCGTCCGCAGCCCGGGGTGGAGCTGGACCGCGGCCTGACGCGCAGGCTCGCCGAACGCACCGACCGCTTCCTCGGCGTGTACGCCGACGTGACCCGACCCGGACTCGTGCGCGTGGGGGACGTGGTGTCGGTTCAGCCTGCGCGGCCACCAGGTGCCGGTCGGCGCGCGGCGTCGGCGGCGGGACGTACCGCGATGCGTCAGATGCAGCGATTGCTGGAGGCAACGCTCCTGCGCGACAAGGGTTAACGCGCAGTTGGCCCATCCGTGCCCAGCACTCGCTGCAAATCGGGTTTCATCTGCTGCAGCTGTTGACCCCAGTAACCCCAGCTGTGGATGCCGTCGGGAAAGTTGAAGACGCCGTTGTTGCCGCCTGCCGCGACGTAGGCGTCGCGGAAGGCGAGGTTGGAGTCGATGGCGAACCCCTCGAGGAAGCCGAGGCCCGCGATGGGCGCGTCCGGGCTGGCAAGGGCGGGATCTCCAGGGGTGCCGTTGCCGCAGTAGACCCAGATCCGTGTGCCGTTGGCGACGAGCCTCGCGACGTTGACCGTCGGGTCGTTGCGCGCCCAGGCGGGGTCGCCCGGCGGGCCCCACATGGCTTCTGGGCTGAAGCCGCCGTTCCAGGACATCGCGATTCCGACCTGTGGCCGCCAGTTGGGTGCGGAGAGGTTCAGGAAACCGGACAACGATCCGGCGTAGACGAACTGCTGGGGGTGCCAGGTGGCCAGCACCAACGCCGACGATCCCCCCATCGACAAACCGACTGCGGCATTGCCGGTCGGCGCGACGTCTCTGTTGGCCGCCAGCCATGCCGGCAGTTCCTGGGTCAGGAAGGTCTCCCACTTGTAGGTAACCGTCTGACCATTGCCCACCGCTGGTTGGTACCAGTCGCTGTAGAAACTCGACTTCCCGCCGACGGGCATGACGAGCGAGAGGCCTGACTCGTAGTACCAGTCGAAGGCCGCGGTGTTGATGTCCCAGCCGTTGAGGTCGTCGCCCGCCTCCATGCTGTCCAGGAGGTAGACGGCGTGGGAATCCGGTCCGCCGCTTTGGAACTCGACCCGGATGTCGCGCCCCATCGACGGCGACGGCACGTCGAGGTATTCGATGGGCAGGCCAGGACTCGAGAACGCGCCCGCGGTGGCCGAACCGCCTGCCACGCCGATCAGTCCGGGAAGCACCATGGCGGCGATCGCTGCGACCGCCAACCGGTTGACGAATGCCATCACTGGCCCCCATTCGCTGGTCCCATACCAGGTCAGCGTTCGGGTCCAGCCTCCGATGTATCCCCCGGGGTACATCGCACCGAACAGTCCCGGTATCCGACGTTAACCCAGCCTGGCTTTGCTGCGCAGCGAAATGCGAACGCGGCCTAGTGTTCGAGGAGTTCGTCGAGCACCGCGACGAACTCGCGCGCCCGCAATGGCGTGAAGGCCGGGCTGGGCCGGGTGCCGGGAACATCGAGGGTCACCAGCGTCGATTTGATCGGGCGCCACACGTCCAGGGGAAGCCAGCGACGCAGGTCCGAGCTGCCCCAGATGCGAAAGCGGTTGACCACCAGGCCCAGCGACTCCGTCTTGTACCCGCGGATCGACCTCAGCGGGATGACCTTCGACGTGCCGGACGGAAAGTGATAGCGGCGCAACGTGATCGCCTGCCGGTCCAGCTGGATGAGGCCGTCGTCGTACTGCGGGCCGGGGCCGGACTCGGGTCACGCGGGTGAAGCCCTCAGCTCGTGCCCCTTCGACGTCAGGCAGCGGCCATTGGTCAGGTTCCACGACCACCCGTGCAGATTGCACGTCAACGTGGAACCCTCGACCACGCCGAACTTCGAAAGGTCCGCCTTCAGATGTGGGCAGCGGCGCTGGATCTCCCAGCCGTCCAAGGTGATCGACGCCGTGGTGTCGTGGGTTTCGGCGAACCAGCCGTCGGCGTAGGCGACGCGTTCGTCGGTCAGGCACTTGAAGAACGTGTACAGGTACTCGTTGTAGCCGCCGACCCGCCAGGCGCGGAACCGGGTGGACAGGAAGATGGTGTTCACCCAGTCCGGTTCGTCGTCGCGCAGCACGGTGCGCACCAATTCGGCAGGGATCTCGAAGCCGTAGCGGAACTTCTCGTCCGGGATCGGTTCGCGCACAGCGCGCTTCGGGAAGTCCAGCACGATGGTCTCGGCGCCGACGCGCAACTCGACCGGGTATCCGATGCCGTCGCAGATCTGGTCGCTCTGGCTCATGATCGGTTCGAGCCGCGCACGGACCGGCTCCAGCAGCGGTTCACCGGCGGCCGGCGCCCAGCGCGCCTTCTCCGCGGCCAGCACCGGCGCCATGCGCTTGGCGTAGGCATCGATGTAGTCGGCCTTGTCGGTCGTGAAGATCGCCTCCGGGTCGGGCACCGGGTGCGTCAACGAATTCAGTTGCGTGGCAGTGAAATCTGCCACCGACCCCGGGATCATCAGCAGCCCGCGGTCGTGGCCGTTGCGGCGCATCTGATCGAGGAACACCACCTGGTCGGGGAAGATGTTGGCGGGGTCGCCGTGATCGTCGTTGAGGTCGCGCAGTTCGGGATCAAGGAAGCACGGCGGCCCCGCGGACGGCACCACCCAGGTCGCGTCGACCTGAGCGATGTACTGCCGGGAGCGGTCCATCTGGCGTTGGCGCTTCTGGACGCCGAAGGCCTCCTTGGCCCGCTCGGGCATGTCGTAGACCATCGGATACCAGATGGCGCCGGAGTACTGCAGCATGTGCACGTCGACGTGGCCGAACTGTTCGTGCAAGACGTCCAGGTCGACGGGGCGCGCGTCGTTCATGTTGAAGGCGACGGTCTCGCCGTCGGAGACCACCAGGCCCGAGTCGCCGATCGGACCGTCGGCCGGTGCGCGCAACGCGATGATCATCACGTCGAGGTCACCCTTGGGTCCGCTGACGCGGTGTTTCACCGAGTCGGTGGTTTCGAAGAACCGGTGGAACCCCAACTTCTCCAGCTCGGTCCGCAGTTCCGGCACCGGATAGTCGGGCAACAGCACGACGGCGTCCTTGTTCACGTGCGCGCGCAGGTTGACCGGGTCGAAGTGGTCCTTGTGGAGATGCGAGACGTAGAGGTAGTCCACGTCGCCCAGCGCATCCCAGTCCAACTGGCTGTTGTCGGGGAAGGGGAACCAGGACGCAAAGTAGGCCGGGTTCACCCACGGGTCACACAGAATGCTGCCCGCGGCGGTGTCGATCCGGAAACCGGCGTGGCCGACGCTTGTGACCTGCACGAATACCCTTTCCGGTGGTGACCTGCTCGCCATGGAGTTTAGCCGCATCGACGGGCCCGCTCCGCCCAGCGCCCCCAGCGCCGACCCACTTTTCGTCGGGTCCTCCAGGTAATCGCATTAGGCTGAAGCCGTGGAGCCGGTATACGGGACTGTCATTCAGGCTGCCCGCCTCGTCTGGCGGGTGCAGGGTTTGACGTTCACCGTCAACGGCATCGAGAACCTGCCCGTCACCGGGGGCGCCGTCATTGCCATCAACCACACCAGCTACTTCGACTTCACCTTCGCCGGATTGCCCGCCTACAAGCAGCATCGCGGCCGGAAGGTGCGCTTCATGGCGAAGAAGGAAGTGTTCGACTCCAAGATCAGCGGGCCCATCATGCGCAGCCTGCGGCACATCCCGGTGGACCGCGACAGCGGCGCCGATTCCTTCGACGAGGCATGCCGGAGGCTGAAGGAGGGCGAGCTCGTCGGCGTCTATCCCGAGGCGACGATCAGCCGCAGCTTCGAGATCAAGGCGTTCAAGTCGGGCGCGGCTCGGATGGCCATCGCCGCCGACGTGCCGATCATCCCGCACATCGTGTGGGGAGCGCAGCGCGTCTGGACCAAGGGCCACCCGCGCAAGATGTGGCGTCCGAAGGTGCCGATCTCGATCACCGTCGGCGAGCCGATCTATCCGACGCTGCCCGCCGCGGAGTTGACGGCGCTGCTGCATTCCCGGATGCAACACCTGCTCGAGCGGGTACAGGATGCCTACGGCCCCCACCCGCCTGGCGAATTCTGGGTACCGCACCGGCTCGGCGGCGGGGCACCGACCCTGGCCGAGGCGAACCGGATGGACCTCGAAGAGGCCAGCCAGAAGGCCGCGCGCCGGGCCCAAGCATCCGGGCCGGACGAGCCGCCGGAGTAGGACTCGCCATGGAACCGGTCTTCCGCAGTCTGGAGATCGCGGGCCGGTCGGCGGTGCGGTTCACCGGGACCCGGATCACCTATCACGGCTTGCAGAACATTCCTTCGGTCGGCGGTGCGGTGGTGGCGATCAACCACACCGGCTACATTGACTTCCTCCCCGCGGCGCTGGCCGCGATGTACCGCGGACGCCGCATGCGGTTCATGATCAAGGCCGAGATGCAGGACGTAAAGGTCGTCAACTTTCTGATCAGTCACACGCGCACCATTCCGGTGGACCGCCGCGCCGGTGCCGGTGCCTACGCGGTGGCCGTCGAGCGGCTGCGTGCCGGCGAACTCGTCGGCGTCTATCCGGAGGCCACCATCAGCCGCAGCTTCGAATTGAAGGACTTCAAGACCGGGGCGGCGCGGATGGCCCTCGAGTCTGGAGCGCCCATCGTCCCGCTCATCGTCTGGGGCGCCCAACGGATCTGGACGAAGGATCATCCACGCCGGCTGGGCAGGCACCGTATTCCGGTCACGGTGGCGGTGGGCCGTCCGTTCCCGGCGTCGGGCACAGTCGACGAGGTGATGAGCCAGCTGCGCGAAGAGATGACCGCCGTGTTGGACCGCGTGCAGCGGGAATACCCGCATCCCGACGGTGCGTGGTGGGTGCCGCGCAGGCTCGGTGGCAGTGCTCCCACCATGCAGGAGGCCAGGATGCTGGACGAGGCCGAACTCGCGGAACGCGCGCGCAGGCGAGCGGAGAAGAACTGATGTTGCCCGCAATGATCGCGACCGACGTCGACGGCACGCTGCTCGACGCCGACGAACTGGTCACCCCGCGCACCAGAGCCGCGGTGCTCGCTGCCGTCGACGCAGGCACGCAGTTCGTGCTCGCGACGGGTCGCCCGCCCCGGTGGATCGCGCCCGTCGTCGACGCGCTGGGGTTCGCACCGATGGCGGTGTGCGCCAACGGCGCCGTGCTCTACGACCCGACGACCGACCGGATCCTCTCCGCCCGCACGCTGTCTCCCGAGCTGCTCGCCGAACTTGCCGAGGTGGCGCGGCGGATCATCCCTGGCGCGGGTC
This sequence comes from uncultured Actinomycetota bacterium, assembly GCA_963849055.1. Lineage (GTDB taxonomy): Bacteria > Actinomycetota > Actinomycetes > Mycobacteriales > Mycobacteriaceae > Mycobacterium. Next base: position 78,859 of record CAWKFI010000005.1, read on the forward strand.
TGGCCGTCGAGCGCGTTGGCCACAGTGCGCACGACACCGCGACACCGCAGTTCGTCAGTTCACCGGGATACGAGCACGCCTGGCTGAACCCGGACAACACGGAGGTCTCCGTCGAGGATCTGCTGAGCGCGCCCGCGGTCAAACTGCTCATCCGCAAGGCCGGTGCGCGCAGCGCCGACATGGCCGCCGTGCTGGCCCAGCACATCGGCATCGAAGCCGACCTGACGTACTCGACCAACAACGGGCTCATCGAGGTGGTACCACTCGGCGTCAGCAAGGCGACGGGTGTCGAGGAGGTGGCCCGCCCGCTCGGCATCACGGCCGAGGACATCGTGGCGTTCGGCGACATGCCCAACGACGTGCCGATGCTGCGGTGGGCCGGGCTCGGGGTGGCCATGGGCAATGCTCACCCGGAGGCGATCGAGGCCGCCGACGAGGTCACCGCGGCCAACACGGACGACGGTTTGGCGCGGGTGCTGGAGCGGTGGTGGCTCTAGAGCTTCAGCCCAGATCGACCGGGGTGAACCGCTCCAACTGCACCGGCATGCCGGGGTTGGCCGGTTTCGGAAGTTCCAGCGGCACACCGTCGATCACGCGGGTGACGGTGCCCTTCTCGCGGTCGAAGTTCAGCGTGCCGTGCTGGAAGTTCTGCACGATCCACTGGGGTTCCTGGATTTCGCCGCTGGTGGGCAGTCCCAGCGCGCCGCGCTCGAAGCCGAGCGACGCCCATGCGTCGTAGATGGCGCCGGTGACCGGTTCGGCGCCGCTGTCCGGCGACCAGTACATCGCGCCGCGTGCGAAGTTCACGTACCGCGCCGAGCCCTCGCCGGACGCCTCCGGTGACGTCGGTGCGCCGAGCGCGCTCGCGTCTCCACCGATCGACGCCCACTTGGCGAAGATGGCGCCGCCACGCAGGGTGTCGGCCAGATCCTGCGGTCCCGGTGGGCTGTTGAAGTGCGCGGCGATCTCGCGCAGCAGGGGCATCTCGGCGTAGGCGGCGTTGCCGGGGCATTCGGTGATGCCGACGTCGCGGTGCGCGAAGATGGTCGGCAGCGTCGCAATGACGCCTCGACCGAAGCTGGTGAACGATCCGCCCGCCGAGGTGAGGGTCACGTTGCCGAGCGGGTCGACGTGGTCGAGGCCGAGGCGCCAGCCCAGCAGTCGCCCGGTGGTGCGCAACTGAATCGGCGTCGGCGGGACGGTTTCGAAGTCGCCGATCATCGCGACGCCCCAGGTGTTCTGGTTGAAGCCGCCGGCGTGAGCGCCCTCCACGGGCCGGGTGATGCCGCCCGCGCGGCCTTCGAAGACCTGGCCGTACTTGTCGACGAGCGCGTTGTAGCCGATGTCGCACCAGCCCAGCGTGCGGGTGTGATAGGCGTAGATCGACCGGACGATGCCCGCCGAATCCTGTGGTGCGTACTCGTTGCTGCCCGCGGTGTGGTGCACGACGCCGGCACGAACTCCGTTGTCGTACACGGTGTTTCCACACCTCAGGGCCTCGTCGGCGCCCCACTGGCCTCGGCTGATGATGGGGGGCGCCTCGCCGGGCGCAGGCAGGGCGGTCGGCGGTGTGAACTGCCCGTCGACCGGTGACTGCGGCGGGCTGATCAGGACGGCATTGAGGTTCTGTGCGAACGGCTGCTCGACGTTGGCGGGCACGTAACCGAGTCCGGGTTTGGCGGCGCCTGCGGGCGCGGGCCCGGACGGAGCGACGCCGGATGGTCTGGTCACGGCGATCTGCACGGCCGTGGTGCGGCCGACGTAGATGGGATCGGTGCCGGCCCGCAAGGCAGGCCCATCGCCGCCGCCGTCGACGGCGCCGGTGGCGAACCACGGACCCCACGAGCCGTCGGCCTGCTTCGCGCGGACGCGCGCCGACGTGCCGGTCAGATCCTCGGCGGTCAGCGCCACCAGGGAGAACGGCGTCTCCTGATGTACCTCGCGAATGGTCTCGCCGCCACCGACACCGGTGAGCGGTCGTTCGACGATCAAGGGGGTGCTCGCCAGCGTCCGATCGGCGTGGTCGCCGGGCAACCCATCAAGGGCCCAAGGCAACATCACGACCGTTGCCACCACCGCTGAGAACAGCAGCGACGGCAGGTTGCGGCGATACAGCACGGCCTGATGTTACGTATGGGGCAGCTGTTACCAGAGTTTCGACACGAATTCCGTGGCTATGAATCTTGCGCGTCATACCTGCAACGGCACCGCAGAGCCAACATCCGGCTTCTGCGGTGCCGTTTCGTTACAGGACCTAGGCGGGCGCAGGCGCCGCCGCAGCCGCGGCCGCAGGAGCGGCTCCCGACTGGATGGCTCCGGTGATCATGGGCATCACCATGCCCTTGAGCAGATCGATGGCCTGGCTGGCACCGAGCGTCTGGGCGGCGCTCGACAGATCGCCGAGCAAACCTCCGCTGCCGCCGCCGGTGGCGGCAGGCATCCCGAGTGACGGGTCACCGAGGATCGGGTAGGAGCCGGCGCCGCCACCCAACGGGTCGAGCCCGATCGGGTCGGCGATCGGAATCTCGTTGACGCCGGGCAGGCCGGTCGTCGCGCTAGGCGTGGTCAGGCCCGGAAGTGAGCCGGCCGGGCTGGTCAACGCGGGGTTGGTCAACGCCGGATTGGTCAGGCCCGGGGTGGTCAGCCCAGGCGTCGTGAGACCTGGCGTCGTCAGGCCCGGTGTGGTGAGGCCAGGCGTCGTCAGCCCCGGGGTGGTGAGACCCGGAGTGGTGAGCCCCGGAGTGGTCAGACCTGGAGTCGTCAGACCCGGTGTGGTCAGCGGCGGAGCCGTCAGGCCCGGGGTGGTCAGGCCAGGACTGGTCAAGCCGGGTGCGGTCAGGCCAGGACTGGTCAGGCCGGGGCTGGTCAAGCCCGGTGACGTCAGCGTCGTCGGTGACGTCGGCGCGGAACCCGTCAGGATGCCCGTGGGCATCGGCGGCAGATTGACCCCGAACTGCGAGAGGCCTTGCGACAGCGCACCGAGCAGCTCATTGGGCAGATCGGTGACGAGGGCGGCCTGGACGAACTCGCGGTGTTGTGGTGCGGCGTTGGTGCTGGTGGACGCGTCGGAAAGTGCGGCAATTGCTACTGGACTTGCGACGGCCAGGGCGGCGACTGCGCTCATGGCTGTCGAGAGCTTGCGTCGACGTCGGTTCGGCACGGAAGTCTCCTCAAAATATGGACTACGTGTGTTTAGTGCTCGTGCGTGCGGTCTGCCGGCCGACGAACCCCTGGTGGAATCCGTCAATACCGACGTGGTCGATGGTACGGATGTGACTGGTGCTTCTAGAGTGACGATGCGGAATCGTGAGCGAATTGCGACCTGCGGCGGGGCGGCTGTCACATTGCGGCGGGCCGCCGACGCATTCGGGGGCGGACGCACGAGTCGGATACCCTTGCTGCCGATGACAGCTCCTTCTTCCCCGGTCGCTGCGCCCCTCCCAGCCGGTCCCTTCGACCTCTTCGTCGTCGGTTCCGGCTTCTTCGGTCTCACGATCGCCGAGCGCGTGGCGACACAGCTCAACAAGCGTGTGCTCGTGGTTGACCGTCGCCCGCACATCGGCGGCAACGCGTACTCCGAGGCGGAGCCGCAGACCGGCATCGAAGTGCACAAATACGGTGCCCACCTGTTCCACACGTCCAACAAGCGGGTGTGGGACTACGTGCGGCAGTTCACCGAATTCACCGGTTACCAACACCGGGTGTACGCGATGCACGACGGCCAGGCCTACCAGTTCCCGATGGGGCTGGGGCTGGTGTCCCAGTTCTTCGGCCGCTACTTCACACCCGACGAGGCCAGGGCGTTGATCGCCGAGCAGGCCGCGGAGATCGACACCTCCGACGCACAGAACCTCGAAGAAAAGGCCATCTCGTTGATCGGGCGGCCGCTCTACGAGGCGTTCGTCAAGGGCTACACCGCCAAGCAGTGGCAGACCGACCCCAAGGAACTGCCAGCGGCGAACATCGCCCGGCTGCCGGTGCGCTACACCTTCGACAACCGGTACTTCAACGACACCTATGAGGGCCTGCCCGCGGACGGTTACACCGCGTGGCTTGAGAACATGGCCTCCGACGAGCGCATCGAGGTGCGGCTCGACACCGACTGGTTCGACGTGCGGGACGCGTTGCGCGCAGAGAACCCCAACGCGCCGGTGGTCTACACCGGGCCACTGGACCGCTACTTCGACTACGCCGAGGGACGCCTTGGCTGGCGCACGCTGGACTTCGAACTCGAAGTCCTGCCCACCGGCGACTACCAGGGCACGCCGGTCATGAACTACAACGACCCCGACGTGCCCTACACCCGCATCCACGAGTTCCGGCACTTCCATCCGGAGCGGGCGTATCCGACGGACCAGACCGTGATCATGCGGGAGTTTTCCCGGTTCGCCGACGACGAGGACGAGCCCTACTATCCGATCAACACCGAAGCCGACCGCGAGCTGCTCGCGACGTACCGCGCCAGGGCCAAGGCGGAGACGGCGTCGGCCAAGGTGCTGTTCGGCGGTCGGCTCGGCACTTACCAGTACCTCGACATGCACATGGCGATCGCCAGTGCGCTGAACATGTACGACAACACCCTGGCGCCGCACCTCGTCGATGGTGCGCCGCTTGCCCAAGACGAAAGTGGCCCAGCATGAGCGACATTCCGTCCGGCGCGCTGAGCGCCGAGCAGACCCGTGCGGTCAGCTTGCTGTCGCGCGTCATCCTGCCGCGTCCCGGCGAACCGCTGGACGTGCGCAAGCTGTACATCGAGGAATCCGAAACCAACGCCCGCCGTGCGCATCCGCCGACGCGCACCAGCCTGGAGATCGGCGCGGAGTCCGAGGTGTCGTTCGCGACGTACTTCAACGCGTTCCCGGCGAGCTACTGGCGACGCTGGTCGATCCTCGAGTCCGTGGTGCTGCGCGTCGAGCTCACCGGCACGGCCCGCGTCGACGTCTACCGCTCCAAGGCCACCGGCGCCAGGATCACGGTCGGGGGAGCACCGGTATCCAGCGGCGACACCACCGAGCCCGCCTTCGTCGAGTTCGAGATCGGCCTCGACTCGTTCGAGGACGGCGGCTGGATCTGGTTCGACATCACCACCGACACCAAGGTCACCGTGCACAGCGCGGGTTGGTACGCGCCGGTGGCGGCCCCGGGCCGAGCCAGCATCGCGGTGGGCATTCCGACCTTCAACCGGCCCTCGGACTGCGTCAACGCGCTGGCCACCCTCACGTCGGATCCCTTGGTGGACGAGGTGATTGGCGCCGTCATCGTGTCGGACCAGGGCACCAAGAAGGCCGTCGATCACCCGGGATTCGCGGAAGCCGCTGCGCCGCTTGGCAATCGGCTGACGATCCACAACCAGCCCAACCTCGGTGGCTCTGGCGGCTACAGCCGGGTGATGTACGAGGCGCTGAAGAACACCGACTGCGAACAGATCCTGTTCATGGACGACGACATCCGCATCGAGCCGGACTCGATCCTGCGGGCGTTGGCGATGAACCGCTTCGCCAAGTCGCCCTTGCTCGTTGGCGGTCAGATGCTCAACCTGCAGGAGCCGTCGCACCTGCACGTCATGGGCGAGATCGTCGACCAAGAGAACTTCATGTGGACCAACGCGATCAACACGGAGTACGACCACAACTTCGCGAAGTATCCGCTCAACGACGAAGAGAATCCGCGAAGCAAGCTGCTGCACCGTCGCATCGACGTCGACTACAACGGCTGGTGGATGTGCATGATCCCGCGGCAGGTCGCCGAGGAGCTCGGTCAGCCCCTGCCGCTGTTCATCAAGTGGGACGACGCCGACTACGGCCTGCGCGCCGCCGAGCACGGCTACGGCACGGTCACCCTGCCCGGCACCGCAATCTGGCACATGGCGTGGAGCGACAAGGACGACGCCATCGACTGGCAGGCCTACTTCCACCTGCGCAACCGGCTCGTGGTCGCCGCCATGCACTGGGACGGTCCCATCCGCGGACTCGTCGCCAGCCACATGAAGGCGACCATCAAACACCTTCTCTGCCTGGAATATTCGACCGTCGCCATCCAGAACAAGGCGATGGACGACTTCCTCGCCGGGCCCGAGCACATCTTCTCGATCCTCGAGTCCGCGCTGCCCGACGTGCGTCGGATGCGTGAGGAGTTCCCCGACGCGGTCGTGCTGCCCGGCGCGACAGCCCTGCCGCCGCCGTCCGACAAGCGACGCAAGAAGGTGAAGATCCCGACCAAACCGCCGGCCATCGCGGTGCGCCTCGCGCGCGGCGTCAGCCACCAGTTGAAGCAGCACGACCCCGAGCATCATCGGCGTCCACAGATCAACGTGGCGACGCAGGACGCCCGCTGGTTCTCGCTGTGCGTCGTCGACGGCGTCACCGTCACCACCGCCGACGGTCGCGGCGTGGTGTACCGGCAGCGTGACCGCGCGAAGATGTTCGAGCTGCTTCGCGAGTCGACGCGCCGACAACTGAAGCTGATCCGCAAGTTCAACCGGATGCGCAAGGTCTACCGCGAAGCGCTGCCCGTGCTGACGAGCAAGCAGAAGTGGGAGACCGTCCTGCTTCCCGGGGCCTCACAGGCTTCGCGAAGGTGAACCCTGCCGAGACCGCGGCCCCGCGGGGTGAGGACGCAGTGCTGGTCGCCGTCCAGCAGGGCATCGCCAGTCGGCCCGGAGTGTTGAGCGGCGCCCGCGCCCTTTCGCACTTCGGTGAACACAGCGCAGGATGGGTGGCCGTCTCGCTGCTTGGCGCACTGCTCGTGCCGCAGCGCAGGCGGATGTGGTTGGCCGCCGGTGGCGGCGCCTTCCTGGCGCACGCGTCCGCGGTGGTGATCAAGCGGATCGTCAGGCGTGAGCGCCCGCATCACCCGGCGATCGCCGTGAACGTCGGCACGCCGAGCAGGCTGAGCTTCCCGTCCGCGCACGCCACCTCGACCACTGCGGCGTCCATCCTGCTGGCCCGCGCGACCGGACTGCCCTTGCCGTGGCTTCTCGTGCCGCCGATGGCGTTGTCGCGCTTGGTGCTTGGCGTGCACTACCCGACCGACGTCGTGACCGGCGTGGCGGTCGGTGCGGTCGTGGCGAAGACGGTCGGTGCCATTGCCGACCGCGGGGAGACAGGTGGGCCCGCATGACCGAGCAAGCCGAGTCGGTGGCCGGCCCGCCGAAGAATCTGGCTACCGGCATCATCAAGGCATTGCGGCCGCGCCAGTGGGTGAAGAACCTGCTGGTCCTCGTCGCGCCGCTGTTCGCCCTCGGCGGCAACGTCGAGTACGACTACCGGCACGTGGTGATCAACGTCGGCATCGCCTTCGTCGCGTTCAGCTTCGCCGCCTCGTCGATCTATCTCATCAACGATGCTCGCGACGTCGCGGCTGACCGCGAGCACCCCACCAAGAGGTTCCGCCCGATCGCCGCCGGCGTGGTCCCCGTCGGACTGGCCTACGGGCTCGCCGCGGCGCTGGCCGCCACGGCCTTGGTCATCTCCTGGTTCACCACACCGAACCTGGCGCTCGTGATCGCGATCTACATCGCGATCCAGCTGGCCTACTGCTTCGGGCTCAAACATCAAGCGGTGCTGGACATCTGCATCGTGTCGTCGGGCTTCCTGATCCGCGCCATCGCTGGCGGCGCGGCCGCGGACATCCCGCTGTCACAGTGGTTCCTGCTCGTCATGGCCTTCGGTTCACTGTTCATGGCAGCCGGAAAGCGTTACGCCGAACTCCAACTCGCCGAGCGCACCGGTGCCAAGATCCGCAAGTCGCTGGAGAGTTACACCAGCACCTATCTGCGGTTCGTCTGGACGTTGTCGGCGACCGCCGTGGTGGTGTGTTACGGACTGTGGGCATTCGAGCGCGACCGCATCACCGACGGGTCCTGGTTCGCCGTGTCGATGATCCCGTTCACCATCGCGATCCTGCGCTACGCCGTCGACGTCGACGGCGGCATGGCGGGTGAGCCCGAGGAGATCGTGCTGCGCGACCGCGTGCTGCAGCTGCTCGGCGTGGCGTTGATCGGAACCATTGGTGCCGCCGTCTACTTCAGCTGATCGCATCCGTCGACGCCCGGCCGCGTGGCCGGCGTTCCCCTACGACGTCACGGTCCGGATCAGCCTCTGGGTGAGCGTGCTGGTGACCGCGGGGTTGTTCGGTTGGGGCGCCTGGCAGCGCCGCTGGATCGCCGACGACGGCCTGATCGTGCTGCGCACCGTGCGAAACCTGCTGGCGGGCAACGGTCCCGTGTTCAACAAGGGCGAACGGGTGGAGGCCAACACGTCCACGGTGTGGACCTACCTGGTCACGCTTGGCGGATGGATCGGCGGTTCGACGCAACTCGAGTACGTCGTGCTGACACTGGCGTTGACCCTCAGCGTGCTCGGCATCGTGTTCGCCATGCTCGGCACCGGCAGGCTGTACGCGCCAGGGCTGCGTGGGCGGCGAGCCCTGTTGCTGCCCGCTGGAGCCGTGGTCTACATCGCCATCCCGCCTGCCCGCGACTTCGCCACCTCCGGGCTCGAAAACGGTTTGGTGCTGGCCTATCTCGGCCTGCTGTGGTGGATGATGGTGTGCTGGTCGCAGGCGCTGCGCCAGCCCGTCGTCCCCGGTGGAGGGCCGGAACAGAACGCGGTCAGCCGCGCCTTCGACGGATGGCTGGCGTTCGTCGCGGGGCTGAGCGTGCTGGTGCGACCCGAACTGGCGCTGATCGGCGGGCTGGCGCTGGTGATGATGCTCGTCGCCGCGCGCGGCTGGCATCGACGACTGCTCATCGTGGTGGCCGGTGGGCTGCTCCCGGTGCTGTACCAGATATTCCGGATGGGCTACTACGGACTGCTGGTGCCCGGCACGGCAATCGCCAAGGACGCGACGGGTTCGAAGTGGGAACAGGGCTTCGCGTACCTGACCAACTTCAACAAGCCCTACTTGCTGTGGGCGCCGGTCATGCTGCTCGCGGCGATCGGACTGGTGCTGTTCGCGTCGAGGACCATGCCGTGGTGGACGCGCCACCAGATTCCGCGCGGCTACGGCCGCCTCGCGCGGACCGTCCAAAGTCCGCCTGCCGTCATCCTTTTCATGCTCTTCAGCGGGTTGGTGCAGGGCATCTACTGGGTCCGTCAGGGTGGCGACTTCATGCACGGCAGGGTGCTGTTGACCCCGCTGTTCTGTCTGCTGTTGCCAGTCGCGGTCATACCCATCGTGCTGCCCGACGGCAGCAGGATCGGCCGGGCGACCGGTTACGCGCTGGCCGGCGCCACCAGCGTGATCTGGCTGGCCGTCACCGGTTGGTCGGTGTGGGCGGCTAATTCACCGGGGATGGGGTCGGACGCCACCCGGGTCACCTATACGGGAATCGTCGACGAGCGCCGCTTCTACGCCCAGGCCACCGGCCACGCGCATCCCCTCACTGCGGCAGACTATTTGGACTATCCGCGGATGCGTGCGGTCCTCACCGCCATCGACAACACGCCCGACGGGGCACTGCTGCTGCCATCCGGCAACTACGACCAGTGGGACGTCGTACCTGCCATACCTCCGCCTCCGCCACCACCCGGCGCGCCGCCCGTGAAGGACCAGATCGGGCCGCACACGGTGTTCTTCACCAACCTCGGCATGCTCGGCATGAACGTCGGGCTCGACGTGCGGGTGATCGACCAGATCGGGTTGGCCAACCCGTTGGCGGCGCACACGGCGAGGCTCGACGACGGCCGGATCGGTCACGACAAGAACCTGTTCCCGGACTGGGCCGTGGCCGAGGGGCCGTTCCTGAAGGAATATCCGTTCATCCCTTCGTATCTCGACGAGGACTGGATCGCCCAGGCCGAGGTCGCGCTGAAGTGCCCGGCGACCGACGCGATGCTCAACGCGGTGCGCGGCCCGATGGGTCCTCGGCGGTTCCTGTCGAACGTCCTGCACGCCGCGCAGTTGACCCAGTACCGCATCGATCGCGTTCCGCTCTACGAGCTGGCCCGATGCGGTCTCGAGCCACCTCCTCCGAAGGGCGCCCGTACACCGGTCTGCCCGCGACGGGGCCGTGACGGACGTCTCGACGATTTGTCCGGCGGCCGGGTTTTCTGCTTTGGTTACGCCGCGAGTAACGGTCCGGCCATGTTGAGGCGATAAGCAGTCAGTTGACTCACCCCTTGCCACGAGCTGTGCCGCGGGCGGCGCCGGACACGAGAAATTGGATGGTCAGAGCAGTAGATGCGTAGGACTTTGCGGTTCGGGACTTTGCGTTTCGCCGCCGTGGGACGGGCGACCCGACGCCTGTCGGCGGGATTGGCCATCGCATTGGCGTTGCCCGTGTTCACCACCATCGGCAACGTCACGGACGCCACCCCGACCGCGGCGGCGTTCTCCCGCGAAGGGCTGCCCGTCGAGTACCTCGACGTCTACTCCGCGGCGATGGGCCGGATCATCCGCGTGCAGTATCAGCCCGCAGCCGCCCCGGCGGGAGCACCGCAGCCCGCCAAGGCCGTGTACCTGCTCGACGGACTGCGCGCCCAGGACGACTTCAACGGCTGGGACATCAACACCGCTGCCTTCGAGTGGTTCTTCGACTCGGGCGTCGCGGTGGTGATGCCGGTCGGCGGGCAGTCCAGCTTCTACACCGACTGGTACTCACCGTCGAGCTTCAACAACCAGACCTATACCTATAAGTGGGAGACCTTCCTCACGGCCGAGCTGCCGCAGTGGCTGGCCGCCAACAAGCAGGTCTCGCCCACAGGCAACGGCGTCGTCGGCCTGTCGATGGCCGGAGGCGCTGCGCTGATCCTGTCGGCGTACCACCCCGCTCAGTTCAGGTACGCGGCGTCTCTGTCGGGCTTCCTGAACCCCTCCACGCTCTTCATGAAACAAGCCATCCGCGTCGCCATGCTCGACGCCGGTGGATACAACGTCGACAACATGTGGGGCCCGCCGTGGGATCCCGCGTGGAAGCGCAACGATCCGGTCCAGCAGGTCGCCCGAATCGTGGGCAACGGCACCCGACTGTGGATCTACTGCGCTCCGGGCGGCGGCCCCCTCGACGAGAACGTCGACCCAGGTCAGTCGTTCAACGCAAACAGCTTGGAATCACTGGCCATTGGCAGCAACAAACGATTTCAGGAGAAGTACGCATCGGCAGGCGGCACGAACGCCACCTTCCAATTCCCACCCGCTGGGAACCATTCGTGGGCTTACTGGGGCACGCAATTGCAAGCCCTCAAGCCCGACCTGATTGCCACCCTCAATGGCTGAGCGGCGACCAGGGATGTCACATCCACGACATGAGGGATCGCACACAGGTGTGGTTCACTACATGGGCACGCAGCAGGTCTGCCGTGCGGCATACGACAGATTGGATATGTAGAAGTATGAGTTTCGTTGGAAAGTTGGCGCGCCGTCTCGCGGTCGCGGCTGTAGCAACTGCCGCCCTGCCCGGACTGATCGGCGTCGTCGGCGGCTCGGCGACTGCTGGCGCATTCTCCCGCCCCGGTTTGCCGGTCGAGTACCTGGCTGTGCCGTCCGCGGGCATGGGCCACGACATCAAGATCCAGTTCCAGAGTGGCGGCCCGAACTCGCCTGCCGTGTACCTGCTGGACGGCCTGCGTGCGCAAGATGACTTCAATGGCTGGGACATCAACACCCCGGCGTTCGAGTGGTACCTCAACTCCGGCCTTTCGGTCGTCATGCCGGTCGGCGGCCAGTCCAGCTTCTACAGCGACTGGTACAAGCCGGCCTGTGGCAAGGGCGGCGGCTGCCAGACCTACAAGTGGGAGACGTTCCTCACATCGGAGCTCCCCGCCTACCTCGCTGCGAACAACGGCGTCGACTCGAGCCGGACCGCTGCGGTTGGTCTGTCGATGGCAGGCTCCGCCGCGATGACGCTGGCGATCTACCACCCGGGCCAGTTCCAGTACGCAGCATCGCTGTCGGGCTTCCTGAACCTGTCCGAGGGCTGGTGGCCCATGCTGGTCGGCATCTCCATGGGCGACGCGGGCGGCTTCAAGTCCGAGGACATGTGGGGCCCGTCGAGCGACCCGGCGTGGAAGCGCAACGACCCGATGGTCAACATGGCAACGCTGGTCGGCAACGGCACCCGCCTCTGGGTGTACTGCGGTGACGGCACCCCGTCGGATCTCGACGCGGGCACCAGCTCGGGCAACCTGTTCAACGCGAAGTTCCTCGAGGGCTTCACCCTGCGGACGAACAAGACCTTCCAGCAGAACTACATCGCCGCGGGCGGCAAGAACGCCGTGTTCAACTTCCCGCAGAACGGCACGCACAGCTGGGGCTACTGGGGCTCGCAGCTTCAGCAGATGAAGCCCGACATCCAGCGGGTGCTTGGCGCTACGCCGACGGCGTAACGACCAGAACGACTAAGGCGGCGGCGATCCCTTCGGGGGTCGCCGCCGTCGCTCGTTTCGGGCGCGGCCCGTCGCGGTGATGTGGTTCACTACCTTGCGGCGGGGCAGCCAAACGACGTGAGGTGGCGTAGATGCGTGGGTTCTTGCGAGCGATCGTGACCGTGGTGCTGGCCGCGGGGCTGTGGTCGGCTTCTCCGGTCACGGCGACGGCGGAAGGCGTCGAGTACCTGATGGTGCCCTCGGGCGCGATGGGACGCGACATCCCGGTGGCATTCCAGGCCGGTGGACCGCACGCCGTCATCCTGCTCGACGCGTTCAACGCGGGTGACCCGGTGAGCAACTGGGTGACGGCGGGCAATGCGATGAACACGTTCGCGGGCAAGGGCGTGTCCGTTGCCGCCCCGGCCAGCGGCGCATGGAGCCTCTACACGAACTGGGAGCAGGACGGCGGCCGCCAGTGGGAGACCTTCCTGTCCAGCGAGCTGCCGGACTGGCTGGCGGCCAATAAGGGCCTCGCACCCGGCGGCCACGGCATCGTCGGCGCGGCGCAGGGCGGCACCGGCGCCTTGATGATGGCGGCGTTCCACCCCGACCGGTACCGCTACGCCGGATCGATGTCGGGCTTCCTGACGCCGTCGCAGACTGCGTTGAACGGCGCCATCACGGCAGGCCTGGCCCAGTGGGGCGGGGTCGATACCCGCAACATGTGGGGTTTGCCACAACTCGGCCGGTGGAAGTGGCACGACCCCGACGTGCACGTGCAACTGCTCGCCGACAACAACACGCGGTTGTGGGTGTTCAGCCCGTCGACGCTGGAGTGCAGCGATCCCGCCGCGATGATCGGCTACTGCGATCAGGCGCAGGGCAGCAACCGCACCTTCTACCAGCATTACCGCGCGGTTGGTGGCCACAACGGGCACTTCGACTTCCCCACGGGCGGTAACCATGACTGGTCGAGCTGGGGTCCGCAGCTCGCGGCATTGTCAGGCGATCTCGCCGCAGCGATCAAGTAGGCAACAGCTGGCAAAGTGCGAAACCGGGCCCGGCGAATCTGCCGGTACCTTGGAGACGTGCGATACGAGGTAGGGCCGGCAGCAGGCCTGGCAAAGGGGCTGCCCCGTTACCGCACCCTAGGCACGGTCGCCTGCGCGGCGTTGCTGGTAAGTGGTTGCGGGATGAGCGACAGCATGCTCGCCACCATCGGGGTGGCGACCTCGGAGACCGCTCCTGCGGGGTCCGGTGCGCAGCCCATCGCGCAGCCACCGGGACAGGGCGACGGCCCGTCCGAGGCGTTGCACGCGACGCCACGGCAGCGCGGGTACCTCGATGCGCTCACCGCTGCGGGCGTGCAACCGTCCACCGAACTGCTGGCGCTGAGCATCGGCTCGTACGTGTGCCAGGCCAAGGCCGCGGAACAGAGCGACCAGGCGGTGTGGGACTTCGTGCTGCCGATGGTGCGCGGCGACGTCCGCGACGCCCACGGCAGCTCGCAGGCCCCACCGGTGGGTGAGGTCAATTCCGCCACTGCCGACTACATTCGCATCGCCACCGAACGACTCTGCTAGCAGGAGAACATGCCCACCACCCGACGCAAGCGTCACCGCATCCTCGCCCTGGCTGCCGCCGGGGCCGTCGCCGTGCTGGTGGCCGTCGTGGTCGCCGCGGTGGTGGTCTGGCTGCGCCAGCCCGAAACGCCGCCGAGCGCCGTGCCGCCCAGTGCCAGCCCTCCGACGGCCGTCCCGCCGACCAGCGGGCAGCGCAAGCCGCGGCCGGAATACCAGAGTGCGGACTGCCCCGACGTCCAGTTGATGTCGATCCCCGGCACGTGGGAGTCCTCGCCGCAGCTCGACCCGCTGAATCCGACGCAGTTCCCGATTGCGTTGCTGCTCAACGTGACCAACCCGCTGCGTGACGCCTTCGACAGTGGTCGCCTTGCGCAGTTCACGGTTCCGTACACCGCGCAGTTCCACAATCCGTTCTCGGCGGACAAGCAGATGTCGTACAACGACAGTCGCGCCGAGGGCACCCGCGCCGCGATCGCCGAGCTGACCGCGATGAACGAGCGCTGTCCGCTGACCAGTTACGTGATCGTCGGCTTCTCGCAGGGTGCGGTGATCGCGGGCGACATCGCCAGCGACATCGGAAACGGCCGCGGCCCCATCGACGAGGATCTGGTGCTCGGTGTGACGTTGATCGCCGACGGTCGAAGGCAGGACGCCGTCGGGCAGGACATCGGCCCGAACCCGGACGGTCAGGGCGCCGAGATCACGCTGGCCGAGGTGCCCACCCTGTCGTCGCTCGGCCTTTCGATGACGGGACCGCGGCCCGGCGGCTTCGGGACGCTCAACGACCGAACCAACGAGATCTGCGCGCGGGGCGACCTGATCTGCGCCGCACCGACATCGGCGTTCTCGATCATCAATCTGCCGAAGACGCTGGAGACACTCAGCGGTGGCGCGGGTGCGCCGGTGCACGCGTTGTACAACACCCCGGAGTTCTGGACGCTGGACGGCAAGACCGCTCCGCAGTGGACGTTGTCGTGGGCGCAGGGCCTGATCGAGAACGCGCCTCACCCGAAACACGGTTGAGTAAAGATCCCGCCAACGATTTGGCCTCCGACGGGGGCTCACCTAACATTAAGAGAAACGTAAGAGTAGGGTTCGGCATCGACCCGAGGGAACCCGATCAGACGCCGTGTGAGGCATCCAGAGAGTGTCTGACCAGTGATCCCGGGGCCGATGGCTTCACCCCGGTACGATTCTCGGGGTTTGGCGTATGTGACGGCCGAACGACAGCGCGTCGGCCGGATACTCCGTGCGGAGCGAAACCGTGACGATGTGCATTGACAGGAGAGTGAAATGGGATTCCACAATCCGTTCCTAAAGGACGGACTTCTCAGGTTTCCCGACAACGGCAGCGTGGTCCGCCACGTCGAGAAGTGGGCGAAGGTGCGCGGCGACAAGCTCGCCTACCGGTTCCTCGACTTCTCGACCGAGCGCGACGGTGTCGAACGCGATCTGAACTGGGCCAACTTCAGCATCCGCAACAAGGCCGTCGCGGCCCGGTTGCAGCAGGTGACCGAGCCGAACGATCGGGTCGCGATCCTCTGCCCGCAGAACCTGGAGTACATGGTCGCCTTCTTCGGCGCGCTCTACTCCGGCCGCATCGCGGTGCCGTTGTTCGACCCGTCCGAGCCCGGGCACGTCGGCCGGCTGCACGCGGTGCTCGACGACTGCCAGCCGACGGCGATCCTGACCACCACCGACGCGGCCGAGGGCGTCCGGAAGTTCTTCCGCAGCCGCCCGGCCAACCAGCGCCCGCGCGTCATCGCCGTCGACGCCGTGCCCGACGAGGTCGGCGCCACGTGGCAACACGTCGACATCAGCACCGAAACCATCGCCTACCTGCAGTACACCTCGGGCTCGACGCGCATCCCGACCGGCGTGCAGATCACTCACCTCAACCTGGCCACCAACGTCGTTCAGGTCATCGAGGCGCTCGACGGCGAGGAGGGTGACCGCGGGGTCTCCTGGTTGCCGTTCTTCCACGACATGGGCCTGATCACCGCGCTGGTGGCGCCGATGATCGGCCACTACGTCACGTTCATGACGCCGGCGGCATTCGTGCGCAGGCCGGGCCGCTGGATCCGCGAGATGGCCCGCAAGCCCGGTGACATCGGTGGCGTCATCTCGGTGGCCCCCAACTTCGCCTTCGATCACGCCGCCGCGCGTGGCCTCCCCAAGGACGGCGAGCCGCCGTTGGACCTGTCCAACGTCAAGGCGGTGCTCAACGGCAGCGAGCCGATCTCGGCTGCGACCGTGCGCCGGTTCAACGAGGCGTTCAACCCGTACGGGTTCAAGCCGGTGGCGCTCAAGCCGTCCTATGGCCTGGCCGAGGCGACCCTGTTCGTCTCGACGACTCCGGCCAACGAGCCGCCGAAGATCATCTCGGTGGATCGCGACGAGCTGAACAACCACCGCTTCGTCGAGGTGCCCGACGATTCGCCGAAGGCCGTCGCTCAGGCGTCGGCGGGCAAGGTCGGCATCGCCGAGTGGGCGACCATCGTCGACGCCGAGTCGGCCAGCGAGCTGCCCGACGGGCAGATCGGCGAGATCTGGATCAGCGGCCAGAACATGGGTACCGGTTACTGGGGCAAAACGGAAGAGACCGTCGCGACTTTTCAAAACATCCTCAAGTCGCGGACCAATCCGTCCCACGCCGAAGGCGCGACGGACGACGCGACCTGGGTGCGCACCGGCGACTACGGCGCCTTCTACCAAGGCGACCTCTACATCACCGGGCGCGTCAAGGACCTGGTGATCATCGACGGCCGCAACCACTATCCGCAGGATCTGGAGTACTCCGCACAGGAGGCCAGCCGCGCACTGCGGACGGGCTTCGTCGCGGCGTTCTCGGTGCCCGCCAACCAGCTGCCCGACGAGGTGTTCGACAACGCCCACGCGGGCCTCAAGCGCGACCCCGACGACTCCAGCGAGCAGTTGGTCATCGTCGCCGAGCGTGCGCCCGGCGCGCACAAGATGGACCTGACTCCGGTGGTGGACGACATCCGGGCGGCGATCGCCGTCCGGCACGGTGTGACCGTGCGCGACGTCCTGCTCACGCCTGCGGGGGCGATTCCCCGCACGTCCAGCGGAAAGATCGGCCGGCGCGCATGCCGTTCGGCCTACCTCGATGGGTCGCTGCGCACCGGCAAGGTGGCCAACGCGTTCCCCGATCAAGCGGACTGACCGCGATCCAAGCCGCGCAGCGGCGAAAGTGATGAGTAGAAGATGACTGACGCCGAGAACCCAGAGGCAGGCCAGGGCCAGCCACGGACCGACCTCACCGTGCCCGAGATGCGCGAGTGGCTGCGCAAGTGGATCGCCAACGCCACGGGGCAGTCGCCGAACTCGATCAACGAGTCCACGCCGATGGTCGAGCTCGGGCTGTCGTCGCGTGACGCGGTCGCGATGGCCAGTGACATCGAAGACCTCACCGGCGTGACGCTGACGGCCACCGTCGTGTTCCGGAATCCGACGATCGAGTCGTTGGCCACCGTGATCATCGAGGGCGAGCCCGAAGAGGAGTTCGTCGAGGGCGAGGACTGGTCGCGCACCCAAGAAGTCGACGATATCTGCGATCGTCGGCATCGGCACCCGCTTCCCCGGCGACATCAACACCCCCGACGAGATGTGGCAGGCCCTGCTCGAGGGTCGCGACGCCATCACCGACCTGCCGGAGGGTCGCTGGGAGGAGTTCCTCAGCGAGCCGCGCATCGCCGAGCGCGTCGCGCGGGCGCGCACCCGGGGCGGCTACCTCAGCGACATCAAGGGCTTCGACGCCGAGTTCTTCGCGCTGTCGAAGATGGAAGCCGACAACATCGATCCGCAGCAGCGGATGGCGCTCGAGCTGACGTGGGAAGCGTTGGAGAACGCCAGGATTCCCGCGTCGAGCCTGCGCGGTCAGACCGTCGGCGTCTACGTCGGCGCGTCCAACAACGACTACAGCTTCCTGTCGGTGGCCGATGCCTCCACCGCGCACCCCTACGCGATCACCGGAACCACCAGCTCGATCATCGCCAACCGGGTGTCGTACTTCTACGACTTCCGCGGGCCGTCGATGGCCATCGACACCGCATGCTCGTCGTCGTTGGTCGCCGTGCACGAGGGCGTGAAGGCGCTGCGCGCCGGTGACGCCGACGTAGTGCTCGCCGGTGGCGTGAACGCGATGATCACCCCGCTGGTCACCATCGGGTTCGACGAGGTCGGTGGCGTTTTGGCGCCCGACGGCCGGATCAAGTCGTTCTCCCAGGACGCCGACGGTTACGCCCGCTCCGAGGGCGGCGGCATGATGGTGCTCAAGCGCGTCGCCGACGCCAGGCGCGACGGCGACGAGATCATCGCCGTCATCGCGGGTAGCGCCGTCAACCACGACGGCCGGTCCAACGGCCTGCTGGCGCCCAACCCGGATGCCCAGGCCGACGTGCTGCGCAAGGCCTACAAGGACGCCGGCGTCGACCCGCGCAACGTCGACTACGTCGAAGCGCACGGCACGGGCACCATCCTCGGTGACCCGATCGAGGCCGACGCGCTCGGCCGGGTGATCGGCAAGGGCCGGTCCGCCGACAAGCCGGCCCTGCTCGGTGCGGTGAAATCCAATGTGGGACACCTGGAATCGGCCGCCGGTGCGGCGAGCCTGGCCAAGGTGGCGCTGTCGCTGCGCAACGACAAGCTGCCGCCGTCGATCAACTACACCGGGCCCAACCCCTACATCGACTTCGAGGCCATCCGGATCAAGGTCAACGACACGGTGACCGACTGGCCGCGCTACAGCGGCCACGCGATCGCCGGTGTGTCCGGCTTCGGCTTCGGTGGCGCCAACGCCCACCTCGTGGTGCGCGAGGTGCTGCCGTCCGATCTCGTCGAGCCAGAACCCGAACCCGAACAGGTCGCCGAGAAGCCCGCCGCCGCCGATGCCGATGCGGTGTACGTCGGCGGCGTCCGGATGGACGAGTACGGCGAGTTCATCGACGATGATGACGACGGTCTCGACGTGCCAGCCGCCGCGGACGACTCGGAGCCGGAGCTGCCCGGCCTGACCGACGAGGCGCTGCGCCTGCTCGAGATTGCGCGCGAGGAACTCGAAGCGGAGCAGGCCGAGAACCCGACCAAACCCCTTGTTCCACTGGCAGTTTCGGGATTCCTGACCTCGCGCAAGCGTGCCACGGCCGCCGAACTGGCCGACTGGATCGAAAGCCCGGAGGGCCAGGCGTCGTCGCTGGAGTCGATCGGCCGGTCGCTGTCGAGGCGCAACCACGGCCGCTCCCGCGCGGTGGTGCTGGCCCACGACCACGACGAGGCGATCAAGGGTCTGCGGGCGCTGGCCGAGGGCAAGCAGAGCCCGCTGGTGCTCGCGGCCGACGGCCCGGTCAGCAATGGGCCGGTCTGGGTGCTGGCCGGATTCGGTGCGCAGCACCGCAAGATGGGCAAGAGCCTGTACCTGCGCGACGAGATCTTCGCCGAGTGGATCAACAAGGTCGACGCCCTGGTCCAGGACGAACTCGGTTACTCCGTGGTCGAGCTGATCCTGGACGACTCGAAGGACTACGGCATCGAGACCACACAGGTCACGATCTTCGCCATCCAGGTCGCGCTCGGCGAACTTCTCAAGGCACACGGTGCGAAACCCGCTGCGGTGGTGGGTCAGTCGCTCGGTGAAGCGGCGGCGGCATACTTCGCCGGTGGCCTCTCGCTGGCCGACGCCACCCGCACCATCTGCTCGCGCTCGCACCTGATGGGTGAGGGCGAGGCCATGCTGTTCGGCGAGTACATCCGGCTGATGGCGCTCGTCGAGTACTCCGCCGACGAGATCAAGACGGTCTTCTCGGACTACCCCGACCTCGAGGTGTGCGTGTACGCCGCCCCGAACCAGACGGTGATCGGCGGTCCGCCCGAGCAGGTCGACGCGATCATCGCCCGCGCGGAATCCGAGGGCAAGTTCGCCCGCAAGTTCCAGACCAAGGGCGCCAGCCACACCCAGCAGATGGATCCGCTGCTCGGTGAACTGGCCGCCGAGCTGCAGGGCATCGAGCCGCAGCCGCTGAAGATCGCCTACTTCTCCACCGTGCACGAGGGTGGCTTCATCCGGCCCGGCGGCGAGCCGATCCACGACGTCGACTACTGGAAGAAGGGCCTGCGGCACAGCGTGTACTTCACGCACGGCATCCGCAACGCCGTCGACAACGGCCACACCACCTTCCTCGAGTTGGCGCCAAACCCCGTCGCGCTCATGCAGGTTGGATTGACAACGGCCAGCGCTGGTTTGCATGATGCGCAGCTCGTCGCCACGCTGGCGCGCAAGCAGGACGAAGTCGACTCGATGGCCAACGCCATGGCGCAGCTGTTCGTGCACGGTCACGACCTCGACTTCCGGACCATGTTCGCCCGTGGGGACTACGCCGACATTCCGCCCACCCGGTTCAAGCGCAAGCCGCACTGGCTCGACGTGCGGTTCTCGGGTGACGGTTCCTCGCTCCTCCCCGGTTCGCACGTCGCGATGCCCGACGGCAAGCACGTATGGGAGTACGCGCCGCGCGGCGCGACCGACCTCGCCACGCTGGTGAAAGCAGCTGCCACGCAGGTCATTCCGGATGCCAAGCTCACTGCCTTCGAGCAGCGTGCCGTTCCGGCCGACGATTCCCGCCTGGTGACCACGCTGACCCGCCACCCCGGCGGCGCGACGGTGCAGGTGCACGCCCGCATCGACGAGTCCTTCACGCTGGTGTACGACGCCATCGTCACGCGTGCCGGCCAAGTGACCGCTCTGCCGACCGCCGTCGGCGCCGGTGCGGCCGTGACCGAGTCGGCGCCCGTCGAGCTGGCCCCCGTCGTCGAGGAAGACGACGCGGCCATCCTGAGCGACAACCTCACTGCCGGTGCGGGTCTCGCGGCCAGCTTCGCGAAGTGGTCGCCCGATTCCGGCGAGACCATCGCGCAGCGTCTCGGCGCCATCGTCGGCGGGGCCATGGGCTACGAGCCCGAGGACCTGCCGTGGGAGGTGCCGCTGATCGAGCTGGGCCTGGACTCGCTGATGGCGGTGCGCATCAAGAACCGCGTCGAATACGACTTCGACTTGCCGCCCATCCAGCTGACCGCCGTTCGTGACGCGAACCTGTACGCCGTCGAGAAGTTGATCGCGTACGCCATCGAGCACCGCGACGAGGTGCAGGAGCTGGCGGAAGTCCAGAAGACGCAGACCGACGAGGAGATCGCCGCGGCCCAGGCCGAGCTCATGGGCGGCGCCACCACGGTGGCCGAGCTCGAGGAGCGGCTCGCCGAGAAGATGGCCGAGGCATCCGGTGCGGCTCCGGCCGAGCCGCCTGCCGCGGATCTGGAGATCCCGCCGCCACCAACGGATCCCAGCGGGCCGCCGCAGACTGAGCCCGCGAAGCCGAACGCGACCGCGGCTGCCGCCGCGGCCAAGGTGCTCACCCAGGAGGCCGTCACCGAGGCACTCGGCGCCGACGTCCCCCCGCGTGATGCGGCGGAGCGGGTCACGTTCGCCACGTGGGCGATCGTGACCGGCAAGTCGCCAGGAGGCATCTTCAACCCGCTGCCGTCCATCGACGACGACGCGGCGCAGAAGATGGCGCAGCGTCTGTCCGAGCGCGCCGAGGGCACCATCACCGTCGAGAACGTGACATCGGCCGAGACCATCGAGGAACTGGCCACCCACGTCCGCAACCAGCTCGAAGACGGTGTGGTGGACGGGTTCGTTCGCACCCTGCGGGCGGCCCCCGAGGGTTCGAATGCCCTGCCGCTGTTCGTGTTCCATCCCGCCGGCGGGTCCACGGTGGTTTACGAGCCGCTGATCAAGCGCCTGCCCGCAGACGTCCCGGTGTACGGCATCGAGCGTGTCGAGGGCTCCATCGAGGAGCGGGCCGCCGAGTACGTGCCCAAACTGATGGAACTGCACGATGGTCCGTTCGTGCTGGCCGGCTGGTCACTCGGTGGTGCGCTGGCCTACGCCTGCGCGATCGGTCTCAAGCGTGCCGGCGCCGATGTGCGGTTCGTCGGCCTCATCGACCTGGCCCTGCCCGGCGAGCCGATCGATCAGTCGAAGGAGGGTATGCGGGCCCGCTGGGACCGCTACGCGCTGTTCGCCCAGCGCACCTTCAACGTCGACATTCCCGAGATCCCCTATGAGGAACTGGAGAAGCTCGACGACGAGGGCCAAGTGAAGTTCGTGCTGGACGCCGTCGCTCAGAGCGGCGTGCAGGTCCCGGGCGGGATCATCGAGCACCAGCGCACCTCGTACCTGGATCAGCGGGCGCTGGCCACCATCGAGGTCCAGCCGTACGACGGGCACGTCGCGCTGTATCTGGCCGACCGGTACCACGATGACGCCATCGTCTTCGAGCCGGCGTACGCCACCCGCAAGCCCGACGGCGGCTGGGGTGAATACGTCGACGATCTCGAGATCGTGCACATCGGGGGCGAGCACATCCAGGCCATCGACGAGCCGTACATTGCCAAGGTCGGCGCGCACATGAGCGAGGCCATCAGCCGCATCGAAGCGGAAAAGGACGAGAAGGTTAAGTAGGCGACGTGACGGAAACCGAGTCTCCCACCCACCCCGCAGGATCATCTCCCGCCCACCCCCCGACCACGACGGCGGAGAAACTCGCCGACCTTCGCGCGAAGCTGGAACTGGCCAAGGATCCCGGCGACGAGAAGGCCAAGGCTCGTCGCGACAAGAAGGGCATTCCTTCCGCGCGGGCACGCATCCACGCGCTGCTCGATCCGGGCAGCTTCCTGGAGATCGGTGCGCTGGCCAGGACTCCCGGCGACCCCAACGCGTTCTACGGCGACGGCGTGGTCACCGGTCACGGCACCATCAACGGCCGGCCGGTCGGCGTCTTCAGCCACGACCAGACGGTGTTCCAGGGCTCGGTCGGTGAGATGTTCGGCCGCAAGGTCGCCAAGCTGATGGAGTGGGTGGCCATGGCCGCCTGCCCGATCATCGGCATCAACGACTCGGCCGGAGCCCGCATCCAGGACACCGCGACGTCGCTGGCCTGGTACGCCGAACTCGGCCGCCGCCACGAGATGCTGCGCGGCCTGGTCCCGGAGATCTCGTTGATCTTCGGGAAATGTGCAGGCGGAGCGGTCTATTCGCCGATCCAGACCGACTTGGTGGTCGCGGTCCGCGATCAGGGTTACATGTTCATCACCGGTCCCGACGTCATCAAGGACGTCACCGGCGAGGACGTCACCTTCGACGAGTTGGGCGGCGCCGACGTGCAGGCGCAGCGCGGCAACATTCACAAGGTCGTCGAATCGGAGGACGCGGCTTACCAGTACGTCCGCGACTACCTGAACTTCTTGCCTTCCAACCACTTCGACGACGCACCGATCGTCAACCCCGGCCTGGAGCCCCAGATCACGGCGTCCGACCTGGAACTCGACTCGATCGTGCCGGACAGCGACAACATGGCCTACGACATGCACGAGGTCCTGTTGCGGATCTTCGACGACGGCGACGTCTTCGAGATCGCCGACCAGCGCAGCCCGTCCATGATCACCGCGTTCGCGAGGGTGGACGGCCGCTCGGTCGGGGTGATCGCCAACCAGCCGATGCACATGTCCGGCGCGGTGGGCAACGAGGCGTCCGACAAGGCAGCAGGCTTCATCCGGTTCTGCGACTCCTTCAATCTGCCACTGGTGTTCGTCGTCGACACCCCGGGCGCCATGCCGGGCGTGGAGGAGGAGAAGGGCGGCATCATCAAACGTGGTGGCCGGTTCTTCAACGCCATCGTGGAAGCCGACGTGCCGAAGGTGACCATCATCGTGCGCAAGGCGTACGGCGGCGGCTACGCCGTGATGGGCTCCAAGCAGCTGTCCGCGGACCTCAACTTCGCGTGGCCGACCGCGCGCATTGCGGTGATCGGCGCCGAGGGCGCCGCGCAGCTGCTGGTGAAGCGCTTCCCGGATCCCACTTCCCCCGAGGTGCAGAAGATCCGCGCCGACTTCATCGAGGGTTACAACCTCAACCTGGCGACGCCGTGGATCGCCGCCGAGCGGGGTTACATCGACGGTGTCATCGAGCCCCACGAGACCCGGCTGCTGATCCGCAAGTCGCTGCATCTGTTGCGGGACAAGCAGAATTTCCCGAAGGTGCTGCGCAAGCACGGCCTGACACCGCTGTAGTTCCGGGTATCTCGATTCGGCGGGAAACGCGGGCCGAAGTGGGGTTGAATTTGCACTTGTGTCAAACCACTTCACCGGCCTGAGCCTCGGACCCCCGCTCGGCGATCAACGCCTCGACCTCTGCGATCTGTACGCCTTCCAGTCGCCTGCCGATGCAGGCAAGACCGTGCTGATCCTGAACGCCAATCCGCAGGCGGATGCGTTGCATCCGGACGCGATCTACCGCCTGGCGATCGACAACGACGGTGACCTGAAGAACGACATCGCGTTCAGCTTCCTGTTCTCGGAGCCGCGCGACGGACAGCAGACGGTCGACGTCTACCTGGCGAAGAACGACGAGGCCGAGGAGCCCGAAGCCGTCGGGTCAAAGATCTTCGACGGCGTCGAGGTGTCGTTCGGCAAGACACCGATCATCCACGAGTCCGGCAGCTTCAAATTCTTCGCCGGGGCGCGCAGCGACGCCTTCTTCTTCGACTTCGACGGCATCAAGAACCTCTTCGACACGTCCGGAAAGCGCAACTTCACCGATCTGCACCTCGGCGCCGAATCCCCATGGACGGGCAAGGATTCGAATACGGAAGCAAACGTGTTCTCGATGGTCGTCGAGGTGCCGACGACTGCTCTCGGCGCCGACCCGGACATCCGGATCTGGGGTCGGTGCAGCCTGCGCCGCGACGGTGAACTGCTCCACGTCGACCGGGCGGGTCATCCGTCGGTGAGCAGCTTCTTCAACACCGACGACACCAAGGAGGAGTACAACGCCTCCGAACCGGTCCGCGATCGCGAGCGGTGGATCGGGATGTTCATTCACCTGATGGGTCACACCGGCAACTACACCCGCGAGGAGGCCATCGCGGCGATCGACGAGGAGGGCACGCTGCCCGACATGCTCACCTACGACCCGGCAAAGCCCGCGAAGTATCCCAACGGCCGCGTGTTCACCGACGACGTGATCAACTACCGGCTGGCGTTCCTCACCAAGGGTGACTGCCCGCCAACGGGATTGAGCCCCCACACCGACACGCTCGCGGAGTTCCCGTACCTCGGCACGCCGCACTGACCCGCTTGTCTACTTGGGTCCGAACGGCGGTCAGTCGGGTGGTCTGTGGATCGTGGTGTTGCCGCCGTTGCGTTTTGCCTCGAGCATCGCATGGTCTGCGGTACCGATGATGGTGTCGAGAAGCGCCACTGGATCAGCCGCTGGTGCGGTGAAGGTGGCGAGCGCGGCACGAGTCACGCCGATGCTGGCGGTGACAGGCGCATGATCGGCGGGCGCGGCGATCGTGGACCTGACTCGCTCGGTAATCCGTTGTGTGTCGCCAGGTTCGGTGATGTCGATGACGATGAATTCTTCTCCGCCGACTCGGGCCACCAACGCACTGCCGCGCACGGCTGATTCGATCCGCCGGGCGGTGCGGATCAAGACGTCGTCGCCCGTCGCGTGGCCGAAGGTGTCGTTGATGTCTTTGAAGCGGTCGAGGTCGACGACCATCACGACCAGATGCCCGCCACCAGGGTGATCGCGCAACAACTCGCCGAAATGAAGGTGCAGGCCCCGCCGGTTGAGCAGGCCGGTCAGCGGATCGGTGACCGAGTCGTTGGCGTCGTTGCGTAGCGTCCAGATCCCGAACTGAATGCCCAGGGGTGTCGCGACCACCGGTGAGACGGCGGCCAGGGTACTGGTAGCGAAGACGACGCCGTCAACGTGCACAGCTGCGCCCATCGACAGGGCAAACACGGTCGTCGTAACCAACATCCCGAACATATGCAGGGAAAGGACCTTCGGGCCGTCGAAGAACAGCAAATACACCGATATCGCCGCAAACGCGTTGAACCCGAACAGGCCCGAGAGCCAGGTGGGGTCGTGCAGCGCCACGATGGCGATGCCGACGTCGCAGGAGATGACGAACGCCAGCGACATCGGCCGGGACGGCCACGGTCGACTACACCAAATCCCCGCCCAACACATCGTCAAGACCGCGAACAATGCCACGATCAACTGAGATGCGAAACCGCCCGAGCTGGCCCAGGGAAGCAGAATCGCTAGTGAGACCACAACGGTCACCCCGTTGCCCACCCCGATCATCACTCGGATCGCATCGGCCATTGACCGCTTGGCGAAGTACTGCACCTGCGCGGCGTAGTCGACCGGCGCGTTCCACCACTCACCGACAAGACGCCCAAACACCGTGAAGCTTGTCCAACATGCCAGCAAATTAACCCCCATTTGCACTCCCGCTGACCGGCCTGCACATACTGTCAATCAAGCGCACCGGAGTAAACTAGTGCAGCTACTGTCACAGTAGACGAACTAGGTTACGTCTATCCTGGACATGATCGTTTATCCGGCACGCACTGGCCGCGTAGCAAAGTATCTTGCGCACGAAACACCAGTCCCGTGCGCAGCGAACACCTATGCCGTCCCGAGGCCGACGATGGCATCGAGCGAACCGCCGCAGCGGCCTAGATGGCGGGCAGTTCCAGCCAGTCGTCGACCTCGAACCGGTCGCCGCGCGCCACGATCGTCGCACCGCCATGCCCGGGGTAGTGCGCCGGAATCACGGCGGCCCTGGCCCGCGCCGCCTCGGTGAACACGCGCTTGCGGGTGAACGCGGCAGCGGCCGGGTCGACGTCGAAGGCGCACGGATCGGCGGGCCGTGGGATCTGGATGGGGCAGTGGGTCAGGTCGCCGACGAACACGGCGGGCTTGCCGGCGTTCAGCCACAGCACCGACGATCCGGGAGTGTGGCCGGGCGCGGTTCGCAGCCGCAGCGACTCACTGATCTGGAGATCCTCCGCCCAGAGCTCGGTCTGATCCTCGACGGGAAAGATACTGTCCTCGAACAGGATTCGCCGGGTCTCGTCGCTGCCCGCGCCGTCGGTTCCGAAGTACCGGTAGTCCGCTTCCGGCATCAGGTACCGCGCGTTCGGGAACGTCGGCACCCACGCGCCGCTGGGTTCATTCCCCGGTCGCTCCGCTCCGCGGCTGGGAACCCGCTTCGTGTTCCACCCGACGTGGTCGGTGTGCAGGTGGGTGTTGACCACCACGTCGACGTCGGCGGGGTCGATGCCCCCGGCCTCGAGGGCACCCAGGTAGTCGGTGTTCAGGTGATCCACCGGCGGCATCTGCGGGCGGTGACGGTCGTTTCCCACCCCGGTGTCGACCACCACGGTCAGGCCGTCGACCTCGACGACCCAGGTCTGCATCGCGATCTTCCACTCGTTGGTCTCGGCGTTCCAGAACGTCGGGTCCAGCAGGTCGGCGTTGTCGGGCCACGCTTCCGGCGGAGTGTCGGCGAACAGCGAGGTGCGGGCCTCGACCTGGGTCTCCACGATGCGGGTGACGACCGCGTTGCCCAGCCGGATGCGGTCGGTCACGGCTTGATCCGGATGCGGCCCGGCTTCCACAGGCCGCTTCGGGTCGCGGTGCCGAGTTCGATCTGGGCGGGCTGGGCGTCGACGACGGTGTCGAACTGGCGCAGCGAGCCCCAGTCACGGCCCCAGTCGTGCGACAGGTACGTCGCCATCACGTGGGCGCGCAGCAGCAGGTCGGTGATGCCGAGCAGGCCGCCGTTGAGGCCGTCCTGCCAGGTGTCGGTGTCCAGCAGTCTTGGCGTAGTAGTCGGGCGAGATGCGGAACTTCGGAACCTCGGTGACGCCGTTGGCGTGCAACATCGGCTGCTGGCACGGGAAGGCAAGGCCCGACAGCCCAGTCCAGCAGCACCGGCTGCTCGGACCCGACGTACTCCTGCACCGACCGCAGCTCCGGCACCCGCGGAGGGGTGACCGCGATCCAGTCGCCCTGGGTCAGCGACAGGTCCTCGGCGATCACCCGGACCGCGATGGCGTCGGCGGGAATCTCGGACCGCGGCGAAGCGCAGGTTGCGCCACGACGGAATGGGCCCGAGGTCGTAGGGCTTGACCCGGCCTGCGGGCACCGGCGCGCCGTCCGGTCCCGCGCCGGGCGTACTCGAGCGACGACGGTCTGGCCCTCGGTGTGCCCGTTGAGCGACGCTGTTGCCGGTGATGCTTCCTGCCGCGGTGACCACCACCAGCGGGTGCGCGTCGTCGGCGGCGGGCAGCTGGTACCAGGCCGAGGCCAGCCGGCTCTGCTGTTGCGCGCCTATGGACGTACGTTCCGGCCACCGGCACCCGCGTCGGGATCCAGGCCGTAGGGCAGCGGCACGGTGGAGCCGTTGACACCGGGCGGGGTCAGCTTGATCGGCGCGTCCCAGTCGTAGTCGGTGCCCGGCTGCGGGGTTGTTCAGCCGGATCGCCTCGGCGATGATGCGGTCCGGCACGCCGTTCGGGCGTGAAGCCGACCGGCCCGACCCCGCCCAGCGGACCGAGCGGCCCGTAGTTGCCGGGCATGGGCGTCAGGAAGCCGGCGTTGGCGTCGGGTTCGACCAGCACGTCGTCGGCCAGTCCGCAGCCGCCTGACAGCGCGCGCAGGTTCGACGAGGCGTTGGAGTAGGTCGGGTACTGGCGCACCACCCCGACGACCATCGACGCCACGAAGACCACCACCATGAACCCGGCGGCGATCGGGATCGGCGCCGCCGTCACGAACCGCGCCAGCCGGCTCTCGGGGCGGTCGCGCGGCGTTGAAGTGCAGCCAGAACGCCCACAGCGCGGCGATGACGAACAGCGCGAAGAAGATGGTGCTGACCGTGACCCCGCCGAGCTTCGGCATCGCGTTGTTGAACGGCACGCCGAAGCTCGACACGTACCACCAGCCGTTGGTGGTGGCGAAGCACAGCGCCAGCAGGAACAGCACGCCGCGAGGAAGGCCATCCGGTTGCGCGCCGAGCGCAGCACCACCCGCGACACCAGCACCGTGGCCAGCGCGGCCATGGCCGCGCCGACCGCGGCGAACAGGCCGAAGTGGTGCACCCACTTGGTGGGGGTGAACATCAGGAAGAAGATCGTGCCGAAGATGACGCCCATCAGCCGCCACGCCGGTCCGCGGGCCACACCGGGAACTCGCTTGCGCCGCAACATGATGAACAGCGACGGCGAACAGGCTCAGCGCGGTGATCAGGAACCCGAACCGCCGTGACATCGAGCCGTCGACGGTCGGCAGGATCAGGTAGTAGTAGCGCAGGTTCTCGGTGTACCACTGCTGGCTCGGCCCGATCGCGGTGCGAATCCTGGTGGCCTCCAACACCGTTGCCAGCGTCTGGTCGGCGAACACGACGGTCAGGACGACGATGCCCGCGGCCAGCAGCGGCAGCACCAGCGGCCAGGTGCCGACCGATGCGGCGGCGCCGCACCAGGATGCGCAGCATGCGGGCGGCCACCGGCCAGCAGCGCGGCGACGGCGATCAGGCCGGTGGGCTGGATGCCGAGCGTGAACGCGGCGGTGGTGATCGCCAGCGCCGCAGGGGTGAGCCTGCCGCGAGATGATGGCCCGCTCGATCAGCACGTAGGTGATCAGCGCGCCGGTGGCGATCTGCCCCTCGGGGCGCAGGCCGTTGTTGAACGGCATCCACGCCGCCAGCAGCACCAGCCCGGCCGCCCACATCGCGGCCCGGCTCGACGACACCGCGGGGCCCAAGCCGGGGCAGCACTTCGCGGGACAGCAGCAGCCAGCACACCAGCGCGCAGACCAGGTCGGGCAGCCGAATCCAGATGCTGGCGTCGCTGACGTGGGTCATCAGCGCGAGCAGGTTGTAGTACCAGCCGAACGGGTCCTCGGGGCTGCCGAACCAGCGGAAGTAGTTCGACATGTAGCCGGCGTGGTCGGCGACCCGGGCCATGCCGAGGATGTAGCCGTCGTCGGACGAGTTGGCGCCGATGACGTGCCAGAGCAGGAAGCCGCCGACCACGACGCCGTCGACGGGGGTGAACGTCCGCCAGCGCGACGGGATGAGCCGTTGCATCCGCCTGCCGTCGAGTCGGTCGAGCCGCCACAGGGCGAGCAGCGCGACGACGGTCGCGATGATGGCCAGCACCATCGCGGCCAGCTTCAGCGCGGTCGGCTTGGTGGTGAAGCGGGTGTCGATGGTCGCCGACAGTGAAAGTCCTTGCGGCGCCGCACCGGTCAGATCGGTGAACACGCCGACGATCGCCGGTCGCAGGTTCGGGTCGGCGAAGCCGGTGCGCAGCGGCTGGCTCGGGTCGTACCCCGGGTCGTTGCGCTGCTGCCCGCCGTCAGCCCCCGTCAGTCCGACGAACGTCGCGAAGGTGCCCGCCTCCGACGACGTGATCTCGATGCGCTGACAATCCGGGGAGACCACCGCCGCCCGCGGCACGCTGGCCACCACCACGTTGCGGACGGTGACGTCGACGCGCGTGCGGCTGACGTTGACACATCGCGTTCAGCGCGGCCTGCTTGCCCTCGGCGGGCGCGGTGCCGAGGACCATGCCCCCTTCGGGCGGCATGCGACCGGATCACGTCGCACGGCACCGTCGCCGTCAGCGTCACAGGGGTGAGCGTGATCAGCGGCGCGGTGACGTTGTTCAGCTGGCCGCCCTGCGGCCAGTTCAGCGTCGCGGTGGTCTGCACGACCGGCAGCAGCGGCGTGAGCACCGCACAGCACGAAGCCGATCAGGCCGGCGATCATCGCGACCCAGCGGGTCAGTCCTGATCGTCTTGTGTCATGCGCAGTCTTCGGTGTCATGGCAGCGCCCTGATCGGGCCGCGGCGACTCCAGCCGAACACCCGCGTCGATGCCCTGCTCGATGACGGCGTTGGGCGCCTGCCGCTCGCGGCACCACCCGGTCGTAGCGTTCGATCGAGCCCCAGTCGCGGTACCAGTCGTCGCGCAGGTAGGTCGGGATCGACGTCGTGCGCAGCAGCGCCTGGATGAACAGGAACGGGCCGCCGTCCTCGGCCGACTGCCACATGTTCGACGACGACACCACCTGCTTGAAGTTCGGACAGGATCCGGTAGTCCGGCAGTTCGGCGACGCCGAGGTGCTCGGAGAACGGCCGCTGGCACGGGAAGTTCGCCGCGGTGGCGATGTCCATCAGCACCGGCGTCTGCGAACCGAGCAGCTGCTGCGCGGTCTCCAGCACGGGCACCCGCGGCGGGGTGAACGCGAACCACTGGTCGGTCGGACAGGTTCGGGTCGTCGGCGACGATCCGGGCCACGTTGGCCTCGGGCGGCGCCCAGGCCAGCGGGAAGCGCAGGTTGCGCCAGGCGTTCTGCGGCGTGATGTCGATCGGCTGCACCTGGCCCAGCGCCTGGAACGTGCCGTCGGGCCGGCGCACGCCCCACTGCAGCTTCAGCGACTGGCCGTAGTTGAAGCTGCCGTCCTCGTCGTAGGACCAGATGGCGCCCGCGGCGGCGACGGTCACCAGCGGGCGGTCCGGCGTGCGGGGCGGCAGCTGGTACCACGCCGAGGTGGCCTTGGCGGCGGCCCGCGTTCTCGTCGTAGCTGCCCATCACCGGGGTGCGCGCCGGGTCGAGCCCGAACGGCAGGAACACCCGGGAGCCGTTGACGCCGACGGGGCCGTAGCCGCCGCCGGTGCCCGCCGCGAAGCCGATGCCGACGTTCGGTTTGTTCGGCGGAGCCGTCGGAGTTGACGGTGCCGGGGTTGGCGGCGACGGGCTCGGGCGGCTCCAGCGTGTCGCTGACGCCGTTGGGGGTGAAGCCCGTCGGGTCGACGTCCGCCGAGCGGTCCGTCCGGGCCGAAGCGCTGGCCGGGAACCGGTTGCAGCATCCCGGCGTTGGTGTCGGGTTCGACGAGCACGTCGTCGGCCATCGCGCAGCTGTCCTTCGACAGCCCGGACGCGAGGGCCGTCACGTTGGCCTTCGCCGGTCGTGTACGCGGGGTAGCGGCCGGCCGCGCCCTTGGCCATCGACCCGACCTCGAGCAGCACCATGAGGGTCGCCACCACCAGCAGCGGCGTGGAGGCCAGCACGCGGTTGCGCCGGGTGTTGGCGACCTCGGTGTGCCCGGCGTAGTCCATCCGGAAGTGCAGCCAGCCGGCGAGCAGGCCGCTGACGATCGGCCAGCACCAGGAACATCGTGGTGACCGGCTGGCCCGCGATCACCGGCTGCTTGTCGAACCACGGCACCCCGTAGTTGCCGACGTAGAACCAGCCGTTGATGCCCGACGTCGCCCACGCCAGCACGAACAGCAGCGCCGTGACGTACAGCGCCAGGTTGCGTCGGCTGTGCAGGCCCGACCCGGGAGAACGCGAACGCGGTGACGGCGCCGAGCGCGCCCGCCGATGCCCGCGAAGACGCCGAACTGCACGGCCCACTTCGTCGGCGTGAACGTCAGCAGCAGCAGGCCGACGGCGGTGGCGCCGATCAGCCGCCACACCGGGCCGGTGGCCATGCCGGGCAGCCCGCCGCGGCGCAGCAGCACGGCCAGCATGCCGAACAGGCACAGCAGCAGGATCAGCACGGAGAACCGCCGGGTCAGCGATCCGTCCACGCTGTCCTCGACCGTCAGGAAGTAGTAGCGCAGGAAGTCCTGATACCAGGGGATGGTCGGGCCGACGGAGTACTTGATGCGGGCCGACTCGGCGACGGTGGCCAGTGTCTGGTCGCGGAACACGATCACGAAGATCAGCGCCGCCGACGCGGCGAGCGCGGCAAGGGCCGACAGCAGGCCATCGGTGCCGCGGCGACGCTGGATCATGATCGGCGACGGCGCGAGCGCCGACCAGCAGCGGGGCCAGCGCGATCATGCCCTGTGGCGCGAGCGTCACGCTGAACGCCGCGACGACGAGGGCCGCGCAGGCCGGCCACAACCGGCGGGTGCCGATCGCGTACTCCATCAGCGCCCAGGTCAGCAGGGCGCCGAAGGCGATCAGCGGTTCGGGGCGCAGGCCGTTGTTGAACGGCAACCAGCTGGCCAGGAACACCGCGCCAGCGGTCCACACCGCGACCCGGTTCAGCGCCAGCCTGCGGCCGAGGCGCGGGATGACCCAGCGCGACAACAGCACCCAGGTCGCGATGCCGGCCAGCAGTCGCGGGCAGCCGCATCCACACCCCGGCCGTGCTGATCGCGGCGAGGTGGGCGAGCACCGACTGGTACCAGTCGAACGGTGCCTCGGCGGCGCCGAAGTAGCGGTAGTAGTTGGCGATGTAGCCCGCGTCGGCGGATACCCGCGCGATGGCCAGGTTGTAGCCGTCGTCCGACGAGATCGCCCCGATGACGTGCCAGAGCACCAGGGTGCCGACGACGACGGCGTCGGCCAGCCACGTGGCCAGCCCGGCCCGCCAAAACCTTCGCCACGCGTGTGGCACCCGCCGGCCGGCGCGGCGGTCCAGCATCGCCAGCGCCACGACCGACGCCAGCGTGGCCAGCACGCCGAGCGCCATCAGCACCGTCTTCAGCACGGTCGGGGCGGTGATGAAGCGGGTGTCGACGTCGATGCGCGCGCTCAGGCCGGGCTGCGCGGCCACCTTCAGGTCGGTGAACACGCCGACCACCTGAGGCTTCTTCTCGATCGGCACGGTGCCCGTCGCGCCGGGGATGCCGACGAAGTCGGCGCCGACGCTGCCGGCGTTGGCCCACAGGTGCAGCGTGCTGCACGCGCCGGACTCGACCGCGGGCCGGGGCGCGACCGCGGCCACCGAGTCACGGAACGCGACGACGACGGTGTCGGCGTTCGCGCGGACGAACAGGCCGTAGCGGCTCGCGTCGATGCCGCCGGACGGGATGGTGGAGAAGACGAGGCCGCCGGTCTCGGGCAGCGTCGCGACCGCCAGGCAGGGGATGGAGGCGTCCAGCGCCAGCGGCGCGCCGGACACCAGGGGAGCGGTCACGTCGGTGATCAGGCCGTCGGAGCCGACGGCCTGCGGCCATGCGATGGTCGCGGTGGTCTGGCGGACCGGCAGCAGCGGTGTGAGTACGCAGAGCAGCAAACCTGCGATGCCCGCGATGATCGCGACGAGTCGAGTAGTCCGGGCGGGCACGAGGCTCAAGGGTATGCGACGACCCCGTGTGGGTTGCGGAGCCATGCGGCAGCGATCAGCTCAGCCGCAGCGGCCCGGGGCTCCACAGCCCGCTGCGCGTGGCGGTGCCCAGTTCGATGCGGGCCGGTTCGGCGTTGGGGTACCAGGGCGTCAGCTGCTGCAGGGCGCCCCAGTCGCGGAACCAGTCATTGCGCAGGTAGGTCGGCACGGGCGTCGCCCGCAGCAGCAGTTCGGTGATGCCGAGCGGGCCGCCGCCGAGGTAGTCCATCACCGGCGAGTTGGCCTCCGCGCCGAACCGGTCGGGCAGGATCCGCCACTTGGGCACCTCGGTGACGCCGTTCTGGTGGCCGAACGGCCGCTGGCATGGGAACGCCAGGCCGACCAGCCAGTCGAGCAGCACGGGATCGGTCGAGCCGACGACGTCCTGCAGGGTGCGCAGTTGCGGGATGCGCGGCGGCGTCACCGCGATCCAGTGCTGGGCCGCGAGGTCGTCGTCGGTGGCGATGACCCGCACCTGGGTGGCGTCGGCCGGGATGGCCGACATCGGGGCCCGCAGGTTCCGCCATGCCGGCGCGGCGCCGACGTCGGCGAACCCGAGGCCGCCGCCGGGCTGGTTCTTCGCGGCCTGTTCGTCGGTGGCCCACTGCACGACCACTTCGCCCGGGTCGAACCGTCCCGCGGCCGCGACCACCAACAGCGGGCCGCGTTGATCGCGTGGCGGCAGCCGGTACCAGGCCGACCTCAGCGCCGCGGGCTGCTGCGTGCCCGAACGCCAGCTGCCCATGACGGGCGTGCGCGCCGGGTTGAGGTTGTACGGCAGCCGGGCGCGCGAACCGTTGACGCCTGCCGCCGCGGTCGTGCCGCCCTCGGTTCCGGGTTCGCTGCCCGTCACCACCGAGCCGTCGGTGTCGGCGAAGTTGCCGCTGCCCTGCGGTTCCATGACGGGGTCCGCGGACAGGTCGGCGGGAATGCCGTTGGCGTTGAAGCCTTGTGCGGCACCCGCGCCCAACGCTTCGCCGACCGGCACGCTGACGGGTTGCAGTAGGCCGGCGTTGGGGTCCTGTTCGACCATCACATCGGTGGCGAGGCCGCACGTCTTTCCGGTCAACGCGTCG
Source organism: uncultured Actinomycetota bacterium (assembly GCA_963849055.1). GTDB lineage: Bacteria > Actinomycetota > Actinomycetes > Mycobacteriales > Mycobacteriaceae > Mycobacterium. The sequence continues at coordinate 113,892 of CAWKFI010000005.1, forward strand.
AGGTTGGAGCGGCCGACGGACCAGGCGGGGTACTGGTCGATCATCGCCAGTGTCAGCGACATCACCTCGAACACCACCAGCAGCCACACGGCAATGGCCAACGGCGCCTGCAGGATTCGCGACCACCGCCCGTTCCCCTCGCCCGGCGGTGTTGCGTCTCTTCCGGAGAAGTGGAACCACGTCGCCAGCAGAAGTAGCAGCACCGACAGCCCGAGCAGGAACGTGGTGAACCCGAAGTGCCACTCGGGGAACGCATTCGACCACGGCACACCGAAGTTCGACACGTACCACCAGCCGTTGACGGTGGCGAACGACAGCGCCATCACGAACAGCACGGCGGCGGCGAAGATCGTGCGGTTGCGGCGCGAGCGCATCGCCGCGGCGGTCACCGCGACGGCCGCCAGCGCGCCGAGACATCCGGCCAGCCCGGCGAACACCCCGAAGTGGTGCGTCCACTTGGTCGGGGTGAACATCATCGCGAGGAACGAGATGATCGTCATGCCGATGATGCGCCGGCTCGGTCCGGCCGCCGTCCCGGGAATGCGGCCCTTGCGCAACGCCATCGCCACCGATATCGCCAAGGCCAGCAGCAGGGTGAGCACCGCGAACCGTCGCGCGACCGAGCCGTCCGGGCTGTTGGTGAACAACCGTTCGTAGCGGATGTGCTCGTCGAACCAGCTCAGGCTCGGGCCGACGGCCGACCTGAACGAGTTGCCCTGCAGCTCGCCGATCAGGGTCTGGTCGCGGAAGATCAGGATGATCGTGACGGTGGCGGCGGCCAGAATGGGCGCCAGGAGCGGCAGGTAGCCGAAGCGTGAAGTATGCGCGGAGACAATGGTTTTCAGTGGTCCGACGGCAACGAGCAGCGCGCCGACCGCCGCGATGCCGGTAGGCCCGGAGAAGAGGGTGAGCGCGCCGATGATGCCCGCGATCGCCACGGGGAGCAGCCTGCTGGTGGCCACGCCCCGTTCCACCGAGCACCAGGTGAGCAGGATGCCGAGCGCGATGATGGGCTCGGGCCGTAGGCCGTTGTTGAGTGGCAGCCAGAACACCAGGAACATGCCCGCCGCGGTCCACGCGGCCGCGCGGTTGACCTTCACCGCATGCCCGAGTCGCGGGATGACTTCGCGGCTGATCACCCACCAGCAGATCAGGCCCATCAGCAGCGTGGGCAGGCGCATCCAGACGCTGGCGGTGCTGACGTGCGCCCATAGCGCGAGCAGGTCGTAGTACCAGCCGAACGGCGACTCCGGCGTGCCGAACCAGCGGTAGTAGTTGGCCATGTAGCCGGCGTGCTCGGACACCCGGGCCATGGTGAGGATGTAGCCGTCGTCGGCGGTGTTGGCGCCGACGAAGTGCCACCACACCAGCGCCGCCGCGACGAGCCCGTCGAGTGGTTTCATCGACCACCACCGGGGCGGCAGGAAACGGCGGTGCCGCATGCCGTCGGCGGTGTCGAGCAGGTGCAGGGCACCGAGGGCGACGACCGTCATCGCCACCCCGATGATCATCGCAAGCGTCTTCAACAGCGTCGGTGAACTGCTGTAGCGCGAGTCGATGGTGGCCGAGAACGTCAGCCCTGGTGGCGCGGGCCCGACGAGGTCGGTGAACACGCCGACGATCTGGGGCCGGAAGTCGTAGCCGCCGCGTTCACCGCGCAGCGGCGTGCCGGGGTCATCGGCATCCGGTCCCCTCACCAGCCCCACGAACTCGCCGGTGACCTTGTCGGCGTGTGCGGTGAACGTGAGTTTCTGGCAGGCCGGGCTGAGCACCTGATTCAACGGCGCGCTGACCACGGGCGTGTTGCGGACGATCACCAGGAGGTCGTCGCCGACCCGTTCGATCAACAGGCCGCGGTCGACGGCCTTGGGCGCCTGCTTCGGAACGGTGGAGAGCAGCACGTTGCGCGGCCCGGCCAACCCGGCGGCGGCGCTGCACGGGATGGTGATCTCGAGGTCGGTGGCCACGTACCCGATCAGGGGCGCGTCGACGCTCTGCAGCACGCCGTTCTGCGGCCAGTTCAGCGTGGCGGTGGTCTGCGTGACGGGCAGCAGGGGAGTGGCGATGGCGAGCAATGCGCCGAGCAGACCAGCGATGACGGCGACGGCGCGCGCGGTCCGGTGGTTGGTCCCCGTCGCAGCTTTTTGGACCACGGGCGTAGATGCTAGTGGCTGGGCCTGTGCCGACCCGTCACTGGTCATGTGAGGTTTCCGCCGCTACTTCCGGATGGCCAGGACGAACGGCCCGATGTCGGACACGTCCCAGCGCGGATCTTCGAACAGCGCCGCGTCGAGAGCCACCTGGTAGCGGCGGACGTTCGGCTGGTTCGGGTACACGTCACTGGCCAGTCGCAGGGTGTAGGTGTCGTTGGCGCCATGACGCATCAGGAAGATGGTCGGCGGCGCCCACGGCATGCCGTCGAGCGCTGCGATGAACTGGTCGGGCTTGGTCAGCGTGGCCCAGCCCTCGATGGCCCTCGAACGCTCGTCGAACTGGGCGAGCGGGTTGGCGTAGTGCGACGTCAGGCCCTGGAAACCGTAGTAGGGCAGGTAGGAAAGGAAGCTGTAGTCGGCCGTCATCACCACGGTCTCGTTGCGGGGCCGTCCGGTCACCTGACCGATCTTCGCGTCGATCTCGCCGTAGTACTTCTCGGCGCCGGGCGGCCTGCGGTCGGCGCGCTGGCCGTAGCCGTCGGTGTCGGTGTACGCGACGGCGATGTCCGGGCGGAGCACGTCGGGGATGTCCTGGCTGAACGTCATCGCGCCGATGGCGCCGACGGCCGCGGCGGCCGCGACGATGCGTCCCCTGGATCGAGTAGAGCGCGCCGCAATCGCTCGCGTTGCCTCGATGAACCCGAATGCGCCCGCCGCCGTCAACAGAATCGTCAACGTCGGCTGCAGGCGGAACGACAGCAGCGTGGTGCCTGCCAGCGTGGTCACCATCGACAACAGCGACCAGGCGTAGACCGCCAGCACGGCGACCGCCAACGCGCCGGCACGGGTAGAGGTGCGCGCGTAGACCACCAGCCACACCGTGCCGACCATGCACAGCGCGCCGAGCAGTGTGAAGGACAGCATCGGGAAGGTCAGCTGCGCACCATCGGCAGGCAGGTAGTGCTGCGCGGTCCCGCTGTCGGCGGGCACCCCCTTGGCCGCGGCGATCAGATACGGAGCCCAGCCGATCAGGGCGATGGCTCCCGCGACGACTCCGAGCACCGCCACCCGCAGCAGCGGATCCCACGCGCGCCGCGTCGCCGCGAGCACCAGCGCCATCAGCGCCAGAGTGAACGCGGCGAACCCGAACAGCAGCGTGTAGAACAGCGCGGCGAAGCCGAGGAAGATGCCAACTCCGACCACCGCGGCCCAGCCACCCGACCTGTTGCCGCCGCGCAGGCCCGACCACGCCAACACGAACACCGGCGGCAACAACACGGCGATGATGGCCGCGTAGGGCTCGGTCGACGAGTACGCCAGCATGGCGGCGACCGTCGCGGTAGACACGATGAGCGCGTACTCGAAGCGAATCATCGCCGCCCACAACACGAATGCGACCACGGCCGCGGCAGTGATGGAGATGATGGCCCACGGCTTGAACATCTCCCAGGCAGGAATGCCGGTGAGGTCGGCGAGCCGGCCACCCAGCCAGAACCAGCCGGGCGGGTAGTACGGCGGCAAGCCGATGTACGTCATGTCGCGTGGCGTGACCGAGTCGGCCAGCCGGGTCATGTACTCGGTGCGGAACTGCTGGTCGACGGAGATGCCGAACAGGTACAACTTGGTGGCGCCAAGCGGCATGGCCAGGGTGACGACGGAGAACGCCGCGAGAAACACCACGGCGGCACCCCTGGCGAGCCAGGCACGCCCCTTCCGCCAGACCCAGCCCGCGGCGAAGATGCCTGCCAGACAGAAGAACTGGCCGACGGTCGTCAGCGCGTGAAGTTGATTGCTCGAACTGAAGGCCGGCCACTCGACCCGTGCGATGGCCGCCAAGGCGACGACCGCGACCAGCGCGGCGACGACCGCGGCAGCGGCCATCTGGCCGAGCGTCCTCATCGGCACCCTCTGAGTCGTCAGATCGGCAGCTTGCGGAAGATCGGACGCGGCACGTGCCTCAGCACCATCATCACGTACCTGAACGCTCCCGGCGCCCATACCAGTTCCTTGCCCTTGGCCGATGCGGTGACCGCCAGTTCGGCGACGTACTCCTTGTCGACCGTCAGCGGTGCTTCCTTGACGTGTGCGCTCATCCGGGTGCGGACCTGTCCCGGCCGGATGACGAGGACGCGAACGCCGAACTCGCGCAATGCCTCTCCGAGCCCGAGGTAGAACCCGTCGAGACCCGCCTTGGTCGAGCCGTAGACGAAGTTCGACCGACGCACCCGTTCCCCGGCGGCAGAACTCATCGCGATGATCCTGCCCGACCCCTGGCCGCGCATCTTCTCGCCGAGCAGCACGCCAACCGAAACGGCTGCGGTGTAGTTGATCTCGGCGATCTGCACGGCCTTGCGCTGGTTCTGCCACAACTCCTCGGCGTCGCCCAGCAGACCGAACGCCACGATCGCGACGTCGACGTCACCACCGGCGAACGCCTGGTCGATCACCTTGGGATGGCTCTCGGTGTCGACGGCGTCGAAGTCGACGACCTCAACCGACTTGGCGCCAGCGGCCTTCATCTGCGCGACGGCGTCGTCGCGGCCGGGATCGTCGGGCAGGCACGCAAGGACCACGCGCGCCTTCGCGTCGCGCAGGTAGCGCTCGCGTGATGGCCAGCCCGATCTCGGACGTGCCGCCGAGGACCAGGATCGCCTGCGGATTGCCGACCGCATCGAAAACCATTTAGAGCAACTCCAAACGTCGGGCCATGTCCGATGCGAAGACGCCGTCGGGATCCACCTTGCGGCGCACCGCGATCCATTCGTCGATCCGCGGGTACATGGCGTGGAAGGTCTCGGCGGTGGTGCGGTTGTCCTTGGCGGTGTACAGCCGCCCACCGAACTCGAGCACCCGGCGGTCGAGTCCGTTGAGGAACTCGCCGAGGCCAGGCTTGATCTGAAAGTCGACGCAGACGTTCCAACCAGGGATCGGAAAGCTCAGCGGCGCTTGGTTACCGGCGCCGAACAGCTTGAACACGTTGAGGAACGAATAGTGCCCTGAGCGCTGGATGTCGACGATGATGCGCTTGAACTCGTCGACGGCATCGGTGGGCACCACGAACTGGTATTGCCCGAAACCGGCTGGGCCGTAGGCGCGGTTCCACTCTCCGACCATGTCGAGCGGGTGATAGAACTGCGTCAGGTTCTGCGCTTTGCCCCGGTAGGTCTTGCCCAGCCGGTACCACACCTCGGACATACTGCCGAAGATCAGCTTGTTGCCCAATCCGCTCGGAAAGATGTCGGGCGTCGTGAAGTACTGCGGCGCATCGAACTTCAGCGGATCCTTGCGTAGCTTTACTGGCAACTGCTCCAGCGTGGCCAACGAACCCCTGGAGATCACCGCGCGACCGAGCTTGGGCGGCGCACTGATGGCGTCGAACCAGCCGCTGGAGTACGTGTAGTTGTCCTCGCTGCCGTCGCTGTGAAACGCGATGGTCTCGTCGAGGCTGTGCGTGACGTCGCCGTCGGCGATGAAGTACGCCGTCTCGGTCGGCGTCATCGCGATGGTGGCGCGCAGGATGATGCCGGTCAGCCCGTTGCCACCGACCGTGGCCCAGAACAATTCCGCGTCGTCGCCGTCGGGGGTGAGGCGGCGGACCTGGCCGTCGGCGGTCAATAGGTCCATCGACCGGACGTGGTTGCCGAAGCTGCCCGCGCTGTGGTGGTTCTTGCCGTGGATGTCGCACGCGATCGCGCCGCCGATGGTGACCTGGCGGGTGCCGGGAAGGACAGGCACCCACAGGCCGAGCGGCAACGCCGCTCGCATCAGCTGATCGAGGTTCACGCCTCCGTCCACGTCGACGAGGTGGCTGTCGCGATCCATCGAGTGGATCTTGTTCAGCGCGGTCATGTCGACGACGAGGCCGCCGCCGTTCTGCGCATTGTCGCCGTAGGAGCGGCCCAATCCGCGCGCGATCAGGCCGCGGCCGTCGGCGTTCGCGACGGCCTTGACGATGATCTCGGGATCGGGCGTCGACAGCACCTGCGCGACGGTCGGCGCGGTGCGGGCCCAGCCCATCAGCCGCTTGGTGGTGGTTGCAGACATCGTGAAGAGGGTACCGTGCGGCCCCCCGCGACCCGGGAAAGTTGCTGCTCGGGACCCCCTCCGGCGGGCGGTAGGGTCGCCAAAGGGAAGGTGAGGAGCGTTCAGTTGCAGCTGAGCGAGATCGAGTCTTGGAGCGTGGGGGCATTGCTGTCGATTGCGTTCGAGCTCGGTGACGAACTGAAGACCATCGACGGGGTCGCCGACGAACTCGAGCTGATCTCGCGGCTGCCCGGGTGGGACTCGCCGGCCGCCGACGCCGCCCGCGGACGCATCCGCTCGACCACCTCGAAGGTGCTCGACGACGCGGCAGTCATCCGCGCGGTGCACCAACTGGCCGAGGAGACGGCGGCCGCGGTCGCGAAACTGCAGGCCCGGCTCGAGGCGGTGCGGGCCGACGTCGCCGCCCAGGGTGGGCTGCTGCAGTTGTCCGACTTCGGGGACGTGACGATCAACGCGCCGTCGGACATGCACGACGAGCTGCGGCCGTTCGCGGACGGCATCGAGGCCCGCGCCAAGGCGTTGATTCACCAGGCCGACGACGTCGATGCCGACTGCGCGGAGGTGTTCGGCCACCTCGAGCACGGTGACGCCACGTCGCGCGGCGGCACCGATGGCGGGCTGTCCGCGCCGTATCCACCGGACGGCGACGCGCAGGACGTCAACGCCTGGTGGGACGCGCTGTCGGACGGGGAACAGCGCAAGGTCATCGCCGAACATCCCGATTGGATCGGCAACCGGGACGGGGTGCCTGCGTGGGCCCGCAGTGCGGCGAACATCCCCGCGTTGGACCGTGAACTCGCCGCGGCGCAGCGCGACGTCGACGGGCTCGGCGGCCGGGACGACTTCATTCGCAGCCATCCCGACATGGACCCGGCGCAGGCCGGCGCCGTCTACACCCAGATGGTGGACGATCGGCGCACCCGGCTGGACAACGCCAAGGCCATGAGGGAGGCGCTGTCGGTGAACAACGATCCGTCGAAGGGCTACGACCCCAACAGGTTTCTGATGCTGCTGGAGTTTCCCGATGGACGGGACCCGCGCGCCGCCATCGCGGTCGGCAACCCCGACACCGCGGAGCATGTCGCGGTCACCACACCCGGCATGAACACCCACCCCACCAGCCTTCCGGCCATGGTGTTGGAGGCCAGCGCGCTGCGCTCGGAAACGGAGAGCCAGCTGGCTCTGTCGGGCAGGCTGGATCAGCAGGTCGCGACCATCGCGTGGCTGGGCTACGACCCGCCGGACACCGACGACCTCTCGATCCTGCAGGCGGGGTACGAGGGACGGGCCAACGACGCCGCGCCCGACCTGGCCGACTTCTACCGCGGCATCAACGCCGCCAACGAGAACGGGTCGGACGTCCACCTGTCGGCGCTCGGACACTCGTACGGCTCGCTCACCACCGCGCAGGCGCTCAACGAACTCGGCGAAACCGGCGTGGTCGACGACGCTGCGTTCTACGGTTCGCCCGGTCTTGGCGACACCGACCGGACCGTCGGGTGGGGTCCGCTGGAACGCGCGGTGCCGATCGGCGACGAATCGGATCTGTCGCTGGCCGATCACCACGCGTACGTGATGTCGACGCCCAACGATCCGGTGTCGGGCAACCCCACGCTGCTTGGCCTTCCCCTTCCGGCCCTCGGTGATCTGGGCCAATTCGGCCCAAACCCGACGACGCTGCCGTTGGAGCAGTTGTCGACGGGCGCCACCACGACGCACGACGGCGTGGCGAGGGACGGGGCGTCCGGCCACTCGGAGTACCCGCGCTTCGGCGGCAACGGCTACCTGCGCACCACCGGCTACAACCTGGCGATCATCGCCGGCGGGCTGGCTGGTGTACCAGGTCTGCTGGTGCGGCCATGACGCGCGCGCTGGCCGCGGTCGCCCTGGCCGTCCTGCTGGCGGTGTCCGGTTGTGGCGGCACCCCAGAACCCACCCCCAACAAGGAGGACGGTCACGTGATCGACATCGCCAACCTTCCCGACATCGAACAAACCCGCACCCAGATGCTCGACCTGATCGAACGGGTCCGCGCCGAGGTCACACGCATCGCACCCGCCACCGCCCCGTGGCAGTGGGGCGGAAGCGAAGGCAACGCCGGCTGCGCGGTGGACACCAAGGACGGGCAGAAGGGCGCGTCGCGGTTCCTGCGCAAGCTCGCCTCCAAGACACCCCTGACCGATGCGCAGTGGGACGAGGCGTTCCCCGTGGTGAAGAAGCTGGCCGCCGACGAGGGGCTGAAAAGCGTTTCCGCACCACAGAATTCGAGCGGCAACCACGACGCGCGGTTCACCAGTGACGACGGCCTCGAACTCGTCTTCGGCTCCCGCGACGCAGCGCTGATCACCGGCACCATCCTGTGCAGGCGCTCGTGACGCAACCCGAGATCTACGTCGTCACCGCCGAACTCCGACGGTCAGGCGATCACGCCGAACTCGTCGGACGGGACGCGTCGTCCAGCCGTGCCGCGCTCGCCGGCGCCATGTCCGGAACGTCGGGCGCGTGGAAGTCGGCGGGCCGCGGTGGTTTCGAGGGCTTCATCGACATCCTGGAACGGCAGACCCGTCGCCTGCGGACCGACCTGGCCGAGCTGGGTGACAAGCTGCGTACCGCGGCTGACGACTACGACCGGCAGGATCTGGAAGCCAGTGTGGCGCTCGGGAATTCGGTTTCCGTCACCGCAGCCGGAAGATGACCGCGCGCTGCACCACGAAGTTGATCACCGTCGCGGTGCCCTGCGCGATGACGAACGCGACGGGCACGCGCCACGGCTCATCGGCGAGCTGGACGTAGAACAGGTAGTTGATGCCGACCTGCACGGCGTAGGTGACGGCGTACAGCGCGCAGACCGCGATGAACCTGGCCTTGCTCGGCGGCGCCTGGAATGTCCACCGCCGGTTGATCAGATAGGCCGTCGTGGTGCCTGCGATGAAGCTCAACGTCTTGGCGACGTTGACGTGCAGGCCCAGCCGAAGGAACAGCACGTAGAGGCCGAAGTCGACGACCGCGGAAAGGCCGCCGGTGACGATGAACCGCCACGCCTGAGTGGTCAGGCTCAGGTTGGGGGACATCGGGGGCTCGGCCACGCGGGCAGCTTACGGGCTGTGGCCGTTCCTCTGGTGCAGGGCCTCAGCGCCCTTTCTCTCCCACAGCCACTCGGTGACGTCGGTGATGCTGACCAGCAGCAGGGGGTCGGCGGCGCGAACCAGCAGCGGCGGCGACACCATCGTCCGAATCACGTAGTCGTGGGCGTGGTTCCAGTTGATGATCGCGCCGGGCATGCGCAGTGTGGTGACGCACGCCCGGGGCGTGAGGTCCTGGTGCCCGGTCATCAGGTCCGGGAGGTGCTGGCGGGTCACCGCAGCGGCGTCGGCGTAGCCGAACATGTCGGCGCAGGCGGGGTTGGCGTAGGCGATGTCGCCGAGCGGCCCGATCCCGAGCATCGCCGTGGGAAGGCGGTGCAGAAGGAGAAGTGCCGGCATGTCGCGGAGGTACCCGGCCAGCTCGATCGGCGGCGGCTGGCGACGTCTCTCGTGCACTGTCGATCTCCCTCTCGACGCGCTGAACACAGCCCATCGCCGAGGTCTGGAGCAACAGTCCGCCGAGTCTAACCGCTCAGGCTGTCGAGTCGCCACCGATCGGGAATGCGCCGCTGGCGTTTTCGATCACTGCGCGAGCGGTGTCACTGAGATGCCGGTTGTTGTTGCGCGCCATGCTCCGCAACTGGATGAACGCCTGCTCCATGTCGAGCCCTTGCCGCTCGGCCAACACGCCCTTGGCCTGTTCGATCACGATCCGGCTGTTCAATGCGGTCTGCAGTTGGCTGTTGACCATCGCTCCGCGCGCCAGCACCCGCTGATGGAGGATTCCGATCGTCGCCACGTCGGCCAACGCCTGGGCGACCAGCAGATCGGAGTCCGCCATCATGCCCGGTTGTCTGCGGAACAGGTTCAACGCGCCGATCCGCTCGTTGCGCAGGCGCAGGGGAATCGCGACGACCGCTCGGAAGCCCTCGGCCGTGGAACGGGAGTCAAACGTCTGGCCACCGGCCGGCATCGGAGTCCAGATCGTCGATCACGACCTGCTGGCCGGTGCGGTAGGCCTCCATGCACGGTCCGGCATCGGACTGGATCTCGAGCAGTTCGAGCATGCGCGTCTGCTCGCTGGTCGATGCAAGTACCTGCAGGCCGCCCCGCAGGTCGGCAAGCAGTAGTCCGGCGGCGTCGGCGTCGAGCAGCGAGACGCAATCCTCGACCAGCTCCTGGGCGAACTCCACTACGTCGTAGTCGTCGACCAGCGTGTCCGCCAACGCCACAAAGGCGTGTACCAGTGGGCCTTCACGACCGTCCATCACGATCTCCTCGTCTAATGCCATCGTCGCCAATCCGCCGGTGCGCCGTCAACGCTCGTCGTCGGGGTCGAAGCGCAGCCGACGCTCGATGACTTCGCGGGCCACGTCAGTCAAGGGCCTTTCCCGTGAAAACGCGTACGCCCGCAATCTCAGGTACGCAACGTGTGGGGGCACCGAGAGTTGAGCCACCACCATGCCGGTGGCCTGATGGATCTCTCTCGACGCCGGCGAGGGAGTCCACCACACGTCCGGAGGGCTGGTGCCGATGTCGACCGGGGGTGCGTGGGAGAGCAGGACCATGGTGACGATGTCGGTGATGGCCAGCATCGCCGACATGTCGGCGGCGTCGACGGGCACCGGCTCGGCGCGGTACAGATCGAGCACGCCTACCGCGATCGCACCGATTTGTAATGGGAACGCGTACATCGCACCGTGCGCGTCGCCGCCGAGCGCGCTGGTGAAGCCCGGCCACCGATCGAACGCGCCTGCCAGGTCGTCGACCAGAACGGGCCCGCCGCTCGCGACCGCGTCCATGGCGGGACCCTCACCGGTCAGGACCTGTTGCGCCTCGATGCGCGACGCGGTCTCGTCGGTGGCGCACAACGGTTCCCATGTCGTCGATGCGACACTGATCGTCAGCGCGGCCCGATCCACCGGAAGCACCTTCACACACGCGTCGCACAGTTGCAGGGGACCGAGCGACCCGTCGGGGTAGTCGGCCAGTGCGGTCATGAAGAGCTGCGACGTCGACGTCATTGGGCCGCAAGCCCATCGAACACGCTCGCCATTCACATCACTCGCCTCGGTCGGGTGGCACGACGCGGCGAGGTTCCGGGGCGCGGTGCTGTAAGCCAGTATCGCACTGTCTCGACCGCGAGATCAGATGCTGCCCAACACCTCGCACAGGGCATCGACCGCCGCACCGAAGGCATGCTCGGCCGGGGCGCCGAAGTTGACCACGATGCCGTCCTCTGCGGCCACGTCCGAGCCGGCCAGCGGATGACGCAGCCGCGCCAGTCCCGCCAGCGCGATACCCGCCTCGCCGGCGCGGCGCAGGACCTCGGGCTCGGTACCGTCCGGCAACAGCAGCAACAGATGCAGACCTGCCGCCATCCCGCTGAGCCGGACCTCGAACGGGCGAAGGCGCTCGACCAGCTTGTCGCGGCGGCGACGGTAGCTGATCCGCATGCGCCGAATGTGCTTGTCGTACTGGCCGTTAACGATGAAGTCGGCCATCGTCAGCTGCTCGATGGCGTTGACGTAGAACTGCTGGCCACCGGCGGCGCTGATGACGGGCTCGACCAGGTCGTCGGGCAGCGCCATCCACCCGAGCCGCAGCGCGGGGGACAGGCTCTTGCTGACCGATCCGAGGTAGGCCACCCGCTGCGGGTCGAGGCCCTGCACCGCGCCGACCGGTTGGCGGTCGTAGCGGAATTCGCCGTCGTAGTCGTCTTCGAGGAGGTATCGCCCGCTGTGGCGGGCCCATTCGACCACGGCGGTCCGCCGGGATGCGTGCAGCGGCACGCCGTGCGGAAAGAAGTGAGCGGGTGTCAGCAGCGCCGCCGCGTCGGAGCGATCGAGCTCGTCGACCCTGGCGCCGTCCTCGTCGACGCCGATCGGCCTCGTCTCCGCACCCATCGCCGCGATCGCCTCGCGAAAGATGAACAGCCCGTAGGCTTCTACCGCGATCGGCCCCTGTGCGGAGAACACCCGCGCGAGGAGTTCGACGGCGTTGCGGGTGCCCGCGCAGATCACGATGGCGTCGGGCGAGATGCGCACTCCCCGTGCGCGGCCGAGGTATTCGGCCAATGCCTCACGGAGTTCCGGCCGACCGCGTGGGTCGATGTTGCGCAGCGCCTCGTTGGGCGCCGCGGTCAGGGCTCGGCGCGCCGAAGCCAGCCACGCCGCGCGGGGGAAAGCCGCGACGTCCGGCGAACCGGGCATCAGGTTGTGGGTCGGCTGGCCGGGAGTGCCCCGCGGCCGGTTCGGCGGCCGGATGTCGCGGGTGTTGACCACCCATGTGCCTGCGCCCTGCCGTGACGCCAGCCAGCCCTCGGCGACCAGGTCGGCGTACGCCTCGGCGACGGTGTTGCGGGCCAAACCCAGGTCGGCGGCCAGCGAGCGCGACGGCGGCAGCGTGGTGCCGGTGGCCAACTGACCGGACCGCACCGCGTCGCGCAGCGCCGTGACGAGAAGCTCCCTGGCGCCGCGGGTTCCGGGGCGAATGGCTTCGCGCAGGTTCAGGTGCAGATCGCGACTCTCCGAATTGGCCCATGAAACCACCCGTGAATTGAACCATGAAGATGGTTCTTTGGTGGCTAGCGTTGGGGGCATGACACAGACACTGGAAACCAAGGCCAACCGCATCAACGTCTACAAGGTCTCGCCCGAGCTCTACGACGCGATGATGGCCCTGAGCACCGCGGCCGCCAAGGACGTCGACCCCACCATCGGCGAGCTGATCAAGATCCGCGCATCGCAGATCAACCACTGCGCGTTCTGCCTCGACATGCACGTCTTCGACGCCCGCAAGCACGGCGAGACCGAGCAGCGCCTGGCACTCGTCGCCGCGTGGCAGGAGGCCGGCGACCTGTTCACCGAGCGCGAGCAGGCGGCGCTGGAGCTGACCGAGGCGATCACCGAACTGCACCACGGCCACGTCCCCGACGAGGTCTACGCCCGCGCCGCGGAGGTGTTCTCCGAGCGGGAACTCGGCCAGGTGATCGCGATGGCAGTCACCATCAATGCATGGAACCGGATCAACGTGTCGACGCGGATGCCGGCGCCGCGGCGCTGATCACCGTCGACGGGGCCGTCGTCACCAAGCTGCACCGACCGGGCACCGACCCGCAGGCACTGAGACAACGCCTGCGGGTCGCGGCCCGGTCGGACTGCTTGCTGTCCCCGCTGAATCCGGAACCCGAACCGGTCGGTGACCGGTGGCGGACCCGCTGGCCCCGTGTCGACGTGGTGCCGCAGGATCCCGCCACCGTGCCGTGGGCGGAGGCCGGACGGCTGGTGGCGCACCTGCATCGTGAGCCGACTGGCGACTTCGCCCTGCCGCACGGTGCGGCGGACCGGCTGGCCCGAGCGCTGGCCCGGCTCGGGGAGGGACGCGACGCCGACGTGATCCGGCGGGCCGCCGCGAGGCTGTCCGACGTGGAGGCCGCTGGTCGCCCACATACGTTGGTGCACGGCGACTTTCACCTCGGCCAGCTGGGTTGGTCTGGCGCGTGGGTGTTGATCGACGTCGACGACCTCGGCGTCGGCGATCCGGCTGCCGACCTCGGCCGGCCGGCCGGCTTCTGGGCGGCGGGTCTGCTGCCCGATGCCGCCTGGCACCGCTTCGTCGACGGCTATCGGGAAGCCAGCGGGCCCGCGTTGCCTGCCGGTGACCCGTGGCCGGTGCTGGAGCCGCATGCCCGCGCCGCCGTGGTCCAGGCCGCCGCCGCCGGCGCCGCGCGGGGCGATCGGGATGAATCGCAGGCCGAGCTTGTGGCCGCCTGCGGGAGGATGATCTGACCGTCTCAGCCCCGGCCGGCTGCCTCGAGAATGTCGCCGTCGCGTTCGTAGATCGACGCGACGGTATGAAGGCTCGACACCAGATCACCGAACCGGCTCTGCAACGCCTCCCTCTGCTTCGGTGTCAGAGGATCGGCGAGATCGCGGCTGGCCCAGGCGAGTTCGTTGCCGTCGTCGATCAGTGCCTGGAGTGCACGGGTGAGATCGGGATCGGGGGTTGGTAGTACGGCGGGAAGTTCATCGGTGAGCACACGGGTGATCTCGGTGCACACGGTCCGGATGGCGGTCTCGTCGCCGGCCTTGAACGCAGCGATGACCTGATCGAGAGCAGACCCGGAGGCTTCGAAGGCGTCCTCGGCGCCGGCGCCCAGCCCGTCGAGCCAGTCGATCATCGCGTCCATCTGCTCATCGGTCGGCGGCCGCGCACCCCAACCGGGCGGCGTCGTCGGAGATTCGTCGAAGAGCACCTCGAGGTTGTGCATGGCGCCCCGATCGCCTGCGGCGCTGGCGCGTTGGTACCACTGGCGGGCGGTTGCGAGGTCGGGTGGTTGCATCACCTGCGCGTACAGGTTTCCGAGGGCGGTCATGGCGCCGCTGTGCCCGGCGTCGGCAGCACGCTCGAACCAGCGCTGCGCGACGTCAAGATCGGGGGGCTGGACGTAGTGAGCCCACATCATCCCGAGCCAGTACATGGCGCCGCGGTGGCCCGCCTCGGCGGCACGTTCGAAGAGTGGTCGCGCGGCGGGCAGGTCCGGTTCGTCCATCGACCGCAGGTACAGGACCCCGAGGCTGCTCATGGCGTCGACGTTTCCGGCGTCGGCGGCCCGCTCGTACCAGCGGCGGGCGGCGTCGAGATCCGCCGGGTTCGACGAAGCCGCCAAGAGCATTCCGAGGCTGTACATCGCGCCGCTGTGCCCCGCCTCCGCGGCACGCTCGTACCAACCGCATGCCGCGTCCATGTCGGGCGGCTTCGTCAATGCAGCGAAGAGAATTCCGAGGCCCACCATGGCGTCGGTGTTCCCGGCGTGGGCGCCGCGCTCGTACCAAATGCGGGCGGCGTCGAGGTCCGGCGGTGTCCTCAACTGGGCGTGCAAGTAGCCGAGCAGGTGCATGGCGACGCTGTCACCGGCGTTGGCGGCGCGCTCGTACCAGCCGCGGGCGGTGTCGAGGTCGGGCGGGTTCATCCATTGGGCGTGCAGCGCGCCGAGTTTGGTCATGGAGTCGGTGTCGCCCTCGGCGGCGGCGCGCTCGAACCAACGGCGTGCCGCGTCTAGGTCTGGCGGCTTGATTTTCCTGGCGTAGAGGTACCCGAGCCGGTACATGGCGTCGACGTGTCCGGCGTTGGCGGCCCGCTCGAACCAGCCCAGTGCGGCGGCGAGGTCGGGCGGGTCGGTCAAGTCGGCGTACACGACGCCGAGCGCGAACATGCTGTCCACGTGTCCGGCGTTGGCCGCCCGCTCGTACCAACCGCACGCGGCGTCGAGGTCGGGCGGGTCGGTCTCGTTCGAGTACCGGTACCCGAGGGCGTACATGGCGTCGGGGTCTTCGGCGTCGGCCTCACGGCCCCTGGATCGACCAATCCAACGCATCGTGCACCCCTGCGGGGAAGCCTAGCTAGCTGGAGAAGAACAGCCTGCCGAAACCCTGCTTTCGATAATGCTTGTTGCCGCGCTGGCCCCAGCCGGGACCTTGGCCGTACCCCTGCTGGCCGTACCCCTGGTGGCCGTAGCCCTGTTGGACGGGCGGCGGCGGCGCGGACTGCACGAACCGGTTCTCCATCTGAGTGAGCGACTCGAGCTCACCGAAGTCGAGGAAGATCCCGCGGCACGTATCGCATTGCTCCAGGTGAATGCCGTTGCGTTCGTAGGTCGTCATGATCCCCGCGCACTTGGGACAGAGCAGGGTGTTCGGGACACCCGGCGACGACGACGGAGGCTTCGGTGGCTCATATGGCGGAATGCTCATATGCGCACAACGGACGAGCACCCTGGGAAGTGCCTGGGAGTGGTGACAGCCTGTGGATAACCAAGCGCCGATGAGTTCCGGCCCGATCGCGGGTCTGTTCTGGTGTCGTAGGAGCAGCCCGGCACGACATTACGGAGGACACCATGACTAGCGACCCGACCACCGGTCGCCCGCCCGTCGTCGACCTCGCCACCTGGCAGGCCGCCCGCGACGAGCTCCTGGTTCGCGAAAAGGCCTACACCCGTGAGGGCGATGCGCTCGCCGCCGCGCGTCGCCGGCTGCCGATGGTGGAGTTCGACGGCACGGTCGAGGTCGTCGGCCCCAATGGCCCAGTGCCGTTCCTCGACCTGTTCCAGGGTCGCGACGAGCTCATCGTGTACAAGCACATGTGGTACGACGGCGCGCCGCACCAGGGTCAGTGCGAGGGCTGCACCACGACGGCCTGGCACGTCAAGGACGCCGTCTACCTGAACGCCCGCGGCGTCTCATACGCGAACCTGACCACGGGCCGCTGGGACGAGGTAGCCGCCTTCGTCGAGTTCATGGGGTACACCCAGCCCTGGTACTCGGTGCGCGACGTGGCCGCGCCGGTCGGCGACAGCATGGGTTACATCACGTGTTATCTGCGCGACGGCGACCGCGCATTCCTCACCTACTCCACGACGGGCCGTGGCAACGAGCGGGTCAACGCATCCCTTGGTCTTCTCGACATGACGCCCTACGGCCGCGGCGAGGCGTGGGAGGACAACCCCGAGGGCTGGCCGGAAGGCCGCGACGCGTGCTGGTCCTGGCGTTCGGATGCCGACGGGAACCCGGACTGGGGTCCGACCAGTCGGCCTGTGCCGCAATGGATTCGCCCGGGTGCGAGCCCCGTGGAGACCCTCGGCCGGAAGGGCGACCCCAGTTGACTACACCCAGTACGCCACGCGCGAGCGGTACTGCCGCATGGCGAAGGCCGTCACGATCCAGCCGACGATGGTCAGCGCGATCACCACGACCCAATGCCGGATTTCCTGGTCGGCACCAAGCAGCGGGGCCCGCACGATGTCGACGTAGTGCAGCAGCGGGTTGAACTCGATGATCTTCGCCCAGCTGCCTGCGCCCTGGTCGCGCAGCGTCTGGTCGTTCCAGATGATCGGGGTCATGTAGAAGAGCAGCTGCACCAGGCTGAACAGCAGCGGGCTGATGTCGCGGTACCGGGTGGCGAGGATGCCGAAGCACAGCGCGACCCACACGCAGTTCAGCGCGATCAGCATCAGCGCCGGGATGAACGCCAGGTCGGTCCACTTCCAGGGCTGCGGGAAGATGATCGCGATGACGACGAAGATGACGATGTTGTGCGCGAACAAGATGATCTGGCGCCACACCAGTCGGTAGACGTGCACCGACAGCGGTGTCGGAAGTTGTTTGATCAGGCCCTCGTTCGCGACGAACACGTCGGCGCCCTCGAGGATCGAGGCGTTGATCAGATTCCAGATGATCAGCCCGAGCGTGACGTAGGGCAGGTGTTCGGCCAGCGGCAGATGGAACAGCGTCGAGTACAGCCCGCCCAGCGCCACCGCCATGGTGCCCGTGGCGATGGTGATCCAGATGGGCCCGAGCACCGAGCGGCGGTAGCGCTGCTTGATGTCCTGCCAGCCCAGGTGCAACCACAGTTCGCGCTTGCCGAAACCTGCGGCCAGATCACCCCACGCGCGCCCGAACGTCCGCGACTGCGCCGCCGCGTCGGTGAAGGTCATGTTCCGCTGCCTCCGTTGCTTCGCGAGAACCGCTCGCGTCTACCCAAGCGCCGCAGCCGAATCCACTCGATGAATCCGGCGGGGTCGCGTTGGGTGATCAGGAAGAACCAGCCGAAGCGCAACCACTCCTGCGGGATCAACTTCCGCTGGCCGGCCAGGGACTGCACGTACCCCCGGTTGCGGTAGGTGAAGAAGCGCTTCTTGGCGTCGGCGGGGTACTGGGTGTGCATCCGGCCGCCCAGGATCGGCTTGAATTCGTCGGAGCCCTGCGGGTGCAGATACACCGCCTCCAAACAGGTGCCGAACGGCAGCCCCGAGCGCAGCAGCCTGCGGTGCACGTCCACCTCGTCGCCGCGGATGAACAACCGAATGTCCGGTACGCCAACGGCTTCCACGGTCGACGCACGAAACAAAGCCCCGTTGAACAGGGAGGCGATGCCGGGCAGCAGGTCATCCGATCCGTCGACGCGCAGCTCGGCGACGTGCCGCCGCCACGCCGTTCCGCGGCGCAGGGGAAAGGCCAGCCGCTGCGGGTCGTCCATGTCGCACACCATCGGGGATACCTCGGCCAGCGAATACCGCTCCGCGCAGTCCAGCAGCGTGCCAAGCACCGACGCGTCGGCGGGCCTTCCGTCGTCGTCGGCCAGCCACACCCAATCCGCACCGGTCGCTAGGGCCTGCAACATGCCGAGGGCGAATCCGCCTGCGCCACCGAGGTTTCGGCGCGAACCCACGTAGGTGGTCGGTATGGATTGCCCGTCGACGAGGTCACGCACGCGCTCGTCGCAGTCGTTGTCGACGACGATGAGGTGGTCGGGCCTGCGGCTCTGGCTCGTCACCGCGTCGAGGGACTTGGCGAGCTCATCGGGGCGGCGGTGGGTAACGACGACCGCGCACACCATCTCAGTCATCGGCCCACGCGCGCTGTGCCGTTGGGTCGTCGCCCGTGACGGGGCGTGCGTTTTCCTCGAGCACCTCGCGGACGTGTCGGGCGGCGTCCTCGCCCTCGTAGGCGCGCACCACTTCCTCGATGCCGCCGGTCATCTTGATGGTGCCGTGGTCCACCCACATCGCGGTCTTGCACAACTGGGCCAGGAACTCGTTGGAATGGCTTGCGAAGACGAGGATTCCGGACCGCTCCACCAGCTTCTGCAGCCGGCTTCGCGCCTTCTTCATGAACTCCGCGTCGACGGCGCCGATGCCCTCGTCGAGCAGCAGGATCTCCGGATCGATGCTCGGTGACGACGCCCATCGCGAGGCGCACCCGCATACCGGTCGAGTACGTGCGCAACGGCATCGACAAGTATTCGCCGAGCTCGGTGAAGTCGGCGATCTCGTCGATCTTGGCCAGCATCTGCTTGCGCGTCTGACCGAGGAACAGCCCTCGGATGATGATGTTCTCGAAACCGGAGATTTCGGGATCCATGCCGACGCCGAGGTCGAACACCGGCGCCACCCGGCCCGTGACGGTCGCCGAACCGCGGGTGGGCTCGTAGATGCCCGAGAGCAGCCTCAGCAGCGTCGACTTCCCGGCCCCGTTGTGCCCGACCAACCCGACCCGGTCGCCCATCTCGAGGGACAGGGTGATGTCCCGCAGCGCCTCGATCACCACGACGTTGGACGTGTTGCGCCCGATGGTGCCGCCCGCCTTGCCGAGGAACGCCTTCTTCAGCGATCGCGACTTGGCGTCGAAGATGGGGAACTCGACCCAGGCGTTGCGGGTGGAGACATGGGGGTGTGGGGACGGGGACGACACGGTCACGCTAGAGGTACTGGCCCGTCCCGCTGGGGTGCGCCGCGCCACCGTGCTGTCCCGGGATGACGACGCCGGGCGGCAGCGCTCCCTGACGCATCTGCTCCAGCTGGGCGCGGGCCGCCATCTGCTGCGCGAACAGCGCGGTCTGGATGCCGTGGAACAAACCCTCGAGCCAGCCGACGAGCTGCGCCTGCGCGATCCGGAGTTCTGCGTCCGACGGAACGCTGTCCTCGGTGAACGGCAGCGTGAGGCGCTCGAGTTCGTCGCGGAGCTCCGGCGCCAGGCCCTCCTCCAACTCGTGGATGCTGGTGCGGTGGATGTCACGCAGCCGGACGCGGCTGCCGTCGTCCAGCGGCGCCGCCCGCACCTCCTCGAGGAGCTGCTTGATCATGGTGCCGATCCGCATCACCTTCGCCGGTTGTTCGACGAGGTCGGTCAGCGACCTGCCATCGGAGTCGTCCCCTTCGGGCACGTCGCCGCCGATGATTTCGATGTCGTTGTCGTCTGGGTTGCTCACGGTTTCTCAGTTCCTCCGCGCCACTCGTATATGCGGGTCTCGCCGTTGTCGTAGACCTTGGCCCACGACTTCGACTTGTCCAGTGACAGTAGTCCGTCGGGCATCGCGAACTTGAGGACCACCGGGGTGCTGGTGATCACGTAGCGGATGTTCAGCGCCTTGACGGCCTCCGCTACGCGCGGATCGGTGTCCGCATCGTCCGCGTAGGCCCAGATGATGAAGCGGTTGTATCCCGGGCCCTGTTGGACGGGGAAGTCGTAGTGCGTCCACAGCGGGTGCAGGCCGGCGACGGCGTACACCCAGGCGGTTCCGTCGGTGTTGGCGTTGCCGATCAGCGTGTCCTTCGCGCCAGGCAGCGTGGCCAGGTGCGCGAACGCGTCGAGGTCCTTCTGGTCGATCATGATGTTGTCGTACTTCTCGCCGAACAGATAGCGATGGCGCGGGAAGTAGTGCCAGGCGCTGCCGACCGTCACCGCGATCAGGATCGCTGCGGTGACGGCCTGCCAGAACCTTGGGGACGACGGCCGCTTGGCGAGGACTCGGCACCGTTCGACGACCCAGTTGGTGAGCGTGAACAGCGCGATGCCTGCCATCGGCGCGAGCAGCATCGTCACGACGGCCGAGAGCCGTCGGGGATCGCTGTAGAACAGGTCGCTGTACTTGCCGGTGATGGCGCCGATGGGGCCACCGAACGGGGCGGCCGAGTGGACGATCGACACCATCAGGACCAGCCAGATCACCGCAGGCCACCAGATCCGTCGCAGCACTAGGATCAGCCCGCCGACGGCGGCGAGGCCGATGATGAGGTTCTGGATCGGATAGTCGTTGAGGTGACGGGTGTGCTGGGTGATCGCCTCGAAGAGCACCCGTTTCCTGGTCTGATGGGTGGCGAACTCGTGGCCGACGATGATCTCGGCCTGCTGTAGGACGCCGACGAACTGTGGCAACAGCAGCACCACGGTCGGCACCGCGACGAGCAGCAGGCTGACGAAGTCGGTCATCCGCGCGCGCACCGGGTGCCATAGGGCGTCGAGCAGCCACCACGCGACCACGAACGTCACCACGACCACGCCGCCGGTGATGTGCACCGAGAACACCCCGAACAGGGCCAGCACCGCCAGGGGGATGCGGTCGCGGTGTCGCAGCGTCGAGACGATCAGCACGAACGTCGGCGCGGCCAGACCGTAGGCCACCAGGTTGGGCATCGCGGCCGTGTCGAACTCCACGTAGGGAACGGCGGTGAACGACGCCGAGAGCGCCGCCGCGGCCGCCGCGGATCCCGCCGCCTTCCACTCGGTCGTCCGGCCGCGCAGCAGCTGCCACGCGAGGGCGGCGGCGCCGACGGGGAACAACCAGATGGACGCCGTCAGCGAGCTGATCGTGTACGCCGAGGTGGCGGCAGCGCCCGTCAGGTCACTGAAGATCGCCGCCAGCGCGTGGAACGTGGACGGGTAGTAGAGCGCGTCGTGCGTCTCGACGTTGCGCAATTCACCCATGTGGGTCGGTGACGCCTGACCGGTGTCCAGGATGAATCGGATGGTGTTGGCGTGCCAGACGGAGTCCCAGTTGCTCGGAATCGATTGCCAGTGCGGCAGCCCGCGAATTGCTGCCAACCCGATGAGCACGGCCCCGAGTACGACGCCAGCGGCGACCACCAGAGCCGGTCCGGCGGTCATCGCTCTGGTCTCCGCGTCGCGGTCGCTCCAACGCGCGAGGGCGAGATGCAGAGCCGCGACGATGGCCACCACGATCACGAGCGCGAGCAGCGCGGTCCACCCGTTCCACGGCACACCGACGGCATCCATCGGCAGTATCGCGAGCGCCACCACGCCGTAGGTAACGGCGGGTGCGACCGCAACGGCGACCGGCCACGTTAGCTGTGCTGTGCGCCCGATGATTGCTCCGGGGACGACCAACAACAGGAGGGCCACTAGCACCCCGGACGTCAAGCTCACTGGACTAGTATGGCTGCCCAGGTGACCCGGTCCGATTGCGGCACGGGCGTCGAAAGGCGCCATCGGGCACCACCGAAATCGCTACGGGTCGCGTAAACGCGGATGCTCGAAGGTGGGTGGCATGGCATACGACGTCGCCCGGGTGCGAGGTCTGCACCCGTCGCTGGGCGACGGCTGGGTGCACTTCGACGCACAGCACGGCATGCTGCTGCCCGACTCCGTTGCCACCACCGTCTCGACCGCGTTCCGGGGATCGATGACGACGTCGGTCGGCCCGCACCCCTCCGCCAAGCGCAGTGCGGCGGTCCTCGCGGCCGCCAGGGTGGCGTTCGCGGATCTCGTCGGCGGTGATCCCAGTGGCGTCGTGCTGGGAGCCGACCGGGCAATCTTGCTGACTTCGCTGGCCGACGCGTCCTCGTCGCGCGTTGGGCTCGGCTACGAGGTGGTCGTGACTCGGCTGGACGACGAGGCCAACGTCGCGCCGTGGTTGCGTGCGGCGAATCGCTATGGCGCCAAGGTCAAGTGGGCCGAGGTCGACATCGAGACCGGTGAGCTGCCCACCTGGCAGTGGGAGAGCCTGATCACCAAGCCCACCCGCCTGGTCGCGATCACGTCGGCGTCGTCGGCCGTTGGCACCGTCACCGACCTGCGCCCGGTGACCAAGCTGGTCCACGAGAACGGCGGCCTCGTCGTCGTCGACCACTCGGCGGCCGCCCCCTACCGGCTCATCGACATCCACGAGACCGAAGCGGACGTCATCGCGCTCAACGCCGTCGCGTGGGGTGGCCCGCCGATCGGCGCGCTGGTGTTCCGCGACCCGTCGGCCATCGACTCGTTCGGGTCGGTGTCGCTGGACCCGTTCGCCTCCGGTGCGGCGCGCCTCGAGGTCGGCACGCATCAGTACGGGATGCTCGCCGGCGTGGTGGCCAGCATCGAATATCTGGCCAACCTCGACGAGTCGGCGTCGGGTACCCGTCGCGAAAGACTTTCCGTCTCAATGCGTTCGGCGTCGACGTACATGAGTCGGCTGTTCGACTACCTGCTGGCGTCGCTGCGCTCGCTGCCGTTGGTCATGGTGATCGGGCAGCCCGAGGAGCGGGTGCCGCTCCTCAGCCTGGCGGTGCACGGCGTGCCTGCCGATCGGGTCATCCAGCGGCTTGCCGACAACGGTGTGCTCGCGGTGTCCAACTCCACCTCGCGCGTGCTCGACGTGATCGGCGTCAACGACATCGGCGGGGCCGTCACCGTGGGCCTGGCGCATTACACGACGATGGCCGAGGTGGACCAGTTGGTCCGCGCGCTGGCGTCGCTGGGTTAAATTGTCGGTTTGGCCGACGTGTTAATCCGCGACGCGCAGCAGCACCTTCCCGTGCACTTCGCCTGAGGAAAGCAACCGGTGCGCCTCGGCGACCTGTTGGATCGGCAACTCGGCGCCGATGATCGGGCGCACCCGCCCGTCGGCGATCATCGGCCAGACGTTGGCCACCACCTGCTCGACGATGACGGCCTTGCCGGACGGTCCGTCGACGGGCCGTGACCGCAGCGCGGTGGCGATCACC
The DNA here is from genome assembly GCA_963849055.1 of uncultured Actinomycetota bacterium. Taxonomy (GTDB): domain Bacteria; phylum Actinomycetota; class Actinomycetes; order Mycobacteriales; family Mycobacteriaceae; genus Mycobacterium. The sequence goes on from CAWKFI010000005.1 coordinate 137,453, forward strand.
CCGGCGCGCTTGGACAGCAGCTTGCCGAGGTTCAGTTCGGCCTTGACGCCGCCCTGGAAGCCGATGATGGCGAGCCGCCCGTCGGCTGCCAGCGCGTCGACGTTGCGGTCGAGATAGGCCGCCCCCATGATGTCGAGGATCACGTCGGCGCCTGCCCCGTCGGTCTCCGCCTTGATCCGCTCGACGAAGTCTTCGTCGCGGTAGTTGATCGGCACGTCGGCGCCGAGCTCGACGCACACCGCGAGCTTCTCTGCCGAGCCAGCCGTGACCGCGACCCGGCAGCCGAGGGCGTGGGCGACCTGGATGGCGTGGGTGCCGATGCCGCTGGCCCCACCGTGCAGCAGGACGACGTGGCCCGGTGATAGCTCGGCGGTCATCACCAGGTTCGACCACACCGTGCACGACACCTCGGGCAGTGCGGCGGCCTCTTGCACGCCGACGCCCTCCGGCAGGGGCATCACCTGTCCCGCGGGCACTGCCACCCGCTCGGCATAACCGCCGCCGGCCAGCAAAGCGCACACCGGTTGGCCGACGGCCCAGGAGGTGACTCCGTCACCCAACTCGGCGATGCGCCCCGACACCTCCAGGCCCATGATCGGGCTGGCACCCGGAGGCGGCGGATAGTTCCCGGAAGCCTGTAGCAGATCAGCGCGATTGACGCCAGAGCTAATTACTTCGATCACAACCTCACCCGATTGAGCTGCGACGTCCGGTATTTCTTGCCAGGTGAGCTGCGACGGGTCCTCCGCGACGATGGCACGCATGTCAATAACGCTACTACCGACGTGAAACCGTCCTACCATGACGCCATGGAGGGGATCATTGGCGGGCGCACGGAAAGTGAAATGCCCGGATTGGACATAGCGGAACAACGGTCGTGGCAAAACTTTCTCGACTCCGCGTTGCGCCTGTACGCCACGTTGAACAAGTCGTTGGTGGAGGAACACCACCTCACGCTCAACGACGTGCGTCTGCTCGACGTACTGGACAAATCGGCCACCGGATCGGCGAGGATGGGCGACCTGGCCGAGGATTTGATGTCGTTGCCCAGCAGGGTCACCCGCCAGATTCACCGGTTGGAGATGCAGAACCTGGTGAGTCGTTGTTCGAGCCCGGACGACGGCCGCGGTGTGCTGGCGCTCATCACCGAAGACGGCAGGACCCGCCTGAGGGAGGCGATGGTGACGTACGTCGGCGGTGTACGCGCCCATTTCCTCGGCAGGCTGTCGCGCGCACAAGTCGCCGCGATCGGGGAGAACTGTCGACGGATCGGGTTGGCGCTGAAGGCCGAGGCGACGCCCGGCAGGCTCGGTCGCGTCTAGACGCCTTACGCTTGTCGGCGGTGGCGTGGCAGAGAGGCCTAATGCACTCGCCTTGAAAGCGAGAGACGGATAAAACCGTCCGGGGGTTCAAATCCCTCCGCCACCGCCACAAGCATGGGGCGGCCCTAGCTGCGGTCGCAGCGGGCGGCCAACACCACACCGCTGGAGATCCGAAGGTCGGTACAGCACAGGTTGGGGTCCGAGAAGAGCTGGTCGCGAACCACGTCGAGTCGTGCCCGACGTGCCGTCGATTCGTTGGGTGTATGTATCGCGTCGTCGATGACCAGGATCCCGCCCGGCGCAAGAGCGGCCACGAACGGCCTGACGTCGTACGTTTCCTGACCAAGGGTGTCGGCGAAGATGAGGTCGAACAAGCCGAGACTGCCAACCAGTTGCAACCCGTCGCCTTCGATGACCGAGACCCAGGACGGCCAGTCGAGGTTTGCAACCAGTTTTGCCGAGTCGTGTTCCAGTTCGATGCTCGTCACCTCGGCGTCCACGCGGGACCTTAGTCCGTTCGCAATCCACCCCAGCCCGACTCCCACTCCGGTACCCAGCTCGAGGACGCGTCCGTTTCGCGGCACTGCTGCACTGAGCACTGCCAAGAGCGACCCAACGGCAGGCGTTGATGAGACATGGAAGCCGAGGTCGGCCGCCCGCGTATACCCGGACGCTACGGCGGCCGGTAACCGCAGTGAGTAGACCGCATCGGATTGTCGTGCTAGCGAAGTGATTTCCGCTTCGCTTAGCGAACGACCGAATGTGAGGTTGACGAAGTACGCCGCTTCGCCAAACTCCGTGTCTTGGACGAGGGGCCGGTTCGTCATTGATCCGCCTGACGCCCGTTGACATGCGATACCCGCCCGGCCCCGCCGACGAGCCCAAGGTCAGCTAGCCGCCGGCTTGAGTTCTCGATCGTTTGGCGGACGTCGTCCTCTTGGCTACGAACGCCTTGGCGATCCCGAAGGGTATAGCCGTCGGTAGACGCGGTCCTCAGTGCGTCGGTGACTGCCTGGCGGGTGCGGACGAATCGTCGGTCATGGTTCACCTCCGCTGTTGCTGCAGCGAGTTTGGATGCACAGCTGGCGTGGCCCAGCGCGTCGAGTATGCCCTGCACAGCGACCGATTCGGCGGTGGCTAGATCGTCCAGTTCGCTTGCTAGGTCGGGGGTTAGCGTCCGCCGCGCGACGGTGGTGGCTTCGATCATGTATCGGTGCAGCAGGAGGTGCAGCGACGCCCCGGGCGGCGGAGCAGCATCGAGATCATCGAGCACCGAGGTCAGCCATGCGACCATATGACGCCCCGCGTCGCCGAGCTGCTCCCAGCATGTCGCCATGATGTTCTCGCCGAGGTAGTGGGCGCGATCGAAGGCCGCTCGGGCGCCGGTCATGAGCGGGGGCCTCGTGTCGATCGGGCCGTACACGTCTTCGAGTTCCGCGCGTCGTGCCTGTGCTGCCGTCGCGAGCAGCGCCAGGTGTACATACACATGGAACGCGGCGAGCGCGCGGTCGGTGTCCCATCGGTTCAGGTCCTGCTGCCCCGGCACGTTCCACGGCGATAAGACGGTGACTCTATCGGCCACGGATTGTCGCGCCTCTTCGGTGAGCACGGCCTCGGTTGGCCTCGCGTCCTGTCGCAGGAGAGTGTGTCCGTGGCGGAAATCGTAGAGCTTCTGATGCAGAGACTCGTGGAGCAGGTGTTCGGCAGTCCACCACGGATTTCTCAGCGCGTCGCGACTCAGGAATATCGTTCCGCCGATCCGGAATTGAGACGCTGAGGCGCGCCCTCGCCAGTTGCCGATACGGGGGAACAGTGCGATCAGATAGGTGTGGGCAAGTGCGGAGTGGGTGATGGCGGGCAGCAGATCGTGCAGGAGCTGGCCCGCGAGCCGAACGGTGTTGAGCTCGTCCTGGGTGGGCACGCACAGCTGTTCGCCGTAGTTTTGCAGGATCAGTTCACGGAAGGCCTCCCCGAAGACGTCATCGTCGTGGGATTCGGCCCAGAACCACGGTGCCCGAGTGTCGGCCGTTAGTCGCTCGACATTCGGCATTCCCGCCTCCAGGGGTGCCGAGGAGTGGCCGTTGTCGACGTGCGCGGCAGTCGCTTCGAGCACGGCCACCCGTAGCGACCGGGGCAGGCCGTATTCGTCTTCTCCGGTGAGCGCCACGCGCAGTGACTGCTGAATGACGCATCTGACCACGGTGTCGGAGAACACGCGGTCCCTGGTTGCAGAGTCGGTGGACGACAGGGCGTCGAGCAGGGAACCGGCGGCGGGCAGATTCGCCGCAATGACCGTCAAACGCCGCAGCAGGCAATGGTGAAGTTCCTTGCGAATGTATTCGTGATTACCGAACGGACGATAATTTCCCAGTGCGGCATCAACGGCTTGTAGTTGTCCGAATTCGGTCGCGGTTTGTAGCATGACATATCTCCAACGATTCCAGGGGCATGTGGCACTTTTGTGTGCACACAGAATGGGTGTTTCTGTGGGGAGCGCTAGGGATCTAGCGACCCGTCCCGCGCGGCTAGGCGACTGCTTGTGCCGCTGCCAATCAGCGCGGGACGGCGCCCCTAGACGGCTTGTTACTGGCGTTCCTCAACCGGAAGATCGGCTTCGATCGTGGGATGGTCGTGGTCGTGGTGACCGTCGGCGGCTTGTCTGACCTCGATCGCGTCGGTCTTGGCCTTCAACTCGTCGATCTCGGCAGACGTGAGTTCCCGATTGAACCGAAGCGTCACATGAGTGTCCGGTTTGGGTTGTGCTTGGGACATGGCTGCAATTCCCTTCTTTAATGAATTGGACGGTGTTACCCGGCGGATTTACCGGGAACATCCGCAGCTTAAAAGCGTGATCGGTGCATTGACATGAGTAGTCCACTACTCGAATTAAAGGCCCGTTTCCTCGAATTAACCAATTGCGCGAAATAATGGCGAAGTTCCTGGTAGCGTGCCGCATCGTGTTGCAGAAGGGAATTGCCATATCTGGGCTTCCCCGCCATCGGTATGGGCGTGAGTCCTAGTCTGCGGACATGGACATTCGGTTCAAGTCACGCGTCGTCGTCGCCGTGCTGGTGATCTACGGCATCTACTCGACGGTGGTCGGTCTGGCGATGTTGCTCGCGCCCGCCTTCTTCTTCGACACCTTTGGCGGGTTCGGAGTCTTCAACAGCCACTACATGTTCGACCTGGCTGGCTTCGAATTGCCGCTCGGGCTGCTGTATCTCGCGGCGATCAGGTGGCCTAGCTGGCGGGTGCCGACACTGGCGTTCGCCACGGCGCACTACGTGCTGCACGCGATCAGCCACCTGATCGACATCGGCGACGCGACTCCCGCCTGGGTCGGCGTGTTCGACTTCGTCGCGATCGTCGTCGGCCTGCTGGTGCACTCCATCGCGTGGTGGTTCAGCGTGGACGTCGCGCGGGCGATGACTTCGGTGGGCAGCCGAAGTCAAAGCAACCATGGCTAGATTCCTGTACTCGGCCGCGATGTCGCTCGACGGGTTCATTGCCGGGCCTGGCGGCGACATGTCCTGGCTGGCCGACTACATGGGACCCAATCCCGTTGTGGACGAGCTCATTCCACGGGTGGGTGCGCTGCTCGTCGGTGGCCGGACCTACGGCGGGGACGATCCCCTCCGCGGCCAAGAGGGTGAGGGGGAGGCCTTCGGTGGCGGCTGGGAGGGTCCGCAGATCGTGCTGACCCGTCGCTCGTCGCCCACCCCGGCGTCGGGGGTCACGTTCACCGACGACCTCGACGACGCCATCGACGCCGCAGCCAGGGCGGCGGGTGACGGGATCGTCTGCATCCTGGGCGCGAACGTCGCGGCCCAATGCCTGGCCTCGGGCGCTCTCGACGAGGTTCTGGTCACGATCGTTCCCATACTGCTCGGTGACGGCATCCGGTTGTTCGAACGCCGCGGTGGCGCGGCGGTTCGACTGGAACAGGTCAGCCGGTCGCACACCGACGTAGTGACCAACCTGTGGTTTCGGGTACTTCAGACGTAACCCAGTGCCGCGTTCTCCGCCCGGATTCGGACGTTGAGCACCAAGGCGTTCGCCAGACTGAACACGATCGCGGTCAGCCACGCCGAATGGACCAGCGGCAGCGCCGCCACCTCCACCGCCACGGCCGTGTAGTTGGGGTGGTGGATCCAGCGATACGGGCCACGCCGCACCAGCGGGGCGCCCGGGATGACGATGAGCCGGGGATTCCAGTGCTTGCCCAGGATCGCCACGCACCACCACCGAACGACGGTGCTGAGCACCACGAGGAGCACCATCGTCCAGCCCAGCCAGGGGATGAACGGCCGGTGCATCGTCCATACCTCGACCATGCAACTCACCAGCAGCAGCGTGTGCATGGCAACCATCACCGGGTAGTGACCTTGACCGAATTCCTTGCCTCCGTTGGCAATCGACCACTTCGCGTTGCGCCGAGAGACGACCAGTTCGATCAATCGTTCCGCGCCGACGGCGAGGATGAAGAGGTAGTACATCGCCGTCCCCTACCAGCTCAGCAGCAGCAGTTCGAACCCGAACCCCGGACCCATCGCCAGCATCACGGCCAGTTCCCCATCGGCCGGCGGTGCGGCGACCGTCCGTCCGAGGACGTCGAGCACCGATGCCGACGAGATGTTGCCGTGCTCCCGCATCGAATCCCAGCTGTGCGCGAGTGCGCCCGGCGGCATACCGATCGCGTTCTGGATCGAGTCGAGCACCTTGGGGCCACCGGGATGGCAGATCCACGTCGAGATGTCCTCGGTGGACAGACCGTGGTCGGCCAGGAACCGACTGACTTCGCCGCCGAGGTAGTCGTCGGCCATCTTGGGCACGTCACGCGACATCACCAGCTGGAAACCGCTGGAGCTGACGTTCCAGCCCATTACGTCGATGGTGTCCGGGAAGAGCCGGCTGCGGGTGGCCAACACCTTCGGACCCGGATGTGCGGTGGGATGCGACGGGACCCGGTCCGCGCCGGTCGCGACGACGGCGGCCGCGCCGTCGCCGAACAAACACACGCCTATGAGGGCCGGGATCGAGGCGTCGTCGCGCTGCAACGTGAGCGAGCACAGTTCGACCGACAGCAGCACCGCGACGTGGGTCGGGTAGCCGCGCAGGTAGTCGTGCACGCGCGCCATGCCTGCGGCGCCCGCCACGCAGCCGAGCCCGAACAGCGGGACCCGCTTGACGTCCTGCCGCAGTCCGATCTGCGACGCGATCCGCGCGTCGATCGTCGGCACCGCCACGCCGGTGCTCGACACCGTCACGATGACGTCGACCTCATCGGGCCTGATCCCCGCCGCGTCGAGGGCGGACAGCACGGCCTTGCCGCCCAGGTCGGTGGCCACTTCGACGTAGGCCGCGTTGGCCTCGGTGAACCCGGTCAGCTCCGGGTACCGCGACACGGGGAGCGCGAGGTTGCGGTACTGCACCCCGCTCGACTCCGCGAAACGGGTGAATCCCGGGTCGACCACGGTGGTGAGGGCACTCGCGACCTGAGCTTGGTCGTACTTGTGCGGCGTGAACGCGACCGAGGTGCCCGCAATGTGCGGCGCTCCGGTGCTGTGGATGGCAAGACCATCAGTGGATGGGAAATGCGTTGTATCTGTCATGCCATTGAATACGAACAGCGCTTCGGAATTGTTCGCCGATAATCGCGATCGTGAAAACAAACACACGCGGCGCGAATTTGGGAATAATTCCGGAGGTGTGAAAAACAAAAGCGGCCTCGACCAGCGTAAACACTCGCTGGACTGCTAAAACACGACCAGTAGAGTTTATTGCTGAATTTCGCCTGGGACGCCCATGAATTGTACCTGGGAATTCTGAATCAATACGATTCTGCCAATTCGATGGGAAATTGCTGCCAATTGGCTGTCATTCACCCTTGAATTCAGGTGGCCGTTTGGCGAACATCGCGGTAATTCCCTCGGTGAGATCCTTCGACGGCAGGAACGCCGAGTTCCACGCCGCGACGTAGCGCAGGCTCGCCGACACCTGTGCGGTGCGCTGCTCGTCGAGGACGTCCTTGACGCCCCGCACCACCAGCGGCGGGTTGGCGGCGATCTCCTCGGCGGTCGCCAGCGCAGCGGCCAGTGAGGCCTCGGCGTCGGCGTAGACGTCGTTGACCAGACCAATCTTCTCGGCCCGTGCGGCGTCGATGTCCTTGCCCGTCAACGCCAGCTCGCGCAGATGGCCGTCGGACAGGATCAGCGGCAGCCGAGCCAGGCTGCCCACGTCGGCGACCATCGCGAGCCGGACCTCGCGCACCGAGAACTTCGCGTCGGCGCTGGCGTAGCGGATGTCGACGGCGGAGATCAAGTCGACGCCGCCGCCGATGCACCAACCGTGGATCGAAGCGATGACCGGGGTGCGGCAGTCCGCGACGGCGGTGATCGTCTGCTGCATGGTGCGCAGTTTGGTGTGGAAGTCGGTGCGGGCGCGGGCCAGTGCACCCTCGGCGAGCGTCGGCGCCAGGGTGTCGCCCATGGCGGCGACGTCGAGCCCGTAGCTGAAGTTCTTGCCGGATCCGGTCAGCACGATCGCGCGGACCTCGGGATCGGCGTCCAGCGCCTCGAACGCTTGGGGCAACTCCGCCCAGAAGGCGGGTCCCATCGCGTTGCCCTTGCCGGGGCCGAGAAGGGTCACCTGAGCGACGTGGCCGTCTACGTCGACGGCGAGGGATTCGTACGTTTCACCCATGCCAGGAAGGCTAGCTGGCTACGGAGGCCCGCCTCCGAGGAGGATCTCGCTGACGGTGCTGGTGGGGAGGAACTGACACACCGCGTCGGCGAGGGTCTTGGCGATCTCCGTGTTCTGCGGGCCGAGCACCGAGCCCTCCTGCGCCAGGATCTCCTCGATCACCGCGGTCTGGGTGTCGGGGTCGAGGTCGATGTATTGCTCACACGTCATGGTGAGGGAGTCCCCTGGCGGCGGAACGTTGGACGAGGTGCGGGGCGTCGACGTGCCCGGCCGCGTGGGCAAGGTGGGCAAGGGGAACGGCGTCGAGGTGCGCGTGGTGGTGAACCCCGGCTCGGTGGTCATCGCCACGGTGCCGGGCGTGGTGCGCTCACACGCTGTGATCCCGGCGGCGAGCATCAGCGTCGCACCGGCGATCAGAACTCGCTTCCTCATCTCGGCAACGATAGGCGTACGCACGTTCTAGCGTGGTCGCATGCCCAGCGACGCGCCCACCGACGAAATCGACAGTGCCCAGGCAAGCCTGGACGTGCTGGAGCGGGTCCTGGCGCAGCTGGGTCCCGACGACACCGCCAAGCAAACGCCGTGCCGCGAGTTCGACGTCGCCGGGCTGACGGACCATTTGATGAATTCCATCACCGTGATCGGCGGCGCTGCCGGTGCGCAGCTTCCGTCGCGTGACCCGGACGCGCCAGTGGAGCAGCAGGTGATGACTGCGGCGCGGCCGGCCATGGACGCCTGGCGGCGGCGCGGGCTGGACGGCATGGTCACGACGGGCCAGGGTGAAGCGCCCGCCAAGGTGATGGCGGGCATCCTCTCGATCGAATTCCTAGTCCACGCTTGGGATTACGCGTCGGCAACCGGTGCAGAAGTGGAGGCGCCGGAAGGCCTGTCCGAGTACGTGCTCGGGCTGTGCCACGCCATCATCACTCCGGAGGGTCGCGTGGGAGTGGGTTTCGACGACCCGATCGACGTGCCCGCCCGCGCGGCCGCGTTCCACCGGTTGCTGGCGTACACGGGCCGCAAACCCAGTTAGACGCGTTCGAGGTAGAAGTAGAAGTAGCGCCCGGCATCGAGCACGTGCTTGCCGTTCATGATGCCCATGACCGTGCCGTCGTCGATCTTCTTGAAGTGGTCGTGAATGGGCTGGCCGTCGTAGACCATGGTCGCGGTCACCTCGCCGCGGAACTCCTCCAGCCAGAGGCTGGCCTCGCCCTTGCCCATCTCGACGTTGGAGAACTTGTTGCCGTCGTCATCGAGGCAGACGAGCGGTTGGACGTCGGCTGCGGAGGCGAACGTCTTGCCGAACCACTTGGCCTTGGCCAGACCGCCGTTCATCATGTGGCCGGTGACGAACTCGCCGCCGTGCCATTCACCGATCATGTCGGCGATGGTGGCCGGTTCCAGCGAGGCCCAGAAGTCGTCGAGCTCGGCGTCGGGAATCTGCTGGGCGCGTTGCTTGAGCTCGCTGAACAGGTTCCGTGGTTCCGTCATCGTTCCTTCATCCAGCGGGTGGCGAAGTCGAGAAAGGCGTCGTTCTCGTGCGGTGCGGCGACGGTGACCCGCACGCCGTCGTCGCCGTAGGGGCGGACGATGACGCGGCTGTTCGCCGAGTCGTTGGCGAATTCCTGGGCTCGACCGGGCAGTGGCAGCCAGACGAAGTTGGCCTGTGACGGCGGCACGGTGTACCCGGCGTCGCGCAGTGCGGCGGTGACGCGGGCACGCTCGGCGACGACGGCATCGGTGCGGGCCAGCAGCTCGTCGGCCGCATCCAGCGACGCGATGGCGGCGGCCTGCGAGACGCTGGTCGCGGTGAACGGGACGTAGACCTTGCTCAGTGCGGTGATGATGTCCGGATCGCCGACCGCGTACCCGATGCGCAGCCCGGCGAGCCCGTACGCCTTCGAGAACGTCCGCAGCACAACGACATTGCTGTGGGCGCGGACCAGCCCGAAGCTGTCGGGCAGCAGCCCGTCGCGGATGTACTCCACGTACGCCTCGTCGAGCACGATGAGGATGTCCGAGGGCACCGCGGCGACGAACCGGGCCAGCGCGTCGGGGTCGACGACGGTACTGGTCGGGTTGTTCGGGTTGCAGATGAAGATCAGCCGGGTGCGGTCGGTCACCGCGGCCAGCATGGCGTCGAGGTCGTGGGTGTGATCGGTCAGCGGCACCTGCACCGGCGTCGCACCCGCGGTGCGGACCTGCAGCGGATAGATCTCGAAACTGCGCCAGCCGAACATCACCTCGTCGCCCACCGACGCGGTGATCTGGATCAGCTGCTGGCACAGGCTGACCGAGCCGCAGCCCACCGAGATGTGCTCGGGCGCGAAGTCGACATGCTTGGCCAACCGGTCGCGCAGCTCGACGTAGCCGTTGTCCGGGTAGCGGTTGATGTTGTCTACGGCGCGCTCGATCGCGGCGCGCACGCTGGGCAGTGGACCGTCGACAGTCTCGTTGCTCGCGATCTTGATGGCGCCGGGCACGGTCTTGCCCGGCGCGTAGGCAGGCAGATCGGCCAGCTCGGGGCGCAGGCGGGCAGTCACCCGGACAGTCTAGGCGGGCGCCGGGACGTGGCCCGACGCCGCTTTGCCTTCCCGTCACCTGGCTGTGTACGCTTCTGCCTCGGATCGTTCAGGAGGCGTGCCAGAGCGGCCGAATGGGACTCACTGCTAATGAGTTGTCCCTCTTAAAGGGGACCGGAGGTTCAAATCCTCTCGCCTCCGCCGCTGCTGACCTGCGTCAGTGCGACAACTTAATACATGCGCCCGTAGCTCAACGGATAGAGCATCTGACTACGGATCAGAAGGTTAGGGGTTCGAATCCCTTCGGGCGCACTCAGTACGAGCCCAGCAGCTTCATCAGCAGCGGGATCTGCCCCGCCTCGATCTCCGGCTGGGGAAGCACCGCGCGGACGATCGCTGCGCCGTCGAACGTGTTGGTCAGCACGAGCACCAGCGAGGCGAAGGCCCCTTCGGGAAACTCATCGGCGGCGGGCAGCGCGCGTGCGGTCTCCTGGATCTTGGCGCTGTACACCGTCAGGACGTCCCGCAGGGTGGCCCGCAGCTTCTCGTCGGTGCGCGCCGCGACCATGAGTTCGTACATGACGGCGTTCGTCGGGTTACCGGTGACGTCGCGCAGGATGGTCAGCACGGGCTCGAGTGCCGGTTTGTCGGCGGGTATCTCTGCGACCTTCTTCGTGAACAACTCCAGTTGCCTGCGCATCACCTCGTACGCCGTCGCGGCCATGAAGTCGCCCATGGTGTCGAAGTGCCGGAACAGCGCGCCAACCGATACGTGCGCGCGCTTGGTGATGACGGCTGCCGACGCCCGCGCGTAACCCACTTCGATGATGGTGGCGATGCTGGCCTCGAGCAGTCGGGCGACGGTTTCCTCGCGGCGTTGCTGCTGGGTTCTGGCCATCTCAGACGGCCGTGACGGCGGGCTGGTGTCGGCCGGCGCGGGCCCGCAGGAAACGGCCGGACTTGGCGGTGGTTCCGTATCCGTCGCGGAACTCGCCATCGCGGTAGACGACGGTGCCTCCGACGGCCGTCGCGACGACGGTGGCGTCGTTGCGGTTGACCATCCGGCTCAGGCCGCCGTAGAACGGCACCTCGGCTTCGTGATAGCCGTCCACCGAGTCGTCGAGGCCGGCCGGATCGATCACGACGAAGTCGGCCCGGTCGCCCTTGCGCAGGGTGCCCGCGTCGAGGCCGAACCAGTCGGCGACCTCCGCGGTCAGCCGGTGGACAGCGCGTTCGACGGTGAGGAACGGCGCCCCGGCGCGGTCGGCCTCGAGCGTGCGCTTGAGCAGGCGCAGCGCGTAGTTGTAGAACGCCATGTTGCGCAGATGTGCGCCCGCGTCGGAGAAGCCCATGTGGATGCTCGGCTCGGCGGCAAGCCGGTTGAGTTCCTTGGGGCGATGGTTGCCGACGATGGTCGTCCAGCGGACGTTGCGCTCGCCGTTCTCGACGAGCACGTCGAGGAAGGCGTCGAGCGGGTGCAGGCCTCGTTCGTCGGCGATTTGCCCGAAGCTCTTGCCGACCAGGGTTTCGTCCGGGCACGCGACGATGAGCGCGTCGTGCAAGTCGCGGTGCCACAACGACGGCCCCAGCTTCTTCCGGTCGAACTGCCTGCGGAACTCTCGCCGATACTCGGTGTCCGCGAGCAGCTCGTTGCGCTCGAGTTGATCGCGCAGGTGCAACGCCGCGGTCCCGGCGCCGAACTCCTCGAAGACCGGCAGATCGATTCCGTCCGAATACAATTCGAACGGAACCGGAAGGTGCTGGAAGCGGACGCTTGCGCCGAGCACGGCGTTGAGCAGTCGCGTTCCCGGGCCCAGCACGCGCACCGCGAACGGATTCGACTTCGCGTCGGCCGACACCAGCAGGCTCATCCGCACGCCTCGCCGGCGTCCGAAGATCCGGCTACTGGACAGGAAGAACAGCAAGGCCGACACCGGGTTGTCGACGTCGGGGGCGCTCTGCAGGAGGCGGCCGCGCTTGCGCAGCACCTTGATCAGCCTGCGCCTCTCGCGCCACGTCGCGAATGTCGATGGCAGCGCCCGTGATCGGTAGCGGTCACCGTCGAGCTTGTCGATCGCCGCGTCCATCCCCGACATGCCGAGCAGGCCGGCGTCGAGCGCTTCGCCGAGCAACCCGGCCATCCGCTCGAGCTCCGCGTCGGTTGGCCGGACGTCGTCGTCGGTGGCGCGGTCCAGGCCGAGGACCGACGTGCGCAGGTCGGAGTGGCCGAGCATGGAACTGACGTTCGGACCGAGAGGAAGGTCGTCGAGTGCGGAGGCGTACTCGGCGGCCGTCGACCACGTCTTCTTGGCATCGAGGGCGCCGAGGACGTACTTGCGGGGCACCGCCTCGACCCTGCTGAACAGGTCCGCGGCGTCTTCGTTGTCGGCGTAGACGGCGGACAGCGAGCAGTTGCCCAGCAGCACGGTGGTGACGCCGTGGCGCACGGACTCTCGCAGGCCGGGGTCGAGCAGCACCTCGGCGTCGTAGTGCGTGTGCACGTCGATGAAGCCGGGGGTGATCCACTTGCCCGCCGCGTCGATGACGTCCGGGCAGCCCGTCTCGTCCAAGGGCTCGGCGGATACGTCAGCCACGATGCCGTCGCGAATGCCCAGCGTGCGGATCTGCGGCGCGGCCGCCGGACCCGTCGAACCACAGGCCGTTGCGAACGATCACGTCATAGGTCATGTCGGCAACCTATCAAAGATAGTGAGTACTCACAATCTTTTCTTGGTGCCAGGATGGACCCATGACACCTCCCGTGATCCAGCGCTGGATCGACATCATCGACAGCGATCCCAGCGAAGGCCGCGTCGACGAACTGGACGGACTGCTGGCCGAGGACGCGGTGTTCTACTCGCCGGCCGTCTTCACGCCGCAGGAGGGACGCGCCAAGGCGGCGATGTACCTGCGGGCAGCCGCGAAGATGTTCGCAGGAACCGACTTTCACTACGTCGGCCAGTGGTTCGCCGAGCGGTCGGCGGTGCTGGAGTTCGCCGCCACCATCGACGGCATCTACGTCAATGGCATCGACATGATCGAGTGGAACGACGACGATCGGATCGTGTCGTTCAAGGTGATGATGCGGCCGTTCAAGGGCCTGCAGGCGATCATGCCGAAGATGGCCGAGTTGCTGTCGGTTTGATGCGCCTGCTGCTCGTCGCCGACACCCACGTGCCCAAGCGGGCACGTGACATGCCGGCCGTGGTGTGGGACGAGGTAGCCCGCGCCGACGTGGTCCTGCACGCCGGCGACTGGGTGGAGCCCTCGCTGCTCGACGCGTTGGAGGCACGCGCGAAGCGTCTGGTCGCCTGCTGGGGCAACAACGACGGCGACGAGTTGCGCCGCCGGTTGCCCGAACGCGCCGACGTGACGCTCGGCGGGCTGCGGTTCACGGTCGTGCACGAAACGGGGGCGTCCGGTGGGCGCGACGAGCGGATGGCCCGGCTGTACCCCGACACCGACGTGCTGGTGTTCGGGCACAGCCACATCCCGTGGGACGCCACCGCCCAGAGTGGCCTGCGTCTGCTCAACCCCGGCTCGCCGACCGACCGCAGGCGTCAGCCGTTCTGCACCTACATGACGGCGACGGTCGCCGACGGAGTGCTGGACGAGGTGACGCTGCACCGTGTCTGAACGCCCCGCCAAGGTCGCCGACGTGCACCGGCTCGCCGCCGCGATGCCCCACGTCACCCGCATCGAAGGGCCCAAGGGCAACGCGATCTACCAGGTCGGAGGCAAGTCGTTCGTGTTCTTCCGCAACCCGCGCAAGGACGCACCCTTCCCCGACGTCATCGTGATCTGGGTGGAGTCCGAGGCCGACAAGGTGGCCTTGGTGCAGGATCCCGACTCGCCGTTCTTCACCACCGACCACTTCAACGGACATTCGTCGGTCCTGGTGCGGGCCAGCGAGCTTCACCGCATCGGGGTCGACGAGTTGGCCGAGGTGATCCAGGACGCCTGGCTGTCGCAGGCCTCGAAGCGGCGCGGTGAAACGTGGCTGGCGAGCCGCAAACTCGTGGAGTGAGTTGGTTTCTGGCCATCGTGCGCGGGTAGCCGTCGGCTGTCCGATCCGCAGAACCCTTGGAGGTGCACGATGGCAACTGGAGAAACCGGATTCGACGATGTGTCGTTCGACTTGATCTCGGTGCAGTACCACTCGCTGAAGGCCGGCCACGACTACGGGCAGTACGTCCGTGACGCCAAGAACGCAGGCCGCGACGACATCGCGTCGTTCTTCGAAGAGGTCATGAAACAGGACTCCGAGCGTGGGCAGCGCTGCCACGAATTCTTGAGGGAACTCAGCAGCAGTTCACGTTAAGAGGCGGCATCCGGCACCGGCGGAGCCGTTCGGGTGGCAATGTCGGTGGGATGGAACAGAAGCCGCCCACCGCCGTCATCGAATCCGCGCACGCGCAGCACCGTGACGGCTTTCCGTTCAGGGACACCCGCGACTTCGCCGATGCCGACCGCGGCTTCATGGCCGCGCTCGAGCCCTGCGTGGTGAAGGCCGCCGACGGACGGGTGGTGTGGGACAACGACGTCTACGCCTTCCTGTCCGACGCCGGGCCCGAGCAAGCCCCCACCACCGTGCATCCCAGCCTGTGGCGGCAGTCCGCGCTGTGCGCCAAGCAGGGCCTCTACGAGGTCGTCGAGGGCGTCTATCAAGTCCGCGGCCTGGACCTGTCCAACGTCAGCTTCATCGAGGGCGACACGGGCGTCATCGTCATCGACCCGCTGGTCTGCACCGAGACCGCGGCGGCGGCGCTCGCGCTCTACCGCGCCCACCGCGGGGAGCGGACCGTCAGCGCAGTTATCTATACCCACAGCCACGTCGACCACTTCGGCGGCGTGCTCGGCGTGACGAGCCAGGCCGACGTCGACGCAGGCAAGGTCGCGGTGCTGGCGCCCGAGGGCTTCATCGACCATGCCGTGCAGGAAAACGTCTACGCCGGAACGGCAATGGCGCGGCGAGCGTCCTACATGTACGGCACGGTGCTGGCCCGCGGCCCTGGAGGACAGGTCGGCTGTGGTCTTGGACAGACGCCGTCGACGGGCGAGGTCGCGGTCATCGTGCCGACCCTCGACATCACCTCGACCGGCGAGACGCACACCATCGACGGCGTCGAGATCGAGTTCCAGATGGCGCCCGGCACGGAGGCGCCCGCCGAGATGCACTTCTACTTCCCGCGCTACCGCGCGCTGTGCATGGCCGAGAACGCCACCCACAACCTGCACAACCTCCTGACGCTGCGCGGTGCCCTGGTGCGTGACCCGCACGGCTGGTCGGGCTACCTCACCGAGGCCATCGACGCGTTCGCCAACCGCACCGACGTGGTGTTCGCGTCGCACCACTGGCCGACGTGGGGCCAGGACCGGATCGTGGAATACCTTTCCCTGCAACGGGATCTGTACGCCTACCTGCACGACCAGACGTTGCGGCTGCTCAACCAGGGCTACACCGGCACGGAGATCGCCGAGAACTTCCAGATGCCGCCTGCGCTGCACAGGGCGTGGCACACGCACGGCTACTACGGGTCGGTGAGCCACAACGTCAAGGCGGTGTACCAGCGCTACATGGGCTGGTTCGACGGCAACCCCGCACGGCTGTGGCCGCACCCGCCGGAGGCGATCGGGCCGCGGTACGTGGAGGCCATGGGCGGCATCGACTGTGTGGTGGAGCTCGCGCAGCGGGCGTTCGACGACGGCGACTTCCGCTGGGCGGCAACGCTGCTCGATCACGCGACGTTCACCGACGCCGCGCACGCCGGAGCGCGGGAGCTGTACGCCGACACATTCGAGCAGTTGGCGTACGGCGCCGAGAACGCGACGTGGCGCAACTTCTTCCTCGCCGGTGCGACCGAGCTGCGTGACGGCAACTTCGGCACCCCGACGCAGACCACGTCGCTGTCGCTGGTCTCTCAGTTGACGCCCGAGCAGCTCTTCGACAGCTTCGCCATCAGCATCAACGGGCCGAAGGCATGGGACCTCGACATCACCCTCGACGTGACGTTCAGCGACGTCGCGACCAACTACCGGCTGACGCTGCGCAACGGCGTGCTGGTACACCGCAAGGCGCCCGCCGACGCCGCCACCGCGTCGGCCACCATCACGCTGGCCAACAAGCTGCGGCTGATGATGTTCGCCGCAGGGGACACCACGTCGCCCGGGATCGAGGTCGCCGGTGACGCCGACGCGCTGCCGTCGCTCTTGGGAGTGCTGGACCGGCCAGATCCGAGCTTCAACATCGTCACCCCCTAATCCCCAGCGATTTGTGCACTCGCAGTGGCGGCGCTTTCGTTGTGCGCAAGGGCACAAAGTCGCGGCGAACGCCTCGAGGTCGGCGAACCGCTCACAACAGTGGGTGCGCGAGCAGGCTGACCGCATCGCCGAGGCCACAGTCGCCGAGGCCGCGGCCGTCGACGCCGCCGAGGACGCGGCCGAAGAAGCCGCCGGTGCCGAGGCGCGACCGCCGGCCGAGCTGGGCACCCGTGCTGGGCGGGCGGCCGCGATCAAGAAGGCGATGGCCGAGATCGCGCGTCAAGACGCTGCCGTGCTGCCGAGGACGCCGCCGATCAGGCCGCCCAAGAGCGGTACCTGCAGCGGATCCAGACCGGTGAAACCCTGTTGGGTACACCGCCGGCGGGGATGGATCCAGGTCGGCCTGTGGCAGGCCAGGATCGCCCGGGAGCAGCAACGTTTGGCCCCGCTGATCGGCGTGCGTGGGACTGCAGAAGCACAGCAACGCAGCGCTATTCGGAGAAACATGAGAAAGTCCGAAGCCGGGCTGCATCGTGCCCAGCAGGAGCAGGCTGGCGGGGTGGACCGTCGAGGTTCAGCGGCACGCAGACGCGCCCATGACTTGGCACGACGCGGTCCCGCCGGGGGACCACTGGTGAATCTGACCGATCCCGAGGCCCGGTTGATGGTCCAAGGCTCCGGGGGTGGATCGGTGCAGGGCTACAACAGCCAGATCGCGTGTTCGGATGACCATTTCGTCATCGCGGTGCACGTCTCCCAAGACGCGAACGATCTGCATTGTTGGACACCGGCTTTGACCGCGGCAACCACCCAGACCGACTGCGCTGGGCAAGACGATCGGGCTGGTACTGGCCGACAACGGCTACTTCACCGAAGACAACCTCACCAGCCCCGGCCCCGACCGGCTCATCGCACCCGGTCGAGGCCGAGAGGTCCATCACAACGCCAAACATCACCCCAGCCAAGGTCCGCCACCGCCGGACCTGTCACCGACCGAGGCGATGCGCCACACACTGCGAGACCCCGAGCAGGCACGGCGATACAAACGCCGTTCAGCGCTCCGCAACTGCGGGTGCACAAATCGCGAGAGAAACTAGGGCAGGCCGCCGTCGGCCCGCAGGATGGCGCCGCTGGTGAAGCTCGACGCATCCGAGGCCAGATACAGTGCAGCACCGATGATTTCGTGCGGCTCCCCAGCGCGCTCCAACGCCAAGTGGCGAAACGGGTTCTCGCCTTCCGGAAAGTCCCACGCCTTGCTGATGTCGGTGAGGAACGGCCCCGCCATCAACGTGTTCACCCGCACCGTGGGGCCGTACGCCTTGGCGAGGCCTTCGGTCAGCGCGTTCAGCCCGGCCTTCGCGGCCGCGTACGGCAGCATGTCGGGCGCGGGGCGCAGCGATCCGCTGGAGCTGACGTTGATGATCGACCCGCCACCAGCAGCCTCCATCCGGTCGGCCACCAGCGTCGACAACCGGAACGGGCCCTTGAGGTTGAGGTTCACCACGGCGTCGAACAGCTTCTCCGTCACCGAGGACAACGAGTCGTACAGCGGCGACATGCCCGCGTTGTTGATCAGCACGTCGACCTTGCCGAACCGCTCGTAGGCCGCGTCGACCAGGCCGTCGAGCTGCTCCCATCGGCCGACGTGCACCTGATAGGGGAACGCGGTGCGCCCCGTGGACGCGGAGATCTCCTCGGCCGTGACGACGCACGACTCCAGATTGCGGCTGGCGATGATCACGTCGGCCCCGCACTCGGCGGCCGCGAACGCCATCTCGCGGCCCAGCCCGCGGCTGCCCCCGGTGACGAGCACGACGCGGTCGGTCAGGTCGAAGAGTCGGTCGGCGTAACCCACCTTGGCACTCCTATCGGTCGAGTCCGGCCGGGGCAGCGAATGCCCATATGGTGGCACGGTGCAACTGCTACTCGTGCGACATGCGCTGCCTCGCCGCAGTGAACCCGGGCAGGGTTCGGATCCGGACCTGTCCGAGGACGGCATCGAGCAGGCCAAGCGACTTCCCGACGCGCTGGCCCGATTCCCCATCACGCGATTGGTCAGCAGCCCGCAGCGCCGTGCGCTGCAGACCGCGCAACCGGTAGCCGATGCGCTCGGGCTCGCCGTCGACGTCGACGAGCGGCTGGCCGAGTACGACCACGGCCTTTCGCACTACACGCCCATCGAAGAGGCCTCGCAGGAAGATCTGCAGCGACTCATCGACGGTCACCTGCCTGGCAACGTGGACGAGGAGGCGTTCATCGCCAGGGTCACGGCGGGGATCGCCGACCTCGTCGCAGCCGCGGACCACGAGGACACCGTCGCGGTGTTCTGTCACGGCGGTGTCATCAACGCGCTTGTCCACCAGACCATGGGCACCGAACGGCTGCTGTGCGTCCAGGTCGACTACGCAGGCGTCACCCGGCTCCTGTCGTCGCGCAACGGAAAGCTGAGCGTCGCATCCATCAACGGGACCGAGCACGTATGGGACCTGCTGCCGCGAAACGTCCGGTGGTAGACAAGTCCGATGACATCCTCGTCGCCCGCCGGTCTGGACCTCGACGCACTGGACCGCCACCTGCGGTCCATCGAAGTACCGCGCACCGGTGACCTGCGGGCCGAGCTGATCGCCGGCGGCCGCTCCAACCTGACGTTCCTGGTGTCCGACGACGCGTCGAAGTGGGTGCTGCGCCGCCCGCCGCTGCACGGGCTCACCCCCTCGGCCCACGACATGGCTCGCGAGTACAAGGTCGTCGCCGCGCTGGAGGGCACCCCGGTGCCCGTCGCGCACCCCGTGACGATGCGCAACGACGACTCCGTCCTGGACGCCCCGTTCCAGATGGTCGAATACGTGCCCGGCCGGGTGGTGCGCTACAGCGAGGAACTCGAGGCGCTCGGCGACCAGTCCGTCATCGACGGCTGCGTGGACGCGTTGATCAAGGTGCTGGCCGACCTGCACGCCGTCGACCCGGCCTCCGTCGGTCTCGGCGACTTCGGCAAGCCCACCGGATACCTCGAGCGTCAGGTGCGTCGCTGGGGTTCGCAATGGGACCTGGTGCGAAACGAAGACGATCCGCGCGACGACGACGTGAAGCTCCTGCACGCCAAGTTGGGTGAGGCGCTGCCCCAGCAGAGCCGCAGTTCGATCGTGCACGGCGACTACCGCATCGACAACACGATGCTCGACGCGCACGACGCCACCAAGGTGCGCGCGGTGCTCGACTGGGAGATGTCGACGCTCGGCGATCCGCTCAGCGACGCCGCGCTGATGTGCGTGTACCGGCACCCGATGTTCGACATGGTCCACGCGAACGCCGCGTGGTCGTCGCCGCTGATCCCGTCGGCCGACGAACTCGCGCAGCGCTACTCCCTGGCAGCGGATCAGCCGCTGGCGCACTGGGACTTCTACATGGCCCTGGCGTACTTCAAGTTGGCGATCATCGCCGCGGGTATCCACTTCCGCGCGAGGATGGGTGGCACGGACGACGGTGACAAGGTCGGCGAGGCCGTCGCTCCGCTCATCGCGATGGGCCTCACCGAACTGTCCTGAAGCAGACGCAAGCGCCTGTCTGCGGTTTGATTGGGCGGTGAATGGGATGACGACGCAAACGCAGAGCACGCTCAAGCGGGATGTCGGCGTCGAACTCGACGTCTGGATCAGTGCGCCGACCACGCTGGAATTCCAGATCGCCGTCGCCCCTCAGCCCGGCGCGACGGTCACCGAGTCACTGTCGTTCACGTTGAACGGCAAGCAGATTGAGGCCAGCGAGATCACCGGCGACCACGGCAACCGCATCCACAAGTTCGACGCGGGCGAGGGCTCGCTGCTGGCAAGTTACTCCGCGACGATCATCGGTCAGAGCGACCCGGCTCCGGTGACCGAGATCGACCTGTCGACGTATCTGCGGCCCAGCCGGTACGCCGAGGCCGACAAGTTCTTCGGCTTCGCCGCGACCGAGTTCGGCCAGTGGGTCGACTCGGCCACACTGTTGGCGAAGGTGTCGTCGTGGGTGGGCACCCGGCTGCACTACGTGCCCGGCTCGTCGGATCCCATCGACGGTGCGGCCGACACACTGCTGGCAGGCGCCGGCGTGTGCCGCGACTACGTGCACCTGGTGGTTGCGCTGCTGCGTGCGGTGAACGTGCCAGCCAGGATGGTCGCGGTCTATGCACCGGGCTGTGACCCCATGGACTTCCACGCCGTCGCGGAGGCCTACGTCGACGGTCACTGGCGGGTGGTCGACGCCACCCTGTTGGCGCCGCGTCAGACGCTGGTCCGGATCAGCACCGGACGCGATGCCGCCGACACCGCGTTCCTGGACAACCACAACGGGTCCATCACCCTGAATTCGATGTGGGTGAGGGCCATCGTCGACGGCTACCTGCCGCACGACTCCGTCGAGGAACTGGTGTCGATCCGGTAATGGCTAGCGTTGCGCGGCCTTGTAGTTCTTCTTGGCGGCGCGGCGCAGTTGGAAGATCCGGGCAGCGCCGGCCATCACCGTGACGAGGCCGCCCAACACCGCGGAGGCCAGGATCGCGACGCCCAACGGCAGGGACCAGTCCCACCCGAGGAAGTGGAAGGTGGCCGATTCGGTGTTCTGCGCGATGAAGATCAGCAGCACGATCAGCACGAGGAAGCCGACGATGAGCGCCGACCACAGGGCGCCGGCCCTGGTGAACTTCACCTGGGTGGCCGGCGGCGGCGGGTTCGGCATGGGTGGGCCCGATGGCGGCTCGTGCGCCATCGGTTCGAGGGGTCCGGGGTGAACCGGCTCGACGGGCGGCACGTTCGGATCGGTGCTCATGGCTCCATCCTTGCCCGTCCGGCCGGGGATTGAAACCAGGTTCGGCACGAGGTAAAGCCGGGCGACATCGCGCGAAGGCCGTTAGGGTCGCGGGAAGCGTGTGCCGGCGGAAGGACTCAATCCATGGACCCCGCGCGACGAACCGTGCAAAGAAGTCTGGCCGCGCTCGCCGCGGTGCTCGCCCTCACCACCGCGGCCTGCGGCAGTTCCAACCCGCTCGGCGGCGGCGAGGTGTCCGGTGACCTGAAGTCGATCGTGGTGGGCTCCGCGGACTTCCCGGAGTCGAAGATCATCGCCGAGATCTACGCGCAGGCCCTGGAGGCCAACGGCTTCACGGTGGGACGGCAGTTCGGCATCGGCAGCCGCGAGACCTACATCCCCGCGGTCAAGGACCACTCCATCGACCTCATCCCCGAGTACACCGGGAACCTGCTGCAGTACTTCGACCCGAAGACCAAGGCCACCGATCCCACCTCGGTCGAGTTGGCGCTCTACCGTGCGCTTCCCGGCGACCTGTCGATCCTGGCGCCGTCGCCGGCCAACGATCAGGACACCGTCGCGGTCACCGAGGCGACCGCCAAGAAGTGGAATCTGAAGACGATCGGTGACCTGGCACAGCATTCCGCGGAGGTGAAGTTCGGCGGGCCGTCGGAGTTCCTGAACCGGACCGAGGGCCTGCCCGGGCTGAAGGCGAAGTACGGCCTTGACGTCGCGCCGGTCAACTTCGTCGCGATCAGCGACGGCGGCGGGCCTGCGACCGTGCGCGCGCTCGTCGACGGGACGGTGACCGCGGCGGACATCTTCAGCACGTCACCGGCGATCCCGCAGAACAAGCTGGTGGTGCTCGAGGATCCGAAGAACAACTTCCTGGCCGCCAACGTCGTGCCGCTGGTCGCGTCGCAGAAGCTGTCGGATCAACTCAAGACGGTGCTGAACGCCGTCAGCGCCAAGCTGACCACCGAGGCACTGATCGAGATGAACGGCGCGACGTCGGGCAACAGCGGTATCGATCCCGACGAGGCCGCGCGGAAGTGGGTTCAGGACAACGGGTTCGACAAGCCGATGGCAGGCTAGGGGTGGCGATGAGCGCTTGCGCGAAGAGCAGAGGACAGGGCAGATGATCAAGTTCGACGCCGTCCGCAAGGTGTACCCCGACGGCACCGTCGCCGTCGACGACCTCACGCTCGAAGTGCCCGAGGGCACGCTGGCCGCGTTCGTCGGCCCGTCGGGCTGCGGCAAGACCACCTCGATGCGGATGATCAACCGGATGATCGACCCGACGTCGGGCAAGTTGACCGTCGACGGCAACGACGTCACCAAGGTCGACGCGGTCAAGCTGCGCCTCGGCATCGGTTACGTGATCCAGAGCGCAGGCCTGATGCCGCATCTGAAGGTCATCGACAACGTCGCGACCGTGCCGGTGCTCAAGGGCGAATCACGGCGCAGCGCACGCAAGGCGGCGCTCGGCGTGCTGGAACGCGTCGGCCTGGACCCGAAGTTGGCCAACCGCTATCCGGCCCAGCTCTCCGGCGGTCAGCAGCAGCGCGTCGGCGTGGCCCGTGCGCTCGCCGCGGATCCGCCGATCCTGTTGATGGACGAGCCGTTCAGCGCCGTCGACCCGGTGGTCCGCGAGGAGTTGCAGACCGAAATCCTGCGGCTGCAAAGCGAATTGCGCAAGACCATCGTGTTCGTCACCCACGACATCGACGAGGCGATCAAGCTCGGCGACAAGGTCGCGGTGTTCAGCCGCGGCGGCAAGCTGCAGCAGTTCGACGAGCCCGCCCGCCTGCTGTCCAACCCGGCCACCGACTTCGTCGCCGGCTTCGTCGGCGCCGACCGCGGCTACCGGGGGCTGCAGTTCTTCGACGCGACGGGGCTTCCGCTGCACGACGTGCGGACCGTCGGCGAGCCCGGCATCGACGCGCTGAAGCTGGATCCGGGGGAGTGGGTTCTGGTGCTCAAGCCCGACGGCACGCCGTACGGCTGGATCACCGCCGACGGCGTCGAACTGCATCGCGGCGGAAAGTCGTTGTACGACAGCACCACTGCGGGCGGCTCGCTGTTCCTGCCGAACGGCACGATGCGGCTGGCGCTCGACGCCGCGCTGTCGTCACCGTCGGGCCTGGGAGTCGCCGTCGACGAGAACAGGCAGGTGGTCGGCGGCATCAAGGCCGACGACGTGCTGGCGGCGCTGACCGCCCAGCGCGGGGCGACGGGGGAGGGGGCTGACAGCCGTGCGCTATCTGTTCACCCACCTCGACGACGCCTGGGCGCTGACGCTGATCCATCTGCGGCTGTCGCTGGTGCCGTTGCTGCTCGGATTGTTGATCGCGGTTCCGCTCGGCGCGTACGTCCGTCGGTCGAAGACGTTGCGCAGGCTCACGACGGTCACCGCGAGCATCATCTTCACCATCCCGTCGCTCGCGTTGTTCGTCGTGCTGCCGCTGATCATCCCGACCCGCATCCTCGACGAGGCCAACGTCATCGTGGCGCTGACGCTCTACACCGTCGCGCTGCTCGTCCGCGTGGTCCCCGAGGCGCTGGACGCGGTGCCGCCCGCCGTGCTGGACGCCGCCACCGCCGTCGGCTACCGCCCGTTCACGCGCGTCGTCAAAGTCGAACTGCCGCTTGCCATTCCGGTGCTCATCGCGGGTCTTCGCGTGGTCTCCGTCACCAACATCTCGATGGTGTCGGTCGGCTCCGTGATCGGGATCGGCGGTCTCGGCACGTGGTTCACCGAGGGCTATCAGGCCGACAAGAGCGACCAGATCATCGCAGGCATCATCGCGATCTTCGTGCTGGCGATCGTCATCGACACGCTGATCATGTTGGTCGGGCAAGGCCGCCACGCCGTGGATCTCGGCGGGCAAGGTCGGGCGACGGGCAAAGTCGACTCGGGCGAAGGCGTCTCGGGCGAGCGAAGCGACGGGGAAGAAGGCGGAGGCGTGAACTTCCTGCAGCAGGCGCTGTCCTACATCTTCACCGCGGCCAACTGGGCCGGCCCCGCCGGCCTGACGGCACGCATCCTCGAACACTTGCAGTACACCGTCGTCGCGGTCATCTTCTCGGCGTTGATCGCCGTCCCGATCGGCATGTTCATCGGGCACACGGGCCGCGGCACGTTCCTCGTCGTCACCGGTGTGAACGCGTTGCGGGCGCTGCCCACCCTCGGTGTGCTGCTGCTCGGCGTGCTGCTGTGGGGGCTGGGGTTGGTACCCCCGACGGTCGCGCTGATGTTGTTGGGCATCCCGCCCCTGCTGGCAGGCACCTATGCGGGCATCGCCAACGTCGACCGGGCGGTGGTCGATGCGGCCCGTTCGATGGGCATGACGGAGTCACGCGTGCTGCTGCGCGTCGAGGTGCGCAACGCGCTGCCGCTGATCTTCGGCGGGCTGCGCACCGCCACCCTGCAGATCGTCGCGACGGCCACGGTCGCCGCGTACGCCAGCCTCGGCGGTCTCGGCCGCTATCTCATCGACGGCATCAAGGTGCGGCAGTTCTACCTCGCCCTGGTCGGCGCGCTGTTGGTGACCGCGCTGGCGCTGATCCTCGATGCCGCACTGGCCACGGTGGTGTGGTTGTCGGAGCCAGGCACCGACCGATTCCGCCGGATGCCCCAGCCGTTGATCAGCGACGAGGTGGCGCTCGGGTCACGATCTGTTGCGACTTCCCGAGGCGGCTACGAACGAGAGGGCCCGTCGCCTACGGTAGAGGGGTGAGTGCAGCAGCCCGCTCCGAAGCCACGCCTAGCACCTGGCCCGCGATCCTGACGTGGAGCGCGCATGACGTGCCCCGGATGGAGTCCGTGCGGGTGCAGTTGTCCGGCAACCGCATCAAGGCCTACGGCCGAATCGTCGCGGCCGGGACGCCGACGCATCCGCCGTTCAGCGCGTCCTACGACCTCGTCACCGACGAGGGCGGGGGCACCAAACGCCTGTCGCTGACCGTCACCCTCGCCGAGCGCGAACGCCAGCTCTCGATCGCCCGCGACGAGGAGAACATGTGGCTGGTCCAGGATCACCAGA
This sequence comes from uncultured Actinomycetota bacterium, assembly GCA_963849055.1. Lineage (GTDB taxonomy): Bacteria > Actinomycetota > Actinomycetes > Mycobacteriales > Mycobacteriaceae > Mycobacterium. Next base: position 163,088 of record CAWKFI010000005.1, read on the forward strand.
ACCAGACCACGCGTGCCGCCTACGACGGCGCACTGGACGTCGACGTGATCTTCAGCCCGTTCTTCAATGCGTTGCCGATCCGGCGCACCGGCCTGTATCAGCGGTCGGAGTCGATCACGCTGCCGGTGGTGTACGTGCGGCTGCCGGAGTTGTCCGTCGAGCAGGTGACCATCAGCTACAGCAATGCGTCCTCCGACGCCGGGGCGATCAAGCTGGTGTCGCCCGTCGCCGACACCACGATCTCCGTCGACGACGAGGGATTCATCCTCGACTATCCAGGACTGGCAGAGCGGATCTGATCACGCCGCCGGCGCGGCCCGCCGCGGCGAGTTCCTCGCGCCAATTCGCGGCACCGATCGTGATGGTGATGATCTCCGGTCTGCTGAAGCTGTCGTAGCGCATCCGCGCGGCGTGACCGGCTTCGACGAGTTCGCCGACCGACTTCCCGGCCGCGAGGTGGTCCCTGGCCCAGGTGAGCAGTTCGATCGTCCGGTCCAGCGCGCCGTGCAGCTGCTCGGAGTTCGCCTCGCACATGGCGCGGACCAGGTCAGGGGCGGTCGCGGCGACCCGCGTGCCGTCCCGGAACGATCCCGCGGCGAGCGCGAACGCCAGCGGCACGTCGCCCGCCGTCGCGGCGAGCGACTCGGCGAGCAGGTGCGGGAGGTGCGAGATGGCGGCGGCCGCGGCGTCGTGCTCGTCGGAGCGGGCGGGGACGACGACACTGCCGCAGTCCAGGGCCAGGTGCATCACCATGGCCCACACGTCGCGCGTCGACGTGGTCGTCGACGCTGATCACCCACGGTGCGCCGACGAAGAGACGCGGGTTGCCCGCGGCCCAGCCCGAATGCGCCGTCCCGGCCATCGGGTGGCCGCCGACGAACCGGTCGAGGAGGCCATGGTCCCGGACCGTCTGCAGGACAGCACCTTTCACGCTGGTGACGTCGGTCAGCGGGCACTGGGGCGCCAAGCTGCGGATGCGGTCGAGCATGGTCGGCAAGGCGGGCACGGGGACGGCGAGCACGATCAGCGCCTCGGTTGCGGCTGCGCGGGCCAGGACGTCGTTGATGCTGTCCGTCGCGTCGAACCCGTCGAAGCGGGCGGCCTCCACGCCGTCGATCGACCGGTTGTAGCCGAACACCTCCCGACCGGAGGCCTTCACGGCCCGCATCACCGATCCGCCGATCAGCCCCAGAGCCGAGCACGCACACGGGTGTTGTCACCGTTCAAGGTTGGCATACGGTGACCCAGCCCTCGCCGTGCATCGGTCGAATTCTGGTCAAAGGTCCAGGTCTGGGACTAGCGTTGGCGTCATGGGAGCACAGCGAGCGCAGGCAAAGAACCAGGCCGCAGACCTCCCCGACGGCTTCGGAGTGGCCGTCGTCCGTGAGGACGGGAAGTGGCGCTGCTCGCCGATGCGCGCTGCCGCGCTGACCAGCCTGGGTGCCGCGGAAACCGAACTGAGGGAATTGCGCAGCGCCGGCGCGGTGTTCGGGCTGCTCGACGTCGACGATGAGTTCTTCGTCATCGTCCGGCCGGCCCCCGCGGGCACCCGGCTGTTCCTGTCGGATGCGACCGCGGCGCTGGAGTACGACATCGCCGCCGAGGTGCTCGAGAAGCTGGACGCCGACCTCGACCCGGCCGAGCTCGAGGACGCCGAGCCGTTCGAGGAGGGTGACTTGGGCGTGCTGGCCGACATCGGCCTCAACGAGGGCGTGCTCAGCATCATCCTGTCCGACGACGAGTACGCCGACGAGCAGCTCTCCCGAATCGCACAGGAGATGGGCTTCGACGACGAGATGTCGGCGGTGCTGGACAAACTCGATCGGTGAAGTCGGACTTCCCATCGGATGACGAGCTGATCCGGCGTGCGCTGGACGCAGCCGGTGCCGCGGGCCCGCGTGACGTGCCGATCGGTGCGGTGGTGTTCGGCGCCGATGGTGCGGAGCTGGCCCGCGCGGCCAATGCCCGCGAACAGTTCGGAGATCCGACCGCCCACGCCGAGATCCTCGCCATGCGTGCTGCGGCACGGACTTTGGGCGACGGCTGGCGGCTGGAGGGCGCGACGTTGGCCGTGACCGTCGAACCGTGCACGATGTGCGCCGGGGCGTTGGTGATGGCCCGGGTGGCGCGGCTGGTGTTCGGCGCGTGGGAGCCCAAGACCGGTGCGGTGGGCTCGCTGTGGGACGTGGTGCGCGACCGTCGGCTCAACCATCGGCCCGAGGTCAGGGGCGGCGTGCTGGCCGATGAGTGTGCGGCGCCGCTGGCGGAGTTCTTCGCGCGGCAGCGATGATCCGACGATTAGGGGCGGCGACGCGCTTCCCGGTAAGCTGCCACGCGGTGGCGTGTCCGAGCGGCCTAAGGAGCACGCCTCGAAAGCGTGTGACGGGTAACCCCCGTCCGAGGGTTCAAATCCCTCCGCCACCGCCATAGCTCCCCACCCATTAGTACTGGTGGGGAGCTTTTTTTCGCGCAGCTCACGCCGCCAGGCCGGCCAGGTTCGGATTCGTCTCCGGCAGGGTCGTCGGCGTTGACGGCTCGATCGTGATGGGCTCCCGCAGCGACTTCGCCGACGGCGGGGTACCGATCACGACGCCGTGTGCCATGCCCTGCGAGGTCGGGATGTCGATCGTCGATCCGGGTACGAGCTCGTCGCCGACGTCGGTCTTGCCGTTGAACCAGTCCTTGAGCCACGCGACGGCCAACTCCTCGACCGCCGGCGGGTTCTGCGCTTGCGGGAAACCGGCGGCGAGGTATGCGGCAAACTGGATCAGCGGGTTGCCGCCGCGCATGGAATCCATGTGCACGCCGCCCGCGAGCACGACCCCGTTGAACCGGTCCGGGCGCGCCGCGGTCAGAGCTTCCTTGATGTTGCTCACCGAGTTGAACAGGTTGGTCGGAGCACCGATTTCGCGGATCGGAATGTAGTGGCCGGTCGCGGTCTCGTACGCGGCCAGCTTGGCGAGCGCGGTGGCCATGGTGCCCCCCAGCGGTACCCCGTCGAGGGTGATCACGCCGACCAGATCAGCGGCGGCGCCGCTCTCGGCGAGGAACCCCGCGGCGGCCGACACCAGGTTGCCGCCCAATGAGTGGCCGGCGAGGGCGAACTGTTGGGGCAGCCGCGCCGTCGCCGGATCGAGGCCGTACCTCGTCGCGTAGCCGGCGGCCACCGCGCTCTGGGTCAGCGCGGTGCGGTCGCCCTCGAAGAGGTCGGCGATGGCCGACGCCATTCCTGTTCCGCCGAGCCAGAGGGGTCGCCTGCGAAGAAGTTGGACGGCAGCGACGGGGTGACGACGATGCTGTTGGTCCGTTCGGCGAGGTTGGCCGCGGTGTAGCTGTACTGGGGACCGAGCGCCAGAAGGCCGTGTTGCAGCAGGATCATCTGCGTCGGCGGTACCTCCCCTTCGGGGTAGTACCAGTTGGCCGCCACGCGCTGCCCGGTGCTCAACCGGATCGTCGAGCTGCGCACCGTGACGGTGCTGTTCGGCGGAAGGACCGGCGGCCCGGTGACGAACGCCTCGGCCGCCTGCAACGTGTTGATGAGCGCTGAACCGACGTTGACGACGACCGCGGCCAGCACCGACCCGACGACGTCGAGCAGCGACGGCGGCGGCGGTGCGGGCGCGACCGCGGCGGCCGTCGCCCGCAATAGGCTCGTCGACGCAACCGACAGGGCCGCGGCGTCGCGGGCTGCGGCAGACCGGTTCACGGTGGCGGGTTCGACGGGTGCGGGTGCCGTCGACGGAGTGTTCGTCTCCGCAGGGTCTTCGGGTTCGGCTACCTCGGTGGGCGCGGAGACAACGGGCTTCTGCGGGGTGTGGGTTGCGGGTGTCGGGTGGTGCGAGCCGGTCGACGTCTTGTCGGGTACCGAAGCAGGATGGTCCGACTTGGTTGGATCGTCGTCGGGATCCGTGGGACGGTGCCGGGTCGGTCTTGCCCGGCTCGTCGGCATCTTTGCTCGGCGTCGAATTGGGCTGGTCGACCCCGGGCCATCAGTGTTCGTGTCGTTGCTCGTTGGGGGCTTCTTGTCAGTTCCCGAGTTCGGTTTGTCTGCACCGGAGTTCGTCGACGACGACGTCGATGCGTCGTTGCCCGATGAAGAATTCGAACCCGTGTCTGCGGTTGCCATGCCGGTGCCCGTCACCAACGCGGCCGACACTCCCGCGGCAACCAGACCGGCGCCCACCCACACCGACAACTGCTCCATACCTGATCCCCAGTCGTACCGGACATTCCGGCATCCGATCTTGACAGGGGACGCCGAAATTGGGAGCCGTTTCTGAGCCGGGTCGATCGGACGTGCGCAGTGTCACCGCGCCGATGCGTCGGTTCGGCGGTGTATCCCGATGGTTCGCTTCTATTCTGAGCGCGGTCGGAAGCGGCTACAGGAAGGCGACTGTCATGGTGGATGATCCGATTTCGCGCACGATTCTCCCGATTCCCGATGTGCCGCACGTGGGATTAACAACCTACGACGCCAAGGATCCCGACACCAGCTATCCGCCGATCAAGGACGTCCGTCCACCGGCGACCGCCCCGAACGTGCTCGTCGTCCTGATCGACGACGTCGGCTCGGCGCCAGCAGCGCCTTCGGTGGGCCGTGTGAGACACCCAACTTCGAGAGGCTCGCCTCCGGTGGGTTGAAGTTCACCCGGTTGCACACCACCGCGCTGTGCTCGCCGACGCGCCAGGCGCTGCTCACCGGCCGCAACCACCACTCGGTCGGCATGGGCAACATCACCGAAACCGCAACCGCGGCACCCGGATACACGTCGGTGCTGCCGAACACCAAGGCGCCCGCCACTGACGTGAAACTCGACGGCTACTCCACCGCCCAGTTCGGCAAGTGCCACGAGGGCCCGCTTGGCAGACCAGCCCGGCCGGACCGTTCACGGCGTGGCCGACGGGCGGTGGCGGCTTCGAATACTCTACGGCTTCATCGGCAGCGAGAACAACCATGGGAGCCGGCCCTGTACAAGGGCGCCACGCCCATCGAGCCACGAAGACCCCGGCCAAGAGCTACCACCTGACCGAGGATCTCACCGACAAGGCGATCGGCTGGGTCGCCAACGGAAAGCGTTGCTGCCCGACAAGCCGTTCTCATGTACTTCGCACCAGGCGCCACCCATGCGCGCACCAGTGCGAAGGAGTGGATCGACGAGTACAAGGCAGTTCGCACACGGCTGGGACCGGCAGCGCGAGATCACCTTCCGAGCGACAGAAGGACTGGGCGTCATCGGCCCCGACCGGTGCTGACGCCGCGGCACGACGAGATCCCCGCCTGGACGACATGGATCCCACGCTGAAGCAGCATTCGAACGCCAGATCGAGGTCTACGCAGCATTTTCGAGCACACCGACCGCCGCGTTCGCCGCTTGCTCGACGCGCTCGAGCCGATCATGAACGACGCGCTCGTCTACGTCGTCGTCGGCGACAACGGTGCGTCGACGAAGGGCACGCTCCAGGCCGCGTTCGACGAGATGGCCAGCTTCGATGGCATGGCCGCACTTCGAGACCCCCGAGTCCTGGCCTCCAGGCTCGACGAGTTCGGCGGTGAAGACTCCTACGACCGCTGCGCAGTGGGGTCGGCCTGGGCGATGGACACGCCGTATCAGTGGACCAAGCAGGTGGCCTCGCGCTCGGGTGGCACGCGCAACGGCACCATCGTGCACTGACCAGGGACTCAGGAGAAGGATGGCATCGCGCAATCAGTTCACGCGCATGTCGTCGATCTGGCGCCCACTGTGTTGAAGACGGCGGGCATCCCGAACCCGGTGATCGGTCAACGGCATGTTGCAGAGTCCCTACGAGGACACCAGCCTGCTGTACAGCTTCAACGACGCGCAAGCGCCGGAGCGCCACGAAACACAGTACTTCGAAATGTTCTGCAACCGAGGCATTTACCACAAGGGTTGGAGCGCGGTGACCAAGCACCGCACGCCGTGGGAGATGGGCGGGGCCAAGTTGCCGACCTTCGACGACGACGTCTGGGAGCTCTACGACGGCGACAAACTCGACGCAGGCCAACGATCTCTCCAAGGAGTACCCGGAGAAACTGCACGAGCTGCAACGGCTGTGGCTGATCGAGGCCGTCAAGTACAACGTGCTACCGCTCGACGACCGGCAGATCGA
>CAWKFI010000006.1:0-1232990 GCA_963849055.1 uncultured Actinomycetota bacterium
CTGACAGACGGGGCGTCCGGCGACGAGGTCGGGGATTCACGATGATGCCGTTTCCGAACGCGACGGACCTCATGCGCGAGGTTTCTGCCCTCAACGCGAAGGTTGCCGGGGGGATGGAGCGGCTGAGCACCCTCAAGGACTCGGAGGTCGAGATCGCGACGACCCCCAAGGACGAGATCCTGCGCACGGACAAGGTGACGCTGTCGCGCTATCGGCCCCTGACCGAACAGCGGATCCAGACTCCGGTGCTCATCGTCTACAGCCTCATCGGCCGCTACACCATGACCGACCTGCAAGAAGACCGGTCTCTGGTCCGCAAACTGCTGAATCTCGGTATCGACGTGTGGGTGGTGGACTGGGGCAATCCCAGCCGTGCCGATCGCTGGCTGAGCATCGACGATTACGTGTCGGGATACATCGACGAGTGTGTGACCGCGATGCGCGAGGCGACGGGCGCCGACAAGGTCAACCTTCTCGGCATCTGCGAGGGGGGCGTGTTCGCGCTCGCCTATGCAGCCCTGGAGCCCGATCGGGTGCAGAACCTGGTGTTGGCGGTGACACCGCTGGACTTTCACGCCGATCAGGAGGAGGACGACCCCGGCAAAGGGTTCATCAATGTGTGGACCCGAAGCCTCACCAAGGAAGACGTCGATCAAATGATCGAGGTTTGGGGCGTGCTACCGGGCGAATTCATGGGCGCAATATTCTCGATGCTGACACCGATGCGTTCTGCTACCAAATACAATCTCGACATTCTCGACGTGATCGACGACGACGACAAGTTCCTGAACTTCCTCCGGATGGAGAAATGGCTGGCTGATCGGCCGGACCATGCCGGTGAAGCGGCGCGTGAATGGTTGCAGGATCTTTACCAGGACAACAAGCTCATCGAGAACACCTGGAGGCTCGGCGAACGCGACGTCGATCTCAGGCAGGTCACCATGCCGGTCCTCAACATTTACGCGTCAGGCGACCACATCATCCCGCCGAAGACGTCGCAAGCCCTGGACGGCAAGTTGGGTACGGACGATTACACCGAGATGGGTTTACGCGGTGGGCATATCGGCTTGTTCGTGTCCTCCAAGTCGCAGGGAATAGTCGGAAACGGCATCACCGAGTGGTTGGCGGATCGAGATACATGATGCGGCTTCTGGCCTACCGCCGTAGCTCTCGGTCGTCAGCATTCAAACAACAAGTAGAGAGGCTATTTTCATGAATCCCGGTGACTTCACTCCCAAGTTCGACGCGCCGAGTGTCGACAAGACGATCGCGCAGATCCGAGAAATGACCGAGCGCCTGATCGAAACCAACAGGGCCTCCGGCCGGGCAGCCCTGGACGCCTACGAGAAGGCGCTGCGGAGCATGGTCGACTTCCAGGAACGCGTGGCTCGCGGCGGCACTCAACTCGACTGGATTTCGACGTTGGCCGCAGCGCACACGAAGTTCGTCGAGGACATCAGTGCGGCGTACGTCAAGGCTGCCCGTGACACGGCCAAGTAGACCGATGACTTCTCACAACATTCTCCCACCGTCGCTGCCGCCTGAGGCCGTGCTCGAGCACGTCAAACCGGGCGCCGACATCATCATGCCGAATGCCAACGGGGAGCCGGTCAAGGTGGTCGACGCCCTGGAGGAACACGCAGAATCGTTGCAGGACGTGCGGATTCACCAGATGCACGCGCTACGGGAACGGCGCTACATCAATGGGGAGTTCGGCGATCATTTGCGGTACGTGTCGTACTTCTTGGCGCCGGCGTCTCGCAAGGCGTATCTGGCCGGCAAGTGCGACCTGGTGCCCAACCACTTCTGCGAGGTACCAGACCTGCTGCAGCGTCACACCAAGTGCTCACTGGTGATTGCCGCGGCGTCGCCGCCGAACCGGCAGGGCTACTTCTCGCTGGGCACCAACTGCGACTACACCGCCTCCCTCATCGGGAGGGCGCCCTTCTTTCTGGAGGCCAACGCGCAGATGCCGCGCACGTTCGGCGGCAATCAGGTGCACATCAGCCAAGTGGTGGGCTGGACCGAGGCGGATTACCCCTTGGTCGAAGGTCATGCCGTGGTGCCTACCGACAAGGATCAGGCCATCGCCGCGCTGGTCGCCGAGCGGATCCCCGACCGGGCCACCATTCAGGTTGGTATCGGTGGCATGCCCAATGCGTTGCTGTCGATGCTCAAGGGGCACAAGGATCTTGGTGTGCACACCGAGTTGCTCTCCGACGGGGTGATCGACCTGGTCGAGTCCGGTGTGGTGAACGGCATCCACAAGGAGTTTCGTCGCGGCAAGATCGTGACCACCCTGGCGTTGGGTTCTCAGCGGCTCTACGACTTCCTGCACGAGAACTCGGCGGTTGATTTCGCGCCGGTGGAATGGGTCAACGATCCCAGGATCATCGCGCGCGAACCGAACTTCGTCTCCATCAACGCCACCACCGAGGTCGACTTCTACGGGCAGTGCGCTTCGGAGACCGTGGCGGGAAAGTACTTCTCCTCCAGCGGAGGGCAGTATGACTTCGCCCGCGGCGCAGTGTATTCCGAAGGCGGCCAGTCCTTCATCGTGTTGCAATCGACCACCAGGGATGGTTTGACGTCGAAGATCCGGCCAACCCTGACCCCCGGGTCGGTGGTCACCACGTCCAAGAACACCGTCGACAAGATCGTCACCGAATACGGGGTGGCCGAGATGCGCGGTAAGACACTTCGCGAACGTGCGCGGGCACTGATCGCCATCGCACACCCCAAATTTCGTGATGAGCTGACCGACGGTGCGCAAAAGATGGCCCTGATCTGATGATTGCAAGCACAACCAGCGGTGCTCCAGTGGAAAGGGCGTCAAACGCAGATGGTCGATCAAGCGTGACGGACGACAGCCAGATGGTGCTTGCTTCGGACGGCACTCGGTTGTTCGTGTCAGAGCTCGGCCACGGTGACGATGTGCTGTTCATCCCCGGGCTGGGCTATTCCGGGTGGTGCTGGCAGCGTCAGGTCGGTCCGATCTCTGAGTTCGCTCGGATGCTGGCCATGGACAACCGAGGCGTGGGACATTCGGACAAGCCGGCCGGCCGCTACTCCATCGAGCAGATGGCCGACGACGCTTACGAGGTGTTGCGCCAGAAGGCATTTGGTCCGGCTCATGTCGTCGGAACCTCGATGGGCGGCTACATTGCGCAGACTCTGGCCATGCGCCACCCGGAAGTGGTCCGATCGCTGGTTCTGGTGGCCACCACCAGCGGCGGCGAGGGGTGTACGCCTGTCCCGGCCGAGACGTTGCGGCGTTGGGCCGCGGCGTCGGTTCTCAGTCCCGCCGACTTCGCCCGCAAGACGATGCCGCTGTCCTTTTCCCCCGGATGGTCACGACAGCACCCCGAGGAGTTCAAAGAACTACTGGCACTTCGATTGCAGACGAGTACGCCGACCCATGCGTGGCGGTCGCAGTTCGAAGCTTGTGCCGCCTTCCTGCGTGAGGGACTACCGGCAGGAGACATCGGCCAGCCGGTGGTGATCGTGCACGGGACCGCAGACCGCGTCGTGCCGTATGACAACGCCGCCCATCTTGCGCGCCGACACCCCCATGCGTCAGTGGTCACCCTGGACGGGGCGGGACATCTGTGCTGGCTCGAGCAACCCGATGCCTTCAACGACGTCGTTCGGACCGCGGTCACCGGCCGCGGGTAACACCTGAGGTGAAAATGACTGGACCACCGCACGTCCCCGCCGCTTTGTCCGCTCCGAGTCTCAACCATGGGGTGGGGTTCACGCACGAGCAGCGGCGGCGGCTGGGATTGACGGGACGGTTGCCCGCGGGTGTGCTCACCTTGGAGCAACAGGCCGACCGGGTGTGGCGTCAGCTGCAGGGCATGCCGACTGACATGGCCCGCAACCTCCTGCTAGACCAGCTGCGCTACCGGCACGAGATCCTGTTCTTCAAAGTGCTCTCCGAGCATCTGACCGAATTGATGCCAGTGGTGTACACGCCCACGGTCGCGGAGGCGATCCAGAGCTTCTCCGGCGAATACCGTGGGCAGCGTGGCCTATACCTGTCCATCGACCATCCCGACGAGATCGAGGAAGCCTTCGAGACCCTTGGACAGGGCCCCGACGACGTCGACCTGATCGTATGTACTGACGCGGAGTCGATCCTGGGAATCGGCGACTGGGGCGTGGGCGGCATCCAGATCGCCGCCGGGAAACTCGCGCTTTACACCGCCGGTGGCGGGATCGATCCGCTCCGGACGATCGCGGTGTCACTCGACGTCGGCACCGACAACGAGCAGCTGCTCAACGACCCGTTCTATGTGGGTAATCGACATCCTCGACGCCGCGGCGCCGAATACGACGCGTTCATTGAACGTTACGTGCAGGCCGTGCACCGCCAGTTTCCGCACGCGATGCTGCATTTCGAGGATTTCGGTGCGGCGAACGCACGCGCGATCCTCGACCGGTACTCATCGGAGCACTGCGTGTTCAACGACGACGTACAGGGCACCGGTGCGGTGCTGATGGCAGCCCTGCACGCCGGGCTGAAGGTCACGGGCATCCCGATGACCGAGCAGACGGTGGTGGTGTTCGGCGCGGGCAGTGCCGGGATCGGTATCGCCGACCAGATCTGTGCCGCGATGATCGACGCCGGGGCGACCGCAGAGCAGGCCGCGGCCCGCATCTGGCCGATCGACCGACAAGGCTTGTTGTTCGACGACATGGACGGTCTACTCGACTTTCAAACCCCCTACGCCAAGGATCGACAGGAATTGGGGATCGCGGCAGACCAGCGCGTGGGCCTGCTCGAGACCATCAAGCTGGCCGCCCCGACGATTCTGCTGGGCTGCGCGAGCGTGCCGGGCGCCTTCACCCGCGAGGTCATCGAAGCGATGGCAGCGTCCACCGCACGCCCCCTGGTCTTCCCGATCTCGAATCCGACTTCGCGCATGGAGGCCACTCCAGCCGACGTGATCGCATGGTCGAACGGCCGTGCACTGGTGGCGACCGGATCACCCTCACCCCCAGTGCAATACGACGGCATCACCTACACCATCAGCCAGGCCAACAACGTCCTGACGTTCCCTGGAATCGGCCTGGGAGTGGTCGTGGCCGGCGCCACCCGCGTGACCAACCGGATGCTCGACGCCGCCGCCAAAGCCGTTGCCCGCCGGGCCGACTCAACCACACCCGGCGCGGGTCTGCTGCCCAGCGTCACCGATCTACCGGCCATATCGGCGGCAGTCACGGAAGCGGTATACCACGCCGCCGTTGCCGACGGCGTAGCCAGAAAGACCCACGACGACGTCAGCCACGCCATCGAGGACGTCCGGTGGCACCCCAGCTACGACGACTGACGGTGACGAAGCGGCGTGCGCCAGTGTTGCAAACGAAAGGTTGACCATGACGATTCTCGTTGGATACCCCACCAACAGGCGAGCCAAGGCGGTGCTCAGCCTGGGCGCCATGCTTGCGCGATCCAGCGGCGAGGACGTGGTGGTCTGCACCGTCGCCGTGGATCCTTGGGTTCCAGGCGTCGCCCGCGATCCGGGTTTTCGCTCATACGTCGACGTGTTGGCCGACAACGCCGAGACGCAGGCCCGTGACGACATGCCCACGGACGTGCCTGCGAAGTTCATCAGGTTCGCGGCCCGGTCGGTGCCCAGTGGGCTGGTGCAGGCCGCCGAACAACACGCTGCGAGCACCATCGTCGTCGGTTCCGCAATGGGACCAATAGAGCGGGTCACCCTCAGCAGTTTCGCCGACCGATTGCTGTACAGCTCACCGGTTCCCGTTGCCGTCGCGATCCGGGGCTTCCGCACGGTCGGCAGCGTGAAGCGGGTGACACTCGCCTTCAGCGGCGGTGAGCAGGGCAGCGTTCAGGTCGCGGCGGCCGAGAACCTGGCCCAGCATTTTGGTGCGGAGCTGCGATTGGCCTCGTTCGCCGTACACATGACGCCACCGGATGTGCTCCGAGATCATCTCGAATACTCAACCGTCCTCGACCACTGGACCGACGGCATGCGCGTCGCTGCAGCCGACGCCATCAAGGGTGATGCCACGGCAATCCGGGGGGAGCCGGAACTCGTCATCGGCAAGGGTGAGGATTGGGACGATGCGATCCACGACATAGATTGGAGCCCAGGAGATCTCATGGTGATCGGCTCCAGTGAGGCTGGCCCGATCTCGCGAGTGTTCCTGGGATCGGGCGCCGCCAAGATCGTGCGGCACTCGCCGGTTCCCGTCCTGGCCGTTCCCCGAACCGCCGCGAAGGAACTCGCAGCGGAAGCTCAATAGCTCCGGACCCGGACCAGACGCTCGTCGAGATTGGCGTGGAAGCGCCCGATCGCGCTTTCGTGCGTGCCGAACTCCACGAAGGCGTTCGCGCCGGCGTGCAGGCCGCGCTGCACGCCTTCCGACATCTCGTTGTCCTCCACGCCGCCCTCATTCAGCAGGTCGCGCGCTCCCGCGGCCACGTCGGGGCTGGCCGAAACGCGCTTGGCCACGCCTGCCGTGACCATGGCGTAGATCGTGACGGTGGTGTGGTCGACGTCGATTGGATCGATGGTTATCACCAGTACCTGATTGGGGAACGTCGCGACCATGACGTTCGGGAACAGGTGGTACACGTAAGTCACTCGGTGGTCGACGTTCCAGGTCGCCTCCGGGCGGTCGCGCAGACGCTCGATGTTTTGGTACGGGAAGGTGATTCGGGTGTTCGGGCCGAATGGTTCCACGACGTTGAGGTCGTCGTATTGGATCGGATAGAAGGTGTCCTTGTGCGTCGAGCGGATGTGGTAGCCCTCCAGGAACTGCTCGACGAGAACCTTCCAGTTCATCGCGCGCAGAGCCGGTCGCACGGTGAAGAGCCGCCCAGCGGGTAGCAGCTTGTCGCGCCACGGGCTGCCGTCGGACAGTGCCGCCATCGCGGCGTCGGCCCGTTGTTGCGACGCAGGCGGTTGCAGCGGGCCGATGACGATCAGGCCGTCGACCTCGTGGCTGTCGACCTCGACCAGCCCGCGGGCGTCCATGTCGAGGTCGGGGAAGGCCTCGGCGTGCGGGACGTGCGAGAGCGAGCCGTCGAGGCGGTAGGTCCAGCCGTGATAGCGGCACACCAACGCGTGCGAGCAACCCGGTCCTTCGACGAGGGCCATCCCGCGGTGGCGGCACGAGTTGCGGAACACCCGTGCCCGGCCGTCGCGGTCGCGCACTGCGAACAGCGGAATGCCGAAGGTGACCCGTTCGGCGTGGTCGCCCGCGTTGGGAATCGCGGCAGACGGTAGGTACACGCTCGGAAACGAGCGCAGAACCTCCAACTCTTTAGCGAATCGGGTTGGGTCCAAATAGTTCTCGACCGGCTCCCGCCACGCGTCACCTTCATCGGTCGTGCCCGCGTCGATGTGCGCAAGGATGCGGCGAACGACCTCCACGTCCTCGGCGACCGACGTCGTTGTCGGAGTGCCCATACTGTGGGAGTACCACAGAACTCATCCCTCGGCAATGGCCGGGACACCGTTGACTCTGCGCTAAGGGTGTTGGCCACTCGCACATTTGCGCCATACGCGCAGTGTCAACTCAAGAGCACCGGCCGCAGCGCGTCGAGGACGGCGACGTCCTCGATGGTCGACGGCACCGTCTCCTCGCGACCGTCGGCGATGCCCCGCATCGTCTTGCGCAGGATCTTGCCCGAGCGCGTCTTGGGAAGAGCCGCAACGACGTCGACGCGCTTCAGGCTGGCCACGGCGCCGATGTTCTGCCGCACGGCCTCGACCAGTTCGCCGGTCAGGTTCTCGGCCGAGGCGCCCGCCTTGAGGACCACGAATCCCCGCGGCACCTGCCCCTTGAGGTCGTCGGCGACGCCGATCACCGCGCATTCGGCGACCGCCGGGTGGGTAGCAAGCACCGCTTCGATCATGCCGGTCGACATGCGGTGGCCCGCGACGTTGATGACGTCGTCTGTGCGGCCCATCACGAACAGGTAGCCGTCGTCGTCGACGTAGCCGCCGTCGCCCGACAGGTAGTAGCCCGGGAACGCCGAGAGGTAGGACGCCACGTACCGGTCGTCGTCGCCCCACAGGGTCGGCAACGTCCCGGGCGGGAGCGGCAACTTCACGCAGATCGCGCCCTCCTCGCCGCGTCGCACTCGGTGCCGTCGGGCCGCAGGACGCGGACGTCGTAGCCGGGCATCGGCACCGTCGCCGAACCCGGCTTCGTCGGCATGGCCTCGATGCCCATCGGTCCCGCGGCGATCGGCCATCCCGTCTCGGTCTGCCACCAGTGGTCGATGACGGGGATGCCGAGGCGCTGCGCCGCCCAGTGGTAGGTGCCCGGATCGAGCCGCTCGCCCGCCTGGAACAGATGGCGCAGCGCCGAAAGGTCGTAGCGGGCCAGGTGGGTGCCTTCGGGGTCCTCCTTCTTGATGGCCCGCATCGCGGTTGGGGCGGTGAACAATGTCGTCACGCCGTGCTCGGCGGTCACCCGCCAGAACGCGCCCGCATCGGGTGTGCCGACGGGCTTGCCCTCGTAGAGCACGGTCGTCGCGCCAAGTAACAATGGTCCGTAGACGATGTAGGAGTGTCCTACCACCCAGCCGACATCCGAAGCGGCCCAATAGACTTCGCCCGGCTTGGTGTCGTAGATGTGGCGCATCGTCCACAGCAGTGCGACGGCGTGGCCACCGTTGTCGCGCACGATGCCCTTGGGCTTGCCGGTGGTGCCGGACGTATAGAGGACGTAGAGCGGATCGGTCGCGGCGACGGGGACGGGCGCTACCGGCTCGGCGGCGGCCACGGCCTCGGCCCAGTCGACGTCGCGGCCGGGCACCAGCTCGCAGGGGCGCTGCTCGCGTTGCAGGATCACGCAGTGCGGGGTGGTGTGCTCGGCTTTTTCGAGAGCCGCGTCGAGCATCGGCTTGTAGTCGACGATGCGGGTCGGTTCGACGCCGCACGACGCGGAGACGACGACGGCCGGCTGTGCGTCGTCGATGCGGGCGGCGAGTTCGTGTGCGGCGAACCCGCCGAACACCACCGAGTGCACGGCGCCCAGCCGCGCGCAGGCCAGCATGGCGACGACCGCCTCGGGCACCATCGGCATGTAGATCACCACGCGGTCGCCCTTGTCGACGCCGAGGCCGCGCAGCACGCCGGCGAACCGCGCGGTCACGTCGAGCAGCTCGCGGTAGGTGTACGTGCGCTTGGTGCCCGTGACGGGGGAGTCGTAGATCAGCGCGGCCTGCTCGCCGCGGCCCTGTTCGACGTGCCGGTCGAGCGCGTTCGCGCAGGTGTTGAGCTCCCCGTCGGGGAACCACCGGTAGAACGGCGGATTGGAGTCATCGAGGATGCGTTGAGGCTCGCGGGTCCAGGTCACCGCCCGTGCGGCGTCGGCCCAGAACGTCGTGGGGTCGTCGATGCTGTGGTCGAACAGTTCGCGGTAGCCGGCCATATCGGCACGTTAGCGCGCGGGGCGGTCTTGTCTGGGCCATCGGCGGGTTTCTATAGTCCAGGGATGGTTACTGACAAAACGTCAACAAGCAGCGAGCCGCCTGCCATCGCCGGCGTGCGCCGGTCGTTCGTCGAGGCGCGGGGGGTGCGGTTCCACGTCACCGAGTCAGGGCCCGAGGACGGTCGACCGGTGATCGCCCTGCACGGGTGGCCGCAGCACCACTGGGCGTACCGCGATCTGTTGGCCGACCCGCCGCCAGGGTTGCGCATCATCGCCCCCGACCTGCCGGGGTACGGCTGGTCCGGGCCGCCGCCGCACCGGTGGGCCAAGGAGGACGTCGCCAGCGACGTGCTGGCCCTGATCGACGCGCTCGGCCTCGATCGGGTCATCCTCGTCGGCCACGACTGGGGCGGTTACGTCGGCTATCTCATGGTGCTGCGCGAACCGCAGCGCTTCGACGGCTATCTCGCGCTGAACATGGCACATCCGTGGGGGATCAAGCCACGTACCGTGCTGCCGATCGTGTGGCGCTTCGCGTACCAGTTGCCGCTCGCGTCCTTCGGGATTTCGGCACAGCGCCACATGAAGTACGTCGACATGGTGTTCAAGATCGGATCGAGGCTGGACGCAGCGACGGCGCGCGTCTACGCCGACCGGTTCCGGACCCCGGTCGGTGCGCGCGCCGGCCGCGACACGTACCGGACGTTCCTGCTTCGCGAAGTTCCCGAGGGACGACGAAATCCCGAGCGCCGCCGCGCGACGCTGCCGATCCGCGCGCTGTACGGGACGGGCGATGCGGCGGTTCCTCAATCCCTGGTGGATCCCGAAACGGCCAAGGCCGACGACTACAGGTTGCAAACGGCCGACGCGTCCCACTTCATCGTCGACGAGCGGCCGGAGCTGGTGCGCGCGGCGTTGATCGCATTGGCCGCCGAGACCGCTTCCTCCTCGAGGTGATTTGTGCACGCGCGGTTGCCGTGATCGCAACTGCGCGTGCACAAATCGCTCGAGTTGTGAGCGTCGGACTGCGAGAATGAGGCCGTGACCGACGACTGGCGCACCATCAACCTGGCGAACTGGGAATCACGCGTCCCGCTGCACACCGCGCCCGACGGATACGACCTCGCCGCCTTCGACGACCCCGACTACCTGTCGGGCGTGGTGCGCTACGACCTGCCGCGGCTCGGCCGACTCGACGGCCGCGACGTCGTGCATCTGCAGTGCCACATCGGCACCGACACGGTGTCCCTGGCCCGCCTTGGCGCGCGGTCGGTCACGGGGCTGGACTTCTCGCCCGCGGCGCTGGAAGCCGGCCGGGCGCTGGCCGACCGGGCGGGTGCCGACGTGCGCTTCGTCGAGGCCGACGCCTACGACGCGGTCGCGGTGCTCGGATCGGAGTGCTGCGACGTGGTTTACACGGGTGTGGGCGCGATCTGCTGGCTGCCCGACATTCGCCGCTGGGCCGAGGTGGTCGCGGGGCTGTTGCGGCCGGGCGGTCGGCTGTTCATGCGTGAGGGCCACCCGATGCTGTGGACGTTGAGCGATCCGCGGCCCGATGGTCTGTTGGTGGTCGAGTATCCGTATTTCGAGACCGAGGGCACGACGTTCGTCGAGCACGACAGCTATGCGGGCTCGGGCGCCGTCGCCGCGCCCGAGTCGGTGAGCTTCAACCACGGGCTAGGCGAGATCTTCACCGCCCTCACCGCAGCAGGACTGACGGTGACCGCGTTGGAGGAGCATCGGGAATCGTCGTGGAATCCTTTGGGAGAGGCGATGATCCCAAGTCCCGACTTCGAGGGTGAGTTCATCCTGGCCGAGGGGCGTGACCGGCTTCCGCTGAGCTATACGGTGCAGGCGATCAAGGGCTAGTTAGCGATGGCATCGGCAGCGCGACGCAGGCGACGGCCGATCTGTTCGATCTTTCGTGCCGAGAGGTTGGCGAACGGATGCACGCTGATGTTGTGCGTGACGCGGTCCGCGGCGTTGAAGACCGGCGCGGTGATCGCACCGACGTAGTGGCGCTGGCGACCACTCGCATCCACCGATGACGTTGGGGCGCCCATCATTTCGAGCAGGACTTGCTGGAGATGGTCGCGCATGGACTCGGAGAGGGCCTCGGCCTGGAGTTTGGTCATGACCGGGATCGCCGATACCATCTCGGGACTCATGCGTTCGACGCTGAAACCCTGGGCCGAGGTTTCGTCCAGGAATCGTTCGAGCTGAGCGTGGAACGCCGGGCTCGTCACGCCACTGCGGTGCATCCACGCTACGCGTTCGTCGTCGGGTTCCCATGCGGCATAGGACGGCCCGAACGGCGCGGCGAACGGTAGCCGGTCGCCGGCTGCGGCGTGCCATTGGTCGTGGTGTCCGTCGCCGCCGCTGATGAATGCGGTGATGATGAGTTCGTTTCCGGCGCGTTCGGACACCGACGCGGCATAGCCAGTGTCGCTCACGGCGGTTTCAGCAGCCACGTACAGGGCCGACGGCGACTGATCGATCTGCTTGGCAAGGGTGACGAGCGCCCCGCCGATCGTGAATGTCTTGGCGGCGGGATCGCGTCTCACCCAACCCGTTTCGACGAGCTCCTTCATGATGACGTAGGCCGTCGCCTGGTTGAGCTCCAGCGCCTTCACGATGTCGCTGAGTCGCGTGGCCATGCCGCGCCGTTCGATGAGCAGCTCGATGATTTCGACCACCCGACGAGTCGGGGGAGAGGAACCGGCCACGAGATGCTCCTGCGTTCGATGTGTTGACTATTCGAAGACTACCCGGCGGAGCGAGGGTGATCGGACGAACTGGCCGCACAACGCCGCTTGACTGGGCCCGCGCTGGTTGCCTACTCTTCGAATAATCGGGAGCAGATGTTGAATAATCAACTCGCTTAAGCCGATTGGGGACATTCCCACTCAATGAGGAGAAGACACATGCCAGCAGAGACCCATCGTCGGTTCACGGCACGATCAGGCGGGCGACGCGTGTTGCGCGCCGCAGTGGCGCTGGGGGCGGCGACGATGATGCTGGGTGGCATCGGCATTCCGACCGCCAGTGCCGACCCGGTGCTGCCGCTGCCCGGCTCTCTGCGGCTTCTCGTCGCCGGGTGACGACACAGGCACGGAAGTCGACGCGATCAAGACGCTCAAGACGAGTTACTTCTCGAACATCGATGTAAAGAACTGGACGGCCCTGAGCAACCTCCTCGCGCCCAACGTGGTGGAGGACACCCTGTGCAGCGCCGGGCCCATCTTCTACGGCAGGGACCCGTTCATCGCGTTCCTGAAACTCACGCTCGGCGGCGCCACTACCCATCACACGGGCTCCGACCCGCACATCAAGCTGACGTCCGCGACGACTGCCGCTGGCCTGTGGACGTTGGAGGACGTGCTCGTCTTCGGCGGAGTGCTCGGCGTCCACGGCTACGGCCATTACAACGATCACTACGTAAAGGTCAACGGCCAGTGGGTGGTCAAGGACTCCAAGCTGACCCGCACCCGCATCGACCTGATCGACCCGACTACTGGCGCGGTGACCCAGGCGAACGCCTCACTCCTCGACGTCGCCGCCAAGGTCAAGGCACTCGGTTAGTCTGCCCCGAACGTGCGCGAGTTGTCGAAGTCCGGGCCGGATCTCGACAACTCGCTCACGTTCGGCGGCCCGTCATTCCTGGAAGCGGTAACCCATTCCGGTCTCGGTGAGCAGGTGACGCGGGTGCGACGGGTCGTCCTCCAGCTTGCGCCGCAGCTGCGCGAGGTACACCCGCAGGTAGTGAGTCTCCTTGGCGTAGGCCGGCCCCCACACCTCCTTGAGCAACTCGTCGCGGCCGACGAGCTTGCCGCGGTTGCGCACCAGCATCTCGAGCATGCCCCACTCGGTGGGGGTGAGGTGCACGTCGTTGCCGTCCTTGATCACCTTCTTGGCGGCCAAATCGACGGTGAACGAGGCGGTTTCGACGACGGGCTCGTCGGTCTCGGATGCCGCGGCGCCCCGTCGAACCGCCGCCCGCAACCGGGCAAGGAACTCGTCCATGCCGAACGGTTTGGTGACGTAGTCGTCGGCGCCCGCGTCGAGGGCCTCCACCTTGTCAGACGAGTCGGTGCGCGCCGACAGCACGATGACCGGCGCGGTGAGCCACCCGCGCAGGCCCTCCAACACCTCGATGCCCGACATGTCGGGCAGGCCTAGATCGAGCACGACGACGTCCGGGCGGTGCTCGGCGGCGGCCTTCAATGCGCTGGCACCGTCGGGTGCGGTGGTGACGTCGTAGCCCCGCACCGAGAGGTTGATTCGCAAGGCGCGCAAGATCTGTGGCTCGTCGTCGATCACCAGTACCCGGGTCACGACTGCTCTCCATCCGGGGCGGCCAGATCGACGACGACGGTCAGCCCGCCGCCGGGGGTGTCGGTTGCCGCGATCGTGCCGCCCATCGCCTCGACGAACCCGCGCGCCACAGACAGGCCGAGGCCCACGCCGGTGGTGTTGTCGTTGTCGCCGAGGCGCTGAAACGGCGCGAACACCTGATCCTCCGCTCCGCGCGGGATGCCGGGGCCCTCGTCGACGACGTTGATCAGCACGCGGTTGCCCACTCGGCCGGCGTTGACCCGCACCACGCCGTCGGGCGCGTAGCGCAGCGCGTTGTCGATCAGGTTGACCAGCACGCGTTCCAGTAGGCCGCTGTCGGCCATGACGGTGGTATCGCCTACCTCGACCTTCACCCTGCCGACGCCCGGCCATCCGGGACCACCTGCTGCCCTTGGCATTCCAACTATCGCCCGATGCACCACCTCATCGAGGTATACCAGCCGCAGCTGTGGATGAACCACTCCGGCGGCCAGTCGCGACGAGTCGAGCAGATTGCCGACCAGCGCCGTCAGCTGATCGACGGATTCCTCGACGGTGGCCAGCAACTCCGCGGTGTCCTCGGGGGAGAACCCGACGTCGTCGGCCCGCAGGCTCGACACCGCTGCCTTCGCCGCGGCCAGCGGGGTTCGCAGATCGTGGCTGACCGCCGACAACAACGACCGCCGCAGCTCGTCGGCCCGCTCGATCGCCTCCGCGCGGCCGGCCTCTTCGGTGAGCTCGCGTTGGCGTATCAGGCCCGCGGCCTGCTTCGCGACGGCGGTGAGCACCCGCCGGTCCCTGGCGGCGAGCCGCCGTCCGCTCATCAGCATCCAGAACTCGTCATCGCCGACTTCGATTGCAGTATCGGCGGATTCGACGTCCACGCACGGGTCGGAGCCCACACAGGCCACGATCTGATCGCCGTCGTTTCGGGCACGCAGCATGCTGACCGCGCGCTGGCTGTAGGTTTCGCGCACCCGCTCCAGAAGCGTGTCGAGGTCCGCGCCGCGCAAGACCGAGCCGGCGAACAGTGCCAGCAACTCGGCCTCCTGCGAGGCGCGGCGGGCTTCCCGCGCGCGTTTGGCCGCACCGTCGACCAAGGCGGCGACGGCCACGGCGACGGCGAGCAGCACCACGATGGTGATGGCGCTGTCGGGTTCGGCGATGGTGAACGTGTAGCGAGGTTCGACCAGGAAGTAGTTGAGCAACATCCCGGACAGCACCGCCGACAACGCCGCAGGCGCAACGCCGCCGAGCAGCGCCACGATCAGCACGCCGATGAAGAACAGGGCGCTCTCGCCGCCGATGCTCAGGAATCGGTCCAGCACCAGCGCGGTGACGGCGCAGATGGCCGATGGCACGACGAGTGCCGCCAGCCACGACGTGACGTGCCCCTGACGCGGGAGGCGACGGCGCGAATCGGCTTCGCCGTGGGTGACCATGTGGACGTCGATCTTCTCGGAGCGTTGCACGGTGGCCGCGCCGATGCCCTCGTCGAAGATTCGGGCCCATCGTGACCGGCGGGAGGTGCCGAGAACCAGCTGAGTGGCGTTCATCTCCCTGGCGAAGTCGAGTAGTGCGCCTGCCACGTCGTCGCCGACGACGGTGTGCACCGTCGCGCCCAGGCTCGACGCGAGCTCGCGAATCTTGCCCATCTGCGGCGCGGATACGCCCGCCAGACCGTCGCCGCGCACCACGTGCACGATCATCAGCTCGGCGCTGGACTTCGAGGCGATGCGGAAGGCGCGGCGCACCAACGTTTCCGATTCGGCACCACCGGTCACCGCGACGACGACGCGTTCGCGCGCCTCCCAGGTGTCGGTGATCTTGTTCTCCGCGCGGTATTTCGCGAGTGCGGCGTCGACTTGATCGGCCAGCCACAGCAAGGCCAGCTCGCGCAGTGCGGTGAGGTTGCCGCGGCGAAAGTAATTGCTCAATGCGGCGTCGATGCGCTCCGGCGCGTACACGTTGCCGTGGGACAGCCTGCGCTGCAGTGCTTCCGGGGTGATGTCGACCAGCTCGATCTGCCCGGCGCGGCGCACCACCTCGTCGGGGACGGTCTCTTGCTGTTCGATACCGGTGATCTGTGCGACCACGTCGTTGAGGCTCTCCAGGTGCTGCACGTTGACCGTGGAGACGACGGTGATGCCTGCGTCGAGCAGCTCCTCCACGTCCTGCCAGCGCTTGGCGTTCTTGCTGCCAGGCGTATTGGTGTGTGCGAGTTCGTCGACCAACACCACCTGCGGGTTGCGCCGCAGCACCGCCTCGATGTCGAGTTCCGGGAAGTTCGAGCCCCGGTAGGACACGTAGCGCGGAGGGATGACCTCGATGCCGTCGAGCATGTCGGCGGTCTTCTTGCGGCCGTGCGTTTCGACCACCGCGGCCACCACGTCGGTGCCCCGCCCGAGCCGGCGTTGCGCCTCGCCGAGCATGGCGTACGTCTTGCCAACGCCGGGCGCCGCGCCGAGGTAGACGCGCAGCTCACCGCGCTTCTTCGGGTACGGCGGCGTGACGCTCACCTGCTCATCATCCACCCAGCTGGTCGAGGGCGAGGTTGACCTCGAGCACGTTGACTGCGGGTTCCCCCATGAAGCCCAGCGCGCGCCCGGTGGTGTGGGCGGCGACGACGTCGCGCACCTCGTCCTGGCTGATGCCGCGGGCCCGAGCGACCCGGTCGACCTGCAGGTCGGCATACGCGGGGGAGATGTTGGGATCGAGGCCGCTGCCGCTGGCCGTGACGGCGTCGGCGGGTACCTGCGAGTCGGCGGCCGCCGCTCCGCGGATCGGCACGATCTGGCCCAAGGAGTAGTCCTCGCCCGGCTTCGCGCACTCGACCCGCACGCCTGCGTAGGTGTTCAGGAACGGCGTGGTGGTGGTGTCACACGGTTCGTTGATGCTGACGACCTTGGTCGGGTGGGCCACCAGGCCTGACGCGTCGCGAGGGCCGAGCACCGAGAGCACCGCGCCGACACCGCTGCCGGTGCAGAACGGGCGGGCGCCGTCGACCCCATCGCGCGCGCCGACGTCGGCGCTGCGGGTGCACACCTGGGTGAGCAGGCTCGGCTTGTCCGGTGAATCGACGATGCTCTCCGGGCCGAGATTGCTTGCGCCCGACGCCAACGGGTCGTAGCCGTCCCCGGCGGCCGACGGCCTGCTCTGGAAGTACCGGGGCAGCGGGTTGCCGTCGGCATCGGTGAACAGCTGGCCGATCAGGCTGCTACCCACCGGCTTTCCGCCGGCCTGCACGATGGACCCGTTGGCCTTCTCGCTGAGTCCCGGGATCAGTGCGATCAGCCAGATGGCCAAGGGATACGCCATTCCGACGATCACGGTGAGCACGGCGAGCGCGCGAAGTGCGGCCCAGTGCTGGCGAACGATGCTGGATAACTTCATGGTTAGGACATCCCGGGGAGGTATTGGACTGCCAGGTCGATGAGTTTGATGCCGATGAACGGCGCGATGATGCCGCCGAGGCCATAGACGTAGAGGTTGCGGCTCAACAGCTTCGACGCGCTGCTGGGCGTGTAACGCACGCCCCGCAGCGACAGCGGAATCAGCGCGATGATGACGATCGCGTTGAAGATGACCGCGGACAGGATCGCCGACTGCGGGCTGTGCAGCCGCATGACGTTCAGCAGGTCCAGGCCGGGGAACAGTGCCACGAACAGCGCCGGGATGATCGCGAAGTACTTCGCGATGTCGTTGGCGATGGAGAACGTGGTCAGCGCCCCGCGGGTGATCAGCAACTGCTTGCCGATCTCGACGATCTCGATGAGCTTCGTCGGGTCGGAGTCGAGGTCGACCATGTTGCCGGCTTCCTTGGCCGCCGACGTTCCGGTGTTCATCGCGACGCCGACGTCGGCCTGCGCGAGGGCGGGCGCGTCGTTGGTGCCGTCACCCGTCATCGCGACGAGCTTGCCGCCCTCCTGCTCGCGCTTGATCAGCGCCAGCTTGTCTTCCGGCGTGGCCTCGGCGAGGAAGTCGTCGACACCGGCCTCGTCGGCAATGGCCTTGGCCGTCAACGGATTGTCGCCGGTGATCATCACGGTGCGGATGCCCATCCGGCGCATCTCGTCGAACCGCTCCCGCATGCCTTCCTTGACGACGTCCTTGAGATGGATGACGCCGAGTGCCTCGGCCTTGCCGTTCAACGTTTGGCCCACGACCAGCGGCGTGCCACCCGCCGACGAGATGTCGTCGACGATCGAGCCGAGTTCGGGAGGAACGGTGCCGCCGAGACTGCGCACCCAGTCGGCGACGGAGGCGGCCGCGCCCTTGCGCAGGCAATGGCCCTCCGCCAGGTCGACGCCTGACATCCGCGTCGCGGCGGTGAATTCAACCCAGTGGGCGCTGGTCAACTCGCCGGGCGTGCGGGCCCGCAGGCCGAACTGCTGTTTGGCGTACACGACGATCGAGCGGCCTTCCGGCGTTTCGTCGGCGAGGCTCGACAACTGCGCGGCGTCGGCAAGCTGCTCCGGCGTGACCCCCGGCAGCGGTACGAAGTCGCCCGCCTGCCGGTTGCCAAGGGTGATGGTGCCGGTCTTGTCGAGCAGCAGCACGTTGACGTCACCAGCGGCCTCGACGGCGCGGCCCGACATGGCCAGCACGTTGCGTTGCACCAGGCGGTCCATGCCCGCGATGCCGATCGCCGACAGCAGCGCTCCGATGGTGGTCGGGATGAGACACACCAGCAGCGCGACCATCACGATGCCGCTGATGCCGTTGCCGTCCAGGGCCAGGGTGTCCGGCACGCCAGGGTTGTTCGCCTTGGAGTAGATGGCCAGCGGCTGCAGGGTCGCGACGGCGAACACGAAGATCAACGTCAACGCGGCGAGCAGGATGTTCAGTGCGATCTCGTTGGGGGTCTTCTGCCGGTTGGCGCCCTCGACGAGCGCGATCATCCGGTCGATGAAGCTCTCGCCCGGCTTCTGGGTGATCCGCACGACGATGCGGTCGGAGAGCACCGTGGTGCCGCCGGTCACCGCCGACCGGTCGCCGCCGGACTCCCGGATGACCGGTGCGGATTCGCCGGTGATCGCGGACTCGTCCACCGACGCGATGCCCTCGACGACGTCGCCGTCGCCGGGAATCACCTGACCGGCTTCCACGACCACGATGTCGCCCTGCTGCAAAAGCGGTGCGGCGACCTCCTCCTCGGTGCCAGGCCGACCCTGCGCCCACCCGGTGAGGCGTCGGGCGACGGTGTCGGACTTGGCCTTTCGCAGTGTGTCGGCCTGGGCCTTGCCGCGACCCTCGGCGACCGCTTCGGCCAGGTTGGCGAAGATCACCGTCAGCCACAGCCAGAACACGATCAGCCAGCCGAACCACGTGGGGTCGAGGATCGCCAGGATGGTGGACCACACGGCCCCGACTTCGACGATGAACATCACCGGATTGCGCCACAGCGTGCGGGGATCCAGCTTGCGCAGGGCGTCGGGCAGCGACGTCCACAGCAGGCGAGGGTCGAGCAGGCCGCCGCCCACGGCGCGATTCTTCGGTGCGGACTCGTTTTCGTCGCCGCGCGTCTGTGCGCGGGATGCGACTGTGGTGACCGTCATTTTCAGTGAATTCCTTCGGCGAGGGGTCCGAGCGCCAGCATCGGCAGGAAGGTCAGTGCGACGAGGATCAGCGCCACGCCGGTGACCATGCCCACGAACTGGGGACGATGGGTGGGCAGCGTGCCGACCGAGGCGGGTGTGTTGCCTTGCGCCGCCAGCGATCCCGCGAGCGCGAGGACCAGGATGATCGGCAGGAAGCGGCCGAACAGCATCGACAAGCCGAGCGCGGTGTTGTACCACTCGGTGTTGACGGTGATGCCCGCGAACGCGGAGCCGTTGTTGTTGGCCGCCGACGTAAAGGCGTACAACACCTCGGAGAGGCCGTGCGGTCCGGTGTTGAGCATGCCTGCCCGTTGGCCGGGCATCGCCATGGCCAGCGCGGTGCCGGTCAGCACGATCAACGGGGTGACCAGGAAATAGGCTGCGGCGAGCTTGATTTCGCGCGGCGTGATCTTCTTTCCGAGGTACTCCGGCGTCCGGCCCACCATCAGGCCCGCGACGAACACCGTGATCACCGCGAGGATGAGCATGCCGTAGAGACCCGAGCCGGTGCCGCCAGGCGCCACCTCGCCCAGTTGCATGTTGAACAGGTTCATCATGCCGCCGAGGCTGGTATAGGAATCGTGGAACGAGTTCACCGCACCGGTCGACGTCAGCGTCGTCGCGTCCGCGAACACCGCCGAGTCGGGTACGCCGAACCGCTGCTCGACGCCCTCCATCGCCGCACCGACCGCCGTCGGGACCGTGCCGTGATGGCGGATCTGGAAGAACAGCATCAGTGAAACGCTCAGGGTGGCAATGACACCCATGACGGCGACGATCGCGTACCCCTGCTTGCGGCTGTCGACCATCCGACCGAAGGTGCGCGGCAGCGAGAACGAGATGACCAACAACAGGAAGATCTCCAGCCAGTTGGTCCACGCCGTCGGGTTCTCGAACGGGTGCGCCGAGTTCGCGTTGTAGAAGCCGCCGCCGTTGGTGCCGAGTTCCTTGATGGCCTCCTGGCTGGCGACCGGCCCACCCGGGATGGTCTGCTGCGCACCAGCGATGGTGTTCACCACCTGGTCGTGCAGGTGGAAGTTCTGAATGACGCCGCCGGCGATCAGGGCCAGCGCCGCGACGACGGCCATCGGCAGCAGGATGCGGATCGTGCCGCGAACCAGGTCGATCCAGAAGTTGCCGAGTTCGGTGGTCCGACGACGCGCGAACCCGCGCACCAGCGCGACCGCCACCGCCATGCCGACCGCCGCGGACACGAAGTTCTGCACGGTGAGGCCGGCCATCTGGACCAGGTGGCCCTGCGTCGACTCACCCGAGTAGGCCTGCCAGTTCGTGTTCGTGACGAAGCTGACCGCGGTGTTCCACGCCAACGCGGGCGTCATCGGGGTGCCGGGATCGTGCAGGTGCAGCGGCAGCTTGCCCTGCACCAGTTGGAAGACGAAGAGCACCAGGACGCCGACCGCGGAGAACGCCAGCACGCTGCGGGCGTACGCGCCCCAGCCCTGTTCGGATGTCGGATCGGCCCCGATCGCGCGGTAGATGGCGCGTTCCACCCGAGAGTGCTTCTCGGAGTTGTACACCCGGTACATGTAGTCGCCCAGCGGCACGTGCACGGCCGCCAGCGCAAGGATCAATGAAGCGAGAAACAGGATTCCCGCCCAGGTCGACGTCACTTAGAACCTCTCTGGGAACAGCAGGGCGGCGGCCATGAAGACGGCCAGCAGTACGGCGAGGATCAGCCCGACCGTGTTGGCGAGGCTCACGACTCGAACATCTTCTGAACGACGCCGAGCAGCGCAAAGATCGCGAGCGTCAGCAGCACGAATACCAGGACAGCCATGTCGCCGACGCTAGGCCGCGCCAACAGGTCGATCGGCCGCCCTAACGGTTTCTTGACGTCGCCCGGCGGCGTCTTTACGGGTCTCGTGCGCGGGTGGGCGCAAATCCAGCTACGGTCGCCCCATCTGCGCATACGATCACGTTTTGGGGAGAGCGGGGTGGTGGACGAGATGAGCTCTCCGCGCACGGTGGAGGCGCGGTCGACGGTGGCGTGGTTGCGGCGCTTCGCCGGTACGACGCCCGGTGTGGTCAGCATGATCGCGGTCGCCGTCGCTGCGTTGTGCGTGATCGCCGGCGTGGTGTGCGGGGGACAGCTCGACGGGCGGATCGACGAGCGCAACGCGGTTCTCGACCGTTCGGAGCCGCTCGCCTACGCGGCGCAGAATCTGTACGCCGCGCTGTCGGCCGCCGATGCCGCAGCGGCGTCGGCGTTCCTCTCCGGCACCGAACAAGGTGTCGTGCGGGCGCGTTATCAGCAGGCCCTTGCCGACGCGGCAGCGGCGCTGGCCGATACCACCGCGGGCTCGGCCGACCGCGACACGCGGACGGCCGTTGCGGAGATCTCGGCGCAACTGTCCGCCTACACCGGGCTGGTCGAGGCGGCGCGGGCGAACAGCAGGCAGGGGTACCCGGTCGGGTCGGCGTACCTGAGGGAAGCGTCGTCGTTGATGCAGAACTCACTGCTGCCGGGTGCTGAACGGATCTACACCACCAACCTCGCGGCGGTGGACGAAGATCAACGCGCCATCGGTTCGGTGCCGACGGTCAGCCTGGTGCTGTTGGGGCTCGTCCTGGTGGCGATCGTCGTCGGCTCGGTAGTCGTCCGTCGCCGCACGAACCGGCAGTTCAACCTCGGGCTCGTCGTCGCCGCGGTCGTGGTGTTGCTGGTGATCGGGTGGGTCGTCGGGGCCACGCGCCTGGCGGCGGGCGCCGTCGAGGACAGCCGATCCGAGGGCACCGCGGTGTTCGAGCGTCTCGCGAAGGCGCGCATCCTCGCCCAGCAGGCCCGGACCGACGAGACCCTGCAACTGATCGCGCGGGGTGACATCACCGCGGGGGAGAAGTCGTTCACCGGCCACATGGACGATCTGGTCACCCACCTTGGCGCGGAATCGTCGGCCGCGACCGACGGCGTGACGAAATGGCGCGCCAGCCACCGCAAGCAGGTGGAGGCCTACCAGGGCGGCGACTATCCGGCTGCGCTCGAGCAATCGATCGGCACCGATCCGGCCGCGTCGGCGGCGCAGTTCACCGCCGTCGAAACCAGCCTCCGCAAGGAGATCGAAGACACCCGCGCCACACTGCGAGATCACGTCTCGACGGCAGGCACCTGGCTGGGGTGGAGCCCGACGGGGGCGCTCGTGCTGATGGTGGTGGCCGCGGCGGCGGCGGTCGTCGGATTGTGGCCGCGACTCAAGGAGTTCTTATGAGAGCGCGAGTCATCGTGGCGCTGCTCGCAGTGGCGCTCACCGCCGGGTGTGGCTCCGCGGCGACGGCCCCGCCGTTGGTGTCGGTCACGCCGATCGACGCGCGTCCTGGCGGCACGGAGGAGGTCACGACGGTGCCCGCTGCGGGCAACGCGGACTGCGATCGGGAAGCCAGCTGGCGGCCGGGCCCCCTTCCCGCGCCGGGCGCCATGCCGCGCGATTCGACGATGGCGGCCATCGCCGAGCGGGGCAGGCTCATCGTCGGGGTCGACCAGAACACGTATTTGTTCGGCTTCCGCAACCCCGCCACCGGGCAGCTGGAGGGCTTCGACATCGACATCGCCCGCGAGATCGCCCGCGCCATCTTCGGCGATCCGGACCGCATCGATCTGAGGGTGGTCGATGCGAGCCAACGAGAATCGGCGTTGCAGTCCGATCAGGTGGACCTGGTGCGCCAGGACCTACTCGATCACCTGCGACCGCAAACGCAAGGTTGGCTTCTCCACGGCGTACTACCACGCCAATCAGCGCATCCTCGCCATGAAGGGGTCCGGAATAGATTCTCCTGCCGCCCTTTCGGGCAAACGGGTGTGCGCGGTCAAGGGGACGACGTCGCTGGCGGCGCTGTTCGCACTGAATCCACGCCCGAAGTTGTTCGGGGTGAGCAGCTGGACCGACTGTCTGGTGATGCTGCAACAGGGACAGGTCGACGCCATCAGCACCGACGACGTGGTGTTGTCCGGGCTCGCCGCGCAGGACCCCAACGTGGAGGTGGTTGGCCCCAGCATCGGCATCGAGCCCTACGGGCTCGGCATCAAGAGGGAGAACATCGACCTGGTCCGGTTCGTCAACGGTGTGCTGGACGAAATGCGCGCCGACGGAACGTGGCAGCGCATCTACGACGCCCGGCTGCGCAGTCTCGGACCGTCCCCCGGCCCGCCCGCGCCGCGGTACCAGGACTGACGATGGCCACGAACACGGACGAGATCGACCGCGTAATCGCCTCGCGCACCAAGGAAGTCGAGGCCATGTCCGCGACGCTGATCGAACTGGAAAGCCACCCCGGCCTCGAGCACGTGCGTCGCTATCGGCCGACGGGCCTCACCGCGCAGCGCTGGGAGGTGGTCGAGAAGGAACTCGCCGAGTTGTGGGAGGACCTGGGGCGGATGACGTCGATCCTGGACTCCGCGCGGGCGGTGCGGGGACGACGAAACAATGTCGACGACGACGATCGCGCCGAGCTGACGAGGCTGCTGTTCGGACGTCCGCTCGAGGTGTCGCGGCAGCGGATCCCGTTGGGCAAGCGCACGATCACGGGACCCGCCGAAGCGGTCGAGTCGGTCGGACTCGCCGTCCTCGCTGAGCGGATGCACGCCGACTATCCCGCTGTGGCCGAGTTCTTCGACGCAGTCGACGCGGTCAACTCCCTCATCGCGGAACGGCTCGGACCGACGCAGGACCGGCTCGACGAAGCGGGCGTTGCCGGCCCACCGGAAATCGGCGAGCTGTTGCAGATCTCGGCCACCGATCCGCTGTCGTTGACGCCGCAAGACGTCGAGCGGCGCGTCAACGCCATCGTGGAGATCGTCGACCGACGATCGGCCGAGTTCGCTGATCTCGCTGCACTGCAAGCGAATTGGCCGGATGCGGTCGCGACGACGGCTATGCAGTTGGACGCATTGCGGGACGCGGTCCAACGTGCGGCACGGGTTCGCGCCCACGTCGAGGAGGCGGTGGTGTCCGGACCGCTGCCGGAACACGGCAATGCCGAACCGGAACTGCGCGCAACGCTCGAGTCCATCACCGCACCGGACCCGGCGGCGCTGCGGTCGCTGCGACAGCGCATCGACGCGGCGCTGCGGGTCGTCGAAGAGGACGAGCAACTCGCGCAGGGACTACTCGACCGACGCAGCGAGCTCAAGGGGCGGCTGGTGGCCTACCAGGCAAAGGCGGCCAGGCTCGGATTTGGCGAGGATCCCGACCTGTTGGCGTCCGGCCGAATCGCCGCGGGTCTGCTGTCGCGGCAGCCATGCGACCTTCGTGCCGTGACCCGGGCCATCACCGACTATCAACAGCTGATCGTGCAGAAGCAGGGGACGACGAGATGAGGTGCGCCGAACCGGGATGCGATGGGACCGTCGTCGACGGCTACTGCGACGTCTGCGGCACCGCGCCCGCTACCGGCGTGCCACAGCCGGCGGCAACGGCCAGGAGCGAGTCGACGGCCCGGTCGGCCCCGTCGGCGCGAACTGCGCGCACCGGATCGTCGCGATCGTCCAGTGCCCGCGGCCGTCTCGGCGCCGGCGTCGTCGCGATGCCGCGGGTCCCGAAGGGCAATCCCGCCTCGGCGATCATGACCGACCCTCAGGTGCCGGAGGGCAAGAGGTTCTGCGGCAACCCCGAATGCCATCAGCCCGTCGGGCGCGGACACGAGGGGCAACCCGGCAGACCGGAGGGCTTCTGCACCCAGTGCGGAACCCGATACTCGTTCGTTCCCAAGCTCTCTCGCGGTGATTTGGTCGGCGGGCAGTACGAAGTGCAGGGTTGCCTCGCACACGGCGGGCTCGGCTGGATCTACCTGGCGATCGACCGCAACGTGCACGACCGCTGGGTGGTGCTCAAGGGCCTGCTGAACTCCGGCGACGCGGACGCGATGGCCGCAGCCGCAGCCGAAGTGCTCGCCCTCGCCGAGGTGGAACACCCGAACATCGTCCGGATCTACAACTTCGTCACCCATCCCGACGCCGCAGGCGTTCCGGTCGGCTACATCGTCATGGAGTTCGTCGGCGGCACGTCGCTCAAGCAGATCCGCAAGGCCCGCAACGGACCCCTTCCGCCCGACCAAGCCGTCGCCTACATCGTCGAGATCGCGCCGGCTCTCGGCTACCTGCACTCGGAAGGGCTGGCCTACTGCGACTTCAAGCCGGACAACGTGATGCAGACCGACGAGCAGCTCAAGCTCATCGACCTCGGCGCCGTCGTCCCGATGGACGACGAGACCAGCGCGCTCTACGGGACGCTCGGCTACCAGGCGCCCGAGATCGCCGAGACCGGCCCCACCGTCGCGAGCGACGTGTACACGGTCGGGCGGACGCTCGCCGTCCTCGTCATGGACGTTCCCCAGGAGAACGGACACTTCGTCGATCAGCTACCCGGGCCCGCCGACGTGCCGGTCCTGGCGAAGTACGAGTCGTTGTACCGTGCCATCAGTCGCGCCACGGATCCCGATCCCGAACAACGCTTCTCGTCGATGGAGGAGTTCGCCGACCAGCTGACCGGCGTGCTGCACGAGATTGCTGCCCTCGACAGCGGGTCCGAGCAGCCGCGGCTGTCGCACTACTTCAGTCCGCAACGCGCGGTCTACGGCACCGAGCGTGACGTGCCCGTCGACGCTGGCGATCTGATCGCGGCACTGCCGGTGCCCATCGTCGACCCCAACGACTCTGGCGCCGCGGTGCTCGCAACCACCAGCGGTACGCCACCCGCCCAACTCGAGCACGCGCTCTATCTGGCGCGCGGCGGTGAGCGTCAGATCAAGAGTTCGTCCGTCGAGGTTCCGCTGCGCCTGGTGCGCGCGGCGCTCGAGATGGGTTCCCCGAAGGACGTTCGCAAGCGGCTCGCGGAGCTGGGTGCGGTGATCCCCGGTGACTGGCGGCTGGCGTGGTACAACGCACAGGGTGCGCTGCTCGAGGGTGATTACGGCACGGCGGCATACGACTTCGAGGCCGTGTTGGCCGCGCTTCCCGGCGAACTCGCGCCCAAGCTCGCGATCGCAGCCACCGCCGAACTGCGCGGCGCCCACGACGACGCGGCCCGCTACTACGAAACCGTATGGCGGACCGACCACAGCTACGTCAGCGCCGCATTCGGGCTGGCGCGTCAACGCGCCCGTGTTGGGGACAGGGCGGCCGCCGTCAAGGCGCTGGACGAGGTCCCCACCGCGTCGGCTCATCACACCGCCGCGGCCGCGACGACGATCGAGATAATGCTCGACGGCCAGGAACCCAAGGACCTGGACGAGCCAGACGCTGCTCGATGCCGGAAAGCGAGCAGGTGCACTGACACTCGAGTCCGCCACCAAGCGGGCGATGATTCGGCTTCGGGTGCTCGGTGCGGCGTTGGGCTGGCTGCAGGCCGGCAAGAAGCCGCAGGCTCCGCGGTTGCTCGGCGCGGACTTCGACGAGCGGGGCATCCGGGCCGGGATGGAACGCTGCTACCGCGATCTGGCTCACGAGATGACCGATGTCTGGGAGCGGATAGCGTTGGTGGAGAAGGCAAATGCCGTTCGCCCGAGGACACGGCTATGAGCAGTGATCAGGCGGTCTGCCCGCAATGCGCCACGGTCGTCCGGGGTGCCGACCGATTCTGTGAGAGCTGCGGTGCGGGTCTGGCGGATGTCCAAAGAGTCGCGATTCCACGGCCCGGAGCGACGGAGGGCCCCTGTTCGGACTGCGGCAACGACACCTTCGTCGACGAATACTGCGCCCGTTGTGGTCACCTGCGCGCCGAGCCCGATCGCGACGAGGCAGAACTCGGGGAGATCGCGTTGATCACCGACCGCGGTATCCAACATCCCCGCAACGAGGACGCCGCCGCCGCGGGGTTCCTCACCGGCCCCGGCGCCGAGCGGGCATATGCGTTGGTCGTCTGCGACGGCGTCTCGACATCCGGAGACGCCCATACGGCCGCGATCGCCGCCGTGACTGCCGGGGTGGATTCGATGCTCGCAGCGCTCGGTGCGTCACGAAAGCCACGGGCCGCGGTGCTGGCAGGCCTGGCTGACGCGGCGAAGGCCGCCGCCGTGGCGCCGAAGGATCCGACGACGGCGCCGTCGTGCACCTACACCGCGACGGCAGTAGTGCCGACCGCGCCGGGAACGGTGGAGATCGGCATCGGCAACGTCGGTGACAGCAGGGCGTACTGGCTTCCCGCACCGCCTGAGCCGCCACGACAGCTAACCGTCGACGACTCCTTGGCGCAGGAACTGATCACGGCCGGCGCAGCGGCGGACTCCGACGCGGTGCAACGCGGCGCGCACACCCTGACCCGATGGCTCGGGGTCGACGCCGAGCCGGTGCCGTGGTCGGAATCGAGTGTGCAGACGATCACCGTCACCGGTCCCGGGTGGCTCTTGTTGTGCAGCGATGGACTGTGGAACTACCTGCCCGAGGCTGCCGACATCGCGCGGTTCTGCACGGGTTCCGACCATGTCGCGGCCGCGCGTGCACTGACCGAGCACGCATTGCAGTGCGGTGGTCACGACAACATCACCGTCGTCATCATCCCGATCGGAGGACCTTCGTGAGTTCGACTGAAGAGCAAGACAGTTCCGGCATTTCCGTCGACGTAGACCACAATCCCTACCTCGCCGAGGGAACCGGGACGGTCGACGCGATCGTCAGCATCTCCGCCGGCCCCGACGTTGCGGTGAGCGCCGCGGCGACCGATCGGGTGGAGGCCATCATCATCGACTGCTCGACCTCGATGCAGTCACCGTTCGAGAAGTTCGAAGCGGCGAGGCGCGCCACCAAGGCGGCCATCGAGGAACTCGTCGACGGCACCTACTTCACGATCATCGCCGGCACCGAGAAGGCCACCTTCGTCTACCCGCCTGATTCGCAACCAGCGCTGGCGAGCGCGACCACCAGGGCGGCGGCGACGCGCGCGGTCGACGGCCTGCGGCCCGAAGGCGGAACCGCGATGGGCACCTGGCTGGCGCACGTCCGGCAGATCGTCACCCAGCATCCTGGTGCGTTGATCCACGCGATCCTGCTCACCGACGGCAAGGACGAGCACGAGACGCCCGAACAACTGCAGAACGAGATCGCGCTCAGCGAGGGCCTATTCACCTGTGACTGCAGGGGAGTGGGAACCAGCTGGCACGTCGAGGAGCTGCGGTCCATCTCGTCCGCGCTGCTGGGCACCGTCGACATCGTCGCCGATCCGGCGGATCTCGAAGCCGACTTCGCGGAGATGATGCGGACGTCGATGGGCAAGTCGATTGCGGATCTGACATTGCGCCTGTGGACGCCGGCGGGCGCCCGCATCGGCTTCGTCAAGCAGGTAGCCCCGACGGTGGAGGACCTGACCCATCGTCGGGTCGAGTCGGGAAGCCAACGCGGGGACTATCCGCTGGGCTCGTGGGGCGCAGAGGACCGGGACTACCACGTGCGCGTCGAGGTCGAACCTGCCGCGGCCGGACGCGAAAAGCTGGCCGCGCGGGTGAGCGTCGTTGCGGGCGAGGAGGTTCTGGGTGAGGGCCTGGTGAAGGCGGTGTGGACCGCCGACACCGGGTTGTCGGCCCAGATCAGTCGCCGGGTGGCGCACTACACCGGTCAGGCCGAACTGGCGCAGGCGGTTCAGGAGGGGTTGAGCGCCCGCAAGAGCGGGGACGTCCCGACGGCGACTGCCAAGCTGCAGCGGGCGATGGAGCTTGCCGTCGAATCGGGCAACGACGGAACGGCCAAGCTGCTCAGGGGTGTCATCGAGGTCGACGAGCACACCGGAACCGCCCGGCTGAAACGGGAAGTGGCCGCGGCGGACGAGATGGCACTCGACGCGCGCTCGACCAAGACCGCCCGGGTGCGGAAGGAGAGCTGATGCCGACCTGCGTCGAAGGACACACCTCTACCGCCATTGACTACTGCGACGTCTGCGGGGCCCCGATCGGCCCGCCTGCGGAACAACCAGCTGCCACCGCCACCAAGGCGTGCCCGGCATGCGGCACTCCGATCAGTGGCCGCTTCTGCGAAACGTGCGGGCACGATTCGGCTCTACCTGCACCAGCAGGGCCCGAACCACAACGCCAGCAACCGGTTTCGCAGCCAGCGCCGGAGGCGCCGTCGGTCGGATGGACCGCCGTCGTCGCCGCCGACCGGGAGTTCTACGAACGGGTCATCGCTCGCGGCGGCCCCGATACGGTCGAATTCCCGCAGTTCTTCCCGGAACGCCGAATCGCATTGCACGCCAGCACCACTCTGATTGGCCGGCACAACCGCGACCAGGGCGTGGAACCGGCGATCGACCTCGGCATCCATCCCGTCGACCGCGGTGTCTCCACGCAGCATGCGGTGCTGCGGCTGCGGGATTCGGGCCTGACCGTCACCGACCTCGGGTCGACCAACGGAACCAGCCTCAACGGCAGCGACGACCTCCTGAAGAACGGCGAGGAGGTGCCGCTCGCCGACGGCGATCGCATCCACGTCGGCGCCTGGACCACGATCACGATCGTGCAGAGCCCATAGGGATGCGCTTGGCGTGGCCGCTGACCGGCCGTTCGGACGCGATGCGGGCCATCGAGGCCGCCATCTCGGCTCCGGACGTTTCCGGAATCGTGGTATCCGGCGCGGCAGGAGTCGGCAAGAGCCGGATCGTCAGAGAGGCGTTGTCGGCCGCCGTGGCGCGGGGATCCGAAGGCCGGTGGGCGGTCGGCACGTCGTCGGCGCGGAGCCTTCCACTGGGGGCGTTCACCGCGTGGGCCGAGTCGGGCGTCACCGACACCGTCCAGTTGGTGCGTGGGGTGATCGAGTCGCTGACGTCGGCACCACCAGGCGCATCGGTGCTGCTCGTCGTCGA
Organism: uncultured Actinomycetota bacterium; assembly: GCA_963849055.1. Taxonomy (GTDB): domain Bacteria; phylum Actinomycetota; class Actinomycetes; order Mycobacteriales; family Mycobacteriaceae; genus Mycobacterium. The sequence continues at coordinate 30,152 of CAWKFI010000006.1, forward strand.
CGACGTGCATCGCCTGGATGATCTGTCGACGTTCGTCGTGCAGCAGGTCGTGCAACGCGGCGCGGCGAAGGTGGTGCTCACCGTGCGCGACGGCGAGCCGGTTCCCGCCGCGGTGCAGGAGATTTGGACGGGCGGACAGTTCGACCGGATCGACCTGCAGCCGCTGTCGACCGATGAGACCACCGCGTTGTTGGAGGCCGCCTTGGACGGGTCGGTGGATCCGGACACCGCTGAGCGGCTGTGGACGCTTACGCGCGGCAACGTGCTATACCTACGCACCATCGTCGAGCACGAGGTGGCCGACGGCCGGCTGGAATCCCGCCGCGGGCTGTGGCAGTGGAGCGGGGAACCGATCGTGGCGCCTGGCCTCGTCGAATTGATCGAGCTGCGCATCGGGGCACTGCCGGGGCCCGTCGGCGACGTGATCGATGCACTGGCCGTCGGTGAGCCGATCGCGCTGGCCGCGCTCATGCGGATCTCGGATCCGGCGGCGGTCGAGGATTCGGATACCCGTGGCCTGATCACGCTCGAGCCCGTCGTCGGTGGCGTGGAAGTGCGTCTGGCACATCCGCTTTACGGTGAGGTGCGCAGGAAGCGAGCCGCACCCACCCGGTTGCGGCGGCTGCGCGGCCGGGTCGCTGCCGAACTCGCCGCGTCCGATGACCGCGACGACACGCGTGTCGTGGTGCGCCGCGCCACGTTGAGCCTCGACTCCGACGTGCCACCCGACGTCGACCTTCTCGTCCGCGCGGCACACGGCGCCGTCTGGCTGGCGGATCTGCCCCTCGCCGATCGACTCGCCGAGGCGGCGATGCGCGCCGGAGCCGGTCCCGAAGCCAACTTCGTTCGCGCGCATGCACTGTCGTGGCTCAGCCGCGGCGAGGACGCCGAAGCGGTGCTCGCCGAGATTCGCACCGACGAGTTGACCGACGGCGACCGGGCCCGATTCGCATTCCTGCGGGCCAGCAACATGCTCTGGGTGCTCGCCGACCCGGCCCGCGCGAAGGAGCTCATCGATGACGCATCGCGCACCGCGTCACGGCGGGCTCGCCGCTACGTCGATGCCTTCCTGACGGTGTACTGGTTTGCGATGGACCAGCCTGGTTTGGCGACGCAGGCGTCGAAGGAGCTTGCGCTCGACGACCTACCCGCCGTCGTCGACGCCGAGATCGCCTGGGTGCTCGCCGTCATATCCGCGGAGGCGGGGCGAACGGACGAAGCGGTGGCCATCGCCGATTCGGGATATGCCGTTGCGACGCGGTCCTTCGATGCTCCGCAGATGCGGTTCAACATCGCCGATGCCCACGTCAGCGCGCTGCTGCTGGCCGGACGGGTCGACGAGGCCGTCGACGTCGCGGAGCGGGTGCACCAGCAGGCAGCCGATCTCCCTGGCGCCGCGCACCTACTCGGCGCCGCGGTCGCGGGGCGCGCCGCGCTCGGCGCAGGCCGTCTCGACGCGGCCACTGCGTCGTTGGAGCAGGCGGCGGTGGCGTTGTCCGCCTCGGGCCACGCCATCGGCTGGGGATACCGCTATCACTTCCCACGCTCGACCGCCCTCGCCGTTCGGGGTTCGATCGCCGAGGCCGCCGACGCGCTCGCCGCGCTCGACGAACTGCAACGGCCGTTCCGGTCGCTGGACTATGAGCGAAGCCTGGCCCGCGCGTGGCTGTCCGCCGGCGAGGGCGCCACCAGCGAGGCGATCACCACCGTGTTGTCGGCGGCCGAAAGGGCCGCGGCGAACGGGCAATTCGCGGCAGAAGTGTTCTGCCTGCAGACCGCAACGCAGTTCGGGGACCGATCGAGCGGCCCCCGGCTGCGTGAACTCGAGGCGATCGTCGAGGGGCCACGCTGCGGACTCGCCGCCCGGTTCGCCGAGGCGCTGCACGCCGGCGATGCGAGCGAGTTACAGGCGGTGTCAGCGGACTTCGAGAGCATGGGCGACCTCGTCGCTGCCATCGATGCGGCCGGGCTGGCGGCCGTCGTCTATCGCCGCGACGACCTGCACGGGTCGGCGTTGACGTGCTCCACGCGCGCCGATGACCTGGCGCAACGTTGTGGTGTCGCCGGCACCCCGGCGCTTCGCCAGTCCAGTGAGCAGTTGCCGCTGACCGAACGCGAACTCGAGATCGCGACGTTGATCGCCGAGGGGTTGTCGAGCCCGGCGATCGCCGAGCGTTTGACGCTGTCGCCCCGTACCGTCGAAAGCCACGTCTACCGCGCCATGTCCAAGACCGGAGCCGGTAGCCGCGACGAACTCGCCAATCTGCTGCACCGCCGACGTCGCGGTTAAGTACCGCTGCGCCCAGCGCGGCTGAGATTGCAGTACCGCGCTACTGAGCTTCTCGAGCCAGCCCAAAGCGACGATTCCATTGCGGAGTAATTGCAGACAACCGATCCGCACAGACCGAGAAAGGCAGAACCATGAAGAAACTATTCACGTCCCTCGTCGCAAGTGCATTCACGGTGGCAGCGCTCGGACTGACCGCACCTGCCAACGCCGCGCCGGCCGGCCCGTCGTCCGTCGACGCCACGATCGACCAACTGCAGGCGCGCGGACTGGACGTCATCGTGAACCGTGTCGGCACTGCGCCGACCGAGCAGTGCACCGTGTCCGCCGTCCGCCCCGGCCAGCTGTATTCGCGCAGCGACTCGGGGTCCGGCCAGCCCGGATCCTGGAACGACATCGTCACCACGGTGACGGGTAACACCGTCTACGTCGACATCGCCTGCTGACGTGGGGCCGGGCACCGCGGTGCCCGGCCCTGTTGGGATGAATCCACCCGTTTCGATGTCCTGACCAGCAATGAGGCTCAGAATGTCACGAGGCCCGGAAGGGGGAACTGTGGCCGAACCGGTAGAACGCACCACCCGCACGTCGCGCGCCTCGTTCCGGCAGGCCAAGGAACTGCGCGACGCTCGCCACCAGTCCGCGGCAAGCCGCGAGATTCTGGCCGCTCTCAGCCGAGACGTCGCCAATCCCGGGGCGGTGCTGGACATCGTCGTCGAGTACGCCGCGCGGCTGTGCGGAGCGCGGGCCGCCCAGTTGTTCCTCCTCGACGGCGACGTGTTCCGCGTCTCGCGGGTATCCGGCGAAACCCCGGAGGACTACCGCAAGTACCTGCAGGACCACCCGATCGCCTGGGACCGTTCGTCCACCGTCGGACGCGCGGCCGAGGACAAGCGGACCAACCAGATCGCGGACGTCCTGATGGACGCGGATTACGGACGCAAGGACCTCCAGAAGCTCACCGGCTTCCGCACGCTGCTGTCCACCCCGATGATTCTCGAAGACGAAGTCGTCGGCGTGCTGTCGATGTGGCGGACGGACGTCGCGCCCTTCGACGACCACGAACGCGAACATCTCGAGGAATTCGCCGCGCAGGGCGCAATCGCGCTCCGGCAGGTCAACCTGATGAGCGCTCTCACGTCGAGAACGGACGAACTCGGCAGCAAGGTGGCCCAGCTCGAGGCCCTCCAGGAGGTGGGCGAAGCCGTCGGTTCGAGCCTCGACATCGACGAGGTGTTGGACCGCATCATCAAGAACGCCGTCCGGCTCACCAACCGCGGCTTCGGCGACATCACGCTCGGATCCGACGGCGGATCGATCATGGAGTACGACGAGTCGACCGACTCCTTCCAGGTGCGCGCTGCCCTCGGCAGCCCCGAACTGCTGAGGCAGTTGGGGGAGATCACGATCAACCGCGAATCGACGTTGGTGGGCCGGGCAGCGCTGGCCCGTCGTCCGCTCGAGGTGCCGGATCTCGCTCAGGCGGAGCTCGACCCCCATCTGGAGACCCTGTTCCGGAACGGCTGGCGGTCGGTGCTCGCGGTCCCCATGCTGCGCGGCGACAACATGGTCGGTGTGCTGGTGATCCGGCGCCGCGGCACGGGCAGGTTCCCGCCGGACGTGATCGAGCTGCTCGAGACCTTCGCCAGCCAGTCGGCCCTGGCCATCGTCAACGCCCGGCTGTTCGGGCAGCTGGAGACCAAGACCAGGGAGCTGGAGATCGCCAGCCGGCACAAGTCCGAGTTCCTGGCCAGCATGTCGCACGAACTGCGGACCCCGTTGAACGCGGTGATCGGCTTCTCCGAGGTGCTGCTGGGTCGCATGTTCGGCGACATCAACGAGCGCCAGGACGAGTACCTGCGCGACATCCGGAACTCCGGTAGGCACCTCCTCGAGCTGATCAAGGAGATCCTGGATCTGTCGAAGATCGAGGACGGTCAGATGATGATCGAGCCGGGCACGTTCCGGGTCGACAGCGTCCTCGAGTACACCCTCGCGATGGTGCGGGAGCGGGCGGCGCAGCACGCCATCGCCGTCACGCTCGACGTCGCCGAGGACGTCGACACGATCGATGCCGACGAGCTGCGATTCAAGCAGGTGGTCCTCAACCTGCGTCTCCAACGCCGTCAAGTTCACGCCCGACGGCGGCAGCGTCTCCGTCCAGGCCTGCCGCGACGGGAACGAACTGGTCGTCACCGTCACGGATACCGGTATCGGCGTGCCGCCCGAGGACCAGGAACGGATCTTCGAGTCCTTCCAGCAGGGCGGCCGCGGGGCTCCGAAGGAGGAGGGCACCGGCCTCGGGCTGACGCTGTCGCGGCGCATCGTCGGGCTGTTCGGCGGGCGGATGTGGCTCGACAGCACGCCGGGCGTCGGAAGCACGTTCGGCTTCTCGATCCCGGGACTGCCGGTGCGGACGGACGAGGCGGCCTCGCGCGACGGCAGCGAGTTTCCCGCCATCGTCATCGTCGACGACGATCGGGCATCGCTGGATCTGCTCTCGGCGTACCTCGACGGGTCACCGGCCCAGGTACTGCGCGCGCGGGACGGCGTCGAGGCACTCGAGCTGGTGCGCAAGGTGCTGCCTGCCGCCGTCGTCCTCGACATCGGGCTGCCACGGCTCGACGGCTGGCAGGTGCTGACCGAGCTCAAGGCGGACCCCGCCACCGCCGCCATCCCGGTGGTCATCGCCTCGGTGCACGACGATCGATCGCGCGGGCTGGCGCTCGGTGCGGCGGTGTATCTGCTCAAGCCCGTTCGCCGCGACGAGCTGCTGGATGCGCTGCGGCGCGTGGGTGCGCTGCCGGGCTCCAGCTCCTTGGAGGCGTCATGACGGCCCGCAGAATCCTCGTCGTCGAGGACAATCCGCTGAATCTCAAGCTGGTGCGCGACGTCCTCCAGTTCGCCGGGTACGACGTCCTCGCGGCGCAGTCGGGGGAGGAGGGCCTCCGCGTCGCCGAGGCGGATCCGCCGGATCTGGTGCTGATGGATCTCCAACTGCCGGGCATCGACGGCATCGAGACGCTGAACAGGTTGCGGCAGGGGACCATTGGGCCCGATGTGCCCGTCATCGCGGTCACCGCCTTCGCGATGACCGAGGACCGAAACCGGGCGTCCCTGGCCGGCTTCGACGGCTACGTCGAGAAGCCGATCAGCGTGGGGGCGCTACCCGGCCAGGTCGAGGCGTTCCTCGCAGGGGCGGGACGCTGATGGACATTCCCGTGACGGTGCTGGCCGTCGACGACCAGCCAACGAATCTGCGGCTGCTCGACGCGGTCCTGACGCCGCACGGGCATCGGGTGATCACCGCGGCGTCGGGAGCCGAGGCGCTCGCGCTGCTCGAGACCGAGGACGTCGACATCGTCCTGCTCGACATCGTGATGCCGGGCATGGACGGTCACGAAGTCTGTCGGAGGATTCGATCGACGCCGGCGACGGAATTCCTTCCCGTCGTGATGATCACCGCCAGCGGAAGTGAACAACGACTGGCCGCCCTGCAGTCGGGCGCCGACGACTTCGTCACCAAACCCTTCGACCAGAGCGAGCTGCTGGCCCGCGTGGCGTCGCTGGCGCGGATCAAGCGCTACCACGACACGATCCGCCGGCAGGCCGACGAACTGGCCAGGTGGAACACCGAACTCGAGACCCGGGTCGCCGAGCAGGTGGCCGAGTTGGAGCGCACCAGCCGGTTACGGCATTTCCTGTCACCGCAATTGGCCGATCTGGTGGTCGGCGACGAGGACCTGCTGCGCAGCCATCGCCGCGAGGTGGTGGTGGTCTTCTGCGACCTGCGGAACTTCACCCCCTTCGCGGAGGCCAGTGAACCGGAGGAGGTGATGGGCGTACTCAGCGAGTACCACCGCGAGATGGGCTCGTTGGTGCACGCCTACGAGGGCACGCTCGAGCGGTTCACCGGCGACGGGATGATGGTGTTCTTCAACGACCCGGTTCCGTGCGACGACGCGGCGGAGCGTGCGGTGCGGATGTCGCTCGGCATTCGCGACGCCGTGAACGAGCTTGCGGCGCAGTGGCTTCGCAAGGGCCACGATCTCGCTCTGGGTATCGGCATCGCCCAGGGCTTCGCGACCCTCGGCAGGATCGGCTTCGAGGGCCGCTTCGACTACTCGGCCATCGGCAGCGTCACCAATCTGGCGGCCCGGCTGTGTTCCGACGCCGGTCCGTGGCAGGTGCTGGTCACCGATCGCGTGCTCGCCGCCACCGAGCATGTCGCCGTATCCGAAGTCGTCGGCGACGTTCAGCCCAAGGGATTCAGCCGCTCCGTGCGGGTCCACAACATCAGCGCACTCAAGGACGGACAGGTGACGTCATGACCACACAACTTCAGAGTCGACCGCTATCGCTGCTCGACGACGGCGAGCGCTACCGCGTCTTCGACGATCTGCAACGGGCGATGCCGACCGTATGGGAGTCGATGCGGCTCGACCTCGACGATGAATCGGTCGTCGTCGTCCCCTCGATCAGCATCGAGCGCACCACGCCCGGCAGCGGCACCGTCATGCAGGCGATGGAGGAGCGGGCACTGTTCCTGCTGCTGCTGCTTCGCCAACCGCGGCTGCGGATGATCTACGTGACGTCGCAGCCGGTGTCCGAGGCGATCGTGGAGTACTACCTCGGATTGCTGCCCGGGGTGATTCCCAGCCACGCCCGCGCCAGGCTCACGCTGATGCCGGTGGGTGACGCGTCGACGACCCCGCTGAGTGCGAAACTGCTTGCGCGGCCGCGGCTTCTGCGTCAGATCCGGTCGCAGATCCCCAACCCGGAACGCAGTCACCTGATCCCGTACAACACCACACCGCTCGAGCGGGACGTCGCGCTGAGCCTCGGCCTCCCGATGTACGGCGCCGATCCGCGGCTTGCGGACCTCGGCAGCAAGACCGGCTGCCGCACGATGTTCGAAGAACTCGGGGTGCCATGCCCGGTCGGTGCGGAGGACCTGCACACGGTCGACGAGATCGTGGCAGGCGTGCAGAGCATGCGGGCTCGCAGGCCGTCGCTCACGGCGGCGATCGTCAAACTCAACGAGGGCGTTTCGGGCGCTGGTAACGCATCGGTGGACCTGCAGGGGCTGCCCGACGTTGGCTCACCGAACGAAGCTGCCGCGATCACCGAACGCCTGATGGGCATGCAGCCGGAATCGGAAACCCTTACCGTCGACGTGTATCTGGCCGCGTTCGCCAAACACGGTGGCATCGTGGAGGAACGGATCAGCGGCGTCACGCTGGAGAGTCCGAGCGTCCAGATGCGGGCCCTGCCCGACGGCACCGTCGAGCTGCTGTCCACCCACGATCAGCTGCTCGGCGGGAAGAGCGGTCAGAAGTACCTCGGCTGCGTCTTCCCGGCGAATCCCGACTATGCCGCGCTGATCGCGGAGCCCGCGATGGTGATCGGGCGGCATCTCGCCGGTCTCGGCGTGCTCGGCCGCTTCGCGGTGGACTTCGTTGTGGTGCAAGACGAAAGCGGCGCCTGGACGCCGTACGCCATCGAGCTGAACCTGCGCAAGGGTGGGACCACCCATCCGTTCCTGACGCTGCAGTTCCTCACCGACGGGACCTACGACGGTGAACGCGGAGTCTTCCTGACCCCGGCGGGCACGCCCAAGTACCTGGTGGCGACCGACCACTTCGAGGACGAGCGGCTCAAGGCGCTCACGGTCACCGACCTCTTCGACATCGTCGTGAACAACGGGCTGCACTTCGACCAGGCCCGCCGCACCGGGGTGGTGTTCCACATGATCAGCTGCCTCACCGAGTGCGGTCGCGTCGGCCTGACCGCGGTGGGGGACAGCCCCGAGGACGCCGAGCGGATCTACCAGGAGGCGCAGTCCGTGCTCCTGCGAGAGGCGGAGCTGGCCTCCGAGGAAGGGGCCGTCGTCGGTTGAGCCCGGCACTGAGAACCGACGATCCCGTCTGGTACGTCGCATACGGATCCAACATGAGTGCAGCGCGTTTCGGCTGCTATGTCTCGGGCGGGCGACCGCCGGGGGCCCGTCGTACGTACCTGGGCTGTCGTGACCAGTCGCCCCCGCGCTGCGACGTCGGGATCCACCTGACCGGCGGGCTGAGCTTCGCAGGCGAGTCCACGGTCTGGGGTGGCGGCATCGCGTTCTACGATCCGCACGCCGACGGCGAATTGGCGGCGCGGGCATACCTTCTCACGTTCGGGCAGCTGAGCGACGTTGTCGCCCAGGAAACCCGGCGCCCGGTAGGCAGCGATCTGGCGCTGAAGGACGGCGTGGACCGTCGATGGCGAGTGTCGTCCTATGTCTACGAGACGCTGCTGCACGTCGACGACCGCGACGGGGTGCCCATGTTCACCATCACGTCGCTGCAGGATCTCGAGCACACACCCCCGTCGGCGCCCTACCTGCGCACCATGCTCGACGGACTCGAGGAGACGTTCGGCTGGACCGCCGACGAGCGGGCGGACTATCTGTTGCGGGCTCCCGGTGTCGCGCCGGCGTGGAGCGCGGACGAACTCGTCGAACTCTGCGCTACTGTCATCGACGTCAATTAGGGCATTGCGCCGCGCCGAGGCGTTGCTGCGGGTTAGCGTTCGGCTGTCGGCCGGATTGCCTAGGGGTGGGGGTTACTCATGGAGACTTCGATACGACCGTGGTACACCACGGGAATTGCGCTGGTCGGAGCCAGCGCGATAGCACTGGCCCCGATCGCCCCGCCGGCGCCCGCGCTGGACGTGCGTGCCGCGACGGCCGCGATTTCGTCGGTGTCGACGGAGTTCAAGCTGGCGGCCCTCGAACTTCCCTACATCCTCACGCTGCCGATCGTGCGGCAGCAGATCGTCAACTGGGCCCAGAACTGGGCGGTGTATCTGGCCGGGCTCGGCAAGGCAGGCGTGGGACTGGTGGATTCGCTGCTGGCGATTCCCGGCGTGACCGTCGAGATCGTCCAGGAGGTGTTGGCGCTCAACTTCGTCGGCGCGTTCGACACGTTCACCTCGGCGGCGCGCAATGCGGTGATTGCCGTAGGACAGCCGCTGCTGGATTCGCTGATCTGGCGCAATCAGAAGTTGTACGCGGTGCAGACCGCGCTGCAGGCCGCCGTGCCGAAGGCGTTCATCGACGTGATCAACGGCTTCCTGGTGGCGGGCAACGTGGTCACGACGTCGCTCATCGAAGGCACGCAGGACTTCATCGGTGCGGTGCTCACCCTCAACCTGAGCAACATCATCAATGCCGCGCTCGACGGAACGAAGAACTTCGTCACCGCCCTCGGTGCTGGGGCTGGGGCGATCGTCGACGGGATCGAGTCCGCGCAGTTCGGGATCGCGACGGCGTTGGCGACGCCGCCACCGCCCGTCCCCACCGTGGCGGACGTCTCCACGCTGCGGACGCTCTCGACGGAGCGGACGATCAGCCTTGCTCCTGGTATCGAGTGCCGAGGACGTTTCTGCTGTGGAAGAGCCCGTCGTTGAAAGCGCGCCGAGCGTCGTTGATGAGAAGACTCCCGCTACGGAGGAAGTCAAGGTCGAGGAGGCCAAGACCGTCGATGCTGGCGCCGAGGCCGAACCTCAGGATGCACCGAAAGCGCTTGCCGCCGGCGATGTCTCGGACGATGCCACGGAACCGGCAACCCCGCCGACGAAGGCCGACGACGACACCGTGAAGAAGGCGACCCCCGGGTCCGCGAAGGATGCGGGTGCGAAGGACGACGCGCCTGCGAAGGACGCGGGAGCCGACGCGAAGCCGGCGTCTGACCCCGCCGAGTAGCTCCTAGGATCCTCGACATTCGTTGCGCGGCACTATGTTTCGATAGTGTCGATCTCGGGCCTCGAGACCCGCGGCGCCGATTTCGGCAGCGTTGATGCGCTGCCGACACGTGACCTCGTCCAATCGACGCCGCCGAGGCGGCCGCACTCGGTGCGGGCAGTGCCGCCCAGGATTGCGATGGCGATGCAAGGCTCCCCATAGCTCAATTTGACAGAGGCAGCGGCTTCGAAATCCGCCAGCAATAGCTGTTCACAACTTCGACTCAGGCTATTGGTGTGTCAGTGCCGCGTGGAACAATGTCGAGAGCACGAAATGCCGATCACCACTGCCGCTAGATACAAGAACCGCAACAGCTTTGGAGGATGAATGCCGTACGTCAACCCGGAAGATGAACGTGCGTATCAGCGCCTCCACTATCAACGGCACAAGGAGTTGTACAAGGCACGGGCCGTCGCGTCTCGTGCAAAACAGCGCATCGAACAGCGCTTGTTGATTAGGCGATATTTGGAGGCTCATCCCTGCGTGGATTGCGGTAACGCAGATATACGCGTTTTAGAGTTCGATACGTCGAGCGCGGACCTGGCAATCGTCGGATTTCCACATTGATAGGGACACGCAATCAGCTGCTCGCTGAGCTGGAGAAGTGTGAGGTCAGGTGTGCCAATTGCCACATGATAAGGACCGGTATGCAGCTTGGCTGGAGCACGAGGACGTAGACTTCTCGGTCGAGCCCCAGTAGCCCAACGGCAGAGGCGAAGGACTTAAAATCCTTGAGTTGCGAGTTCGACTCTCGCCTGGGGCACGCCGATACGGTGCACCCGTTCTCGGCCACCAACGTGGCGGGCAACAGGTACATTGCCGAACGCACCGCCATTCCTCGGTCGACGGAATCGTTACATCTTCGATTGCGCCGACCCCGTCCACGCGGGAACCTGTACGAGCACTATTGGCCGCCCGCGTGCAAGGCGCTCGGCTTTGGAGCAGTACGGTCTCACGACCTACGGCATACCTTCGCCACCACGAACCTGTCAGCCGGCGAGTGCTACATCCGCGCGTCGAAGCGGTTGGGACACTCCAGGACTAACGGCGAATTGGATGGTTTCCGGGATCACCGAGGATCGACCCCGAGTTGGCCATGCATCAGCATCAAGCCACCATCACCGCCGCAGGCGAACTCGCCTACCGCGTCGGTAGGCGTAGGGGATCCTGCCCCGTCTCGAAAACGATGGGTTGTTGCGATCGAGACGCGTCCAGCCATTGGCACGCAGCCACCTGCGTCAACCCCGAGATCGACCATTACTTCGAAATCGCATCTCCCCAAACGGCACCCGTCAGCTTGAGGGTGGTGTCGGTGACCTTGCACCAGCCGTTGTTGGGGTCCCCTGGGTCGGCGAGCTGGATCGGGCACGGGCCGTTCAGCGTCACCGCGTCACCCTTCTTGAGTTCGCCGATCACTGTGCCTTCGCCGCCGGGCACGTCATACAGCTCCACGTCCTCGAGCACGGTGTGCCCAGGTGGCGGAGGGGTTGGAGGCGGTGCTGGAGTGCCGCCCCCGAGCGGCGCGCCCGGCGTCGCCGTCAGGGTCACCTCCGGAGCCGGAGCGCACTTTTGGCCGGCCGGAACGGTCGGAGTAGGTGAATCGGACGGACACTTGGTCGGCTGCGGCGGCGTGTAGGTGTAGTCCGAATACGCCGTGCACCAGTCGCCTTCGAAGTCCTTCTTTCGGCAAGCCTGGACCCCGAACGTGAACGTCGAGTTGGGGTCGATGCCGAGGCCCCAGCTGACGGTCTGGCCGTTGATGCAGTGGTAGGGGTATTCGTCTTGGTTCCCATTGATCATCACGTGCAGGGCGTCGACGACGTAGTCGCCGTGCACCCGTGGGCAGCCGCCCATCGTCACGCATTTCACGCGATTGTTGGTGTTGTCCAGAAAGCACTCGATGTCGAGCCCGTTGCTCAGCGGAACGGTGTTGGCCATCGGAGCGGCCAGCATCGCCGCCGCCCAGCAGAGAGCGCTCACGGCGGCGACGGCAGCAGATCGCTTCAGGGCGTAGGGCCCGGTCTTCATGGCAGTCGGCATGACGTGCTCCGTTCGACATCACTCGGGTATGCGCGTCATCGACGGTATTGAAGTCACGACTGCGAAGAATCGGGTGTTTCCCTATGTTTCGGAGGACTGACCACGTGCGCGCTGGGAAGATTGCCGCAAGCGCGTCAACGGGGAGGTAACGGGGCATGGAACTACTGGCCGCCGACGACAACTGGAATCCCATCATCTTCCTCGGACCGGTGGTGTTCATCCTGCTGCTGATCGTGTTCGTGTGGCTGCTGCCCGCGGTCGTGGCGGCGATCATCGCGGAGAACAAGGGTCGCAATGGCGTTGGGTGGTTCTTCGCCACGCTCTTCTTCCTCGGCCCGTTCGGCGTCGGCTTCGCACTCATCGCTCCACACGGCGCGATGGACCCTTTGGTGCTGCCGACACCAACACCGGAGGTGAAGCGGAAGGCCGCGCCCGGACGGCAGCGGTTCGTGTGTCCGCGCTGCGGCGCGGAGAACGACATCCCGGAAGCCGATACTTCCTATGATTGCTGGCGCTGCGACGAGCACCGGAACGTCAAGCCAAAGGTGGCAGCGGCAAAGAAGGGGTAGTTAGCCCCTTCATCTCGGACCTTGTGGCCGCGTATTTCCTCGTCATTCGGTGTTTCCACGACTCATCGCGGGGAAACCCCGGCTGTCTACAGGCCCGTGCGCAAGGAGGCGACCATGGCGAGCCCAACCGACACCGAAGGTGCAATCCGCAGTCTGATTCCCGCCCGCATCGACCGACTGCCCTGGTCGGCGTTCCACACACGAATGGTCGTGGCGCTCGGGGTGGCTTGGATCCTCGACGGGCTCGAGATCACCGTCGCAAGCGCCGTCGCCGAGACGCTGACACAGCCCGAGACGCTCGGATTGTCCTCGGCCGCGGTAGGGCTCCTGGCCACCGTGTACCTGGCAGGTGAGGTCGTCGGAGCACTGTTCTTCGGGAGGATGTCCGACAAGCTCGGCAGACGCAACCTGTTCATGGTCACGCTGGGCGTGTATCTCCTCGGCAGTGGTCTGACGGCACTGACGCTGGGCAACGGCGCGGGCTGGCTGGTCTTCCTCTACGTCACCCGTTTCATCGCAGGCATGGGCATCGGCGGCGAGTACGCGGCCATCAACTCGGCGATCGACGAACTCATCCCGGCCCGCTACCGCGGCCGGGTCGACATCGCGATCAATGGAACCTATTGGGCAGGAGCGGTTCTCGGCACACTCGGGACGTTCCTCTTCCTGAGGGTCATCGACCTGAGCCTCGGCTGGCGGCTCGCCTTCCTCATCGGACCGGTGCTGGGTCTGGTGATCGTGGTAGTACGTCGGAACTTGCCGGAGAGCCCTCGTTGGCAGGTCATGAACGGACGCGAGGAAGCCGCCGAACAGTCGATCGCCTTCATCGAGGACGAGGTGAAGGCCAGTGGCGTCTCCCTTCCTCCCGTCGACGAGAGCAAGGCCATCGAGTTGCGGCCCACCGAAAAGATCGGCTACGTCGCGCTGACCCGAGTGTTGTTCCGCGACTACCCGAGTCGGTCGATTCTTGGCGCCGTCATGATGATCAGCCAATCGTTCCTCTACAACGCGATCTTCTTCACCTACACGCTGGTGTTGGGCAAGTTCTATGGCGTCGCGTCGGAGGCGACGCCGCTGTATCTGATCGCGTTCGCCGTCGGCAACCTCGCCGGGCCACTGACCATCGGACACTTCTTCGACACCATCGGGCGCAGGAAGATGATCGCCGGAACCTATGTCCTGTCCGGGATCCTGCTCGCCATCAGTGCCGTGCTCTTCAACGCCGGGGTACTGAACGCCATCACTCAGACCATCGCCTGGTGCATCGTCTTCTACTTCGCTTCGGCCGGAGCCAGCTCGGCGTACCTGACCGTGAGCGAGATCTTCCCGCTCGAGGTCAGAGCCAAGGCCATCGCCGTCTTCTTCGCGATCGCCCAGTGCTTCGGCGCCCTCGGGCCGGTCATCTATGGCGCCCTGATCGGCGACGGCTCCCAACCGTTCCGGCTGTTCCTGGGGTACCTGCTCGGTGCCGCCGTAATGGTCGTTGGCGGTGTGGTGGCGTGGTTCCTCGCCGTCGATGCCGAGGGCAGATCGCTCGAGGATGTCGCTACTCCGCTGGCAGCCGCCGCCGTCCCCAAGCGGCGGGGCTCGGTCCGCGCCGAGGGCGCGCAGCTTCCTCGCTCACCCTGACCGTAACGCGATCGAGCCGCACCCAGGGGAGGGGGGTGCGGCTCGATCCGTTGCGACTAGCCAGTAACCGGAACTAGGCGCCAGGAGCGCCGCCGCCGCCTGCGCCGCCGGCACCGCCTGCCCCGCCCTCCGCGCCGTTGTGGTTGTTGCCGGGGTTGGTGCCGGTGTTGGCGCCGGAGCCAGGCGTTTGGCCGCTGCTGCCGGGGCCGCCGTCGCCGCCCCCGCCGCCCGTGCCGCCATTGCCGCCGGTCCCACCGGCACCGGTAGAGCCGCCGTCGCCGCCGGTGCCTCCCGTGGCGCCGTCGCCGCCTGAGCCGTTGGTGCCGATACCGCCTTGGCCGCCCTCGCCGCCGGTGCCGCCATTGCCACCGGTGGAGCCCGCACCGGTGCCGCCCTCGCCGCCTCCGCCGCCTCCGCCGCCGAGACCGCCGTCGCCACCGTTGGCGCCAGTACCGCCTTCACCGCCCTTGCCGCCGGTACCGCCGGTCGATCCGTCGCCCCCGGCGGAGGTGTCGCTGCCGCCTAGGCCGCCGTGGCCGCCCTCGCCGCCGGTGCCGCCGGTCGTGTTGCCGGTGCCGCCCTGGCCGCCCTCTCCGCCAGTGCCGCCGACGAAGCCGGTGCCGCTGTTGCCGCCCTGGCCGCCATTGCCGCCGGTGCCGCCGACCTCGCCGGCGCCTCCATTACCACCATCGGCGCCGATGCCGCCGATCGCGTTGTCGAAGTTGGAGCCCTGTCCGCCTTCTCCGCCGTTGCCGCCGTTTCCGGTTCCGCCGGCGCTACCGAAGAAGAACCCGCCAGCGCCACCGGCTCCCGCATCTCCGCCGTCGCCGCCGATACCGGGAGCGTCCGTACCCACTCCGTTGTTGCTGAAGCCAGCGCCGCCCGTTCCGCCTTGGCCGCCGACACCGCCAGTACCGAAGAAGAACCCGCCGGCCCCGCCGACGCCGCCTTGGCCGCCCTTACCGCCCGCTTCGCCGGCAGTGTCGCCAGCGGTACCAGTGACGCCTTGCCCACCGGCGCCGCCGGTGCCGAAGAACCATCCGCCGGCGCCGCCATGACCGCCGTTGAAGCCGTCACCGCCCGTGCCGAACAGGATTCCGGCGTTGCCGCCGTTGCACTCAGCTCCGACACAGCCCGCCTGGGCATCGAGGCCGTCGCCGATCAGCCACCCACCCGCACCGATGGGATTGAAGATGTTGAAGCTGTTGTTTGGAGCGAGAAGCGGGCTGGGCGCGAGCGCACTGAGGAGCGCGTTCGGGGTGACGCTGTTGCCGATCAGGCTGCCGCCGCCATCGCCCAACCACCAAAAGGCAGGGGACTCGGGCGCCAAAGCGGACTCGGTGTTCACCAGCTGAATCGCCGGAGAGGCTTCGGCGAGTGACGGTGCACCCGGAGGTGCGGCCAGCAGGACGCCGACCCCGACCATGGCGGCTCCACCCACGCCCGTCGCTGCGTACTGGCGAGCCGATATCCGCGTTGTCTTGCGATGTTTTCCCATGCTGCAGCCCCTCGACTAGATGTGCCCGGCCCGCTCTAGCAGGTCTTGCTGTGATTTTGGTAACAATCCAACAGCAAACAATGTAGGGTTCGCTTGACTGGCCGGTCAAGAGCCAAAGTTCGGATTGCCAGCACACTCATATTCGCCGCGTTCGCCAAGGCGGAAAAAGGGGGTCGGGATTGCCTCTAAATTGACGTATGGGAAAGACGCTTCCTTCGTTCGTCGACCGAACGAGCACGGCGAGGAAGACGCCGCTTGGGACGATCGAAAGCCCCAATCACCTGCGGATGTAGTTTTATCCTTGTTCGGCAACATGTTTGGACGCTAGCGCCGCCGTTTGTACGTGTTGATGCGCTGCCGTCGATGTGGACGGGTGACGTAGGGCGTCATGCCCACGCGGCACCCATGGATTTCGAATGAAGTCGTCGCGCGACACCACCGGGGTCCTGAACACGTATCATCTCTATAACGTGTAGCAAACTTCACTGACCGTAAATAGGTGTCATCAATGCCGTTATCGACGGTTGCGTAGATAACTGTCAGCTCAGTCGTGGCGGAGTTTCCGCATGGACGTTCCGACCCGAGGGCTGTCTCGATGCCGTCAGGTGTGTGCTCGGCCTGAAGGCGGGTACTCGGAACGAACACGACCGAGGAGGCGGTGATGACAAAGGATCACGGTTCAAGCGTGAAGAACGACAAGCAGTACGAGGGCTTGCGCAAGAAGGGGATGAGTAAGGGGCGCGCCGCGGCGATCTCGAACTCGCCCGGATCCTCCAGTAGAGGCGGCAAGAGCTCGGGCAGCAGTCAAAGCAAGCGCAGCAGTGGCAGCGGCAGTGGTGGAAACACCGCCCAGAAGAAGGCTGCCGGTCGGAAGGGCGGCAAGGCGTCGGCCAAGTCGAAGTAACCCGGTTCGGCTCGACGGTTTGCGGTCAGTCCGACTTCTGCCACAGGCAGTCGCCAGTCAGCGCGATGTCGAAAACCAGTGGCAGCACCTCGAACTCGACCGATTGCCCTAGCGTGCCCCTCGACCACTGAGCCGGGCCCACCTGGCCTGCGCTGACGACCGCCGATTGCTCCGCACTGCACTGGCCGTCTGAGTCCAGTGGCGAGCCAACCCACGGGCCCGACATGATCTCCGGGTTGCGCTTTCCTTGACCGTGCAGCCTCAAGCCGGGACCGTAGCTCAGCCATTTGTCGCTGTTCGGGTAGGGGCTGGTGTACGTCAGTCACCGGCACCGTGACGGCCGCTGTGGGGGCGGCTGCGAACGCCGCGGTGGCCACCGGCGTACTACTCGTGGTCGAGGTCACGCCCAGGCTGGACACATTCTGCTCGAATTCACGGCGCGCCCCAAAGGCCAAGAGCGCCAACGCTCCCGGGAACGGGACGGGGACGACCGGCGTATTGGTGGCGAGCGGGCCGAATCCGAAGGCCGCCAGCACGTTGGACAGCAGACTTTGCACGGGCGCCGTCACCGGCGCGGACGTTTCGGCGGCAGCGGTGGTCATGGCGACCGGTGCTGCGGCCTTCACCACGGGAGCCGGCTCGGCGACGGCCATCGACACCACGGCGTCCGCTACCCGGTGGACGACCGTATCCGTGACGTCCTTCGCGACGTCTTTCGCGGCGGCGACCCTGTCGGCGACGGCGGCGGCCGGGCGCGCTGGACTCGCCGGTACCGAACTGCGGCTTACCGATGAGAGAGCCGACGGGGTGTAGTTCCGGTTGGACAGCTTCCTGGTACGCGATTCGGACGGCGGCGCCGGTACCGAGGAAGCGTCGGGCGCAACGGTTGCGTCGTCCAGCTCCTCCGATGCGGTTTGGTCGTCGTCGTGAACCGTGGTGCCGCTGAGTTGTGCGCCTCCGGTGCTGACTGCGACGCCGGACGGGGCGCTGGTGGAGCCCGTCGAAGTTGCCGATGGCGAACTCGGATCCGGGGTGTCGGCCGACGCCACCCCCTGGCCCGTGGCCACCGCGACGCCCACCCCAAGGCGACCGCCAAACCTCCGACACGACCTACGTATGCACTTGCACCCATCATTGCCCCCATGGAAAGCCCCGACTTTTGATTTTCACGCTCTGGTCGGACACCCCGGGCTTCCGTAGAGGTAGAGCGATCGTCTCACTGCGTTCGATTCTTCGTTGGCGTTTTGTCGAAACCCAGCAAATTTTCTTGAAAAGTAGCGCGCAGACGGAGTTGCATGATCAATGCTGATCAGATGGGTCGAAACCCCGGTTCTATTACCATTGCATTCGCAACCGTGTTGTTCTGGCGAATGTTTTATCGCCATTCAACGGGAAGGTGAGGCGTCGGAATCGCGGCAGAACGGGGCTACGGTGTGGACGCGCTCACGAGCTAACGCAGCGCGTTCCGCGTCAGGCGAGAGCGGGCCTCGGAGGCACGAACTGCACCGCTCGGCAGTCCGGCTGCAAGTCGGAGAAGTGCACGGCGGGAAGGCCGTCGACGGTCACGAAATCGGTGCCGTCTGCCCACGATGTCCCCGGTTTGATCCAGGGCGGCACACCCTTCGGGTAGGCGATGGTCATGTCGGTATAGAACTGGACGTCCGGTGGGCAGCCAGCCATGTTCGGCGGCAACGGATTCCACGCATGCACCAGGATGGGATTGGTGAGGAGCGTGCCTTGCGCGCAGTTCGGCTGACATTCGATCGACTTGTCCGTGCCGCTGCCCTGTGCACCGTCGGCGTCCCAGGAAGTCCATGTCATGTCTTCCATCACGCCGGTGTCGTCGCAGTTGTAGGCGAACCGGTCCGGCTGTTCCAGTGGAGGCTGACCCGGGTCGAAGCACTTGCCGATCGTGAAGACGGTGGGTCCGGGATCCGCTGCGGCCACCGGCGACGTCCACGCCATCGCGGCCGCGAAGGCGAGCACTGACAATGCCAGCCTGCGGGCCACTCGGCCCTCCTTCGCCCGGAGATGTGAGACACCGGGGATGCTAGCAGGACTAACGGTTGACGGCGCGCCGCTTACGTCGCGGCTGCATAGTGACTGACCGGACCCAGCAACTCGCTGGTCAGCACGCCGCGGGCCACCAACAGGTCGAGATGCGCGGCAACCTCGAGGATCGCCGTCATGCCGTGCACGGCACCGAGCTCGTCGATGGTCCGTTCGTGCCGCGTCCACAACATCTGGCGAGACACCTCGTACGCCGTGGCCGACCCTTTCGCCACCAGGGCGGTGACCACGTCGAGACGGTCCCGGTGATGATCGAGTAGCGCCTCGGCCCGTGCCTTGACGCTCGACGTGACGGCACCGTGGGCAGGCAGCATCGAGGTATCCGGCAAGTCGAGGAACAGCCGGAGCGAGGCGAGGTACGACCGCAGCGGAAGTTCTTCCGGCATCCTCTCCAACGCGATCGAGGGCGTGATGCGGGGCAGGATGTGATCACCGGTGAACGTCAGACCCGCGCCACGGTCTTCGTAGACCATGTGGCCCCGGGTATGGCCGGGCGTCGCCCGCGCGACGAGTAGCGTCCCGCCGCAGTCGATTTCGTCACCATCGTCGAGCCAGACATCGGGTGGGCCGAACGGCACGTCCCTTTCGAACGGTTCGAGTTCCAGGTCCGCAATCGTCCGCGCGAGCTGCGGTGCCCCTGCCCTGCGCAACAGCCGCGCCTGCATCGGATACGCACCGTCGATCTCGTCGAACGCCGCGATCGTATGGCGCTCCTGACGGCCCAAGAACACCGTGGTGCCATAACGACGCTGCCACATGATGGCGCGCGAGAAGTGGTCCCAGTGGGCGTGCGTGACGAGGATCCGCCGCACGTCGCCAGGTGCGAAGCCAAGGCCGTGCAGTGCCTCGATGAGGACCGATTCGCTTGGCTCGTCCGCCCACCCGGAATCGACCAACGTGACGCCATCGTTGCCCAGCACGGCGTACACGTTCACGACGCGCAGATCCGACAAGGGCAGCGGCAGCGGGATGCGCACCACGTGTGCGGACACTTGGTCTACGTCGAGATCGGTGCCCGTAAGAGGATTCAGAATCCGACGCTCCATTCGCCTCTGGGATGATCCTGCGCAATTTAACATAGGGTAAAAACCAAGGCCGAGGGCAGTTGGGGCGTCGTCGCCCTGATGTGGCGCTAGAAAACGGCGTCGCTCCTTCGCGCGGTGGCCTGCGGTCGTCAATGTTCAGCGGGACTCGAGCCGGCCCTGTCTTGAATGAGCAGCACCGCAGTCGGTGCTCAACGGTCCCCCGCCAAGGGTCGGTTGAAACACGCGCAGCGGTAGTTTAATATTGATTAGAAATCATCCTCGTACGGTCGGAGTCGGCGTTGCCCATGACTGAGCCACTGCGCGTCAGTACCAGTGCCGGCATCGGTCGAATCACCCTCGACCGGCCTGCACAGATGAACGCGATCACCATCGAGTTGAGCACCGAACTCGAGCGAGCGATCAGAACGCTGGGTGCAGACCCGGCCGTGAACGTGATCGTGATCCGCGGAGCGGGAGGGAACTTTTGCGCCGGCGGTGACTTCGCCGAGGTGGAGCGACTGCGCGCGGAAGGACCCGCCGCGCTGAAGACGTTGTTCACGGCCTTCCGGCGGGCATGTGACGCCATCGCCGACGTCGACGTTCCGGTGATCGTCGCGGTACAAGGTGCGGCGGCTGCCGGCGGCTTCGAACTGATGCAGGCCGCCGACATCGTCCTCGTCAGCGACGACGCGCGGATCGCCGACAACCACATCCGGTTCGGCATGATCCCTGGCGGCGGAAGCACCCAACGGTTGCCGCGACTGATCGGGCGCCAGCAGGCGATGGCCCTTCTCCTCAGCGGCGACCGGATCTCCGGCACGGAAGCCGTCCACCTGGGTCTGGCCTACCGCAGCTACCTGTCCGCTGAATTCGATGCCGCCACAGAGCGGTTCGCATCGGTGCTGGCGGGCCGTGATCGGAGCGCGCTCACCGCCATCAAACGGCTGGTGACCAATGGGGTGCGACAACCCCTAGCGGCGGGACTCGATGACGAGATCGAAGCGGTCGTGAGCCACATCAGTGAGGGGGTGGGACGCAACGGTGCGTCCGCCTTCAATCAACGAGGAGGAGTTCGGTGACGACGATTGGTTCGACGGCGCCCGTCACACTCGATGTGGAGGACGGAATCGCCCGCCTGCGGCTCAGCCGACCCGAGGTCTCCAACGGGTTGAACGTGGAGTTGCTCAAGGCCCTTCACGAAGCGGTGCTGACCTGTCACGCTGATCGACGCGTCCGCGTCGTCTTGCTGACCGGCGAAGGGCGCAACTTCTGCGCAGGCGGCGACATCCACACGTTCGAGTCCAAGGGCGCCGGACTGCCGGACTATCTGCGGGAGGCGACGGCCTGGCTGCAGCTGGCCTCTGCGGCGTTGATTCAGTTGAGAGTTCCCGTGGTGACCGCGGTGCAGGGCTTCGCGGCTGGCGGCGGCGGTCTGGGTCTGGTGTGTGCCTCCGACCTCGTGATCGCCGCGGAATCGGCGAAGTTCTTCTCCGGCGCCGTCCGCGTCGGCATGGCCCCCGACGGCGGGGTGTCCGTCACGCTCACCCAGTTGGTCGGCCTGCGGCAGGCACTGCGCATCGTGTTGACCAACCCGACGCTCAGCGCCGCCGAGGCACTCGACGTCGGTCTCATCACCGAGGTCGTGGCCGACGACGAACTGCACGCTCGCGCGGAGGCGGTGGCCGAGCAACTCGCCGAACTTCCCACACAGGCGTTGTCGGCAACCAAGCGTCTGGTGTGGAGCGGCATCGGGGCATCGGTGGAACAGCGCTTGGCCGAGGAAGCCCGCACGGTCTCCGAGCTCTCCGGCACCGACGATGCGCTCGAAGGACTGCGCGCCGTCATCGAGCGACGACCGCCCAGGTTCCAGCGATGACGACGTCTCCGCAGCAGTTCCGGTCCCGCACAACCGGACCGGTGCTCACCGAGAAGGTGGGCGCGGTCGCGGTGGTGACCCTGAACCGACCCGACAAGCTCAACGCCATCGACATCCCCCTGCGATTGGCACTCGCCGACGCGATCGAAGCCGCCGACCGCGACCCATCCGTGCGCGCGATCGTGCTGACGGGGGCGGGCAAGGCGTTCTGCTCCGGAGGCGACATCGGCTCGATGGAGCGGATGGCGCCGCAGGAAGCTCTGGAGCGGGCACAGCTGGCGCAACGCGTGATTCGGGCGATCTGGAGCACCGAGAAGCCGGTTGTCGCCGCCGTCGAGGGCGCGGCCTTCGGCGCCGGAACCGCCTTGGCCGCCGCGTGTGACCGCATCGTCGCCGCACGCGACGCACGGTTCGCCACGACGTTCACGTCGGTCGGACTGGCCGGCGACATGGGTGCGTATGCCTCCTTGCCTGCGCGCATCGGTGTCGCTCGCACGCGGCAGATGCTGTTGTTGCCCAGGCCGATTCCCGCGGACGAGGCGCTTGACATCGGTCTCGTCGACGCGCTTGCCGAGCCGGGGGAGGCCTTCGAGGCGGCTCTCGCGGACGCCACTCGGCTGGCGGCGGGCCCGGCGCAGGCGTACGCCGTCGTCAAGTCGCTCCTCGCCGTGGCGCCCGGCTTGTCGCCATTCAACGTGCTCGACCGTGAAGCCGCCCATCAGGCCGCACTCTTCGGCAGCGACGACTTCGCCGAAGGCATCGCCGCGTTCCGCGAGAAGCGTCGCCCGGTCTTCGGTACCCAGGAAGGAATCTCCCAGTGACTTCGGAAATGACAACGGTCATCCCGCCCCAGAGCGGCAGCCGCGTCGCGCCCCTGATCAGACCCGACAAGGTGCACGGCTCGCTCTACACGGATCCCGCCATCTTCGCCGAGGAGCTGCAGAAGATCTGGTACCGCACATGGGTATTCGTCGGCCACGAAAGCGAAGTGGCGCAGCCGGGTGACTACGTGCGCAAGAAGCTTGGCCAGCAGGACGTCATCATGACCCGCGATCGCGACGGTGGGGTGAACCTGCTGCTGAACCGGTGTGCGCACCGTGGGAATCAGGTCTGCGACGACGCCAAGGGCAACTCGTCGACGTTCCGGTGCCCCTACCACGGCTGGACCTACCGCAACACCGGTGAGCTGATCGGGTTTCCGTTCTTCAAGGGTTACAACGGCCGCAAACTCGACCTGGCGATGGGCCGGGTGCCCCGCGTCGACTCCTACGAAGGATTCGTCTTCGGCAGCTTCGCCGAGGACGGGCCCACATTGAGGGAGCACCTCGGCGCCGCCGCCGGCGAGATCGACCGACTGGTGCGCCTGTCCCCGGAGGGGCGTGTCGACCTGACCGCCGGGTGGCTGCAGCACCAGACGGGCGCCAACTGGAAACTGCTGGCCGAGAACGAGACCGACGGATATCATCCCCAGTTCGTGCACGGCTCGATCTTCGGGGTGACCGGAAGCACGATCGGGCCGCTCTACAGCGACGCCTCCACGGCCGTCACCAGAAACCTGGGCAATGGGCACAGTGAGAACGACCTGCGCCCAGAGTTCCGCAAGTTCGCCGAACCGATGCGGTGGTTCGGCACCACGGAACAACGAGTGCCGAACTACGTCGCAGCCATGCGGGAACGTCACGGTGAGGCCGCCGATCAGATCCTGATCGAAGGTGCGCCGCACGTGATGATCTTCCCCAACCTCTTCATCGCCGAGATTCAGGTGTTCAACATCCAGCCCGTCTCGGTCGACCAATGCGTCCAATACTCGACGGCGGTTCAGCTCGCGGGTGCACCGGAACTGAACAGGCGGATGGTGTCCCAGTGCGTCGGCTCCGTCGGTCCGGCGGGCATGCTGTTGGCCGACGACACCGAGATGTACGAGCGCAACCAGCTCGGCATCGAGTCGCTGCAGCCCGAATGGCTGGACGTCCGAAGGGGATTGCACCGGGAGCGCATCGACGACGACGGATTCACCATCGGATCGGCCACCGACGAGACCGGCATGCGCGGCTTCTGGTCGCACTACGCAACGTTGATGGAGGCACCGTGACCAACGCCATCCAGACCGCTGACGGCCTGACGGCGGTGCCCGACGGGTACGACGTCCGCGAGGTCGAGCAGTTCCTCTATCGCGAAGCGCGTTTCGCCGACGAGAGCGATTACGACTCTTGGGAGGCGCTGTGGACCGACGACGCGCTGTACTGGGTTCCCGCCGGGAACGACAGTGCCGATCCGATGGAACAGATGTCGGTGATCTACGACAACCGCAACCGAATCTCCACTCGGCTCAAGCAACTTCGCACCGGCAGGCGCTACGCTCAGGCGCCGCCGTCCAACCTGCGGCGGTTGATCTCCAACGTCGAACTACTCGGCGGCCGGGAAGCTGCCTCGGGCGGCATCGACCTCGAGGTGGGAGCCAACTTCGTGGTGCTCGAATCACGGGCGCGTGGCAATCACGTGTGGGGTGGGCGCGTGACCTACCGGCTCCGCCGCGATGAGGGGACGCTGCGAATGTCCTACAAGAAGGTGGTTTTGGTGGACAAGGACAAGCCCATCCCGACCATGGGCTTCCTGATCTGATGACCCTCGAATTCGGCGGAGCTGCCCCCGTCAACGCGCCAGGCATCGGCCCGGTGGTCGAAAGCGAGTTCGCCCACGTGTCGGTGAACATCGACGGCGAAGCGAACTCGCCCCGACTGCGGCTGGAAGACCTCCGCACCGGACGGGTGCGCTACCTCGACGCGCTGGAACTCGAGACCATCATCTGGCTGCCCGAAGGCAAACTCGCGCAGCTGCTCGACCCCTCCGCCGACCGCTGGCGGGGCGACGAATGAGGCGCGCGGCAATCGTCGCTCCGGTCCGCACCGCAGTGGGCACCTTCGGCGGCAGCCTGCGACCGCTGCGGGCAGAAGACCTCGCCGCGAAGGTGGTCGAGGCGACCGTGCAGCGCAGCGGCGTCGATCCCGGCCGCATCGAGGACGTCGTCTTCGCGCAGTCATATGCCAACTCCGAGGCGCCGTGCATCGGGCGGTGGGTGGCGTTGCACGCGAACCTCCCGGTGGCGGTGCCGGGACTGCAGATCGATCGGCGCTGCGGTGGCGGCCTGCAGGCCGTCATCACGGCCGCCATGACGGTGCAGACCGGCGCGGCCGACGTCGTGATCGCCGGTGGCGTCGAATCGATGAGCAACATCGAGCACTACACGACAACGGCGCGCTGGGGAGCCAGATCGGGAAGTCAGATGCTGTACGACCGACTCGACCGCGGCCGCGAGAGATCCCAACCCGCATGGCGTTTCGGTGAGATCAGCGGCATGATCGAGACCGCGGAGAACCTGGCCTCGGACTACGGCATCGACCGCGACGCGGCGGATGCGTTCGCCGCGCGCAGCCACCAACGCGCGGCGGCCGCTGCTCAACGCGGTGCGTTCGACGCCGAGATCGTCGCCGTCGACGTACCCCAGCGTCGTGGCGATCCGCTCGCCTTCGATCGCGACGAGGGCATTCGACCCGAGACCACCACGGCGACGCTCGCGAAGCTACGCACAGTGACGCCCGGCGGCACGGTGACCGCGGGCAACTCCAGTCAACAGAACGACGCCGCCGCCGCGTGCCTCGTCGTGGCCGAGGACCGACTGGACGAACTCGGCCTGGAGCCGATCGGCTACCTCGAAGGTTGGACCGCGGTGGGATGTGAGCCATCGCGAATGGGCATCGGACCGGTCGGCGCCGTCGAGAAGTTGTTCGCCAAGACGGGATTCGGCTTCGACGACCTGAGCCTGATCGAGATCAACGAAGCCTTCGCGGTGCAGGTTCTGGCGGTGCTGTCGGGGTGGGGAGTGAAGCTGGCCGACGTCGACGACCGGCTCAACGTCAACGGGTCCGGCATTTCACTCGGCCATCCCATTGGCGCGACCGGCGTCCGCATCCTCACCACGATGCTGCACGAGTTGCGCACCCGGGGAGGCGGATTGGCCCTCGAGACGATGTGCATCGGCGGCGGGCAGGGCATCGCAGCACTGTTCCGGGGAGTCACAGGATGACCGCGTCCCTGATCGGCTACGCGACGTACCTCCCGCGGTACCGTCTCGCCGGTGGCGACGTCGGGCTGCGTCGTGGCGACCGCGTCATCGCCTCCTACGACGAGGACAGCACCACCATGGCGGTCGCCGCCGCAGCCCGAGCCCTCGACGGACACGAGCTGCCTACGAACCTGTACTTCGCGACCAGTACTCCTGCCTACGCCGACAAGACCAACGCGGCGGCCATCCACTCAGCGCTCGGACTGCCGTACGCCTCGTTCGCCGCGGACCTGTGCGGCACGGGCCGCAGCGGCATTGCGGCCTGGCGGGCCGCCATTGCGACCGGCGGTCTCGCGGTGACCGCCGACGTCCGCGTCGGCCGTCCCGGCTCTGCCGACGAACGCCTCGGCGGTGACGGCGCCGCGGCGCTGCTGTTCGGCGATGGCCCCGCGATCGCCGACATCCTGGCCACCACGTCGCACACGGCCGAGTTCCTGGACCGTTGGCGCTCACCCACGGCGGTCACGGGGGAGCAGTGGGAAGAGCGCTTCGGCGCCGACCGCTACGCGGCTCTGATCCGTGCCGCCACCGATCGCGTTCTCGATGACAGCGGAATGGCCGAGGTCGACCACGTCGTGGTCGCCTGCCCCAACAGTGCCATCACCAAACGGATCGGCACTCTGGTCAAGGCACTCAAGTCGACGCGCACCTCGCCGGTGGGTTTCTCCGGGGCCGCCGACGCCGGCATCGCTTTGGCCTCGGTGCTGGACGTCGCCGAACCGGACGAAACCATCCTCGTCCTCTCGGCATTCGACGGCTGTGACGCCGTCCTGCTGCGCACCACGACCCAGCTGCCGCTGGCCCGCCAGTCCATTCCGGTGAGCGTGCAACGGGCCGAGGGCATCGTGGTGCCGCATCTGACCTACCTGTCGTGGCAGGGCCTGGTCGAACTCGAGCCGCCCCGCCGCCCCGAACCGGACCGGCCCGCGGCGCCGCCTGCCGCCCGCGCCGAGGGGTGGAAGTTCGGTTTCGCCGGAACGCGTTGCCGCCACTGCGGATTCGTGCACTTGCCGCCGGTGCGGGTGTGCCGCAGCTGTGGCGCGACGGACGAGATGGACCCAGCCCCCGTCGCAGCACTTCGCGGCACGATCGTCACCCACACGGTGGACTACCTGGCCTACTCACCCTCCCCGCCGATGATCCAGGCGGTCCTGGACGTCGACGGCGGCGGGCGCTGCACCATCGAGGTCACGGATGCCGAACCCGAACGTCTGCGCGTCGGGGCGAGGGTCGCGTTCACCTTCCGTCGACTGTTCACGGCCGGCGGCGTGCACGACTACTTCTGGAAGTCGCATCTACTGGATGCGAGATCGGAGAACGATGGCTAGCCGTGGAATCACTGACAAGGTGGCGGTCGTCGGGATGGGGTGTACCCGGTTCGGTGAACGCTGGGACAGCTCCACCGAGGACCTGATCCTCGAGGCGTTCGGTGAGTGCCTCGACTCGGCGCCGAACATCGCCAAGGGCGACATCGACGCATACTGGCTGGGCACTCTGAGTTCCGGCCAGTCAGGACTCACCCTTAGCCGCGCATTGGGAACCGACGACAAGCCGGTGACGCGGGTCGAGAACTACTGCGCCACGGGCTCGGAGGCCTTTCGCAACGCGTGCTACGGGGTGGCATCGGGTGCCTACGACGTCGTGATGGCCATGGGGGTGGAGAAACTCAAGGATTCGGGCTTCTCCGGTCTGATGCGCAGCGACCCGCCGAGTGACGGAACGTCTCCCGAGTTGTCGATGACCGCGCCTGCCGCGTTCTCGCTCCTGGACCCGGCATATTGCGCCAAGCACGGCGTGCACCCCGACGAGATGCGCGCCGCCATGACACACGTGGCGTGGAAGAACCACGACAACGGATCACGAAACCCCAAGGCGCAGTTCCGCTCACCCGTGGCGGCGGAGACCATCGAGAAGGCCGCCAAGGTGGCCGGACGGCTCGGGGTGTTCGACTGTTCGGGGGTCTCCGACGGCGCGGCGTGTGCTTTGATCGTGCCTGCGGAGCGAGCACTCGACTACACCGATACCCCGATGTACGTGAAGGGGCTCTCCCTCGTCGCCGGCTCGACGCGCGGCTCGATGGACCCCGCGTTCGACTACACGACCTTCCCCGAAGTGGTCAAGGCGGCGCGGGATGCCTACGGCCAGGCCGGGATCGACAGTCCTGCTACGCAACTGTCGTTCGCCGAGGTGCACGACTGCTTCACCCCTACCGAGATCGTCCTCATGGAGGACCTGGGCTTCTCCGAGGCCGGCCACGGGTGGAAGGACGTGCTCGGCGGAGCCTTCGACGCCGACGGGCGCCTACCGATCAATCCCGACGGGGGGTTGAAGTCGTTCGGACATCCGGTCGGGGCCAGCGGCCTACGGATGCTCTACGAGGCGTGGCTGCAGTTCCGTGGCGATGCCGGTGACCGCCAATTGTCCGATCCTCATACGGCTTTGACGCACAACCTCGGTGGACGTCCCGGCGGCTGCGTGTCGTTCGTGTCCGTCGTCGGGCGAGAACTCGGCCGGGTGCGACGGTGATCGATCGGCGCGCCGCGTTGCGTGCCGAGCGGGCCGCAATGCTGTCGTTCTGTGGCGTCCTCGACGACGCCGAATGGTGCACGTCGAGTGCCGCCGACGGGTGGCGAATCCACGACGTCGTGGCGCACCTCGGCGGCGCTTGCCACGCCCTTTTCACACCCGCCGCGTTGTCCCTGTTGCGGAGTAGCGACATCGAACGCTCCAACGACGCGATGGTCGATGCACGTCGATCATGGCCACGGGCCGAGGTTTTCGCAGAGTTCGAGCGCTGGAGCGCCCGTGCCGCTCGGTTGTCCATGATCCCCGCGGTCTTGCCACTGGGGCGCCTCCGATTGCCGCTGGCCGAGCTCGGAAGATTCCCCGTCGCGCTTCTGCTGGGTAGTGCGCTGGTATTCGATCTGCACACGCATCTGCGGTTCGACATGGCTTCGGCCCTCGACCGAGAAGCGCCGCCGTCGGATGCGAACAGGATGGCGGTGGTCGTCGAATGGATGCTTGCAGTGCTCGGCAACCAGCTCGCCTCGACCTCCACGGAGTGGATGGACCGGCCGTTGTCGCTACGACTGCACGGCCAGGGAGGTGGCACGTGGACGGTCGACCGACGCGGCGTCGCCAATGGCGCCAGTCCTGCAGCGGTAGCTGTCATCGACGCTGCTGCCGACCACTTTCCGTGCTGGGGGACCCGCCGATCATCCTGGCGTGATCACGACATCGCGATCAGCGGTGACGCCGCGTACGGAGAGAACTTCCTCGACGGCATCAACGTCGTGTGAGCTCCTCAGCCGTGCAGGATGAGGTCGACTGCACGAAGGGCGATCATCATGGTGGGTGCGTTGGTGTTGCCCGAGGTGATGGCGGGCATCACTGAGGCGTCGGCGACGCGCAGACCGTCGACTCCGTGCACCAGGAGGTCCGGACCCACGACCGACATGTCGTCGGTTCCCATCCTGCAGGTGCCGACCGCGTGGTAGATGCTGCCCTCGGCGGATGACAGCCAGCGTCGTGCGTCGTCTCCAGTCGGGGTGAGATTGGCACCGGTTATTCCGCGCATGGCGGCCTGCGACTCGATGATGTCGCGCGTTATTGCCGCGCCCTCCAATAGCTTTCGGACATCGCCAGGCCGGCCCAACCGGTCGAATTCGATGTACGGTTTGCCGCCGCGGACGCACACCCGCCCACGACCTTCGGGGTGCATCAGCACCGTGTAGGCCGTGAACGCGTCGGAGCGCTTCAACTTGGCCCGGCCGGTGACGGGGTTGAGCTCGTACCGCACGGGGCTCACCGCGATCTGAAATTCGTCGGTGAATATCTGAGCCTCGAAGGGGGTGGTGGTCAACGCACCGTCGCCGCGTGCGACGAACTGACGCAGTGCCTTGGCCCCACGGACCGCACCGATCGTGTTGATCGTCGGTACCTTCGACGCCCAGCCCTGAGTGACGACGAGGTGGTCGTGAAAGTTCTCACCCACCCCGGGCAGATTCGCCACGTCTCCGCCCGCGGCGATGCCGCTGTTGATCAGCAGAGAGGCAGACCCGATTGCCCCGGCGCAGAGGACGACCTCCTGGCGGGCTCGGATGAACCGACCGTCGATCTGAATTCCGACGGCGCGGCCGTGTTCGACGACGACGCGTGTGACGGTCTTCCCGGTAAGGACGTGTGGACGCTGCCCGCGGGGGCGACGACCGAGGAATTCGCGACCAGATGAACTGCGAAAGCCGCGGCGCTGGTTGACCTGGCTGCGTGCCACCCCGATTTGGTCCGACCCGTTCGGGTCCGGATTGAGTCGGTGGCCGGCGTCGACCGCTGCTTGAATGAACGCGTCGTCGATCTCGTGGTGGTGGCCGCACCATGTCACGGCGATGGGCCCGGACCCGCCGCGATACTCATCGGATCCGTCGACCCAGGTTTCCAATGCCTTGAAGTGGGGGAGCACGTCGCGGTATGACCAGCCGGTCGCGCCGGCGCTTGCCCAACCGTCGTAGTCGGCATGCCGCCCGCGCGCATAGACCATCGCGTTGATGGATCCGCTCCCGCCGACGATCCGCCCGCTGGCGAAGGCACCCGTCACGCCATCCTTGCTTGGTTCGGCGGCCGTGGGGTATTTCCAGTTGGCCGTCGCATAGAGGCTGATGATTCCCAGGGGAAGGGCGACGTCTGGACGTCGATCGGTGCCGCCTGCCTCCACGACGATCACGCTCGCGCCGGCCGACGCCAGGCGACTTGCGATGATCGAACCCGCCGATCCCGCCCCGACGACGACGTAGTCGGCTGAATCCTGTGGGCTCATATCAGTCCGGGCGTCACGGCGTCGCCCGAAGCTGCATGACCATTTGGGTGGCGTCCCAGAAGTCGCGATGGCTGGTGAGTTTGCCGTCCTCCCCGTAGTGGCAGGCAGCGATGCCCGGAACGTGAACCGCTGTCCGTTCGACGGGATGAGCGAGCCGTCGGCCAGCCGGAGCGAGCCTTAAATGATCCATCCCACAGCCATTCGAGGTAGACGCACTCCGTCGCGAGCGCCGGTGCGCAGAATTCGATCGACTGAGTCCGGCGCGAACTTCAGCATCCACCGGTGGAAGCGCTGGATGCCGTCATGGCCGTATAGGTCGTGCCCATGGCCATGTCGCAGTACGAGCCTGCAGGATCGAAGAATTCAAGCAGTCCGGCGGGATTTTTCGTCCAGGCAATGGAGTAATCGGCGGCATAGCGATCGAGGTCGTCTGCCGGGTGGGGAGTGGTCATGATGGCGAGCCCTTCGATCGCGGAAACAAATTTTATTCTACATTAGAAATTGAAGGTCTGGTGTGCGGCGGAGGATGCTGGGCGGCGATATCGACCTCGGACGGTAAACTTGCGCACGTGCAAGTAGGTGCTCGCTCGCGAAGGACGGCAAACCGGCTGTCGCAGTGCCGGTCGCACTCCCATGTCAACGTGTCGGGGGATCGCCGGTGAGCTCTCCGTCTCGCCGTTCTCAGCGCGAACGCGTCGAGGAGTCCTCGCGCCGACTTGCCGAAGCGGCCATCGAGCTAATCGCCCTGAAGGGGTACCGCAACACCACGGCGCAGGAGATCGGTATCCGGGCCGGGTACAGCCGGGCCATGGTGCGCGAGCGGTTCGGATCGAAGGAGGCGCTACTCGAAGCGGTGCTGCGTGATTACGAGCGCCGCATCGACGTGGTGCCCGAAGTCGGCATGTCGGGTCTGCAACGGGTGCTCGCACCAGTCCTGGCCCTGCGTGATTTCGCAGCAGACGATCCACGCCTATTGCGGGCGGTGTTGAGCCTGAATTTCGAAGCGCTGCACGATCAGGACGCCCTGCGCGCGCGCATCCAGGGTTGGCTCACGCGGTTGGCCGCGTCCCTTCGCCTGGCAGTCATCGACGGTCAGGCCGATGGCTCGGTGACGTCTGCGTGCGACGCGGAAGAGATCGGTGCGGAAGTCATTGCCACCGGCATCGGGTATGCCTACGCGTGGGTTCTCAACCCTGGTGCCGTCGACTTCGAAGGTGTGTTGACCCGCTGGCACGACCGCCTCGCCGCACGGCTGACTACCGACGTCTAACGGCGCTTGGCAGGCGACCGAGTGGGCTGTGCCAGACACAATCAACGCGGGGACGCCGGGGGCTGGGTCGAGTCGAGATGCACGGGTGTCTCGAGCCGATGGAGTTCGGTCATCGCCAACGATTGGGCATCGGCGAGAACCTGTTTGGCAGGCCTGCCGAGGGCCGCGGCAGCCGCTGCCACGTCCTCCCACTCCACGCTGCAGTTGACAATCTCGCCGCTTTCATATGCCGTCTTCGTACGAATTGATTGGCCTTCGAGTCGTATCCGCGATTCGCTGCGTTCCAGCGTGTGCTTGATCACCGGGATTTCGCGCAGTCCGATCGTGCTCGTTTCGGCGAACACTACGGATCGAATGTCGGCGGCGCGCGCGGCTGTGCACAGTACCGACAAGGTGTGTGCGGGGCGGCCCTTCTTCATGATGATGGGTGTCGACCACGCGTCCGATGCGCCCGCGGCGAGGATACCGGCGATCGCTTGCGGCCACAGACGCGGATCGAGGTCGTCGACGTTGGCTTCGAGCAGAACCGCACCACTCGTGGGCACGGTGGTTTCGCCGATCACGATTCGCAGAGCATTGGCGAACTCTGCGGGGTCACGCTCGCCCGCCCCGACACCGACGCCGCCCAGCGTCATGGACGGCATACCGCCCCAATTTGTCACGCATGTGGTGAGCAGAGCCGCGCCAGTGGGTGTAGTGCATTCAAACGGTGCCGGTCCGCCGACGACCGGTTTGCCGCGGAGTAGTTCCAGCACGGCAGGACCGGGAATCGGGACGGGTCCATGGGCGCCATGCGCCATCCCACTACCCAAACTGACTGGCGAGCAGTGCAACTCGGTCAGGTTGAGGTAGGCCAACCCTGCCACGCAGCATGTGATGTCGGCGATTGCATCCAATGCACCAACCTCGTGGAAGTGCACCTCATCGACGCTGACGCGATGAACAAGGGCTTCCGCCTCGGCCAATCGGCGGAAAACCTTGAGCGCCAAGGGTGCAACCGGTGTGCCGAGCGGCTCGATCAGTGCGGCTATGTCGCGCAGACGCCGATGGTGGTGCTCCTCCGCGGTACCGACGTCCACCTTCGTCGCACCTAGCGCCGCACGTGTGACGGTTCGAGTGGTCAGTGTGATCGGCAGTCCGAGCGTGTCGATCACGCCTTGCAGCACCCCAATTGGTACTCCTGCGTCAACGATCGCACCGAGGAGCATGTCGCCGCTGGCCCCCGCCGAAGCGTCAATCCACCCGATCATTGCCATCTCACGATAATAACGTTATTATCGAGAAATGGAAGCGCCAGAAGTCAAGATGGACCGCTCGCGGGTCACCCACGAGGCGCTGTTGGACGCCTTCGTGGACTTGTTGGATGAGCGCCCCTACGCGCAAATCGGGGTCGCCCAGATCGCCGCACGCGCAGGGTTGACCACCGGTGCGATCTACAGCCGGTTCGGCAGCAAGCAAGGCGTCGTCCTTGCCCTGCACACGCGATTCGTCGAACACTGGATCGGAACGATGGAATCCTGGGCCGCGCAACCCCGTTGGAGGTCGGCATCGCCGCACGAGATCATCTCCAACTGGACGAGGGGCGCGGTGAACTTCAGCCGCATCTACCGACCCTTGCTCGACGCCGTGATGCAGGACCCCGCGATGCGAGATCGCTACGACGAGTCGGTTGGCCGCGCGTCGACGATCCTGGCCAACCTCTTGTCCGACGCGACCGTGGCTGGAGCAGGAGGCGCGATCAACGCTGACGACGTCTTGTGGGCGGCGCGAGCCGCGGTCGTGATCGTGGAGAGATTCGATCCATCCGACGCGACACTCGGGTCGCGCATCGAAGACATGATTTGCCGACTCACGGGGGTGAGGTAACCAATGCTGTCAACGAAGCCGACCGTTGAGATCAACGACGAAGCCTGCGTTGGCTGCACTCGCTGCGTCAAGGTGTGCCCATCCGATGCATTGGCGATGAACGATCGGTTGGCCGTAGTGACGGAAGACCGCTGTGTGGGTTGCTTCAAATGCATCGAGGCGTGCATTCCCTACAACGCGATCTCGGTGAAGCTGGACTCGGAAACCAAGGTCCTGTCCGTTGAAGACGAATTGCAACACGCGGATGGGGTGGAGCAGTTGTGCGCTGCGGCACGGCTGGATCCGGAGCAAGCGATTTGTCTGTGTACTGGCACCACGGCGCGCGAGGTCGCCGCGTCGATCGTGGCCGGCGTGGGGGTGCCCGAGGACTTGACGTTGGCGAACGGGGTCCGCGCGCGCTGCGGAATGTGGTGCGTTGCTCCGGTGATGCGCCTCCTCCACGAACACGGCATCGATGTCGATAGGCCCGCCAAGGACATTCGCATCTACGGTGACGGCGACGGCGTACAGGTCGCGATTTGGACGGTGCCTGGCGAAGTGGCCGACAAGTATCCCGAGTACCGCATCCGGGACTCGCTTGCGGCCATCGAGGAGGGCCGGATGACGGACGCAACCCCGCTGTTCCCCGACATTCTGCCAAGGAGTGACAAATGATTCGCCCCGCCGCAACGCCGCCACCGCTGTTCGACTCGAAGTTTGCGTACGGCAAGCGACGACCGCCTATGCGCGCCGCCGATCTGCCCGACATCTGCTCGGTCGGGGTGCAGGATCTCTTCGGCGAGCTCGAAGACCCCATCCACACGGCAGGCCAAGACCCCGCGGTGGTGCGCGCAGCTACCCATGCGGCGTTGGCGAATGTCGACATGTCCATGATCCAACCCGGTGACAGCGTTCACATACTGTGCTCCGAGCACGGATTCGGAATGATGGGGGGCGACGCCTACGCCGAGATCGTCAAGACAGTCCGCGACGAAGTGATCGACCGCACGGGCGCCTCACGCGTCAAGCTGGCGCTCAGTTCGGCGGGAAGCAAGTTCGAGCAGTTCGAGATCATTCCTCGGTGGGGTCTCGATGACTACTTCAAGGGCCAGGTGTTCGCCTTCGGCCCTTACGATCCCGGCGTCGCCATTGACACCGAGATCGGCCGACTCTATTCCGTGCAGCGGGTATTCGCGGCCAAACGGTTGATTCACATCCACTACGACGACCCGCGTGAAATGCACTACCACCGCTTCAACGGCCGTCTGCTCAAGTCGTTCACCATGAGCTACGCACGCATGGAGACGCGTTCGATCTTCCACAACAACTTTCCCACGCGATCGGCGAACATCGTGCCGCGGGCCATCTATGAGTCGGCCTTCGTCCGCGACAAATGGGCTTTCGCCGCGGTGCTGTCGACATCGCCGACGGGCACCATGGGAGTCGACGCGGACAACGACCTGATTGCGATGGATCGCAGGATGACCCGTGACGCGCTACAGCGTTACGGCAAGCTCATCGAGTTGTTTCATTCGATCGATGAGTGCTTTCAAGTCGCCGACGACACGCGATGGCTGCCATACCAACACGCCGGCGGGCTGACCGCGTGCACGTTGTGGGAATCAGACCAGGATCACCTCGACCTCGACCTCGCTGCGACCCCGCCGCCGGATGCCGGGAACAAGTCGATGGTCAAGGGCCCGGTGAAGGCTGTGGTGTACAACTACGCCTGGAAGCTCGGAACCGCGGCGGCTGATATTTCCATCGCCGCCAACCCCGCGGTCGGCAAAGACCTGACCCGGCTGCACCCACATCAGGATGTCTCGGTGGCCGAAAACCTCGCCCAAGCAATGGAGATGGCTGCCGAGAAGAGCGGAACCGACAAGGCAATCGTGTTCGACGGCTGCTACGGAGCCATAAACATGACGCGGCCCCTTGCCGAAGAGCTGATCGCCAAGGCCCCAGGCGTGTCGCGCCGCGTCGACGACGACCTCATGCCCAAATGGCTTTCCCAACGCAACCTTTCGGAGTCGTCAAAGGCGAACCGATGAGCCGATGGGCGATCACACAACCCACGCTGACCGGTCTGGCACCGTGGGTGCCGTCCTCGAGTGGGCCGAATGGGCAGAGTCGATGGGCTTCGAGGATCTGTGGCTGGGTGACGCTGGCGGCGTTGACGCACTGACGCTTTCGGCGCTGCTACTGCAGAACACCGAGCGACTGCGGATCGGCGTCGCGGTGGTGCCGGTCTACACGCGAACGCCTGCCGTCCTGGCGGCGACGATAGCGACATTGCACGACATCGCACCCGGGCGCTTCGTTCTTGGCCTCGGCAGTTCGTCCGAGACGATGATCACGCGGTGGCACGGCATGCCTTTTCATAAGCCATTCACCACGGTTCAGGAAACCGTCGTGATCCTGCGGCAGGCGCTGTCGGGGGAGAAGACCGCGTTCGACGGTCAGACCCTGCGGAGCGTCGGCTACCGACAACCCGCGGTCATCGGCGAGGTTCCGATCATGTTGGCGGCGCTCGGACCAAAGATGATCAAACTGGCGGTATCGGAGAGCGACGGCGTCATCCTGAACCTCTTCCCGGTGAGCGTTCTCCCAGATCATGACGCAGATCCGAGCTGCCCAGCCGGGACCAAAGTTCGAAGTCGCGACGAGGTTGCAAGCGTTGGTGACCGACGATCCCGACCTTGGCCGCGACCGGTTCCGGTATTACTTTGCGCCCTACTACGCAAACCCCGTGTACAACCAGTTCCTCGCGTCGGCAGGCTACGAGCGCGAGGCCGAGGACTTGCTGCTGGCTGCGCGAGTTGGCGACTGGAAGGCTGCCCGCGCGGCGCTCAGCGATCGGGTAGTCGACGAGGTCGCGGTGATCGGCACCGCCGGCGAGTGTCGCGACCGGATCGACGAACTGGTCGAAGTCGGTATCGAGACACCCATGGTGTGGTGCATGTCCACTGATCCCAAGGAGCAGTACGCCACCTACGAGGCGTTGGCTCCTGTTCACGCCGGGGTCAGACGATGATCGATCCGCGTGACGAAATGTTCAGAGCAGTGCAAGGTTCGATGGTGACCGCTGCAGTGATAGCCGATGATCCCGGCTTCTTGTGCGGGACGGCCTCAGTCATCGAGTGCGCCGATGAACTCGGCCTTCGCATTGAGGAACTGCGTACGGAGGGTTCCCGCGTACGGCCTGGCGACGTGGTGTGTCAATTCCGCGCCTCGCCGATACAAGTGGCGTTGGCCGAAGAACGGCTCATCGGCCTACTGGCGAAACCTTCCGGCATCGCGACGGCGACGCGGGAGTTCGTCCAACGGGCGGACGGGACGCTGCGCGTCGTGTCGGGAGCGTGGAAGAAGCTGCCGTTCTCCCAACGGGACATGCTGCGCAACGCGATCCAATGCGGTGGTGCCGAAGCGAGGATCACCACGATCCCCTTCGTCTACATCGACAAGAACATGGCTCGAATGCTGGGGGGACCGGTGGCGGCGACGGCGGCCGCACGTGGCTTACCGGGACGAAGAGTCGTTCAACTCGAGGGCGGCGACACCTTGTGTGAAACCGCGCGCGAACTCGCCAGCGCAGGAGTCGACATCATCTTCGTCGACACAGGCGACCGATCCGACGTCGCGCTCGTCGACGAAGCTCTGCGCGAGGAAGGAATACGTGACAGCGTGCAGCTTGCATTCGCGGGTGGCATCAAACCGGTCGACATCGACGGACTCGCCGAACACGGTGTCGACATCGTCGACGTTGGTCGCGCCATCGTCGACGCCCCATTGGTCGACATGCATCTGGCCGTTCTCGACATCGACGGAGTCGGCAAGTGAAGTGGGATTTGCTCGAGAAGACCGAGTTGAGGATCGAAGAGATCACGCTCGATGACGCCAACCTGACCGACGTCGCCGCCGCGGTTGCCGACGAACTCGGCCTTCAGCGTGACGAAGTAGTCGTGATTGACGCTCGGGATCGCCTGCTGGCCCTCGACATTCTGCGCTCGACGATCGATCCTTACGCGTTGGTCGGCAAGCGGGACGGTCTCTTGCGCGTCCTTGGTGCGGTGGAAGGTGTCACGGTGACTGACCGCACCGCGTTCTGCTCGGAAGGCGTACTCGGGTGGATCAGCTGGGACGTCGCACAGGCCACCCTCGCTGTCGAGCGGTCCCGGCAAATGGCCGCCGAAATCAGCGACCGCATCGCCCACCGGGTGATCGTGTGCTCCACAGGACCTGAGGTGTGCTCTGGCCAAATCACCGACACCAACAAGCCCTGGATCGCTGCCCGATTGGGAGCGTGCGGGTTCGCCGTCACCGCGGGACCCGACCTGGCTGACGACGCCACGCTGATCGCTGCCGCGATGCGCGAGGCCGTGCAGGAACGCGGGTTCGGCCTCGTCATCACCACGGGCGGCGTTGGGGCAGAAGACAAAGACGGGACGGTGGAAGCGCTGCTGATGCTTGATCCGGATGCGGCGACACCAACGTTGTTCGCGGTGCGCCAGGGTCACGGCCGACACGTGAAACCCTGCGTCCGGATCGGCGTCGGACGGCTCGGCGATGCCATCATCGTGTGCCTGCCCGGTCCGCACGCTGAGGCGACGGCGGCAGTCGACGTCTTGGCGGAACTGATGCAGTCCACCCGGGACAAACACGAGCTGGCCAACGCTGTCGCCGAGGTGCTACGGGCGCGGCTGCGCGTTCACGAGGTGTCGCGGTGAGGCGCCCCTCCGTCGCCAACGAGGTCAACCTCGATCTCGCGCGCACCGAGCGCATTGGATTCGGCGAGGCAGTGCTAGCCGACAGTAAATCGGTCGGACAACTGGTAGCAGTGCTGGAACGGGCGGCCACTGCGGGCGTATCGATGCTTCTGACGCGGCTTCACGCAGACCAATTCTCGGCGTTGCCCATGTCGTACCGCCAACGGCTCGACTACGAGACAGATTCTCGGACTGCGTTTTTCGGACCGCCATCGCCGCTAGGTTCGGAGATCGAGGTCGCCGTCGTTACGGCAGGCACGTCAGACGTCCCGGTCGCACGCGAGGTGGTTCGCACGTTGCAGTTCTCGGGCATCTGCGCGTTGGAAGTGTGTGACGTGGGTGTGGCCGGGCTATGGCGCCTACAGCAAAGGTTGACGGAGCTGAAGGCGATGCGTGTAGTCGTTGCAGTGGCGGGCATGGATGGGGCATTGCCTACCGTGCTTGGTGGATTGGTGCCCGCGCTGGTCATCGCGGTGCCTACCTCGATCGGTTACGGGGTGGCGGCGGGCGGCGTCACCGGTATGCGAGCGATGCTCCCAGCTGCGCACCCGGGCTGGTGGTCGTCAACGTCGATAACGGATACGGTGCCGCATGCGCGGCGCAACGCGCCTTGGGCCATCGGTCATGACCGCCGGCACACTCGACGACCTGCAGTCGCGACTGCAGTTCCTCGGCGGCGTCGGGGTCGCGGTGTCCGGTGGCGTTGACAGCATGACTCTGGCCGTGGTCACGCACCGCCTCACGGGGGTGAAGCCGATCATGTTCCATGCAGTGTCGGCCGCTGTGCCTGCAGAAGCGACCGAGCGGGTGCGGCGTTACTCCGCAGTCGAAGGCTGGGATCTGCAACTGTTGGACGCCGGCGAATTCGCCGACGAACGATACTTGCGAAACCCGGCCAACCGGTGCCTATTCTGCAAGACCAACCTATACGACGCGATCGCGACCCAGACGAGTCGACAGCTGGTATCCGGAACCAATACCGACGATCTCACCGATTTCCGGCCCGGCCTGCAAGCAGCCGACGACCACGACGTCCGCCACCCATTCGTCGAGGCTGGTATCGGCAAGAGCGGAATCCGCACGATCGCACGGCAGCTTGGCCTGGATGATCTTTCCGAACTACCCAGCGCACCGTGTCTTTCAAGCAGGATCGAAACTGGGATCAGGATCCTTCCGACGACACTGCACTTCGTGGAGGATGTCGAACGCGAACTCACCGCGCGCCTGCAGCCGAGGCTGATCCGGTGCCGGGTGCGTCTCGATCGCATCGTATTGGAACTCGACGAAGAGACGCTCGCTTCACTTGACGCTTCGGCGAGGGAAGGCGCCCGCACCCACATCGCCGCATTCTGGACTGCGAAGAGCCTCCTGCCGCCCGTTGAATTCGCTGTGTACCGACGGGGCAGCGCCTTCCTGCACGCCACCTAGAAGCAGCTAAATCGTTGTGCACCAGGGCGAGAAACAAGCGCACAGCTGTATCTCGTTGAAGAATCTCGCAAGCTCGTGGACAGGAGATGTAGTGGGCACAAGTCAGATCGGCGAAGTCCTCCTTGAGGACGCAGTCGACCTAACCCGGGTGTCGGCGTGGCTGCGGGCGAACGGCATCGGTGAAGGACTGATCGAAGATCCCCAATTACTCACGGGCGGAACGCAGAACGTCCTCCTTCGAATGCGGGTGGATGGCCGCGACCTAGTGCTGCGGCGACCGCCATTACGCCCGCGCCCCCGAAACAACGAGTTGATCCTGCGTGAAGCCACGGTACTGAAGGCGCTGGGAGGCACCGCCGTGCCCCACCCGCGTTTCGTCGCGCTGTGCGATGACACCGCTGTGCTGGGCTCTGGGGTGTTCCTTCTGGTGGAAGCAGTCGAGGGGTTCAATCCGGCCGAAGAAATGCCCAGCGAATGGTCGACAGCTAAATCCCTTGAGCAACTGGTCTACCGAGCGACCGATGCCCTGGCCGATATCGGCGCGCTGGACTACGCGAACTTGGGACTGACGGATCTCGGTCGGTCCGCTGGCTTTCTCGAGCGGCAAGTACCCAGGTGGGTACGCGAACGCGAGAACTACCTCGGCATCGACGGCTACGACGGTGCACCGTTACCCGCTTTCGCCATGATCCGCGACCATCTCGCGGCCAACGTGCCCAAGCACTTCGCCCCCGGCTTGATGCACGGCGACTACCACTTCGGGAACCTCCTCTTCGACTGTCAGACAGCACACCTCAACGCGGTCCTCGATTGGGAGATGAGTACGGTCGGTGATCCACTTCTGGACCTCGGCCGCTACCTTGCGATGCTGCCCGACCGGCACGAGGTCGTCATCGACTCCGGTGGCATCTGGAAGGCGCGCGAACTCCCGTCGGCCGAGTCGATCGTCGCGCGCTATACCGCTCGTTCTGGCCGACCCGTCGAGCACCTGTCGTGGTACGTCACCATGGGCTGTTTCAAGCTCGGCATCATCCTCGAGGGTTCCTACGCTCGGTCACGCGCCGGCCTGGTGCCCGCGCCGATCGGCGCGCAGTTGCATGACACCGCCATCCGCCTGTTCAGGCGGGCCCGTCGACTAGTGGAGACCCAATGACCAAGATGTTCGACCTAACTGGCAAGTCGGCACTGATCACGGGCGGCTCTCGCGGCTTGGGCCTCGCGATGGCGCGCGGTTTCGCCGCCGCTGGCGCCAACATCGTCGTGGTAAGCCGAAAGCAGGACGCGTGCGTCAGAGCTGCCGGAGCGATCGCCGATGAACACGCCGTCAAGACATGGGGGCTCGGATGCAACGTCAGCTCGTGGGATCAATGCACAGAACTCGTGCGAGCCGCTGAAGAACTAACGGGCGGGGTCGATGTGTTGGTGAACAACGCCGGACTGTCGCCCCTTTACCCCAGCCTCACGGAAATCAGCGAATCGTTGTACGACAAGGTATTCGATGTCAACACGAAGGGCCCGTTCCGACTCGGCACGTTGATTGGTGAAGCGATGGTGGGCCGCGGACGCGGATCGATCATCAATGTGTCCTCGATCGAGAGCATCCACCCCACGGCAAATGCACTGCCGTACGCCGCTGCCAAAGCGGCACTCAATGCCATGACGACGGGCCTCGCCGCTGCGTTTGGTCCCAGTGTGCGGGTGAACGCGATTCTGGCCGGGCCTTTCCTGACCGACATCGCCTCGGCGTGGGACATGGATGCGTTCGACGTCATGGCCGACCGCAGCATCGCAATGCGTCGGGCCGGTGAACCCGACGAAATCGTCGGCGCTGCACTCTATTTTGCCTCCGAGGCGAGTGCGTACACCACGGGAGCGTCGCTGCGAATCGATGGCGGTGTCGTCGGCGGCGTCGTGTGACAACCACTGATTGCGAGGTCTGATCGAATGGCATGGGATTTTGAAACCGATCCGGAGTCCGTTGAGGAACTGGAATGGATAGATACCTTCGTCCGTGAGGAAGTCGAGCCGATCGACCTCTTCGTCGATGACCCGTGGGACGTGCACGACGCGTTGCGAAACGACCTGATAAAGCCGCTGCAACGTCAGGTCAAGGAAAGAAGGCTGTGGGCATGTCACCTCGGACCCGAATTGGGCGGCCGAGGCGACGGGCAGGTGAAACTCGGCCTGATCAATGAAAAACTTGGCCGATCGCTGGCGGCACCGATCGTCTTCGGCTGCCAGGCGCCGGATTCTGGCAATTCCGAAATTCTGGCTCACTACGGCACCAACGAGCAGAAGCAGCGCTTCCTCGTGCCTCTCCTCGACGGCCAGACAGTGTCCTGCTTTTCGATGACCGAGCCGCAGGGTGGATCCGACCCGGGGGAGTTGACCACTTCTGCGCGTCGCGCCGGGGGCTCGTGGGTGATCAACGGCGAGAAGTGGTTCTCTTCGAGCGCGCATGTCGCATCGTTCTTCATCGTCATGGCCGTGACCGACGCCGATGCCCCGAAGCATCAGCGACATTCGATGTTCATCGTGCCGGCCGACACCCCTGGCATCGAGCTGCTGCGGAATGTGGATGGGCACCACGGATACGTCCGATACAACGATGTTCGGGTGCCCGAGGACCACATCCTCGGCGGCCCCGGACAAGCCTTCGTCGTTGCGCAAACCAGACTCGGCGGTGGGCGAATCCATCACGCGATGCGAACGGTGGGCTTGGTGCGCCACAACTTCGAGTTGATGTGTCGTCGCGCGCTGTCGCGTACCAGCGCCGGCGCGACGTTGGCCGACAAGCAGTTGGTACAGGCGGCGATCGCCGACTCGTGGTGTGAGATCGAAGGCTTCAGACTGCTGGTGCTGCAGACAGCGTGGAAGATCGACAAACTCCAGGACTACCGCGCGGTCCGGGGCGATATCTCGGCGATCAAGGCGATGATGCCGCGTGTGCTCAACAACGTCGCCTCCCGTGCGCTGCAGATCCACGGATCGATCGGCATCACCGACGAGATGCCCTTCATGAAAGCGGTACGAGATTCATACGCAATGGGTCTGGTGGACGGGCCCACCGAAGTGCACCAGACGAATCTGGCCAAGGCGCTTCTGCGTGGGTACACCGCTGATGCCGACGTGTTCCCCGATTACCACGTGATCCGGCGCCGTGAGCATGCCGAGACGAAGTATGCCGACATCCTGTCCCGCCACCGCAATTCACTCGTAGAGGTAGTCACATGAAGAGCGGTCCGCTCGCAGGCACCACGGTAATAGAGCTCGGTGGCATTGGTCCCGGGCCCTTCGCGGGAATGCTCATGGCAGACCTCGGCGCCGACGTGATACGCATCGACCGTTCCGCGGGACAGTCGGAGCTCTTCCCGGGTGATCCAACGCTCGACCTCCTCAACCGGGGAAAGCGCTCGGCGATACTGGACCTGAAGGATCGCGAGGCGGTTCGCGCGCTGATGACCGTGGTGGGCAAGGCCGATGTTCTGATCGAAGGATTTCGGCCGGGTGTGGCCGAGCGGCTCGGCGTCGGCCCGGAAGACTGCTGGGCACACAACCCCGCGTTGGTCTACGGACGGATGACAGGATGGGGACAAGACGGTCCGATTGCACAGACGGCGGGCCACGACATCAACTACATTGCGATCACGGGAGCACTGCATGCAATTGGTGCCGCGGGAGAGCCACCCCAGATACCGGTGAACCTAGTCGGTGACTTCGGTGGCGGAGGAGCCTATTTGGTGATCGGCGTCCTCGCCGCGCTGCGCGAGGCAGCACTTAGCGGCCGCGGTCAGGTTGTCGATGCGGCGATCGTCGATGGCGCCGCCCACCTGCTAGCGGGTACGCATGCGGCTCTTGCGGCAGATGCCTGGCGCGACGAGCGTGGTGTCAACCTGCTGGACGGTGGGACGCCGTTCTACAGTGTCTATGCCACCAGTGATGGTGCGTACATGGCCGTGGGTTCTCTGGAGAACCGCTTCTACCAAGCACTGCTCGCTGGCCTCGGCGTCGATCTGGATCCTGCAGAGCAAAACGATCGGTCAACGTGGCCTCGGATGCGGGAGGCATTCGCCGCCGCTTTCGCGTCCAACACCGCCGAGCACTGGACCCAGAGGTTCGCTGGATCTGACGCATGCGTCGCTCCGGTCGTAAGCATGACGTCTGCCCTGCAACACCCTCAAATCGCCGCCCGGGGCAGCATCATCGAGAAGGACGGGATCATGCAACCCGGTTGTGCGCCAAGATTTTCACGGACTGCCACAAGGCCCGGGGACACGCCGCCCCGCCCAGGTGAGCACACACGGGAAGTGCTTCGCGACTTCGGCGTCACACGTGTGGAAGAGCTGTTGCAGGTCGGGGCTGCAGTCGAACGCTGATCTCCTTCCCACCGTGTCCGCAATTTGGTTGAGATGAAATCAGAAACCAGATCTTGCGCTGACGGGCTATCACGAAGTCGTCGGCAGCGTCCGCACAGCGCTTACCGCGTCGGTGTCGGCGATGATCGCGATGCAGCGTTCCATCAGCACCTGAAGCAGTTCCTTGCCTCTGGGATTGAGCGTCTCCCAGGAGATCATCGCGGTGAGTGGCAGGGCGAGCTGCGCCACGACGGCGAGCTGGAACTGCTGCCACGCCCGTTCGAACGGATAGTCGATGCCCAAACCGGCGAGCGTCTGCAGGTAGCCGACTGACGAGCTCGCGCTCGCGGCCGTCACGCTCCTCGGGCGTCAAGCCCTGGCCGACGAGATAGGCCACGTCCCACATGCCGCAACCGCGACTCGGTCAAGTTGATAGTCGACGGTGACGTGCTGCTCCCGTCGCGCTGAAGAATAGGTTGTCGGCACGCAGGTCGCCGTTGACCAACGTGGCCGGTTCGATGAGCGCCCCGAGGAGGCCGGGCACCAAGGCGGAGTACTCGTTGAGTA
The DNA here is from genome assembly GCA_963849055.1 of uncultured Actinomycetota bacterium. GTDB lineage: Bacteria > Actinomycetota > Actinomycetes > Mycobacteriales > Mycobacteriaceae > Mycobacterium. Next base: position 75,003 of record CAWKFI010000006.1, read on the forward strand.
CGCTTCCGACGAGATCCGCGGGGGCGGTTGCGCGCCCGATGCTCGAGGAAGAGCGACCAGCCGGCGGTGGCACCGACAGCGAAGAGTCCCGACATCCGCGCATCGTCGAGTGCAAGGAAGGCTGCGTTGTTGGTCGGCAGTCGGCTGCAGTCCCAACCCCACGCGTGGAATGCGCCAAGCTCGTCGAATACCGCTACGGCGCGGTCGATGCTCAATCCTGCGAGATGGTCGGCATTCTCGAGTTCGGCGAGGTCTTCCATCACGATGACGAATTCGTTGGTGTGCTGGTCGAACTCGGCGAAGTACGCGCGGGGCGCATTGAGCGGCGCCGTGGGCGCTACGTCGTTGTAGAAGGCCACTTCTCGTTCGTAGAGGCGAATCGACTGGGCTAGCTCGAGATAGGTGGGGTAGTCGGTCGGCCACTTGATGATCACCGTTGCGGGCCCGTCACCGTCGAGGCCGAGATGAACTCGGTACAGGAACGACGCGAAGCCAACTCCTTCGGCGATCCTGTCGGCGCGAAACGACGTCACGCTGGAGCCCGGCGCGACGGCGCCGGATGACTGGAGGACCATCGTCAGCCAATCGGACGTCAGCTCGGACGACGAGCGGGGAAAATGCCGAACAATTGAAGTCATATTAGAAAAGTACTTGTTTACTTGTGCTCGCACAAGTAATACTCGTGACCATGGTTACTTCATCCACGAAGCGGAGTCCGGCCCTGACCTCCGAGAACCGGGTCTCCGAATGAAGATCGCGGGCAGCCGGGCCCTGGTCACCGGCGCCAGCAGGGGGATCGGTGCCGACCTCGCGCGCGGACTGCACCGTGCAGGGGCGGCAGTGGCCTTGGTGGCGCGTCCTTCGGACGAGTTGTTCGCCTTGGCTGACGAACTCGGCGGCAAGGCCTATCCCACCGATCTCACGGACCACGAGGCGGTTGGGGGGCTCCTCGGCCTCGTAGAGGCCGACGGTGCCGTCGACATCCTCGTCAACAATGCCGGCGACGAGAAGGTCGGCAGGTTCGACGAGATGACCTCCGAGACACTGGAGTTCATCCTGAGCCTCAACGTCCACGCCGTGGTCGAGCTGCAGCGGCAAGCCGTGCCCCGGATGATCGAACGGGGCCGCGGCCACGTGGTGAACATATCCTCGTTCGGCGGGGTCATCTGTCCGCCCAACCTGGCGGTGTACGCGGCGACGAAGGCGTTCATCACTCACCTGACCGTCAACCTCGCGGCCGAGTTTCGAGACACCCCAGTCGGTTTCACCAAGGTGGAGATCGGCGAGGTGGCCGATACCGGTTTGATGGAAAAGGGCCGGACCGATCCGGTATTCAGCGCATTGGTGCAACGGCTGTACCGACTGCACCTGAGCAGGTTGATCACACCGGCCGAAATCACCCGCGCCACGCTGGCCGCGATCGAAGCCGGGCACGCCTCCGTGCGCTTGCCGCGGCGTATCGGTGCCAGTTCGTATCTCGTCGATGCGCCGCGTGCCCTGAGCAACCTCTTGGCGCGGGACATTCGGCGCAAGCAACCAACGGTGGCTGCCCTGTGACCGCGTCGAACGTCAGTCCGAAAACGGTCATCGAACGCTACAACTACGAGCTCTGGAACGACCAGAACTACGCCGTCGCCGAGGAAATCATCGGCGAGGAAATCGTCCGCAACACGCCTGGCGGCCGCGTCGTGCAAACGCACGAAGAAGCGGTGCAGCGCGTGCGCGACCTGTGGGGAGGAGTCAAGAGCGTGCACTTCACGCTGCTGCGCATCGTCGCCGACGACGAACTCTGCTCGATCGTCTACCAGGCAGACATCGTCAAACACGACGACACACCGGATGTCATCGCCTCGATTGAGGTCTACCGCGTTTCCGAGGGCCGCATCGTCGAGGTCTGGAACCCGTGCATTCACGACCACGACCGATGGTCCGAACTGACCGAGGAGACGAACGCGTGAATACGACCGCCCATCCCGAGCTGGGCTTCTACGCGCTTGGGGGGCAACCGGAGTCACCGCGCGTGATCATCGACGAGATACGCCATGCCGAAGCCATCGGCCTCGGTCACGCCTTCATCTCCGAACGCTTCAACACCAAGGAAGCCTGCACGTTGTCCGGTGCGGCCGCGGCGGTATCGGAGCACATCGGCATCGCCACCGGCGCGACCAACCACAACACCCGTCACCCCATGGTCACCGCGGCCTATGCGCTCACGATGCACGGGATGAGCGGCGGCCGATTCACCCTGGGCCTCGGTCGCGGAGTGCCACCGCTGCAGGATGCGTTTGGCATGCCGAGGATCACGACCGCGCAGATGGAGGACTTCGTCGGGGTCATGCGCCGGCTGTTCCGCGGGGAGACGATCGTCGGCCATGACGGCCCGATCGGGAAGTATCCCGCGCTTCGGCTGGGCCAGGATTACGACGTCGACATCCCCATGGGCATGGTGGCCTTCGCGCCGAACTCGCTGGAGTTGGCCGGTCGTGTGATGGATCAAGTCATCCTGCACACCTTCTTCACCGACGAGACGCTGGCCCGATGTGTCAAGACGGTGAAGTCGAGTGCCGAACGCGCCGGCAGCAATCCGGACGACGTCAAGGTGTGGTCCTGCCTGGCGACCATCGGTGACCACATCCCCGAGGAAATGCGCCTGCGCAAGCTCGTCGGCCGGCTTGCCACCTACCTGCAAGGCTACGGCGACCTGATGGTACGGACGAATCGCTGGGATCCTGAAGTCCTGCAACGCTTCCGAGAGGACGCGGTGGTCAAGAGCTTCAGCGAAGGCGGGTTGCAGGTAATCGACAGCCCGACCACCACCGTCGACCAGCTCGAGCACATTGCGGCGTTGCTTCCGCCAGAGTGGACGGCACCCGCAGCGACGGGGAGCGCGCAAAACTGTGTGGCAACCATCCGTGAGCAGCTGGCACTCGGGGCGGACGGCGTGATACTCCATGGCGCTACCCCGGCCGAGCTGGAACCGATCCTGGCGGCATATAGCCGTTGACCGAGCCCGTCATGCGGGCGTTCGCTAAAAGGGCGGCGGGTCTTCGTCGATGGCTCGTTGGTTGCGTTGTCGTTCCGCGTGCAGTCGTTGGCGGCGAATTTGCGCCCGGCTGTACTTGCGGGTGGGCATGGTCAGGCCGCGTTCGTTTGAGGCGGTGGCCGCTGGTGGTGCGACGGTGCCCGCCGGCAACGGTGTGGTGGTGTCCCAGTGTGGGAAGTGCAGTCTGCCGCCCGGTGGTCGGGTGTAGCGGTGTCCGGTGGGGCTGATCCACACGATGGTTCCGTCGGAGAGCTGTTGGTCGGTCCAGCCGGTCGGGCCGGTCCAGAAAGTCTTGAGCAAGTGGTGTTTTCGGCATAGGCATTTGATGTTGCCGGGATGGGTCAGCCCGCCGGGACCGTAGGGCGTGCTGTGGTCGAGGTCGCAGCGCTCGGCAGCCCGGCCACAGTTCGGGAAGCAGCAGGTGAGGTCTCGGTTGCGCACGAAGCGCGCCAGTTTGGCTGAGGGTCGGTAGCGCGGTTCGGTGCCAATTCGGCGGCGTTGGGGACGGTGCGCACGGGCGCGCCGAGCCGAATGAGGTCGGCGAGCAGAGGGGTGGGGACGATTCCGCCGCCGGCGATTACCGCCAACCCCGAAGTGGTGGCGCGGTTTTCGGGCGTGGGCGGGCGCTTCGCCGTGGAGGTAGCAGGTGGCTCGACGTCGGGTTGGGGTTGGTCGGGATTTGTGTCGGGTGTCGGTCCAGGGTCTGGCCCGCAGTCGGGGCCTGTGTCGGGTGTCGGTCCAGCGCCCGGCCCACAGTCGGGATCCTGCCCAGGCCCAGGCCCAGGCCCAGGGTCGGGGTCGGGATCGGGATCGCAGTCGGAGTCGGGCGCTGGAGGTCCTGCGTCGGGATGGTGGTCGGTGAGGACGTGGATGACGATGGCGTCGGCACGGGCGTCGGCTCCGGGTGCGGTGCAGTCGGGACGGCCGCAGATGCAGGGCAGATGGGCGCCCTCGGCGCCGTGCACACCGAGCGCACCGAGCAGGCCGAGGGCTGCGGACCGGCGTTCACCCATGGTGCGGGGGTCGTGCGGGCAGGGGCTGGCGGCGAGTTGGGTCACGCGTCGTTTGATGAGTTCGGCGTCGGCGACGGTCAACCGTCCCCAGATGGATGTGGTGCCGGTGGTGTCGTCGGCGTCGCCGAAGTGCACGTCGCAGCTCTTGGCGGCGGTGTGGAATCGCAGGACCGCGGCGGGGTCGTGGATCAGGATCGCGGCGTCGATCGCGTTCTCCAGTTTGGTCACCGACAGCGGGCCGAACGAGGCTGCGGTGGCGGCAAGGTCGGCATCGACCGCCGCCATGATGTCGGGGTCCTCGATCAGTCGGGTGCGCCAACTGATCGTGTGCGCCAGTTTCTCGGCGAGGATGCCGTCGGCGACCAGTTTCGCGATCTGGGGTAGCCGGTGGCGCAGTGCGTGGGCTTGGAGCATCTGAGTGGAGGCGGTGCGTGGGCTGATGCTGCTGGCGGCGGCGATTTCGGCGGCTGCACTGTCCCAACCATCACACGCCCAGAACTCGCGCTCCAGGGCTTGTTCGGAGGCGCAGCGCCGCGCGGTGAGTTCGGCGATCGCGGCCATCCGGTGGGCGGCCACGGTGGCTGCCGCGCGGGTCCAGCCGGTGATTGCGTCGACCAACGCCGCATCGTCGACGTGCGATAGGTCATCGCCCTGGGGCAGTTCCTCCAACACGCCTCCAATCGTGCTGAGGAACCCAGACATTCATGCTCCCGGAACCAGACGTCACCCGGCCGCGTGGCCGAGGGCTGTGGATGAATCCGCGACTGTGGATAACCCGCCCGGAGAGCGTTCTCACACAGCGGAATTGTCGGTTAGCCCGTGCTAGGAGTCCGCCGGCGGCTACCGGCGACACTGCCGATCCACGAAGCCGCCGTTACAGCGAGCGCAGTGCCGCGTAGCTCTCGTTGGCGATGATCTGCTCTGCCGCACGGCGAGCCATCGCACCGAACATGGCATCGCCGCGCTCGGTGGCCTGCACGCTCATCGACACCGGAATGGTCAATACCAAGCCGAACAAGGCATGTGCCCGGTACTCGCGCCAGCATTCCTCGAACGAATAGTTCGGCACACCATACGAGAGCAGTCTGTCGTGGTACTCGGCGATGAGGTCACGTTCGTGGACGGCCCGGTCGGCTTCGGTCACGGAGTTGCCCAGGAAGTAGGACACGTCGATGACACCCGGGGCCGTGGCCACGCTCTGCCAGTCGACCACCGCAACCGGGACCGAGCCTCCGCGCGCATCGAAGAGCAGATTGTCGAGCCGGAAGTCCCCATGCCACAACGTCCGATGGTTGCTCAGCGTCTCCAGCCACGTACCGACGTCGGTGGCCAGGCGGATTACCGCGGAGACGTGCTCGGCGTCGAGATACTCGCCGAATCGGTCCAACCAGGGTGCCGTGACTTCGGGGATGGCTGCACCGAGCATGCCCCAGACCGGCTCGGCCGGAAGCCAGTCTTCCTCGAGGTAGCCCTGACGCCACGAACTTCCGTGCAGCGCCGCGGCCTGCGCGAGTGCCAGTGCCGCCTGGTCCGGGCTGCAGCCGCCGAGCTGCTCGAGTGTCGTAGCCGGTCCCAAGTCCTCCAACAGGACAACGAAGCTCACGCCGTCGTCGGCGATGTCGGCGTAAAAGCAGTCCGGCGTGCGCGTCTCGACGCGGTTGGCCAGCCGCTGATAGAACGACACCTCCCGCCGATACGCGGCCGTGGCGGCCGCCATCTGCCGACTCGCCTCGTCGGTGCTGGCGACCTTCGCGACGACGGTGTCCGGGGCATCGCCGGACGGAGTGGCGTAGCGGAGTTCGAGACGGTAGCTCGCGGCCATTTGGCCGGTGCCGATCGGCGAGATCACGAGGTCCTCAACGGTCGCGTCCGGGAAGCGGCCCGAGGCCTGCAGCATCGACGTGACGCTTTGCGCGGTGATGGACTCTGCGGTGTAGGCGGTGAGCAGCACGGGCGTCCTCCTAGGTTGGGCGACCGTAGCAGCAGTCGCCGACGAGCGTCAACGACCGAACCTGACTATTTCTACTATTCATTCACTTCCAGGAACGCCCAGTACTTCAAGTACAAATCCGGATGTCAGTGCATAGGACACTGGTTTTTAATACAGATTAGACTATGCTGAACGTCGGGACCGTCCCCCTCGAACAACCGACGAGGAGAACACGATGCCAACGGCGCCGGCGAGTGAATCCGTCCTCAGGCGTGCTCACCGACCTGCCGACGACGGCGCAGAACTCGTCGACCTGACCGTCGGGGAGTTACTGGCGCGACGGGCCGACACCCACGCGGAGCGACCCGCGATCGTCGGCGTTCGGCACGACGGTTCGGCCGTCCGCCTGACCTATGCGCAGCTCTACGACGAGGCCGCCCGCGTCGCCACGGCGCTGAGCGCCCTCACCGACAGGGGCAGCTACGTCGCCATCTGGGCGCCGAACGTGGTGGAGTGGCCGATCATTCAGTACGGCGCGGCGTTGGCGGGGATGGTGCTGGTGGCCCTCAATCCCGCCTTGCGCGAGGAGGAGCTCGAGTACGCGCTGACCCATTCGGGTGCAGCAGTCCTGATCTATGCCGATGTCAGCCGGGACTACCAGCTGGCATCGGTCGTCGAGGCGCTGAAGCCACGGCTTCCGCACTTGAGGTGCATATCTCTTTCGGACCGAACGCACTGGCAGGCTGCCGAGGCCAGCCCCGCCGTCCTGCGTGCCGCACCCACCGACCCCGACGAAGCGGTCATGCTGCAGTACACGTCCGGCACGACGGGTCGGCCCAAGGGCGTCCTGCTCAAGCACCGGTCATTGGTCAACGTGGCGAAGCTGACGTTGGAGGCAGTCGGGGTCGAGGACGGTTCGGTATGTCTCAACCCGCTGCCGATGTTTCACACCGCAGGCTGCGTGATCGCCACGCTGGGCCCGCTGTGGATCGGCGGGACTGTTGTTCTGGTGCAACGGTTCCAGCCCGCGCCGGTGCTCGAGATGCTGCAGAGCGAACACGTGTCCGTGCTGTTCTACGTCCCCGCAATCCTCGACGCGCTGCTGGAGTGTCAGCGCACCGCGTCCACGCTGGCGCCGAAGTTGACGGTCATCATGGGCGGCGCCTCCAACGTGCCGGCCAGCATGATCGAGGCCGCAGAGTCAGTGTTCGGAGCGTCGGTGATCAACCTATTCGGGCAGACCGAACTCGCGCCCGTGCTCTCCGCGACCAGGCCGTCGGACGCGCGTGAGGATCAACTGACGACCGTCGGACGACCCTTACCTCGAGTCGAGTGCAAGATCGTTGACCCCAACACGAACGAGACATTGGCCGTGGGCGAGCCCGGCGAGATCTGCGCGCGCGGATACCAGCAGTTCCTCGGCTACCTCAACGATCCCGAGGCGACGGCCAGGGCGGTGGATGCCGACGGTTTCGTGCACACCGGGGATCTCGGGATGCTGGACGCCCGCGGGTATCTCAGCGTCACCGGTCGGTTGAAGGAACTGATCATCCGGGGTGGCGAGAACATCTCCCCAGTCGAAATCGAAGGCGTGCTCCTCGGTCACGATGCCATCGCGGAGGCGGCAGTCGTCGGGTTATCCGATGAGCGTTGGGGCGAGATCGTGGGTGCAGTCATCTGCCTGGCTGATGGCGGGGTCGATCTACGCAAGTCCGCGATCAGCGACTACGTGGCGACACGGCTCGCTCCCTTCAAGATTCCGGCGCGATGGTTCGTCACCGACGAAATGCCCGTCACGCCAACGGGAAAGGTGCGCAGGTTCGAGCTGCGCGACGCCATCATTCGCGGGCAACTGAGGGAGCTCTGAACCGATGACGACCACAATGCAGGACATCGACGCCAGGCGTGCCGCGCTGCGGGCCGCCTTCCCGACATGGACGGCGACCACACTGCACGGACGACTAGACGAGTGTGCCGCGAAGTTCGGCAGCCGGCCGTTGGTCCTCTGCGACGACGTGACGCTCAGCTACGACGACGTCGTCGAGCAATCCCGCTGTCTGGCAGCCGGGTTGGCCGAGCTCGGCGTGCGGCCCGGCGACCGGGTGGGTGTGGTGATGGCCAACTACCCGGAGTGGGTGCCGGTCAAGTTCGCCATCTCGCGAGTCGGGGCCATCGCCGTACCCTTCAACTTCCTCTACAAGCAGGACGAACTCGCCTACGTCTTGGCCGATTCCGGGTGCCGCGTCCTGGTGACGATGACCGGATTCGCCGGCATGGACTATCCGTCGATGCTGGACGCCATCGCTCCCGGCTGGGATGCCGCCGGATACGCAAACAGGCAGACCCTCGCGGAGGATCCGTTGCCCGCGCTGCGGCACGTGGTGCTCTTGGAGACGGACGGTCCCTGCCGCGCCGGCGTTCACTCGGTCCGGAGTCTGCTCGAGCTGGGATCCGGACACCGCCAGGCCGTCAGCGGCATCGTGGTCGATCCCCATGCACCCGCCGACATCCTCTACACCAGCGGAACCACCGGCACTCCGAAGGGCGTGATCACCTCCCACGATGCCGTTCTGCGGACCGCCTACGCGTCGGCATTGACCCGCGCGTTCGAGGACGGTCGCCGAATCCTGTTCTCGCTGCCCAGTTACCACATGTTCGGCTACGTCGAAGGGCTGCTGTCGGTGTTGTACGTGGGCGGCGCGATCGTCCCGCTCACCGGATTCAGCGCCGAACGATACTTCGCGGGCATCGAACGCCACCGCGCGACGGACATCCTCTGCGTCCCCACCATGGCGGTGGCCATGGTGGAAAGCCCGGCTCGATCGCAGTACGACCTCTCCTCGCTGAAGGCAATACTGTGCGGCTCCGCCCCAGCGCCCATCTGGCTCTGGACGCAGATCGCGGAAGACTTCGGCGTGCACGAGATCGTCACCGGCTACGGCATGACCGAGTGCGGCGGCGCGATGACACTGACTCGGCCCGAGGATCCGCTGCACCTGACCACCGAAACGGTGGGCAGGCCGAAAATGGCGGGTGCGGCTTCAGTTCCTGGATCCGATGAGCTCGTCCTGTACAAGAGCGTCGATCCCAGCACCGGCGCCGACGTCGGCAAGGACCGCGAAGGGGAGCTGGTGTCGTCCGGCCCGACCCTCATGCAGGGCTTCTGGAACCAACCCGAGCAGACGGCGGCGGCGCTGCGCGGTGAGTGGCTGCATTCCGGAGATCTGGGTGTCGTCCGCTCTGACGGCTACCTGCAGGTGACCGGGCGCAGCAAGGAACTCTACAAGAGCGGCGGCGAGCTGGTGATGCCCAAGGAGATCGAGGACCTACTCGCCCGCCACGACGACATCAGCCAGGTGTTCGCCGTCGGGTTGGTTGATGATCGCTGGGGTGAGATCGGCTGTGTCATCATCGTTCTCTCTCCTGGTGCCGTCACGACCGAAGAACAGGTGTTGGCGCTCTGCCGGGAGAACTTGGCCAAGTTCAAGGTGCCCAAGCGGGTGGTGTTCGTCGACGCCGACGACCTGCCGAAGACACCGACGGGCAAGGTGCAGAAGTTCAAGCTCGCCACGGCTCTGGCTCTCTGAGCCCTTGCCGCTCCGTCACCCGGCGAGCGCCTTGAGTTGGGCGACGTGCTTCACCCGTTCGGTATGCGACGGTGCCAGGGGCTGCGCAATCAGGCAGCTGACTCCAGCCGACCGGTAGGCATGTACCCGCCCCCCGATGCGTTCGATCGAACCGATGAGGGCAATGGACCGAACGAAATCGTCGGGGACGGCGGCAGCAGCCTCTTGCTTCTTCCCGGCGAGGTACAGCCGTTGGATGGACTCCGCCTCCCGCGCGTAGCCATAGCGGGCGAACAGCGAGTTGTAGAAGTTCGTCCCCTTCGCTCCCATCCCACCGACGTAGAGGGCGACGTGATTGCGCACGTGATCAAGTGCCGCGGCCTCGGTGTCGTGATGGTTGGTGACCAGGAGAAACGTCTGCACCGCAATGCCAAGCTCACCCAGGGCGGGGTCGCGGTTGGCCCGTCCGGCCGCTAGTGCGGGGCCGAAGGCGGATTCAGCCAGTTCGGGGTGGAACAGAAACGGTTGCCATTCGTCGAATATCTCGGCGGCCAGCGCGACGTTCTTGGGTCCGATCGCCGCTAGCAGCATGGGAATCCGCTCCCGCAGTGGCTTGTTCATGATCCGCAGAGGCTTGCCCAGACCGCTGCCCCCGGTTTCCTCCGACAGCGGGAGTTGGTAGTGCTTGCCGTGGAACTCGCTCTTGTCGCGGCGCCAGATCGTTCGACAGATCTCCACGTGCTCGCGGGCCCGCTGCAGCGGAGCGTCGTACTTCACGCCGTGAAAGCCCTCGATCACCTGCGGGCCGGACGCGCCGAGGCCAAGGACGCAGCGTCCTCCGCTGACGTAGTCAAGGCCTGCGGCGGTCATCGCCAAGTTCGTGGGGGTGCGCGAGTACATCGGCAGAATGCCGAATGCCAACTCGACGCGTTCGGTGACCGCAGCGGCATAGCCCAGTTGTGTTACGGCATCGAATCCGTAGGCCTCGGGCACCATGACTCGGTCGAGACCGACTGCCTCGAAGTCGCGCAGGTTGGCGATCGTCTCGCGGAAGTCGCCGGCGTAGGTGATCGGCATGCCGAGTTTCATGTGACGCTCCTGTGCTGCGGAATGAGGCCTTGCGGATCAGCTATTTAACAGTGATAGAAAAAGCTGTGGCGGTCGGGCCCGCTGGCGCTTTGACAGACGGTCTCGATAGTCTAATCTAGATTAAATACCGCGTTGGAGGTGAGCAGTGCCGGCCAAGAGTCCGCACGATGCAGGACCATCGGGCTTGATGTGTGATGACCCGAGCGCGGTACGTGCTTGGCTGCAGGCCCAGGGTGAGTCCGTGACGGGCGACGTCACCATCGCCCGCGTCGGCTTCGGGCAGTCCAACATCACCACCGTCATCAGCGCCGCGGGCGGCGGGCAATGGGTGCTGCGCGAGCCACCGCCGGGGAACCATGCGCAGTCCGCCCACGACGTGACGCGCGAGGCACACATCGTGTCGAGACTCGCCAACAGCGGCGTTCCGGTTCCGCGGGTCATCGGTACCGGGACGGCGCCCTCGGGTTCGGGGTTCTTCGTGATGGAGCGGATGCCCGGCTCGGCCATGGAAAGCGAGCGCGATGCCGCCGCACTGACCCCCGGGCAACGGCACGAGCTGGGGTTGCAAGTCATTCGCACCCTCGCCCTTCTGCATACGCTCGATCCCGAGTCGGTGGGTCTCGCCGATCTCGGCCGACCGTCGCAGGTGTCGTATCTGGAACGCCAGATCCGACGGCTGTCGACCACCTGGGATCGGGTTGGTCTGGGCACCCATCACGACGTGATCTGGCACGACGTGCGCGCTCGCCTTGGCACGGGCCTACCGGTGCCTCCGCCGCCGGTGATCATGCACGGCGACTTCCGGCTCTCGAACCTGCTGGTGCACGAGGCGCGCATTTCGGCCGTCCTCGACTGGGAACTTTGCGCGCTGGGTGACCCCCTCGCCGACCTCGCCTGGCTGCTCGACGACTGGCGCCAACCGGAGGAGGACGCGATCTCGATGCCGAGCCCGACACGCGCCGGCGGCTTCCCCGACAGGCAAGAGATGGTCGACGAGTACTGCCGCATAACGGGATTCAACGTCGATCGGATCACCTATTACCGTGGGTTCTCGCAATGGCGGGCGGCGACCCTGCTGCAAGGCGTGGCGGCTCGGCGGCGATCGGGCGCGCTGGGCGTCCACGGTCAGTTGGATCTGGGTCTTCTCGACGACTCGATTGCGACGCTGTTGGCCACCGCTGCTGCAGATCTCCAGGCGGCGACGTGATCCTCTCGGCAACAGACGATTACGTCCATCCCGTCGGCCCCGAACCGAACTTCAACGAGTCCATGTACTTTCACTTCCACGACGCAAAAGCTGGTCTTGGTGGGTTCTTGCGGCTCGCGAAGCGCCCCAACGAAGGTCGTGGCGAGCGCACCGTGTGCCTGTATCTTCCCGACGGCTCGGTCGCGTTCGGGTTCGCGCGACCGGACGTCGACGCCGACGACTCGTTTCGCGGCGCCGGACTCGCCGTCGAAGTGGTCGAACCGTTCCAACACGTGCGCGTGACCTTCGACGGCACCGTCAACCTGCTGTCCGATCCGGCGGCGCTTCGGGACCCCAGGGCGGCGTTGGCGAGCACGCCGCGCACCGGATGCACCGTGACGCTCGATCTCCACGCCGCCGCACCGCCGTACGCCGAAACCTTCGACGGTGACGGGGAGTCCTTCGCGCCGAATCACTACGAACAACTGACGACGGCGACCGGCTCACTGACCCTCGGCGATACGACGAATGATCTCAAGGGCTTCGGCCTGCGCGACCACTCCTGGGGTCCCCGATCCTGGCAAGCGCCGCACTTCTACCGATGGGTGCACGGCTCCGCCCACGGGCTCGGATTCATGGGGGCGTACTTCGGTGCTGCCGACGGCGCCGACCGATCGGGTGGATTCGTCTGGGACGGAACGGATTTACACGTCTGCGACGACGTCGAGGTCTCGACCGAGCGTGATGACGATTCCCAACCACGGTCGGTGACCGTGGCGCTCAGAGCGGCACAGCGCCGTTGGGTCTTTCGCGGCGACGTGGACGCCGTCGTTCCGCTGCGCCACCGCCGCGCCGACGACGACGGCGGGCTCAACGCCACCAGGATCGCGGAGGCAGCGACGGAGTGGACCGCCGAGGACGGCACCACCCTGCACGGCATGTCGGAGTACCTGGATCAAGTTCACGACGGCGAACTGGCCGGGCTGAGGGTGTGAGGAGAAGGCGATGACGACCCAGAGTGAAGACGCGAAGGTGACGGTGTTCGCCGGACTGGCCGAGCTCACCGCCGCTGAGGGCGCGGAACTCGGCCCCACCGACTGGCTGGTGCTCGACCAGGCGCGCGTCAACCAGTTCGCCGAGGCGACCGATGACCACCAGTGGATTCACGTGGATCCAGAGCGGGCGGCCAGCGGCCCGTATGGAGGCACGATCGCGCACGGATTGCTGACGCTGTCGTTGCTGCCACACTTCCTGCACGACCTCTATCGCGTTGACGGCGTCGCGATGGCAATCAACTACGGCTTCAACAAGGTTCGGTTCATCACCCCGGTACCGACGGGCTCGCGCGTGCGCGCCGCGTCGAAGCTCACCTCCGTGGCAGAGGTCAGCGGGGGAGTGCAGGCGACGCTGACGACGACGATCGAAGTCGAGGGGTCGGCCAAGCCGGCAGCGGTCGTGGAGTCGATCGTCAGGTACGTGGCCTGACATGAGCATCGAAACGGGCACTAGCGCAGTCGCCACCGCCGAGGCGCTGTACCGGGCACTGGCACTAGGCGATCGGGATGCGATCAACGCGTTGCTGAGCGAGGACTTCATCGGCCATGCCGCCGAGGGCCTTCCGTTGGGCATGGGCGGCGAGCACCGAGGTGCCGAGGCCATGCAGCGCAACCTGTGGTGGAAGATCGGCAAGCACTTCAAGGTGGAGGCGCAGCCCAACGAGCTTCGGGTCGTCGACGACGGCGACCTCCTGGTGACGGGACACTACCGGGGAGTTGCCCGCCGTTCGGGACGGGCACTCGACGCGGAGTTCACCCACGTCCTGCGGTTCGATCGGGACGGCCGCATCACCTCGTTGCGCCAACTCACCGACACCGCCGCCTGGATCGACGCACTTGGTGCGGACGTCCCCCTCGAGACCATCGACTACTCGGTGACCGACGGCGTCGCGACCGTCTGTCTGAACCGGCCAGAGCAACGGAACGCCATCGACATGCGAATGGGGCAGGAGACGCTGCTCGTTGCGCGCAGGATCGCCGACGACGACTCCGTGCGCGCCGTCCTCATCTGTGGCAACGGTCCCGCGCTCACCGTTGGCGGCGACATCGGCTACTTCCTCGAGTCCCCGCCCGAAGAGTTCGGAAATCTCTTCGCGCGCATGACGACACCGTTCCACGAGGCGTTCCGCATTCTCAGCAGAATCGATGCACCGATCGTCACCGCCGCCCACGGGTCGGTGGCCGGCGGGGGACTCGGGTACGTGTACGCCGCTGACATCGTGCTGGCCGCCGAAGAGACCAAGTTCGTCACGGCCTTCGCCGACATCGGGCTCTCGGGCGACGGCGGCGGCACCTGGCACCTGCCTCGTCTGATCGGCCCGGCACGTGCCGCGCGTGCCTATCTGCAGAACCAGCCCATCACGGCCGAGCAGGCGCTTGACTGGGGCATGATCAGCGAGATCGTGCCTGCCGCAGAGCTTCGAGCACGAGCTGCGGCGTTGGCCGCGTCCCTGGCGCAGGGACCCACTCGCGCATTCGGCCGTATGCGGACGCTGCTGCGCGACACCTGGGACAACGATCTATCTCGGCAGCTGCTGGCCGAGACCGAGGGCGTCAAGGCCACCGGCGACACCGCCGACGCCGCCAACGCCATCGCCAGCTTCGCCGCGAAGCGCCGCCCCCAGTTCGAAGGAAGGTAGAAGATGTCAGGACTCGTCGAGGATTCGGCCGAACACAAGGCAATTCGGGAGAGCGTCTCGGGCATCGTCGGACGGTACGGCCCCGAGTACTTCCTGGAACGTGGCCGCAGCGGTCAGGGCATCGAAGAACTGTGGAAGGACCTCGGCGCCGCGGGCCTGCTCGGCGTCCACCTGCCGGAGGAGTACGGCGGCGGGGGTGGCGGCATGGCCGAAGCCGTCGTCGTCGTGGAGGAGCTGGCGGCCCACGGGATGCCCATGCTGATCTGGGTCATCTCCCCGGCGATTTGCGGCAACATCCTCTCTCATCACGGCTCCGAAGAGATGAAGCGGAATTGGCTGCCCGACATCGCCGACGGATCCCGGAAGATGGCCTTCGGGTTGACCGAACCCGACGCCGGCTCCAACAGCCACAACGTCGCCACCTCCGCGCGGCGCACCGCCGCGGGCTGGAAGCTCTCCGGGTCGAAGTACTACATCTCGGCCGTCGATCAGGCCGACGCGCTCCTGGTGGTGGCGAAAGACGCCGAACTCTCCACGCCGGAGAAGAGCGCGCTGTCGATGTTCGTGGTGCCTACCAACAGTCCTGGCCTTCAGTTCCAGAAGATCGAGACGTCCATCGTCTCCCCGGACAGTCAATTCACCGTGTTCCTCGACGACGTCGAGGTCGGTGACGACGCGTTGATCGGCACCGCAGGCAATGGTCTGCGGCAGGTGTTCGCCGGCCTCAACCCCGAGCGGATCCTGGTCGGCGCTATCTGCGGCGGGGTGGGACGGTACGCCATCGCCAAGGCCGCCGACTATGCCAAGGAGCGCCAAGTGTGGTCGACGCCGATCGGCGCGCATCAGGGCATCGCTCATCCGCTGGCCGAGGCGCACATCGCCGTCGAACTGAGCCGGCTGGCCACCATCCGGAGCGCCGAGCTCTTCGACGCGGGCAAACCAGCCGGCGAGGCGGCCAACATCGCGAAGTTCGCCGCTTCCGAGGCCGCGCTGCAGGCCCTCGACCAAGCCATCCAGACCCACGGCGGCAACGGGTTGTCGCACGAATACGGCCTCTCGGAGTTGTGGTTCATCACTCGCCTGATGCGCACCGCACCGGTCAGCAGGGAAATGGTGCTCAACTTCATCGCGCAGACCTCGCTCGGCCTGCCGCGGTCTTACTAGCAGCTACTGAAATACGAAGGGAAACACCGTGTCCGAGAAGCAATCATTCGACGCCGTCGTCATCGGAGCGGGTGCCGGAGGCCTGTTCACCGCCGCCCGTCTCGCGCACCGCGGTTATCGGACGCTGGTGATCGAGCGTCTCGACAAGGTGGGCGGTCGCGCGTCGACCGATGACATCGACGGGTTCAAGGTCAACAACGGTGCGATCGTCATCGAGGTCGGCGGCATCACGCAACAGACCTGCGAAGAGGTCGGCGCACCCTTCGACATCCGTGAGCCCAGCCCGCCGATTCTGTACCGGATCGGTGGCAAGGACGTCGATGTCACCGGCGGCGGCTGGGGGTTCCTGCTGGGCAAGCTGACGCGACAGGGCGCCAAGCTGGTGAAGGGCATCGGTGCCGCGCGGTCGGACTCCGGCCTTCCCGAGGACGAGATCACCACCGCCGAGTGGGTGTCGAAGTACACCAAGAACGAAGGCGTGCACGGGATCTTCCGCAACATGTGCGCGTCGGTGTTCGCCGTCGGCTCCGAGGATCTTCCCGCTCGTGTGTTCCTCACCTACTTCACGCGCAAGAGTGCGTTCAAGCGATTCGGCTTCCATCCGGAGGGCACCATCGGGTTGTGGCGGGCACTGGCCGACGTGGTGACCTCCCACGGCGGTGAGATCTGGTTGTCGACCGAGGTCGCCAAGATCGTCGTGGACGGTACCAAGGTGACCGGCGTGCTCGTCGAACGCGACGGTGTGACAACCGAAGTCGCGTCCTCGATCGTGGTGAGCGATGTTGGGCCCGCGGCGACGGTGGGTTTGATCGGCGCGGATGAGCGTGCCCGACGACTACCGGGAACTGGTCAAGCGAGGAGACCGCCCCACCGCGATGATCTCGGTGAACTTCGCAAGCCGGGACCGGCTCGTCGACGTGCCGGGCATGCTGAGCTTCGCCAAGTCCCGGCGCTTGGCCTACATCGCGAACTTCACCGACGTCTGTCCGGAGATGGCGCCCGAAGGGTGGCATCTCTACGTGGGCACCGCCGTTCCCAAACCGTCCGTGGGGGATTTCGACGAGCAGGCCGAGACCGACCTGCTTCTGCAGGACCTGCGCGATGCGATCGAGGGGTTCGACGAACGCGCGCGACATCCTCAACATCGCGGTGACACGCGACGGCTGGCCGCCCCAACGCGCCGTCGCCGGCTTCGACCTTCCGCGCGACACCCCGTTCGAGGGATTGTGGAACGTCGGTGACGCCGTCAAGGAGTACGCGAATGGCGGGACGACGGCATGCGCCGAGACGGCGCAGCTCGTCGTCGAGGAGATTGTGGCGACCTTCTCGTTGACCAAGAGCGGTTAGCCGCGCCGGAACGGGACTGGGGATCAAGACTCCTGTGCCCGAAGGCGTTCGCGGAGCAACTTCTTATCGATCTTTCCTAGGGCAGTGCGCGGTAGCTCGTCGACGACGACGAGCAGTTTCGGCGTTTGGACTGAGCCCTTGCGCGAGCGGACGTGAGCGATGAGCGTCGCCGGGTCGACATGACAGCCAGGACGCAGGACCACCGCAGCGCTGACGGCCTCGCCCCAGCGGGGCTCGGGTAGTCCTACCACGGCGGCGAGCGCGACAGCGGGGTGCTCGCTGAGCGCATCCTCGACCTCGCGCGGGTAGACATTGAATCCGCCCGTGATGACCATGTCCTTCTTCCGATCGGCGATGTACAGGTAGCCACGGTCGTCGCGATGCGCGATGTCGCCGGTACGGAGCCAGCCGTCCTCCCGCGGATCTGGCTCTGCCAGGAAGGAATCCATCGCCGCCGGGCTGCGCACTGCGATTTCACCCGGTTCCCCCACTGCTACCTCTGCGCCGTGTTCGTCGAGCAGGCGAACGTCAGTGGCAGTGGTTGGAATTCCGCATGAGCCGCGCAGCGACTCATCACAATGGTCCGTGCGGTTGAGATGGCTGATGGGATAGCACTCGGTCTGGCCGTACAGCTGAGCGAAGACCGGACCGAGCCGCTCAAGGCCTTCGGACAGCCGTTGCGATGCAATCGGTGCGGCCCCGTACAACAGCAGTTCTAGCGCCCCGGTGTCGACGCAATCCATCGCGTCATGCTCGAGCAACGCGTAGATCATCGTGGGGACGAGCAGGCTCATGTTGACGTGCTCGTGTTCGATCGCGTGTACGACACTGCCCGGATCGAATCGGGTCTGCAGGTGGATCGTGCCTCCGCGCGCCAACACCGGAGTCAAGATACTTCCGCCGACATGGCTGTTGGGTGCGACGGCGAGATATCTTGGGGACACCGGCAATTCGAAGTCGGACAGGATGGCATGCGACATCGCCACCAGCTGCGAGTGACGGCGCCGGACACCCTTGGGGGTACCAGTCGTTCCGCCGGTGAAGTTGATCAGCGCAACGTCGTCGACGTCAGCGTCATCCCACGGTGCGGCAACGCCGACACGTTCGGCGGCGCTCGCGAGGTCGATGGCGTAATCGGTCGCCCCGAGGGTGAAGGTCGCCCCGAGTTCCCCGCCGCGCGTACCGTGGTTCACTTCGTCCACGATGAGCGCGTCAACCTCGCACAGCTCGAGTTGCCGACGCTGGTCCGCGACTGAGCCCAGCGGATGCAACCACGTCACCGTCATCCCGAGGCATTGGGCTGCGACGCCCGCGCACCATCCCTCCATGCGGTTGCTGCTGAGCAGGGCAATGATGGCGCCACGTCGCAAACCCTGGTCGGCCATGACGTTCTGGTAGCGGCCGATGATGTCGGCGGCAGCGGAATACGAGGTCTGCCAGCCAGTTTCGTCGATGAACGCGACACGTTGTGGGTGCCGGGCGAGTAGTCGAAGGGTCAGTCCGCCGATGGTGGGCCCGGCGAACGCGCGGTCATTCATGATGCCTCCTGGAACTCGGTGACCAGTTCGTCGACGAGTTCGGCGACGGTGCAAACGCGGTTGACCGAAGAGACGGTGTGCCCGGCGCTGACGACGTTCTGCCAGCGCTTGGGGCCATCGGACGAGCCCCCGTACAAGTGCGCGGCATCGGCGACGCTGATCTCCTCGTCTAGGTGGGCGGGGTCCAGCCCGGCGGCCCGAATGGACGGGGCGAGCATGCTCGACGGCAGGCCGGTAAAGGCGTTGGTGAGTTGCACGTCATCGGCGGTTGATTCCACCAACATGGACCGGTACTCGTCCGTGGCCATGCTTTCGCGGGTGGCGATGAAGCGAGTGCCCATGTACCCGAGGTCGCATCCGAGGACAGTGGCGGCGCGGAGCGCGTGTCCGTCGCCGATGCCGCCTGCGAGGACTACCGGCCCGTGGAAGAAGGACCGGACGGCGCGTGTGAAGGCGAATGGGTTGAGCCATCCGGTTTGTCCGCCTGCGCCGGCGGTGAGCAGGACCAGGCCGTCGACCCCTGCCGCCACAGCCCTTCGCGCATGGTTGACGGTGGCGACGTCGGCGAACACGAGACAGCCGATTTCGTGTAGAGGTTCCAATACGGGGTCGGGGGCTCCCACGCTCGTGATCACGAGCTCCACGCGGTGCGCTATCAGCCGGTCGAGGTGTTGGGCTAGGTGGGGCTGCCGGATGATGAGGTTTGCGCAATGCGGAGCCGATGCTCCCGAGGAGCCCATCTGAGTGAGCCAATCGTCGAGCATGTCGACGCTACGCGCATTCGCCGTCGGGAATGCGCCGATGACGCCCGCGCGGCACGCGGCGATCACCAGCTCCGGACCGCTGACTCGTAGCATCGGCGCCGCAATGAGCGGTAGCCGCAGACGGCTTGACAATTGCTCCGGCAGGGCGAGCGAATCAGCCGGCATGCTCGGTCACTGGTATTGCTCCGCTCGGCTATCTGGGGGGTGCACGAGGTGGGGACGGTTTCGCGAGATTTCGGGCGGAGCGTTGCCATCGGCAGCCCTCTACGGGGCGGGTGGCCGGACGATCGTGGTTCGCACCACGCTCCTTAATTCATATTCAAATTAGCAATCGAAACGAGCTACGTCAACGGATGGCTCGTCGGAGACCTAGCTGCGGCGGTCCCGAGGGGGTGGGGGTGTGGCATGCAATATCGGGATGTTGACTGTGGCGCGGCTCATAACTACTATCAGTTTTTAATCAAGAATAAGTTTTGCGACTCGGGTCGACCGGCGAGAGGTAGTGATGGGGTTCAACAATTCCGACGAAGTCACCAAGTACATCGGTGGAATCTTCGAAAACGCATTCGGCGATCCTGAGATCGGACCGAAGTTGACTGAGACCGGACTCGTCGTCGCGTTCGACTTCAGCGACCCCGAGGCCCTCGTCGTGGTCGACATGCCGAACAAGGTCGTCACCGGCGGGGGAGCGGGCACGCCGGAGCCGTCGGCCACCATGACCATGACGGCAGACATCGGCAATGCCTACTGGCAGGGCAAGGTCAACCTGCCGATGGCAATGGCCAAGCGGAAGGTCAAGGTCGACGGCAACGTCGCGAGCCTCCTCAAGCTGGCTCCGTTGGGCAAGAAGCTGTATGCCGGCTACATCCAGCGGCTCAAGGACGACGGCCGCGAAGACCTGATCGTCTAAAGGCCGACATGTATCCGGGAACCCACGCGGCAACGGCCCCCGACCGGCCCGCCGTCATCATGGCCGGGTCGAACGCGACGGTGACCTACGCCGAACTCGACGAGAACTCCGCCCGGCTGGCGTCGGCGCTGCACGAACTGGGCCTACGCACCGGTGACGTCATCGCGGTACTCAGCGACAACGCTCCCGAGGCCTTCGAGATCTACTGGGCGGCAATCCGTTCCGGCCTCTACATCACCATCGTCAACTGGCATCTTACGCCGGCCGAGGCGGCCTACATCGTGGAGGACAGCGCAGCGCAGGTGGTGCTCACCTCCGCTGGGGTCGCAGCGCTCGGCGCGGAAGTCGCCGCCCTGGTACCTCAGGTCAAGCACTGGTACGCGTTCGGTGGCACCGTCGACGGGCACGAGTCCTACGCCGAGCTGTTGGCGCAGGCGGGGCCTCGGTTGATCGACCAGCCCCGCGGATCCGAACTGCTCTATTCCTCGGGCACGACCGGCACGACCCAAGGGCATCAAGCCGCGCCTGCTGCCCATTCAGGTCGACGAACCCGGCGACGCCTTCACCGCGCTATTGGCCCACGCATTCGGCTTCACCGACGCCGACGTCTACCTCTCGCCGGCCCCGCTCTATCACGCCGCTCCGTTGAAGTGGTGCGCTACCGTTCAGGCCCTGGGCGGCACGGTCGTGGTGATGGAGCGGTTCGACGCCGAGGCGTCGCTAGCGGCGATCCAGCGATACCGGGTCACCGTGCTGCAGATGGTTCCGACCATGTTCGTGCGGCTGCTGCAATTGCCCGAGGAAACCCGCGCGGCCTATGACACGTCGTCACTGCGGCTGGCTATACACGCCGCCGCGCCGTGCCCACCGGACGTCAAGGACGCCATGATCACGTGGTGGGGGCCGATCCTCACCGAGTACTACGGCGCCACCGAGGGCCACGGCATCACGCTGATCACCACCGACGAGTGGCGCACAAAGCGGGGTTCGGTCGGCAAGGCCGCACTCGGGGTCGTCCACATCTGTGACGACGACGGCGTCGAACAACCGACCGGTCAGCCCGGCGTCATCTACTTCGAGCGCGACGCGCCTGCGTTCGTCTACCACAACGATCCCGAGAAGACCGACGAGTCAAGGCATCCCGGCCACGACAACTGGGCGACCGTCGGTGATGTCGGCTACCTCGACGAGGACGGCTACCTCTTTCTCACCGACCGCAAGGCCTTCATGATCATCTCGGGTGGAGTGAACATCTATCCGCAGGAAGTAGAGAACGTCCTCGCGCTGCACCCGGCGATCTTCGACGTCGCCGTCATCGGCGTTCCCGACCCCGAGATGGGCCAACAGGTGAAGGCCGTCGTCCAGCTGCGCGACGGCGTGGCGCCCTCCGAGGACTTGGCCGCGGAGATCATCGACTACGTGCGCGAGCGGCTCGCGCGCTTCAAGGCGCCGCGCTCGGTCGACTTCATCGACGAACTCCCACGGTCGGCCACCGGAAAGCTCGTCAAACGCAAACTGCAGGAACGCTACGTGGAGGTAGGAAGATGAGTGTCGCGACAGGTCAACCCGCCCGCACGTACGACCCCGTCAGCATCTCGCCGCTGAGCTTCTGGGCCGACACCGCCGCAGGACGCGAGAAGTCGTTCAAGATCCTGCGCGACGAGCGCCCGATCAGCTGGCACCGACCCATCGACGGGGCGCTGATGGTTCCCGAGATCGACGGCGTGTGGGCGGTCACGCGGCACGAGGACATCAGCTACGTCAGCAAGAATCCGGAGCTGTTCTGCTCGAATCAGGGCGTGATGATCGAGGCCGTCCCGGAGGACATCCTCGACGCCGCGCAGTCCTTCCTGGCCATGGACGGCACGAAGCATTCGACTCTGCGCCGACTGGTGAGCTCGGTGTTCACGCCAAGGCAGGTGTCCAAGATCCAGGATCAGATCGAGGCCCAGGCGACGCAGATCGTCGACGAACTGCTGTTGACCAAGGAGGGCGACTTCGTCGAGCAGGTGTCCAAGCGGCTTCCGATGTGGGCGATCTACGAAATGATGGGTCTGCCAACGGAGTTGCGCGAGGAAGCTGCGCACAACGCCGACGGCATGGTGTCCTGGGCCGACGAGGACGTCGCCGCCGGCCGGGAGTCGGGGCAAGTCATCAACGACTCGCTGGTCGGTCTGCTCACCGCCGGTTTGGAACTCGCCGAAGAGCGACGGACGCACCCCACGTCCGACCTCATGTCTCAGCTGGTGCAAGCCGAGATCGACGGCCGCAAGCTCACCGACGACGAGCTCGGCGCCTTCTTCGTGCTGCTGTCGGTGGCAGGCAACGACACCACCCGCAACTCCATCACGCTGGCCACGATGGCGCTGCAAGAGTTCCCCGAACAGCGGGCACTACTCGCGCAGGACTACGACGGGCTCATCAAGCCGGCGATGGAGGAGTTCGTGCGGTGGGCCAGTCCGGTGATGACGCTTCCGCAGGACCGCAACGCGTGACACCGTGCTCCGCGATCAGGAGATCAAGGCGGGCGAGTGGGTCATGCTGATGTACTCCTCGGGCAACCGCGACGAGCGCGTGTTCACCGACCCCGGCACGCTTCGACATTCAACGAAAGCCCAACAACCACGTCGGATTCGGTGGTGGCGGGCCGCACTTCTGCATGGGCAGCTTCCTGGCCAAGATGCAGCTGGAGGCCTTCTACCGGCAGCTGATCTTCCGCGCCCCCAACCTGCGGCTGGGCGAACCCGAGTTCCTCGTCAGCAACTTCGTCCACGCCGTCAAGTCCCTGCCGTACACCCTCGACTAGGAGAACCGATGACTGCCTTCAAGGGTAAGCGCTTCGTCGTTACCGGCGCCGCGTCCGGCATCGGCAACGCCGTGGCCGAACGTCTACTCGCCGCGGGCGCGGAAGTCGTTTCGCTGGACCGCAATACGCCCACCGCTGCCGTGCACCGCCACGTCGAGGTGGATCTGGCGAATCCCCGCAGCATCGACGCCGCCGTCGAGCAGCTCGATGGTCAGTTCGACGGACTCATGAACGTCGCCGGGATTCCGGGCACGGCACCCGCGGACCTGGTGCTCGCGGTCAACACGCTCGCGGTTCGGCACCTGACCGAGGCGTTCTTCGAACGTTTGGTTCCAGGCGGTTCCGTGACGATCGTGTCCTCCACGGCTGGGTTCGGCTGGCCGGCCCGGCTGGACGTCATCCGCGACCTGCTGGCCACCGACACCTTCGAGGACGGCGCTGACTGGTTCAAGGCCAACCCGCAGCAGGGCAACGCCTACAACTTCTCCAAGGAGGCCACCACCGTCTACACCATGACGATGGGATTGGCCCTGGCGCAGATGGGCTTCCGCATCAACGCGGTTCTGCCGGGACCGGTCGAAACCCCCATCCTGGTGGACTTCGAGGAGTCGATGGGGAAGGACAACCTCGACGGTGTCAAGGAGCTCCTCGGCCGGCACGCCGATCCCGACGACATCGCCTCTGCGGTGCTGTTCCTCGCCTCGGACGAGGCGCGGTGGGTCAATGGCCATGCGCTGGTGGTCGATGGCGGAATCACCGGTGCCGTGATCACCGGAGTCGTTCCGGCGCCAGAGATCTGAGCCGCGACGTGTCCATACAGGCGCCTACCGACACCAGTGCATCCACATTCGACCTGTCGGAGATGCGGCGCGTCTTCGCCACCGGCCGGACGCGAAGTCTGCAGTGGCGGCTGAGCCAGCTCGAAGCGATCGAGCGGCTGTGCGACGAGCGAGAAGCGGACATCGTCGCCGCCCTGCACGCCGACCTCGGCCGGCCAGCCGGTCGAAGCGTGGCTCGGCGACATCGCCTCGACGAAGGGTGAGGCGGCGTATGCCCGCAAGCATCTGAAGAAGTGGATGCGCCGCCAGACGACAACCGTTGCCGCTCGCCCAGCGGCCGGGTCGCGGCTGGGTGCAGTACGACCCGCTCGGCGTCGTCCTGATCATCGGGCCATGGAACTACCCGGTCTATCTGAGCCTGGGACCGCTCGTCGCCGCCGTTGCGGCGGGAAACTGCGCCGTGCTGAAGCCATCGGAGCTCGCGCCTGCCACGTCCGCGATGCTGGCAAGGTTGGTCCCGCAATACTTGGACGCCGACGCGATCCGCGTCGTCGAAGGGCGACGGTCAGACCACGCAGGCGCTGCTTGGCGCAGGGCTTCGATCACGCCCTCTTCACCGGTGGTACCGAGATCGGCAAGAAGATCATGGCCGCCGCCGCCCCCACGCTCACCCCGGTGACCTTGGAACTCGGCGGCAAGAGTCCGGTCATCGTCGCCGCCGACGCGGATCTCGACGTCGCCGCTCGCCGCATCGCGTGGGTCAAGCTCATGAACTCGGGGCAGACCTGCATCGCGCCCGACTACGTGCTCGCGCATCGATCGATCGCCGACGAGTTGACCACCAAGATCGTCGCCAACGTCAAGGCTTTTCGGGCTCACGATGACAGCCCTGGTATGCGGATCGTCAACGAGCGCCAGTTCGACCGACTCGTGTCGTTGATCGAATCCACCACCGGTGAGATCGTCACCGGGGGCGGTTGCGTGCGGGAAACGCTGACGATCGAGCCCACCGTCATCTTCGACCCGGGTGCCGATCGACCCCGTGATGGCGGACGAGATCTTCGGCCCCGTATTGCCCGTGCTCACCATCGAATCCACCGAAGCTGCCGTCGACTTCGTCAATCGCAGGCCGAAGCCGTTGGCGCTGTACGTATTCACTGCCTCACGCCAGCTGGCCCGAAGCCTCGTCGACGAGATCCCATCGGGGGGTGCGGTGGTGAACCACGTTGCGATGCACTGCCTCGTCCCGCAACTCCCGTTCGGTGGAGTGGGAGCCAGCGGCATGGGCGCCTACCACGGACGGTGGGGTTTCGAAACGATGAGCCATCGCAGAGCGGTGTTGTCGAAGTCGACGAGGCCGGATCCGACGCTCGTCTATCCGCCGTACACCGAACGCGCACTGAAGGTCATGCGAAAGCTGTTCTGAAGGCCGGACGCAACGTCAATCCACATTTCACGAATGAACTCTATGAAGGGACGTACCTAGAACATGGCGGGACTCGACGGCAGGGTCGTGATCATCACGGGCGCGGGCGGAGGGCTGGGCCGCGAGTACGCGCTGCTGCTCGCCGACGAAGGTGCGCGCGTCGTGGTCAACGACCTCGGAGGCGCGCGCGACGGATCGGGCTCCGGGCAGGCCATGGCGGACACGGTCGTGGACGAGATCCGCCAGCTCGGTGGCACCGCGCTGGCCAACTACGACAACATCGCGACCCCGGACGGTGCCCAGTCGCTCGTCGACGCTGCAGTGCAGGAGTTCGGAACGCTGGACGGCGTGGTCAACAACGCCGGCATCCTGCGCGACGGCGCCTTCCACAAGATGAGTGCCGAGAACTGGGATGCGGTGCTCAAGGTTCACCTCTACGGCGGTTACTACGTCACGCGCGCGGCGTGGCCGCACCTGCGCGAGAAGAAGTTCGGCCGGATCGTCATGGCCACCTCGACCAGTGGGCTGTTCGGCAACTTCGGGCAAGCGAACTACGGGGCAGCGAAACTGGGACTGGTCGGGCTGATCAACACCCTGGCCATCGAGGGCGCGAAGTACGGAATTCTCGCCAACGCGGTGGCTCCAATGGCCGCGACGCGGATGACCACGGACGTCGCACCGCCGGAACTGCTCGACAAGCTCCCCGCAGCCCAGGTGGCGCCGGTGGTGGGTTACCTGCTGAGCGAACAATGCACCGACACCGCCAGCGTGTACGTCGTCGGCGGCGGAAACATCCAGCGGGTGGCGCAGTTCCAGAACAAGGGCGCGTCGTTCTCGGAGCCGCCGACCGTCGACGAACTCACTGCTCGGTGGTCGGAGATCTCCGATCTGTCGAACGTCGAACTCGGCGCCAACCCGCTCGGCTGAAGGGGAGTTCATGACCAAGCGAGTACTGACGCTCTGCGCCTGGAGTGGTCCTGCCGCCCTGGTGATCGCACTGATCGGGTGGCTCATCGCAGGGGTACTGCCGATACCGTTGGGCTCGGAGAGTTCGGTCCAGCAGGTCGTCGACTTCTACAGCCACGACACCCGAGTCCTTGCGGGACTGGCGATTTCGACCATCGGCGTCTGCTTCGTCTTCCCGCTGATCGCCGTCATCGGCGTGCACATGGTGCGGATGGAGGGCCGAACGCCGATCCTGACGTTCCTGCAGCTGATCACCGGCGCGGCGACCGGGGTCTGTTTGTTGTTGCCGTTGCTTCTGATGACCACCATCGCCTTTCGCCCCGACCGCAATCCGGAACTGACCGTCATGCTCAACGACATCGCGTGGCTGTTGTTCATCACTCCGATCGCGCCGTTCATGATTCAGAACGTCGCAATCGGCGTGGCCATCCTGAACGACAAACGCCAAACGCTGCCGCGCTGGGTGGCGTACGTGAACTTCTGGGTCGCGTTCTCGTTCATCCCCGACCCGCTCGCGTTCTTCTTCCACAGCGGCCCCTTCGCGTGGCGCGGCATCTTCATCTTCTGGCTGGCGCTGACCACGTACAGCGTCTTCCTCGTCGTGATGGGCCTGACCCTGCGCAAGGCCATCAAGGAGTCGACCGACCTGGAACCGATGCCGGTTGCCGTCGCCGCGACATGACCCATTCAGGCCTAGGCGTGGACTCCGAGCTGCCCGAGTTCCTCGGCGGCACAGACGACCGCGTCGCGGTCCCGGCGCGTCCGCCCAAGGAGCGGCCCGGCCACATTCCGGGTGAGGCCGGGCTATGGATCTTCCTGCTCGGGGACATGACGCTGTTCGCGGCCATCATGCTCGCCTTCCTGTGGAACCGTCGATCAGACCCTTTGGGCTTCAAAGATGCGGCACACCAGTTGATTCAACCGATCGGCGCGATCAATACCCTAATGCTCCTGCTGAGTTCGTACCTGGTGGTGCGAGCGCTGTTCGCGCACCGCGCCGCCCGCTACCTCGACGCGCGGTGGTTGATCGCAGGCGCAATCGGCTGCGCCGCCGTGTTCGCCGGCCTCAAGGCGATCGAGTACTCCCTGGAGATCTCCGCCGGCCACACCCCGGTATCGGCTCCGTTCTTCAACTTCTACTTCATCCTCACCGGACTGCATCTGCTGCACGTCATCGTCGGAACCGCACTTCTCGTGGCATGGCAGCTGATGTGCAGACGCCGCCGAGCATGGGACGGCACGCAGCGATTCGTCGAGGGAATCGCCTCCTACTGGCACATGGTCGACCTGCTGTGGGTGGCGATCTTCGCCCTGGTGTACCTGGTGAGTGCCGAGTGAACGGCGCCGTGCCCGGCAGGGTGACGGTGGTGTTCGCGGGCCTCGTCGTCGCTACGTGCATCACCTGGTGGCTGGGTAGCGTGTCGTCGCTCGCGGGTGGCGCGTTCGGTCTGGCCGCAACGCTGACGATCCTGATCGCCTTCGCCAAGATCTACTTCATCGGTCGCGACTTCATGGAGCTGCGCGACGCTCCGCCTGCTCTGCGCATCGCTGTTCACCCTATGGGTGGGCGTGGTCGCCGGCGCGGCTGCTGCGCTGGTGGTCGTCTGACGCTGGGGCGTCAGCCGCGCGAGGCGATTTCGCGGCCGATGATCTCCTTCATGATCTCGGTCGTGCCGCCGTAGATCGTCTGCACGCGGGTGTCGACGAATGCGCGGGCAACCGGGTACTCGGCCATGTAGCCGTAGCCGCCGTGCAGCTGCAGGCAGCGGTCGACGACGCGCTTCTGCAGCTCGCTGACGAACCACTTGCCCTTGGCGGCGTCGACGTCGGTGAGTTCGCCTGCGTTGTAGGCCATTACGGATTTGTCGACGTAGGCTTCGGCGATGTCGATCTCGGTGGCCATCTCGGCGAGCTCGAAGCGGACGTGCTGATTGGCGGTGAGCGGCTTGCCGAATGCGGTCCGGTCCCGGCAGTAGTCACAGGTCAGTTCGAATATCGCCCTGGTGGTGGCCATCGCCTTGGCCGACACTCCGAGCCGCTCGCGGGGCAGGTGGCTCATCAGGTAGGGGAGTCCGCGCCCTTCTTCGCCGAGCAGATTGGCTTCGGGAACGATCGCGTCGTTGAAGAACAGCTCGGAGGTGTCCTGTCCGGGCAGGCCGATCTTCTCCAGCTGACGGCCCCGCTCGAAGCCCGGTGTGCCGCGTTCGACGACGAACAGGCTGAAGGCGCCGGAACCGCCGTCGGCGTTGGTCCGTGCGGCCACGACCACGAGGTCGGCCATGATTCCGCTGGAGATGAAGGTCTTCTGGCCGTTGAGAAGCCAACGATCGCCATCCTTGCGGGCGGTGGTGCGGATGCCCTTCAGATCGCTGCCTGCGCCGGGTTCGGTCATGGCCAGCGCCCCGATGATCTCGCCCGCGGCGAAACCCGGGCAGCCAGCGCTGCTTCTGCTCGTCGTTGGTCAGGTCGAGCAGATAGTGCAGCACCAGGTCGTCCTGCAGGCTGATCGTGAGCCCGAAGGACAGTGCGTTGATGCGCGCGATCTCCTCGCTGACCACCATCCGGTAGCGATAGTCGGGCTCGCCGGCTCCGCCGTACTCCTCACCGATCTGCAACGCGTAGATGCCGGCCTTGGCCGCCCGGGCGAACACCTCGCGGTCGATCCAGTGCTCGCGGTCCCAATCGTCTTGGTGTGGGACGACTTCCCGAGCCAGGAACTCGCGCACCGTTTCCCGGTAGGCCTCGTGGTCGGCCCCATAGAACGCCCGCTTCATCGGTCAGAGCCGCTCGATGATGGTGACGTTGGCCTGCCCGCCGCCCTCGCACATGGTCTGCAGGCCGTACCGACCGCCGGTGCGTTCGAGTTCGTGCAGCAGTGAGTCATCAGGCGCGCTCCGGTGCAGCCGATCGGGTGGCCGAGCGCGATCGCCCCGCCGTTGGGGTTGACCCGCTTGGGATCGGCTCCCAGTTCGGCGAGCCACGACTAGGACAACCGGAGCGAAGGCCTCGTTGATCTCGACGGCGTCGATGTCGTCGATGGACATGCCGGTGCGCTTCAACGCGTGCTGGGTCGCCGGTATGGGTGCGGTCAGCATCATCACCGGGTCGGCACCGCGGACCGACATGTGGTGGATCCGCGCCCGTGGGGTCAGGCCGAAGCGGTCGACCGCGTCCTGCGACGCGATGAGCAGTGCGGCGGCACCGTCGGAGATCTGGCTGGCGACGGCCGCAGTGAGTACCCCACCCTCGGTGAGGGTCGGCAGTGTCGCCATCTTCTCCAGCGAGGTGTTGGCGCGAGGGCCTTCATCCGTCGAAATGCCGGCGTAGGGGGAGATTTCGCGTTCGAAGTAGCCATTCTCGATGGCCGCGAGCGCGCGGCGGTGGCTTTCCAGCGCGAAGCGCTCGTTGTCCTCGCGGCTCAGCTTCCACTGGCTGGCGATCATCTCGGCGCCGCGGAACTGCGAGATCTCCTGGTCTCCGAAGCGCTCTTGCCACCCGCGGCATCCGGTCCACGGATCGGTGCTGCCGTAGGGCTCGCCGGCCGCGAAGGCGCTCAGGATCGGGAATTGGCTCATCTTCTGGACGCCGCCGGCGACGATGAGGTCCGACGTGCCGCTCATGACGGCCTGGGCGGCGAAATGGACGGCCTGCTGGGCAGATCCGCACTGGCGGTCGATCGTGACGCCGGGCACGGACTCCGGAAGGCCGGCTGCGAGCGCAGCGGTGCGTGCGATGTCGCCCGCCTGGGAACCGATGTTGTCGAGACAGCCGAGTATGACGTCATCGATCGCGGCGGGGTCCACGTCGTGTCGACCGACGACGGTCTTGATGACATGTGCGGCCATGTCGGCGGGATGTTCGGCGGCGAATCCACCGTTTCTCTTGCCGACTGCGGTGCGGACTGCGTCGACGATGAAGGCTTCAGGCATGCACGAGAATCTAACACAAAATAAAAACCAGATTGCCACGCTCGTCGACTGGGCGCGATGCCGGCTCAGATGCGGCGTGCGCCTTCGTCTTCCAGCGCACCGCGGATGAGCGTTCGCGCTGCGGAAACGACTGCATCGAGGGACGTGCGGCGCGGATCCCACCACTCCACCGTCCAGCTGAGGGCTCCGAGCACGAGCATCTGGGTGATCCGCGGATCGGCGTCGGGCCGTAACTCGCCCGTGCGGATGGCTTCGTCGAACAGCTGCCGCCACAGCGCACCGTAGCTATCGCCGACTCGATCAGCACGATCGCGCAGGGCGAGCGGAATCTGACCTTGGTTGCGGATGGAAGCCGTTGTGTAGTCCGATATCTCCAGCTCATGGCGAAGATGTGTTTCCGCCGCGACCAAGATCTTGTCGATGGCCGACGTGCCTGGCGGCAGCGCGGCCAACGTCGACTTGAGATGTTCCCTCATGTCGGCGAGGCCGCTTGCCATCACCTCTTCGATGAGCTCGTCGCGAGATGCGAAATAGTAGTAGATCGCGGGTGTTCGAACGTTCGCTCGCCGGGCGACGTCCGACAGTCGTGTGCCGGCATAGCCCTGGCGGCTCAGTACGTATGCGGCAGCGTCGAGTATTCGACCCCTCGTGCGGGCGTACTTCGTGCCACTGGACGGGTCCGCTTTGGCATCCGACCAGGGTTGATCAGTGCCACGACGCAGTCGCCGATCATGGCATGGTGTATCCACCACTGACCGAGATCATCTGGCCGGTGACCTGGCGCGCGGCGAGTGGGGATGCGAACCAGAGCACGGCGCGACCGACGTCATCGGCGGTCGTGAGCCGTCGCATCGGGGTGTCCTTCAGCATGAAGTCGATCTGCTTGGGATTGAACACTTCATCTTCACCAACGGCCCAAAGGCTCGATTCGCCAACGGCATCTGGCCCATCGGGTATGACCAGTCCGGGGCACACCACGTTCGACCGGATGCCGTGACGACCGTGCTCGCGAGCCGTGGTGCGGGCCAGGGCGACCATCGCGGCCTTCGACGCACCGTAGATGCCTTGCCGGATCTGGCCGAACGCCGCATCGCTCGCGATGAAGACGATGGACCCGCCGCCCGCATCCTTCATCGGAGCGATCGCACACTGGGTCGCTGCGACCGCCGTGAAGAAGTTGATCTCGATCGTGCGCTGCCACTTGTCCCGGTCCGTGTCGGTGGCGATGAACCCTGGCACCGACCAGCCGGCATTGTTGACCAGCACGTCGATCCCACCCCAGGCGCTCACCGCCCGGCCGATCGCGATGTCCGCACCGTCGGGGGCCGTGAGATCGGCAATCGCCAGCTCCACGGCGGCCGCGCCGCGTTCGAGCGCCTCGGCCCGCACCTTCTCGGCCTGGGGTTCGTCGATGTCGCTAATGACTATGCGCGCGTTCTCGCCGGCGAACTGGTGCACGATGCCGCGCCCGATGTTGGACGCTCCGCCGGTGACGACGACGCGGGCGTTGGTCAATCCCAGGTCCATTGGTCTCTCCCATCTCGCGGCGCACGTGCGGTGCAGCGTGGATGCCGCAAGCCAATACTTTAACGCACATTAGAAACCGTGGGTAGGGGTCGGTCGGGCTTGGCCTGAGGGTGCCGTCCTTGACACGTGGAGTCTATGTATTTAATCTTTATTAGAAAGCGGCGATCCTAGCCGGATCGGGCAAGGAGGACCATGAAGGTCACGGTTGACTTCACCAAGTGCACTGGACTGGGTATCTGTGAGTCGATGGCCCCGAACATCTTCGAGGTCGACGACGACGGCAAGCTCGTTCTTCTGAGGGACGACGTCACCGACGATGAACTCCAGTCCGTCGAGGAGGCCGTCGCCGGCTGTCCCACCGAGGCCCTGAGAATCGAGCGTTGAGTGCGACGTCGCGATCTGAGCGGTCGGTGAGCGTCTCGCGGTTGGTCGTCGTCGGCGCCTCACTGGCGGGACTTCGTGCAATCGAGGCCGCTCGAAAGGCCGGCTTCGAAGGGGCCATCACCCTGATCGGCGCCGAGCGGCACCTCCCATACGACCGCCCGCCGCTGTCCAAGGAGTTCCTCGACGTCGCGGCCGCCGGCGCCGAGGCGCCAATACCGTTCTTCCGCAGCGATGACGTCTTCGCCGACGAGCTCAAGGTGGAGTTGGTCCTCGGCGCTGCGGCAACGGGTCTCGACATCGGACGACAGGTCGTACTGGTCGGGGACCGGCAAGTGGGCTACGACGCCTTGATCATCGCAACGGGGTCGCAGCTTCGCACGCTCCCTGGTTCCGCACACCTCGACGGCGTGCATGGCTTGCGCACGCTCGACGATTCCCTTGCCATCCGCGCGGCGCTGGACGCCGGTGCGCGAACGGTCGTCATAGGTGCGGGATTCATTGGCTCCGAGGTGGCTTCGTGTGCGCAGAAGCGGGGTGTCGACGTCACGGTCATCGAGGCGCTGCCAACGCCCCTGGTGCGCGCCACCGGCACCGTCATGGGCGCGGCCATTGCGTCACTGCACGAACGAAACGGCACCACGCTGCTATGCGGCACCGGCGTGAAGGCGGTCGAAGGTGACGGCCACGTGGAGCGCGTCGTGCTCGACGACGACACCATCCTCGAGGCCGACCTGGTGGTGGTCGGGATCGGCGTAGTCCCGTGTACCAGTTGGCTCGAAGGGTCGGGCCTGGCGATCGACAACGGCGTCCTGTGCGACGAGACGTTGTGGACCGGTGTGCCCGGCGTCTATGCCGCGGGCGACGTCGCGAACTGGTTGAACCCGATGTTCGGTGTGCGTCAGCGGATGGAGAATTGGACGGCCGCCGCGGAGCAGGGGGCCGCCGCCGCCCGCAACGCGTTGGACGCCGAGAATGCCAAGCCGTACGGCACGGTGCCGTACTTCTGGTCGGACTGGTATGGGTCGAGGATTCAGTTCGTCGGCGTGCCAGATTCCGAGGAAGTCTTGCTCGTGGACGGGGACGTCGACGACGGTGACCGGTGGACGGCGCTGTACCGGCAGGGCGATCGTCTCGTCGGCGCGCTGACGCTGAACGGGCAGACCGCGATCATGAAGTACCGCCGGATGATCGGGCAGAAGTGTTCGTGGGCCGACGCTCTGGACTTCGCGGCGAAGCGGCGCGAGGCGGCCCTGGCCAAGACTGCAGGGCGCGATGGATGACGCGACGATCGTCCTAATTCATGGTGCGACGTCCTCGCCCCGGATCTGGCAGTCGGTCGTGCCGGCCCTCGGTGACCGGCACACGGTGCTGACCCCGACGCTGGCCGGACACCTCGGGGGACCGCCGTTGCGGCTTGGCGCCGGCAGCGTGGTGGAGCGAATCGCCGAGGACATGTGCGACCAGCTCGACGAGGCGGGCGTCGGATCGGCGCACCTCGTCGGCAACTCGCTCGGCGGATGGATTGCCTTGGAACTGGCACGCCGGGGGCGGGCCCGGTCGGTTCTGGCGTTCTCGCCTGCGGGAGGCTGGAGCAGCGCCGTCGACCTGCAGCGGATGCTGCTGATCTTCCGGATCGGTGCGGTGCTGCGGCGCAGCAAGGTCTTGCCGAGAGTTGGAGCCGATCCGCGGACGCGGCGGATCCTGTTGCGCGCCATGGCAGAACATGCCGACAGGCTGACCGCGAGTCAGGCCGCGGCGGTGTTCGAGGACATGGCAGGGTGTGACGCACTGGCGCTTGCTGATCGCAGGAGCGCGGGTAAACGGCCCGATCAAGGCGCTGTCGGCCAACTGCCCGGTGCGCATCGCCTGGGGAACTCAGGACAGGACGCTGCCCTTTGCCCGCTACGGGCGGCCTCTCGTGGCCGCGATCGCCGGGGCAGAGGTGCAGATGATGGCCGACGTGGGACACGTTCCGATGATCGACGACCCCGCAGCGGTCGCGACCGCAATTCTGCGCTTCGTCGACGACGTGGCGGTCTAGAACCGGCAGGCGCGACGAGGTGTCAGATGCCGCCGCGTGCGACGAGCTGGCTGGCGATGACGTTGCGCTGGATCTCGTTGGTGCCCTCGCCGACGA
The DNA here is from genome assembly GCA_963849055.1 of uncultured Actinomycetota bacterium. Taxonomy (GTDB): domain Bacteria; phylum Actinomycetota; class Actinomycetes; order Mycobacteriales; family Mycobacteriaceae; genus Mycobacterium. The sequence continues at coordinate 109,202 of CAWKFI010000006.1, forward strand.
TCATCAGCGGCGCGTCCCGGAAGTAACGTTCGACGTCGTATTCGGTGGAATAGCCGTAGCCGCCGTGGATTCGGACGGCGTTGAGGGCGATCTCCATGGCGGTCTCGGAGGCGAACAGCTTGGCCATGCCGGCTTCCATGTCGCAGCGCTCGCCACTGTCGTAGCGTTCGGCCGCATAGTGGGTGAGCCGGCGTGCGGCCGTCAGTTTGGTCGCCATGTCTGCCAGGTAGTGGCCGATGGCCTGATGCTTCCAGATGGGCTGGCCGAAGCTCTCGCGCTGCTGGGCGTAGGCCAAGGCATCTTCCAGCGCTGCGGTCGCCACGCCGAGTGCCCGCGCGGCCACCTGAATGCGGCCCGTCTCAAGGCCTTTCATCATCTGGGCGAAACCCTTGCCCGGCGCGCCACCCAGGATGGCCGAGGCCGCGACGCGGCAGTCGTCGAACGCCAACTCGCAGCTCTCCACTCCCTTGTAACCCAGCTTGGGGAGATCCCGCGACACCGAGAGCCCGGCGGTTCCCTGCTCCAGCAGAACCACGGAGATGCCCTTGTGCTTGGGCGTCGCGGCCGGATCGGTCTTGCACAGCAACGCAATCAGGCCCGATCGGCGGGCATTGCTGATCCACGTCTTGGCTCCGTTGATCACCAGGTCGTCGCCGTCGGTGCGGGCGACCGTGCGTGATGTTCTGCAGGTCCGAACCGCCGCCGGGTTCGGTCAGCGCCATGGTGGCCCGCAGGTCGCCGGTCGCCATCGCGGGTAGATAGGCGCGCTTCTGTTCTTCGGTGCCGAACAACGTGATCAGCTTGGCGACCACGGTGTGCCCGCCCATCGCGCCGGCCAGGCTCATCCAGCCGCGGGCCAACTCCTGGGTGACGTCGACGTAGCACGGCATCGACACCGGTGCGCCGCCGTACTCCTCGGGGATGGCCAGCCCGTAGATCCCGATGCGCTTCATCTGTTCGATCCAGGCTTCGGGGTATTCGTTCGCATGCTCGACGTCGCGAACCGTCGGCTTGACGTCGCGATCGACGAAGTCGCGCACCGTCTCGACCAGCAGGGATTCCTCGACGTCGAGAGCGGTGGTCATGTCGGCCTTTCCGAGCTTGCGTCGGTTCATCGGCCGGGCCTGCGTCGTCGCGCGGCGAAAGACGATACGAGCGAACGAGGTAGCGGCCTAGCTCGATTGTTTTTAACACAGATTAAACTAGCGATCAATCTGCGGCGGCCACGCGGGCGAGGTCGACCGCTATCTGCGCTTGCTGGCGCGGGCGTTGGTGAGGCCGTGCCGGACCAGGGTCTGCGCGTTCGCGACCACTGCATCGACGGACCCGCGGCGGGAATCCCACCACTCCACGGTCCAGTTCAGCGCGCCCAACACCAGCATCTGTGCGATGTACAGGTCCAGCTCGGGACGCAGCGTTCCGGAGCGTGCCAGATCATTGACCAACATGCGCCAAACCTCGCCGTAACGTTCCTCTTCCAGGATCTGGCGCTGCCGGATCGCTTGCGGCACCTGTCCGGAATTGCGGATCGATGCCGTCGTGTAGTCCGAGATCTCCAACGCGTGGCGCAGGTGGGCCTCGACGGCGGCCATCATCCGGTCCAGCGCGGACGCCTTGGCGGGCAGGGCGTCGAGGATGCCGATGACGTGCTCGCGCATCTCGGCGATGCCCGCCCACATCACCTCTTCGATGAGATCTTCACGACCGGGAAAGTAGTAGTAGATCGCCGGTGCCTGGATCTCGGCTTCGGCGGCGACGTCGGTCAGGCGCAGGCCGCCGTAACCCTTGACGCTGAGAACGTGCGCCGCCGCGTCGAGGATTCGTCGTCGGGTGAGCGCAGACTTAGAGTCCGGTTCGCCGTCGCCAGTCGGCAGAACGGCTACACCGGTCGTATCCTTCGCCCGCGCCATATGCCGATGTTACCCAGCGGGGGCCCAGACGGCTGGCAGGCACTCCCACGGCTGTGCCGCGCATCGGTGAGTGCGCGAACGGCTCTTTACTCGCCGCTTTGCGGAATCCTCATCGAAATGGCTTACGCATCATTCTGAAGTTCGTGGGAGATTCGTGTACCGTACGGTCGTCATGAAGTGACAGGACAGCCGTGGCGGTTCTTGGGGCCAGCATCCACCTGTACCGATAAGTACATTAAGAGACCGTATAGAATACTGGGAGTTCACCACATGGTACGGGATGGCGCGTGACGGTACGGCCGGCAGAAACCCGCGAAGGGCTCCATCAAGGGCGACATCGCTGAGTTCAAGCGCAAGCAGATTCTCGACGCCGCGGTCGAACTGTTCCTCAGGAACGGCTACCACGGAACGTCGGTGGACGCGATCGCCAGCGTGCTCGGTGTCTCGAAGCAGTTCGTCTACTACCAGTTCAAAGACAAGGCCGCGATCCTCGATGACGTCTGCACGACCGGCGCCGAATTGACCCTCTCGGCAATCGCCGACAGCGACGACCTCGTCGGCTCCACCGTGGACAAGATGCGCATCTTCTGCAGGCGCCTTACCGAGATCGTGATCGACCACGGCAAGTACCTGGCGGTTTATGCCAGCGAAGTCAGCACCCTTCGTGACGTAGATCGCAAGCGGACCTTGGCGATTCGTGCCGAAGTCGACGATCGGGTGAGTGAGCTGATCGCCCTCGGATGCAGGGAAGGTGTGTTCGTCGCCGGGGATCCGCTCATCGCCGCGCGCGCCGTCACCGGAATGATCTCGTTCATGTGGACCTGGGCCCATCCCGAAGACCTGGCCACCCGCGCTGCCCTCGTCGAGCAGATGACGCAGGTCGCTCTCCGAGCGCTGGGAGTCAAGGAGTAGCTTCATGCGACACCTTCGCGGCGGTGCGGCGTGGCATGGGTGAGCTCGAAGTCGGTGAGATCCGGGCGACGGGTCATGTGGAAGTAGTCGACCATCCGCCATGGCAGCACAGTGCGGATCTTGCCGAAGGCGTCGCGATAGAAGGGCAGTCATTCCGGGATGAGCTCCAGACGAGATGCGCGTGTTCGGCGTCGACGCGCTCGATGTAGCGGTCATAGATTGACTGCTTTGAGGTTCGATCGCGGCGATGTCGGAGTCGTTGCGCGTGGCAGATCGCCAAGACCGATGTAGCGGGCCTGCATTTCCGAGGTGAAGATGAGGCTTCCTCCGTGTGCAAGTCCGGTGGTCGGTCCCTGCATGATGAAGAAGTTCGGGAAGTTCGGGAACGGTGATGCCCAGGTATGCGCCAATGCCTTTGCGCCCACCGGTCGTCGGCCAGACGTGACACCGCCGCTACCGTGGATGTCGATACATCGAGGCGTTTCTGCGATACGTCGAAACCGGTTGCGAATACGAGTGAAGTCAGACTTGAGCTGAGCGAGCCGTCGATGAGGCGGACACCCGTGGGGTTCGATGGCGCTCGATCGGGCTGCGGTGAACAAGTTCGACGTTTGGTTTGAGAAGCGTTTCATACCACCCGTTGTCGAGCAGAATCCGCTTACCGTATGGCGGATAGCTCGGGCACGCACTTGGCGATCGAAGATCGGGGCGATCGGCCAGCACCGTCATGGATGTGTTGGGTCATCTGCTTGGCGATGGCGATCGTTGATCTTGTTCATCGAGCGCTCATGGGTGGGGCCAGGCGGGATCCTTGCGCAAGGTCGGCGAGCAGGCCGTCGCCGTAGCGCCACAGCATCGATGAACCGGTACCAGGCCGCGTAGTAGGGCTCATCCTCGCAGCAGCGCCTGCACATGCTCGTCGATGCGCTCGCGGAAGCCGGGGATTGGGCCGTACCCACTGCGGCGTGCGCTGGAAGATGGTTAATCCGAGCGCGCTCGTCGGCGATCTCAGGGGCGATCTGCATGCACGGAGGCGCCAGTGCCGATGATCGGCCACGGACTGTCCGTGACACGCTCAGATCGCGCAGGCCAGTGCGGCTGAGTGAAGACCTGGCCCGGCGAAGCTGTCGATACCCCGGATGGCGGGATCTGACGGGCTGGTCCGAACGGTCCGATGGCGCTGACCAAGGAATCGACGCTGCACCACGCGCTGTTGACCGCGGCCGTCGCAACTAGCGACCTCGCCAGCAAGGCCGAGCGGTCATCCCAGGTCGGCCGACGACGCAGCGTGTGCCGAAGCTGATCTGTGCTCCTCTACGCCGAAGGCGGTCGGCTGCACGTGTGAAGGTAATCCTCGATCTCGGCACGCGCAGAGAAGAAGCGCGGTCCACGCGATAACGGGGCCCAAATGAGTAGGAGTAGGCGTGATTCGGGGTGTCGACGCGCGCACGCCGGGGTAGATGTTGTCACGCCAGGTGCCACCGCTCGATGTCAGCGCGTTCGATGATCTGGTATTCGATGCCGAGATCGCTCGAGATGCGCTCCGAGCGCGATCCCGCTCTCGCCCGCGCCCACGACGAGGACCGGTAGGGCTGCAGTCCGTGCGACCGTCTCGGAGGATCCAGCGGCGAGCCAACAACGACGCAAAACCCCATCTGCTCGCGCATCATCGGCACGTACTCAGCAGGAACGTCTTCGTTCAACGCAAAACTCATCATCTCGCTGAACATTGCGTGTCGTTCGGCTTGCGGTCACCGCGCAGTGGTTCTTCCGGTGGCCAGGACATCGCGTTGCGGCGGTGCGCGCATCTCGCGCCTGCACGTCCTCGGGCAGGCCCGCGTCTTCGGGCGCGATCAATCTAACGTCTCGTTTCGGCCGGAAGCGCTCGGTGAGCCAGTGAGCAATTGCCCGTGTGGTGATACACCATCATCAGCAGAGCTCGAAGGTCGGCGGCATCGACGGCATGGCGCGCCGTTTCGGGATCGAGCGCCGAGCGCTCGGCCACGACGGGGTCTGTGTTGCGGGTTGCGGTCATCGGCCCTCGTCACGATCGGCGCCGAACGTCAGCCTGGTGCAGGCTAAGCCCGCCGTCGATGGCGATTTCCTGGCCGGTGATGTAGGCAGTGCTCTCGCCGCTGCAAGGAACGCGATGAGGTCGGCGACCTCCGGCCGGCATCGCATGGCCGTCTCGATGGGTATCGCCGCGCAGTACCAGCGGTACGCGCACTGCATGCCGGAAGTGCCTGCACGCGCCGGTGTCAGCGACGAACCCCGGTAGTACGGAGTTAGCGGTGATACCGTAGCTCGCGGTTCTCGGCGGCGACGGTCTTGACCGCGCTTTGCAGCCGGCCTTTGGACGCCGCGTAGGCGACCTTGACCGGACAGCCCGGTACGGCCGGCCAAACTCGACATCGCGACGATGCGGCCGTATCGACGCTGCCCGCATGCCGGGCAGACAGGCCTGGATCGACGCGGAATGCGCCAGTGAGATTGACATCGATGTCGCGCTGCCATTTCTCGATCGGACATCGCTGTGGGCGGGAGCGATCGTGTCGACGATCGCGGCGTTGCTCACGCATACGTCGATGTGGTCGAAGACTTCGGCCGGCAGCGGATCGCGGACAATATCGACAGTCAGGTCGACGTCGCCGGCAATATCGAGTGCGATCACTCGCAGGCCCTCAGCGCGTAACCGTTCGACAATCGCCGTCCCGATGCCGCCGCTAGATCCGGTGACAAGGGCGGTGCGTTGGCCCATGGGTAACCCCTTCGTTCAGCGTATATACTGTTGGGTATTAAAACATACGTAGCAGAACTAAGGCGTGTGAGGCCGTGAATCCTCATGGACGACCTGACCCTTGCGGAAATATTCGCACGGGTCTATTCTCATACCCGTCCGTATGAAGCACAGCCATACCGAGTAGTACGTGCGTTGACCACGCCCGACGAAGGAGTGCGCAAGGATGGCGAAGACGCTGATCACTGGTCGCAAACCGCACCTCTTGCGAGCACATGCACGCGACTACGGAACGCTTTGTGAGGCGTTTCAGGCCTCCGTCGCTGCCAGGGGTGATTCGCGAGCGCTGGTCGACTCGGAGTCCGGCGAGCAGTGGAGCTGGGCGGAAGTGGGTCGCGACGTGGACCGCATCGCCGGTGGTTTGGCCGGCCTCGGTGTGGCGAAGGGTGACACCGTTGCCTTGGCGCTGCGCAACCGTCCGCAGTTCAATCTCGTCGACGCCGCGGCGTTCCATCTGGGCGCCACACCGTGGTCCGTCTATCTGACATCGGCCCCTGAACAGATTCACCGCCTGCTGACCCAAGCACACAGCAAGGTCGTCATCGCCGAAGCGGACCTGCTGCCTCGGATACGGGAGGCCGCGGCAGGCACCGCGGTCGAACACATCATCGACGTCGAACGGCTCGATGCGTTACCTGAACCGCCCGACGACTTTGACTTCGTCTCCCGATGGCGCGATGTCGAGCCGGACGCACCGTTGACCATCATCTGGACATCCGGGACGACGGGTCATCCGAAACCGGTTGAGCTCACGCATCGCGCGATGCTGCACCTACTGGATGCGATCACCGACGTGACGGGTGTGCAGCCGGGTGGGCGGATGTTGTCCTACCTGCCCTCAGCCCATGTGGCCGATCGGTGGTCCGCGCACTGCTGGTGGATGACGCTGGGTGCCGAGTTGACCTGTGTGCGGGACATCGCGAACCTTATGGCGACTACCGCTCAAGTGCATCCGACCGTTTGGGGCTCGGTGCCTCGGGTGTGGGAGAAGTTGCGCGCTGGCTTGGAGGCTCAGGGCATCACGGAGCCGGCACGCCTTCCCGAAGACGCCAAGCATGCCGTCCGCACAAAGCTCGGGCTCGATGAGGTCGAGATCCTCATCGTGGGTGCAGCACCGCTTGCGCCAGACACCTTGCGCTACTTCGAGGATCTGGGCCTACCGATCTGCGAGGTCTGGGGTATGTCGGAGACGAGCGGCATCCTGACCGCGAATCCGCCGGGTGCCCGACGGATCGGCACCGTCGGGCTACCGCTTCCCGGCGTCGAACTGCGCCTGGCAGACGACGGCGAAGTCTACGCACGCGGTCCGATGCTGATGAGTGGCTACCGGAATCAGCCGGAACTCACCGCCGAGACGATCGTCGATGGGTGGTTGCAAACCGGCGACATCGGAGTGCTCGACGACGACGGCTACCTGTCGATCATTGACCGCAAGAAAGAACTCATCATCAACTCCGGCGGCAAGAACATGTCGCCGCTGGCCATCGAGGCAGTGCTCAAGACCGCGGGCCCCCTGATCGGTCAGGCATGCGCCATCGGCGACCGACGCCCCTACAACGTGGCCCTTCTCGTACTCGACGTCGACGCCCTTGGCACCTGGGCGGACGAGCACAGAAAGGCCGACCTTGACTATGCGGCGTTGAGTCGCGATCCCGACGTGCTCGCCGCAGTCGACGAGGAAGTCGAAGCGGGCAATGCGCGGCTATCACGGGTCGAACAGATCAAGGCGTGGCAGTTGATGGTCACCGATTGGCTGCCCGACAGCGACGAGCTCACTCCCACAATGAAACTCAAGCGACGGCCGATCGCCGACAAGTATGCAGCCCTGATCGATTCGCTCTACGCCAGGCCGAGGAGATGATGTTCGTGGACATCCGTGACTTCACGTTGCAGCAAGCGGATTTCGGTCGATTCGGGGACGGGCTGTCGCGGCCAGAATGCGTGTGGAGCGACGACGATGGGATTTGGGCCTCGGATGCACGAGGTGGCGTCAGCTTCGTATCGCCGGCCGGTGAACCCACGCTGCTGGGATCGGGAATCGGCACCCCGAACGGGTTCAGCAGGCGCCAGGACGGAAGCTTCGTGGTTGCCGGACTGGATGACGGAACGGTCTACGCGATTGATCCGGATGGCACAACCACCGTGTTACTCAAGGAAATCGACGGCCTTCCGATCGGCGCGGTCAACTACCCCTGCGTCGACGGCGACCGAGTATGGATCTCAGTAATGACCACGGACCTCCCGTGGGACGAAGCCCTACGCGGCCCGGCGAAAGGGCAAATCGTGCTGCTGGACGATCGCGGCGCCCGAGTGGTGGCCGACGGCCTGCACCTGACCAATGAGGTGAAGGTCTCCCCCGACGGCGATTACCTCTACGCGGCGGAATCCCTGCAGCGCCGCATCATTCGTTTCGCCATCAGCGCCGACGGCTCGCTGGGCCAGCGCGAGGTCGTGGGGCCCGACGACCTAGGCGAGGGTGCGTTCCCGGACGGCTTCACCTTCGACGCAGACGGCAACATCTGGGTGACGATCATCTGCCGCAACGGCCTCTACATCATCACCGCCGACGGTTCTCTGCACATCGTCTACGAAGATGTCAATGAGCAGGCGCTCAGGAGGTTGCTCACCGCGCAGGCCGAGGGGCTGGCGACGCAGGAGCTAATGGGAGGGTGCGCCGTCGCTGGCCCGCTAGTGCTGCCGACGAGTTTGACCTTCGGTGGGCACGACGGCCGCGACGCGCTTGTCGGATCCCTTGCGACCCCGCATCTGACGTCGTTCAGGTCTCCCGTATGTGGCATCTGAGACACCACGACAACGTCGCCTGGATCGCCGCGGCGAAGGAAGGTCTATGAATCCGTGTCGGATATTCCCTGGAGTCTCTTGATCTTTCTCCTCGTGCCGCCGCCGCTTTACATTCCGCTAGCGGTCACGATCGCCACCGCAATCGCCGGCTGGCGCGAATCGATGCGCAGGCGGCGGCGGTCCACAACCGCTATCTCACGCCCGCCCATTGCGGGCGAAGAACCCACACCCTTTGCCGGCCATCAGATACCCGTCTCCGTCAGCACCGGGGCCACGTCCCGGGCTCCTGGCACAGGCGGGATGCCGAGTATCGGTCGTGACGCCGTATGTGACCCCCGTTGCCCTCATTTCAATTTTATTGTGGGCTAAATTATGTATCAGGCTCGTGGCGGGAATGAATTCGATGGCTGTTGGCATGGCTGGACGGGGCTCGAATACGTTCGACCCGTTCCGAAGGGCAATCCTGGTGAGCAAGGCGAACGAATGAGTCAGACGAATCGGTCTAGGGCAGCTTCGTAACAGCGCCGGGTGCTACTTCGACAGGGTGGCGGCAGGCGAATCGTTCGACGTAGTCCGTCGCGGTCGGATGGTCTCGCACATAGTTCCCCTTGCTGACACCGTGCTCAGCGGCTTTGGCGACGGCGACGTTGACGGGGACGGCGAATGACGACGAGACTTCCCGTGGGTATGGCGATTTCGCCGCCGTCGGCTCTGATGGCGTTTCCAACATCGCACGCTGAAGCACCCAGGTTCCCTGTGCGGCCTGCTCGCGTTGAGCACAGTGCCGCGGCGGGCATTGCGCGTCGATGCCCGGAAATGATCGAGCAGCGTCACTTGCGTTCAGGTCGGTGTGCGACACGTCAGGCGGTCTGCGACTCGACTGACGGTAGCGTCAATCGTCGGTTTGCCAGGTATCACTCCGATCGGCGGTTCATCGCATCCGGCCGTACTTGCGTTCTGGGACGTTTTTTAGTTTACTTTCAATTCGAACAGTGAGCCGGGTCACTAGATCCCGGTCGCAGTGATAGTCAAGACTTGAGAGGGACGCAGGTCGGTGATGTCATGTTCCACGAGTTCGATCCGAGTTGTGCGCTTGCTGGGTGACCAACGAAGCCGTCACATTCCGGCCCAACCAACCGACACCTTCGCCTCGTGCTCCGGCAGCGCGGCCCAACGTACCCCCGCCTCTTCCGATGGGCGGCAGTGCGCGAAAGCGTTGATTCAAAGTCCATTCCGCCAGTGCAAATGGTTCGCTAAGTGGTGTCGACCGGTGGCTACTTTGCGAGGGAAAACTTGCCCGAAGGCAGAGCGCAATCAATTCGCCCGGCGCCACGCGGCGCCAGCGAAGTGTCCAGAAACTGGACATCACTATCCGGAACGGGCGGGCAAAGTGGCACAAGTCCCGTGTCACCCGAGTGTCACCGTCTCGGCAGGCTTCAGATCGACGCCATCGCCAAGGAAAAGGAACGTCCGATGACTAGCACCACAGATGCGGCCGGTAGGTGACGTCGATCGGGTTGGCCGCGAAGCCGTTCCGGGGGCTCGGTGGCTTCTTCGCCATGGCGTTGGACACGTTCGTGTGCATGTTCCGACGGCCGTTCGCGTGGCGTGAGTACCTGTTGCAGACGTGGTTCGTGGCGCGGGTGTCGTTGGTGCCGACGTTGATGTTGTCGATCCCGTTCACCGTGTTGACCGTGTTCACCTTCAACATCCTGCTCGTGGAGTTCGGGGCGGCGGACTTCTCGGGCACCGGCGCCTCGCTGGGCACCGTCAACCAGACCGGTCCCATCGTGACGGTGCTGGTGGTCGCCGGCGCCGGGGCTACCTCGATGTGCGCCGATCTGGGCGCCCGCACCATTCGCGAAGAACTCGACGCCCTTCGGGTGATGGGGATCAACCCGATTCAGTCGCTGGTCGTGCCGCGCGTGCTCGCGGCGACGACCGTCGCACTGCTGTTGTCGTCGCTGGTCATTCTGGTCGGGTTGGCCGGAGGCTTCTTCTTCTCGGTGTACTTTCAGCACGTCACCCCTGGTGCCTTCGTCGCGGGGATGACCCTGATCACCGGGTTGACCGACGTCGTCGTCGCCTTGATCAAGGCGACCCTGTTCGGGCTGACCGCCGGGTTGATCGCCTGTTACATGGGTACATCGGTGGGCGGCGGTCCCGCCGGTGTCGGCAATGCGGTCAACGAGACGGTGGTGTTCTCCTTCGTCGCGTTGTTCGTGATCAACGTGATCGTCACCGCCGTCGGCTTTCAGGTGATGCCATGAGTGCGGCAACGCTCGTGGCGCTGCGGCTTCCACGTACTGCGCGAGCGGCACGGGGTTTTACCGACGGTGTCGACCGGATTGGCGGGCAGGCGGTGTTCTACGCCAAGACCGTGGTGTCGATCGGTGATGCGGTGACCCGCTACACCGCGGAGTTGATCCGGCTGGTCGCCCAAATGAGTTTGGGTACAGGTGCTTTGGTGATGATCGGTGGTACCACCGCCATCGTGGGGTTCCTGACGCTGTCGACCGGCGCGCTGGTCGCGGTGCAGGGCTACAACCAGTTCTCCCAGGTGGGCGTGGAGGCGCTGATCGGATTCGCGTCGGCGTTCTTCAACGTGCGCCTCATCGCGCCGCTGACCGCCGGAATCGCCATGGCGGCGACCATCGGCGCGGGCGCGACGGCGCAGATCGGTGCGATGCGGATCAGCGAGGAGATCGACGCGCTGGAAGTGATGGGCATCCGCTCGGTGGCCTATCTGGCGTCGACTCGGGTGGCCGCGGGCGTCGTGGTCGTCATCCCGGTGTACTGCGTGGCGGTAATGACGGCGTTCTTCGCCGCCCGCTTCGGCACCACCTTGTTCTACGGACAGTCGACCGGTGTCTACGACCACTACTTCTATACGTTCCTGTCCACGACGGATCTGCTGTGGTCCTTCGTGCTCGCGCTCGTGATGTCGGTCGTGATCATGTTGGTCCATACCTACTACGGCTACACCGCATTCGGCGGTCCGGCCGGGGTCGGTGAGGCCGTGGGGCGCGCGGTACGCACCTCGATGATCACCGCGTCCGTCGTCGTGTTGTTCGTCTCCCTGGCCATTTACGGTCAGACCGGCCACTTCAACTTGGCGGGTTGAGCATGGCGGCGACGGGGTGGGGCGAAACCCGCGCGTCCCGGCTATGGTCGGCGCTGGCACTGTTCGCAGTGATCGTCGTGTTCGTCTACGCGACCATGGGCGCCTTCCGGCAGACCTTCACTTCCTTCGTCCCCGTGACTCTGGTGTCCGACCGGAGTGGACTGGTCATGGACGTCGGCGCCAAGGTCAAGTTACGGGGTGTGCAGGTCGGCGAGGTCGAGACCGTCACCGGTGGTACGACCCCAGTCAGTCTGAGACTCAACCTGTTTCCCGATCAGCTCAAGTTCATTCCGGCCAACGTGGCGGCCCGTGTCCGGGCCACGACCATCTTCGGTGCGAAGTACGTGGAGCTGGTCTATCCCACCGACCCCAGCCCGAAGCGGCTCTCCGCCGGCGCGGTGCTGCAGTCCGAGAACGTCAGCACCGAAGTCAACACCGTGTTCGAGAACCTGGTGGGTCTGCTCAATCAGATCGACCCGGCGAAGCTCAACGCCATCCTCTCCGCCCTGGCGCAGGGCGTGCGCGGCCAGGGGGAGCGGATCGGTGAGGCCACCACCGGACTCAATGAGGTTCTGCTCCAATTGAATCCGCGTTCGGAGACCATCCGCGCCGACTTCCGCTCGCTCAAGGGTTTCGCCGACACCTACAGCGCGGCGGCGCAGGACATCCTGACCACCCTGGACGCGGCGAGCACGACGAGCACCACCATCACCCGGCAGGCGAAACAGCTGGATTCCTTGCTGCTGAACATCACCGGGTTCGCGAACAGCGGCGTGAACCTGCTGGCACCCAACCGGGACAACTTCATTCGGGCGATCAACGACCTGCAGCCGACGACGGCGTTGCTGAACAAGTACAACCCGGAGTACACCTGCCTGTTGCTCGGCGCGAAGACCCTGCTGGACACCGGTTACTACGGCATGACCGGCGGCGACAATGGCAAGTCGTTGATCGTCGACGCGGCAGTACTTTTCGGTGACGATCAGTATCGGTATCCCGACAACCTGCCCATCACCGGCGCCAAGGGCGGTCCTGGCGGGAAGCCGGGCTGCGGTTCGCTACCCGACGTGGCGAAGAACTTCCCCGTCCGCGATCTGGTGACCAACACCGGGTGGGGCACCGGGGTCGACATCCGACCCAACCCCGGCATCGGACGCCCGTTCTACACCGATCTATTCCCAGTCACCCGAGGGATTCCCAAGCCCCCGACACTGCGTGGACAAGATCGCGGGGCTGCACCCGGCCCGATTCCGTACCCGGGCGCTCCGCCCTACGGTGCACCGATGTACGGCCCCGACGGTGCTCCGCTCTACCCGGGCGAGCCGCCGGCACCGCCGCCCGGCCTGCCGAGGGAACCCGGTCCGCCACCAGCCGGTTCGGAGCCCTTCGTGGTGCCGAACCCTGCAGAGATGCAACCCAATCCGCCGGCGACCCCGGTGCCGGTTCCGGCGGCACCATCGCCGTGACCCCAGGCCAAGGAAGGAACCAGTGAGAGACAATCTTTCTGGCGCGGTCGTCCGCCTCGTGGTGTTCGTCGTGGTGTGCCTCTTGGGAACCTTTGCGCTGCTGGCGATCTACGCCCAGTTCCGGTTCCAGGAGGGCAAGACCTACACCGCGATCTTCGACAACGTCAGCGGGCTGGCAGGAGGCAACTTCGTCCGCGTCGCCGGAGTCGAGGTCGGCAAGGTCACCCACATCTCGGTCAATCACGACAACACCGCCTCCGTACAGTTCAGCGCCAACGATGCCGTCATGTTGACCGAGGGCAGTCGCGCGGCGATCCGCTACGACAACCTGATCGGCGGGCGGTACCTCGAGTTGATGGAGGGGACGGGCGGAACCCGCAGGCTCAATCCCGGTGCCACCATCGGCTTGGACCACACCGCTCCCGCTCTTGACTTGGACGCCTTGATCGGCGGCTTCCGGCCACTGTTTCGCGCCCTGGACCCCGATCAGGTCAATGCACTGTCCGGGGAACTGATCTCGGCGTTTCAAGGCCAAGGTGCCACCGTCGGCTCGTTCCTGACCCAGACCGCGGCGCTGACCAGCACACTGGCCGACCGGGATCAGCTGATCGGACAAGTGGTGGTCAACCTGAACACCGTGCTCGGTTCGCTGGCCGGCCAGGGCGACCAGTTCGCCAAAGCCGTCGACTCGCTGTCGTCGCTCGTGGAAGGCCTGGCGGCCCGCAAGCAGGATCTCAGCAATGGGCTGGCCTACGCCAACGCGGCCGCGGGGTCGATCGCCGACCTGCTCGCCCAAGCCCGTCCGCCGTTGAAGGAAACCGTGACCCAGACCGATCGGGTGGCCACCACGGTGCTCAATGACAAGGACTTCTTCGACGACTTCCTCAACACCCTGCCCGATGCCTACAAGGTGGTTGGCCGCCAAGCCCTGACCGGGGACTACTTCAGCTTCTACCTCTGCGACCTGGTGCTCAAGATGAACGGAAAGGGCGGACAGCCGGTGTTCGTCAAGCTGGCCGGCCAGGATTCGGGCAGGTGCACGCCGCGATGAAGAAGCCCTTCGGTAAACGCGAACCGATGAAACCCTTCTCCGAGCGCAACCCCGTCGTGCTCGGCGTCATCGGTGCGGTCGTGCTCGCCGCGCTGGTGATCGGCGCACTGCAGTTTCGAGACGTGGTCTCCTTCACCCGCGGACACACCTACACGGCGTACTTCGCCGACGCGGGTGGTCTGAAAACCGGTGCGGCCGTGCAGGTCGCGGGTTTCAAGGTCGGCGAGGTCAAGAGCATCTCGCTGAAGGATTCGCGTGCCCTGGTCACCTTCGACGTCGACGGCGACATCCGCGTCGGCGATCGCTCCGAGGCCGCGATCAAGACCAAGGCGCTACTGGGCTCCAAGGTTCTGGAAGTGACACCGCGCGGCGACGGCACACAGGACGGCACCATCTCACTGGAACGCACCACCTCGCCGTATCAACTTCCCGACGCCATCGGAGACCTCTCGGCGACCATCAGCGGCCTGGACACCGACCAGCTGTCCAGCTCGCTGACCGTGCTGTCGCAAACCTTCGCCGACACCCCGCCCCAGCTACGGGCCGCGTTGGACGGCGTTGCGCGGTTCTCTCAGACCCTCGACGAACGCGACGCACAACTGCGCTCGCTGCTGGGCAACGCCAACAAGGCCACCGGCATCCTGGCCCAACGCAGCGACGAGATCGTCAGCCTGGTCGCCAACACCAACGCGCTGCTGGTGCAGCTGGAAAGCCAAAGCAGCGCACTGGATCAGCTCTCCAACAACTTCTCGGCGCTCAGCCGGCAGATGAGCGGTCTGATCGCCGACAACCGCGCCACGCTGAAACCCGCGCTGGATCGGCTCAACGGTGTGCTCACCATCGTCGACAACCGCAAGGTCAAGGTGCAGGAAGCGCTCGCGGGGCTGCGCGACTATGCGACCTCGCTGGGCGAGTCGGTGGGGTCGGGCCCGTTCTTCAAGGCCTACCTCTCCAACCTGCTGCCCGGCCAGTTCGTGCAGCCGTTCGTCGACGCAGCGTTCTCCGACCTCGGCCTCGACCCCAACACGCTGTTGCCATCGCAGCGCGTCGACCCGCAGGTCGGGCAGCCGGGCACCCCTCCGCTGCCGGTGCCGTATCCGCGGACCGGCCAGGCCGGCGACCCGAGGCTGACCCTGCCCGACGCGATCACCGGCAACCCAGGCGACCCTGGGTGTGGCCCACCCGGCCTGCCGCTGCCCGGCCCGACCGGCTGCTACCCCTACCGCGAGCCGCCGCCCGCGCCGCCACCGGGCGGACCGCCGCCCGGGCCGCCCGCCGCCGTGCCTCCTGCGCCGACGCCGAGCGCGGTGTTCGAACCGGCCCCGGGTGAGCCGGCACCGACTCCGATGCCTTCGGAGGGAGGCCAATGAGAACACGCAACGGCCGAATCGTGCTGGCTGCTGTGTTGGCTGTGGCATTGGTTGCCGGGATCGTCGTGGTCCTAAAGGATTACGGCAGCGCCGGGCGCACCCATCTAGTGGCCTACTTCGACAACAGCAACGGCATCTTCGTCGGCGACGAGGTGCGCATCGTGGGTGTGCCGGTCGGCGAGATCGACGAGATCGAACCGCAGCCGGAGCAGGTCAAGATCAGCTTCTGGCTCGACGACGACATCCGGGTGCCCGCCGACGCCAAGGCGGTGATTCTCTCGCCGTCGCTGGTCACCTCGCGGGCCATTCAGCTCACCCCGGCCTACACCTCGGGGCCGGTGATGGCCGACCACACCGTCATACCCCGGGACCGCACCGCGGTGCCCGTGGAGTTCGACGACTTCCGCCAGCAGCTGCAGAAACTCAACGAGGCCCTGCAGCCCACCCAGCCGGGAGGCGTCAGCCCGCTGGGCGCGCTGATCAACACCACCGCCGACAACCTGCGCGGCCAAGGCCCCACCATTCGTGACACCATCATCAAACTCTCCCAAGCGATCTCAGCGCTGGGCGATCACAGTGACGACCTGTTCACCACACTGAAGAACCTGTCCCTGCTGGTGTCGGCGCTGCAAGGCTCCAGCGATCTGCTCGCCCAGCTGAACCAGAACCTGGCGTCTGTCACCAACCTGGTCGCCAACGACCCCAACGAGGTCGGCAACGCCGTGCATGACCTGGGTGATCTGGCCGGTGAACTAGCCGGTTTCGTCAACGACAACCGCGAATCCTTGGGCGTCACAGCAGACAAACTCGGCTCGGTGTCGCAGGCGCTGCACGACAGCATCCCCGTCATCAAGGACGCGCTGCACGTCGCACCGAGCACGTTCCAGAACTTCCTCAACATCTACCAACCTGCTCAAGGCACGCTGACCGGGGCATTATCGGTCAACAACTTCCAGAACCCGATCACGTTCCTCTGCGGGGCAATTCAAGCGGCCTCGAGGATGGGTGGTGAACAGTCGGCCAAGTTGTGCGCGCAGTATCTCGCTCCGATCGTGAAGAACCGCCAGTACAACTTCTTGCCGCTTGGGCTCAACCCGATCGTCGGCCCCAACGCGCGGCCGAACGAACTCACCTACAGTGAGGACTGGATGCGCCCGGACTACGTTCCGCCGCAACCGCCGAACGCCGCGATGTCTCCAGCGGCCGACGGGCAACCGCCAACCGATGCGCCGCTGGCCGCCGAGGCGCCTGCGCAATCCGAGCCGACAGATCCGTCCGCTGGCTTGACCGGTTTGATGGTGCCGTCCGGAGGTGGCCGGTGAGGATTCGACGAGAGGCGATGAAGCGACTACGCAGGACAGCCGTTGGTGTGGTCATCGCGATGGCGCTGGCGGGATCGTCGGGCTGCGACTGGCACGGATTGAACTCATTGCCGCTACCAGGGACTGCGGGTGGCGGGCCGGGGTCGTTCACCGTCCAAGCCCAGTTGCCGAATGTGACCAACTTGCAGCCCAATTCGCGGGTCCGCGTAGGTGACGTGACCGTTGGCAACGTGACGAGGGTCGACATGCAGGGCTGGCATGCGCTGCTGACCATGTCGCTCGACGGTGACGTCGATCTGCCGGCCAACGCGACGGTCAAACTGGGACAGACCAGCCTGTTCGGTTCCCTGCACGTCGAACTCGCACCCCCGACCACCTCCCCTCCGGAGGGAAGGCTGCACGACGGGTCACTGATTCCGTTGTCGGCCGCGGGAGTCTTCCCGAGCACCGAGCAGACGCTGGCGGCGATCTCCCTCGTCCTCAACGGTGGGGGAGTGGGCCAGGTCCAGGACATCACCGAAGCGTTCAGCACGGCGTTCGCCGGCCGCGCCGACGACCTGCGCAGCCTCATCGGACAACTCGACACCTACGTCGGGTACCTCGACGATCAAAAGGGCGACATCATCGCCGCCGCCGAGAGTCTCAACAACCTCGTCGGTCAGATCGCCGAACAGAAACCGGTCGTCGACAAGGCGCTCAAGACCATCCCCGATGCGCTCGCCGTGCTCAACGATCAACGCCAGAACATCGCCGACGCCGTGACCCAACTCGGTCAGTTCTCCGCGCTGGCCGCGACTCCGATCGACCAGACGAAGAGCGCGCTGGTGCGCGAGCTGTCCGACATCGCCCCGGTGCTGAAGTCGCTTGGCGGACGCCGGTCCGGCATTGACGCGCGCCCTGAGCGTGCTGCCCACCTACCCGTTCCCGAAGGAGACGCTGACCAAATGGATCCGCGGTGACTACGCCAACCTGACCGCGGTCATCGACTTGACCCTCAGCCGATTGGATTCCTCGTTCTTCACCGGCACCCGGTTCGAGGGCGAACTCACCGAGCTGGAAATGCAATGGGGTCGCACCATCGGGCAGCTACCCAGCCCCTACACCGCGGCCAATCCGTTGGTCGTTCCCTACAAAGTCGATCAGGGGCCCTGACGTGTATCTGCCCAGGCGCGTCGTCGCACAGATGGCGGTCTTCACCACCGGTACCCTGATCGCCGTCTCCGTGATGGCCTTCCACTACATGGGGCTTCCCAATTACCTGTTCGGAGTAGGGCATTACCGCGTCACGCTGCACCTACCTGCAGCCGCCGGCCTCTACTCCAGCGGCAACGTCACCTACCGGGGAACCGAAGTCGGCCGCATCGAGAGCGTCGCACTGACCGATACCGGCGTCGACGCGACCCTGTCATTGAAATCCGGTGTGGCCATTCCCGCCGACCTCGATGCCGAAGTGCACAGCCAAACCGCGGTCGGAGAACAGTTCGTCGCGCTGCGGCCCCGAAGCGGCAACGGGCCGGTACTCAAGAACGGTGATGTCATCTCCGTCGATCGAGCCTCCGTTCCGCCGGACATCAACTCGCTGCTCGACGCCACCAACCGGGGCCTGCAGGCCATCCCGCATGACAACCTCAAGACCGTCATCGACGAGGGTTATACCGCTGTCGGCGGACTCGGACCGGAGTTGGCCCGGCTCGTCAAGGGGACAACCGCACTGGCCATCGACGCACGCAAGAACCTCGACGCGTTGGTCACGCTGACCGATCAATCCCAACCGGTGCTGGACTCACAAACCAACACGTCGGACTCCATCGCGGCGTGGGCGGCCAACATCGCCACCGTCACAGGGGAACTCAAGACCGAGGATCCCGCCGTGTCGAAGGTGTTGACCGACGGGCCCGCGGCTGCCGACGCGACCCGCGGACTGCTCGATCGGCTCCAGCCGTCGCTGCCGATCCTGTTGCAGAACCTGGTGGGCCTCGACCAGGTCGGCATCACCTACAACGCCAACCTCGAACAGATCCTGGTGCTGCTACCCCAGGGCATCTCGATCCTTCAGGGCGCCGGCCTCGCCAACAGAAACACCAAACAGGCGTACAAGGGCGGCTACCTGTCCTTCAACCTCAACCTCAACCTGCCGCCGGCATGCCTCACCGGCTTCCTACCGCCCCAGCAGCAGCGGGTACCGACCGACGTCGACTACCCACCGCGTCCGGAGGGCAACCTGTACTGCCGGGTGCCGCAGGACTCGCCGTTCAACGTCCGCGGTGCCCGCAACATCCCCTGCGAAACCAAACCCGGCAAACGCGCCCCCACCGCGGCGATGTGCGAAAGCGACGAGAACTACGTACCGCTCAACGACGGCTACAACTGGAAGGGCGACCCCAACGCCACGCTGTCCGGACAAGCCATCCCGCAGTTGCCGCCCGGCACGCCGCCCCACGCAGCACCACCTGCTGCGCCGCCGCCGATCGCCGTCGCCGAATACGACCCTGCCACCGGCAATTACGTCGGACCCGATGGGCGGATGTACACGCAATCCAATCTGGCCCACAGTGCTCACGGGACGTGGCAGGACATGCTGGTGCCACCGCAGGGAGGCTAGGTCAGCCAAGTCAACCGACAAGCGCTGGCATGCTGTCCCAGCCCCGAACCGTCGACGTGCGGGACCGTGTCGCCGCCGACATGTCGATGTTCCACTCGGGCCATCGCTTGAGCACCTCCTCGAGCGCCACGCGCCCCTCCAACCGAGCCAACGGGGCGCCGACGCAAAAGTGCACACCACGACCAAACGTGAGGTGGCCGCCTGGTTTTCGGCGGATGTCGAAGCTATCGGGATCGTCGAAGTGACGTCCGTCGCGGTTGGCCGATGCAAGCATCAGCAGGAGCGGCTTGCCTGCTGGCACGGTTTGTCCTTGGAAGGAGACATTCTCGGTGGCGATGTAGCGCGCCACGTGTGGGCCTGGCGGTTCGAAGCGAAGCAGTTCTTCGATTGCCATCGGGATCAGGGAGTGGTCCTCGGCGAGTTCCTTGCGTTGATCGGGATGTTCGGCCAAAACCTTTCCCATCCAGCCGAATAGGCGCCCGGTCGTTTCGACTCCAGCGCCGGCAACGACTGCCAGGAAGACGATGAGTTCCTGCTTCGTGAGTTTACGGGTGATTCCGGTTTCGTCTTCGAACTCGACGTTGAGCAATTCGGTGATCAGGTCGTCCGAGGGGTTCTTCTCTCGCCATTCGACATACTCGCCGAACATCTCGCCGGTGAAGTAGTGGTCCTTGTCGATGGCCATCGGCTTGCCGACCTCATTGCGCAGCATCCGGTCGGCATGGGCGCGCACTGCTGGCTGTTCGGCGTCCGGAATGCCGGCAAGCATGGCGATCGTGCGCAAGGGGAGTTCGGCGCCCAGGTCCTGCACGAAGTCGAAGCGTTCGCAGCCGACAAGCGGGTCGAGGCATGCGATGCAGAACGCGCGCACTTTGTCCTCGATGGCCCGCATCTTTTTAGGCGTGAAGGCTCGGGAGACGATCGCGCGGTGAATCGTGTGCAGCGGCGGATCCTCGTTGATGAAGATGCCTGGCGGCATCACTGGATCGGCCATCACGACTTCGAGGATGTCGCCTTTGGTGGAGCTCAGCCGGTGCGTATCCTTCAGCGCTGCATCGACGTCCGCGTAGTGGCTGAGTCCCCAGAAGTCGTGGCGTTCGTTGTAGTAAACCGGACATTCATCGCGCAGGCGCCTGTACGTCGGATATGGATCGATGTCGATTTCGAAGTCCCAGGGGTCGTAATACAGATCGCTCAACGTCGGCTCCTCGGCAGCATGGATGCGGCCCAACAACGGGTCGCTGTACGAACGTACAGCGCGAGCGCCTTCGCAAGCAAGCCCGCAATGCGTGGAAGTCACGGAGGAAACAAAACCGTTGTGATCGAGAAACTCCGGAGATCCTCGACCTGACGAGGGCGAGCTGCTATACATACGTACAGGACATGCCAACTACGTCACAACCGTCGTGAGAGCCACTCTCACGTCGCGCCGCAGCATGTCGGTTCGAGAAGCACACCCAACAATTCGCCGTGAAAAGGAGTGCGTCCGTGAAAGACAAGAACGCTCAAGGGCTGTCGGTTCTGACTGTGTGCGCGGCCCTCATCGGTACGGCCGTGTACGCCGCGAGTCCAGCGCTGGGTGATCCCCGTGTGCCGAATGACATCTGGATCCAATGCTCGAGCTTCTCGGGTCCGAGCACGCAGTGGCCGCACCCACTGTCCGGGTGTACGTCTCGCAGCAAGGAGAACGGGTCCGGACAGAGCATCCGAACGACGCCCGGTACGGAGACGATCCAGTGGTTTGCACCGTTCGAGAGCGGGAAGAGCTTCGAACTGGTCGACATTCAGAACACCGTGGTTGGCCCGTCACCGGACTGTCCGGCCGACCATCCCGTGAAGGCGCAGGTGTCTGGCAATCTTGCGCCGGGCGGCCAGTACGGCGGCTCGCTCGTGACGGCGACAATCTGCGCCAACGCAACCGATTTCCTGCTCCAACCCGGGACGCTCTTCGTGGTCCACAAGAGCTAGGGCCGCCGCAAGCGGGCTATGGGCCAACGGTGAGTACAGATCTCAGGAGCAGTGCTGTGAATAGTCGGATCTCAATCGAAGATCGCGTCGCCCTCATCACCGGCGGAGGTACCGGAATCGGACGAGGCGCGGCGCTTGTTCTGGCCGAGCACGGTGCCGACGTCGTGCTCGCAGGTCGTCGGCCCGAACCTCTCGAATCCACCGCGAGGGAAGTGGAAGCGCTTGGCCGACGGGCCCTTGCGGTCCCAACCGACGTCACTACCGCGTCGGGTTGTCGGAAGCTCGTCGAGACGACACTCGACGAGTTCGGCGCACTCGACATCTTGGTCAACTGCGCTGGCGGCGCCGAAACCAAGTCCATCCTGAAGTGGCCCGACGATGATTTCGAGAGGGTCCTTACCCTCAACTTCAAAGCAGTGTGGCATCTTTCGAAGGCGGCCGCCAAGCCGATGATGGCGCAGGGCAAAGGGGCGATCGTCAACATATCGTCCGGCGCTAGCCTGCTGGCGATGCCGCAGGCGGCTCCCTATGGCGCCGCCAAAGCGGCCGTGAACAACCTGACCGGATCGATGGCCGCCGCATGGGCAAAGAAGGGCATCCGGGTCAACTCCATTGCGGTTGGCGCCGTCCGAGCGGCCACGCTCACCGACGATGCCGCACGATACGGCCTGGATCCCGAAGCCATCGCCTTGTCCAACGGTCTCGGTAGGTTGGGTGAGCCCGACGAGATCGGTTACGGCGTACTCTTTTTCGCTTCAGACGCGGCGAGCTTCTGTTCGGGTCAAACACTG
Organism: uncultured Actinomycetota bacterium; assembly: GCA_963849055.1. GTDB lineage: Bacteria > Actinomycetota > Actinomycetes > Mycobacteriales > Mycobacteriaceae > Mycobacterium. The sequence continues at coordinate 131,317 of CAWKFI010000006.1, forward strand.
TACATGCACGGCGCACCGGGCCCAGCGGGCATCTAACCAACGTTGTACAGCGCTGCGTTGCTGCCAACACCAACCGAAGGATTGAAAAGTGAGTCGTGTAGCCGTTGTAACGGGCGGAGCCTCCGGTCTGGGCCAGGCGATATCGATGGGTCTGGCCGAAGATGGTCATCACGTCGCCGTGCTGGACGTCAACGTCGAAGCTGCGGAGAAGCTCGCTGCCGATTTGCAGAACCGGGGCGCTCACGCACTCGCAGTGGGAGTCGACGTCGCCGATGAGCACGCTACGGAAGCGGCTTTTGCAGCAGTGCGGAACGAATTCGGACCTGTGGAGATATTGGTGACCAGCGCAGCGATCGCAGGGTTCACCCGGTTCGACCAGATCACCCTCGCGGAGTGGAATCGATATCTCGCGGTCAACCTCACCGGTACCTTCCTGTCGGTCCGGGCCGCCCTGTCGGACATGGTGGCCGCAGAGTGGGGCCGCATCGTGACCATCTCCTCGGCCGCAGGCCAGCAGGGCGCCCCGAAGCAGGGCCATTACTCGGCCACCAAGGGCGGCGTCATCGCGATGACGAAGACCATCGCGCTGGACTATGCCCGCAAGGGAATCACCGCCAATACCGTGCCGCCGTTCGTCATTGACACACCATTGCTGCGACAACAGCAGCGCGAGGGAAAGCTGCCTGCGACGGAGCACCTCGCCCGGGCGATCCCAGCCGGACGACTGGGCGTCGGTGACGACGTCGCCGCGCTGTGCTCGTTCCTCTGCTCGGATGCCGCCGGCTACGTCACCGGACAGGTAATCGGCGTCAACGGCGGCGCCGTCATCTGACGGACGAAGAAGAATTCAGCCGAACGACGACAACGTATTGAGGAGAAGACCCATGCCGGAGGACACACGAGCGCCGGTCGCGGTAGTCACCGGTGCTAGCCGCGGCGCCGGCGCCGGCATCGCACATGCCCTGGGCAGTCACGGCTGCACCGTGTACGTCACCGGAAGAACGGAGACCGACACCACGTCGGGACTGTCGGGAACCATTCATCAGACGGCAGAGCAGGTCAGCGCCGCCGGTGGACGCGGTATCGCCGTGCGGGTGGACCACTCCGACGACAATCAGGTCAAGAAACTCTTCGAACGCGTTGGTGAAGAGCACGGAAAGCTCGACATCCTCGTCAACAACGCGGCGATCATCCGTGACGAGATGATGGGGCGAACCAAGTTCTGGCAGGAGCCGCTCAGCGTCATCGACACGTTGAACGTTGGCCTCCGCAGCAGTTACGTCGCCGCTGTCTACGCGGCGCCCCTGATGCTCGAACAGCCGAAAGGTCTTGTGGTTTTTACATCGTCGTCGGGGGCGGTCCACTACGCGTTCGGGCCTGCCTACGGTGTTCCCAAGGCAGGCACCGACAAGATGGCCGCCGACATGGCGTTTGACTTGAAGGAGTTCGGCATCGCCGCTGTCTCGATCTGGATGGGATCGCTGCTGACACAACGTGTCAGGGCCATCATCGCCAGCAACCCGGACAAGTTCGACCACATTCTGCGAACCGCGGAGACACCTGAACTGACCGGCCACGTGATCTGGGCCCTCTACAACGACCCAGACTTCATGGCCGTCACCGGCCAAACCTTCATCGCTGCCGAACTTGCGGTCAAGTACGGCATCACCGACGAAGACGGCCGCCAACCGCCCTCTTACCGGGACCTCTTCGACGTGCATCCGCATCAGCAGTGTTCTCATGTGATGCGATGACAACCTGACAAGCGGCTTCTCTGCCCTTGCCAGGCAGCCAATTAGCCTGCGGCAGTTGGCTTGCGCTTGTTCGTCGGCGGTTTGCGCTTCTGTGGCGCCTTCGGCGGCTCGACGGAGTCGATGTAGCGCTCGAATGCGTCCGTAACCTCGGCGTGGGCTGTCTTGACGCCGATGCCCTCCTCGAGATTGAGGAACTTCGGCAAGCCCGATATCAACAATTGCAGTGCAGGCAAGGACAGATCGCCTATTGGTCGCGCGCGCTTGCCGAACTTCGCGGTCAATGCGTCCAGCTGTACCTTGCGGACGGCTTCGGTGACGGCGGCGATTTCGACTCGGATGGATTTGCGATGATTGCTCAGCGCCATGAATTCAGTCATCATCGCACCCGTTGCTTCGTCCCAGCTGTACTCCCACACGGCACGCAAGGGATCGGGACGCTCCGTCAGCGTCGCAACCAGATATTTCAGGTTGCGTTCTGAGTAGCGCCGAATCGCGGCAATGAAGATGTCGTCCAAGCTGGGGAAGTAGTACTGCACGAGGCTGGGCGTGACGCCGGCGTTGCTTGCGAGAGCCCGGTAGGTCACGCTCGCGTACCCCTCAGCGAGCATCATCTTCTCGACCCAATCGAGAAGGGCGTCCCTCGTCTTGGACGTTTCGGCGCCCACCCGCCGAGTGGATGCTGCCATGGTCTCCTCGCTCGATCGATTGCTCGTATTGTGACACCCGACCGTTGCTGTACGGTTGTATAGTGTCATCCGATGTCGGGTATGCGCGTACGGCGTCTGGAATTAGGGCAGATCACCTTCTTTAGTCACGATCAGGAGAGAGATGACCATCGACACCGGACTGGACATGCTCCAGAAGAACGTCCGCTACCTCCTGGATCGCACCGAGATCCTCGACTGCGTCGCCCGTCATGCCCGAGGCTGCGACCGACACGACGTCGATCTGATCGGCTCGGCCTATCACCCCGACGGTGTCGACGAGCACGGCCACTCCGTCAACGCGGGCCCTGAGTACGCGCAGTGGGCGAACGCCACTCACGCGGAGACATCTCGTGTCCACACCCACAACATCACCACTCACACCTGCGATATCGACGATGACACCGCTCACGCCGAGAGTTATGTGCTCGTGATCCTCATCGGTGTCGACGGGAAGAGCGCCCAGTTCATCACCGGCCGTTACATCGATCGCCTCGAGCGACGTGATGGGCAGTGGCGCATCGCCGTCCGCCGTTCGACCGTTGAGGGGATGTTCCTTTCAGATGCGAGAGTTTTGCAGTCGTCGTTCTTCACCGACAAGGGCTACCTCGTCGGTACCCGGGATCGTTCCGACCTTTCGTACGAGCGCCCGCTGTCCATTCATACGCCGGCACCGGCGCGCTGGTAGCGCACTCGGGTCGAGGGTTGCCTCGTCATCGCGGGATGCGCAGTGCCTCGGTGACGGCGGCGTACATGGTGGTCTTGATCGCACCGAGGGTGCCGGGATCCTTGCCGAGGATGGGTTCCAATCGGGCCGCTGCGGCGTCGACGACGCCCGCCTCTGGCGCGATGTCGTCGACCAGGGCCGCTGCGAGTGCTTCCTCGCCGCCATAGCGGTGCCCAGTGGTCATGGCGGTGACGGCGGTCTGCGGGGGGACCTTGGCCTGAATGAGCGCCGCCATCCCTGGCGTGAACGGAATGTGGATGTCTACCTCGGGAAAACAGAAGTAACCGCGGTCATTTCGCATGACGCGGTAGTCGTGGGCGATCGCCAGCATCGACCCGGCGCCGAACGCGTGCCCGTTGACCGCAGCCACGGTCGGTAGGGGAAGGGTCAGGACGCGGTTGAGGAGTTCTTGCACCTGGCCGACGTACCAGCCCATCCGGTCGCCGTTGGCAGCTAGCCAGTCGAGGTCGAGGCCGTTTGAGTAGAACTTGCCGATGCCCGTCGTGATGAGGGCGTGCGCATTCTCCGTGGCATCGGTGAGCTGTGCGTCGAGTGTGTCCAGCCAGTCGGGGGAGAAGCGATTCTCGTCGTCGCCGAGGGTGAGCACGGCGATCTTGTCGCGGTATTGCAGTGTCGAGGCCATGTGTCGGGCCGTCCTTTCGAGTGAATTACTTTGGGGCTAGGCATTGGCAGGTGGAATGGTCAGCACGGCTCGCACCGCTGCTGCCAACCGATCGCGCGCGACGCGGTCGGCGGTCCTGTTGCCGCGCAGCAGAAGTGCGGTCGGAAGTTCAACGACGCAGTCGCGGATGAGTGCCACCGCGTGCTTGTCCTTGCGATCCCACAGGCCGAGGGATAACCGCACGAAGATCTTGACCAGTTCCTTGTCGAGTTGCCGCAACTCCTTGGCGACGTCGTCCGGAATCTCGCCCGATCGCAGTAGTTCCTCGCGCGAGACGGTGAGAATGAACTGCGCAGACATCGGATTTTGGTCGAAGAACAGCGCCGGACATAGCGCCGCGACGACGACTGCTTCCACCGCCGTCGACTCGTCGATCGCGACCTCCCCGCCGCCAAGGGCTTGTTCAACCGCGTCGTGCTGAAGCGCCAGGAAGCTTCTCGCGGCACGCAGCCATGCCCGACCGACTATGCCCGCCCGGGTCCCAAATGCGTGATACAGAGCGCCATTCGACATCGAAGTCGCGTCCGATAGGGCGCGAATGGTCACGGCGGCAGGTCCCGCGGTGACCGCAAGTCGCTCCGCGACGTCGAGCACGTGGTCGAGATCGTGCACCCGGGGACGAGGCATGACACGACCATAACAGAGCAAGTGCTCTGAAACAATCGTCGCTGGTCAGCAGGTCGTATGCACCCGAATCGATACACTCGGTCAGCGGTCGATGGCGGCCATGTTTCCTTCGTTGTGGCGCTCACCGGCGGCCGGCACCAGATTGTTGAGCCGTTCGATCTGTGCGGAGCTGAGGGCGACGCCGTCGGCGGCGGTGTTCTCCTCGACCCGGGCGACCCTCTTGGTGCCGGGGATCGGGGCGATGTCGTCGCCCTGGGTGAGGAGCCAGGCCAGCGCGACCTGGGCGGGCGTGGCGCCAGCCTCGGCGGCAACGGCCTCGACCTCGTCGACGATGCGCAGGTTGCGCTGGAAGTTCTCGCCAACGAAACGCGGGTTGTCCTTGCGCCAGTCGTCGTCGGAAATATCTGCGGTGGAACGGAGTTGACCAGTAAGGAAGCCGTGACCCAATGGCGAATACGGAACGAAGCCGATGCCCAGCTCGCGCAGCAGTGGCAACAGCTCGGCCTCCACGTCGCGGGTCCACAGCGAGTATTCGGTTTGCAGCGCGGTGATCGGGTGCACCGCGTGGGCGCGACGGATGGTCTCGACTCCGGCTTCCGATAGTCCGATATGGCGGACCTTCCCCTCGGCCACCAGCTCCGCTACCGCCCCGATGGTGTCCTCGATCGGAGTTTTCGGGTCCACCCGGTGCTGGTAGTACAAGTCCACGTGGTCGACGTCGAGGCGCTTCAGGGAACCCTCGATCGCGGTGCGGATGTTCGCCGGACTGCTGTCGACGACTCCGGGCCCGTCGCCGGAGTGCGACACCAGGCCGAACTTCGTCGCCAACACCAGCTGGTCGCGCTTGCCCTTGATCGCCCGCCCGACCAGTTCCTCGTTGAGGTATGGGCCATAGATCTCGGCGGTGTCGATGTGGGTGACGCCCAGCTCCAGTGCCCGGTGGATGGTCCGGATCGACTCGGCGTCGCTGCCCTGACCGATGTTGTAGTAGGCGGACATCGACATCGCGCCAAGCCCTATCCGGGAAACGTCCAATTTGCCTAGCGAGACGTGCTTCATCACTTGCTCCAATTCTCAATCGTTTTAGGACGTCGTCCAGATTCAGACGACTATTCGACTCTCTGCAGATTGGCTTCATCCAGCCGCGCGCCATGCACCGTGATCTTCGAGAAGTCGCTGTCGATCTCCTGAAGATCCGCGGGCGTCAGCGCAACGTTGAGCGCGCCGAGGTTTTCGGTCAGGTGATCGACGTTGCGAGTACCCGGGATGGGAACGATGAACGGCTTCTGCGCCAACAGCCACGCCGCTGCGAGCTGGGCAGGTGTCGCGTTCTTCTTGGCCGCGAATCGTTTCATCAGGTCGACGACCGGCATGTTCGCAGCCAGGTTTTCCGGGGTGAAGCGAGGAAACCGGGCTCGAAGATCGGTTTGCGGGTCGAACCGAGCGCGTTGGTCGATCTTGCCGGTCAGAAAACCTTGTCCGAGTGGGCTCCACGGGACGAAGCCGATTCCCAGCTCCTCACACGTGTCGAGTACGCCGTTTCGCTCGGGTTCACGCGTCCACACCGAGTACTCGCTCTGCACCGCGGTCACCGGTTGGACCGCATGCGCGCGACGGATGGTTCGTGCGGCGGCTTCGGAGAGACCGAAGTGCAGCACCTTGCCTTCACCGATGAGGTCCTTGACTGCGCCGGCGACGTCTTCGATCGGCACGTTCGGGTCGACCCGGTGTTGGTAGTAGAGGTCGATGCGGTCGGTCCGCAGCCGCTGTAGTGATCCCTCGACCACCTTCTTGATGTGCTCGGGCCGACTGAGCGGCTCGCCGGATCCGTCGACGTCGAAGCCGAACTTGGTGGCGATGGCGACTCGGTCGCGGATCGGCGCAAGTGCTTCTCCGACAAGGGTTTCGTTGGTGTAGGGTCCGTAGACCTCGGCGGTGTCGAAGAACGTCACTCCGCGGTCGTGGGCGGCTCGAATGGTCGCGATGCCTTGATTCTTTTCCGCGGGTGGCCCGTAGGTCCCGCTGATGCTCATGCATCCGGCGCCCAGTTCTGAGACTTCCAGGGCTCCGAGATGCCTTGCCTGCATGGAGCTTTCACTCCTCGTGCTCCCAGGCGATGTTCGGCCTGCGCATGCGGCCAGAACGGAGGGCCCGGCAACGAGACCGGCACCGATGAGGGCGGTGCGCGTCATGAGCGTGCGGCGGCTGATGTCCCGGCGTACCACGTCAGCCCTAGGCATTGACGCCCTCGTAGGACAGCGACGCGGACAGTTCACGGTGTGCGTCGATCTGTGCGAGCAGTTCGCGGGCCTTCTGCTCCGCGGCCTCCATCGCGTCGGCGCCGGCCACCCAGCGCAGCGGCGGCTCTGGTGAATCCGCGAGGTCGACCAGTGCCGTGGCGAGCTTGGCGGGGTCGCCGGGTTGGGTGCCGTTCATGCCCTTCATCGCGGCGATCGTCTGTGCGGTGCGCTCGGCGTAGCCGTCGATCGACAGTTCCGGCCAGATCGAGGAACCATCGACCAGCAGCTCGGTGCGGAAGTAGCCCGGCTCGACGATCGTGGTGCCGATCCCGTAGGGCTCGACGTCGTAGCGCAGCGACTCCATCCAGCCCTCCAACGCGAACTTCGACGGCGCGTAGGCAGCGCAGAACTCCAGCCCCACCAAACCGGCCGTGGAGGTGATGGTGATGACGTGACCGGAGCGCTGCCGACGCATGATCGGCAGGACGGCCCTGGTCACGTTGAGCGGCCCGAAGAAGTTGGTCTCCATCTGAGCCCGGAACTGTGCCGGACTGATCTCCTCGAAGTATCCGGCGTAGTTGTTGCCGGCGTTGTTGACGAGCACGTCGATCCGTCCGAACCGTTCGACGGCGGCCTGTACGGCGGCGCTCGCGGCGGCGGAGTCGGTGATGTCCAAGGTGACCGCGAGCAGTTCGTCGTGCTCACCGATGGCGCTGCGCACCCGGTCTTCGTCGCGTCCGGTGGCGACGACGGAGTGCCCCGCGGCCAGTGCCGCCTTGGCGATGTCGACGCCCATTCCGCGGCTCGCGCCAGTTACGAACCACACCTTCTTGCCTGCCATGTCATCAGTCCTTTCGTGCCGATCTGTCATTCGGTAAACGCCAGTCAAGACCGGTTTTCGAGATCGAGGGAGTCCGGGGTTATAGGGGTATAGCCAGTGACCCCCATCGGCATGGCAAAAGTCGTAGGTTCGAGAGCATGGCCGGTCGTGACGACATTCGTGAGTTCCTGACGACGCGTCGGGCGCGATTGACGCCCGATCAGGCCGGGCTGCCGCAGTACGGGGGCCGCCGCCGCGTCCCGGGTCTGCGTCGTGAGGAGGTCGCCCTGCTGGCGGGGATGAGCACCGAGTATTACGTGCGCCTGGAGCGGGGTAATGCCATCGGCGTCTCGGAGTCGATCTTGGACGGAATCAGCCGCGCACTGCATCTCGATGCGGCTGAGCAGTCACACCTGCGCGATCTGGTCCGCACCGCGAACGAGGGTGGGCGGGCTCGGCGACAGCGCAAGTCCAGCAGGCAACTGCAGGTCCGTCCAGGGGTGCAGCAGACCATCGATGCGATGACCACCGTGCCCGTGATCGTGCAGAACGGACGCCTCGACATCGTCGCGGCGAACAATCTCGGTCGTGCCCTGTTCGCGCCCATCCTGGACACCCCGGACGGTTCAGGCAATTTCGCGCGTTACGTCTTCCTGCACCCGAAGGCGGCCGACTTCTATCGCGATTGGAGTGACGCGACCGAGCAGATCGTCGCGCTGCTGCGCAGTGAAGCGGGTCGGGCACCCTACGATCGCGCGTTGACCGACCTGATCGGCGAATTGTCCACCCGCAGTCGACTTCTTCCGAACATTGTGGGCCGCCCATGACGTCCGCATCCACGACACGGGCGCCAAACGCGTTCACCACCCGATCGTCGGCGACCTCGACCTCACCTTCGAAGCGTTGGACGTGACGTCCACGCGCGGTCTGCAACTCATCGCGTTCACCGCGAAGGCGGGAACGCCCTCTCACGATGGGTTGCACCTGCTGGCGAACTGGGCCATGGCCGACGCAGCCAGGCACTGACCTCCGGTTCGCATTCGAGTGCCGCGAAGCTACCGTGCCGCCTTGGCGCCGGCGACGAATCACACCTTCTTGTTTATTTCACGTTCGCCTACAACGAACTCATCCGATGACGTCATGCAGGGCGTGTTCTCCGGCCCTATAGGTCCAGGTTTATGGGGGTAAAGCTAGTGACCCCCTCAGGTGTCTCTGATGTCCTACGTTCGAAGGCATGGGGTCGTGAGCCAGGCCCCCACGACGCGAGCTAGCTGCGCGTATCCCCTTCCGAGGCATAGCCGGAACATATTGGAGAGAGCACCATGCCAAAACACCTCGCTGTTGTGTTGCGCGTCAACGGCAACGAGCATCCGATGGATGTCGACGCGCGCGTAACGCTCCTCGATGCGCTTCGCGAGCACACTGCGTTGGCGGGTACGAAGAAGGGGTGCGATCAGGGGCAGTGCGGAGCGTGCACCGTGCACGTGGATGGGCAGCGCGTGTTGAGCTGTTTGACGCTTGCCGCGCAAGTGGACGGACTGCCCGTCACCACGATCGAAGGTCTGGCCGAGCCCGACGGGACCTTGCACGCCGTCCAATCGGCATTCCTCGAATTCGACGCCTTCCAGTGCGGCTACTGCACACCCGGCCAGATCATGTCGGCGGTTGCCTGCATCGCCGAAGGCCACGCCGGCTCCGACGACGACATTCGGGAATACATGAGCGGCAACATCTGTCGGTGCGGCGCCTATCCGCACATCGTCGCCGCCGTTCGCGACGCGGCCGCACGCGTCCAGCAGGAGAGCGGACGATGAGGGAATTCGATTATATTCGCGCACAAGACATCCCGACGGCGGTTCGCGAGGGCGGTCGGCCGGACACCCAGTTCCTCGCCGGCGGCACCACACTGCTCGACCTGATGAAATGCGGCGTCGAACAGCCAGCCCGGATCGTCGACCTCACCCGTGTGACCGGGCTGAACGCGATCGAGGTCGATCAAGGTTCGATCCGCATCGGCGGGCTCGCCAAGATGAGTCACGTCGCCGCCGACGCCCGCGTCAAGGCCGCTGCCCCAGCCGTGTCCGAGGCCTGTGGCGCGCTGCCTCGCCGCAACTGCGCAACATGGCCACGATCGGCGGCAACCTGATGCAGCGGACCCGCTGCAGTTACTTTCGCGACCCGCTGGCCTATCCGATTGCAACAAGCGCAATCCCGGATCCGGCTGCGCCGCAATGGCTGGCGTGAATCGCAACCACGCAGTGCTCGGTACCAGCGAGGCGTGCATCGCCAGCTATCCGGGTGACCTCGGTGTCAGCCTGGTGGCGTTCGACGCGATGGTCCACGTCCAGGGCGCACGCACACGCGCGATCCCCGCCGACGACTTCTTCCGAGTTCCCGGGAGACCGCCAGACGTCGAGCAACACGCTCGCGCCTGGCGAGATCATCGTCGGCATCGAGATTCCCGCGTCTGCCGCGCTGAAGCGGTCGCACTACCTGAAGCTGCGTGACCGTTCGTCCTACGAGTTCGCCGCGGCGAGCGCGGCCGTCGGGCTCGACCTGGAGGCGGACGGCAGGACCATCCGCGAGGCCCGCGTCGCCCTCGGCGGCGTCGCCACCAAGCCGTGGCGGGTCCGCGCCGTCGAGCGAGCCTTGGCAGGAAAGCCGTTGCGGGAGTCGGTCCTTCGGAGGCGGCCGGGTTGGCCAACGAAGGTGCTCGGGCTCGAGTGGACACAACGCCTTCAAGATCGCCCTGGCACCCAAAGTGGTTGCGCGCGCACTGATGGTGGCCGGAGGAATCGCGTGAAAGAGCCCTCTCGAACTGGAACTGCAGCGTCGAACGGTGCTCAAGGCGGCGGTGACGGCAACGGGGGTCGCCGCGACAGCTGCGTTGCTGCCGGCCTGCTCGACGGACGCACCTCCACAGGCTGCGCCTCCCAAGAAGGTCGGCGCACTCGGCTCGCCGCTGTCGCGCGCCGACGGGCGGCTGAAGATCACGGGTGGTGCGCGCTACGCGATCGAGCAGACGCTCGACGGCCTCGTCTACGGAGTCATCGTCGGCTCCACCATCCCGGCCGGCCGGATCACTTCGATCGACTCGACCGCGGCCCGTGCCACGCCGGGCGTGCTCGAGGTGTACACCCACGAGAGTGGGCTGACGATCCACGAGCCCGCACGGGCGTCGGCGGGCGGGGCGGCCACGGAGAAGTTCGCGCCGCTGCAAGACGACGTGGTCCGCTGGAACGGCCAGCACATCGCCATCGTCATCGCCGAGACCTTCGAACAGGCAACGGCGGCAGCGGCACTCGTCGAGGTCTCCTATCAGCGCGCCGACGCCATCCTGAACCCCGACGATCCCAGCGCACGTCCGCAGATCGACGACACCTTGACGTCCGAATGGGGGGATGCCAAGTCCGCGTTGGCCGGTGCGCCCGTCACCGTCGACGCCGTCTACACGACGCCACGCGAGTACAACGTTCCCATGGAGCCGCACGCCTGCGTTGCGGCGTGGCACGGCGACGAACTGACCGTCTGGGAGCCGAGCCAGTGGGTCGGCGGTGCGCGACTGGTCATCAGCCAGTACGTGGGCATCGCCGCCGAGAAGGTTCGCGTCGTATCACCGTATGTCGGTGGTGGATTCGGCTCCAAGGTCTCGCCACATCCGCACGTGGCACTGGCGTGTGCTGCCGCCCGATCCCTCGGTCGGCCGGTCAGGGTGTCGCTCACGCGGCCCCAGACGTTCACCGGACTCGGGGGACGTCCCCGCACGCGGCAGAAACTCGCCCTCGGTGCCACGGCGGACGGCAAGCTGGTCTCGATCGTCCATGAAGGGTCGAACGAGACCGCGATCGACGACGTGCACCAGGAGCCGACCAACAAGGTCACGGCCATCATGTATGCCACGCCCAACTTCTGGTCGCGGCACAGCATCGTGCCCGTCAACACCGTCAATCCCAGCTGGATGCGGGCGCCCGGCGAGAACCCCAGCGCGTTCGCCCTCGAAACGGCAATGGACGAACTGGCCTACGAGCTGAATCTCGATCCCGTCGAACTGCGCCTGCGCAATTGGGCTGACCACGACCAGCAGGCCAACATTCCCTGGACGACACGGCGGCTTCGCGAGGCCTACGCCGCCGGTGCCGAGGCGTTCGGTTGGTCCCGGCGCAACCATCAGCCGCGCTCGATGCGCGAAGGACGGCAATTGATCGGCTGGGGCATGGCCGCAGGCACGTACCCGGTGTTGCGCACACCCGCCGCGGCCAGCGTCGCCGTCCTCGCGGACGGATCGGTGCAAGTGCGCAGCGGCGGCACGGACATCGGAACGGGCACCTACACCATCCTCGCGCAGACCGCCGCCGACGCACTCGGCGTACCGTTCGACCGAATCACGGTGACCCTCGGCGACACCACGCTGCCGCGGTCACCGCTGGCCGGTGGATCGCAACTCGCCAACAATCTGACAGGGGCGGTGCACAAGACCGCCCTTGCGGCGCGGGAGAACCTGCTGACCCTCGCGACCACCGGCGGGGGCTCCCCACTGCGCGGCGAACGGGCCAGGGACCTGACCATCGAGGACGGGCGAATCCGGTTGGCGCGGCGGTCGACCGGCGGCGTCGAGGTCTCCGAACTGCTTCGGGCGACGGGCCGGGAACGGCTCGACACGGATGGGGACACGTTCGCCGCCGGCGCGACCGAGGACGAGCGCAATCAGGCGGCCCGCACGTTCGGTTTACTGCGCCTGGCGACCGACGGCGGCGTATCGGCACACAGCTGGATCGCACACTTCGTCGAGGTTCGCGTCGATGAGGACTTCGGCACCGTCCGGGTCAAGCGGATGGTCGCGGCCTGTTACAGCGGCCGCATCTACAACCCCAAACTCGCACGCAGCCAATGGATGGGCGGGATGGTGATGGGTCTCGGTCAGGCGCTCCTCGAGGAGGGTTCGATCGATCCGCGCGACGGCCGGATCACCAACGCGAACCTCGCGGAGTACGTCGTCCCCGTCAACGCCGACGTGCCCGACATCGAGATCATCGACGTCGGTGTCCCAGACCTTCAGGCCAGTGCTCTCGGCGGGAAGCCGGTCGGCGAACTCGGCATCGTCGGCGTCGCAGCAGCCATCGGCAACGCCGTCTTCCACGCCACCGGGAAGCGGATCCGCGACCTACCGATCACCATGGACAAACTGGTTTGAGAGTGGGAGTTTGCCTGCACTGCAGGTCAATTCAAGAATTGCTCGAGGGCTTCTCGGATGGCGGGGAGTGCCGTCGCCGCCTGGTACTCGATGAGGGCGGCTTCGGCGACCATGCCGACCCACAACTGCGCGCTCTCGTAGGGGTGGGGGCGGGGGAGTGCGTCGAAGTCGGGGCGGCACAGCTCGGCGTTGACATGGTTGCGATGTCTGATTTCGTCGGTCACGGCAGGCTCGGCGCGCGCTTCAAGTAGCAGCGCGCGCACGCCGCGGTCGCGCAGGCAACCGTCGAGGCACGCGGTCGCGCCGACGATCAGACGGTTGCGTCCGGGGGGCATGTCGACGGTGGCGGCCTGCATCTGCGTGGCCAGACGTTCGTGGAATTCGCGGTGCAGCGCAAGGAGATACGAGGCGCGGTCACCGAAGTGGTGAAAGAACGTGCCCTTTGCCACTCCGGCCTGCTTGACGATGAGATCAACACTCAGACCGGTCAGGCCGGTGCGCTCGGCGAGTTGCAGACCGGCGTCGATCAGTGCTTCTCGGGTCTTGGCCTTCGCTTCCTTGCGCCGGCCCGTCGTCGGGGTGGCGGGCGGCGTCGAGGTCATCGAGAACTCCTTGAGGTCGGGGCGCCCACGATGCTATCGTCGACCGACTGGTCAGTCAATGAAGGGATGTCCGATGGTCGCCATGGTGCAGACGCGGGTGGGGAAGGTTGCCTACAGCGATACCGGGGAGGGATCCGTCGTGGTTCTGCTCCATGCGACGCTGCATGACCGCCGCGACTTCGACGCGATAGCACCGAGCCTTGCTCGCGACCACCGGGTCATCGCAGTCGACTGGCCGGGCCACGGCGACTCGCCGGCCCCAACGCCGGACTATCAGCCGACGGCGGCGTCCTTCGCCGACGTCCTCGTCGACGTGGTCGCCGGACTCGATCTGCCACCCGCGGCATTCATCGGCAACTCGGTCGGCGGCTTCGCTGCGGCACGGTTGGCGATCACCGACCCCCACCGGGTTTCCCGGTTGGTGCTGGTCAACTCGGGTGGCTTCATCGCCAGCCCGGTCAGCAACCTCTACGCCCGCGTAATGGGCATGCCGTGGTTGATGAAGCGGGTGTTGCCGCGGTTCATCGTCAGCTACATGAAGGCGACCAGCGACACCGACCGAGCCATTCAGGAACGCGGGTTGGCCCGTGCGAGCACCCGCGAAGGTGTCGTTCTCACCGCGGCGATGTGGCGCAGTTTCGCCTCACCGGAACACAACCTGCGCCCGCGGGCCGATCGCATCACCGCGCCGTGCCTGATCGTCTGGGGCTCGAAGGACACCGCGATCCCCATGCGATTGGGGCATGCCACCGCGGCCGCGATCCCGGGGTCACGGCTGGAAGTGCTGCCAACGGGCCACGTGCCGTTCGCCTCGGACCCGGAAGGATTCCTCGCGATCGCGGCGCCGTTCTTGGCCGCCGCCAGCGAAAGGTTGCAATGATTGCACGGCGGTTCGGCGTGCACGTCCCTTGACACCTGCAGTGCTGGAGGCACAGGATTGCCCGAACCATCGGTGGCGGACGCCTGCATCGCCCGGAGAAAGGGCCTGTTGCCATGAAGCGCTTGAAGTCAGCCGTCGCCGGGATGGCCATCGCATGCGCCTTGGGTGCAGTCGCGTCGACGTTGGCGCCGCCGGCGTCCGCGGTTCCGGGTCCAGAAATCGAGTACACCTACAACGTGATCGTGCGTCGGCACTTCGACTTCCCGAACAACGACGCGATCGGCTACGGCTTCGGGATCTGCGACAAGGTCGGCCGCGGTGAGAACTATGCCAAGGTCATGGGCGACGTGAAGAACGACGTCTTCCCCAACGACGAGCAGGCGGCGAACTACGTCGTCTCCTACGCGGTCGGCATCCTCTGTCCCGCCCAGATCGCTCAATTGCGGAACTCCGCTGGGGGATACCAGCCGCCGCTGGGATAACCCGGCTCGACCTTCGCTTTCGGCTCCTGAATTTGCCGGCACCGTTTATCGTGTGCTGAGTCGCAGTCTGCCGGGAGGTTGTGTGGACGGGTCGCCGGTGGGCCGCTGCCGCTTGACCGAGGTGCCGGGTGGCGTCCGGAAAGCACGGTTCCGACGTTGATGGTCGTCGATCAGTACCTGTGGTTCCTGCACCTCGATCGCCGGCTGGGGCTCAACTTCGACCTGGGTCCGCTGCACGTGCACCTGTACTCGCGAGCCGTGTTCTACATGTGGGTCACGGTGGCGATCTTGGTCATCGGTGGTATCGCGGTGCTGGTGTCCCGCAAGCGGGAGCTGATCAGCAAGTGGACCACCTGGCTGATGATCGCGCCGGTCGTCGGCGTACCGATCTGGATAGGCCGCGGCCCGACAGCGGTGTTGGCTGCGGTCCTGGCCGTCGTCGCGGTCATGGAGTACGTGCGGCTGGTCAAGCTCACCAGAATCGACACCGGACTGCTACTGAGTTTGGCCGTGTTGTACCCGCTCGCCGCCTGGCAGCACCCGTCGCTGTTGGCCCTCGCGCCGATCATCGTGCTGGCCTGTGCGCTACCGGCCGTGTTCGGCGGCGACGTCGAACACGGCGGCAGGCGCACCACGTTCACCGCATTCGGCTCGGTGTGGATCTGCTGGGCCTTGGCGCACCTGGTGATGTTGTGGGAGAACGCGTATCTGGTGTGCTTCGCCGCCGCTGCCACCGACGTCGCCGCCTGGTGCGGCGGAAAGGGATTGCGCCGCTTCGGATGGGCGCGCCGGCCCTTGTCCCCGTTGAGCCCGAACAAGACGATTGGCGGGTTGGTCGGCGCCTTCATCGGTGCGTTCCTCGTGCTCACAGTGCTCGGCACGATCTCCATCGGCCTGCTCGTCGCGGTCGCGTTCGGCGGCGTGTTCGGCGACCTGGTCGAGTCGATGGTGAAACGGCAAGCCCAAGTGAAGGACGCCGGCGACTGGCTGCCCGGCTTCGGCGGCCTGCTAGACCGGATCGACTCACTGCTGCTCGTCCTCCCGCTGGCGTATCTCCTCGGATGACCGGCCCCGAGCCCAGCGAAGTCGGTTCTGGTGCAGTCAATTTACGTATCTGGTCGGCGATCGCCCGGCTGGTCACCAGTCCGTACGGCCTGGTGCTCGCATTCGCATGGGGCTTCGCCGAGGCGTTGAGTTGGTTCATCGTCGCCGAGATGGCGCTGATACTCTTCGCCGCTGCCGTCCCGCGCCGGGTGATGCCCTGGGCCGCAGCGGTGATCGCCGGTTCCGTGCTCGGCGTGCTCACCAACGCGTGGCTGGCGTCGCGCGACGTTCTGTTGCCTGCGCCGATGACCACTCCGCGGATGGCTGCCACGGCCTTCGACCAACTGACCGCCGGGCCGAGCGCGATCATGCATCAAGCGCTGTCGGGCATTCCGGTCAAGGTGTATGCCCGCGCCGCCGGTGAGCACGGCATCGACCTGTGGCACCTCGCCGGCTGGACGCTGCTCGAACGAGGACTGCGCATCTCGATGGTAGGCCTGGTGGTCTGGCTGCTGTCAAAGCTGTTGCATCGCTGGCTGCGACGGCTCTACGGCATCTACCTGATCGGCGCGGCGGCCGTCTTCACCGTCGGAATCTCTGCGGTGATTGCCGCATGGTCGTAGCCGCGGCACCGTTAGATTGTCCAGATGAGCCGGCCACTGCCGCCCACGATCACCGTTCACTCCGGTAGTTGGCAGCGCGCGTTCCCGCCGGGTCGCGACGTGGTGATCGGTCGCGACGTCCGAGCCGACGTGCGGCTCGCACATCCCGGGGTGTCGCGGGCGCACGTGGTGCTGCGTTGCCTCGACGGGCGTTGGGTGGCGATCGACAACCAAAGCTTCAACGGGATGTTCGTCGGGCAGCGGCGGGTGCAGTCCGTGGACATTCGCGACGAGGTGACCATCCACGTCGGCGACCCCGACGGACCGCGGCTGACGTTCGAACTCGGCTCCGTCCCGCGGCCCGACGATCAGCCGACGACGCGGATGAAGCAGGAGGCCCAGGGTCAGGCCGACGCGTCGAGTGTCATCACGACGGTGCGGCGCGCATCCGGGCTCGTGCCGCCGGGGTCGACCTCCATCGGCCGCGCGTCCGACAACGACGTCGTCATCCCCGATGTGCTGGCGTCGGGCCACCACGCGACGTTGACGCCCACGCCGGAGGGCATGCGGATCCTGGATGCCGACAGTGCCAACGGCACCTTCGTCAACGGGCAGCGCGTCAAGGACGCGGCACTGAAGGCGGACGACGTCGTCACGATCGGCAACGTCGACTTCGTCTTCGCGGACGGCAATCTCGTCCGTCGCGTCGAATCCGCCGACAAGACCGGTGGCCTCGAGGTGCGCGACGTCAGCCTCACCATCGAGGGCAATCGCACACTGCTGGACCGTGTTTCGTTCACCGCCAAGCCGGCGACGCTGACCGCGGTGATCGGCCCTTCGGGTTCGGGTAAGTCCACGTTGGTGAAGGTGCTCACGGGCGGCGCCCGGCCGGCGAGCGGCGCGGTGTTGTTCGAAGCACACGACGTTCACGCCGAGTACGGCTCGATGCGCACCCGGATCGGCATGGTGCCGCAGGACGACGTCGTGCATCGTCAGCTCACCATCAACCAAGCCTTGGGCTACGCGGCGGAGCTGCGGATGCCGCCGGACACCACCGACGAAGACCGGCAGCGCGTCGTCGCGCAGGCACTCGAGGAACTCGAGTTGACGCCGCACGCGGACACCCGCATCGACAAGTTGTCGGGCGGACAGCGCAAACGCGCGTCGGTTGCGTTGGAATTGTTGACGGGCCCTTCGCTTCTGGTGCTCGACGAGCCCACGACCGGGCTGGACCCAGCGCTGGACCAGTTGGTGATGAAGATGCTGCGCCAGCTCGCCGACGCGGGCCGTGTCGTGGTGGTCGTGACGCATTCGCTGGCCTATCTGGACGTCTGCGACCAGGTGCTGTTGCTTGCACCGGGAGGCAAGACCGCCTTCTGTGGGCCGCCCAGCGAGCTGGCGCCGGCGATGGGCAGTGCCGATTGGGCCGACATCTTCACCGATGTCACCGCCGATCCCGATGCGGCCCGGCGCCGATTCCTCGAGCGCGCGGGCCGCGCCGACGAGCCGCCGACCGAGCGCATCCCCGAGCGGTCCGCTGCGCCGGAAACGGCTGTGCGGACGAATCTTCTGCGCCAGTTCTCGACCCTTGCACGCCGACAGTTGCGGCTGCTCGTCGCCGACCGCGGCTACTTCTGGTTCCTGGTCGTGCTGCCGTTCCTCGTCGGACTGCTGCCGCTCACCGTGGCCGGCGACGCGGGCTTCGGCAAGACGGTCTTCGACGGTCCGGCTCCGAACGAGGCGAAGCAGATCCTGGTCTTGATGAACTTCGGTGCGTTCTTCATGGGGACCGCGCTGACCGTTCGTGCCCTGGTGGGTGAGCGCGCCATCTTTCGTCGTGAGCAAGCGGTGGGGCTGTCGGCGTCGGCGTACCTCGCGGCCAAGCTCGCGGTGTTCGGCGCGATCGCGTTGATTCAGTCCGCCGTCCTGGTCTCGATCGTGACGATCGGCAAGGGCGCGCCGAACGGCGCGACGACGCTGGGCAGTCCGACGTTCGAGTTGTTCGTGGGCATCGCGGCGACGTGCGTGGCGTCTGCCGTCGTCGGCCTCGTCCTATCGGCGTTGGCGCACAACGGCAATCAGGTCCTGCCGCTGACGGTGGTGGCGTTGGTGGTGCAGATCGTGCTTGCCGGCGGCATGATTCCCGTGACCGACCGGGTGCTCGACCCGATCTCCTGGGTGACCCCGGCGCGGTGGGGTTTGGCGGCGACGGCGTCGACGGCCGATCTGACCAATACGGTCCGGGTGATCGCGAAGGATTCGCATTGGCAGCACACCTCCTCGGCGTGGCTGTTCGACATCGTCATGCTCGCCGTTCTTTCGGTGTTTTACGCCGGTTTCGTGCGGTGGCGGCTGCGCCTGGAAGGACATCACTAAGCTGCGAGCGCGTACCGGTCGACGGCACCAGCACGGAGGCCTGCCTTCAGGGCCACGACCTGCTCCCGCAGCTGCGGCGCCGAGATGCCGTCCGCGTCGACGGGTTCGCCGATGCGGACCTGCATCGGGGCGGGGGACCAGCGGCCGCCCTTGGGCAGCACGTCGGCGGTTCCGGTCAACGCGATCGGGACCACCGGCACACCGCATTCCCGGGCCAACCGCAGAGCGCCGGAGCGGAACTCCGCGAGGGTGCCGTCAGTCGAGCGGGTTCCCTCGGGGTAGATGACGACGGTGCGTCCGGCCTCCAGGGCGGGGCGGGCCGCGGCGAGCATCGCTTCGAAGTTGCCGCCGCCGGTCCGCCGGACCGGCAGTACGCCGGCCAGCGAGCTGGCGATGAAGCGGCGCACGGGCACGTCGAACCAGTAGTCGGCGGCCGCGACGAACACGGGCTTGGCCTTGGGCGGCAGTGCGGCCAGCAGCACCGCGGTGTCGGCGTGCGAGGAGTGGTTGGCGACGACGATGCAGCCGCCCTTCACGTTCCACTGTCCGGTTATGGTGAGCCCGCCCGACAGGGCGGCGACCACTCGCCACATCCAGTGCCGAAGCACGCTCGAGATTCGGTTCGTGGTCATGCCGCCACCGCCCGCAGGGGCAGGGTGTCGGTCAACTGCGCGACCGTCGCGTCGGGCTGCGGCTCCTGCCGCTGTGCCGCCAACTCGCGCCGGGCGGCGCGGAGGCGCAGCACGGTGGTGATCAGCGAGCCGTTGACGATCTGCATCAGGAGCAGCGGCATGATGACCGGAATCGCGGTCGCCAGCGCGACGAAGAGGCAACGTTCGGTCTTGCCGAGCGGGCCACCGTTGCGTCGCGTCGCACCGGCCGCCGCGGCGGCCAGCGATGCGAACGTGGGCAGCGTCGCGGCCAGCGCGGCCAGCAGGACCTGCAGCACCGGCCAGGACAGCCAGTGCAGTCCGGGGCCGTTCTGCTTGGCCGCCCACACGGCCAGTCCAGCGAAGGCCAGCAGGTCCGAGGAGCGGTCGCCGATCTCGTTGACGACGAATCCCCACGGCCGGCTGACGCCGCGGGCGCGGGCAACGGCGCCGTCGAGGTTGGCGCCGGCGAGCCGCAGGACGAGGAAGAGAATCGCCAGCGGCCAGTACCCGAACGCGATGGCGACACCGGCCGCGGCTGCTGCCACGACTCCGGCGGCGGTGAACACGTCGGGCGAGATCCGGCGTGCCACGGCGGCGTCGACGATCGGCGTCAAGCGGCCGGTGAACCAGGGCTTCAGGGCGTAGAGGCCGTTCATCTGCCGCGCCCGCGCCTGCGTTGTCGGAAGTGCGGACTCGCGAATCGCGACATTCGGTTTCATGTTCGGCTCCTTTCGCTCTGCCGGCCCTTATTGGCCGGTGACGAAAGATTGCGCCGAACCGCTTGGCGGATTCTTGGGAGAGCTGGTTGCCGTATTCGGGGTGGTCAGCCCGGGTCGGCTACACCCCGAGCGCGGGCCCGATGGTGGTGTTCCAGGACTCCTGCATCTCCGACTCGAACAGGCCCCACGAGTGGGAGCCCTCGGGTCGGACGACGTACGTGACCGGTACTCCGGCGGCCGCCGCGGCATCGGCGAACTGCCGCGTGCTGTCGGCGACGATGCCCTCGATGAACCCGCCGGTGAAGTTGTTCGCGCCGGGCGGCAGCTTGTCGACGGCGCCCTGCCCGCCGCCCGATGCGGCGACGTACACGGCGACGCCCTTGAGCTTCGCGACGTTCAGCGTCGGATCGTGCGCCGCCCACAACGGGTCGCCTGGCGGACCCCACATGTCGGCCGCGTTGGCGCCACCGCTGCCGAGCGTGAGCGAGATGTTCTGCGCGCCCGAGGCCGGGGTGAGGAAACCGCTGTAGGAGCCGACGGCCTTGTACAGACCCGGCATCTGGATGGCGTAGTCGAGGGCGGTGCCGCCCGTGCTGGACAGCCCGCCGACCGCGTTGCGGCCGTTGGTCTTGTACTGCGCGTTGATCAGCGGCGGCAGCTCCCGCGTCATGTAGGTCTGGTACTGCTTGCTGCGGTCGTTGACCCAGTCGGTGTACCAGCTGAACTGGCCACCGAGGGGCGAGACGACGTTGACGTTCTTGTTCCCGAAGAAGCCCTGAAGGTCGGTGAACCCGAACCAGCTCTTGGTGCCCGGTGCGAAACCGCCACCCGGGTCGAGGTTGTCGCCACCGTCGATGCCGGGCAGCAGGTAGAACACGGGCGCGCCCGACTTCGGCGCCTTGAGGACGTCGTTGACGACGACCTTGTCCATCGCCGGGGAGTACACCGAGACCTTGTCCCACCGGTCGTTGACGTGCTCGATGCCGGTGATGTGCGCGCCCTGCGGCGGGTCCGCGACCGCGACCGGAATCGACAGCAACGGAAGGGCGGTCATGAGGGCAACGATGAGAACGCGCGCTCCACGCGCCGATCGGATCACCGGCTGATTATGGATTCAAGTTCGCGACTAGGCAACCTCTACGGCTCTTGCAACGCGCGTGTCGCCCGACGGCGCACCGTCATGTGCACTGTCACGCGCCACCTTGGACCGAAATCTGGGTGCGCGGCCGTTCCTGCTGCGGGCTGACGGCGATGATCGACCGCTCCTGCACGGGGTTGTCGATGACGGAGCTCGGCTTGGTGGGGGGTTCCGGCTGCGGATTGAAGGCCTGGGCGGTGCCAGACGCCAAGCCCAGTGCGGCCAACGCGATTCCGCCCGCGAGGAGGGCCTTGCCTGCCAGCTTCATGCTCTTGGTCATTTTGCTTCCTTCCATCACGTGTCGGCCGTAGCGGCCGCTCACGGGAAGATTGCAGCGAACTTCTTGGCGCATTCTTGGCGAACACGGGCGGGTCCGTTTCCGTCAAGCAGGTCTTCCCGCGCTAATCGCCCGTGCGCGTGAATGTTTCGTCGAACTCCAGGTCGATCGCGCAGCTCCCGGTCTGCACCCACGTACCGTGTCCGCTCAGCGCGTGGATCGGATTCTGCGGGGGCTGCGGCAGCGGAAACTGGGCGTCGGCCGTCAGCGTCGACAGATCGCCGTTCGGGCATGGGCCTTCGGTGCTGTCGGTCCACGCCCACTTCCCGCCGTCGAACACCAGGGGCGAGGTCACCCGCCGAGACGGCGAAGTAGCTCATGCACCGATCTCCGGTGCGCAGGCAGTCGGTGACGACGGCGTGCAGTCCGCCTGCAGTACGGCGAGGCCCTTCATCGTGAACGTTCGCGTGATGTGGTAGCGGCCGCGCAGCGCTTCGGCAGGCGACACCACCCGCGGCGGGAGGTCGGCCGGATCGGGCAGGGTGTAGAAGTCGGCGTCGAGGTCGACATCGCCGGTGCGGGTGAAGGTCACGGTCCGCTTCTCCGCGCACTGGTCGGCGGTGGTCCTGGTGTGTTCGCCGGTCAGGCTGCCGTCGGGACGTGGCTGCAGCCTGAACACCTGCCACGTCTCGGTATGCAGCGCCCTTGCATTGGCCCGGGGCGACGACGACGGACAACCAGTGGTCGCCGACTTCGTCGAACACCATCGTCGGCGCGAAGGCGTCCTCGCCCTTCATCTTCGACGCGGTCGCCACGCACCCGCCGGAGTTGCACACCGAGCGGACCGCGTACGTGCCGGTCGACGGTGACGTACCGGGCACCTGCGCGCCGTTGAGTGCGGTGGCCCGACCGAAATCGGCCCGGTAGACACCGGTGAAGGGACCCGTGTTGGGCTCCGGGCCAGGGCTGGGAGGCGGCGCGCCAGCGGTACTGGACGACGGCGCGGCGGCGGCTCGGATCGCGGTCGTCCCGTGAGCGTCACGGCCGCGAAGACGCCACCGGCGATCAAGCAGGACGACACGCCGCGAGCGCGCCGATCATGACGCCCGCGACGTCGTTCCGATGCGTTTCTGGCGCCTGCGGTGGCGGGGATCGCGCCGAGACGCGCGGGCGCGGTGGGTGACTCGCTGCTGGAGTGCCACGGCTGGGTGTGGGCGGGATCGGTTGACGATCGGCGGCATCTGGCTCGCCGGCTCGGTGATGGCTCGTCGTGCGGCGGCGGCCAACTCGACGGTGCTGGGATAGCGCTCGCTGGGTTGTTTGGCCAGGCCGGTGGCGATCACTTCGTCCATCGCGGTCGGGATCGCGTCGTTCTCCTCGGACGGTTTCGGCGGCGGGGTGACCATGTGGCCCACCGCGACCTGCTCGAAGGTGCTGCCGGGGAAGGGCAGTTCGCCGGTCAGGCACTGATACAGCACGCAGGCCAACGCATAGACATCCGAACTCGGCTGAATCTCCCCGGCGTTGAAGCGCTCGGGCGCCATGTACGCCCAGGTGCCGATGGTGGTGCTGGCCGACGTCAACGCGGTATCGCCGGCGGCGCGGGCGATGCCGAAGTCGATGAGGTAGGCGAAGTCGTTCTGCGGCGAGCAGGATGTTGGACGGTTTGACGTCGCGATGCACCAGACCCACCTGGTGGGCGCTGTGCAGTGCCGACGCGATCTGCTCGACGACGTGCACCGCGCGCTCGACGTCCAACGGTCCGGCGTCCAGCAGCGTTTGCAGTTCCTGGCCGTCGATCAGCTGCATGGTGACGAACAGGCGGCCGTCGATTTCCCCGACGTCGTAGATCGGCACGACGTGGGGATCGTCGAGGCGTGCCGCGGCGCGGGCTTCGCGGCGGAACCGCTGCTCGAACTCGGGATCTTGGGCGAAGTGCGGGAGCAGCATCTTCAGCGCGACGGTCCGGCCGATGGAGGTGTCATGGGCACGCCACACCTCGCCCATGCCACCGCGACCCAGCAGCTCGATCAGCTGGTAGCGGCCAAAAGGCGTCCCCTCCACCGGCTCACGATAACGACCATCGCACCCTCGCGTGGGCGTGATGGGAGTGTTGAGTAGTTCAACCGGTCTCGAGTCAGCTGGCGTTGCCCGTGCCATCCCAAGCCCGGCGAAGGTTAATCGCCAGTGCGCGTGAATGTTTCGTCGAATTCGACCGATGGTCGCGCAAGGTTGCGTCTGATCCTGGCGGCCGTGTCCGGTGAGCAGTGTGATCGGATTCTGCAGTGGCTGAGGCAGCGGATACTGCCCGTTCTTCTTCACGTTCATCGTGCCGCCCCGACACGCGCTGTCGTGCTCGGTGTTCGTGGTCCAGATGCCGTTCCCGAAGACCAGCGGTTCCACCTCACCCGCTGCCCCGTGGAAGAAGCTCATGCACCGGTCGCCGGTGCGCAGACAGTCGGTCCTGACTTGAAAGTCCGTCTGCTGTTGTTGACCCATCGTGGGGAAGGTTCGCGTCTGGTGGTAGCGGCCGCGTAGCGCCTCGGCCGGCGACACCACGCGCGGTGGCAGCGCGACCGGGTCGGGGAGGCTCTCGACGTCGACGTCCCCGTGCGGGTGAAGGTTACGGTGCGTTTGCTCACGCAGTCATTGCTCGTGGTCGCCGTGTACTCACCGGCGAGGGTGCCGTCGGGACGCGGTTGCAGCGTCAGCACCTGCCAGCTTTCGGCGGCGGGATCGTTCTGGCATTCAACGGAGCCGAGGCCCACCACCAACCAGCCTCCGCCGATCTCGTCGAACACCATCGGCGACGCGAATGCGGTCGACCCGCTGAGGCGTGACGCGGTCGCCACACACCCGGTGGGGCGGCACGCCGAGCGGACGGCGTACGTTTCGGCCGGCCGCGTCGTGTCGGGACCTGGAACGTCGTTGAGATGGGTGATCGGGCCGAAGTTGGCCCGGTAGACACCCGTGAAGGGCCCGGTGTTGGGGGCCGGACCGGGTTTGGGCGCGGGGGCCGGGACGCTGGATTGCTGGGCAGCGGCCGGATCGCCGTCCCGGGTGAGCGTCACGGCCGCGAGCACGCCGCCGGCGATCAGCAGCACGACGCCGGTCAGCGCCCCGATCAGAACGCGGCGACGGCGCGTCCCTTGGGGTGGCGCCGGCGTAATGAAGCTCGCAGGCGCGGTAGGCGACTCGCCACCGGATTCCCATGGTTGGGCGTATGCCGGGTACGGCGGAACCGGTGCGGCCCGCCGGATCTGGTTCGTCGGCCCGGTGATGGCTCGTCGTGCGGCAGCGGCCATCTCGACGGTGTTCGGGTAGCGCTCGGTGGGTTGTTTGGCCAGGCCGGTGGCGATCACGTCGTCCATCGCGGTCGGGACCGTGTCGTGGTCGTCGGACGGCTTGGGCGGCGGGGTGACCATGTGGCCCACCGCGACCTGCTCCAGTGCGTCACCGGGAAAGGGCGGATGGCCGGTGAGGCACTGGTAGAGCACGCACGCCAGGGCGTAAACGTCGGAGCTGGGTTGGACCTCCCCGGTGCTGAAGCGCTCGGGCGCCATGTAGGCCCACGTGCCCATGGTGGTGTTGGCCGACGTCAACGCGGTGTCGCCGGCGGCGCGGGCGATGCCGAAGTCGATCAGGTAGGCGAAGTCGTCGGGAGTGAGCAGGATGTTGGACGGTTTGACGTCACGGTGCACCAGGCCGGCCTGGTGGGCGCTGTGCAGGGCGGAGGCGATCTGCTCGATGATGCGCACCGCGCGGTGCGGCTCGAGTGGTCCACTGTTCAACAGCGTTTGAAGGTCGACGCCATTGATGAGGCGCATCGTCACGAACAGGCGACCGTCGATCTCCCCGACGTCGTAGATCGGCACGACGTGCGGGTTGCTGAGCCCTGCCGCGGCGCGGGCTTCGCGGCGGAACCGCTTCTCGAAGTCGGGGTCTCGTGCGTAGTGGGGCAGCAGCATCTTCAGCGCCACCACGCGATCGATGGTGGTGTCGTGGGCGCGCCACACCTCGCCCATCCCGCCGCGGCCAAGCAGGTCGATCAGCTGGTAGCGGCCGAACGGCGTCCCGTCCACCGGCTCACCATAAACCAGCCAGCCGTCGCGCTAGGGGACAAACTGGGCATTGGCCTGCGAAACTTCCCACTCGAATGCGCTCGATGACCGGACTCTGCCCGCGAAGGCGAGACCGAGTACTACGCTCGATTCCACGCCGACGAGCACACCGGTGCTTCAGTGAGGCTCCGCGATCTGCCAAGGATGGCAACGACTTCCGGCCATCTTTACCTGGCCGCGCACGATGGCAATCGGGAGTCAGTCGCAACCGAAGGGGTGAACGAATGGTCAGAACACATACGGTCGTCGCGGGGGAGACGCTGTGGCAATTGGCGTTGCGCTTCTACGGCGATGCGGAACTGTATCGGCTGATCGCCACCGCCAGCGGTATCGCCGATCCGGGCGACATCGACGTGGGCCAACGGCTGATACTTCCCGACTTCACGCGATACACGGTTGCCGCAGGGGACACGCTGTCGGCGTTGGCATTGCGATTCCAGGGCGGCGCCGAACTCGATCGCCTGATCGCCGCCGCCAATGGGATTGCCGACCCCAACACCATTCACGCGGGCCAGCGTCTGATCATTCCGGACGCCACGCGATACACGGTCGTCGCAGGAGACACGCTGTCGGCGTTGGCATCGCGCTTCTATGGCGACGCCTCGCTCTACCCGCAGATCGCCGCAGTCAACGGCATCACCGATCCCGCCGCCATCAACCCCGGGCAAGTACTCGTCGTATACCTCGGTCGCAGCGACGGGTTCGGGCTGACCATCGTGGACCGCAACGAGAACGATCCTCGCCTGTGGTACTACCGGTTCCAGACCGGCGCGATCGGCTGGAACCCCGGCGTCAACGTCCTGCTTCCCGACGACTACCGCACCAGCGGACGCACCTATCCCGTCCTCTACCTGTTGCACGGCGGCGCAGCGGACTTCCGCCAGTTCGACTTTCTCGGCATCCGACAACTAACCGCCGGCAAGCCGATCATCGTCGTCATGCCGGACGGCGGTCAGGCGGGCTGGTACTCCAACCCGGTCGGCTCGTTCGTCGGCCCACGGAACTGGGAGACCTTCCACATCGCCCAGCTGATCCCCTGGATCGAGGCGAACTTCCGGACGTTCGCCGAGTACGACGGCCGTGCGGTGTCCGGGTTTTCGATGGGCGGGTTCGGTGCGCTGAAGTACGCGGCGAAGTACTACGGCCACTTCGCTTCGGTGAGCAGCCATTCCGGTCCGGCGAGCCTGCGTCGCGACGGCGGCCTCGTCGTGCATTGGGCAAACTTGAGCTCGGCCGTCGTGGAACTGGGCGGCGCCACGGTCTACGGCGTGCCGTGGGACGAGTTCAGGGTCAGTTCCGACAACCCCGTCGAGCGCATCGAGAGCTACCGGAACAAGCGGATCTTCCTCGTCGCAGGCACCAGTCCGGACCCGGTCAACTGGTTCGACAGCGTGCAGGAGACTCAGGTGCTTGCCGGCCAGCGGGAGTTTCGCCAACGGCTCAGCACCGCAGGCATCCCACACGAGGCGCACGAGGAGCCTGGCGGCCACATCTTCCGGCCCAACATGTTCGTCCGCGACCTCGACGGCATAATCGCCCGGCTGCGGCACAGCTAGCCCGCGGGAGCGGCCCGGCGTACGCGGCCATTGCGAACGCCGGGCACCCGCAACACTTTACGGTGCAGCGAGCAACGTGCCGGTAGGTGCGCGGTTGACCACAGTTCCTGGCTTCGGGGTCGAACCGGACGGGTTCGACCGCGGAGGAGGGTTCGACTCGACATTTCGCGTGACGCAACCCATGTAGCTACCGTTCGGCCAGGTGGACACCTGCCCGCCGGATGCGATGCAACACACGATCATGGTGTCGGGGGTGGCTCTAGTAGCGCAGTCCTCGAACGCTTCGGTCTGAGTCTTGGTGTCTGCGTGGGTGATTGCGGCGGTGCCCAGCGCAAGGCCGGTGGCGGCCGTGGCGGCCAGCAGCCCGGCGCCGACGAGCTGGCGCCAGCGTGTGGACGAGCGCAAAACGTCGTTGGTGGTCATGGATATCTCCTAGTGTCGTCGCCGCCCTCGGTGGGCTGCGTTCACGTGCTAGGAGTGATCAACCACCCGGATTCCCTCACTTTTGTCAGCGACCGACGCCGGCTGGCGCGAACGCACACGCACCTGCGCGCCTTTCCGGAATTGCAGATGCAAGCAAACACGGTGTGAGGCAAATGATCTCATTGCCTTGACGGTGAGGCTGGCAAGAGATGAGTGTCGGAGCAGCGCACTACACTCGAATGCGGACTCACTCGGATGTCCAAGATGGGAGCGTCGAAGTGCCGCAGACCGGACCATGGACCGGTGACCCGGTGTGGCTGGCCGACGTTCTCCGCGCCGAGGGAGTCCGCCTCGTCGAATATCCGGGCTGGCGGGAACGCGGCCACGGGGACTTCAAGGACATCCGTGGGGTGATGGTGCATCACACCGGATCCGACAACGCCAGCGCCGCCTCGATTGCCAACGGCCGCCCCGATCTCGCGGGCCCCTTGTCGCAACTGCACATCGCGCGGGACGGCACCGTCACCGTCGTGGCGCTTGGAGTCGCCTGGCATGCCGGCGTCGGCATGTATCCGTGGCTGCCGACCAACATGGGCAACTGGCACATGATCGGCATCGAGTGTGCCAACAGCGGAACCAGTCCCGGTGCGCCGCACCGACGGAATTGGCCCGACGCCCAGTACGACGCGCTCGTTCGGTGCTGCGCCGCGATCAACCGTCGCCTCGCCCAGAGTTCCGCCCGCACGATCGGCCACAAGGAATACTCTGGCCGCGCCCAAGGGAAGTGGGATCCGGGCGCCATCGACATGGACGTCCTGCGCCGCGACATCCAGGCCCGCATCGGCACGATTCCGGACCCGGCGCCGACACCGAGACCGCCCGTTCCGGTCGGTGAGTACGCCGACATCCTGCTGTTCCGCGGTTCCCGGGGACCACAGGTCGCCGAACTGCAACGTCAGCTCAAGACGGTGTACCCGCAATACGCCGGTGACTTGGTGATCGACGGTCAGTTCGGTCCGGCAACCGAGGCCGCGGTCAGGGAATTCCAGCGACGCACCCGCGGACTGAAGGTCGACGGTGTCGTGGGTCCGGCCACTGCCGCGGCCATGCGGTTGAGGGTCGTGCCGGACGCCAGAATGCTGGCCGAGGTGGACTGAGCGGCCCCGTCAGCCGGCCGACAACACCGGCCTGCCGCGTACGCCCCGCCCGCTAGGCACGGTCTCGGGGAAGCGGCGGTGGAGGCCGTCGATGAGCCGGTGCGCCTCGTACAGTTCCCGGCGCAGCGTCAACCGGTGGCGACGGTCAGCGAGCCGCGCCACGCACCGATGTGCGATGGTCACCGCGCTCCACGGCCTCGAGCTTGTCCGAGATGGCGGCAACGTGTTCGTACAACTCTCGAAGCAGCGCTCGCGCCTGAGCCGCTCCCGGGTCGTCAACCATGCCTGGATCGTCTCATCAAACCTTAATGTCCGCGCGACGGGGGTCTCGATCCGTTGGGGGCGAGCGAAGCGACGGGGGAAACAGATGTTTTGCCGCTAGCGGTTCGAGCAATCCAGCGAGACCGTGATGGTCCGGCTGACGACGATCGGGATGACGCGGTCGCGGTCGCCGCGGCCGTCCACGCGGACCAGTTCCGTGCGCTCCTGGGGGTTACGAACATTCGTGACCACGCACTGGTTGAGCGGCGCGCTACCGATGCGGTCGAGCTTCACGTCGAAGCCCGAGGCCTCGAGCTGACCGATGGTGACGATGGCCGACTCTGCACTGGCCGGCGCGGCAGGCAGGACCAGCAGGCCGATGGTGGCGGCCGCTGCTGGCGACTGGGATGAACGATGCGGCACGCATGGCCGCTCCTCTCGTAGATGTTCTTGACATGCATGAATCGTGCAGGTCGCAAGGGGTGTCATTGCATGAAGGTTGTGTGGAGATCAGCTGGAGATCGCGGGCGGGCGCGAAGTGAACATCTGGCGCCCCGCGGGTGAGGACTGCGTAACGCTGCCATGAAATGCGGGTAGCGAACTACGCGTGAGCTGACGCAGTCACCCGTCTTGACTCGGCATGCAAGCACCCCGACTGCCGAGGAATGCCATGACCACGCTGATTGCCGAACCCACACCTACGACCGACTTCGGAGCCCAGGGCGGCGATCCCACCCGCGGGGTCGACATGGACCTGAGCACCTGCGTCAACCGCTACGGTCCTGCGCCTGCCGCCATTGCGGCCCTGCGGGCGATCCAGCCGGCGGACATCGTGCTGCACCCCTATGACGCCGCGGATCAGATGATCGACGTCTACCGCTGGGCCACCGGCGTTCGGTACGGCGCGATGATCGCCGGACGCGGTGCAAGCGAGTTCATCTGGGCGATGGGGCGCGAGCTGGACCACCGCACGGTCCGGGTTCCGGTGCCCGCGTACACCGACTACCTGAAGGCGTTCCCCGGGAGGGGCTTCAGCGTCGCCGGGGAGCAGATTCCCTCGATCGAGCAGATCGACGCCGCGCTCGGCTACGGGGGCGTGGTGATCATCTCGAATCCGCACAATCCGACTGGCGCACATCTGGACCCGAACGATCTGGTGGCGGCCGCAACCGCGCACCCCGATTCGGTTCTCGTGGTCGACGAGTCCTACGTCGGTTTCACGCCGAATCCTGCTGCGCGTTCGGTCGTCGGTTGTGACGCGCCGAACATCGTCGTGCTGCAGTCGACCACGAAGTTCTACGGCATCGCCGCGACGCGGACCGGGATCGCCTGGGCCTTGGACGCCAGGCTGCTGCGGCGACTGTTCGGGGTGCAGGAGAACTGGGGGCTGTCCGGCGTCGACGTGCGCGTCGCCTGTGCGGCGATGCGAGACGTGGACTGGGCCGACGATTCCCGCCGCTGGATGCTCGACGACAGCGCCTGGCTGGCCGAACTCCTGGCGGGTGTCGATGGCGTGGATCTGCACGCCAACGCCAACGTGCACTTCCAGTACGCCTTCTGCGAGCGTTCCATCGAGATCGCGGAGGCGTTGTGCCGCAGGGGGATCGGGGTGCGAGTACTCGGCGCGGCACACGGCGTCGAGCCCGACGCGATTCGGATCGTCGCGCCGCGGGGCGACGAACGGATGCGTTTCGCCGCCGCGGTCGGTGACGTGTTCGATGTCCGCTGATACCCGAGTCATCGGCGTCGGCCTAGCCGCTGCGGGTGCGGTCGCCTACGGCATCGCAACGGTGATCGGACGCGCGCTGGCCGCCGCCGGTGTCGACTCGGCCACCGCGCTGGCCACTCGCTTCTCGGTCGCCGCCGTCGTGCTGGCGGCCGCACTGTGGTTCCGCAGGGTGGCAGTCCGGCCGCTTCCCGGCGAATTGCTGCCGATCGTGCTTCTCGGGGCGGTCGGATACACCCTTGAATCGACGCTGTTCTACCTGTCGATGCAGCACGGCACGGCCGGTGCCTGCATCATGCTGTTCTACGCCTACCCGGCGATCGTCGTGCTGATCGAGTTGGCCCGCAAGAGAATTCGGCTGACGGGATCGATGGTCCAGGCCCTCGTCCTGTCAACGGTGGGCACCGTGGTGGTGATCGCCGTCGGCGGCGACGTGTCCATCTCCACGCTGGGAGTGGTGCTGGCGTTGGCGGCCGCCGCCGCGTACGGGCTGTATCTGGTCGTCGGCAAGGAATTCAGCAGGCGAAGCGATCCGATGACGGCCGCGTGTTGGGTGGCGGTCGGCGCTGCCGGTTCGTCGGGCATGCGGGGCGCCGTCATGCGGAGCTTCGAGTTGCCGTCAGGCCATCTGCTGCAGATTGCCGCATACGGCGTGGCGACCGCCGTGGCGTTCAGTCTGACCTTCGCGGCACTGGGACGCATCGGCGCCAGCCGGACGGCAGTCGTCATGACGCTCGAGGCAGTATCAACGGTCGTGCTCGCGGCCGTCGTTCTCGGCGAGCCGGTGTCGCTGAGCCAGGCCTGCGGCGGGCTCGCGATCGTGGCCGCCGCCATCGTGATCGCCTGGTCGCGCACAGCAGAATCGAACGCGAAAAAACCTGCCGCCGTGCCACTTTCGTCGACCGTCAGCCTTGTTCGACGTCGTTCCGTCCGCCGGACTTGGTGATGGCGGGGGTGCCAGAGTGGAAGGTGATCCGGTTGTCGAAGCCGGACGCGGAGATGGCGTCGGCGCTGTCGACCACGACTTCGTTGTCCATGCCGGACACCGAAAGGCTTAGGCAATGCCCGCTGATCGTGACGGTGTTCTCGATGCCGCTGATGCTGACGCTGTTCTCGTTGCAGACGATCGTCATGTTTTCGCGGATGCCGCCGTAGGTGACGGTCTCACCCGGTGCCGCAGGCGGCTCCGCGGTCGGCAGCTCGACGGTGGGTACCTCGACGGTGGGCACGACGATTGGGATCTCGGGTCGGCTGGATGGGGCGTTGGTCAGGGTTCCGCCGCCGCCGTTGACCTTCGGGCGGTCACGTGCACTGCTCGACGTGGAGTCGCCGGTGGAGAAGACGCTCGCGTCCAGCACCGTGTAGCCGACACCGACCGCGACCCCACCGATGACCAACGCCGCGACGACCAACCACCACCACGCGAAGCCGCCCGACGACCGCGGCGCGCCCTGGTATGGGGCGGCTTGGTAGGGAGCGGCTGGGTACGGGGCGGTTGGGAACTGGGTGGTTTGGAACTGGGTTGGCGGCCCGTAATACCCCTGCGGTGGCGGGGGTGGCGGTGGGGTGTTGACGTAGTCGCCGCCGTACTGGCCCGCCCCCAACTCGGACGTGCGGGCCATGTCGGCGAGGGGACGCTCCAGATCCCGGATGCGAGCTTCGGGGTCGTCCTGCGGGTTCATGCGCAGATGCTCCCACACTGGGGCTGCGCACGGAATCCCTTGGGCGATGCGGGTCGATCTGCCCGCGTGGCTCAGAGGAATCCGAGGTCGCGACGGCCCGGGCCGATCGAGGGGGTCGGATCCGAGTCGAGGGTGTGGGTGAGCAGTTCGTGGTAGATGTCGCGGAAGTCCGTGGTGACCTTCAGGTCGCCGTCGTTGAGATCGGTCAGGCTGGGCTCGTCGCCGTAGAAGCCGCCCTTGACGGGTCCGCCTGCCAGGAAGACCGGGCCGGCCGCGCCGTGGTCGGTGCCCTGCGACGCATTGGCCGCGACGCGTCGCCCGAACTCCGAATACGCCATCACGACGAGGTTCCTGCCATGGGTGTTCGTGCGCATCTGGCGGAGGAACGGGGTGAGGGCCTCGTCGAGCTCCCTGAGCAACTCCTCCTGAGTCCCCCGCTCGTCGGCGTGAGTGTCGAAACCGCCGAGCGACACCATGTATACGCGCGTCGGCACCCCGGCCCGTACGCATCGGGCCACCAGATCGAGCTGAGCCTGCAGGGAGTCCTCGTCGGGACCGCTCGACGCCGCGGTGGGGTCGATGCCCTTGACCACCCTGCCGAATTCCGGCTCGGTGATCATGCCCGCGCGATAGGTGCTGCGTACCGCGGACATCGCGGCCGTGTCACGCGGATCGTCTTCACTCAACGCGGCGAGCGTCGTCGCGGCCCCACCGGGAATGCGCGGGATGTTCTCGGAAAGCGCTGAGGCGACCTGCTTTTCGCCGATCGACATGAGCGGCAGCACCGCACCGATGTTCAGTGCGCGCAAGGGATCGTCGCCGCCCGCGTCCAGCCACCGGCCGATCCAACCGGTCGACACCGGATCCTTCGGGGAGGCGGTCTGCCAGATGTCCATCGAACGGAAGTGGCTGCGGTCGGGCTTCGGGTAGCCCACCCCCCGGACGATGGCCAGCCGACGGTTCTTCCACATCCCGGCCAATCCCTTGAGCGCCGGGTTGAGCGCGAGTTGCCCATCGAGCGGGAGGACCTCGTGTTCCGCGTAGGCCAGGTCCGGTCGGGAGTCGTGGTAGGCGTTGTTGGTGTAGGGGATGACGGTGTTGATGCCGTCGTTTCCGCCGTACAGCGTGACGATGACCAGGATGCCGGTGTCTTCGGGCAACGGCCGCTCGCGCGCCGCTTCCAGCATGTCGGGCAGGGTGACCGCGACGACGCCGGACAGCAATCCGGCCGCCCCGACGCCGGCGCCGGCGATCAGGAACTTGCGGCGATTGAACTCTGCCATGTCGAATCCCCTACGCCGTCAGGTATTCGGGGGTGTTGACGGCGGCTGCGACGAGTCGTTGCGGGTCGTCGACCAATTCCTTGAGCGCGGCCGCGGTGCGGTCGGTCCACGCACCGACGCCGATCAGATAGCCGGCGGCGTCGATGCGATCGCCCTTGGCGGCGTCCGTGACGGTCGACAGGTCACCCAACGAGGCGAACTTGTCTGCCGCCCATACCCTGGCGGTGGTGCTGGTCGTGGAGAGCCACGCCCGCCCGTACGGCCAACCGTCGACGTCGGGCGGATAGAAGGGCCGCTGCCGCATCACGGTCAGCGCCACCAGGATCGCGTCGACGAGCTGTTGGTCGTCGAGAGGCACCTTGAGGGCGCGGATGACGCCAACCGTCCACTCGATCGGGGCGCACACGATGGTGCCGGTGCGCGCGGTGAACTCGGGGTCCAGCAGGATGGCCTTCGTCAGCGCCTTCAGGTCCCTGCCCGGACCGTACGCCGACGTAAAGCGTTCCAGCGCCGCGCCGGACGGTGGCTCGTCGGACGCAAGTTGCCGCCACAGCTTTCCAGCAACGAACGCCGCGGACTGGGGCTGACTCAGCACGGCGTCGCAGAACGCGGTGTGGTCGAGGTTGCCCGTGACGCCGAGGACCGTCTTCACGTTCGAGTCGTGCTGGTCCCAGGCCATCGCCGTTTGACCGCCGTGTCCGATGCCCCAGCCGGTGAGGGCCCTGGCGCCCTCGCGCACGTCGACCTCGGTGTAGCCGTTGGCGTGGCCGAGCGTGAAGAGCTCCATGAATTCGCGCGACAGGTTCTCGTTGGCCTTCTTCGCGCTGTTGCCGACCCCGTCGAGCCAGTACAGCATCGCGGCGTCGCTCAGCATCGCCATGGCGAGGCTGCGGAAGTCGCCCAGTTTGAGGGTGCGAAGCTTCTGGTTCTGCAGCCCCATCCATTCGGCGACCGGGACCTTTTGTGCCGATGTCGCAAAGTGGTTGTGCCACAACAGGGTTAGTTTTTCGTGAACGGGTTCCTGAACGGCCGCCATTCGGCGCACCCACCACGCCGTCATGTCGTGCATCTGCAGGGCAAGTTCGTGCGTGATCGCATCGATCTGGGCGGCGCGGAGGCTGCCCGCCGGCATCGGGGGTGTTACCGGTGTGGGGCGTGGGGTTGCGAGTGCGCCTGGATCGCGGTCGGGATCCAGCGCCAGAACGGTGTCGAGGTATGTCGACCAGTCCTGGTTGGCGACCGCGTCGATCTGGGGGCCCGTGGCGCCGAAACCGGTCCGCCGAAGCAGACGAGCGGTGGCCTGCCACCGCGGCGATTGTCCAGACACGGGCCGCCAATCCACCCTTTCCCCACGCATTGGCGTGTCCCCCCAGACAGCGCCATTCCGGGCCTAGCCTAGCCCCAGGCCTTCGGCGTGGTAGCGACAGGCGATGCACCGCCACCCAGGTCCGGCAACTCGCGCTGCGCTGGAGGGCGGATAGCTGCCTCGTCGCGGTTCGGCACGAAGGGCGCACACGCCAGCCCGGTGAGCAGGGCAGCCAGGTGACCCACCTCGGTGTGAGTCGGCCTGACCAACGCATTGCCCGAGAATCCGGCGGCGAGGGCTGCCTGGAACCGTGATCGCCACGGGCGCACTACGTAACCGGACAGCGTGCCGAGCACTCCGATCAGGAAGTAGCTCACTCCGACGTCACGGGCATCGACGAGTCGGCGGGGTGCGCTGGCCGACTTGATCGCGCGCCGAAGGTGGGCCTGGCCGGCGTACGTACCGATGGCGTGGGCGGCGAGTCCGACGAACAGCCACCGCCACCACCCCAACCGCCGTTCCGCCGGTGCCAGCACCCCGAGGTAGGCAGGCACGTACGGCCACCACCGGCGGCCGTCCAGCCACAGCAGACTCGACGTCAATACGCGCGTGGGCTCGGTGTCGAGGTGACGCAGATTCGTCGAGTGCCTGTGCAGCAGACGACGCCGTTGCCGGGCCGACGCCGACCGTTGGATCCGCGTGGTGGCGAAGAGAACGACCAGCCAGAGTGTGGTCAGCGGCGCGTCACGCATGGTTCGTACACCCGTAACTCGCAGCCGATCCATGCCGCGAGGATTCCCGTTCTGCGCGCTGCCTGGTGTCGATTCGGCGCCGATCGGATATCGGGATACGACGTTCCCCGCGTGAACGGCGTCACTGGTTCCACCATGGACCTCGTGGTCCGCAGGATGTTTACCGGGCCGCGATTGGGTACTCAAGGGCCGGCGGGTCGATCCATGACGCCGGAACGAAAGAGAGTTGGTCGCATGGGCGTGGTGGAACGTGGCTCGGCTCGGTGTCCCCGTTGTGTCGCGGTGGCGAATTACGCGTTCATCGAGGGCGAACCCGACGTGGTGCGCTACGAGGTGCACTGCCAGGCCTGCGGGGAGGTGTATTCGGAGGTGAACTCGCTCGCACCCCCCGGGCCCACCGAACGGGCTCTGGCCACATTGCCGCCACTACCCACGCCGCAGATCCAACGGCGCGCATCTTGGCGCAGTTGCCTGGTTCCGTTCGGCCGAGCAGCAGAGCGGGTGCGCGGACGGGTGCGCCTTGGCTTGCCCACCGGGTTGCTCGCCGCAGAGCCGGCGGCATCGGGTGATCGAGGGACGAACGCCTGAGCTCTGTGGTCACCGCGGCCCCACTGGCCACAGGAGTCACTACCGTCAATTTCGGCGCACGGGGATCGAAGTTTGCTGTCGTGTCGCCTTGTGATTTAGCACTCACTTTCGAATGCGAAGATAAGGACGGACCCTGTCCGGGGCGTGTTTCGGACAACTGATCGTGCTTGCCCGATCGGAAAAACTGCTGGTGCAGCGCATACTTGGCGTTGCTCGGCGAAGATAACGGACCCATAACGAAGAGATTCATAAGCGGTGTCTGAGAGGTTGCCGCGGTCCCAATCGAAACCGTCTCCGAGCCGCCCTCGGAGCCGATTTTCCGTCGCTAGACTCGACCGGGACTGCGCCCCATCGGGCGCCGAACACATCAAACTAGTGCCGGGCCAATGCCCCGGTGGAGGTGCCCAGAACATGGCCAATACATTCGCGCGCGCACACAGCGTGACCGTGGAGAACGCGAACGCCACCCTGCTGGGTGCCGCGACGGTCGGTCGCGGCCCCATCGCCGACATGTCAGCCGACGGCGACACTCTGGTGGTGACCACCTACGGCGATCACAACGTCGTCCTGCTCAATGCCAAGAACCTGGCCGTCACCGGCGTGGTCGCCGCTCGCGAGCCTTCTGCCGTCGTCGCCGCCGGTGGCCGTGCCCATGTCGGCGTGGCCTCGGCCAACTACGACGCGGTGGCCGTCATCGACGTGCACACCGGCGCCGTCATCGCGTCGTACCCGCTGTCCTTCAACGTCAGCGCGATGGCCGCCAGCCCCGACGGCAAGCGCATCTACGCCGGTCGCGCGGGCGACGGCGGCGTCGACGTCTCCGTGATCGACACCACCGCCGAACGGGTCGGCACCATCTACCTCGCCAAGGGCGAGGACTCGAACATCGACGCCTTGAGTGTCGACCCCTCCGGTCGCCGGCTCTACGCGGCGGTGTCGGACGCGCGAAGCAGCCGACTCATCGTCGTGGACCTCGAGACCGGACGGGTGCGCCGCTCGCTGGAGCTGGGCGCCTCCATCCGCGGCCTGCAGATCGGCATGGACAGCACCGCCTACGTGCTGACGTCCGACATCAACGACCGCGGTGTGCTGCACGTCGTCGACCTGGTGGCGAACCGGATCATGGCCAGTGCTGCGGTCGCGACCGCGCCGATGCAGCTTGCACTTTCCGTCGACGGGATGCGCGCGTACGTCGTCGACTACGACCAGGTGGTCGTGCTGAGCACCGAGACGCTGGCCGTCATCGACACCATTTCCGTGGGCGCCCGGCCGTCCTGCGTCGCCGTAGGAGTCGACCGGCTCTACGTCGCCGACTGCGCCGGTGGCGTCACCGCCTACTCGGTGCCCGCGCCGGCCGCGATGCTGTACGCGCCGATGGTCGCCGCCAACCCGCTCACCAGCATCGAGATCCGCGAGCTCGAGCCAGCGGGCGTCTAAGCGCCACGGGCCCTCGTCGGCGAGCCGACAACACAGTGCATGGGCCTGCGGCGACTCTTCGTCGAGTTCAGGCCGTTGGACGTCCGTCCAACGGCCGAACTTTGCGCTCGCAAAGGAATTGCCCGTAGCGACGATCGCACCGTTTCGCACGTCACGATGCGTCGATGGGCGCCAGCAACATCGGGTTTCCGGCCATTCGACGAGGCATTCACCGCAGTAGCCAATGGCGCACGCCATCTAGGCGTCTCCGGCGGGCGTGCAGCATTGCCGGCGATCCATTTGCTAGTTGCTCTTGCCAGCTATCTTGATTGGCGCCGCGCTGCAGTGTCGCGAGTTCGGGAATGGCTCAAGGCGCACCAATGATCAGCAAAATCCTCGGCACCTCGGCGAATGGCGCGCGGGCTCGCTCTGTGTGCGCGATCGAGATCGCCGCACGGAGACAAGGGGCGACGCCTGTCCAGTCCTTGGCGCATATCGCGTGGTGAGAGGCAGATGAGGCCACGTACCAGCGTAATTGACGGTGACGAAACCCTGTGTGACGGCAGCGCCTTCCCAGGGAGTCTCGCCGCCGCGCGGCGCGCCGCTCGGGCTCAGTCGATCCACCAGGAGATCGAATTGCCAACGCCGGCTGGCTGCAAAGTCGCGACGGGTGGAGCGCCGAGAAAAGACCAAAGGAATGTTTCTCGCAAAGGTTTGATCACAACCCTCAGTGGTAACTTAAATGCGGTCGTTAATTTCGTTGCTGAAGGAGACAGCCCCGTGACCACACAGAACCAGTCGGCAGTACGCAAGCTCGTCACCACGGTGGGAATGGTTGGCGGTGCCGCAGCTATCGCAAGCGGTATGGCCCTCGCCAGTGCGGGTACGGCTACGGCCGAGAATCGACACAACGTCGTCACCCAGGACGGCAACAAGGCCACACCGAAGTCGGCCACGACGACGGCGAGGGTCGGCGCCGCTGAGTCATCGGTCGGCGACGCAGGTACCAACTTCCTCACCCAGGTCGGCACGGCGATTCAGAACGCCCAGATCCAGGTCGGCACCGCAGGCACCAACGCGATCTCGCAGACCGGTACCGCGATCCAGAACGGCCAGGTCCAGGTCGGCACCGCAGGCAACAACGCGTTGACTCAGGTGGGCAACGCGGGCTACGGCTTGCTCAACGGCATCGGCAACCTGTTCAACAGGGGCTAGACGCCACAACTCCGGAACGGCGGCTGCGCAATGTCTTGCGCAGCCGCCGTTTCGTTGGGTCGTTTCGTTGGGCTCGTCAGCGCCACTGGTAGCGGGTCTTGGGTCTGCCGGCCTTGCCGTAGTCGGTGCTTCGGGTGACCGTGCCGTCGTCGGCCAGCCGTTCCAGATAGCGCCACGCCGTGACCCGTGAGACGCCCACCTGCTTGGCCACCTCGTCGGCGGTCAACCCGTCGGCGTTGTCCCGCACTGCGCGGGCGATGTCGTCGTGGGTCTGCGGCGCCGCGCCCTTGGGTGCGACGGACTTGTCCGCGGCCGAGCGCAGCTCGGCGAGTGCGCGGTCGACCTCCGCCTGACTCGCCGCGTCGACACCGGCGGGTAGGGCCAAGCGGTACCGCCGATAGCGTTCCAATCGATCCTGGAACGCCGCGAACGTGAACGGCTTCAGCAGATAGGCAAGCGCGCCGTGGGCGACGGCAGCGCGCACCATCTCCAGATCGCGCTCCGACGTGATCGCGATGATGTCCGGAGCGGGTCGCAGCCCGGCCAGCGCCGAGGCAAGGCTGATGCCGCTCGCGTCGGGCAACCCGAGGTCGAGGAGCACCAACTGAATCGGCGTTCCCGACGCCGCCGCTGCCGACGCGGCATGCATGGCGTCGCGGGCGGTGTGCGCCACCGCCGAAGCCGAAAACCCTTCCAGCCGTTCCAGATACGTGCGGTGAGCCTCGGCGATCAACACGTCGTCCTCGACGATCAGCACGGAGATCGGCGGGCTCACCGCGCCGCTCCCGGAACGGTCACCGTGACGACGGACCCGTAGGTGACGTCGGCGGTCAGGGTGCCCTCGTGCCGCTTCACGACCTGTGCCACCAACGCCAGGCCGAGTCCATGCTGCTCGCCATCACCCGGCGACTTGGTGGAATAGCCCCGCTGCATCGACTTCTCGAACGTCTCGGCGTCCATCCCTGCTCCGCTGTCGGCCACCCTGATCAACAGTTCCTCGTCGTCCTGGCTGACGGTCACCTCGATCCACGGATCCTCGCGGTCGCACGCGTCCATCGCGTTGTCCACCAGATTGCCAAGCACCGTGACCATCTCCTGCGCCGTAAGGGGCACGTTTTGGGTGTCCGCTGCCAGGTGCGTGTCCTCGGTGATTGTCAACGCGATGCCGCGTTCGTCGGCCTGGGCGGTCTTGCCGAGCAGCAACGCCACGAGCGCGGGTTCGGCGACGTCGTCGGACAACCGGTCCACCAGACGTTGCGACAGGGCCAACTCGTCGGTCGCGAATTTCACGGCGTCCTCCGAGCGGCCCATCTCGACCATCGTGATGACGGTGTGCAACTTGTTGGCCGCCTCGTGGGCCTGCGACCGCAGCGAATCGGTCAGCACCTGCAGCGAGCTGAGTTCGCCGAGGGCGCCCTGCAGTTCGGTGCGGTCACGGATCGTCACCACCTCCGAGTGGGGGGAATCCAGCACCCGTGAGCGGTTCACCACCAACACCCGGTCGGCGGTGACGTGCACCTCGTCACGGACGCCGGGGTCGTACGTGCGCAGGAAGGCCGGCAGGTCTGCCTCGGTCACCGTGCCCGGCGGCAGCGCGAGTAGTCGCCGGGCCTCGTCGTTGACCAACGCGACGCGGCCCCGATCGAGCACGACGAGACCCTCGGACACCGAATGCAGGATCGCGTCGTGGTGTTCGTACATCACGCGCAGCTCGTCGGGGCGCAACCCATGGGTCTGGCGCAGCAATCGCCTGCGGATCGCCCACACGCCGACGAGCGAAACCACCAGTGCCGCAACGCTAACGACCGCGATGATGCGCCACTGGTCACGCCAACGCTGTGCCAGCGTCTGCTGCGTGATGCCCGCCGACACCAATCCCACCACCCGGCCCGACGCGTCGCGCACCGGAGCGATCGCCCGTATCGACGGCCCAAGTGTGCCGGTGTACACCTCCGTGAACGTCTCACCGCGCAGCGCAGGTGCAATGGTGCCGAGGTAGTGGCCACCGATCTGGCGCGGGTCCGTGTGAGTGAAGCGGATCCCGTCCGGCGACATGATCGTGATGAACGCGATGTTGGTGTTGGTGCGCACCGCCTCGGTCATCGGTTGCAGTATCTCGGTGGCCCTGCCCGATTCGATGGCCGACGCAGTCGACGGTGCGTCGGCCAGCGCCGTTGCGATGCTCACGACCTGCTGCCGTGCGGCCGCGTCACCGTCCCGGCGGGCATCGACGAGGGCCAGCGCGCTGCCCGCCAGCACCACCACCGCGATGACCACGATCTGCAGGGCGATGGCC
Source organism: uncultured Actinomycetota bacterium (assembly GCA_963849055.1). Lineage (GTDB taxonomy): Bacteria > Actinomycetota > Actinomycetes > Mycobacteriales > Mycobacteriaceae > Mycobacterium. The sequence continues at coordinate 172,617 of CAWKFI010000006.1, forward strand.
TGGCCGGCCAGCGAGCGCGGCCATGGCGGCGTCCAGCTGCGCATCGCACCTCCGGACGGCCTCGTGAACGTAATGAACTAAAGCGTGACCTGGATCACTTGGGGGAACACCATCCTTGCAGACCACTTTTCGTGCCGAGCCGAAGGAAGCAGCCATGACCACCCAACCGGACTCACCGGCCCCGCCCACCAAGCGGGACCGTACCCATTGGCTATACCTCGCAGTCATCGTCGCCGTCGTCGCCGGTGTCGGCGTCGGACTGCTCGCCCCTGAGGTCGGCAAGAGCGTCGGCGTCCTGGGCACCATGTTCGTCAGCCTGATCAAGATGATGATCGTCCCGGTCATCTTCTGCACCATCGTGCTCGGCATCGGCAAGGTGCGGAAGGCCGCGACCGTCGGAAAGGTCGGCGGGCTGGCGTTCGTCTACTTCCTCGTGATGTCGACGGTGGCGCTCGCGATCGGCCTCGTGGTCGGCAACCTGTTGAGCCCAGGAACCGGGCTCAACCTGGCCGAGACGTCCGACAAGGGCAGTGCGCTGGCGGAGAAGGCGCACGAGGCCGGCGGATTGATGGACTTCATCGAGGGCATCATTCCGACGTCGTTCTTCTCGTCGCTGACCGAGGGCAACGTGCTGCAAGCGCTGTTCATCGCGCTGCTCATCGGGTTCGCCGTCCAGACACTCGGCAGCTCCGCCGAGCCGATCCTGCGCGGCATCGAGCACGTCCAGAAGCTGGTGTTCAAGGTGCTCGCCATGATTCTGTGGCTGGCGCCGATCGGTGCGTTCGGCGCCATCGCCAACGTCGTCGGGCAGACCGGCTGGAGCGCGGTCACCCAACTGCTGACGCTGATGCTCGGCTTCTACGTGACCTGCATCCTGTTCGTCTTCGGTGTCTTGGGCGTGCTGCTGCGGGCGGTGGCCGGGGTTTCGATCTTCCGCCTCGTCCGCTACCTGGCCCGCGAGTACCTGCTGATCTTCGCCACCTCGTCGTCCGAGTCGGCGCTGCCCAGGCTGATCGCCAAGATGGAGCACCTCGGCGTCGAGAAGACGACCGTGGGCGTGGTGGTCCCGACCGGCTACTCGTTCAACCTGGACGGCACGGCGATCTACCTGACCATGGCGTCACTGTTCGTCGCCGATGCGATGGGCAAGCCGCTGGCCATCGGGGAGCAGATCTCACTGCTGATCTTCATGATCGTCGCCTCGAAGGGCGCGGCGGGTGTCAGCGGTGCCGGACTGGCCACCTTGGCAGGCGGGCTGCAGGCCCACCGTCCCGACCTGCTCGACGGCGTCGGCCTCATCGTCGGCATCGACCGGTTCATGTCGGAAGCCCGTGCGGTGACCAACTTCTCCGGCAATGCCGTCGCGACGATGCTGGTCGGATCGTGGACTCAGACCATCGACCGCACCAAGGTCGACGCGGTATTGAGCGGTAACGACCCGTTCGACGAGCTGACCATGCTGGACGCCGACGACGAGCCACGCGCCGAAGAGCCTGCGCAGGGGAAGATCCCTGCGCCGGCGTAGGGCGCGAAATCGAAGGGTCCGGCCGGAGTCCCCACCGGCCGGGCCCTTCTTCGTGTCTGCCTAACTCATCGAGCCGGTACCGCGAAAGACGTTGTCCGCCAGAGCGTTAGGGCGAGCAGTTGAGCGACACCGAAATGGTCTGGCTGACGGTCGCAGGCACCAGGAGCCGGTTGTCGCTACCGCCGAGCCCGGGGCCGACGTAGGGGACCAGTTGCGTGACGTTCTGCGGGTTGCGCACGCTGGTGACCGTGCAGTCGGAGATCGGCGCGGTCCCGATCTTGTCGATGGTGACCGTATATCCCTTGGACTGAAGGTCGTTGATCACTTCCTGCGCCGTCTCCGCGGACGCCGACGCGGCCGAGGCGATCATGGCCGCGCACGCGCCACCGATCGCTGCGGGATGTGCCCACTTGATACGCACGAAGGCGCCTCCTGTCATGTTGCCGTCGATCATCCCCTAGTTACATCGCCAAGGGAACTCGATTGCTTCCGCGCGCCGCCAGGAGGTCGGACGGTCAGCGGCTGCAGTCCAGCGACACCGAGATGGTCCGGCCGGTGACGATCTCGATGATGCGGTACTTGCGGTTGCCGTTCTCGTCCCGCGGGCCGTAGTAGTCGCGGATGGTGCGGGTCTGGGTCTGCGGGTTGCGCACGCTGGTCACCACGCACTGGTCGAGTGTCCCGCTGCCGACGCGGTCGACGTTGACGTCGTAGCCCTCGGCTTCCAGCAGGCCGATGGTCTCGAGGGCAGTCTGCTCGGCGCTGGCGATACCGGCCGGCGCGACGACCACCGCGCACGCGGCTGCGACGGAAGTGACCAATGTGGCAAAAATCAATGATGGACGCACGTTGCGCCCCCTGTCTGTCAAGGTTGATGCTTCCCCTACTACATCGCCGCAGGTGGTCGATTCGTTGCAGCGATCGCCGCTTGAGGCGAATTGCCGACATCACCGTCGCCCGGCGATAGCATCGCGCCAACGACAGCAACGGCGAAGCAGAGGCGATTCGACATGCGCAGCACGATGCAGGACGTCCCGTTGACCATCACCACGATCCTGCGGCACGCCGCCCGCGTGAACGGCGATCGCACCGTCACCACCGCGATGGGCGGTGGCCGCTATCGCACCATCACTTACCGCGAACTCGGCGAGCAGGTGAGCCGGCTGGCCAACGCGCTGCGTGGACTCGGCATCACCGGCGACCAGCGGGTCGGCACGTTCATGTGGAACAACGCCGAACACCTTGCGGCGTATCTGGCCGCGCCGTCGATGGGGGCGGTGCTGCACACCCTGAACATCCGGCTCTCACCCGAGCAGATCGCCTACATCGCCAACGAGGCCGAGGACCAGGTGGTGATCGCCGACCTGTCGCTGAGCGGCTCAGCTCGCCCCGGTGCTGCCGCTACTGGACACCGTGCAGACCGTGATCGTCGTCGGCGACGGCGACCTCGAACCGCTGACGGCCTCCGGCAAGACGGTGCTGCGCTACGACGAGCTGCTGGCCGAGCAATCCCCGGAGTTCGACTGGCCCGACATCGACGAAACCTCGGCGGCCGCCATGTGTTACACCAGCGGCACCACCGGGAATCCGAAAGGGGTTGCCTACAGTCACCGTTCGAGCTATCTGCACTCGACGATGGTGTGTTCGGCCAACGGAATGGGCCTCGGCATCAACGACTCCGCTCTGGCGATCGTGCCGATGTTCCACGCCAACGCCTGGGGGATGCCGTACGCCGCGCTGATGGCCGGCGCCGACCTCGTACTGCCGGACCGGTACATGGACGCGCCGTCGTTGATCGACCTCATCGAGACGCAGCGCCCGACCGTGTCGTGTGCCGTTCCGACCATCTGGAACGACGTGATGCACTGCCTGGACAAGGCGCCGGGTCGCGACATCTCTTCCCTGCGTTTGGTCACCTGCGGTGGTTCGGCAGTTCCGTTGTCGATGATGCAGAAGTTCCAGAAGGACTTCGGCGTGAAGATCATTCAGGGCTGGGGGATGACCGAGACGTCGCCGTTGGCCACCTTGGCGTGGCCGAGGACGGGCGTCTCGGAGGACGAGCACTGGGCGCAGCGCATCACTCAGGGCAAGGTGGTGTGCGGCGTCGAACTCCGCATCGTCGGCGAGGACGGCGATCCGCTGCCGTGCGACGGCAAGGCCGTCGGCGAAATCGAAGTACGCGGCCCGTGGATCACCGGCGCCTACTACCGCGGGCACGACCAGTCGAAGTTCGATCACGGCTGGCTGCGCACCGGCGACGTCGGCCGCATCGACCCGCTGGGATACGTCACGCTGACCGACCGTGCGAAGGACGTCATCAAGTCGGGCGGCGAATGGATCTCGTCGGTGGAATTGGAGAACCACCTCATCGCGCACCCCGCGGTGCTGGAGGCGGCCGTCGTCGCCGTTCCCGACGAACGCTGGCAGGAACGTCCGCTCGCAGCCGTCGTCCTCGAGGAAGGCGCCGAGGCAACGGCCGCAGGAGCTGCGGGAGTTCCTGGCGGACAAGGTGGTTCGCTGGTGGCTGCCCGAGCGGTGGACGTTCGTCGAAGCGGTGCCTCGGACCAGCGTCGGCAAGTACGACAAGAAGACCATCCGCGCGCGGCACGCCGACGGCGCCTACGAGGTCATCGAATACCGCGACTAAACACCTTCGCCGACACTGCTGGAGATCGCGATTTCCGAAATTTCGCGATCTCCCAGCAGTCGTCGAGGCGTGGAAAGGTGACTAGCGCTCGGCGCGCTGGTAGGCCGTCACGACCGCCGCGCCGCCGAGGCCGATGTTGTGCTGCAGGGCGGCGGTGACGCCGTCGACCTGACGCTTGTCGGCGGTGCCGCGCAGCTGCCACGTCAGCTCGGCGCACTGCGCCAACCCGGTGGCGCCCAGCGGATGCCCCTTGGAGATCAGGCCGCCCGACGGGTTGACGACCCAGCGACCGCCGTAGGTGGTGTCGCCGTCGTCGATCAGCTTGGGCGCCTCACCCTCGCCGCACAGACCGAGCGCCTCGTAGAGCAGCAGCTCGTTGGCCGAGAAGCAGTCGTGCAGCTCGATGACCTGGAAGTCCTCGGGCCCGAGACCGGACTGGTCGTAAACCTGTTGTGCGGCTTGGACGTTCATGTCGTAGCCGATGATGTTGGCGGCGCTGCCGTCGAAGGTGCTGGCGAAGTCGGTGGTCATCGACTGGCCGACGATCTCGACGGCCTGCCCGGCCAATCCGTGCTTGTCCACGTACTCCTCGCTGACCACGATCGCCGCGCCCGATCCGTCCGAGGTGGGCGAGCACTGCAGCTTGGTCAGCGGGTCGGAGATCATCCGCGAGCGCCAGGATGTCGTCGAGGCTGTACTCATCCTGGAACTGCGCGTACGGGTTGTTCACCGAATGCTTGTGGTTCTTGTAACCGATCTTCGCGAAGTGCTCGGCCGTCGTGCCGTACTTCTTCATGTGCTCGCGGCCGGCGGCGCCGAACATCCACGGCGCCACGGGAAAGCCGAACTCGTCGATCTCGGCGAGTGCCTTGACGTGGCGGCCCAGCGGCGACTCGCGGTCTTCGGCTCCGCCGCCCAGCGAGCCCGGCTGCATCTTCTCGAAGCCCAGCGCGATGACGCAGTCGGCGAGCCCGCCGCGGATGGACTGTGCGGCCAGGTACAGCGCCGTCGACCCGGTGGAGCAGTTGTTGTTGACGTTGACGATCGGGATGCCGGTCATGCCAAGCTCGTACAGCGCCCGCTGGCCGGACGTCGAGTCGCCGGAGCAGTAGCCGACGTAGCCCTGCTGCACCTCGGTGTAGGCGATGCCCGCGTCTTCGAGCGCCTTGGTGCCCGACTCGCTGGCCATGTCGGGATAGTCCCAACCCTCGCGGCGGCCTGGCTTCTCGAACTTGGTCATTCCGACCCCGACGACGAAGACTCTGTTCTTTGCGGTGGCCATGGACATTCCCCTCGCTGCGTTGCGGTTTCATCGAACGTTGCCGTTTCATCGAACTTAGCGCGACCCTGATCCTTCGGACACGGCGGTCAGCTGTAGTTCAACCACCACTCGTGCAACTGGTCGATGTTGGTGCTCTGCACGTCGGCCAGCAGAAGCTCGTCGTACTGCGTCCACATGACGTCGGCGTTGCCCTCGTAGGTGCCGCACGCCACTTGCCCGGCGACCACGTCGGGCGTCGCCTTGTAGTTCCAGTCGGTCGGCGAATCGAAGTCCGCGCCCGGGCAGCGGAACAGCTCGTCGTTCTCGTTGATCGACTCGGTGAAGTGCAGCATCAACTGGTCCTTGTCCGCGAACAGCGAGTACCTCGCCGCCTCGGGGCCGCCCGGCTGCGCGGACTTGGCGCAGTCGATGGTCGCCAGCGCGCCCGTCGACGGCGGGGTGGCAGGCTCGCACACGCTGGTCGGGTATCCGGGCGGGATGAGCGCCATCAGCTTGGCGTCGAACGAATCCGGATTCTCCGCCCGCGTGGTGGTCGGTGTTCTGGTCCGCGACGTGGACGAACGCTCCGAGGACTTCGTGGTGGACGCGGTGGGCATCGTCGGGCCCGCCTTGTTCTCGTCGGGTTTGACGACGAGATAGATGCCGATGGCTGCCAGCACCAGCAGGATCACGCCGCCCGCCGCTGCGAGGGCGATCAACGGGCCCTTGTTGCCTGGCGGCTTGGCGCCCGGCGGTGGCGGCCACGACGAGCCGCCGGTTGGGCCGGTTGGCGGCGCAGGAGGCCCGGTGAACCCGTACTGCTGCGGTGGGGTGGCGCCGTACGGCGGTGGGGTCGCTCCGAACGGTGCCGGGGTGGCCCCGTAGGGAACCGGTGGCGGCGTGACACCGGGAGGCGGCGTGGCGCCGTAGGGCGGTGGTGGCGGCGTGGCGCCAAGTTGCGGTGCCGCCATGGTGGCCGCGGAGTTCATCGGCATGCCCGGCATGCCCGGCATCGTCGCCGCCTCGCCGCGCTGCAGGATGGTCTCCGCTTGATCCTGGTCGCGCGCGGTCAGCGCCTCGGTGGCGGCCATCGCCAGGTCGCCCGCGGAGGCGTAGCGCTCCTCCGGCTTCTTCGCCATGCCCCTGGCGATCACCTCGTCGAACGCAGCCGGGATGCCGGGGCGCACGACGCTCGGGCGCGGGATCGGCTGCATCAGGTGTGCGGTGATGACCACGCTGACGCTGTCGCCGGCGTAGGGCTGCGATCCCGTCAGGCACTCGTGCAGCACGCATGCGAGCGCGTAGATGTCGGCGCGGTAGGTCACCGCGTCGCCCGAGAACCGCTCCGGAGCCATGTAGGCGTAAGTGCCAACGGCCGTGCCGAGTTCGGTCAGCTTCTCGTCACTGGCTGCGTTCGCGATGCCGAAGTCCACCAGGTACGCGAAGTCGTCGCGGTTGACCAGAATGTTCTCCGGCTTGACGTCGCGGTGCATGACGCCGCCCTCGTGCGCGGCGTCGAGCGCGGAAGCGATCTGGCGCACGATGGCCACTGCCCGCGCCGGCGTCATCGGCCCGAAGTTCTTGAGGATCTTGCGCAGATCGGAACCGTTGATCATGCGCATGTCGACGTAGAGCACACCGTCGATCTCGCCGTAGTCGTGGATCGGGACGACGTGCGGTTCCTGTAGCCGTCCCGCCGAATGGGCCTCGCGCTGTAGCCGCTTGCGGAAGACCGGATCGTGAGACACGCCTTCCGGCAGCAGTTTCAACGCGACGACGCGATCCTTGACGGTGTCCTCGGCCTCGTAGACCTCGCCCATCCCGCCCTTGCCGATCAGCCGCAGCAGGCGGTAGGGCCCGAACTGGGTGCCCTCGCGCGACGTTGGCTCGCTCATGTGCCGTCTCTCCTCGAACCACCGCGAATCGGCACCTGCCAGGCGTGCCAGCTAGCACCCTAATGCGTGGCTGAGCGGCAATCAGCAAAACAGTCGCGTCACGGCGGCGGAGGCCTGCGGATCTCGAACACGAACTCGTGGTCGCAGATGCGGACCAGGTCGCCATCGGCCAGCGTTGCCGTGCCGCGAATCCGCTGGCCGCCGACGTGGACGCCGTTGGCCGAGCGGAGATCCGAGATCACGTAACTGGTGCCGGTGTCGATGATCACCGCGTGGTGGCGGCTGACGCTGCCGTCGTCCAGCACGACCTCGTTGTCGGAGAGCCGACCGATTCTGGTCGCGGCGCCGAGCAACGGATGGTTGCTTCCCTGGAATGGCCCACGCACGGCGCGCAGCGTGGCCGTCGCGGTCTGGGTGCCCACCGCCGTGCGCAAATCGATGATGCTGCTCTTGTGGACGGCCGTGGTCTGGGCGGCCTTCTTGGCGTTCAGAGGCTCCTGCCGCAGGATCCGCTGGTGCAAGGCCCGCACCGACGGTCCCGGGTCGATGCCGAGATCGTCGGCCAGCGTGGACTTGAGCCGCTGGTACGCATCCAGCGCGTCGGACTGCCGCTCGGACAGGTAGTACGCGGTCATGAGCTGCGTCCACAGTGGCTCGCGGTAGGGATGCTCACCGACCAGCGCCTCCAGCTCGCCGATGACCGCATGGCCGCGGTTGCAGGCGATCTCGGCCTCCGCGTAGGCAGTGTGAGCCACCAGCTTGTCCTCGACCAGAGCGGTGGCGAAGGGGTCGACGAACTGGAAGTCGCGCAGGTCGTCGAGGACGGGGCCGCGCCACTGCGCCAGCGCGTCCTGCAAGTGGCTGCTGGCCTGCTCGAACTGGCCCGCGGCCGCCGCCTGCACGCCCGCGGTCTTGTGCGCGACGAAGCGGCCGATATCGCAGTCGGCGTCGGCGACCGTCAGGCGGTACCCCGGCGGCGCGCTGGCCAGCACCGTCTTCGGGTCGAGCCCGGCGCCTGCCACCAGCCTGCGCAAGTTGGAGATGTAGGCATGCAGGCTCGCCTTGGGCTCGGGCGGCGGGAAGTCCTCCCAGGCCGCGTTGACCAGCGATTCACTGCTCACGGGACGGTTGCGGCTCATCACCAACATGGCCAGCACCGCCCGTTGCTTGGGCGTACCCAACGGCAATGGCGCACCGTCGGCGGTGCACTGCAGCGGGCCGAGAACGCCGAAGTCGAGGCTCATCACCGTGATTGTGCCGCCCTTGGTGGAAGCGTGGTGTAGATCTGGGTAGAACGTGTTCTAGTTTTCCGGTTGCGCGGGAGGAGACGACATGGCGCTGCGGGTCGTGCAGTGGGCGACGGGCGGGGTCGGCATCGCCGCGATCAAGGGCGTGCTCGAACACCCCGAGCTAGACCTGGCCGGCTGCTGGGTGCACTCGGAGGCCAAGAGTGGCAAGGACGTCGGCGACCTCATCGGGACCGGCGCGCTTGGCGTCACCGCCACCAACGACGTGGAGGCCATCCTGGCGTTGGAGGCCGACGCCGTGATCTACGCCCCCCTGTTGCCCAACCCGGACGAGGTGACGGCGCTGCTGCGGTCGGGCAAGAACGTGGTGACGCCCGTCGGCTGGTTCTATCCCCGCGAGAAGGAGGCCGCGCCGCTGCGGGCGGCAGCGCTTGAGGGCAACGTCACCCTGCACGGCACCGGCATCGCCCCCGGTGGCATCAGTGAGAAGTTCCCGCTGCTGTTCTCCATCATGTCCACCGGAGTGACATTCGTTCGGGCCGAGGAGTTCTCCGACCTCCGCACCTACGATGCCCCCGACGTGCTGCGCTACGTGATGGGCTTTGGCGGCACCCCGGAGAAGGCCCTGACCGGCCCGATGCAGAAGCTGCTCGACGGCGGCTTCATGCAGGCCGCCCAGATGTGCGTCGACAAGATCGGGTTCAACGCCGACCCGAAGATCCGCGCCACCCAGGAGATCGCGGTGGCCACCGCGCCCATCGACACGCCGATGGGCGTCATCGAGCCCGGGCAGGTGGCCGGCCGGAAGTTCCACTGGGAGGCCCTCGTCGGCGACGAGGTCGTCGTCCGCATCACCGTGAACTGGTTCATGGGGCAGCAAAACCTGGATCCTGCTTGGACTTTCGGACCCGCTGGCGAGCGCTACGAGATGGAGGTCAAGGGCAACCCGGACTTCACCGTCACCATCAAGGGTTTTCAACCCGACAGCGTGGAGGAGGGGCTGGTGTCCAACAACGGCATCGTCGCCACCGCCGCGCACTGCGTGAACTCCATCCCCGCGGTGTGCGCGGCGAAGCCTGGCATCGTCACCTACCTCGACCTTCCGCTGATCAGCGGCAAGGCGGCATCTCACCTCCGCTGACTAGCGAGGCACCAGGCCGCCGTCGACCGTGATCACCTTGTTGGTGAGATAACCGTTGCGCAGCATCGTGATCGCCATGTCCGCGATCTCATCGGGCCGTCCCACCCGGCCCACCGGGATGGGTACCGGCGGTGTGCCGGTCTCCACGTCGGCGGGAAACATCTTGGTGCCGCCGACCAATGCCGGCGCCAGCGAGTTGACCGTGACACCGTCGGCCGCGACCCGCGGCGCAAGGTGATGCATCAGGCCGTGCAGACCCGCCTTGCTCGCGGCGTAATGCGCGCCCACGACGCCACCGTTGAGCGCGGCGACCGACGAGATGAACAGGATGCGGCCGAACCTCCGCTCGACCATTCCCGGCAGCACTTGCTGCGCCAACAGGAACGGCGCGGTCAGATTGACCGCCAAGGTGGCGTTCCAGGACGCGAGATCGATGTTCTCCCAACCGCTTATGTCGGCGGTGCCCGCGTTGGCGACGAGCAGGTCGACGTCACCCAGTTCCCGGACGGCGTGCGCGACGAGGTCGGCGGGCGCCTGCGGATCGGACATCTCCGAAGCCACCGTGATGGCCCGCCGGCCCAGTCCGCGGGCGTAGGTCGCCACCTCCTGGGCGTCGTCGCTGTGGCGACCGTAGGCCAGGCACACGTCGACGCCCTCGTCGGCCAGTCGCCGTCCGATTGCCTTGCCGATGCCGCCGGACGCGCCGGTGAGCAGCGCGACGCGACCCCGGAGCGTAGAAGCGTCACGGCCGCACCAGGATCCGGATCGGATCGCCGTCCTGCTTCTCGAGTCTCTCGATGCCGATGGCGACGTCCTCGAGCGACACGACGCCGCTGATGGACCGGGACAAGTCGAGGCGACCACGCGAGACCAGCTGGGCCAACGTGGCGATGTCGGCGTTCTGATACCCGAGGTGTCCCAGTACCTGGCGCTTGAACAGGTTGAACATCGACGTCGGGCCGATGGTGGGCGCGTCGGCGCTCATCCCGACGCCGACGAGGCGACCCCCGACGGTCAAGTTGTTCAGTGCCTGCTCGAACGTCGACTTGAGCCCCACCGCGTCGAAGGCGACGTCGAGCCCACGGCCGCCGGTGATTTCGTTGATCCGGTCGTGCAGTGCCTCGTCGCGCGCATCGAACGCGTAGTCCGCCCCGAGATCGATGGCGCGGTCGAGCACCGCGGGCTTGATGTCGACCGCGATGATCGGGGCGGCGCCGACGAGGCGGGCCAGTTGCACGATGTGGGTGCCTACGCCGCCGACGCCCCACACCCCCACGGACTCGCCGATGCCGACTCCGGCGGTGCGGACCACCGCGCCGAACGGCGTGGACACGGCATCGGCCAGGATCGCTGCCTGCTCCAACGGCACGTCGTCAGGCACCCTGGTCAGGCCGAAGGCCTGGGCCACTGTGTACTCCGCCCAAGCACCGTCGTAGGCGAAGGCCATCAGCCGGATGCGCAGGCAGTTCGACACGTCGCCGCGCCGGCAGTTGACGCACTCCAGGCACGGCCGGCCCGCGGCCACCACAACCCGGTCGCCCTTGGCCCAACCGGTCACGCCGGGCCCGAGCTCGGCGATGGTGCCCGACGCCTCGTGACCCTGGGTCACCACCGGCAACTGGGCCGGGAAGGTGCCGTTGATCAGGCTCAGGTCGGAGTGGCAGATGCCGCAGAACGCCACCTTGACCAGAACCTCGCCAGGACCGGGAACGGGAATCGGAACATCCTCGACGGCAATGGTTTTCGACTCCGCGTAGAACCGCTGCGCTCGCATCGTGTCGGTCATGTCGCTCCCTTGGTCGCGGTCACGGGATCCGGTAGAACGGGTTGGGCAGCAAGTACGTCCGCTCGGCGAAGCCGCCGTCGAGGTCCGACGGCTGATCGCCGAGGTTGGCGATGATGGTGTGACCCTGCTGCTCGATGGCTGCCCGCTGCGGCGCCTTGAAGTCCGCGGCCGACGCATAGTGCGCTCCAACGGGTTCCATGATCAGGCGGGTGTAGCCGGAGTAGCCCGCGGCGGTCAGGTTGCGCTCGGTGGCGGCGCGTTGCGACTCCGGTCGACCGGTGATGAAGAAGATGGCGGCGCCGCGGGCGCGCGCAGCGTTGAAGACGTCCAACGTCGGCCGGATGACGGTGGAGCGGGCCGCCAGGTCCCACGACTGCCACCCGCACGGCCCCTGCGGCAGCCGATCACACGGTCCGTCGGCGACGCGGCCGAAGTCGTTGGCCTGGATGGCTTCCCAGTTGGACAGCGCGGTCTCGTCGATGTCGAACACCACCGCGGGCCGCTCCACCCGTGGTGCCTCCTCGTCGATCCACGACACCGCGGGCGCCGTCGCCAACTGGAGGTCGGTCAGGTAGGCACCGCTCTCGTAGTAGCCGATGGCCTCGGTCTTGAGGTCACCGATGTTCGCGGGTTGGACCGGCGCGGGAACGATCGGTGCAGGCGGGGCGGGCGGCTCCGCCGCGGCCGCGGGCGCACCGCCGACGAGCAGGACCGCGATCGCCGCCGACGCGAGCGCGCTGCGTCGAACGACCAGGCGTCCGCGCAGGAGACGTCCGAACATGCATGCACCCTACCGGCGCCACCTGGCACACTCGGCTCCCGTGACGAAACGTGGACTGGTCCTGGCCGGTGGCGGATTGGCGGGCATCGCCTGGGAGACCGGCATCCTCTGCGGCATCGCCGACGAGGTGCCGCAGGCGGCTCGGGCGCTGCTCGACGCCGACGTTCATCTCGGCACGTCGGCGGGTTCCACGGTGGCGGCTCAACTGGGTAGCGGCGCGAGCCTCGAGGACCTCTTCGCCCGGCAGGTCGCCGAGGAATCGCACGAAATCGACTCAGGCGTCGACATCGACGACATCTCCGCGTTGTTCATCACCGCGATGACGACGCCGGGCACCACCCAGGAGCAGAAGCTGCAGCGCATCGGAGCGATCGCGCTGACAGCCGACACCGTCGCCGAGCCCATCCGCCACGCCGTGATCGCGCACCGACTGCCGTCGCACCGGTGGCCGCCACGGACCCTGCGCATCACCGCGATCGACGCCGCCACCGGCGAGCTGGTGATCCTCGACGGCGACTCCGGCGTGGACCTCGTCGACGCGGTGGCGGCCAGCTGCGCGGTGCCGGGCGCGTGGCCGCCCGTCACGATCGGCGATCGCCGCTTCATCGATGGCGGCGTCGGCAGTTCGGTGAACCTGGCGGCGGCCGGTGACTGCGACGCCGTCGTCGTCCTCGTGCCGTCGGGTGAGAACGTGCCGTCGCCGTTCGGTGGTGGCACCGCGGCCGAGATCGCCGAATTTCCGGGGGAGACGCTGGCCGTGTTCGCCGACGACGCCGCACTGGCCGCGTTCGGCCGCAATCCGCTCGACCCCGCCTGCCGGATTCCGTCGGCGCACGCCGGGCGTCAACAGGGTCGCCGCGAGGCGCGTCGCGTTGCGCGGTTTCTAGGCGTGTGACTCCGGCAATTCGGCAGGGCCGGCATCCGACGCCGAAACCGTGCCGAGCGCGTCGAGCGCCGCGGCGGCGAGTTCCTGACCGATCTCGATGACCTCGTCGGCGCGATGGAACTCCAGGCTCCGGCACGCAGTGCGGGGCACCTCGATGAGCAGGTCGGGCGGATACGCCGCGAGGGTGTGGCGCATCAGCGCGGCCTGCGCGATGTCGATGGTGCGGTTCATCACCTCGAAGCTGCCCAGCCTGGGCACCGACAACTCGGTGTCTTCGTCGTGGTCGTCGGTCTCCACACCGTCATTGGTGAACCGGCTCAGGACCGTCCTGGCGGCAGGCGTGTCGAGCAGCGTGCGCGCGGTGGACGTGTCGAGCAAAGCCGTTGTGCTGCGCCACATCCGGTTGAGCAGCTCGGCAGTCGGCCCGGGATCGGGATGCGATTCCGGGCCGGCTCGGTTCGGGTCGGCGCCGCCGAGGCTCACGGCGATCGTCAGGTCGGCGTTGACCGCGGCAATCGGCGCCATCGGCAGTGGGTCGAGGATGCCACCGTCGGCCAGCAGGCGGCCGTCGAGCACGTGCGGCTTGATCACCCCGGGTATGGCGATGGAGGCGCGGATCGCGGCGTCGACCGGCCCGCGCTGCAGCCACACCGACTTGCCCGCAATCAGATCCGTGGACACCGCCGTGTAGGGGATCGACAGTTCCTCGATCAGCACGTCGCCGAGGATTTCGCGGACGGCGTCCAGGATCTTCTCGGCTCGCAACACCCCTGCCGAGGTGAGCGACGGGTCGAGCAGCCGCAGCACCGCGCGCTGGGTCAGCGAGCTCGCCCACGCCGCGTACTCGTCGAGCTTGCCCGCGGCCTCCAGCCCACCGACCAATGCGCCCATCGACGAGCCGGCGATGCCCACGATCTCGTGGCCGCGGTCACGCAACTCGTTGATCACGCCGATGTGCGCGTACCCGCGTGCCCCTCCGCTACCGAGTGACAATGCGACGCGCATGGCGAACATTGTCCCCCGCAGGCCCTCAGGTCGACTGCATGATCCGTTGTGAGATCTGCGCCAGGACCCGGCGCGGCACCAAGCGGGTGGACAGCGCCAGCGCCGAATTCGCCACGCCGGAGATCACCGTCGGACCGGACTTGTCGAGGGCGCGCAGCGCCGTGTCGACGACCTGTTTGGGCGTCTGGCGCCCGCGCGTCATGAATTCCTCCCCAGTGCGCGCGAAGAATTCGGTCTCGGTGGCGCCCGGGCACAGCGCCAGCACGCGCACGCCCGTGCCCTTGGCCTCCTGCCACAGCGCTTCGGTGAAGGAGAGCACGAATGCCTTGCTGGCGCCGTACACGGCCATGCTCGGCGTCGGTTGGAACGCCGCGGTCGAGGCGACGTTGATCACCACGCCATGTCTCGCCACGGTCATCGCAGGCAGGAACCGCGCCGTCAGATCGACGAGAGTCCCACAGTTCAACTGGATTTGCGCGGCGTTGCGGTCGGGATCCTGGTCGACGAAGTTGCCGTGCAGCCCGACACCGGCGTTGTTGATGAGGACGTCGATGCGACGGCCGCGACTGCTCACTTCGTCGGCGAGCCGTGCCGCCGAACCCGGCACCGACAGATCGGCCGCGATGACGTCCACTTCGATGTCCGGATGGCGGGCGAGCAGCGTGGTGCGCAGCTCCTCGAGCTTGTCGAGACGCCGGGCGACCAACACCAAATTGGTGCGGCGCTGTGCGAGTTGATGCGCGAACTCCTCACCGATCCCGCCGCTCGAGCCGGTGATGAGCGCGGTGTCATTGGCCAGGTCCATGCGCTTCCTCCTGCGGTGCAACCGAATTTGGACGACGACGTCCCTCGATCCCCGATGCTAGGGGCATGCCGGACTAGCGGTCCCATCTTCGCGCTTAGATCCGCGCGGATGGGGCAATCCGGAAGGTCATGATCGGAACACTTCGCTCGGTGGTGATCGATTGCCGAGAACCGGCCAGGCTCGCTGACTTCTACGCCCAGGTGCTGGGTGGTACCCCGCAGGCCGAGGACGAGACCTGGGTGGTCCTCGTCGATCCCTCGGGCAGACGGCTGGCCTTCCAATCCTCCCCGGAGCACGAACCGCCCAAATTTCCCGATCCACGTGGATCGCAGCAGTTTCACCTGGACGTCGCGGTCGACGACGTCGACGAGGCGGAGCGAAAGGTCTTGGCGCTAGGCGCAACCCGAGTGACGGACGCCGTCGGCGAAGATCACTTCCGGGTGTACCGCGACCCGGCCGGCCACACCTTCTGTCTGGTGTGGGGTGTCGGTCTGAGCGGTTAGCAGCCGACGCGGGCGAAGAACGCGGCCGACAGTAGGCCGATGATGAGTGCCACCTGCCATTGTCCGCTCGAAAGTGCCACGAAGACACCGGTGATCGAGGCGATGGCGATGAGCAGAAGGACGATGCCCAGGAGCATCCGGTGACCGTTGATCGATCCACCGGCAGCGCGCGGAAGCGCCGGCTGGCGCTGCCCGACCCGGTCGTCGTGAGATCCGCGCATTGATCATCCCTTCAGCAGTGACAAGGAACACATTGTACCTATTTTTGTGATGGGCGCCACAACGCGTAGCTGCACTAAATGCCTGGCGGCCCGGGACTTACGGCCGTCGTGATTTAAAGGGCGGAGATCAGCCGCAGAGGTCGTCGGCGGCCGCTTCGGCCGCGACGATGACCGCCGCCTGGCGGCTCGGGGAAAGCTGCGACCACGGCGCGTTGAAGGTGCCCGGCCCCGGCGCGTCCGACTTCTGCAAGCTCGCCAGGTACGGCTCGAACTGCGCCTTCTGATCGCCGCCCTGTTCCGTCATCCACACCTTCGCCGCGTGACAGGCCTGGAAGTACTCGTCCTCGGTCGACTCGGCGGGTGCGCCGACCGCCGTGGTGACGCCTCCCGGGGAGACGCCGACGACGCCCGGATCGGCGGTGTGGGTCTGCAACGACGTCGACGTGGCAGGCGCCGACGACGCCTCGGGGGCCGACTTCGACGGCGGCGGATTGCCGCCGTCCGACCCCGACGAGCACCCGACGAGGACCGCCGAACAAGCCGCCGACGCGGCGATCACGGCGCGGAGGGCGTGGCTGCGCATGCGGTCAATCTATGCAACACTCGCAAACGTGACTGAGCGGACCACCCAACAGGAGTGTTGTCGGGCTTGATGCCCGCCCCCTGTCCCGTCTGTCTCTCCTGGAAGTCGCATCACCATGGCACTTGCATCCCCGTCGATCGTCGCGCCCACCCGCCTACGGCTGGCCGATCTGCTGCACACCACCGACCGCGCCGCCGACGACGTGCTGTCCGGCCACTACGACCATCTGCTGCCTGTCGGCGGGCCGCCCCTCGACGAGCGGTGGTTCACCCGGCTCCACGGCGACGACGAACTCGACGTCTGGCTGATCAGCTGGGTGCCAGATCGGTCCACCGAGCTGCACGACCACGGCGGATCCCTCGGTGCGCTGACCGTCGTGTCCGGCTCGCTGGCCGAGACCCGCTGGGATGGCGACCGCCTCCGGCGTCGGCGGCTGACCGCCGGCGACCAGGCCGGGTTCCCGCTCGGCTGGGTGCACGACGTGGTCTGGGCGCCGGAGCCCACGCACGTCGTCGGGCCGACCCTGAGCGTGCACGCCTATTCGCCGCCGCTGACCGCGATGTCGTATTACGAGGTCACCCACCGGAATACGCTACGTCGCGACCGCACCGAGCTGACCGACAAACCGGAGGGGGACTAATGGCCAGCCGCATCGACGCCGTGCTGGAGGCAGCGCGCACCAAGTTGTCGCGGATCGACGCGCGCGACGTGCCAGGCGCGTTGCAGCGCGGCGCGTTGCTCGTCGACATCCGGCCCGCCGCGCAGCGGGCTCGGGAGGGTGACGTCCCGGCGGCACTGGTCATCGAACGCAACGTGCTCGAGTGGCGCTGCGACCCCACCAGTGACGCCCGGCTTCCCGAGGCCGCCGGTGACGACGTCGAGTGGATCGTGCTGTGCTCGGAGGGTTATACGTCGAGCCTGGCGGCGGCGTCGCTGGTCGACCTCGGCTTGCACCGAGCCACCGACGTCATCGGCGGCTACCAGGCGCTCAAGGCCGAAGGCGTGCTCGCCGCGCTGAATTAAAAGGCCCTGAACTAACTGTTCTCATCCGAGCGCAGCAGCCCCCGCAGCTTCTCGGTCTTGGCCGGCGTCCAACCAGGCGGCTGCAGGATCGCGGCCCATGCGTCGGCGACGTCGCGCACGTAGACGTGCCCGTGCCCGTCCGGCACGTCGACGGCGACGGCCATGTCCGCTGACACCTGCAGGAACGTCACGATGGGAATCCATTCCATCCGCGGGTGACACGTCGTAGCCGCGGGGTTCGCGCAACCAGTCCGGCTTGGCGAACAGCAGGTCGGGATTCCACCACGCGATGGGGTCGGAGGCGTGCTGCAGGTACACCGCCCGCGGCGTCCACCACTGATCCGCGGGCCTGCCGAGGTTCTCCGCCTTGGCGGCGAACCGGGCGTTCTCGCCCTTGTCGTAGATGGGCAGCCACTCCGGCGAACCCGCGTCGCGGGTGCGGGTGAGGTCGGTCCAGATGGTGTTGTTGAACGTGGGCCCGGAGAACAACGCGCCGTCGGTCCGCGCGATGAGGTTGTTGAGTGCGAGGAACGGCGCCTCCCCGCCGAACGAGCCGAGGCTCTCGCCGAACACCACCAACTTCGGGCGCTGGTTCTCGGGCATGGCGCGGATCAGCTCGTCGACCGCCTCGAACAACGCCTGGCCGGCCTGCCGCGCGTTCTCCTTGTCCACCAGGAACGACAGCCAACTCGGTAGGAACGAATACTGCATGGACACGATCGCGGTGTCGCCGTTGTACATGTACTCGAGCGCGGACGCCTCGGCCTCGTTGATCCAGCCGGTGCCCGTGGTGGTGGCGACGGCGACGACCGCGCGGTTCAGTCCGCCGGTGCGTTGCAGCTCGAGGGCGGCGAGCGCGGCGGTGGCCTTGATGCCGTCGGCAGAGTTGAGGCCGGCGTAGGTGCGGATCGGCTCGATGGCCTTGGCGCCGTTGAATTTCGACAGGTCCTCGACCGTCGGTCCGTTGGACATGAAGACGCGTCCCTGATGACCCAACGACTCCCAGCTGACCAGCGACTGCGGGCCGCCCGACCGCAACGGCGTCGTGGGCGCGGGATTGTCGGGATCGGTCTCGTCGTTGACCGACTCGAAGGTGCTGTTGAGCGCCGTCATCGCGAAGCGCACCACGATCCCGTTGAGCAGCGCGATGGTGAGCGCGACCAGGAGGCCCACCACCACCACGGCTGAAACCCGTGGCGGTGCAAAGCGGTCCAGTTGGCGCACCAGATAACGGACCAATCTGCCTACCAGCTGGCCGATTTCGACGAAGGCGAACAACACGACGATGGACAGCACGGCGGTCAAGGGATGGTCCCAGAAGCCGAGACGCGGCACGCCCATGTAGTCGCGGACGTCGTCCTGCCACACGTGGAACCACACGATCGCCAAGACCTGGCCGATGACGCCGATCACGATGAGGCCCAACCACGCTCGACGTGGCGCGGCGGGACTGCTGTCTGCGGACCGCATGTAGCGCACCAGCCAGACGCCGAACACGCCGAGGCCGTAACCGATGGCGCCTGCTGCGCCGCTCACCAGCCCTTGGAAGAGCGGCTCGCGCGGCAGCAGCGACGGCGTCATCGAAAGCCAGATGAAGACCAGCCCCAGCGCGGTCCCGAAGAACGTGTAGTGCCGAACCCACCAGGCGGGCTTGGCCGGGGCCGTCTCCGCTTCAGTTGCGGCAGGCTCCTCGGCGGCGTCGGTCAACGCGCCCGTGTCGGTCACGAACGCACTTTAGCGGTGCGTGAACCTCGGCGGGCGCTTCTCCGTGAACGCCGCCATGCCCTCGGTCTGATCCTCGGTGGCGAAGGCGGAGTGGAAGAGTCGACGCTCGTAGAGCAGGCCCTCGGCGAGGGTCGATTCGAAGGCGCGGTTGACGGCTTCCTTGGCCATCCGCGACGCCGACAACGACATTCCCGCGATGGTGGCCGCGACGGCCTTCGCCTCGTCGAGCAGTTTGTCGGCCGGAACCACCCGCGACACCAGGCCACTGCGGTCGGCCTCTTCGGCGTCGATCGTGCGCCCCGTCAGGATCAAGTCCATCGCCTTGGCCTTGCCGATGGCGCGGGTGAGCCGCTGCGAACCACCCATCCCGGGTAGCACGCCGAGCTTGATCTCGGGCTGGCCGAACTTCGCAGTGTCGGCGGCGATCAGGAGGTCGCACATCATGGCGAGCTCACATCCGCCGCCGAGGGCGTAGCCGGCGACCGCCGCGATGGTGGGGGTGCGGGTAGCGGCGAACTTCGACCACGGCTCGAAGAAGTCCGCGGCGAACACGTCGGCGAACGACAGGTCGGCCATCTCCTTGATGTCCGCACCCGCGGCGAAGGCCTTCTCGTTGCCGGTGATGATGATGGCGCCGACGCCCGCGTCGGCATCCAACTCGGCTGCAGCCGTGGTGACTTCGGCCATCACCTGGCTGTTGAGCGCGTTGAGCGCCTTGGGCCGGTTCAGCGTGATGATGGCGACCCGGTCCTCGCGGGTGACCAGGATCGTCTCGTAGTTCATGGTTCTCCTATTCCGGGAACGTCAGGTCGGGATCGGCGGGTTGGAAGTATCGCTCGACATCCGCGGCAGTGACTTCGGCCAACGAATGTGGCGACCACTGGGGGTTGCGGTCCTTGTCGACCAGCAGCGCGCGGATGCCCTCCACGAAGTCATGCGAGCGGAGCGCGGCGCACGACACCCGGAACTCCTCGCGCAGAACGTCTTCCAGTGAGCCGAGATCTGCGGCGCGTCTGGTCGAGGCCAGCGTGACCGCCAGCGCGATGGGGGAGCGGCTCGCGATCAAGTTGGCTGCGTCGTTGGCTGGCTCGGCGTCGTGCCCGCGCAGTGCGGCCAGGATGTCGGGGACCGTCTCGCCGGCGTAGCACTCGTCGATCCACCCACGTTGGGCCAGAAGGGGACTGGGTGGTGGCGCCGTCGCGTGGGCGCTCAGCGCGGCGTCGACGCCGTCGGCCAGCAAGGACTTCTTGAAGGCGGCGATGGCGTCATGGGGGACGAAGTGGTCGGCAAAGCCCATGGCAATGGCGTCGGCGCCGGAGAACGGGGCCCCGGTCAGCGCGGCGTGCAGGCCAAGGCGGCCCGGTGCGCGGGACAGGAGGTAGGTGCCGCCGACGTCGGGGATGAAGCCGATGCCGACCTCGGGCATGCCCATCTTCGTGGTGTCGGTGACGATCCGGACGCCGGCGTGCGCGCCGACGCCGACGCCGCCGCCCATCACGATGCCGTCCATGAGTGACACGTACGGCTTGGGGTAGCGCGCGATCTCGGAGTTGAGGACGTACTCGTCGTGCCAGAACGCCCGCGCTTCGGTGCCGTCCGCGCGGGCGCTGTGGTAGAGCGCGATGACGTCGCCGCCGGCACAGAGGCCGCGTTCGCCCGCGCCCGACAGCAGCACGGTGTGCACCGAATCGTCGCTCGCCCAGTCCGTGAGGGTGTTCGCGAGACGCGTCACCATGTCGTGGGTGAGCGAGTTGATCGCCTTTGGCCGGTTCAGCGTCAGCACGCCGACGCCGTTCTCGACACTTACTAGGATGTCCTCGTTTTCTTCGGCCACGGCTTAGCAATCTAGATCGTCACCGCCTAAGGCCGTGCGGCAGGTAGCGTCTTGCTGAGAAAGTTCACAGTTTCGCGGTCGACGGCGGGAACCATGTCTGCCACGCTGATCGTTGTTGGAGTATTCGCCAGCAGGCGAAGCACAGCTCAGGAGAGGATCCGACGGTGCGCGAGAGCAGCAACCCGGTATTCCGCACGCTGCCCAAGGGGCAGGGCGGATACGCGCAGTTTGGTACCGGAGCCGCTGGCTACGGTGCCCAGCAGGTACAAGCCGACCCATACGTAACCCAGTACTCAGATCAGCAGCAGACCGGGGTTTCCCGGCCGCTGACCATCGATGACGTCGTCACCAAGACCGGAATCACGCTGGCCGTGCTGTCCGCGGTCGCCGTCGTTTCCTACTTCCTGGTGTCCGGCAACGTCGCATTGGCGATGCCGTTCACCCTCATCGGTGCCCTTGGCGGCCTGGTCCTGGTGCTGATCGCGACCTTCGGGCGCAAGCAGGACAACCCGGCCATCGTGTTGAGCTACGCCGCTCTGGAGGGGCTGTTCCTCGGCGCCTTCTCGTTCGTGATCGCCAACCTCTACGTGTCCGGCACTAGCGCCGGTGCGTTGATCAGCCAGGCGATCATGGGCACCATCGGCGTGTTCGTCGGCATGCTCGTCGTCTACAAGACCGGCGCCATCCGCGTCACACCGAAGTTCACCCGGATGCTGGTTGCGGCCATGTTCGGCGTGCTGGTGCTGATGCTCGGCAACCTGGTGCTCGGCATGTTCGGCGTCGGCGGCGGTGAGGGCATGGGCCTGCGCAGCGGCGGCCCGATCGCGATCATCTTCTCGCTGGTCTGCATCGGCATCGCGGCGTTCAGCTTCCTGCTCGACTTCGACTCCGCCGACCAGATGATCCGCGCCGGCGCGCCGGAGAAGGCGGCATGGGGCATCGCCCTCGGCCTGACCGTCACGCTGGTCTGGCTGTACATCGAAATCCTGCAGCTGCTGAGTTATTTCTCAAGGGATTAGCAGCAGCTGCTCCCGAAAGCCCGGCACGTCGTGCCGGGCTTTCGTTTGTCCGGGGGCGGTTGACCGTCGCGCCGCCGCCGCCGCCCGTCCCCGCCCACGTCGACTCTGCGTCCACGGCTTCGTCCACTCGCACTTCTCCGCCCAGATCGCAGAGTGAACTCGGGTTGTACACAGATAGCCATTCATCCCCAGGTTGGTGCTGCCGTCGCCCTGTAGTCATTCATCGTCAGCGGTCGGCACGACCGTGGCTTCATGGACACGAGCAACGGCCCCTTCGTCGGCTCCGAAGCGTTGGCTTCTGGGCAGCTGACTCGCTACGAGCTGCGCCGGTACCACCGAGCGATCATGCCGAATGTTTACCTGGACAAGCGACTACGGCCCACGCTGCGTCTGCGCACGCACGCCGCGTGGCTGTGGTCAGGGCGGGAGGCGGTGGTGGCGGGTTCTGCGGCGGCCGCACTCCACGGTACGAAGTGGGTCGACGACGCCGCGCCCATCGAATTGATATGGCGCAACGCGAGATCGCCGCGTGGAGTGATCACCCGCGCCGATCTCCTGCTCGAGTCCGAAGTGCAGCACCTCGAGGGGTTGACGGCTACGACGCCGGAGCGAACGGCGTTCGACGTCGGCCGACGAGGACGACTGCACGCAGCGGTCGCGGGGCTGGATGCGCTCGGAAACAAGACCAGATTCAAGGCCGATGACGTTCTGGCGCTGGTGCCCGACCATTCGCGAGCCAGAGGACTACGCCAGCTCGAGACTGCGCTCGACCTCTACGATTCCGGCGCAGAGTCGCCGAAGGAGACCTGGCTGCGCGTGATGCTCATCGACGAAGGTTTTCCTCGCCCGCAGACCCAGATCCCGGTGCTCGGTCCCGACGGCTTTCCGCTGTACTACCTGGACATGGGTTGGGAGGACATCATGTTGGCCGTCGAGTACGACGGAGTCCAACACGCCGACCAACTCGGCTACGACATCGTGCGCAACGAATACATCGCAGGTGTCGGCTGGACGACGATCAGGGTGGCCGCAGGCCATCGTCGGCCAGCAGTCCTCGCCCGCGTTCACCGGGCCTGGGACAGCCTCACGTCGCCGTTGGCTCTGCGCTGAGGGCGTACCGCACTCGGTTATTTGCGCCATGGACGCAGAGTCGACGCGTACGGAAAGGCGGATAGAGCTAGCTCAGGCGCTCGATGACCATCGCCATGCCCTGGCCGCCGCCGACGCACATCGACTCGACACCGAACGTCTTGTCATGCGTCGCAAGGTTGTTTAGCAGCGTCGCGGTGATGCGAGCGCCCGTCATGCCGAACGGATGGCCAAGGGCGATGGCGCCACCGGACACGTTCAGCTTGTCCTCGTCGATGCCGAGCTCGCGCGCCGAGCCGATCACCTGAACGGCGAACGCCTCGTTGATCTCGACGAGGTCGATGTCGGAGATCTGCTTGCCCGCCTTCGCCAGGGCCTTCTTGATCGCCTCGATGGGGCCCAGGCCCATGATCTCCGGCGACAGCCCCGACACACCCGTGGACACGATGCGGGCCAACGGCGTCAGGCCCAGCTCCTTGGCCTTGGTGTCGCTCATGATGACCAGCGCCGCAGCGCCGTCGTTGAGCGGACACGCGTTGCCCGCGGTGACCGTGCCGTTCGGCCGGAACACCGGCTTGAGCTGGCTGATCGCCTCGTAGGTCGTGCCTGCACGCGGGCCGTCGTCCTTGGACACGACGGTCCCGTCGGGCAGCGTGACCGGCACGATCTCGCGGTCGAAGAAGCCGTTCTTGATGGCTTCCTCGGCGCGGTTCTGGCTCCGCACGCCCCAGCGGTCCTGGTCTTCGCGACTGATGCCGGTCTTCAGCACGACGTTCTCGGCAGTCTGGCCCATCGCGATGTAGACGTCGGGGATGAGGCCGTCGCTGCGCGGGTCGTGCCATTCGTCGGCGCCGGCCGACGCTGCCTCCGAACGCTTGCCCGCCTCGTCGTACAGCGGATTCTTGGTGTCGGGCCACGAGTCGGCGTTGCCCTTGCCGAACCGCGACACCGTCTCGACGCCTGCGGAGATGAACACGTCGCCCTCGCCGGCCTTGATCGCGTGGAACGCCATCCGGGTGGTCTGCAGCGACGACGAGCAGTACCGGTTGACCGTGGTGCCCGGCAGGAAGTCGTAGCCGAGCTGCACGGCGACGGTGCGGCCGATGTTGAAGCCCGACTCGCCTGCCGGCTGGCCGCAGCCCATGATCAGGTCGTCGATGTCATGCGGGTCGAGGGAGGGCACCTTGTCCAGCGCCGCCCGCACCATCTGGGTGGCCAGGTCGTCGGGCCGGATGGATGCCAGCGAACCCTTGAAGGCGCGGCCGATCGGCGAGCGGGCGGTCGAGACGATGACGGCTTCGGGCATGACGGCTCCCTGGTGTCGAGGTGCGATACGAAATCTAAGGAGAAACTAGCCCGTCGCGCGGGCGACGATTGGCGCGGGTACTCCCGTCGTGCGCCGCCACAACCGGCTGACCCCGCCGATCCTGGCTACCAGACTGCTGGTGTCGGATGCCCGCTGCTCCAGCGCCGGGCTCACATCCGAATCACTGGTCAACTCGCCCAACGCCTTACACAGCGCGGGCAGGAGTTGCTTGGCGGCAAGGGCGTAGCCGGCCGCGGAGGGATGGAACATGTCGGAGGAGAACAGCACCTCCGGCGCCTTGTAGAACTCGGGCGCCAGCAGGTCAGAGAACGGCACCGGCACCCCGCCTGCGGCGCGGACGGCGCCTGCCTGAGCGCGCGCCAGACGCAATCCGAGCGTCCGAGTCACCAGGCGCAGCGGCTGCGGGATGGCAGTGATCACGCCGAAGTCCGGACACGTCCCGACGACGACGACCGCGCCGCTGGCACGCAACCGTCGCACCGCGGTCCCGAGCCGCCGCGCGGAGGCCCCGATGCCGTTCACCGCGGTGATGTCGTTGGCCCCGATCATCACGACTGCGGCGTCCGGCGGGGGACCGGCCACGAACATGGCGTCGATCTGTCCCGACAGTCCCTTGGAGGTGGCGCCGACGATGGCCTTCGTGCTCAACCTGATCCGTTTGCCGGACTCCTCGGCAAGGCCACGCGCTATCAGGACACCGGGCACCTCGTCGGCATTGCCACAGCCGTAACCGGTAGCCGTCGAGTCGCCGAAGATCATCAGGTGCAGGTCGAATGGCACGTCGCGGTGCCACTTTTCGACCGGGCCGCCACCTGGTGTGTAGACACCGTCGGCGCGCGGCGGAACCTCCCAGGACTTGGGGATCACCTGGCGAGCCTGGTCGGCCTGGATGCTCAGAAGGTTGCGCGCCCCGACGTAGGCCGAGCCCGTCGAAGCGAGCCCGGCCGCAGCCGCCAAGGCGATCGTCGAACGTCGACGCGGTGCCCGAATGCCCACATGATCAGTTTAGGGCGCGGATTCGTGGTTATCCGCGTGGCGACAAACGATGGGTGGTCACGTTGAGGTATCAAGTCCGGTATGAAATCAGATTCGTGATTGTTGAAAACTAAGTAGCGTGTCAAGCTAAGTTACCGGAGTTGGCTGAGCGCCGACGTGAACCGGGCACTACGACGGCGTAGGAGTGGTGGCGATGACGGCACCGAGTAAGGTATCGATAGCGTCGCGCGCTGGTATCAGTGCAGCTAGAACGCATAAACCGCGTCGGTTCCCGGTTAGTGACGGTGCACCGGTAGAGGTGGTCGAGGATGGCCCGAGCGTCGCCGGAAGGTTGTTTGCTCTGGGCGCGATGCTGACAATCAAGCCAACTCTGACGATCGGTAGTCTCGCACCTCGGCTGCCCTGGCCGTGGGGTCTGGTGGACTTCGCGGCACGGGTCATGCGCCCCGCCCCAGGCACCGTACGCGCCACGATCGGCTTGCCGAACTGCACCGCCCAGCTGGTGCGCGCTGCGGGCGTCCTTCCCGCCGACGGCCAGCGCCGCGTGGTCCTGTACATGCATGGCGGCGCGTTCCTGACCTGCGGAGCCAATTCACACGGCAGGCTGGTGACCGGGCTGTCCAAGTTCGCCGACAGCCCCGTGCTCGTCGTGAACTACCGGATGATCCCGAAACACTCGATCGGGCAGGCCATCGACGACTGTCACGACGCCTACAAGTGGTTGCGGCTCAAGGGATACGAGCCCGATCAGATCGTGCTGGCCGGTGACTCTGCCGGTGGTTATCTGTCCCTCGCGCTGGCCGAGAAGCTGCAGCTCGAGGACGAGCTGCCCGCCGCGGTGGTGACGATGTCGCCGCTGTTCGAGATCGACAACGAACACCGCGCCCAGCACCCGAACGTCCATTCGGATGCCATGTTCCCGGCGAAGGCGTTCCACGCGCTCGTCGACCTGGTGGAAGAGGCGGCCAAGCGCCATATCGTCGACGGCGCGCCGGAGGCGGTGTACGAGCCGCTCGACCACATCGAGCCGGGACTTCCCCGCACGCTCATCCACGTGTCCGGCTCGGAGGTTCTGCTCAACGACGCCCGCAAGGCCGCCCACATGCTCGCCGCCGCCGGCGTACCGGTCGAGGTCCGGGTCTGGCCCGGTCAGATGCACGTGTTTCAGCTGGCCGCACCCGCCGTCAAGGAGGCGACGCGGTCACTGCGGCAGATCGGCGACTACATCCGAGAGGCCACCTGGTAGCCGGGCGGACGCGAGGAGCAATTAGAGCCCAGCCTGGTACCTCGACGGCGGGCCTGACACGATGGACCCATGCGGATCGCAGGCCATCTCAGTGAGCTCATTGGCAACACGCCCCTAGTTCGGCTGAACTCCGTTGTGCCCGAAGGGGCCGGCCTGGTCGCGGCCAAGATCGAATACCTCAACCCCGGCGGCAGCGCCAAGGACCGCATCGCGATCAAGATGATCGACGCCGCCGAGGCGTCCGGCGAGCTGCGACCCGGCGGCACCATCGTCGAACCGACCTCCGGCAACACCGGTGTCGGGCTGGCCCTTGTCGCGCAGCAGCGGGGATACAAGTGCATCTTCGTCTGCCCCGACAAGGTCAGCGAGGACAAGCGGAACGTGTTGCGCGCGTACGGCGCCGATGTCGTGGTGTGCCCGACGGCGGTCGCGCCTGACGACCCTGACAGCTACTACAGCGTCTCCAACCGGCTGGTCAGCGAGATCGACGGGGCGTGGAAGCCCGATCAGTACTCCAACCCGATGGGGCCGGCCAGCCACTACGAGACCACCGGACCCGAGATCTGGGCCGATACCGACGGCAAGGTGACGCATTTCGTCGCGGGCGTGGGCACGGGCGGGACGATCACCGGTGCAGGCCGCTACCTCAAGGAGGTTTCCGGCGGGGCGGTGCGCGTCATCGGCGTCGACCCCGAAGGTTCGGTGTATTCCGGTGGCACCGGGCGGCCCTACCTGGTCGAGGGTGTCGGCGAGGACTTCTGGCCGTCGGCCTACGACCCGAGCGTGCCCGACGAGATCATCGCGGTCTCCGACGCGGATTCCTTCGACATGACCAGACGACTGGCCCGTGAGGAAGCGCTGTTGGTCGGCGGCTCCTGCGGAATGGCCGCGGTCGCCGCGATCAAGGTCGCCGAGCGCGCCGGGCCCGACGCGCTGGTGGTGGTACTGCTGCCCGACGGTGGACGTGGTTATCTCTCAAAGGTTTTCAACGACGCGTGGATGTCGTCGTACGGGTTCCTGCGGGGCAGGCTCGACGGGTCGATCGAGCAGTCGACCGTCGGAGACGTGTTGCGGCGCAAGTCGGGAGCGCTTCCAGACCTGGTCCACACCCACCCACAGGAGACGGTGCGCGACGCGATCGGCATCCTCCGCGAATACGGCGTCTCGCAGATGCCCGTCGTCGGCGCCGAGCCTCCGGTGATGGCCGGTGAGGTGGCCGGCAGCGTATCGGAACGTGAACTCTTGTCCGCCGTCTTCGAGGGACGGGCAAAGTTGGCCGACGCCGTCTCGCAGCACATGAGCCCAGCACTCCCGCTGATCGGAGCGGGTGAACTGGTGTCGACGGCCGCCAAGACTTTGCGCGAATGCGACGCCGTGATGGTGGTCGAAGACGGCAAACCCGTAGGTGTCTTGACGCGGCACGACTTGCTGGGATTCCTGTCGGACGGCAATCCGCGCCGGTAGACGCTCCGTAAGCGGAGTCCTCGGGGGTGACGCTCGTTCGCCCAAACCCGCTAGCTTGGGCAACAATTCCAGCGTTTTCTGCGGTGCGACGCGCGTGGTGAAGTTCGCATTATCCAGGTCTTTCTGAGCCACTTCTCAGGTAGGGTTACACCGCTCGTTCCCAGCTAACACACACCCTTGGAAGGCGTCCATGACCGATCAACCGCCACCTCCCCCCGGGAACTATCCGCCGCCGCCTCCGGGCGGCTATCCGCCACCGCCGCAAGGGGGCGGCTACCCACCGCCGCCTCCGCCGCAAGGGGGCGGCTACCCACCGCCGCCGCAAGGGGGAGGCTTCGCGCCGCCCGCCGGTGCACCGGGAGCGGTACTGCCCAAGGAGGCCTACACGCCGTGGTTGACCCGCGTGTTGGCGTTTCTCATCGACTACATCCCCTACGCAATCCTCCTCGGCATCGGCTACGGCATCGAGGCCGCGACCCAGGAAACGGTGTGCGTCACCGACACGTCCGAATACGACCTCGGTGACTTCTGCGCGACGGGCAATTCCACGTTGGGGGTGACTGCGCTCGCGGTCTGCTCCCTGCTCGGACTTGCGTATCTGGTGTGGAACTACGGCTACAAGCAGGGGACCACCGGGTCGAGCATCGGCAAGTCGATCATGAAGTTCAAGGTCGTCAGCGAAAAGACTTGGCAGCCCATCGGTTTCGGCATGTCGGTCGTTCGGCAGATCGCTCACTTCGTCGACGCGATCATCTGCTACGTCGGGTTCCTGTTCCCGTTGTGGGATGCCAAGCGGCAGACCCTGGCAGACAAGATCATGACCACCGTCTGCGTGCCGCTGTAGACGTAAGAGCTCCAAGCGCCGGCCCGTGGCTTCATGCCGCGGGTCGGCGTGTTTTCCAATCACCCGGCACCACATCAGTAGGAGAAGGCGCAATGACCGATCAACCACCCCCGCCGCCGGGGAACTATCCGCCGCCTCCGCAAGGTGGCGGCTATCCGCCTCCTGGCGGGAATTACCCACCGCCGCAAGGTGGCGGCGGCTACCCACCTCCGCCACAGGGTGGCGGCTACCCGCCTGCGGGTGGCTACCCTCCGCCCGGTGGTTATCCGCCTCCGCCACAGGGCGGTGGTTATCCGCCACCTCCGCAGGGCGGCGGCTACCCTCCTCCGCCTCAGGGACAGGGTCCGGCGTTGCCGACGGAGGCCTATACGCCGTGGCTCACCAGGGTGCTGGCGTGGCTCATCGACAACGTGCCGATCTTCGTCGTCGTGGGCATCGGGCAGCTCATCGCCGTGCTCACCGGCGAAAACGACTGCACCTCAGGCGGTTCCGATTACGGCTACAGTGCGTACTGCACCTCCAGCCCCTCGGCGATTGGCATGATCGCCTCGTTCCTCGCCAGCATCGCTGCCCTCGCCTACGCGGTGTGGAATTACGGCTACAAGCAGGGCACGACGGGGTCGAGCATCGGCAAGGGCATCATGAAGTTCAAGGTCGTCAGCGAGAAGACCTGGCAGCCCATTGGTTTCGGCATGTCGATCGTCCGGCAGCTCGCCCACTTCGTGGACGCGATCATCTGCTACATCGGCTACTTGTTCCCGCTGTGGGATGCCAAGCGGCAGACGCTGGCGGACAAGATCATGACGACGGTCTGCGTACCGATCACCAAATAGTTGAGTTACGCATCATGGCCGCGTCGAGTGGCGGCATTCCTGCTCGACGCGCTCCCCATCGTGGGTCTCGCGGTGCTCGCCGTCGTACTGATGTACCTGACCAGAAACAGGTTGTGCGACGGCGACACCTCGGCCCGCGATCTCGGCGCACAGTGCGCTTCGGTCGTCAGCCCACTCGGCGTGATCGCCTTCGTCGCCGGATGGTTGGCGATGCTCGGCTACCTGGTGTGGAACTTCGGCTACCGGCAGGGCAGAACGGGATCGAGCATCGGCAAGTCCGCCATGGGACTGCGGGTGGTCGACGTCGGCGTCGGGCGAGCCGATCGGGTTCTGGCGCTCGGTGATCCGGCAACTGGCGCACGTGACGGACGTGTTCAGCGTCGGACTGGGTTACCTGTGGCCGTTGTGGGACGCCAAGAATCAGACGTTCGCCGACAAGCTGGCCTCGACGGTATCCGTGCGTGCCGAGGTCAGCGGAACGCGCTGACGCCGGTCAGCGCCTCGCCGATGACCATCTGGTGCACTTCCGACGTGCCCTCGTAGGTCAGTACCGACTCGAGGTTGTTGGCGTGCCGGATCACGGGGTACTCCAAAGTGATTCCGTTGGCGCCCAGGAGTGTTCGGCACTCCCGCGCGATCTTGATGGCTTCCCGCACGTTGTTGAGCTTGCCCACGCTGACTTGCTCCGGTCGGATCCGTCCCTCGTCCTTCAGCCTGCCGAGGTGCAGCGCCAAGAGCTGGGCCTTGCCCAGTTCGACGGCCATGTCTGCGATCTTGGCCTGCGTCAGCTGGTAACCGGCCAGCGTCTTGTCGAACACCTGCCGGGTGCCGACGTAGTCCAAGGTGGTCTCCAGGCAGTCACGGGCGGCGCCGACCGCGCCGAACACGATGCCGAAGCGGGCCTCCGACAGGCAGGCCAACGGGCCCGACAGTCCCCGGGCGCCCGGCAGTTTCGCGTCGTCGGGCAGCCGCACGTCGTCGAGGCTGAACTCGGAGGTGACCGACGCCCGCAGTGACAGCTTGTGCGTCATCTCGCGGGCACTGAAGCCGGGCGTCGACGTCGGAACCGCGAACCCCAGGATGCCATCCTCGGCGCGCGCCCAGACGATCGCGACGTCGGCCACCGAGGCGTTGGTGATCCACATCTTCGAGCCGTTGAGAATCCAGTCCGCGCCGTCGCGACGTGCCGTCGTCCGCATGCCACCCGGATTGGACCCGAAGTCGGGTTCGGTCAGACCAAAGCAGCCGATCAGCTCGCCCGCCGCCATGCCAGGCAGCCACTGCTCGCGCTGCTCCTCGCTGCCCCAGTGGTGGATCGCGAACATCGCCAGCGACCCCTGCACAGACACCAGGCTGCGCAGGCCGCTGTCCACGGCCTCCAGTTCCTGGCACACCAGGCCGTAGGCGGTGGCGGTCGACCCGCTGCAGCCGTAGCCGGTGAGGTGCATGCCGAGCAGTCCGAGCTTGCCGATCTCGACCGCCAGCTCGCGCACGGGAACCTGACCGGATTCGAACCACTCTGCGACGAAGGGCCGCAGGCGTTGCTCGCCGAACCGCCGAACCATGGTCCGCAGCTCGATGTCCTCGGTGTTCAGTAGCGAGTCGAGGTCTAGGAGGCTCTCGATCGTCGTGGAAGCAGCCATGGTGAATGTCTACACCGGGCGTCGCCCGCTCCGGACACCGTTACCCTGATCCACGATGAGTGAGCACCGCAGCAAGGCAGACGCGTACCGCGCGTACGGTCCGGCCACCAGGGCCATCCACGCCGGTTACCGCCCGGATCCCGCGACCGGCGCCGTCAACGCGCCGATCTACGCCAGCTCGACGTTCGCGCAGGACGGCGTCGGTGGGTTACGCAGCGGCTTCGAGTACGCCCGTACCGGCAATCCCACCCGGTCGGCGCTCGAAGCGTCGCTGGCGTCTGTCGAGGCCGGCAACTACGGGCGCGCCTTCGCCTCGGGGATGGCCGCGACCGACTGCGCCTTGCGGGCCCTGCTGCGGCCAGGCGACCACGTCGTCATTCCCAACGACGCCTACGGCGGCACCTTCCGGCTGATCGACAAGGTCTTCACCCAGTGGGGCATCGAGTACACGCCCGCCGCCCAGTCGGACCTCGACGCCGTGCGTGCGGCGGTGACGTCCAAGACCAAGTTGATCTGGGTCGAGACGCCCACCAACCCGCTGCTGACCATCGCCGACATCGCGGGCATCGTGCAGATCGCCTCGAGTTCGGGCGTGAAGGTGTTGGTGGACAACACCTTTGCTTCGCCCGCGTTGCAGCAGCCGCTGGTGCTGGGCGCCGACGTCGTGCTGCATTCGACGACGAAGTACATCGGCGGCCACTCCGACGTGGTGGGCGGCGCGCTCGTGACCAACGACGAGGAACTCGACGATGCGTTCGCGTTCCTGCAGAACGGCGCGGGCGCGGTGCCGGGCCCGTTCGACGCCTACCTGACGATGCGCGGGCTCAAGACGCTCGTCCTGCGGATGCAGCGGCACAGCGAGAACGCCGCCCTCGTCGCCGACTTCCTCGACGGACATCCCGCCGTCGAGACCGTGCTGTATCCGGGACTGCCGAACCACCCCAACCACGACGTGGCCACGCGTCAGATGTCGGGCTTCGGCGGCATGGTGTCGGTGCGGTTGCGTGGCGGCCGCGACGCCGCCCATCAACTGTGCGCCCGCACCGAGATCTTCATCCTCGCCGAGTCGCTCGGTGGGGTCGAGTCGCTCATCGAGCACCCTGGTGCGATGACGCACGCGTCGACGGCCGGCTCACAACTCGAGGTGCCCGACGACCTGGTCCGCCTCTCGGTGGGCATCGAGGAATCCGGCGACCTGCTGGCCGATCTCGAACAGGCCCTACGAAAGAGCTGACCGCAGCACCGACGCCGTAACCGCCAGATTCATCTCCGGCAACGCGGTGGGGGACTCGTTGACCCAACTGCCGCTGGCGATTTCGGTGGCCCGGGCGTGCACCCAGCGCCAGCCGCGGTCGTTGAGACTGAGCAGCGCTCCCAGCCCGTCCGCCGCGTGCAGGAGCGAGACGATGGCCGCCGTCGACGGTGTCGGTGGGCGCCGGTCGAACAACGCCGACAACAGCTGGGCCCTGGCCTGGCCGACTCGCTCACGGTTGGTCAGCGGCCACGCGTAGGGCTTGGCGAATCGCTTGGACTGCAGGCGAACCCGACGCACCTGGCCCAAACGCTCCAGGTGCAGCGTCAGGCCCTCCTGGGTGCCCTTGCGCAACTTCGACACCGCGACGTCCGGTCGCAGCGCCCGTCGCTGGAGCAGCTGAAGGGCCGGCTCGCCGACGGGATCGGTGGGCCCACCCGCCGCAAGTGCCAGCAGCAGGCCCGCTTCCGCGGGGTCACCGGGGACGGCAGGCCGGATGCGGCACGCGTACGCCAAATCGAGCAGTACCGCGGCGGCGAGTACCCGTTCCCGACGATCGCGTTCGAGGGCGGGTTGCGCCGACGCGTTGTCGAGAAGGAGCAGCAAGAGGTCCTCGGCGATCTGCGCCATGGAACGGACGGTAGATCAGCCGATGGGGGTCTCGCGAATCAGGAGTGGTACGGCTCCGCCTTGACCAGCGTCACCTTGACGGTGTTGCCGCTGGGCACGGTGTACTCGCGGGTCTCCTTCTCCTTGGCGCCAATCAGCGCGCCGCCGAGCGGTGAGTTCGGTGAGAACACCTCGAGCTTGCCGTCGCTGACACCCTCTTGCCGGGTGGCGATCAGGAACGTCTCGGTCTCGCCGTCGTCGTACTTGACCGTGACCACGGAGCCGGGC
This sequence comes from uncultured Actinomycetota bacterium, assembly GCA_963849055.1. Classification (GTDB taxonomy): domain Bacteria; phylum Actinomycetota; class Actinomycetes; order Mycobacteriales; family Mycobacteriaceae; genus Mycobacterium. The sequence goes on from CAWKFI010000006.1 coordinate 206,095, forward strand.
AGCGCGACGCCGGACTGCGTCGGCGCCTCGCCGACCTTGGCGTTGTTCAGCAGTTCCTGCAGCTGGCGGATGCGGGCCTCCTGCTGGCCCTGCTCCTCGCGTGCGGCGTGGTAGCCGCCGTTCTCGCGGAGGTCGCCCTCTTCGCGACGGTCGTTGATCTCCGCGGCGATGATGGGCCGATTGGCGATCAGCTGGTCGAGCTCGGTCTTCAACCGGTCGTGTGCTTCCTGGGTGAGCCAGGTGACCTGAGTGTCGGTCATGTCGTCGCGCTCCTGTCGTCGTCGTCTCGCGCTCTTGGTCTAAGAGAGGCCCCGTGTTGCCGCGATCGCAAGCGCATACCCGCGCGTTAAAGCAGCAATACACGGCTCCATCCAGGAACCGTGTATCCGACCATGCTACCACCGCCAGGTCAGCCGAACTTTGCTTATTTGCTGCGCGATGTTCGCCCGGTGGACGCCGGAAGCGTGGTTCTCAGGGGTTGACGAGGTAGGCCGGGACGTCGGTTCCGCACCCGTAGACGTCGCCGACCACCGGCCGTTGGCTGGCCTTGACGATCGTCGTCACCTGCACCGATGCCTGCGACGACGGCGGCACCAGCACCTCGCGTCGACCGGTCTCGCTGCCGTCGATGGACCGCGCCCGAACGATGCACACCACCGGGCGCGAAGGATCCTTGCGGGTGACCGTGATGGTTACCTCTGCGGTGTGGTCGTCGATCAGTCGGTACCCGCCCAGCTCGCCCTTGACGTCGCCGGTGCCGAGGCGCTGATAACCGACGAATGCGATCACCACACCGACCACGACGACGAGGACGAAGAGGCCGATCGCCAATCGGCGACGGGAAGGCCGCGACAGCCGTTGGCGCCCGTAGCGGGCGGCGGGACGCTCGATCATGCGAGGTTGGGCCCCCGGGGTGGGTCTGGATTCGGATCGGAGTACTCGGACTGGAACTATAGGACCACCCGGAACTGTTGAACGTGTCCGTACGAGTCCCGACGACGAAGCGAGCAGGTAGGCACGAGTGAGCGAACTGCGCTTGATGGCGGTGCACGCCCACCCGGACGATGAGTCCAGCAAGGGCGCGGCAACCATGGCCCGCTATGCGGCCGAGGGTGCGCGCGTGATGGTCGTGTCGCTGACGGGCGGCGAACGGGGCGACATCCTCAATCCGGCGATGGACCTGCCCGAGGTGCACGGACGGATTCACGAGATCCGCCGCGACGAGATGGCCAAGGCCGCCGAGATCCTGGGCGTCGAGCATCACTGGCTGGGGTTCATCGACTCGGGACTGCCCGAGGGCGACCCGCTGCCGCCGCTGCCGGAGGGGTGTTTCGCGCTGGTGCCGCTGGAGCAGCCGACGGAGGCGCTGGTCCGGGTTATCCGCGAGTTCAAGCCGCACGTGATGACCACGTACGACGAGAACGGCGGCTACCCGCATCCCGATCACATCCGCTGCCACGAGGTGTCGGTGGCGGCCTACGAGGCTGCAGGCGACTACCGGCTTTTCCCTGACGCCGGCGAACCGTGGAACATCTCGAAGCTGTACTACAACCACGGTTTCCTGCGGAAGCGCATGCAGCTGATCCAGGACGAGTTCGCCAAGCACGGCATGCACGGGCCGTTCGACAAGTGGCTCGAGCACTGGGACCCCGAACTCGACGTCTTCGCCCAGCGCGTCACCACCCGGATCGAATGCGCGAAGTACTTCGAGCAGCGCGACGACGCCCTGCGCGCGCACGCCACGCAGATCGACCCGAAGGGTGACTTCTTCGCCGCGCCGATCGAATGGCAGCAGCGGCTGTGGCCCACCGAGGAGTACGAATTGGCCCGTTCGCGCGTCCCCGTCCAGCTGCCCGAGGACGATCTCTTCGCCGGGATCAGACCATGACCGACACGCTGGTGCTCATCGCCGGACTGCTCGCCGAGGAGCCGCCCCGCGACACCGGCCCCGACTTCGGCAAGGCCAGTCCGTTCGGCCTCGTCATCGTCGTGATTCTGCTGATCTGCACGTTCCTGCTGGTGTGGTCGATGAACCGGCACCTCAAGAAGCTGCCGGAGTCGTTCGACCCCGAGCACCCCGAGCCCGACCAGGCCGTCGACGACGGGACCGTGGACCTGCCCGGCGACGCGGCGGCAGGCAACGGAGATCCGCGGCGTGAGCCAGGGAGCTAACGCCCTCGGGGCGGCCACCAGCCCCTACCTTCGCCAGCACGCCGACAATCCGGTGCACTGGCGGGAGTGGAGTGCCGAGGCGCTCGCCGAGGCAGCGTCCCGCGACGTGCCGATTCTGTTGTCGATCGGGTACGCGGCGTGCCACTGGTGTCACGTGATGGCGCACGAGTCGTTCGAGGACGACGAGGTCGCCGCGGTCATGAACGCAGCCTTCGTCTGCATCAAGGTCGACCGCGAGGAGCGGCCCGACCTCGATGCGGTCTACATGAACGCCACCGTTGCGCTGACCGGTCAGGGCGGCTGGCCCATGACCTGCTTCCTGACTCCCGACGGCCGCCCGTTCTTCTGCGGCACCTACTACCCGAAGGCCGGCTTCCTGCAGCTGCTCGCTGCGGTCGACGACACGTGGCGCAATCGCCGTGCCGAGGTGGAGCAGGCCTCCGACGCCATCGCGGGCGAGCTGCGGTCAATGGCGTCGGGCTTGCCAGGGGGTGGGCCGGCGCTGGTGCCCGAACTGTGCGACCACGCGGTGGCGGCCGTGCTGGCCGACGAGGACGTCGTCCGTGGCGGCTTCGGCGGTGCGCCCAAGTTTCCGCCGTCGGCTCTTCTGGAGGCGTTGTTGCGCAGCCACGAACGGACCGCGGCCGCGCAGACGCTGGGCACCGTCGAGCGCACATGCACGGCGATGGCCCGCGGCGGCATCTACGACCAGTTGGCAGGCGGCTTCGCCAGGTACAGCGTCGACGCGTCGTGGGTGGTGCCGCACTTCGAGAAGATGCTGTACGACAACGCATTGCTGCTGCGGGTGTACGCACACTGGGCGCGACGAACTGGAAATCCGTTGGCGCGCAGGATTACCGGCGAGACAGCACGGTTCATCATCGACGACCTCGGCGCCGGCGGCATGTTCACCTCGTCGCTGGACGCCGACACCGCGGGAGTGGAGGGCCTGACCTACGTCTGGACGCCCGATCAGCTGCGCGACGTCCTCGGCGACGACGACGGGCGCTGGGCCGCAGCACTTTTCGCGGTCAGCGACGACGGGACGTTCGAGCACGGCAGCTCGGTGCTGCAGTTGCCGAAGGACCCCGACGACGACGATCGGTTCGACCGGATCCGCGCCGCGTTGTCGGCGGCACGTGCGACGCGGCCACAGCCTGGACGCGACGACAAGGTGGTCACGGCGTGGAACGGTTTCGCGATCACCGCGTTGGCCGAGGCGTCCGTCGCGTTGGGCGATCCCGAATTGCTCACCGCTGCAACGGCATGCGCCCGCGCGGTCGTCGACCTGCACGTCGTGGACGGGCGGTTGCGACGGGCCAGCCTCGGCGGACGGGTCGGGGACAGCGCGGCGATCCTCGAAGATCACGGCGCGCTGGCGACTGCGCTTCTCGTGCTGTTCCAGATCACCGGCGACGGGCAGTGGCTGGACACCGCGACCGCGCTGCTGAACGTGGCGCTGGAGCACTTCGCCGACGCCGACGGCCGCTGGTTCGACACCGCCGACGACGCCGAGCAGTTGATGCTGCGTCCCGCCGATCCCATGGACGGCGCGACGCCGTCTGGGGCCGCCCTGATCACCGAGGCGCTCCAGCTCGCCGCGCATCTGGCGCCGGCGCCGCTCGCGGACCGGTATGCGGCGGCCGCTTCGGCCGCTCTCTCGACCGCCACACCGATCCTGGCCAAGGCGCCGCGTTCGGGTGGGCACTGGCTGGCCGTCGCCGAGGCGGCGGTCCGCGGACCGATCCAGATCGCCGTGGCCTGCGACCCGTCGGATTCCGAGTTGTTGTCGGCGGCCAGGACTTTGGCGCCCGGTGGCGCGGTGGTGATCGGGGGTGCCGTCGACTCCTCGGAGCTGCTCGCCGGACGGGACCGAATCGGCGGCAGGGACGCGGCCTACGTGTGCCGCGGGCGGGTGTGCGACCTACCCGTCACCACCGCCGGGGAACTCGCATCCGCGTTGGGTGCTGCCGTGTAACGTGCGGCACATGCCGTCGACGCCCGAGCAGATCACGCAGACCGTCAATCGCTATCTGGACCTCGCCGCGAACGGCGGCGCCGACGACATCGTCGAGCTGTACACCTCCGACGCCACGATCGAGGATCCGGTCGGCGGCGGCGAGGTGCACATCGGCAGGCAGGCCATTCACGGCTTCTACTCGAACATCGAAAACCTGAAGCGCAAGAGCGAACTGGTGACGCTACGGGTCGGCGGCCACGAGGCGGCGTACTTCTGGAACCTCACCGTCGACTTCGGCAACGGCAGCGCGTCGCGCATCGAAATCATCAGCGTCATGACGTTCGACGACGAGGCGAAGATCACGTCGATGAAGGCCTACTGGGGCCCGGAGAACATGACCCAGGTCCAGTGATTTAGACGCCGGAGAAGACGGCGAACCACATCGCGATGTAGTGACAGATCGCCGCCACCGCCGTGCAGGCGTGGAAGAACTCGTGGTGACCGAACGTCGTCGGCCACGGGTTCGGCCACTTCAGCCCGTACAGCACGCCACCGATGCTGTAGAGCGCGCCGCCGACGATCAGCAGCACCAGTGCCGCGACGCCCGCGCCGTGCATGATCGGCACCATGAAGAAGGCGGCAACCCAGCCGAGCAGCAGATAGAGCGGCACGCCGACCCAGGCAGGCGCCGACGGCCAGCACATCTTCAGCAGCACCCCCGCGAGCGCGCCGCCCCAGACGATCCAGAACAGCACCATGCCCTTCTCCGAGGGCAGCGCCAGCAGAGCGAATGGGGTGTAGCTGCCCGCGATGAACAGGAAGATCATCGAATGGTCGAGGCGCTTCATCCACTTGCGCACCGTCGGCGACTTCCACGTCACCCGGTGATAGACGCCGCTGACGGTGAACATCGCCACGATGGTGAAGGTGTAGAGCAGCGTGGCAAGGCCGGCACGCGTGGATTCGAGCGCCCATGACACCGACACCAGCGCGGCACCGGCGATGAACGCGACGACCGCCGAGTAGACGTGAATCCAGCCCCTGGCGCGGGGCCTGCCGAGGAAGTTGGCGACGCCGTCGGCGAATGCCTCGGGCAGGTCATCCGCGTGCGTGTGCGTCGAACCGGGCCGATCGGAGTTCTCGGTGTCGAGCGGTGCGGTCATGTCACCTTCACTGACTGGCATGGGCGTATCCGATTGCCACAGTAGTCTTGATCTTCGTGGATCTCATTCCCCCGCGTCTCAAGGAACCGGCCTACCGGGTCTACGAGATGCGCCTGCGACAGGAGTTGGCGCGGTCACGCGCCGACCTGCCTCGCCACGTCGCCGTGCTCTGTGACGGCAACCGGCGGTGGGCCCGTGACGAGGGTCACGACGACGTCAGTTACGGCTACCGCGTCGGCGCCGACAAGATCGCCGAAATGCTGCGGTGGTGTCAGGAGGCCGGCGTCGAACTGGCCACGGTGTACCTGCTTTCGACCGAGAACCTGCAACGCGATCCGGACGAGCTGTCGTCGCTCATCGAGATCATCACCGACGTCGTCGAGGAGATCTGCGCACCCGCCAACCAGTGGAGCGTGCGTACCGTCGGCGACCTCGAACTGCTCGGCGAGGAACCGGCCCGCCGGTTGCGTGAAGCCGTGGACTCGACGACCAACAACGGCGGCTTCCACGTCAACGTCGCAGTGGGTTACGGCGGCCGCCAGGAGATCAGCGACGCCGTGCGCGCCCTGCTCGGCAAGGAACTGGCCAACGGCGCGACGCCCGAGCAGCTCATCGAAGCGGTCACCGTCGATGCGATCTCCGAGAACCTCTACACCTCCGGGCAGCCCGACCCGGATCTGGTGATCAGGACGTCGGGGGAGCAGCGGCTATCGGGATTCCTGTTGTGGCAGAGCGCCTATTCGGAGATGTGGTTCACCGAGGCGCATTGGCCTGCCTTCCGCCGGGTCGACTTCCTGCGCGCGCTGCGCGACTACACCCGTCGACACCGCCGCTACGGCATATAACCGAACCGCCCGTGTCAGACTGATCACATGGCGGCAATGTCCGCAGTGGTGTTCGGCCTGAGTTGGTGGCTCGGGCTGTATCTGCTGGCCCGTGATCCGCGCAAACCCGTGCTCGTGCTGGCGGCGATCGGCCTGACCAGCTTCGCCGTCGTGGTCGCGCTCGACGCGATCCGGGTGACCGTCGCGCACTCCGCAGCACTCAGTCAGATCGAGATCTACCTCGTCGTCGTGCCCGGTGTCGCGTGGTTCGCGGTGCTGTTGGAGCTGACGCGGCCCGGCGACACCTGGCGCGGCCGTGCAGGCGAGATGCTGGCGGTGGCCGTCGTATTCGCGCTCGCACTGTGCGGCGCGGTGCTGGCAGGAGGCGTGGACGGGCCGCTCCGCCTCGGGCATTGGCTGCTGTTCGCGGTGATCTCGCTGGCCACCCTCGGTGCGATGGTCCGGGCGGTGACCGGGGCGCGGCGACCGGGTTCGGTGACGGGCGTGGTGGTGATCGCGACGCTGTTCTTCGCGCTCGGCAACGCCATCCTCGTCATCCCGCTGGGCCTGGTGCAGAGTGGATTGGCGTTGGCGTCAACCGGATTCGACGTCCTGCTGCTCGGTGTCGCCGTCGCGCTGTGGGATGCGTTCGACGAAGGCCAGGCGCTGCGCGCCGACATGCTCCGGTCGTTCGTGGGCAGCGTCGTCGTCGCGGTGCTCTTCGGTGGACAGGCTCTGGTGGGCATGGCGGTCACCGGCGAACGCACCGCGTTGACGGTGCTGCTGTTCACCAGCCTGGCGATCGCCATCGCGATCAACGTGCTGGCCGATCCGCTGGCGGGGCTTCTCGACCGGCTGGCGTTCTCCCGCTCACCCGCACTGCGCGCCGACCGCGCGACGTTGCGCCGCACCGAAGCCGCGTTGCCGCTGCGCTCGACGAGCCCGCTGGACGGCGTCGACGACGACACGTTCGTCCGGCTGACCCGCCGCGCGCTCGGGCACTACGGCGACCTGTCCAAGCTCGTCGCCAGCCCGCTGACCGCCCTGCCGGTGATCGACGATCGACTGGCCCGCCGCGGCGTACCCGATCAGCCGCTGGAGCGGGCCAACGAACTCAAGGCGCTGCTCGCGGATCGCATCGCCGCGCTCAAGCCGCGCGACGGCGGCGACTTCGGCACCACCGAGCAGTGGCGCCACTACAACTCGCTCTACTTCCCCTACGTCGTCGGCGTCCGGGCATACGCGCAGAACGCGACGGCCGCAGGCCTCGATCCCGTCGCCCGGCAGGCGTGGCAGTGGTTCGTCACCGAGGTGCCGCAGCGGTCGCTGCACAACTGGCAGAACGCCGCCGCCCGCGTCATCGCGGCGGACCTGCGCGGCACGCCGGTGTCGTCGACCAACTGATTCTTCCCGCTGACCTGCGGTTGGCAGTGACTGGCAGCGTCAGGCGTCGATCTGGCAGTGGGTTCTGAGCATCGTCGGTGGTGTTCGACACCCAGCCTCACCGACGAGGAGCCCGCCATGACCGCCATCACGACCCGCCCACTGTCCGACAGCACCGACTCACTGTTGCGCTTCGCCATGCGCGCCGACGCCACCCTGTGCGCGGGCATCGGCCTGATCATCGCCACGGCGGCCGATCCGCTGTCGCGGCTGTCGGGTCTTTCGACCGCGTCCGAGTGGGTGGCGGGCGCGGCGCTCGTCGTCTACGGCGCGGCGTTGTACGTGCTCGCCGCGGCGCCCGACATCCGGCGCATCGGCCTCATCGTCGTCGCTGCGAACGTGGCGTTCGCCATCGCCGCGGTGGCGGTCCTGGCCGCCGGCGTGTTGCCGCTATCCGGGGCGGGCGTCGCCATGGTGCTCGCGACTGTCGCGGGCACGCTCGGCTTCGCCTACCTGCAGTACCTCGGAGTGCGCCGTCTGGCGTGACTCCCTCCGAAACCGGTGCGCGGCCGCCCGCCGCAAGAGGTTACGGCGTGCGGCCCGCACCGGCCATCACCATCACCATCCACATCACCACCGAAAGGGAAGTTCCATGACCGCCATCACCATGCCCCAGACCACCGCCCGCGATTCGTTCCTGCGCTTCGCGCTGCGCCTCGACGCCGTCATCACCGGCCTGATGGGCATCGTCGGCGCCGCGCTCGCGCCCCGCGTCGCCGAGCTGTCCGGCACCACGCCCGCAACGGAATACGCGCTGAGCGCCTTCTTCATCGTCTACGGCGTGGTCGTCTTGAGCCTGTCGATGCTGCAGCACGTCCGCATTCCCGGCATCGCCGTCGTCGCAGGCAACGTCCTGTTCACCGTGGCGGCCGTCGCGGTAGTGCTGGCCGGCGTCTGGCCGCTCACCACGGCGGGCGTCGTGCTCACGTTGGCCAGCGGCGTCTACACGCTGGTGATGGCCGACCTGCAGTACATCGGCCTGCGCCGCATGCGGGCCTGATCCTGGTGGTCTGTGCGCGGTTTCGATTGCCACGCGATCGAAACCGCGCACAAATCGCTGGGGGCGTGGGGTTAGAGCTTGCGCAGGCGCAGCCGGTTGATGGAGTGGTCGGAGTCCTTGCGCAACACCAGAGTTGCCCGCGGGCGGGTCGGCAGGATGTTCTCGATCAGGTTGGGCCGGTTGATCGAATGCCAGATGTCGCGGGCCGCGAACACCGCCTGCTGGTCGGTCAGCGTGGAGTAGTGGTGGAAGTGCGACTGCGGGTCGGCGAATGCGCCCGCCCGCATGGCCAGGAAGCGTGAGACGTACCAGCCCTCGATGTCCTCGATGCGGGCGTCGACGTAGACGGAGAAGTCGAACAGGTCGGACACCATCAGCGCGGGCCCGGTCTGCAACACGTTGAGGCCCTCGAGGATCAGGATGTCCGGATGCTGGATCAGCATCTTCTCGTCGGGCACGATGTCGTACAGCAGATGCGAATACACCGGCGCGCACACCTCATCCGAGCCCGACTTCACCGCGGTGACGAAGCGCATCAATCCCCGCCGGTCGTAACTCTCGGGGAAGCCCTTGCGATGCATCAGATTTCGCCGGGCCAGCTCGGCGTTGGGATACAGGAAGCCGTCGGTGGTGACGAGGTCGACGCGGGGGTGGTGTTCCCACCGGGCCAGCAGCGCCTGCAGGACGCGCGCGGTGGTGGACTTGCCCACCGCCACGCTGCCCGCGACGCCGATCACGAATGGCACTGGGCGGTCGGGGTTCTGCTGCGGCTCACCGAGGAATTCCGCCGTGGTGGCGAACAGGCGTTGCCGCGCCGCGACCTGTAGGTGGATCAACCGCGCCAACGGCAGATAGACCTCTTCGACCTCAAGCAGGTCCAATTGCTCACCGAGGCCACGCAGTCCCTCGAGCTCGTCCTCGCGAAGCTTCAGCGGCGTCGACATACGCAGAGATCGCCATTGCGCTCGGTCGAACTCCACATAGGGGCTCGGCTCGCTCGGCCGCGGCATGGAGTCAGTCTTGCAGCACGCACGGCCGGGGTGCGGCTGGGGGTTGTCGAACGCGTGATCACGGCCCCCGGCGCACCGGTCGACGGGAAGCGGTCGCCCAGGCCAATTAAGTTGGTGGGCATGGACCTGATTCGCGAGTACCTGCTGCTCGGTCTGCGATTCGATCGGATTGAGGAAGGCTACGTCGACTCGTTCACCGGAGATCCCGCGCTGCGCCGCGCCGTGGCGGACGAGCCGGCGCCCGACCCGGCCCAGCTGGCGCGTGACGCCGAACGGCTGCGGGCCGAGGTGGCAGGCACCGACGGCCTCGACCCGCAGCGTGCCGACTACCTCGCCGCCCACCTCAAGGCGTTGGCATGCGCGGGCCGCAAGTTCGCCGGCGAGGACGTCGGGTTCGTCGAGGAGGTGCGCGACTACTTCGACGTCGACATCGCGAAGGGAGACCCCGAGCGGTACCGCGACGCGCACCGCAAGCTCGACGAAGCGCTCGGCGGCAGCGGACCGCTGGCCGAGCGGATGCAGGCTCACCGCACCAGCGAGGAGATTCCGCCCGAGCGGCTCGAGGAAGCCATCCACGCGTTCTCCAGCGCACTGCGCGACCGGGTGCGTGCCACCTACCCGCTGCCCGACAGCGAGACGATCGTCTACGAGGTGGTCACCGACAAGCCGTGGTCGGGGTTCAACTACTACGAGGGCGATTACCGCTCCACCGTCGCCGTCAACGCCGACCTCAAGCAGCAGATGTCGAACCTGCCGCGCCTCGTCGCGCACGAGTCGTATCCCGGTCACCACACCGAGCACTGCCGCAAGGAGGCGGGCCTCGTGGCGCGCGACGGGCACGCCGAGCAGACGATCTTCCTGGTCAACACCCCGCAGTGCCTGATGGCCGAGGGGCTGGCCGACCTGGCGCTGCACGCGGCGATCGGCCCGAATTGGGGTGCGTGGGCCGCCGAGATCTACGCCGACCTCGGGCCTGCGCTTCGACGGCGAACGCGCCGAGGCGATCGCGGAGGCGTCCGCGGCGCTGGCCGACGTGCGTCAGGACGCGGCGCTGATGCTGCACGACGAGCACCGCGACGTCGACGAGGTCGTCGCGTTCCTGCAACGGTGGCTGCTGGTCAACGACGCCCGCGCGCGGCAGGCGCTGCGATTCCTGTCGTCGCCGCTGTGGCGCGCGTACACCAGCACCTACGTCGAGGGTTACCGCCTGCTGCGTGGATGGTTGGACGAGCGGCCCGCCGACGTGACGCTGGGGGAGCGGTTCGGCCGGTTGCTGGACGAGCCGCTGATCCCGTCGAGCCTGCGGGCCTGAGGCCGACGCGGGCGATTTCACACGCCGTTTACGCTTGAACCATGGCTGCTGACCCGACCGTGACCTCCCACGACTCCGCGCCCGGTGCGGAGTACGCCGACACCGCGAGCGCCGCATACCGCGCGGCGCTCGAGGTCATCGAGTCCGTCGAACCCCGGATCGCCGCAGCGACCCGCAAAGAGCTTGCGGACCAACGTGATTCGCTGAAGCTGATCGCCAGCGAGAATTACGCGTCGCCCGCGGTGCTGCTCACCATGGGCACGTGGTTCTCCGACAAGTACGCCGAGGGCACCATCGGGCACCGCTTCTACGCCGGCTGCCAGAACGTCGACACCGTCGAGGCGCTGGCCGCCGAACACGCCCGTGAGCTGTTCGGCTCGCCCTACGCCTACGCGCAGCCGCACTCGGGCATCGACGCCAACCTCGTCGCGTTCTGGGCGATCCTGGCCACCCGGGTGGAGGCGCCCGGGCTGGCCGAACTCGGCGCCAAGCACGTCAACGACCTGTCGGAGGCGGACTGGGAGACGCTGCGCAACAAGCTCGGCAACCAGCGGCTGATGGGCATGTCGCTCGACGCGGGCGGCCACCTCACGCACGGCTTCCGCCCGAACATCTCCGGCAAGATGTTCCACCAGCGCAGCTACGGAACCGATCCGAACACGGGCTTCCTGGACTACGCCGCCGTCGCCGCCGCCGCCCGCGAGTTCAAGCCGCTGATCCTGGTGGCCGGGTACTCGGCGTATCCGCGGCGGGTGAACTTCGCCAAGATGCGCGAGATCGCCGACGAGGTGGGCGCCACGCTGATGGTCGACATGGCGCACTTCGCCGGCCTGGTGGCGGGCAAGGTCTTCACCGGCGACGAGGACCCGGTCCCGCACGCCCACGTCACCACCACGACGACGCACAAGTCGCTGCGCGGCCCGCGCGGTGGCTTGGTGCTGGCGACGAAGGAGTACTCCGACGCCGTGGACAAGGGCTGCCCGATGGTGCTCGGCGGGCCGCTGTCGCACGTGATGGCCGCCAAGGCGGTGGCGCTGGCCGAGGCGCGTCAGCCCTCGTTCCAGGCCTATGCCCAGCGCGTCGCCGACAACGCCCAGGCGCTGGCCGACGGCTTCCTCAAGCGCGATGCCGGGCTGGTCACCGGCGGTACCGACAACCACATCGTGCTGCTCGACGTGACGTCGTTCGGGCTTGACGGGCAGGCAGGCGGAGTCTGCGTTGCTCGACGCAGGCGTCGTCACCAACCGGAACTCCGTGCCCGCCGACCCGAACGGGGCCTGGTACACCAGCGGCATCCGGCTGGGCACGCCCGCACTGACCACCCGCGGCTTCGGGCCGGACGACTTCGATCGGGTGGCCGAGCTGATCGTCGACGTGCTGAGCAACACCGAGCCGCAGGGCACGCTCGCAAGGCCAAGTACACGCTTGCCGACGGCACCGCCGACCGCGTGCACGCGGCGTCGGCCGAGCTGCTGAACGCCAACCCGCTGTATCCCGGGCTGACGCTCTAGCTCACGGCGCGTAGGCGCCTGCGTCGATGTCGGCGACGAGCGTCGGGCCGGTGGGCGTCCAGCCGAGCACCTCCCGGGTGACTGCGCTGCTCGCCGGGGCGTCCGCCGCGAAGAAGCCGCCGAGCCAACCGAAGTGCTCGACGACCTGGTCGGCCGGAACGGACGCGACGGGTAGGTCGAAGGCACGCCCGATCGCCTCGGCGATCTCACGCGTGGGCACACCCTCCTCGGCGACGGCGTGCAGGCGGGTTCCCGCCGGCGCCCGCTCGAGCCCGAGCACGGTCATGCGGGCGGCGTCGGCGACGTGTACGGCGGGCCAGCGGTTGGTGCCGTCCCCCGGATAGCCGGCCACCCCCTTGTCGCGGGCGATCTGGCTCAGTACCGCGACGAAGCCGTGGTCGCGGGCGCCGTGCACGGTCGGCGAGAAGCGCAGGGCGATCGACCGAACGCCGCGGTCGACGAACTCGAGGGCGAGGTTCTCGCTGCCGCCGCGCATCGAGTCGGGCCCGTGGAACGGTGAGGCGTCCTGCTCGGTGGCGATGCGGCCGGGGGCGAGGCCCGCCAGCCCCGAGGCGAGCAGGAACGGTCGGTTGGTGCTGGCGAGCGTGTCTCCGATGGCCTGCACGGCTGCCCGCTCGGCGGCGTTGGAGGCGGCCATGTCGGACCAGTCGTGCTTGTTCGCCAGGTGGATGGTGGCCTCGGCGTCGCGCGCGCCGCGGCGAATGGCATCGAGGTCGTCGAGGTCGCCGCGGAGCACGCGGACGCCCTCGGCCTCGAGGGCTTCGGCCGACGCATCCGACCGTGCGAGCCCGGTGACCTGGTGACCGGTGGCGAGAAGGTCGGCGACGACCGCGGTGCCGATCCAGCCCGATGCCCCGGTGACGAAAACGTGCATGATGAGCTCCCAAGAATCGTGACGTCAGTTACTGACATGACGATACCGGTGAAGTCAGTCCCTGTCATCACTACACTCAGCGCATGGTTCGGTGGCAACCCGGCGCGCGGGAGCGGCTGCAACAGGCTGCGCTCGAACTGTTCGCGGCCCGTGGCTACGAGCAGACGACGGCCACTGAGATCGCCCAGGCCGTCGGCCTCACCGAGCGCACGTTCTTCCGCCACTTCACCGACAAACGCGAGGTGCTGTTCTACGGACAGCAGCTGCTGACCGATGCCTTCCTCGCCGGTCTCGACGAGGCGCCGACCCAGGCCTCACCGGCGGACCTCGTCGTCAGGGTGCTGCGGTCGGCGTCGACCTTCTTTCCCGACGAGCGCAGGCCGCACTCGCGGACGCGACAATCGGTCATCGACCAGAACCCTGCGCTGCAGGAGCGGGAGTCGCACAAGCTCACCACCCTCGGCGCTCGGCTGGGCGACGCGTTCCGGGCCCGCGGCATCGACGACCTGACGGCCGACGTCGCCGCGCGAGCGGCCGTCATGGCATTCGGAGTGGCCTTCAGCCAGTGGATCCGGGATGGCGAAGAGCGCTCGTTCGCCGACGTCACCGTCGACGTCTTGGGCGAACTGGCTACCCTCACCACCGGGCTCGAGCGGCCCCGGCACGACACGCGCCAGCCGATTTCGAAGAACATGTGAACCCGGGTTACAGTTAGTTTCATGGCAGACAAACCGGTTGCTAACGCGCTGATCCTCGAACTCGAGCCGGTCGTGCAGGAGAACCTGGCACGCCACGTCGCGACCGAGGAACTCTGGTACGCACACGACTTCGTCCCCTTCGACCAGGGCGAGAACTTCGCCTTCCTCGGTGGCACGGACTGGGATCCCTCGTCGGTGACGCTGCCCAAGCCCATCACCGATGCGCTGGAGATCCTGCTCATCACCAAGGACAACGTCGCCGGATACCACCGTGAACTGGTCGAGCACTTCATCCTCGACGAGAAGTGGGGCCGCTGGCTGGGCCGCTGGACCGCCGAGGAGCACTTGCACGCGATCGCCCTGCGCAACTACCTGGTGGTAACCCGCGAGATCGACCCCGCCGCCAACGAGGACGTCCGCGTCGAGCACGTGATGAAGGGCTACCGCGCCGACACCTACAGCCAGATCGAGACGCTGGCCTTCATGGCATTGCTCGAGCGCGCCCACGCGGTGTACTGCCGCAACCTGCAGGCTCAGATCGAGGAGCCGGTGTTGCGGGACATGGTCGGGCGGATCGCCAGGGACGAGGAGCGCCACGAGGAGTTCTTCGCGAACCTCGTCGCGTATCTGCTGGAGCACGACCGCGACGAGACGGTCGCGGCGATTGCCGCGCGCGCCGCGGCTCTCGAGCCGATCGGCGCCGACATCGACGCGTATCAGGACAAGCTCGCGGTGATCGCCGAGGCGGGCATCTTCGACGCCGACAAGCTCAAGACGGTCATCTCCGACCGCATCGTCGCGTGGGGTCTGGGCGAGGATCCCGCCCTTCAGAAGTTCGTCGCCCGGTAGTCCCATTCCGGCCCCGGCGCGCCTGATCGGCGGACACGCCGCGAGCGGGGTAGCGTCGAAGTCGATGGCTAGCAATTTGCTTCGCTGTCCGTGGCGGTACCCGTCTTCTCCGGAAGGGGACCGGCCCCGGTCCCGTACCGCAGTGTCCGTCGAGACGCCTCCGCGGGGCCGCGCGGGCCGAGGAGCGCCACGTGACTGATTCGTCCGTTCGGACTTATGTGCTCGACACCTCCGTGCTGCTGTCCGATCCCTGGGCGTGCACCCGGTTCGCCGAACACGAAGTCATCGTTCCCTTGGTAGTGATCAGTGAGCTCGAGGCCAAACGCCATCACCACGAGCTCGGCTGGTTCGCCCGCCAGGCGTTGCGGATGTTCGACGATCTGAGGTTGGAGTACGGACGCCTCGATCAGCCGATTCCCGTTGGTACGCAAGGCGGTACGCTGCAGGTCGAGCTGAATCACAGCGACCCCACGGTGCTGCCCGCCGGGTTCCGCACCGAGACCAACGACGCGCGCATCCTCACCTGTGCGGCCAACCTCGCGGCCGAGGGCAAGCAAGTCACGTTGGTCAGCAAGGACATTCCGCTGCGGGTCAAGGCCGGCGCCGTCGGCCTCGCCGCCGACGAGTACCACGCCCAGGACGTCGTCACGTCGGGCTGGACCGGGATGTCCGAGATGGACGTGAGCACCGACGAGATCGACGCGCTGTTCGCCGACGGCGAGATCGACCTCGAAGACGCACGTAATCTGCCGTGCCACACCGGGATCCGTCTATTGGGTGGAAACTCGCACGCCCTGGGTCGGGTGACCGCCGAGAAGCGCGTCCAACTGGTCCGCGGTGACCGCGAGGTGTTCGGGCTGCGAGGCCGCTCGGCCGAACAGCGCGTCGCGCTCGACCTGCTGCTCGACGAGTCGGTCGGCATCGTGTCGCTGGGCGGCAAGGCAGGCACCGGCAAGTCGGCGCTCGCGCTGTGCGCGGGGCTGGAGGCCGTACTGGAGCGGCGCACTCAACGCAAGGTGGTCGTCTTCCGGCCGCTGTACGCCGTCGGCGGCCAGGAGCTCGGCTACCTGCCCGGTAGCGAGAGCGAGAAGATGGGGCCGTGGGCGCAAGCCGTCTTCGACACCCTCGAAGGTCTGGCAAGCCCGGCGGTGCTCGAGGAGGTGCTCTCGCGCGGGATGCTCGAAGTGCTGCCGCTCACCCACATCCGGGGCCGTTCGCTGCACGACTCGTTCGTCATCGTCGACGAGGCCCAGTCGCTGGAGCGCAACGTCCTGCTGACCGTGCTGTCCCGGCTCGGCGCTGGATCGCGCGTCGTGCTCACCCACGACGTCGCGCAGCGCGACAACCTGCGGGTCGGCCGCCACGACGGCGTGGCCGCGGTGATCGAGAAGCTCAAGGGGCACCCGCTGTTCGCCCACATCACGCTGCTACGCAGCGAGCGTTCGCCGATCGCGGCCCTGGTCACCGAGATGCTGGAGGAGTTCAGCCCCGGCGCTTTGCCCTGATCTCTGCGGTTCGTGCACTCGCAGTTGCGCTCCGTGGCTGTTGCGGTTTGTGACCGCTGGTCGTTGATGGGTGTCTTGCGGGTTGTCAGGGTGATATCGGGTGGTTACCGGCGGTGGCGTGGTGCAGGCGGGTGATGTTGAGGGCTGCGGCGGCGAGGTGGAGTTCGGCGGTGACGGCTGCGAGTCCCCGTCGAGCGTAGCGGCGTAGACCGATGCGGTCTTTGAGGTGTCCGATGACGGGTTCTACGGTCGCTGAACGGCGTTTGTATCGCCGTGCCTGCTCGGGGTCTCGCAGTGTGTGGCGCATCGCCTCGGTCGGTGACAGGTCCGGCGGTGGCGGACCTTGGCTGGGGTGATGTTTGGCGTTGTGATGGACCTCTCGGCCTCGACCGGGTGCGATGAGCCGGTCGGGGCCGGGGCTGGTGAGGTTGTCTTCGGTGAAGTAGCCGTTGTCGGCCAGTACCAGCCCGATCGTCTTGCCCAGCGCAGTGGTCTGGGTGGTTGCCGCGGTCAAAGCCGGTGTCCAACAATGCAGATCGTTCGCGTCTTGGGAGACGTGCACCGCGATGACGAAATGGTCATCCGAACACGCGATCTGGCTGTTGTAGCCCTGCACCGATCCACCCCCGGAGCCTTGGACCATCAACCGGGCCTCGGGATCGGTCAGATTCACCAGTGGTCCCCCGGCGGGACCGCGTCGTGCCAAGTCATGGGCGCGTCTGCGTGCCGCTGAACCTCGACGGTCCACCCCGCCAGCCTGCTCCTGCTGGGCACGATGCAGCCCGGCTTCGGACTTTCTGATGTTTCTCCGAATAGCGCTGCGTTGCTGTGCTTCTGCAGTCCCACGCACGCCGATCAGCGGGGCCAAACGTTGCTGCTCCCGGGCGATCCTGGCCTGCCACAGGCCGACTGGATCCATCCCCGCCGGCGGTGTACCCAACAGGGTTTCACCGGTCTGGATCCGCTGCAGGTACCGCTCTTGGGCGGCCTGATCGGCGGCGTCCTCGGCAGCACGAGCAGCGTCTTGACGCGCGATCTCGGCCATCGCCTTCTTGATCGCGGCCGCCCGCCGGCACGGGTGCCCAGCTCGGCCGGCGGTCGCGCCTCGGCACCGGCGGCTTCTTCGGCCGCGTCCTCGGCGGCGTCGACGGCCGCGGCCTCGGCGACTGTGGCCTCGGCGATGCGGTCAGCCTGCTCGCGCACCCACTGTTGTGAGCGGTTCGCCGACCTCGAGGCGTTCGCCGCGACTTTGGTGCCGTCGATCGCGATCACCCCGACCTGGACGATTCCGGCTTGCGCGCACAATCGCAGCACCTGGGCGAACACCCCGACGAACACCTCGTCATGCGCCGCGCGGAACCGGGCGATCGTGGTGTGATCCGGTGCATCCTGAGCACACAGCACCCGATAGGCGACATGGTCGGCGCACAGTCGTTCAATACGGCGTGAGGACCGCTGCCCGGTCGCATAGGCATAGATCAGCAACGCCAACAGCATGTCGGGGTCATAGCCAGCCCGCCCGACACCACCAGTGCGACGGTCTACGTGCAACGCCGAGGTATCAAGCTGCTCGACCACATCGAGCACGAACCACACCAGGTGATCACCGGCCAGCCAATCAGCCATATTGGGCGCCAGCAGAAACTCCTGATCACGCACTACCGGACGATAACCTCTAGCCACCAACGGATTGTCCACGAGCCACGAACCCAGCGATAAATCCGACACGCCATTACGCAACAGCCACTCCCCGCGACTGCGGGTGCGCGAATCGCCGATCGGTAGGCTGCCAGGGTGCGCAAACGCCCCGACAGCTCAGCCTGGTCGTACTGGCGCATGGTCATCGGCGTGTGCGCGGGCGCTGCCGTCGTGGTCATCGGCGGGTTCACCGGGCACGTCAAGGTCGCGAAGGCCGACGACGTCGACTGTGCTCGGGTCAAGTGCATCGCGCTGACGTTCGACGACGGGCCGAGCCCGTACACCGACCGGTTGCTGCAGATCCTGAAGGACAACGACGCCAAGGCGACGTTCTTCCTGATCGGCAACAAGGTCGCCGCCAACCCGGCAGGCGCCAAGCGCGTCGCCGACGCGGGCATGGAGATCGGCAGCCACACCTGGGAACACCCGAACATGACCACGATCCCGCCCGAGGACATCCCCGCGCAGTTCAGCAAGGCCAGTGACGCGATCGAGGCGGCGACGGGACAGCGCCCGCAGCTCGTCCGCACCGCCGGTGGCCTGATCAACGACCAGGTGCTGGCCGAGGCCAAGAAGCAGGGCCTGGCCGACATCAACTGGGACGTCATCCCGTTCGACTGGGCCAACGACTCCAACACCGGCGCCACCCGCTACATGTTGATGACCCAGATCAAGCCGAACTCGGTGGTGCTGTTCCACGACACCTACTCCTCGACCGTCGACCTGGTCTACCAGTTCATCCCGGTGCTGAAGGCCAACGGCTACCACCTGGTCACCGTCAGCCAGATGCTCGGCCCGCGCGCGCCGGGCAGCAGCTACGGCAGCAGGGACAACGGGCCACCGGCCAACGACCTGCTCGACATCCCACCGGCGGAGATCCCGTCGCTGCCGAACACGCCGTCGCCCGCGCCGATGCCGAACATCCCGATCACCGACATCCCGGGTGCGAACTCTGGCGGCTCCAACAACGGCGCGTAGCGACACGCCATGACCACGAACACCGCGTTCGTCCTCACGTCGATGGTGTTGGGCTACGCGGTCGTCTCGGGCCTCGTCAAGAAGTGGTACCTGGCGCCCGCACTGATCTTCGTCCTCGCCGGAATGGCGTTGGGGCCGTACGGCTTCAATCTGCTCGAGGGCGGGCCGAACACCACGACGTTCACGGTGCTCGCCCAGCTCGCGCTCACGGTCATCCTGTTCAACCAGGCCGCCGAACTCAAGGTGTCGGCGGTCGTTCGCCGTCGCGAGGTGACGTTCCGGCTGCTGGTGATCGGCATTCCGCTGGCCATCACCCTTGGCGTGGTGACGGCGCTGGTGGTGCTGCCGGTGATGCCGCTGTGGGAGGCGGTGTGTCTGGCGGCGATCGTCGCGCCGACCGAGGTGGCGCTCATCGACGCACTCCTCGAGGACGGCCGGGTTCCCGAGCGGATCCGCCATGCGCTGTCCACCGAAAGCGGCTTCTACGACGGCTTCGCCCTGGCCGCCCTACTCGCCGCGCTGGCGCTGGCCTCCGAACACAGCGGCGACTCCGACGTCCACTGGGGCTGGTTCCTGGTGCGCACCGAGCTGCTCTCCGTGGGGGTTGGGCTCGTCATCGGCGCGGGCGCCGGCTGGGTGATCGGCACGTCGCGCGAACGCGGCTGGATGAACGACATCTGGGCGCAGCTCGCGACGCTCGCCGTCGCGCTGGTGTGCTTCCAGGTGGGAGAGATGTTGCATGGCAGCGGTTTCGTCGCCGCCTTCGCCGGCGGTCTGGCGTACGCCTTCGCCGCGCGCCGCGCGGGTTCGCGACCGGAGACCCACGTGTCCGACGCCGCCGGACAGCTTCTCGAGCTGACGGTGTTCGCGTTGTTCGGCGCGTACGCCGTGATCACCGGCTGGCGCGACGTCAGTTGGCGCGTCGTCGTCTTCGCGGTCGTGGCGCTTCTGCTGGTCCGCCTCATCGCGGTGTGGCTGGCGCTCATCCGTAGCGACGTGCCCCCGCGCGAACGCCTGTTCATCGGTTGGTTCGGGCCGCGTGGAATCGGCACGCTGGTGCTGGGTCTGCTCGTCGTCGAACGCGGTCAGATCGAGCAGGAGTCGTTGATCATCCAGGTGGTGGCGGTGACGGTCACGCTGAGCCTCGTCGTGCACAGCCTCACCGTGTGGCCCGGCATCAAGTGGTTGGCGGCCGGGACCAGGAGTGGTCACTACCGCGCGAGCAGACCAAATGTGCCTTAAACACGGTGGTTGGGCACATTTGCGTCGCGGGAGGGGGACTCGCGAAGCTGCTGTCGCCGTCCTTGCACCTTGGCCATCTTCAGCACGTCGAGCCGCTTGTCCAGCTCTTCCTCGGAAAGCTTGTCGCCGATCAGACCGCGATCGATCACCGTCTGGCGAATCGTCTTGCGCTCCTTGAGCGCTTCCTTCGCGACCTTGGCAGCTTCCTCGTAGCCGATCGCCGAGTTCAGGGGCGTCACGATCGACGGCGACGACTCGGCGAGTTCGCGGAGGTGCGCCTCGTTGGCCACCAAGCCGTCGATGCACTTCTCCGCGAACAACTTCGACACGTTGGACAGCAGCGTGAACGACTCGAGGATGTTGCGCGCCATCATCGGGATGTACACGTTGAGCTCGAACGCGCCGGACAGCCCGCCGACGGCGACCGCGGCGTCGTTGCCGATGACCTGGGCGGCCACCTGCGTAACCGCTTCGGGCAGAACCGGATTGACCTTGCCGGGCATGATCGAGCTGCCCGGCTGCAGGTCCGGCAGCTGCAGCTCGCCGAGGCCGGTCAGCGGACCCGAGCCCATCCAGCGAATGTCGTTGGCGATCTTGGTGAGTGACACCGCGATGGTCTTCAGCGCACCCGACGCCTCGACCAGCCCGTCGCGTGCAGCCTGTGCCTCGAAGTGAGTCTTCGGCCGACCGCAATTCGGCGATGCCGGTCTCGTTCGACCAGTACGTCGACGACCTTGTCGCCGAACCCATCCGGCGCGTTGAGCCCGGTACCGACGGCGGTGCCGCCGATCGCGAGCTCGCCGAGCCGGGGGAGCGTCGCCTTCACCCGCTCGATGCCTGCCTGCACCTGACGCGCGTAGCCGCCGAACTCCTGGCCCAACGTCACGGGCACCGCGTCCATCAGGTGCGTGCGGCCCGACTTCACGACGACGCGCCACTGCCGGGCCTTGTTCGCCAGCGACTCGTGCAGCACCTCGAGTGCCGGAATCAGGTGGCGGACAGCCGCTTCCGTCGCCGCAATGTGGGTGGCGGTCGGGAAGGTGTCGTTGGAGCTCTGCGACATGTTCACGTGGTCATTCGGGTGCACCGTGACGCCGTTGGCCTCGGCGATCGACGCGATGACCTCGTTGGCGTTCATGTTCGAGCTTGTGCCCGAGCCGGTCTGGAACACGTCGATCGGGAACTGGTCGTCGTGCTTGCCGTCGGCGATCTCGGCTGCGGCGGCGATGATGGCATCGGCCTTCTCCGCGTCGAGCAGGCCGAGGTCCTTGTTCACCTGCGCGCATGCGCCCTTCAGCAGTCCGAGTGCCCGGATCTGGGTGCGCTCGAGCGGCCGGAACGAGATCGGGAAGTTCTCCACCGCCCGCTGGGTCTGCGCTCGCCACAGTGCATCGATGGGCACTCGCACCTCACCCATGGTGTCGTGTTCGATGCGGTACTCGGTGTCGACTGCGCTGTCGGCGGACATCTGCTCCCTGTTCGTCGGTGAATGTGGGGTTGCTGCTGTTAGGGCAAGGGGTAGGCGGCGGTCTTGTCACCGGTGAAGTCGACCGCGGAGTACTCGTTCAGTTTGGACAGCCGGTGATAGGCCTCGATCATCCGGACCGTTCCGGACTTCGATCGCATCACGATCGACTGCGTGGTGCAGCCGCCGCCGAAGTAGCGGACGCCCTTCAGCAGGTCGCCGTCGGTGACGCCGGTGGCGGAGAAGAAGACGTTCTCGCCAGAGACCAGGTCCTCGGTGTGCAGGACGCGGTCCAGGTCGTGGCCGGCGTCGAGGGCCTTCTGGCGCTCGGCGTCGTCGGTCGGGGCCAGCACCGCCTGGATGGCGCCGCCCATGCAGCGGATCGCCGCGGCGGTGATGATGCCCTCCGGGGTGCCGCCGATGCCTGCCAGCATGTCGGTGCCCGATTCGGGCCGGCACGCGGAGATGGCGCCTGCGACGTCGCCGTCGGAGATCAGCCGGATGCGCGCGCCCGCCTCGCGCACGTCGTCCATCAGCTTGGCGTGCCGGGGGCGGTCCAGCACGCACACCGTGATGTCGGCGACCGTCGAATTGCGGACCTTGGCGACCCGCCGGATGTTCTCGCCGATCGGGCGCGGTGATGTCGATGACGTCGACGGCGTCGGGTCCGACTGCGATCTTGTTCATGTAGAACACCGCCGACGGGTCGAACATGGCGCCGCGTTCGGCGACGGCCAGCACCGAGATGGCGTTGGGCATGCCCTTGCTCATCAGCGTGGTGCCGTCGACCGGGTCGACGGCGAAGTCGCAGTCCGGCCCGTCGCCGTTGCCGACCTCTTCGCCGTTGTAGAGCATCGGGGCGTTGTCCTTCTCGCCCTCGCCGATGACCACGACACCGCGCATCGACACCGAGTTCACCAGCTCACGCATGGCATCGACGGCCGCCCCGTCGCCGCCCTCCTTGTCGCCGCGACCGACCCAGCGGCCTGCCGCCATGGCGCCCGCCTCGGTGACGCGCACCAGTTCGAGGGCGAGGTTGCGGTCTGGGGCTTCGCGGCGCGATGGCGTCATGCGCAGATTGTCCCATTAGCGGATCCGACTTTGGGAGCTGGGATACTGGCAGTTGTGACCACCCCTGCGCCGCTCCCGGGACCGAAGCCCGCGAAGGCCCGGCTGCTGCAGGATGGCCGCGACATGTTCTGGTCGATGGCCCCGCTGGTGCTGGCCTGCATCGTGCTGGCGGGTGTGCTCGGCATGTGCTCGTTCGCGCCCAACGGCCCCGGTGAGGGCGCTGTGCCGACCTACGATGCGCCCGCGGCGCTGCAGGCCGACGCCGAGGCGCTCAAGATCCCGATCCGGCTGCCCAAGTTGTCCGCACGACTGGCACGCCAACTCCGGTTCCCGCGGCAGCATCGACGGTGGCCGCACCGATGCCGACGGCCGGCCGGCGCGCGCGGTGATCTCCCGGGTGGGTTACCTGGCGCCGAGCGGCATGTACCTCAGCCTGACCCAGAGCGACGCCGACGAGGAGAAGCTCGTCGCCTCGCTCGACACCAGCCTGGCGCCGACCGGCACGCAGGACGTCGACGGGGTGAAGTGGATCGTCTACGAGGGCGGCGAGGACGTGCAGCCGGTGTGGACGACGCGCTTGACCGGCCCGACCGGCGCCGCGCAGATCGCCATCAACGGCGCCGCTGGTACCAACGAGTACCGTATGCTGGCCGAGGCGACGCAGACGCAGCCGCCACTGCCCGTCAGCTAGGAGCGTTGCATGACCTCACGCAAACCAGACGTCGCCGCCGGGGCGGCTCCGGAAGCGGACCTGACCGGATGGAGCGTCGAACCGTTCACCGGTGGCGGCTTCACCTACGACGTCTACCGCAGGGGTGAAGGTCCCGGCGTCGTGCTGATCCCCGAGATGCCGGGCATACACCCGGGCGTGGTGGCGCTCGGTAACCACCTGGTCGACAACGGATTCACCGTGGCATGCCCGTCGCTGTACGGCACACCGGGCGCACCGGGTATGCGGCCCGGTGCGATGCCGGTCATGCTGCGCGGTTGTGTGGCAAAGGAATTCGCGGCGTTCGCGACCAACGCCAACCGGCCGATCGGCGCAGTTCCTGCGCGCGCTGGCCCGTGATCTCAACGAGAAGACGCCGGGCAAGGGCGTCGGCGTGATCGGGGAGTGCTGGAGCGGCGGCTTCGCCTTGGCCGCCGCCGTCGACGACAGCGTGCTGGCCCCGATACTGGCCCAGCCGTCACTGCCGATCGGGCTGACCGCGAAGCAGCGCCGCGATCCCGGATTGTCCGAGGGTGAGTTGAAGATCATCGAACGGCGCGCGGCCGAGGAGGGACTGTGCGCCATGGGCCTACGGTTCAGCGAGGACATCCTGTCGCCGGGCGCACGCTTCAAGACGCTGAAGGACCGCCTCGGCGACGCCTTCGAGGTCATCGAGCTCGACTCGAAGAAGGGCAATGAGCACGGGTTCGGCAAATCGGCCCACTCCGTGCTGACCTTGGAGGTGCGCGAGGTCGACGGCCACCCGGCCTACGAGGCGCGCAAGAGGGTCGTCGAGTTTCTTACCGAGCGTCTGAGCTCGAATCCGGCTTGAGTGCGGCTGAGTCCGAATCCGGCTTGACCGCAGCTTTCTTCGGCCTCTGCTTGGGCGCCGCTGAGCGCCTGGCCCTGGCCAGCAGGCGGCGCAGCCGGCCGGGCTTCTTGGGTCCGTCGTCATCGTCGAACTGGTTGAGCGGAACGCCCTTGTACACGGCGAGATAGACGCTGATGGTCGTCACGACGACGATCATCAGCACCGGGCCGATCACGATGCCCCAGAAGCCGAACATGGCGATTCCGGCGAATACCGCCAGCAGCATCAGCGCCGAATCGAGGCGCGCCTCGCGCGGGACGAGGATGGGGCGCAGGAAGTTGTCGATGTTCGTCACCACCACGATGTGGAACGCGATGACGAACACGCCGCCGAAGACGTTGCCGAACAGCATCATGACGATGCCGACCGGGATGCTGAGGATGCCGCCGCCCAACGGGATCACCGACAGCGCGGTCAGCAGGATTGCGAAGATGAAGAAGCCGTCGTGGAAACCCGCGATGTAGATCGACGCGGCCCCGGAGATGCCCTGCGCCAAGGCGATCACGAACTGGCCGAGCACGGTGCCGCGCACCATGGCACCCATCTTCTGCAGATACAGGTCGGTGACCTCTTCGCCAAGCGGGTTCAGCTGGCGGATCAGCGTGGCCACCTGCGCGCGGTTGGTCAGCAGCGAGACGAAGACGTACAGGAACAGGACCGCCGCGGTCACCCCACCGACCAGGCCGCCCGCCGCCCCCTGCAGGGTCCCGAGCAGGAACTCGCCGACGTGCTGGGCGACGGTGCTGAGCCGGTCGCGCAGCATGTCGGGCGTCAGTTGCAGGTCGTGGATGAACGGCACCCGCGCCAGCGCTTCGTTGACCATCCCCAGCGCCTTGTTGCCGAGCGCGCTGAGGTCGGTCTTGGCCACCCATTCGGAGACGCTGTCGATCATGCTGCTGATCTGGATGACGGCGAACAGGACCAACAGGCCGACGGGGATGATCACCACGCCGACCACGGCGAGCAGCGTCAGCGTGGCGGACAGTCCCGTACCGAACCGGCGCCGTAACCGGTCGAAGAGGGGAGTGAAGAGGTAGGACGCGACGGCGGCCACCACGACGAGGATGAAGTAACTGCGCAGGAAGTAGGCGGCGAACAGGATTGCGATGACCGTGGCGACGGCCAGGGCGCGCTTCTGCGACACGGTGAATTCGGTCTGCATGGCCACGGGTGTGATCCTGTCAGGAAAGGTCGCGGGATGACCGGCTTTGTTGCGTGCCAGGCGTCACGCAGCGAAACCCGATATGGCTCATCCCGGTGTCGACGGCCTGCGGGCGCCGCGCAGCCGGCCGGTAGCGCATGCAATAGCTGTCTGCGCAGAGGAACGAGCCGCCCTTGATCACCTTGCGGCCAACCGGAAACTGTGGCTGGCTGGGGTCGTAGCTGTCTGCGGCACAACATGATTCGATCGCCCGGGTGTCGGCCCACCAGTCGGCGGTCCACTCCCACACGTTGCCCGCCATGTCGTACAGGCCGTATCCATTGGGCTCGAAGCTGCCGACGGGTGCGGTGAGCCCGTACCCGGTGTCTGGCAGATAGGGGAACTCACCGTGCCAGTAGTTGGCCAGCCTCTGACCGGGCCGCTCCGGTTCGTCGCCCCAGGTGTAGGCCGCGCGGGAGAGCCCGCCGCGCGCGGCGACCTCCCACTGCGCCTCGGTGGGCAACGCTAGGCCCGCCCAGTCCGCGTAGGCCGACGCATCCTCGAATGCGACGTGCACGACCGGATGACGCTCACGCCCACGCAACGACGACTTCGGGCCGCGCGGGTGGTTCCAGCAGGCACCCGGTGTCCACGTCCACCACTGGCTGAGGTGGCGCAAGTCGACGGGTCCGGGCGTGCGGTGGAACACCATCGAGCCCGGCTGCAGGTTCTCCTTTGGTGCCCCCGGGTAGTCGTCGGGGTTCAGCGGACGCTCGGCGACGGTGACGTAATGCGTGGCGTCGACGAATTCGCCGAACTCGGCGTTCGTCACCTGATGCGGCTGGATCCAGAAGCCGTCGACGCTGACTTCGCGGGCGGGCGCTTCCTCCGCATAGTGGGCATCGGAGCCGAGGACGGTGGTCTGCGGCGGCACCCAGACCAAGCCCTCCCGAGACTGCTGTGAGATCGCGATTTCGTGCGTCAACGCGATCTCCCAGCAGGCTCGGCGAGGAGGTCAGGCACCGAAGACCTGAGCCCAGTCGTTGCGCATGCTGACGACGGTCCACCCGTGCTGGGAGGCATGCTCGAGTGCACGTTCTGCCCCTGCGGTGTAGGCGAATTCGCGATCGGCGTCGTCGTGCAGGACGAGCAGTCGCAATGAGGGCTTGCCGGGCCGGCCCGAGTACATCAGCATCTCGTCGTCGCCGTTGGAGTTGCCCGCCGACAGGATGGGCCGCCTCCCGATGCGGTTCCAGATGCGCACCGGCTTCTCCGGTCCGTCGTCCCAGATGTCGAGGGCGGGCTGGATCAACAGGTTGCCGTGACCGTCTCCGCCTTCGAACTTCAGTCCCTGCGCGCTGCCGACGACGCGTTCGGGTGGGATGCCGTAGATCGCCGACGTGATGGGCCGCATGAAGTCGCGCCCACCCCCCGAGACGATGTAGCACGTGAAGCCGTGTGCCTCGAGATAGCGCAGCAGCTCGACCATCGGCGCGTACGTGCAGGCCTTGTACGGCCGGCCCAGCGTCGGGTGGCTGGCCTCGGCGAAGAAGGCGGCGACGCGGGTGGCGTGGTCTTCCACCTTCATCGACTCGTGCAGCGACAGTGTCGCCCCCGCAAGGACTTTGAGGTCCGAGTCGTCGCCCTGGTAGTGCTTGGTGATCGCGCCGCCGAACCACGACAGATCCCCGCTCAACGCGGCCTTGTACGGTTGCTGCCCCTCCAATGAGGGGTCGGCGGAGGCCTTTTCGGCCAGCCTGCGGACGATGAAGTCGAGCTGGATGTACGCCGGCTTCTCGCACCACAGCGTGCCGTCGTTGTCGAACACCGCGACACGGGCCTCGGGCTCGACGTAATCCGGGCCCGCGGTGGAGACGCGCCCCACGAAGTCGACGATCGCCGACTTCGTGGGTCCGTCGGTCCAGGTGGCAAGTTCCCCCACGCTCAGCCGCCGCGGGTGGCGAGGAACTTGTCGAGCTCCTCGACCGCGTGGTTGATGGTGAACGTCGCCGGTTCCTGGCGGGGCGGGAACTCCTTGAACGTCTCCAGGAACTGTGTCGCGATCGCCGACCCATAGAGCACGAGGAAGATGCGATCGATCACCCAGTCCCAGTAGGTGTTCGACGTGATATCGGCGCGTTCGTAGGGGTCCGTTCGCAGATTGAAGAGCTTCGGTGCGCGCAGCGGAGTGAATGGCTCGAACCAGATCTGCAGGGTGCCCTGGCAGCGCTGCTCTTGGAACACGACCTTCCAGTTCTCGGCGCGGATGCCCAGCACGTCGCAGTCGTCGGAGAAGTAGATCATGCCGCGCCGTGGGCTCTTCGCCACCTCGCCGGTGAGGTACGGCACCAGGTTGAAGCCATCGATGTGAACCTTGTACGTCATGTCGCCGATGGTGTGGCCGGCCTTGAGCTTGTCCACGATGTCCGGGTCGCCTGCGGCGGCGAGGAAGGTCGGCAGCCAATCATGGTGCTGCACGATCTCATTCGACACCGAACGCGGCTTGATCTTCCCGGTCCATCGGATCATCTCTGGGATCCGGAAGGCGCCCTCCCAGTTGGTGGCCTTCTCACTGCGGAACGGGGTGGTCGCGCCGTCCGGCCAGCTGTTGGCGTGGGGACCGTTGTCGGTGGAGTAGACGACGATGGTGTCCTCGCCGATGCCGAGTTCGTCGACCAAATCGAGCAACTGACCGACGTTGCGGTCGTGGTCGATCATCGTGTCGTGGTACGGGGACTGCCAGCGGCCGGCTTGTCCCAGGCTCTCCGGCTTGGTGTGCGTGCGGAAGTGCATGTGCGTCATGTTCATCCACACGAAGAACGGTGTCTCCGCCTCGTGCTGGCGCTTGATGAAATCGATGCAGGCGCCGGTGGTCTCGTCGTCGATGGTCTCCATCCGCTTCTTGGTCAGCGGGCCGGTGTCCTCGATGCGCTGCTTGCCGACGGGGCCGTACCGTTCGTCGACCTCACCCGAATCCTCATCGGTGGCCCACGAATGGATGACGCCACGCGGCAGCAGCGCCTTCCGCAGTATCGGCGCCTCTTCCTCGGTGGGATAGTCCGCGTTCTCTGGTTCCTCCTCGGCGTTGAGGTGGTAGAGGTTGCCGAAGAACTCGTCGAACCCGTGCGCCGTCGGCAGAAACTTGTTCAGGTCGCCTAGGTGATTCTTGCCGAATTGACCGGTGGCATAGCCCAGGGGCTTGAGCAGTTCGGCGATGGTCGGGTCCTCCTTTTGGAGACCGACGTCCATACCGGGCATGCCGACCTTGCTCATGCCGGTGCGGTACACGCTCTGTCCGGTGATGAAGGACGACCGGCCAGCGGTACAGCTCTGCTCGCCATAAGAGTCGGTGAAGAGCATCCCCTCGTCGGCGATCCGGTCGATGTTGGGCGTGAAGTAGCCCATCATGCCGCGGCTGTAGCAGCTCAGATTCGAGATCCCGATGTCGTCGCCCCAGATGACGAGAATGTTGGGCTTGCCGTTTGGCATCGCTGCTCCTTGCGCTGGTCGTGGCGATTTCTGATGCTAGGCAATGTCAGGCGTCAAGATCGCAGTTTGGCTGAGACCGACGCCCCGGCGAAGATCAAATCGACCACGCACCTTGACAATTCCGTTGCGCAACCGTGGCTTCCACCACGGGTTGGCAAACGACGTGTATGGGGGGCCGGTGAGTTAGTCTCGAGGGATCGTAGGTTCCTCGCGTTCCCGCCACTTCGGTTACCGTCTGCGATTGCTCTGATAGCGGACGGGAGCACCTTTCATGGTGCCAATTTCCTCTCCTCGTACGCATGCGCCGCGCCTGGCGTTCTGCAGCAGGTCGCCCGTGCGGGGCAGCGTGGACGGTGCGTGGTGGCCCAGTAGCACCGACCTCGGTGCCGAGCTTCCCGACGTGTTGGCCGTTTTCGGGTCGAGGATCGGTGAGGTTCGCCGGGTGGTCTACGACCCGAGCATCTGGCCGCCGACCCCGCGGCGAATCATCCGCAGGGGCGTCGCCATCTCCGTCGATCCGTACACCTTGGTGACGAGCGAAACCATCTACCTGATCGGCACGCATTCGCGTGATGCGGTGCTGTTCGTCGTTCCGCCGTCGTGCGCCGTGGCCGTCGTGGATCAGGTGCTTGGCGCGGTCACGGATGCAACGGGACCGATGAGCGCGTTCGTCCTACGGCACCTGCTCGGGCAGTTCGCCAACGCGATCCCAGCAGCAGGCGGCCGCAGGGCCGCTCGATGAGCCGCTTCTGCGACGTGATGTACGGCAACGCGCGCACCAGCACCAGGGGAATGGTCACCGGGGAGCCCCACGCTCCCGTGCGGCACGGCTGGGGTGAAGTCCATCAGCGGGCGCGCAGCATCGCGGGCGGGCTCGCCGCCGCAGGCATCGGCCACGGTGACGCCGTCGCCGTGCTGGCCGGGGCGCCGGTGGAGATCGCTCCCACCGCGCAGGGTGTCTGGATGCGCGGCGCCAGCCTGACGATGCTGCATCAGCCCACGCCCCGCACCGACCTGATGCTGTGGGCCACCGAGACCGGTCGGGTGGTCGATGCGCTCGGCGCCGCGGCCGTGCTGGTCTCCGAACCGTTCATGGCCGCCGCACCGGTGCTGGCCGAGCGGGGTGTCAAGGTGCTCGTCATCGCCGACCTGCTGGCGTCCGAGCCCATCGACCCGCTGCACACCGACGAGGACGACATCGCGTTGCTACAGCTGACGTCGGGCTCCACCGGGCCGCCGAAGGCTGTTCGGATCACGTTCCGCAACCTGGCGTCCAACGCCGATGCGATGTTCGTTGGGGCGGAGTACGACCTGGACACCGACGTCATCGTCAGCTGGCTTCCGCTCTTTCACGACATGGGCATGACGGGGTTCCTGGTGGTGCCGATGTACTTCGGCGCCGAGCTGGTAAAGGTCACCCCGATGGACTTCCTGCAGGACACCTTGCTGTGGGCCAAGCTCATCGACAAGTACAAGGGCACGATGACCGCGGCGCCCAACTTCGCCTACGCCGTGCTGGCGAAGCGGTTGCGCAAGCAGCAGCCCGGCCAGTTCGACTTGTCCAGCCTGCGCTGGGCGCTGTCCGGCGCCGAGCAGGTCGAGCCCGCCGTCGTCGACGATCTCTGCGAAGCCGGTGCACCGTTCGGGTTGCGGCGGGAGGCGATCCTGCCCGCGTACGGCATGGCCGAGACCACGGTGGCGGTGTCGTTCTCCGAGTGCGGCACGGGACTGTTGATCGACGAAGTCGACGCCGACATGCTGGCGGTGCTGCATCGCGCCGTGCCCGCGACGACGGGCAACATTCGCCGCCTCGCGACGCTGGGTCCCGTGCTGGCGGGGCTGGAGGCCCGCATCGTCGACGAGGACGCCAACGAGCTGCCCACCCGCGGGGTCGGGGTGATCCAGGTGCGCGGTGAACCGTTGTCGCCCGGCTACACCACGCTGGCCGGCTTCGTCTCGTCGCAGGACGACCAGGGGTGGTACGACACCGGCGACCTCGGCTACCTGACCGAGAACGCGCACATCGTGGTGTGCGGGCGCGTCAAGGACGTGATCATCATGGCGGGGCGAAACGTCTATCCCACCGACATCGAGCGGGCGGCCGCGCGGGTCGCCGGGGTGCGGCCGGGATGTGCGGTGGCGGTTCGCTTGAACGCCGGTCTTCGGCGCGAGACGTTCGCCGTCGCCGTGGAATCCAACGCGTTCGAGGACCGTGGCGACGCGCGTCGCATTCAGCGCGCCGTCGCGCACGAGGTGTTCTCGGAGTGCGACGTGCGGCCGCGCAACGTCGTGGTGCTGGCGCCGGGGACCATCCCGAAGACGCCGTCGGGCAAACTGCGCCGGGCACACGCCCTGGCGTTGGTCGGCTAGCCGGGCGCCGGGACCGGCTTCGGCGCCGATCGGGCGCCGGGATGCCCAGCGCTACGCAGCAGTGTGAGCGCCTCCTCCGACGGGGATCCCGCGGCGGTCGTCACCACGATCAGACTCTGATCCGGTGAGCGTGCGATCGAAAGGGTTTGTTGGGTCACCGTGACTGCGCCGACCAGGGGATGGTGCAGGTCGTAGGACGCGGCGTCGCAGGGTGCGATCCGGTGATCACTCCACAGGGCGACGAATTCGGGGCTCTTCATCGTCAGCTCGCCGATCAGTGCGGCGAGGTGGGGATCCTCTGGGTGCCGGCCGACGACCATCCGCAGATTGCCAACCACGGCCCGCGCCTTGCGCTTCCAGTCCGTGTAGAGCTCGCGGGTGTGCGAATCCAGGAAGAGCATCCGGCTCATGTTGGGCCGGTTCGCCGGGTCCTCCGGCGCAGCCGGGTCGATGTGCCCGGCCAACAGCGAGTGACCCAGCTCGTTCCAAGCGAGCACGTCCGTGCGTCGGCCGAGGACTAGGGCCGGGACCCCGTCCAGCGCCCGCATCAGGTCCCGCGTCTCCCCCGTGACCCGTTCCGGGCGTGGCGGGCGGGCACGCGGCGCCCGTTGGGCTGCGCCGGCCAGTCGTTGGAGGTGATCCCACTCATTGGCATCGAGCCCCAACGCACGGGCGACCGCCTCGAGCACCTGCGGTGACGCGCGGCGGGACAGACCTTGCTCGAGGCGCGTGTAGTAGGAGACGCTGACCCCCGCTAGCTGGGCCACCTCCTCACGGCGCAGGCCACGGACCCGTCGTCGCGTTCCGACATCGGGCAACCCGATGTCCTGCGGCAACAACTGCGCACGTCGCGCCTGGAGGAATTCGCCGAGCGGGCCGGGGCTGTCCATCACTCCAGTATTCGGTGTCCGGCCGCGTTCCAGCCACACCCTGGCAGGGGTAGGAAACGTGGGGACTGGTTGTCGACCTCGCCTCCAACCACACTCGGTTGCACACCACGCCGCACGGCGAGCAGGCCATCCGCAGACTCCGTGCACGAACCTCGAAGGACGACAATGGATCTGATCACCATGGGTGACGTGACCGTAACCCGTGTCAACGAGTACTACGGCTCGGTCGAAATGGGCCCCGCCGACTTCTTTCCCGACAGCCCCGAGGGGGTCTGGGACGCGCATCGGGGTTGGCTCGCACCCGACTTCTGGAATCCGGAGACCAACGAGTGCGTCTCGGCGATCCAGACGTGGCTGCTGCGCAGCGCGGGCCGCACAATCCTGGTCGACACCGGCGTCGGCAACCACAAGGACCGGCCGTACGCGCAGGTGTGGAACCGCCTCGACACCGGATTCCTGGACAACCTCGCCGCCGCCGGCGTGCAGCCCGAAGACGTCGACCTGGTGATCAACACGCACCTGCACATCGACCACGTCGGCTGGAACACCCGCCTCGACGGCCGGACTTGGGTGCCGACCTTCCCGAACGCCACCTACCTGATGCCGAAGCGGGACTTCGACTTCTGGAACCCGGCGAACGACCACGAGCCGGTCCTGGGTCGCGGCAACCAGAACGTGTTCGAGGACAGTGTGGCGCCGGTCCACCAAGCGGGACTGACCCAGCTGTGGGACGACACGTACCGGATCGACGAGAATCTGCGACTGGACCTGGCCCCCGGCCACACGCCTGGTTCGTCGGTGCTGACTCTGGAGTCCGGCGGTGACCGCGCGCTGTTCGTCGGGGATCTGGTGCACACCGCGCTCCAGATCGTCGAGCCGGACGTGAACAGCTGCTTTTGCGAGGACCCCGCGCAGTCGCGTGCGACCCGGCACCAGCTCCTGGGCCGCGCCGCCGACGACAACGCGCTCGTCTTCCCGGCCCACCTCGGCGGTCACGGCGCAGCCGAAGTCGTCAGGGACGGCTCGAAATTCGCCATCAAGGACTGGGCCGGGTTCGCCCGAGTCTCCTGATTCCCGCACCGACTACCCACGGAAAGAACTTGTGTCCCTTCACGAAAGCCCCGTCGTCAAAACCCTGGCTGGCCTGATCCGCGGCCTACGGGACAACCACGGCGAGCTGTATCGCGCCATTCCCTATGCTGCGGGACCCGTCGGCGCTGCCCGCTTCGCTCCGCCTGCGCCTCACCCGGGTTGGGGCGACATTCGCGACGCCACGCGACCCTCGGCCACAGCGCCGCAGCCGGCGCGGAACTTCGGCCGGCTCGACATGACGCCCTACTTCGGGCCCGGCTGGGTACCGGGGGAGGAGTATCTGACCCTCGACGTCCGTACCCCGGCGTCCGACGGGGCGGCCCGGCCGGTGATGGTCTTCGTGCACGGCGGCGGGTTCGTCACCGGGTCGACGCAGGCGGCTCTCTACGACGGTCGCGCATTCGCCCGCGACGGCGGCGTCCTGGTGACGGTGAACTACCGGATCGGCATCCCGGGCTTCCTCGACCTCGCCGACGCGCCCGCCAACCGTGGCCTGCTCGACGTCCTCGCGGCGCTGCGCTGGGTTCGTGACACCGTGGCAGCGTTCGGCGGCGATCCGACCAACGTCACGGTGTTCGGTCAGTCGGCAGGCGCCACCATCGTCGGAGCCCTGCTCGCGACGCCGGAAGCCACCGGGCTGTTCCGGCGCGCGATCATGCAAAGTGGCAGCGGCACTGGTGCATTCACGCCGGAGCAAGCGCGGCGCGTCGCGCAGGCGGCAGCGGACGCGCTGGGTGTGCAACCGACAGCTGCCGACTTCGCGGCGATCCCCGACGAGCGTTTCGTCGCGATCCTGCCGAAGCTCGCGGGTGTGGACCTGCGCACCGAAACTGCTCGTGACCCGCTCGTCGGCCTCAGCCCGTTCAGTC
The DNA here is from genome assembly GCA_963849055.1 of uncultured Actinomycetota bacterium. GTDB lineage: Bacteria > Actinomycetota > Actinomycetes > Mycobacteriales > Mycobacteriaceae > Mycobacterium. The sequence goes on from CAWKFI010000006.1 coordinate 240,322, forward strand.
TGGTGCTGCCCGAACAGCCCGCGGACTCGCTCGCAAACGGGCCTGCCACCGGGGTCGATCTTCTGATCGGAACCAACACCGATGAGGGCCACCTCTACCTGGTGCCACAGGGAAATTTCGACAGCTCGACGGAGGCCGACGTGCTGGCCACCGCGACCCGAGCGCATGCGGATCCGCGGGCCGCCGTCGCCGCACTCGAGGCGCAGCGCCCACAGGCGACACCGGGAGAGCTCCGCTCCGCATTGCTCGGCGACGCGCTGTTCGGCGCAGGCACCGCTCGGATGGCCGAGGCCCACGCCCGGATCTCAGGCGGCCGCACCTACGTGTACCGGTTCGGCTTTCGCTCCACCGCGATCGACGGCAACCTCGGTGCCGCCCATACCGTCGAGCTCCCATTCGTCTTCGACATCGCCGACGAGCCGTGCCTGCACGGACCCACCGGTCTGCTCGGACCCCACGAGGCGCCCGCGGAACTCGCCGCCCAGATGCATCGAGCGTGGATTGCGTTCGCTCGCAACGGGACCCCAGGTTGGGCTGCCTACGATCTCACCAGTTCCACGGTGGCGTTCTTTGGCTGACTCGTCCATCGACGCCGGAAATCAGGCCGGTGCGGGCACCTTCTGTCCAGCGGCCTTCATCTCGGCGTACAGATCGGTGTAGTACGGCAGGCACTCGGCCATCGCCTGCGCGGTGGTGAACAACGGCTGGTAACCGAGGTCGCGTTCGGCCTTGGCGACCGAGAAGTAGTTGTCGAGGTAAACCCGTTCGACGGCAAGCGGTTCCAGCGGCGGCTTGGGCAGACCGAAGCGGAAGTGCAGGCGCTGCCACACCGTCATGACGAAGCGGACGAGGCGGCCGGACACGCGGAACCGCGGCCAGCTTTCGCCGCACGCCTCTACCACCGGGCGGGAGAACTCGAACATGTTGATCGGTTCGCCGTCGTTGATGAAGTAGGCCTGACCGGGTGCCGTCCCGCCTGGAACCAGGTGTTCGCCTGCCAGGATGAAACCGTGAATCAGGTTGTGCACGTAGGAGTTGTCGAGTTTCGAGTGCTTGCTTCCGACCAGTACCTTGACGTGGCCGGCCAGCACACTCTCGAACAGCTTGCGGAACATCGTCTGGTCGCCGCGCCCCCAGATGCCACTGGGGCGGATCGAGCACGTCAGCATGCCTTCTACACCGTTCTGGGCGAGCACGAACTTCTCGGCCGCAACCTTGGTCTCGGTGTAGAGGTCGTTGAAACGCCGTGTGTAGGGCAATGTCTCGTCGCCGCCCGAGATCACCTGACCGCCCATCACCACGCTGTTGGACGCGGTGTAGACGAAGCGCTTGACGCCCGCGGCCCTTCCGGCGCGCACCAGCTTCTCGGTGCCGCCGACGTTGACGTCGAAGCTGCGCTGGCGGTACTCGTCGGTGACCGACGCTCCGCCCAACAGTTCGATGATGGCCGCGGTGTGGAAGACGGTGTCGATGCCGGCGACGGCGTTCGTGACGTCCTCGACATTGGTGATGTCGCCGACGAGCGTCTGCAGCCTCGGATGGTCGGGGCAGCGGTGACGGTGCACGGTCGAACGAGCGGACCTCGTGGCCGCGGTCGAGCAGTTCCTGGACCAGGTTGGTTCCGACGAAACCAGATCCTCCGGTCACCAGGACGCGGCCGAGGTCGGTGCGGACGCGAGGAGCAGAGGGACCAGGAGTCAGCGTTGAGTCACCCATGGAGGTGAAGCATACCGAAGAAAACTGTAACGTGTTCCAGTTGTTTCCGCTGAGGGACTGACTGGTTCCGTTCTCAACTTTCTTCGGCGTCCCGAGACGCCAGCGCCTGCTCCACCTTCTGACGCGCTCCCGCGAGGTGCTCTTCGCAGCGTTTTGCCAGCTCCTCGCCCCTTTCCCACAACTTGAGGGACGCATCGAGGTCCAGTCCACCCTGCTCGAGCGTGCGCACCACCTCGATCAGTTCGTCGCGTGCCTGTTCGTATCCCAATTGACTAATGGGCTTCATCTGACCCCTCGCTGAGCGTAGTAACGGCGCCGTCGGACACGCGGATCCGCAGTCGGGTACCTGCCGGGGCGTCCTCGACCGACCGCAGCACCGGCATGGAATCGGACACGACCTGAACGACGGCGTAGCCGCGCGCCAGCGTCGCCGCCGGTCCCAGTGTGGCCAACCGGGCCGACAGGTGCCCGACCCGATCGGTCTCGGATGCGATGAGGCGGGTGACGTCGCGGCGCGCGGCGGCACGGGCTCGATGGATCTCCTCCGCCCGCGCCGTCAGCGCCGCAAGCGGCTGCGCCAACACCGGGCGGCTGCGCAGCTGGCTCACGGTGTGCTGCTCGCGGTGCACCCAATTGCGCAGGGCACGGGCGCTGCGGCGGCACAGGTCGGCGACGAGCGCCTGCTCGGCAACGGCGTCGGGGACGATGCGCTTGGCGGCGTCGGTGGGCGTCGCGGCCCGCACGTCGGCGACCAGGTCACACAGCGGGCTGTCGGGCTCGTGCCCGATGGCGCTCACCACCGGCGTGGTGCACGCGGCGATGGCGCGGCACAGCGTCTCGTCGGAGAACGGCAGCAGGTCCTCGACGCTGCCACCGCCCCTGGCCACCACGATCACGTCGACCTCCGGGTCGGCGTCGAGATCGCGCAGCGCCTCGACGATCTGCGCAACGGCGCTTGGCGCCCTGCACGATCGGTGTTGCGGACCGCGAACCGAACCGCGGGCCAGCGGGCCTCCGCGACCGACATCACGTCGCGCTCCGCGGCCGAAGCGCGTCCGGTGATGAGACCAATGGTGTTGGGCAGGAACGGGATTGGCCGCTTCATTCGTGGGTCGAACAGCCCCTCCGCGTCCAGCAGCCTGCGCAGCCGGTCGATGCGGGCGAGCAGCTCACCGAGCCCGACGGCGCGAATCTCGCTGACACGCAACGAGAAACTGCCGCGGCCGGTGTAGAAACTGGGCTTGCCGCACACCACGACCTGCGTGCCCTCGGCCAGCTTCACCGGGGCGTTGCGCACCAGGTCACGCGGACACGTCAGCGTCAACGACATGTCGGCGGCGGGGTCGCGCAACACCATGAACACGGTCTTGGAGTCCGGCCGGACGTTGAGCTGGGTCAGCTGACCCTCCACCCACACCGTGCCGAGCTTGTCGATCCAGCCGGCGACCCGGATGGCGACCGCGCGGACCGGCCAGGGGTTCTCCGCTGAGCTCCGGTTGGGTCACTTCGCAGTCGCGCGGGTGATCCTGTTGGCCAGCAGCGTCTGGAACGGTGCGCGCGACTTCGTCGCACCCTCGTAGGCCAGCAGTGCCTCGAGATCGGCGCACCCGCAGCGACGGCAGCCGGGCCCGCAGCTGAGCGAGCGTGAGCGACTCGTAGTCCAGCTCGCCGACGACGTCGGGTGGGTCGGCCTTGGCGAGCTTGGCCTCCTTGGCGGCCGGCTGCTCGGGCTCGCCCGTGGTGTACAGCGCGAACCGGCCCTCGGTCAGACGTTCGCCGTTGGAGCGCGTCTCAGAGGGGTCCGGGGCGTCGCCGTCGTCCTCCTCGTCCTCGTCGAACGTCGCCCATTCGGGCTGCTCGTCCTTGGGCGGGAAGAGCTGTTCGAGGGTCTCGTCGCCCTTGTTGACCAGGTCGGCGACGTCCTGCTGCATCTTCATGACGAGGTGCGCGACCTGGCTCGCGACCGTCATCGGGTACATCAGGATGGTCTGCGGCAGCTTGCGGGTTTCCTCGAGCGCGGTCGCGGCCGCTCCTACCAGCAGGCGGACCCCATACGGTGCAGTAGCCATGGGTGCAAGCCTACGGCTGGGCCGATCCCGGGGGTAGGTAAGTACCCTTGGAGTCATGCCACCGACGATCAACATGGGCATCCCAGGTGCCGCCAGCTCGGTCGTCGACCCTGCGATCGGCAAGCGGGTGCTTCTCGCCGAGCCGCGGGGTTACTGCGCGGGCGTCGACCGCGCCGTCGAGACCGTCGAACGTGCGCTGGAGAAGCACGGTGCTCCGGTGTACGTCCGGCACGAGATCGTGCACAACCGGCACGTCGTCGAGACGCTGGCCAAGGCCGGCGCCGTCTTCGTCGAGGACACCGACGAGGTGCCCGAGGGCTCCATCGTGGTGTTCTCCGCGCACGGCGTCGCCCCGACCGTGCACGAGACCGCCGCGGCGCGCGATCTGCGGGTCATCGACGCCACGTGCCCGCTGGTCACCAAGGTGCACAACGAGGCCAAGCGGTTCGCCCGCGACGACTTCGACATCCTGCTGATCGGTCACGAGGGCCACGAGGAGGTCGTCGGCACCGCGGGTGAGGCGCCCGACCACGTGCAGCTCGTCGACGGCCCCGACGCGGTCGACCACGTCACCGTCCGCGACGAGAACAAGGTGATCTGGCTGTCGCAGACCACGCTGAGCGTCGACGAGACCATGGAGACCGTGCAGCGGCTGCGGGAGCGCTTCCCGAAGCTGCAGGATCCGCCCAGCGACGACATCTGCTACGCCACCCAGAACCGTCAGGTCGCCGTCAAGGCGATGGCGCCCGAGTGCGAGCTGGTCATCGTCGTCGGCTCACGGAACTCGTCGAACTCGGTGCGGCTGGTCGAGGTCGCCCTGAACGCCGGCTCGCAGACGTCCTACCTGGTGGACTACGCCGACGACATCGACCCGGCATGGCTCGACGGCGTGACGACCGTCGGCGTCACCTCCGGTGCCTCGGTGCCCGAGATCCTGGTGCGCGGCGTGCTGGAGCGGCTGGCCGACTACGGCTTCGACATCGTGCAGCCCGTCACCACGGCGAACGAGACGCTGGTGTTCGCGCTGCCGCGCGAGATCCGGCCCGCCAGGCGCTAGCTAGACGTCGTACTCGCCAGGAATCGGCGTCGGGATTGCGGCTGTGCCGTGGTCTGCGTGCGGTTCTCGGTACGCGATTCGCCGTCATCGGTGCCGCGGTAGCGCACCCGCGACACCGGGTGGTACGCGTCGGACGCCGTTGGAGCTGCTTCTGGGTCGAGGTTCGTAGGAGTCGTAGTCCTCTGGTGCCCGGCGGCGCCGCTCCGGACGCTCCTGGCGCTGCGGGCGGTCGTACCGATCGGACCTGTCGTACACGTCGCGCGGCTCGATGGGCGGCAGGTTCCGCCGCTCGCGCGCAGCCCGTGGTTCACGCCGCTCGCGTGGTTCACGCGGTTCGCGCGGTTCGGTGCTGCGGCTGCGTCGACGCGGTTCGGCAGGTGGATCGGTCGGCGCGCCTGCCGGTCGTGGCCGTCGCGGTCGGGCGACCGGCTCGATGATCTCCGTCTCCGGCGGGCGGGCGTGGCGCGAGCGAGACGCCCGCGTGGACCCGGTGGCCGTCCGCGGCTTGCGGGCGGGACGCTGCGGTGCTTCCTCCTCCGCAGCGGCGGCAGCGGCGCGGCTGGGACGTTCGATCGTGTGCGCGACGGGCTCGGCGCGCCGACGGCTTGCCATCCGCCGCGAGTCGCTGGCCGCGGCGGCTGAGCTGTCGGAAGCCGCCGCGTCGGGCGTCGCGGTCTCGTCGTCACGGCGCTGTCCGGCGGCCGGCCGATGCCGAGATACCAGCGCCCCATCCCGATCAGCAGCACGGCCGCCGAGGTGAAGAACATCAGCGGGAACCGTTCGATCAGCGGATAGCCGCAGTTGATCAGGATGTCCTTGATGCCGGTGATCGTGCTGCCGTGGAAGACGAAGTACGCCGCCGGGACGATGACGAACAGGATCAACGGCGGCTGGATGACCGCGGTGAACACGCCCGATTGCCGCACGGCGAGCACCGCCAACAGGCAGCCCGCGACGTAGCACACCGAGAAGACGGCGCTGAGAGTCCTTGTCACCCGTACCCGCGTCGATACGCGAAGCCAACGGCGGCGGCCGTCGCAGCCAGCACCACGGCGCCCCACCATGGAAGACCGGGCACGCGGGGCAGCACTGAGCTGGTGATCGGCCGCAACTGCCGACCGCGCACGCTGTCCTGACACGCTTAGACCGTACCGGCAATCGCCGCGGCGAGCGCTGCCAGCGCGCTCTGGCGTGCCTGTGCAGGCGCCCTAGACTGTCGAACCCGTGGGCCTAAATCTTGGAATCGTCGGGCTGCCGAACGTCGGCAAGTCGACCCTGTTCAATGCGCTGACGCGCAACGACGTGCTGGCTGCCAACTATCCGTTCGCGACGATCGAGCCGAACGAGGGCGTGGTGGCGCTGCCCGATCCGCGGCTGGACCAAGCTGGCCGAGATCTTCGGCTCGGAGAAGATCGTGCCCGCGCCGGTGACGTTCGTCGACATCGCCGGCATCGTCAAGGGCGCGTCGGAGGGCGCCGGGCTGGGCAACAAGTTCCTGGCCAACATCCGCGAGTGCGACGCGATCTGTCAGGTGGTGCGGGTGTTCGCCGACGACGACGTCGTGCACGTCGACGGCAAGGTCGACCCGGCGTCCGACATCGAGGTCATCGAGACCGAGCTGATCCTCGCCGACATGCAGACGCTGGAGAAGGCCGTGCCGCGGCTGGAGAAGGAAGCGCGCAACAACAAGGACCGCAAGCCCGTGCACGAGGCGGCGGTGGCGGCGCAGGCAAGTGCTCGACAGCGGCAAGACGCTGTTCTCGGCGGGCATCGACACCTCGCTGTTGCGGGAGCTGAACCTGATGACCACCAAGCCGTTCCTGTACGTCTTCAACGCCGACGAGTCGGTGCTCACCGACGAGGCCCGCAAGGCCGAGCTGCGTGCCATGGTGGCGCCCGCCGACGCGGTGTTCCTCGACGCCAAGATCGAGGCCGAGCTGCAGGAGCTCGACGACGAGTCCGCGGCCGAGCTGCTCGAGTCGATCGGCCAGACCGAACGCGGGCTGGATGCGTTGGCGCGGGCCGGTTTTCACACGTTGAAGTTGCAGACGTATCTGACCGCCGGGCCCGAAGGAGTCCCGGGCCTGGACCATCCACCAGGGCGACACTGCGCCCAAGGCGGCGGGCGTCATCCACACCGATTTCGAGAAGGGCTTCATCAAGGCCGAGATCGTGTCGTTCGACGATCTGGTCGAGGCCGGCTCGATGGCCGCCGCCAAGTCTGCGGGCAAGGTCCGCATCGAGGGCAAGGACTACGTGATGGCCGACGGTGACGTGGTGGAGTTCCGCTTCAACGTCTAGCGCTTGTCGACTATGCGGCTATGGCGAGGTGCTCTCGCACTTTTGCGCCCTCACCGCAGAGTCAACGATTACGAGAGCTGCCGTAGCTGGCCTGACGACGCGACCGGCGACATAGCATTCGCAGATGAGCTTCATCGTGCCGCCGGAGCACTACTCCCGCTTCATGGGCCGGTATGCCGAGCCCCTTGCGGAGGTCTTCGCGGCGTTTGCCGGGGTCGGCACGGGGGACCGGGTGCTCGACGTGGGCTGCGGGCCGGGCGCATTGACGGCGTTCTTGCTGTCGGTCGGAGCCGAGGTCACGGCGATCGATCCATCGCCTCCATTCGTCGACGCCATCCGCGATCGCTTCCCCGAAGTCGACGCCCGGCGGGGTACCGCTGAGGAATTGCCTTACGACACTGCGTCATTCGATGCTGCTCTCGCCCAATTGGTCGTGCACTTCATGACGGATCCAGTGGGTGGCATCACGCAAATGGCACGCGTGACGCGGCCCGGCGGCGTCATCGCAGCCTGCGTGTGGGATGGGCCGACCGGTGCGCTGGCGCCGTTCTGGGATGCGGTTCACGTGATCGAGCCCGACGCGGAAGACGAAGCCCTGCTGTCGGGGGCGCACGGGGGGCATCTCACGCAGTTATTCGAAGCGGCCGGTCTGCGCGAGGTGCGCGAAGATCCGATAGCGGTCGACGTCGTACATCCGACCTTCGACGAGTGGTGGGAGCCGTACACCTTCGGTGTCGGTCCTGCCGGCGAGTACGTGCAGCGACTCGATGACGACGGTCGGGCACGCCTGAGGGCGGTGGCTCGCGAAAGGCTGGGTAGCGGGCCGTTCACGGTCACCGCTCGCGCGTGGGCCGCCGCCGGGACGGTGTGACCGCACAGCCTGAAGCGAGACCTTCCCGGCTGGACAGGTGTCCAGCTATCGTGGGGATACCAATCTGGACTGAACGGGGTCTGATCTTGAGCAAGGTTCCGAGCCGTGGCGCGCGCCTGGCGCACGCCGCCAAACACGCCGATCTCTGGAACGCGGGAAAGAAGGACGAGTGGGTCGCGTCGTGGCGCACGATCTGCCCCGGCGAGGTCCGCATGTACGACCCCGTCGGCACCGAGGAGAAGCACGGCTTCGAGGCTGCGACGTCGGACGCCTACGACATGTTCCAGTCGATCCTGAAGATCAAGATGCTCACGGTCCAGGTCAACGGGAACGAGATGGCCTGGGTGTGCGAGAACTACTTTGGCACCGAGCCCAACGTCCAAATGGCCCACAGCATCGAGACGTTCGCGTGGGACGACGACGGGAACCTTCTCATCAAGACCTACTACCCGATGCCGGAATCCGTTGGCGCCGAGGCTGATCCGTACGCCCATCTGTTGGAGGGGCAGAAGTAGTACTGCGGGCCCGGTTCAGCGTCAGCGGTCAGTCCGCTTCGGCGGCGGCCAGCATCTGGTTGATCTCGGCCTGACGGACCAGAAAACTCTTCTCGTCCAGCTTCTTGCGCCGCATCCAGGTGGTCACTTCGGCGTTGCACTTGCTGGCGTTGCACGAACGGCAGCTGGGCACCACGTTGGCGAGCGCGTATCGCCCGCCGCGCGAGATGGCCAGCACGCAGTCCTTCTGCAGCGGCGTCCCGATCGCGTTGCAGTAGGCGCACCCTCCCCACGCCGCCTTGAGCGCGGTCCACTGCGATTCGGTGAGGTCGTGTTCCTTCTGGGCCATGCGCCGCTTGCGTCGGCGCGCGTATCTCGCCGCGCGGACTGGGCTTCGGGACGGCACGGGCCGAGGCTAACGCAGACCCGATGCCGTCAGGCGTAGCGACAGACGTGTCCGCTCATGATTTTGCCGCCGCCTTGAGGTCGTTGGCTGCCAGCGCGAGAATCTCGTCCGCGTGACTGACGGCGATGAAGTGGCCACCACCGCTGATCGGGTGCCAGATGGCGCCGGGCGTCTGATCCGCCACGGTCTTGTTGATCACCTCGGGCACCAGCGTGTCGGCGTCGCCCTGCCAGAAGTGGATGCGGCGCTGTACCTCCGTGATGTCGAATGGCCACGCGTCGTAGAGGGTCGTGGCATCGACGACGAGTCCGTCCGAACCGTGTCGGAAGCACTCGCGGCTCGCCGCCAGAAACGACGCCATGACCGCGTCGTCGGCCAGCACCTCCCGATCCGCCGCGCTCACCGACTTCAGTATCGCCTTTCCGTAGCCTTCCTCGAAGTGCTTGGCGCTCATGCCAAGAACGTCGTACATCAGCTTGAAGCCGGGCCGGAAGTGCAGCGCCAGTCGCCCTCCGAGCGCGTCGACGCTGCTTTGATACTTCGCAGCCCAGTTCGCGCCGAACGTTCCGTAACTCGCACCGCCTATGCACGCGACGTGGACGAGGCGCGCAGGGTCCAGGTACGCGGCCGCGGCTAGTGCCCACGGTCCCCCCTCGGACCAGCCGGTGACCGCGAATTGGTGTGCACCGAGGGAGTCAGCTAGCAGCAGTAGGTCGTCGGTCCAGCACTTGAAGGTGCGGTCCGGCTGGGGATCAGACCCTCCGATGCCCGGGCGGTCTGCGCAGACGAATCGCACGCCATTGGCCTTCGCTGCGGAATCGAAGAGCTCGGCCTCGAGGCGGCTCGAAGGTCCGCCGTGGTTGTGCAGTACCAGCGGCCCACCGGGGTCACCGACTTCGAGATAGGTGATGGTCCGGGCGCCCACCCGGATACGTCCTTCTGCGGGCACGGGACTCCTCACACGCGTGGGCCGATGGCTGCGATTCTAGGTTCGTCGGTCAAACGCTCGGCTTGACTTGCGGAAACGGCCTAGGGTTCGGCGAGTAATACGACGTCGGCCCGGTGCTCGGTGCCGTAGCCGAGGCCCATATTCGAGGCGGTGCTGGCGACGATGATCGGTTCAGAGGCGCGATGCGCCGCAGCGCTCGTGGCGTGCGTGGCAGTGATCGCAAGCTGCTCGTCCGAGACTGACCCGACGACGTCATCCCCCGGCACCACGACCACCACCGCGACCAGCTCGGCGTCGAAGGAAGTCGGCGCTGAAGACCATCGATCCCCAGGCGTTTCAGGCCGCCGTGGTGGCCGTCGCCGAACAGCTGAGAGTCCCTGGCGCGATGGTGGTGCTGCGCACCCCGCAGGGCAACTTCAACGCGGCGGTCGGTACCACTGAGCTCGGCATGCAGACGTCGCCCGCGGCGAGCACTCATTTCCGGATCGCCTCGAACACCAAGACCATGACCGCGGCGCTCATCGTGCTGCTCGCCCAGGATGGCAAGCTGAAGTTCAGTGACCCGGTGTCCACATATGTGCCCGATGTGCCGAATGGCGAGAACATCACCGTCGCACAGCTTTTGAAGATGCGCAGTGGACTCTACGGTTACACGGGCGACCCGCGGATTTCGGAGAGGATGGATGCCGACCCCGGAAGGGCATGGACGCCGCAGGAGGTCTTGGCCATCGCTTTCCAGCATCCTCCGCAGTTCCCACCCGACGCCGAATACGAGTACAGCAACACCAATTACGCGATATTGGGACTGATCGCCGAGAAGATCGCAGGCCGCCCGTTGGCCCACCAGTTTCGTGACCGCTTGTTCGGCCCCGTCGGCCTCACGCAGACGTCGTTGCCCGCCGCGGATGACACCTCGATCCCGGCTCCGTACTCACACGGCTACATGTACGGCGGCAGCTTCTATGCACTCGCCGACGACCCGTATCCCGCCGACTTGCAAGCCGCCGCAGAGGCCGGCACGTTGAAGCCGATCGACTACACCAACCAGAACTCCTCCTACGCCACCGCCGCGGGAGGAGCGATCTCGACGGCCAGCGACCTGGCGACGTGGATGAAGGCGCTGGTATCGGGTGACGTCTTCAACGCCGACTTCCATCGACAGTGGTTGGCGAGCCCGCAAGCCGAAGATCCGGCGGTACCCGACGGGCAGAAGTACGGCTACGGGATTTCGTATCAGCGATTCGGCCCGAACGCCGCGATGTATTACCACGGTGGTGAACTGCCGGGCTTCAACTCGTTCATGGGCTATGACCCGGACAATGATGTGGCGCTGGTCATTTGGACCAACCTGACGCTGACTGCCGACGGCAGGACCACGGCGCAGGCGATGCTCGCCCCGATGCTCGACGAGATCTACGCCGGGTTGAACCTGGTGCCGCCGTCGACTCCGACTACCACCAAATAGGCTTACCGCGGTGCTGGCTCGGATGGCTGTGGTCGCGTTGGCCGCCTTGGTGATCTGCTCCTGCGAGCGCGAGACCCCGTCCGAGACGACGGTGGTCTTCGACGGCCAAACCCAAACGATTACCGGAGTGGTCAAGTGCACAGCCCAACCCGACGGCAGGCTCCTCATTCTGGTGAATCAAGACGGCGGCAAGAAGACGGTCCGCGTGGTGCTCAGAACGCGGGGTCGGCTCGTCGCGGAGCGCGTAGGTCTGCGGTATGACGACGCCGCCGGCTTCGTCGCCGACCCACGCGAGGTCGTCGCGACCAAAGTGGACGACACCTACAATTTCAGCGGACGGATGCCGCCCAATCCGGGGGAAGTCCAGGCGCATCAATTCGAGATCGAAACCACGTGCCCGTACATCGCGGACCCGCCACCGCCGAGGCCTCAGCGTCCGCGCGGCTTGCCCTAGGGAAATGCCCTGTGGGAGTTGGCGGTTTGAAGTGGTCGGCCCGCCGACCTCGGGGATGATTATCGACGGGCCGATCCATGCACAAGAACGCATATCTCAGGTGGATTATGCCTGCGGCAGTGTGACGTCGCACACACCGTCCGGAGGGCGGTGTTCGGCGGTTCGCTCAGTCCAGGACGACGGCGATCTCGTCGCTCAGCTGGTAGCCCTCGGTCAGCGGCAGCGTGTCGCCGCTCCAGAACGAGCCCGGGTCGAACCAGTTGTAGTGCTTCTCGGTGGTGAGCAGGCCCATCTCCTCGTACGTGATGGCCACCGTCTCGGCGCAGTACGCCGTCTCGACGGCGACCTTGCGCTCGGCCTTCTTGCGTTCGGCCGATTCCCGCACCCGGCGATGCACGAAGGGCAGGCCCCGCGTGAAGTCGCTGACGATCGGCATCCGGCCGCGGACCCAGCGCCCGGTCAGGCGTGCGGTGGTCGGGAACGCGGTGCCGTCCATTCGCGCGATCACCCGCAGCAGTTCGTCCTCCTGCTCACGGGTCGCGTACGGGGTGAGTTGACGCAGCCAGCACCGCTGCCCGTAGGTGAGCATCCACCGCTCCACGGCCTGGCGCAGATCGTTGAGCTGGACGCCGCGATGGTTGGTGCCGCTCCACAGACATTGCAGCTTGTCGCCGAGTTCGGCGTGCCAGATCAGCGGTGGCAGGTCGTCGATCGCGACGGTGATCCCGACGTGGTTCACCGGGGCATTCGTCAGCGTCTGAATCGCCCGATCTGGTCCGGATTCGCCGCGAAACAGCCAGACGTCACCCGTCCGCGTCTCGGCCAGCGCGCGGCTCAACGTCACCGTGTTCGCATTCACCACCGCAGCTTAGGCAGACTTTGATCATGCGAGGCATCTGGAAGTGGATCGGAATGGCTGGGGTCGCCGGCGTCGTGGCCGGTGGCGTGCTGGTGGCGCGCGACCAACGCAAGCGCAATGCCTATACCGCGGACGACATCCGCGCGCGGTTGCACCAGCGCGCTGCGGAGGCGGGCGCTACCGAGTAGGCGCCTCTCACTGCGACAGCGCGTAGAGCCGGTGGGTTCCGCTGAACCCCTTCAGCTCGACGTCGCGGCCGTCGTCGAATGCGATGCCGTCCTGATCGCCGACGGCCTCGCGCACCGATTCGCTGACCAGCACCTCGCCGCCGTCGGCCGCCGAGGCCACCCGTGCCGCCATCGCGACGTTGCGGCCGAACAGGTCGTCGCCCCGCCTCACGGACTTCCCCGCGTGGATGCCGATGCGTACGCGAATCCCGTTGTGCCGCTTCTGAAGTTCGCGCTGGATGTCGAGGCCACACCGCACCGCCTCCTCCGGCTGGGCGAACGCGATCATGAAGCCGTCGCCCTGGCTCTTGACGACGTACCCTGCGTGCCGCTTGACGTGCCTGCCGACCATCTTGTCGTGCCGGTCGATCAAGCGGACCCACGCGCGGTCGCCGATGCGCTCGTTGAGTGCGGTGGACTCCTCGATGTCCGAGAAGAGGATCGCCACGCGGCCGCTCGGGGACAGCCGGGCCAGGTCGGGCCGCTCCACCTCCGCCCAGTCGGCCAGGTCCTCGATCGACGACCGAACTGCCGCGCCGAAGCCTTCCTTGCGCAGGATGTTGGCGGTCTGCCAGACCGACTTGACGGCCTCGCGGCCACCGGAGATGAGGTTTGCGCGGGTGTCGAGCCTGTGCCGCAAGTCGGCCAGCTCCGCATCGCGGTGAGCCAGCCGTCGCCAGAGCACGATCAGTGCGATCGCCTCGACGCCAGCGACTGCGGCGAGTGCGTAAATGGCGAGCATGGTTCCCGTCACCGCTCAAGTATTGGATGCTGAGGCCGTGAAGCCGGTCAAGCCGCCCTATTACGAGAGCCGTTTCGTCCGCGCCAACCACCCGGACCAGGCCCAGGCGTTCTGGCTGCGCGAGACGTTGCTCCTGCCCACGGCCGGTGCAGCGGTGGCCGACGTGTGGGTGATGGTGTTCGATCCGGCCGGGGCGGGAAACCGGGCACTCAAGGTCGGACACCCGATCGAGGCCGCCGACTACCGCTACGAGGGCGGCGCCGATGCGTGGACCGCGCGGATCGGCGAGACGTCGATCGACGACGCCGCCGTGCGGGGCGTCGTCGCCGACGATGGCCGACGCGCGACGTGGGATCTGCGCATCGACGCCGGCGACGAGCCGCCCGTGAAGCTGCTGACCGACCGCGGCTACCGGGCCCCGTTTCCGACGGCCAAGACGCTGGTCCGACACCCGCTTGCGACGTTCGACGGTCGGCTGGAGTTGGAGGGGGCCGCCCTCGACGTGCGGGACTGGACGGGCAGCGTCAACCACAACTGGGGTCGACGGCACACTCCCGCCTATGCGTTCGGGCAGGTGTGCGGATTCGACGACGCACCCAACGCGACCCTCGAGATCGTCACCGCCCACGCCGCCGTCGGACCGGTCTCGCTGCCGGCGGCGACGTTGTTCGTGTTGCGCCATGGCGGAAGGGAATTCGCGATCCGGTCCGTCCTCGCCACCCGCCACACCCACGGCGAGTACCGCCCGTTCTCGTGGACGTTCGGCGGCCGGGTAGGGGAGATGACGATGGAGGGCGAAATCACCGCCGAGCCGTCCGACGTGATCGGGCTTGACCTACTTCGACACCACCGGGCACACCAAGTACTGCTACAACTCGGCACTCGCCACGTGTCGGGTTCGGTTGACGAGCAATGACTTCACCGACGTCGAGCTGGTCGCTACCCGTCGGGCGATGTTCGAGATCCTGCTGCCTGAGCCGCACGAGTCGGTGCCGCTGCTGGCTTAGTGGTGACGCCGCTGACTGTGCGCCCGACGAGATTCGGGCCCTGTTTTTCTCGTCAGCCGCACACTCGCGGAGGGAAGGGGGAGGGGGAGAACTCAGACGCCCGTTGACGATCCCGGTCGCACGATCATCAGGATTGTCACGGCGACCCAGAGCAGGTTGAAGATCCCCGTGGACATGGCGAGCCGACCCGCGGACGCGCCGTCGAGCACGGCGCGCTGCGCGGGCAGGATCGACGCCACCAGGATTCCCGCCGCAATGACGGTCAGCCCGATCGACACCAGCACCCACGCGTCGGTGAGTACGCCCATCGCCATCGCGGTCGCGACACCGAGAAGCGGCACCGCCAGGCCGACGGCGGCGTAGGTCACGCAGATCCGGTGCAACACCGCGGCGACCGAGGGTGTCGAGGCGTAGCGCGGAAAGATGCTTGCCGCCACGGCGATCGGGCCGACGGCGAGAATGGCCAGGATGACGTGAGCACTGAGCAGTATCGGAGACATCGCCGTGGACGTTAAGCCACCGTGTGCACCCTCGCCATGGCCGTTCGTGCCACGCATCGAAGGGATCTGGCCAGGCGGGCTACCAGCCTTCGGTCAGCACCCGGTCCAACGCGTCGACGTAGAAGTCGGCGCCGTCGACGTCGATGCACAACGGTGGCTTGGTCTTCAGGATGTTCTGGTGATCACCGGTGGGCTGGATGACCACGCCGAGCTCGAGCATGCGGTCACAGATCGCCGCGGTCTCCGCGGTCGCTGGCGCCAACGTCTCCGGGTCGCGGATCATTTCGACGCCGAGGTAGAGCCCCATGCCGTGCACGGTGCCGATGATCGGGTGCTTGTCGCGCAGCGCGAGCAACCGCTGCTTGAGATGGCCACCCACGCGGGATGCGTTGCCCTGCAGGTCCTCGTCGCGCAGCACGTCGAGCACGGTGAGCCCGATGGCGCATGACAGTGGGCTGCCGCCGGTCGACGAGAAGAAGTACCCCTGCGAGCTGAACGCATCGGCCACCGCGCGGCTGGTGATGACGGCACCCAACGGATAGCCATTGCCCACCGACTTCGCCACCGACACGACGTCCGGAACCACCTCCTGCTGGTGGAAACCCCAAAACCATTCGCCGAGCCTGCCGTAACCGACCTGAACCTCGTCGGCGATGGCCAGACCGCCGTTGGTGCGCACCGCCGCGTACACCTGCTGCAGGTAACCGTCGGGCAGCGCCATTCCGCCGGCATTGCCGTATACGGTCTCGCAGATGAACCCCGCGGGCGGGCGGCCCGCGGCGACGAGGTCCTCGATCTGATGTACCGCGTCGAGCGCGTACCGGTCGACATCGGTGCCGCGGTACTTGCCGCGGAAGCTGTTCGGCGACTCCACCGTGTGCACCCATTCGGGGCGGGTGGTGAGCGCGTTGGGATTGTCGGCCGTCGAGGTCGACACCGCGTCGGTGGCGTACGTCCAACCGTGGTAGGCCTCGCGGACCGCGACCACGTCGCGCCGTCCCGTCGCCGCGATCGCCAGGCGCATCGCCAGATCGCTTGCCTCCGAACCGGAGTTCACCAGGAACACGGTGTCCAGCGGGTCGGGCAAGGTGGCGGCGAGGCGCTCGCTGAATTCGACGACGGCCTCGTAGTTGAATCGCGAATTGGTGTTGAGCCTGCGCAGCTGTCGCGCCGCGGTATCCGCCACCCGGGGGTGCGCGTGGCCGAGGACCGTGACGTTGTTGACCATGTCGAGGTACACCCGGCCGGACGTCGACATCAGGAAGTGCCGCCAGCCCCGCTCGATCTGCGGCGGATTGCGGTAGTAGTGCTCCTGCACCTTGGCGAAGCTGTCGTCCCTGCGCGCCAACAGGTCTCGGTTCAGCGTCGGGTCCCGACGCGGGCAACCCGAGCAGAGGTGCCGGGTCTCGGGCGACCGCCAGCCATCCTGGCGCCAATTCGGCGGTGGTGAATGCCGGGCGCGGGCGGCGCACCGGCCGGGCGGAGGCCGACCTCGAACCAGTGGTCGGCCGAAGCGGTCGCCAAAGGCGCTCCCACCTCGACGTGGCCAGCGGCGGTTACGTCGACGCCCGTCACCGTCAGCTCGTAGCCGTCACTGCGCAGCACCAGGCCGCCACCGACGTGCTCGACGTCTCCGGACCACGGCGCTGTCACCGTGACGGCCTGAGCCGGCCACAGCGAGATGCCGGTCGCAATCACCTCGGGGCTGTGCTGACTGAGCGCGGGGGCACGGGTCAGGCGCGGCCCGCCGAATCGGGTGACGACCAGTGCCGCGCCGGCACGCACTGCCGCCCTTGCCAATTCGGCCTCGACGTCGGCACCGAGCCACGCACCGGGTTCGAAGGCGTCGTCGAACACCTCCGAGGTCGCAGCCAGGTCGAGGGTGGTGATCGATGCCGGGTCGAGGTCGGCGATCAACGAGCCGCCGGGTACCGCGTCGGCGCTGGTGTCCAGGCCCAGCTCGGCGCGGATCACGGCCGTCATGACGTCGATCGGCACCGACGTGGCCTGCTCGAACATGCGCCATTCGTCGTCGGATTGATCGGTGATGTAGTCGTTGTCGGGGTCGAGCCGGGCCTGCTGCGCGCCACTGACGATGAGCACCGCGGTGCGCAACACCAGCAGCGGCCACACCACGTCGGCCTCGGCGGCCGTGAGGGGCCGGATCGCGTGAAATGCCTTGATGCCCGGCAGGATCGACACCGGAGTGGTGCCGGGGTGGGCCAGTACCGAGGACAGCGTGATGGCGACTTCCGAGACGGCCCAGCTGTCCGACAGGTCACCGAAGTCGATGATGCCGTCGGGCAGCGCGGTGGCGCCGTGACTGCACGCGACGACGACGTTGGCGTCGGTCAAGTCGAGATGCACGGCCTGGCGCGGAAGTTCGTCGGCCCGCGGCTCGATCCGCTGCCACGCCTCCGTGGCGGCGGCCGTCAACCGCTCCCTGTGCGACGGGTCGTCGACGTCGGCGGCGAGTTCGTCGACGACGTCGCGGCCGAACCGCAGATCCCACTGCAGGACGCGGTCCAGGCCGTCATGGCGAAATCCGGCCAGGGCACGGCTGATTCGTCCGGCCAGACCGCCCATACCCGCGATCACCTCGGCCGACAGATGGCCGGCGGCGACCAGGGTGCCGCCGGGCAGGTAGGGCAGCAAGCGGACGTAGGCGGGGTCGCCCGGGGCGAGCGAAGCGACGGGAGAATTAGCGAGCAGGCCCGTCACCGTCGTGCACTTCTCGCCGTTGAGGTTGGGCAGCGGCGCCGCCACCCGGAGCGTCGGCTCCGCCTCGGCGATCGTCTCGGCGGCGGCGTCCTGCGCCGCCAGTTCGACCGGGGTGAACGCCGGGTTGGCGATCTTCAGCACGCCGAACGGCCGGTCGTCGGAGTCGAGCACCAGGAAGTTCTTGTCCTGCTGGCTGCCAAGCGATTCGGCGCGGGCGTTGATGCCGTAGTGCTTCAACAACAAGTACTCGGCCTGCGTCTCGCTGACCTGGGGTGCCGGTAGCTCTGGCTGCTCCAGGAAGTTGAACCCCGCGGTCACGGGTTGACGAACCGGACGACGACGTCGGTGAAGGCATCGTTGTCGTCACCCGCCGCCGTGTGCCCGGCTTCGGACAGTTCGACGAGTTCCGCGCCCGGCACCTTCGCCAGAAAGTCCTCGACCGCTTCGGGGCTGACGACGTCCGACAGCTTGCCGCGGATCAGCAGGATCGGGATCTCGAGGTTGATCGCGGCCTGTTCCAGCTTGTCCACCCGCATGAAGGGGTCGTCTTGGGGTTTGGTCAGGAACGCCGGATCCCAATGCCAGTACCACCGGCCGTCACGCAGCCTCAGGTTCTTCTTCAATCCCTCCGGACTGCGCGGCTTCGGCCGGTGCGGCAGATAGGCAGCGACCGCGTCGGCGGCCTCGTCGAGCGAGTCGAAGCCGTGCACGTGGCTGAACATGAAGTCGCGGATTCGGGCGCTGCCGTCCTTCTCGAACCGCGGCACCACGTCGACGAGGACCAATTTGGTGACCAATTCGGGTCCGGCCTCGTGGGCGGCCAGGATGCCCGTCAGCCCGCCCATGCTCGCGCCGACCAGCACCACCGGCCTACCGATCTGATAAAGCACCTGCAGGGTGTCGGAGCACAGCGTCTCCACCGAGTAGTTCGCGGTCGGCGAGCGGTCACTGTCGCCGTGGCCACGGCTGTCCAGGGCGACGACGTGAAAGCCCGCATCGGCCAGGATCTGGCCGGTGTTCTTCCACGAGTACCGGTTCTGACCGCCCCCGTGCATCATCAAGATGGTCGGCCGGCCGGCGGCCGATTCAGCGCCGCGGTTCCACTCGTCGGCGATGAGGTTGAGGTCGTCGACGCCCCGCAACGTCACGGTGTGCGGTGTGCTGCTCGCAATGCTCACGAACATCCTCTCGGCCGGGCCCCTGACCTCACGCTACCCAGGCGGTTCACGGTGCTGCAGGCACCCCCGCGATGAGTTCGGGCGCTGCGGCGAGTCTGTTCGTCATGCCCAACATCACGCCCTCTCTCTGGTTCGACGGCGACCTCGAAGAAGCCGCCGCCTTCTACGCGTCGGTCTTCCCCAATTCGTCAGTGGGACCGTTCTTCCGTCCCCCCGCGGCCGGTTCTGGTACCCCGGGCGACGTGCTGTACGGCACCTTCGTCCTGGACGGCCATCGATTCCTCGGCATCAACGGCGGCCCGCAGTTCCGGTTCACCGAGGCGGTGTCGTTCGAAGTGCGCTGCGCGGACCAGGACGAAGTCGACTACTACTGGTCCAAGCTGCTCGACGGCGGCGAGGAGTCGCAGTGTGGCTGGCTCAAGGATCGCTATGGATTGAGCTGGCAAATCGTGCCCGAGCGGCTATACGAGCTGCTGGAGGGCCCGGATCCGGCGCGGGCCGCCGCAGCCATGGCCGCGATGATGGACATGCGGAGGATCGTGATCGCCGAACTGGAAGCAGCGGCCGACAACGCCTGATCCAGGCGTGGCCGCGGGCCGTCGGATGTTTGCTGAAGTCGCCTTTGCCCGCTCGGAAGGCGGTGGTGAGCCTGGTCGACGCCGGGTCGACACCTGTGATCTGCCGTCGTCGACCCGTCCGACGCCGTTGCGGACGCCATCCTGGCGGTCGTGCGGTTGCTGGCGCTGAAATTCCTGTTGTACGGTTCTTCGACTTCGTCTTGTGTCACCATCACGGGATTCGCCTAGCGATCGGGTTTAGTCGGAGGAGACCATCGACTCATGCCATTGAGGTGCAACGCAGGGGGGATCCACTGATGGTTGCGCCGGGCGCCCTCTCCACCAATGCGGCCAAACCGATCCGCGCTGCCGGCGGATTCTTCGCGATGGCGCTCGACACCTTCGTGTCGATGTTCAAGCCGCCGTTCGCCTGGCGGGAGTTCGTCCTGCAGTCCTGGTTCGTCGCGCGGGTGTCGATTCTGCCGACGCTGATGCTGACGATCCCCTACACGGTGCTGCTCACGTTCACGTTCAACATCCTCCTGACGGAGTTCGGTGCCCAGGACTTCTCCGGCACCGGCGCCGCGCTCGGCACGGTGCGTCAGATCGGGCCCATCGTCACGGTGCTGGTGGTCGCAGGTGCAGGCGCCACCGCCATGTGTGCCGACCTCGGTGCCCGAACGATCCGCGAGGAACTCGACGCGCTGCGGGTAATGGGCGTCAATCCCATTCAGGCCCTTGTGGTTCCCCGTGTGCTCGCCGCCACGCTGGTGTCGCTGGCGCTGTCCGCGTCGGTGATCCTCGTCGGCCTCGCGGGCGCCTACTTCTTCACCGTCTACATTCAGAACGTCTCACCGGGTGCCTTCGCATCCGGTTTGACCCTGATCATCGGCGCCGCCGACGTGACGATCGCGCTGCTGAAGGCGGCGTTGTTCGGCCTCTCCGCCGGGCTGATCGCCTGCTACAAGGGCATTTCCGTGCGGGGCGGCCCAGCCGGTGTCGGTAACGCCGTGAACGAGACCGTGGTGTTCACCTTCATGGCGCTGTTCGCCATCAACGTCGTCGCCACCGCCGTCGCCGTGAAGGTGACGATGTGACCGTCTCCAGACCCCATTCCCAGTTCCCGTGGCTGAAGGCCAGGGCCCGTCCGTGGGTCGACGGCTGGAATCGCGTTGGGCGGCAGACCAAGTTCTACGGCCGTACGCTGCGGTCGATCCACGTCGCCGTCACCCAGTATCGGGTCGAGTTGATCCGGCTGATCGCACAAATGGGCTTGGGCGCAGGCGCGCTCATCATCATCGGCGGAACGGTCGCGATCGTCGGCTTCTTGACCGTCACCACCGGCGCGCTGGTGGCCGTGCAGGGGTACACCGACTTCTCCGAGATCGGCGTCGAGGCCTTGACGGGATTCGCGTCCGCATTCTTCAACGTGCGACTGATTGCGCCCGCGACGACCGCGGTCGCGCTCTCGGCGACGATCGGGGCAGGCGCCACAGCCCAACTCGGCGCCATGCGGATCAACGAGGAGATCGACGCGCTCGAGGTGATGGGCATCCGCAGCGTCGCGTATCTCGCGTCCACCCGAGTGGTAGCCGGCCTACTCGTCGTGATCCCGCTCTATTGCATCGGCGTACTGGCAGCCTTCTGGGCGGCGCGATTCGGCACGACGGTGCTCTACGGCCAGTCGACCGGCGTGTACGACCATTACTTCAGGACGTTTCTGAACCCCACGGATCTGTTCTGGTCATTTCTCCAGTGCGTGGTCCTCGCCGTGGTAATCATGCTCGTGCACACGTATTACGGCTTCACCGCAGGGGGCGGTCCCGCGGGCGTCGGCGAGGCCGTCGGCCGCGCAGTGCGCATGTCGCTCATCATCGCCGCCTTCGTGCTCGTGATGATGTCGCTCGCCATCTACGGCCAATCCGGCAACTTCAACCTGGCGGGTTAGCGCAATGGACGACAGAGACGAAGGACTGCACCCGGGATGGGCGACGCTCGCCCTGTTGCTCGTGGTCGCCGCGCTGATCTGGTTGACGTATGCGTTGTTCAGCGGGACCTTCCGCAGATCGGTTCCGGTCACGTTGACCTCCGATCGCGCGGGCTTGGTGATGGAGACCAATGCCAAGGTCAAGCTTCGCGGCGTGCAGGTCGGCCGGGTCGCCGAGATCACCGGCGGCAGGCAACCGGTGACCTTGAGACTGGAGATCGACCGGGACCAGATCAACCGCATTCCCGCCAACATCGAGGCGCAGATTCGGGCCACGACCGTATTCGGCTCGAAGTTCGTCGATCTGGTGTATCCCGAGCGACCCCAGCAAGGAACGGCTAGCGGCCGGTCAGGTGGTGAAGTCGCGCAACGTCAGCACCGAGGTCAATACGGTGTTCCAGAACGTCGTCCAGGTACTGGACACGATCGACCCGGCCAAGCTGAACAGCACCCTGTCAGCACTGGCGGAAGGCGTCCGTGGACAGGGCGATCGGATCGGTCAGGCCACCACCGACGCCAACCAGGTTCTGCTGGAACTGAATCCGCGCAGTGAGACCATCCGAGCCGACTGGCGGGCGCTGAAGGACTTCAACGACGCCTATGCCGGTGCGGCACAGAACATCTTGGCCACACTGAACGCGGCAAGCACGACGAGCACCACCATCGTCAGGCAGGCCGGCCAGCTGGATGCGTTGCTGCTGGCCACCATTGGGCTATCCAACAGCGGTATCAGTCTGCTCGCGCCGAACCAGGCCAACCTCATCAAGGCCATCAACGTGCTGGAGCCGACCACCGGCCTGTTCTACAAGTACAACCCCGAGTACACCTGCCTGCTGGTGGGCGCGAAGACCCTGCTGGACACCGGAGGCTACGAAGCGCCCGGCGGCAACGGTCGTTCACTGGTGCTCGACACCGGCCTGTCGCTCGGCGACGACCCGTACCACTACCCGGACAACCTGCCGGTCATCGGCGCCAAGGGCGGGCCGGGCGGCAAGCCAAGCTGCGGCTCGCTGCCGGACGTCGCGCAGAACTGGCCGGTGCGCAACCTCGTCACCAACACCGGATTCGGCACCGGCGTGGATTGGCGCCCGAACCCCGGCATCGGCTTCCCGGCCTGGGCCAACTACTTCCCGACCACCCGTGGAATACCCGAGCCGCCGAGCATCCGCAATCTGTTCGGCGGACCTGCCCCGGGACCGATTCCGTATCCGGGCGCTCCGGCCTACGGTGCCGACCTCTACGCGCCCGACGGCACGCCGCTGTGGCCGGGTCTCCCGCCGGCGCCTCCGCCGATGGCGCCACGGGACCCAGGCCGGACACCGGGCACGGAACCCTTCGTGGTCGCGGAGCCCGCGCAGATGCAGCCGACGCCGCTGCCGCCGATACCCCTTCCGCCGGCGGTGGTTCCGTCACCATGACCTCATTCAGACCGACAACGACGAGAGGTAACCAGTCATGAGAGAGAGCCTGGGAGGCGTCGGGTTGCGCCTCGCCGTCTTTCTGGCTGTTTGCCTGCTGGGCGTGTTCGGCCTGTACGCGGTCTTCGGGCAGCTGCGGTTCGGCGAGAAGGCGAAGACCTACAACGCCGAATTCGTCAACGTCACCGGATTGGAGAACGGCGACTTCGTCCGCATCGCGGGCGTCGAGGTCGGCCAGGTGAAGTCGGTCGAGATTCAGCCCGACACATCGGCGGCGGTCGAATTCACCGCCGACGATTCGGTGGTGCTGACCGAAGGCAGCCGAGCCGTCATCCGCTACGACGACCTGATCGGCGGCCGGTACCTGGCACTGGAAGAAGGTACGGGCGGCACCAAGAAGCTCAACGCGGGTGACACGATTCCACTGGCCCGCACGTCGCCTGCGCTCGACTTGGATGCGTTGATCGGCGGCTTCCGGCCGCTGTTCAAGGCGCTCGATCCCGATCAGGTAAATGCGTTGTCCGGTCAGTTGATCACCGCCTTGCAAGGCCAGGGCGGGACCATCAACTCGTTCCTCGCTCAGACCGCGGCGCTGACGACAACGCTGGCCGACCGGGATCAGCTGATCGGGGACGTCATCGTCAACCTCAACGCGGTGCTGGGGTCGCTGGGCGACCAGAACGAGCAGTTCGGAAAGGGCGTCGACGCGCTCGCCGATCTGGTGAAGGCGCTCGAGTCCCGCAGGGAGGACATCAGCAACGGCCTGGCGTACACCAACGCCGCCGCTGGGAGCGTCGCCGACCTACTCGTGCAGGCCCGTCCACCGTTCGCGAAGACGATCACCGAGACCGATCGGGCCGCCGGCATCGTGGTGGCCGATCACGATTACTTCGACAACCTGCTCAACACGTTGCCGGATGCGTACCAAGCGCTTTCGCGCCAAGGCATTTACGGCGACTTCTTCTCCTTCTACCTGTGCGACATCGTGCTCAAGCTCAATGGAAAGGGCGGCCAGCCGGTGTACGTCAAGGTCGCGGGCCAGACGAGTGGGAGGTGTGCGCCAAGGTGAAGCCCTTCAGCGAACGCAACCACTTCATCATCGGTGCCATCGGGCTGGCGATCACCGTCGCCATCGTGGTGGGGGCGCTGCAATACGACAAGCTGCCCTTCCTCAATCAGGGCAAGGAGTACTCGGCCTACTTCGCCGAGGCGGGTGGTATCACCGGCGATGCGGGCGTACAGGTTTCGGGTTTCCAGGTGGGCAAGGTGACCTCGATCGAGCTGGACGGTCCACGGGTGCTCGTCAAGTTCACCGTCAAGAAGAACATCCGGCTGGGGGATCGCACCGAAGCGGCCATCAAGACGAAGGGTCTGTTGGGCACGAAGATCCTGGAGGTGTATTCGCGGGGCGACGGCCAGCAGGAGGGCACGATCCCGTTGGATCGCACCACGTCGCCGTATCAGCTGCCGGATGCGTTGGGCGAGTTGGCGACCACGATCAGCGGTCTGAACACCGATCAACTTTCCGACTCCCTGCGGGTGTTGTCGGAGACGTTCGCCGACACTCCGCCTCAGCTGCGGATCGCGGTCGAGGGCGTGGCGCGATTCTCGGAGACGCTCAATGAGCGTGACGCCGACCTGCGTGGGCTGCTGGCCAACGCCAACAAGACGTCCGCGGTGCTGGCCGAGCGCAGCAACCAGATCGTCGGTCTGGTCTCCAACTCCAATGCGTTGCTGATCGAACTGCAAAGCCAAAGCGCCGCACTGGATCAGATCTCCGGCAATGTCTCTGCACTCAGCCAGCAGCTGCAGGGCTTCATCGGCGAGAACCGCGCAACGATGAAACCCGCGCTCGACAAGCTCAACGGCGTGCTGACCATCCTCGACAATCGCAAGGAACGGCTGCAGCGCTCGCTCAAACTGCTCACCCAGTATTCGATGTCGCTCGGCGAGTCCGTCGCATCGGGGCCCTTCTTCAAGACCTATGTCGCGAATCTGCTGCCCGGACAGTTCCTGCAGCCGTTCATCGACGCCGCGTTCTCCGACCTCGGGCTCGATCCCAACGTGCTGCTGCCTTCGCAACGCAGCGATCCGCAGGTCGGCCAACCGGGGACACCGGCACTGCCGGTGCCCTTCCCCAGGACGGGCCAGGGCGGCGAGCCGAATTTGACCATCCCCGATGCGATTACGGGCAACCCGGGCGATCAGGGTTGCGGACCTCCCGGCCTGCCGCTGCCCGGGCCGACCGGCTGCTACCCGTACCGCGAGCCGTTGCCCGCACCCCCGCCCGGCGGACCGCCGCCAGGACCTCCGGCGCTGCCACCACCCGGGCTGGAGTCCACGCCGTCGCCGACCCCGAATCCCATCTTCGAGCCCGCACCGGGTGAGGTGCAGTCCCACGGGCCAGCGGAGGGAGGGCAATGATCCGCAACTACAGACCTTGGATAGCCGCCGCGCTGGCAGTGCTGTTGGTGGGCGGGGTGATCATGCTGCTTCGCACTTCGGAGTCGATCAACCGCACGAATGTCGTTGCGTACTTCGAGAACACCAACGGCATCTACGTCGGTGACGACGTCCGCATCCTCGGGGTGCCGGTCGGCAGGATCACGTCGATCGAACCGCAGCCCGAACGGGTGAAGGTCTCGTTCTGGTACGACGACAAGTACGACGTGCCTGCCGATGCGAAGGCCGCGATCCTCTCACCGACGCTGGTGACCGCGCGCGCCATTCAGCTCACCCCCGTCTACACCGAGGGGCCGGTGATGAAGGACGACGCGGTCATCCCGCGCGAACGGACCGCGGTGCCGGTCGAGTGGGACCAGGTTCGTCAGCAGCTGGAGAAGCTTGCCGACACGTTGCAGCCGACCGAACCCGGCGAGGTCAGCCCGCTGGGTTCGATCATCAACACCACCGCCGACAACCTGCGCGGTGAGGGCGCCAACATCCGCGACACCGTCATCAAGTTGTCGCAGGCCTTTTCGGCTCTCGGTGATCACAGCACCGACATCTTCTCGACCGTCAAGAACCTCGCGATTCTGGTGTCGGCGCTGCAGGACAGCACCGACTTGATGCGTCAGCTCAACCAGAACCTGGCGTCGGTGACGGGGCTGCTCGCCGACAATCCGAACGAAGTCGCCAACGCCGTGCGCGACCTCAACGCCGTCGTTCCCCAGGTGCAGTCGTTCGTGGCGGAGAACCGTGAAGCGCTCGGCACCACGTCGGACAAGTTGGCCGGGGTAACCCAGGCGCTGAACGACAGCCTCGCCGACGTCAAGCAGTTCCTGCACGTCGCGCCCAACACGTTGCAGAACTACGTCAACATCTGGCAACCCGCCCAGGGCGCGGCGAGCAGCGTGCCGATGCTCAACAACTTCGCCAACCCGATTTCCTTCCTGTGCGGCGCGATTCAGGCGGCGTCACGACTCGGCGCCGAGGAGTCGGCGAAGCTGTGCGTGCAGTACTTGGCGCCGGTCATCAAGAATCGGCAGTACAACTTCCTGCCGCTGGCGCAGAACGTCTTCGTCGGTGCCACGACGCGGCCGAACGAGCTCACCTACAGCGAGGACTGGATGCGGCCGGATTACATTCCGCCACAGCCGGCTGCTCCGCAGGCCCCGCCACCACCGGACGGCTCGGCGCCGCCGCCGCCCCCCGATACCCCGCTGCTGCCCGCGGAGGCGATGGTCACCAATCCGGCAGACGGCCTGCCCGGCATGATGGTGCCGCCTGGAGTGGGACCATGATGCGCACCAAGTGGATTCGCGCAGCGGTGGGAATGCTGGTGCTCGGTCTCGCGGTGTCCGGGTGCGGCTGGCAAGGGCTGAACTCACTTCCGTTGCCAGGAGTGCAGGGTGTGGGCCCCGGAGCGTTCACCATCCAGGCGCAGATGCCCGACGTCGACAACGTCGAGGAGAACTCTCGCGTGCGTGTCGGCGACGTCAACGTCGGCACGGTGAGCAAGATCGAGCGCCAGGGATGGAATGCGCTCGTGACGATGACCCTCAACCGCGACGTGCAGTTGCCTGCCAATGCGACGGCCAAGGTCGGCCAGACCAGCCTGCTCGGGTCACAACACATCGAGCTGTCGCCACCGACCGATGTTGCGCCCCAAGGCAAACTGGGTGAGGGGTCGGTGATTCCGCTGGCATCGGCGGGCGCATATCCGACCACCGAGCAGGCGCTGGCCGCTGTCGCGGTAGTGCTCAACGGTGGCGGCATCGGCAACATTCAAGACATCACCGAGGCATTGAGCACCGCCTTCTCCGGCCGTGAGAACGACCTGCGCAGCCTGATCGAGCAACTCGACAAGGCGATCGGCTACCTCGACGACCAAAAGGGCGACATCATCGCCGCGTCGGAGAGTCTGAACGACCTGTTCGGTCAGATCGCCGAGCAGAAGCCGGTGGTGGACAAGGCATTGAAGACCATCCCCGATGCGCTGGCCGTGCTGAAGGACCAGCGTGAGAACCTCACCGAGGCGCTGGCACAGCTGGGCAAGTTCAGCGCCCTGGCCGCCGATTCCGTCAACCAGACCAAGGACGCGCTCGTCCAAGAGCTCAAAGACCTTGGCCCGGTGCTGGAATCACTGGCCAACGCCGGTCCCGCGTTGACCCGCGCGCTGAGCTTCCTACCCACGTTCCCCTTCCCCAAGGAGACGCTGACCAACTGGATGCGCGGCGACTACGCCAACCTGACGTTGATCCTCGACCTCACGCTGAGCCGGATCGACTCCGGGTTCTTCACCGGCTCGCGGTGGGAGTGCGACCTGACCTGGCTGGAGATTCAGTGGGGCCGCACCATCGGCCAGTTCCCGAGCCCGTGTACTGGGAGCGCCCCGCCGAACGGCGCAGGCAACCCGTTGGTCGCTCCCTACCACTTCGATCAGGGGCCCTGACATGATCCTGACGAGACAGATGCTCATCCAGCTTGCGATCTTCTCGGTGCTGGCTCTGACGGCGGTGAGTGTCATGGTCTTCGGCTACATGCGGCTGCCGGAGATGATGGGGGTCGGCGAGTACCGCGTCACCGTGGAGCTGCCCGAAACCGGTGGCTTGTACCCGCGCGGAAACGTCACCTACCGCGGCGCGCAGGTCGGCATCGTCGACAGCGTCGAGCTGACGGATACCGGTGTGGCAGCGGTGTTGTCGCTGAACTCGGACGTCAAGATTCCCGCCGACGTCGTCGCCGAAGTGCACAGCCAGTCCTCCGTCGGCGAGCAGTACGTCATGCTGGTGCCCCGCAGTGGGCAGGGGCCGTCGTTGACGGGTGGCGACGTCATCCCCCGGGACCGCACCACGGTTCCGACGGACATCAACACGGTCTTGAACGACACGACGCGCGGTCTCGAGGCGATCCCGCGGGAGAACCTGAAGACGGTCATCGACGAGGCCTACATCGCGGTCGGCGGGCTCGGGCCGGAGCTGCGCCGGCTCGTCCAGGGCAGCACCGCGCTGGCCATCGACGCCCGCCAGAACCTCGACCCACTGACCACCCTGATCGACCAGTCGAAACCGGTTTTGGACAGTCAGACCGACACCGCGGATTCGATCCAGGCATGGGCGGCGAACCTGGCGAGCATCACCGGCCAGCTGCAGAGCCAGGATCAAGCAGTGTCCGGCATCCTGCAGAACGGGCCTGGCGCCGCCGACGAGGTGCGGGCGCTGCTCGATCGGGTGCGACCGACGCTGCCGATCGTGCTGGCCAATCTGGTCAGCGTCGGCGAGGTGGCCGTCACCTACCAGCCGAGCCTCGAGCAGCTGCTGGTGCTGTTGCCTCAGGGCACCGCCGTCACGCAGGCCGTCGGCGTGCACAAGCGAAACACCAAGCAGGACTACGAAGGCGATGCGTTGGTCTTCAACCTGAACCTGATGATCCCCAACTTCCCGGCTCCGATCCCGCTGCCGCCACAACAGCTGCCGCCGCCATGCACCACCGGCTTCCTGCCCGCCCAGCAGCAGCGGGTGCCGACCTTCGAGGACTATCCCGACAGGCCGCCGGGTGACGTCTACTGCCGGGTGCCGCAGGACGCGCCGTTCAACGTCCGCGGTGCGCGCAACCTGCCCTGCATCACCGTGCCCGGCAAACGCGCCCCGACGTGGCAGCAATGCGAAAGCAACGAGCACTACGTGCCGCTCAACGACGGCTACAACTGGAAGGGCGACCCGAACGCCACGCTCTCCGGCCAAGCGATCCCGCACGTGCCCCCCGCCGTGCCACCTGCGCAAGCCGCTCCGCCGCAGGGCCCCGCACCGCCGCCAGTGGCAGCCGCCGAATACGACCCAGCCAGCGGCACGTACGTTGGTCCCGACGGACGTGTGTACACACAGTCCAACCTGGCCCGCAGTGCCACAGAGGAGCAAACATGGCAGACGATGCTGCTGCCCCCGACGGGGAACTGAACGAACCCACATCCAAAGCGGTCGAACCGACAACCGACGTCGTAGACGAAGCGGTTGATGACGATGCGGTTGACGACGAAGCGCTTGAAGACGACGCGGTTGACGACGATGACGCCCCGGCAGGGCCACGGATGTCGCACGTCCGGCTGGCGACCATCGTCGGGTTGGTCGTGGTGCTGGCGCTGGGCGGACTGACCGGCTGGCTGGGCTTCCGCGCCTATCAGTCGCACCAGCTCGACACGCAGCGCAAGGTCTTCGTGCAGGTCGGTCGCCAAGGCGCCCTGAACCTCACCACGATCGACTTCCAGCACGTCGACGCGGACGTTCAGCGCATCCTCGACTCGGCGACCGGAACGTTCTACGACGACTTCCAGAAGCGCTCCCAGCCGTTCACCGAAGTGGTCAAGCAGGTGAAGTCGAAGTCCGTCGGCTCCGTGACCGAGGCCGGCCTCGAGTCGGAGTCAGAAGACCAGGCGCAGGTGCTCGTCGCGGTAGCCGTGAACACCACCGTCGAAGGCCAACCCGAACAGCAACCGCGCGCCTGGCGGATGCGCATCACGGTGCAGAAGGTCGGCGAAGACACCAAGGTTTCGAACGTGGAGTTCGTGCCGTGACAGACGAAGAGAAGACGACCGTGGTCGGCGACGCAGACAAAGACGAACCGAAGGCCGAAGAAAAGAAGGATGTGACGGAGGCCGACACGAAGGCCGAAGACACAGCGGCCGACGAGGCATCGGATGAGGCCTCCGCAGACGAGGCCACTTCGGACGAGGCCTCCGATGAGGCCACCTCCGATGAGGCCACCTCCGATGAGGCCACGACGGCCGACGCAGAGACCGCCAAGGAACCGCCGGCCCGCAGCCGGAGCATCGACTGGGGCCGCGTCGCGGCCTACGGCGTGTTGCCCGCGCTGGCGCTGCTGCTCGCGCTTGCCGCCGGTTACCTGAAGTACGTGGACAATTCGGTGCGCGACTCGGACACCGCACGCATCGAGTCAATGCAGGTGGCCAAGGACAGCACCATCGCCATGCTGTCCTACCAGCCCGACAGCGTCGACAAACAGCTGAACGACGCGCGCAACCTGCTCACCGGTGACTTCCAGAACTCCTACACGGGGCTCATCAACGACGTGGTCATCCCGGGTGCCAAGCAAAAACAGATCTCCGCGGTCGCGACGGTGCCCGCCGCAGCATCCGTTTCTGCCGAGCCGAATCACGCCGTCGTGCTGGTCTTCGTCAACCAGACCGTGGTGGTCGGTGCCGACGCGCCCACCGACACGGCTTCGAGCGTGAAGGTGACGCTGGAGAAGCACGGCGACAAGTGGTTGATCTCCGAGTTCCAACCGGTCTAGGCGGACGGCGGTGACCGGTCCCGAACCCGGCCGGCTCGACGTTGTGACCCCGGACGTGACACTGCAAGCACTGACGTGGGGCCCCGACGGTGGCCCAATTGCACTGTGCCTGCACGGATTTCCCGACACGGCACACGGCTGGCGCAAGGTTGCTCCCGTGCTGGCCGACGCCGGGTGGCGAGTGGTTGCACCGTTCATGCGGGGATACGCCCCGTCGTCGGTGTCCTCCGACGGCAGCTACCACGTCGGCGCCCTGATGGACGATGCGCTGCGCGTCCTGCACGCCGCAGGCCCGACCGGACACGACGTCGTCATCGGGCACGACTGGGGAGCGATCGCAGGCACCGGCTTGGCGGCGATGCCGGACAGTCCGTTCAGCAAGGCCGTGATCATGTCCGTGCCTCCGGCAGCGTCGTTCCGGGGGATCGACAAGGTCGTCGACGTCGGCCGACTGATCGCCCGGTTGCCGCGCCAACTGTTGCGCAGCTGGTACATCATGTTCTTCCAATTGCCAGGGCTGCCAGAGCGTTCCGCGTCATGGGTCGTTCCGCGGCTATGGCGGCAGTGGTCGCCCGGATACACCGCAGACGAGGATGTCGCCCTGGTGCTCGATGCGATCGGGGCACCGGCGAACTGGCGCGCCGCGCTGGGGTACTACCGCGCCACGATTCGGGGCAGCAAGCCGTCTCCGCGCTACGCCAAGCTGCACGAGCACTGGCTGTCGGCGCCGGAGCTTCCCGCGCTGTACCTGCACGGCACCGATGACGGCAGCTTCACGCCGCACTATGCGCAGTGGGTGGAGGCGGTGCTCCCCGGCGGAAGCCGCGTCGAGATCGTCGACGGCACGGGCCATTTCATGCAGCTCGACCGGCCCGATGTCGTCGCCGGTCATATCCTGGACTTCGTCGGACGGGCATGACGACGCGGCGGCTGACGCCGACCGATGCGCAGACGTTCTGGCTGTCGGCAAAGATTCCCAACGACACGTTTCTGTTGTACGGATTCGCAGGCGTGCCAACCAATCTGGAACAGGCACTGGACGACATCGCATCCCGGGCACGCGGCTGTGCCGACCTGACGGTGCGCATCGAGGACCGCGGGACGCTCACCTACCCGGCCTGGGTGCGGCGGGACGTTGACCGGTCGCAGTTCGTCGTGCACGATCTCGACGATCGCTCGTGGGCGGGCTGCCTCGCCGCGGTGAGCAGGCTTATCGGCGACCAAGTGGACGCGCGGATTTTGGCCTGGCGGCTGCATGTGTTCACCGACGTCGAAGGCGTGCCCGGAGTCGCAGGCCCGGGCACGGTGGCGGTACTGCAGATCTCGCATGCACTCGGTGGCGGTGGCAGGACCTGCGCGGCCGCGGCACTGATGTTCGGCCGGGTCGGCGGCGTGGTGCCCGCGATCAGCCCGTCGTCGACGGGCCCGGTCATGTTGCCGTTGCTCGGCTTTCGTGCAGCGCGGGCGCATCGCCGGCTGGTGGCCGACACCGAGGCGGGAGTCGTTCCGGCGCAGGCGGAGCTGCGTCCGGTGCTGCGTACCAATGCGCGACCGTCTGGCGCGACGAGCCTGCGAACGGTGATCCGGAAGCGCTCCGACCTGTCCGGGACGAAGGTGACGGTAGGCGTGCTGGCCGGGGTATCGGGCGCGCTCGCCACCCATCTGCGCACCCTCGGCGACGATCCATCGGCGCTCGGTGCCGAAGTGCCGATGGCCAAACCGGCCCCGCGCGTGGCGTACAACCACTTCGGCAACGTCGGCGTCGGCCTCTACCCCGACCTGGTCGCCGACGCGCGGCGCACCCGGATCGCGGAGGACCTCGACGCCCGGCGGCGCCGCGGCGCGCATCCCGCGATCCGAGCGGCGGATCGTGCGTTCGCCGCGACGCCGGCACCGCTGTTGCGTTGGGGGATGGAACGATTCGATCCTGACCTCCGCGTCGACGCCGTGACCGGCAACACCGTCGTGTCCAGCGTGAACTGCGGCCCCGCCGACTTCGCCTTCGGGGGTGCACCCGTCACGGTCGCCGCGGCCTTCGCCGGGCTGTCACCCATGATGGGTCTGACGCACGTGGTGGTCGGCGTAGGCGACACCCTGTCGATCAGCGTGCATGCGGCGGAGTCCGCGGTGGGCGGCCTGGACGGGTTGGACGCCTACGTGGCACGGCTGGAGGCTGCGTTGCCCATGTCAGCCGCGCAGTAGTCCGAAGGCGAAGCCCGTGCCGAGGCCCCGGCGCAGCGCCAAGTGGATCCAGATCAGCGCGTACGGCTCGAGCAACCGCGCCAGCGCCAGTTCGCCGGCATCGACCACCTCGAAACCCAACTCCGACACCAGGTTCGTCGTGGTCTGTTTGGCGGCCTCGTCGTCACCGCAGACCAGCATCACGGGCGTCCCCGTCACCGCGGGATGGTCCATCATCGGCGCACCGATCTGATTCATCGCCTTGCACACCAGGGCTTCCGGCGCCCATGCGGCGATCTGCTCGGCACCGGAGGTCGTGTGCCCGATCTCCAGTGCGCTGAAGTCTGGCGTCAAGGGATTGGTGCAGTCGATCAGGACCTTGCCCGTCAGGTCGCCGCAGTCGGCGACGGCCTGCTTGGTGCCCTGCCATGGGGTGCACAGCACCACCACGTCTGCGCTGGCAGCTGCGCTGCGGGTATCCGCCACGGGCGCGCCGAGGTCGGCGTGCTTGTCGTCTGCCGGGACTCGGACTCCGTAGGTGACGTCGTGAGCGCGAGCCCACGCCGCGCCCAACGCCCGTCCGACGTTGCCTGCTCCGATGATTGCGATTCTGATGTCGGGTTACGCTACGGCCGTGCCCGGTCAGGGACAATAACGCACTTCAAAGTGCGGTACGGACCTGGAGGTTAGTGTGCAGGCTTCTGACGAGGACGACCAGTGTCCGGTTGAGACCACCCTTGAGGTGATCGGCGGGAAGTGGAAGGCCGTGCTGATCTTCCACATGATGCGCGGGGGCGCGCACCGATTCGCCGAGCTCCGGCGCAAGACCCACGGGATCAGCGAGCGGGTGCTGACGCGTCAACTTCGCGAGCTGGAGGCCGACGGAATCGTTCACCGTGAAGTGTTCGCCGAAGTGCCTGCGCGGGTGGAGTATTCGTTGACCGAATACGGCGAGTCGCTGCGACCGGTGACCGAGGCGATGTGCGCGTGGGGCAAGCTTCACGCATCCGCCTGACGTCAGCCGCGTAGCGCGGCGATACCGAAGTCCAGTGCGGCCTCGAGGTAGCCGAGGTCACCGGTGTTGAGCAACACCGAGACCCCGCCCTGGATGCCGGCCAGTAGTGCGGCGGCGGCCTTCGACGCGTCGACGGATTCGGCGATCTTGCCCTGCTGCTGCATGGCGCGTACCCCCGTCTCGATCTCGGTGCGCCACTGCTCGATCAGCGCCGAGGTCACCGCGTGTGCTCCCGGCGTGCGGCCGATCTCGGACATCACGGTCGACAGCGGGCACTGCTGGCCCTGACTGCGGTAGCGGTCCACCACGACGTCGCGCCACCGTTGCCACGCCGCCCACGACGTCAACTGGCTCAGGTGCGGCTGCTGATCGCTCAGCACCCGCCCGGCCTCGAGTTCGGCCACCGCAAGCAGCAGCTGATCCTTGCCGCCGGGGAAGTAGTGGAACAGTTGGCTCTTCGACGTCCCCGTGCGCGCCAGCACGTCGTCGAGCGTGGTGGCCACTGCGCCGCGCACGCGGATCTCGGCAGCGGCACCGTCGATGATTCGCTGGCGGGTGGCCTGGCCCTTGGCCGTAAACTTCTGGACTTGCGAGTCCATTTTCACCTCGTCATTCTTGGACTCATGAGTCCAAAGAATACGCGGCTGGCAGGCCGCACAGCGTTGATCACCGGTTCCACCGGCGGCCTTGGGGCTGCCATTGCGCGAGCGTTCGCCGAGGCGGACGCGTTCGTCGTCGTCTCCGGGCGCAACAAGGAACGTGGTGACCAGGTGGTCGCAGGAATCCGGTCCGCCGGGGGTGAGGCGACGTTCGTGGCCACCGATCTGAGCGGTGGGGAGGCGTCCGCCCGGGCGCTCGCGGAGGAAGCCACGGCAGCGGCGGGCGGGCGGATCGACATCCTGGTCAACAACGCCGCCACGCTGCTGCTGCCGACCCCCACGGCCGAGATCTCCGAGCAGATGCTGCGCGACGTCTTCGCGGTCAACGTGTTCGCCCCCTTCCTCCTCACCGGACTGGTGGCGCCGGCGATGGTCGCGCGAGGCCAGGGCGCCATCGTCAACATCGGCTCGATCACGGGGTTGCGCGGCGCCGCTGGCTCGGCGGTCTACTCCGCGAACAAGGCGGCCATCCACTCCTTCACGCAGTCCTGGGCCGACGAGTACGGCCCATCCGGCGTCCGGGTCAACGCCGTCGCGCCGGGGCCGATCGCGACCGAACGCCAGCTGGAGTTCGCCGATCACGTGGCGCCGGTACTGGCGAAGCTCCCGTCGCGGCGGGCGAGCACGCCGGAAGAGGTCGCGGCCGCGGTGGTCTTCCTGGCCTCCGACGACGCGGCCAACGTCCATGGCGCGGTTCTCAGCGTCGACGGCGGCTGGGCAGCGACTTAACAGATGACATAGATTCTGTTGCGTGACTGCCTACGATTTCGGGATTCTCGTACTCCGGGTCGTGATCGGCCTGACCATGGCCGCGCACGGCTACAACAAGTTCTTCGGCAAGGGCGGGCTGGCGGGTACGGCCGGCTGGTTCGACAGCATGGGTATGAAGCCCGGCATCTTCCACGCCCGGGTTGCCGCGAGCACCGAGATGGCCGCGGGCATCGGCCTGGCCGTCGGATTGCTGACCCCGATTCCCGCGGCAGGGTTCGTCGCGCTGATGCTGGTGGCCTACTGGACGGTGCACCGCCCCAACGGCTTCTTCATCGTCAAGGAGGGCTGGGAGTACAACCTGATCCTGGCCGTGACCGCAATCGCCGTCGCGACCATCGGCGCGGGCCAGCTCAGCCTGGACTACGCCCTGTTCCACACCAGCGGCTTGTACGACTACCTGCACGGCTGGTGGGGCCTGCTCATTGCCGTCGTGCTCGGCCTGGCCGGCGGCATCGGCCAATTGGCGATCTTCTACCGGCCGCCCGTCAAGACCGAGAGCTGACCGGTCATGGCAACGGAGCCGGACTATCCAAAGGGCGCTGCCGAGCGCGGACGCGTCGAACCCGTTCCTCGACGCATCCGCGGGTTCCTTGGCGGCGAGTTGGTGTTCGACACGACGCGCGCGATCTACGTCTGGGAGGTGCCGTACTACCCGCAGTACTACATCCCGCGGGCCGACGTGCGCGATGAGTTCCTCGCCGACGACGGGCACGCCCAGAAGGTCCAGTTCGGGCCGTCCCGGCTGTACTCGCTGACCGCGGGCGACGTCGCTCGCAAGGGGGCGGCCCGGGTCTTCGACGCCGATGGGGGAGGCGTGGCGGCGGGCACCGTCCGCTTCGACTGGGACGCCCTCGACTGGTTCGAGGAGGACGAGCCGATCGTCGGCCATCCCCGCAACCCCTACGCGCGCGTCGACGCGCTGCGCTCGCACCGCCACGTCAAGGTCGAACTCGACGGCGTGCTGCTCGCCGACACCCACACACCGGTGCTGCTCTTCGAAACCGGCCTGCCAACAAGGTATTACATCGACCGGACCGACGTGTCGTTCGCGAACCTCGAGCCCAGTGACACCGAGACGCTGTGCCCGTACAAGGGGACCACATCGGGCTACTGGTCGGTGCGGATCGGCGAGGCCGTGCACCCGGATCTGGCGTGGACGTACGACTACCCGCTACCGGCCGTCGCCCCGATCGCACGGATGATCGCGTTCTACAACGAGAAGGTCGACGTCACCATCGATGGCGTGGCGTTGGAGCGACCGCAGACGCACTTCGGCTGATCTCGACGTTTGGCTGGGCCGGTCGCGCCAAGGACGGCATACGGTTCCGCGGATCTAGAACACGTTCTAGTCTTATTGGTCATGGGATTTCTCAAGCCCGACATGCCCGTCGTCGACTTCGCCGAGTGGAGCAAGGGCACGCGCTCGGAGAAGATCCGGCCGATGGCGCAGCACTGGGCCGAGGTCGGCTTTGGCACGCCGGTCGTGATGCACCTGTTCTACGTCGTCAAGATCCTGCTGTACATCCTCGGTGGCTGGCTGTTCGCACTGGCCACCACGGGCGTCGACGGGTTCACCAACATCGGCGACTGGTGGACCGAGCCGATCGTCTTCCAGAAGGTCGTGCTCTACACCATGCTGTTCGAGGTCGTCGGCCTCGGCTGCGGGTTCGGCCCCCTGAACAACCGCTTCTTCCCGCCGCTGGGATCGATCCTGTACTGGTTGCGGCCGAGCACCATTCGGCTACCGCCGTGGCCGAACCGGGTGCCGCTCACCGGAGGCACCGCGCGGACACCGGTCGACGTGCTGCTCTATGCCGCTCTGCTGGTGATGCTCGTCGTCGCGCTGTTCACCAATGGCAGCGGGCCGATGCCGTCGCTCGGCACCACCATCGGCGTGCTGCCGCTGTGGCAGATCTGGACCATCCTCGGCCTGCTGGCGGTCGCGGGGCTGCGGGACAAGGTGATCTTCCTGGCCGCCCGCGGCGAGGTGTACGCGTCGTTCACCGTGGCCTTCCTGTTCGTCGGCTACGGCGTCGACATGATCATCGCCGCCAAGCTCGTCTGCGTGGCGATCTGGATGGGGGCTGCCACCTCCAAGCTCAACAAGCACTTCCCGTTCGTCATCTCGACGATGATGTCGCAACAATCCGCTGATCCGGACGAAGTGGCTAAGCGCAGGTTCTTCGAGAAGTTCCCCGACGACCTGCGTCCTGGCCCGGTGTCGCGGTTCATCGCCCACTTCAGCACCGCGATCGAGATGCTGGTGCCGCTGGCGCTGTTGTTCTCCCACGGCGGCTGGCCGACGGCCATCGCCGCGTTCGTGATGCTGGTCTTCCACTTCGGCATCCTGTCGGCGATCCCGATGGGCGTACCGCTGGAGTGGAACGTGTTCATGATGTTCTGCGTCGTGACGTTGTTCGTCGGCCACGCCGACGTCGGCCTCTCCGACATGACCACGCCGCTTCCGGTGTTGCTCTTCGCGCTGCTGGCCACCATCGTGGTGCTCGGCAACCTGTTCCCGCGCAAGATCTCGTTCCTGCCGGGCATGCGGTACTACGCGGGCAACTGGGACACCACCTGGTGGTGCATCAAGCCGTCGGCCAACGAGAAGATCGAGCGCGGGCTCGTCGCGATCGCCAGCATGCCTGCCTCTCAGCTCGAGAAGGTCTACGGCAGCCCGGAGCAAGCGATGATCTACCTGTACAAGGGATATGCGTTCCGCGGCTTCAACTCTCACGGCAAGGCCTTGCTCACGCTGGTGCACAACGCGTTGGCCGGACGCAACGAGGACGACTACGTGATCACCGAAGGCGAGCGGCTGTGCAGCACGGCGGTCGGCTGGAACTTCGGCGACGGTCACATGCACAACGAGCAGCTGATCAACGCGATGCAGGAGCGGTGCCACTTCGAGCCGGACGAGGTGCGTGTCATCCTGCTCGACGCCCAGCCCTTCCATCGGCAACGGCAGGAGTACCGGTTGGTCGACGCCGCGACGGGCGAGTTCGAGCGCGGTTACGTCAACGTCGCCGACATGGTGACCGGCCAGCCGTGGACCGACGACATCCCGGTGCACGTGACGTGGTCGGCGGCGTCGGAAACGCGCACGGATCGGGACGTGAGCGCAGTAGCGCCGTGTCGATCTGGGGCGAACTCAGCCCATCACGTCGCGGACCTTGACGGTCTCCAGACCCTTCAGCATCAGCGTGCGGGCGGTATCGAGATGCCTGCGCCAGTGCGCCTCGGCCGCGGGGCCGTCGCCAGAGCGCAACAACTCCATCAGCCGCCGGTAGGACCGCATCAGCTTCTCGTAGTCCGCCTTCGAGACCGGCCGCCCCTCCTTGAAGACGAACGCGGTGTGGCGCACCGTGATCTCGTGCAGCATGCCCGCGACGATGCCCAGCGTCGAGTTGCCCGACAGCTCGACCACCCTGCGGTGAAAGTCCCCGGTGGTCTCTGCCAGCCGGCCCGATTGCCAACCGGCGGGAATGTGTTCTTCCAGCATCTTGTCGAGTTCGTCGAAGGCCTCCGCGGCGCCGGATTCGGCCAACAGTCGCACCGCCATCGGTTCCATGCCGGCGCGTGCCACCATGACGTCGGCGATCGTGGCGCCGGACAGTTCGAGTAGCAGGCCCGCGGGGCGGGCGACGATCTCGGGGCCGGGCACGCGTACGCGTGCTCCGGTGCGCGAACCGCGTCGCACCTCGACCAGTCGCTCGGACTCCAATACGCGGATGGCCTCGCGCAACGTCGGGCGGCTGATGCCGAAATGAGCCATCAGCTCGGCTTCGTTGGGCAGGAAGTCGCCGTCCTTGAGCGTGCCGTCGACCACCATGCGGCGCAGCGTCCCCGCGACGAGCTCGGCGGTCTTCGGTGAACGGATCGCCGCGCCGGCCAACGCCGGGACGGAATCCGGCCCGATCATGGGCGCCAGTGGTGTGGTGCGAGGCAACGAGTCTCCCGGTCATCTGGCCTAAACGGCCATGTTGTACAACTCAGTAAACCATCTCGACGACGCCGTCGCCGTCGAAACCGTCGCTAGCCTACCAACCAGTAGGTTGACCTAGTAAACCTACTGTTCTAGTTTCGGAGATGACTTCCATCCGATCGCCAACCCCCGATCAACCCACTTCAAAGGAGAA
Organism: uncultured Actinomycetota bacterium; assembly: GCA_963849055.1. Taxonomy (GTDB): domain Bacteria; phylum Actinomycetota; class Actinomycetes; order Mycobacteriales; family Mycobacteriaceae; genus Mycobacterium. The sequence goes on from CAWKFI010000006.1 coordinate 279,814, forward strand.
ATCTCATGGCTGAAGCCGTCATCGTCGAGGCCGTCCGGTCGCCAGTCGGCAAGCGCAACGGGGGCCTGTCGGGCGTGCATCCCGGTGAACTGTCGGCGCAGGTGCTCAACGGTCTGGTCCAGCGCGCTGGTGTCGATCCCGGACTCGTCGACGACGTCATCTGGGGCTGCGTCATGCAGGCCGGCGAACAGGCCCTCGACATCGCCCGCACCGCCGTGCTTGCGGCCGGCTGGCCCGAGTCCGTGCCCGGTGTGACCGTCGACCGGCAGTGCGGGTCCAGCCAGCAGTCGGTGCACTTCGCCGCGGCCGGCGTGGTCGCAGGCCACTACGACGTCGTCGTCGCGGGCGGTGTCGAGGTGATGTCGCGTACCCCGATGGGCGCGTCACTGGCCAACGGTGGCCACCCCTACCCGGAGGCGTTCCGCGCCCGCTACACCCAGACGCCGAACCAGGGCGTCGGCGCGGAGATGATCGCCGAGCAGTGGGGCTTCGACCGCACCGCGCTGGATCAGTTCTCGCTGGGTTCACACGAAAAGGCGGCCGCCGCACAGGACTCCGGTGCATTCGACGACCAGATCGTGGCGATCAAGGACCAGGACGGCAATCCCGTGCTCAAGGACGAGGGCATTCGCCGTGGCGGCACCATCGAGAAGATGGCCGGCATCAAGCCCGCCTTCAAGGAGGACGGGGTTATCCACGCGGGCAACGCGTCTCAGATCTCCGACGGCTCCGCCGCGTTGTTGTTCATGTCCGCCGAGAAGGCGAAGTCCTTGGGCCTCAAGCCGCTCGCCAGGGTGCACACCGCGGTCCTGGCAGGCGCCGACCCGGTGATCATGTTGACCGCGCCGATTCCCGCGACCCAGAAGGCACTGAAGCGCTCCGGGCTCTCCATCGACGAGATCGGCGTGTTCGAGGTCAACGAGGCCTTCGCGCCGGTTCCGCTGGCGTGGCTCAAGGACATCGGCGCCGACGAGAAGAAGCTCAACCCCAACGGTGGTGCCATCGCGCTCGGCCATCCCCTCGGCGGCTCCGGTGCGCGAATCATGACCACGATGCTCTACCACATGCGGGACAAGGGAATTCAGTACGGCTTGCAGACCATGTGCGAGGGCGGCGGCCAGGCCAACGCCACGATCCTCGAACTTCTGTGACGTCCGACGTGCAGGCCCCCGCCGCTCTCACCGAGCGGCGGGGCAACGTCATGGTCATCACGATCAACCGCCCCGAGGCGCGCAACGCCATCAACGCCGCGGTGAGCATCGCGGTGGGCGACGCAATCGAGGAAGCGCAGCGGGACCCCGACGTCCGGGTGGTCGTGATCACCGGCGCAGGCGACAAGTCCTTCTGCGCCGGAGCCGATCTGAAGGCGCTCTCCAAGGGCGAGAACCTCATGCATCCGGATCAACCCAAGTGGGGTTTCGCCGGATACGTCCGCCATTTCATCGACAAGCCGACCATTGCGGCGGTCAACGGCGTCGCGCTGGGTGGGGGCACGGAACTCGCGCTGGCCAGTGACCTCGTCGTGGCGGGTAGCGGCGCGAAGTTCGGTCTGCCCGAGGTCAAGCGCGGCCTCATCGCCGCGGCGGGTGGCGTCTTCCGCATCGTCGACCAGCTGCCCCGCAAGGTCGCACTGCAATTGATGTTCACCGGGGAGCCGATGTCGGCGGACGACGCGCTCAGGTGGGGCCTGATCAACGAAGTCGTGCCCGACGGCACCGAATTGGACGCCGCGCTGGCGCTCGCCGAGCGGATCACCGTCAACGCGCCGTTGGCCGTGCAGGCCAGCAAGCGGGTGGCCGTCGGCGTCGACGAGGGCGTCATCACCGCGGACGAGGCGGGGTGGTCGCGCACCATGCGTGAGATCACCCAGCTGATCACGTCCGAGGACGCCAAGGAGGGACCGCTGGCCTTCGCGCAGAAGCGCCAGCCCATATGGAAGGCCAAGTGATGAGTAGCCCTGTGTCAAGCCTGGTGTCAGGCGGCGGGTTGTTCGCCCTTGATGAGGGCCTGGAGGGCACGGTGTTGGGTGGGATCGTAGGGCTGGTTGGTCTGCCAACAGTGCCAGATGACGTGCAGCCAGGCGCGAGCCACGATTCGGGTGGCATGGGCGTGGTCGTGCTTGCGGGCGCGGGCTCGGTTGTAGAGGTCAGCGGCCCAGGGGTTGGCATGGCGGGAGTCCGCGGCGAAATCGGTGACGGCGTCGCGCAGGTGTTTGTCACAGGACCACCGGAAGCCGACCGAGCGCATGGTGCCCGATTGTCGGGTGGAGGGTGCCACGCCGGCCAAACAGGCCAGGGATTCGGGGGTGGGGAAGCGGCCGCGGCAGTCCCCAATTTCAGCGAGAAGCTTTGCTGCTCTGATCTTTCCGGAGCGGGGCAGACTGGTGAAGATGTGCCCGTCGGCATGTGCGGCGAGTTGTTCGGTGATCTGTTCGGACAGTGTCTTGATTTGGGCGACGATGGTTTTGAGGGTGGCGACCAGTGCGCGGGTGATGTGTGCGTGGGCCGCGCCTTCGGCGCCGGTGGCGCCTCGGGGAGCGGCGATCAGACGGGCGTGGAGTACGGCGGGGTCCATGCCACCGGTGTAGCTCACCGAGGCCAGCCAGGTGCTCAGGCGTTTGGGGGTCAGCCAGTCAGCGCGGTCTTGGCAGTCGAACCGGGTGAGGAAGCTCAGACTGATCATCGAGTCGAGTTCGGCGAACAGACCCACGGCGCCGGGCAAGACGCGGTTGAGGTGTTCGCGCAACTGGTTGGCCAACGCGATGCGGTGCCCGACGAGGTCTTTTCGAGCTCGGCACGAGGACCGCAGCGCAACGGTTTCGGCCGTATTGGGGACCAGGGGCCGCAGCCGGGCGCGGTCGGTGCGCAGGGTGTCGGCCAGCACGAAGGCGTCGAACCGGTCGTCCTTGTTGCCGGCCGAGCCGTATCGACCTCGCAGGTTCTTGAGCTGGTTGGGGCTGATCACCACCACGGTGGTTCCCGCGTCCAGCAGCGTGTCGACGATGGGGCCGTCGGGACGTTCGATGGCGACTTCCTCGACCCCATGTCGGGCCAGTGTGCTCGCCAGCGTGCGCAGTCCCGCGGCGTTGTGTTCGATGGAGCTACGGTGGACTTCGAGGCCGCCGTTGTCGACGATCGAGAGTGCGTGATCATCACGGGCCCAATCGATTCCGCCGGTCAATCCGTTGGCACGTTCCGTGGGCAGGACGGTTGGGGCATACTTCATTACAGCCTCCTCGCTGCTAGACCCAGTGGGGAGGCACCCAAACTTCGGTGCCGGAGTGTGACTGCCGGTTCGCTCACTGTTCGGCGCTCGACGGCGCTCAGCCCTGTCGACGGTCGGCACACCCCGGGAAACCGCCGAGTCCCGCGAAACTCATCATGGACATCGACCTGTCACGCGCTCGTGGCAGTAACTCGACGGCACCTCGGGTGCATCGGTGATCCATCTGAGATCACCGACATAAGGATGGTGCACCAGTGAGCGCTTGCGCGAAGAAGAGAGAGCCCCGATGAAGCGTCTGGTATTCGAGCCCGAGCACGAACAGCTGCGGGAGACGGCGCGCCAGTTCCTCGAGAAGGAATGCGCGCCCAACGTCGAGAAGTGGGAGAGCGAGCGCCTCGTCGACCGCGAATCCTACGTCGCCGCAGGCAAATACGGCCTGATCGGCTTCAATATGCCGGAGAAGTTCGGCGGCGGCGGCGTCGACGACTTCCGGTTCAACGCGGTGATCGTCGAGGAGTTCTCGAAGTTCGGGCCCGCCGGGCCGGGCCTCAGCCTGCAGAACGACATCGTCGGCCCGTACTTCGCCAACCTGGCCAACGAAGAGCAGCAGGAGCGGTGGCTACCCGGCTACATCACCGGTGAACTGATCGGCGCGATCGCGATGACCGAACCGGGCGCGGGCAGCGACCTGGCCGGCATCAAGACCTCGGCGGTGCGCGACGGGGACGACTGGATCCTCAACGGCTCCAAGACATTCATCTCCGCGGGCATCAACTCCGACCTCGTCATCGTGGTCGCCCGAACCGACCCCGACGCCGGTCACAAGGGCTTCTCACTGCTCGTCGTCGAACGCGGCATGCCGGGGTTCACCCGCGGCCGCAAGCTCGACAAGATGGGCCTGCACGCCGCCGACACCGCCGAACTGCACTTCGAGAACGTGCGGGTGCCCAGCGCCAACCTGCTCGGCAAGGAGGGGCAGGGCTTCTACCACCTGATGCAAAACCTGCCCTCGGAGCGGCTGTCGATCGCGATCGCCGCGGTCGCCGGTGCCCGCGCGACGTTCAACGACACACTGCGATACGTCAAGGACCGCAAGGCATTCGGACAGCCGATCGGCACCTTCCAGCACAACCGGTTCGTGATGGCCGAGATGGACACCGAACTCGAGATCGCCGAGCAGTACGTCGACCGGTGCCTGCGCGCCGTCGTCGACGGCGAGCTCACCGCGGTGCAGGCCTCGAAGGCCAAGTGGTGGTGCACCGAACTCGGCAAGCGCGTCGTCGACAACTGCGTGCAGTTGCACGGCGGTTACGGCTACATGAACGAGTACAAGGTGGCCCGCGACTACGTCGACGTGCGCATCCAGACCATCTTCGGTGGCACGACCGAGATCATGAAGGAGATCATCGGCCGCGACCTCGGGCTGTAGGTCCGGCTAGCCGATCGGGGCGTCGGCTGCCGGAGTCGGCGCGGTCGTCGACGTCGTGGTGGTCGTCGTGGTCGACGCACCCGTCGGGGTCAGCGGCTCCGGCGGGGAGGCCGGATCCAGCACCGTGTCGATGATGTAGATCCTGGCGTTGCTGGCCTGGATGCCACCGCAGATGACCTTGGTGTCGCCGTTGACCTTGATGTCGCCGCCCTTGCCGGTCACCTTGATCTCTTCGCCCTGCTGCGTCGGCCGCTGACCCTGCACGTCATCGGGGCCCAACAGGCCGAGGAAGACGTGGTAGTAGTCCAGCTTGGTCAGCGCTGCCGGGTCGGCCTTGATCGCGTCGAACTGCGCGGGATCCAGCTTGGCGAACGCGTCGTTGTTGGGCGCGAACAGAACGTACGGGCCGTTCTCCAGAACGGGGATGATGTTGACCGCCGGGTTGAGTCCACCCGAGATCGCCGCGGTGAAGGTGCTCAGCGACGGGATCTTCGCGAGCGCCTGGCTGATGGGCAGCGTGTCGAGGCTGGCCACCGTGTTGGGGGCGATCTCCTTGCGCAGGGGATCGCAGTCGCCCTGCGGGTCCGGCGGCGGCTTGACCGCGGTGGGCTCGGGCGGCGGCGGATCGGCCTGCGCGGTGATCGCCAGCGGCAGCGACACGGCGAGCGCGGCGATGGCGGCGGAAAGTCCTATGGCTCGACTGGTGCGAGTCTTCACTTCGGCTCCTCAACGGTTTTCGATCGTGTCGCCCAGAGCCCGACTCTCGTGGCGACGCCTGGGGAATCGTATGTGCTCGCAACGTCAAACGGCAAAGTCAAGGTGCCCAATCGACGGTGGTTAAGCAGCGATGACCTGCGCTTTTCGCACGTTCAGACAAAGTAGCGCGGCAACCGCGCACAGGCCGGCAGCGACGTAGAACGCTAGGTCGTAGTCGCCGCGAAGATCACGCACCCAACCCGCGCCCGCGGCTGCGACGGCCGCGCCGAGCTGGTGGGAGGCGAATACCCAGCCGAACACCACCGGTGTCCTGGCGCCGAAGTAGTTACGGCACAGCACGATGGTCGGCGGCACGGTGGCAACCCAGTCCAGGCCGTAGAAGATGATGAACACCCAGGTACTGGGCTCGGCGTGCGGGGAAAGCAGCGACGGCAACAGCAGCAGCGAGATGCCGCGGCCCGTGTAGTAGACGACGAGCAGCAGGCGCGGGTCGACGCGGTCGGTGAGCCAACCGGAGAACACCGTGCCCGCGACGTCGAGGATGCCGATGGTGGCGAGCAGGCCCGCGGCCACCGTCGTCGGCATTCCGTGATCGTTGGCAGCCGGGATGAAGTGTGTCCCGATCAGGCCGTTGGTGGTCATCCCGCAGATCGCGAAGCTGCCGGCGAGCAGCCAGAAGGCCGGCACGCGCGCACCGATCCGCAGCCCGTCGAACGCGGCGCGGAAACTGCCCGTCGGGACCACGGCCGGGACGTCGGCGCGTGGCCCCATAGGCAGTCAGTCCGACGTCCTGCGGGTAGTTGCGCATGAACACCAGCACCAGCGGCACCACTGCACAGCGCCGCGGCGGCGACGATCAGCGACGCCCAGCGCCAGCCGTGCCGGGTGGTCACCTCCGCGACGACGGGCAGGAAGATCAGCTGCCCGGTGGCGCTCGCAGCCGTCAACACGCCCGTGACCAGACCCCGCCGATGCTCGAACCAGCGCGTCGCTACAGTCGCGACGAACCCCATCGAGATGGCGCCCGTCCCGACGCCCACCAGGACGCCCCACAGCAGCACCAGCTGCCAACTCGCCGTCATGAAGACCGACAGCGCCGAGCCCGACGCGATCAGCAGCAGCGCGGCCGAGAGCACCGGTCGCACGCCGAGGCGGTCCATCAGTGCGGCCGCGAACGGCGCCGTGAGGCCGAACAGCGTCATGTTGACCGACATCGCGAGCCCGACCGTGCCGTGCGACCAGCCGAACTCGTGGTGCAGCGGGTTCATCATCACGCCGGGCACCGAGCGGAACCCGGCGGCGCCGAGGATGGCGACGAAGCTCACGGCCGCCACCACCCAGGCCCAGTGCAGGCGGGGTCGGCGTCCGGTGTCGTCTCGAAGGGTGACCGTCACCGAATCACTGTCGCGTCCGGAAACCGATCGCGCCAGTGGCATGAATGACACCAGTCGTCAAAAACATGCCAATATGGTGAGCGTGCACCGCGTTGCCGTCCTTCTCCTTCCGCCCGTCGTCGGATTCGACGCCACGATTCCGCCGATGATGTTCGGTGCTGCGGAGGACGGCGACGGCAACCCGCTCTACGAGGTGGTGACCTGCGGCCTCACCACTGGGCCCGTCACGACCACCCACGGCTTCGACGTGGTGCCTGCCGCGGGGCCTGAGGTGCTAACCAAGGCGGACACCGTGATCGTGCCCGGCACCCGCTATGCGCCGGCCCGCGAGGACGGGATCCTGGAGCCCGACGTCCAGGCCGCACTCGACTCGATCCGGCCAGGCACGCGACTGGTGTCCATCTGCACCGGCGCGTTCGTGCTCGCTGCCGCCGGCCGGCTCGACGGGCGCCCCGCGACCACGCACTGGAAGTTCGCCGACGCGCTGCGCCGGCTGCACCCCGGCGTCCAGGTCGACGAGCGGGTGCTGTTCGTCGACGACGGCGACGTGCTCACCTCCGCCGGTCTCGCCGCGGGAATCGACTTGTGCCTGCACATCATTCGCTCCGACCACGGCACCCAGGTGGCCAACGCGGTGGCCAGGTACTGCGTGGTGCCGCCGTGGCGCGAGGGCGGGCAGGCGCAGTTCATCGACCACCACCTGCCCGCAGGCGACGACTCGTCTACGGCTGCCACCCGCGAGTGGGCGCTGCGCCGACTCGACGACGACCTGACCGTGGAGCGCCTCGCGCGGCACGCCCACATGAGCCCTCGTACGTTCAGCCGCCGGTTCCGCGAGGAGACCGGTCAGGCGCCGGGAACGTGGATTCGCCACCGGCGCATCGACCGCGCCCGCGAACTGCTGGAGTCCCACGACTTGCCCGTCGACGAGGTGGCCCGGCTCTCCGGGCTCGGCACCGGTGGCAACCTGCGTCACCACCTGCGTCGCGGGGTCGGCATGTCGCCGTCGAGTTATCGCAAGGTCTATCAGGGGGCTTGAGCAATCGGGTGCATACGATGACGCCCATGCCAGAGCCGCTCATCCTGTCCATCCGCGGACGCGGCCCCGAACTCCACGCCGAGTCCTGGGTTGCGCCCAACGCCACCGTGATCGGGCCCGTGACACTCGCTGCGCGCGCCAGCGTCTGGTACGCCGCGACCCTGCGCGCCGAGTTCGAAGCCCATCGAGATCGGCGAGGGCTCCAACGTCCAGGACGGCGCGACCCTGCACGTCGACCCCGGCTTCCCCGTCACCCTCGGCGCGGGCGTGAGCGTCGGCCACAACGCGGTGCTGCACGGCTGCACCGTCGAGGACGACTGCCTCATCGGGATGGGCTCCATCGTGCTCAACGGCGCGCGGATCGGCGCGGGGTCGTTGATCGGCGCGGGTGCCGTGGTGCCCCAGGGCGTCGTCATCCCGCCGCGGTCGCTGGTCGCCGGCGTGCCCGGCAAGGTGCGGCGCGACCTCAGCGACGACGAGGTGGCCCACAACCGCCTCAACGCGCAGGTGTACCAGGGGCTCATCGAGTTGCACCGCGACGCAATGCGAATAGCGCCGCAGTGGGTACAGCCCTACGGTGAACGACGTGCGCATCCTGGTTACCGGCGCCACCGGCTACGTCGGCTCACGGCTGGTGAGCGCCCTTTTGCGTGACGGGCACGAGGTCGTTGCGACCAGTCGGGACGCCGACAAGCTGGCCGACTTCGGCTGGTACGACGATGTGACGTCGGTCTCACTCGACGCCCACGACGCCGCCTCGGCGAAGCTGGCCTTCGCCGAAGCCGGACCCGTCGACGTCGTCTACTACCTCGTTCATGGCATCGGCCAGCCCGACTTCCGCGACGCCGACAACCGCGCCGCCGCCAACGTCGCCGCCGCGGCACGCGACGCCGGAGTCCGTCGCATCGTCTACCTCGGTGGTTTCGTGCCCGACGGTGACGCGCTGTCCGAACACCTCACCAGCCGCGCCGAGGTGGCCCACGCGCTGTCGCTCGACGACGGCCCCGAGGTGGTGTGGCTGGGCGCGGCGATGATCATCGGCGCGGGGTCGACGTCGTTCGAGATGCTGCGCTACGTCGGCGATCGCTTCGTGTTGATCCCGATGCCGAACTGGGTGAACCACCCCATCGATCCGATTTCCATCAGCGATGTGCTGCACTACCTCGTCGCCGCCGCGGACGCCGACGACGTGCCCGCCGGCGCCTACGACATCCGCGGGCCCGAATCCACCACCTACCGCGGTCTGATGCTGGCCTACGCGCGCCTTTCGGGGAAGTGGCGGGCAGGCGTTCCGGTGTGGGGCGTGCCCACGGCGCTGCTGTCGCGCATGACGGCGGTCGTATTGCCGGTGCCCGGCGGTCTCGCCGCGGATCTCGTTGAATCCCTTGATCATCCGATGATGGCGTCGGACCAGGGGCTGACCGGTCTGGTGCCCGCCCCGTCCGGGGGCCTGGTCGGCATCGACGATGCCATCGGCCGAGCGCTGTCGAGTCGGCAGCGCCTTCCGGTCAACGCGCTGGCCGACTTCCACCACCTCGCCGACACCGACCCCGACTGGGCAGGCGGCGACGTATCGCGCATCAGGCAACTCGCCGCCATGGTGACGCCCGCAATGACGAGACCGGCCCTCGGACTCTTCGACGCCATGCCCGGCCCAGCCGCCGCCGCGGTGCGGACGGGACTCGACGCACTGATCGGTCTGGCCCCGAAGGGCATGTCGTGACGCGGCTGGTGTCGGAGATCGGCGAGATCGTCGGCACCGCCGCCGTCCCGCACAACGAGCCACCCTCGACCATTCGAAGGCGCCGCGTCGTCGTGGTGGTCGTGTTGGTCATCGGCGCGACACTGCTCGGGTTCTCGCTGAATCGCGCCCCCGGTGACGGCTCGTTCATCGTGCTCACCCTCGCGCTGGCGGGGGTATGGGCGGTGGGCGCCTTGGCGTCCGGCCCACTGCACCTGGGCTACGTGCGGTTCCGCGGCCGCAATCAGCGGCCCGTCATCACCGGGGCGGTAGTCGGCCTGCTCCTCGGCGCCGTGTTCATCGTCGGCGGGTTGGTGGCCCGCGAGATCGATCCGGTCCGCGACTACGTCGTGCGGGTGCTGGAGTTCTCCAACACCGGTGCGCTGTGGATCGTCGTGCTCATCACGGTCATCAACGGCATCGCCGAGGAGATGTTCTTCCGGGGTGCCCTGTACACCTCACTCGGCGAGTTCCATCCCGAGGCGGCGTCGACGCTCGTCTACGTCGTCGCGGTATCGGCCGCGGGCAACCCGATGCTCGGCTTCGCCGGCATCATCCTCGGCGCGGTGTGCGCCTACGAACGCCGAATCACCGGCGGAGTGCTCGCTCCCATGCTGACCCACTTCTTCTGGGGCCTGGTCATGGTGCTCGCACTGCCGCCGATGTTCGGCGTCTGACGCAGCTGCGCGAATTACCGCAGCGGGTGGGCGATCTCGTCGCGCGGCATCCGCGCCGCCGCCATGGCAACCGCACCGAGCAGCACCGGCACGATGCCGGCTGCCAGGAAGATCGCCTCCATCGACACCACCTTCGACAGCGGGCCGACGATCGCGAACGACACCGGCATGAACGCCAGCGAGACGAAGAAGTCCAGGCTCGACACCCGGCCCAGCATCGCCGTTGGTACCCGCCGCTGCAGCAGCGTTCCCCAGATCACCATCCCCGCACCGTCGGTGACGCCGACGACGAACGTCGCGGCGGCCATGGCGGGGAACGACGACGTGATGCCGACGACCACCAGGGGCAACGAGCCCGCGCCCCACATCACCATCATCACCGTCAGGTAGCGCCGGGGGAGTCGCCGCGACGACACCGCCAGCGCACCGAGAGCGCTGCCCACGCCGAAGAACGCCAGGATGAACCCGTACGCCCTGGCGCCGTCGGCGAAGCGGTCCTGTGCGATGAACGGCAGCAGCACCTCGATCGGACCGAGCACGACGAGCACGAACATGCTGGCGAACAACAGCGTCCACAGCAGCCACGGGGTGCGCCAGACGAACGAGAAGCCCTCGCGCAGGTCACGTAAGACGCGTGGGCGCTCGCCGTCGGGCGTCGGCGCCGGGTTCGTCGTGGCCGGGCGGGTGGCGATCAGCAGCACCAGACCGATGGCGAACAGCGCCGCGACGACGTATGCGCCGAGCGCGGGGAAGGTCGCTCCGACCACCAGCCCGGCGATCGCCGGGCCGACGGCCCGCTGGAACACCGGACGCACCACGCCCTCGACGCCGTTGGCGGCCAGCAGCTGCTCAGCGGGCAGGATCCGCGGCAGCAGTGCGCTGTAGGCGGGGAAGAAGAACGCGGCCGCGATGCCCAGCACTGCCGCGGCGGCGGCCATGTGCCAGATCCGCAGCACGCCAGTCGAACTCAGCACAGCCACGGTCGACACCACGATCACGTTGACGGTCTCGACGACGATGATGATGCTGCGCTGGTTGAGCCGGTCGGCTGCGATTCCGCCGACCAGAACGAAGGCCACCAGGCCTGCGCCGAGGCAGGTAGCCACGATCGACAGGGACGTCGGGTCGTTGGACAGCTCGATCACCTGCAGCGCCATCACGACGGCCCACATGCCTTCGGCGAAGATCGAGAGGGCGACGGCGCCGATGAGGAAGCGGTATTCGCGGACCTGGAACGGTGCGAGCACGCGCCAGCCGCCGGTGCCTCGGACCGGCTGCTCGATGTCGAATTGCGTACTCACCTAACGATGGTGGCCCATCGGACCCCGTCGAGTCGAACGATTTTCGCCGCGCGCGGCGTTCCGGAGCAGCCCCGTCACCGCGAGATTGAGCTCACGCAACACCCCACTCGCACTTTTGTTGCGTGGCTACAGTCTCGCGAGAGCGCGGACCGGTGGACCGTCTCAGTCGTCGGTGAAGGACGCCGGCCGACGCTGCTGGAACGCCTTGATGCCCTCGCGGAAGTCGTTGGAGTGCAGCAGCGATAGTTGGCCCTCCGTTTCCCGCTCGAACGCGGCCTCCAACTCGGTCAGCGTCGCGGCGTTGATGGCCTGCTTCGTGTTGCGCAGCGCGACGGCCGGGCCGGACTTCAGCCGCTGGATCACTTCGTCGACGGCGGCGTCGAGCTCCGAGGCCGGGTGCACCGCGCTGACCAGACCAGCCGCCAGCGCGTCCGCCGCGGACAGCCGTTCGGCCAGCAGCGCCATCCGCATCGCCCTGGTTCGGCCGATCGCCGCGGCCACCAGTGCCGACGCGCCGCCGTCGGGCATGAGCCCGATCTTGGTGAAGGCCAATAGGAAGTAAGCCTTCTCGGAGGCCAGGATGACGTCGGCCGAGATGGCCAGCGACACACCGACCCCCGCGGCCGGACCCTGCACCACCGAGACCACCGGCTTGGGCAGCGCCACGATCGCGCGGACTGCGCGGTTCGCCGCGGCGAGCACGTCGTCGGGGGTTCCGCCTGCACCGGGATTGGCGTGGTCCGCCTCGCCGATGCCTGCGCCGGAACTGAACCCGCGGCCCGCCCCGCCGAATCGCGCGACCCTGACCCGGGGGTCGGTGGCCGCGCGCTCAAAGGTGGCGGCGACGGTCTCGAGCATCGGCGCCGTCAACGAGTTGAGGCTGTCCGGGCGGTTCAACGTCACGCGACAGCACCCCGTCGTCCAGCGTCACGGTGAGATCGTCGATGCCGGTGTAGGAGCCGGAACTGGACTGGGTGGTCGTCATTTGCCTCGCCTCGTGTCTGGCGAGCCGAGGCCCGCGGCCGATCGACTTGGTTATACAAGTAAGCTATGTCGGCGGTCAACTGAGACTACTGCTGGAGGGCATTGCGCGATGGCTGGACCACTGCAGGGATTGCGAGTCGTGGAGCTGGCGGGCATCGGCCCCGGCCCGCATGCGGCGATGATTCTCGGCGACCTTGGCGCCGACGTGGTGCGCGTCGAGCGCCCCGGCAAGGGCGGCGGCGTGCCCGTCGGCACCCGGGACTCGATGCTGCGCAACCGGCGGTCGGTGGCCGCCGACCTGAAGAGCGACGAAGGCCGCGGGCTGGTCCTGAGCCTCATCGCCAAGGCCGACGTGCTGATCGAGGGTTACCGGCCGGGTGTCACCGAGCGACTGGGTCTCGGACCGCGAGGACTGCGCGAAGCGATCAACGAACGGCTGGTCTACGCGCGCATGACCGGCTGGGGGCAGACGGGTCCGCGGGCGCTGCAGGCCGGGCACGACATCAACTACATCTCGCTGAACGGGCTGCTGCACGCCGTCGGCCGCAAGGGCGAACGGCCCGTTCCGCCACTGAACCTCGCTGGCGACTTCGGCGGCGGCTCGATGTTCCTCATCGTCGGAATCCTGTCCGCACTGTGGGAGCGCCAGACTTCCGGCAAGGGCCAGGTGGTCGACGCGGCGATGATCGACGGCTCCAGCGTGCTGATGCAGATGATGTGGAGCTTCCGCGCCAGCGGCATGTGGTCGGACGAGCGCGGCACGAACATGCTCGACACCGGCGCGCCGTACTACGACACCTACGAATGCTCCGACGGCCGTTACGTCGCGGTCGGCGCCATCGAGCCGCAGTTCTACGCCCTCCTGCTGCAGGGACTGGGCCTGGATTCCGCCGACCTGCCCGGCCAGAACGACATGGCGCGCTGGCCGGAGTTGCGCGCCGCGTTCACCGAGGCCTTCGCCGCCCACGACCGCGACCACTGGGCGAAGGTGTTCAACGGCACCGACGCGTGCGTGACACCGGTGCTGTCCTTCGCCGAGGTCGAGACCGAGCCCCACATCACGGAGCGCGACACCTTCTTCCACGACCGCTCGGCGGACGGCGACAACCTGCAGCCGATGCCGGCCCCGCGCTTCTCACGCAGCGTTCCGTCGACGCCGACGCCTCCCGGCCAGCCGGGCGCCGACGCCGAGGCCATTCTCCGCGACTGGGTATAGTCCCAACCAACCAGTGGGTCGGGCCGCTGCCTTGGCCTTCGAAGCCGTACCGAAAGGAATGCATCTGTGCAGATCAAAGACGCCGTAGCAGTCGTAACCGGAGGTGCGTCCGGCCTCGGACTCGCCACCACCAAACGGCTGCTGGACGCCGGAGCCAGCGTGGTCGTGATCGACCTCAGGGGTGAGGAGGCGGTGGCCGAGCTCGGCGACCGTGCGAAGTTCGTCGCCGCCAACGTCACCGACGAGGAGGCCGTCGCCAAGGCGCTCGACGTCGCGGAGTCACTCGGCCCGGTGCGCATCAACGTCAACTGCGCGGGCATCGGCAACGCCATCAAGACCCTCGGCAAGGACGGCCCCTTCCCGTTCGACCAGTTCAAGAAGGTCGTCGAGGTCAACCTGCTCGGCACGTTCAACGTGCTGCGCCTGGCCGCCGAGCGGATCGCCAAGACCGAGCCACTCGGTGAGGAGCGCGGCGTCATCATCAACACCGCGTCCGTCGCCGCGTTCGACGGCCAGATCGGACAGGCCGCCTACTCGGCATCCAAGGGTGGCGTCGTCGGCATGACCCTGCCGATCGCACGCGACCTGTCGCGCAGCCTGATCCGCGTCGTCACCATCGCGCCGGGGTCTGTTCAAGACGCCGCTGCTGGGCTCGCTGCCCGAGGAGGCGCAGAAGTCACTCGGCCAGCAGGTGCCGCACCCGGCCCGCCTCGGCGACCCCGACGAGTACGGCGCGCTGGCCGTGCACATCGTCGAGAACCCGATGCTCAACGGCGAAGTGATCCGCTTGGACGGCGCGATCCGGATGGCTCCCCGATGAGCGCCTGCGCGAAGAGGAGACAGCACCGATGACGATCACGACGAAGTTCACCGAGGTCTTCGGGGTCGAGCACCCCATCGCGCAGGGCGGTATGCAGTGGGTCGGGCGCGCGGAACTCGTTGCGGCGGTGGCCAATGCGGGCGCCTTGGGTTTCATCACCGCGCTGACCCAGCCGACGCCGGCCGACCTGGCCCGCGAGATCGACAAGACCCGCGACCTGACGGACAAGCCGTTCGGGGTGAACCTGACGATCCTGCCGTCGATCAACCCGCCGCCGTATGACGAGTACCGCCAGGTGATCGTCGACTCCGGCGTCAAGATCGTCGAGACCGCCGGGTCGAATCCGGCGCCGCACCTGCCGATGTTCCACGACAACGGCATCAAGGTGCTGCACAAGTGCACCTCGGTGCGGCACGGGGTGAAGGCGCAGAGCCTGGGCGTGGACGGCATCAGCATCGACGGTTTCGAGTGCGCGGGCCATCCGGGTGAGGACGACGTGCCGGGCCTGGTGCTGATTCCTGCGGCGGCCAAGCAGATCGAGATTCCGATGATCGCCTCCGGCGGCTTCGGTGATGCGCGCGGTCTGGTCGCGGCGCTGGCGTTGGGCGCCGACGGCATCAACATGGGCACGCGGTTCATGTGCACGGTCGAGTCGTGCATCCATCAGAACGTCAAGGAAGCCATCGTCGCGGGTGACGAGCGGGGCACCGAGTTGATCTTCCGCAGCCTGCACAACACGGCGCGCGTCGCGAGCAACGTGGTGTCACGCGAGGTGGTGGAGATCCTCAAGGGCGGCGGTCAGTTCGAGGACGTCAAGGATCTGGTGGCCGGCGTTCGCGGGCGTCGGGTGTTCGACGACGGCGACCTCGACGCCGGGATCTGGACGGTCGGCACGGTGATGGGGCTGATCGACGACATCCCGACGTGCGCCGAGCTGGTCTCGAGAATCGTGGATGAGGCAGAGGAACTGATCAACGGCCGGCTGGCCGGGATGGTGACGGTTCCGGCGACCGTTTAAGGCCGCCGATGTCTCGTTGAGACTGCGCTGAGGGTCGTGATTCTCGACGGATCACGACCCTCAGTGCATTCTCACCGAGGAGCTGGAGACGAAGAAGCCGCCGATGGCATCCATCGGCGGCTTCTTCGTGCCACGACATATGGGTGGATCCGTTGGCCCCGCGGCGGCCTCATACGCGGAAGAACCGCACGTCAGGGGTCTAGCCGCACGCCAAGGGCGTGCGTGTCGTCAGACCGCTTGGGCTAGGTCGGGGAACTGCTCGGAGGTGTCGCCCTCGACCAGGAAATCTCCGTGGTAGAGCGCCTCGAAATCAACCTTGATGACATCTGCACTGGTGTCGTCGATCCACATGTACTGGACAGTAACCATCACTATTAAGAGGACTTTGAGTCACGATTGTGACTACGGTGGCAATTCTTACCTCGGAGTAGGTTCAGCCCGCCGGCTTCTCGAAGTGGATCGGATTGGTTCCGTTCAGCAAGACCCAGGTGGCTACCGCGGCGGCGATAGCCACGACGAACAGTGCGACCGTGATGAAACCGGGCCAGCGCGATCGGCCGAACACCTTGGCATCCACGGAGTAGGCGCCCGCACCCGTGAAGAGCAGGGTCATTGCTCCCAAACCGGCGAGGAACGGGACGTTGAACGGTTCCGACCAGAACGCCGCCGCCGAGACGTTCACGGCCCACGCGTCGATCATCGCGGCGATGATGGCGCACGCCGCTACCGGTGTCAGCAAACCCAAAAGCAGCCCGATACCGCCCGCGGTCTCCGCGGCGGTGACCATGATCGCGGCGAACTTCGACATCTTCCAGCCGCTGCCTTCCATGAAGGAGACGGCGGAGTCGAGGTCGAAGGCCTTGATCAGGCCGGCCTGCAGCATCGTGGCGCCGGTGGCGATGCGGAGGACGAGCAGGCCGAACGAGCTCAGTGAGTCCGTCTGCTGATAGTCGTACCTGGTCGAGATCTCTTCGGTCGTTGCCATGGCAAGGAGCCTAGGTGTCTGTGAGGACGCTCGGAAAGTCTCGTGAGTCGAATCGGTGAACGCCAGGGGGCTGAATGCCGTGGTAGACGGGTAGGAGGTAGTGGTTGACGGATCTAAGTTACCGTTGATAACTTAACATCGGTATTGTCGTCATCGGGAGGACCCGGCATGTTGCGCAGAATTGCCCTACTGGCCATCGCCGCACCGCGGCGCATCCTCGTCGTGGCGGCGCTCCTCATGGTGGCGGCCGCGGTGTTCGGCATACCGGTGGCCAAGAGCCTGTCGGCGGGTGGCTTCCAGGACCCGACGTCCGAGTCGGCTCAGGCGACCAAGCTGCTGACCGAGAAGTTCGACCAGGGCGACATGCAGTTGCTCATCACGGTCACCGCGCCCGACGGCGTCAAGGCACCGAACGCCACGGCCGTCGCAAGAGACATCGTCAACCACTTGAAGCAGTCGCCACACGTCGCCGAGCTGACGTCGCCGTGGACGGCACCGCCGCAGGCCGCGGCGAGCCTGATCAGCGAGGACGGCAAGACGGGCCTGATCGTCGCGGGCATCACGGGCGGGGAGAACGACGCGCAGAAGTACGCCAAGGCGCTGTCCGACGACGTCGTGCACGACCGCGACGGCGTCACCGTGCGCGCCGGCGGCATGGCCACGGTGTACGCCCAGATCAATGCGCAGACCGAGCGCGACCTGCTGATGATGGAGGCCATCGCGATCCCGCTGAGCTTCCTGTTCCTGGTGTGGGTGTTCGGCGGACTGATCGCCGCCGCGCTGCCGATGGTGATCGGTGGGTTGGCGATCGTCGGCTCGATGTCCGTGCTGCGACTGATCACGTTCGGCACCGACGTCTCGATCTTCGCGCTCAACCTGTCGACCGCACTGGGGCTGGCCCTGGCCATCGACTACACGCTGCTGATCATCAGCCGCTACCGCGAGGAACTGGCCGACGGCGTGCCCCGCGACCGGGCGCTGGTTCGCACCATGTCGACGGCGGGTCGCACGGTGCTGTTCTCGGCGACGACGGTCGGGCTGTCGATGGGGGCGATGCTGCTGTTCCCGATGTACTTCCTCAAGTCGTTCGCCTACGCAGGCATCGCGACGGTGGCGTTCGCGGCTGCCGCGGCGGTCATCGTCACCCCCGCGGCCATCTGGTTGCTCGGCGACCGGCTCGACGCGCTCGACGTGCGCCGCCTGTTTCGGCGAGTACTCGGCAGGCCGGATCCGGAGCCCAAGCCCGTCGAGCAGCTGTTCTGGTACCGCTCCACGAAGGCCGTCATGCGACACGCCATTCCGATCGGACTGGCCGTCGTCGTGTTGCTGCTCGCTCTGGGCGCGCCGTTCCTCGGCGTGAAGTGGGGTTTCCCGGACGAGCGGGTGCTGCCCACGTCGGCGTCGGCGCATCAGGTCGGCGATCAGTTGCGCAACGACTTCGCCGACGATTCCTCGACCGCGGTCAGCGTCGTCGTGCCGAATGCGGCCGGGCTCGCGCCCGCGGAGATCGAGCGCTATGCCGCCGATCTCTCCCGCGTTCCGGACGTGCGGGCGGTATCCGCACCGACGGGCGCCTTCGTCGACGGAAACAAGGTCGGGCCGCCCATCGCACCCACCGGCGCCGTCGACGGCAGCGCATTCCTCACCGTCGCCAGCAACGCACCGCTGTTCTCCGACGGCTCCGAAGCTCAGCTCGATCGCCTCCACCAAGTGCCAGGACCCGACGGGCGTTCGGTCGAGATGACCGGCAGCGCGCAGATCAACCGCGACAGCGTCGAGGCGATCACCGAACGCCTGCCGTGGGTGCTCGGGCTGATCGCGGTGATCATGTTCGGCCTGCTGTACCTGTTGACGGGCAGCGTGGTGTTGCCGCTGAAAGCCGTTGTGCTGAACGTGTTGTCGTTGACCGCGGCATTCGGTGCGCTGGTGTGGATCTTCCAGGACGGGCATCTCGACGCGCTGGGCACCACCGCCACCGGCACGCTAGTCGCCAACATGCCGGTGCTGCTGTTCTGCATCGCGTTCGGTCTGTCGATGGACTACGAGGTCTTCCTCATGGCCCGGATTCGCGAGTACTGGCTGAAACTGCGGGCGGGCGGCGACGCCACGCCGTCGGGTCGGCAGGCGATCAGGCTGTCCCACGCCGACAACGACGAGGCGGTGGCCCTCGGACTGGCCCGCACGGGTCGGGTGATCACCGCCGCCGCGGTCGTCATGTCCATCACCTTCGCCGCGCTGATCGCCGCACAGGTGTCGTTCATGCGGATGTTCGGCGTCGGGTTGACGCTGGCCGTGTTGGTCGACGCCACTCTGATCCGGACGGTGCTGGTGCCGGCCTTCATGCACGTGCTGGGCGGGTGGAACTGGTGGGCGCCCCGACCGCTGGTCCGCCTGCACCGGCGCATCGGTATCAGCGAGTCCGGCGAGGGGGACGACGCGCCCCCGAAATCCGGCCGCCCCATGGTCTCCGTAGCGGACACTGGCTAGCGTGACGGTCCAGCCACTCAAGCGTCGCCGCGCCGCCCGCGGCTCCGGTGAGCAGCTTCGCGAGGAGATCCTCGACGCCACCACCGATCTGCTCCTCGAGACCGGCCACGCCAAGGGCGTCTCGATCCGGTCGGTGGCGCAGCGCGTCGGCGTCACCCCGCCCTCGATCTACCTGCACTTCGCGGACAAGGACGCGCTGCTGGATGCGGTGTGCGCCAGGTACTTCGAGCGACTCGACGAGGACATGCAACGGGTCGCGGCCGATCAACCGTCGAACATCGACCGGCTCCGCGCGCAGGGCCTGGCGTACGTGCGCTTCGCCAGGCAGAACCCGGAGCTGTACCGCATCGCCACGATGGGTGAGGGCCGGCCCGGCAGCAATGTCGACGTCGCGCTGAACAGCTCGGCGTTCGTGCACATGCGCACGTCCATCGAGGCGCTGATCGAGGAGGGCATCTTCCCGCCGGGCGACGACCCCACCATGGCGGCGCTGGAGCTGTGGACCGTCGCGCACGGGGTGTCCGCGCTACTGATCTCGAGGCCCTACCTGCCGTTCGGCGACGCCGAGGAGTTCGCCGACCGGGCGTTGCGGTCGGCGTGCGCCGGTCACATCGTGACGGGAACGATGGGGGTCGACGTGCCAGCGCAGGAGGCCGTCGCGCGGATCAAGGCACTGGCGCAAGGCTGAGATCGGCGGCCTGGTCAACCGAGAAGTGCAGGCAGTCGCTGCAACAGGCTGGGCAGCGCGGTCGCCGCCGTCTCCCGCAACGAGATCGACGCGCTGTCCGACAGTGGGGTGCGTTCGGGGTTGACCTCGATCACCGGAATCCCGTTGGCCAGCGCTAGCTCGGGCAGGCCCGCCGCGGGATAGACGATCGCCGAGGTGCCCACCACGATGGCCAGATCGGCGGCGGTGACGGCGTCGACCGACCGCTGCCACGCGTCGCTGGGCAGCCCCTCCCCGAACCACACCACGTTGGGCCGGATCATGCCGCCGCACGAACACGTCGGCGGTTCGACCACCTCGACCGGTTCGGGCATGTCCGGCAACGGTCCGTGAAAGGGCTGGTCGCAGCGGTCGCACCGGAATTCGAACAGGCTGCCGTGCAGGTGGTACACCCGCGAGCTCCCTGCACGTTCGTGCAGGTCATCGACGTTCTGGGTGACGACGTGCACCTCGGCGTAGTCCTGCCACGCGGCCACCGCGCGATGACCGTCGTTCGGTTCGACCGACTTCATCATGTGGTGGCGCCATAGGTACCACGCCCACACCTTCTCGGGATGGCGACGCCAACCGTCGGCGCTGGAGATCTCGTAGGGATCGACCTTCGCCCACAGACCCGTCTCGACGTCCCGGAAGGTCGGCACCCCGCTCTCGGCGGAAATCCCCGCGCCACTGAGCACGGTCACTTGCACGCCACCAAACTAGCCGGTTTTTGTGATACTGGGCACGTGACCGATTTGGGGGAATGGGTCCAGGTCGACCCGCGCGCCGCAAGGCCGCTGTTCGATCAGTTGCGGACCCAAATCATAGAGGGAATCAGGGACGGCAGGCTTTCACCGGGGACGAGGTTGCCCACTGTTCGAGAGTTGGCCGTCGAGATGAACATGGCGGTGAACACCGTCGCGCGCGCCTATCGCGAGCTGGAGGCTGCCGGGCTGCTCGAAACTCGAGGCAGATTCGGCACTTTCGTGGCGCGCGCGGATCCGTCGGATTCGGCGATGGCGTCCGCGGCGCACTCCTACGTGGTGACCGCGCGCGCGATGGGGGTCAGCAAGGCGGCCGCGCTGCGCTACGTGGAGGCGGCGTTCGGTTAGCTAGCCGAACTCCAGCAGGGTGGTCGCCGGGCGCACCGGGTCCAGCAGCGGGATTCGCTGCACGGCCCACATCGCTGCGTTCAGCACGGCGCCGCGGCCGCGGGGGAAGGGCACGTCGTGCACGGCACGGACCCCCGGTACGACGTCGACGAGGCGCGCGGCCTCCGCAGCCGACATCGCGAACGGCATCGGCGGCACCTTGTAGCGCAGCGACGTCCGCATCCCGCGGCGCGCCCAGAACGCGAACCACGACGGCGGCAGGTCGAACATCATCCGGCCGCCGGGGAACCGTTTCGCGCACTCGGTGATCAGGCCCATCGCCTCGGTGGGCTGCAGATACATGAGCAGTCCCTCCGCGGTGATGAACACTCCCTCGGAGTCGTCGACCGCGTCCATCCAGCCGTAGTCCAGCGCGGACTGAGCGCACACCGTGATCCGCTCCGACGTCGGCAACAGCTGGTTCCGTAGGTCGATGATCGGCGGCAGATCGACGGTCAGCCAGCGGAATCGGTCGCTCGACCCCGCTGGCCTCGATGCGGTAGAAGCTGGTCTGCAGGCCCTCCGCCAACGCGACGACCGTGGCCGCCGGGTGGTCGGACAGATAGGACCGGGTCGCCTCGTCGAACGCCAGCGCGCGCAGCGCCATGTCCTGGCGGCGGGTGAAGCCGAACTTGGCGTAGTCGTAGTCGATGGCGTCGACCAGTTGGATCGCCATCGGATCGTCGATGACGCCGTCGGGTCTACGGGCTTCGGTGGCCCGCACCTTCAACGTCAACAAGGCGGTCTCCGAGACGCCGGTCAGCGCGGCGCCGTCGATCCTGGGTTCTGAACTCACGGTCGCGAACTTACCGAAGCTCAGGCTTTGAGCACCTTGTCGATGGTCCGGAGGTTGCGGGTGGTCGTCGACGACTTGTACCGCTTCTTGCCCATGGTCTTGCCGATCGTGCTGTTCAGGGTGCCGGTCCGAGACACCTGCCAGTAGACCACCCCCTCGCCGCGCTCGATCTTCTCGTCGGGACCCGTTTCGGCGGCCAGCTCCGCCAGTTCGTCGAGCACCTTCGCGTCGGTCACGAACGTGACGTAGGAGTGGTAGCCCTCGACCTCCCGCTCGAAGGGGTAGGCCTTGGAGATCGCTGCGACGGTCTTGAGGTCGTAGGCCAGTACCCACGCGTCGTAGCCGAACGTCTCGCGAAGCGCCGCTTCGGCTTTCGTGCGCACGGCGGTCACCGACGACTTGCTGTCCAGCAACACGTTGCCACTGGCCAGTACGGTCTTGACGGCGGTGAATCCCGCCGCGGTGAGTGCGTCGGCGACCTCGGCCATCTTGAGGTTCACGCCGCCGACGTTGACGCCGCGCAGGAACGCCGCGTAGCGCGTCATCGGAACTCCAGCAGTGCCCAGACGCCCTCGAGAGTGTCGCCGTGGATGGCGGTCATGTCCTCATCGTAGGGACGCGGTGGTCCAATCCGGTCGGCTTCGCGGCACGCAGCCGTAGGCTGGCTGGCATGACGCGGCACGTATTCGATGACAAGTTGTTGGCCGTGATCAGCGGCAACTCGCTCGGGGTGTTGGCCACCATCAAGCGCGACGGCAGGCCGCAGCTGTCGAACGTCTCCTATCACTTCGATCCGCGCAACGTCGCCATCCAGGTGTCGATCACCGAGCCGCGGGCCAAGACCCGCAACCTGCGCCGCGACCCGCGCGCGTCGATTCACGTGCGGTCCGACGACGGCTGGGCGTACGCGGTGGCCGAGGGTGACGCGATCCTCACGCCGCCTGCGGCATCACCGGACGACGACACCGTCGAGGCGCTGATTGCGTTGTACCGCAACATCGCCGGTGAGCACCCCGACTGGGACGAGTACCGGCGCGCGATGGTCGAGGACCGCCGCGTGCTGCTGACCCTGCCGATCTCGCACGTTTACGGTCTCCCGCCCGGCATCCGCTGAATCCCCGCGACTGTGGGTAATCCGCGCGACGCCGCCGCCGCCCGCGCGCTACCCTGCGAACATGGCCGACGAACCCGAGGACGAGAACAAGCGCAAGTTCCGCGAAGCGCTGGAACGCAAGAAGGCCAGCTCGGCGGGCGGCGCCGCCCACAGGGACGGCGGCAAGAAGCAACCGAAGGTGCACGGCCCCGAGCAGAGCCGCCGCGAGTTCCGGCGCAAGAGCGGCTAGCCGACCTCCGCCACGGCGTCGGCGGGGGTCTGGTCGGCGAGTCGCCGAGCGCCGAACAGCGCCAGCAGCAGCACCGAAATGCACAAGAGCCCTTGCTCTTTCAGCCCCCACCCGACCGAAGCCAGGGTGGCCGCACCCGCGATGCACAGCAGGGTGCCCACTGCTGCACTGCGCTGGCCGGGGCGCGTGACGTTGCCGCCGTCCCACAGCGGCAGCGGATCGGTCTCCAGCGGCCGCAGCACCACGAACGTCGCGGCCACCAGCACGCTCACGACGACGAGCTGAACGATGCCGAGCACCAGGAAGTGCGGTTGACCGGGATAGCGCGGGAGACCGAGGTAGTCGAAGGCGAGATGCACGCCCAGCAGAACCGGCATGTGCCACAGGTACAGCGTCATCGCGCCGGTGTTCCCGATCACGGCGAGCCGCCACACTCGCGGCCGGCGCGCCCATCGGCCGATCGCGGGGGCCGCGGCAATGGCGAACGCGCACAGCATGATTGCGTGCCCGGCCAGCAGCAACGACGGTGGCGTCATGTTCTTGAGTTGTTGGGATTCGATGCCGACCAGGCTCAGCTCGTAGGGGCCGATCCACAGTAAGCCGAGGTTGACCGCGAACATCGCCACGCCCAGGCGCGCTGCCGTGCCGGTGGTGATCAAGCGACGCCGGTACGCGACCCCGAACATGCCGGGGATGAGCCACGCGGCCAGGTTCAGGTACCCGATCGTCGACCAGCCGGGGTCGGTGACGCGGACGACGTCGACCACCGCGACGAGGGTGTACACCCCGACGACCCCGGCGATCAGACGTCCGACGGTGGTGATGCGGGCCAGCAGCGGCATCGCCGCCAGCACCAGCACGTAGGCGCCGAGGAACCACAGCAGCTGGATGCTGATCCCGGCGATCGGGTCGTAGACGTGCTCGGGCAGCAGCCGGTGCAGCACGAGCAGCGCCACCGCCCAGAAGGCGAGGTAGTAGAACACCGGCCGATACAGCCGGGTGCACCGCTTCATCAGCCAACCGCCCCAGCTGCCGCCGGGTGGCGGGTACGACCCGACCGAAGCCGCGACGCCCGCGAAGAAGAACAGCGGCATGATCTGGAACACCCAGGTCAGCGCTTGGAACACCACTGACGTGGTGAGGAGGTTGCCCCAGATGAACACGTCGTCGTCGGTGATGATGCTGGTCGCCATGATGGCGTGCCCGGCGACGACGCCGACCAGCGCCGCGATGCGGATGACGTCGATGGCCCTGTCGCGGTCGGCCGGTGTGCTCGCCTCGATGTCGGCGGCGCTGGGGAACGTGAGCGGCATGGTGTGAAATCTAGGCGCGCGCCGCCACGATCGGTGTAGGTAGAACCACTCAAATGTGGGCGGACACCTCGGACCGGGACTGGCGTCGCTCCTGCACCAGAATCGCGGCCAGGCAGATCATCGACAGGATCGCCACGGCGACGGCGAAGGTCACGCCTGCCGTTTGCAAACCCCAGTGCTGAGCCGCCAGTCCCTCGCCGACGACGGGCAGCGAGATGGCGACGTACGCGACGACGAAGTAGGTGGAGCTGACCTCCGCGCGACGCTCGGGCGGGGTCAGTTCGGAGACGGCGGCCAAACCGCGGGAGAAGCTCATGCCCTGCCCGATGCCGGACACCACGGTGGCGGCGATCAGACCCGCAAGCGACGAAAATTGCAGCGCCACGGCAAGAATCACCATGCCGACGACGAGAATTGCGCAGCCGACGGCGACCGCGCGCTGCGGATTCATGTTGCGCGCGGCGACCTGCGTCACCGCTGACGCGGCGAAGATCGAGCATGCGATCAGGCCGGCGACGGCGTGGTTGTCGATGCCGACGACGTTGGCCAGAAACGACGGCGCGACCGCGGTGAACAGGCCCGTTACCGCGAAGCCCGCGAACGCCGCCAGCGCCGCGATGACGAAGATCGTGCGGACCTCGACCGGCACCGACAATCGCTGCAGGCCGATGCTGCCGGAACGTTCGGAGGTTTCCGGGACGATCAGCACCGCCGCGCCAGCCAACAGCGCCAACACGATGTGCACGATGAAACTCAGGTGCAGCGGTGCAGGCGCGTACTCCACCAACAGTCCGGCCAGTAGCGGTCCGGTGCCCAGCCCGCCGATGTTGGCGACCGTCGCCACCGCGGCCGCCTTGGTGCGCCAGTTCGGTGGTGCTGCCTCGATGACGGCGGCCGTCGCCGTCCCGGTGAAGATTCCGGCTGAGAGGCCGGACAGCACACGGCCGACCAACAGCAGCGGCACGGAGTCCGCGACGAGGAAGACGACGGCGCTGGACAACGCGAACACCACGCCGGCCAGCAGAACCGGTCGTCGCCCGATCGCGTCGGACCACCGGCCGAACGCCAGGAGGGCGAACAGCACGCCGCCGGCATAGGTCGCGTAGATCACGGTGGTGGTGAGCACCGCGAAGTGCATGTGCTCGGCGTACAGCGCGTACATCGGCGTCGGCAGCGTGGTGCCAACCATGATCGCCGCGAAGGCATAGGCCAACAGCGGGAAGGCGAAGCGCGTCTTCATCGAGGTTTCGGCCACGCTGAAGAATAGCGACGCCTTCCCGGTGCCTTATTCCGCGAACTCAGTGCGCTTGACCTCAGTGCGCTGACGCCTTCTCCGCGCCGTATCCGGTCATCGACCGCACCTCCATTTCCGCGGCGATCTCGGGATCCTCGTCGTCCGGCGACGTCAGCGTGCCGACGATGCCAAGGATGAACGCCAGCGGGATGGACACGATGCCCGGGTTGGCCAGCGGGAACCACGCGAAGTCCACGCTGGGCAGCATCGCCGTCTTCGCGCCCGAGACGGCGGGGGAGAAGATGATCAGCACGATGGTCGAGATCAGGCCGCCGTACATGCTCCACAGGGCGCCGCGGGTGTTGAACCGCCGCCAGTACAGCGAGTAGAGGATCGTCGGCAGGTTCGCGGCGGCCGCCACGGCGAAGGCCAGTGCCACCAGGAACGCGATGTTCTGTCCATTGGCGAGGATGCCGAGGCCGATCGCCAGGATGCCGAGGACGACGACGGTGATGCGGGAAACCCGCACCTGCTCCGCCTCGGTCACCTGGTGGCTCTTCAACACGCTGGCGTAGATGTCGTGCGCGAACGACGTCGCCGCGGTGATCGTCAGTCCGGCGACCACAGCGAGAATCGTCGCGAACGCCACCGCGGAGATGATGCCGAGCAGGACCACGCCGCCGAGTTCGAACGCCAGCAGCGGGGCCGCCGAATTCTGCGCGCCCGGCGCCGCCAGGATGCGGTCGGGCCCGACGAGTGCGGCGGCGCCGTAGCCCAGTGCCAGGGTGAACAGGTAGAAGGCGCCGATCAGCGCGATCGCCCAGACGACCGAGCGGCGGGCTTCCTTGGCAGTGGGCACCGTGTAGAAGCGCATCAGCACGTGCGGCAGACCCGCCGTGCCGAGCACCAGGGCCAGCGCCAGCGAGATGAAGTTGATCTGCGACGTCAGCGATGCGCCGTACTGCGCGCCCGGAGCGAGCACGTCGCGTTTGGCCACTGCCTCGCTGCTGGAGTCCGACACCGCGGTCTGGGCGGCGCCGAGCATCTCGGAGAAGTTCACGCCGAACTTGGCCAGCACCATCACCGTCATCAACGCGGCGCCGCCGATCAGCAGGGCGGCCTTGATGATCTGCACCCAGGTGGTGCCCTTCATCCCACCGATCAGCACGTAGACGATCATCAGCAAGCCGACGACCGCGATCACCAGGGCCTGGCCGATGCTGCTGGTGACGTCCAACAGCAACGCGACCAACCCACCGGCGCCTGCCATCTGGGCCAGCAGGTAGAACAGGCATACGGCCAGGGTGGTGGTCGCGGCGGCAAGTCGTACCGGACGTTGCTTGAGTCGGAAGCTCAGCACGTCGGCCATCGTGAATTTGCCTGCGTTGCGCAGCAATTCGGCTACCAGCAGCAGTGCGACGAGCCAGGCGACGAGGAAGCCGATCGAATACAGGAAGCCGTCGTAGCCATAGACGGCGATGGCGCCCGCGATGCCGAGGAAGCTGGCCGCCGACAGGTAGTCGCCGGAGATGGCGACGCCGTTCTGCGGTCCGGTGAACGAGCGGCCCGCCGTGAAGAACTCGGCCGCCGTGGTGTTCTTCTTGCTGGCGCGGATGACGATGTAGAGGGTGATCGCGACGAACAGCGCGAAGATGCCGATGTTGGCGGCGGGGTTGCCGACCGTTTCAGCGGCGGCTGCCAAGAGATTCACGATGCGCGGCCTTCCAGCTCGGACCTGATGGCTTCGGCGCGCGGATCGATTTCACGGTTGGCGAATCGCACGTAGATGCCGGTGATGATGAAGGTGGACAGGAACTGGCCGAGGCCGATGAGCAGGCCGACGTTGACGTTGCCGAATACGGGGGTGGCCATGAAGTCGTGGAAGAACGCGCCGAGCACCACATAGGCCGCGTACCACAGCAGGAACACTGCGCTCATTGGGAAGACGAAGCGTCGCAGTCTGCTTCGCAGTTCTTGGAATTCGGGACTGGCCTGGATCTCCAGGAACCGGTCACCGCCGGGGGTGGGCGCTTCCCGGGGTGGATAGTCGGTTTCGGGCACGGTGACTCCTGACCTCGTCTGTGAATCGGCTCCGGGCCGAAGTTAAATGAGATGTGAGTCACATACCCGCTCTTCCGAGTGTCGACACGGTGAAGCCGGGGACCGGTGCGGTGAGCGGTAGATCGGCGGCGACGAGCGGTCAGCCTGCGGGCAGTCGCTCGACGCCCATGCCAAGCCGCTCGGGGACGTGCATTCTGGCGAAGATCTGCGCGACGTCGGGCGGCACGGATGCCCGCGTGAAGCGGCTGACCAGGATCATCGTGAGGAAGGCGAGCGGAACGCTGACGGCGGCCGGGTAGCCGATGATCACCGCGGGCCAGCCGCCGAGGACGTATTGGTCGACGGCGCCGGTGATCGCCAAAGTCGTTGCCACTCCGGAGGACACACCGCCTACGGCCAGTCCCCACGCTGCTCCGACACTCGTCAGTCCCCGCCACCAGATCCCCAGCACCAATAGCGGACACAGTGTCGACGCGGCGACGGCGAAGGCCAGGCCCACGCTGCGGGACAGCTCCAGCGACGACGCGAGCAGCGCGAGCGGGATCGGGACCATGCCACCGATGAGCGCGGCGACCCGGAAGTCACGGACGCGGCCTCGCAATACGTCGGTGGCCAAGGCGCCCGCGATGCTGACCAGCAGACCCGACGACGTCGCAAGGAAGGCGGCGATCGCGCCGGCAGCGACGAGGGCGGCGAGACCGGCGCCCGCGACACCGCCGATCGCCGCGCTGGGCAACAGGAGTACCGCGGCGTCGGCCGTGCCCGTGATCAGAAGCTGCGGCACGAACTGTCGGGCGAACACGCCGAGCAGCGTGGGAAACAGGTAGAACAGCGACAGCAGCGCGATGACCGCAAGGGCGGTGCGCCGGGCCGCTCGGCCGTCGGGGTTGGTGTAGAAGCGGACCAGCACGTGCGGCAGACCCATGGTGCCGAGGAACGTGGCGACGATGATCGAAAGAACCTGATACGACGGGTGCTCCCCGCCCAGTCCACCGCCGGATGCCAGCCAATCGTCGCCCGCGCTCGGCGCACCGTCGACGACCGGTGTCGCCGACCCAGCCGCCAACGTCAGCGTCGTCCCCTGCTCGAGCGTGTACCGGCCCGGGGCGGGAAACGGTCCACCGCCGACGTGCCGGCCGTCGATCGTGCCGATCGCGCTGATCCCCGCCGGCTCGGCCACCTGCACCACCACGTCGGTCTCGACGGTCACCGTCGTCTGCTGCTGGACGGTCGGGGGCAACGGCCCTGCCAGGTCGGTGCCGTCGCGCAGGAACACGGTGAGCAGGGCCAGCGCAGGGACGGCGATGGCGGTGAGCTTCAGCCAGTATTGGAAGGCTTGCACGAACGTGATCGACC
The DNA here is from genome assembly GCA_963849055.1 of uncultured Actinomycetota bacterium. Classification (GTDB taxonomy): domain Bacteria; phylum Actinomycetota; class Actinomycetes; order Mycobacteriales; family Mycobacteriaceae; genus Mycobacterium. The sequence goes on from CAWKFI010000006.1 coordinate 308,807, forward strand.
GCATCCCGCCGCCGACCACGTTGGCGATCACGATGGCGCCGACGGCCACCGGACCCACCCAAACCGGAAAGCCGAGAAGGGTTTTCAGCGCGAGCCCGGCGCCCTGGTACTGGGGGACCAGGTAGAACACGCAGATCACCACCACCACCAACATCGCGACCCTGCGCAACCGTGCCGAGCTCAGCCGGAACTCCGCGAAGTCGGGCACAGTGTATGCGCCCGAGCGGCGCAGTGGCGCGGCGACGAATAGCAACAGCCCGAGATAGCCCGCCGTGAATCCGACCGGATACCACAGCGCATCGGCGCCGTACTTGGCGATGAGACCGGCCACACCGAGAAACGAAGCGGCGGACAGGTATTCGCCCGACACCGCGGCGGCATTCCACTGCGGTCCGATGCTGCGGGACGCGACGAGGAAGTCAGAGGTCGTGCGGGACAGGCGTATTCCGTAGAAGCCGATCGCGACGGTCGCTATCGCGGCGGCGAGCAACGCCGCCGCAGTCAACGGTGCGCCCGTCATTCCGGTTCGCCGTCGACGACGCGCACGAAGTCCCGTTCGCTCTGCTCGGCCAGCCGCACGTAGAGCCTGCCCACCCCGTACAGCACCGGATAGACCAGCACGGCAAGGAGGAGCCAATTCAGCCGGATGCCGAACACCCGCACCGCGGCGATCTCGGGAAAGGCGCCAATGAGCAAGGGGATTACGGCGACCGAGCACACCGCCACGGCGGCCAGCCGCAGCGCCAACCCGAGCTGAGCGCGCACCAGTCCCCGCACGAAGGCGTCGCCGACCAGCGTCTGCTCCTGCACTTCCACACGCGTGCGGATGTTTCGTGCGCCCCTGCGATGGGCGAGGACCACGCGCTCGCGTTGCGGGCGTCCGCTAGTCATCGCCCAAACCCCCGGTCGCTTCGCCCCTGCCCGCCGGATCCGCGGGCCGCAGATTGCGCATCGGGTCGCGGACCAGCCGGTCGCGCAGCTCGCGCGCCTGACGCCTGCTGACGGGGAGTTCCACGGCGGGGGAGGCGCCGTTCGCGCGCAACCGGACCAACACCGCGCCGTCCGAGGTTCGTAAACCGACCACGAGCCGTAGCGCGACCAGGTAGGAGCGGTGAATACGCTGGAAACCCCGGTCCTGCCAACGTGATTCGAGGACGCTGAGCGGTATCCGCACCAGATGCGCACCCGACGCCGAATGCAGCCGCGCGTAGTCCCCTTCGGCCTCCACCCAGCCGATGCTCGACCGTGGCACGAGGTGGGTGATGCCGCCGAGCTCGGCCGGGATCACGTCGGGGTCTTCGTCCTGGTCGGTGTTGTCGGCTGCGGTGTCGGAGCGCGCGGCCAGCACCCGGCGCACCGCTTCGTCGAGTCGGCTCTGGCGGATGGGTTTGAGTAGGTAGTCGACCGCACCGACGTCGAATGCGGAGACCGCCTTGTCGTCGTGTGCCGTCACGAACACCACGGCGGGACGGTACGAGAAGTTGGTCAACACGTTGGCCAGTTCGAGGCCGCTGAGGCCCGGCATGTTGATGTCCAGGAACACCGCATCGATGGTGCGGCGGTTCAGTTCGCGCAGTGCGGACGTCGCGTCGCCGGCACGGCACACCTCGGCGATCTCGGGGTGTTCGCCGAGCAGGAAGGCCAGTTCGTCGAGCGCGGGCGCCTCGTCGTCGACCGCGAGCACCGTCAGTGTCTTCAGCGATGGCGCCTTCCCGGGGGGCCTGCTCACCTGATCGCACCTCCGCCGGCCCGGACACCCGACCGGAACTTCGGGACTCGCATGATCACCTTGGTGCCCGCGTCCACCGCTGTCTCGACCACCAGACCGTAATCGTTGCCGAATGCCGCGCGCAGGCGATGGTCCACATTCGTCAGGCCGACGTGGGCGGAATGGTCGCCGGCATCCGGGGCGTCGGCGAGCGCGTCGGCGGGGCCCGAGCGCAAGGCGTTGGGATCCATGCCGGCCCCGTCATCCTCGACGGTGATGACGCAATCGGTGCCGTCGTCGCGGGCAACGATCTCGACGGTGCCCCCGCCCCGGCCGGCGAGTCCGTGCCGGACCGCGTTCTCCACCAACGGCTGCAACGCGAGGAAGGGGACGACGACGTTGAGCATCTCGGGCGCGACCTGCAGCCGCACGTTGAGGGAGCTGCCGAAGCGGGCCCGCTCGAGCGTCAGGTAGCGGTCGATGTTGCGCAGCTCCTCGGCGAGCGTCGTGTACTGGCCGGCCGCCCGGAACGAGTAGCGGGTGAAGTCGGCGAATTCGAGGATCAGCTCGCGGGCGCGGTCGGGATCCGTGCGCACGAACGAGGCAATGGTGTTGAGCGCGTTGTAGATGAAGTGCGGGCTGATCTGGGCGCGCAGTGCCAACACCTCGGCGCGGTCCAGCCGTGCCCGGGAGGCGTCGAGGTCTGCGAGTTCGAGCTGGCTGGCCGCGTAGCGGGCGACCTCGCCGATGGCGCCCAACATGCCCGGCCCTGGCTCGCGGGACGTCATCGTGACGAGCACGCCCATGACGTCGCCGTCGTCGGTGAGGAGTGGTTGCGCGATGATCGCGCCAGCCAGGTGCTTGGACATGATCCGCCGTTGGCCGGCCAGCGCCTCGTTGGCGGCGTGCTCGGCGGCCGCTAGGGCGTCCGATGTCCACGTCGACTTGTCCGACGGGTCGCGGGCCGACCCCTGGCCGGATTCGTCGAACAGGATGACGGCGTCGGCGCCGGTGAGTTGACGCAGATGCGGCACGGCCCGCTGCGCCGAGTCGGCGTCGAGCCCATGGCGCAGGGCGCGGGCCGCCAGCGAGGCGGTGTGCAGTGCGGCGTGGACGGCGCGCTCGGTGGGGGTTGCGACGACCCGACGGGTGCGCACCGCGATGACCGCGGCGGCGACCGTGGCCAGAATGAGGGCCGCTGCCAGTGCAAGCGCGATCTCGCCCGGCATATCACCTCACAGCTTCTGGGCGGTTGTCGTCACCATAGATTGGGCCGATGGGGAAGCTCCAGCTGGTTCAAGATCCGGCGGACGACGCGCTGCTGGAGTCGAATGCCTTGCGCTGCTGCTCGGGGTGATGCTCGATCAGCAGCTCACCACACGCCCGCTGATTACTGAACCGGACAGGCGTACTTTCTCGCCACGTCCATCACCCGTTCCTGTGCTCCGGGGCCGATCACCCCTTGCGCGGCCAGTTCCAAACCGATGTATCCCGGTATTCCGCCGATACACGCCTGGTGAGCAACCCGCCACGCGGTGTCTGGATTCAGGTGGTAGCCATTACGTTCGAGCCCCTGCATGTATTCGTCGAATGCCGGCGTGCCCTGGTCTGGTACGGCATTGGCCGTGGCGGCCAAGGCAATAGCAGTAACCACCGCTGCAAGAAGTGGTGTAACCACCCGTCTCATAGCCACCTCCTACGGGCAAATCCACTGGTTATCCCGTACACGTTCGCACACTCCACCGACACAGGCGTAGCAAATTGTCATTCGTTGCGACTTCAGCGGCTGCGACGACGGAGTACGCCGGCATTGGGTGGTCCTAGACTGGCCGTGTGGCGAAACTGCAGCTAGTTCAAGATCCGGCAGCCGATGCGCTGCTCGAGTCGAATGCCTTTGCGCTGCTGGTCGGGATGATGCTCGATCAGCAGATTCCGATGGAGGTCGCGTTCGCCGGGCCGAAGAAGATCGCCGACCGGATGGGCGGCCTCGACGCCCGCGAGATCGCCGACTACGACCCCGAGAAGTTCATCGCGTTGTGTTCGGAACGCCCTGCGGTGCATCGGTTTCCGGGATCCATGGGTAAGCGGCTGCAGAGCCTGGCGCAGGCCATCGTCGACGACTACGACGGAGACGCCGCCGCGGTCTGGACGGCTGGCGACCCCGATGGGCGCGAGGTGTTGCGTCGGCTCAAGGCTCTGCCCGGGTTCGGTGAGCAGAAGGCCAAGATCTTCCTGGCGCTGCTTGGCAAGCAGTACGGGGTGACCCCGACGGGGTGGCGCGAGGCCGCCGGGGATTACGGCAAGGCGGGCACGCACATGTCGGTGGCCGACGTCGTCGACGCCGGCTCGCTGGACAAGGTGCGGTCGTTCAAGAAGGCCGCCAAGGCGGCAGCGAAGGCGCGGGCGAAGGCCTAGAGCGGCGCGCCGTCGAACCGCTCGCGCGTCGCGAACTCCTCCACCGGCCTTCGGGACAACTTCGTCACCTGCTGCACGGGCTTGCCGAGCGGCACCATCGCGGCGACCGCGTAGTCATCGGGGATGCCCAGCAGCTCGCGCACGCCCGGCTCGCTGGCCACGACCATCGTCGTCAGCACACCGCCGAAGCCCTCGTTGCGGGCGGCCAGCAGCACGTTCCAGACGAACGGGTAGACCGACGCGCCGCTGATCACGCCAACGCGGTCGAGATGCTGGTCGAACGCGGCGGCCACGCCGAGGTTCAGGCAGATCACCAGCACCACTTCGGCGCCAAGCAGCGTGCCAGCCACGCCGCGGGGCACCTCGGTCGACTTGATGGTTTCCTCGTCAACCCCGCAGGGGTGCAACGGGTTCCACGGTGCTTCGCCGTTGGCGATCTGCGCGACGTAGCGTTGCGCGCCGGGGATCGACAGTTCGGCGAGCGCCTCGCGGGTTGAGGTGTCGCGCACGGCGATCACTCGAAAGCCCTGCCGGTTGCCGCCGCTGGGCGCGAACCGGGCGTTGTCGAGGATTCGCTCGAGGACGTCGTCGGGTAGCGGGTCGCCGGTGAACCGCCGGACCGCCCCGGTGGTGCGCATAACGTCGTATAGCTCCATGCCCCTCATCCTGCTCGTGGGATCGTTGACACATGGCGAAAACACATCTGAACTGCCCGTGCGGAGAAGCGATCTCCGGCTCCGACGAGGACGATCTGGTCGAGAAGGCCCAGACGCACCTTGCGGAGGCACACCCCGGCCGCGAATACGACCGGGAAATGATCCTCTTCATGGCCTACTGACGGGCCGCCGAAATGGCATTCCCTGTCGTTGAAGCGGCAGCCCAACGACAGGGAATCCAATTTCGGCGCTGAGGGGCCGAGGTCAGGGGACGACCGTCGAGCCGATCGTCGGCATGAACTGGCACTGCTTCTCGGTGGTCGTGACCTGGCCGAAGATCGTCGACATGATGCTGCCCGATCCCGTGTCGACGATGGCGGTCAGCGTCGTCGGTCCGTCGGGGTTGATGTCCGCCTGCGGCTTGAGCGTGGCGCCGCCCGACTTGCCCGTCGTCAGGTTCACCCACGTGACGTTGAGGGGCAGCTTCTGCTCGGCGGCGGGGCCCGGCGTGCCGATCGCGGTGAACACGTAGGCCGTCTGGCCCGGCCCGGGGCCCGGCGCCGGGATCTTCGCCGGCCCGGCCACCGAAATCGCCGTCGCGAGAACGTTTCCGCCGTCCGCCAAGCATCCGTTGCTGATCGACGGGTACATGAAGTCCTGCGTCGTGGTCGCCTCCGGCGCGGGTGCCGGTCCAGGGGCGACGGCGCCGTCCGGTGCCGGGGCAGCGACGGCCTCGGCAGGCGGAGCCGGAACGCCGTCAGGAGCGGGCGCCGGCGCAGGCGCGGCGTCCGGAGCGGGTGCCGGCGCGGCCTCCGGAGGGGCAACGGGTGCCGCCGCGGGTGCCGCATCGGGCGCGGGGCCGACGGCATGCGCCGGGTTAACGCCCTGGGGGAGATGTGCGTCAGTGCCAGGCGCCGCCCCCGCCGCGGGTACGTGCGCCACCTGTGGGTCGGCGACGAACTGATTGACCGCCGCAGAGATGTTCTTGGAATCGGCGGGCGCGGCACTGTTACCCGCGAACGCCGCGGCCGCGGCCATGAGCATCGACGCCGCGTTCGTCGGATCTCCCGCCGCTTGCTGGATGGCGGGCCCGAGGCTCTGCATGGCTGGCAGTCCCGGCGCCTGCAAGCCATTGATCGGCAGCGGTAGTGGCGCCGCCGGCTCCGCGTGGGCGACCGGGAGGCCGCCCAACGCGAGAGTGGCCGACGTGCCGAGTGCGACTAGCAGCGTCCTCGTCGATGACATGAATCTCCCCGTGTATTCAGTGGTTGCAGCGGCTCAGAGCGGGACGGCTCAGGGCAGCGCAGCGGTTGGGAACATCAGCGGCGACAGCGGCGCCAGCCCGTTCGTCGCAGCCGGCAAGGCGGGCGCAGCGGCAGCGGCGGCACCGGGAACCGCGGCAGCGGCGGGCACGGCCGGTGCCGACTTCGGCAGCAGGTTGGCCAACGGCGTGCCGGCAGGCATCAGCGAGGCCAGGTCACCGGGGAAGCTGAGCTCCTTCGGCAGCGGCAGCGGGTTCATCGGCACCTGAGGCAACTGCACCTCGGCCTCGGGCACCAGACCCTGCACGGCCGCGGGCGCGGCGGCAGGAAGGGCAGGCGTGTTCAGCGGGGGCCGCGGGCACGGCCGGCGCCTGCGGCAGGGTCACCGAGGCGGTCGCCGCGGGTGCGGGTGCGGCGGGTGCGACGGGTGCGGCGGCGGGTGTCGCGGCGGCACCGGAGAACATCGATGCGAGGCCCTGCAACATCTGCGGCGCGTTGTTGAGGAACGGCATCCCCGGCATGCCGGGGATCGCGGGCGCCGGGGCCGGTGCCGGTTCGGCCATCGCCGGAGCGCTGAGGGCCAAGGCGACGGGGATCGCGCCCGCGGCTGCAATAACGCTGGTGGCGAACAGTTTTCTGGTGAAGTGCATGGTTCTCCCGATCCGTTGACGGCACGTCCGCCACCGAAGCTACGGAGTTACTGGAGTTACTCAAGTGACACGTGTGGCATTAACGCAACCGTTATGGACAAGACGGCATACCGTGACCGATCGCTAGAGTCGTCCGAATAACCGATCAACCCGTCCCACCCGTGCCGAAACGGGCCGCGACCCGCCTGGCGACGTTGGCGCCGCTGCTGTTCGCGGCCAGCGTCGCGGCACGGTTCGCCTGGACCTATCTGGTGTCCAACGGCGCGAACTTCGTCGACCTGCACGTCTACGTCGGCGGCGCGGCCACCATCGGCACCGGTCACCCGCTCTACGACTACGTCTACGCCGACCAGACGCCCGACTTCCCGCTGCCGTTCACGTATCCGCCCTTCGCGGCCGTCGTGTTCGCGCCGCTGCACCTGGTGCCGTTCGGCGTGCTCGCGTTCGCGTGGCAGGTCGGGCATCATCGTCGCGCTGTACGGCGTGGTGTGGCTGTCGCTTCGGCTGCTCGGCCGCTCCGATCACCGTCTCGCGATGCTGTGGACGGCGGTCGGCATCTGGACCGAACCGCTGCGCAGCACCTTCGACTACGGCCAGATCAACGTCGTCCTGGTGCTCGCCGTGCTGTACGCCGTCTACAGCAGCCGCTGGTGGCTGTCCGGGCTGCTGGTCGGGCTCGCCGCCGGGGTGAAGCTGACGCCCGCGATATCCGGGCTCTACTTCGTCGGAGCCCGACGATGGGGTGCGGCGCTGTTCTCGGCGGTGGTGTTCTTCGCGACCATCGGCGTGTCGGTCTTGGTGCTCGGTGAGCAGGCGAAGTTCTACTTCACCGACCTGCTCGGCGACGCCAGCCGGATCGGGCCGATCGGTACGTCGTTCAATCAGTCGTGGCGCGGCGGGATCTCGCGCATCCTGGGCCACGACGCCGGCTACGGACCGCTGGTGCTGGCAGCGGTGGCGGTGACGGCGGTGCTGGCGTTTCTGGCGTGGCGTGCCGTGGGCGCCGACGACCGGCTCGGGCGCCATCGTCGTCGTCCAGCTGTTCGGGCTGCTGCTCTCGCCGATCTCGTGGACCCACCACTGGGTGTGGTTGATACCGCTGATGATCTGGCTGTTGCACGGCGCGCTGCGCGACCGCAGGGGCGCGCGCGTCCTCGGTTGGGGCTGGCTGGCGCTGACCCTGATCGGCGTGCCGTGGTTGCTGAGCTTCGCCCAGCCGACGATCTGGCAGATCGACCGGCCCTGGTATCTGGCCTGGGCCGGCCTGGTCTACATCGTGGCGACGCTGGCGACGCTCGGGTGGATCGCCGCTAGCCGGCGACGATCCCGTTGATGTCGCGCGCCATTTCGACGTCCTTGTCGGTGATGCCGCCCTCCGAGTGCGTAACGAGCGCGAAGGTCACTGTCCGCCAACGGATGTCGATGTCGGGGTGATGGTCCTTCTGCTCGGCGTGCTCGCCGACGCGGCGCACCGCGTCGATCCCGTCGAGAAACGCGGGAAACTTGATCGACCGGCGCAGCGCACCGTCGGAGCGCTCCCAGCCGTCGAGTTCGGGCAGTGCGGCGTCTACCTGTTCGTCCGTTAACACAGCCATGATTCGACGGTATACCGTCGCTGCCGTGCCAAACCAGATCGTGGTCGCGGGAGCGCTCATCATCCGGCGACACACTGCTGGTGGCGCAGCGCGCACGGCCACCCGAGCTGGCGGGGCTGTGGGAGTTGCCCGGCGGCAAGGTGGCGGCGGGGGAGAGCGACGCCGACGCCCTCGCGCGCGAACTCGAAGAGGAGCTCGGGATCGACGTCGTCGTGGGGGAGCGGCTGGGTCACGACGTGCCGCTCGGCGACACCATCACCTTGCGCGCCTATCTCGTCACCCGAACGGGCGGCACCGTGGCGCCCCGCGACCATCGCGCACTGCGCTGGGTGACCGCCGACGAGCTCGACGGCTTGGCATGGGTGCCCGCCGACCGCGGCTGGCTACCGGCGTTGACTGCCGCGCTGCGCCGCCACTAGGTCCACGCCGAGGCACCCGCCCCACGCGTCGCCAGAGCGACCGACACGCCATGTGCCCGCCTCCGCGCGACTTCGGCGGGTGCGAACCCCATCGAAACGCGAAAGTCGCTCGAAGGTGGGCATTTTCACCACCATCCGACCCAGGGGCGGGTGGGACGGATGTGGTGCGATGCGCCACGTGGCCGGGGTTCATCCGGTTTGCCGCATGCGCCCCGCGCGCACGATATCGTCTCCTGCTCGTGGGCATACTTCGGTTCATCTGGGGCGGTGTGCTCGCCTTCGATCGGGTCGGCTCCCGGATCCCCCAGCTGATCCAGATCTGGCTCGTCGAACTGTTCTTCGTCATGCCGCTGGCGTTCTTCGTCGGCAAGGTGATCGACGGCCGCGGCGCGTTCGGCGTCCCCGGCACCGGTGAGTCCGTGCCCGCGGCGTTCTGGGGCGCGCTGGTGCTCGCGCTGGTCACCGGGTTCTTCTTCGTGCGCGGGCTGATCCGTCCGCGCATCGTCCGGGGGTCGTGGGCGCCGATGGTGCGCGTCCCGATCGGCGGCGACGTCGACGTGATGGTGGCCAACCGGCGCGCCAGGGTGAGCTACGAGTACCTGACCAGTCACCCGTCCTACGCCCTGCTGCTCCTGCTGACGCTGCCGATCCCGTTGTCCATGTGGTTCTTCAGCCTCGACGAGGGCGACAGCACGTTCTACTCGCGGATCACCGGAATCGTCGGAATGGTGATCATCGCGCTGATGGCGCTGGCGCGCGGATTAGCCTGGTACGTCTTCCGTTTCGGGCGGACCAAGCTCGACTCCGGCCTGTCCGCCACCGGGATGTCACCCGCCCGGCTCGGCTGGGAGATCGCCTGGAAGCCCGTGCTGATGCTCGTCGTGACGTGTTACGCGGTCGTCTGCATTCCGCTCGCGATCATGTTCTGGCAGGAAGACCGCCGCATTGCCGCGTTACCCGTGGTTACGGCAGACGACGCGAAAGGTCATGCGGGGCAGTACTTCCGGGTCGACGGCGCCATCGCAGCCGGGCCGGTGTACTGGGCGCCAAAGGGCACAGGCCGCGGCGGCAACAATTACGCAGGCGCGGGCGTTCTCGTCGACCTGGCGTCGGGTGGCGAGGCGCTGCTGCTGGCCGAGTCGATGACCGTGTCAGACTTCATCGGCCTGATGCGGGATTCGCCCGACGGCGTCGTGCGCGGTCAGGGCAGGGTGATCGACGAGATCACCGAGGACCAGTCGACGTACTACGGCTTGGATCCGCACGACTTCCCGGAGCCCTCGGACGAGGGCCGCGTGCTGGTCCTCTTGTCGACCCCGTAGGGGCTAGTACCGGAGCCTGTCCTCGACCACGCGCACCGTGTGCGGATGGCGCACGGCGTACATCGGATGCAGCAGCGCCGGGTGGCGACAATGCGCGCAGGAGGCCTGCGTCTCGTTGGCGGACGAGAACGTCAAGTGGTGACATGCCGCACACCGCACGACGTAGAACGCACCGATCCAATTCAGCAGACCAAGGTAGATCGCCGCGGTGGCCGCAGTGGCTATCAACACGACGAGAGCGATGGTTCCTACTTCGTAAACGGTCATATCGATCCTCCAGCCAGCGTCGGACATATCCACCGTACGCCGATGTTCTGCGAGGTCGTCAGGACTTTCTCGCGCGCTTGAACACCTTCTCGAGCTCCTTGCCGCGGATGCCGGAGTGCTCGGCTTTGCGAACCTTGTGCAGCACCACTGGACAGCGTTTGCACCGCGGTTTGCTGCGACAGCACTTCTTCTTGGGTTCGAACTTCGCGAGCTTGCTGAACTTCACGTGACCCTTCCGCCGTTTTCGCGAATGCATACCCGCGCTGCGACAATCCTGTAGTGGATGCTCGCCCTGAATTTCGCAACGTAGCCATCGTCGCCCATGTCGATCATGGCAAGACGACGCTCGTCGATGCCATGCTGCGGCAATCGGGGGCGCTGAGCCATCGCGGCGACGACGCCATCGAGCGCCTGATGGACTCCGGTGACCTGGAGAAGGAAAAGGGCATCACCATCCTGGCCAAGAACACCGCGGTGCACCGGCAGCACCCCGATGGCTCGATGACGGTGATCAACGTCATCGACACCCCGGGGCACGCGGACTTCGGCGGCGAGGTGGAGCGCGGCCTGTCCATGGTCGACGGCGTGTTGCTGCTCGTCGACGCCTCGGAGGGCCCGCTGCCCCAGACGCGGTTCGTGCTGCGCAAGGCGCTGTCGGCCCATCTGCCGGTGATCCTGGTGGTCAACAAGACCGACCGTCCCGACGCCCGCATCGCCGAGGTCGTCTCCGAGAGCCACGACCTGCTGCTCGACGTCGCGTCGGACCTCGATGCGGAGGCGCAGACGGCGGCCGAGGACGCCCTCGGACTTCCCGTTCTGTACGCATCCGGTCGTGCCGGCATCGCCAGCACCGTCGAGCCCGCCAACGGCGAAAACCCGGACGGGGAGAACCTCGATCCGCTGTTCGACGTCCTCATGGAGCACATCCCTGCGCCGCAGGGTGATCCCGAGGCCCCGCTGCAGGCGCTGGTGACCAACCTCGACGCCTCGGCGTTCCTCGGCCGCCTGGCGCTCGTCCGCATCTACAAGGGCAAGCTGCGCAAGGGCCAGCAGGTCGCGTGGATGCGCGAGGTGGACGGTCACCCAGTCATCACGACCGCCAAGATCACCGAACTGCTCGCCACCGAGGGCGTTGACCGCCGCCCGACCGACGAGGCGATCGCCGGCGACATCGTCGCCGTCGCGGGCATGCCCGAGATCATGATCGGCGACACGCTGGCCGATCCGGATCACGCGCATGCGCTGCCCCGCATCACCGTCGACGAACCCGCCATCTCGGTCACCATCGGCACCAACACCTCGCCGCTGGCCGGGAAGGTCTCCGGCCACAAGCTGACCGCACGCATGGTCAAGTCCCGGTTGGACAGCGAATTGGTCGGCAACGTGTCGATCAAGGTCGTCGACATCGACCGGCCCGATGCCTGGGAGGTGCAGGGCCGCGGTGAGCTGGCGCTGGCGATCCTCGTCGAGCAGATGCGTCGCGAAGGCTTCGAGTTGACCGTCGGCAAGCCGCAGGTGGTCACCCGGACCATCGACGGCAAGCTGCACGAGCCGTTCGAGGCGATGACCATCGACTGTCCCGAGGAGTTCGTCGGCGCCGTCACGCAGCTGATGGCCGCCCGCAAGGGCCGCATGGAGGAGATGGCCAACCACGCGGCGGGGTGGGTCCGGATGGACTTCATCGTGCCCAGCCGCGGGCTCATCGGCTTCCGCACCGACTTCCTGACCTTGACGCGCGGCACCGGCATCGCCAACGCGGTGTTCGACGGTTACCGGCCGTGGGCGGGAGAGATCCGCGCGCGTCATACCGGGTCGCTGGTGTCCGACCGCACCGGCAAGGTGACGCCGTTCGCGATGACCCAGCTGTCGGATCGCGGCCAGTTCTTCGTCGAGCCCGGTGATGACACCTACGAGGGCCAGGTGGTCGGGCATCAACCCCCGCGCCGAGGACCTCGACGTCAACGTCACCCGCGAGAAGAAGCTGACCAACATGCGGTCCTCGACCGCCGACGTCTTCGAGACGCTCGCCCGACCGATGGAACTCGGCCTCGAACTGGCCATGGAGTTCTGCGCGGAGGACGAGTGCGTCGAGGTCACGCCGGAGATCGTGCGCGTCCGCAAGGTCGAGTTGGTCGCCAGCCTGCGGGCCCGCGCCAAGGCACGCGCCAAGGCCCGCAACTGAGGCGTGACGAGTGCCTGAGCGCAGGCCGATAACCTGAACAGCGTGCCGACGACCTCACGACGCCTAGCCCGCGTCGTCGGCTCGTTGACCTCGGCGTTGCTGTTGGTGACGCGCCTGCACCGTCAGCCCGCCGCCCGCGCCGCAGAGCACCGAGACTTCGGAGAGCACGCCACCGCCGCCGACGAAGGCGACGCAGATCATCATGGCAATCGACTCGATCGGCCCGGGGTTCAACTCGCATCTGCTGTCCGATCAGTCACCGGTGAACGCCGCCATCTCCTCGCTGGTGCTGCCCAGTTCGTTCCGGCCGATTCCCGATCCGGCGTCGCCGACCGGGCTCGCGGTGGGAACTCGACACCACGCTGCTGGTGTCGGCGGAGGTGACCAGTGAGGAGCCGTTCACCGTCACCTACAAGATCCGGCCCGAGGCGCAGTGGACCGACAACGCCCCGATCGCCGCCGACGACTACTGGTACCTCTGGCGGCAGATGGTCGGCGAGCCCGGTGTCGTCGACCCCGCGGGCTACGACCTGATCACCGGCGTGCAGTCCGTCGAGGGCGGCAAGACGGCGGTCGTCACGTTCTCGCAGCCGTACCCGGCATGGCGCGAACTGTTCAACGACATCCTGCCCGCGCACATCGTCAAGGACGTGCCCGGTGGTTTCGCCGCCGGTCTGGTGCGGGCGTTGCCGGTGACGGGCGGCCAGTTCCGGGTGGAGAGCATCGACCCGCAACGCGACGAGATCCTGTTGGCGCGCAACGACCGCTACTGGGGCGTGCCCGCCAAGCCGGACCTGGTCTTGTTCCGGCGCGGCGGTGCGCCGGCAGCGCTCGCCGATTCGATCCGCAACGGCGACACCCAGGTGGCCCAGGTGCACGGCGGTGCAGGCCGCGTTCGCCCAGTTGAGCGCGATCCCCGACGTACGCACCGCCCGCATCGTGACGCCGCGCGTCATGCAGCTGACGTTGCGGGCGCAGCAGCCCGCACTCGCGGATTCCCAAGTGCGCAAGGCGATTCTGGGTCTGCTCGACGTCGACCTGCTGGCCGTCGGTCGGCGCGGGCAGCGACAACACCGTGACACTGGCGCAGGCGCAGGTGCGCTCCCCGTCGGATCCCGGCTACATGCCGACGGCCCCGCCCGCGATGACGAAGGAGGACGCGCTGGCGCTGCTCGCCGACGGCCGGGTACCAGGTGCAGCCCGTCGAGACGCCGCCGCCGTCGACGCCGGGAACACCGGCTCCCGGACAACAACCGCGGCCGCATCACCAAGGACGGTCAGCCGCTCACGCTGGTGCTCGGTGTCGCCGCGAACGATCCGACGTCGGTGGCGGTGGCCAACACTGCGGCCGATCAATTGCGCAGCGTCGGCATCTCGGCGTCGGTGCTCGCGCTCGATCCGCCCGCGCTGTACGGGGAAGCGCTGGATCAGAACCGGTACGACGCGATCGTCGGCTGGCATCAGGCCGGCGGCGACCTCGCCACCGCGCTGGCGTCCCGATACGGCTGTCCGGCGCTGGAGGCCACCGCCGTCCCGACGACGACCGCCCAGGGCACGCCGACGCCGACCACCACGTCGGCCACCACGCCGTCACCCACGCGGCCGCCGCCGGCACCGCCGACGCACCGCGACCAGCCCGAGCCCCGACGCCCGAGTCGGGCCAGCTGGTCCAGGCGCCGAGCAACCTGACCGGAATCTGCGACCGCAGCATCCAGCCGAAGATCGACGCCGCGCTGCGCGGCGCGGAGAACATCGGCGAGGTGATCAACGCGGTCGAACCGCGGCTGTGGAACATGTCGACGGTGCTGCCGATCCTGCAGGACACCACGATCGTGGCGTCCGGGCCGAGCGTGCAGAACGTCAGCCTGACCGGTGCCGTGCCGGTCGGGATCGTCGGCGACGCCGGCAATTGGGTCAAGCCCGCGCAGTAGCGATCACGTCGCGGGCTGGGCCGCTCGTCGCTCGCGGAGCACTCGGATGCCGTGCGCGCTGAACGCGGCGACGACGAACACGATCAGCAGCCAGTAGCGGCGGTCGTGCGAGCTCCCAGACGAACAACGCGGCGAACCCCGGCGACGCGCTGCGTGATCGCCAGCACCCCCGCCGCACACGTCAACGACACCGCCGCGACGTTGAGATCGGTGCCGGCCACGTGGTTGAGGGCAAGCGCAGCAACCGATCCCGCGGCCGCGCCGGTCGCCATGCGCGGGGGTGATCATGCCGCCGACCGCGCCCGCGCGGAGGAACAACGCGGTCAGCAGGGGCTTGAGGACCAGGATGATCGCGGCGCCGCCCAGCGTCAGGCCGGCGTTCACGCTGACCGTGAGGATGCTTCTGCCGTTCCCAGGAAGTTCCGGCCACCAGATCGAGCAGATGCCGGTGGCCAGGCCGGCGGCGGCGATCGCGGGAATCAGCGTCCACGACCGGATCTGCGGCTTCGGGCGGGCCAGCGACATCACCTTGTCGAACACCAGGCCCACCGCCACGGCAAGCGGGGCGATCGCGAGCGCCAGGAACACGAACAGATACGACAGCCGCTGATCGGGCCACGTCAGCGGATGCACCAGGTGCGTGACGGGGGAGGCCACCGCAACCGCGAGGCTCGACGTGATCAACGCCGTGCCAACGGCCCGCGGATGCCAGGTGTGCAGCAGAATCCGCGCGGCGAACAGCGCGCCACCCAGCGGCACGCTGTACACCGCGCCGAGGCCGGCCCCGGCGGCGCACGCCAGCAGGATCTCCCGGTCCCGCGGGGTGAGTGACAGTCGGGACGTCCCGAGATCACCGGACGCCGCCGCGAGTTGGCGGGGTGCCCCCTCGCGTCCCAGCGACGCGCCGGAGCCGACCAGCAGCACCTGCAGTCCGGCGTCGATCGACATCTTCAGCCGCGGGATCGGTCGGTGCTCGGCGATCGTGGCGGTCAGCCCAGGCACGTCGCCCCGCCGCCGCAGCAGCCACCAGCCGAACCCGGCCAGCGCCCCGCCGAGCATGGGGCCGACCGCGCGCCGCACCGGGCTGCTGTCCCCGACGCCCGTCAGCAGCGTGCCGAAGTCGTAGTGGTAGGTCAGATGTTCGATCGCGTGCAACAGCAGGGTGGTCGCCGCGCCCGCGATTCCGGCGAGCAGTCCGATGATCAAAACGGCGCATGCGTACTCCAGAGTGCGGCGCGCCACGGGCTGAATCTATCTTGTGCCAATGGATGTTCCTCGCCTTCTGTTCGTTCACGCCCACCCCGACGACGAAACGCTGACGACCGGCGCCACGATCGCGCACTACGCCTCGCGCGGCGCCGACGTACGCGTCGTCACGTGCACGCTGGGTGAGGAGGGCGAGGTGATCGGCGACCGGTGGGCCCTGCTTGCGGCCGACGGTGCCGATCAGCTCGGCGGGTACAGGATCGGCGAATTGACGTCCGCCTTAACGCGCTTTGGGGGTGGACGGGCCGACGTTCCTCGGCGGCGCAGGCCGTTGGCGCGACTCCGGGATGGCGGACACGCCGCCGCGTGGCGGGCATCGGTTCGTCGACGCAGATCCCGCCGAGACCGTCGGCGCGCTCGTCGCGATCATCCGGGAACTGCGCCCGCACGTCGTCGTCACCTACGACCCGAACGGCGGCTACGGACACCCGACCACATCCGCGCCCACGAGGTGACCACGGCCGCCGTCGCGGCAGCGGGTGGGTCGGACCATCCTGGCGAACCGTGGTCGGTGCCGAAGTTCTACTGGACGGTGATCGCGAGCAGCGCCATCGACGCCGGCCTGCGCGAGCTGGCCGACGTCGCCCTTCCCGAGGAGTGGACGGTGTTGTCGCCGGGGGAGTTTCCGTTCGGGTTCGAGGACGACCGAGATCGACGCCGTCGTCGACGCGCCCGAGAGTCGGGACGCCAAGGTGGCCGCGCTTCGGGCGCACGCGACGCAGGTCATGGTGGACGCGCAAGGACGGGCGTGCGCGCTGTCGAACGGCTTCGCCCTGCCCATTTGGCCGACCGAGCACTACGTACTCGCTGCACGGAGCGGCAGGCGAACGCAATGGCGACGGCTGGGAGACCGACCTGCTGGCCGGACTGAACCTGGGATAGCGGGATCGGGACGCGGTAAGCTCCTGCTCTACCCGCGGCGCGACGAAGGGATGGCGATGGACCCGGACCTGGATCCGAACCTGCAGCACTGGCAGGACCGCCTGGACAGCTACCAGTGGGTCGTCGGTTCGCTCGTTTCGCTCCTCGACAGCATCCCAACCTGACCAGCAGCGCTCCCGACTGGAAGCGCGGCGTCATCCTGGCGGTTCTCGCGTTCGACGGTGTCCTGTCGGCGGTGGTGGGCGCTCTGCTGTTGCCGCTCTACGTCGGTCCCGTTCCCCTTCCGATCAGCGCCCTGATCAGTGGCCTGGTCAACGCCGCCCTGGTGTGGGCGGCGCTGCAGTGGACCTCGGCACCCCGCGTCGGCGGCGCTACCGGTGTGGACCTGGCTGCTGACGGTGGGCGCGTTGACGCTCGGCGGCCCGGGCGGGGACATCGTGTTCGGCGGCGCGGGCGTGATGCAGTTCGCGCCGCTGATCTTCGTCGCCGTGGGTGCGGCGCCACCGGTGTATCTGCTGTGGCGCCATCTGCACCCGCGCGTCTAGCCCTTGTCGCTACCCGCGTCCTTGCTCGGCCTCGGTATCCGTATCGGTGGTTGGTGTCGGCGGGCTTGTCTGCGGGCTTCGCCTTCTCCTGGCCGTTCTCGTCGGCCTTCGCGTTACCCGGCTTCTCCTTATCGGCGGGCTTGGCGTCCTTGGCGTCCTTTTCGCCGCCGCGCACCTCACCCTGAGCCTCGACGCCGCCCACCGACGTCGTGGTCGACTCGGGCGTCGTCGTCTCGGCTTCCGGTTCCTCGGCGACCTGTTCGGCGGCCACCTCGGTCACCTCGTCCTTCGGGGCCTCGGCCGCTTCCGGCTCGGCCGCGGTGTCCTCGACGGCATCGGTGGCACTCGCGTCGTGCTCGGCGATCGGCTGTTTCGGTCGCGGGTTCGTCGGCTGGTTCCTCGGTGACCTCGGCGGTCTTGAGGGTCAGCGCCTCGGTCTTGAGCGCCGTCGTCTCCGTCGCCGCGAGCGGCAGGGGCGGCAGCGGCGGGATCAGCCAGCCGAAGAAGTAGTTGAACTCGGCGATGCCGGTGTTGATGAGCGCGTTGATCGTGGTCTGGCCGACGATGACCGCCCCGTTGACGTACGACCAGATGTTCAGCGGGTCGTTGACCACGGGAACGACGAGCCCGTAGACCACGCTGTCCGAGATCGGCCTGACCAGGTTGAAGTAGACGATGCTCACCTGGTCGCCGATCAGGTACCCGTACGGGATGAAGCCCAGCACGTAGTCGGCCAGCTGAACGCCGTAGTCCACCCAGTACTGAATGAACTGGTAGCCCGAGATGATCGCGCTGGACAACCCATTCTGAGGTGTCGGCGCAACGATGGCGGCCGTCTGCAGCGGAAGCTGCGCCTCCGGGTCGATCCGCTCGATGACGGCGCGTGCCGTGGCGATCGTTTCGGGGCTCATCGGCTCCATGACCAGTGGCTTCACCGACGCGGCCAGGTCGACGCGGTGCGCGATCGCGGGGGTTTCGGGCCCGGGGAGGGAGACCCCGACGGGTGACAGCACCGTCGCCGAGACGGCAAGCGCGGCTACTCCTGCAACGAGATGGGAACGGACCGAAACGCTCATGATGGACTCTCTTCCCCCCGCAAATTCCGATGGCGCAGAACTTACGCGGGTGTCAGGACGATCGTGGGAGATGGCGCCGACTCGTATCACCGCGCTGGGACTACTGTGACCCCTATGCGAGGCGCAGTGGTTTCAGATGTTGGGACATGCGGATGATTCTCGACGACTCCGGGGTTACAGAGGAGTGGCTCTGAACCCCCAGCGTGGCTCCGACCTGCCCAGCCCCGTGTTCCCGCCGAAGCCCTCCCAGGGGCCCAGTGCCGCGGCGCTGCGGCGCGTACTGAGACGGGCCCGTGACGGGGTGGCGCTCAACGTCGACGAGGCCGCCATCGCGATGACCGCCCGCGGCGACGATCTGGCCGACCTGTGTGCCAGCGCCGCGCGGGTGCGCGACGCGGGTCTGGAGGCGGCGGGTCGACGCGGCTCGGCCGGACGGCTGCCCATCAGCTATTCGCGCAAGGTGTTCATCCCGGTGACGCACCTGTGCCGCGACACCTGCCATTACTGCACCTTCGTCACCGTGCCCGGCAAGCTGCGCGCGCAGGGCATGGGCATGTACATGGAGCCCGACGAAATTCTCGAGGTCGCCCGCCGGGGCGCCGAGTTGGGCTGCAAGGAAGCACTTTTCACCCTCGGTGACCGGCCCGAGGAGCGCTGGGACGAAGCCCGTCAGTGGCTCGACGAACGCGGCTACGACTCGACGCTGGACTACGTGCGGGCGATGGCGATCCGGGTGCTGGAGGAGACCGGACTGCTGCCGCACCTGAACCCCGGCGTCATGTCGTGGTCGGAGCTGTCGCGGCTCAAGCCGGTCGCGCCGTCGATGGGCATGATGCTGGAGACCACGTCGCGGCGGCTGTTCGAGACCAAGGGGCTGGCGCACTACGGCAGCCCCGACAAGGATCCGACGGTGCGGCTGCGCACGTTGGACGACGCGGGCCGGTTGTCCATCCCGTTCACCACCGGCCTGCTGGTCGGCATCGGCGAGACGTTGGTCGAGCGGGCCGAGACCATGCACGCGATCCGCAAGTCGCACAAGGCGTTCGGGCACGTTCAGGAAGTCATCGTGCAGAACTTCCGGGCCAAGGAGCACACCGCGATGGCGGCGGTGCCCGACACCGGCATCGACGACTTCGTGGCGACCATCGCCGTGACCCGCTTGGTGATGGGCCCGAAGGTACGCATCCAGGCACCGCCAAACCTGGTGTCGCGGGAGGAATGCCTGGCGCTGATCGGCGCCGGGGTGGACGACTGGGGCGGCGTCTCACCGCTCACCCCGGATCACGTCAACCCGGAACGGCCGTGGCCCGCGCTGGACGAGCTGGCTGCCGTCACCGCCGAAGCCGGCTACGACCTGGTGCAACGACTGACCGCCCAGCCGCAGTACGTGCAGGCCGGCGCGGCGTGGATCGACCCGCGGGTGCGCGGGCACGTCGATGCGCTGGCCGACCCGGATACCGGCCTGGCGCGTGACGTCAACCCGGTGGGGCAGCCGTGGCAGGAACCCGACGAGGCCACCGAGTCGCTGGGCCGCACGGATCTGCATACCGCCATCGACTCCGAGGGGCGGCTCACCGAGACCCGCAGTGACCTCGGCAGCGCGTTCGGTGACTGGGAGTCGATCCGCGAGAAGGTGCACGAGCTGGCGGCCCGTGCGCCCGAGCGCGTCGACACCGACGTGCTGGCCGCGCTGCGTTCGGCCGAGCGCGACCCGGCCGGCTGCAGTGACGACGAGTACCTGGCGCTCGCGACGGCCGACGGTCCGGCGTTGGATGCCGTTGCCGCATTGGCTGATTCGTTACGCCGCGACGTGGTCGGCGACGACGTGACGTTCGTGGTGAACCGCAACATCAACTTCACCAACATCTGCTACACCGGCTGCCGGTTCTGCGCGTTCGCCCAGCGCAAGGGCGACGCCGACGCGTACTCGCTGTCGACCGACGAGGTCGCCAACCGGGCGTGGGAGGCGCACGTCGCCGGCGCCACCGAGGTGTGCATGCAGGGCGGCATCGATCCGGAGCTTCCGGTGACCGGCTACGCCGACCTGGTGCGTGCGGTCAAGGCGAAGGTGCCCTCGATGCACGTGCACGCGTTCTCGCCGATGGAGATCTCCAACGGCGTGACCCGCAGCGGCATCTCGACCCGCGAGTGGCTGACCAGCCTGCGCGAGGCCGGGCTGGGATCCATTCCGGGAACCGCCGCGGAGATCCTCGACGACGAGGTGCGCTGGGTGCTGACCAAGGGCAAGTTGCCGACGTCGGCGTGGATCGAAGTCATCACCACCGCGCACGAGGTGGGCCTGCGGTCGAGTTCGACGATGATGTACGGCCACGTCGACACCCCCAAGCATTGGGTCGGGCATCTCAACGTGCTGCGCGGCATCCAGGACCGCACCGGTGGGTTCACCGAGTTCGTGCCGCTGCCGTTCGTGCATCAGAGCAGCCCACTGTATCTGGCCGGCGGAGCCCGTCCCGGCCCGACGCACCGCGACAACCGGGCCGTGCACGCCCTGGCCCGGATCATGTTGCACGGCAGGATCGATCACATCCAGACCAGCTGGGTGAAGCTCGGCGTCGAACGCACGCAGGTGATGCTCACCGGTGGCGCCAACGATCTCGGCGGCACGCTGATGGAGGAGACCATCTCCCGGATGGCGGGCTCCGAGAACGGTTCGGCCAAGACGGCAGCGGAGCTCATCGCCATCGCCGAGGGCATCGGCCGCCCGGCTCGCCAGCGCACCACCACGTACGCACCGCTCGCTGCCTAGTCGCCTTCTTCCGCGAGCGCGCGTGTCTGTCCCCCGACACGCCGGTGTGCGGCATGCAAACGCGTGCGCTCGCGCGCCAATCTGTGGATCGTGCAAGGAAACACCCCAACGAGGAGCGTCTCCCTTTCGCGTGTTGTGGTGCACGTCACATGATGCTGGCATCTGCTGCGAGCAGGAGGTCCATCATGGAGTTGACGCAAACAAGCGTGGTGCTCATCGCGCTGGGTGTGGCAGTGGCCGTTGCCCTATTGGTGTGGCGCGGGAGGCAACGCCGTCCGACCGGCGAGGATGCGGAAGCGCGATATCGTCGTGACGCGCACGCCCTGCGCAGTGCACGCAAGGTCCGTCTCGCCGCCCGCCCCTGGCGATGTCTGGTCCGCCGGCGCGGAGTCGGACGGCCCGCAGTCACGGGCGAAGAAGACCACGGCCTGGGTGGCCATGGGGTCCGCGGGCGGCTGCGGTGGCTGCGGCGGTTGTGGCGGCTGCGGCGGTTGACCACCTACGCCCGGCCAAAGTCATTGGATGACAACGTGAGTGACAAGATGCGGCGTCGGCCGCGACAACGGGTTCGATCGGTCGTTCGCTGCGGTGGCAAACCTCGAGCTCCCTCCTGCCGTGTTCAAGACGTGCCCATGGCAGCCACGCGATCTCGTCGAGACCGGTTTGCGGCAGTGGCTGCGATGTTGCGCGGCTGGGCTGCGGGACGGCCAGGTGATCGGGATGCCGTCGCACGCGGTGGACGAGGCATGGCACGGCCTGATTCTGTGCACCGCGCTGTATCAAGCCTTTTGCGCCAAGGCCTACGGAAGATTCATGCACCACCACCCGGCCGGCGGTGCAACCGCGGACATGCCTGCCATGGATCCGATGGACGAGCAGCTGAGAAGGACCGTCATCGCGTGGTCGCTGGTGGCGAGGCCCGGCGAACAGTGTGTCCTCTGGGATCTCGACAACCGTGTCGGGGTGGGCCGGCCGTGGGGCCTCGAGCTGGCTCGCGTCGAGGAGATTCAGCTTGCCATAGCCAAACTGAGCCCCCGCGTTCGGAATTGATGTCCACCGAACGCAGCCGCCGCGGGTGCCGATGAATCTGTGGATCGTGCAAGGAAACCACCGGATGAGTACGACACCCATTCCATGCCACGTGGCGCGCGTCACATCATGGTGACCGACAAGAGGAGGTACATCGACATGAAGTCGACGGAGCAGGCGAGTGACGGATCGCGTCGCTCAAGGTCCGTTGCCGGCAACGTGATCCGCGGATCACTCGGCAACCTGATCGAGTGGTACGACTGGTACGCCTATGCGGCGTTCAGCATCTATTTCGCGAGTGTGTTCTTCCCGTCGGGCAATCCGACGGCGCAGCTGTTGAACACCGCAGGCATCTTCGCGGTGGGATTCCTGATGCGGCCGCTCGGCGGTTGGCTCTTCGGCATGTACGCCGACCGTTTCGGGCGCCGCGCGGCATTGACGCTTTCCGTGACCATGATGGGCGTCGGTTCACTCGCCATCGCCGTGACTCCGGGGTATGCCCAGATCGGTGCGCTGGCGCCGATACTGCTCGTCCTGGCGAGGCTGTTGCAGGGTCTGTCACTGGGTGGCGAATACGGAACCTCCGCAACGTATCTCAGCGAGGTCGCTACCCCACACCGACGCGGGTTCTACTCCTCGTTCCAGTACGTGACGCTGATCGGCGGCCAACTCCTCGCGCTGGGCCTGCAGATCGTCCTGCAGCAGACGCTCACCTCGGCACAGATGCAGTCGTGGGGCTGGCGGATCTCGTTCGTCGTCGGCGCAATTGCCGCGGTGACGGTCATGTGGCTTCGCCGCACGATGGACGAGTCGGAGAACTACAAGCTCGCCGTCAAGGAAGACACCGAACGGGGCAGCCTGAAGGTCTTGCTCGCGTACCCACGCGAATGCCTGACCGTTGTCGGCCTCACCTTGGGTGGCACCATCGCCTTCTACACGTTCACCACCTACATGCAGAAGTTCATGATCAACACGACCGGCCTGCCGAAGGAGCAGGTGACGTGGATCAACTTCGTCGCGCTACTGCTGTTCGTCGGGCTGCAGCCGCTGGTGGGCGCGTTCTCGGATCGTGTCGGCCGCCGCCCTCTGCTGATCGCCTTCGGTATCGGCGCGACACTGGGCACGGTGCCGCTGCTCACTGCGGTCGGCCACGCCGGCTCCGCGCTATCCGCATTCGGCCTGATGATGATCGGTCTTGTCATCGTGTCGGGCTACACGTCGATCAACGCGGTGGTCAAGGCGGAGCTCTTCCCCGCTCGGATCCGCGCGCTCGGCGTCGGCCTGCCCTACGCGCTGACCGTCGCGATCTTCGGCGGCACGACGGAGTATGTCGCGTTGGGGCTGAAGAACATCGGCCACGAGAATTGGTTCTTCTACTACGTCGCCGGCTGTGGGTTGATCTCGCTCCTGGTCTACGTCTTCATGGGCGAGTCTTCACGTCGTTCCCACTTGGAACGGGAGACCATCGAACTCGATGCCGACAAGGTAGTGCCCGCAACCGCCTAGGTGGTTGGGTGCCAGGGTCTTACCATCAGCAACATGCAGGTGTTGCTCGTCGAAGACGACGAGGGTGTCGCGTCGGCGCTGGCCGAACTTCTCGGCCAGACCGGCGCGACCGTCGTGCGGACCGGCCGTGGCGCCGACGCTCTGCACCGCGTCAAGGGTTGCGATCTCGTCTTATTGGATCTCGGGCTGCCCGACATGGATGGCCTCGAGGTGTTGCGCACCCTGCGGCGTGCGTCGGCCGTGCCCGTGATCATCATGACCGCACGGGACAGCGATGGCGCGGTGGTGCTTGGGCTGCGCGCGGGCGCCGACGACTACTTGGTCAAGCCAGTGCGGAAAGCGGTGCTGCTGGCGCGAATCCAGGCTGTGATGCGGCGGGTCAACCGTTCCGGGAGCGACGGCGCAGCGCATGTCGCGCCGGTGGTGGCCGGACCCGTCACCATCGACCGGGAGCGCCGGGAAGTCACGTTGGACGGAAACCCGCAGACGCTCACCAAGACCGAGTTTCAGCTCCTCTCGTTGCTGGCTGGTCGCCAAGGTGAGGCGGTCAGTCGTGAGGAACTGATGCTCGAGGTGTGGGGAACCGCCGTCGTGGGCCGTTCGCGGTCGTTGGACTTCTTCATCGGCCAGGTACGGGCCAAGCTGACCGGTCTTCCGCTGCAGACGGTGCGCGGTTTCGGCTTCCGGCTGGACACCTGACATGGGTCTGCGGGTTCGCATCGTCCTCGTCGTCCTCTCGCTTCTCACGACCGTCGCACTTGCGGTTCCGCTCGCGGTCAGTTCGGCGGCCCGGCGCACCGCGGTGCTCGCCGAGGAGCGGGGCAGGCAGCTAACTGCGCTGGCGGATTCGGCGGCGGTGGTGGGAATGCCGGTGCAGCCCCTCGTCGACCGCTACCACGACGTCTACGGCGAAGGCGTGCTGATCGTCGACACCGACGGCCAGCCGCTTGCCTCACGTGGACTCAGCCCCGACGATTCGGCGGTCGCGTCCGTGGCGAATGGCGCGTTGGTCGATGCGCCCGCGTCGCCGTGGGCGCGCATCCTGCCCTGGCACACCGACCCCGTCCTGACCGCTGCGGGTGTGCGACGCGACGGCGAGCTGGTCGGTGCCGTCGTGGTGGCGGTGGACACCACAGTCGCGGCGCGCGACGTCGCGCGCGCCTGGATGTGGGTGGCGTTGGGCTGCTTGGGTTTACTGGCTCTGGCCGTGCTTGCGGCTCGTGCGATCACCAGGTGGGTGCTTCGGCCGCTCGACGGGCTGGAGCGCGCGGTGGCCGAGATGACCGAAGGCGTTGCCGGGCCGCCCGTCGACGTCACGGGTCCGCCAGAGGTACGCCACTTCACCTCCGCGTTCAACACGATGGCGCGTGCGGTGCGGGCCTCGCTCGACCGTCAACGGCGACTCGTTGCCGACGCGTCTCATCAATTGCGCAATCCGTTGGCCGCCGTCCGGCTGCGCGCGGACAGTCTGGACCACTACGTCGCCGAGGACGGGCGTTCGACCTACGGCTCGATGACCGCGGAGCTGGACCGCTTGGAACACCTTCTGCAGCAGTTGCTCCGCCTGGCCAGGGCAGAGGAGGTCAGCGGCAGCCGCAGAGTCGGCCTCCATGCCGCGGTGGCTGAGTCGACCGACCTCGATGACCTCATCGGCGAGCGCATCGCGTTCTGGCAGCCCGTCGCCGAGGGCCAAAATCAGCGACTGCGGCACCATTCCGGCCCCGCGGGTCTCGCAGTCCGGGTGGCCCGTCACGACGTGGAACAACTGCTCGACGTCGCGCTGGACAACGCGCTGCGCTACGCCGGTCCAGACACCACGGTCAGTGTGTCGACCGCGCCGAACGATCAGATGGTGGAACTGATCGTCAGCGACGACGGGCGCGGACTGCCAAGTGCGGACCTGCAACGCGCAGCGGTGCGGTTCTGGCGAGGACAGCAGGACGGTGGCGCCGGGACGGGCCTCGGCCTGGCGATAGCCGGCGAGATCGCCTCGGGGTACGGCGGGGCGATCTCGGTAGAGGCGGCGCCGGAAGGCGGCCTGCTCGTCCGTTGTTCGCTTCCCATGGCGGGGATGAGACGTGATCGACGGGCGACCGGCCGAGATGAGCCGTCGCGCATTCGTTCTCGGAGGTGCGGTGCTGGCCGCCAGCAGCTGCGTCGCCAGCGGTCCACGAGCGAGCGTGCGCCTGGCGGCAGGACAGCGGGGCGGGCTCTACATCGCGTTCGCAGCGCTTCTCGCGGAACGCATTCAGGCCCGCCACCCGGGCATCGGCGTCGAGGTGGTGCCCACCGAAGGCAGCGTCGACAATCTCGCGCTGCTCCGAGCAGGTGAGGCCGACATGGGACTCGCACTCGCCGACGTCGCCGAGCAGGATAGAGCTGGCGGCGCGGTGGACACCGCCCCGCCAGCCGTTGCCAGGGTATACGAAAACTACCTACAGGTCGTGGTGCGTGATTCCGCTGCCGTGCAACGACTCTCAGACCTCGCGGGAAAGCAGGTCTCCGTCGGCGCTGCCGGATCCGGCGCTGCGGCCACCAGCCAGGTGCTGTTCGAAACCGCCGGCCTCACGGCGTACGTCAGCCTGCTGGGATATCCGTTGCAGGAGAGCCTATCTCGGCTCAAGGACCGCACCTTGGACGCGCTGGTGTGGTCGGGAGGGGTGCCGACGCCCGCGATCGCGGACCTCGACGCGACGGTGCCGCTGCGAATGCTTGACCTCGGCCAGCACGCGACGTTGATGGCCAACGGCTCCGGGTATCCCTACCTCGCACGCCGGGTGCCGACGGTGAATTACGTGCCACCCGGACTGCGTTCGATCGGCGTGCCGGACCTGCTGCTGTGCCGCCAAGACACGTCGTCCGACGTGGTCGCCGCGGTGGTCGACGTCCTCGCCTCCGAAGCGCCGCGGCTCGTGCCGCCCTACGTTCGCGGGCTGCAGTATCTCGACCCGCCGGCAATGATCCAGACGGGTCGGGTACCGCTGCACCCGGGCGCGGTGGGTGCCTACCGCAAGCTGCACGGCTGAGCGCGTGAATCCCGTGAAACATGTGATCGCAGCCGCGGCTCCGCCTAACAGCGGGTCGCCACAAACAAACGACCACCAAAGAAGATCGCGGAAGATGGGGGGAAAAGACCCCCCCCCGGGGCGGGCCAAAAATCAGAAAAAAAACCCCCCCCCATCCCTCCCCCACCACCACACAAACAGCACCCGGACGCGGCGCCCATCAAACAAAAAAAACCCCCACACCCACCCCCCCCCTCCAACGTGCCCCCCCCCCCCCAAACACCCCCCGGGGCCCCCCGGCCCCCCCCAAAACCTAACCCAAAACACCCCCCTCCACAGAGGAAAACAACAACCCCACCCCCCAAACCCACCCCCCCCCCCCTCCCTCCCCCTCCCAGAGATGGCCCCCCCCCGCCCCCCCCCCCCGCCCCCCCCCCCCCCCCCCCCCCCCCCCCCCCCCCCCCCCCCCCCCCCCCCCCCCCCCCCCCCCCCCCCCCCCCCCCCCCCCCCCCCCCCCCCCCCCCCCGGCACGTCCCGTAAGTCAATTCGATCCGAACGGGCGCCTACGACGTGTACATGGAGATGACCACGGTGCCGACCCCAGGAGCGAAACTTGACCACGATCAGCGGGTTGCCCGCCCACGTCCTATTCGTGCACGCCATCGTCGTGTTGGCGCCGCTGACCGCGGTGCTGGAGATCCTGTGCGGCCTCTGGCCTGCCGCGCGGCGCCGGTTGGTGTGGCTCGTTCTGGCGCTTGCCGCGGTGACGACCGTCCTCACCCCGCTGACGACGGAGGCAGGCGAGTGGTTGTACGACCAGCGGCCCCAGGTCAGCCCGATCCTCGCGGAGCACGCCCTGCGAGGCGGGTGGATGATCTACTTCTCCGTCGCGCTGCTGGTGGTGGCGGTGGCCCTCGCGGTGTTGCACTGGCTCGAGGGGCGTTCGGACAAGCGACGGACCGTGGCGACCGTGGTGATCGCGGTCGTCGCCGTTGCCATCGGTGTGTCGTCGATCGTGACCGTGGTGCGGATCGGGGATTCCGGCGCGCATTCCGTGTGGGGTGGCGGCTGAGAGGCCCGGTCGGTCAGCCGTTTCGGCGTCGGCGTGCTAGTCAGATGTGTGACTTCAGCCCAGACGCACACCACTGATGGACGACCACGGGCCCGAGGCCTCGGGATCGACCTGCCCGGCGAGCCGGGACCGCTCAACGCGATCACCGACGTCCCGGGCATCGAGGTCGGAGCCGTCACCCTGATCGACGGGGATGGTCCGCTGGAGGTCGGTCGGGGCCCGGTGCGCACCGGCGTCACCGCCATCCTGCCGCGCGGACGTGACGGCGTCGGGCAACCGTGCGCGGCGGGTTGGTTCTCCCTGAACGGCAACGGCGAAATGACCGGCACCACGTGGATCGAAGAGTCCGGCGCCTTCAATCTGCCTGTGGTGCTGTCGAATACGCACGCCGTTGGCTCCTGCCACACCGGGGTGGTGAGTTGGGTGAACCGGGTGCATCCATTGGTGGCTCGACAGTGGCTTCTTCCAGTGTGCGCCGAGACGTGGGACGGCTACCTGAACGACATCAACGGCAACCACGTGCGGCCCGAACACGTCGAGGCCGCACTCGATGCCGCCGTCTCAGGGCCGGTGCCGGAGGGATCCGTCGGGGGCGGCACCGGAATGAACTGCTACGAGTTCAAGGGCGGCAACGGCACCGCGTCGAGGGTGGTGCGGTACGGCTCGCACGCCTTCACCGTGGCGGCGTTCGTGCAGGCGAACTTCGGCTCGCGCGGCGAACTGACCGTAGCGGGTCGGCACGTCGGTGCGCTGCTGGCCGACGACAACCCACTCGACGAGGACTGGTTCGCGACGGACCTCGGCGTGCGGCCGCCGCCCGGTGCCGGTTCGGTGATCGCCGTCGTCGCGACCGACGCGCCGCTGCTGCCTGGACAGTGCAAGGCGCTGGCCCGCCGGGTGCCGCTGGGGTTGGCGCGGACGGGTACCGCGGGCAGCCACTTCTCCGGCGACATCTTCCTGGCGTTCTCCACGGCCGACGCCCCGGGCCTGCAGAGCGCGTTTCCGCTCGGCCCGCCCGGCGAGGACGAGTTCGGCACGATGCGCTTCATCCCGTGGGGGCGGATGGACCCGTTCTATGCCGGTGTCGTGCAGGCCGTCGAGGAAGCCGTGCTCAATGCGCTGGTCGTGAACGAGGACATGGTCGGTCGGGACGGTCACCGGTCACCTCGGCTACCCGTCGACCGCCTGACGGAACTGCTCGCCTGAAAATCTGGACCAGGGTCCGGAACAAATTCGGACTGTGGTCCGTTTCGGCTGGGTGAGGCGCCGGGAAGGCCGGCACCCCCAGCCAAGGAGACACCCACATGACCGCAGCAGTAGCGACCGACCTGAGCACCGGCACCTGGGCCATCGACGCCGTCCATTCGTCGATCGGCTTCTCGGTTCGCCACCTCGTGGTGAGCAAGGTCCGCGGCACCTTCGAGACGTTCAGCGGCGCGATCGTCATCGCGGACGACGGCACTCCTTCGGTGAGCGCCGAGATCGCGGTCGACTCGATCCACACCGGCAACGAGCAGCGCGACGAGCACGTGAAGGCCGCCGACTTCTTCGACGCCGCCAACTACCCGACCGCGACGTTCGTCTCGACCGGTGTGCGCGCCGACGGCGACAACTACTTGCTCGACGGTGACTTCACCCTCAAGGGCGTCACCAAGCCCGTCACCCTCGCGCTGGAGTACAACGGGGTCAACCCGGGCATGGGACACGGTGAGGTCGCCGGCTTCGAGGCATCGATCGTGCTGAACCGCAAGGACTTCGGCATCGACATCGACATGCCGCTGGAGACCGGTGGCGCCGTGATCGGCGACAAGGTCACCATCACGCTCGAGATCGAGGCGCTCAAGCAGGCCTGAGCGCTCACCTTCCGTGCGCGAGCAGACACAAATGTCCCCGACACGCCGGTGGAAATGGGACATTTGCGTCTGCTCGCGGGGGGATTTTCCTATAGCCGGGCGGCGAGCTCGGTGCCCTGGCGGATGGCGCGCTTGGCATCGAGCTCGGTCGCGACGGCCGCACCGCCGATGACGTGGGGCTCGACGCCGTTGCGGCGCAGTCCTTCTTCGAGGTCTCGCACCGACTCCTGGCCGGCGCAGATGATCACGTTGTCGACTTCGAGCAGTCGGCGATCGGCGTGGTCGGGCCCGAAGCTGATGTGCAGGCCGTCGTCGTCGATGCGCTCGTAGTTCACGCCCGACAACTGCTGCACGCCCTTGGCCTTCAGCGACGCCCGGTGCACCCAGCCCGACGTCTTGCCGAGCCCGCGGCCCTGCGGGCCCTTCGTCCGCTGCAGCAGGTACACCTCGCGTGCGGGCGGCGCCGGCAGGGGAGTCGGTGAGCGCGCCGCGGGCCTCCTGCGGATCGGCGACACCCCACTCGGCCTTCCACTCCTTGAGGTTCAGCGTCGGCGAGTCGTCCGTCACCAGGAACTCGCTGACGTCGAAGCCGACGCCACCGGCGCCGACCACGGCGACCGTCTTGCCGACGGGCTTGCCGGTGATGGCTTCGGCGTAGGACAGCACCATCGGGTGGTCGATGCCGGGGATGTCGGGCATCCGCGGCGCCACGCCGGTGGCCAGCACGACGTCGTCGAACCCGGCCAGCTCGTCGACGCTTGCGCGGGTCGCCAAGCCGCACGTCGACCCCGTGCTTGTCGAGCATCCGGGTGTAGTAGCGGATGGTCTCGGCGAACTCCTCCTTGCCGGGAATTCTTCGCGCCAAATCGAATTGGCCGCCGATCGTGCCTCCCGCCTCGAACAGCGTGACGTGGTGCCCGCGCTCGGCCGCCGTCACCGCGGCGGACAGGCCCGCGGGCCCGGCGCCGACCACCGCGACCCGTTTGGCGCGCCGCGTCGGCCCAAGCACCAGCGTGGTCTCGTGGCCTGCCCGCGGATTGAGCAGGCACGACACCGTCTTGTGCACGAAGGCGTGGTCGAGGCAGGCCTGGTTGCAGGCGATGCAGGTGTTGATCTCGTCGGCGGCACCGGCTAGCGCCTTGTTCACCCAGTCCGGGTCGGACAGCAGCGGCCGCGCCATCGAGATCAACCGAACCTGGCCGTCGGCGAGGATCTGCTCGCACGCCTCGGGCATGTTGATCCGGTTCGACGCCACCACCGGAATGCCGACGTGCTCGGCCACCGCGTTGCTGACGTCGACGAACGCGCCGTTGGGCACCGACGTGACGATGGTGGGCACGCGCGCTTCGTGCCAGCCGAAGCCCGAGTTGATCATGGTCGCCCCGGCTGCCTCGACTTCCGTTGCCAGCGCGACGATCTCATCCCACGTCTGGCCGCCCTCGACGTAGTCGGCCATCGACATGCGGTAGCAGATGATGAAGTCCTCACCGACTGCGGCGCGGGTTCGGCGCACGATCTCCACCGGCAGACGCCGCCGCTTCTCCGGGGTGCCGCCCCAGGCGTCGGTGCGCTTGTTGGTCCGCGGCGCGAGGAACTGATTGAGCAGATAGCCTTCGCTGCCCATGATCTCGACGCCGTCATAGCCGGCCTCACGGGCCAGCAGCGCACAGCGCACGAAGTCGTCGATGGTGCCGTCGACGTCCCGCAGCTTGCGCGGGCGGAACGGATTGATCGGCGCCTTGATCGACGATGCGCTGACCGAAAGTGGATGGTAGGCATAGCGTCCGGCGTGCAGCACCTGCAGCAGGATCTTGGCGCCCTCGTCGTGGACGGCCTTCGTGATGCGGCGGTGTCGCCGCGCTTCCGACGAGGACACCAGCTGCGCAGCGAACGGCAGCAGCCACCCGGCGCGATTGGGGGCATAGCCGCCGGTGATGATGAGCCCGACGCCGCCGCGGGCGCGCTCGGCGAAATACGTTGCCAGCCGGTCGATGTCGCGGCTGCGATCTTCCAGCCCGGTGTGCATCGATCCCATCACCACCCGGTTGCGCAATGTGGTGAAACCGAGGTCCAACGGCGACAACAGGTTCGGATACGGGTGATCAGGCATGTGTCCCTCCCAATGCGGCCAGCACTTCGTCGAGCCAGTCGACCGAGCCCTCCTCGGCGCGGATGCCGCCGCGCAGCACCAGATACTGGTGCAGGGCGGCGCCGTGCAAACGGTCCGGATCGGGGAATTGGCGTTTCGCGAAATTCAGGTAGGTGTCCAGCAATTCGGCGCGTTCGCGGCGCAAGCCGGCCACCTGATGACGAACCGCGGCGATGGTCGATTCGTCGCCGTACGTGGCGCCGCGGATCTTCACCGCCAGCTCACGGGTGCGGGCGTCGGTGACGGAGCTGCCGCGGCCGGACAACGGTTCGGCGATCCAGCGGGTCAACTCGGCGCGGCCGATGTCGGTCACTCCGTACACCTTCTTGTCCGGCCGGCCGTGTTGCTCTACGACGTCGACGTGTACCCAGCCGTCGTCCTCCATGGCGCGCAGCGTCCGGTAGATCTGCTGGTGAGTGGCCGACCAGAAGTAGCCGATGGACCGGTCGAACCGGCGGGCCAGCTCGTAACCGGAGCCGGCCTGCTCACTGAGCGACACCAGGATCGCGTGGGGCAGGGCCACTCCGGCAGCGTAGGTGATACCGGGAGTCCTATGCAACTAGTTGCACACGGCCGGAGCGAAAGCCGGTGTGGCGACTGGTCGACTTGTATCTGCAACGTCTAGTATCAGTAACCACGCGCGCCACCCGTGAACGGGCGCCGCGCAAAGTTAGGGCACACTGAGACAGACGTCCAGGTTTGCGCAACGCATACTTGCGGCGGCTCCTCACCGAGCCCGAACAGACTGAACCAACCGGCAGCCCTATCAGGAGTCGAGGAGACCTTCGTGACGTACACGATCGCCGAACCTTGCGTCGATATCAAAGACAAGGCATGCATCGAGGAATGCCCTGTCGATTGCATCTACGAGGGCGCCCGCATGCTGTACATCCACCCCGACGAGTGCGTGGATTGCGGTGCCTGCGAGCCGGTCTGCCCGGTGGAGGCGATCTACTACGAGGACGACGTCCCCGATCAGTGGAGCGGTTACACCCAGATCAACGCCGACTTCTTCGCGGAGCTCGGCTCGCCGGGTGGCGCCTCGAAGGTCGGGCAGACCGACAACGACCCGCAGGCCGTGAAGGATTTGCCGCCGCAGGGCGAGGACTGACCAACGGACAGCTCGCCCACCGGTCCGGTTTCCGGGTCGCTGCCCGTATTTCCCTGGGACACCCTCGCCGA
The DNA here is from genome assembly GCA_963849055.1 of uncultured Actinomycetota bacterium. Taxonomy (GTDB): domain Bacteria; phylum Actinomycetota; class Actinomycetes; order Mycobacteriales; family Mycobacteriaceae; genus Mycobacterium. The sequence goes on from CAWKFI010000006.1 coordinate 341,546, forward strand.
CGTCACCGCCACGGCCAAGGCGCATCCCGGCGGCATCGTCGACCTGTCGGTCGGCACGCCGGTGGACCCGGTCGCCCCGCTGATCCGTCAGGCACTCGCTGACGCGAGCAGCGCGCCCGGCTACCCCACCACGGCGGGCACTCCTGCCCTGCGCGCCTCGGCGACGGCGGCACTGCGCCGCCGCTACGGCATCACCGACCTCGCCGACGATGCGGTGCTCCCGGTGATCGGCACCAAGGAACTCATCGCCTGGCTGCCTACCCTGCTCGGTCTACGGGCCGAACGACCTCGTCGTCGTGCCGGAGCTGGCCTACCCGACCTACGACGTCGGTGCTCGGTTGGCCGGTGCGCAGGTCGCCCACGCCGACTCGCTCACCCAACTCGGTCCGCGGGTCGCCGAAGCTGGTGTACATCAATTCGCCGAGCAACCCCACCGGCGCCGTCCTCGGCGTCGAACACCTTCGCAAGGTCGTCGGTTGGGCACGCGACACGAGGTGTGCTGGTGGCCTCCGACGAGTGCTACCTCGGGCTGGGCTGGGAGGTCGAGCCCGTTTCGGTGCTGCATCCGTCGGTCTGCGACGGCGACCACACCGGCCTGCTCGCGCTGCACTCGCTGTCGAAGACGTCGTCCCTCGCCGGATACCGCGCGGGCTTCGTCGCCGGTGATCCCGCCGTCGTCGCCGAATTGCTGGCCGTGCGCAAGCACGCCGGGATGATGGTTCCGACCCCGGTGCAGGCCGCGATGGTGGCGGCATTCGACGACGATGCCCACGAGAAGGAGCAGAAGGAGCGCTACGCGCGACGGCGCGTCGCTCTGCTGCGGGCGGTGCGCGACGCCGGCTTCACCGTCGACCACTCCGATGCGGGCCTCTACCTGTGGGCGACGCGCGGCGAGCCGTGCCGTGACACGCTCGCGTGGCTGGCGCAACGCGGCATCCTCGTCGCGCCCGGTGAGTTCTACGGGCCGCGCGGCGCCCAGTACGTACGGATTGCCCTGACCGCCACCGACGAGCGCATCGACGCCGCAGTGGCACGCCTGGCGGCCTAGCCGTGCCCGAGGGCGCCATCGACGGACCGCACGGTTCGATCCATTACCGCATCGTCGGTGACGGGGATGCGGTGCCGCTGTTGGTGGTTCACGGTGGGCCCGGCATGCCGCACGACTACCTGCGTGACTTGGATGCGTTGGCCGACGAGCGGCCGGTGGTCTACTACGACCAGATCGGTTGCGGCAAATCCGACCGGCCCGACGAGTCCCGTCTGTGGACACTGGACACGTTCGCCGACGAGATCGACACCGTCCGTAGTGCATTGGGCCTGGACCAAGTTCACCTGCTCGGCCAGTCCGCGGGCGGCTGGGTTGCCCTCGAGTACGCGCTGCGCGCTCCCACCGGGCTCGTCAGCGTGCACCTGGCCAACACCTGCGCGAGCATCCCCACCTTCGAGCGCGAGGTCGCGGCATTGAAGGACGCCCTGCCCGACGGGGCAGGCGCCGTCATCGACGCACACGAATCAGCTGGAACCACAACCGATCCCGACTACATCGCCGCATTCGCACTGTTCAACCGGTTGCACATGATGGGCAGCGACGTCGTACCCGAGCACGTTCTTGCCGCACTGGCGGGGATGAACAACGCGGTCTACGCGTCGATGGTCGGCGCGGAGTGGAAGGTCACCGGCACGATGGCGGGCTGGGACGTCACGGATCGACTCGGCGAACTGGATCTGCCGGTGCTGGTGACGTCCGGTCGCGACGACGAGATGACCCCCGGCTGCGTCCGGCCGATGGTCGATGCGATCCCCGGCGCGCGGTGGCACGTCTTCGAGGCGTCCGCCCATCTGCCCATGGTCACGGAGACGGACGCGTTCATTCGGACGGTGCGGGAGTTCCTGGCGTCGGTGTGACCGAGCGATCGGATCAGCGCGGGCCGTAGGCCGGCCACTCGATCATCGGGCAGCGGTCCATCACCACGGTGAGGCCTGCGGCCATGGCCCGTTCGGCGGCGGCTTCGTCGACCACCCGCAGTGGCGTCCACACGCCGGTCGCCCCGATCTCGATGGCCTCGTCGAAGTGCGGGCCTGCGAATTCCGACCGGCGGTAGACCGCGACGACGTCCACCGGGAACGGGATGTCGCCGAGCCTGTCGTATCCGCGTTCGCCGAGGACCGACTGGGCGCTGGGGTGAACCGGCACGCAGCGCACGCCACGGGGGCTCAGGAAGTCCGCCATCTCGAACGCCGTGCGATACGGGTCGTCGGTCAGCCCGACGAACGCCCAGGTCTTGGCGGCCAGGAGTCGACGGATGGCCTCCGGGCTGCTGTGCATCGTCGCTGTGGTCACGGCATGTCTCCTCTCACCGGCTGGTTTCCGCGTACCCGTCGGGGGCTTGCTCAACCCGTTGCACGCAGGCTCAACGAAAGCAACAGTCGCACATCGGCATCGGCCAGCGACGTGCCCAGTGTCTCCTCGAGCCTACGGACGCGGTAGCGCACCGTATTGGGGTGCACGTGCAGCCACTGTGCCGCGGCGGCGACGTCACCGAAGCTGTCAAGGTAGGCCCGCAACGTCTCGGCCAGGACGGCGTCCTTCTCCCGGAGCTCGCGCACCCGCGGGTCGATCAGCCGTTCGTCGGCGCCGATCATCGTGACGATCTCGTCGAGCACGACCGTCGTGCGCGCCTCGGCGAGCGAGGTGACCTGACCGATGGCGCCGGGATGGCGTCCCGCGCTGTCGAGCACCCGATCCACCTCGGCGCGCGCGGCGGCGACGGCGCTCAGTCCCGTTGTCGGGGTGGCGATCACGGCCCGAAGCTCGAGGTCCAACTCGGTGCGCAGCGCGCCGACCGTGCCGCGGATCCACGACGTCACCGACGCTGCGCGGCCGGTGTGCGGGAACAACACGTACACCCGCGACCCGCTCGCCGCCACCTGGGCGTCGTGACGAAACGCGCTGGCGCTCAACGCCAACACGTCGGCCAGCCGTGACGGCGCATCGGTTGCGCAGTCGAAGCCGACGACGGCGGCGCGCCCGTCGGCGACGATGCCGAGGTCGCGGGCGAGTTCGGCGACTGGCGTTTCGTCGCCGCCACGCAGCCCCAACAGTTCCTGCACCTGCACCGCATGCGTCGAGGGCGTCGCAGCCAGCCGGGACATGATCCTGGCGGCCAGCACCGCCGCGCCACGCAGCACCTCGTCCGCGTCGTCGGCGAGCGGACGCGACCCCTCCTGCACCCAGATGGTTCCGACGAACATGGCCGCGCGTCGCCGGTCGGTGCCGGGCTGATGGATGCCGATCGCCCGCCGCGGCCGCAACCCCAATTCGGGACGCTCGGCGACGCGGACGACGTCGTCGCGGGCGCGCAGCGCGTCGAAGATGCCCCACTGGCCGATCCACGCGAGGTGCTCGGGCGGGCCGGCGCGTCCCAGGATCGACAGCCGGCGCAGCTCGTCGGCCTCGTCGTTGGAGGCGGAGTAGGCCAAGACGTGTGACTGGGCGTCCTCGATGCTGACCATGCCGTGGGTGCGGTCGGCGATGGATTGTGCGAGGCCGAACAGGTCGGTGCCCGAGTCGTACATCGGATCGCCGTGGTCGCCGTGATGTTCGAAGACGTGATCGACCAGCCGGTAGAGGCGTTCCCAGCGCGCCCGCGGTTCGACGGCCACGACCGCCGTCCCCGCCGCGACGGCCCGCGCCACCACGGCGGCGGCGGGTTCCTTGACGAAGAGAGCCGCGGGGATGCGCCGTTTGACCTGCTGGTCGAGCCAGCCGACCGCGTCGTCGTCGCTGATCCCGAGCAGGAAGAACACGTCGGCCGAACCCGAACCCGCCGCGAGGCCGAGCCGGACGTCGTCGCCGTCGATGAGGGCGGCCGACGCCACCGGCAGGTCTAGCCCGCGCGGCGCCTCGACCAACGTCACCATGGTTGCGTCCAGCGCCAGGATCAGCTGGCCGAGGCTCACGCCGGACTTCATCATGTTGTGTGATCTTACCGACACCGCGGGTAGAGCTTGTCCGATCGGCCAAAGGTTGGCGACCCGAAGTGCGAGATCGTTGTGCATATGAACGCCTTCGCCGCCATTACCGACGTCCCGGCGCCCGTCAACGAGCCAATCCACGAGTATGCGCCGGGTAGCCCCGAGCGGGCCCGCCTCACCGCCGCACTCGACGCGCTCACCGGCGACGCCATCGACCTGCCGCACGTCATCGGCGGTCGCCACAGCATGGGAGCAGGCGAGCGCATCGACGTGGTGCAACCTCATCGCCACAGCGCCGTGCTCGGCACCCTGACCAACGCCGGGACCACCGAAGCCGCCGCGGCCGTCGACGCCGCCATCGCGGCCAAGGACGCGTGGGCCGCGACCCCGTTCGACGAACGCGCCGCGGTGTTCCTGCGCGCCGCCGACCTGCTGGCCGGCCCGTGGCGCGAGAAGATCGCCGCCGCCACCATGCTCGGCCAGTCCAAGTCCGCCTACCAGGCCGAGATCGACGCCCCCTGCGAGCTCATCGACTTCTGGCGGTTCAACGTCGCGTTCGCCCGGCAGATCCTCGCGCAACAGCCGGTCAGCGCGCGTGGCGTTTGGAACCGCACCGACTACCGTCCGCTCGAGGGCTTCGTCTACGCCATCACGCCGTTCAACTTCACCGCCATCGCGGGCAACCTGCCGACCGCGCCCGCGTTGATGGGCAACACCGTCGTGTGGAAACCCTCAGTCACGCAGACGTTCTCGGCCTACCTGACCATGCAGCTGCTCGAGGCCGCTGGCCTGCCGCCCGGTGTGATCAACCTGGTCACCGGTGACGGCTACGCGGTCTCCGACGTGGTGCTCGCCGATCCGCGGCTAGCCGGCATCCACTTCACCGGATCGACCCCGACGTTCCAGCACCTGTGGCGCGAAGTCGGCACCAACATCGACCGGTACCACACCTATCCGCGACTGGTCGGCGAGACGGGTGGCAAGGACTTCGTGGTCGCACACGCGTCGGCGCGCCCAGACGTGTTGCGCACGGCGCTGATTCGCGGCGCCTTCGACTACCAGGGCCAGAAGTGCTCGGCGGCGTCGCGGGCGTTCATCCCGCGGTCGGTGTGGCAGCGGATGGGCGACGACTTCCTCGGCGCGACCGAGGCGCTGACGTACGGTGACGTCACCGACCTGTCCAACTACGGCGGCGCGCTGATCGACGAGCGCGCCTTCGCCAAGAACGTGGCTGCCATCGAGCGGGCCAAGAGCGCGCCCGGTGTCACCATCGCCGTCGGCGGCGAATACGACGACGCTGAAGGCTACTTCGTGCGGCCCACCGTGCTGCTGTCCGACGATCCGACCGACGAAGCCTTCCGCAACGAGTACTTCGGCCCGATCCTGGCCGTGCACGTGTACGACGACGACCGCTTCGAGGACGTGCTCGGCGTCGTCGACGGCGGATCCAAGTACGCGCTCACCGGCGCCGTGATCGCCGATGACCGGTCGGCCGTACTGACGGCCCAGAACCGGTTGCGTTACGCCGCAGGCAACTTCTACGTCAACGACAAGCCCACCGGCGCCGTCGTCGGCCAGCAGCCGTTCGGTGGATCGCGCGGCTCGGGCACCAATGACAAGGCCGGCTCGGCGCAGAACCTGCTGCGGTGGACCTCCGCCCGCTCCATCAAGGAGACGTTCGTCCCGCCCACCGACCACAACTACCCACACATGGAGGCGTGACAATGGCTGACGTATTCAGCCGGGTCGTGCGCCCGGCCATCCTGGCCGCCAGTCGGGCTGAGGGTCTGCGCCGCGTGAGCGAGCGACTGCCGGTCACGCGCAAGGTCGTGCAGCGCTTCGTGCCTGGCGAAACCGCCACCGACGCGCTGAACGCCGTCGACCTGTTGCGGGATTCCGGTCGGCTCATCTCGATCGACTATCTCGGCGAGGACGTCACCGACATCGACACGGCGAACGCCACCGTTGATGCGTACCTGGCACTGCTCGACGGTCTCGGTACCCGCGACGAGCCGTCGGCGGGTGCACGGCCGCTGGAGGTGTCGCTGAAGCTCTCTGCGTTGGGCCAGGCGCTGCCCCGCGACGGCGAGAAGATCGCGTTGGAGAACGCCCACACCATCTGTCAGCGGGCGCAAAAGGCCGGTGTCTGGGTGACGGTGGACGCCGAGGACCACACCACGACCGACTCGACGCTCTCGATCGTGCGCGAACTGCGGGCGGACTTCGACTGGCTTGGCACGGTGTTGCAGGCCTACCTCAAGCGCAGCCGCGCCGACTGCTCGGAGTTCGCGGCGTCGGGTGCGCGGATCCGGTTGTGCAAGGGGGCTTACGACGAGCCCGCTTCGGTGGCCTTCCGCGACCGCGACGACGTCACCGACTCGTATCTCGCCTGCCTGCGCATCCTGATGGCGGGTCGGGGCTACCCGATGGTCGCCTCGCACGACCCGGAGATCATCGAGGCCGTGCCCGCCATGACGCGGGAATTCGGCCGCGGCGTCGACGATTTCGAGTATCAGATGCTCTACGGCATTCGCGACGCGGAGCAGCGCCGCCTCGCCGACGACGGCAACCACGTCCGGGTGTACGTGCCTTTCGGAACCCAGTGGTACGGCTACTTCGTGCGCCGGCTCGCCGAGCGTCCGGCCAACCTGACGTTCTTCCTGCGGGCACTGGCCGAGCGGGGGCACTGACCCCCGTCCGCCCGTTCACCCCGCCGCTCCACGCCTGCGCCGAAACTGCTAGCAGATCGCAAAATCCCGCCGCATCGCAATCTCCTAGCAGGCTCGGCGAGTGCAGCGCTGGACAGCGGCCGCCGCTGCTGGAATACATGAACCATGACCGAATCAACTGCTAATCGGGTCTGGCTCATCACGGGCGCCAACTCCGGCTTCGGCCGGGCCATTGCAGAAGCGGCGCTCGCGGCTGGTGACACGGTGGTGGCCGCAGCCCGCCGCCCCGACACACTCGCCGACCTGGTGGCCGCTGCGCCGGATCGGGTCACCCCACTGCGACTCGACATCACCGACCACGGCCGCATCGCGGCCGCCGTCGACGAGGTGCTGACACGCCATGGTCGGGTGGACGTGCTGGTGAACAATGCTGGCCGCGGCGCGATCGGGGCGGCCGAGGAGACCACCGACGCAGAACTGCGCGATTTGATGGACCTGCACTTCTTCGGGCCCGCCGCGTTGACGCGGGCGCTGCTGCCGCAGATGCGCGAGCGGGGATCCGGCGCGATCGTGCAGATGAGCAGCATGGGCGGCCGGTTCACCTTCCCGGGCGTCGGCGCGTACTCGGCGACCAAGTTCGCCCTCGAGGGGTGGTCGGAGGCACTGGCCAAGGAAGTCGGCGGCTTCGGCATCCGGGTTCTCATCGTCGAACCCGGCGCCTTCCGCACGTCGTTCAACGGGCCCGGCGCACTGCTGGTGTCCGCGCCGATCGCCGCCTACGACGATCAGATCGAACCACTGCGCACCGGCATGCCCGAGGACGACGGGAAGCAGCCCGGCGATCCGGCGAAGGCGGCCGCGGCGATCCTGACCGCGCTGAACTCCGATCAGCCGCCGTTGCGCCTCGCGCTTGGCAACGATGCAGTCGACGCCGTGGCCACGACGCTGGAGGACGCCAAGGCGGAGCTGGCGGCGTGGGAGAAGATCGGCCGGGCGACGACGTTCGACGAGTAGCGCGCCGCGATTACCCCTGGCTTTGCTGCATCGCCAAGCAGGTGCCGTAATGCTCAGGTGTGCACGGGATTCCGTTCACCGAACCGACTCCGGCGGGGTTGGGCGACACCACGGCGCCGGGCGCCGACGCCTGCGGCGGAATGACGACGGCAGGCGCACTGCCGCCCGACGCGCCGCTCGTGCACACGCCTGGGAACCGGGTGGCCGTCGTTCCCCACGGGCAGCCGTCGGCGGATGCCGGTGCGGCAACCACCAGCGGTCCCGACGCGAACGCCACTGCACATCCGACGATCAGAATCCCGCGCTTCACGCCAACCATCATGCTCCCAACGACTCACCCCGGCCCGCGTCCACCCTAACCTCGCTCGGGGTACGCCCCGACTTTCAGTTGGCTGCGAACTCCTCGTGAATGACGGCGACGAAATGGTCGACGTCGGCCTCGGTCGTATCCCATGCGGTCATCCAGCGCACTTCGCCGCGGGCACGATCCCAGTCGTAGAAGCGCACCCGCTCGCGAATGCGGTCCGCCGTGTCCGTGGGCAGCGTCGCGAAGATCGCGTTCGCCGGGCTGTCCTGCGTCAGCGCCAGCCCTTCCAACGTTCCGTCGGCGATGCCGGCCTCGAGCGCGGACCGCAGGCGTGCGGCCATCGCGTTGGCGTGTGCGGCGCTCCGCAGCCCGAGGCCATCGTCGAACAGCGCGAGCAGCTGCGCGGACGCGAAGCGCATCTTGCTGGCCAGCTGCATCGTCAGCTTGCGCAGGTAGACCAGACCGGTGGCGCGCTCGGGGGCGAGGACGACCACCGCCTCGGTGCCGAGGAGCCCGTTCTTGGTGCCGCCGAGGCTGAGGACGTCGACCCCTGCGTCCGAGGTGAACTCGCGGAACGGCACGCCGAGCGCCGCGGCCGCGTTCCACAGCCGTGAGCCATCCATGTGCACGGCCATGTCGTGGCCGTGAGCGAAGTCGGAGATGGCCCGGACCTCGTCGGGTGTGTAGAGCGTGCCCATCTCGGTGGTCTGGGTGATGCTCACGGCCAGCGGCTGGGCTCGGTGCTCGTCGCCCCAACCCCAGGCCTCGCGGGCGACGAGCTCCGGCGTCAGCTTGCCGTCGGACGTCGGCACCGTGAGCAGTTTGATGCCTGTCATCCGTTCCGGTGCGCCGGCCTCGTCGGTGTTGATGTGCGCGGTCGACGCCGCGATGACGGCGCCCCAGCGCGGCAGGACGCTGGTGAGCGAGATGACGTTCGCCCCCGTGCCGTTGAAGACGGGAAACGTCTCGGCGCTCTCGCCGAACTGCTCGCGGATGACGGAGCGCAGCCGGGCCGTGTACTGGTCCTCGCCGTACGCGACTTGGTGGCCTCCGTTGGCCGCGGCGATCGCAGCGAGCACCTCGGGGTGCACGCCTGCGTAGTTGTCGCTCGCGAAGCCGCGCCAGTCGGGGTCGTGCAGAGGGGCGATCGTCACTTCGACCCACACAGCCGCAGCAGCGTCCACGCCGCGAGCGTTTGCGCGTCGGTGATGACCCCGTCGACGATCATCCGTTCGATCTGTTCCCCGGTGAACCACTCGCTGTGCATGTCCTGCTCCTCGGGCTCACGCTCGTGGTCGCCCTCGGTGATGCCGGTGGCGAGGAACACCCAGCCCCGCTGGCTGCTCATTCCCGGCGCGACGTCGAGCTGGCCGAGCGCCACCATCGACGTGGCGCGAAGACCGGTCTCCTCGCGCAACTCCTGCGCAGCGAGCTCGGCGGGCGGCGGCTCGTCGCCCTCCAGCGTCCCCGGCGCGGTGCCCTGCGGAAACTCCCAGCGGCGCAGACCGATCGGATAGCGGAACTGCTCGACGAGCCGAAACCGGTCGCCGTCCTGGGGGATCACCAGCGCATAGGTCGGCTTGTCGATGACGCCGTAGATGCCGACGTGGCCGTCCTGCCTGCGCACGTCGTCCTCCCGGACGATCATCCACGGGTTCCGGTACACCTCCCGCGAGGCGATGCGCTCGATGAAATCCACCGGTCAAGTATCCCCGCGGCGGCTGTGGGCGCGATCAGGGTCGCGATTGGGCCACCGGGTAACGTCGCTGTCGTGTTGCTGGCCTCGTTGAACCCCGCCGCGGTCGCTGCCGGACACGACGTCGGCGACGCCGTCCGCATCGATGGCGCCACGCTGAGTCGCAGCGACCTCGTCGGCGCCGCGACATCGGTCGCCGAGCGTGTCGGCGGCGCACACCGCGTCGCGGTGCTGGCCACGCCGACCGCCGCCACGGTTCTGGCGGTGACGGGCTGCCTGATCGCGGGCGTGCCCGTCGTCCCCGTGCCCGCCGACGTCGGCGTCGCCGAGCGCCGTCACATCCTCACCGACTCTGGTGCGCAAGCGTGGCTGGGCGACCTCCCGGACGAGACCGAGGGACTACCCCACATACCGGTTCGGCTGCACGCCCGGTCATGGCACCGCTATCAGGAGCCGTCGCCGGACGCCACCGCGCTGATCATCTACACCTCCGGGACCACGGGCCCGCCGAAGGGCGTGCTGATCAGCCGCCGGGCGATCGCGGCCGACGTCGACGCCCTCGCCCAGGCGTGGCAGTGGACACCCGACGACACCCTGGTGCACGGTCTGCCGCTGTTCCACGTGCATGGCCTGGTGCTCGGACTGCTCGGTTCGCTGCGGATCGGAAATCGCTTCGTGCACACGGGAAGACCCACGCCGCAGGCATACGCTGCGGCTCGGGGTTCGCTCTACTTCGGGGTGCCGACGGTGTGGTCGCGCGTCGTCGGAGACCTCGACGCGGCCCTGGCACTGGCGCCTGCGCGGCTGCTGGTTTCGGGCAGCGCCCCTTTGCCGGTGCCGGTGTTCGACGAGCTCGTCCGGCTGACCGGCCATGCACCGGTGGAGCGCTACGGCAGCACCGAATCGTTGATCACGTTGAGCACCCTGGCCGACGGGGAACGCCGCGCCGGCTGGGTGGGCCTGCCGGTGGCCGGCGTATCCACCAGGTTGGTCGACGACGACGGTGCGGAGGTTGCGCACGACGGGGAAACCATTGGCCGCCTTGAGGTTCGGGGGCCGACGCTCTTCGACGGATACCTGAACCGACCCGACGCCACCGCGGAGGTCCTCGACGGCGACGGGTGGTATCGGACCGGTGACGTGGCCGTGGTCGACGGTGGCGGCATGCACCGCATCGTCGGTCGCGAGTCCGTGGACCTGATCAAGTCCGGCGGCTACCGCGTCGGCGCCGGCGAGATCGAGGCCGTGCTGCTCGGGCACGCCGGCGTCAGCGAGGCGGCGGTGGTCGGCGTCCCCGACGACGACCTCGGGCAGCGGATCGTTGCGTTCGTCGTCGGTGAGGCCCAACCGGCCGACCTGATCGACTTCGTCGCGGCACAGCTTTCGGTGCACAAGCGGCCCCGCGAGGTGCGGGTCGTCGACGGTCTGCCCCGCAACGCGATGGGCAAGGTGCTGAAGAAGGAGTTGGTCACGTGGGCTTGAAGTTCGACGAGATCTGCGTCGACTCGCACGACGCCACGGCGCTCGGCGAGTGGTGGTCTCAACTCCTGGGGTGGCCTTCCGACGTGGACTCTGACGGCGACGTGGTGCTCGTCGCCCCGCCGGGTGCGGGCCCCAACTGGCTGTTCATCGCGGTGCCCGACGACAAGGTCGTGAAGAACCGCATTCACTTCGACTTCCGGCCCGACGATCAGCAGGTCGAGGTCGATCGGGCGGTCGCGCTCGGGGCGCGCCACGTCGACGTCGGGCAGGGCGACGAGTCGTGGGTGGTGCTGGCCGATCCCGAGGGCAACGAATTCTGCATCCTCGCCGCCCACTCCTGAAAGTCCTAAGCGGCGAACGAGAATCTGAGCGGCACCCTCTGCTGCGTCCTATGCGCATTTCCCACGCCACGGTCGTGATTCCGGCGCCGACGCGAGATCCATGACCCTGGCGTGGAAATGGGCGTTAGGACGCGGACCGCTATGTTCGCGCCCTCAGCCCCGAACCAGCCCTTCGACGAGGCCGGCGGCACGCAACCGCCCCGGCGACTCCAGCAGCCGTCGGGCCGCCGCCCCCAGTCGCTTGGCGAGCACCTCGTCGCCGATCAGCTGGTCGATCGTCGAATGCAGTTCTTCGTCGCTGAATTCATACGTGGAAAGCCTTACGCCGTAACCACACTCGTCGACGCGCTGCGCATTGTCGTACTGATCCCAGAACAGCGGCAGCACGATCGTAGGCACGCCGAACGTGAACGCCTCTCCCACGGTGTTGTTGCCGCCGTGGGTGATCATCACGTCGCACTGCGGCACGATCGCAGTCTGCGGGACGAACTGCTCGCCCCACATCCGGTCGCCGAGCCTGAGCTTGTCGTGCAGCGGCCCCATCGACACGATCACCCGGTGCGGCGTCCGGTCCAGAGAGTCGATGACGCGCTGCATCAAGGGCACGTCCATGCAGCCGAGGCTGCCCAGCGACAGATACACCAGACAACTTTCATCCCCCGGTCGCTGCGCTCCTGCCCGCCGGCCCGAACTCCCGACCTTTTCGGCGACGTCGAATGCGCCGTCGGAGTTGCGCGTCGAGGTATCGATCCGGTGCCACGACGGACCGAGCGGTCGTGATCGCGGATAGTCCAGTTCGGCAGGGAACATGTAGAGGTTGAGGTACGGCGACTCATACTGGAACGCCCCGTCGGGCAACGGTTCGGCGCCGCACTCCCGATGAAAGGCGTTGTAGCGCTCCAACAGTGGTCCCGTCACCCTGCGGTACTCGACGCGGAACTCGTCCCAGCCGGTGCGGTCGTCGGCTGGGTAGCCGGAGAACACGGGCGCGATGTCGACGTCGGGCAGTTCCAACGGGTTCGCCGACACCACACGCGCCCACGGGCAGCCCGCCAATGACACGGACGGGAAGCTTGCGACGCAGTCGAGCACGATGGCGTCGGGCTGCACCTCCGACCAGATCTCGGTCAGTCGAGCGTGCGAATACTCGGCGCCCGCGACGAATTCGTCCCAGATCGGCCCCGTCACCGTTTCGAGCTGTTGGATGGTCGGTTTGCGGAACTCCGGTGACGTCACGCGAACGAACTCGGCCCAGCCCTCGCCGACTGATTCGCCGCCCTCGGGAGGCGGGGCCAGCCGCATTACGCGTTCCTCGAAGCCGCGGGCAGCCAGTTCGCCCTCGAATGACTCCTCGATGACGAACACGGTGCGGATGTTCCGTTCCAGCAGGTGATTGCCCAGTGCGACGAGATTGTTGGTGGGTCCCCAGGCGCCAGGTTCGGGAAAGAGGGCCACGACAGGCTGCGTCATACCGGCCGAATCTACGCGCGTGCGGACCTTCAGGCGCTTCCAAACAGACTCCCAGGCAGCGATGCCACGATGGCGGCGTGCGTCGACTCTGGTGTCTGGTGGCGTGCGTGGTCGTGCTGGCCGGCTGCACGTCGTCGGCCACCGAGCCGTCCTTGTTGCGGACGCCGCCGATGGGCTGGAACTCCTGGAACTCAGGCGTCCCGCTGACCGAACGGACCGTCGAACAGACCATCGACGCGATGGTCTCGTCGGGGATGCGCGACGCCGGCTACCGCTACGTCAACCTCGACGCCGGCTGGGCGGCGCCCACCCGCGACGCCGACGGCAACCTGCGTGCCGACCCGGACCGTTTTCCGCACGGCATCGCCGCGCTGGCGCGCTACGCGCACGACCGCGGCATGTTCATCGGCCTCTACCAGAGCCCGTTCAACCAGGCCTGCGGACAGGATCCGCGCGTCGGGTCCGCGGGGCACGAGGCGGCCGACGCACGTGCGTTCGCCCAGTGGGGTGTCGACTACCTGAAGTACGACTGGTGCCGGCTAGAGGCCGCGCACGACGACCAGGTGAAGTACTTCACGGCGATGCGAGATGCGTTGCGCGCCAGCGGCCGTCACATCGTCTACAGCATCAACCCGAACAGCTCGGGGGACCCGTCGGCCGGGTCGGAGTACGACTGGTCCCACGTCGCCGACATGAGCCGCGACGCGATCGACTTGGTGCCGGCCTGGGGTGACGACGGCTTGTGGTCGGAAGGGCTCGCCGGCGTCAGTCAGGCGTTCAGCGCCGCAGGGCCCACGGCGCCCCGTAGCGGGCCAGCCCACGTGAATGACCCGGACATGCTGGTGGTCGGCATCCCGTGGCTGGCGTTCGCCAACGGGCACCCGACCATGGCGCTCGGCCCGCAGCGACCCGATCTCACCGATGCCGAGCAGCGTGCGCACTTCTCGTTGTGGGCCATGCTGGCCGCTCCGCTGCTGGCGGGCAACGATATTCGGTCGATGACCGATGAAACCCGCGACATCTTGACCAACGGCGACGTGATCGCCGTCGACCAGGATCCGTTGCTCGTTCAGGGGCGACCGCTCCCGGGTGACCCGAGGGTGATCGTGAAGCGACTGGCCGACGGTGCGGTGGCGGTGGCGTTGTTCAACCCGGACGCCGACCCCGTCCCGATTCGCACCGACACGTCATCGACCGGAGTGCGCCCGGCGGACTGCTACACCGTGCGTGACTTGTGGGCGCACGCGGACACGACCACTACCCGCGACCTCGAGCGGACGGTCCCGGGACATGGCGTCGCGATGCTGCGTGTGTCGCCCGGTTGCCCGTAACGCATTTCGATCAAGCGCGGGCGAGCAGTCCGTCGAGCAGAATCCGAACGAGGTCGCGAGTGGCGTCCGGCGCGCTGACGGGGAACACGTTTTGTCGCGACCACGCCGCGGCGGCGCTGACGACCGCGTGCAGGCCCGCGACGAGATAGAGACGGTCGGCCGCCGAGAACTTCGTGCCAAGCCCGGCCTCGACCGCATCGGCCAGGCGATCCCCATTTCGTACGCCCTGCTCGCGGGACCGTTCACGCGGGCGTGCGGCGGGCAGCCGGCGCAGCAGCTGTGGCGAGACCTCGATTAGGCACTGCAGCACGCGTCGCGCCGCGAGGGTGTCGGCGATCGTCGACGCCATCGCCATCGAGTCGATGGCACCGCGCTGGGCGGCATCGAAATCGCCAAGCTCGGCCAGCCACGCGCCGTACTCGTCATCCATCAGGTTGAGCAGCAACGCCTCTCGCGAACCCACGTGCCGCAGGACGTTGCTGGCGGCGAGGCCCGCCTCGGCAGCAATGGCGCGCAAGGTGATGTCGTCCACGTCGCGTGTCGCCAACAGCCGGCGCGCAGCGGACCGAATCTCGTGCTCGCGCTGTTGGCGCTGTTCCTCGGTGCGTGCTCGCTGGAACTCGTTGATGATCAGGCCACCTCCGGGTGAGTCAACATCAGCATAACGGAACGCCGTTCTGTTATGGTGCGTGCGTTCGAGACTGCTGAGGAGGATGGGCAATGGGGAAGCGCTACACCGTCGAGATCGAACGAACCGGCCGAGCATCGGGCGACGTGGCCTTTCGGCTGCTGCGCGATGCCGAGTCGTGGTCGCGTTGGGCGGGACGAGCCGTCCCGTTCTCAGCCTGGGATGGAGGGCCGTTGCGCGACGACGTGGTGGTGGGCCGAGTGCGGTTGGTCGGGTCGGCGCGAATCAACACTGCTGAGCAGATCATCGTCGACGAGCCTCCGACGACGCACGGCTACCGCATCCTCGCCGACTGGCCGGTTCGCGATTACTCGGCGCGCGTCGTGCTCACACCCGGTCCAGAAGGCACCCTCACCGTCCGATGGTCGGGCGAGTTCGAGGAGCGGATCCCCGGCTCGGGTCTGCTATGGCGCATCTTCCTGAGGCGCTTCCTGGGCGGGCTCGCAGAGAATCTGCTCGAACACGCGGCCGCAACGCCGTAACGCGTCAGTTGGCGTGCAGCGCCTCGTTGAGCGTGATGCCGGTGCCGTCGCGCTTGACCACCTCGACCGCGCCGGACAGCGAATTACGCCGGAACAGAAGGTTGTTCGCGCCCGACAGTTCGCGCGCCTTCACCGTCTCACCGTCCGAGGTCGTCACCTTCGTGCCGCCGGTGACGTACAGGCCGGCCTCGATCACGCAGTCGTTGCCGAGCGAGATGCCCAGGCCCGCATTCGCACCGAGCAGGCAGCTCTTCCCGACGGAGATCACTTCCTTGCCACCGCCGGACAGCGTGCCCATGATCGATGCGCCACCGCCGACGTCGGAGCCGTCACCGACCACGACGCCCGCCGAGATCCGGCCCTCGACCATCGACGTGCCGAGGGTGCCGGCGTTGAAGTTCACGAAGCCCTCGTGCATCACGGTGGTGCCGGACGCCAGATGGGCGCCCAGACCGTACCCGGTCGGCGTCGGCGATCCGGACGCCCGCCGGGACCACGTAGTCGACCATCCGCGGGAACTTGTCGATGCCGTACACCGTCACCGTTCCGCGCCGACGCAGCCGGGCCCGGGTCAGCTCGAACCCATCGACCGCGCAGGGGCCGTAGTTCGTCCACACCACGTTGTTCAGGACGCCGAAGATGCCCTCCATACTGGCGCCGTGCGGGGCGATCAGCCGGTGGGACAGCAGGTGCAGCCGCAGGTAGGCGTCGTAGGTGTCGGCAGGCTTGTCGTCGAGCGACGCGATCGTGGTGCGCACCAGCACGATGTCCACGCCGCGGTCGTCGTCGCGACCGGCCAGTGCGCCCAGGTCCTCGGGCACCTCGGCCACCGACAGCCGCGTCGTACCGGATTCGCCGTCGGCGTCGAGCTCGGGAGCGGGGAACCACGTGTCGAGAACCGTTCCGTCGGCCGCGATGGTGGCCACGCCGACGCCTGATGCAGAAGTCACGTCGTCAAAGGCTACTGGACAAGATCCCCCGGTCGCTGCGCTCCTGCCCGCCGGAACTAGCCTCAGGAGTTGTGGCCCTGGACTTACGCGCCAATCCGATCGCGCTGACCGCGGCGCTGGTCGACATTCCCA
Organism: uncultured Actinomycetota bacterium; assembly: GCA_963849055.1. Lineage (GTDB taxonomy): Bacteria > Actinomycetota > Actinomycetes > Mycobacteriales > Mycobacteriaceae > Mycobacterium. The sequence goes on from CAWKFI010000006.1 coordinate 358,083, forward strand.
GCGAGTCGCGGCACGAGCAGCGCATCGCCGACGAGATCGAGGCCGCTCTGCGCGCGCAAGCCCCCGGCTTCGAGGTGGTGCGCAACGGCGACGCCGTGCTGGCCCGCACCAATCTGGGCAGGCCGTCGCGGGTGCTGCTGGCCGGACACACCGACACGGTTCCGGCGGCAGACAATCTGCCGAGCAGGCTGGTCGACGGCGAACTGCACGGCTGCGGCACGTCGGACATGAAGTCGGGCGACGCGGTGTTCCTGCACCTGGCCGCCACCGTCGAGGAGCCCACGCACGACATCACGCTGGTGATGTACGACTGCGAGGAGATCGAGTCCAGCGCGAACGGACTCGGCCGCATCGAACGCGACCTGCCCGACTGGCTGCGCGCCGACGTGGCGATCCTCGGCGAGCCGTCGGGCGGCTTCATCGAGGCCGGCTGCCAGGGCACCATCCGCGTCGTCGTCAAGGCTGCAGGCACGCGCTCGCACTCCGCGCGATCGTGGTTGGGCGACAACGCCATTCACAAGCTCGGTGCGGTGCTCGACCGGCTGTCGACGTATCAGGCCCGCAGCGTCGACATCGACGGCTGCACGTATCGCGAAGGACTGTCGGCCGTCCGGATCGACGGCGGGATCGCAGGCAACGTGATCCCGGACGCCGCATCGGTGACGGTGAACTTCCGCTTCGCGCCGGACCGCAGCGTCGACGCCGCGCTGGCACACGTGCGCGGCGTGCTCGACGGCCTCGATGTCGACATCGAAATGACCGACGCGGCGGCGGGCGCGCTGCCCGGCCTGGCCACACCGGCCGCTGCGGCGCTGGTGGCAGCCGCAGGCGGGCAGGTGCGCGCGAAGTACGGCTGGACCGACGTGGCACGCTTCGCGGCGCTCGGCATCCCTGCCGTCAACTACGGGCCGGGGGATCCGAACCTCGCCCACCGCGTCGACGAGCGCGTGCAGGTCGCGCAGATCACCGCCGCTACGGAGATGTTGCGGAAATATTTGGTTGCGTAGCGCCGCTACTATGGTCGTTGTATCTGTAGTCAGACAGAGGCGGGCCGCAAACATGCTGGGAGACGACATCTCCGGATAAAACCGGAGCACACGTCGTTCGTCCTTTCCTCGTGCCGCGGCGCGATGCCGCGGTCTCACCGAGAGACCTCTCGCATGTCTGACATTTCCATCGTCTTCTCACATCTGTCCTTCGGCTGGCCCGACGACACCCCGCTGTTCGCCGACCTGTCCTTCACCGTCCCAGCCGGCCGGACCGGTCTGGTGGCGCCGAACGGTGCGGGCAAGAGCACGCTGCTCAAGCTCGTTGCGGGGGAGTACCAACCCACCGCCGGATCCATCAGCGTCGACGGCACCCTCGGGTATCTGCCGCAGACGCTGCCGTTCGATGCGGAGCGGACCGTCGCCGACGTGCTTGGCGTCGCACCGGTCATCGCCGCGCTGGACGCCCTCGCCGCGGGCGACGCCTCGGACGAGGTCTTCACCGCGATCGGCGACGACTGGGACGTCGAGGAACGGCTGCGTGCCCAACTCGACCGGCTCGGCCTGGCCGGCCTCGCGCTGGACCGGCCGTTGGGGTCGCTCAGCGGTGGCGAGGTGGTGTCACTCGGGCTGGCCGCCCAGCTGCTCAGGCGCCCGGACGTCCTGCTGCTCGACGAACCGACCAACAACCTCGACGCCGACGCCCGGCACCGGCTGTACGGCGCGCTCGACGACTTCGGCGGCACCCTGCTGGTGGTCAGCCACGACCGCGTACTGCTCGACCGGATGGACCGCATCGCCGAGCTGCGCGGAAGTGAAATGACCTTCTATGGAGGCAATTTCACCGACTACGAGGCCGCGGTGGACGCCGCGCAACGCGCCGCAGCCGCCGACGTCCGCAACGCGGAGCTGCTGCTGAAGCGCGAGAAGCAGCAGATGCAGCAGGCCAGGGAGCGCGCGGCGCGCCGGTCGGGAACCGCTGCCCGCAACGTCAAGAACGCCGGACTGCCCAAGATCGTCGCGGGCAAGCTCAAGCGCGACGCGCAGGAGTCCGCCGCCCGGTCCGACGAAGTGCACGCCAAGCGGGTGGACGACGCCAAGGCGCGACTCGGAACGGCCGAGCTCGCGTTGCGGGACGACGACCCGCTAGTGCTCGACCTGCCGGATACCGACGTACCGGTCGGCCGCACCGTGCTCGCCGCGCGGGGTCTTCGGATGAGCAGGGCAGGGCGGGACCTCTTCGCGGACAACGGTATCGACGTGGACATCCGCGGACCGGAACGCATCGCGCTGACCGGGCCCAACGGGGCGGGTAAGTCGACGCTGCTGCGCATCATCGCCGGCGACCTAACGCCCGAGCACGGCGACGTGCAACGAGCCGACGGGCGGATCGCCTATCTGTCCCAGCGGCTGGATCTGCTCGACCCGGAGCGGACCGTGGCCGAGAGTCTCGCCGCGTTCGCGCCGAGCCTGACCCATACCCGTCGCATGCATCTGTTGGCGCAGTTCCTGTTTCGCGGCGACCGCATCCACCTGCCGATCGGGTCGCTGTCGGGCGGCGAACGGCTACGGGCGACGTTGTTGTGCGTCCTCACCGCTGAGCCCGCACCGCAACTGCTGCTGCTCGACGAGCCGACCAACAACCTCGACCTGGTGAGCGTGGGCCAGTTGGAGTCCTCGTTGAACGCCTACCGGGGAGCGTTCGTGGTGGTCAGCCACGACGAGAGCTTCCTGGAAGCCATTGGCGTGCAACGTCGGTTGGTGCTCGCCGACGGTCGGCTCGGTTAGAGCGACTGCTGCGGGCGGGTCTGCGCCGGCTCGGGCCGCTCGCGCGTGGGCGGCGGTTCGGGTGCCCTGCCCTGCTCCGCGGACTTCCCGGGCTGGGCCTCGTCGCGCTGGCCGGTCGGCGCTTCGCGCGGTTCGTTGCGGCGTTCGTCGGCCTTGGGCTCCTTATCGCCGGGCCGATCGCCGTCCTTGGCCTTGTCGGCTTCCGACCCGGCCGCTCCTGCGGACCCGGCCGCACCGGTGGCGGCCTGGACGATGCCCTGGACGCCCTGCATCACTTGTTGCGGAACCTGTTGCAGCCCTTGGGCGAGCCCCTGCAGCGGCTGCGCAATGGACTGTGCCATCTGGCCGACCTGCTGTCCGACCTGGCCGACCATCTGGCCCATCATGTCGGCGCCGCCGCCGGCACCCGCAGCGCCGGCCCTGGTGCGCCTCCGCGTGCGGCCGCTGCGCCGGCGGGGCGCCGCCACGGGCGCGCCGCCAGCCTCGTTGGCTTGCATCGTCTCGGCGGCCTTCCGGAGCGTCTCGGCACCCTTCTGGTCGCCCTGCTCGTACATCTGGGCGGCCTTCCGCAGCAGATCCGAGATGGTCTGACCGGACGTCGACGTGGCCTGCAACGTGCCCTGCCGGCTGCCGAGGACCTGTCCCAGGGCGGATGTGAAGGCCGAGGAGATGGTCCCGTAGGCAGCCTCGGTGTCGCCTGGGGCGGGCGTGAGCGTCGCGAGTTGCGACACTGCGGCCGATACCTGTTCGTGGATCTGTCCCAAAGACTTCACGCCGTCGAGGTTCACCGACAAGTGCTGGGTCATGTTCATCCTCCGTTCGAGCGGAACGACAAATGGGCCTCGCGGCCGAGTCGGAAACCCATGTGCATTCATCTTATGGTCGATGGGGCGCGGCGAAAGCGCGGCAGTTTGGCTGCAGAAGACCTGCGACGGGGAGCGGTCCGGTCCTCATTTGGGCGCGTCCGGCCAACCAGGAAAGGCGGGCTTCACCGCGGGCGGAGAGTCGATCACCGTCGTCACAATGGCGTTGCGCTGCTCGGCATTCAGCGGGTATTGGGCGAGGCATTGTTGACGCATGGCCGCCTCGGCATTTTGCGCCTCGTGAAGCCGTTGCTGTCGTACTCGGGGGTGCCACTCGACCAATCCCGGGAAGTCAGTGCCGGACCAACTCCCGACGCGAATCGCGCCGGTAACGCACCATGGACCGAAGACGTCAGTCTCGCGGCGCCGGCAGCGGGCCCTTTGCGGTGGATGGGCGGGGCCGGCGGCGGCGCCGCCGCGCGAGGATTTGGTCGCTGAACTCGATCCGCCAGACCTCCATGTTGTCGTAGTCGGTCGATCGAAACCCTGGCTTGGACCGACTCGAAACCCCATGGGACGATTCGAGAACCAGTCGAGCCCTGTACATGCCGAACGTTGCGTCACATACGAACGCGCGAAACGCCGACTGGGATCGGTTCGGCTTTGAGAACACGCAGATCTTCGTTGCCGAGGAAACGATGCTCAGGATTGTCGGTGTCTAGTCTCGAGGGCCTCCCGCGAAGGATCTCTTTGCGCGTATGGCGAGTTTCTTCCTTCGGCGAGAACAGCTCCGGCGGTGCAGGGGTCGCCCGCTTCAACCCCGGGATGCCTGCGTCCCGGTTGCGGGTACAGACTGATCACCAGTATCGATTCCACGTAAGCGCGCAGCGGCACCGCCCATCCGGTAGTCCAAGTCGAAATCCGGGGTCGGCGCTCCACCGGAAACGGAAATCGCTCAGGTTCTGCGGCCAGTTCGGGACTTGCGTCGCCTGAGTCGGAGTCTGTGGTGGCGGTACCGGTTCGGAGTGGCAGGCGCTGACCCCGAGCAGGATCGTCACACTGCTGAGCGCGATCCACAAGCGGGAATTGGACACAGTCCTCATCCTTCTGGCGGCTTGATCTCGTCGAATTCGCCCTCTGACACATAGATGGACGAATGGTATGCGCTCGTCCAGTTGAGATATGGCAACTCGTTGTTACCTCCGACGCGGGAAATGTAAGCATCGATGAAGTCCTCGCGGCGTGTCGGGTCGAGCAGCTCCATCGTGAACGAATGGCGCGAGGTCACCCAGATTCACCGACCTCTTGGTGACGAGATATTCGCGACGGGCCGTGGTGATTTCGCCAGGTCGCGTAACGGCATCGGAGTCATCGAGCCGGGTGTCGGCTTCTTGCCGATGAAGCAGCTCTCTCAACGGGTCGCCGGGGAGTCTTGTCGTAGATCCCGACTGCATCCTTAACCCTAGGCACCTCTGAGGCGGCGTCATGGACGATGTCGTACCACTGGCCCTTCTTCTCCCACGCCTCTACAGACGCCTCATATTCGTTCTTGCCCATGTCGAGTTGGTGGATGTACTGGCCCATGTCTTGCGCACCGCCGAGGCGCCCCGCCGCCGCCAGCAGTTCGCCGTCCGGAATGCCCGTCTTGGCGAGGTCCTGCGAGTAGTCGGCAATGATGTCCCGCCACGTCGCGGTCGCGGCCACGTTGAAGTTCTTCTCCGCCGTGGGATCGGAGTCGATCACGGCGAACAGGCCACGCATGTTGTTGGCGTTCGCGCCGCTGTCGAGGTCGCCGAAGCCCTTCGTGCCGTCCAGGTTCGCGCCTGCCATGTCGTCGATGTAGGGCTTGTTGGCCTCGCCAAGGGCCTGTACCAGATTCGGGTTTACCTCTCCGAGGGATTCCCTGCCGCCGTTCATATTTAGCAGTTCCTTGTACTTCTCGCCTGCGTAGGCGTCGAACGCGTGCATGGTCTGCCCGGCCCGCTCGGAGTGGTCCGAGGTCTCGGGGAACAACTGTCCGGCGGCGGCGCCGTTGTCGGCCCAGTCGTGCTGGTAGACGTCGCGGATGAAGTCTTTGTTCGGCGAGTTGCCGTCCACGCCGGCGAATGCGTCGTGCACTGCGATCGGGTCGTGCGACGACGCCGACAGCAAGTCCTGCAACGTCGGGTCGAGGTTCTTGTGATTCCAATCGGTGCCCCAGTCCGGGAAGGTATGTCCCTCAGCGTCTTCGAGCAACTCCCGCGACTCCGCCAGCATGCCCTCGTTGAGTGCGCTGCTGCGCTGCAGGTCTGGATCCCCGTAATTGGAAATCGCGGCGATGTCCCGGTACTCGTCGAGGAACTTGTAGGGCTTGTTGTAATCCGGCGGCATGAAGGTCTTCGAGCCGTCGGGATTGGTGATCCAATCACCCGTCGGGTTGTTGCGCAGAGGTGCATCGAAGATCTCCTGGATGCTCTTTGGCAGGTTCTCCTTGCCTCCGGTCGGCGGGACGTAGCCGTCCTCGCCGGGTTTGATGGACGGATCGACGGACGTCTTTACCGCGTCGGAACCGACGAGGTGCAACGCGTTGGACACCGCCTTGGCGTCCTCGGGCGGCAGGCTGGCCAGTGTCGCCTTGATCTCGGCGGGCGACTTGCCGTCCAGGGAGTCGGACAACCCGTTCAGGTACGCCATCCGCTCAGGAGGGATGTTCAGATCACCGCGATCCAGTGCCGCCTTCTGCTCGGGCGTCAACGTGGTCGCGTCATGCAGCCGCTTCTGCTCCTCCGGCGACAGCGTTCCATCGGACAACGAGTCGCCGTCCTTTTGTCCCTGGTCGCTGCTGTTGTCGATGCCCTCTTTTTTCTTCTCCTCTTCTTCCTTCTTCTTGTCCTCTTCGGACTTCTTCTCGTCTCCGTCGCCCTTTACCCCGAGGGTTCCGTCCCCGCCTTCCTTGGCGAACTTCTGGTTGCTGAGGGTCTGGTACTCATTGCCGATGGTGCGGACCTCGCGGCCGATCGTCGCGAGGTCTCCGTTGGCCTTGGTAACGATGTCGGTCAGCTGGCTGAGGCCCTTCTGCACGATCGGCATCAGCATCTGCTCGCGGTTCTTGCCGGCGGGCACGCTGGCGGCGGCATCCAACACCCACTGGCGTAGTGCATCGAGGTTTTGGCGGCCCGTAGTGACGACTTGCGCGGACTGGTCGACCTTTGCAGCGAGCCGCTGGTCGAGGCCGGCAACCTTGCCGATGACTTCGTGGTGGTCGTTGTTGGCGGTGTCGTATGCCGTTGCCGCGACTCCACTCCAGTGCGAGCCCGGCGCTGCCGATCTAACATCGGTTTGAAGGGTGCGCAGGGCCCCGCTGTTGTCGTACTGCTCTCCGGTCGGCGGCGTGCCCTGGCCAAAGGTGTTGCGCGCGTTCGACCACGTCGACAGGAACCCATCGAGCACGCTCAAGTTCGTCGACCTCCTAGCTTCCTACCGTCAGCTAATGATCTTAGGGCCGCCAATAGGTGCATCCGGGCAGCAATTCTGGGATTAGGGTCGACCCTGATGTGGCTCACCATCGGCAAAGTCGCCCTCGTCGCCTTCCTCGTGCTGGCCATCGCCTTCTTCGTCGCGGTCTACGTGCGCAACGCGCGAAGGAAGGGATTTCCGACGTGGGAGTCCAGCAGCCACCTCGACCAAATCCGGGGCGCCATGCCGCCGATGCCGAGGCCCGACGGAATCGACGACCCTTCCGACGACGACGACAGTCCGCCGCGCCACTGAGCTCCTACGCGCGCACCCGGTCAGCCTGCGCCGCGGCATCGGATGCCGCACCGTGCATCCCGATCCCGGCGAACGCTGCCGCGACCCCGTCCAACGCGTCGGCGTCGCCAGCGGCCAGCGCGCGACCGTGATCGAGGGCCAGCCTGCTCACCATGCAATCGAGGCCAAGCCGCGCGATGCCGTCGGCCGCACGGGTGTCGCCGAGTCGCACACCGTCGTGCAGCGCCCGCAGCGCCACCGCGGACTGACCGCCCCGCTCGGCCGCGCGGGCGGCGTCCCGCGCGGCATCGATCGCACCGTGGCCATCGCGCCGGGCCGCACACGTCCACGCCCTCGCCATGGCCAACTCGGGAGCGAACAGCATCGACTTGAGTCCGTGCCGCGCTTCGGCTTTGGCGAGCGTGCGACTCGCCTCCGCCGTCTCGCCGAGCTGACCGAGGGCGTATGCCAACGACATCCACGCCAGCGGGCCCCACGAATAGCCGGTCGGCGCCAGCGCCGCGGCGGCCCCGCGCAGCAGCGCCACCGCCTCCGCTAGCTCACCGCGGGCGATCAGCACGTCGGCCACCAACACTTCCCCGATGGCACGGCCCGGCTGCTGCGCCTGCGTGTAGTCGAGCAGGCCCTGCGCCAGCGCCTGGGCCCCGTCCAAGTCGCCGGCCAGCAGCCGCGTCGTGGTCTGCCCGAAGCCGGAGGTGAACCGCAACAGGCCGGGATGTCCGGCCGTCGCCGCCCGCTCGGCCAACGGATCGACGTCCGGGAAAAGCCCCATCCGCGCCGAACTCAACGCCGCCGCCGCCGCGGCCCAACCGACCGCCGTGTCGTCGGCATCGGGCGATGCGAGCACCTCCGTGGCGATCTGCATGGCCCGGCTCGGGCTGCCCGAGTTCATCGCGAACGTCGCCGACAGCGCGTCGAGCGTGGCGCGCGCGGTGGGCGTCGCCACCCGGTTGCGAGTCGTCTGCAGGAACGCCGTTGCGCGCTCGGGCTCGGACAGCATCCAGAACTGGTTGGCCGCCCGCGGCAGGGCCCACGCCATCAGCTCGGTCTCCGTCAACGTGCCGGGGTCGACGTCGGCGAGCACGGCGTCGGCATCCCGGCCCCGCCCTTGCCAGGCAAGGGCGTACGCCAACGGCAACCGGGCAGCCAGGCCGCCGTCGGACAGGGCAGCGCGGCCGAACCGCTCGCTGAGCTCCAGATCGCCGAGCCGCAGCGCCTCGTCGGCCGACGCGACGAGATCGGCAGCCGGAGGCGGCCGGTCGCTGTTGAGTGCCAGCGCGGTGCGCCGCAGCCGTTCGACGACGCTCCGCGCGGCAGGCAGTTTCTCGACCAGATCGGTGCGCAGGCGTCGTTCTCGGCTGGGGCTCAAGTGGTTTCGTGCCACGCGCGCGAACATGGGGTGGGCCGCCCGCACCTCGTCGCCGTCGACCGTCACCGCGCCTGCCGAGGCCGATGCGGCCACGGCATCGGCACCGGCCAGATCGGAAAGCGCTGCCATGGAAAGCGGTTCGCAGACGGCGACCAGCTGGAGCACGGAGGATGCCGGCTCGGGCAGTGCCGTGACGAAGGCGCTCACCCGCTCTTCGAGCAGGCGGGCATCGTATCCCGTTGGGAGAACGTCTATTCGGCCCACCAGGTCGTCGCGCACCAGCGCCGCCAGCCCGTCGGGCATCGACTCGTCGGAGTCGACCACGACGATCAACCGTGCCGCCCCGCTGATCGCGAGTTGATGCACCAGCGCGGCGGACAGCTTGTCCAGGGCGTGCGCGTCGTCGACGAGCAACAGCAGCCCCTCGCCGAGCGATTCCCGGGCCGCACGCAACACCGCCGCGGTCTTGCCGGTGTCGGGCACCTCGATCAGGCCGCTGAAGGCCGCGAACGGCACGGCCGAGTCGCAGACCGTCCCCGTGACCGTCGCGACGCGGGCGAATTCCCCCGACAGACGTGCGACCGCTTTGCGCGCCAGCGACGTCTTGCCGACCCCGGCAGGCCCGATCAGCATGGTCCCCGCGCGATTGCGGACACCTGCTTCGAGGTCGCCCAGCAACGGCTCCTGCGGCGCGGTCACCCAGTCGACAGGCACCGCCGGATCCTATGCGCGGCCGATGGCCCGAACCCGTGAATGCGCCAAATGTCCTAGGTGCGCGCTCGTCTAAGTTTGCGATGTGCCCGACGACTCCGAATTCTCCGAATCCAAGGACCGCCCCTGGGCCGTGTGCGTGTACTGCGCGTCGGGCCCGATACATCCCGAGCTGCTCGCGCTGGCGAACGGCGTCGGCCACGCCATCGCCGACCGCGGCTGGACCCTCGTATCCGGGGGAGGCAACGTGTCCGCGATGGGCGCGCTGGCCGAGGCCGCCCGTGCGCACCGCGGCCACACGATCGGGGTGATCCCCAAGGCGCTGGTGCACCGCGAAGTCGCCGACGTCGACGCCGACGAACTGATCGTCACCGACACCATGCGCGAGCGGAAGCAGGTCATGGAGGAGCGGGCCGACGCGTTCATCGTGCTGCCCGGCGGGATCGGCACGCTCGAGGAGTTCTTCGAGGCCTGGACCGCCGGCTACCTCGGCATGCACGACAAGCCGCTGGTGATGCTCGATCCGATCGGCCACTACGACGGATTGTTGGAGTGGCTCCGGGGACTCGCGGGTACGGGCTACGTTGCGCCCGCTGCGCTGGACCGGCTCATCGTGGTGGCCGACGTCGACGCGGCCATGGACGCCTGCGCGCCGAGCGGTGGCGATGCCGCTCACCTGCGCCGCTAAGGTACTTCGCGGACGACGACCGGAGGGGGACGTACGGAATGAGCGACCAGAAGCAGGCGACCCGCAGCAGCGTCGGGCTACTCGACATCGCCACGCACGTACCCGGTCTACTGATGGACTTGCCGACCATCCTCAGCGGTGTGATCACCGGCTTCGGGGCTCGCCCGACGGCGAAGACGTCGATCGGCAAGGTGTTCCAGGACCGCGCAGCCCGGTACGGCGACAAGGTCTTCATCAAGTTCGGCGACGAGCGGCTGACCTACCGCGAGTCCAACGAGACGGTGAACCGCTACGCCGCGGTGCTCGCCGCCCGCGGCGTCGGCCACGGGGACGTCGTCGGCGTCATGCTGCGCAACTCGCCGCAGTCGGTCCTGCTGATGCTGGCGGTGGTGAAGTGCGGCGCGATCGCCGGAATGCTCAACTACCACCAGCGCGGCGACGTGCTCAAGCACAGCTTCGGGTTGCTCAACGCGGCGGCCGTGGTCGCCGAAACCGACATGCTCGAGCCGATCAGCGAAAGCGGCGCGCAGATCGACGGGTTGATGACCGTCGAGGAACTGCAGCGGCTGGCGGCCACCGCGCCCACCACCAACCCGGCCACGACGTCTGCCGTGTTGGCCAAGGACAAGGCGTTCTACATCTTCACTTCGGGCACCACCGGCATGCCGAAGGCCAGCGTGATGACGCACTACCGTTGGTTGCGGGCGCTGGCCGGATTCGGGGGCCTCGGCATGCGCCTGAACAGCAACGACACCCTGTACTGCTGCCTGCCGCTCTACCACAACAACGCGTTGACGGTCGCGCTGTCCTCGGTGCTCAACTCGGGTGCGACGCTTGCCCTCGGCAAGTCCTTCTCGGCGTCGAAGTTCTGGGACGACGTGATCCGTTACGACGCAACCGCGTTCGTCTACATCGGCGAGATCTGCGCGTATCTGCTCAACCAGCCGCCCAAGGACACCGACCGCAAGCACAAGGTGCGGGTGATTTGCGGCAACGGGTTGCGTCCGGCGATCTGGGACGAGTTCACCGAGCGGTTCGGCATCGAGCGCGTGTGCGAGTTCTACGGCGCCAGCGAGGGCAACACCGCGTTCGTCAACGTGTTCAACGTGCCCAGGTCCACCGGCATCTGCCCGACGCCGGTGGCGTTCGTGGCGTACGACGGCGACACCGGTGAACCCGTGCGCGACGACAAGGGCCGCGTCAAGAAGGTGCGCAATGGCGAGCCCGGACTGCTGCTGTCCAAGGTGAGCAACTTCCAGCCGTTCGACGGCTACACCGACAAGCAGGCCACCGAGAAGAAGTTGGTGCGCGACGCCTTCAAGGAGGGCGACGTCTGGTTCAACACCGGCGACCTGATGCGCTCGCAGGGGTTCGGGCACGCCGCCTTCACCGACCGGCTCGGCGACACGTTCCGATGGAAGGGCGAGAACGTCGCCACCACGGAGGTCGAAGCGGCGGTGGCTACCGACCCGCAAGTGGAGGAGTGCACGGTGTTCGGCGTCGAGGTGCCGGGCACCGGTGGCCGCGCAGGCATGACGGCCATCGAACTCAAGGAGGGGGAGGAGTTCGACGGCAAGGCGCTGGCCAAGGCGGCCTACGACCGGCTGCCCGGGTACGCCGTCCCGCTGTTCGTGCGCGTGGTCGGCGAGCTGGCGCATACGTCGACGTTCAAGAGCCAGAAGGTGGACCTGCGCAAGGAGGGTTACGGCGGCGGCGAGACCAAGGTCGAGGACCCGCTGTACGTGCTGGCCGGCCGCGAGGAGGGCTACGTGCCGTTCTACGAGGAGTACCTCGGCGAGGTCAAGGACGGCAAGAGGCCGAAGGGCTGACGATTCGGGCGCGGTTGGTTGCGGTGAGCGCGACCGCGCGCGCCGAAACCACACGTCCGTAGCCTGGAGTCGTGCAGTCGACCTTCCTGGGCCGCCCCGTGGCGGGCGATCGCGCCATGATCATGGCGATCGTCAACCGCACGCCGGACTCGTTCTACGACCGTGGCTCGACGTTCACCGACGACGCCGCGAAGACTGCCGTCGACCGGGTGATCGCCGACGGCGCGGACGTGATCGACGTCGGCGGCGTCAAGGCCGGCCCCGGTAGCGACGTCGACGCCGAGGCGGAGACCGCCCGCGTCGTGCCGTTCATCGAATGGGTGCGCAGCACCTATCCCGACCAGCTGATCAGCGTCGACACCTGGCGCGCGGCGGTGGCCAAGCAGGCCTGCGCGGCCGGCGCGGACCTGATCAACGACACCTGGGCCGGCGCCGATCCCGGTCTGGCGGAGGTCGCCGCCGAGTTCGGCGCGGGCCTGGTGTGCTCACACACCGGTGGCGCGACGCCGCGCACCCGACCGTTCCGGGTGAACTACGGGATAACCGAACGCGGTGTGGTCGACGACGTGATCGCGGAGGTCACCACGGCGGCCGAGCGCGCGGTCGCCGCGGGCGTCGCACGCGATGCCGTGCTCATCGACCCAACCCACGATTTCGGTAAGAACACTCATCATGGTCTTAGTTTGTTGCGCCACGTAAAAGATCTTGTAAATACCGGATGGCCGGTCCTGATGGCGCTGAGCAACAAGGATTTCGTCGGGGAGACTCTGGGCGTGGGCTTGACCGAACGTCTGGAGGGAACCCTAGCCGCGACGGCACTCGCCGCCGAGGCGGGAGCCGCCATGTTTCGGGTACACGAGGTAGGGCCCACTCGGCGCGTGCTGGAGATGGTCGCGTCGATCCAAGGGGTGCGTCCACCGACGCGGACCACGAGGGGACTGGCATGACACTCACACCTGAACTCAGCGCCGCCGATGCCGTGGCGGGACACCCATGGATGACCGACCACACGTGGCGCAGGCCATCCTGGACCATCGCCGAGCTCGAGGCGGCGAAGGGCGGCCGGACGGTTTCCGTCGTCCTGCCCGCGCTCAACGAAGAGGACACCGTCGCATCGGTCATCGACACCATCACCCCGCTGCTCGGGGGACTGGTCGACGAGCTGATCGTGCTGGACTCCGGTTCCACCGACGACACCGAGATCCGCGCCCTCGCCGCGGGCGCCAGGGTGATCAGCCGCGAGGCCGCGCTGCCCGAGGTCGAGCCGCAGCCAGGCAAGGGTGAGGTGCTGTGGCGGTCGCTTGCCGCGACCACCGGCGACCTGGTGGTGTTCGTCGACTCCGACCTCATCGACCCCGACCCCATGTTCGTGCCCAAGCTGCTCGGCCCGCTGCTGACCACCGACGGCGTGCACCTGGTCAAGGGTTTCTACCGCCGCCCGCTGAAGGTCAGCGGCAGCGAGGACGCCAACGGCGGCGGGCGGGTCACCGAACTCGTCGCGCGGCCGCTGCTGGCGGCCCTGCGCCCCGAGCTGACCTGCCTGCTGCAGCCGCTGGGCGGCGAGTACGCCGGTACCCGCGAACTGCTGACCTCGGTGCCGTTCGCGCCCGCGTACGGCGTCGAGATCGGTCTGCTGATCGACACCTACGACCGGCTTGGCCTCGACGCCATCGCCCAGGTGAACCTCGGCGTGCGCACGCACCGCAACCGTCCGCTCACGGAACTGGCCTCGATGAGCAGGCAGGTGATCGCCACGCTGCTGTCCCGGTGCGGCATCTCGGACTCCGAGGTGGGCCTGACGCAGTTCTTCGCGGACGGCGACGACTACGCCGCCAGGACGTCGACGGTGTCGCTGGCCGACCGGCCGCCGATGATGACGCTGCGCCCGGGCCGGTAGCGGCCGCCTGCTCCCGCGGGCTAATTGACCTGACCGCCTCAGGGGCGGATGATCAGCGTTTATGTGGGGGAAGCACAAGCGGTAGCGACGTGACGGTCGACGTCGAATACGCCCGTCGGGGGGACATCAGCATCGCCTTTCAGGCGATCGGCGATGGGCCCGTCGACGTCATCTTTGGTGCCGGCCTGGTCTCGCATCTCGACTTGATGTGGGCCGATCCCTATGCGACGGAGTTCCTGCGCGGGCTGTCGTCGATCGGGCGTCTGCTGCTCTTCGACAGGCCAGGGACCGGGCTGTCCGATCCGGTTGCCGGCCTCCCGACGGTGCAGCAGCGGGTCGACGACTTCATCCCGGGCACCGAGCCCCGATTCGAACGGATGTGGGCGGCCATTCACCACCTCCACCGAGAATTGGGGCGACGGGGCGCTCTTCCGGACGCTGTCCCCACATGCGCGCGAGAACCTGGTGTACCGCAGGTTGGCGCCGAACGTCGAGCGGGCGTCGGCGAGTCCCGGCATGGCGCGGGTCATGCTCAAAGCTGTCTGGGATTACGACGTCACGGGCGCCACCGACGCGGTCGACGTGCCGACGCTCGTCATCCACCGCACCGGCGACATCATTCCCGTCGGGGGCGCACGGTGGACGGCCGACGCGATCGCCGGGGCCAAGATGCTCGAACTGCCTGGGGCCGAGCACATGTGCATCTTCAACGGTGACGACATCGTCGCCGGCATCGAGGACTTCGTCGGCGGCGGCGCACCCCGCGGGCCCGTCACGCGCAAGCTCGTTACGGTGCTCTACACCGACATCGTGGAGTCGACCGCGCGCGGTGGAAATGGGTGACGAGCGATGGTCGACGCTATTGGCCGTGCACCATGCCGGGGTGCGCGAACAGGTCGAGCGTCACGACGGCACGCTGATCAAGACGATGGGCGACGGCGTACTGGCGACCTTCGACCGTCCGACCCTCGCGGTGCGGTGCGCATTGGCGATCTCCCGACACGCGGGCGAGGAAGGCGTCCAGGTGCGCGCGGGTGTACATGCCGGCGAGTGCGAGGTCACCGACGACGACATCAGCGGTGTCGCTGCGCACGTCGGGTCTCGCATCATGGCGCTGGCCGGGCCTGCTGAGGTGCTGGTCTCTGCCACGGTGCGGGATCTGGTGTTCGGCTCGGGTGTCGACTTCGAAGCCCGCGGCGAGCACGAACTGAAGGGCCTGCCCGGCAGGTGGGCGGTGCACGCCGTCGTCTCCGACCGCCGCGAGGACCAGCGGCCGGCGTCCCAGGCCACGCCCGAGCATGCCGCGTTGACGCCATCACCGGTGGACGACGATGACGGCCGCCGACCGGGCGCTGGTCGGGGTGGCGAACCGGGCGCCCCGTCTGAGCCGTGTCACGCTGAGGTTGCTCAGCCGCCGTCCGGCCTCGGCGAGGGGTTGATCCGGCGGCCGGCTTGTCGGCGCCGTCGGGCAGTATTTATGTCGTGACCTTGATTCTTCTGTACCTGGTCGTGCTGATCCTGGTGGCCGTCGTCCTGTTCGGTCTCGGCAGCGTGCTGTTCGGCCGCGGCGAGCGGTTGCCGCCGCTGCCGCGGGGCACCACCGCCACGGTGTTGCCGGCCTCCGGCGTGACGGGCTCCGACGTCGAGGCCGTCAAGTTCACCCAGACGCTGCGTGGCTACAAGACCAGCGAGGTCGACTGGGTGCTCGAGCGGCTGGGGCAGGAACTCGATTCGCTGCGCGGTCAACTCGCCGCCGTGCGCGGCGTCCAGGGTCTCGACGAGGAGGCCGCTGACGCCGGGAACGAGGTGCATCAGGGTGCGCACGCGCTGCCCGAGGACGAGCGGACGGACCCGTGAGCGTCGCCGTCGATGGTGATGGCCGGATACGTTGCGGCTGGGCCGACTTCACCGGACCACGTTCTGCCGCACCTGATTCCGTGCTCTACCGCGACTACCACGACTACGAGTGGGGCCGTCCGCTGCACGGTACCCGGGAGCTGTTCGAGCGGATGTCGCTGGAGGCCTTCCAGAGTGGGCTGTCGTGGCTGATCATCCTGCGCAAGCGGGAGAACTTCCGGCGTGCCTTCGAGCAGTTCGACGTGGCGAAGGTGGCTGCGTTCACCGACCGCGACGTCGCGCGGTTGATGGCCGACACCGGGATCGTGCGCAACCGCGCCAAGGTCGAGGCCACCATCGCCAACGCCCGTGCGGCAGCGGAGTTGGACGTCGACCTCGACGAGTTGCTGTGGTCGTTCGCCCCTCCGGCGCGGCCCCGCCCTGTCGACATGTCCGCCGTGCCCGCGATCAGTCCCGAGTCCACGGCGATGGCAAAGGAACTGAAGCGGCGCGGGTTCAAATTCGTCGGCCCCACGACCGCCTACGCGCTGATGCAGGCGACCGGAATGGTCGACGATCACCTCGATTCGTGCTGGGTTTCATTCCAGCCGTGAGCGCAGCTCCGGAGACGCCGTCCAGTGACCTTGGCCGGGTCTTTGCACATCGAACGCCCACCATAGGGAACAATGTAGGAAGTTCAGTTGCAGTTCAGTGCCGGGAGCTGTCGACGGGTGGGCAGTCCCGGCTGCAGACGGATCCGCTCACGCGGGCCCGCACGTTCGGAGGGAGCAGTCGATGGCGGCGATGAAGCCCCGGACCGGCGACGGTCCACTGGAAGCGACCAAGGAGGGGCGAGGCATCGTGATGCGGGTACCACTGGAGGGCGGCGGACGTCTCGTCGTCGAACTCACTCCGGACGAAGCCGCTGCTCTCGGCGACGAACTCAAGGGCGTCACTAGCTAGTCCCGTCGACGCGGGGCCCACCGTTGCGCGGGGACCCGTCTCCGGCGCACGGCATCGCTATCCCTCCGAGGCGACCTTCCGATAGATGTCGAGCGTCTGCTCGGCGATGTGCGCCCAGGAGAACTCGTCGATGCAGCGCTGGCGCCCGGCCTGCCCGTACCGCTGTGGCGCGCTCCGGATCGGCGACCAACGCGTTGACCGCGTCGGCGAGCCCGGCCTCGAAGGAGGCCGCGTCGGCAGCGTCGTAGTGCACCAGCAGTCCGGTTTCCTGCTCGGCCACCACTTCGGGTATGCCGCCGACGTCGGAAGCAACCACCGCCGTCGCGCACGCCATCGCCTCCAGATTCACGATGCCCAGCGGCTCGTAGACCGATGGGCATACGAAAACCGTTGAAGCCGAGAGTATTTCGCGTATCTTCGTGACCGGCAACATCTCTCGCACCCAGAACACCCCGCTCCTGGCGGCGGCCAGCTCCTGCACGGCCGCCGCGACCTCCGCGGCGATCTCGGGGGTGTCCGGCGCGCCGGCGCACAACACCAACTGCACGTCCGGGGCGAACCGGTGCGCCGCTGCGACGAGGTGCGCGACGCCCTTCTGCCGGGTGATCCTGCCGACGAACGCCACGATCGGCCTGGCCGGGTCGACGTCGAGGTCGGCCAGCACGGAGTCGCCTGGCTGCGGCTCCGCGGGATACCACGCCTGCGTGTCGATGCCGTTGCGCACGACGTGCACCCGACTGGGGTCGAGGGCTGGGTACGTGCGCAGCACGTCATCGCGCATGCCGGAGCTGACCGCGATGACGGCGTCGGCGGCCTCCACCGCGGTGCGTTCCACCCACGACGACACGCGATAGCCGCCACCGAGCTGCTCGGCCTTCCATGGCCGCATGGGCTCCAGCGAATGCGCGGTCAGCACGTGCGGAACGCCGTACAGCAGGGCGGCGAGGTGGCCGGCCATCCCGGTGTACCAGGTGTGGGAGTGCACGACCGTCGCCGCTGCGGCGGCGTTCACCATGACCAGGTCGGCCGACAGCGTGGCCAGGGCGGCATTGGCACCGAGGAGCGCGGGATCGGGCTGGGCGACGAAGGCGTCGGGCCGCGGCGCCCCCATGCAGTGCACGTCGACCTCGCAGAGATGTCGCAGCTGCGCGACGAGCTCGGTGACGTGCACCCCCGCACCGCCGTACACCTCGGGTGGATATTCCCGTGTCATCATCGCCACCCGCATGGTGACGACGCTAGTAGCCCGCGCGGGTCACCGCATCCAATTGTCTTGACCTACAGCGGAGGAGAACTCGGTCAATCAAGGCGAATGGCTAGCCGCATCTGGTGGGGGCCGATAGGTTTGAGGGATGAGGGAACTGCCACACGTGCTCGGCATCGTCCTTGCCGGCGGTGAGGGCAAGCGTCTTTACCCGCTCACCGCCGACCGCGCCAAACCGGCGGTTCCGTTCGGCGGCGCGTATCGGCTCATCGACTTCGTGCTGTCCAACCTGGTCAACGCGCGGTACCTGCGGATCTGCGTTCTCACGCAATACAAGTCGCATTCGCTGGACCGCCACATCTCGCAGAACTGGCGGCTTTCCGGGCTTGCGGGGGAGTACATCACGCCGGTGCCCGCCCAACAGCGGCTCGGCCCGCGGTGGTACACCGGTTCGGCCGACGCGATCTATCAGTCGATGAACCTGATCTACGACGAGGACCCCGACTACGTCGTCGTGTTCGGCGCGGACCACATCTATCGGATGGACCCGGAGCAGATGCTCCAGTTCCACATCGAGAGCGGTGCGGGCGCGACGGTGGCGGGCATCCGCGTGCCGCGGAAGGAGGCCACCGCGTTCGGCTGCATCGACGCCGACGAGTCGGGCCGCATCCGCGCCTTCGTCGAGAAGCCCGCCGACCCGCCGGGCACGCCGGACGACCCGGAACAGACGTTCGCGTCGATGGGCAATTACATCTTCACCACCAAGGTGCTGATCGACGCCATCCGTGCCGATGCCGACGAGGACCACTCGGACCACGACATGGGCGGCGACATCATCCCGCGTCTGGTCAGGGACGGCATGGCCGCCGTCTACGACTTCAACAACAACGAAGTGCCCGGTGCCACCGAGCGCGACCACGGCTACTGGCGTGACGTCGGCACGCTGGACGCGTTCTACGACGCCCACATGGATCTGGTGTCGGTGCACCCGGTGTTCAACCTGTACAACCGGCGCTGGCCGATTCGGGGAGAGCCGGAAAACCTGGCGCCCGCCAAGTTCGTCAACGGCGGCTCCGCACAGGAGTCGGTGGTGGGTGCGGGCAGCATCATCTCCGCGGCGTCGGTGCGCAATTCGGTGCTGTCGTCCAACGTCGTGGTCGACGACGGCGCGATCGTCGAGGGCAGCGTGATCATGCCTGGCGTCCGCGTGGGGCGTGGTGCCGTCGTCCGGCATGCCATCCTCGACAAGAACGTCGTGGTCGGTCCTGGCGAGCAGGTGGGTGTCGACCTGGAGAAGGATCGCGAGCGTTTCGCGATCAGCGCCGGCGGCGTGGTGGCAGTCGGCAAGGGCGTCTGGATCTAACCGCCGACTGCCCTTGCTTGACGGCGTCGCCGTCGGCGCCGCAACAGCGTCACCGCAGCCCAGGCCAACGCGGCCATCGCCACCAGCACCAGGACCGGCAGCAGGATCGCAGCGAAGACCAGTCCGAGGCTGGTGACGTCCTCGAAGGTGGACAGCACCGGCGCGGCGATTCCCGCAGTGGCGACGTTGGCGGCAGGCCGAACCGTCGACTTGGTCAGCGACACCACCAGTGCCGTGACGACGCCGATGACGACGGGAATCCACTGCCCCGACTGCGCGAAAGCCCCCGGATCGGTGACCGCGGACGTCTGGGAGGCGGTGCCCGACCCGAACACGATGCCGCCTGCCGTCGGGCGGACGAAAGTCTGGATCGCGTCGTTGACGCTGTCGAGCGCGGGGATCTTGTCGGCGATGATCTCGACGACCAGCAGCACCGCCACGATCGCCATCACCCAGCCGTTTTCCAGCCAGGCCCAGCCATGGGGCAGCGCCACCAGGTCGGTGAACCGCGAGAGCAGGCCAAGCGCCAGCAGCGGGATGTAGGCGTTCAGCCCCGCCGCGGTAGCCAGGCCGAAGCCGGTGAGCAGTTCCACGACTTCAGTATGTGTCGTTCCTCAGTCGAGGAGGGCGAGGTCGAGCGCATGGAGTCGCATCGGATCGGCGACGATGTCGATTTCGGCGATCCTGTCGCCGACGACGCCGAAGCGCAGCACCAGCGCGAGCTTTCCCATGGGGGCGACGACGATGCCGACGGCGCCGTCCACCAAAGCGGGCTCTGCGGACCGTGCGTTGGCCGAGAAGGCGCGCGCATTGGCGGCCACGGTCTGCGCGCCGCGGAAGGACGTCGCAGTGCCTGCCGCGGTGGCGTCGACCCGCAACTCCACGTCGTCGTCGAGCAACACGAGAAGCGCATCGAAGTCACCATCGCGCGCCGCGGCGAGAAACGCGTCGACGAGCCGACGTTGGCGCGCCAAATCCGTTGCAGGATCGGGAGTCTTGCCGCGCACTCGGCGGCGTGCCCGGGAGGCCAGTTGGGCGGCGGTGTTCTCCGAGCGGCCCACGATCGGCGCGATCTCGGCGTACGGCAGGTCGAACATGTCATGCAGCACGAACGCGAGCCGCTCGGCCGCTGACAGCGTCTGCAGCACCACGAGCAGCGCGATGCCGACGGAGTCGGCCAGCACCGCTTCCTGTTCTGGGTCGACGGTGTCGCGGGCGGGGATGGCCGCCGCTTCGTCGAGCGGCTCCTCTGGCCGCGCGCTGCGGGCTCGCAGCGCGTCCAGGCAGATCCGTGCGACGACCGTCGTCAACCAGCCGCGCGGGTTGCGGACGTCGTCGACGTCGGTGCGGTCCATCCGAAGCCAGGCTTCCTGCACGGCGTCATCGGCGTCGGTCAGCGAGCCCAGCATGCGGAAGGCGACCGCACGCAGATGCGGCCGGTGCTGTTCGAATGTTGCTTCGTCCACGTCGCACCTCCCTCTCGTCATGTTCCACCGTCGTCATCCGTCATCTCTATGACGGATGACTGCCCGTCGGCATGACAGGAAGGGGAATCTCATGAGGACACTCCGGGCCATATTCGCGATTCACGGGGCGATCACGCTGGCCGGTGCGTTCGTGTTGGTCGTGTTTCCCACCGCGATACCCTCCGCGGTGGGCATCACGATAACGCGGCCCGACTACCTGCTCGTCTATCTCGTCGCCGCGGCGGAACTCGCCTTCGCGGTGCTGTCATTCGGCGCCGTCCGCATCACCGACCGGGCGGTCCTGGGGCTCATCGTCACGACGCTAGTCGTGCTGCATTCGGTGAGCGGCATCCTCGACATCGTCTACATGGCGCTGGTGGAGCCGAACGCCACGATGATCGCGAACGCGGTGTTGCGCTTCGCGGTGGTCGCCGTGTTCCTCGTCGCGTGGTGGGCCGCCCGTCGTCACCAGACGCCGGGCACCAGTCGGTAGCGCACCTTCTCGGTGTACTCGTCGTAACCCGCAAGGTCGGCGCGCAGCGCCTTCTCTTCGTCGATGATCCGGAGGACGAACACTGCGACCGCTGGTGCGACGGCGACCAGACCCCAGTAGGAGTCGAGAGCCAGGGGCATCCCCACGATCATGAGCGCCGCGAACGCGTACATCGGATGGCGGACAACGCCATAGAGCCCCGTGGAGATCACCGGCTGTTGCTCCTCGACGGTGATGGTCGCGGCGGCGTACTCGTTCTGGTTGACGACCATCAACGCCAAGCCGAGCCCGACCGCGACGAGGATGTCGCCGACCACCACGACCGGGATCGGCACCTGCGACCACCCGAATCGGTGGTCCAAGGCGCTGACGACGGATACCGCGACGACGGTCACGACGACGCCGACGATTGCCACCTTCTGCACCGGCCTCGTCTCGGCCATCGGCCCCGACCGCATACGCCGACGCAACACCTCCGGCTTGCGCAGCCCCCAGTACACCGTCGGGCCGGTCGACATCACCGTGAAGACGGCGATGAAAACCCAAGCCTCCCAATAGTGGAAGGTGCCGGCCGGGCCGAAGAGAAACACCCCGAAGAAAACCAGTCCCGACAGGCTGGCGGCGATCGCTTGCAGCAAGAGCTTCATTTTGGTTCCTCCTTCACCAGACGCCCGGCACCAGGCGGTAGTGCACTCGTTGCGCGTAGTCGCCGTAGCCGGTGAGCTCCAGCGTCAACACCTTCTCCTCGTCGAGGATCCGAGTGGCGAGCACGGCCAGACCAGGAATCACGAACAGCAGTCCCCAGTACGACCCGAGCGCCAGTGGGATTCCGATCATCAGTACGACGTTGCCGAAGTACATCGGATGGCGGACAACGGAGTACACTCCCGTCGACACCACCTGCTGATCGGACTCGACGTTGATGTTGGCGGCCGCGTAGCCATTCTGGATCGTCGTGATCATCGCGATGAGAAGCCCGACGCCGACCAACACGTCACCGACCACCGAGACGGCTGCGGGCACCGACGACCAGCCGTATCGGAAGTCCAAGGCGCTCACCACGATCATCGCTCCGAAGGTGAGGAACGCGATCGTGATGATGATCTTCTGCAGCAGTCGCGTCTCCGCGGCAGGCCCGGCCTGCATCCGCCGCTTGAGTGCGGCGGGATTCGTTGCGGCCAGGTAGATGCTCGGCAGCAGTGTCGCAGCGGAGAAAGCCGCGATGAACGCCCAGCCCCGCCAGTAGTCGAATGTGCCTGCCGGACCGAACACCATCAGCAGGAAGGCGGCGAGGCCGACGATGCTCGTCGTTGCCGCCTGAACCGCAGTCTTCACATCCCTCTCCCTTCAGGCTGCGTCACGGCTGCGATAGATCCAGCCGGCGACGATGGCGAGTACGGCAGCGGCCACGATCATCACCGCGAGGGCGGCGACGGGGAAGTCCGTCGGTGCCGTCGTGCGGCCGACCGGGGACAGGTCGATGAGCCACCGTGGGAGCCGCAGCAGCGCACCCAGATACAGCGACACCACGACGAATGTCACCGCAAGCCAACCGATCCACGCGTAGCGCAGGGCGACGGCGAGCGCCGCAATTGCCGCGAGCACCGCCATCGCGGGCACGAATGCGAGGCCGGCCAGCGTCAGCCGCACGATGGTCTGCGGTTCGCCGAGCGTCAAGCCCGCGCCGAGCCCGTTGCCCAGCCCGGCGAAGAACATCAGCACGGTGGCGCCCACCAGCGCGGAGGCGACCGCGGTCAACAGCCACCGCCACCGCGAAATCGCGCCCGCCAGAACCGCTTCGCCGAGACCCTTCTGCTCGTCGCCGTACACCCGCAGCACGGCGCCGACGACGTAGGCGGTGGCTGCCGCGGCGAGGAACTGCGTCATCGTGGTGTAGACGCCGTCGTTGCCTTGCGCCTCGAGCATGCGGGCCAGCAACTCGTTGTCCTTGGCGGCATCGAGAAGCGACTGCGTCATCGAGCCAAATGCCAAGCCCGCCAGGAAGAGTCCGACGGACCAGCCGATGGTTTGGCCCCGCTGCAGCGTGAGATGCAAGGCGAACACGCCAGGAATCGGGCGCGCGTTGGGGCGTTCGCCTGCCGACGGGATGGTGCCGTCGTCGTACTGTCGTCTGCTTTCCAGCCACGCCGCGAGCGCCATCAACCCGATCGCGAGCGCCACCAGCAGCGCGAACGGCCACCAGCGCAGGTCGACGAACGGACGCATCTGCTGCGCCCAGGCGATGGGGGAGAACCAGCTCAGCGCGCTGCCCGAGTTGTCGATGACGTCACCGATGCCGCGGACCAATGCCGCCAGCGCCAGCGCCGCCATCGCCGCTCCGCTCGCCGTCCGCGCCTGACGCCACAGCTGTGCTGTGACGGCGGCCAGCGCACCGAAGACCATGGCGACTCCGGTGATGCCAAGACACATGGCCGCGGTGTCGACGACCGCGAATCCGGTTGCCGACATGGCCAGTGTCATCGTGACCGCCAGCACGGCGTTGACTCCGCCGACCAGGATCAGCGCGGCGTACGTGCGGGCATACCTGCCGACGACCGACGAGAGCACCAGCTCGGCCGCACCGCTCTCCTCCTCGGTGCGAGTATGCCGAATCACCGTGGAGATCGCCAAGATCGACGTGGCGATGATCAGCGTGAGCGTCAGCTCGTTGGCCATCATCACACCAAGGTCGGTCTCGTTGACGCCGAACATGGGGCCGCCCAAGATCATTCCCGCCGGAGTCTTGAGCAGGTTGACGCGGGCCAACCGCTGCGCTTCCTCGGGGTAGGCCAGTTTGATCGCGTTCGGGGCGTAGACCATCATCAGCGTCAGGATCGCGATCCATGCCGACAGCCGGACCCGATCGCGGCGCAGCGCGAGGCGAAGCAGGCTGGGCACTCCGGTGAACGGTGATCCCGACTGGGCCGCTTCGTGTCGCCCGGCGCGGGGCACCGCGGTGGCGGTGGTCATCGGGCCACCCCCTGATACTCGCGAAGGAACATGTCCTCCAGCGACGCCGGCGTCACGGTCAGTTCTTCGATGCCCAGTTCGGTGAGGTGTTCCATGGTGAAGTCCAGGTCGTTGCGGTCGGCCGAGAACCGGACGTAGCCGTCTTGGCTGTGAAAGTCGTGGACGTATGGAACCCGTTGCAGCGCATTGGCGTCACCTCGGGTGCGCACCGTGATCGTGGTGCGCATCAGGTGGCGCAGCTCCTCGAGGGTGCCGGATTTCACCGCACGGCCTGCGCGGATGATGGTCACGGTGTCGCAGAGCTTCTCCACCTCGGCGAGGATGTGGCTGGACAGCAACACCGCGGCACCGTGGTCGGCGACCTCCTGGACGCAAACCTGAAACGCCTTCTCCATCAACGGATCCAGGCCCGAGGTCGGCTCGTCGAGGATGTAGAGTTCGGCGTTGGTCGAGAACGCGGCCACGAGCGCCACCTTCTGCCTGTTGCCCTTCGAATAGGTGCGCGCCTTCTTGTGCGGATCGAGTTCGAACCGTTCGATCAGCTGGTCGCGGCGCCGGGTATCGACCCCGTTGCCGCGCAGGCGGGCCAGGAAGTCGATGGCCTGCAGGCCGGTCAGGTTGGGCCACAACGTCACGTCGCCGGGCACGTAGGCGATTCGCCGGTGCAACGCGACCGCGTCGCGCCACGGATCGCCGCCGAGCAGCCGGACCGTGCCGCCGTCGGCGCGCAGCAGCCCGAGCAACACCCGGATGGTGGTGGACTTGCCCGCGCCGTTCGGCCCGAGGAAGCCGGTGATGTCACCGGGCGCGACCGTCAGGTCGAGGCCGTCGAGCGCCTTGGTACGGCCGAAAGACTTGGACAGGCCCCGGATTTCGACGGCGAGCTGTGATCGGTTGGTCTCAGCCCGCTGCGGGGACCCGGTTGTTTGAGCCGTCATCGCCTTCTCCTTCGTTGGATGTGAACGAAATGCCCTTCTCACGCGCTTCGAGGAATGCGTCGTACATCGTGGAGTCCGTCAGCAGGCCCTCGGTGTGGACCTCGAGGGCGGGAAGCACCATCTCCTCGCCGTAGTCGCGGAGGACGGCGCGCAGATCGGTTGGGGTGTCGTGCAATTGCAGGTAGAGCAGGAAGCCGCCGCCGCTGGACATTCCGAGGTACCGGGCCCTGGCGCGGGGGTCCCTGCTCGGTTTCAGCGTGCCGGCGCGGACACCGGCTTCGAGGTACTCCTCGGCGTTGTCGAGCATGCGCTGCCAGAAGGCCTTGGCCAGTTCGCTGCCGGACTGCATGCTGCGCACCAGGTACGCCATCAACGGTGCATACGACTCGATCTCGGCCATCTGCGCGAACCACGCGGCCGGATCGGACGTCGTGACCGATTCGGTCTTCGCTTCGCGGATCTCCTCGGCGATGTAGTCGTCGCACGCCTTGCGCAGGCCCTCCTTGGACCCGAAGTGATGGATCACCAGGGCGGCGGACACGCCCGCGGCCTCGGCGACACGGCGCAGCCCGACGTTGAAGCCGTGCTGGCCCCACTGGTCGATCGCGGCATCGCGGATCCGCGCGACGGCGGTTCGATCGTCGGAAGCTGAACGCATGTTTAGTATGCTAAACACGCGTTCAGCCGACGGTCAAGCGCCTACCCGTCAAGAACCCGTAAAGATCGCGAAGCGCCGACGCCGAGACAGGAGCCGTGGTCGTCGAGAGGCGCGCGAAACGACAGGGAATGCCATTCCGGCGAAAAAGGTGGAGACGAGAAAGGGTCAGTCGCGGGCGGCGGCGAGCAGACCGTCGCCCAGCGGGACCAGCACGGGAGTCAGCCGCTCGTCCTCGGCGATCAGGCGCGCGGCCTCCCGCACGGCGCTGACCTCCTTGTCGGCGGCGTTCGCGTCACCCGCGCGACCGCCGAGGGCGGCCCGGTGCAGCACGATCGCGCCCCCCGCCCGCAGGAGTCGCACGCCTTCGACGACGAATTGCGGTTGATCGACCGGGTCGGCGTCGACGAACACCAGGTCATACGAGTCGTCGGCCAGTCGGGTGAGCACGTCTTGGGCGCGGCCGCTGATCAGCCGCGTCCGCGACGGCCCGATGCCCGCCTCGGTGAACGCCTGCTTGGCCAGTCGCTGATGCTCGGGTTCGACGTCGATGGTGGTCAGCACCCCGTCGTCACGCATCCCCGACAGCAGCCACAGCCCACTGACCCCGGCACCGGTGCCCACCTCGACTACGGACTTGGCCCCGGCCAGCTTCGCCAGCACGCTCAACAACGCACCGACCGCCGGTGTGACGGCGCCAGCTCCGCTGTCGTCGGCACGCTCCCGGGCGGCCGCGGTGATCGCGTCCTCGGTGATCGACTGCTCGGCGTGCCTCACGATCGATTCGGCGCGACTGGGCCGTGCCGGACTCTCGTCGGTGCTGCCCATGCCCGCAGCGTAAGGGAACCGGATTCGCCCACGCGGCGACACGCCCGCGCTGGGCCGTGGGAATCCCGCGTCGCGCTCGCAGTTTGCCCAGCTCGGGTATGGGGTAGCCCGCATTCTCAGGAAATGTTCAGTTTGCTCATATGCCAAGCTCACCAGGGTCGGAAAAGGTACTCGCATGGGATACGACGGAAGCGGCCGGCCACGGAATAACCATGGAGCGGATACCGTTGCCGCCGATGTGGAGCCGTCAACCCGTAATGCCGGCTCAGTTAGTGATCTGGAGGATCCGACGACCACCACCTCGACGCCCGTTTTCATGGCACATCTCGAGCAGGCCGGCGACGGCGATTGGGTTGAGCCTTCCGACGAGTTGACCGGCACTGCCGTGTTCGATGCGACCGGTGACAAGGCCGCCATGCCGTCGTGGGACGAGCTGGTGCGCCAGCACGCCGACCGCGTCTACCGCTTGGCCTACCGGTTGTCGGGTAACCAGCACGACGCCGAGGACCTGACCCAGGAGACGTTCATCCGGGTGTTCCGGTCCGTCCAGAACTACCAGCCCGGCACGTTCGAGGGTTGGTTGCACCGCATCACCACGAACCTGTTCCTCGACATGGTTCGTCGCCGCAGCCGCATCCGGATGGAAGCCCTCCCCGAGGATTACGACCGCGTGCCCGCCGAGGACCCGAACCCCGAGCAGATCTACCACGACTCCCGGCTGGGCCCGGACCTGCAGGCGGCGCTCGACTCTCTGCCGCCCGAGTTCCGTGCCGCGGTGGTCCTGTGCGACATCGAAGGTTTGTCCTACGAGGAGATCGGCGCCACCCTTGGCGTCAAGCTCGGCACCGTGCGCAGCCGCATTCACCGCGGCCGGCAGGCCTTGCGCGACTACCTGGCGAGCCACCCGGACACGTATTCCGAGGCTGGGTCCGACACGCAGGCCAAATTCGCCTGACGTTCACAGGTGTCGCGCCCGGCTCTCCGCGCTACATTCAAGGTAGGGAAGTGTTCAATTCGTGATGCGAGCGAATGAAGGGGAGTGGGTGATGGTCGACCCGGGAGACGTGTTCCGTCGCGCACTCTCGTGGCTACCAGCCCATTTTGCGTCGCAGAGCGACGCGCCCGTCGGTCCACGCCGCTTCGGATCCACCGAGCACTTGTCGATCGAGGCGGTCGCGGCCTTCGTGGACGGCGAGTTGACCATGAAATCGCACCTGCGCGCCGCGACCCATCTGTCGCTGTGTCCACAGTGCGCAGCCGAGGTCGAGGCCCAGGGGCAGGCCCGCAGTGCTTTGCGGGATTCCTGCCCGATCGTCGTGCCAAGTGCATTGCTAGGTATGTTGTCGCAGATCCCGCATGATCCGCCGCCCGATCCGCCCGTTGAATCGGAGGATCGGCAGTTTGCTGAAGGGACCATGCGGGCCCGTCGTAAGCGCCGGTAGGCTGGAGCTGCGTTGATCGTCTGCGACCGCCGGGTAGGCGGTCGCTCTAATGGAGAGTGACTACGGGTGACCAATCAGGACCAGTCCGGTAACGACAACCGCCTGGCACCACGCCCGGTGTCGCGACCTCCGGTCGATCCCGCGGCGACGCGCGCGTTCGGCAGGCCCGACGGTTTCCAGGGCTCGTTCCTCGGCGCCGACAAGCAGCGTGACCAGGGCGCGTACACGCCCGTCGACCTTGCCCCAGACCCCGTCCTCGCCGACGCGTTCGGCCCGCAGAACGGCAGCGGTGAGTCGCTGCAGCGCCACCCCGCCGACGCAGGCGCGTTGGACGCCGAGAACGACCCGCCGGAGCAGCCCGCCGACCCGTGGCGCGATCCGAACGCCGCCCCGTCGCTGGGCACCCCCGCGGTGCCGCAGTCGGCTCCCACCGTCGCACTGGCCCCCGTTGGGAAGCTGGGCGTTCGCGACGTGCTGTTCGGCGGCAAGGTCTCCTGGCTGGCACTGGGCACCCTGCTGATCATCGCCATCGTCGTCGCGTTCATCGGCGGCTGGGTCGGCAACAAGACCGCCGAAACCGTCGAAGCGTTCACCACGTCGAAGGTGACGCTGGAGACCGACAACAATCCGGAGGCGCCGGCGGGCCGGTTCGCGACGGTGGCCTCCGCGGTGGCCGACTCGGTGGTGACCATCGAGGCCGTCAGCGACAACGAGGGCTCGCAGGGTTCCGGCGTCGTCGTCGACGGCCGCGGCTACATCGTCACCAACAACCACGTCATCTCCGAAGCTGCCAGCAACCCCAGTGCATACAAGATCACCGTGGTGTTCAACGACGGCAAGGAAGTGCCCGCCAACCTGGTGGGCCGCGATCCGAAGACCGACCTGGCCGTGCTGAAGGTCGACAACGTCGACAACCTGGTCGTCGCGCGCTTCGGGGACTCCGAGAAGGTCAGGGTCGGTGAGGAAGTCATCGCCGCGGGCGCTCCGCTCGGCCTGCGCAGCACCGTCACGCACGGCATCGTCAGCGCCCTGCACCGGCCGGTTCCGTTGTCCGGCGACGGCTCCGACACCGACACGGTGATCGACGGCATTCAGACCGACGCGTCGATCAACCACGGCAACTCCGGTGGCCCGCTGATCAACATGAGCTCCGAGATAATCGGCATCAACACCGCCGGTAAGTCCTTGTCCGACAGCGCAAGTGGACTCGGCTTCGCGATCCCGGTCAACGAGGTCAAGGACGTCGTCCAAACCCTGATCAAGGACGGCAAGGTCTCGCATCCGACGCTCGGCCTGAACGCCGTGTCGGTCAGCAACTCGGTCGCCTCCGGCGCGCTGATCAAGAACGTCGTGGCCGGCGGGCCCGCCGACCGGGCGGGCATCCTCGAGAACGACGTCGTCGTGAAGGTGGGCAACCGCAAGGTGGCCGACGCCGACGAGATGGTGGTCGCGGTGCGTCAGCTCAAGATCGGCCAGGACGCGCCGATCGAGGTGGTCCGCGACGGTCGACCCGTCACCCTGATCGTCAACCCCGGCCCCGACAACCCTGCCGCGTAGTCATGTTCGGCAATGTCGGCTGGGGTGAGATGCTGGTGCTGGTGGTCGCCGGCCTGGTGATTCTCGGGCCGGAACGGCTGCCCGGCGCGATCCGCTGGACGACGGGCGCGATCAGGCAGGCCCGCGAGTACCTCAGCGGCGCAACCAGTCAGCTGCGTGAGGACCTCGGCCCCGAGTTCGACGATCTGCGTCAGCCGTTGAGTGAGCTGCAGAAGCTGCGGGGCATGACGCCGCGGGCCGCCCTGACCAAGCACCTGTTCGACGGCGACGACTCGTTCATCACCGGCAACTTCGAGAAGCCGGTATCCGCCACACCTCCGACGCCGCCGCCGGCCAAGCCGGAGCCGCCCGCCACGACGCCGTTCGACAGCGACGCAACCTAGGCAGTTGAGACTGCACACAGGGCTGTGAATCGGCCCTCGGAACGACCCTGAGCGCAGTATGAACGAGCGCTCTAGCGCCCAGCTGGATCCAAGCCCAGCGACATCCCGGCCAGCCCTCGCTTGCGCGACGACAGGGCGTCGGCGACCTTGCGCAGTTCCTTGCCCGCCGCCGAGTCCGGCGCACTGAGCACCAGCGGCACACCCGAATCGCCCGCGGCGACCAGCGCCGGGTCGAGCGGGATCTGACCGAGCAGGGGCACGTCGGCACCGACTGCGCGGGACAGGCTTTCGGCTACCCGCGCGCCGCCGCCCTCGCCGAACAGATTCATCGTGGTGCCGTCAGGCAGCAACAGGCCCGACATGTTCTCGACCACGCCTGCGATCTTCTGGCGGGTCTGCAGCGCGATGGCGCCGGCACGTTCGGCGACCTCGGCAGCGGCCAACTGTGGCGTGGTCACCACGAGGATCTCGGCGCCAGGGATCAACTGCGACACCGAGATCGCGATGTCACCCGTGCCCGGCGGCAGATCGAGCAGCAGCACGTCGAGGTCGCCCCAGTACACGTCGGCGAGGAACTGCTGCAACGCCCTGTGCAGCATCGGTCCGCGCCACACCACCGGGGTGTTGCCCTGGGTGAACATGGCGATCGAGATCACCCGCACGTCGTGTGCGATGGGCGGCAGGATCATCGACTCCACCTGGGTGGGCCGGTCCTCGGTGCCCATCATGCGGGGCACGGAGTGGCCGTAGATGTCGGCGTCGAGCACGCCGACCGACAGGCCGCGCGCGGCCATGGCAGCGGCCAGGTTCACGGTGACGCTGGACTTGCCGACGCCACCCTTGCCCGACGCCACGGCGTAGACGCGGGTCAGCGAACCGGGCTGGGCGAACGGAATGACGGGTTCACGGGAGTCGCCGCGCAGCAGCTTGCGCAGCTCGGCGCGCTGCTCGTCGTTCATCACGTCGAGGGTGACCTTCACCGCGCCGGTACCGGGGACGTCGGCGGCGGCGGCGCTCACGCGGTCGGTGATCTCGCTCTTCTTCGGGCACGCCGACGTGGTCAGGTAGATCTCGACGTGCACGCCGGCATCGCCGTCGACGGTGACGTTCTTGACCATGCCGACTTCGGTGATCGGCCTGCGCAGCTCGGGATCGATGACCTTGCCGAGCGCGGAGCGAACCGCGGATTCGAGGTCAGTAGGTGTAGGGGACATCGACTCCGAGTCTAGGCCGCGTGCAACGGCCGACCGGGAGCGGTCAGGCCACGGGGCCCGGTGCGGGCCCGGTCGGTGCCATGACGGGCGCCGGTTCCGGGGGCGGGCCGAACGGCAGGGGGGCCGGAGGCGGCGGTGGTGGGAACAGCGGTGGCGGGAACGAGCGGAGGCGGCGCGAACGGTGCCGGCGGCAGCGCGAACGGTGGCAGCGGCGTCGGTGGAAGCCCGGCGGTGGGCGTCGCCGGACCGCTGTTGTCCCAGGCAGAACACGGCGCAGTTCTGCTGCGGCGGCGCCTGTTGCAGTGCATCTGCCGGACCTGGAAGCGGGCCCGGCGCGGGGCCGAGCCGGCCAGCCATCTCGGGCATCATCGTCAGCAGCGCCAGCGGGTCCGTGGCCGGCAGTCCCGCCGCGTTGAGCGGCAGGCCGGGGCCAAGACCCTCGGGGTTGGCGTCGAGGTGCGCGTCGCCGAGCGCAGGTATCGGCCCGGTCAGCGGCGGCAGATCGACCGGGACCACGCCGGTGGCGTAGGCCGCGGCCCAGCCCAGCACGTTGCGGGCATAGGGCACCGAGTTGTTGTAGCGCAGGATGGCCGCCATCACCTGGGATGGGTCACGCAGGTTGAGGTTGCCGCTGCACAGGTAGCGCGCGGCGGCGAGCGTCGAGTCGTACAGGTTCTGCACGTCGGCCTTGCCGTCGCCGTCACCGTCGGAGGCGTAGCGGGCCCAGGTGCCTGGCAGGAACTGCATCGGGCCCATGGCCCGCGCATAGGTGACCCGCCCGGCCTGCACGCTCTGCACGATGACCTCGTTGCCCGCCAGCGTGCCGTCGAGGGACGGTCCGTAGATGGGGCTGACGGGCGTGCCGCGCGAATCGGTGGCGCCGCCGTTGGCGTGCATCGACTCGATCCGGCCGATGCCCGCCAGCAGGTTCCAGCTGATGCCGCAACCAGGGACGGCTCCCGCCATCATGCGCTCGGCGTTCTGGTAGGCGTTCAGTGCCATCGCTGGAATGCGAAGGCTGCCAGGCGAATTGACCACGACCGACGGTGCAGGGGCGGAGGTGCCCGGGTATGCGAAGCGGAACGGGGCTGGCCGCTTGATGGCCGCGACGACGGTCGCCCCGGAACCGTCGCCGGTGTTGGCGACGGCGGCCAGCGGGGTAATCCCGTTGTCGCCCATGGAGGTGTGGCCGGTGTGCGACGACGCGCCGACGGCTCCGGCGAGCACCATGGGGGCGAGCACCGCGACACCGAAGGCAGGCGTCCGCATGACGCGCTCCACGCGACGCCGCACCTTCGCGAAGGCGTCGCTTCCGCCTATGGGCACTCAACCGTCCTAGCGTGATCGAGCAACGTTGTGAACCAAGTCACCATACCTACTGAAGATTGTTGCGTTGCAGCAATGCCCGACCACGTTTCAGCTGAGGCGCTTGGACCGTTTGTCGGCGCCGTCGACCTTGCCCGATTTGTCCTTGCCCGCGCCGTCCTGTGCGGGCCGCATCTCGTTGATGAGCTCGCGCAATTCCTCGAGTTCACGGCGGAGATAATCACGCGTGGCGACCTCGCCGACCGCCAGTCGCAACGCCGCCAATTCGCGGGCGAGGTACTCGGTGTCGGCCTTGGTCTGCTCTGCGCGCCGCCGGTCCTCTTCGAGCGCCACCCGGTCGCGGTTCTCCTGACGGTTCTGCGCCAGCAGGATCAGGGGCGCGGCGTACGCCGCCTGCGTGGAGAAGGCCAGGTTGAGCAGGATGAACGGGTACGGGTCCCAGCGCAGCGTGACCGCGAACAGGTTCAGCAGGATCCACACGACGACGAAGACGGTCTGGATGGCCAGGTAGCGCCCGGTGCCGAGGAACCGGGCGAACGACTCGCCGAAGCGGCCTGCGGCCTCGACGTCGAACTGGGGCGTGAACCGTCGCCGCGACGTGCGCGGCGTGTCGAGCCGTTGGCGGGCCGACAGGTCGCTCACGACCCGGCTCCGGTGGCGGCGCTACCGGTGGGCAGTTCGGGTTCGTCGGCGCTGAGGCGCCAGTCGTGCGGCAGCAAATGGTCGAGCACGTCGTCGACGGTGACGGCGCCCAGCAGATGGTTCTCCGTCGTCGACGACCGGTCCGCACAACATGTTGTAGGCGGCGAAGTATCGCGTCACCGCCGCCAGCGAGGTGTCGGGGGTGAGGTTGGGCAGGTCGCTGTCGATGATCCCGCCGACGAGTGCCGCGGGCGGCTCCCGCAGCAGCCGTTGCAGATGCACGCACCCCAGATAGCGACCGGTCGGGGTGGACGTCGGAGGCCGCACGACGAACGACAGCGACGCCAGCGCCGGCGTCAGGTCGGGATCGCGCACGCGCGCCAGGGCCTCGGCCACGGTGGTGTCGGGCGCGAGCACCACGGGCTCCGGGGTCATCAGACCGCCGGCGGTGTCGGGGGAGTGCTTCAGCAGCCGTCGAACGGGCTCCGAGTCCTCGGGGTCCATCCGGGCCAGCAGCACCTCGGCCCGCGATGCGCCGAGTTCGCCGAGCAGATCGGCCGCGTCGTCGGGGTCCATCTCCTCGAGCACGTCGGCGGCGCGGTCGGTGTCCAGCTGCTCGAGGAGCTCGGCCTGCTCGCTCTCGGGGAGCTCCTGCAGGATGTCGGCCAGCCGCTCGTCGTCGAGGGCGTTGACGATCTCGTACCGCCGCTTGGCGGGCAGCTCGCGAATGGCGTCGGCGACCTCGATGGCGCGCTGCCCCTCGAACTGTGCGAGCAGCTGCGCGACGGCCTGGCCGGGAAGCGCAAGGGCCGACGGGGTCAGGCCCGCCACGTGCTGCCAGTCGACGACGTGCACGGTGGTGCGGCGCCCGAGCCGGCGATGGCTGCGCACGGCGATCCTGGTGACCATCCAGTCGCGCGAGCGCACCTGCTCGATCGCCAGGTCGGCGACCATCACGTCGATTCCCGCGAGGTTTTCGAGCTCCGGATCGGTGACCCGCACGCGCGTGTCGAGCACCTGGCCGAGCACCAGCACCTCGCCGGGGCGCTGTGCGAACCGCCGCAGCGAAACGTTGGCGGTGGTCAACGTCACGGCGTTCGGTTCGATGGCGGTGACGCGCAGAATGGGAACGAAAATCCTTCTGCGGCTGAGCAATTCGACGACCAGGCCGAGGACGCGGGGCTGCTGGCGGACGCTGCTGATGCTGATCACCACGTCGCGGACACGACCGATGGACTCGCCGTCGGGGCCGAGCACCACCATCCCCGCGAGTCGGGCCGCGTAGACCCTGTTCACCGCCACCATGACTCAAAGGGTAGAGAGTGAACGCGTGGACAACCTGTATCGCCCCCGTCGAACGTGCCTTTCGGTTCCAGGCAGTAGCGACAAGATGATTGAGAAGGCCAAGGGCCTGCCCGCCGACGAGGTGTTCCTCGATCTCGAGGACGCCGTCGCTCCGGATGCCAAGGCGGAGGCTCGTGCCCGTGTCGCGGCAGCCCTCGCGCAGCCCGGCTGGTCGGGTCAGTTGCGCGGCGTCCGGGTCAACGACTGGACCACGCCATGGACGCATGCCGACGTCATCGAGGTCGTCGCGGCGGCGGGGGAACACCTCGACCTGGTCGTGTTGCCCAAGGTGACCGACGCCTCCCACGTCCATGCGTTGGACCTGTTGCTCACCCAGCTCGAGACCATCCACGGGCTCCCGCCGGGGCGAATCGGCGTCGAGGCGCAGATCGAGAACGCCCAGGGGCTGACCAACGTCGACGCGATCGCAGCCGGTCCGCGCGTTCAGGCGCTGGTGCTCGGGCCCGCCGACATGATGGCCAGCCTCAACATGCGGACGCTCGTGGTCGGCGAGCAACCGGAGGGTTACGACGTCGGCGACGCCTACCACCACGTGTTCATGCGCATCCTGATCGCCGCACGCACCCACGGCATCAACGCCATCGACGGGCCATACCTCAAGGTGCGCGACGTCGAGGCGTTTCGCCGCATCGCCGGACGTTCGGCCGCGCTCGGCTACGACGGCAAGTGGGTGCTGCACCCGGACCAGATCGCCGCGGGCAACGACATCTTCAGCCCGCGCCAGGACGACTACGACCACGCCGAGCTGATCCTCGAGGCCTACGAGTGGCACACGTCGCGGGCCGGCGGTGCAAGGGGCGCGGTGATGCTCGGCGACGAAATGATCGACGAGGCCAGCCGCAAGATGGCATTGGTGATCGCGGGCAAGGGCCGGGCGGCCGGCATGTCGCGCAACGGTGAGCCGTTCCGGCCGCCTGAGTAGCCGCTAGACGGCCGACCAGCCGCTGGCGTACAGCCCGATGAAGAGCAGCAGGTAGAGCACCCAGCCCACCGTCACCAGACCGCCGATGATGGTGCCTGCCAGGGCGATGCCGTAGCCGTCCTGGCCGGTGCGCTTGGTCTCGCGCATCGCGATGACGCCGAGGAAGAGCCCGACGATCGACGGCAACCCGCAGAACAGCAGGCCGGCCAGCGCGGTGGCGAGCGCGGCGATGGCCTTGCCGTTGGTCCCCAGCGGCTTCACCGCTCGGTACGGGTCGTACGGATCCGTCGCATACGGGTAGCCGGCGTATGGGTGATAGCCCGGCGGCGGGTACCCGGGTGGCGGATACCCGGGAGGACCGGAATAGCCGGGGCCGTAGACGGGCGGCGGCAGCCCCACGTTGGTCGGGTAGTCCACCGGTGCGTACGGGTCGGGCTGTCGCGGCGAATCCTCCAGTGGCGGGTATTCGCCGCCTCCCGGATTCGCGTACGGCTGGTCGGGGCCGCTCGTCACCGTCAGGCAGCCAGTACCGAGACGGTCCAGATCAGGCTGATCAGCAGCGACGCCGCACCGATGGCGATACCCGCGATGGCAAGGCCGCGACCGTTCGCGCCGGTGGCCTTGATCTGGTTGAGCGCGATGATGCCCAGCGCGATGCCGATGATCGAGCCGATGCCGCAGAAGAACCCGATCACCGACGCGACCACCGAGGCGATCGCCATGGTGTTCGTCGATTCGGTCGGTGCGCCGTACGGGTTGTAGCTCGCGCCGTAGCCGGGGGTCGGCGAGGGGCCGTAGCCCGGAGGGGGGCCGTAACCCGGGGGCGGACCGTAACCGGGGGGAGTGCCGTATGGCGGCGGGGGAGGCGGATAACCGGCTCCGTAACCGGGCGGCGGATACGCCTGCGGGTCACCCGGTGGCGGATAGGCCCCGGGGGGCGGATAGCCGCCTGGCGGCGGGTAGCCACCTTGGTCGCCCGGCGGTGGATAGCCACCTTGGTCACTGGGGGGTGGGTACCCGCCTTGGTCGAACGACGGCGGCGGGTACGCCGGGGCGTCGTAGGACGGGGCGTCGTAGGACGGGGCATCGTAGGACGGTGCGTCTGTCGATGGCGGCGGGTACGCCGGAGGTTGCTGGGACTTCTCGATCGGTGGCGCCTCGTAGCCACCCGACGCCGGCTCAGCTGCGCCCGCTCCTGTCTCGGGTGACGGCGTCTGGCCTGCGTCTCCGCCCGGATTCGTCATGGCGTCAAACCTAGCGCACGCGCCGATTACCGGTGGCTGGTCCACATTCGGGGCACCATTGGGTGTGCCCGGGCGTTGTCCGACTGGACGTTCGACTGGTTGGCTGTCCGAAGGCCGGAGGAGAAGAAACGATGACCAGTCCGCTACAACCTGGACAGAAGCCGGGCCGCGGCGGCCCCGCTGGACTGCCGACGCCGCCGAAGGGATGGCCGATCGGCTCGTACCCCACCTACGCCGAGGCGCAACGCGCGGTGGATTACCTGTCCGATCAAGAGTTTCCGGTGCAGCAGGTGACCATCGTCGGCGTCGACTTGATGCAGGTCGAACGCGTGACGGGCCGGTTGACGTGGCCTCGGGTCCTGGGCGGCGGTGCGCTGACCGGCGCCTGGCTCGGCCTGTTCATCGGGCTGGTGCTCGGCTTCTTCAGCCCCAGCCCATGGGGATCGCTGATCGCCGGGCTGGTGGCCGGCGTGTTCTTCGGCCTGATCACCTCGGGCCTGCAATACGCGATGGCTCGCGGCACAAGAGATTTCAGTTCGACGATGCAATTGGTTGCCGGCCGCTACGACGTGCTGTGCGATCCCCAGGGTGCAGAGCAGGGTCGGGATCTGCTGGCGCGCTTGACGATCTGACGACGCTGCCTGCCTTCTCCGATCCCCTCCTGGCGAGCCGCAAAGTTCGCTGAGACGAGGGCCCGCAGGTCACGATTGCGACGCGCGGGGCGAAAGTGTTGCACATCACGCGTAATTCGCTCTACGGTTTGCGCGCGGGAGGAACTCGCACGGACAGGAGGCGGGCGGTGCGCGCTCTGCGGCTGCGGGCTGCGGTGTTGGCTGCGCTGACGACGGCGTCGATGGTGTCGGCGTGCGGGTCGCAGTCCAACGGAATCGTCATCAACTACTACACACCGGCCAGCGAGATGGCCACGTTCACCGCCGTGGCGAAGCGTTGCAACGAAGAGCTCGGCGGCCGCTTCAGCATCAAGCAGATCAGCCTGCCCAAGGGCGCCGACGATCAGCGCCTGCAGCTGGCTCGCCGGCTGACCGGCAACGACAAGACGCTCGACGTGATGGCCCTCGACGTGGTGTGGACCGCCGAGTTCGCCGAGGCCGGTTGGGCGTTGCCGCTCTCCGATGACCCGGCGGGTGAAGCGGAGGCCGACGCCCGCAGCAATACGTTGCCAGGACCGCTCAAGACGGCGGAGTGGCAGGACAAGCTGTACGCCGCGCCGATCACCACCAATACCCAATTGCTTTGGTACCGCGCTGATTTGATGGACGAACCGCCAAACACCTGGGATGGCATGGTGTCCGAGGCGACACGCCTGCACGCCGCGGGGAAACCCAGCTGGATCGCGTTGCAGGCCAAGCAGTACGAGGGCCTGGTGGTGTGGTTCAACACGTTGCTGGAGAGCGCTGGAGGCCAAGTGCTCTCCGACGACGGCAAGTCCGTGACGCTCACCGACACTCCCGAGCACCGGGCGGCGACGGTGAAGGCGCTGCAGATCATCAAGGCCGTTGCCACGGCGCCAGGGGCCGACCCGTCGATCACGCAGACCGACGAGGGCACCGCGCGCCTGGCGCTGGAACAGGGCAAAGCCGCCCTCGAGGTGAACTGGCCGTTCGTGTTGCCCTCGCTGCTGGAGAACGCCGTCAAGGGCGGCGTGTCCTTCCTCCCGCTCAACGACGATCCCGCTCTGGCGGGCAGCATCAACGACGTCGGGACGTTCTCGCCCACCGACGAGCAGTTCACAGCCGCCTACGACGCCAGCAAGAAGGTGTTCGGCTTCGCCACCTACCCAGGTGTGCAGCCGGGCGAGCCCGCCAAGGTCACGATCGGCGGCTTGAACCTCGCGGTCGCCAAGACCAGCCAGCACAGGGCGGAAGCGTTCGAGGCCATCCGGTGCATGCGCAACGTCGAGAACCAGCGGTACACCTCGATCGAGGGCGGCCTCCCGGCTGTACGTGAGTCGCTCTACGACGATCCGGCGTTCCAGGCCAAGTACCCGCAGTACGAGATCATCCGCCAGCAGCTGACCAACGCCGCGGTGCGACCCGCGACGCCCGTCTATCAGGCGGTGTCGACACGCATCTCGGCGACGCTGGCGCCGATCACCGACATCGACCCCGAGCGCGACGCCGACGAGCTCGCCGATCAGGTACAGAAGGCCATCGACGGGAAGGGGCTGATCCCGTGACGGCATCCGTCGCAGAACAGGCAGCGCCTGGCGACGCCACCGACGACAGTCGTTCGGACCGACGGCTGGCGTTCTGGTTGGTGAGTCCGGCCGTCATCCTGATGATCGCCGTCACCGCGTACCCGATCGCCTATGCCGTATGGCTCAGCCTGCAGCGCTACAACCTTGCCGCACCCGACGACACCAAGTTCGTCTGGTTCGCCAACTACCAGACCATCCTCACCGACCGATACTGGTGGACCGCGTTCGTGGTCACCCTCGCCATCACCATCGTCTCGGTGGCCATCGAGTTCGTGCTCGGCATGGCGCTGGCTCTGGTGATGCACCGGACCATCTTCGGCAAGGGCGCAGTGCGCACGGCGATCCTGGTCCCGTACGGCATCGTCACCGTCGCGGCGTCCTACAGCTGGTACTACGCCTGGACGCCAGGGACCGGATACCTGGCCAATCTGCTGCCCACCGGCAGCGCGCCGCTGACCGAGCAGCTTCCGTCGCTGGCGATCGTCGTGCTGGCCGAGGTGTGGAAGACGACGCCGTTCATGGCGCTGCTGCTGCTCGCCGGGCTGGCGCTGGTGCCGCAGGATCTGCTCAACGCCGCACAGGTCGACGGCGCGGGCGCGTGGAAGCGCCTGATCAAGGTGATCCTGCCGATGATCAAGCCGGCCATCCTGGTGGCGTTGCTGTTCCGCACCCTCGACGCGTTCCGCATCTTCGACAACATCTACGTGCTGACCGGCGGCGCCAACGACACCGGCTCGGTGTCGATCCTGGGCTACGACAACCTGTTCAAGGCATTCAACCTGGGCCTCGGGTCGGCGATCAGCGTGCTGGTCTTCCTGTCCGTCGCGGTGATCGCCTTCATCTACATCAAGGTGTTCGGCGCGTCGGCGCCCGGCTCGGACGACGAGGGGAGCCGCTGATGTCCGAGCGGGTCGGCCCCGGCCGTGCGACGGGCTGGACCGTCGTCAACGTCCTGGTGGTGCTCTACGCCCTGTTCCCGGTGCTGTGGATCCTGTCGCTGTCGTTGAAGCCGACGTCAAGCGTCAAGGACGGCAAGCTGATTCCGGCGCAGGTGACGTTCGACAACTACAAGGCGATCTTCCAAGGCAACATCTTCAGCTCGGCGCTGGTGAACTCGATCGGCATCGGGCTGATCACCACGGTGATCGCGGTGCTGCTCGGCGGAATGGCGGCGTACGCGATCGCCAGGCTGGCGTTTCCCGGCAAGAAGGCATTGGTCGGCGTCGCACTGCTGATCGCGATGTTCCCGCAGATCTCGCTGGTGACACCACTTTTCAACATCGAACGCCGGCTCGGACTGTTCGACACCTGGCCGGGCCTCATCCTGCCGTACATCACGTTCGCGCTGCCGCTGGCGATCTACACCATGTCGGCGTTCTTCAGGGAGATCCCATGGGATCTGGAGAAGGCGGCCAAGATGGACGGCGCCACGCCGGGGCAGGCCTTCCGCAAGGTGATCGCGCCGCTGGCGGCGCCGGGCATCGTGACGGCGGCCATCCTGGTCTTCATCTTCGCCTGGAACGACCTGCTGCTGGCCTTGTCGCTGACGGCGACGCAGCGGGCGATCACGGCGCCGGTGGCGATCGCGAACTTCACCGGCAGTTCGCAATTCGAGGAGCCGACCGGTTCCATCGCCGCGGGTGCGATGGTCATCACCGTGCCGATCATCATCTTCGTACTAATCTTCCAACGACGGATCGTCGCCGGTTTGACGTCCGGTGCGGTGAAGGGGTAATTCGATGGCCGAAATCGTGCTCGACCACGTGTCCAAGAGCTATCCCAATGGCGCTGTGGCGGTTAAGGATCTGTCAATCAGCATCGCCGACGGGGAGTTCATCATCCTGGTCGGGCCTTCCGGCTGCGGGAAGTCGACCACGCTCAACATGATCGCCGGGCTGGAGGACATCAGCTCGGGCGAACTCAGCATCGGCGGCGAGCGGGTCAACGAGAAGGCTCCCAAGGACCGCGACATCGCGATGGTGTTCCAGTCGTATGCGCTCTACCCGCACATGACCGTCCGGCAGAACATCGCGTTTCCGCTGACGCTGGCCAAGGTGAGCAAGGCCGACATCGCGACCAAGGTCGAGCAGACCGCGAAGGTCCTCGATCTCACCGAGCTTCTCGACCGCAAGCCAGGGCAATTGTCCGGCGGGCAGCGCCAGCGGGTCGCGATGGGCCGCGCCATCGTGCGCGACCCGAAGGCGTTCCTGATGGACGAACCGCTGAGCAACCTCGACGCCAAGCTGCGCGTGCAGATGCGTTCGGAGATCGCGCGTTTGCAGAACCGGCTCGGCACCACCACGGTCTACGTGACGCACGACCAGACCGAGGCGATGACGCTCGGCGACCGCGTGGTCGTCATGCTGGCCGGCGTCGCGCAGCAGATCGGCACGCCCGAGGAGCTGTACAACCGTCCGGCCAACCTGTTCGTGGCCGGCTTCATCGGGTCGCCTGCGATGAACTTCTTCCCGGCCACTCTGACCGACGTGGGAGTGCGGCTCCCGTTCGGCGACGTCACGCTGACCTCCGAGGTCCACGACATGCTGGGCCTTCATCCCAAGCCCAACAACGTGATCGTCGGCGTACGGCCCGAGAACATCGAGGACGTCGCGTTGATCGACACCTACGCGCGGATCAGGGCCCTGACGTTCACCGTCACCGTCGACTTCGTGGAGTCGCTTGGCGCCGACAAGTATCTGCACTTCCACACCGAGGGCGAAGGGGCGGAGGCCGCCCAGCTCGCCGAGCTGGCTGTCGAGTCAGGGGCGCCCAAGAATCAGTTCGTGGCAAGGGTTTCCGCCGAGTCGAACGTAACCGCAGGGCAGACCGTCGAGCTCGCCTTCGACACGTCCAAGCTGACGCTGTTCGACGCGGACACGGGGGTCAACCTGTCCATTCCGCCCGCCGAGTGACCGACGTCCTCAACGAGGTCCGCGGGCGTCTGACCGAACACTTCGCCGCGGCCGGGATCACCGCCGAACCCGTTTCGGCCAGCGTGACGTTCCTCGGCGCGGAGTCCATCGAGGTGGTGCGCTACGGCCCGGACGGCGACGGCGCCTACCGCTATGTCTCCCTTGGCTGTTCACGTCACCCGATGATCGAACCCACCGAGATGGTGGCCGACCCCACGGCCGGTCCGCGGGCAGAGGTGGTGGTGGCGCTGCGCGGCCCCACGCCCACCGGGCTGGCCCGGTCCATCGCCGTGGTCGCGGCGGCTCCAGCCGTCGAAGGCCTGGTGCTCGGTCCCGACGCGCTCGTCGACCTCGAGACCCCCTTGTGGGAGGGCGCCCCATTCACCGCGATGTTGTTGGGCGCCAGCGACATCGACGACGTGCAGCTGCCCGAACCCATGGCTGCGGTGACGGTCTTGTCTGCCACGCCGATCACGGCGACGGAGGCGGCCTGGGTGCGGCTCAAGGGAGCCGAGGCGATGCGGGAGGCCTGGCGCACCGACGGTGTCGACGTGCTCGACCCCAGGCGGCCGGCCGCTCAGCCGCGCTAGCACCACGAGCGGATTACGACTGAGGAGGAGGAACCCGTGACGACCGGAGATCTGGCCACCGTCTACCAGCGCTACCTACAGTGCCTCAACGAACACCGCTGGGACGATCTGCACGAGTTCGTCCAAGATGAACTGGCTTACAACTCAACGTCGATGAGCCTGGACGACTATCGCGCGGCGCGGCGGGCGGAAGCCCGTGCGATTCCCGATCTTCGGTTCACCGCAGAACTCCTCGTCGCCGACGCCGACACCGTCGCCGCGCGGTTGTTCTTCCGCTGCACCCCGCAGCAGCCGTTCCTCGGGTTCGAGCCCACGGGCACGCTGATGTCGTTCGCAGAGCACGTCTTCTACAGGTTTCGCGACCAACGCATCGCCGAGGTGTGGTCGTTGATCGACACGCCAGCCATCGCCGCGCAGATCAGAGATCGCCGGTGATGCGGTTGCTCTCCACCTTGGAGATCGTGTTGCCGTTGCGATCGAGGAACCGCGCGCCGACGTAGATCTCGTCGAGGCCGCCGTCGCCGATGTTCTCGAGTGTCCCACTGTCTTCGTCGAGCGCGAGATGGGGAAGCGTGATGGCACGCTCGAAGTGCAATCCGGCGGGGTCGGCGAACAGCACCGTCGGACTGACCGGGCCGTACAGCAGGTCGTCATCGTTCGTGTCGTCGCCCCAGTACCTGAGGGCGATCGTGTTGTCGGGGTGATTGATGGTGTCGCGCGCAGCGGCCTCGGACATCGACACCACGCCACTGATGTAGATCACCTGCTCGTTGAAGTAGCCATGGTCGGTCACCGAGGAATCCACCGGGGTCATGCGGATCTCGCTCGTCATCGACAGATAGGGCGGTGCCGCGTGGGCCGGTGCCGCTGGGAGCACGACGTCGACAGCCATTGAGAGAGCGACGAATGCGGCAGCCTTGACCGCCGGGTGATGCGTGGACATGGTGTCGTTCCTCGCGTTCACGCGTCGCCGGTCGACGGGTCGATGACGGAGCCGACCAGGTGGATGGCGTCGGCCGGCAGGCCCGCAAGTTGGGCGTGCTCACGGATGGCATCGGGATCCTCGGCGATGTAGACGCAGAAGATCTTGTCGTCGGTGACGTAGCTCTGTTGCCACTTGACGCGGGGCGAAAGAGTGGCCAGGGCCTCGTTCGACACCGCGGACGCGGCGCGCAGCTCCGCGGGTGAGAGCCGACCGGCGCCGGGCATGGTGCGTTCGATGACGTATTTCGACATGGCTTCGTTTCCTCGTGTATTCGGCCCGGTTTCGGGTTCGGGTGTGTGACACCATCAGCTTCGAGGGGCGGAGGGGAGCAGCCAATGACCGATCAACCCGAACTCCGTGCCGAAACACCGGATTACGCGGATCCGGCACGATGACGGCCGTGGAGCCGACGCCGTTGCGTGCCGCTCTGGAGAATCTGCGCCTCGACGGCGTCATCTTCTTCCGGGCCGAGTTCACCGAGAACTGGGCGTTCGAATCCCCGTTGAAGGACCTGACGAAGGCCCTCCGGCCGGGCGCCGCGAGCATGATCATGTTCCACATCGTCGCGGCTGGCCGGTGCTGGATTTCGCTGCCCGGCGGCGAACGACACTGGGCCAACCGCGGCGACGTCATCGTGTTGCCCTACGGCGACGACTATCTGATGGGTGGCGAGGAATCGGCGGAAGTCGTTCCGCTCGTGCAACTGATGAGCAGGCCGCCGTGGGAAACCATGCCGGTCCTCCTGCACGGAGCCGGTGGTGAACGCACCGACATCGTCTGCGGGCACATGCATTCCGACGATCCGCTGTTCGATCCGGCCATGCGGGCCTTTCCACCCGTTTTCGTCGTTCGCGTCCCCGACGGTCCTGCTGCGCGCTGGGTCGCCTCGAGCATCAACTACGCGCTCGAGGTCACCACCGACGCGCTGCCTGCGCCGCCGTCCTCGACGCGATTGCCGGAATTGCTACTCACCGAGGTCCTGCGAATTCATCTCGCTACGGCGCCGATGGCCGAACACGGTTGGATCGCCGCGCTTCACGACCGGGTGCTGGCGCCGGCGATGGCGGCGCTGCACGCCGCGCCGGAGAAGAAGTGGACGCTGGCCGAAATCGCCCGCGCCGCAGCGGTTTCCCGATCGGTACTGGATCAGCGGTTCCGTGACGTCCTCGGCCGGTCGCCGATCCGGTATCTGACCGAATGGCGCATGCACGTCGCCGATGACCTCCTGCGTACGACGGACCTCAGCGTCGGCGCGGTGTCCCGACGCGTGGGTTACGAATCCGAGGAGGCGTTCAGCCGAGCGTTCCGGCGCAGCCACGGC
Source organism: uncultured Actinomycetota bacterium (assembly GCA_963849055.1). GTDB lineage: Bacteria > Actinomycetota > Actinomycetes > Mycobacteriales > Mycobacteriaceae > Mycobacterium. The sequence continues at coordinate 402,741 of CAWKFI010000006.1, forward strand.
AGCGCGCCGGGCGCGTGGCGCACCGCGCAGCAGCCGTCGAGCTGATCTACAGCCAGTGGTTGCGCCGGAACGTGGTGTAGAGCACCGTGCACACCGTCGCCATCACCAGCAGCACCGCGGGATAGCCCCATACCTGGTGCAATTCGGGCATGTGGTCGAAGTTCATCCCGTAGATCCCGGCCAGTGCGGTGGGCACCGCCGCGATCGCCACCCACGCCGAGATCTTGCGCATGTCGAGGTTCTGCTGCATGGACACCTTGCCCACCGCGGCCTGCACCAGTGAACTGAGCACCTCGTCGTAGCTGGCGATCCGGTCGGAGGCCTGCGTGTTGTGGTCGAGGACGTCGCGCATGTACCGCCGGACCTCCTTGGAGATCAGGTCGTTGTGGTCGCTGCCCATCCGCTGCAGCGCCAGGGTCAGCGGACCGACCGCGCGGCGCATCTCGACGACTTCCCGCTTGAGCAGGTAAATATGCTCGATGTCGGTGGGGCTGTCCGGCGAGAAGACGTTCTCCTCCATCGCGTCGATGTCGTTCTCGACGAGATCGGTGACCTCCAGGTAGGAATCGACGACGTGATCGGCGATGGCGTGCATCACCGCGTACGGGCCGAGCCTGCAGTTCGCAGGCGAGGTGTCCATGTGCCTGCGTACGCTCGCGAGTCCACCGTGATCGCCGTGCCGGACGGTGACGACGAAGTCGCGCCCGACGAAGATCATGATCTCGCCGGTCTCGACGATCTCACGGGCCTTGGCGACCGACTCGTGTTCGACGTAGTTCACCGTCTTCAACACCAGGAACAGCGTGTCGTCGTAGCGCTCGAGCTTGGGGCGCTGGTGCGCGTGCACCGCATCCTCGACCGCGAGTTCGTGCAGCCCGAATACGTCGGCCACGGCCTGCATCTGATGTTCGTCGGGTTCGTGCAGACCGATCCACACGAACGCCACGACGCCGTCCTGCTCGAGCTCGTGCACCTTGGTCAGTGCAGCGGCGTGGGTGTACTTGCCGGGCAGTCGGGCTCCGTCGGCATAGACGCCGCAGTCGACCATCGCCCGCGCCACCGGCACGTGGATGGAACTAGGTGTGGGGGCCGTCGTCCTGCGGGTGTTGGGACGCAGCATCGACGGCTGCATGGAACGGAAAGACGGCATGCGCTGACCTCCCGTCGCGGCGACGTAGCCCACGTCGGGGCCTCAAAATCGACAGAGGTGATGCTACGCCCCGAGTCTGTCCGCGATCTGCTCACGAGTGGGGAACCCACCCTGGTGAGATTGTGGTGTGAAGTACCCTGACGCCCGTGTCTAACGGAACCATTGATTCCTCGCGCGAGCGCTCGTCCAGTGCCGTTGATTCCTCGCGCGAGCGCTCGTCAGCGGCGCGAACGCCACAGGTAGTCATCGATGATGCGGAGATCTTCGCCGCCCACGAGGGCGGCAAGCTCTCGATTGCGCTCAACGAGCCGCTGGACACCCAGCGCGCTCTTTCCATCGCGTACACGCCGGGCGTAGCCCAGGTCAGCCGCGCCATCGCGACCGACCACACGCTGGCCGCCAAGTACACCTGGGCCAACCGGTTGGTGGCCGTCATCAGTGACGGCAGCGCCGTGCTCGGCCTCGGCGACATCGGCCCTGCCGCGTCGTTGCCCGTGATGGAGGGCAAGAGTGCGCTGTTCAAGACGTTCGGCGGACTGGACTCCATCCCGATCGTCCTGGACACCAAGGATCCCGACGAGATCGTCGAGACGATCGTGCGGCTGCGTCCGACGTTCGGCGCCGTCAACCTCGAGGACATCTCCGCTCCGCGCTGCTTCGAGATCGAGCGCAGAGTCATCGAGGCGCTGGACTGCCCGGTGATGCACGACGATCAGCACGGCACCGCGATCGTGGTGCTGGCGGCGCTGATCGGTGCCACCAAGGTCCTCGACCGGGACATTCACTCACTGCGGCTGGTGATCTCCGGCGCGGGTGCCGCGGGTGTGGCGTGCGCCAACATTCTGATCGCAAAGGGCATCACCAACGTCGTCCTGCTCGACTCCAAGGGCATCGTGCACAGCGGCCGCGACGACCTCAACCCGTTCAAGGCCGAGTTGGCCGAGAAGACCAACCCCGAGGGTCGCACCGGTGGGATGGCCGAGGCGCTCGACGGCGCCGACGTGTTCCTCGGCGTGTCCGCCGGACTGGTTCCCGAAGAGCTGATCGCGACGATGGCGCCGGGTGGCATCGTGTTCGCGCTGTCGAACCCCGACCCCGAAATCCATCCCGACGTCGCGCGCAAGCACGCTGCCGTGGTAGCGACCGGGCGTAGCGACTTCCCGAACCAGATCAACAACGTGCTGGCCTTCCCCGGGGTGTTCCGCGGGGCGCTGGATGCGGGTGCGCGTCGGATCACCGAGGCGATGAAGGTCGCCGCGGCCGAGGCGATCTTCTCCGTGGTCGGCGACGACCTGGCCGTCGACCACATCGTGCCCAGCGCGCTGGATCCGCGCGTCGGACCGGCCGTGGCGGCCGCGGTGGCGGCGGCGTCGAAGGTCTGAGCCGCGCGATGCGCCGGCTGGCGGTCGCGCTGGTCGCGCTGCTGATCGCCGGCTGTGGGGGTCAGTCCGGGCCACCGTCGATCGCGGTCGGCGCCGGCGACGATCCCGAATCGGTGCTGTTGGCGCAGCTGTATGCGGCGGCGCTGCGGTACTACGGCAGCCCGGCGCACGTGGAGTCCGGCTCCGACCCCGTCGCCGAGCTCGACACCGGCGACGTCACGGTGGTGCCGGGACTGACCGGCCGGCTGCTGAAGCGCTTCGACCCCGATGCGGCGGCGCGCGGCGACGAGCAGGTGTACCGGTCGATGATCTCCGCGCTGCCCGAGGGCATCGGCGCGGGCGACTACACCCAGTCGGCCCAGGACAAGCCCGCGTTGGCGGTCACCGAGGCGACGGCTCGGGCCTGGATCGGGCACGACCTGACGGCTCTGGTCCGCCATTGCGGCGACATCGAGGTGGGCGCCGTCGCTACTGCCGACCCACCCAGTGCGGTCGGCACCTGCAGGTTGCCCGCGGCGCGCGAATTCCCCGATACCGCAACGTTGTTCGCCGCACTGCGGGCGGGTGAGGTGAACGCGGCGTGGACGTCGACCGCCGCGCCCAACCTGCCCGACGACGCCGTGGTGTTGTCGGACCGGACGTCACTGGTGCGCGCGGAGAACGTGGTGCCGCTGTACCGGCGCAACGAGTTGACCGAACAGCAGGTCATCGCGCTCAACCAAGTCGCAGGCGAACTCGACACCGGGGGACTGGCCGACATGCGGCGTCAGGTGGCCGACGGCACCGATCCCGGCGCGGTCGCGGGCGCTTGGCTGGACGCCCACCCGCTCGGTCACTAGCCGGCGTCAGTGCACCGAGGGCATCTTGGCGAGCACCGTCGAGAACAGCTTCTGATACCCCGACCCGGTGAGCCGGACGATGACGTCGAGCGCCTTCGCGTCGGGACCGACCAGCACGCGCGCCTTGCCCTTGCGGACCGCGTCGAGAATGATCGTCGCGGCCTTCTCCGGCGTGGTCATGGTCAGCTTCTTGTCGAAGAAGTCGGTCAACGTCGCGGTGTCGACGCCTTCGGCGGCGGTCGAGTTCCGCATGATCGCGGTCTTGATGCCGCCGGGATGCACGGTGGTGACCTTGACGGGGTGACCGTTGGCCATCATCTCCTGGCGCAGCGCCTCGGTGAACCCGCGAACGGCGAACTTGGCCGAGTTGTAGGCCGCCTGACCGGGCACCGAGAAGATGCCGAAGAGGCTGGAGACGTTGACGACGTGGCCGTCGCCGGACTCGATGAGGTGTGGGAGGAAGGCCTTCGTGCCGTTGACGACGCCCCAGAAGTCCACGTCCATGACCCGCTCGATGTCCTTGAAGGGGGTGACTTCGACGTCGCCGACATACGCGATGCCCGCGTTGTTGTAGATCTGGTTGACCTGGCCGAAGTGCGCCTTCACGGCGTCGGCGTACAGCAGGAACGCCTCGCGCTCGGTGACGTTGAGCCGGTCCGCCTTGACCGGTGCGCCGATGGCCTTCAGGCGCTCCTCGGTGACGGCGAGGCCCTCGGTGTCGACGTCACTGATCGCCACCTTGGCGCCCGATCGGCCCAGCTCGATGGCCAGCGCCTGCCCGATGCCGGAACCGGCTCCCGTCACCACGGCTACCTTGCCGGCGAACCCCTGCATGTGCACTCCTCGTGTCAGTTGACTCCCGTCGAGGGTAATCGGTACCCGCGGTCCCGCATACAGGGGGCCTTGTCGGTGAAATCGCGCTCAGGGTCGTGATCGGTCGGGGATCACGACCCTGGACGCAGTCTCACCGTCAAAGATCGAGTGCTCAGCCGAACGCCTCGTCGAGGATCTCCTGCTGCTCGACGGCGTGCACCTTCGAACTACCCGACGACGGCGCCGACATGGCCCGCCGCGAGATCCGCTTGATGCCGGTCAGCTTGTCGGGCAGCAGTTCGGGCATCGAGAGCCCGAACGTCGGCCATGCGCCCTGGTTGGCCGGCTCCTCCTGCACCCAGAAGTACTGCTCGGTGTTCGGGTACTGGTCGAGCGTGGCACCGAGGCGCCGCTTCGGCAGCGGGTAGAGCTGCTCGACGCGGACGATGGCGATGTCGTCGCGGTTGTCCTTGGCCTTGCGGGCCGCCAGGTCGTAGTAGATCTTGCCGCTGGTCAGCAGGATCCGCTTCACCTTCGAGCGGTCGCCGTCACCTTCGGCGTAGGTCGGCTCCTCGAGGATCGAGCGGAACTTCTGCTCGGTGAAGTCGCGGATGTCGCTGACGGCTTCCTTCTTGCGCAGCATCGACTTCGGCGTGAAGACGATCAGCGGCCGGTGAATTCCGTCGAGCGCATGCCTGCGCAACAGGTGGAAGTAGTTCGCAGGCGTCGACGGCATCGCGACGGTCATCGACCCCTCGGCGCACACCTGCAGGAACCGCTCGATGCGGCCCGACGTGTGGTCGGGGCCCTGGCCTTCGTGGCCGTGCGGCAGCAGGAGCACCACGTCGGACAGCTGGCCCCACTTGGCCTCACCGGAGCTGATGAACTCGTCGATGATCGACTGGGCGCCGTTGACGAAGTCGCCGAACTGCGCCTCCCACAGCACCACCGCATCGGGGTCACCGACGGAGTAGCCGTACTCGAAGCCCACCGCCGCGTACTCCGACAGCGCCGAGTCGTAGACCATGAACCGGCCGCCGGTCGGGGTGCCGTCGGTGTTGACGGTCAGCAGCTGCAGCGGCGTGAATTCCTGGCCCGTCTTGCGGTCGATGATCACCGAGTGCCGCTGCGTGAACGTGCCGCGCCGGGTGTCCTGACCGGACAACCGCACGGTCTTGCCTTCGGCCACCAGCGTGCCCAGCGCAAGCAATTCGCCGAACGCCCAGTCCACCTTGCCCTCGTAGGCCATCTCGCGGCGCTTCTCCAGCACCGGCTTGACGCGCGGGTGCACGGTGAAGCCGTCCGGCACCGCCAGGTGGGCGTCGCCGATCCGCGCGAGCAGCGACTTGTCCACTGCCGTGTCCAGTCCCTGCGGCGTCACCTGGTCGGATTCCACCGACTCGCTGGGCTCGATCTCGTGCTTCTCGAGCTCGCGGACCTCGTTGAACACCCGCTCGAGCTGGCCCTGGTAGTCGCGCAGGGCGTCCTCGGCTTCCTTGATCGAGATGTCGCCGCGGCCGATGAGGGCTTCGGTGTAGGTCTTGCGGACGCCGCGCTTGGTGTCGATGACGTCGTACATTCCCGGCTGCGTCATCGACGGGTCGTCGCCCTCGTTGTGCCCGCGACGGCGGTAGCACAGCATGTCGATGATGACGTCCTTCTTGAACTGCTGACGGAAGTCGACCGCCAACCGCGCCACCCACGCGGCGGCTTCGGGATCGTCGCCGTTGACGTGGAAGATGGGCGCCCCGACCATCTTCGCGACGTCGGTGCAGTACTCGCTGGAGCGCGAGTCGTGCGGCGACGTGGTGAAGCCGATCTGGTTGTTGACGATGATGTGGATCGTGCCGCCGGTGCGGTAGCCGCGCAGCAGCGCGAGGTTCAGCGTCTCCGCCACCACGCCCTGCCCGGCGAACGCCGCGTCACCGTGCAGCATCATCGGCACCACCGAGAAGCCGTCCGGGCCGTCGCCCTTGTTCAGCAGGTCCTGCTTGGCGCGGACCAGACCTTCGAGCACCGGGTCGACGGCCTCGAGGTGCGACGGGTTGGCCACCAGCGACACGTCGATGTCGTTGTCGCCGAACATCTGTAGGTAGTTGCCGTTGGCGCCGAGGTGGTACTTGACGTCACCGGAGCCGTGCGCCTGCGACGGGTTCAGGTTGCCCTCGAACTCGCTGAAGATCTGCGACGAGGGCTTGCCGACGATGTTGGCCAGCACGTTGAGCCGGCCGCGGTGCGGCATGCCGATCACGACTTCGTCCAGCGCGTGCTCGGCACTCTGGTCGAGGACGGCGTCCATCATCGGGATGACGCCCTCGGCGCCCTCCAGTGAGAAGCGCTTCTGCCCAACGTATTTGGTCTGCAGGAACGTCTCGAACGCTTCGGCGGCGTTGAGCTTGCTCAGGATGTACTTCTGCTCGGCGACCGTCGGCTTGTCGTGCTTGACCTCGACGCGCTCCTGGATCCAGCGCTGCTGATCGGGCTCGAGGATGTGCGTGTACTCGACGCCGACGTGGCGGCAGTACGCGTCGCGCAGCACCGAGAGCACGTCGCGCAGCTTCTTGTACTCGGCGCCGGCGAAACCGTCGACCTTGAACACGCGGTCCAGGTCCCACAGCGTCAGCCCGTGGGTGAGGACGTCGAGGTCGGGGTGGCTGCGGAACCGGGTCTTGTCCAGCCGCAGCGGGTCGATGTCGGCCATCAGGTGACCGCGGTTGCGGTACGCGGCGATCAGCTCGATGACGCGGGCGTTCTTGTCCTCGATCGAGTCGGGGTTGTCCCTGCGCCAGCGCACCGGCTCGTAGGGGATGCCGAGCTCGCGGAAGATCTCGTCGAAGAAGTCGTCGGAGAGCAGCAGCTCGTGCACGGTGCGCAGGAAGTCGCCGGATTCGGCGCCCTGAATGATGCGGTGGTCGTAGGTCGAGGTCAGGGTGATGAGCTTGCCGACGCCCAGCTCGGCGATGCGCTCGTCGCTGGCGCCCTGGAATTCGGCCGGGTACTCCATCGCGCCGACGCCGATGATCGCGCCCTGGCCGCGCATCAGGCGCGGCACGGAGTGCACGGTGCCGATGGTGCCGGGGTTGGTCAGCGAGATCGTCACGCCGGAGAAGTCCTCGGCGGTCAGCTTGCCGTCGCGGGCGCGCCGCACGATGTCCTCGTAGGCGGCGATGAACTGGCCGAAGCGCATGGACTCGCACTTCTTGATGGCCGCGACCACGAGCTGCCGGTTGCCGTCCTTGCCCTGCAGGTCGATGGCGAGGCCCAGGTTCGTGTGGGCCGGGGTGACCGTGTTCGGCTTGCCGTCGATCTCGGCGAAGTGCCGGTTCATGTTCGGGAACTTCGTGACCGCCCGCACGATCGCGTACCCGATGCAGGTGGGTGAACGAGATCTTGCCGCCGCGGGTGCGCTTGAGGTGGTTGTTGATGACGACGCGGTTGTCGATCATCAGCTTGGCCGGGATGGCGCGCACGCTGGTGGCCGTCGGCACGTCCAGCGATGCGTTCATGTTCTTGACCACTGCGGCCGCCGCGCCGCGCAGCACGGCCGTCTCGTCGCCTTCGGCCGCCGGTGGACCGGCAGCTGCCTTGGGCTTGGCGGCCTCGGGCGCCGGCTTCGCGGGCGGTGCGGCCTGCTTGGCGGGCTCGGCTGCCTGCGGCTTTGGTGCGGGCTGGGCCGGCGCCGGTGCGGCCGGTGTCGGAGTGGGTGCCTTCGCGGCGGGCGGCGGGGCGGGGGCAGGCGTCGGCGGTGTGATGGGCTGTCCGTTGCCGTTCGAAGCCGTTGTGTCCGTGGTCGGTTCGGGGGAGTAGTCGACGAGAAACTCATGCCAACTGGGATCCACTGACGACGGATCGTCACGGAATTTGCGGTACATCTCCTCGACCAGCCACTCGTTCTGTCCGAATGGTGATGGTGAACTGCTCACGGCAGCTACTCGCCTCGTTTCCTTCTGCCCCGGCGAGCGTCGTGTTCGCTCGCTGTCTCTTCTTTGCGGTTACCCGCCCTTGCGCCGAATCAAGGCTATCCCTCGCAACGAGGGCAGACCACGGCAACGGGCTTGTGGTCATTGTGTTATTGACAACGTGGCGTTATTGGCACGTGTCATCGGCGACGCTCCGTTGCGACGCCTACGCCCGCCCGTTACTGCTTCGGTGGGGGAAGCACGAGCAACGTCGACGGCCAGCGCGGCGGCGGGTTGCCGAACGCCTGCCGGGCGTTGCCGATGATCTTGCGGCCCATCAGCCGGTTGCCGACGCCGCCGACGACCGCGCCGACGCCGACGGGAAGCATCTTGCCGAACGCGATCGCACCTCGCTTGAGCGTGTAGCGCTTGACGAAGTACCTCAGCAGCCGCGAGTTGAGCTGCGACACCGCCGGCAGCGGCAACGATGCCGCGCCGTCGGCCAACCACGCGCCGCTGGTCCGCCCCGATCCGATCAGGTCCGCGAGGGCGTGCTTGCTGTCCTCGCCGACCAGCACCGCCAGTACCAGCGCGCGCCGACGCTCACGGTGCTCGGCGGGGATGCCGTGCACCTCGGCGACGGCGAGCACGAAGACGGCCGTCGCCTCGAGGAAGACCACGGTCTCACCGGCCACTGCCGACAGCGCGACGAGCGTGCCGATCCCGGGGAACGCCGCCGCCGAACCGACGGCCGCGCCGCTGGCCATCACCGCGGCGAGGTAGTGCTTCTCGAGCTTGCCGATGATCTCGGCGGGCGTCGCGTCGGGATTCTGCTGGCGGAGTCGTTCGACGTAGGCCCGCACCGCGGGCGCCTGCACCCGCGCCCCGCGTTCGATGATCTGGGACAGCGTGCGCGCCGCGACGCTCGGGTTGTCATCGGCAACGGCCGGCAACTGGCTCTTGGCGCTGTTACGAGCGCTCATCTCTCGGCCTCCCTGTGCGTTTCCGACTGATTCTCAGGCTACTGCGTCGACGACGAACACCGCCGGGTGCGGTGTGCCCGCGGGGTGACGGCGGTCACTCTTCGGCGGTCAGCGGCTCGCCTCGGGAAGAAAATATTCATACGCGGTGCTAACAATCTTCATGGCAGCATCGCCCTTCGTGGACCTCAGGAGCGCCGAATCAGTGGCAATCGACACCCTGTCGGAAGACGCGCCGAGGCCGAGCCGCACCCGGATGATCGTGGTGCTTGGCCTGCTGGTTGCCCTGGGCCCGCTGACCATCGACATGTATCTGCCTGCCCTGCCGGGCATCGCGAACGAACTGGGCGTGTCGTCGTCGGTCGCCCAGTTGACGCTGACCGGCACGCTGGCCGGACTGGCCTTGGGGCAGCTCATCGTCGGTCCGCTGTCGGATTCGCTGGGACGGCGTCGCCCTTTGATGGCGGGAATCGTGTTGCACATGCTGGCGTCGCTGCTGTGCCTCGTCGCGCCGAACATCGTCGTGCTTGGCGCCGCCCGCACGTTGCAGGGCATGGGTGCGGCCGCCGCGATGGTGGTGGCGATCGCGATCGTCGGTGACCTCTTCACCGATTCGGCGGCCGCGACCGTGATGTCCCGGTTGATGCTCGTCCTCGGCGTGGCACCGGTGGTGGCGCCCTCGCTGGGCGCGGCGGTGCTGTTGAAGGCGTCCTGGCACTGGGTGTTCGCGGTGCTCGTCGTGCTGGCCGGACTGCTCCTGTTGCTCGCCGCCATGGCGCTGCCCGAGACGCTGCCGCAATCCCACCGCAGGCCGCTGCGGTTGGGCGGCATCTTCAGGACCTACGGCGAACTGCTGCGCGACCTGCGATTCGTCATCCTGGTGCTGGTCGCCGCGCTCGGCATGTCGGGCCTGTTCGCCTACATCGCCGGGGCGTCGTTCGTGATGCAGGGTCGCTACGGCCTCGATCAGCAGGCGTTCGCGCTGGTCTTCGGCGCCGGGGCCGTGGCGCTGATCGCTGCGACGCAGTTCAACGTCGTCCTGCTGCGCCGGTTCACCCCGCAGGTGATCGTGCTGTGGGCGCTGGTCGCCTCGTCGCTGTTCGGGGTCGTGTTCGTCGGGCTCGCCGCGGCGGGCGTCGGCGGACTGCCCGCGTTCGTGGTGCCGGTGTGGGCGATCCTGGCGGCCATGGGCCTGGTCATCCCGAACGCGCCCGCGTTGGCGTTGACCCGCCACGCCGACGCCGCCGGTACGTCGGCCGCGCTGCTCGGGGCCGCGCAGTTCGGCCTCGGTGCGGCGGTGGCGCCGCTGGTCGGCGTGCTCGGCAACGACGAACTCGCCCTCGCCGTGGTCATGACGGCGGGCGTGGTGATCGCCTTGTTCGCACTGCTCGCCGCCGGTCTGCGCAAGTCCGATGCCGAGGACGACGCGGTCGTGGCCGGAATGGTCGCTGACCCGGCCTGACGGCCGTCGCCGGGTGAACATCCGACTTGTCGGGATAACGCCGGGTCCGTAGCGTCGGCTGGACAGCTTCGTTACGCATGCCCGAGTAGATGTTGCAGACAGTGCTTCCCCAGCTGGTGCCCCCACCCATTCCGCACGCCGCCGCGGCGTTGCCCGTGTCGCGTCGTCACGCGACGGGAGCGGCGGTATGACGCGCGCCGCGGGGGTTCGCAGGGCCCGCCCCGGCGACGGACAATCCGTGGCCCGCGCTGTGGGCGCTTCTCGTCGGCTTCTTCATGATCCTGGTCGACGCGACGATCGTGGCGGTCGCCAATCCGTCGATCATGGATCACCTCGGAGCGGATTACGACGCGGTCATCTGGGTGACGAGCGCGTACCTGCTCGCGTACGCGGTCCCGCTGCTCCTGGCGGGCCGGCTCGGTGACCGCTTCGGACCGAAGAACCTCTATCTCGTCGGGTTGTTCGTGTTCACCGCGGCCTCGCTGTGGTGCGGGTTGTCGGGCAGCATCGAGACGCTGATCGCGGCCCGCGTCGTGCAGGGGTTGGTGCGGCGCTGCTCACCCCGCAGACCCTGTCGACGATCACCCGGATCTTCCCGCCCGAGCACCGCGGCGTCGCGCTGAGCGTCTGGGGCGCCACCGCGGGCGTCGCGACGCTGGTGGGACCGCTGGCGGGCGGAGTCCTGGTCGACGGGCTTGGCTGGCAGTGGATCTTCATCGTCAACGTGCCGATCGGCGTGGTCGGGCTCGGCCTGGCCTACTACCTGGTGCCCAGCCTGCCCACCGAGAAGCACGGCTTCGACGTGCTCGGCGTGGTGCTGTCCGGCACCGGGATGTTCCTCGTCGTATTCGCGTTGCAGGAGGGTCAGTCGCACGGCTGGGCGCTGTGGATCTGGGGCATGATCGTCGGCGGTGCGGCGGTCATGGCCGGGTTCGTCTACTGGCAGGCGGTGAATCCGGCCGAGCCGCTCATCCCGCTGAAGATCTTCCGGGACAACGACTTCAGTCTCGCGAACGTGGGCATCGCGGTGATCGGCTTCGCGGTGACGGCGATGATGGTGCCGGTCTTCTTCTACGCCCAGGCGGTGTGCGGGCTGTCCCCGACCCGGGCGGCGCTGCTGATCGCGCCCATGGCGATCGCGTCGGGCGCGCTGGCCCGCTTCGTCGGCCAGCTCGTCGATCGGTTCCATCCTCGGCCGATCGTCGGGTTTGGCTTCTCGGGTGTGGCGATCGCGCTGACCTGGCTGTCCATCGAGATGACACCGACGACGCCGATCTGGCGCTTGGTGCTGCCGTTCATCTTGATGGGCGTCGGCATGGCGTTCATCTGGTCACCGCTGGCGGCGACCGCGACCCGGCATCTGCCCGGTCCGCTCGCCGGGGCCGGCTCGGGGGTCTACAACACCACCCGGCAGGTCGGCAGCGTGCTGGGCAGCGCCAGCATGGCCGCCTTCATGACGTCGCGGATCAGTGCCGAGATGCCCGGCGGCGCAGGGGCACCGGCGGCACCGGAGGGGTCGGTCAGCGAGCTGCCCGCGTTCCTGCACGAGCCGTTCTCGGCCGCGCTGTCGCAGTCGCTGCTCCTGCCGGCGTTCGTCGCGCTGTTCGGCGTCGTCGCTGCGCTCTTCCTGCGCGGTTTCGGCGACCTACCCGCTCAACCCGCGGCAGCCGGCGGCCGCGTCGAACCCGATTACCTCTCAGGCGAACCCGATTACTTTCCCGACGACGACGAATACGTGGAGTACACGATCGACTGGGACGAGCCGCATCCGCCGCCGCGACGCGACGTCCGTGCCGAACAGGTGGCCGTCCGCGCGCCCGCCGACGTGGTGGACGCCGACGACAGCGAAACCGAACCGCTGCCAACGCACGTCGAGCACCCGTTGCCCGCACCCGCCGAGAGCTGGCACGCCGGTCCCGTCGAGTCCTGGCACAGCCTGCTGGAGGATGAGCTTTTGGACACCAAGGCCGACGCTGAGTCGGCGCCGACGCCGAATCCCGAACCGATCGGATTCGCCCACAACGGCTTTCACGTCGAGCACGAGGAGCGCTTCCAGCCCCTGCCGCCGCCCGCGCCCAGGCGAAGCGGCAGGCATTCCCGCGGTGGGGACGACGACACCTACGGCAGGCACTCGACGCGCTTCCGCGACGAATAGCTCAGCCGAACAGCACCGCGGGGTTGAGGTAGCCGGCCGGATCGAACGCCGCCTTCACCGCACGCATGGCGGCGATGTCGGCGTCCGTGCGTGACATCGACAGGTAGTCGCGCTTGCGACTGCCGACACCGTGCTCGGAGCTGACGTTGCCGCGAAACTTCGCGATCAGCGCCATCATCGCCGAGTACAGCTGCTTCTCCCGGTCGCCGTCGAGCGCGCAGCGCACCAGGTTCAGGTGCAGGTTGCCCTCGCCGACGTGACCGAACAACACCGGGATGGCGTCCGGCGCGTATTCCGCGACGAGCTTCGTCGACGCGGCGGCGAAGCCTTCGACCATCGACAGCGGCAGGGACACGTCGAACTTCAACGGCGGCCCGTACAGTCCGAGCACCTCGGCCACCGCCTCGCGCACCTGCCAAAGACGTTGTTGCGCATTGACGTCGATGCCGACGGCGGGCTCACCGGCAAGGTCCGCGCCTTCGAGCGCTTCGGCCAACCGCTCCGTCTGATCGGTGTCGCCTGCCAGTTCGATCAGCAGCTGCCAGGCGCCATCGACCGGTGCGCCGACACCGAGGTGCTCGGCCGTCAGCGCGCTCGCCCGCGCGTCGATCAACTCGAGGGCGGCGATGCCGTCGGCGTCGCGGAACTCGCGGCCGACGGCGATCAGCGCGCCGAGGTCGGCGAACCCGCATACCGCGGTGACGCGGTGTGCGGGGGACGGGTGCAGCCGCAGGTCGACTCCGGTGATCACGCCGAGTGTCCCCTCGGCACCGATGAACAGCGACGCCAGGTCGTAGCCGGTGTTGTCGCTACGGACCTCGCTGTGCCTGCGGACCACAGCACCGTCGGGCAGCACCACGTCGAGTCCGAGCACCTGCTCGCCCATGTTGCCGTAGCGCACGGTGCGCAATCCGCCGGCATTGGTGGACGCCATGCCGCCGATCGTCGCCGAGTCCCTTGCCGCTAGGTCGACGCCGAACACCAGGCCCGCGTCGGTCGCCGCGCGTTGCACCGCGGCGAGCGTGGCTCCCGCGCCGACGTGGACGCGCCGCTCGACGGTGTCGACCTCGCCGATCTCGGTGAGCCGTTCGGTGGACAGCAGCACGTCGTCGTGTTCGGGCACCGTCCCCGCGACCAGCGACGTCCGCCCGCCCTGGATCGTCACGTAGGCGCCGGCGTCACGGCAGACCCGGAGCACCTCGGCGACTTCGTCGTCGGAGCCCGGCCGCACCAGCGCGCCGGCATGGCCCCGGTAGCGGCCGGTGTGGTCGACACTGCGGCCGTCGAGCACGTCGGGATCGGAGCTGACGTGACGGGCGCCGACGATCGCGGCGAGCCGGTCGGTCAGTATTTCGGTCATCCCGTGGGTGTATCACACGGCACGAGCGCCAGGAACGCGCCGAGGTCGACCAGGCCCTGCGGGGTGGAGGGCAGATACTCGGTGAGCAGCGTCGACCGGACGATCACCGCGGCGTACTTCGCCCTGCTGATCGCGACGTTGAGCCGGTTCCTGTTGAGCAGGAACGAGATTCCGCGCGGGACGTCGTCCGCCGTCGATGCCGTCATCGATACGAATACGATCGCGGCCTGCCTGCCCTGGAACTTGTCGACGGTGCCGACCTCGACGTCCGGCAGGTCGGCGGCGTCGAGCCTGCGCCGCAGCGTTACCACCTGTGCGTTGTACGGCGTGACGATCAGGACGTCCTTCTGCCCCAACGGCCGGGTGCCGGCCTCGTCGGTCCATGGGGTGCCGAGCAGGCGGTCGATCTCCGCGACGATCGCGTCGGCCTCCTCGGGGCTGTCGGTCGAGTTGCCGTCGTGCTCGACGGAAAGCACGGTCACTCCCGGCGCCACGCCGTCGAGCCTGCGGGCGCCGCTGACCTCCTCGCGAGACTGCAGCCGCCCGTCGTAGGACAGTCGCGACACCGGTGCGCACACCGCGGGATGCATCCGGAACGAGCAGTCGAGGAAGTAGCCGCGGTCGGCAGGCAGGATGTGGTGGCCCTCCACCAGCCAGCCCAAGGCCGACTCGTTCACTGGCTCCGGATGCGTTCCCTGACTCACCTGCGGCAGTTGCTGCGGGTCGCCGAGCAGCATCAGATTCCTGGCCGACGACGCCACCGCGATGGTGTTGGCCAGGTTGAACTGACCGGCCTCTTCGACGACCAGTAGGTCGAGGGCTTGCCGCGGAACGCGGCCGCGGTTGGCGAAATCCCAAGCGGTGCCCCCGATCACGCAACCGTCGTGGTCGGCGATGAAGGACGCGTAGTCCTTCTCGTCGACTTCGCGCCACGGCGCGTTGGGGGCCTTCTTCTTGCCAACGCGGTCCGGGTCGACGCCGGCCTCGATCACGCAGCCGAGGAGGTTCTCGACCACGGCGTGCGACTGGGCGACGACGCCGATGCGCCATCCGTGCTGCTTCACCAGTCGGGCGATGACCGTCGACGAGGTGAAGGTCTTGCCGGTGCCTGGCGGTCCGTGCACGGCGAGGTAGGACGAATCGAGGTCCAACAGTGCCGTTGTCGATGTCGTCGGCTACGTCGCCGTCGCGGGGCAGCGGGCCACCGCTGATCGTGCGGGGTGCCCTGCGCAGCAGGACGTCGGTAACGGCATCGGCCGGCAGGTTCGGGAGCCCGACCGCGACCATGGCCGCGGTGTCGGCGATGGAGTCCTGGAGCGGCTTGGTGTTGATGGGTCCGCCCGGGGTGAGGGCGAACGGCAACTGGTCGAAGGCGCCACCGTTCTTGGGCTGCCGTTCGATCACGACGGCCTCCGTGGGTGCCTCGGGGTTGTCGCACTCGACGACCGTCACCGTGCCGAACGCCCTGCGGTCCGGGTCGTCGGTCAATCCTTCCGGGGCAGGCGGGTCGTACAGGGCGAACATCGCCTTGCCCAGGCCACCGTTCGCGACCTCACCGATCAACTTGATGTGACGCTGGGGCTTGCGGGCCTTGGGCGGTTGATGCCAGTTGGCGACGATCTCGGTCCGGTCGGCGATGAAGACGTCGGTGTTGTCGGACCATTCGTCGACCGGATTGTTGACGCGATCGAAGTGCGCCCACCAGAACGGCTTGTCCTCGCGCTGGTGGAAGCCACGGGCGGCGGCCACCATCGCGACGGCCGTCTGCTCGGGGGTGCGTTCCTCGATGCTGTCGCCCGCGAATTTGAGCAGTCGGCGTTCGAGTTGGTCCGCGGGCTCGGCTGCGCCCCCGTCGGCCACCGGCAGCGGCCCGCGCGGGGGCACCCCTGACTCGATGGCGCGCGCCATCAACCAGTCGCGCAGCCTGCGCGTCGAACGGCAGTCGTAGCGGTTGTAGTCCTCGATCTCCTTGAGGACGATGGCCGCCTCGTCGGCGCTTCCCGCGTCACGCAGTTCGCAGAACCGGGCGTACTGGGTGATCGAGTCGGCGGCGTTGGTCACCTCGCCGTCGCGCAGTTCACCGCCCATGTAGAGCGGCTCGAGGTACTTGATGCTGTAGCTCTCGGTGCCTACCCGAATGCTCTTGCGCACCAACGGATACAGATCGACGAGGACGCCGTTGCGCAGCATTTCGTCGACGTCGCGCTCGCCGACGCCGTAGCGCCCAGCCAAGCGCAGCAGCGTGCTCTTCTCGTAGGCCGCGTAGTGGTAGACGTGCATGCCGGGGTATTTCTTGAGCCGTTTGCGCACCATGGCAAGGAAGTCGACGAGGGCTTGGCGCTCGCTCGCGCGGTCGTGCGCCCAGTACGGGGTGAAATCGTCCCCGACGGTCAGCACGCCCCACAGGTACTCGAGTCCCCACTCGTGGCCGTCGACCGTCCAGAGCGGGTCGCCCTCGAAGTCGAAGAAGAGATCGCCCTTGTTCGCGTCGGGCAGCACCATCAGCGGCTGGGCGTCGAGTACTTCGTAGGGCGGCTTGCCGTCCACCCGGTCGGCGACCTGAAGGCGAGCCTGCGCCGTGAGCGCATTTACGGTGCGCGCCGACAGTTCGGGCACTGGGCCGGTGTGGCCGGCCAGGTCGTGCAGCGTGCTCACCCCGGCGTCGATGAGCCGAGCCCGCTGGGTGACCCGCATGCCGGCAACGAGCAGCAGGTCGTCGTGCTCGCGGACCTGGACGTCGCACTCGGGGCAGCGGAAGCAGGCCCGCACCCGTTCGTCCTCCCACGTCACCGCGGCCCCGCCGGCGAGGTGGCCGTCCAGCAGCCGCTGCAGCGCGGCCCGCCGCGGTAGATAGACCGGGAGCAGTTCGTCGACCCGATAACTCGCGACCGCGCCGTCGCCGAGGACGAGCTCGACCTCGTCGGCCACCGGCACACCGGCTCTGGCGAGGGTGTCGGCGTAGGCGGCGAGTTGCAGCAGCGCCTCGACCTTCACCGAGCGTGCGAGCTTGGTGTCCCGCAGCCGGTACCGGTCACCTTCCAGCACCAGGAAGTCCGCGAAGCCGGCGAACCGGCCGTCGAACATCGCGGCCTGGTAGATGACGGGAGAGCGGCGCTCGACCGCACGCATGGTCTGGTCGAACGCGGCGCGCAGTCCGGCGTCGGTGTAGGGCGGCCGGCCGATGATCGTGACGTCGCCGCCGAACTCCTCGCGCAGGTCGTCGAGCTGACGACGTTCATGCTCGTCACCGAGTGTCGCAGTGCGGGCGAGCAGTTCGTCTTCCACCGAGACCGTGGGGCCGCGCCCGAGTTTCGCGTCGAACGCCCGCAACAACGCGTACTCGCACCGCGCCGCGGCAGCGAGATCGGAGGCGCTGTAGATGACGTGGGCGCCGGCTCCCTCTGACGTCAGGAACACGCTCGCCACTGTAGGGCAGTGTGCCGACGAATCCGGGAGCTAGCCGGTGTTGCCGATCAGTTCGACGCCGTTGCCGTTCCAGTGGAACCGCACCACGCTCTTCAACCCGGTCGATCCGGGGGAGTACATCAGCGCGACGGTGTCACCGGTCGTGGCCTCGTCGTCGATGCCGTTGAAGCCGTAGGTATCGGGAACGCCGGTCGGGATGAACTTGCCGAGGTGGAACATCACCGCGCGGGTGTTGGGATTCGCGGCGTTGGTGTTGGCCTTCACGATCACCACCGACAGCGGCGCGCATTCGTTGAAGTTGCCCGCCAGGGGCTCGGGACTCCACGGTTGATTGCTGCGCGGGTCGCGCGGCAACTCGGACACCGCCCTGGCGATCTCGGGGGCGGCGAGGTTCTCCGCGCACGGATCGGCTGGGGGAGAGGTGGCGGTCGGGGCCCGCGGCCACGGTCGGTTCGGGGGCAGGTCGGGCGGTCGGCGCGGCCGTCGCCGAGGCTTGCGGTGTCTTGGAGACGGTGGAGTCGCTGGACCCGCATCCGGCGAGCACGAACACCGCCGCCAGCATCGCGACCCACTTCACAACAGGGCACGGTACCGGTCGCGCTGCCGCTCGGCAGATGGCGCCAGGATCTACCCGTAGACTCCTACCTCGATGACCTCGCCTGACACCGACGCGCACGACGCCTCACCGACCTTCGCCGACCTGCAGATTCACCCAGCGGTACTGCAGGCCATTGCCGACGTCGGATATGAGTCCCCGTCGGCCATCCAGGCCGCCACCATCCCGGCAATGCTGGCGGGTTCCGACGTCGTCGGCCTCGCGCAGACCGGCACCGGCAAGACGGCCGCGTTCGCCATCCCGATCCTGTCCAAGATCGACACCTCCAGCCGCATCACGCAGGCATTGGTGTTGGCGCCGACGCGTGAGTTGGCCTTGCAGGTGGCGGAGGCCTTCAGCCGCTACGGCGCGCACCTGAAGGTGAACGTGCTGCCGATCTACGGCGGCTCCCCGTACGGCCCGCAGATGGCCGGCCTCAAGCGTGGCGCCCAGGTGGTCGTCGGCACCCCCGGCCGCGTGATCGACCACCTCGAGAAGGGCAGCCTGGACCTCTCGCACCTGGACTACCTGGTGCTCGACGAGGCCGACGAGATGCTGCAGATGGGCTTCGCCGAGGACGTCGAACGGATCCTCGAAGGCACTCCCGAGTACAAGCAGGTGGCGCTGTTCTCGGCGACCATGCCGGGCGCCATCCGGAAGATCACCACGAAGTACCTGCACGACCCGGTCCAGGTGAAGGTCGAGTCCAAGACCGCGACCGCCGACAACATCTCGCAGCGCTACATCCAGGTCGCGGGCCCGCGCAAGATGGATGCGCTGACCAGGGTGCTGGAGGTTGAGACCTTCGAGGCGATGATCGTCTTCGTCCGCACCAAGCAGGCCACCGAGGAAGTCGCCGAAAAGCTGCGTGCGCGTGGGTTTTCCGCGGCCGCGATCAACGGTGACATCGCCCAGGCCCAGCGTGAGCGCACCATCGCGTCGCTCAAGGACGGCAGCATCGACATCCTGGTGGCGACCGACGTCGCGGCGCGCGGGCTGGACGTCGAACGCATCTCGCACGTGCTCAACTACGACATCCCGCACGACACCGAGTCCTACGTGCACCGCATCGGCCGCACCGGCCGGGCCGGGCGTTCGGGCACCGCGCTGCTGTTCGTCTCGCCGCGGGAGCGCCACATGCTGGCGGCGATCGAACGCACCACCCGCCAGAAGCTGGTCGAGGAGCGACTGCCGACGGTCGACGACGTCAACGCCCAGCGGGTGGAGAAGTTCCGCGATTCGATCACCGAGGCGCTCAGCGCGCCGGGAATCGAGTTGTTCCGCAAGCTGATCGAGGGTTACGAGCAGGATCACGACGTACCCATGGCCGACATCGCCGCCGCGCTGGCATTGCAGAGTCGCGGCGGCGGCGAGTTCCTGATGACGGAGCCGCCGCCGGAGAAGCGCCGGGAGCGCGACGACCGTCCGGCCCGCGGCGACGGCCCGCCGCACAAGCGTCACGACCGCAATCGCGACGACCTCATCACCTACCGCATCGCGGTGGGCAAGCGGCACAAGGTCGCCCCCGGCGCCATCGTCGGTGCGATCGCCAACGAGGGTGGCCTGCATCGCAGCGATTTCGGCCACATCTCGATCCGGCCCGAGTACTCGCTGGTGGAACTGCCCGCGAAGATGTCGTCGGAGACCCTGAAGAAGCTGGAGCGCACCAGAATTCAGGGTGTGCTGATCAACCTCGAACCCGATCGCGGCCCCAAGCGCCATAAGCCGAAGTGACGCTGCGGCAGGGCCTCGACGCACAAGGCGGGCTGGAATCCGTAACGGCCAGCCGGGTGGATTCGCTCACCGGCATCCGCGCGGTCGCCGCCATCCTGGTGGTGCTGACGCACGCGGCGTACACCACCGGCAAGTACACCCACGGCTACGCCGGATTGATCTACTCCCGCATGGAGATCGGCGTGCCGATCTTCTTCGTGCTGTCCGGGTTCCTGTTGTTCGGTCCGTGGGTGCGGGCTGCCAGCGACGGGCACGGACGGGCCGTCGGTGCGGCGCTACGCCTGGCACCGGGTGCGACGCATCATGCCCGCCTACGTCGTCACCGTGCTGGCGGCCTATCTCCTCTACCACTTCCGCACGGCCGGACCGAATCCCGGCCACACCTGGCTGGGCCTGTTCCGCAACCTCACCTTCACGCAGATCTACACCGACGACTACCTGTTCTCCTACCTGCATCAGGGATTGACCCAGATGTGGAGCCTGGCAGTGGAAGTCGCGTTCTACGTGGCGCTGCCGGTGCTGGCCTGGCTGCTGCTGGTGGTGTTGTGCCGAAGGCAATGGCGCCCAGTGCTTTTGATGGTCGGCCTTTCGGTGCTGGCGCTCGCGACGCCGGCATGGCTGGTGCTGGTGCACACCACCGACTGGTTGCCCGACGGCGCACGGCTGTGGCTGCCGACGTACCTGGCGTGGTTCGTCGGCGGCATGATGCTCGCCGCGCTGCGGGAGATGGGCGTTCACGCCTACGCGCTGGTGTGCATCCCGTTGGCGATCGTCTGCTACTTCATCGCCTCGACGCCCATCGCGGGTGCGCCCACCACGTCGCCGTCGGAACTGCGTGAGGGGTTGGCGAAGGCCGCCTTCTACGCCGTCATCTCCACGCTGGCGGTGGCGCCGCTCGCGCTGGGCAACCGCGGTTGGTACGCGCGGTTCATGGCGAGCAGGCCGATGGTGTTCCTCGGCGAGATCTCCTACGAGATCTTCCTGATCCATCTGGTCACCATGGAGTTGGTGATGGTCGACATCCTGCACTTCCCGATCTACACCGGGTCGATGCCTGCGTTGTTCGTTGTGACGATGGTGGTGACGATTCCGCTGGCGTGGCTGCTGCACCGGTTCACGCGCGTCAAGACGTAAGCCCGCCCTGCGCCCCCTTCACCCGCCGAGCCTGCTGGGAGATCGCGATTCGGCGCGAATTGGCGATCTCCTAGCAGCCTGACGGTGGACGGATGTTAGGTTATGCTGCCCTAATATGAAGGGTGGCACATGTCCGACCAAAAGCCGTCACGCGGGCTGACCGGCGCACTCGTCAAGCTGTGGCGGGGCGGCGACTACGAGCTGACGGTGACGGGCCGCACCGAGGTCACGCCGAACTACCTGCGGCTGCACTTCACCGGCAAGGAGCTGCTGTCCGACCGGCCGCTGCACCCGACGATGTGGGTGCGCGGCTGGTTCCCCGACGGCGCCAAGTCCCATCAGCGCGGCTACACGCTGGTCAACCCCGACCCCGAGGCCGGCACCGTGGACATCGACTTCGCCATGCACGACGGGCTCGCGACGCGGTGGGCGAAGCTGGCCGAGCCCGGTGACACGTTGGAGGTGACGGTGCTGGGGAGCAACTTCACGATGCCCGAACCCGCACCCGCGGGCTACGTCATCGTCGGTGACGCCGCGTCGTTGCCCGCGATCAACTCGCTGCTCGAGGCCATCGGCGACGTAGCCCGACCAAGGTCTTCCTGGAGGCGGCGCACGACGACGACCGCGAGCTGCCGGTCGCTACGTCCGACGTGACGTGGGTGGACCGCAAGAACGCCGGGCAGGCACTGGTGGAGGCGGTCGCCGCAGCATCGTTCGACGCCGCCGACCACTTCGGCTGGGTCGCCTGTGACAACCGGACCACCCGTGCGGTGGCCAAGATCTTCCGCGAGGACTACAAGATCCCGCGCAAGGCCATGAAGGCCCAGGGGTACTGGGAGGCGTCGCGCTAGACGGCGTCGGGTTGGGTCGGCACGATCATCGGCAGGACGAACTGCTCGAGCATCGCCCGCTCGTCGGCCTCGTCGTGGCCGGGGAACATCAGCAGCGAGATCATCACGCGCACCACCCAGCGCGCCCGCTCCTCGACGTGATCGTGCCCAGCGAGGCCAGGAACGCCTCGGTCAAACCCTTGATCACCTCCGAGCGTTCGGCCATCTCGCCGCCGATCGGCCGCTGCGCGGGTGCGAACCACGCTGACAGCGCCGGGCTTTCGCGCACACTGCGCAGTGACGCGACGATGCCCTCGATGAGACGCTGCCGCGGATCGGCGATGCTGACGATCCGCTCGCCCATTCCGGCGAAGATGCGGTAGGTCTCGCGGTGCACGTAGGCCGTGTACAGCGCGTCACGGTTCTCGAAGTACCGGTACAGCGTGGCCCTCGAACAACCTGCGGCCTTGGCGATTTCGTTCATCCCGACGGCGGCGGCGCCGTTTCGGGTGAACAGGTCCTCCGCCGCGTCGAGGATGCGGTCGGCGGCCACCTCGGTACGGCGCGTGCGGCCAGCCAGTTGCCCGGCATCAGCGTTTGCGTGGACCTGAACGGCACCGACAGCGGTCGCCGCACGTAACTGCCACCGGCCCAGACGATCCCATCCTCGTCGACTTCGAAGTCCGGGATGCGAGCCATCAGCTCGGTCAGCGCGACGCGGGACTGCATGCGCGCGGCAGCCGCGCCGAGGCAGTGATGCGCGCCGTGGCTGAAGGTCATGATGTTGCGCGGCTTCCGGGTGACGTCCAATTCGCCTGCATCGTCGCCGTATTGGCGTTCGTCGTGGTTGGCCGAGGCGTAGAGCAGCAGTGCGCGTCTGCCTTCGGGGATGGTGGTGTCACCGATCGTCACGTCGCGGGTGACGGTGCGGGCCAGACACTGCACCGGTGACGTCATCCGGAGGAACTCGTCGACGCTGTCGGGGATCAGCTCCGGGTGGTCGGCCAGCAGCTTGCGCTGGTCGGGCCGTCGGTGCAGCAATTGCATTGAGCCGCCGAGCATCCCGGTGGTGGTGTCGTTGCCGCCGGTGACCATCGTGAAGGTGAACGCCAGGATCGACAGGGTGCCCGCGATGTCGCCGTCGGCGCCCACTCCGGCGGCGACCAGGTGCGAGACCGTGTCGTCCTCCGGTTCGCGGCGGCGGCGTTCGATGAGCGCGGTGAAGTACGCCATCATCCCGCCAAGCGCGTCGCCGAGATTCTCCAGCGCACCGCCGATGCCGCCCTCGGCGGTGTTGGCCGCGACGATCGCGTCGGTCCACCCGTCGAACTGGTCGCGGTCTTCCTCGGGCACGCCGAGGTAGTGCGCGACGACCATCGACGGCAGCGGCTTGAAGAGTTCGGCGACGATGTCGCCTCCGCCGTTCGAGCGCAACCCCTCGATGCGCTCGACGACGAACTCCCGGACCTTCGGCTCGACCGCCTCGACCTGCCGCGGAGTGAAGCCGCGCGACACCAGCTTTCGGAACTCGGTGTGCACCGGCGGATCCTGCATCACCATCGGCGGGTTGTCGGCCAGGCCGATCATCTCCAGCTCGCCGTAGTTGACCGTCAGCCCCTGCGCCGACGAGAACGTCTGATGGTCGCGCGCGGCGGCGAACACGTCGGCGTGGCGGGACAGCACGTAGTAGTCGTCGTCGGGCTTGTCCGCCGGGACCACGTGATGCACCGGGTCGTGGTCGCGCAGCGCCCGGTACATCGGCCACGGGTCGGGCCAGGTCTCGGCGTCGGCGAGCCGGAACCGGGCTGGCGTGGTGTGAGACAAACTAGCCGACATGTCTTATATGTATGACAGATCGATGTTGATGTCAATGTTTCGCATACGGCCCAGTGTCGCATCTTCCTCCAGCGGCAAGCCTGACCTGCGCTGATGGACTTGTCACACCCTTTTGACATACTCGAACATACGTTCGGACCAGGAGGTGATGACGGTGGCGGTCGATTTCGACGACGTGGCGGCTCGCCAGTCACGCTTGCTGTCTGCGGTCGCCGAGCTGGCCGCCCTGCCGTTCGACGAGCTGCCCGCCGACGTGCTCGACTCCGTGTTGTGCAGCGTCGAGTCCGCCCAGCGCACTCTGTCGACCGTCGGGTATGACGCCATCAACGCGCTGCGCGCCCAATGGCCCAAACGCGTCGGCCGGCTGCGCGATCACCTCGCGAACATGCTGCACCTGTCCGCAACCGAAGCCGGCACGCGCATCGCCACCGCCGCCGACCTGGCCAAGGACCAGCCGACGCTGCCCGAGACGGCGGCCGCGGCCCGACACGGACTCATCGGCGACGAACACATCAAGACCATCCGCGACACGCTATCCAAGCTCCCCGATACCGCCACGGCTGCTGAGCGGGCTCGCTTCGACCTCGAGTTGACCGGTGTCGCCGTCGCCGAACGCCCCGACATCCTGCGCCGCGACGCCGCACAACTGCTGGCCGAATACGACACGACCCACGGCGACCCGGTCACCCGTGAACGCACTCGCAAGGCGCGCAGCGAGTTCACCCTCGGTCCCCAAGACGCCGACGGGATGAGCCGCGGCCGGTTCTGCGTCGACCCCGAAACTCGCGCCTACCTGGAAATCCTGTGGGCGAAGCTGGCTCGCCCCGGAATGTGCAACGACAGCGATCCGATCCCGACGGTGGACGGTGAGCCCGACCCGGTGGCAGCCGCTCGCGACACCCGCACTACCGGCCAACGCCAACACGACGCGGTCAAGGCGGGGCTGCGCGCACTGCTAGCCTCCGGCGAGCTTGGACAGCACCGCGGCCTGCCGGTGACCGCCATAGTCACGATGACCCTGGAGCAGTTGGAATCAGCGTCCGGGCTCGCCGTGACCGGCGGCGGATCCACCGTCCCCATCGAAACCGCGATCCGGATGGCCGCCCATGCTCATCACTATCTGTACATCTACGACGGCACGAGTGGACGGCCTCTGTTCCTAGGCCGCACCAAACGTCTCGCCTCGGCCGACCAACGGATCGTGCTGCATGCCATCGACGGCGGATGCACCATGCCCGGCTGCGATCAGTCCGGCTATCACTCCGACGTGCACCACCTCATCGAATGGACACCCGACGGCACCACCGACATCGACAGACTCACCATGTTGTGCGAAGTCAACCACCAAACCGCAGGCCCATCCGACGAACAGTGGCAGGCCCGCCGCCGCTACGACGAGGAGTCGCTCGGCCAAACACTCTGGTATCCACCGAAATCCGTCGACCCCAGCCGACAGCCGCGGGCGAATGGGCACCACCGAAGACCCAAGAAGCCACCCGAACCCGACGCCGCTTAACACCGGTTGCCGCCTGCGCAACCGGTGCCGGGTCCCAAACTTCGTGGCGAACGACGAAGCTTTGGCAAGTCGCACCCCCATGCCTCACCTGCGTGGCGAAGGCGGTGCCTGCCTCATTTTCGTGGCGATTCCTGTGGTCCGGGGAACGGTGCGTTGAAGACGATCACCGTTGCGCAATCAACTGACAGCGGCGGGCGTCGTCGTGCATCCCGACGCGGTGGTCGCAACCCTCACCTGGTTAACAGGGAATGGGCAGGCCGGTGAACAGATCCCGGCCACACTCAACGCGGACAGAACCCGCCGGTGGGTTCGGACCGTCCCAGACACTGCTGCCCTTGGTGCTACGAGTGCCGTCGGCATATGTGACTGGCACATTGCCCATCCCGGGGTCGACGCGGTACCACGTGTGGCACACATTCATGTCCCAGACGCCGGGGCTGGCACCCGGTCCAGGAGGCGAAGCCATCGACATTCCTGGGCACCATGTGTGTGCGCCCGCTGGGTCGGCCGCAGCGGTGCCCGTGGCCAGGCCCAGGCCGGCCGCCGCGAGACTGGTCAACGTCAGCGCGCCGGCGAGCGTCCGTTTGTTGCGCAATTTGATATCCCTTCATTTGTGCGTTGCTTCGGTTGCGTTGTCGTCCAGGGAAGTACAGCCGGGCGGTACGACTACCGATCCCAAGTAGCGGAGCCACCCCAGCATCTCCGCAGGTACGAGGATTCGTCATGCAGACTGCGCCTCCGCGTTGCAATCGCGGTGCCTCCGGCCGTGTGCGGTGTGGTTCGCTGTATCGGGGTGCGAGTCACTGCGACTGTCCTCGCGAACCGCGAGAGTCGGTTCAGGGCCGTGCCTTTCGTTGTGGCGCCCCGTTGGGGGTGCGTACGGCGAGTACCACGTATTGCATTGTGGGCAGCCGACCAGCGCCAGCACATGAGGCATTCACCCCATATTTGGCCGAATGGTCCGACAGCCGGTGGGCGTGCGAGCTGCCACTGCGTCAGGGGTCCCGCGCGGGGTCGTCGTGGCTGCCCCTCGCTGCCGAAAATCGCCGAACGTCCACCGATTGGTGGACAAGCGATTCATCCTGCCCCTCCACCGGACGCCCGACATACACCGCGTCACATCCAGGACACAGTTGACTCATCGCCGGAACTCGCCGGCGGACGACTGAAAAACCAGTCAACACAGAAGGATTGACGAAATGACACCCAAAGTGCGCGTGTTCGCTCGATATTGCGCCCTGCCGTTGGCAATCGCCGCCATCATCGGCGGCGGCGTGGCAGTCGGGTTGGCCACCATGGCCAAGGCCGACCCCACGGCTCCCACCACCACGACGGTCCCGGCTGGCCCCGGCTATCAGTACTACCCGGACACGTACGCCACACCGGCGCCGACGCAGGCCCCCGGCTGGCCGAGCCATCACGGCCCGGGGCACATGAATTAACACCGGCCGGCACGCCCTCCCTCGACGGGGAGGGCGTGTCCGTCTCCGGTCTAGATCGCGGCGCCCGGATTGAGGATGTTGTCCGGGTCCAACGCCTTCTTGATCCGGTGGTTGAGTTCCATCGCCTCCGGTCCGAGATATCCCGCGAGCCAGGGCCGCTTGAGCCGCCCGACGCCGTGCTCGCCGGTGATCGTCCCGCCGAGCCCCACGGCGAGATCCATGATCTGGCCGAACGCGGTCTGGGCCCGCTCGGTCTCGTCGGGGTTCGTGGGGTCGTACACGATCAGCGGGTGGGTGTTGCCGTCACCGGCATGCGCGATCACCGAGATCATCAGGCCGTGCTGCTCGGCGATCTTCTCCACCCCGGACACCAGGTCGGCCAGCGCGGGCAGCGGCACCCCGACGTCCTCGAGCAGCAGCGAGCCTTTGGCCTCGACGGCGGGAATGGCGAACCGGCGGGCCGCAACGAACGCCTCGCCCTCGTCGGGGTCGTCGGTCGAATACACCTCCGTCGCACCGTGTTCGGTGAAGATGCGGGACATGTACTCGGTGTCCTCGACGCCTGCCGGTCCGCGGTCGTCGGACGCGGCGACCATCATCGCGGCGGCGTTGCGGTCCAGGCCCATCTTCAGTTTGTCCTCGACCGCGTTGATCGCCACGGCATCCATGAACTCCAGCATCGACGGCCGGATCTTGCCGGTGATCGTGACGACCGCGTCCGCGGCGGCCGCCACCGAGTCGAACGACGCCACCACCGTGCAGCCCCTGTGCTGCGGCGGCAACAGCCGCAGCGTCACCTCGGTGATCACGCCGAGCGTGCCCTCGCTGCCCACGAACAGCTTCGTCAGACTCAGCCCCGCAACGTCTTTGAGCCGCGGACCACCAAGGCGGACGGCGGTGCCGTCGGCCAGCACCACCTGCAGGCCCAGCACGTAGTCGGTCGTGACGCCGTACTTCACGCAGCACAGGCCGCCCGCGTTGGTGGCGATGTTGCCGCCGATGCTGCAGATCTCGAACGACGACGGGTCCGGCGGATACCACAGCCCGTACTCGGCGACCGCCTTCTTGACTTCGGCGTTGAACAGGCCGGGCTGCGTGACGGCCGTGCGGGTCACGCTGTCGACGACGATGTCGCGCATCCGCTCGGTTGACAGCACGATGCCGCCGTCCAGCGCGGTCGCGCCGCCCGACAGTCCGGTGCCCGCACCACGCGGTACGACGGGCACCCGGTGTGCGGTGGCCCAGCGCAACACGGCCTGAACCTCTTCGGTGCGTCGCGGCCGGACGACCGCGATCGCGGTGCCCGCATTCGGGTCGGCCGCGCGGTCCTGCCGGTACGAGGCGACGATGTCCGGATCGGTGACGACGGTGCCGTCCGGTAGCTCGGCGATGAGCGATTCCAGCGCGGAGTCCATTCCTCGATCGTAGGCGTCGGCGCGGACCCGACCGGCCTAACCGCCGAGCGCACGTGCGAGCAGCGTGGCCAACTTGTCGAGATATCCCGGCTCCGCATGCCCACCGCGAACCGTGAGCCGCCAATAGATGGGCGCCGCCAGGGCATCGAGCGCAAGCTCCATGTCGGTATCCCGGCTCATTTCGCCGCGTGCGATCGCCCGCTGCAACATTTTGCGGGCCTGTTCGCGTCGTGGCTGGCCGATCATGCCGTCGACGATTCTGCTCAATTCGGGGTTCCGCGCCATCTCCGCCACCAGGTCGGGAAGTATCCGGGAGAACCGCGGGTGCGACAGCCAGCGCATGACCGAATCCAGCGACTCTCGGATGTCCCCGTGCAGCGAGCCGGAGTCGGGCGCCGGAGCCTGCGAGACGCTGAATTCAGCGAGGACCGCCAGCGCCATGTCTTGCTTGGAGGGCCAACGCCGGTAGAGCGCGCTCTTGCCGACTCCGGCGCGCTTGGCGACGGCTTCCATGGAGAGCCGCGCGTAACCCTGCTCGGCCAACTCGTCGAGAACAGCCTCGGTGATCGCCGACGTGATGGCGGGCTGCAGCACGGCTGCGCCGGTGGGCGCTCGACGGGTCATGGGGGGAGTGTAGCGAGTGGACGATACGGACCCGTCCCGTATACGGTTCAGGACGGGACGGTACCGTATCGTCCATAGCTTGGGAGAAGAGCATGACCGCTGAGAAGCTCGTGAACCACGCGCTGGAACTGCTACTCGCGCACGACATGGCGGCCTTCGCCGGACTGTGGGCCGAAGACGGCGTGGTGGAGTTCCCGTTCGCCGCACCCGGCTACCCGGCCAAGTTGGAAGGCCGCGCCGCGGTCGCGGAGTACCTGCGCGACTATCCGAACATCCTGGACATCAGGGAGATCCCGCAATCGGTGATGCACCAGACCGTCGATCCCGACGTGGTGGTCGTCGAGTTCGAGGCGGCCGGCGTCGTCGTCTCCACCGGCGCGCCGTACCGCATGTCCTACATCGCGGTGATCACGGTGCGGAACAACGAGATTCAGCGTTACCGCGACTACTGGAGCCCGTTGGCTGCCGCGGAACTGCTCGGCGGCGGCCAGGAGTTGTTGAACGCATTTGCCGGGGCTACCAGGCGGTGAGCACCGACGTGTACACGACTGGCCAGCGCCCGATCAGGGCACCATCCACGACAGCACCGGGGAGGCCTGCAGTCCGGACAGGACGCACAGCAGGACCAGGAACCCGAGGCTCCACAGGATGACGCGGCGGAAGATGTCGCCCTCCTTGCCGTTGAGGCCGACCGCCGCGGCCGCAATCGCGAGGTTCTGCGGCGAGATCATCTTGCCCAGCACGCCGCCGGAGGAGTTCGACGCCGCCATCAGCACGTCCGACAGTCCGGCCTGATTGGCGGCGGCGACCTGCAGTGCGCCGAAGAGCGAGTTGGACGACGTGTCGGAGCCCGTGACGGCGACGCCGAGCCAACCGAGGATGGGCGACAGCACCGCGAACGCCCCGCCTGCCGCGGCCATCCAGGTACCGAGCGTGATGGTCTGACCGGACAGATTCATCACGAATGCCAGTGCGAGAACGGTCATCACGGTCACGATCGCCCAGCGGAGCTGATGCAGCGTCGCGCCATACGCCTTCAGCGCGCGTGGCACCGACAGGCGCAGCGCCACCATCGTCAAGATGCCGGCGACGAGCATCTGGGTGCCCGGCGTGGTCAGCAGGTTGAGGGTGAACTTCGTCAGGGTCGACGGGTCACCGTCGGCATTGACGACGTGGAGGCCGGGCCAGTTGATCGCGAACGTCGCCTTGTCGAGCAGCTTCTTGATCGCCGGAATCTGGCAGAGCACGAAGACGCCGATGATGATCGCGTAGGGCGCGTACGCCTTTGCCACCTCGGCGCGGGAGTCGTGTTGGGCGTCCGCGTGCTCGACCCGTTGGGCGAATTCCGGGCTTGGCTCGTCAGCCGCCCCGCCCGCGACCACCGCGGGTTCGGTGTACGCGTGCCGAGGCTGCCAGACCCGCACCAGCGCGACCACCGCGGCGGCCGACACCAGCGACGCCACCACGTCTGCCAACGGCACCGAGACGAAGTTCGACGTGGCGTACTGCGCGACGGCGAACACGAAGCCGCAGACCACCGCAGCCGGCCAGGTTTCGCGCACGCCGCGCCAACCGTCGACGACCATCACCAAGGCGAGCGGCACGAACAACGCCAGGAGCGGCGTCTGCCGACCGACCATCGCGCCGAGCGTGTCGACGGGCAGGTCGGTGACCTTGCCCAGCGTGATGATGGGCGTGGCCATGGCCCCGAACGCGACGGGCGCGGTATTGGCGACCAGCGCGAGCACGGCGGCCTTCAGCGGCTTGAAGCCCAGCGCCATCAGCATCACCGAGGTCACCGCGACCGGCGTGCCGAACCCTGCGAGCGCCTCGATGAGCGCGCCGAACGAGAACGCGATGATGATGGACTGGATTCGCTGATCGTCGCTCACCGAGGAGAAGGAGCGCCGCAGCACGTCGAAATGTCCTGTCTCGACGGTCATCTGGTACACCCAGATCGCGTTGATGACGATCCAGAGGATCGGGAAGAAACCGAACGCGGCGCCCTCGGTCCCAGCCAACAGGGTCTGTCCGACGGGCATGCCGTACACCACGACGGCAATCACGATGCTCGTCGCGAGCGATATCAGTGACGCCACCCAGGCGGTCATCTTCACGGCGCCGAGCAGGACGAACAACAGCAGCAGCGGCACCGCCGCAACCACGGCACTCCAGGCAAGGGAATTGGCGACCGGATCAAGAACTTGCTGGTACACGGGCTGACCTCGATTGTGGCGTGAGTCACTAAAAGAAGCGGGTTACCCACGCCGAGGACCGTTCTAACGCTGACATCCTCGCCTGAGGACGGCCGTTCAGAGCGGGCGGATGGCGGACGCGAACAGAGGGGCCAGGCGGTGCGGGTCCAGCACGTCGATCCGGGGATCGGTGACGTCCAGTCGACGCAGCATCAGCCGGGCGATCGCGTCGTCGGACCCGGCGATCCGGCACTCGCGCGACGAGCCGCTCCCGGCCGTCCACCGGCGGCCCGTCCAGGTGATCGACATGGTCGTCGTCGATGCGGTCAGGGTGAAGGTCAGGGGTTCGGTCTCCAGCGGCGCGGCCTGCAACAGTACGTAGAGCTCGCCGAAACCGAAGAGCGCCTCGAGCGTGGCCGGTGAGAATCCGGCGTGCGGCTCGCCGACGGCCACTTGCAAGTCGTCGAGATGCACGCCGAACTCGATCACCAGGCACCGCAACGCATCCGCGACGGGGTAGGCGCCGAACGGTGTCGGCACGGCAGGCCACCGGGGCGGTGGGTCGGCGAGCGCGCCGCCAAGGTGGCCGACCGCCAGCCGGATCGCCGCAGCCCGGTCGACACTGCCGAGTTCGAGTTCGCCTGGCGGGGAATCGGTTCCGAGCCGCGCGCGGTGAAACGCCTCGGCGTCGCGGAATGCGCCGACGGCCACGTGCGTGGCGAGGTCGTCGACCGTCCATGCCGCGCAGGGCGTCGGCGCGGCTCGGCGCTCGACGTCCAGTCGGTCGAAGAGGTCGGCGAATGCCAGGGCCTCGGCGATGGCGGCGTCGGCGAGGCGCGTCAGTTCGAGCATGGCGCAACGCTATCGAGCGTACTTGGAAAAAACAAGCACTAAATTGGAAAAACCAATCACCCTGTACGCTGAGCGCATGCCATCCCGCTCGTACGGCCAGCATTGCGCGCTGGCGAAGAGCCTCGACCTCGTCGGCGACCGCTGGACCCTGTTGGTGGTCCGCGAACTGCTCGAGGCGCCGCAGCGCTACGGCGACCTGCTCGCCGCGCTCACGCCCATCGCCACGGACATGCTTGCCGGCAGGCTGCGCGATCTCGAGTCGAACGGTCTGGTGCGCAAACGTGTTCTGCCCAAGCCGGCTTCGACCACCGCCTACGAGCTGACCGACGATGGGCGGGCGCTCGAGGACGTCGTCAACGCCTTCGCTCGCTGGGGCCGGCATCTCATCGAGACACGCACGCCGGGCGACGCCGTGCGACCCGAATGGTTGACTCGCGCCGTGCGGGCCTACGTCCGCGAGGATCGCAGCGGGCCGCCTGTCACCGTCCGGCTGGTGACGCCGGAGGGGCACGCCACGGTCGTCATCTCGCCGCACGGCGTCGACACCGTCGACGACGACACACCGGTCGACGTGACGCTGACCGGGGAAGCGGACGTCCTTGCCGCGGCCATGGACCCTGGCCGCGTCGCGGAGCTGGTGACGACGGGCCGGTTGCGAATCGACGGCGAACCCCGAATGTCGCGTCGGCTCGGCAAGCTGTTCGAGGCGCCGCGGGCCCGCTAGGCGTGTTCCGGGGTGCGGTCGAGGTCGCGCAGCGACGGCAGCCCCAGCGACACCAGGCCCAGCACCACCATCGGTAGGGACAGCGCGAAGAACGTCGCCTTGAGGCCCGCCGCATCGGCAAGCGGCCCCGCGAGGATCAGGCCCAGCGGTCCGGCCGCGTACGTCAGCGAGCCCATCACTCCAACCACCCGGCCGCGCAGGTGCAGTGGGGCACGGGTCTGCATGACGTAGTTGTAGATGGGCGCCATCGGGCCGTAGACGAAGCCGACGACCGCGCACAACACCAGGATCACCGGCAGCGGCGGCAGGAAGGCGATGACCGTCATCGCCACGCCCAGCGTCAGCACCGCGATCAGCATCGTGGTGCGCCGCTTCACGTACTTCGACGTCACCGCATATCCCAGCGCACCCACCAGACCGCCGACGGACAGTGCCATCAGCACCCAGCCCAGCTGTGCGGGCTCGTCGCGGTCGGTGAAGTACTTCGGGAACAGCACGCTCTCCATCGGCATGTACAACCCCGTCGCGGCGAGATCGATGAACGCCAGCGTGCGCAACACCTTCAGGTTCCACACGAACGACAGCCCCTCGACCACCCCCGACCACACCCCGTCGGGCAGGGCGTCGCGGTCGGGTTTGCCGGCACCCTCCAGGCGCAGCACGCCGATCGAGACGATCGACAGTCCGAACGCCCCGGCCGTCACCCACATGGTGTTGATGCCACCCAGTGTGGTGATCAGCAGGCCGCCGATGCCAGGCCCGACGATGTAGGCCAGGTTGAACGTGGCCTCGTACACGCTGTTCGCGTGGTCGAGCGTCCAGCCGGCCCGCGTCGCCGCCTCGGGCAGCATCGTTTCGCGTGCGGTCATCCCCGCCGGGTCGAAGAATGCGCCGAGGGCGGCCAGACCGGCTAGCACCGCGACGTTGATCGCGTCCACTCCGAAGATCAGGGCGATCACCGGGACCGCGGCCACCGAGAGCGCCGACAGCGCGTCGGAGATCATCGACACCCGGCGCCGCCCGAGGTAGTCGACCGCCGCACCGGCGATCAGGGTCGCGACCAACAGTGGCAACGTCCCCGCCATGGCGACGATCGACGCGTCCAGCGCGGATCCGTTGCGCTGCAGCACCAGCCAGGGGAAGGCGATCATCGAGATCCCGTTGCCCGCACCGGCGGTCAGCGCAGCGAAGAGGATCAGATACAGCGGGCCGCGCTTCTTGATGATCATGGGGTATCGCGGCTGAATGTAGCAGTGGCCGTCACCCGTCGGCGATGGATTTTCCGGGCGCAGGCACAGTATTTGCGTAGTGCAGGGCACAGTGGAGTCGTGCAGTTGCCTCATCCGCGCACCGGCGCGCCGTACGACTCGCCGGTGCCGCCGGCCTCGGGCTGGCCGGGCGATCCCGCCACACCGCGCACCGCGGTGGCGTCGTCGGCGGCGCAGGTGGCGTCGTTGGCGGAGGCCGTCGAGACGCTCGACGAGCTCGACGCGCTGGTTTCCGTCTGCCGGGCATGCCCGCGCCTGGTCGAGTGGCGCGAGGAGGTGGCGATCGTCAAGCGCAAGTCGTTCGCCGACGAGCCGTACTGGGGTCGGCCGATTCCCGGCTGGGGTGCGCCGCGTGCGCGGATCGTGATCGTCGGCCTCGCACCTGCCGCGCACGGTGGCAACCGCACGGGGCGGGTGTTCACCGGCGACCGGTCGGGCGACTTCCTGTTCGCGGCCCTGCACCGGGCCGATCTGGCCAACCAGTCGCTGAGCGTGGACGCGGCGGATGGCTTGGCGCTCAACGATGTTCGGATGGCCGCGGCGGTGCGCTGCGCGCCGCCTGCCAACGTGCCGACGCCGGCCGAGCGGGCGACGTGCGCGCCGTGGCTCGATGCGGAGTGGCGGCTGCTCGGCCCCGACGCGCGGGTCGTCATCGCGTTGGGCGGGTTCGCCTGGCGGGCCGCGCTCGACATGCTTCGCGCAGGCGGCGGAGTCGTTGGCGTACCGCAGCCGAAGTTCGGCCACGGCGCGACGGCGGTGGTGTCCACCCCGCACGGCGAGATCACGCTCGTCGGGTGCTACCACCCCAGCCAGCAGAACACCTTCACCGGCAAGCTCACCCCGGCGATGCTGGACGACGTCTTCGCCACCGCCAAACGGCTGGCCAACGAGTGATTCACGAGCGGAAACCATCGGTGAGCGATCGAAAGCACGCCGAAATCACGGCGCAGGGGAACGATCCGGCGCGGCGAGCGGTTGATCCACACGTGCGACTCTCCGTTCTCGACCTCATTCCCGTCCGCAGCGACCAGACCACCGCTGACGCCCTGCAGGCGACCGTCGGGGTGGCGCAGACCGCCGACGCGCTGGGCTACACCCGCTACTGGGTGGCCGAGCACCACAACATGCCCGCCGTCGCGGCCACCAGCCCGCCCGTCGTGCTCGGCTACCTCGCCGGGCAGACCCATCAGCTTCGGCTCGGCTCGGGCGGCGTCATGCTGCCCAACCACGCGCCGTTGGCAGTGGCCGAGCAGTTCGCACTGCTGGAGGCCGCCGCGCCCGGTCGCATCGACCTGGGCATCGGCCGCGCGCCTGGCTCCGACCCGGTGACCTCGATGGCGCTGCGCGGCGCCGCGGGCCGCGACGACACGGACATCGAGAAGTTCCCGCAGTACCTCGACGACGTGGCCGCGCTGATGAGCGCGACGGGCGTGCACGTGTCGATCAGGGGCCGAAACCTGATGGAGGACAACTACGTTCTGAAGGCGACGCCCGCCGCGGGCAGCGAACCGCGGTTGTGGCTGCTCGGCTCGTCGCTGTACTCGGCGCATCTGGCCGCCGCGAAGGGGCTGCCGTACGTGTTCGCCCACCACTTCTCGGGGCAGGGCACCGAGGAGGCGCTGGCCGTCTACCGCTCGGAGTTCCGGCCAAGCGACCTGGCCGCCGCTCCCACCACGTTCATGACCGTCAACGCATCGGTCGCGGCCACCCGCGCCGAGGCCGAAGCATTGATGCTCCCGAACCTGCACATGATGGCCTTGCTGCGCACCGGCCAGCCCCTGCGCGCACTGGACCTCGTCGAGGACGCGCAGGGCCTGGTACTGAGCCACCAGCAGCAGGCCATCGTCGATTCGGGGTTGTCCCGCGCGATCGTCGGCTCACCGACGGAGGCGGCCGACCAGGTGCGCGAGCTGGCCGAGCACTTCGGGGTCGACGAGGTCATGGTCAACCCCGTCGCCTCCGCGTATCGCGGCGTCGACCCGGCGACCGCGCCCGCCCGCGAGAAGACGCTCGAGCTGCTCGCCAAGGAGCTGTTCTAGGGCGGGCGAGCCGTCATCAGGTGCGATGATCGGAATCGGCCGCGTGGTGCGTTCCTGGTAGCCCTTGTAGCGGTTCTCGTTGCCCCGCATGTCGTTGGCGATCTCCCACAGCCGCGGGATAATCCGGGTCGTCCGGCGTGACCGGAGTCGCCGTGACGGCGAATCGCTTTGGGCCGACGTTGATTTCGACGT
Organism: uncultured Actinomycetota bacterium; assembly: GCA_963849055.1. Lineage (GTDB taxonomy): Bacteria > Actinomycetota > Actinomycetes > Mycobacteriales > Mycobacteriaceae > Mycobacterium. Next base: position 438,603 of record CAWKFI010000006.1, read on the forward strand.
TCGGGTTGGCCTTGAGGTTGTGGTACCAGCCCGGCGCCTTGGGGTCACCACCCTTCGACGCAACGACCAGGTAGTCGTCACCGTCACGGGCGTAGCTGAGCGAGTTGGCGCGCTTCTGGCCGGTCTTCGCGCCGACGGTGTGCAGGATCAGTTGCGACGGACCGCCCGGGATCGTGTGCCCGATCCGGCCGCCTGAGCGCTTGTAGACGTTGTCGTGCAGCATCAGCAGCGGTTTGCCGACGTTGTTCTCGAGCCAACGGGAGATGTTCATCGCCTCAGTCTGTCACTGGAGGCCGACGCGCTAGGCGTCGATTTCGGCCAAGGCGTCACGAAGGATGCGCCCGGATTCCTCGCGATCGGGGTCGCGGCGCAGCAGCATGCCCTTGGCGAACGACAGTTTGTCGCCATTGCGGCGGGGGACCACGTGCAGGTGGATGTGGAACACGGACTGGAACGCTGCCTTGCCGTCATTGATGGCGATGTTGTTGCCGTCGGCCTTGAGCTCTGAATTCCGTGCCGCCTTGGCGATCCGTTGCCCGATGCGCACCATCCCGGCGACGGTGTCCGCCTGCGTATCCGTCAGGTCGACGGTGTGCTTCTTGGGGATGACGAGGGTGTGCCCGCGGGTGAAGGGGCGGATGTCGAGGATGGCCAGGTAGTCGTCGTCCTCGTAGACGCGGATCGCGGGTGCGTCGCCGGCGACGATGGCGCAGAACACACATGACATGCAGGCAACGTTAGCGTGATCCCGAAACGGCGAGTGGGATCCGTTGTACGTTGACGACGTGGCAGCAGACGTCGACTTGGAGGCGTTGGGCCTGCTCGACGGGCTCGAAGGCGAGGCACGTCAGGAGCGTGCCGAACTCATCGCGTGGCTGATCGACCGCGGCTTCGACATCGACCAGATCCGCGGGTCGGTGGCCGCGCCGATGATGCTGCCGGCGAACAGGGTGCTCGGCGACGACGGCGATTTCGTGTCGGCGCGCGAAATCTGCGAGGCGACCGGTATCGACGCGGAGCTGTTGCTGCGCCTGCAACGCGCGATCGGCCTGCCCCGCATCGAGGATCCCGAGGCGGCGGTGTTGTTGCGGTCGGACGCCGAGGCGGCGGCGAGCGCGAAATTCCTCGTGGACCTGGGAATGGCATCCGAGGACGTCGTCGCCGTCATGCGCGTGGTGACCGAGAGTCTCGGTCACGCCGCCGCGACCATGCGAGAGGCGGCGCTGAAGACGGTGCTGCGGCCCGGCGCCTCCGAGATCGAGGTCGCCAAGGCGTCCGAGGAGCTGGCGATCAGGGCGGCCCCGATGCTCGGGCCGATGATGGACAACCTCATCCGCCTCGAACTGCGGCACACGTTCGAGGCCGAGGCCGTGAATGCCGCCGAGCGGGCGGCTGGCAGATTGCCCGGCGCGCGGCTGGTGACGGTGGCATTCGCCGACCTCGCCGGCTTCACCAAGCTCGGTGAAGCGCTACCTGCCGAGGAGCTGGAACACGTCGCCAGCAGGCTGGCCGAAATCGCACACGACGTGGCGACCGCACCGGTGCGGTTCGTCAAGTCGATCGGCGACGCCGTGATGCTGGTGTGCTACGAGCCCGCGCCGCTGCTGGCGGCCGTCCTCGAACTGGCCGACGCGGCGAAGGCAAACGGCTTGCCGCGCCTGCGAATCGGCCTCTCGTCCGGGTGTGCGGTCAGTCGTGCCGGTGACTGGTTCGGCAGCCCGGTCAACGTGGCGAGCCGCGTGACCGGCGCGGCGCAGCCCGGAACGGTTCTGGTCGACGAGTCCACCCATGATGCCGTCGGCAACGCCAGGGGTTTCGATTGGTCGCCGGCAGGAGCGCGGCACCTCAAGGGCGTACGCGGCGACGTCAAGCTCTTCCGCGTGCGCCGGGCCGCACAGGACGATTAGAGGTTCTCCTTCGCCCAGTCGGCCAGCCGGCGGTCGCGCTCTTCGGCGTCGACGTTCTCGACCCGCGTCATCACCGCCCAGCGTTGCCCGAACGGGTCGACGATGGAGGCGAACCGGTCGCCCGTCACGAATGTCTGCACGTCCTCCCGGATCGTGGCCCCGGCCTTGGCGGCGCGGGCGACGACGTCGTCCACGTCCGCGCAGTACAGCACCATCGAGTGGGTGACGGACTCCTTGCGTTCGGGCGCTTCGAGCTTGTAATCGGCGTTCGGGTCGGACAGTTGCAGGCGGCCGTTGCCGAAGTCGAGTTCGGCGTGCGCGATGCTGCCGTTCGGGCCGTCCATCTTCTCGAGCAGCGTCGCGCCGAACACCGACGTGTAGAACTCGATGGCCCCTGCGGCGCCGTCGATGACCAGGAACGGGGTCAGGCTGGTGTAGCCCTCCGGAATAGGTTTCACGTTCATGTCGGCCAGTTTCGTAGGGTCATGGACATGGGCGCTTGGAAAAACGCGTCACCTCAACTCGGTGTGGTCGGCCGAGCTGCCACCACGTCGGTGTTCGACCTCGAGCGGTGGGCCCCGTCCGACGACGCTGCCCGCTGGGTCGAGCACTTCTGGTCGGTCAGTTGGGACCTGCGCGGCCGCCCACCGTTCACCAGCACCGTCATCACCTTCCCGGTCGTGCACCTCACCCACGAATGGGGCACCGACTCGCCGCGCCACGGCTATCCGCTGCCGAGCACCCTGATCCAGGGTGTCGTGGAGGAGGTCTTCACCACGACACTGTCCGAGCGCGGCGCCGTGGTCGGGGCGCGTTTCTGGCCGGGCGGATTCGCGGCCCGGTTCGACCGGGATGCGGGCGCACTGACCGGCCGCACGGTCCCCGTCGACGACGACCTGTTCGGCTACCCGTTGGTGCTCGACGACGACCGGGATACGGCGTCGGCGCGGATGGATGAGGCGATCGCGGCCTACCGCGGCGACGACGACCCGACCTACCGCGCGTTGACCACGCTGGTGGACCGCATCCGTGACGACGACACGTTGCACCGCGTCGAGCAGGTGATGGCGCATTCACCGTGGAGCGTGCGCACCACGCAGCGCGTGTTCCGCCGCTACGTCGGCGTCCCGGTGAAGTGGGTGCTGTGCCGCTACCGGTTGCAGCACGCCGCGTTGGAGATCGAGACGAACCCGTCGGTCGACTTCGCCGACCTCGCGGTTCGCCGGGGCTGGTACGACCAGGCGCACTTCATCAACGACTTTCGGTCGATGCTCGGCTGTACGCCCGGCGAATACGCGACCAGACACGGGTAGCGAACGCAGACTACGGGCGATGAGCGCTTGCGCGAAGAGCAGACTAGGAGCGTGGACCCTCGCGACCTCGCCTTCACCGGTGCCGCCGAGCAGGCTCGCCTGCTCGCGTCGGGAACCGTCACCGCACCCGCACTGCTGGACGTCTACCTCGACCGCATCGCGCGGCTGGACGGCGAATTGCGTTCGTACCGGGTCGTTCTCGCCGACTCCGCCCGGAGGGAGGCGGCCGAGGCGCAACAGCGGCTCGACGCGGGGGAGCGGTTGCCGTTGCTCGGCGTGCCGATCGCGATCAAGGACGACGTCGACGTCGCGGGCGAGGTAACGACCTACGGCAGCAGCGCGCACGGTCCGGCCCGCACGGACGACGCCGAGGTGGTGCGACGGCTGCGCGCGGCCGGCGCCGTGATCGTCGGCAAGACGTGCGTGCCCGAGCTGATGATCTGGCCGTTCACCGAGACCGTCACCTTCGGCGCGACCCGCAACCCGTGGAACACCGACTTCGCGCCCGGTGGCAGCAGCGGCGGCAGCGCGGCCGCCGTGGCCGCGGGGCTGGCCGCGCTGGCTTTGGGGTCGGACGGCATGGGGTCGATCCGGATTCCGTCGACGTGGTGTGGCCTGTTCGGCATCAAGCCGCAACGCGACCGGGTGCCGCTGGCACCGCACGACGGGGCGTGGTGCGGGCTCAGCGTCAACGGCCCGATCGCGCGGACCGTCGCCGACGCGGCGCTGTTCCTCGACGTGACGGCGACGCAGACACCAGAGGGTGGTTTCGCCGCGGCGGCGGCACGCGCGCCGGGCCGGCTGCGAATCGCCTTGAGCGCCAAGGTTCCTCCGCCGCTCACGGCGTGGGTCGGCAGGGCGCAACGCACCGCGCTCGACGACGCCGGGGCGCTACTACGCGACCTCGGCCACGACGTGGTCCGCCGCGATCCGGACTATCCGCCCAGCGCGGTGTACGGCCAGGGGCTACCGCGCTACTTCCGTGGCGTGCACGACGACGCCAAGGCGCTGCCCCGGCCGGAGCGGCTCGATCGCCGCACCCGTGCCTTCGCGCGGATCGGCGGACTGGTGTCGGAGCGACGGGTGGCGTCGATGGCCGCCGCCGAGGCGGACGTGACCGCCAGGATCAACGCGATCTTCGACGACGTTGACGTGCTGATCACGCCGGGCACGGCGATGGGACCGTCGCGGGTGGGCGCGTATCAACGCCGCGGCGCCGTCTCGACGTTGGCGCTCGTGGCCGGTCGCGTGCCGTTCCAAGCCCTGTTCAACGTGACGGGACAGCCAGCCGCGGTGGTGCCGTGGGGGTTGGACGGCAACGGCATTCCGACGTCGATCCAACTCGTCGGCCGACCGTTCGACGAGGCGACGCTGCTGTCACTCGCCGCGCAGATCGAGGCCGCGCGGCCGTGGGCGCACCGCCGTCCGCCCCTGTCTTGAAGCCCGTTTGACTAGGTGTACAGCTAGGTGAGTGCGCCGACGACGTCGGGCTTCATGGCGAGCAGTTGTGCGCCCCAGTAACCCCAGCTGTGCGTGCCGGTCGGCGGGAAGTTGAACGTCGCGTTCGACCCGCCGGCCCCGAGGTAGGCGGCCTGGAAGTTCAGGTTGGACTTGAGCGTGAAGTTCTCGAGGAACTGCTGCGGAATGCCGCTCGTCGCGCCCTCCAGCTCGCCGGGAGTGCCGCTGCCGCAATAGATCCAGAGCCGGGTGCCATTGGACACCAACATTCCGACGTTCACCGTCGGGTCGTTGCGTATCCATGCCGGATCGCCGGGCGGGCCCCACATGGCGCCGGCGTTGAAGCCACCCGAATCGTTCATCGCGAGGCCGACCAGCGGCGGCCAGAACGGATCGGACAGGTTCAGGAAGCCGGACAACGAGCCGGCGTACCTGAACTGGTTCGGGTGGTACGCGGCGAAGATCAACGCCGACGAGCCGCCCATTGACAGGCCCACGACGGCGTTGCCACTTCGCGAGATGCCCTTGTTGCTCGCCAGCCACGCGGGCAGCTCACTGGTCAGGAACGTCTCCCACTTGTAGGTCTGCGTGGTGCCGTTGCCGATGGCCGGCTCGTACCAGTCGGTGTAGAAGCTCGACATGCCGCCGACGGGCATCACCAGTGACACCCCGGACTGGTAGTACCACTCGAACGCCTGGGTGTTGATGTCCCAGCCGTTGAAGTCGTCCTGTGCCCGCAGCCCGTCCAACAAGTAGATGGCGTGAGGACCGCCACCCTGGAATTCGATGCGGACGTTGCGGCCCATCGACGCTGACGGGACGTCCAGGTATTCGACGGGAAGTCCGGGCCGCGAGAATGCGTGCGCGGTACCCGCGCCACCGGTGACGACCGTCAGGCCGGCCACCACAACGAGCGCCAGGCCGATGCCCAGCGTCTTTCCGAGGATCCTGGGAATCACCCAACTGCCGGTACCCGCCACGAACGGGTTGAAACCACGAAGTCGGACCTAGTTTCAGCCGACTTCGCGCCACCGGGCGAGCTTGTCGGCGAACGCCATCGGCAGCGCGCCGCTGCTCGACGGCAGTCTGACGGTCGGCAACGCCGTGTCGACGTGGCGCTCGAACAGCTGGTGCGCCGTCAACCCATTGGCGAATACCCGCTCGATTCCGGGGTACGCCGTGAATAGGGGACCGAAGTCGTTCAGCACCAACGTCTTTCGATCGATCTTGGCGTCCATGCTGCCGACCCGCCTGCAGCTGTGCACGACGTCCCACAACGCCAGCCCGTGCCCCGTCACCGCGTCGATCCGTTCCTCGTAGGACGCGTCGCGGTCGAAACCGACCACACTCCCCAGTAGACGCCAGAACTGGTTGCCCCGGTTGGCGTAGTACTGCCCGGTCGCCAGTGACCGCTCGCTCGGGAACGAACCGAGGATCAACACCCGTGCGCCGTCGGCGACGACGGGCGCCAGCCCTTCACGCAGCGGCTCGGTCACGGTCCGAGGATAGATGCGCGACACTATCCGGCATGGCACTCTTCGGAAGCTCTGACGGCGATCTGGCGCGCCGAGTCGAGGAACTCGAGCAGCGGGTCGTGGCGCTCGAACGCGCACTGGCACACGCGGGCATCGAACGGACCGTGCCGCGGCCTGCCGGTGAGTTCCACGACGGGTGGATCAGCGCCGAGGTGCGCATGCTCGCCGCCAGCGGCAAGAAGATCGAAGCCATCAAGGTGCTGCGCGAACAGACCGGGCTGGGTCTCAAGGAGTCCAAGGACGCCGTCGACCGGCTCTGAACTCTGCGATCCGTGCACACTCGGTCGCGCTCACCGCCACCGAGCGTGCACGAACCGCGCCGTCAGCTGAGGTGGTGTACCTCCTGCAGGCCGTACACGGGCGTCGGGATTCCCGCGTGGCGCGCCTTCAGCTGCAGCGCCAGATACAGCGAGTAGTGCCGTGACTGGTGCAGGTTGCCGCCGTGGAACCAGAGGTTGTCCTGCTGGGTGGGCTTCCACATGTTGCGCTGTTCGCCCTCCCACGGTCCTGGATCCTTGGCGGTGCCCGAGCCCAGCCCCCAGACCTTGCCGACCTTGTCGGCGACGTCCTGGCCGATGAGGTCGGCCGCCCAGCCGTTCATCGAGCCGTACCCGGTGGCGTACACCACGACGTCGGCGGGCAGCACCGTCCCGTCGGCCAGTACCACCGCGTCCTCGGTCAGGTGGTCGACTTGTCCGTGGGCCAGCTTGATGGTGCCGTCGGCAACCAGGTCGGAGGCGCCGACGTCGATGTAGTAGCCCGACCCGCGGCGCAGGTACTTCATGAACAGCCCGGAGCCGTCGTCACCCCAGTCCAGGTCGAAGCCGGCGGCGGCCAGTCGGTCGTAGAAGTCCTTGTCCCGCTCGCGGATTGCGTCATAGATGGGGATCTGAAACTCGTGCAGGATGCGGTACGGCAGCGACGCGAACGTCAGGTCGGCCTTCTCGGTCGTCATGCCTGCGGCCACGGCCCGCTCCGAGTAGAGGTCGCCGAGCCCGAGCTCCATCAACGAGTCGGACTTCACGATGTGCGTCGAGGACCGCTGCACCATCGTCGTGTCGACGCCGTTCTCCACCAACGCCTTGCAGATGTCGTGCGCGGAGTTGTTGGAGCCGATCACCACCGCTCGCTTGCCGACGTAGCGGTCCGGACCCGGGTGGGCGCTGGAGTGGTGCTGGTCGCCGCGGAACACGTCCTGGCCGGGAAGCGTTGGCACGCTGGGCTTGCCGGACATTCCGGTCGCCAGCACCAGATGCGCGGGCCGCAGCGTCACCCGTTCGCCGTCCCGGTCCACCTCGACGGTCCACCGCTGCTCGGCCCCGTCGAAGGACGCCGACAGGCACGTGGTCTTCGACCAGTACGGCACCTCCATCACCCGCGTGTAGAACTCGAGCCAGTCACCGATCTTGTCCTTGGGCGCGAACACCGGCCAGTTCGGTGGGAACGGCAGGTATGGCAGGTGGTCGTACCAGACCGGGTCGTGCAGGCAGAGCGACTTGTACCGCTTGCGCCACTGATCGCCGGGACGCTCGTGCTTGTCGACGACGATCGCCGGCACCCCGAGCTGGCGCATCCGCGCACCGAGCGCGATGCCGCCCTGGCCACCGCCGACGATCACGACGAAGGGCTGCTCCGAATAGCCCAGCGACGCCTCCTCGGCGAGCCGCTTCTCGGCCCACGACCGGGTGTCGGGGTCGCTGCCGTGCACCGCGCCAAGCACGCGCGACGCACCTTTGCGCTCCTCGTGGCCCTTGAGTTCCTGCATCGCGGTCAACAGCGTCCACGCCTGGTCGTCCTTGAGCCGCAGGTGGCCGGTTCCGCGCCCCACCGCGGTCTCGAATTCGATGAACGCGGACACGACGCCGTCGCCGTCGTCGGTCGCGGCCTCGCGGGTCCGGAAGCCGGTGGGATCGGTGGCGGCCAGTCGCGCCGTCAGCATGTCGGCGATGCCGTCGCGGCCCTCGACGGTCTTGATGTTCCACGTGAACGCGACCAGGTCGCGCCAGAAGGAGTCGACGGCGAACTTGCCGACGACCCGATCGATGTCGCGAGTGGCCAGCGCGAGCTCGAAGTCGGCCAGCCACGCGTCGATGCGGTCCTGGGGAGATCTGGTGGCGGCTGGAGGGGCATCAACGGTCTGAGTCATGTGAGCCACAACACACCATCGGGCCGCACCGTCACAAGGGTTGCAACCTGGTGCAACTCTTCCGCTTGTGTGCCAGCTCACATAGAAACAGCGACATGAAAGCAGCTGTGTACTACGGACCGAACAAGCTCGAGGTCGCCGACGTGCCCGAACCGCAACCCACCGCGGGCACCGTTCAGGTGAAGGTGGGGTTCAACGGCATTTGCGGCACGGACCTGCACGAGTACTACGCGGGGCCGATCTTCGTGCCCACCGAGCCGCACCCGTTGACCGGTCAGCAGATGCCGCTGGTGATGGGTCACGAGTTCTCCGGCGTCGTCACCGCCGTCGGCGAGGGAGTCACCGGCTACGCCGAGGGCGACCGGGTGGCGATCGAGCCGATCTACCGGTGCGGGCACTGCGGCCCCTGCCAGGCGGGCAACTACAACATCTGCGCCCAGATCGGTTTCCACGGCCTGATGTCCGACGGCGGCATGGCCGAGTACACCGTCGTGCCGACCAACATGCTGCACCGGTTGCCGGACAACGTCTCGCTCGAGCTGGGCGCGCTGGTGGAACCGATGTCGGTGGCGTATCACGCGGCGACCCTTGGTGAGCCCCAACCGGGTGGGACGGCGATGGTGTTCGGTGCGGGCCCCATCGGCATCGGGCTGTGGTTCGCGTTGCGCGGCAAGGGCGTCGACGACGTCTTCGTCGTCGAGCCGTCGGCCACCCGGCGCGCGGCCATCGAGGCGCTCGGCGCCACCACCCTGGACCCCGGCAGCGTCGACGTCGCCGCGTTCATCGCAGACCACACCAGGGGCAGGGGCGCCGACGCCGTCTACGACGCGGCGGGCGTGGCGCCGGCCGTCGCGACCGCGCTGGATTGCGTCGGTGCCCGTCGGCCCATGGTCAGCGTCGCCATCTACGAAAAGCCCTTGACCACACCGCTGCTCAACCTCGTCATGAACGAATCCCGCATCCAGGGCTCGCTGTGCTACACCTCCGCCGACTTCGAAGCGGTGATCGGCCTGATGGCCAACGGCGTGTACGACACCACCGGCTGGGTGACGGCGATCGGCATCGACGACGTCGTCGACGAGGGCTTCGAGGCATTGCATGCGGGCACCAAGATGAAGGTTCTGGTCGACCCGTCCAAGTGAGTCCAACGTGAAAGGCGCAAGGAAATGACAAGATTCATGCAACCACCGCTCATCGACAAGGTGGCCTTGGTCACCGGGGCGGGCCGCGGCATCGGTCGCGGCATCGCGCTCGAACTGGCTCGCCAGGGCGCGGACGTGGCACTCATCGACGTCACCGCTGATGGGATCGCCTCGGTGGCCGACGAAGTGGCCGAAATCGGTTCGAAGGCAACCACCTTCGTGGCCGACGTCAGTGATCGCGCCGCGGTGTTCGCCGCGGTCGACCATGCCGCGTCGGCGCTGGGCGGATTCGACGTCATGGTGAACAACGCAGGCATCGCGCTGGTGGGCCCGATCGCAGAGGTGACCGCGCAGGAGCTGTCCCGGTTGTGGGCCATCAACGTCGATGGCGTGCTGTGGGGGATTCAGGCAGCGGTCGCGAAGTTCAAGCAGCTCGGGAACAAAGAAGAAGGAAAGATCAGCAGAGTCATCAATGCGTCGTCGATCGCGGGGCACGAGGGATTCGCGATGCTCGGCCCGTACAGCGCGACCAAGTTCGCGGTGCGTGCGCTGACCCAGGCCGCGGCCAAGGAGCACGCGGCCGACGGGATCACGGTGAACGCCTACTGTCCGGGCGTGGTGGGCACCGACATGTGGGTGGAGATCGACAAGCGGTTCGCCGAGCTGACGGGCGCGGCGGTGGGCGAGACGTTCGAGAAGTTCTCCGCCACCATCGCGCTCGGACGCTCCGAGACTCCCGACGACGTCGCGGGCTTCGTGGCGTACTTGGCCGGTCCCGGCGCCGACTACATGACCGGTCAGGCCGGGCTGATCGACGGCGGCATGGTGTACCGGTGACGAAGCGCGCCGCCCCCGACGTGACTGACCCTGTGATCTAGAGCACAATCGACATCGATGCCCAACCCATCGGCGACACCAGAGCCTGCCGTCGCGGTCGGTGACGACCCGCGCAGCTACGCCATGCTGCTGTCCGAGGTCTACGACGCGACGATGGCGGGCACCCGTGGCCCGGCACGGCCGAGGGACGTCATCGCCGATTCGTGGAACAGGCTGCTGGGCAAGGGCATCGACCCCGACCGGCATTCGCCGCCGGACGTCGATACCGGCGGCGTCGACGTCCTGCGGCAGGCCTCCGGGTTGTTCGCCGTGCTCGACGACGTTTCCCGCGGGCTCGAGTCGGTGATCGAGGGCGGCGACAACATCCTGGTCGTGGCCGACGCGCGGGGCCGGGTGCTGTGGCGGTACGGCTCGTCGCGGGTGCTGAACAACGCGGACCGGCTCGGCTTCGTGGAGGGTGCCACGTGGAGCGAGAACGCCGTCGGCACCAACGCGATCGGCACCGCGTTGGCGTCCCACCGCGCCGTCCAGGTGTTCTCCGCCGAACACTTCCTGCGCAGCCACCATCCGTGGACGTGTGCGGGGGCGCCGATCCGGGATCCGCGGACCGGCCAGGTCGTCGGCGTCGTGGACGTCTCGGGTCCCGCGGCCACGGTGCACCCCACCACCATCGCTTTGGTGGACCTGGTTGCCCGGTTGGCGGAATCGCAGCTGCGCGAGGTGCACGACCGCACGCTGAACCGCCTGCGCATGGTGGCCGCGCCCATCCTCGCGCGCGTCGGCAGGCCCGCTCTGGCGGTGGATCAGCACGGGTGGGTGGCCGCGGTGGACTCGTTGCCACCGCACAATCGGATTCTCTTGCCGGACAACGGTGTTCCTGGACGCACCTGGATCCCGTCGCTGGGCGCATGCGACGTCGAATCCCTGCCGGGCGGCTGGCTGGTGCGGTTGGCCGATGAGGTCGGGGAGGGGCCGGAGGCGTCGCGGATCACCCTCGATCTGCGCGACGGCGCGGCGCCAAGCCTCGAGCTGGTGGGGCAGTTCGGCCGCTGGCGGCGCGACATGTCGCCGCGGCATGCCGAGATCTTGCACGTGCTGGCGACGCATCGGCAGGGTCGCTCGGCGACCGAGTTGGCCGACGATCTCTACGGCGACCGCTCGCGCGTGGTCACCGTCCGCGCCGAGATGTCGCGACTGCGCAGGCAGTTCGTCGGGCTGGTGCTGGGCCGGCCCTACCGATTCCCGGAGTCGGCCGCCGTCGACGTCCGGTATCCCGCCGACATGACCACGTTCCTGGCGTCGTCGACGGCGCCGGCGATTCGCGCGGCGCGCGGTATACGTTGACCCGGTGCCCGAACACGTAGACGTCGAAGCGTCCGGTCTGCTCGACGGACTGGAGGGCGACGCGCGCGAGGAACGCGCCGAGCTGATCGAGTGGCTGCTCGCGCAGGATTTCACCGTCGAGCAGATCCGGGATTCGTTCTCCCCCATACTGCTTGCTCCGCGGCGCATCCTCGGTGACGACGGAACCCTGGTGTCCGCCCGCGAGATCAGCGAGAAGACGGGCATCGACATCGAGCTGCTCCAGCGGCTGCAGACGGCCACCGGGCTGCCGAGGGTCGAGGATCCCGACGAGGCCGTCCTCCTGCGCGTGGACGGCGACGCGTTCGCGTATGCGAAGAAGTTTCTCGAACTTGGGATCAGCGCCGATCAGATCGTGCTCGTCATCCAGGTTCTCGCCGAAGGCTTGACCCGCGCCGCCGACGTCATGCGCTACGCCGGGCTGGCGGCCATTCTGGAGCCCACCGCCACCGAACTCGACACGGCGAAGGCCGTCGAGGCGCTGATTCAGGACGTGGCACCGCTGCTCGGCCCGCTGATCCAGGACATGCTGCGCCTGCAGCTGTTGCACGTGATGGAGACCGAGGCGGTCACCACCACAGAACGCGCCGAGGGACTGCACCTGCCCGGCGCGCGTCTGGTGACGATCGGGTTCGCCGATCTGGTCGGCTTCACCCGGCTCGGCGAGGCGGTGCCGCCGGAGGATCTGGAGCAGCTCGCGCAGCGCCTGGTGAACATGGCGCGCGAGGTCGCCGTCCCGCCCGTGCGCTACATCAAGAGCATCGGTGACGAGGTGATGCTGGTCAGCGCCGATCCCGTGGCGATGCTCGACGCGATGCTCGACCTGGTCGACGCCACCGAGACCGACGACGACTTCCCCCGCGTGCGGGTAGGCGTGGCGACCGGCATGGCGGTCAGCCGCGCCGGCGATTGGTTCGGCAGTCCCGTCAATCTCGCGAGCCGGATCACCGGCACCGCGCGGCCCGGCACGATCCTGGTCTCGGAGCCGACGCGGGAGGCAACCGCGGACGTCGACCGGTTCGCCTGGTCGTTCGCCGGCGCCCGGCGCCTGAAGGGCATCAGAGACGACGTGAAGGTGTTCCGGGCGCGCCGCGCGTCGGCCGGCTTCTAGGCTGGGTGTCGAGCGAGCGTTTCAGTCGGGGCTCATCGGGCCGGTGACGAAACGCCCGCGCGACGATCGGAGAGTGCATGGCAAGCAAGCGAACTGAGGGCCGCATCGCGGCTTTCCTTGCCGCGCGGCCGTTTACGCGAGCGGAAGTGTTCACGGATCCGGGTCCGGTGCCCAGCATGCCGGGTGTCCAAGGCTGGTGGTTTCGCTCCATCCCCGGAAACATCGACATATCGGGCTGCCAAGAGCGCGACGGGCTGACGCTGCTCTACGTCGGGGTCAGCCCGACGGCGCCGCCCAAGAGCGGCAAGCCGCCGAGCACCCAGGATCTGCGCAAGCGCATCCGATATCACTTCGGCGGCGGCAAGGCGGACGCCGAGGGTTCGACGCTACGCAAGACGCTCGGCGTGCTGCTCGGCGACGAACTCGGCTTCAAACTGCGCCGCATCGGCTCTGGCGACAGACGCACGTTCGCAGGCGGCGAGGCCGTGCTCAACCAGTGGATGGCCGAGAACGCTCTGGTGTCATGGCTGGTGCATCCCGAGCCGTGGTTGATCGAGGAGGAACTGATCGCCGCACTCGACCTCCCGCTCAACGTCCAAAACAGCAACAAGCACAACGCGTTCTACCCCGAGCTGACGCGGCTCCGTCGCGAAGCCGCCGTTGGCGCGAACAAGCTGCGCATCCTCAAGGAGTGGTGAATCCCGCGCTCGCCGTTACTGCGTCGGGATCTGGATCCCCTCCGAGGGCTGGACGATGACGAAGCCCTGGCCGTAGAACGACACCTGCAGCGCCTCACCAGAACCGCGACCGATGAGCGCCCCCGCCTTGAAGCTCGTCTTCAGTTGCGTCTGCAGGTTCGCCGACCACGCCACCACCGCGTTGGTGTCGGCGAACGTCGGCGCCTCACCGGCGTTGAGCACCACGGGCGGGCCGTCGGTGGTCAGCGCCACCCACCCGGTTCCGCGCAGGGTCGTGTTGAACAGGCCGCCCGTCGCGATGCTGCCGCCCTTCACCCGCTCGATGTTCCAGTCGAGGCTCGTGGAGAACGCGAGCACGTTCTTGCCGCTGATCGACAAGCTCGAATTGTTCAGGTTCAACACGTGGACGTCGAACGCCCGCTCGGCGAGGAACACGTCGCCCTGGCCCTGGCAGCGCATCAGCGGCAGGCCTTCGCCCGTGAGTGCTTTCTTGATGAACTTCGACGCCCCGCCGCCCTCGAAGGCGAAGTCCACGTTGCCCTGATAGGCGACCATCGAGCCCTGCCGCGCCATGAACGGCTCACCGAGCCGCACGCGGAGCAGCTTGGAGTTCTGGTTGGCGATCGGTTTCGCTTCCTTCTCGCTGAAGCGGCCGTCGATGAGATCACCGGTGATGCCGGCGAAACCGTCGCCGGAGGGCTGCCCGACGGGCGCCGCCTGAGGCGCCGAGTGTTGCCCGCCGGAACCGGCCTGTGGCGCACCGCCCTGTGGGGCACCACTCTGTGGCGGGGCCCCTCCCATCGGCGCGGTTCCGGTCCGCCCCTGATGGGAGACCTGGTCGGTCCAATTCTGTCCGTCCCACCACCGGTATTCGTAGCGGCCTTCGGGGTCGGCCTGCCAGCTGCCAGCTCCAGGTCCAGTCACCGTTCGCTCCTCGGGTCGGTTGCGGCGCATTCGGGCACGCCGCGGGTCTGCAGAAACCCTATGGCAACGGCGTGAACTCCCAGCCGTCATCGTCCACAGTCGTCATCGTCCAGAGCGCGGCTTGAACTGGCATCCTGGGCAGATGGCAGATGAAATCGACCGGGTGCGGGCCAAGAGCGCGCTTGCGGTCATCAAGCAGCATCCCGGCATGGTGCTGTTTCTCGCGTCACCGGGCATCGTCGCCCTTGGCGTGGTGTGGTTTCTGGTCGGTCCAGGCTGGGCGGCGGTACTGCTGATTGCCCTCGTCCTGGCTGGTGGGGCCGCACTTCTTCGCAAGCGGTAGGGGGCGATCAGTTCGCCCGCGGCGAAAGCCGGTCTGTTACGGCTGCAACGGTGTAATCATGTAATCATGAGACAACATCATCACAGTGGCCGCCGTCCCGGACGTTCCGGCGGTTGGCAACAGTCACAGCAGCCCGACGCGGGCGACGCAGCCGAGTGGATCGCCGGTCGACTTCCCGAAGGCTGGTTCACCGGCGACCCGGAGGTCGTCGTCGACCGCGAGGAGATCACCGTCATCGGCCGTCTGCCCGAGCCCGACGGTGAGGAAAGCGAAGCCCGCGCCTCCGGGCGCGCCGCCCGCTTCCGTGAGGACACCCGGTCGGAGCGGATGCGCATCGCCGACGAGGCCGAGGCCCGCTACGGGCGCAAGGTCGCCTGGGGCGTCGAGGTCGGCACCGGCGAGACCCCGGAGCGCATCCTCTTCACCCACATCGCGGTCCCGGTGATGACCCGGCTCAAGCAGCCGGAACGCCAGGTACTGGACACGCTGGTCGACGCCGGGGTGGCGCGGTCGCGTTCCGACGCACTCGCCTGGTCGGTCCGGCTGGTCGGTGAGCACGCCGACGAGTGGTTGACCAAGCTGCGCGACGCCATGTCGACGGTCGACGATCTGCGCGCCGAGGGTCCGGAGCTCTAGCCGGCCGCCACCCGCTCGAGCCCGACGTAGGACGAACTGAGCGTCGAGGTCTGCGACAGCGGATCGATCGACTCACCGTCGACCAGCAGGTTGCGGTTGACGCCGTAGGACTGCGGTGCATCGCCGCCGCGCGGGTCGAAGATCCGGGAGCCCCAGCCGTGGTCGATCACCACCAGCCCGCGGCGAAGTCGCTCGGACAGTGCGGCGTCGAGTTCGATCTCGCCGACCGAGGAGAACACCCGCACCCGGTCGCCGTCGCCGATGCCAAGGTCGGCGGCGTCGACCGGGTTGATCAGCACCTCGTTGTGCTTGCCCGCGGGGTGCAGACCGGGCAGCTCGTTGAGCCACGAGTTCATCGAATGCCGGTGCCGCTGGTTGCCGAGCTGGAACGGATACCGTTGCGGCGCAACGGGTCCGGTGGCATCGAGCAGCTCGCGCGTGCGTGCCACGAACTCCGGCGGCGCGGCGTGCACGCGCTTGTCGTCGGTGCGCAGCGCGTCCTTGAAGTGGCCGAACTCGCGAGGGCCCAGCACCAGGCCGTGCGGGTTCCTGATCAGGTCGCGCCATGCGAGCCTGCGGCCGTCGATCTTTCGTGACGTCGCGATCACCAGTCGATCGATCCAGTTGCGGGCTGAAGGCCAAGCCCGGCCTGCGGGTGAGCGCGGCGAGCTTGCGCGAGGCCGTGATGAAGCCGTTGAGCCCCCTGGCGCGGAAGAGCGGCCGTCGCATGGCGATGGCGAGGTCGATCCAGATCCGCCATTCCTCGCGGGCCCCTGGCGGCGGTTCGACGGCCTTGACCCCGTACTGCACGAACGGCTCGTCGTGCATGCTGCTGGTGAAGGCGGGCAGATCGTTGCGTTCCAGCCAGTGCACGGCGGGCAGCAGCCAGTGCGCGTGCCGATGGCTCTCGCGCTGGACGATGTCGATGGCCACCAGAAGGTCCAAGTCGGCAAGTGCCGCATCGAGTTTCGCCCCGTCGGGCCCGGACACGACCGGGTTGCCGCAGTTGATCACCATCGCGCGGATCTGACCGCGGCCCGAGGTGGTGATCTCGTCGGGCAGTTCACTGAGCGCGTGCGCGCCGACCACCATCTCCCGTCCTCGCAGCCGGCTGCGGTGCGGTTCGGCCTTGACCATGTCGACCATGCGCAGGGCGTCGACGTAACCACGTTCGAACCGCCGTCCGCCCGGCCGGTCCATGCGTCCGGTGATCACGTTCAGAACGTGACCCAGCCACTCGGCGACGGTGCCCGCCTCGTGCAGCGAGACACCGGTCCTGGTGACGACCATCGCGCCGCGTGCGGTGGCGAAATCCCTTGCCACCCGCTCGATGTCGTCCCGCCGCACGTCGCAGCGGGCGGCCAGGTCGTCCAGATCGGTGTCGGCGACCAGTGCGCGCAGCTCGTCCACTCCGGTGGCCAGGTCGCGGCAGTCCTCGGCGTGCTCGAGCCCCTCGTCGAGGATGACCTTCGTCATCGCCAGCAGGAGCGCCCAGTCCTGGCCCGGCCGCACGGCGAGGTGCACGTCCGCCTTCTCCGCGGACTCGGTGCGCACCGGGTCGACGACGACAATGGTCGCGCCGCCCTTCTGCCGCTCCAGCGCACGCCGCCAGCCGCCCGGCACGGTCTCCAGCCAGTTCCACGCGCTGACCGCCGGGTTCGTGCCGACCAGCAGGAAGTAGTCGCACTGGTCGACGTCGGACACCGGCGACATGAGCTGTGAGCCGTACATCGCCGAGGCGACGACGTGCATGGCGTTCTGGTCCACCGAGCCGACGAAGTAGCGGCTGTGCGTGCCGATGGCGTCCAGCCACCCGTTCATGAAGATGATGTTCGACGACGAGAAGCCCGAAGGATTGCCGTAGTAGACGCCGATCGCGTCGGGACCGTCGGCGTCGATGAGCCGGTTCATCCGCGCGGCGATGTCGGCGATGGCCTCGTCCCAGCTGGCCTCGACATACGAATCACCAACGCGCCGCATCGGATTCAGGATCCGGCGAGGATGTTCGACGAGCTGGTTGGCGGTGCGTCCCTTCGCGCAGAAGTCGTGCCAGCTGTGCGGGTTCTGCTTGTCCGCCGAGATCTTGGTGATCGTGTTGCCCTGCACGGTCACGTCGATCCCGCACGCCGCTAGGCAGTACCGGCAGAACGTGTGCACGGTCCTCGGGGTCGTGCCAGTACTCATGCGGTCATCCTGCCCGAACCGGCAGCGCACCACGGGCGATTCGCATTGAGCACGCTGCTCACACCTGCGTCATCGACCAGTATTCACCGCGCCGGGCCAGCAGCTCGTCGTGGCTGCCGCGCTCCACGATGCGGCCCGCCTCCATCACCAGGATGACGTCGGCATCGCGGATCGTCGAAAGCCGGTGCGCGATGATGAAACTGGTGCGGTCACGGCGCAGCTCGGCGGTGGCCTGCTGGATCAGGAGCTCGGTGCGGGTGTCCACCGAGCTGGTCGCCTCGTCCAGGATGAGCAGCTGCGGGCGGGCCAGGATCGCCCTGGCAATGGTGATCAACTGCTTCTCACCTGCGCTGACGTTGCCGCCGTCGTCGGTCACCACGGTGTCGTAGCCGTTCGGGAGCATGTGCACGAACCGGTCGACGTGCGCGGCCTTGGCGGCGTCGATCACCTCGGCCTCTCCTGCGTCCGGTCGGCCGTAGGCGATGTTGTCGTAGATGGTGCCCGCGAACAGCCACGTGTCCTGCAGCACCATGCCGATCCGCGACCGCAGGTCGTGGCGGGTCAGCTGCGTGATGTCGACGTCATCGACGAGGATCCGGCCCGAGTCCACTTCGTAGAACCGCATCAGCAGGTTGACCAACGTCGTCTTGCCTGCGCCGGTCGGGCCGACGATCGCGACCGTGCTGCCCGGCTCGGCGACCAGTGAGAGGTCCTCGATCACGGGCGTGCCGGGCCGGTAGCCGAAGTTGACGTGGTCGAACTGCACCCGGCCTGCGCCCTTCGCGTCCACGGGCGTGGGCGCCGTCGATTCCGGCTCTTGCTCGTCGGCGTCCAGGAGGTCGAAGACCCGCTCGGCGCTGGCGATCCCGGACTGCAGCGTGTTGTACATCGCGGCCATCTGGGTGAGTGGCTGGTTGAACTGGCGCACGTATTGGATGAACGCCTGGATGCTGCCCAGCGTAATCTGGCCCGTCGCAACCTGTATGCCGCCGACGACGGCGACGGCCACGTAACTGAGGTTCCCGATGAAGTTGGTGGCAGGCGACACCAGTCCCGAGAGGAACTGCGCGCCGAAGCTGGCCTGATAGACGTCGTCGTTGAGTTCCTGGAACTTCTCTTCGGCGATGGCGCGGTGCCCGAACGTCTTGACCACGGTGAAACCGCTGTAGGTCTCTTCGATGTGGGCGTTCAGCCTGCCGGTGTTGCGCCACTGTGCGACGAACAGGCGCTGTGAGCGTCGCGCGATGGTCCGCGTCGCCAGCAGCGACAGTGGCACGGTGAGCACGGTGATGAGCGTCAGTAGCGGCGAGATCGTCAGCATGGCCACCAGTACGGCGACTAGCGTCAGCACCGAGGTGAGCAGCTGGGCGATCGTCATCGACAGCGACGATTGGATGTTGTCGACGTCGTTGGTGACGCGGCTGAGCACCTCGCCGCGTTGCCGGGAGTCGAAGTAGGACAACGGCATCCGGTGGATCTTGTCCTCGACGTCGGAGCGCAGCTTCACCATGGTGCGCTGGACGACGACGTTGAGCAACCGGGCCTGCATCCAAACGAACAGCGCCGCAATCAGATACAGGCCGAGCGCCAGAAGCAGGGTACGGCCGACGGCGTCGAAGTCGACCCCTCGGCCGGGCACGACGTTCATCCCGGACAGCAGGTCGGCGAACGTCGTGTCGCCGCGCGCTCTGGCCGCGGCGATGGCCTGCTCCTTGGTGAGCCCCGCTGGCAACCCGCGGCCGATCACGCCGTTGAACAGCAGGTCGGTGGCGTGCCCCAGGATGCGTGGGCCGAGCACCCCGATAGCGATGCCGGCGACGCCGAGCAGCAGCACCGTCACCGTCATCGCCCGTTGCGGCGTCAGCCGTTTCACCAGGCGGATCGCCGAGCCCTTGAAGTCGCGGGACCGCTCCGTCGGGGCCTGCGCGACGCCACGCATCGGGCGGCCCATCGGCCCGGTCACGTCGCCCCAACGGACTGCGAGTCGGCGAACTCGGCGTAGATGGGACAGTCGACGAGCAGTTCGTCGTGTGTGCCGGTGCCCACCACCGCGCCGTCGTCGACGACGACCACCTGATCGGCTTCGACGACGGTCGAGATGCGTTGCGAGACAATGATTACCGTCGCATCCGCCGACACTTCGCGCAGCGCGGCGCGCACGCGGGCATCGGTGTGCACGTCGAGTGCGGAGAACGCGTCGTCGAAGAGGTAGATGGCCGGCTGACGGATCACCGCCCGGGCGATGGCAAGTCGCTGGCGCTGGCCGCCTGAGAAGTTGATGCCGCCCTGGGCGACGGGCATGGCCAGGCCGTCGGGGTGGGCGGACACGAAGCCGTCGGCGGCGGCCACCCGCAGGGCCTCCCACATCTGCTCTTCGGTCGCGTCGGCCTTTCCGTAGCGCAGGTTCTGCTCCACCGTCCCGGAGAACAGGTAACCGCGTTGGGGGACAAGGCCGATCGACGACCACAGTCGTTCTATGTCATGGTCGCGGACGTCGACGCCGTCGACGGTCACCGCACCGTCGGTCACGTCGTACAACCGGCAGATCAGTGAGATCAGAGTCGACTTTCCGGACCCGGTCGAGCCGACCACCGCGGTGGTCGTACCCGGCCGCGCGGTGAACGAAACATCCTGCAGCACTGGACGATCCGCACCCGGGTAGCGGAACGTCGCTGCACGCAGCCCGATCTCGCCGGCAGTCGTCGCAGGCCGAACGGGATGTTCGGGACTGGCGATCGCGGGGGAGGTGGACAGCACCTCGGTGATGCGTTCGGCGCACACCGACGCGCGGGGCAACAGCACCAGGATGATGGTCACCAGCAGCACGGCCATCAGGATCTGCATGAAGTAGGACAGGAACGCGATCAGCGACCCGACCTGCATCTGACCGGCATCGATCGCCTTTCCGCCGAACCAGATCAGCGCGACGCTGGAGACGTTGATGACGAGCGTGGTGACCGGCAGCATCAACGCCTGCCACCGGCCGACCGAGAGCGCGGTGTCCGACAACGCCTGACTGGCCTGCGCGAAACGATCCCGCTCGAGAGGCTCGCGCGCGAAGGCACGGATCACCCGGATGCCCGACAACTGTTCGCGCATCACCCGATTGATGCCGTCGATGAGGCGCTGCATGGCGCGGAAGAGCGGCAGCAGATGTCCCACGATCCAGTAGTTCGCCAGCCCGAGCACCGGGACGCTGACGAGCAGCAACCACGACAGCCGGGCGTTCTGATGGATCGCCATCGCGATGCCGCCGACGCTCATGATGGGCGCGGTGATCAGCATGGTGCACGTCATGGCCACCAGCAGCTGGATCTGCTGAACGTCGTTGGTGGTGCGGGTCAGCAGTGTCGACGCGCCGAACCGCGCGGTCTCCTCCGCCGACAGGCCGGTCACGTGGTGGAAGATCGCCGAGCGCAGATCGCGCCCGAACCCCATGCCCGCCCGCGACCCGTAGTAGACCGCCCCGACCGCGCACACCACCTGCAGCGCGGTGACGCCGAGCATGATGCCGCCGAGTTCGGTGATGGCGCCGGTGTCACCCTTGGCCACCCCGTCGTCGATGATCGCCGCGTTGATCGTCGGCAGGTACAGCGACGCGAGTGTGCTGATGACCTGGAGGACCGCGACGATGGTGAGCAGCCAACGGTAGGGCCGCACGTACTGCCGCAGCAGCGCCCAGAGCATCCGGTAACTCTCGCATACCCCCGCTGACCGGATGGGGATCGGCTGTGCTTCTCGAAAGGGTCAGGAAAGACCAGGTCAGTCGGCGTGTTGGTGGTTGTGGTGCGAGGCTGCCGCTACAGTTGCGGGCGTGATGGGACGACGCGGCGACCTGAGAAGCAGGCGCAACGCGAAAGCGCTGGCTACTCGGTTTCTCGTGTTGGTGGCCGCCACGGTTCCGATCCTTGCCGCCTGCTCGAGTTCGGATCAACCGACGGGGCCCGACGTACCGCCGACCACGGCGCAGGCCGACGGCGCCAAGCACGGGCCGTTGTTCCCGGAGTGCGGCGGCGTCACCGACCAGACGATGGCCGAACAGACCAGGGTCACCGGACTGGTCAACACGGCCCGCAACTCGGTCGGCTGCCAGTGGCTGGCCGGCGGCGGCATCCTGGGTCCGCACTTCTCGTTCTCCTGGTACCGCGGCAGCCCGATCGGCCGGGAACGCAAGACCGAGGAACTGTCGCGCGCCAACGTGGAGGACATCAACATCGAGGGGCACAGCGGCTTCATCGCGATGGGCGACGATCCGGCCCTGGGCACCAGCCTGTGTGAGATCGGCATCCAGTACGACGACGACTTCATCGAGTGGTCGATCAGCTTCAGCGAGAAGCCGTTCCCCGACCCCTGTGACATCGCCAAGGAACTCACCCGCCAGTCGATCGTGAACGCGAAATGACCCGCCGTATCGGAACCCGCAGAGTGGTGGCGGCCCTGGTGGCCCTGCTCTCGGTCATGACATTGCTCCTGGGCTGCTCGCGCACGGTGGAGGGCACGGCGGCGCGCGCCGGTTCTGGCGACAACCCGCGCAACGAGGACTCGGAGAAGCAGTACCCGAACCTGCTCAAGGAATGCGACGTGCTGACCGAGGACATCCTCGCGAAGACCGTCGGCGCCGACCCGCTCGACATCCAGAGCACGTTCGTCGGCGCGATCTGCCGGTGGCAGGCCGCCAACCCCGCGGGCCTGATCGACATCACCCGGTTCTGGTTCGAGCAGGGCAGCCTGGACAACGAGAAGAAGGTCGCCCAGCACCTGAATTACCAGATCGAGAACCGTTCGATCGCGGGCGTGCCGTCGATCGTGATGAAGCCCAACGACGGCAACGGCGCGTGCGGCGTGGCCAGCGACGCCGGCGGCGTGGTGGGCTGGTGGGTGAATCCGCAGACGCCCGGCATCGACGCGTGCGGCATGGCGATCAAGCTGATGGAGTTGACGCTCGCGACGAACTCGTAGGGGAGTGGCTCCGCGTCAGCGCGGCACGTGGAACGCGATCAGCGCCGCCCCGCGCAGCGTGAGCTGATCCCACGGTTCGGGTGTGCCAAGCATCGCGATCGCCGACGTGGGGAACTTCGTCGCAATGCGTTGCGCCGCCGCCTCGTTGCCGTCGAGGTTCAGCCCGAGTGCCAGGTGCGACATGGTCGGCTCGTGACCGACCACCAGCAGCGTCTCGACGTCGGCGCTGAATAGTGAACTCACGCCGTTGATCACGTCGATGACGGTGCCCGGCACGGCGTCGTAGAGGCGATCGACGTACTCCACGGGGGCGTCGATGCCCGTGCGCTCCAGTGTCTGGCGCGTGCGCGTCGCGGTCGAACACAGCACCGCGTCGACGGCGGGCGCGTTCGCCCGGATCCAGTCGCCGGCCAGGGCCGCCTCGCGGATGCCGCGCGGCGCGAGTGGCCGTTCGTGGTCGGGCACGCCTGGCGGGATAGTCCGATTTGGCGTGCCGAAGCAACAGCAGTGTCCTGCTCACCGGACCCAACGTAGTCGTAGTACTCCGGGCTAGCCGGTCGGCCACATGCCGATCGACGTCCGCAGACTTGTCGGCGCCCGGTCCTACACTCGCCTTGCCCCACCCGAAGAGAGCAAGAGAGGAGGACGCCGAGATGCGCTTCGTGCACACCGCCGACTGGCAGCTCGGCATGACCCGTTACTTCCTCAACGGCGAGGCGCAGCCGCGATATTCGGCCGCGCGCCGCGAGGCCGTCGTGGCGCTCGGGCCGTTGGCCGCGGAGGTCGGCGCCGAGTTCGTCGTGGTGGCGGGCGACGTGTTCGAACACAACCAGCTCGCCCCGCGCGTCGTCAGCCAGTCGCTGGAGGCCATGCGTGCCATCGGCGTCCCGGTGTACCTGCTGCCAGGCAACCACGACCCCCTCGACGCGTCGTCGGTGTACACCAGCGCACTGTTCCAGGCCGAGTGCCCCGACAACGTGACGGTGCTCGACCGTACGGGCGTCCACGAGGTGCGGCCTGGCCTCGAGATCGTCGCCGCCCCATGGCGTTCCAAGGCGCCCACCACCGACCTCGTCGGCGACGTGCTCGAGGACCTGCCTGCCGACGGCGTCACCCGCATCGTCGTCGGGCATGGCGGCGTGGACGTCTTCGAGCCCGACCGGGACAAGGCGGCGCTGATCCGGCTCGCGGCGGTCGAGGCCGCTCTGGCCCGCGGCGCCGTGCACTACGTGGCGTTGGGCGACAAGCACTCTCGCACCGAGGTCGGCACGACCGGCCGGGTCTGGTACTCGGGCGCCCCCGAGGTCACGAACTACGACCACATCGAATCCGACCCTGGTCACGCGCTCGTCGTCGACATCGACGAACGGGACCCGGCACGGCCGGTGCGGGTGGACGCCCGCCGGGTGGGGCGGTGGAAGTTCGTGTCGCTGCGGTTCACGGTCGACAACAGCCGCGACATCACCGACCTCGGCCTGAATCTCGACCTGATGCCCGACAAGGACCGTACCGTCGTGCAGCTGGCGCTGACCGGGTCGCTGACCGTGACCGACAAGGCCGAGCTCGACGCCTGCATCGACAAGCACACCCGGCTGTTCGCCGCGTTGACGTCGTGGGACAGCCAGACCGACGTCGTCGTGGTGCCCGCCGACGGTGAGTTCGACGACCTCGGCCTCGGGGGATTCGCCTCGGCGGCCGTCGAGGAGTTGGTGGCCACGGCACACCACGACGGCGAGCAGGGCGACGACGCCCGCGGCGCGCTGGCGCTGTTGCTGCGCTTGGTGGACAGGGGTGCGGCGTGAAGCTCCACCGTCTCACCCTGCGCAACTACCGCGGAATCGCCCACCGCGACATCGAGTTTCCCGACCGTGGCGTGGTCGTGATCAGCGGCGCCAACGAGATCGGCAAGTCGTCGATGATCGAGGCGGTCGACCTGCTGCTGCACGCCAAGGACCGCTCCTCCAAGAAGGAGGTCAAGCAGGTCAAGCCCACCCACGTCGACGAGGGCGCGGAGATCGCCGCGGTGATCTCGACCGGTCCGTACCGGTTCGAGTACTTCAAGCGCTTCCACAAGCGGCCCGTCACCGAACTCACCATCACCGCTCCCCGTCGCGAGCAGCTCACCGGCGACGAGGCACACGAACGGGTGCAGGCGATCCTGAAGGAGACCGTCGACATCGACCTCTGGCAGGCGCAGCGCGTCCTGCAGTCCAGCGCCACCGCGCCGGTCGACCTGTCCGGCTCCGACGCGCTGTCCCGCGCGCTCGACGTGGCTGCCGGGCAGGCGGTGGCGCTGTCGGGTGCCGAGCCGCTCCTGGTCGACCGCATCGACGCCGAATACCGGCAGCACTTCACGGCCACCGGACGGCCGACCGGCGACTGGGGCGCGGCGATCAACCGGTTGCGCGCCGCGCAGCAGGCGGTCGCCGACGGTGAAGCCGCGGTCGCCGAGGTCGACGACGCGGTGGCCCGGCACGCAGAGCTGACCGAGCAGTCTGGCCCGGGTGACGCTCGAACGCGCGCGACGCCGCGAAGCGACTGGACGCGGCCGCGGCTGCGGCCGAGACGGTCAAGGAGCTCACCGAGCGGTTGGTCCACGCACGCGCGCTCGCCGAAGCCGCGGCTCAGAAGCGCGCCGCCTCCGTCGCCGCGCTGGAGGAGCGACGGCGGCTGTGCGCCGACCTCGACGCCAGGGCCGCCACCATCGTCGAACTGGAGCAGTCGGTCGAACAAGTCACTGCCGAGGAAGCGTCCGCCTGCGAGGTGAAGGACTTGGCCGACGCCGCGGTGGCCGAGGCGAAGGCCGCCGTCGATGCGTGCCAGGCCAGGGTCGAGGCGGCGCGCCGCACCGTCGAGCAGATCGCCCACCGCGACGAAGTCGCCCGGTTGACGGCGAAGCTGGAGAAGATCGACGCCGCCGACCGCGAACTGCTTCGGCATCGATCGCGAACTCGCCGGCATCGCCGTGACCGACGGCTCGATGCGCGACCTCGAGACCGCCGCCGCAGCGGTCCAACTGGCCGCCGCGCGGGCCGAATCGGCCTCTGCCCGTGTCGAGTTGGTGTCGGCCGCCGACATCGAGGTGCTGGTCGCGGGTGAGGTCGTCGAGCTGGCCGCGGGCCAGAGCTGGGCGGCGAGCGCCGCGGGGCCCACCGACGTCGAGCTGCCCGGGACACTGACGGTCCGCGTCGTGCCCGGCGAGCCGGCCGCCGACGCCCAGGCGGTTCTCGACGCCGCCAGGGAGCACTTGGCCGGCCCGGCTGCAACGTGCCGGAGCGCCCGACGTCGACGCGGCTCGAGCGATCGATCAGCGGCGGCGCGAGCTGGTCGGCATCCGCCGACCGCGTGCGGGCCACGCGGGACGCGTTGCGCGGCGACGATTCCATCGCGGTGATGCGGGCTCACCTCGCCGAACTGCGCAAGGAACAGACCGGACGACGTGCCGGGCGACGCCGAGGACGCGCGGGCCGAACTCGAAGGCCGCGACGGCCGACCATCGCCAGGCAGTCGCCGCGTGCGACCTGCGCCGCGAAGTGGCGACGGCAGCGGCAACGGCTGCGACCACCCAGGCCACCCGCGCGACCGTGCTGCGGGAGAAGCTGAACAACGCCAGGACCGAGCTGGCCAAGGTCGCTGAACGCCTTGCCGCGCAACGGGAGTCGGAATCCGACGACGACCTGACGGCACGGGCCGAGGCCGAGGCCGCCCATGCCCGCGAACTCGCGACGCGGGATGCAGGCCGTCGAGACCGAACTGGCAGGCACCGCACCCGCGGCCGTCGCCGCAGAACTCGCCGAGGCCACTCGCTGCCACGAGGCCTTCGCGCGGCGGCACGGCGAGATCGGCGAGCTGCTGCGCGACGTCACTGCGCAGTTGCGGGCCTACGGCACGCAGGGCAGGCAGGGGCAGCTGGATGCCGCCCGGATCGAGCTCCAGCACGCGGTCGCCGAGCATGCCCGGTTGGGCCGACGCGCCGCAGCGGTGGACGTGCTGCGCTCGGTGATGCTGCGACACCGCGACGACGCGCGGCTGCGCTACGTGCGAACCGTTCCGCGACCGAGGTGGAGCGGCTGGGACGCATCGTGTTCGGCGCCGACTTCGAGGTCGAGATCGACGCCGAACTGCGCATCTGCAGCCGCACCCTGGCGGGACGCACCGTGCCGTACGACTCGCTGTCGGGTGGCGCGAAGGAGCAGCTCGGCATCGTGGCGCGGCTGGCGGGTGCGGCGCTGGTCGCCAAGGAGGACGGCGTGCCCGTGCTCATCGACGATGCGCTCGGATTCACCGACGCCGACCGGCTGACCAAGATGGGCGAGGTCTTCGACGCCGTGGGCGGCGACGGTCAGGTCATCGTGCTGACCTGCAGCCCGGAGCGCTACGCCGCGGTCGGCGACGCGCTGCACATCGAATTGACCGCGTAGCGTCGGCCAAGTACTCCTACACTCCGCGACGTGGAGGCGGACTACATCGTCGTGGGAACGGGCTCGGTCGGGCGCCGTGCTTGCCAGCCGGCTCAGCGCCGATGCCCGGCGTCCGGGTGGCGGTCCTCGAGGCCGGGCCGCGGGACAAGGACAAGTTCATCCACATCCCCGCGGCATTCTCCAAGCTGTTCCGCAGCCAGGTCGACTGGGACTATCTGACCGAGCCGCAGAAGCGAGCTCGACGGCCGCCAGATCTACTGGCCGCGCGGCAAGATGCTCGGCGGCTCGTCGTCGATGAACGCGATGATGTGGGTGCGCGGGTTCGCCGCCGACTACGACGAGTGGGGCGCGCGCGGCCGGCGAGGAGTGGTCCTTCGCCGGCATCGAGAAGTACTTCAACCGGATCGAGCGCGGGCCGCTCGTCGTGTCGCCCCAGCGCAGCCCCCGCGGCTTGACCGCGTACGTGGCTCGCCGCCGTCGAGGAGCAGCGGCCACCGCGTCGAGGCGCCGAATCAGGCGTCGCCCGAAGGGTTCTGCCAGACGTTGGTCACCCAGCGCAGGGGAGCCCGGTGGAGCACCGCCGACGCGTACCTCAAGCCGGCGCTGCGTCGGCAGAATCTGAAGTGATCACCGAGGCCACCGCCACCCGGGTGCTGTTCGACGGCGCCGCGCCGTCGGCGTCGAGTACCAGAAGCGAGGGCCGGCGCGAAGTGATCCGGGCGCGTCGCGAAGTGCTGCTGTGCGCGGGTGCGATCAACACGCCCGCAACTGCTGATGCTGTCCGGCATCGGCGACCGCGATCAACTCGCCGAGCACGGCATCGAAACCGTGCACGCACGCGCCGGAGGTCGGCTCGCAATCTGCTCGACCACCTGGTGCGTTCCGCTCGGCTTCAAGACGTCGCCGCGACACCTCTGATCGCCGCCGAGAAGCCACTGGAACTGCTCAACTACCTGGGCAGGCGACGCGGCATGCTCACGTCCAACGTCGGCGAGGCGTACGGGTTCGTGCGCAGCCGGCCGGATCTGGCGCTGCCCGACCTCGAGTTGATCTTCGCTCCCGCGCCGTTCTTCGACGAGGGCATCGGCGAGGCGTACCCCGGCCACGCCGTCGTGATGGGCCCGATCCTGCTGAAACCCAAGAGCACGCGGCACGATTTCGCTGGCGTCGGCCGACCCGTTGGCCAAGCCGATCATCGACCCGCGCTACCTGTCCGACGACGCGGGTGAGGACCGCGCGGCGTTGATGGAGGGGCTGCGGATCACCGCCCGGCATCGCCGAGTCGCCAGCGATGCGGGCGGTGCTCGGCGGGCATCGCGCGGCCCGGCGGTGTCGAGCGAGCTGACCGACGAGACGCTCGAGTCGGCGCTGAACACGTTGTCGCACACGCTGTACCACCCGGTCGGCACCTGCCGAATGGGCGCCGACGAGGGCAGCGTCGTCGACCCGACCTGCGCGTGCGTGGCGTCGACGGGTTGCGCGTCGCCGACGCGTCGGTGATGCCCGACGATCATCCGCGGCCACACCCACGCGCCGTGCGTGCTGATCGGCGAGAAGGCCGCCGACCTGATCCGCTGTGCCGCGCACTCCTGCGAGCCGCGCTGAGAGCCGCGCTCAGCTGACCGACTCTCATGCCGCTGCGCCGCGGTCGAACGTCGCGGGACGAGGCCCAGGTGATCGCGCAGCGTGGCGCCGGTGTACTCGGTGCGGAACAGCCCGCGCCGCTGCAACTCCGGCACCACCGAGTCGACGAAGTCGTTGAACGTGCCCGGCGTCTGCGCCGCCGACACCATGAAGCCGTCGGCCTCCCCGCCGTGAACGACTCCTCGATCTGGTCGGCCACCTGCGACGGCGGTGCCGACGAACTGGGGCAGCAGCACGCCCTGGGCGTACCACTTGCCGATGTCGCGCAGCGTCAGGTTGTCGCGGTTGGCCACCCGCCGCGCGGTGTCGAACAGTCCCTGCGTGCCCGTCACCTGACGTCCTCCACCGGCGCGTCCAGGTCGTACTGCGAGAAGTCGTGGTCGGTGTGCACCGACAACGTGATCAGCCCGGAGATCGGGTCGGCGAGTTCGTTGTGGAAGGCCTGCTTCTCGCGGGCGATCGACTCGGTCTCGCCGATGAACGGGATGAACGCCGGGAAGATCAGCACGCCGGTCCGGGTCGCGGCCGAAGGTCGTCCGCCCGGGACTTGATGTCGTCGTAGTAGGCGCGCCGGCCCTCGGGTGTCGGGTCGATCTCGAAGATCGCCTCGGCCCAGCGGGCGGCGAAGTCCGTGCCCGTGTTCGACGAGCCGGCCTGGATCAGCACCGGCCGGCCCTGCGGTGAGTGTGGCACGTTCAGCGGGCCGCGGGACTTGAAGTACGGGCCGTCGTGTTCGATCGCGGCGGATGCGGTCGGGTCGGCGAACACGCCGCGTCGCCTTGTCCAGCACCAGCGCGTCGGCGTCCCAGCTCGACCACAGTTCCAGCGCGGTCCGGACGAACTCGTCGGCGCGCTCGTAGCGGAACTCGTGGTCGAGGTGCTCGTCGTGGCCGAAGTTCTGGGCCTCGCTCTGGGTCAGCGACGTCACGATGTTCCACGCCACCCTGCCCCTGGTGATGTGATCGAGGCTGGCGAAGATGCGCGCCAGCTCGTAGGGGTGAAAGTAGGTGGCGGACTTGGTGATCGCGATGCCCAGCTTGGAGGTCACCGCACCGATGCTGGCCGCGACGATCGACGGGTCCAGGGTCGCGGTGGCCTGGGTGCCGCGGCGCAGCGGCTCCGCGATGTCGCCGCCGTAGCGCGCCGGAGCTGCCAGCAGGTCGGCGAAGAACAGGAAGTCGAACTTGCCGCGTTCGAGGATCCTGCCGATGCGGTGGTAGTACTCCGGGTCGGTGAACCCGGTGTCGCTGCCCGGGTGACGCCAGGCGGCGTGCGAGTGGGTGACCTGGGAGGCGATCTGGAAGCCGCCGAGGTGCAGTTGACGCGTCATGGTGGTCGCTTTCCCAGCGATTTGTGCGCGGTTCCGCTTGCTCAGCGAGCGAAACCGCGCACAAATCGCCAAAGGAGGTGAGCGGGGTCAGAAGTAGGCGTTGGCGGGAAGGGCGGTGCCGTGCAACAGGTTCTGCGCCGATCACGCGGGCCTTGTAGGCGACGGGGTTGTGCAGCGTGATGGTGCGGATGTTGCGCCAGTGCCGGTCCAGGTTGCGCTGCCTGCTGGCCGCGCTGGCGCCGCCCAGCTCGAGCAGCCGGGTGGCGGCCTCGGGTGCGACGTCGTCGAGGTGCACCTTGACCTTGGCGACCTTCAGCTGCGCCTCGGCCGCCAGCTGCGGCGTCGGGTACCCGTCGACCGGTATCCGAGGCGGTGGCCCGCCCGATCGCCTCGGCGGCGTCGAGCACCGCGGCCCTGGCGATGTAGGCGGTGCTGGCCAGCACGCCGAGTTGACGCTGCAGCAGCGGGTCGTCGGTGGGCTGTCTCGGTCGGCGCGTGGCTGAAGCTGCGGTCCCGCGACCGCAGCAGCGCCACCCCGTCGTCGACGACGGCGGCGAGGACGCCGGCGACCACGGCGTGGATGTACAGCTGCAGCGATGCGTACTGCACGGTCGGGGTCGGGCTCGGCGTCGTAGGGCGAGTCGGACAGCACCTCGTCGGCGGACACGGCGACGTCGGTGAAGGTCGTGGTGCCGGTGCCGGTGCGGCGCTGACCGAAGCCGTCCCAGTCGTCGACGAGTCTGCACGCCCGTCGCGGTCGGCGGGCACCACCACGGTGGCCACCGAGTCGTGGTCGGTGGTCGCGGTCGCGGTGAGGTAGTCCGAGAACAGGGTGCCCGTGCTGTAGTACTTCTCGCCGTCAGTCGGAAGCCGCCGGCGGCGTCGGGCAGCAGCCGGGTGTTGAACACCAGGCTGCCGACGGCCAGCGAGCCCTTCTCGCTGAACGCGTTGCCGAAGATCTTGCCGTCGGCGACCTCGCGCAGCCAGCGCTGCGAAACCTCGCTCAGCGGACGTGCGCAGGCGCTCCTCGGTGAACCAGAAATGGGTCCGGAAGATGTGCGCCACAATGGGATCGGCGCGTGCCACGTCGATCACCGCGGAGAACAGCTGCGGCACCGTGAATCCCGCGCCGCCCAGCTCCGCCGGCAGCCGCAGCGTGCCGAAGCCGGCCCGCTTGAGTGCGGCGACTTGGTCAAAGGGGTTCTCGTCGTTGAGGTCTCGGTCCTTGGCGCCCGCAGCGATGTCGGTCAGCAGTTCGTCCCACTCGGGCGAACCGGGGAGGACTCGGGGTGTGTTCTCGACGGTGGTCATGACAACCGTTGTACGCAAGCCGCACGGGTCGAGCACGGCTTTGGATCACCCCGAACCTAAGAACGCCGTTCGCCGGAGACGAGTGCGGCCATGCGAGGCAGAATGGGAGGCGATGACCATGAACGCCAGTCGCCGCCGGGCCCACGACAGGCTGGCGGCGCTGCCCGGTGTGCGACCCGTTCGCCGGCCCGTGGGCGGCTCGCGGGCCGGCGAGGAGTTCGACCTCTACTACGTGCGCACCGGCCGGAAGTCGGCCCATCCGCTGGTCGTCATCCCGGGCGGACCGGGCGCGGCGTCGGTGGCGCTGTATCGGGGCCTGCGGCGCCGGGCGGCCGCCGAGGGTCTTGACGTCATCATGGTCGAGCATCGCGGGGTCGGCATGTCGCGCCACGACGATGCCGGCGCTGACCTGCCGCCGGAGGCGCTGACGCGTCGACGCCGCCGTCGACGACATCGCCGCGGTGCTCGACGACGCCCAGGTCGAGTCGGCGGTGGTGTACGGCACGTCGTACGGCACCTACCTGGCCGCGGGTCTCGGCGTGCGGCACCCCGGCCGGGTGCACGCGATGATCCTCGACTCGCCGCTGCTGTCGCGCCGACGACATCGACGCCGTGCGCACCGCGACCCGCCGGGTGCTGTGGGACGGCGCCGACCCCGGAGACCGCCGAGCTGGCGGCCAAGGTGCGCGACCTGGTCGAGGACGGCGTACTCACGCCGGCGGCCGCGCAACTGGTCGCGGGCATGTACGGGTTCGCCGGCCCGAAGGTGCTGCGCCGCCAGCTCGATCTGCTGCTCGCAGGGCCGCGGCTGGCTGTGGGGCGCCGTGGGCATGGGCACCAGGCTGCTGCTCGACCGCAAGACGCCCGTACCACCACGAGCCGGACCTGGTCGGCCGGATCGGTTACCGCGAGCTCAACTACGGCGGCCGTACCCGACGGCGGCCCGCTCGACCCGGCGGTGGCGTTCCGCGAGACTCGCCACCGGTGACGTCGAATTCGTCGCGGAGCCCTACGACCTGATCGCGGCGATGCCGGGCTTCAGATGGCCCACGGCGGTGATCTCCGGGGGACGCGACCTCGACCACGCCGCCCGCGGTGGCGCGGCGGATCGTCGACGCTGATCCCCGACGCGATGCTGGTCGGATCTGCCCACCGCCGGGCACAGCGTCATCGACACCAGGGAGCGCACCGCGCTCGAGGTCGTGCAAGGCCGTCTACGCCGGCACGATGCACCAACTGCCAAGCCGGTCAGCCAACTGGATGCCGCTGCCCGGCGAGCCTCGCGTGCGGCTGCTGGTCCGGGCCATCGGCGCGGCCGCGGTCGCGGAGGCGGCGGTGCCGTCCGTGGTGCCGCGGGTGGTCCGTCGCGTGACTACTTCATGAAGCCGATCGTGGTGTAGTTCGACGTCGCCGAGGCCGAGCGCCCCGAAGTTGGCCAGATTGCTGCGCACCGCGACGTTTCCGGGCGACTGGGTCAGCGGCAGGCTGAACACCTCTTCGCACAGATCATCTTGTCGAGTTCGTTGGCCAGCGTCGCGGGCCTTGGCTGGATCGAGCTCCGACACGGTCTGTTCGATCTTGGCGTCGATCTCGGGGCTGCCGATCTTGCCGAAGTTGCTCTCGGAATCCGTTCGGTAGATCTGGGTCAGGCTCGACAGGGCAAACGCGTCGCCGCCCCAGGCGAATTGGGCGATGTCGAAGTTGCCGACCGTGACGAAGTCGGTGAAGAAGCCGGCGGCGGGCCTGATGTCGAGGTCGAGCTTGACGCCGATCTGCGCGAGGCTGTTCTGGGCGACCTGCCCGTACTGCCGGGTGCTCGAGCGCGTCGAAGAACACGTCGCGGATCACCAGCTGGCGGCCGTCCTTCTCGCGGAACTGGCCGTTCATCCGCCAACCCAGCGCGTCGAGTTCCTGTTTGGCCTTCTCGGGGTCGAAGGCGACCACCCCGCTGTTGTCCTGGTAGCCCTCCTGGCCGGCGACGTAGATGTGGTTGTTCAGCGGAGCGGGCTTGTCGGCCAGGCCGCGCTGCACGACATTGGCGATGGCCTGACGGTCGATGCCCTTGGCGACGGCCCGCGCGCAGCGCCGGATCTTCGAGGATCGACCCCTTGCCGCCGTTGAACGTGAAGTGATACCAGGTCGAGGCCGGGCGCGCGCCGGATCGCGATGCCCGCGGTGCGTCGCGCGATCTTCATCTCGTCGAGCGTCGCGAGGCCCGACGGCGTCGATCGTGTTGTTCTGCAGCGCAGGGATGCGCGCGGCGTCGTCGAGGACGAGGTAGGTGATGCTGTCCAGCACCGGCGGGGTGCCCCACCATTTCGGGTTGCGCGTCAACGTGATTCGCTGCGCACCGCGGTCGACGGTTGGAGATGATGAACGGCCCGGCGGACGGCCCCGGGCCGTTGAGCTGCCCCTTGTTGAACGCCTCCGGGTGTGGCCGTCATGCTCTTGGGCAACAGCACAGTGTTGCCGGCGAACATGCCGCGCCAATCGGCCCAGTGGCTTGGCGAACGTGATGACCGCCTGGCGATCGTCGACCCCCCGGGTGACCGACGCGACGCGGTCGCTGCCGTTGGTCGCCGCGATCGCGAACGCCTTGTCCTTGCCGCTGGTGGCGTTGATCTGCGAGGCGATGTCCTCCCACGTGATCGGTGTGCCGTCGGACCACACCGCCTTGGGATTGATCGTGTAGGTGACCACCTGCGGATTGGTGCCGGTCAGCTCGACGCTGGTGAAGTAGTCGGTGTTGACGGTAGGCGCGCCGTCGGGCGGTGATCCGGAACGCGCGCGGCATGGTGGGCCGCATCAGCGAGTGGGTGTCGCCGTCGTTGCCGTCGATGTGCAGCGGATTGAAGTTCGGCGGGAAGGCGGACAGCGCCAGCCGCAGGTTGCCGCCCTGCTCGCAGGTTGGCGGGGTCTTGCGGGTTGATGTCGTTGGTGCTGCTGACTTCGGCATTGCCGCCGGCCGACGGTGTCTCCCGGTTTCCGCTCGGAGCAACTGGTCAGGACGAGTGCGGCGATCACGGTTGCCACAGCGAAGCGTCGGGTCCTCATGCGCACAGACTCTAACTGCGATTGGGCGTTCGGCTGGGGGACTGCGGCAAGCAATCGTCGGGTGTAGTCGTGCTGCGGATCGTTGAACACCTGGTCGCCGTCGCCCTGTTCGACGATCGTGCCCTTGTACATCACCGCCACGCGGTGGGCGAGGTGTTTGACCACCGACAGATCGTGCGAGACGAACAGATAGGACAGCCCGAACCGCTCCTGCAGGTCCAGCAGCAGGTTGATGATGCCGGCCTGGATCGATACGTCGAGCGCCGATACCGGTTCGTCGAGCGCGAGGATCTTCGGTTGCAGCGCCAGGGCCCTGGCGATGCCGATGCGCTGCTTCTGCCCGCCGGAGAACTCGGCCGGATAGCGGCTGGCGTCCTCGCGGCGCAGCCCCACGATGCCCAGCAGCTCGGCAACCCGCTCGTCGGTGCGGCTCTTGTCGAAACCGTTGGCCTGCAAGGGCTCCGCCAGAACGTCGAACACCGGCAGCCGCGGATCCAGCGATGCGACGGGATCCTGGAACACCACCTGCAGGTCCCCGCGCAGCGCGCGCCTGCCCGTACGGTCGAGCGTGGCGACGTCGGAACCCAGCACCTCGATCGAACCCGACTGCGGCGCCGACAGTTCCAGGATCTGGTGCAGCGTCGTGGACTTGCCCGAGCCGGATTCACCGACGATGCCGAGGGTGTGGCCCTGCTGCAGTTCGAGGCTGACGCCGTCGACGGCGCGCACCTCGCCGACCTGGCGGCGGAACACGACGCCCTTGGTCAGCTTGTAGGTCTTCACCAGGTCGCGGACCGCCAGCACGACGGGGGCGTCGGCAGGCAGGCACCGCAGCGGCGGGCTCGGTGGAGACGCCGTAGATCTCTGCTGCGCTCCGGCCGGCCACGTGTTCGGTGCGGATGCACGCCGCCCGATGGCCGTGCTGGAGTCGCCGCCGGGGCGGCTCCGGGACCGACCTCCAGCAGCTCGGGTTCGGCGGCGCGGCAGTCGTCGATCGCCAGCGGGCAACGCGGCGCGAACGGGCATCCGGGTGGCAGGGCGGCCAGCGACGGCGGCCCGCCGGGGATCGGCACCAGCCGCGCGCCCCGCGGCGGCGTCGAGCCGAGGCACCGAGCCGAGCAGCCCCACCGTGTAGGGCATCCGGCGATTGCGATAGAGATCCGCGACCGTCGCGGTCTCGACGGCGCGGCCCGCGTACATCACCAAAGCGCGGTCGGCGAACTCGGCGACGACGCCGAGGTCGTGGGTGATGATCAGCACCCCGGCGCCGGTGACGTCGCGAGCGGTCTTGAGCACCTCGAGGATCTGGGCCTGCACCGTCACGTCCAGCGCGGTGGTCGGCTCGTCACAGATCAACAGGTCGGGATCGTTGGCGATCGCGATCGCGATGACGACGCGTTGCCGTTCGCCGCCGGACAGCTCGTGCGGAAAGGCACGGGCCCGGCGATCGGGCTGGGCGATGCCGACCAACTCGAGGAGTTCGACAGCGCGGGAGCGGGCGGCCTGCTTGCCGACGTCGCGTCGGTGCACCCGAATGGCCTCGGCGATCTGGTCGCCCACGGTGTACACCGGGGTGAGCGCCGACATCGGGTCCTGGAACACCGTGCCGATCGCCTTGCCCCGGACCTTGGACAGCTGCTGATCGGACTGGCCGATCAGCTCGTCACCATGCAGCCGAATCGAACCCGACACCTCGGCGTACTCGGGCAGCAGGCCCGCGACGGCCATGGCGCTCGCGGACTTGCCAGCACCCGATTCGCCGACGAGCGCGACCACCTCACCGCGGTCGACGTGAAAGTTCATGCCGCGCACCGCGCTTACCACTTCGGTGTCGGTGGGGAACTTCACCGTGAGGTCGCTGACCTCGAGCAGACTCACTTGCGGGCCTTCCGCAGCTGCCGCGAACTGGGATCGAGTGCGTCCCGCAGGCCGTCGCCGGTCAGGTTGGCGCACAACACGATCAATACCAGTACGCCTGCCGGAAAGAGGAACACCCAGGGGAACGTCGTCGCCGACTTCGTGCCGTCGGCGATCAGCGTGCCCAGCGAGACGTCGGGCGGCTGAATGCCGAAACCGAGGAAGCTCAACCCCGTTTCGGCGAGCACGGCCACGCCGACGTTCAGCGCGGTGTCGATGATCAGGATCGAGGCGACGTTCGGCACGATGTGACGGACGATGATCCGGCTGTTCTTCACGCCCATGTACCGTGCGGCAGCGACGAATTCGCGCTCTCGCAGGCTCATCGTCATGCCACGCACGATGCGGGAACTGATCATCCAGCTGAACGCGGCAAGCAGAACGATCAACCAGACGACGCTGCCCTTGGTCCGCTGGATGACGATCGCGATCAGCAGGAAGCTCGGTACCACCAGCATCAGGTCGACGAGCCACATCAAGGCGCTGTCGCGCCAGCCGCCGAAGTAGCCGGCGATCGTTCCCACCGTCGCCGCGATGATCGTGGAGATGAACGCGACGCAGACCCCGATCAGCATGGATTTCTGCATGCCACGCAGGGTTTGGGCCAACAGATCCTGGCCGAGCCCGTTGGTGCCGAACCAGTGCTCGAGGGTGGGCGGTGACTGCAGCGCGTAGTAGTCCAGGTCGCTGTAGCTGTACGGCAGCAGCGGCGGCAGGGCGTAGCAGCCAACGAACAGCAGGAGCAACACGGCGAGCGACGCCACGGCGGGCTTGTTGCGCAGGAAGCGGCGCAGCACCAGGGTGCGACGTGACGCGAAAGCCGCGACGTCGACGCCGGACTTCGCCGTGGTCGCGGAGTCGCTAATGACGGGTTCGCTCATTGCGCCCTCACCCTCGGGTCGAGTGCGGCGTAGATGACGTCGGACAGCAATCCGGCCGCCAGGATCATGATCGCCGCGAACACCGTGATCGTCGCGGTGATGTTGATGTCCTGGCTGGTGATGCCCTGCACGACCCACTCACCCATGCCGTGCCAGCCGAAGATCTTCTCGGTGAACACCGCACCGGTGACGAGTCCGGCAATGCCATAGGCGAATAGCGTCGCCATCGGGATAAGCGCCGTCCGCAGACCATGTTTGAACAGCGCTTGACGCCGGGTGAGGCCCTTGGCGCGTGCCGTGCGGATGAAGTCCTGGCCGAGCACGTCGAGCATCGCGTTGCGCTGATACCGGCTATAGACGGCGATGGCGCCGAGCGCCAGCGTGAACGTCGGCAGCACCAGATGCTGTACCCGGTCGACGAATTGGTTCCACGCCCCACCGACCGCGTCCGGTGACGTCTCGCCGGTGTACTCGAACAACTGAACGCCCAGCACCGAATTGACGCCAAGCGCCCACAGGATCAGCAGGTTGGCCATCACGAACGTCGGCGTGCTGATCACCAACAGCGACAAGACGGTGATGACGCGATCGACTGAGCCGATACTGCCTGATCGCGCCCCACGCGCCGACGACGACGCCGATCACCGTGCCAAGGACCGAGCCGATGATCAACAGTCGCAGGCTCACTCCGATCCGGCGCCAGAGTTCGTCCGACACCGGTTGTCCGCCGATCGTGGTGCCGAAGTCGCCATGGACCGCGCCCGAAACCCAGTGGCCGTAGCGGATCAGGATCGGCTTGTCGAGGTTCAGCTCGGCGGCCTTGGCGTCGATCGTGGATTGCGGTGGCCGCGGGGTGCGCTGCTGCAGGCTTTCCAGCGGATTGAAGGCGACCGAGGCGAGCGTGAACGTCAGGAACGACGCCAGCGCCAGCAGCACCACGTAGTTGAGCAACCGGCGCGCGAGGAAGCGCGTCACGTCGCGCCCGCCGGTTTCCGCATGGCCACAGGGTAGGAGATCGCTGACCGGATGGCTGTGAACGGCGTCCGGGGCGCGGCGGGCCGCCTAGTCAACTCGCACCCCGAAACCAGCGCGCTCACAGACCTGCCGCGTTCACTTTCAGTCAGATCCACGACCAACTACCCGACACGAGGACATGAGATGACGTCGACGAACCGCAAGAACGTCAAGATGCTCGCCGCGATCATCGGTGGCAGCGCGGTGGTGGCCATCGGCGCCATGAACGCGGCGCTGACACAGGAGGCGCACACCGGCCAGGACCTGGCCAAGAGCACGACCATGACCCTCGGATCGACCAGCACGGAGACGACCCCGCCGACCGCGCCCGCGATCGGCGAGGCCGCGCCGGCGATCAAGGGACCGGCGCCGCTGCCGTCCGAGGAGCAGGGTTTGCCCTGACCGAAACGGGCCTGACGGCCTGATTGCGCGGCGTTTGTTCTCCATTCGATGCGGTTACCCGTCGAGTAGAGGGGTCGGCTGACCCCTTCAACTGCGACGTGAGAATCGAATTGGAGTGGTCAGAGGTGAAGTCGACCAAGTTGAAGTTGATGTCCGCAACCGCAGGTGCCGGAGCGGTACTCGCGATGGGCGCCCTATCCGTGACCTTTAGTGAGAGCAGTTCGGCCGACCCGGCTCCTCCTGGCCCGGTGGCTCCCACCGAGGCCACCATAGGAGAGACGACGACCACGACGACGGCGCCGACAGAGCCGGAGACGACGTTTGCCACGCCGCCCGTGACGGCGACGACGCCCGAGGGCTTCGCGACCCCGTAACTACCGCGGCGCCGTCGCGGTCCGTGCGTAGGTGATGGTCGTCACCGACGCGGTCTGGCCGCTGCGCGTCGCTCGAATCGTCACGTCGTCGTCGACCGCGAAGGGCGGCGCGGCGGGAGCACCGTTGCTCGCCGCCGGAATGACGTACGTCTGGGTGTAGCCGTCCTCGCTGCGCGCGGTGACCGAGGTAGGCGAGATGGCGGTCACGCGGCCCGTCTGCGACATCATCGTGGTGAATCCGCCGGCCCCGTCGGCGACGACGAATTCGCCGTGCAGGGATGCGGAATCCGGCGCCGTTTCCCTGGTGCCGGCGTGGGATGCTCCACCCGGCTGGGCGCCAGGTCCCGGGCCGCCATGGGTGCCCATCATGCGAGGTCCACTGTCGGTGGCGGCGTAGACGGCCGCACCGCCCACTCCACCGATGACGGCCGCTACCCCGACGGCGGCGACGGTGCCGCGTAGGCTCCAGGTGTTCATGTGACCACTCTGCGGGCCTCGCTCGTGCGTCGGCTGTGGGTCGCATCTGCCGACGATGTGCATTTCCTGCGTTCACAGCCAGCACATAGAAACGCCACAGCGTCTGCCCATCGCGTGCGCGAAGAATGAAGAATCATGACCACCGCGAACGGATCCGTACACGACAACGATCCCGGCCGTGTCGTCATGCGCCGGGCCGACGGCAAGCCGATCAACGTCCTCGTCGTCGACGATGAACCGGTGCTGGCGGAACTGGTCTCCATGGCGCTGCGCTACGAGGGCTGGGACATCGCCACCGCAGGCGACGGCGCGACGGCGATCTCCCTGGCCCGCGACAATCCGCCGGACGTCGTCGTGCTCGACGTGATGCTTCCCGACATGAGCGGGCTCGACGTGCTGCACCGGCTGCGCGAGCAGATTCCCGGCCTGCCCCTGCTGCTGCTGACCGCGAAGGATTCGGTGGAGGATCGCATCGCCGGGCTGACGGCGGGCGGCGACGACTACGTGACCAAGCCGTTCAGCATCGAAGAGGTCGTGCTGCGCCTGCGTGCCCTGCTGCGGCGCACGGGCGTGGCGAGCGAAGCCGGCGGCGCGCAGATCGTCGTCGGTGACCTGGTGCTCGACGAGGACAGCCACGAGGTCACCCGCGCGGGCGAGACCGATCACTTTGACCGCCACCGAGTTCGAACTGCTGCGGTTCATGATGCGCAATTCGAAGCGCGTGCTGAGCAAGGCGCAGATCCTCGACCGGGTGTGGAGTTACGACTTCGGCGGTCGGTCGAACATCGTCGAGCTGTACGTGTCGTACCTGCGCAAGAAGATCGACAGCGGACGCGAGCCGATGATCCACACCTTGCGGGGCGCGGGGTATGTCCTCAAGCCAGCCCGCTGAGCCCGGCGGCGAACGCTTGAGCACGTCGCGCACCAAGTTCTGGTCGCCTCGCACCTGGTCGCTGCGCGTTCGGCTGCTGGTCACCCAGGTGGTCCTGCTGGCCGTGGTGTGCACCGGCATCGGGGTGGCCACCGAATTCGCGCTGCAACGCTTCCTGTCGCATCAACTCGACGATCAGTTGCTCGAGGCGGGCAGGCGCTCGGCGGCGATCTTCGACGGGCCACCTCCACCCTTCGGCGGCCGGATGGTCATCCTCGGCCCGCCGGAGCAACCGGGACCCGAGCACTTTCCCGGCCCGCCCCCCGGCTTTCCCGGTCCAGAGCACTTCCCCGGTCCGCCTCCTGGGTTTCCCGGATTGCCGCCAGGGTTCTCGTATCGGGAGCGCCTCGACCCGGAGGAGGGGCCCGGGCCCGGGCTTCCTCAACGCGCCGGGCCAGGCCGCGCGGACCGTCGGCGCCGTCATCAGCCGCGACGGTTCGGTGGACGCCGGCAAGATCACCGCCCAGGGCGGCCGGTCCGAGGTGAGCGCCGCCGCCGCGGCACAACTCGCCAAGGTCCCGCCGAACCGGAAGCCGACGACGATCGTGCTCGACGGGCTCGGCCGCTACCGGCTGATCGGTCTGCGCGCCCAGCACGGCGGCGAGACGATCGTGACCGGTCTGCCCACCGCGGTCGTCGACGACACGCTGCTGTGGGTGCTCGGCATGTTCTGCGTGGTGGCCGTCGTCGCGCTGATCGGTGCGACGACCGCGGGGATCCTGATCATCCGTCGCCAACTCGCGCCGCTCTCAAGGGTTTCCGCCGCCGCCCGCGAGGTGGCCGACCTCGAGCTGGACAGGGGAGAGGTGAGCTTGCCCACGCCGATCGTGCGCGTCGACCCGGCGGGGGCGCACACCGAGATCGGCCAGCTCGGTTCCGCGCTGAACCGGATGCTCGACCGCATCGCGGGGGCGCTGTCGGCGCGGCACGCCAGTGAGACGAGGGTGCGCCAGTTCGTCGCCGACGCCAGCCACGAGCTGCGCACCCCGCTGGCGGCGATCCGCGGTTACACCGAACTCGCGCAACGCAAGCGCGACGAACTGCCCGACGACGTCGCCCACGCGATGAACCGCGTCGAATCGGAAACCGGCCGCATGACCCAACTGGTCGAGGACATGCTGCTGCTGGCCCGCCTGGACGCCGGCCGGCCGTTGATCCGCGAACCGGTGGACCTGTCGCGGTTGGTCGTCGACACCGTCAGCGACGCTCACGTCGCCGGCCCGGATCACGAGTGGTCACTCGATCTGCCCGACGAGCCCCTTCTGGTCGTCGGCGACGAGGCACGGTTGCACCAGGTGCTTGGCAACCTGCTGGCCAACGCCAGGGTTCACACGCCGGCAGGGACGACGGTCACCACGTCGCTCGTTAGCGACGACGCCGGGGGCGTCGTGCTCACGGTCGCTGACGACGGTCCCGGCATTCCGCGGGAGCTGCAGCCCGAGGTGTTCGAACGGTTCGCCCGAGGTGACTCGTCGCGCTCGCGGCGCGGAGCCGCCCCGGCGGCGACATCGGGCCTGGGAGCCGCCCCGGCGACATCGGGTATCGGCGGCAGCACCGGCCTTGGTTTGGCGATCGTCGCGGCCGTGGTCAAGGCCCACGACGGCAGAATCGACGTCCGAAGTGCGCCCGGCAGCACCGTGTTCGAGGTCCACCTCCCCGCCACTTCACAGACGACCCACAGCTCAAGCAAATCCGACACCTAGCCGGTCGGGTGAGAATCGACCGGGTGACCGCCGTACTGCCGCGCGCCTCGATGTCCGGCCTCGACTCCGACTCGACGACCGCGGCGCGAATCCGATTCGACGTGCGTGAGCGGGTCGTGTTCGGCGTGCTGATCGTGGTCACCGCGGCGCTCTACCTGTGGAACCTGTCCGCCAGCGGGTGGGCCAACGCCTTCTATTCCGCCGCGGCGCAGGCGGGTGGGCAGAACTGGACGGCGATGCTGTTCGGGTCCAGCGACGCGAGCAACGCGATCACCGTCGACAAGACGCCTGCCGCACTCTGGGTGATGGACCTTTCGGTGCGGCTGTTCGGGCTCAACTCGTGGAGCGTGCTGGTGCCGCAGGCGCTGGAGGGCGTGGCCGCGGTGGCGCTGCTCTACGCCGCCGTGCGCCGCGCCTCCGGTCCAGGGGCCGCGTTGCTGGCAGGCACGGTGTTCGCGTTGACACCGGTGGCGGCGTTGATGTTTCGCTTCAACAACCCCGACGCGCTGCTGGTGCTGATGCTCGTCGCCGGCGCGTACTGCGTGCAGCGCGGCTGTGAGCGCGACGCCAGCCGCTGGTGGCTGGTCGGCGCCGGCGCCGCGGTGGGCGTCGGCTTCCTGGCCAAGATGTTGCAGGCGTTCCTGGTGCTGCCCGCCTTCGGTGCGGCCTACCTGATCGCCGCTGCCGTGCCGCTGCGGACGCGGCTGCTGCGGCTGGCGGGCGGCCTGGCGGCGCTGATCGTCTCCGGCGGCTGGTACCTGCTGCTCGTCGAGCTGTGGCCGGCGTCGTCGCGGCCGTACGTTGGCGGCTCGCAGAATGACAGCATCGTCGAACTCGCCTTGGGCTACAACGGGATCGGCCGGCTCACCGGCAACGAGACCGGCGGTCTTGGCAACATGAACTTCGACGTGGGCTGGGGCCGTCTGCTGGGCAGTGGCATGGGCTCCTACATCGCCTGGCTTCTGCCCGCCGCGGTGGTGTGCCTGGTCGCCGGCCTGCTGATCACCCGCCGAGCGCCGCGGACCGATCCGCAACGAGCCGCATTGATCCTGTGGGGAGGCTGGTTGGTCGTCACCGCCGTGGTGTTCAGCTTCGCCAACGGCATCGTGCATTCCTACTACACCGTCGCGCTCGCCCCCGCCATCGCCGCGGTAGTCGGCATCGGCACAATGCTGTTGTGGCGCAACCGATCCGACGTCAGAGTGGCCACCGCGATGTCGGCCACCGTCGTCGTCACGGTCGTGCTGGCCGCGGTCCTGATGACCCGGCACGGGGACTGGCTGAACTGGCTGCGCCTCAGTCTGGCGGTCGGGGGAGTGGGCGTCGCGGCGCTGGTGCTGATCATCGGGCGGCTTCCGCGGCGCCTGGCCGTGACTGCCGGCGGACTCGCCGTCGCGGCGTGCCTGGCCGCGCCGACCGCCTACACGCTGGCGACCGTGGCCACGCCGCACACCGGCGCCCTGCCCTCCGTTGGTCCGGCGAACGGGCCGGGTGGCTTCGGTGGCATGGGCGGCGGGCTGCTCGATTCGCCAGAACCGGGTGCGAGCCTCACGGCGCTGCTCGCGACCGACGCGGAACGCTACGCGTGGACGGCCGCCGTCGTCGGATCCAACAACGCCGCAGGCTACCAATTGTCCAGCGGCGCACCGGTAATGGCCGTCGGCGGGTTCAACGGCACCGATCCCTCGCCGACGCTGGGACAGTTCCAGTCCGACGTCGCCGCCGGCCGGATCCACTACTTCATCCGCGGCCGGATGATGTTCGGCGGATTCGGCGGTCACAGCCACGGCGGCAGCCGCGAAGCCGCCGACATCGCCGAATGGGTCGAGAGCCACTACGCCCCGGTGACCGTCGACGGCACGGTCGTCTACGACCTCACCGCGGCACCGCAGAACTCATAGCCGGCACATAGCTCGTGCCAACGGCCACCACAACGGACCACTCGACCATGGATCTCATGACAGACACGGTCCTCTCCGAAGCACCTTCCGAGGCTCTCGTCCCCACGGCTGGGGTTCGCCGCTTCGATTCCCGACCCAACGCTGCGCGAGCCGCCGCCGCACTCGGCGTGCCAGTGCTCGACGTGGTGGTCCCGGTCTACAACGAGGAAGCGGCACTGGCCGGCTCGGTGCATCGGCTGCATCGCTATCTGCGGGAGACGTTTCCCTACCCGGTGCGCATCACCATCGCCGACAACGCCAGCATCGACGACACCCCCCGCATCGCCGCGCAGCTCGCCGACGAGCTCGCCGACGTCCGGGTGGTGCGTCTGGAGCAGAAGGGCCGCGGCCGCGCGCTGCACCAGGTGTGGTCGGACTCCGATGCCGCCGTGCTGGCCTACAT
Source organism: uncultured Actinomycetota bacterium (assembly GCA_963849055.1). GTDB lineage: Bacteria > Actinomycetota > Actinomycetes > Mycobacteriales > Mycobacteriaceae > Mycobacterium. Next base: position 482,960 of record CAWKFI010000006.1, read on the forward strand.
GGACGTCGACCTGTCCACCGATCTCGCCGCGCTCGCGCCGTTGGTGGCGCCGTTGATCTCCGGCCACTCCGACCTCGCGATCGGGACCCGGTTGAGCCGGGGTTCGCGCGTCGTGCGCGGTGCCAAGCGGGAGATCATCTCCCGCTGCTACAACCTGATCCTGCGTTCGACGCTCGCCGCGCGGTTCTCCGACGCCCAGTGCGGCTTCAAGGCCATCCGCGCCGACGTCGCCCGCGAACTGCTGCCGCACGTCGCCGACACCGGATGGTTCTTCGACACCGAGCTGCTGGTGCTCGCCGAACGCAGCGGGCTGCGCATCCACGAGGTGCCGGTCGACTGGGTCGACGATCCCGACAGCCGGGTGGACATCATCGCCACCGCGACCGCCGACCTGAAAGGGGTGGGTCGCTTGCTCCGCGGCTTCGCCAGTGGCTCCATCCCCGTGAATGCGATTGCCGCCCAGCTCGGTTCGTCGCGCCAGTCGGCGGCGCCGAATTCGTTGTTCCGCCAGGTGGTCAGGTTCGGCGCCGTCGGCATCGCGTCGACGGCGGCGTACCTGGTGCTGTTCGTGCTGCTGCACGGCTCGATCGGCGCCCAGGCGGCGAACCTGGTGGCGTTGTTGCTCACCGCGATCGGCAACACCGCGGTCAACCGCCGGTTCACCTTCGGCGTGGCCGGCCGCGGCAAGGCCGCGCGCCATCACGTGGAGGGCCTCATCGTCTTCGCCATCGCCCTGGCGATCACCAGCGGTGCGCTGGCCGGACTGCACGGCATCGTCGAACAACCCCACCGACTGCTCGAGATCACCGTCTTGGTGTTGGCCAACCTCGTCGCCACCGCCGTTCGCTTCGTCCTGTTGCGCGGCTGGGTGTTTCACCCACGCCGAGCGCGCTAACCCACCATCAGACCCCACTCCGAACACGAGGATCCCGATGACCACCATCACCGAGGCCGTCCGGCCGGACGTCTCCGCCGACCCGGCGGCGCAAGCGGACCCGCGCTGGGCCAGACCCGGCCTGCTCGGACTGCTCGCCGCGACCGCCGTGCTGTATCTGTGGGGCCTCGGCTCCTCGGGCTGGGCCAACAGCTACTACGCCGCCGCCGCGCAGGCAGGGACCCAGGACTGGAAGGCCTGGCTGTTCGGCTCGCTGGACGCGGGCAACGCCATCACGGTCGACAAGCCTCCCGCCGCGATGTGGGTGATGGCGTTGTCCGGCAGGCTGTTCGGGTTCAACGCGTTCACCATGCTGCTGCCCCAAGCGCTGATGGGAGTGGCCGCCGTGGCGGTGCTCTACTTCACCGTGAAGCGGTTCAGCGGCCCCGGTGCCGGCCTGATCGCGGGCACGGTGCTGGCCCTGACACCCGTGGCCGTGCTGATGTTCCGCTACAACAACCCCGACGCGCTGCTCGTTCTGCTGCTCGTCGTGGCGGCGTACTGCACGGTGCGCGCCATCGAGAACGGCAGCTACCGCTGGATGGCCCTCACCGGCGTCGTCGTCGGCTTCGCCTTCCTGACCAAGATGTTGCAGGCGTTCCTGCCGGTTCCCGCCTTCGCGATCGCCTTCCTGATCGCCGCCCCCACGTCGATGTGGAAGCGGTTGGGCGCACTCCTGGTTGGCGGCGTCGCCATGATCGTCTCGGCCGGCTGGTACGTCGCGTTGGTCAGCCTGTGGCCCGCGGATTCCCGGCCCTACATCGCCGGGTCCACCGACAACAGCCTGCTGCAGTTGGCCTTGGGCTACAACGGACTCGAGCGCATCACCGGTGGTGGCGGCTCGCCCGGTGGCGGCGGTCCCGGTGGCGGCTCCCGCGGAGCCAACGTGTTCTTCGGTGGCGAGCCCGGCATCACCCGGATGTTCGGCCCTTCGTTCGGCGCGGAGGTGTCGTGGCTGCTGCCCGCGGCGCTCATCGGCCTGGCGGCAGGCCTGTGGTTGACGTGGCGGTCGCCACGCACGGGTCGGGTGCGGGCCAGCCTGCTGCTGTGGGGTACCTGGTTGCTGGTGACGGCAGCGGTCTTCAGCTTCATGGACGGCACCGTGCACCCCTACTACACCGTCGCCCTTGCACCGGCAGTCGCCGCACTCGTCGGCATCTCGGTGGCAGAACTGCTGCGCCACAAGGACTCCTGGTCGGCCCGCCTGACGCTGGCGGCCATGTTGGTGGGCTCGGGGGTGTGGGCCTTCGTCCTGCTGGACCGGACGCCGGACTGGTGGCCTGCGCTGCGCTGGGTGGTGCTCGTCGGGTCGATCCTCGTGGCCGCGGCATTCGCGGTCGGTAAGCGGCTGGGCCGAGCGACCGCGGTGGTCGCCGTCGCGGCCGCGATCCTCGGTCTCGCCGGAAGTGCCTCGTACGCGCTGTACAACGCGACGCAGTCGCACAGCGGACCGGGCACGATGTCCGGACCCGTGAAGATGGACGGCTTCGGCGGCCCTGGCGCTCCCGGCAAGCAAGATGGCCCGGATGCCCAGCGGCAGGGTGGTCCCTTCGGCCGGAACGTGGACAACGCCGCGCTGGAGTCGCTGGTGAAGGAGGCCGATAACCGTTGGGCCGCAGCGTCCGTCGGCTCGTTCACCGTGAGTGATCTGGAACTCAAGACGGGAGCGTCGTTGATGGCGATCGGTGGCTTCACCGGTGGAGACCCGTCACCCACCCTTGCGCAGTTCCAGCAGTACGTCGCCGACGGTCAGGTGCGGTACTTCATCGACGGCGACCGCGGAGGACCGATGGGCCACCGCGAAGGTGCCGCCAGCGACATCACGACGTGGGTCGAGCAACACTTCACCAAGACCGACGTCGGTGGCACGACCGTCTACGACCTGCAGGCGCAAGGCGTGATGTTTGGAATCTGCCCGATTCTCACCGTCGAAGACCGGGTAGCCGCGCAGTAGCGTCAGTCGACGACGTCTGCCCGTCTACGCCAGGAGGTCCACATGTCCGTGACCGACGAGTACCTCAAGAACAACGAGGCGTACGCCGCCCAGTTCTCGGGTCCGTTGCCGCTTCCGCCGAGCAAGCACGTCGCGGTGGTGGCATGCATGGACGCCAGGCTGGACGTCTACCGGATTCTGGGACTGGCCGACGGCGAGGCGCACGTCATCCGCAACGCGGGCGGTGTGGTGACCGACGACGAGATCCGGTCGCTGGCGATCAGCCAGCGGCTGCTCGGTACCAAGGAGATCATCCTCATCCACCACACCGACTGCGGGATGCTGACGTTCACCGACGACGACTTCAAGCGCGCGATCCAGGACGAGACCGGTCTCAAGCCGGAATGGGCGGCCGAGGCCTTCCCCGACCTCGAGGAGGACGTGCGCCAGTCGTTGCGCCGCATCGAGGCCAGCCCCTTCGTGACCAAGCACGAGTCGCTGCGCGGCTTCGTCTTCGACGTCGCCACCGGCAAGCTCAACGAGGTCACGCTGTAGTCGTGTCGGGCCGAGCGTCCTAGCCCGTGGTGGTGCGCCAGCGCGACAACCGGTTCTCGACGAACACGAGCACGCCGTTGAAGACCAGCCCGACCAACGCGATCGCGACGATGCCGGCGTACATGTTGGGGATCTGGAAGTTCAGCTGCGAGGCGGTGATCAGGTAGCCCAATCCGGCCTTGGCGCCGACCATCTCGGCGGCGATCAGCACCAGGATGGACGAGGCCGCCGCCATCCGAAGGCCGGTGAAGATCGTCGGCACCGCGGCGGGCAGGATGACCTTCTGGAACAGCCGGATCGGCGGAAGGCCCAGCGACTGGGCCGATTTGATCAGCAGCGGGTCGACGGTGCGCACGCCGGAGATGGTGTTCAGCAGGATCGGGAAGGTCGACGCGTACACCACCAGCGCGACCTTCGACGTCTCGCCGATGCCGAGGATGAGGATGAACACGGGCAGCAAGGCCAGTGCCGCGGTGTTGCGGAACAGCTCCAGGATCGGGTTGAGGAAGTCCGCGACCGGGCGGTACCAGGCGATCGCGACCCCGAGCGGGATCGCGACCACGACGGCGATGGCGAAGCCGGACAGTGCCCGGGACAGGCTCGCCGACACGTGTTCTGCGAGTTGGCCGTTGGCGATCAGCGCGACGAACGTCTCCGCCACCTCGCTGAACGGCGGCAGGAACACCTTGTCGACCAGCCCGAGTCGTGGCGCGATCTCCCACAGCGCCAGGAACGCGACGATCGCGATGGCGGGTTTGACGAGGCGCCACGCCACCGCGGCCGACCCGCCTGCGCGCCGATGGTGCCGCTGCCGCGGCGGTCGTCGAGTCGTCGACGGCGGCGCCGGCAGCGGAGTGACGGAGACGGTGGGGGCGGCGATGGCGCTAGACATGTTGTACCTCTTCGGTCGTCGAAAGCTCGAGCTCCTCGGAACGTGCGCGCTCGACCTCGTCGTGCAGCAGCGTCCAGATGTGGTGGCGCAGCGCGCGGAAGCCGGCATCGGAGCGCACGTCCTCGGCGCTGCGGTCGATGTCGACCTCGACCACCCGCTTGATTCGGCCCGGCCGCGAGGTGAGCACCGCGACCCGCTGGCCCAGGTAGATCGCCTCGTCGATGCCGTGGGTGATGAACAGGATCGTCTTGCCGGTCGCTTCCCAGATCCGCAGCAGCTCGTCCTGCAGCGATTCCCGGGTCTGCGCGTCGAGCGCGGCGAACGGCTCGTCCATCAGCAGCACTTCGGGGTCGAACGCCAGGCTGCGGGCGATGGCGACGCGCTGCTTCATGCCGCCGGACAGTTCATGCGGGTAGCGGTCGGCGAAGCCCTGCAGGCCCACCAACTCGAGGTAGTGCTCGGCGCGGTCGCGGCGTTCGGCGGCGGGCAGTCCCTTGGCCTCGAGCCCGAACTCGATGTTCTTGCGTGCGGTGCGCCAGGGCAGCAGGGCGTACTGCTGGAACACGATCCCCGGTCCAGGCCGGGCCCGGTGATGGGCGTGCCGTCGAGCAGGATCTGGCCTGCCGTCGGCGTGGTCAGGCCGCCGAGCAGATCGAGCAGCGTCGACTTGCCGCATCCGCTGGGTCCGACCAGCACGAGGAACTCGCCATCGGCGACGTCGATCGATGATGTCCTCGACGGCGGTGAAGGCGGCCTTCTGTCCCCGGATGGGGAACTGCTTGGTGACGTTGTCGAGCCGAAGCTTCGGTGGTGTCGGTCATTTCGCTGCCAGTGACTTTCCGTCGGGTCCGCGAGTTCTGCGGGTACGTGCCGTTGGCGTAGGGGTTGTACTCGTTGGTGTAGAGATCTTTGGCGGACAGCTTGTCCCGCTCGAGCTCGCCGTTGCGGACCAGCCAGTCGATCCACAGCTGGATCTCCTTCTCGGCGATCACCCCGCCGGGACCGGCGACACCGGTGCTCTTCCAGTAGTCGGCCTTCTCCGCGCTTTCGTTGCGGCCGCGGGCCGCGATGATCTGCTTGAACTTGGCGATCACCTGGTCGCGCGGCGTGACCTGGGCCCACCGGATGGCGCGGGCGATGCCCTGGGTGAAGTCGGCGACGGCGTCCGCGTTGCGCTGCCGAGAAGTCGTTGCGCACGATGTAGGTGCCGTAGGTGAAGTCGCCGAACAAGGATCCGTCGGTGAACAGCGGCCGGATGCCACCCCGTGCGATGCCCTGGTCGCGCCAGATGTCGTTGAGGGCGACGACATCGATCTGGCCCTGCCGCAACGACTGTTCGGCGTTGACCGGCGGTACGACGGTCAGTTCGACCTGCTTGATCTCGTCGTTGGACAGCCCCTGCTGTTGCAGCCACTCCCGCATGACGAATTCCTGGTGGGCGCCCAGCGTGTTCATGCCGAACTTCTTGCCGATCAGATCGCGGGCCCCGTGGATCGGGCTGTCGTTCAGGACGTAGTAGCCGGTGAAGTTCTCCTTGTCCGAGCCGTAGTACCCGATGACCGAGGTGATCGGCGCGCCGGCTGCGGCCAGTTTCACGACGGCGCCGTTGAACGCCCCGCCGATGTCGGTGTCGCCGGTGGCGGCGGACTGGATGTCCTGCGGGCCGCTCGTCGTGTTGCCGACCCACTGCAGCTTGACCTTGCCGAAGTAGCCGAGGTTCTCGGCGAGTTCGGGGTAGGTGACCTGACTGGCCCAACCCTGGTAGCGGATCACCGTCCTGCCGTCCTCGGTGGTCGCGGTGTCCGACGACGAGCCGCACGCCGAGACGAGCGAGACGATGACGAGAGCCGCCGACATCAATCCGGCGAGACGGGAACGCATGGCCCCGATGATGGCGGCTGGGCCGATGGCAGGACAACAGTTTTGGCAACCGGCGATTTAAATCCTCGCGATTGCAGGCGTAGTCCGCGACGGCGTGCCCGGGCTAGCGTGAAGCCGTTCCGAAAAGTCCTGCCGCTGAATCGAACACGTTTGGCTGCGGATTTTCACGATGTGGAAAGTGGGCCTCGACTTGTCGGACTCAATCGACCTTGCCGCCGACGTTCTGGTCGTCGGTGGTGGACCCGCCGCCACGTGGGCGGCGCTGACCGCTGCGCGCGAGGGCGCCGACGTGGTGCTCGCCGACAAGGGCTACTGCGGCACCAGTGGCGCGACGGCGTCGGCGGGCACCGGCGTCTGGTACGTGCCGCCGGACCCGGTGGCGCGGGAGGCCGCCATGGCGAGCCGCGAAGCCCTCGGCGGGTATCTCGCCGATCGGCGCTGGGCCACGCGGGTGCTCGACGAGACCTACGAGCGGATCAACGAACTCGCCGTGGCACACCGCTTTCCGTTTCCCGTCGGTCCGGACGGTGAACAGTTGCGCACGGGCCTGCAGGGGCCGGAGTACATGCGCCGCATGCGAATTCTGGTGCGCCGGGCCGGCGTCCGGATACTCGACCACAGCCCGGTCACCGAGCTGCTCGTCGACGCCTCCGGTGTCGCTGCGGGCGCCGTCGGTTACCAGCGCCAGGCCAAGCGGGGCTATCGGGTTCGGGCCGGCGCCGTCGTGCTCGCGACCGGCGGCTGCGCGTTTCAGTCGAAGGCCCTCGGCTGCGACGTCAATACCGGCGATGGCGCGCTGTTCGCCGTCGAGGCAGGCGCGGAACTGTCCGGCATGGAGTTCTCCAACGCCTACGGCATCGCCCCGGAGGGCACGTCGGTGACGAAGACGGCGTTCTACCACTTCGCCACCTTCTACCGCGAGGACGGCAGCGTACTGGAGGGAGCGAGCGGTCAGAAGCGGTCGCCGATCGCCGCGGAGCTGTTGCGGGGCAAGGTGTTCTGCCGTCTCGACCGCGCCGACGTGCAGGCGCGGGAGGCCATGCGGCGCGCCCAGCCGAACTTCTTCCTCACCTTCGACCGCATGGGCATCGACCCCTTCACCGGGAAAGTTCCCCGTCACCCTGCTCGCCGAGGGCACCGTCCGGGGCACGGGCGGCATCCGCATCGTCGAGGACGACTGCTCCACCACTGTTGCCGGCCTCTACGCTGCCGGTGACGCTGCGACGCGTGAGCTGATCTGCGGCGGCTTCAGCGGCGGCGGCAGCCACAACGCAGCGTGGGCCATCTCGTCCGGCACGTGGGCGGGACGCGGTTCGGCGCGCTATGCGAGGTCGCTCGGATCCAACGCGGCAGCCAGGCGGGTGACGGCGATCGGCGATGCCGGTGCCCGGCCTCGGGGATCCCGCGTCTCGGCCGACCACCGGGCAGTGGTGACCGCCGTGCAGGCCGAGGTATTGCCCTACGACAAGAACTATCTGCGCCGCGGCTCGGTGCTGACCGCGTCACTCGAGGTGCTCGACGGAATCTGGTCGGACGTACGGGATTCGCTCGCGGGGGAGGGCGAGCAGTTGGTGCGCAACCGGCAGGCGGCGGCAATGACCGCGCACGCGCGCTGGATGTACCACACGGCGTTGGCGCGAACCGAAACCCGCGGCATGGCGAAGAGATTGGACTTTCCCGAGCAGGACGAGGCGCAGCGTCGTCGCCTGACCACCGGCGGCCTCGACTCCGTCTGGGTGCGTCCCGAGCAGTCGACACCCGTGGCCGCGGTGGCATCGTGATCGAGTTGGTGTCGGCCGAGCGCTGCATCGCGTGCGACAAGTGCATCACCGTATGCCCGACGAACGTGTTCGATCGCGGCGTCGACGGCATTCCGGTGATCAGCCGACACGGCGACTGCCAGACGTGCTTCCAGTGCGAGGCGAACTGCCCGGTCGACGCGCTGTTCGTCTCGCCGTACACCTCTCCGCAGTCCGAAACGTCGATCGCCGCCGACGAGCAGGCGTTGGTCGACCATGGCCTGCTGGGTAGCTACCGGGAACGGATCGGCTGGGGCAAGGGGCGCAGGCTGGGCTCGTTGGATGCGATCGGGCCGTCGCTGGAATCGAGCGGCTCACCGTTGATCAGTTGAGCGACCCGATCAATGCCGGGCAAATGCCCCGCACGGGCGCCCGGCAGTCGATGATGTCGGGATGGTCTTGCAGAGCACGACACCCGCGGACGAAGGTGGCGCCGCCGTACAGCTCAATACCGCCCCTGTTCCGCACACACCGAGCAATCTGCGGAACCCGTTTCCGCCGATCGCGGACTACGCCTTCCTGTCCGATTGCGAGAACACCTGCCTGATCTCGTCGGCCGGGTCGGTGGAGTGGTTGTGCGCACCGCGCCCCGATTCACCAAGCCTGTTCGGCGCCATCCTTGATCGCGGCGCCGGGCACTTCCGGATCAGCCCCTACGGCATCTCAGTGCCCTCCGCGCGGCGCTACCTGCCCGGCAGTCTCATCCTGGAGACCACGTGGCAGACCCACACCGGCTGGATGATCGTCCGCGACACCCTGGTGATGAGTCCGTGGCACGACGTCGAGCACCGCTCGCGCACCCATCGCCGGACGCCGATGGACTGGGATGCCGAGCACACGCTGCTGCGGACGGTGAAGTGCGTCAGCGGCACCGTCGAACTGGTGATGGATTGCGAGCCGTCGTTCGACTACCACCGCAACGTCGCCGAGTGGGAGTACGCGGCGGAGGGATACGGCGAGGCGATCGCCCGGGCGAAGCGCGACCCGGAAGCGCATCCGACCCTTCGTTTGACCACCAACCTGCGCCTCGGGCTGGACGGGCGTCAGGCGCGGGCCCGAACCAGGCTGAAGGAGGGCGACGACGTCTTCGTCGCGTTGAGCTTCTCCTCGAACGCCGCTCCGCAGACCTACGAAGAGGCGTCCGACAAGATGTGGAAGACCAGCGAATGCTGGCGGCAGTGGATCAACATCGGCGATTTCCCCGACCACCCGTGGCGGGGGTACCTGCAGCGCAGCGCGCTGACACTGAAGGGGCTGAGCTACGCGCCGACCGGAGCGCTGCTCGCCGCGAGCACCACGTCTCTGCCGGAAACCCCTCAGGGTGAACGCAACTGGGACTACCGCTATTCGTGGATCCGGGATTCGACGTTCGCGCTGTGGGGGCTGTACACGTTGGGGCTGGATCGCGAGGCCGACGACTTCTTTGCCTTCATCGCCGACGTGTCGGGCGCCAATCACGGTGAGCCACACGAACTTCAAGTGATGTACGGCGTCGGCGGCGAGCAGCGGCTCGTCGAAGAGGAGCTCAACCACCTGTCCGGTTACGACAACGCCCGTCCGGTCCGGATCGGCAACGGCGCCTATGACCAACGCCAGCACGACGTCTGGGGTTCGATGCTGGATTCGGTGTATCTGCACGCCAAGTCGCGCGAGCAGATTCCCGAGAACCTGTGGCCGGTGCTCAAGAAGCAGGTCGAGGACGCGATCAAGCACTGGCGCGAGCCCGACCGCGGCATCTGGGAGGTGCGCGGCGACCCGCAGCACTTCACCTCGAGCAAGATCATGTGCTGGGTGGCGCTCGATCGCGGCGCGAAGCTGGCCGAGATACATGGCTGGACCAGTTACATGCAGCAGTGGCGGGCGATCGCCGAGGAGATCAAGGCCGACATCCTGGCCCACGGTGTCGACTCCCGCGGCGTGCTGACGCAGCGCTACGGCGACGACGCGTTGGATGCCTCGCTGTTGTTGGCGGTGCTGACCCGATTCCTGCCTGCCGACGATCCCCGGCTGCGGGCGACGGTGTTGGCCATCGCCGACGAATTGACCGAGGACGGACTGGTGCTGCGCTACCGCGTTGAGGAGACCGACGACGGATTGTCCGGCGAGGAAGGCACTTTCACCATCTGCTCGTTCTGGCTGGTGTCCGCGCTGGTCGAGATCGGCGAGGTCAGCAGGGCCAAGCATCTGTGCGAGCGGCTGCTGTCGTTCGCCAGCCCGTTGCATCTGTACGCCGAGGAGATCGAGCCGCGCACCGGCCGGCATCTTGGCAACTTCCCGCAGGCGTTCACCCATCTGGCCCTGATCAACGCCGTGGTCCACGTCATCCGCGCCGAAGAGGACGCCGACGCCTCCGGGGTGTTCCAGCCGGCGAACGCGCCGATCTAGTCGGAGGGAACGTCGGGCTGCTCGATTGTTCGGCAGCGCGGAACTGTGGTGAAAGCCATATTTCGGCGCTCAATTTACCGTAGCGTCAGCACAGTTCCCCCGAATCTCGGGAGCGTCGCTGACCAGCCCTCAGCGTCGGTTGAGAAGGAGCCGGAGCAATGCGCATTGTCGTGGATCTGAACCGGTGCCTCGGATACGCGCAATGCGTCCCTCTGGCACCGGACGTCCTCAAATTGCAGGGCGAGGAAGCGCTGGCCTACGACCCGAATCCCGATGACTCGCAACGCCAGCGGGTCGCGCGGGCCGTGGCGTCCTGCCCGGTGCAGGCGATCATCGCGGAGATGGACCCTCCCGCGGATCGGACGACGAAATGACCACGGCGTCACTGATTTCCGACCTGGTTAGTACGTTCAAGGCCGAGGGCCGGATCGTCATCGTCGGTGCTTCCCTGGCGGGTCTCCGCGCGGCAGAAGCCTTGCGAGACGAGGGTTTCACCGGCTCCTTGACTCTGATCGGCGACGAGGTGCACGAGCCGTACGACCGCCCGCCACTGTCGAAGCAGGTGCTGAAGGGATGGGTGCCTGCGGAGAACACCAAGTTGCCGCGGCTGCGGGCGATCGACGCCGACTGGCGCCTGGGCGTGGCGGCGACCAGCCTGGACCGGGAAAACCGCGAGGTGTTGCTGGCCAACGGCGACAAGGTGCCCTATGACCGGTTGCTGATCGCCACCGGGGTCCGGTCCCGGCAGTGGTTCAATCCGGAAGAAGCCAAGCTGAAGGGTTTGTTCACGCTGCGCACGCGCGATGACGCGGCCGAGTTGCAGGCGGCGTTGAAAGCCAAACCAAAGCGGGTGCTGATCGTCGGCGCCGGCTTCATCGGCTCGGAAATGGCCTCGGTCTGCCGTGATCTCGGCCTGAATGTCACGGTGGCCGAGCGATCCAGCGCCCCGCTGGTCGGTGCGCTCGGCGGAGTGATCGGCGACATCGCCGCCAAGATGCAGCGCGACGCCGGGGTTGACCTGCGGACCGGCGTGGCGGTCCAAGCGCTCAAGGGTGATGCCGACGGGCACGTGCGACACGCCCAGCTCTCCGACGGGACCATGCTCGACGTCGACGTGGTGGTCGCGTCGCTGGGCTCCATCCGCAACATCGAATGGCTCGAAGGCGCTCAACTCGCTACCGGCTTCTGGGGTGTGGCGTGCGACGCCGGTTGCCGCGCGTTCGACATCAACGGCGTGGTGACTGACAACATCTTCGTCGCCGGCGACATCGCGCGGGCCCCGCACGTGCTCTACGAGTACCAGTTCATGTCCATCGAGCACGTCGACGCCGCAGTGCTGGGCGCCCAGACCGCGGCGCACAACATGGTGAGCCTCGAGACCGGCCGCCGCCCGCACCTACCGCTGCCGCAGTTCTGGTCGGGTCAGTTCGGCGTCAACATCAAGGGTGTCGGCGTCTGCTCCTTTGGTGACGAGATCGTCTTCACCCAGGGCTCGGTCGAGGATCTACGGTTCGCCGCGGCCTTCGGCAAGAACGGCAGGATCGTCGGAGCCATCACCTTCAACCACGGCAAATGGCTGGAGTACTACGCGGCGATGATCGAGCGGTCGGCCCAGTTCCCGCCTCCTCCGCCAGGCTACGACGCGCCCGAGAACATGGAACCCATCCCGGCCCGCTTCCCGGACCCGAGGGAACCGACCGGCATTCCCGACGTCGTCCTCACCGGCCATGACCCGACGTCGCGAGGGGCCGAGTTCCGCCCCAAGGCCCGCTAACGCCCCTTCCGCTCAAGGAGTTTCATGACAACCGCAGAAACCGCCTGGACCGAGGCGATGAGGTACGAGAACCGCCATGATCCGTATCGGTTCTTCGACGAGCTACGAAAGACGCCCGTCGTGCAAGTGGCCGACAAGGTCTACGTCGTCACCGGCTACCGCGAGCTCCTGACGCTGGCCCACGACCCGCACGTCAGCTCCGACATCAGTCGCAGCCCGATCTCGGCCAAGCCCGCGGCGCATACGCAACCCGACGTCGGCGCCGAGCACATGGAGGCCTACGGCAGCGAGCCCAGCCTCATCGTGTCCGACCCAGCCAAGCACGACAGGCAGCGTCGACAGGTGATGCGGCACTTTGCGCCGCCGCACTCGCCGGACGTCATTCCCGACATGGAGTCCGGTATCCAAACGCTCTGTGACGATCTGCTGGACGGCCTCAAAGCCAAGGGCGGCAATACCTTCGACGTCGTCGACGACTACGCCTACCCTGTCCCCGTAGCTGTGATCTGCCAGATCCTCGGTGTGCCGCTCAAGGACGAACCCACCTTTCACGGTTGGATCTTCGACTTCATGGCCGGCGCCGACATGGGACCTGACGCAGCCACCGAAGAAGGCCAGGCGCGTCGGCAGAAGGGCAAGGAAAGTACCGCGGCGCTCACTGCGTACATGGCCGATCTCATTCAGGGGTTCCTGACGGACCCGCAGGACAACGTGCTGTCCAAGCTGGTGAACGACAAGGACGGCCCGGATGGGCCGATGACGCCCGAAGAGGCTGCGGCCAACGCGATGCTGCTGCTGATCGCCGGTCACGATTCGACGGTCAACACCATCGCGCACTGCGTGTTGACGCTGCTGCGCAATCCCGAGTCCATCGAATTGCTCAGGGAGAAACCGGAACTGATTCCCAAGGCCATCGAGGAAGTCCTGCGGCTCCAGTCCGCCGTCCAGTTCTTCCCCAGCCGCAGCGTCACCGCGGACGTCGAGGTCGGCGGGACCGTCATCCCCGCCGGCTCGGCGGTGCATCTCCTGTACGGCGCAGCAAATCGCGACCCCAAGCGATTCCCCGACCCCGAGAAGTTCGACATCCGGCGCCCCGACAACCAGCACGTGGGTTGGGGCCGCGGAGTCCACAGCTGCGTAGGTGGTCCGCTGGCGCGCCTCGAGGTCAACATCGCCCTTGAGACCTTCCTGCGGCGCGTCCAAAGCCCGCGCCTGGTCGTCGACCCGCCGCCCTACCGGGTGAACCAGGTGTTCCGCGGGCCCCTGCATCTCGAGGTCCAGTTCGACCGGATCGTCGAGGCGAGCGCAGCGACGGGGATTCAGGCGCACTGACGGTGAAAGCCTTCCAGTTCGTCGAATGGCAACAGCCGGGCCAACTCCGGGACGTGCCGGTGCCCGAGCCAGGCCCGGGGGAGGTACTGCTGAAGGTTGGTGGTGCGGGGGCGTGTCACTCCGATCTGCATCTGCTGGAAGCGCCGGCTGGGAATAGGGACTTCGCGCTGCCCTTCACGCTGGGCCATGAGAACGCGGGCTGGATCGAGACGATGGGGCCCGGCGCAACGGGTTTCGCTCCCGGCGATGCAGTCGTCGTCTACGGCCCGTGGGGGTGTGGCCTGTGCATGAACTGCCGGCAGGGAATGGAGAACTATTGCCAGACCCCCGGATATCCGAGCCCGGGCGGGCTGGGCGGAACCAACGGTGGAATGGCCGAATACCTGCTCGTCCCGGCGACGCGCTACTTGATACCGCTGGGCGGCCTGGATCCACGGGAAGCGGCGCCGCTCACCGACGCAGGACTCACCAGCTACCACGCGGTGAAGCGCTCGCTGCACCTGCTCGGGCCGGGCTCCACGGCCGTCGTGATCGGTGCTGGCGGGCTCGGGCAGATGGCCATTCAGGTGCTCAGGGCGCTCTGCTCGGCGACGACCGTTGTCGCGGTGGACACTTCGGAAGGCAAGCTGAAGATCGCCAAGGAGATGGGCGCCGACGCGGCGCTGGTCTCGGGTGCGGACGCCGTCAAGCAGGTCAAGGACATGACCCGCGGACAAGGCGCGGAGGTCGTCCTCGACTTCGTCGGCGTCGACGTGACGCTGAGCATGGCCGCACAGGTGGCGCGGGTGCTCGGTCACCTGACCATCGTCGGAGTCGGCAACGCCGCGCTGCCGGTGAGCTTCTCCAGCCCACCGCACGAATGCGCCGTCGCATCTCCGTTCTGGGGTTCCATTCCCGAACTGATCGAGGTGATCGAGCTCGCGCAGACTGGCAATATCAAAATGCTCGTCGAGCACTTCCCGCTCGACGATGCGGCACACGCCTATGACCTGTTGCACCACGGCAAGATTCAAGGCCGCGCCGTCATCACGCCGAACGGCTAGTTTCAGCCCACCTTGTACGTCGCCAACGCCTTGGCGACGAGAGTGCCTGCCGGATCGAGGATCTCGGCCTCGCAGTTGACCAACGACCGGCCCCGCCGCAGCACGCGGCCGACGCCGATCAGCTCGGTGGCCCGCGCAGGCGCCATGTAGTCCAAGGCCATCGACACCGTGACGCCGCGCATGTTGTCGGGCACCTGCGCACCGCACCAGGCGGCCGCCATCACGGTCAGATCGGCGAGCGTGGCGATCGCGCCGCCGTGCACCATGTCGCCGATTGTCGTGTTCGTCGGATCCCAGGGCAGACGCAACCGCACCTCGTCGTCGTCGAGCTTGTCGATCACCACACCGAGCTTGGCGACGAAGGGTGACTGCGGGATGAATTGCGCCATGACGTCGGCGCCAGTGGGAGTGGACACCCGGTCATCCTGCCCGCCGACGCAGAAGCGATTCAATTACCTCTCGGGTAGGCGAAGCTACGTCCGTGCCACGGTGACGAGGACCTGGGCCGTCCGGTCGCAGAATTCGTCCCGGTCGGTCAGGCCCCGGGTCATCGCGCGCGCGACGGTCATCGCGACGAGGACGTCGAACACCGTGTCGGCGCGGTCGTCGAGATCAGTCCCCGTCAGGTCGGGCAACGACGCGGACAGCAGGCCCCGCATGAGTTCGCGGACGTCGGCCTCCGAGCGCAGCACCAGACGCTCGTAGATCTCCTCGTCGAGGTGGTACGCGGCGAGCAGGCCCGGAAGGGCGGCACGGGTGACCGGATCGGCCAGGAAGTCGATGAACGTCGCGACCCAGGCGCGCAGGTCGGTGTGCAGGTCACCGGTCGGCTCGGGCACGGGCGCCGGCTGCGGGTGGCCGAACGCCGCGTCCTCGACGAGCGCCTCCTTGGAGGGCCAGCGCCGGTAGATGGTGGGTGCGCCGACGCCGGCGCGCCGTGCGATCGCGACCACCGTCGTGCCCGGATAGCCGACCTCGACCAGCAGGTCCCGGGTGGCCTCGAGCACGGCCACGTCCTTCGCGGGATTGCGTGGGCGGCCCAACGGCGTCACGACGGTCATGGCAGCAAACCTATCCGACGCCGGGACATTCTGTTACGTTACACCTCATAACGTAATTACCTCGGAAGGGACGCCATGCTGACGCCGCACGACGAACTGCTCTGCCACCAACTGCCCACCACGTTCGACCACGTCGAGCAGAGCGACCTGCGGTGGACCGAGCGCATCGTGATGTACGGGTTCGACCGCTCCGGTGACATCAACGTCATGACCGGAATGGCGCGCTACCCCAACCGCAACGTCACCGACGCCTACGCGATGGTGACCAGGCGCGGCGGGCAGACCAAGGTGGTGCGGATGTCCACCGAGCTCAGCCCGGAGACCGGTCCGCTGGGCTCCTACACCGTCGGGCCCTTCACCTACAGCGTCGAGGAGCCACTGCGCACGGTGCGCGCGGTGCTCGCACCCAATGAGCAGGGCTTGAGCCTGGATCTCCGTCTGCGCGGCCAGTTTCCGACCTACGAGCAGACGCCCGCCTTCCATCGCAGCCGCGGCCGGGTCAGTGAGGACGCCCGCCGGTTCTACCAGAACGGCGACCTCGAGGGCTGGATCGAGATCGACGGCGAGCGCATCGAGATCGACACGGAGCGTTGGTGGTTCGGCCGCGACCACTCCTGGGGCATCCGCAACGGCCCTGGCGGCGGCAGCCTGTCGGAGGGCGCCAACCTGCAACCGCAGGAGATCCCCGAGGGAACGCTGTACTACATGGGCATCTTCGAGTTCGACGACGAACTGGTGCACTTCGCGCAGCGCGAGACCAGCACGGGGGAGCGCTGGCAGTTCGAAGGCGAGGTGCTCTACCCGTTGGCGACGGGCCGCGACGCCGGCACCATCATCGACGTCGAGCACGACCTGAAGTTCCGCGACGACCTTCGCGTGGTCAGCGGCGGCACCTTCACCGTGCACCGCGGCGACCGGACCACCAGCACCATCGAGGTGACGCCGCTGTGCGACTTCTGGCCCGGCCTGGCCGGCTACATGGAGGTCAACGGCTACGCCTCCGGGCATTGGCGGGGAAGGGATTTCATCGACGGGTTCACCGTAGACGCCGACGACCTCGACGCCATCCGTCCGGTCAGCTTCCTGTCCGAGACGCTGTGTGAAGTGACGAATGGACGGGCCGATCGGACCCAAGACCGGCCACGGGCTGGTGGAGATGGTGTTCGTCGGGGCGTACCCCCGCTACGGCTACACGGGCTGGTGACGTGACGGGCGTGACACCGGCGCGCGTGGCCGCCGATCAGCTCCCCAGCGCGCTCGAAGCCATTGTCCGCGAACGGCTTCCGGGTGCAGCCGACGCCACGATCGCCAACTGGACGCCGTCCCCGGGTGGGTTCTCGACGGAGACGTTCCTGTTCGACGTCGTCGGTCTCGACGACGGCGGGACGGCGGGCCTGGTGTTCCGCAGGCCGCCGGAGTATCAGATCCTGCCGGACTACGACCTGCGCAGGCAGTACCTCGTCATGCAACGGCTCGCGCCGTCACCGATCCCGGTGCCGACGGTGCGGTGGATCGACGCGTCGGCCGAGGCGCTGGGCACCCCGTACCTGGTGATGGATCGCATCGACGACGTCGTCGGCGTCAGCGACGTTCCGCCGTACCACCAGGCCGGCCTGTTCGCCGAGACCGACGACGCCGGCAGGGCGACGCTGTGGAACGGCTGCGTCGACCTGATCGCCGCCGTGCACCGGCTGGACCCGGCGGATTACCGGCTGGGCTTCCTCGCACTGCCGTCCGACGGATCGCAGGCGCTGGCCGACTTCCTGCGGTACGCCATCGGCTGGGCCTACGGCGACAAGCCGATCCACCCGACGTTCCTACGTGCGCTCGACTGGCTGGACGGGCATTCATACGTGCCGGACCGGATCGGGCTGTGCTGGGGCGACAGCCGGATGTCGAACGTGTTGTACGGCCGGGACCTGGCGCCGGTCGCGGCGCTGGACTGGGAGATCGCCTATCTCGGTGATCAAGCCGCCGACATCGCGTGGCTGTTGATGACCGACTGGGTCAGCAGTCCGCTGCCCGGCAACGCGCCCGCGCCGGGCACCCCGAGTCGCGACGAGACCATCGATCGCTACGAGAACGCGGTGGGGCATCGCATCGGCAACGTCGGATTCGGCGACGTCACGGCGCCGCTGCTGCTGGCGGTCGCGCTGATCCGGCTCAACCGCATGTTCGCGATCCCGGGCGTCGACCTCGCCGACATCTGCGCGCGACGGATCGAGTTCGTGCTCGACGGCTGACCCAAGTCACGGCAGCGGCGGGATAGCCGGCTGGACTAGATTGCGTCCAGTGTCTGCACCTGAGAACCCTTCACGGTTCCCACGCGGGATGGCACTGCTGGTGGCGGGCGCGTTCTTCATGGAGATCCTCGACGCCACCATCATCACGCCGGCCATCCCGCTGATCGCCTCCTCGTTCGGCGTCGACGCCGTCGACGTGAACGTGGCCATCTCCGCCTACCTCGTCACCGTCGCGGTGCTCATTCCGGCGAGCGGCTGGATGGCCGACCGGTTCGGCATCCGCCGGGTGTTCCTCGCGGCCATCGTGGTGTTCACCCTTGCGTCGGTCGGCTGCGCGCTGAGCACCTCGCTGCCCATGTTGGTGGGGATGCGGGTGGCGCAGGGCATCGGCGGGGCGATGATGGTGCCCGTCGGGCGGCTGGCGGTCCTGCGCTACAGCGCCAAATCAGATCTGGTCCGGGCGATCGCGCTGCTGACCTGGCCCGCGCTGGCGGCTCCCGTGCTCGCACCAGTGCTCGGCGGTGCGATCGCGACCCTGGGTAGCTGGCGGTGGATCTTCGTGGTCAACATCCCCCTCGGCATCATCGGGTTCCTGTTGGCGCTCAAGCTGATTCGTGGAGAGCCCGCGCCAGCCGTCCGACCCCTGGACTGGCCGGGCATGGTGCTGCTGGGCGGCGGTATCGCCGCGGCCCTGCTGGCGCTGGAGAACGTCAGGGTCAGCGGCACTCACTGGCTGCTCGTCGCCGCCTGCGCGGCCGGTGCGGTGGTGCTGCTCGGCGTCGCGCTCTGGCACCTGCTGCGCTCGCGTGCCCCGCTGGTGGCGCTGCGGGTACTGCGGGTGCGCACGCTTCGCATCACGGTCTCGGCGGGATCCCTCTACCGGATGGTGATCACCGCGGTGCCGTTCCTGTTGCCGCTGCAGTTCCAGCTCGAGTTCGGCTGGACGCCGTTCGCGGCCGGCCTGATGGTGGCCGCGCTGTTCGCAGGCAATCTCACCATCAAACCGGCGACCACTCCGTTGATGCGACGGTTCGGCATCCGCACCGTCCTGCTGGTCAACGGGGTGGCGTCCGTGGGCTGTTTCGCACTACTGGCCGCGCTGCGGCCGGGGCTCCCGGTCGCGGTCATCGCCGTCGTGCTCTATCTCAGTGGCGCGCTGCGCTCGATCGGGTTCACCGCCTACAACAGCCTGGCGTTCTCCGACGTCGACGGGGACGAGCTCACCCACGCCAACACGCTGAACGCCTCGGTGCAGGAGCTGGCCGCAGGCCTCGGCATCGCGGTGGCGGCGCTGCTGCTGAGTCAGCTGACGTCCTACCCGGCGACGTTCCTGGTGCTCGGCGCGCTCATGGCGGTGACGCTGATCGAATCGCTGCGGCTGCCCGGGGATGCGGGCGCCCACGTCAGCGGCGCTCGGGACTAGGGACAGCGTTGACACGGCGCGGGGCCGCCGGTTACATTCCTGGTTATGCTTGCAATTCTGGTTAACTCTACCAACTTAGTGGTGAAGGCGTGACTGCGGTCGCGGACGTCGATCCGCAGGCGGCCCGTTACGAGCTGAGCCACCTGCGGTCGCTGGAGGCCGAGGCCATCCACATCATCCGCGAGGTCGCCGCGGAGTTCGAGAAGCCCGTGCTGCTGTTCTCCGGCGGCAAGGACTCGATCGTCATGCTGCACCTGGCGCTCAAGGCATTTCGGCCCGGCCGGTTGCCGTTCCCGGTGATGCACGTGGACACCGGGCACAACTTCGACGAGGTGCTGCAGGTCCGCGACGAGCTCGTCGCCGAGTCCGGGGTGCGCCTCGTCGTCGCCAAGGTGCAGGACGACATCGACGCGGGCCGGGTCGTCGAGACCATCCCGTCGCGCAACCCCATGCAGACCTTCACGCTGCTGCGGGCCATCCGCGAGAACAAGTTCGACGCCGCCTTCGGTGGCGCCCGCCGCGACGAGGAGAAGGCCCGCGCCAAGGAGCGCGTGTTCAGCTTCCGCGACGAGTTCGGCCAGTGGGATCCCAAGGCGCAGCGGCCCGAACTGTGGAACCTCTACAACGGACGGCACCACAAGGGCGAGCACATCCGCGCGTTCCCGATATCGAACTGGACCGAGTTCGACATCTGGTCCTACATCGGCGCCGAGAAGATCAAGCTGCCGTCGATCTACTACGCGCACCCGCGGCAGGTCTTCGAGCGCGACGGCATGCTGCTGGCCGTGCACAAGTACCTGCAGCCGCGCAAGGACGAGGAGGTGGTCGAGAAGGTCGTGCGTTTCCGCACCGTCGGCGACGTCACCTGCACGGGTTGTGTGGAGTCGAACGCCGCCACGGTGTCCGAGGTGATCGCCGAGACGGCCGTGTCCCGACTGACCGAGCGCGGGGCGACGCGCGCCGACGACCGGATCTCCGAGGCCGGCATGGAAGACCGCAAGCGAGAGGGATATTTCTGATGGCTACGTTGCTGCGGCTCGCGACTGCCGGTTCGGTCGACGACGGCAAGTCGACGCTGATCGGTCGGCTGCTGTTCGACTCCAAGGCCGTCATGGAGGACCAGCTGGCGTCGGTGGAGCGCACCTCGAAGGAGCGCGGAAACGACTACACCGACCTGGCTCTGGTGACCGACGGCCTGCGCGCCGAGCGGGAGCAGGGCATCACGATCGACGTCGCCTACCGCTACTTCGCCACGCCCAAGCGGAAATTCATCATCGCCGACACGCCGGGGCACACGCAGTACACCCGGAACATGGTGACGGGCACCTCGACGGCGCAGCTGGCGATCGTGCTGGTCGACGCCAGGCACGGCCTGCTCGAACAGTCCCGGCGGCACGCCTTCCTGGCGTCGCTGCTCGGCATCCGGCACATCGTGCTGGCGGTCAACAAGATGGACCTCGTCGACTGGGATCAGGAGCGGTTCGAGAAGATCCGCGACGACTTCCACGAGTTCGCCGCGCGCCTGGACGTGCACGACGTGACGTCCATCCCGCTGTCGGCGCTCAACGGCGACAACGTGGTCACCAAGTCGGAGCGCACGCCCTGGTACGAGGGCCCGGCCTTGCTGAGCCACCTCGAAGAGGTGTATATCGCCGGCGACCGCAACCTGGTCGACGTGCGGTTCCCGGTTCAGTACGTCATCCGGCCGCAGACCCGCGAGCACGCCGACCACCGCAGTTACGCCGGCACGGTGGCCAGCGGCGTCATGCGTCCCGGTGACGAGGTCGCGATCCTGCCGGCAGGCAAGACCAGTCGCATCACCACCATCGAAGGCCCGAATGGGCCGGTGGCCGAGGCGTTTCCGCCGATGGCGGTGTCGATCAGCCTGGCCGACGACATCGACGTCTCGCGCGGCGACATGATCACGCGGGTCAACAACCAGCCCCACGCCACGCAGGAGTTCGACGCGACGGTGTGCTGGATGGCCGACGACGCCGCGCTGGAGCCCGGCCGCGACTACGTCATCAAGCAGACCACCCGGACCACCCGCGTCAAGGTGACCGGGCTGGACTACCGGCTCGACGTGAACACGCTGCACCGCGACAAGGGCGCAACGGCGTTGAAGCTCAACGAACTCGGCCGCGTCACCCTGCGCTCGCAGGTACCGCTGCTGCTCGACGAGTACTCACGCAACTCGGCGACGGGCTCGTTCATCCTGATCGACCCCGACACCAACGGCACCGTCGCCGCGGGCATGGTCCGCGACACGTCACCCGCCGCGACCCGCACCGCCACCCCGAACGCCGTGCGGCACAAGAACCTCGTCACGGCCGAGGACCGGCTGTCGCGGGGCAGCACGGTCTGGTTCACCGGACTGTCCGGATCGGGCAAGTCGTCGGTGGCCATGCTCGTCGAGCAGAAGCTGCTCGAAAGCGGCCGCCCGGCATACGTTCTCGATGGTGACAACCTGCGGCACGGACTCAACGCCGACCTCGGCTTCTCGATGGCCGACCGCGCCGAGAACCTGCGCCGGCTGGCCCACGTCGCGACCCTGCTCGCCGATTCCGGTCAGATCGTGCTCGTCCCGGCGATCAGCCCGCTCGAGGAGCATCGGGAGCTGGCCCGGCGGGTGCACGCCGATCAGGGTTACGACTTCTTCGAGGTGTTCTGCGATACGCCGCTGGAGGACTGTGAGCGTCGAGACCCCAAGGGGCTCTACGCCAAGGCGAGGGCGGGGGAGATCACCCACTTCACCGGCATCGACAGCCCCTACCAGCGGCCGAAGAACCCGGATCTGCGACTCACGCCGGAGCAATCGGTGGAAGACTTGGCCCAGCAGGTCATCGACATGATCAGTGCACCGCGGTGACCGGCGTCGAGTCCGATCATCAGCTCGCCGCGCAGCTGGCCACCGAGGCCGGTGCACTGCTGCTGGCGGTACGCGCGGAGCTCGCCGACGCTACCGGTGCCGAGCGGAAGGCCGCCGGGGACAAGCGTTCTCACGAATATCTGATGGATGCGCTGGCCGAGCATCGTCCCGACGACGCGGTGCTGTCCGAGGAGGCGTCCGCCGAAGACAAGGCCAACTCCACGCGACTGAGCGCCGAGCGGGTATGGATCGTCGACCCGCTCGACGGTACCCGGGAGTTCTCCGAACTCGGCCGCGAGGACTGGGCGGTGCATGTGGCGCTGTGGCAGGCCGGCGAGTTGATCGCCGGGGCCGTCGCCCTTCCCGCGCAGGGCATCACGCTGGCCACGCCGAACGTCGCCGCCCCGCCCCCTGCCCCGGCCAAGCCACGCATCGTGGTCTCGCGGACCCGGCCGCCGGCCGTGGCGCTGGCCGTGCGCGACGCCCTCGACGGCGTGCTGGTCGAAATGGGTTCGGCGGGAGCAAAAGTCGCGTCCGTCGTGCAGGGGTTGGCCGACGTGTACGTGCATGCGGGTGGGCAGTACGAATGGGACTCCGCTGCGCCGGTCGCCGTGGCCCGCGCTGCCGGTCTGCACACGTCGCGCATCGACGGCTCGCCGTTGGTCTACAACCGGGCCGACCCGTTGCTGCCGGACCTCGTCGTGTGCCGGCCCGAGTTGGCCGCGGCGGTGCTGGCAGTCACGCGGTAACGACCGGTTTGTGCGAATTCCACGCCGGAAATGACTTGCGTAGCCAAGCTGGGCCGGTGAGCGTGATGTCGCCCGACCGCACTACGTCCGGCCAGGTCCGCTGGCCTCGGTGCCAATCGACGAACGCGATCGACTTGGCCTCGACGGTGAGGTCTGGATCCCCACCGGGATCGGAGTAGCAGACTTCTGCCGCACCGTGCTCGATCAGCAGCCAGTAGCGGCGATTGGTCGGCGGTTCGTCCGGGAAGACCAAGGCGACGACGATGCGTCCCACCGGCAGTGCGGAATGGTCCAGCTGGAATTGGCTCCATGCCCACACGGCGAAACCGGGATCGGAGTGTTCGGTCGTGGTCTCCACCCAGCGTTCACCCCATATTGCGAGCGCTGTGATGACGCCTCCGAGGTCGGCGCCGGCTTCCGTGAGCGAGTAGAGATGACCTCGTCGGTCTTGTTTGAGTCGAGATTCGATGACGCCCGCGCGTTCGAGTTCGTTGAGCCGCTTGAGCAGCATCGAGCGCGACATCGTTGGCACGCCCCTGGCGATGGCCGAGAAGGTATCCGCGCCGTACAACATGTTGCGCACGATCAGCGGGTTCCACCGCTCGGCCAAGATTTCCGAGGCCCTGGCGATCGGACAGTATTGGCGATACGTGCCCATCTCAGGATGGTCCCACGGTGATCCGGCCCAGGGTTCTAAATCCGAACTTCACGGGCCGGGCCGAGCGGCGCAGCATGGACTCGTGAGCACAGGTCCCTCAGACGCCGCCACCGGTCAAGTCTCGTCGGCTGCCGCGGAGGTCTACGAGAAATTCTTCGTTCCGGCACTGTTCGGCCAGTGGGTCGAGTCGATGCTCGACGCGGTTCATCCCACGGCGGGGGACCGCGTCCTCGACCTCGGCGCCGGGACCGGCGTCGTGGCACGCGCGGCGCGGCACCGTGTGGCCCCGGAGGGCCGGGTCATAGTCGTTGATCCGAACGAGGGCATGCTCGCAGTCGCCAAGCGCTTGGCGCCGGACGTCGACATCCGCCGCGGCGTGGCCGAACGACTGCCGGTTGATGACGACGAAATCGACTGCTTGACCTGCCAATTCGCGTTGATGTTCTTTGAGGACGTCGAAAGGGCCCTCGGGGAAGTGGCACGCGTAGTGCGCCCGGGAGGGCGAATCGCAGTGGCGACCTGGGCATCCATAGACGAATCGCCGGGATATGCGGCAATGGTCGACTTGCTCGGCGACGAGATCGGCGATTGGGCGGCTGCGGCGCTGCGTGCGCCCTTCTGCATTGGCACAGCTGACGCACTCGGGGACTTGATGCAGACATCGTTCCCCGACGTCGCGGTGCAACGGCGCGAAGGCTGCGCCTCGTTCGCGTCGCTTGATGATTGGATGCACACCGAGATAAGGGGCTGGACGCTGGCCGAGGGCGTCGACGATGACCAGTTCGCCCGACTGTGTCAGCGAGCCACGGTGGTGCTGGACCGATTCGTCGGCGACGACGGCAAGGTGCGCTTCCCGATCGCGGCACTGATCGCCACGGCCACGGCCTGACCGCCGTGGCCACACAGCACTCAAAGGTCAACCCCAGCCAGCCGTGTACCTAACCTCTCAGGTCAGTACATCTAGCCGGCGAGGCGTTCACGAAATGTGTTGCGGTAACTCTGCGGCGCGACTCCCGTGAGCCGGCGGAACTGTTCGCGGAAGTTGGCCGACGAGGTGAACCCGACCTCCCTGCCGATCCGCTCCACGCCGTATGAGGTGCCTTCGAGCAATTCCTGCGCGTGGCGGATCCGCACGCCGGTGACCCACTGCATCGGAGTCTGTCCGGTTTCGGCCTGAAACCGGCGGTTGATCGTGCGGATGCTCATCGCGGCGCGTTGCGCGATGTCGGCCAACGTCAACTCGCGGTGTGCATTCAGCTCGATCCACGCCAGCACGTCGTCCAGCTCGGTCCTCTCCCCGATCCGCTTGGCGGGCAACTGGTTTCGGACGATGAACTGTGCCTGGCCTCCACTGCGGTGCAGGGGAGCGACGGCGAGCCGGGCCGCGGCGGCTGCCGCTGCGGCGCCGTGGTCGCGTTGCACCATGTGCAGGCACAGATCCATCCCGGCGGAGGCGCCTGCGGACGTCAGGATCTGCCCCTCGTCGACGTAGAGCACATCGGGATGAAGGTCGACGGCCGGATACGTCGCGCGGAACAGGTCCGCGGCGATCCAGTGCGTGGTCGCGCGCCTGCCGTCGAGCAGTCCGGCGGCGGCCAGCGTGAACGCGCCCGAGCAGATCGAAGCGATGCGGGTGCCTACGGCGAACGCCGACCGCAGCGCGTGGATGACCCGCTCCGGGACGTCGACGGTGACGTCGTTGCAGCCGGGGACGATGATCGTGTCCGCCTTGGTCAGTGCCTCCAGGCCGTGGTCGGTGCCGATGCGCAGCGGTCCCGCCGTGACGATCGGTTCGCTCCCGCACACCACGACGTCATATCCGTTGGTGCCGTCGGCAAGTGGGACTCGTCCGAACACCGCGACGGCGGTGGTGAGGTCGAAGGCGATGACGTCGGGCAGCGCCAGGACGGCCACGGTGTGCATGGCCACACGGTACCAGCGTCGGTGGCTAGATCTTCTAGCGTCGCCGGGATATTGCCACGACGCCTGCGTGGATTCTCATGGAGATGAGACCTCGAAGCCAGGACAGGCGTGTGCGGCCGATGTGAGTCTGACCGCGGGGAAGAGCCGGCCGGGAGGAGTTTCAGTGCGCGAGCGTCGAGGACATGCGGTGGTCTGTGGCGCGAGTTTGGGTGGGCTGTTCGCCGCCCGCGTGTTGTCGGACGTTTACGAATCCGTCACGCTGGTGGAGCGTGATGACTTGCCCGAGAACGCAATTCAACGGCGAGGCGCGTCGCAGGGCAAGCACTTGCACATGTTGTTGAGCCGCGGATCGTCCGCTGTGGCCGACTTGTTTCCGGGACTGTGGGATGAGCTCGTCACCGCCGGTGCCGATGTCGTGGACGGCCGCAATCCCGTGCAGATCTACATGCGGGTCGCCGAACAGGAGTTGGCCCAGTCGGGGGAACTCGCCGATCCCGAAGCCATGATCGTGTGTTCGGCCAGCCGCCCACTGCTGGAGGCGCACGTCCGGCGCCGGGTGCGTGCGATCGGGAACGTCACGATCGTGGACGGGCACGACGTGGTGGAGCCGATCCTGGGGCAAGCCGATCGCGTCACCGGTGTCCGTGTCGCCCACCGGGGGACTGCCGAGGAGCGGGTGATCGACGCCGACCTCGTCGTCGACGCGACGGGCCGTTCGGCGCGCACGCCCGCCTTCCTCGAGGCGCACGGCTACGGCAGGCCGGCGGAGCAGAAGTATGCGGTGAACCTGAGCTATTCGAGTCAGTTCTTCCAGGTGCCCGCCGGATCGCTCGACGAGAAGATCGCCGTCGTCGCCCCCACGCTCCAAAAGTCCACCGGCGCAGGCCTGTTGGCCTACGAGAATGGCACCGCGATCCTGACGCTGATCGGCGTGGCCGGACGTCGGCTACCCACCGAGCTGCCCGACGTCCTGGACTTCGCAGCTGACCTCATGCCGGCACACGTCACCGCCGCGTTGCGCGCCGCCGAACCACTGGGCGACGTGACCGCGCAGCACTATCCCGCCAGCGTGTGGCGCCGCTACGACAAGTTGGACCGATTCCCGAAGGGATTCCTCGTCATCGGCGACGCCATCTGCAGTTTCAACCCCGTCTACGGGCAAGGCATGACGTCGGCGGTGCTGCAGGCGAAGGCGCTGCGTCGCTGCCTCGCCAATGGCGACGCCGACGACCTGAGCGGGCCGTTCTTTCGCAGGACCGCGAAGATCGTGCGCCCCATCTGGCTGTCCAATCGACTCAACGACTACGCCGTCGCGCCGACAGATGGCTGGCGTGCGATACCCAAGCGGTTCCTCAACTGGTACACCGGCCGCATGATGGCCGTCGCCGCCGACGACGTGGTGGTGTTCGAAGCGTTCCTTCGCACCTTGCACCTCATCGACCCGCCCAACCGCCTGATGCACCCCTCGGTGCTGATCCGCGTCGTCGTCGGAGGGCGCCGACGCACTAGCCTGACTCCATGACCAACCCCACCCTGCGCGCCCTGGCCGAACTCCCGCTGGAGCCCGCGGGTTTCGCCGATTCGACGCTGATCCTGATCGACTGCCAGAAGACCTACACCACGGGCGTCATGGCACTCGACGGCGTGCAGGCCGCACTCGACGAGGCGGCCACGCTGCTGGAGCGGGCCAGGTCGGCGGGCATTCCGGTGATCCACATTCAGCACTCCGACGGCCCGGGCTCGCTGTACGACATCGACGGCGAGAGCGGTGCGATCGTCGAGCAGGTGGCGCCGCGCGAAGGTGAACCCGTGGTGATCAAGCAGTACCCGAACTCGTTCGTGCAGACGGATCTCGAGGAACGCCTCAAGGCGATCGGCGCCTCGAATCTGGTGCTCGCCGGGTTCATGACGCACATGTGCGTCAACTCGACCGCGCGGGGCGCCTTCAACCTCGGCTACGCGCCCACCGTGGTGGCCGCGGCGACCGCGACGCGCGCGCTGCCGGGCGTGACGGGGGAGACGGTGCCTGCTGCGGCAATTCAGTCGGCGAGTCTGGCGGGGATGGCCGACCTGTTCGCCGTCGTCGTACCCGGCGCGTCGGGCATCCCGGACTGAGGCTGATCGGATGACGACGCCCTCCACCCGGGTCACCCGGCTCAACGAGAAGCAGGACACGTCCCGTAGCGCGCTCGACGAACTGCTGGACAGCACACCGCTGGCCACCGTCGCGCTGGTCCGTGACGATCATCCGGTGATCTTCCCGACCGGCTTCGCCAGGATCGGCGACGACTTCGTCATTCACGGCTCCACGGGTGCGCCCTGGATGCGGGCGCTGGCGGCGGGTGCATCGGCGGCGGTGTCGGTGACGACGCTCGACGGCGTCGTCGTCGCCCGCAGCGCCTTCGAGTCGTCGTTCCGCTACCGCAGCGCCGCGTTGTTCGGTGTCTTCGAGCCGATTCCCGACGACGAGAAGGTCACTTATCTGAATGCGCTGACCGACGCGTTCATCCCTGGCCGCGTCGCCGAACTGCGGGCCAGCAGCCGCAGGGAACTGGCCGCCACGCTGGCCTTGCGTCTGCCGATCGGCACGGACAACTGGTCGTTGAAAGTGAGCGCGGGCTGGCCGGAGGACCCCGACGAGGACGTCGCGGGCGACGCGTGGGCGGGCGTCGTGCCGATGACGATCACATACGGCGCGCCGCAGGCCGCCCCCGACCTCAGACCGGGGATCGCCGAGCCCGCATCCGTGCGGGCCATGACCGCGCCGTCAGTCGAGTAGTCCTGCCCGACGGTAGAGGTCGGTCCGCCGGTCGCCGTGAACGTCGTTGTGCTCGTTGAACTTCTTCACCCGCGACTGTGCGAGGTCGACGTCGGCCGTGACACTGCACGGGCTCCCGAACTCGCCGAGGGCCGCGGGGTAGCCGTCGGCGTCGGTGATGATGCTGCCGCCGATCCAGTCCTGACCGCGTTCGACGCCTGCGCGATCGCATACCGCAATCGGCAACCGGTTCATGCCCGCCCCGGCCAGCACCCGCACCATCTCAGTCGGCCGCTCGCCGTCGGGTCGGGGCAGCAGCGGCCAGTTGACGGGCGCGCACAGCAGATCCGCGCCCGCCAGCGCCGCCGCGCGCACCCACTCGGGGAATTCGACGTCGTAGCAGACCATCACGCCGATGCGGCCGTGCGCGGTGTCCACCAGCAGCGGCAGGTCGTCGGCCCGGTCGAACACCGAGTTCTCGGTATCCCATAGATGCGCCTTGCGGTAGACGCCACGCAGTCCGGTCGGGTCGACGACCGCCGCGGCGTTGTAGACCTCCTCGCCCGCGGCCTCGGGGAACCCGGCCACGATCGTCACGCCGAACGCCGAGGCGAGATTCGCCCATTCGGTGATGGTGGGTCCGTCGCGGGGCTCGGCCAGCGAGGCCAGTTCGGCCCGGTCGGCGAACATATAGCCCGACGACGCCAGTTCGGGCAGCACCACGATCTGCGCCCCGTCGGCGGCCGCCGCCTCGATCGCCTCCCTGGCGGTGGTCCGGTTTCCGGTGAGGTCGCCGATTCGCAGCGGGATCTGGCAGCAGGTGACGCGCGTGGTCATGCCTTGATCGTCGTACACGGAGGGCAGGAGCGCAGCGACTCGGGAATCGAATCCGGCTTGCGGAGTTCGCAGCGACGTCGGTGGCACAATGCGCCATATGCGGATGTCGGCGAAGGCGGAGTACGCCATCCGTGCCATGGTCCAACTGGCCACGGTCGACGACGGCGTGCTGGTCAAGACCGACGACCTGGCCAAGGCGCAGGGCATTCCGCCCCAGTTCCTCGTCGACATCCTCTCCGACCTGCGCACCGACCGGCTGGTGCGCAGCCATCGCGGCCGCGACGGCGGCTACGCGCTCGCCAAGCCCGCCGCCGAGGTCAGCATCGCCGACGTGATGCGCTGCATCGACGGCCCGCTGGCCAGCGTCCGTGACATCGCGCTCGGCGACCTGCCGTACTCAGGCCCGACGGCGGCGTTGACCGACGTGTGGCGGGCGTTGCGCGCCAGCATGCGCTCGGTGCTGGAGGAGACCACGGTGGCCGACGTCGCGAACGGTGCGCTGCCCGATCACGTCAGCCGCCTCGCCGGCGACTACCTCGCGCAGGAGGAGCGCCGCGGGCACGGGTAGCCGTGTTTGCACGCCGGTGTCGTAACGCGGGTGCCGCCGATCGTCTTTCTAGTAGGAACGAAATACGTCCCGAACGAAGAGGAGGCGCGAGCCGTGAAGTATGTGCTGTTGTTCGCCGACACCGAGGAATTCGCCAGCGACCTTGCGGCGATGAGCACGTCCGAACGGGAACGGGCGTACGAGCGGGTCAACGAATGGATCGCCACCCACGCGGACAAGCTGCGGGGCGGAAGCAAGCTGCAATCACCCGAGACGGCGACGACCGTGCGCCTCGACCGCGGTGAACCGGTCATCACCGACGGGCCGTTCATCGAGGGCAAAGAGGTCGTGAGCGGGTACTTCGAGATCGAGGTTGCCGATCTGGATGAGGCGCTGGCAATGGTCAAGACCTGGCCGGCGTGCCCGGTCGTCGAAATCCGTCCCCTGCAGACGTTTGAGTCCGCCGTGACTGACGCGTTGCATGCCGAGTTGTCCCGCGTGGTACGAGAACACGCGGGCGGGCTCGCCGCGTCGCTGATGCATCTGACGGGCGACTTCGCCACCGCAGAAGACCTGGTTCAGGACGCCGTGCTGGCCGCGCTGCGACACTGGCCGGTGGAAGGGATCCCGCAGCGACCCGACGCCTGGCTGTTCACGGTGGCCCGGCGCCGCGGCCTGGACAACCTACGGCGCGAAGACAACTACCGCACCAAACTGGCGCAGCTGCAGTGGCCGGTCCAGCCCGAGCCCGACGATCGGCTGCGGCTGATCTTCACCTGCTGTCACCCCGCACTACCGCGGGAGGCGCAGATCGCACTCACCCTGCGGGTCGTGTGCGGCCTGACCACGGCGCAGATCGCCCGGGCATTCCTGGTGCACGAAACGACCATGGCGCGACGGATCACCCGCGCCAAGCGAAAGATCACCGACGCGGGGATTCCGTACCGCATTCCAGCCGACGACGAGCTCGGCGCCCGGCTGACCGAGGTCCTCGCCGTGATCTACCTGCTGTTGAACGAGGGCTACCTGTCCACCGCGGAGCGGGCGCATGCGCACGATCTCGTCGATGACGCCGAGTGGCTGGCGTGCCCTTCTGCACCAGCTGATGCCGAGCGAGCCGGAGGTGGCGGGCCTGCTCGCGCTGATCCGGTTGCACCGCGCCCGCGCCGCGGCCCGCTTCGATGCCGACGGTCACCTGGTGCTGCTGCAAGATCAGGACCGGTCGTCGTGGGACCGGGAGGCCATCGCGGAGGCGAGTCAGCTGCTGGCCCGCGCCGCCAGACAACAGCGCCCCGGCCCGTACCAACTGCAAGCGGCGATCGTGGCGTGTCACGCCGAAGCCCGATGCTGGCAGGACACCGACTGGGAGCAGATCGTGCTCCTCTACGACATGCTGCTTCACCTCGCGCCGTCCCCCGTCACCCGCCTGCACCGGGCCATCGCGCTGCGTTATGCGTCGGGGCCGCAGGCCGCGGTGTCCGAACTCGACGGCGCTCGCAGGCGAATTGGACCGCTATCACCTCTACCACGCCACCCGCGCCGACGTCCTACGTGAACTCGGCCACCCAGATCAGGCCCGCGCCGCCGACCGTCGCGCCCTGGAGCTGACCGCCAACCCCGCCGAACAAGCCGTCCTCGAGCAGCGCATCGCGTGGGCCTCGATCCCGACCTGAGAGGAGATTTCCGACCGCCATGTCCGACATCACCCAGCTGCATCGCGCGCTCATCGCTCGCGTGCGCGACGGCGACGCAACGGCGCCGACCGACCTACGCCGAGCCGCCTTCGACGACGCCGGCCTCGAGGAACCGGTGCGCACGCTGATCGACAAGGTGGCCCACCACGCCAACCGGGTGACCGACGAGGACGTCGCCGCCGTCCGGGCCGCGGGCCTGACCGAGGATCAGATCTTCGAGATCGTGGTGTGCGCCGCCGTCGGCCAGGCGAGCCGGCAGTACGAGAACGCGCTTGTGGCGCTGGCCAGCGCAACCAGAAGGGGCCTGAGCGATGAGGCTGACCATCCTGGAGCGTGGCCACCGCCTGTCGCACGAAGGCGGTTTTCGTGCTGATTCGGCTGGTTTCGCGCCAGCCGGTGGTCGACGCCGTCAAGCTGGCGATGTACCGCCCGGAGTTCTACGGCGCAGGCGATCTCACCCACGAGGCGATGCGCGGACCGTCGGCCTGGTCGATCGGTGATCGCGAGCTGATGGCGGCGTTCGTCTCGAAGGTCAACGAGACGCAGTTCTGCGTCGCCGCGCATTCTGCGACCGCGGGCCTGTGGTACGACGATCAGGCGAAAGTCGTTGCCACGCTTGCCGATTTGGAGACGGCGCCGATCGACGAGCCGCTGCGGGCGACGCTTCGCATGCTCGGCAAGCTCACGCGCGAGCATCGCGTCGATCCGGACGACATGCGCGCCGTGCTCGCCGAAGGTGTTACCCCCGAGCAGATCCGGGACGCCTTGGCCGTGTGCCTCGCCTTCAACATCACCGACCGGCTGGCCGACGCGTTCGACTTCGACCTCGCGAGCCCCGGAGGCCATGAACGCCGGTGCGCGGTACCTGTTGAAGCGCGGCTATCGCTGACTAGGTGCTGCGCAGGGCGATGCCGTCGAGCAGCATGCGCAGGCCGCCATCGAAGTCGTCTTCCACCGACGTCCGCATCGCGACCTTCGACAGCGCCTCGATGTGCGGAAACCGTTGGCCCGCTACGGCGCCGATGCGTGCGGCGGCGTCCTGCGGCGCCGGCCGACCGGCCGCGCGCCAGCGGGCCGGCGAGTTCCGCCTGCGCCGCGCCGGTGACGAAGCCCAGCACCGCATGGAACGCGTAGAGCCGGTCCTGGTCGGTGAGGCCCGCCCGGCCGAGGGCGCCGACTAGTCCGTCGGCGATCGCGAATCCCGTGGCCGACGCCATCCGGCGCGTGAGTACCAGCGGGATGGCGGCGGGGTGGGCGCGCACACCGCGCCACATCGCCGTCGCGATCGCGTGGACGTCGTGCCGCCAATCATCAGTCGGTGGGGGAACGGGGACGTCGGCGACCACGGCGGCGACGACGAGCTCCTCCAGCCCCTCCTTGTCGGCGACGTAGTTGTACACCGTCATCGGCCCGGTGCCGAGCGCTGCGGCCAACGAACGCATGCTGAGCGCACCGAGACCTGATTCGTCGACGATTCCCAGTGCCGCCGAAGCGATTTCGTCTCGGGTGAAGCGTGCTCGCACCATGGCCCAGCTCCTTTCGCCCGTTACGCCTTGACACGTACAACGTACTTGATGCACTCTAACAACACGTACACCGTACTTATGAAGGAGATGCCCATGACACGTAGCACGAAGGCGATCCCCACCGAACGCATCGACTTCCGTTCCGACGGGACGCGGTGCGCGGCGTGGCTGACCCTGCCCTCGGGAACGGCACCCCATCCCGCCGTGGTGCTGGTGCACGGCCTCGGCGCCACACACGACATGATGCTGGCCCAGTACGAACAGCACTTCGCCGCCGCAGGCATCGCGGTGCTGGCGTTCGACTACCGCCATACCGGGGCCTCCGACGGGCAACCGCGCCAACGCATCTCGATGCGAAAGCAGCGGGCGGACGTCCACGCGGCGCTGTCGTATCTGGCGGCGCGGCCGGACGTCAACACGTCGCGGCTCGCGCTGTGGGGGACCAGCCTGGGCGGGATGAACGTGGTCCGCGTGGCCGCCGATCGGCCCGACCTGGCTGCCGCCGTGATCCAGTGTCCGATCGTGCACGGCCCGGGCGCGGCGCGCAGCCTCGGCATCTCGGGGCCGCTGCGACTGACGCCCGCCATCGTCGAGGACGTCGTGCGCACCGTGGCGCGCCGCGGCCGCCGTTACGTGCCCATCGTCGGCCCGCCGGGAAGTCTCGCCATGGTGACCGCGCCGGGGGCGGAGGACGGATGGAATTCGACGGTGCCCGCGGGCGGCCGGTTCGACAACCGGATCGCCGCGGCCGATGCGGTGGCCATGGTGGCCACGTCGGCGCTGCGGCACGCCCGCCGCGTCACTGCGCCCCTGCTGGTCTGCGTGTCCGACCGGGAGAATCTGATGAATCCGCGCTATGCCGCGCTGGTGGCGCGGCGCGCGCCGAACGGCGTGGCCCGCCACTACGAGTCGGACCACTTCGCCGTCTACCACCCGCCGCTGGTGAGTCGGGTGCTCGCAGATGAGACGGCGTTCCTCGTGGAGCACCTCGATGTCCGCGGGTGAGGTGTTGCGCTCCAATGACCTTCGGTTTCTGTCGGTCGCGTCGACGTTGAGCCCGCGCGACTGGGCTGCGCCGAGCCTGTGCGAGGAATGGTCCAACCACGAGGTGCTGGCGCACCTCGTCATCGGTTACCGGACTCGGCTCGCGACGATGGCCGTCGAGATGGCCCGGCAGCGTGGGTCATTCGACCGCGCGAACACCGAACTGGCCCGCGGCTTGGCGGCCGTGCGCGGTCCCGCCGACCTGCTCGACGACTTCGCGCATCTGGTCGACCGGCCGCGCGGCATGGGGCGGTACTTCCCGAGAAGCCTGCTGCTCGGCGATCACGTCACCCACGAACTCGACATCATCCTGGCGCTCGACCGCGAGCCGACGATACCCGCGGACGTACTGATCTGCGTGCTGAATACCCAAGTGACGCTGCCGAATCCGTTCGTCCCCGCGTACTTCAACGGTCGCCGAATCCGCTTGATGGCCGTCGACGTCGACTGGACGCACGGCGACGACGGACCCGTCGTGACCGGGCGGGCCGCAGACCTGGTGTCGGTGCTGGGCGACCGGCCAAGGGCACTGCCACGGCTGAACGGCGATGGCGTGAGCGTGCTGTCGTCGCGGGTGTTCAGCCGCCAGAGCCGTACGGCCGCGTGATGATCTCCAGGTAGTGACCACTGGGATCCTGGAAGTAGACGCCACGGCCGCCGTCGTGGTGGTTGATTTCGCCGGGATGCTGGCCCTGCGGATCGGCCCAATGCTGCTGTCCGCGTTCGCGAATGCGGCCGTAGATCACGTCGAATTCTTCCTCGGACACCAGGAACGCGTAGTGCTGCGGATGGATGTCCTGGTCGTTGCGCGCGTTGGCGAAGTCGAGGCTGACGCCGTGATTGAGGGTCACCGCCAGGAAGGGGCCGAACTCCGCGGCGGGCGGAAGCCCGAACAGCTCGGTGAAGTAATCCGCCGACTCCCGGCGGTTCCTGGCGGCGACGATGGTGTGGTTGAAGGTAATGGCCATGTCCATCCAGTGAACCACTTTCGGCGCCGTCAGCCCAGCGTTGCAGGATGAAGACATGACCCACGAAACGGTCTGGCCCCCGACGTTGACCGGCCCACGCGTCACGCTGCGAGCACCGCACCTCGACGACGCCGAGGCGATGTTCGCCGTGCTGGCGTCCGACGCCGAGGTCACGCGGTATCTGTCCTGGACTACGCACCCCGACGTCGATGAGACTCGACGTGTGATCACCGAACTCTTCAACGTCGACGATGACCCGACCTGGGCGATCGAGTGGCGGGAGACCGGTGAGCTGATCGGCACGTGCGGCTGGCGGCGCCCGCAACCCCACATCGTGGACATCGGGTACTGCCTCGGCCGGCGGTGGTGGCGGCGCGGCATCACGTCGGAGGTGGCGCAGGTGCTGATCGACGAGGCCCGCCGCGACCCGGCCGTGTACCGGGTCTCGGCGCACTGCCACGTCGACAACGCCGGATCCGCTGGCGTGCTCCGGCACTGCGGCCTCAACCTCGAAGGCCGACTCGCTCGGTATGCGGTGCTTCCCAATCTCGGTCCGGAACCACAAGATTGTCTGATGTTTGGAAAGGCGGTGCGGTGATGGCCGGACTGGATCTGCGCGCGCTGGCGGTGCCGGTGATCGTCGCACCCATGGCAGGCGGCCCCTCGACCCCCGAGCTCGCCGCCGCAGGCACCAACGCCGGCGGCCTCGGCTTCCTGGCCGCGGGCTATCTCGGTGCCGACGCACTCGCCGAGCGCATCACGGCGGCGCGCGGCCTGACGTCGGGTCCGCTGGGCGTGAACCTGTTCGTCCCGCAGCCCAGCGCGGCGCGGCCGCAAGCGATCCACCGGTACGCGCAACAGCTCGACGGTGAATCGCAGCGCTACGACGTGCGCCTTGGCGAGCCGCGTTTCGACGACGACCAGTGGGCGGCCAAGCTGGAGGTGGTGATGGATCTCAAGCCCGAGGTCGTGTCGTTCACGTTCGGGCTGCCCTCCGCCGACGAGTGCGCGCGCATCCAGGACGCGGGCATTACGGCGGTGTCCACGGTCACCACGTTGGCCGAAGCGCAGCTGGCCGTCGCCGTCGGCGTCGACGCCGTGGCGGTGCAGGGCCCGGCGGCGGGTGGGCACCGCGGCACGCTCGATCCGGTGGCGACCCCGCCCACACAACCGCTCGCGCAGTTACTCCGCGCCACGACCGTGGGACTGGACGTGCCGGTCATCGCCGCGGGCGGCCTGATGACGGCCGTCGACGTCGCGGACGTGATTGGCTTCCGGCGCGGTGGCCGCACAGTTGGGTACGGCGTTCCTGCTCGCCGACGAAGCGGGGAGCAGCCCCGTGCACCGCGCCGCCCTGCAGGATCCGCAGTTCACCGAGACCGCCGTGACCCGCTGCTTCTCCGGCCGGTACGCGCGCGGCCTGCGCAACCGCTTCATCTCCGAACACGACGCCGACGCACCGTTCGGGTATCCCGAAATCCACTACATGACCAGCCCGGTGCGTGCGGCGGCGGTGCGCGCCGGAGATCCGCACGGCACCAACGTCTGGGCGGGTACGGGCTTTCAGAAGGCCAAGGCGGCGTCGGTCGCCGACATCATGGCCAGCCTGGCGTAGCCCCATCTTTCAAAGGCCTAGGGGGAGTCTGCGCTCCGCAGGCGGATGAGGTGATGGACCACGCTCATGTCCTGATCACCCAATCCAGCGTCTGTGGCTGCGGTGAACGTGGCCAGGGAAAGCTCCGCCTGGCTGAGTGCAGCGCCGGTGCGCGCGGCCTCCGTGCGCACGAATTGCAGGTCCTTGACCATGTATTCGGCCTTGCCGGCGGGTGTGTAGGTCCGGGAGATCAGGCTGTCCTTCTTGACCTCGAGAAGGCGGCTGGACGCGTACCCGCCGCCAAGCACGTCCAAGAGGCCCGCGACGTCCACTCCAGCCGATTCGGCCAGCACGCTGGCTTCGGACAGCGCGATCATCGTGGCGGCAACGACCATCTGGTTACACGCCTTGGCCAGTGATCCGGAGCCGATCGGGCCGAGGTGCCTAACGGTGGTCCCCATCGACACGAGGGCGGGCCACGCCGCCGCCACGGCCTCCTCACTGCCGCCGGCCATGATCGCGAGTGTCCCGGTCCCGGCGCCCTCGGGTCCCCCGGAAACGGGAGCATCCACCACCTGAACCAACCCTCCGGTCAACTCCGACGCATGCGCGGCATAGTCGCGCGCACCGTCCGGCGCAATCGAGCTGCAGATGACCAGCACCGTCGGTGTGCGAATGTCGGCGAGCAGCCCCGCCGGGCCGTCGGTGAGTTCGATCAGCTGCCGCAGATCGGGAAGCATCACCACGACGACGTCGCACGCGGTCGCCAAGCGAGCCGGGTCGAGCGCGGCCTCGGCCCCAGCGGCGAGCACCGCCGCATCGCGCCCGCTGCTCCGGTTCCAGACGAGAAGCCGATCGCCCCGCTCAGCGCAGCGCACGGCCAGCTGGCCGGCCATCGGCGCGCCCATCGAGCCCAGTCCGATGAAGCCATAGGTTGCCATGGTCACATCATGAACCGGCCGGCGAGGCGAAGAGCCGCGACACCCCCGCCATCGGCGAGCTCGCCAATCCCGTTGTCAGAGCGTAGCGGCGGCCGCAGCCAGTTCGGTGACGCGCGCCCAGTCCTGCGCTGGCCACGACGTCGGACGGTGTGATCCAGGAGCCTCCGACGCAACCCACATTCGGCAGGGCCAGATACTGCGCGGCGTTGGTGGTGGTGATCCCGCCGGTCGGGCAGAACCGCGCGGCTGGGATCGGAGAGCCGACCGACTTCAGGTAGTTGGCCCCGCCGGCGGCCTCGGCCGGGAAGAACTTCAGCTCGGTGTATCCGGCTTCGAGCGCGGCGAGGATCTCCGAAACCGTTGCCACACCGGGCAGATGGGGGAGTCCGGAATCGGACATCGCCCGAAGGAGCGTCGGCGTGCTGCCCGGCGAGACCAGGAACTGCGCGCCCGCTGACGCCGCTTGTTTGGCCTGGCCCGGATCGACGATGGTGCCCGCGCCGAGGAAGATCTCGGGTACCTCACCGGCGATGCGCTCGATGGCGCTGAGCGCCACCGGTGTCCGCAGGGTCAGCTCGATGACCGGCAGACCGCCGGCCACCAATGCACGGGCGAGCGGGACGGCGTGGTCGACGTCGTCGACCACGACGACGGGGATGACGGGAACTTTGTCGAGCAGTGATTGCGGTCATCGATTCTTTCTTGGACTAGTCTAGGCGACGTAGGCGGGAAAGACGCTGGCGCCCTGGTCTGCTGGACCCACGGCGGCGCGCATGCTGGCGAACAGTTCACGTCCGGTGCCGACGAACTCGCCAGCGGTGGGAGCGCGTCCGGTCGGGGTGCGGGCGGCGAATTCGTCGTCCGCAACGTGCACCATCAAGGTCCCGGCGACGGCGTCGAAGCGTGATGGTGTCGCCGTTCTGGATCCGCGCCAATGGACCGCCCGAGGCGGCCTCTGGGGTGAGATGGATTGCCGCGGGTACCTTTCCGGAGGCTCCGGACATCCTGCCGTCGGTCACCAGTGCGACCCTGCGTCCCCGATCCTGCATGACGCCGAGGGCCGGGGTGAGCTTGTGCAGTTCGGGCATCCCGATCGCGCGGGGACCCTGATACCGCAACACCGCGACGAAGTCGCCGGTCCAGCTCGCCGGCCTCGAAGGCCGCGAGGAAGTCGGCCTGGTCGTCGAAGACGACGGCGGGTGCCGTCACCGTGCGGTGTTCGGGTTTGACGGCCGAGGTCTTGATCACGCACGAACCGAGGTTGCCGGCAAGGGTTTTCAATCCGCCGTCGGTGTCGAAGGGCTCTTCCACGCCGCGCAGCACGGAGGTGTCGTGGCTCATCGTGGTGCCGTCCAGCCACATCACTGAGTCCCCGTCGAGCTTGGGCTCCTGCGTGTAGCGGCGCAACCCGGGTCCGACGACGGTCTGGACGTCCTCGTGGAGCAGGCCGGCATCGAGGAGCGAGCCGATCGTGAAACCCAGCCCGCCTGCGGCGTGGAAGTGGTTCACGTCCGCGCTGCCGTTGGGATAGATCCGGGCCAGCAGCGGGACGACCGACGACAGTTCGGATATGTCATTCCACGTCAACGTGATTCCAGCCGCCTGTGCGATGGCGACCAGGTGCATGGTGTGGTTGGTCGAGCCGCCGGTGGCGAGCAGCGCGACGCAGCCGTTGACGATCGCGCGTTCGTCGATCATCTCGCCGATCGGGGTGTAGTTCTCGCCCAGTGCGGTGAGAGTGGTGACCTGGCGGCCGGCTTCGGACGGTGAGCGCGGTGCGCAGCGGCGTCCCGGGGTTGACGAAGCTGGAACCCGGCAGGTGCAGGCCCATCACCTCCATCAGCAGCTGATTGGAGTTGGCGGTGCCGAAGAAGGTGCACGTTCCGCTGCCGTGATACGACGCGGCCTCGGCGTCGAGAAGTTCTTCGCGGCCCACCTTGTTCTCGGCGTAGAGCTGCCGGACCTTGGCCTTCTCACCGTTGGGCAATCCCGACGACATGGGCCCGGCGGGCACGAACACCGTCGGCAGGTGCCCGAAAGCCAGTGCGCCGATGAGCATTCCGGGCACGATCTTGTCGCACACACCGAGCATCAGGGTGGCGTCGAACATGTCGTGTGACAGCGCAATCGCGGTGGACATCGCGATCACGTCGCGGCTGAACAGCGAGAGTTGCATGCCGTCACGGCCCTGGGTGATGCCGTCGCACATCGCGGGCACGCCGCCGGCGAACTGTGCGATGCCACCGGCCTCGAGCACTGCCTGCTTGAGCTGGGCGGGAAACGCCTCGAAGGGTTTGTGCGCGGACAACATGTCGTTGTAGGCCGACACGATCGCGATGTTCGGCTTGACCATGCCCCGCAGGGCCTTCTTGTCGACCGTGCCGGAGGCGGCGAAGCCGTGCGCCAGGTTGGCGCACG
Organism: uncultured Actinomycetota bacterium; assembly: GCA_963849055.1. Classification (GTDB taxonomy): domain Bacteria; phylum Actinomycetota; class Actinomycetes; order Mycobacteriales; family Mycobacteriaceae; genus Mycobacterium. The sequence goes on from CAWKFI010000006.1 coordinate 522,741, forward strand.
CGAGTCGGCCGCGAGCGGGTCCACGGTCGCCGGCTTCGCGGATCTGGTTCAGGTAGGCGGCGCGGGCTGCGCTACTGCGTTCGATGACGCGGTCGGTCACGGCCTCCAGGGCCGGGTTGATCGGATTCACGGTGGTGCTCCTTCGTGCCGAGGAGGATCGGCTCGACTCAGGCCCGCGCCGCGTCGTCGCGGGCTTCGTTAAGGGCGGCGGATTGCCGTCACCACATAGGCCGGGTCTGTCGAGTCAAACGTTGAACCTAGGGCAGGTTTGTAGTCCACGCAAGCGTACTTACGCACTTCCAAGGTAAAAGTAGGTAAACTTTCAGCGTTGTCTGTGCGTTAACTGGGTGGTTGAATGGCGGATATGCCAACGTCGCGGTCGTCGCCGATCCCCGCGACTGCGGGCGAGGTGTTCGGCCTGATCCGTGACGGAGCCGTGAGCACCCGCACGGAAGTCGGCCGCCTGACTGGCCTCTCGCGAACCGCCGTCGCGGCGCGGGTGTCTGCCCTGCAGGCACGCGGCCTCGTGCTCGAGCGCGCGGAGGCGGAATCCACCGGTGGGCGACCCCCTGCGCGGTTGGTCTTCAACGCCGACGCCGGAGTCGTCCTTGCGGCGGCGATCGGCCGAAGCCGCACCCAGCTGGGAGTCTGCAATCTGGCCGGTGAGGTCTTGACGATGGCCGACATCGATCAGGAGATCGGTATCGGCCCCGACGACTTGATGCCCGACATCGCCAAACACCTCGAAAGGCTGCTGGGACAGACCGGTCGCACTCTCGAGGACGTCCTCGGCGTGGGCCTGAGCATTCCCGGAACCGCAAACACCCTCCGCGGATGCAGTCTCGACTCGCCCAACATGAGTGGATGGGACGGCATCCCGCTGCCGCCGTACCTACGCGAACTCACCGCTGCGCCGATCCTTCTCGACAACGACGCCAACGTCATCGTGCTCGCCGAGCGGCGCGGCCAGCGCGACCGCTTCGACGACATGGTGCTCATCAAGGCATCGACCGGCCTTGGTGCCGGCATCGTGGCCGGAGGTGTGCTCCAACGCGGAGCCACCGGCGCCGCAGGGGAATTCGGGCACACCAAGATTCCGGCTGCCGCGGGAGTCCCCTGCCGATGCGGCGATACCGGGTGCCTCGAGGCGATCGCGGGAGGCTGGGCGCTGGTGCGCACCATGCAGCAGCAGAGCCACTGTGTCGGACACATCCGCGACCTGGTCGACCTCGCGCTCGGCGGCGACTCAGAAGCCCGGCGGCTGATCCGGGAGAGCGGGCGCCACATCGGCGAGGTGCTCGCGGGGGCGGTCAACCTGCTCAACCCCGAAGCGCTCGTCATCGCCGGCGACATGTCCAAGGCCTACGACATCTTCGTGGCCGGTCTGCGGGAGACGGTGTACGGCAACGCAACCGCCCTCGCCACCCGCGAGCTGCAAATCCTGCCGTCCACCCATGGCGACCGGTCGGGCGTCATCGGCAGCGCGGCAATGATCCTCGACCACGTGGTGAGTGCTCGCGCGGTGGATGCAGGGCTCTGATCGATGCGGCGTCGAGCGGCTACTCCAGTACGAAGACTGGGATCTGGCGCGTGGTCTTGGTCTGGTACTCGGCGTACGGCGGGTAGGCCTCCACCGCGAGCTTCCACCAGTGTTCACGTTCGGCGCCGTCTACCTCGCGGGCGGTGAGTTCGACGACCTTGTCGCCGTCCTGCGCCGTCACCTGCGGATTGGCCTTCACGTTGTGATACCAGAGCGGGTGCTGCGGGTCGCCGCCCTTGGAGGCGACCATGGCGTACTTGCCGTTCTCCTCGACGCGCATCAACGGCACGTAGCGCTTCTTGCCGGATTTCGCACCGGTGGTCGTGAACAGGACGACGGGGCGGTCCAGAATCTCGACACCGTCGGTGGTTCCCTGCTCCAGAATTCGTTGGGTCTGGTCGCGTACCCAGTCTGTCGGGCTCAGTTCGGCGTGTTCGCTCACGGTGCGCGCAACGTCGAGCGGCGCTGAGGTATTCCCGCGGACCGATTCCTTTTCGCGTCCGCCGCGGTCAACATGGACATGACTCGACAACTCAACGACTCGACCCGCGAAATCCTGGACGGCCCGCACATCGCCGTGATCGCGACATCCAACGGCGACGGGCGGCCGCAGTCCTCGGTGATCTTCGTCAAGCGCGACGGTGACGCGGTGGTGTTCAGCACCATCAAGGGCAGGCTGAAGACACGCAACATGGCGCGGGATCCGCGGGTGAGCCTGCTGGTCGTCGACAAGGAGAAGGGGCGATACGTGGAAATCCGCGGCACGGTCGAGATCACGGAGGACCCCGAGAAGCGACTGCTCCACGAGATGTACGACCGGTACATGGGCGGCTCCCCGCCGCCACCCGAGCCGGACGCCGAACGGCTCATCATCCGGATCATCCCGGAGCGGGTCTATCAGTTCCCGCCGGCGCCGGCCGCGGCATGACGGATCTTGATCGCCGGGTGGTGCGCTCCGGTTCTGCCTTCGCCCGCGATACCGAGCCGTACCGCAGGGAGCTGCTCGCGCACTGCTACCGGATGCTCGGCTCCGCCCACGACGCCGAGGACGTCGTCCAGGAGACGTACATCAGGGCCTGGCGGTCCTACGAGGCCTTCGAGAACCGGTCGTCGGTGCGCACCTGGCTCTACCGGATCGCCACCAATGCGTGCCTGACCGCGCTGAGCCACGCCAGCCGACGGGTGTTGCCGTCGGGACTTGGTGCGCCGAGCGAGGATCCGAATGAGCCGCCGTCGCCGGCGGACGCCGGCTGGATTGAGCCGATCCCGGATGCCTGGGTGATCGCGCCGTTCGACGATCCCGCCGTAGTCGTGGCGTCGCGAGAAGGATTGCGGCTGGCGCTGATTGCGAGCCTGCAGCACCTACCCGCCCAGCAGCGGGCGGTGCTGATTCTGCGCGACGTGCTGGCCTTCCCGGCCGCCGAGGTGGCCACCATGCTCGACACCAGCGTTGCGGCGGTGAAGAGCGCGTTGCAACGCGCCAGGGCGCGGATGAAGGACGCGGCCCCGAGTCCCGACGAGGTCGTCGAGCCCTCTGCTCCGCAGGTGCGCGCCCTGCTGGATGGCTACATGGCTGCGTTCGGCAACGCGGATGCCGAGGCGCTGGCGCGGGTGTTGCGACACGACGCCGCACTCGAAATGGTCGGCTCCCGAACGTGGTTCGCGGGGCGGGCGACCTGTCTGCCCTTCATCGCCGGTCACGTGCTTGGCGTCGCTGGTGACTGGTCGATGATCGCCGTGGCCGCCAACGGCCAGCCCGCCGCCGCGGCGTATCAACGGGACGCGGATGGCGTGATGCGGGCATTCGGTGTCGCCGTGCTCACGGCGACCACGACCGGCATCGCACGCATCGTCGTGTTCGGCGATCCGCAACTGGTGGCGATGTTCGGGCTGCCGGACGTGCTGGCCTGAGGCCTCGGTCGCCGGAATCATGTCCGACCTGATATCGGCGCCTGCGAATTCAGCCGTAAGTCAGTTTCGGGCTGACATCATTGCCCACGATGCGTCTACTAGTGGTCGAAGACGAGCAGCGCCTCGCCGCGGGCCTGCGAAAGGGACTCGAGGCGGAGGGTTTCGCGGTCGACGTCGCGCACAATGGAACCGATGGCATCTGGCTGGCGCGCGAAAATCCCTTCGACGCGATCATTCTCGATGTCATGCTGCCCGGCGCGAACGGATATCAGGTGTGCCGGACGCTGCGCAGCGATGGCAACTGGACCCCGATCCTGATGCTCACCGCCAAGGACGGGGTGGCCGACGTCGTCGAGGGGCTGGACACCGGCGCGGACGACTACTTGGCCAAACCGTTCGCATACGCGGTGCTGCTCGCCCGACTGCGGGCGCTCCTGCGTCGGGGCGCTCGCCCGAGGCCCACCGTCCTGGAGGTGGGCAAGCTGCGACTGGACCCGGCGGCGCGCCTGGTCTGGCTCGGCGCCGAGCAAATCGATTTGACCACGCGCGAATTCGCGGTCCTCGAGTTCCTGATCCATCATCCCGACGAGGTGTTGTCCAAGAGAGACTTCCTCGACCACGTTTGGGACTTCGACTTCGACGGTGATCCCAACATCGTCGAGGTCTACGTGCGGCGGCTCCGAAAGAAGCTGGGGGAGACGGCAATCGAAACCGTGCGGGGCGCCGGGTATCGGCTGGTGGCGGACCGTGCTTGACCGTACTGCCGCCTCGGCCCGCCGGATCCGTGCCAGGGCCCGGACGGTGCGCGGCCACTACCGCCGTGGCGACGATCGTGGTCGGGGTGGCGCTCGTCGCTGGGGCGGCAGTGCTCCTCACCGTGCTGCGCGGCACGCTGATCGACGAGGTGCAGGAGGCTGCCCGCTTGCAGGCGCTCGACGTAGTGCACCAACTCGAACGCGGCCAACGACCGATTCTGGAAGTCAGCGGCAGCACCGACGAACAGATGATTCAGGTGCTTGGCCCTGACGGCGAGGTGCTCGCATCGAGTCCCAATGTCGCTAGTCAACCCGCGGTGACGCGGCTGCGGCCCGGAGAGTCCGGACAGGTCGTCACACCGCTCGACGACGACGAGTTCATCGCGGTCGCGGAGAGTGCGCAGACCGCCGCCGGGCCGCGTCTGGTAATTGTGGCGCGGGCGTTGCTCGGGGTCATCGAGACCACCACGCTGGTCACGCATCTGTTGATCGTCGGGTTGCCGATGCTGCTGGTGGTGGTGGCCGCCACCACGTGGTTCACGGTGGGCCGGGCGCTGGCCCCTGTCGAGGCGATTCGGCGCGAAGTGGACGAGATCTCCGCCGCGCAGCTTCACCGGCGTGTTCCGCAACCGGAGGTTGACGACGAGATCGGACGGCTCGCCGCGACGATGAACCGTATGCTCGCCCGACTTGAGGACGCTCGAAACAACCAGCGGCGCTTCGTATCCGACGCGTCGCACGAGCTACGCTCGCCCATCACCACGATCCGCCAGCACGCCGAGGTGGCCCTTGCGCATCCGGATCGCATGACCACCGAAGAGCTGGCAGAAGTAGTGCTGGCCGAGCAGCTGCGGATGCAGCGACTGGTCGAGGACATGCTGCTGCTGGCCAGGGCCGACGAACACATCCCACCGTCGCGCGCCCCTGTCGATCTCGACGACCTGGCCTTCGAAGAGGCGCACCGCCTGCGGTCGACCACCGCCATTCGGGTGGACACCTCGGCCGTCGCTGCGGCGCGGGTGCACGGAGACGTCGACGCGCTGCGGCGGGTGCTGCGCAACCTCGGCGAAAACGCCGCCAGACACGCCGCGGGCCGGATCGACATCGCTGTTGTCGAGCGTGGCAGTGAAGTGGTGTTGACGGTCGACGATGACGGGTCGGGGATTCCGGAGTCCGACCGAAACCGGGTGCTGCAGCGTTTCGTACGGCTCGACGAAGCGCGGTCGCGCGACGACGGTGGCAACGGACTCGGGCTGTCCATCGTCGACGAGGTGGCCCGCGCACACGGTGGATCGGTGTCCGTTGCTCGATCCCGGCTCGGGGGAGCGCGGATCGAAGTGACGTTGCCCGACGACAACGGCTGAGCGCTGTTCAGGCTGCGGTCAGGTAAGCCGGGGCACGATCGCAACATGAATCTCAAACGAGCATTGGAATCTGCAGCAGCAACCGGTGTCGCCGCCGTCGCGATTGGCGCGGGTGTCGCGGTCGCTCAACCCGATGACGGTGAGGGGACGCCGATCACCGGCGATGCGTTGACGAAGGCCAGCCAAGCCGCGTTGGCGTTCACCCACGGCGGCACCGTGACCGCTACCGAGGTCGGAGACGAGGAGAGCCTCTACGAAGTGGAGGTGACGCTGGCCGACGGCAGCCAGGTCGACGTCCAACTCGACCAGAACTTCGTGGTGGTAGGCAACAAGACCGACCCGCCGGGCGCCGACACCGAACCCGACGGTGACGGCAACTAGGGCACCGCGATGAGTGCCGCAGCGGGATACCGCCTCATATCGATGTTGGTGTGCGCGCCAATCGTCATTGCGTTGGATGCCGGATGCGGCAAGGACCCTGTCACCTGGCGCAGTCGGCCCCGACTGCTGCGGACTGCGTGAACGTGGTCGACGAATCCGGGAAGAAGACCGACGAGTGCTTGCCCATCGCGCCGGACAGCGAACGGGTCGATCTGGTCACACCGACGTTCAGCAAGCCGACGTCGATCACGAACCCGCTGCATCCGACCAGCGGTGTCGAGCAGGTCATCATGGGCGGTCACGTCGACGGCAAGCCGTTTCGCACCGAGGTGACCCGATTGCCGGGCACCAAGTCCATCACGTGGCGCGGCGCGACCACCGACACGCGCAATCATCCAGTACGTCGCCTACCTCGACGGGCGGATTCACGAGGTGGCCCTCGACTGGTACGCCCAAGCCGACGACGGGTCGGTGTGGTATCTCGGCGAGGACGTCTTCAACTTCGAGGACGGGAAGGTGGCCGACACCAAGGGAACCTGGGTGGCGAGCGACCAGACACCGGCGGCGATGATCATGCCGGCCAAACCGGCGGTCGGTAACGTCTATCGCCCGGAGAACGCTCCGGAAGTCGTGTTCGAGGAGGTGCGCGTCGAGAAGGCCGACAGACCGTCGCCGGCCCGCACGGCAACGTCAGCGGTGCCATCGAAGTCATGGAACTGCACATGGATGGGACGCGCGAGGCCAAGGTCTTCGCGCCGGGGTACGGCGAATTCTCGACAGGAAACCCGGGCGGGGATCTGGAGGCGGTGTCGCTGGCGGTGCCGACCGATGGCCGGCAAGGACCGGCTCCGGCCGAATTCAGCGCACTATCTGCCGCCGCAGCAACAGTTTTCGAGGCGACGACGGCGACCGCAGGACGGTGACCGCGCTGAAGCAGGCCGCCGCGGTGTTGGATCGGGCATGGAAAGCGGTGCTTCCCAAGGGGATTCCACCACAGATGGTGTCGCAGATGAAGACCGACATCGATGCACTCCAACGCCGCACCAATGGCGGTCGGCGCAGTCGGCTGCGCTGCGTGTCGCGCAGAACGAGCTCGACCTGCGCTTGCTCCACCAGCCGGTGGTCGACGTGGAGCTGGCCAAGCTGGCCTTGTGGGCACGTCAACTTCCCATCGACGTCGCAGCCAACGATACCGGTTTTGTGCTGGCCGACGTTGCGGCGTTGGACCGGGTGTGGGAGCGCACCCGACACGGGATGCAGGCACCCGAGGCCGTTGACGGCGCCATGCAGGAGCTGCGGCGGGCCGCAGACGCCGAGGATCTGCTTGCCGTGGAACGTGCCGCGACCGCGCTGACTCAAGCGGTCGGTCGATTGCTTGCCCGCTGACCCTTTTCGTTTTCGAGCGCCCCGTCCATTCTTTTGCATTTCCTTGTGAGTGATCCTGAATTCATGCGGAATTCATTTATCTGGACAGTGTTGAATTCGGTACGCGGCGGATTGTTTCCGCCAACATAAAAGGGGATTGTGAAATGAAGAAATTCGCCATTCCGGCAGCCGTCGCCGGCGCAATGATGGCCTCGGTGCTCGGCGTGACCGGGATCGCCACCGCGGCGCCCAGCGGGTCGTCATCGGTCGACGATACGGTGCGCACGCTCGAGGCCAGCGGCTATACGGTGATCATCAACAGATCGGGAACTGCGTCATCGTCGTCGTGCACGGTGGCGTCCGTCCAGCCGGGCCAAACCTACAGCACTGTCGATTCGCGTGGGAGTTCGTCGCCGAATGAGACGATTCTGTCGAAGACGGTGCGTGTCGACTTGGCATGCTGACGCGTAGAACGTGCATTGAATTGCCAATGGGAGTGTGACGCGATCGACGCGTCACACTCCCATTTTGTATGGATGTGTTTGAATGGCTTCATTCCGCCGGCTGGAGCAGATATCCAATGCCGCGCACGGTGTGAATCATGGGCGGGCGCCCGGCGTCGACCTTCTTCCTCAGATACGAGACGTAGAGGTCGACGATGCCCGTCCGGCCACCGAAGTCGTAGTTCCAGACGTGGTCGAGGATCTGCTGGCGACGCAGTGCCCGCTTCGGGTGACGCATCAGGTAGCGCAGCAGCGCGAATTCCGTTGTGGTCAACGAGATCGGCGAGCCGGCTCGGGTGACGGTCCGACTCGCGTCGTCGAGTTCGAGATCACCGACGGTGAGCACCTCGTCGGCGGCGGACGCCCTGTCGGTCAGTTCCTGCAGCAGGCTGCGCAGCCGGGCGACGAGTTCGTCGTCGTTCTCCCGGCCCTCGTAGCGCAGCGCCACCCGAATCAGGCGGGTGAGGGCGCGCTCGTCATCGGCCAGCCTTGGCAACGTCGTACTCACGGTCCTTCGCCCCTTCGACGATCGCTCAACGGATTCACGAGTGGCTCACGTGCGAGGGTGGTCGACGACTACTCGTGCTCGCCGCGACCCAGCGTGAAGATGTCGACGTCGCCGTCGTCGGCCCGTGCGGTGATCACGGCAGCCGCGGCCTTGCGGTCCGACGTCTGAGGCACCCTGACGACGGCCGCCGCGTCCTGGTCGCCGGTGTTCGCGTTGACCAGGTACGGACCGCGCAGCGGGCAGCGCGATGGAGATGTCTCCGTCGCGGGCGGTCACGTCGACGGTGCGTGGCGCGGCGTCCTTGAAGTCCAGACTGACCTTGCCGTCCCTGCTGTCGACCCTGATCGACTCGGTGACCGAGATCGGATCGCGGGTGATCACCGCGCCGTCGCGGCTGTCGATCTCGATCCGCCGTGCCGAGCCGCCGAGGAACACCGCTCCATCGCTCAATCCGGGCGATCAGCTGATCCAGGTCGGCGTCGGCCCTGAGCGCACCGTCCTCCTGCTGCACGGTGATCGACAACCGCTGCGCCAACTCGGGCGGCAGCGTCACGGTGAGCTCGCCACCGCGATGCCAGTCCATGAAGGCGCCGGACGGTCCGGAGAAGCTCACCCGCGTGCCCGTCCCGTCGTTGACGACGTCCAGGGCCGCCTGCGCCGAGCGCGTCGAGTCGACCTGGCGCAGGTCGACGCGGGGTTCGGCGGCATTGCGGTCGGTGACGATGTGGACCATCGCCGGCGAGCCGGTGGTGTCGACCGTCAGCGATCGCATGCCGGCGGGAAGGGCGCTGGTGTCGTTGGTGACGCGCAGGGCGCTGAGCCCGAACGCCGAGACACCGAGACCGGCGACCGTGCCGATCACCAACACGGAGGCGGCCACGACGAGCAGCACGCGGACCGCGGTGCGGCCGCCGGGGGACAGTGGCGGCGGCGCGGCGGGCGCGGGCGGCGGGGGAGGGGTGAGTGTCACTGAGGAGGTCATCGGAAGCCCTTTCGGCGGTTCAGGATTCGAGGTAGCGCAGGACCGCCAGCACGCGGCGGTTCTCGCTGTCGTCGGGAGCGAGGTCGAACTTGGTGAAGATCGAGGCGATGTGCTTCTCGGCCGAGCCGACCGAGACGTGCAGGGCCGACGCGATGGCGGAGTTGGTCTTGCCCTCCGCCATCAGTTGCAGTACCTCCTGCTCGCGCGGCGTGAGCTGGTCGACGGCCGACCGGCGACGCGACCGCACCAGGATCTGCGAGACGACCTCCGGGTCCAGCACGGTGCCTCCGCCGCTGATGACGGCGACGGCGTCGAGGAAGGTCGACACGTCGGCCACCCTGTCCTTGAGCAGGTAGCCGAATCCCCGGGTGTCCGAGGCGATCAGGTCGGAGGCGTAGCGCTCCTCGACGTAGTGCGACAGCACCAGCACCGGCGATTCCGGGTTCTGGCTCCGCAGCAGCGCGGCCGCCCGGATGCCCTCGTCGGTGAACGTCGGTGGCATCCGGACGTCCAGGATCGCGAGGTCGGGCCGCAACTCGTTGACGATGCGCAACAGGTCCGTCGCGTCCGACACGCCCGCGACCACCTCGTGGCCGGCGTCGGTGAGGATCCGCTCGATGCCGGTCCGCAGCAGCGCGGAGTCCTCGGCGATCACGATGCGCATGGCAGCACCGCCGTGACGATGGTCGGGCCGGTGGCCGGGCTGGCCACCGTGAAGCTGCCGCGGGCAGCGCGCACGCGTTCCTCGAGGCCGCGCAGCCCGGTGGCGTCCTCGCCGTCCGTGACGTCCGCGCCGCCGACGCCGTCGTCGAACACCGAGACGTGCAGGGCGTTGCTCAGCGGATCGAACCGCACGGTCACCACCGCCTGGGTGGCCCGGGCATGCTTGGCGACGTTGGTCAGCGCCTCGGCGACGACGAAGTACGCCACCGATTCGACTTCGTCGGGCAGGCGGTGCGGCAGGTTGATGTTCAATGCCGTTGGCACCCCGGCTGTTTCGGTGCGCTGCACCACGGCGGACAGTGCGGCGTCGAGGCCGCGGTCGGCCAGGATGGTCGGCGCGATGCCGCGCACCACGTTGCGCAACTCGACGAGGGCGCTCTTGGCGTCGTCGTGGGCCTCGGCGATGAGCGTGCGGGCCGTTGGCAGGTCCGAGTCGAGCTTGGTCTGCGCAAGGCCGATCGTCATGGCCAGCGAGACCAACCGCGGTTGGACGCTGTCGTGCAGGTCGCGTTCGATGCGATGACGTTCGGTCTGGGCCGACGACACCGCCCCCTGCCGGGCGTCGCTCAGCGCGCTGACCTCGTACTGCAGCGCGGCGGTGGGCGACGGACGCAGCAGCCAGCGGTCGATCGCCGCGTCCACCGCAGGTCCGAACACCACGATCGCGGCGGCGGCGACGAGGGCGACGGCGGCCAGTAGCCACGCCAGCGGCGGCGAGATGAACGACAGGCCGGCGGCGTCGTCGCTACGGCTGATGGCGGTCGCGGCCGCCGGTCCGATGAAGGCGAACGCCAACAACGCGAACGCGACTGCCGTGGCGAGGATGTCGTAGATCAGGCGCAAGTAGTGATGTGCGGCCGACTTCCAGAACCTGACGCTGCTGACGTCGAGCCACAACTGGTGGGCCCACCGCTGAAAGCCGCTGTAATGCGACAGCTTTCGGTACGGGACCGGGATGCCGAGGCCGAACACCGCCTCGCTGCGCATCCGCTCCACCCATTCGACGCCGCGCATCAGGTAGATGAAGACGACGCCGGCGAGCAGGAAGCCGATCACCGACGGGATCGACGAGACGGCGACGACCAGGAGTGTCAGGGGAATCCAGAACCACAGCACCCCGATCGCGGCGCCGGTGATCATCGACGCGGTGGGAACCAGACCGAGCGGTCGATCTCGCGGGGTCTCGGCGGTGGTGACGGGGGACGCGGGAACCGCGTCGACTGGGGTGGTGACTGCAACCATGCCTTCAACCTATGGACTGACGGGCCTGCCCGACACGGCGATTCCCCGAGATTCTGGCGGGGGATAACCCCCGCACACCGGTCGCGATGAGTTTTCCGGCCGGCCCCGGTCTGCTCTGGTACGGAAACACCCCACCGAGCGAGGAGCAACCACCATGACCATCGAAACCTCAACCACCATCCCCACCGCCGCCGACACCAAGCGGTCGACGAGTCAGAAAGTCGGCATCGGGATCAGCGTGCTCATCGGCGCCTTCCTGGTGTTCGACGCCGCGGGCAAGTTGGCCGGCGCACAGGCAGGTCAAGGAGGGCACCGAGGCGCTCGGCTTCCCCGCCGGCCAGGCCATGGTTATGGGCATCGTGCTGAGCCTGTGCGTCATCGTGTACGCCATTCCGCGCACCGCCGTGCTGGGGGCGCTCGGCATCACCGCCTACCTCGGGGGCGCCGTGACCGCGAACATGCGCGTCGAGGCGCCGCTGTTCAGCGCGATCCTGTTCGCGGTGTACTTCGGCGTCCTGATGTGGGTCGGCATGGTCCTGCGTCGGCCGGAGTTGTTGAAGGTCGCGGGACTGCGCCGCTGAGTCACTTCGGGGCGGACAGCTCCAGGGCGATGTGGTCCGGATCGCGGAACTCGAGGACGTAGCCGTGGCCGATGTCCTTGATCGGCTCGTGGGCAACACCCAGATCGTCGAGATGTGCTGCGGCCGAATCCAAGTCGGCTTTCGATGCCACCCGCAGGCACAGGTGGTCCAGGCCGACGCGGTTCTCGTCGAACCGGTCGGTGGCAACCGGCCGCAGCCCGATCAGGCAGTCGCCGAGGTTGTAGAGCACGCCGCCGAACAGGAAGCTCAACCGCTCGCGGGTCGCGTCGTCGGCGTCGGGAGGGACCTCCAGCGCGACGGGCCAACCGAACACGCTCTCGTAGAACTTCCGGGACCGTTCGATGTCGGTGACCGTCAGGCGGATGTGGGCCACGGCGTTCGCGTTGATCACGAGCCAATGCTGCCAGCGGGGGTGGTCGCCGCGGTCCCGGGGTTCGGACGGGCACCCCGTTTGTCCGCCTTTCAGCGACTTCCGCCGTCCGCCGACCGGCGTCGCCACCGGCCCGTGTCAGAATCCGGTCGTGCAGATCGGGATGACGATGCCGGTGATGGAACCCAACCTCGACGCCGCCACGCTGACGGCGTGGGCGCGGGTCATCGACGGCGGGCCGTTCTCCTCGCTGTGCTGGGGCGAGCGGATCGCGTTCGACAACCCGGACTCGCTGACGCTGCTCGGAGCGCTGGCGGCGCTGACCGACCGGGTGCGGCTGGTGACGACGGTGATCGTCCCGCAACTGCACGACCCGGTCATGCTGGCCAAGGCGCTGGCCACCGGCGACATGCTCAGCGGCGGCCGGCTGAGCGTCGGGCTGGGCGTGGGTGGTCGGCACGAGGACTACCAGGCCGTCGGCGCCGACCCGGCCACGCAGACCATCCGCGACATGGCCGAACGGGTGGCCATCATGAAACGGGTCTGGGCGGGCGAGAAGATCACCGACTCGGTGCTGCCGGTCGGTCCGCCACCGGCGCAGTCCGGCGGTCCGCGATTGCTGGTCGGCAGCCTCGGTCCCAAGACGCTGCGCAGCGCGGCGGCGTGGGCCGAGGGACTGGCGGGCACCACCTTGGATCTCGACGTCGACAAGCAGAACGAGCTGTACGACGTCGCCCGCACGGCGTGGGCCGAGGCGGGCAAGCCCGCGCCGCATCTGGCGACGTCGTTCTGGTTCGCGCTCGGTGACGCCGACGAGGCACGCGGGCAGGTGCATCGCCACCTGCGCCGTTACATGAACTGGATCCCCGCCGAGATCGTCGACGCCATGGCGCCGACCACCGGATGGGCAGGTACGGACGAGGAGCTCCTCGCCGTGCTGCACCGGTTCGAGGACATCGGCACCGACGAGGTCCACCTGATCCCGACGAGCTCCAACATCGACCAGCTGCGCCGCGTCGCCGAGGTGGTCAAGGAGTTCGCCTGAGCGAGCCAGCGGTGTGGCCGGAAAGCCGCCAATCAACTTGAAGTTGACGCGGACCTCCTACATCTCCGGACGAGCCGGAATGCACCACACCGAACCCTGACCGATTTGGGCTCTTTGGGTGCTTTGAGAAAGGGAGCTACGTCGAGAAGGCAACGTCGTAACCGTCCTGCTCCGCCGAGGCGGCCCGGCAGCAGCTCTACCCGACGGTGAACCCCAGGCTGGTCGCAATGACGCCTGCCTGGTCTTCATCGATTCGTGCACCGCCAATCGCGGTTACCAAGGGGTCGAGCGCCGAGATGTTGCTACCGCGCAGATCGGCGCCGGACATCTGGGCGCTGTGCAACATCGCTCCTGACAGGTCGCACAACGTGAGAACTGACTTGTCCAATCGTGCGGCAGTGAGGTCGACTTCTCGCATCCGCACACCATCGAAGACACACTTGCGCAGATCGGCCCCGGGCAGTCCAACGAACGACCAGTCGCCCCCGTGAACCTCGAATAGTCCAAAGGTCGACTGTTGGAAAAGGCTCCCTGTCAGCTTGCACTGGTCAAATCGAACGTCGAACATTGAACATCGGCTGAAGATGCAGTTGACGAACGCGGATCCGACGTGACGGGTGGCGTTGAATCGGACGCCGGAGAAGGTGCAGTGATCGAAAGCTGCTCCTGCAGTCGATGATTCGGTCCAGTCGCTGTCGATGAACGTGTATCGGCTGTATTCGGCGTTACCTAAGCCTTGACCGTAGAGGTCCTCGCCGCGAACTACGCGTTCCTCATCAAGTACCACGGGGCGCGGCGATACCGGATCGATATTGGCCCGCGGCCGCTCAGTAGACATCCACTCATTGAACACCGCGCACCCCGTTCAGCTGGCCGCAACCGAGGTGCCGCGGGCTTCGGTGAGGCAAGCCCCCTCATCGTCGGTGCCGGGTATTCGACCCCCTTGAATGCGATCCCTCCGCCAATATTCGGGCCGTCGGCTCGAACGAGGCTTCAGCAAACCGCACGCATGGTGACGCCGGTCGGTAGTCTTCCGCCAACTGCACACGTCTGTGAACTGCCTGGGAGAGTGCCTCGTGGGGATTGTCATCGGAATCGTCGTCGTCGCTGTGGTCGTCGGATTGCTCGTCGTCTTCGTGATCGCGGGTTACAACGGTCTGGTCCGCGCGCGGAATGCGTACAAGAACGCCTTCGCGCAAATCGACGTTCAACTGCGACGTCGATTCGACCTCATTCCCAACCTGGTCGAGACGGCCAAGACGTACATGGCGCACGAGCGTCAGACACTCGAAGCCGTTGTGGCGGCTCGCAACAACGCGATGAACGGGTTGTCGGCCGTGCAGGACAACCTGGGTGATCCCGCGGCGATGCACCAACTCGCGGCTGGCCAGCAGCAACTCAACGGCGCATTGGGCCGGCTCATCGCCGTCGCCGAGCAGTACCCGGATCTGAAGGCGAACCAGACGATGATGCAGTTGTCCGAGGAATTGACCTCGACGGAGAACAAGGTTGCGTTCTCCCGGCAGGCCTACAACGACTCGGTGATGAACTACAACAATCGCCGCGAGACCTTCCCCGGCAGCGTCTACGCGGGAATGTTCAACTTCACGCCTGCCGTGCTCCTCGAGATACCGCCGGAGCACCCCGAGATGCGGGACGCGCCGAAGGTCCAGTTCTGAGCCATCGGCGGTCATGAACTTCTTCGAGCATCAGCGGGCGGCCAAGGGCACCACGCTCAAGCTCGTGTTCCTCTTCGTGGTCGCCGTGGTGGCGTTGGTCGCGGGCATCGACGGCGCGGTCGTCGATCGCGATGGCCTACAAGAACTTCGATGAATCGGCGATTCTCGGCGTGGTCGTCGTCGTCACGGCCGTCACGCTGCTGCTCATCGGCGGCCGCATGTTCTTCAAGATGCTCTCGCTTCGGCAGGGAGGTGCGGCCGTCGCCGTGTCCCTCGGGGCCGTCCCGGTCGACCCGACGACGACGGACCCACAGCTGAGGCGCTTCGTCAACGTCGTCGAGGAGATGGCGCTGGCCTCGGGGGTGCCGGCGCCGCGGTTGTTCGTGATGCCGCAGGAGCCCGGCATCAACGCGTTCGCCGCGGGCTTCACCCCCGCCGACGCGGCCATCACCGTCACCGGGGGAGCACTGGCCCAGCTCAACCGCGACGAGTTGCAGGGTGTCATCGGGCACGAGTTCAGCCACATCCTCAACGGCGACATGCGGCTGAACATCCGACTGATCGCACTCCTCGCAGGGATCCTGTTGGTCGGGATGATCGGTCTGCGATTCCTGCAGTTCGGTGGTCGCGGGAGTGACAGCAAGGGCGCTCTACCGATCGTCGCGGTCGCGGCCGCGATGATGGCGCTGGGATTCGTCGGGGTGTTCTTCGCGAACCTGATCAAGGCTGCCGTGTCGCGGCAACGCGAGTGGTTGGCCGATGCGTCCGCCGTGCAGTTCACCCGGCAGACCACCGGGCTCGAGGGCGCCCTGAGGAAGATCGGGGGCATACCGGCGGGTTCCCGGCTCCGCGACGCCCGTGGAGCGGCCGAGGTCAGCCACATGCTGTTTGGGGAAGGTACCCGGCGGACCTTCACCTCGCTGTTCGCGACGCATCCGCCGCTTGCGGACCGGATCAAGGCGCTCAACCCCAGTTTCGATCCGAAGGTCCTGGACGACCTGCAGAAGTACTACGCGCAGCAGCCACCGAACGGGTTGGCCGAGGACGTGGCAGCCGGTTTCGCTCCGGCCATCGATGTGGGCACCGCGGCCGGTCGTCGTGCCGTCGGACCCGAGCGCGTTGCCGCGAGGGCCGGAACGCTCACCTCGGCCGATCTGCAATGGGGCGCCGCGATGCGGATCCGGCTCCCGGCGGAGGTGCGCAGCCTTGGCGCCCAGCCGAGCACCGCCCCTGCCGCCACGATCGCCTTGCTGCTCGCACCGCTCGGCGACCCGCTGCGGGCTCGCCAACTCGACGCAGTGGCACGGCGATTGGGTTCTGCGCAGGCCGACGGCGCCGCGGCGCTGGCCGGCGTGATGGCGAACCTGCCCCGCGAGCTGCGGCTGCCCTTCGTCGAACTGGCGCTTCCGCAACTGGCCGTTCATCCTCGCGACTACCAGGACGCGTTGGTGGCCACCCTGAACGAACTCGCCATGGCCGATGACACGGTCACCATGTTCGAGTACTGCGTGACCCGCTTGATCTGGAGCTACCTGCAGGATGCGTCCGACCCGGCCCATCGCAGCAAAGTGGGGACGGGCTCACTCGGCCAGGTGCGGCCACTCGTGACGACGCTGCTCGCGACGATGGCCGCCGCAGGCGCTCGGGACCAGGACGCGGCGAGGCGGGCGTTCGACACCGCAGTGAAGTCGGCTGTACGGCGATGGGGACGCACCTCGCCAGGCGCGCGACCGCTCGTGGCAGCAGACGCTCGACGCGGGCTGGGCCGCGCTCGACGCATTGGACCCCAGATCCAAGCAGGCGCTCGTCGAGGCGATGGTGGTGGCAGTGCTCGACGATGGCGAAGTTGCGCCGCAGGAGGCCGAATTACTGCGTGCGGCTTGCGGTTTGATACACGTCCCGCTGCCGGCGCTACTCGGCTGACCTAATCGGCGGTGACCCGACTCTGCGCCGAAGCTAGCACTATGGTGAGCAATGTGCAATTCTGAAGTTGCACATGCCGATGTCGCCGCCTCAGTGCCAGGAGTCGCAATGACAACGCCCGTGGGTCACATGCCGCCGATCGTCACGCGTGCCGAGTGGGAGAAGGCGCGCGCCGAATTGCTGGTCCGGGAAAAGGAATTGACTCGGATGAAGGACTCGGTCAGCGCCGCCCGTCGACGCCTCCCGATGGTGGAGATGACCGAGCCGTACACGTTCGACAGCCCAAGCGGTCCCGTGTCGCTACTCGACCTCTTCGATGGCCGGCGACAGCTCATCGTTCAGCACTTCATGTTCGGCGCCGACTGGGATGAAGGATGCAATGGGTGTTCGATGATGGCCGATCACATCGGACCGTTGTCGCACCTGCACGCGAAAGACACGTCGTTCGTGATGGTTTCGCGCGCGCCGCTGGCCAAACTGCTGGCGTTCCGCGAGCGGATGGGCTGGACGTTGCCGTGGGTGTCGTCCGAATCATCCTCGTTCAACGAGGATTTCGGGGCGACGGTGGACGGTGAGGAGCGTCATGCGATCAGCGTGTTCCTCCGCGACGGCGACCGCGTCTTCCACACTTGGTCGACGTTCGACCGCGGCGAGGAGCCGTTCATGGTGGTGTGGGATCTGCTCGACCTGACCCCGTACGGCCGCCAGGAAACGTGGGAGGACTCGCCGCCGAGCTGGCCGCAGCAGCCGCCGTACGAATGGATGCGGTTGCACGACGCGTACTGACGCCTTTACCGCTCGGCCGGTTAGTTCCGGCCGTGCCCTTCGCCGTTGCCCTTCTTGCCCTGGCCGCCCTTCTTGTCCTTCCCTGGTCCCTTCGGGCCGGCCTCCTCGAATTCCGCCGACGTGGGTGGTGGTGGCGGCGGCGAGGTCGTGGTCGTCGTCGTGGGAACCGGCGTGCTCGTCGTGACGGGTCGGGGTGTCGGCGGCGGATCGTCCGCGAAGATCAGGATGCTGCCGAGGATCAGGGCGAGCACCGCGGCCACGGCCATCAACGTTTGCTTCCGGTTCGGCCGGTTCCGTCGGGGAGGCGGCATCGGGACGAAGGTCGCCGGCGGTGGTGGCGGTGAGGTCAGCACCATCGTCGGTGGCCGCACGGCAGCGGCAGGCGGACCGGCGACCAATGGCCGGGAGACGTTGTCGGACAACGCCGCCCGCATCTGCCGCGCGCTCTGGAATCGGTGCAGCGCGTCTCGCGTCATCGCACGGTCGATGGCGGCCACCAAGGCCGGATCGGCATCTGGTCGCAACGCCGGAATGGGCGGCGGTTGTTCGGCGAGAATCGCCCTAGCGAGGGCACCCATGTTGTCGTGCCGGAAGGGTGGGCGGCCGGTGAGTGCCTCGTAGCCGAGTACGCCGACGGAATACACGTCGTCGAGGACGGTCGCGGGCTTGCCCTCCAGCCGGTCGGGGCTGACGTAACCCATCGTGCCCATGATCTGCCCGGTGGCCGTGGGTTCGGAGCCGGCGGTCTTCGCGATGCCGAAATCGGCGACCTTCACGTGGCCGGACGTCGTGAACAGGATGTTGCCCGGCTTGACGTCGCGGTGCAGGATGCCGACGTCATGGGCGGCCGTCAGCGCGGCGAGCACGTCGGCGAGTACGTCGCGAAGGAGTTGCTGCGGCATCGGCCCCTGGGCGATCGCGTCGGCCAGTGTGTTGCCGGGCAGCCGCTCCATCACGATGAACGGCGCACCGTCGTGCTCGCCGTAGTCGTGCACGGCGACGATGTTGGGATGGCTGAGCGATGCCGCGGCGCGGGCTTCGGCCTCGAAGCGGCGCCGATTGGCCGGGTCGGCGCTGAAACGCGCGTAGAGCAGCTTGATGGCGACAGCTCGATCTAGACGGGTGTCCCACCCGTCGTGGACTTCGGCCCAGCCGCCGCGTCCCAGAACCCCCCGCAGTTCGTAGCGGCCGGCGAGCATGACCGGCGCCGTCATGACGTCAACGCTAACTCAGCGGCTCGGCGTGCGACACCAGCGGTGCTGGTCACCTCGTCACGCAACGAACCGGCGACAACAGCAGCGGTAGCGTCGCTACCGGCTTCACACCGATACTCGCCGAATGTGCAATGTCGTACGCAACACGCCGCCGCGCCGTACGCAGATGCACAGTCACCACGTCTTCGCGGATACGCATGCCGCGGTTGCATCAAAAGAGGGATGTGTGATCGGCTGGGCGAGCGAGCCAGTCGGTGAATTGCGTTGTAGGAGTCAGTGGTTCACCAGTCCTTCAACCGTCGACGCCGGTACGATTCTGTTGGAACAGATCCGGCGGAGCTCCCGTTCTAGACGTTGCGAGTGCGGCTGGCGTGGGCCGAGTGCTGCGATTTCGCGCAAGCATCACGGTCGTGCGGCGAAGAGTTCGGAGGTGTGTTGTGAAGTCGGCGAGAATGCTCAGGGCGGCCGTTGTGGGTCTTGGTGCAGTGGCTGTGCCCGTGGTGATCGGGGTTGCCGGCGCCGCCCCGGCGTCAGCAGACCCGGGCCTGTGTGTGACTGGCCCGTTTGGATACGCGCAAGCATGCGTCGACGTCCCCGGGTGGCACGGCGACTGGTATGACGGTCCGCGCTGGCGCGGCGGGGGCTGGGGCCACGGCCATGGTCACGGCGACCACGACGATTAGCGCCAACACCGCGGATCGCCGAGCTACCAGCGCCTAAGCCTTGTGGAACTGCAGCATGCGGCCAGACGGGATTGCCGTGTCGGGCTTGGCGTACGGGTCGAACGCGCAGCACCTTGAAACCGTCGGCACGGTCGATGAGGCAGCGCATGGTGGCACCGACGACCAGGTGCTGAGCGTCCAGCGGTCCGATCGGCGTCGCCCGCGGGTGAGGTGATTCGTCGGCGGGCGCAGCGCTATCTGGCAGACGACGTATTGGCCGTCCTCGCCGACTCCGCCGGGCTCCACCGTGTGGAAGGTGACCGTCCCATCCAGCCACCGAACCTTGGCGATGAGGTATTGCCGGTGCATGAATGTCGCGACCATCACGACGAGCCGCGCTCCCGAACAGTGCGAGTCCGACCAGCGAGCGGTGCCGCCGACGAAGAAGCCGACGACGACCAGTACGGCGAGGGCAACGCTGAGCAACAACAGCACGTACCACAGGACCGTGTGAAACCGCCGCAGACCGGGGCTGACCCCAGCTTCCGCCATGAGGCTCATCCACGCCGGCTCGACGTCCGTTTCGTCTTCGGCCACGTCCGCTCCCTTCGCTTACCAGGCGTGAAGCTAGCAAGGAGCGGCGAGCGTCGCTGCGAAAACGTGGTCGACGCCCACCACGGCGGCATGACGTAGATTGGTTATGTCTGCTAAGCAAACCGGATTCACCTCGAAACCTGGAGTGTTGCTCATGTCCGTGCTGAGATCCCGTCTGACCGCCGCCGCCGTAGCCGGCGGCTTCATCGCAGCGACGCTGGGCTTCGGTGCCACGGCGAGCGCGGAGCCCGCCCCACCGCCACCGGCGCCCGTTGTGGGGGAAGTGCCGCCGGACTGGGCGCCCCGCAAGCCCGCAGAGTCCTGGAACGGGGAGCCCGTCGTGTGGTTCTCCGGATGGGGCGGCCGCTGGGGCGTCTGGAAGAACGGTCAGTTCATCACGCTGTCGTCGAACCCCGTGACCGGCGGCGGCTAGCCCGTCGCGTCGCTAGCCATGGCCAGTGCGGTCGGTGCCGGCGAGCCGCGACCAATGATCAACCGACGCGCGACAAGCCAGACGTGCCACCGAAATGCTTCGCGGCGAGTACTTGGCACTGCCTAACGAATATGCGGGTACCAGTGCCGACCCGATCGACGAATCCCCTTATACGGGAATCGCTTTGTAGCGGGTTACACCGGCGGGCGAGGTGGCGGCGGCGGAGGAGGATACGGTCCCGCAGGTCCGGCGCCGTAGCCTTGACTACGAGCCGCCGCCGCGAAGTCGAACCCGCACGAGGTGCAGACGAGAAGTCCCTTCTTGACGTTTCGGCCGCAAGCTGGGCATGTTCGTTTGCTCTTGTTCGTCACCAGCCATACGACGCCAAGAATGACATCGACAAGCGCCCACAAAAAGATGACGAGGCCTACACCGATTGCAGTGCCGATTGCTTGGCCAGCCCTGCACGCATCGGAGTATTCGTCGGTCGAGCAAGAATTGGATGCCGAATTGGCGCCTGCAATTATCCAGATGATGAACAAAACCTGCACTGCGAGAATGACCCATGTGAGCGGGCGCCATGACGGCATTGTGGACCTCCTTTGTCGCCGAGCGTGTTACAGCCGAACCTTCGCGCCGCCCGAGAACATCGAGTCGTGGACCTCCAGCTCGGCAGGCTGCGTGCCAGGCGGCACGTCGAACGCGGCTTTTACTTGAATCGAGTTGCCGGGATTGATGTCTCCAGTGCCCGAGTTCATCCACATATCGGCCTCCGAGTTGGCTTGGTACTCGCGACCGGGTGTCGATTAGTTTTTGTTTCGTCCGAAGTACGACTGCGCTTGGTCGCCGATGTTGGCGACAGACATGGTCAAAATGATGAACTCGCCTTGTGCGTCGACGGTCATGTACGGATTGCTGACGTCGCCAGCCTGCGCTGCCCGGGTCATGCCGAGCACGCGGAATTCGAACTTGCCGTCTCGCACAGGCGATCCAACTGGCGCGGCTGTAGGAGTCGCCGGCTCTGCCGGAGTCGCGGAGCGGAAGGCGCCGCGAAAGGACGACTAGCGGTCGTGCTTGAGCTTGACGACGAGCTCGAGGTCTTGTCGTCACCGCTTCCGCACTTGCCGATTGCGAAGAGCACGACAAAGATCCCGACGACGACCAATGCCACCTTGCCGCCGTTCGAACTGTTCTTCGTCGCGACCGGCGCTTGGGGTGTCGCCCAGCCGCGGCCGTCCCAGTACATTTGCCGACCTGAGCCTGATGGATCCGGGTACCACCCGGGTGGCGTTGGTGCAGTCACGATTACCCCACTGATAGTTCACTTCTCTGTGCAGGGCGAGGTTAGCTGATCACTTCGTTGAGCGCAGCTGTTTGGCTCACGGGGAAGGCTGCGCGTTCGTTGTCATCCAAGGCCGGGTTACTCGGTGCGGTTGGCCAACTGCTTCCGACATAGAAATGTGGCCCACGGGATGGCGGTTCTCACCGGCATAGCGTCTTCACTCGTTGCTTGTCGTCACTAGCCATACGAGCGCAGCGGCACGGCTGAGGCGTCCACCTCATCGCGTTGATACCGGGGCGCTTTCGACAGCAGGATCACGTAAAGCACGTCCAGGACCAGGATCTCGACGTAGATCACCAGCCAGAGGACGTTTCCCGGGTCGTAGAGGTACTGCGAGACCGAGGCGGTCAAGGTGCCCAGCAGCTTGCCCCAGGCGATCCACATGCTCTGGCCTCGCCGGTCCCCGCGGCGTAGAAGCATGCTCAGGAACAGTGCCGACATGACCAGGTTGTCGATGAATGCCGTGTAGACGGAGCCGTTCTCGCGCCCGAAAACCGACACCGTGGCGACCATCATCGGGGTGACCATGACGAAGGTGAAGACGAACATGGGCCAGAAGTACGACTCGCGGAAGGCTTTTCGGGTAGTCGGAGCGCCAGTACTTCAGGAAGATCGCGAGGATGGCGACATCGGCGGCGAACCAGACTGCGTTGATGCCTTCCTGCATGATCCCGCCGACGGACGGATAGACGAAGGTGAACAGGAACTCCCAGGTGATGTTCATCGCCAGCGCGAGAAACGGCATCGCGTAGGTGCGGTCGAGCAGGCCCTGCCGTATCACGCACGCGTAGGTGATGATCCAGAAGATTCCGCTGGCAAGTCCGAAAACGTCGATCAGTGACATCACGTCTCATTCCGCGGAAGGTAGATGCAGACTAGCCGCGCCGAATCCAGCAAGGGCGCCTTCTACCACCACTTCCGCGACAAGGCCGCGGTCCTCGAGGCGCTGCTCGCCGAGTTCGAGGAGGAGGGTGTGCGCAGAGCCAAGGAGTCAGATCGACGACCGCTACACGCTCGACGTCCTCGACCGGTTACTGCAGCGCGGCGTGGAGGCCGGCGAAGTGCGACCGCTGCCGTCGACCCGCATGATGGCCAGGCTGATCAACGCCGCAACGAACCAGGCGGCGCTGTTCGCCGCGAACACGGCAGGCTGACCTCAAGCCGTTGCCGGGAAAGCCTTGGGAGACAGTAGGACTACCGCCAAACCGGAGGCTAGGAGCGCCGCGCCCACCCACGGCAACGACGACAAGCCCGTTGCCTGCAGCAGACCGGCGCCCAGGGCCGCCCCACCAGCAATGCCGGCGTTGGCCGTGGCGTTCACCCACGCGCCTGCCAGTTCGGGCGACAGCGCGTGTGTCCGTACCGCACACGCCTGGTAGATCGATGGCAAGCCGCCGAATGCCCCGTTCCAGATGACGATTGCGACTAGCACCGCCACCAGAGTCGGCCAAGTGCCGCCGAGCGCGATGACCGCTGCGATGACCACGACCAGGAGGACCACGGCGGCTCGTCGCGGGCTTCGATCGAGATTCCGTCCCACCCACCACAGCGAAAGCAACCCACATGCGCCGCACACCAGCAGGATTGGGCCGACGAAAGCGGGACGGACTCCGCTGGACAGCAGCAACAGGCTCACGAAGGTGTACACCGTGAACTGTCCGAGAAATGCCAACAAGTTCGACGCCGACACCGCTGTCAGTGCGCTGCGGCCGGAGCCGGCAGATCCGCCCGCGGCCGCCTCGTGATTCACGCTCGGTAGCAACCGGCGCACGAGGAGGAACGTGAGAATCGACAGCACGGCAAGAACCGTGAACGGCGCCCGCCAGCCTGCCGCGGTACCGAACGACGTCGAAAGGGGCACACCGAGCACCATGCCTGTCGTGGCGCCGCTGGCGGAGATCGCGAGCGCGCGCCCGAGATCAGCCTTCGACACGAGCCTTGGCGCGTATCCGATCACCAACGAGAAGAACAGCGCATGCGTTATCCCGCCAAGCGTCCGGCCGATGGCGACGAACGGCGAAGACCGGCGCGGCAGCCACCAGCGCGTTGCTCGTCGCGTAACCCAACAGAGTCGTCAGCAGCAGGGGCTTGCGGCCGAATCGGGAGGTGGCGAAGGTCAGCGGCACCGCGAGCGCGGCGACCATCAAGGCGTAGAGGCTGACCAGGAGGCCGGTGACAGAGTCGGACACTGCGAACGTCGCTCCGATGCCGGGCAGCAGCCCCACGGGCAGTATTTCGGTCGTCACCGCGAGGCAGGAGGCAAGGGCGAGCGAAAGCAGCCCCGGCATGCTCGCGCGAAGTCCGTGTCCGGTAAGGGGTTCGGCGGATAACGCTCACCTACTCTAAAATACTCGACGAACGAGTATATTCAAGTGGGATACTACCGTCGATGGCACAGAAACCGCGGCAAGCAGCACAGATGCGATGGCTGGGCGCAGCTCAACTCCTCGCGCTCGTGCGCTCCCAGCCGGGCATCACTCGCGCAGCGGCAGCGCAGCAGCTGGGCATTGGCAGCGGCGGCGCCACCGAACTCGTGGCGCGGATGCGTCAAGCGCGTCTGCTCGACGAGACACCCGCACCGAGCAAGGGGCGCGGCAGGCCGACGACGGTGCTCGGCCCGCACGCTGAGGGGCCGTTGGTGCTCGCGGTCGACCTGCGCGCGGCGGATTGGCGACTGGCTGTTGCCGATCTCGACGGCTTGCCTCAGATCGTGACGCAGGCCGGGTATGCGGCTGAGGATGTGGACGCCGTGCTCACGCCGATAGCGAATGCGATCGGCGTGATTTACCGGCGGAAGTCCAAGCGAATCAGGGCAATAGCGGTCTCCGCTGCAGGGCCCATCAGCGGCGCCAAGCTCGGCCAGTTCACTCCCCGCGGGTGGCGCGACGCAGATCTTTCGGCGTTGATCGCGAAGATCCCCGAACGTGCCGGCGTCACGCTGTTGTTGGGTAACGACGCCACGCTCGCCGGGTTGGCCGAGGCCCGCACCGGCGCGGCCCGCTCGGCCCGGACCGCGCTGTATCTGATGGTTGCGGAAGGCGTCGGCGGCACCTTGGTTGTCGACGGCGAGCCGCTGATCGGCGCGCACGGTGCGGCGGGCGAATACGGCCACGTCCCGTTCGGTGACCCGGCACTGGTGTGTCCGTGCGGTGCGCACGGCTGCTGGGGTCTCACTGTCGACGGGCGAGCGTTGGCTCGGCATCGGGGTGATGCGTCACCCGTCGACGCGGTTGAGTATGTGCACGAACTCCTCGGCATGCCCGTCCGAGACAAGTCCACCCGCCGGGCATTTGAAGCCGTCGCCGCGTCACTCGGCCGCGGTACGGGTGCTTACGTCAATGTGCACGACCCCGACGTCGTCACGTTGGGCGGCGTCGCGGCGGCACTGAGGGCCGCCGCGCCTCAGGCTTTTGAGGAGGCGTATCTCGGGGCGCTGATGGCGTTTCGTAAAGGCTTTCCGCCTCCAGTGCGCGACGCTGCGCACGGCGAGGACGGGCCGCTGCACGGCGCTGTCGCGCTGGGGTTCGACCATGTCACCACAGCCAGCGAGCTGGCGGACTGGGTTGGCCGTCAACGTGTTTGAGGTTTAATTGCGCGCGATCGTTCTCATCAGATCCGCGGTGACAACGCGTCCCGGCGAGGCCTGCAACCGCTTCGATGCCGCGTCGAGGCGGGCAGCCAGCTGACGATCGCCGCTCAACCGCTCGATCGCGCCGTGCAGTTCGTCATCGGGCTTGGCTTTGGCGAACGCTGTTGACAATTCATCGTAGGAGCGCCGTGCTGGATAGCATCTCGCCAGCGCCTCTCGAAACGCCCACACCAGTATCGAGCACATCGAGTCATGCCCGGACTCGCCGGCCTTGAGCTTGTCGGCGAAGCTGGGTCAACTGACCTTTGAGGGCTCGCGCCTGTTGTCACGACCACACTCCGGGCGGTCCAGAACGCCGTCAACTCGCCGGGAGTCATCGGGGTCGGCGTGGGCTATCGACGCTCGGAGTCTCGCAGCTAACGAATCCGGCCTACCCGCGAAGGCGGCAGATGGTCGGAAGATCGTTGGGCCCTGCGGGCCAGGTCGGCCGATCGCCCTATACCTGCTGGTGAGAGCTGGTTTTTCGCGTGGTGCCCCCGGCAGGATTCGAACCTGCGGCCTTCCGCTCCGGAGGCGGACGCTCTATCCCCTGAGCTACGGGGGCGCAGTGGTGAAACCGGTGCGCCTTTGGGCTCCGACAGCCTAACGCATGGTTGCGGCCCCATTCGCACCCCGAGTCACCGCCCCGTCATGCCAGTCACTGCGTCCGTGCCCCAAAGAATCGATTCGGGGCGTGACCACACCAGACCATAGGATGGTCCCTCGTGACCCCCGCCGACCTGGCAGAGCTGCTCAAGACCACCGCCGCCGCGGTCCTGGCCGACCACGGCCTCGACACCGCGGCGCTGCCCGAGACCGTGACCGTCGAGCGCCCCCGCAACCCCGAGCACGGCGATTACGCCACCAACCTGGCCCTTCAGGTCGGCAAGAAGGTCGGCGCCAACCCCCGCGAGTTCGCCGGTTGGCTGGCCGACGCCCTGGTCGCGAGCCCCGGCATCGCCGCCGCCGAGGTGGCCGGGCCCGGCTTCGTCAACCTGCGCATCGAGGCGTCCGCCCAGGCCGTCGTGGTCGACAACGTGCTGTCGGCGGGCGCCGGGTACGGCGGCTCCGACGAGCTGGCGGGCAAGAACATCAACCTGGAGTTCGTCTCGGCCAACCCCACCGGACCCATTCACATCGGCGGCACCCGGTGGGCAGCGGTCGGCGACGCGCTGGGCCGGCTGCTGGCGACGCAGGGCGCTGGCGTCGTCCGGGAGTACTACTTCAACGACCACGGCGCGCAGATCGACCGCTTCACCAACTCGCTGATCGCCGCCGCCAAGGGCGAGCCCGCGCCGGAGGACGGTTACGCGGGCAGCTACATCGCCGACATCGCGGCCCAGGTCATCGCCCAGGCACCCGACGCGCTCGAGCAGCCCGCCGAACAGCAGCACGAGACGTTCCGCGCCATCGGCGTCGACCTGATGTTCAGCCACATCAAGGAATCGCTGCACGAATTCGGCACCGACTTCGACGTGTACACCCACGAAGACTCGATGCACACCAGCGGCCGGGTCGATCAGGCCATCGCCAAGCTGCGCGAGACCGGCAACATCTACGAGAAGGACGGCGCAACCTGGTTGCGCACCACCGAGTTCGGTGACGACAAGGACCGCGTCGTCATCAAGAGCGACGGCAACGCGGCCTACATCGCCGGCGACCTCGCCTACTTCCTGGACAAGCGGCAGCGTGGCTTCGACCTGTGCATCTACATGCTGGGTGCCGACCACCACGGCTACATCGCCCGGCTCAAGGCCGCCGCCGCGGCGCTCGGCGACGACCCCGACACCGTCGAGGTGCTCATCGGCCAGATGGTCAACCTGGTGCGCGACGGCCAGCCGATGCGGATGAGCAAGCGGGCGGGCACCGTCATCACGCTCGACGACCTCGTGGAAGCCATCGGCGTCGACGCCAGTCGGTACAGCCTCATCCGCAGCTCGGTCGACACGCCGATCGACATCGACCTGCAACTGTGGTCCAGCGCATCCAACGAGAACCCGGTCTACTACGTGCAGTACGCGCACGCCCGCCTCTCGGCACTGGCGCGCAACGCCGCGGAACTCGGAATCGCCGCCGACACAGCGCATCTGGAGCTGCTCACCCACGACCGGGAAGGCAAGCTGATGCGCAGCATCGGCGAGTTCCCCCGCATCGTGAAATCCGCTGCCTCCCTTCGCGAACCGCACCGCGTGTGCCGCTACCTCGAGGACCTGGCCGGCGACTACCACCGGTTCTACGACTCCTGCCGGGTGCTGCCCTTCGGTGACGAGGCACCCGGCGAGCTGCACGCCGCGCGGCTGGCGTTGTGCGCCGCCACGCGTCAGGTCATCGCCAACGGTCTGCAGATCCTCGGCGTCAGCGCCCCGGAGCGCATGTGAACGCCCACCCCGCCGGTCCGCGGCACGCGGAGGAGATCCACCACGGCGGCGCACCCGCCCGTCCGCAGTCGGTCGCGGACATGCTGACGCTCGCCCCGAACGTGTGGCCGCGCAACGCCGTTCGCGGCGACCACGGCGTCGTGTCCATCGCGGGCATACCGGTGACGACGCTGGCGGAGGAGTACGGCACCCCGCTGTTCGTGATCGACGAGGACGACTTCCGGTCCCGCTGCCGCGACATCGCCGCCGCGTTCGGCGGTGGCGAGTACGTGCGCTACGCCGCCAAGGCGTTCCTCTGCTCGGAGGTCGCGCGCTGGATCCACGAGGAAGGCCTTTCGCTCGACGTCGCCAGCGGCGGTGAACTCGCGGTGGCGCTGCACGGCGGCTTCCCGGCCGAGCGAATCGCGTTGCACGGCAACAACAAGTCGGTCCCCGAACTGGTCGCCGCGGTGAAGGCCGGCGTCGGGCACGTCGTGCTGGACTCGCTGACCGAGATCGAACGCCTGGATGCCATCGCCGGTGCAGCGGGCATCGTGCAGGACGTCCTGGTGCGCGTCACCGTCGGCGTCGAGGCGCACACCCACGAATTCATCTCCACCGCCCACGAAGACCAGAAGTTCGGGTTGTCGTTGGCCAGCGGTGCGGCCATGGACGCGGTGCGCCGCGTGTTCGCCGCCGACAACCTCCGGTTGGTCGGCCTGCACAGCCACATCGGGTCGCAGATCTTCGACGTCGCCGGTTTCGAGCTCGCCGCCCACCGGGTGATCGGGCTGCTGCGCGACGTGGTCGCCGAGTTCGGCGTCGAGAAGACCGCGCAGATCTCCACCGTCGACCTCGGTGGCGGCCTTGGCATCTCGTATCTCCCGCAGGACGATCCTCCGCCGGTCGAGGACTTGGCCGCCAAGCTGGGCGCCATCGTCGAAAACGAATCGGCCGCCGTCGGACTGCCTGCGCCGCGGCTGGTCGTCGAGCCGGGCCGGGCCATCGCCGGTCCTGGCACCATCACGCTCTACGAGGTGGGCACCGTCAAGGACGTCGCGGTCAGTCCGACTGCGCACCGCCGCTACGTCAGCGTCGACGGAGGGATGAGCGACAACATCAGGACGTCGCTCTACGGTGCCGAATACGACGCGCGGCTGGTGTCCCGGCTCAGCGACGCGCCGCCCACGCTGGCCCGCATCGTCGGAAAGCACTGCGAGAGTGGCGACATCGTCGTTCGCGACACGTGGGTGTCCGACGACGTCACGCCAGGGGACCTGATCGGCGTCGCCGCCACCGGCGCGTACTGCTATTCGATGTCGAGCCGGTACAACCTGCTCGGTCGGCCCGCCGTGGTCGCCGTGCGGGATGGGAAGGCACGACTGATCCTGCGCCGCGAGACGGTCGAGGATCTGCTGAGCTTGGAGGTGAGTGGTCAATGAGTGAAACGGAAAAGCCCGTCGGCATTGCGGTGTTGGGCCTTGGCAACGTTGGCAGCGAGGTGGTGCGCATCATCGAGGAGAGCGCCACCGACCTCGCCGCGCGCATCGGTGCGCCCCTGGAGTTGCGGGGCATCGGCGTGCGCCGCGTCGCGGCCGACCGCGGCGTGCCGATCGAGTTGCTTACCGACGACGTCGATGCCTTGGTGTCCCGCGACGACGTCGACATCGTCGTCGAGCTGATGGGGCCGGTCGAACCGGCGCGCAAGGCGATCCTGACGGCGCTCGAACTCGGCAAGTCGGTGGTCACCGCCAACAAGGCGCTGATGGCGCAGTCCACCGGTGAACTCGCGCAGGCCGCCGAGCATGCCCGCGTCGACCTCTACTTCGAGGCAGCGGTCGCCGGCGCGATCCCCGTGATCCGCCCGCTGACGCAGTCCCTGGCCGGCGACAGCGTGCTCCGCGTCGCCGGAATCGTCAACGGCACCACCAACTTCATCCTCTCGGCGATGGACGAGACCGGCGCGGACTACGACTCGGCGCTGGCCGACGCCAGCGCACTCGGCTACGCCGAGGCCGACCCCACCGCCGACGTGGAGGGCTACGACGCCGCGGCCAAGGCCGCGATCCTGGCGTCGATCGCGTTCCACACCCGGGTGACTGCCGACGACGTCTACCGCGAGGGCATCACCAAGGTCAGCGCCGCCGACTTCGAGTCGGCGCGGGCGCTGCGCTGCACCATCAAGCTGCTGGCCATCTGCGAGCGGCTCACCAACGATGAAGGCCAGCAGCGTGTTTCGGCCCGGGTGTATCCGGCGCTGGTGCCGCTCGATCATCCGCTCGCAGCGGTGAACGGCGCCTTCAACGCCGTCGTGGTGGAAGCCGAGGCGGCAGGCCGCTTGATGTTCTACGGTCAGGGAGCCGGCGGGGCCCCGACGGCGTCGGCGGTCATGGGGGATGTGGTGATGGCGGCCCGCAACCGCGTGCAGGGTGGTCGGGGACCGCGCGAGTCGAAGTACGCCCAGCTGCCGATTGCGCCCATCGGCTTCATCCCGACGCGCTACTACGTGAGCATGAACGTGGCAGACCGGCCCGGCGTGTTGTCGTCCGTGGCAGCCGAATTCGGCAAGCGCGAAGTCAGCATCGCCGAGGTGCGCCAAGAAGGCATGGTCGACGAGGGCGGTCAGCGTTGCGGCGCCCGCATCGTCGTGGTCACGCACCTGGCCACCGACGCCGCCCTGTCGGACACGGTGGCCGCACTGGCCGACCTCGACGTCGTGCAGAACATCAACAGCGTGCTCCGCCTGGAAGGAACCAGCGAATGAGCCCCCGTACCGCCGTACACCAACCATGGCCCGGGCTGATCGCGGCATACCGCGACCGGCTGCCGATCGACCCGCAGTGGACGCCCATCACCCTGCTCGAGGGCGGCACGCCGCTGATCCACGCCAAGCAGATCAGCGAACTCACCGGCTGCACAGTTCATTTGAAGGTCGAAGGCCTCAATCCGACCGGCTCGTTCAAGGACCGCGGCATGACCGTAGCCGTCACGGAGTCGGTGGCCCGCGGCCAGAAGGCCGTGTTGTGCGCGTCCACCGGCAACACGTCGGCGTCGGCCGCGGCGTACGCGGCACGGGCGGGCATCACCTGCGCGGTGCTGATCCCGCAGGGCAAGATCGCGATGGGCAAGCTCGCGCAGGCGGTCATGCACGGCGCCAAGATCATTCAGGTCGACGGCAACTTCGACGACTGCCTCGAACTGGCCCGCAAGCTGACCTCCGACTTCCCGACCATCGCGCTGGTGAACTCGGTGAACCCGTATCGCATCGAGGGCCAGAAGACCGCCGCGTTCGAGATCGTCGACGCGCTGGGGACCGCGCCCGACGTGCACGCCCTGCCCGTCGGCAACGCAGGCAACATCACCGCGTACTGGAAGGGCTACACCGAGTACCACCGCGACGGCCTGTCCGACCGGCTGCCCCGCATGCTGGGCACCCAGGCCGCAGGCGCAGCGCCATTGGTGTTGGGTGAGCCGGTCAAGAATCCCGAGACCATCGCTACGGCGATCCGGATCGGTGCGCCGGCGTCGTGGACTTCGGCCGTCGAGGCGCAGCAGCAGTCCGAGGGCCGGTTCCTGGCCGCCACCGACGACGAGATCCTCGCCGCTTACCACCTGGTGGCGCGCTCCGAAGGGGTTTTCGTCGAACCGGCGTCGGCGGCCAGCATCGCGGGCCTGCTCAAGTCGGTCGAGGACGGCTGGGTGAAGCCCGGTTCGACGGTGGTGTGCACCGTGACCGGCAATGGGCTGAAGGATCCGGACACCGCGCTGAAGGGCATCCCGGTGGTCGAGGCCGTCGCGGTGGACCCCGTCGCCGTGGTCGCCAAGCTCGGACTGGTCTAGCGGAGTGGATTGTCGGTGACGCGGATTCTGCCTGCCGGCCTGGCGGCCAACGCCGTGGTTGCGGCGTCGAGCGCGAACCTGGGGCCCGGATTCGACAGCCTCGGTCTCGCGCTCAGCCTGTACGACGAAATCGATGTCGAGACAACCGAATCGGGACTCACCGTCGAGGTCGAGGGAGAAGGCGCGGGTCAGGTTCCGCTGGACTCGTCGCACCTCGTCGTGCGCGCGATCGAACGCGGACTGGCCGCCGCGGGGGTAAGCGCGGCCGGCCTGATCGTGCGCTGCCGCAACGACATTCCGCACTCGCGTGGTCTCGGATCGTCGGCGGCAGCGGTGGTCGGCGGTATTGCCGTCGCCAACGGACTTGTCGCCCAATCCGATTCGACGCCGCTGACCGACGACCAGCTGATCCAGTTGTCGTCGGAGTTCGAGGGCCATCCGGACAACGCGTCCGCCGCGGTACTGGGCGGGGCCGTGGTGTCGTGGACCGAGGGAGAGGGCCCGGCAGCCCGTTACGCGGCAGCGCCACTGCGCCTGCACCCCGACATCCACCTGTTTCCCGCAATCCCGCAGGTCCGCTCGTCCACCGCGGAGACCCGAGTGTTGCTTCCCGAACAGGTCAGCCACGTCGACGCGCGGTTCAATCTCAGCCGCGCCGCCCTGCTCGTGGTGGCGTTGACGGAGCGGCCCGATCTGCTCATGGCCGCGACCGCTGACAGGCTGCACCAGCCGCAGCGGGCGCCGGCGATGCCCGCCTCCGCGGAATATCTCGCGCTTCTGCGACGTTGTGGCGTATCAGCGGTGCTTTCTGGGGCTGGACCTGCGGTTATCGCCTTCAGCACGGAGCCGGAACTGCCGGCCGAAGCTCTTGAGTTCGGCACCGCGCACGGGTTCTCCGTCAGCGAGATGTCGGTTGGCCAGGGCGTCCGCTGGACATCCGGTGTGCCGATTCGCAGTTGACACGCGTCACACGCGAATCAGGGGTGATTCTTGCTTCCCACACCGATGCGGGCTATTCTCGCTTTCGTCCAGCAATCGCAGCGGCTTTGCCCGCGCCGACACTAGGACGACCACCAATTCTTCTCGTGGATGACGGTTCGCCGTATCGCGGCGAAACCCGGCGATCACCGTTGCATTGGCGACGGCTTGACCTCCGCACTCAGCTGTTTGGCTGAGCGCGACGAACCCTCGCTTGAGGCGAATCAGCGGGGGAAAGAAAGGAAATCCGTGACTGATACGGACCTCTTCACGGCTGGCGGCAGCGACATCGAGTTGCCGGACTCCGTGAATTCAGACAGCGCTGCGACGGTTGCCTCCAAGGAGCCCGCTGCGCCAGCTGCTGTCGAGACCGCGCCCACCGCCGCCGTCGCCTCAGGCGATCGCGGCGATCGCAGCGCCTCGCTCACTGGGATGGTGCTGCCCGATCTGCGGGCGCTCGCCAACCAGCTGAGCATCAAGGGCTCATCCGGCATGCGGAAGAGCGAACTGATCGCGGCCATCCGCGAACATCGCGGCGAGACCAGCGGCAGCGCCACGCAGAGCGCGCCGGCCCCTGCCGTCGAAACACCGCCTGCAGAGAACGGCGCCGCGGCACCTGCCGAGCAGCCGACCCGCCCACGCCGCGAGCGCCGCGGCGCCTCGCGGCAGGCCGCGCCGCCCGCCGAGGGCGACGGCAACACCGAGACCAAGGCCGAAACCAAGGCTGACGCCAAGGCCGAGACCAACGTCGACGCGGCGCCTGAGGTCAAGACCGACGACAACGTCGAGGCGAAGGCCCCCGAGGTCAAGGCCCCCGAGGTCAAGGCAGAGGACAAGACCGACGCCAAGGCTCCCCGGTCGGACGACAAGGCTGACGAGAAGCGCCAGAACTCCCGCCAGGACAACCGCTCCAACGACGGTGGCAACCAGGGCGGTGGCAACCGGTCGAACGACGGTGGCAACCGCTCCAACGATGGCGGCAACCGGTCGAACGACGGTGGCAACCAGGGTGGCGGCAATCGCTCCAACGACGGTGGCAACCAGGGTGGCGGCAACCGCTCCAACGACGGTGGCAACCGCAACAACGACGACGATGACGACGACGGCCGGCAGGGCCGTCGGGGCCGTCGGTTCCGCGACCGCAGGCGGCGCGGGGAGCGTGGCGCCGAGAGCGGCGGCGGTGACCGCGACACCGAACTTCGCGAGGACGACGTCGTCCAGCCCGTCGCAGGCATCCTCGACGTGCTCGACAACTACGCGTTCGTGCGTACCTCCGGCTACCTTGCCGGACCGAACGACGTCTACGTGTCGATGAACATGGTCCGCAAGAACGGTCTGCGCCGCGGTGACGCCGTGACCGGTGCGGTCCGGATCTCCCGCGAGGGCGAGGGCGGCGGCGGCGGTGGCGGGAACCAGAACCCGCGCCAGAAGTTCAACCCGCTGGTCCGCCTCGACACCATCAACGGCGGATCGATCGAGGACGCCAAGAAGCGCCCCGAATTCGGCAAGCTCACCCCGCTCTACCCGAACCAGCGGCTGCGCCTCGAGACCACGCCCGACCGGCTGACGCCCCGCGTGATCGACCTGATCATGCCGATCGGCAAGGGACAGCGCGCGCTGATCGTGTCGCCGCCCAAGGCCGGCAAGACGATGATCCTGCAGGCGATCGCCAACGCGATCACCACGAACAACCCGGAATGCCACCTGATGGTGGTCCTGGTCGACGAGCGTCCCGAAGAAGTGACCGACATGCAGCGCTCGGTGAAGGGTGAGGTCATCGCCTCCACCTTCGACCGTCCGCCGTCAGATCACACCGCGGTCGCGGAGCTGGCGATCGAGCGGGCCAAGCGGCTCGTCGAGCAGGGCAGCGACGTCGTCGTCCTGCTGGACTCGATCACCCGCCTGGGCCGCGCGTACAACAACGCGTCGCCCGCGTCCGGCCGCATCCTGTCCGGTGGTGTCGACTCGACCGCGCTGTACCCGCCGAAGCGGTTCCTCGGCGCGGCCCGCAACATCGAGGACGGCGGCTCGCTGACGATCATCGCCACGGCCATGGTCGAAACCGGGTCCACCGGCGACACGGTCATCTTCGAGGAGTTCAAGGGCACCGGCAACGCCGAGCTCAAGCTCGATCGCAAGATCGCCGAGCGGCGCGTGTTCCCGGCCGTCGACGTCAACCCGTCCGGCACCCGTAAGGACGAGCTGTTGCTCGGCCCGGACGAGTTCTCGGTCGTGCACAAGCTGCGTCGCGTCCTGTCCGGGCTGGATTCGCATCAGGCCATCGACCTGCTGATGAGCCAGCTGCGGAAGACCAAGACGAACTATGAGTTCCTGGTCCAGGTGTCCAAGACCACGCCGGGAAACATGGATTCCGACTAAAACACGAACGACGACGGAAGCCCCGCCCACTGCAAAGTGTGCGGGGCTTCCGCTTTGACCACACAGCCTTTTTCGACCACGCACTAGTCAACCCTGAGTAGTGTGGAGCGCGTGATGACCGAGACCACCGTTCCATTGCTGCCCTGCCTGACCGTCGACGACAGCATCGAGTTCTACGAGGCGTTGGGCTTCGACGTGGCCCGCACGCAGACCCGCCCCTATCTCTACATGGCCTTCCGGCTGGGCGGCATCGAGCTGCACTTCAAGGACGCCGCGCCGCACCTGGACCCGTCCGACGAACTCTCCGGGGGGTGCCTGGTGATGGTCGACGCCGTCGAGGGATACCACCGGGACTTCACCAGCGGTCTGCGCCGCCGCTACGGACGCGTGCCGGCACAGGGTCTGCCGAGACTGACCCGGCTGCGGCCCGGTCAGACGCGGTTCTGCCTGTACGACCCATCGGGGAACTGCGTCGTCTTCATCAACCGCGACGAACCCGACATCGAATACGGCGGCTCCAAGTCGATGTCCGGACTGGCCAAGGCGCTGGACAACGTCCGGATCCTGCGCGACTTCAAGAACGACGACGCGCTCGCGGCCCGAGCCCTCGACGTGGCACTGCGACGCCATGGCGACGGCGCGTCGCGCGTCGAGCTGGCCAGGGCTATTGCCAACCGAATCGAATTGGCGATCGCGCTCGACGACTCCGCAGGCGCCGCCGCCGGCCGGGCCGAACTCGCGGCGATGGCGTTGACCGACACCGAACGCGCGGAGATCGACGACGATCTGCGCGCCATCGACGTGGTCGAGCGCTGGCTGTCGCACTGATGTCGACGGTCCGGCTGTTGGTCCTCGGCGTGGTGCGCACCCGCGGCGAGGCTCACGGTTACGCGGTGCACCAGGAGCTGATGTCGTGGCGGGTCGACACGTGGACCGCGGTCAAGCCACCGTCGATCTACCACGCCGTCAAGCAGCTCGAACGGGAAGGCCTGCTGACGGGGTCGGGACGGCAGGACAGTCCGCGAGGACCGGCGCGGGTGGCCTATCGGGTCACGCCCGCCGGTGACGAGGAGTTCATCCGCCTGCTCGAGGAGGGCCTACGCAGCCCCGACATCGAGGAGTTCGGCGCGGGCATCGCCTTCATGACGTGCCTGCCACGTGACCGCGTCCTGCGGCTACTGGGGGAGCAGCTGGCGCTGACCGAGTCGATCGACGTGCAACTGGACGAGATGAAGCCGAACTGGCCGGATCCCACCGCACCGCCGCATGCGCAGCATCTCCTGGATCTGTGGCGGGGCACCTTCGCCTCCAACGCCAGGTGGGCGACCGCGATGCTGGCCCGGATCTCGGCCGGTGAGTTCCGCTTCGCCGACGACGGAATCTAGACCGCGGGGTCGGCGCGCAAGCCGGGCATCACGTAGCGCCGCACATGCGTCAACACCGCCTGATGGTCGTCGGCATCGAGCTGCTGACCGGGCACGGTCGCCAGCGAAATGACCGCTCGGGCAACCCATTCCGAAGCCTCGGCGATCGCGACGTCGGGATGGATCTGCGCCGAGTCGCGTGCGGCCACCAGGTAGCGCGACCAGAAGTCCGCCAGGTCGGGCACCAGGCCCTGCACGCCCGCGCCCGCACATGCCGCGAACTCGTCGGGCTCCTCGAGGCGCAGCTTCATCAGCAACGCGCCCGGATCGTCGTAGGCAGTGCGGCCGTGGCGGATGCCCGCGGCGATCTGCTCGTCCAAGCTCTCGACCTGTTCGAGCAGCGCGTGCGCCTCCGACCAGTACGCGTTGTTGAGACGCACGATGGCCGCACCGAGCAGCGACGTCTTGTCCGGGAAGTGTCGGTAGAGCCAGCCCCTGGACACCCCAGCGACCTCGGCCACCTCGGACACGGTGGTCGCGCGAATTCCCTTGGCGCCCAAGCACTCCTCGGCAGCGTCGATGAGTCGGTCGCGGACCGTCTTGGCGGCGGTGGTGCCGGTCAACGGCGACTCCTGATCATTTCGCAGCGAGGTGGGGTGGGACCAGTGCATTATCGATGTTCGCTCCGCAAGCGTCGCTCATTCTGCCAACGGTCCGACGCTACCCCGCGACAGGGCGAAGATGGTAGACACTTTCAGATATCTGTTCACTCAATCGACCGAGGTGGCCAACGATGGCGGACACGCTCCAGCACCTGCTGCGCCAACGAGCCGAACAGGACGGGCTGGCGGTCAAGTACGGCGACCGAATCTGGACGTGGCGTGAACACCTGGCGCAGGCCGCGGCGCAGGCCGCCGCCCTGATCGAGGACGCCGACCCGCAACGGCCGCTGCACGTTGGCGCCCTGATGGGCAATACCCCCGACATGCTGACCGCTCTGGCCGCCGCCGGCCTTGGTGGGTACGTCCTGTGCGGCATCAACACCACCCGTCGCGGCGAGGCCCTGGTCCGCGACATCGCACGGGTGGACTGCCAGATCGTGCTCACCGACGCCGAGCACCGCCACCTTCTCGACGACGTGGAGTTGCCCAGCGTCATTGTCATCGACGTCTCGACCGAGGCGTGGGCAGAGCGCATCGCGTCTGCGCCCGCACTCGTCCCGCATCGTGAGGTCACGGCCGACGACACGTTCATGATGATCTTCACGTCCGGCACCAGCGGTGAACCCAAGGCGGTCGAGGTGCCCCACGCGATGGTGCTGTTCGCCGGGAGCGCGCTGGTCGAGCGGTACGGCTTGAGCGACTCGGACGTCTGTTACCTGGCCATGCCGCTGTTCCACTCCAACGCCGTCTACGCGGGCTGGAGCGTCGCACTCGGCGCGGGTGCCGCGATGGCGCCGGCAGCGTTCTCGTCGTCCCGGTTCCTCGACGACGTCCGGCGCTACGGCGCGACGTACATGAACTACGTGGGCAAGCCGTTGGCGTACATCCTGGCCACCCCGGAACGGCCCGACGACGCCGACAACCCATTGCGCATCGCCTTCGGCAACGAGGCCGCCGACCGCGACATCGAGGAATTCGGCCGCCGGTTCGGCTGCACCGTGTGGGACGGATTCGGCTCGACCGAGGTCGCGGTGATCATCACCCGGCCCGACGACTGTCCGACCGGGTCGATAGGGCAGGGCTTTCCCGGCGTCGCCATCTACGACCCCGAGACCGTCCAGGAATGCGAGGTCGCGCGCTTCGACGAGACCGGCGCCCTGGTCAACGCCGACGCGGCGACCGGCGAACTGGTCAACACCTCCGGCAGCGGACTCTTTCGGGGCTACTACAACGATCCCGGCGCCACCGATCAGCGCATGCGCCACGGCATGTACTGGTCGGGCGACCTGGCCTACCGCGACGCCGACGGCTGGATCTATCTCGCCGGGCGCACCGCCGATTGGATGCGCGTCGACGGCGAGAACCTGACTACCGCACCGATCGAACGCATCCTGCTGCGCCTATCGGGGATCAGCCGGGTCGCGGTGTACCCGGTGCCCGACGAGTACGTCGGTGATCAGGTGATGGCTGCGATAGTCCTGCGCGACGGCGCTCGGCTGACGCCCGGCAGAGTTCGAGCAGTTCCTCGGCGCTCAACGCGACCTGTCACCCAAGGCCTGGCCACGCTACGTGTGGATCGCCGCCGACCTGCCCACCACCGCGACCAACAAGATCCTGAAACGCGAGTTGATCGGCTTTGGCACCGATCCCGACGGTCGGGTGATGTGGAAACGGGATGGCCGCACCTTCCATCCGTTCGGCGAGCGCGCGATCAGCGGTACGGATCGGTGACCTCCCAGGAATAGCCGCCGGTCTGCACGCGTTTAGGAGGTTGGCGGTTGACCTGGCATAATGGGCCGCCGAACCCTCGGTTCCGGTTCACGCTCGTAAGTCATCAGGTTAGGGCTCGGGCGACCCGGCGACCAACTATTGAAGAGGACCAGAAATGAGATCGGGTATTCACCCCGCCTACGTCGAGACCACCGTGGTCTGCGGCTGCGGCAACAGCTTCCAGACTCGTAGCACC
The DNA here is from genome assembly GCA_963849055.1 of uncultured Actinomycetota bacterium. Classification (GTDB taxonomy): domain Bacteria; phylum Actinomycetota; class Actinomycetes; order Mycobacteriales; family Mycobacteriaceae; genus Mycobacterium. The sequence continues at coordinate 561,839 of CAWKFI010000006.1, forward strand.
AAGGAGAGCGGCCACATCGTGGTCGAGGTCTGCTCCCAGTGCCACCCCTTCTACACCGGCAAGCAGAAGATCCTCGACAGCGGCGGCCGCGTGGCCCGCTTCGAGAAGCGCTACGGCAAGCGTGCCGGCGCGAATGCAGCGGGAAGCGCTGCCGGCGAGAAGGCCAGCGCCGAAAAGTAGTGACGTCACCGGCGCCCGTTCTGTCGCATCCGTGCCAGGCCGGGCGCCGGTTCGCGTTCGGGGAAGGAGGTCCGCGTGGCTGATACAGGGCCCGCAATCGAAGCGCTGTTGGCTGAGCACGCCGACCTCGAGCGTCAGCTCTCCGATCCCAACCTGCACGCGGACGCGGGGGCGGCCCGCAGAGTGGGCCGCCGCTTCGCGCAGATCGCACCCATCGTGTCGACCTTCCGCAAGCTCGAGGCCGCCCGCGGTGATCTCGAGGCCGCGCGGGAGTTGGGCGCCGACGACGCGTCGTTCGCCGCCGAGGTGCCTGCGCTGGAGGCCAGCGTCGAGGAACTGAGCACCCGGCTCGCCGACCTGCTCGCACCCCGCGACCCGCACGACGCCGACGATGTCGTGCTCGAGGTGAAGTCCGGCGAGGGTGGCGAGGAGTCGGCGCTGTTCGCAGCCGACCTCGCCCGCATGTACATCCGGTACGCCGAACGGCATGGGTGGACGGTCACCGTGCTCGACGAAACGTGGTCGGACCTTGGCGGCTACAAGGACGCCACCATCACCATCGCCAGCAAGGGCGATTCCGCCGACGGCGTGTGGTCGCGGCTGAAGTTCGAGGGCGGCGTGCACCGCGTGCAGCGCGTGCCGGTCACCGAATCCCAGGGCCGGGTGCACACCTCGGCCGCCGGCGTACTCGTCTACCCCGAGCCCGAAGACGTCGAAGCCGTCCAGATCGACGAATCCGATCTGCGCATCGACGTGTACCGGTCCTCGGGCAAGGGTGGACAGGGCGTCAACACCACCGACTCGGCCGTCCGCATCACCCACCTGCCCACGGGCATCGTGGTGACCTGCCAGAACGAGCGATCCCAGCTGCAGAACAAGGCCCGCGCCATGGTGGTGCTGGCAGCGCGGCTCCAGGCGCTGGCCGAGGAACAGGCGCAGGCCGACGCCTCCGCCGACCGGGCCAGCCAGATCCGCACCGTCGACCGCAGCGAGCGGATCCGCACCTACAACTTCCCGGAGAACCGCATCGCCGATCACCGCATCGGCTTCAAGGCGCACAACCTCGATCAGGTTCTCGACGGTGACCTGGATCCGCTCTTCGACGCGTTGGCAGCCGCTGACAAAGAGGCGAGGCTGCAGCAAGCATGACGCGGCTGCGGCAGGCCATCGACGAAGCGGTCGACGCGCTGGCCGCGGCGGGCATCGACACGCCCCGTGTCGACGCCGAGCAGCTCGCCGCGCACACCGCCGGTGTCGATCGCGGACGCCTGAGATTCCACGAGCCCGACGAACCGTTCTTCGGCCGCTACCGCGACCTGGTCGCCGCGCGCGCCCACCGGATTCCCTTGCAACACCTGACGTCGACGGCGGCGTTCGGGCCGGTGACGGTGGCGGTCGGCCCCGGGGTGTTCATCCCTCGGCCCGAAACCGAGTCGATGCTGGAATGGGCGCTGGCGCAACCACTTCCGGGTCACGCAGTGATCGTCGACCTGTGCACCGGATCCGGTGCCCTCGCCGTGGCACTGGCTCACGCCCGCCCCGACGCCGGGATCATCGCGGTCGACGACTCCGCCGAAGCGCTGGCCTACGCGCGCCGCAACACCGAAGGAACCGCCGTCGAACTCATCGAGGCCGACGTCACCGCACCGGGCCTGCTGGCCGAGCACGAAGCAGCCGTCGACCTAATCGTCGCCAACCCGCCCTACATCCCCGACGGCGCGCGGCTGCAACCCGAAGTGGCGCAACACGATCCGGAGCACGCACTGTTCGGCGGACCGGACGGGATGCGGGTGATCGGGCCGATCATCGATCTCGCTGCGCGGCTACTGCGGCCCGGTGGTCGCGTCGCCGTCGAGCACGACGACACCACCGCCGACGCGACGACGGCGCTGTTCGAGCGGGCGGGCGGGTTCACCGACGTGGTGTCCCGCCGCGACCTCGCTGGTCGGCCCCGGTTCGTCACGGCCACCCGCGCTGGGTGAGAGGCTAGGGCGCATGACTGAGACGTTCGACTGCTCCGACCCCGCCCAGCGGACGGCGGGCATCGCGTCGGCGATCAGCGCCCTGAAGAGTGGTCGCCTCGTCGTCCTGCCCACCGACACCGTCTACGGCATCGGCGCCGACGCGTTCGACGGGGCGGCCGTATCCGCACTGCTCGCGGCGAAGGGCCGGGGCCGCGACATGCCCGTCCCGGTGCTCGTCGGGTCGTGGCACACCATCGACGGCCTGGTGTACTCGGTGCCGGACGCTGCGAGGGAACTGATTCAGGCGTTCTGGCCCGGCGCGCTGAGCCTCGTCGTGCGTCAGGCGCCGTCACTGCAGTGGGATCTCGGTGATGCGCACGGCACCGTCATGCTGCGGATGCCGCTGCACCCCATCGCGATCGAGCTGCTGCGCGAGGTCGGGCCGATGGCGGTGTCGAGCGCCAACATCTCCGGCAGGCCCGCGGCCGTCACCGCCGCCGACGCCCGCGAGCAGCTCGCCGACCTCGTCGAGGTCTACCTCGAGGGCGGCCCATCGGCGCAACAGGCAGCCTCCACGATCGTCGACCTCACCGGCGCGCAGCCGCAGGTGCTCCGACAGGGGCCCATCACGGCGGAGGCCATCGCCGACGTGCTCGGCGTCGAGGCCGAGTCGCTCACCGCCTGACCGGCGACGTGGCCGCGTCTCAGATTGCTCCAGTACGGTTCACCGGGTGGTGAGCGAAGCGATTGTCGCGACGGGCACGCTTGCCCTCTCGGATCGCGGCGCGGGCGTCCCGCTGCGCGAGCTCGCCCTCGTTGGCCTCACCGCCGCAATCGTCACCTACTTCGCCACCGGCTGGGTCCGCGCGCTCGCCACCCGGTTGGGTGCGGTGGCCTATCCACGCGACCGCGACGTGCACGTGCAGCCGACGCCCCGGATGGGCGGGCTCGCGATGTACACCGGCGTCGTGGCCGCGGTCCTGCTGGCATCCCAGCTGCCCGCCCTGACGCGCGGCTTCGTGTACTCGTCGGGCATGCCCGCCGTCGTGGTCGCGGGCGGCCTCATCATGGCCATCGGGCTGATCGACGACCGCTGGGGGCTGGACTCGCTGACGAAGTTCGCAGGCCAGATCACCGCCGCCAGCGTGCTGGTCACCATGGGCGTCGCGTGGAGCGTGCTCTACATCCCGATCGGCGGTGTCGGCACCATCGTGCTCGATCAGGTGACGTCGATCCTGCTGACCCTGGCGCTGACGGTGTCGATCGTCAACGCGATGAACTTCATCGACGGCCTGGACGGTCTGGCCGCCGGCCTCGGCCTCATCACCGCGGCGGCGATCTGCATCTTCTCGATCGGGCTGCTGCGCGACCACGGCGGCGACGTGCTCTTCTACCCGCCCGCCGTCATCTCGGTGGTGCTCGCCGGGGCGTGCCTCGGGTTCCTGCCGCACAACTTCCACCGCGCCCGCATCTTCATGGGCGACTCCGGCTCCATGCTGATCGGCCTGATGCTCGCAGCGGCGTCGACGACGGCGGCCGGCCCGATTTCGCAAACCGCTTACGGCGCGCGCGACGTGTTCGCTCTGCTCTCACCGTTCCTGTTGGTGGTAGCGGTGATGTTCGTGCCGGCCCTCGATACATTGCTGGCGATCGTGCGGCGGACCCGCGCCGGCCGCAGTCCTTTCAGTCCGGACAAGATGCATCTACACCACCGACTGCTCCAGATCGGTCACTCGCACCGGCGCGTTGTGCTGCTCATCTATCTATGGGTCGGCATCGTGGCGCTCGGCGCTGCGAGCACGATCTTCTTCGATCCGCGCTACACCGGCGCGGTCATGTTGGGCGCCATCTTCGTGGCGATCGTCATCACGCTCATCCCGGTGCTGCGACGGGGCAAAGAGCTTCCCAGCGACCTGTCAGACTAGCAAGTACGACAAATAGTAGTAGGCCTTGTTTTAGGGCTGCCTATATGTGGTACCGTGCTGGTAGAACCCGAAAAACCTCGCGGGTTGCCGGCCCCCGGGCCCATCGGTTCACCGACCGATTGGCGCCGAATTACGACCGACAAAGGGAGCTACCCCTTGGGTGAATCCAGCGCGCCTGACGGCCTTCGATACGCTCGTCGGGCACGCACCGGAACATCGCTCGTCAAAGGGGACGGCTTCCGTGAAAGCGGAGATTGAGGTGAAGCAGTGACGACGCCAGCGCAGGATGCGCCGTTGGTGTTTCCGTCAGTGGCGTTTCGGCCGGTCCGTCTGTTTGCCATCTGCCTGGCGCTGACCGCACTCGCCATCGTGGCGGCCGGATTCACCGGCCACATCTTCTTCGGGGTCTTCTTCGGCGTCGGCCTGATCCTGGGTTTGCTCAACGCACTCCTGGTCCGCCGCGCCGTCGAGGCGATCACCGCCCAGGACCATCCGCTCAAGAAGAAGATGGCCGTCAACTCGGCGACGCGGTTGCTCGTCATCACCGTCATCGCCATGACCATCGCGTTCCTCTTCAAGGCACACGGCGGCATCGCGGTGCTCTTCGGACTCGCGATCTTCCAGGCACTGCTCGTGCTCAGCACGAGCCTGCCCGTCATGAAGAAGATCCGCACCGAAGGACTGAAAGTCATCGACACGGAATCGAAGGATTGAGCTGACACCAATGACTGAGTCCGTTCTCGCCGAGGGGGCAATCCACGTCGGGCACCACGAAGAGGTGCACTGGCTCGGCCTGACGTTCAACCTCGACACGATCATCGGGACGAGCATCGCGGCAGTCGTCGTCATCGCGTTGGCGTTCTTCCTGCGCGCCAAGGTGACCTCCACCGGTGTGCCCGGGGGAGTGCAGCTGTTCTTCGAGGCCATCACCATCCAGATGCGCCAGCAGATCGAGGCCGCCATCGGCATGAAGGTCGCGCCGTTCGTGTTGCCGCTGGCCGTCACGATCTTCGTGTTCGTCCTGGTGTCCAACTGGCTGTCGGTGCTGCCGGTGCAGTTCGCTGGCGCCGACGGGGTGGCCACCGAGCTGGTCAAGCCGCCCGCCTCGGACATCAACTACGTGCTGGCGCTCGCGCTGTTCGTATTCCTCGCCTATCACGCCGCGGGCATCTGGCGTCGTGGCGCCTGGGGCCACGCCAAGAAGACCGTCAAGGGACACGTGACGTTCATGGCGCCGATCAACATCGTCGAGGAGATCGCCAAGCCGATCTCGTTGTCCCTGCGACTCTTCGGCAACATGTTCGCGGGCGGCATCCTGGTCGGGCTGATCGCGCTGTTCCCCTGGTACATCCAGTGGGCGCCGAACGCCATCTGGAAGACCTTCGATCTCTTCGTCGGTCTGATCCAGGCGTTCATCTTCGCGCTGCTGACCATCCTGTACTTCAGCCAGTCGATGGAACTGGACCACGAAGACGAGAAAGCCGACCACTAGAAGACCCGCACGACCCGTTTGACCACAGTCCTGGTGGCACCGCCACCAGCTATCAAGGAGGAAATAGGAATGGATGCAAACGCCCTCATCACGGCGGGCGCGCTGATCGGCGGCGGTCTGATCATGGGTGGCGGCGCGATCGGCGCCGGCATCGGTGACGGTATCGCCGGTAATGCCCTGATCTCGGGCATTGCCCGGCAGCCAGAGGCCCAGGGCCGGCTGTTCACGCCGTTCTTCATCACCGTCGGTCTGGTGGAGGCCGCGTACTTCATCAACCTGGCCTTCATGGCGTTGTTCGTCTTCGCCACGCCGGCCTACTCGGGCTAGTACACCGACAGCATGGGTGAACTCGTTTCGACTGTCCTGGCGGACGGCATCAACATCCTGGCGGCCAGCCAGGCAGCGGAAGAAGAAGGCGGCGGGGGTCAGAGCAACTTCCTGGTTCCCAACGCCACATTCTTCGTCGTGCTGGCCATCTTCTTGATCGTGCTAGCGGTGATCACGAAGTGGGTTGTGCCACCGGTCAGCAAGGTGCTGTCCGAGCGGGAGGCCATGTTGGCCAAGACCGCAGCGGACAGCCGCAAGTCGGCCGAGCAGGTCGCCGCAGCACAAGCCGATTACGACAAGGCGATGGCAGGCGCGCGCAGTGAGGCATCGTCGATCCGGGACGAGGCCCGCACGGCAGGCCGACAGGTGATCGACGAGAAGCGGGCCGAGGCCAGCGGAGAAGTGGCCGAGACCGTGCAGGAGGCGGATGCGGAGCTGTCCCAACAGGGTTCGGCCGCGCAGTCCGAGCTGGAGTCGTCGGTGGACGGGTTGTCGGCAACGCTGGCCAGCCGCATTCTCGGCGTCGACGTGAATTCAGGACGGAAGTAGATGTCGACCTTCATCGGACAGCTGATCGGCTTCGCCGTCATCGCGTTCATCATCTGGCGCTACGTCGTACCGCCGGTGAAGACCCTGATGCAGAAGCAACAGGACGCCGTCCGGACCGCGCTCGCCGAAAGCGCGGAAGCGGCAAAGAAACTCGCCGAAGCCGACGCCGAGCACGCCAAGGCGCTGGAGAAGGCCAAGGCGGAGTCCTCCAAGGTCACCGACGAGGCCAAGCACGACTCCGAGCGCATCGCCGCTCAACTGGCGGAGCAGGCGGGTCTCGACGCCGAGCGGATCAAGGCCCAAGGTGCGCAGCAGGTTCAGCTGATGCGCCAGCAGCTCATCCGGCAGCTGCGTCAGGGGCTCGGCGACGAGGCCGTGCAGAAGGCCGCCAGCCTGGTGCGCGACCACGTGGCCGATCCTGCCGCGCAGGCAGCGACGATCGATCGCTTCCTCGACGAACTCGACGAGATGGCGCCGTCGTCGGTGGTCGTCGAGACCGGGGCCACCGCACGGCTTCGCGCGGCCAGCCGGGAATCCCTCCGCACCCTGGTGGCCGAATTCGACCGGCTGGCAGACGGTTTGGACGCCGACGGGCTGACCAAACTGGCCGACGAGCTCGGCTCGGCGGTCACGCTGCTCGTCGCAGAGACTTCGCTGAACAAGCACCTCGCGGAGCCCACCGACGACCCGGCGCCCAAGATTCGCCTCGTTGAGTCCCTGCTGTCCGGGAAGGTCGGCGAGCAGACTCTCGACATTCTGAAGATCGCCGTATCCCAGCGGTGGTCGACGGAGGCGAACTTGATCGACGCCGTCGAGCACACCGCACGGGTGGCGCTGTTGAAGCGTGCCGAGACCGCGGGAGAGATCGACGACGTCGAGGAGCAGCTCTTCCGGTTCGGTCGCCTGCTCGACGCCGAGCCACGTCTGGCTGCTCTGCTGAGCGACTATACGGCGCCCGCCGATGGCCGAATCGCCTTGTTGGACAAGATCCTCGATCGCGACTCGGGTTCGAACGACATCGCTGCGGCCTTGCTACGCCAGACCATCGGGCAGTTGCGGGGTGAACGAGCCGACGAGGCGGTCATCGATCTCGCCGAACTCGCCGTGGCACGCCGGGGTGAGGTCGTGGCGCACGTCAGCGCCCCCGCCGAGCTGTCCGATGCTCAGCGCACCCGGCTCACCGAGGTGCTGACCCGGATCTACGGGCACCCGGTGTCCGTCCAGCTCGACGTCGATCCCGATGTCCTAGGCGGTCTCTCGATCGCCGTCGGCGACGAGGTGATCGATGGCTCCATCGCATCCCGCCTGTCCGCAGCAGAGACTCAGCTGCCGGACTAACACAACGACTCATTACCCGGCTATCAACAAAGGTAGGAAGACGAAGAATCATGGCAGAGTTGACAATCTCGGCTGCTGACATCGAAGGTGCGATCGAGGACTACGTATCGTCGTTTTCCGCCGCCACTGAACGCGAAGAGGTCGGCACCGTCATCGACGCCGGCGACGGCATCGCCCACGTCGAGGGCCTGCCCTCGGTGATGACCCAGGAGCTCCTCGAGTTCCCCGGTGGCGTCCTCGGTGTCGCACTGAACCTCGACGAGCACAGCATCGGCGCGGTCATCCTCGGCGAGTTCGAGAAGATCGAACAGGGCCAACAGGTCAAGCGAACCGGCGAGGTGCTCTCGGTTCCGGTCGGCGACGCCTTCCTCGGCCGTGTGGTGAACCCGTTGGGGCAACCGATCGACGGCCAGGGCGACATCGAGTCCGACAAGCGGCGCGCACTGGAACTCCAGGCACCGTCGGTGGTTGAGCGCCAAGGTGTCTCCGAGCCCCTGCAGACCGGCATCAAGGCGATCGACGCGATGACGCCGATCGGCCGCGGCCAGCGCCAGCTGATCATCGGTGACCGCAAGACCGGCAAGACCGCGGTCTGCGTCGACACGATCCTCAACCAGCGTGAGGCGTGGGCGACCGGCGATCCCAAGCAGCAGGTGCGCTGCGTGTACGTCGCGATCGGCCAGAAGGGCACCACGATCGCCAGCGTCAAGCGTGCGCTCGAGGACGGCGGCGCGATGGAGTACACCACCATCGTCGCGGCGCCCGCGTCCGATCCTGCCGGGTTCAAGTGGCTTGCCCCCTACACGGGTTCGGCCATCGGCCAGAACTGGATGTACGACGGCAAGCACGTCCTGATCGTGTTCGACGACCTCTCCAAGCAGGCGGACGCCTACCGTGCGATCTCGCTGCTGCTGCGCCGTCCGCCGGGCCGCGAGGCGTTCCCCGGTGACGTCTTCTACCTGCACTCCCGCCTGCTGGAGCGCTGCGCGAAGCTGTCCGACGAGCTGGGTGGCGGATCGATGACGGGCCTGCCGATCATCGAGACCAAGGCCAACGACATCTCGGCGTTCATCCCGACCAACGTCATCTCGATCACCGATGGTCAGTGCTTCCTGGAGTCCGATCTCTTCAACCAGGGTGTGCGACCGGCCATCAACGTCGGTGTTTCGGTGTCCCGTGTCGGTGGCGCCGCGCAGATCAAGGCGATGAAAGAGGTTGCAGGCTCGCTGCGGCTCGACCTTTCGCAGTACCGCGAGCTGGAGTCCTTCGCGGCCTTCGCCTCGGACCTGGACCCGACGTCGAAGGCTCAGCTGGAGCGCGGCGTGCGTCTGGTGGAGCTGCTCAAGCAGCCGCAGTACAGCCCGTTGGCCGTCGACGAGCAGGTCGTGGCGATCTTCCTCGGCACCAAAGGCCACCTGGATTCGGTTCCCGCCGAAGACGTTCAGCGTTTCGAGACCGAGTTGCTCGAGCACGTGAAGGCCAGCCACGGGGAACTACTCAAGGACATCCGCGAGACCAAGAAGCTCCCTGAGGAAGCCGAAGAGAAGCTGACGAACATCGTCAACGAGTTCAAGAAGGGCTTCTCAGCCACCGACGGCAGCTCCGTCGTGGTCAACGAGGCCGAGGCCGAGGCGATGGACGAAGAGGACGTCGAGAAGGAATCGGTCAAGGTCCGCAAGCCGGCGCCGAAGAAGTAGGCAGGCGATCACATGGCAGCCACACTGCGCGAGTTGCGCGGGCGTATCCGTTCCGCCGGGTCGATCAAGAAGATCACCAAGGCCCAGGAACTGATCGCCACGTCGCGAATCGCAAAGGCGCAGGCCCGAGTCCAAGCGGCTCGGCCCTACTCCAGAAGAGATCACCAACATGCTCACCGAGCTGGCGAGTGCCAGCGCGCTCGATCATCCGTTGCTCGTCGAGCGCGAGTCGCCCAGGCGTGCCGCAGTGCTGGTGGTGTCGTCGGACCGTGGTCTCTGCGGCGCCTACAACGCCAATGTGCTGCGGCAATCCGAGGAACTCTTCGCCCTCCTGCGGGACGAGGGCAAGGAGCCGGTGATCTACGCCGTCGGGCGAAAGGCGTTGGGCTACTACAGCTTCCGCCAGCGCGAGGTGAAGGAATCGTGGACCGGCTTCTCCGAGCGGCCGACGTACGAGCAGGCCCGCGAAATTGCGGACACCCTCGTCGCGGCATTCATGTCGGGCGCCGACGACGAAGGCGATGACGCCGGCGACGACGGCATCCTGGGCGTCGACGAAATCCACATCGTCTTCACCGAATTCCGGTCGATGCTCTCGCAGTCGGCGGTGGCCCGACGGGCTGCCCCGATGGTGGTGGAGTACGTGGGCGACGACGAGCCCGAAGACGGTCCGCGGACCCTCTTCTCGTTCGAGCCGAACGCGGAGAACCTGTTCGACGCACTGCTTCCGCGCTACATCGCCACCCGCGTCTACTCGGCGCTTCTCGAGGCCGCGGCCTCGGAGTCCGCGTCGCGTCGCCGTGCCATGAAGTCGGCCACCGACAATGCCGACGACCTGATCAAGGCGCTGACGCTGGAAGCCAACCGCGAACGCCAGGCGGCGATCACCCAAGAAATCAGCGAGATCGTCGGCGGCGCAAACGCCCTCGCCGACGCCAAATAGGCCCCGTAGGAAGCGAAGAGGAAATGACTGCAACCGCAGAGAAGACCGCAGGCCGGGTCGTCCGCATCACGGGCCCCGTCGTCGACATCGAGTTCCCGCGCGGGTCCGTGCCGGAGCTGTTCAACGCCCTGCACGCCGACATCACCCACAAGGAGATGGCGAAGACCCTGACCCTCGAGGTTGCGCAGCACCTCGGTGACAACCTGGTGCGCACCATCTCGATGCAGCCCACCGACGGCCTGGTCCGCGGCGTCGAGGTCACCGACACCGGTGCGTCGATCTCGGTGCCGGTCGGCGACGGCGTCAAGGGGCACGTGTTCAACGCGCTCGGCGACTGCTTGGACGAGCCCGGCTACGGCAAGGACTTCGACCACTGGTCGATCCACCGCAAGCCGCCGCCATTCTCGGAGCTCGAGCCGAGGACCGAGATGCTGGAGACCGGCCTCAAGGTCGTCGACTTGCTCACCCCGTACGTGCGTGGCGGCAAGATCGCCCTGTTCGGTGGTGCCGGCGTCGGCAAGACGGTGCTCATCCAGGAGATGATCAACCGAATCGCCAGAAACTTCGGTGGCACTTCGGTGTTCGCCGGCGTTGGGGAGCGCACCCGCGAGGGCAACGACCTGTGGGTCGAGCTCGCGGACGCCAACGTCCTCAAGGACACCGCGTTGGTGTTCGGCCAGATGGACGAGCCGCCAGGCACCCGTATGCGCGTCGCGCTGTCCGCGCTGACCATGGCGGAGTACTTCCGCGATGAGCAGAACCAGGACGTGTTGTTGTTCATCGACAACATCTTCCGGTTCACGCAGGCCGGCTCGGAGGTCTCGACGCTGCTCGGCCGCATGCCGTCAGCGGTGGGCTACCAGCCGACGCTGGCCGACGAGATGGGCGAGCTGCAGGAGCGCATCACCTCGACCCGCGGTCACTCCATCACCTCGATGCAGGCGGTCTACGTGCCCGCCGACGACTACACCGACCCGGCGCCCGCGACCACGTTCGCGCACCTCGACGCCACCACGGAGCTTTCGCGTGCGGTGTTCTCGAAGGGCATCTTCCCTGCGGTGGACCCGCTGGCATCCAGCTCGACGATCCTGCACCCCAGCGTGGTCGGCGACGAGCACTACCGCGTGGCGCAGGAGATCATCCGAATCCTGCAGCGGTACAAGGACCTTCAGGACATCATCGCCATCCTCGGTGTCGACGAACTGTCGGAGGAGGACAAGCAGCTGGTGTACCGGGCGCGTCGCATCGAGCGCTTCCTGAGCCAGAACATGATGGCGGCCGAGCAGTTCACCGGCCAGCCCGGTTCGACCGTACCGCTGAAGGAGACCGTCGAGGCCTTCGACAAGCTGGCCAAGGGTGATTTCGACCACCTGCCCGAGCAGGCGTTCTTCCTCATCGGCGGCCTGGAGGATCTGGCCAAGAAGGCCGAGAGCCTCGGCGCCAAGCTGTGATGAGCGCTTGCGCGATGAACCAAGGTTGGCTGAGCGCTTCAGCTCGAAAGGCGGTGTGGCATGGCTGAACTCCACGTCGAGATCGTTGCCGTCGAGCGCGAGCTGTGGTCGGGTGACGCGACGTTCGTGTTCACCCGTACCACCGCTGGCGAGATCGGCATCCTGCCCCGCCACATTCCCTTGGTGGCGCAGCTCGTCGACGACGCGATGGTGCGCGTCGAGCGGGAGGGTGAGGACGACCTTCGCATCGCCGTCGACGGAGGCTTTCTATCCGTAACCGATGAAGCCGTCCGGATTCTGGTCGAGAACGCCGAACTGGAGTCGGAGATCAACGCCGATCAAGCCAAGCAGGACTCCGAGTCGGACGACGAGCGGACCGCGGCATGGGGCCGGGCGCGCTTGCGCGCTCTAGGCCAGATCGACTGACAGCCGATGAGCGCGTCCATGGTGATCATGGTCGCGCTGGTCGGCGTGCTCCTACTCGTCGTCGTCGCGCTGTGCTACCGGCTGTGGAAGCTGCGTCAGGTGGGCGGCACCGCAGCGATCCTGCGTGACGTTCCGGCCGTCGGCGGCCACGGATGGCGCCACGGCGTGGTGCGTTACCGCGGTGGGGAAGCGGGTTTCTACCGGTTGTCCAGCCTGCGCTGGTGGCCGGATCGTCGGCTCTCGCGCCGAGGTCTCGAGGTCGTGTCGCGGCGTTCCCCGCGCGGCGACGAATTCGACATCATGACCGACGAGATCGTGGTGTTGGAGTTGCGTGACACCAGCCCCGAGCGCCGTCGCGGCTACGAGATCGCCCTGGACCGTGGTGCTTTGACGGCATTCACGTCTTGGGTGGAGTCGCGGCCGTCGCCGCGGGCGCGCCGGCGCTCGTACTTAGCGCCGCCCGGCTTCCAGAGCACATCCCCGTCGGGATTGGCCACCCGCGAAAGAATGAAGAGCAAGTCCGACAGGCGATTCAGATACTTCGCCGGCAGCACGCTGACCGAATCACCGTGTTGCTCGATCGCCCGCCACGCGGAGCGCTCCGCCCGCCGCGCCACGGTGCGCGCGACGTGCAGTAGCGCCGACAGCGGCGTACCGCCCGGCAGTATGAACGAATTCAGTGCCGGCAGTGGCTCATTGAACTCGTCGCACCACTTCTCCAACCGGTCGACGTATTCCTGATCGATCCGCAGCGGCGGATGCTCCGGGTTCGTCGACCACCGGCGTCGACAGGTCCGCTCCTGCGTCGAACAGATCGTTCTGAATCTGGCGCAGCACCTTGAGAATGCGCTCATCCGGCTGCCCCAATGCCACCGCGACGCCGATGGCGGCGTTGGCCTCGTCACAATCCGCGTACGCCTCGAGCCGCGCGTCGTTCTTCGACACCCGGCTGAAGTCGCTGAGTCCGGTGGTCCCATCGTCGCCGGTGCGGGTATAGATGCGGGTCAAGTGGACTGCCATGGCTGAAACCGTACTCGGGACACCCCGTCGCGAAACTGACACCGACCGCCGTGCTGTTTACACTTGACCCGCGTGAGCGAGCGATTCGTGGTGACCGGCGGTACCCGGTTATCAGGCGAAGTTGCCGTCGGGGGAGCCAAGAACAGCGTGTTGAAGCTGATGGCCGCGACGCTCCTGGCCGAAGGCACCAGCACCATCACCAACTGTCCCGACATCCTGGACGTCCCGCTGATGGCCGAGGTGCTCCGAGGGCTCGGGGCCACGGTCGAACTCGACGGAGCGACGGTCCGGATCACGTCGCCGGACGAACCCAAGTACGACGCCGACTTCGCCGCGGTCCGACAGTTCCGCGCGTCGGTGTGCGTGCTCGGACCGCTGGTCGGGCGCTGCAAGAAGGCCAAGGTCGCGTTGCCGGGCGGCGACGCGATCGGCTCGCGGCCGCTGGACATGCACCAGGCCGGTCTGCGGCAGCTCGGCGCCCGATGCAACATCGAGCACGGCTGCGTGGTCGCCGAGGCGGACCACCTGCGCGGCGCGGAGATTCAGCTCGAGTTCCCATCGGTAGGCGCGACCGAGAACATCCTGATGGCCGCCGTGCTGGCCGAAGGCGTGACGATCATTCACAACGCGGCGCGCGAGCCCGACGTCGTCGACCTCTGCGAGATGCTCGTCCAGATGGGTGCCCAGATCGAGGGAGCCGGCGCGTCCACGATGACGATCACCGGCGTCGATCGGCTGCATCCGACCGACCATCGGGTCATCGGTGACCGGATCGTCGCCGCCACCTGGGGTATCGCCGCCGCCATGACGCGAGGTGACATCTCGGTGACGGGCGTCGACCCTCAACATCTCCAGCTGGTGCTGCACAAGCTGCACGACGCCGGCGCCACAGTCACCCAGGACGACAACGGGTTTCGCATCGTCCAGTACGAGCGGCCGAAGGCGATCAACGTTGCGACCTTGCCGTTCCCCGGCTTTCCGACCGACCTGCAGCCGATGGCCATCGGCCTGGCCTGCATCGCCGACGGCACCTCGATGATCACCGAGAACGTCTTCGAGGCACGGTTCCGCTTCGTCGAGGAGATGATTCGACTCGGCGCCGACGCGCGGACGGACGGACACCACGCTGTGATTCGCGGCATGCCTCAACTGTCGAGCGCGCCGGTGTGGGCATCGGACATCCGTGCAGGTGCGGGGCTGGTTTTGGCCGGTCTGGTGGCAGACGGTGACACCGAGGTTCACGACGTATTCCACATCGATCGCGGCTATCCGTTGTTCGTGGAGAACCTGGTGGCTTTGGGAGCGGAGATCGAGAGGGTAGTAGCTCTTACACTCAGTACCCACGGCCCCGGCCGAAAGGCCGGAGGACGGGGATTTGACCGCTCCCCGCTGGATGTAGTACAGTAGTGGGGTTGCCTGCTCACCGGGAAGTTCCGGTGAAAACGGGTGTGTTGTTTGAGAACTCAATAGTGTGTTTGGTGGTTTTTGTTTGTTGTTTTTTGCCATGCTCTGGCGTCCCGTGTTGGGGTGTGGTTGTTGTTTTTCATTGCCAGTTTTGTGTCTGGTTGTTAGGTCAGATTTTTCTGATTCGAATTCACCTGTGCTTTGGTGTGGGTTGTTTTTGTTTGGAGAGTTTGATTCTGGCTCAGGACGAACGCTGGCGGCGTGCTTAACACATGCAAGTCGAACGGTAAGGCCCTTCGGGGTACACGAGTGGCGAACGGGTGAGTAACACGTGGGTGATCTGCCCTGCACTTTGGGATAAGCCTGGGAAACTGGGTCTAATACCGAATACACCTCATCGGCTGCATGGCTGGTGGGGGAAAGCTTTTGCGGTGTGGGATGGGCCCGCGGCCTATCAGCTTGTTGGTGGGGTGATGGCCTACCAAGGCGACGACGGGTAGCCGGCCTGAGAGGGTGTCCGGCCACACTGGGACTGAGATACGGCCCAGACTCCTACGGGAGGCAGCAGTGGGGAATATTGCACAATGGGCGCAAGCCTGATGCAGCGACGCCGCGTGGGGGATGACGGCCTTCGGGTTGTAAACCCCTTTCAGCACAGACGAAGCGCAAGTGACGGTATGTGCAGAAGAAGCACCGGCCAACTACGTGCCAGCAGCCGCGGTAATACGTAGGGTGCGAGCGTTGTCCGGAATTACTGGGCGTAAAGAGCTCGTAGGTGGTTTGTCGCGTTGTTCGTGAAAACTCACAGCTCAACTGTGGGCGTGCGGGCGATACGGGCAGACTAGAGTACTGCAGGGGAGACTGGAATTCCTGGTGTAGCGGTGGAATGCGCAGATATCAGGAGGAACACCGGTGGCGAAGGCGGGTCTCTGGGCAGTAACTGACGCTGAGGAGCGAAAGCGTGGGGAGCGAACAGGATTAGATACCCTGGTAGTCCACGCCGTAAACGGTGGGTACTAGGTGTGGGTTTCCTTCCTTGGGATCCGTGCCGTAGCTAACGCATTAAGTACCCCGCCTGGGGAGTACGGCCGCAAGGCTAAAACTCAAAGAAATTGACGGGGGCCCGCACAAGCGGCGGAGCATGTGGATTAATTCGATGCAACGCGAAGAACCTTACCTGGGTTTGACATGCACAGGACGCTGGTAGAGATATCAGTTCCCTTGTGGCCTGTGTGCAGGTGGTGCATGGCTGTCGTCAGCTCGTGTCGTGAGATGTTGGGTTAAGTCCCGCAACGAGCGCAACCCCTATCTTATGTTGCCAGCGCGTTATGGCGGGGACTCGTAAGAGACTGCCGGGGTCAACTCGGAGGAAGGTGGGGATGACGTCAAGTCATCATGCCCCTTATGTCCAGGGCTTCACACATGCTACAATGGCCGGTACAAAGGGCTGCGAATCCGTGAGGTGGAGCGAATCCCTTGAAAGCCGGTCTCAGTTCGGATCGGGGTCTGCAACTCGACCCCGTGAAGTCGGAGTCGCTAGTAATCGCAGATCAGCAACGCTGCGGTGAATACGTTCCCGGGCCTTGTACACACCGCCCGTCACGTCATGAAAGTCGGTAACACCCGAAGCCGGTGGCCTAACCCCTCGTGGGAGGGAGCCGTCGAAGGTGGGATCGGCGATTGGGACGAAGTCGTAACAAGGTAGCCGTACCGGAAGGTGCGGCTGGATCACCTCCTTTCTAAGGAGCACCACGTGTTTTGGGCCGGCCCGCATCTTGCGGATCACCGTGACCCGAACGAATCGTGAGATGGACCGACGCCTGTAGTGGGTGCGGTTCTGGTGCACATGCAACGAACGCCGCGATCCCAGGGGACCCGTTTGGGTCGGATCGTGAAGGAAGTCATCAAACACACTGTTGGGTCCTGAGACAACAGGCCCGTCGCCTCTTCGTCCCGAGTGTGGGAAACCGGAGGTGGTGTCATCACCCGAGTGATCGGGTGGGCTCGGACGAGAGTCTGGGTTGGTGTGTTGTTGCCCTGCTTGGTGGTGGGGTGTGGTGTTTGATTCGTGGATAGTGGTTGCGAGCATCAAGCTGGCATTTGTTGAGTCGAGGTGGGTTTCCTCTTCGTGAGGGGATCTTTCCGCGGCTCTGTCTGGTGTTGGTTTGTTGTGGTGTAATTTTCTCTGAATTGTTTTTTGGTTTTTGTGTTTTGTTGTAAGTGTTTAAGGGCGCATGGTGGATGCCTTGGCATCAGAGGCCGATGAAGGACGTGGGAGGCTGCGATATGCCTCGGGGAGCTGCCAACCGAGCGTGGATCCGAGGATGTCCGAATGGGGAAACCCAGCACGAGTGATGTCGTGTTACCCGTATCGTGAATATATAGCGTGCGGGGGGTAACGCGGGGAAGTGAAACATCTCAGTACCCGTAGGAAGAGAAAACAATTGTGATTCCGTGAGTAGTGGCGAGCGAAAGCGGAGGATGGCTAAACCGTATGCATGTGATACCGGGTAGGGGTTGTGTGTGCGGGGTTGTGGGACCTGAGTTTCTGGGGCTACCTCTCCAGAGGGCAGTGAGAAAGTGACGTGGTTAGCGGAAGTGGTCTGGGATGGCCTGCCGTAGACGGTGAGAGCCCGGTACGTGAAAACCCGTTGCCTGCCTTGTTCAGTGTTCCCGAGTAGCAGCGGGCCCGTGGAATCTGCTGTGAATCTGCCGGGACCACCCGGTAAGCCTGAATACCTTCTGATGACCGATAGCGGATTAGTACCGTGAGGGAATGGTGAAAAGTACCCCGGGAGGGGAGTGAAAGAGTACCTGAAACCGTGTGCCTACAATCCGTCAGAGCCTTCGTGTTAAAGCGTGGGGTGATGGCGTGCCTTTTGAAGAATGAGCCTGCGAGTCAGGGACATGTCGCGAGGTTAACCCGTGTGGGGTAGCCGCAGCGAAAGCGAGTCTGAATAGGGCGTATCCAATCCATGGGGATTGGTGTAGTGGTGTGTTCTGGACCCGAAGCGGAGTGATCTACCCATGGCCAGGGTGAAGCAGCAGTAAGATGTTGTGGAGGCCCGAACCCACTTAGGTTGAAGACTGAGGGGATGAGCTGTGGGTAGGGGTGAAAGGCCAATCAAACTCCGTGATAGCTGGTTCTCCCCGAAATGCATTTAGGTGCAGCGTTGCGTGTTTCTTGCCGGAGGTAGAGCTACTGGATGGCCGATGGGCCCTACTAGGTTACTGACGTCAGCCAAACTCCGAATGCCGGTAAGTGTAAGCGTGGCAGTGAGACGGCGGGGGATAAGCTCCGTGCGTCGAGAGGGAAACAGCCCAGATCGCCGGCTAAGGCCCCTAAGCGTGTGCTAAGTGGAAAAGGATGTGCAGTCGCGAAGACAACCAGGAGGTTGGCTTAGAAGCAGCCACCCTTGAAAGAGTGCGTAATAGCTCACTGGTCAAGTGATTGTGCGCCGATAATGTAGCGGGGCTCAAGCACACCGCCGAAGCCGCGGCAATCAGAACTCTGTTCTGGTTGGGTAGGGGAGCGTCCTGCATCCAGTGAAGCCGCCGAGTGATCGAGTGGTGGAGGGTGTGGGAGTGAGAATGCAGGCATGAGTAGCGATAAGGCAAGTGAGAACCTTGCCCGCCGAAAGACCAAGGGTTCCTGGGGCAGGCCAGTCCGCCCAGGGTGAGTCGGGACCTAAGGCGAGGCCGACAGGCGTAGTCGATGGACAACGGGTTGATATTCCCGTACCCGTGTGTGCGCGCCCGTGACGAATCCATTCTGCTAACCGTCCAAAACCACGTTCACCGATCACCTTCGGGTGTGAGGGGATGTGGGGCTGCACGGGACCCGGATGGGTAGTAGTCAAGCGATGGGGTGACGCAGGAAGGTAGCCGTACCAGTCAGTGGTAATACTGGGGCAAGCCCGTAGGGAGAGACCTAGGCAAATCCGGGTCTCATTGAATCCTGAGAGGTGATGCATAGCCGAGTGAGGCGAATTCGGTGATCCTATGCTGCCAAGAAAAGCCTCTAGCGAGTGCTCACACGGCCCGTACCCCAAACCGACACAGGTGGTCAGGTAGAGAATACCAAGGCGTACGAGTGAACTATGGTTAAGGAACTCGGCAAAATACCCCCGTAACTTCGGGAGAAGGGGGACCCCTTACTGTCATCATCCTTGCGGTGGGCAGCGGTGGGGGGTCGCAGAAACCAGTGAGAAGCGACTGTTTACTAAAAACACAGGTCCGTGCGAAGTCGCAAGACGATGTATACGGACTGACGCCTGCCCGGTGCTGGAAGGTTAAGAGGACCGGTCAACCACTTCGGTGGTGAAGCTGAGAATTTAAGCCCCAGTAAACGGCGGTGGTAACTATAACCATCCTAAGGTAGCGAAATTCCTTGTCGGGTAAGTTCCGACCTGCACGAATGGCGTAACGACTTCTCAACTGTCTCAACCATAGACTCGGCGAAATTGCACTACGAGTAAAGATGCTCGTTACGCGCGGCAGGACGAAAAGACCCCGGGACCTTCACTACAACTTGGTATTGGAGTTCGATACGGTTTGTGTAGGATAGGTGGGAGACTGTGAAGCTCACACGCCAGTGTGGGTGGAGTCATTGTTGAAATACCACTCTGATCGTATTGGGCTTCTAACCTCGAACCGTATATCCGGTTCAGGAACAGTGCCTGGTGGGTAGTTTAACTGGGGCGGTTGCCTCCTAAAGAGTAACGGAGGCGCCCAAAGGTTCCCTCAACCTGGACGGCAATCAGGTGTTGAGTGTAAGTGCACAAGGGAGCTTGACTGCGAGACGTACATGTCGAGCAGGGACGAAAGTCGGGACTAGTGATCCGGCACCCCCGAGTGGAAGGGGTGTCGCTCAACGGATAAAAGGTACCCCGGGGATAACAGGCTGATCTTCCCCAAGAGTCCATATCGACGGGATGGTTTGGCACCTCGATGTCGGCTCGTCGCATCCTGGGGCTGGAGCAGGTCCCAAGGGTTGGGCTGTTCGCCCATTAAAGCGGCACGCGAGCTGGGTTTAGAACGTCGTGAGACAGTTCGGTCTCTATCCGCCGCGCGCGTCAGAAGCTTGAGGAAACCTGTCCCTAGTACGAGAGGACCGGGACGGACGAACCTCTGGTCTACCAGTTGTCCCACCAGGGGCACGGCTGGATAGCTACGTTCGGACAGGATAACCGCTGAAAGCATCTAAGCGGGAAACCTCTTCCAAGACCAGGCTTCTCACCCATTAAGTGGGATAAGGCCCCCCGCAGACTACGGGATCGATAGACCAGACCTAGAAACCCAGCAATGGGCGCAGGGAACTGGCACTAACCGGCCGAAAACTTACACACAACAAAAACCATTGATGGTTCAGAGAATGTGTAAGACACCGCAACAAGACGCGTCCGCAACCACGCAACCACGAATTCACAACACCGCACCCCGCCACCAAACAAACACCCCCCACTGGGGAGCGTGTTTAGGGCTGAAAATAAAATAGAGTTACGGCGGCAACAGCGGCAGGGAAACGCCCGGACCCATCCCGAACCCGGAAGCTAAGCCTACCAGCGCCGATGATACTACCCTTTCGGGTGGAAAAGTAGGACACCGCCGAACACCCTTTAAGTCCGGAGCCCCCCAATTTCGATTGGGGGGCTCCGGCATTTTCATTTCAAATTCCGTTGTCCGCCATTGTTTCATTCAATGCGCTTCAGTCGAATAGCGTGGCGACCGAGCCCATTCGCCTTCCTTCCAATTCGAGAAGGCTCTTCTTTCGGTGGAGCCCCCCGCCGTATCCCGTGAGACTGCCATTGGCTCCGATTACGCGATGACACGGCACGATGATTCCGATCGGATTGTGGCCATTCGCCAGGCCGACTGCGCGCGAGGCGCCCGGCGATCCGATCTGCAATGCGATCTCGCCGTACGACCGGGTCTCCCCATAGGGAATGGTCAACAACGCCTCCCATACGCGCCGCTGGAATTCCGTGCCGACCATGTCCAATTCGAGATCGAATTCAGTCAGGTCGCCGGCGAAGTACGCCTCCAGTTGAGCGGCCGCGTCGGCGAACGCACTGTCGTCGGGCTCCCATCCTTCGTGGCTTGGCTCGTAGGTCTGATCGACCATCCGCAGATGCCCCAGCCGGCCATTGCGTCCCGCCAGGGTGAGCAGACCCACCGGGCTGTCGACGGTGCGATATTGCAACGCTTCCATCACTTCTCCTTCGCGGCCGGCTTGGGCGGCCAGTCGTTGACTTCATGATCCAGTGCGGTCCACAGGTGTTGCGTCGCGTACGCACGCCAGGGCCGCCAGCGGCCGCTGTGTGTGATCAGTGCGGCACCGTCGGGCAGCAGACCCAGGTGTTTGGCCGCGAGTTGGACGCCAAGGTCGGTCGCGGGGAACGCATCGGGATCGCCGAGGCCGCGCATCGCGATCACCTCCGCCGTCCACGGCCCGATGCCCGGTAGCGCGAGAAGCTGTTGCCGCGCGCGATTCCAATCGCATCCCGGATCGAGCACGACCTCACCGGAAGCGAGGGCGCGGACCAGTGCGACGACCGTGCGCTGCCGGGACTTCGGGAAGGCCAGGTGAGCCGGATCGATCTCGGCGAGTTGGTCGACGGCCGGAAACACGTGTGTCAGACCGCCATTGGCGTCGTGGACGGGTGACCCGTAGGCCTCGGCGAGACGCCGCGCGTGCGTACGCGCCGCCTTCAGCGACACCTGCTGTCCGATCACCACTCGTAGCGCCAGCTCGGCTTCGTCGACCGTGCGGGGAATCCGTTGACCAGGGGCCTTCGCAACCAGGGCGCTCAGCTGCGGATCGGCGCTCAGTACGTCGACCGCCGCCTCGGGATCGGCGTCGAGGTCGAGGAGCCGCCGGCACCGGGCGATCGCGGTGGATAGGTCGCGGAAGTCGTCGAGCACCAGCTCGCATCGCACGTGATCGACGCTCGGGGTCAGGCTCACGACACCATTGCCGAACGCCAGCCGCAACGTCCGCCGGTAGGCGCCGTCCCGGATCTCCTCGACGCCGGGGATGGCGCTGGCCGCCAGGTGGCCGAACAACCCCTCGAAGGCGAACGGGGTGCGTACCGGTAGCCGGACGGACAGCAGGCCCGACCCCGTGGTCTCGCCCCGGCCGAACCGCTTGCGCGCGCGCTCCCGCAACATCGTCGGCGTCAACGCGCATACCGACCGCACCGTGTCGTTGAACTGCCGGATGCTCGAGAAGCCTGCGGCGAACGCAACGTCACCGAACGGCAGATCCGTCGTCTCGATCAACACCCGCGCGGTCTGCGTGCGCTGAGCACGGGCCAGCGCCAACGGATTTGCCCCGACCTCGGCTTGCAGGAGCCGTTCCAGCTGCCGGGTGGTGTAGCCGAGGTGAGCGGCCAACCCAGTGACGCCGTCGCGGTCAACCGTGCCGTCGGCGATGAGCCGCATGGCTCGGGCCACCACGTCGCCGCGGACGTTCCACTCCGGCGAACCGGGCGAGGCGTCGGGACGGCAGCGTTTGCACGCCCGGAACCCGGCGGCCTGCGCGGCGGCCGCGGTGGGGTAGAAGCGCACGTTGCGCGCAAACGGTGGACGCACAGGGCAACTGGGCCGGCAGTAGATACCCGTCGTGAGGACCGCGGTGACGAACCAACCGTCGAACCGGGCGTCCTTGGACTGGACGGCGCGGTAACAACGGTCGAAGTCGTCGTGCATGCTTCGACAATTACACGCCTGCTCTGACAGCACTGGCGGAAAACCGACATCGACGTGTCGGTGTCAGCGCCGTGAGTGATGCCCTGGGCATCAACCTGCTACGCCTGTTGTCGCCGAGCTTCTGGGCTATGGCTACAACGTCGTCCAACGGCACACCGAGATCGCAGCACTACCGTGGGCAAGCTACGTCAGCGCGAGGCGGCCGCCGCAAGCGCCTGCCTCTACACCAGAACGAGGTGTCGGTGACCAGACGCTCAGCTGATTGACTCTCTGAACTCCACGCCCTCCTGCGTCGCCTGTACCCACTCGGCCATGTCCACGACAGGGTAAAGGTGGAATTCGTTGAGGGGACCGAACTTGCCGGTGCCGTCGAGCAGGTCCGCCGGATTGTCGGTCTCCACGACGGCGAACCCTCCAATGCCATCGATTCGGGCGACGAATTGGTGGAACGTCGTGCTGGCTGGTTGTTGCCACTTGGAGAACAGCTCCAAGCCGCGCCGCGTGGCCGCTTCATTGTCTTCTGCGGAGCCGCTGAGCCGGGGCGCCCAGGTCATGACGTACTTCATTTCTTCCTCCTCGGATTTGAGCCGTGCGTATTGTCGTGCGGCGTCATAGGTGGTACATCTCGCGAGACATCCGGGTGGCTTCGAAATAGCTCGGATCACGCCGCGGATAGTGCGGTCGCGGGTCAGGCAGTGTGAGGATGCGGCGGATCGCGACGGCCAGCGTTAGGCCTAGCCGGCGGCGGCGGACCGCTGCCGGCGCTGACATCGCCGCCGCTGTACTGAATGCAATTTCCTGTTCTGTGACGAGAACGGGTGCGGGGCGACGTCGCGTGGTGCCGACGCCGGACGGAGCCGACCCCACCTTTGGTGCCGCGGTATACCCCGGTAGAACATGCGACATTTTGCGGATACCTCCCCCGATGGTGGTGGCTGTTGTCGGAGTCACAGCTCGGTATGGGTTCAAGGCGACGGCCCACGAACTGCCGCTGGCGTTCAGTGGCGGGCGCGACGGCCACCTCAATGAACACCTCGAGAGAAGCACCGTGAGACACCCAAAACCTCATCCAAATGGATGAGATCCAGCTACTAATTTGACGGCAAGGACATATCCGCAGGTAGAAAGGTTTTTCATGCAGATACCGGCTGGCAAACCAAGGGCCACGCGATGGTCACTGACGAGGATTTCTCGCGGCTTGTAGCTGGCATCTACGCCGCCGCGGTTGCTCCCGAGCGCTGGGGGCGCGCCCTCGGCGAGATTCACCGAACATTGGGCGGTGTAGGGAGCTCGCTCGGTCGGGCTGGCGGCCCGATCTGGTCGATCGACGGCACATCCATGTCGGAAGGCTCTACGAAGAGTTAGGTGGAGCGTTACTGGTGTGTGGACCATGTCCTCGCCGCTGTCTACAGAGGTCCGGTCGGTGCAGTGCGCAGTGGGTGCGCAGTGAGTCCGAGCTGATCGATCGCGGTTTCGGGCGCTGGCTGCGCCCCAATGGGATTGAGGATGGCTTATTGGTGCGGCTGAGTGGTTGGCCGCAGATGACATCACGTGCGACACCACGCGTTACCTAGGTCAAACGGCCGTCACATGACACGAAGTTTGAGAACCCACGAGTCTCGCTTGAGGGCGCGAACGAACCCGTGTACGAATGGTCACGCTGGCTGGCCGGTATGCGGCAGCGTGGTGTGGCGGACACCAGGCGTGGCTCGAGCAGTACGTCGACCCGGTCGCTGCGACCTTCATCGAGTCGTTCGACGACGGCCCTGACCGCGCGTTCGGCCTGTTGGCGCGGCTCCTGGCTGACGGTGGTCAAGTCGATGTGAGCGAGCTGGGCCAGCACGCTGTCGTCGTAGCCGGCCACCGCGATGCCGCCGGGAACATCGACACCCGAACGGCGCAGTTCGTCGAGCAGTCCGATCGCACTACGGTCATTGGCGGCGCAGACCGCGGTCGGACGTTTCTTTCGGCCGCAACAACGTCCGTCGCGGCGAGTATCCCGGCGTGCTCGGTGAAGTCCCCGTCGAGGATGTCGATCGCATCGCCGAGCCCGTGTCTCTTCATCGCGCGCATGTAGCCCGATTTGCGGTCGTTCGGGATGGTGCCGGTGCCACCGCTGAGGTGGCTGATTCGCCGATGGCCGAGCTCGACGAGGTGGTCGACGACCCTGCCGATACCGCGTGCGTCTGCGGTCCGCACCACATCGATCGACGGGCGCGGGATACGACGACCGACGACGACAACCGGTGCCCGATCGGCAAGCTCCGCCGAGTCTTGCGTCCTCCAGTTCCGGCCCAAGCAAAATGAGCGCCTCGCACCGGAAATCCAACAAGGTGTCGACGACCGCGGCCTCGCCGTGCGTCGGTGTCACCGCCCCGAGTACCACCTCGTATCCGAAGCCGTCGGCTTCGGCCACGATGTCCTCTACAAGCTCAGCGTGAAAGGTGTTGCGAATATTGGCCATAACTCCGATGAGGTGCGAACGCCGCAGCGATAGCAGTGCAGCGGATCTATTGGGTCGATACCCCAGCTTCTCCGCGGCCTCGAGCACACGCTGGCGCGTCTCGGCGCTCGGTCCGGCCACCCGACGGAACACCATCGACACCAGCGCCTTGGACACGCCGACATGGTCGGCGACGTCTTGCATGGTGACCGCGCGCTCACGTCCCGACGCTTTGCCACTGCCTTGGTCAGTCACTGCCCATGTCCTTCGTCAGTCTTCAGACGGCCCTTGACGCCCTGTGTGACGACGGCCATACTAGCGGAACTAGACCGGTCTAGTAGATCGGTTTAAGCAATGACACTTCGAAGGAAATTCGGACATGACTATTGCCCAATCTCTCGGCGTGGCCGTGATCGGCGGTGGCATGGCCGGCCGCGCCCATGCCGCCGGCTACCGCACCGCCACGACGCTGTTCGGCACCGATCGGCCGGAGGTGCGGTTGGTCGCCATTGCCGACACCAACACCGCCGTGGCCGACGACACCGCCAAGCGGTACGGCTACGAGCGGGCCGAATACGACTGGCAAGCGATCGCCGACGCTTCGGATATCGACGCGGTGAGCGTCGTGGTGGCCAACCACCTGCACCGCGAGATCGTCGAGGGACTGCTGGCTGCAGGCAAGCACGTGTTGTGTGAGAAGCCGCTGGCGGGCTCGCTGGCCGACGCCGAGGCGATGGTTGCCGCCGCTGAGCGCTCCGACCGAGTAACAGCCGTCGGCTTCACTTACCGCAGGTCGCCCGCCGTCGAGCAGATCCGACGCGAACTCGCCGCCGGCACGCTGGGGAAGTTGGTGCATTTCAACGGGCGCTACTGGTGCGACTACGCACTGGACCCGACGTCGCCGATCACCTGGCGCTATCGAGGCGGACCCGGCACCGGGGCAGTCGCCGACGTCGGCAGCCACCTGCTCGACTTGTCGGAGTTCATCTGCGGACCGATCACCGAGGTCAGCGGCGCCGCGTTCGCCACCTTGATCGCCCAGCGCCCGGTGCCGCTCGGCGTCACGTACGGCCACACCAAGGCGAGCGGTCAGCAAGGAATTGGCGTCCGGTCGAAAACGAGGACGTCGCCACCTTCACCGCGAGGTTCGAACAGCGGCGCGGTGGGCACATACTCCGCGTCGCGCGTCGCGCACAACCTGCCTGACGGCCTCGGCTTCGAACTGTTCGCATCGAAGGGCTCAGCGTCCTGGAACCTGCACCGGCCCGGTGAGTTCGAGATTTCGACGGACGGCGTCCGCAGCGATATCGGCGGGCCGCGGCGGGTGCTGATCGGTCCGGAGCACCCGTACATCCGCGGCGGCCTGCCGATGGATGCAGGCGGTGTCGGTCACGGTGTGGCCGATCTGTTCGGCTACCAGACCCGCGCCTTCCTGGACCAGATCGCCGGCATCGGCGAGCTTGGGCCGCTGCCAGGCTTCGACGCCGGCCTGCACGGGCTGCGGGTCGTCGCCGCGGTCACCGAATCCGCCCAGTCCGGCGGCGCCGCCGTCAAAGTCGTCTAACCAGAACGGAGTTCACCCGATGAAACTTGGTGTCTACACCGCCATCCTGCACGACAAGCCCCTGAGGGAGGCGCTGGAAGTCATCGCGTCACTCGGCCTGACCGGCGCCGAAATCAACGCAGGCGGCTTCCTGCCACACCGCACCTCCCGGTCGACGACTTGCTGTCCGGTGCGGTGACACCCCAGCAGTACCTCGCCACGTTCGACGGAACTGGGGTGTCGATCGCCGGGCTGAACTGCAACGGCAACCCCCTGCACCCCGACCCCGAGGTCGGTCCCGAGGATGCCGACGATCTGCGCAAGGCCATCCGCGTCGCCGGTTTGCTCGGCGTCGATCGCGTCGTGACGATGTCGGGCCTGCCTCAGGCACATCCCGGCGGGCAATGGCCGGCGTGGCACGTCAACACCTGGGACTCAGGCTATCTCGACTCCTGGACTACCAGTGGAACGAGGTCGCCCTGCCGTTCTGGAGCGAGATCGACGCCCTGGCACGGGAAAACGGCGTGAAGGTGGCCATCGAGATGCACCCGCAAAACCTCGTGTTCAACCCGCCCACCATGCGGCGGCTCGTCGACCGAATCGGCGCGACCAACGTCGGCGCCGAGATGGACCCGTCGCATTTGTTCTGGCAGGGCATCGACCCGATCGCAGCGATCGACTGGCTGGGACCGCTGGTGTTCCACGCCGCGGCCAAGGACACCCGGATCAACGACAACTGCAAGATCTACGGCGTCCTCGACGAGCGATTCACCCGAATACCCCTGAGCGAGAGGCCGACCGGACTCGGCGGACGCCACGTGGTGAACAGGTGGCCGGAGGATTCGGCGTGGGACTTCGTCGCCGTCGGGCGCGGCCACGACACCGAGTTCTGGGCGCGGTTCCTGCACGCGCTGGAACGCGTGGACCCGGACATGGCGGTCAACATCGAACACGAGGACGTCGAGCTCGGCCAGCTCGAAGGTCTGCAAGTCGCCGCCGAAACCCTCAAAGCGGCCAACTCCGCCACCGTCAGCTGAAGACCAACAGAGAGAAGAAGCCAATGAAACTCCGCGTCGCAACCGTCGGCGTGAGCCTGCTCCTCGCGCTGACGGCATGCTCCAGCACAGGGGGCAAGCCGCAATCATCGGACTCGGACATGAACGGCGGACAGGCGGACACCCCGCGCGTCACGATCGCGATGGTCACCCACGGGCCGCCCGGCGACACCTTCTGGGACCTGATCCGCAAGGGTGCCGAGGCGGCCGCCAAGAAGGACAACGTCGACCTGAAGTACTCGGCAGAACTTCAGGGGCCGGATCAGGCGAACCTGGTCCAGAACGCCGTGGACAGCAAGGTCGCGGCCATCGCGGTCACACTGGCGCGACCGGAAGCCATCAAACCCGCTCTGCAGAGCGCGATTTCGGCAGGCATTCCCGTGGTCGCGTTCAACGCCGGGATCGACGACTGGAAGGCGGCCGGCGCGAAGGCGTACTTCGGCCAGGACGAACGGATTTCGGGGGAGGCGGCCGGCAAGAAGTTGGCCGCTGATGGCGCCAAGAAGGTCGTCTGTGTCATTCAGGACCAAGGCAACGTCGCCCTGGAGTCGCGATGCGCAGGCGTGAAGGCTGGATTCGGCGGTGCGGTCGAGAACCTCAACGTCAACGGGACCGACATGCCGTCGGTGCAATCCACGATCACCGCGAAACTCCAACAAGACCCGTCCGTCGACTACATCGTGACCCTCGGCGCACCGATCGCCCTGACCGCGGTGGAGTCGGCCCACAACGCTGGCAGCACGGCCAAGATCGCCACCTTCGACACGAATGCCGAACTGGTCGACGCGATAAGGGCCGGCACGGTCCAATGGGCCGTTGACCAACAACCCTTCCTGCAAGGCTATTTGGCGATCGACTCGTTGTGGCTCTACCTCAACAACGGCAACGTCATCGGCGGTGGGCAACCCACGCTCACCGGTCCTGCGTTCATCGACAAATCCAACATCGAGGCCATCGCCACGTATGCGAAGAACGGAACTCGATAGCGATGAAGATCGCGCTCGATCCGACGCCGTTTCATCACGACTACGACCTACTCGAATTCCCGCGCGTGGTCGCCGAACTCGGCTACGAGTACCTGCAGTTGACGCCGCATCGGGACTTCATCCCGTTCTTCAACCATCCCCGCGCCGACGACGACCTGGTGGCCAAGTTCCGCAAGGCCTGTGCCGACGTGGGTGTCGGGATTGCGTCGGTGTTGCCCGTGCTGCGCTGGTCGGGCCCCGACGAGGACGCCCGCGAGGCCGCGGTGCGCAACTGGAAACGCGTCGTCCAGATCACCGTCGACCTTGGCGTCAACGTCATCAACACCGAATTCTCCGGTCGCCCAGAGAAAGCCGAGGAATCCGAGCGCGCGTTCTTCCGGTCGATGGAGGAGCTGCTGCCGATCTTCGAGCGCGAAGGCCTCGACGTGCGCATCGACCCGCACCCCGACGACTTCGTCGAAGACGGCCTGGAAGCGGTGCGCATCATCCGCGGGGTGAACTCGCCGAACATCGGCATGGTCTACGTCGCCTGCCACACCTATCACATGGGCGCCAACATGACCGAGATCATGCAGGCGGCCGGCGACAAGCTGCGACTGGTGCACGTCGCCGACACCATGGATCACCACCGCAGCCACGGCCTGCGCTACATCACCAACCCGCCGGGCAACGCGGCACGGGTGCACCAACACCTCAAGATCGGCGACGGCGACGTCGACTGGGACGAATTCTTCTCCGGCCTCGCCGACATCGGCTTCTACGACCGCCCCGACACCGTCATGGTGTCCTCGGTCTTCGCCGAAGACGAGAACGCCCACGACGTCTCGCGCTACCAGCTCAAGACGATCACCGAGTACATCGGCAAGAACCGACCGTCTTAGCTCGACCAGGAAGCCCCGGAAGGCGATCCGCTACGACCATCCGGGCCGCGGCCAGCTTCTGTGGACTGGGGACCGGGTTGCCTGGGGCCAGCCGTCGCCGCGTCAGTAGTTGTTGCAGGTTCCTGCAACTTGGTAGATAAGCCCACTGTATTGCTGCACTGCGGGCACACCCTGCGCTTGCTTGACCATTGCCCGACGCCCATCCGGCGGCGAGGCGATGAGCTGTTGAAGCCACGCATTCGCAAGCGGATTGGATGTGATCTGGTTCGCGACGTCCGGGTTTTGCGCCTTCAGCGCACCCATCACCTGGGGGTAGGTACACGTCGAATTGATGATCGGGCTCACATCCGGTTCAGCAGAGGCGATTCCGCTTCCAGCGAGCATCGACAGCGCCACACCGCTAGAGACCACAAGCATTTTCGTCAACGACGGCATTCCTCGTCCACCTTCCGTCACACACGCCGACCGGCGGCGAATCATCGTCGCGACCAACGGTAGCAGTTTCGCCAATGCCCAAAAGGGATTCGGCAGTTCAGTTAGATCGTCTTCCATCTTAGTGGTCGCGACAGCGGATCGCTTTGTTACATGGTTCGGGCGAGTATCAATCGATATCCGCTGTGTCGAGATTGTTTTAGTGAATTCTTAGAGCTCGATTTCGTCCCGTTTGGGCCCTGGACCGGGAAGACGGAGGAGTAGCCGGGCGCCACCCAGCGGACTGACCTCCAATGATGCAGTGCCTCCGTGCAGTTCGGCCTGCTGGGCCACCAGCGCCAACCCCAGGCCCGAACCCGACCGCGACGCCGTCGATCCCCGGGAGAATCGTTCGAAGACCGCAGCGCGTTCTTCTTCGGGCACACCGGTGCCGTTGTCGTCCACGGCGATCTCCACGCCGGCGCGGGAACTGATCGCTGAGAGCTGAACCTGCGTCGCCTGGCCATGCTTGACGGCGTTGGCAATGGCGTTGTCGATCACCAGTCGCAGCCCGGTCGGGAGGCCGAGCATCAACACGGTGGGGGACGGAACCAGCGATACGTTCAGGTCCGGATAGATCCGCATCGCGTCATGGGCAACGCGGTCGAGAAGCTCGGTGATGTCGACCGGCACATGGTCGTCCGCGGTGCTGAGTTCGCCCTGCGCCAGCCGCTCGAGGGCGGTCAGCGTGGCTTCGATCCTGCTCTGCGTCCGCATGATGTCGCCGATGACTTCCTTGCGTTGCTCGGCGGACATTTCCAGCGTGGACAGCACCTCGAGATTGGTCCGCATGGCTGTCAGCGGCGTGCGTAGCTCGTGCGAAGCGACGGACGCGAAGTCGCGCGCCGATTCCAAAGCGGCCCTGGTGCGCTGTTGTTCGTCGCCGATCCGGGCCAGCATGCCCTCGACTGCTTCGGCGATCTCGACGGCCTCCCACACTCCGCGCACTTGTACTTCGTCGGGATTGGATTGGGCGTTGATCGCGCGGGCCTGCTGGGCCAGCAGCCGGAACGGGTTGATCATGATCAACCACATCACCCCACCGACCAGGAACGTGCCCACGATGACGCTGCCGCAGATCACCAACACCCGTAGGTGTTGTTCGTCGATCCGATGCTGGGCTTCGGCAACCGGCTCGCCGAGCGCGATCGAACCCGTCCCGGCGGTGAACGTGCGGACGCGGTACGGCACGCCGTTGATCGTGGTGTCGGCGTAGCCCGGCGGTAGCTCCGGCAGCACGATGTCGCTGGGAACCGACACCGTGCTGTCGCCGGCTCGGATGGTCCGGACGAGGCTGCCCTCCGGCGCAGGTTGTTCGGTGCCGGTGAGTGATGCGTTCGGCAGCAGGATGCTGACGTCGCCCAGGCTGCTCAGTGAGTCCAGTCGCCGATCCAGCTGGTTGTACTGGTCATTGGTGATGCCGATCCACACCCACGTGCCGATGACGATCACGACGGCGATGACCGACAACGCAGCCACGATGACGATGGTGCGCAGCGACACGACCGACAGCGGGAGCTTCAGCAGCCGGTACACGCGCTCGTTGAGCGTCACCCTGCGACCCGCAGCACCTCATCGGCCAACACCGTGGCGTGCGGTGGCGTCGATACGGCATCCATGAGGACATCTTGCCTGACCGTCGACTGTTGAGCGGCAAACCTGCAGGTCAGATGCGAGGCGAAACGGTCAGGCGCTGGGCTCCGCTTCGCGGTCGGGATCCGCAGCCCCACGCGTGCGGGCATGTTCACGCCAATGCCGGTACCCGCGGTGTGCGGCGAATGCCCCGACGATGGCGGTCACACACCACACGGCGATGGCCGAGTACGCGACCGGTGACGATAAATCGCCGATCGACGCGCCCAGCGCCGTGTACACGAAGGCGCGCGGCGCCGAGCCGATGAACGCCCCAACCGCCATCTGCCACAACGGCACTCCAAATGCTCCGAATGCGTAGGACGCCATCGCATCGGAGATGCCGGGAATGAAACGCTGGCCGACCACGGCCCACAAGCCGCTGCGCTCGATCCGTGCGTCGATGCGGTCTGCCCGTTGAGTTCCGAGCACCGCGCGTGCGCTATCCCGGCCGGCGCGACGACCGACGAGGCTGGTGATCGTGGCGGTGCCGACCGTCGCGCCGAGCGTCACGAACGTGCCGAGGAGCGGCCCGAACAGCACGCCGCTGCCCGCGGCCATGATGGGCCCAGGGACGAATAGCGCGCCGAGTACCGCTGACAGCACGACATAGGTCAGGGGAGCCGCGGGACCGGTCGCGGCGACCACACGCCGGATGTCCTCGACGTCGATGATCCGTATGACCGCAACCAGATAGAACAACGCGAGCAAGAATGCGGCGAAGAGCGCGAGCCGGGCGATGTGGCGCCGTCGGCTGGCCGCTGAGGGTGGGTCGCTGGTTGTCATTCCGAACCCAATCCTGCCGCACCACGTCCGTGTTCTCCCTCTCACTGAGGGATCGTCGAGGTGTAGCCGTCGCCGCCGACGTATATCGTTTCTGTGTGGCTTCAGTACAAGGGCCGCGGTGACGATGGCGGCGGCGAACGTCTCGAACAATCTGTGTGACGGCGTCGCTCGCAGCATGTCATCGCTGGCGCGCGGCTTGGGTCACGTTACTTCCGAATGACAAAGGACCCAGCACGTATCCATGACGTGAACTCTCGTTTTGCGGGTTTGACGCCCCACTCGCGTGGGAAGTCAATCCGGCGTTCTCGCGTCAAGATCAGCCGCGGGTCGGGGAATGTATTGAGGTGGTGTGGTCGATGGACGTAATCGGATCGGATCGAGCCATGGGTGCGCGCTCGCGGGCGAAGCTGGTGAGCGCACGCCGGATCGCGCGCGTTCTCGCTGCGGCGATCATGGCGACGACGGCGCTGCTCATTTCGCCGCTCGGCTTTCCATCAGCATCCGCTGCGCCATGTCCCGACGTCGAAGTGGTGTTCGCGCGCGGCACGTTCGAGCCACCAGGAATCGGCGTGACCGGGCAGGCGTTCGTCGACGCCCTGCGCTCGCGAGTCGGCGATAAGTCGGTGGACGTGTATGCGGTGAATTACCCTGCGTCGCTGGACTTCGCGACCGCCGCCGACGGGGTGATCGACGCGAGCAACCACGTCCGCGACATGGCTGCGAACTGTCCGAACACGAAGATGGTGCTGTCCGGCTACTCGCAAGGCGCGGCCGTGACGGGCTACATCACCGAGGACGCCGTGCCGCCGGGGTTCACCCTGCCGGCAGGCATCACCGGCCCGATGGCGCCCGAGGTGGCCAAGCACGTCGCCGCTGTGGTCCTGTTCGGAAAGCCATCGAGCGGGTTCTTGCAGATCATCAACACCGGCGCACCGCCGATCACCATCGGCAGCCTGTACTCGGCCAAGGCACTCGACCTGTGCATCCCCGAAGACCCGATCTGCTCACCGACCGGCAACGACAACGGCGCGCACGGACAGTACGCCTGGAACGGCATGGCGGCGCAGGCCGCAGACTTCGCTGCCAGCCGCATCGCGTCGAGCGGGAAGCCCACCTAGACGTTTGGGTCGTATCTCGATGGCCTAACGATTTCGTCGTGACTCGGCGTCGAGGCGAGCGCAAACCGGAAAGCCGTGGTCTGGTGGAGGTTGATGACCGCTTCCTTCGTGCAGTCCACCCGCCGCCTGGCCCTCGCCACGGCGGCGGGTGCGGCACTGCTCACCATCACGCTGCCTTCCGCCCTTGCGGCGCCCGCCACCGACGGCCAGGGTTTCGTCGACTCCACCGCGCGGTGCACCACGCCGGATACGGCAGTCGCCTTCGGTAGCACGGCGACCTCACGCGTCGCGATCTGCAAGTCGCCCGACGGTGCGTACGAGTACCGCGGCGTGCGGGTGCGCGACGGCGCCAAGCTGATCCTGCCCGCGTCGCAGAAGGGCGACGGCGAGTACGTCGCCGAGAACGACGGGATCACGTACACCGTGACGGCGACCTCGCTGCTCGTCAGCGTGGGCCAGCGCGGGATCCGCGATGAGGCGTGGGTGGACTACCACGGGCCGGCGACGACCACGTCGCCGACGACTACTAGCGCCAAGCCGACGACTACGACGCCAACCACGCCGTTGCCGCCTCCGTTACCCGCCGAAGAGGGCGGCGGCTAGCCCGATCCTCATCGTTGGCGGGCCGATGCTGCTATACAGATCGGATCTCGCCCACGAAAGCGCGGTTCAATGACGACACCACGCGAGGACCGGTCCGGCTGGCCTGACCAGCGGCGGAACAGCGGTTGTGCCGGATTCATCGGTCGGGTCGGCGCTCTTGCGGTCGCATTGGGCCTCGGCGTGGCGATCGCCAGCAGCCCCGCAATCGCCGCCGCCGACACCAACGAGTCCGACGCCTCGACGAGCGCGGCTTCGTCGCCGGCCGATTCCTCGGCTTCGACCGGATCCACCGGGCGGGACGACTCGCCGTCGGCGACGAAGCCGGTCTCCAGTACGGCAGCCACGTCGGCTGGCGCGTCTTCGGCGTCCCCGTCGACCTCCGACGAACCCGCGGTCGTGTCGGAACCCGCCGACGACGAAACCGATCTGCCGGATCCGACCAACGACGAACCCGCATCAACGGATCCGACGCCCCGCAAGCCGAAGAACCACCCGGCGGCCACATCAGCGACCTCCGCGACGGCCGAGTCCTCGCCGTCTGAAAGCGCCACGAAGTCCGACACCCGAATCCGACCCACAGAACGCTCGGAGCTCGAACCGACTTCGGCTGCTCGCACGACCGTCGCATCGACCAATCGCATCGAGACGGTTGAGCCGCAGACCGCCGCCATGCCAACGGTCGACGTTCTCTCGACGGTCACCAGCGCGCCCCCGACGCCGGCCCACCGCGTCAGCGATCCGGTCAGCTTGGTCACCGGCGTCGTATCCGGGCTGCTGTCGGCGATGGGGCTCGCGCCGCAGGCGGCAGGCGGCCCGGTGACGCCGCCGCAGTCCCCGACGTTGTGGGCCATGTTGGGGTGGGTGCGCCGCGAGATCGGGCACGTCTTCGAGCCCACAGCGGCGCCCACCGCTGTGGCCTCCACATCTGCTGCGGCCGTCTCCGCCACCGCGGTCAGCCCCCTGGGGACACCACAACAGCTCGCCGCCGAAAGACTGGCTGCTGAGACCGCCGGCACCCTGCCCGTGCAGCTCATGAAGCTGGTTCTGCGCGCGAGCTTCCTCAGTGCGGCCCAACGCGAATTCGCCCTCGTCGGCGGTCCGGACCAGGAGAACCTCGCACAGCTCAACCGAGCCGTCGACGAGTACGCCATGGGCGCCGCGTTTCAGCAACTACTGCTCAACCCCAACGATCCATCGATCGTCATGCAGGTGGCGCCGCCGCACACCTGGTACGGGCGCGACGTGGACGGTTCGCGCATCCTCTACGACAACCCGGACACGATCTATCGCTTCATGCCGGTCAACGTGGCGTCGTCCTACGTCATCACCGGGCGCTTCGCGGGCGGCATCCCGGCGGACACGAACTTCAGCGTGCTGACCGGCCTTTCGGGGAACACCGCGGCGAACCTGAGCGGACGAGAACTCGAGATCAACCCCGACGGCACGTTCACGATCACCGTGAGTGGTGCACCCGCCGGACCCGGGCAGAAGAACCACCTTCAGCTCACCTCCGACTCCACCCTGATCGCCACGCGGAACACGCTGTCCGACTGGAACACTCAGGAACCGATGAGCCTGTCGATTCAACGCGTCAGCGGCCCGCCCAACAGCCTGCTCAGCCAGTTGGGCATCTTCACGATTCCCGTCATCGGCCCGCTCGTGAGCACCAACCCGTTTCTGACGACGCTGGTGTCGTTGATTCCACCGCTTGCGGAACCGCCGCCGTTGCTGCGGGGCGTCCTGACCGCCGCGGTGATGGCCCTCGGCATCTCCAGGGAAGCCCAATACATCGCTGTCGCAACGACGGATCCCGCCACCGGTGAGCGCAGCCAGCCCAACGTGCTGCGCAATCCGTCCCGCAACGCCGAGTTCCTGGCGACTCAACTGCAGAGCGCGGGCTACTTTCAGCTGACCGACCAGGAAGCGCTGATCGTCACCATCGATCCCGGAGACGCCCGGTACTTCGTCGTTCCCGTGACCAACGACTGGACCATCACCGACGACTACTGGAACCAGCAGACCAGCCTCAACAACGCGCAGGCGCTGGCGAATCCCGACGGCACCTACACGCTGGTGATCTCGCCGACAGATCCCGGCGTGGCGAATTGGGTGTCCACCGGAGGCCTCAACCAGGGCACGATCTCCATCCGATTCCAGGATCTTCCGCTGAATCCGACGGACCTCCCCACCGTCGGCAGTCGCGTGGTGACGGTGGACCAGCTAGCGAGCATTCTGCCGGCATCGGACTTCGTCACTCCCGCGTACCGGCAAGCGCAGATCGCCGCCCGGCAAGCTGGTTTCGACAACCGCTTCGCGCCGTATCCACAGTGAGGGCGTAGAACCTAGACTTCGACACGTGGCCGAACTGGTGCAGCACTACCTGGACCGGATTCGTGCCGAGCACGCCGACGTGAACGACGGAACGCTGGCCAGCTACATCCCCGAGCTGAACCGCGTGGACCCGAACGGATTCGGTGTATCGCTGTCGTCGTCGGACGGCTACGTCTACGAGTCCGGCGACGCCGCAGTCGAATTCACCATTCAATCCATCTCGAAACCGTTCACCTACGCGTTGGCGCTCGATCGGATGGGACAGGACGCGGTCGACGCCAAGATCGGCGTGGAGCCGTCGGGTGAGGCGTTCAACGAGATCAGCGTCGACAAGACCACCAAGACGCCGAAGAACCCGATGATCAACGCCGGCGCCATCGCCGCGGTGTCACTGATCCCCGGTGCCACACCCGACGAGCGATTCGCGCTGGTCCAGGATTTCTACTCCGCGTTCGCGGGGCGTCGACTCGAACTCGACCACGACGTGTACGCGTCGGAGAAGGCGTCGGGCAGCCGCAACCGTGCCATCGCCTACATGCTGCAGAGCTTCGGCGTGCTGGACGATCCCGACGACGTGCTCGACGTCTACTTCCGCCAGTGCTCGCTCAACGTGACGGCGACCGACCTGGCGCGGATGGCCGCCACGCTCGCACGTGGCGGCGTCAATCCGATGACCGGCCGGCGGGTCACCGACGGTGCGGTGGTGAGGCGAACATTGTCGGTGATGGTGACGTGCGGCATGTACGACGCCGCGGGCGATTGGGTGAGTGCAGTCGGGCTGCCCGCCAAGAGCGGTGTGGGAGGCGGCATCGTGGCCGTCTTGCCGGGCCAGCTCGGGATCGGCGTCTACTCACCCCTGCTCGACGCCAAGGGCAACAGCGTGCGGGGAGTCCGGTTGTGCCGCAGCCTGTCCGAACAACTCGGGCTGCACTTCCTCAACGTGTCGCGCGACGCCCGCGCCTCGCTGCGAGCGGTGTACGAGCCATGTGACAACGTCCGCGTCTACGAGACCCAGGGCGATCTGCTGTTCTGCGGTGCCGAGCAGGTGGTGCGCACGGTGGACCGTGAACGTGACACCTTCGACGTCGCCATCTTGGACGTATCACGGGTCGATGACATCGACGACGCGGCCCGCCGGCTGCTGTCGGGCATGAGCACTGCACTGCGCACGCTGGGCAAGGTGGGTTATCTCGTCGATCCCGACGGCATCGTGGTCCGCACCGCGCCCGAGTACGAAGCGATCCGCTACCTCACCATCGACGACGCCGTCGCGGCCGCCAAGGCGTCGGTGCGCGCAGGCGTCGTCCGCTAGACCGGCATCGCCAGCGTGGTCGGCTCGTCGTGGCCGCGCAGTGTCACCGTCTCACCCAGACGCCAACGAGCCCTTTCGGTTTCGCCAGCGTTCTGCACCGTCGCAGAGGAAGCGACCAGATGGCCGGACACCGTCTTGGACAACTCACACAACCGGGCCGCCTCGTTGACGGGCTCGCCGATGACGGTGTACTCGAAGCGCTCCTTGGCGCCGACGTTGCCCGCCACCACCTGACCGGCGGCGACCCCGATACCCGCCTCGCATTCGGGCACCTCGTCGCACAGTCGCTGCCGAATGGCCCGCGCGGCCGCCAGTGCCTCGGCCTCGGGATCGTCGAGCGATACCGGCGCGCCGAAGACGGCAAGGACCGCGTCGCCCTCGAACTTGTTGACCAGTCCATGGTTCCGATCCACCTCGTCGACGATGACGGCGAAGAACCGGTTGAGCAGTTCGACGATCTCGACGGCGGGCCGGCTGGTGACGAGCTGCGTGGAGCCGATGATGTCGACGAATATCACTGCGGCATGGCGCTCTTCGCCACCGAGCTCCGGTCGCTGCTGCTCGGCGAGCGCGGCGACCTCGCGCCCGACGTGGCGGCCGAACAGGTCGCGAACCCGTTCCCGCTCGCGCAGACCGGTCACCATCGAGTTGAAGCCGCGCTGTAATTCGCCGAGTTCGGTGCCATCGAACACCACGACGTTGCAGTCGAAGTCACCCTCCTCGACGTGTTTGAGCGCCGACCGGACGACCCGCACCGGTGTGACCGTCAGCCAGGACAGTATCCACATCAGGATGAACCCGAAGACCAAGGCGAACACCGCGAGAACCACGATCGCATAGGCGAATTGGGTGGGCGTGAGGTTCTCCAACGCCAGCGCGAAAACGGCCGCCAGCAGAATGCCAAGCACCGGCACCCCGGACCCCAGCGCCCAGACCAGCATGGTGCGCCCCATCACGCCTTGCGCGAACCGTTGCGGCGGGGGACCGACTTCCAGCGCCTGGGCTGCCACCGGACGCAGTGCGAACTCGGTCAACAGGTAGCAGCAGGCCGACACGACGATGCCGGGGAAGCTGACGCCGAGCGCCCACTTCGGGATGAAGTCGGTGTTCTGCATCCCGTACAGCGTCGTGAGGATGATCGCGCCGACGCCCCACAGGATCAACAAGACGCGCGTGAGCCGCCACGGCGCGAAGAACGTATTGCGCTGGTCCAGCTTCGTCGGGGTCCGCTCCTCGATGGACCACCGGACGTTGTTCATCACACGCTGGGTGGCCCAGAAGACACCGATGATCAGCGCAGCGAACACATAGGCGGGAACGGCGGCGAAGGTGATCCAACCGACCTTGGGTTCGAACACGTTCGGCGTCGGGAACGCCACGGTCACCACCAGCGTCGCCACGCCGATGCCGATCAGATTCGCGACGATCACCAACAGGGTGAGGATGACTTGGATGCGGATCCGCCGACGGCGCTGGCTCTCCGAGACGCGGCCCAGGATCCACGAACCGTACTCGGGGGTAGCCGGAACCCGACCGCTCTGTCTGGTCACCACCTCCAACAGCCGCCCCAGCCGCCGAGAGACGGATTTGTCGGCTTTCATGGTGGGCGTCAGCCTAGTTCGTCGGTG
This sequence comes from uncultured Actinomycetota bacterium, assembly GCA_963849055.1. Classification (GTDB taxonomy): domain Bacteria; phylum Actinomycetota; class Actinomycetes; order Mycobacteriales; family Mycobacteriaceae; genus Mycobacterium. The sequence continues at coordinate 601,054 of CAWKFI010000006.1, forward strand.
GTGTGCTTAAGGTAGTTCGGTGCGGCTCGTCATTGCCCAGTGCACCGTCGATTACGTCGGTCGTCTCACCGCCCATCTACCCTCGGCCCGTCGGCTGCTGTTGTTCAAGGCCGACGGGTCGGTCAGCGTGCACGCCGACGACCGTGCCTACAAGCCGTTGAACTGGATGAGCCCGCCCTGCTGGGTCACCGAGGAGAACGGTGACGGGCAGGTGTGGGTGGTGCAGAACAAGGCCGGCGAGCAACTGCGGATCACCGTCGAGGACGTCGAGCACGACTCCACCCACGAGCTGGGCGTCGATCCCGGGCTCGTCAAGGATGGTGTCGAGGCGCACCTGCAGGCGCTGCTCGCCGAGCACGTCGAAATGCTGGGAGTCGGGTACACCCTGGTTCGCCGCGAGTACATGACCGCCATCGGACCCGTCGACCTGCTGTGCCGCGACGAACTCGGGCAATCCGTGGCCGTCGAGATCAAGCGCCGCGGCGAGATCGACGGTGTCGAACAGCTCACCCGCTACCTCGACCTGCTCAACCGGGACAGCGTGCTGGCGCCGGTCAGCGGGGTGTTCGCCGCACAGCAGATCAAGCCGCAGGCGCGGACGTTGGCGATGGACCGCGGAATTCGGTGCGTGACATTGGATTACGACGAGATGCGCGGCATGGTCAGCAACGAGTTCCGACTGTTCTGAGCGCCTAGACTCGGGGGATGGTCGGCCGCCGCACTCCGCGTCGTAGAGAACGCGCGTTGCCGCCGCTGCCTGCGTCGCCCCGCATCGAGGTCGGACCAGACGGCTACGACTACGAGGTCAAGCCGGTGTCTGCGGTCCGGGCCACCAAGACATACCGGTGTCCCGGATGCGACCACGAGATCAGGCCGAACACGGCTCACGTCGTGGTGTGGCAGGCGGAGCTGGGGGAGTCAGCGGTCGAGGACCGACGGCACTGGCATACGCCGTGCTGGGCCAAGCGGGCCAGCCGTGGCCCGACGAGGAAGTGGTCCTAGAGAGTCAGTGCTCGTCGGCAGCTGGCTCGACCAGCTCGACCAGCACGCCACCCGAATCCTTGGGGTGGATGAAGTTGATCCGCGAGTTTGCCGTGCCGCGACGCGGCGTGTCGTAGAGCAATCGGGCACCCTGTTCGCGGAGCTTCTTCGACAACGTGTCGAGATCGCTCACCCGGTAGGCCAGCTGCTGGATGCCGGGGCCGCGCTTGTCGATGAACTTCGCGATGGTGCAGGTGTCGTCGAGCGGCGCCATCAGCTGGATCTGGGCGCTGCCCTTCGGAGCACCGCGGACCGACAGCATGGCCTCGCGGACACCCTGATCCTCGTTGACCTCCTCGTGCAGCACGATCATGCCGAGGTAATCGTGATACCACTTGATCGCAACATCGAGGTCCGGCACCGCGATGCCGACGTGGTCGACGGCGGTCACCAGGGCGCTGGCGAGCACTGGACGTGCATCTACGTGCTCGGTCGTCATAACTTCACGCTAACCTCTACTGGAAGGTTTGCGATATGTGTGATCGGCCACACGTCCCCTTTGAACACGGCCATGGAGGTAGGAAATGACGACATCGGTGATCGTTGCTGGCGCACGCACCCCGGTAGGCAAGCTGATGGGTTCGCTGAAGGACTTCTCGGGCAGTGACCTCGGCGCCATCGCCATCGCGGGGGCGTTGGAGAAGGCTGGAGTTCCGGCGTCGGCCGTCGACTACGTGATCATGGGCCAGGTGCTGACCGCCGGCGCGGGGCAGATGCCCGCCCGCCAGGCGGCCGTCGCCGCAGGCATTGGCTGGGACGTGCCCGCGCTGACCATCAACAAGATGTGCCTGTCCGGCATCGATGCCATCGCCCTTGCCGATCAGCTGATCCGCGCCGGCGAATTCGACGTCGTAGTTGCGGGCGGTCAGGAATCGATGACCAAGGCGCCGCACCTGCTGATGGACAGTCGGGCGGGCTACAAGTACGGCGACGTCACGGTGCTCGACCACATGGCCTACGACGGCCTGTACGACGCGTTCACCGATCAGCCGATGGGCGCGCTCACCGAGCAGCGCAACGACGTCGACAAGTTCACCCGGGCCCAACAGGACGAGTTCGCTGCGCAATCGCACCAGCGGGCGGCCGCGGCGTGGAAGGACGGCGTCTACGCCGACGAGGTTGTGCCGGTGAAGATCCCGCAGCGCAAGGGTGATCCCATCGAGTTCACCGAGGACGAGGGCATCCGGGCCAACACCACCGCTGAGTCGCTGGCCGGGTTGAAGCCGGCGTTCCGCAAGGACGGCACCATCACGGCCGGGTCGGCCTCGCAGATCTCCGACGGCGCTGCCGCGGTGGTCGTGATGAGCAAGGCCAAGGCCGAGGAGCTGGGTGTGACCTGGCTGTGCGAGATCGGCGCTCACGGCGTCGTCGCCGGCCCCGACTCGACGCTGCAGAGCCAGCCCGCCAACGCGATCAAGAAGGCGATCGCCAAGGAAGGCATTTCGGTCGATCAGCTCGACGTCATCGAGATCAACGAGGCCTTCTCGGCCGTCGCGCTGGCCTCCACGCAGGAGCTCGGCGTCGATTTGGACAAGGTCAACGTCAACGGTGGTGCCATCGCGATCGGTCACCCGATCGGCATGTCCGGCGCGCGCATCACGCTGCATGCGGCCCTTGAGCTGGCCCGACGGGGGCCCGGCTATGCCGTCGCCGCCCTGTGTGGTGCCGGCGGACAGGGTGACGCGCTGATCCTTCGTCGTCCGTGACGGTGACGGTGCAATGTCAACGACGCTGTGTAGTAGCTGGCGCCGTTTTCGGGCACAATGGCGCCATGACAAGTACGTTTGATCGCCCCAACGCCGAAGCGGAGGGCCCCGGGAGTCGGTTTGGCGGCGTCGCGGGATGGTTCCGGCTCGTCGCGCTGGCGGAGGCCGTCAGCTGGGTAGGGCTGCTCACGGGCATGTACTTCAAGTACCTGGGCAGCCCGCGCACCGAGATCGGCGTGAAGATCTTCGGCATGGCCCACGGCCTGATCTTCATCGCGTTCGTGGTCATCGCCGTGCTGGTCGGGCTGGCGTACAAGTGGCGGCTTTCGACGTGGGTGCTCGCATTGCTGGCGAGCATCGTGCCGCTCGGCAGTGTGATCTTCCTCATATGGGCGGATCGCACCGGCCGCCTGGGCGTCCGGACGGAGGGTGTACCGGCTCCGTCGACGTCCGGAACGACGTGACAGACTTGAGATCGTGACGCGTCCACGACCTTCCATGGGCGCCGGCTTGGCCGGCGCGGTCGATTTGTCGGCTCTCAAGCAGCCCCCGGCCCGCGAGGGCAGCGCACCCGCGGCCGGTGCGCCGGGCGGCGTGGAGATCACCGAAGCCAACCTCGAAGCCGAGGTGCTGGTCCGGTCCAGTCAAGTGCCCGTCGTCGTGCTGCTGTGGTCACCCCGCAGCGAGGTCAGCGCGCAATTGGGCCAAGCGCTTGCTGCACTGGCGGACGCCGATGGCGGCAAGTGGGCGTTGACCACGGTCAACGTCGACACGGTGCCGCGGGTCGCGCAGATGTTCGGCGCGCAGGCGGTCCCGACCGTGATCGCATTGGCCGGTGGACAGCCGCTGTCCAGCTTCCAGGGCGCGCAGCCGCCGGAGCAACTGCGGCGCTGGATCGACTCGCTGCTGGACGCGACCGCGGGCAAGCTCGAAGGTGGGCCCGACGACGCCGAAGAGGTGGATCCCGAACTCGCCAAGGCGCGTGAGCATCTCGACGCAGGCGACTTCGATGCCGCGCTGGCGGCATACGAGGCGATCCTGCAGGCCAAGCCCAACCATGCCGAGGCCAAGGGCGCCGTCCGTCAGATTGCGTTCCTACAGCGCGCGACGGTTCAGCGTCCCGACGCCGTTGCCGTCGCAGACGCCGCACCCGACGACATCGACGCCGCCTTCGCGGCCGCGGACGTCGAGATCCTGCAGCAGGACGTCATTGCGGCCTTCGAGCGCTTGATCGCGCTGGTGAAGCGGACGTCGGGTGATGAGCGCACGACCGTGCGGACCCGCCTGATCGAGTTGTTCGACCTGTTCGATCCGGCCGATCCCGCGGTCATCGCGGGCCGCCGCAACCTCGCCAACGCCCTGTACTGACGGCCTACGCGGGTTCGAACCAGAGCGCGGCCAACGGGGGCAGCACCATCACCGCGGACGCAGGCCGACCGTGCCACGGCTCGTCGGTGGCCTCGACGGCGCCGTAATTGCCCACTCCCGCGCCGTTGTAGACGCTGGCATCGGTGTTGAGCACCTCGCGCCACGTACCGGCATGCGGCAGGCCCAACTGGTAGCGACTGTGCTCCGAGCCGGAGAAGTTGAACACGCACGCGAGCACCGAGCCGTCGTCGCCGTACCGCAGGAAGCTCAGCACGTTGTTGGCCGAGTCGTTGGCGTCGATCCAGGAGTAACCCTCGGGGCTGTTGTCGCGTGACCACAGCGCGCGGCGGCTGCGATAGATGCCGTTGATGTCGCGCACCATCCGCTGGATGCCCGTCGAGAAGCTCTCCTCGCCGAGTTGGTACCAGTCCACTCCCCGCTCCTCGGACCACTCGGCACGCTGGCCGAACTCCTGGCCCATGAACAGCAGCTGCTTGCCCGGGTGGGCCCACTGGTAGGCCAGCAGGCCGCGCAGCCCGGCGGCCTTGACGTGGTCGTTGCCGGGCATCCGGCCCCACAGCGTGCCCTTGCCGTGCACCACCTCGTCGTGACTGACCGGCAGCACGAAGTTCTCGCTGAACGCATAGAGCATCGAGAACGTAATCTCGTGGTGGTGGTAACTGCGGTGAATCGGGTCGCGGCTGATGAACGCGAGCGTGTCGTTCATCCAGCCCATGTTCCACTTCATCGAGAAGCCAAGTCCGCCAAGGTTCGTCGGACGCGTGACGCCCGGCCACGACGTGGATTCCTCGGCGACGGTGACGATCCCCGGTGCGACCTTGTGCACGGTCGCATTCATCTCCTGCAGGAACTGGACCGCTTCGAGGTTCTCCCGTCCGCCGTGCACGTTGGGCGTCCAACCGCCTGCCGGGCGTGAGTAGTCGAGGTAGAGCATCGAGGCGACGGCGTCCACCCGCAGGCCGTCGACGTGGTATTCCTGCAGCCAGTACAGCGCATTGGCCACCAGGAAGTTGCGCACCTCCGGCCTGCCGAAGTCGAAGACGTATGTGCCCCAGTCGAGTTGCTCACCCCGTCGAGGATCGGAGTGCTCGTAGAGCGGCGTGCCGTCGAACCGGCCGAGCGCCCACGCGTCCTTGGGGAAGTGGGCGGGCACCCAGTCGACGATGACGCCGATGCCTGCCCGGTGCAGGGTGGTCGACGAGGTACCGGAAGTCGTCGGGTGAGCCCAGTCGCGAGGTCGGAGCGTAGTACGACGTGACCTGGTAGCCCCACGACGGGCCGAACGGGTGCTCGGCGACGGGCAGCAACTCGACGTGGGTGAAGCCCTGTTCCAGTACGTACTCGGTGAGCTCTTCTGCCAACTGGCGGTAGTTCAGCCCGGGCCGCCACGACAGCAGGTGCACCTCGTAGGTGCTCATCGGTTCGAAGACCGGGTTCTTCAGGGCGCGCTCGCCCATCCAGTCGCCGTCATCCCACGTGTAGTGGCTGGTCGTCACCCTCGACGCCGTCTGCGGGGGTACCTCGGTGGCGAACGCCATCGGATCTGCGCGGTCGACGACCGACCCGTCGATGCCGTGCACCCGGAACTTGTACAGGCCGTCGATCGGGAAGCCTGGCCAGAAGACCTCCCAGATGCCGGAGGAGCCGAGCACGCGCATGGGCGCCCCGTCGCCCTCCCAGTGGTTGAACTCGCCGATCAGGCTGACGCCCTTGGCATTCGGTGCCCAGACCGCGAACGACACCCCGTCCACGACGCCGTCGGCAGTGGTGAAGCTGCGCGGGTGCGCACCGAGCATCTCCCACAGCCGCTCGTGGCGGCCCTCGGCGAACAGGTGCTGGTCCATCTCGCCCACGGTCGGCAGGAAGCGGTAGGGGTCGGCCGTGGTGTGCACGACGGGTGAGTCGCCGCCGGGATAGCTGATCTCGAGCCGGTAGTCGATCAAACCCGTGAAGGGCACGGCGACCGCGAACAGTCCCGACTCCACATGGGTGAAGGGATAGCGTTCGCCGCCGATCAGTGCGACCACCTCGGTGGCCCACGGTCGCAACGCGCGGATCACGGTGTGGTCTTCGTACTCGTGCGCACCCAGAATCGAGTGCGGGTCGTGGTGTTCCCCGGCGCGCAACCGGTCGAGGTCCCGGTCGTCGGGCCGAAGGTGTTGGCTGGTGCTGGCTTTCGTGCGGGTCATGTGCGTCATTCCCTCCGCAGCAGGTTGAGCCGCTTCTCGTAAGGTACTTGCGGCATGTTCAGGATGTGCGCGACCGACCTCGCGGGATCGATGCGTACGTAATTCGCTTGGCCCCACTGGTATTCGTCGCCCGTGACCTCGTCGCGCACCCAGAACCGGTCGTAGGCATCCATCCCGAGGGCCTCCATGTCGAGCCAGACGGTGGCTTCCTCCGGACCGAACGCGTTGAGCGTCACCACGACCAGGACGCAGTCACCGGTGACCGGGTCGAACTTGCTGTAGGCCAGCAGCGCGTCGTTGTCGATCGCGATGGAACTTGATGGTGCGCAGCTGGCTCAATGCGGGGTGGACGTGTCGAATCTCGTTGAGCCGCGTCAAGAACGGTTCCAACGATTCGCCACCGGTCAATGCGGCGTCGAAGTCGCGGGGACGCAGTTCGTACTTCTCCGAGTCGAGGTATTCCTCGCTGCCCTCGCGGACAGGCCGGTGCTCGAACAACTCGTAGCCGGAGTAGACGCCCCACGCCGAACTCATGGTCGCGGCCATCACGGCGCGGATCGCGAACATGCCGGGGCCGCCGTGCTGGAGGCTCTCGTGCAGGATGTCCGGTGTGTTCGGCCACAGGTTCTGGCGCGCATAGTCGGCGTGCTCGGCGATCTGCTCGCCGAACTCGGTGAGCTCCCACTTCGCCGTACGCCACGTGTAATACGTATACGACTGGGTGAAGCCGAGTTTCGCCAATCCGAACAGTCGCGCCGGTCGGGTGAACGCCTCGGCGAGGAACAGTACGTCGGGGTCGTCGTTCTTGGCCTCGCCGATCAGCCACGCCCAGAAGTTGGGTGGCTTGGTGTGCGGGTTGTCGACGCGGAAGACCTTGACGCCGTGCGACATCCAGAACCGGACGACGCGTAGCACCTCGTGATAGATGCCCGCCGGGTCGTTGTCGAAGTTGATCGGGTAGATGTCCTGATACTTCTTCGGCGGGTTCTCCGCGTAGGCGATGGTGCCGTCGGGCAGCACCGTGAACCACTCGGGATGTTCCTTGGCCCACGGGTGGTCGGGAGCACACTGCAGCGCCAGATCGAGCGCGACCTCGAGGCCCTGGTCGCGCGCGGCGCCGACGAAGTCGTCGAAGTCCTCGATGGTGCCGAGGTCCGGATGCACCGCGTCGTGTCCGCCCTCGTCACTGCCGATCGCCCACGGTGACCCGACGTCCGTCGGTGCGGCGGTCACGCTGTTGTTCCGGCCCTTGCGGTGCACCTTGCCGATCGGGTGGATCGGCGGCAGATAGACGATGTCGAAGCCCATCTTCGCGATCCGCGGCAACGCCTTGCTGGCGGTGGCGAACGTTCCGTGTACCGGCTTGCCCTTGCCGTCCCAGCCGCCGGTGCTCCTCGGGAACATCTCGTACCAGGCGCTGAAGCGCGCCAGCGGACGGTCCACCCACACGCCGTATTGTTCGCCGCGAGTGAGCAATTCGCGCAGCGGATAGAGCCGCAGCAGGTCGGCCACTTCTGGCGCCAGCGCTGCGCCAGCACGGGCGAACGGATCGCCCGGCTCACGAAGCCTGGCCGCCGCGTCGATCAGCGGATAGCGGTCCTGGCGCGGCACGCCAGTGGCGGCGCGCTCGAGCAGTTGCGCACCGATCAACAAGTCGTTGGACAGCTCGGACTCGCTCTGACCGGCCTCCAGCTTCGCCGTGACGTTCTTGCGCCACGTTGCCAGTGGGTCGCCCCAGCCATCCACCCGAAACGTCCACAGCCCAACCGCGTCGGGGGTGAACTGCCCGTGCAGGACGTCCGGGGTGCGGCCGGGGGTCATCGGCAACACTTGCGGTTTGACCTTCGGAGTGGCGCCGACGACCGTCTCGATGGGGACTGCCTCGACCTGCGGGACGGCACCCACCGGTGCCTTGGCCAGCCGTGGATAGCTGGTGCCGTGATACCTCACGACCAGCGTGGCCGCGACGGCGTCGTGACCTTCCCGCCACACCACTGCCTTCACCGGAACAACCTCGCCGACCACGGCCTTGGCCGGGAAGCGGCCTCCGGAGACCACTGGCGCGACGTCGTCGATCTCGATACGACCGGCCACCACCCAACTCCTAACGCCGGCACGGCACGGAGCCGCGCGCTGTCGTCTGTTTCGTTTCAAAGCCTCGTCGCGCCTATACCCACCGTAGTGTCCGGCTCAACCCAATGGGCCCGATGTAGTGCCGAGACAATGTGCCCCCCTGGCATTCGTGCAAGTGCTCAGTTGAGGTCCTCTGCTCTTCGCACGAGCGCTCATCGGTGCCTGTCTGCTCTTCGCACAAGCGCTCATCGGTGCCTGTCTGCTCTTCGCACAAGCGCTCATCGCTACGCAAGCCGGATTTGTCAGTAAGGTGAAGCCACGTGAAAGCCCTCCGCCGGTTCACCGTGCGCACGCATTTGCCCGAACGCCTCGTCGCGCTGGAGAGACTGTCGATCAACCTGCGGTGGTCGTGGGACAAGCCGACGCAGGATCTGTTCGCCGCCATCGATTCGGAGCTGTGGAGCCAGGCGGGTGGCGATCCGGTCGCTCTGCTCGGCGCGGTCAGCCCGAAGCGCCTGGACGAACTCGCGGTCGATGAAGCGTTCCTGGCCCGGCTGGATCACCTGGCCGCGGAGTTGGACACGTATCTGACCCGGCCGATGTGGTACCAGGAGCGTGCCGCTGCCGGGGTACCGCTTCCCACCGGCATCGCGTACTTCTCGATGGAGTTCGGCGTCGCCGAGGTACTGCCGAACTACTCGGGTGGCCTCGGCATCCTGGCGGGTGACCACCTGAAGTCGGCGTCGGACCTGGGCCTGCCGCTCATCGCCGTCGGTCTGTACTACCGGTCCGGCTACTTCCGGCAGTCGCTGACCGCCGACGGTTGGCAGCACGAGAACTACCCGTCGCTCGACCCGCAGGGCCTGCCGCTGCGGCTGCTCACCGACGCGAAGGGCGAGCCGGTCCTGGTTTCACTCGCACTGCCCGACTCGGCTGAACTCAACGCCAGGGTCTGGATCGCGCAGGTCGGACGAATTCCGTTGCTGCTGTTGGACTCCGACATCCCGGAAACCGAGCACGATCTGCGCGGCGTCACCGACCGGCTCTACGGTGGCGACCAGGAACATCGGATCAAACAGGAGATCCTCGCGGGCATCGGCGGCGTACGCGCCATCCGCGCGTTCACCGCCGTCGAGGGGTTGCCCGAGCCGCAGGTGTTCCACATGAACGAGGGACACGCCGGCTTCCTCGGCGTCGAGCGCATCCGCGAACTCGTCACCGACGGCGGCCTCGACTTCGACACCGCGCTGACCGTGGTGCGGTCCTAGCACGGTGTTCACCACCCACACGCCGGTGCCCGCTGGCATCGACCGGTTCCCGGTGGAGATGGTCAAGCACTACTTCGGCAGTCCGCCCGGCAGCCCGTCGGGCGCGAGCTCCCAGTTGCTTCCCGGCCTGCCGCTGGACCGCATCGTCGCGTTCGGCGCCGAGGACGATCCGTCGAAGTTCAACATGGCGCACATGGGCCTGCGGTTGGCGCAGCGCGCCAACGGGGTGTCGCTGCTGCATGGCCGGGTCAGCCGGGGCATGTTCAACGAGTTGTGGAACGGATTCGACACCGGCGAGGTGCCGATCGGTTCGATCACCAACGGCGTGCATGCGCCGACGTGGGCGGCGCCGCAGTGGGTGGAACTCGCCCGTGAACTCGTCGGCGACGATCTTGACTCACTGAGCGAGGCGGATACCTGGCAGCGGCTCCAGCAGGTCGACCCCGGTCACTTGTGGTGGATCCGCTCTCAACTGCGGGAGCTGCTGATCGCCGACGTCCGGGCCCGGCTGCGCCGGTCGTGGCTGGAGCGTGGCGCGTCGGAAGCCGAATTGGGCTGGACCGCAACCGCGTTCGATCCCAACGCGCTGACGGTCGGATTCGCCCGACGGGTCCCGACGTACAAGCGGCTCACGCTGATGCTGCGCGATCCCGAGAAGCTCGAGAAGCTGCTGCTCGACGAGAAGCGACCGGTCCAGCTGATCGTGGCGGGCAAGTCGCACCCCGCCGACGACGGCGGCAAGGCGCTGATCCAGCAGGTCGTGCGCTTCGCGGACCGGCCCGAGGTCCGGCACCGCATCGCATTCCTGCCCGACTACGACATGTCGATGGCCCGGTTGCTCTATTGGGGCTGCGACGTCTGGCTGAACAACCCGCTGCGGCCGCTGGAGGCCTGTGGCACGTCGGGCATGAAGAGCGCGCTCAACGGTGGACTGAACCTGTCGATCCGCGACGGCTGGTGGGACGAGTGGTACGACGGCGAGAACGGCTGGGAGATCCCGACCGCTGACGGCCTGACAGACGAGACGCGCCGCGACGACCTCGAAGCCGCGGCGCTGTACGACCTGTTGGAGAACTCGGTGACCACCAAGTTCTACGACCGCGACGAGCACGGCGTCCCGACGCGCTGGGTGGAGATGGTGCGGCACACGCTGCAGACGCTCGGACCGAAGGTGCTGGCCTCGCGGATGGTCCGGGACTACACCGAGAAGTACTACGCGCCGGCCGCGCAGTCGCTGCACCGGACCATCGAGCCCATCGACGGCGTTCCGTTCGGGGCGGCTCGCCAGCTGGCCTCCTACCGGCAGCGGGCGCACGACGCCTGGCCGAAGATTCAGATCACCGACGTGGACAGCTACGGGCTGCCGGACACGCCACTGCTCGGTTCGCAGCTCACGCTGACTGCGACGGTGCAGTTGGCGGGGCTGAGGCCCGACGAGGTCGTGGTCGAGGCCGTCGTCGGACGGGTGGATGCCGGTGACTCGCTGGTGAACCCGACGACGGTGCCGATGGCACACACCGGGACGGCTGACGGAGGCAACGACGTGTTCTCGACGACGACGCCGCTGCCGGTGGCCGGGCCGGTGGGCTACACGGTGCGGGTGCTGCCGCACCACCCGCTGCTCGCCGCGGACAACGAGCTGGGCCTCGTCACGCTGGCGTGAGCGGCATTCTGGAAGTCGCGGTTGCCGGCGGGCCCTACGCACTGACTGCGGGCCCCGACGGTGCGATGTGGGTGACGCTGGTGCACAGCGGCGAGATCGCCAGGGTCACCGACGGCGGTGACCTCGACGTGTATCCGGTTGCGCCGCAGTGCAAGCCGTCGATCATCGCGGCTGGTGCCGACGGCGCACTGTGGTTCACCCGTGCCGGTGACGACCGCATCGGCCGCATCACCACGGCCGGTGACCTGAGCGCCTTCGAATTGGCCGGCGGCAGCGCACCGTTCGGCATCACCGCCGGCCCGGACGGGGCGATGTGGTTCACCGCGATGACGTCGGGCGTCGTGGGAAGAATCGGCCTCGACGGTGAGATCTCCGATGTCGCCGCCCCGGGTGGCATGCCGTCGATGATCACCGCGGGACCCGACGGCGCACTGTGGTTCACGCTGAACGCGGCCAACTCGATCGGCCGGCTGGAGCCGTCGGGCGAGCTGACGATCCGGGAGGTGCCGACAAAGGCCGCCGGTCCCGTCGGCATCGCCGCGACACACGACGACGCGGTGTGGTTCGCCGCGATCCTCGCCGAGAAGTTGGGCCGCATTCCCACCGACGACGCGATCCAGGAACTGGACCTGCCCGGCAAGCCGCACGCGGTCGTCGCCGATCCGACCGGAGGGGTCTGGGTCAGCCTGTGGGGCTCCGACCAGGTCGCCAAGGTGAGCGCCGACGGCGAGGTCGTCACGATCGACCTGCCCGCGGGCAGCGAGCCGCACGGGCTGGCCATCGGACCCGACGGCGCGCTGTGGGTAGCGCTCGAAGCGGGCTACGTGCTGCGGCTGCCCACTGCCTGAGCACGGTTTTGCGACCCCGCCGATCGCGGTTGTCTAGGCGATGTAAGTTCCGAAGAACGCCAACTAGGGGGTTCTCCGTGCTCTGTCGTCACTTCGCCGTGGTGGCGACCTGTCTGTTGCTCGGCGCGCTGAGCCCCGCGGTGGCCGCCGCCGAACCCGGCGACGTCGTCGAGCCCGTCGCAGCCGAGGTGCCGATGCCACCCGAAGGCGCGCCGCCCGTCGACGACGGCAAGGTCATGTCACCGCCGCCGCAGATCCTCGCAGAGCCCGGACGGCTGGACGCTCACGCTGGCGGCCAAGGACGAGACGCAGATCATCAGCGCGCCGCTGACCACCGCGCTCTCGTCGCGCGAGTACGTCGTCGGCGGCACCTACAACGGCTCCCTCGTCGGCCCGGACGACGGCGACGAGCCCGCGGGCACCATCGAGGTCGGCTACCAGATCGGCTGCGGCATCGACATGAGCACGTCCAACGGCGTCTCGCTGACCGGCACCGTCGGCCTCAGCCCGTCGTTGGGCATCCTCGGGACCGAGGTCGTCTCGCCGCTACCGGACGGCATCCTGCCCGGCGTCGGCGGCAACATCGGCGGCGGCATCACCGTGGGCCTCAAGCCAGGGATCATCAACATCGTCCCGGTCGACCAAGAAGCAGTTCGAGGGTTCCGCACCCTGGGTGATGATCAGCAACTTCCACGTCAAGATCGACGGCTGCGTCGGCCAGTCGTTCCTCCGCTCGTACGCCTTCCTGACGCGCTCGACCAAGATGTCCGACGCGATCGTGGCCTACTACGGCGAAACCAAGGTCGTCTAGCCCCAACTTCCCCCGCGATTTGTGCGCGCTTTCGTTCACTCAGCGAACGAAAACGCGCCCAAATCGCTTAGTCGAAGCGCTTGAAGCAGCGGTCCTGGTCGCCGAGCACGCCGACGCGGAAGGCGTCGATGCGGGAGAAGCCGGACGGCACCGATTCACCGTTGACGTCGCTGGCGACCAGGCCGTTGACCAGGATGCCGGACACCGCCTCGTCGACGTCGCCTGCGGTCAAAGCGATGGTGCTGCCGTCGGGGGTGGTGACGTCCTTCGTCATCTTCACGGTCGCGACACCGGTGAGGCAGGCGGTGCGCAGCGCGGCCTCGGCGTTGTCGAGCGTGACGCCGCCGTGCTCGTGCTGAAGGGCCTGCATGTAGCGCGACACCAGGACCGAGTAGGCGGTGTTGTCGCCGGTGACCAGTCCGCCGGGGTCCTCCTCGTCGGACGGCGTCCCGACCTCCGCTAGCGCGGGTAGGTCGACGATGATCGTGTTGCTCGACGGGCAGTACGCCGCCGGTGGAGTCACCCTGGCGTCGGCACACTCCTGCGGCGTCGAACGTCAGCGCCGGCGGCTTGGCCGGCGTGAAGAGGATGCCCATGGCGTCGACGATGGAGCGCACCGAGCCCTCCGTGACCGGCAACTCGCCGGTCTGGTCGTCGGGCAGCAACACGGGCAGGTCGCCGCGACGCTGCTCGATCTCCTTGGTGTCGATCGCCGCACACGACGACGCGCCGTCGGTGAAGCCGAACTGGAACGCCGACACGCGCTCGAACGCCGAGCCGTGCTCGTCCTCGCCGACCTCGGGGTCGGACTGGTTGAGCAGCGGGTCGCGGAAGGCGATCATCGCGGCCAGCAGATTGTTCAGCCCGTCGCCGGTGCTGAGGGTGAACCGCGGCGAATTCCCCTCGGCGACCCAGCGCATGTAGACGCCCGCCAGGCAGTCGGCCTGCTGCTCGGACACCAGCGTCGGCGTGCTCTCCTTCGCCAGGCCGGCCTGATGCTGAACCGAATGGCCGTACTCGTGGGCCAGCACCATCGTTACGGCCATGTCGCCGTTGGCCCTTCGCAGCGACGGCAACAGCTCGCCGCGGTCCCAGCCGATGGTGTTGTCGTCGAAGCAGTAGCCGGCGTTGACCAAACCGTAGGTGTCACCGCCGCAGAACTCGCCGTCGAATCCTTCGGCGTCCCAGGAGATGACCTTCTTCACGGGGGTGAACTCGCCGTCGAACGTCTCGGGGTACGCCTTCTCCCAGAATTCCTCGATGTCGCTGACGGAGCTGGCGCCCAGTTGGTCGATCTTGCCGCCGTCGGAGTCCTCGACGTCGCGCGTCGGCTCGGTGGCGTCGTCGCGCAGTCCCGTGGGGCCCTCGGTGGCAGGCATCCCCGCGACGCTGAACGGGTCGCTGAACACCGAGACGGCCCTGCCCTGCAGCGTCGTGGCGCACGACGTGACGAGAAGCGCTGCGCACGCGGCAGCGGCCACGCCTACGAGGTGCCGTCGACTCATGGCCGCCTTCCGCTCGGCGGCCGGGGCGGCGCGCACTGATGGATTCGCTGTCAGGATAGTGAAGGCCGCTTGCCGCGGATCGAAATTGATCTTGAGCGGTGAGCTCAGGTCGATCGCAGCCGTTCCAGCGCGGCCCTGACCCGTTTCGGGTCGGTGGTCGCCCAGAACGGCGGCAGCGATGCTCGCAGGAAACCCGCGTACCGTGCCGTGGCCATCCGCGAGTCGAGTACCGCCACGACGCCCCGGTCGTCGACGCCACGCAGCAGGCGGCCCGCGCCCTGCGCAAGCAACAGGGCGGCGTGGCTGGCCGCGACGGCCATGAACCCGTTGCCGCCGCGCGCGGCGATGGCGCGCTGCCGCGCGGTGATCAGCGGGTCGTCCGGCCGGGGGAACGGGATGCGGTCGATCAGCACGAGCGACAGCGACGGGCCGGGCACGTCGACGCCCTGCCACAGCGACAGCGTGCCGAACAGCGACGTCCTCCGGATCCTCGGCGAACCGGCGGACCAATGCCGACGTGGTGTCCTCGCCCTGGCACAGCACGGGGGTGTCGAGGCGGTCGCGCATCGCCTCGGCGGCGGCCTTGGCCGCGCGCATCGACGAGAACAGGCCGAGCGTGCGGCCACCGGCCGCGGTGATCAGGCCCTCGATCTCGTCGAGTTGTTCGGTGGATCCCGGCGCCGTCGCGGCCGGGCGGCGGCAGGTGCGCGGCGACGTAGAGGATGCCCGACTTCGCGTGCGCGAACGGCGACCCGACGTCGATGCCACGCCAGCCAGGCTTCTCGTCGTCGCCGGTGAGTCCCCACGACCGCGCCATCGCGTCGAACGTGCCGCCCACCGTCAGCGTCGCCGAGGTCAGGATCACCGTCGATTGATCGAAGATCCTGGCGCGCAACAGGTTTGCCACCGACAGCGGTGCCACCCGCAGGACCGCCCTGACGTTGCCTCTGTTGTCCTCGTGGTCCAGCCACACCACGTCGGTACGGTCCGGAATGGCAGGCCCGAACGACGACAGGATGCGCGACGCGGTGTCGCTGATCTCGGTCAACGCCGTCACGGCCTCCGTGCGGGCGGCCGCGGCCTTGGGATCGGTGGGGGAGGTGTCGATGCCGGAGCGCACCTTGTCGGCGGCGTCGCGCAACGCGGTCAGGTAGGTGGCCATCTCGTCGTCGAGGCGGTCCATCCGCCCGGGCTCGGCGTCGTGGATGGCCGACGTGAACGTCGCCGTGGCGGCCTCGAAGCGGTCGACGAGTTCGGAGTCGACCAGCCGGCCCACCCGCCGCTGCGCCACGCCGAGCGCGGCCGCGGACAGTTCCGCGGTCGCCACACCCGTCACCCGGTCGACGAGCTCGTGGGCCTCGTCGACGACGAGCAGGTCGTGTTCGGGCAGCACGTTGGCATCGGCGATGGCGTCGATGGCCAGCAGCGCGTGGTTGGTGACGACGACGTCGGCGGTGCCGGCCTTGCGCGCGGGCCTTCTCGGCGAAGCAGTCGGTGCCGAACGGGCAGCGGGTGGCGCCGATGCATTCGCGCGCCGAGACGCTGACCTGACTCCACGACCGGTCCGCCACACCGGGGACGAGATCGTCGCGGTCGCCGGTCTCCGTCTCCGACGACCATTCGGTGAGCCGCTTGCACGTCGCGGCCGAGTGCCGTCGTCGCGACCGCGTCGAACAGCTCCTCCTGCGGCCGGTCCTCTGGCTCGCCCGCCGACCCGTTGTGAATCTTGTTCAGGCACAGGTAGTTTCCGCGACCCTTGAGGAGAGCGAACTCCGGGCGCCGGGGCAGTCGACCGGTCAGCGCGTCGGCCAGCCGCGGCAGGTCGCGGTCGACGAGTTGGCGTTGCAGCGCGATGGTCGCCGTCGATACCACCACGGGCTCGTTCGCCTCGATGGCCTTCGCGATGGCGGGCACCAGATAGGCCAGCGACTTGCCCGTGCCGGTGCCTGCCTGAACGGCGAGGTGCTCGCCGGTGTCGAAGGCGCGCTCGACGGCCTCGGCCATCTCGACCTGGCCGCTGCGTTCTGTGCCGCCGAGCGCGGTCACGGCCGCGGCGAGCAGCCCGGTGACGCGTGCGGTCTCGGAGGCGTCGGGCACGGGTGTCAACGCCCCGATCGCGTCGGCGGGATCAAGCGGGTCGGGATGGCCGGCTCGCCGCGGGAGAGCTTCAGCCCGTCCCAGGGCAGACAGTGCAGCCCGTCGGCGACGCGCTCGCGGGCGGCGGCCAGATCCGAAGTCGGCGACGGGCTCGCCGCCCGTACCAGCGGCACCGCAAGCGAACGGGCGACGAGCCCGTCCTGCGCGGCGGGTGGCTCGCCTGCCGGATGCACGACCTCCTCGACGATGGTTCCGGACTGCTTGGCCAACCGGTGCGCCTGCTTGCGGCCGCCGTGGGATTCCTTGTGGCTGCTGCGCTTCTCCACCGGCAGGCCGTCGACCTCGACCAGCTTGTAGACCATGCCCGCGGTGGGCGCACCGGAGCCGGTGACCAGCGACGTGCCGACGCCGTAACTGTCGACGGGTTCGGCGCGCAGCGCGGCGATGGCGAACTCGTCGAGGTCGCTCGACACGACGATCTGGGTCTTCGTGTGCGCCGAGTGCGTCGAGCTGGTCGCGGACCTGGCGGGCCAGCACGCCGAGGTCGCCGGAGTCGATGCGGACGGCGCCCAGCTCGGGACCTGCGGCGGCGACGGCGTTGGCCACGCCGGTGGTGATGTCGTAGGTGTCGACGAGCAGCGTGGTGCCGACGCCGAGCGCCGTCGACCTGCGGCCGGAACGCGGCCGGCTCGTCGGGCCCGCTCGCGTGGCGTGCAGCAGCGTGAACGCGTGCGCGCTGGTGCCCAGGTCGGGCACGCCGTAGCGGCGCTGCGCGGCGAGGTTCGAGGTGCCGGCGAAGCCGGCGAGGTAGGCGGCGCGCGCGGCCGCGACGGCGGCCTGTTCGTGGGTGCGGCGCGAGCCCATCTCGATGAGCGGGCCGGCCCTCGGCGGCGCTGACCATCCGGGCGGCCGCCGAGGCGATGGCGGAGTCGTGGTTGAGGATCGACAGGGCCAGCGTCTCGAGCAACACGCACTCGGCGAAGGTGCCGTGCACCGACAGCACGGGCGAGCCGGAAAGTACAGTTCGCCCTCGGGGTAGCCGTCGACGTCGCCGGCTGAACCGGTAGTCGGCCAGGTAGGCCAGCGGTCTCCTGATCGAGGAACTCGGCGAGCATGGCCACGCGCGTCGTCGTCGAACGTGAACTGCGCCAAGGCTTCCACGAACCGGGCGGTGCCCGCGACCACGCCGTAGCGGCGGCCCTCGGGCAGTCGGCGGGCGAACACCTCGAACGTGGTCCGGCGGTGGGCGGTGCCGTCGCGCAAGGCGGCCGCGAGCATGGTCAGTTCGTACTTGTCGGTGAGCAACGCCGTCAGTCACACGCCCAACCGTATCGGGTTTGGCGGCCCCGCTATTCTTGGCGACATGGTTACGCCAGCGCGGACCCGTCCTGGGACTCGCGAGGAACGTAGTGTCGATCCGGCGGATCGAAGGAGGACGCGGCCACCGACAGCCCGTGGGTGACCTCGTCTGGGACGACCCGGTGAACCTCATGTCGTACGTGACCTACGTCTTCCAGAAGCTCTTCGGTTACAGCGAGCCGCACGCCACCAAGCTCATGCTGCAGGTGCACCAGGAGGGCAAGGCCGTGGTGTCTGCGGGCAGCCGCGAGTCGATGGAGGTCGACGTCGCCAAGCTGCACGCCGCCGGGCTGTGGGCCACGATGCAGCAGGACCGCTGAGGCGCACGTGCGCAAGTGGAAGCGGGTGGACACCGCCGATGGCGCGCGCTTCCGGTCGGCGTTGGCCGCCCATGAGGTCGGCGCTGCTGCAGCAGTCTGGTGAAGTCACTGCTGGACATGCTGGAGGATCGCGAATCCTCCTCGCCCACAGACGAACTCGAAGAGCTCACCGGCATGAAGACGGGACACTCGCACGCCGCCCGAGGACGACACGATGAAGCGGCTGCTGCCCGACTTCTACCGGTCCCGGACCGATCACCCGGCCGGTTCGGGCACCGCGGAGAGTCTCAACAGCGCGCTGCGCAGCCTGCACGAGCCGCAGATCATCGACGCCAAACGCCAAGCGGCGCAACGGGTGTTGGACACCATCCCGGCCGGCGGCGGCAAGTTCGAGATCAGCCGAGGACGATGCGCACTGCTGGGCGGCGGCGGTCAACGACGTGCGGCTTGCGTTGGGCACCATGCTCGACATCGGCCCGCACGGGCCGGACCGGCTGCCACCCGAGCATCCGATGGCCGGGCATCTGGACGTGTACCAGTGGCTGACGGTGTTGCAGGAGTACCTGGTGCTGAGCCTGATGCCGGGAAAGGCCTAGCCCGCGTGACCGGCTCCATCACCGACGTCGTCGGGCATCCTCGTCGGGCACCACCACCGGCTCGACGCCGACGCCACGCTCGGCACCGGCTGGGCGTCCGGAACCACCGTCGTCCTGACCCCGCCGGGCACGACCGGCGCCGTCGACGTCCGCGGCGGGCGCCCGGGCACCCGCGAGACCGACCTCCTCGACCCGGCCAACAGCGTGCGCTACGTCGACGCCGTGGTGCTCACCGGCGGCAGCGCGTACGGGCTGGCCGCCGCCGACGGCGTCATGCGCTGGCTCGAACAGCACGACCGCGGCGTGGTGATGGACGGCGGCGTGGTGCCGATCGTGCCGTCCGCGGTGATCTTCGATCTGCCGGTCGGCGGCTGGCAGTGCCGCCCGACCGCCGAGTTCGGTTATCGCGGCCGCCGAGGCGGCGGGCGTCGACGTCGCGATCGGCACCGTCGGCGCGGGCGTCGGTGCGCGGGCAGGCGTGCTCAAGGGTGGCGTCGGCACGGCGTCGGTCCGGCTCGACGACATCGGGGTCACCGTCGGCGCCGATCGTCGCGG
Source organism: uncultured Actinomycetota bacterium (assembly GCA_963849055.1). GTDB lineage: Bacteria > Actinomycetota > Actinomycetes > Mycobacteriales > Mycobacteriaceae > Mycobacterium. The sequence continues at coordinate 620,474 of CAWKFI010000006.1, forward strand.
TCAACTCGGCGGGCAACGTCGCGGACCCGGCGACCGGACTGCCGTGGATGGCCGATCAGATCGCCGAGCTCGGACCTCGTCGCGCCGCCTGCCGAGCAGATCGCGGCATTCGCCGCGCGCGACGCCGAGCTGTCGCCGCTGAACACCACGATCGCCGTCGTCGCCACCGACGCGCTGCTGAGCCAGGCGGCGTGCCGCCGGGTCGCCGTCGCCGCGCAGGACGGGCTGGCGCGCACGATCCGGCCGGCGCACACCCCGCTCGACGGCGACACCGTCTTCGCGCTGGCCACGGGTGCCATCGAGGTGGCGCCGGCCAGCTGGCCAGAGCTGCCACCCCGCGGCGATGTCGCCGGAGACCAAGTTGGCCACCGCCGTCGGGGCCGCCGCGGCGGACTGTCTGGCCCGTGCGGTCATGGTCGGCGTGCTGGCCGCCGAGTCGGTCGCCGGAATACCGACCTACCGTGACATGTTGCCCGGAGCGTTCAGCGACCATGGGCGAGCGTTCACAGGTTAGGAGGAACCGGACCGTGCTGGTGATTCGAGCGACCTGGTCGACGCGATGGTCGCCCATGCGCGCGCCGATCACCCGGACGAGGCGTGCGGCATCATCGCCGGCCCGGAGGGCTCCGACCGTCCGGAACGGTTCATCGCGATGGTCAACGCCGAGCGCTCGCCGACGTTCTACCGATTCGACTCCGGCGAGCAGCTGCAAGGTGTGGCGCGCGATGGACGACGCCGACGAGGTGCCGGTCGTCATCTACCACTCGCACACCGCCACCGAGGCGTACCCGAGCCGCACCGACATCTCCTACGCGTCCGAGCCGGACGCCCACTACGTGCTGGTCTCCACCCGCGACCCCGACGAGCACGAGCTGCGCAGCTACCGCATCGTCGACGGCGTCGTCACCGAGGAACCCGTCAACATCGTCGAGCTAGTACCATCGAACTGAGAAGGAGCCCAGCACCATGGCCGTCACCGTGTCGATCCCGACCATCCTGCGCACCCACACCGGCGGCGAAAAGCGCGTCAGGCAACCGGCGACCACGCTGGCGGCCGTGATCAACGACCTCGAGGCCAACTACTCGGGCATCACCGAGCGCATCGTCGACGGCGGCAAGCTGCACCGCTTCGTCAACGTCTACGTCAACGACGAGGACGTGCGGTTCTCCGGCGGGCTGGACACCGAGATCTCCGACGGCGACTCCGTGACGATCCTGCCCGCCGTCGCGGGCGGCTGAGCGCGTGGCGCGCTACGACTCGCTGCTGCGAGGCGCTCGGCAACACGCCGCTCGTCGGGCTGCAGCGGCTGTCGCCGCGCTGGGAGACGAGGCGGACGGCCCGCACGTGCGGCTGTGGGCCAAGCTCGAGGACCGCAACCCCACCGGCTCGATCAAGGACCGGCCCGCGCTGCGCATGATCGAGCAGGCCGAGCGCGACGGCCTGCTGCAGCCCGGCGCGACGATCCTGGAGCCGACGAGCGGCAACACCGGCATCTCGCTGGCGATGGCCGCGCTGATCAAGGGCTATCGAATGATCTGCGTGATGCCGGAGAACACGTCGATCGAGCGGCGTCAGCTGCTGCGAGCTGTACGGCGCCAAGATCATCTACTCGCCCGCCGAGGGTGGCTCGAACACCGCGGTGGCCATGGCCAAGCAGCTCGCCGCCGAGCATCCCGAATGGGTGATGCTCTACCAGTACGGCAACCCGGCCAACGCCGACGCGCACTACGAGGGCACCGGCCCGGAGATCCTCGCCGACCTGCCCGAGATCACCCACTTCGTCGCGGGGCTCGGCACCACCGGCACGCTGATGGGCGCCGGGCGCTATCCTGCGCGAACAGGTGCCCGGCGTGCAGATCGTCGCCGCCGAGCCGCGCTACGGCGAAGGCGTCTACGCGCTGCGCAACATCGACGAGGGCTTCGTCCCCGAGTTGTACGACCCCGAGCGTGCTCACCACCCGCTTCTCGGTCGGCTCGTTCGACGCCGTCAAGCGCACCCGCGAACTCGTCGCAGGTCGAGGGCATCTTCGCGGGCATCTCGACCGGGGCGATCCTGCACGCCGCGCTGGGCATGGCGGCGAAGGCGCGCAAGGCGGGCGAGCGCGCCGACATCGCGTTCGTGGTGGCCGACGCCGGATGGAAGTATCTGTCGACCGGCGCGTACGCCGGTAGCCTCGATGATGCCGAGGACGCGCTGGAGGGGCAGCTATGGGCATGACAGGCAAGGCGGATCGCGCGTGACTCAACCGGTCGGATACTCCGCGACACCCGCGCCGAAGAAGCGGCCGACGTGGATGGTCGGCGGCGCCACCGTCGTCAGCTTCGTCGCGCTGCTCTACGTCATCGAGACTGGACGCGCTGACCGGACCATCGCTCGACCAGGACGGCATCCGGCCGCTGGAGACCGACGGCCTGTCGGGCATCCTCTTCGCGCCGCTGCTGCACGCGAACTGGGCGCACCTGGTCGCCAACACGGTGCCCGCGCTGGTGCTCGGCTTCCTGATGACGCTGGCCGGGCTGTCCCGCGTTCATCGACGCCACCGCGATCATCTGGATCCTCGGCGGCTTCGGCACCTGGCTGATCGGCAACACGGAGCGCCGCCAGGGCATCGAGACCAACCACATCGGCGCGTCCGGGCTGATCTTCGGCTGGTTGACGTTCCTCATCGTGTTCGGCTTCTTCACCCGCAAGGTGTGGGAGATCGTCGTCGGGATCATCGTGCTGTTCGTCTACGGCGGCGTCCTGCTCGGCGTGCTGCCCGGCACCTTCGGGGTGTCGTGGCAGGGCCACTTCTGCGGTGCCGTCGCCGGCGTGTTGGCCGCCTATCTGCTGTCCGGGCCGGAACGCAAGGCCCGGGAGAAGCGCAAGACCGGTCCGTCGTCGCAGCTGTCGTACTGACTGCATGGGCCTTTGCTGAAGTGAGGCGTCCGCCACATTCCCGCCCGATCGCGTTTAGCGTCGCCGTCACCGTCTGCGCAGGTGAGGCGTCACATCATGGCAGGAGAATGAAACTCGCCGCGGAAAGCACTGATGTTTTCGTGCAACCAAGATCGGGCATGGCAAGCTAGTGAGCGTGCGAATCACCGTACTGGGATGCTCCGGCAGTGTGGTCGGGCCCGATTCGCCAGCTTCCGGATATTTGGTGACCGCACCCGATACGCCACCGCTGGTGATCGACTTCGGCGGCGGCGTGCTCGGCGCCCTGCAGCGCCACGCCGATCCCGGGCGACCGTCGAACGTGCTGCTCTCGCACCTGCATGCCGACCACTGTCTCGATCTGCCGGGGCTGTTCGTCTGGCGCCGCTACCATCCGAACCCGCCCAAGGGACGCGCGCTGATGTACGGGCCCGCGACACCTGGGAGCGCCTCGGTGCGGCGTCCTCGCCCGAGGGTCGCGAGATCGACGACTTCTCCGACATCTTCGACGTCCGCAACTGGGACGACAACCAGCCGGTCGCCGATCGGCGGCCTGACCGTGCTGCCGCGGCTGGTCTGCCATCCGACCGAGTCCTACGGCATGCGGATCACCGATCCGTCCGGTGCGACGTTCGTCTACAGCGGCGACACCGGGTACTGCGACGCGTTGGTCGAACTGGCGCGCGGCGCCGACGTCGTTCCTGTGCGAGGCGTCGTGGACGCACGCCGCCGACCGCCCGCCGAAGCTGCACATGTCCGGCACCGAGGCGGGCGCGCGCGGCCACGAAGGCCGGCGTCCGCGAACTGCTGCTTGACCCACATTCCGCCCTGGACGTCCCGCGAGGACGTCATCAGCGAGGCGAAGGCCGAGTTCGACGGCCCGTGCACGCGGTGGTGTGCGAACGAGACGTTCGACGTCGCCGCATCACTGAGGTCAGCAGCCTGCACCGTTAGGGTTGCCGGGTGTCCAGACGAGAAGACGGCCGCCTCGACGACGAGTTGCGACCGGTCACCATCACCCGCGGTTTCACCTCCCATCCCGCCGGGTCGGTGCTGGTGGAGTTCGGGCAGACCCGGGTGATGTGCACGGCGAGCGTCACCGAGGGCGTGCCGCGGCTGGCGCAAGGGGCTCCGGCCTGGGCTGGCTCACCGCCGAATACGCGATGCTGCCCGCCGCCACGCACGACCGCGTCGCGACCGCGAGTCGGTCAAGGGCCGCGTCGGCGGGCGCACGCAGGAGATCAGCCGCCTGGTCGGCCGCTCGCTGCGTGCGTGCATCGACCTCGCGGCGCTCGGTGAGAACACCATCGCGATCGACTGCGACGTGCTGCAGGCCGACGGCGGCACCCGCACCGCCGCCATCACCGGCGCCTACGTCGCGCTGGCGCGACGCGGTGACCTATCTGTCGCGCCGCCGGCCGGCTGTCGGATCCGCGGCCGCTGTCGTGCGCGATCGCCGCGGTGTCGCGTCGGCGTGGTCGACGGCCGGGTGCGCGTCGACCTGCCCTACACCGAGGACTCGCGCGCCGAGGTGGACATGAACGTCGTCGCCACCGACACCGGCACGCTCGTCGAGATCCAGGGCACCGGCGAGGGGGCGACGTTCCCGCGCTCGACGCTGGACAAGATGCTCGACTTGGCGCTCGTCGCGACTGCGAGCAGCTGTTCGAGATTCAGCGCGCGGCGCTGGAGCTGCCGTATCCCGGTGTGCTGCCCGAGCCGACCGACGCCGGCGAAGAAGGCGTTCGGAAGCTGACCGATCTGCTGGTCGCCAGCCGCAACCCGAAGAAGCTGGCCGAACTTCGCCGGGTGCTCGACGCGGCGGGGATATCGCGGGCTGCGGCTGTTGTCGCTCGACGACGTCCCGCCGTTCGACGAGGCTCCCGAGACGGGTGCGACGTTCGAGGAGAACGCGCTGGCCAAGGCGCGCGACGCGTTTCGCGGCGACCGGTGTGCCCGCGCGTGGCCGACGACTCCGGAATCGCAGTGGATGCGCTGAACGGCATGCCGGGTGTGCTGTCCGCGCGGTGGTCCGGCGCGCACGGTGACGACGAGGCCAATACTGCGGCTGTTGCTGGGGCAACTCGGCGACGTGCCCGACGAGCGGCGCGGCGCGGCGTTCGTGTCGGCGTGTGCGTTGGTGTCCACGACGGGTCGAGACCGTGGTGCGGGGGGAGTGGCCCGGCGTCGTCGCGCGGGAGCCCCGCGGGGAAGGCGGCTTCGGCTACGACCCGGTCTTCGTCCCGCTCGGCTCGACGCGCTCTGCGGCCGAACTGTCGCCCGCGGAGAAGGACGCGGCATCGCACCGTGGCCGTGCGCTGGCGCTGCTGGTGCCCGCGCTGCGCGCGCTCAGCGCTTCGTGACGCCAGCAAATTTTGCCTAGCGTAACTAACGTGTAGTGTCGCGGCGTGGGTCGTCGCATCGGGTTGCCAGATTCGGCGCCGACCCGCGCGCCGCATCCCGGCATCCTCGTCGCCGTGCTGTCGGCGGCGGGCATCGGCGTGTCCCTGATGCAGACGCTGATCATCCCGCTGATCCCGGAACTGCCGAAGTTGTTGAACGCCAGCCCGTCCAACGCATCGTGGGCCATCACGGCGACGTTGTTGACCGCGGCGGTCGCGACGCCGGTGTTCGGCCGATTGGGCGACATGTACGGACCCAAGCCGATTCTCATCGTATGCGCGGTGGTGCTGACCGCCGGCTCCCTGATCGCGGCGACGACCAGTGCGCTGATTCCGTTCGTCATCGGGCGCGGTCTGCAGGGTCTCGGCATTGCCGATCATCCCGCTGGGCATCAGCGTGCTGCGGGCCTCGGTGCCTGCCGAACGCGTCGGTAGCGCAATGGGTTTGATGAGCGCGTCGTTGGGCGTGGGTGGCGCGCTCGGGCTGCCGCTGTCAGCGGCCATCGCCCAGCAGTTCAGCTGGCACGCGCTGTTCTGGTTCGCGGCCGGCCTCGGCGTCGCGTCGCTTCTGCTGTTCGCGTTCATGGTGCCTGCAGTGCCCGCGTCGTCGTCAGACAGGTTCGATCCGCTTGGCGCGATCCTGCTGGCGGGCGGGCTGGTCACGCTGCTGCTCGGCATCACCAAGGGCAACGGCTGGGGGTGGACGTCGGCGCTGACGCTCGGCATGTTCGGTGCGTCGCTGGTGATCTTCGTACTGTTCGCGACGTGGCAGCTGCGCATCGATTCGCCGATCGTCGACCTGCGCACCACCGTGCGGCGGCCGGTGCTGACCACGAACGTCGCGTCGATCGGCGTCGGCTTCTCGATGTTCGCCATGTCGCTGATCGCTCCGCAGGTGCTCGAGATGCCGACCGAGACGGGCTACGGCCTTGGCCAGTCGATGCTGAACGCCGGTCTGTGGCTCGCGCCCGGTGGGCTGGCGATGATGGTGGCCGCGCCGATCGCGGCCAGGATCGCGGGCCGGTTCGGGCCCAAGTACACGCTGTTCATGGGCTGCGCGATCATCGGCGGCGGTTATGTCGGCGGGTTGTGGCTACTCGACAGCGCGCCGGGGGTCCTGGTGCTCAACGTGCTGGTCAGCATCGGTGTGGGCTTCGCGTTCGCGTCGATGCCCGCGCTGATCAACGCGGCAGTGCCGATGTCCGAGACGGCCGCGGCGAACGGCATCAATGCGCTGGCCCGCTCGCTCGGCACGTCGATCTCCAGCGCCGTCATGGCCGCGATCCTGGCCGGACTGACGATGTCGATCGCCGGCGCCGAGTTCCCCACCTTCGATGCGTTCCGCGTCGCGCTGCTGGTGGCCGCTGGCGCCGCCGGTGTCGGTGCCGTGCTGACCTTGTTGATTCCCTCCGCCCGTCCGGCGTCGTCCGACGACGAGGTGGGGGGCTTCGTCGCCGAGCTCATGCAGCCCGACACGGTGACCCGGCTGGACCCCACCGCCTACCTGGTGTGCAGTCGGCTCGACCGCGGGGACGGGCTGACTCTGGGGCAACTGGCCGCCACGTTCGGGGCGGAGGTGTCGACCGTCAGCAGGCACGTCACCGCGCTGCTGCGCGACGGGTTGGCGACGGGATCGAGGCGCGGCGACGTTCCCGCGTTCTACCTGACGCCCCATGGACGCGACCGCTTCTATCGGCAGCGGGAAGTCGACGGCTGGGACACCTACGGCGTCCGGCGGGGCGCCGCTGAACTCGACGTGCAGACCACGCCGCTGCCGACGGGCGCTATAAACCGAACTGCGCCTTGATGTTCCGCGTCTGGAAGTGCTCGACGATGATGCCGAGCAACGGGATCGTGCCCGCCAACAGGACGCCGATGGTCTTCGGGATGGGCCAGCGCACCTTCGTTGCGAGGTTCGCGGTGAACAGCAGGTAGACGAAGTAGACCCAGCCGTGCACGATCCCGATCCAGCTCGGCGGATCGTCGACCTTGACGATGTACTTGAGCACCATCTCGTAGCAGAGCGCGATCAGCCAGATGCCGGTGGTCCACGCCAGCACGCGGTAGCCGAGCAGCGCCTTGCGCACCGTCTCCCGTTGCGACGTCGCGGGCGCAGGATCGGCGGCCTCCGGCCGTTCGGCGGGCGCTTCGGGATCGGGGCTGCTCATGGATTGGTCCTGTCATCGGAGGTGTCGTCGGACTTGGCGAGCTCGGCCAGGTAGGCGTTGTACTCGCGAATCTCGGGATCGGTGTCGGCTTGCGTTGCGGGCTTGGGTCGTTCGGGCAGCAGGCCGGCCGGAATCTCGGTCTGTTCGTCCTTCGCCGTCAGCACCGGCGGCGCCTCTTCGTAGCGGACGAACTTGTAGTAGCCGTAGAAGCAGAACGCCGCGAACATCGGCCACTGCAGGGCATAGCCGAGGTTCTGGAATGTGCCCGACGCCGACTCGTAGCGGGTCCACTGCCACCAGGCCAGGCCCAGGCAGCCGGCAGCGGCGAGGACCACCAGCGCGATCAACGCTGGTCTCCTACGCCGTGTAGTGGACATTGCTCCACGGTACCGCGCCCGGTTTGCCGCTGTCGAACGTGAGCGCGGGTGCGAGATCCTGGCCCGAATTAGCACACGAGCGCACGTTGGGGGCCCTCACCAGTAGGGATCGCCGCGAATTTCCCTAGCGCCGATCGGCAGCGGCTTTATAGGTTCGGAAGTCGTGACGACCTCCGCCTTCTCGCGACGGCGCGCGCTGCAATTGATCGGTCTCGCCGGCGGGGCTGCGGTCCTCGGCCCGGTGCTGGCCGCCTGCGGCTCCTCGGAGGCGACCCAGGCCTTGGCGGGAAACGCGCCGGTGTCGGGCAGGTTCGAGGGCGTCACGCTCAAGCTGCTGGTCAACCAGCCGCACGTCACGTCGTTCCGCGACGTGCTGGCGCCGGCCTGGAAGGCGGCCCGGGCGGCGATCTCGACGTGACCCCCGCACCGTACGACCAGCTCACCAGCAAGCAGATCCTCGACGTGCAAAGCGGCACCGGCGAATTCGACGTCTTCGACTACTTCTACTTCGGTCTCGGCGACCTGGTCGACGCCGGCGCGCTCACCGACCTGACCGAGTGGATCGACACCAACAAGGACAAGCATCGACGTCAGCGGCTACCTGCCGTCGATCTACGACCCGTACACCCTGCTGGACGGCAAGCGCTAGGGCCTGCCGTACGACGGGGACATCCACATCCTCTTCTACAACACCGAACTGCTCGACCGCTACAAGGTCGAACCGCCCAAGACCTGGGACGACTACGACGAGATCGCCGGCAAGATCACCAAGGATGCCAGCGGCACCGCCTACGGCGCCATCGTGTCGGGCCAGCAGGTGCCGATCATCCTCGGCTGCGCCTTCATCAACCGGCTCGCCGGATACGGCGGCGAGCTGGTCGACGCCGACGGCAAGCCGACCCTGACCTCCGACGCGGCGATCGCCGCGGCCCAGGACCTCGTCGACGGTCGCCCCGTCCGCCTTGCCCACCCCGCTCCAGATCGGCTTCGACCAGGCCAACCCGCGTTCCTGGCCGGGCAGGGCGCACTGCTGGACACCTGGACCGACATGGCGCTGCGCGCCGAGGATCCGACGGCATCCAAGATCGCCGGAAGTGGGGCGCGGTGTCGCTGCCCGTCGGCGGAACAACACCACGCCGCGCACCGCGCTGGACGCCGGGTTCGGGCTCGGCATCTCCACCGCCGTCCAAGAAGCAGGACGCCGCGGCCGCGTTCATCAACTGGGCCACCGCGGCCGCGCAGAACCTGCAGCGTGTCGTCGACGGCCGGCGCGGGCATCGACCCGATCCGCGGCCGCCGTGCTCGACTCCGACGGCTACGCCAAGGTGGTCACCAAGGCGATCGGACCGATCAGGCGAAGGCCTCGGCGGCCGACCCGCTGGTGTGGCCGAAGGAGGCCGGCGCACCGAAGCTGCTGCAGGAGCTGGTCGATCAGCTCGCGCTCGGCGATCGCCGGGCACGCAGACCGTGGAGCAGTCACTGGAGCAACGCGCAGAAGCCAGCTGGGAGCAATGCCGCTGACATGAGCCGGCGCGTCCCGCTCTGGCTGGCGCTGCCCGCCGTCGGCCGGGCTGCTGCTGTTCCTGGTCTACCCGACGGTATACCTGATCGCGCTGGCCATCACGAATTCCTCGCTGGCCCATCCGTTCCGCAGCTTCTCCGGCGCCGACAACTTCCACCTCGGCGCTCGCCTCGCCGGCGTTCATCCCGTCGCTGTGGCGGTCCACGGTGTTCGCCGTGGTGGCGGCCGCGGCGACCACCGCTGCTGGGACTGGCCGCTCGCCGCGCTGCTGCGGGCCCGGGGGACCCGCTTCGGCGTCGTCGGCGCGCTGCTGTTGCTGCCGTTGGTGACCGCCCCGGTGCTCATCGGGGTGGCGTGGAAACTGCTGCTGGCCCCGGTCGGCGGCGGCTTCGCGCAAGTGTTCTCCGCGATCGGGCTCGGCGGGTTCAATCCGCTGGGCTCCGGTGTCGGCGCCTTTCTGGTGATCCTGCTGCATCCACGTCTGGCAGTGGACGCCGTTCGCCGTGCTGATCTCGTTCGCGCGCGCTCGGCGTGGTGCGGCCCGAACTGCGCGAGTCCGCCCGCATCGACGGCGCGGGACCGTGGCGGACGTTCACCACGGTGGTGTGGCCGGCGATCGCGCCGACGCTGTGGGCCGTGGTGGTCCTGGAGTTGGTGATCGGCTACAAGGTGTTCGACCTGATCGTCGTGATCACCTCCGGCGGGCCGGGTTTCGCCACCACCCTGTCGCCGTACGCGATCTACCAGACCGGCCTGCGGGGCAGTTTCGACATGGGCACCGCGGCCGCGCAGACGCTGATCTTCGCGCCGTCGTCGGCGCGGTGGCCACGGTCGTCACTGCGGCCCGCGCGCGACGATGAAGGCGGAGGCGTCATGAACGCGCCGTCGGCGGTACTGGGCGGTGCGGGTCGCACTGGTCGTGATCGCGCTCGTCGCGCTGATCCCGGTCGGCTATCTGGTGTCGCTGTCGCTGCGGCCGCCCGGCGACGTGCTCAACTCCGGGCTGCTGCCGACGGCGTGGACCATCGCCAACTTCACCAAGGTGTTCGACACCATCGCGCTGGGCACGATGCTGCGCAACTCCTGGGTGGCGGCGGTCGGTGCGGCCGTGCTGGCGGTGGTGATCGCCACGCCGGCAGCGTATTTCACCGCGCGCCGGTTCCGCGGTGATCGGCTGCTGACGGCGCTGCTGGCCAGCTACTGCGCTCCGCCGATCGTGGCGATCATCCCGCTGTTCTTCCTGCTGCGGAACGCCGGCCTGACCAACAACGTGCTGGGCCTGGTCCTGGTCAACGGGATCGCCAACGTCCGGTCGCGGTGTGGCTGCTGGACGGCTTCGTGCGCCGCATCCCGATCGAGATCGACGAGGCCGCCGTCATCGACGGGCTGTCGGTGGTCGGCGCGTTCCGCAGGGCGGTGCTGCCGCTGCTCTGGCCCGGGGTCGTCGCCGCGCTGCTGGTGGTGTTCTTCCTGAGCTACAACGATTTTCTGTTCGCTGTGTATCTCGCAGTGACGAAGGAGAGTCAGACGTTGACGGTGGGATTGTCGCTGTTCCAGGGCGACCGCAACGTCCAGTTCGGCCAGCAGGCGGCGGCCGGCTGCTCGGCATCGCGCCGGTGTACGTCCTGGCGCTGGCGGCCCAGCGCTACTGGTCGGCGGGCTGACGACCGGTGCGACCAAGTGAGCGCCGTCGAGCTGGTGGGCCTCACCAAGTCCTACGGCGACACCGCGGTGGTCGACGATCTGACCCTGACCCTGCCCGATGGTTCGTTGACGGTGCTGGTCGGGCCGTCCGGCTGCGGCAAGTCGACCACGCTGCGCATCGTGGCCGGGCTGGAGACGGCCGACGGCGGCACGGTGCACATCGGCGACCGCGACGTCACCGCAGCCACCCCGCGGCAGCGCGACGTGGCGATGGTGTTCCAGAACTACGCGCTCTACCCGCAATTGAGCGTCGCGGGCAACATCGCGTTCCCGCTCCGCAATGCCGGGCGTGGCCAAAGGCGAGGCCGCTCGACGGGCCGGCGAGGCCGCCGAGCGGGTCGGCATCACCGCCCTGCTCGACCGCAAGCCGCGCAGCTGTCCGGCGGCCAGCAGCAGCGGGTGGCGATCGCCCGCGCGCTGGTGCGCACCCCGTCGGTGTTCCTGTTCGACGAGCCGTTGAGCAACCTCGACGCCAAGCTGCGGTCGAGCTGCGTTCCGAGATTCGGCGCCTGCAACAGGAATTGGGCATCACCGCGCTGTACGTCACCCACGATCAGGAGGAGGCGATGACCATCGCCGACCAACTCGTGGTGCTCAATGCCGGACGGATCGAGCAGCGCGGCACGCCGCACGACCTCTACCGCTCGCCGGCCAACACCTTCGTGGCGGGCTTCATCGGATCGCCGACGGCCAACCTGATCAGCGGCAGCATCGACGGCGGCTTCTTCGAGACCGGTGGCATCCGCTGGGACGTCGCGGCAGCCGACCAGTCATCGGTGACCGTCGGGGTACGGCCGGAGGACGTGCTGGTGCGTCCGGACGCAGGTGCGGCTGGGCGGCTCGAATTGGTCGAATTGCTCGGCCCCAGATACGTATTCATCATCACGATCGGTGAGCAGCGGCTGACCGCCGTGGTGGAGGACGCCGAAGTGACGCGATGGGCGCGGCCGCCCGCACCTGGCGACGGCGTCGTCGTGACCGTTCGACCGGACCGCCTGCACCTGTTCGACGGGAGCTCCGGTATCCGGCTGCCCGCCGCCTAGCGGATCGACCGTATTGCTCATCGTGACGGTAACCCGAGCCAGAGTCTGGTCGTCGGCGCTAGCGTGACCGGTCGCCAATCGTCGTGAAGGAGTCCCGATGCCGCGCACACCCTGGACCACGCTGCCCGAGGCGGGGGAGGCGAAGACGTGGGACGTGGTGGCCGACGACGTCGCCGCGGTACTGGCCACCGACGCGCTGGCTCGCGACCGTGCCAACGAGCAGCCCACCGCCGAACTCAAACTGCTCAAGGAGTCCGGTCTGGCCAACCTGCTGATCCCGACGGAGTTCGGTGGCCACGGCGGACATTGGAGTACCGGGCTGCGGGCGGTGCGCATCCTTGCCCGGGCCGATGCGTCCATCGCGCAGATCCTGGCCTACCACTACGTCAACCACGCCGGCATCGTCTTCTTCGGCGATCCCGCGCGGTGGCCGCACTGGTTCGGGGCGTCGGCGGCAGGGCAGTGGCTCTGGGGTGATTCGGTCAACCCCATCGACCCCGATCTCACCCTGACGGCCGACGGCTCCGGGTTCCGGCTCAACGGCCGGAAGCGCTACTCCACAGGCGCGTCCACCGGCGACGTGACGCTGGTGATGGCGGCCGAGCAGGGCGCGGACCGCATGCTGGCGGTGGTCGTCGACCACGACCGGGCTGGAGTGCGGTTCGTCGACGACTGGGACTTCCTGGGGCAGCGGTTGTCGGCGAGCGGCTCGGTCGAGTTCGACGACGTCGCGGTCGACCGGTCGGATGTGCTCGGCGTGGTGGGCGAGGAGCCGTACTCGACGCTGGTGACGCCGGGCGTGCAGCTGGCGTTCGGCAACCTCTATCTGGGCATCGCGCAGGGCGCCCTGCACCGGGCCCGGCAGCTCACTCTGGACCGGCGGGGAGCGTGGCTGCTCAGCACCGCCGAGCATTACTCGCGAGACCCGTTGGTGCAGAGGGTCTTCGGTGAGCTGGTGGCGCGGGTAGCCGCTGTCGAGGCCCTCGCCGACCGCTGGAACACCCGCTACGACGAGGTGATCGCCCGCGGTTCGGACGTGACTGCGGCCGATCGCGCCGAGGTGGCGATCGGCATCGCGCAGCTGAAGGTGGTGTCCACCGAGACCGCGCTCGACGTCGCCCAACGGGTGTTCGAGGTGACCGGGACCAGCTCGACGCGCAGTGACGTCGGGCTGGATCTGTACTGGCGCAACATCCGCACCCATTCACTGCACGATCCGATCGACTACAAGAAGCTCGAAGTCGGCGCCAACTTCCTCACCGGCGACGTGCAGCCCATCACGCTCTACACCTGAGACTGCGCCGATCACGACTTCGGCCCGATGAACTCGTCGAGCCGGGCCGTCGCGGCTTTGCGGTAGATGGAGACCGTGTCCTTCGTCGAGCGAGTCCAAGGGATTTCGAGGTGGTCGAGCGCGGCGGTGAACAAGCCGATGATGTCCTCGGATCGGTTGGAGAAGTGGTAGCGGATGCTGCGCACGCCACGGTCATTGGCGACGACGCGGCAGCCGTCGCTCTCGATCAACCCGCGCACGAACTCTTCGGTGGCCTCGTAGACGTGCGCCTCCTGCCAGGGCTCGAGGGCTATCCGTCGGTGGTGCTTTCGGCCGGGGCCATGTTGGGGGAAGAGGCAGGGCCAGTGCTTGGAATGGTGCGAGACGTCTAGGCAGCGGCCTTTACGCCACACGATCGCTGCGTGTTGCCTGGGCATCAGAGCGTCGATCGCCTCGCGGCAGCGGGCGATGATCGCGGGGTATTGGGTATCGCACGTGACGCGAAGACGCCAGACCCGTCCCTGCCGCGAGATGCAACCGTCTCCGAGATACATGCCGAGCAGATACGCGTACGGCTGCCGCGGGAAGTGCGGCGAAAACGTGGTCGATGCCGCACGACGAGGAACCGGCCGGAGTCCTCGGGCAGACGTGCCGTCTGCGCCGCCAGTCGCGCACCGTCGGTCGAGGTATGCCCGTCTGCCTCGCAATGGCGCAGTCGTTCATGCCCGCCGCGACGAGGCGCTGCACTTCGTTGAACTCCTCTGCTGACCGCATCGGGCGCGCCTCTCGCCGGGTTGTGAGCCCCACGCTAGAAGGCGCCACCGACAGATTCCGCCGCTGCGTGCGGGCAGGTACGATCGACACGCTTGCGGGCGTGGCGGAATGGCAGACGCGCGGGCTTTAGGTGCCCGTGTTCGAAAGAACGTGTGGGTTCGAGTCCCACCGCCCGCACTCTTAAATCGGGGTCGCAACCCAGTTCAGGCCACGGCCACTCTTTCGCGTTCCATCACCTCGGTCGCGGCCCGCTCGCCCGACCGGACGGCTCCGTCGATGAACCCGTACATGACGGCCGAACTCTCGGTTCCGGCCCAGTGGATGCGGCCGCACGGTTCGCGCAGGGCGGGGCCGAACTCGGTCAGCACACCTGGCGGGGCGTGGCAGATCATCCCGCCGCCGGTATAGCGTTCGACGGTCCAGTTCTGCTCGACGTAGTCGATCGGTGACTTCGCCTTGTCGCCGAGCCGTTCGGCGACGGCGTCGAGCACGGCCTTTCTGCGCTCGGCCTCGGTGAGCTCGCCGATCTGGCGCGCGACCGGGCCCTCGGTGATGACGGTCAGCATCCCGGGAGTTCCGGTGTCCGTGCACGAGTCGATGGTGAGGTTCGCCGGCGACCCCGGCGCGAACGACTGGCCCGAAAGGCCGTCGGCACGCCAGAACGGCTCGTCGTAGACCAGGGCGATCTTGAAGACCGCGCCGAGAGGCATCCGCTGATGCAGGAACGATCGGTCCACCGACAGCATCGGCTCGTAGATGATCTGGCCGGCGATCGCGATCGGCACGGCAACGATGACGCGGCGTGCGCGCACCACCATGTCGTCCGAGCGGACCGTGACCCCGTCGGCGTCCTGAACGACGCTTCGCACCGGCTGCGACAGATGAATGGCATCGCCGAGCTCGGCGGCCATCGGCCGATGGATGGCGCCCATGCCGCCGACCGGCCGGGCATCCTCGGCGGCGTCCTTGACCCCCAGCACGAAACTCGGTCCGCCCGCCGATGCCATTTGGTACAGGACGAAGAGCATCGACAGCTCCGATGCCGCCGAGGTGTAGGTGCCGGCGATCGCGGCTTCCAACAGCTCGTGAGCCGGCTTGGACAGCGTGTGCTTGTCGAGCCACTGCGCGTAGCTGAGCTGATCCCACTTGCGCGCCTTGGGCGCCTCCCACGGCGCTTCGATCGGAATCGACTTGCACATGTGCCCCAGCTCGAGGAAGGCCGCACCGATGTTCGCGACCGCCCACGGGCTCATCGACAACGGAATCGTGCCGGTGTAGCGGTACTTCTTGCCGTCGACGAACATCATCGCGTCGCCGTCGACGTACTGCTTGTAGCTCGGCACGCCGAACTCGTCCATCAGTCGGTAGATGGCGTCTTGCCCGGGCCCGATCCACGCGCCGCCGCGGTCGATCCACGACCCGTCGTCGCGCACCTCGGTGAAGGTGCGGCCGCCGACCCGGTCGCGAGCCTCGAGCAGCGCCACCGAGTGGCCAGCCTGTTTCAACCGCAGCGCCGCGGTCAATCCCGCGAATCCCGCACCGACCACGCAAAAGTCGACATCGGCCATGAGCGTCCCTCTTCGTTGAGTTCGACGAGGCCGCTCGGCGGCCGGGCTCGGTAGTGCTCGCGTCGTTCAGCTAACAGGCGTACTCGTAATCTATGGACATGTCAATAACCGTGGCCCGGGCTTTGCCGTGCTGACGGCAGCTCGCCTCCGTGCAACCGCAAACAACTGTCTCAGGCGGGTGAGGTGGAGCCGAGGGAGAAGCACGACGTCCGGCCACCGTCGACCACCAGGTTGGTGCCGGTGACGTACGCCGCCTCGTCGGACAGCAGGAATGCGACGGCGGTGGCGATCTCGTCCGGCTGCGCGATCCGGCCGAGGGGGATGGTCGCCTCGTGATCGGCGCGTTCCGCGGCTGGATCCGGCGCGGCGGCGAATTCGGCCATCAGCATGGGAGTTTCGGTCTCGCCGGGTGAGACGCTGTTGACCCGGATTCCGTCCACTGCGAGCTCCGCCGCGAGCGCGCGTGTCATGGCGAGCACGCCGCCCTTGGTCGCGGTGTAGCCGACATAGCCGGCCTGGCCGAGGATTCCGAGCTCCGAGCCCGTCGTGACGATCGATCCGTACCGAGCCGGGAGCATCCGCCGAGCGGCTTCGCGCGCCACGTAGAAGCAGCCGGAGAGGTTGACGTGTAGTTGCCGCAACCAGTCGTCGTCGTGCGTCGTGACGGCAGGCGCGATCACCGAGATGCCGGCGTTGCTGAAGACCGCCGACACGGCTCCGAGTGTCTCCGCGCGGTCGAAGGCGTCGGCGACCTGGTGGGGGTCTGCGACGTCGGTTGGCAGCGCCAGCGCTGCCGAGCCGGCGGCCCGGCATTGTGCCGCGGCGTCCTCGAGGTCGTCGCCCGGTAGAGCGACGAGCGCGACGGCCGCGCCTTCCTGCGCCAGCCGAAGCGCCGTCGCACGGCCGATACCAGAGCTGGCGCCGGTGACGAGTGCGACCCGGTTGGTGAAGCGTGCCATCGAGACTCCTTCCGGGCTTCGGTAAGGAGCCTACGTCTGAGTCGAGATCGCGTGCTCGGGGCAGCAGTCGATTGCGTCGCGAACCGAATCTTCGAATTCCGTTGGAACGTCGGGCTGATGGGCCACCGCGTATCCGTCGTCCGTCAGAGAGAACACGTCGGGGCATAGCCCGACGCACACGCCGTGCCCGGCGCAGCGGCTGTCGTCAACGGTGACCTTCATCGTGTCTCGTCGGCGACCGTGAACTCGAGGTGCAACTCGGTCAGTCCGCGGAGGATGAACGTCGGCACGTATTGGTAGCGCCGTGCGCCTGCGGGCCCGTGTTCCTTCTCCGAGATCCTGATATCGGTGGTGCGGTCGAGCAGCCGCTCGATGCACACCCGCGCCTCTGCTCGGGCGAGGGGAGCGCCAGGGCAGGAGTGCACGCCGCGGCCGAAGGCGATGTGACGGCGGGCGTTGGGCCGCGCCACGTCGAATGTCGCCGGATCCTCGAACAGTCGCGGGTCGCGGTTGGCCGCCCCGTTGAGCACCATCACTGTCGCGCCCGCCGGGATGTCCACTCCGCCAACGGACGTGGTGGTTCTGGACAGCCGGAAGTCGCCCTTGATGGGGCTGTCGAACCGCAGTGTCTCCTCGATGAAGTTGGGAATGCGGTCGCGTTCGCGGCGCAGCAACTGCTGAAGGTCGGGCTGCTCGGCGAGGATCTGCAGGGCCGCGCCTAGAAGGCGCACGGTGGTCTCCTGGCCGGCGGAGTACACATTGGACGCGATGCGGGCGACCTCGATGGGCTCGGGCAACGATCCGTCGGGGAACGTCGCGTTGGCCATCCCGGTGAGGACGTCACCACGCGGCTCGCGACGCCGGTCCTCGATGTAGGCGGAGAAGCGTTCGTAGAGGTACTCCAACGGATTGTGTGTCGTGACCAGCTCGCCGGAACCGCCGTCGCTCGAATGTCGACCCAGCGCAGCGACGAACTCGTCGCGGTCGGCCTCCGGGACGCCGAGGAGGTCGGCGATGACCAGCAGCGTGAAGGGCCCCGCGAAGCCGTTGATGAATTCACCCTCACCGCCGGTGAGGAAGCCGTCCAGGACCTGGTCGGCCAACTGCCACATGAAGTCCTCGTTCTCCTTGAGGCGCTTCGGCGTAATGAGCCCCATCAGCAATGCGCGCTGATCGGTGTGGACTGGCGGGTCGACCGTGAGGATCTGGTCACTGAGCGGAAGTTCGTCGCGGTGTGCCTCGATCAACTCGCTGACGTCGTCGCCCTCGAGCGGGACCGGGAATCCGGGGAAGGGCCCTGTGGGTGCGTTGCACGACGAAAAGGTCTGCGCATCACCGAGAATGGCGACAGCCTCTTCGTGACCGGTCACCATCACGACGTCGTGATGGGGTTCACGCCGAACCGGGCACTTGGCACGCGAGGCTTCGGCGTAGGGGTATGGATCTTGACCGACCTGAACGTCCCGGAAGAAGTCCAGGCGTTCCAAACCTCCAGTCACCGGTTCGTCCGGCCCAGGTCGACCGGTAGCTGAATGCCGGTGACGTGCCGGGCCTCGTCGGACGCGATCCATGCGACTGCGGCTGCGATGTCGTGGACGCTGGAGGTCTGGTCCGGCAGGCCTCCGATGAACAAGGTGCCGAGGTCGGGGGCGTGCTCCTGCACCTGGGGGAAGAGCTCGGGAACCGTCAGATCCGTTGCGACACCATGGGGATGAACGGTATTGACCCGAATTCGATACTCTGCCAACTCGTTCGCCAACGTCTTCGCCAGCCCGACCAGCCCATGCTTGGCGGCCACGTAGCTGCCGAGGAACGGCAAGCCACGCAGACCGGCAACCGAACTAGTGAAGACGATCGAACCGCCGCTTCCCTGTTCGAGCATGATGGGTACTGCGGCCTTCGCGGTATGGAATGCGCCGGTGAGGTTGACGTCGATGCTCTCGCGCCAGTGCTCGGCGTCGATCTCCCAGACGCGGGCGGCGGTGGTCATTCCCGCGTTGGCAATCACCACGTCGAGCCTGCCCAGCTTGGCCAGTCCATCGTTCAAAGCCGTTGACAGCGCATCGAAGTCACGGATGTCGACCTGTCGAGCGACGATGCGCCTGCCGAGCTTCTCGACCAGCGCGACGGTCTCGTCGAGATCCTCCGGCGTCGCACCGGAGTACTGCGTCGTGGTGAGCTGGCTGCACACGTCCACCGCGATGATGTCGGCGCCCTCCGCGGCGAGTCGTTCGGCCTCGGCGCGCCCCTGACCGCGGGCCGCGCCGGTGATGAAGGCGACCTTGCCGGTGAATCGGTGCGCTATCGGCGCGTCCGGGATGGGCGCCTCTTGCACGGCTTCTCGCGTCGCTGGCTGCGTCATGTGTCTCGATCCTCCTGGTGGTGGTCGGTCTCGTCACGTGTTGCGCCCACCGTTGACGCCGAACATCTGGCCGGTGATGTACCCGGCCTCCTCGGAGACGATGAAGGCGCAGGTGGCGGCGATGTCTTCTGGTGTGCCCATGCGCCGGACGGGCGTGGCGGCGATGACGTCGTCGATGCGGTGATCGCCGAAGTCGCCGCGCCTTTCGGCGTTGCGCAGCATCGGGGTGTCGATGAAGCCGGGGAGGACGGCGTTGACCGTGATGCCCTTCGGCCCGTATTCAAGCGCCAGGCTCTTGGTGAGCCCGTTGACCGCGGACTTGGCGGCCACGTAGTGGGACTTCATCGGCGTCCCGGAATGCGTGCTCGACGACGAGATGTTGATGATTCGTCCCCATCCGGCTGCCAGCATGTCGGGCAGCGTCGCCTGCACGGTGTGGAAGACGCCATGGAGGTTGACGTCGATCACGCGTTGCCACTCGGCGAACGTCACGTCGAGGAATCGGATGAATCCCTCTGTCCCAGCGGCATTCACAAGGATGGTGACGGGGCCCAGCGTCTCGCGGACGTCGGCGAGCGCCGCGTCGAGCTGCGCCCGATCCGTCACGTCGGCCGCGAACGAGAATCCGGTCTCTGCGGGCTTGACGTCGAGTGTCGCGACCCGATGCCCGTCTTCGGTCAGCCGGTGCGCGATTGCCTGGCCGATGCCCGAGGCGCCGCCGGTGACGACGGCCGTGTGCACCGTCATTCCGGTACCTCCGCCAGCGGTGACATGGCAACTCCTCTCGGCCGGTTACGGCAGTGAATCAAGGGGTGGATGGCGTGGCTTTGGCGTGCTCAGGTGGACTTTCGCGTGGCACGCAATCCGAGAATGCGTCGGCCGACGTCGAGGAGCTGTTGGCGCAGCGCGTTCTCGTCGGGATCGACGACGCTCGTTGCCGCCCCAGCAAGGCCCGTCAACACCGCGGTCGCCTTGATCAGTCCACCGGGGCCGGGTTCCACTCCAGCGAGCAATGCGATCTCACGGTCGATCACGTCACGCCAGCGCGGGTGGTCCTGCAGCAGGCCGGTGACGCTGGGATCGAAGGCCAGGACGGCGGCAACGGCCCGGTTCTTGGCGGTGAAGTCCGCATACCCACGAACCATCGCGTCCGCACGGGAGCGTGCACTTCGTTGCCGCTCCGCGGTGACGACGATGTCGTCAATCTGCTGCAACATCGGTTCCATCACGGCGAGCAGCAGCTCTTCACGGGTGCGGAAATGGTAGTAGATCGCGGCCTTGGTGAAGCCCAGTTCGTCGGCGATCATCTGCAACGACGTGCCAGCGAAACTGTGCCTAATGAACAGTGCCACAGCGAGATCCAGGAGACGCTGACGAGTATCGGTCGCGGTCGCAACCTTGCTCAACCCGGCGTCCAACCCTGCAGTGGTCATCCCAGCCCCTGCCCATCGATCCGTGTGGCTCCACTCCGACGGTACTTGCCGATCGGCAAGTGCGCAACTGTACGTTCGGCAAGTGGGCCGCGGTGAAGATTCGCCTTCGTGACGCCGGCGGTCGCCAAAGGGTTCATGATCGTCCGGGACGAATCAGGAGGTGCCGATGGCGACGTTGGCGTCGGTGAACGTGGGCCTGCCGCAGAACGTGGCGTGGAAGGGACGCACGGTCTACACCGGCGCGTGGAAGGAGCCGGTCGACGGGCCTCGGATGGTGCGTCGGCTCAACGTCGACGGGGACGGTCAGGGCGACCTCGGCGGGCACGGTGGCGAGAACCGTGCCGTCCTGGTCTACCAACTGGATTCCTACCGGCACTGGGCGCACGAGTTCGGGCGCGACGACCTGGTGCCCGGCATCCTTGGTGAGAACCTCACCGTGGAGGGCCTGCCCGACGACGAGGTGTGCATCGGGGACCGCTACCGGATCGGCGAGGCCCTCTTCGAGGTCACCCAGCCACGCGTCACCTGTTATCGCGCGGGCATGCGGATCGGCGAGCCGCGAATGGCGGCACTGCTGGTGTCTCACCGCCGACCCGGGTTCTATTGTCGGGTCCTGGCCGAAGGCGAGATCGAGGCCGGGCAGGAGATCGTCAAGGTCAGTTCGGGACCCGAGGGAGTCACCGTCGCCGAAATCGATGCGCTGCTCTACCTTCCGGGGCACCCGCGCGACGCGCTCGACCGTGCCCTCCGCGTCCCGGCGCTCAGTCCTGGGTGGAAGGCGTCCCTGCAGAGCATGGCGGCTCAGGGCGCTTCCGGTGCGACGACGTCCGGCAACGTCGGCTTGACGGCAGCCGCCAGCAGTCCGCCGCCGGCGTGGGCCGGTTTCCGCCCGCTGCGGGTGACCGGTACCCACGACGAAAGTCGAAGCGTCCGATCGGTCACCCTGGCCGCGCCCGATGGCGAGACGTTGCCGGAATGGCTTCCCGGGCAATCGATCACACTGCGGCTGTCTGCCGACCGCGGTCCCGTTCTGCGCAGCTATTCGCTGTCCAACCTGCCGGGCTCGAACGAGTACCGGATCAGCGTGAAGCGGGAACCGCACGGGGTGGGCAGCGCGATACATCCACGCCCACATCGCGGCCGGTGACGTCATCGACGTCGCGGCGCCCCGCGGCGCCTTCTTCCTCGTCGACGGAGATGCGCCGGTAATCCTGCTGTCGGCCGGAGTGGGCGTCACGCCGGTGCTGGGGATGCTGCACGCGTTGGTCAACGCCGGATCCAGCCGCCAGGTCTGGTGGTTGCACGGCGCGCGTGACTCCTCCGAGCATCCGTTCGCGCTGGAGAGCCGCGACTTGTTGGACCGGTTGCCGGGCAGTCAATCCCGCGTCTACTACAGCCGCCCGCTGGCATCGGATCGGCAAGGGGAGGACTACACGGCGCAGGGCCGCCTCACCACCGAGCTGGTGTCCCGGCTCGGCCTGCCCCGCGACGCGGACGCCTATCTGTGCGGCCCGGCGTCCTTCATGGAGCAGCTCGGCTCAGGTCTGGCCGCCTACGGTCTGGATCCCGCCCGGGTACGGACGGAGACGTTCGGCGCTACGGGTGCGCTGACGCCGGGCATCGCCGCGACGTCGGTCCCTCCGCACCTACCCGTGGGACCGCCCGGCCCGGGCCCCGAGGTGCAATTCGCCCGCAGCGACATCTCGGCGCCGTGGGGCCCGCCGTCGGCGAGCCTTCTCGAGTTCGCCGAGGCATGCGACGTGCCGACCCGCTGGTCGTGTCGGACGGGCGTCTGCCACAACTGCGAGACGGCACTGCTGTCGGGCGCCGTTCGCTACGATCCGGAACCGCTCGACATGCCTGCCGAGGGCAACGTGTTGATCTGCTGTGCGCAACCGACCGAGGCCGTGGTGCTGGACCTGTGACGGCGCTTTAGATTTCGATCCGTGCACCCATGACCACCGTCCGGTCGCGCGGCAGCTTGAAGTGCTCGCCGGCGTCCGCGGCGAGGTAGGACGTGGCGATGAACAAGCGTTTCCGCCACGACGCCATGGTGGGTGCGTCGCCCCTCGTCAGTTCCAACTTCGAGAGGAAGTAGGAGGCATTGTCGACGGTGATCGGGCCTTCGGTCTGCGCCTCGTCGAGCAGGCGCAGCACCCTGGCGATGTTCGGGGATTCCTTGTAGCCGAAACGCGCTGTGACATGGATGATCCCGTCGGCGTAACCGAGAGTGTCGACGTCGATCCGTTCTGGTTCAGGGACACGCGGTACCGGCAGCGTGTCGATCGACATGATGATCACGTGGTCGTGACGGACATGGTTGTGGTCGACGTTGGCGCGCATCGCCAGCGGGGTGGTCTCCTTGCCGCGGTTGAGGAACACCGCCGTTCCTGGCACTCGCCGCAGCGGCGGCTCACGGTCGGCGATCTCGGCGATGAACTCGCGCAGCGATCCCTCGGCGTGGTCACGCGCCCGGGTCACGATCTTCCGTCCGCGCTGCCAAGTGGTCATGACGGTGAACGCCACGATCGCGATCAGCAGGGGTAGCCACGCACCGTGGACGAATTTCGTCAGGTTGGCGGCCAGGAACATCAGGTCGACCAACAGCAGTGTGCCGCCACCAAAGAGGATGAGCCACAGGGGTGTTCCCCACCTCGTCCTGGCGATGTAGAGGAACAGCAGGGTGGTGATAGTGATGGTCCCCGTCACCGCCATGCCGAACGCGTACGCCAGTGCGGTGGAACTGCGGAACGCGAACACCAGGATGAGGACGCCGACCATCACGATGACGTTGACCGAGGGCACGTAGATCTGACCGAACGCCTTCGCCGAGGTGTGGACCACCCGCAACCTCGGCAGGTAGCCGAGCTGCGCTGCCTGCGAAGCCACTGAGAACACCCCCGTGATCACTGCTTGGGACGCGATCACGGTGGCCGCGGTGGCCAGCAACACCATCGGGCAGTCGCGCCCAATCCGGAGTGACCAGGAAGAAGGGCGCGCTGACATTTCTCTCGTCGGCGAGGATCAGCGCACCCTGGCCGAAATAGCTGAGTACACATGCCGGCAGGACGAGGCACAGCCAGGCTACGACGATGGGGCGCCGACTGAAGTGCCCCATGTCGGCATACAGCGCTTCGGCGCCGGTGACGGCGAGCACGATCGCCGCAAGCGCGAAGAACGCGACGCCGAAGTTCCCGACCATGAACTTCAACGCGTAGATGGGGGAGAGGGCCTTGAGGATCTCGGGCTCGTTGACGATGCCATTCACGCCGCAGGCGCCGATGGCGGAGAACCAGAGGATCATCACGGGTCCGAAGAATCGGCCTACCGCGGCGGTGCCGTTGCGTTGAACGGCGAAGAGCGCCACGATGATCACCGCGGTGATGGGCACGACCCAATCCTTGAGGTCCGGATCGACGGTCTTGAGGCCCTCGACCGAGGACAGCACCGAGATCGCGGGCGTGATCATGCTGTCGCCGAAGAACAGCGCGGCACCGAAGAGGCCGAGTAACGCAAGCATCAGCGCGGTGCGACGACTTCGCGCCACGTTCCAGCGCCGCAACATGGTGATGAGCGCCATGATGCCGCCTTCACCGTCGTTGTCGGCCCGCATCACCAGCGTGATGTACGTCAAGGTCACGATGATCATGACCGACCAGAAGATCAGTGACACAACGCCGTACACGTTGTCGGTGGTGATGGGTACGGGGTGCGGATCGCCCGGGTTGAACACGGTCTGGATGGTGTAGATCGGACTGGTGCCGATGTCGCCGAACACCACTCCCAGTGCGCCCACCACCAGCGCCATTCTGATCGGCCCGGCGGCACCGGCCGAGGGAGACGGCGCTGTCTCCGATTTCAGGTGCATGGCGAGCCTCTCGCTTGTGGTGGTTGATCGCTAACCGTGTCGATGATCGAGTTGGCGCGCCCGCGCAACCGTTGCGGCGAGAGCCGTTGTCCTGCAACGAGAGTGCGGTCAGCTCTGGTGCGTTGGCTGCGCAGAGGTGGGCGAGGACGTGGCCGGGTTGCATCTCGATGGCGCAGGTCGCACCGAGTTCGGGCAGCAATCGGGTGGCGTCGTACCACTGCACGGGGTGCGCCACGGACTGCGCGAGATCGTCGAGGATGGCGTCGGCGGTCGTGACTGCCCGCCCGCGGGTGTTCGTGAGATAGCGGGCGGTGGGGGTGTGCCGCGGCAACCCGGCGAGATGCTCCGCCAGTCGACGAGCGGTGTCCGCCTGCACGGGACAGTGTGAGGCCACCGCGACGTCGAGTCGCTCGAAGTCGGTGGCGCCGGCTGTCCTTGCTGCATGGGACGCGTTCTGCAATGCCGTGGCGGTTCCGCTCAGTACGGTCTGGGTGGCGCTGTTGACGTTGGCCAACCACAGCGGGTCGTCGTCAGTGCTGGTCCGTTCGGCCAGCAGCTGCGCAGCGCGAATCGGCAGGCCGGTGATCGCCGCCATGCCCCAATCACCGTCTGCACAAGCATCCTTCATCAAGCGGCCACGGAGTTCGACGGCGGTCAGAGCGTCGCTGAGGCTCATCGCGCCGGCGGTGACGGCTGCGGCGAAAGCACCCACCGAGTGGCCGGCGACGAACCGCGGCGCTAGGCCGTGCTCATCGGTGAGGGCACGCGCGCAGGCGACTCCGGCGATCAGTAGGGCGATCTGGACGTTGGTGGTGTCCTCGAAGCGCTGCGGCACTGTCGATGTCGTCGGGCAAGCCGAGTCGTGCCAGGCACGAACGGGATTCCGCCACGACGGCAGCGGCCGCACCACCGTTGGGCAATGCCTGCAACATGTTCGGCTGTTGGGATCCCTGTCCGGGAAACAAGAAAACGAGGCTCATGACACGGCGACAGAGCGCCGAACCAGGCGGGGCCCATGTGGAGTCTTCGACCATGACGTCGTCAGCCATGGACAGAAGTTCTGCCAGAGCGATTGCCCCGGAACGTGTTTCGACCTGGCAATCGACCCGGACATCCAGCCGGCCGAGCCGTCGGTGCAACGCATCGAGTCCACCCAGCGCAGTCGGAAGGGAAGGCGCCCGGATCACCAGATCGAGGTCGCTGTCCGGCGTCGCAGTGGGCGCCCCGGTGGCCAACTCGAAACCCACGCTGCCGGTTGGTCCCCACGCCAGTCCGGCGTCGTTCAGCGGGGTGCGGACCGTCGACAGCGCCCGCATGGCCGGCAACTCGCGACGGGGCCGTGAAACCGGTGAGGTCTTCCGGCGCCACCGTCTCCCGCACGTCATCTCGTCGGATGGCCCACGCGTAGCGGTGCGACCTGTCCCGGCCACGGACACCGACCGCGATCAGCCCTTCGGGCGCGGAGGCTCGCCGGACGACGACCCAGGGAGTGGCTCGCAGCGCCCCTTCGAACCCAGGATGGCGCGTCGTCGGACAGGACGTCCGTCGCGGCGGTGGACACCCGGAGCAGGTCATGCGGGCGTGGGGACGTCATGGCGTCTGCGGTTCCGGATTCCATTGCCGTGCCAAGAGATCCCGAACGGCACGCGAGGCGTGGCGGGTGGCGACGGCGGCATCGGAGTCGAGCCGGTTGGACAGGTCGAGCGGTCCGCGGCGGGCCCGTTCGACGGCGTCGGCGACCGCCGCGCCGACCGTGTCGACGTCGTCTGGCGTTGGGGCGTCGGCATCGTCGACCGCGAGGAGGCCGTCGCAGAATCCGAGTTTGGCCCAGTCCTTCACGTCATAGCTCATGGGCACGATGGTCTTGGCGAGCTCGTTCAGCTCATCGACGGTGCGACGGGTGATCCGTGCTGCGGCGGCCTCGTGCATGGCGTGGATCTCGACCTTCGGGTCGTCGAGAGCGAGGATCTGGTTGGCCTGCAGGCCGTGGGTGAGGAACCCGCCGGACAGCGCGGTGCCCACGACGAGGGCGACGATCGGGTGTCCCGCGTTGCGGGCAGCGTGATAGGCGTCGACGGTGGTGGCCATCGCCTGGTGCAGGCCGGCCATTTCCTCGTTGCGGCCGTAGGCCTGGCTGGGTAGGTCGACGACGGCGATGATCGCGCGCTTGTGGTCCGCGTCGCGGTCGGCGTCGACGAGGTCGCGCACGGACTGGGCAAGGGCGAGCGACTCGGTCAATCCGACCTGACCCTCACGCGCACGGTAGAACCGATTGTCGGGATCGGGGACGACAGCGAGGTATCGGGCGGTCGGGGTGGTGGCGACGAGCACCGACGGGATGATCTGCTCGATCGGGGTGTCGCCGGTGAGTGCGCGCAGCCAGGTACGACCGCGGGTGTCGGGGTGGTGACCTTCGTCCGATTCGGCGGCCGCACGGTGCTCGGGTGCGGGGACGGGGGAGTAATCGGACCCCCAGAGTTCGCGCAGCTCTTCGGGTCTCGGAGGAGTGGCGGGGTTCAGCGTCGCCAGCCGCGAGGCCAGCACGTCGAGGCGTTGGCTGCGGTGGGTGCCGGGTTCTGCGACGCCGGCCTCGATCGCGTCGATGAGTGCACCGCGCAGCTGATCTGCGTCATCGGTGACCAGGTTGTCGGCCAGCGCGGTGGCGTAGCGCTGTTCGCCGCCGTCGACGGCCCAGATCAGGGCGTGATCACTCGAGTCGAATTCCTCGACGCCGCCTTCCTCTTCGATGACGGCGGGTCCGTTCAGTCCGATCCTGGCCTGCGGGGTGACGATCAGCCGGGTGCACAGACCGGCGGCGATGCTCATGCCGCCGAAGACTTCCGACGGTGCCTGCGACGACGCCGATGACCGGCGCGAGTGGACGCAGATCCAGGACGGCCGAGCAGATCTCGGCGACGGCGTTGAGGCCGAGGTTGGCTTCTTGCAGCCGCACGCCGCCGGTCTCGAACAGGATCACGGCGGCGGTCGGTGTTCCGGCCCGCGAGTCGGCAGCCGCCAGCAGCAGCGCCTGCGAGATCTTGGCCCCCGACACCTCGCCGGTGCCGCCGCCCTGAAAGCCTTGTTCGATGGCGGCGATCGACGACGGGACGGCCGTCGACCGTGCCGCGGGCGATGACGGTGCCGTCGTCGGCCTGAGGGGTGATGCCCTGCGGCACCAACCACGGTGATTCGAGCCGGTCGAACGGCCCGGCGAGCACCCGCAGCGAACCCGGATCCAAGAGCGCCGAAGCGCGGCCGAGCGCGTCGAGTTCGATGAAGCTGCGCCGCCGCAGCAGCTGTTGCCACGGTTGGCCGGCGAGGAGTTCGGTGGCGGTCATGACGGCTCTCCGTTCGTCGCTTGTCCATCCGCCACCGCCGCTTCCGCGGCTTGACGCAGTCGAAGGGTGACGACACCCGGCGTGGCTCCGAAGTCGTTGAGTTCCCACCGGCCCGCGAGCGCGGTGCGGGTGAAGAACCGTTCGAGGACGTCGTGCCAGACGGTGTCGAAACCGTTGACGCTGGTGCGGACTCGCACCGCGGCGCTGTCGGCGGGCTCGTCGGCGGTGGGTGGCTGGAGCAGGATCTCCAGATCACCCGACGCGACGACACCGATGTGCACGGCGTGCGGCGCTGTCTGGTCTGCGGGGAATTGGTAGTTCAGAGTTTGCATGGGGCAGCGCTCCGTTCGTCTAGGGCGTCGAGAAACAGGGTGGCCGCCAACAGGTCTCCGCTGCCTCCGGGAGACAGTCGATGGGCCGCGCAGAGGGCGTCGAGGGCCGCGAAGTGGTGCCGTCCCGCGGGCGTACGACATCCACCGGCGGCGAGGACGGCTCGGGCGCCTTCCTGCACGGCGGTCAAACCCGCCTGCCCTCCGCGGTGCAGCAGGCAGGTGTCGTCGAGATGGGCCATCAGCGATAGCAGTGCGGCCAGCCGCGCGGAGGCCTCGTCGGCGCCCGACCGGCGGGCGGCGCGCAACGCAGGCAGCGCATGCAGGCGGACGTGTGGGAATCCTGCCTGCGCCTCGCCCGCGGCACCGGAGGCACCGTAGCGGCGGCGGACCCGTGCACCGTTCGAGGTCGCCACTGCCGCGGCGCCGAGCGCTGGGTCGGGGAGCCGCGCAAGGCGGGCCGCGGCGTCGATCGCGCCGGTCGCGCTGCCAGAGATCGCCGCGCCGGCCGCGAGCAGGCCCAGTGCCCACAACGCACCCCGGTGGGTGTTCACTCCGCCGGTGGCCTGGAGCATGGCCCGTTCACCGGCCCGGCCGATCTCGCCCAGCCGGGCGCGCAGCTCGGGTCCCGGCGTTGATTGCATTGCCGTCGAGGCACATTCGGCGAACGCATCCCGCAGCGACTCGGCGGAGTCGTGCAGCATGGTCAGGCTCATGTCGGAATGCGCGCCAGGTCCGCGCCTGTCGACGAGGCCGGGCTTGGGTGTCAGGTCGGCCTCGGAGCGCAGCGCCGTGACGGCGAGGTCGGCGATGTCGGTGGCGTCGAGAGTCGGTGCCGGGACGAGGATTGCGGTAGTCATGGTCACCAGTCCCGGAACTGCGACGGAGGGTCGTACAGGCCACCGGACCATGCGACGAGATCCTCGATGCTGCGCGCCGCCAACAGCGATCGGTCGGCTAGTCGGGTCTCGACCTTCAGATCCTCGGGGAAGGCGACCAGTCCGTCGCGCCGCAGCTGCTCGACCCGCCGGGCGTCGGCGTTGCGTCCGATCGGCGTGACACCGGCGACCGCCGCCAGGGCCTCCCGCCGGTCGGCAAGGGAGTGTGCCTTGTACAGGTAGGCCACGCCCTCTTCGGTGACGACGTGCGAGACGTCGTCGCCGTAGATCATCACCGGCGGCAGCGGCATGTCGGCCCGCTTGCCCACGTCGATGGCGTCGAGCGTCTCCACGAAGGTGGGAACACCACCGGCCCTGTAGGTTTGGGCCATCTGCACGACGAGTTTGCGGCCCCGTCGGCTGGCGCCGTCGCCGTGCGCGAGGTCCAGCCAGGCGGCCGACGAGTGCCGCCGCCCGTGTGGGTCGTGGCCCATGTTCGGCGCGCCGCCGAAGCCGGACAGCCGGCCGTCGGTCACGGTGGACGAGTTGGCGTCGGCGTCGATCTGGAGAGACGAGCCGATGAACATGTCGATGGCGTACTGACCGGCCATCTGCGCGAGCACCCGGTTGGAGCGCAGCGATCCGTCGGCGCCGGTGAAGAACACGTCCGGGCGGGCGGCGGCGTATCGGTTCATCCCGGATTCGCCGCCGAAGCTGTGGATCGATTCGACCCAGCCGGATTCGATGGCCGGGATCAGCGTTGGATGCGGGTTCAGCACCCAGTGCCTGGCGATTCGCCCCTTGAGTCCGAGCGACTCGCCGTAGGTCGGGAGCAGCAGTTCGATTGCGGCGGTGTCGAATCCGACGCCGTGGTTCAGTGAGACCACGTTGTGCCGCTCGTAGACACCGCGAATCGCGATCATGGCCTTGAGGATCTCGACGGCACCGATGTGGCGGGGATCGCGGGTGAACAGCGGCTCGAGGAAGAACGGCCGGTCCGCGGCGACGACGTAGTCCACCCAGCTTCCCGGGATGTCGACGCGGGGGAGATCGGCTGCGCTGTCGACGATCTCATCGGCCTGGACGATCACCACGCCGTCGTGGAATGCCGCGGCCTCGGCGATCGTCGGCGTGTCCTCGGTGTTGGCGCCGGTGTACAGGTTGCCGTCCCGGTCGGCGGCCGACGCGCACAGCAGCACGACGTCGGGGACGAGATCGACGAACATCCGGGCATACAACTCGACGTAGGTGTGGATGGCCCCGATGTGCACCGTGCCGTCCTCGACCATCTGCGCGATCCGCACGCTCTGCGGCCCGGCATAGGCGAGATCGAGCTTGGTGGCGATACCGCGTTCGAACAGGTCGAGATGTTCGGCGCGGGAAACCGACGAGATGAGCATGTGCAGATTGTTGAGCCGCTGCGGGTCGCAGTCGGCCAGCGTGCGGGACAGGAAGTCGGCCTGCTTCTGGTTGTCACCCTCCAGCGCGACGCGGTCACGGGGGCGGATCACGTCGTGCAGCAGATCCTTGAGGCGCTCAGGCCGGATCACCTTGCCGTCGCAGTAGGTGGCACCGGCGGTGAGCCGTTCGCCCTTGGCCCGGCGGCGGGAATCCCACCGCCTGGGCGCTTCCGTCGTCATCATCGGATTCCCGCTCAGCTCGTCAGTGCACGGACGCGATGGCTTGATCGATGACGGCGGTCACCGCATCGGGGTGTGAGATCAGCGTGAGGTGTGAGCCGCCGTCGAACATGGTGACGTGGGAGTGCGCCCGCTTCGCCATGGCCTCCTCCGACGTCGGGGTGATGATCTGGTCGCCGCTGCTGATGAAGTACCACGATGGGATTGTCTTCCATGCGGCGTACTTCGACGGCGTTTCGAAGGCAGCCGTCGATGCGGTCCGCTGCGTCGCCCACAGCCGGGTCGCCTCGTCGGTGGGTAGGTCGTTGCCGAAGTTCTGCAGGAAGATGTCCTTCTTCAGATAGAGATCGACTGCGCCGGCTGGGGCACCGGGATACGGGACCTTGTCGAACAGCTCGGCTTCCGGCTTGTGCTTGAGCACCGAATCGGCCCCGCTCAACGAGCCGTTCGTCTCACCGACGTCGGGAGCTGCCGCGTCCACGTAGACCAGTGCCTTGACGTTCGGGTTGCCCTCGGCGGCGTTGGTGATCACCGAGCCGCCGTAGGAGTGGCCGACCAGCACGATGGGGCCGTTCACCGTCTTCAAGAAGTCCGCGACGTACTCGGAGTCGGTGGTGAGGTTCTCCAACGGGTTGGAGATGGCGCGGACGTCGTAACCCTGCTTCTCCAGTGCCGAGACTTCACCGTCCCAGCTGGACGCGTCGGCCCACGCGCCGTGCACCAGGACGACGGTGGGCTTCACGCCGTTGGCCGGTGTGGCGGCCGGTGTGCTGGATGATTCCTGGCTCGCCTCTTGTTTCGACGATGAGCAGGCGACGAGCGACGTGAACCCGAGCGTGGCGGCGCAGGCCAGCGCGACGATGCGGGTGGCGCGGGGCGTGAAACGAGCCATCGGGGTTGTCCCATCTGTTCGGTGATTGATGCATTCACCCTGGTCGATGGGCTTGCCGTGGTCATCGACGCTGGCAGGCAAGTGCACTACCGGCTACCGGTAAGGGAATGCGCCCGCCCTGACGCCGCCGCTACTCCGCCGTGTGCGACGTGACGTAGGCGGTGATCACGTCGACCAGCATCCTGCGGTCGTTCGCGCTGTCGAGGGGGTGGGGCGAGATGAGCTCGGCGACCGCAAGACCGCGCAACGCGGCCCAGATGAGGTTGCCGATCTCGGCTGCATGCTTGGCGTTCAGTCCCTCGCCGAGGTGACGTCCCAGCCTGGTCAGCCCCTTCCCGAGCTCGACGAGATGGGTGTCGGCGACCGCATCGCGCAGTGTGCGGGTCGAGACGAGGATCTCGAATGCGGCCATCGACGTCGGGCTGGAGAACGCGGCCCATGCCGAATCCACGACGGCCTGGATGCGCTCGCGTGGTGGGAGCGCCGCGGTCGTCGCGGGCAGCCCTTCGAGTGACGCGATCAGTTCACCGAACCCCTTGTCCACCACCGCCATGAGCAGTCCGGACAGATCGCCGAAGTGATACTGGACCACTCCCCACGTGACACCCGCGCGCTCGGTGATGTGCCGCACGCTGGGCGCGGCGAACCCTTCCTCCAGGACGCAGGTGACGGTCTCGTCGATGACGGCGGCACGGGTGTGCTCGGCGCGTTCCTGACTGCCGCCGGGCGGCCGGCGCGGAATGTTGTTGGCTGCCATGGCGTCAGATCACCACATCACTCCCCGAAGGTGGTCGGTCGGCCTCAGATCGTGGGCCGCCAGCACGCCCGCGGGAGCCTGGCAGGTCGCTTCGATGGCGTTGATGGCCCTGGCCGCCGTCGCCACCACGCCTGCCTCGTTGTGGTCGACGCCGGCGCCCCCGACATGGGTGTTGATCTCGATGCCAGGGCTCCCGCTGACGATGACCCGGTGCACGCCAGGGTGACCGTCGGGTGGGTACGCCCAGTCCGGGGCGGCGGCCGTGGTGAGCCGGTTGACGTGTTCCATGGTGATGACGACCTCGCCGTTGCGAATGCCTTCGACGCCGAAGCGCACGGCGGCAACCCGCCCCGGTTCGACGCGCATCATCGTGCAGTCGATCGGCGTTGGTGTCACCCAGGTTTCGTGGCGCTCGCGGACGTCGTCGAGTTCGACGCCGAGGTCGTCGGCGAGGCTTCTAACTTGGTTTCCCCACATCGACGCCAGCACCCCGGGCTGGAACAGGATCGGCGTGTGGTCGGGAGGCGTACCGAAACCGAAGCTGGCGCCAGTGAATTCGGCGTCGTCGTAGGAGCCGTAGTCGAAGATCTCCTGAACGGTGACGGCGGTGGCGCGAGCCGCCAGGCTCAGGGCGGTGTAGACCAGCGTGTCGCCGGAGAAGCCGGGATCGATGCCGTTGATGTAGAGCGTGCTGTCGCCGGCCGCGCATGCGGCTTCGAGCGGCTTGCGCAACCAGTCGTCGGCCTGGCTCGGCGCGACCATCCAGACGAAGGAGGTGCCAACGACGTTCGTGCCCGCGGACAGGAAGCGGGTGATCTCGCCGATGGCCTCGTGCGGGCGGGTCTCGGCTTGTGAGGTGTACACGACGCAGTCGGCGTGCAGGTCGACCAGCGCGTCGACGTCGTTGGTGGCGATCACCCCGGTCGGCTGGTCGAGGCCGCAGAGGTCGGCGGCGTCGTCGCCGATCTTGTCGGGACTCGCGGCGTGCACGCCGACGAGTTCGAGGTCGGGGCGTTCGATGATGGTCCGCAGTGCGTGCACGCCGACGTTTCCGGTGGAGAACTGAATGACGCGACGGGTCATGGGTTGTGCTGCCTCTCAGCGGCTTTAGAGGAGATCGGTGATGGTCTTGAGGCCGGCGTCGTAGAGCACTCCCGGCATCATGCCGCCGTCGATCTCGATGGTGGTGCCGTTGATGTAGTCGGCGGCGCCGGACGCCAGGAAGACGCAGGTGCGTCCCACTTCGGCGGGTTCACCACCACGTTTCAAGGGGACGTCGACGAAGTACCCGGCACCGGTCGGGTCGTCCTTCGGCAGCACGAACGACCGGAAGTTCTCGGTGATGGTCGGACCCAGCGCCACGCAGTTGACCCGGGCCGTGGGTCCCCACTCCTCGGCCAGCGAGCGGGTGAGGTGGTTGAGGCCGGACTTCGCCGCGCCGTAGGACACCAGGGTGGGGGAGCCGGCCGGATGGCCCGCGCCGCTGGAGACGTTGATGATGCAGCCCGTGCCGTCCTGTCCTGCATCTGCCGATAGACGCGGATGGCGAACCACAGCGGGCTGATGAGGTTCATCTGGATCGCGAAGGCGTGGAACAGCACGCTGCGTTCGTAGTCGTCGTCGGCGCGGGGCGAGCCCTGAATGCGTTGCACCAGTTCGGGAATCGCCTCGACGTGCGGTGCGGGGACGGTGCCGCCTGCGTTGTTGACCAGGATGTCGATCCGGCCGTAGGCGTCGACGACCTGCTGGACGAACGCGTCGATGGCGCGGTGGTCACCCTGGTCGCACACCATCTGGGCCGACCGCGCGGCCCACTCGGGGTCGTCTTCGGTGCCGGGCAGCGCGTCGAGTTTGGATCGCGAACAGCCGATCACCGTCGCACCGGCACGCAGCAGTTCGTGGGCGATGCCGACACCGACGCCGCGGCTCGTCCCCGTGACGATCGCGATCTTGCCGTCGAGTTCACCCATGGTCGTCCTCTCGCCGCTGATCGGCGAATCATTACACGTGTAATGATTTCAGGGGTGGTGTTTCGCGCAACCCCCTCTCCATGGCCTCGATCCTGCTAGCAGTGTCGGCGGAAAGGAGGGAGGGGGAGCGCGACGGGGCTAGATCATGTCCTTGGCCGTCAGCCAGCGCATCACCGGCCAGCCGACGAACACCGGCAACCAGCACGTCAGCACCCGGTACAGCAGCACCGAGGGCACCGCGATCGCGGCGGGCAGCCCGAAGCGCCGCCAACCCACCGATCAACGCCGCTTCCACCGCGCCGACACCGCCCGGGGTGGGCGCCGCCGACGCGAGCGTTCCGCCGATCATCGTGACGACGGTGACCGTGACGAACGACGTATCGCCGCCGAACGCCTCGATGCTGGCCCACAGAGCCAGCGCCGCACCGAGAGTCGTTGCACCGCAACCAAGCACGATCAGCGCCAGTCGCTTCGGTTCACGTGCCAGTTCGACGAGATCGCGTGACCACCTCGTTCAGGCGTGGACGGACGGCGGTGGCCAGCCATCGACGGGCCTTCGGCACGAACATGAACGTGCCGACCACCCCGAGCGCCGCACCCGCCAACAGGTACAGGACCGTCGGTCGAGGGCACGAAGTGCGACAGGTTGGCCGACGCGCCCGCCACCGTACTGAAGAAGATCGAGCAACGGCGACGTGGGTGATCACCTGCACCGTCTGCTGCAACGCCACCGCCGCGGTGGCGCGCAGCGCGCCGAGACCGGACTTCTGCAGAAACCGCGTGCTCAACGCGAGGCCGCCGACACCCGCCGGGGTGGTGGTGGCGGCGAAGGTGTTTGCCACCTGCATGATGGCGAGGTTCCGGAAGTTCACGGACTCCGACGCGCACGCCCAGAGTGCTGCAGCCGCACCGACATACGTCAGCGCCGACACCAGCAGGCCGAGCAGGGCCCACCACCAGTTCGCGGTCCGCAGTTCGGCGAAGAACGCCGGCACCGTGCTGATGAACGGATAGGCGACGTAGACAAGCGCAACCAGCAGCACGAGCTGGATGACCTGGTAGCGGGTGAACCGGGTGATCGTCTCGGTCTTGATCTGATCGGCACCGGTCTGCCGCTTCACCTCGTCGCGGAGCCCCGACATCACGGTCTTGGCGTCGGTGACCGATTCCCGGATCCGCTGCGGCATAGCGGATTTGGTCAATCGTCGGGACGCCACGAGCACGGCGTCCTTGCCGAACACGTCGATCGCCGCGGCCACGGCAGGCTCCGCGCCGTAGAGCGCGCTCGTCGTCACCAGCAGTTGGGCGATGTCGCCCTGCAGTTGGATGTCGGTCGCGCCGTACTCGGCGTTGTCGAAGCCGCCGAACAGCACCTTGCCGTCGTCGACGGTGATCTCCCTGCCGCGCAGATCACCGTGCGAGATCACGCGATCGTGCAGGACCCGAAGCGACTGCCACACCTCGGAGACCGCGGGCTGCCGACGACTCGATCTCGGCGCCGCGGGCGGGCGTGTGCGCGTACAACATCCAGCCGCGGTCGAGCGCGGCAACGCCGACCGTGGCGGTGTTGGCCACGCCGATGTCGCCGACGGCGATCGTCATCAGTGCCCGATGCTCGACGGCGCGGCGCATGGACGTCTGGAGCGGCGCGCTCTCGTCGTTGCGCAGCGACAGTTTCCGCCAGAGTTGCCGCAGCGCCCCGCCGCTGCGTTGGTTCGGGCCGTACATCTCGACGACGAGGGGCGTTGAAGCGTCGTCGGTCTCGGCCGAGAGGATCAGTGGGCCGGGTCCTGCGGGCCGCACCACCGTCATCCCCGACACGACGACGGCCCGCCTGCCGAGTGCCCGAACGGCGCCTGCGAGCGGCACTTCCAGCGCGGGCGTGCCGACCACGAGCACGGTCAGGGCGCCGACGAACCAGCCCACCGCGAGCCCGAGCAGGGAACGGGCGGGAACCACCGCACTGACGAACAGGTGTATCGGCACGAAGGCGAGCAGCAGCGTCCACCACCAGCGTCGCCAGCGTGCGGGCAGCCAGGGACCCGACACGGTGAGGACAGCCGCCAGCATCGCGATCCAGCGGGGATCGTCGAGGAACTGCGACAGTACGGTGTTGAGCCGCTCGGACAGGTCGAAGTGCCAGCGCGGCGCGGCGAATCCGTTGCTCCTGATCGACAGTGCCAGCACGGCGATGAGCCCGGCGGCCGCGTACGCGCCGAGCAACTTCCACTGCCTGCTGACGATCAGGCCGATCAAGATGGTGAACGGCAGCGCGAGGATCACGATGCCGTACACCAGGTACACCACGTTCGACTGCGTGGGCGTGAGGATTCCGACGATGTCGGAGATGGACCTCTCCAGCGCCACCCAGTCGTTGCGGGTGATCAGCGAACTCGTGATCACGGCCGCGAGGAGGACGGCCGCGAGGACGAGCCGCAGGATGTCGTTGGTCCGACGCGTCAGTGGTTGCAGCAAGCTGCCCGAAACGGCGATGTCGCGCCCGTCGACTCGCATGTGCCAAGCATCTCCGGATCGGCGCCGCGTCTGAGTGACGGCTCGCGGACAACCTATCCGCACATGCCGGCCGACGGTGCGAAGTCCGTGCTTTGGAGCAACGCGCCGCCCCCGCAGAGCGTCAGCCGGCCAGGGCTGGGCGCAGGAAGTCCCCGGATACCTTCACCGCCGGCGCCGAGGTGTCTCCGCCCACCACGAGCGTGGCGAAGGCGATGTCTCCGGCGATGCCGGCGAACCAGCCGTGCGAATGGGTGTTGTCGCCGAATTCGGCGGTCCCGGTCTTGCCGCCGAGGCCGTCGATGTCGCGCAACTCGGTCGCGGTCCCCTCCGTCACGGTCTGGCGCATCATTGCGCGCAGGCTGTCGACGATCGCCGGCGGGATGGGAGCGGACGGCGTATCGGCCGTGGTCTTCTCGTCGACGACGAGGGTCGGCGCGATCGTCGACCCGTGCCCGAGGCTGGCTTCGGCGACGGCGAGCCCGAACGGGCTGACGGTCACCGTGCCCTGGCCGATGCCGTTCTCGACCTTTTGCGCCGGGGTGTCCGCGTCGGGCACGTGCCCGGTCACCGTCGTGATGCCGGGAATGACGTAGTCGACGCCGATGCCGAACAGCCGCGCCATCTTGGGCAGCGCGTCAGCGGGCAGCCGGTCGGCGAGCACGGCCATCGTGGTGTTGCAGGAATGCGAGAAGGCCGACGTCAATGGCACGGTGCCCAGGTCGAATTCGTCGTCGTTGGGGATGGTGCGGTTCTCGACGGTGACCCGGCCCGGGCACGCCTCGGGAGTGTCCGGCGTCGCCAGTCCGGCCTGCAAGTGCCGCGGCGGTGGTGATGGTCTTGAACGTCGACCCGGGTGGGTAGACGCCGGTGAACGCGATCGGTCCCTGTGCGTTGGCTGCCGGATTCTGCGCGGCGGCGAGGATCCCGCCCGTGGAGGGGGAGATCGCGACCAGCACCGTCGGCCGGGGATCCGACGAGACCGCCTGTTGCGCGAGGAGCTGCAACCGGATGTCGAGCGTGGTACGGACGGGTGGGGTGTCGCGGGGCGGTGTCGAGGTCAACTCGTCGGTCGGCGCACCCTTGTCGTCGACCAGCTGCACCGACCATCCCGCGGTCGCGTCGATGGCCTTCTGCCACAACGCCTGCAGGCCGTCGATGGCCGGCGACGACAGGTCGGGATTCGCGGTGAGCAGCGCACCCTGTTTCGCCACCGCGACACCGGGGATCTGCGCGAGTTGATCGGCCACCTGGTCCAGGTCGGGCTCGCGCAGCTTGATCACCGTGACCGTGTCGTCCTGCGTGGCGTTGAACTGGTCGGTGATGCTCGTTGCCGTCGTGGTGTCGTCGAACCGCTGCAACACCGAGGCCAGCGGCGCGGCGGAGTCGAGGTGGTCGCGGGTGAGCGTGACCACGCCGATGGTCTGCCAGGACAGCAGCGGTTGGCCGTCCCGGTCGACGACGGGGGTGAGGAAGTTCTTGTCGTCGCTGAACTGAAAGGTCAAGCCCTGCCGCAACTTCGGGTGTAGCACGGTGGGGGACCACTTGATGCGCCAGTCGTCGCCGGTCTCGGCGGCCGTCGCGGTGGCGTCGTAGCCGAAGGTGCGCTCGGCGCCGAGCGTCCACGCGTAGCTGAGCTTGGTGGCGGGGTTGTCGTCGTCACGATTCGCCGACCGCGACGGTCACCGCCGCGTCCTTGCCCATGCCGTCGAACATCGCGGTGATCGCCGCAGTCGCTGCGGCCGGGTCGTCGGTCGCGTTGGCGGCGGCACCGGCATCGCGGCGTTGCAGCGCGTCGGCAAACGCATGGAAGGCGTCCTCCGGTCCGCTGCTGGAAAACAGCGAACACGCAGGTCGAGCCGAGGACGAGCGCACAGGTCGATAAGAGCATCACGAAACGTCGAGTCATGGCTTCTCGAGGGTAACCAGCAGCCTCTCGATCATCGGCGACCGGCGCGGTGACGCGATGTCAGGCCCGGGCCCACACCACCTTCAGTTCGTCGCGGTCGCCGAAGTGCTCCAGGTGGCGGCCCACCACGTCCTCGAAGGTGGCGATCGTGTCGTCCGGCGATCGGACCTCGATGAGCAGCGCCGAGGGCGACGAGGTCAGCGACACGTGTGCCGCTCCGTCGCCCATGAGCAGCGTGCCCGATCCGGTTGTCTCGTCCCACGTGCCGACCGCCTTGCGGCCCAGGTGCGACACCAACTGCTTGCCGTAACGCGGGGCACGTTCGGTGGCCACCGTCGCGATACTCGTCACCGCTGCCATGTCGTTCTCACTTTCACTCGTTGACTTTCCGGGTCGACCGAAGACGAAGGCCAGCACGGCGAGGGTGCTTGCACAGACCATGACGATCGCCGCGGGGACGGCAGTGTCCTCACCGGCGATGCTCACCAGGGGAGTGACGGCGGCCGCCAGCGCGAACTGCGTCGCGCCGAGCGCCGCCGACGCCGTGCCTGCTGCGCGGCGTGCCGCGCCGAGCGCCAGCGCGGTGGTGTTGCCGAACACCAAACCCATGCTGCCCACCGTCACCAACAGCGGCAGGGCGAGCCAACCCGGTGCGACACTCGACGTCGCCAACACCAGCAGCACCACGGTGGCGCCCAGGCCGAGCGCCAGACCGACTCCGGCCAGCCGACGCACGTCGTGGCGGGCGGTCAGGCGTGCCGAGAGCGCGCTCGTGCTCAGCAGCGCAAGGGCATTCACGCCGAACATCGCGCCGTACTCGTCGGCGCTGAGTCCCATCATCGTTTGGTAGATGAAGGGCGATGCCGAGATGTAGGCCATCATCGTCGCGAAGGCGAAGCAGAATGCCGCGGCGTGGCCGAGGTAGGTGCGACTGCGTCAGATCGCGCAGCGGTGATCCCAACGCCGTCCGTGACGATCGCAGTTCGCGCGCGTCGCTGCTCGGTGTGCGTCTCCCGCACGATCGACAGCACCGCGAGGAGCATCAGCGTCGAGAGGGCGAGGATCACTGCCAGTGCCCCGCGCCATCCGATGGGTGCGACGAGGAATCCGCCGGCCAACGGTGCGATGACCGGGGCAACCCCGCCGACGATCATCATCAGGCTGAATGCGCGTGCGGCCGCCTTGCCCGCCGCGAGGTCGGAGATGATGGCCCGTCCGATCACCATGCCGGCCGCGCCTGCGACGCCCTGGACGAACCGCGCTCCGATCAGTACCTCGACGGTCGGCGCGAAGACGGTGGCGGCGCTGGCGACTACGCATACCGCGGCGCCGACCAGCTAGCGGGCGCACCCGGCCGAAGCGGTCGGACAACGGGCCGAAGACCAGCTGTCCGACGGCGAGGCCCAGCAGGAACGCGGTCAGCGTGAGCTGGATGGCCGTCGCCGAGGTGTCGAGGTCGGCCACCATCGTCGGGAACGCGGGCAGGTACAGATCGGTCGCGAAGGGGGCCACCGCGGAGAGCAGCGCCAGTGTCACCAGCAGGGTCCCGGTGATGGTCCGCTCGCCTGCGGGCCGCGTGGGCGCATCCAGGGCCGTCGTCACGCATATCCTCCAGATGGTTATCAAATGATAGTTATTAAAGTACAACAGTCACGGTAGGGTTGGGAAGTATGAGCGAGGGCGACGATCGTCACACCGACGACCGCATGGCGGAGCTGGCCGATCTGATCCTGGCGCTCGCCCGCACGATCAGCACCGAGATGCATCTGGATGAGCAGGTCGTCGACCTCACCGCGTCCGAGATCAACGTCATGCGCTTCGTCGATCGGCACCCCGGCGCATCGCCCACCGCAGTGGCGGCGGCCACCGGCATGCAGCGCAGCAACCTCAGCCGCGCCGTGCGCGCATTGGAGGCGAAGGGCTTGATCGAGAGGTCCGCAGGCGGAGACGACGCGCGGCACGCCCAGTTGAACCCGACTCCCCGCGCGGAGGCCAATCTTCGACGGCTGAAGGCCAACTGGTCGCGTCTGTTGGGCGACGTCGGCGCCGACCGGCGCAACCTCGATCCGACGTTGAAGATGCTGCGCGAACTCGAAGCCGGCCTGACGGGCGACTCAGCTTGAAGCCGACGTGGAAGCCCTGCCCGACGCCAACGCCCATCGGATGCCGCCGACGACGGTCAGGCCTGCCAGTCGGATCGCCGTCGCCTCGGCGGGCGGGCAGGTAGGGAACCCGGAGGGGCAACCGCGCCCACGACGGCAGCATGGCCACCGACGTGGCGGCCAGCACGGCGTACGGCGCCCGGGCGAGCAGTGGCAGCGGCGGGGTGATCAGCAGGAAGCGGGCCGCCTCCCGCGCGGCCGCCGTGCTTCGCAGTTCCGGTCGATAGGCCGCAATGCGTTGTGCCAGTTCACGTTCGGTGCGGGGCGGATCGACGACGCCCAGCGCCTCGGCGATGCGGGCGGTGTCGGCGACGTAGCCGTCGCGCCCGGCTTGATCCAGCGGTTTGGCGCCGTAGCGCTGATGGGCGAGCAGGAAGCTGTCCACCTCGGCGATGTGCACCCACTCCAGCAGGTGCGGGTCGGACGCGTCGTAGTGCCGCCCGTCGGGCGCCGTGCCATGGACGCGGCGATGAATTCCGCGGACCCGGTCCACGGCCCGCTGCGCGTCGTCCGCGGGGCCGTACGTCGTCATCGCGAGGAACGTGCTGGTGCGCTGCAGCCGTCCCCACGGGTCACCGCGGTAGTCGGAATGCTCGGCGACGCCCGCCATCGCCAAGGGATGCAGCGACTGCAGCAGCAGGGCGCGCAAACCTCCCACGAACATCGACGCGTCGCCGTGCACCCGGCGGATGGGCCGATCGTCGGCGAACCAGCGCGGGCCGGGGGAGTCGTGGATGTGCGCGCGGTTGGCTGGTCCGTCGGGTCCGGCCACCAGACCGAAGAGCTGGCGCCCGGCTACGTCCCGCAGACTCGTCAGACCAGGTAGTGCGACCACGTCACCGACGGTACGCGGGGCGTGTCCGCGCGGTTACCTATGACCCGCCTGGTGGTCTGCATCCCGGACGATCCGCGCGATGTCCTGAGCATGCGTGAAGACCAGGCCGTGATCGGCGTCAAGCCAGAACGCGGCGATGTCTGGTCGCTCGCGGACGAGCCGGTCGATTCCCGCACGCCAGTTCTGATTGAGTTGCGGTGCAGGCGCTTCACGGCCGTCACCCGCCATCGAGGTCGACATGATCATGGTGATTGGGCAGTCGATCTTGCGGTATCGGTCGAGGGTCACTTGGGTTCGAATGACATCGAGCTCGAGGTTCAGGTCGAGGATTTCTTGTCCGGTGAGCAACACTTGGCGCGCGGTTCCCTTGGCCTGCTCGGCCTCCCGCCCCGTCGCCTGGTCCAGCCACATGGCGCGAAACAGCGGCAGGTCGGCGTCGGTGATGAACGGTTCAGGAATCGGATTCGCCCCGTCGATGAGGACGAGCCGGGCGACCGCGTCGGGACACTCGGCGGCGTAGTGCACCACGAGGTCCGCGCCCAGCGAGTAGCCCACCAGCACGGGAGGCGAGGACAGATCGAAGCCTCGCACCTCCGCCATCACGGCGACGAGATCGCTGACGAACGCTTCGAACGAGTAGTCATCGGCGGCCGAGGCTAGGCCGTGGCCTCGGAGGTCGAACGTCACCACGTCGTGGTTTCGCCGTAGCAACTCGATCAGTTCGTGCAGATCGGCCTGCGTCGAACTCAGTCCGGGGCATAGGACCAGCGGTTGCCCCCGACCGCCGCGGGATATCGGAATCGTGACACCGTCGTGGTGAATGGTGAAGTGCTGCATCGTCTGGGCAACTCTATCGATTGGTGCCCATCGGGATCTGGCGGACCGTCCCGTCGCGAGATTGAATCCACGCAACAAAGTTGCGAGAGAGGAGTTGCGTGAGCGCAGTCTCGCGGCAGCCGCTACCCGTACCGCGCCGCGAACCGACGCCGGTGCCACGCGGGGGAGCCGAACAGCGAGCGGTTCAGCGCGGCGCGCTTGAGGTACACGTGCACGCCGCTCTCCCAGGTGTAGCCGATGCCGCCGTGCAACTGCATGGCCTTGCCGACGACGTCCACCGCGGCGCTGCACGCATACGACTTGGCCATCGACGCCGCCGCCGACGAGTCGGCGCCGTCGGCCACTTCCGAGACCGCGGCACGGACCAACTGCCGCGCCACCGAAATCCGAACCAGCATGTCGGCGCACGCGTGCTTCACCGCCTGGAACGAACCGATCGGACGGCCGAACTGGTGTCGCACCGCGGCATAGTCGACGGTCGCGGCGAGCATCGCCTCGCTGACCCCGAGGCTGTCGCAGGCCACCGCGACGGCGGCCCGGTCATGCAGCTGGGCCGCGGCGCCGGGATCGTCGAACTGCCACACCGCCGCTTCGTCGACCTCGACGCCATCGGCGACGACGGCGGCCAGCCTGCGGGTCTGGTCCAGTACGGGCTGCGCCGTGACGGTGAGCCCGGGGGCGTCGACGAGCACTGCGACGCCACCGTCGTCGGCGACCACGAGCAGGCGGTCGGCGCCTGACGGCGTCCGGCACGAACTCCGCGCGGCCCGGTCAGTCGGATGCCGCCTGCGGTGCGGTCGAGACGCATGGGGCCGGTCACCAGGGCGGCGGTCGCGGTGCCCGCGCCGACGTCCGACAGCAGCGCATCGCGGGATTCGTTGGGCGACACCGCCGTCAGTGCGCCCACCGCGAGGACCGTGCCCAGGTAGCGGCTGGTTGCCGCGGCGCGACCGAGCTCTTCGAGGATGATCGCCGTCTCGACGAACGACGCGCCCGCGCCGCCGAGCGACTCACCGATCTCCAACCCGAGCCACCCGGCGTCGGCGACCTGACGCCCGTCGACGTCGGCGCCCGCCTTGCCGAGCAGGTCACGTGCCACCGCGCGCAGCTCGTCGTGGATCTCGGCGAAGTCGGACGTCACGAGCTCACCGGCTCTCGGGGCAATCCGAGGCCGCGTTCACCGATGATCGTGCGCTGAATCTCGCTCGCCCCGCCGGGAATCGTCCACTCCCACGACCCGATGAAGTCGAGCATCCACGCGCCCGACTCCCATCCGCTCGACATCGGTTTGGTCAGCACGGTGTGTGCCTCCAGGCCGCCGATCTCGGCACCGAAGTCGGTCATCCGTTGCAGCAGTTCGCTGTAGAACAACTTCACGATCGACGCGTCCGCAGGCCCGCCGGTGCCGGTCTCGTGGCCGTCGACGACGTCACGGCACAACCCGCGCAGCCCGCTGATCTCGGTCTCGAACCGCGCCAACGAGTCCCGCACCGAGGAATCGTCGAGGGGACGCG
Organism: uncultured Actinomycetota bacterium; assembly: GCA_963849055.1. Classification (GTDB taxonomy): domain Bacteria; phylum Actinomycetota; class Actinomycetes; order Mycobacteriales; family Mycobacteriaceae; genus Mycobacterium. Next base: position 664,417 of record CAWKFI010000006.1, read on the forward strand.
AGCCGTCCGGCCGCACTCCGTGCGCACTCCTGCACGAGCCACCGAAAGCCGCGCGTTGCCGAGCCGCTCGGCCAGTTCCAGCATGGTCATGCCGCGCTCGGCGCCCAGGGTCGCCTGTGCCACTTGCCAACCCGCGTTCTCGGCGCCGACGAGATTCGCCGCCGGGATCACCACGTCGTTGAGGAAGACCTCGCAGAAGTGGGAGTCGCCGACGGCGTTGCGGATCGGGCGGACGTCGATGCCGGGCGACGTCATGTCCATCAGGAAGTACGAGATGCCCTTGCGCTTCGGGGCATCCGGGTCGGTGCGCGCCAGCAGCAGGCACCAGTCGGCGTGCATGCCGCCGCTGGCCCACAGCTTCTGGCCGTTGACGACGAAGGTGTCGCCGTCCCGGCGGGCCGACGTGCGCAGGCTGGCCAGGTCGGAGCCGGCCTCGGGCTCGGAGAAGCCCTGCACCCAGATCTCCCCGTCGAGGATGGCGGGCAGATGACGTTGCCGCTGCGCGTCGGTGCCCGCCACCAGCAGCGTCGACGCCGCGTGGTGAATACCGACGAACGCCAACACCAGCCGCGGCGCATCGTGCGCGGCCAACTCCTGATACAGCACGATCTGTTCGCCGACCGACATGCCGCCGCCCCACTGCTCGGGCCAGTGCGGGACGGCGAAACCCGCCGAATGCAGCTCGGCGAACCACGCCTTCTGGAACGCGACGAACTCGTCGTCGCCGACGCCGGTCTGCGTGGCGCGCCAGTCGGCGGGCACGTGCTCGGCGCACCACTGCCGCACGCTGCGAGCGGAACGCGTCGAGATCGGACGTCATTGCGCGACTTCCGGTTCCGGGCTGTACAGCCCGACCAGACCATGCCGGTCGATCCGCGAGGTGAGCAGGTCGCGGGTCGCCGACAGCCCGAGCGGCAGCCGTCGCAGGGGCTGGCTGTAGCGCGACAGCCAGGACAGCGTGGTCTCGTCGCAGAATCCGACGGCGCCATGCAGTTGGTGGGTGACGCGGAAGACGACCTCCGCGGCTTCGAGCGCGGCCATCCGCAGCGCCAGCGCGTCGTCCAGCGCCTCGGGGCGTCCCTCGCCGACGCTCCACAGCGTGTACTTGGCCAGCATCTCCAGCCCGGCCCGTTCCACCTCGCCGTCGGTCAGCTGGAACTGCACGCTCTGAAACGCCGACAGCGGCTGCCCGAACTGCTGCCGCAGCCGCACGTGGGCGATGGTGAGTTCCAGTGCGCGGTCCAGCATTCCGAGCAGCGTCCAACACGGCAGCACCAGGGCCAGCGCGACGTCCTTGGCGCCGTCGACGTCCAGCGGCGACAGCTCCAGACCGGTCACGAAGGCGGGGCCACCGGCCGACGTGCCGGTGATCCGATGGCGCTCGACCGTCCAATGTGACGGCAGCCCAACGACCCTCGATGCCCGAGATGGCCGCGGTGGGACGGTGCGCGGCGACGACGACCAGGCCGTCGACGTCGAGATCACCTGGGCGGGCCAGTCGCTCCGCCACCGGGTAGGGCAGCGCCCAGTAGCCCGCGCTTCGGCACAGCGCGGCCGCCGCTTCCAGCGAGTCGGCGTCGTCGCGGGGCTCGAGGTCCCAGGCGCCGAGTTCGGCGAGTACCGGCCCGACCAGCGCGTCGCGGGTCGACGGGTCGGCTTCGGCGCGCTGCACCAGAAGGTCGCCGCCGGCCGCGTCGAACGCCCGAAGTGCTTGGCGGCCAAACTCGGCCGCTTCGTCGCTGAGGTCGATGATCATCGCGCCGCCAACAGGGACCGCGACAGCAGGATGCGTTGCATCTCGATGCTGCCCGACGACGACCGTCGACGCCTGCGAGTAGCGCCAGTGATCCTCGACCTCGGCGCGGAACACTTGCGGCGTCGTCATCATCCGCCGCGGCCGCGATCTCCATCAACACCTCCGCGCTGTCCTGGTCGAGCTTGGTGACCGCGATCCGGTAGGCCGCCGAGTCGGTCGGCGTGACCTTGCCGCTGCCCTGCAATGCCACCAGCCGGTAGGCGAGCAGTCGGGCGCGCCGGCAATGCGCGAGCATCCGGGCCCAGCGGCCGCGCAGTTCGGCGGGCAGCTCGTCCCACCGGTCGCCGAGTGCCTCGGGCGCCAGCTGCAGCAGCCGCTCGCAGCGGGCGTAGCGGGCGATACCGACACGCTCGAACGCCAGCACGTCGGCCACGATCGACCAGCCGTCGTCGACGGTGCCGAGCACGTCGGCCTCCGTCACGCGCAGGTCGTCGAAGAACACCTCGTTGAGGTGATGCGGCCCCAGCATGGTGCCGATCGGCCGGACGGTGATCGCGGGATCCGACATCGGGACCAGGAAGATCGTCAGGCCCCGTTGTTTCTTGTCGCCGCGCGTCGTGCGGGTCAGCAGGAAGCACCACTGCGCCATGGTCGCGTACGACGTCCAGATCTTCTGGCCGTTGATGCGCCAGCCGTCGCCGTCGCGCGTGGCCGTGGTCCGCAGCGACGCCAGGTCTGAACCGGCCTCGGGCTCGCTGAACCCCTGGCACCAGATCACCTCGCCGCGCGCGATCGGCGGCAGGTGCTTGCGCTGTTGCTCGGCGGTGCCGTACCGCATCAGCGTCGGCCCGACCCAGTTCACGCCCATGTACTGCGCGCCGCGGGGCTCGTGATGCGCCCACATCTCCTCGCGCACCACGGTCTGTTCCCACATCGACGACCCGCGCCCGCCGAACTCTGGCGGCCAGGACATGCACAGCAGGCCGCGGTCGGCCAGCAGCCGGCAGAACGCCTGCGCCGTCTCGAGGTCGGCGGGGTCATGGGTGAACGCGCCCAGGAAGTCGTCGGGCACGTGCGTTTTCACCAGGTCGCGAAGTTCGTGGCGCAGCGCCGTGGCTTCGCGACTCATCTCGAAGTCCACCCGGTGATCGTATGACAATACTTATAAGGATTGCTAGTATTGCAAGGTGACTTCGGTGCCTCGCGGGCGGACTCCGCAGCAGCGCATCGCCGAAACCGTCGCCGCCGAACTGCGTCAGCGCATCCTGGTCGGCCCCGCCATGGACCGGCTGCCGACACAGGATCAGCTGGTCCACGAGTTCGGCGTCAGCTATCCGTCGGTGCGCGAAGCGCTGCGCATCCTGGAGACCGAAGGGCTGGTCACCGTGCGGCGTGGCAGCGTCGGCGGGGCCGAGGTGCACCGGCCGGACCAGTCCTCGGCGGCCTATCACCTCGGACTCGTGCTGCAGGGCGCGGGGGTCACGCTCGGCGACCTCGCGCAAGGCCTGCTGCAGCTCGAGCCGCAGTGCGCCGCCGAGGTGGCCAAGCGTTCCGACCGGATGACGGCCGTGGTGCCCACGCTGATGGCCAACGTCGACGCCTGCGCCGACGCCGTGTCCGACGGTGTCGCGTTCACCCGCATCGCGCGCGAGTTCCACGACCTCGTCGTCGCCTTCACGCCGAACGACACCGTCCGCTACGTGGTGCGCAGCCTCGTCGCCCTGTGGTCGGCGCAGGAGCAGCAGTGGGCGGCGGCACTCGCCAAGCGAGGCGAGTACCCGTCAGCGGCCGAGGCGCGCGGCGCCGTTCGGACGCACCGCAGGCTGGTCGACGAAATCGCGGCAGGCCGCGCCGACGAAGCGGAACGCATCGCCCGTCGACACCTCGCCGCCACTCAGGCCGTGGTCCTCGAACGGTTCACCGGCGACGTCGTCAATGCCACGCCTGCCCGATCGTGGCGGGCCGGGGCGGCGTTCTAGACGGGCCAAGGTCACAGAGGGCTTCCGTACGATTGTTCCTTCCGGACGGGAGGACAACGAGATGTCGGTGTTGACGCCGCAAGGTGACGACTTTCCGCGGTGGTACCAAGACGTGCTGACCAAGGCGAAGCTGGCCGAGAACGGTCCGGCCCGCGGAACGATGGTCATCCGCCCCAACGGCTACGCGGTCTGGGAGCGGATGCAGGCGGAGGTCGACGCGCGGATCAAGGACGCCGGAGCGCAGAATGCCTACTTCCCGTTGCTCATCCCGATGAGCTTCTTCGAACGGGAGGCCGAGCATGTCGAGGGATTCAGTCCCGAGCTCGCGGTGGTGACGCATGGCGGCGGTAAGGAGCTGGCGGAGTCGCTGGCCATCCGCCCCACCAGCGAGGCGGTCATCGGCGAATACATGGCCAAGTGGGTCGACAGCTACCGCGACCTACCGTTGCTTCTCAATCAGTGGGCCAACGTGGTCCGGTGGGAGATGCGGCCGCGAATCTTCCTGCGCACCACCGAGTTTCTCTGGCAGGAAGGCCACACCGCGCACGCGACTGAAGCCGACGCGCGCCAATATGCCCGCGGCATCCTGCACGACGTGTACCAGGACTTCATGCTCAACGTCCTCGCCATGCCGGTGATCGTCGGCCGCAAGACCACCAGGGAGCGGTTCGCCGGCGCGGAGAACACCATGACGTGCGAAGGCATCATGCGCGACGGCAAGGCGCTACAGATGGGCACGTCGCACGAACTCGGCCAACGATTCAGCCGCGCCTTCGACATCAGCTACTCCAGCGCGGAGGGTTCCACCGAGTTGTGTTGGACCACGTCTTGGGGCGCGTCGACGCGCATGCTCGGCGGACTGATCATGTGCCACGGCGACGACTTCGGGCTCGTCCTTCCGCCCGCGCTGGCACCGGTCCAGGTCGTCGTCGTGGTGGTGAAGGACACCGACGGTGCGGTCACCCGCGCCGCGTCGGCGTTGGCCGACGAACTGAAGGTGCGTGGCGTGCGGGTTCGGTTGGACGACAACGTCGCACAGGGCTTCGGCCGGCGGGCCACCGACTGGGACCTGCAGGGCGTGCCGATCCGGGTGGAGCTCGGCCCGCGCGACCTCGCGGAGAACGCGGCCCTGGTGTACCGCAGGGACACTCGCGAGAAGACCACGACCCGTCTCGACGACGTCGTCGACGAGGTGCAACGGCTGGCCGGTCGAATCCAGTCCGACGTGCTCGACGCGGCGACGGCCCGCCGCGACGCGATGATCACCGACTGCACGACGCTGGATCAGGCGCGCGAGGTGGCGCAGACGGGCGTCGCCCGCGTGCCGTGGGAACTGGTCGGCGCCACCGGTGAGCAAGACCTAGCGACCAGCGGCCTCACCGTGAGATGCCTGCAGCTGCCCGACGGATCGCTGCCCGAGACCGAGGACGACGGCGGTGTGCTCGCCTACGTCGCGCGGGCGTACTGACGCGCATGGAGCAGATCGGTTCGCGCATGCGCAATCAGCCCGCGCCGCCGTGGGCGGTCTTCGAGGACCTCTGCGATCCGCATCGCCGACCGCGTGCGTCCGTGGCTGCACCTTCTCGACGACGAAATCGAGCCGACCATCATCGAATCCGTCCAACCCGACCGCGTGGTCTGGTCGTCGCTGTGGGTGAAGCGGCCCGATGCGCGCGTGCAGTTCGATCTCGTCGCGGGGCGCGGTGGCACCGATCTGCGGTGGACGCTCTACGTCGACGAGCCGCTTCCCGACGCCAGCCTCATCGGGCACATGCGCAAGCGAATCGGCGAGCTCATCAACGCCAACCTGCGGTACTCATACGGCCAATGATCCAGGGCGCTAACTGACTGAAAGCTAGATGCGCTTCACGCCGTCGGCGACGGCGTGCAGCTTGTCCGGATTCGCCACGTTGTGCACGGTGCTGATGCGGCCGTCGGCATCCAGGTCGACGGTCAGGGTGGCGATGATGCGGCCAGCGCCGCGCAACACGATGCCCGGCCCGCCGTTGATGTCGACCACTTCGGCTGTCATGTCGCCGATTTCGACGCCCTCGTAGGGGCGTTTGATCGTGCCGGCGATCCACTTGGCGACGTTCGCCACGCCGATGATCGGACGCATCGCCTGGCGAACCTTGCCGCCGCCGTCGGTCCACAGCGTGACCTCTGGTGCGAGCATGTCCAGAAGTTCGTTGATGTCACCGCCGGCGACGGCGGCGAAGAATCGCTCGGTCGCCTCTTTCTTCTTGGCGCGGTCGGCTTCGAATCGCGGTCGCCTCGCCCGAACGTGTTCGCGGGCGCGATGCCCGGCCTGGCGGACCGCGGACTCGGAACGCTCGACGGCTTCACCGATTTCGGCGTAGCTGAAGTCGAACACCTCCTTGAGAACGAACACCGCCCGCTCGAGTGGACTGAGGGTCTCCAGCACGACGAGCATGGCGATCGACACCGACTCGGCGGTTTCGACGTGGTCGGCGGAGTCGGGCTCGGTGAGGATCGGCTCCGGAAGCCACGGGCCCACATAGGTTTCGCGTTGATGCCGAGTCGATCGCAGCCGGTCCATCGACAGGTTCGACACGATCCGGGCGAGGTATGCCTTCGGGTCGGCGACCTGTGCGCGGTCGTCCGCCGACCACTTGAACCACGCGTCCTGGACCACATCTTCCGCGTCTGCGGCCGAGCCGAGGATCCGGTAGGCGATCGAGAACAACAGCTTCCGGTGGTCGGCGAACGTCTGCTGATCGGCGTTCATCGCGTCGACCGGCCGCCACGCCGCCACATCGCCGCTCCCATGGCGGGTATGGCCTTGAGCAGACGGTACGTCGTCCACGGGCTGGCGCTCACCGTCTCTTTGTACGCGACCGCCAACCGTCCGGCCAAGTACAGCCGTCCGGGACTGTCGTCGGCGTGGGTGAACTGGATGACGGCGTCGTTACGTCCCAGGCTCACCGGCTGGTGGATGTAGCCGAACCGGAACGCCTTGGGCTGCTTGCCGTTCAGCTCCCGCACGATGGACGCCGCCGCGTGCAGCGCGGTCGGGATGCCGCTCTGGCAGGTGCCGTGCATCACGCCGTACCCCTGCCGGACCGCCGCGGCGTCACCCACCGCGTAGACGTTCGGGTGAGACACCGACCGCAGTGATTCGTCGGTGACGATGCGGCCGCGATCGTCGACCTGCAAGCCGGCCGTGGCGGCGATCGGCGACACCCGCACCCCCGTCGTCCACAGCACCGCCTGCGCCGCAACGACCTGGCCGTCACCGAGCGCCACCCCGTCGCCCATGACCTTGACGATGTCGACGCCGGCCCGCACCTGCACGCCAAGGCGATCCAATCCCGCGTGCAGCCGGGCCTGCGCCCGTTCGCCCATCATCGAGCCGGGGACCTGGCGGCTGAGCAGGACCACGTCCAGGTCGGGATGCTGCTCGGCGATCTCGGCCGCCGACTCGATGCCGGTCAGCCCGCCTCCGGCCACCACGACGGTGCCGTCGGACAGCCGGTTCAGGTGATCGGCCAGCAGCGTCGCGTCCTGCGCGGTGTTCAAGGTGTACGCGAACTCGTCGACACCCGGAACGATCTCGGTATCGGAGACGCTGCCCAGCGCATAGATCAACGTGTCGTAGCGCAGCGTGTGGGCGTCATCGATCCGGACCGTCTGCGCCGCGGCGTCGATTCCCGTCACCCAGCCCTGGACGAAGTCGACGCCGGTGCCGGCGAGCCGATCGGGAATCTGCAGGTCGGACAGCGTCTGACCGGACGCGGTCTGATGCAGCCGCAGCCGCTCGGTGAACCGAGTAGACGGGTTGACCAGCGTGACGTGGACGTCGTCGCGGCCCTTGAGTCGACCCACCAGGCTCGTGGTCGCCGCCATACCGGAGTACCCGGCGCCGAGAATCAAGATCTCCTTCATCGTGCTGCCTTTCGCGTTGGTTCGTCGTGGACACACACCAGACGCATGCAGCGGGCCGATTTGTGACATCCCGACACTTCACGGCGCTTACCTGCGACGATGGACTGGTAGCGGGGTAGGAGGTGGCCATGAAGTTCGGAGCGATCACCTGTACCGCATTCCTCTTCGCGGCAGTGGCGGGGTGCGGCAGTGGCAACGAGAGCGCCTCGACCAGTCCCACCGCGGACGTGCCCCGTGTCGCCGTCGCGTTCGTGACGCACCAGGCGCCCGGCGACGCGTTCTGGGACCTGGTCCGCAGGGGCGCTGAAGCCGCGGCCGCCAAGGACGACATCGACCTGCGGTACTCGCACGACCCCGATCCCGCGGGGCAGGCCAACCTCGTTCGCACGGCGGTCGACGACGAGGTCGACGCAATCGCCGTCACGCTGGCCGATCCGGTTGTCATGGCGCCGGCGATCCAAGCGGCCAAGACCGCCAAGATTCCCGTCGTTGCGCTGAACGCGGGGATCACGGACTGGAAGGCCATGGGAGTGCTGGCGTACTTCGGGCAAGACGAGCTGATCGCCGGTGAAGCGGTCGGGGAACGCTTCACCAACGAGGGAGCGCACAACGTGCTGTGCGTCATTCACGAGCCGGGCCACGTCGGGCTCGAAGCGCGATGCGAAGGAGTGGCAAGGAAGTTCAGCGGCAACACGCAGAAGCTCTACGTGGACGGGGTGGACAAGCCGATCGTCATGGCCGCGGTGATCCAGAAGTTGCACCAGGACTTCGGCATCGACCGGGTCCTCACGCTGGGCGCGCAGCCGGCAATGGCCGCGCTCGAAGCGGTCGCCGAGGCGAACAGCTATGCCAGGGTCGACACCTTCGACACCAGCTCCGCGGTGGTCGACGCCATCAAGAACGGGATGATCGACTGGGCCATCGACCAGCAGCCGTTCCTGCAGGGCTACCTGGCGGTCGACTCGCTGTGGCTGTACTTGACCAACGGCAACGTGATTGGCGGTGGTGTGCCCACGTTGACCGGACCCTCGTTCGTCGACGAGACCAACATCGACACCGTCGCCGACCTCGCCGAGCGCGGCACCCGCTGAGGCAATCGCGCTCGCGGGTAACCTGAACGCCCGTAAGCCAGTTCGGTGTGTGGGGGAGTGGCGTGGACCTGCGGGAGATGATTGCCGACGAACGCACGGAACTACTCGCGTTTCTGCGAACCCTCTCCGCGGACGAGTGGCTGGTTCCGTCGCTGTGCGAAGGGTGGCGCGTCCGAGATGTGGTGGCGCACTTGCTTTGGGACGACGTTTCGATCCCACGGTATCTGTGGGTGGCGGCACGATACTGGCAACCCGACCGCATCAACCAGTACTACGTCGACCGGGCACGCGACCTGCCGACGTCCGAGCTGCTTGCCTGCCTCGAGTCCACGATCGGTGGCGGCTGGATAAGCCGGACGATGTCGGCGGGCGTGCTGGCCGACCTCGTCGTGCACCATCAGGACATCCGTCGCCCGTTGGGGCGGCCGCGCACCATTGAACCGGCGCGCCTGCTTCACGCGCTGCGGCAGCCGAACCGCTTCGCCCATCCGCGACGAATCACCAAGGGACTCAAGCTCACTGCGACGGACCTGGACTGGACTACCGGTGCAGGCCCCGAGGTCCGGGGCTGCGGTGAAGCAGTGGCGATGGCCATCGTGGGACGAGCGGCAGTGCTCGACGAACTGGGCGGAGACGGCGTCGCGATCCTCGCCCAACGCATCACCGCATAGCACTAGGCCGGTAGGTCGAGGATGCGCCGCGTCACGGCCAAGACCCGCGCCTTCAGCGTCTCGTCGTCGACGTCCTCGACGAGGGGATGCACGACGGCCGCGCTCAACGCGCCCGACAGGATCGCCGCGTTCACCCGGGCCTCGACGCCGGCGCCCTCACCAAGCAGCACGCGGTACAACCGCTCGATGAAGAGTCGAAACGGTTCGTGATCGGCCAGCACGCGCACGACCACCGGATCGAACTGCAGCAGGCTGGCCATGTGGCGGCGTTCGACGGCGATGTCCACGACCCGCTCCAACAACGCCTCGCGCGCCGATGGACCGCTCTCGGCTTCGGCGACGTCCAGCGCATCCTGCAGTTCGACGAGCTCGGTCGCGGTGACGGCGAGGACGACCTCGTCCTTGCTCTTGAATTGGTGGTAGACAGCGGCTTTCGTGACGCCGATGGCATCGGCGATCATCTGCAGCGACGTGCCACTCACGCCGTGCTGGCCGAACAACTCGTGGGCGGCCTTGACGATGCGCAGCTGCGCGGCACTGTGCGCGACGGGCGTCAACCGGCCGTCGGCGTCGGGAAGGGCGGGACGCACGCACCGAGCGTAGCCGCTCGGCTAGACAGCTCAGGAACGGCCGCGCAGGGCCTCGTCCAGACTGCGCATCAGCTCCCCGACGCGTCCGCCGCCCGACGGGGCAGCGGGGTAGCGGCTCAGCACGTCGACGACGGCGGGCGTCGCGCGCCGGCGAGCTCGCTCGATGGAATCGGCGCCGACACTCCGATCGTCGCCCGCAGCGAGTTCCGCTGCTCGCGCCGCGTGCGCGGGCGCACCCAGAATGTGCTTGACCTGATGAGCGTCGGCGCAGTGGATGCAGGTAGGCGGCGGACGCCGCGGCCATCGCCGCGCGTGCGGCGTCGCTCACGCCCGGGATGTCCGTCTCCTTGGCTGCCCGCAGCGCCGCCCAGGCGGTGTCGCGCAGCGTCTTCCCGCGCTTGCCGCCCCGGGCGAAGGCCCATGCTGCGTCGATCGCGTCGCGAGGTCGGGGGTCCGCAGGACGCGCATTCTCGAAGATCTCCAGCGCTTCCTGCGCGCACTCCGCGGCGTATCCGGCGACGCTACGCAGGTCCTGCATGCTGAGAACGATCTCGTCCGCCACGGTGACGATTGTCGTCGACCGTGGCGGGTCCCGAGCGTTAGTCGCTGGCGGGCAGCGGCTTGGCTTCCTTGATGGCTCAGCGGCGTGGCGCCGATGCTCAGCGTGCCCTTGCCCGCCTTGGTCACCAGCACCTCGGCGCCGGCGTCGTCGACGTAGCGCTTGCCCATCAGGTTGCCGTCGGACAGCGCCGGGTCGAGGTCGAGGCCCGCGGTGACGTCTGCCGCCGATCGGGCACCATCGGTGCGCCGCCGGCGCGCAGGTCGTCGAGGCTGTCGGCGCTGCGCACGACGATGACCTGGGTGTCGCAGACCTGGCTCTGCAGGCGGGTGCCGTTCTTGATCATGCTGGCTCCTTGGTGGCGGCGGTCTGTTGGGCGTTCAGTTCGGCGACGAGTTCGCGGCGCAGCACCTTGCCGGTCGCGTTGGTGGGCAGTTCGTCGCGGAACACCACCCGGTCGGGGGTGCGGGATCCGCGCAGTTGCCCGCGGACGTGTTCGCGCAGTTCGTCGGGGTCGGGGTCGGTGCCGGCGGTGGGCACCACGACCGCGACGATGATCTGGCCCCACTCGGGATCGTCGGCGCCGACGACCGCGCAGTCACGCACGTGCGGGTGCTCGACGAGGACGTCCTCGATCTCGGCGGGCGCGATGTTCTCGCCGCCGCGGATGATGGTGTCGTCGGAGCGGCCGCCGATGAACAGGTAGCCGTCCGCGTCGAGCGACGCGACGTCCTTGGTGGGGAACCAGCCTTCGGCGTCGAGCACCGAGCCGATGTCGGTGTAGCGGCCCGACACCTGCTCGCCGCGGACGAACAGCTCGCCGGTCTCGCCCGGGCCGAGCACGGTGCCGTCGTCGGCGCGGATCTGCACCTCGATGCCGGGCACCGGCTGACCGACCGAGCCGAGCCGGCGGGCGACCGCGTCGTCGGCCGCGCGCGAGCGCGTCGCGGTGGTCGTCGGGGGTGAGCACCGCGATCGTGGAGCTGGTCTCGGTGAGCCCGTAGGCGTTGACGAACCCGACCTCGGGCAGCAGCGACAGCGCCTTGCGCACCAGCGGCAGCGCGACCTTGGAGCCGCCGTAGGCCAGCGTGCGCAGGCTCGGCAGTGCGGTGCTCTGCGGCCTCCAGCACGGTGACGATGCGGTCGAGCATGGTCGGCACCACGGTGGCCGACGTGACGCCCTCGGCGCCGACCAGCCGGACCCACTCGCGTGCGTCGAAGTTGGCGCAGGTACACCATCTTTCGGCCCGCAGTACAGATTCGACAGCGCCGCGCTGACGCCGGCGATGTGGTAGGGCGGCACACAGATCAGTGCGGCGTCACCGGGCTCGGCGGAGTCGAACTCGACGGTGCCGGTGACGTAGCTGGTGAGGTTGTTGTGGGTGAGTTCGACGGCCTTCGGGCGTGACGTGGTGCCCGAGGTGAACAGCACCACGGCCACGGCGTCGGGGTCGGCGAATTCGACCGCGGGCTCGGCGGTGCGGGCCGCCTCGACGAACTCGCCGGAGCCGATCACCCGGTAGCCCGTGGCCCGACGGCGTCGCGGTACTCGTCGTCGACGACCACCAGCGGGTCGGGCAGGCGGTCGATCAGCGCGCGCAGTCCGTCGGCGGACAGCCGGTAGTTCAGCGGCGTGACCGGCACCGCGGCGCGCGCCGCGGCGAACAGCAGCAGCGGCAACATCGCGCCGCCGGTGCCGACGTAGGCGACGTGCTGGGCGCCGGACGCGGCGATCACGCCGGCTCCGCCGTCGGCCAGCGTGCTCAGTTCCTCGGCGGTGAGCCGGAGGTCGTCGGAGACGACGGCCGTGCGGTCGGGGTTGGCCGAGGACGCCATCTCCAGCAGCAGCGAGATACTCATGACTTGTCCAGGAAGATATCCCACATCGGGTCGTCGCCACCGCCGTAGCGGGACAGGTCGGTGACTCCCGGATGCGGTCAGAACGTCGGCGTCGATGAAGCACTGGCCGTTGGCCTCGGCGGCGGGCTTGGTCAGGATCGCGACCGCGGCGTCGGCCATGATGTCCGGTGCTGCGCGACGCGCTTCACGAGCTCGTCGCCGCCGGCCAGGTTGGTCACCGCCGACGTCGCGATGTAGGTCTGCGGCCACAGGCAGCTGAATCCGATTCCGGCTTCGGCGTACTCGGCGGCCCAGCCCAGCGACAGCAGCGTCATCCCGTACTTGGACAGCGTGTACGACGGGTGCGCGCCGAGCCAGTACGGGTTCATGTTCAGCGGCGGCGCGAGCGTCATCACGTGCGCGTTCGCCGACTTGCGCAGGTGCGGCAGCGCCGCCTTGGTGAGCAGGAACGTGCCGCGCACGTTGATGTCCATCATCAGGTCGAACTTCTTCGCCGACAGCTGCTCGGTCGGTTCGGTCGCGATCGCGCTGGCGTTGTTCACGACGATGTCGATGCCGCCGAAGTGCTCGACGGCCGCATCGACCGCGCGCTGCACGTCCTCTTCCTTGCGGACGTCGCCGACGACGGCGAGGCCCTTGCCGCCGGCCGCCTCGACCTCGGCGACCGCGGTGTGCACGGTGCCGGGCAGCTTCGGGTGCGGTTCGCTGGTCTTGGCGAGCAGGACGACGTTGGCGCCGAGCTTGGCGGCGCCGAGCGCGATCGCCAGGCCGATGCCGCGGCTGCCGCCGGACACCACCAGCGTGCGGTCGGCGAGCGATTGCGGATCGCTGGACATGAGCCTCCTCAGGTCACGTATGTCCCGATGGTAGCCGAAGGGTAGGGACATTCTCATTTTCTGCAAGTCCCATGCTCGCACATTCGTCCGAGCGCGCTGTGTCAGGGGGAACGTCGCGCGCGGCCGTCATGCCGCTGACGTGCCACGGGATCGCTAGCGCGCCGGCATGTTTCCGCTGTGCGGTATTGGCATTCTCATTTTTTGCAAGTACGTTATCCCTCGATGAGTGAGCAGTTCAGACCCCGTCGGGCATCCCGCTCGAGCCCGTCTACGGGCCCGCCGACCGCGCGGCCGACCCGCCCGCGCCCGGCGAGTACCCGTTCACCCGGGGCAACTTCGCGTCCGGCTACCGCGGCAAGACGTGGACCTTCCGCCAGTATTCGGGCTTCGGCACCGCCGAGGAGTCCAACCAGCGGTATCGGTATCTGCTGGGCCAGGGCGGCACCGGGCTGTCGGTGGCGCTGGATCTGCCCACGCAGTGCGGTTACGACTCCGACGACGCCGAGTTCGGCGAGGAGGTCGGCCGGGTCGGCGTCGCGGTCGACACGCTGGCCGACGCCGAGATCCTGTTCGACGGCATCCCGCTGGACAAGATCAGCACCAGCTTCACCATCAACGGCACCGCGGCCATCCTGCTGGCGCTCTACGTCGCCGCGGCCGAGAAGAAGGGCGTGCCGCGCGAGAAGCTCACCGGCACCATCCAGAACGACATCCTCAAGGAGTACGCGTCGCGCGGCACCTGGATCTGGCCGCCCGAGCCGTCGCTGCGCCTGATCGCCGACACCATCGAGTTCTGCGCCGCCGAGGTGCCGCGGTTCAACGCGATCTCGGTGGCGGGTGCGCACTTCCGCGATGCCGGCGCCAACGCCGTGCAGGAGATGGCGTTCACGCTGGCCGACGGTGTCACCTACTGCGACACCGTCGTCGAGCGCGGCCGGATGACCATCGACAAGTTCGCGCCGCAGATCTCGTTCTTCTTCTACACGCACGGCGACTTCTTCGAGGAGATCGCCAAGTACCGGGCCGGGCGGCGGCGCTGGGCGACGATCGTGCGCGAGCGCTACGGCGCCACCACCGACAAGGCGTCGATGTTCCGGTTCGGTTGTGTCGCGGGCGGTGCGTCGCTGTATGCGCCGCAGGCGCAGAACAACCTGGTGCGGGTGGCCTACGAGGCGATGGCCGCGGTGCTCGGCGGCGTGCAGTCGATGTTCACCGCCGCCTGGGACGAGCCGTTCGCGCTGCCCAGCGAGGAGTCGGCGACGCTGGCGCTGCGCACGCAGCAGATCCTGGCCTACGAGACCGGGCGTGACGAAGGTGGCCGACCCGCTGGGTGGCTCCTACTTCGTCGAGGCGCTCACCGACGCCACCGAGGCCAAGATCATCGAGATCATGGACGACCTCGAAAAGCACGGCGGCATGGTGCGCTCCATCGAGGACGGCTACCTGCAGGGCCTGATCGCCGACGAGGCGTTCAAGATCCACCAGGAGGTCGAGTCGGGTGAGCGTCCGGTGGTCGGCGTCAACCGGTTCGTCGCCGAGGAGCCGCCGCCGGACATCGACACCTACGAGCTCGACGCCGAGGGCCGCGACTTGCAGCTCAAGCGGCTGGCGAAGGTGAAGGCCGAGCGCAGTGACGTCGCGGTCAAGGAGGCGCTGGCCGCGCTGTCGCGGTCGGCGGAGGGCACCGACAACCTGATGCATCGACTGATCGACTGCGCGAACGCGTACTGCACCGTCGGCGAGATGGTGTCCGCGCTCAAGGCCGTGTGGGGCGAGTTCCAGCAACCGGTGGTGTTCTGATGAGTGATGCAGCTGTGTCCCAACCAAACCCGGCCCGGGTGCTGGTCGCCAAGCCCGGCCTGGACGGGCATGACCGCGGGGCCAAGATCGTCGCGCGCACGCTGCGCGACGCCGGCTTCGAGGTGATCTACACCGGCATCCGGCAGCGGATCGAGGACATCGTGTCGATCGCGTTGCAGGAAGACGTCAGCCTGGTGGGCCTGTCGATCCTGTCGGGCGCGCACGTCGCGCTCACGGGCCGCGTCGTGGAGGCGTTGCGCGCTGCCGACGCGGGCGACATCGCCGTCGTCGTGGGCGGCACCATTCCGCAGGCCGACGTGCAGAAGCTGCTTGGATGCCGGTGCCGCGGCGGTGTTTCCGACCGGAACGCCGCTCGAGGACCTGGTGACCGGTGTTCGTGCGCTGACGTCGGAGCGGGTGGCGGAGTGACGGGCTCGCTCGACGACGTGCGAACGGCTAGGGGAGTGGCATGAGACTTGGTGTGATGATCGGTGCCGAGCGTGGCGATGGCGCCCGCAAGGTCGCCAAGCTGATCTCCGACATCGAGTGGGCCGAGTCCGCGGGCATGGACACCGCGTGGATGCCGCAGGTGCCCAACGACTTCGACGCGTTGACGATGGTCACGCTGATGGCCGGCCGCACCACCACGATCGAACTGGGCACGGCCGTCGTGCCGCTGCAGGCGCAGCATCCGATCGCCTTGGCGCGCCAGGCGCTGTCGGTGCACGCCGTGGCGGCGGGCCGGCTGGCGCTGGGCGTCGGGCCGTCGCACCACTGGATCGTCAAGGACATGCTCGGCCTGCCGTACGAGAAGCCCGCCGGCTTACACCCGCGACTACCTCGAGGTGTTGCACGCCGCGCTCGCCAACCCGGGCCCGGTGGACGTCGAGAACGACACGTTCACCGTGCACAACCCGCTGGACTTGCCCGCGGTAGCGCCGCTGCCCGTGCTGGTCGCGGCGCTGGGTCCGGTGATGCTGAAGATCGCAGGCGAGCACGCCGACGGCACCGTGTTGTGGATGGCCGACGAGCGCGCCATCGGCGACCACATCGCGCCGCGAATCACCAAGGCGGCGGCCGACGCTGGTCGGCCCGCGCCGCGGATCGTCGCGGGCATCCCGGTGTGTCTGTGCGCGAACTCCGAGATCGACGCCGCGAAGGAACGGGCCAACCGGATTCTGTCCGAAGCGGAGACGTCGCCGAACTACCAGCGGCTGCTCGATCGTGGCGATGCCCGCAACGTCGGCGACCTGTGCGCGGCGGGCGACGAAGACTCGATCCTGGCGCGGTTCAGGCAGTTCGCCGACGCCGGCGTGACGGATCTGTCGGTGCGCCTGTTGCCGATCGGCGACACCCGCGACGAGCTCGTCGCCTCCAAGTACCGGACCCGGGAGATGATCGGGGAACTGGCCAAGGCCGTGCGATGAGCGCCTGCGCGAAGAGCCGAGGCACGGTGACCGGTCCCTTGCCGGCATCCGCATTCTCGAGGTCGGCCACATGCTGGCGGGCCCGTACGCCACGATGATGCTCGCCGATCTCGGCGCCGAGGTGACGAAGATCGAGCCGCCCGGCGGCGACATCTCGCGTCAGGTCAGCGACAGCTACTTCGCGAGTCTCAACCGCGGCAAGCGCAGCGTCTGCATGGAGCTGGCGACCGAGGAAGGCCAGC
Organism: uncultured Actinomycetota bacterium; assembly: GCA_963849055.1. Classification (GTDB taxonomy): domain Bacteria; phylum Actinomycetota; class Actinomycetes; order Mycobacteriales; family Mycobacteriaceae; genus Mycobacterium. The sequence continues at coordinate 681,134 of CAWKFI010000006.1, forward strand.
GCCGGCTTGGGTGAGCTGGTCGCGGAATCGCATGCGCTGCTGGTGAATCTGAAGCCCTCGGGCATCCGCAAGCTCGGGCTGACCTATGAGAAGTTGCGGAAGTACAACGAGAAGATCGTCTGCGTCGCGCTGACGGGATACGGCCTCGAGGCGGGTGACGATCCGGCGTTCGACTACGTCATCCAGGCCGCGACCGGAATCGCGGCCCTCACCGGCGATCCCGACGGGCCGCCGACGTTGCCTGGCTACTCGTCGGCCGACAACTCGACCGGGTTGACCGCCGCGCTGGGCCTGCTCGCTCAGATCGTGTCGGGTCGCGGCGGGCAGGTCGACGTCTCGCTGCGCGACGTGATGCTGTCGCAACTGAACTACCGCGCGTCGGCCTACCTCAACGACGGCATCGAGCCGCGACGCCATCCGAACGGCGCGCATTCGTATTACGTTCCGGCGCAACTGTTCACCACCGCCGATGGCTACCTTGCCCTGTTCATCACGCACGACGGATTCTGGCGGTCGTTCTCCGCAGAGGCGGGCATCACCGGATATCCGACGATGGCCGAACGCGCCGCCAACCGTGACGAGGTGCTGGCGCTGGTGGCGGGCGCGCTCGCAGGAGACACCGCGTTGGGCTGGGAGGCGAGGTTGCAGCCGCTCGGAATCCCTGCGGCTGCGGTCCGTTCACTGCCCGAGGCGCTGCAAGCCACCCCCGAGGTCGTCGTGTCGGCGGGGGACTACCGGCTGGTGCGCAGTTCCATTCGCGTCGTCGGCTACGAGCCCGAGTACGGCCCGCCGCCGCTGCTCGGCGAGCACAACCCGGTGACGGACTCTCAGTCCTCGTAGTCCACGGTGACGTACGCGGTATCCGGAACGGCCTGGCACGTCAGCACGTAACCGTCGGCGACCTCGTCATCCATCAGAGCGTCGTTGACGCGCATCGTCGCGCTGCCGTCGGTCAGCTTCGCCATGCAGGTGCCACAGTTGCCCGCCTCGCAGGAGAACGGTGGCGTCAGGCCGGCCCGTCGCGCGCTCTCGAGCAGCGTCTCGCCGGGCATCCGGGTGACGGAGACCTTCTTGCGGTCGAGGAGGATCGTCACCTCGCCACCGGCCTCTTCGGTCGGTACCGGGTCTGCGGTCATCAGTTCACTCCTGGCATCAAGATTCTGTCGTAGCGAGAATGCTATTCTCCAATAAAGATAGGGTATTCTCAAGCTCATCCTACGGACCAGGCAGGAAGGGTCGACACGTGACTGAGCCGGTCCTGCTCGCGTTCGGGGACAGGCAGTACACCCGCTCTGACATCGACGCGCTGACCAGCGGAATGGCCACCACGCTCGAGCAGCGTGGGGTGCGTGCCGGGGAGCGCGTCGCGCTGATGTCGTCCAATCGTCCCGAGTTCGTCGTCGCGATGCGGGCCATCTGGGGTCTGGGTGCCGCGGTGGTGCTGATGAGCTCGTCGTGGAAGCGGGCCGAGGTCGAGCACGCGCTGGCGCTGACCAAGCCCGCTCACGCGGTGGGGGACAACCCGGTGCTGGCCGATCTGATGCCGATGCTGCATCTCGACGAACCCCTGACGCCCGGCCTGCGGGAATTCGATGCGCCCGACGCCACGTCCGACGCCCTCTTCGTATTCAGTTCGGGCACCACCGGGATGCCCAAGGCGGTGCGGCATACGCACGGCGCCTTCGCCGCGGCCGTCGCGCACTGGCGGTCAGCGCTCGGCATGACGTCGGCCGACCGGATGCAGATCATGACGCCGCCGTCGCACATCCTTGGTCTGCTCAACATCGCCACCGTGCTCGACGCCGGGGCGTGGGTGCGGTTGCATCCGCGGTTCGACGTCGACGCGATGCTGCGCCACATCGAAGCCGACCGGATCACCATCGAGATGGCCGTCGCGCCCATCGCGCTGGCGTTGGCCGCGCATCCCCGGCTGGAGTCCTACGACCTGTCGTCGCTGCGCTACGTCATGTGGTGCGCGACCCCCGTGACCAAGAGCGTCGCCGACGAAGTCACCGCGCGGGTGGGGGTGTCCTGGGTGACGGCGTACGGCGCCAGCGAGTTGCCGGTCATCTCCTGCAACGCGCTCGACGGCGCGCAGCTGGACACCGTCGGGCGTGCCGTGCCCGGCGTGCAGATCCGGATCGTGTCACTGGACACCGGCCAGCCAGTAGGGCCGGGGGAGGTCGGCGAGATCCAGGTGTCGTCACCGTCGGTGATGGCCGGCTATCTGCCCGACGACGCCACCGCCTCGGCGGTCGCCGACGGCTGGTACCGCACGGGCGACATCGGTCACCTCGACGACGAGGGCTGGCTGCGAATCACCGACCGCGCAAAGGAAATGATCAAGGTGCGCGGCGTTCCAGGTGGCACCCGCCGAGGTGGAGGCCGTGTTGCACGGTCACCCCGCGGTCGCCGACTGCGCGGTGTTCGGTGTCCCGGACGCGGCCAACGGCGAGGCCATCGTCGCCGCGGTATTGCGATCCGGGGCTGTGGAGGCCGACGAGTTGATCGCGCTCGTCGCCGATCGGCTGGCGTCCTACAAGCGACCGAGCCGGGTGGTGTTCGTTCCCGAGATTCCCCGTCTCCCTTCAGGAAAGGTTTTACGCCGAGTGCTAAAGGAGCGGCTATGGACGTCCGTCTGACGGCCGAACAACAACAACTACGGGACGCCGCGGCCAAACTGGCCGACGATCTCGGGCCAGGGTCGGTCGCCGATCTGGACGACGACGGTCGCGTCGCGCGGCTGGAGAAGACGGTCGCCTCGACCGGCTGGCGCTCTCTGCGCTCGGACGAGGCGTCCGGTGTCGAGGTCGCGATCGTCGCCGAGGAGTTCGCCCGCGGACTCGTCGACGTGCCGTTCCTCGGCCCGGTGCTGGCCGACGACCTCGCCCGCCGTCTGGGTCGGGAGGTGCCGGCGACGACGGCGGAGTACGAGTCCGTCGACTTGACGGGAAGCCTTGCGGGAGCGGTGGAGTCGCCACCCGAACTGAGCGATCTCACCGAGGAGGACGCCGGCCGCTGGTATGCGCTCGCGCTGACCGCGACGACGGCCGATCTGGTCGGTGCGGCCCGCGGCACGCTCGCCCTGGCGACCGAATACGCCAAGGTGCGCGAACAGTACGGGTCGACGATCGGCTCCTATCAGGCCGTCGGGCATCTGCTGGCGGAGAGTTTGGCGTTGATCGAGGGTGCGACCAGCGTGCTGCGTCACGCCGCGTGGGCCGTCGACGAGCTTCCGGTCGCCGAGGCCATCGAAGCCGGCCGCGTCGCCAAGATCTACTCTGCGCGCGCCGCGATGACGGTGTGCGAGACGTCGATCCAGGTCCACGGCGGCATCGGCAATACCTGGGAATGTCTCGCGCACGTGTACTTGCGTCGGGTGCTGGCCGCAACCGAGTTGTGGCCGGTCAAGCTGGAGGAGTTGACAATTGGACTTTCGTGACTCGCCGGAGGAAGCCGCATTCCGGGATCGGTTGCGCGGCTGGCTGACCGAGCAGAAGGGGAAGTTCCCCACCTCGGGTGACGAGTACTGGGCCAAGCAGGGCGAGTGGCATCAGGCGCTCTACGCGGCGGGCTTCTTCGGCACGTCGTGGCCGAAGGCGTACGGCGGGCAGGAGCTGCCGCCGGTCTACGACGTCATCGTCGACGAGGAGATCGCGAAGGCCGGTGCGCCGGCGCGGCCAAGCCTGGGGTACCTCGTCGTCGGGCTGAGCCATCACGGCGACGAGGAACTGCGGCAACGCTTTCTGCCCGGCATGATCAACGGCACCGAGCGGTGGTGCCAGGGTTTCAGCGAGCCCGGCGCGGGTTCAGACCTCGCATCGCTGACCACCACGGCGACCCGCTGACGGCGACGAGTACGTCATCCATGGCCACAAGATCTGGACCAGCTACTCCGACGTCGCCGACTGGTGCCTCGTGTTGGCGCAGGACCGACAAGGACGTGCCCAAGCACAAGGGCATCTCGGCGTTCATCGTCCCCATGCACCAGCCGGGCATCGAGCAGCGCCCGCTGAAGATGATCAGCGGCGTCACCAAGGAGTTCGGCCAGGTCGAGTTCGACGGTGCCAGGGTGTCGGCGGAGAACATGGTCGGCGCGCCTGGTGACGGGTGGAAGCTGGCCATGACGGTGGTGAGCCACGAGCGCGAACCGTCGACGCTGGGCTTCTCGGCCCGCTACGGAAAGCTGGTGCGCCAGTTGAATGCTCGAGTCGACGGTGACGCACCGGGCGAACTGTCCTGGGCGTGGGTGCAGACCGAGATGCTGCGGCTGCACGTGCGCCGGCGGCTGTCGGAGCAGCTCGACGGCATTCAACACGGCCCGCAAGGGTCATTGGACAAGCTGCTCATGACGTGGGTGGAGCAATCGGTCGGCCACGCCGCGCTTGCGACGGTGGGCACCAGCGATCCCGAATTGTTCGGGGCCTACATGTACAGCCGCGCGCAGAGCGTGATGGGCGGTACGTCGCAGATTCAGAAGAACATCATCGCGCAGCGGATTCTTGGATTGGGGAACTGATGTACGACATGCCAGACGAAATCGACGTGAAGGCCGAAGGTGGTCTTCGGATCATCACGCTCAACCGCCCGGATGAGCTCAACGCGGTCAACGACGCGTTGCACGTCGGGTTGGCCAAGATCTGGGAAGCACTCAACGAGGACGCCGGCGCGCGAGCGGCCGTGATCACCGGTGCGGGACGGGCTTTTTCGGCCGGTGGTGACTTCAACTACCTCGACGAACTCCGCAACGACGAAGCCCTGCGGCAGAAGACGATCAAGCACGGCCGCGACCTCGTGATCGGAATGGTGCGGTGCCGCATCCCGGTGGTCGCCGCCGTCAACGGCCCGGCCGTCGGGCTGGGCTGCAGCCTCGCCGCGCTGTCGGACATCGTCTACATGGCCGAGACCGCGTTCTTCGCCGACCCCCACGTGTCGATCGGTCTGGTGGCCGCCGACGGCGGACCACTGGTGTGGCCGTCACAGATCAGCTTGTTGCAGGCCAAGGAGTTCGCGTTCACCGGTGTGCGGATCAAGGCCGCGCGAGCGCTCGAACTGGGGATGGCCAATCACGTGGTCGCCGATCCGCTGGCCGAGGCGATCGCGTGCGCGAAGAAGATCATGGAGCTGCCGCAGCAGGCCCTCGAGGCCACCAAGCGGTTGATGAACATCCAGCTCGAGAAGTCGGTGATGGCGTCGCTGGACTACGCCAACCTGTCCGAGTACGTGTCGTTCGGGACCGCGGACTTCAACAAGATCGTCGACGGGCTGATCGCCAAGAACTAAGGGCACCCGCGCTAGCGAGCAGGATCCGGTCATCCATGACCGCTTTTAGCGGATTTACGCTAATCTGGCGGTGTGACCGCTCCCGTCTCGCGAGCTCGACGATCGCAAGCCAGTCGACGGGCCAGCAGCCACGCGCTGATCTTGGACGCAGCCGTCGAGCTTCTGGTCGAACGCGGCTACAGCGGCACGACGACAATCGCCATCCAAGACCGTGCCGGCGTTACCCGCGGCAGGCTCCTGCATCACTTCCCTTCGCGCGAGGCCTTGCTCGTCGCGGCCGCACACCATCTGGCGGACGAACGAATCGTCGACATGGAGCAGTGGTTCGAGCGCCTGCAAGACTCCGCACCAGGCGGAGGTTCCAGGGTCGATCGCGCTATTGCCTTACTGTGGAGCACCTTTTGGCAACCCTACTTCTGGGCCGCCATGGAACTCTGGTCAGCTGCACGTACCGACGACGAGCTGCGTAACCAACTCGCCGGGGCCGAACACCGATTGGGCCGAGCCATCCAGCATGTCGTCGCCACGATGTTCGGACCCGTCCACAGCAGCCACCCGGAGTTCGACGACGTACGCGAGTTGCTATTCAGCAGCATGCGCGGAGTAGCCCTCACTTACTCGATCGTCGAGCGCGATCCGGAGACCGACCCGCATCTGACCCTTTGGCGGACAGTCGCGCGGCGGATGTTGGGTGTTGCGCTGGACGCGGAATAACCAGTCAATGGTGACTGGTATTGTGTACTGATGTCTTCCGAACCGTCGATGGCCATCGCTGACACCGCAACGGCACCCGTCGTGCCGCGGACTCAGGAGCAGATGGCGCACGACGTCTGGCTACCCGACGAGATAGTCGAACTGCGGGCCCAGGCCCGTGCCGCCGTCGAGCGTCGACTCGTCCCACACGCTCGCGAGATCGGCCAGCGTGAGGAGTCGGTCGAGAGCTTTCCCTGGGAAGCGTTTCGAGGCCTGGCCGACGAGGGACTGTTCGCCGTTCCCTTCGGCGCGGATTACGGTCGGGGACTAGAGCATCCGATGCTCGGCACCTGCACCGTCACCGAGGAGATCGCCTATCACTCGTCCTCGATGGCGGGCGTCTATGACGGACAGTGCATCCTCGTCCCTCAGACGCTGACGTTCGCCACCCAGGAGATGCGGGCCCGGCTCATTCCGGAGTTGATCAGCGGAAAGACGGCATTCTCATTCGCCACCACCGAACCAGAGACCAGCTCCGATCTGACGGCAGAGCGCATGCAGACCATCGCCGAAGAGACGCCCGACGGCTTCGTGCTCAATGGGCGGAAGCGCTGGATCACCAACAGCATTGTGGCTGGCTGGGTCTCGGTGCTCGTACGCGCCGGTGCCGGCAGCAATCGGGCGACGATGTTGTTGGTCGACCTGTCTTCGCCGGGTGTCCGGATCGGCGCACCGGATCTGAAGATGGGGCACCGTGGACAGATCACCGCGGACATCGTGTTCACCGACGTCCTGGTTCCGCACGAAAACTTGTTGGGCACAGCGGGGAACGGCCTGAGTGTCGCCTTGTCGGCGCTGGTACGCGGACGGGTCGGAATCGGCGCTGCCGGTGTGGGTGTCGCCCAGGCGGCGCTGGACCTCGCGGTCGAACGGTTGCGCACACGCCATGTCTTCGGCGGCCCGTTGGGTGCCATGCAGCACTGGCAGTTCACGATGGCGCAGCGGGCCACCGAGATCGAGTGCGCCAGAACCCTCTATCAGAAGGCCGCTACGCTGCTCGATCGGGGCGATCGCCACGCCGAACCCGAGGCGGCGATGGCCAAGGCGTATGGCACGCGGTTGGCCAACGACCTCGTCCGCGAAGCCATCCAGATCCATGGCGCGCTCGGTTTCGCCCGTCAGGTGGCCGAAAGCGGCGAGTCGGTGAGGTTGGAAGAAATGTACCGCGACGCGAAGATTCTCGAGATCTTCGAAGGTGCCAACGAATTGCAACAGTGGATTGTCGCTCGCCAGTTGATCGGCCGGGACGTCACGGGCTAGCGACCTATTTTGCGATGAGCTCTTCCGAGCGCTGGATCGTGCCGGTGATGCCGGAGGCGTCCTGTTGGGCCAGCAGTACCGCGGCGTTGGCCATCGCCTCGGGCGGCTCGACCATCTCGGGCGGGATCTCCATGCCCGCGCCGCCGGCCTGCCAGCCCTCGGTGAGCACGACCCGCGACGGGCTGAGGCAGTTGACGGCGATGTTGTCCTGGCGCAGGTTCGCGGCGAGCCCGAGGTACAGGCGCTCGGCTGCGGCCTTCGAGACCCAGTAGGCGTTGGCACCCTGATCGATCATCGCGACGCCCGTGGTGGTGACGGCCATCAGAGAGCCGCCGCCGCGCGCCCGCACGTGCGGGATGACGGCCTTGGTCACCAGGAATACGCCCGTCAGGTTCACGTCGAGGCACAGCTGCCACCGCTTCAGCGGCGTGGATTCGATTGGGCCGAGCCACAATACGCCCGCATTGGCGACGAGGATGTCGATGCCGCCGAACTCCGCGACGGCGGTCTCCACCGCGGCGTTGACCGACTCCTCGCTGGTGACGTCGCATGCAACCGGCAGCGCTCGCCCGCCCGCGGCGTTGATGCCGTCGGCGACCGATCCGATGGTGCCTGGCAGCTTGCCCTGCTGTTCGGAGCGCGCGGCGACGGCAACGGCCGCGCCCGCCGCCGCCAGCGCGGCAGCGACAGTCGCGCCGATCCCGCGGCTGGCGCCCGCGACGAATGCGACCTTGCCGTCGAGCGCGCCCTCGCTCACTTCGGCGGGAACCGCAGTGCGCCGTCGAGGCGGATGATCTCGCCGTTGAGATAGTCGTTCTCGACGATGCTCTGCGCCAGCTGCGCGTACTCGGTCGAGCGGCCCATGCGCTTGGGGAACGGCACCTGCGGGCCCCAGTACTGCTCGAGTTGGTCGCCGGCCTTGCCGTACGCCGGGGTGTTGATGGTGCCCGGGGCGATGGTCACGACGCGGATGCCCAGCGGCGACAGGTCGCGCGCCGCGACGAGCGTCATGCCCAGCACGCCGCCCTTGGCTGCCGAGTAGGGGAGTTGCCCGATCTGGCCCTCGTAGCCGGCGATCGACGCGGTGTTGATGATGACGCCGCGGGCGCCCTCCTCGAGCGGTTCCGACTTGGCGATCGCGGCCGCGGACAGCCGCATCACGTTGAACACCGCCGTCAGGTAGAACTTGATGGTCGTTTCGAAGGCTTCCATGCCCATCGGGGAGCCGTCCTTGCCGACGAGGCGTCCGCCGCCGGCCGGTCCGCCGTGCGTGTCGACCGAGATGCGCAGCGGGCCAAGGGACTCCGCCTCGGCGATCGCGGCGAGCACGGATTCCTCGGAGGTGGCGTCGGTCTGCACGTAGCGCACACCGAGCTCGCCCTCGAGTGCCTTGCCCTTGTCGTCGGCCATGTCGGCGACGACGACCTTGGCGCCTGCGGCGTGCAGACGACGAACGGTCGCCTCGCCAAGTCCACCCGCTCCGCCGACGACGATCGCGGAGTTGCCGTCGATCTGCATGTTGATTCCCCTTCTTGCAACTGACACTCTCAGACTGCGAGAATAGCATTCTCGCTCCGGATCGAAAGAGGACCCGTCATGCCCGAAGCCGTCATCGTCTCCGCGTTGCGCACCCCGATCGGCACCGCCATGAAGGGCACGCTGCGCGACACCGATGCCTACACGCTCGCCGATCACGTGGTGGGCGCCGCGGCAGCTGAACTGGGCTCCCACCAGGTCGACGACGTCATCCTCGGCGAAGGGCTATACGGCGGCGGCGTCATCGCGCGGCACGCCGCCGTCACCGCGGGCCTGCAGACTGTTCCCGGCCTCGCCATGAACCGGCACTGTGCCGCGGGTCAGGCCGCCGTCCAGAGTGCGGCGGCCAGCATCCGGGCCGGCATGGACCAGCTGATCATCGCGGGTGGCGTGAACTCAGCGTCGACCTCGCCGCGCTTCACCCGAGTAGTCGGCGAGGAGACGGTGGCCTGGTTCCCGCCGACGCACCCCAACCGTCCCGACGCGCCCAACATGGACATGTCGATCACCGTCGGCTGGAACGCCGCCGTGCGGGCGGGCGTCTCGCGTCAGGAGATGGACGAGTGGGCGCTCGGCTCGCACCGCAAGGCCATCGCGGCGATCGACGAGGGCCGCTTCAAGGAGGAGATCCTCCCGATCGACACGCCCCATGGCGTCTTCGACACCGACGAACATCCCCGACGCGACACCACCATCGAAAAGCTGTCCTCGCTGAAGGTCCTGCACCCCGAGATCGAGGGTTTCTCGATCACGGCGGGCAACGCCTGTGGCGCCAACGACGGAGCGGCGGCGCTCGTCATCGCCAGCGATCGGCTGGGGCTGCCTGCGTTGGCGACCGTCAGGTCGTGGGCGTCGGTCGGCGTCGACCCGGCCTTCACCGGTCTGGCACCCGTCGAGGCGATCCCGAAGGCGCTGAAGCGGGCCGGATTGTCGGTCTCCGACGTCGACCTGTTCGAGATCAACGAGGCGTTCGCGGCCATGTGCGTGGCCACCATCAAGATGCTCGACATCGATCCGCAGATCGTGAACGTCAGCGGCAGCGGCTGCTCGCTCGGCCATCCGGTGGCGGCGACCGGCGCGCGGATGCTCGTCACGCTGGTGCACGAATTGCGCAGGCGCGGCGGCGGCATCGGCGTGGCCGCGATGTGCGCCGGCGGCGGTATGGGATCTGCCACGGTCATCGAGGTTCCGGCGCCGTAGCCGGGCGATAGAGTCAGCCGCACCGATGACCATCGAGGAACTCGTCGCCGCGGCGCGCAACGGATCGACCCGTGCGGCCGGTCGGCTGCTGAGCCTGGTCGAGAGCACGCGCCGCGACGAGGTACTGGCCGTGATCGGCGACCGCACCGCACGCGTCATCGGCGTCACCGGACCGCCGGGAGCGGGCAAGTCGACGACCATCGCCGTGCTGGTCTCCGCGTACCGGCAGCAGGGCAAGCGCGTCGCGGTGCTCGCGGTGGATCCGTCGTCCCCGTACAGCGGTGGCGCGCTGCTGGGTGACCGGATCCGGATGGCCGCCCACATCAACGATCACGACGTGCTGATCCGCTCGGTGGCGACGCGCGGCCACCTCGGTGGTCTGGCCGCCGCAGTGCCTGCGGCGATCCGGCTGCTGGCCGCGCTGTCCTACGACGTGATCCTGCTCGAGACCGTGGGCGTCGGCCAGTCCGAGATCGAGATCTCCGCGGTCGCCGATCCGGCCATCGTCGTGCTCAATCCCGGTGCGGGAGACGCGGTTCAGGCCGCGAAGGCGGGCCTGCTCGAGGTGGCCGACATCGTCGCCATCAACAAGGCCGACCGCGAGGGCGCCGACCAGACGGCGCGGGACCTGCAGCGCCGAGACCAGTGCGCCGATCCTCAAGATCATCGCCGCGCAGAACGAGGGCATCGCCGAACTCGTCGAGGCCATCGACGCGCACGCCCGCACCGACAACCCGGCGCGGCGCGCCGCCCGCGCCAGGGCGCAGATTCTGTCGCTGGCGCAGAGCGCCCTGCGCGGCCAAGCCAGCCTCGACGGGCTCGCCGTAGCCGTCGCCGAGGGCACCTGCGACGTCTATTCGGCGGCAGACGCCCTGCTCAGCGGTACCAACGTCAGTGTCACGGCAGTGGATGAGAATGACCTTTCCACTTTCGTGGAATGATGTTGTACGATTTCGTGAACGTATTCTTCGTCGCACCTCAGGAGCCTCATGCAGAAGGCGATCGACCCCGGAATCTCGACGTGGCCGGATGACAATCCGCAGCTGATCGGCAGCGAGTGTGGCGCATGCGGCGCCACTGTCTTCCCCCGGCAGTCGCACTGCCCGAAGTGCAGCAAGGCCGAGATGTCGGACACCCTGCTGCCGCGGCGCGGCACCGTCGTGGCGTGGACGACGCAGGGCTTCCCGCCCGGGGCGCCCTACATCGGGCCCACCGGCAAGGACTTCGTTCCGTTCGGCGTCGGCCTCGTCCAACTCGGTGACGTCGTGCGCGTCGAGGGCCGGCTCACCGAAAACGACCCGGAGAAGCTGAAGTTCGGCATGGAGGTCGAGCTGACCATGGTGCCGTTCGCCACCGACGCGGACGGCAACGACATCGTCACCTTCGCGTTCCAGCCGGTCTAGAAAAGGACTTCGAACATGACGCACGACGTGGCCATCATCGGCGTTGGCATCCATCCGTTCGGCCGGTTCGACAAGTCGGCCGTGGAGATGGGCGCCGAGGCGATCCAATCTGCCCTTGTCGACGCCGGAATCGAGTGGGGCGACGTTCAATTCGGCTTCGGCGGAAGCTACGAGGTCTCCAACCCCGACTCCGTGACCAGGCTCGTCGGCCTCACCGGCATCACGTTCACCAACGTGTTCAATGCCTGCGCGACGTCCGCCAGCGCCATCCAGCAGACTGCCGACACCATCCGGCTCGGCAAGTACGACATCGGCATCGCGATCGGTCTGGACAAGCACCCGCGCGGCGCCTTCACCGACGATCCCGCCAAGCTGGCGCTGCCCCAGTGGTACGCCGAGAACGGTCAATTCGTCACCACCAAGTTCTTCGGCATGAAGGCCAACAAGTACCTCCACGACCACAACATCAGCGAGGAAACGCTCGCCAAGGTGGCCGCCAAGAACTTCCGCAACGGCGCGCTGAACCCGAATGCGTTCCGCCGCAAGCCGATCTCCGAAGAGGACATCATGGCGTCGCCGGTGCTGAACTACCCGTTGCGGCAGTTCATGTTCTGCGCGCCCGACGAGGGCGCCGCCGCGGTCATCATGTGCCGCGGCGACATCGCACACCGCTTCACCGACAAGCCGGTGTTCGTCAGGGCCACCGAGATCCGCACCCGTCGCTTCGGCGCCTACGAGGTGCACGCGACGTCGGCGCCACTGGACCAGGACTTCTCGCCGACGGTGTATGCGGCGCGGGCGGCCTACGAGGTCGCAGGCATCGGACCCGAGGACGTCGACGTCGCCCAACTGCAGGACACCGACGCCGGTGCCGAGGTCATCCACATGGCGGAGACGGGCCTGTGCGCCGACGGCGAGCAGGAGAAGCTGCTGGCCGACGGCGCCACCGAGATCAACGGCTCCATTCCGGTCAACACCGACGGCGGTCTGATCGCCAACGGCGAGCCCATCGGCGCGTCGGGTCTGCGGCAGATGCACGAACTGGTCCGCCAGCTGCGTGGGGAAGCCGGCGAGCGTCAGGTTCCCGGCGAGCCGCGGGTGGGACTTGCCCAGGTTTACGGTGCTCCCGGCACGGCGTCGGCGACCATCCTGTCGCTCTAGAGTCGTTCTCGACCCCCTGCGGTAACGGCGTTCTCCTAGGAATAGAGTCCGACTATGGCTGACTACCGCTACGTGACGTACGAGACCCTCGACGAGGGCACCATCGCCCGGATCATGCTCAACCGGCCGGAGGCGCGCAACGCGCAGAACCGGGGCATGCTCGTCGACCTGCACGACGCCTTCCTGGAGGCGGAGGCCGACGACAACGTCCGCGTCGTCATCCTCGGCGGGATCGGACCGATGTTCTCGTCGGGCCATGACATGGGGTCCGCGGTCCAGCGGTCCGAGTACACGCCGGGTCCCGACCAGCACCCGAGCTTTGCGGTCAACGGCGGCACGCGCGAGGGCGCCGAGAAGCTGATGCTGCAGGAGTGGCACCACTACTTCGAGAACACCCGCCGCTGGCGCAACCTGCGCAAGATCACCGTCGCGCAGGTGCACGGCGACGTGTACGCCGCCGCGCTCATGTTGATGTGGGCCTGCGACCTGATCGTCGCCGCGGAGAACACCCGATTCGCCGACGTCGTCGGCACCCGCCTCGGCATGTGCGGCGTCGAATACTTCGCCCATCCCTGGGAATTCGGGCCGCGCAAGACCAAGGAGCTGATGCTGACCGGCGACGCGCTGACCGTCGACGAGGCGTACGCACTCGGCATGGTGTCCAAGGTGTTCCCCGAGGACGAGTTGGCCGACAAGACGCTGGAGTTCGCCCGCCGCATCGCCAAGGTGCCGACCATGGCCGCGTTGCTGGTCAAGGAATCGGTCAACCAGACCATGGACAACCAGGGTTTCTACAACTCACTCAACGCCTGCTTCACCCTGCACGAGCTGAACCACAGTCACTGGGCGCAGGTGCACGACGACGGCTTCCCGGTCGGCCTCGAGTCCGATGGCATTCCGTCCTACAAGGACGCACCGCCCATCGTGTCCGCGGCCAAGGACAAGGTCAGGGACTGAGTCACGCGCGCCGAACGTGCGCGAGTGTGCGTAGAAACGCAAGTTCCTCGCACACACGCGCACGCTCGGCGTGGACTAGACGCGTGAGCGCCCGTCCCACCCGGTAGCCGAACACCATGGCGGGGCCCAGGGTTCCGCCCGCGCCGCCGTAGGCCTTGCCCGTCACGCCCGCCATCGCGTTGCCCGCGGCGTACAGCCCGTCGATCGGCTCGCCGCTGACGTGCAGGACGCGTCCGTCGCCGTCGGTGCGCGGTCCGCCCTTGGTGCCCATCGCGCCCACGGTGACCGGCACCGCGAAGTACGGCGCGGTGTCGATGGGTCCGAGCGTCTGCAGTGCCGGGGTGGCGGCCGTGGGATCGCCCCAGTAGCCGTCGTAAGCGCTTGAGCCACGGCCGAAGTCGGGATCGACCTCGTCGGCGACGTTGCGATTCCACGCCTCGATCGTGCGGGCCAGCCCGTCGGCGTCGATGCCGGTCTTGGCGCCGAGCTCGGCCAGATCCGCGGACCTGCAGAACCAGTCGGGCACCGCGGCGTCGGGTTCGATGCCGAGGAAGCCGTACTTCTTCAGGTGCAGCGCGTCGAACACGATCCACGCCGGGTCGTTGAGGTACCCGAAGCGCGGATCGAGATGGTGGAACGGGCCCGCCATCGAGTTGTACTCGCCGGCCTCGTTGAGGAACCGCTTGCCCGCCCGGTTGACGATGATGCTGCGCGGACGGGTGCGTTCCAGGCGCACGCTGCGGCTGCGCTGGTGCCCGTCGATGGTGTCGCCGGGAATCTGGACGATCGGCACCCACCACGCCTCGCCCATGTTGGCCAGGTCGGCGCCGTGCGCCATCGCCATGCGCAACCCGTCGCCGGTGTTGTTCGGCGGCGACACCGGGCCGTGCATGGGTCCGCGCAGGTAGGCCTCGACGAGCGTGGGGTCCCATTCGAAGCCGCCGGTGCCCAGCACGACGCCGCGACGGGCGCGCACGCGAATGTCGCTTGCCGCCGTGCGAGATCCGCACACCGACGATCCGGCCATCATCCGCGATCAGCTCGACGCGCCCGCGCGTCGGTGACGGGCACGACACCGAGATCGAGCAGACCCTTGAGCAGTCCGGCGATCAACGCGGTGCCTGCCACGCAGGGGTCGGCCAACGACTCGTCGACCGACGCGTGGATCCGGGCCCGTGTCTCGGCGTCGATGCCGACGTTGCTCCAGTCGGCCGGGAACGACGTGATGCGCTTGCCCCAGTCGTCCAGGCGGGCGAGGTCGAACGGCTTGGCGTTGAGTGAGCGTCCACCCGACGGGCGTCCGCCGGGCAGTTCGGGCTTGTAATCGGGGAAGCCCTCGGCGATCTCGAACTGCAGCTCGCTGTGCGCTTCGACGAAGTCCAGCATCTCGGGGCCCGGTGCGGACGAACGTCTCGACGAGTTCGGTGTCCATCGCACCCAGCGATTGCGCCTCCAGGTAGCGCATCGCGTCGTCCACCGTGAGTTCGCCGGCGGCGGAGCGATGGTGCGCGGGAATCCACACGATGCCGCCCGACACCGCCGTGGTGCCGCCGACCGTGTCGGACTTCTCGTACACCGCCACCGACGCGCCGCCCACCGCGGCGGTCAGCGCGGCAGTCAGTCCCGCGCCGCCGGTGCCGAGCACGACGACGTCGACCTCGTGGTCCCAATCGCTAGTCACTGCGTCACCCTTCCGAATTACGTTGTCAGCCAAGGATTCGAGCCAGCTGCCCGGCCGCCTCGATCACCGCGTCGCGCCCTTTTAGCAGCGCATCCTCGCGGTGTGAGATGAGGTTGATGCACGTCGGCGGCGACGGCGGCCTGCGGCGCACCGGCACGGCCAGGCCGTACGTGTCGGGCTCGATCTCGCCGTGCGTCATCACCCAGCCCTGTTCGCGGGTGCGCGGCACCAGATCGCGTTCGCCCGGCCGGGGCGGCATGCAGGCCAGCAGCGCGATGCCTGCGGACGCCCCGCTCGAGCGGATACCGGCTGCCCTCGTGAAACGACAGTTGGTAGAAGACCAGCGTCGGCACGATCACCGCGACCGCCACCTGCTGGTCGCCCTCGGCGACGAGCAGCGACACCGTCGTGCCGAGGTCGTCGGCCAGTGTGCGCAGCGTCGGCACGCTGAGCTGGCGCAAGTTGTTGTCGAACGACGCGCCGAGCACCGCGAGCGCCGCGGCCGGCCGATAGCGCCCGTCCTCGCCCTTCACCACGTAGCGGAACTGCGCCAGCGTGGACAGCAGCCGGTAGGCGATGGTGCGGTGCACGCCGACGTGGTCGGCGACCTGCTGCGCGGTCATTCCCGACGGGCGAACTGGAGACGGCCTGCAGCGCCGACAGTCCCCGGGCCAGCGTCTGCGAGCCGGCCGCGATCCGGTCGGGCGCGTCGCCATCGTCCTTGACAGACGTCATCGTGAGAGTGATGCTCTATACATAGTGCACATTGATGTGCGATATTAGCACACATTGCTCGCGCTACAAGAGAATGAGATTTCCATCACCGATGGCGGAAGGGGCCTGAATGACGGAGTTCGAGAGCGTCTGGAGTGACCTCCAGGGCGTCCCGTTCTCGCAGGGGTTCCTCGACGCAGGCAGGAGTGCGGACGCGTTACCTGCACGCGGGCGACGCGAGCAAGCCGACGCTGGTGCTGCTGCACGGATCGGGCGGCCACGCGGAGGCCTACGTCCGCAATCTCGAGGCGCACGCCGAGCACTTCTCGACGTGGTCGATCGACATGCTCGGCCACGGCTACACCGACAAGCCGGGTCATCCGCTCGAGGTGCGGCACTACGTCGACCACCTCTTGGCGGTGTTCGACGCCATCGGCGCCGACCGCGTGCACCTGTCGGGTGAATCGCTCGGCGGCTGGGTGGCCGCCCGTGCCGCGTCCGACCATCCCGACCGCATCGACCGGCTGGTGCTCAACACCGCCGGCGGTTCGCAGGCCGACCCCGTCGTGATGAAGCGCATCATCACCCTGTCGATGGCCGCCGCCGAGAACCCGACCTGGGAGACCGTGCAGGCGCGGATCAAGTGGCTGATGGCCGACAAGACCAAGGACTACGACGACATCGTCGCCAGCCGGCAGCGGGTGTACCGCCAACCCGGCTTCGTCTCGGCGATGAGCGACATCATGGCGTTGCAGGATCCCGAGATCCGCGCGCGAAACCTGCTCGGACCCAAGGAGTACGGCGCGATCACGGCGCCCACGCTGGTGCTGTGGACCAGCGACGATCCCACCGCCGACGTCAGCGAGGGCAGCCGCATCGCCTCGATGATCCCCGGCGCCCGGTTCGAGGTCATGGCCGACTGCGGTCACTGGCCGCAGTACGAGGACGCCAAGACGTTCAACCGCCTGCACATCGACTTCCTGCTGGGGCGTTGAGTGGCTGCCAACGAAGCAACAGACGTCGACGTGCTGATCGTCGGAGCCGGACCGGTCGGGCTGACGCTGGCCAACTTCCTCGGCCTGCAAGGGATTCGGACGCTCGTCGTCGACGAGCGCGAGAACCTGATCGACTATCCCCGCGGGGTCGGCCTGGACGACGAGGCGCTGCGGACGTTCCAGTCCATCGGCCTCGTCGAGCACGTCCTGCCGCACACCGTGCCCAACCAGATCCTGCGGTTCTTCGACGGCAACCGTCGGCTGCTTGCCGAGATGGCGCCTCCCGACGCACGTTTCGGCTGGCCGAAGCGCAACGGCTTCGTTCAGCCGATGGTCGACGCCGAACTGCTGCGCGGCCTGGACCGCTTCGACTCGCGTCGACGTGGCCTGGAACGCCCGGATGGAGTCGTGCGAGGAGACCGCCGACGGCGTGACGGTCGGCGATCGCGGGGGAGCCGTCGACCGTGACCGCGCGCTACGTCGTCGGCTGCGACGGCGGCCGCAGCGCGACGCGGGGCCTGATGGGCGTGTCGTTCGACGGCACCACCTCGGCGACGCGCTGGCTGGTCATCGATCTCGCCAGCGATCCGCTCGGCCATCCCAACAGCGAGGTCGGTGCCGATCCGGCGCGGCCCTACGCCTCCATCTCGATCGCGCACGGAATTCGCCGCTTCGAGTTCATGATTCACGCCGACGAGACCGACGAGCAGGTCGAGCGACCGGAGTTCATCGCCCGCATGCTGGCGCCGTTCGTACCGCATCCCGAGCGCGTCGACGTGATCCGGCACCGGGTGTACACCCACCACTCGCGCATCGCGGGCGCGTTCCGCAAGGGCCGCGTCCTGCTGGCCGGCGACGCCGCCCACCTGATGCCGGTGTGGCAGGGGCAGGGTTACAACAGCGGCATCCGCGACGCGGCGAACCTGGGCTGGAAGCTGGCCGCGGTGGTCACCGGCCAGGCCGGCGACGGGTCTGCTCGACACCTACGACGCGGAGCGCCGCAAACACGCCCGCGCCATGATCGACCTGTCCACCATGGTCGGCCGGGTCATCTCGCCGACCGACCGCAGGGTTGCGGCCGTGCGGGACCGCGTGATTCGGGCCGCATCGGTCGTGCCGACGCTCAAGCGCTACATCCTCGAGATGCGGTTCAAGCCGATGCCGCGCTACGACCAGGGCGCCATCGCGCATGTCGAGCCACGGTCGGCCACCTCGCCGACGGGCACGCTGTTCATCCAGCCCCGCGTCGACACCCGCGACACCGAGAACGTGCTCCTCGACGACGTGCATCGGCCCCGGGTTCGCCGTGCTGAGCTGGAACAACAATCCGCGTGCCCTCCTCGGCGACGGCGCGTTCGCCCGGTGGAAGGCATTGGGAGCCACGTTCATCGCCGCGCGGCCGCTGACCCAACTGCACTGGACCGGGCACGACGATCCCGAGGTCGTCGATCGTCGGCGACCGCACCGGTGCGCTCAAGGCGTTCTTCGACGCGCACGCCGAGTCGGTGCTCGTTCCTGCGGCCCGACCGGTGCATCGCCGGCGCCTGCATCGCCCAGCTCGCACCGGAGTTGAGCACCGCACTCTTCGACGTCCTATGCCTAACCGAGGAAGGAGGTAGCCGCCATGAGCCCTCAAACGCAAATCGCGCTGTGCTGCATGTCGCACAGCCCGCTGCTGAATCTGCCGGGACCGTCTCCGGAACTCCTTGACGACATCGACGCCGCGCTGGCGGACGCGCGCGAGTTCGTCGCGCGCCTTCGATCCCGAACTGGTGGTGATCTTCTCGCCCGACCACTACAACGGATTCTTCTACCGCCTGATGCCACCGTTCTGCATCGGCACCGCGGCGACCGGCGTCGGCGACTACGGCACGTACGCCGGACCGCTCGACGTGCCCGAGGACATCGCCACCGCGATGTGCGGAGGCGCTGTGGGAAGCGGGCGTCGACGTGGCGATCTCGTCCAGCATGGACGTCGACCACGGCACCGTCCAGCCGCTGCAGACGCTGTTCGGTGACGTCGCGTCGGTTCCGGTGATCCCGATCTTCATCAACTCGGTGGCCACGCCGCTGGGCCCGATCAAACGTGCCCGCGCCCTCGGTGCCGCCGTCGGCGACTTCCTGGCGACGCTGGGCAAGCGCGTGCTGGTCGTGGGTTCCGGTGGGCTGTCGCACGATCCGCCGGTGCCGACCCTGGCGACGGCACCTCCGGCGGCGCTCGGGGCGCATCGTGCACGGCGAGCCGATGTCGAGCCGAGCAGCGAGCGGCCCGGCAGACCGCGGTGATCGCCGCGGCGCACGACTTCGCGCACGGCGCAGAGCCCGTTGCGGCCGCTCAACCCGGACTGGGACCACGCGCTGCTCGAACTGCTGGACACCAACCGGGTCGCCGACGTCGACGGCTGGACGAACGCGTGGATCGCCGCCGAGGCGGGCAACTCCGCGCACGAGATCCGCACCTGGGTCGCGGCGTTCGCGGCGCTGGCCGCGCAAGGGCCGTACGAGACTCGGCAGCGGTACTACCGCGCCGCGCCCGAGCTGATCGCCGGCTTCGCGGTCCGGACGGCGGTCGCCGCGCGATGAGCGGAGCTGACGACAAGCGTTCGACCACGAGGTCGACGTGCTCGTCGTCGGCTCCGGCGGCGGCGGCATGACCGCCGCGCTCAAGGCCGACGCCGAAGGGCTCGACACGCTGGTGGTCGAGAAGTCGCCCCAGTTCGGCGGTTCCACCGCGCTGTCGGGTGGAGGCATCTGGGTGCCCGGCGCGCCCTCGCAGCGGCGTGCGGGCTACTCGCCACCGCCGGACGGCACGTTCGAGTACCTCAAGCGGATCACCGACGGACTGGTCAGCGATGCACGTCTGCGGCAGTACGTCGACGCCGCGCCGGAGATGATGGAGTTCCTCGAGAAGTCGAGCCCGTGGTTCGAGTTCGTCTGGAAGCCCGGCTACGCCGACTACTACCCCGAGTTGCCCGGCGGTTCGGAGCGCGGCAGCACGATCAACGTGCCCGAGATCGACCTGCGCAAGCTGGGTGACGAGGAGCGCAACCTGCTGACCCCGTTGGCCATGGCGCCCAAGGGAATCTGGTTCGCGCCCAAGGATCTGCGGCTGTTCTATCAGGTCCGGCAGAACTGGCGGGGCAAGGCCGTGCTGGTGAAGCTCATCTGGCGGATGGTCCGGGCGCGGGTGTTCGGCGACCGGATGGCGGCCATCGGCCAGTCGCTGATGGCCCGAATGCGCCTGGCGCTGAGGGACCAGGGCATTCCGCTGTGGCTGAACGCGCCGATGACCGAGTTGATCACCGACGTCGACGGCAACGTCGTCGGCGCCGTCGTCGAACGCGACGGCGCGCAGCAACGCGATCCGGGCGCGGCGCGGCGTCATCCTGGCCACCGGTGGCTTCGACCACGACATGGCCTGGCGCCGCGAACATCTGCCCGAACTCGAGAAGGACTGGAGCTTCGGCAATCCCGCTGCCATGGGCGACGGCATCCGGGCAGGGGAGAAGGTCGGGGCAGCCACCGAACTGCTCGACGAGGCGTGGTGGTTCCCCGCGATCCAGCTGGCCCGACGGCCGGCTGCAATTCATGCTGAACGAGCGGATGATGCCGTCGCAGTTCGTCGTCAACGGCGCGGGCAAGCGGTTCATCAACGAGGCCGCGCCCTACATGGACTTCGCCCACGCGATGATCGACGGGCAGCGCTCGGGCGTCGCCCACATCCCGTGCTGGCTGGTCACCGACATCCGGTCGTTCCACCGCTACGTCGTGGCGGGCCACCTGCCCGATCCCGAAGATGCCGTTCGCGCCGGTGCCCACCGGACGGAAGGTGCCGGAGGCCTGGCTGGAGTCCGGCGTCGTGAAGCAGGGCAACAGCTTCGAAGAACTCGCCGCCGAGATCGGCGTGCCCGCCGACCAGTTGCGCCAGACGGCGGAGCGGTTCAACGAGCTGGCGCGCAACGGCCACGACGACGACTTCAACCGCGGCGACAGCGCCTACGACAACTACTACGGTGACCCGACGCTGCCCAACCCGAACCTGCACCCACTGCGGCGAGCCGCCGTACTACGCATTCCAGATCATCCTCGGCGACCTCGGCACCTCGGGTGGACTGCGCACCGACGAGTACGCCCGCGTGCTGCGCGGCGACGACTCGGTGATCGACGGCCTGTACGCGACCGGCAACACCGCCGCGGCCGTGATGGGCCGCAGCTACGCCGGCGCGGGCGCGACCATCGGACCCGCCATGACGTTCGGCTACGTCGCCGCCAAGCACATTGTCAGAACGACCGAAGACCGACCAAACCGTCCAAACCGACAGCGATTCGACGCTCAACACCTCACGGAGGCAACGATGAAGATCTCACTGTTCTACGAATTCGCACTTCCCCGGCCGTGGGCGCCGGACGACGAACGACCAGATGTTCGCAGCGACGGCCTCGACGAGGTCGAGCTCGCCGACAAGGCAGGCTTCTCGACCGTGTGGCTGACCGAGCACCACTTCCTCGAGGAGTACTGTCACTCCACCGCGCCGGAGATGTTCCTGGCCGCGGCGAGCCAGCGCACCAAGGACATTCGGCTGGGCTTCGGCATCATGCACCTGCCGCCGGCGGTCAACCACCCGGCCCGCGTCGCCGAGCGCGTCGTCGACGCTGGACCTGATCTCCGACGGCCGCGTCGAATTCGGCACGGGTGAGTCGTCGTCGGTGGGCGAGCTCGGCGGGTTCAACATCGACCCCGCCGACAAGCGGGGCCAGTGGGAGGAGGCGCTCGAGGTCGCCATCCGCTGCATGATCGAGGAGCCGTTCACCGGTTTCAAGGGCGAGCACATCGAGATGCCCGCCCGCAACGTCATCCCCAAGCCGATGCAGCGTCCGCACCCGCCGGTCTGGGTGGCGTGCACCCGGCCGTCGTCGGTGCAGATGGCAGCCCAGAAGGCCATCGGCGCACTGAGTTTCGCCTACACCGGACCGGAGGCCGCTGAAGGAGCGCGTCGACGGCTACTACCAGGAGTTCGAGGAGAAGGGCTCGCCCGTCACGCCGGTGATCAACCCCAACATCCTGGCGATCGGCGGTGACCTGTCGATGATGGTCGCCAAGACCGACGAGCAGGCCGTCGAACGGCTCGGCGTCGGCGGCGGGTTCTTCTCGTTCGGCATCATGCACTACTACATGACCGGCATGCACACCCCCGGCCGCACCGGCGTGTGGGAGCGCTACCTCGACGAGGTGAAGGAGCGACCCGACGCTGGCCTACGGCCCCGGCCGCGGCGCGATCGGTTCACCGGACACCGTCCGCGAGTTCCTGCGCGGCTACGAGGCGAGCGGCGTCGACGAGATCATCCTGCTGCTCAACCCGCGCAGCCACGAGGGCACCATGGAGTCCATCGAGATGATGGGCAAGCGAGGTGCTGCCCGAGTTCATCGAGCGCGACGAGAAGGCGGTGGCGGCCAAGGCCAAACGGCTCGAACCGGTGATCGAGAAGGTCGAGGCGCGGCGCGAGGCGTCCGACGCGCCGGACGTTCGACGAGAACTACTCGTTCGGCGGCCTGCCCACCGGGCAGGGCGGCAAGTTCACCGCCAGCGAGATTCCCGAGGCCATGGCCGAGATCAACGAGGGCCGGGTGCAGGCAGCGCAGCTGGCCAAACAACAAGCCGACCCTGACGCGGCCGGCTGAGCGGGAGATCATGGGAGAGTTCGCCGATCTACTGAGCTACGCCGGTCGTCGCGTCGTCGTGACCGGCTGCGCATCGGGCATCGGCGCGGCACTCGTGGTCCAGCTGACGGAACTGGGCGCGGACGTCGTCGGCCTCGACGTCCGGCCACCCGACTCTCGCCTCGACGAGTTCCACCGAGTCGACCTCTCCGAGCCCGACTCGATCGACGCCGCCGTCGCAGCCATCGACGGCCCGGTCGATTCGCTGTTCAACGTCGCGGGCGTGTCGTCGGGCATCGGTAACCCACTGCTGGTCGTGAAGATCAACTTCCTCGGCACGCGGCACCTCACCGAGGCGCTCGTGCCCCGGATGCCGTCGGGCTCGTCGATCGTCAGCGTGTCGTCGCTGGCGGCGTCCGACTACGCCGAGAACCTGCAGGAGACAGCAGGTTTGGTCAACACCCGCACCTTCGCCGACGGCGTGGCGTGGTGCGACGAGCACCCCGACGCGCTCGCCGACGGCGGTTACCGACTGGCCAAGGAGGCGATCATCGTCTACGGCACCAAGCACGCCGTCCCGCTCGGCGCGCGCGGCATCCGGATCAACTGCACCGGACCGGGCGTCACCGAGACGCCCATCCTCGACCAGCTCAGGACCAAGTACGGGCAGGACTATCTGGACGACATCCCGAAACCCCTCGGCAGGGTGTCCAATCCGGGCGAACAGGCCGCCGCACTGGTCTTCCTGAACAGCCGCGCCGCCGGATACGTCACCGGACAGGTGCTCTGGGTCGACGGCGGCAACCTCGCCAGCCGGGTCGGCCGGCGAACTCTGGAGGGATCCGCATCGTGGCCAGCATGAACGACTTTCGGCGCGTCGCCGACGACGTCCGCAACTGGGGTCGATGGGGTGATGACGACGAGATCGGCACGCTGAACTTCATCACGCCGGAGAAGGTCGCCGAAGCGGCGAGCATCGTCAGGCACGGCAAGGTCTTTCCGCTCGGCGTCGACTTCGGATCGTCGGGGCCGCAGGGGGCATTCCGCTACCGCCAGAACCCGACACACGTGATGACGGTCGACGGTGGCGACGCCACGACGCTGCTGGAGTACGGCCCGAAGTGGTTGCAGAACCCGGCGGCGGTGCAGCTCAGCGGCTACTCCGAGGCCGGGCCCATGCGCTTCAACGACGACCTGATCATCATGCCGCTGCAGGCCGCCACGCAATGGGATGCGCTGTCGCACGTCTACTACGAGGACACGCTCTACAACGGTTTCCCGGCGACGTCGGTGACCAGCCTCGGTGCATTTCACTGCGGCATCGACAAGGTCGACGTCAAGGGCATCACGTCGCGCGGCGTGCTGCTCGACATCGTTCGACTGCGCGGCGCCGAGACGTACTGCGACGACGTCGGCGCGCCCATCACCCCCGCCGAACTCGACGAAGCCGCCAGGACTCAGGGCGTCACCGTCACGCCCGGCGACATCGTTCTGGTCCGAACCGGTTGGTGGGCACGGTTTCTGCAGACCGGTGACGGCGCGGAACCCGGTGCCGGTCTGGACTGGACGTGCGCGTCCTGGCTGCACGACCATCAGGTCGCCGCCGTCGCCGCCGACAACCTGATGGTCGAGAACCCGCTGTCCGGCGTGGACGGCACGATTCTGCCGATGCACATGCTGTGCCTGCGCGACATGGGCCTGATGTTCGGTGAGTACTGGGATCTCACCGCGCTGGCGCAGGACTGCGCCGCCGACGGCAGCTACGAATTTCAGCTCGTCGCCCCGCCGCTGCGCGTCACCGGCGGTGTCGGCTCCCCAATCAACCCCATAGCGATCAAGTGAGTAACGCCGTGACATCGACAAAGACCCAACCACTCATCGTCGGCATCGGCGGGACGTTGCGGAAGGACTCGTCCACCGAACGCGCGCTGCGACAGTGCCTTTCGGCCGTCGAGCGCCAAGGTGGCCGGACGCTGTCGTTCTGTGGTGACGACATCGACCTGCCCATGTACAACCCGCACGAAACCGGGCGCACGGACAAGGCGGTGGCCATGGTGGCGGCCCTGCGCGACGCCGACGCGGTGGTGGTCGGCTCGCCCGGCTACCACGGCGCAGTGTCGGGGCTGGTCAAGAACGCGCTGGACTACACAGAAGATCTCCGCGGCGACCAACGGGTGTATCTGGACAACACCCCGTGGGGGTGCATCAGCTGCGCCTACGGATGGCAGGCCGCGGTGGGCACGCTGGGTCAACTGCGGGTGATCGGCCACGCCTTGCGCGCCTGGCCCACTCCGCTTGGGGTGGCGATCAATTCGGCCGACAAGATCTGGGACGAGGCGGGGGAGTTGGTGGACACCACCGTCCAGGGGCAGCTCGACATGCTCGCCACCCAACTGATCACGGGTGCGCTTCGTGCGACCTAGCGTCGCAGACTCAGGCGCCCAGCATCAGTTCGAGCGCAAGTCCGTCGACGTCGATGGACTCGCTACGGGATATCTAGAGGCCGGCGAGGGCGAACCCGTCGTCCTGCTGCACGGTGGCGAGTTCGGAGCGAGCGCCGAACTCGGCTGGGAACGCACCATCGGAGCGCTCGCGAGTCGCTACCGGGTGCTTGCCCCCGACATGCTGGGCTACGGAAACTCGGCCAAGGTCATCGACTTCGTCGACGGCCGCGGCATGCGGATCCGGCATCTCGCCCGGTTCTGCGAGGTGATGGGCGTCGGAGCCGGCGCCCACTTCATCGGCAACTCGATGGGCGCCATCAACCTGCTGACCGACGTCACCTCGGCGGCGCCGATACTGCCGGTCCGCAGCCTCACCCTGATCTGCGGCGGCGGCGAGATCCAACGCGGCGAGCACACCGACGCGCTGTACGACTACGACGCCAGCATCGAAGGCATGCGCCGCATCGTGACGGCACTGTTCTTCGACCCTGCCTATCCGGCCGACGACGCGTACGTGCGGCGGCGCCACGAATCGAGCACCGCGCCAGGCGCGTGGGAGGCGATCGCGGCGGCCCGATTCCGCAGGCCCGGCCTGACGCCGCCCGCGGCACCGTCGACCGCGCGCGCCTACGAACGCATCACCGTTCCCACGTTGGTGATCGAAGGGGCCGGCGACAAGCTGCTCCCGCCGGGCTGGGCCGCCGACATCGCGGGCCGGATCGCGCACGGACGTTCGGCGGTGGTCGAACGGGCCGGGCATTGTCCCCAGATCGAACGGCCCGACGTCGTCAACGAATTGCTTCTCGGCTTCCTCGAAGGGATCGCGCCATGAACGAACTCGCAGGCAAGGTCGCGATCGTGACCGGCGGCGCGTCGGGGATCGGCCGGGGCACCGTGGAGAAGTTCCTCGCCGAGGGCGCCAAGGTCGTGATCGCCGACGTGCAACGCGAACTCGGCGAGGCCCTGGCCGCCGAGGCCGGTGCCGACGCGGTCTTCCACTACACCGACGTCGGCGATCAAGCGCAGATCGGCCAGCTCGTGGACGCCACCGTCGAGAAGTTCGGTGGCCTGCACGTGATGGTCAACAACGCCGGGGTGTCCAGCCCGCTTCGGCGCGGCCTGTTCGACGAAGACCTCGAGGAGTTCGACCGGGTCATGCGGGTGAACCTCCTCGGGGTGATGGCGGGCACCCGCGACGCAGCGCGGCACATGGCCACCGCCGGGGGAGGGTCGATCATCAACATCTCCTCGATCGGAGGCATCCAACCGGGCGGCGGGGTGCCTGCCTACCGGGCCTCCAAGGCCGCCGTCATCCACTTCAGCAAGTCCGCGGCAATCGAGTTGGCGCACTACGAGATTCGAGTGAACTGCATTGCGCCGGGCAACATCCCGACACCGATTGCTGCAGACCGCCGCGACCGCCGAGGACCGCGAGCGACTGGAGAAGTTCGAGGGCCGGATCCGCCAGCAGATGCGCGACGATCGTCCGCTGAAGCGGGAGGGCACGGCCGAAGACGTCGCCGAAGCGGTGCTGTACTACGCCGGCGACCGGTCGCGCTACGTCACCGGCACGGTGCTACCCGTCGACGGCGGCACGGTCGCGGGCAAGGTAATGCCGCCGCGCAAGCCCAAGCCCGAGTAGTAGTCGGAGCCGCGACGAACGAGGACGAGCCGGATGAACCGTGGGCATATTTAAATCAGTCGCTTGACTTAAACGGAAGATCGGCGTTGACTGAACCAGTGACCGCAGCCAGGACTCTGCGCACCGAGCGGGCGACCGGCACGCGCGATGCCATCCTCACCGCCGCCGAGCGGCTCTACGCCGAGCACGGCGTCTTCGCCGTGTCGAACCGACAGGTGAGTGAGGCTGCGGGGCAAGGGAACAACGCGGCCGTCGGTTACCACTTCGGCACCAAGACCGACCTGGTCCGGGCCATCGAACAACGGCACCGCGAACCGATCGAGACGCTGCGGGAACGCATGGTGGCCGCCACCGACGAGTCCACCGACATGCGCGGCTGGGTGGCATGCCTGGTGCGCCCGCTCACCGACCACCTCGCCGAACTGGGCAACCCCACCTGGTACGCGCGGTTCGCCGCGCAGGCCATGACCGACCCCGCCTATCACGGCATCGTGGTCAAGGATGCGTTGAGTTCACCGTCGCTGGTCCAGGTCGTCGAGGGCATCAACCGGTGCCTGCCCGACCTTCCGCCCGACATCCGCTTCGAACGCAACATCATGGCCCGAAACCTGTTGATGCACAGCTGCGCCGACCGGGAACGTGCGCTCGCCAACGGCGCGACCGTGGCCCGCACGTCGTGGCGTGCCGCCGGCTCCGGGCTGATCGACGCGATCGTCGGCCTGTGGCTGGCACCCGTGACCGACGAGGGCGACCTCGCGTGAAGGTCACGGTGGACCAGGACAAGTGCGTGTCGTCGGGGCAGTGCGTGCTCAACGCCGCCGACGTCTTCGACCAACGTGACGACGACGGCGTGGTGGTCCTGCTCGTCGAAAACCCCGGCCCCGAACTCGCCACGGCTACCCGCAACGCCGCCGAGGCCTGCCCCGCCCTGGCGATCCACATCGAGGAATGAGAGACATGTCCGAAACGCTCGCGCAGAACGAGATCGACGCCGACATCCCCGAATACCCGATGGAGCGGTCGGCGCCGCTGCCCATTCGCGCCGCCGCCGGAGGTCCTCGAGCTCGGCGCGGCCGCACCGCTGTCGCGGGTCCGCATCTGGGACGGCAGCACGCCGTGGCTGATCACGGGTCACGAGGTGGCGCGCGAGTTGTTCGCCGACTCCCGCGTCAGCGTCGACGACCGGCGTCCCGGGCTTCCCGCACTGGAACGAGATGATGGTGTCCACCGTCAACAAGCGACCGCGCTCGGTGTTCACCTCCGACGCCGAGGAGCACACCCGGTTTCGCCGCATGCTGTCCAAGCCGTTCACGTTCAAGCGCGTCGAGGGCCTGCGGCCCGCGATTCAGCAGATCACCGACGACCACATCGACGCGATCCTGGCCGGCCCGCAGCCCGCCGACATCGTCACGGCGCTCGCCCTTCCCGGTCCCGACGCTGGTGATCAGCGAAATGCTGGGCGTGCCTTACGAAGACCACGAGTTCTTCCAGCATCACGCGAACGTTGGCCTCGACCGGTACGCCAAGGCCGAGGACACCATGACCAAGGGCATGAGCCTGTCGAAGTACCTGTGCGACCTGGTGGAAGCCAAGATGGCCAATCCGGCCGAGGATGCGGTATCCGATCTGGCCGAGCGGGTGACGGCCGGTGAGATCGACGTCAAGGAAGCCGCTCAGCTGGGCACCGGGCTGCTCATCGCCGGCCACGAGACGACGGCCAACATGATCGGCATCGGCGTGCTGGCGTTGCTCGAGAACCCCGAACAGGCAGAGCTGCTGAGCGAATACCGACGATCCCAAGGTCATCGCCAACGCGGTGGAAGAGCTGATGCGGTACCTGTCCATCATCCAGAACGGGCAGCGCCGCGTCGCCATCGACGACATCGAGATCGCCGGTGTGACCATCCGCGGCGGTGACGGCATCATCATCGATCTCGCTCCCGCCAACTGGGATCCCGCCGCCTACCCCGAACCCGACAAGCTCGACCTGTCACGCGACGCCGGCCAACAGCTCGGCTTCGGGTACGGCCGCCACCAGTGCGTCGGGCAGCAGCTGGCCCGCGCCGAGCTGCAGATCGTGTTCCACACCCTGTTCCGCCGCATCCCGACGATGCGCCTGGCGGTCCCGTTCGACGAGATTCCGTTCAAGCACGACCGCCTCGCCTACGGCGTCTACGAACTTCCGGTGACGTGGTAGTCACCGAACAGCCCTGCCTCACAGCCCGATTGGAGTGCCAACGATGACTACCCCGAAGCACCGTCCTCTATCCGCCAGAAGGCTGGGGCGCGCCCAAGCACCGGCACGGCCACTCCAGCGGCGGTGTCGTCGGCCTGCCCGCCGACACCGAGATCTTCTCCGCGGACAACCACATCTCGGTGGCGGACGACATCTTCTACGAGCGGTTCCCCGAGGAACTCAAGGGCGCGGCGCCGCGCATCTGGTACGAGGACGGCGCCTACATGGTCGGCATGAAGGGCAAGGCCTGGACGGGCGGCGACTTCGGCCGCGTCCTGATGCAGTACGACGATCTCGCCGGTGCCGCCTCCAACGACATCGAGGCACGCATCCGGGAGCTCAAGGAGGACGGCATCGACAAGGAGCTGGCGTTCCCCAATGCCGTGCTCGCACTGTTCCATTACCCGGACAAATCGCTGCGCGAGCGCGTGTTCCGCATCTACAACGAGCACATCGCGGATCTGCAGGAGCGCTCGAAGGGTCACTTCTACGGCGTCGGGCTGATCAACTGGTGGGACCCCAAGGGCACCCGCAGCACGCTCGAGGAGCTGAAGGCGCTGGGGCTCAAGACCTTCCTGCTGCCGCTGAACCCCGGCAAGGACGACGACGGCAACATCTACGACTACGGCAGCACCGACATGGACGCGGTGTGGGACGAGATCGAGGATGTCTGGTGTGCCGGTCAGCCACCACATCGGCGAGACGCCACCGAAGACGCCGTGCCAGAACAACAGCGTCGTGGTCGGCATGATGGTGAACGTCGACTCGTTCCGCGAGCAGTTCGCCAAGTACGTCTTCTCCGGCATCCTGGACCGGCACCCGATCGTTGAAGATCGGCTGGTTCGAGGGTGGAATCGCCTGGGTGCCAACGGCTCTGCAGGACGCCGAGCACATGCTGGCCTCGTACCGGCACATGTTCAACCACGAGCTGTCCCACGACGTCCGGCTACTACTGGGACAACCACATGAGCGCGTCGTTCATGGTGGATCCGCTGGGCTGCGAGCTGATCGACCAGATCGGCGTCGACAACGTGATGTGGTCCAGCGACTACCCGCACAACGAGAGCACGTTCGGCTACTCGGAGAAGTCGCTCGCCAGCCGTCGTCGAGGCGGTCGGTCCGGAGAACGCCGTGAAGATCGTCAGCGGCAACATCAAGACGATTCCTCGGGATCTAGGGGAGCTGCGACCATGACGACATTCCTGGAGCCGGGCGCTGCCCTGCTCGACATTCCCGACCTGCCCGACCGCGGCCGGATGTACCGCGAGATCGGTGAACGCCTGCGCGCGGCGATGAGGGACAAGGGCGTCGACGCCCTCGTCCTGCTCGGCAACGGCAACGTCGTCTACGCGACCGGCGCGAGCTGGCCGCTGCTCGACGCGGGGCTGTCCCACGTGGAGCGTCCGGTGGCGATCGTGCTGGCCGACGACGAGCATCCGCACCTGTACATGCCGTTCCGCGAAGGCTCCGCATGGGAGTCCGAGCTTCCCGCCGATCACGTTCACGGCCCGCTCTATCTCGAATTCGACGAGGGCGTCGAGCATTTCGCGAAGGTGCTGGCCGAACTGGTCCCGCCGGGCGCGAGCATCGCGGTCGACGAGATGACCGGAGCCATGCGCCACGCCGCGGGCCGGCTGTTCCCGGCCGGACCGCCGTCGGATGCCGCCCTCGTGGTGGGCCCCGCCAAACTGGTGAAGACGCCCGACCAGATCTCCTGCATCCGCAAGGCCTGCCGGATCACCGAGCAGGCCGTCATCGAGGTGCAGAAGGCACTGGTGCCCGGCGTGCGTCAGATCGACCTCTCGGCGCAGTTCGTCCGGCGGGCCTTCGAACTCGGCGCCACCGCGAACATGCTCGAAGCCATCTGGCAGGTGATGCCCACCACCAGGAACAGCGGCGGAGTCTGGACCACCACCGGCGATCTGGCACTGCCGCTGTTGACCACCGAGAAGGAACTCGCCAAGGGCGACGTGCTGTGGACCGACGTCAGCATCACCTACGAGGGCTACTGCTCGGACTTCGGTCGCACGTGGATCGTCGGGCAGGAGCCGACGCCGCGCCAGCAGGCGCAGTACCTGAAGTGGCGTGAGATCCTCGGCGCCGTCCTGGCGGTCACGAAGGCCGGTGCGACGTCGGGTGACCTGGCGCGCGCGGCGATCGCGGCCAATGGCGGAGCCAAGCCATGGCTGCCGCACTTCTACCTCGGGCACAGCATCGGCACCAATGCCGCCGAAATGCCCATGATCGGCACGGATCTCGGGCAGGAG
Organism: uncultured Actinomycetota bacterium; assembly: GCA_963849055.1. Classification (GTDB taxonomy): domain Bacteria; phylum Actinomycetota; class Actinomycetes; order Mycobacteriales; family Mycobacteriaceae; genus Mycobacterium. The sequence continues at coordinate 712,325 of CAWKFI010000006.1, forward strand.
TTCGACGACAACTTCGTGTTCCCACCCGGAATGGTGCTGGTGCTCGAACCGGTGATCTGGGAAGACGGCACCGGCGGATATCGAAGCGAGGAGATCGTGGTCATCACCGAGGACGGCTTCACGCCGATCACCGACTATTCCTACGCCCCGTACGGCGGCGTCTGATGGCACTCGAGATCCTCGCCGACGACCGGGCCTTGCGCACCGGGCGCCGGGCACGGGCACTGGCCCAGATGGAAGCCTTCGACCTCGACGTCCTGGTGCTGGGGCGGCAGGCCAACGTCCGCTACGTCACCGGGGCTCCCCAACTCTGGGTGGCGGGCACCCGGCCGTTCGCGCCGATCTGCGTGATGATGCGCGGCACCGGCGAGATACACCTGAACAGCAGCTGGGACGAAGGCATGCCCGAGGAGATCGACCACGATCACCTCTACGGGCTGGCCTGGAATCCGATGACGCTCATGGACGTGCTGAAGAACATCGACGGCGCCGCCACGGCGCGCCGGGTCGGAACCGACGCGCTGTCACCGACGTTCGAACAGCTCCTTCCGATCGCGTTCCCGAAGGCCGAACTCGTCGACGGTGAAGCGGCCATGCGTACCGCGCGGCGGATCAAGACGCCCGACGAGATCACGGCGCTGCGCGCTGCGGTTCGCGGTCGCCGAAAGGGGCTTGTCCGCTGCGGTTTCCGAGCTGACCGCCCGGCATCACCGAGCAAACGTTGACCGGCGCCATGCTGGAGGCGATGGCCGCGGGTGGAGTGAGCACGTCGGCCACCCAGGACGGCGCGTGGATCACCTCGCGGCAGCACCCGTGGCGGCAGGGACCCAGGGATCGCCGGGTCGACAGCCGGCGACCTGGTGGCCCTCGCCTCCGGTGCGCTGGCCGATGGCTACGTCGGCGAGGTGGGCCGCACCGTTCCCGTCGGCGACGTACCCGGTGCCGACGCGCTGTACCGAACGTTCGGCTGCGCTGTGGGACAGGCTGATTCAGTCCTGCCGGCCCGGTGCCGCGGCCAGTGACCTGCTCGCCGCGTACGAGGCCGCGGGCGAACCGCTGCCTCCGATGCCGGTGGCGCATGGACTCGGCCTCGGGTTCGATCCGCCGGTGGTGTCACCGGACCTGCCGCAGACTTCGGCCGAGGAACGCCTCGAGCCGGGCATGGTGCTGGCGGTGACCGGATACGTCTGGGCGCAGGGCGTCGGTGCGGTCTACCAGCGCGATGCGGTGCTCGTCACCGACGACTGGTCCCGAGGTGCTGACGGCGAGTCGATCGCCAGCGCCTCCGTCGGGACGAGGTAGGAGATGCGTGTCGGGCAAGGGCAAGAAGAGACCGTCGGCCGAGGAGATCATCCTCTACGACAAGGATCCCAAGACCAAGATCGCGACCATCACGTTCAACCGGCCCGAGTTCCTCAACGCGCCGACGTCCGACGCGCGGCTGCGCTACGCGGACCTGATCAGGGCGGCGACGGTCGACAACGACGTCAAGGTCGTGGTGATCCGCGGCGTCGGCGACAATCTCGGCAGCGGCGCCGACCTGCCCGAGTTCATGGAGGGCGTCGACGAACCCGAGAAGCGGCTGCGGGAACTGCGGGTCGAGGACATGGACGTCGACTATCCGCCCAAGGGGACGTTCCGCAACGGCGCCACCATCAGCGCGTGGTACGCCAACGTGCAGGCGGGTAACCGCCCGCTGCAGGAACTCAAGAAGATCAGCATCGTCGAGGCCAAGGGCTACTGCTACGGCTGGCACTTCTACCAGTGCGCCGACGCCGATCTGGTGATCTCGTCCGACGACGCGCTGTTCGGCCATCCGTCGTTCCGGTACTACGGCTGGGGCCCGCGGATGTGGACCTGGGTGCAGATGATGGGTCTGCGCAAGTTTCAGGAGATGGTGTTCACCGGGCGGCCGTTCACCGCCGAGGACATGGAGAAGTGCAACTTCCTCAACAAGGTCGTGGCCCGCGATCAGCTCGAGGCCGAGGTCGCCAAGTACGCACTGGCGTGCGCCCGCAACCGGCCGGTCGACACCGTGTTCATGCAGAAGATGTTCTTCGAGATGTACAAGCAGCATCAGGGCGAGTACATGGGCAGCCTGCTGAGCGCGTTCTTCGAGTCGATGGGCAGCGGGGTGACCAACGACAGCGACGGTGACCTCGACATGCACCAGTCCATCGGCAGTGGTCTCGCCGCGGCGGTGAACGACAACGACGACAAGTTCCCGCCCGAGTTCCGGCTCAGCAAGAAGAACCGCAAGAAGTCGAAGTAGGTCGATGCACGCCGCTGGACGGCTACACCGTCGTCGACCTGTCGAGCGGGATCGCGGGTGCCTACGCCACCAAGATCCTCGCCGACGGTGGCGCCGACGTCGTGAAGGTCGAAGCGCCGGAGGGTGATTCGCTGCGCAGCTGGTCGGCATCGGGGGCCGTCATCGCACCAGGCGACGACGGTGCGTTGTTCAGCTTCCTGGCCGTGCTCGAAGCAGGGCGTCGTGGCCGATCCCGACGATGCCGGCCGACGTCGAGTTGGTCGAGCGGCTGCTCGCAGCGGCCGACGCCGTGGTGTGGTCGCGCGGATCCCGCGTCGCCGAACTCGATTCGCTCTCACCGCAGGCGATCCACCGCCGACACCCGCATCTGATCGTCACCGCCATCACGCCGTTCGGGCTCGACGGGCCGTGGCATGACCGGCCTGCCACCGAGTTCACCCTGCAGGCGTGGTCGGGCGGGGCGATCGGCATCGGGCGCGGTTCACAGGACCGGGCACCGGTGCACGTCGGCGGGCAGGTGGGGGACTGGGTGGCCGGCGCCTACGCCGCCGCGATGACGTTGGCGTTCCGGGCCCGCGCGCTGCGCGACGGACACGGCGAACTCGTCGACCTGTCGATGCTGGAGACCCAGATCCTGTGCCTCACCTACTATCCCGTGACGTTCTTCGAGATGCTCGGCCGGCCGTGGCGCACCGAACGCAGACCCACCGTGCCCGGGGTGGCGCAGGCCGAGGACGGTCTGGTCGCGCTCGGCTGCGGCACCGCCCAACAGTGGCACGACCTGTGCGCGATGTCGGGTCACGACGAATGGATCGACGAGGGCATCGCAACTGTCGATCACCGAGCAGGCGAACCTGCACGCCGACGAGCTCTACGAGTGGTTGCGCCATCAGACGCGTCGACGACGTCCGCGACCTCGCGTCGGCGTTCCGCATCCCCAACTCGCCGGTGGGTAACGGCGAGAACGTCACGGCGATGGACCACTTCGTCGAACGCAAGGCGTTCACCGTGAATCCGCGCGACGGCTTCGTCCAGCCGAATCATCCCTACCGGCTCACGGGCGCCACGCTGCGGCCACCTGCCGCGGCCCCGCGGCTCGGCGAACACACCGATGTTCTCCGCGATCTGACGTTGACGCCGCGCCCCGCGCCTGCGGGCAAGCCGCACCGTGATCGGTTGCCGTTCAGCGGTCTTCGGGTGCTCGACATGACGACGTTCTGGGCCGGACCGTCGTGCACCCACGCGCTCGGCATGCTCGGTGCGGAACTGATTCACCTCGAGTCCACCCGGCGCCCGGACGGCACGCGGCTGATCGCGGGCATCCCGGCGACCGAGGATCAGTGGTGGGAGAAATCGCCCATCTTCTCGGCGCTCAACACGAACAAGAAGAGCCTGACGCTGGACTTCCAGACCGAACGGGGACGGCGACCTGCTGCGCCGGTTGATTCCGAGCTGCGACGTCATCGTCGAGAACTTCACCCCGCGGGTGATCGATCAGCTCGGCCTGGACTTCGACTCGGTCCGGCGCTCTGCGCGACGACGTGATCATGGTGCGGATGCCCGGTTTCGGGCTCGACGGGCCGTGGCGCGACAACCCCGCGTTCGCGTACATCATCGAGGATGCGTCCGGGACTGAGCTGGCTGACCGGTTACCCCGATCGCAACCCGTACGAGCCGTACTCGGTCGGTGATCCGAACGCCGGCGTGCACGCCCTCAACGCGGTGCTGCTGGCGCTCGAGCACCGCAGGCGGACGGGGGAGGCGGTGCTCGTCGAGGCCGCCATGGTGGACGCCGCGCTCAACGTCGCCGCCGAGCAGGTGATCGAACACTCCGCCTACGGGGCGCTGCTGCAGCGGCAGGGCAACCGCGGTCCGGTGGCGGCACCGCAGAACCTGTACCTGACCGCCGACGTCGACGAGTTCGGCCGCGCCGACTGCTGGGTGGCCATCGCGGTGGCCACCGATCGGCAGTGGGAGGCGCTGCGCGACGCGCTGGGCCGCCCGGAGTGGGCGATGGACCCCGAGCTGGAGCGCGAGGCCGGGCGGCGGGCCCGACACGACCTCGTCGACGAGCGGCTCGCGGCGTGGTGCCTACCACGAACGGGCGATGCGATCGTCGAAACACTGTGGCCGGCAGGCGTTCCGGTGGCCAAGGTGATGCAGCCGCACCGCCAGGGCGAGTTGCCCCAGCTGCGGCATCGCCGCTTCTTCGAACACGTCGGTCACCCGGTGAACGTCGCGGCGGCGCACAGCACGCTGCCGATCGACTTGTCCAACGGACCGGACCACTTCCACCGCCAGGCCGCCCCGCTGCTGGGTGAGCACAACCACGAGCTACTCGGCGAGCTCGGCCTGTCCTACGACGAGATCGCCGCGCTGGAGCAGGACGGCGTCATCGGCACCGCGCCGGCCCGCTGAGCGATTCGGGCGCGGAAACACTCGCTCAGCGAACGTTTCCGCGCCCAAAACACAAGGGACTGGCAACCTACTTCAGGTTGCTGCCCGCGTCGACCGGCAGCGTGACGCCGGTGAGGTAGCGGGCCTCGTCGGAGGCGAGGAACAGCACGGCGTTGCTGATGTCGCTCGGGCTCCACCCAGCGGATGGGCAGCGTGTGGAACATCTGGCAGATCGGCGCCATGTCGTCGGGGCCCGGGTTCTCCAGGTCGGGGCGGAACATCTTCCAGGTGCCGCTCGTTCATGATCATCGGGGTGTTCACGTGTGGTGGGGTGCACCGAGTTCACCCGAATGATGTGCTGGCCCAACTCGACGGCGAAGGTCCGCATCAGGCCCGACGACGCCGTGCTTGGCGGCCACGTAGTGACCCGCAGTGCGGGTAGGCCTTCAGGCCACCGACCGAGCTGGTGAGGATGATCGACCCGCCGCTGCCGCCGGCGATAGATGTGCGGGACACCGGCCTTCACCGTCTTCCACACCCCGGCTGAGGTTGATGTCGATCATGTCGTCCCAGTCGTCTTCGCTGGTCTTGTCCAGCGTCTGGCCGCCGTTGCCGATGCCCGCGTTGGCGACGATGATGTCGAGGCGGCCGAACTGCTCGACGCCGGCGTCGACCGCGGCCTTGATCGCGTCGTAATCGCGCACGTCGACCTCGGCGGTGCACGATGCGGCGGTCGAGGCCCTTGACCAGGTCGGCGGTCTCGGCCAGATCCTCCGGAGTGGACGGCGGGATCAGCGACCCTCGGCGAACCTGCTTGCAGATGTCGATGGCGATGATGTCGGCGCCCTCCTGCGCCAGGCGCACCGCGTGGCTGCGGCCCTGACCGCGCGCCGCGCCGGTGATGAATGCGACCTTGCCCTCTACGCGCCCTGCCATGTGAATCCTCTGCTCCTCGTCGGCACCATTGCTGTGCACTTGCTCAGCACTCTGTCACCGCAGGTCCCATTGTGTCAACGGCAGATTCGAACTGGGCCGTTTGTACTTTTCGCTTAGATTCGCTCGACGGCGCGACGGAAGCCGTTGCGCCGTCGCTCAGTTCGGTATGCGCAGCAGGGCTTCTTGGGCGTACGAGGCGACCAGCACGCCGTCGTGGGTGAGGATGTCGCCCCGTCCGAAGCTGCGCCCCTGCGCAAGCACTGGGCTGTGTTGGCGCAGCAGCAGCCACTGCTCGGTGGTGAACGGCCGGTGGAACCAGATGGTGTGGCTGGTGACGGCCGAGGTGAACTGCGTGCCGTTGCCGCGCTGGCTGAGTCCGTCGAGCGGGCGCAGCGCGGTTCCGATCAGCGTGAGGTCGGTGGCGTAGGCGGCCAGCGCGGGCGCCAGATCGGGATCCGCGGGCGGAGTGCGCATCCAGAGTTCGAACTCGGGCGGCCCGGTCGTCGTCGCGTTGAGATCGTCGAGGGCCCGCGTCTCCCACGGGATGAGGTCGAGAGCCACCTCGTGATCGGGGCCTGGCACCGGACCGACGGGGTCGATGGTTTGCAGGGCAGGCCCGTCCTCCGTGACGTGCATGGAGACGGATGCGGTGCCGATGGGCCCCTTGCTCTGCGCCGCGACGATCGACAGTGTCGCGAACGAGCGGCCCTCGTGCAGTCGGGTCACCTCGTAGTCGACCGGTTCGTCGGCCCGGCCCTCCCGAGGAAACACCGCGTGCAGCGACTTGACCGTCTTCTCAGGACAGGTCAGGGAGGCGAGCCGGATGAACTGCGCCAGCAGCTGCCCACCGAACACGCGGTGGTACTCGAGATGCTGATTGGCGGCGGTGAAATGCGTCTCCGACGGTGCCGCTTCGAACTTCAGGCATGCCAGCAGGTCGGACCAGAGATCGGGCACCCGCCGAGTGTAAGCGAAATTCTACTGCTGCGAGAATGTAATTCTCAGCTAGCTGGAGGCGAATCCGTGGGCGCAGAAGTCCCACACTTCCTCGGCCGAAATCGGTTTGACGGTGGCGTCGTCCGAGCCGCTGGACTGTGCGACGAACATCACCGTCTGCATGGTCATGGCGGCCATGCGCTTCGGGTTGATCTCGGGGCGCAACTTGCCTGCCGCGGACGCATCCTCCATCAGCTCGGTGAGCAGCACCAACAGCGGTGCGTGGGCGATCTTCACCTCGGAGGGATGCGACACCAGAAGGCGGGGCGCGAAGTCGGTGAACAGCGGCCGCTTCGCCGCGGGATCGGGGCGCGACGACTCGAACAGCAGCTCGACGGCGACCCTCAGACGATCGATCGGATCGGACTGACCGGCAACCGCCGCGCGGATCTGATCGGCCGACCGGCTGAGCGCGTCCTCGAACAGGGCGAGAAGCAGCTCGTGCTTCCCGTCGAACTGCAGGTAGAAGCTCCGCAACGACTGACGCGAGCGGTCGACGACCTCTTGCACGGTGAAGTCCGTGCTGCCCTTTTCGATGATGATGGCCTGAGCGGCGTCGAGGAAGCGCTGAACCCGCTGGGCGGCGCGCAGTTTCGCCGTCTTGATCGAGCGCTCGACCGCGCGCTGCTTCCAGGCCGGCTCTTCGCTGGGGCTGCTCACCAGCTGCTCGGATGCAGGCCGATTGGGAAGAACATGAATGAACTGTACCGGAGAACGCTTGGGCATTGCGGTCCTAGACCCCCTCGCGACCGACGTGTCTGAGATTGTAACTTTCTCATGGCGAGAATAGTATTCTCATTTTGGCCTTTACAGAAGTCTTACCAGAAAAGCCGCCTTCCGCCCATCCTCGGACCCGTCCGTGGACCCGGCAGGTGAGCGCACCGAACGGAGACGTGCCGTGCAACTGACGTTCGACGCCGACGTCGAGGCCTTCCGCACCGAATTCGTCGCCTTCCTCGACGAGCACGCCCCGTCGGACGCCGAGGCGCTGCAACGGTCGCGGTCGTCGTCCGACGTGCCGGACTGGGCGCGTCGCTGGCAGCGCCTGCTGTTCGACAACGGCTGGCTGGTTCCTGGAAACGCGCCCGAGTTCGGCGGCCGCAACGCGACCATCCTCCAGCAGTACGTCCACCAGACCGAGTTGGCCCGCCGCCGGATGGTGCCGAGCTTCAACTCGCAGGGCGTCGGGATCATCGCCGCGTCGCTCATCACCTTCGGCACACCCGAACAGCAGCAGAAGTGGGCGGTGCCGATCCTGCGCGCCGAGATCACCGCCGCGCTCGGCATGAGCGAACCGGGCGCAGGGTCCGATCTCGCGTCGCTGCGGACCCGTGCCGAACGCACCTCCGATGCGGACGGCGACTGCTTCGTCGTCAACGGACAGAAGGTGTGGACGTCGGGCGCTCACGACGCGGACGTCGTGCTGACGTTCGTCCGCACCGACCCCGATGCCGCCAAGCACGCCGGCATCAGCGTGCTGCTGATCCCCACCGACTCGCCAGGGATGACGCGGCGGCCGTTCGCATCCGCGGCCGACAGCGACGATCTCGACTTCAACGAAGTCTTCTTCACCGACGTGCGGGTGCCCGCGGAGAACCTCGTCGGCCCGCTCAACGGCGGATGGGCGGTCGCCAGCGGGTCACTCGGGCACGAGCGAAACATGCTGTGGCTCAGCTACGCCGACCGGCTACAAGATCTGATCGACGATTGGCGGCCGAACACCACGGTCGAGAAGGACCACTTCGCCACCCTCGTCATGGACAACAACGCGTTGCGCCTACTCGGCTCCGCGGCGCTGGCCCGTGCGGCCGGAGGTGAGGAGGACGTCGCCGCCCTGTCGGTGCTCAAACTGCTCGGCGCCGAGACCGTGCAGACCGCCACCGAACGTGCGCTGACGGCGTCGGGGCCGGACGGCCTGAGCCAGCGCGGCATGACCGCCCCCTACGTCCCGTTGAACCTCGACGCGTACGCGGGCAGCTGGGCCGACCGGTATCTGCGCTCCTTCGCGGGCACCATCGCCGGCGGCACGTCGGAGATTCAACGCAACATCATCGCCCAGCGGGTGCTTGGGCTTCCGCGGCGTTAGCGGGTCGCGTCAGAGTTGGGCGACGCGCGGCGCCGACCCGGTCGTGCGGGCGATGCGCCCCGCCTCCCTGGTCAGCTCGCGGGAGCTGCCGAGCAGACCGTCGAGGAGCAATGCACGCTTGACGTGGCGGTGCAGATCGTGTTCGGCGGTGAAGCCGATGCCGCCGAGCACCTGCTGACAGTGTCTCGCCGCCGTCAGGGCCGCCTGCCCCGCCGCGGCCTTGGCCAGCACGGCGCCGAGGTCGTCGGTTGCGAAACTCAGTGTCGCCTCGGCACCTTCGATCGCCACCAGGGTCTCGGCGAGACGGTGCCGCACGGCCTGGAACGACGAGATCGGTCGGCCGAACTGCACGCGATCGAGGGCGTGCGCCCTGGCCAGCTGGAGCATCGCCCGCGCCGTGCCGACCAGCCACCAGCCCAAGGCGGCGCGGCCCGCGACCAACGGCACCGGATCGCCCGCATCGGTGCGGTGCACCGGCACCTCGGCGTCCACGGCGCCGTCCGCGTCGGTCACCTCGCGGCGCTCCCAGCGGACCCAGTTGCCGCCCACGTACGGCAGCGCGACGGTGCCGCCGATCTCGCGGCCGGATGCGTGCAGCACGACGTCGTTGAGGATCGGGGCATGCGACCCCGTCTCGCCGAGTGCGCGAAAGACAAGGGGGACGGCCGATTCCGGCATTTCGGCAAGCATCTCGGGCCAGCCCAGGTCGACGAGCGCCGCGTCCAGTTCGGGACCGGACGCCGACTGCATCGTCTTGCGCAGCGCGTCGTCGAGAAGGTTGAGGGATTCCGCGTCGAAGGCGGCATCGGTCGCGCTCACGGTCACTCCTTGCCCAGGTCCAGCAGACGCCGGGCGATGATGTTGCGCTGGACCTCTGCCGTCCCGCCGTAGATGGTCGACGAGCGGGAGTACAGAAACTCCGTCCGCCAACGGGTTTCGTCGAGTTCGAGGGAACCGCCGAGGAGGTCGCGGGCGGTGTCGTACAGGCGTTGTTCGGCAGTCGCGAGGAGCACCTTGTCGATCGAGGTGTCCGCGCCGAGCCGAACCCCGCTGGCCAGCCGGTCCTGGGTCTCGCGCGACTTGCAGCGCAAGGTGTGCAACCCCAGGTATGCGGCGCCGATCGCCGCGTCCTCCGTGTCGTCGGCCGCGTCGAGTTCGCCGAGCAGGGCGTCGAATCTGGAGTACAGGTAGGCGATGCGCTGCCAGAAACACGTCGAGCGTTCGAACGGCAGCAGGTCCATCGCCAGCCGCCAGCCGTCGCCGGTGTTGCCGAGCATGCGGTCGGCGGGCACGACGACGTCGTCGAAGTAGACCTCGCAGAACTCGTCGACGCCGTGCATCGTGCGCAGCGGTCTGACGGTGATGCCGGGGGTGTCCATGTCGACGAAGAACGCCGTGATCGCCTCGTGGTTCGGGATTTCCGGCCCGCCGGTGCGCGTGAGCAGGATGCACCGCGTGGCGAACTGGGCGAAGCTGGTCCACACCTTCTGGCCGTTGACCACCCAGGCGTCGCCGCGTCGTTCGGCGCGGGTGGTCAGGGACGCCAGGTCGCTGCCCGAGCCGGGTTCCGAGAAGCCCTGGCACCAGGATTCGCGGCCCGACAGCAGCCGGGGCACCATCTCGGCGGCGAGTTCGGGCCGCGCGTAGTCGATCATCGTCGGGGTGAGCACCTCGAGCATGGAGTAGGGCCCTGGCTCGTCGAGACCACGGCCGACGATCTCCTCGCCGACGACCGCGCGCAGCACCGCGGGCCCACCCAGCCCGCCTGCCTCGAGGGGCCAGCCGTACCGCATCCAGCCCGCGTCGTAGAGCGCACCGAGCACGCGGGCGTGCTGACGGTGATGTCCCTCCAGCGAGTGGTCCGGCGGGGGAGTGAGATCGTTGTCCTCCAGCCACGCAACGAGTTTCGACCGGAATTCGGCGGTGGTCGGAATTTCGTTGGATGTCTGCGGCGGTGCGGTCATCCGCGCTGCGGGCCTGCCGATCGCGTGCGGGCGCCCGTGGTCGTGGTCGCCGCTGCGACGGATGAACGTCATGGCCCTGGTCTTCAGGCGCCACCCGTCGTCGGTTCGGACGTAGGTGTCGCGGTAGTAGCCGATGCGCATGTCGTGCTTGGAATGCTCGATGAAGCACAGCGGTTGCGTGCCCGTGCCGTTGTCCGGGTCGGCCGGGTCGAGCTCGACCAGCGCGGTGCCGGTCATGAAGAGACCCTTCGGCGCGGCGTCGACCAGGACCGGAAACCGGTCCAGGGTGTAGGTTTCGCCGAACGCGCTGTAGGTGCCGTCGGGGGTGAAGACCTCGACGAGGCCCTCGATGTCGCCCTGCGTGATGGTGACGGCGTACTTGGCGAGGAGCTGCTGGATCTCGACGATGTCGTCAGTTCGTGTTGGCTTACTAGTTGGCACTGTCATTTCGGAAGACCTTGCCCCCTTTCATTACAAAACTTACGTTCTGTGTAACGGTGATGTCCAGTAGTGGATCGCCGGGCACCGCGATGACGTCGGCCACCTGGCCCTCGGCCAACCGGCCACGGTCGGTGACGTTGATCAGGTCGGCGGCGATGACGGTGGCCGAGCGCAGCACGGCCGCCGGGGGCATGCCCCACTCGACGAGCGTGACGAGTTCGTCGGCGTTGCGTCCGTGCGGGATGGCCGGAGCGTCGGTGCCGACGGCGATCTTGACCCCGGCGTCGTACGCGGCCTTGATCGACGTGCGCGCCTTGGGGAACATCTCGGCGGCCTTGGCCTGCAACACCGCCGGCGCCTTCGACACGTCCATGGCCTCGGCCAGTCGCCTGGTGGTGACCAGGAACCGGTCGTTGTCGACCAGCATCTGGATGGCCTCGTCGTCCATCAGGAACCCGTGCTCGATGCAGTCGATGCCGACCGCGACGGCGTGCTTGACCGCCTCGGCGCCGTGCGTGTGCGCGGCGACGCGCAGGCCGCGCCGGTGCGCCTCGTCGACGATCGCGCTCAGTTCCTCATCCGAATAGTGTTGTGCCCCAGCCTCTCCGGTCAGCGACATCACCCCACCCGAACAGCAGACCTTGATCAGTTGGGCGCCGTGCTTGATCTGGTAGCGCACCGCCTTGCGGATCTCGTCGACCCCGTTGGCGATGCCCTCCTCCACGGTCAGCTCGAGTACGCCCGGCATGAACGCGGCGAACATCGTCGGGTCGAGGTGCCCTCCGGTCGGCGTGATGGCGTGGCCCGCGGGCACCACCCGAGGGCCCTCGATCCAGCCGGCGTCGATGGCCTTGCCCAGTGCGACGTCGAGCAGGTAGCCACCGGTCTTCACGAACAGCCCGAGGTTGCGCACCGTGGTGAAGCCCGCCCGCAGGGTGCGCCGGGCGTTGCCGACCGCACGCAGCACCCGCGTCGGGGGGTCGTCCTGCACCTGGGACAGGCCGGGGTTCTCCCCGCGCCCGCCCATCAGCAGGTTGACCTCCATGTCCATCAGGCCGGGCAGCAGGATCGCCTCGCCGAGGTCGATCACCTCGCCCTCCGGTTCGCCGCCGATGCCGACGATGCGATCGCCCTCGATCTTGAGGATCGCTGGACGGACGATCTCACCGGCATCGACGTCGACGTAACCCGCCGCTTTGAGGGTGAGCAAGCTAGACCACCGGCTCCTTGATGAGTTCGATGTAGGCGGCACCGCTGTCCAGCACGCGGGGCTGCTTCCAGACCTCGATGGGGAAGCTCACCATGACGATCGACTGTCCAAGATGCACCAGTGCCTTGGCATCGTCCGGCATCCCCTGCAGCGGGAAGCGCGCGTCGACGTAGACCATGATGTCCTCGAGACGCGCGATGCCGGCGTCGTACAGCTCCTGCATCTCGTCCATGCTGGACGCCAAGCGCTTGGCGTAGCGCTCCTCCTCGGTCGGGAGGCACCAGTCGCTGAACCGCTCCAGGTCTGCGAACTCTTCTGGCAGCTTAGGCATTTGCGTGATCCTTCTCGTCCGTCTTTGCAGTGTGCTTGCCATTGGGGGAGCCGTTGGCCAGTGATGCCTTGTACCTGTCAACGTACTGGTGGGCGGTCATGTGCAGGTGGCGAAGCAGGATCTCCTGGTCGCACAGCGGGAACTCGGTGACGACTCGGGTGCCGATCTGCGTCTGGGTGGCTTCCAGGGTGTTGGCGTCCTGGAACGCGTACTCCTTGAACGTCACCGCGGCGAGTTCCTGGGACAGCCGTTGGCGCAGATTGGTCGGCGGCACGAAGTACAGGTCCGCCTCGAAGATGTGCTTGTCCACGGCGACGGGCCAGTAGTTGTAGGTGAGGTACCAACCCGGCGCCCAGAACAGCAGCGTGAAGTTGGGGAAGAACTCGAACGAGTCTGTGCCCCAGCTCTTGTGGCGGCGCCGGGTTGATGGCCGGCGGCAACTCGTCGGGCAGGATGCCCTTGATGTCGGGTCGGTCCCACGGCCCGAACAGGCCGCTGTGCAGGATGCGCTCGATGGGCTTGACCATGCTGAGGTCCTTCGGCGGCGACATGCCACCCCACGACGACACCATGGAGTGGTCACCCTTGATGTCGTAGGCCAGCGCCTCGAAGCCGAACTTGGCCAGCTTCTCGGCCTCCTCCTTCTCCGCCTGCTTCATGTGCAGGATCGGCGCGTGGTAGAACTCGGTGAACGCGTCGATGAAGAGCTTCCAGTTGGCGTTGATCTCCGAGCGGTAGCTGTAGTGCTCGGTCATCTCGTGGAACGGGTAGCCCTCGAGCCCCTTCGCGAAGTCGCCGAGGTACTCGGTGAGCGGCGCGGCATCGTCATCGAAGTTGATGAAGATGAAGCCTTCCCAGACCTCGCAGCGCACCGAGACCAGGCCGTAGTCGCCCTTGTCGAGGTCGAAGAACTCACCCTCCTGCTGGACGAAGGTGAGGTCGCCGTTGAGCGCGTAGCGCCAGGCGTGGTACTTGCAGGTGAACTGGCGGCAGACGCCGGAGACTTCTTCGCCGGGAAAGTCGCTCCACACCAGCTTGTTTCCGCGGTGGCGGCACAGGTTGTAGAAGCTGCGGACGACGTCCTCTTTGTCCTTGACGATGATCACCGACGTGCCGGCGCCCGCTGACGGCATCTCGCGGGTGAAGTAGCTGCCCTTCTTGGGCAGCTGCTCGACGCGGCCCACCTTGAGCCACGTCTTCCTGAAGATCGCCTGCTGCTCGAGCTTGAAGTGCTCGGGGTCGATCGAGTCGTTGTAGTTGACCGGTGCTGTGCCCAGTTCGGGCCAGTTCTCGGTCCAGCTACCCGCGTCGGGCTTGGGGAAGAAGGGCATGGTCAGTTCTCCTGTTCCGGGACTACGCCAAAGGTGTTGAATGCCATGGCCAGCAGGCCATAGCAGCCGATCGTGAAGACGAGGTCCATCCGTTGACGCTCGTCGAGGTGTTGCTGACAGCACCGCCCAGGTGGCGTCGGTGAGGTTCGACTTCTCCTCGAGTTCGTCGACCGCGGTGAGGATCGCCTGGTCGAACTCGTCGACCGCCTCGCCGCGCTTGACGGCCTCGATGACGTCGGCGGACAGGCCCACCTCGCCGCCCATCGCGACGTGGTGCACCCACTCGTAATCGCAGTTGCGCCGGTGGGCGACGCGCAGGATGGCGAGTTCCCGCAGCCGCGGGGGCAGCGTGGAGCTGAACAGCAGGTAGCCGTTGAAGCGCAGGAACGCGCGCGTCAGCTTCGGGTGGCGAACCAAGGTGGCGAGGGCGGTGCCGGGGTCTCGCCGCTCGAGGCGTTCCGGCGACACCATGACCGACAGCGCCTTGTACACGTCGTCGTCCCACTCGTCGGGCTGCAAGGGGGCCAGGCGCACGGGGTTCCTCTCCAACTCGGTCGGACTTCTCAGAAGTGAGAATCATATTCTCATATCTGCCTAATAGATTTCCACCTTTGACCGGAATCGTCAATGGCAGAGTGCATGAAGAGGGTCCGCAGCACGCCGCGCTCGTGGCCCTAACGGCAGGTTCTACCAGCTTTGACGGGGTAGGTGATGTTGATTCTCGTTCTGTGAGAGGCTAGTTTCCTCTAGTAGAGAACATGGCTGGTTGAAGCGCCGCAGTCTTGATCCGAAAGGAACCACCGTGAACAAAGACGACATGATCCTGATCAGCGTGGACGACCACATCGTCGAGCCACCCGACATGTTCAAGAACCACCTGCCGGCCAAGTATCAGGACGAGGCGCCGCGGTTGGTGCACAACGCGGACGGCTCCGATACCTGGCAGTTCCGCGACACGGTGATCCCGAACGTCGCGCTCAACGCGGTGGCCGGCCGGCCCGAAGGAGGAGTACGGCCTGGAGCCGCAGGGGCTCGACGAGATCCGGCCCGGCTGTTACAAGGTCGACGAGCGGGTCAAGGACATGAACGCCGGCGGCATCCTCGGATCGATGTGCTTCCCGTCCTTCCCGGGGTTCGCGGGCCGGCTGTTCGCGACCGAGGACTCCGACTTCTCGCTGGCGCTGGTGCAGGCCTACAACGACTGGCACATCGACGAATGGTGCGGGGCGTACCCGGCGCGGTTCATTCCGATGGCGATACCGGTGATCTGGGATCCCGAGCTGTGCGCCGCCGAGGTGCGCCGGGTGTCCAAGAAGGGCGTGCACGCACTGACGTTCACCGAGAACCCGGCGGCGATGGGGTACCCGTCCTTCCACGACGACTACTGGACGCCGCTGTGGAAGGCGTTGGTGGACACCGACACCGTGCTCAACGTGCACATCGGCTCCTCGGGCCGGTTGGCGATCACCGCGCCCGACGCGCCGATGGACGTGATGATCACGCTGCAGCCGATGAACATCGTGCAGGCGGCGGCGGATCTGTTGTGGTCCAAGCCGATCAAGGACTACCCCGACCTGAAGATCGCACTGTCCGAGGGCGGCACGGGCTGGATCCCGTACTTCCTGGAACGGGTGGACCGCACCTACGAGATGCACTCCACCTGGACCCATCAGGACTTCGGCGGCAAGCTGCCGTCGGAGGTGTTCCGCGAGCACTTCCTGACCTGCTTCATCTCCGATCCGGTCGGCGTCAAGCTGCGCCACGAGATCGGCATCGACAACATCTGCTGGGAGGCGGACTACCCGCACTCCGACTCGATGTGGCCCGAAGCGCCCGAGCAGTTGCACGAGGTGCTGACCGCCAACGACGTGCCCGATGCCGAGATCAACAAGATGACGTACGAGAACGCGATGCGCTGGTACCACTTCGATCCGTTCACCCACATCAGCCGCGAGCAGGCCACCGTCGGCGCGCTGCGCAAGGCTGCCGAGGGCCACGACGTCACCATCCAGGCGCTGAGCAAGCACGAGAAGTCGGGCGATGGCCTCGCCAACTTCGCGGCCAACGCCAAGGCCGCGGCAGGCAACACGGACTGACCTGGTCGAACAGGTGGACCGGCTCATCGCCGGTCGACGTCGAAGGCGCCGGTGCGGATGGCGGTGAAACGCCTCCGCACTGGCGAATTCGACTGTGTAAGAGTGTCTTAGAGGTGTAGGAGAGTGCTGTGACCGGCGGGATGAACTTCGAGCTGACCGAGGATCAACAGCTGATCCGCAAGTCCGTGGCAGAGCTGGCGTCGAAGTTCGACGACCAGTACTGGATGGAGAAGGACCTGGCGCACGAGTTCCCGAGGGAGTTCTACGACGCCATCGCCTCCGGCGGGTGGCTCGGCATGACCATCCCGGAGGAGTACGGCGGCCACGGCCTCGGCATCACCGAGGCGACGATCCTCGCCGAGGAGGTGGCCCGCTCCGGCGGAGGGATGAACGCCGCCAGCGCCATCCACCTGTCGATCTTCGGCATGCAGCCCGTCGTGGTGTACGGGTCCGACGAGATGAAGGCAGAGACGTTGCCCCGCATCGTCAACGGGGACCTGCACGTCTGCTTCGGCGTCACCGAGCCCGGTGCCGGCCTGGACACCTCGCGCATCACCACCTTCGCCAAGCGCGACGGCGACGACTACGTCGTCAACGGCCGCAAGGTGTGGATCTCCAAGGCGCTCGAGTCCGAGAAGATCCTGCTGCTGACCCGCACCACGCCCTACGACGAGGTCACCAAGAAGACCGACGGCCTGTCGCTGTTCCTCACCGACCTCGACCGCGACCACGTCGACATCCGGCCGATCAAGAAGATGGGCCGCAACGCCGTCAGCTCCAACGAGCTGTTCATCGACGACCTGCGGATTCCCGTCGAGCACCGGATCGGCGACGAGGGCAAGGGTTTCAGCTACATCCTGCACGGCCTGAACCCCGAGCGGATGCTGATCGCCGCCGAGGCCCTCGGCATCGGCCGGGTCGCGCTGGACCGCGCGGTGAAGTACGCCAACGAGCGCGTGGTGTTCGACCGGCCGATCGGCATGAACCAGGGCATCCAGTTCCCGCTGGCCGATTCGCTTGGCTCGCCTCGATGCCGCCGAGTTGATCCTGCGCAAGGCCACCTGGCTCTACGACAACGGCAAGCCGTGCGGCCGCGAGGCCAACATGGCCAAGTACCTCTGTGCCGACGCCGGTTTCGACGCCGCCGACCGCGCATTGCAGACCCACGGCGGCATGGGCTACTCCGAGGAGTACAACATCTCCCGCTTCTTCCGGGAGTCCCGCCTGATGAAGATCGCCCCGGTGAGCCAGGAGATGATCCTGAACTTCCTGGGCTCCCACGTCCTGGGCCTGCCGAGGAGCTACTGATGACCACGAAGACCGCCAATCCCATGTTCGACCTGACCGGGCGCTCGGCGCTGGTCACCGGCGCCGCCGGTGGCATCGGCTCGGCCGTCGCCCAGGCACTGGCCACCGCCGGGGCCTCGGTGCTGGTCACCGATCTCGACAAGGACGCGGCAGCCGCGGTGGCCGAACGCATCTCGGCCGAAGGCGGCACGGCCGAGAGCGCGGCGCTCGACGTCGCCGACCGAGCGGCCGCCGACGCCGCCGCAGCGCAGGCCGCCGCCATGACCGACGGCGTGCTCAACGTCGTCGATCAACAACGCCGGCGTCACCGCGCCTGCGATGTTCGCCGACATCAGCGAGGACAACGTCAACCGCCTGATCGACATCCACGTGATGGGCGCCTTCCGCGTCACCCAGGCGGCGCTGCCGTTCCTGGCGACCGACGGCACCGGGCGCATCATCAACGTCACCTCGGCGGCGGGCATCACCGGCACGCTCGGCCAGGTGAACTACTCGGCGGCCAAGGCCGGCATCATCGGCTTCACCAAGTCGCTGGCCCGCGAGCTGGCGCGCAAGAACATCCTGGTGAACGCGCTGGCGCCGCTGGCCGCGACGCACGATGACCGAGACCATCCGCACCAACGAGAAGTTCGCCGCCAACATGATGCGCCGAATCCCGTTGCAGCGGTGGGCCGAGCCCGAGGAGATCGCCGGCGCGTTCGTCTTCCTCGCCTCCGACGCCGCGTCGTACGTCACCGGGCCAGGTGCTGCCGGTCGACGGCGGCATGGTCATGTGATGAATTCGGCGGGCAGGAGCGAAGCGACCGGGGATTCACCGGCGCCGCTGGCCGGCATCACCGTCGTCGCGATGGAGCAGGCGGTGGCCGCGCCGATGTGCACCCGCGTGCTCGCCGACTTCGGCGCCCGGGTGATCAAGGTGGAGAACCCCAAGGGTGGCGACTTCGCCCGCGACTACGACGACGTGGTCAACGGCCCGGCGGTCTCGCCGCGCACTTCGTCTGGTGCAACCGGGGCAAGGAGTCGGTCACCCTCAACCTGAAGTCGCCGGCGGGCATGGACGTGCTGCACCGCCTGCTCGACCGCGCCGACGCGTTCGTGTCGAATCTCGCGCCCGGGCGCGACGGCGCGGCTCGGGCTCGTCGCCCGCGGACCTCGCCGTGCGCCATCCCGACGTCATCCCCGTCGAGATCGACGGCTACGGGCCGGGCGGCCCGCATCTCCCACAAGCGCGCCTACGACCTGCTGATCCAGGCGGAGGCCGGGTCCTGCGCGGTCACCGGCTATCCCGGCATGCCGGCCAAGCCCGGGCCCGCCGGTGGCCGACGTCTCCACCGGGCTGTATGCCGCGCTGTCGATTCTGGCGCTGCTGGTGTCGCGCGAGCCGGCGCACCGGCGTCCGGCCCCGGCCGTCGAGTTGAGCCTGTTCGACACCATGGCCGACATCATGGGCTACCAGCTGACCTACACCCAGCACTCCGGCATCGACCAGCAGCCGCTCGGCATGAGCTCGCCCGCCGTCGCGCCCTACGGGGCGTTTCCCACCGCGCGACGGCCAGACGGTGGTGCTCGGCACCACCAACGACCGCGAGTGGCAGCGGCTGGCCCGCGAGATCATCGACCGCCCCGACCTGGCCGACGACCCGCGCTTCGCGCACCAACGCCGACCGCTGCGCGCACCGCGACGAGCTCAACGAGGCCATCGAAACCTGGTGCGCCCAACACGATCTCGACGCACATCCAGAAGACGGCCGACGCCGCAGGCATCGGCAACTCCCGCTACAACCTGCCCAGCGAGGTGCGTCGCGCACCCGCAGCTGGCCGCCCGCGACCGCTGGCGGCAGGTCGAGCACGCCCAAGGGCGACATCCCGGCGCTGCTGCCGCCGCCGGTGATCAGCGGCTTCGAGGCGCCGATGGGCGCGGTGCCCGGCCTCGGCGAGCACACCGATGCGGTGCTGGGCGAACTCGGCCTCAGCGCCGAGGAGATCGCCCAGTTGCGGGCCGAGGGCGCGATCGGGCCGGCCTACGCGTGACCACGACCGAGGCGCCCGTGCTGCTGTCCCACGACCGCGACGGCATCCGCACGCTGACCCTGAACCGGCCGCACCGCAAGAACGCGATCGACGCCCAGCTGTGGCGCGAGCTGGCCGAGGCGCTGCGCGCGGCGGGCCGCGACGACGGCGGTGCGCGCCCTGGTGCATCACCGGTGCGGCGGCGCGTTCTGCTCGGGCGCCGACATCGGGGTGCCCGACGACGCCCACCCCGGACGCAAGCTGCAGCGGCTCACCGACGTGGCGCTGGCGCTGCACGAGCTGTCCGTGCCGACCATCGCGAAGGTGACCGGCGTCGCGGTGGGCGCCGGCTGGAACCTGGCGCTGGGTTGCGACTTCGTGGTGGCGACGCCCGAATCGCGGTTCTGCCAGATCTTCGCCAAGCGCGGCCTGTCGGTGGACCTCGGCGGGTCGTGGTTGCTGCCCAAGCTCGTCGGGCTTCAGCAGGCCAAGCGGCTGGTGCTGCTCGCCGACATGATCGACGCCGCCGAGGCCCACGCGCTCGGCCTGGTCACCTGGGTGACGCCCGCCGACGAGATCGACGCGTTCGTCGACGAGCTGGCCGGCCGCCTGGCTGCGGGGCCGCCGTTCGCGCTGGCGCAGAGCAAGGCGCTGCTCAACGACGGTGCCAACGCCACGCTGCGCGAGGCGCTGGCCAACGAGGCCCGCGCACAGCCGGGGAACTTCGCCACGGCAGACTCGGCGGAGGCGTACGCGGCGTTCGCCGCGAAGCGCGAGCCCGAATTCACCGGTCGAGTGGGCCGTCACGCAAGCCGACGAGGAGCAGAAGTAATGCGTGAAACCGTCATCGTCGGGGCCGTGCGCACGCCGGTCGGCAAGCGCAACGGCGGCCTGTCCGGCCAGCACGCCGCCGACCTGTCCGCCGTCGTGCTCACCGAACTCGTCGAACGCACCGGCATCGATCCCGACGTCATCGACGACGTGGTGTGGGGCTGCGTCTCGCAGGTCGGCGACCAGTCGAGCAACATCGGCCGCTACGCGGTGCTGGCCGCGGGCTGGCCCGAGACACATCCCCGGCACCACGGTGAACCGCGCGTGCGGGTCCAGCCAGCAGGCGCTCGACTTCGCCGTGCAGGCCGTGATGTCGGGCCAGCAGGACGTCGTCGTCGCGGGCGGTGTCGAGGTGATGAGCCGGGTGCCGCTGGGCTCGGCGCGCGCCACCGGCATGCCGTACGGGCCGAAAGTCGCTTGCCCGCTATGACGATTTCTCGTTCAACCAGGGCATCTCGGCGGAGATGATCGCGCAGAAGTGGAACCTGTCGCGCACCCGGCTCGACGAGTACTCCGCGCAGTCGCACGAGCGGGCCGCCGCCGCGCAGGACGCCGGCGCCTTCATCGACCAGATCGTCCCGGTCTTCACCGACGGCGACGTCGTGACCGCCGACGAGGGCATCCGCCGCGGCACCACCGTCGAGAAGCTCGCCGGGCTCAAGCCGGCCTTCACCGAGGACGGCGTCATCCACGCGGGCAACTCGTCGCAGATCTCCGACGGCGCCGCCGCACTGCTGGTGATGACCGCCGGAGAACGCGGTGGCGCTGGGCCTGACGCCGCTGGTGCGGTACCGCGCGGGCGCGGTCACCGGCGCCGACCCGGTGCTGATGCTCACCGGCCCGATCCCCGCGACCGAGAAGGTGCTGCACAAGGCGGGCGTCGACCTCGACGAGGTCGGCGTGTTCGAGGTCAACGAGGCGTTCGCGCCGGTGCCGCTGGCCTGGCTGGCCGAGACCGGCGCCGACGAGGCCCGGCTCAACCCGCTCGGCGGGGCGATCGCGCTCGGCCACCCGCTCGGCGCGTCCGGCGCGGTGCTGATGACCCGGATGATCCATCACATGCGCGACAACGGAATTCGCTACGGCCTGCAGACCATGTGCGAGGGCGGCGGCACCGCCAACGCCACGCTCGTCGAACTCATCGCCTAACGCCGACGGAAGGAGGCGCCATGCGCCGGGATCTGTTCACCGAGGACCACGAGGCGTTCCGCGAGCTCGCCCGCGACTTCGTCGAGAAGGAGGTGGTGCCGCACTATCCCGAGTGGGAGAAGGGCGGCCGGATGCCGCGCGACGTGTTCGAGCAGATGGGCGAGCTCGGCATGCTCGGCATGGCCATCCCCGAGGAGTACGGCGGCGGCGGCATGCCCGACTACCGCTACAACGTCGTGCTGCAGGAGGAGGCGGCGCGGGCGCTGGTCACGCTGTCGACGGTGCGCACCCAGCTCGAGGTGATCCTGCCGTACTTCCTGCACTACGCGAACGCCGAGCAGCGCGAGCGCTGGTTCCCCGGCCTGGCCGCGGGCACGCTGCTGACCGCCGTCGCCATGACCGAGCCGGGCACCGGGTTCGGACCTGGCCGGCATGCGCACCACCGCGGTGCGCGACGGCGACGACTGGATCGTCAACGGCGCCAAGACCTTCATCACCGGCGGCATGCAGGCCGACCTGGTGATCGTCGTCGCGCGCACGTCGACCGATCCCGACAACCGGCGCAAGGGGCTGACGCCTGCTCGTCGTCGAGGACGGCATGCCCGGCTTCACCCGCGGCCGCGAGCTGGAGAAGATGGGCTGCAAGGTGCAGGACACCGCCGAGCTGTCGTTCGTCGACGTGCGCGTGCCCGCGGCGAACCTGCTGGGGGAGGAGGGCGAGGCGTTCGGCTACCTCGGCCACAACCTGCCGCAGGAGCGGCTGACCGTGGCCGTCGGGTCGGTCGCGCAGGCGCGCTCGGCGATCGCCGCGGCGATCGACTACACCAAGGACCGCAAGGCGTTCGGCACGCCCGTCGCGTCGTTCCAGAACACCAAGTTCGAACTCGCCGCGTGCTCGACGGAGGTGGAGGCCGGCCAGGCGATGCTGGACCGCGCGGTCACCCTGCACGTCGACGGCGAGCTGTCCGGCGCCGGACGCGGCCCGGGTGAAGCTGTTCTGCACCGAGATGCAGCAGCGCGTGATCGACCGCTGCCTGCAGCTGTTCGGCGGCTACGGCTACATGATGGAGTACCCGATCGCCCGGCTGTACACGGATGCGCGGGTGGCGCGGATCTACGCGGGCACCAGCGAGGTCATGAAGGTGATCATCGCGAAGTCGCTCGGCCTCTAGTGATTTCGGCGCGCCAACGTGCGCTCGTCAGCGAACGTTAGCGCGCAGAAACCGCGGACAAGGCTAGAGGCCGATGTACACCGACTTGGTGTTGAAGTAGGCCTCGAGCCCCTTCTTGCCACGTTCGCCGCCCCAGCCCGACTGCTTGTGACCGCAGATCGGCATCGAGGGGTCGGCCGCCAGCGCCGAATTCACCCAGATCTGGCCGCCGCGAAGCGCGTTCGCGACGCGGTGGGCGCGGCCGAGGTTCTCGGTCCAGATGGAGCCGGCGAGACCGTACTCGGTGTTGTTCGCGGCGGCGACCGCCTCTTCCTCGTCGTCGAAGGGGATCACCGAGCCGACCGGTCCGAAGATCTCCTCGCGGATCAAACGCATGTCCGGTGTGGTGTTCGTGATGATCGTCGCTTCGTAGAAGTAGCCGCGGCGGTCCATCGGCTTTCCGCCGGTGATCACCTCCGCGCCGCCGGCCACCCCCTCGTTGACGATCCCTTCGACGCGGGTGCGCTGCTTCTCGCTGATCAGCGGTCCGAGCACCGAGTTCGGATCATCGCTGCCACCCATCGGCAGCATTTGAGCGAAGGCGGCCAGGCCTTCCACGACCTGTTCGTAGATGCCGCGCTGGACGTAGATGCGCGAGGTGCACGAGCAGTTCTGGCCCGAGCCGGCCAGCAGGCCCATGCCCGCTCCCATGATCGCCTTGTCGAGATTCGCGTCATCGAACATGATCAGCGGTGACTTGCCGCCGAGTTCAAGGGTTAGGCGCTTGAGGTTGCCTGCGGCTGCCTTGACGATCAGCCGTCCGACCTCCGTGGACCCGGTGAACGCGATCTTGTCGACGTCTGGATGTGCGGTCAGTGCGGCACCCGTGGTCTCGCCGTAGCCGGTGATGACGTTGAGGACGCCGTCGGGCAGACCTGCCTCCCGGAAGATCTCCTCCATCTTCAGCGCCGACAGCGGTGTCTCCTCGGCAGGCTTGAGGACGGCGCTGCAGCCGGCCGCCAGCGCCGGGGCGACTTTGAGCATCGCGACGAAGAATGGCCCGTTCCACGGGATGATGAGGCCGACGACGCCGACCGGCTCCAGCTGAGTGAAGGTGTGGTACTCCTCGAAGTGCCCGAGCAGGCCATCTGACATCAGATGTGCTGACTCACCGTGGATCTTGCCGACCCAGCCGGCGTAGTAGATCAGCATCTCGTTGGCCACCTTGATGATCTGGCGCGCGGCCATCGCGTTCATGCCGTTGTCGCGGGCTTCGATCTCGGCGAGCTCATCGGTGCGTGCCTTGATGATGTCGGCGGCGCGGAACAGCACCTCGGCGCGGTGCGCGGCGGGCAGCCTGCGCCACACGCCCGACTCGAAGGTTTCGCGTGCCCTGGCGACTGCCGCGTCGACGGCCGCCTGGTCGGAATCGGGAACCTCGGCGATCTGCTCCTCGGTGGACGGATTGAAGACCGGGATGATCCCCGAACTGCGGCTTTCGATCGCAGGATCGATGTCGATGGCGTTACTCAATGTCCTTCATCCTCTCGTCGAGCCGCTCCAGGCGGAGAAGCACGGCTGTGACGTCGACGTGGCCCGCTCCGACGCTAGGTCCCGGCGAGCTTATTGCGCGTAAGTTCACGCAGTCGTCTCAGGTATGTCATGAAGGTCCATGGTACGAGTGCCGACCACGCCGCGAGCGGCTTGACCGTCCGGCGGGTGAGAAAAACAAATCTCCTGAGACCCTTGTCACAGCGCGCAAACCTACCTACTGTGTGTTCACTAGGTTGGTTCGAACGAAGGAGTTCCGTGTCCGCTCTCGAGGCGCCGTCGGGTCTGTCTGATCCACGCGCTCAGCGGCCCTACGAGACCCTTCTCGCCAAGGGCGAGGACCGCAAGCAGCGGATTCTCGCCGTCGCCGAGCGACTGCTCGCGCGCAACGGCTGGCGCAACACGTCGCTGGCGCAGATCGCCAAGGAGGCCGGCGTCAGTCCGGCCGGCCTGCTGCACCACTTCGAATCCAAGGAACAGCTGCTCAACGCGGTGCTCGACGCCCGCGACGACGACGACGACATGCACGCCGACCGGTCCGGTGACCTGGTCACGGAGATCTGCCGCGTCGCCGAGCGGTTCCGTCGCGCACCCGAACTGGTCGGCACGTTCACCGTCCTGCTGGTCGAGAACATCGCGCCCGACGCTCCGCTGCACGACCGCCTGCTGAAGCGGCAGCGCGACGCCGTCGACATCGTCGCCGGTCTCATCGAAAGCGGTCAGCGCAGCGGGCGCTACCGCCGCGACTTCGACCCCGCCATCAAAGCCGTCGAGATCCTGGCATTCGTCAATGGAATGGAGACCGCATGGTTACTCGATCCTTCGATTCCCCTCGCCGAGGTGTTCAAGGAGTACGGCGAGACGCTCGCGCGCGACTTCACGCCGGCGCCGGACGGGAAGACGTCGCAGTCGCCGGAAGGCTCGCCGGAAAGGAAGATGACATGAGGTACCGACTCGACGTCGTCGCCCGCAGCGTCCCCGAGGTCGTGAGGTTCGCAGGCGGCTGGCTCGTCGACCGCGTGATGGCCGGCTGGGACGTCACCGTGTTGATCTCCGCCGGCGAGGACACCAGACCGCTCGAGATACTCGGGGTCGAGACCCGTGACCTCGAGTCGGCACTCGAGGCGTGGGCCGACAACCCGCATCCCGCAGACCATCGCCGTGGCCGCAGACGTGTTCGCCAGCAACGAGCGGGTACGTGAGGGCGTGCTCGCAGCGCTCGACCACGGGATGACCGAGGTGACGCTGTGGGGCGCGGAGTGCCCCGAGGAGCTCGACGACACCGTCGGCTCCGTGCGTCACGAATTGAGCGGCGCCGCCCGCGCATTCAAGGCTCAGGCGCTCGCCGCCATCGACGACCCGGACGCCGGGATCGTCGGCGCCACCGAGACGTTCCGGTGCGGGGTGATGGCCCGCCCCTCGGTCGCCGCTGACCTCACCCCCGCCAGCTAGCGGTTACGTCAGGTCGATCAGCACCTTGCCGATCGCGCGCCCGTCGGCGACATGGCGCAACGCATCTGCCGTCTCGCTCGAGCGGGTACACCGCGCAGACGTGAGGCGACACCGCTCCCGTCACCAGCAGCTCGCGCAGCTCGTCCTCGTTGCGGTCGAACTCGTCGCCAGGCACGTCCTGGAACTGGAAGCCGAGCACGTGAATTCCCTTGACCAGCACCAGGTTCAGTGGAATGCGCGGGATGACGCCGGAGGCGTAGCCGACGGTGACGAACCGGCCGCCGCGACGTAGCGAACGCAGTGCGGGTTCGGACAACTCGCCGCCGACCGGGTCGACGACGGCGTCGGCGCCGTCGGGCAGCGCGTCGCGCAGCGCGGCCCGCAGTCGCCGTCGCCCGATTCATTCCCGGTCGCTGCTCTGACCGGAAGCTGACAGTTGGTGGCCCCGTAACTCGCTGCCGACATCGAGCTTTTCGGCCGACGACGCCACCGCGGTCACCCGCGCACCGAGTGCGACACCCAGCTGCACGGCCGCCAGCCCGACGCCGCCGCCCGCGCCGAGGACGACCAGTTCGTCGCCCGCGGAGATGCGCGCCATCGAACGCAGCGTGTGGTACGCGGTGCGGTGCGCGACCCCGAACGCGGCCGCGGTGCGGGCGTCCACGCCGTCGGGGATCCTGGCCAGGCCGGCCACCGGCACGGCGACCCGTTCGGCGAAGGCGCCGAACAGTCCGGCGCCGGTCACCCGGTCACCGACGGCGAAACCCGTTGCATCGCCGTTCAACTTCGTCGACGACGCCGGCGAACTCACTGCCTGGCACGAACGGCGGCGGCACGCTGATCTGATATTCGTTGGCGACGAGCAGCACGTCGGGAAAGTTGACCGCCGCCGCCTCCACGCGAACCAGTGCCTGCCCGGGTTCGGGCATCGGTGCGGGCCGATCCTCGACCCGGACCACCTCGGGCGGCCCGTAGGCCGGGCACACCGCGGCGCGCACCCGCTCAGCCCGTGTAGTCGGTGGACTCGGCGAGTTCGGCGGCCGAGGCCATCAGATCGGTGACGACGGGCCCGAACGCCAGCAGTTTCTCGTCGTCGCCCGCGCGCTGAAAACCCTGCTCCAGCACGATCGCCAGCTTCCACTTGGCCAGCACCAGGTAGTAGTCCAGGTCGTCGACCTGGCGGCCGGACACCTCGGCGTAGTGCGCCACCACCTGGTCGCGCGACGGCATGCCGCGCATGTCGACGTAGCCCGAATCGGCGGCCGCGTCGGATCGAGGTGTCCTCCGGCCAGCTCTGCACCATCCAGCGCCAGGTCGAGCTTCGGGTCGCCGACGGTGCCCATCTCCCAGTCGACGATGGCCGCCAATTGCGCTGGGGCGCCGTCGCGGTACATCACGTTGGCGAACTGGTAGTCGCCGTGCATCAGGCCGGGGACGAAGTCGAGCGGTCGGTGCGCGCGCAGCCACTCGGTCGCGACGTCCAGGCCGTCGAGCTCGCGCGCCTTGATGCGTTCGAAGAAGCCGGTCCACCGGTCGACCTGGCGTTCGTGGAAGCCGTCGGGGCGGCCGAGGTCCTGCAGACCCTTGGCCTGCCAGTCGACCTTGGACAGCAGCGCGATGCCCTCGGCGAGTTGGTAACTCAGGCCCGGCCGGGCGCTCGAAGTCGCTGTCGAACGGCTCGGGCCACTTGCCGTGCGTGTCCATCGGCGACCAGCCGTCGACGAAACCCATCAGGTAGAACGGCCGGCCGAGCACGCGACGCGTCCGCGCACACGCCGACGGCCTTGGTGTGCGGCACCTCGGTGCCGTCGAGCGCTTCGATGATGCGCCACTCGCGCAGGATGCCCTTGTCCCGGTCCGGCGGGGCGCCCGGCGGTGGCATCCGGATGACGCAGCGCTCGTCGCCGCGGGTCAGCTCGTAGATCACGTTCTGCGTTCCGCCGGAGAGGAATCGAGCGGTCAGCGGCTCGCCCTTGCCGGGCAGGGCGGCGTCGTCCATCCAGTCGGCGAGGCGTTCGACGTCGATGCCCGGGCCGCCGTCTGATTCGGTCATTGGTTCCCCACTTCCAGTTCGAGGTACTCGGCGAACTTGGCTACCGCCGCATCGCGTTTGCGCGGGATCCATTCGGTGGGCCAGACGTCGTCGGTGGCCTTGTAGTCGCGCAGCACCTGCTTGGCCACCGTGGTCTTGTGCACTTCGGTTGGACCGTCGGCAAGCCCCATCACGGCGGCACCGGTGACCATGCCGAGGAACGGCATCTCGTTCGTGACGCCGAGCGCGCCGTGTACTTGCATTGCCCGCCAAGCGATGTCGTGCAGGACGGTCGGCATGACGACCTTGACGGCGGCGATGTCCTTGCGCACCTTCTTGTAGTCGTTGTACTTGTCGATCTCCCAGGCGGTGTAGAGCACCATCAACCGGAACTGCTTGAGCTGTGCGTAGGAGTCGGCGATGTAGCCCTGCACGGTCTGCTTGTCGGACAGCAGGCTGCCCGCCGTCTGACGGCTGAGCGCGCGCTCGCACATCATGTCGAGCGCCTTCTGCGCCAGCCCGATGGTGCGCATCGCGTGGTGGATCCGGCCGCCGCCCAACCGGGTCTGCGCGATGACGAACGCCTGCCCCTCGCCACCCAGCAGCGCCGAATCGGGCACGCGCACGTTCTCGTAGTGGATCAGCGCGTGCGAGCCCTCGTTGTCCCGTTCGCCGTAGAGGCCGACGTTGCGCACGATGGTCACGCCGGGCGTGTCGGTCGGCAGCAGGAACATCGACATCCCCTGGTACGGGCTGACGTCGGGGTTGGTCACCACCATCACGATCAGGAAGGACGCGGTGTTGGCGTTGGAGGAGAAGTACTTCCAGCCGTTGATCACCCAGTCGTCACCGTCGCGCACCGCGCTGGTGGTGAACTGCGTCGGGTCGGCGCCGCCCTGCGGTTCGGTCATCGAGTAGCTGGAGAAGACCTCGCCTTCCAGCAGCGGACGCAGGTAGCGCTCCTTCTGCTCGGGCGTGCCGTAGTGGGCGATGATCTCGGCGTTGCCGGTATCGGGTGCCTGGCAGCCGAATACGATCGGCGCCCACTGCGAGCGGCCGAGGATCTCGTTGAGCAGCGCCAGCTTGAGCTGGCCGTAGCCCTGCCCGCCGAGTTCCGGCCCGAGATGCGTGGCCCACAGGCCCTTGGCCCGCACCTGTTCCTTGAGCGGGGCGATCGCCTTGCGTCTGGTTTCGTCGAGCGGGGTGAACTGCAGGTGTGGCCAGACCAGGTCGAGCGGTTCGACCTCGTCGCGTGACGAATTGATCCGCCCAGTCGAGTAGTTCCTGGTACTGCGGGTCGGTCTCGAAATCCCACGCCATTGGGGTCTCCTTCGATTCAGCGGTTTTCGGATTGCCGGTTGTGGCCGGCAATGACGGCGGTGATGTCGCTCGAGACGACGTCGGCGAACGAGCGGTCCCCGAAAGACCCTGCCGCCCAATGCCTTGCGCCCTCGCTGACGAGCGTCATCGCCAGGTAGGCCAGGTGCTCGATGTCGACGTGGGCGGCCAGTTTGCCGTCGGCCTTGGCCCTGGTGAACAACTCGGTGAACATTCCCTCGTCGACGTCCGAGGCGAGCCCGTCGGCGAGGATCCGATGCTCGTGCCGGTAGCCCTCGAGGATGGTTTCGATGACGAGCTCGCGGGGATTGCGTGCCATCGAACGCTCGAAGGTCGCGAGGGCAGCGGCGATGACGTCGCCGATCTCGTAGGGCTTGGCGATCAGGGAGTGGATGGTGCGCCGCGCGGCCTGCGTCGACATGACGCCGACCTCGAACAGCACGTCCTCCTTGCGGGGGAAGTAGAAGTAGAACAGCGCCTTGGAGACTCCGGCCGCGGTGCAGATCTCGGCGACCGTGGTGGTGGCGTAGCCCTTGGTGCGCCACAGGGCCATCGCGGCCTGCACCAGCATGCGCTTGGTCTCGTGCGACCGGGCCCGCTGGAAGGAAGCTCGGCGCTGACCACCGTCAGCAATTGCGGCTGCCGTGTTCTTGGGCATAAACGCACGATAGCAGCTGATTCCGGTCATGCCTATAGCTGACCATTGTCTAACTAACTCGACGCGGCTCGCCGTATCCCGAAGGCTTGGTGGCACGCCTTCGGCCGAGTCGCGCGTTGCGGCCAACCAGCTTTCCGAAGTCGGCTCGTCACCCCGGTGAGCAGTGGTTGTATAGCCCCACGTGCATCGTCGTGTGTGGAGAGGCAAGGGTGAAACGGGTCAACGGTTGGGATGCCATGCTGCTTGTTCAGCGAGACGCCGAACGTCCACAAGCACACGTTGAAGATCGGCATCATCGATGCGGCGGAATTCGAAGGCGAGTTCACCTTCGAGTTCTTCCGGACCGAGTTGCAGCGTCGGCTGCAACTGCTGGAGCCGTTGCGCCTCAAGCTCGTCGACACACCGATGAGATTGCACCACCCGATGTGGTCGGAGACATCGGACATCGACCTGAACTACCACCTTCGCCGTGTCCGTGTGCGCGCGCCTGGTGGCCGCAGAGAGCTCGATCAGCTGGTCGGCGACATCGCCGGCACGCCGCTGGACCGCCGTCATCCCTTGTGGGAGATGTACTTCGTCGAGGGCATGAAGGACAAGCGATTCGCGGTCATCGGCAAGATCCACCACGCCCTTGCCGACGGAGTGGCCTCGGCGAACCTGATGGCGAAGATGATGGATCCGAATTCCATCAACGACGTACCCGATCTCGACGACGAAGAGCTGTTGCCGTCGAGCGCGGAGCTGCTGCGGGCCGCGATGCGGGATCACGTCCGGCAGCTCGGCAAGCTGCCGACATTGGCGCGAGAAACTGCGGCCGGTATCAGAAGGGTGCGCTCGCGCGGCAAGGAGCGCGGTGAGCAACCTGGCTCCGCCAAGCGGCGTCCCGCCGCCGACGTTCATCAACCACGTCGTGACGCCGGGGCGCCGGTTCGCGACTGCCACGCTGGCGTTGGCCGACGTCAAGGAAACCAGCAAGGCGTTGGGCATCACGCTGAACGACGTGGTGCTGGCATGCGCGGCGGGCGCACTACGCGAGTTGTTGTTGCGTCATGACGGGCGGGCCGATGCGCCTCTGATCGTTTCCGTTCCCGTGGCCCTGGATACTTCGCCGACCCGATTGACCGGAAACAACGTCTTCGGACTCAACGCGTCTCTGCCGGTGCACATTGCCGATCCGCTCGAGCGCGCGCGGACCACCTCGGCCGCGATGCGAATCGCGAAGGAAGACCTCCACCTCATGGGTGGCGAGACCATGGCCCAGTGGGCGACGTACCTCCCGCCGAACCTGTCGCCGCCCATCTTCCGATGGGTGGCCCGGCGTGAGGCGCAGAGTCGAATGATGAACTTGCTGATCTCCAATGTGCCGGGCCCGCGGGAACGGGGCAGCACGGGCGGCGCGACGGTCAGCGAGATCTACTCCGTCGGACCGCTGCTTGCCGGCAGCGGCATGAACATCACGGTGTGGAGCTACGTCGATCAGCTCAATGTCTCGGTGCTCACGGACGACGTAACCCTCGACGACACGCATGAGGCCACCGACGCGATGGTATCGGCGTTCATCGAATTACGTGCTGCCGCAGGGTTATCGACCGAACTGACCGAGGTGCTCTCGGCAATGGCGCCGGCTTCGGCCATTTGATCAGCGGTCGGGCAGCAAGCGGTGCAAGTCGCTGCGGACGACCTTGCCGGTGGCATTGCGCGGCAGTTCGTGCAGCGCGACGACGTCTCGCGGCACCTTGTAGTTAGCCAGGCTGGCTCGCACGTGCTGCTTCAGTACGTCGGACGTGGCCGAGGTACCGGCGTTGAGTACCACGAAGGCAGCCAGCCGCTGACCGTATTGTTCGTCGTCCACCCCGATCACCGCCGCGTCGGCGACGTCGGGATGCCCACGCAGAACCTTCTCAACCTCGATGGGATAGACGTTCTCACCGCCGGAGACGATCATCTCGTCATCGCGGCCGACGACGAACAGCCGTCCGTTCGCATCGAGATACCCCAGGTCTCCGGAGGCCATGAAGCCCTCGTGGAATCGCTTCGTCGTGCCGGAACTGTATCCCTCGAACAGGGTGGCGCTGCGAACGAAGATCTGACCGACACCTTTGGTCGGCAGGTCATTGAGATCGTCGTCCAGAATCCGAAGCTCCGTTCCTGCAACGGGTTTGCCTGCCGTTTCCGGTGCGGCGCGAAGGTCTTCCGGCGTGGCGCTGGCGATCATGCCCGCCTCGGTGGCGTTGTAGTTGTTGACGACCACGTCGCCGAACCGATCCATGAAGGCGATCACCACGTCGGGATGCATCCGGGACCCCGACGCGGTGGCGAATCGCAGTGAGCGACAGCGAATAGCGGTCGAGCACGTCCGTTGGTAGCTCCATGATGCGGTCGAACATCACGGGCACCACGACCAATCCGGTCGCACGATGGCGGTCGATCAACTGCAGCGTCGCTTCTGGATCGAACTTGCGACGCGTCACGATCGTGCACGCCATCAGCGCAGCGAAGAGCAACTGCCCGTAGCCCCACGCATGAAACATCGGCGCCGCGATCACGACGGCCTCTTCAGCGCGCCACGGCGTGCGGTCCAGGATGGCCTTGAGCGCGTTGGCGTCACCGCTGGTGAGCTTGGCGCCCTTCGGTGCTCCCGTCGTGCCGGAGGTCAGCAGAACCGTCCTGCTCTTCTTCGCCGCACGTGTGGGCCGCTGTCCGAGGTGCTTCCCGATCAGGGTTTCGAGGGCCAAGGAGCCGGCGTCGAGCGGATCGTCCGCGACGATGCGTGTCGCGTCCGGGTTTCCGGCGAGTGCGCGCTCGACGGTGTCGCTGAATTCTGCGTCGTAGATGACGGTGTCGACACCTTCGCGGTCGACCACTCCTGCCAAAGCGGGACCGGCGAACGACGTATTCAACAGCAACAGGTCCGAACCCGCGCGGTTCGCCGCAACCAGTGCCTCGACGAAACCACGATGATTGCGGCACATGATGCCGATGGTCTGGGGCTGGCGGTGGGCCAGCGCTTGAAGTCCGACGGCAAGCGCGTCGCAGCGTTCGTCGAGTTCACGCCACGTCAGCGTGCCGCGTTCGTCGATCAACGGCGGGCCGATCGGGACAACGCCGGGCCGCGGCCGCGAAGGCATACGTGGCTGCCATGTGCTCGCGTCGAGCCGCCGCGGCGATCCGCAGATACTTGTCGGGGCGCATGAAGGCGATGAAGCCGGAACGACGAAGCGTGGACGTTAGTTCGCGTGAATCGTTGAGGCGGTTGAAGAACCGAGTTGGCCGTCCCATGTATCAGCCGAGGATCGGCAGTCGGCGCTGGCGGCTGAGCTTGGTGAGGGCATCTTGCATGACCCTGCGCACGTAGGCATCGACGGCGGTGATGTCGGGGTCCTCACCGAATTGCGCTGTGACGTAGATCGGCTCGAGCACCTGGGTGACGATCTTGGTCGGCAGCGGCAAGTTCGGCGGCAACAGGCCGCCGAGGCTGAGGCCGAAGGGAAGCCCAAGCGATACCGGAATCGTAGTCAGGCGAGCTGCCTTCGCGATCCCGCCGAGGCGACGTACGAGCCCGATGCCGCGCGTCAAGTAGAGCTGATTCTCCTGCCCGCCGATGGAAACTGCGGGCACGATCGGAACACCGGCCTCGATGGCTGCTCTGACGTACCCCGTCCGGCCGTTGAAGTCGACGACATCCTGCTTGCTCGTCGGCCGGCACGCGTCGTAGTCGCCGCCCGGGAAGACCACCACGACATCGCCTGAGCGCAACGCCTCGTCGGCGTTGGTACGGGTGGCCCGAATGATGCCGAGCCGTTGCAAGACGTCGGCGGCAGGCCCGGTGAACAGGAAGTCGTGGGCGAGAGTCCGGATGGGTCGGTCATAACCGAACCTCTCGTAGAA
Source organism: uncultured Actinomycetota bacterium (assembly GCA_963849055.1). Classification (GTDB taxonomy): domain Bacteria; phylum Actinomycetota; class Actinomycetes; order Mycobacteriales; family Mycobacteriaceae; genus Mycobacterium. The sequence continues at coordinate 745,753 of CAWKFI010000006.1, forward strand.
CTCGATCGCAAGGATCGGAACGTCAAGGGAGAATTGGCCGCCGGAGTGATTCGACACCAGCAGCACGCCGCCTACCGCGAGGGATGTGGTCCGCCCCGCGCACCTCGGCGCGGAAGTACCGCTTCATGACCGGACGAAGGAACCCGAACACACGTCGGGTGAAGTCGGGATCCCACTTCGAAATCTCATCGAGGTGGAAGCGATCCTCGTCGGCGTCGCTCATCGTCGTTCCCCTCGTCGACTCCGCGTGGTCCACACGAGCCGGCGCCACGTGCAGCAACGCAGCTGCGGGACGGACAGTAACACGGTTACTCAGGCGCCGGATAGACCCCGCGTTGACGGCGTCGAAGCACTGTGGAAATCTAATACTCAACAATGAGAGGCCCATTCTCGCTAGGCAGTGGCCGAACGGAGCAGTACATGGCGAACGACCCCACCGGCATCGACTTCTTTCGCGACGAACGGCTGGTCGACGACCCGTACCCATGGTTCGAGGGGCTGCGGAACAAGTGCCCGGTCGCGCGCGAAGACCACTACGGCGTGACGATGGTGACCGGCTGGGACGAGGCGGTGCAGGTCTACAACGATGCCGAGACCTTCTCGTCGTGCACGTCGGTAACCGGCCCGTTCCCTGGCTTTCCCGTTCCGCTCGAGGGTGACGACGTGACGGAACTGATCAACGAGCACCGCAACGAGCTGCCCTTCAGCGATCAGCTGCCGACGCTGGACCCGCCCGTGCATACCGACCATCGGTCGCTGATGATGCGGCTCATCACCCCGAAGCGCCTCAAGGAGAACGAGGACGCGATGTGGCGGCTGGCCGACGAGGTCCTCGACGACTTCCTGGTCGGCGGCGAAGGGGAGTTCATCAAGGGCTTCGCCGGGCCGTTCACCCTGCTCGTCATCGCCGACCTGCTCGGCATTCCCGACGAGGACCGCGAAGACTTCGTCAACGGCATCCGGCAGAACTCCGGCGGTGGCATCGGCAGCACCAGCAAGGAGTCGCTGTCGCACAGCCCGCTGGAGTTTCTCTACGGGCAGTTCTCCGACTACGTCGAGGACCGTCGCGCCAACCCGCGCGACGACGTCCTGACCGGGCTGGCGACGGCGACCTTCCCCGACGGCTCCATCCCCGACGTCGGCGACGTCGCCAGAGTCGCCACCAACGTGTTCTCGGCAGGCCAGGAGACCACGGTGCGCCTCCTGAGCACCGCGCTCAAGGTGCTCGGCGATCAACCGGACATCCAGCGTCAGGTGCGTGAGGACCGCAGCCTGCTGCCCAACTTCATCGAAGAGGCGCTGCGCATCGAGAGCCCGGTGAAGGGTGACTTCCGGTTGTCTCGGGTGCCGGTCACGATCGGCGAGACCGAACTCGGCGCCGGCACGACGGTGATGGTGCTCAACGGCGCGGCGAACCGCGATCCGCGGCGCTTCGAGGATCCCGACACGTTCGACCCGAAGACGGAAGAACGCCCGCCAGCATCTCGCGTTCGGGCGGGGCATCCACAGCTGCCCCGGCGCACCACTGGCGCGGGCCGAGACGCGGGTGGGCCTGGAGCGGCTACTGGACCGCACGACCGACATCCGGATCTCGGAGAGCCACCACGGCCCAGCGGAAAACCGTCGCTACAACTACATTCCGACCTACATCCTGCGTGGACTCACGTCGCTGCACCTCGAGTTCGACGTCATCGAGCCCAGCGGCGCCTGATGCGGGTCACCGTCGACGAAGACCGTTGCGCCGGCCACGGCATGTGCCTGACGCTGTGCCCCGAGGTGTTCGAGATGTCCGACGACGGCTGGGCCGTCGCCGATCCCGGCGAGGTGCCGTCCGAGTACGAAGGATTCGGCGCGTGAGGCGATCGAGAACTGCCCCGAACGCGCGATCAGCGAGATCTAGCCACAATTTGCACTACCGACAAGGAGATTCGCACATGCCCAAGGGATACGTGATCATCACCGAGGACATCAAGGACCCGGCAGGCATGGCCGAATACGGCAAGCTCGCCATGAAGGCGATGGGCGGGGCCACCATCCTGTCCGTCGACCAGAAGCCCGAGGTCATCGAGGGTGCATGGCACGGCCACCAGACCGTCGTGCTCGAGTTCGAATCCGTTGAGGCAGCGCGTGACTGGTACTACTCCGACGCCTACCAGGCGGCGGCGAAGGTCAGGCAGGGTGCGGCGCAGTGCAACGGGGTCATCGTCTCGGGCTTCTGAGCGGACTACGCCCTACTCGCGAACAGACACAAATGTCCCCGCACGCCCGGCGTGTCGGGGACATATGTGTCTGCTCGCGCAGAGTTAGTGGACGAATCGCACGCCCTACTCGCGAATCGCGATGGCCTGCCGGGGACACTGGCGCACGGCCTCGCGCACCTGCTCCTCGTTCTCCGGTGTCACCTCGTCGGTGAGCACGTGCAGGAAGTCCTGATCGTCGAGGTCGAACACCTCGGGGATGATGCCCATGCAGACGCCGTTGCTCTCGCACAGGCCGAAGTCGACGTCGATCTTCTTGGTCACCGCAGCACCTTGACCGGCACGTTCGAGAAGCCCGCCACGTTCTGCATGTGCACCCGCCGCAGACCGTCGAAGTCGACTTCGTAACGCGGCATGAAGTCGAGCAACTTCTCCAGTGCGACAGCACTTTCCATGCGCGCCAACGCCGCCCCCAGGCAGCTGTGGATGCCGTATCCGAGGCCAAGGTTCTGCGCCTCGGAACGGTCCCGGTCGATGTCGAACGTATCCGCGTCGGTGAAGGCCCGCGGATCGAGATTGGCGGCGGCGTTCATCAGGAACACCGGCTTGCCTGCCGGGATGGTTCCGCTGGGAACCTCCACGTCCTTCAGCGTGTAGCGGACGTTGTACTGCACCGGCCCGACGTAGCGCAGCAGTTCCTCCACCGCGTCGGGGACCTTGCTGCGGTCGTCGAGCAGCTTCTGCCACTGATCGGGGTTTTCGGCGAAGACCACGACGGCACTGCCGACCAGCTTGGTCACCGTCTCCGCGCCTGCGCCGCCGAGCAGCGTCGTGAAACCGGTGATCTCGATGTCGTCGAGCTTGCGCATCTGCCCGTCTTCGCCGGGGATCTCCGCGGCGATCAACCGGCTGATCATGTCGTCCTGCGGATTCGCGCGCCGTTCCTGCACCAGGCCGTAGTAGTACACGCCGGAGTCCATGTTGGCCTGCATGTTGGTCTCGTTGAGATCGATCTGACCCGGCTCGCGGTGCAAGCTGATGTCGATCCAGTGCCGGACCTGTTGGCGGAAGTCCTCGGGCACGCCCGCCATTCGGGTGATCACCTCGACCGGGAACGGACCGGAGAAGTCCTGGACGACGTCGAACTCGTCGGGGTTCACCGCGGACAGGAACCGATCGACCTGTTCGACGACGGTGTCCTTCTGCGCCTGCATCGCCCGGGGCGTGAACGCCTTGTTGAGCAGGCTGCGCATGTGGCGGTGGTCGGGCGGGTCCATGAAGATGATGGACCTCTGCGGCACTTCGCCGTTGCGCACCATCGACAGGTCGCAACCGCGGGACGACGAGAAGGACTCGTAGTCCTTCAACGCCGCCGCCACGTCCTCGTGGCGGGTCAGTGCGTAGAAGTCCTCTTCCTCGTCGTAGTAGATCGGCGCCTCGTCACGCATCCGCGTGTACACGTCGTACGGATTGTCGAAGTACTCCTGCGAGACGGGATTGAACACCAGCTTGGGCTTGGTCACTGCATCCTCCTCGGCGCCGAGCTTCGGGCCGGTAACGTTACGGAAGGCTGATTAACTGTAACGCAAACAGTATGCACCCTCAAGAACCGAAAGACTGCCGAATCGCCAACCGTCGTAACCTTTTGCTTACTAAGCGAACCGCTCAATCGGGCGGGGTTGATCAGCTTTCAGTCCGGCGTTGACGACGTCGTCGAGCATGCCGAGGTCGCCGCCCAATTCGGCCACCGTCTTGCGCACGACGGCCACGTCCTTGCCGATGAAGTCGCCTACCGCCGAGATGAAGGCCGCGGCCGAACCCGCCCTCGCGATGTTGCCCACCGCCCTGCTGCTGGCGCTGCCGTGGGTCAGCGCCTGCAGGAGGGTGGACTCGTCGACGCCGAGCATGGTGCCGAGCCGTACCCCCTCGGCGACCAGCCCGATCTGCGCTGCGAACAACGTGTTGTTCACCAGCTTCACCAGCTGTCCCGATCCCGTGGGACCGACGTGCAGGATGGGGTCGCCATAGGCGCTGAGCACCGGTTTGATGCGGCTCACCACGTCGTCGGCACCGCCCACGAAGAGGGTCACGTGTCCGGCCGCGATGTCGTGCGGGCCACCGCTGACCGGGGCGTCGACGACGTCGACGTGGGGGGCCGCTTCGGCGATGGCCGCGGCGGTGCGCGGGCTACCGGTGGTGTGCAGGATCAGCGCCGTGCCCGGCCGCATCGCGGTGAGCAAGGCACCGTCGAGGCAGACCTGCCGCACCTGCTCGTCGGTGAAGACGCAGACCACCACCGCGTCGGCATTCTCGACCACGGCGGTCGCGTCGGCGACGGGTCGCGCACCCAATTCGGTTGCAAATTGGCGTTTTTCGTCGGTGCGGCCGAGGACGCTGACATCGTGGCCGGCCTCGACCAGACGCCGGACCATCGGAGCGCCCATCCGCCCCGCGCCGATGAACCCGACCTTCATCAGGTCGCTCTGTTCTTCGCGCAAGCGCTCACTGGTGCACCATCCTTATGTCGGTGATCTCAGATGGATCACCGATGCACCCGAGGTGCCGTCGAGTTACTGCCACGAGCGCGTGACAGGTCGATGTCCATGATGAGTTTCGCGGGACTCGGCGGTTTCCCGGGGTGTGCCGACCGTCGACAGGGCTGAGCGCCGTCGAGCGCCGAACAGTGAGCGAACCGGCAGTCACACTCCGGCACCGAAGTTTGGGTGCCTCCCCACTGGGTCTAGCAGCGAGGAGGCTGTAATGAAGTATGCCCCAACCGTCCTGCCCACGGAACGTGCCAACGGATTGACCGGCGGAATCGATTGGGCCCGTGATGATCACGCACTCTCGATCGTCGACAACGGCGGCCTCGAAGTCCACCGTAGCTCCATCGAACACAACGCCGCGGGACTGCGCACGCTGGCGAGCACACTGGCCCGACATGGGGTCGAGGAAGTCGCCATCGAACGTCCCGACGGCCCCATCGTCGACACGCTGCTGGACGCGGGAATCACCGTGGTGGTGATCAGCCCCAACCAGCTCAAGAACCTGCGAGGTCGATACGGCTCGGCCGGCAACAAGGACGACCGGTTCGACGCCTTCGTGCTGGCCGACACCCTGCGCACCGACCGCGCCCGGCTGCGGCCCCTGGTCCCCAATACGGCCGAAACCGTTGCGCTGCGGTCCTCGTGCCGAGCTCGAAAAGACCTCGTCGGGCACCGCATCGCGTTGGCCAACCAGTTGCGCGAACACCTCAACCGTGTCTTGCCCGGCGCCGTGGGTCTGTTCGCCGAACTCGACTCGATGATCAGTCTGAGCTTCCTCACCCGGTTCGACTGCCAAGACCGCGCTGACTGGCTGACCCCCAAACGCCTGAGCACCTGGCTGGCCTCGGTGAGCTACACCGGTGGCATGGACCCCGCCGTACTCCACGCCCGTCTGATCGCCGCTCCCCGAGGCGCCACCGGCGCCGAAGGCGCGGCCCACGCACACATCACCCGCGCACTGGTCGCCACCCTCAAAACCATCGTCGCCCAAATCAAGACACTGTCCGAACAGATCACCGAACAACTCGCCGCACATGCCGACGGGCACATCTTCACCAGTCTGCCCCGCTCCGGAAAGATCAGAGCAGCAAAGCTTCTCGCTGAAATTGGGGACTGCCGCGGCCGCTTCCCCACCCCCGAATCCCTGGCCTGTTTGGCCGGCGTGGCACCCTCCACCCGACAATCGGGCACCATGCGCTCGGTCGGCTTCCGGTGGTCCTGTGACAAACACCTGCGCGACGCCGTCACCGATTTCGCCGCGGACTCCCGCCATGCCAACCCCTGGGCCGCTGACCTCTACAACCGAGCCCGCGCCCGCAAGCACGACCACGCCCATGCCACCCGAATCGTGGCTCGCGCCTGGCTGCACGTCATCTGGCACTGTTGGCAGACCAACCAGCCCTACGATCCCACCCAACACCGTGCCCTCCAGACCCTCATCAAGGGCGAACAACCCGCCGCCTGACACCAGGCTTGACACAGGGCTACTCATCAGCGCGGGTGGTCCATGGACTCGAGCGCCGTATCGGCCACCGTGAACACCGTGCCCTGCGGTGCGGAGGCGTCGTCGGCGAGGCTCGCCGCGTGGCGAACGTCCTTCTGCAACAAGGCACCCGCGATCGGGGCCAAGCCTTCGAGCGTGCCGCCGAACATGGAGATGCTGCTGACGGCCTTGCTGGTCGCGGACCCGCGCGCGAGCACCTCACACAGCTCCTTGCGCGGCACGCCGAGCGCCTCGCCCAGCTCGAGTGTGCTGACCGCTGCTCCGAGATTGGCGCTGAACAGCAGGTTGTTGAGGATCTTCGTCACCTGGCCACTGCCGACACCGCCGAGGTGCACGATCGGATCCGCGAACGTCGCGAAGACCGGCCGCGCCTTCGCAACGACGTCCTCGTCCCCGCCGACCATCACCAGCAGCGTGCCCTCCGCAGCGGCGGGAGCGCCGCCGCTCACCGGCGCGTCGATCACCGAAACGCCCTTGTCCGCAGCCATCTTCGCGATCTCGCGGCAGGTGTCGGGATGCACGGTGCTGTGGATGGCGACGATGCCGCCAGGCGCCAGCCCGGCGAGCACGCCGGTGTCACCCTCGAGGACCTGCTTGACGTCGTCGTCGCCGACGACGCACAGGCAGACCAGGTCGCTCGCCGCTCCCAGCTCCGCCGGGGTGGCAGCCACCTTCGCCGCGGTGTCGGCGTACGGCTCGACCGACGCGGGCCTGCGTGCCCACAGCGTCAGCTCGTAGCCCCCTTCGACGATCCGCCGCGCCATTGGCGCGCCCTGACTTCCCAGTCCGATGAACCCGACGCGCATCAACCCGCCTCCACTTCGACATCCGTGCCCTCGCGGGCCTCCAAAACGCACTCTTCGACGAACGACAAGACGTGTTCGTGATACGACTCGGCAGTCAGGCCGACGCTGAGATTGTGTCCGCTGTCGGCCATTTCGTTGACCACCACGCGGGGCGCGGCAGTGAACAGCGCCGTGATCTCGGCGAGCGCGGCGGGCGAGGACGCCCACACGCTCTCGTGGTCGGCGACGCTGAACTCGACCGGCACCGCCACCTTGGCCGCGATGGCGGGGAAGTCCCGACGCGGCCAGTTCGCGGTGACCTCGCTCTCGTAGCGCACGCCCGGCGCCGACAGAGCGCCGGTCAGCACCTCCTGCGGATACAGCTCCGTCGGCTGCCACAGCAGGTCGCGCAGCCCCGCGGGACGGTGCGTCATGGTCGCCGCGCTCAGGATCGCCTTCGCGTCCGGGTGGTAGCTCAACCCGGTGCCCGCCAACTCCACGCCAAGCACGTCGGGGGCGCGCTCGTCGACCGCCATCCGCAGCGCCAGCTCGCATCCCAGCGAATGCGCGAACAGGAACACGCCCGCACCGCGCCCGCCCGCTGGGGCGATCTTGTCGACCGCGCCGTAGGCCAGCTCGACGCGCCGTTCGGGCAGGGTCATCTCGTCCTGATACAGCGCCGAGGCGCCGTAACCGGGACGGTCCAGGGCGATCGCGGTATAGCCGAGCGATGCGGCCTTGCGCAACAATGACAGTCGCGGATGACCGGGACAGTCGAAGTACGTCGCGGAGGTCGCGCCGCCGTGGATCGCGACGATCACCGCGCGTGGATCGGGAACCTCAACGACCAACCCCGACATGGGCACCGCACCGACCATCACGACGCGCGGCCGGGGATGCGGAGTGCTCATGCCCCGGTCCGCAGCAGGATCGCCCCACTCGGCGTCAGTCCGCCACTGCTGACGACCGCCACTTGGGCGCCCGCGACCTGCCGTTCGCCTGCCTCGCCGCGCAACTGGCTGACCGCCTCGTGGATCAGGCCCATGCCGTGGGTGCGGCCGTGCGAGAGCTGACCGCCGTGGGTGTTGAGCGGGATCAACGCCGTCGCGGGCGATGTTCTTGCCGCCGTCGAGGAAGTCCTTGGCCTCGCCGATGCCGCAGAAGCCGAGCGCCTCGAGCCACGACAGGCAGTTGAAGCTGAAGCCGTCGTACAGCTCGGCGACGTCGACGTCGCTGGGCCGCAACGAGGTTCGGGTCCACAGATGCGCCGCCTGGCCGAGCACCTGCGGCTCGTGGGTCAGCGTGGTCTGGTCCCAGTCGGTGCGCTCGATGATCTGCGTGCCGACCGCCTCGAACAACACCGGCGGCTTGGGCAGGTCGCGGGCCACGTCGACGGCCGAGACGACGACGGCGACCGCGCCGTCGCACGGCACGTCGCAGTCGTAGAGCCCGAACGGCGTGGTGATCATCCGCGCCGTCGAGGTAGTCGTCCATCGTCATCGGATCGCGGTAGATCGCCGTCGGGTTGAGCGCGGCGTTGGCGCGCTGGTTGAGCGCGATCCAGCCGAGCGTCTCCCGGGTGGTGCCGTAGCGGTCGAAGTGCCGTTGTGCGTTGAGCGCCAACGTGTGTGCGGCCGACGTCGCGCCGAACGGCATCTGCCAGCTGGTGGTGCGGGCACCGCCGGGCGGCGCCATCTTGCCCTCCTTCATCAGCTGGCCGAAGGTCGCCTCCCACAGCGTGCGGAAGCACAGCACGTGCCGGGCCATGCCGGTGGAGACGGCCATCATCGCCGCGATCACCGAGCCGCCGGGACCGAACGTGTCCATGCCGCCGTTGATCCACGTCGGCTGCAGCCCGAGCGCGCCCTCGAGCGCGCTCACGCCGCCCTCGCCCATGCCGGCGATGTCGAGGCCGGGATAGGTGGACAGGCCGTCGATGTCGTCCAGCGTCAAGCCGGCGTCGGCGACGGCCGCCTCGCACGCCTCGATCGTCAGCGACAGCGGCGGAACCATCAAGCCGCCTGCCGAGCCGGGACGCGCCGATGCCGGTGATCGCCGAGTGGTCCTCGAACTTCGTCCTGCGTGAGCATCGGCCGGACGTGCTTGCCGAAGTCCTGTCGGTGCGATCTCGTCGACGGGTTGGGCCAGCGGTGTCGCGTCGGCAGAAGGGGTGAACACCGGCAGCCACACGTCGGCAAGGTGTTGGAACTGGACTTCGACCGGCTGACCGAGTTCGAGATCGTCGGGGTCGCAATCGACGATGTTGGTGGTCAGCCGGACCCGCGGGTCCTCGGCGATGGCGACCTGCGCGATGACGTACGGCGGTGGCAGGTCGGGAAATCCGAAGCGGTGGTTGACGGTGAACGCCGAGAGCGTGCCCTTGCCGGAGACGGCACGCACGCCCAAGTCGTGACTTCGGCAGTACCGGCAGATCGGCGCAGGCGGGTGGATCAGCGCCTGACAGCTCTGACATTCCTGTAGCCGGAGCAGGCCGTCGGCGCCCGACGTCCAGAAGAACTCGTTCTCGAGCGTGATCTGAGGCAGTGGGCGCCCCGGCACGTCAGACACGTTCCGCTCCTCAGGTTCGTCACGGCGCCGTTCGCCTCGGTGCTCATCTCGATGATCGCGTGCACCGGACAGTCCAACAGGGCCCGCTTCACGGCGTCGTGATCCTCGTCGGGAATGGTGCCGTTGCCGATCAGCGACGCGTAACCCCAGTCATCGAGCGAGAAGTACCCGGGTGCGTGTTTGGCGCAGATCCCGAAACCGTCGCACATCGTGCGGTCCAGCCGAATCCTCACGAGACCGCCTCCACTTCGTAGGGTCGCAGCAGGTTGTAGGTGCCCGCGCGGCAGGCGTCGCAGTCGCCGTCGAGGTGGCGGGCCACCAGTTGGGGGAACTGCAGCACCAGGCGTGGTCGCCACGTTGGTGGCCGCGTCCAACGTCGCGCAGGCGCCGCGGCCGCGCAGTACCACCGACCAGCGCTCCAGGCGGGCCATGTCCTCCGAGGTGGCGACGCCGTCGCGCAGGGCGTCGGTGACGGCCGACATCGCCGCGGTGCCGTTGAAGCACGACCCGCACTGGCCGGCGTTCTCCCGGTCGAAGTAGGCCATCACCGCCGCCGCAACCGCCACCGGGCAGTCGTCGGTGATCAGGGCGACGGCCCCGCATCCGAGGCCGCTGCCCAGCCGGCGCATCGTCTCGTGATCGAGCGTGGCGTCCAGCACCTCGCGGTTCAGCAGCCCGGCGAAGTAGCCGCCCATCAGCACGCCCTTGACGGCGATCGGCCGAAACACCATGCAGGGCAAGGAGATCGACGACCGAAGCGCCGTGCGGAATCTCGTACAGGGCGGCGGGCCGTGCCGCGCCGGTGACGGTGGCCAGGAAGGTGCCGGGGGAGGCGGACGTGCCCTCGGCGCGGAAGGCGTCGGCGCCGTGCCGCAGCACGTAGGGGAGGTTGGCGAGGGTCTCGACATTGCTCACCAGCGTCGGGTGGCCGCCGACGCCGTGTTCGAACGGGCGCGGCGGCTTGTCGGTGGGCTTCGCCGGGCCGCCGTTGATCGCCCGGACGGCGGCGGTCTCCTCGCCGGCGACGTAGCCGGCGTCGACGGTGACCACGGTGATCACGAGCGCGTCGGGTCCCGCGGCGGACCTCTGATCGATCGCCTCGTCGACGGCGCGCGCAGCCTGCGCGTCCGACACGTACACGTAGGCGCGTTCGGCGCCGACGATGCCTGCGGCCAGACGCACTCCGTCGAGGACCAGGTGCGGTCGGTTGCGCAGCAGCCACTTGTCCTTGATCGACGCCGGTTCGCCCTCTTCGCCATTGGCGAGGACGACGGTGTCCCGGCCCGTCCGCCCGCGTCGCGGACCGTGCGCAGCTTGACCGCGAGGGGAAACGCCGCGCCGCCGCGTCCGAGCAGGCCGCTGCGGTCGATCTCGTCGAGCAATCCGTCCGGGTCGTCGAGCGGCTGATATCCGCCCGCACGCACGTACTCGAGGTAGTCCTCGCGGTCGGCGGACAGGCGCAGCAGGCGGGGGACCGTACCCGGCCAGGCGGCGACGGTGAGTTCGGTGGCCGTGGGCGGCGCAGCGGTGTTCATGACTGTTTCCTTCTAGCCGTTGTGCCACGGGATAGGCTGGCGGGCATGAGAACTGCGGTGGTCCGCGTCGACGTCGACCCGTCGGCCGAGCTCACCGCCACCCAGCTGACGGAGGGCATGACAACGCTCTGCGAACTGGCCGCGTCCGCGGGTGCCGAGGTGGTCGACGCCGATCTGGCGGCGATGCCCGCCAAGCGGCGACAGGTCGAGATCCTCATCGCGGGTGACGACGCCGACGAGCTGAAGCGGACGGCGATCGGGTTGTGCAGCAAGGCCTTCGGCACGACGCCGACGCGCCGGGGTGGTGACCTACGTCAGCCGGGGCACCGACGACGACGCCCATGGCGTGCTGGCCGGCATGGGCCTGCGCGGGGACGTCGACAGAGTCGCGGGCAGCGAGGGCTGGGACATCGTGCACGTGACGCTGCGCAAGGCGGACCTGGAGCGGGTGCCGGAGAGTCGGGTGCACACCGCGCTGGAGGCCTCGCTCAACTGCGAGGTGCACATCCGCACGGTGTGACGCGACCCGGGTCGGCATCACTTCGCCAGGAAGTCCAGGATGGGCGGCGCAGCCTGCACCCACGTGTCGAACAGGTTGAACCGCTTGGCCTTTCCCGATGCGTACTTCTCGCCCGCACGCTCCCAGGCATCCTCCGGCCACGGCGGGTCGATCAGCTTGGATCCCTTGATCAGGCAGCTGACTTCCAGCGACGTTCGCTTCGGGTGGTCCCAATCGTTCTCGCCACCGCGGATGATCAGCGTGGGAACCTTGATGTTGTCGAACATCTCGTCGGGCACGCCCGGGATGGTCTGACCCGGTTTCGACACGAACGCGTTGAGCCAGCGCAGCATGACCTTGAGGAACTCGTCTTCGTCGAGCGCCAGGAAGCGCGCTTCGTTGTCGGGGTTCTCAGCGATGCGCTCCTTCCATTCGGAAACGCGCAGAAGGCCCTTGATGCCGAGTCCGCGGACGGCGAGGATGCTCGGCGTGATGTAGTGCCCGCCGAGCACGAACGAGCCGTACACCCCGCCGACGATGTTCCACACCACCAGCTTCGTGACCAGTTCGGGATAGAGCATCGTGGTGATCATCGAGTCCCGCGCACCGCCGGAGCCGCCGGCGATGATGCACGGACCGATGTCGAGTTTGGTGATGAGTTGCTGCAACGTCTCTGCGCGCATGTGCGATTCGCTGAGTCCGTAGAACTGGACGTCGGACTTCCCGCAGTTGGGCCGGTCCCACAGCAGCACGCGGTAGCCGCCCTTGACCAGTGCGCGGGCCAGCGGTTTCAGGCCGGGGATGTCCTTGCTGAACCGGCCACCGGGGGTGAGTGCGATGAAGTCACCCTCCTTGCCGAGGATCTCGTACACGACGTTGCCGCCGTTGATCTCGATCTTCTTGTTGGGCAACGAATCTCCTGTGCGATCAGGCGGTGACGAGGACGTCGTCGCCGACGACCCGTACCGGGTAGGTGCGGATGCTCCACTCCGGCTTGACCGCGGTGGTCCCGGTGGCGAGCTCGAAACCCCATTGATGCCAGGGGCAGAAGATGAATTCCTGGTCGCGCACCATCACCGCGTCGCCGGGCACGCTGTCGTCGACGATGTTGCGGCCACGGGCGCGGCCCGAGCACAGCGGTCCGCCCTCGTGCGGGCAGTAGTTCGCGATGGCGTAGAACGTGCCGTTGACGTTGTAGACACCGACGCCGTGGCGTCCGATCGGCACCAGTTTGTGTGTGCCTGGCGGGATTTCGTCGACCGTGGCCACGACGTGTTCACGCCCCTGCGCCAGCCGGGGCGTCTTGTTGGGTTCCAACTCAGAACACCCGAACCTGGCCCTCGAGCACCGGCACCGTGTCCGGCAGCTTGTAGGTCTCGATGCCGTTGCGGAACATGATGGCTTCCCGAGCATGCTCGGGCAGGTGCTTGACCAGCCAGCGTGGGTCGTCGAACGTCCAGTGCGGGTAGTCGCTGCTGTAGAGCAGGATCTTCTCGCAGTCCATCCATTCGAAGGCCCGGGAGAGTTCGGTCTTGTCCTCGGGGTAGTCCAGCGGCTGGGTGGTGAACTTGATGTGGTCCTTGACGTATTCACTTGGCTTGCGCTTGATGTCCATCCACGACTTGCGCTTCTCGTAGATGGCGTCCATCCGCCACATCAGCGGCAGGATCCACGTGAACGCGTGCTCGATGAACACGATCTTCAAGGTGGGGTGGCGATCGAAGGTGCCGTCGAAGATCAGGCTCATCACCTGATTGGCCGCCAGCAGCGAGTACGTGACCATGAAGTCGTGGTTGTAGCTCGGCAGGCCCACCGGTGGAATCGGCAGCGTCTCGTAGACGCCGCGCGACAGGTGGCAGCTGATCGGCATGTCGTACTTGGTTGCGGCGGCCCAGATCGGGTCGTAGATCGGGTCTCCCCATGACGGCCGCGGTTCGGCCTTGATCAGGATCTGCGACATGTAGGGATGCTCGGCCCACTTCTCGATCTCGGCAACGCTGCCGACCGGATCCTCGATGGCGATGCAGATGGAACCGCGCCACCGTTCGTGCCAGTTGTTGTGGCTGTCCAGCCAGTGGTTGGCCAGCCACGAGTTGGTGGCGATGCAGTACGCCTGGGTGGCCTCGGCCAGCCGGGACTCGCCGTGCGTGGGCTCCAGGATCGCGATGTCGGAGCCGGCCTCCATGATGAGCTGCCGCAACGCCATGTCGGGGTCACTGCACGCGAACTCGCCGTCGGGCGGAAAGCTGTCGACGCGCATGGCGTAGGAGTGTGCGTAATCGGGGGCGTCGTAGTAGATCTGGTCGCCGACTTGGTGATTGAGGAAGTACTTGCTGCGCCACGGCTCGGGGATGTACTCCACCAGCTGGCCGCGTTTGGGCATGGGGTGGACGTCGGAGTCGACGCACCGCACGGCGATGCGTTCGGCGGCAGGCACTCGTGGATTGGCTGACGTGCTCGACAAGGTCATGTTGCCTCCCTCGCTATCCCTCTACTGTGCCGCAACGGCGGACGGAATGACTGAACTTTCAATGCCGTACAGCTCGGCGGCGTTGCGCCAGCAGAGCTTGTCCCGCTGTTCGGCGCTGTAGCTGGCGGGCACCGTGAGAACGCCGCTGTCCCAGTGCGGATAGCTGGAGCCGAACATCGTCATGTCGTCCTTGCCGGTGAAGCCGAACCACTCGCCGGCGAAGTCGACGTCGCCGGGGCCGTCGAGGCTGCCCTGCACGAAGTACACGTGGCCGGGCAGGTAGTCGCTGGGCATCTTCGGCGCCCACGGCGTCTGCTCCAGATGGGGACGGCCGAAGCAGTCCATCCGCCACATGAAGGGCGTCAGCATGTCGGCAGCACCGTCGGCCCAGACGAACTTCAGCGTCGGCGTCCGCTCGAATACGCCCTCGGCGATCATGTTCATCAGGTGGTACAGGTAGTTCAGCGACATGAAGGACAGGTACTGCTCGTAGGTGCGGGTCTTCCCGCTCGGCGTCGGAGGGAACGCGATGCCCGCTCCGACCTCGATGTGCACTGCCACTGGCAGATTCGCCTCCGCCGCGGCGTCCCACAACGGCCAGAACTGCGGCTTGCCGTAGAGCTCGCGCGACTGCAGCGGGATGCCGATCTGCACCACCCGAGGGTGATCCTTGTACTTCTCGATCTCGCGCAGTGCTCCCGCGACGTCGTCGGGGTTGACCCGGATGGTGCCGCGGAACCCATCGCCGAACTCGACCGTCCAGCCAGCGCGTCACCATCATCTCGTTGTGCGCGGCGGCGATCGCCGTACCCAGATGCCGGTCCGGCATGACGCCACGCGTCATCGGATGCAGGATCGCGACGTCGACGCCCCGCTTGCCGAACAGCTCCTCGGCGACCAACTCCGGATCCGAGCCCGGGTACTGGCGATCCGGTCCCTTGCTGCCCTTGACGTACTCGCCGCCGGGCGCGCCGTACCAGTCCATCTCGTAGTCGGGGAAACCGCGGCTGCGGAACGGCTCGCGCATGAAGTTCTGGCGCAGGTCCTTGTTGGACTGGCAGAAGATGTGCACGCTGGCGTCGATGACGGGCGTCTTCACGAGATTGCCCGCCCCGTCACTGAGTTCTTTCACGTCGCTCCACGCCATCCGTCCTTTTGGGTGTTCGTCCAGCCGAGGACGCCGCCGGACCTAGCCCCAGTCTAGAGCCTTGTTCTTCATAAGCAAGAATAATGTTCTCCAGCAGTGTGCTTACGTCCGCGCTGGTCGGAGTGTGTGCTGGTCAGTCGCGTAGCGCCGATCAGGGGTAACGCGGATAGCAGGTGCAAGAGAACGAATGCACCAATACTGAGAATGTTATTCTCAGGCTCGACCAGGCGAGCGAAAGCAGGAGGCGGCCGGATGCTGTTGGAGATGGATGCTGATCAGCGGCTATGGCAGGAGACCGTGCGCGACGCCGTCGGCAAGCAGTGTCCGCCGTCGCTCGTTCGCAGCGTGGCCGAGGACGGCGTCGACCCGCAGCCGCTGTGGAAGATCTACGTCGACGCCGGCTGGACGGAGCTGACCGACTCGGAGAACGCCGTCGAGTTGGCGATCGTGCTGGAGGAGTTGGGACGCGCCACCGATCCGACGCCGTTCCTGGCCACCTTGACGCAGTTCGCGCCCCTGGTCGGCGACCGGTTCGACCCCTTGGGCGCGGGCACGGCCGTCTACGGCGGCGTCACCGCGCACCGAAACGCCGAAGGCTGGGTCCTCGAGGGCACCGCGCGCCACGTCCTCGACGGTGACCGTGCCGAGCGGCTGGCGGTGGTGACCGCGGCCGGGGTCTTCCTCGTCGACGCCGGACGCGGTGACCACGCGGCGCAGCGAGATCTTCGACCCGGTGCTGCACGTCGCCGAAGTGTCGTTCGCCGGCGTGCAGGTCGCCGACTCCGAGCGGCTCGACGTCGACACCGAGCGGGCACGGCACGTCGCGCTGCTGGGCATGTCGATCACGATGGTCGGGGCGTGCCAGCGCATTCTGGACCTCGCGCTCGAGCACGCCAAGAGCCGCCACCAGTTCGGCGTGCCGATCGGTTCCTTCCAGGCCATTCAGCACAAGGCCGTCGACATGCACGTCGCCATCGAGCGCGCCCGTGCACTGTCCTACTTCTCGGCGCTGACCATCGCCGCCGACGATCCGCGGCGACGTCTGGCCGCCGCGATGGCGAAGGCGTCCGCGGGGGAGTGCCAGGCGCTGGTCTTCCGGCACGGCCTGCAGACGTTCGGGGCGATGGGCTTCACGTGGGAGAACGACCTACAGTTCGCGTTGAAGCGGGCGAAGGCCGGAGAACTGTTGCTGGGCGGCGCCGCCGAGCACCGCGCGATGATCGCCGAGGAATTCGATGCAACTCAAATTTGATGCCGACGTCGAGGAGTTCCGCGCGGAGTTCTCCGCGTTCCTCGACGAGCACCTGCCGTCGCCCGCGGAAACCCTCGAGCGCCCACGGTCGGTGTCGCACATGCCGCAGTGGGCCAGGGACTGGCAGCGGCTGCTGTTCGACAACGGCTGGCTGCTTCCCGCGCAGCCGCCGGAGTTCGGCGGCCGCAATGCCTCGGTGCTGCAGCAGTACGTGCATCTCGAAGAGCTGTGCAAGCGTCGGATCTATCACAGCTTCAACCCGCAGGGCGTCAACATCATTGCGGCGTCCCTGATCTCGTTCGGTAGTGCCGAGCAGAAGCAACGCTGGGCGGTGCCCGTCCTGCGCGGCGAGCGCACGGCGTCGCTGGGCATGAGCGAGCCGAGTGCCGGCTCCGACCTCGCGTCGTTGCGGACGCGTGCGGTACGCGACGGCGACGACTTCATCGTCAACGGACAGAAGGTATGGACGTCGGGCGCGCACGACGCCGACTGGCTGCTGACCTTCGTGCGCACCGATCCAGATGCGCCGAAGCACAAGGGCATCAGCGTGCTGATCATCCCGACCGATCTGCCGGGCGTGGTGTGCCGGCCGTTCGCGGACATCTGCGGCGAGGACAACAAGGACTTCAACGAAGTCTTCTTCACCGACGTTCGCGTGCCCGCCGAGAACCTCGTCGGCCCGCTCAACGGCGGCTGGAAGGTGGCGAACGGGTCACTGGGCCACGAACGCACCATGATGTGGCTTGGGCTTCGCGGATCGAATCGCCAACTCCATAGCGGACTTTCGGCCCAGCAATGCGCTCGAGCGCGACGAGCTGGCCAGCACGATCATGGACTACCAGGCGCTGCGGCTGCTCGGCTCGGTGGGCTTGGCGCAGGCGTCGCGCGGTGAGGTGGACGTCGCCGCGGTGTCGATACCCAAGCTGCTCGGCGCGGAGGCCGAAATGCGCGCCGCGAGCAACGCTCTGACCGGTGCGGGCCCCGACGGCCTGATCCATCCGGCCATGTCGGGTCCCTACGCGCACATGAACCTCGACCACTACTTCGCCAGCTGGTTCGAGCGGTACGCCCGCAGCTTCTCCGGCACCATCGCCGGTGGTACGTCGGAGATCCAGCGCAACATCATCGCCCAGCAGGTGCTCGGACTGCCCCGCCCCTAAGGGATTTGAGAGCGGTTTCGTTCGCTCACCGATCGAAACCGCTCATGAATCGCGGGGGCCGCCGTGGTGAGAGCCGCACGGATGCATTGTAAATGCCCGCCTAACAGCGACTTTTGGATACGCAGACGGGTGACCGCCTAGCGGAACTTCGCGGCGGTTCTGAAATGTCGCGCTTAGGTGGGCAATCGGTGGGTAGTGCCTGCGTTCTCGACAATCGCGGAGGCGTGCGAGCGCGCGCAAAGTCGGGTAGTTACGCGGCGTGTCGCCCGCAAACACTCAGTGTCATGGTGACGGTGCCGCTGTGCGGTGGTTGGGTCTTCTCACCTGATGTCTGGCTCTCGCAAACACTGCCGCCTACGGGTTGGCCTTCGCGCGTTGTGCCGATATCAGGTGGGAGGGACCGACCGGCGTGACTTGATAGGAGCGTGGCACCGCCCCCACTGAGATGTGTCCGCCGGCCGGCCCGACCTTCATCACCTCTTCGAGTGAAGGAGGCAACCACCATGGTTGTTGTTGGCACCGATGTACACAAGCGCACCCACACTTTCGTCGCGGTCGACGAGGTCGGCCGCAAACTTGGCGAGAAAGTGGTCCCGGCGACCTCGGCCGGGCACGACAAGGCACTGCTCTGGGCGCGCGCCGAGTTCGGCACCGATCTGTTGTGGGGTATCGAGGACTGCCGCAATCTGTCGGCCCGCCTGGAGCGTGACCTGCTCTCGGCAGGACAGCAGGTAGTGCGAGTGGCTCCGAAACTGATGGCCCAGACGCGCGCCTCGGCACGTACCCGCGGCAAGTCCGATCCCATCGACGCACTTGCCGTCGCGCATGCGGTGTTGCGCAACCCCGATCTGCCGATCGCCTCACACGACGAGGTGTCGCGGGAACTCAAGCTTTTGGTGGACCGCCGCGAAGATCTTGTCGGGCAACGAACCTCGACGATCAACCGGCTGCGTCAACGCGTCCACGAACTCGACCCAGCTGCCGAACCCAAGCCTGCGTCGCTGCATCGAGCAGGGCCGCGCGCGTTGCTGCGTGGATGGTTGGACAGCCAGTCAGGGTTGCTGGCCGAACTGGCCCGAGACGAACTGGCCGACGTCACCCGGCTCACCGAGGCCATCGACGCCCTGGCCGCACGCATCGGCGAACGCGTCCGCAGGGCTGCCCCCGCGCTGTTGGCACTGCCTGGCTGCGGCGAGCTGACCGCAGCCAAACTCGTCGGCGAATCCGCCGGAGTGGGCCGATTCAAAAGTGAAGCGGCCTTCGCCCGACACAGCGGAGTCGCACCGATCCCGGTCTGGTCGGGCAACACTGCCGGACGAGTCCGTCTGACCCGCTCTGGCAACCGCCAACTCAACGCCGCGCTGCACCGCATCGCCATCACCCAGATCCGGCTTACCGACAGCCCCGGCCATGCCTACTATCGCAAGCGCCTCGCCACCGGAAACTCGACCAAAGAAGCACTGCGCTGCCTCAAACGCCGACTCGCCCGAGTCGTCTACCAACGCCTTCACTCCGACGACAACGGCACACCACAAAACCCAACAACTCGCCGCCGCTTGACATAGGAGCAATGCGCGCTCGCGGAAGAAGGAGCGGCGCTCAGTCGATGACGGCGGCTTCCTTGCGCTCGGTGATGGGCCGGGCCAGTCCCTGCTCGTCGCAGATCCGTTGCAGCTTCTCGAGAGTCTCGTCCAGGCCGGGGCCGAGCCGCTTGCCCGGCGTGAAGTCGGCCGGTAGGTGCTTCATGCCCTGGATGACGCCGATGGTCTCGTAGTGCTCGGTGCCCTCGGGATCGCAGCGGTAGTCGGGCATCCGGTCGAGCACGGCGGTCAGCATCGACTTGAACACCGTGCGCGCGACGTTGGAGCCGACGCAGCGGTGGACGCCGATGCCGAAACTGAAGTGCCTGTTGCCCTTCCGGTCAAGAACGATCTCGTTGGGCTCGTCGAACACCGCCGGGTCGCGGTTGGCCATCGCCCACGAGATCCAGAGCCGCTCGCCCTCCTTGAACCGGTGCCCCTCGACCTCGACGTCGTCGGCGAAGGTGCGGCCGTCGCCCGGCGCGGGGGTGTAGTAGCGCAGGAACTCCTCGGTGGCGGGGTTGAGCAGGGTGTCGCGTTCCCGGCTGAGCAGCTCGCGCTGGTCCGGGTGCTCCGACAAGCCATTCCAGTGAGTGCGCAGTCAGCGCCGTCGTGGTGTCGAACCCGCCGCCGATGATCAGCCCGAGGTTGCCCATGATCTCCAGGTCGGGGGCAGGCTCGCCGTCGATGCGCAGTTGCAGGAGGGCGTTCACCATGCCGGGCCGCGGATTCTCGCGAATCTCGATCATGTTGGTGAGCAGATCGAGCCCCATCTGCCGGTTCATCTGCGCGACCCGCTCGGCGTCGGGCGAATGCTCCGGTGTGGACACCGAAAGGTGCGCTGGCTCACTGTAGATGGGCCACTTGTTCAGCTCGATGCCCATCATCGCCAACGTGAGCACCGCAGGCACGATGTTCGCGAGGTCGTCGACGAAGTCGATTCGACCCGTCTCGATCTTCTCGTCGAGCGCCGCCCTGGTGATCTCGTCGATGAACGGCACCCACCGCTTGACCGCGGCGGGGGACAGGTAGGGGTTCAGCGCGCCGCGGTAGGTGCTGTGTTCGGGTTCGTCCATCTCCAGGATGCCGCCGCGCACGACCGTGGCGCGGCTGGCCTTGGGGATGGTGATGCCCTGGTAGCCCTTGCGTTCACCGTGGATGTCGTGATCGTTGGACACCACGGGGCAGCGGGCGAGTTCGAAGACGTGCTTGCTGTCCGCGGCGACCCAGTGGCCTTCGTAGGTGTCGCTCCACGCCACCGGGCACCGGGACTGCATCTCCTCGGTGATCTTCTCGAATTGCAGCCGGTACTCCGGCGTGTGCCGGTCGAAGTGATAGGTGTTCTTCTTGCGCTCGTCGTCGGTCGCGACATCATCGATGCTCACGGCGTTGTCCCCCTCGGGTTTCGGGTCGGCGTCATTCGATGACGATCGCCTGCTCGGGACACGAGTGGGCCGCCTCGCGAACGGCGTCCTCCTGGTCGGCGGGCACCACGTCGGAAACCGGCGACGCGTGGCCGTCGACGTCGTCGAGCTCGAACGACTCGGGCGCGATCATCGAGCACAGGGTGTGCCCTTGACAGCGTTGTCCGTCAACCGAAACCTTCACGACTCCATACCTTTCCGATCCATGACTCTCAAGACCTTCGGCCTCAGATGTGGTAGTCGTACCACTTGAGGTAGCCGCCGGCGTCGACGCGCATCTGCATGCCGGTGACGTAGCGCGCCTCTTCGGATGCCAGGAACAGGACCATGTTGCTGATGTCCTCGGGTTCGATGAACGGCACCTTCATCGCCTGCTGCACGTAGAAGACCGGCTCGGCGTCCGCACGCGTTGGCTTCTCCAGATCCGGCCGGAAGGATTGGTACATCGGATCGCTCTGCAGCATGGGCGTGTTGCAGTTGGTCGGATGCACGACGTTGGCGCGAATCCCGCGGGGCGCGAGTTCGGCGGCCAGGTCGTGGACGAAGTTCGACAGCGCCCGCTTGGAGTGCACGTAGGCCATGCCGCCGGGATCGTTGCCCGGGTTGTCGTTCTTGCTGGTGTCCATCAGGGCAGCGGTCGATCCCGTGGCGATGATGGACGCACCTTCCTTCAGGTGCGGCAGGGCGACCTGGATGGCGTTGATGGTGCCGATCAGGTTGGTGTTGATGACGTCGATCCACGCCTGCAGGGGCGGTGTGCCCTTCATCCCCGCGATGCCGGCCTGGGCGACGACGATGTCGACCTTGCCGAACTCCTTCAGCCCGTTCTCCAGCGCTTCGCGCAGCTGGCTCGCCTCGCGGACGTCGGCCTGCGCGGTGAAGCAGCGTTGGCCGGTCTTCTCGACGAACTGAGCGGTCTCTTCCAGATCCTCCGGCCGTGCCAGGGGGTAGCCGAGCGTGTCGATGTCCTGACACAGGTCGATGGCGATGATGTCGGCGCCCTCTTCGGCGAGGCGGACCGCGTGACTGCGGCCCTGCCCGCGCGCGGCGCCGGTGACGAATGCGACCTTGCCTTCAACGCGTCCCACTGGATGTCCTTTCATATGCCTGTCGGCGATTAGGTGTTGCGTCCGCCGTTGACGCCGAGAAGCTGCCCGGTGATGTAGCCGGCTTCCTCGGAGATGAGGAAGGAGCAGGCGGCGGCGATGTCCTCGGGCCTGCCGATGCGCCGCACCGGGGTGGCGGCGATGGTCTTGTCGATGTCGCCGAGGAAGCCCTTGTCGGCTGCGGCGCGCAGCATGGGCGTGTCGATGAACCCCGGCGGTACCGCGTTGACGGTGATGCCGCTCGGGCCGTACTCCAGGGCCAGGGTCTTGGTCAGTCCGTTCACGGCCGACTTCGCCGCCACGTAGGGCGCCATGTACGGCGCGCCGGAGTGCGTGCTGGACGACGAGATGTTGACGATGCGGCCCCAGCCGGCGTCGATCATGTCGGGCAGCACGGCCTGGATGCAGTGGAACACGCCGTTGAGGTTGACGTCGATGACGCGCTGCCAGCGCTCGAACGAGACGTCGTGGAATTTCTTGAAGCTGTCGAGGCCCGCGGCGTTGACGAGGATGGTGACCGGGCCGAGCTGACCGCGGACGCCGTTGAGCGCTTCGTCCACCGCCGCCCGGTCGGTGACGTCGGCCGTAAAGGCGAAGTCAGCGTCGGAGGGATTCAGGTCGAGGGTGGCCACGTGGTACCCGTCGGCGCGCAGCCGATTGGCGATGGCCTGCCCGATGCCTGAGCCGCCTCCGGTTACGACGGCGTTCTTCACCTACAGGCCTCCTTGCGAGGTCGTGTCAGACACTCAAGAATACTGCTTCCGAATATGAGAACCGTACTCTCGGAGTGCACGATCGTGCAAGATCGCAAGCGTATCCGGTCACCTCGAACGACACCGATCAAGTCTGCTGCAACCCCATGACTAGGTCGTCTACGCTTTCTTGTGTTCTCATGACGCGAATGTATGATTCGCCGGTGATGAGAATGAAATTTCCATCACAGCTAAGGAGTGTGCATGTCGGAGACCTCGACGATCGCCAGTGACGGCCACCCGGACACGGGTTCCGACACGTCCTCAACGGCCGCCGACCGGCGCATGCTGATCGACGGAAAACTCGTCGAGACGCAAGCGACCTTTGCCTCCGTCAACCCCGCCACCGGCGAGGTCTTCGGGTACGCCCCAGAGGGCACCGTCGCCGATGCCGAGGCCGCAATCGCCGCCGCGCGCAAGGCGTTCGACACGTCGCGCTGGGCCACCGACGTCGAGCTGCGCATCCACTGCCTCGAACAGTTCCACCGGGCGCTGGTCGACAACCGCGACGAACTCGCCGCGCTCACCACGGCTGAGGTCGGCGCCACGCCGGCACTGCTCGCCGGCGCCCAACTGGATCAGCCCGTCGAGATCGTCCGCTACTACGCCGACCTCCTCAAGACCTTTCCCATGACCGAGGACCTCGGCAACATCGAGAGCCGCGGCATGCAGCACCACCGCTGGGTGGAGAAGGAAGCCGCGGGCGTTGTCGCCGCGATCGTCGCCTACAACTACCCCAACCAGCTCGCGCTGGCGAAGCTCGCTCCCGCGCTCGCCGCGGGCTGCACCGTGGTGCTCAAGGGTGCGCCCGACACGCCGCTCGTCACCCTGGCCCTCGGCGAGCTGATCGCCAAGCACACCGACATCCCGGCCGGCGTGGTCAACGTGCTCAGCTCCTCGGATCCCGAGGTCGGCGCGGTGCTCACCACGAGTCCCGGACGTCGACATGGTCACCTTCACCGGTTCCACCCCGACGGGCCGACGGATCATGGCCGCCGCGAGCGAGACGCTCAAGCGGGTGTTCCTCGAACTCGGCGGGAAGTCGGCCGCGATCGTGCTCGACGACGCCGACTTCGCCACCGCCGCCATGTTCTCCGCCTTCAGCATGGTCACGCACGCCGGCCAGGGCTGCGCACTGACGTCGCGGATCCTGGTGCCGCGCAAGCACCACGACGAGATCGTCGAGCTGATCAAGACGAACTTCTCGCACGTGCGCTACGGCGACCCCAATGATCCCAAGACGTACATGGGTCCGCTGATCAGCGAGCGCCAGCGCGACAAGGTCGACGGCATGGTCCAGCGGGCCGTACAGGCTGGCGCCACCCTGGTCACGGGCGGCGAGAAGAAGGACCCGGGATACTTCTATACCCCGACGCTGCTGACCGACGTCGATCCCGAGAGCGAGATCGCGCAGGAGGAGGTGTTCGGCCCGGTACTGGTCGTCATCGCCTACGACGACGACGAGGACGCCGTCCGGATCGCCAACAACTCGATCTACGGGCTCTCGGGTGCGGTGTTCGGCGGCCAGGACCGCGCGATCGCGGTCGCCCGCCGGATTCGCACCGGCACCTTCTCCATCAACGGGGGCAACTACTTCAGCCCCGACAGCCCGTTCGGCGGCTACAAGCAGTCGGGCATCGGCCGGGAGATGGGCGCAGCCGGACTCGAGGAGTTCCTCGAGCGCAAGACGTTCGCCGAGGTCGCGTGAGCCGCTGCGCGAAGAGAGAGGGCTCAGCGTGAGTAAACCGCTGGAGGGCATTCGCGTCCTCGAAGTCGCGATGTACGGGTTCGTTCCGTCCGCCGGTGCGGTGCTGGCCGAGTGGGGTGCCGAGGTCATCAAGATCGAACACGCCGTCACCGGTGATCCGCAGCGCGGGCTGCGCCAGACCGGCCCGCTGAAGGTCGAGGGCGACCCCAACCCGAACATCGAGCACGCCAACCGTGGCAAGCGCAGTGTCGGACTGGACATTTCGAATCCCGATGGCCTCGAGGTGCTGCTGGAGCTCGCCCGTCGCGCCGACGTATTCCTGACCAGCTTCCTGCCAGGGCATCGCAGGAAGTTCGGCATCGACGTCGACGACATCCGCGCGGTCAACCCAAAGATCATCTACGCCAGGGGAAGTGCGCTCGGCCCCCGCGGCGTCGAGGCGGAGAAGGGCGGCTACGACATGACCGCCTTCTGGTGTCGGGCAGGCACTGCCGCCACCATCACCCCGCCAGGAATCGAGGGCATGATCGGCCCGCCGGGCCCCGCGTACGGGGACACGATCTCCGGCACCAACCTGGCAGGCGGCATCGCGGCGGCCCTGCTCAAGCGGGAACGCTCCGGCGAGCCGTCCGTCGTCGACGTGTCACTGCTCGGCAGCGGGCTGTGGGCGATGGGCCACACGATCGCGTTGACCTCGCATCTGCAGGAACTGATGGTTCAGCCGCCGCCCGGCGTGCACGGCTCGCCGATCAACCCGCTGGTGGGCGTCTACGAGACCAAGGACAACCGCTACATCTCACTGGTGATGATGCAGCCGACGAAGTTCTGGGCCGACGTGTGCAGGCACGTCGACCGCGAGGACCTCGTCGACGACCCGCGCTTCGCCACGGCCGAATCGATCGCCGAGCACACG
The DNA here is from genome assembly GCA_963849055.1 of uncultured Actinomycetota bacterium. Lineage (GTDB taxonomy): Bacteria > Actinomycetota > Actinomycetes > Mycobacteriales > Mycobacteriaceae > Mycobacterium. The sequence continues at coordinate 770,900 of CAWKFI010000006.1, forward strand.
GGAGAAGCCGTCGAGATCCTGCGCGAGGTCATCTCCACTCGCACACTGCCGGAGTGGAGCCAACGCTTCGCCACGCTCGCCGGCCCATGGGCGCCCGTCCAGGACACGCTGCAGGCGGCCGACGACGCCCAGGTGCGCGCCAACGAGTACATCGTCACGGCGGGTGAGCTGGAGCTGGTGGCCAACCCGGTGCAGTTCGACGTCGCCGCGCCCCACACGGGTCCGGCCCCGGCGTTCGCCGAACAAACCGACGAGGTGCTCGAAGAACTCGGCTTGGACTGGGACCGCATCATCGAGCTCAAGACCTCCGGCGCCGTTACCTAGGTATCTGGAGAATCCACATGCCACAACGTCGCGTCCATCGGCACCTACCTGCCGTGCTGGGGTACCCCCGCACGGCGGGTCGTCGGTGACGACGAGGACGCGATCACGATGGCCGTCGAGGCGGGCCGGGCCGCGCTGCAATCCGGTGGCGGCGTCGAACGCGTCGTCCTGGTCAGCCGGAACCTTCCGCTGCTGGAGAGCAGCAACGCCGCGGTACTGCTCGCCGGGCTCGGGCTCGACCCGGAACTCGAGGTCGACGAACGGCTCGGCGGCGCCCCCGCCACGCTCGACGCCGTCAGCTCGGCTCGGCCGCGCACCCTCATCATCGGCGCCGATCTCGAACCCGCCGGTGCGGCGGCGCTTCTGACCGCCGAGGACGGCCTTCGCGTGCGTACCGCCGCCCGCGTGGCACGCAGCCTGCCGGTGCGTACCCGCAACGCCACCGGCGGCGTGCACGAGTACGGGGACCCGCGGTTGCTGCACGAGCGCGGACTCATCGCATCGCTGGAGGCCGCGTGGCTGGACACCCCTGCCGCGGTGGCCGGCGTCGATCACGACCGTGCCACCGACCTGTGCGTCGGCGAGCCGCCCCGGCTGCCGACGACGGGCGCCAGCTCCAGCCTGTTCGCACTGGCCGGAATGGCCGAGACCGGAACCACGGGACCGCTCGTCGCCGTCGAGCAGGCAAGTCTGTCGGGGATCACGGTCAGCGAGGGGACCGCGAGCGTCCACCGCCACGAGCCCACACCGCGCGCCATGCCCGACGGCGTCTACGCCGACGGTGCCCAGATACCGATCTCGCTGGCCGCCTACGAGCGGGCCTTCGAGGCCAAGACCCGTTGGGAGGCAGGAAAGTTCGCCGATAGTGACGAACTGGACTTCCCGCCGCGGTACCGGGTCGCCGACGACGGTGACCTCGCCACCCTCTACGAGTTGGTGCCACTGCCGCGCGTGGGCACGGTCTACACCGAGGCGACGGTGCACATGCCGGTGCCCGGATTGCGGACGCCCTACTCGCTGGTGATCGTGGAACTCGACGACGTCGACGTCCGCGCCCTGGTCAAGGTGACCGGCGCCGAGCCCGGCTCCGTCGCGATAGGGGAGCGCGGGCGGCTGACCCTGCGCCGGGTGGCGATGCGATCGGGCGTCCCCGACTACAGCTACATGTTCGAGCCGGAATCGGTGTCGGGTCGGGTGGTCGCGTGAGGAACGTGGCCGTCGTCGGTGCCGGGATGACGCCATTCGGTGAGCACTTCGCCCTCGGTCTGAAGGACCTGTTGCCGATGGCGTTCGCCGACTGCGCGGCGAGCGTCGACAAGGGCATCGACAAACACGATCTGCAGGCCGCCTGGCTGGGCGCGATGGGGACCACGGACGGCTTTCCCTCCGGCAACCTGGCCGACACGCTCGGCTTGCCGAACCTTCCGGTGACCCGCGTGGAGAACTCGTGCGCGACGGGGAACGACGCGGTCCGCAACGCGCTATTCGGCGTCGCCTCAGGGGCTTTCGACGTCGCACTGGTGATGGGCGCGGACAAGCTTCGCGATACGACCTCGGCCGACATGCTGTGGGAGTGGGAAGCCATGACCCGCGACATGGCCTGGGACTACCCCCTCGGACTGGTGTCGCCAGCAGGGTTCGCGCTGCACGTCGGCAGGTATCTGCACGAATCGCCTGCCACCCGCGAACACCTGGCGATGATCGCGGTCAAGAACCACCACCACGGCGTCAACAACCCCAAGGCGCGCTTGCGCTTCGAGATCACGGTGGAACAGGCGCTGGCCGCCCCGACGGTCGTGACCCCCTTCGGGCTGTACGACTGTGCGCCCCAGAGCGACGGCGCCGCAGCGCTCGTCATCGCCGCGGAGGACGTCGTGGACCGCTTCACCGATCGGCCGGTATGGATCCGCGGTGTCGGTCTGGGGCTGGATTCGGTGATGCACCAACACAAAACCGACATGACCACGTTCCCCGCGACGACGCGCGCGGCCAAGCAGGCGTTCGCCATGGCGGGCATGACGCCGTCCGACGTGGACGTCGCCGAAGTGCACGATTTCTTCACGGGCATCGAGTTGATCAGCTATGAAGATCTTGGCTTCGCCGAGCGGTTCGGAGGTTACAAGCTGATAGAAGCGGAGGTGACCTCAGTCGGCGGTTCGCTGCCGGTGAATCCCAGCGGGGGATTAAAGGCCAAAGGTCACCCGCCGGGTGCCACCGGTGTGGCACAGTGCGTCGAGTTGTTCCAACAACTCCGCGGAGAAGCCGTGAATCAAGTCGACGGAGCGCGAATCGCGCTGGCGCACAACATCGGCGGTCCCACCGCCGTGTCGGCAGTAACTATCCTGGAAGGACCCGGGGCCAATGGCAGTTAAAGGGCCGGAGCGGTGGTCCGCAGGCATCGCGCTCCCCAAGGGACTGTCCGGGGCGTCGCAGGCCGTCGGCGGGTTGTTCTCGATGGGCGTGGATGCGGTCAAGTTCATGTTCGTGCGGCCGTTCCAGTGGCGGGAGTTCGTGGAGCAGTCGTGGTTCGTGGCCAAGGTGTCCTTGGCGCCGACGCTCTTGGTCGCCATCCCGTTCACCGTGTTGGTGAGCTTCACGCTGAACATCCTGCTTCGGGAGTTGGGCGCGGCTGACCTGTCGGGCGCGGGTGCGGCATTCGGCGCGGTCACGCAGGTCGGTCCGGTCGTGACGGTGTTGATCGTGGCCGGGGCGGGCGCGACGGCGATGTGCGCCGATCTCGGTTCCCGCACCATCCGCGAGGAGATCGACGCGATGGAGGTGCTGGGCATCAACCCGGTCCAACGACTGGTGACGCCCCGGATGCTGGCCTCCGGTCTGGTGGCGCTGCTGCTGAACAGCCTCGTGGTGATCATCGGCATCCTGGGCGGCTACTTCTTCTCGATCTTCGTCCAGGACGTCAACCCCGGCGCGTTCGCTGCCGGCATCACGCTGCTGACCGGGGTGCCCGAGGTCATCATCTCCTGCGTGAAGGCGGCGCTGTTCGGCTTGTTCGCCGGCCTGATCGCCTGCTATCGCGGGCTGACCATCACCGGTGGTGGCGCCAAGGCCGTCGGCAACGCCGTCAACGAAACCGTGGTGTACGCGTTCATGGCGCTGTTCGTGATCAACGTGGTCGTCACGGCCATCGGCATCCAGATGACGGCGAAGTAGGGGTGAGCTGATCGTGGCGCTACGAGCTACCTATCCCCGCATCACGCGGACGGTGCAGAAACCCGTCGGGGTGTTGGGCCGGATCGGCGATCAGACGCTGTTCTTCGGCAAGGCCATCGGTGGAATACCGCACGCGGTCACCCACTTCCGCACCGAACTCATCCGCCTCATCGCCGAAATCAGCATGGGGGCAGGCGTTCTGGCGATGATCGGCGGAACCCTGGTGATCGTCGGGTTCCTCACCCTGGCCACCGGCGGCACGCTGGCGGTGCAGGGATACAGCTCGCTGGGCAACATCGGCATCGAGGCACTGACCGGATTCCTCGCCGCGTTCATCAACGTGCGCATCGCGGCGCCCGTGATCGCCGGCATCGGCCTGGCCGCCACGTTCGGTGCCGGCGTGACCGCACAGCTCGGTGCCATGCGGATCAACGAGGAGATCGACGCGCTGGAGTCGATGGGCATCCGGCCGATCGAGTATCTGGTCAGTACGCGAATCGTGGCGGGGATGATCGCGATCACCCCGCTGTACGCGGTCGCGGTGATCTTGTCCTTCATGGCCAGCCGGTTCACCACCGTGGTGCTGTTCGGCCAATCCGGTGGCCTCTACGACCACTACTTCAACACGTTCCTCAACCCGATCGACCTGTTGTGGTCGTTCCTGCAGGCGGCGTTGATGGCGCTCACCATTCTGCTGATCCACACGTACCACGGCTATTTCGCGTCCGGGGGCCCTTCGGGTGTTGGCGTCGCGGTCGGCAACTCGGTGCGCACTTCCCTCGTCGTGGTGGTGTCGGTGACGCTGCTCGTCTCCCTCGCCGTCTACGGCTCCAACGGCAACTTCAACCTGTCGGGCTAGGAAGGACTTCGATGTCTAGTAGCGCAGTCCGCCCCCTGGCAGGGCTGGCGACCGTCCTGGTGATCGGCGGCATCGTCTTCTTCTCCATCGCCATGTTCCGCGGTGGCTTCGGGCGGATGGAGTCGGTGACCGTCGTCTCCGAACGCGCCGGGCTGGTGATGAATCCCGAAGCCAAGGTGAAGATGCGCGGCGTTCAGGTCGGCCACGTCGACTCGATCGAGACCACGTCGGACGGACGGGCGGTCCTGCACCTGGCGATGGACCCGGACGAACTCAAGGACATCCCGGCCAACGTGAGCGTCGACATCGCATCGTCGACCGTGTTCGGCGCCAAGTCCGTGGAGTTGGTGGCCCCCGCCGATCCGTCGGCCGATTCGCTGCAGCCAGGAGCCCAGCTCGACGTTCAGCACGTCACCGTCGAGACCAACACCCTCTTCCAGCAGCTCACCTCGGTCTTGAAGGCGATCGACCCGGTGAAGCTGAACGAGACCCTCGCCGCGATCTCGGGTGCGCTGAACGGGCGCGGCGAGAAGCTCGGTGAGACGGTGACCGACTTCTCCCAGCTCCTCGGACGGATCAATCCAAGCCTGGGCAGCATCAACCGCGATCTCGAGGTGGCTCCCGCCGCCATCAACGCCTACGCCGACACGGCCCCCGAACTCATGGACATCATCCAGAGCACCACCCGGGTGAGCGAAACACTGGTCGAGGAGGAAGACAATCTCGACCGGTTCCTCGTCAGCGCCATCGGGCTGGCCGACACCGGCAACGACGTCATCGGGACGAATCGGCAGGGGCTCACCGACGTCCTGCACATGCTCGTTCCCACCACGGAACTGACCAGTCAGTACCAAGACAACATCCGGTGCGGAATTCAGGGCTTGATCCCGTTCATCCACATCCCGTCACCGGACCGGCCGGGTGTCGACGTGACGGCCAACTTCACCTTGGGCGTCGAGCGCTACCGCTACCCACAGGACCTGCCGAAGGTGGCGGCCAAGAGCGGGCCGTCCTGCAAGGACCAGCATCTGCCCGTCGTCGGCGCCAACGTTCGGCCGCCCTTCCTGGTCGCCGACGTCGGGGCCAACCCGTGGAGTTACGGCAACCAGGGTGGCTGCTCAACTCGGATGCGCTCAAGCAGGCGTTGTTCGGGCCCATCGACGGCCCACCGCGGAACAGCGGACAGATTGGAATGCCCGGATGACCGGCTCACGGGGCACCATCGTCAAGTTCGGCATCTTCGCGGCGATCATGTCGCTGTTGACGGTGTTCCTGTTCTTCACCTTCGGCCAGTACCGGACCGGCTCGACGAACGGGTACTCGGCGGTCTTCACGGACGCCTCGCGGCTGGCGGTGGGTGACACCGTGCGCGTTGCCGGCATCCGGGTCGGCACCGTGAGAGACGTGTCGCTGCAATCGGATCGCCAGGTCCTGGTGGAGTTCGACGCCGATCGCAAGATCGAAGCTCACCACCGGCACCAAGGCCGCGATCCGGTACCTCAACCTCACCGGTGACCGCTACCTGGACCTGATCGACGGACCCGGCTCGACGAAGCTGATGCCTCCCGGATCGCAGATTCCGCTGGACCGCACGGAACCGGCGCTCGATCTGGACCTGCTGCTCAGTGGCCTCAAGCCGGTCGTCCAGGGGCTCAATCCGCAGGACGTCAATTCGCTGACGTCCGTCGCTGGTGCAGGTGTTCCAGGGGCAGGAGGGCACGTTCGACTCGCTGCTGGCGAAGACGTCGTCGTTCTCCAACACGTTGGCGGACAACAACGAAACGGTCCAGCAGCTGATCGACAACCTCAACACCGTGCTGGCCACCATCTCCAAGGACGGCGACCAGTTCTCCGGTGCCATCGACCGGCTCGAGAAGCTCATCGCCGGGTTGTCCACGGATCGCGATCCGATCGGCACCGCCATCTCGTCGCTCGACAACGGAACCGCCTCCATCGCGGATCTGCTGACACAGGCGCGGCCCCCACTCGCGGGCACGGTGGATCAGCTGAACCGCCTCGCTCCCAACCTGGAGAGCGGCAAGGGTTATCTCGACGGAGCCTTGATGCGCGCGCCGGGCAACTATCGCAAGCTCGCGCGCGTCGGCGCCTACGGCGCCTTCGTGCAGTACTACATCTGCGCACTGGACATCAAGGTCACCGATCTTCAGGGCAGGGCCTCGTTCTTCCCCTTCATCAAGCAAGAAAACGGAAGGTGCGCTGAGCCGTAATGCTCAAATATCGTGGAGCGCAACTGGCGCGCGCCGGCTTCATGGGCGTCGTGCTGGCCATCCTCGTCATCGCCGTCGGTCTGCAGCCGGAACGGCTGGTCGCCTATGCGACGTCGCTGCAGTACAAGGCGTTGTTCGCGGAGGCCGGCGGCATCATGGTCGGCAACGACGTGACCCTGGCCGGCATGAAAGTCGGTTCCGTCACCGACATTTCGCTGGACGACGGCGATGCACTGATCGCGTTCACCATCGACGGCAAGTACCGGTTGGGGTCGGAGACCTCCGCTCACATCAAGACGGGAACCCTGCTGGGCGAGCGGGTGTTGACGCTGGATTCGGCAGGTGAGGGCACGTTGAACCGCACCGAGGTGATCCCGGTGTCGCGGACGTCGTCGCCGTATTCACTCAGCGATGCGGTGGGAGAGCTGACCACGAATACCGCGTGGCACCGACACCCAGCAGCTCAATCAGTCGCTGGACACGCTGTCGTCGACGCTCGACCAGATCGCCCCGCGGCTGGGACCGACGTTCGACGGCCTGTCCCGGTTGTCGCAGGCACTGAACAGCCGTGACGGCAAGCTCGGCGAGTTGCTCAAGACCGCTTCGGACGTCACCGGAATCCTCTCGGAGCGAAGCCAACAGGTGAACAGCCTCATTCTCAACGCCAATGACCTGCTGGCCGTACTCGTCGAGCGTCGTCAGGCGATCGTCGACCTCCTCGCCAACACGTCAGCAGTCTCCAAGCAGTTGGTCGGTCTGGTGGCCGACAACGAGAAGGAGTTGGCTCCGACGCTGGAGAAGCTCAACAAGGTGAACGAGGTATTGGTGCGCAACCGCGACAATCTCGCCAAGGCGATCCCGGGTGCGGCCAAGTACCAGACGACGCTCGGTGAGGCCGTGTCCAGCGGCTTCTACTACACCGCCTACGTGCCGAACTTCCAACCGTGGCAGTTGTTCCAGCCCTTCCTCGACTACGCGTTCGGCTTCCGCAGGGGTCCGTTCGGTTCCGGACAACCGCCGACCAACGAGCAGACCGGGCCACGGGCGGAACTTCCGTTGCCGTACAACGGGGTTCCCGGAGGTTCGCGATGATGGCGACGTCTCGCAGGTGGCTGGTGCCGGCCTTGGTCGCCGCACTCGTCGTCGCGCTCATCGGTGGCGGCTTCGTGGCGGCCAGCGCGTTGTTCTTCGCGCCGACGACGATCACGGCGTTCTTCCCGACGGCTACGGCCATCTACCCAGGCGACGAAGTACGGGTCTCCGGGGTCAAGGTCGGCAAGATCGATTCGATCGAGCCGGAGGGCACGCAGACCAAGATGACCTTCACCGTCGACCACGGGGTGCCCGTGCCCGCCGACGCGAAGGCCGTCATCGTCGCTCAAAACCTCGTCGCCGCAAGGTACTGCAGTTGACGCCTGCCTACCGATCGTCCGACGGTGGCCCGAAGATGGCCGATGGTGCTGTCATTCCCTTGGACCGCACCGCCGTCCCCGTCGAATGGGACGAGGTCAAGAAGCAGCTCGAACGCCTGGCGACGGACCTCGGTCCCACCAGTGACGTCTCGACCACTTCGGTGGGTCGGTTCATCGACAGCGCCGCCAACGCCCTTGCGGGCAACGGTGAAAAGCTCAGGCAGACATTGGCCGAACTCTCCGGTGTGAGCCGGGTACTCGCCGACGGCAGCGGAGACTTCGTCGGCATCATCAAGAATCTGCAGATCTTCGTCACCGCGTTGAAGGGCAGCAACGATCAGATCGTCGCGTTCAACGATCGGCTGGCCACGCTGTCCAGCGTGCTCGACGGAAGCAAGTCCGACCTCGATGCCGCGCTGACGGATCTGTCCGTCGCGATCACCGAGGTGAAGCGGTTCGTCGCGGGCACCAGGAACCAGACGGCCGAACAGCTCGAAGGTCTCCGCCAGGTTTCCCAGACGTTGGTCGACGTGAAGACGGACTTCGAACAGGTGCTGCACGTCGCGCCCAACTCGTTTGCAAACGGCTACAACATCTACGATCCGGACACCGGTTCGCCCCGCGGCGGGTTCTCACTCCCGAACTTGGCCAGCCCCATGCAGTTCGTCTGCGGCATGATCGGCGCCACCCAGAACACCACTGCGCCAGAGACTGCGAAGCTGTGCCACGATTACCTCGGACCCGCGCTGCGGTTGCTCAACCTGAACTACATTCCGGTACCGATCTCTCCGTACCTGTCCAAGTCGGCCAGCCCGCACAACATCGTCTACGCCGACCCCGCGCTCGCGCCGGGCGGTGCGGGCGGCGCGCCAAGGCCTCCCGAGAACCCGCCCGACGGTCTCGGCCTACACCGGGCTGGACGGCGACGTGCCGCCGCCTCCCGGCATGGGGCCACGGCCCGACGCTCCGTTCTCGGCGCCCGACCGCCCGAGCAACTTCCCGATCCCCGCGTTGTACCCCGGTGCGCCGGTGCCGATGCCGGAGGACATTCGGATCGGGCCGGCAAAGCCGCCGCCGGCGTCGGGAGAGCAGGTCGGAGTGCCGTCGGGCCTGCCGGGGATGATGCTTCCCGCGGAAGCCCCGCCACCTGATCCGGGCGTACCGCCCGGACCGCTGCTACCCGCCGAGGGGACACCACCGTCATGATGAGTGGAGCTTCGATCCGACGCCTTCTCGCGGCGGGCACCTGTGTGGCGTTGACCGCCAGCGGGTGCGCGTTCCAGGGCATCAATTCGCTGCCACTGCCGGGTGCGGTGGGGCGTGGTTCCGACGCGGTGATCTATCACGTGCAGATCGCGAATGTGTCGACGCTGGAGTCGAATTCGCCCGTACTGATGAACGACGTCGTGATCGGCAGCGTCGGCAAGATGGACGTCCAGGACTGGCACGCCAACGTCGAGATCTCGGTCAAGCCCGACGTCGTCGTCCCGGCCAACGTGGTGGCCAGCGTCGGGCAGACCAGCCTGCTCGGCTCGATGCACCTGGCGCTGAACCCGCCCCTTGGCGAGAAGCCCCAGGGCAAGCTGGCGCCCGGCACCACCATCGGGCTCAACGAATCCTCGACGTATCCGACGACCGAACAGACTCTTTCGTCCCTGTCCGTGGTCGTGAACGCCGGTGGGCTCGGCCAGATCGGCGACATCGTCCACACCTTCAACCAAGCCCTTTCCGGTCGGGAGGAGGACTGGCGCAACCTGTTCACCCGGCTCGACGAATTCATCGGCACGCTGGATCAACAGCGGCAGAACCTCGTCGCCACCATCGACGGCCTGAACCGGGTCGCCTCGACGTTCGCCGGCCGGCGCGACGCGATCAACGATGCGCTGCAGCGGATCCCACGCGCACTCGAGGTGCTCGACAGGGAACGGCCGCAACTCACCACCGCGCTGACCAAGCTCGGAACGTTCAGCGACACCGCCAACAGGCTCGTCAACGACACGCAGGCCGACCTGGTGAACAACCTGAAGAACCTCCAGCCGACCATTCAGGCGTTGGCCGACGTCGGACCGGAATTCGATGCGGCCATCGCGTACGGGACGGTATTCCCCTACGGACAGAACCTCATCGACCGCGCGGTCAGGGGTGACTTCATCAATCTCTTTGCCACGGTGGACATTTCCGGTCCACGCATGCGGAAGTCGATCTTCCTCGGCACCCGGCTCGATCAGGAGGGCCGTGACCTGGTGCCACTGCCAGGCGAACCGTTCTTCCAGCGCTATACCTACGATCCGTTGGGCCGCCCGCTCGCGCCGGCGCCGCCTGGTGGTCCGCAGGGGCCGGTGCCTCCCGACAATCCTGGCCTGAACCCCGACCCGCCGGGGGCTGCTCAGAGTCTGCCGGGGCCGGGATCGTATCCCGCACAGGCGCCTTGGTCGCACAGACGCCGCCGCCGCCACCTGCCAGCGGCCCGGTGCTCCCCATGGTTCCGCAGGAGAACCCGGACATGGCACCGGTCGACAGTCCGCCGCCACCGGCGGGCGGAGGCCCGATCTTCGCGGGCCCCTATGCCCGGGGGAAGGTAGCTGATGCTTACGCGGTTCATCAGGATCCAGCTGGCGATCTTCCTCATCGTGTCGATCGTCGGCGTGGTGGTGATGTTCTTCACCTACATCCAGATCCCGACACTGTTGGGGGTCGGCCGCGTCAACGTGACGCTGCAACTGCCGACTTCCGGTGGCCTCTATCGATTCAGCAACGTGACGTATCGCGGTGTCGAAGTCGGGAAGGTCACCGAGGTCGAACTCACGAAGGATGGTGCGCAGGCGACGCTTTCGATCGCCACCTCGCCGAAGATTCCCGCGGACCTGCAGGCCGAGGTCCGCAGCGTCTCGGCGATCGGCGAACAGTACGTCGATCTACGGCCACGCACCGACTCGGGACCGTATTTGCAGGACGGCTCCGTCATCACGGCGAAGAACATCTCACTGCCGCCTGCGGTCGGCCCGGTTCTGGACCGGGTCAGCAAGTTGGTGGATACGTTCCCCAAGGACAGGTTGAGCGCATTGCTCGACGAGACGTACAAGGGATTCAACGGCGCCGGTTTCGATTTCGGCTCACTGCTGGACTCCGGTTCGAAGCTGAGCGCCGACCTCAACGGCGTCGCCGACCAGACCAAGGCGCTTGCCGAGGACAGTCGGCCGTTGCTGGAGGGTCAGGCCGCCACTGCGGATTCGATCCGAACCTGGGCGCGCAGTCTCGCGGGGTTCACCGGGCAACTCGCCGCGGACGACGCCAAGTTCCGCACCGTGCTGCAGACCTTTCCTGGCTTTTCGGACGAGACCTCCGGTCTCCTCAACCAACTGAAGCCGACACTGCCGGTTCTCCTTGCGAACCTCGGTACCGTCAGCGAGATCCTCATGACGTACAACGCGTCGCTCGAGCAACTCCTGGTGCTGCTGCCGCCGTATTTCGCTCAGCAACAGTCGTACGCGAACTTCTCCGACGCCACCGGCAGCGCGCGCGGCGACTTCCAGGCCGGGGTGGACGATCCGCCTGCCTGTCGGGTCGGCTTCCTGCCGCCATCGTCTTGGCGGTCACCGGCTGACGAGTCGGACATCGACACTCCGGACGGCCTCTACTGCAAGCTGCCGCAGGATTCGCCGATCTCCGTCCGCGGTGTCCGCAACTTCCCGTGCATCAGGAAGCCGGGCAAACGCGCACCGACGGTCCAGATCTGCAACAGCGATCAGGAGTACATGCCACTGGCGATGCGTCAGCACGCCACCGGTCCCTCTCCGATCGACCCGAGCCTCATCGCACAGGGCATCCCGATCGACGACCGGACGACGTTGAGCGACGACATCTTCGCGCCGGTCGAGGGAACGCCGCTGCCGCCCGGTGCGATGCCGGGAGGTGCCTCACCCGCGGGGCCGCCGAACGCTGCGCCGGTCTCGCCGTTGGAGGCTCCACTTGCCACCGCAGTACCGCCGCCACCGCCGGAGGGCAATTCGCTGAACGGCCAACCGATTCCGCCGTTGGCACCACCGCCTGGATCTGCTCCGGACGCGGTGCCTCCCGTTGACGTGCCACCGGCACCCGGCGCCAACGTGGTTCCACTGCCACCCGCCGACGGTGCTGTGCCCGTGGCGCCGAGTTCGTTCGGCGGCGCCAAGCCGGAGGCAGGCCCGACGGTCGCCTTCGCCCAATACAATCCGCGCACCGGTGAGTACGTCGGCTCGGACGGCAAGCTGTACAAGGTGACGAATCTTGTTGCGGAGAAGCCGCTTCAGAAGACGTGGAAGGACCTCCTACTGCACTAGTGCACCGACGAAGAAGCGCCCTGCCGGTGACGGCAGGGCGCTTCTTCGTGACTGCGGGCGGGTCAGCTGACCTTGGTGATCTTGACCGGTAAATTGACCACGATCGACCTATTCCGGCCGCAGGCGCCACTCTCGCCGGTCGTCACGTCCTCGCCCATCCACAGGTCGGACGGCACCAGAACGGTGCCGTCTTCTGTAGCGGGGTAGAACTTGTACACCTGAAGCCCGGGGCCACGCGTGCCGTCGGGGCATGGGATCCAGTCTGGGACATAGTGTTTGACGTACCACAAAGTCCCGATTCCGGTGTAGATGTCCTCGGTCCAGCCGAGGCTGCTGGTGACCTTGCCCGAGCAGGTGAGCGCGCTGGTGCACGTGGTGTTGACCGTCCAGGTGCTGCGTACCGACGGTTCGTCCTGATATCGGTCGTTCGTCCTCGCCCACTCGCCGTTGGAGACCACGGAATACGTTCCGTTCATGGCATATTGGGGATAATCGTCCGCGGCGGACTGTGGCGCAGTCAGCAGGGATGCGGCGGTAAGCATCGCGGCCGTTGCGATCACGTTCGCTGGGCGCATGACCTGCTCCTTGAGTCTGTACATGATGGCAATGTCATTCTTAGGCAGGAGAATAACACTCTTTTCGCAGCTAAACGACGACTTCCGGCGCCATCCATGCTGTGGTTGGAGCCCCTTGGGCGGCTGCGGGAGCGGCCGATCTTCTCTGAATGGGAGAATTTCACTCTCCGTTGTGCGAGAGTAGTTTCCGTGCGAATCGTCGTAGCTGCCGCTGCCTGCCTGTTGGCCGCAGGGCTCGGGACTGCGCCTGTGGCCACGGCCGATCCCGTCGCCCCTGCGCCGGTTGAATGCAATGAGCCGTCCTGCGTACCCGGCATCCAGCCTGGCGCCGTGCTTGGTGCGCCGTGCTCGAACACCACGTATTACGTGTTCGGCGTGACGGACTGGGGCAGGATCGTGTTCTGCGGCTCGCCGCGGCGATACGAGCCGCGCTGGTTCCGGTCGACGGAGTTGCGTGGCATCAAGATCGAGGGCAGCAATTGCTCCGGCCGCGACGGCGAGATGGCGCAGGCGCCGGACGGCTTGTTCCTGTCGTGCGACGCGCGCAACGGCACGAGTGCCTGGACGCGCGGCGACCTCTGACTCCACGGGGCCGCCGCTCCGCAGCGAAGAATCTAGAACTTCACCAACGAAAAGGTGTACGTGCTCGTGCCGCCCGGCGCCCCGTAACACCCCGCGTCGTACGTGGACGTGATGGTTCCCGCCAACGACACCGCGTCCCAGTTGTAGACGTCGTGTGAGGGCAGGTTGTAGCCGATGCAGCGCACCCCGTCGATCACGTCGACCGTCAACGTGTACCGACCGTCGGCGTAGAACGCGGTGTTCTGAAACCGTTGGCTCTTGAGCGGCCGGGGGATGGCGATCACGTTCAGATTGCCCGTCGCGGGGTTGAGGACAGGGTCGGTGAATTGAGTGCCGCAGGCGGGATCGCCGCCGCCGCAGGAGTACATGACCGCCCATATCCAGGAGTGGTCGTTCCAGCGGTCGTTGGCAACCTCGTAGTTTCCGATCCTCATGCCTGCGGCATGGGCCGTCGGAGCCAGCGTCATCGCCGCCGTCACGAGTGCGGTGGCATAAGTTCCTGCGATCGCCTTGTTCATCCGCGCTCCCATTCAGGCCCGTATCCCGACCGACTGTATGTCGTGGCCCAACCCGCACCTTGCGAGATTGGCATTCTCAATTGTGGAGAATAGCGCTTACGGCTACTTGACGGGCGTGAACCTGATGTTGAGTTCGGTGAGGCCGCGCAGGATGAACGTCGGCTCGTAGGTATAGCGGCGATCACCGGCCGGTCCGTGCTTGTCCTCGTCGATCGTGATGTCGGCCATCCGGTCCAGGATGCGTTCGACCGACACCCGTCCTTCGACCCGTGCCAGGGGACCGCCCGGGCAGGAATGCACGCCGCGACCGAAGGCGATGTGCTCGCGCACGTTCTTGCGGTCCAGGCTGAATTCGTGCGGATCGGCGAACCGGACCGGATCGCGGTTCACCGCGCCCGGGCAGACCATCAGAATGGTGCCTGCCGAGACGTCCGTGTCACCGACCGTGGTGTTCTTCTTCGCCAGGCGGAATTGGCTCTTCACCGGGGCGTCCATCCGCAGGGCCTCCTCGACGAAGATCGGGATCCGGCTGCGGTCGTCGCGGAGCTGCTGCTGGATCTCGGGCTGGTCACCCAGCACCTTGAGCGAGGCGGACAACAACTTGGTGGTGGTCTCCTGGCCGGCCGCGAACAGGAAGGTCGCCGAACGGACCACGTCGATGACCTCGGGCGTGGATCCGTCGGGGTACTTGGCCGTCGCCAGCGCGGTGAGCACGTCGTCCTTGGGTTCCTTGCGCCGCTCCTCGAGGTAGGCGATGAACTTCTCGTCGAGCCATTCCAGGGGGTTCAGTGCGACGATGTCGCCGTCGAGCGAGCCGACCTGGGCGCCCGGCTTCGGTGCGCCCAGCACCGCGCGGAACTCCTCGTGGTCCTCCTCGGGCACGCCGAGCAGGTCGGCGATCACCAACAGCGAGAACGGCTTTGCGTACGCGGACGAGGAACTCGCACTCGCCCTGCGCGATGAAGTCGTCGAGGCACTCGTCGGCGAGCCGCCACATGAAGTCCTCGTTCTCCTTCAGCCGGCTCGGCGTGAGCAGCCGGTTGAGGAGGGACCGCGCGTTGGTGTGGTCGGGCGGATCCATCGTCACCATGTGTTCGAACAGCGGCAGCTGGTTGCGGTGCTCGGCGATCAATGCCGCTGATGTCGTCGCCTTCCGGCGTGAACGGCAGGGGCGGGAAGGGGCCGCCGACCGCGATGCACGACGAGAACGTGTCGGTGTCCTTGAGCACGGTGTTCGCTTCGTCGTAGCCGGTGATCGCCAGCACGCCGTAGTTGGGCTCGCGGACGACGGGGCACTTGCTGCGAAGGTGGTCGAAGTAGGGGTGCGGATCGGGGACCAGAGACTGATCGGTGAAGTAGTCGACGGTGTCGAAGTCAGCGGTCATCGTGGGGTTCCTTCCAGGCCGCGGTGAGGCGGGGAATGGGGTGCGGCGGTCGAAACTGCGTGCCGGCTTAATCGGGATGCTGAAAGTGCTGAGCACCTGCTTAGCATGACGTAGTGTCCTGGTCAAGGAAACGCGACCGACCGGCGTCTACGATTTGGCTTGCGAATCTGACGTAACCAGCGAAGGAAGTGTGGGCATGGCATCGGACCGGAGGATCGGGGCGCCGGACGCCAAGAACCGCGGTGTCCTGCTCGAAGCCGCCGAGGCAGCTGATGCTCGAGGACGGCTACGCCGCCGTCACGTCCCGACGGGTGGCCGAGCGGGCCGGCCTGAAGCCCCAGCTGGTGCACTACTACTTCCGCACGATGGACGAGATGTTCATCGAGGTGTTCCGCCGCCGGGCCAAGCAGGGCCTGCAGGCCCAGGCGACGTGCGCTCGACTCGCCCCAGCCGCTCTGGGCGCTGTGGGAGTTCGGTACCGACCCTGCGGCCACCCGGCTGACGATGGAGTTCATGGGTCTGGCCAATCACCGCAAGGCGCTACGCACCGAGATCGCCGTCTACGCCGAGCAGTTCCGCGAGCAGCAGGTCCAGGCGATCACGACGGCCCTGCGGCGGTACGGCTACGAGGTGTCGGACGTTCCGGCCGTGGTGTGGGCGATCTTCGCGACGAGCGTCTCGCAGGTGCTCGTCATGGAACGGGCGCTCGGCATGTCGGCCGGGCACGCCGAGATGCTGGCGTTCTGCGAGGACTGGTTGCGCCGCCTGGAAGGCGAGCGCGTGCAGCCGGCCACCGCCGCCTCCGCCTGACGCGTTCGCCGTCACCAGTTCCGCAAGGAGCAGAGCGCCCCCTTCGGGCCCTGGTTGGTCACCACCACGTTGCCGTCGACGGCGATCACGCAGTGAAAGTTCGGCCGCTGCGGCGAATCGAGGCTGCTCGCCGTCACCATGGCCCACTGGTCCGGGTTCGGCGAGCATGACGTCCATCGTCCACAGCTGATTCGGCCCGACGTTCGCCTCGACGTTGGGGCTGAACGCGTAGGGGTTGTGGCTGTATTCGGCGAAGTTCGGCGGATCGACGTCGCGGTAGTAGATCTCCGCGTTCGCGTACGGCGTCTCGGAGAAGACCGTGTACTGAACGCGATGCAGCGGTGGCCCCGGCATCGGATCCTCGTCTGCGGCGGCCACACCGGTACCGATGATCAGGCTGGCGGCCGCAAGCAGCGGCCCAAGTCCCAGGAGTAGACGTCGGGGTAGGGTCCGGCGTGGCGGAAAGCTCATTTCCGGATTTTAGAACGCTGTTACCCCAGGTTGTCCAGAATGGCCCAAACCCGCGGCCCATCCACGACGAAAGCGAACCCCTGCATGGCTGATCAAGCCACCCTCGACGCGTTCTACGAGCTGACCCGGCTCAAGGCCCGCTACTGCTACACGCTCGACACCCGAGACTGGGCCGGGTTCGGCGATCTCATGACCGACGACGTCGTCCTCGACGTCAGCGAGGGCACCGGCGTCCCGGTGGTCACCGGCCGCGACGCCGCGGTCGAGCTGATCCGGTCGTCGTTGACGAACGCGAAGTCGGCCCACCAGGTGCACACGCCGCTGATCGAGCTGAACGGCGACGGAGCCGACGTCGTCTGGGCCATGCAGGACCGGGTGATGTGGGAGAACGGCCCGGCCCTGACCGGCTACGGGCACTACCACGAACGGTGGGTGCGCCACGGCGACGAATGGAAGCTGGCGTCGCTGCGGCTGACCCGGCTCATCGTCGAGTTCCAGAGCGCCTGACGGTGGCGCGTCCCACGAAGCTCGTCATCGGAGCGAGCGGCTTCCTCGGCTCCCACGTCACCAGGCGGTTGGTGGCCGAGGGGGAGGACGTCCGCGTCATGCTGCGCGAGACGAGTTCGACCAAGGCCATCGACGGGCTCGAGGTCCAGCGGTGCTACGGCGACGTGTTCGACGATGCGGCGTTGCGCGCGGCCATGACTGACTGCGACGTCGTCTACTACTGCGTCGTGGACGCGCGGATGTGGTTGCGCGACCCGGCACCGCTGTTCCGCACCAACGTCGAAGGGCTTCGGCACGTGCTCGACGCCGCAGTCGACGCGAACCTGAAGAAGTTCGTCTTCACCAGCACCACGGGCACGTTGGCGATCAACGACGCCCGACCGGTCACCGAGGAAGACCCGCACAACTGGACCGAGGGCGGCGCGTACATCGAGGCGCGCGTCGCCGCGGAGAAGCTGGTGATGACCTACGCGGACGAGAAGGGGCTGCCCGCCGTCGCGCTCTGCATCTCCACCACGTACGGACCCGACGACTGGCAGCCGACACCCCACGGCGGTGTCATCGCGCGGGTCGCCGCGGGCAGGTTCCCGTTCTACCTCGGGTTCTCCTCCGAGGTGGTCGGCATCGAGGACGCCGCACGCGCAATGGTTCTCGCCGCCGAGCGGGGTCGGGTGGGGGAGCGCTACATCATCTCGGACAAGTATCTGAGCACCAAGGAGATCCACGACATCGCGGCGGACGCGGTCGGGGTGCGGCGACCGCGGATCGGACTGCCGCTGCCATTGCTCTACGCCGGGGCGCACGCCAACGATCTCGCGGCCCGTGTCCTGAAGCGGGACCTTCCCTTCGCCGTCGCCGGCATCAAGATGGCCGAGCTGATGTCACCACTCGACCACTCCAAGGCGCAGCGGGAACTCGGCTGGGAACCGGAACCGGTGGAGGACTCGATCCGCAAGGCGGCACGGTTCTTCGCAGCGACAGCGCTAGGTAGCTGACTTCAGTTGGCGTGTTTTTGCTGCACAATTAGTTGACCCCAGTCAAACTATGCCGTTAGTGTTCAGAGCGTGGACCCCGAAGCCGTGAACGCGCCGTTACCCGGTCCCATCCGTCAGATCGGTTACGTGGTCCGAGATCTCGACGCCGCATTGGCCGACTGGCTCGCCCTCGGCGTGGGCCCGTGGTTCGTGGTCCGCGAGCACGCCCAGCAGGTGCTCTACCGCGGTGAGCCCTGCGAGGTGACCATCTCCATCGCGCTGGCGAACTCCGGCGATCTACAGGTCGAGTTGATCCACCAGCACGGTGACACCCCGTCCATCTTCACCGAGTTCCTGGACTCTGGGCGCGAAGGATTTCACCAGTTCGCTTGGTGGGTACAGGATTTCGATGCCGCGGTGGCGGCAGCGGAAGCGGCGGGCTGGCCGGTGGTGTGGTGTGACGCCAGCGAGAACCCGGTGACGCGCTTTGCGTACGTCGAACCCCCCGCGGGCGGTCCGGCGACCATCTTCGAGATCATGGAACTCACCGACGTCACCAGCGGCATGGGCACCTTCGTGTGCGACGCGGCCAGGGACTGGGACGGCAGCGATCCGATCAGGACCGTCGGCGGTTAGTCAGATCCCTTGGCGCGGTTCATCACCCGGTCGGCGGCCGCCCAGTGTTCGTCGGACACCCAGAGCCGGGCGAAGGCCGCGACGGCCTCCGGCGCCGACGCTCCGGCTACCACCCGCTTGATCTCGCCCGCGGAGAGTGTGGCCAATTTGCGCGCCACGGCGCGCCATTCCTCTTCGAACGACGCACGCGGCACCACGGCGTCGACGAGCCCGACGCGGTGCGCCTCGGCAGCGTCCAACACCGAGCCGGTGCCCGCCAGTAGCAGTGCCTTGCTCTTTCCGACCAATGCGGCGAGCCGTTCTGCACCGCCCCAGGCCGGCATGATGCCCAGTGTCACCTGGTTGAAGCCGATCTTGATGTCGTCGGCGGCCAGCCGGATGTCGGCGGCAACGGCCACTTCGGCGCCGCCGCCGAGCGCATGACCATTCAGTGCGGCCACGACCGGGCCGGGGAAGGCGGCGATGCGGTCGCAGATCGATCGCATCCGCCAGGCCATCGCCGACGCGTCCGCCTCGGTGCGCAACGCGGCGAGCTCCTTCAAGTCACCGCCGGAGACGAACGCCTTGTCGCCGGCTCCCTTGATGACGAGGGCGCGGGCGCCGTACGCGCCGTCCAACGCCGCACCCAACTGATCCATCGTCTCCAGTGAGATGGCGTTGCGCGCATGGGGGCGGTCGATGGTGATGACTGCCAATCCGTCGTCGGTTTCGAGCTCGACCATCGGTTGTTCTACCACCGTTCTCCAAGTGCGGTATTGGCATTCTCGTTTCGGGAGAATAACATCACCACGACATCCCTCAGTGCCGCGGAGGTGCGTACCCCGTCCATGCAACAGCCCACGCAAGACCCCGTTCGCGCCCCAAGTCGCTACGCCCGCGCCCGTCGCATTCCCGTCGAGCTGACCAAACGGTACGAGGACGAGGGGTGGTGGACACCCGAAACCCTCGGAGGGCTGTTGGCTCGGGGTCTGGACGCCAGCCCCGATACGGGATTCTGGGTGCACTCCGCGCAGCGACCGTGGTCGGGAAGTTTCGGCGACGTCGAGCTGGTGGCGCGTCGGCTCGCTGAGGGGCTGCGCAAGCGAGGCGTCGGCCCCGGCGACGTGATCGCCTTCCAACTGCCGAACTGGATGGAGGCCGCCGCGACCTTCTGGGCGTCGGCGTTCCTCGGCGCCGTGGTGGTGCCGATCGTGCACTTCTACGGCCGCAAGGAAGTCGGCCACATCCTCGCGACCGCCAAGCCGCGGGTGTTCGTCACCACCGAACAGTTCGGCCGCATGACGTTCCAACCCGACCTGTGCAAGGACGTGCCGATCGTGGCGTTGGTGGAAACGGACGAGCGCACGCACGAGGAGCGCGTACACCGCTTCGACGATCTGCTCGACGACGAACCGATGAGCGGCACGCTTCCCACCGATCCCGCCGACCCGGCGCTTATCGCGTTCACCTCCGGCACGACCCGCGATCCCAAGGGCGTCATCCACAGCCACCAGACGCTGGGCTGCGAGACCCGTCAGCTGCTGGCGAACTACCCGCCGGACCGCGGCAGGCAGCTCACCGCGACGCCGGTCGGCCACTTCATCGGCATGGTCGGTGCGTGCCTGATCCCGGTCCTGGAGGGCGCACCGATCGACCTCGTCGACGTGTGGGATCCCGCCAAGGTGCTGGCGTTGATGAAGTCCGACGGCCTGTCCATCGGCGGCGGGCCGCCCTTCTTCGTCACCAGCCTGCTCGACCATCCCGACTGCACCGACGATCACCGCAAGCTCATCACCACCGTCGGGCTTGGCGGTTCCACCGTTCCCGCCGCGGTGACGCGCCGCCTGGCCGACATGGGCGTCTTCGTGTTCCGCTCGTACGGCAGCACCGAACACCCATCCATCACCGGGTCGGGCCAAGACGCGCCGGAGGACAAGCGGCTCTACACCGACGGCAACTGCCGACCCGGGGTCGAGATCAAGCTCGACGACGACGGCGAGATCCTCAGTCGCGGACCGGATCTGTGCCTCGGCTACACCGATCCCGAGCTCACGGCCACGCACTTCGACGACGAGGGCTGGTACCACACCGGCGACATCGGCGTGCTCGACGAGGACGGCTACCTCACCATCACCGACCGCAAGGCCGACGTCATCATCCGCGGCGGCGAGAACATCAGCGCGCTCGAAGTCGAGGAGGTGCTGCTGGCCATGCCGCAGGTCGCCGAGGCCGTCGTGGTGGCGGCACCGGATGCGCGGCTCGGCGAGCGCACCGCCGCCGTACTGCGGACGAAGGCCGGGCACGCCATGCCGACCCTCGACGACGTGCGCGCGCACTTCGAACGGGCAGGCGTCGCCAGGCAGAAGTGGCCCGAGGAGCTGCACCAGGCCGACGACTTCCCGCGCACGGCGAGTGGCAAGGTGCAGAAGTTTCGCGTCCGCCAGGACATATCCAGCTGACACCCAGGCAACGGATTGCCACTTAACGATCGTGAGAATATGATTCTCTCAATAGGATAAGGAGTATTTCATGGGCCAGATTTCGACGAGGGTCGACATCCCGTTTCCGCTGTTCGACGCGGACAATCACCTGTACGAGCCGGAAGAGGCGCTGACCAAGTTCCTGCCCAAGGAATACAAGGACATCGTCCAGTACGTGCAGGTCAACGGCCGTACGAAGATCGCATTGCGCGGCCAGATCAGCAACTACATTCCCAACCCCACCTTCTCGGTGGTCGCGAAGCCTGGCGCCTGGGAGGAGTACTTCAAGTACGGCAACCCGGACGGCAAGAGCAAGCGCGAACTGTTCGGCGAACCGATGAAGGCCATCCCGGCGTTCTTCGAGCCCGCCCCGCGCCTGGAGCTGATGAACGAGCTGGGTCTCGACCGCACCCTGATGTTCCCGACCCTGGCCAGCCTGGTCGAAGAGCGGCTGCGCGACGATCCGGTCGCAATCCACGTCATCGTGCACGCCCTGAACGAGTGGCTCGACGACGTCTGGGGCTTCAACTACCAGAACCGCATCTTCACCACGCCGGTGATCACGCTGCCCATCGTCGAAAAGGCCATCGAGGAGCTCGAGTGGGCGGTCAAGCGCGGCGCCAGGGCCATCCTCATCCGGCCCGCTCCGGTTCCCGGTTTCCGCGGGCCGCGGTCGTTCGCGCTGCCCGAGTTCGATCCGTTCTGGCAGAAGTGCGTCGAATACGACGTGCTGGTCGCCATGCACTCCAGCGACAGCGGCTACTCCCGTTACACGTCCGAGTGGGACGGCGCCGCTCAGGAGATGCTGCCGTTCCAGACCAACGCGATGAACATCCTCAACGAGTGGCGTCCGGTGCAGGACGCGGTGGCCTCCTGGGTGATTCACGGCGCGCTGTTCCGGTTCCCGACGCTGAAGGTGGCCGTCATCGAGGCCGGATCGAAGTGGATGTTCCCGCTGCTCGACAACATGGAAGAGGTCTGGAAGAAGGCACCAGAAGCCTTCCCGGCCAACCCGATGGACGAGATCAAGAACCGCATCCACGTCAGCCCGTTCTACGAAGAGGGCATCGACGACCTGATCAATCTGATCGGCGTGGACCGTGTGCTCTACGGCTCCGATTACCCGCATCCCGAGGGCCTGGGGGAGCCGACGCACTACGTGACCGCGCTCGAGCATCTCTCGCTCGACGATCAGGCAAAGATCATGGGCGGCAACCTGAGTCGCCTCGTCACGGTGTGACGCACGATGTTGGCAGACCATCCCCGAGATGGTCTTGAGCGCAGCGGACCGATTCGGCGACGCCGAGGCGATCGTCGACGGTCCGCTGCGCCTCACCTTCACCGAGCTCGCCGATCGGGTGCGCCGGGCGGCGGGCGCCTTCCGCGCGTTGGGCATCGACAAGGGTGACCGCGTCGCGGTCTGGGCGCCCAACTCCGCCGAGTGGATCATCGCCGCGTTCGGCCTCGTCACCGCAGGCGGCGTGCTGGTGCCCGTCAACACCCGGTTCAAGCCCGAGGAGGCGGCCGACGTCATCGGCCGCAGCGGCGCCAAGGCGGTGCTCGTCCAAAGTGGTTTCCTCGGTGGTGATTACACCGCACCGTCCGGCGTGCCCGTCATCGACGTGAAGTCGGACTTCCTGGGCAGCGGCGAGCCGTTCGAGTGCCCGGTCGACGGCAAGGACGTCGCCGACATCATCTACACGTCCGGCACCACCGGGCGGCCCAAGGGCGTGATGATGAATCACCTGCAGACGCTGCGGCTGTACGAGGAGTGGGGCGACCTCAACGATCTGCGCGAAGGCGACCGCTACCTGATCGTCAATCCGTTCTTCCACACCTTCGGCTACAAGGCCGGCTGCATCGCGTCGTTGATCCGCGGCGCGACGATCCTCCCGGTGCCCGTGTTCGACGTCGAGGCCGTCGTCGATCTGATCGAGGCCGAGCGCGTCACGATGCTGCCAGGGCCGCCGACGCTGTATCACTCTCTGCTGGCGGTTCGGGACAAGCACCGGCTCGCCACGCTGCGCGCGGGCGTCACCGGCGCCTCCGACATCCCGGTCGAACTGATTCGCCGCGTGCACGACGAACTGCCGTTCAAGACGGTCAACACCGGCTACGGCTTGACCGAGTGCGGTACCGCCACGTTGTCCCGGCCGGGCGACTCATTCGACGACATCGCCACCACTGTCGGCGTGCCGTGCGACGGCGTGGAGGTTCGCCTCGCCGAGGACGGTGAGGTGCTGGTCCGCGGCTACAGCGTCATGCAGGGCTATCTCGACGATCCGGTGGCCACGGCGGAAGCCATCGACGCCGACGGCTGGTTGCACACGGGTGACCTCGGCGAGCTGACCGATGCCGGCAGGCTGCGCATCGTGGGGCGCAAGAAGGAC
This sequence comes from uncultured Actinomycetota bacterium, assembly GCA_963849055.1. Lineage (GTDB taxonomy): Bacteria > Actinomycetota > Actinomycetes > Mycobacteriales > Mycobacteriaceae > Mycobacterium. The sequence continues at coordinate 794,520 of CAWKFI010000006.1, forward strand.
ATGTTCATCGTCGGTGGCTTCAACGCTTACCCTGCCGAGATCGAGGACTTCCTGTTGGAGCATCCGGCGATCGCCCAGGCTGCGGTGATCGGCGTGCCCGACGAACGGCTCGGGGAGGTCGGCAAGGCGTTCGTGGTCCTCCGCTCGGCAGCCGATGCGCCCGACGCCGATGCGCTGATCGACTGGAGTCGGCAGCGAATGGCCGGTTTCAAGGTGCCTCGGTATGTACAGTTCCTCGACGAGTTACCAACGAACGCCACCGGCAAGGTCGTAAAGGATCGTCTGCGCTGAGCGCGCGCACAGCGTGGAAACAGCATTTCCGCAGGAAATCGGCGGGGTCGGGCCGCGTTTGCAGATGAGGTATCGTCGGGGCGATAGCGAAAATTGAAAACGTCATTCTCATTGTTTGCAAGTTCCACGGATAAGGACAGGAGGTCGCATGCCGCCACGCAAGCGAACCTCGTCGGTGCTCAACGGCGACGCCAAGGATCATCCGAAGGACCCCGACGAGGCGACCAGCCCAGACGACGCTCTCGCGCTGGCCGATGAGGCCGAGGCCGAGGCCGCCGAAGCGGAGGCCATGGCCGCTGCCGCCCGCGCCCGTGCGCGTGCGATCCGGCTGCGCAGGCAGGCGGCCGCTGCCGCAGTCCCCGTGGCCAGTGCGTCGAACGGCGCCGCGACGGAGCACACGCCAGCCGAGATCGAGATCGACGACGCCGCGCCGGCCGAGATCGAAGAGACCGCGGGCGCCGAACTCGACGAGCCTGCTGCCTCCGATTCCGACGTGGAAGCCGAATCCGACGAGGCCGCCGAAGACACCGACGTCGAGAGAGGACACCGACGCGGAAGACATCGACGAGGCCATCGCGGCGAAGACGAAGCGGCGCCGTCGGCTCAAGATGCCCCATATCGGCGTCATGGCGGTGGCCGGCGCACTGGTAGTGGTGCTGTCGCTCGGTTTGCTCGGTCTTGGCGGATGGATGGTCTGGCAGCACCAGCAGGTGACCGCCGAACAGCAGCGCTCGGCGGAGTTCGCGGCAGCCGCCCGCCAGGGCGTCGTGACGCTGATGTCGCTGGACTTCAACCACGCCGAGGACAACGTCAAGCGCATCCTGGACAACACCACGGGTGACTTCAAGAAGGACTTCGAGGGTCAAGCCGACGAGTTCATCGGCGTGGCCAGGCAGTCGAAGGTGACCACCCAGGCCACCGTCAACAGCACCGCCGTGCAGACCATGACGAAGGACACCGCCACCGTGCTGGTCGCGGTCACCACCAACGTGTCCAACGCCGCAAGCAAGGAGCAGGAGCCGCGGTCGTGGCGGCTGCGCGTGGACATGGCCCGCGACGGCGGGCAACTCAAGCTGTCGAAAGTGGAGTTCGTGCCGTGACCGCAGACGAGAAGGACGACGTGACCGACGTCGACGTCATCGAGTCGACTAGCGACGAGGCCGACGACGCCGCGGCCGAGGTTGACGAGGTAGACGGCGAGACGCCCGAAGACGATGCGGCAGCCGACGAGCAGGCCGTCGCGGACCGCCGGGGACTCAAGCGCTGGCTGGTGCCGATCGTGCTCGCCGCCGTGCTCCTCGGCTCGGCCGGCTTTGCGACGTGGGCGTATCTGACTCAGTTCCGACCCGATCAGCAGACCAACGACGCCGTCGCCACCGCCACGATCAAGGCCGCCACCGACGGGACGATCGCGCTGCTGTCGTACTCACCGGACTCCCTCGACAAGGACTTCGCATCCGCGAAGACACATCTGACGGGTGACTTCCTGAACTACTACACCCAGTTCACCCACGACATCGTGACGCCCGCGGCCAAGGACAAGGCCGTGAAGACGTCCGCCACCGTTGCGCAGGCCGGCGTCGCCGAGTTGAAGCCCGACGCAGCAGTCGTGCTGCTGTTCATCAACCAGAACACCACGAGCAAGGAGAACCCCAACGGCTCATTCACCGCGAGCAGCGTGAAGGTGGGTCTCACGAAGACGAACGGCGCCTGGCTGATCTCGGCGTTCGACCCCGTCTAGCACCGGCGTCGGCCCCGTCGGGGCTCTGGTCCAGAATCGCACCATGCTCCCTTCGTTGAAGCGTGCCGACCTCGTCCTGTCGGGCGGTGGTGTCAAGGGCGTCGGTCTGGTGGGCGCGGTCGTCGCGCTGATGGACGCTGGTTATACGCCGCAGCGGGTGTCGGGCACGTCGGCGGGATCGATCGTCGGGGCGGTCGTCGCGGCCGCCGCACAGACCGGTGAGATGACGGGCTCCCAGGTGAAAGAGCTTGCGCTGCAGCTGGACTACCGCAAGTTCCTCGATCCCGGTCCGGTGGAACGGGTGCCGTTCTTCGGGCCATCGCTGGCGGTGGCCCGTGGGTCCGGCATCTACAAGGGGGACTACGCCCGAGACTGGGTGCGCAGCCAGCTGCGCGATCTCGGCGTGACGACGTTCGGCGACCTCGCCATCGACGACGACACGTTGCCCGAAGAACAGCGCTATCGACTGGTGGTCACCGTCGCCGACGTCACCACGGGCCAGCAGGTGCGGTTGCCGTGGGACTACCGGCGCGTCTACGGGCTGGATCCGGACGAGCAGCTCGTCGCCGACGCCGTCCGCGCCTCGATGTCCATCCCGTTCTTCTTCCGTCCGGTCACGCTCACTAGCACCGCAGGCCGTGCCTCGACGCTGGTCGACGGGGGCCTGCTGTCGAACTTTCCGATCGACTCGCTCGACCGCACCGACGGAGAGGCCCCGCGTTGGCCGAGCTTCGGCGTCACGGTGCTACCGAACCTTCCGGACGGTAACGACAAGGTGATCCCCGCCCTCGGACCGTTGCGTCTGCTAGGACCGCCGCATCTGCTCGAGGACGTGATCACGACGGTGCTGGTCGGACGTGATCAGGCGTATCTGAATCAACCATGGGTGAACGCGCGGGCCATCCGGGTGGACTCGACCGACGTCGGCTTCCTCGACTTCGACATCACCGACGACGAAGTCGAGGCGCTCTACGCCAACGGCTACGCGGCTGCCGAACGGTTCCTCGCCACGTGGAACTGGTCGGCCTACCTGCGCAGGTTCCGCTGATGGACGTCGTCGCGATCGTGCCGCTGCCCTCGGACGCAGCCGCGGCGGCGTTGGAGCCGGTGGCAGGGGAGGCGGCGCTGGCGCGTGTCGTCGCAGCACTGATTGGACCGAACCGCGTCCCGCAGGCATCGGTCGTCGTCGTCGCCGCCGATACGCTGTTGGCCGACGTCCGCGCTTGCCTCGACGCTGCGGGCATGTCCGCGGTGCCGGTGCTCGCATCCGGCGCGCCGGGCACGCGCCGCCAGTGCCTGGCCAGTGGCGTCGAATACGTTGGGCGCGAACGTCCTTCGACGTCGCACGTATTGGTCCACGATCATCGGCATCCACTGGTGCCTGCCGACGTGACGGACCGCGTGATCGCCGCGCTGCGCGGCGGTCACCCCGTCGTCGTACCGGTGCTACCCATGACCGACACCGTCAAGGCGGTGGATGACCGAGGCGCGGTGGTGGGCACCGTCGATCGAACCACGCTGCGGACGGTCCAGTACCCCCGTGGTTACGAGCGTTCGGCACTTGCCGAGTCGATCATCGGCGACATGGAATGGCCCGATGTGCCGATCGCCACAGTGGACGGTGACGTCGACGGCTTTGCGGCCGAGTTGCCCACCGACGTCGACCTCCTCGAGGCGATCAGGGCTGCGCACCGTCCGGGCTGACGCGTTCGCGCAGAAGGTGGGCGGCCACCGTCACGTCGTCGGCGAACGTGACCTTCAGATTCGTTGCGGTGCCGGGGAACACGTGAACCTCGACGTCGCTGAAGCGTTGAATGCACGACGACGTGTCGGTGCCCTGGAAGCGCTCCTCGCCGGCCGCCCGGTATGCGGCCAGCAACGGCAGCGCGCGAAACGCCTGCGGGGTCTGCACCCGCATCAGGGTGGCGTCGCCCGGTGACGAGATGCGGCCATCGGCGTCGGCGCGCACCACGTCACCGGCGGGCAGTGCCGGCACTGCGCCGCCGAATTCGCGCGCCGTCGCCAGCGCGGTGCGCATCAAGTTTGGTCCTGCCAACGGTCGCGCGGCGTCGTGGATCAGCACCACGTCGACGGTGCCGGATTCGATGGCGTCCGACAGATGCTCGAGCACGTTGAGTTCCGAGTCGTGCCTGGTGTCGCCGCCTTCGACGAGTTCCACTGTGGCCCATGGCAGTTCGGTGTCGAGCATGCGTTCGGCGATGGCACGTTCGCCGCGGCGGTACACCAGCACCGTGCGGTCGATCTCGGGTGTGCGCGCGACGGCCTCCACCGACCACGACACCATGCTGCGGCCGGCCAACGGCAGATACGCCTTGTTGCCGTCCGCGCCGACGCGGGTGCCCATTCCCGCGGCCAGCACGACCCCAACCGCTCCCGGCACTGCGCGCATCCGCTCACGCTAGCGCCCCAGCCGACGTGCCTCAGGAGTTGGCCTCCCCGACCTTCCCGCGAGCGCGCATTGCTCCTATGTCAAGCGGCGGCGAGTTGTTGGGTTTGTGGTGTGCCGTTGTCGTCGGAGTGAAGGCGTTGGTAGACGACTCGGGCGAGTCGGCGTTTGAGGCAGCGCAGTGCTTCTTTGGTCGAGTTTCCGGTGGCGAGGCGCTTGCGATAGTAGGCATGGCCGGGGCTGTCGGTAAGCCGGATCTGGGTGATGGCGATGCGGTGCAGCGCGGCGTTGAGTTGGCGGTTGCCAGAGCGGGTCAGACGGACTCGTCCGGCAGTGTTGCCCGACCAGACCGGGATCGGTGCGACTCCGCTGTGTCGGGCGAAGGCCGCTTCACTTTTGAATCGGCCCACTCCGGCGGATTCGCCGACGAGTTTGGCTGCGGTCAGCTCGCCGCAGCCAGGCAGTGCCAACAGCGCGGGGGCAGCCCTGCGGACGCGTTCGCCGATGCGTGCGGCCAGGGCGTCGATGGCCTCGGTGAGCCGGGTGACGTCGGCCAGTTCGTCTCGGGCCAGTTCGGCCAGCAACCCTGACTGGCTGTCCAACCATCCACGCAGCAACGCGCGCGGCCCTGCTCGATGCAGCGACGCAGGCTTGGGTTCGGCAGCTGGGTCGAGTTCGTGGACGCGTTGACGCAGCCGGTTGATCGTCGAGGTTCGTTGCCCGACAAGATCTTCGCGGCGGTCCACCAAAAGCTTGAGTTCCCGCGACACCTCGTCGTGTGAGGCGATCGGCAGATCGGGGTTGCGCAACACCGCATGCGCGACGGCAAGTGCGTCGATGGGATCGGACTTGCCGCGGGTACGTGCCGAGGCGCGCGTCTGGGCCATCAGTTTCGGAGCCACTCGCACTACCTGCTGTCCTGCCGAGAGCAGGTCACGCTCCAGGCGGGCCGACAGATTGCGGCAGTCCTCGATACCCCACAACAGATCGGTGCCGAACTCGGCGCGCGCCCAGAGCAGTGCCTTGTCGTGCCCGGCCGAGGTCGCCGGGACCACTTTCTCGCCAAGTTTGCGGCCGACCTCGTCGACCGCGACGAAAGTGTGGGTGCGCTTGTGTACATCGGTGCCAACAACAACCATGGTGGTTGCCTCCTTCACTCGAAGAGGTGATGAAGGTCGGGCCGGCCGGCGGACACATCTCAGTGGGGGCGGTGCCACGCTCCTATCAAGTCACGCCGGTCGGTCCCTCCCACCTGATATCGGCACAACGCGCGAAGGCCAACCCGTAGGCGGCAGTGTTTGCGAGAGCCAGACATCAGGTGAGAAGACCCAACCACCGCACAGCGGCACCGTCACCATGACACTGAGTGTTTGCGGGCGACATGCCGGTGAATCGCCGGAGTTTGCGCGCGCTCGTAGATCGGTGAAATCCCTTGCACCACTTTGGTTTCACTAGCCACAAATTTCGGATTCTTGTCAGTGGGCCGAACTAGTGTTCGAGTCATGCAGGCAGAGGTGCTCCGGGCGAAGGTCGCCGCGTTTCGCGCCGCCTACGACGAGATCGCCGCCTGCGCCATCGACACCCTCACCCACGCCGAGCTGCTGCCCGAGATGGACGAACTCGAAGCACTGGCGTGCCAGCTGCCCACCCAACGCCACCGCATGCAGGCCCAACTGCAAGCCCAAACCACCCCACGCGAGCTGGGAGCCAAGTCCTGGCGGGAGGTGGTGATGACCCGGTGGCGGCTATCGAGCGCCGAGGCCAGCCGCCGGATCACCGAAGCCGCCCTGCTCGGCCCGCGCCAAGCCTTGTCGGGTGAACCGTTGGCACCAGTACTGCCCGCCACCGCCGCCGCGCAAGGCGTTGGGGTTGATCACCGACGAGCACGTCGAGGAGATCCGCAAAGGCATCGCCAAGCTACCCAGCTTCGTCGACGATCCCACCCGCACCCAGATCGAAGTGGACTGGGTCCGCACGGCCGTCGGCACCGGACCGAAGGCGCTGGCCGACACGGTGAAACGCACGGTCTTCCTGCTCGATCAGGACGGACCGGCGCCCGATGACGCCGAACGCGCCCGGCGCCGCGGTGTATCGATCGGGCCGCAACAACCCAACGGAATGATCCACGCCACTATCGACTTCACCCCCGCAGCCTGGGCGACCTGGGAAGCCCTGTACGCCAAATTCTCCGCGCCCGGCATGTGCAACCCCGCCGACGAGAACCCCTGCACCTCCGGGACGCCGACGCAGGAACAGATCGATTCCGATACCCGCACCCTGGCCCAGCGTCGCCACGACGCGATGGCGCTTCATCGGCCGCCAAGCCCTGACCAAGGGTGAACTCGGCCAGCACAACGGGTTGCCGACCACGATCATCGTGCGCACCACCCTCCAAGACCTGCAATCCCGCGCCGGGATCGGCGTCACCGGCGGCGGCACCCTGCTGCCGGTCAGCGACGTCCTCAACCTCGCCGCCCAGGCCAACAGCCACCACTACCTGGCCGTGTTCGATCAAGCCACCGGCTCCGCCCTGGACTTGTTCCGGGCCCGGCGCACCGCCTCAGTCGCCCAACGACTGATGTTGATCGCGCGTGACGGCGGCTGCACCAAACCCGGTCCTGCACGGTGCCCGCGTACGGCACGCAGGTGCATCACGCCGCCCTCGACTGGACCGACGGCGGAGAGACCAACGTCAACGACAACGGGCTAGCCTGCGGCTGCGACAACCGCATGGTCGGACCCGAGGGGTGGACCACCCGCATCAACGAACAGCACGAAGTGGAATGGATCCCACCCCCACACCTGGACACCGGCCAAACCCGCATCAACGACTACCACCAACCCGAAAAACTCCGCCCACCCCCAGCCGACGCATGGACACCCCCAACACCCGACGACAATCGCGCGGGCGACGAACCGACGGCATTCGACGATGCCTTGATTCCCGACCACCGAACGGCACACGAAGAATCGGTTACCAACGACGGCAACGGGACTCATGAATCCAGCGACCCGGACCCGCCAGGCGACCAGGACTACGGTCGCAACGACCCGCCGGCAGGCGCGGAGTCGGCGACCAATCACGGTGACAAGTCGGTTTCCAACGATCCGCCGACCACCGACGGGTCGGCGACCTACGACGGCAACAGGACTCGTGAATCCAGCGATTCCGACCCGCCCGACGGCAAAGCCGCCTGACGCCGTCCCAATCGACGGTCGCGACGACGACTGCTGACCGCGCAGGCGCATTCGGAATGCATGTCCGCCGCGGCCAACACGTCTGTACTAGCGCGACTTCGACGCGCGCCGATGCTCGCGATACCACTGTGCCGCCCGGCGGATCGCGTCGTGGATCGGCTCGGGCTGCCAACCCAATTCGCGTTCTGCCTTGGTGTGATCCATGGGCGACATGATGTGCGTCAGGCGCACGCTCAGGCTGGACAGAGCCAAGTCGCGGCGCAGCAGCCGGGCCGCGACGTCGCCGGCATAACCCAGCGCATACGTCAGTCTCAGCGGAATGCCGAAGCGGGGCGGTTTCGAACCACCCGCCGCGGCCGCAGTCTCGTAGAGTTCGCGCGCCGACAGGAACCGCTCGGAGATGATGTATCGCTCACCGTTGCCGCCCTTCTCGGCGGCCAGCAGCAGCGCTGCCGCGGCGTCTTCGATGCCGACCACCTCGCTGGCCGTTCCCTTGATGTAGACGGGCATCCGTCCCGCCGCGGCCGCCGCGAGCAGAGCGCCGTGCGGCGTCGGCTGATAGTCGCCCGGGCCGTAGGTGTTGCCGACGCACATCGCGACGGCGGGCAATCCCCGCTCGGCCGCATAGCGCAGCACCAGGTTTTCGGCCTCGACGCGGGACTGGATGTAGCCGCCACCCTTGTCGGCCCAGTTCATGGTGTCGGCCTCGGTGGCAGGCGCACCATCGTGGCCGATGCCGATCGTCCCGATCGTGCTGGTGAAGACGAACCGCCGCAGATCCGCCTCGACCGCCGCGTCCAGGACGTGCTGCAGGCCTTCGACGTTGGTGCGGAACAGCGGCGCCGGGTCGCGCAGCCACGCCCGTGTGTCGACGACGCAGTAGAAGACGTCGTCGACCCCGGCCATCGCCGTGCGCAAGGCGGCGTCGTCGAACACGTCCCCGTAGTGGTAGTCCACATCGAGGCCTTCGAGCGCCACCGTGGAACTCGTCGGGCGCACCAGCACCCGGACGTCGTCGCCGCGCTGCGCGAGTTGCCGCGTGACGTGGGAGCCGAGGAAGCCGCTCGCACCGATGACCAACTTGCTGGGACCTGCCATGGCGTGAATGTAGCGGGCCGACCACCGAACAGGTACGGTCACCGCCGTCGAGAAAGGACCGAGCGTCCGTGAACCAGCCCGAGCATCAGCCGCAACCACCGCCCGCCGCGTCGCGCGCACATCGTCTTCGCCGCATGGCGGGCCGTGACCCGCACGAGCAACACCGCGTCGCGACGACGCTGGAGCTGCTTTTCGACCTGACGTTCGTCATCGCCTTCGGCATCGCGGCGTCCCAGTTCGCCCACATGCTTGCCGAGGGGCACATCGCCGTCGGCATCACGGCGTTCCTGTTCTCGACGTTTGCGGTCTGTCTGGCATGGATCAACTTCACCTGGTTCGCCTCGGCCTACGACACCGACGACTGGATCTACCGCGTGATGACCATGGTGCAGATGGTCGGCGTACTGATCTTGGCGCTGGGGTTGCCCGCCTTCTTCGCCTCGATCGAACACGGCGAACACGTGGACAACGGCGTTCTGGTGGCCGGTTACGTGGTGATGCGAATCGCGTTGGTGGGGCAGTGGTTACGCGCCGCACGCCAGGATCCGCGGCGGCGTTCGGCGGCACTGGTCTACGCGACGTACATCCCGATCATTCAGCTCGGCTGGATCGCCACCATCTTCATCGACGTCTCGGTCCCCGTCGGGCTCGGCCTCTGGGTGGTGCTCGGCGGGGCGGAGCTGGCCGGTCCATTGCTGGCCGAGCGGCGCGGAGCCGGTACGCCATGGCATGCGCACCACATCGCGGAACGCTACGGACTGCTGGCGATCATCGCGCTCGGCGAGGGCGTCGTCGGTACCGTCGCCTCGTTGTCGGCCGTCGTGGATGAACACGGTTGGACCGCCGACGCCATCCTGCTCGCGGTGGCCGGGACGGGCCTCACGTTCGGCATGTGGTGGATGTACTTCATGGTGCCGACCGCCGACGTGCTGCACGTGCACCGCGAGCGGTCGTTCTGGTTCGGCTACCTGCACATCCCCGTTTACGCCGCGATCGTGGCCACCGGGGCGGGGCTGCACACCGCCGCGTATTACATCGAGCATCACTCGGAGCTCGGGTCGATCGGCACGGTGGTATCGGTGGTGATCCCCGTCGCGGTGTACGTCGGGCTGATCTACCTGCTGTTTGCGCTCATGGTGCGCACCCGCGACCTGTTCCACGTGCTGCTGATCGTTCTGACGGGAGCCGTGCTCGCGGCGGCAGTCCTGCTGGCCCTGGCCGGTGTGCCCATGGCGGTCTGTCTGTTGGTCGCCACGCTGGCGCCAGTGGTCAGCGTGGTCGGATTCGAAGTTCTGGGACACCGGCACCTCGCCGAAGCGCTCGCCGCCGATCGCGCCAACGGAGCGTAAGCCCCTGATTCGTCCGCGCCAGTGCGGGGTAGGCAACGAGCGTCGCTCGAGAGAGAAGGAGCACGACGATGCCGAAGACAGGTAAGGGCGGGCAGGCCAAGAAGAGCGAACTGCCCAGCACGCTGAAGAAATCACCCGAGAAGGCGCAGCGGACGTTCGCGAAGGCGCACGACGCGGCGGCCAAGGAGTACGGCGAAGGCGAACGCGCGCACCGGGTGGCGTACAGCGCCGTCAAACACAGCTTCGAGAAGGTGGGCGACCACTGGGAGGCGAAGGACGAGAAGGGTCCGTCGGATCAGCGCGCGCGCAGCGGTGGGCCCAACGCCAAGGGCGAGACGGCGGAGGGCGTCAACGCCAATTCGACGAAGAAGCACCTGATGGACGTCGCCCGCCGGCTCGACATCAGCGGTCGGTCGACGATGAGCAAGGACGAGCTCGTCGAGGCGATCGAAAAGGCGAATCGTCGGGTGTCCGCGAGGAATCGTTGACCCTCAGCGCGCGTCGAAGGTCTCCAGCAGCGATCGCTCCTGCTCGGCCTTCATCAGCCTGCGCGCCTTCTTCCTGGTGATCAGGATGCCGATGACCGCCAGGATCCAGACGGCATATTGCACGGTCCAGGCCAACCTGAACGACTCGAACGAGTATCCGCCGGTGGCGCCGAGGATTACGCCCATCGCCTGCATGACCATCAGCGAGGCAAGAAATCCGCCCATGTTGACCATGCCTTGAGCGGTGCCGAGGGTCGCGCTCGGATTGAAGGTCCGCGCGAAGTCGAACCCCACCATCGAGCCGGGGCCGCCGACCGAGATGACCACGATCAGGACGATCAGCAACCACAGCGGTGCCCGTCCCGGCAAGGCGAGCACCACCGTCCACACCAGGGCGTTGCTCGAGATGATCCACAGCACCACGCGCGACCGCCGATGCGGATGGCGGCCGGTGAAGATGCCGATGGCGATGCCCGCCGAGATCGCCGCCACGACGGAGATGGTGAGCAGCGCGCCCGCGACACCCGCCGACTGTCCTTGCGCCACCGTCAGATACGGGACACCCCACATCAGTGCAAAGACGGTCACGGAGAACTGCGTGCCCATGTGTGTGAAGAAGCCCAGCCGGGTTCCGGGCCGGAGCCACACCGTCTTCACGCTGGCCAGGGTGGCGCGCACCGACAAGGTTTCCGTCGCGATGACCCTGCCCTGCGGCGCATCTCGGACCAACGCGAGCACCAGGATCAATGCCAGCACGCCGAACGCCGACACCGAGATGTACGCCGTGGCCCACGTGGTGCCGGTGAGGATGGCCAGGAACGGTACGGCGGAGAGCACCTGGCCCAGCTGGCCGCAGATGCCCGTGAGTTGGGTCAGCAGTGGAACCCGGCGAGGGGGGAACCAGTGCGGCACGAGCCGCAGCACCGAGATGAAGGTGACCGCATCGCCAAGCCCGACGACGGCGCGGGCCCCGATCGCCAGAGGCAGCGACGACGTCAGCGCCAACATCAGCTGGCCTGCGGCCATCAACGCGGCGCCCACGACGATCAATGACCGCGACCCGAAGCGGTCGAGCAACACCCCGGCAGGCACCTGTGCACCGGCGTAGACCACGACCTGCAGCACCACGAAGGCGGACAGCACGCCGGGACTGGCGGAGAACCGCTCGGCGGCATTGAGCCCGGAGACGCCGAGCGTGGTGCGGTCGAGCACGGCGACGATGTAGGCGAGCAGCCCCGTCGCCCAAATGATCCAGGCACGCACTCGGTCAATCGTCGCGCACGGGCGCCTCCGATGGCCAATCGATATCGGTCGGCGGTGACGGATTCGTGCTGCCGACAACGTCCGATCGGCGCTACAGTTAACATATGTCTCGTTGCCGAACACACAAAACAACAGGTGTGAACGGCGAATTAAGCAGGTTTTGTGTTGGCTGAATACCGTTTGGACGAACTCGCGAGCCTGTCTAACGTCAGCCCCCGCAACATCCGTGCGTATCGCGAACGGGGCTTGCTCGACCCTCCGCGCCGGAAGGGGCGGTCGGCGTACTACGACGATCACCACCTCGGTCAGTTGAAGATCATCACCGACCTACTGCGCAAGGGCTTCAGCTCGGCGCACATCGCCGAGTTCTTCACCAGCATCCGCAACGGCCACGACCTGGCCGACCTGCTCGGCCTGCAGGAGGCGATCTTCGGTCGTCGGCACGAGACCACGGCCGCGGCGGTGGCCATCGACCCGGAGTGCGACGAGGCGCGTCGGTTGCGGGAATGCGGGCTCGCCGACGTGGTCGACGGCGAGTTGAGGTTCCTCAACTCGCAGGTGGCCGAGATCGTGGGCAAGGCGGCCGAACCTCTCGACTATTTGCGGGCGATCCTCCGGGTGCTCGACGCCTCCGGTGAGCCGATAGAGAGATTGGCGGCGGCGAAGGCGCGGGCGCTGCAGCAGTCGATCCTGGCCCGCTACGGGTTGAACTTCATGCCGAAGCCCGAGGACATGGCGCAGTTGCGCCGAGTGGTGGCCGACTACCGCGACCTCGGCGACCAGGTCGTCGCCGACCTCCTCGGTGCTGCCGTGGAGCGCTCGCTGGAAACCGCAGTGTCGGACTATGCCGCGTCGGTCCTGGACAGTGATTGGAAGCCCAAGGCGCCGTAGCCGTCACACCCGCGTGGTGGCCGGGTCGCCACCGAACCGCTGCGCCAGCCACACCGGGATGATCGCCACCACCGTCAGTGCGGCCGCGACGACGTTGATGACGGGAGCTTGATTGGGGCGGAACAGGTTTCCGAAGATCCAGATCGGAAGTGTCTGCACGCTCGGTCCTGCGGTGAACGTGGTCACCACGATCTCGTCGAACGACAGCGCAAAGGCCAGGATCGCGCCCGCGACCAATGCGCCGCGCATCATCGGAAACGTGATGTAGCGGAACGTCTGCCAGTGCGAGGCGCCCAGGTCGGCCGAGGCGTCCTCGAGGTTGGTGCCGAGCCTGCGCAGCCGGGCCTGGGTGTTGTTGAACACGATCACGATGCAGAACGTCGCGTGCCCGATGATCACGGTCGCCAGCCCGAGTGTGATGCCGAGTGCCGAGTTGAACGTTGCGTTCAGCGCGATGCCGGTGACGATGCCGGGCAACGTGATCGGAAGCACCACCAGGAAGCTGACGGTGTTGCGGCCGAAGAAGTCGTACCGCTGAACGGCGAACGCCGCCATCGTCCCCAGCACCAGGGCGATCGCGGTGGCGCCAAGACCGACCAGCGCCGAGTTGGCCAGCGACTTCCACATTCCCGCGCTGTGCGCGGCGGTCGCCCACCAGTCCAGTGTGAACCCGCTCGGCGGGAAGGCGAACGACCGCGATGAGTTGAAGGCGTTGATGATCACCAGAAGCAGTGGTGCATAGAGGAATACCAGTACCAGTACCGTCCAGGCCCGAACCAGGTGTCGGGCGCCCGCGGAGAGCATCAGACGTTCTCCAGCGCACCCGTGCGGCGCATCGCCAGCAGGTACAGCACGATCGCGGCCAACGGGATGATCGACAGCGCGGCGGCCAACGGCTGGTTGTTTGCGGTGACGAGCTGGCCGTAGATGATGTTGCCAAGCAGCTGCGTCTTGCCGCCGACGATGGTCACGGCGATGTAGTCGCCGAGCGACAGCGAAAAGGTGAAGATCGATCCGGCGGCGATGCCGGGAAACACCAACGGTGCGACCACCATTCGCAACGTCGAGACGTCGGACGCCCCGAGGTCCGAGCTCGCGTCGATGAGTGAGTCGGGGACGCGCTCGAACGCCGCGAACACCGGAATGATCATGTACGGCAACCATAGATAGGTCAGCGTGATGACAGTGGCGATCAGCCCGTAGCCCGGGCTGTACCCCGTTGCCCAGGACAGTGGGCCCTCAGGCGAGAGCAGCATCCGCCATGCGTACGCCTTGACCAGGTAGCTGGCCCACAGCGGGGTGGTCACCGCCACCACGAGGATCAGGCGCATGCGGGGCGAGGCGATCTTGGCCATGTAGAGGGCCAGCGGCACGGCGAGGATGGTGCAGAGCACCGTGACCACCAGCGCCACGCCGATGGTGCGCAGCGTGACGGTGCGGAACACCTCGTCGGTCAGCACGCGGGTGATGTTGTGGCCGGTGACGGTGCGCACCACCGCGCCGGTGAACGAGTTTGTGGTCCAGAACGCCGAAATCAGCAGCACCACCAGGGAACCCAAGTAGGCGATGGTGAGCCAGGCCAGGGGTGGCACGAGTAGGAATGCCAGGCCGAGCCGCCGCAGCCGCCGCGGTGACGCCGGGGGCGGCGTCGTGGTCAGTGCGCCCTGGGCGCCAACCGTCACCCCTTGATCTGCTGCCACTTGTCGACCCACTCGTCGTAGGCCGTGCAGTTGTCACCGCTGCCGTCGACGCACTGGGTCTGGGGCGTTGTCCAGTAATGGATCTGGTCGGCGTACTTCGCGTCCGTCGCGTGGTAGATGTCGCAGAAGTCCTTCTCTGTCGTGAACTCGCAGGCCTTCGTCTGGGCCGGCGCCTCCCCGAAGTACTCGGCCACCTGCGCATTGATCTTCGGCGAGGTGATCCAGTCCATCCACTTGTACATGCAGTTGGGGTGGGCGGCCTTCGCCGCGACCATCCAGGTGTCCGACCATCCGGTCGCGCCTTCCTTCGGCAGCACGGTGTTCACCTGAACCTTGTTGTCGCCCCCGATGGTGTTGGCGATCACCTGCCACGTGGTGCCGATCACCGACGTCCCGGACTCGAACGCCTGGACCTCCTTGGTGTAGTCCGACCAGTACTCACTGATGTTCTCCCGCTGCGCCTTCAGCAGCTCGACCGCCGCGTCGAGCTGTTCCGACGTCAGCGAGTACGGGTCCTTGATGCCCAACTCCGGCTTGGTCTTCGACAGATACAGCGCGGCGTCGGCGATGTAGATCGGGGAGTCGTAGGCCGTCACCTTGCCCTTGTACTTGCTGGCCCCGTCGAAGACGGCTCCCCACGAGTTCGGGGCGTCGCGCACGACGTCGATGTTGTACATCAGCAAGTTGGCGCCCCAACCGTGCGGGATGCCGTACATCTGGCCGTCCACCGAGTTCCACGACTTGTCCTTGAGGAACTCCGAAATCGATGCGTAGTTGGGCACCAGTGCGGTGTTGACCGGCGCGACGTCGCCGGCGTAGATGAGCCGTAGCGTCGCGTCGCCCGATGCCGACACCCCGTCGTACTGGCCGCTGCGCATCAGCTGCACCATCTCGTCGGACGTGTTGCCGACCTTGACGTTGACCTTGCAACCGGATTCCTTCTCGAACGGCGTAACCCAGTCCACCGCTGGGTCGTTCGAGCCGTTCTCGGCGTAGCCCGCCCATGCGATGAGGTTGAGCTCGCCCTCACCGTTGCCCACGCTTGCGAGCGGTTCGAGCTTCGGCGGCGTCGTACCGGAACCGGAGCCGGAATCCGAACTGGAACAGGACGTCACCATTCCGGAGACCAGGACGGCACACGCGGTGAACGCCATGCCGAGCCGAACCGCAGACGAATTCATCGGAACTCCTTAGTCGTCACTCGAGGGATTGAGATCGTGTACGGCCTTTTCGGGCCACGCCAACGTGATTGGTGCACCGTGATGCAGGGTCGACGGCAGCCACGTGCTCGCCGTCAGGACGGTCGCGGTCAGCGTGACACCGGGGGAGGCCACGGCGGCGATCTTCGTCGTCGGCCCGGCATAGATGATCTCGGCCACGGTGGCGTCGACCGTCCGCACTCCGGAGACGGAGTCGGTACCGGGAGCGAACACCGCGATGCGCTCGGGCCGGATGGCGAACGTGCCTGCGCGGCCGAGGATCGCCTCTGCAGCGGCGCCGTCGAGCACGTTGGACGTTCCGACGAAATCGGCGACGAACCGATTCGCGGGGTGCTCGTACACCTCGCGCGCCTTGCCGATCTGCTCGATGCGCCCGTCGTTGAAGACGGCCAGCCGGTCGCACAGCGTCAGCGCCTCGTCCTGGTCGTGCGTGACGATGACGAAGGTGATGCCGACCTCGCGCTGGATCGCCTTCAGCTCGATCTGCATCTGCTCGCGCAGCTTGAGGTCCAGTGCGCCGAGGGGTTCGTCGAGCAGCAGTACCCGCGGCCGGCCGACGAGGGCGCGCGCCAACGCGACGCGCTGACGCTGGCCGCCGGACAGTTGTGCGGGGCGCCGCGGTGCGAGGTCGGTCAGCCGGACCATGTCCAGTGCGTCGGAGGTGCGACGGCGCCGCTCGGTCTTCGGCACCCCCCGCACCTTGAGCCCGTACTCGACGTTCTGCGCCACCGTCATGTGGGGGAACAGTGCGTACTCCTGGAAGACGGTGTTGACGTCGCGCCGACGGGCGGGCAGGTCGGTGACGTCGACGCCGCCGAGCCGGATGCTGCCCGCGGTGGGCTGCTCGAAGCCGGCGATCATGCGTAGGACGGTGGTCTTCCCCGATCCCGAGGGCCCGAGAAGCGCGAACAGTTCGCCGTCGTCGACGGTCAGGTCGGCTCCGTCGACCGCGACGACTCCGTGGTTGCCGTGTCCGTGGAACACCTTGCGCAGGCCGATCAGCTCGATCTGCGGGTCGCCTCCAGTCGTGGCGGTCGTCGACGCCGCGGCGGCGGTCACAGAGGGCGGCCCAGACGACATGCGCAGAATCGTATGGATCCGTCGGTGCAAGTGCAGCCCAAAGTGCGGATTTCGTATGAAGCGGGTATTTCGCCGACGGGTTTCGTCTTTTCGGCAACCTTTGTCAGCGTGTGAATCTTGTTGCCGCTGTGACCAGTGGCGTTGATGGGGAAATTGATGCCGGTGTCATATCCTGTGGTTCATGTCGATGTCTCGACGCGACGTGCTGAAGTACGCGGCAGCCGCGCCGGCCATGCTCGGTCTCGGCGGGGCGCTGGCTGCGGTCACGGCGCCGTCGGCGTCAGCGGATCCCCTCGGCGTGCTGCTCGACTACGCGGCGGGCGTCATCAGGGCAACCGACATCCGCGCTGCGGGAGCGGCGGGCGCCATCCGCTACGTCTCCGATCGGCGCCCCGGAGGCGCCTGGATGCTCGGGAAGCCGATCCAGCTGCCCGAGGCCCGCGATCTTTACCAGAGCGGTCTCAAGATCGTTTCCTGCTATCAGTACGGCAAGCAGGACAGTGCCGACTGGCTCGGCGGGCAGAACGCGGGCGTCCAGCACGCCAAGCGGGGCTGGCAGTTGCACGTCGCCGCCGGCGGGTCCTACGGCGCACCGATCTACGCCTCGATCGACGACGATCCGTCGTACGAGCAGTACAAGCAGCAGGTCGCGCCCTATCTGAAGGCGTGGGAGTCGGTCCTGGGGCGCCAACGGGTCGGGGTGTACGCCAACTCCAAGACCATCGACTGGGCGCTACAGGACGGCATCGGAACGTACTTCTGGCAACACAACTGGGGATCGCCCAAGGGCTTCACCCATCCGGCCGCGCACCTGCATCAAGTCGAGATCGACAAGCGCAGCGTCGGTGGTGTCGGCGTCGACCTCAACCACATTCTCAAACCCCGATTCGGGCAGTGGGATTAAACTTACCGACCAGTAAGTCTTGCCAGCAAACTATTTGGCTCTAGTCCGTCGCTTGGGTAGACAGATTGGCCGCCGGTGTCGCTTTTCTCGCGACCGCCCCGAGGCATCTGGTCGCCGAAAATTTCTACATAACGATTCGGTAACAATACTGCCTTGATCAGCACAGTTGTAGCTACTCGACCGTAACCACGTTCCAGCAGGACGTTTGTACCGCAAGACTCTCGGGCCGCCGGAACCCCGCGTAACCCAATGTGTGGTTACTCGAGCGTAGAACTCGCCAGTAACCATTTGAGGGCAGAAAATTGCCCTGGCTCTTATGACACCCTTATTGCAGCTGGCCCATACCCGGGCTGCCCGATCGGGGAGTCCGGCCACGTCCCTCGATGCCAGAGATGGCGGGAGGTCGACCGGAGCCAGTCGAGATTCGACGCCGAATCGCACGATCCCGCAGAGCAGCGGGGCCGCGCCGCAGACGACAGCCCAAAGACGAGCGATACGCGCCACAGCGCAACGAGGAGATGGCAAGACGTGACGATCAACGAACACGACAGGCTCACCACCGGACGCAACGGAGACTCGAGCGAGACCTCCTCGGCACTGACCGGCGCGAACGCGCTGGTCGACCTGCTCAACGCTGGTGAACCGTATGCCGTCGCGTTCGGTGGGCAGGGCGGCAACTGGCTCGAGAACCTCGAGGAACTGATCAGCGCCGCCGGCATCGAATCGGAACTGAGCGAGGTCGTCGGCGAGGCCGAACTGCTGCTGGAGCCCGTCGCCCGCGAGCTGGTGGTCGTGCGGCCGATCGGCTTCCAACCCATGCAGTGGGTGCGCGCGCTGGCCGCCGACGAGCCGCTGCCCACGTCCAAGCAGCTGACCACCGCCGCGATCTCCGGCCCCGGCATCTTGCTGGCGCAGATGGCCGCGATTCGCGCCGTGAAGCGCCAGGGTCTCGATCTGCAGGGCACTCCTCCCGTGGCCATGGCTGGTCACTCCCAGGGCATCATGGCCTGCGAGTCGCTTCGGGCCAACGGGGCTCGCGACGCCGAGCTGCTGGCCCTGTTGCAGCTGATCGGTGCGGCCGGATCACTGGTTTCGCGTCGGCGCGGCATGGTCGGACGCGGTGACAAGACGCCGATGGTGTCGGTGACCAACGCGGACCCCGACCGCATCGTCGAACTGCTCGAGGACTTCTCCACCGACGTGCGCACGGTGCTCCCGCCCGTGTTGTCGATCCGCAACGGACGACGGTCGGTCGTCATCACCGGCACCCCGGAACAGCTGTCCCGGTTCGAGCTGTACTGCAGCAAGATCACCGAGAAGGAAGAAGCCGAGCGCAAGAACAAGTTGCGCGGCGGCGCGGTGTTCGCCCCCGTCTTCCACAGCGTGCAGGTCGAGGTCGGCTTCCACACCCCGCGGCTGGCCGACGGCGTCGACCTCGTCGACCGCTGGGCCGCCAAGACCGGCATCGACGCCGCCATGGCGCACGAGATGACGGACTCGATCTTCGTACGGCCGATCGACTGGGTCGCGGAGGTCGACCGGCTGCACGAGGCCGGCGCCCGCTGGATCGTCGATCTCGGCCCCAGCGACACCGTCACCCGGTTGACCGCGCCCATCATCCGCGGGCTCGGCGTCGGCATCGTCGCCGCCGCCACCCGCGCCGGACAGCGCAACCTGTTCACCGTCGGTGCCGCACCCGAGGTCGCGCCCGCCTGGTCGAGCTACGCCCCGTCGGTGGTCACGCTGCCCGACGGCTCGGTCAAGCTCTCGACCAAGTTCACCCGCCTCACCGGACGCTCGCCGATCCTGCTCGCAGGCATGACGCCCACCACCGTCGACGCCAAGATCGTCGCCGCGGCGGCCAACGCAGGCCACTGGGCCGAGCTGGCCGGCGGCGGCCAGGTCACCGAGCCCATCTTCGACGCGCGCATCGAGGAGCTCACCCAGCTGCTGGAGCCGGGCCGCGCGGTGCAGTTCAACACGTTGTTCCTCGATCCGTACCTGTGGAAGCTGCAGGTCGGCGGAAAGCGCCTGGTGCAGAAGGCCCGTCAGTCGGGCGCACCCATCGACGGCGTCGTGGTCAGCGCCGGCATCCCCGAGCTCGACGAGGCAGTCGACATCATCGAGGAGCTCAACTCGATCGGGATCAAGCACGTCGTGTTCAAGCCCGGCACCGTCGAGCAGATCAAGTCCGTCATCAAGATCGCCGCCGAGGTCCCCGACCGTGACGTCATCGTCCACATCGAGGGTGGCCGCGCCGGTGGACACCACTCCTGGGAAGACCTCGACGACCTGCTGGTGTCGACGTACGGCGAACTGCGCAAGCTGTCCAACATCACCGTGTGCGTCGGCGGCGGCATCGGCACGCCAGAGCGTGCCGCCGAATACCTTTCCGGCGCATGGGCTGAGCGCTACGGCTTCCCGAAGATGCCGGTCGACGGCATCCTGGTCGGAACCGCGGCCATGGCCACCCTCGAGTCGACCACCTCGCCCGCGGTGAAGCAGCTGCTGGTCGAGACCACCGGCACCGACTCCTGGGTCGCCGCCGGAAAGGCGCAGGGCGGCATGGCATCCGGCCGCAGCCAGCTCGGTGCCGACATCCACGAGATCGACAACGCCGCATCCCGGTGCGGTCGACTGCTCGACGACGTCGCCGGTGACGCCGACGCGGTCGCCGAGCGGCGCGACGAGATCATCGCCGCGATGGCCGCCACGGCCAAGCCGTACTTCGGCGACGTCGACGACATGACGTACCTGGAGTGGCTGCAGCGCTACGTGGAGCTGGCGATCGGTGACGGCGACAGCACCGCCGACACCAAGCGCCCCGACTCGCCGTGGCTGGACGTCAGCTGGCGTGACCGGTTCGAGGAGATGCTCAAGCGCGCCGAGGCGCGGCTGCATCCCGCCGACTCGGGCCCGATCGAAACCCTGTACGGCGTCGACGCCGAAGGTGAAGCGCTGCTTGAAGATCCGCCGCGCGCCATCGCCGCGCTGCTGGCCCGTTACCCGGACGCCGAAGCGGTCAAGCTGCACCCCGCCGACGTGCCGTTCTTCATCACGCTGTGCAAGACGCTTGGCAAGCCGGTCAACTTCGTGCCCGTCATCGACAAGGACGTGCGGCGCTGGTGGCGCAGTGACTCGCTGTGGCAGGCCCACGACGCGCGCTACTCCGCCGACGAGGTGTGCATCATTCCCGGCACCGAGGCGGTCGTCGGCATCACCCGCGTCGACGAGCCGGTCGGTGAGCTCCTCGACCGCTTCGAGCAGGCATCCATCGACGAGGTCATCGCTTCCGGCGCCGAGCCGGTCGCCGTGGTGTCGCGCCGGCAGGCCCGCGCCGATGTCACCGGACCACTGGCCGTCGTGCTCGACTCGCCCGACGTGCTGTGGGCCGGTCGCACCGCGATCAACCCGGTGCACCGCATCGGTGAGCCAGGGGAGTGGCAGGTCAACGAAAATCGTTCTGCGACACACCCGTCCACGGGCGCGCGGCTCGAACTCAGCGGTGAGCAGGTCACGCTGAGCGTTCCGCTGTCCGACATCTGGATCACGATCCGGTTCACGCTGCCCGCGGCCACGGTCGACGGTGGCATGCCCGTCGTCACCACCGAAGACGCGTCGGCCGCCATGCGCGCCGTATTGGCGATCGCCGCAGGCGTCGACGGACCCGAGGCCCTTCCGCCCGTCGTCGACGACACCACCACGGTCACCGTCTCCTGGGATCCCGAGGAGGTCGCCGACCACACCGGTGTCACCGCGACGTTCGGTGCGCCGCTGGCCCCCGGCCTGACCCTGGTGCCCGACGCCCTGGTGGGCCGCTGCTGGCCCGCCGTGTTCTCGGTCATCGGTTCGGCCGTCACCGCCTCCGGCTTCCCGGTGGTGGAGGGACTGCTGAGCCTGGTGCACCTGGACCACGCCGCGCACCTGCTCGCGCCGATGCCGAAGACGACGGCCGAATTGACCGTCACCGCAACGGCTTCGCCGGCCGTCGACACCGAGGTCGGCCGCGTCGTCCCCGTGTCGGTGACCATCCGCGACGCCGAGGGCACCGAACTGGCCCGACTCGAGGAGCGGTTCGCGATCCGCGGCCGCACCGGCGCCGTCGAGCTGTCCGACCCGCCGCGCGCCGGCGGGGCCATCACCGACAACGCCACCGACACGCCGCGTCGGCGCCGTCGCGACGTCACGGTCGCCGCGCCGACCGACATGAGCGCGTTCGCCGTGGTGTCGGGCGACCACAACCCGATCCACACCGACCGCGCCGCCGCTCTGCTCGCCGGGCTGAAATCGCCCATCGTGCACGGCATGTGGCTGTCGGCCGCCGCGCAACACGTCGTCACCGCCACCGACGGCCGGGCGACCCCGCCCGCGCGACTGGTCGGCTGGACCTCGCGGTTCCTCGGCATGGTGTTGCCCGGTGACGAGATCGACTTCCGCGTCGACCGCGTCGGCATCGACCGTGGTGCCGAGATCATCGAGGTCACCGCGAAGGTCGGCAGCGACCTGGTGATGTCTGCGACCGCTCAGCTGGCCGCGCCCAAGACCGTCTACGCGTTCCCCGGCCAGGGCATCCAGTCCAAGGGCATGGGCATGGACGTCCGCGCCCGGTCCAAGGCCGCCCGCAAGGTGTGGGACACCGCAGACAAGTTCACCCGCGAAACGCTCGGTTTCTCCGTGCTGCACGTGGTGAGGGACAACCCGACCACGTTGATCGCCAGCGGCGTGCACTACCACCACCCCGAAGGCGTGCTGTACCTGACGCAGTTCACCCAGGTCGCCATGGCGACGGTGGCCGCGGCCCAGGTTGCCGAGATGCGCGAGCAGGGCGCGTTCGTCGAGGGTGCGATCGCGTGCGGTCACTCCGTCGGTGAGTACACCGCATTGGCCTGTGTCTCGGGCGTTTACGAGCTGGAGGCGCTGCTGGAGGTGGTGTTCCACCGTGGCAGCAAGATGCACGACATCGTCCCGCGCGACGAGCACGGCCGTTCGAACTACCGGCTGGCCGCCATCCGGCCGTCGCAGATCGATCTCCCCGACGACGACGTGCCCGCGTTCATCGACGAAATCGCCGAGCGCACAGGCGAATTCCTGCAGATCGTGAACTACAACCTGCGCGGCTCGCAGTACGCGATCGCCGGCACGGTGCGCGGTCTCGAGGCGTTGGAGGAAGAGGTCGACAGGCGCCGCGAGATCAGCGGTGGCAAGCGCTCGTTCATCCTGGTGCCCGGCATCGACGTGCCGTTCCACTCCAGCGTGCTGCGGGTCGGCGTCGCCGACTTCCGTCGCTCACTGGAGCGGGTCATGCCACGCGGGGCGGATCCCGACCTCCTCGTCGGCCGCTACATCCCGAACCTGGTGCCGCGGCCGTTCACGCTGGATCGCGACTTCATCCAGGAGATTCGCGACCTGGTGCCGGCCGAGCCGCTCGACGAGATCCTCGCCGACTACGACACGTGGCGGAACGAGAGGCCAACGGAGCTGTGCCGCACGATCGTCATCGAGTTGCTCGCATGGCAGTTCGCCAGCCCGGTGCGCTGGATCGAGACCCAGGACCTGCTCTTCATCGAGGAGGCCGCGGGCGGGCTCGGCATCGAGCGGTTCGTGGAGATCGGCGTGAAGTCGGCCCCCACGGTCGCCGGCCTGGCCACGAATACCCTGAAGCTGCCGGAGTACTCGCACAACACGACAGAGGTGCTCAACTCCGAGCGCGATGCCGCCGTGCTATTCGCCACCGACACCGATCCGGAACCGGACGACGACGACACCACGTCCGACGCGCCACCCGCTTCGGCCGAGGCGCCAGTCGCACTGGAGGCGGCGCCCGCACCGGCGCCTGCCGCCGCACCGAGTGGAGGCCCGCGGCCCGATGACATCGGCTTCGATGCCGCCGACGCCACGCTCGGGCTCATCGCGCTTTCGGCGAAGATGCGCATCGACCAGATCGAGTCGCTCGATTCCATCGAGTCGATCACCGACGGTGCGTCCTCTCGGCGCAACCAGCTGCTGGTCGACCTGGGTTCGGAACTGAACCTCGGCGCGATCGACGGGGCTGCCGAGGCCGACCTGGCTGGGCTGAAGACTCAGGTCACCAAGCTGGCCCGCACGTACAAGCCTTTCGGACCAGTGCTTTCCGATGCGATCAACGATCAGCTGCGGACAGTGCTCGGGCCCTCGGGCAAGCGTCCCGCTGCCATCGCCGAGCGCGTCACCAAGACGTGGGAGCTGGGCGAGGGCTGGGCCAAGCACGTCACCCTCGAGGTCGCGTTGGGCACCCGCGAGGGTTCCAGCGTGCGCGGCGGCGCGCTCGGCGGGCTGCACGACGGTGCGCTGGCCGACGCTGCCACCGTGGACAAGGTCGTCGATGCCGCGGTCTCCGCGGTCGCGGCCCGCAAGGGCGTCTCGGTGGCATTGCCGTCGTCGGGCGCCGCGGGCGGTGGCGTGGTGGACTCCGCCGCGCTGACCGAGTTCGCCGAGCAGGTCACCGGCCGTGACGGCGTGTTGGCATCGACCGCCAGGATGATCCTTGGCCAGCTGGGCCTGGACAACCAGGTCAGTGCGCCCGAGTCGGTCAACGACGCCGAGCTGATCGACCTCATCTCCGCCGAATTGGGTTCGGATTGGCCGCGTCTGGTGGCGCCGACGTTCGACTCCCGCAAGGCGGTGCTGTTCGACGACCGGTGGGCCAGCGCCCGCGAAGACCTCGCCAGGCTGTGGCTGATGGACGAGGACGAGATCGACGGCGACTGGATGCGGCTCTCGGAGCGCTTCGAGGGTGCCGGGCACATCGTTGCTACGCAGGCGAATTGGTGGCAGGGCAAGGCGCTGGCATCGGGTCGCAACGTGCACGCCGTGCTGTACGGCCGCGCCGCTGCCGGAGCGGAGAACCCCGCACGGGGCCGCTACGCCGACGAGATCGCCGTGGTGACCGGAGCTTCCAAGGGCTCGATCGCCGCGTCGGTCGCCGCGCAGTTGCTCGATGGAGGAGCGACCGTCATCGCCACCACGTCCAAGTTGGACGACGACAGGTTGGCGTTCTACCGCACGCTCTACCGGGACAACGCCCGGTTCGGTGCGCAGCTGTGGGTGGTGCCCGCCAACATGGCGTCCTACACCGACATCGATGCGCTGGTCGCGTGGGTGGGCAACGAGCAGACCGAAAGCCTTGGGCCGCAGTCGGTCCACGTCAAGGACGCTCTGACGCCGACGCTGCTGTTCCCGTTCGCGGCGCCACGCGTCGCAGGCGACCTGTCCGAGGCAGGCTCTCGCTCCGAGATGGAGATGAAGGTTCTGCTGTGGGCCGTGCAGCGGCTGATCGGTGGCCTCTCGCACATCGGGTCCGAGCGCGACATCGCCTCGCGGCTGCACGTCGTGCTGCCCGGCTCGCCGAACCGCGGCATGTTCGGTGGTGACGGTGCCTACGGTGAGGCCAAGTCGGCGCTGGACGCGGTCGTCTCCCGCTGGAAGGCCGAAACGTCGTGGGCGCAACGGGTTTCGTTGGCTCACGCGCTGATCGGCTGGACCAAGGGCACCGGCCTGATGGGTCACAACGACGCCATCGTCGGCGCCGTCGAAGAAGCGGGCGTGATCACCTACTCGACCGAGCAGATGGCGTCGATGTTGCTCGACCTGTGCGACATCGAGTCCAAGGTCGCCGCCGCACGTGCCCCGTTGCAGGTGGACCTGACCGGTGGTCTCGGCGAGATCGACATCGACATGTCCGAGCTGGCCGCCAAGGCCCGCGAGGAGATGGCGCGGCGAAGCCGCCGAGGACGACGACGTCGACCTCGCGACCATCCCGGCGCTGCCGTCGCCTCCGCGCGGCTACGCCGCGGCCCCGCCGCCCGCGTGGAACGACCTCGACGTCGACCCCGCCGACATGGTCGTGATCGTCGGCGGTGCCGAGCTCGGGCCCTACGGTTCGTCGCGGACCCGCTTCGAGATGGAGGTCTCGGGCGAGCTGTCGGCCGCAGGCGTGCTCGAGCTGGCGTGGACGACCGGGCTGGTCAAGTGGGAAGACGATCCGAAGCCGGGTTGGTACGACACGCAGTCCGGCGACCTGGTCGACGAGGGCGAGCTGGTGGAGCGCTACCACGACATCGTCGTCGAACGCGTCGGCATCCGCGAGTTCGTGGACGACGGTGCCATCGACCCGGATCACGCAGCGCCGCTGCTGGTTTCGGTGTTCCTCGACAAGGACTTCAGCTTCGTGGTGTCGTCCGAGGCCGACGCCCGCGCCTTCGTCGAATTCGACCCGGAGCACACCGTCATCTCACCGGTGCCCGACAGTGGTGACTGGCAGGTGATCCGCAAGGCGGGCACCGAGATCCGGGTGCCGCGCAAGGTGAAGCTGTCGCGGACCGTCGGCGCCCAGGTGCCGACCGGGTTCGACCCGACCGTCTACGGCATCAGCCAGGACATGGCCAACTCGATCGACCGGGTGGCGATGTGGAACCTGGTGGTCACGGTCGATGCGTTCCTGTCCGCCGGGTTCAGCCCGTCGGAGTTGATGCGGTGGGTGCATCCCAGCCTGGTCGCCAGCACGCAGGGCACCGGCATGGGCGGTCTCACGTCGATGCAGACGATGTACCACGGCAACCTGCTGGGCAGGAACAAGCCGAACGACATCCTGCAGGAGGTTCTGCCGAACGTCTTCGCGGGCCACGTCGTGCAGTCCTACATCGGCAGCTACGGCTCGATGATCCACCCGGTGGCGGCGTGCGCCACGGCGGCGGTTTCGGTCGAGGAAGGCGTCGACAAGCTGCGGCTCGGCAAGGCGGAGTTCGTCATCGCCGGTGGCTACGACGACCTGACGCTCGAAGCGGTCATCGGGTTCGGTGACATGGCGGCCACCGCCGACACCGAGACGATGCGCGCCAAGGGCATCAGCGACTCGAAGTTCTCCCGTGCGAACGACCGGCGTCGGCTCGGCTTCGTCGAATCACAGGGCGGCGGGACGATCCTGCTGACCCGCGGCGATCTGGCGGTGCAGATGGGTCTGCCCGTGTTGGCGGTGGTTGCCTACGCATCGTCGTTCGGCGACGGCGTGCACACCTCGATTCCCGCGCCCGGACTCGGTGCGCTCAGCGCGGGCCGTGGCGGCCGCGAGTCGCAGCTGTCGCGTTCGCTCGCCAAGCTCGGCGTCGGGCCCGACGACATCGCGGTGGTGTCCAAGCACGACACGTCGACACTGGCCAACGATCCCAACGAGACCGAGCTGCACGAGCGGCTCGCGGCATCGATGGGTCGCTCGCCGGGTGCTCCGCTGTTCGTGGTCAGTCAGAAGAGCCTGACCGGTCACGCCAAGGGCGGCGCGGCGGCGTTCCAGATGATGGGTCTGTGCCAGATCCTGCGCGACGGCGTCATCCCGCCGAACCGCAGCCTGGACTGCGTGGACGACGAGCTCGACCATGCGGCGCACTTCGTCTGGGTACGCGAGACGCTGCGGATGGGGGAGAAGTTCCCGCTCAAGGCCGGCTTGGTGACGAGCCTCGGCTTCGGTCACGTGTCGGGCCTGGTGGCCCTGGTGCATCCGCAGGCTCTGCTGGCAGCGTTGCCCGCAGACCAGCGGGAGGACTACCAGCGCCGCTCGGGTGCCCGTGTGCTGGAAGGTCAGCGCAGGCTGGCGTCGGCCATCGCGGGTGGACCCGCGCTGTACGAGCGGCCTGCCGACAGGCGCTTCGGCCACGACTCGCCCGAGAAGCGGCAGGAGGCCGAGATGCTGCTCGACCCGTCGTCGCGGCTGGGCGAGGACGGCTGGTACTCGCGATGAGCGCCTGCGCCAAGGTCGAAGTGGGTCTGGGCTAACGTTCGTCGCATGAGCATCGTCGGGGTCGGCATCGACCTGGTCTCCATTCCGGACTTCGCCGAACAGGTGGACCAACCGGGGACGGTGTTCGCCGAGACGTTCACGCCGGGTGAGCGCCGCGACGCCGCCGACAAGAGTTCGTCGGCGGCGCGGCACCTCGCGGCGCGGTGGGCGGCCAAGGAGGCCGTGATCAAGGCGTGGTCGGGTTCGAGGTTCTCGAAGCGCCCGATGCTGCCCGAGGGCATCCACCGTGACATCGAGATCGTCACGGACATGTGGGGACGTCCTCGGGTGCGGCTTTCCGGTGCGATCGGCGAGCACCTGAAGGACATCACGATCCACCTGTCGCTGACCCACGATGGCGACACCGCCGCCGCGGTGGCCGTGCTGGAGTCCTGACCCAGGCCCCACCCACTCGGACGGAGGGAAGCCATTACCCTCGGCCGGGTGAGTGATCTCGTCGCCCGTGTCCAAGCGGTGCTGCCCTCGGTGCGCGCCGATCTCGAGGATCTCGTCCGCATCGAATCGGTGTGGGCCGACCCGGCCCGCCACGACGAGGTCCGGCGCAGCGCCGCCGCGGTGTCGAAACTGTTGTCAGAGGCAGGCTTCGGCGACGTGCGCATCGTCAGCGAGGGAGGGGCGCCCGCCGTGATCGCGCGGCACCCGGCGCCGCCAGGCGCGCCGACGGTGCTGCTGTACGCGCATCACGACGTGCAGCCCGAGGGCGACCCGTCGCAGTGGGCGTCGCCTCCGTTCGAGCCAACCGAGCGCGACGGCCGCCTCTACGGCCGCGGCACCGCCGACGACAAGGCGGGCATCGCAACGCATCTGGCTGCCTTTCGGGCGCACGGCGGCAATCCACCGGTTGGGGTGACGGTGTTCGTCGAGGGCGAGGAGGAGTCGGGGTCACCGTCGCTGAGTGCCCTGCTGGCCGCGCACCGGGACGTACTCGCCGCCGACGTCATCGTGATCGCCGACTCGGACAACTGGAGCACCGAGATCCCGGCGTTGACGGTGTCCCTGCGCGGGCTGGCCGACTGCGTGGTGGAGGTCGCGACGCTCGACCACGGGTTGCACTCCGGGATGTGGGGTGGCGTGGTGCCCGATGCGCTGAGCGCGCTGGTGCGCCTGCTGGCCAGCTTGCACGACGACGACGGCAACGTCGCGGTCGCTGGCCTGCACCAGGGCAGCGCCGCCGACGTCGACTACCCCGCCGACCGGGTGCGGCACGAGACCGGCCTGCTGGACGGCGTTGGCGAGATCGGCTCCGGACCCGTGGTGCAACGGCTGTGGGCCAAGCCCGCGATCACGGTCATCGGCATCGACACCACGCCCATCGCGAAGTCGTCGAACACGCTCATCCCGCGGGCACGGGCCAAGGTCAGCATGCGCGTCGCTCCAGGCGGGGATGCGAAGGCCCATCTGGACGCGCTGACCAGGCACCTCCAAGACCACGCGCCGTGGGGTGCGCAGGTGACGGTGACGCCGGGAGACGTCGGCCAGCCGTATGCGATCGACGCCTCGGGGGAGGTGTACGACGCGGCCAGGTCGTCCTTCCGCGAGGCGTGGGGGCGCGAGCCCGTCGACACCGGAGTGGGTGGCTCGATCCCGTTCATCGCCGAGTTCGCCGCCGCCTACCCGTCCGCCGCGATCCTGGTGACCGGCGTCGAAGACCCGGCCACTCAGGCGCACAGCATCGACGAGAGCCTGCATCTCGGCGTGCTGGAGCGGGCGGCGACCGCCGAGGCGTTGCTGTTGGAGAAGCTCGGGGGCTCGGGGATTTAGATCGAGATGTCGCGCCGCAGCTTGGCGACGTGGCCGGTGGCCTTCACGTTGTACTGGGCGACCTCGATCTTGCCCTTCTCGTCGACCACGAACGTCGAGCGGATCACGCCCTGAACGGTCTTGCCGTACATGGTCTTCTCGCCGAAGGCGCCCCACGCCGTCAGCACGTCGCGCTCGGGATCGGACAGCAGCGGGAACGTCAGGCCCTCGGCGTCACGGAACTTCGCGAGCTTGGCGGGCTTGTCGGGCGAGATGCCGATGACGTCGAGACCGGCCTCGTTGAGTTCGGCAAGACTGTCGCGAAAGTCACACGCCTGCTTGGTGCAGCCGGGGGTCGACGCGGCCGGGTAGAAGTAGACGATGGCCTTGCGGCCCTTGTAGTCACTCAGCTTGACCGTGTTGCCGTCGGCGTCGGTAAGAGCGAACGCGGGCGCTTCGTCGCCCACCTCGAGGCGAGGAGTCGTTGGCATGCGTGGTGTCCCTTCGGTCGGCCGGCGCGTCGGATTGCCGCCGCGCTGAACTAGGGTAGTTCGGCAAGGCAGTGACGCGAGTTGGAGGGGTTGACGTGGCGGACCGGGATCCGGACAACATCAAGCAGGACATCGACCAGGCTCGCGATCAGTTGGCGTCGACCGTGGACGCGCTGGCCGAGCGGGCGAATCCGCGCAGGCTCGCGGACGATGCCAAGGCAGGCGTGGTGAGCTTCGTGAAGACGCCGGTCGTGGCGGTATCACTCGCCGGCATTGGCACGCTGGTGGTGGTCTTGTTGATCCGCCGGGTCAGGCGGCGCTGAACCGCGGTCAGCGACGACGGCCGAACCGGAACCAGTCGCCGAACCCGCGGCTGGGCGGATTTGCCGTGCGCCCCAGCCTGCTGCAGGTGTAGACCGTCACGACGCGTGCAGGAGCGGTCGTGTCGTCGATCTCGAGAGGGGGCAGGGTCTCCGTCAGCGATGCGCTTGGCGTCATCAGCGAAGACCTCCCTTCCCATCTCGATCGGCCGATCGGGCGGCGCCCGGCGTTGCTCAGCTAATCGTATGGTATCAGCTGTACCCAATTGAGCGCGGATTGAAACTTTGAGGGTTTTGACTGCCGAACCTTCCGCTACCGGGGGTTTCGTTAGTCTTTCCGCCATTGGATACTGACACTCATGCCGATTACAGCACATTGCTACGGCGTGCGCTGGCGAATCACAGTGAAAATTGACCATGGCGTCAGTACCAGCGGTATCCCCGATGGCTACCGCAAATCTCAGCAGACCTGCATCGCCGACCGCGGCGGCGGCCGTGCTCAGAGCTACCGACTACCCGTTGCTTGGATCGTCCGGCCGAGGCCGACGCCCGTGCGCGTCGGCAACGGGATCAACGCGCGGGCGCCCATCCCATGAGCCGAGATCTGATCCGCGACGTCGCCGACTTCAACACGTATCCGCCATTGCGGTTCAAGACCGGGGCCGACCCTCCGGCGAAGTCCTGGAACTGGGGCCTGAAGGTCAGCGGGGCGGGCTTGTACCAAAGGTTCCCGTAGAACTGGGTGCGCTGGGCGGGCAGGTGGTCGTAGTGCGCCCGGACGGCGTGCAGCGTGTCGTGGCGGGGGGAGAAGATGACGATGCTGTTGTTCGCCGTCTGGCGCTTCTGGGTGTCGCACCACGCCCACGGAATCCAGCACGTCTCGGCGTCCGGATTGTCCTTCCAGAAGTCGGCGACGAAGCTCCACTCGGGCTTCAGCGTCATGTAGTGGGTGTGGTAGTCGGCGTCGTCCGTGTGGCCCGGGTTGACGTTCAACATCCACGTCAATGCCTTCTGCCTGATGTCGGGGTGCGGGCTGATCTCGTAGCCGTTCAAGTACTTCTGCAGGCCGCAATCGAGCACCGTCGGCGCCGACACGCCGAACTTCGCAATCAACAGCTCGCTCCACTCGGGCGACTGGAAGAACGCGTCGAGCGATCGGACCGCATCCGATTGCGGTGTCGCGCAGCGCAACGCCATCCCCTTGCCCTCGCAGGCGGCGTGCGTGTTCTTCGGCTTCACCGCCGTCTCCAGCCACTGCACGTATTCCTGGCGGGACTTCGTGCAGCCGGGGAACTCGATCGGCTGGTAGCTTGCGGCATCCAACGCCGAGAACAGGGCGTCGACGTTCGTGGCCTGGGGCAGCGTGATGTCGGGGGACTGCACGACGGCGTCGAAGTCGTCCTCGTTGAGCAGGTTCTCGATGTAGACGTGCGGGAACGGATCGTTCCGGATCTCCGCTGCCTCGAACTTGTCGAGCAGATAAGTGAAAGCGGGCATGCTGCAGGACCCCCCAGGCCGATGGGTTTTCAGCTGCCGAGCTTAGCCGAACACGTCATGTCACTGCGTCGGACTCGTTGGAGGACTGCGCTTTCGCAATCTTGAAGCCGACGACGCCGTAGATGACGCTCAAGATCGGGCTCGCGATGTTGAACACCGCGAACGGCAAATAGGAAATCGTCGCTACGCCGAGCACCGCACCCATGTACGCACCGCACGAGTTCCACGGCACCAGCGCGGAGGTCACCGTGCCACTGTCGGCCGCCAGCCGGGAGAGGTTCTGCGGCGCCAGCCCGCGGCGGGCGAACTCCATTCGGAACACCCGGGTTGGCAGCACCAGGGCGATGTACTGGTCGCCGGCGACGATGTTGAGGCCCATGCCCGTGGCGAACACGGACAGATACAGCTTGCCGGTCGACTTGGCGCCCTCGATCAACGGATCGATCAGTCTGTCGATGAGGCCGAACCGTTCCAGCAGGGCGCCGAACGTCACCGCACCGATGATCAGCCAGATGGTCAACAACAGCGAGTCCATGCCGCCGCGGGAGAGGAGCCGGTCGATGTCGGCGACGCCGGTGTTCGCGACGAATCCGTTGGCCATCACCCTCCAGATGGCCTGGATCGATCCGACGACTACCTGCGGGCTGCCGCCTATTTCGGTGACGAAGCCGTGAACCACGTCGCGCTGCAGGATCGTCGCCTGCACCCCGGCGAACAGTGCCGACCCCAGCAGTGCCAGCGAGGCTGGAACCTTGCGGACCGAGAGGACCACGAGCAACAGCAAGGGCAGCAGGTTCAACGGGGTGATCCAGAAGACCTGGTCGAGCTTCGCCAGTTCGACCTCTTCGCCGACCGTCTGCTGCACCGGCGGGCCCGCGACGCCGAGGACGCCGAACACGACCACGGCGATCACGAACGCAGGGATCGAGGTCCATGCCTGGTGGCGGATATGGGTGTAGAGGTCCACTTTGACCATCTGCGCGGTCAAGACGGTTGTCTCGGAGAGCGGCGAGAGCTTGTCGCCGAGATACGCGCCCGAGATCACGGCGCCCGCCGTGATGGCCGTCGACACACCCAACATGGTGGCGATGCCCACCAGGCCGACGCCGATGGTGCCTGCCGTGGTCCACGAACTGCCGATGGACATCGCCACGATCCCGCAGATGACTGCGGCCGCCAAGTAGTAATAGCCCGGGGAAAGTACCTGAATGCCGTAATAGACCAACGTCGGAATGGTTCCTGAAAGGTTCCACGACCCGATCAGTGCGCCGACGGCCAGCAATATGAAGATCGCACTTGTGATTGACGCCAGCGCTCCCTGGCCCGCCTCTTGAACGGTCGACCACTCATACCCGTTCTTTAGTGCGACGAGCGCCGCAACCGCGCAACTCAGGACCAGCGCAACCTGCAGTGGCCCGTCGAGCGCTTTGAGCCCGAATAGCGCAAGAGAGGCGGCAATCAGAACCGCCAACGCGACCAGTGGAATCATCGCGTCGACGAGGGAAGCGGGCCGGGCGGCGTCGGACTCCGACGGGCGGTCCGGATCCAAATTCTCTCCGGATACCATCGGCTGTCAGCATCGCAGATCGGCACCGCACGACGCCGGTAATTGCATTGGATTCACACGGGCGGGAATGGGACGCCAATTCGCGTCTGCGGCGTTTTGCTCAGCTCCCGCACAGCAGAAATCTAACCGGCTCAATGATTGCGTCGATACGCTCGCTGGGTGCTACCGAGCTCAGCCGTGGTGAGTGGCACGCTCGAGCGGGATCGGGTCGTGTCTCTCACGGGTCTTCGGGGCGTGGCGACCCTGCTGGTGGTGGGCACGCATGCGGCGTTTGCGACCGGGAAGCTGTCTCACGGTTACCTCGGGGTGATGTACGCGCGCCTGGAGATCGGCGTGCCGATCTTCTTCGTCTTGTCCGGATTTCTGTTGTTCCGGCCATGGGTTCGTGCCTCGGCCGCGGGACTGGCCGCGCCGCCCGTCGGTGCCTACTTCGTGCGCCGGATGCGACGCATCATGCCCGCCTATGTAGTAACCGTGCTACTCGCGTTCATCGTATTCGCGGTCTATTCCGCGGGCCCGAATCCCGGCCAAAGTTGGGCGGGCCTGGTTCGGTACCTCACGCTTACGCAGATCTACACCGACGATTATCTGATTACGTACCTCCACCAAGGCCTTTCACAGACGTGGAGTTTGGCGGTAGAAGTTTCGTTCTACGCGGTATTGCCATTGCTGGCGATTGGGTTGCTGGCGGGGCACTGCCACGGTAAATGGCGACCAATTCGACTCCTGATCGGTCTGGCCGTGATCGCCGCCATCAGTCCGGTGTGGTTGGGCGTCGTGAACACGACAGACTGGTTGCCGAATTCCGCGGGAATGTGGCTGCCAGCCCATTTGGCCTGGTTCATCGGCGGAATGACGCTGGCCACTCTTCAGGCCATGAACGTGCGTTTGTCGACCGCTGCGGCGATGCCGTTGGCGGTCATTCTCTTCCTCGTCGTCTGCACGCCCGTCGCGGGCGGCGTCGCGATGGGGCCGGTTCGGCTGTGGGAACCGCTGACGAAGAACGTGCTGTACGCGTGCGTCGCCACGTTGGTCGTGGCGCCCTTGGTAATCGGTGGCGGTGGCTGGTGGGAGCGCTTCTTGCGCAGCAGACCGATGACGTGGTTGGGCGAGATCTCCTACGAGGTCTTCCTGCTGCACGTGCTTGTCATGGCGTTGGTGTTGGGAGCCTTGGACTGGCCACTGTTCACCGGCTCCCTGCCGATGCTGTTCGGGTCGACACTGGCCATCACGATTCCGCCGGCCTGGGCGCTGCAACGGCTCATTCATCGGCTCGACGGGCGGTGGCGCGTGGGTCACCCGCGCACGACCAGGCCTTTGTTGCTGGTGTGAAATCTGAGATGATTGGGAACACTGTGGCTCGATTGAGTCAGCAGATGTCTCCACGTCGAGGAGAAAGACCGTGTCCGTCGGCACCATGACCCGGTATGCGGTTGCGGCATCGATGCTCACCGCGCTCGGTACGGCGGCCACGCTCGTCGGCTCCCCGGCGTCGGCCGCCCCGAAGTGCACCGACATCGAGGTCGTGTTCGCGCGCGGCACCGACGAGCCCGCCGGCATTGGCGTGGTCGGTCAGGCCCTCGTCGACACGCTGCGCCCGATGGTGAAGGGCAAGTCGGTCGGCACCTATGCCGTGAAGTATCCGGCCACGTGGGACTTCCTTCAGGTCGCCACCGGTGCCAACGACGCCAGCAAGCGCATCCAATCGACGGTCGCCAAGTGCCCCGACACCAAGATCGTCCTCGGCGGCTACTCGCAGGGTGCCGCCGTCATGGATGTCGTCACCACGTCGCCGATCGCGGGGCTCGGATACACCGCACCGCTGCCGGCCGCCGTCGTCCCGCACGTCGCCGCCGTCGCAGTGTTCGGCAACCCCTCGGCACGGCTCGGCAAGCCGTTGACGACGCTGAGCCCCGACTTCGGACCGCGGACCGCGGACCTGTGCAACACCAACGACCCGGTCTGTTCGGCCGGGCGCGACTTCGACGCGCACGTCCGTTATCCGCAGTCCGGTCTCGTGAAGCTGGCCGCCCAGTGGATCACCAAGCATGTGCAGGAACGGGATTAGCGCGGAATGAACGGTCTGGACGGCAAGGGCGTACTCGTCACCGGTGCGGCATCGGGTATCGGCCTGGCCACCGTCCGACGGCTGCTGACCGAGGGCGCCACGGTCGTTGGCATCGACCTCGCAACCGACCCACCGGACACCGTCGACGCAGAGCGGTTCACCTACCGGTGCGCTGACGTACTCGACGCCGACGGCGTCGGCGCCGCAGTGGCCGCAGTGGTCGAGGTTTCCGGGCGGCTCGACGGCGTCGTGCACTCCGCAGGGGTGGCTGGCGGTGGGCCCATGCACCTGCTGCCCGACGACGAGTGGGACCGGGTGATCGACATCAACCTCAAGGGCACCTTCGTCGTCAACCGCGCCGCGCTGGGTCAGATGATCCAACAGGACCGGGTCACCGGCGAACGAGGAGCCATCGTCAACCTGGCCAGCATCGAGGGCCTGGAGGGCACCGCGGGCGGCAGTACGTACAACGCGTCCAAGGGCGGCGTCGTCCTGCTCACCAAGAATGCGGCAATCGACTACGGCCCGAGCGGGATTCGGGTCAACGCCGTCTGCCCCGGCTTCATTGAGACTCCGATGTTCGACTCCGTCGTCGGCCTCGCGGGTATGGAGCAGGCGCGCGAAGGCTTGCGGCACGAGCACAAGCTTCGGCGGTTCGGCCTGGCCGACGAGGTGGCGGCCGTGGCGGTGTTCCTGCTCTCATCCGACGCCAGTTTCGTCAGCGGCCAGGCCATCGCGGTGGACGGCGGCTATACCGCGGGGCGCGACCACCACGTCACGGACATGATGGGGCTTGGCGAGCACTAGGCTCCCCGCTCGAGGAGCCGGCCTGCGGTGATGAGACCGCACGGGAGGAGAGCGCGCGCACGCAACCGACCGCGCGACCGCGGCGCGTCGCACGGCACAATGGTCGATGCCGGTGAACCGCGGATCGCAAGCACTACTCACCCCGCGGCGCGTGCATCGATGGCATGACCGCAGCGCGCGAGAGACGCGACAGGGGGGGGGGTGTGGTGCGCCGTCAGGGTTTCGAACCCCGGACCCGCTGATTAAGAGTCAGCTGCTCTACCAACTGAGCTAACGGCGCGCGGAAGAGACGATAACAGGCCGCGCCGCGCAGATGAAAATCAGTGCCGGCCAGGAGCAGGGGAACGTCATGGTCGCCCTGCATTGCCAGGTTGCCCTTAGACTTAGCCGCGAGCAGTCGATCATTCTGTTTTTCCCAAGTGCGAGGTGGAGCGAAGCATGTGGCAGGTCAATTCCGTGGCCCGTCCGCGTCGGAAGACGACATTGCTGGCGGCGCTGTTGCTGGTGCCCGTCGTGGTGTTCGGCATCAGCGCCTGCAGCGGCGCGCCGGCCGCCCCGCCGCAGCCCGACACCATCACCGACAAGGGCACCCCGTTCGGTGATCTGTTGGTGCCGAAACTCACAGCGTCGGTGACCGACGGCGCGGTCGGCGTGACGGTCGACGCTCCAGTCACGGTGAGCGCCGAGGATGGCGTGCTTGGCGCGGTCACCATGACCGACGAGGACGGTGCGACGGTCGCAGGGCGGCTCAGCCCGGACGGCCTGCAGTGGGTCACCACGGATCCGCTCGGCTACAACGAGCAGTACACGCTCAACGCGCAGTCGCTCGGTCTCGGCGGCGTCACCAGCCAGTCGATGACGTTCCAGACCCACTCGCCCGAAAACCTGACCATGCCGTACCTGCTGCCCAACGACGGCGAAGTCGTCGGCGTCGGTCAGCCCGTGGCAGTCCGGTTCGACGAGAACATCCCGAACCGCCTGGCGGCCGAGAAGGCGATCACCGTCACCACCAACCCGCCCGTCGCGGGTGCGTTCTACTGGCTGAGCAATCGCGAAGTGCGTTGGCGCCCACAGAATTACTGGAAGCCGGGCACCACGGTGGACGTGGCGGTGAACACCTACGGCGTCGACCTCGGCGACGGGCTCTTCGGTCAGGAGAACGTCACCACGCACTTCACCATCGGCGACGAGATCATCGCGACGGCGGACGACAACACGAAGACGCTGACGATCCGGCGCAACGGCGAGGTCATCAAGACCATGCCGATCTCGATGGGCAAGAGCAGCACACCCACCAACAACGGCACCTACATCGTCGGTGACCGGTTCTCGCATCTGGTGATGGACTCGTCGACCTACGGTGTGCCGTCGAACTCGCCCAACGGGTACCGCACCGAGGTCGACTGGGCCACCCAGATGTCCTACAGCGGCATCTACGTGCACGGCGCGCCGTGGTCGGTGGGCAGCCAGGGTTACTCGAACGTGAGCCACGGCTGCCTCAACGTGAGCACCAGCAATGCGCAATGGTTCTACGAGAACACCAAGCGCGGCGACATCGTCGAGGTCGCGAATACCGTCGGGTCGACGCTGCCGGGCACCGACGGACTCGGCGACTGGAACATCCCGTGGGATCAGTGGAAGGCCGGTAACGCCAACGTCTGATCTACCAACGCGAAAACGGGCCTGCACGCACTCGGCGGCAGGCCCGTTTCGCTATTCGGGGTGGCTGACGGGGCTCGAACCCGCGACATCCAGGATCACAACCTGGTGCTCTACCAGCTGAACTACAGCCACCATTGCCGTCACGCCTTTCGGGCGTTGGGGCGTCGTCGATCTTAGCCGCTCGGACGGTCCGCGGCCGAATCGATATCCTCCACGTCGTCCCCTGGCGGCCCGAGCTCGGCCGCCACGGCCGCAATCTCGCTGGTCGAGGGGCCCGGTGGCGTCACGAACGCAGTGCGTCGGTAGTACTTCAACTCATTGATCGACTCGTGGATGTCGGCGAGCGCCCGGTGCGCAAGGCCCTTCGCGGGCTGGCCGTAGTAGATCCGCGGATACCAGCGCCTGCACAGTTCCTTGATCGAGCTCACGTCGATCATGCGGTAGTGCAGGTAGGAGTCCAGGGTGGGCATGTCGCGGGCGATGAAACCGCGGTCGGTCGCGATCGAGTTGCCCGCCAGCGGCGCCGTGTTGGGCTGTTTGACGTGCGTGCGGATGTAGTCGAGTACCAACTTCTCGGCTTCCGCAAGGTCGACGGCCGACGCGCGCACCTCCTCGGTGAGGCCCGACTTGGAGTGCATCTGCGCCACCACCTGCAGCATGCCGTCCAAGGCCTCGTCGTCGGCGTGGATCACCACGTCGATGCCCTCGCCAAGGACGTTCAGCTCCGCATCGGTGACCAGAGCCGCGATCTCGATGAGCCGGTCGGACCCCAGGTCCAGGCCGGTCATCTCGCAGTCGATCCACACCAGTTCGTCACGCACAGCGTTAGACAGTATTCGTAGTGCCGACGGGAGGCTCCGCATACCCACCGACGGCGGGGGTGTGGCAAGTAGTCTCTGGCGCATGACCACCGAATCGACAGCCAGCCCCGCGCAGCAGATCGCCGCTGGTTACGCCGTTGAAGGGCAGGCCTTGGAGCTCGGCACCGTCGTCGTGGACGGCGTCGCCGACCCGACCGCGCAGGTCCGGATTCCGCTGGCGACGGTCAATCGGCACGGTCTGGTCGCCGGAGCCACCGGCACGGGCAAGACGAAGTCGCTTCAGGTGCTCGCCGAGCAGCTCTCGGCCGCCGGGGTGCCGGTGCTGATGGCCGACGTCAAGGGTGATCTGTCCGGGCTGTCGCGGCCCGGCGTCGCAGGAGACAAGACCACGCAGCGGGCCACCGATACCGGCGACAGCTGGACGCCCACCGCCTACCCGGTGGAGTTCCTGTCGCTGGGCACGTCGGGCATCGGGGTTCCGGTGCGCGCCACCATCACCAGCTTCGGCCCCATCCTGCTGTCGAAGGTGTTGGGGCTCAACGCCACTCAGGAATCGACGTTGGGGTTGATCTTCCACTGGGCGGATCAGAAGGGGCTGTCGCTGCTCGATCTGAAGGATCTGCGCGCCGTCATCCAGTTCCTGACCAGCGAAGAGGGCAAGCCGGAACTCAAGGCGCTCGGCGCGGTGTCGCCGACCACCGCGGGCGTCATCCTGCGCGCGTTGGTCAACCTCGAGGCCGAGGGCGCCGACACGTTCTTCGGCGAACCCGAACTCGAACCCAAGGACCTGATGCGGCTCGACCCGCAGGGCCGCGGCGTCATCACGCTGCTCGAACTGGGCGCTCAGGCCGCAAGGCCGGTGATGTTCTCGACGTTCCTGATGTGGGTGCTCGCCGATCTGTTCACCACGCTGCCGGAGGTCGGCGACGTCGACAAGCCCAAGCTGGTGTTCTTCTTCGACGAGGCGCACCTGCTCTTCAACGATGCGTCGAAGGCGTTCCTCGAGCAGGTCGAGCAGACGGTCAAGCTGATCCGCTCCAAGGGCGTCGGGGTGTTCTTCTGCACCCAGTTGCCCACCGACATACCCAACGATGTCCTGTCGCAGTTGGGCGCGCGCATTCAGCATGCGTTGCGCGCGTTCACGCCCGACGACCAGAAGGCGTTGAACAAGACGGTGCGCACGTACCCGAAGACCGACGTGTACGACCTGGAGAAGGCGTTGACGAGCCTCGGCATCGGCGAGGCGATCGTCACGGTGCTCTCCGAGAAGGGTGCCCCGACGCCGGTCGCGTGGACGCGGATGCGCGCTCCGCGCTCGCTGATGGACACCATCGGCCCCGAGGCGATCGCCGCGGCCGCCAAGGCATCTCCGCTGCAGGCCGAGTACGGCCAGACCATCGACGGCGACTCCGCCTACGAACGGCTCAACGCCAAGGTGGCGGCGCCGCCCGCGGCGGACGACACGCTGCCGCCGCCCGTCGCCACCGGGGGAGCCGGTGGAGCCACCGTCGACGGCCGGGTGAAGATGCCCGACGCGGTCGAGGGTCCCGGCGTGGTCACCGAGGTGCTGCAGAGTTCGGCGTTCAAGAGCTTTCTGCGGTCGGCCGCCACGGTGGCGGGCCGCGAGATCACCCGCAGCATCTTCGGCACGGGCCGGCGCCGCACCCGCTGAGCCGCTCCCACCGCCTCGAAACTGCTGTCAGATCGCGATTTTCGCCGAATCGACGATCTCCCAGCGGGATCGGCGCGGGAATCGGGGTGGGCTACTCGCCGCCGAGCTTCTTATAGACGGCGCCCACGATCGGCGAGACGATCGCCCGCGGTGCGTAGCCGCTGGCCACCGACATCGCCTTCGACGTCACGCCGGGTACGACGCGCATCTTGTTGCGCTCCAATCCGTCGAGCGAGATCTTCGCGGTGTACTCGGTTGAGATCCACAGGAAGTCCGGGATCAGCTTCTCGACGAGCGACTGCTCGTGCTCGTCGGGCAGCGTCTCGCGCACCGGGCCGGGCGCCAGCACGGTGACGTGGACGCCCTGACTCTTCAGCTCACCACGCAGCGACTCGCTGAACGTGTTCACGAACGCCTTCGTCGCGGCGTACGTGGCGTTGTTGGGGATCGGGGAGTTGCCCGCTGCCGATCCGGAGATCAGGATGCCGCCCGCCCGGCGCGCCACCATTCCCGGCAGCACGGCTAGGACGAGGTCGTGCACGCCCAACACGTTCAACTGCACCTGTGCCTTCTCGTCGGCGACGGCGAGGCCGGCCACGGGGCCGAACGTCGCGGTGCCGGCGTTCGCGCACAGGATCGAGACGTTGCGCTCAGCCAGTTCGTCGGCCAGTGCGGTGCGGGCGGGCGGATCGGCGAGGTCCACCGGCCGCACCTCGACCGTGACGCCGAAACGCTCGGTCAGCTTGGCGGCCAACTTGGTCAACACGTCCTCGCGGCGGGCGGTGAGGATCAGATGGTGGCCGCGGGCCGCGAGCTCGGTGGCCAACGCCTCGCCGATGTTCTGCGAGGCGCCGGTGACCACTGCGCGCGCGTCGGGGTGGGGAGCGGGTACTGGCATGGGGCCAATCGTAGGGACCAATAGAGTGCAGCCATGAGCAGCCCCGTGGTGGATTCCCCGACCGCGGGTCGGTCGCGGGTCGTGGCGTGGGCGTTGTGGGACTGCGGGGCGACCGGCGTCAACGCCATCGTCATCACGTTCGTCTTCTCCGTCTACCTCACCCAGCAGGTCGGTGCCGGACTGCCGGGCGACACCACGCCCGCGAGCTGGCTCGGCCGCGTCCTCACCATCGCCGGCCTGTGCGTCGCGCTGCTGGCGCCTGCGACCGGGATCTGGGTCGACGCGCCGCACCGTCGCCGCACGGCGC
Organism: uncultured Actinomycetota bacterium; assembly: GCA_963849055.1. GTDB lineage: Bacteria > Actinomycetota > Actinomycetes > Mycobacteriales > Mycobacteriaceae > Mycobacterium. Next base: position 835,829 of record CAWKFI010000006.1, read on the forward strand.
TGACGGTGCTGACTGGCGCGGTCGTCGCGCTGACGTCGGCGATGAGCCTGATTCGGGCCGACTACCACTACCTGTGGCCGGGTCTGATCCTGCTGGCCTGCACCGCGGCCTGCAGTGACCTGGCGACGGTGCCCTACAACGCGATGCTGCGGCAGCTGACGACGCCGGCGACGTCGGGCCGCATCTCCGGATTCGGTTCGGCCGCAGGCTACTTCGGCAGTGTCGGGCTGCTGTTGATCGTCTATCTCGGCTTCATCCAGGGCGACGGGGACACCCGCGGGTTGCTGGGTCTCGCGGCGGCCGACGGGCAGCACGTGCGCGCGGCGGTGTTGCTCACCGCGGCGTGGTTCGCGTTGTTCGCGCTGCCGTTGCTCGTCACCGCGCGCCTACCCGTCCCCGAGGACCGTGGGCCCACGGTCGGGTTCTTCGGCGCCTATCGCTCGCTGTGGGGCGAGGTGAAATCCGAATGGCACCGCGACCGCAACGTCGTCTACTACCTGATGGCCAGTGCGGTATTCAGGGATGGACTATCCGGCGTGTTCGCGTTCGGCGCTGTGCTTGGCGTCACCGTGTACGGGGTGTCGCAGGCCGACGTGCTGCTGTTCGGGGTGTGCGCATGCGTCGTCGCCGCCGTCGGTGCGGTGGTGGGCGGCCTGCTGGATGATCGAGTCGGCTCCAAGAACGTCATCGTGTTCTCGCTGAGCGCCATGATCGTCGTCGGCTTGGTGCTGCTGAGTTTGTCTGGCGCCCTGGCGTTCTGGATCTGCGGGCTACTGCTGTGCCTGTTCGTCGGGCCGACGCAGTCGTCGGCGCGGACGATGATGCTGCGGATCTCCGCGGAGGGCAAGGAAGGCGTGGCGTTCGGGCTGTACACCACGACGGGACGCGCGGTGTCGTTCCTGGCGCCGTGGATGTTCTTCACCTTCATCGACCTGTTCGGCACCAACCGGGCAGGGTTGGGCGGACTGTGCGCCGTGCTGGTGGCCGGGCTTGCCGCGATCGTCGCGGTGCGCTCACCCCGGGTCGCGCGCTAACCCAATCCGCTGCAGACCGTCAGACCAGATCCGGTGCGTTGCTGAATCTGCGTGCCGTCCAACGTAATCGAGCATGAAATCTCGCGGCCGACGTTGATGACGCTGACACTCGCGGATCGGTCGGCAGGGGCGGTCAGCTGGACTTCCTTGCTCCACGGCAGCATGACGTTGAATTCCGTCTGCAGCACGCCGCCGGCATCGACGTAGGTGATGTTGATGGCCCTGCCGGATCCGCTCACGTCGTAGACGACCGTATCCGTCCCGGCCGGTGTCGTCGGCGCGGTGGTGGTGGCGGACGGGGGAGTCGGCACCGCGCTGCTGCGCGTGGTGGTCGGTACTCGGGTCGTGGTGGTGGACGGCGTGGTGAAGTTCGGCTCGAGGGGCGCGGGGGGCGGCGCGAAGACCGTGTCCTGCTGCGAACTGTTGACGATCACCAGCGCGATCACCAGCCCGATGACCACCACGACCGCGACCGCGGCCAGCGCCCACAGCCAGACGCGCGGACCGCGGCCGTTCGGCTCGGGAGGGCCGGGGGGCTTGCCACCGGGCGGATAAGGCGGGCCGGTGTAGGGGTCGTAGCCGTACCCCTGGTACGGCGGCATCTGCTGCGTGGAATTCGGCGGTGGAGGCGCCTGGTAGGGCGACCCGTACGGAGCCTGGTTCGCATACGCCGGGTCGGCGTGCCCGGGATAGCCATAGGGCATCGGCTGCGTCGGATCCGGTACGTCGCGGCGTGGCGAATCGGTCATTCCCACCTCATGGCTGCAGGCTACCCGCGCGGCAGGCGGCTCGGCCCCGTTGACGACTTCACCCGGATGGATCCCAAGCGTCGAAGACCGCACGTGAGGGCACCACCTCGGTGAACACTGAGGTATTGCACACCACTTTCGGTTGCGAATTGCGAGGCGCGATGCCGCGAACCATGGGCGTCGAAGAGGAATTCCACCTCGTCGATCTCAACACCAGACGCCTGACTGCCCGGGCGCCGGAGCTGCTGAGCGAGCTGTCCGATAGCTACGTGGCGGAGTTGCAGCGCTGCGTGGTCGAGTTGAACAGCTGTGTCGTCGACACGCTCGACGGCCTGCGGGCTGACCTGGAGGGCCACCGCAAGGATCTGGTGGACGCGGCGGCCAAGCTCGGCATGGGTGTGGTCGCCGCGGGCACCGTGCCCCTGTCGGTGCCCGCGGAAATGCAGGTGACCCAGACACCCCGCTTCCGTCGAATGCTCGCCGACTACCAGCTGCTTGCCCGCGAACAACTGATATGCGGCACGCAGGTGCACGTCGGCGTCGACGACCGCGACGAGTCGGTCGCGGTGGCCAGGCGGGTAGCGCCGTATCTTCCGACGCTGCTGGCCTTGAGTGCGAGCTCGCCGTTCTGGGCCGACGGATCCGACACCGGCTACTCCAGCGGGCGGACGTTGGTGTGGCAGCGATGGCCCACGACGGGGCTGGCCGCCCCGGTCTCGACGGCCGCCGAGTACGACCAGCTGGTCGCCGACCTGGTGGCCAGCGGCGTGATCACCGACGCCGGGATGGTCTATTTCGACGTGCGGCCGGCGGTCAGTGCCCCCACCGTCGAGCTGCGGGTGTGCGACAGCTGCCCGTTGGTCGAGACCATCGCGCTGATCGCCGGCTTGTTCCGTGCGCTGGTGGAACGCGAGATCGAGGGGTTGCGCGCGGGCGTGCCCGCCGTCGAATTGTCGCCGCCGCTGGGCCGGGCCGCGTTGTGGCGGGCGGCCCGCTCCGGCCTAGAAGGTGAGTTGGTCGACGTCAGCGGCCGCCGCAGTAGGCCGGCGGCCGAGGTGGTGTCCAAGCTGGTGCGCATGCTGCGGCCCCAACTCGAGGCGACGGACGACTGGCACACGATAAGTGGGCTCGCCGAACGAGTGCTGATCGCAGGCACATCGGCGGCGCGCCAACGTCAGTCGCTGCGGTGCCGTGGCCGGCTCACCGACGTGGTCGACCTGCTGATCGATGAAACCGCGGGGCGGCGGGCGGACATCGCGGCGCCGAAACCACTGTCCGGTCACGCCGTTCCCGATTCGCGAGCCGGACTACCGTGGCCGCCACCGTGATTCAGGCGCGACGGCTACGCGATGGTCACGCGGGCGAACCGCGCGGCTGATCGCAGCCATCGGTGAATGGCTCATTCCGGGTTCGCGCGGACCACGGTCACGTAGCCATCACGGTTGCTGGCCGAATGTTTGTGGAAATTGTCCACGGGGTAAGTCATCTGGGCGCCAGTTAGGTGCCTGACGAGTTGGAGGCTGACCATGCGAGGTGGCGGGATCATCGGAGTCGTCGTGCTGATCTGGTTGCTGATCGGTGTGGTGGCTGCCTACCAGCGCGAATACTTCAAGACGTCTGAAAACAATTGCGCCACGGCGGGAACGATCGCACTGACCGTCGTCGCCGGTCCGTTGAACTATGCCGGGGTGAACCCAAAGGTCACGAACTGCAACATTCCGGAGCCGAGTCAGTAGCCAGCCGGTACTTACTCGAATCACAACACAAGGAGGTCAAGATGATCGCCATCGGAGTCATACTCCTCATCCTGGGACTGATCTTCGGCGTCCCGATCCTCACCTACATCGGCGTCGTCGCCATCGTCGTCGGAGCGGTCTTCTGGCTGCTGGGCGCGGCCGGACACGCAGTAGGCGGACGACGCGTCTGGTACTAACGTCGCTCGGTAGAGCCCAGTGCCGCCACGGTCATCGCGCGCAGAACAGCGCGCGATGACTGTGTCGTTTCTGGGGCAGTGACCTGCTTGAGGCTGTGGGGCGTGGAGTTCAGCAGCCCGAAGGTGGCATGGGCCATCAATCGGGCGTCCGCCTCCACGAGCGCCGGGTCCAGGTCACGCAGCACCTGCACCCAGATCTCGACGTATTGCCGCTGTGACTTGCGGACCTGACGCCTCGCCGGCGCGGGCAGATGCCCGAGGTCGCGATCCTGGATGCGAATCAGATCCGATTCACCCAACGCGAAGTCCAGATGAAAGTCGATCAGCCCGTCGAGGGCATCGGCAGCCGTGGCAGCGGCGTCGACCACGGCCTTGGCGCCTGCGAGCAACCTGGCGCTGATGCCCACCAGTAGTTCCACCAGAAGTGCTTCCTTGTTGGGGAAGTGGCGATAGATCGCCGGCCCGCTCACACCCGCCGCGGCACCGATGTCCTCCAGTCGCACGGCGAGAAACCCGCGCTCGGCCACCAGCCGCTCCGCGGCGGCGATGAGCTGTGTGCGCCGGTCCGACTTCGCCTTGCTGCGTCGCGTCGTGGGCGTCGTCGACGTCGCCATGAGCGCCTCCCGCCAGGTGGTAGACATTTCGGTTAATCGTCACTAACATACCATCAGTTAGTCGTTATTAACTCAACTGAATGGGTCGGCATTTGTCTACGCGGGTATCGCATCGCGAGCAGCACCTCGCCTTGGTGGCGCAGTTGCGCTCCAAGCTGGCCACCGCCGCGCTCGGCGGGTCGGCCCGTGCCAGGGAACGCCACGTCAGCCGGGGCAAGTTGCTCCCGCGCGACCGGGTCGACGGCCTTCTGGATCCGGGCAGTGCATTCCTGGAGTTGGCACCGCTTGCCGCCGACGGCATGTACGACGACGAATGCCCCGGCGCCGGCCTCATCGCCGGCATCGGAAGGGTGTCGGGTCGCGAGTGCATGATCGTGGCCAACGATGCGACGGTCAAGGGCGGCACCTACTATCCGATCACCGTCAAGAAACATCTACGCGCACAAGAGATTGCGGGCCAGAACCGGTTGCCGTGCGTCTACCTGGTCGACTCCGGTGGCGCGTTCCTGCCGCGTCAGGACGAGGTGTTTCCCGACCGTGAGCACTTCGGCCGGATCTTCTACAACCAGGCCAACCTCAGTGCCAGCGGCATTCCGCAGATCGCCGCCGTGCTCGGATCCTGCACTGCCGGTGGCGCATACGTGCCGGCGATGAGCGACGAAGCCGTCATCGTGCGCAACCAGGGCACGATCTTCCTCGGCGGGCCCCCACTGGTGAAGGCCGCCACCGGTGAGGTCGTCACGGCCGAGGACCTCGGCGGCGGGGACCTGCACTCCAAGGTCTCCGGCGTCACCGACCATCTGGCGCACGACGACCGCGACGCCCTGCGCATTGTGCGACGGATCTTGAGCACGCTCGGCCCGCGCACCGCCACGCCGTGGGACGTCACGCCGACCGTCGAGCCGATCGCCGACCAAACCGAGTTGTACGACGTGGTGCCCATCGACTCGCGGGTGTCCTACGACGTGCACGAGGTGATCAACCGCATCGTCGATGGTGGCGAGTTCGCGGAGTTCAAGGCGGAATACGGCTCGACGCTGGTGACCGGTTTCGCCCGCATCCACGGTCACCCTGTGGGCATCATCGCCAACAATGGCGTGCTGTTCGGTGAATCCGCCGTGAAGGGCGCCCATTTCATCGAACTGTGCGACAAGCGCCAGACACCACTGCTGTTCCTGCAGAACATCGCGGGTTTCATGGTGGGCCGCGACTACGAGGCGGGCGGCATCGCCAAGCATGGCGCCAAGATGGTCACCGCAGTGGCGTGCGCGCGCGTACCGAAGCTGACGGTGGTGATCGGTGGCTCGTACGGCGCAGGCAACTACTCGATGTGCGGGCGGGCGTATTCGCCGCGCTTCCTGTGGATGTGGCCCAACGCCAGGATCTCGGTGATGGGCGGCGAGCAGGCCGCCTCGGTGCTGGCAACCGTCCGCGGCGACATGACCGCCGAGGAGGAAGAGGCGTTCAAGGCGCCCATCCGCGAGCAGTACGAGCACCAGGGCAACCCGTACTACTCCACGGCGCGGCTGTGGGACGACGGCGTCATCGATCCCGCCGACACCAGAACGGTGGTCGGCCTGGCACTTTCGGTCGTTGCACAGGCTCCGCTGGAGCCGGTGTCCTACGGCGTCTTCAGGATGTGACGAGATGACTTCCCAGACTTTTGACACTGTGCTCGTCGCCAACCGCGGCGAGATCGCCGTGCGCGTCATCCGGACGTTGCGCGCCATGGGAATTCGCTCGGTTGCGGTTTTCAGCGATGCCGACGCCGGTGCCCGCCACGTCGCCGAGGCCGACGTCGCGGTACGCATCGGCCCGGCCCCGGCACGGCAGAGCTATCTCGACGTCGACGCCGTCATAACCGCAGCCCGCCGCACGGGCGCGCAGGCCGTGCACCCCGGCTACGGGTTCCTCTCGGAGAACGCGGAATTCGCCGCGGCGCTGCAGTCCGCGGGCATCGCGTTCATCGGTCCGCCCGTCGGCGCCATCCGCACGATGGGCGACAAGATCGCCGCGAAGGCCGCCGTCTCGGCGTTCGGAGTGCCGGTGGTGCCCGGCATCTCGCGGCCCGGCCTCACCGACGATGATCTGATCGGCGGCGCCGGCGACGTCGGCTATCCCGTGCTGGTGAAGCCGTCGGCAGGCGGTGGAGGCAAGGGCATGCGGGTGGTGCACCGGGCCGCGGACCTCCCGGCAGCGCTTGTCAGCGCTCGGCGTGAGGCGGCCGCGGCGTTCGGCGACGACACGCTGTTCCTGGAGCGGTTCGTGTTGAACCCCAGGCACATCGAGGTCCAGGTACTCGCCGACGGCTACGGCAACGTCGTGCACCTCGGTGAGCGCGAATGCAGCCTGCAGCGCCGCCACCAGAAGGTCATCGAGGAGGCGCCGTCACCGCTGCTGGATCCCGAAACCCGCGCGCGCATCGGAGCCGCGGCGTGCGACACCGCCCGCAGCGTGGACTACACCGGCGCGGGAACCGTCGAGTTCATCGTGTCCGCCGACCGGCCCGACGAGTTCTTCTTCATGGAGATGAACACGCGGCTGCAGGTCGAGCACCCGGTCACCGAGATGGTCACCGGCGTCGACCTCGTCGAACAACAGGTGCGCATCGCGGCGGGCGAGAAGCTGCCGCTCGCCCAGGACGACGTCGTGATGACCGGTCACGCCATCGAGGCGCGGGTCTACGCCGAGGACCCCGCGCCGCGACTTCCTGCCGACCGGCGGCGACGTCGCTGGCCGTGGTCGAACCGTCCGGCCACGGCATCCGGGTGGATTCCGGGATCCTCGCGGGCACGGTCGTCGGCAGCGACTACGACCCGATGCTGGCCAAGGTCATCGCCCACGCCGGCGACCGGCCCGCCGCGCTCGCGGGCGCTGGACCGGGCGCTGGCCGACACCGCCGTGCTTGGCGTCACCACCAACATCGACTTCCTGCGGTTCCTGCTGGCCGATCCCGACGTCGTCGCCGGCCGCCTCGACACCGGGCTGCTGGACCGCCGGACCCCCGACTATCGTCGGAACCGACGCCGGCGACGACGAACTCATCGCGGCCGCCGCCTACCACTGGCTGTCGCGCTGGCCCGCACGGCGCGGGCGACCTGTGGGACGTCCCGTCGGGCTGGCGGATCGGGGAGCGCGCGCCCACCACGGTCGCGGCTGCGCGCGGGCGAGCGCACCGACCACGTCCACCTGACCGGCACGCCGAGCCGACGCCACCGCGCGCATCGAGGACGGCGAAACCCGCTCGCTGCGAGCAGCTCTCGACGGCGACCGGCTCACCGTCACCCTCGACGGGCTGCGCACCGACTACGTGGTCGCCGCGTCCGACGGCCAGCATCTGGCTGGCCGGCGCCGGGCGCACCACGATGGTCGAGGAGGTCCGGGAGGCACCGGTCCGCCCCGACGACGCGCACAGCGGCGACGCCGAACTCGTCAGCCCCATGCCGGGTTCGGTCGTCGCCGATCGGCGCGGAGAACGGGTCGGCGGTGACGCGCCGGCACCGTCGTGGTCACCGTCGAGGCGATGAAGATGGAGCACTCGCTCACCGCGCCCGTCGACGGCGTCGTCGAACTACTCGTCGCCGTCGGCGACCAGGTCAAGGTGGGCCAGGCGCTGGCCCGGATCACCGCAGCGAACGAGAGGAGACCCAGTCATGAGCGACTTTCTTGTCCACCGGCACCCTGCCCGACCACTACGAGCAGCTGGCCAAGACCGTGCGCGACTTCGCCAAGAGCGTCGTCGCGCCGGTCGCCGCCAAGCACGACGCCGAGCACACGTTCCCGTACGAGGTGGTCGCGGGGATGGCCGACATGGGGCTGTTCGGCCTGCCGTTCCCCGAGGAGTACGGCGGCATGGGCGGCGACTACTTCGCGCTGTGCCTGGCGCTCGAGGAACTCGGCAAGGTCGACCAGAGCGTGGCCATCACCCTGGAGGCCGGCGTGTCGCTGGGCGCGATGCCGATGTACCGGTTCGGCAACGAGGAGCAGAAGCAGGAGTGGCTGCCGCTGCTGGCCAGCGGCAAGGCGCTCGGCGCGTTCGGGCTGACCGAGGCCGGGCGGCGGCAGCGACGCCGGCGGCCACCAAGACCACCGCCAAGCTGGACGACGGCACTGGGTGATCAACGGCACCAAGCAGTTCATCACCAACTCCGGCACCGACATCACCAAGCTCGTCACGGTCACCGCGGTGACCGGGGAAGTCCGGCGGCAAGAAGGAGATCTCGACGATCCTGGTGCCGGTGCCACACCGAGGGCTTCACCGCCGAGCCGGCGTACAACAAGGTCGGCTGGAACGCCTCGGACACCCATCCGCTGAGCTTCGACGACGTCCGGGTGCCGCAGGAGAACCTGCTCGGCGAGCGCGGCCGCGGGTACGCGAACTTCCTGCGCATCCTCGACGAGGGCCGCATCGCCATCGCCGCGCTGTCGGTCGGCGCCGCGCAGGGCTGCGTCGACGAGTGCGTCAAGTACGCCAAGGAACGCGAGGCGTTCGGCGCGGCCGATCGGCACCAACCAGGCCATCGCGTTCAAGATCGCCCGGATGGAGGCCCGCGCCCACGCCGCCCGCACCGCCTACTACGACGCCGCGGCGCTGATGCTGTCGGGCAAGCCGTTCAAGAAGGCAGGCCGCGATCGCCAAGCTGGTCGCCAGCGAGGCCGCGATGGACAACGCCCGCGACGCCACCCAGATCTTCGGCGGCTACGGATTCATGAACGAGTACCCGGTGGCCCGGCACTACCGCGACAGCAAGATCCTCGAAATCGGCGAGGGCACAACGGAAGTGCAGCTGATGCTGATCGCGCGGGAGGCCGGCCTGTGAGCGGCGAGCCGCGCCGAAGCGAATCGTCGTCCAGCGCGGGCTGTGGTTCGAGGAGTTCGAGACCGGCGTGCGTCTACCAGCACCGGCCCGGGCGCACCATCACCGAGGCCGACAACGTGCTGTTCACCACGCTGACGATGAACACCCAGGCGCTGCACCTGGACGCCGCGTTCGCCGAGACGCAGCCGCCGTTCCGTCAGCGCCTGGTCAACTCGATGTTCACGCTGTCGACGCTGGTCGGGCTGTCGGTGGCACAACTGACGCAGGGCACCATCGTCGGCAATCTCGGGTTCAGCGAGGTCGGCGTTCCCCAAGCCGCTGTTCCACGGCGACACGCTCTACGCCGAGACCGAGGTCACCGACAAGCGCGAGTCGAAGAGCCGGCCCGGGCGAGGGCATCGTCACGCTTCGCGCACACCGGCCGCAACCAGCACGGCGACGTCGTCGCGACCGCGTCGCGAAAGACCATGGTGCGCAAGCGTCCACCGAAGCGAGGAGTCCTGATGGCGCTCGACCAGACCGGGCCCGGCTGGCTGTTCTGCCCGGCCGACCGACCCGAGCGGTTCGAGAAGGCCGCTGCCGCAGCCGACGTCGTGATCCTCGACCTCGAGGACGGCGTGGCGGCCAAGGACCGGGAGGCCGCCCGCGCCGCGCTGATCGACACCCCGCTGGATCCGGCGTCGCACCGTGGTGCGGGTCAACCCGGTCACGACACCGCGGACCACGCGCTCGACCTCGAGGCGCTGGCGCGCACCGACTACACGACCGTGATGCTGGCCAAGACCGAGTCCGCCGAGCAGGTCGCGTCGCTGGCGCCGCTGCGACGTGATCGTGCTGGTCGAGACGCCGCTCGGCGCGCTGGCGGTCACCGAGACTGGCGCGGGTCGACAACGCGTTCGCCGTCATGTGGGGCGCCGAGGACCTCGTTCGCCGCGACTGGGCGGCACCGCCGAACCGCTGGCCCGACGGCAGCTACCGCGACGTCGCCAAGCACGTGCGGTCGCAGACGCTGCTGGCCGCCAAGGCGTACGGCCGGATGGCGCTGGACTCGGTGTACCTCGACATCAAGGACCTCGACGGGCTGCGCGCCGAGACCGACGACGCCGTCGCCGTCGGATTCGACGCCAAGGTCGCCATCCATCCCACCCAGGTCGCGGTCATCCGGGCGGCGTACGCGCCCACCGACGAGCAGGTCGCACTGGGCGCGACGCGTTCTCGACACGGCCGCGCGACGAACGCGGCGTCTTCCAGTTCGAGGGCATAATGGTGGATGCCCCAGTGCTGCGGCGGGCAGAGCGCATCGTCCAGTTAGCGCCACACCCCGGCAGCTAGCGGACAGCCCTCACACCAGAGGGCCTTGCTCTGACCGCCTCCGTGCTGAGCACCTCAGTCGCCTGACGGCGCAACATGCCGTCAGTGACCCTAGGAGGCGGTATGGCCGGGTCGCATTCAGGCACCCTCGACGCCGATCGACGTCGAGCTGGAGCCGATTCAACTCATCGCGCCGGACGGCACGCCCACGGCCGAGACCCGATACCGAAGAGACCTCCCACCCGAGACACTGGCCTGGCTCTACGAGAGCATGGTCGTCACCCGTGAGCTCGACACCGAGTTCGTCAACCTCCAGCGGCAGGGCGAGTTGGCCCTGTTCGCGTCGTGCCGTGGTCAGGAGGCCGCCCAGATCGGTGCGGCGGCGTGCCTGCGCAAGACCGACTGGCTGTTCCCGCAGTACCGCGAGATCGGTGCGTTCCTGCTCCGCGGCATCGCGCCCGGCGCAGATGGGCGCGGTGTGGCGGGGCCGCTGGCACGGCGGGCTGGGCTTCACCAAGAAGTGCTGTGCGCCCATCTCCATCCAGATCGGCACCCAGGGTCTGCACGCGGTCGGCGCGGCGATGGCCGCTCAGCGGCTCGGCGAGGACTCGGTGACCGTGGCGTTCCTCGGCGACGGCGCGACCTCGGAGGGCGACGTCCACGAGGCGCTCAACCTGGCGACGGTGTTCGCGCGCGCCGTGCGTGTTCTTCGTGCAGAACAATCAGTGGGCCATCTCGACGCCGGTGGCTCGCCAGCTGGCGGGCCCGTCGATCGCGCACCGGGCCATCGGCTACGGGATGCCGGGAATCCGGGTGGACGGCAACGACGTGCTCGGCCTGCTACGCGGTGATGGCGGAGGCCGCCGCAACGGGCGCGCAGCGGCGGTGGGCCGACGTTGATCGAGGCCGTCACGTATCGGATGGGACCGCACACCACGTCCGACGACCCGACCCGCTACCGCAGCGACGACGAGGTCGCAGCATTGGCGCGCAAGGGATCCGATCGACCGATATCGAACGTACCTGCACACCACCGGCGTGTGGACCGAGCGGATCGAGGAGCGGACCGCGGCCCGGTCGCAGCGCCTGCGCTCCGAGTTGCGCGACGCGGTGATCAACACACCCGACATCGACGTCGCCGAGGTGTTCGACACCGTGTATCACGACATCACCCCGGAACTTGCGCGTCAACGCGACCAACTGGCAGCCGAATTGGCGAAGGAGGCGTGAGATGACACAGATCATCGAACGACCACCGATGCACGGGCGACGACAGCCGGGAGCCCTTCCTGACCACGGTGCCCGCCGCCGCCGATTCGACCATGGCACGGGCGATCAACCAGGCGTTGCACGACGCCATGGCCGCCGACGACCGGGTGCTGGTGTTCGGCGAGGACGTCGCCCGGCTCGGTGGCGTATTCCGGGTGACCGAGGGGCTGGCCGAGACATTCGGCGACGGACGGTGTTTCGACACGCCGCTGGCGGAGTCCGCCATCATCGGCATCGCGATCGGGATGGCGATCCGCGGGTTCGTGCCGGTACCCGAGATCCAGTTCGACGGTTTCGCCGCGCCGGCGTTCGACCAGATCGTCAGCCACCTGGCGAAGTACCGGATGCGGACCCGCGGCGACGTCGACATGCCGGTGACGATTCGGATTCCGTCGTTCGGCGGAATCGGTGCGGTCGAACATCATTCGGAGTCCACCGAGAGCTATTGGCTGCACACCGCCGGCCTGAAGGTGGTGGTGCCGTCGACGCCGTCGGACGCCTACTGGCTGCTGCGGTACGCCATCGACGACCGGGATCCGGTGATCTTCCTGGAACCCAAGCGTCGGTACTGGGGCCGCGAGACCGTCGACACGTCGGTGCCCGCTGAACCCATCGGGCGGGCCGCGATCCGCCGGGCCGGCGACGACGTCACGGTGCTCACCTACGGCTCGCTGGTCGCGACCGCGCTGAGCGCTGCCGAGTCGGCCCACTACGGACTGGAGGTCGTCGACCTGCGGTCGCTCAATCCGCTCGACTTCGACACCATCGCGGCGTCGGTGCGCAAGACGGGCCGGGCCGTGGTGATGCACGAGGGTCCGCGCACGCTGGGCTTCGGCGCCGAACTGGCCGCGCGCATCTCCGAGGAGCTGTTCTACGATCTCGAGGCTCCGGTGTTGCGTGCCACGGGCTTTGACACGCCGTACCCGCCGGCTCGGCTGGAGAAGCTCTGGTTGCCGGGCGTGGATCGACTGCTGGATTGCGTCGAGAAGGCGATGAGCCAGCCATGAGCGCCGACGACGTACGGGACTTCCTGGTGCCGGACCTCGGCGAGGGACTCGAGGAAGCGACCGTCACCGCCTGGCTGGTCTCGGTCGGCGATCAGGTGGAGCTCAACCAGACGCTGTGCACCGTCGAGACCAACAAGGCCGAGGTCGAGATCCCCAGCCCGTATGCCGGCCGCATCGTGGAACTCGGTGGCGCCGAGGGCGACACATTGGCGGTCGGTTCGACGCTGGTGCGCATCGCGACGACTGTGGCGGCAGTCCACGCAAGCCCGGCTCCAGCGGAGCGACCGGGGAGTGACACCCCCGCGCCGGCCCGCAAGCCCGTGCTCGTCGGCTACGGCACCGACGACGCGATGGACGATTCCCGCCGCCGTCCCAGAGCGAAGCCGCCGGTGCGCAAGCTGGCCGCCGAGCTGAACGTCGACATGGCCTCCATCGCACCGGGTTCGGGCCCCGAGGGGGTCATCACCCGCGACGACGTACTGGGCGCCGTGTCGAGCTCGTCGACCGGTTCGATGCCCGTCGGCGGCGTGCAGACTGAGATGGCTCGGCGGATGGCATTGTCGCGCAGAGAGATCCCCGACGCGCACGCGTCCGTTCAGGTGGACTGTTCGGGGTTGTTGGCGCTACGGGACCGGCTGTCCGGGGTCAGCGCGGAGCCGATCACCCCGTTCGTACTGACGTTGCGGTTGTTGACGATTGCGCTTCAGCATCACCCGATGCTGAACTCCACCTGGATGGACACCGTCGACGGCCCACGCGTGCACGTCCACCCCAGCGTGCACCTCGGCATCGGCGTGGCCGCGCCGCGCGGCCTGCTGGTGCCGGTCGTGTCCAACGCCCAAGTCAAGACCACCCGCGAGCTCGCGGATGCCGTCTCTCGACTCGTCGCGGATGCCCGGTCAGGCACGATCAAACCCGTTGACCTGCAGGGCTCGACGTTCACGGTGTCGAACTTCGGCGCGCTGGGGCTCGACGAGGGCGTTCCGGTGATCAACCATCCCGAAGCCGCGATCCTCGGCATGGGCTCGCTCAAGGAGCGTGCGGTCGTGGTGGACGGCGTCGTGGTCGCCCGCCCGACCATGACGCTGACGTGCGCCTTCGATCACCGCGTCGCCGACGGTTCCCAGGTCGCCGCATTCCTCGGCGAATTGCGGAATCTCATCGAGACGCCCGACCTGGCCCTCCTCGACCTCTAACCCGCTCTTCCCCCCGCGATTTGTGCACTGGCAGTGGCGCGCGGTGGCTGTTGCGGTTTGTGACCGCTGGTCGTTGATGGGTGTCTTGCGGGTTGTCAGGGTGATATCGGGTGGTTACCCGGCGGTGGCGTGGTGCAGGCGGGTGATGTTGAGGGCTGCGGCGGCGAGGTGGAGTTCGGCGGTGACGGCTGTGAGTCCCCGTCGGGCGTAGCGGCGTAGACCGATGCGGTCTTTGAGGTGTCCGATGACGGGTTCTACGGTCGCTGAACGGCGTTTGTATCGCCGTGCCTGCTCGGGGTCTCGCAGTGTGTGGCGCATCGCCTCGGTCGGTGACAGGTCCGGCGGTGGCGGGCCTTGGCTGGGGTGGTGTTTGGCGTCGTGATGGACGTCTCGGCCTCGACCGGGGGCGATGAGCCGGTCGGGGCCGGGGCTGGTGAGGTTGTCTTCGGTGAAGTAGCCGTTGTCGGCCAGTACCAGCCCGATCGTCTTGCCCAGCGCAGTGGTCTGGGTGGTTGCCGCGGTCAAAGCCGGTGTCCAACAATGCAGATCGTTGGCGTCTTGGGAGACGTGCACCCCGATGACGAAGTGGTCATCCGAGCACGCGATCTGGCTGTTGTAGCCCTGCACCGATCCGCCGCCGGAGCCTTGGACCATCAACCGGGCCTCGGGATCGGTCAGGTTGACCAGTGGTCCCCCGGCGGGACCGCGTCGTGCCTGGTCATGGGCGCGTCTGCGTGCCGCTGAACCTCGACGGTCCACCCCGCCAGCCTGCTCCTGCTGGGCACGATGCAGCCCGGCTCCGGACTTTCTGATGTTTCTCCGAATAGCGCTGCGTTGGTGTGCTTCTGCGGTCCCCCGCACGCCGATCAGCGGGGCCAACCGTTGCTGCTCGCGGGCGATCCTGGCCTGCCACAGGCGGACTGGATCCATCCCGGCCGGCGGTGTACCCCACAGGACTTCCCCGGCCTGGATCCGCTGCAGATACCGCTCTTGGCCGGCCTGATCGGCGGCGTCCTCGGCAGCCCGAGCGCGTCTTGACGCGCGATCTCGGCCATCGCCTTCTTGATCGCCGCCGCCCGCCCGGCACGGGTACCCAGCTCGGCCGGCGGTCGCGCCTCGGCACCGGCGGCTTCTTCGGCGGCGTCCTCGGCGGCATCGACGGCCGCGGCCTCGGCGACTGTGGCCTCGGCGATGCGGTCAGCCTGCTCGCGCACCCACTGTTGTGAGCGGTTCGCCGACCTCGATGCGTTCGCCGCGACTTTGGTGCCGTCGATCGCGATCACCCCGACCTGGACCCTTCCGGCTTGCGCGCACAATCGCAGCACCTGGGCGAACACCCCGACGAACACCTCGTCATGCGCCGCGCGGAACCGGGCGATCGTGGTGTGATCCGGTGCATCCTGAGCACACAGCACCCGATAGGCGACATGATCGGCGCACAGTCGTTCAATACGGCGTGAGGACCGTTGCCCGGTCGCGTAGGCATAGATCAGCAACGCCAACAGCATGTCGGGGTCATAGCCAGCCCGCCCGACACCACCAGTGCGACGGACTACGTGCAACGCCGAGGTATCAAGCGGCTCGACCACATCGAGCACGAACCACACCAGGTGATCACCGGCCAGCCAATCAGCCATATTCGGCGCCAGCAGAAACTCCTGATCACGCACTACCGGACGATAACCTCTAGCCACCAACGGATTGTCCACGAGCCACGAATCCAGCGATAAATCCGACACGCCATTACGCAACAGCCACGCGCCGCGACCGCGGGTGCACAAGTCGCGGGGGCTGGAGGGAGTTAGCGGTGTTTGGCGGCGGCCAATCGCGCAGCGAACTCGGGGGACTCGATGGACGCCGCCTGCGGGCCGATCTCGACGTCGACGGCGATCCGGTGTTGTTCGGTGTCCACGGTGCCGGGGTTGGCGGTCGCCCGCATCGAGGCCTTCGTCGCGAGCACCACGTCGCGCGGTGCCGATGCCGGACCCGCGGCGAGTTCGCGCGCGGCGGCCACCGGATCGTCGGCCACCTCCAGGGCCAAACCATGTCGCACCGCGGCGTCGGCGTCGAATCGCATCCCGAACAGCAGCGACGCCCGCGCCACCTGCGGGCCGACCGCGCGCTGCAACATCCAGGTCGCGCCGCCGCCGGGATGGATGCCCAGCTTCTGGAACCTCGGATCGAACAACGCGCCTGGCCCTGCGATGCGCACGTCGGCCGCCAGCGCCAAGTTGAGCCCGGCGCCCACGGCGGGGCCGTTCACCGCCGCGATGGTCGGTAGCGCGCACTGCGCGACGGCGAGAAAGCCGTCGTAGATCACTCGTAGGCCATCCTCGGCCGCGGCACCAAGCGCCGTGAGATTGGCGCCCGCGCAGAACGCTTTGCCTGCACCGGTGACGATCACGGCGTGCACGCCCGGGTCTGCCTCGGCGGCGTCGACAGCTGCGCGCAGCGCTGCCGAGCTCTCGGCAGTCACCGCGTTGCGGCGGTCGGGATCGTTGATGGTGATGAGCGCGACGCGGTCCTCGACCTGCGTCAGAACCAGATCGGACACGAATCAAGACTAGTGACGCCAAGAGACGGCGATTGCAGCAGGGCAGGTCCCGCGAATCGGCCTGATCGGGCCGGTTCCATCGGGGTTTCGCCGTCCGGCCGTCCGGTCGGATGTTCTTGACCATGTGAAATAAATTGCGCGCCAAGGCCTCTCGCGAGAGGTCACGGGCACGGATCGCATTCGTATCGGATCGGTAACCCCATTATTGTCGCGACGGCAAATTACAACCGTGGGACTTACCTTCGGCCTTGAATCGAGAAGGGCTGGGGAGAATATGTCAAGGACGACCAATCGCGTCGCCGTCACCACCATGGCGTTCGCGGCGATGTGCTCGCCGCTTTTCGCGCTCAGCTCCGCCGCACTGGCGGAACCCGGGAGCCAGTCGCCTCCTGGCGTGCCGTGTCTGGGAATGATGCAGCAATTGGCTGCGGCGCCGGCGAACGTCCCGGCGTCGATGCAGAGTGCGACCTCGATTCTCACCGGCGCCGTCTCACCGCCAGCACCGGTCGTGATTCCACCGGCCAGTAGTGCGGTTCAGGGAGGCGCCGCAGCGGCCAACGGCGTTGCCGCGAGTGGTGCAGCCGCCAACGGTGCTGCGGGCGGTGGCGCCGCGGCGGCCAACGGCATCGCGGCGGCCAACGGCGTTGCCGCGAATGCTGCTGCGGTAAACGGTGTTTCAGGCGGCGGTGCCGCGGGTGGCGGTGCAACCGGTGGTGGTGCTGCCGGCGGTGGTGCCGCCGGGGCCGGGGCTGTGGGGGACGGTGCAGGGGGTGCGAACGCGGCGGGTGTGCTGCAGGACGCTGCGGGGGTCGGTGATGGTCAACAGGCTGCGGCAGATTCGGCGGCACTGGGCGACGTCCACGACAACGCCGGCTTGGCGGCAGCCGGTGACGAGGCGGCCGAAGTGATTCAGGACGCGGGCGTCTCGGGCGGTGCCGGTCAAGGCGGTGAGGGTGCTGCCGGTCTGGAAGGAGCGCAGCACGACGCGTCGGTCGACGCCGACATGCTGCGGGACGCAGCGGGACGGGGCGGGGGCGAGCTGAACGCGGCGGCCCCCGTCGCGGCAGAGGCAGGCGTCGGAGCTCCCGCCGCGGGTGCAGCGGACGTGGCATCGACCGCTGGTGAAGCCGTCGCAGGGGCCGTCCCCGCCGAAGCGCTTGCGGCAGTTCCCGGTGGTGCAGCCGGTGGTGACGCGGCCGCGATTGCGGTGCCCGTTGGTGAGTCCGCCGCGGTTGGTGTGCCGACGGCGGCCGTCGTCGATGCCGGCGCTCCCGCGGCCGTCGAGGTTCCGGTGCAGGTAGCTGCCGGTAATTCGGGCGCGGTCGAGGTGCCGGTGCAGGTGGCCGCGGGTAATTCGGGTGGTGTCGAGGTGCCGGTGCAGGTGGCGGCTGGCAATTCCGGTGGTGTCGAGGTGCCCGTCCACGTGGCTGCAGGTAACTCCGGCGCAGTCGAGGTGCCGGTGCAGGTGGCAGCCGGCAATTCGGGCGCCATCGCAGGCGGTGCGCCCGCCGCCGGTGGGTTGACGGCAGGTGCGCCGGGCACCGCTGCGGTCGGCGGACTTCCCGGGATGAGCCTGCCCGGGTTCAGCGTGCCGTCGATCGCACCACCGGCCTCGGGCACGGTGCCGCTGGGACTCCCGTCCGCGGCGTTGAGCGCCCTTCCCGGCACTGCGCAGGCCGGGGCTGTGGGCGGTGGCGCCGCACAAACCGCGGCTGCCGGAGGAGGCGCCGCGCAGGCCGGAGCCGCGGGCGTGGGCGTGGGCGCCGCCGACGCTGCGGCCGCGGGACTCGCTACCGCGTCCGGCGTGGCTGAGGGCGCCGCCGTGACAGACAGCGCTGCCGCGGCAGCCGGAGTGCCGGCAGCCGGTGCGCTCGAGGGCGGCTCTGCGGCGGCGCTGCCGAGTGCGGGAGGCGGTTCAGCGGTCGACGCCGTCACCGCCGCGGCCGGTGGATCCGGCGCTAGTGCTACTGGCGCGGCTGGCACCGCTGGCAGTGCTGGTGCCGAGCAGGGCCTCGCGGCCGCTGGGGTGGAACAGGCAGCAGGCCTCGATGGTGGTGACGGCTTGACCGCGGCCCGGGTCGACCAGGACGGCGCCCGCTCGGCGGCGGAACTCGAGGGCGGGGACGCCGCGCTTGCGGAGGGCGGTTCGGGCCAGGCGGGCCAGGAAGGCGTGGATGCCTCGCAGGCCCAAGAACTCGCCGCGTCGTCGGATGACGCGCTGCGGCAAGCGGCAGGCACGGGTGGGCAGGAGGCGGCGGCCATGCCGTTGGCGGATGCCGCGCAGCTCGGCTCGACGGGTGCCGTCGCGGCGGGTGCTCCGGTGGCGGAAGCCGCAGCCGGCGGCGGCCAGGCAGGCGGTGGCGCCGCGGGAGCCGGAGGCGGCGGTGCAGTCGGTGGTGGTGGCGGTGCCGGAGCCGGTGGCGGCGGTGCAGCTGGTGGTGGCGCAGCTGCTGTCCCCCTCGCTGCGGCGACGGCCGCGCCTGCCGCGGCTGCCGTGGGCGCGCCGGCCGCGGCCACCGTTGGTGCGCCTGCTGCAGGCGCGGTAGGTTTGCCGGCCGCTGCGACGGGCTTGATCGGCGCGCCATTGGCCGGCGCGGCGCAGGCCGTGCCCGGCGAGGTCATCGCACCGCTCACGGGAGCTGCTGCCCTGGCGGCCGAATTCCTGCCGCAGCCGACGCTCGCGGCACCCGGCGCTGGCGGAGGTGGCGGACTGTTCGCCATGCCCGCATTGAATCTGCCTGCGGTGAGCGGCTTCGGGGTGCCGTTGCCCACGCAGATCTCACTGCCACAGGACATGGTCTGCGCCGGTCCCACGTGGTCGGCGCAGGTTCACCCGAACGATCCGTTGGCCGTCATGGCGCCGACGGGGCAGGCGGGCCGTGACGACTGGTGACGATCTAGGGTGCCGGGCAGTCGCTCGTGATAGGCACTCCCTGAAAGCGGTCCCGCAGCCAATAGAGCTGGCCGATCCAGTCCAGGTCGGCGTGTCCCTTCTCGGGTTGCAAGCGGAAGTTCATCGAATCGCCGAGGGCGCACGCGCGGGTGATGGCGTCGGTGGTCCACTGTTCGTCGACGTACTGGTCGGCAGTGCCGTAGACGATGGACAGCGGCGCGGACAGCTGCCGTTGCGGCAATGCCCAGCGCTGCAGGATCCAATGGAGTTGATTGGTGGCTTGCGTTGGCGCCGAAGCCATCTCGCCCGCCTGCACGCTTTCCGGTATCGATGTGACGCAAGCGCCGACGGCTCCCCAGTTCTCGACGGCGGTCCCGCGGCGGAAGTCGTCGGCGTCGAAATCCGGGTACACCCGTTCCATTGAGGTGAGGAGTGTCTGGAGCGTGGCGAGCTGTTCGGGTGTCAACGTGCCGTCCACGGCCTTGTCGACGATGCCCGTCACGTCCGCCGCCGGGGCCACCGCGACCGCCCCGACGAGATCGAGCTCGGGAGCGTACGTGCCGGCTTGTTCATCGGCGGCCCATACGGCCGCTCCACCCTGCGAGTGCCCGATGGCGGCCCACCGATCAGAGACGTCGGGGAACGTCGCGCGGAGGGCTCGGACGGAATCGATGACGTTGAGTCCGGCTGTGCGCGAATCCAGATAGGGATGGATGCCCGGCGTACCGAGTCCTTCGTAGTCCGCGAAGGCGACGGCGAAACCGGCCTGGAGTAGTCCGCCCACCGCGGGAGCTTGCAGCAGGAGGGTGCTGGACAGTGACGGCGCGCATTGTTCGTAGATGCCGGTGGTGCCGTGGCCGTATGCGATGACGGGCCAGCCGCCCGGTGGGGCTGTGCCCGCCGGCGCGAAGACCGTTCCGGAGACCACCGTGGCGGCACCGGTGTCGGCGCGCGTCGACCCGTACAGCACCCGGGCGGCGTGGGAACCAGGTGGAAGGGTGGCGGAGACGTCCGGGATCTCCTCGGTGCTTAGCACCGTGCCTGCGGCCGGGCCGCTCACCGACCCGGAGCTGCAGAGGTTGGTAGCGGGCGTTCCCGCGAATCGCTCTGCCAGCCAGTCGATCTGGTCGGGCGCGGTGATTGCACCGTCGTCACCACGCTGTAGTCGCCACGCGATCGTTCCGCCGGCGATGCACGCGTGGTTGATCGAGTTCATGGTCCATCGATGCTCGAGGGCGGTGGCGTCGGCGTCGAACACCACCGAAAGAGGCGCCGTCAGCGGCTGATCGGTGATCGCGAACTCTCGCATCAGAACCCGCAGTGCGTCGGCCGACTCATCCGTCGACGGCGCGAGATCTCGTGGGCCGAGGTTTCGCGCCGCGACGGTGCCCTTGTGCACCAGCGCGCCCGAACAAGCCGTCAGCGCATCCCATTGCCGAGCGGCGACGCCGCGGCGGTAGTCGTCGAGATCGAGTTCCGGATGCAGGCGGCTCAGCGAGGCGAGCGACCATAGCAACGTGGTGCGTTGGCTCACGGTGAGCGTGCCGTTCTGAGCGCTGTGCACCAGATCGCTGGCATCGGTGGTGGGGGACAAGGCGATTGCGCCCACCAACTCGAGATCCGCGGCGTACCCGGTGGCCTGCTGGTCGGCCGCCCATGCGGCGCCGCCACCCTGGCCGGTGCCGATCGTGGCCCATTGCGTCGAGACGTTCGGAAAGATGCCGCGCAGAGCGCGGACCGAGTCGATGACGTTGCGTCCTGCGGTGGCGGCGTCGAGATACCCGTGCACGGTGTCCGGTACGCCGAGGCCCTGGTAGTCGGTGAGCGAGACGGCATACCCGCGGTGGAGCAGGGTGGCCACGAGGGGCGCCTCGCCGAGCAGAGTCGTCGACAGCGATGGGGCACAGTCCTCGTCGATGCCAGATCCGCCGTGCCCTATCGCGACGACGGGCCAACCACCTTGCGGCGCGGTGCCCTTCGGCACGAACACCGAGCCGGAGACGCTCGTCAAGCCTCCGGTGCGACCGTCAGTCGAGCGGTAGACCACGCGGACCGATCGCGCACTGACGGCCTCGATCTCCGGTGCCAGCGAGCGCAGTGGCGACACGCTCACGATGCTGCCGGGTCTCGAGTCGTCTACGGTGACCGCGGTGTTGGAGGTCGGCACGCCTGCCAGCGCGTCGGGTCCGGTGCGATATTCGCCTATGCCCAGCAGCACCAGCACGGTGCTGACCACCGCGAGCCAGCGCACCTTCGGCGCGTGCAGCCAGCGGCGCAGGGCGACGGACGGGCGCGTCGAGGCAGATCGATGACGTGACAATTCGTCTCCCGCTGGCTCCGCGCCCGGCCCGCGCTGGCCAGCACCGTGAGGCGCTACTCCACGTCGTGCACTCAACGGCACGCGATGGAGAGGCAATTGACGCCATCGTAAGCGATTTTGCGTCAACGTCAAATTGTTTGCTGAAATTGGCCGTTCGCGTGAAGTAGCGGGCCGGGGAGAACAGCCATCAGCGGGTTAGCTGGACCATCGCAGGAGGTAGCGGTAGTACAGCCCGTTTCGAATAACCGCGCCGGGAAGCACTCCGGCGGCGGCGCGGCGAATTTCGCCAAGGGACTCACGCGGCTCGGCGAGGGTCACGCCAATGTCGGGCGTGTCCCGATGCAACCGGTCGGCCACCATGACGGCGGGCACACGGCACGCCGACCGGACCCAATCCCATGCCGATTTGTTTGCTGCCAGTCCGACGACGGCAATCTCGCCGCCCGGCGCCAGCAAGTCACGTGCCCGCGCCAGAGAGCTTCGTAGGTTCATGTGATGGAGGCTGGCGACGAAGGTGATCAGATCGAACCGTCGTGCCCCCGGATCGAACTCCTCGAACGACGTGCGCGCGATCGCGACGCCCTCACCGGCAACGCGCGCCACCGCGCGGTCGGCGGCCGCCGGATCGGGTTCGAGTCCCGTCACCGACCGTGACACCGGGGCGAGGCGTTGTGCGAGAAGGCCGTCGCCGCAACCCACGTCGAGCACGTGGCCGTGGTGCTTGGCTGCGATGCCCACGATCCACCGGTGGTAGGCGGTGTTGTGGTTCCAGTAGTCGCCGTCGGCTGCGGTCGCCTTGCCCATGGCTGCGGTCTAGCCTGCCGCGTTGGGCCGCAGCGGCGGGCATCTGCCTTCGCCGTCGGCAGCCAGTTCGAAGTGCCAGTTCTCGTTGGCGTAGATCTGGCACAGGCCGAATCGCGGGCCGTTGCGGATGAGCCAGTCCGACGCACCGTCGCCCGCGATGTCGACCGCTTCGCCGACCACGTGCCGGGACACGTCGGGCGAGGCGACGAATTGCTGGGCGATCTCGACGCTGCCGTACCGGCGGACCGCGTCGTCGAATAGGCGCTGCTGAAATCCCTTCGACCGCCATCCGGACGTGATCGTGATGTTGACGCCCTGGGATTGAGCACTACGGGCGGCGTCCTGAATCGCCTTGAGTAGCAACGGATCGAGTAGGGCGAGCAACTGACTCGAGGTGTCGAAGGGGCTGAGAAACATGCCATCGGGGAGATAGCCACTCCACGAGTCGGTCGCACCCGTGCCGATGGACAGCGACTCTGCCTCCGGGGTCGTCTCGTCCCCAGGGGCGGGCGCAACGGTCGTCGGCTCGGCTGCCGCCAGCCCGGAAGTCACCGAGCAACCGCACGCGGCCAGGGCAAGCACAGTGCTTGCCGCGGCCAGCGCGGCGTCGACGAACAACCGATGTGTCACGGTGTTCAGCGTAGGTCAACGGCCGATGGGTCCGCCGGGCTGGACGCAGCGTTCGACGGCGGTCTTAGCCTCGAATCAGGCGTATTGCCGTCCGTCGTGCGGCCACTGCTGGCTGAGGGTCTTCACGGGTAGGCGCTGTGCGGCTTGCCTTGCACGGATGCCCATTTGGCGTCGCAGTTCGGTCTCGGTGAGCAGCCGCACGACGGCGGCGCTCATCGCGGAGGCGTCGCCGGGCCGGTAGAGCAGGCCACCGCTGCACGGCATCACCAGCAGGGCGGTTGCCGGGCCCGCGGGTGCGACCAGGGCTCGTCCGGCGGCCATCACCTCGACGAGCGCGCTGGGCGACGACGCCGGCGCCGGAATCACGAGGTCCGCGCCCGCAAGCAGGTGCGATCGCCGCCGCCCACCGCATTCGTCGATCACGAGCAGCCGCGTCTCCAGCTCGTGCTCGACCGCGTGGTGCGCGACGATGTGACGAGCGGCACCAGTGCCCACCATCACCAGCTGTGTCCGACAGGTCTGCTGCACCGCGACGAACGTGGCGGCCAGGGTCTCGGCGTGCCCTACGTCGTCGAACGGTCCGGTGGCGACCACGATCGCGAGGTCGGGCAAGCCGATCCACGATTGAGCGGACGCGGAGCCGTCGGTCCGGACGCGGTGCTGCCGGTTGATCAGGGAGCTGGGGCCTCCCACCCGGCGGCTCATCGACCGCTCGACTTCTGCGAAACTTCGGTGGCTGCAACCGGCGGACGTGATGTGACTTTGTGCATGGCATCTACCCTCGCCACGAGGGCGGCCCGTGTCGTCGAGGCTGGTACCCATCCGGATGCCCCTGCCAGCCCTACCTGCCGTATACCGGCCAGCTGCAATGGAGTACGGCCCGCGCACGGCGTCGCCGAGATCGTGTCAGGTTCCCAGCAACCTCACATGGTTGCGGATTACCGTCGCGCACGGGGCCAGGACATGGCCGCAACGATCGAACAGAACCGAAGTCATGACGCGGAGCAGTGTGCAGGCGCTGGGCCTGCTGTCCTCGGCGGTCGTCGCAGCCGACCGTCGGCCCATCGATGCGGAACTAGGTCGGCCACCGATGCGCGCGCGCCTCATCACCCTCTTGCTTCGTCCGGTAACCCCACCCCTGTGGCTCGGACTGCTGGTCGCCGCGGCGTTCATCCTCGCGGAGACCGGCGCCGTCATTCTGCTCCACTACTTCGCGCCCATGAGCGCGTTCGGGGTCTTGTACGTGCTCGGCGTCCTGTTGGTGTCGACGGTGTGGGGTTTTGGGCTCGCCGCGACGACGTCGGTGGCCAGCGCCCTTGCCTTCGACAACTTCCGGGATTGGCCGGTCCGCGTGGTCTGGGGCGCGGACGACTGGGCGGTCATCGGTGTCTTCCTCTTGGTCGCCTTGGTGGCGAACACGTTGGCGTACCTCGCGCGGACGCGAGCGGCCGAGGCCGACCAGCGTCGCCGCGAGGCGGAGTCGAGCCGGGAGGAACTGCGCGTGCTTGCGGGGCAGCTCACCGCATCTCGCGCACGGATCGTTTCCGCAGGCGACGAGGCGCGGCGCCGCTTCGAACGCGATCTGCACGACGGAGCACAGCAACGGTTGGTGTCGCTGGGGATCAATCTGCGCTCGGCGCAGGAACTCGTGCCGCCCGACCTCGACGATCTTCGCCAGCAGCTTTCGGAGATCGTCGACGGTCTGGTCGGAGTGTCCAAGGACCTCCAGGACATTTCCCGCGGCATTCATCCTGCGGTTCTCTCGCGCGGCGGGTTGGCGCCCGCCCTCAAGACCCTTGCACGCCGCTCAGCCGTTCCGGTCGAGCTTCGCCTCGGCGTGGACGGGCGGTTGCCGGACTGCGCCGAGGTGGCCGCGTATTACGTTGTCGCGGAATCACTCACGAATGCCGCCAAGCATGCCCAGGCATCCGGCGTGACGGTGGAAGTGAAGGCCGATGCCGACGACTTGCGGCTGTCCATTCACGACGACGGTTCCGGCGGCGCCGACTCCCGAAGGGGGTCCGGGCTCCTCGGTCTGCGGGACCGCGTCGAGGCGCTCGGGGGACACCTGTTCGTTTCCAGCCCGATTGGCATCGGAACCTCGCTGACGGCGACGATCCCACTGCGCGCGCAGTGATGCATGGGCACCCGACGTCGCGGAACCGGTCGGCCGACTCCGGCGGTGGACCGCACGTCCGCTGCGGACTGGCGCCGGTGCGTGTGGTCGTCGCCGAGGACGACGTCTTGCTCCGCGAGGGCCTCGTAATCCTGCTGGGGCGCAGTGGTTTTGACGTCGTCGGGCAAGCCGGCGACGGACCTGGGTTGCTCGAGTTGGTGCGGGAGACCACGCCAGAGTTGGTAGTGACCGACATTCGGATGCCGCCCACCAACGGCAACGAGGGACTCGACGCGGCGCGCGTGATTCGCGCGGAGCTGCCCGACATCGCCATCGTGGTGCTCTCCGCGCACGTCGAGGTCGATGAGGCGATGGAGCTGCTCGGCAGCGGGCGCAGCGTGGGCTACCTGTTGAAGAGTCGGATCACCGACGTGGCCGACTTCGTCGACACCCTGCAGCGCATCGCGAAGGGGGCATCGGTGGTGGATCCTGCGTTGGTGTCCGAGCTGGTGTCGGCAAGCCGGCGCAGTGATCCACTGTCCGCGCTCAGTGCGCGTGAGCTCGAGGTGCTGGCGCTGATGGCGGAGGGCCGTTCGAACGCGGGTATCGCGCACAGACTTTGGGTCGCGGAGGGTACCGTCGCCAAGCACGTGAGTAGCATTCTGAACAAGCTGGATCTCCCCGCGACCGACGACGCCCACCGCCGCGTCCTCGCTGTGATCACGTTCCTCGAGGCACGCTGACGGCTGGGCATCGTTCGGTGAAGCGAATGTCGGCGCTAGCGATGGCCGCCGCCGCGACCCAGGCCGAACAGCGAGAAGTCGGGGTACTGCTGCACGTATTGAACGGGCGCGGAGTCGTTGATCTGGACGTTGCCGGGTGTCTGGCATTCGGAGTTCGGGCCGATGGAACTGCACGACGGCGTATCCGCCGCCGCAATCGGTGCAGCGGAAATGGCAACGGCGCCAGCGCCTGCCGCCAGCAGTAGCGTGAGTGCACTGATCTTGGTTCGCATGAGTGATGCTCCTTCGGAATCGATGCCCCGGTTTGGGGCTGACTCCAGGATTGCCCTCGTGGCAGTGCACGTCGCCACGGGAGACCCCCATTCACCACTGCCGTCAGCCGGGGGTCACGTCTACCGGTCAGCGCCTAGCCCATACGCGTGACCGACGTCATCCGTCGTGACCCGACGGATAGGCGTGGATGAGTGCGGTCGATAGTTTGGGCACCGCGTGGGTCAGCGTGTGTTCGGCGTCGTGCGCGATGCGGTGCGCCTCGGTGAGGCTGGTCTCGGGGTCGATGTCCAGTTCGGCGTCGGCGTGCAGACGATGGCCGATCCAGCGCATCTTCACGCTGCGGACGGCGGTGACACCGGGCTCGGCCGCCAGCGCACGTTCGGCGGTGTCGACGAGTTCGGGATCCACGCCATCGAGCAGGCGGCGAAGTACGTCGCGCACGGCGGTGCGCAGCACCGCGAGGATCGCGATCGTGATGAGGATTCCGATGACGGGATCGGCGAGCGGGAAGCCCAGCGCCACGCCACCGGCTCCGAGAAGCACTGCCAGCGAGGTGAATCCGTCGGTGCGGGCGTGCAGACCGTCGGCGACCAATGCGGCAGAACCGATCCGGCGGCCGACGCGGATGCGGTAGACGGCGACCAGTTCGTTGCCGATGAACCCGACGAGCCCCGCCGCGGCGACCCAGCCGACGTGGTCGATCGTCACCGGATCGATGAGGCGCCGCACCGATTCGTAGGCGGCCACCGCGGCGGAGAGCGCAATCATGGCGATCACGAACAGCCCGGCGAGGTCTTCCGCGCGGCCGAAGCCGTAGGTGTAGCGGCGGGTCGCGGCGCGGCGGCCCAACGCGAACGCGATCCAGAGCGGAGCGGCCGTCAAGGCGTCGGAGAAGTTGTGGATGGTGTCGGCTAGTAGCGCTACGGAGCCGGACACGAGGACGATGGCCAGCTGGACGATGGCGGTGGCGCCGAGCGCGAGCAGGCTGATCTTCACCGCTCGGATGCCCGCGGCGCTGGACTCCAATGCGCCGTCGATACTGTCGGAGGCGTCGTGGCTATGTGGCGCGAACACTTCCCGCAACGCGGCGCCGACTCTGCCGCCCCGCCCTTCGTGTGCATGGTCGTGGTCGTGACCGTGCCCGTGATGCGTGTGGGCGTGGTCGTGGGCGCGCGTGTGAGTCATGCGCCGCGCTCCTCGTGCAGGGAGGCGTCGTCGCCGGAGTTGCCGGAAGCGTTGGCGTGCAGGGTCCGTAATTGATCGGCGGTGCGGTGATGGCCGGGGACACCGGGTCCCGCGTGTTCGGCGTTGAAGACCGCGTCGGTGACGAGCTGCCCGACGTGGTCGTTCTCAAGGGAGTAGAAGATCGTCGTGCCATGCCGGCGGGTACGGACGAGGCGCGCCATCCGTAGTTTCGCCAAATGCTGTGAGACCGATGGCGCCGGCTTGCCGACGTGTTCGGCCAGCTCGTTGACCGACATCTCGCGGCCGACCAGTGCCCACAGCACCTGAATGCGCGTGGTGTCGGCAAGCATTCGAAAGATCTCGACGATCAACCCCAGCTGATCCTCCGGCAGCGGACGACGGCATGCATCCGTATCTGCATTCATACGCAGATAGTACATGGCGCGGACCCGGTCGGGGCACTGCTCTTCCCGCTGGATGGGGGGTACCGGTGGGTGGCAGCCGCAATGACGGAGGCACGGCCGGAAGCGATTCTCGAGAAGCCCCTCGACTACAGGAGTTGACCATGGCCTCAGCGCCCAAGCCGGAACCGCCGTGGGCGGGGCTGAACCGACGGCGAGTCTTGATGGGGATGGCCGCGGTCGGCGGCTTTCTCGCCGTCGATCTGGGGGCCGTCCTGTACAGCGCGGGGTGGATCGGTGGCAGCGACCGGCTGCGGCAACAGACCTTCATCGACGCCTTCAGGTGGGTCAACGGACCGCAACTGGGATTCAGAAAGAACCACGCGAAGGGGGTTGCCGTCGCCGGCTACTTCGACGCCAACGGAGCCGCGCAGCAGGTCTGCAAGGCGGCCGTATTTCGACCCGGTCGCTACCCGGTCGTTGGGCGGTTTTCGTTGTCGGGGGGAGACCACGCCATGGCGGACAACGTCACCGCCGCCCGGGGACTCGGGTTGCAGTTCATGGTTCCCGGCGGAGAGCAGTGGCGTACGGCGATGCTGAATCTTCCGGTGTTCCCGGACAACTCGCCGCGCGGCTTCTATGACCGTCTGGTGGCCTCGAAGGTGTCGCCGGCTACCGGCAAGCCGGACCCGCAGGCGATGGGACGCTTCCTCGCCGCTCATCCGGAATCCGCGCGGGCCATGTCGGTGATCAAGGCCCACCCGCCCACCTCGGGCTTCGCCGACAGCAGCTTTCACGGTCTGAACACCTTCTACTTGGTCGACCACGCCGGCGTCCGGCATCCGGTCCGCTGGTCATTCGTCCCGATCTCGCCGCCGATCCTCGGCAAGGATGGGAGCAGCCAGAATTGGATGTTCGACGACCTCATTCGCCACGTTCGCAGGGCGCCGCTGCGATGGCGACTCTCACTCGCGATGGCCGAACCATCGGATCCCATTGCAGATGCGACCCTCCCGTGGCCTCCGGATCGCCGCGTCATCGACGCCGGCATCTTGACCCTGAACTCGATCGCTAGCGACGGACCCGGCAACGCGCGTGACGTCAACTTCGACCCACTGGTGCTTCCGGACGGCATCGAACCGTCCGAGGACCCACTGCTGAGCGCGCGCTCCGCGGTGTACGCCGCGTCCTATCGGCTACGCACGCGTGAACCCAAGGGTGAACCGCCCGTCACCGTCGAGGAGGTCGCGCAATGAGCACGACGCGCGAGGAGTTGTCGGCCGCACCGCCGATCGTGCGAAAGTACACCGCACTCGGCCGAATCCTGCACTGGTTGACGGCGATCCTGTTCGTTGCGGTGTTGTTCATTGGCTTCGTCATGGTGAACTCGCCCGGGCACTACGCGACGCTGTTGATGGTGCACAAGGCGCTCGGTGCGTCGGTGCTCGGCGTCGTCGTCGTGCGGGTGATCAATCGGTTGACGCACCGGCCACCGGCGTTGCCGGACACCGTGGGCAGGGTCGAGCGATGGATGGTGATCGGTTCAGAGATGACCTTGTATGCCTTGCTGATTGCACAGCCGGTCGTCGGTTGGGCGATGGTCTCGGCTTCGGGCGTCCCCATCGTCGTGTTCGGACACCTGCGGCTGCCCGCGATCTCCCCGGTCGACGCGGCGGTGTTCTCCACGCTGCGAGAGACGCATTCGGTGTTGGCCTATCTGCTCGTAGCCGTCGTCGCCGCGCATGTCTCCGCGGTGCTCCTACACAGCATCATCCTCGGCGACGGAATGCTGCGCCGCATGACGTTCACACCATCCCGGCGCCAAAGCCGCGGTGACTCAAGGTGATTACGTCGACGCGGGTCAGCCCAGGCGCAGGAGTTTCTCCACGTTGCCATGCGCGAGCTTCGCCTTGTCGCGCGGGCTCATCGGCGCCGTGTCGAGCAGTGCGCGTGCGGCGCGGTTGTCGGTGTAGGGATAGTCCACCGAGAAGATCAATCGGTCGATCCCGACGACCGAGAGTGCGCACTGCAGTGGGGGAAAGGTGGTGTACCCGCTGGTCGTGATGAAGACGTTGGTCTGAAAGTACTCGGCGACGGGCTGGCGTAGTGAGGTGACCGGAGTGAGCACCGTGTCAATCCTCGCCAACGCGAACGGGATCATCTCGCCCATGTGACCGACGATCACCTGCAGTTCGGGCAAGCGGTCGAAGACGCCGGTGACGATGAGGCGGAGCAAGTGCAGCGCGGTCTCCGCGTGCCAGCCCCAGCCCGCCGCGCTCAAGAGATTGGCGACGACGGGATCCAGTCCGCCGTAATATGTTTCGGCGACGCTGGACGGCGGAAGCGAAGGGTGCAGGTACAGGGGGACGTCCAGACGGGCGGCTGATTCAAGTAGAGGCAGGAACGCCGGGTCATCGAGGAATTTGCCGTCGGTCAGGCCGTTGATCATGGCGCCCTTGAAGCCGAGCTCCGTGACGGTGCGCTGCAACTCGGCGGCGGCAGCACCCGGGTCGCGCATCGGGAGCGCCGCGAAGGCGGCGAATCGATCGGGATGTTCGGCGACGGTCTTGGCTAGGTCGTCGTTCACCGTGCGGGCGTTCGCCACCGCGTGTTCTGGCTCGAGTGCTTCGGCGCCCGGCACGTTGTGCGACAACACCTGAAGATCGATGCCGGCTGCGTCCATGTCCGCGATCCGTCCCGCGCCGACGTCTTCCAGCTTTTCCTGGAGGTGTGAAAGTTGCGGATGCCGGCGGAGATTGGCGAGCGCCTCAGGTGTCTGAAATGCTGGGTGAGCGTAGTGCTCTTCAATGGCGATTACCCGCATGGTGGTTCCTTCCGTGGTTCGGTGACCACCAACCGAATGTACCCTCCGGGGGTATCCTGTGAATCGCCTGAACGGGCGTGGTGGGCTAATGCCCGGCAATGGGCTTGTGTGCGAGCACGCGGAACACGATGCCGCCGCGACCGCTGCGGTGCACCTCGTCGACGGTGAATCCAGCGGCCTCGACGTAGGGCACCGGGTCGCGCATCAGGTGATCAGCCCCAATCCGCATCGTGAGCTGTTCGGCGGCCCGCATGAGTGCGCGGCCCATCGCGTTGGTGGATGGGCCGTGTTCGGCGAGGACGAATCGTCCACCGGGGCTGAGGATTCGGTATGCCTCGCTGCTGGCGCGCCGCGGATCCGGGATGGTGCAGTAGGTGAATGTCGACACCACGGTGTCCGCGGATGAATCCGCCAGGTCGAGAGCCTGCACGTCGCCGTGGTGCAGCTCGATCCGATCGAGACCCTTGGTATCGGCCCGGCGCCGCGCTAGCGCGAGCATCTCTTCGGACAGGTCAACGCCGACGACGTGATCGACTTCACCGGAGTAGAGCGGAAGATTCAGGCCCGTGCCCACCGCGATCTCGACGACCTTGCCGCGGGCCTGGGCGATTGCCCACTGCCGTGCCGCGCCGAGCACGAAACGCTCGAACCACTCCATCTGTCGGTCGTACCGGCCAGCCTCCTTGTCGAAGATCCGTGCAACTTTGGCGTTGTCGGGCTGGCGCATTCGTGCACTCCAATCCGTGTCGACACCGACGAGTGTCACGTTACTGAATCCCGGCGACCGATAAAACCGGCGTTTCAGGTGTCGGGCGCGCCAGATCGGGAAAGAAGGCTAGGACACGAATCGGCAGGTCAGAGCCGTGCTCGGCAGGACCTACGTCGCAAGACCGTAGGATGAGGACGGTCATCACAGGTCAACCCACGGCCCCGGTTCGTTGGCGCCGAACGGGCGGACGAAGGGGGACGAAGCGTGCGGGAGGATCGCTCACTGATCGGTCGGCGTGGGCTGTGGCGGGTCGCAGTCGTCGTGCTGGCGGCCCTCGCACTCTTGCTCAGCGCGTGCGACAGCAGCAGCACCGCGCCGCCACCACCGCCGCAGGAGATCACCGCCAAGGGTGATCCGTACTCGAACATGTTGATGCCGAAACTGCAGGCGTCCGCGACCGACGGCGCCGTCGGCGTCGAGGTGGCCTCTCCCGTCACGGTCACGGCGGCCGGCGGTGTGTTGGGCAGCGTCAGCCTGATCGGCGAGGACGGGACCTCGGTCGCGGGCCAGCTCAGTCCCGACGGCCTCACCTGGGCCACCACGGAGCCGCTGGGCTACAACGAGCAGTACACGCTCAACGCCGAGGCGCTTGGGTTGGGCGGAATTGCGCGCAGCGACATGACCTTTCAGACCCGCTCGCCGGAGAACCTGACGATGGCCTACGTCCTGCCGAACGAAGGGGAAGCGGTCGGCATCGGGCAGCCGGTGGCAATTCGGTTCGACGAGAACATCCCCAACCGAGCGGCGGCCGAGGAGGCCATCAAGGTCACCACCGACCCGCCCGTCGAAGGTGCGTTCTACTGGCTGAGCAATCGCGAAGTGCGTTGGCGTCCAGAGAGTTACTGGAAGCCAGGCACCACCGTTGAGGTCGCGGTGAACATCTACGGCGTCGACATGGGCGATGGGCTGTTCGGCCAGGAGGACGTCAACACCCGCTTCACCGTCGGTGACGAGGTCATCGCGACCGCGGACGACACCACCAAGACGCTGACCGTCCGCGTCAACGGCCAGGTGGTCAAGACGATGCCGGTTTCGATGGGCAAGAACAGTTCACCCACCGACAACGGCACGTACATCATCGGTGATCGCTACCGTGACCTCGTCATGGATTCGTCCACCTACGGTGTGCCGGTGAACTCGCCGAACGGATACCGTCTCGAGGTCGAGTGGGCAACGCAGATGTCCTATAGCGGCATCTACGTGCACGCCGCGCCGTGGTCGGTGAACAGCCAGGGCCGCAGCAATGTCAGCCACGGCTGCCTGAACGTCAGTACGAGCAACGCGCAGTGGTTCTACGAGAACACCAAACGCGGCGACATCGTCGAAGTCGTCAACACGGTCGGGCCGACGTTGCCGGGGACCGACGGCTTGGGTGACTGGAACATTCCGTGGGAGCAATGGCGGGCAGGCAACGCAAACACCTGAGACCCGGAGTCGCTGTGCACCGACCTGCTTCGTCACCACTGAGTGTGGTCGCATACCCCAGAGGGGTATGCTTCGATCGTGATTTCGTGCTGGCTATCATGGCGCCGTGGCTGAGTTGCGTGGCGTGACACGGCTGCCGGCGGCAGTGCAAGTGCTTCTGCTGCTGGGGCTGTTGGGCGGCATCGTCACGATGCACGCGGTCGCGATCACGCCACGGCACGACGCCCATCAGGCCATGGCCGGCATGCCCGCGATGGCCGGCCATCACGCCATGGTCGGGCACGACAAGCCCGCCAAGACGCCATGTGACACCGATGACTGCGTTCCGCAGCACGCCGGAATGCACGGCTGCGTGTTCGTCATGACCGCCGTGTCAGCCCTCGGGGGTCTGGCCTTGTTGTACTGGATCGGCGTCGCCCGTATGGCGCCGATTGTCTCCCAACTACGCCACCGGTGCCGGCGTCGCGAGCGCGCACCGCCCTGGACCGTTCTCTCCCTTTCCGAGCTGTCGATCCTGCGGGTCTGACAGGTCTCTTCCCGTGGGCCGCGCTATGCGCTCGCTCCTGGGTAGACGTCGTCCGACTCCATCTCATTCGACACTTCGCAAAGGAAGACAACCATGTTCAGCCCCACCATGTTCAAGACCATCGCCATCGCGGCCGCCACGGCGGCGGCACTGGCCGTCGCCGGCTGTAGCAATGGCAGCGACACATCCACCGCCTCGAGTTCGCCAGGAATGAGCGGATCGATGCCGGGGATGGATCACGGCGGTTCATCGACGTCCGCGTCGGCCTCGGCCGCCCCGAGCGGCACGCGCAGTGACTTCAACGACGCGGACGTGATGTTCCTGCAGATGATGTATCCCCACCACGCCCAGGCGGTCGACATGTCCAAGCTGGTCGAGGGCCGGACTCAGAATCAGCAAGTCATCACACTGGCCCAGAACATCGAGAAGGCGCAGGGCCCCGAAATGACCCAAATGACCGATCTGCTGGTGAGTTTCGGCAAGCCGGCCCCAACTGCGGGCTCCGGCCACTCCGGCATGGACATGCCGGGAATGATGTCGGCCGAGCAGATGACGTCGCTGGAAGGGTTGTCCGGTCCGGCGTTCGACCGCATGTGGCTGCAGATGATGATCGATCACCACACCGGCGCCATCGACATGTCCAACACCGAACTGCGTGACGGATCCAACCCCGACGTCAAGAAGATGGCGCAGGCCATCATCGCCGATCAGGAGGCGGAGATCACGCAGATGCGCGGCATGCTGGCCCAGGGCTGACCGCATCGTCTGAGACGGGTGCTCGGCGGGCATCGGCCCGTCGGGCACCCGTTCGGCTTTGGTGGCTTGGTCCACCGGTGCGTCGCAGCGGCGGCCGTCCGGACCCTTGACGTAATACCCCCTTGGGGTATGGTGGAGTTTACGGATACCCCCTATGGGTATCAGCTCGGCAGGAGGAACGATGGAAACGACTGCACCGGGGTACCTGGATTCCAAGAACGCGCACTTGAGGCGCCTGGGCCGAATCGAGGGACAAATCCGGGGACTGGCGCGGATGGTCGAGAACGACTCGTACTGCATCGACGTGCTCACCCAGATCTCGGCCGCGACGAAAGCGCTGGAGTCGGTCGCGTTGAGCCTGCTCGACGAACACCTGACCCACTGCGTCAGCGATGCGGTGCAGCAAGGCGGAGACGTCGCCGATCAGAAGATCAGTGAAGCCTCCGCGGCCATCGCGCGCCTCGTCCGCTCCTGAGTCCTCGAACGACCGCCACTTCCAACCACGTTCAAGAAACGGAGAAGGACTTGAGCACTGCCCTCACGACCACGTTCGCCGTCACCGGAATGACCTGCGGTCACTGCGCTGCCGCGGTCACCGAAGAACTCGATGCCGTCCCCGGCGTCACCGAGGTCTCCGTCGATTTGGTTCCCGGTGGTATCTCGACGGTGTCCGTCACCAGCGACGGCCCGGTCAGTCGTGACGACGTTGCCGCCGCCCTCGACGAGGCAGGCGCCTACCACCTCGCCGACTGACGACCTCCCGCCGCATCCCACGATCCGGCCCCCACACACGAACGGACACGACATGAGTGCCACCGAACACGTTGCCGACGTTGCGAATTCACGCGACATCGAGTTGTCGATCGGCGGGATGACGTGTGCCTCGTGTGCGGCCCGGATCGAGAAGAAGCTGAACAAGCTTGACGGAGTCCGCGCCAGCGTCAACTACGCCACTGAGAAGGCGAAGGTCACGTATCCGGACTCCGTCGAGCCGGCCACCCTGATCGCCACCGTCGAGGCGACGGGCTACACGGCCGCCGCGCCGGAACCGCCGAAAGCCGACGACGACGGTGACGGTGCGCCGCACTCCACCGAAGCGGATTCGTTGCGGACCCGTCTCTTGGTCTCGCTGGTACTGACCGTGCCGGTGATCGCGCTGTCGATGATCCCGGCGCTGCAGTTCACCAACTGGCAGTGGCTCGCCTTGACGTTGGCTTCGCCGGTCGTGGTGTGGGGTGCGTTGCCGTTCCACCGGGCCGCGTGGGCGAATGCCCGCCACGGCGCCGCCACGATGGACACCCTGATCTCGCTGGGTGTCGGGGCGGCGTATCTGTGGTCGCTGTGGGCGCTGTTCTTCGGTCACGCGGGGATGGCGGGCATGCGGATGTCGTTCAGCCTGTTGCCCGACGGGTCGTCAGGCGCCGAGCACATCTACCTCGAGGTCGCCGCCGCCGTGACGGTGTTCATCCTCGCCGGGCGGTACTTCGAGGCGCGGGCGAAGACGCGCTCAGGTGCGGCACTGCGGGCCCTGCTCGACATGGGCGCCAAGGATGTCGCCGTGCTCCGCGACGACACCGAAACCCGGATTCCCACGGCGCAATTGGCCGTGGGGGAGCTGTTCGTCGTCCGCCCCGGCGAAAAGATCGCGACGGACGGGATCGTGACCGATGGCACCTCGGCGGTCGACGCGTCGATGCTTACCGGGGAATCGATGCCCGTCGAGGTGCGCCCGGGCGATCAGGTAACGGGCGCCACGGTCAACGCGGGCGGGCGACTAATCGTGCGCGCCAACCGGATCGGTGCCGACACCCAGCTGGCGCAGATGGCCCGGCTCGTCGAGGATGCTCAGAACGGCAAGGCGGACGTGCAACGTCTCGCCGACCGGGTCTCGGGTGTCTTCGTACCCATCGTCATCGCCCTGTCGCTCATGACGCTGGCTGCGTGGCTGCTGACCGGACACTCGGTGACGGTTGCGTTCACCGCCGCGGTCGCGGTGCTGATCATCGCGTGCCCGTGTGCTCTCGGGCTGGCCACTCCGACAGCGCTGTTGGTGGGCACCGGCCGCGGCGCCCAGCTCGGCATCCTCATCAAGGGTCCGCAGGTGCTCGAGTCCACCCGCCGGGTCGACACCATCGTCCTCGACAAGACCGGAACCGTCACCACCGGACGGATGAGCCTCCTCGGCGTCCACCCGGCGGCCAACGAAGCGTCCGCCGAAGTCCTCGAACTGGCAGGGGCTTTGGAGGCGGCATCGCAACACCCGATCGCGGACGCGATCGCCGCCGCAGCCGCGAACGGCACCACGCTGAGCTCCGTGGAGGACTTCGCCAACCACAACGGTCAGGGCGTGAGCGGCGTCGTCGACGGCCGCGCAGTCTTGGTCGGACGGCGCACGTGGCTCACCGAGGACTGGTCGCTCACCGCTCCCGACGCTCTGGTGTCCGCCGCGGAGGAAGCCGAGGACAACGGCCAGACTCCGGTATGGGTGGCCTGGGACGGCGCGGTGCGCGGTGTGATCGTCGTCGCCGACACCGTCAAGGACTCGTCGGCCGCTGCCATCGCCCAGTTCCGTGAGCTCGGTCTGCGGCCCTACCTGTTGACCGGGGACAACCGGCGCGCCGCCCATGCGGTCGCCGCCCAGGTTGGCATCGGGCCCGACGACGTCATCGCCGAAGTGCTGCCCGCCGACAAGGTGAACGCCGTCAAAGAGCTTCAGGCGCAGGGACGTACCGTCGCCATGGTGGGGGATGGTGTCAACGACGCCGCGGCGCTCGTCCAGGCCGATCTGGGCCTGGCGATGGGCACCGGCACCGACGTGGCGATCGAGGCGTCGGACTTGACACTGGTACGCGGCGATCTCCGTGCGGTCGCCGACGCCATCCGGCTGTCCCGCGCGACGCTGAAGACCATCAAGGGAAACCTGTTCTGGGCGTTCGCCTACAACGTCGCCGCCCTGCCGCTGGCAGCGCTCGGGCTGCTCAACCCGCTCATCGCCGGCGCGGCGATGGCGTTCAGCTCGGTATTCGTCGTCAGCAACAGCCTGCGGCTGCGCCGGTTCACCAGCACGGCATCTGACCCGGTTTCGTCGGCAGTGCACCGCAATCCGGTGCCGAAGCCATTGGTGAAGAACGGCAATTGATCGCCGCGAGCGACGATGACCGAGCACCGGTGGCAGGGATCGGCACTACTGCGGTCGGGTGTGCTGGCGTTCACCGGATCCATCGGCGCGACCGATCGACACGCGCATCAGCGCGATTCAGATCATCACTGCCGCAACAGCCGGTGACGTGGTCGACGAGGACGGGAACCGGAATCGCGGCACCGAGGTGACGGTGCCCGCTGAAGCGTCGCATAGGATCGAGACGGGCGCGGCGCGGGGGCGCACCGTGTTGCCGTGGAGCCCGAAGACTGCCGGCCGTGGATTCCGGTCCGAACCCATCACGAGGCCCTCGACTCGGTGAAGGACCGCGGCAGTGGCACAGGTGGTGCTGGTGGCTGCGGGCCTTGACACGCGCGCTTACCGCCTCGAGTTAACCCGTGACCTTGCTTGGTACGAGCTGGACCGCCCCGACGTGCTCGCGCTCAAGGATCAGATCTTGGCCGAGGCCGGAGCCGTGCCGCGGTGTGCGCGCTACCCGGTCGGGGTCGACTTGGCCGATGAATGGACCAGTCCGCTCGTCGCCGCCGGGTTCGATCCAGCCCGACCTGTGCTGTGGCTGGTGGAGGGACTGATCTTCTACCTGGATCGTGTGACGGTGCACGGACTGCTGGACAAGATCACCAATCTCTCCGCGGCCGGTAGCGAGTTGCTCATCGACACCGTCGGCCAGTCCCTGCTCGACAGCCCTCAGATGCAGCCTTTCTGCGACCGGCTGGCCGAGGAGGGCACTCCGTGGCAGTTCGGCACCGACCGCCCCGAGGAGGAACTGCTGGAGCCGCGTGGTTGGCGAGCTAGGGTGCGGTTGTACTCCGAAGTCGGCACCCAACTGGGTCGCTGGCCCTTTCCCGACTTCCCGCGGGACACTCCCAACGTTCCCCAGAGCTTCCTCATCCACGCCACCCGTTGAACTCGCCGAACCACGGCATCACCCGGTTCTACGGTCTCAACGGGCTGATGAAGCCAATTCGACACTGATGTCCCACAGCCGTGCCGCGTTGTCCTCGTCCAAGGCGTACGGGGCGACGCCGGTGAAGTCGTTGGGACGCTCCATGACGATCGGCGCTTCATTGCAATCTTCGAAGTAGCGACCGCTGATCCCCTCGACCAGTGGTGACGCGGCCAGCAGCACCGAGGTCGCAGCTCCCTGCTCGATCGTCTTGCGGCGATCGACTGGAGTTCTCAAGCCTCCAGTGTGCTTCTGAAGCCCGGTGGCGATCGCGCCGGGATTGACTGCATTGCCGACGATCCCGTCACCCTGCCAGCGCTGGGCGATACCGACGCCGAGGAGCACGTCAGCCGTCTTGGACTGACCGTATGCCGTCCACGGGTCGTATGGCCGGAAGCGGTAGTCGACATCGTCGAAGACGAGTGGCGACAACAGGTTCCGCTCGAACTGAGCCGACACCGCGTGGCCCCGCCAAAGACTTCTCGCGCGTGCTGAAGTCCGAAGGTCATCGAAATGCCGAGATCAGTTGGTGGCGAACTGCGTCTCCCGGCCGTCCTTGGTGACGGGACATTCGGGCAGCCCATGATGCCGGCGTTGTTGATGGCATGTCACCGGCTGCGGCGCTGAATCGTGCGACGAAGTCCGCCGGCCCGGCTGCGACGTCGAGCACTGCATGGCGGCGACCGCGGAGTTACCTGTGGATTCGAGCGATTTGGGCGGCAGATTTGATTTCCGGCATCAAGCCGACGCGCGCGAGGACCGTCTGCACCGGCAGCCGCCAGAGCACGCGCGGTTTCGACCCGGAGCCGGAGGTGCCGCCGTGATGATGGCGCGTCGTCCGGACAAGTCGACGTCGACGAGGACATCGGCCGCGGTCGAGGTGAATCCGAAGGGAGTCCTGACAGGGTCATCGAATTTCCCTAGCCGTTCGGTGTAACCACCACTTTACCGGCGGCGGAACCGTTTTCGATGATCGTGTACGCGTCGTTGGCGTCGTCCAGCGTGAACGTCGTGGAGTGCAGCCGAGGGACCAGCTGGCCGCCCTCGGCAAGGGCTGCGGCCTGGGCGACGATGTGGCCGTGGTGGTCACGCCCGCGGCCGGTCAACAGCGGCATCAAGGTGAACACGCCCGAATAGGTGGCCCCGCGGAAGGACAACGGCGCGAGACTGTGCGTGCCCCACCCCAACGCGCTGACGACGTGGCCGCTGTAGCGCTTGACGGCGGTGAACGAGGCGTCCAGGGTGGCGCCACCGACGTTGTCGACCACGATGTCGAAGCCCTCACCACCGGTATGCGCGTCGACGTATTCCTCGACGCTGCTTGCCGTGTAGTCGATGGGCGTCGCCCCGACCTGGCTGATCACGTCCTGGCTCGACGGACCACCGGTGGCGAACACCTGCGCGCCGCGGGCGATCGCGAGCTGAACCGCGAGGAACCCGACGCCGCCCGCGCCGCCGTGGACCAGCACCTGCTGGCCCGCCGCGACGCCGGCGCGGTCGACGAGCCCCTCCCAGGACGTGATGAAGCCCAGCGGAAGGGCCGCGGCCTGCTCCATCGACAGCGCCTTGGGCTTGTGGGCGATCAACCGCGCATCGACCGCGGCAAGTTCGGCCAGCGACCCTTGCAGACCGCCGACTCCACCGGTCATGCCGAATACCTCGTCGCCGACGCGGAATCCGTCGACCCGTGCGCCCACGGCTTCCACCACCCCGGCCATGTCGATGCCGAGAACCGCCGGCGGCGCCATCTTCGCGTGCGCGGCCTCACCTCGGCGGATCTTCGTGTCGAGCGGGTTCACCCCGCTAGCCATGACGCGAATCAAGACTTCGTCCGCGCCGGGGGTCGGGTCGGGAATCTCGCTGATCTGCAGCGGGACGTTGTAGGCGGTCAGGACTGCAGCGTGCATGAGTTCTCCTCGAATTGGCGTTCATCTTTACCCGAGCGGTGGACGCACCGCTGGCTAACCGGTCGGTCAACCGTCATTCACTCGAAGTCGAGGACGAGACGGCCACGGACGCCGCCCGTTTCGAGAGCGCGGTGTGCCGCGGCGGCTTCTGCGGCGGGGTAGGTCCGCGCGACGCGCAGGGTGATCTTGCCCTGTTCGGCCAGCACGCGTAGGCCGTCGAGTTTGTCGGTCGCGTGGGTGTAGTCGGGCACCCAGACGTCGCGGATCGCGATGCCGCGTTCGGGGTGCAGCGTCGAGGTGCCGCGCTCGCCGGGACGGCGCACGATGGCGATCTGACCGCCGTCGCGCAGCGCGGGCATCACCTCGTCGCCCTGCAGTGCAGCGTCGACGACGGCCGCGACACCCTCCGGATGGGTTCGCCGAATCCGTTCGCCGACACCCATTCCGCGCGCGACGATCTCGTCGGCGCCGAGTGCCGTGACGAGCTGCTCGTCGGCGGGGCCGGCGTCGGCGATGACCCGCAGCCCGTCGGCCTTCGCCAGCTGGACGACGTAGCCGCCAACCGCACCTGCTGCGCCGGTTACTGCGAGCGTCTCGCCGGCCGCCAGGTTCAGCACGTCGAGTGCCCGTCGAGCGGTGAGCCCGTTCATCGGCAACGTGGCCGCCTCGGCGTGACTGCTGCCGGCGGGCGCAGCGGTGACCTGGTCGGCGTCGACCACGACGTATTCGGCGTAGGCACCGCCGGAGTCGTCGATCGGCATGACGATCGCCATGACGCGGTCACCGATGCCGAGACCGGTGCGGGTGTCCGGGCCGATTTCGTCGAGGATTCCGGCGACCTCCATGCCCGGGCGGTACGGCACCGACAAGGTGCTGGCCCGCAGCGCGTCGTCGATGTCGCCGATCCGCAGCAGAACGTCGGCCGGGTTGACCGTCGCGGCGTGCACCTTGATGCGCACTTGACCGGGACCGGCATGCGGTTCGTCGACGTCGACTAGCCGCAGCACGTCTGGGCCGCCGTATTCGCTGACCACTACCGCTCTCATGACGGAACCTCCTATTTGGGGATGCTTCCCCACTTATCTGGACGTAGGATCAAACGGGGAAGATTCCCCAGATATTCCGCCCGACGACCGAGGAGGCCGGTGATGCGTGCCGATGCCCAACGCAACCGGGACGCCGTGCTGACCGCCGCCGAGGCGGTGTACGCCGAGCAGGGCGTGGAGGTATCGCTGAACGAAATCGCCCGGCGCGCCGGTATCGGCAACGCGACGCTGTACCGGCACTTCCCGACGCGTGAGGCGCTGTTGTCCGGGGTGTACGCGGGGCATCTCGAGCGCTACTGCGCCATCGCCGAGGACGCCGCCCGTGCGGAGGATCCGGTGACGGCGTTGCGGGACTGCGTCACCGCGACGTGCGAGTTGCAGGCCACGAACCGCGGTCTGGCCGACCTGCTGGCGTCGCTGCGACCGTTGTCTCCCCACGTCGAAGAGCTGCGGGTGCGTCATCACCGCGCCATCGCCACGGTCTTCCGCCGTGCGGTGCGCAGCGGCAAGGTGCGCCATGACGCGTCGCCCGTCGACCTGGCCGTGCTCTTGATCGCCAACGCCGGTCTGATCCATCGCACCGTCGACACGGCTCCGCGGTCGAGTGCCCGGTTGGTGGGGCTGTGGCTGGCGGGCGTGCTCACCCACGGACACGTCGAGGTGCCGCGGGCGCCCTCCGAAGCTCAGGCCCGTCGGGCGCTGAACAACTGAGGCGTACTCAGAAGCCGTAGCCGAGTTCCGCAGGCACGTCCGAGGCGAACACCGAGTCGAGCTGCCGCAGAAGCTCGGTGTCCTTGCAGTGCAGGCGATTCGCGAGGGCGTAGGCGGAGGCACGGTGGGCGCCCATGTACAGGCTTCCCAGCACCTCGAGGTCCATGTGCACGTTGGCATCTGCGTCGCTGGTTGAGCACCGAGCCTTGCCGTCGTGCACGTCCAGCCGGAATCGCCCGCCATTCCCGAGGAAGCCGTCAGCGATCTCGAGCACAGCGGAGAAGTCTCCGCGGTAGCTGCGGGCCTCGAGAACGGCGGGGACGTCCATCATCCGCAACCACAGCGCGTCTTCAGTTCCGGTGGTGGACACCAGCCGTGGGTCGGTGAGCAGGTACGGCAACGGGTCGGATGGGTGCGTGGTGACTTCCACCTTCTCCATCAGGTCGAGACCGAGCAGTGTCCGCCACAACGCCACGTACGCGTCCGCTGTGACCGCCGTGAGCTTCGTGACCCTGGCGATCTTCGCGTCGTCGCGGTGTACCCGGTAGAGCGCGAAACCGTCGTCGTGCAGCAACCCGAAGAAGGGGCTGCCGCCGTCGCGGGCATTCTCGCGGTCGGCGAGCACCTCGTCCCACAACGCGAGCGGGCTGTCCAGGCCGCCGGGGGTGTGTAGGCGCCATCGGTCGTAAATGGCCGCGAGCGCGTCCCGGTGTTGGCCGGGCTCGATCAGCTTGACGCCCCCCGGGTCGGCGACCCCGGCGTGGAATTCCGTGCGCCGCCGCTCGATGCTGAGGGTCTGCTCGACGGTGGCGGGGCCGTAACCGAATCGGCCGTAGATGGTGGCCTCGCTGGCGGTCAGGGCGGCGATCGGATAGCCGGCGGCGGCGATGCGGTGGTGAATCTCGGTGTACATGCTGCGCAAGACTCCGCGTCGGCGGTGCGTCGGTGCCACCGCCACCCACGTCAGGCCGGCGGCGGGGAGGACGGCCCCGCCAGGCACGGTCAGCTGCATGTCGAGGTACATGGACATGCCCACGAGGTCGGGCCCATCACACGCGACCACGACGCTGCCCTCCGGCATCATGGTGCGCCACGCGGTCAGCTCTTCCGCCACGCGGAACGAGCCGAAACAGGTGGCGCCCAACCGCGACATGGCAGACCAGTCGCCGTCCCTCGCGCTGCGCACCGTCAGATCCGTTGCCATTGAAGACGAAGGCGCCATCTGGTCACCGTGTCACACGATGCGACCGAATCGCATCTGAATTCTTCATGGTCGCGCTTCGGACCCATGCCGCCCAGTGACGGTACGTACTAGGTGCGGGAGTAGAGGCCGGTAGGGTTCGGCCCGTGAGCACGCCCACTTCTCGCGCGCAGTATCTGCGCGGCGGGCTGGTCGGCGCGTGCTCGGCGCTGGTCACCGCGCTCGCCCACACCGTTGGAGGCGGGGGAGCGCCGCAAGGCTCAGTCCTCGCCGTGCTCGTCGTCATATGCGCGACGGTCGGCGCCGGTGCTGGCGGGATCACGCTGCGGGACCACCACGCGCGGACGGGTCTGATCATCGCGGCGCTATCCGTCGGTCAGGCAGTGGGCCATCTGACTCTGGCGGTCGCCGGTGGGCATCACGGCCATTCCGGGTGGCTGTTGACGGCGCCGATGTTGAGTCTGCACGTGTTGGCCGCAATTGGGCTCGGCATCGTGATCGGTGTCGTCGAGCACCTCTCGACCGTGTGTGAGTCGGTGCTGCGTTGGCTGCGACTCTTTGCCGTCGATGCGCATCAACCCGCCGTCACCGTGGTCCGCCGGCACGCGAATGTCGTTGTCGTCCAGTCAGTCCTGCTGCGTGCGGGCCTGGGCATGCGGGCACCTCCGCAGCTTCTCGTTCTGGGTGCTTAGCGCCCGTCCTGCCAACTGACCCTGCCCGTCCACTGCGGTGGACCGGTGCTGGGTGCGCCGTCGCGCGATGACATCCGTTCGTCATTCGCGTCGCGGTCTGCCTGGTCGCGCCACCACGGCCGCGACTTCTCGTAC
Source organism: uncultured Actinomycetota bacterium (assembly GCA_963849055.1). GTDB lineage: Bacteria > Actinomycetota > Actinomycetes > Mycobacteriales > Mycobacteriaceae > Mycobacterium. The sequence goes on from CAWKFI010000006.1 coordinate 879,779, forward strand.
TGCGCGCCACTTCGTGGTGGCTGTCCAAAACCTTTGAAACGAAGGCAATTCCTGCATGACTACGACACCCGACGACGAACTACGCGCTGCTTCCGAGCAGCTCGTCGAACCGTCCGCAAACACCGACGGCGGTCGCCGACGGCCCCGCGGTCTGCGACCGCTGCTGTTGCGGTTGCACTTCTATGCCGGCATCTTCGTCGGCCCCTTCATCCTCGTGGCGGCGGTCACCGGCCTGTTGTATGCGCTTGTCCCGCAGATCGACACCTTGGTGTTCCGCCACGAGCTGACCGTCGAACGGGTCGGGGAGCAGCGATTGCCGCTGGCCGCGCAGCTCGACGCCGCCCGCGCCGCACATCCCGAAGGCACCGTCGAGAGCATCCGCCCACCGGCGGAGCCGGACGAGACCACGCAGGTCACCCTGGCGGTGGACGACGTGCCACCGGACTACGCCCGAACCGTCTTCGTCGACCCGTACACCGGAGAGGTGCGCGGCGCGCTGACGACCTATGGGCAGTGGATGCCGGTGCGCGCGTGGTTCGACGAACTGCACCGCACCCTGCACCTGGACGCCTTCGGCCGCAACTACAGCGAGCTCGCCGCCAGTTGGTTGTGGGTGATCTCGCTCGCCGGGTTGGTGTTGTGGTTCCGTCACCGCAAGGACACCAAGAGGCTGCGCCGCCTTGCCGTGCCGGACCGCACCACCAAGGATCGGCGCCGCACCGTGTCGTGGCACGGGGCTGTCGGTGTGTGGATCGTACTGGCGTTGCTCGGTTTATCGGTCACGGGCATCACGTGGTCACGGTACGGCGGTGCATCGGTCAACCTGATCCAGGAGCATCTCGACATGACCGCACCGTCGGTCGACACCGCACTCGTGGCGTCGGGGCCGGACGCCGTTGCCGGACACCACCACGGCGAGATGCCGGATGCTTCCATGGGCGAGAACGCGCTCGCCGGAGCGGACACCGCCCTGGCGACCGCATTGCAGGCCGGGCTGTCCGGGCCGATGTGGATGTATCCACCCGACGCGGTGGGACAAGGGTGGCGGGTCGCCGAGAAGAAGCGCGACTGGCCGACCCGCTACGACGCGATTTCGGTCGATCCGGGCACCGGGGCGATCACCGACCGGGTGAACTTCGCCGATTGGCCCTTTCTGGCCAAGCTGACCAACTGGGCCATCGACGCGCACATGGGTGTCCTGTTCGGCATCGTCAACCAGATTCTGCTGGCGCTCACGGCGATTGGCCTGATCTCGATCGTGTTGCGCGGCTACCTGATGTGGTGGCAACGCCGACCCACCCGCGGCTCGACGTGGGCGGTGGGCCGGCCTCCGGTCCGGGGCACCCTCCGCGGGCTCCATCCCGTGACGATCGTCGCGCTCGCGGTCGTGGCGATTGCCGTGGGTTGGTTCCTGCCGCTGTTCGGCCTGAGCTTGCTGGCCTTCCTCGTCGTCGACGGCATCGTCGCCGCCGTCAAGCGCGCCAATGCGGAGCGTTCCTCCGAGGGGAGCGCTGACTGACGGTTCTCTGACCACCGGAGCGTCGCCGTTTTGGTCGCGTCGGTACCGCATGTCGTCTCACGGCTCCAAGGTTCGATCGCTACGGTGGCGCGGTGCAGGACGACCAAGCTCGCCGATGTGGATCCGCCGGCAGCCCGACGCGCCGCGACGTGCTCCGGTACGGCGCTCCGGTGCTGCTCAGTCTCTCGATGGTGCCGGTGCTGAACCTGCCTCGCGCCCAGGGCGCGTCGGGCATCGCGGGCAAGATCGTGTTTCTCGATCCCGGCCACAACGGCGCCAACGACGCATCGATCAACCGGCAGGTGTCGAACGGACGCGGCGGCACCAAGGAATGCCAAACCAGTGGCACGGCCACCGACGGCGGCTATCCGGAGCATTCGTTCAACTGGGACACGGTGCTCCGGATCCGTGCGGAATTGAGTCAGCTCGGGGTGCGCACCGCCCTGTCTCGAGGCAACGACGACGCGTTGGGCCCCTGCGTGGACGAGCGCGCCGCGATGGCCAACGCCCTGCACCCGGATGCGATCGTCAGCATTCACGCCGACGGTGGTCCGGCCGACGGGCACGGGTTTCACGTCAACTATTCGAACCCTCCGGTCAACGAGGCGCAGGCGGGTCCCGCCGTGCGATTCGCGGAGACCATGCGGGACCAACTGGTCGCCGCGGGCCTGCAGCCGTCGACGTACCGCGGAACGAACGGTCTCTACGGGCGTTCCGATTTGGCGGGACTCAACCTTGCGCAGTACCCGTCGATCCTGATCGAGATGGGCAACATGAAGAACGCCGACGACGCCGCTGCGCTGACCAGCGTGGATGGACGGACGCGCTGCGCGACCGCAGTGACGCGGGGCATCGCGGCGTACCTCGGCTCTGGCTGACTCTTTCACCCCGCCGCGCACTGCCTAATGGAAACGGTTATCATTAGTGTTCATGCCGACGAAGTCCGACCAGAGCCGCCTGCGACGCGTGTTGCGCCTCGTGTGCGACGACCTGGCCGAATTGCACTGCGGGACTCTATATCTCAACGTTCCCGTCGTGGACGATGTCATCCAGGTCGGCATCGGAGGGGACTTTGCAACGACCGTCCTGCGCGTGTCGATCGACCCAACCGCCGTGACGATCCGGCGGTTCGACGGCAAGGCCATGCAGGTGCACATCCTTCGAGACGATCAAGAATCCAACGGGGAGCTCCCTCGGATGACCAGCGCGCACGTGTTCCGCGACCCCGTCGCGCGCATCACGCTGCAACGGGCCGCGATCGACGATGGTCGACGAGGTTGGTACGCGAGCGGAACCGCGTACGTCGACCGACATCAGGATTTCCGGCAGTTCGTCTACACGATCGCAAGGTTCGGCCTTGCGAAGCAACGCAGGATGACGGGTCACCTGGCGTCGGCTTGATGGCCGTCGCCCGTGACGCCGACGCCTACCCTGGTGTCATGCGGTCTCCCGCCCGACTGCGGGCTGCCGGGTTCGTTGCCCTTGCCGTGACGATCTTGGTGAGCGGCTGCGGCGGCACGCCGAGTTCCGACGCTGGGAGCCGAACTGTGCCGACGTCCGTGCCAAGTGGGTTCCCCGGTCCTCACAACGCCGACGACGTCGCGTTCGCGCAGAACATGATTCCGCACCATCAACAGGCCGTCGAGCTGGCCGCGATGGTGCCGAGCCACACCACCAATCATGAGCTGATCGTCGTGGCGGAACACATCGGGATCGATCAAAGGGCAGAGATCGAGATCCTGACCGAGATGCTCGCGGAGTGGCACGAGCCCGTCGCCATGCCCATGCACGACGGAATGGACATGGCCGGCGGAATGCACGTCGACGGGATGGTCGACGCGGCCACGATGAAGCGGCTTCCCTCGTTGTCGGGCGAGAAGTTCGACCAGCTCTGGATGACGTCGATGATTTCTCATCACGACGGAGCCATCGCGATGGCGCAAACCGAGATCGCCCACGGCCAGAACCCGCACGCGATCAGCGTGGCGACCAACATCATCCCGGCCCAGCAGTATGAGATCGCCCGGATGAACCGAATGCTGAATACGACGAGCTGATCGGCCCGACCTCCGCTTCGCGCTTTGTCGCCCGATCGAAGCGACTACAAAGTCCGACTTGAGCTACTTAACTGTCCGACTTGAGCTACTTAACTCGGATTAGCGACCTCGTTAGTCCGAGTTAGAAGGAGGATCGATGGCGAGCGCCGGGTCAGTCAGTCGATGGAGATGACGTACGTGCCGTCTTCGTCACGCGCTATCTCGTGCGCCTCGCTGTTGACCCACACGTCGGGGTTGCCCTGGCCGCCGAGGTAGGCGTTCTGCACCCCGCCGCCCGGCTGCATGTACACCGCCCATTGTTGTCCCGATCCCAGCGTGGAGACGGTGACGAGTTCGGTGCCGTCCGCGCGGCGGATCGACAACGTGTGACCGTTGGCGTCCTGCTCGGACATCTCGGCGTCGTCATCGTCGAGCTCTTGGTCGGCAAGTAGCGCTTCCAGTTCGTCGTCGGGGTTCATCACGTCGTCGTTCACGCGCAGCACCTTACCGGGGGTGGACACACCGACTTCGGCCCGGCAACCGCATCAGCACAGGAACAGGAGCGCCGAGTCGTAGATGAACTGCGCGTCAGCCCAGCTGTTGAGTTGCGTGTTGGTGTAGATCGTGTTGACGGTCTGGGCAGCCGAAACTCCTTGCCGAGTCGCGGTACACGCGTGGTTGCCTAGCGCCAACAATTGCCCATCCGGGCCGGCGATGCGGCCGTTGTTGTGCACGTCGTACAGGAAGTCCGTCGGACCCGCCGATGCGACGCCGGCACTCGCGAGTGACGCGCCCGCGAGCGTCAGCGCGACGACGGCAGCGCCGATCATCTTGTTGCGCCTCATTGCGTTACCTCCGGTCGGGAGTCGTGACGTCGACGACACCAAGGTTGGCGGCTCGCAGGTGAATTGGCGCGCGTAGTGGACTACTCGAATAGCGGGCTTCGGTTGGATCGCGGCCCGATGACGCATTGAAGTAGCGCACTACGCTAGTTCTCCAGCCCGGCGCGGCGAAATGTGTCCTCAGCAGCGATCTTCCGTCGAAGGACACGACCATGACCACTATTGCGCACAGCAACGGCGAAGCAGTCCCCGAGGCCATGCCCGCCAGTGAGCCCATCCCCGAGGCGCTGACGGGCGGCCGCGTCAACGGGTTCGTCGAGTACCAGGGCGGGACGTCCCCTCCGCCGAACGGTAGATCCCGCACGACGACTGGGACTTCCGCCTCGGCCGGGACGACGAATCTCGCGTCCCCGACCAGTGATCGGGATCGAGGCAGAGGAGTGGAGGTGCGGGTGCACGGCATCGGTGACCATGCCACCTACAGCGCGCTCGGCTCGCCGAACTACAAGGAACTGGTCGATAGCCGGGTGTGGATCGGCCGGTTGCCGAGCCTGCCCGCACACAAGCTGAGGCTGGTGAACTGGAGTCGAGCGAATCGGCAGATCACCCGCCACCTCAGCTGGTACCTCGCGTTTCCGTTCACACTGCTCAACGTGGCGGGATACATGGAGCCCAAGGACCGACTGCCGCGCCACGCGATGCGGGTGGGGATCGGCATCGCCAGCATCTGCTTGACCGTCGCGATGGCTGCCTGGATCACCGTGATCCTGGAAACGGCCTGGCGGGCCGTCACCGTCGACGACGACCGACTCACGGTGATCGTGCTGCAGGTCTTGGGGCCCGGCCTCCTCATCGTGTTCATCGTGTACCGGATGATCGTGGGACGGGCCTTGGTCGACAAGGGCGGCGCCATCATCTCCGTCCTGAGCATCGCGGCGCTCGTCGGCCTGATGGTGTATCTGCACTCGAAGCCCGCCTCCCACACCACAGGCCCGTTGCATCAATTCATCGCTGGGCGCGGTGGCAAGGTGAACGCCGTCGATCCGATGATGACGATCGTCTGCCACACCACGGTGATCGTCTGGGCCGTCGCGCTGGTGTTGTGCGCCTGCGGGATTCGCAAGGGACGCGGAGGAGCGGGCTTCGCCGGCGCGGCGCTGCTGCTGGTTCTGGCGGTGTCACTCCTGCACGCCGCCGGTTCGATCCTGCGCCTGTTCACCGCCAGCGTGACCAGCCTCCTGCCGTTCAATCCCGAACGGGTGGTGCACAGCGCACCATCGCAGGCGGGCTTCATCGAACCGATCGGCAATGTACTGCTGCCCAAACCCGACGATCTGTACGGCTCCGAGCAGGTGGTGATCACCATCGGCAAGGCACTGCTGATCGATCTCATCCCGATCTTCTTCCTCGTCATGGTCATCGTCGTCGGTGGGTTGCTGTGGGTCGAACTGTGGGGGCGTCGGCGAGGACGCACGCCTGAGGCCGAGTCGTCCGAAGGCGCGGTGCGCGGGGGCCGGTTGCGGAAGACCAAGCCGCCGAGCAGGACTCACCTGCTGGTAGAGAAACTGCCCGAACACCTCGCGCCCGCAGTGATCGTGGCTATGATCGCCACCTCGGTGGTCTGGGTCGGGATGATCTTCTGGTTCGCACCTGCACAGGGTCCATTCATCGGCCGCCTGCTGATCGTCCTGAAGATCCTCGGTGCCGTCGCGATCGTCTTCATCATTCTGCGCAGACCGGAGGCGATCGCCGACCGGCTGCGACGGACCTTCGGTTCGGTCGCCGACATCGCCGGCTTCTGGGCACCGGATCTTCATCCGCTCGCCGGTGCCTCCTACCGACGCGCGCTGCTGTCCGGCATCCGGCAGGCGATCAACGACCTAGTGCTGGACTACCCGGATCAGCCGATCGCGTTGGTCGGCCACAGCCAGGGCTCCGTGGTGTGCGCGTGGTTCGTCCGGGGCGGGCATTGGACCGAACGCCGCGCGGAGGGCATGACCGACCGCCAGGCGCTCAAGGTGAAGCTGTACGACGTGGATCGCCAACCGTCCAACCGAATCGCCTTGTATACCTGTGGATCTCCGCTGCACTCCTTGTACGCGACGTTCTTTCCACGCTACTTCGATGCGGACTTCTTCCGCACGGCGCGCCAGATGACGTGCCAGGGGTCGCGGTGGCGCAACTACTGGCGCAAGACGGACCCGATCGGCACTGCCCTGCCCGAACTCAGTGCCCGCGACAACGTCGACGTCACCGAACTCGCCGAGAAGGAGACCCTGGGCCACGGCGAGTACTGGCGCGAGGAGCGGATGCGCACGGACATCAGTCGGTACCTCGAGCGCACCTCGGTCACGGAACGCAAGGAATCGACGTTGGCGAACAGTTGAGTGGGACGGTTCGGGGCTTTGCGGGCGCACGATCCAACTTAGGTGCCCCGGGTTCGCTGTCCGAGATCGATGTAAGTCCGACCACGCTCCTCTCCCTCGGCACGGGAGTGTCAAGGATCAGCCGACGCAGGTGTAAAGCATCAGCCGAAACACTGGCAGCCATCACCCGACGACGAAACGTCGAGCATCGACCGACGTCATCCGAGAAATTTGCGCCCCCGGCAGGGATCGAACCTGCGACCGACCGCTTAGAAGGCGGTTGCTCTATCCGCTGAGCTACGGGGGCAGCGCCTGGTGAGTGTATCTTCCGGCTTCCGTGGCAACGCTCCCAGAACACACGTTATTGCGACCCGCCGCATCGAGCGGCGGACTAGCGTAGAGCCAGCATTCAGAGCAGCGGGAAGGGGAGCGAAACGCCATGAGCGACGTGCCGGAGTTGGATGCGGCCGGACTACCCGAGGAACTGAGTGCGTTCGACCAGCTGCTGCATCGCGGCGAGGCCAATCCACGCACCCGCTCGGGGATCATGGGCGTCGAGCTGCTCGACTGCACTCCCGATTGGGACCGCTTCCGCGCCCGGTTCGAGAACGCCTCCCGCAAGGCGCTTCGGCTACGGCAGAAGGTCGTCATGCCGACGCTGCCCACGGCGGCACCGCGCTGGGTCGTCGACCCGGATTTCAACCTCGACTACCACGTGCGCCGCGTGCGGGTACCCGCGCCGGGCACGCTGCGCGAGGTGTTGGACCTCGCCGAGATCGCGCTGCAATCCCCGATGGACATCTCCCGCCCGCTGTGGACGGCGACGCTCGTCGAGGGGCTCGCCGACGGCCGCGCCGCCACGATGCTGCACCTGAGCCACGCGGTCACCGACGGTGTCGGCAGCGTCGAGATGTTCGCCAACATCTACGACCTCGAGCGTGATCCCGCGCCGCCCGCGCAGGCGCCACTGCCGATTCCTCAGGACCTTTCGCCCAACGACCTCATGCGCCAGGGCCTCAACCGGCTGCCGGGCTCCATCGCCGGTGGCATCCTCGGGGCGCTCGGGGGAGCGGCGCACGTGGTCGGCCGGGTGGTCCGGGACCCCGTCTCCGCCGTCGGTGGGGTCGTCGACTATGCGAGGTCCAGTCAACGAGTGATGGCTCCGGTAGCCGAATCGTCGCCGCTGCTGCGCCGACGCAGCTTGACGACGCGGACAGAGGCGATCGACATCAAGTTGAGCGACCTACACAAGGCGTCGAAGGCGGCCAGTGGCTCGATCAACGACGCGTACCTCGCCGGCCTGTGCGGGGCGCTTCGGCTCTACCACGAGGCCAAGGGCATCCCCATCGAAACGTTGCCGATGGCCGTGCCGGTCAACATGCGTTCGGACTCCGATCCGGCGGGCGGGAACCGATTCGTCGGCGTGAACATCGCGGCGCCGGTCGGCGTCGTCGACCCCACCACGCGCATCCAGAAGGTCCGCGCGCAGATGACCAGCAGGCGCGAGGAGCGCGCGATGGACGTGGTCGGCGTCATGGCGCCGGTGATCAGCCTGCTGCCCGACGCCGTACTCGAGAGCGTCGCCGGATCGATCGTCAACACCGACGTGCAGGCCAGCAACGTGGCCCTCTACCCCGGCGAAACCTTCGTGGCAGGTGCGAAGATATTGCGCCACTACGGCGTTGGGCCGCTGCCGGGTGTCGCGATGATGGCTGTGCTGATCTCGCGCACTGGCTACTGCACCATCACCACCCGCTATGACAGGGCAGCCATCGCCGACACCGACCTGTTCGCCCGCTGCCTGCTTGCCGGCTTCGACGAGGTCCTCGCCCTCGCCGGCGACGGACGGTCGGCCCCGGCGTCGTTCACGCACGACGCGAGTGAATCGTCCTCCACCTCGTCCAATGGGAGTGCCGCGCAATGAGTTCGCCGAACGGACAGTCCGGCCGTCGCGGCGGCAACCCCATCGTCCGCCTGCCCGGCTCGGTCGCCGAGATCGAAGCCAGCCCGGAGGGCCCGCAGGTAGGCGCCTTCTTCGACCTGGACGGCACCCTCGTCGCCGGCTTCACCGGCGTGCTCATGACGCGGGATCGGTTGCGGCGCGGCCAGATGAGCGTCGGCGAGTTCATCGGCATGGTGCAGGCCGGCCTCAATCACCAGCTGGGCCGCTCGGAATTCGAGGACCTGATCGGCAAGGGCGCCCGCATGCTGCACGGCAACTCCCTGAGCGATCTCGACGAACTCGGCGAGCGGCTCTTCGTCCAGCACGTCCAAAGTCGCATCTACCCCGAGATGCGCGACCTGGTGCGCGCCCACATGGCGCGCGGCCACACCGTCGTCCTCAGTTCGTCGGCCCTGACGGTTCAGGTCGAACCCGTCGCCCGGTTCCTCGGCATCGACAACGTGCTGTCCAACAAGTTCGCCACCGACGACGACGGTCTGATCACCGGAGAAGTGGTCAGACCGATCCTGTGGGGACCCGGAAAGGCAAGGGCCGTCCAGGAATTCGCCGCCAAGAACGGCGTCGATCTGGCGCAGAGCTACTTCTACGCCGACGGCGACGAGGACGTCGCGCTCATGTACCTGGTCGGCAACCCGCGGCCGACCAACCCCGCAGGCAAGCTTGCCGCCGTGGCCGCGAAGCGCGGTTGGCCGGTCCTGCGGTTCACCAGCCGCAGCGGCAGCAGCCCGGTGTCACAAATTCGCACCATCGCGGGCATCGCGTCGATGGTGCCGGTCGCAGCGGGCGCCATCGGACTTGGCCTGCTTACCCGCAACCGTCGCACCGGCGTCAACTTCTTCACGTCCAACTGGAGCCGGCTGTTGATGACGTCGATCGGCATCGACCTCAACATCCTCGGCGAGGAGAACCTCACCGCGCAGCGTCCGGCCGTCTTCATCTTCAACCACCGCAACCAGGCCGACCCGCTCATCGCGGGCAGGCTGGTCAGCGACAACTTCACCTCCGTGGGGAAGAAGGAACTCGAGAAGGACCCGTTGATGGGCACCATCGGCAAGATGATGGACGCCGCCTTCATCGACCGCGAAGACCCCAAGGCCGCCGTCGAGGGTCTGCGGAAGATGGAAGAGCTTGCCCGCAAGGGCCTTTCGGTGCTCATCGCGCCGGAGGGTACGCGGCTGGACACCACCGAGGTGGGCCCGTTCAAGAAGGGGCCGTTCCGCATCGCCATGGCGACCGGGATCCCGATCGTGCCGATCGTCATCCGCAACGCGGAGGTCATCGCCGAGCGCAATTCCAGCACCTTCAATCCGGGCACCGTCGACGTCGCCGTCTTCCCGCCGATCCCGATCGACGACTGGACCACCGACAACCTCGAGGAGCGCATCGCCGAGGTGCGCCAGCTCTACCTCGACACGTTGAAGGCGTGGCCGCACGACGGCCTGCCCGACGCACCGCTCTACGCGCGAGCCAGGACGACGGCCGAGAAGCCGGCCAAGAAGGCGCCCGCGAAGACGGCGCCCGCCAAGAAGGCTGCGGCCAAGAAGGCGCCCGCCAAGAAGGCGCCTGCTAAGAAGACGGCCACCAAGGCGACGCCCAAGACCGCCGCGAAGGAGTCCGCCGCGGCCAAGAAGGCTGCCGCCCAGAAGGATCCGGCCACGGGCCAGCAACACGGCGGCGCGAAGGGCCGGCGGTGAAAGGACCCGGCGACGACCTGGCGACCTTCAGCCCGACCGAGGACACGCTGGTCCTGGCGTCGGTCTCCTCGCCCGCAGAACTCGAACTGCTCAACGGCTGGCTCGAGCGGCAGCGCCAACAACATCCCGATGCGCGCGTCGAGGTGCTGCAACTGCCAGGTGACGACGACCCGCCGCCCACCGCGTTGGCGCAACTCGTCGAACTCCTCGAAGCCGACGAGGACCGATCGGTTGTGCCGGTGCGGGTGTTCTGGGTGCCGGGCGGTCTGCCCACGCGATCCAAGGTGGTGGCGCTGCTCTCGGGCCGCGACACCTACCGGCCGCCGGACCTGATCCAGGGACGCATCCTCCGCAAGGATCCGACGCGGGCACGCGTGGTGGCAGGCGATCCCGCGAAGGTGTCCGAACTGCGTCAGCAGTGGAGCGACATCACCGTCGCGGAGAATCCGCGTGACTTCGCGCGCTTCGTCATCCGACGTGCCATCCTGGCCATCGAACGCGTCGAGCTGCGCCTCCTAGGTCCGGAGTACAAGTCCCCGCGCTTGGTCAAGCCAGAGATGTTGGCGTCCACCCGGTTTCGCGCCGGACTCGAGGACATTCCCGGTGCCTCCGTTGAGGAAGCCGGGAAGATGCTCGACGAGCTCGCGACCGGCTGGAGCCGGTTCTCGGTCGACCTCATCCCGTCGCTGGGCCGCGCCATCTTCAGCCGCGGGTTCGACCCGAACATCGACTACGACCGCCTCGAGGTCGAGTCGATGCGGCGCGCACTCGAAGATCACCCGGCGGTGCTGCTGTTCTCGCACCGGTCCTACCTCGACGGCGTGATCGTGCCCGTCGCGATGCAGGAAAACCGGCTGCCCCCGGTCCACACGTTCGCCGGCATCAACCTGTCGTTCGGCTTCATGGGGCCGCTGATGCGCCGCTCGGGCGCCATCTTCATCCGCCGCAAGCTCGACGACCCGCTGTACAAGTACGTGCTCAAACAGTTCGTCGGCTACATCGTCGAGAAGCGGTTCAACCTCAGCTGGTCCATCGAGGGCACCAGGTCGCGTACCGGAAAGATGTTGCCGCCCAAGCTCGGTCTGCTCGCCTACGTCGCCGACGCCTATCTCGACGGGCGCAGTGATGACATTCTGCTGCAACCCGTCTCCATCAGCTTCGATCAACTGCACGAGACCGCCGAGTACGCCGCCTACGCCCGCGGCGGCGAGAAGACGCCCGAGGGGCTGTCCTGGCTGTACAACTTCATCAAGGCCCAGGGCGAGCGCAACTACGGCAAGATCTACGTCCGGTTCCCCGAGGCCGTGTCGATGCGCGAGTACCTCGGCGAACCGCACGGCTCGATGGCCGAAGACCAAGCCGCCAAACGCCTGGCGATGCAGAAGATGGCCTTCGAGGTCGCCTGGCGCATCCTGCGAGCCACCCCGGTCAACGCGACCGGCCTGGTGTCGGCCCTGCTGCTGGCCAGCCGCGGCGTCGCGCTCACCCTCGACCAGCTGCACCACACGTTGCAGGACTCCCTGGACTATCTGGAGCGCAAGCAGGCGCCGATGACCAACAGCGCCTTGCGGTTACGTACCCCCGACGGCGTGCGCGCGGCCGTCGACGCGCTGTCCAACGGCCACCCCATCACCCGGGTGGACGGCGGTCGGGAGACGGTGTGGCGCATCGCTCCGGAGGACGAGCACGAGGGCGCCTTCTACCGGAACACGTTGATCCACGCGTTCCTCGAAACGTCCATCGTCGACCTCTCCCTCGCCCACGCCTGCCGGGCCGACGGCGACCGACTCGAGGCGTTCTGGACGCAGGCGATGCGGTTGCGCGATCTGTTGAAGTTCGACTTCTACTTCGCCGATTCGGCGGCATTCCGCGAGCACATCGCCGAGGAGATGTCGTGGCTCGACGATTGGGAGGCCAACGTCGCGGCCGGGGGCGACCACATCGGTGCGATGCTGCGCGCCAAACGACCGCTCGTCGCCGGCGCCATGCTGCGACCGTTCTTCGAGGCGTACGCACTGATCGCCGACGTGCTGCTCGACGCCCCCGCCGAGATCGACGAGAAGGCCCTGACGACGAAGGCGCTCGGGGTCGGTCGCCAGTACGTCGCGCAGGACCGGGTACGCAGCAATGAAGCAGTGTCGGCGCTGCTGTTCGCCACCGCCCGCCAGGTGGCTGCCGACCAGCATCTGCTCGAACCCGCGGCGGACCTCGCCGAGCGGCGCCAGGCCTTCGCCACCGAACTGCAGAACGTTCTTCGCGACATGGACCAGGTCGAGCAGATCTCACGCGAGCAGTTCATTGCGCGCGAACAGGAGCGCCGTCGCACGGTCGCCGACGCCTGACCGCCGGGCTCATCGGGGACATCCAGCCGGACGAAATACGCTGGTGCCATGACGACGGTCGCGCTGAAGGTGCGCAGCAGCCCGGTGTGGCCGGTGCTCGTCGGCGTCGGACTGCTGGCCGGCGTGACCGCCGCGGGCCTCGCCGCGCTGTCGTTGGCCGACGCGCTGACCGCCACCGGCCTGCCCAACCCCGGACCGGTGACCAGTTACGGACTGCCGTTCGTGCGGGCCGCCGGTGAGATCGCGGCCGTCGTGGCGGTCGGGTCGTTCCTCCTGGCCGCCTTCCTGGTGCCGCCGCAGGCCAACGGAGTCCTCGACGCGTCGGGCTACCGCGCCCTGCGGGTGGGCACGTTCGCGTCGGGCGCGTGGGCGGTGTGCGCGGCGTTGCTGGTGCCGCTGACGGTTTCCGACGTCACCGGGCAACCGCTGGCCAGCCGGCTCAGCCCGTCGGCCATCTGGTCGGTGGCCGGCCTGATCGACACGGCCGGAACATGGCGGTGGACGGCGCTGCTCGCCGCCATCGTCATGGTGATCAGCCTTCCGGTGCTGCGCTGGTCGTGGACGCCGCTGCTGTTCGCCGGCGCACTGGCCACGCTGTTACCCCTCGCGATGACGGGTCACTCCTCGGCCGGCGGATCGCACGACGTGGGTACGAACAGTCTGCTGATCCACCTGATCGCCGGAGCGGTGTGGGCGGGCGGCCTGCTGGCACTGTTGGTGCATGCCCTGCGCGGTGGCGAACATGCCGACCTGGCGGCGCGCCGGTTCTCGGCGGTCGCGCTGTGGTGCTTCGTGGCGATGGGGCTGTCCGGCGTCGTCAACGCCCTGGTGCGGATCCGGCTCGGCGATCTGGTGCACAGCCAGTACGGCTGGCTGGTCGTCGGCAAGGTCGTCGCACTGTGCACGCTCGGCGTCATCGGCTGGCAGCAGCGGCGCCGTGGCGTGGCCGCGCTGGCCGCCGACCCCGAGGCCCGGCGGCCGCTGATCCGGCTGGCGCTGATCGAGGCGGCCGTGTTCGGCTTGACCTTCGGCATCGCCGTCGCACTGGGGCGCACGCCGCCTCCACCACCGCTGGTGTACAACCCCTCGATCCCGGTCATCGAGGTCGGCTACGACTTCGACGGGCCACCCACGCTGGCGCGGGTGCTCTTCGACTGGCGCTTCGACCTGATCTTCGGCACCGCCGCGATCGTCTTCGCGGCGTTGTACGTGTTCGCGGTGCTGAGGTTGCGTCGCCGCGGGGACGCGTGGCCGACCGGACGGATCGTCGCCTGGCTGTGCGGATGTGCCGTGCTGCTGTTCGCGACGTCCTCCGGTGTGGGCCGCTACATGCCCGTGATGTTCAGCATGCACATGGCCGCCCACATGCTGTTGTCGATGCTGGTGCCCGTGCTGCTGGTGCTGGGGGCCCCCGTCACGCTGGCCCTGCGGGCACTGCCCGCCGCGGGGCGTGCCGATCCGCCCGGCCCGCGCGAGTGGCTGCTGGCCGCACTGCACAGCAGGGTTTCGCAGTTCCTGACCAACCCGATCATCGCCACCGTGGTGTTCGTCGCGGGCTTCTACGGGCTGTACTTCGGCGGCATCTTCGACGCGGCAGCAGGCAGCCATCCCGCGCACGTCGCGATGAACCTGCACTTCCTGCTGAGCGGCTACCTGTTCTACTGGGTCGTCATCGGGGTCGACCCGACGCCGCGGCCCATCCCGTCGTTGGGGAAGCTGGCGATGGTGTTCGCGTCGCTACCGCTGCACGCGTTCTTCGGCGTGGTGCTGATGAGTACCCAGGCCGTCCTGGCGGGCAGCTTCTACGAATCGCTGAAGCTGTACTGGCACACCGACCTCATCGGCGACCAACGCCTTGGCGGCGGAATCGCCTGGGCGGCAGGCGAAGTCCCGCTAGTCGTGGTGCTGATCGCGCTGCTGATCCAGTGGCGGCGCAGCGATCAACGCGATGCCACCCGGCTAGATCGCGCCGCCGACCGCGACGACGACGCCGACCTGGCGGCCTACAACCGGATGCTGGCCGAGATGGCCCGGCGGGACGCTGAGTCGCGGTAAGGGCTTCTAGCTCACGGCGCCGGCAGCGACGGCTGCCGCCCAGCCGCCGTACCGGCTGATGTCGACGCCCGCGTCGGCCGCGGCGCCGTCGCACCCGAACGAGGTGCGCCAGGAGCCGTCGTCGAACTCCACCTTGCCCAGTTGCATCGGCGCGGGCAGGCCGACCAGGAAACGACCCAGCGCAGCGGGGGAGAGCAGCCACCGGTGCGCCTTCAGCGCGGCGCCGCCGTCGGGCATCCGGGTGATCGCGGGCTTGGGCGGCGTCGACGCCAGCAACGTCATCCGGTAGCGCGCCGACGTCGTCAGCTCGCCCGCCCAGCGCGCACCGAGGTCCGTGAGCTGATGCACCAGCGGTCCGCCGCGCAGGTGCGCGCCGAACACGACCACCTCGGTGACGTCCGCCGCGGCGACCGGCCACGCCTCCTCCGGCCCGTCGACTCCGGACACCATTGCCGCGACGTCGAGCGCGACCGCGTCCTCGAATGCCCGGGCCAGCACGGTGACGCCGAACTGTGCGTCACCCGCCATACCCGCGGGCACCGACACCGCGCACATGTCGAACAGATTGCAGAAGTTCGTGTACGTCCCCATCCGGGAGTTCACCCCGATGGGATCGGCGGCGACGTCGGCGAGGCTCGGGTGCATCGGCGCGGTCGGCACCAGGAACGCATCGACGCCGTCGAGCGACGCCATCGCCACCCCGCGAAGCCGCTGCACCTCGCGGCGGTCGCGGACCAGCCGGTGGGCGGGCACGTCGCGTGCCCCCGTGACGATCCGGCCGACCGTGGGGTCGAGTGTGGCGTCAGGGTGTGAGTCGACGAATTCACCCACCGCCGCGTACCTTTCGCTGACCAGCGCGCCGTCGTACAGCAGCTTTGCCGCGGCCAGGAACGGCGCCACGTCGACGGTGACGACGCGTGCCCCGGCATCGGTCAGCGCACGGACCGCGGCGTCGAAGGCCGCACGCCAGACCTCGTCGAGTTCGGGGAGCTCGGCGGGCACGGCCACGACGGGGTTGGGCGGCGCCGCCAGCTTCACGTCGGCAGGCCACGGCCGGTGCGGCGCACCCGCGGCCATCACGCCCATCGCGCGGTTGGCCAGCTCGAGGTCGCGGGCGAAGATCGTGACGCAGTCGTAGGACTCGCACGCGGGCACGACCCCGTCGGTGCTGACGACGCCGAACGTCGGCTTGATGCCGACGATGCCCTGCAGGCCGGCGGGCACCCGTCCCGAACCGGCAGTGTCGGTGCCGATGGCGATATCGGCTTCCCCGCTGGCCACCGCCACCGCCGAACCCGAACTGGAGCCGCCGCTGATGTAGTCGGGCCTGCGGCTGTCGAGCACCGCGCCGTGCGGCGACCGGGTGCCGACGAGTCCCGTGGCGAACTGGTCGAGATTCGTCTTGCCGACCACCACCGCGCCCGCCGCGCGCAGCGCCGCGACCGACGCCGCGTCGCGGTCTGGGGCGTAGGCGAACTCCGGGCAGGCCGCGGTCGTCGGCAGACCCGCGACGTCGACGTTGTCCTTGACCGCCAGCCGGATCCGGCCCAGGGCGCCATCGCTGCGCGCGCTGGTGTCCAGGTCGGCCTGGGTTTCGGCGCCGTCGCGGCGGCTGATCCACACCGTCATGCCGACAAACCTAGCGGGCGACAGGTATCACCGCTCGTCCACAGAGCGGATTTCATCCACAGCCCGCGCGCCGTCGGCGTCGGTGCCGCCGCCCGGCGTCGGCGTCACGCGGTGCATTGGTGGCACCGGCTGACGCGCACCGCGCCGCCGCATACGAAAGGAATCGCAATGTTCGAGACACCGTTCACCGTGGTCGGGCAACATCGTCAACGACCCGATCCACCGTCGCGTCGGCGATCAGGATGTCGTCAAGTTCCGCGTCGCGAGCAACTCGCGCCGCCGCACCGCCGACGGAACATGGGAGGCCGGCAACACGTTGTTCGTCTCGGTGAGCTGCTGGGGCCGCCTGGTCACCGGTGCGAGCGCCTCGCTCACCAAGGGAGACCCGGTCATCGTGGTCGGTCACGTCTACACCAGCGAGTACGACGACCGCGAGGGCAACCGGCGCTCGTCGGTCGAGGTGCGGGCCACCGCGGTGGGCCCGGATCTGGCGCGCAGCATCGTTCGGATCGAACATCCGAAGCGGCCTGCGGACGAGGAACCTGTCGAGCCCACCGCCGTCATCGACGCGGACGCCGACGGTGACGACGGTGACGACGAAGACGAAGAAGACGACGAACAAGAGGACGCTGCCCAGGGGCTGCCACTGTCGGCTTGACCCTGATCGGTCACGCCTAGGATGGGTGCCGAGCAGTTCTCGCGAAGCGAAAGGCAACATCACGGCATGGCCGAATTCATCTACACGATGCGGAAGGTCCGCAAGGCGCACGGCGACAAGGTCATCCTTGACGACGTCACGCTGAACTTCCTTCCGGGCGCGAAGATCGGCGTCGTCGGTCCCAACGGGGCGGGCAAGTCGAGCGTCTTGCGGATCATGGCCGGTCTGGACCACGCCAACAACGGCGACGCGTTTCTGCAGCCCGGCGCCACGGTTGGCATCCTGCAGCAGGAACCGCCGCTGAACGAAGAGAAGACCGTCCGCGGCAACGTCGAGGAAGGCCTCGGCGAGATCAAGGTCAAGCTCGACCGGTTCAACGAGGTCGCCGAGTTGATGGCCACCGACTACTCCGACGAACTGATGGAGGAGATGGGCCGGCTGCAGGAGGACCTCGACCACGCCGACGCGTGGGACATGGACTCGCAGCTCGAGCAGGCCATGGACGCCCTGCGGTGTCCGCCGCCCGACGAACCGGTCACCCACCTCTCCGGTGGTGAGCGGCGCCGCGTCGCGCTCTGCAAGCTGCTGCTGTCCAAGCCGGATCTGCTGCTGCTCGACGAGCCGACCAACCACCTCGACGCCGAGAGCGTGCAATGGCTCGAGCAGCACCTGGCCGATTACAAGGGCGCCATCCTCGCCGTCACCCACGACCGGTACTTCCTGGACAACGTCGCCGAGTGGATTCTCGAACTCGACCGTGGTCGCGCCTACCCGTACGAGGGCAACTACTCCACCTACCTGGAGAAGAAGGCCGACCGCATCGCGGTGCAGGGCCGCAAGGACGTCAAGCTGCAGAAGCGGCTGAGGGACGAGCTGGAGTGGGTGCGCTCCGGCGCCAAGGCGCGACAGGCCAAGAACAAGGCACGGCTGAGCCGCTACGAGGAGATGGCCGCCGAGGCGGAGAAGACCCGCAAGCTCGACTTCGAGGAGATCCAGATCCCGACCGGGCCGCGGCTCGGCAACATCGTGGTCGAGGTCGAGCACCTCGACAAGGGCTTCGAGGGCCGCCAGCTCATCAAGGACCTGTCGTTCACGCTGCCCCGAAACGGCATCGTCGGCGTCATCGGACCCAACGGTGTCGGCAAGACCACGCTGTTCAAGACCATCATCGGCCTCGAACAGCCCGACAGCGGCACGGTCAAGATCGGTGAGACGGTCAAGCTCAGCTACGTCGACCAGAGCCGTGGCGGCATCGACCCGAAGAAGAACGTCTGGCAGGTCGTGTCCGACGGTCTGGACTACATCGAGGTCGGCCAGAACGAGATCCCCTCGCGGGCGTACGTCTCCGCATTCGGGTTCAAGGGTGCCGACCAGCAGAAACCAGCAGGCGTGCTGTCGGGCGGCGAACGCAACCGGCTCAACCTCGCGCTCACCCTCAAGGAGGGTGGCAACCTGATCCTGCTCGACGAGCCGACTAACGACCTCGACGTCGAAACCCTGTCCTCGCTGGAGAACGCGCTGGAGAGTTTCCCCGGCTGTGCGGTGGTCATCTCCCACGACCGCTGGTTCCTGGACCGGACGTGCACGCACATCCTGGCGTGGGAGGGCGACGAGGACAACGAGGCCAAGTGGTTCTGGTTCGAGGGCAACTTCGGCGGTTACGAGGAGAACAAGGTCGAGCGTCTCGGCGTCGATGCCGCGCGTCCGCACCGGGTGACGCACCGCAGGCTCACGCGCGACTGATCCGGCGGGTAGGGCCAGAGGGACTGCGGGGGCGGCTTTCCGGCGGGGAAGGAGCGGAGCGACCCGGGGGGAGATTACTGTCGCATCTGCGTGCCAATGTCGGTGCGGGGGTTGTGAGTCAGGAGCGATCGGTATGACGGTGAATCCGCGGAGCGGCCAGAACTTCGACGGATCCGCCGATACGACGGTCCTGAGCCAAGACGGCACGGCTCGGCTCGCCAGGGCGTACCTCGAGACGTATCAAGGCCCGCACGGTGATTCGCCCGCCGCCGATTCGGCGGTGACCGCGCCGATGGGCCAGTCGATCATCGGCAGGCTGGTGACGCCGGCGATGCTGGCCGCGCACGGTCGGGTGGGCGGGCAGCGGTCGATCGGACAGACCAAGGTCGCGGTGTACGGCGCGGATGACGCCGCCGGCTTCGGGCCCGCGCTTCAGCTGGTCACCGATCAGAGCGCGATGCTTATGGACTCCGTCACGGTGTTGCTGCACCGGCTCGGCGTCGCCTACGTCGCGATCATGAACCCGGTGTTCCGGGTACGACGTGACCCGGCGGGCGAGGTCGTCGAGATGCGGCCCGTGGCCGATCCGCACGCTCCTCGCGACGGCATCGACGAGACGTGGATCCACGTCGCGCTGTCGCCGTCGGCCAACGCCGCATCGGTGAACGAGGCCGCCGACCTGCTGCCCAAGGTGCTCGCCGACGCCCGGCAGGTGGCGCTCGACGGCGCCTCGCTGAATGCGACCCTGGTCGGTCTGGCCAACGCGTTGGACGCCGACCACTCCGGTCACTTTCCGAGTTACGACCGCCGCGACGTCGCCGCGCTGCTGCGCTGGCTCGCCGACGGCCACTTCATCCTTCTGGGCTATCAACGCTGCCTCGTGCGCGACGGGTCGGCGTCGGTCGAGCCGACCAGCCGCCTCGGCGTGCTCCGGTTGCGCACCGACGTGCTCCCGCAGCTGACGGGCCCCGACGACCTGTTGGTGCTCGCCCAGGCCACGATGCCGAGCTTCCTGCGCTACGGCGCGTACCCGTACATCGTGGTGGTCCGCGAAGCTCTCGACGGGCAGGTGGTGGAGCACCGGTTCGTCGGGCTGTTCACCGTGGCCGCGTCGAACGCCAACGTGCTCGAGATCCCGCTGATCTCCCGGCGGGTGACGGAAGCCTTGGCGTTGGCGCAGGGCGAGCCCGGCCACCCGGGGCAGCTGCTGCTCGACATCATTCAGACCATTCCGCGTTCGGAGCTGTTCGCGCTCGGCGCGCAGGATCTGCTGGAAATGGCAAAGGCCGTCGTCGACCTGGGCTCGCGGCGTCGCGCGCTGCTGTTCCTGCGGGCCGACAAGCTCGCCCACTTCGTGTCCTGCCTGGTGTATCTGCCGCGCGACCGCTACACCACCGCCGTCCGCTTGCAGATGCAGGACATCCTGGTCCGCGAGCTGGGCGGCGTCAGCATCGAATACACCGCCCGGGTCAGCGAATCACCGTGGGCGGTGGTGCATTTCACCGTCCGGCTCCCGGAGGGTTCGCGTCCGGCCGATGTCGACACGTCGATGGAGAATGAGACCAGGATCCAGGGTCTGCTGACCGAAGCGTCCCGCACGTGGGGCGACCGGTTGATCGGTGCGGTGAAGTCGGGATCGATCGGCCAGGTCGAGGCCGAGCACTACGCCGCGGCGTTCCCCGAGGTCTACAAGCAGGCGTTCAACCCGCTGGACGCTATCGGTGACATCGCGATCATCGAAGAGCTGCAGGACAACTCGGTCAAGCTGATGTTCTCCGAGGGCGAGGAGGGTCAGACCTCGCAGCTCACCTGGTACCTGGGCGGACGTTCGGCGTCCTTGAGCGAGCTGCTGCCGATGTTGCAGTCGATGGGTGTCGTGGTGCTCGAGGAGCGGCCCTTCACCGTGACCCGGCGCGACGGCATGCCGGTGTGGATCTATCAGTTCAAGATCTCGGCGCAGCGGGTGATTTCGGAGGAGCACGACGCCGCGGCGCGCGAAGCCACCGCAGCCCTCTTCGCCGACGCCGTCACCGCGATTTGGCACGGCCGCGTCGAGATCGACCGGTTCAACGAGTTGGTGCTGCGGGCGGGGCTGACCTGGCAGCAGGTGACCGTGCTGCGCAGTTACGCAAAGTACCTGCGGCAGGCCGGTTTTCCGTACAGCCAGTCGTACATCGAGACGGTGGTCAACGCCAACCCGCAAACGGCGCGCTCGCTGGTCGAGTTGTTCGAGGCCCTGTTCGACCCGTCAGAAGGTGCCGAGCACGACGCGTCCGCGGCGGCAGCCGCCGTCGCCGCAGGCATCGACGCGTTGGTCGGCCTGGACACCGACCGCGTGCTGCGCGCGTTCGCCTCGATGATCCAGGCGACGTTGCGCACCAACTACTTCGTCACCCGGCCCGGTTCGGCGCGCGAGCAGAACGTGCTGTCGGTCAAGCTCAATCCGGGCCTGATCGACGAATTGCCGCTGCCCCGGCCGAAATACGAGATCTTCGTCTACTCACCGCGGGTCGAGGGCGTCCACCTGCGGTTCGGCAACGTCGCGCGCGGCGGACTCCGCTGGTCGGACCGCCGTGAGGACTTCCGCACCGAAATCCTGGGCCTCGTCAAGGCGCAGGCCGTGAAGAACGCCGTCATCGTGCCCGTCGGCGCCAAGGGCGGCTTCGTCCTGAAGTCGCCGCCCGTGCCGACCGGCGATGCGGCGGCCGACCGCGACGCCCAGCGCAACGAGGGCGTGGCGTGCTACCGCCTGTTCATCAGCGGCCTCCTCGACATCACCGACAACGTCGACACCGCCAGCGGTGCCGGTCGTGGCGCCCGACGGCGTCGTCCGTCGGGATGGCGACGACGCCTACCTCGTCGTCGCCGCGGACAAGGGCACCGCCACGTTCTCCGACATCGCCAACGACGTCGCGAAGTCCTACGGGTTCTGGCTGGGCGACGCCTTCGCCTCCGGCGGTTCGGTGGGCTACGACCACAAGGCGATGGGCATCACCGCCAAGGGCGCCTGGGAATCGGTGAAGCGACACTTCCGCGAGATGGGCATCGACACCCAGTCGCAAGACTTCACCGTCGTCGGGGTCGGCGACATGAGCGGCGACGTGTTCGGCAACGGCATGTTGTTGTCCAAGCACATTCGGCTCGTCGCCGCCTTCGACCACCGACACATCTTCCTCGACCCCAATCCCGATGCCGCCCGCTCCTGGGAAGAGCGCAAGCGCATGTTCGAGCTGCCGCGGTCCAGCTGGGATGACTACGACCGGGCTCTCATCAGTGAGGGCGGCGGCGTGTTCGGCAGGCAGCAGAAGCTGATCCCGATCAGCAAGCAGGTGCGCGAGGCCCTCGGTCTGCCCGCAGACACCATCGAGATGACGCCGCCCGCGTTGATGAAGGCGATCATGCTGGCGCCGGTGGACCTGTTCTTCAACGGCGGCATCGGCACGTACATCAAGGCCGAGACCGAGTCGGACGCCGACGTCGGGGACCGCGCCAACGACACCGTGCGGGTGAACGGAAACCAGCTGCGCGCCAAGGTGATCGGCGAAGGCGGGAACCTGGGTGTGACGCAGCGTGGGCGCATCGAGTTCGACCTCGCCGGCGGACACGTCAACACCGACGCACTCGACAACTCGGCGGGCGTCGATTGCTCCGATCACGAGGTCAACATCAAGATCCTGGTCGACTCGTTGGTCACCGCGGGCAAGGTGAGCGCCGACGAACGCACCGAGCTCCTGATGTCGATGACCGACGAGGTCGGGCGTCTGGTGCTCGAAGACAACGCCGCTCAGAACGATCTGCTGGGTACCAGCCGGGCCAACACGGCCGGTCTGCTGCCCGTGCATGCCCGCCAGATGAAGGACCTGATCGCCGACCGCGGCCTCAACCGCGAACTCGAGGCGCTGCCGCCGGAGAAGGAGATCCGCAGGCGTGGTGAAGCGGGTCTCGGGCTGACGTCGCCCGAACTCGCGACGCTGATGGCGCACGTCAAGCTGGCGCTCAAGGACGGATTGCTCGCCAGCGAGCTGCCCGATCAGGAAGTGTTCGCCGCCCGGCTGCCCGAGTACTTCCCACGCCAGCTGCGCGAACGGTTCGGTCCGGAGATCCGCACCCATCAGCTGCGCCGGGAGATCGTCACCACCATGCTGGTCAACGATCTCGTCGACACCAGCGGCATCAGCTACGCCTACCGGATCACCGAAGACGTCGGGGTCGGGCCGTTGGACGCGGTGCGCAGCTACGTCGCCACCGACGCGATCTTCCGCGTCGGCGAGGTGTGGCATCAGATCAGGGCCGCGGGTGCTGCGGGGGTTGCGGTCTCGGTGACCGACCGCATGACGCTGGACCTGCGCCGCCTCATCGACCGGGCCGGCCGCTGGTTGCTCAACTACCGCCCACAGCCGTTGGCCGTCGGCGCCGAAGTCAACCGCTTCGCCGCGACGGTGGCGGCCCTCACGCCGCGGATGTCGGAGTGGTTGCGCGGCGACGACCGCGCCATCGTCGCCAAGCAGACCGAGGAGCTCACCGACAAGGGAGTGTCCGAGGATCTGGCCTACATGGTCGCCAGCGGGCTCTACCAGTACAGCCTGCTCGACATCATCGACGTCGCCGACATCGTGGAGCGCGACCCGGCCGAGGTCGCCGACACCTACTTCGCGCTGATGGACCACCTCGGTACCGACGGGCTCCTCACCGCCGTGTCCGCGCTGGCACGCGACGACAGGTGGCACTCCTTGGCGCGCTTGGCGATTCGCGACGACATTTACGGATCGTTGCGGGCGCTGTGCTTCGACGTGCTCGGTGTGGGTGAGCCCGACGAGACGGGTGAACAGAAGATCGAGGAATGGGAGCTGACGAACAGCTCACGGGTGTCGCGGGCGCGCCGCACCCTCAACGAGATCTACACCGAAGGCCAACACGACCTCGCGACGCTGTCGGTGGCAGCGCGCCAGATCCGCAGCATGACGCGGTCGAGTGGAACGGGGACGTCTTCTTGACGGAGAGATTCACCACGCCGGTGCCGGTGCGCTGGTCGGACATCGACATGTACCAGCACGTCAACCACGCAACGATGGTGACCATCCTGGAGGAGGCCAGGGTCCCGTTCCTGGCCAAGCCGTTCGCCGACGACTTCGCCACGACAGGGCTCCTGATCGCCGAGGTCCGGGTGATCTACAAGGGCCAGCTCCGACTGGCGGATTCGCCTCTGCAGGTGACCATTTGGGTGAACCGGCTGCGTGCTGTCGACTTCACCCTCGGTTACGAGGTGCGCTCGGCGCTCGCCGATCCTGATTCCAAGCCGGCCGTGATCGGCGAGAGTCAGTTGGCCGCGTTCGACATCGAGGCGCAGAAGCTGGTGCGGTTGGCGCCGCATCACCGGGAGTATCTGCAGCGTTACCAACGGTGAACGGCGGGCAGGAGCGAAGCGACCGGGGGATGAACAAGCACGAGCGCGGGCTGTGGCTCGACGACGTCGCGCACCGCGAAGACCTCAGCACGTTCGTCGAAAGCGCCTTGCGTCTGGATGATTCGAGCGTGATTCGATTGCGGGAGCGCCCCGGCGGTCAGGTGGTGGCCTGGGTGGCCACCGGTTTCGACGTCCTCGCCAGCCGCGTCGTGGGCGGTCGGGTGCGTCCCGCCGACCTGTCGGCCGGGGCCGACGCGCTGGCCCGTGCGCTACCCGCGATGGACCGTTCGGGTTACGTGGACCCCGGTTTCGCCATGGACTCGGCGTGGCGCAGCGCGCTGCCGCCGGACAGCGGGTTCGTCCATCTCGACGACGTACCCGCCCGAGCTGTTCTCGACCTCGCGCAGAGCGGCGTCGCGCTGGCGAAGGAGCACGGCAGCGCGCACGGCCCACCGGCGTCGCTGCTGGATCAGGAGGTCGTCGCCGTCAGTTCCGGCAACACGCACGTCGGCATCCCGATGCGCTGCGTATTCGCTTTGACCGCAATGAGATTCCTGCCGCAGAGTAGGACGGGCGGCGACCAGTTCGCGCCCGAGTCGGTGGCCGCCGACGAGGTCGTGCGGGTCCGCGTCCTGCCGGCGTGGCTGCGCATCGACGCACGGTTCGGCACCGTGTACCGCCGCCGCGGCGACCCGTTCGTGGTGTTGCGCTAGCCGATCCCGCGCCCTGCGACAGCCGAGGTGAACGCTGCGGCGTGGTCGCGGGCGAAGTCGGCGATGTCGCGAGGCGGGCGGCCGAGAAGTTGGGCGACCGTGTCGGTGGTGAAGTCGCCCCACCCGCTCGTGTAGGCATGCGCGTACTCCTCGAGCATCTCGATGATCCAGGCCGGGACGCGGTAGTCCAGCAGGGTCGCCGTTTGGCGTCGTCGCTGACCGGTAGGTACGTGATCGGGCTGCCGAGAGCGAGGCTCATCTGGTCGGCAACCTCGTCGAAGGTCAGCGATCGGGGGCCGGTGAGCGTGTACGTCTGGCCTTGGTGTCGGTCCGGGTCGTCGAGCAGCACGCGCGCTGCGCACTCGGCGATGTCCCGTGCGTCGATCATGCCGATCCGTGCCGACGCCATGTTCAGGGAGAACGCGCCGGTGGCGGCGACGTCGTCCGCCTCGTTCAGCAGGTTCTGCATGAACCAGTGTGGACGCAGGACCGTCCAGCGCATGCCACACTCTTGAATCTCCCTGTCGGACAACGCGTGCAGCCTGCCGCTGCGGTTCGGCGCGGTGTGGGCTGCGCCGACGACGGACAACCGCACGATGCGCTCCACACCGGCTTGACGTGCGGCCCAGACGGCGTTCATGTTGTTCTCTGGAGCGCGCGGACCGTTCGGGGTGAGCAGCCAGACGTCGTGCACGCCCTCGAAGGCGGACGGCAGCGACCGTGGGTCGTCGAGGTCGCCGACGACGACCTCGGCGTTCCGCTGGCGAGGTCCGTCCGCCCTGGACTCGTCGCGGACGAGCGCGCGGAGGTCTATCTTGGCTCCCTGCAACGCATTGAGCAGTGCGGTGGACATGGTTCCCGTGGCTCCGGTGATCAACACTGTGCGCGGCACTGCTCATTCTCCTTTGGCTGTCAGCGGGGATCCGGACCAGGTTGCGGACGACGTCGGGGCTCAGCTGCGCGGCGGCGATGGCCGTGAGGGTGAGCACGAATCCGACGCCCTGCCATGGTGTTAGCGATTGGTGCAGGAACAGCCAGCCCAGGATCGTGGCAACCGTGGGGGAGAGGAGGGGGAGGAACGACACGGCGACCACGGACAGCCTGCCGATCCCGTGGAACCAGATCGGGTACGTCAGCAGGGATCCAACGACACACAGCCATGCGTAGCCCCCGATCGCGCGAAGATCCATTGCCGGCGGGAGTCCCTCGAACGCGAGCGCGATGGGGACGAGCACGAGACCGCCTGCGGTGAGCTGCCAGCCGGCGATGGTCGCTGCGCCGGCGCCCTCCGGACGTCCCCAACGCTTGGTCAGGACGACACCGCCTGCCATCGAACCGGCAGCTGCGATGGCGGCCAGAATGCCGAGCAGGTCGAAGGAAACCTGGCCGCGCAGGACGATCAACCCGACGCCCGCCACGCCGACCAGTGCCCAGCCGACCCGCCACCGTGTGGGCTTCTCGCCGAGCAACAGGAACGCGAGGCCCGTGACGAGCAGCGGCTGCACGGAGGTCAGGGTCGCCGCCACCCCGCCGGGTAAGCGGTAGGCCGCGACGAACAGCAGCGCGTTGAACGCGCCGATGTTGAGGGTGCCCAGCAGCAATGAGCGCCAGAGCCACGTGCCGCGCGGCAGCTTGCGCGTGACTGCGAGCAGGATCAGTCCGGCCGGCAACGCGCGGATCACCGTGGACGTCAACGGGTAACCGGGCGGGAGGAATCGGTCGTGACCAGGTACGTGGTGCCCCAACTGGCGGGCGCGAGCGCGGTGAGTGCGGTCACTCCCAGCACGCCATCGCCGCGGGTGCGCGCAATGGACGCGGCACGTGACGCCATCGGATCAACCTTTCAACATTGAAATGTTTAACGCTGAAGAGCGTATGCCCGTGATACCTTCACGTCAAACAATTCAGTGTTGAGAGGTTTTCGTGACCCGTGATGCCGTCGACCGCATCGTGGAGCAGTGGGCCCACGTCCGGCCAGATCTCGACGCGTCGCCGATGGGAGTCCTCGGCCGTCTATCCCGGGTGACGCGGATCGCCGAGCGTGAACTCAAGGCGCTCTTCAGCGAG
This sequence comes from uncultured Actinomycetota bacterium, assembly GCA_963849055.1. Lineage (GTDB taxonomy): Bacteria > Actinomycetota > Actinomycetes > Mycobacteriales > Mycobacteriaceae > Mycobacterium. The sequence goes on from CAWKFI010000006.1 coordinate 906,810, forward strand.
TTCGGGCCTGGAAAGGGGCGAGTTCGACGTCCTCGCTACCCTCCGGCGTGCCGGCTCACCCGGAGGCATGACCGCAGGCGCCTTGGCCCGCGCCTCGATGGTGACCTCGGGCGCCGTCACCAACCGGCTCGACCGCCTCGTCGCCAAGGGCTACGTCACGCGCGACGTCGATCCCGCCAACCGGCGCGCGGTCGTCGTCGCGCTCACGCCCGAGGGCCGGGAGCTCATCGACCGCGCGGTCGTCGCCCACGTCGACAACGAACGTCGCATCCTCGCGGCGCTCGGCCAGGATCAGCAGAACGACCTCGCCGCGATCCTCCGCACCCTCTTGCTCGGCCTCGGCGACAGCGACGCCGAGCTATCGGCCGAACTCGAAGAGCTGCAATGAGACTGGCATCGAGATTCAGGCGGATCGCCGCGAACAACCAGCACAGCTAGACACCGCTCGGCGGTGTGCCGAGACCCGTTGGCTGATCGAGGCGGCCGCGGGCAGCACCTCTACGGCAACATGATCGGCTGAACCTGTAGGCGGTAGTCATCCCGTGCGCGGACGACCACCTGGTCGACGCCGCTGCGATCGTGGATCGAGCCGTAGGTCAACCATATTGCCAACGGGTTTTGCCTGGCGCGGAGCCGTTGTGCGAGGGCCGAGATCAGGTCCACCGTCGAAGTCTGCGTCGAATACTCGAGCACGATGCACGGCGTTGCACCGATCTGATCGAATGAATCCAAGCCGCCCAACAGGTAGTCCGCGGAGAGGTGGTCAACATTGACCTGGATCGGAACGAGATGAGTGACACCGGACCGCATTTCGTCTTTCGGAGCGGCGCCGAACGTGGCTCCGCTGGCGGCCGGTGAGCTGAACAGATCCCTACGCACGGCAAGATTCTTCAAGAGGATGGGCGTCATGCTGAGCCGCGGTCCATCGCTGCGCGACGCGACGTGGCGGCGGTGCTCCCGGATCAGGTCGGTGGTGAGCGCTTCGGGCACCCCGCTGATGTCGTTGTCCCGCAGGATGTTCGGTTTATTTCGTTTCCGGTATTCGGACGGTGAGCTGTGGAACCAGTTCACGAAACTGCGGGTGAAGTACTTTACGTCGGAAAATCCACAGGCCGAGGCAATCTCCAGCATGGTGCAATCCGTCGTCAGGAGCTGCGTCTCTGCGCGTGCCACGCGGAAGTACACCAGCAGATCGCTGAAGCTCACCGAGCCGATGTCCTTGACCAGGTGTGAAACATAGGATTTCGAGAAGTGCTCGGCGTCGGCGATGACGTCGAGGACATCTCGCCGGTCGGCGTAGCGCCAGAGGTAACGCACGATGGTGCGGAACTTTTCCTGCTGATGACGTGTGGGCGGGGACTGTCGGTTGTAGTAGTTCTCCAGCGAATAGCCATCGGACAGCAGGCGCATCAGCTCGCGGGCCACCGCATCCGAGCTCGCGGCGTCGCCCCCGGCCGACAGGGTTGCGTCGAGAAGGTCGAGGAGCAGGCCGCGCAGAAGCGACTCCTGCTTGCGGTAGCGGGCGAGATCGAATGACTCGCACGCGAAGACGATGTGCTCGACCAGCGGATCGATGTCGAGGAACCGTGCGACGTCGAGGTGCAGGACGGCCGTCACGTTGTCCTCCGACCCGGAGAGCTGGTGTGGATCACCCCGGTTGAGGACGGCGAAATCGCCCACCCGTAGGTCGAAGTCCTCGCATCCGACCTTCACGTCGAGCGCGCCGCGCAGGACGTAGACGATTTCCAGAGCGGCTGGATGCATGTGCAGGTTGGTGAGTCCAATGGCCTGGACAACGCCGGCTACCGCGCTAGAGGGAGCAAACTCCACGACAGCTTCGAACATCACGGCGCCTCTTGATCCCGTCCAGTGGCGCCAAGCGTAGTGCCTCGGCAGTAGTCACCACGCCAGGATGCCGTCCTCCACAGTCAGCTTGCCGTCGCAGAAGGTGAGGTAGATGTTCGACGATTCGTAGATGACTGCCGGGTCGCTGGTCGGGTCGGCGCGCACCACCAGCAGGTCGGCGAGCTTGCCCACTTCCACCGTGCCGACAATGTGAGACATGCCCACTGCTTCGGAACCGACGGCGGTCGCCGCCGTGATCGCTTCAGGCGGTGTCATTCCGTGCTCGACGAGCGCCCGCAATTCCAATGCGCTGTACTCGCCGTAGGGCGTCAGCGGCTCGTACACGGTGTCCGATCCCAGCGCGATCTTGACGCCCGCAGATCGGGCAGTCTGAAAACTCTCCACGGCGTGACGGCTCTGATTCTCACCGAATGCGTGGTCGTGGAGGTCGTAGTGGTCTCGGTAGAGGAACGCGTCGGGCCGAGGCTTGGTGATCGTGGCCTCACCGACCGGCATGAAGTCGCGGTGCCAGTTGACGATCAGTTGCAGCGTCGGGACCAGAATGGTGCCGCGGCCGGCCATCTTCGCCGCCAACTCCTCGTCGATGTCCTCACCGTGTTCGATGGTGTCGCAGCCGGCCTCGACCGCCAGGTCGATCGCCTCGCGATTCTCCGCGTGACACATCACCATCGTCCCCTTTTGACGGTGCGCCTCCCGAACGCAGGCAGCCAACTCCTCGAAGGAGTAGTGCACGTCGGCATTGCGATCGTGCGGCCAGTTGTCCCCGCCGCTGGCGAACACCTTCACGGCGTCGGCGCCTTCACGCAGCAGGTAGCGGACTGCCTTGACGATCTCGTCGGGACCGTCGGCGACGATGCCGAAGACGCCGTGTTCACGGACGAAGTCCGGGGGATACTGAAATAGGTCGGCGTGCCCACCCGTTCGAGTGAGGCCAGGTCCGCAGGCGATCACCTTTGGTCCGGGGATGATCTGTTCGTGGAACAACCTCTTGAGGTACAGGCCGTTCCATGACACGTCGCGGACCGTGGTGAATCCACGCTTGAGGATCTGCTGGGCTTCGTACACGGACCGCATGGCGCGCAATAGCTTCGGTTCGGCGATCACACCGAGCTCCTGATCGGTGACGTCGGCGCGCCCGCCCGCCAGGTGCACGTGAGCGTCGATGAGGCCGGGCATCACGTAGTGACCGTCCAGCGCGAGCTCCTGGACGTCGGCGGCTCTGTGGTACTGCGACATGGGCGTCACCGCCACGATTCGCCCATCGCGCACCACCACCGCCTGGTCGTCGACGGGAGGCCCGCCGCGTCCGTCGACAAGCGAAACCGACAGCAGCGCAAAGCTGCTACCCACCTTGAGCACGACTAGCTGCCCGTGACCGCGACGTAGGCGGTGTTGAACTCCTTGACCTGCTCGTCGCTGAGCGACTGCCACTGCTTGACGCGGTCGAGGATCTCCTGCGGCGGGTTGATCAGCGGGTTCGACGCTGCTGTCGGGTCGACCTTGTTCAGTGCGTCAGTCATGTCACTGAGGACCGGGATGTAGCGGGTATACGCCACCAACTTGGCGTAGTTGGCCCTGTCGTAGACGTAGTCGATCCACGCCTCGGCGGCCTTCTGGTTCTGGGTCGTGTACGGGATCACCATGCTCTGCACGCTCATGGTGCCGCCCGCCTCGGGTACGACGAACTTCAGGTCGGGATTGTCGGCCTGCAACTGCACGACGTCGCCGAATAGGCTTGTGCGACGACGATGTTGCCCGCGGCGAGGTCGTCGGTGTAGTCGTTGCCGGTGAACTTCCTGATCTGCCCCTTGCCGTTCTGCTCACTGATCAGGTCGATGGCCTTCTGCACGGATTCGGTGGTCGGCTTCTCCGGTGAGTTTCCCTGCGACAGCATGACCATGCCGAGACCGTCCTGAGTGTCCGACAGCATGCTGACCTTGCCTTAAACGCGGTGTCCCACAGGTCGTCGACGGTGGTGATGTCGCGCCCGGTTGCCGCGCGGTTGTACGCCAACCCGACCATGCCGGACAAGTAGGGCGCGGTGACCTTGCGGCCGGGGTCGACGCTGGAGTTGAGCAGTGCGGTTTGCAGATTCTTCTTGTTGGGCCACCGGGATTCCCGAATCTCGCTGAGCCAGCCCAACCCGTGCAACCGCGCCGCGATCACCGTCGAGGGCACCACCAGGTCGCAGCCGATGTCTTGGTTCTGCGACAGTGGATCCTTGTTCTTGGCGAACCACTGCTCGTCGTCGTTGTAGTTCTCCAGATAGTCCACCGTGAGTCCGCTGGCCTTCTGGAAGTCGGCGACGAAGCCTGGCGCGATGTAGAGCGGCCAGTTCGACACACGCAGCCGCCCCGATGCCGGAGAGCCGTCGTCGGGTGTCGCAGACGCAGTGGTGCTGGGGGTTCCGCCCGATGCGCACGCGGCGAGTACCGACGAACCCACGACGGCGGTCGCGGCCCCGATGACGCTGCCGGTCAGAAACCGTCGGCGCGTCGTCTGGCCGGTCCTCAACCGCGATGTCAAAGCAGGATCGAAATCATTGCGCATGCAGCACAGGCCTTTCCCGATGAAACTCAGGTGGCCAATGTAGGCAGACGGCGCGCGGCTGAGACATGCCACAGACGCTGGACCGACATGACGATTGCGCTGTGTCGGAAACCGCGGCTAGCGGATCCAGGCGGCGGCGTCTGGCCGCAACACCGTCCGTCAACGAGTCGCTGGTGAGCAACACCTCGCCAACCGGTAGCGCCACGGGATGCGCGCCTGCGTTCAGCACGCACACCATGCCGTCGGCGCACCGGAACGCCAGCGCACCGTCGGGGGCGTCGATCCATTCCACGCCGTCACCGAGATGCCCTCGGCCATGGCGTATCTCGATGGCGCGGCGGAACAGCGTCAGCGTCGAACCTTCGACGCCGTCCTGGCTCTCGACCGTCAACGGCGACCAGTCCGGCGGCATCGGCAGCCACGTGTCCGGGTTGTCCGAGAAGCCGTACGGGGGAGTGTCACCGGACCACGGCATCGGCACCCGGCAGCCGTCGCGTCCGCGTTCGTGGTGTCCGGACCGTTCCCAGGTGGGGTCCTGCAGCACCTCGTCGGGCAGGTCGACGTTCGGCAGGCCCAACTCCTCGCCGTTGTAGACGAACACGGTGCCCGGTAGCGCCAGCATCATCAGCGCCATTGCCTCGGCTCGCGCCAGCCCCACCGCGCCGCCCCCGTAGCGGCTGACTTCGCGTTCGACGTCGTGATTGGACAGGCACCACGTCGGCGGCGAACCGGCGAGTTCGGCTGCTGCCAAGGAGTTCTCGATGGCCTCCCGAACTCCGGCCGCATCGAACTTCGCGCGCACCAGCCGGAAGTTGAACCCGAGGTGAAGTTCGTCGGGACGCAGGTACTTCGCAAACTGCTCGTTGTCGAACACCCAGATCTCGCCGATGGTCACCGCGTCGGGATGGTCGTCGAGCACCGATCGGATGGCGCGGTGGATGTCGTGCACGCTGTCGTGGTCGAATCGCAGATCACCGTCCTCGAGCGCCAGCATCTTCGGGTCGGGATTGACCATGTCCGGCAGGCCCGGCGGCTTGGCCATGCCGTGCGCGACGTCGATGCGGAACCCGTCCACCCCGCGCTCGAGCCAGAACCGCAGCGTCTTCTCGAGGTCGTCGAACACCTCGGGGTTCTCCCAGTTGAGGTCCGGCTGCTCGGCGTCGAACAGGTGCAGATACCACTGGCCCGGGTTGCCGTCGGGCTCCTCGACCCGGGTCCACGCCGGCCCGCCGAACACCGACACCCAGTTGTTCGGTGGGTGCAGGCCGCCGGGGCCCGCGCCATCGCGGAAGATGTAGCGCTCGCGCTGCACGCTTCCGCGGCCGGCCGCCAGCGCAGCCTGGAACCACGGATGCGCCGAACTGGTGTGGTTGGGCACCAGGTCCATCGTGACCCTGATGCCGCGGGCGTGCGCCGCGTCGATCAGGCGGTCCAGCGCGCCCATGCCGCCGAACAGGGGATCGACGTCGCGCGGGTCCGCGACGTCGTAGCCGTGATCGGCCATGGGGGACACCATCACCGGGTTCAACCAGAGGGCGTCGACGCCGAGCCGGCTCAGATAGTCGAGGCCGGCCGTCACGCCGTCGAGGTCGCCGACGCCGTCACCATTGCTGTCGCGGAACGATCGCGGATAGACCTGGTAGAAGACGGCGCGGGACCACCACGCCTCGCGGGAATTGGTCACGTCAACCAATCATGCCGCGAACTCAGAACGGCGAGTTGACCATCGATTGCGCGGCCATCTCGAGATAGTCCAACAACGCCTTGCGATGCGCGTCGTCGAGCGTTTCGGCGTCGATGTCGGCGACCGCGATGTGCATGCACCGCAGCCACGCGTCGCGTTCGATGAAGCCGATCCGGAACGGTGCATGGCGCATCCGCAGGCGGGGGTGACCGCGCTGATCCGAGTACGTCCGCGGCCCTCCCCAGTACTGCTCGAGGAACATCCGCAGCCGCTCCTCGGCCGCGTCGAGCTCGTCCTCGGGATACAGGGGCCGCAGAATCTCGTCCTCGCGCACCAGTTGGTAGAACCGCGAGACGAGCGACCGGAAGGTCTCGGCGCCGCCGACCTCGTCGTAGAACGAACGCTGAACGTTGGTCACCGTCCCCATTGTCCTCGTGGCGGGCAGGCGGCACCGATCGGGGGACCGGCCCCGTCGGCGTGCGACGACGGCAAAGACGGTCGTGTCATCGGAAGTTCACCAGACTGACCTGCGAACACGTCAAGAATTGTCGTGCGGTATGCCCCGATCCGTGATGAACTGTCTCCTCGGAGGGCGTATGTCGCAGCGAAAGAGCCGCGGCCCCCGGCATCACGGGACCGCGTTGGGCCTAGTCGGCCCCTCGGCCGCTCCTGCCCAGACACTGCCGCTGCTCGACGCGCGTCCGCCCAACCAGAGCTCCATCTGGGGCCGGCGCCGGGTACTGCTGCTGAACTCGACCTACGAACCCCTCACCGCGCTGCCGATGCGCCGCGCCGTGATCATGCTGATGTGCGGCAAGGCCGACGTCGTGCACGACGACCCGTCCGGTCCGGTGATCCACTCGGCCACCCGCACCATCGTGGTGCCGTCGGTGATCCGGCTGCGGTCCTACGTGCGGGTGCCCTACCGAGCCCGCATCCCGATGACCCGCGCGGCGCTGATGCACCGCGATCGCTTCCGCTGCGCGTACTGCGGGGCGAAGGCCGACACCGTCGATCACGTGGTGCCGCGCAGCCGCGGCGGCGCCCACTCCTGGGAGAACTGCGTGGCGGCCTGCGCGAGCTGCAACCACCGCAAGGCCGACCACCTGCTGGCCGAGCTGGGATGGTCGTTGCGGTCCGTGCCCCTGCCGCCGAAGGGGCAGCACTGGCGGCTGCTGTCGTCGGTCAAGGACCTCGATCCCGCCTGGGTGCGTTACCTGGGTGAGGGCGCGGCCTGAGTGCCCCTTGAGATAACGTTTGCGTCGTGAGCACAGCCTTGGCACATTCGCTGATGGGCGGCGTCCCGCTGCTTCTCCTGTTGGTGTTGATCGCCCTGATCTGGTCCCGCAAGGGGCCGCATCCCGCGACCTACGACATGTCCGAACCGTGGACGCACGCCCCGATCCTGTGGGCTTCCGAAGAACCCGCGGACCACGGCCACGGCGGCCATGGTTCGCACCTGACGGTGGGAGGCGGCGCAAGTGGCAAGTGGTGAGGTCGCGAAGCTCGTCGATCCGGCGAACCTGCCGGCGGGCTACGCCGTCACGAACAGCGGGCGGATCTCCGGCGTCACCGAGCCCGGTGAACTGTCGGTGCACTACCCGTTCCCGACCAAGGACCTCGTCGTCCTCGACGATGCGCTGAAGTACGGGTCGCGGGGTTCGAAGGCCCGCTTCGCGGTGTACCTGGGTGATCTGGGCGACGACCCCGCCGCCACCGCCCGCGACATCCTCGCGAAGGTGCCGACTCCCGACAACGCGGTGCTGCTCGCCGTCTCGCCGAACCAGAAGGCGATCGAGGTGGTCTATGGCGCTGACGTCAAGGGTCGCGGCATCGAGGAGGCTGCTCCGCTGGGCGTCTCGGCGGCCGCGGCGTCGTTCAAGGACGGCAACCTGATCGACGGCCTGATCAGCGCCGTGCGGGTGCTGTCCGCCGGCGTCTCACCGCGCTAGTTCCACCCCAGAAATGACGAAGCCGGTGATCCCCGTGGGATCACCGGCTCTGGGAAACTTCCCGCGTCACTGATTTGCGTCGTGCCGCTGGGCGATCGCCAGCAGCTCTTCACGAACCGTCGAATGCGGAAGGGCGTTGATCCGCGCGTACAGGCGGCGCCGGTTGATATTGCGCGTCAGGTCTGCGCGAAACTGCGCGAGGGACATTCTTCTCACTCCTACGTTGTGCTCCGGATCACAGAGCGTTGGTTGCTGTGTTCCCGCTTACATGGGGATCGCCCATCCGGAACACTTCCCAATTGTTCGTGTTAACGCCGTGTAAATCAAGCTCTGACGTGTGATTTTGCGCTCACCTGTGCGCCGATGGCCCGGCTGGCGGCGGTCGGGCATCGCCCAGGCGGGGCGCCGAAGTGGCACTCGAATTCTTTGCTGACCCTGCGCTTGACCAGGTGTGCATTACTGGATTGAGCCTTGGGGGTGAGCTTCGGTGGCCCGAATCGTGACGATCGGCGTCTACGGCTTCGACGTCGAATCCTTCCTGCGACGACTGCTGCGCGCCGACGTCCGCCTGCTGCTCGACGTGCGCCAGCGCCGCGGGGTGCGGGGACCGGAGTACGCCTGGGCCAACTCGCTGCAGCTACAGGCGGCTCTGGCCCGGGCCGGGATCGCGTACGCGCACTATCCCGAGCTCGCGCCGACCACCGAACTGCGCCACCTCCAGTACGCCGAGGATGCGCGCCAAGGGGTCGGCAAGCGCTCGCGTCGTGAACTCGCTGCCGAGTACGTCCGCCGCTACACCGCTGAGATCCTCGACCACGCCGATCTCACGCCGATCCTGTCAACGCTGCCGAGTAGCGGCACCGTTGCGTTGCTCTGTGTCGAACGCGACCCCGAGGCGTGCCACCGATCGTTGATCGCCCAACGGCTGAGCACGCAGCATCACATCGCCATCGAGCACCTGCGCCCGTTGCGATGCGGCGAGTTCTAGCCGATGTCGAATGCGCGCGCCCGGAGCGCCCGCTCCACGCCGGCGCGACCCTCGATCACCAGCCGGCGCAGGGCGGGCGGCACGTCGCCTGCCAGGAACTCGTCGGCCGCATCGAGACCGGCCTGGCTGACGTCCCACGACGGGTACAGCCCGATCACGACGGTCTGCGCGACCTCGCTGGACCGTCGCTCCCACACGCCGGCGATCGCGTCGAAGTACTTGGCGGTGAACGGCGCCAACAGCCCCGACTGGCCGGGCTGGACGAACCCGTTGACGATCGCCCGGGTGGTGATGTTGGCCATCGCGTCGTCCTCGATGACCTGTTGCCATGCGGCGTCCTTGACGACGGCCTGCGGACGGGCCACCGCCGCGGCGGCGGCATTGCGCTTGCCGGCCGCGGTCGGGTCGTTCTCGGCTTCCGCGTCGATGAACGGCGTCTCCGGTCCGTCGGCGTCCAGATCGCCACTGGCGGCCAGCGCGGTGACGATGCGCCAGCGCAGGTCGGTGTCGATCGCCAGACCGGTCAGGTTGACCGCGGCGGGTTCGTTGTCCAGCAGCGTCGCCAGCACGGCGACGTGATTGCGTGAGAGCACCGACGTGCACAGCGCGTTCACGAACGCCAGCTGATGGTCCGAGCCGGGCGCCGATTCGCGCGCCAGGTCCAGCAGTGCATCCCCGAACGCCGGCCAGCCGTTCTCGCGCGCCCAGTCCTGGTCGGCGTACGCGTTCAGCGCCGTCTGCGCCTGCAGCAGCAACCGTTGCGCCACACCGACTTCCGTCTCGGCGTGCACGCCACTGATGACCAGTGCGACGAAGTCGCGGGCCTTCATCTCGGCTTCGCGGGTCATCTCCCATGCCGCCGACCACGCCAGCGTGCGGGGCAGGGGATCCGCGATGTCGGCAATGCGGGTCAGCACCGTCTGCAGCGACTCCGGGTCCAGGCGCAGCGAGCAGTAGGTCAGGTCGTCGTCGTTGACCATGATCAGCTTGCCTCGCGAAACACCGTGCAGGGCAGGAACTTCGGTGACCGGCCCGTCGATGTCGAGTTCCTCGCGGTGCGCGCGGACCAATTTGCCGGAACCGTCGTCGTCGTACACACCGACCGCCAGGCGGTGCACGCGCGTCTCGCCGGCGCCGGGCGCCGCGCCGCTCTGGGTGATCGCGAAACGGGTGAACTTCCCGTCATCGTCGACGTCGAAGTCGGCGCGCAGCGTGTTCAGGCCGGTGGTCTTGAGCCACTGCCTGCCCCACTGCGAGAGGTCGCGACCCGACGACTTCTCCAGCGCGCCAAGCAGATCGCCGAACGTGGCGTTGGCGTAGGCGTGGTCGCGGAAGTAGTCGCGCAGGCCCGCGAGGAAAGACTCCAACCCGACGTAGGCCACCAGCTGCTTGAGCACGCTGGCGCCCTTGGCGTAGGTGATGCCGTCGAAGTTGACCTCGACGGCGTGCAGGTCGGGGATGTCGGCCGCGACGGGGTGGGTCGACGGCAGCTGATCCTGGCGGTATGCCCACGACTTCTCGACGTTCGCGAACGTCGTCCACGCCTGCTTGTACTCGGTGGCCTCGGCCTGGCACAGCACCGAGGCGAACGTCGCGAACGACTCGTTGAGCCACAGGTCGTCCCACCACTGCATCGTGACGAGGTCGCCGAACCACATGTGCGCCATCTCGTGCAGCACCGTCTCGGCGCGCCGCTCGTAGCTGTAGCGCGTCACCTTGCTGCGGAAGACGTAGTCCTCCAGGAACGTCACCGCACCGGCGTTCTCCATCGCGCCCGCGTTGAACTCCGGCACGAACAACTGGTCGTACTTGCCGAACGCGTACGGCACCCCGAAGTTGGCGTGGTAGAACGCGAATCCCTGTTTGGTTTCGGTGAACAGCCGCTCGGCGTCCATGTACTCCGCGAGCGACGACCGGCAGTAGATGCCCAGCGGGATCGTGCCGTGCTCGTCGGCGTACTCGTCGAGCCAGCGGGTGTACGGCCCGGCGATGAGTGCCACCAGATAGGTGCTCATCCGCGGCGTGGTGGCGAACGTGTGCACGCCGTCGGCGTCTGATGTCGCCGCCGGAGCGGCTCCGGTGGTCGAGGCCGTGGCGCCGTTGGAGATCACCTGCCAGTGCGCGGGCGCGGTGACGGTGACGTCGAACGTGGCCTTCAGGTCGGGCTGGTCGAAGCACGCGAACATCCGCTTGGCGTCGGCGGTTTCGAACTGCGAGTAGAGGTACACCTCGCCGTCGACGGGATCGACGAAGCGGTGCAGACCCTCGCCGGTGTTGGAGTAGCGGCAGTCGGCGTCGACGACCACCACGTTGCGCTCGGCCAGCCCGGTGAGCGCAATCCCGGTGGATTCGTCATACCCGGAGACGTCGATCGCGACGCCGTTGAGCGTGGCGCTGTGGATCGTCTCGGCGGCGATGTCGATGACGGTGTCGGCGCCCGCGAGCGCATCGAACTCGACGGTCGTCGTCGATCGGAAGGTGCGGTCGCCGGGGGAGCCGGAGCCGTCGGTGAGGTCGAGCACGATGCGGTAACCGTCGACGGTTACCAGCGCCGCTCGTTCGACGGCCTGGTCGCGAGTCAGATTGGGAAGTGCCACGTCGACAAACATAGCGGCCGGTCGGGAACACAGTGCGGGCGTGCATAGTTGTGCTGAACGGATTTCTGACCACTTTTGCCTGCCGAGAGGATCTGATGATGGCCAAGAAGGATGTCGCCGGTTTCTGGTTCGACCCGCTGTGCCCGTGGTGTTGGATCACGTCGCGCTGGATCCTCGAGGTCGAGAAGGTCCGCGACATCGAGGTGAACTTTCACGTCATGAGCCTCGCCGTGCTCAACGAGGGACGCGATCTGCCCGAGGAGTACGTCGAGATGATGAAGAAGGCCTGGGGTCCGGTGCGCGTCGCCATCGCCGCCGAGCAGGCCAAGGGCCCCGAGATCCTCGGGCCGCTGTACACCGCGATGGGCACCAAGATCCACAACGAGCAGAACAAGGACTTCGACGACGTCATCAAGAAGTCGCTCGAGGAGGTCGGGTTGCCGCCCGAACTGGCCGAGGCGGCCACCAGCGACAAGTTCGACGAGGCGCTGCGCAAGAGCCATCACGCGGGTATGGACGCGGTCGGTGACGACGTCGGCACCCCGACCATTCACGTCAACGGCGTCGCGTTCTTCGGGCCGGTGCTGTCGCGGATCCCGCGCGGTGAGGAAGCCGGCAAGCTGTGGGACGCGTCGGTGATCTTCGCGTCGTATCCGCACTTCTGGGAGCTCAAGCGCAGCCGCACCGAGGCGCCCGAGTTCGACTAGGGCTCAGGCCGGGACGTCCCACACCTTGTTGGACCGGACGGTGTCCAGCCGGTAGTCGGTGACGCGGGTGTCGTAGAGGCGAGCGGCGAGGTCGTGCGCGTGGCGAAGCGGATCGCTGGGGTCACGGACGATTTCGCCGCGGCTGTTGGCGTTGCCGACGACGACGCCCACCAGCTCCTGCCCCAGGTACCGGGTGAGCTCCTGAAACTGAGAGATCACGCCGCTGGTGGCGCCGAGGTAGCTCTCCTCGCAGGAGATCAGCACACCCACCCGCTTGCCCATGATGCCGTCGACGACCTGGTCCTGTTGAGGTGCGCTGTTGGCGGTGTAGCAGAACAGCCGGTCGAACACCGTCTTCAGCCGGCCCGGCATGCCGTAGAAGTACAGCGGCATCGCGAAGACGATGCCGTCGGCGGGCAGCATGTGGTCGATCAGCAGCGATTCGTAGCGGTCGTCGAGCGAGCAGGTGCCGTCCTCGACGCGGCGGCACGACCGGCAGTTGCCCAGCAGCCGTTCGACGTACTCGTGCAGGAACACGTGCTCGACGTCGTGGCCCACGGACTCGGCGCCGTCGATCGCCGCTCGGGCGAGCACGTGTGAGTTGCCGTCTTCGCGCGGGCTGGCGCTGACGATCAGGGTCTTCATGGAGGCTCCGTTCCAGCGGCGCGACTTCGCCGACGAGGTTTGATCAAGACGAACCATGCGGAGACGGCGATTGTTTCCAGCACACTCTTTCCCATTCCGGTTGCGAGCGCGCGCGGCGCAGACCACGGTGTACCAATGACAGCGACCGAGCCCACCACCGACGGCACCTACCGCGACCGAATCGTGGCCGTCGAGCCCGGTGGCAACGAGTTCATTGCCGAGGCCGACCGGCACGGCAAGCCCAGTCAGCTGTTCTGGACCTGGACGTCCCCGAACCTCGAGTTCGCGACGATCTTCGTCGGTGTCCTTGCGGTCGCCGTCTACGGCATGAGCTTCTGGCAGGCCGTCGTGGGCATCGTGATCGGCACCGGTCTCGGCGCGCTCGCGCACTACTTCCTGTCCGCGCGCGGCCCGCTGCACGGCGTTCCGCAGATGGTGCTGGGCCGGTTGGCGTTCGGGTTCAAGGGCAACGCCGTGCCCGCGGTGCTGATGTCGGTCACCGCAGGGGTCGGCTGGTTCGCGACGAACAGCGTGAGCGGTGCGTATGCGCTGGCGGCGCTGTTCGGCATCGGTCCGCTGGTTGGTCTGGTCATCATCGTGCTGGCCCAGACGGCGTTCGCGTTCTTCGGACACAACCTGGTGCAGGCCTTCGAGAAGTATTCGTTCCCGGTGCTGGCGGTGATCTTCGCGATCGCGTCGGTGGCGATCCTGATGAAGTCCCACGTCGGCGCGCCGGCACTCCCCGACGGGGTCGGCGGGCTGGGCGGCTTCCTGCTGACCGTCGGCACGGCCTTCGGCTACGCCGCGGGCTGGACGCCCTACGCTGCCGACTACACCCGCTACCTGCCGTCAACCGTGTCGACGGCGCGCACCGGGCTGTTCGCCTCGGCCGGCCTGTTCCTGTCGTGCTTCGTGCTCGAGGTCGTCGGCGCGGCGTCTGTCACGATCGGGCCGGCGCTGTCAGAGAATCCGACCGAGGCGTTCACCGGCGAGCTGGCCTCGCCGCTCGCCAAGGCCACACTGCTGGCGATCGCCATCGGTGCCGTTGCTGCCAACTCCATCAACATCTATTCCGGCGCAATGGCTTTCGTGACGATCGGGATCAAGCTGCCCGCCCACATCGCCCGCGCGTTGGTCACGGTGTTCTTTGGCGTGGCAGGCTTCCTGGTGGCGTGGTGGGCGCTGCCGGACGCCGCCGCACAGTTACGAGGCCTTCCTGCTGATCATCGCGTACTGGATCGGGCCGTGGCTCGGGGTGGTGTTCGCCGATCAATACCTGCGCCGCGGCCAGACGATCAGTGGCTTCCTCTACGACAGGTCCTACGACAATTGGAACGGGCTGCTGTCGTTCGCCATCGGGTTGGTGGTGTCGGTGGTGCTGTTCTCCAACCAGGTGAAGTTCACCGGATACATCGCCGCGGCCGTCCCGCAGCTAGGCGACATCACCTTCTTCGTCGGCTTCCTGCTCGCCGGCGGCAGTTACCTGCTGCTCTGCCGGTCGAAGATCGCCGCCGAGCGCGTGGCGGTATGACCAGTCCGGAGCAGATGCTCGACGTCGCCGTCGACGAGGCACGAAAGGGTTTGGCGGAGGGCGGCATTCCCATCGGGGCCGCGTTGTTCTCCGCCGACGGAACCCTGCTCGGCAGCGGGCACAACCGGCGCGTGCAGCAGGACGACCCGTCGGTGCACGCCGAGACCGACGCCTTCCGCGCGGCGGGCAGGCAGCGCAACTACCGCTCCACGGTGATGGTCACGACGCTGTCGCCGTGCTGGTATTGCAGCGGCCTGGTGCGACAGTTCAACATCGGCGCGGTGGTGATCGGGGAGGCCACGACGTTCCACGGCGGCCATGACTGGCTGGCCGAACACGGGGTGACCGTCACGGTTCTCGACGACCAACGATGTGTGACGATGATGACGGAGTTCATCGCGGCCAATCCGGAGCTCTGGGCGGAGGACATTGGTGAATAGGACTGAAGCATGAGCATCATTGCAACGGTTGACCTTTCGCGTTGGCGCGCCGGCGGCGCCGCAGCCGACGCGGTGGCCGCCGAGGTCGACGAGGGTCTGCAGCGCGCGGGGTTCATCCTGGTCACCGGTCACGGCGTCGACCCCGGCCTGGCTGCGGCGGTGCGCGCGGCCAGCCGGGAGTTCTTCGCTCAGCCCGAGGACGTCAAGCAGGGCTACAGCGTGCCGGTCGGCGGGCATGGCTGGATCGGACCCGGCGCGGAGGCCAACGCCTACGCCGAGGGCACCGAGACGCCGCCCGACCTCAAGGAGAGCTACAGCCTGGGCGCCGAGACCGCGACGGGCGACCCCGACGTCGACCGGATCTGGTTCGCACCGAACGTCTGGCCTGCGGAGGTGCCGGAACTACAGCGGCTGGTCGCCGAGTACACCGCCGCGATGCGGCGGGTGTCCGACGACCTGCTGGCCCTCTTCGCGCACGCGCTCCGGTTGCCGGAGAACCCGTGGGCGGCGTTGGCGGACCGGCCGACGTGGACGATGAACATCAACCACTACCCGCCGGTGAGCGTCGTCGGCGAGCCCGAGCCGGGCCAGTTCCGGATCGGCCCGCATACCGACTTCGGCACCGTCACCGTGCTCGATCGCGAGCCGGGAGCCGGTGGGCTGCAGGTGTATTCGGAGGCCGAGGGCTGGGCCGACGCTCCGTACGATCCGGACGCGCTGACCGTCAACATCGGCGATCTGCTCGAGTACTGGAGTGGCAGGCGCTGGCCGTCGGGCAGGCACCGCGTGCTGCCGCCGCAGCCGCACGCACCGGAGGAGGACCTGGTGTCGCTGATCTACTTCTACGAGGCCAACCACGACGCGCTCGTCACCCCGCTGGACCCGCCGGTCGGCCGGGTGTCCGGCCTGGAGCCGGTGACGACGTCGGCGTTCATCAAGGAGCGGCTCGACGCCATCACCGTGGGTTGACCTGCGTCTGCCAGAATGACCGCCATGCGCGTCTACCTCGGCTCCGACCACGCCGGATACGAACTCAAGCAGGCCGTCATCGAGCACCTGCGCTCCGAAGGCCACGAGCCGATCGATTGCGGTGCCTACACCTACGACGCCGAGGACGACTACCCGGCGTTCTGCATTTCGGCGGCCGAGCGGACCATCGCCGACCCTGGCAGCCTCGGCGTCGTGATCGGCGGCTCCGGCAACGGTGAGCAGATGGCGGCCAACAAGGTGCCCGGCGTCCGATGCGCGCTGGCGTGGAGCACCGAGACCGCGTCGCTGGCCCGCCAGCACAACAACGCGCAAGTCGTGGGCATCGGCGGCCGCATGCACACCGTCGAGGAAGCGCTCGCGATCGTCGACGCGTTCCTGAGCACCGCATGGTCCGAGGCGCCGCGCCACCAGCGCCGCATCGACATCATGGCCGAGTACGAGAAGACGCACGTCGCGCCGCCGGTGCCCGGCGCGCCGGAGGTTGGCTCTCCCGCCTGATGCCCGAGGGACACACGCTGCACCGGTTGGCGCGGCTGCATCAGAAGCGATTCGGCCGCGCCCCGGTGATCGTCACCAGCCCGCAGGGGCGTTTCGAGGAGGCCGCTGCTGCGGTGAGTGGGCGGGTGATGCGCCGGGCCAGCGCGTGGGGCAAGCACCTGTTCCACACCTACGAGGGCGGCGCCATCGTGCACGTCCACCTCGGTCTGTACGGCACGTTCACCGAGTTCCCGATGCCGCTGCCGCTGCCCGTCGGCCAGGTGCGCATGAGGATGACCGGCGCGGAATACGGCACCGACCTTCGCGGGCCGACGGTGTGCGAGGTGATCAACCAGGCGGAGGCCGACGAGATCGTCGCCAAGCTGGGGCCCGACCCCCTCCGTCGGACCCCAGATCCGTCCCGCGCCTGGACGCGAATCAGCAAGTCCCGCAGACCGATCGGCGCGCTTCTGATGGACCAGACGGTGATCGCGGGCGTCGGCAACGTGTATCGCAACGAACTGCTGTACCGCCACCTCATCGACCCGCACCGGCCAGGAACTCACATCAGCGAAGCCGAATTCGACGCCGCCTGGACCGATCTCGTCGCACTGATGAAGATCGGCGTGAGCACCGGCAAGATCGTCACCGTCCGACGCGCCGACGACAAGGGCGCACCCTCGTACCGCGAGGGCCGTCCGCGTACCTACGTCTACCGGCGCGCCGGTGAACCGTGCCGCGTGTGCGGCACGCCGATCCGCACCGAGGTGATGGAGGCGCGCAACCTGTTCTGGTGTCCCACCTGCCAAACCTGATCCGTTGACTGTGCACTGACGGCGCAATTTCGCGAGTGGCCGACGCCGCCAGCGCAGAGTCAAACGACGGTCAGGCGCCCTTGGAGTCGCTCTTGGCGTAATGGGTCAGCAGGCCGTACGCCGCGACACCGGAGACGACGCCGATCACGCCCCACAGCACCAGCGGGAAGAACAGCGACACCGGCGACCAGCCGACGCTGGAGAACGCAACGGCCGTGTAGAACAGCCAGATCAGGCGGTAGACGCACCACAACGCGGTGATGCCGCTGCCGATCCCGATCGCGAGGGCCTGGTTGCGGTCGAGGCGGTTGATCTGTTCCTCCATGCGGGTGGGCACGATCTTCATTGCTGTCTTCCCTTCGTTTGTGCGCCGCCACCGTGGCGTCGTCATCGAGGTAAGTACAAGCGCCGTGAGCGGCTACCGATCCCAACAATCACGCGGGTGCCAGGCGTCGTGCACGGCGCGGCGGCGCGTTTGACGGGACAATCGGCGGGTGGAATTGATCCTCGTCGTCGTTGGGGCCATCGTCGTCACCGCCATCGCACACAGCCGCGGCCTAGAACCTGCCCTGATCATCGTCGTCATCGGCAGTGCGGCGTCGTTCGTGCCGGGGTTCGAAGCGCCCGAACTGGATTCGCACATCCTGCTGACGGTGGTGCTGCCGCCGCTGCTCTACTCGGCGGCGCTGGACTTTTCCTTCCCGACGTTCCTGCGCAACATCAGACCCATCCTCGGTTTGGGTGTCGGGCTCGTCGTCGTCACCGCGGTCACGGTCGCCGCGGTGTCGTCGTGGATCGTGGTGGTGCCGTTGACGTTCGGCACGGCCCTCGTCCTCGGCGCGATCGTCGCTCCGCCCGATGCCGTCACGGCGGTCGCGGTGGGGCGCAAGCTCGGCCTGCCGAAGAAGGTGATGGCGATCCTCACCGGCGAGAGCCTCATCAACGACGCCGCCGCGCTGACACTCTTCTCGATCGCCGTGGCCCAGGTGGCCGGCACCCACACGTTCATCGAGAATCCGTTCCTGCTGTTCGGTTACAGCGCGGTGCTCGGCCCGATCGTCGGCGCCGCACTCGGATTCATCACGCTGTGGATCCGCAAGCGGCTGAACAATCCGGGGCTCGAGACGGTGCAGGGGCTGCTGGTGCCCTTCGCGGCGTTCATCGCCGCCGAGGAACTGCACGCGTCCGGCGTGCTGGCGGTCGTGGTCGCGGGCTTCGTGGTGGGCAGCGGCACGCTGGGCGCGGGATATCAGACCCGGCTGCAGGAGCGCTACGTGTGGAATTCGGTCGACGTGCTGCTCGAGGCGTTCGTGTTCGCCTACATCGGCCTGCACCTGAGGTTCGTGCTGGAGGACCTGCGCGACGCCCACGAATCACTCGCGGAGGTCGCCGTCGCCGCGTTGATCGTGTTGGCGATCGTGATGCTCATCCGGCCGCTCTCGGTGCTGGCGATGTTCGGCCGCAGCGAGCTGTCGCGACACGTCGAGAACAGGTTCAGCGTGCCTGCGCCCGACAGCGGTGGCCGCGGCGCACTGGGCACCCGCCGCCGCGGCAAGCCGCCGGGGAAGTGGCGGTCACTGATCGATCGACGGTCGCTGTCGTGGCAGGAGAACGTCGTGGTGTCGTGGACCGGTATGCGCGGGGTGGTCACCCTCGCCGCCGCGGCCGCCATCCCCGTGACGACGGTCGACGGCGACCCGTTCCCCGAGCGGGCGACCATTCAGGCCATCGCCTTCGTCGTCAGCGTGGGGACGCTGTTGATCCAGGGGTGGACGCTGCCGCTGCTCATCCGCCGCCTCCGCCTGTCGACCGAGGAGAGTGCCGCCGAACGCGAGGAGACGCTGAAGGCCGAGCGCGTCGTGCACGAAGCCGCCGACGAGGTGTTGACCGAGTTCCGGGCGAATCCCCCCGAGGGGCTCGACCCGCGCGTGCTGGCCGAGATCCGCAACACCATCGCCCGTCACTCCCAGGACGCCGACGAGATGCCCGACCCCGAGGCGCACACGCTGCGCTCGGAGGTGTTCTCGGCGCTCTACCGGGACGTGCTGGCCGCCCAGCGCGCCGCGCTCATCGCCGAACGCGACGACGGCCGCATCGAGGACGAGGCCGCGCGCGCCATGCTCGAGCGACTCGACCTGCAGGAGGCCGGAGTGTCGGCGCGGTTGGAGAGCCGGTTGTAGACGCCGCGGTCAGGGCTGGCTGGCCGGGCCCGTGCACGCCACCAGGTCGCCGCACGTGCGGGATGCTCGGCGGCGGGGGGCGTCGGGTGCAGGCGACGAGGTCGCCGCAGTGGGGAGCTCGGCGGCGGGGGCGTCGGGTTGCAGGCGACGAGATCGCCGCACGACGGGATGCCGGGTGCAGGTGTCGTCGTGTCGCAGTCCACCAGATCGCACTTGCCGATGCCCAGCGGAGGCTTCGGCTGAGAGATCGGGGCCGGCGGCGTCACGACGGGCGCGGGCGGGGTTGCGACGGGGTCCTCCTTGGCCGCCGGGGCGGCGGCAGGAGCCGGGATCACGATGACCCGGGGCGCACCGACGGAGGGGGCCGACTCGGGAAGTCGAGGGGCGACGGCGATCGCGGGCGCCGGGCGCGGCCGGGACGGGCGCCGCTATGGCGCCCGCATCGGTCGCCGGAGCCGGCGTCGAAACGGATGCACTCTCGGGGGTGGGCTCGGATCCGAGGAACGCGTCGTACGCCAGTACGCCGACCACGCTCAGGGCACCGATGGAGACGGCCGCCGCGAGACCAGCTGACCACCCAGCCGGCCTTCCACGTCGGCGACGAGGCGGGACGGGGCGTCGGGCCGACCTGAGGAACGAACGTCATCTGCGGACGATTGATGGTCGCGGCGTGGTGATCGACGTGTGGGTGGCGGTTCGGCGGGACGTAGCTCGTGGTCATGGTGATCTCCGTGCGGTCGTCGCGGCCCCCGTGGACCGCATTCACCAACTAGGAGGATCGAGCCGCCCCGATTCCGACAGTTTTTTCGCCGCGAATTTCCGTCGCCCCGTGGCGGACGGTCGCTACACACCCTCGACGAACAGCAACCGCCTGGTCAGCGCCCGGTCACGGAAGGCCAGTGCCTGGGCATACGACTCCGAGGCGTACCACCGCCGGGCGACGTCCATGTCGGGAAACTCGACCACGACGAGGCGGCGTCGCGGCGACACCTCACCTTCGACCGCATCGGGCGTGGCGCCCCGGACGAGGTAGGTGCCGCCGTACTCCTCGATCGACGCGGCGGCCAGCGTCCGATACCGATCGGCCGCACTCTCGTCGAGGATCTCCACCTCGGAGATGACGTAGGCGGTCATGTCAGCGAGTTTCAGAACCCGCCGAAGTCACCGCCACCGAAGTCGCCGCCACCGCCGAAGTCCCAGCCGCCGCCTCCGCTGTCGCCGCCGCCACCCCAGCTGTCGCCACCCCAGCCGCTGCCATCACCGCCGCCGCTGTCGCCCCAGCCGCCGCCGTCACCGCCGGCGTCCTGGCCAGCACCGTCGAGCTGGCCCTGATCGAAGCCGTCTTGGAAGCCGTCGCCGTAACCGTTCTCGAAGCCCTGCGCGTCATAGCCGACGCCGCCCATGCCGGAGAACAACGAACTGAACAGCAGCGCCGAACCCACACCCCAGGCACCGGCCACCAGGGCCGGCTTCCACCAGGGTTCGGAGTACCAGCCCGCGGGGACCGGCCGGCCGGCGACGCGGCCGCCGGGGTAGTAGTTCGGGGTGCGCTCCGACGGGCCGGGCGACGCCTCGATCTCGCGGCCGTCGAACTGCACGCGGCGGTCTTCGGTCACGGTGCCCGCGGACCGTTGCCCCGCAAGCGATTCCAGCTCAGGGCCGGGGTCCATGCCCATGGCGACGCGGGCGGCGCGCACGTAGTAGAGGCCTTCCATCGCGCTTTCCTTGGCCAGCAGCGCCTGCTTGGCCGTGGTGGCCTGGTCGATTTGCGACGACGCTGCGGTGTAGCGCTCGGACGCGTCGGCCAGGGCCTGCTTGGAGGCGTCGTCATTGCCGCTCAGGTTCAGCACCTGCCCGCCAAGGCGCTCGATGAGCCGGCGAGCGTCGGCCTTCGCATCGGCCAGGGAGGCTGCGTTGCGGTTGCCCGACGCCTTGGACGAGCCGTAGACCGCCAAGCCGATCGCGGCGACGACGAGAATGATGAGCACGAGCAAGAAGCCGTTCATGCATTCAGCGTACCGACAGGAAAGCGGGGTTGACCGGAGTCAAGCCGGAGGCTGAACGGGTCGCTCCGCCGTGCTCGGGTCGGGGGTTGGCGCCGCCAGCAGACCCGCGAGGACGTCGTGGGTCTGCAGCGCCATCGCCTTGCGGATGTGCCCGGCCGCGTCATCGGCGCCGCCCTTGTCGGGGTGCGCGAAGTACTGGGTGTGCGCCATTCCGCGTTTGGAGCGCTCGGGCTGGTTGCCCTGCACCTCGATGTCGCGGATCCCGGGGCCGAACAACGGACTGAGCGGGCCGCCGAACCAGTCACCCTTGAGACCACCACGAATCACCGGGAACCACAGGTTCGTCCACCGCGTGACGGCGAACGGCGACTGGGATCCCAGTACCTGCCGGACGCCGTCGCCCTTGTAGGCGTAGTTGGCCCTGGGCCGCTCGTCGCCTTCGACCGGCAACGTCTCGGTGCGCGGCGGGCACTTGACCAGCGCGCCGCGACGGACCAGTCCGTCGAACAGTTCGTGTCGGCGCGTGCGGTCTGACGTCTTCAATCCGCTGAAGAGCTTGGGCCGGGTGATCAGTATGTCGGCCAGCGCCATGGGTGTCCCGGCGGAGATGAAATCGGTTATGCGCCAGGGGTTTCCCTGACGTCGCAGGTCCTGCCAGAGGGCGAACTGCAGGTCCTGGAAGGCGTCGAGTTGTGCGTCGGTGCCGCTGGCGGTGAGTTCGTCGGCGGCCTTCTCGAGTTCGTCCAGGTGCGGCAGCTTGATCGGAAGTGGCGTCGGATCGTTCGGCGGCGGCGCGTGGAGCTGGTGGATCTGGGCCCAGTACGACGTCAGCGCATCGTAGGCGATGTAGGCGCCGAGGCTGTGCGCCACGACGATGACACGCGAGTACCGGCCCTCGTCGTGCAGCGCATGCAAGAGGTCGACGAGACCTCCTCGAATGGCTCGCCGGGCGGCGTAGGAGTGCGGCGCGGTGTCCAGGTAACGGGCGACGTCCACGAACGAGGCCGTCACGCTCTTGATCACGGCCCTCACCAGGAATCGGAGCACGCCGAGCCAGAAGAGCAAGACGACGACGCTGGTGATCGCACCGAGGATCCACCACGGCACGTCCTTGTTGAGCAGGTGTCCGCCGACCAACAGCACGGCCATCGCCACCGGGATCGCCAGGAGCGCGAGCCACACCACGCGCCAGATCCCGAACAGCGGATCGGGGACGTTGCTCGGCCGGCGAAGGAACAGCCGCAGCGTGGTCGGTCCGAGGTCGGCAAACCGGTTGCCGGTCATCAGATATGACCAGTGGTACTCGTAGATTTCGGCATGACCCTGTTTGACTTCGCTCTTCGTCCGCAAGGGGCGGGCGATGTAGCGCCGGGCTTCGTACGAGCCGGTGATCTCTGCCGGGCGCGAGTAGTAGTACTCCCACTTCTTCTCCGTTGGCGGAAATAGGTCGCTCAACGGATGCAGCGCCGTCTTCACGAAGCCGTCGAGCGTATCCATCGGTCGTTGCTCACCCATGCCGTGGACGACGACGACGGCGGTCCGGACGGTGCCCACCGGTCGGTCGTCGGCCCATGGAGCAGCGTCGGATTCGACGTTGCGTGGTTCCGCTGCCATGCGCCCCCCGAGACTTGCCTAGCGTGTCGCCTCTGAGTTTGAGGGGTCACGTCCCGGGGCGTACGGATTCGCGGTGATTCGCGAACGCGGGCGGCCTTCGGCCGTCCGGTATTACGGTGTAGCGCCTGCCGTCGAGTCCGCCGTGGTGCTGGCGCCCGAGCCCGGGGAGCCGAGGCTGCCGACCGCGCCGACGACCGACTTGACCACGTTGGTCACCGCGCCGGTGACCTGGGTCTGAGCATTTCCGACCGCCGTCTCGACCTGTTTTTGCGTGTTCGTGACCGCCGAGCTGAGCTGATTGCGGCCGTTCTCCAGAGCGGTCCCAACGGGATTCGGCGTGCCGGTGATGACATTGAGCCGCGGGCGGGTCGTCTCGGGTTCCTCCTCGGGGTCGGGTATCGCGGCCGCTGCGGTCACCGTCGGGGTCGACGACGGCGTTGGTTGCGGGTTCGTCGGCAGCACGCTCGCCACGTTGATCGTCTGTGGTGCCGGGTCCGGCACCGAGGTCACCGACGGTTGCGGGGACGCCGCGAGCATGGTCGTCGGGGTGACCGGCGCAGTGACGGCGGCCGACGCCTGTGCCAGCAGGGCGGTCAACTGAGCCATCAGCCTCGCGAGGCCGTTGGCCAGCGGGCCGGCATTGGTGTTGAGGGCGTTGGTGAGTTGCGCTCCGAAGGGCGCGATCAACAGGTTGAACGCGGGATTCAGAATGGGCGTCACCAACGCACCCGGGTCCGGAAGGCCCAGCATCGTTGCGAGATTCGTCGTTTGCGTGGGCAATCCCAGACCGAGGTTCAGCACGCTCGCGGGAATGAGCCCGTCAGGTGACTGCTGTGTCGGTGCGGTGCCGACCTGGAAGGACGGCAGCAGCCCGATGGTGAACAGCGACGGCAGCGTGAACCCGAAACCGGTGGTGCCCAGGTTGTACGCGCCGAGTGAGTAGACGATCGGGAAGGCACCGAACGGAGTGGTCAGCGTCAACAGGCTGGTACCGCTGTTGTAGTTGATCCCGTTCGTCCCGACGTAGGTCGCGGACAGGAGATTCAAGTTCGTCACGCCGAGGCCGAGGAGGGGAACGCTGAACGAAGTCAGCGACGTACCGCCGAGCGTGGAAACACCTGTGGCGGTGGGGAAGACGACACCCGGCGTGCCCACCGTCCCGAACGATGCGATGCCGAGCGGGAGGACCGCCCCCGCGGCGACGAGGGGGATGGCAATGACCGTGTCGGTGTCCGACAGCACGACGGGGCCGACGGCCACGGGACCGACGGCCAGGGTTGGCATCGTGGCCAGCCACCCGACCGAGCCGCCCAACGGAAGGCCATAGTTGCCCGACCCGGACGGAATCCAGGCCGTCACCGATGGCGTGTTGATCGCGTTGAGGGGCGCGAGCAGACGGCCGACGGTCGTGGCCACACTGCCGGTAAGAGGAAGGCCGTTGATGTTGAGCCCGCTGAGGATGCTGGTGACCAGCGCGGAGCCGGTGAGGCTGGGTATCTGGGCGAACGTGTTGGAGATGTTCGTCGACCCGTTGAGTCCCAGGATGGCGCCCAGACCCAGCAGCGGCCAGTCATAGGCCGAGTTGAACTCGGTCTGCGTCACGGTCAACCCCGGAATCAAGTCCCCAAGTGTCGGGATGCCGGAGATCAGCGGCAGATTCAGGGCCTGCCGGATGATGTTGATGTTGTTGAGCAGCGTGAGCACGCCGTTGACCGCTCCGAGCCCGGCCAGCGCTTGCGCGGTGACCGGTCCGAGAACGCCTAGCGCCGGCACGAGCCCAGGTAGCAGGCCCGCGGTGAGGATCGTCGTCGCGTTCGGCGGGAGCCCGGGCACTCCGCTCAAGTCGGGGACCGTGATCTGGCTCAACGCGGCGAGCAGGCCGGCGAGCGACGTGAGGTCATTCTGCGTGGTGCCCGCCGTGAACGTCGGGAGCAGGCCGCCAGGCACCGCGGCTGCCAGCGGGTCCCAGAGGCCTGCCGCCGCGCCCCCGAGGTTCCCTGCCGTGAACAGGACGTTGTTGAGGCTGTTCGACCAGTCGGTGACGAGCTGGGTGTAGTTCGGCCCGGTGGCCGCAGCCAGCGCCACGGACCGGCTAACCGCGGTCTCAGCCGTGGGTGCTGGAGCCATGCCGACGGTCATGGTGGCCGCAGTAATGGTAGCGACGCCAAGTGTCGCAAACTTCTTGGAGCGACGACTGAACCTCCGGTGCTTAGCGGTCATGTCACCAGCCCTTTCGCGGTCATCTGCGGTGCTCTGTACGGGCACCGTAACACCGTGGTAACGCATGAGCGTCAATTTGCCTAAATAGTTCTTGATCGCGTCAAACCGGCATTCGAGCAACGAGGGACATGTAAGCCGAGCGGGTAGTTGGCAGAGTTCAGACCCATTGCGACCGACGTTGTCGCAGCTGGGGGCAACGGTCCGCCATTATCGGTAGCAACGTTGCTGGAACTGCTGCAGATTGCACGCTTCGCATCGTTGCCAAGTTGGCGGTCGCGTTCATGGGGTGCGGATTTCGTCGTCGCCATTTCGGCCGTCCTATGAGGGCCTACGGCGAGAATCGACGCCACAGCAGGGCCGCGGCCCTGCGATGGCGGCGCAAATCGTCGTTAGCTGGCAAACAACGTCGCGATTGCCGTATCTGACCTCGGCCCCGCGAAGCGACCGACGAGGCGGTCGTGTGGAGGTTCGTCGGCCCGCGTGGGCCGCGCGATCCGGAGCGGATCGCGCGGGCCTACCACGTAGAAGCCTTGGAGCGGGCGACGGGAATCGAACCCGCGTAGCTAGTTTGGAAGACTAGGGCTCTACCATTGAGCTACGCCCGCGTGCACTGCAACGGAGACTGTACCGGCGCCGACGTAACCAAATCCAATTGAATGCGTCGTGCGCTGAGCCCGTAGTATTCCGACCGCAGTAGTCACGGGGTGTAGCGCAGCTTGGTAGCGCATCCGCTTTGGGAGCGGAAGGCCGCAGGTTCAAATCCTGTCACCCCGACACGGACCGACATCGAACAGACATGCAAGGAGTAATGCCGTGAAGAGCACCGTCGAGAAGTTGAGCCCGACCCGGGTTCGCATCAACGTGGAGGTGCCGTTCACGGAACTCCAGCCCGACTTCGACCAGGCGTTCAAGGAGCTGGCCAAGACGATCCGGATGCCCGGGTTCCGGCCCGGCAAGGTGCCCGTGAAGCTGCTCGAGTCGCGCATCGACAAGCAGGCCATGCTCGACCAGGTGGTCGGCGAGGCCGTGCCCGGTCGCTACAGCGAAGCGGTCGCCACCGCCGAGGTGCAGCCCCTCGGACAGCCCGAGATCGAGGTCACCAGCAAGGAGTACGGCGAGGACCTCGTCTTCACCGCGGAGGTCGACGTCCGGCCCGAGATCGAGCTGCCCGACCTGGAGGCGCTGACCATCACCGTCGACCCGATCAAGGTCGAGGACGACGAGGTCGACAAGGAACTGGAGTCGCTGCGGGCGCGGTTCGGCACCCTCACCGGTGTCGAGCGCGGCGCGCAGGAGGGCGACTTCGTCTCGATCGACCTGTCGGCCACCGTCGATGGCGAGGATGTGCCGGAGGCCAAGACCGAGGGACTGTCGCACGAGGTCGGCTCCGGCCAACTCATCGAGGGCCTCGACGACGCCATCAAGGGTCTCAAGGCCGGCGAGAGCAAGGTGTTCACCACGACGCTGGTCGCCGGTGAGCACGCCGATCAGGAAGCTCAGGTCACCGTCACCGTCAACTCGGTCAAGGAGCGCGAGCTGCCCGAGCCTGACGACGAATTCGCCCAACTGGCAAGTGAATTCGACACCATCGAGGAGCTCAAGGCGAGCCTCGTCGAGCAGGTCGAGCGGGTGAAGCGGATCAACCAGGCCGAGCAGATCCGCGACAAGGCTTTGGAGACGCTGCTCGAGCAGGTCGAGGTGCCGTTGCCCGAGGCCATCGTGCAGGCGCAGGTCGACGACACCCTGCACAACGCCATTCACGGTCTCGACCACGACGAGGCCAAGTTCGCCGAGGCGCTGGAGAAGGAAGGCAGCACCCGCGAGGAGTTCGACGCCGACAGCCGCAGCAACGCGGAGAAGGCCGTCAAGACGCAGCTGCTCATGGACGCCGTCGCCGACAAGCTCGACATCCAGGTCGGACAGAACGACCTCACCGAGCGCCTCGTCCTGATGTCGCGTCAGTACGGCATCGAGCCGCAGCAGCTGCTGCAGGTGCTGCAGCAGAACAACCAGTTGCCCGCGATGTTCGCCGACGTGCGGCGCGGCCTGACCATCGCCGCCGTCGTGCACGGCGCGACCGTCAAGGACGCCGACGGCAACGAGGTCAACACCGACGAGTTCTTCGGCCCGTCCACCTCCACGGACGGTGCCGAGGCGCCGAGGCGCCGCGAGGACGATCAAGCCGAGTCGGAAGACGACGACGACAAGTGACGCTGTGAGCGAACGCGCGCGGTTTGAGGAAGTGCGCGGTGGCTCCGAGTGGTTACTGTCGGTGAACATGATGGCGAGTACGAATACTCGAGAAAGCAGGTACGAGTCGTGACTGACATGCGTTCTAGCTCGGCGGGGCTCAACCTCGTCGACTCGGTTTATGAGCGGTTGCTCTCCGAGCGCATCATCTTCCTGGGCTCACAGGTCGACGACGACATCGCCAATCGGCTGTGCGCGCAGATCCTGCTGCTGTCGGCGGAGGACCCCACCAAGGACATCCACCTCTACATCAACTCGCCGGGCGGCTCGATCAGCGCAGGCATGGCGATCTACGACACGATGGTGCTCGCACCGTGCGACGTCGCGACCTACGCCATGGGCATGGCCGCGTCGATGGGTGAGTTCCTGCTCGCCGCCGGCACCAAGGGCAAGCGCTACGCCCTGCCGCACGCGCGCATCCTGATGCACCAGCCGTTGGGCGGCATCACCGGCGGCGCCGCCGACATCGCGATCCAGGCCGAGCAGTTCGCGCTTGATCAAGAAGGAGATGTTCCGGCTGAACGCCGAGTTCACCGGCCAGTCGCTCGAGCGCATCGAGCCGGACTCGGACCGTGACCGTTGGTTCACGGCCCAGGAGGCGCTGGAGTACGGGTTCGTCGACCACATCATCACCCGCGCCAGCTTCAACGGAGTCAAGCCATGACCGATCACACCGATCCCCGGCTGCAGCCGCAGGCGCGCTACATCCTGCCGTCGTTCATCGAGCACTCGAGCTTCGGCGTCAAGGAATCCAACCCGTACAACAAGCTGTTCGAGGAACGCATCATCTTCCTCGGCGTGCAGGTGGACGACGCCTCGGCGAACGACATCATGGCGCAGCTGCTGGTGCTCGAGTCGCTGGACCCCGACCGCGACATCACCATGTACATCAACTCGCCGGGTGGCTCGTTCACCTCGCTGATGGCGATCTACGACACCATGCAGTACGTGCGCGCCGACATCCAGACGGTCTGCCTGGGCCAGGCCGCGTCGGCCGCCGCGGTGCTGCTGGCGGCGGGCACGCCGGGCAAGCGCCTCGCGCTGCCCAACGCGCGCATCCTGATCCACCAGCCGTCGCTGGGTGGCGTCATCCAGGGTCAGTTCTCGGACCTGGAGATCCAGGCCGCCGAGATCGAGCGCATGCGCACGCTGATGGAGACCACGCTGGCCCGGCACACCGGCAAGGAGGCCGAGCAGATCCGCAAGGACACCGACCGCGACAAGATCCTGACGGCCGAGCAGGCCAAGGAGTACGGGATCATCGACACGGTCCTCGAGTACCGCAAGCTCTCCGCGCAGAACGCCTGATCGCCCGTCGGTACGCCCGGTACGTTGGTGCGGTACCGCTCTCGGAGCGGTAACGGCGGCGACACGCCAACGACACGGTGGCGCGTTCCGACGGGCTGCGGGGGAGCGCAGGAGATATGTTCTCCTCCAACGCAGGTAAATATCACCGACGCGATTCGGCTTTATCGGTCGCATGGCGCCGGAACAAGCGGGTAGCGTCGGGAAATACACCCCGAGGCCACCACAACCGGCTCGACCGATACAACCGGCGAACAGGAAAGTAGGACCGCAGGGAAATGGCACGCATTGGAGACGGCGGCGACCTGCTGAAGTGCTCGTTCTGTGGCAAGAGCCAAAAGCAGGTCAAGAAGCTCATTGCCGGACCCGGCGTGTACATCTGCGACGAGTGCATCGACCTGTGCAACGAGATCATCGAGGAGGAGCTCGCCGACGCCGACGACGTCAAACTCGATGAGCTGCCCAAGCCGATGGAGATCCGGGACTTCCTCGAGGGGTACGTCATCGGCCAGGACACGGCCAAGCGGACACTCGCCGTCGCGGTCTACAACCACTACAAGCGCATCCAGGCGCAGGAGAAGACGCGCGACTCGCGTGCCGAGCCCGTCGAGCTGGCCAAGTCCAACATCCTGATGCTCGGCCCCACCGGCTGCGGCAAGACCTACCTGGCGCAGACGCTGGCCAAGATGCTCAACGTGCCGTTCGCCATCGCCGACGCCACCGCGCTGACCGAAGCCGGCTACGTCGGCGAGGACGTCGAGAACATCCTGCTCAAGCTGATCCAGGCCGCCGATTACGACGTCAAGCGCGCCGAGACCGGCATCATCTACATCGACGAGGTCGACAAGATCGCCCGCAAGAGCGAGAACCCGTCGATCACCCGCGACGTCTCCGGCGAGGGCGTGCAGCAGGCGCTGCTGAAGATCCTGGAGGGCACCCAGGCGTCGGTGCCCCCGCAGGGCGGGCGCAAGCATCCGCACCAGGAATTCATCCAGATCGACACCACCAACGTGCTGTTCATCGTGGCCGGCGCGTTCGCCGGGCTCGAGAAGATCGTGTCCGACCGCGTCGGCAAGCGCGGCCTCGGCTTCGGCGCCGAGGTGCGCTCCAAGGCCGAGATCGACACCCAGGATCACTTCGCCGAGGTCATGCCCGAGGATCTGATCAAGTTCGGCCTGATCCCCGAGTTCATCGGCCGGCTGCCCGTCGTCGCATCGGTGACCAACCTCGACAAGGAGTCGTTGGTCAAGATCCTGTCGGAGCCCAAGAACGCTCTGGTCAAGCAGTACACCCGGCTGTTCGAGATGGACGGCGTCGAGCTGGAGTTCACCGAGGACGCCCTCGAGTCCATCGCGGACCAGGCCATCCACCGTGGCACCGGCGCTCGCGGCCTGCGCGCCATCATGGAAGAAGTCCTGCTGCCGGTGATGTACGACATCCCCAGCCGCGACGACGTCGCCAAGGTCGTCGTGACCAAGGAGACCGTCGAGGACAACGTGCTGCCGACCATCGTGCCGCGCAAGCCCACGCGTACCGAGCGCCGCGACAAGAGCGCGTAGCTTCTCCTGATCTACCTCTAGCCGGCCCTGCGCCGAAATCTGCCCAAGGTCTGTGCGCTGGCGCGTTCCACGACCGTCGCGCAGAACTCGTTGACCCGGCACGCCGGCTCGCGCTGCGGAGTGTCCGCGCAAGCGATGGGCTCGGGCGGGCGACAGAACGGATCGGCGCAGCTCATCGGCTCGCCTTCGGACGCCGTTCCCGAATGACGTCGTCGACGAGCGCGGCGATCTCGGCAATCCCGTCGCGCTGGGCGAAGGCCGCCTCGAACTTGCGGGCGCGGCACAAAAAGCGCCGGTCACCGAGGATTTCACGCACCGCGCCGCGGATCATCGTCGGCGTTGGCGTCCCGGTCTTCAGGTTGATCCCCGCGCCCGACCACGCCACCCGCGCCGCGACCTCCGGCTTGTCCTCGGTGCTGCCTGCCACGACGAGCGGGACGCCCGTCGCCACCGCCCGCTGCACCGCACCGTAACCGCCATTGGTGACCATCACGTCGACCTTGGGCAGCAGCACGTCATGCGGAATGTATGTGGCGACACGGGTATTCGGAGGCAGCGTCACCGCGATGTCGCGGACGTCGCGACCGCCGGTGGTGACCACCACCGTCACGTCCTCGTCGGCGAGTGCCTCGATCGCCGGCTCGATCAGCCGGGACAAGTCGGCGTTGTCGACGGTGCCCTGGGTGACGTGGACGACCGGTCGGTCACCGTCCAAGTCGGCCCACCAGTGCGGCGGTACGTAGCAGCGCGACGACGGTGGATGCACCGCACCGACGAATCTGACGTTGGCCGCGAGGTCGCTGCGCGGGTACTCGAAGTCGGGCACCGTCGGCACGACGAAGCGGTCGGCCAGCACGCCGACGTCGAGCAGGAACACCGGAAGTTCCCGCACGCCGAGCGCGGCCAGCATCGCATTGGTCGTCCGGTGCGCCTCCCGCAGGATCACCTTCTGCGACAAGAGGTTTAGCGCGCGGTTGCGCAGCTGGCCCACCGTGCCGGTACCGGGAGGAAGTCCCATGCCGGTGGGCGCGGTGTCGCGGCTGGACAACATCGAGTGGCGTCGGCGTGTAGTACAGCACCGGCGGGCGATTCGCGGGGTCGCCGAGCAACAGCGGGACGACGCCGAAGAAGCCGTAGTCGACGATGATCGCGTCGAAGTGCGTTCCGGCCATGACCGTGGCCAGTTCGGCGGCTTGATGCGGCATCGGGTTGAGGAACAGCCGGACGATCGCGAGGTTGAGCGCCTTCATGCGTGAGGTCCGACCGCGGGCAGACGAGTCGAACGGCGACTCGTCGAAGTCGGCGATCGCGGGCAGGGGATGCGGCCGGGCGCCGGTGGCCCGGATGGCCTCGGTGTGCGCTGCCCCCGTCATCACGGTGACGCGGTCGCCGCGGGCGACCAGATCCTGCGCGATGGCGAGCAGTGGGTTGATGTGCCCGAGCGGGGAGAGCGATGCAATGAGGATCTCTGCCATGGCGTTTACTTCGCCCCCGCGACGGAGCGCTCGCTGATGACTTCATCGATGAGCGAGGCGATTTCGGCGACGCCGTCCCGCTTGGCGTAGGCGGTCCGTAGCCGGGCGGCGGCCTGCCGGTAGCCGTCGTCGTTGAGCACCGTGCGCACCGCCCGCCGGACGTCGCCCGCGGCCGGTACGCCGGTGCGTAAGTTCACACCCGCGCCGAAGTACTCGACCCGCGCGGCCACCTCCGGCTTGTCCTCGGTGTTGCCCGCGACTACCAGGGGCACGCCGGTGGCGAGCGCCCGTTGCACCGCGCCGTACCCGCCGTTGGTGACCATGACGTCGACCGAGGGCAGCAGCACGTCATGCGGGATGTACTCGGCGGCGAACGTGTTCGGCGGCAACGGACTTCGCAGCTGCGACACCGGACGCCCACCGGTGGTCACCACCACGGTGACGTCCTCGTCGGCCAGCGCCTCGATGGTCGGTTCGATCAACCGGCTCAGGTCGGCGTTGTCGATGGTGCCCTGCGTGACGTGCACAACGGGGCGGGCGGCGGACAACTCCTTCCACCACGGAGGTGCGATGAAGCCGTCGGCCGGTTCGGGAAGAACCGCTCCGACGAACCGCACATTCGACGGCAGGTCACTGCGGTGGTATTCGAACTGGGGAATAGTGGGGACGATCAACCGGTCGGCGAGGACAGCCGAATCCAGCAGGAACACCGGCAGTTTCGGCAGGCCCAGCGCTTCCAACATGGTCTCGGCGGACCGATGTGCCGGGCGCAGCAGGGCCTTCTGCGCCGCCAGGTTCAGCACGCGGTTGCGCAGCCGGCCGAGCGTGCCTGCACCGGGAAGGATCCCGGTGCCGCCTGGCGCGGTGTCCCGGCTGGTCAAGAACAGCGGCGTCGTGGTGTAGGTCAGCACGGGAGGCCGGGACGTCCGGTCACCGAGCAGCATGGGCAGGATGCCGAGGAAGAAGGCGTCGACCACGATGGCGTCGAAGCGGCGGGCGGCCATCAACTCATCCAGCGCAGCGGCCTGATGCGGCAACGGGCGCACGAAGACGTGCTTGACGTCGAAGTTCACCCGAGCAACGCCGGAGGTCTCGGCCCGCCCGGGCAGGTCGGCATCGAATGAGGAGTCGTCGTAGTCGGCGCCGTAGGGCAACGGGTGCGGCGTGGCGCCCGTGGCGCGAACCTTGGCCGCGTGCCGCGCCGACGTCAGGAACGTGACGTCGTCGCCACGGCTCACCAGTCCGCGTGCGACGTTCAGCAGCGGGCCGACGTGGCCGATGGGTGGGCATGATGCGATCAGAATCTCCGCCACGACGATGGCTCCCTCACTGGTCTGGTGCGTGTATCGACAGGAGTCGATGCTGCGCGACCAGGGGCAGTCGAGCTTGGAGGTTGTGTGGAGATCGGGTGGAGATTGCAGGTACGGCCGCTATCCGGCGTGCTTGACCCGATCCGGGCGGGTGTAGACGTTCATGGACTCGGCCGCGCAGGAACGCCACCAGGGTCAGGCCGGCCTGGCTGGCCAGATCGACGGCGAGCGACGAGGGCGCCGAGACCGCGGCGAGCACCGGAATGCCGGCCATGACGGCCTTCTGGGTCAGTTCGAAGGAGGCTCGCCCGCTGACCAGCAGCACGGTGCCTGTCAGGGGGATCCGCTCGTTTTCGACCGCCCAGCCGATGACCTTGTCGACGGCGTTGTGCCGCCCGATGTCCTCCCGCACGACCAGCATGGTGCCGTCGGCGTCGAACAGTGCGGCGCCGTGCAGTCCGCCGGTGCTGGCGAACACGCGTTGCGCGCTGCGGAGGTGGTCGGGCATCGCCGACAGTGTTTCGGCGGCGACCACGGTCGGGTCGTCGCCGGGGGAGTGCCGGCTGATGGTTCGGACGGCGTCGATGGAGCCCTTGCCGCAGACTCCGCACGACGACGTGGTGTAGAAGTTGCGTGTCACGTCCACCTCGGGCATGGGGACACCGGGTGCCAGGGTCACGTCGAGGACGTTGTAGGTGTTGGCGCCGTCTTCCCCTGCGCCGCGGCAGTATTCGACGCGCGCGATGTCGTCGCGGCGGCCGATCACGCCCTCGGTGAGCAGAAAGCCTTGCACCAGTTCGACGTCGGAGCCCGGCGTGCGCATCGTGACGGTGATCGCGGCTCCGTTGACGCGCAGCTCGAGGGGCTCCTCGACGGCCAGCGTCTCGGGCCGGGTGGTCACCGAGTCGGCGGTGAGGTGGTTGGCGCGCCGTCGCGCGGTGACCCTACCCATCGGCCGCCGCCTGATCGATGCCTGCCGGCTCCAGCCTGATCACGATCGCCTTGGACACCGGCGTGTTCGACTTGGCCGCCGTGTGATCCAGCGGCACCAGCGGATTGGTCTCCGGGTAGTAGGACGCCGCGTTGCCGACCGGCGTCGAGTACGGCACGACGAGGAAGTCCTTGGCGCGACGCTCCTCGACATGGCCTGCGGCGTCGGTGAACTCGGAGATCAGGTCGACGCGCGTCCCCTCGGCGAGGCCGAGCGAGGCGATGTCGGCCGGGTTGACGAACACCACGCGGCGGCCGCCCTTGACCCCGCGGTAGCGGTCGTCGAGGCCGTAGATCGTGGTGTTGTACTGGTCGTGGCTGCGCAGCGTCTGCAGCACCAACCGGCCCTCCGGCACGGGCACCCACTCCAGCGGGTACACCGCGAAATTGGCCTTGCCCGTGGTGGTCTGGAATTCGCGCGAGTCCCGCGGCGGGTGGGGGAGCTGGAAGCCGTCGGGCTGGCGCACCCTGGTGTTGTAGTCCTCGCACCCGGGTACGACGTCGGCGATGGCGTCGCGGACAAGGTCGTAGTCGGCCGCGAACTCCTCCCACGGCACCGGATTTGCTTCGCCGAGAAGCTGCTCTGGCCAATTCGCACACGATCGCGACCTCGCTGCGCAGGTGCTCGCTCGGCGGCGTCAGGCTGCCTCGCGACAGGTGCACCATGGACATCGAGTCCTCGACCGACACCAGCTGCTTGTGGCCGTCGCGGAGGTCGCGGTCGGTGCGGCCCAGCGTCGGCAGGATCAGTGCCGTTGCGCCGTGCACGACGTGACTGCGGTTCAGCTTGGTCGAGATCTGCACCGTCAGAGCGCAACTGCGCAACGCCGCCTCGGTGACAGCGGTGTCCGGGGTGGCCGAGACGAAGTTGCCGCCCATGCCGATGAACACTCGGGCACGACCGTCGCGCATCGCCCGGATCGCGTCGACGACGTCGTGCCCATGGCTGCGTGGACTGGTGATGCCGAACCGCGTGTCCAACGCGGCCAGGAACTCCTCGGGCATCTTCTCCCAGATGCCCATCGTCCGGTCGCCCTGCACGTTCGAGTGCCCGCGGACCGGGCACACGCCCGCGCCGGGCTTGCCGATCATGCCGCGCATCAGCAGCAGGTTGGTGGCTTCGCCGATGGTGGCCACCGCGTGCCGGTGCTGGGTGAGTCCCATCGCCCAGCAGAACACCGTCCGCTCCGAGGCGATCAGCATCTGGGCGACCCGCTCGAGCTGCTGGCGATCGATACCGCTCGCCTCGACCACGGTGTCCAGATCGACTGCGCGGGCCTGCTTCTCGTAGTCGTCGAATCCGGCGCAGTGCTCGGCGATGAAGTCGCGATCGAGCACCGAACCCGGGTCCTTGTCGTCGGCCTCGAGGAAGAGGCGGCCCAGACCGGCGAAGAACGCCATGTCGCCGCCGAGGCGGATCTGGACGAACTCGTCGGCGATCGGGACGCCGTGCCCCACCACGCCGTGCACCTTCTGCGGATCCTTGAACCGCATCAGGCCGGCCTCTGGCAGCGGGTTGACCGCGATGATCTTCGCGCCGGCCGCCTTGGCCTTCTCGAGCACCGACAGCATCCGAGGATGGTTGGTGCCGGGGTTCTGTCCGGCGATCAGGATGCAGTCGGCGTGCTCGACGTCGAGCACCGTCACCGAGCCCTTGCCGATGCCGATGGAGTCCGACCAACGCCGTCCCCGACGATTCGTGGCACATGTTGGAGCAGTCCGGCAGGTTGTTGGTGCCGAAGCTGCGCACCAGCAGCTGATAGAGGAAGGCGGCCTCGTTGCTGGTGCGGCCCGAGGTGTAGAACACCGCCTCGTCGGGACTGGACAGCGCCCGCAGCTCGTCGGCGATCAGCCGGTAGGCGTCGTCCCACTCGATCGGCCGGTAGTGCGTATCGCCGGGGCGCAGCACCATGGGATGGGTGAGCCGGCCCTGCTGGCTCAGCCAGTACTCGGGTTGCGCTTCGAGTTCCGTCGACCGAGTGCCGCGCGAAGAAGTCGGGCGTCACCCGGCGCTTGGTGGCTTCCTCGGCGACGGCCTTCGCGCCGTTCTCGCAGAACTCGGCCAGCTTGCGGCCACCGGGCTCCTCGGGCCATGCGCAGCCGGGGCAGTCGAACCCGTGCCGCTGGTTCAGCCGCGCCAACGTCGCCGCCGTCCGCACCGGACCCATCTGCTCCAGCCCGCGCTTCAGCGACACCATCACGGCCTTTACCCCGGCCGCTTCGTGCTCGCGGGGGGTGACGACGGCGGCTCGCTCGTCGAAGGTGGCGTCGATATCGCGGTCCGGTTTACGGCGGGTGGACATGACACCAATCTAGTCGTCGATCATGCGCGGATCAGACCCGGGAACCCACCACTGAGCGTGCTCGATTCGGAGGTTGACGGCCCCGCGGACGCGCCGCGCTGGCGGTGGGCGGCGGCAAACACCCGGCACCTGCGGGTAGCAAACACCGGCACCCGCATTCTGCCGGTGACGTGCGCGTAACAGTCCCGGAACTCGGCGCTCCTAATGTGGGCCGGTCTAGTCCGCGAAACGGTTGCGGACGCATGCGGGGATAGGAACTCCATTGAGCGGAAACGCAGTACGTCTGCAGGCGATCAACAACGTCGAGGCGTACGTGCCTCCAGCGATCAGCTTCGACCCCACCGAGGCGCCCGGCGAGATCTTCGGGGCGAACGTCTTCACCCTGGCCGAGATGCGGCTGCGGCTGCCCAAGTCGGTGTACAAGTCCGTCGTCGCGACCATCGAGAAGGGCGCCAAGCTCGACCCGGCCATCGCCGACTCCGTCGCCTCGGTGATGAAGGACTGGGCGCTGTCGAAGGGCGCCACCCACTACGCGCACGTCTTCTACCCGATGACCGGCCTGACCGCGGAGAAGCACGACAGCTTCCTCGAGCCCGTCGGCGACGGACAGACGCTGGCCGAGTTCGCCGGCAAGACCCTGATCCAGGGCGAGCCGGACGCATCCAGCTTCCCGTCGGGCGGGCTGCGCAGCACGTTCGAGGCACGCGGCTACACCGGCTGGGACGTCACCAGCCCGGCGTACATCCTGGAGAACCCGAACGGCAACACGCTGTGCATCCCGACGGTGTTCGTCTCGATGACCGGTGAGGCGCTGGACTACAAGACGCCGCTGCTGCGCAGCCAGCAGGCCATGGGCGCGCAGGCCGAGCGCATCCTGAAGTTGTTCGGGCACGCGGACTTCGACCACATCGTGTCGTTCTGCGGGCCCGAGCAGGAGTACTTCCTGGTCGACCGGCACTTCTTCCTGGCGCGTCCTGACCTGATCAACGCGGGCCGCACGCTGTTCGGCGCGAAGCCGCCCAAGGGCCAGGAGTTCGACGACCACTACTTCGGCGCCATCCCCGAGCGCGTGCTCGGCTTCATGATGGACACCGAGCGGGAGCTGTTCAAGCTCGGCATCCCGGCGAAGACGCGGCACAACGAGGTGGCGCCCGGCCAGTTCGAGATCGCCCCGATGTTCGAGCGGGCCAACATCGCCGCCGACCATCAGCAACTGCTGATGACCACGTTCAAGACGATCGCCAAGAAGCACGGCATGGAGTGCCTGTTCCACGAGAAGCCGTTCGCCGGCGTCAACGGGTCGGGCAAGCACGTCAACTTCTCGATGGGCAACGCGCAGTTCGGCAGCCTGCTGGTGCCCGGCGACACGCCGCACGAGAACGCGCAGTTCCTGGTGTTCTGCGCCGCGGTGATCCGTGCCGTGCACAAGTTCTCCGGCCTGCTGCGGGTGTCGGTGGCGTCGGCCACCAACGATCACCGCCTCGGCGCCAACGAGGCCCCGCCGGCGATCATCTCGATCTTCCTCGGCGATCAGCTAGCCGACGTGTTCGAGCAGATCGCCAAGGGTGCGGCCACGTCGTCGAAGGGCAAGGGCAGCATGATCATCGGCGTCGACACGCTGCCGGTGCTGCCGACCGATCCCGGGCGACCGCAACCGCACCAGCCCGTTCGCGTTCACCGGCAACCGCTTCGAGTTCCGCGCGCCGGGCTCCGGGCAGACCATCAACGTCCCGATGATCATCCTCAACACGATCATGGCCGACTCGCTCGACTACATGGCCACCTGGCTGGAGAAGGCCGTCGGCGACGGCGAGGACTTCGACATGGCCGTGCAGAAGCTGCTCACGGAGATCATCACCGAGCACGGCGCCATCGTCTTCAACGGTGACGGCTACTCCGACAACTGGCAGATCGAGGCGGCCGAGCGTGGTCTCCCGAACCTCAAGACGACGCTGGACTCGATCCCGGAGCTGGTGAAGCCGGAGGCGATCGAGGTCTTCGAGAAGTACGGCGTCTTCAATGCGCGCGAGCTGGAGAGCCGCGTCGAGGTCCGTTACGAGATGTACGCCCTGACGGTCGCCGTCGAAGCCAAGTTGACGCTCGAGGTCGGATCCACGGTGATCCTCCCCGCGGCGATCCGCTACCAGACCGAGCTGGCGCAGAACGTCGCGACGCTGAAGGCGGCGGGCATCGAGCCGGACCTCACGCTGTTGCAGGCAGTTTCGACGCCGATCTCCGAGTTGACTGGTGCGTTGACGGCGCTCAAGGAGGCCATGGCAGCGCACGGTGGGGACACCGCGGCGGAAGAGGCCGCGCATGCGCAGAGTCTGCTGGCCCTGATGGACGCGGTGCGCGCCGCCGCCGACACGCTGGAAGGCGTTGTGGCCGACGACCTCTGGCCGCTGCCGACGTACCAGGAGATGCTCTACATCCTCTGATCGTCCTCACTCTTCTTGCGCAGCGTGCGGATTCGTACGCGACACGCCGTCGCGGTGTACGAATCCGCACGCTCGCGGAAGGGTCAGGCGTTCTGGGGGAAGCCGAGTTCGATGCCGCCGTGGCTGGGGTCGAGCCAGCGGCTGGTGATGGCCTTTTGGCGGGTGAAGAATTGGACGCCGTCCATGCCGTGGGCGTGGCTGTCGCCGAACAGTGAGGCCTTCCAGCCGCCGAAGCTGTAGTAGGCCATCGGGACGGGGATGGGCACGTTGATGCCGATCATGCCGACCTGGACTTCGTTTTGGAAGCGCCGGGCGGCACCGCCGTCGTTGGTGAAGATCGCGGTGCCGTTGCCGTACGGGTTGGAGTTCACCAGATCCAGTGCCTCGTCGTAGGTTTCGACGCGGATGACTGAGAGGACGGGGCCGAAGATCTCGTCGGTGTAGACGCTCATCTCCGGGGTGACGTGGTCGATGAGGGTGGGCCCGAGCCAGAAGCCGTCTTGCCCGCCGTTGGCTTGTACGTTGCGGCCGTCGACGACGATCTTGGCGCCGTCGGCTTCGCCGGCGTCGATGTAGGAGGCGACCTTGTCGCGGTGCGCGCGGGTGACCAGTGGCCCCATGTCGGAGTCGCGGGTGCCGTCGCCGATCTTGAGCGGTGTGGTGCGTTCGGTGATCTTGGCGACCAGGTCGTCGGCGATGGGGCCGACCGCGACGCAGGCGCTGATGGCCATGCAGCGTTCGCCTGCGGAGCCGAAGCCGGCGTTGACCATCGCATCGGCGGCCAGGTCGAGGTCGGCGTCGGGCAGGATCACGGCGTGGTTCTTGGCGCCGCCGAGGGCCTGGACGCGTTTGTCGTGGGCGGTGCCGGTGGCGTAGACGTAGCGGGCGATCGGGGTGGACCCGACGAACGAGACCGATTTGACGGTGGGGTTGGTGAGTAGTTCGTCGACGGCGGTCTTGTCGCCTTGCAGCACGTTGAACACGCCGGGTGGTAGGCCGGCTTCGGCCCACAGTGCGGCGATCCACAGCGACGCCGAGGGATCCTTCTCGGAAGGTTTGAGGATGACGGTGTTGCCGGTGGCGATGGCGATGGGGAAGAACCACATCGGCACCATGGCGGGGAAGTTGAACGGGCTGATCACCCCGACCACGCCGAGCGGTTGGCGTACCGAGTAGACGTCGACCTTGGTGGAGGCGTTCTCGGTGAACCCGCCCTTGAGTAGATGGGGGATGCCGCAGGCGAATTCGACGACTTCCTGGCCGCGGGAGACTTCGCCGAGGGCGTCGGAGACGACCTTGCCGTGCTCGCTGGTGATGATCTCGGCCAGCTCGCCCTTGCGCTCGTTGAGCAGCTCACGAAACTTGAACAGGACCTGGGTGCGCTTGGCCAGCGATGTGTCACGCCACGCCGGGAACGCCGCGGCGGCGGCGTCGATCACCGCGCGGGCATCGTCCACGCTGGCCAGCGCGACCTGCCCGGTGACCGCACCGGTGGCCGGGTTGGTGACCGGCGCGGTGGCGCTGCTGCTGCCGGCGAAGGCCTTGTTGTCGAGCCAATGCGAAATCGTCTGTGTCATGGTCACTTTCCGTGCTTCGAGATGCGGTCGGTCATGGTCTTGGATTCTTCGGGTCAGGCACCGGGGATCGAGGCTCGGTCCACCATCGTGACGTCGGTGGGCAGTCCGCTCTTCAGCGACTCGACGCCCGCCGCGCATACCGCGGCTGCCGCGTAGCCGTCCCAGGCGGATGGCCCGTCGACGTTGACGCCCGCGCGCACCGCGTCGACCCAGCGCTGTACTTCGAGGTCGTAGGCGGTACCGAAGCGCTCGCGGAAGTCCGCGGTGATGCGCCCACCCGAGACACCGGGCGCGGTCTTGCGGATCAGCCCGACGTCGAGGCCGATCATCGCGCTGCCCTTTTCGGCGACGACCTCGGTGCGCACCTCGTAGGCGACGGCGGTGGTGACGAACACCTCGACGTCGACGTGCTTGCCCGACGTGGTGGTGAAGATCGCGATCTGGG
Organism: uncultured Actinomycetota bacterium; assembly: GCA_963849055.1. Taxonomy (GTDB): domain Bacteria; phylum Actinomycetota; class Actinomycetes; order Mycobacteriales; family Mycobacteriaceae; genus Mycobacterium. Next base: position 947,724 of record CAWKFI010000006.1, read on the forward strand.
GATCCTGCAGACCACTACGGGGCGCCCGGATTCGCTGCGGGCCTGATGATCTGGACCGACACGATCTCCTCGCCGAGCAGGAAGCGCGTCACGTCGACCTCGTGGACGAGCGAGTCCTTGACGATCATCTCGCTGGTGAAGCTGGGTGGTACCGCCGCATTGCGGTGCACGCAATGCATCACCAGTGGCCGGCCCAGTTCGCCGCCGTCGATGAGCGCCTTCAACGCCGCGTACTCGGGGTCGAAACGTCGCATGAACCCGACCTGGATCAGGGGCGTGCCGAGCTCGGCCTCGCGGCGCACCACCTCGAGCGACGTCTCGACGTCAGTGGTCAGCGGTTTCTCGCAGAGCACCGGCTTGCGATGGTCGAGGCAGGCCAGCAGCTGCTTCTCGTGCACCGGTCCCGGTGTCGCCAACAGGACCGCGTCGACGTCGTCGGCCGCGATCGCGTCCAGCGGGTCGCCGACGACCCGCGCACCCGGGACCGAGGCGGCTACCTGTTCGGCCTTCTCGGTCAAGTAGTCGTTGACCACCGAGACGCGGGCGCCGCTGATGGTGTTGGTGATGCGGGCGACGTGGTCGGCACCCATCATGCCGACACCGAGTACGGCTACACGCAAGTCGGGCATGGCTTTTCGATCTCCTAGTTGAAACGGACGGATGGAACGCCGCAGGACCCGAGGTAGGACTGGGTGCGCTTGGCGATGGGCAGCGGAGCGTCGGCTTCGCACGGGTACATGTCCTGCTCGACGATCGCGAACACGTCGATGCCGAGCCGTTCGATCTCGGCGAGCAGCGGCGGCATGTCCGGAATGCCCAGCGGCGGCTCGATCATTGCGCCGAGCTTGACGGCCTCGCCGAACGGCAGGTCCTCGGCCTCGACCTTCGCGCGGACCTCGGGATCGACCTGCTTGAGGTGCAGGTATCCGATGCGTTCGGGCGCGCGCCGGATGATGGCGATGTTGTCGCCGCCGCAATAGCTGATGTGTCCAGTGTCCAGGCACAGGTTGACGAACTCGCCGTCGGTGCCGTCGAGGAACCGGTACACGTTCGCCTCGGTGTCGACGTGGCTGTCTGCGTGCGGGTGGAACTGCGCACGCACGCCGTACTTCTCGAACATCTCCTTGCCGAGTTCGTTCATGCCCTCGGTCTTCTTGTGCCACTGTTCCGTGGTGAGGTTGCGGTCCTCGAGCACCGCACCCGTCGCCGGATCACGCCACATCTCGGGGATGACGACGACGTGCTTGCCGCCGACGGCGGCGGTCAGCTTGGCGACGTCCTCGATCTGAGACCACACGGCGCCCCATGAATCATCCCGGTGCAGGTGCTCGAAAACCGTTCCCGCCGACAGCTTGAGGCCGCGCGCGGCCAGTTCGTCGGACAGCTGATGCGGATCGGTGGGCAGGTAGCCGAACGGACCGAGTTCGATCCACTCGTAGCCGCACGCCGCGACCTCGTCGAGGAAGCGGGTGTACGGGGTCTGTTGCGGATCGTCTGGGAACCAGACGCCCCAGGAGTCGGGCGCGGACCCCACCAAGATCTTGCTCATTCTGCTTTCTCGTTATCGGTCGGAGGGACGAATGTGGGGGCGCTGGATGGTCTTCCAGTCGGCGTACTTCTGATAAGCGCTCTGGGTGGATTCGAGCGCGGACACCTCGCTGACGGGGACGTCCCACCAGGACTCGCTGTCGGGGGCCGGGATCAGCGGGTCGGTCTCGACGTGGATGACGGTGGTGCGGTCGCTGGCCTTGGCCACCTTGACCGCGTCCGCGAAGTCGGCGGCGGTAACGGCGCGGATGACGTCGGCGCCAAGACTGGCGGCGTTGGCGGCCAGATCGACTGGCAAAGGTGCGCCGTCGAGCCTGCCGTCGTCGCTGCGGAACCGGTACGCGGTGCCGAATCGTTGAGATCCCAATGCCTCCGACAGTGACCCGATCGAGGCGAAGCCGTGGTTCTGCACGAGCACGACGATGACCTTGACGCCTTCCTGCACGGCCGTCACCAACTCGGTCGCCATCATCAGGTACGAGCCGTCGCCCACCATGACGAACACGTCGCGATCCGGTTCGGCCATCTTGGCGCCGATGCCGCCGGCGATCTCGTAGCCCATGCAGGAGTACCCGTATTCGACGTGGTAGCCCTTGGGGTCGCGGATGCGCCACAGCTTGTGCAGGTCGCCCGGCATCGAGCCGGCCGCGCACACCACGACGTCGCGCGGATCGGACAGGGTGTTGGTCAGGCCGATCACCTGGTTCTGGTTCAGTGCTGCACCGTCGTCGACGTGGTAGGCCGCCGACACGGTGTCGTCCCATTCCTGCGCGAGAGCCGCGGTGCGGGAACGGTATTCGTCGCTGACGGAGTAGTCGCCCAGCGCTGCGCCCAGGGCCTCGATGGCCTCGCGGGCATCGGAGACGACGCTGACGCCACCTTGTTTGACCGCGTCCAGGTTCGCTACGTTGACATTGACGAAGCGCACGTCGGGGTTGTTGAACGCGGTGCGGGACGCCGTGGTGAAGTCGCCGTAGCGGGTGCCGATGCCGATCACGACGTCGGCTTCCGTCGCGAGCGCGTTGGCCGCGGTGGTGCCGGTCGACCCGATGGCGCCGACCGACTGCGGGTGGTCGTAGGGGAGCGATCCCTTGCCCGCCTGGCTCTGGCCGACCGGGATGCCCGTCTGCTCGCAGAAGGCGGCCAGCGCGTCGGTGGCCCCGGAGTAGATGACGCCGCCACCGGCGACGATCAGCGGCTTGGTGGCCGACCGGATGACCTCGGCGGCGCGTGCGATGACCGACCGCTCGGGAAGCGGACGGGCGACGTGCCACGTGCGTTGCGCGAACAGGGATTCCGGCCAGTCGTACGCCTCGGCCTGCACGTCCTGGGGAATGGCGACGGTCGCCGCACCGGTTTCGACGGGGTCGGTGAGCACGCGCATCGCGCCCAACAGGGCGGCGGGCAGCTGCTCGGGGCGCCACACCCGGTCGAAGTAGCGTGACAGCGGCTTGAACGCATCATTGACCGTGACGTCGCCAGCCGACGGCAGTTCGAGTTCCTGCAGCACCGGTGCGCTGACGCGGGTGGCGAACGTGTCGGCGGGCAGCAGCAGCACCGGCAGCCGATTGATGGTGGCCAGTGCCGCTCCGGTGAGCATGTTGGTCGAGCCCGGTCCGACGCTGGCGGTGACGGCCCAGGTCTGCAGCCGGTCCTTCTGCCGGGCGTAGGCGACGGCGCTGTGCACCATGGCCTGCTCGTTGCGGCCGAGGACGTACTTCAGTGCGGGTTCGGTACCCGCCTCGGCGGCTTGGACTTCGTCCTGCAGCAGGGCCTGGCCAAGGCCTGCCACGTTGCCGTGGCCGAAGATGCCGAAGCAGCCGGCGAAGAACTTGGTGCGCTCGCCGTCGCGTTCGACGTACTGGTTGGCGAGGAAGCCAATCGTGGCCTGCGCCACCGTCAGTCGTACGGTCGGTTCGGTGTCGGCGGTCTTCTCGGCCCGCTTCGGCGCGGTGGAAACCACGGTCATGCTCCTTGCGATGTGGGTGCGTGCAGCGGTAGCCGCGGGTCGACGGCCTGGTCGTCCCAGCGTGCCGCGCAGCCAGGCGTGTTCAGGGTCGTCGACGATCATCCAGGCCCGCTCGGTGCCCGGACCGGCCATGACGTTGAGGTAGTACATGTGGTAGCCCGGCGCCGCGACCGAAGGGCCGTGGTAGCCGTGCGGCACCAGGACGACGTCACCGGTGCGAACCTCTTCGAGCACCTCGATGGGCCGGTCGGGAGTGCCGTAGACGCGGTGATAGCCGAAGCCCCGTGAGCCGTCCGGGCCGGACGCGATCTCGAAGTAGTAGATCTCCTCGAGCTGCGACTGGGTGGGCGTGTCCTCGTCGTGCTTGTGGGCGGGATAGCTCGACCAGTTCCCGCCGGGGGTGATGACCTCGCAGGCGATCAACGAGTCGGCCTCGAAAACGCCTGCGGTGCCGAAGTTGTGCACTTGCCGGCTGCAGTTGCCTGCGCCGCGCAGTTCGACGGGCACGTCGGCCGCAGCTACCCGGCGGTTGGGGAAGGAGTGCTTGGCCCGTGCACCGCAGATCGCAATGCGCCCGACACCCGTGAGTGTGTAGGGCTGGTTGATGCCGAGGTAGACCATGTCGGCCGGGCCATCGAAAACCGAGGCGCGCGGCGACAATTCGAAGATGCCCCCTTCGCATTCGACGGTGGCGCTGCCGGCCAGTGGCAGCAGCATCACCTCGTTGTTGCGCGTCTCCAGCGCAAGGCACCTGTCCGCCGTCAGTTCGACGACCTGCAACGAGGATTCGGTCCAGCCAGCCGATTCGGGGGTGACGTCGACGGTGTATGGCAACTCCGCGCTGCGAGCGGGGATGTAGAGCTTGCTGTGCACGTTCACCTCACCATCGAGACGGCGGTGGCGACCGCCGAGGTGACGTCGTCATCGGGCGGGTAGAGCAACGACCGGCCGACGATCAGCCCGCGCACCGACGGTAGCGCCAGGGCCTTCTCCCAACTGGCGAAGGCTTCGTCGGGATCGGCGGGGTCGCCGCCGAGCAGCAGCGTGGGCAGCAATGTCGCGTCCATCACTCTGTCCATTTCAGGGACCACCGGCAGCTTCATCCAGGTGTAGGCCGACGTCGAGCCGAGCCCCTGGCCGATGTGCACCGACTTGATCACCGCGTCGGGCGTCAGGTCGTTGCGGACCTTGCCGTCGACGCGGACTGGACATGAACGGCTCGAGCATCGCGATCAGACCGTGCGCGGCCAGTTCGTCGACGGCCTGCGCGCAGGCGGCCATCGTGGCGACCGTGCCGGGATCGTCGAGATCGATGCGGCACAGCATCTTTCCGCCGTTCATCTTGGCTGCTGCGGTGGATGCGGCGGTGGCGCCCGTCATCCGGTCGTCGAGTTCGAACGACGATCCCGCCAACCCGCCGCGGTTGAACGACGAGAACACCACCTTGTTCTCGAGCGCACCGAGCAGCAGGAGGTCATCGAGGATGTCGGAGGTGGCCAGCACGCCGTCGACGCCCGGATCGGCGAGTGCGGCACGCAACCGGTCAAGCAGGTCGGTGCGGCTGTTCATCGCGGTCGGGCGCGATCCCACGGCGAGTGCGCCCCGGGCAGGATGGTCGGCCGCGACGATCATCAGCCTGCCGTTGCCCTGGACCGTGGGCCTGGTGGTGCGGTTCAGCCAGGCTCGCGCCACCGCGCCGGGATCGGCGGCGCGCAGATCGGTGATCGCGGCATAGTCGGTGCAGAGGCTAGACATTCACGGCCTCCACTGCGGTCTGCTCGGCCAGCGCGGAAACCTCGGCGGCGGTCGGCATCGCGGTCGAGCACTCCAGGCGCGACGCCACGATGGCCCCCGCGGCGTTGGCGTAGCGCAACGTCTTCTCCAGCGGCCAGTTGCGCAGGAGGCCGTGGATCAGGCTGCCGCCGAAGGCATCTCCAGCGCCAAGCCCGTTGACGACGTCGACGTCGTTGGGCAACACCGTCACCGAGCTGTGCTTGGTCTTGCCGAGCACGCCCCGCGGTCCCTGCTTCACGATGGCGAGCTCGACCCCGAGGTCGAGCAGTGCGTCGGCGGCCTTGCGCGGGTTGCTCTCACCCACGGCGATCTCGCACTCTTCGCGGTTGCCGACGGCGACGGTGACGTGTGCCAGGGCGCGCTGCACCTGTTCGGTGGCGTCGGCCGGGGTTGCCCAGAACATGGGCCGGTAGTCCAGATCGAGCACCGTGAGCGGGGCGCGGTCGCGGGCCTCCCACGCGGTGAAATGCGCGCTGCGGCTGGGCTCCTCGCACAGTCCGGTGACCGTCGACCAGTACAACCGGGCGGCGCGCACCGCGTCGAGGTCGAGCTCGTCGCCGCGGACCTGCAGATCGGGCGCCGACGGCTTGCGGTAGAAGTACAGCGGGAAGTGGTCCGGTGGGAAGATCTCACAGAACGTCACCGGCGTGGGGAACTCGCCGTACGTGCCGACGTAGCGGTTGTCGACGCCGAGGCCGGCGAGTTCGGCGCGGACGAAGCGGCCGAACGGGTCGTCACCCACACCGGAGATCAGCGCGCTGCGGTTGCCCAGCCGGGCAGCGGCAACGGCGACGTTGGCAGCGCTGCCACCCAGGAACTTGCCGAACGTCTCGACGTGCTCCAGGCCGATGCCCGTCTGAAGGGGATAGATGTCGACGCCGCTGCGCCCGATGGCGAGAACGTCGAACGCTTCGGTGCTACTCAATTCAGCTCCCCGGCAGTGATGGGCGGTACTCCGTTACGACTGTGCCTCGCACCACTCGGCCCTGTCAATAGTTTGTCCTGACATTCTGACTTACGTTTAATCCGGTGTTAGTATCCAGCTACTTTCTTCTGGTCATTTGCCCGAGATCGGAGTAGACGTGCCTCTGGTGGTTGAGCTCGACAGATCGAGTCCCGTGCCGCTCTACTATCAGCTGTCCCAGGCCATCGAGGCGGCGATCCGCACCGGCGACCTCGCCCCGGGGGACCGCTTCGAGAACGAGCTGGCACTGGCAAAGCGGCTGACGTTGTCGCGGCCCACGACTCGACGCGCGATCCAGGAGCTGGTCGACAAGGGACTGCTGGTGCGCAAGCGCGGCGTCGGCACCCAGGTCGTGCAGAACCCCGTGCACCGGCGCGTCGAACTGACCAGTCTCTTCGACGACTTGGCCCGGGCCGGGCAGGAGCCCACCACGCAGCTGCTCGAGTACCACACCGGTCTGGCCGGCGACGACGTCGCGGCCGAGCTCAACCTGAGCGGCGACCACGAGATCGTGACGATCAGGCGGCTGCGGTGTGCCAATGGTGAGCCGCTGGCCGTGATGACCAACTATTTGCCCGTCGAACTCGCGCCCGCCGCCGACGAGCTCGAGGAAAGTGGCCTCTACCAATCGCTTCGGGCGCGCGGCGTGCACATCCGGCTGGCGCGCCAGCGCATCGGCGCGCGGCCTGCGAGCCGAACCGAGGCGCGGCTCCTGGACGAGAAGGCAGGCGCGCCGCTGCTCACCATGAGCCGCACCGCGTTCGACGACTCTGGCAAGGCGGTCGAATTCGGCGACCACGGCTACCGGGCCTCCCGCTACTACTTCGAGACGACGCTCGTCGACCGCTGACCCCCGCGCCGAAATCGCTGGTATGGGTCAGCTGAAGGCGGCGCGGAACGCCTCGAGCGCGACGGTGCTGTCACCGGCCGCCCAGCCCTCCAGGCCGACGGTGCCGGTGTATCCGATCTCGCGCAGTGCGTTCGCGATGGCGGGGTAGTGGATTTCGCCGGTACCCGGTTCGCAGCGCCCTGGCACGTCGGCCACCTGGACCTCGCCGATCGCATCGCCGCAGCGGCGGACCAGTTCGACGAGATTCCCTTCGCCGATCTGAGCGTGGTACAGATCGAGCATCATCTTGACGTTCGGGTGCCCCACGGCCTCCACCAATGCGAGCGTGTCCTTCGCACGGGCGAGTGGGACACCGGGGTGATCCACGATGGTGTTGAGATTCTCCACGCAGAACGTGACCCCGGCGGCGGCGCCGACCTCGCCGATACGCTCCAGTGCGCGCGCCGCGGACAGCCACATGTCACCCGTCGCGCGGTGGCGCGGACGCGCGGCCTTACCGTCGACCAGCTCGGCCGTGTGCAGGTTCAGTCGCGGAACACCAAGGGTTTCAGCGGCTTTGACGCTCAGCGCTGCGGTGCGCACCACCTCGTCGGCGCCGTCGCGGTCGATCAGGTCGCCATGCAGGTAGCCGGTCATGGAGGAGAACCGGGCGCCGGTGTCGGCAAGGGCCTGCAGGTCCTTGTCGTGCCAGCTCCAGATTTCCACGTCGAAGCCGAGCTCGTGGATGCGCTTGACGCGGTCGAGGATCGGGAGCTCGGTGAAGACCATCTCCGAACTAACTGCGAGATTCATGCGGGTACCCCGCTCAGCACGACGGGCGCGTTCGTCTCGATCGATTTCCGTGCCGCAAGCGCGATCTCGAGCGCGACGCGCGCATCGACGCCGGTGATCGACGGCTCGACCCCGGCCCTCACGCAGTCCGCAAAGTGAGCGAACTGGGCCGTGTAGGCGTCGGCGAACAGTTCGATGTTGAGCCGACCGGCGCGTTCGGGCGGCAGTCCGGCTTGCAGCACCCCTGCTGAGCCGAAGACCTCGCCGCGGATGTCGTAGCCGTAGACGGCCTGGAAGCTGGCCTCGGCAATGGCGAACGCGCCGTTGTCGAAGCGGAGTTGCACCACGGAGGTGTCGAGGTAGCCCTGGTCGGCGAACTGCGGATGGACCAACGCGTCGGCCTGGGCGTAGACCTCGGTGACCCGCGCGCCCGGGTTGAGCCAGCACAGCGTGTCGAAGTCGTGGATCAGCGTCTCGTTGAAGATCGTCCACGGCTTGACCCGGGCGGCGACCTCGGCGGTGATGCCGGGATCGCGGGTGAGGGACCGCAGCAACTGCGGGGTGCCGATCGTCCCTTCGGCGATCCGGGCATGCATGTCGGCGAAGTCGGTGGCGAAGCGGCGGTTGAACCCCACCTGCAGTGCGACGCCTGCGTCGCGGGCGGCGTCGATCGCGCGGTCGGCGTCGTCGAGCGTGAGGGCCATCGGCTTCTCGCAGAACACGTGCTTGCCTGCGCGCGCCGCGGCGACCACGAGGTCGGCGTGGCTGGCGGCGGGCGAGCAGATGGCCACGGCATCGACGTCGGGGTCGGCGATCAACTCGTGGGGGTCCAGATAGGCCCGACCCGGCGAAAGGCGTTCGGCGGCACCGGGAACGGGGTCAGCGACGGCGACGAGCCGCGTATTGGGCAGCCGGCTGGACAGAGTCTCGGCATGGAAACTGCCGATCCACCCTGCGCCGATGAGTCCGAAGGACAGCGGTTGGGACATCGATGACTCCGATCACTACTAGAACGTTCTAGTAGACGGTAGGCGGTGCGGGCCGGTTTTCGTCAACGCATGGGTTAGAACGTTCTAGGCTGTACCGGTGCAGCGCAGATCCACGCTCGACGACGTCGCCAAGCGAGCGGGCGTGTCTAGAGCACTGGTGTCCATCGTCATGCGCGACGTGGCCGGCGCCAGCGAGCAGACTCGCACCCGGGTGCGGGCCGCGGCCGACGAACTCGGTTACCGGCCCGACCCCCGGGCCCGCCGACTCCGGCAGCACCGGTCGAAGCTCATCGGCGTCACGTTCGCCGCCGGTCAGGAGTTTCACGCCGACCTCGTCGACGGCGTGTACGTCGCCGCCGAGTCGTTCGGGTACGACGTAGTGCTCAGCGGTGTCACGCCTCACCGGGACGAGGGGCGTGCGGTGCGCACGCTCGTCGACGACCGGTGCGAGGGCCTTCTCCTGATCGGATCGGCGCTGTCCGCGCGCGAGCTCGCCGACTTGGCCGCCCGGGTCCCGGTGGTCGCGCTGGCCCGTCGGGTGCGCGGCGTGGACGCCGTGCGCAGTGACGATGCGGCGGGGGCCGAGCTCGGCATGAATCATCTAATCGGGCTTGGGCACCAGCGGATCGTGTACCTCGACGGCGGTCGTGCCCCAGGCGCCGCGGAGCGGTTTCGGGGCTATCGGCGCGCCGTGCGGGCCGCCGAACAGTCCGAATCGACGCGGCCAGGCGGACTGACCGAGCGGGAGGGTGCCGCCGCGGTGACCGAACTGATCGAGTCTGGCGGGTTGCCGACGGCCGTGTTCGCGTTCAACGACCGCTGTGCACTGGGCGCAATGGACGTGTTCATCAGGGCGGGAATCTCAGTGCCGCACGATGTTTCGATACTGGGATTCGACGACAGCCCGCTGGCGGGGTTGGCGCACATCGATCTGACCACCGTCCGCCAGGATTCGGCGGGCTTGGCCCACGCGGCCGTCGAGCGGTTGGTGAGCAGGCTCGACGAGGCCGAGGCCGAGCACCACGTGGCAGATATCGTCCGCGATCCAACATTGATCGTGCGAGGGTCGACCGCACCTCCGAGGGACTGACCTGCATGAATGTTATGAATATTTGACCTGCAGTCCTAATGTCCGAACAAAGTATTGACTTTCGAGTGTGAGCCGTATTACATCACCCATGAGGCGTGCCACTCGGTGCGGCCTCAACGGGTCGACATGGCGGCGCGGCGATGTCGAGGACAAGGAGCGAAGATGAGGTTCAGTCGACTCGCGGCACTGGCCGGAGCGAGCGTACTCGCACTGGCGGTCGTGTCGTGTTCGTCAACAGGTGGCAAGCCCGAAGACTCGGGCAACGGCGGGGGCGGCGGCGGAACCGTCGACACGCCGCGCATGACGATCGCCATGATCACCCACGAAGTTCCCGGTGACTCGTTCTGGGACCTCATCCGCAAGGGCGCCGAAACCGCAGCGAAGAAGGACAACATCGAGTTGCGCTACTCGAATGATCCCGAAGCGCCCAACCAGGCGAACCTCGTCCAGACGGCCATCGACAGCGGTGTCAAGGGCATCGCGGTCACCTTGGCCAAGCCCGACGCCATGCAGGCCGCCGTCAAGGCCGCCGAGGCCAAGGGCATTCCGGTGGTGGCGTTCAACTCGGGACTCGACCAGTGGTCGGCGATGGGCGTCAAGGAGTACTTCGGCCAAGACGAGTACATCGCGGGCCAGGCAGCCGGAGACCGGCTGAAGAAGGACGGTGCCACGAAGGCGATCTGCGTGATTCAGGAGCAGGGTCACGTCGGCCTGGAGAACCGCTGCGCCGGTGTCAAGAACACGTTCCCTGCGACCGAGATCCTCAACGTCAACGGCAAGGACATGCCGTCGGTCGAGTCGACGATCACCGCCAAGCTGCAACAGGATCCGGCCGTCGACGCCGTGCTGACCCTTGGGGCGCCGTTCGCCTTGACCGCCGTGCAGTCGGTGAAGAACGCCAACAGCAAGGCAAAGGTCGCGACCTTCGACACCAACGCCGCGCTCGTCGACGCCATCAACGCCGGTGACGTGCAGTGGGCGGTCGACCAACAACCGTTCCTGCAGGGCTATTTGGCCGTCGATTCACTGTGGCTGTACCTCACCAACGGCAACATCATCGGTGGCGGCAAGCCGACGCTGACCGGGCCGGCGTTCATCGACAAGTCCAACATCGACGCAGTCGCCGAGTACGCGAAGAACGGAACGCGGTGATGAGCGCTTGCGCGAAGAGGAGAGCACGAAGATGAGTACGCAGTCCGAGGTCGATCTCTCGGCCCGAAAGGTCGTCCACGACGAGCGGGTGAAGGAACAGAATCGCGTTCAGCGCTTGCTGATTCGACCCGAGATGGGTGCCCTGGTCGGCGCCGATCGCGATCTTCATCTTCTTCGCCGTCGTCGCACCACCGTTCCGGACGCCCGAGGCGCTTGCCACGGTGCTCTATGCGAGCTCGACGATCGGCATCATGGCCTGCGCGCGTCGCGCTGTTGATGATCGGCGGTGAATTCGACCTGTCGGCGGGTGTCGCCGTGACGACGAGTTCGCTGGCGGCGTCGATGATCGCCTACAACCTGCACCTGAACCTGTGGATCGGTGCGGCGCTGGCGTTGGTGCTGGCGCTGGGGGTCGGTTTCCTCAACGGCTACCTCGTGATGAAGACGAAGATCCCCAGCTTCCTGATCACGCTGAGTTCGTTCCTGATGCTGACCGGCATCAATCTCGCGGTGACGAAACTGATTTCGGGTCAGGTCGCCACGCAGAGCGTCAACAACATGGCGGGTTGGGACTCTGCGCAGAAGGTGTTCTCCTCGTCGTTCACCGTCGCCGGCGTGAGCATCCGCATCACCGTGCTGTGGTGGCTGCTGTTCACGGTGGTGGCGACCTACGTCTTGTTCAAGACGAAGATCGGCAACTGGATCTTCGCCGTCGGCGGTGACGAGGACAGCGCCCGCGCGGTCGGTGTTCCCGTCACGGCAGTCAAGATCGGGCTGTTCATGTTCGTCGGATTCGCCGCCTGGTTCGTGGGCATGCACCTGCTGTTCGCCTTCAATACCGTGCAGTCCGGCCAGGGCATCGGCAACGAGTTCCTCTACATCATCGCCGCGGTCATCGGTGGCTGCCTGCTCACCGGCGGCTACGGCACGGCGATCGGTGCTGCCATCGGTGCGTTCATATTCGGCATGACGAACCAGGGCATCGTCTACGCCGGCTGGAACCCGGACTGGTTCAAGTTCTTCCTCGGCGCGATGCTGCTGTTCGCGGTCATCGCCAACAACGCATTCCGCAACTACGCAGCGAAGAGGTGACCGGTGACCACAACAGTGGAACGTCCCGCGCATGACGCCCCGTCCGGTGGCAAGGTGCCGCTCGTCGAGCTTCGCAACGTCGGCAAGGCCTACGGCAACATCACTGCGCTGAAGGACATCTCGCTTCGCGTGCATGCCGGCGAGGTGACGGGCATTCTCGGCGACAACGGCGCGGGCAAGTCCACGCTGATCAAGATCATCTCCGGTCTGCATCAGCAGACGGACGGTGAACTGCTGGTCGACGGTGAGCCGGTGAAGTTCGGTTCGCCGAAGGATGCGCTGGGCAAGGGCATCGCGACGGTGTATCAGAACCTCGCGGTCGTGCCGCTGATGCCGGTGTGGCGCAACTTCTTCCTCGGCCAGGAGCTGCGGAAGAAGTCGTTCCCGTTCTCGTTGGACGCCAACGGGATGCGGGCCACCACGCTGACCGAGCTGGCCAAGATGGGCATCGACCTTCCCGACGTCGACGTGCCGATCGGCTCGCTATCCGGCGGCCAGCGGCAGTGCGTCGCCATCGCCCGCGCGGTGTTCTTCGGGGCGCGGGTGCTGATCCTCGACGAGCCGACGGCCGCGTTGGGCGTCAAGCAATCCGGCGTGGTGCTGAAGTACATCACCGCCGCCAAGGAGGCCGGCTTCGGCGTCGTGTTCATCACCCACAACCCGCATCACGCGCACATGGTGGGTGATCACTTCGTCCTGCTCAACCGCGGCAGGCAGAAGCTGGACTGCACCTACGACGACATCACCCTGGAGCACCTCACCCAGGAGATGGCGGGCGGTGACGAACTCGAGGCGCTGTCACACGAGCTGCGCGGCAAGGGTTCCTGACGATCGGCGCGCCTCGTTCACATCCACGCCGTCGACCCATCTCGGCGGACTGGAACGCGGCGCGCCCAGCTGACCCAGTCGTCGGATCGCAATGCGTCCTCGTCGATTTCGATGCCCCAGCCCGGCCGGTCGGGCCGCAACTCCAAGTGACCGTCGACCGGTAGGTACGGATCGGCGCACCACGACACGTCGTCGGGCTTGAACTCGAGAATCTCGAAGTTCGTGGTGGCGGCGGCGAAGTGCACGTTGGCGGCGGTGGCGAGCGGGCCCAGCGGATTGTGCGGTGCCACAGGAACGTAGTGCGCCTCGGCGATGGCGGCGATCTTCACCATCTGCGTCAACCCGCCGACCACGCAGATGTCGGGTTGCACGATGTCGGCACCGCCCGCGGTGAGCAGCGTGAGGAACTCGTGCGTCGAGTAGAGCGACTCGCCGGTCGCCAGCGGCACCTGCAACTCCGAGCGGATGCGTGCCCACGCAGGCACGTGCTCGGGCCGGATCGGCTCCTCCAAGAACAGCGGCTGATTCGGCGCGAGCGCCGCGCCGAGCTCGACGGCTTGCCGCGGCTGCCACAGGCAGGCGTGGGCGTCGAACGCGAATTCCCAGTCCTCGGGGTGGTTTTCGCGGACCTGGCCGAAGTAATCGCCGAGTTCGCGGACGATCAGCCCGAAGCGGTTCTCGTGCAGGTTCAAGCGGTACGGGCTCAGCTTGAACGCGGTGAACCCGAACCGGTCGTGCAGCCCGGCGGTGGTGTCCCGCAGCTCCGCCACATCCGGGGCCGAGTACAGTCCGGCGTAGACGCGCACCCGATCCCGGACCGCACCGCCGAGCAGTCGGTAGACCGGCACGCCCAACGCCTTGCCGGCGATGTCCCATAGCGCGTGGTCGATCGCCGCGATCGCCGCCAGCCCCAACGCGCCCTGCGGAAATCGGCTCGACTGCAGCAGGAACTGGTTGACCGCGGTTGGGCCGCAGCGGGTCCATGCCCTTGATCTGCTCGAACAGGTACTCCAGCAGCGGGGGATACGCGAGGTCCGGGCCGTGGTTGTAGACCTCCGACCAGCCGTCGATCCCGTCGCTGGTGGAGATCTTCACCAGGACGCGCGGACGGTCGCCGACCCGTTGTCGGAACGTCTGTAGCGATTCGATCTTCATGCCACGTGCTCCGCTTCCAGATCCGGCACCAGAGCCCGCCACGACCGAATGGCTTCGGCCACTTCGGCAGCCAGGTCATCGGACAGTTCGTGGCTCGGGGCCCGCACCTGCCTGCGGCACAGGCCCAGCTGATGCATCGCCTCCTTGACCACCGACACATTGTTGGCCGATCGGTCCCGCGCCCGCAGCTCTTCGAAGTACCGGATGCCGCGCCACACCGCTGCCGCCTCGTCGTAGTCGCCCGCCCGCAAGGCCGCGAGCATGTTGAGTGACACGGCGGGTGCGATGTTGACCAGTCCGGAGGTGAATCCGCGCGCACCCGCCTGCCAATAGGCGGGCGCATAGGACTCGGCGAGCCCGGCGATCCACAACAACCCGTCGCCGGCCTGTGCCTTCGTGGTGGCGAACGTGACCGGATCGGGCACCGAGTACTTCAGCCCGATCACGTTCGGTGCGCGCTTCGCCAGGGCCGCGATGTGCGCGCCGGTGACCGCCGGATTACTGAGATAGGGAAGCACGCCGAGCCCGGGCACGGCGGTGGCGATCGCGGCGTTGTAGTCGATCCAGCCGTCGGGGGACAGGTAGGGCAGCACCGGCTGGTGGATCATGATCGCGTTGGCTCCCACGTCGCGGGCGAACCGCGCGTCGCCGATCGCCGTCTGCACGTCGAATCCGACGCCCGCCACGACAGTCGTGCTGGAATCGCACGCGGACACAACGCTTTCCAGCACCGACCGGCGCTCGTCCGGGGTGAGTGCGTAGAACTCGCCGGTGTTGCCGTTCGCGGTCAACACCGAAATGCCGTTGGCGATCAGGCGTGCGGCGAGCGCGACGGTGCGGTCCTGATCGACCGTGCCATCTTCGCGGTAGGGCACCACCGGGATCCCCACGACGGTGCTGAGCCGCTCGACGAGGTGTGCGGTGTTCAGGGCGGAGCTCACAGAGGGGTCCTTTCGGGGTCCGCCGGTGCGACGGCATTCAGGGGGGTGATGGGCTTGATGCGCACCCAGAACAGGTAGATCGCTGCACTGATCAGGCAGCAGGCGGCGGCACCGAGCATCGGGCCGACGTAGGACTCGTTGGCGAAGGTGAGGAACAGCCCAATTGCGATGGGGCTGATCAGGTTTCCCAGCTGAGACCCGAAGTTCTGGAACCCGGCGATCGAACCGACGGTCGACGGCGACTTCGCAACTTCGGCAGGCAGGCTCAAGATCGCGGCTCCCGCGAAGGAGTGCGCGGCACTGCTAATGGTCAGTACGATCATCAGATTGAGGTTGCTTTCGATGAACGGTGCGAAGCCGATGCAGGCGCTCAACCCGAGCCCCGTCACGATGGGGATCTTGCGGGAGAGGTTCGTCGACATTCCGGAGACCAGCATCCGGTCCGACACGATGCCGCCGAGAACCGTCGACCCGATCGCGATGAGTGCGGGAATCGCCCCGACCATGCCGAATTCGGCCTTGCTGAAGCCGCGGTCGTCGAGCAGGTAGCTCGGGTACCAGGTGAGGAAGAACGCGCCGGCCAGCGAGCGGAAGACGTAGCCCGTGGTGAGCGCCCATACCTGGTTGTCACGCAGCAGGGTATGCCAGGGTTCCTTCTCACCTGCCGTGGCGGCGGCGACCATCTCGCCCTGGTCGGACTGGATGTGCGCGAGCTCCGTTGCGGAGACGCGGGGATGCTGCTCGGGGTCGCGGTAGACCGTCACCCAGCCGACGATCCACAACAGCCCGGCCACGCCGATCACGATGAACGACAGCCGCCAGCCTCCGAAGACCGCCAGCGTGGTCACGATCGGCACGGACAGCGCGGTCCCGATCTGCTGGCCCATGTCGAACAGGCTGGAGGCGAAGGCGCGTTCCCGCCGCGGGAACCACTGCGAGACGACCTTCACGTTCGCCGGCTGCACCGGTGCCTCGCCGATGCCGAGGCCGAGTCGGAACACGATGACCGAGGTGACGCCGGTTGCGCACGCGGTCAGTGCGGTCCAGATCGACCACCACCCAACGGCCATCGGGTAGATCACCCGCGGCCCGAAGCGGTCGAGCAGCCAACCGGACGGGATCTGGAACAACGCATAGGTCCAGAAGAACGACGACAAGAGAATGCCCTTGACGGCCGGGCTGATGTGGAATTCCTCGGACATGAACGGCACGGCCACGCTGAGCGCGGCGCGGTCCAGGTAGGCGATCGTCAGGCCGAGTGCTGAGAACCCGACGATCGTCCAGCGCATCCGGCTGCGAAGTCGGGCGCGCGAGGACACCGAAGTGGTGGGTGCTGGCGCGGTAGGATTGGGCATCGTTGCTCCTCAAAGGGTAACGGTGACGCTCCGATTGGGGCGTCGGCTCTGAGGTGCGGTCCGGGATCTTTGGCGGAGAACGGGCCGCACCTCGTCCGGTCAGGGGGTCGCGTCCTCCCTTCTGAGGTGTCGCGCCACGAAGCCTTCGATGTGGCGGCGGACGAGAGTTGCGGCCTCTTCGGCATTTCCGGCCAGAACCTGATCGAGGATCGCGGTGTGTTCGCCCGCCTCCTCATCCCAGGACGGCGAACGGGCCCACGACGACGCCGACACCAGTGCGGTCTGCTCGCGCAGCCCGTCGAGGGTTTGGACGACGAGGGGATTACCGCAGCCGACGTAGAGGCCGCGGTGGAAGTCCCGGTTGGCCGAGCTGCGCGTCGATGCATCCGTGGCCGCGGTGGCGCGCGCGAGGGCCTGTGCCGAATCCGAGAAGTCGCTACCGGCGGCGACGCTGCGCCGCACCGCCTCCGGTTCGAGGAGCAGGCGCATGTCGTAGATCGCCAGTGCATCGTCGACCGTGAGCTCACGCACCGTGGTGCCGACGTACGGCCGGATCACCACGAGACCGGAGCTCTCCAGCGTCTTCAACGCCTCGCGCACCGGCGTCTTGGACACCCCGAACTGGCCGGCCAGCTCATTTTCGACGAGCGTGGCACCGGGCTTGAACTGCCCGTTCAGGATCCCCGCCTTGATGGTCTCCAGGACGTGCGCCGTCCGCGACGGCAAGGCGCCAGGGCTGAAGGCAGGGAAGCTCGATGTGGGCGCTGTCACTTTGACCCCTCCGGCGTATCGTATCTCATATACGACCGAAGCCTAGCGGGTGCCGAAAGCGTTGCGCAATGGCGGCGGCGATGTTTCCCGAATGGCGGTGACTGTCATCCGTGGCGGATCACCGTAGCGCTCGTAGGAATTGTTCAAGTTCAAGATGCAGGGCCGGGGTGCCGCGGATAGCGCTACGTCGTTATCGCCGAAGGGGCCAACGAAGGCCATCACGGTGGCGCATCAGCTGCACTTGTCGCGGTTCACCGCGGTTCGTCTAAGGAGAAGCGCATGCCGGGTGTCATATTCTCAGCGGAGTTGTCAGGTGGGTGTCACGTGTCTCCTGGCATGCCCCGCCAAGCCTGCGCGGGCTTCGCTGCTACTGCAGGTGCATCGGTACATCGAGGACTATCTCGATGACCCGGACCTCTCTCCGACCCCGATCGCAACCGCGCACGGTATCTCGGTTCGTACGTTCCATCGCGCGTTCGCCGAGACGGGAACCACTGTGGCGCGGCGGATCCGTGACCGCCGCTTGAACGTCTGTTACCGCAAGCTTGCGGAGGCCGGTGCCACGGAGACAGTCACCGACGTAGCGTTTCGCTGGGGATTCGCCGATGTCGGCAACTTCAGCCGCATCTTCAAACAGGCATCCGGCGTCAGTCCCAGTAGTGTGCTGGCGTCAAGTCGCCGCTCTGAACCAGTAGTCCCGCCCAGCTGAGTTCTCTGGTCGCTCGCGGTCGCGGTGTCGTCCCTGTCTGCGTCAAGCGCGACTGTGGCTGCGGTAACCCCCGGGCGAGAGATCCATCCCTCGTCGATCGGGCACCCCGCCGCCGGTCAGGCTCGAACACTGCCGGACGGGGTGGCCCGGGATCGAATGCCGCAGATGACGCGCGCCGAGGGTTCGGCGGAGACGAGTTCGGCCACTAGGTGTGCCCGGAGCTTGCGTACCAGCCGTTGGTTGACGTAACCCTTGTCGGTTGTCTCGCCAAGGTCGATGTCGGGTGGCTCAGACAGGATGAGCAGGCGCCGCACGACTTGCGAGGAACCCCCTCCGGCGGCGGCCAGCCCGTCGAGGGCCGTCGAAAGTTCGGCGCGCAAACCGGTGTCGGGCGTACCGTCCGCCGACACCCGGTGGGCATGGCTGGGGTGAATCCAGACCAGCGCGGCGACGAATTCGCCGCCCTCGCCACAAATGACGGCGTCGTGGATCAAGCCGTTCATCGCCGAGATGAGCTGAGGCCGAACGAGTCCCACGGTGACGAACGTGCCGGTGGACAGTTTGAAGTTCTCCGAGATTCGCCCCGAGAAGATCAGTCCCTTGTTCGGGTCGGCCGGGTCTGCCAGCTTCACCGCATCATCAGTGCGCAAGTATCCGTCTCGATCGAATAGTGCCTCATCGAGATCGGGACGCCCGTAATAGCCCGGTGTCACGTTGGGCCCGCGCAGCCGCACCTCGTACTTACCCTCGCTTGGAACGAGTTTCAGCGTCACCCCGGGCAGCGGAACACCGATCGTGTCACTGCGGGTCATGGCGAAGTGCGCCGATGTGGCGGCCGGCGCTGTCTCGGTCATCCCCCACGAGGTGGTCGGGTGCATGGCTGAGCCGTACCGTTCGGCGAGCACACGGAGCCGATCCAGATGCTGTTGGGGCAGCGCCGCGGCGGCGAACAACGCCACCCGCAGTCGCGAGAAGAACCGTTCGGCCAGCGCGGAATCGGCCTCGAGATAAGGCAACAGTGCCGAATACCCGGCAGGCACGTTGAAGTACAGAGTCGGGGACACCTCGGCGAGGTTGGCGATGGTCCGGCCGATCAGCTGTGGTGCTGGACGGCCGTCATCGATCCAGAGGCTCCCGCCGTTGACGATCACCATGTTGACGTTGTGATTGCCACCGAAGGTGTGACTCCACGGCAGCCAGTCGAGGATCACCGGCGGCTCGTCCTGCAGGAAGGGCCACACCTGCCGCATCTGCTGCTGGTTGGCTGCGAGCATGCCGTGGGTGTTGATGACTCCCTTCGGCATGCCGGTGGACCCGGAAGTGAACATGATCTTGGCGACGGTGTCGTCGATGCTCGTTGTCAGCGAGGGCAGCGGCGTCGTGGGCGCCGACTCGATCTCAGCAAGCGGCGTCAGACCCGGCACAGTGCCGGCGGCGGTCAGCACCAGGCCGACCTCGCCGACGACGGGCAGAATGCGGGCGTAGTCGTCGTTCTCGGCAAAGACAGCCGCGGGATCGGTTGCTGCGATGATGTGGCTCAGCTTGGCGAAATCTGTGCTCTGCAGAGAATAGGCTGCACTGACCGGCACGATCGGGCTGCCCAGTGCGTATCCGGCCAAGGTGATCAGCAGGTGGGCGATGCTGTTGTGGGACGCAACCAATATTGGTCTACCGGCGACGCCGCGGTCGAGCAGCCCCTGGCTGATCCGCCCCACCCGTTCGCCAGCCTCGCCCCATGTCAGCTTCGTCCAGCCGTGTTGGCCGCGTTCGGCGACCAGCAGGCGGTCGGGATGTTGCGCACAACGGGCGAAGAAAGTTGCCAGCACATCAGGCTTGGCCCGGTCGTCGAGTGGTTGACGGCAGGTGAGGAGCAGCGAACCGTCGGGGAGGTGTTCGGCCGAAATGTCGGGGTCGGCAAAGGGTGCGGTGGTCATCTAGATCGCTGCCTGGATCGGTGGGTATACGTTGGCTTTGAGCTCGCGCAGTTTGGTGGCCAACGCCACGCCAAGTCCTCCGGTGGCGCCGGTGATCGCTATGGTGCGTCCTGCTACAGCGAAGGTCATCAGGTTGTCGACTCGAGTGTCGAGCTGCCCGCCACCGGAACATGGTGGCTGAGGAACTGGATCTGATCGGAGACCAGTCGTTCGAAGGCGGCGCCGTCGTAGATGTCGAAATGTCCTTCGGAGTACAGCCGAATATCGCCCTGGGGGGCCTTCTCCAGATACTGCAGTGTGGCGTCCGCGGGCGCGACGGAGTCCTCGCTGCAGACACACGCCAGTAGCGGGCAGCGGACTTTCGCGGCGTTGCGTCCCGGCCGGTATCGGAACACTTGCAGTGCGACGCGCGCCGCGACTTCGTTGCGCCACTGGATATCCGGCGGAACCATTGCCGCCATCGCCGGCGCCGCGTCCGGGGCCGTCATCATGGCGACCGATCCCGGCGCGCCAACGATGGGCAGCATCACCGGTGGTCGGCCGACGATGCGCGCCGCAACATCGGCGACGGCACGCATCCCGACCCGCAGAGCGTGCGGCCGGTTCATGGCCAGCACCGACACCATGCCATCGGTGAAGGGGCATTGGGAGATCACGGCGGCGATATCCGAATCCCGTGCCGCCGCGTACAGGACATGTCCACCACTGAACGAGCTGCCCCACAACACGATACGTTCGGTGTCGATGTCGCAGCGACTGCGAGCGAACGCGATGGCGGCGGCCCAGTCGGCCAGTTGCCGGTGGACATCCAGCAATTGGCGCGGTTCACCGTCACTGGCGCCGAAGTGTCGGTAGTCGAAGACCAGGCACGCGTATCCGGCCGCGCGGAATCGTTCGGCATAGGCATCCAGTCGCATCTCCCGGATGCCGCCGAATCCGTGGGCCATGACGATGATCGGCGCCGGGGTCGCGGCGTTGGGTAGGTACAGCCAGGCTCGGCATGTGACACCCGCAGATGCGAACTCGACGTCGCGTCGCGAGGTGCTGTCCGCCCCGGTCATGATGCGGTGACGGCAGCAGGCTGCCCGACGAGGTCCAACGCGATGTCGACGATCATGTCCTCCTGGCCGCCGACGAGTCCGCGGCGGCCGACTTCGAGCAGCAGCATGCGGGCGTCGATGCCGTAGATGCGCGAGGCGTTCTCGGCGTGGCGCAGAAAGGACGAGTAGACCCCGGCGTATCCGAGGGTGAGGGTTTCGCGGTCGACTTGGACCGGCCGGTCTCGTAGCGGGCGGACGAGATCGTCGGCGGCGTCCTCGAGCGCCATCAGATCGCAGCCGTGCGTCCACTGCAGGAGATTGGCGACCGCGATGAACGCTTCGATCGGGGTGTTTCCTGCGCCAGCTCCCTGGCCGGCCAGCGATGCGTCGACGCGGGTGACGCCTTCTTCGACGGCGGTGACGCTGTTGGCCACCGACAGTGACAGGTTCTCGTGGGCGTGCACACCGATCTGGGTGCCGGGGTCCAGGATGTCGCGGTAGGCTCGGATTCGCTGCCGAATATCGTTCATCGTCAATCGCCCTCCTGAGTCGGTGACGTAAACACAATGCGCGCCATAGCTTTCCATGAGTTTGGCTTGGGTCGCGAGCAGCGCGGGCTCGGCCATGTGGCTCATCATCAAGAAGCCCGAGACGTCCATGCCGAGCTCGCGCGCCGTCTGGATGTGTTGGGCGGAGATGTCGGCCTCGGTGCAATGGGTGGCGATCCGCACCGAGCGGACCCCCAGGGCGTAGGCATGGCGCAACTCGGCGATGGTGCCGATGCCGGGCAGCAGCAGGGTGGTCAACACCGCGGTGCTGATGCTGTCGGCGGCGGCTTCGATCCACTCCCAGTCGGTGTGGCTGCCAGGGCCGTAGTTGACCGATCCTCCGGCGAGCCCGTCGCCGTGGGCGACTTCGATGGCATCGACGCCGGCGGCGTCGAGCGCGCCGGCGATCCGGGCCACGTCGCCTGGGCTGATGCGGTGGCGGATGGCGTGCATGCCGTCGCGCAGCGTGACGTCCTGGATGTAGAGCGTGGGGGTCATCGGCGTGCCTCCGACACGAGGGGGTCGGTACTGGTGCGGCGGGCGATGGCCTCGGCGGCCTGAATGGCGGCCGAGGTCATGATGTCGAGGTTGCCCGCGTAGGCGGGCAGGTAGTGCGCGGCTCCCTCGACCTCGAGGAACACCGATACCCGGGTGCGCACCGGCGCGGAGCCGGGGCGCAACAGGGTGTGCACGGGTTCGTCGGGTTCGATGGGGGTGAATTGGACGTCCTGCTTGAGTCGGTACCCCGGCACGAAGTGGGCGACCCGTTCGGCCATCTCGTGGATCGAGTCGCGGATCGCGGCGTGGTCTGCGTCTCCGATCAGGCAGAACACGGTGTCACGCATGATCAGCGGCGGTTCGGCGGGATTGAGGACGATGATGGCCTTTCCCTTGGCGGCGCCACCCACCGATTCGATTGCACGCGAGGTGGTTTCGGTGAACTCGTCGATGTTGGCGCGGGTCCCGGGGCCGGCTGACTTCGACGCGATGGAGGCGACGATTTCGGCGTAGGGCACCGCCGTGACCGCTGACACCGCGGCGACGATGGGCACGGTGGCCTGGCCGCCGCAGGTGACCATGTTGACGTTGCGTGCGCCCTCGTCGAGGCACTTGTCCAGGTTGACCGTCGGGACGACGTAGGGACCCAGGGCTGCCGGTGTCAGGTCGATGAGCGTCTTGCCGTGGGGCGCAAGGGCGGCGGCGTTCGCGATGTGCGCGCGGGCAGACGTGGCGTCCAGGACGATGTCGATCTCGCCGAAGTGCGGCATCGACATCAACCCGTCGACGCCGTCGTGGGTGACCGGGATGTTCAGGCGGCGGGCGCGCGCCAGTCCGTCGGAGTCGGCGTCGATGCCGACCATCGCCGCCACTTCCAGGTGTTCGGAGGTGCGCAGGATCTTGAACATGAGGTCGGTGCCGATGTTGCCGGAGCCGATGATGGCGACCTTGGTCTTGGTCATGGGGTGTCCTTTGGTGAGAAGGTTGCCGACACCTCGCCCAGCGGGGTGATCGTGGCCCGGATACGGGTTCCCGGTGGCGCCGGGGCCATTGGGCCCAGTGCGCCGGAGAGGATGACCTGGCCGGCCCGCAGCGGCTCCCCGTACTGTTCGGCGGTTCGGGCCAGCCAGGCCAGGGCGTTGAGGGGGTCGCCGAGGCACGCGCTGCCGGTGCCCTCGGAGACCAGGTGATCGTTGGCGTACATCTGCATGGTGACCTCCCGCGGCACGAAGTCGCACAGTCGGACCTTGGTGTCACCGAGCACGAACAGTCCACTGGAGGCGTTGTCGGCGACAGTGTCGGCAATCGTCAAGTCCCAGTCGGCGATGCGGCTGTCGACGATCTCCAGCGCGGCAACGGCATAGTCGACGGCGCCTCGGACACTGTCTGCGGTGAAGTCGCCGCCGATGAGGTCCTGGCCCAGGACGAAGGCGATCTCTGCCTCCACCTTCGGCTGTAGCAGCCGCCCCGAGGGCACCGCGTGGAAATGGGTGACATTCATGTCGGCAAAGAGCACACCGAAGTCGGGTTGGTCGACTCCGAGTTGCTGTTGCACCGCCGGAGAGGTCAATCCGATCTTGCGTCCCACCACTTCGCCGCCCTCGGCGCGTCGTCGCCGCACGAGCTTCTGCTGCACGGCGTAGGCCAAGCCGATGTCGGCGCCGCCGATGAGATGTCGCACCGGAGAAATCGGGGTGCCGGTGTCAGTGGCGACGGTCAGGAGGTCGGCCACCTCGGTGACGAGGGCAGCACTGCTCTGCAGGGTCATCGAGGGGCCTCCGTCAGTCGCGCGGTCGCCACCGCAAATCCGGCGATCCAGGCCGGAATCGGTTCGTAGAAACGCAGATCCATCGTGTAGCTGCCGACGGCGGCCAGCGATGCGAAGGCGGCGATCCAGGTGCGGGCCTCATGGGCGGAGCCGCCGCCCTCGGCGGCCATTGCCTCGGTGGTCCAGGTGTCGAACTCGCCGAGGGGGCCGTGCTCGAGCAGGTCGAGAAACCTGTTGTCCCAGCCCGGGTTGAGGGGGATCATCGTCGTGCCGCCGGCCGCATACTGCCGGCCGGCCTCGATCACCCGACCCTCGCCACGGGTGCGCTGTTCAGGCGTCGGCGGGTGACCCTCGATCAGGGCATCGGCGACCTTCGGCGGGGCGCCGTCGAGCACCGGGACCGGCGGATCGTGGGAAAGGCCTCCGGAGGCAAGGAAGAGCACGCGGCGGTCGATATCGATGGCGGCTTGACCAACGGCGGTGCCCAGGGCGCGAATCCGTGCGACGGGGCACAGTGGTGTGGCGACACCGTTGATGAAAACCGGCACCACGGGGACCCGATCGATACCCCCGAAGAGCGCCTCCAGGGGTTGGGCGAAGCCATGATCGACGGTCATCCGCGCCGAGACGGTCAGGTCGACACCGCGCTGGAGCACACCCTCGGCGATGCGGCGGGCGGCGTCGGCGTCGACGGACAGTGGTCCGGCCGACGAATCGAAGTCGCCGACCGCATGCGCCTCGGTACCCAGACAGAAGGGCGGCATCTCCTTGTAGAAGAAGCCGTTGTAATGATCGGGCGCGTAGAGCACCACCAGGTCGGGGTCGAAGTCAGCGATGAATGCCCGCGCGGTGTCGATTGCTGCGTCGACCCGGCCGAGAGTCTCGGAGTCGGGGTCGTTCTTACCGATGAGCGGCGAATGTGACAGGCCCACTACGGCGGCGGTCATGCAGATACCTCAGTTCTCGGACGACGGATGGATGACGACCTTGCCCATGACGTCGCCGTCGAGCATCAGCTGAAAACCCTTGTGAATTTCGGTAAGTGGCAACGTCCGGTCGATGACCGGACGGGTTCCGGTGGCGTCGAGCAACCGCAGCAGCGCCTCGAGGTCGGCACGCGTGGCTCCCGTGGACCCCAGGATTCTCAACTGCAGGTAGAAGATGCGTCCCAGGTCTGCCGGCGGATTCATCCCGGTGGTCGCGCCGGCGACCACGACGGTGCCGCCCGGGCGCACCGACTTCAGCGAGTGCGACCAGGTGGCTTCACCGACTGTCTCGATGACGACGTCGACCCGCTCGGGTAGTCGTTCCCCGCTGGGCAGTGCGTCCCGCGCGCCCCAACTCAGCGCTTCGGTGCGTTTGGCCTCGCTCCGACTGGTGGCGTAGACGACGGCGCCCGCGGCCGACGCGAGTTTGATGGCGGCCGAGGACACCCCGCCGCCGACGCCCTGCACCAGGACACGGTCGCCGGCCTTGATGTTGGCCTGGGTGAACAACATTCGGTAGGCGGTCGTCCACGCCACCGGCAGACAAGCCGCCTCGTCGAAGGTGAGCCAGGTCGGCATGGCGACGAGGTTGCGCCGCGGCACCGAGATGTACTCGGCGAATCCGCCATTGTGTCGTTCGGTCAGCAGCGCACGATTGGGGTCCAGTGTCTCGTCTCCGCGGCCGGCGTCCGGGTCGGCGATGACCGGATGAACGATCATCGGGTTGCCGTCCTCGTCGTATCCCGAGACATCACAGCCGAGCACCATCGGCAGGCGTTCTGCGGGATGCCCGACACCGCGCAGGGTCCACAGGTCGTGCATGTTCAGCGCCGAGGCCGCCACCCGCACCACGGCCCACCCCGGCCGGGGTTGCGGTGTCGGCACGTCGCGAAGTTCGAGCCCCTCCAGGGGGTCATGTGGATTCTGTGAGACAGCGACTGCGGCAAGCACATCGTCAACGTTGGCGGTGTCGTGCGTCGATTCACAGTCGGTGTGCCGTTGTGCGAAACGATCGCTGGAATTCGTTGGGCGACCGGAGTTGCGTGGTCCGCATGACTTCCACCCTGCAGCCGGGCGCCGAGGGCCAGGCGCTCACGACGCCGCCGAGCACGACGCTACGACGTCCCGCTGAACTCGAGCGCACCGTCGACGTGTCGGGTCTCGTCGACGCCGACGGTGGGCTGCTGGACCGCGCGTTGTTCACCGATGAACTGATCTACCGGCAGGAGCAGCGGCGGATCTTCGCCACCCACTGGCTGTTCCTCGCCCATACCGACCAGTTCCACAAGCCCGGCGACTTCTTCACCACCTATATGGGTGAGGACCCGGTGATCGTCACGATGGACAAGAACCGCAAGATCCGGGCGTTTCTGAACTCGTGCCGGCACCGGGGCGTGCGGGTGTGCCGTGCGGAGACCGGCGCCACCCGCAGCTTCACCTGCACGTACCACGGGTGGGCGTATGACCTGGAGGGCAAGTTGATCAGCATCCCGAACAAGGAGGGCTACCCCGACACTTTCCAGGCCGGCGACTGGGGTTTGGTCGAGGTACCGAACGTGGACTCCTACCACGGGTTGATCTTCGGCAACTGGGATCCCGGCGCAAGTAGCTTGCATGACGCGCTGGGCGGGATGACCTGGTACTTGGACGCGATGCTCGACCACGACCCGGAAGGCACCGTCGTCGTCGGCGGCGTGGAGAAATGGGTGGTGGAGGGCAACTGGAAGCTCGCCGCCGAACAGGCCGCCAGCGACTGGTACCACGTGAACATGAGCCACGGCTCTGCACTGACGGTGCTGGCGGGTGGGAAGCCCAAGGCCGAAGTGGTGCACCGCACTGGACGGCAGTACGTCGACCCGAGGGGGCACGGGCACGGCTTCCCGGTGCATCCACGCAACCGGTTCGACGCCCAGACCGTGCACGAGTGGATGGACTACGCCGCTCTGCGGCTGCGGCTGGGCGACGAACGCGTGGAAGGCCCGTTGACGACCGGGCACGGCACGGTGTTCCCGAACTTCTCCTACCTGCCGGTCAACGGGTCGATTCGGGTGTCGCACCCGAAAGGACCTGACCAGATGGAGGTCTGGGCGTGGTGCATCTTGGACAAGTCGATGCCCGAGCACGTGCGGGAGGCGCAGCGCCTCTACAACCTGCGCACCTTCGGTCCCAGCGGAATCTTCGAACAGGACGACGGCGAGAACTGGAGTGAGGCGCAGGCCTTCTCGCACGGATTCATCACGAACTCCGTCCAGCTGAACTACCAGATGGGGCTGGGATCCGAACGCGAAGACGGGCGCCACCCCGGAATGACCAGCGAACTCTACAGCGATGCCGCCGCGCGCTCGTTCTACGCGCACTGGCGTGACCTGATGAACACCCCGGCGTGGCATGAACGCAAGGCCGCCGATGAGTGAGGGCATCCGCGTCGCCGCCGTCGCCGACATCCCCGAAGGCGAGGGCATCGTCATCGCACGGTCGATCACCGGCACCGACGACGACGTGGCTCTGCTGCGCGACGACGATGGCAGCGTGTGGGCACTGGACAACACCTGCACCCATGCCGAGGCCTCGCTGGCCGAGGGGTGGGTCGAGGGCGGTCAGGTGGAGTGCCCGCTGCACTCCAGCAGGTTCTGTCTCAAGACCGGTGCCGTCGACGGTCTGCCGGCCACCAAGGACGCCCGCCCGCACCGGGTCGAGGTGCGCGACGGCCGGGTGTTCCTCTATCCGGGGGAGAGTCCCTGATGACCGGCATCGACCGAGTCGCGGTCGTCGGAGGTGGTGTCGGCGGCGTGAGTATCATCGCGGCGCTGCGGGCCGGCGGCTTCGACGGGAACGTCGTACTGATCGACGAAGGGGAGTTCCCCTATGACCGGCCCCCGCTGTCGAAGGCCTACTTGGCCGGTGATGTCGAACTGAAAAGCATTGCCCTGCAGCCTCCGGAGTGGTTCGACGACCACCAGGTGCAGTTGATGGCACACAGCTCGGTGGGGGCGCTGCGTCCCGGTCTGCGGTGTGGTCGAGCTCGTCGACGGCAGCGCGGTCCGGGCGGACAAGGTCGTGCTCGCAACCGGCGGTCACGCGTTTCGGCCGCCGATCCCGGGTGCTGACAGCCCGCGGGTGCATACGCTGCGTAGCGCGCAGGACGCTGACCGACTGCGCACCGCACTGGTGCCCGGTGGGCGCCTGCTGATCGTCGGTGCGGGCCTGGTCGGCGCCGAAGTGGCTTCCACGGCATTGCATTTGGGCTGCGATGTGACGATCGTCGACCCGGTCGCGGCGCCGCTGGCCGCCGTGGTCGGTGACGAGATCGCTTCCTGGTTGCACGGCATGCACACCGCCCACGGTGCCACGGTGCTGCGCGGTGTCGTCGAGTCGTTCCAGGACTCGCCAGACGGAATCGCCGCTGTACTGGCCGGCGCCGAGCCGCGGGTGTTCGACGCGGTCGTGCTGGCCGTAGGGATGGCCCCGGCGACCGCGCTGGCTCGCGATGCCGGACTGACGGTAGACGGAGGGATCGTTGTCGACCCGATGCAGGTGACGTCGAATCCGGCGGTCCTCGCGGTCGGCGATGTCGCGCGCACCTGTGCCGGCGGTGTCCTGTTGCACCGCAGCGAGCACTGGGAGGCGGCCCAGCACGACGCACAGCGCGCGGCCGCGAGGATCCTCGGCGTGCCACCGCCAGCTGCCGGCGCGTCTTGGTTCTGGACCGACCGATACGGGACACACGTCGAGGTCGTCGGAAACCTCACTGGTGCTGACGAGTTCGCGTCTCGGGGTCGCCTCGGTGAGCAGCCCTACGCGTGCTTCGGATTGCGCGGCGGGCGGGTTGCCGGAGCGGTGGCGGTCGACGACTCCGCGTCTGTTCGGGCCGCGCGCCGGATGATCGACCGTGGCATCACGGTATCCGCGGCCGAACTAGGCGATCGATCGGTAGACCTACGCAGGCTGATCAAACGATGACGACGACACGGAGAGTACGCACATGACCAGCGCGGCAACGATATTGGCCAGCATCGACGGTGCGCGGCGGGCCAGCCACGACATTCACTTCGACGTCGAGCAGTTCTACTACACCGAGGCTGAGTTGCTCGACGACGGACGCTTCACCGACTGGCTCGATCTGTTGGCCGACGACCTCGACTATTGGATGCCCACCAGAACCAACCGGTTGCGTCGCCAACAGGCGCTTTCGATCTCGGCACGGGGCGAGGCCGCGTTCTACGACGAGACCAAGGAGAGTCTGGCCTGGCGGATCCGGCGGTTCGATTCCGGCATGGCCTGGGCCGAGGACCCACCCTCGCGGACCCGGCACCTGGTCACCAACGTCGTGGTGCACCATGTCGATTCGGATCAGGGGAGTGGCTCTGATCTCGCCGCCCGGTCGGCGTTCCTGGTGTATCGCAACCGTCTCGAACGCGAGGAGAACGTGTTCGCGGGGTGCCGCACCGACATCCTGCGTCGCAGCCCCGACGGCGGGTTGAAGGTCGCCCGCAGAGTCATCCTGCTCGACCAAAGCGTCCTGCTGGCCAAGAACATCTCCACCTTCTTCTGAATCGACGAGCTTCCTTCCGAACCGACGAGTGAAAGGACGTGCCGGTGGCCAGCACGCAATTCGACACTGAGATCGACGAAATGCCCACGCTGCTCACGCGGACGGTAACCACCTCCTACGGGGACATCGCCATGGCGGAGACCGGCGAGGGACCCGTCCTGGTCATGTTGCACGGCGGCGGGCCGGGAGCCTCCGGGGTCAGCAACTATCATCAGAACCTGCCTGCGCTGGCCAAGAGGTTCCGGGTCGTGCTGCCCGATCAGCCCGGGTTCGGCGGCAGCTACCGCCCCACCGACGCCGACCTCGACGCTCAGTCGATCACCCAGATCTCGGTCGGCGCGCTGTTCGAGGCGCTCGACGCTGTCGGTGTCGACCGGTTTCACCTGCTGGGCAACAGCCTTGGCGGTGCGGCGGCCATCGCGATGGCACAGGCGCAGCCGGATCGGATCACCGGACTGGTGCTGATGGCCCCCGGGGGTGGCTGGCTGCCGTTCGGCCCCACTCCGACCGAGGGGCAAAAGGAGATGTTCCGGTACTACAACGGTGATGGCCCCAGCGAGAAGAAGATGTCGAACTTCATCCGCGCCATGGTCTTCGACCACAAGCAGTTCGGTGCTGACGTCGTCAAGGCGCGGTACGAGGCATCGCTGGACCCCAGCCACATCGAGTTCTATCACCGGTACAACGCCGCCTTCGGTAAGCGGCACGGTATGGATCCGCTGTGGCGTGATCTGCACGAGATCACCGCGCCAACCCTGCTGTTGTGGGGCCGTGATGACCGCACCATCACCCTCGACGGATCTCAGATCATGCTCAAACAGATTCGCAACGTGCAGCTGCACGTGTTCGGCAATTGCGGGCACTGGGTGCAGCTGGAGCGTCAGCGCGATTTCGAACTGCTGGTGGCGCAGTTCCTGGCGGAGTTGCGGTGACCGGCTGGCTGCAGGGATACGTCGCGCTGATTACCGGCGGGGGCACCGGGATCGGGCGGGCCGTCGCCGAACGATTCATCGCCG
This sequence comes from uncultured Actinomycetota bacterium, assembly GCA_963849055.1. Taxonomy (GTDB): domain Bacteria; phylum Actinomycetota; class Actinomycetes; order Mycobacteriales; family Mycobacteriaceae; genus Mycobacterium. The sequence goes on from CAWKFI010000006.1 coordinate 978,044, forward strand.
AGGGCGCCTCGGTCACCATCCTCGGTCGCGACCCCGACGCGCTGCACGCCGCCGTCGAGGCCAGCGCCGATCCGGCCAAGCTGCACGCGATCAGCGCGGACGTGCGCGATTCGGCGGACCTGCATCGCGCGGTCGACGAGACCGTTGACCGTTTCGGCAAGCTCGACACGCTAGTGGCCAATGCCGGGATCTGGGATTACCAACGGCAGCTGACCCGGATGACCGGCGCGCAGCTCAGTGCGACCTTCGACGAGCTGTTCGCCATCAACGTCAAGGGTTATCTGCTGGCCGCTGAGGCAGCGTGGCGGGAGCTGGTCAAGACCCGCGGCAGCATCGTGATGACCTTGTCCAACGCCTCGTTTTACGTCAACGGCGGCGGGCCGATCTACACGGCCAGCAAGCACGCGTGCCTCGGGCTGATGCGTGAGCTCGCATACGAATTGGCGCCGAAAGTCCGCGTCAACGGCGTGGCCTGTGGGGCGATGAACACGGAGTTGCGCGGGCCGGCGACCCTGGACATGCAGGACCGCACACTGGCGGCGTCCTTTGCAAAGAAGAAACCGGATGATCCGCCGCCACCAATCCCGCTGTACGACTCGAGCACCGATCCCCAAGATTTCACCGGATCCTACGTTCTGCTGGCCAGCCGCGAGCAGAGCGGACCCATTACCGGACAAGCGATTTCGGTCGACGGCGGTATCGGCGTGCGGGGGTTCGCTTCTGCTGCTGGAGGTGACCACCTGTGAAGCGGGTGTCGCTGGGCTTGGGGCCGGGGTGGACGGTCACACCCGGAGCGAAGGACGTACTCGACATCATCCGTCGTGATGACGACGGCGAGTGCCTCGAGGCGGTGGCCAGGTATGCCAGTGGCGGTCCTCTGCGCGACGCCTACCCGGTCGGTGCCCACGATGTCGAGATTCGGATCTCCCGCCGACTTCAGCCCTCATCTCGGCTGACCGTCTTCCTCGACGAACTCGGCGTTGCGATCCTGGCCGCAGACCGAGCCTGCCGGCGTGTTGTCGTTGCTGTTGCACCTGATGACCTGGCCGCGATCTCGGCGGCGGAGTCGGTGGGCTTCCGCCACGTCGTCGACGTCGACGTTCCCGGTGAGGAGTTGAGTCTGCTTGTCCGAGAACCGGAGTGGGCGACTCAGGTGGACGCCGACCTCGATCGAGTGCCAGGTACCTGATCACCCATTGCGGTGGGACAGGCTCATTGTCCGGGAGGCGGAAGCGCAGACAAGCCGCAAGCTGTGCGTCAGCGGACGAAGGTCGGCGGACAAGGGGACCGACACCGACAACGCGGCGATCGGTAGCCCGCTGCGGCCGAACACCGGTGCCGCAACGCAGCCCAACCCCGGGCGGCTCTCCTCGCGCTCGGTCGCCACGCCCTCGCGTCGCACGCGATCAAGCGCACACGCCAACTCGTTGCGATCAGTGATCGAGCGAGCAGTCAGCGCGGTGAGCGGGATGTTGGTAAACCTCTCCACCGCAGCGGGGTCATATGCCAACAAGACCTTGCCGACGGCAGTGCAATGCGCGGGTAGGCGCCCGCCGATGCGTGACGGCGCAACCGCGTTGCGATGTCCGTACAGTTTGGCCAGGTAGACGACATCGGTACCGTGCAACATCGCGAGGTGCACTGTCTGGTGATTCGCTTCGAACAGTTCGGTAACGAAAGGCATCAGCTGGTCTCGCACCCGCTCGTGTCCCGGCGGGTACACCGCCAGGCCCAGTTCGTGTAACCGGGAGCCCAGTCGATAGTTGGTGCCGATGCGTTCCACCATGGCGTTGCGCTCCAGCATCCCCAACACGCGGTACGCGGTCGATTTGCTCAGGCCTGCGCGCCGGGCGAGTTCGCTGACACCGACACCGGTGCTTGCCTCGTCTCCGAATGCAGTAAGCAGGCTAAAGGCCTTGTCGACGGCGGCTCTGTCGTCGCGCACTGAGTCGAGTACGGCTGTCATGGAGCTCCTCCAAGTGGCGTGTGACGGGATCGCATACAACGGTCAGTGCAACGGGTTTGACGCGAAGACATGGTCAGGCCAACATGAGGCCACCATCGACGTTGAACGCCGATCCGGTGATGTTCCGAGCCTTTTTGGAGGCCAGGAAGGCCACCATGTCGCCGATGTCATCGGTGGTCTGGAGCCGGCCGAGCGGGATCGAGGAAAGAAAGCCGTCCCATCCGTCTTCGAAGCTGAGGCCCTTGAGTCCGCTGAACTCTTCGACCACCTTGACGTGCAAATCGGTGGCCACGATGCCGGGGTGGACGGAGTTGACGGTGATGTCGTACTGGGCGAGTTCGGCTGCGAGGCTCTGGGTCATGCCGACGATGGCGAACTTCGATGCCGAGTAGGGCGCGATCAGGGCGATGCCACGGTGGCCGCAGATCGACGACATGTTGATGATGCTGCCGCCGCGCTGCTCGATGAGGGCCGGCAGAAGTGCCCGAGTCGTCGTGAAGGTGCCCCGCACGTTGATCGACATCAGGAGGTCGAATTCCGCATCGGTCACGTCAGTGGTGTTGCGGGCTCCGATGTTCATACCCGCGTTGTTGACAAGGATGTCGACCCGACCGTATTCGCGCGATACCCTCGACGCTAATTCATTGGCAGAGGCTGAGTCCCGGACGTCGAGGTGGACACCGAGTGAGTCGGTTGGCAGTTCGTCGGCTCGCTTTTGAGCGGCTGTGAGATCGATGTCGGCGATGACGATGTTCGCCCCCTCGTCACTCAACTTCTGCGCACACGCAAGGCCTATGCCGTTGGCGCCGCCGGTGATGACAGCCACCTTGCCGTCAAGATCAGACACGAGTGTTTCCTTTCGTCGGCGATACGCGGAATTCATGGCAATGATGGGGACGACGGGCCCGTTAAACCGGTGAGGGGCTCCAGAGTCCGCCGTCATCGCGCTGTTTCAGCATGACCGGGAGCATTACCTCGGTCATGGCCCCACCGGTGCCCCACTGGTCCTGGGTGTCAGAACGCATCGGGTCGTATGTCGTTGGCTCCCAAGTGGCCTCGTCAACGAGTTCGAGTTCGGTCGTGTATTCGATCACGTTGTCCAGGGGATCGAAGAAGTAGGAGAACGTGTTGTCGCCGGCGCTATGGCGACCCGGGCCCCACAGCGGCCGGTAGCCACTGCGAATCATCCGGCCCGTGCCCCGCATGTACTCGTCGAGCCCACGCATCTCGAACGAAATGTGGTTCAACGATGTGGACGGCGCCTGTGTGATCGCCAGAATGTGATGCTGCGAACTGCTGCGCATGAAGCACATCAGATCGCCCAACCAATCCGACAATCGGAATCCTAGATGCGTTTCGTAGAACGCCTTGGTCTTGTGGACGTCCGTCGAATTGATCACGACGTGGCTGAGCTTGCGCGGTATCGACTCCCGCTCCTCGAGCAACCGGAACGGGCGCTGCTCCACGTCCGCAGACACCTCGATGAGACGGCCGTCCAGGTCGAAGAACCGAAGGCCGTACCCACCTCCCGGGGTCGTCAACACCGCCGGCTCGCGATCGATCTTCACCCCTGCCCGTCCCAACCGCTCAGCTAAGAGGTCGACCTCACCGGTCGACTCCGCCGCGAACGCAATCAGCTCAAGACGCTTCAGTCGGTCGTCTCGTACGCGCAGGATGTAGTGCTCTGGATCAGCGGGCGTTCCGAAGAACGTCACCCCTGAATCGCTCGCAATCGGCAGAAGACCCCACACCTTCGTGTAGAACTCGACAGCCTGGTCGTAGTTCGGCACGGCAAGACCGACATGCCGCAGGTGCGTGATCGGACTGAAGCCGAAAGCCATCGGTGAACTCCTCACCTCTCAACGGCATCCCCGGTGGGATGCCGTTGAAGTAACGGTAGTGGCGCCAATCACGTGGCACCAACAATGCTTGGCGATGCTTTGTTATCGATCCGATCAATTCATGGCCTACCATCAGCCCATGGATCTTCGGCAGGTCGATCTGAACCTCCTCGTGGCGTTCGACGTCCTCATGACCGAGCAGAATGTGACCGCAGCTGCCCGCAGACTTTCGGTCGGACAGTCGGCGATGAGTTCGACACTGTCGAGATTGAGGGCGTTGCTCGACGATCCGGTGCTCGAGCGCCGGGGCCGGACCATGTTCCCAACTCCACTGGCGGAGGCACTCGTAGTTCCGGTACGAGAGGCACTGAGCCGATTCAATTCGATTCTGACCGAACCACCCGTCTTCAACCCTGAACGGGACCGTCGCAGCTTCACCGTGATGGCGAGTGAGTACGCCGCCCTGGCCGTGCTCCAGCCGCTACTGGTCGAGCTACGCAATGCAGCGCCGCACGTCGAGCTGTCCATCCAACCGGTTTCTGCGACCTTCCTCGACGACATGACAGCCGACACCGTGGATCTGACGATCGTTCCGCTGGCCGCCGACGCGATCAACGATTCCTTCGGTTACCAGACGCTGTACAGCGACCCCTACGTCATCGCCGTCGATGCGGCCAACCCACTGGTCTCGAACGACATCACCCTCGAGCAGTTTTCGTCGCTGCCCTATCTCGCAAGCAGCAACGGGCATGCCCCCACGCTCGTCGAGATGCAATTGGACCGACTCGGCATTCCGCGGCGCCTGGAGGTGACGACGGGTTTCGGCATTGCCCCGTTCCTGCTGCGCGACACCCCACTCGTCACCATTCTTCCCGCCAGTTTGGCGTCGACGGTCGCCGAGGGCGCGCGGTTGAAGGTGCTCACGCCACCCATGGCGCTGGAGCCGATGGTCGAGGCCATGGTCTGGGCGGACCGGAACGACGACGACCCCAGCCATCGCTGGCTCCGAGAACGGCTCGTCGACATCACCGCCCGGAAAACATGGTCTCCGATGCCGGGCGGCGCACGGTGAACGAGCCGATCGCGTCCAAAACCGGCTCTTCGCCACACCCTTCTCTGGCGCAGCTGGGCCGTGTCGATCTCAACTTGCTGGTCGCGTTCGAGGCGTTGATGTCCGAACGGAGCGTCACCGGGGCGGCCGCGCGCCTGATGATCGGACAATCTGCGATGAGCTCGACCCTGGCGCGGCTGCGCAGGCTCTTCAAGGATCCAATTTTGGTGCGGCAGGGCCGAACCATGATCGCCACCCCACTCGCGAACGCACTGACCAGCTCGGTGAGCAGCACGTTGGCCGAACTCCAGGTGACGTTGTCCTCCCTGGGCTCGTTCGACCCGAAGGTCGATGAGCATGCATTTTCTGTGGTCGCCAGCGATTTCGCGGCGGCCGCGCTTCTTCACCCGCTGCTGGTCGAGATCTCCTCGACGTACCCGAACATCCGTGTGCAGATTCGAACGGTCTCGATTGACATTCCCGCTGAGATGCTGCGCGGACGCGTCGACGTGATAGTGCTGCCTCGAGAGGTCATCTCGTCGTTCCCCGCTCTCTGGAGAGACGACGTCCGTCGCGAGGTGCTCTATCGCGATCGCTACGTGCTGGCTGCCGATGCCGCCAACCGCGCGGTCCGTTCGGCGATGACGGTCGAGGAGTTCAGCGCCATGCCCTACCTTGCGGCAACCTTCGAGGACGGGCGGCCCTCTTTGGGGGACACGAACCTCGATGTCCTAGGCATACCGCGCAGAGTCGAGGTCAGTACCAGCATCGCCGTGGCCCCATTCATGTTGCGCGACACCACATTGGTGACGCTGATCCCGCGGACACTTGCGACACGCATGGCCAAGGCCGCCAATCTGCAGTTCATCGATCCACCCATGCAGCTGGAGCCGATCACCGAAACGCTCATCTGGCTGCGCCGCCTCGACGGGGATCCTGCCCAGGCGTGGTTCCGTGACCGACTGCGGACGCAAGCAGCCAATCTGGTGGCTACGCCTTAGCGCTGATTGCGCGCGTCAGGCCGGGTTGCGGCCGATGAAGAACTCGCGGAGCGGGTCCATGGACGGGTCGAGGCCGGAGTCGGTGAGACCCTTGCGCAGAGCGAGCATTTGACCGTCGTGGATTCGTTGGGTGGGCTGACGCAGCGGACCACCGTTGTATCCCTGTAGCCAGCCCTGGAACTTCCATGCCTGGCGATTGATGAACGCGCCACCATTGAGCGACGGCGCCAGGGCTGCCTTCGCCTTGCGAGCGGGATGCGTCTGCCAAAACAGTTCGGCGGCATCATCATTCTCGCCGTCAGCGAGCAGGCTCATGACCCGCGGGATGACGGGGCCGTAGAACTCGTGGTCACTGGTTGCCGAGAGCTGGATGGGCATGATTTGTGAAAGCGGGATCAGATCGGCCTCGATGGGCACGGAGATGACGACTTCGTCGCCGAATAGCCGGTGGCACTCGATGATTCCCTGGATGTAGGGAAACCCGCCTTCAGCTTTGATGACGGCGATGTTGGGGCAGTCGTCGAGTAGGCGACGGATGAGGCGGCTGGGGATGTCCGACGGGTGGATTCGAGGGCTGAAGCCCCACAGGTACATCGGAAAGACGATGACGGCGAGATCGGTCGCGTCGCACACCGCCTTCGTGTAGTCGTAGACCTCCTGCTCAGTCTCCGGGTAGAAGTTCGGCGGGTACGACAGCAGCACGAGATCTGCGCCGGCCTCCTCGGCGCCCCGAACGGCCTCGATGTTGTCGGCGAGGGTGCTCCAGCTGCCGTGGTGTACGACGACCAAGTCCTTGCCGGCCTCATCGCGGATGATGCGAAGAAATTCCAGGTATTCGGGCAGGGTGATGTTGACCTCGGAGACACCCAGCGTCCCTAGGAAGCCGTGTTCCTTCGCGAGACGGATGTCGTGGCGGATGCCTGCCTCGTTGAGGGATTTCAGGTCGCTCGTGAACGACGGGATGGTGCAGTTGACGGCGCCGATGAGCTTCTCGCGGGCCCATTCGCGGGCCTCGGTGCGGGTGTAGGCAGCCATGGGTTTTTCCTCTCGGGGGTTGTTCAAGGGCGAAGTTGTTTGTCCGGGAAGCGATTTCTACAACGCTCCAGCGCCCTCCCAGGCGAGGTACTTCATTTCCATGTACTCGTCGATCCCATAGACCGATCCTTCTCGGCCCAGACCCGACTGCTTCACGCCACCGAAGGGCGCGATCTCGTTGGAGATGAGGCCGGTGTTGATGCCGATCATTCCCGCCTCGAGGGCCGCGCTGACCCGCCACGTCCGTTCAGCGTCGCGAGTGAAGAGGTATGCGGCCAGCCCGAACTCGGTGTCGTTGGCCATGCGGATCGCATCGGATTCGTCCTCGAACCGGATGAGCGGGGTCACGGGCCCGAATGTCTCCTCGCGGGTGATGCGCATCGTGGAGTCGACATCGGCCAGAACCGTCGGTTCAAAGAACAAGCCGCCGCGATCGTGACGCCGACCGCCGCAGAGCACGCGCGCACCTAGGCTGGCCGCGTCGGCCACGTGCTCCTCGACCTTCGTGACCGCGTCGACGTCGATGAGCGGACCCTGCTGGACACCTGCGTCGAATCCGTCGCCGACCACGAGGTCCTTGACCTTGAGTGTCAACGCTTCGGCGAACCGCTCATAGATCCCCGACTGGACATAGACCCGGTTGGCGCTGATGCAGGCCTGGCCCGTATTGCGGTACTTGGTGGCGATTGCGCCGGCGACCGCCTGATCGAGATCGGCATCGTCGAAGACGAGGACCGGCGCGTTGCCGCCGAGCTCCATCGAGGTCTTCTTGACGGTTTCCGCCGCTTGGGCGAGCAGGAGCCGACCCACCTCGGTCGAGCCGGTGAAACTGACCTTCCGGACGATGGGGTTGGCAGTCAGGACCGGACCGATTTCGCGGGCGTCGCCGACCACGATGCTGAGCACTCCAGCCGGCACGCCGGCTCGTTCAGCGAGCTCGGCGAGGGCCAGTGCTGTCAGCGGCGTCTGCTCGGCGGGCTTGACCACCATCGTGCATCCGGCGGCGAGTCCGGGGGCAGCCTTGCGAGTGATCATGGCGGCGGGGAAGTTCCACGGTGTGATGGCAGCGCACACGCCAATCGCCTCCCTGAGCACGACGACTCGTCGAGACGACTCGGGAGCGGGAAAGATGTCGCCGCGCACGCGTTTGGCCTCCTCGCCGAACCACTCGATGAAGGACGCCGCATAGTTCATCTCGCTGACGGCCTCGGCCAGGGGCTTGCCCTCTTCGAGAACGATGAGCCGCGCCAGGTCCTCGGTGTTGTCCCGGACCAGCTCGAACCATCGACGCATGACCTTTGAACGCTCTTTGCCGGAGAGTCCGCGCCAGGCGGGCAACGCGCGCTGGGCAGCCTCGACGGCGAGCTGGGTCTCGTCCGCGCCGGCCGACGGCAGATCGGCAATCGGTTCGCCGGTGGACGGATTGTGCACGACGAGCCGTTCGCCGCCGTCGCGGGTAAGCCACTGCCCGTCGACGTAGGAGGACGACCTGACCAGCAATGGGTCGGCGAGTCCGAGGCTGGATTCCTGTGTGGTCATCCGAGAAGTCATGGCTGCGCCTCTATTTTTGGACGGGGGGGATCGAGATGGGGAGCGGGACTCCGAGTCCAAGGCGCCGGGCCTCGGCCAGACACATGGCTGCGACGGCGATGTCCTGCACGGCTGAGCCCACCGACTTGTACACCAGGATTTGGTCGCTGCTCGTGCGGCCCGGATGTCGGCCCGCCACGAGGTCTGCCAGTGAGATGGTCTTCGATCCGAGATCGACGCCGGCTGCTTTGGCTGCCAACGCATCCCCGGTGTCGTGCAGAACCTCATCGACCATGTCAGCGACGATGAGCTCAGCGCGAACCAGTAGCTCGACGTCGACCTCGCGTTGTTCGGGAAGAGTCGATCCGACGGATACAACGGTGGTTCCGGGCCGGAGCCACGCACCACGGACGGTGGGTGATTCGTCGCGCGAACGGGCCGCACAGATCACCAGGTTGGCTGCGCCGACTGCACTCTCGGCGTCTTGGGCAGCGGTCAAGGGCAGTCCGAGATCATCCAGATCCGCGACGAACCGAGACCGGCTCTCCGCACGGGGGCTCCAGACGCTGACCGAGGACAGGGCGCGTGCTGCCGTTACGGCGCGAAGGTGCTTCCTGGCCTCGAAGCCAGAGCCGATTACGGCAACGTCGAGGTCGCCGGCGATCGCCAGGAGGTCAGCGGCGACCGCCGAGGTCGCGGCGGTGCGGAACCCGGTGATCGACTGACCGTCCATCAGAGCCACGAGCTCGGCGGTGTGCTCGTCGAACAAGGGAATCAGATAGGACACCTGACGGGACTTCATGGACGCCGCAATGAGTTTGGCGCCCATGAGACCGTTGTCCGCCGATACCCCGGTGAGCGTCCGGAGCCAGCTGCCGTCACCGCGAGCCATCGACCGCTCGGGGTAGCGGGAGTCTGCGACATCGCCGGCATACGCAGCGCGGAGTGCATCGATTGCCGGTGCCCAGCCGAATGAATCTCGGACGGCCTGGTCGTCGAGCAATAGCGTCAATGGAACCACCTCGTCGGGGTTTGGGCGTCCCGCGAACACGGATAGTGCGGGAGACCCGCTGCGCCAACGTCAGGCTAGGACGCCGCTGCGAGCCGCGACAAACGATTCTCGTGAATGCTCGACCATCGACGACATCGATACCGCGCGCGGATCCGGGCTCCCTCGACGCTGGCGCGAGTGCGGTCTTCCATCGATGACATCAATTGTCGGGCATCGAAAGTTACGCCTTCCGGCACTGTGATGGCGGTCATACGATGGGTCCACCATCACGAGCGTCACCTTGATCCGCCCGGTGCTTGCAAGGAGTTACATGACTGTCATCACGCCCACCATTGCCCCGGAAGTCTCTCGGATCCTCGACCGTGTCGAGACGGAGCTCGAGGAACATCGGGTACCGGCCGAGATCTGGAACAACGACGCGATCTTCCGCGCCGAACTGGACCAGGTCTTCGGCACTTGCTGGGTCTTCGTCGCGCACGAGAGCGAAATCCCCACGGCTGGTGACTTCGTCCAGCGCCGCATCGGCCTCGATCCCGTGATCGTCACGCGCGATGGCACCGGTGGGATCAACGTGTTGTCCAACTACTGCCGCCACCGCGGCACCCAGGTATGCCAGACCGACACCGGGAATTCGCGCTTCTTCAAATGCCCGTACCACGGCTGGACATACTCCAACAACGGCGACCTCGTCGGCACGCCTCACATGCGCGAGGCGTACGGAACGCGGCTGGACCCGAAGGAATGGGGTTTGAAGAGGGCCCCGCGGGTCGACGTCCGGTCCGGCTTCATCTTCGCGTCGCTAGCGCACGAAGGTCCGTCGCTCGACGAGTATCTGGGCGGGGGAGGCTGGATGCTCGACATCCTGGTGAACTTGGCACCCGGCGGTGTGAAGGTGGCGGGGCCGCCCGAGCGGTATCAAGTCAATGCGGACTGGAAAGCCGGCGCCGAGAACTTCTCCGGTGATGCCTACCATGCCGACAGTTTGCACTGGAGTAACGAAGAGGTGCAGATGATCCAGGGGCTGGGGGCCAACGCGGAGATGATGCACGCCTACGAACTTGGCAACGGCCACGCGACGATCGGCTTTCCATGGGCGAAGGTCGGTCTGCCGCTGTGGGGCTATTCACCAGAGACCGCCGCTCAGTTCGACCTTTCGGTCCTCGACGACGCTCAGCGGTACGTCCTCGAGACCAACCCGCCGACGATTGGCACCATCTTCCCGAACTTCAGTTACATCCGCGTCGGCTCCCCTACCCTTCCGGGCGGCCCTCCGGCGGTCGTCACCTCTATCCGGGTGTGGCAGCCGATCGCGCCGGGAAAGATGGAGTTGTGGAATTGGCAGTTCGTCTACGAGTGCCAAAGCGATCAGGAGAAGCTCGATTCCTATGTGACGGGACAGTTGACCTTCGGATCCGCCGGTAACTTTGAAACGGACGACACCGTCGCCTGGGAGGGCGCCGCTCGCGCGGCGAAGAGCGCGTGGATGCAACGCGAGAATTTGAGCTTCAACTTCGAGCAGGCCGGTCGAACCACGGTCGACGTCACACCCGACCCCGACTATCACGGTCCAGGCATCAAGCGCCCCACCGGCTTTGGGGAACTTACGCAGCTGAATTTCTACCGGCACTGGCTTGCCGTCATGCGTGGCGACGCATCATCCACGACGACCGAGGGGCGCCATTCACGATGACCACCATCGACACGACCGGGCACGCGCCACCAGCTGTGCTGCAGAGCCCCCTGGCGGATACCGAACTGCAAAACATCGCGACTCAATTCCTGGCTCTCGAATCGAAGTTGCTGGATGAAGCTCGCGAGGAAGACTGGTATCAGCTCCTGGATCCCGAACTGCTGTACGTGATCCCGATCAGGCAGGCGACCGAGCAGCGATCGGACGAGGTCGATCGCGCCGCGTTCCGGGTCCGCGACACCCTGGCCCACGTACGTCTACGCATCGACCGTCTGAGCACTGGCAAGGCTTACTCGGAGATTCCGCCCTCTCGCACCATGCGTCTGGTCGGGTCGGTCTTGGCCCGACAGACGGATCGAGACGACGTCATTGCCGTCTCGAGCGCCGTGCTGCTCTATCGACAGCGTGGGATCGATCCGCACTTCGACCTCATCCCGTACCGGCGCAACGACGAACTCCGCATCACGGCTGATGGGCCACGACTCCTGTCCCGGGAGATCCTCTTGACCGAAGTGGCGATCGCCACTCCCAACCTCGGACTATTTCTGTGAGCAAGGGATCACTTCGATGAGTGACGAGACCCTGGTCCGGCTGGACGAGGTCCGGTGTCGTTCCTACGGGATCTGCGTGAGCATCTTGCCCGATGTCTTCGATCTTCCGGCAGACGCCAAGTCGGCAGTCTTGCTGCGTCGTGAGGTCGATCCCGATGACGTCGAAGATCTCGAGGAAGCAGTACGGGCGTGCCCGGCCCAAGCCATCTTCCAAGGTTCCGGTCCGACGTGACGGCCGCGCTGAAGGAGACCGACAACGTCGTAGTGGTCGGAGCGTCAGCGGCGGGCTTGGCGGCCGCAGATGGACTACGTGAAGGCGGGTTCGAAGGTTCGATCACGGTCCTGGGCTCAGAGCTGCACCATCCCTACGATCGTCCGACGCTGTCGAAGGGTCTGCTGCTCGGGCGTGGCGAGCCGGAGCTGCTCGAGCTTCGCTCGGCAGAGCGAATCAGGGAGAACCGGATCACTCTTCTGCTCGGGCACCAAGCAGTCGGTCTCGACATCGATCGCAAATTCGTGATCACCAACCACGGTGAGACGCTGCCGTGGGACGCCGTGGTTCTGGCGTGTGGTGGTCGTGCCCGGGCGCTTACGACGGTCGAAGGTGAAGCGCTTCCGGTGCTCCGCACACCGGACGATCTCCGGGCCCTGCGACGAGCCGCTGCCCGCCACGGAGACGTGACCGTCGTCGGCGCGGGGCTCATCGGCCTCGAGATCGCAGCTGGACTCAGCGCCCACGGCGTGTCCATCACGGTCCTGCACGACACCGAGCGCCCCATGGACGGCATCGTCGGGCCCGAGCTCGGCCAGGTGATCTCCGACCTGCACTCCAAACACGGTGTGCGGTTGCGGATGTCGAGTGCCGTCACGTCCGTGACGGGTGAACTGGGCGCCTACACACTTCATCTGGTGGACGGCTCGACCCATCAGACGCCCTACGTCGTCGTTGGCATCGGGGTCGACCCCGACGTGGATTGGCTTCTCGGCTCGGGTGTCGCGCTGGACAGAGGTGTCCTCACCGACGCGGCAGGCCGAACCAACGTGCCCGGAGTGTGGTCGGCCGGTGACGTCGCCCGCTCCGATCACCCCATGTTCGGCGAGCCGCTGCGCATCGAGCACTGGACACACGCCGTCGAGAAGGGCAGGCACGTCGGGCTCAACATCGCCCGCGGCACCGAAGAGTCCTTCGGCGGCGTGCCCTACTTCTGGAGCGATCAGTTCGGACGTCGGTTCCATAGCTACGGGCGGCGGGCCCCCGGTGACGAGATCTTCGTCGCGGAGGGATCGCTGAGCACTGATGAATTCCTGGTCCTGTTCGGCCGGGACGGTGAATTCCACGCCGTCTTCGCCAGCGGGCTGTCACGGTCGCTGCGCGGCTATCGCAAACTTCTCGCGCGAGGCGGCACCTGGCACGACGCCCTCGATCTGGCGCACGCGTCAAACCCCGACCTGGCGCATTCAGCCGCCCGTTGATCGGTGTCGGCAATCCCCGCGCACCACATCCCTTGAAAGGACTGCAGAAATGCAACTGCTCGATGACCACGTCGTTCTCATCACCGGCTCCGGCTCCGGTCTCGGACTCGGCATCGCCCGGCACTTCCGGGACGAGGGCGCGACGCTGGCACTGTTCGAGTACGACGAATCAAAAGTCTCGACGCTCCGGGAGGAATTCGGCGACGACGTACTGGTGGTACAGGGCGACGTCCGCAGCATCTCCGACCTGACGCGTTGCCGCGACGAGATCGTCGGGCGCTTCGGCCGGCTGACGACGATCGTTGGAGCCCAGGGCATCTGGGACGGCAACGTGCGATTGGCCGACATCCCGGTGGAGCGTGTCGACACCCTCCTCGACGAAGTCTTCAGTATCAACGTCAAGGGCTACGTCCTTACCGCACGGATCTTCCTCGACCTGCTCGAGGCCGAAGGGGGTGCTGTCGTGTTGACCTGTTCGCAGGCGGCGTTCGCCGCCGACGGGGGAGGAGTGGCGTACACCGCGAGCAAGGGTGCCATTCGCGCCCTGGTCAATCAGATGTCCTTCGAGTTCGCACCCCGAGTCCGCGTCAACGCGGTTGCACCGACCGGTATCGCGAACAGTCAGCTGCGCGGACCTGCCGCACTCGATCTGCAGAATTCCCTACAGTCCGACATCCCGGCTGACATTTTCCGACAGCAGTTCGAGTGGCTGGCTCCGCTTCAGCACATGCCCTCGCCCGAGGAGTACGGCCCGCTCTACGCATTCCTGGCGTCACGACACAACACGGTCATGACCGGACAGACGGTTTTGGCGGATTCGGGCTCCCTGAACCGGGCACTGATGAGTACCCCCGAACTTCTCGCCACGATGCCGGGCGCCTGAGCACCCCACCCCACACCCAAATTTCACGCAACAGAGAGAGCCTGATGTTCGAATACTTCCCGGGCAACTACGTCTGGAACATGTCCGTGGTAGGCGCAATGAACTCCGGCGGCCGGATCGACGAGGTCGACCGGGCTTGCCGCCCGCTGCTCGAGGCCGCGAAAGGAGGTAGCGATGCCGGGACGGGCGAGTTCCTGAAGGTCTGGACCGACCTCACGGATTCGCTGGTGGAGTCGGCTCGGGCCGCGGAGGAGGCGGGCCACGATCGGACCGCCGGCGGGATCTATGCCCGTGCCACGAATTATCTGTGCACGGCCGAGCGGATGCTCTCCGCGGGTGACCCCGACCGCGTGTCCATCTACCGCCGGGTGATGGAGCTGGCTCAGAAGGGATTCGACCTTCGTGACCACAGCATCACCCGCGTTGCCATCCCCTTCGAGGACACGACACTGCCCGGCTATTTCTCGGCGGCACCGGCGACGTCGGACGGGCCGGCTCCGGTCGTCATGCTCATCAACGGCCTGGACTCGACCAAGGAGCACATGTACATCTCGGGATTCTGGGCCGAGTTGGCAGATCGGGGCATTTCGTGTCTCATGCTCGACCAACCCGGCTCCGGGGAGGCACTTCGGCTACAAGGTCTGATCGCACGTCGCGAGTCCGAGACCTGGGCCAGCTGGGTCGTCGACTGGCTGACGGCAAGAGATGACGTCGACACCGCCCGGATGGGGGTCGTGGGCTGGTCGTTGGGCGGCTATTACTCACCTCGGGTCGCGGCCTTCGAGAAGCGCTTCGCCCTGTGCGTCGCTTGGGGAGCCAACCATAACTGGGGTGCCGTGCAGCGGCGTCGGCTCGACCGCGAGGGCGAGCACCCGGTGCCGCACTACTGGGACCATGTCAAATGGGTCTGGGGCTACGACGATCTCGACGAGTTCATCGAGTTCGCCGACTCGATTCACCTCGATGGCGTCGTCGAGAAGATCACGGTGCCGTTCCTGATCGTGCACGGCGAGAACGACCGGCAAATTCCCTTGGAGTATGCACATCGGTCCTATGAGCAGGCGGTGAACGCACCCTCTCGTGAGCTTCGTATCTTCACCGCGCAGGAGGGGGGTGCGGAGCACATCGGGATCGACGACCTCCCCCGAGTCGGTACCTACATCGCTGATTGGGTCACCGACACATTCGCGGCCATGGTCCCACAACCGACTGGTTAGCACCCTGGCCAGCCAATCGCATTGTCCGCCCGTCAATCCGGTGAGGATCCCACATGCCCGACACCAACGCCGTTGCTACGAACCGCAACGTCGACACGGCCAGCCCCCTCTACAGCCCCGCCGCCGAGGACGCTATCGCCGAAGCCGCATCGCGCTGCTCGAACTGGGGACGGTGGGGCGACGACGACGCACTGGGCACCATGAACTTCCTCGACGACGCGAAGCGATTCGAGGGTGCCTCCAGAATTCGTCGGGGCGCTGCCTTCTCGCTCGCCCAGAGCTTCGACGCAAACGGCCCGCAGCACGGCTGGCGAAAGCGCAACAACCCGGTGCACACCATGCTGGTCAGCGGCCTCGACGCTGAATTCGGTGAACCCGAACTCCCCCACGGCTTCGGCGGTGCCGACGACTACGTGGTGATGCCGCTGCAGGCCTCCACCCAGTGGGACGGGTTGGGCCACATCTTCGACCACGGTGTCGCCTACAACGGACGTCCCGCCTCCAAGGTCGTCACCAGCGAGGGCGATCTCCTGACGGGCATCGAGACCGTTGCCGACCGCATCGCAGGGCGCGGCGTCCTCCTCGATGTGGGTCGAGCGCTCAGGGAAGACGGGGAGCTGCCCGACGGTTACGCGATCACCGTCGAGGACCTGGAGAACACCATCTCCGCGCAGGGGGAGTCGTCCGTCGTCGGGCGTGGCGACATCATGCTCGTCCGCACCGGTCAGCTGTCCCGGGTCCGTCGCGACGGTTGGGGCAGCTACGCCGGCGGTGACGCTCCCGGGTTGTCCTTCGCGACCGCGGGTTGGCTCCACGACCGGGAGATCGCCGCGATCGCCACCGACACTTGGGGTTTCGAAGTCCGCCCCAACGAATTCGTGAACGCCTTCCAACCGCTGCACCAGGTCGTGATCCCGCACATGGGGCTCTTCATCGGAGAGATGTGGGATCTCGACAAGCTTGCCGCAGACTGCGCCTCCGACAGGATCTTCGACTTCTTCTTGACTGCCGCGCCCATCCCGGTGACCGGCGCCGTCGGCGCGCCGGTCAACCCCGTCGCGATCAAGTGACTCGACCGGCGGGCTGAGCCCGCGTACCAACACGACAGGAGCTTCACCCATGCGTTTCGCCACGTGGGTTCAGGATGGTCAGGTCACGACCGGCGTCGCCAGCGACGACGGCCTGCACGCGTTCGACCATCAGACCACGATCCTCGAACTCGTCCGCGCCGGACTCCCGGTCGCCTTCGATGCCGGGGCCGCCGCACTGGGTAGACGTCCCGTCGATCTCGCTGCGGTGCGGCTACTCCCGCCGATAGAGCCCCCCACTGTCCGTGACTTCGCAGCTTTCGAAGAGCACCTGGATGGGGTCACTCGATCGATGTCGGCTGCGGCCGAGGTAGAGCCCGAGTGGTACAAGCGGCCAGTCTTCTACTTCAGCAATCCCTACGCGATGATCGGCGCCCATGACGACGTGGCCGTGCCACCGGGATGCCAGGTTTTGGATTACGAGCTCGAGGTCGCCGCCGTCGTGTCGCGGGACGGAACGTCCGTCGCACCGGCAGAGGCTCGCGACTACATCTTCGGCTACACGATCTTCAATGACTGGTCGGCCAGAGACCTCCAAGCCGGGGAGATGAAGGTCGGCCTCGGCCCGGCCAAGGGCAAGGATTTCGCTACCACGCTCGGCCCGTTCCTCGTCACGGCCGATGAACTCGATCCCCTTCTCACCGCCGACGGCCTCTTGGACATCGACGGGACTGTTTCGGTTAACGGCACAGTCATTGGCCGGGACAACCTGCGAAACATGAGCTGGTCGTTCGACGAGCTTCTGGCCCAAGCGTCACGCGGGACGTGGGTCAGGGCCGGGGACGTTCTCGGGTCCGGAACGCTGGGAAATGGAGGGTGCCTCGCGGAGTTGTGGGGCCGTTCCGGTGAGCGCACGCCGCAACCGCTCCAGCCCGGGGACGTGGTCGAGATGACGGTTGCGACTCTCGGCACGATTCGCAACGCCGTCGTGCAGGGCACGGGCGCGCCGCCGATCCGCGAAGCCCGTCGACACGACTGGAAAGCGCAGCGCCGCAACGGAGTTAGTCCTCGGAATTAGCGGTACAGCGCAGCCAATCCGGGATCGAGAGCAGCGGTAGCGATCCCAGACATTCGAATCCGCCTGTCACACAACAAAATAACCACACCATCGCCGACGGCGGCTCCCTTGGGCTGTCCGCCATCGGCCGATTCCTCTGTGCCTTAACGCAGGGGAATCGCTTGCTACCACGAAAAATAGAACCAGGACAGAGGAACGACATGAAGCGAGTTTCCATCACCGCGAGCAACCAAATCATACAAGATGCCGGCGGGTGCGCACAGCGGCCGCCACGCGCCAACGTATCGCGCTGGCGATTCGGCCTGAGAGGCGCGCTGTTGAACGTCATGATCGTCGCCGTGACCGTCATGACATGCCTGGTGATCGGGCACCATCCTGTCGCGAGCGCGGATGAGGATTGTCCACCAAACACCGGCTACCAACCGGAATGTCAGTATCGGCCCTTCTACACCCCCCCGAACCCGCTCCCCGCCGGGGCGCCCGGTGATCTCATCCGCACCGAGCCGTCGCGTCATCGCGTTGGATCCCGCCGGCCACGGCAACTATTCGGGCACGGGAACGCGAATCATGTACCAAAGCATCGACGGCCGCGGCCAACCGGTCGCCGTCACGGGCACCTACTTCGAGCCTGACCGACCGTGGACGGGCAGCGGCCCACGCCCACTCATCGCATTGGCGCCCTGGACGCAAGGCCTCGGGGATCAGTGCGCCATCTCCCGCCTCGTCAGCGAAGGCGGCATGCATTACGGCGGTTACCTCGACTTCAACTTCTACTTCGAAGAGGGATTCCCGGCGACGCTGTTGGACCGAGGATTCGCTTTGGTCGTCACGGACTATCAAGGCATCGGCACCTACGGCCCGCCTACCGCAGGAATACGAATCCCCACCGCGCACGCGGTGATCGACTCCGCGCGAGCGGCCATGCGGCTGCCCGGCACGTCGCTCGATCCTCATGGGCCCGTGGCATTCTGGGGGTACGGGCCAGGTGGGCAAGGGGCAGGATCAGCTGTCGAGATGGCACCCAGTTACGCGCCGGAATTGAACGTCGTCGGTGCCTGGCTCGGTGCACCGATCGCCGATTACGCACTGTATGCGGACTACGCCGATGGCTCGATGCTGGCTGGCACCATGGGTTTTGCACTCAACGCCTTCATGGCGGCGTTCCCCGAAGCCGAGCCGGGCATGATGTCTACATTGACGCCGCGAGGCGTCGACTTCATCCAGAAGACCCGTTATAGCTGCACCGACGAAAGCATCATGAAGTTCATGTTCCGGCACCTACAGCCGTACTTCAACCAGGACTATCACCAGATCCTCGCTTCGGAGCCGATCAAGTCCGCATTGGCCGCTCAACGGCTGGGATCACTGAAGCCGCAAGCTCCGGTGCAGATCGACATCAATCGATGGGACCCGCTCTTTCCCTGGGTTGGCGCAAGGCAACTGGCCGCGGACTGGTGTGCCCAGGGCGCCGATGTCGAGTTCTGGACCAATGAGCAACCGCCGTTTCTCAACAAGACGGCAACCAACACCATGCTGACGTACTTCGTCGAAGGTGAGCGCGGTATTCAGTGGGTCACCGATCGGTTCAACGGACTGCCGACCACGCCGAACTGCCAGGCACTACCGCCTGTCGATGCTGGATGACGGGGCGGGCAAGGCGGCGTTGGCCTTGCATTCGCAGGCACCTCCGTGGGAACGAGACGGGCCCGGCCATCGCCATCTTGGAGCTTCCGTAGTCGAACTCGGTTGCGCAATAGGTCTATTGAAAACCGAGACTCCGCGGATGGTTCATTTCGACTGAACGTGTCCACGGAGGCCATGGGCAACTTTCGAAGGGCATGGGCAATGGTGAACGCCTCTGACAGGGAACAGCGAATATGGTTAGGCGTGGCGGCGTTGATCGCGATCTGCGCGATCGTATCGGGTGCGCTCATCCTGCATTGGGGACATCGGGGGCCACGCAGTGACTGCGATGTGGTCGGCGACATGACACTTCAGTGGAACTCAGATGTGGCTCCGGCAAAGTCGGCGCTATTGACTGACCCGTCGCAGCGCGAAGCCGTGCTTCTCGTTGCTGGAGCCGAAGAATCATCCAGTCACGTGCTGCGAGCGTCGACCCGAGACCTGTCGTCCCGGTCGATCCAAAGTGCTTTGAACAGATGGGCTGACGGCCTTGCTACGAGGGCCCAAAGTAGACGCGACGCCATACGGCTGACTCCCACTACCGCCACGCCAAACTATGGGCCCGCGTTCGCTCAGGCGTCGAATGACATAAGTACGGCCGCGAGAGCACTGTCGCAAGCATGCCCCGCTGCGGAACTCCCTCGCGCGCTGCCGGATTGAGGGTTGGGCGCGCCGCCATCTCAGGACCCGTCCAATCGCTACAAAGGTGTTCACGGTGGCGCCATGCAACGGGTTCGCAGACGTTGGCCCGCGGCTTGCGCGCCCCGCAGTTGTCGCGAGTTCCCCGGCGGGGTTGACGGTGCAGGAGCTCGCCGAGGCGATCAAGGTGCATCGCAGCATCGCGGCCCGACTGGTTTCGACGCTCGATGACTCCCATTTTGTCAGCCGTGATCCCGACAACAGGTACCGAGCCGCGGGTGGCCTCACCGCGTTGGCTCGCAACGTGTATGCCGGGATACGCGACGTCGCGATTCCCGTGATGCACGGCCTCGCCGATCGGGTGGGATCAAGCATCGCCCTCTTCGTCGAGGAGGGGCGAGATGCGGTTGCGGTTTGTGTGGCGATCAGTGCGCCGAAGGACGTCGTCGACTCCTCGGTCGACGCGATGCGTGCCGCGGCGGCCGACGTGAATGCGCTCCTTCGGTGAGTCGTCTACCAGTGTGACGCGGCGCGTGTCCGCTTTTGACGACGGTCCGCGGCCAGGTATCGATTTCGTCGATGGTCGAGCATTCACGGTGACTGTTTCTCGCGAATCGCAGGTCGTCCTAGCCTGACGTTGGCGCAGGGCCAAAGGTCGCCCTAGGTGAATGATGGAGGACCGCATGACAGGCGAGGACGACGAGTCGCTTCGCACGATTCAGGCAGTCGGTCTGGTGGAAACCGTTCTGCCCCACACGACTCCGCACCACATCATGCGGTTGGTCAACAGCGCCGGCAACGTGCTGCTGGTCAACGATCCCCGCCACGACCAAATTCGGCTGGGGACGCAAACACGGATTCATCCAGCCGGAGGTGGACCGCGCGCTGCTCAACGGTCTGATGCGATTCGACGACGTGGTGGTTTTGTACGGTCACAGCGTCTTCGAGGTGGCCGAGGACGAGGAGTCGGTGACCGTCACGGCACGGGTGAAGAGCGCAGACGGATCGACCGCGGAGCGACGCGTGCGGGCCCGTTATCTCGTCGGTTGCGACGGGGGCAAGTCCCCTACTCGCAAGCGATTGGGCATCGGATTCGACGGGGATTCGCCATCGACACGATGGCTGGTCGTCGACCCTTCGCGGTGCGCGAGTTCGGCTTGGCGAGGTCTGCGCAACGCGCAGACCAAACGTAGCAATCGATGCTGATTCCGCCGACCGGCGGCCAATGAGAACTGGGTCTAAAGAAGGGATTTCGTCATGACGACAGACTCAAACGAATGCTTCAACCCGTTGAACCAGACCTCCACCGCCGATCCGGATGAGGCCATGCGGGCGTCGCGAAGGAAGGCTCCCGTCGCCCAGGTCAGCGACTATCTGTACACCGTGAACACGGACACTGAGGTTCGTGAGGTGTTCACGGACACGGAAAGATTCTCCAACCGCGGGAACTTCACGTTGGGTCCCGACGACCTTCAACTTCCGATCGCTGTGATCACCACCGCGGATCCGCCCGTGCATACAGAACTTCGTGCGCGATTGCTGAAGGACCTCGGCCCGGCGCGGCTGCGGAAGCTGAGGCCGAAGGTCGATGACATCGTCAGGGAAGCCGTCGACGCGCTTCCGACCTCCGGTGAGGTGGACTTGTACGAGAGGTACGCGCATGTGATACCCGCGGCCGTCCTGTACGCGCTGATCGGAATTCCCCGGTCGGCATGGAAAGAGGTTCAGACGTGGTCGGATGTCGTCGTCGGCGCCATGCCAGGACCGGCACACGAACTGCCCGAATTCGGCTCTCTGATTGGCTATTTGACTCAGCTCGCCAACGAGCGGCGGGCCCGTTCAAATGAACGCCACGAAGACGTGTTGGACAACCTGTGCTTCGCGGATGTCTCGGAGAGGGAGATGTCGGTGCTCGAGATCACGATGCACATCTTCCAACTCGTAGTCGCCGCGACGGATACAACGCGTGCACTCATCGCCAACTGCCTCTACCGGCTACTGGAGAAGCGCTCGCAGTGGGAGGCACTGAAGGCGGACCGTTCGCTGTTGCCGAACGCCATAGAAGAGTCGCTACGCCTCGACGCGCCGGCTCAGTTCATGGTCCGTTCGGTACTCGAGGACGTCGTCGTCGGCACGTGCCCGGTCGAACGCGGGAAGAAGCTGTATTTGAACATCGTGTCGGCCAACCAGGACGAACAACGCTGGGGCGAGGACTCCCGAGACTATCGTGTCGATCGACCTAATGCTGTAGGGCACTTGGCGTTCGGGCGTGGAATACACGCTTGCATCGGCGCGCCGCTGGCCAGGATCGAGGCCCAAGCTGCCGTTGGGGCGCTGCTCGATCGATATCCCGAGCTGAGGTTGGTCAACGGCGCCACATGGATGAAACAACCGACGGCGCTCATCAGAAGCGTCGGAGCGGTACCTGTATCGCTGGATGGCCCGCCGAGGGAAGGGAAGCCTTGAGGATCGAACTCGACCGCACACGCTGTGAAGGCCACGCCTTATGCGAGGCCGCCGCGCCAGCGTCATTCTCCGTCGACGATGACGGGAACTTGACCGTCCTCAAAGAGGAGGTCTCAGCAGGAGATGAGAACGATGTGCACGCCGCAGTGCTCAGCTGTCCCGTCGCCGCGTTGAAGCTGACGTGACGTCACATCACTGGGGGCCGGGTACGTCCCAGGCAATATCAAGCGAGTACAGACCGTAGATCAGCCTTGACGGAATCCAAATGGGCGGAGCGGTATTGCGGAGCCGCAAGTTGGGGACGCGCGCTAAAAACCGCCGCCTGATTGCCGCGGGTACTGGTCGTCAGGAGACGTCCAACACCGCCTTGCCGGGCACGCGACGGCCCAGGAGCGCTTCGGCAGCCGCCGTCACGTTGTCCCACGAGTCGCGCAGCCCGACCTGCGGATCCAACTGCCCGGCCGCGAGCAACTCGACCAGGTAGTCCAGGTCCGCACTGAAGGGCGCGCGAACCGTGAAGGGCTCCAAGCGCTTCCGCGTCCCGCGATTGCGCTCTACCTCGAAGTCGATGGTGGTCGGCTGATTGGACGCCATGCCGATCGACTGCACCGAGCCCCCGTCGCCGACGAGGCCGAACGCCTGGGCCAACAGCGGACCGCCCACGTTGTCCAGAACGCCGAACACGGGCTCGGTGACGGCGTCGAGCCCGACGATCACCTCGGCAGCACCCAAGTACGCCAACCCAGCGCCCCTGGCTGCGCTGCCGACCGCCGCGATCACGTGCGCACCGGCCCGCGCCGCAAGTTGTACGGCGAACCGGCCGACCCCTCCCGATGCCCCGGTGACGAGGACCCGCCGGCCCACCACCGGTCCCAGCGCCCGGAGTGCTTGCAGTGCCGTGACTCCGGCGACGGGAAGCGCGACGGCGTCGGCGAACTCCACCGCGTCCGGCAGTACGGCGAGGTTGCCCGTCGACGCCGCTCGGCGCTCCGCCCAGCCACCGGCCCCGTTGAACGACACCACGCGCGTCCCAGGAGGCGGGCCGCTGCCGTCGGCCGCGGCTTGGACGACGACGCCCGCGGCGTCCCATCCCGGAACCTCGCCAGGCTGGCGCATTCGGTCGATGAAGTTGATCTCGCCGAAGTTCAGTGCGATGGCTCGGACCTCGATCAGGGCTTCGCCGTCGGCGACGGTCGGCGGGTCCACCTCTCCGAAGCGCAGATTGATGGGGGCCTGTGGGTCGAACACGACGGCGCGCATGCTTGTCGCAAACCGTCACGCCTGCCCGATTATTCCGCCGCGACGCCAACCGGCGCCGACCACGGCGGTGGTCGGCGCCGGCGGCGTCGAGGTCAGATGGCCGCAGGCACCTTGTCGAGGAAGCCCAACACGGTCTGGATGCGACCGGCGTCATCGATCACGGCGACGTCGAATCCGACGATCGGTGCGGGCTCACCGGCGGGCCCCAGCTCCCAGCCGAACCGGACCTGGTCGTGGTGGCCGTCGACCGGACCGGCCAGACGAAACACGAAGCCCGGGAACTGTTGCTGCACAGCGCCAATGGTGGCAGCGATCGCCTCACGACCCTCGGCGACCGCCAGCGGGTCGACGTAGCGGGCGTCCTCGGAGTACAGGCGATCGACCGCCGCGCGACGGGCCGTCGGATCGGTCGCGTTCCAGCTGTCGATGTAACCCTGTGCAAGGTCGTCGTACGCAGTCATGGGAGCCTCTCTTGCCTCGGCGGTCCGGCCTCTCCGGCACCGACACCACTACCTTGGCTGGGCGTCATGCCGCGTGTCGATTACCCGTCGGGTAGTCGAATTGGCCTCGGGTCTACCGGGGTTCCATGCCTGCCGCGCGGTACGCGGTGTCGATCATGGCCATGTTCGCCACGGCGTCGGCCGTGCCGAAGGGCAGTGGCGTGCCGTGCTCTACGTGATCCGCGAAGGCCGCCAACTGGTAGACGTAGGACGGCCGCGTGCCCAGGTGTTCCACCGTGCTGCCACGAGGGGTGTTGATGGTGATCCTGTCGTCGTGGTGCGGCTTGATGAAGTCGTGCACCAGCAGATCCCCGGCCGTGCCCACGATGCGCATGCTGAACGTACGGTCTTCCGCCACCATTGAATTGGCCGACAATCCGGTGGCGCCGCCGGGGAACGCGAGCTCGACGTCACACCAGCCGTCGACGCCGGGGACGTGCTGATCGGCATGCGCGTGGGTGATGGACGGCCGCCCGCCGATGCCTGGCACATCGAGTCGGCCCAGCGACCGCATCACGTGCAGGCCATAGCAACCCAGGTCCATCAAGGCGCCGCCTGCCATCTCGAGCGACCAGCGCGGATCGTCGTCGATCGGTGGCGGCATCGCCATCCGCACCTCGACGTGGGTGATGTCACCCAAGGTGCCGTCGGCGGCCAAACCGAACGCGCGCGCGGTCACGGGATGGAAGTAGTAGTGGAAGCCCTCCAGCATCGTCACGCCTGCGGCGTCGGCGGCGTCGGCTACCTGCCGCGCCTCGGATTGGTTGCGCGCGAACGGCTTTTCGGTCAGCACCGGCTTTCCCGCCTTGACGGCGGCGAGGTTCCACGGCGCATGCAAGGAATTGGCCAGCGGGTTGTAGACGACGTCGACGTCGGGGTCGTCGATGAGATCCTGATACGAGGCGACGACGCGCTCCACGCCGTGCTTCTCGGCGAACGTCTCCGCCCTGACCCGATCCCGCGCCGCCACGGCCACCAGGCGGTGGCCGAGTTCGGCGGCAGGTCCCACGATCGCCAACTCAGCGATCCGCGACGCACCGAGCACCCCGATGCGCAGGGTCATGCCGTGACGGCTCCGAGGTAGGCGACGCTGGCCCGCACGTCGCCAACGGGACCTCCGTCGGACGGATCCCCATCCAGGATCGTGTCCTGTTCGAGCACGAACCAACCGTCGAAACCGTTGTCCCGCAACACCGAGACGATGCCGGCGATGTCGACGTCGCCCGTGCCGAGCGGCGTGTACATGCCGGCCCGGACGGCGTCGGTGTACGTCAACTCACCCGACTGCACCTTGGCGGCCAGCGCGGCGTCGACGTCCTTGAGGTGGGTGTGCGCGATGCGGTTCGGCACGGCCTTGGCCAACTCGAGCGGATCGGTGCCGCCGATCAGGAGGTGGCCGGTGTCCAGGCACAGCGGGATGGACGATCCGGCCAGTACCCGGTCCACGTCCGCGCGGGTCTCCACCAACGTGCCGACGTGTGGATGCAGCACGGCCGTTAGCCCGCGCGCCGACACCATGGTCGCGAGCCGGTCGAGGTTGGAAAGCAGTGTTGCCCACTGGTTGTCGTCGAGAACGGGGCGCGAGTCGTAACCCTCGGTTCCGGTCGCGGCGGCCAGCACCACCATGCCCGCGCCCGCGGCGTGCAACGCCTCGAGCGGTCCGGCGAGGTCGACGGCCGGATCGTGGTCGGCGTCGTGCAGCACGACCGGCACGAAGCCGCCGACGCACTCCAGGCCGTGCGCGCGCAGCACCGATTTCAGCTCAGCGGTGTCCGATGGCAGGAAGCCGTCGGGTCCCAGCTCGGTCGCGGTGAGCCCGGCGCCCCGCATCTCCGAGAGAACCCGGTCGGGCGCCAACTGGTAACCCCAGCCCGGCACTTCACAGACGCCCCACGAAATCGGGGCTCCGGCAATCTTGATCGGCGCTGAAGTGGTCACGAGTTGCGTACCTCCTCGATGCGCACCGGGGCATGCCGGCGCAGGGACTCGGTGGCCGCTTCGGCCAGCCAGGCCACCTCGACGGCGTCCGCCACGGTGGCGCCCGGAATCGCGCCACCGTTGGCGACCTCGACGAACGCGGCAAGCTCGGCGCGGAACGCGTCGGTGAAGCGGTCCATGAAGAAGTGGTGGGCAGGGCCGGAAGGGAAGCTGTTGCGCGGGTCCATGTTCCGCACCGGCGCACCCTCGTCCCAACCCGCGACGACACTGTCGTCGAAACCGTGGACCTCCAGGCGGCAGTCGTAGCCGCGGGCGTTGTACCGCGCCGCGGACACCAGGCCGATGGCCCCGCCGTCGAACGTCACCATCACGGCGGCAGTGTCGACGTCACCGTATTCGGCGAACCGGGGATCGCCCTGAACGGTGCCGGTCGCGTACACCTCGACGGCACGTTGCCCGGTGATCCAGTTCAGGACGTCGAAGTCGTGCACGGCGCAGTCGCGGAAGATGCCGCCCGAACCGGCGATGTACTCCATCGGCGGGGGAGCGGGATCCATCGTGGTGCTGCGCACCGTGTGCAGGGTGCCGAGCGACCCGTCGTCGACGGCGCGCTTGGCGGCCGCGAACGCCGCGTCGAAGCGGCGCTGATAGCCGACCTGGACGGGCACGCCGGAGCGGGCGATCACCTCGGCGACGCGAGCGCTCTCCGCGGCGGTGGCGGCGATCGGCTTCTCGCAGAACGTCGGGATGCCGCGCTCGACCGCGGCCAGTGTCAGGGCCGCGTGGGCCGGGGTGGCAGCCGCGACGACCACGCCGTCGACGCCCGAGGACAACAACTCCTCGACGGTGTCGACTGCCTTGGCGCCGTGTTTGGCGGCCACCGCGGCGGCCACGTCGCCGCGCTCGTCGGTAACCACCAGCCCGTCGATACCCTCGAGGGCACTGAGGGTTTCGGTGTGGAAGGCGCCGATGCGCCCCAGCCCGATTACGCCAAGGGTGGTCATGGGATTCTCCGTTCGAGTTGATCGCCGAGTGCGATGTCGAGTGCTGCTGGGGTGAGACCGTCGGCCAGTGCGGCCAGTACGGTATCGACCTGGCTTGGCGGTGCCAGGCTGCCGATCGGCTGATCGCGATCGAGATTGGTGGGGAACGGGTAGCCCTCGGCGGTGGCGTTCACCGCGTTGTGAATCTCCCAATCCGGGCGGCCGGCAGCCCGCATCGCCAGCAGTGCCGGGTAGACCGCGCGCACCATCGCCGTGCGGTCCAGCGCCTCCATCGCGCGGCCGAACGGCGACGAGATCTGCAGCAGGTTCGCCATCCGGCGGATGTCCGTCGACGTGTTGGCGCCCGCGCCGTGGTACAGCGCGGGATTGAAGAACACCGCGTCGCCCTTGCGCAGCGGCACCTGCACGTGATGACGCGCGAAGTAGTCGATGAACTCGGGGCGGTAGAAGGCGACGTAGCCGCCGGCGTAGCGCTGCGAGTGGGGCAGCAGCATCGTCGGTCCGCTGGGCAGCGGCATGTCGCAGTGTGCGACGGCGCCCTGCAGGGTCAGCATCGCCGACATCCGGTGCACGTGCGCGGGGAACGCCGTCAGCTGGTCGGCGTCGACGAACCCGAGATGGTAGTCGCGGTGCGGAACCTGCGCTGCGCCACCGGGATTGACGACGTTGACCTGCGAGGTGACCTGGTACCGCGGGCCGAGCCAGGCCTGCGAGACGAGGGCGAGCGCGTCGGCGGCGTAGTAGTCGGCGAACACCGCGGGTGCGTGCAGCGCGAGCTTCTGCGCGGCGTTCCAGATCCGGTCGTTGGCGCCGGCCTTGCCGAAGTGGTCGCCTGCCGTGGCGCCCTCGCTGCGCTGAGCCTCGATGATCGCCGTGAACGCCTCGCTCGCCGCGTCCACGACGTCGGCGTCGAACGCGCCCTCGAAGACCACCACGCCGGGTCCGTCGGACAGCGCGCGGATCAACTCGGCTTGCAGGGCGGGCCGGTCCGCCGTCGCCATGGTTTCGGCGGAGTAGACCAGGACGTCGCGGCGGACATCGACGGCGAATTGGTAGTCGGCGATATCGGTCCGCTGCGACACCAGCGCGTGGAAGTCGTCGAGATTGCAGTCCCGCTCCTCGATCCACGCGCCATGCGTAGTGGTCAGCGGCGTAGGCATACCCGTTAGTGTTGTTGTGATCCGCGCCGCAATCAACACCAAAAAACCATCAAAAACCCCTCACCGATCGCGGCGGCTTCGGCGACTTGGGCGCGGAAACGTTCGCCCAGCGAACGAAAGCGCGCCCAAATCGCGAGAGGGGAGTGCGAGGGGAGGAGGACGACGATGGCGCGTCGGTACAAGGTCCGCGAGATCGCCCAGCAGTCGGGGCTGAGCGAGGCGACCGTCGACCGCGTCCTCAACGAGCGGCCCGGCGTCCGGGAGAACACCCGTGCCGAAGTCATGCAGGCGATCGCCGACCTCGACAAACAGCGCGCTCAACTACGGCTCAACGGTCGCCGCTACCTCATCGACGTGGTGATGCAGACGCCGCGGCGGTTCTCCGACGCGTTCCGGGCCGCGGTCGAAGCCGAGCTGCCCGCCTTCGCCCCGGCGATGCTGCGGGCGCGCTTCCATCTCTGGGAGTCGGGATCGAGCGCCCAGATGGTCGACGCCCTCGGACGGATCCGGGGCAGTCACGGCGTGGTGCTCAAGGGACAGGACGAGCCCGAGGTGGCCGAGGCCGTCGACCGGCTGGTCGCCGCGGGCGTGCCCGTGGTGACCTATACGACGGACGTGCCGACCAGTGCGCGGTGCGCCTACGTCGGCATCGACAACCACGGCGCGGGCGTCACGGCGGCCTATCTGATGGACCAGTGGCTCGGCTCGGCACCGTCGGACGTGCTGATCACGGTCAGCCGCACGGTGTTCCGAGGCGAGGGCGAGCGTGAGGTCGGGTTCCGGTCGGCATTGCGGGGAACGGGGCGGGGCATCGTCGAGGTGAGCGACAGCGACGGCATCGACGCCACCAACGAACGCCTGGTCCTCGAGGCGCTCGAGCGGCACCCGAACATCGAGGCGGTCTACTCGGTCGGCGGCGGAAACACCGCCACGGTCGCCGCGTTCGAGCGGCTCGAGCGGCCGTGCCGAGTCTTCATCGCCCACGACCTCGACGCCGACAACCGGCGGCTGCTGCGCGACGGGCGCATCTCGGTGGTGCTGCACAACGACCTGCGCGCCGACGCCCGGCAGGCGATGCGCCTGATCCTCCAGCAACATCGGGCGTTGCCGCCCGAGCCCGCCCGGCCCACTCCGATCCAGGTCGTGACGCCCTACAACCTGCCCGGCTAAGCGCTGGAATCGTCGATTCGCGGCGATCGCGACTATCATTTCGCCCCAATGGCGACGACACCCGCCGACGTAGACCAGGAGACGGATCGGTGCGGCGACAGCGCCTCAAGCTCATCCACGGCGTGACCGTGCTCGGCAATTTGGCCATCGACGTCATCGACGGCGCGCCGAAGAGCCCGGGTGGCTGCGCGTCGTTCTCCGGAGTCGCCCTGGAAGACGCCGGTGGACCGGGTCGCATCGTGGCGCTGGCCGCCGAGGCGGACCACGCACTGTTCGACGCGCTACTCGAGCGGTTCGGCTCGATCGTCCGGATCCTGCCCGCCGACAGGACCAGCGCGTTCAGCCTCGACTACGACGACGTGGACCACCGCCGGATGTCGGTCGACGCCATCGGTCCCGTGTGGGGCCGGGCCGAGATCGAGGCCGCCGATCCCGACACCACCTGGGTGCACCTCGCGCCGCTGCTGCGGACCGACTTTCCGGCAAGCACCGTCGCCCTCCTCGCCGAACGAGGACACCGGGTCGCCTACGACGGGCAGGGTCTGGTCCGCGCCGACCGGCTCGGACCGCTGCTCGTGGACCGGCACTATCCGCCCGAGCTGCTCCGCAACGTCAGCGTTCTCAAGCTCGCCGAGGACGAGGCCGTCATCGTCGCCGACGGCCAGTTCGACGAGTCGACGGCCAAGAAACTCGGCGTCCCCGAAATCCTCGTCACCTTCGGGTCCGAGGGGTGTGACATCTACACCGACGACACCGTCGTCCGCGTGCCGGCGGCGTGGCGCGTCGAAGGCGTGCAGACCACGGGGGCGGGCGACATGTTCACGTCCTGCTACGTGGCGCATCGCGCCGCGGGGGCCGGGCCGCGCAGGGCCGTCGAACTGGCGAGTGAACTCGTCGCCCGCGAGCTCGATCGCCGGCTGCGGGTCGGTTCCTCCGACCTGGTGTAGCCGCAGGTAACGGCACCAAAGTCGACACGTGTCAAAATCGGTCTCGTCGGCGCTAGTCAGAGCGGCTACTCGTCGGTAACCGCATCCTTAGAGAATGACGTTCTCCGAACGTGACGAAAACCACAATTTCGTCGCCTGCGGCTGGAGATCATGTCACTGACCTGCGTACTTCCCGTTCATTTACTTCCCGGTAACCGGCGGGTCCTGACCAGGCCAGACTAAGGAAAGTGCAATAATCGGTACTACCAGTGACATACAAACTTGGTGGACGTCGAACCGACGGCGCATCGCACGATTGCGACGCGAACCGACGTGGCCAGAACAGCACGTGAAAGGCAGGGGTCGTGGGTCAAAACGGCATCGTCAACGGCGCCGGGACGAGCCCAGCCGCGCCGCAGAAGCTCGAGAAGGTCGTCATCCGGTTTGCCGGTGACTCCGGCGACGGCATGCAGCTGACCGGTGACCGGTTCACCACCGAGGCTGCCCTCTTCGGCAATGACCTTGCGACGCAACCCAATTACCCGGCCGAGATCCGCGCACCACAGGGCACCCTGCCCGGTGTGTCGTCGTTCCAGATCCAGATTGCCGACTTCGACATCCTCACCGCGGGCGACCGGCCCGACGTCCTCGTCGCCATGAACCCCGCCGCGCTCAAGGCCAACGTCGCCGACCTGCCCCGCGGCGGCCTGATCATCGTGAACTCCGACGAGTTCACCAAGCGCAACCTGGCCAAGGTCGGCTACGAGTCGAACCCGCTCGAGACCGACGAACTGTCCGACTACGTCGTGCAGGCCGTCGCCATGACCACGCTCACGCTGGGCGCCGTCGAGCCGATCGGCGCGACGAAGAAGGACGGTCAGCGGGCGAAGAACATGTTCGCGCTCGGCCTGCTGTCCTGGATGTACAGCCGCGAGCTCGAGCAGAGCGAGATCTTCATTCGGGAGAAGTTCGCCCGCAAGCCCGAGGTCGCCGAGGCCAACGTGCTGGCGCTGCGCGCCGGGTGGAACTACGGCGAGACCACCGAGGCGTTCGGCACCACCTACGAGGTGTCGCCGGCCCAGCTGAAGTCCGGCGAGTACCGCCAGATCTCCGGCAACACCGCTCTCGCGTACGGCATCGTCGTCGCGGGTCAGCTGGCGAACACGCAGGTGATGCTCGGTAGCTACCCGATCACGCCCGCGTCGGACATCCTGCACGAGCTGTCCAAGCACAAGAACTTCAACGTGCTGACCTTTCAGGCCGAGGACGAGATCGCAGGCATCGGCGCCGCATTGGGCGCTTCGTATGGCGGCGCGCTCGGCGTGACGAGCACCTCCGGGCCGGGGATCTCGCTGAAGTCGGAGGCGATCGGCCTCGGCGTGATGGCCGAACTCCCGCTGCTCGTCGTCGACGTCCAACGCGGTGGACCCTCGACGGGGCTGCCGACCAAGACCGAGCAGGCCGACCTGCTGCAGGCCCTGTACGGCCGCAACGGCGAGTCGCCGGTCGCGGTGTTGGCGCCGAAGTCGCCGTCGGACTGCTTCGACATCGCCGTGGAGGCCGTGCGCATCGCGCTGACCTACCGCACCCCGGTAATCGTGTTGTCGGACGGCGCAATCGCCAACGGATCCGAGCCGTGGCGCATCCCCGACGTCACGACCTTCGAACCGATCGACCACACCTTCGCGAAGTCCGGCGAGCCGTTCGAGCCCTACGCCCGTGATCCTGAGACGCTTGCGCGCCAGTTCGCGGTCCCGGGCACGCCGGGTCTGGAGCACCGCATCGGCGGGCTGGAATCGGCGAACGGTTCGGGCAACATCTCCTACGAACCGAAGAACCACGATCTGATGGTCCGGTTGCGCCAGGCGAAGATCGACGGCATCCCGGTCGACGACATCGAGGTCGACGACCCGACCGGTGACGCCGAATTGCTCCTCATCGGCTGGGGCAGTTCCTATGGCCCAATCGGTGAGGCGTGCCGACGCGCACGCCGCAAGGGCATCAAGGTGGCGCACGCACACCTGCGCCACCTCAATCCCTTCCCGGCGAACCTGGGCGAGGTCCTGCGCCGTTACTCGAACGTGGTGGCTCCGGAGATGAACCTGGGTCAACTTGCACTGCTGCTGCGGGGCAAGTACCTGGTCGACGTGCAATCGGTGACCAAGGTGGAAGGCATGGCGTTCCTCTCCGAAGAGGTGGAGGGCATCATCGATGCCGCTCTGGACGGAACGCTCGGCGAAAAGGAAAGCGACAAGGCCAAGTTCGCACGGCTGGCAGCAGCTACCGTGGACAGTGCCGTAGGAGCGGATGGATGACTGACGTTATCGGGGCAGATCTCGGGTTGACGCCTGCCGGCCTGACCAAGATCAGCGGCGTGCCGACGACCGACGAGCCGCAGAAGGCGAAGGACTTCGCCAGCGACCAGGAGGTGCGCTGGTGCCCGGGTTGCGGTGACTACGTCATCCTCAACACCATCCGCAGCTTCCTGCCGGAGCTCGGTCTGAAGCGCGAGAACATGGTGTTCGTCAGCGGCATCGGCTGCTCGAGCCGGTTCCCGTACTACCTGGAGACCTACGGTCTGCACTCCATCCACGGGCGGGCCCCGACGTTCGCGACGGGTCTGGCTCTCGCCCGCGACGATCTGTCGGTGTGGGTCGTCACCGGTGACGGCGACGCGCTGTCCATTGGCGGCAACCACCTGATCCACGCGCTGCGCCGCAACGTCAACATCACGATCCTGCTGTTCAACAACCGGATCTACGGGCTGACCAAGGGCCAGTACTCGCCGACCTCTGAGGTCGGCAAAGTCACCAAGTCCACGCCGATGGGCTCGCTGGACTACCCGTTCAACCCGGTGTCGCTGGCGCTGGGCGCCGAGGCGTCCTTCGTTGGTCGCGCGCTGGACTCCGACAAGAAGGGTCTGACGGAGGTGCTGCGGGCTGCGGCCATGCATCGTGGTGCGGCGCTGGTCGAGATCATGCAGGACTGCCCGATCTTCAACGACGGTTCGTTCGACGCGCTCCGCAAGGAGGGTTCCGAGGACCGCCTGATCAACCTCTCGCACGGCCAGCCGATCACGTTCGGCGCCAACGGCGAGCAGTGCGTGGTGAAGTCCGGATACGGGCTGGAGATCGCCAAGACCGCCGACGTGGCCCCGTCCGACATCGTGGTGCACGACGCCAACCTGGACGACCCGGCGTACGCGTTCGCGCTGTCGCGGCTGTCCGAACAGAACCTCGAGCACTACGTGATGGGCATCTTCCGTCAGGTGAATCGGCCGACGTATGACGGTGCCGCGCGCGAGCAGGTCAAGTCGGCCATGGATTCCAAGCCCCACGACACTGCGGCTCTGCAAAGCTTGCTGCGTGGCAAGGACACTTGGACCGTCTAGTAACGGTGAGATTGTCGTGACGACCCCGCTGGCCGCTGTGATTCTGGCCGGCGGGGCTTCGCGACGCATGGGCCGCGACAAGGCGACGTTGCCGGTGCCTGGTGGCACGGGCGAGACGACTCTCGTCGAGCACACCGTGGCGACTCTCGGTGAGCGCTGTTCGCCCGTCTTCGTCGTCGCGGCGCCCGGCCAGGCGCTTCCGGCGCTGGACGCCGTGGTGCTGCGCGACGACGTTCGTGGCGTCGGCCCGCTGTTGGCGACGGCCCGCGGTCTGCGGGCCGCGGCCGATGCCGGTCGGGAGCTGGCCTTCGTCTGCGCGGTCGACATGCCCTATCTGACCGTCGAACTGATCGACCAGCTGGTCGGGCCCGCGGTACGCCTCGGCGCCGACGTGGTGCTGCCATGGGACGGGCGCGATCACTACCTCGCCGGCGTCTATCGCACCGCGCTGGCTGCCCGCGCCGACGAGCTCGTGGCCGCGGGAGAACGCAGCATGCGCGCGCTGGTCGGTCGGGTGGACACCCAACGCATCGTCATGCCCGAACAGCGCGCGCTCACCAACGTGAACACCGCAGCCGATCTCGTCTGAGCCGATCCAGCAAATTACCAATTAATACGCGAACTGGTCGCAATTCATGATCGAAGCCATTAATTGGAATTCAATGTGACGCCTGGTGCTTGTTATTCATGAAGTAATTGTCGGTCATGTCTTCCGGTCCGGACGTCCGGACGGTTCGGCGGTCGTGCTGAAACCCACTAGGGGAGAGCGGATTTGATGGCCGCGTCCCATGGCGGGAATTCACCCGCTTTCGGCTGGGAATACTCCCGAGGTGCCGGGCGTATGGCACCATTCGCGGCGAAGTCCAGCTAGGCGGGCCAACGGGGCGACTCCAGCGCCCGTCAGGGACGTCGAGCGCGGTGACTGGCCCCGCGGCGGCGCGGATTCGCAACACGAAAGTTGTTGCCGCCCCTTGTCATTGAGGGTTCGCGGCACTGAAGGCGGGCTCCGTTCGAATCGTGGCCGGAGAACCCCGGGCTCGCGTAGATTCGCTGAAACCCGGTGACCTGCAACGCCATTCGGTCGCCGCGATCGGGTGCTGGCAGAAACCGACCGTCAGCGAACCGCTTTCTGGCTTTCTGCGTCGTTGGTGCACGTCGAGGCTTTATTTCGGTCTCTGTACGTGGCCAATGGTGCTGGTGTGAAAGCACTTTTAGTGGGCGGGCTCACATAAAGGTGGTGATCTGCCTCACTTTTGCGGGACGATCACGCACATCGTCCATCGCGGCGAAACTCACCGTTCACCTGCAGGGACGCTCGATCGACACGTCGTGATCTGTTCGTGATGTACCCACGACACGCAACTCGCTAAACATGACTTTGCGTCGAAAGATTTGTACGGTCCCTGAGTCTCCAAATGGAGCAAATAATTTCAAATACCACGAACCTGCGTGTGAGCGGGGCTGCGGTGGGCCACGGGCCCCCGTAGGCCGGGCATGATGCCCGCGAGGCGAAGCCGGCCTCCCGCTGTCGTACCCGACCGAGACGGTGCGACCCATTCCTGCCGCCTGCAAGCCAGGCATCTACGTCCGCGTCCGCCGCGGGCATCTTTGGCGCGCGCTTGGCGAAAGGATCGAAGTTGAAGAACATCCGCAAGACGCTTGGACTGGCCACCTTTGCCGGGGCGCTCGTCATGGCTCCGATGGCGCTGGGCGCCGGTACCGCGAATGCGGAAGGTGGGGTGAACTGGGATGCCGTCGCGGCCTGCGAGTCCGGCGGCAACTGGCACATCGCCACCGGTAATGGCTACTACGGCGGCCTGCAGTTCACCATGGGCACCTGGCGCTCCAACGGAGGAAGCGGCTCGCCGCACCAGGCCAGCCGTGAGGAGCAGATCCGTGTCGCCAACAACGTGCTCAAGAGCCAGGGCATCGGCGCCTGGCCGGTCTGCGGCCGACGGGGCTAAAACGCCTGGTCGACCACTTGCAAGAGTGACGGAACGGTGCCGGGCGACACGCCCGGCACCGTTCTTCTCTTTTACCCCGCGTACCTCACAGTTCTCTTGTTTCCATCACGCCCCGGTAAAGAACTTCAACCTCTTGTGTAACGCGTGAGCCGCATCACACGAATTACCGAGTGATCGCGTCAATAACGCAGCGCTGTTGGAGCGGTCCTCGTGTCAAACCGGTCGGGGAAGGACCGCAAGATGAACGTTCGTGACGGAATTCGCAGGGCAGTCGCTCACAGCCTCAAGATGGTCCTGCTCAGCGGCGCATTCGCCGTCGCCGCGATGACCATGTCCACCGTGCTGGCGTCGGGCGCCGCCCACGCCGACAGCATGAACTGGGACGCCGTCGCCCAGTGCGAGTCCGGCGGCAACTGGGCCGCCAACACCGGAAACGGTCACTACGGCGGACTGCAATTCAAGCCGGCCACCTGGGCCTCCAACGGCGGCGTCGGCTCGCCCGTTGCCGCGTCGCGCGAGGAGCAGATCCGGGTCGCCGAGAACGTGCTCGCCAGCCAGGGTGCCAAGGCATGGCCCAAGTGCGGCGCGCTCGGTGGAACCCCTCCGCTGTGGACCGCGTCCACCGCCCGCGTTCCCGTTCAGGCCCCCGTCGCCACCGGCTGCCAGGCCATGCCCACCAGCGGACTGCTCGGCTTCATCAACCCGCGCCAGATGTGCTCGGCGCTGCTCGGTCCGCTGGGGCGCTGACCACCGTCACTGCTCGTCCGCGGGCAGGGCGAACGCCGACCGGGACGCGATCGACGCGAGATGGCGAGTCAGGATGGCCTCCGGCACCAGCGCCGAGGCCCGCATCAGGGCAGCACCGACGAACGCGGGCCGGACGTTGACGATCTCGCCAAGCAGCTTCGACTCACGGATCAGGGACCGCACTCGCGGCCGGCGGAAGTCGGCGAAGCGCGCGAACGCGGAAGGCAGATCGTCTTCGTGCTGGACGTAGTGCGCCAGGATCGCGGCATCCTCGATGCCCTGGCAGCCGCCCTGGCCCAGATGAGGTCGCATCGGATGGGCGGCGTCGCCGACGAGGACTACGCACCCTCGCGCCGACTGCCGGGCCTCGGCACGGTCGTAGAGATCGTTGCGCAGCACGTCGGCGGGATCCGTGGCCGCCAACAACGCGGGAATCGGGTCCGCCCAGTCGGAGTACTTCGACCGCAGGTAGTTCAGTTCACCGTCGGGAGCGGACCGGCCCTCCGGGCTGCGTTCGGTGCCGAACCAATAGGTGTGGTCGGGTCCGAGGGGAACGTGGCCGAATTCGGTTCCCGAGCCCATGGTCTCCCCGGCCAGGTCGGGGTCCAACGAATGGTGGGCGACGCCACGCCACGCCGTGTAACCGGTATAGCTGTGGGGCATCGCACCGTTGAGATGACGCGCGACCACCGAGCCCACGCCGTCGGCGCCCACCACGCCGTCCGCCTCTTGGGTCGTGCCGTCGTCCAACGTAATCCGCATACCCATGCCGGTTGCGACGAGTTCGGTTACCGCGCAACCGGATTCGATGGTTCCGTCGGTCAGCGCACCGGTGAGCAAGTCCATCAGCACCGCGCGGCGAATCACGACGAGCGGCTCGCCGAGCGCATGCGTCATCCGTTCCGGCGACGGGTGGCGAAGCCACGAGCCGTCGCGCCAGCGCATGGCGCCCGCGGACACCTGGCCCCCCGCCGCGCGTACGGCGTCACCTAGACCGAGTTCGTCGAGCGCGGCCAGCGCATTGGGCCAGATGCTGATCCCCGCACCCGACGACGTGTCCGTCCGTTCCTCGACGATCGTGACCCGATGGCCGTTGCGTTGCAGTGCGGCAGCCGTCGCCAACCCCGCGATGCCTGCGCCGACGACCAGGATGCGCTTCGCCACTCGACGAAACTAGCGCGGCGACGCCGGCTTGCATGATCAGAGGTCGAATACCAACAGGGTGCTGGTGGCCGTGGCGATGATCGCGCCGCCGGGGTCGGTGACGACGCCCTCGGCGAAGCCGACCCGGGAGCCCGGACTTGACGACGGTGCCGGTCGCGGTCAGCAGGCCGCTGCTCAGGCGGACCGCCTTGAGATAGTTCACCTTGATCTCGATGGACGTGTAGCCCTTGCCCTGCGGCAGCGTGCTCTGCAACGCACAGCCGACGACCGAGTCGAGCAGCGTGCAGACCAGGCCACCGTGGACCATGCCGATCGGGTTGTACATGGACTCATCGGGTCGGCAGGTGAAGACCACCCGGCCGGGATCGACCCCTACCAGCTCGAAGTCCATCAGGCCGGAGATGGGCGGCGGCGGCAACACCCCGTCGGCCATGGCGCGCAGGTAGTCGATGCCCGCCATCGCGAGGCCCCTGGCCGTGGTGGGAGCGGGGTCGTGCCATTCCACGACCTTCGAGCGACGCTCACCCCACGTGTCCTCGAAGGTTTCGCTCAGTTCGGCGGTCAAGATCTCTCCTCTTGTTCGGCTTGTTCGGCGATGGTCCGGTAGCGGCGCGGCCGGACCGGATCGTCCCGGTCGACGGCGTGGTTCGCACCCCAGTCCAGCAGGGCGTCGAGGACGGGGATGAGGGCGCGGCCGGCATCGGTGAGCCGGTACTCGTCGCGCGGGGGCGCACTCTGATACGGCACCCTCGTGACGACGCCTGCGCTCGCCAGCGTCTTGAGGCGCGCCGCGATGCGGTCCCGCGGCGCCCCGGTGCCGCGCACGATGTCGCTGAACCGGGTGGCCCCCATCGCTATCTCCCGTACGACGAGCAATGACCACCGCTCGCCGACCAGTTCGAGGCTGGCCGCGATCGGGCACGGACGTCCGGGCAGATCCGCGAGCGGCACGGTGGACACACCATCAGCCTGACAGGTGATGGTTTGGAAATCAAACTGACCGCGATAGAAGTCGAGGCTCTGAAGGCGGTGTGCTACCAACGGCACGTGAGCCCGACAGCGTTCGACGATCTCGACGACTTCCTCGCCCTGCCACGCGTGTCCGGCCTGGCGGTATCGCCCGACGGATCCCGCGTCGTCACGATGATCAGTGAACTCAACGACAAGCGCACCGAGTTCGTCAGCGCCATCTGGGAGCTGGACCCCGCGGGCCAGCAGCCGGCGCGGCGGCTGACCCACGGGGAAAAGGGCGAGTCGGCGCCGACGTTCACCGCAGGCGACGACCTCTTGTTCGTCGCGGCGCGCGCCACCGACGAGGACGAGAAACCGCCGGCTTCCCTGTGGCGCCTTCCGGTCGTTGGCGGCGAGGCGGCGCAGATCCTCGAACTGCCCGGCGGCGTTGACGCCGTCCACGCCGCACGGCAAGCGGACGTCACGCTCGTCAGCACCGCCATGCTGCCGTCCGCGACCGGCGTCGAAGACGACAAGCGATTGCGGGAGTTGCGCAAGGATGCCAAGGTCTCGGCAGTGCTGCACACCGGCTACCCGGTGCGGCACTGGGACCACGACATCGGACCAGCGCTGCCGCACCTGCTCGACGTGGCCGGCACGCGCGACCTGACGCCGAACCCGGGCCAGGCCATGCGAGACGTAGACCTCGACGTCAGCCGGGACGGGCGGTTCGTGGTGACGTCGTGGCACGCGCCCGGACCGGGTGCATCGCTGCGCAGCAGGTTGGTCCGCATCGACGTCGGCACGGGTGAGCGCACGGTCATCGCCGACGACCCCGCCGCCGACCTGGAGGCTCCGGCCATCGCACCCGACGGCACCGTGCGTCGCGTTCACCCGCGAGACCATATCCACCCCGTCGCGGGCACCGCGAATCACGCTGTGCCTCATGCGCTTCGGCGAGGAATTCGTCGAGATCGCCACCGAATGGGACCGCTGGCCCACCTCGGTTGCCTGGTCGGCCGACGGCGCCACCCTGGTCGTCACCGCCGACGAGGCGGGCCGGGGTCCCGTATTCGTCGTCGACCCCGCCACCTCCGAGGTCACCCGGCTCACCGACGACGACTTCACCTATACCGACGTGCGTACCGCGCCGGGTGGCGTGGTCTACGCGCTGCGGAGCAATTACGCGACGCCGCCGCATCCCGTCCGCATCGACCCCGACGGCACCGTGACGGCGCTACCCTGCGTCGAAATACCCGCGCTGCCAGGCGAACTGACGGAGGTGTCCGCCGCGGCGCCCGACGGCACCCCCATCCGGTCGTGGTTGACGCTGCCCGAAGGCGACGGCAAGGCGCCGCTGGTGTTGTGGATCCACGGCGGCCCGCTGGGCAGCTGGAACTCCTGGCACTGGCGGTGGAATCCGTGGCTGCTGACGGCACGCGGGTACGCCGTGTTGATGCCCGACCCGGCACTGTCGACGGGATACGGCCAGGACTTCATCCAGCGTGGCTGGGGGGCATGGGGTTTCGCGCCGTACACCGATCTGATGGCCGCGACCGACGCGGCGTGTGCGCACCCGCGGGTGGACGGCACGCGCACCGCGGCGATGGGCGGCTCGTTCGGCGGATACATGGCGAACTGGATCGCCGGCCACACCGACCGGTTCGACGCCGTCGTCACGCACGCCAGCCTGTGGGCGCTCGACCAGTTCGGGCCAACCACCGACGGCGCGTACTGGTGGGCGCGGGAGATGACCACGCAGATGGCCGAGGAGAACACCCCGCATCGGCACGTCGCGGCCATCCGGACGCCGATGCTGGTGATCCACGGCGACAAGGACTACCGCGTGCCGATCGGCGAAGGCCTACGGCTGTGGTACGAGCTGCTGACCGACTCGGGCCTGCCCGCCGCCGACGACGGCACCAGCCAGCACGAGTTCCTCTACTTCCCGACCGAGGGCCATTGGGTGTTGGCGCCTCAGCACGCCAAGATCTGGTACCAGGTGGTGACGGCGTTCCTGGGCAGGCACGTCCTTGGCGAGCAGGCAGGGCTCCCGGAGATCCTCGGCTGAGAGCCCCGCCGGTTCGCGCCGCATCGGTAGGTTGGGGGCATGACCGCAGCGCAGCGTGATCTCGACATCGTCCTGTACGGCGCCACCGGATTCGTCGGGAAACTCACCGCCGCCTACCTGGCCAAGACCGGGGGCACGGCCCGCATTGGGCTCGCGGGCCGGTCCGCCGAACGCCTGCTCGCGGTACGCGAGTCGCTCGGTGAGATGGCACGGGAGTGGCCGCTGATCACCGCAGACGCCGCGTCCCCCTCGTCTCTGGCGGACATGGCGGCCAATGCCCGCGTGGTGGTCACCACCGTCGGGCCGTACACCAAGTACGGGCTGCCGCTGGTTGCCGCGTGCGCGGCCGCAGGCACCGACTACGCCGACCTCACCGGCGAGACGATGTTCATCCGCGACAGCATCGACACCTACCACAAGCAGGCCGCCGACACCGGTGCCCGCATCGTGCACTCCTGCGGATTCGATTCCATCCCTTCGGATCTCACGGTGTACGCGCTGTACCGGGCGGCGCAGCGGGACGGTGCAGGTGACCTCGGTGAAACCAACTTGGTGGTGCGTCGCTTCGCCGGCGGCGTCTCCGGTGGCACCGTCGCGTCGATGTTGGAGGTCATGGCGACGTCGTCGACCGACCCCGAGGCGCGGCGGCTGATGAGCGACCCCTACACCCTGACCACCGACCGTGCGGGCGAGCGGGAGTTCGGGCACCAGTCCGACACCCCGTGGCGGCGCGGTCGCGACATCGCCCCCGAACTGGCCGGAACGTGGACCGGCGCCTTCGTGATGGGCGCCACCAACGCGCGACTCGTGCGGCGCAGCAACGCCTTGCTGGACTGGGCGTACGGCCCCGACTTCCGCTACGCGGAGAACATGAGCGTCGGCTCATCGGTGGTGGCACCGGTGGCCGCGGCCGTGGGAACCGCCGTCAACGCCGCCGTCCTCGGCCTGGGCAGCCGATACTTCGACAAGCTGCCGCGCGGCGCGCTGGATCGCGTCCTGCCGAAGCCCGGCACCGGGCCGAGCGAACGGGCCCGGGAGAAGGGCCACTACCGCGTGGAGACGTACACCACCACGTCGACGGGCGCCCGCTACCGCGCCACGATGGCCCAGCAGGGCGACCCCGGGTACAAGGCCACGTCGGTGCTCTTGGGGGAGTGCGGACTCGCGCTCGCCTTCGACCGCGAGCAGCTCTCCGACCTGCGGGGCGTGCTGACGCCTGCGGCGGCGATGGGTGACGTCCTGCTGTCTCGCCTTCCCGGCGCCGGCGTCACGCTGGAGACCGAGCGTCTCGACTGATCCCGGCCGAGCGGAACGCCTGTCAGTCAAGATCGCAGCGGCTAGTGTCGCCAGTGCGGTTGTGCAACATCCCAGCGACGAAGGTGGACATGTCATGCCCGGTCTCGACGAACTCTTCAATCAGATTCCCACGCAACAGATTGCGAGCAAGCTAGGAGCCGACGAAGGCGAGGTGAACAACGCGATTCATACGCTGGTTCCGCTTCTCGTCGGTGGTCTTCACCAGAATGCCCAGGATCCCGACAGTGCCTCCAACATCGAGAACGCGGCGAGCACGCACGCCGCCAGCGGGCTGCTCGACGGCGGCGTGAGCGTGGATCAGGTCGACGAGGCCGACGGCTCCAAGGCCGTCGCCAAGATCTTCGGCGGCAACGACACCGGCCAGGTCGCATCGGCGCTGGCCGGCGGCGGGGCAGGTCGCGGCGATCTGATTCAGAAGCTGCTGCCCATCCTGGCGCCCATCGTGCTCGCCTACATCGGCAAGCAACTCAGCAACCGCGGCGGCGGCGCTGCGGCGCCCGCCGAACCTCAGGCGCAGGCGTCCGGCGGCGGTCTTGGCGACATCCTCGGCAGCATCCTGTCTGGCGCGGGAGGCGGTGGCGGTGGTGGCAACAACAACCCGCTCGGCAGCATTCTGGGCAGCGTGCTCGGGGGCGGCGGTCAAGGCGGTGGCGCCCTCGGCGACATCCTCGGCGGGCTGTTGGGCGGCAAGAAGTAACACCGCTTTCGCTATGCGGTCACCGCTCTTCCTAGAATGTCGAGGTGACCGCCAGTTCAAACTCCGCCGACACCCAAGGGGTGCAGTCCCTGCCGAAGACGTGGGATCCGAGCGCGGTAGAGGGCGAGCTGTACCAAGCCTGGGTCGACGCCGGCTACTTCACCGCCGACCCCACCAGCGACAAGCCGCCCTATTCGATCGTGCTGCCGCCGCCGAACGTGACCGGCAGCTTGCACATGGGGCATGCGCTGGATCACACGTTGATGGACGTGCTCACCCGCCGCAAGCGCATGCAGGGCTACGAGGTGTTGTGGCTTCCCGGCATGGACCACGCGGGCATCGCCACCCAGAGCGTGGTGGAGAAGCAGCTCGCCGTCGACGGCAAGACGAAGGAAGACTTCGGCCGCGAACTGTTCGTCGACAAGGTGTGGGACTGGAAGCGCGAGTCCGGCGGCACCATCGGCTGGCAGATGCGCGCCATCGGGGACGGCGTCGACTGGAGCCGTGACCGCTTCACCATGGACGAGGGACTGTCGCGCGCGGTCCGCACCATCTTCAAGCGCCTCTACGACGCGGGGCTGATCTACCAGGCCGAGCGGCTGGTGAACTGGTCGCCGATCCTCGAGACCGCGATCTCCGATCTCGAGGTCCGCTACGAGGACGTCGAGGGCGAGCTGGTGTCGTTCCGGTACGGCTCGATGAACGACGACGAACCGCACCTCGTCGTGGCCACCACCCGGGTCGAGACGATGCTCGGTGACACCGCGATCGCCGTGCACCCCGACGACGACCGGTACCGCGCCCTGGTCGGCAAGACGCTGCCGCATCCGTTCATCGACCGCGACATCGTGGTGGTCGCCGACGAGCACGTCGACCCCGAATTCGGCACGGGCGCAGTCAAGGTCACCCCTGCCCACGACCCGAACGACTTCGAGATCGGCGTCCGGCACCAGCTTCCGATGCCGTCGATGATGGATACGAAGGGTCGCATCGCCGATACCGGAACGGAATTCGACGGCATGGACCGGTTCGACGCCCGCGTCGCGGTCCGCGAGGCGCTCGCGAAGCAAGGTCGGATCGTCGAGGAGAAGCGGCCCTATCTGCACAGCGTTGGCCACTCCGAACGCAGCGGCGAGCCCATCGAGCCGCGGCTGTCGCTGCAGTGGTGGGTGAAGGTCGAATCGCTGGCCAAGGCCGCCGGCGACGCGGTGCGCAACGGCGACACCGTGATTCACCCCGCCAGTCTGGAGCCCCGCTGGTTCGCCTGGGTGGACGACATGCACGACTGGTGCATCTCCCGGCAGTTGTGGTGGGGCCATCGCATCCCGATCTGGCACGGGCCGAACGGCGAGAAGGTCTGCGTCGGTCCCGACGAGACACCGCCGGAGGGCTGGGAGCAGGACCCCGACGTGCTCGACACCTGGTTCTCGTCGGCGCTGTGGCCGTTCTCCACGATGGGCTGGCCGGACCGCACGCCCGAGCTCGACAAGTTCTATCCCACCAGCGTTCTCGTCACCGGCTACGACATCCTGTTCTTCTGGGTGGCCAGGATGATGATGTTCGGCACCTTCGTCGGGGGCGACGACACCATCACCGGTGGCGGACGCCGTGGACCGCAGGTGCCGTTCGAGAACGTCTTCCTGCACGGCCTGATTCGCGACGAGTTCGGTCGCAAGATGAGCAAGTCCAAGGGCAACGGCATCGACCCGCTGGACTGGGTGCAGACGTTCGGTGCGGATGCGCTGCGGTTCACGCTGGCGCGGGGCGCCAGCCCCGGTGGCGACCTGTCGATCGGCGAGGATCACGCCCGCGCGTCCCGCAACTTCGCCACCAAGCTGTTCAACGCCACCAGGTTCGCG
The DNA here is from genome assembly GCA_963849055.1 of uncultured Actinomycetota bacterium. Lineage (GTDB taxonomy): Bacteria > Actinomycetota > Actinomycetes > Mycobacteriales > Mycobacteriaceae > Mycobacterium. The sequence goes on from CAWKFI010000006.1 coordinate 1,022,307, forward strand.
TTGATGAACGGCGCCGCACCTGCGCCGCTGCCGGACGTCGATGCCCTCACCGACGCCGACCGTTGGATCCTCGGCCGGTTGGAAGAGGTTCGGGCAGAAGTCGATTCGGCATTCGACGGCTACGAGTTCAGTCGGGCGTGCGAGTCGATCTACCACTTCGCGTGGGACGAGTTCTGCGACTGGTATCTGGAGTTGGCCAAGGTGCAACTGGCCGACAGGCCGGACGGGCCCACCAATGCCGTCCTGGCGGCCGTGCTCGACAGTCTGCTGAAGATGCTGCACCCGGTGATGCCGTTCGTCACCGAGACGCTGTGGAAGACGTTGATGGGGGATGCGCCGGGCGCTGAATCGCTCGTCATCGCCGACTGGCCTGCGCCGTCCGGCATCGCCTTGGATGGTGTTGCCGTCCAACGGATCACCGACATGCAAAAACTCGTCACCGAGGTGCGCCGGTTCCGCAGCGACCAGGGGCTCAACGACCGTCAGCGGGTGCCTGCCCGGCTGGTCGGCGTGTCCGGTGCCGACCTGGACTCCCAGATTGCGGCCGTCGGTGCGCTGGCCTGGTTGACCGAACCGGCCGACGGTTTCACGCCATCGGCGTCGGTGGAGGTTCGGCTGTCGCGCGGGACGGTGGTCGTCGAACTCGACACCTCGGGCACCGTCGACGTCGCCGCGGAGCGCCGCCGGCTGGAGAAGGACCTGGCCGCCGCGCAGAAGGAGTTGGCCCAGACCGCCGCGAAACTGGGGAACGAGGCGTTCCTGGCCAAGGCTCCCGAGGCCGTCGTCGACAAGATCCGGGAACGTAGCCAGATCGCCGCCGAAGAGGTGGAGCGCATCAACGGTCGTCTCGCCGGCCTGTCATGACCGAACCGACGCCCGACGAGGTCGCCGCGCTACTGCAGGTCGAGCACCTCCTCGACCAGCGCTGGCCGGAGACGAAGATCGAACCCAGCACGGCGCGGATCGAAGCGCTGATGGAGTTGCTCGGGTCGCCGCAGCGCGCGTATCCGAGCATCCACGTCGCAGGCACCAACGGCAAGACGTCGGTGGTCCGGCTCATCGACTCGCTGCTGATCGCGCTGCACCGACGCACCGGCCGCACCACCAGCCCGCACCTGCAGTCCGCCGTGGAACGCATCTCGATCGACGGCAGGCCGCTCACGCCTGCGCAGTACGTCGAGACCTACCGCGAGATCGAACCGTTCGTGCACATGGTCGACGAGCAATCCGAGGCCGGGCACCTTCCCGGCGGGGTGGGCCCGAAGATGAGCAAGTTCGAGGTCCTCACCGCGATGGCGTTCGCCGCCTTCGCGGATGCCCCCGTCGACGTGGCGGTGGTGGAGGTGGGTCTTGGCGGGCGGTGGGACGCCACCAACGTCGTCGACGCGCCCGTCGCGGTCATCACGCCGATCGGCATCGACCACGTCGAATACCTCGGCGACACCATCGCCGAGATCGCCGCGGAGAAGGCGGGCATCATCGTCCGTCAGAAGGACGACCTGGTCCCCATCGACACCGTCGCGGTAATCGGTCAGCAGACGCCGGAGGCGATGGAAGTGCTTCTGGCGCAAGCGGTGAAGGCCGACGCGGCGGTGGCCCGCGAGGACTCCGAGTTCACCGTGCTGCGCCGCGAAGTGGCGGTCGGCGGACAACTCCTGGAATTGCGCGGACTCGGCGGGGTCTACTCCGACGTCTTCCTCCCGCTGCACGGAGAACACCAGGCGCACAACGCCGTGGTGGCGTTGGCCGCCGTCGAGGCGTTCTTCGGTGCGGGCGCGGAACGCCAGCTCGACGTCGAGGCCGTCCGGGCCGGCTTCGCGTCGGTCGCGAGCCCAGGGCGCCTGGAGCGGATGCGTAGCGCACCTACGGTATTCATCGACGCGGCGCACAATCCGGCGGGCGCGGCTGCGCTGGCGGCAACGCTGGACGGCGAATTCGACTTCCGCTATCTGGTGGGCGTCGTTTCGGTGATGGCCGACAAGGATGTCGACGGCATCCTCGCCGCGCTCGAGCCGGCGTTCGACGTGATCGTGGTGACTCACAACGGCTCCCCGCGCGCGATGGACGTCGACGCGTTGGCGCTGCGCGCCGAAGAACGCTTCGGCGCCGACCGCGTGATCAGCTCCCCGACGCTGCCCGACGCCATCGAAGCAGCCACCGCGCTCGTCGAGGAGTCCGGCCAGGACGACGGCTTCTCCGGCGCAGGCATGGTCATCACGGGCTCCGTGGTGACCGCGGGAACCGCCCGCACGCTGTTCGGACGGGATCCGCAATGACCGACGAGCCCGACGCCGCGGCACCGCCGGCGGATCCGTGGAAGGGCTTTCGCGGCGTGATGGCGGGCACGCTGATCCTGGAATCCATCGTCGTGCTGCTGGCCCTACCCGTCGTGTCGTACTCCCACGGTGGTCTCAGCGTCGTCAGCGGCGGTTACCTCGTCGGCCTGGCCGTCGTGCTGATCCTGCTTGCCGGCATGCAGGGCCGGTCGTGGGCGCTCTGGGTGAACCTCGCCGTGCAGGCGGTCGTAATCGCCGGGGCGTTCATCCACGTGGCCGTCGGCTTCATCGGCGTGATCTTCGCCGGGGTGTGGGTGTTCATCGCCTACCTCCGAGCCGAGGTCAAGCGCCGGCAGGAGCAGGGACTGCTGCCCGGGCAGCAACGTCCTCCTACTGACTAGTAGGCTCTGTCGACGTGACTGAGCGGACACTGGTACTGGTCAAGCCCGACGGCGTCGAGCGACTTCTCATCGGTGAGATCCTCGGCCGAATCGAACGCAAGGGCCTGCGCATCGCGGCCCTCGAACTCAAGACCGTCAGCGACGACCTCGCCCGGCAGCATTACGCCGAGCACGAGGGCAAGCCGTTCTTCCCATCGCTGCTGGAATTCATCACCTCCGGGCCCGTGGTCGCCGCCATCGTCGAGGGTCCGCGCGCCGTTGCCGCGTTCCGGCAGATCGCCGGCGGAACCGATCCCGTCGAGAAGGCCGCACCCGGCACGATCCGCGGTGACCTGGCCCTCGTGACCCAGGACAACCTGGTGCACGGCTCCGATTCGCCCGATTCGGCGGAGCGGGAAATCGAGCTCTGGTTCCCCGGCCGTTAACTGCCGGACGGGTCCCGGATGCCGCCTCGTCGGTTTCCGCTCGCAGGTGTGGGATACTGGCTGCGGGTGACCGGCTCAAAACCAGGGTCGGGCGCCCGGATGAAGACTTCGACGAGCGCGACCACTTGAGACTCATCAAGTGCGGCGCCGACCGTCCAGCCGTCATTCAGCCAGGCACCGTGTGCTCACCCGAGCAGCTCGGAGCGAGACCATAAACAAGCTCGGGAGAAGACCCCCGAGCCCATAGCGGAAGCCCTCGCGTGGCCGCGTCGAAACGACGCGCCCGGGGGCTTGAGGAGAATTCGTGGCCGAAGATGCCCATACCCAAGACCTATCTGAAGACACCCCGCCCGGGCAGGACGCGCCGGCGCAGGCTCTAGACGAGCAGGCGCCGAGCCCGCACGCCGCACCGTTCATCGGGGCCGCCGTGTCGAGCGACGACGTGGTCGAGGACGACGAACCCGAATCGCGCCTCATGCTGGAGACCCCGGCACCGGCCACCGCCTCGCCAGCCGGATACCTGCCGCTGTTCGTCGCGCCGCAGCCCGTCGCGTTCGTCCCTCCCCAACTGGAGTCGGACGACGACGACGATGAGGACGAGGACGACGACTCCGACGACGACGACGATTCGGCGGACACCGACGACGAGCAGGGCGACCGTCCCGCCGCCCGGCGCCGTCGGCGAGGACGCCGCGGCCGCGGTCGTGGCCGTGGCGAGCAGAACCCGGACGACCCGAACGACGCCGACGGCAACGACGACGACGCCGCGGACCAGGGCGACGACGCCGATGACTCCGAGGAGTCCGATGACGACACCGCGTCCGGTGAGGGCGCCAACCGCCGCCGTCGCAGGCGTCGGCGTCGCAAGTCCGGTGCGGGTGACGGGAACGGCGACGAAGCGCTCGCCCCGGATGATCCGCCGAACACCGTCGTGCACGAGCGCCCACCCCGGGAGAAGGCGGCGAAGGCCGTCAACAACGAGATTCAGGGCATCAGCGGGTCGACCCGGCTGGAGGCCAAGCGTCAGCGCCGCCGTGACGGTCGCGACGCCGGTCGGCGCCGCCCACCGATCCTGAGCGAGGCCGAGTTCCTGGCCCGCCGCGAGGCCGTCGAGCGCGTCATGGTGGTGCGCGACAAGGTCCGCACGGAGCCGCCGCATGAAGGCGCCCGCTACACCCAGATCGCGGTGCTGGAGGACGGCGTCGTCGTCGAGCACTTCGTGACGTCCGCTTCGTCGGCGTCCATGGTCGGCAACATCTACCTCGGCATCGTCCAGAACGTGCTGCCCTCGATGGAGGCGGCGTTCGTCGACATCGGCCGCGGCCGCAACGGCGTCCTCTACGCCGGTGAGGTCAACTGGGAGGCCGCTGGTCTCGGCGGTGCCAGCCGGAAGATCGAGCAGGCGCTGAAGCCCGGCGACTACGTCGTCGTTCAGGTCAGCAAGGACCCCGTCGGACACAAGGGCGCGCGTCTCACCACGCAGATCTCGCTGGCAGGCCGGTACCTGGTGTACGTGCCGGGCGCCTCGTCGACGGGAATCAGCCGCAAGCTGCCCGACACCGAGCGCCAACGGCTCAAGGAGATCCTGCGCGAGGTCGTGCCGAACGACGCCGGCGTGATCATCCGCACCGCGTCGGAGGGCGTCAAGGAAGACGACATCCGGACCGACGTCAATCGGCTGCAGGAACGCTGGGCCGAGATCGACGCCAAGGCCGAGGAGACCAAGAAGAAGGCGGCAGGTGCCGCGATCGCGCTCTACGAAGAGCCCGACGTGCTGGTCAAGGTCATCCGCGACCTGTTCAACGAGGACTTCTCCGGGCTCATCGTCTCCGGCGACGACGCGTGGAACACCATCAACGACTACGTGAATACCGTTGCGCCGGAACTGCTTCCGCGCATGACGAAGTACCAGCACTCCGCACCCGACGGCCCCGACGTCTTCGCGGTGCACCGCATCGACGAGCAACTGACCAAGGCGATGGACCGCAAGGTGTGGCTGCCGTCGGGCGGCACCCTGGTGATCGACCGCACCGAGGCCATGACCGTGGTGGACGTGAACACCGGCAAGTTCACCGGTTCCGGCGGAAACCTCGAACAGACCGTCACGCGCAACAATCTCGAGGCGGCCGAGGAGATCGTGCGCCAGATGCGGCTGCGCGACATCGGCGGCATCATCGTCATCGACTTCATCGACATGGTGCTGGAAGCCAACCGCGACCTGGTGCTGCGTCGACTGACCGAAGCGCTTGGCCGGGACCGCACGCGCCACCAGGTGTCGGAGGTGACGTCGCTCGGATTGGTGCAGCTGACGCGCAAGAAGCTGGGCACGGGTCTGATCGAGGCGTTCTCAACCACCTGCACGCATTGCGCCGGTCGCGGCATCGTGATGCACGGTGACCCCGTGGATTCGGGTGCGCCGACCAGCCGCAAACCCGAGACGGGCGGCGGAGGCAGGCGCGGCAAGCGTGGCAAGAAGGGCAGCCCCGCCGAGGACGTCCAGGTGGCCAAGGTGCCGGTCCATGCGGTCGGCGAGCATCCGATGTTCAAGGCGATGGCCGCCGCCAACGGTCGTCCCGAAGATGACGAGGACGTCGAGGACGAGCAGACCGACGACGAGATCGCCGGTGTCGAGGAGGATCGCGAGAAGGTCGTCGCAGGCCGGATTCCCGACGAGGACGACGCCATCGCCGAAGACGACTCGGACGACGAGGACTCCGAAGACGAAGACTCTGAAGACGACGACTCCGAAGACGACGTCGATCTGGAAGCCGACGACGAAGACGAGGACATCGAGGACGACGACATCGAGGTGATCGGCTCCGACGACGACGAGTCGGATGACGACGACGACTCCGATGAAGACGATGACGATGACGACGACGACTCCGATGATGACGACGACGAAGACTCCGACGACGACGATGAGGTCGACGACGAGGATGACGGGGATGACGATGACGATGACGATGACGAATCGCTCGTCACGGCTTCGGCACGCCCTCGCCGCCGCCGTGCGGCCGCCCGGCCGGCAGGACCACCAGCTCATGACGCATAGTCGGCGGTTTGACCCCTTACCCGCTGGTCACGTAACCTTGAGCAGTTGTCTTTCGGCTCCGTGACCAACTGAGCCGGTGACAGCGGGACATTGTGAACCCGCACCCCCAGACCCGCGCACGCGCCCCCGGGTAGCGCGCGCCCGCAGAGCGAGCAGAGGAATACGAAACGATGGCGACGTACGCAATCGTCAAGACCGGCGGCAAGCAGTACAAAGTCGCGGTCGGAGACGTACTCAAGGTCGAGAAGCTCGACACCGAGCCCGGAGCGTCCGTTTCGCTGCCCGTGGCGCTGGTCGTCGACGGTGCGAAGGTCACCACCGACGCCAAGGATCTCGCGAAGGTCGCGGTCACCGGTGAGGTGCTCGAGCACACCAAGGGCCCGAAGATCCGCATCCACAAGTTCAAGAACAAGACCGGCTACCACAAGCGGCAGGGCCACCGGCAGCCGCTGACGGTCGTCAAGGTCACCGGAATCAAGTAGGCGAGGGAGCGAACCATGGCACACAAGAAGGGCGCATCCAGCTCACGCAACGGTCGCGACTCCAACGCCCAGCGTCTCGGGGTCAAGCGATTCGGCGGACAGATCGTTCACGCCGGCGAGATTTTGGTCCGTCAGCGCGGCACCCACTTCCACCCCGGCGAGAACGTCGGCCGCGGCGGTGACGACACCCTGTTCGCCACCGCACCCGGCGCCGTCGAGTTCGGCGTGAAGCGTGGACGCAAGACGGTCAACATCGTCCGCGTCCCGCGTCAGAGACGTCTGATGTCGCCGCGAGCGGCTCGAATAGGCCCCGAGGACTTCCACGCGAGTGAAGCTGCTGCGAGTTCTCGAACGCTCATCGCAGCACTAGCTTCACATTCGAGGGAAGGACGTCCGATGCCTCGGTTCATCGACCGCGTCGTCATTCATGCGCGCGCAGGCAACGGCGGGCACGGGTGCGCGTCGGTGCACCGGGAGAAGTTCAAGCCACTCGGTGGGCCCGACGGCGGCAACGGTGGCCGCGGCGGCAGCATCGTGCTGGTCGTCGACCCGCAGGTTCACACCCTGCTCGACTTCCACTTCCATCCGCACGTCGATGCCTCGTCCGGCAAGCCGGGCGCGGGCAACAACAAGGACGGCGCGGCGGGTAACGACCTCGAGTTGAGGGTCCCGGACGGCACCGTCGTGCTCGACGAGGACGGCCGGTTGCTCGCCGATCTCGTGGGTGCGGGTACACGCTTCGAAGCGGCCGCGGGCGGACGTGGCGGCCTTGGCAATGCGGCGCTGGCGTCGCGCGCCCGCAAGGCACCCGGTTTCGCGCTGCTCGGCGAGAAGGGCCAGGCCCGCGACTTCACCCTCGAACTCAAGACCGTCGCCGACGTCGGCCTGGTCGGATTCCCGTCCGCAGGCAAGTCGTCGCTGGTGTCGGTGATCTCGGCGGCCAAGCCGAAGATCGCCGACTACCCGTTCACCACGCTGGCGCCGAACCTGGGCGTCGTGTCGGCGGGTGATCACACCTTCACCGTCGCCGACGTTCCTGGCCTGATCCCCGGAGCATCCGAGGGCCGCGGCCTTGGCCTCGACTTCCTGCGCCACATCGAACGCTGCGCCGTGCTGGTGCACGTCGTCGACTGCGCGACGATGGAGCCCGGTCGCGACCCGATTTCCGACATCGAGGCGCTCGAGGCCGAGCTGGCTGCGTACACGCCGACCTTGCAGGGTGATACGACGCTCGTCGACCTCGCCGAACGGCCACGTGCGGTGGTGCTCAACAAGATCGACCTGCCCGATGCCCGCGAACTGGCCGACTTCGTCCGTGACGAGGTGGCCAGACGCTTCGGGTGGCCGGTGTTCGAGGTCTCCACCGTCAATCGGGACGGGTTGCGGCCGTTGACGTTCGCACTGTGGGACATGGTGTCGGCGTATCGGGAAGCGCAGCCCGAGGTAGCGCCCCGTCGCCCCGTCATCCGGCCCATCCCGATCGACGAGAGCGGATTCACCGTGTCCTCGGACGGCGAGGGCGGGTTCGTCGTACGCGGCACCCGGCCCGAACGTTGGGTCAGCCAAACGGATTTCACCAACGACGAAGCCGTCGGCTACCTCGGCGATCGGCTGGCGAGGCTCGGCGTCGAGGACGCGTTGGTCAAGCAGGGTGCACGGTCGGGCTGCGCGGTCACGATCGGCGAGGTCACCTTCGACTGGGAACCGCAGACCCCGGCGGGTATGGACATGCAGATGTCGGGACGCGGCACCGATGTTCGGCTGGAACAGACCGACCGGGTTGGTGCCGACGAGCGCAAGGCCGCCCGCCGCGACCGCCGCCGCCCCGGTGACGAGGAATGAGCAGCAAGCACCGGGATGCCATCCGCACCGCCCGCAGTGTCGTCGTCAAGATCGGCACCACTGCGCTGACCACGCCGACGGGCGTGTTCGACGCAAGCCGGCTGGCCATCCTCGTCGACGCCATCGAGGCGCGGATGAAGGCCGGATCCGACGTCGTGATCGTGTCGTCGGGCGCCATCGCGGCGGGCATCGAGCCGCTCAAATTGACCAAGCGGCCCACCGATCTGGCGACCAAGCAGGCGGCCGCCAGTGTCGGGCAGGTGGCATTGGTCAACGCGTGGAGTGCGGCGTTCGGCCGCTACCAGCGCACCGTCGGCCAGGTGCTGCTCACCGCGCATGACATCTCGATGCGCGTGCAGCACACCAACGCCCAGCGCACGCTGGACCGGCTGCGGTCGCTGCATGCCGTCGCGATCGTCAACGAGAACGACACCGTGGCCACCAACGAGATCCGGTTCGGCGACAACGACCGGCTCTCGGCATTGGTTGCTCACCTGGTCGGGGCCGATGCCCTGGTGCTGCTGAGCGACATCGACGGCCTGTACGACGGCGATCCGCGGAAGGCGACCGAGACCAAGCCGGCGCGCTTCATCCCCGAGGTCGCCGCGCCCGACGACCTCGACGGCGTGGTGGCGGGTACCGGAAGCCGGCTCGGCACCGGCGGCATGGCCTCGAAGCTCTCATCGGCGCTGCTTGCCGCTGACGCAGGCGTGCCCGTGCTGCTCGCCGCGGCCACCGACGCGGCCGCAGCGCTGGCCGACGCGTCGGTCGGAACGGTCTTCGCCCCGCGCGGGGACCGGATGTCCGCGCGCCGGTTCTGGGTGCGCTACGCCGCTGAGTCGGCGGGAGCGCTGACCCTCGACGAAGGCGCGGTCCGCGCGGTCGTCCGGCAACGGCGTTCGCTGCTGCCCGCGGGGATCATCGCGGTCGACGGCCGGTTCCACGGCGGCGACGTGATCGAGCTTCGTGGGCCCGACGCGGGGATGGTCGCCAGGGGAGTGGTGGCCTACGACGCCGCCGAACTGGCCACCATGATCGGTCGCTCCACGTCCGACCTACCCGCGGAGATGCGCCGTCCCGCCGTGCACGCGGACGACCTCGTCGCCGTCTAGGGCGCCTCGAGATACAGTGCGCCGTAAACGATCTGAGTGAAGGTATCGGCCAACTCGGCATCGTACGACGGCGGACTGCCTGGCAGATTCTGCTGACACGCCCGCTCGACCATCCAGGTGAGTGCGGTCGCCGCGGTGGCCGCCGACAGCTCGCGGCGGACGACGCCGTCGGTCTGACCGGACCCGATGACTGACGCCAGGCGCTCCGAGATGGCGGTGAGGATCTCCCGGTAGGTGGCGCCGACCTGCGCGTCGTAGGCAGCCATTTCGTTCAGAGCCACCAGGAGTGGCTGGTGTCGGCGGTAGCTGGCGATGATGCCGGTCATCGCCGCGTGGACGTCGGCGGGGTCCCGTCGCTGCGAGACCCTCCACCAGCGTTCGGCGCCTTCGGTGAGATCGGTGAACACCTGGCCCGCGAGCCTGCGCAACAGCTGGCCCTTGTCCTCGAAGTAGATGTAAAAGCTGGCGCGCGAGATGCCGGCCTCGGTGGCGAGCCGATCGACGCTGAGCTCGGTGAAGCTGGCGCCGGCGCTCATCAGGCGTTCGGTGGCGTCGAGCAGTTGCCGCTCGATCCGTGCGCGCCGCTCCTGACGATTGGCCTGCGGTTTCCTGGTCACCGATGGCATGGAAGACAGCCTAGCCACAGAGCGATCACCTTGACTAGACATAGTGTCTAGATTTATTGTCCAAAGCATGACTGTGTCGCCGCTCACACCCACGCGTCCATACGATCCGATCGACCTGTCGTCGCGAGCCTTCTGGTCCACCAGTGCGGCGACGCGTGAGAAGGCGTTCGCGGTGCTGCGGGCCGAGCGGCCGGTCAGTTGGCACCCGCCGGTCGAGGATTCGTTGATGCACGACCCGCAGGATCCCGGTTACTGGGCGGTGACCCGGCACGCCGACATCGTCACCGTCAGCCGTGACAGCGATGTCTTCCTGTCCGGCAAGGGCGTCTTGTTCGAGAACGTGCCAGAGGAACTGCTCGAGGCGTCGCAGTCCTTCTTGGCCATGGATGCGCCGCGGCACACCATGATTCGCAAGGTGGTGCACGCCGCGTTCACCCCGCGCCAGGTCCGCCGCATCGATGACTCGATCAAGGCGAACGCGCGCGACATCGTCGCCGAGCTGCGAGAGGCCGGAAGCGGCGCGGACTTCGTCGAACACTGCGCCAAGGAGCTGCCCATCCGGACGCTGTCGGACATGGTCGGCATTCCGGAATCGGAGCGGGCACAGGTGGCGGAGGCCGCGGATGCCATGGTGTCGCTGGGTGATCCGGCGTTCCTCGCGGGCCGCAACCCGCTGGAGGTCCTGGTGACGAGTCAGATGTACCTACACCAGGTGGCGGGCGCGCTGGCCGCGGATCGCAGGCAGAATCCGGGCGACGACCTGATCAGCAGCCTCGTGCACGCCGAGGTGGACGGTGACCGGCTCACCGATGCCGAGGTCGCCGCCTTCTTCGTGCTGCTCGCCGTGGCAGGCAACGACACCACGCGGCAGACCATGAGTCACGCCGTCAAGGCATTGACCGACTTTGGCAATCAACGGGCTTGGCTCGCCGCCGACTTCGACGACCGCGTCGGTGGCGCGATCGAGGAGTTCGTCCGCTGGGCCACGCCGGTGATGACCTTCCGCCGCACCGCGGCCGTGGACTGCGAAGTCGGCGGTCAGTCGATTCGGGCAGGCGAGAAGGTCGTCATGTTCTACTCGTCGGGCAACTACGACACCGACGTGTTCGACGCGCCCGAGCGCCTTGACTTGAGTCGCAAGCCCAACCCGCATCTCGGCTTTGGTGGCGGTGGACGGCACTTCTGCCTCGGGGCACACGTGGCGCGGGCTCAGCTGCGCGCAATCTTCAGCGAGCTGTTCACCCAGCTACCGACCATCCAGGCGGGCGAGCCGGAGTACGTGCCAGGCAACTTCATTCACGGAATCCGGTCGCTGCCCGTCACGTTCTGACCGGCCCAGTAACATCGCCATCACGTCCCGCACGATCCACCGGGAGGATGGCGCAGTGTTCACCGACACCGAGTTGCGCTTCCTCGAGTCCTGCCAGCAGGGCCGCTTGGTGACCATCGGACCCGACGGCGCACCGCAGATCCATCCCGTGGTCTTCGTCGTGGCCCATGACCACGGATCGGTCGACATCAGCAGCGTGCGCGAATCACAGAAGTACCGCAACGTTCGCCACGATCCGCGGGTGTCGCTGAGCGTCGACGACCCATCGCTGCCGCTGCGGGGCTTCGACGAACCAACGGGTCGTGGCGTGGAGATACACGGCTTCGCCGAGCTTGCCGAGATATCCGGTACCGACGTGATCCGCGTACGGCCAGTCCGTCTGGAGAGTTGGAACCTCGGCGGTTCCGGTCACCACAGTCGTTTCGTCACCTGAGCGACCCACCACGAGTCGAGTAGTCGGCGCGCGCTTTAGCGCCCCGCCTGCGTCGAAAGTGCCGAAGCCGACGAGAGTTCGTCGGCCAGCAAGACCAGTAGCTCCGAGCAGCCACCGTCGACCTTGACGGTGGTCAGTTCGTCGCCACGGGTAGGACCGCGGTTGATGATCGCGATCGGGATGCCCCGGGCGGCGGCGTGCCTCACGAATCGCAGACCGGAGAACACCGTCAGCGACGATCCGGCGACGAGCAGAGCGTCAGCGGTGTCCACCACCGAATAGGCGTGCCCCACAACGTCCTTCGGGACGCTTTCGCCGAAGTAGACGATGTCGGGCTTGAGCATCCCGCCGCAGGCGGGGCAGTCCACGATGCGGAACGCAGACGTATCGCCGACGACGGCATCGGCATCGGGAGCGACGGCGATGCTGCCGACCGCCTCCGCGCGCTCGATGAAACCCGGGTTGGCCGCTTCCAGGAGCTCCGCGAGCGCCGCCCGCGACATGGTGTGCCCGCAGTCCAGGCACACCACCTGGGCATAGGTGCCGTGCAGGTTGATCACCGCCCGGCTGCCCGCCTTGGTGTGCAGCAGGTCGACGTTCTGGGTGATCAGCCCCGTCACCACGCCGGCGCGCTCCAAGGCCGCCAGCGCCCGATGACCGGCGTTGGGCATCGTCTCGGCCATGTGCCGCCAGCCCACGTGGTTGCGCGCCCAGTAGCGCTGCCGGAACACCGGGTCGGACGTGAACTGGTGGATGGTCATCGGATTGCTCGGCGGCGAATCCGGCCCGCGGTAGTCGGGGATGCCGGAGTCGGTGGAGATGCCCGCGCCGGTCAGTACCGCCAAGCGGCGCTGCTGCAGCAAGGCGACGAGTTCAGGGGCTTGCACCCCTTCGAGGGTAAGCCGTCGCGACACGGAGCGCCCCAGCCGCTTGATCTTGACACTGACGGGGAACAATCGAGCGCGTGGACTTCTACAGCGCCTACCGCCACGGATTCGTGCGCGTCGCCGCGTGCACGCACCACACCACGCTGGCCGACCCGCCTGCCAACGCGGAATCCGTCCTGGGGTTGGCGCGGGAGTGCCACGCCGACGGCGTCGCGCTCGCCGTGTTTCCCGAGCTGACGCTGTCGGGATACTCGATCGAGGACATCGTGATGCAGGACAGCCTGCTCAACGCCGTCGAGGACGCGGTGGCGACCATCGTGGCGGCGTCGACCGACTTGCTGCCCGTCCTGGTCGTCGGTGCGCCGCTGCGCCACCGCAACCGCATCTACAACACCGCCGTGGTGATCCACCGCGGCGCGGTGCTCGGCGTGGCGCCCAAGTCCTATCTGCCCACCTATCGCGAGTTCTACGAACGGCGGCAACTCGCGCCGGGTGATGACGTCACCGGCACCATTCGCCTGGCCGGCGCCGACGTACCGTTCGGGCCCGACCTTCTGTTCGCGGCCACCGACCTGCCGAACTTCGTCCTGCACGTCGAGGTGTGCGAGGACATGTGGGTGCCGATTCCGCCGAGCGCCGAGGCCGCGCTGGCGGGCGCGACGGTGCTCGCCAACCTGTCCGGAAGCCCGATCACGATCGGCCGCGCCGACGACCGCAAGCTGCTGGCCCGCTCGGCGTCGTCGCGCTGCCTCGCGGCCTACGTGTACGCGGCCGCAGGCGAAGGGGAGTCCACCACGGATCTGGCGTGGGACGGGCAGACGATGATCTACGAGAACGGCGTCCTGCTCGCCGAGTCCGAGCGCTTCCCGAAGGGGGAGCGACGCTCGGTCGCCGACGTCGACACCGACCTGCTGCGCGCCGAGCGGCTGCGCATGGGGACGTTCGACGACAACCGCCGCCACCACGGCGCCAGCACCGACGCCTTCCGTCGCATCGAGTTCGTACTCGACCCACCAACCGGCGACATCGGACTACGCCGCGAGATCGAGCGCTTTCCGTTCGTCCCGTCGGATCCCGCTCGGCTGGAACAGGATTGCTACGAGGGCTACAACATCCAGGTGTCCGGCCTGGAACAACGACTGCGCGCGCTGAACTATCCCAAGGTCGTCATCGGGGTCTCCGGCGGCCTGGATTCCACTCACGCGCTGATCGTCGCGGCCCGCGCGATGGATCGCGAAGGCCGCCCGCGCAGCGACATCCTGGCCTTCACCCTGCCCGGATTCGCCACCGGCGACCGCACCAAGGGCAACGCGATCGCGCTGAGCGAGGCGCTCGGGGTCACCTTCGCCGAGATCGACATCCGCGACACCGCGAGTCTGATGCTCACCGAGATGGACCACCCGTTCTCACGCGGTGAGAAGGTCTACGACGTCACGTTCGAGAACGTCCAGGCCGGCCTGCGGACTGACTATCTGTTCCGGTTGGCCAACCAGCGTGGCGGCATCGTGCTCGGCACCGGTGACCTCTCCGAACTCGCACTCGGCTGGTCCACCTACGGTGTCGGCGACCAGATGTCGCACTACAACGTGAACGGCGGCGTGCCGAAGACGCTGATCCAGCACCTGATTCGGTGGGTGAGTACTTCGGGCCAGTTCGACGACCGGGTCAACACCATCCTGCAGTCGGTGCTGGACACCGAGATCACCCCCGAACTGGTACCCGCCGGTGAGGACGAGGAAATCCAGAGCAGCGAAGCCAAGGTGGGACCGTATGTCCTGCAGGACTTTTCGCTGTTCCAAGTGTTGCGCTACGGCTTCCGTCCTTCGAAGGTTGCGTTCCTGGCGTGGCACGCCTGGAGCGACGCCGAGCGTGGCGACTGGCCCACCGGTTACCCCGCCGACAAACGGCCCACGTACTCGCTGGCCGACATTCGGCAGTGGCTGCAGGTGTTCGTGCAGCGCTTCTACTCGTTCAGCCAGTTCAAGCGGTCGGCACTGCCCAACGGGCCCAAGGTGTCGGCCGGTGGTGCGCTGTCGCCGCGCGGCGACTGGCGCGCGCCGTCGGACATGTCGGCCCGGATCTGGCTCGACGAGATCGAGCGCGAGGTGCCCGAAGCCTGACGGCCCGGGCGACCTGAGGAGTCGCACCGGCGCTCACCACCGGCGAAACTCCGCAAATCACTGGCGACGGTGTGAAAAGCTCGGAGTCGTGCAGCACGGGAAGTCGGGGTCCCAGCTGGTCAATTCGGCCGCGGGCGTGCCGTTGCATCGTCAGCTCTTCTTGGTGTTGCACGACGAAATCGGCCGCGGCGTGTTGCAGGCCGGTGATGCGCTGCCCTCCGAGCAGTCGCTGTGCGATCAGTTCGGCGTCTCGCGCATCACCGTTCGACGTGCGTTGGCGGACCTGGCGGAGGCGGGACTGATCGAGCGGCGCCACGGCGTCGGCTCGTTCGTCACCGACCGTTCGCCACCCCGCCGGAACGAGTCCGACGGTTCGTACATGGACGAAGTGCGCCAGGTCGAGTTCGAGACCGAAGTCGACGTCGTCGAATACGGCGAGCGCGCCCTGCCCGGTCCGATCAAGGACCAGCTGAACGGGCTCTCCCGCGGATTGCACGTGCTTCGGCTGCGCAGCGAGCGCAGAACCGGTGAGCCGTTGATGATCACGGAGGCCTGGCTACCCGTGGGACTCGCCCCGGTGGTGACCGAAATGGCGTTGACCACGACGCCGCTCTACCGCCTGCTGTCGGAAGCCGGCGTGACCCTGGAGCGTCTCGAGCACGAATTGACGGCCGAGATCGCGGGACCCCGGACCGCGGCGCTGCTCGACACGGCCATCGGTTCGCCGCTGATCCGGGTGAGTCACGTCGCCTTCGCCGCCGCAGCACCGCACCACGTGCTTTCGATGGTGTTGTCGCCGAACAGGAGTCGCGTCGTGTTGAGCCAATCCGCCGACGACATCGAGTCGGGCTCCGGCATGGCGATCGCCCACGACGTGCGTCGGCCTACCGCCTGAGACCCACCCGCGGCACGAAACGCCCTACCTGGGCGAGGTATTCGCGGTACGCGGTGCCGTGCACCCTCGCGAGGTAGGGCTCCTCGACGACGCGCACCTGCAGTTCGATCGACGCGATCAGCAATACGAAACCGGTGATCGCCACGACGTTCGGCGCGACGAGCGCTATGCCCGCGCCGAACGCCAACATCGCGGTGAAGATCGGGTTGCGCACGAAGGCGAACACTCCGCTGCGGACGAGGGTGGTGGTCTCGCCGGGATCCACGCCGATGCGCCACGACTCGCCCATGTCGAGTTGCGCGTAGACCGTGGCGGCGATGCCGACGACGGCGATTCCGATGCCCAGCCACTGGACCCACCACGCGCTCAGTGCCGCCAATGGCGCGACCACGCCGCCCAACTGGAGAATCGGCGCCGTGAACGCGGCGATCAGCGCCGCGACGAAGCCGACGCCGGCGAACCACTCCGCTGAGCCCAGGGTGCCGCTGACGCCCCGGAATCCCGTGGACCCGGTGCGACGACGTTGTTCCCAGCTGCGCCAACCGAATCCGAGGATGCCGAAGACGCCGAAGAGGATCAGTGCGGCGGCGGCCGCGACGGTGCTGTCCATCAGCGGCATCCGACATATGTCAATGTGTGCATGATTCGGACAGTACAGCAGAACGTGTATTCAGAAAAGACTGAACTAAAGGCGCCCGTCGATCTGCAGGTCCGGATGCACCCAACTGGGTGACCGTCGGCCCTTGAACGCGAGGAAACCCTCCACCGCTTCCTCGCCGCTGTAACTGGCCTTCATGCCGATCCGGTCGTAAAGGCCCAGATAGTTGTCCAGCGTGGACTTCACCACCGAGCGGGCCTTCGGGGCGGTCCGACACATCTGGGCCAGCACCTCACGCGCGGCGTCGGCCAGGTCGTCATGGGGGACCACGCGCGCGACCATGCCCCAGTCGACGGCCTCCTGCGCGGTCAGCGTGCGACCGGTGAACATCAGATCTCGGGTCCGGACCGGTCCGATGATCCTGGCCAGCGTCTGGGCGTAGTAGGTGTCCGCGATGCCCCGGTACAGCTCGGGCACCCGGAACGTCGCGCGGTCGCTGACCACGGCCATGTCGCTGCACATCGCGATCTGCAGACCGCCGCCCTGGCACAACCCGTTCACGGCCGACACCACCGGTTTGACCGACTGTCGCAGCGTCTCGAACGGCGTGACGTCCATCGACAGCGCCGACCCGAAGCTCATCCAGTCGTCGACGCCGTTGCCGCCGCCGAGGTCGCCGCCCGGCGCGAACACGTCACCGGTGCCGGTGATCAGCAGGCCCGCGAGATCCTCGGTCTCGACGTGCGTGACGGCGTAGCGGATGCCGAAGTACATCGCAGGCGTCATCGCGTTGCGGGCCTCGGGGCGGTCCAGCGTCACCACCCCGAACGGGCCCTCACGATCGAAGCGCAGGAACGGCGTGCCCAGCCAGTCGCCGTCGGGTGGACGTGGAGCGTTCTCGGTCGTGGTCGTCATGTGCCTCCTCGATTGCGGTTGGTCATTCTTCGAAGCGTTCATGCAGTACGTCGTCGATGGCCTCGGATGTCGGGGCGCAGTCGCCCGCGCCCGGGGTGAGGGTCGCCAGCGCGCCCGCCACACATGCTCGGCGCAGTGCGTCGTCCGTACCGGAGCGCCACCCCGCGGCGAGTACTCCGGCGAACACATCGCCCGCGCCGGTCGTGTCGATCGCTTCGACCGCAGGCGCTGCGAACTCGCGCCGGCCGTCGGGGCTTACGTGGGTCGCGCCGTCGGCACCTCGGGTGATGACCAGATGCGGTACGGCCCAATGCCATTGCCGCGATTCGACCTCGTTCAGCACCACCACGTCGGCCAGGCCCGCGAGTGCAGCGAGAAGGTCGGGCGGCGCCCCCGCCGGTGATGCGTTGACCACGACCAGCGCGCCGCCGTCGCGGCCTATGCGGGCAGCCGCGAGCGCCGTCTCGGCAGGAATCTCCAACTGCAGCAACACCACATCGGCCGCGGACACGACGGATCGCACGTCGGCCGAGGCCATGCTCAGATGGGCGTTGGCGCCGGGCGCGACGATGATGCAGTTCTCCGCATCGGCGTCCACGACGATCGCCGCCGCTCCGCTGGTGCCGGGCACCGTGACGATGCCGTCGAGACCCACCCCGTTGTCACGCAGGTGGGCACGCAGAACGTCGGCCGCCGGGTCGTTGCCAAGCGCAGCGACGATGTCGACCGAGGCGCCGGCCCGGGCAGCGGCGACGGCCTGGTTGCCGCCCTTGCCGCCCGGTGCCGCCGACGACGACGAGGCCAGCACGGTCTCGCCTGGTCGGGGCAGCGATCGAACGGTGAACGACTGATCGAGGTTGACGCTGCCCACCACGCAGACTCGTGCCACGGCGCCTACAGTAGACCCGACCGGGCCGGGGACGGGTTTCGCCGATACGCTGGCCTAATGAGTGTGCAAGCTCCTTCCAGCGGAGACCTGCGTCAGCAGGTGCACGACGCCGCACGCCGGGCCCGCGTCGCCTCCCGCATTCTCGGCACGTTGAACACCGCGACCAAGAACCGGGCGCTGCACGCGGCGGCCGATTCCGTGCTCGCCAGGGTCCACGAGATCCTGGCGGCCAACTCCGAGGACCTCGACGCCGCGCGGGCGTCCGGTACCCCGGAGGCCATCCTCGACCGCCTCGCGCTGAACCCGCAGCGGGTGGACGGCATCGCCGCTGGACTGCGACAGGTCGCGAGCCTGCCCGATCCCGTCGGTGAGGTGCTGCGCGGCCGCACGTTGCCCAACGGTCTGCAGATCCGCCAGCAGCGGGTGCCGCTCGGCGTGGTCGGCATGGTGTACGAGGGCCGACCCAACGTGACGGTCGACGCCTTCGGACTGACGCTGAAGTCGGGGAACGCGGTGCTGCTGCGCGGCAGTTCGTCGGCCGCGCGCTCGAATGCCGCGCTGGTGACCGCGCTGCGCGGCGCGCTCACCGAGGAGGGCCTGCCCGCCGACGCCGTACAACTGCTGCCCAGCGACGACCGGACCACCGTCACCCACCTGATCCAAGCCCGTGGCCTCGTCGACGTCGTGATTCCGCGTGGGGGAGCCGGCCTGATCGACGCCGTCGTGCGCGACGCCACGGTGCCGACCATCGAGACGGGCGTCGGCAACTGTCACGTCTACGTCCATTCGGCGGCGGATCTCGATGTCGCCGAACGCATTCTGCTGAACTCCAAGACCCGCAGGCCCAGCGTGTGCAATTCCGCTGAATCACTGCTGATCGACGCGGCCATCGCCGACCACGCGTTGCCGCGCCTGGTCGGTGCGCTGCAGGACGCCGGTGTGACCGTGCACCTCGACCCCAGCGAGGACGAGCTGCGGACCGAGTTCCTGTCGATGGACATCACGCTTGCGGTGGTCGACGGCGTCGACGCCGCAGTCGCCCACGTCAACGAGTACGGCACGGGTCACACCGAAGCCATCGTGACGACCGATCTGGCTGCTGCGCAACGCTTCACCGACGAAGTGGATGCGGCAGCGGTGATGGTGAACGCTTCGACGGCGTTCACCGACGGCGAGCAGTTCGGGTTCGGGGCCGAGATCGGCATCTCCACCCAGAAGCTGCACGCCCGTGGACCGATGGGTCTGCCAGAGTTGACCTCGACCAAGTGGATCGTGTGGGGCGACGGCCACACCCGGCCTGCCTAGCTAGGAGAGCCCCACCCGATGAGCGTTCCTGCCCGCCCCGTGCCGATGTTCACCGACATCGACGACGTCGCTGCGCGTCTCGCCGAGACCGGATACCTACCCGACACCGCAACGGCCACTGCTGTTTTCCTCGCCGACCGGCTCGGCAAGCCGCTGCTCGTCGAAGGCCCGGCAGGCGTCGGCAAGACCGAACTGGCACGTGCCGTGGCGCAGGCCACCGGTTCCGGCCTGGTCCGCCTGCAGTGCTACGAAGGCGTCGACGAGGCGAGGGCACTGTACGAGTGGAACCACGCCAAGCAGATCCTGCGCATCCAGGCCGGTTCAGGCGACTGGGATCAGACCAAGATGGACGTGTTCAGCGAGGAGTTCCTGCTCACCCGTCCGCTGCTGACCGCGATCAAGCGCACCGAGCCCACGGTGCTGCTCATCGACGAGACCGACAAGGCCGACATCGAGATCGAGGGCCTGCTGCTCGAGGTGCTGTCCGACTTCGCGGTGACGGTGCCCGAGTTGGGCACCATCGTCGCCGAACGCCCGCCGTTCGTGCTGCTGACCTCCAACGCCACCCGCGAGCTGTCCGAGGCGCTCAAGCGCCGCTGCCTGTTCCTGCACATCGACTTCCCCGAGCCCGATCTGGAGCGGCGGATCCTGCTGTCGCGCGTGCCGGAACTGCCCGAACGGCTGGCCGAGGAGCTGGTCCGCATCATCGGCGTGCTGCGCGGCATGCAGCTCAAGAAGTTGCCGTCGGTGGCCGAGACCATCGACTGGGGCCGCACCATCCTGGCGCTGGGCCTCGACACCATCGAGGACGAGACGATCGCCGCCACGCTGGGCGTCGTGCTCAAGCATCAGTCCGATCAGAAGCGTGCTTCGGGCGAACTTCGCTTGAATTGAACCGAGCCTGAACTAAGGAGTCTCATGGCCGTCCGACGCACCCGCCCGCCGCAACCCCTTGCGCCGCACGGCATTCCCGGGCACCTTGTGGAGTTCGTCGAGGCGCTGCGCGGCGTGGGCATCGCGGTCGGCCCTTCGGAGACGGTCGACGCCGGTCGGGTGATGACCGTTCTCGGACTCGGCGACCGCGAGGTGCTGCGCGAGGGGCTGGCGTGCGCCGTGCTCCGCCGTGCCGACCACCGCGACACCTACGACGCGATGTTCGACCTGTGGTTCCCCGCCGCCCTCGGCGCACGCACGGTGCTCGACGACGACGGTGACGAAGGCGATGAGAGTCCCGACGGCCTGCCGCCGCAGGACATCGAGGCGATGCGCGCCGCGCTGGTCGAGATGATGGCGGGCAACGATATGGAGAACATCGACGACCGGCTGGCCGCTATGATCGCCCAGATCGTCGAGGCGTTCGGCCGGTACAACTCCAGCCGCGGGCCGTCGTACTCGTCGTATCAGGCGCTCAAGGCCATGGCCCTTGACGAACTCGAGGGCAGGCTGCTGGCCGGGCTGCTCGCGCCCTACGGCGACGAACCCACGCCGACGCAGGAGCAGATCGCCAAGGCCATGGCCGCCAAGCGGATCTCACAGCTGCGTCAAATGGTGGAGTCGGAGACCAAACGCCGCACCGCCGAGCAATTGGGCCGCGACCACGTCCAGATGTACGGCATCCCGCAGCTGGCCGAGAACGTCGAATTCCTGCGTGCCTCCGGTGAGCAGCTGCGCCAGATGCGTCGGGTGGTGGCGCCGCTCGCGCGCACGTTGGCCACGCGGCTGGCGGCACGGCGGCGCCGGTCCCGCGCCGGTGAGATTGATCTGCGCAAGACGCTGCGCAAGTCGATGTCCACCGGCGGCGTGCCCATCGACGTGGTGCTCAAGAAGCCGCATCCCGCCCGCCCGGAATTGGTGGTGCTGTGCGACGTATCGGGTTCGGTGGCCGGGTTCAGCCACTTCACCCTGCAGCTGGTGCACGCGCTGCGGCAGCAATTCTCCCGGGTGCGTGTCTTCGCGTTCATCGACACCACCGACGAGGTGACCGAACTCTTCGGTCCGGAGGCCGACCTCGCCGTCGCGGTGCAGCGCATCACCCGCGAGGCGGCCGTCTACACCCGCGACGGGCACTCCGACTACGGGCACGCGTTCGTGTCGTTCCTGGAGAACTACCCGACGGTGCTGTCGCCGCGCAGTTCGCTGCTGGTGCTCGGCGACGCGCGCAACAACTACCGCAATCCCGAGGTCGACCTGCTGACGCACATGGTCACCGCCAGCAGGCACGCGCACTGGCTCAACCCCGAACCCAAGCACCTGTGGGGCAGCGGTGATTCCGCCGTGCCGCGCTACGAGGACGTCATCACCATGCACGAGTGCCGGTCGGCCAAACAGCTCGCCGCGGTGATCGACCAGCTGCTGCCGGTCTGAGGGTTCTCGGCTCTCTCCGCGCCCCCTCCGCGCTCGAATGTGCAGTTTCGTACGCGACTCGCCGCTTCCGCGTACGAATCCGCACGTTCGAGCGCTCATCGGCAGGTCGGGGGCATCCGCGCACCCTCCCGTAAGCTGGCTATTCGTGACTCGACGCAGACTGGGCGTGATGGGCGGGACGTTCGATCCCATCCACAACGGTCACCTCGTCGCAGCCAGCGAGGTGGCCGATCTGTTCGGCCTCGACGAGGTGGTCTTCGTGCCGACCGGCCAGCCGTGGCAGAAGCGCGAGCGCAACGTCACCGCACCCGAGGATCGCTACCTCATGACGGTGATCGCCACCGCGGCCAATCCGCGGTTCACCGTCAGCCGCGTCGACATCGACCGCGGTGGACCCACGTACACCACCGACACGCTGCGCGACCTCGCGGCGCTCAACCCGGACACCGATCTGTACTTCATCACGGGTGCGGACGCGCTGGCATCCATCCTGTCGTGGCAGAACTGGGAAGACCTGTTCGGCATGGCCCGGTTCATTGGCGTCAGCCGGCCCGGCTACGAGCTCGACGGCGAGCACATCGCGGATGCCATGAAGGAGTTGCCGCAGGACGCGCTGAGCCTCGTCGAGGTGCCCGCCCTGGCGATCTCGTCCAGTGACTGCCGGCGTCGCGCCGAGGCGGGCCGGCCCATCTGGTACCTGGTGCCGGACGGCGTCGTGCAGTACGTGACCAAGCGTGGCCTCTATCCGGCCCGCTCCCTAGCCAGCAAGGAGGCCCGGGCATGACCGCGTCCGAGGAAGCCATCAGCATGGCCACCGTGGCGGCGCGTGCCGCCGCCGACAAGCTCGCCGACGACGTGGTCGTCATCGACGTCTCCGGACAACTCGTCATCACCGACCTGTTCGTCATCGCCTCGGCGAACAACGACCGGCAGGTCAACGCCATCGTCGACGAGGTCGAGGAGAAGATGCGCGCGGCCGGGCACAAACCGGCCCGCCGCGAAGGCACCCGCGAGGGCCGCTGGGTGCTGCTCGACTACGTCGACATCGTGGTGCACGTCCAGCACCAGGACGAGCGCAACTTCTACGCCCTCGACCGGCTGTGGCGCGACTGCCCGCTGGTGCCGGTCGAGCTGGACGGTCCGGAATGAGGGTCCGCCGCCTGGTGCTGCTGCGGCACGGGCAGACCGACTACAACGCGGGCAGCCGGATGCAGGGCCAACTGGACACCGACCTCAGCGATCTCGGTCGCTATCAGGCCGTCGCCGCCGCGGAGGTGCTCGCCAAGCGGCAACCCCTGGTGATCGTGTCGTCGGATCTGCGCCGTGCGCTGGACACCGCGACCGCGCTGAGCGAACGGTCGGGGCTGCCGGTGTTCGTCGACACCCGGTTGCGCGAGACCCACCTCGGCGACTGGCAGGGGATGACGCACCTCGAGGTCGACGCCGTCGCGCCCGGTGCCCGACTGGCGTGGCGGGACGACGCCCGGTGGGCGCCGCACGGCGGGGAGAGCCGCGTCGACGTGGCGGCCCGCAGCCTGCCGCTGGTCGCGGAACTGGTCGCGGGACAACCCGAATGGGGTTCCGACGATCCGGACCGTCCCGTGGTGCTGGTGGCCCACGGCGGCCTGATCGCGGCGCTGACCGCCGCGCTACTCGATCTACCGGTGGACAACTGGCCCATTCTCGGCGGCATGGGCAACGCCAGCTGGGTGCAGCTTTCGGGGCATTCGGAACCCGACGCCGCGGCCGAGGAGGTCCGCTGGCGGCTCGACGTGTGGAACGCCTCGGCACAGGTCGCCAACGATGTCCTCTAATCAGCACGCAGCCGAATCCCCGGGTAGCTCCGCTCCTGCCCGCCGGACCCTGCTCATCTTCTGCGACTCCCTGTCCTACTACGGGCCCACGGGCGGACTGCCCGCCGATGATCCCCGGATCTGGCCCAACATCGTTGCCGCCCAACTCGGTTGGGACGTCGAGTTGATCGGCCGGATCGGCTGGACGTGTCGCGACGTGTGGTGGGCGGCGACCCAGGATCCGCGGGCGTGGGCGGCGTTGCCCCGTGCGGGCGCAGTGATCTTCGCGACGGGTGGCATGGATTCACTTCCCTCGCCGCTGCCTACTGCGGTGCGCGAGCTGATCCGCTACGTGCGGCCGCCGTGGTTGCGCCGGTGGGCCCGCGACGGATACGGCTGGCTGCAGCCGCGACTGTCGCCCATCGCTCGGCCCGCACTGCCCCCGCACCTGAGCGCTGACTACCTCGAACAGACCAGGGCCGCAATCGACTTCAACCGGCCCGGCATTCCGATCGTGGCATCGATACCGTCGGTGCACATCGCGGACACCTACGGCCGGTCGCACCGCTGGCGCGAGCCGACCGTCGCCGCGATCACCGCGTGGGGACGCGACCACGACGTGCCCATCGTCGATTTGAAGGCCGCCGTCGGCGACGAGGTGATGAGCGGGCGCGGCAATCCGGACGGCATTCACTGGAACTTCGAGGCCCACCAGGCGGTCGCGGACCTCATGTTGAAGGGTCTCGTCGAAGCGGGCGTCGTGGTCTCCGAAGCCGCCGGCGGCTAGCCATGGCCGTCATGGTGGTGACCGACTCGTCCGCGCGATTACACCCAGATCAGCTGCAGCGGTGGGGCATTCACGAGGTGCCGTTGCACGTCTTGGTCGATGGCAACGATCTGCGTGACGGGATCGACCCGGTGCCCTACGACGTCCACGACCGACCGCACGTCACCACGGCCGGTGCAGCGCCAGCCGACCTTACCGAGACCTACCGCAAGGCCCTTGCGGACAGCGGTGGTGACGGCGTCGTCGCGGTGCACCTGTCGGCGGCCCTGTCGAGCACGTTCAGCACGGCCGTGGCTGCGGCGCGGGAGTTCGGCCCGGCGGTGCGCGTGGTGAACGCCCGGTCCGCCGCGGCGAGCGTCGGCTTCGTCGCGATGGCGGCGGCGCGTTCGTCGGCTGCCGGCGCAGACCTCGACGCCGTGGAGGCTGCGGCGCGCTCCGCCGTGCCGCGCGGCCGTGCCTTCATCGTGGTGCACCGGCTCGACAACCTTCGGCGCAGCGGGCGGATCGGCACTGCCGCGTCGTGGCTGGGCACGGCGCTGTCCCTCAAGCCACTGCTCAGCATCGACGTCGATGGCCGGCTGGTGTTGTCACAGCGGATTCGCACCCTTTCGAAGGCCCACGCCGCGCTGGTGGAGGCCGTCGCGGAGTTCGTCGGCGACAACCCGGCATCGATCGTGGTCCATCACGTCGACAACCACGACGACGCCGACAAGATCGGTGCCACGCTGACGGACCGGCTGCCCCAGATCGAGTCGCTCGCGGTGAGCGACATGGGTCCGGTGCTGTCGGTGCACGTGGGCGGCGGTGCGGTCGGCGTCTGCGTTCAACTTGCCGACGATTCGTAAGCGCCTCTGATGCGCCGAGATCTGCACGACGGTAGTGATTTCCGATCAGCAACGTCCCAGGCGCAGAACTCGGCACGCCTGCGCTACGCCGACACCCGCCCGGTGACCGGCGGCAGATCCTTCAGCGTCACGATGCCCGGCGCGGCGGCGACCACCGCCGGTACTGCATTGGTCACGGGCATCGCGGTGTAGATCATGCCCAGCCCCATGAAGCCGGGCTCGGTCCAGTCCCGCGGGGGCAGGCAGTGCAGCACGGTACGCATGTTGGGTGTGCCGAAGACCTGGATGACGTGGCCGTGCTCCAGTGGCTTGGGCGGGGTGACGTGGTTGCCCATGGTCCAGTTGAATCCGACGCTGACGACGTTCTTCTCGCCGACCCAGCCGCGGTGGTAGCCGAACACCCCGCCGACCGTCCCCTTTGGGATCTGCATGAAGCCGAGGTCGGTGTCACCCGTCGCGGTGCTGAACTCGACGTCGAACGTCATCCGGTCGAGCTTGGCGCCGAGCGCGTCGGCCATCATCGCCGCCGACTCGGCGAACACCTCGCTCTCACGCCGCACACTCTCGGCCAGACCTGGCGTGTCGGGATCCCTCGAGAAGCCCATGGCGGCTTGCGTTCCCGCGGATTCGTACGTCGAGCAGTCCACCGACTCGGTGATGCGGATCTCGTCGACGTTCTCGCATGCCCCGGACAGCACCATGCCGACCATGTTGGTCATGCCCGGATGTGCGCCACTGCCGAAGATCGTGGAATTGCCTGCCGCGCAGGCCTTCCTGATGCGGTCGAGATCCTCCGGCGTCTGCTTGCCTCCCGTGATCCACGCCGCGCTGGAGCACACGTTGACACCGGCCTCGAGCAGCCGGACCAGCTCGTCGACGTCCGGCCACAGCGGGTTGTAGCAGCACGCGTCGGGTTTCAGCGCGATCAGCGCATCGACGTCGTTCGTGGCCTTCACCCCGGTGGGTTGCGGCCAGCCCGCGAGCTCGGCGGCGTCCACCCCGGCCTTGTCGGCGCCGTGCGCGTACACCCCGACCAGTTCCATGTCGTCGCGCCCGATGATGGCGTGCAACGAGCGCCTGCCGATGTTGCCGGTGGTCCACTGGATCACCCGTAGTGGTCGGTCAGCGGAACTGGTCGTCATGTGCGCCTCCTCGTTGCGGCCGGATCAGTAGACACTATTCGCAAGGTGTACACCGGCACTAGATGACGGTCGGTTTCGTCCCTGCCCTACCGACGTCGGACTTGTCGAAGAACTGGCCGAGCAGTTCTCGCGCCTCGGCCTGATCGACACAGGTGTAGGAATTCCAGCCCTCGATGCGCAACTGATCGTCCAACGGTTTGCCGATGACCTCCAGCACCGTCGCCTTCGCGGAACGCACCGCACGCTGGGAGTTACGCAGGATCTGGCGGGCCAATCGCTCGGCATCCTGCATGACCTGTTCGTGGGGAACGACTTTGGTCACCATGTTGCATTGCAGCGCTTGCTGCGCGTCGATCGGCTCGGCGGTCAGGACCATCTGCATGGCAACGCCAATGCCACACGTGTTGACCAGCCGGGTGATGCCACCGTCGCCGTGATGAAAACCGCGCCGTGCCTCGAAGGAGCCGAACATCGCCTGGTGCGAGGCCACCCGAAGGTCGCACGCCAGCGCAAGCTCCAGACCGCCTGCCAACGCCCATCCGTTCACCGCGGCGATCGTCGGCTTCGCGATCCGGTGCAGTCCGCGGGTGATGCCGCCGAAACCCATGTCGACGATCTCGCGAACCCGGCTCGGCGTCGCGTCGACGTAGTTCAGCGGGACGTAGGTGGCGAGGTCGGCTCCCGCGCAGAAGGAATCGCCGGTGCCGGTCAGGATCGCGACGTCGGTCTCGTCGTCGTCGCCGAAGTCGGTCCAGATCCGGCACAGCTCCTCGTGCATCTCCGGCGTGATCGCGTTCTTGGCCTCGGGCCGGTTCAACGTGATGTAGGCGATTCTGTCGCGGCGTTCGTATCCGATCTCGATCATCGGTCAATCCTGCACTCGTCTTCGGAACCCGTCGCCGATTTGCAGCCAACTCACGGCATTGTCGGAAACGGCGACTTCATTCAAACCGACACAGAACGCCGTCGGCCAGTCGTAGGATTTGCCCCGTTCCGGGGGGCACGGAACTCGCGTTTCTTGATTGTCATGCTATTTCCGGGGGTGGGTCATGGCAGGTGTTCCTCGCAAGCGCAAAGACGTGTGGCGGTTGTCGGTCAAGACCGTCGCCGCAGCACGAACTCAGGACTGGCATCCGATCCTCGACGGATACGCCAGGGGCGTCGAGGCAATGATGAGTCACGATGCGCAGCTGGCAGCGGATTCATGGCGGTGGGCGGCGAATACCCACGGCATTCCGGGTGGGACGCCGCACAAGCCATTGTGGGACCAATGCGCACACGCCGCGCGGTTCTTTCTTCCGTGGCACCGCGCATATCTGGCCTGGTTCGAAAAGTCGATCCAACACCACATTGGCGACAACGGCTGGGCACTGCCGTATTGGGATTACTCAGACCCGGCTCGCCCGCAAACCTTGCAGGTTCCCCCCGAGTTTCTGGTGCCGCAGCGCACCGTCAATGGGGCCCTGGTCAAGAATTCGTTGTACCTCAAGGACTTGGACCGGCCCGGCCACCCGCGCGCCAGTGACGTCGAAGTCGTGCCGGCATTGTCGCAACCATTCTTCGCCCGCAGATGGCCCCGGCAGGGTTTCGGCGGCGTCGACGGTCCCCAGCCCGTCGGCGGCTTGCTCGAGGACGAGCCGCACAATTACGTGCACGGAAACATCGGCGGCGGAACCGGCCTGATGAGAAGTACGACCGTGGCGGGGCGGGACCCGATCTTCTGGCTGCATCATGCCAACATCGACCGGCTGTGGGAGGTATGGCGCAAGCTGCCGGGCTCGGTGGAACTCGTCGACCAGGTAGGCATTCCCGCCGACGTCGTGTCGGAATGGCGAACGGCGAGTTTCACATTCGGCGACTCTCACGCGCCTGCGGTGTATTCCATCGACGATCTCTTCGACACCACGGCGCAGCCGCTGTCCTACGAGTACGAGATCACGGACCTTCCTGCCGCGCAGCTCGCGGCCGTCACCGCTAATCGCAATCAGCTCGGGAGGGGGCCCATGGGACTCGACGAGGCCGGCCCGCCCGTGGAGGACTGGGATCCGGTGGCGGCAACGTCAGACACCACCGCCGTCGGCGAAGGCGGCGCTGAGCGGGCCCTGACGTTCGACGCCCGCCAGCTCGGGTTGGCGCCCGAGACGCCCTCCGGTCTCATCATCGAGCTCGCCGGAGTTCGAGCCCCCGTCGACTGCCACAACGTCTACGTGGTCGACGTCGCGGCAGGTCCCGACCTGCCCGCCCATCGGGCCGGGCGATTCTCGACGTTCGGGCTTAGCGGGACGCCTGCGGACGAGGAACGCAGTTACGTCGTCGATGCGACGGCCGCCATTCCCGCACTCGTGGCGGACGGCTGGAGTGGCAGCGAGGTGGTGGTCCGCGTCCTCCCGGACACCGACGATGACGCAGCACGTCCAGAGCCGCAGGGGATAGAGGTTCGGCAGATCACGATCTATCGCCGCCGATGAGCGCAGGCGTGGTCCCGACGGGAGCGGTTCGGCGGGCTCCGCTTCGGGTCAAACTGGCTGGGCCACATCCTGGTTGGTGGCTGACCGCTTTGGCGGGCATTGCTTGGGTGGCGTTGATCGGGTGGAGCATCGCTGGTGGGTCGACGGGACCCCATCACGCGGCCGCGCACGCCGGGCATGCGATGACCCATCCCGCGGCCGGTGGCTCCGCAGGCATCTGGCCCTGGATCGGCTACTGGCTGTTGATGGTCGTGGCCATGATGTGGCCGCTGTACGCGACAGCGACGGCCGCCCTCGCCCGGATGACGTTCCGGCGCTGGCGCATTGCGGCCGTCGCCGCCCACGTCGGGACCATCACCGGACTGTGGCTGGCCTTCGGTCTCCTCGGATGGGTTGCCTTTCGGCTCGTCGAGAACCTCGTGCCCGCCTGGGCGTGGTCGGTTGCCTGGCTGGTGGTGGCCGTGGCCGCCACCACGTCGCTGTGGCGGACTCGCCTGCTGAGGGCGTGCGGCCGGATTGGAGTCATCGCTCCCGCGGGCCGGCGCGCTCTCGTCACCGCATCCGGCAGTGGCGCAGGCGCGTTTCCGCGGTGCGTCGCGCTGTGCGGCCCCGTCATGCTGGCGATGGTCGGCAGCCATGACCTTCTGTTGATGCTTGGCGGGTCCGCGGCGGTGTGGTGGGAACAGCGGCATCCGCGGGCATTTCGAGACCCGGTGCCGGTCTCTCTCTTGGTCATCACTGTCGTGATGATCATGGCAACGACGTTCTGGAAGGACTCCCCGTGGGTTATGCGCTAGCCGAGATCGACCTGATGATTCAGGACGAAAAGTTCGGCACGACAGGCGAAAAGCTGGTCGAACGAAAGAAGTTGAAACTCGGCGACGACGAATACGACCGCTTCCTCGACGGACCGACATGCCGGCGGATCGCCATCGTCGACTTCGACCCGGCGACCGGTGCTCCTCTCGCCGCTCCGGCAACCTTCACGCCATTCGCGGTGTCTACGCCGACGCGTGGCCGCTTCGAAACCGAGGGGATGAAGCGGGACTCACCGCAGTTTCTCGCCGTCAACGCCTTCGGCACCGTGTTCGAGACGGTCCGGATGTTCGAGGAGTCCGGGGGATTGGGTCGAGAAGTCTGCTGGGCGTTCGAAGGGGAACAGCTCCTCGTCGTCCCGCGCGCCGGCGAATGGGCGAACGCCTTCTACGACCGTTCCACCCGTAGCCTGCAGTTCTTTTGGTTCGAGTCGGGTGAGGGCAGGATCTACACCGCGCTGAGCCGCGACATCGTCGCGCACGAATGTGGGCATGCCCTGCTCGATGCGGTGGTCCCGTCGCTGCACGATGCGTCGACGGCGGAATCGCTCGCGATACACGAGGGCGTAGCCGATCTCGTCGCGGTGCTCATGGCCTTGCGGAGTTCGGGCCTTCGGCAGAAAGTGCTTGAACAGAACGATAATTCGATTTCGGATGCCACCGCCTTCAGCTCCATCGCCGAGCAGTTCGGCATCGCGCGACCCCGTCCCGATGATCCCCATCCGCATGCGTTGCGCGACCTACTCAACGACAACACCATGCAAACGGTCAGCGGAACCAATCCGCACCAACTCAGCACCGTGTTGTCGGCAATCTTCTACGAGACGCTGGTCGACATCTTCGAGCGCGGGAAGTCGCTGTGGTCGACGCCGGTACCCGGCGAGAAGCCCATGAACGTCGACCACGCCGCGAACCGTTCGCTGGGCATCGCGGCGGACATCTTTCGTCGCCTGCTGCTTCGCGGCATCGACTACATGCCGCCGGGAGAGTTGACGTTCGGCGACGTCGGGCGCGCGACCCTGTCGGCGGACAATGCGACCGACCCCGACGGCGCCAACGAAGGAAAGACCGAGGTGCGGCAACGGCTCGCGCAGCGTTTCGTCGACCGCGGCGTCATCTCCGCCGTGACGGATCTGGGCGTGATAGCGCCTCAGGAGCTGAACATCGCCCCTGCGGATCTGGCCGACATCCGCGACAGCGACTGGGCCGCCTACGCGTACGTGGAGAAGCACCGCGCGGCGTTCGGCATCGCCGAAGGCGTGTCGTTCAAGGTGCTCCCGCGGGTCGACGCCACCAAGAAGGTCGGTAGCGGCGACGACACCCAGCGCGAACTGATTCTGAAGGTCAGCTGGAGCTCGGTGGAAGCCAACGGATCCCCTGCAGTCCCAGCGGCCAAGCGACGGGTGAAGACCGGTGCCACCCTGGCGGTGCGATGGGACGACGGCAGGGTTCTCGCGCTCGTCGGCAGCGACGTGATGCGAGCCGAACAACGCGAGGCCCGCGACCGGTTCCTCACCAGCTTGCTGTCGGGCTCCCGGATCGCGGTCGTCGACGACGGAGACGCCGAGCCCCGGTCACACCCGTCGTCGCGCATCGAAGTGCGCATCGTCGGTGACGTCGCCAGGGTCACCGGCACCGAACGCCTCCTGCACATCGAGGAGATGGACCGATGACGGATCTCATCGTCCGGGCGTACAACGTGCTGTTCGGCGACGCCATCCTGATCTCGATCCCCGATCGGCAACGCAACGGCACCGAGACCGTCCGGCACATCGTCATCGACGTTGGCAACCTGCTGGCGAGCAAGGACGACGTCTTCATGCCGGTCGTCCAGGACATCGCCGACCGCACCGGTGGCGACGTCGATCTGTACGTCATGACGCACGAACACCTCGATCACGTCCAGGGATTGCTCACGGCGAAGAACAAGGGCGTCGAGCTCGCGGCCAAACACGCGTGGCTGACCGGCTCGGCGGCGCCGGACTACTACGAACGGCACGAGGACGCCAAGAAGAAGAAACTCGACTTCACCGAGACCTTCAAAGGCCTCGTCGAACAGCATTCCAGCGCAACCGATCCCTGGCTCACGATGATGATCCAGAACAACAGTGCGCTGCTGCCCGAGGGGGCCCTGGGGCTGACCACTGCCCAATACGTCGACCACATCCGCACGGTGGCACCCGAGTCGGCGACCCATTACGTTGATCGCACAACGGATCTGAAGGGCAAGCATCCGTTCAAGGAGGCGAAGCTTCGCATCCTGGCCCCGGAGGAGGACACCTCCGACTACTACGGGCGACGTCGTCAGCCCAGGCTCGGCGCGGCTGCGTCGGCGGGGCTCGCTGCGGGTGCGCAGCTGGCAGTCCAATCTGCTTGGCAGCCACCGGTCGGCGTGCAGGCCGGGGCGTTCTACGACCTGGTGCAGTCGCGCAACCACACCAATCGCCAGGCGATCATGGAGATCGATGCCGCGGCCAACAACACCAGCATCGTCCTCGAGATCTCCTGGCGCGGTTGGAAACTGATCTTCGCAGGGGACGCCGAGGAAAAGAGCTGGGAGACGATGCGTGATCAGGACCTGTTGGAGCCGGCGCACTTCGTCAAGGTTTCGCACCACGGCAGCGTCAACGGGACGGTCGCCGAGATCCTCGACGTCGTGTTCCCCGACGACGATCCTGACGGGAAGCCTCGGCGGGCGGTCGTGTCCACGCACGACGACGACTGGAAGAGCGTCCCAGACCCCGACACCCTCGAGCTCTACACCAACCGCAACTGCGAACTGTTCGACACGCGAACCGTTGAACCGGGAGAAGCCGTCGAGATCCGCTTCGAAGGCTGAGGCTGCTCAACAAGACGATGGCCTGCTGCGCTGGCATGATCGCCGGATGCAACACGGCCTGCCCGCCACACCGTCGACGGTGCACTGGGGTTACTTCGACCCGCGGCTGGAGCCGGCGCTCGTCGTCGCTTCCGGCGACCTGGTCGCGATCGAGACGCTGACCCATCACGCCGGGGACGCCCCCGACCTGCTGATGGATGCGGGCATCGCCGAGGTGTTCGACCGCGTGCAGGACCGCGGGCCTGGACCGCACCTGCTCACCGGGCCGATCGCCGTCGAGGGTGCCCGGCCCGGCGACGTGTTGCAGGTCGACATCCTGGCGGCCACCCCAAGGCTGCCGTACGGCTCCAACCTGGCCGGGCACTGGGGCCACCTCTACGCCGAGCTGCCCGGTGAGCGGGTCACGATCTACGAACTCGACGTCGACGCGCTGCTCGGCCGGGCACTGTTCGCCTACGACTGGACCGCGACCCCGCTGGCCGACCAGCCGGGCACCGTCGTCGCGCCCGACGCCGACGCCCGCGAACCCGCACTGGCCGGCGTCGTCGTCCCTCTGCGCCCGCACTTCGGCACGATGGGCGTCGCGCCCGCCGAGCCGCAGCGGGTGTCGTCGGTACCGCCCGGTGACCACGGTGGCAACGTCGACAACTGGCGGATCGGTGCGGGCGGACGAATGTACTACCCGGTCCAGGTGCCGGGTGCGCTGCTGTCGGTCGGCGACCCGCACGTCTCCCAGGGCGACGGCGAGATCAGCGGCACCGCGCTCGAGTCGTCGCTCAATGGCTTGCTGCGCTTGACCATTCGACGAGACCTGCCGTACACGGTGCCGGTGCTGGAGACCGCCACCGAACTGCTCGTGCACGGGTTCGGCGACACCCTCGACGCGGCGATGAAGGCGGCGGCGCTGCGCACGCTCGACGTGCTCGTGCTCAGCTTCGGCCTCTCCCGCAGGGACGCCTACTCCTTCATGTCGGTGGCCGTCGACTTCACCGTCACCCAGGTGGTCGACCAGCGTCAGGGCGTGCACGGCCGCATCGACAAGCGGTGCTTCCCGCGCTGGCCCGGGGTCGCCGCATGACCGGCATCCGCAGTTTCACCTTCACTCCCCGCGACGGCGTGCCGCCGGGCGTGGCGCCCTTCGCCCACGCGACGTCCGCCGGGCAGACGCTGTACGTCACCGGCCAGATGCCGACCGACGTGACCGGCGCCGTGGTCGGTGGTGACGTCGCCACCCAGACCGATCAGGTGCTGCGCAACTTGCTGCGCGTCACCGAACTCTGCGGCGGGGGACTGGCCGACGTCGTCTCGGTGCGCGCCTACCTGCTCGACTGGAATGACTACGGCGCCTTCAACGACGCCTACGCGCCGTGGTTTCCGGAGCGGTTGCCGTCGCGCACGTGCGTCGGAGTCACCGGGCTGGCCGTGGGCGCCCTCGTCGAGATCGACTGGGTGTGCTGGCGAAGCGACGGTTGGGGGAGAACAATCGAATCGTGAGGCCCACGGGGCCGGACAGCGCCGCGGGTCAGTCCATCGAGGAGGACCCATGAGCATCTTCTACTCACTCACGCTGGCCGCGGTCGCAGGTCTCGGCGTGGTCTGGCTGGCCGCGCAGAACGTCCGGGTGATCAAGCAGTTCGAGCGGGGTGTCGTCTTCCGGTTCGGGCGTCTACAGAGCGATGTCCGGGGACCGGGACTGACCATGCTGATCCCGCTCGCCGATCGCCTACAGAAGGTGAACATGCAGGTCATCACGTTACCGGTGCCCGCCCAGGACGGCATCACCTGCGACAACGTGACGGTGCGCGTCGACGCGGTCATCTACTTCAGGGTGGAAGACCCGGTGCGTGCGGCGGTCGACGTGCAGGACTACATGTCGGCCATCGGCCAGGTCGCGCAGACTTCGCTGCGGTCCATCATCGGCAAGAGCAACCTGGACGACCTGCTGTCCAACCGGGAGCGCCTCAACGAAGGCCTGGAGTTGATGATCGACAGCCCCGCGCTGGGCTGGGGCATCCACATCGACAGGGTCGAGATCAAGGACGTGAGCCTGCCGGAATCGATGAAGCGGTCGATTGCGCGCCAAGCCGAGGCGGAGCGTGAGCGGCGGGCCCGGATCATCACCGCCGACGGCGAATTCGCCGCATCCGAGAAGCTGTCTCAAGCCGCCAGGGTGATGGCGGAAAGCCCTGCGGCGCTTCAGCTTCGGCTCTTGCAAACCATGGTCGAAGTTGCCGCGGAGAAGAACTCCACGTTGGTGCTCCCGTTCCCCGTCGAGCTGCTGCGCTTCCTGGAGCGGGCGACGCCGAAAGGGCGGCTACCGAGGAGACGGCGTCCACGAGCGGTGAGACGCCCGAGTTGGCCGCCCCGAAGGTTCCCGACGACGTTCGCGACATCGCGGTCGAGGCTCCGCTGACGGGGCGGCGGTCCGGTCAGAACGCCTAGCGTCCGAGGCACTTTGGGGCATGATCGGGTGATGTCCGTGGACACCGATGGATTGAGCAAGTGGTTCGAGGAGTACCTCGACACCTTTGCGGCGTGCGCGCGCGGCGATCGCGAGATCGCTTCGCTGCTGGCGTTTTACGGTGTGCCGTTCATCGTCACCAGCGACGAAGGAGTCGTCGCGCTGACGTCGGAGGACCAGGTCGCGGCGGTGATGCAGGGCCAGCTCGATGGACTGCGCGCCAACGGCTACCACCACAGCGACGTGCTGCACTCGGAGGTCACCGTGCTCAACTCGGCGTCGGGTCTCTACCGCGGCACCTTCGCGCGCCGCGACCACGACGGCGGCGTGATCGCCAACGTCACCGTGACCTACGTGGCGACCGACGGGCCGGACGGATTGCGGATCTCGCTGCTGGCCGCGCACGGCGACTTCTGACGCGCCATCCACAGAGCGGATTTCATCCACAGCCGAGAGCCTGAGGTCGTCTCGGCCGGCCGATGTGGTCTGGTGCCGCGCCTAGCGTCGCGGCCATGCGAACCGAACTGCCCGCCGACCGGGCGCACCGCCTGTTGGGATCCGAAAGCGGTGACGCCGAACGGTCCGACGACGAGGAACCCGATACGTCGCTGTCACGGTGGCTGCCAGACACGCCCGCGACGGGCGGCCCGAACTGGCTAGCGGCCATCCGTGCCGATCCAGGCCGGGCCGGTGCCATTGCACTGGCCGCCGTCGGCGCCATCGCCGTACTGGTGACGATCTTCACGTTGATGCGCGACGATCCACCGCCGGTGGTGTCGGCGAAACTTCCTCCGGTGGAGATGGTTTCGTCGGCGAATCCGACAACGGGCGATGCAGCTCCTGCGCCCGACGGGCCGGTCGTGGTCAGCGTGGTCGGACTGGTCCATCGGCCCGGCCTGGTCACCCTTACGTCGGGGGCGCGCATCGCCGACGCCCTGACGGCCGCGGGCGGAACGCTCGACGGCGCCGACCTGATCGGCTTGAACATGGCCCGCCGGGTCTCCGACGGTGAGCAGATCGTTGTCGGCATCGCCTCACCGCCCGGCGCGCCGTCGGCGATGGGCAGTTCGATCACGCCGCCTCCTGGCCAGTCGCCCGCCCCGAACCCCGGTAGTGACACTGGATCGGCGCCGTCCGGCCCGGTCGACCTCAACACCGCCACGGCCGACGAACTCGACGCGCTTCCCGGCGTCGGGCCGGTCACCGCGTCGGCGATCATCGCGTGGCGCGAAGCGAACGGACGGTTCACCGACGTCGAGCAGCTCGGCGAGGTCGACGGCATCGGTCCCGCGCGGCTGGAGAAGCTGCGTGACCTGGTCCATGTGTGAGCACGCCCGACACCGGCCCGGTCGGCCACGACCTGCGCCTGGTGCCCGCCGCACTGACGGCCTGGGGTGTCACCTGCGCCGGCATCCTGTGGGGCGGTTCGGCATCCGCATGGGCGACGACGGCCGCCGCGGTCGTCACGTTCGTGGTGACGCGGTGGTGGCGTTCCCGTCAGCCGGATGCGGCGCTGTGGCCTGGCGTGCTCGCGGTGCTCGTCGTCGGCATCGGATTCGCGATCGCGGTGACCCTGCGCGTGCAGGACGTGGCTCACCATCGACTGTCGGGTCAGGTCGGCTCGACGATCTCCGTGGTGGTCGTCGCAACGGAATCGCCGCGCACCGTGGCAGGCAGCCGGCTGATGTTCCGCGCCGACCTGCGGGCCGTCGGCGAACGCCCGACGACCGGTCGCGTGGTGGTGTTCGCGTCGAGTGTCGGCTACGGCGAGCTGACCGCGGGCCGCCCCGCCGCCTTCCGCGCGACGGTCGGGAGACCGATGCGCCGTGATCTCACGGTGGCGGTGCTGTCGGCCACGGGCGAGCCGACGCTCGGTCGGGCGGGCCGCATCCAACGCATCGCTGCTCGTGTGCGCGCAGCGTTCGGCGACGCGGCGCGCTCGGCGCTGCCCGCCGACCAGGCGGCGATGCTGCCCGCACTGGTGCTCGGTGACACGTCGACGGTGAGCGCGACGACCGTCGAGGAGTTCCGGGCGGCGGGACTGACCCACTTGACCGCCGTGTCGGGCGCCAACGTCACCATCGTCTGCGGCGCGGTACTGCTCGGCGGCAGGCGTCGTGGGGCCGCGGGCGGCCGTCGGGATGGCCGCCGTCGCGCTGATGGCGTTCGTCGTCGTGGTGCAGCCGTCACCCAGCGTGTTGCGGGCGGCGGTCATGGGTGCCATCACGCTGTTGGCGATCCTGGCGCACCGACGGCGTCGGGCGGTTCCGGCGTTGTCGGCCACCGTGGTAATCCTGATGATCGGCGCGCCGCAACTGGCCGTCGACCTCGGCTTCGCACTGTCGGCATCGGCCACGGCGGCGCTCGTCGTGATCGCACCGGTGTGGTCGCGACGGCTCGTCGACCGTGGGTGGCCCAAGCCGCTGGCCGACGCGGTCAGTGTCGCCGTCGCCGCCCAGCTCGTCACGGCGCCATTGGTCGCGGGGATGGCGGGGACCGTCAGCCTGGTGTCCGTGGCCGCCAACCTGGCGGTGGCCCTCGTCGTCGCGCCCATCACGGTGATCGGGACCGCAGCGGCGGCGGTGTCGGCGCTCTGGCCCGCGGCCGCACAGTTCCTGGTCCGCTTCACCGGGCCCGAACTGTGGTGGCTGCTGCGGGTGGCGCGGTGGGCCTCGGCCGTGCCCGGCGCCGTCGTGCCGGTGCCACCCGGTCCGGCCGGCGTCTTCCTCGTGGCAGCTGCCGGAGTCGGTTCCGTCGTGCTGTGGCGGTGGCGGTGGGGACGCATCGTCGTGGGGTCGGCGACGGCATGTCTGGTCGCGTGGGCGGTGGCGGGCGGCGCGGCTGGCCCGGCAACCGGTGCTGTCGGCGCGACGTGAAACGATCTTCTGCGTGAGCCAACTTCACCTCGTGCTGGGTGACGAAGAACTGCTCGTCGAACGCGCCGTTGCCGACGTCCTGCGATCCGCCCGCGAAGCCGCGGGCACCGTCGACGTGCCCGTCGACCGGCTGCGTGCGGGCGAGGTGAGCACCAATGAGTTGGCCGAGCTGCTCAGCCCGTCGCTGTTCGCCGATGAGCGGTTGGTGGTCCTCGAGGCCGCCGCCGAGGCCGGCAAGGAGGCGGTCGCACTCATCGCCGCTGCCGCTGCGGACCTGCAGCCAGGCACCATGCTGGTCGTCGTGCACTCCGGCGGCGGGCGCGCCAAGGCATTGGCCGATCAACTCAAAAGCCTTGGCGCGAAGGTATATCCGTGCGCGAAGATCACCAAGCCCCGGGAACGCATCGACTTCGTACGCGCAGAGTTCCGGTCGCTCAAGGTCAAGGTCGACGACAAGACGATCGACGCGTTCGTCGATGCCGTCGGTTCGGATCTGCGCGAACTGGCCGCGGCATGCTCGCAGCTGGTGGCCGACACCGGCGGCGTCGTTGACGCGGCGGGGATCCGGCGCTATCACATCGGGAAGGCCGAGGTAAAGGGCTACGACATCGCCGACAAGGCGGTGAGCGGCGACGTCGCGGGTGCGACCGAGGCGCTGCGGTGGGCGATGCTTCGGAAGGAGCCGCCCACGGTGGTGATCGCCGACGCGCTGGCCGAGGCCATGCACACCATTGCTCGGGTAGCGCCGCTGTCGGGCAACGCCAATGCTCTGGCGGCCGAGCTTGGGATGCCGTGGTTCCGGGTCGAGAAGGCACAGAAGCAGTCCCGCCGATGGTCACGCGAGTCAGTGGCCGAGGCGATCCGGTTGGTCGCGGCGCTCAACGGCGACGTCAAGGGTGTAGCGGCCGATGCCGACTACGCACTCGAAACGGCGGTGCGCCGGGTGGCGGAACTGGCCGCCGGAGGCTGAAGCCAGAGCGCAGGGCTCAGAGCTTGTTGAGGGCCAGCGTCAGCGCGGACTTCTTGTTCGCCGCCTGGTTCTTGTGAATGACACCCTTGCTGGCGGCCTTGTCGAGCTGGCGGTTGGTCGCGACCAGCAACTCGGCGGCCTTCTCCTTCTCACCAGCGTCAACGGCTTCACGGAAGCCGCGAACAGCCGTGCGAAGGGCGGACTTCACTGACTGGTTGCGCAGTCGGGCGCGCTCGTTGGTACGGATGCGCTTTTCCTGCGACTTGATGTTGGCCACGCGTTGATTCCTTCTAAAAGTCAGCTTGGGTGGGACGAGTGTTCATGGGGGTGCCCGGTGACGGGCAGCGAGGGTTCAGGTTACCAGCGCCGAGCCCAATAACCCAAAGCGATCGCCACTGGCCTGCCGAAACGGCGCGCGTGCGGCAGCATGTCACTGGTGAGTCTTCGAACCGTTCCCTCAGCCACCGCACGGTCGTCGCGCAACTCCTCCGCATCGGCGAAGCGCTACGACGGCATCTTCGACGGCTACAACAGCGTCGGCGGGTATTCGAAGGCCTTCGACGAAATGTTCGACGGCGACGGCAACGTGCGCGGGCCCTACAAGGGCATCTTCACCGAGCTTGCCCCGTCCGATGCCTCCGAGCTGGCGGCGCGCTCCGAAGCACTCGGCCGCGCGTTCATCGACCAGGGCATCACCTTCTCGCTGTCGGGTCAGGAGCGACCATTTCCCCTGGACCTCGTGCCCAGGGTGATCTCGGCCGCCGAGTGGTCACGGCTCGAGCGGGGCATCAAGCAGCGGGTGAAGGCGCTGGAGATGTACCTCGACGACATCTACGGCGAGCAGGAGATCCTCCGCGACGGAGTCATCCCGCGCCGGCTGGTGACGTCGTGCGAGCACTTCCACCGCGAGGCCGCAGGCATCGTGCCGCCCAACGGCGTCCGCATCCACGTCGCCGGGATCGACCTGGTGCGCGACGCGGAGGGCACGTTCCGCGTGCTCGAGGACAACCTGCGCTCCCCGTCGGGGGTGTCCTACGTGATGGAGAACCGGCGGACCATGGCCCGGGTCTTCCCGAACCTGTTCGCCACGCACCGGGTGCGTGCCGTCGGTGACTACGCGTCGCACCTGCTGCGGGCGCTGCGCAACGCCGCCGCCTCCAACGAGGCCGACCCGACGGTCGTGGTGCTGACCCCCGGCGTCTACAACTCGGCGTACTTCGAGCACTCGCTGCTGGCCCGGCAGATGGGCGTCGAGCTGGTCGAGGGCCGCGACCTGTTCTGCCGCGACAACACCGTCTACATGCGCACCACCAACGGTGAACGCCAGGTCGACGTCATCTACCGGCGCATCGACGACGACTACCTCGACCCGATGCACTTCCGCCCCGACTCGGTGCTCGGGGTGGCGGGCGTGCTGAACGCGGCCCGCGCAGGCAACGTCGTCATCTCCAGCGCCGTCGGCAACGGTGTGGGCGACGACAAGCTGGTCTACACCTACGTGCCGACGATCATCGAGTACTACCTCGGCGAGAAGCCGCTGCTGGCCAACGTCGACACCTTCCGCTGCTGGCTCGACGACGAACGCGAGGAAGTGCTGGACCGCGTCGACGAATTGGTCATCAAACCGGTGGAGGGCTCCGGCGGCTACGGCATCGTGTTCGGCCCCGATGCGTCGGAGAAGGAGCTCGCCACGATCTGCAAGAAGATTCGCAGCGATCCCCGCGGCTGGATCGCCCAACCCGTCGTGCAGCTGTCGACGGTGCCAACGCAGATCGACGACGAGCTGGCGCCGCGCCACGTCGACCTCCGGCCGTTCGCGGTCAACGACGGCGACGACGTGTGGGTGCTGCCCGGTGGGCTGACCCGCGTCGCGCTGCCCGAGGGTTCGCTGGTGGTCAACTCCAGCCAGGGCGGCGGGTCGAAGGACACCTGGGTGCTGGCCTCGCGTGCGTCGGCAGCCGATCGCGAACTGGCTGCCGCGGAGGTGGTCCGCTCGTTGCCGAAGGCCGCGAAGGGCCCGAAGTCGGAGCAGGGCCCGGACGTGACGTCCTCGCAGCAGCAGCAACAGCAGGCGAAATTCGAGGGCCAGCAACAACAACAGCAGCAGCAGTAGGGGTGAACGGACAGCCGATGAGCGCTCGCGCGAAGAGGAGACTGATGCTGGCACGCAACGCGGAATCGCTGTACTGGATCGGCCGCTACGTCGAGAGGGCCGACGACACGGCCCGAATCCTCGACGTCACGGTGCACCAGCTGCTCGAGGACTCCAGCGTCGACCCCGACCAGGCGTCGCGAACCCTGCTGAAGGTGCTCGGCATCGAGCCACCCAAGGTGGCGCTCGACGTGTGGTCGCTGACCGATCTCGTCGCGTTCAGCAGGGACACCAAGGGTGGCTGCTCCATCGTCGAATCCATCTCCGGCGCGCGCGAAAATGCCCGCGGGGCACGCGAAGTCACCTCCACGGAGATCTGGGAGTGCCTCAACACCACGTACAACGCGCTGGCCGAACGGGAACGCGCCGCGAAGCGACTCGGTCCGCACGAGTTCCTGTCGTTCGTCGAGGGTCGCGCCGCGATGTTCGCCGGGCTGGCCGACTCGACACTGTCGCGCGACGACGGCTACCGCTTCATGGTGCTCGGCCGGGCCGTCGAACGCGTCGACATGACGGTGCGACTGCTGTTGTCCCGCGTCGGAGACAGCGCGTCGTCGCCGGCATGGGTGACGGTGTTGCGGTCGGCGGGTGCACACGACACCTACCTGCGCACGTACCGCGGCGTGCTCGACGCCGGTCGCGTCGTCGAGTTCATGCTGTTGGACCGGCTGTTCCCGCGCTCGGTCATGTACTCGCTGCGGCTCGCCGAGCACAGCCTCGAGGAACTGCAGCACCGTGCGTACAACCGGATCGGAGCCACCGACGAGGCGCAACGCCTCCTGGGTCGGGCCCGCAGCGAGCTCGAGTTCCTCCGACCTGGGGTGCTGCTGGAGTCACTGGAAGAACGCCTTGCCGGTCTGCAGAAGACATGCGCCGACGTCGGAGAAGCGTTGGCGCTGGAGTACTTCCACTCCGCGCCGTGGGTGGCGTGGACG
Source organism: uncultured Actinomycetota bacterium (assembly GCA_963849055.1). Lineage (GTDB taxonomy): Bacteria > Actinomycetota > Actinomycetes > Mycobacteriales > Mycobacteriaceae > Mycobacterium. Next base: position 1,064,345 of record CAWKFI010000006.1, read on the forward strand.
GATGCCGGGCGCAATGGGTCACTGGTGATTGAGGAAGGCGAGGTCTAGTGATGAGTAGCCCTGTGTCAACCCTGGTGTCAGGCGGCGGGTTGTTCGCCCCTGATGAGGGCCTGGAGGGCACGGTGTTGGGTGGGATCGTAGGGCTGGTTGGTCTGCCAACAGTGCCAGATGACGTGCAGCCAGGCGCGAGCCACGATTCGGGTGGCATGGGCGTGGTCGTGCTTGCGGGCGCGGGCTCGGTTGTAGAGGTCAGCGGCCCAGGGGTTGGCATGGCGGGAGTCCGCGGCGAAATCGGTGACGGCGTCGCGCAGGTGTTTGTCACAGGACCACCGGAAGCCGACCGAGCGCATGGTGCCCGATTGTCGGGTGGAGGGTGCCACGCCGGCCAAACAGGCCAGGGATTCGGGGGTGGGGAAGCGGCCGCGGCAGTCCCCAATTTCAGCGAGAAGCTTTGCTGCTCTGATCTTTCCGGAGCGGGGCAGACTGGTGAAGATGTGCCCGTCGGCATGTGCGGCGAGTTGTTCGGTGATCTGTTCGGACAGTGTCTTGATTTGGGCGACGATGGTTTTGAGGGTGGCGACCAGTGCGCGGGTGATGTGTGCGTGGGCCGCGCCTTCGGCGCCGGTGGCGCCTCGGGGAGCGGCGATCAGACGGGCGTGGAGTACGGCGGGGTCCATGCCACCGGTGTAGCTCACCGAGGCCAGCCAGGTGCTCAGGCGTTTGGGGGTCAGCCAGTCAGCGCGGTCTTGGCAGTCGAACCGGGTGAGGAAGCTCAGACTGATCATCGAGTCGAGTTCGGCGAACAGACCCACGGCGCCGGGCAAGACGCGGTTGAGGTGTTCGCGCAACTGGTTGGCCAACGCGATGCGGTGCCCGACGAGGTCTTTTCGAGCTCGGCACGAGGACCGCAGCGCAACGGTTTCGGCCGTATTGGGGACCAGGGGCCGCAGCCGGGCGCGGTCGGTGCGCAGGGTGTCGGCCAGCACGAAGGCGTCGAACCGGTCGTCCTTGTTGCCGGCCGAGCCGTATCGACCTCGCAGGTTCTTGAGCTGGTTGGGGCTGATCACCACCACGGTGGTTCCCGCGTCCAGCAGCGTGTCGACGATGGGGCCGTCGGGACGTTCGATGGCGACTTCCTCGACCCCATGTCGGGCCAGTGTGCTCGCCAGCGTGCGCAGTCCCGCGGCATTGTGTTCGATGGAGCTACGGTGGACTTCGAGGCCGCCGCTGTCGACGATCGAGAGTGCGTGATCATCACGAGCCCAATCGATTCCGCCGGTCAATCCGTTGGCAAGTTCCGTGGGCAGGACGGTTGGGGCATACTTCATTACAGCCTCCTCGCTGCTAGACCCAGTGGGGAGGCACCCAAACTTCGGTGCCGGAGTGTGACTGCCGGTTCGCTCACTGTTCGGCGCTCGACGGCGCTCAGCCCTGTCGACGGTCGGCACACCCCGGGAAACCGCCGAGTCCCGCGAAACTCATCATGGACATCGACCTGTCACGCGCTCGTGGCAGTAACTCGACGGCACCTCGGGTGCATCGGTGATCCATCTGAGATCACCGACATAAGGATGGTGCACCAGTGAGCGCTCGCGCGAAGAGGAGAACCTGATGTGGCGATTGCGCCTCGTGCATTCGACCGGTTATGCCTACAAGTCACCGGTGACGGCGTCGTACAACGAGGCGCGTCTGACGCCGCGGTCGGACTCGCGGCAGAACGTGATCCTCAACCGCGTCGAAACCGTCCCTGCCACACGGTCATATCGCTACGTCGACTACTGGGGTACGGCGGTGACGGCGTTCGACTTGCACGCCCCGCACACCGAACTCGAGGTCACCGCGTCGTCGGTGGTGGAGACCGACAAGGGTGAGGCGCCCGCGGAGAAGGTCTCCTGGGACGACCTGAAGTCGGAGGCGGTGCTCGATCGGTTCGACGAGTACATGACCGCGACGAAGTACACCCCGGCGAGCCGGCGCATCGCGCGCGTCGGCCAGCGGATCGCCAAGTACCACGAGCCGTACGAAGCGGTGGTGGAGGCGGCGAACTGGGTGCACACCGAGCTCGACTACGTGCCGGGCACCACCGGCGTGCACTCGTCGGGCCTCGACGCACACCGCGAGGGGAAGGGCGTCTGCCAGGACTTCGCCCACCTGACGTTGATCCTGGTGCGCAGCATGGGAATTCCTGCCCGGTACGTGTCGGGCTACCTGCACCCCAACCGCAAGGCCGTGATCGGCGACACCATCGACGGGCAGAGCCACGCGTGGGTGCAGGCGTGGACGGGCGGCTGGTGGAACTACGACCCGACCAACGACAAGGACATCAACGAGCAGTACGTCAGCGTCGGCGTGGGCCGGGACTACGCGGATGTCACGCCGCTGAAGGGAATCTACTCGGGGGAGGGGTCGACCGACCTCGACGTCGTCGTGGAGATCACCCGGCTGGCTTAGCGCGCGAGTTGGCAACGCCCAGATTGCGGTAACCCGGGTGAACGTGCGGTGTCAGTCCCTGCTGCTCGGCAACGGTGGCCAGCAGTTTGCGCAGCGTTTCGCGCTGCTGCGCGTCCAGCCCCGCAGTGAGTAGGCGGTCGTGTTGCCTGGCGAGATCGGCGATCTTGCCCATCAACTTCTTGCCGGACGCGGTCAGATGGATCGCGTGCAATCGCCGGTCGTCGGGATTGCGGCGCCGTTCGACGTAGCCGCGATCCTCCAACTCGTCGACGTACGCGACGACCCGGCTGGGTAGCAGGCCGAGCTGGCCGCTGAGCGCCTGCTGACTGCGTCCCGGCTCGGCTGCGACCGCGCGAAGGATGCCGGCGTGCGCGGGCGTCAGGTCGATCGACGCGATCAGATCGACGAACACCGAGGCGGAGTGATGGCCGAGCTGCGACAGCAGAAACGCCACGCCGTCACCGTGCTGAGAGGCTGCTGACATGCGCGGATCGTATCATCGGCGAACGATTCGCCTCCAAAATCATCCATGGCCCTTGCCTGTCGGCGGTTACGGGAATATCGTTCATCACATGAATGATTCATCATTGGATACGAACCGGGCGGTCGGCCGACCCGTGCAGGGTGGCCCGCCGCTACCCATGCTGGCCGCCATCTCGCTGGCGTTGCTGCTCGCCGGCCTCGCCGTCGGCGTTGCACTCGGCGGCGTCATGCCGCTTCCGTACGGCTCGGCGATAGTGGATTACGTTGCCGGCCATCACGATGCGGCGGTGGCCATCGCGGTCGGAACGTTCGGGTCGTCGATACCGCTGGCCATCTACGCAGCCACCGCGAGTGCGCGTCTGCGGCAACTCGGCATCACCGCACCGGGGGCGACGATCGCGCTCGCCGGTGGGTTGCTCGCGTCGGCAGGCCTCGCGTTGTCCGGACTGATGGCCTGGACGTTGTCCCGGCCCGAAGTCGCCGCCGATGCCGCGTTGGTGCGCGCGCTGTACTACCTGACGTACCTCACCGGAGGCCCGTGGCACGTGGTCACGCTCGGTCTGTTGATCGCCGGCATCGCGGTGCCCGGCCTCATCGTCGGGTTGCTACCCAGACCCGTGGCATGGGCGGGTCTGGTCATCGCGGTGCTCGCCGAACTGACCACACTGGTGCTGATCTGGCAGGCACTCTCGCCGCTGTTGCCGCTCGCCCGGTTCACCGGCCTCATCTGGCTGATCGTCGCGGGAGCGCTTCTGCCGCTGCGTCGGCGCAACAAGCAAGAGGTGCGCGCGGGGGTGGACTCGTCATGAAACTGTCCGTCAGCGTGACGAATTACTCGTGGCCGGACGCGACCGCCGATCGGCTGGCGACGATCGCTCAGACGCTCGACGCCACCGCGGTCGACACCCTGTGGGTGGCCGATCATCTCCTGCAGGCCGATCCCGCCAGCTCACTCGACGAACCGATGCTGGAGGCCTACACCACGTTGGGATTCCTTGCCGCGGCGACGAAGCGGATCCGGCTCGGCACCATGGTCACCGCCGCGACGTTTCGCGCCCCAGCCTTGTTGATCAAGGCGGTGACCACGGTCGACGTGCTCTCCCGTGGTCGCGCATGGTTGGGAATCGGCGCCGGCTACAACGCCGACGAAGCCCGCGCGATGGGCCTGTTCCTGCCCGACGTGCGCGAGCGATTCGCCCGGATGACGGAGTTGCTCCGGCTGGCCCGCCAGATGTGGGACGGCAACGAAAGCCATTTCCGCGGTGAGTATTCGACTCTCGAGCACCCGATTGGCAACCCGCGACCGGTCACGACGCCCGGCCCACCGGTGCTGATCGGCGGCACGGGCGAACGCCGCACGCTGCGACTGGTAGCCGAGTACGGCGACGCGTGCAACCTCTTCGACGTGCCCGACGGCGGCGTCGCGATCCGTCGACAGCTCGCCGTGCTGGACGGTCACTGCGCGGACGTCGGCCGACCGGCAGGGGCGATCGAGCGCACCGTGACCACCGCCCTGCAACCGGACGAATCCGCAGACCAACTGGCAGACCGGTGCAGTGCGCTGGGCGAGCTCGGGATCGATCACGTCGTGGTGATCGCGCGGGGCCGGCCGCTGTCCGACCCCGACCTCAATCATGTTGCGGGCGCGGCGGATCAGCTCGCCGGCTCATCACGAAACACCGAGGTGCCAACGAAGTAGACGGGCCTTCTCGGCGCCGATGACCGGCTCAGCGGCATCGATGAGCCGGCCCATGCGGTCGCGGGTCGACGCCGGCGGCACTCCGTACGCCGTCGCGGCGCCGCGCTGCAGCCAGCTGGCCAGGTCCGACCTGGCTTGCACGCCTAGCGCGTCGTCGGCCATGAGCCCGAGATCCGCCTCGATCCGTGTCCACGTGTCCCGGCCGATCAACAGCCTGAACGCGGCGTGTCGTACGTGCGCAGGGTGGTCCGTGCCGAGCAGCTCCCACAGCCGGTCGGTGCGGACCAGATCGGGCCGGCCGCGCAGCGTCGCAGTCACCGCCCGGACGACGACCGGTGCTGGATCGGTGAGCATGTCGGCGATCTGGCCGAGAGAGCCGCCAAGGCGGCGTACGGCCCTTACCGCCTCGGCCCGCACCCGCGGCCGGTCATGCCGCAGATGGTCGGCGACCAACTCCGCGTCGTCGCTCGTGCCGCACTCTCCGAGGCCCGCGACGGCCCCACGCAGCGCCACGCCGTCACCCGACGCGAGCATGGCCCGGTAGAGCTCAGTCGCGTCGCGGCCGGCGCGCCGCATCGCCCACTGTGCGGTAGACCGCACCAACGCCGACCGGTCCGACAGGAACGGTTCCGCCGCCTCCGGCCGTCCCAGCTGGACCAGCCCGTCGAGCGCCTCGACCCGCACGCGCGCGAAGCGCGCAGCGAGCAGGCGTTCCAACGTGTCGCGCCGCCCGTCGCGGACGGCGGCGCCGACCACCGCCTCGATGCACTGCCGCTGACAGACGATGTCTTGCTCGGTGAGCGCCGCCCGCACCAGCGCGTCCGAGTCGGCGTGGCCCGACTCCAGCCATAGCCGATAGCCGAGCCGCCGCACCTCGTGGTCCCCGCTCGCCCTGGCCGCGTCGAGCGTTTCGTCCGAGCGCGTGCGCAGTGCCTCGGTCACCGCTGCGGCGGCGTAATCGCCTCGGCGCCAAGCACGTAGCGCCAACGCCACGCCGGCCGCCTGCACCAGCCCCGCCGTATCGGCCACGGCGAGCGCCTCGTCGAACGCCGTTCTGGCGTCGTCCCGCACGGGCCGAACCCAATCGGTCGTGCGGATCAGTAGTACGGCCAGCAGCCGTTGCTCGCGGCGCATCAGCGGCGTGTGCACGGCACGCTGCCGCAGATGCCCGTCGTACACGCACGCGGTGAGGAGCAGTGCGAGCGGATCGGACCCGGCCCGCGCCGGGTCGGTGATTCGCAGCCACTGATCGTCTGCGGTAGCCCACCAAGGCCACTGCCTCAGCCTGCCGTCGAGCCGAAGCCAGGTGCCCGGGCGCAAGGTCGCCAGCGTTCGCAGTGCTTCGTCGGGGCTCGTGCCGGTCATTGCGAGCCGCACGAGTGCTTGCGCGAGGTCGTCCGTGCTCCGCCCGGCATCGGCTTGCGCGGCGAGGACGGTCAAGTCGTCCGGCTCTCCCCGAGGTTGGTCGGCGCGCGACCGCCAGAACCACTTGATGCCCATGGCGCGCCTATCCCGCGCGAAGCGGGATCAGTTGGGCGGTTTGGTGCATACGCCTGGGTGAACTTCCACGCGGTGCAGGTCGTCACCGAGTTCGACTTGGCGGTCGAACGCCGAGGCGGCCCGTGCGCGCCACTCCTCCTCCTGGCCGGGTGCGAGCGGCGGCACGTAATGGGTGAGGATCAGGGTTCCCACTCCGGCCCGCGTCGCGGTGGCTGCCGCTTCCTCGACGGAGGAGTGGTAGTCGAGGATGTCCTTCAGCCGCTGCTGCGGGACTTGCTCGATGAGATCCTTGCGAATGACGGTGTGCACCAGTGCGCCTGCCCGGTCGGCGAGTTCGTCGAGGCTGGCGCACGGCACCGAATCCCCGGCCAGCACCACCGATGCGCCGGCGTACTCGATCCGGAACGCGATCGTGGGCTCCACGGGCCGGTGATCGGTGGGCGCCACCCGGATCTGGACGTGGCTGGCGTCCCACACCGGACCGTCGGTGTACTCGTGCACCTCGACGACGGGTGGTTCGGTGATGTCGGCGTGGTGGGCGATCCGGTAACTGATGTCGGGGGCCAAGGCGGCCAGCGTCGCCTCGACCACGGCCGCGGTGCCTGGCGGACCGATCACCGGCAGGGGAGTGCGGGTGAAGGTAGTGACCCAGCGTGTGGTGATGACGTCCGACAGGTCGGTGATGTGGTCGCTGTGCAGGTGTGTCAGAAGGAGCGCGGTGACGTTGGCGGCACCGACGCCGACTGCCGCAGCCCGCATCAGCACGCCGCGGCCGCAGTCCACCAGGAACGTCTGATCGCCCGCTCGCACCAACGTGGACGGTCCAGCGCGGTTGGGATCCACCAGGGGACTGCCGGTACCCAGCAGGGTGACTTCGATCATGTGCACATACCTACCCGGTGGCGCGCGTACGTGCGCCGGAACGGACACATTCCCGACGCGCGCACCGTACTGACCCACCGAATCCTCCTCGAGGGGTTTCGATAGGTTATCGACAGATCACCGGAAAGCGCCTGTTGTTGCGCTTCTATGTCCGTTGCTACCAGCGCAATCTTTCAATGAGCCATTTACTGCTGCGAAACAGATCAGCAATAGAGGCCACTTAGCGTCGTCCTCATCCGCCAGTGAGGAGCACCCCATGACATTCGACTACTCGAGGCTCGTCGCGACCTGTGCCGTCGAGTCACCCGAGCACGCGATCACCCTGCCGCCCGAGGCTTACGGCAGCGACGAGCTGTACGCCGCCGAGGTGGACAAGGTCTTCAAACGCGGGTGGATCCCGTTGTGCCGCACCGAGCAGGTGGCGACGCCGGGCAGCTACTACAGCATCGACATCCTCGGCACACCGCTGGTGGTGACCCGCGACCGGCACTCGGAAATCCGGATCCTGTCGCGCAACTGCACCCACCGCTGGATGGAGGTGTGTAACGGCGCCGGCGAGGCCAACGTGCTGCAATGCCCCTACCACCTGTGGTCGTTCGGATTGGACGGGCACCTCGCCGGCGCGCCCGAGATGAAGAAGTCGGCCGGGTTCGATCGAAAAGATCACCCGCTGAAGAAGTTCCGGCACGACATCTGGAAGGGCTTCGTCTTCGTCAACTTCGACGGTCAGGCCGAGCCGCTGGCGACCCAGATGGCCGCACTGGATCCGGTAGTCGATCCCTACGACTTCGAGAACTACCAGACCGTCGAACAAACCGACTGGGGTGTGTGCGACTGGGATTGGAAGATCATGGTGGACAACTTCATGGAGTGCTACCACCACATGGGACCACACCGCGGATCACTGGAGACGGAATTCCCGGCCGCGTTGAGCTACACCGGAGAGGTCGGCGACTACTTCACCACGATGTGGTCGGAGCAGGCACCCGGCTATCCCGCAGAGGCCCCGTTCCTCGCGCCGGGCGCGGCCACGCTGAGCCCGGAGCACTTCCACAAGTCGCTGATCTTCATCGCCTACCCGCTGCTGCAGGTGGCGATGGGGCCCGGCTACATGTACTGGCTCAAGACCCTTCCGCTCGGAGCCGGCAAGATCGAACTCCAGCTCGACATCTGCATGTCGCCCGCTGCGCTCGCCGCTCCCGGCTTGGAGGAACGGCGAAGCCAGCTGGTCAAGATGATCTGCGACATTCACCGCGAGGATCTCGACGTGTGTGCCGCGGTGCAGCGCGCCGTCAAGTCCGGCGTCACGAGCACCGGCCGGCTGTCACATCTCGAGCGGCAGCTGTGGGAGTTCTACCGCTATCTCGGCCGCGAACTCGGCATCGTCAACCCCGCATCAACCCTCGCATCGGCAGGATAGGCACCACATGACCACCACACTGAACGGACAGACTTCGGGCACCGAAACCAAAACGGAGGTCAGCGAAGTCGCCGCGCGGTTGACGGCAGCCGGGGTGAAGTACGCGGCAATCAGCTTCGTCGACATGCACGGCAAGCCCAAGGCCAAGATGGTCCCGCTCAATCACCTCGATCAGGCCTCACGCGGTTCGGAGATGTTCACCGGCGCCGCCCTCGACGGAGTGCCACAGGACGTCAACGACGATGAGGTGGCACCACACCCGGATCTGGACGCCGGGATCATTGCGCCGTTCAACCGCGAAATCGCATGGTTTCCTGGCGATCTCTGGATCGGCGAGACGCCGTTCGAGGCGTGCAGCCGACAAATCCTCAAGCGCGTGACGGCCGACGCCGCGACGCTGGGCTACACCTTCAACCTCGGGATCGAGACCGAGTTCTTCCTGCTCACCGACGACCGCACCGGAACACCGGCACCCGCCAGCCTCGACGACGATCTAGCCAAGCCCTGCTACGACCTGCGCGGCATGCTGCACAACTACCCGGTGGTCGACGAGATCGTCTCGGCCATGAACGAACTCGGTTGGGACGTCTACTCGTTCGATCACGAAGACGGTAACGGCCAGTTCGAGACCGACTTCACCTACACCGACGCGGTGTCGATGTCTGACCGGTTGGTGTTCTTCCGCATGATGGTGGGCGAGATCGCCCGCAAGCACGGGCTGTTTGCATCGTGGATGCCCAAGCCGTTCGCCGATAGGACCGGCAGCGGCGCCCACTACAACATGTCTCTGGCCGACGCGTCGGGTGCGAACCTGTTCGAGGAGAACGACGATCCGCGCGGCTGCGATCTGTCGGCGCTCGGTTACCAGTTCATCGCCGGAGTGCTGCGTCACGCGTCGGCGATCTGCGCGGTGATCGCCCCGACCGTCAACAGCTACAAGCGACTGGTGAAGCAGGGCAGCATGTCAGGGCTCACCTGGGCACCGATCTTCGCCTGCTACGGCGACAACAACCGCACCAACATGCTCCGCATCCCCAGAGGTGGCGGCCGGGTGGAGTGCCGTGCCGCCGACAGCGCCAACAACCCGTACCTCGGTGCGGCGCTCATGCTCGCAGCGGGGCTGGAGGGCATCCGGGAAGGGCTCGACCCCGGTGACCCCAACCGCGACAACCTCTACAACCTCTCGGAGGCCGACCTGCTGCAGCGCGACATCGGCTGGCTTCCCCGCTCCCTTGGTGACGCGATCGATGCCCTCGAGGCAGACCCGCTGGCGCGCAGCGTGTTCGGCGACGTCATGTTCGACTCGTACGTGACGGAGAAGCGCGCCGAGTGGGACTCGTTCACCGCCCACGTGTCGTCGTGGGAGTCAGACCGCTACCTGAGGTTCTGGTGATCAACCGGTGGAGTGAGCTGACGTCCGCCCAGCTGGCCTCGAGGGTGGCGGCCGATCCCGACTGCGTGGCGCTCATTCCCGTCGGCGCGACCGAACAACACGGCCCGCACCTGCCGGTGGGCACCGACACGATCATCGCCGAGGCGCTCGCCGACGCCGCGGCGGGAGACGTGGCCGTCGTGCTGCCCGCTCTCGCCTTCGGCGCCAGCTTCTTTCACGGCACCGACCTGGCAGGCACGGTCGCCTTCTCGGGCACGGACACCGCCGCGGCGGCGTACCGCGTAGCGCGGGCGTGCACCGATTCCGGGCTGAAGCGGATGCTGTTCGTCAACGGCCACGTCGGCAATGCGGCGCCGCTGTGGATCGCCTGCGACGAATTCCGCCGCGAGTTTCCCGGCGGGCGCATCGGTGTCATGCAGTGGTGGGATCTGACTCCCGACATCGCTCGACGCGCGACGGCCGACGCGGTGGACTGGCACGCCAACGCCGCCGAGACGTCGCTGATGCTCGCGCTGCGACCGGAGTTGGTCGACGTCGACAAGCTCGCGGAAGCCGACGATCCCGACCGTACCGCCGGTGTCGTCTTCCGCTACGCCGTCGCGCAGGTGTCGACCAACGGCGTGACCGGACTGCCGTCCCAGGCCTCCAAGGCTTCCGGGCTCGAGTTGTGGCGTGACGTGGTGGCCGCCGCGCGGGAGATGGTCGAACGCGCGCATCGGGAGCGCGCGCCATTGAGCTAGCGAACGTGCACCCGCACCGTAAGATCCGCGACGTGCCGACTCCCGAGCGTCGCGCGCAGGTCCGCGCCATCGGCCGACCGCGCATCGACGCAGACGCCGCGCCCACGACCTCACCGCGGGCGGGCATCGTCAACGCCGCGACGAAGCTCTTCTCGGAGAAGGGGTATGCGCAGACGACGATGAGCGACATCGCCCGCGCGGCCGGCCTGCAGCAGTCCTCGCTCTACTACTGGTTCCGCAACAAGGAACAGCTCCTGCAGGAGACGTTGCTCGTCAACAGGGCCCCCCTGAAGTTCATCGCGGAGGTCGGCGCGGGGTCGGGGTCACCGGCGGTGAAGCTGTACCGGCTCCTGCGGTTCGACACCATGCAACTGGCGATGTCGCCCATCGACTTCAACGAGATTCAGCGCATTGCCCACGATCAACGCGACGAATTCCACCAGTTCTGGACCGACTACGAACGTCTGCGGCAATGGGTCGTCGACCTGATCGGTGCGGCGGTCAGTGAGGGCAGGTTCATCGACTGCGATAGGGAGGAGACCGCTGGGCTCCTCCTCAACTTCGACGAGGGCGCGCAGAAGCGCACCCGGCTGCACACCGATCAGGGTGACCGCGTGGAGGAAGCCATCCGCGTCGGTGAACTGGTCGCGACGATCGCGGTACGCGGGCTGTTGAAGAGGCCCAGCGAGATCACCCGGATCAGCGCGCAGGCAGCGGCTTTCGACGATGCCGCGATGGCGCTGCAGGTGAATCGACCGCCGGACTAGTTCAGTTCTCGCGACCGGCTGAGACCCACGACAGGTCGGCCATCCGATGTCCCGACACCGCAGCTCCCGCCGCGTCGAGCCGCTCCAATTGGTCGTCGTCGAGTGCGACGTCCAGCGACCCGAGGTTCTCCTCGACGCGCGACGCGCGCCGCGTGCCCGGAATGGGTGCCGACGCCACCCCGAGCTCGTCGGCGCGGTAGCGCAACCACGCCAGCGCGACCTGCGCCGCGGTGGCCTCCCGCTCATCGGCGACGGCGCGGATGACGTCGACGACGGCCAGGTTGGACTCCAAGGCACCTTCGGAGAACCGCGGCATACCGCGCCGGAAGTCCGATCCCGATTCGAGGTCGGCGGCGGATCGGACGGTGCCCGTCAGGAATCCACGGCCCAGCGGCGAATACGGGACGAAGCCGACACCGAGTTCGGCCGCGGCGGGCACCACGTTGCGTTCGACGTCGCGGCTCCAGATCGACCATTCGCTCTGCACGGCGGCGATGGGATGGACCGCGACGGCGGCGCGCAGCTCGTCGGCCGTCACCTCGGACAGCCCCAGGTGGCGCACCTTGCCCGCGGTCACCAGTTCGGCCATCGCTCCGACGGTTTCCTCGATCGGCACTGACACGTCGCGGCGGTGCATGTAGTAGAGGTCGATGACGTCGGTGTTGAGCCTGGACAGGCTCTCGTCGATGCACTGGCGGACATACGGCGCGTCGCCGCGGGATCCCGGCCTGCCCGCCGCCCGCTCGGCGGGGTTGCCGGTGATGCCGAACTTGGTCGCCAGCGTCACCTCGTCGCGCCGGCTCTCGAGCAGGCGAGCGATGAGGCGTTCGTTGTTCCCTCCGCCGTAGACGTTGGCGGTGTCGATGAACGTGACGCCGAGGTCGATGCAGCTGTGCAGCGTCGCCAAGGATTCCTCGTCGTTCACGTCGCCGTACACCGGCGTCAAGGCCATCGCGCCGAAACCGATTGCGCTGACCGTCAATTCGTCGCCGAGCGTCACGGTTTCCGTCATTGTGTGCACCCTTCGTCGTTTCTCCATCGGCCTGTGCAACCCGTCACACCGCCGATCTGTTCCGCCGGGGACTACCGCCGAGCCGCCATCCGGCCTAACCTATTGTGACCCGCGTCACTTGGGAGGTGCACGTGCGGATCGCAGACGTGTTGAAGAACAAGGGTGCAGCGGTGCAAACCGTCGCCCCCGACACGACGGTGCGCGACCTGCTCAATGGGCTGGTGGCGCGCAACATCGGCGCGATGGTGGTGGTCGGCCCCAGCGGACCGGTCGGCATCGTCTCCGAGCGCGATGTCGTGCGGAAGTTGCACGAGTTCGGCGTCGATCTCCTCGACAGGTCCGTCTCGGAGATCATGACGAGCCAGGTGATCACCTGCAGGCCTGCCGACTCGGTGGACAGCCTCAGCGCCCTGATGACCACCAACCGGGTGCGTCACGTCCCCGTCCTCGACGACGGACGGTTGGCCGGGATCGTCAGCATCGGCGACGTCGTGAAGACGCGCATGGAGGAACTGCAGACCCAGCAGGAGCAGCTCGAGGCGTATATCACCCAGGGGTGAATGATCTAACCCGTGAACAACGTCGAGGCCCGCCCCGCCACCCGCGCCGATATCGGCGCCCTGTCCAAGGCCCTCGGCCGGGCCTTCTTCGATGATCCGGTGATGCGCTGGATGCTGCCCGACGCCGAGGCGCGTCGCAGCAAGCTGCACCGGTTGTTCGCATCGATCACCCGCCATCACCATCTCGCCCAGGGCGGCGTCGAAGTCGCGGCGGATGGCACCGGCATCGGTGCCGCCGCCTTGTGGGACCCGCCGGGCCGGTGGCAGACGACGCGCGGCGAGGAGCTGCGCGCGATGCCGGGGCTGCTGTTGGCGTTCGGCAGGTCGCTGCAGCGGGGCCTCGAGGTCACCGAGCTGATGAAGGAGGCTCACCCCGAGGAGCCGCACTGGTATCTGGCGGTCATCGGCAGCGATCCGGACGTACGGGGTAAGGGCTACGGCAACGTCCTGATGCGGTCCCGGCTGGACCGCTGCGACGCCGAGCACGCGCCGGCCTATCTCGAGTCGAGCAATCCGGACAACGTGCCCTACTACCAGCGGTTCGGCTTCGACGTCACCGGCGAGATCAAGGTGCCCGATGGCGGCCCCACCCTGATCCCGATGTGGCGGCCGCCCCGCTGAGAAATCAACTCCAGGAGTAGTCGGCGCGCAGCCTGGTCGCGACCACTTCGAAGGTCTCGCGGTCGAGGATGGCGCCTTCGCGTCGAATGCTCTCCTCGGGCACGTCGAGCACCCGGTCCAACCGCACCCAGCTGGCCCGGCCCTCGTAGTCCCACGAGCCGCTGCCGATGCCGACCCAGTCGCGATCGGCCTGGTGGCGGTCCTGGCTGGACAGCATGAGCCCCAGCAGCGTGGCGCTGTCACGGCCCACCACCAGCACCGGACGGTCCTTGCCGCGCGTCGGATCGTCCTCGTAGACCACCCACGTCCACACGATCTCGCCGGGATCCGCCCGACCGTCGAGATCGGGTGAGTAGACGACCTTGCGGGCGCGATGGGCGGTCGGCACGCTGCGATCCGTGACCGGGCGTCCGGCGGTGATCGCGGGCTGGGCCTCGCCCGATGCGCCCGCGAGCGCGCTGAGACCCACGTCGACGCCGATCCTGATGCCCTGTTGAATGCCCCGCTGCAGGCTCTCGGCCTTCGGGAGCTGCCGGATCAGCTTCGGTGCCTCGTTGAAAACCAGGTGCTCTGCGAAACGCTGGAACGTCTTCCACTGCGACGCCATGATTTCGAGCATAGGTGGGACCCACGATTGTGTCGTCGCGTTGGTTGCTCGATACCCTGGTAGTGCTCGCGGCTTCCCTCGAGCCCCGCCCGACCAGGAGATTCCCATCAGCAGTTTCGCCGACAAGACGTTCACTGCGCCGGCGCAGATCCGGAACTTCTGCATCATCGCCCACATCGACCACGGCAAGTCCACGTTGGCCGACCGGATGCTGGGCCTGACCGGCGTCGTCGCCGACCGTGACATGCGGGCCCAGTACCTGGACCGGATGGACATCGAGCGCGAGCGCGGCATCACCATCAAGGCCCAGAACGTGCGCCTGCCGTGGAAGGTCAACGGCGAGGAATTCGTCCTGCACCTGATCGACACTCCCGGCCACGTCGACTTCACGTACGAGGTGTCGCGTGCGCTGGAGGCCTGCGAGGGTGCCGTGCTGCTCGTCGACGCCGCTCAGGGCATCGAGGCGCAGACGCTGGCCAACCTGTACCTGGCACTGGACCGCGGGCTGACGATCATCCCGGTGCTCAACAAGATCGACCTGCCCGCCGCCGATCCGGATCGGTACGCCGGCGAGATCGCCCACATCATCGGCTGCGAGCCCGACGAGGTACTCCGGGTCTCGGGCAAGACCGGTGTGGGTGTCACCGAATTGCTCGACGAGGTCGTCCGACTCGTTCCCGCTCCGGTCGGCGACGCCGATGCGCCGGCCAGGGCCATGATCTTCGACTCCGTCTACGACATCTACCGCGGCGTCGTCACGTACGTCCGCGTCGTGGACGGCACGCTGCGCCCGCGCGAGAAGATCAAGATGATGTCCACCGGCACCATGCACGAACTGCTGGAGGTCGGCATCGTCTCACCCGAGCCGAAGGCCACCGAGGGCCTGGGCGTCGGCGAGGTCGGCTACCTCATCACCGGCGTGAAGGACGTGCGGCAGTCCAAGGTCGGTGACACGGTGACGTCGGCACGCAACGGTGCCACCCAGGCGCTGACCGGCTACCGCGAACCCAGGCCGATGGTCTACTCGGGCCTGTATCCGGTCGACGGCTCGGACTACCCGAACCTGCGCGACGCGCTGGAACGGTTGCAGCTCAACGACGCAGCGTTGGTGTGGGAGCCGGAGACCTCGGTGGCGCTCGGCTTCGGGTTCCGGTGCGGCTTCCTTGGCCTGCTGCACATGGAGATCACCCGGGAACGGCTCGAGCGCGAGTTCGACCTCGACCTGATCTCCACGTCGCCGAACGTGGTGTATCGCGTTGAGAAGGACGACGGCACCGAGATCGTCGTCACGAATCCCTCGGACTGGCCCGACGGCAAGGTCCGCGCCGTCTACGAACCCGTGGTGAAGACGACGGTGATCGCCCCGAGCGAGTTCATCGGCACGATCATGGAGTTGTGTCAGCAGCGTCGCGGTGAACTGGGCGGCATGGACTACCTGTCGCCCGAACGTGTCGAATTGCGCTACACGATGCCGTTGGGCGAGATCATCTTCGACTTCTTCGACTCACTGAAGTCGCGCACCCGCGGCTACGCCAGCCTGGACTACGAGGAGGCCGGCGAACAGGAATCCGATCTGGTGAAGGTCGACATCCTCCTTCAGGGCGAGGCCGTCGACGCGTTCAGCGCCATCGTGCACAAGGACTCCGCGGCGGCGTACGGCAACAAGATGACGACCAAGCTCAAGGAACTCATCCCGCGCCAGCAGTTCGAGGTGCCGATCCAGGCGGCGATCGGTTCGAGAATCATTGCCCGCGAAAACATCCGGGCCATCCGCAAGGACGTGCTGAGCAAGTGCTACGGCGGTGACATCACCCGCAAGCGCAAGCTGCTGGAAAAGCAGAAGGAAGGCAAGAAGCGGATGAAGACCATCGGGCGGGTCGAAGTTCCGCAGGAGGCCTTCGTCGCGGCACTTTCCTCGGACGCCGCCAGCGACAAGCCGAAGAAGTAGGGAAAGCGCCGTCAAGGGCTCCCGCGACCGAAAGGACGCATTGCGTGTCCCGGTCGGTCACAATGGCTCGATGAAACGTGGAGTTGCGGTCGCGGTTGCCGTCGCCCTGACGGTGTTGCTGTCGGGATGCACGAGCACGGTCACGGGCAGCGCGGTGCGCGACAAGGATGCCGCCCCGTTGGACGTCGCACCGCTGAAGGAATCGCAACTCGACGGCGTGATGCTCGGCATCGACGAACTCAACTCCATCATCGGCTCCTCCGACATGGAAGTGGTCAGCGAGATGGAGGAGATGTCGGACAATTCGCACGCCGTCTCCGACCCCGACTGTCTCGGAGTGATCTTCGGCGCCGAGCAGGAGGTCTACGACGGCAGCGACTGGACAGCCGTCCGTGACCAGGTGGCCCGTGAACCCGGCGACGAGAAGGACCACTGGGTCGAGCAGACCGTGGTGCTCTATCCCGCCGCGGACGACGCCAGGAAGTTCTTCGACGATTCCAAGTCGAAGTGGGAACAGTGCGCGGGGTTCTCGGTGGAGGTCGAGGACTCCGAGTCCACCTACATCTGGCAGGTCGACGACCTCGATGACAAGGACGACCTGCTCGCCCAGGTGGTGACCCAGGAGGACTCCGGCGGCTGGGAGTGCCAACACGCCCTGTCCCTGGTGTCCAACGTGACGGTCGAGACGTGGGCGTGTGCCTTCGGCATCAAGGATGAGGCGGTCGAGATGGCCCAGGAAATGATCAAGTACGCGGCCAAGAAGTAGCCGCCTTACGATCGAATCCCGCTGGGTGACGGCCGAGTCTCGGTCGGGTTGAGATGTGGTGTCACGTCAGCGCTGTTTCGGCCGGAGCTGACATCATCTGACGAGTGTCACCGAGAGCAGCAACGGAAACGGACAGCGCGCTGGCGTTGCGCCTCGCGGCAACCGCTTCATTCGGGGCAGCGGTCATCCACTTGGCCGTCGTACCGACGCACTGGAACCAGTGGATACCGTCCGGGCTGTTCTTCATCTCACTTGCTCTGTTCCAGCTGATTTGGGCGCGAGTGCTGCTGACTCGGACGACCACGGCCGTGCTCGCCGTCGGGACGTTGGGCAATCTCGCTGCCGCGGCTCTTTGGGCACTGTCCCGGACTGCGGGAGCACCGTTCGGCCCGCATGCCGGACTACCCGAGCTCGCGCAGGCCGCAGATCTCTGCGCTCTGCTGCTCGAGGTCTACGTCGTGATGGGAGCCGGCTGGGTGTGGTACCGAGGCCGCCGGGCAGCCCCGATACCAACCTTCGCAAGCGCGCTCGTCCTTCTCGGTCTCGGCGCCGTAATCGCCTCCGCGGCAACGGTAGGAGTCGCTGCGGGCCTGCACGATGATCACCACGAGCCGGCCGTCGCGGAGTCGCACCACCCGGCCAACGCGCCGGCACCCGTCGAAGCCCCGCCGCACGCGGTGAAGCCGTCACATTCCGCGGAGGGAAATCAGCACCATCACGAGTGAGGTCACGCCTGCCGGTGAGCCCATTGCAACCAGCGTGATCCGAACCGCCAACGGGCGCCATGAGCGTCATCGATGCCGCGAAACTACGACGTGACACGCGGTTGCGCCGGTCAGGCTGGTGTGTCGGACCGATGAACTGTGGCGGTTCGTCGATCGCGTCGTAGGCCATCGCGTCCTAGCCTTTGCGGCAGGGAGTGTCGGATGATGGACGAGTTACGAGGCATCGCGCACGTGGTGGAGATGGAGCCGCTGTCGCGGCCGGTCGGCCGCGTATGGCCGTGGGCGGTCGCAGCCCTGGGCGTGCTGATCATCGCGACCGGTGGGATTCTGCTCTCGCCCGACGCCGGTGTCAGCTCGATCGGACCAGCGGCCATTTCCTCGGAATGATCGCAAACCTGGGTGGCTGCGCGTCCGCTCCGTAGATTTCGGAAGTGTTGCCGCCGGGTAACGGTCTGCACCGCAATGTGATTCGCGTGCGACGATTCTCGAGAAGGACGCCACCGATGACCGATCTCGCCTTTGCCGAACCCGCCACCGCGCACTCCGCTGCCGACCCGGAACCGCTCGCGCAGCGCGAGGGCAATCCCGGCCTGGTGGCACTCCCACTCGTCATCGCAGGCGGCTTCGGGCTGGGTTTCACCAACACCGGCATCGTCGACGTCGCCGCGGCTGCGGTCCCGATCCTGCTGTCTGCCACCGCAGTCGGGCTTCTGCTGGCGACCATCTGGGCGGCTGCACTAGGGCAAAACGTCAACGCCACCGTCTACGGCGTCTTCTTCGGGTTCTACGGCAGCTACGCCGCTCTGTCGCTGGGTTTGACGCACGACTGGTTCGGCATCCCCGCGGCCGACGCCGGTCAGACGACGGCACTGTGGCTTGGCAGTTGGTTGTTCACCATCGGGATTCTGACCGTGCTGGTGCTGCGGCTGCCGTGGACGTATCCGGTCCTGCTGTTGGTGGTCGACGTCGCCCTCGTCCTGCTCCTGATCGGAAACCTCGCGAGCAGTGCGGTCGCTACCCACGCGGGCGGCTGGTTGATCTTCCTGTTCGTCGGCATCGTGGTCTACTTCTACGCCGCGTCGCTGTGGGAGGAAACCGGCGGACGCTCCCTGCCGTTGGGTCGTCCCCTAGTCGGCTAGTCGCGGCGGCGGATCAGAAGTATCCGCTGCCGGGCAGCCGGGTGCCGCGGACGTGGTAGGCGCCGATCGCCTGCGCCTTGTACGACGTCGGGTTGTGCGACGCCAGGGTTCGGATGTTGCGCCAGTGCCGGTCGAGTAGGTGCGCCTGGCGCACCACGGACGCGCCGCCGACGTCGAACACCTGGGACGCCGCCTTCTGCGCGAGCGCGTCCACGACGACCTTGGCCGACGCCGCCTGCAGCGACGCCTCGTGTGCGAGATCGAGATTCGGGTCGGTGCCGTCCACATCCGCCTGGTAGGCAATCGCGAGTGCATCGGCCGCGGCCAGCACCGTCGCCTCGGCCGCGTATGCGGCACTGGCGATCTCGCCGATCTCGCGTTGAAGCAGCGGATCGTCCGGTGGTGACGGGTTCGGCGCCCACGTGAAGCTGCGTGCCCGCTGGTGGACGTGGGCCACCGCATCGGCCCGTAGCGCGTGCAGGACGCCGGCCTCGAGTGCGGTGACGTACAGCTGGAAGAAGGCGCCCGACAGGTACAGCGATGGCTCGGTTCCGGTCTCGGGCGGCGCGAATTGCAGTATCTCATCGGCAGATACCGCTACGTCTTCGAAGATCGCGGTACCGGTACCGGTGGCACGCTGGCCCATGCCGTCCCAGTCGTCAAGCACGGTGACACCGGCCCGATCGGTGGGGACCAGAGCGATCACGGTGGCGCCGTCGGGGTCGCTCGCGAGCACCTCGGCGTAGTCGGCGTACAACGTGCCGGTGGTGAAGTACTTCGTGCCGTTCAGCCGGAAGCCGTCACCGTCGCGCGTGAGCTTGGTCTTCCAGGTGAAGGCCCCTGCGGGCGTCGAACCGAGTTCCGTCGACGCATTGCCGACGATCGCACCCCGCAACGCCAGGTCGATCACGCGGCTGCGCTCGTTGTCGTCGAGGCGGAGGCGCTCCTCGACGTGGGAGAAGTGCCCGCGCAGAATGTGCGCCACGTTGACGTCGACGGCGGCCAGCGCGATCACGACGGCGAACAACTCGCGCAGGCTCGCACCGCCGCCACCGTCGTCTTCGCGGGGTACCCGCAGCGCCCCGAGTCGGTGCGCACGAACCAGATCGATTGCGGCGAAGGGCCGCTCGCCGGTCCGCTCACGCTCGAGTGCGCCCGCGCCGATGTCGGCGATGAGACGGGCGAGCCGATCGGAGCCGTAGGTCAGCGGTTCGGTGGAGGTCGTGGTCATCGGGTTGCCTCCTGGGTGGTGCGGCGGTAGCGGGTGGCACGGTGCGTTTCGGGTAGCCGCGGTCCCTTTGCAAATAGCTTGTCGCGCAGGGTGCCCTCGGCGTAGGACGTCTTGTAGGCACCGCGGCGTTGCAGCTCGGGGATGACGTGGTCGACGAAGTCGACGAACGAACCGGGTGTGATCACGTTGGTGAGGTTGAAGCCGTCGACGTCGGTCTCCTCCACCCATTCCTGCAGATCGTCGGCGACCTGGGTGGGGGAGCCGACGGTGAACCCACCCTCCGCGTCGATCGCGTGGGCGTCGATGAAATCGCGCAGTGTCCACTGGCCCTGGCCGTACATCTGCACCGACGACTTCAGGTACTCGTTGTCGGTGACCGCGACCGGATCGTCGAGATCGAAGCGCGACAGGTCGGTACCCAGCCAGCCCGACCACAGCGCGAGCGCGCCCTCGGGGTCGATGTAGCGCCGGAACTCCTGGTAGCGTTCCTGCGCCGCGGCCTCGGTGGCACCGGTGACCACGACGTGGCCGTTGACGATCTTCACGTCGTAGGGGTCGCGCCCCGCGGCCGCGGCCCTGCCGCGAATGTCTGCGACGGCCTCCTTGAGTGCTTCCTTGGTGGGCGCGCCAATGAAGATCACCTCGGCGTTCTCGGCGCCGAACTGGCGGCCCCGGTCGGAGGCGCCTGCCTGATACAGCACCGGCGTCCGCTGCGGTGACGGCTCGGACAGATGGATGCCGGGGACCCGGAAGTACTTGCCGTCGTGCTCGATTGGGTGCACCTTGCTGGGGTCGGCATATTCCGCGCGCGACGGATCGGTGCCGACCGCGTCGTCATCCCACGAGCCCTCCCACAGCTTGTAGAGGACTTCGGTGTACTCGTCGGCAATGGCGTAGCGCTCGGCGTGCGGCGTGATGGTGTCCAGGCCGTGGTTGCGGGCCGCGCTCTCCAGGTAGCCGGTGACGATGTTCCAACCGACGCGACCCTTGGTCAGGTGGTCCAGCGTCGACATGCGCCGGGCGAACGAGTACGGGTGGTCGAACGACGTGGCCGCGGTGATCCCGAATCCCAGGTGTTCGGTGACGGTGGCCATGGCGGGCACGACGAGCAGCGGATCGTTAACCGGCACTTGGGCACCCGAGCGCAACGCGGCCTCAGGGCCGCCGCCGTACACGTCGTAGATGCCGAGCACGTCGGCGATGAACAGGCCGTCGAACAGTCCGCGCTCCAGCAGCTTGGCGAGGTCAAGCCAGTACTGCAGGTCCTTGTAGCGCGCGGCCTGCGACTCGGGGTGGCGCCACGTACCCGCCACGATGTGCGTCACACAGTTCATGTCGAATGCGTTGAGATGGATCTGGCGGGTCATGTCAGCCTCCTGGGACGGGTTGCGGTGCGGCGGGCAGGCTCGCCAGCAGCTGCTGCGTGTAGGGATCACGGGGTGAATCGAATATCTCGGCGGCCGTTCCCGATTCGACGACCCGGCCGTCGCGCATCACCAGCACGCGATCGGCGACGTGGTGGATCACACCGAGGTCGTGGGAGATGAACAGATACGACAGGCCCAGGCGCTCTTGCAGGTCGGTGAGCAGGTCGAGCACCTGCGCCTGGATCGTGACGTCGAGCGCCGAAACCGGCTCGTCGCAGACGATCAGCGCCGGTTCCGGCGCCAGCGCGCGGGCGATCGCCACCCGTTGACGCTGACCGCCCGACAGCAGCAGCGGCCTCCGGTCGAGATGCTCGTCGGGCAGCCCGACATCGGCGAGCAGCTCTGCGGTACGGCGTCGGCGCGACGGCGCATCGGGGTAGGTGTCGGCAGGCAAGGCATCTTCGATGATCCGGCGCACCGTCCAACGCGGGTCGAAGGACCCCAGCGGGTCCTGGTACACCACCGAGACGGTTCGCCGACGCGACCGGCGCTGCGCCTCCGTCGTCTCGCTCCACGGTTCGCCGGCCAGCCGCACGGTCCCGCCGTCGGGCTCCAACAGGGCCAACGCAAGCCGCGCGGTGGTGGTCTTACCCGAACCGGACTCGCCGACGATGCCGAGGGTCTCACCGACGCCGATGGTGAACGAGACATCGTCGACGGCAACGCGTTCCACGCCGTCGGGACCCCGAAACCGTTTCACCAGGCCGTCGGCGGCGAGCAGCACTCCGTCGGGTGGCGGCGCATCGTGGTGCCCGGCAGGATCCGCGGGTCGAGCCGGTGCACCGGAGAGCCGGGTGCCCTTGCGGTGCGCGGAAGGCACTGCCTGCAGCAGTGTTCGGGTGTACGGGTGGGTCGGGTGCTCGAGAACTTCGGCCACGGGCCCCTGCTCGACCAGCAAGCCGTTGCGCATCACCGCGACCCGGTCGGCGAGCCGGCTGACCACGGCCAGGTCGTGACTGATGAGGATCAGCCCGGTGCCGCGGTCCTTCATCCCCTGCAGCAGGTCGAGGATCTGCGCCTGGATGGTGACGTCGAGCGCGGTGGTCGGTTCGTCGGCGATC
Source organism: uncultured Actinomycetota bacterium (assembly GCA_963849055.1). GTDB lineage: Bacteria > Actinomycetota > Actinomycetes > Mycobacteriales > Mycobacteriaceae > Mycobacterium. The sequence continues at coordinate 1,086,777 of CAWKFI010000006.1, forward strand.
AGCAGCGGCGGGTCCAAGGCGATCGCCGACGCGATCAGCGCGCGCTGACGTTGTCCGCCGGACAGCTCGTGCGGGAGTTGGCGGGCCCGGAGTTCCGGCTTGGGCACGCCGACGGCGGTGAGCAACTCCAGTACGCGTTCGCGGCGGCGGCTCCTATTGCCGAACCGGTGCAGCCGGAGGGTTTCGGCGATCTCGGCGCCGACGGTGCGCAGCGGGTCGAGCGAGACGAGCGCGTCCTGCAGCACGAAACCGACCTGGCTGCCGCGGATCCGGCGCCAGTCACGGTCCCGGTTGCCCAGCAGTGAGCGGCCCTGCAGTTCCAACCGGGTCGCGCTGACCTGTGCTGCGGCGCCGGCCAATCCGAGCAGGGTGCGGGCGGTGACGCTCTTGCCGGACCCGGATTCGCCGACGATCGCGAAGCATTCGCCTGGCGCCACCTCGAAGCTCACGCCGCGCACCACCGGCTGTGGCTCCCGGGTGCCGAAGGCGACACTGAGATCCTCGACGCGCAGCAGGGGTGTGGTCACGAGAGCCGTCCTTCGAGTCGCTGCTGGAGATGGCGGCCCAGGACGGTGACGGCCAGGGTGCAGCCCAGGATCGCCAGGCCGGGGAACAGTTCCAGCCACCACGCCGTCGACACGAAGTCACGGCCGGCGTCGAGCATGGCGCCCCATTCCGGCGCGGGCGGGGCGACGCCGAGACCGAGGAAGCTCAGCGACGAGGCCCACACGATCGACTGGCCCACGCCCAACGTCGCGAGTGCGATGAGGGGTCGCATCGCGTTCGGGAACACGTGCTGCGCGACGATGCGGGACGGCTTGTGCCCCAACGCCACTGCGGCCTGTACGTACGCGGAATCCTTGACGGCGATCACCTGTCCCCGCACCATCCATGCGTAGCCGGCAGCCGATCCGATGGCGACCGCGACGATCTCGGTGGCGACGCCCGGCCCGAACATCGCGATGAACAGCAGCGCGACCAGCAGGCCGGGTATCGCCAACACGACTTCCAGGAACCGGCTGATCGCCCCGTCGGTGAACCGCCCGCCGAGCCCCGCGGCGAAGCCGAACAGAATGGCTGCCGCCAAGGCGAGCGCGGTGGCACCGGTGCCGATGAGAAGTGAACTGCGGGCGCCGAACACCACCCGGGTGTAGATGTCGCGACCCGAGGCGTCGGTGCCGAACCAGTGCTGCAAGGACGGACCCTGCAGTGCCGCTTCGATATCGGTGTCGAACGGCGACTCACTGGTGAACACACCGGGTGCGGCCGCCCAGGCCAACACGAGCAGCAGGAACAGTCCCGCGAGCCAGACGGCCGGGCGCAGGGTGCGCGCACTTGGCGCGCGACGGGTGGATGGGGCGCCGTGGCCGACCAGGGCGTCGGCGACGTTGATCGTCATCGCGCCACGCTCCGCAGCCGGGGGTCGATGCGCCCGAACGCGGTGCTCACCAGTACGTTCGCCGCCACGTAGATTGCCGCGACGAACAGCGTCACGCCCACCACGACGGGCATGTCGTGTGCCGTAACGGCGTCGACGAGAACACGGCCCAGCCCGGGGCGCACGAACACCGTCTCGACGATCACGGCGGTGGAGAACAGCGAGCCCAGCGCCCAGCCGGACAAGGTGAGGCCGGGCAGGACGGCATGCCGCAGGGCGTGCCGGCAGCGGACGCCCCAGTCGCTCATGCCGCGGGCGCGGGCCGAGACGGCGAATGGTTGCTCCATCGCCGAGGAGAATTCGTCGCGCGTCACCTGCCCCAGGAAGCCTGCGAGTGGCAGGGCGAGGGTCAGCGCGGGCAGGATCAGGCCCTCGAAGCCGCCGTCACCGACCACCGGCAGCCAGTGCAGATGGAATGCGAACACCACCAGAAGCACGATCCCCAGCCAGTATTGGGGGAGGGCGGCCAGGAACGTCTCCAGCCCCGAGCCGATGGCGGCGATCACCCGTTGCCGGTGTGCGGTCAGCAGCGTCACCGCGACGGCGATCAGCCACGACGCAACGAGCGCGGTGATCGTCAGCGTCAGCGTGGAACCCAGCTGCTGGCCGATCATCTCGGTGACCGGCTGCTTGCGGACGTACGACGTGCCGAGGTCACCGCGCACCAGGCCACCGAGGTAGTCGAAGTACTGCACGAGCACCGGCCGGTCGAGCCCGTACTGAGCCCTGACCGCGGCCAGCTGCTCGGGCGAGGGCTTGGAACCCGCACCACCGAGGATCGCCTGCGCCGGATCGGTCGGCATCAGTTGCTGCGCGACGAACGTCAAAGTGGCTGCGCCCCACAGCACGCCGACGACGCCACCGATTCGGCCGAGCACCCGCCGCACCCGGAGTGGGGTGCGACGGGCGGGGGAGACCGGGTCGGTCACGGCGCCAGCCACGCGTCGTGCAGTACGGGCTCGCCTTCCGATGGCTCGATCCAGACGTCCTTGAGGTGCTTCTTGGCCACTAGCCTGGTGGTCTGCGGATACAGACCGAGGTGGTAGGCGTTCTCGGCGACGACCTTCTGCACCTTGTCGTAGAGGTGTTGTTGGGTTTCCGGGTCCGTTGCGGCCGCCACCTCGTGCAGTGGCGCATCGATGGCCGGGTTCTGCACCCACGACATGTTGTTGCCGGGAGCCAGTTTCAGCGAGTCGGTGGAGTAGACGATCGAGAGCACCAACGGCGTGGGGCTGTTCCAGTACGCGCCTGCCAGCACGTCATAGGTATCCTTGTCGGTGAACGCGGCGAAGTACTGGTCCTGTGGGATCGGCTTGAGCACGAGGTTGAAGCCGATCTCCTTCTCCGCCGCCTGAATGTCCTGGTACAGCGTCACATCGGCGGGCGGGGTGTCCCCGGGGTCCGACGAGTAGATCAGCGTGGCGGCCAGCTGCTTGCCGTCCTTGGTGCGGTAGCCGTCGCCGTCGCGCTGCGTCCACCCCGCGGCATCCAGCAACTGGTTGGCCTTCTCCGGATCGTTGGCGTAGTGGTTGCGCAGATCCTTGTCGAAGAACGGTGTCGTCGACGACAGCGGGCCGGGCTCCCAGTCGAACACCCCGAGGTAGGAGCTCTTCACGGCGGCCTCGGCATTCGAGCCGTGGATGAACGCTTGGCGGACGGCGGTATCGGTGAACGGTGCGCGGGTCGTGTTGAGCGCCAACCCGTTCGGCAGCCCGGTGTGCGTGAACTCCTGAAGGACCAGGTTCGGGTCGTTCTTCAAGGCCGCGCTCTGCTGCGGCGGCGGGTTGAAGATGACGTCGGCGCCCTGACCCTGTACCGCCGCGAACCGCACCGAGCCGTCTTCGAGGAACTTCCAGCTGACGTGCTCGAGATAGGCCGGACCCTCGTGCTTGGCGTCGGCGGGCGCGGAGTTGTAGTTCGGATTGCGGTCGAGTTCGACGCTCTGGCCGTGCACCCATTCCTTGACGACGAACGGGCCGGTGCCGACGGGGGATTGGCAGTTGGCGTCGAGACCGCGGGCCATCGCCTTGGGCGATTCGATCCCGAAGAAGGCCTGCGACAGCACGGGCAGCAGTGCGGAATACGGCGTGGACAGCTTGAGTTCGAACGTCGCGGGGTCGACCGCCCGGGAGGACGCGTAATAGGGCTTGAGGTAGCCGGCGTCGGTCAGCGATTGTGTTGCCGGATCGAGGATCTGGTCGAAGTTCGCCTTGACCGCGGGCGCATCGAGGGTTTCACCGTCGTGGAATTTGACGCCCTGCTTGATCTTGAACGTGTAAGTCAGTCCGTCCGGCGACACGGTCCAGGAGTCGGCGAGCCACGGCACGACGGTGCCGTCGGGGCGTTCGGAGACCAGGGAGTCCAGGAACTGGCGGGCGACGTACGTCTGGGGCATGTCACCGTAGTTGTGCGGGTCGAGGCAGACGGGCTCGCGGTCGGCGCCGTACACGATCGATCCACCGCTGACGGGCTTGCCGTCACCGCCCCCCGACGAGGTCTGGTTCGAGCCGCCGCAGCCCGTCAGGAGGACGCCGGCGACAAGGAGGGTTAGCCCGCCGAACGCGCCAAGGGCTCGGGGGGACGTGCGTGGAACGGTCATCGTTGGCTGGTCTCTCGGTCGATCGATGAGCATCGCGTACTCCCGATCGAGCAGCGGACTGCCAGATCGTGCTGATCCACGCGCCGGTGGTGGCCGGCGTTTGTGGATGGTGCTCTTGGGTGTCTGCGGATGAGGGCTAGGTCAAGATGCCGGAACATCCGACATTGCGCCAGCCATCGGATCGGCGTGATTGTTTGCCGTCATTTCACGATGAGCTTGCGCTGCGAGGCCATGGTGAAGACCGCCGCGACGATGATGACCAGCCCCTTGATGATGGTTTGGGTGTAGTCGGCCGCCCCGATCTGGTTGAGGCCGTTCGACAGCACCGTGAGGATCAGGACGCCGAGCACGGTCCTGCCGACGCCGCCCACCCCACCCGAGAGGGCGGTGCCGCCGATGACGATCGCGGCCACCGAATCGAGCAGGATCTGCGAACCCAGTGTTGGTCCTGCCGCGCCGAGTTGCGCCGTCAGCAGCAGGCCTGCCACCCCCGCGGTGATCCCGGAGACCACCAGGATGAGCACCTTGACCCGGCGGGTCTTCACCCCGGCGAGCTCGACCACCTTCTCGTTGCCGCCGATGGCGTACACGTACAGCCCGAACCGGGTGCGCCGCGCGAAGAACCAGACCACGGCGAGCGCCAGGAGCGCGATGAGCGCAGCGTTCTGGATGTTCGGGATGAACTGTCCGATGGCCAGGTCACGGACGCTCTGGTTGGTGAAGTTGATGGTGCTGCCCTGCAGGACGGTCAATCCGATCCCGGCGAACAGTGACAGCGTGCCGAGCGTGGCGATGAACGACGGCACCCGCCCGTAGGCGAACACCACGCCGTTGAGCAGACCGATGGCCGCGCCCACCGCAATCGCGATGAGCAGCACCAGGAACGGATTGCTGAAACCGTCGTTGATCAGTGACGCCACCACGGCGCCGGTCAACAGCGCGATGGACCCGACCGAAAGGTCCACGCTGCCGGCCACGATCACCAGGGTGGCGCCAAGCGAAGCGAGCAGCAGGATGCCCGCCTGCCCACTGATCAGCGTGAGGTTGGCGGCGGTCAGGAAGGCCTCGGCACGGACCGAGAAGAACACGACCAGGGCCAGCAGCGCCGCCAGGGGCAGTACGTCGCGCACCAGGTTGACTCGGGATAGCGCCCCCGGTGGTGAACTACTCGGCACCGCAACGGGAGTGGGAGCGACGGTGCCTTGGGCGGGCACGGTCGGTGCCGGGGTTAGCTCAGTGGTCATTTCTCATCCAATGGTGGTAGGGACGGCGGCTGCGCCGGGAATCATCAGGGCCACGAGATCGTGTTCATCCGGTTTGGCGCCAGGAGGTGCGTCCACCGTCGCCACCAACCGGCCGTCGGTGATCACCGCGACACGGTTGGACAACCCGATCAGCTCGGGAAGGTCGTCGCTGACCAGGATCACCGCGGTACCAGCCGCGGCGACCTGACGCAGCAGGTCGTAGATGCCCTCCCGGGCTCCGGTGTCCACACCTTGGGTGGGTTCGTCGAGAACGAGGACATCCGGCTGGCGCAGTAGCCATTTCGCGATGAGGACCTTCTGCGCGTTGCCGCCAGAGAGCGAGGACACCGGGGCATCGATGGTGTCGGTGACGATCCCCAGCTCGTCGACGTACTGCTGAGCCACCTTGCGGGCGCGACCCACCGCCCAGAGACCGACCCGGCGCGTGGCGAACCGGTCGTGCAGCGAGGCGAGCTGGATGTTGTCGGCGATCGACGACGTGGTGATGAGGCCCTTGTCGTTGCGGTCCGGTGGCACGTAGGCGATCCCGGCGCGGACGTGGTCGCCGATGCTGCCGCCGATCGGCTTGCCGTTGACCAGCACGCGACCCCGGGACGGCCGCACCGCCCCTGCGATGATCTCGCCGAGCACCCGCTTGCCGGATCCCTCGGTGCCGGCCAGGCCGATGATCTCGCCCGGCGCGACCTTCAGCGAGGCCTCCTTCAGCACGCCTGCGCCTGCGACGGATTCGACCACCAGCCGCGGCGGGATGTCGGCGGCAATCGCACGCTGAGTGTGTTCGCGGTAGTAGTTCTCGGTGCGCACCCGGCCCACCATCAGGCGGTGCAACTCGTTCTCGTCGACACCTGCGGTCGGCCGGTCGGCCACCGATTCACCGTCCTTGAAAACGGTGATGCGATCGGTGGATTCGATGATCTCGGGCAGCCGGTGCGAGACGAACACCACGGCGGCGACTCCGCGTAGCCGTTCCAGCAGCCGCAGGAAGTTGTCCTCGTGCTCGGAGTCCAGCGCAGTCGTCGGCTCGTCGAAGAGCACCACCGGCCTCTGCACCTGCAGCAGCTGCGCCAGGGCGGTCACCCTGGCGATGTCGAGGCTCTGCTTCTGCCCCGGGGTCAGCCGGCCCGTCGGCGCACCGACGTCGACGTCGTCCACGCCGGCTTCGTTGAGTGCGTCGACCGCCGCCCGGCGCAGCGCCCGCCGGTCCAAACCGCCGGTGCGGGTGCGGAACAGATGCTCCCAGCCGAAGAAGACGTTCTCGTAGACCGCCAGCGAATCGATCAGCGCGGCGTCCTGGAACACGCGGAAGATGCCGAGCTTGTTGGCTTCCTGGTAGGTCTTGGGTGCGATTTCGCGACCGTCGAGCAGTAGCGAACCAGAGTCAGACGGCAGCACGCCGGAAACGATGTTGAGGATGGTGCTCTTGCCTGCCCCGTTTTCGCCGATCAGCCCGACGACCTCGCCGTCGCCGACCGTCAGGTCGACACCCTTGAGTGCCCGGTTGGCGCCGAACGATTTGACGATGCCGGTGGCCTGCAGCCGGGGTTGTGGTTGTGCGGTCATGTCAAACCTTTTGGTAAGGGGATGGCCCGAGAACCGGTGTGCGGTAGTGGTCCTGGTACAGGGCGCGGATGCGGTCAAAGTCACCGTTGCGCTGCGCGGCGAGATACGTTTCGGGGTACTGGAAGCCGTCCGGTTTGGGGACGCCGGGCCAGATGGTCTCGAGGTCCTCGACCGGGAAACCGTCGAACTGCAGGTCGAAGTCGTCGGGGTGCTCGACGCGGGACAGCAGCTTGACGTCGAACGATTCGGCGATCGGCCCGTCGACGTAGCGTGACTTGAACGCTTGCACGTTGTCGGCGGTGATGATCTCGGCATGCCAGCTGTAGAAGCGTTCGGCGGCTTCGGGTTTCCAGCCGTTGAGCCGATCGTGGAACTGGGCGATCGTCATGAAGGACGGGTAGGCCGGGACATTCCCGGTCGTCACCAACTGGGTTCCCTTGACGATGCGGTCGATACCGGCGGTGGAACCGTTGGCGCCGACGACGAAGACGTCCTTGCCCGGCACCTTTCCGGCCGCCTCGATGCCGGCCACGACGCCGGTGGCGGCGTCGTCGTTGACTGCGACGATGCCGACGGTGTCCGGGTAGCGGGCCAGCAGTGACGACGCGGCACGTTGGGACAGGTCGGCGTCGTACTTGGCGTGCAGTTCGCCTGCGAACTTGATCTTCGGGTACTTCTTCAGGGTGTCGTGCACGGCGAGCCGGCGCTGCACCTCGCAGCCGTCGATCGACGGGTAGTAGCCCCCGACCCGGACGATGGTGCCTTCCTCACCGACCTTCTTGGCCAGCACGTCCACCGCCTTGCCGACGGCGATGTACTCGTCGGGCATCAGGAAGCTGTTGTACTTGTTGCCGTCGGCATCGCTGTGCCACGGCGTGTACCAGGCCGGAGAGTTCCAGGCCGCCTGGAACAGCACGCCGCGGTCGTTGGCGTCGTGTGCCAGGGTCGGCAGGGCGCCCGCGTCGTTGAGCCCGACGAAGATGGCGGTGGTCTTCTGGGTGAGCAGCTGGTTGAACTGGTTGGACTGCACTGCGGCATCGGACTTGCCGTCGAGCACCACGCTCTTGTAGCCCAGTTGACTCGCGGCTTGCTGATAGGCCTTGGCCCACTGCACCTGGTAGTCGCCCGTCGACGACCAATTCAGCAGCGCGAACTGGCCGTCGGTAAAGGCGACCGCGTCACCACGGGCCTCGTCGCGGCGGCCCACTGCAGCCAGCGCACCGCCGGCCGCCAGTGCAGCAGCGCTGCCGGCGAGCAGCTTCACGAACTGCCGCCGGCCGAGGCCGTAGGTGTCGAGGCGCTCGAGCACCGAATCGAAGACCCGGCGATCGTCGCCGCTGGGGTCGGGTATCCCGTTCGGAGTCATTGCTCCCACCTCCCTTCACTGTTGTCGAGGGCTGACCGTACGGGGCGCGGCGGACTATCTCGAGCATCTTGCTCGTGCTGATGCTTAAGTGGTCGGAACGGCTGCGCCACAACGTAAATCGAATGACTGTCGCGCGGGCGGCGCGCACGGTGAGCGAAATCATTGCGCGGGTAGCGCTTACGGACAGCCTGATTCGACGTCCGGTTCAGGCGTTGGCGCGTTCCCGTGGGGTCGTCGCGCCCCAGATGCCGTAGGTCTCCGGGGTGCGCATGGCGTGTTCGCGGCATTCGCTGATCACCGGGCAGTCCAGGCAGATACGTTTGGCGCGTTCCTCATTCGCGCGGCGATTCCGGCGGATCGCGTCCTCGGGGAAGAAGACGTCGGATGGCAGGTCGAGGCACTTGCCGCGCTGCTGCCACATCCAATCCTCGACGATGGGCCGAGGTGGGCGAACGCCCGCTTGTTTCGGCTGGGAGCTGCTGGGGCTGACCATGATGCGCGCCCTCCGATTCGGGTATCGCCGGGTATCACCCTCGTGTACCCGGCCCCGCCATGATCCCGCGCCGGCAAACCGGCGGACCATGATTACGATCCGCGTGAACTCAGCTCTGGATCAGCGTGGGTTCTTCTCGCCGGCCTCAACGGCGATGGGCAGCCTGTTCTCTGAGGGTGCCACGGGGCACGTCGCGTAGTCGGTGAACGAGCACGGCAGGTTCGACGCCCGGTTGAAGTCGAGCGTCACCGTTCCGCCGTCGCCCGGTGCGGGCACCGAAAGTGACCTGGCGCCGGGGTAGGTCGTCACGCCGCTGGTGGCATCGGTGAACAGAACGTGCAATGCACCGTCCGGGCGCCCGAATGCGACCAATCGAGCAGGGGTTCCCGCCAGTTCGAAGTCGATCGTGCCAACGGCGGTGTGGTGGTGTTCGAGCCCTTCGACGACGGCCCCGGTCGTCACCGTCGTCGGCTCCGCGTATGGCGTGAAGGTGCCGGTGACACGCCACCGTTCGTCCGGTGCGTATGCCGGGATGCCGTTGTACTGCTCCAGATACGGGGACTTCGGATCGTGAATGCGCAATGCGACCGAGCCCGTCCGACGGATGACCTCGATACGGCGATCCCCGGCGGCGACGAACAATCCCGGCGCACCCTCGACGGGCTCCAGCCGTTCCGTTCCATCGATCCCCTCGACGTAGGCGGCGTCGGCGTCCGCTCGCCAGCGACCGGGGAGGTCGGCGACGGTGTCGAATTCTTCAGTGAGCCAGTACAACCCGGTGATGCTCACCCAGCCGAGGGGATCGGCGTAGTAGCTTTCGCGTTCATCGTGCCATTGCGTCCACGCCGCCTCGAACGTCGTGACTTCGGTGTCTCCCGTGGTGGTCATGAGCTATGTGCTTCCGTTCTCGTCGTCGAATGGGTGAGGTCGTTGGGCTGCCCCTGTGCGGGACCCGCAACGACGTTCGGGGGTCTGCCGCCGCCGGCGAAGATCTCGATCTGGCGCAGAGCTACGTGCCATGCCCGATTCCACGCTCCGTAGGTGCTCCCGGCCACGTGTGGGGTGAGCAGCAGGCCGGGCGCGGACCACAACGGATGGCCCGCAGGCAGCGGTTCTGGGTCGGTGACGTCCAGAGCGGCGCGCAATCGCCGCGACGTCAGCTCCGCAAGGAGTGCCTCGGTGTCCACCGCGCCGCCCCGGCCGACGTTGACGACCACCGTGCCGTCGCGGAGCTTGGCGAGGAACTCGGCATCGATGACGTGGCGGGTCGATTCGTCGTCGGGAAGCATTGCGACCACGACGTCGGCGTCCGGCAGAAGACCGTCGACGTCACTCAGAGCGACGACACCAGGCCGTGCCCGCCGACCGACCAGAGTCACTTCGGTGTCGAACGGCGCGAGCCTCGACGCCAGATTGACTGCCAGATCTCCGGCGCCAAGGACGACGATCCGTTTGCCGATCAACGTGTCGGTGTCCGCGTGTCGCCAGATGCCCTTGGACTGGTTTTCGGTGAACCACTGGAGATTTCGGTAGATGGCAAGCAGTACGGCCACCACCCATTCGGCCGACGAACCGCCGTGTGCGCCACGCCCGTTGGACAACATGACGCCGTCGGGTAGGTGCGGCAGCCACTGCTCGTAGCCGGCGTTGAGGGTCTGGACCAGGCGAAGGTACGGCAAGTCAACGAATCTCGCCCCGATGGCGGCCGCGTTGTCGAAGCCCACTACGACCACGGCCGCGTCGAGGTGCGCCGCTGGCCACGCCGCCGCGGGCTCGTAAAAGACGACGTCGATGCCCACCGGGATCGTCGACGTATCGAGGCCGAGGTCGTCCGGGACGAGGACCTTCACCAGTGTCCCCGATGTACGACCTCGGCGAAGGGGCGCCGATCGGGCTTGTTGATCGGCTTCAGGGGACGATCCGCGGGATAACCGATACCGAGAAGGTAGGAGACGATGTGATCGTCGGGGACGCCGAGGATGGCGCGGGCCTTCTCCTGGTCGCCCACTGAGGAGTGTCCAGTACCGATGCCGAGGTCGGTGGCGGCGATCGTCATCGCCGTCGTGGCCTGCCCCAGGTCGTACTGATCGATGAGCTTGGTCCGCTCGTCGGATGGTTCGGGGACGACCAACGCAATGGCCGCCGGCGCCGAGGCGATGTGCTGCGCACCCCGCCAGACCGTGGAGAGATCCTGTAGCTGATTGCGGTCCGTCACGATGATGAAGTCCCAGTGCTGCCGGTTCGATGCCGACGGCGCTCGCCACCCCGCCTCGGCGATGCGGTCGAGGTCACTGTCGAGGACTGGGTCCGGCAAGTAGCTTCGTACGTTGCGTCGGGCCCGAATCGCATCCCAGGCGTCCATCTCGTTCTCCGTTTCGCAGCCGTACCTTCAACCACAAACCACACCCGCGCGCGAACAATTCCATCGCATTGGCTACGTTCCGGGAACGTGCCTGCGGGCGACCTCGAGCCACTTCTCGAGATCGGGTGAGGTCTCGTAGTCGGAATCGAGCAGATACAAGCTTGGTGACGGGCAGCTCGCGCCGATCTCGACGAGGACCGGTCGCAAGGTCAGCTCGGGGGCCAAGGCGTGGGCAAGGGACCCGCCGAGCATGAGGGGGAATGTGGGAATCTGCCCGAGCTCACCGGCGCCGAACTGGTCGAGGAAGAGTTTCAGCAGCCCGGTGTAGGTCGCCTTGTACGTGGGGGAGGCGACCACCAGGAGATCCGCGGACTTCACGATGTCCTTGGCCTCGGCCACCTTCGGGTCACCCCACCCCAGCAGGCCAGGACCTAGGTCGACGACGTCGATGACGTGTTGCGGCGGAACACCGGTCAGCCTCTCGGCGACCAACTCTGCGGCCGCTCGCGTCCGCGAGTTCGGCTTGGGGTTACCTACGACTACGACGCTCATGAACCCAGTGAACCAAACATGGCTCTGCACAACTGATCCGGGCCGGCGTCTGGCGCGGTCACGCGGCCAGCCTCTCCAACCGCCGAACACGGGGGATGATCTCATCGGCGAACCGCCGCATCTCGGACTCGAATGGTTGGAACTGCAGCATGAACAGTTCGATGCCAAGGCCGCCGAAGCGCAGAATGCGTTCAGCCACGGTGTCGTAACTGCCGACCAGGCCGGCGGCTGTCCCGCCGTTGGTGCCGACATGGGGATGTTCGGCGAAGGTCTTGAACATCTGGGCCTTGGGGTCGGCGTTGGAAATGACCGACTCGGTTTCGGCGACGTCGCGGCCTGCCAATTCGAAGGCGTAGGCGAGTTCCTCTGCTGCCTCGCCGTCGGTTTCGCGGCCTATCACGAACGCGGCTAGACCGAACCGCACCGGCCTGCCCTTGCGAGGTCGGTTGGCGACGTCGGTCACCAAGCGTCGTACGTTGTCCTCGGGTTGTCCGTTGACGAACCAGACGTCGGCGAAGTCGGAGGCCAAGTTGCGGGCCGGGTCCGACTCCCCGCCAACATAGATCGAAGGTCGGCTGCGGTGTTTGCTTGCGGGCTTGAGTTGGTAGTCGTCGACGTTGAAGTGCTTGCCGTGGAACGTGGTTCGCTGGCCGTTGATGAGTGAGTTCACGACGGTGAGCCATTCGCGACCGTAGGCATACCGGTCGTCGTGCTCAAGGAATGGAAGGCCTGCGCGGGCGATCTCGGGCTTGAACCAGGCGTTTACCACGTTGATGCCAAACCGCCCGCCGCTGATCTCTTCGATCTGCAGAGCTTGCTTCGCCAGAACCACGGGGTGATAGAGCGCCGGTTTGATGGCCGTGATGATCTCGATGTTCTTCGTCAGACCAGCCAGGGCCGCACTCGTCGTCCAGGCTTCGAGCTGGTCGTACTGATCACCGGATGGATTCACTTCGTGTTGTGCCACGAGCGTGGCGTCGAAGCCGAGCCGATCAGCCTCGATGATCTGATCCCTGGTACGTGCCCACGAAGCGTCGACAGGTTCGAGGGGATGTTGACGGGCTCCCCACGTGCCGTACACCAGGGCCCAAACGCCGAAGCGCAATGGCGATGTGGTCACGGTGATCTCCTGAGCATGTGGACGTTCTAGTCGAGGTGAACGATAAAACGGGACTCCCGGTGGAACCGATGATTGCGGTCACGCTGATTCTGGACAGGCCGAGCGCCTAAGGGGTTTTGCTTACGGCGCACTTAATGCGTACGTAAACCGCTATTGGGTAATAGCTTTCGGAAGGTGTCGCGAGAAGTCCATCTGCTTGCCTTCGGGAACACCAGGTCTGCTGGTCCGTGGCGCCATCCCGACATCGACAACAGCACGGCAGGCGTCCGGCGTCGCCTTGTCGAGAACGTGCGCATCGCCGAGGCGGGCACCTTCGACGGCGTGTTCTTCGCCGACGGGCTCAACTACGGTCCACGCGCGACGTGGGCGTACAAGACCACCGAGGACTTCGAGCCGCTCACCACCGCGGCTGCACTGTCCTTGGTGACGGAGAGCATCGGTTTGGTGGTCACGGGCTCGGCCACCCTGCAACATCCGTACCACCTTGCGCGTCAGCTGCTTTCGCTGGATCACCTCAGTGGTGGCCGGGCGGGCTGGAATCTGGTCACGAGTTTCGCGCGGGCAGCGGCCGACAACTTCAGCGCCAAGGGCGTCGTCGATCACGACGAGCGCTACCGCGTCGCCGAGGAGGCCATCGACGTCGTTCGGAAGCTCTGGGATTCCTGGGGTGACGACACGATCGTCGAGGACCGGGCCGCGGGAATCTTCAACGACGTCAACCAGATCCGGGTGCCCAACCACCACGGTCGCTACTTCGACGTCAAGGGACCGCTCGGCGCAGCCCGGTCGGTGCAGGGCAGGCCCGTCATCTTCCAGGCAGGATCGTCGACGACCGGAAGTGCCTTCGCCGCCCGGCACGCCGAGGTGATCTTCACCGGGCAGGGCACACTCGCGAAGGCGCAGGAGTTCTACCGTCGAATCCACGACGAGGCCCGCCGTCTCGGCCGCAACGTCCCTCCGCTGATCACGCCATCGCTGCGCTTCGTCGTCGGCTCCACCGAGGATGAGGTCCGCCGTATCGAGCGCACCGCGTACGAGTACTTCAGCCCCGAGTACCAGGCAGGCTGGCTGTTGGAGGTCGACGTCGACGTCACGGGTGCAGACCTGGACGGACCGGTGCCGGAGTCCGCGTTCCCGGCGACCACCGAGACCCACCAGACCGCGTTGGCCGGGTACCGCGCGTTGGCCTTCGACGGGGCACCGACGGTGCGGGAGTTCCTGTACCGCACCGTGAACGGATGGGGAGCGAGCGTGGTCGGGACCCCGGAGCAGATCGCCGACCAGATCGAGACGTGGTTCGAAGCGCGGGCGGCCGACGGGTTCGTCCTGCAAGGTTCCGGGCTTCCCGGACAGCTCGAGGACTTCGTCGAGCAGGTCGTGCCGTTGCTTCGCAAGCGCGGCCTGTTCCGGCACGAGTACACCGGATCGACGCTGCGCTAGCATCTCGGGCTCGAGGTTCCCGCCGTCGAGATGAGCGAGCCGTTCGTCCTTGCAGCGTTCACCATGTCGACGCTGTCGCACGGCAACTTCGGGCTGTGGCGGCATCCGGACGACCGAGACGTCCTCCTACACCGACATCCGCTACTGGGTGGAACTGGCCAAACTGCTCGACACCGGCGGGTTCGATGCCCTGTTCATCGCCGACGCGGTCGGCCAACTCGACGTGTTCGGCGGTGACGCCGCCGCGGCACTGACCAGGGGAGTGCAGACCCCGGTCACCGATCCACTGCTCGCCGTCTCGGCGATGGCGGCGGCCACCGAGCATCTCGGGCTTCGGCATCACGGTGTCGACGACCTACGAGAGTCCCTACCTGTTGGCCAGGAAGTTCAGCACGCTCGACCACCTCACCGGTGGCCGGATCGGCTGGAACATCGTCACCTCGCTGCTCGACAGCGCGGCGCGCAACATCATCGGGCGCGACCGGCAGATCCCGCACGACGAGCGGTACGCCATGGCGCAGGAGTTCCTCGAGGTGACCTACAAGCTGTGGGAGGGGTCCTGGGAGTCCGGCGCCGTGGTCCGCGACCGGCAGCGCGGCATCTACACCGATGCGTCCAAGGTGCACGGCATCGACCACAAGGCACCTACTTCACCGTGCCCGGGGCGCACCTGGTGGAGCCGTCCCCGCAGCGCACGCCCGTGCTGTTCCAGGCCGGAACGTCGCCCGCCGGACGCGAATTCGCCTCCCGCAACGCCGAATTGGTGTTCGCCAGTGATCCGCGTCCCGAGGTCCTGCGAGCCGAACATCGACGACATCCGGCGGCGTGCCGTGGCGCACGGCCGCAAGCCCGGAGTCGATCAAGTTCCTCACGTCGGTCGAAGTGGTCACCGACAGCACGGATTCCGCCGCCCGGGCCAAGGCCGACGACCTGGCGAAGTACCACGACCTGGACGCGCGGCCTGGTGCTGTTGTCGGCACTGTCCGGCGTCGACTGGTCGGAGTACGGGGTGGATCGCCCGATCGAGCAGTTCGACACCGACGCCAGCCGGTCCATCCTGGCGGCGGTCACCGACTCCGATGCGCGGCACCGAATCACCCTGCGCGACTACGTCGGTGGGCTTGGGCGGTTTCGGCGGTCAGCTGTTCGTCGGCTCCGCCCAGACCGTCGCCGACGAGCTGGAGGCCTATGCCGAGCGGAGCGGCGTCGACGGTTTCAACATCACCTATCACATCACCCCCGGCAGCTTCGCCGACGTCGCGGAGTATCTGATTCCCGAGCTGCGCCGCCGCGGGCGCGCCCGCGAATCCGGCGACCCGGCGAAGCCTGCGGCAGCGACTGTTCGGTACGCGAGTCCGCCCTGCTGCCCGACGACCATCCTGGCGCAGCCTTCCGGTCAGGCAAAAGAATCTTGTCGATTTGATAGCTGACGCCCGCGGCGAATTCGCGGCAGTGTGACAGTCACATCAACATATCGTTAAACAACTGTGTGCCAACTGATTCCGTGGCACTCGGGGTAGAAAGGCGGCATCATGTCGACACCGACTCGCGTGGATCTGGGCGGTCGCGCCCTGTCCTCGGCAGAAGGGCATGGGCTCGAACGCGGCGCCCTCGGATTCTGGGGTGTCTTCGCGCAGGGCCTGGCCGCGGCAGCGCCCAGCGTCGCCGTCGCCGTCGTGCCGTTCTCGCTGTTCCTCGCGGCAGGCAAGGGCGCGGCATGGGCGGTGGTCGTCGGCCTGGTGATCACCGTCCTGATCGCGGCCACGATCAGCTTCCAGGCCAAACGCACCGTCTCGTCGGGATCGCTGGGCACCTACACCGGCAACGGCCTTGGGCCTGGATTCGCCTACGCCGCCGGCTTCAGCCTGCTGATCGGCTACATCGGCTTCGCCACCACCGGGACCCTCGGCGGAGTGCTCTACCTGGATTCCTTCCTCGAGTCGATCGGACTGGGGTCGCGAGGCGCACGTGGTTCCGCTTGTTGCTGGTCGTCGTGGTGGTCGCCGCCGCGGTGTACCTGCCGTACCGCGGTGTGTCGCTCGCGGCGAAGTACGAACTGGTCTTCGAACTCGATCGCGATCGCATCGATCCTGGTGATCATCGTCGCGCTCGTACGTCGCCTATGGGTTCCGGATCGATTGGGAGCAGTGGGATCCGGAGCACCTCGGCACCAGCGCGACGTTCATCGCGGCCGTATCGGCGGTCGGCTCCTATGCCGGCTTCGAGAGTGTCGCGTCGCTGGGCGCCGAAGCCAAGGACGCACACCGCAACATCGCCCGCTCGCTGCTGCGGGTCGTGCTGCTGCTCGGCGTGCTCTACATCTTCGCGACCTATCCCGCAGATTCTGTTCTTCGGCGCCATCGACGGTGACAAGGCGGTGCTGCCGCAGCTCGCCGAGACCACCGGCGTCGCATGGATCAACTACGTCGTGAGCGCAGCGGTCGCCGTCGCGTTCATCGTGTTCGTCACCGCGGTCACCACCGCGGCGGCGCGGTCGCTGTTCACCTTCGCCCACGAAGGTGCGCTGCCCAAGGCGCTGACCAAGGTTCACCCCAGGCACAGGACCCCGTGGGTCGGTATGGTGTTCATCGGTGCGCTGGCCTTCGTGTTCTCGGTGGTGGCGACCTTCAGCTCGCCGGGCCGGCTGGTGTTCGACGTCTACGGCGGCTACGTCGCCACCTGGGGCTTCCTGATCAGTTATCTGCTGGTGGTGATCGCGACGCCCGATCTGGCTGTACAAGATCAAGGCCTGACGCCGATGCGTCTCGCGGTGTCGTCGGCGGCCACGCTGGCGCTGGGATACGTCATCTTCAGCAACTTCTACCCGGTGCCCGAATTCCCGTTCAACATCCTGCCGTTCATCTTCGGCGGCATCCTGCTGGTCGGTCTGCTCTGGTACTGGTACCTCAAGGCCACCAAGCCCGAGGTCGCCAAGCGGGTCGGCACCATCCAGACGCTGTCGGAGGCCGAGCAGCAGCGGCTGGCCGACGAGGGCATCCTCGATGCGCTGAGAGCACCAGGCGCGCGAGTGTCGACGACGACCCGGAGGCACGACCCGAGAAGGAGCCGGTCGCACCATGACACTGGCACCGGAGCGCATCACCGGCAGCTGGTCTGCCGACTCGGCCACCGCGCATGACCACCCACTGATCGCCGACTTCCTGGCGACCACCGGCGGCCTGTCCGGGCGCAAGTTCGCCGCCGATTCCCGGGATGTCGCCGAGCATCTCGACGGTGCCTTCCCCGGCGCGGTCATCGTCGCTGCGCAACGGACGCGTCCGCGGTTACGCGGCGCTGTACGAACCGCACGGGCCGCAACCGGAGATCCTGGCGGACTTCGTCTTCGACCCGGCCGCACCGGCACACCTGGTCGAGGACGTCGTCGCGGACACGGTCGCCCGGTTCCGCCAGGAGGCGACATCGCTTCCCGGTGCCTTCCTGCGCACGTTCATCGGCACCGCTCAGCAGCCCGCGATCGACGCGCTGATCCGGCATGGCGCGCGTCGGGAAGGGCAGTTCATCCGCACCCGCAAGCCGCTGGACGGCGAGGATGCCGATGCCCTCGACGCAGAGGCAATCGACGGCCTCACCTTGCTGGCATGGCCCGAGATCGTCAGCCGCGGACTTCTGGAGCAGGTACGCCAGCTGCAGTTCGACACCTTCCTCGAGCACTTCGGCAACATGTCCAAGACACCGGACGCGTGGCAGCACCACATCGAGAGCCGGTCGTTCACACCGGATTTCAGCATCGCCGCGGTCGACCGGCGACGACCAGGTGGTCGGCTACGTGCTCGGCTCCACCTACACCGCGGGAGTGTCGCCGGGCGAGGAGCGCAGCGCCCACACCGACTACATCGGCGTACGGCGTGACCAGCGCAAGCGGGGCATCGGTGAGTTCCTGCTGAAGAAGATCTGGCTGGCCGCACTGCGCCGCGGGTTCACCGTGGCATCGCTGGGCACCGACATCCACAATCGCAGCAATGCGCATCTGCTCTACGAACGGCTGGGCTACGTCGCCGTCGAGCATCAGTTCGCCTACCGCATCGACGCGAATGAGACGCGGGACAATGACGACGTATCTGACGAATCCCACCGCCGACCTCGACGAGCTGAGGGCTCAGTTCCGGCCGGCCTTCGACAAGATCGCCGAGGCCAACCTGGAACGCGAGCGGGCGCGGACCTTCCCGCACGAACAGGTGCGGTTGCTCAACGACGCCGGCTTCGGCACCCTGCGAATCCCGGTGCAGCGCGGCGGTTTCGGCGCCTCGCTGCAACAGACGTTCCTGCTGCTGGCCGATCTCGGCGAGGCGGACGCGAACGTCTCGCACATCTGGCGCAACCACCTGGCCTTCGTCGAGGACCGGCTCAACGCGCCGGTGTCGGACACCAACGACGTCTGGATCGACCGGTTCCTCGGCGGCGAGTTCGTCGGCGGCGGATGGACCGAGGCCAACAACGTCACGCTGGCCAACCTCGTCAGCACCGTCACGGCCGACGGCGACCAGTTCCGGGTGACCGGGCACGAAGTTCTATGCCACCGGCAGCCTGTACGCCGACTGGCTCGACGTCCTGGGCCGCGGCGAGGACGGCGAGCTGCTGACCGCGCTGGTGCGGGCCGACGATCCGGGCGTCACGCTGGTGGACGACTGGGACGGCTTCGGCCAGCGCACCACCGCGAGCGGAACGGCCCGCTACGAACGGGCCCGCGCACGAGCGCGGTGACGTCTTCCCGGCCGCGGATCGCTTTGCCTACCAGGGCACTTCTATCAGACCGCGATGCTGTCGGTGCTCACCGGAATCACGCGGGCGGCGCTGCGCGACGGTTCTGCCGCCTTGGTCGGCCGCAAGCGCAACTACCCGCAGGGGCTGGCCGAGGTGCCGTCGGATGACGCGCAGCTGCTGGACGTCATCGGCGAGGTGTCCGCGGACGCGTTCGCCGCCGAGGCGGCGCTGTCGCAAGCCGCGTGCGGCACTGGACCGGATCGTCGCGGGCCGGGTGGCCGGCGACGAGGAGAACGCGAAGCGGCGCCTGATCGCCGCCGAGGTGGCGGTGACGCAGGCGCAGCTGGTCATCATCGCCGCCGCATTGCACGCCACCACAACGGTTTTCGACGCGTTGGGTGCCTCCGGGGTGTCCGAGCAGCGCGGGCTGGACCGGCATTGGCGCAACGCCCGCACCCTGGCGTCGCACAATCCCCGGGTCTACAAGGCGCGGATCCTCGGCGACTGGCTGATCAACGGCAAGGATCCGGTGTCCAACCTGGCGGCGCTCGGCCGCGGCGGGCAGGGCAACTAACGCGGCACGATCTCGTAGGGTGACCCATGTGAGCGAGCAGGATCGGGTCCGCTGGGATACGGCGTACGCGGGCCGCACGCCGAGGCTCGCGCCCGCACTGCCCGCGGTGTTCGCCGCGTACGAAACGGTGTTCCCGCACGAGGGTACGGCGCTGGACATCGCGTGCGGATCGGGTTCGGCCGCGGTGTGGCTGGCGCTGCGTGGCCTGACCGTCCTCGGCGTCGACGTGTCCGGCGTGGCGATCGAGCAGGCCCGCGCACTGGCAGAGGATGCAGGGGTGGCGCAGCGGTGCCGCTTCGACACCGTGGACCTCGACGACGGATTGCCGCCCGGCCCACCGCTGGACGTGGTGCTGTGTCACCGGTTCCGCGACCGGCGGTTGGACCGCGCGATCATCGACCGGCTGGCGCCCGGCGGACTGCTGGCCATCAGTGCGCTCAGCGAAGTAGGCGGTGCGCCAGGGCCGTTCCGCGCCGTCGCGGGTGAGTTGCCCGCGGCGTTCGCCGCACTCGATCCGGTTGCCGCCGGCGAGGGCGACGGGCAGGCGTGGCTGCTCGCCCGGCGCTGAGGTCTACGTCGGCGCGTTGGCCGGCTGGAACACGCCGGTGCTGTCGGCTTCCTCCTCGGCGCGGATGACGTGCACCACGGCGTTGATCAGCGCCAGGTGGGTGAACGCCTGCGGGAAGTTGCCAAGGTGCCGGCCGGTGCGCGGCTCGATCTCCTCGGCGTACAGATGCAGCGGGCTGGCGAACGACAGCAGCCGCTCGCACAGGTGCTTGGCCCTGCTGATCTCACCGATCTCGACGAGCGCCGACACCAGCCAGAACGAGCAGATGGTGAAGGTGCCCTCCTCGCCGGACAGCCCGTCGTCGGTCTCCTCGACGCGGTAGCGCAGCACCAGGCCGTCCTCGGTGAGCTCGTCGGCGATGGCCAACACCGTCGCCCGAACCCGCGGGTCGTCGGACGGCAGGAACCGCACCAACGGAACGAGCAGCAGCGACGCGTCCAACGCGTCGTCGCCGTAGCGCTGGGTCAGCGCGCCGCGGTGGTCGACGCCGTGGGCCAGGATGTCGGCCTTGATCTCCTCGGCGATCGCCCGCCACTGCTGGGCATAGCTCTTCTCGCCTTGTAGCTCAGCCAGTTTCGAGCCGCGATCCAGCGCCACCCAGCACATCACCTTGCTCGACGTGAAGTGCTGCGGCTCGCCGCGCACCTCCCAGATGCCGCGGTCGGGTTCCTTCCAGTGCTTGACGGCCTCCTCGACCTGATTCTTGAGCACCGGCCACAACATCTCCGGGATCTGCTCACGCGACTTGGCGTGCAGATACACCGAGTCGAGCATGGTGCCCCAGATGTCGTGCTGCATCTGGTCGAACGCGCCGTTGCCGATGCGGACGGGGCGGGAGTTGTCGTAACCGGAGAGGTGGTTCAACTCCTCCTCGACCAGGCTGCGCTCGCCGCCGACGCCGTACATCACCTGAAGTGGGTGGCGCTCACCGTTGTTGGCACCCGACACGTCGGCGATGAACGCGAAGAAGTCGTCGGCCTCACGATCCAGGCCCAACGTGTACAGACCCCACAGCGCGAACGTCGAGTCACGCACCCACGCGTAGCGGTAGTCCCAGTTGCGTTCGCCCTGAGGGGTTTCCGGTAGCGACGTGGTGCTCGCGGCCAGCAGGGCGCCGGTCGGTGAGTAGGTCAAGCCCTTAAGGGTCAGCGCGCTGCGCTGCAGATACGACCGCCACGGGTGGTCGGGGAAGTCGCCGATGTTGATCCACTGTCGCCACGCCTCGCTGGTCTTCCACATCTTCTCGGAGGCTTCGTCGAAGGTCTGCGGCGCCGGGTGCTTGGACCAGCTCAGTGCGACGAACACGTTGTCGCCCTCGTTGAGTCGCGTCCGGGCCCGCGCTTCGTGACCCTCGAGGCCGATGCGCAGGTTGGTGGTCAGCCGAAGCGTCGGATGCGCCTCCGGGTGCTTGCCTGCCCGCGCGATGGCCTCGCCGTACGCCGCGGCCGAGTACTCCCAGGTGGCGGCCTCGCGGTGGTAGTCGAACGCCGGTTCGCAGCTCATCACCAGTTCCACGACGCCACTGACGCAGCGCACCGTCCGCAGCAGGATGTGCTCGGCGTCCCAGTCCATCGGCGTGCGGCGGTGCGTCCGCGACCGGGTGTCGATGTCGTGCCAGGGCCCCATCACCAGCGCGTCGCGCACGATCAGCCAGCCGGTGTGGGTCTGCCACGTCGTCTCGAGGATGAGGCTGCCCGGCAGGTAGCGCCGGGCCGCGGGCACGGTCACGCCGTACGGTCCGAGCCGGAAGTGCCCCGCGCCGCGGTCCAGGATGGCCCCGAACACGCTGGGGGAGTCGGGCCGCGGTACGCACATCCATTCCACCGAGCCGGCCGACGAGACCAGGCAGCTGTTCTCGCAGTCCGACAGGAACGCGTAGTCCGCGATCGGCGGGAACGGATTCCGCAACGCGCCGCCCGGTGCGTACGGCACGGGGGCGGTCACCGTGTAGGGCGCCTCGGGTACGCCGTTGGCCTCGCCGTTTTCGTCGGCGTGCTCGGTGTGCTGCAGAACCATGTCGCACATCATCGACTGCGCAGGTACTCGCCGTCTACTCGTGCGGCCGTGTCGGGTTCAGCGTCGCGCGTAGGCGGGCGCGTGCTCGGGCAACGGACCGATCGCCACGCCGTAGGCGACCATGGAGCGGAGCACGGGGATTCGGCCGGCGATGCGCACCCCACGGGGTGCGGTTCCGACGCCACCTTCGGCGTCCAGCGCGACCGCGATGGCCCGGTCCTGGACCAGCCGCTGCACCCGCTGAATGATGGCGGCGGGCAGCCACCGCCGGGCCTGCACCCGCGCGAGATTTCTGGTGGTCACCGACTCTCGGCGCAGTGGTTCGGCGAGGATCCTGCCGGCGGCCACGGCGTCGGCCACGGCCAGGTTGATCCCGACGCCGCCGATCGGCGACATCGCGTGCGCCGCGTCGCCGATCAGCAACAGCCCGTCGGTGTACCAGCGGCGCAGCCGATTCAGTTGCACGTCAAGCAATTTGACGTCGTCGAAGGACGTCGACGTGCATCCATCCTGTCGGCGAGCCACGGCGCCAGTGCGGTGACCTGACGACGCAACGACTCGATGCCCTCGGCGCGCATCGCCGCGTCGGCGCCCTTGCGGATCAGATAGGCGATCTGGAAGTAGTCGCCGCGGTCGATCAGCGCGCAGCCGTGCCCGGACTGGAAGATGCCGTTCAGCCCGGCCGGATCGCCGTCGTGGCGGGGCACCCGGAACCACCACACGTCCATCGGGGCGCCGAAGTTTCGTTGCCTCAGGCCCGACGCCGCCCGCAGCGTCGACGCCCGGCCGTCGCACGCCACCACCAGATCGGCGCGCATCTCGCGCACGGCGCCGTCGGCCGCGCGGTACCGCACGCCCGTCACGCGCTTGCCGGAACGCACGGCGCCCAACACCTCCGTACTGCGCATCAGCCGGAAGGTCGGCTCCACCTCGGCTGCGCTGGCGAGCATCTCCAGGAAGTCCCACTGCGGCACCAGGGCGATGTGCTTGTGCGGACCTGGCAGTTTGGTCAGGTCGACGCGCAACGTCGTGTCCTGAATGGTCGCGTTGACGCCGTCGATCATGCGGTGGGGAACGGCCGCGAAGGCGTCCCCGAGTCCCAGCTCGTCCAGCAGTCGCAGCGTGCTGGCGTGCACGGTGTCGCCGCGGAAGTCGCGCAGGAAGTCGGCGTGCTTCTCCATCACCGTGACGTCGATGCCCGCCCGGGCCAGTAGGAGACCCAGCATCATGCCCGCGGGTCCACCACCGGCGACCAGGCACGTCGTCGCTTCGTGAGCTGCCTCGTCGGGGATCGCCACGACGTTGATCGTAGGGTGGACCAGGTGAGCGGCATCCTCAATTGGTGGGACGGCGTCGAGCTGTGGCTGTCCGGGCTCGGGTTCGTCGTCCAGACCATCGTGGTGATGCCGGTGGTGCTGCTGCTGGCCTACGGCGCCGCGGTGGTGCTGGACGGGGCACTGGGCAACGGCATCCAGCTGTTGAAGGGCAAGCGCACCGACGAGGACGAATCATGACGGGCCTGCCACGGTCCCGCGTGACGTTGGTGCTGGTCATCCTGGTGATCCTGGTGATCACGTTGTGGCTTTTCACCCGTTGATCAACTTGCTCGGTCACCCCCGGTCGCTCCGCTCCTGCCCGCCGGGCGAACTCTGTTAGGCTTCGCGCCATGCACGCAGCGTCCGGCAAAACTGAGAGCCACATCCTGGCTCTCATTGCCGTGGGTACTTGCGCCGTTGCAGACGTCCACTGTTGTCGCTGACTCCAACCCGTCCCCGGTTTGGTGTCGGCTGTCGCTGTCCATGCGTCCACGCTGATCCATCGCCTTGCCGTCGTGACGGGGTTCTCCGTTCAAACGCCCGCAAGGAAAGGTCACCATGCCCCACTCACAGTCCAACCGGATCAAAACCTGGATGTCCGTCGGCGCCCTCGGCATCACGGCGACGCTGCTGGCCGCCTGTGGCGGCGGATCCAGCGACGTCGCAGGTGACACCGGCGGCCCCAAGGCCGACACCACCCTGACCCTCGTCGCGTACGCCGTGCCCGAGCCAGGCTGGAGCAAGATCATCCCCGCGTTTGCAGCCACTCCCGAGGGCAAGGGCGTCGCGGTGACGACGTCGTACGGCGCATCGGGAGACCAGTCCCGCGGCGTGGTCGACGGCAAGCCCGCCGACATCGTCAACTTCTCCGTCGAACCCGACGTCACCCGGCTGGTCAAGGCCGACAAGGTGGCCAAGGACTGGAACGCGGACGCCACCAAGGGTATCCCGTTCGGATCGGTGGTTTCACTGGTCGTGCGCAAGGGCAACCCGAAGAACATCAAGGACTGGGACGACTTGCTTCAGCCAGGGATCGAGGTCGTCACCCCGAGCCCGCTGAGCTCCGGCTCGGCCAAGTGGAATCTGCTCGCTCCGTACGCCGCCAAGAGCAACGGCGGCAAGGACTCCCAGGCAGGCCTGGACTTCGTCAACAAGCTGGTGACCGAGCACGTCAAGACCCGACCCGGCTCCGGCCGCGAGGCCACCGACGTGTTCCTTCAGGGCACGGGTGACGTGTTGATCAGCTACGAGAACGAGGCGATCAACATCGAGCGGCAGGGCAAGGACGTCGAGCACGTCAACCCGCCGCAGACCTTCAAGATCGAGAACCCCGTCGCCGTGGTTACCTCCAGTGCCCACCTCCAACAGGCCAACGCGCTGAAGAACTTCCTCTACACCCCCGAGGGCCAGAAGATCTGGGCACAGGCCGGGTTCCGTCCCGTCGATCCCGCGGTGGCGGCCGACTTCGCCAAGGACTTCCCGGCGCCGCAGAAGTTGTGGACCATCGCGGACCTGGGCGGATGGAGCGACGTCGATCCTGCGTTGTTCGACAAGGAGAACGGCAGCATCACGAAGATCTACAAGCAGGCCACGGGATGACAACAATCGTCGAGCCAAAACCCGAGGCCACCGGAAGCGGTGGCTCGGGCGGGCCTGGCGGTCTGTTGACCCGACGATTCGGCACTACCTCGCTGCGCGTCGGCGCGGCATCCATCTGGCTGTCCGTCATCGTGTTGCTGCCCCTGGCGGCGATCGTATGGCAGGCCGCCGGAGGTGGCTGGGACGCCTTCGTGCAGGAGGTGACCTCCAACGCCGCCATCGAGTCGTTCAAGGTCACCGTGACCGTCTCCATCGGCGTCACCGCGGTCAACCTGGTGTTCGGCCTGCTGGTGGCGTGGGTGCTGACCCGCGACGACTTCCCGGGCAAGCGGCTGGTCGACGCCGTGATCGACCTGCCGTTCGCGCTGCCGACCATCGTCGCCAGCCTGGTGATGTTGGCGCTCTACGGACCGAACAGCCCGGTCGACCTGCACCTGCAGCACACCAAGTGGGGCATCGGGGTGGCGCTGCTCTTCGTCACGCTGCCGTTCGTGGTGCGCTCGGTGCAACCCGTCCTACTGGAACTCGACCGGGACGTCGAGGAGGCGGCGGCGTCGCTGGGCGCGAACACCTTCACCATCCTGACCAAGATCATCCTGCCCGCACTGTTGCCGTCGCTGCTGTCCGGCGCCGGCCTGGCCTTCTCCCGGGCGATCGGGGAGTTCGGCTCCGTCGTGCTGATCGGCGGCGCCGTGCCCGGCGAGACGGAAGTCTCCTCGCAGTGGATCCGGACGCTGATCGAGAACGACGATCGCACGGGTGCGGCGGCGATTTCGATTGTGCTGCTTGTGGTTTCATTCGTCGTGCTGTTCATCCTGCGGGCCGTTGGCTCCCGAGCAGCCAAGCGTGAGGAACTGGCGCAATGACCCTCTCGCCCGCGGTGCGTTATCTGGTGCGGTTCCTCGCGCTGGCCTACGTGACGATCCTGGTGATCGTGCCGGTGGGGCTCATCCTGTGGCGCACCTTTCAGCCGGGCGTCGGTGCGTTCTTCGCGTCGATCAGCACACCCGCCGCGGTGTCGGCATTGCAACTATCGCTGTTGGTGGTGGCGATCGTGGTGCCGCTCAACGTGTTGTTCGGGGTGCCCACCGCACTGGTGCTGGCCCGCAACAGGTTCCGCGGCAAGAGCGCCCTGCAAGCGGTGATCGACCTGCCCTTCGCGGTGTCCCCGGTGGTCGTCGGTGTCGCCCTCATCCTGTTGTGGGGTTCGGCCGGAGCGCTCGGCTTCGTGGAGAACAACCTCGGCTTCAAGATCATCTTTGGGCTGCCCGGCATCGTGCTGGCCAGCATCTTCGTCACCGTCCCGTTCGTGATCCGGGAGGTGGAACCGGTTCTGCACGAGCTGGGTACCGACCAGGAGGAGGCGGCCGCCACGCTGGGGTCGCAGTGGTGGCAGACCTTCTGGAAGATCACCCTGCCTTCCATTCGGTGGGGGTTGACCTACGGCATCGTGCTGACCATCGCCAGGACGCTCGGTGAGTTCGGTGCGGTGATCATGGTGTCGTCCAACCTGCCCGGGACCTCGCAGACGTTGACGTTGCTGGTGGCCGATCGCTACAGCCGCGGCGCCGAGTACGGCGCATACGCGGTGTCGACGCTGTTGATGACGGTGGCCGTGTTCGTGCTCATCGTGCAAGTGATCCTCGACGCCCGGCGTGCCCGGGCTGCAAAATAGGCTTCGAGAGAGAGTTGCTTTCATGACCACCAATGCGATCACCGTGCGTGGCGCCAACAAGCGCTACGGCGACTTCGTCGCGCTGGACAACATCGACTTCGACGTCCCCGAGGGCTCACTGACCGCCCTGCTGGGTCCCAGTGGTTCCGGCAAGTCGACGCTGCTGCGGGCCATCGCCGGGCTCGATCAGCCCGACAGCGGCGTCATCACGATCAAGGGTGAGGACGTCACCCGGGTTCCGCCGCAGCGCAGGGGCATCGGCTTCGTGTTCCAGCACTACGCGGCGTTCAAGCACCTCACGGTCCGGGACAACGTGGCCTTCGGACCGAAGATCCGCAAGCTGCCCAAGGCCGAGATCAAGGAGAAGGTCGACAACCTCCTCGAGATCGTCGGGCTGGCCGGCTTCCAGACCCGCTATCCGAATCAGCTGTCCGGCGGCCAGCGTCAGCGCATGGCCCTTGCCCGTGCGCTCGCCGTGGATCCGCAGGTGCTGCTGCTCGACGAACCGTTCGGTGCGCTGGACGCCAAGGTGCGCGAGGACCTTCGCGCCTGGCTGCGCCGCCTGCACGACGAGGTGCACGTGACCACGGTGCTCGTCACGCACGATCAGGCCGAGGCCCTCGACGTGGCCGACCGGATCGCGGTGCTCAACAAGGGCCGCATCGAGCAGATCGGATCGCCGACCGAGGTGTACGACAGCCCCGCCAATGCGTTCGTCATGTCGTTCCTCGGCGCGGTGTCGTCGTTGAACGGCACGCTGGTGCGCCCGCACGACATTCGGGTGGGCCGCAACCCCGACATGGCGATCGCCCAGACCGACGGCAGCGTGCAGTCGACGGGCGTCATCCGGGCCACGATCGACCGAATCGTGGTGCTGGGCTTCGAGGTTCGCGTGGAGCTCACGGCGTCGGCCAACAACGGGCCGTTCACCGCGCAGATCACCCGCGGCGACGCCGAGGCGCTGGGACTGCACGAGGGCGACACCGTCTACGTCCGCGCCACGCGGGTTCCGCCGATTCCCGGCGGCACCGAGCTGCCGACGACTGACGACGCCGACGTCCTGAGCAAGGCGTAGGGGCTAGGCCGCCTGCGCCAAGGCGAGCGCGCGGTCGAACCGGTCGAGGACCGTCTCGGCTACCAGGCTATGGGCGCCGAGCGGTTGCGCCATCACGAGGCCCTCGGCTTCGGCGACCCGTTCGACGCGGTCGGTGATCCGCCCATGAGCCAAGAACCACGGCGCGACGACGATGCGCGTGGCGCCGCGGCGACGCAGGCGTTGCGCAGCCATCGCCACGGTCGGTCGCGGGCCCGTCGCAAACGCGGCAACGGCTCCGGCCCAACGGGTTTCGCGGGCCAACGTCGTGGCGACCGTGGCCGTTTCGGCGTTGGCCGCCGGGCGCGACGAACCGACCGCCACCACCAGCACGCCGACGCGGTCGTCATCGGGGGACACGCCGGCCTCGGTCAGTCGTTGCCGCATCACTGCGAGCAACCGGTCATCCTCGCCGAGCACGTCGGCCTGCCGGACCCGACGACCGGAATCCTCGATGATGGCCGGAATGTCGACGTGGGCGTGATACGCGCTGGCCAGCAGCAGCGGCGTGACGACGGCACCGTCGTCCACGTCTGCGAGCACGTCGCGCAGATTCGGCGAGGTCTGCTCGCAGAACGCCGAGCGGACGTCGAGGCCCGGCCGCAACCGGCGGATCCGGTCGGCGACGGCGAAGGCCGTCTCCGCCGAACGCGGGTCGGCTGACCCGTGCGCGGTGAGGACGAGCGTGGTCACATCAGCCTCACGACGCGTGCAGCCCGCACTCCGTCTTCGCCAGGCCCTGCCAACGTCCGCTGCGCGGGTCGGCGCCCTCGATGGGCTTGGCCGTGCAGGGAGCGCAACCGATCGACGGATAACCCTCGTAGACAAGGGGATTGACGAGGATGCCGTTGGCGTCGATGTACTCCTGCATGTCGTCGTCCGACCAGGCGGCAAGCGGGTTGATCTTCACCAGGCCAAAGGCCTTGTCCCAGCTGATCAGCGGGGCGTTGGCGCGCGTCGGCGCCTCGACCCGCCGGATGCCGGTCACCCACGCGGAATAGCCGCGCAGCGCCTTGCCCAACGGCTCGACCTTGCGCATGCGGCAGCACTCGTTCGGCTCGCGGGCGAACAGATCCTTGCCGAACAGCTCGTCCTGCTTGGCCACGGAGTTCTCCGCAGTGACGTTCACGACGTTGACGTCGTAGACAGCCTCGACGGCGTCACGGGTGCCGATGGTCTCGACGAAGTGGTAGCCGGTGTCCAGGAACAGCACGTCAACGCCGGGCCGCACCTTGGCGGCCAGGTCCACCAGCACCGCGTCCTGCATGTTCGAGGCGACCACGTACTGGCCGCCGAAGTGCTCGTCGGTCCAGGCCAGCAGCTCCTCGGCGCTGGCGCCGTCCAGCTCCGCCGCGCCGCGCTCGGCCAGCTCGATCAGATCAGACTCCGTCGTCAAACCGTTCACCTCAAATCCGCCTCGTCCGCTCGTAACGCCCACGTAGCGAAACGCTCGTCCTGCTCTCGTTGTTTCACGAAGTTGCGAACCACCCGCTCGATGTAGTCGCCGAGCTCGCTGGAAACCACCTTGTGCTGGCGCAACTTGCGGCCGAATCCGCTGTCCAGGCCCAGGCTGCCGCCCAAGTGGACCTGAAAACCCTCGACCGGGCCGTCACCGTCGTCGACCATCTGGCCCTTGAAGCCGATGTCGGCGACCTGGATGCGCGCGCATGAGTTGGGGCAGCCGTTGATGTTGACGGTGACCGGAACGTCGAGTTGGGCGTTGATGTCCTCGAGCCGCTTCTCCAGCTCCGGCACCAGCACCTGGGCCCGCTTGCGGGTCTCGGCGAACGACAGCTTGCAGAACTCGATGCCCGTGCACGCCATCAGGTTGCGTCGCCAGTGCGACGGCTGTGCAGGCAGGCCGAGAGCGTCAAGGCCCGCCTTGAGCTCGTCGAGCTTGTCATCGGGCACGTCGAGGATGATCAGCTTCTGATACGGCGTGAAGCGGATGCGGTCGGAGCCTGCGGCCTCGGCCAGGTCGGCCACCTTCGACAGGATGGTGCCGGACACCCGGCCCGCGATCGGCGCGACGCCGACGGCGTTGAGGCCGTTCTTGAGCCGCTGCACCCCGACGTGGTCGATCGGGCGCGTAACCGGATCCGGCGCCGGCCCGTCTACGAGGGGACGTTTCAGGTATTCCCGTTCGAGAACTTCCCTGAATTTTTCTACGCCCCAGTCCTTGATCAGGAACTTCAGCCGCGCCTTGGCCCGCAGCCTGCGGTAGCCGTAGTCGCGGAACACGCTGACCACGCCCTCCCAGACCTCGGGCACCTCGTCGAGCGGCACCCACGCGCCGACCCGCTGGCCCAACATCGGGTTGGTGGACAGGCCGCCGCCGACCCAGAGGTCGAAGCCTGGTCCGTGCTCGGGGTGCTCGACGCCGATGAACGCCACGTCGTTGACCTCGTGCACCACGTCCTGCAGACCGGAGATCGCGGTCTTGAACTTGCGCGGCAGGTTGGAGTATTCGGGCTTGCCGATGTAGCGCCGCACGATCTCGTCGATCGCGGGGGTGCCGTCGATCACCTCGTCGAGCGACTCGCCCGCCAAGGGGGAGCCGAGCACGACGCGCGGGCAGTCGCCGCACGCCTCGGTGGTCTGCAGGCCGACGGCGTCGAGCCGATTCCAGATCTCCGGCATGTCCTCGACCCGGATCCAGTGGTACTGGACGTTCTCGCGGTCGGAGATGTCGGCGGTGTCGCGGGCGAACTCGGTGGAGATGCCACCGAGCGTGCGCAGCGCAGCCGCGGACAACGCGCCGCCGTCGCACCGCACCCGAAGCATGAAGAACGAATCTTCGAGCATGTCGGTGTTCTCGTCACCGGTCCAGGTGCCGTCGTAGCCTTCTTTGCGCTGGGTGTAGAGGCCCCACCAGCGGAATCGGCCGCGCAGGTCGCCCTTGTCGATGCTGTCGAAGCCACCCGGGGCGTAGATGTTCTCGATGCGGGCCCGCACGTTGAGCGGGTTGTCGTCCTTCTTGGACTGCTCGTTGGCGTTGAGCGGCTCGCGGTAGCCGAGCGCCCACTGGCCCTCGCCACGTGGTCGCTTGGCAGGCTTGGCCTTGCTAGCAGGCGGGGTATCGGCCTGAGTCATTGATTGGCCCCTTCATGGGAGGAGCCGGCCTAGGAATCGCGCTTGATCACCGGTGGCTGTCCGGCGGCGCAGATCCGGCGGCCAGCTGAAAGTACTGGGTGGGCAGGTCTACGACGTCAAGGCAGACAGCAACAGCTGCAAACACGCTTGAAATCGATGTGCCGCCGAGCCACGAGCGATACGCGGCTAGTGGAGCTGAGGGCGGCATGCACGGTAGCCATTGTGCCACGGAGGGCGGCACCCACCCTAACCGGGACAAACTTGCGCTCAACGTGAGTAAAACTCGGCTCTGGGAGACTGGTGGTGTGACCCTCCGACCTGCGCCCGCGCCACTGCCCGGCATGCGCGCCGACATCGCGAGGCCGTTCGGGATCTACGTGCACGTGCCCTTCTGTGCCACCCGCTGCGGATACTGCGACTTCAACACCTATACGCCCTCCGAGCTGGGCGGCGCCAACCCCGACGGCTGGCTGGCCGCGCTGCGGGTGGAGTTGAAGCTCGCCGCCGAGCGCTCCCAGCCTCAGGAAGTCGAGACCGTCTTCGTCGGCGGTGGGACGCCGTCGCTGCTCGGCGGCGCCGGCCTGCATGACGTGCTCGATGCCATCCGCGACAACTTCACTCTCGCCGCCGACGCCGAGGTGACCACCGAGGCCAACCCCGAATCCACCTCGACGGAGTTCTTCGGGGAACTGCGCGCGGCCGGCTTCACCCGCATCTCGCTGGGCATGCAATCGGTGGCACCGCACGTGCTGGCGGTATTGGACAGGGTGCACTCGCCGGGGCGTCCGTTGGCGGCCGCCGCCGAGGCTCGGGCCGCCGGGTTCGATCACGTCAATCTCGACCTCATCTACGGCACGCCGGGTGAAACCGACGACGATCTGCGCCGCTCGGTCGACGCGGCGATCGAAGCCGGCGTCGACCACGTGTCGGGCTATGCGCTGGTCGTGGAGGACGGCACTGCCATGGCCCGGCGGGTGCGGCGCGGTGAGATCACGCTGACCGACGACGAAGTGCTCGCGCAGCGCTATGAGCTGCTCGACGCGCGACTGTCCGACGCCGGCTTCGACTGGTATGAGGTGTCGAACTGGAGCCGACCCGGCGGAGAGTGCCGACACAACCTCGGGTACTGGGACGGCGGTGAGTGGTGGGGCGCCGGGCCAGGTGCGCACGGCTACGTCGGCAGCACGCGTTGGTGGAATGTCAAGCATCCCAATGCTTATGCGCAGTCCTTGGCCGACGGTGTGCTGCCGGTCGCAGACTCCGAGGAACTGGACGCCACCGACCGCCACACCGAGGAGGTGATGTTGCGGTTGCGGCTGCGCACGGGATTACCCCTGAACGTGCTGACGGACACCGAGATTCACCGGGCGGACGTCGCCGTGGCCGACGGACTGGTGGAGCACCAGGCCGATCGGCTGGTCCTGACCGACCGCGGCCGTCTGCTCGCGGACGGTGTGGTGCGTGACGTCCTGGTCGCGGGGGAGTAGGCCGCCTAGTTCTCGCCCTCAGATGTGACTAGTGAAACCAAAGTGGTGCAAGGGATTTCACCGATTCGCGAGGGTGCGCAGATTGCTGCCATTCCGCGGCGTGGCGCACGACAAACACGCACGCTCGCGCCAACTATCTCGGCGGAGCTTGCATGCGCGCAGACCTGGATCAACTTTCATCGATGTCGGACCGTCCAGATATTGTTTCGAACATGCATTCGACTAGAAATCAAGTCATGGCGGCACTCGATGCCGTAAAAGCCGGGCAACGAGAACTTGCGTCGCTGCCGTTGGACACGCTGAGCCGCCCCGAGAAGCAGCAGCTCCTCAAGGAGCTCGAAGAGCTGGAGAAGAAGATGAAGGCTCTCGATCGGCGACTGATTGGACAGCTGATCAGCGACGGCGACCCCGCTGTGTTAGGCGGGGCCTCATGGGCAGATGTCCTTGCCAGGCGGTTGCGAATATCGCCTGGGGAAGCGCAGCAACGAATAGCCGAGGCGCGCAGCGCATAGCGTGCGTCCGCGCAGCCTGCGCGAGGCCATGGCGGGCGGCCAGACCTAGCCCTCTACGTTGGGGGCCGTGACTTCAGAGGCCCGGCGGATGGCCTTCGCCAAGACGGGCGCGCTGCTGTGGATCGTCTCAGCGGTCGGCTTCTTCCTGTTCGAGGCGATCGCGGCCGTGGCCTTCGCGCCCACCTATAGCTACGCCGACGACTACATCAGCACGCTCGGCGTTCCCGGCCTCTCTCCGCTCGCGCCGCTGATGAACGCCGCGTTCGTCATGCAGGCGCTGCTGTTTCCTGCCGGGGCAGCGTTACTGGTCGCGTCGGGTCGGGCCCCCAAGGCGTGGGTGCTGCTGGCGCTCACCGTGCCCATCGCCGTCGGCAACGTCCTGGTCGCCACGGTGCACAGCGGGCCGCCCCTCGGGGGCGGTGCCGACTGGCACGGCGTCGGGGCGTTCTTCGCCATCGCGGGTGGTAACGCCGCGGCACTGGCCGGATCGTCGGCGCTGCGGCGGGCGGGTGCGTCGCGGGCGTACCGGTTGGTGTCGGTCGCATTCGCGGTTCTTGGCTTCGCATGTTTGGTGGCCTTGCAGTTCCCCGCGGCGCACGCCGCCATACCCGTCGGCGCATGGGAGCGCGGTGCGGTCTATGCCGTCTACGCGTGGCAGGCCGTCACAGGGGTGTATCTGCTCCGCCGGATCGAGCGGTAGCGGGAAGCGCCTACACCTGCTCGGCGAGCGGCAGATCCATGTCGAAGACCCGCGCATGCAACACCGTCCGGTTGCGCAACGCGGCCCGCACCGCCTGGTGCACACCGTCCTCGAGGTAGACCACGCCCTCCCACCGGACGGCGTGCGGGAATAGGTCGCCGTAGAACGTCGAATCCTCCGACAGCAGCCGGTCGAGTGCCAGCACCGTGGTGGTGGTGACCAGTTCGTCGAGCCGGATCTGCCGCGGTGGGATCTGCGCCCACTGCCGGTAGGACAGGTTGTGTTCGGGGTACGGTTTGCCCTCGCGGACGCCCTTGAAGATCACGGACGCGCCTCCGCTGACGGGGAAACCCGCGACTTCGGCGTCGGCATGACATGAGATTAGTGCCCCTTGCTCGTGTTGTCCTCGGCAACGAAGCTTGCTCGCGCGGTGTCGGCGCTGCTCGGCACCGTAAAATGACGGTGAACCTGGAGGTGAACGATGAGTAGTGCTGACGACCGTCGCTTCGAGGTGCTGCGCGCCATCGTCGCGGACTTCGTTTCCACCAAGGAACCGATTGGGTCCAAGACCCTCGTCGAGCGTCACAATCTCGGGGTGTCGAGCGCTACCGTGCGCAACGACATGGCGGTGCTGGAGGCCGAGGGCTACATCGCCCAGCCCCACACCAGTTCGGGCCGCGTGCCCACCGAGAAGGGCTACCGCGAGTTCGTCGACCGGCTCGACGACGTGAAGCCGCTGTCGGCTGCCGAGCGACGGGCGATCCTGACGTTCCTGGAGTCCGGTGTCGACCTCGACGACGTGCTGCGGCGTGCGGTGCGCTTGCTGGCACAGCTCACCAGGCAGGTGGCGATCGTGCAGTACCCGACGTTGTCTACGTCGAGCGTGCGCCACCTCGAGGTGGTGGCGCTCACGCCGGCCCGCCTGTTGCTGGTGCTCATCACCGACACCGGCCGGGTCGACCAGCGCGTCGTCGAACTCGGCGACGCCATCGACGATCACCAGCTGGCGCAGCTGCGCGAGCGCCTTGGTGCCGCGCTGGAGGGCAAGCCATTGTCGGCGGCGTCCATCGCCGTGGCAGACCTGGCCGCCCAGCTCGACGGCCGCGGCGGACTGGGCGACGCCGTGGGCCGCGCCGCCACCGTGCTGGTCGAGACCCTCGTCGAGCACAGGGAAGAGCGGCTGCTGCTGGGCGGTACCGCCAATCTGACGCACAACACCGCCGACTTCGGCGGATCGCTGCGTTCGGTGCTCGAAGCGCTCGAGGAACAGGTCGTCGTCTTGCGGTTGCTGGCCGTGCAGCAGGAGACCGGTAAGGTCACGGTACGAATCGGGCATGAAACCGAGGCCGAGCAGATGGCCGGAACGTCGGTGGTCAGCACCAGCTACGGCAGCTCGGGCAAGGTGTACGGCGGCATGGGTGTGGTTGGTCCCACGCGTATGGACTATCCGGGAACCATTGCCAACGTCGCGGCGGTTGCTCTCTACATAGGCGAAGTCTTGGGCACCCGATAAGGGGTGCGAGTAGCCGCTGGATGCGGCATGGGAAGGGTTAGCGTGGCACGCGACTATTACGGCCTGCTCGGAGTGAGCAAGGGCGCGAGCGATTCGGACATCAAGAAGGCGTACCGCAGGCTGGCGCGCGAGCTGCATCCGGACGTCAACCCCGACGAGGGTGCGCAGGCTCGGTTCAAGGAGATCAGCGTCGCCTACGAGGTGCTCAGCGATCCGGAGAAGCGCCGCATCGTCGACCTGGGCGGTGACCCGATGGAGAGCGCGGGGGCGTCGGCGGGCAACGGGTTCGCCGGGTTCGGCGGGCTCGGTGACGTGTTCGAGGCGTTCTTCGGCGGCGGCGGTGGCGCGCGGGGGCCGATCGGCCGGGTGCGGCCCGGCTCGGATTCGCTGCTGCGGATGCGGATGGATCTGTCAGAATGCGCGACCGGGGTGACCAAGCAGGTCACCGTCGACACCGCGATCCTGTGCGACCTGTGCCATGGCAAGGGCACGCACGGCGACACCACGCCGGTCACGTGTGACACCTGCGGCGGGCACGGTGAGGTGCAGAGCGTGCAGCGGTCGCTGCTCGGTCAGGTGATGACGTCGCGGCCGTGTCCGGTGTGCGGCGGCGTCGGCGAGGTCATCCCCGATCCCTGCCACCGGTGCGGTGGCGACGGCCGGGTGCGCGCGCGCCGCGAGGTCAGCGTCAAGATTCCTGCCGGTGTCGGTGAGGGCATGCGCGTCCGGTTGGCGGCGCAGGGCGAGGTGGGCCCCGGCGGTGGGCCGGCAGGCGATCTGTACGTCGAGGTCCACGAACAGCCCCACGACATCTTCGTGCGCGACGGCGACGACCTGCACTGCACTGTCTCGGTGCCGATGGTCGACGCGGCGTTGGGTACCTCCGTCACCGTCGACGCGATCCTGGACGGCCCCACGGAGATCGACATCGCGGCGGGAACCCAGCCGGGTTCGGTCGTCACCTTGCGGGGCCACGGCATGCCGCACCTACGGTCGGGGGTGCGCGGCAACCTGCACGCCCACGTCGACGTCGTGGTGCCGACGCGGCTCGATCAGCAGGACACCGATCTGCTGCTCAAGCTCAAGGAGCACCGCACTCGCGACGTGGCGGAAGTGAAGTCGACGCACGCCGGGCCCGCCGCGGGCGGACTGTTCAGCCGGCTGCGCGAGACGTTCACGGGCCGCTAAGTCGGCTCGATGAGCCGACCGCTGTTCTACGTCGACGCGCTGCCCGAGGTCGGTGGGCTCGCCGTCGTCGAGGGTGACGAGGGCTTTCATGCCGCCAACGTGCGACGGATCCGAACCGGTGAGGAACTGGATCTCGGCGACGGTGCTGGCGTCGTCGCGCAGTGCGTGATCGAGGGCGCCGCGAAGGGCAGGCTGTCCGCGCGGGTCCTTGAACGCCGGACGGTCGAGGCGCCGAGTCCACGGATCACGGTGGTGCAGGCGCTGCCCAAGTCGGAGCGCTCTGAATTGGCCGTCGAGCTGGCCACCGAGGCAGGCGCCGATGCGTTCGTCGCCTGGCAGTCCGAGCGTTGCGTGGCGCGGTGGGAATCGTCGGCCAAGGTGGACAAGGGCCTCCGGCGGTGGCAGGCCGTCGCGCGTTCGGCGGCAAGGCAATCCCGTCGCGCCTACATTCCGGCGGTCAGCTCGTTGGTGTCCACGCCCGAACTGGTCCGCACCGTCGGCGACATGACCGCGGACGGCGCCGTGGTGCTGGCGCTGCACGAGTCGGCAACTGGGCCGTTGGCGAAAGTGCCTCTGGCGGATACGCATTCGGTGGTGCTCGTCGTCGGTCCAGAAGGCGGCATTAGTGACGGCGAGATCGCAGCGTTGTCGGAAGCGGGAGCGATCCCGGTGCGCCTCGGTCCGACCGTGCTGCGGACGTCGACGGCTGCGGCGGTCGCTCTCGGCGCGCTCGGCGTGCTGACGGCGCGTTGGGAGATGTGACCGGCGGTCGCGGACGCCGAATCGCTTGCAAGACAACCCGGCAGGGCGACCGTAGTGCAGAACTCGCGAGGATTTCGCCGAGACCTGCACACGGGTCGTCAGTCGTGCCGCGCAGCGACCCAAGCGCAGAAGTCGGCGTGGAATCCGCGAATCTGAGTAATCTCACCCATGCGCCGAACGATGGGCTACGACAAGCTGCCAATCATGAACGCATTCAACGACATGTCCAAGAACACGGCCGCCTTCTTCATTCAGGCAGCCGTGGCATTCGGGGTGAGTTTCGTCGCTGCGATCGGCGGCATCTTCTTCCTACCGCTCGACGTGTGGCAGCGGCTGTTCCTCGCGATGGCCGTCCTGTTTCTCGTCTCCAGCGCGTTCACGCTGGCCAAGGTCATCCGCGATCAGCAGGAGGCCGCCACCATTCGCGTCCGCCTCGACGAAGCGCGGATGGAGAAGCTGATCGCCGAACACAATCCGTTCACCGCGGCGAGCTAGCCGTCGACGCCGACGACCCGTCGCGCTCTGACGTCGGGAAGGTGGCGCTGCGCGAGTTCGTAGTCGGCGTCGTCATGGAGGACGACTAGTCCCTTGGCGGCTGCGGTGGCGCAGATCAGCAGATCGACCACCGACAAGGCGCGCGCGGCACCGGCACCGGCGAGGCGGTGCTGCGCCGAATCGATCCATCCCCAAACGGATTTCGGCACTGGCACATCGGGATAGACGTCACGAAACATGTGATTCATCTGATCGAATTCATCGGCATTTCGCGCGGATCGACGGAACTCGGCCCGCTGTGGTTCGCATGAACCGACGGCCCCGCTCAGGAGCGAGGAGTTCCACGCCTCGGTGAGTTTCGATTCCCGTTGGAGCCGCCAGACCGCGGAGGAATCCACCAGGAAGGAGATCAAGTACCGACGGCCTTCTCGTCGGCCCGTACGGCCTGCCAGCCCTCGTAGTCCCAATCCTTGGCTTGCTCGCGGGAGCGGGCGAGCGCCTCGATGCGCCGGAACCGCTCGACATAGTCGCGCATCGCGAGGTTCACGGCTTCCTTCTTGGTGTGCACCCCGGCAATCCGCATGACCTCGGCCAGCGCTACGTCATCGAGGTCGATCTGGGTCACCGACACGATGACCTCCTATGTTGGTGATGTATGCAAACAGCATACATTGCCAACAACCCCGTACGGTTCGAAGCGCCTACGCGCCGGGTGCCCGCAGGGTCGCGTGCTCGACGGCGGCCAGGTCGATGGTCTGGCCGGTCAGCGCGGGAGCGTCGGGAGCGGCGAGCCAGTGCACTACGCGGGCCAGCGTCGCGCCGGCGCCCCTCACCACCAGCAGGCAGCGCACCCCGTCGGGCGCCCAGTCGACCGCGAGCACCTGCACCGCCATGGCGAGCGCCGCGGCGACCACCCCGTCGCCAGCGGATCGCACTGTCGCCCGACCGGGCGGCGTCGCCACCGCGACCACGACGAGACCTCGACCGGCCCGCAACCGCTCCCGGCGATCGGTGATGCCGACGATGACGTCGGCAGTCGCGTCCATGGCCGCGGCCGCCGACCACTCGCCCTCGGCCTGCGGTGCCGGTTCGACGATCAGCAGGTCCAGCGGAGTCGTCGCATCGGGGTCGGCCGGTGTCCAGCCCAGCTCGCGCAGCGTCTCGACGAGCGTCCCGTCACCACCGCACACCAGGACCTCGCGGCCGGTCACGTCGGCTGCCCGGCATCGAGGGCGCTGTGCATGCCGCCGTCGACGAGGAGGTCGGCGCCGGTAGTGAAGGCCGCCGCGTCGGACAGCAGGAAGGCGACCGCCTCGGCGGTGTCCTCGGGCCGGCCGAGGCGCCCGAGCGGTGGGAGCACGGGGAACACCTCGTCGCCGAACGCATCGAGGCTGGGGGCCATGCCGGGCTCGGTGTCGCCGGGGTTGACCGCGTTGACCCGGATGCCCCGTGGGCCGTACTGGGCCGCCAAGGCGCGGCAGGCGGCGAGCAGTGCGGCCTTGGACACCGAATACGCACCGATCTCGGTCTCACCCCAGGCGCCGGCGTTCGACGCCACTGCCACGATCGCGCTGCCCGGCGGCATCAGCGCCGCCGCGACCTGCGCCTGCGTGACCGGAACGGTGACGTTGACCCGCAACACGTCGGCCAAGTCGGACGGTGCGGTCTCGTCAAGGCGGGCGTGCACGATGGTGCCCGCATTGAGGACCAGGCCGTGCAGCCCGCCGAGGCGCCGCACGGCCTCCTCGACGACGGGTGCGCCGTCGCGGTGCTCGTCGTGGGCGACGTAGATGGCCCCGGTCTCCGCCTCGAGTGCCTCGCCGCGGCGTCGATCACGACCGCTGAACGCGACGCGGTCCCCGGCCCTGACCAGGATGTGCACGATGGCGCGCCCGATGGCGCCGGTGCCGCCGCAGACCAGTACGGCGCGGGTCATCGACGCCGCGGTTGCGAGTTCACGGGAGTGGGCATCCGACGATTATCGCCTCGACCTGCGACGGCGCGCCCGGTGGACGGGAACGCCGTCGGCATAACCATTGGGGCGTGACGGTGACCAGCGGTAAACTGGCAACAGCATCCGGATCCGGCCACCACCGGACTTAGAACCCAGAAAGCAGGCACTGAAACCCACGTGACGCCCCGCGAGACGAACGCTGCTTCGTCCCAGTCTCCTTCGCTGGCCACCGGCTCGCCCGCACGAAGCAGCATCGATGTTCCGCCCGACCTCGTCGTGGGCCTGCTTGGCTCGGCCGACGAGAACCTGCGCGCCCTAGAACGCCTGCTCACCGCCGACATCCACGTCCGCGGCAACGCCATCACCCTGTCCGGTGAACCGGCCGAGGTGGCCCTCGCCGAGCGCGCCGTGTCCGAATT
This sequence comes from uncultured Actinomycetota bacterium, assembly GCA_963849055.1. Classification (GTDB taxonomy): domain Bacteria; phylum Actinomycetota; class Actinomycetes; order Mycobacteriales; family Mycobacteriaceae; genus Mycobacterium. The sequence continues at coordinate 1,126,658 of CAWKFI010000006.1, forward strand.
GGTGGCCGTCGTGTCCCGTGGCCAACGGCTGAGCCCCGAAGCCGTGCGCCACAGCGTCGCCATGCTGACCGGTGACGACGCCGAGTCGCCCGCCGAGGTGCTCACGCTCGACATCTTGTCGCGGCGCGGCAAGACGATCCGGCCCAAGACGCTCAACCAGAAGCGTTACGTCGACGCGATCGACAACCACACCATCGTGTTCGGCATCGGGCCCGCAGGCACCGGCAAGACGTATCTCGCGATGGCCAAGGCCGTCAACGCGTTGCAGACCAAGCAGGTGTCGCGCATCATCCTGACCCGACCGGCGGTGGAAGCCGGTGAGCGCCTTGGCTTTCTGCCCGGCACGCTGTCGGAGAAGATCGACCCGTATCTGCGCCCGCTCTACGACGCGCTGCACGACATGATGGATCCCGAGTTGATCCCGAAGCTGATGAGCACCGGGGTGATCGAGGTCGCGCCGCTGGCATACATGCGGGGTAGAAGTCTGAACGATGCGTTCATCATCCTCGACGAGGCGCAGAACACCACCGCCGAGCAGATGAAGATGTTCTTGACCCGCTTGGGATTTGGCTCGAAGATCGTCGTCACCGGCGACGTCACGCAGGTCGACCTGCCCGGTGGCGCCAGGTCCGGCCTGCGCGCTGCCGCCGACGTGTTGGACGGCATCGACGACATTCACTTCGCGGAACTCACCAGCGCCGACGTGGTGCGTCACCGCCTGGTATCCGAGATCGTCGACGCCTACGCCAGGGCCGAGGAGCCCACGTCGATGAACCGTGCACAGCGTCGGGCCGCGCCCGGCCGGCGACGGTGATCGAATGAGCATCGAGGTATCCAACGAGTCGGGCGTCGACGTCTCCGAAACCGAACTCATCAGCGTCGCAAGGTTCGTCATCGAGAAGATGGACGTGAACCCGGCCGCCGAACTGTCGATGGTGTTGCTCGACACGTCGGCCATGGCGGACCTGCACATGCGGTGGATGGACCTGCCCGGGCCCACCGACGTGATGAGCTTTCCGATGGACGAGCTCGAACCGGGCGGGCGTCCCGACGCACCCGAACCCGGACCATCGATGCTCGGCGACATCGTGCTGTGCCCGGAGTTCGCGGCCAAACAGGCTGAGGCGGCGGGACATTCGCTCGGTCACGAGCTCGCGCTGCTGACGGTGCACGGCGTGCTGCACCTGCTCGGTTACGACCACGCCGAGCCGGACGAGGAGAAGGAGATGTTCGGCCTGCAGGCCCAATTGCTCGAGCAATGGGTGGCCGATCAGGTGGCGGCGTACCACCAGGATCTCCAGGTCGAGCGGGACCGGCGCCTGCTCGACAAGTCCCGATACTTCGACGAACCGTGACCGGCATCGCCTCACTCATAGGCGCGCTCGCGCTCATCGGCCTCGGCGGCGTGTTCGCGGCGATCGACGCCGCAATCAGCACGGTTTCCATTGCGCGGGTGGACGAGTTGGTGCGCGACGAGCGTCCCGGCGCGGCACGGCTGGCCCGTGTGGTCGCCGAGCGCCCGCGCTACATCAACCTCGTCGTCTTGATGCGCATCACCTGCGAGACCGCCGCGACCGTCCTGCTGGTGGCCTACCTGTACGAAGATCTCGGACCGACCTGGGGGCTGCTGGTGGCCGCCGCGATCATGGTGGTGGTCAGCTTCGTGGCCATCGGCGTCGGGCCGCGCACCATCGGTCGCCAGCACGCGTATTCCATCTCGTTGGTGGCTGCGCTTCCGCTGCAAGGGATTTCGGTCCTCTTCACCCCGATCAGCCGCTTGCTGGTCTTGCTGGGCAACGCGCTGACCCCTGGCCGCGGCTTCCGCAACGGCCCGTTCGCCTCCGAGATCGAACTGCGCGAGGTCGTCGACCTGGCCCAGCAGAGCGGCGTGGTCGCGGATGACGAGCGTCGAATGATCCAGTCGGTGTTCGAACTCGGGGACACTCCGGCGCGCGAGGTCATGGTGCCCCGCACCGAGATGGTGTGGATCGAGAGTGACAAAACGGCCGGCCAAGCCACGTCATTGGCGGTGCGCAGCGGGCACTCCCGCATACCGGTGATCGGCGAGAACGTCGACGACGTCGTCGGCGTCGTCTACCTGAAGGACCTCGTCCAACAGACCTACTACTCCACCAACGGCGGCCGCGACACCAAGGTCACCGAGGTGATGCGCCCTGCGGTGTTCGTGCCCGACTCCAAGCCGCTCGACGCGCTGCTGCGCGAAATGCAGCGCGACCGCAATCACATGGCCCTGCTGGTCGACGAATACGGCGCGATCGCCGGTCTGGCCACCATTGAGGACGTGCTCGAGGAGATCGTCGGTGAGATCGCCGACGAGTACGACACCGACGAGGTGGCACCGGTGGAGCAGTTGGGCGACGGCAACTTCCGGGTGTCCGCACGCCTACCGCTGGAAGACCTCGCGGAACTCTACGAGCTCGAGGTCGACGAGGACCTCGACGTGGACACCGTCGGCGGATTGCTCGCCCACGCGCTGGGCCGGGTACCGTTGCCGGGCGCCGAGGTGACGTGGGATTCACTGCGGCTGCGCGCCGAAGGCGGTCAGGACCACCGGGGCCGGGTGCGCATCGGCACCGTGCTCGTCGAGTCGATCGAACCCGAGAAGGACGACGAATGAGCCCGCAGGACCTTGATGCCGAGGACACCAAGCTGGTGGTGCTGGCGCGCGGAGCGATGGCGCGCGCCGAGGCCGGCAGCGGTGCGGCGGTACGCGACGCCGACGGACGAACCTACGCCGGCGCGCCCGTCGCGCTGAAGGCGTTGTCGCTGACCGCACTTCAGGCCGCCGTCGCCGCGGCCCTATCGAGTGGAGCGACGGGCCTCGAAGCGGCGGTACTGGTCGGTGGTTCCGCCGACGACGCCGGCGTCGCCGCCGTGCGCGAGTTGTCGGCCGACGCCGCCGTCATCGTCACCGACCGATCGGGCAAGGTGCTTGCATGACCGAATTCCGTTCGGGTTTCGTGTGTTTCGTCGGCAGGCCCAACACCGGAAAGTCGACGCTCACCAACGCACTGGTCGGCTCCAAGGTGGCGATCACGTCGAACCGCCCACAGACCACCCGGCACACCATCCGCGGCATCGTGCACCGCGACGACTTCCAGATCGTCCTCGTCGACACCCCCGGTTTGCACCGGCCGCGCACGCTGCTCGGTGAGCGGCTGAACGAGCTGGTCAAGGGCACCTACTCGGAGGTCGACGTCATCGGGCTGTGCATTCCCGCCGACGAGACCATCGGCCCCGGCGACCGCTGGATCTACCAGCAGATCCGGACCATCGCGCCGAGGACCACTCTGATCGTGATCGTCACCAAGACCGACAAGGTGCCGCGTGACAAGGTCGCCGCGCAGCTGATGGCCGTCAGCGAACTCACCGGCGGCGACTGCGAGATCGTGCCCGTTTCGGCCACCACGGGCGAGCAGATCGACGTGCTCACCGACGTGCTGGTCGCGCAGCTTCCGCCTGGACCGGCGTTCTATCCCGACGGGGAGCTGACCGACGAGCCGGAGGAAGTGCTGATGGCCGAGCTGATCCGCGAGGCCGCACTGGAAGGCGTCCGCGACGAACTGCCGCATTCGCTGGCCGTGGTCATCGACGAGATCAACCCACGCGAGGGCCGCACGGAGGAACAGGGTGAGCTCATCGACGTCCACGCCATCCTGTACGTCGAACGCGACAGCCAGAAGGGCATCGTGATCGGCAAGGGTGGCGCTCGGCTGCGTGAGGTCGGCACCGCCGCGCGCACTCAGATCGAGAAGCTGCTCGGCACCAAGGTGTACTTGGAGCTACGCGTCAAGATCGCCAAGAACTGGCAGCGCGACCCCAAACAGCTCGGTCGCCTCGGCTTCTAGCGCAAGATCCCTCAGCAGCCCGGTATGAACGGAATACCGCTGCCGCACAACGGGTTGGTCGCTGGCGGGGCTTCCGGTGTTGGCACGGGGGCGTTGGCCTGCTTGCGTGACGCTGCGGCGGCGTTGTCGGCCAACGTCGCGGAACGGTTGGCCGGCGTCACGCAGATCGTGTCGCCGTCGAACGCCTCCCGCCACACGAAACCTTGTGAGCACGATTGCGGTCCAGATGCGCCGTTGGGGTCCCTGTTCGCCGAAGCATTGGCGTTCTGCTGCGCGACTTGCGCACGGGTGGCGGGTGTCACGCACACGGTGTCCCCGTCGCGCGCCTCGCGCCAGACGTATCCCTGAATACAGGTATCCGGCCCGTAGGGCAGGGGATCGGCGGATGCGGGTGCGATACCGCCCGTGATGAGTGCCGCGAATGCGATGGTTGGTGCCGCCAGCAGTGCGGCGCGATTGATGGTGTCCATGTGATGAGGCTAGGAAGCACCCGTGTTGAACGAATCGGGTGTTTCCCTACATCTCCGAATGGCTCAGCCGGGTTGGCCGTAGACCGCGACGACGACCGAGCGGTCCAGGCTGTTCAGCGACCAGACGCCCATCTGGGTGTTGGCGCAGTTGGACATGATCGCCATGTAGTCGGGCCGGTAGTACCACTGGTTCATGATGTCGATGCCGTTGATCGCCAGCGCCGGGTTGATCGCCACCGTCTCGGACACGATGCCCTGGAACCCCGCCGCGTTGGCGCGGTCCTGAGCCGTCGAACCGTCCGACCCGATGTCGCCGTCCAGCGCACGGTTGTTGAGCACATCGTTCGCGTGCCATTCCGCCGCCAGCTGCAGCTGCGGGTTCTTCTTCACGTCGCCGGTGCAGCCGTGCTGGTGCTGAATGGTGTACACGTTCGCGACGACGCCGTCGTTGAGCCGCTTGTTGTCGGCGTTGGCGGTGGGCATCGCGACCACGGCACCCCCAACGACCGCCAAGACGGGCAGTGCCCGTGCGCAGGACCGTGCGGCGGCGCTGATCTTCATGGTGGGGCACATTACGCGAATGCGCGGCGGCCCTGCGCGCGAACGGTCACTTGTTGGCAGCCTGGTCCCACCACGGGTCGGGCTGCTCGTTGGGCCAGTTGCCGATGGCCTCGAGCTCCGCGGCCAGCGAGATCAGCAAAGGCTCACTGTCGGCGGGCCCCATCAGTTGCACGCCGATGGGCAACCCGTCGGACGTGAATCCGGCGGGAATGTTGATCGACGGCCAGCCCAGCAGATTCCATGGCCAGGTCACCGGGCACGCGCGGATCATCGCGCGGTCCGTCGACAGGCCGCCACGCCGGTCGAATTCGTGCACGCCGGGCGGTGGAAGCGCGGTGGTCGGGGCGAGCACCACGTCGGCCAGGTTGAAGATCCAGCCGATGCGGCGTTGGGTGGCTGCTTCCTGGGCCCTGGCCTTGCGCAGCACCTGCTCCGACAACAGCCGGCCCATGCGCATGTTGCTTCTGGTCCGTTTTTCGAAGTCGACGTTGGGACCGAGGCGGTCCGCCCAGTCCAGCAGCCCCGACGTCGAGCGGGACAGGAAGTTCCACGACATCCGCAGCCCGTAGTCGGGGTCGGCGCGCCGGACGGTGTGGCCCAGGTCCTCGAGTTGGGCCGCGACGGTCGCCATGGCCGCCCGGATCTCGGGGTGCAGCTTGGCGCTGAAGACGTTGAACGGGAACTTCGTCGACATCGCCACCGTCAGCGGACCCGGCGCCCTGCCCAGATACTCCGACACCCGCACCGCAGGCGGCTTGTGGAGGTCCCCGTCGACGTTGCCGGATGCCGCGTCGAGCACCAGCGCGGCGTCGGCGACGGTGCGGGCCAACACACCGTTGACCGTGATGCCGTTGAACGCCTCCGGCAGCGGCCAGGTGGAGATGCGTCCGCGTTGCGGCTTGATGCCGACGAGGTGTGTCCACGCCGCCGGGACCCGGACGCTGCCCGCGCCGTCGGAACCGATCGCCGCCGTGACGAGCCCGGCCGCGACGGCCGCCGCGCTTCCGCCCGACGAGCCGCCCGGAGTGTGGTCGCGCGACCACGGGTTGCGGGTGTGCCCGAAGGCGGGCCCGCTGGTGAACGGCCATTGACCGAGTTCACACGTGTTGGTCTTGCCCACGATCACCGCGCCCGCGGCGCGCAGCCTGCGCACCACCTCGGCGTCCGCTCCTGCGTCGGGCACCGAACCCGACGACGTGCCGAACCGCGTGGGCACCCCAGCGACGTCCACGTCGTCCTTCACTGCAATCGGTATGCCGAGCAACGGAAGGTATTGTCCCGCAGCACGTTTGCGATCCGCTTCCCGCGCGTCGGCCAGCGCCTGGTCGGTCAGGACCACACGGAAGGCATTGAGCGTGGACTGGCTGGCATCGATTGCCCGCAGCGAACGCTGGACGAGTTCCTCGGAGGTGACCCTTCCGCTGGCCAGCTGATACAGCAGCTGGGTGAGGGTGGGAAACCGGCTGCCGTCGGGGCGGCGGCCCGGTGAAGTGGTGGTCATGGATGGGGTTTTGGGAAGCGCTGATGCCATGTTGAAACCGAGGATATCCGGCCGCGACAACGGTAAGCCTCAGCGACGTTGTCGCCTCGTGATGGAAGACTGTGATGATGCGGTTGTACCGAGATCGGGCAGTGGTGCTGCGCCAGCACAAGCTCGGCGAGGCCGACCGGATCGTCACCCTGCTCACCCGCGAGCATGGCCTGGTCCGTGCCGTGGCCAAGGGCGTGCGCCGCACCCGCAGCAAGTTCGGGGCCCGGCTGGAGCCGTTCGCGCACATCGACGTTCAGCTGCACCCCGGCCGGAACCTCGACATCGTCACCCAGGTGCAGGCCATCGACGCGTTCGCCAGCGACATCGTCAGTGACTATGGCCGCTACACGTGCGGATGCGCCGTGTTGGAGACCGCCGAGCGGCTGGCCGGTGAGGAACGTGCCCCCGTGCCTGCGTTGCACCGGCTCACCGTCGGCGCCCTGCGGGCGGTCGCGGACGGCAACCGGCCGCGCGAACTGGTGCTCGACGCCTACCTGCTGCGGGCCATGGGCATCGCCGGCTGGGCGCCCGCGCTCACCGAGTGTGCGCGCTGCGCCCAACCCGGTCCGCACCGCGCGTTCCACGTCGCCGCGGGTGGCAGCGTGTGCGTGCACTGCCGCCCCTCGGGTTCTGTCACGCCGCCACAGGGCGTGCTGGACCTGATGGTCGCCCTGCACGACGGCGACTGGCCGGCCGCCGAGGCGACCCCGTCGGCGCACCGCAGCCAGGCCAGCGGACTGGTGGCCGCGCATCTGCAGTGGCACCTCGAACGCCAGTTGCGAACGTTGCCGCTGGTCGAACGGATGTATCGGGTCGATCGCACGGTCGCTGATCGACGAACGGCCCTGTTCGGGCAGGATGTTGCGCATGGCACTGAAGCGGGACGGACAGCGGGCGAAGAAGGACACCTACCCACAGCTGCCGCCGGCGCCTGACGACTATCCGACGTTCCCCGACAAGTCGACCTGGCCGGTCGTCTTCCCCGACCTGCCGCCCGCTCCGAAGGGTGGTCCGCGCCGTCCGCCGCAGCACACCTCGAAGGAGTCTGCCCCGCAGATTCCCGCCGAGCAGGTGCCCAACCACGTCGCGATCGTGATGGACGGCAACGGCCGCTGGGCCACGCAACGCGGGCTGGGCCGCACCGAGGGGCACAAGATGGGCGAGGCGGTGTTGATCGACGTCACCTGCGGCGCCATCGAACTCGGGATCAAGCACCTCAGCGTGTATGCGTTCTCCACCGAGAACTGGAAGCGCAGCACCGACGAGGTGCGCTTCCTGATGGGGTTCAACCGGGAGGTGGTTCGCCGCCGCAGGGAGAACCTCGACGCGATGGGCGTGCGGATGCGCTGGGTCGGTTCGCGGCCGCGCATGTGGCGCAGCGTCATCAAGGAGTTCGACATCGCCGAGGAGATGACGGTCGACAACGACGTCATCACCGTCAACTACTGCGTGAACTACGGCGGCCGCACCGAGATCGTCGAGGCGGCAAGGGAACTCGCCCAGGCCGCCGCGGACGGACGGATCAATCCCAGCCGGATCTCCGAGGACACCGTCGCCAAGCATCTGCACCGCGCCGACATTCCGGACGTCGACCTGTTCATCCGGACGTCGGGGGAGCAGCGGGCCAGCAACTTCCTGCTGTGGCAGGCGGCGTACGCCGAGTACGTCTTCCAGGAAAAGCTGTGGCCCGACTACGACCGGCGCGATCTCTGGGAGGCGTGCATGGAATACGTCAACCGCAACCGTCGCTTCGGCAGAGCGTGATGTCGACGCTCCTGCAGCGGCTGTCGTCGGCACTGGGCGCGGTGATGACCGTCGTCGAGGAACCCGATGGCGCACTCACGGTGACCGTCGACGGCAGCGTCGCCTCGCTGCGCGTCGTCGAGATCGCGGACGATCTGGAGATGGTGTCGCTGACCCAGCCGTTGGCGTGGGATCTGCCGCTGACCAACAAGACCCGCGAAGCCGTCACCGACCACGCCACCAAGACGATGCTCGGCACGGTCACGCTGGTGCCGAAGACGGTCCCGACCCCGGCCAACGGCGCGTCCGCCAAATCCTCGGCACGGCGCAGCCCCGCCAAGAAGGTGGCCGACGTGCTGTTGCGCTACAACTTTCCGGCGGCGGGCTTGACCGATGAGGCGCTGCGGACGTTGATCCTCATGGTGCTGTCCACGGGCGCCGACGTCCGCGCGGCGCTAACCGCCTGACGACCCGGACTTCGTGCAGCCGGCACAAACGCCGAATATCTCGACGGTGTGGCTGACGTCGGAGAAGCCGTGCGCCTTGGCGATCTCGGCCGTCCACTTCTCGACCTGACCGCCCTGCACCTCGACCGTCATCCCGCAGTCGCGGCACACAAGGTGGTGATGATGGTGTTCGGAACACCGGCGGTACAGCGACTCGCCAGTGTCGGTGCGCAGTGTGTCGACCAACCCTGCGGCGGCCATCGACTGCAGCGTGCGGTAGACCGTCGTCAGGCCGATGCCCTCGCCGCGGCGCCGCAGTTCGTCGTGCAGCTCCTGAGCGGACCGGAATTCCTCGCGGTTCTCGAGCAGCGCCGAGATGGCTGCCCGCTGCCGAGTCGACCGCACGGCCGGGGCGGCTCCGCTCATCGGTGACGATCCTGTGCGTCTTCGCCGGCGTGGGCCACCGCGGCCAGCACGATGTCGGCGAGGTGATGGTCGACGAGGCGGTAGTAGACCTCGCGGCCGGCACGTTCACCGGCCACGACGCCCGCCGCCTTGAGGATGCGCAGATGCTGGCTGACCAGTGGCTGCGGCACGGCGAGCGCGTCGACGAGTTCGTGGACGCAACAGGACCCGCCCTGGAGTTGAAGCACGATGGCGATGCGGACCGGCGCGGCCAACGCCCGCAGCAGGTCGCCCGCGGTGTCGAGGACTTCGCGCGGCGGAGGTTCCTGCGCGGGCGTCCCGGGGGGCAGGTGCTCCTCGGCGTCGGCGGCAGCCGTACTGGAAACCGTTTTCATTATGAGATCAGATTACATGCGTCATCGTGCATGTCAACGGCCATCCCCACACGCGGCGGCAAGTCGGACTCTGAGACGTCGCTACGCTGTTGACCCGTGGCCTCCATCATCGACACCGTTGCGAACCTGGCGAAACGCCGTGGTCTGGTCTATCAGTCGGGCGAGATCTACGGCGGTACGAAGTCGGCATGGGACTACGGCCCGCTCGGCGTCGAGCTCAAGGAGAACATCAAGCGGCAGTGGTGGCGTTCGGTGGTCACCGGCCGCGACGACGTCGTCGGCCTGGACAGCGCGATCGTCCTGCCGCGCGAGGTATGGGTGGCCTCGGGTCACGTCGAGGTGTTCAACGATCCGCTCGTCGAGTCGCTGATCACCCACAAGCGTTACCGCGCAGACCATCTCATCGAGGCGTACGAGGCCAAGCACGGCCACCCGCCGCCAAACGGGCTGGCCGACATCCGCGATCCCGAGACGGGCGATCCCGGCCAGTGGACCGAGCCGCGCGACTTCAACATGATGCTCAAGACCTACCTCGGTCCGATCGAGACCGAGGAGGGCCTGCACTACCTGCGGCCAGAAACCGCGCAGGGCATCTTCGTCAACTTCGCCAACGTGGTCACCACGTCGCGCCGCAAGCCGCCGTTCGGCATCGGCCAGATCGGCAAGAGCTTCCGCAACGAGATCACCCCTGGCAACTTCATCTTCCGCACCCGCGAGTTCGAGCAGATGGAGATGGAGTTCTTCGTCGAGCCCGCGACTGCCAAGGAATGGCACCAGTACTGGATCGACACCCGGCTGCAGTGGTACGTCGACCTCGGCATCGACGCCGACAACCTGCGGCTGTTCGAGCATCCCAAGGACAAGCTGTCGCACTACTCCGATCGCACCGTCGACATCGAGTACAAGTTCGGCTTCCAGGGCAACCCGTGGGGTGAGCTCGAAGGCGTCGCGAACCGCACCGACTTCGACCTGTCCACGCACTCAAAGCATTCCGGCGTCGACTTGTCGTTCTACGACCAGGCCACCGAGACGCGCTACGTGCCCTACGTCATCGAGCCCGCAGCGGGTCTCACCCGGTCGTTGATGGCGTTCCTCGTCGACGCCTACTCCGAGGACGAGGCGCCCAATGCCAAGGGCGGCGTCGACAAGCGGACGGTGCTGCGGCTCGACCCGCGGCTGGCGCCGGTCAAGGCGGCGGTGTTGCCGTTGTCGCGGCACGCCGACCTGTCGCCGAAGGCCCGCGACCTGGCGGCCGAACTGCGCAAGTCGTGGAACGTCGAGTTCGACGACGCGGGTGCGATCGGTCGCCGCTACCGCAGGCAGGACGAGATCGGCACGCCGTTCTGCGTGACGCTGGACTTCGACTCGCTCGACGACCACGCCGTCACCATCCGCGAACGCGACGCCATGACGCAGGACCGGGTCGCGATCGACGCCGTCGCCGACTATCTCGCGGTGCGCCTCAAGGGCTGCTAGCTTTTGCGCTTCCCCCTCTCCGGCGAGCGTGCGTGTCAGAGGGCGACGCGCCGTGCAAAAACCCGACTTCGCGCACGCTCGGCGGCGGCGAGTTCTCCACAGTTCGAGGTTCATCCCCAATCTCGCGTTCGGATCTGTAATCGGCCATCCCACCCGGTGACGATCGTTGCGTGGCAGACGGCTTGGAACAGCTCTTCGCACGGCAGGGGGGAGTGGCGACCACTGCTCAGCTGCGGACCTTGTTGAGTCGCAGTCAACTCGACACCAGGATCAACCGCGGCGACTTGGTGAAGGTGTGGTCCGGCGTGTACAGCAGCGACGAACCCGACGGACTGACCCGCCTGCGCGGATTGGATCTGCGCGCGGGCGAGCCCGTCGCGGTCTGTCTTGGAACTGCGGCGTGCGCGTATGGCTTCGGCACCGAGGAGCCCGCGGATCTTCACGTCCTGAATCCCTTGCGGCATCAACTGCGGAATTCGGATGGCCTCGTCGTGCATCGTCGCGAAGGTGCGCCGCTCACCGAAGTCGATGGCAGACCGGCGACGACGCCCGAGTGGACGGCGGTCGAGGTCGCCCGTGGCTTGCGGCGTCCGCGTGCGTTGGCCACCCTCGACGCTGCATTGCGAAGCGGCACGTGTGATCGTCGGTTACTCGAGCGTGCCGTCGCGATGCAATCCGGTCGGCGGGGCATCGTGCAGGTCCGCGACCTCATTGCACTCGCCAGACCGGAAGCTGAATCGCCGATGGAGAGCGAGGCACGCTTGGTGATGATCGATGGCGGGTTGCCGATGCCGGTATTGCAGTACGAGGTGATCGATCGCTCGGGCCGCCTGTGGCGCGTCGACTTTGCCTGGCCTGACGTCAAAGTGGCTGTCGAGTATGACGGCTTCGATTGGCATAGTGATCCGGACGCGTTGAGGCGTGATCGACAGAAGCGCGCTGCTCTTCTTGAGATGGGCTGGTCGGTGATGTCGATCGTGGCCGACGACGTCAGAAGGCGGCCCTGGGAAATGGTGCGCCGCATCGAGTTCGACCTGCAGCGGTCGCAGGTGGCGTGAGCGTGCGCGAAGTCCGGTTCGCGCTCGGCGTGTCGCCCTCCGACACGCACGCTCGCGCCAGAGAAGTAGCACCCTAGAAGAAGTCGGGCCTAGAAGCGGCCGCCGCCACCGCTGAAGCCGCCGCCGCCCGAGCCGCCGAACGACGTCGGGCTCCAGCTGCCGCCGCCGACGCTGCCGCCGATGCCGCCGCGCAGCGCACCGGACAGGATGTTGCCGATGATGATGCCGCCGAGCACCGCGCCCATGTTGCCGCCACCGCCTCCGCCGTAGCCGCCGCCGGTGAACGTGCGCTGCGCGTTCTGGACGTCGGCGTTGGCGAGGGTCTGCGCTTGGGCCGCCAGCATCGACGCGCCGTTCGCGTGCGCGAGGGCCTCCGAAAGGTTCGTCGTCCGCTTGGCGACGGCCGCCTCCAGCTGCCGCATCGCCTCCGACAGCCGGGTGCGGGCCTCGGGGCCGACGCTGCCGCGGCGGGTGTCGATGTAGTCCGACACCGACCGCACGCGTGACTGGGCGGTGAACAGCGCCTCGTCGAACGCGCGGCTCAACCGCTCCTTGGCCTCCCGCTCCTGGCTGACCATGGCCAGCAGCCGGTCGAGTTCGGCGTCGGCCTGGGTCAGCTGCGTGAACGCGCCGAGGGGATCGGCGTCGCCCGTGTTCTGGGCGTTCGACACCGCCTTCACGGCGGCATCCCTGCCGGCGCTGAGTTCTTCGGCGTGCGGTGCGTTGCCCTTGGCGAGCTGGGCGGTGGCCTGGTTGATCCCGGCCTGGGTGTCGGCGATGGCCGACGGCAGGCCGGCGACCGCGCGGTTGATGTCGGTGGCGGCACTGTCGACGGCGTTCAGCAGGACGCGCGCCTGACCCAGCGCGGACTCCGCGGCGCGAATCGCATCCACCAGGCCGCCCTGACTGCCTGCCGGCCGCGCCACCAACGTGCGTGCAGTGCTGATGTTCTGGTCGGCGAACGTCAGCCGCTGCTTGGCGGTTTCGACGTTGCCCGCCACCGCTGCAAGCGCCGTGTCGGCGAACTGCGCGTGTAGGCCCGTCAAGGTCTGCTGCGCGGGATCGAGGCGCGCGGTCAGATCCACCATCTGCTGGGTCAACGCGTCCAGCCGGGTCGGGGCGTTGATGATCAGATCACGCAACTGCTGGAACGCCTCGCGCTGCGCGTCCAACTCGCGATCGGCCTTCGCCGCCGCCACGATCACGCGGGTCAGCAGGTCGCGCCGCTGCTGCGGGGATTCGGGCACGGCGTCGTCGAGGATCTGGCGGACGTTGAACGCCTGCGCGAGTGTCGTCTTGGCGTTCGCCACGGCCGTGGTGAACGGCGCGGTGTCCCGCTCGCCGAATTCCTCGACCGCCAAGGCCAATTCGTTGTCGCTAGTGCGTACCGCGTTGTCCACCTCGACGACGATCGAGCGGGACAGGTCGTCGAGCGCGTCGATGGACAACGACGCCAGCGCATTGGCGTCGGCGGGATCGACGCGTTGCGCGGCGGCGAACTCCGCCTCGCGACGCTTGCGCCGCCGGCGGCGCCGCCACCACAGCAGGACGAGCACCGCGATGGCGATGACGGCCAGCATCGCCACCAGTCCGACCCAGGTGAATCCACTCGATGAGGTCTCGGTCAGGCCGTTGGCGGCGGCGACCGCAGCGCCGGCCCAGTCGCCGCGTCGCAGCGCGGGCTCGACGTCGTTGCGGCGCAACGTGTCCACGTCGACTCCGCCGGTGGCGGCGTCGGGAACCAGGAGCGCGTAGGCCCGGTCACCGGTGGCGACGGCGAGAATCGCGTCCTCGTCCTGTAAGTCGCTGATGCGGTAGGTGTTTCGCGCCCACGTTTCGGCCGCCTGACCGGAGAACGAGTCGACGTAGACGACCCACAGTCGCACCCGGCGGGCGGCATAGAGGTCGTCGACCGCGCTCTGCACGTCGGTGCGGGCGGTCGCGCTGAGCGCGTCGGCGTTGTCGGTGACGTAGTCGGAGAGCCGGAACGGCGCATCGGCCCGGGCCGTCGGTGCGGTCGGCACCATCACCAGGCCTGCGGTGACCACCGCCAGAACCACGCTGAGAAGGCGGGCCACCCCAAGTCTGCTGCGCATGACCGTCAATCTAACGACCTCCCGGCGGCGTGGTGGCGGCGCGGGCCAAAGCCTTCAACGGCTTGCGCAGCGTGGCTGCGTTGCGCAAGCCGACCTGCACCGCGATCTGGTCCAGCGTCAGCGAGGTGGTCTGTCGGAGGTGATGTGCCCGCTCGGCGCGCAGCCGCTGAACGAGCGCGTACGGCGTGACGCCGAGTTGGTGGCGCACCCGGCGTTCCAGCGTGCGTCGCGTCGTCCCGATCGCGAACGCGGCCTCCGCGACGCTGATGTCGCGCTCCAGGTTCGCGCGCACCCACGACTCGAAGTCGATCACCAATCGATCCGTCGACGAGAGATACGTGTGCGCCGCATCAGCGCTGCGGGCGGGGCGCTGATCGAACAACAGCAAGCCGGCCGTCGCATCGGCGAGTTGCGGGCTCAGCGCCGCCACGACGTGCATCGCGAGGTCGATGTGCGCGAATGCCGCGCCCGCCGTGGTCACCGGACCGTCGGCCACGACCATGCGCGACATGTCCAGAGCCACCTTCGGATAGCGCCGACGGAAGTCGTCGACCAGCCACCAGCTCGTCGTCGCCTGCCGGGAGTCGAGCAGGCCCGCGTCGGCGAGCACGAACGTGCCGGTGCATGCCGCCGCCAACGGGCGGCCGTCGTCGGCCCAGTCGCGGACCGTGCCGCGGATCGCGCGGACGTCCTCCCGCGACAGGGCGTCGACGATGCCGGCGGGGGTGTTGACGGCCAGCGCGGGCACCACGAGCAGATCCAGGGCGCTGGACAGGACGTCGTCGATCGCGACGTCAACGGGCACCAACAGCCCGCCCGCGGTCCGCACCGGCTGATCGGTCACGCCGACGGTGGAGATCCGGATCTCGGGGATGTCCGGGTCGATGGCGGCGCGGGCGGTGTTGGCGCCGCGCAGCACGTCGAGCATCGTCACCAGCCCCGAGTCCCAGCAGGCGGGGACCGCAACCACGCCGACGTGCATGTCGCGAATGCTATGCGAACTGTCGCATTCGCGGTGTTTGCGCTGGTTACCGTCGTTTCGACAGCACACCAACACGGAGGCAAACATGACCGCACTGATCGGCACCGAACCGCGCCACTACCAGCGACTGGGATTGACCCCCGGGGTGATCGAGGAGTGGGAGGACGGGCTTCGCACCGCGGCCGCCGACGGCACCTTCGAATGGTGGTACTTCGACGCTCATCTCGACGACGGCTCGACGGTCACTGTGGAGTTCCACACCAAGCCGCCCTACGTGTCGCCGCGGGCGCCGTTGACGCCCTTCGTCCTCTTCACCCGCACCGCGTCCGACGGCACCAGGACCGACCGCACCTACCTCGGCGACCCCGCCGAGTTCACCGCGTCCGAGCACGGATGCGACGTGACGATCGGACCGAACACCTTCCGCGGTGACCGCAACGGCTACGCCGTCCACGTCGAAATCGAGGATCTGACGGCCGATTTCACGTTGTCCGCCGAGGTGCCGCCGTGGCGACCGGAGACCGGGCACGTCTTCTTCGGCGAGCAGGAGGAGCACTACATCGCCTGGCTGCCCGTGGTCGCCAGGGGAGCGGTCGACGCGGTGCTCACCGTCGACGGCTATCGCGAAACACGCTCGGGCACTGGGTATCACGACCACAACTGGGGAAACATCGCTCCCCGCAAGGTGCTCGACCATTGGTACTGGGGCCGGGCCCGGGTCGGGGACTACACCGTCGTCACGCTGATGTTCGTCAGCGGCGCCGACTACGGCTACGTGCCGCTGCCGGCGTTCATGGTCGCCAAGGATGGTCGGATCCTCACCTCCGCCGTCGGCTCCGACCGGATCTCCTTCACCGGCGGCGACGTCGTCGCACATCCGGAGACCGGCGTCCCCGTGCATCAGCGCCTCGACTACCGCGTCGTCGACGGTGCGCAGTCGTTCGGCGTCACGTTCGAGCGCCCGCGCAACGTCCACACGCTCGACTTCGGCGCGGCCGGCGCCTACCTGCGGTTCATCGGGGACGTCACTGTCGAGCACGACGAAGGCTCCGGGCCGTCGTCCCAAACCGGCAGAACCCTCTGGGAGTTGCTCTATTTCGGTGATCGCAGACAGCAGGCCGGCACGGCCGCCGCCGCCGAGGGTCGGGACGTGCTCATCGGCCACCAGGCCTGACCCCGGCGGGACCGCCGCACGGTGCTGGCAGACTGTGCGTCGGTGATTACTAGCAGCGACCCCTACGACGACTTCGACCGCCAGCGCATGGTGGTCGAGGAGCCCAAGGGTGCCGCATTGCCGGGCACCGACAACGAGCACCGCACGGACTTCGCCCGTGACCGCGCGCGGGTGCTGCACAGTGCCGCGCTGCGCCGGCTGGCCGACAAGACGCAGGTCGTCGGTCCGCGCCACAGCGAGACGCCGCGCACCCGGTTGACCCACTCGCTGGAGGTGGCGCAGATCGGACGGGGCATGGCGGTGGGGTTGGGCTGTGATGCCGACCTCGTCGACCTCGCCGGCCTGGCCCACGACATCGGCCATCCGCCGTACGGCCACAACGGGGAGCGGGCGCTCAACGAGGTGGCCATCGACCACGGCGGCTTCGAGGGCAATGCGCAGAACTTCCGCATCCTGACCCGACTCGAACCGAAAGTGCTTGACGCGCAAGGTCGCAGCGTCGGGCTGAACCTCACCCGGGCGGCGCTGGATGCCGTCACCAAGTATCCGTGGTTCCGGGGCGGCCGAACCAGCAAGTTCGGCTTCTACGCCGACGATGCCCCGGCGGCGGCGTGGGCACGGTCCGGTGTGCCGGAGGAGAAGCCCTGCCTCGAGGCCCAAGTCATGGACTGGGCCGACGACGTCGCGTACTCCGTGCACGACGTCGAGGACGGCGTGGTGTCGGGCCGCATCGATCTACGCGTGCTGGCCGACGACGACGAGGCCGCCGCGCTGGGCCGGCTCGGCCAGGCCAGCGGGATGGGATCCGGGCTGAGCGCCGAGGACCTCGTGGCGGCGGCGGAGCGGCTGTCGGCGCTGCCGGTGGTCGGCGCCGTCGGCAAGTACGACGGCACGCTGAGCGCATCCGTCGCGCTGAAGAAGCTGACCAGCGAGCTGGTCGGCCGGTTCGCGTCGGCGGCCATCAAGGCCACCAGGGAGGCCGCGGGGCCCGGTCCGCTGGTCCGGTACGAGGCCGACCTTTCGGTGCCGTCGCTGGTGCGCGCCGAGGTCGCCGTGCTCAAGATCCTGGCACTGCAGTTCATCATGTCCGACCCAGCGCACCTCGAACTGCAGGCGCAGCAACGGATGAGGATCCATCACGTCGCTCAGTTCCTGCTGGCCCGGGCGCCGTCCACCCTCGACCCCATCTTCGTGCCGGAGTTCAACGACGCCGTCGACGACGGCGCCCGCCTGCGGGTGATCCTGGATCAGATCGCGTCCTTCACCGAGGGGCGCCTGGAGAGGCTCGAACCCGCGTAACGTGCCCGCCGCGCGCGCATAGACTGTCCCGGTGGCTGGACCGGCGGGCAGGAGCGACACGACCAGGGGTCGTGGGCGGATCCCCGACCGTGACATCGCGGCCATCCGGGAACGCGTCCGCATCGAGGAAATCGTCGGCGACTACGTGCAGTTGCGCCGCGCAGGCGTCGACTCGCTCAAGGGCCTCTGCCCGTTCCACGACGAGAAGTCGCCGTCGTTCCACGTCCGGCCCAACCACGGACACTTCCACTGCTTCGGCTGCGGCGAGGGCGGTGACGTCTACGCGTTCCTGCAGAAGATCGAACACGCCTCGTTCGTCGAGTCGGTGGAGATGCTGGCCGACCGGATCGGCTACACCGTCACCTACACCGGCTCGTCGACCACCAACGTGCAACGCGACCGGGGCAGCCGCAGCAGGCTGATCGCCGCCAACGCCGCGGCGCAGGAGTTCTACGCCGAGGCGCTGAAGTCGGCCGAGGCCGCGGCGGCCCGGCAGTATCTGGTCGAGCGCAACTTCGACGCCGAGGCGGCCGCCAAGTTCGGCTGCGGCTTCGCCCCGTCGGGGTGGGACACCCTGACGAAGCACTTGTTGCGCAAGGGATTCGAGTTCAAGGAACTGGAAGCCGCAGGCCTGTCGCGGGAGGGCAAGCGCGGCCCGATGGACCGCTTCCACCGCAGGCTGCTGTGGCCCATCCGGGTGTCCTCGGGCGAGGTGATCGGCTTCGGCGCGCGCCGCCTGTTCGACGACGACGGCATGGAGGCCAAGTACGTCAACACGCCGGAGACGGTGCTGTACAAGAAGTCCAACGTGCTGTTCGGGCTGGACCTGGCCAAGCGCGACATCGCCAAGGGGCATCAGGCCGTCGTGGTCGAGGGCTACACCGACGTGATGGCGATGCACCTGGCCGGGGTGACGACGGCGGTGGCGTCGTGCGGCACCGCGTTCGGCGACGAGCACCTGTCGATGCTGCGCCGGCTCATGATGGACGACAACTTCTTTCGCGGCGAACTGATCTACGTGTTCGACGGCGACGCCGCCGGTCGTGCGGCCGCGGTGAAGGCGCTCGAGGGGGAGCAGAACCTGGCGGGCCAGTCGTTCGTGGCGGTCGCCGACGACGGCATGGATCCGTGCGACCTGCGGCTCAAGTCCGGCGACGGCGCGCTGCGCGACCTGGTGGCGCGCCGAACCCCGTTGTTCGAGTTCGCGATTCGCACGGCGCTGGAGGAGCACGACCTGGACAACGCCGAGGGACGGGTGAGCGCCCTGCGCCGGTGCGTGCCGATGGTGGCGAAGATCAAGGACTCGTCCCTGCGCGACGAGTACGCGCGCCAACTCGCCGGCTGGGTCGGCTGGGAGGACGTCGCTCAGGTCATCGGACGGGTGCGCGAGGAAGCCGGGCGGCGTCCCGGCGGCCGAGGCGACGGGCGGCGCGCGACTGCTGCCGAAACGGCCCGCGGGCGCGCGAAGACGGCGCCGTCGGCGGTCGGCAGGCCCAACCCGCGCGATCCCACGTTGTGGCCGCAGCGCGAGGCGCTCAAGTCGGCACTGCAGTACCCGGTGATCGCCGGGCCGGTGTTCGACGCGTTGACCGTCGAGGGCTTCACCCACCCGGCGTACGCCGCGATCCGCAGGGCGGTCGCGGCGGCCGGTGGCACGGCGTCCGGCCTGTCCGGAGCCGAGTGGATCGAGGCCGTCCGCGACCAGACGGGGTCACCGGAGGCGGCCAACCTGGTCAACGAACTCGGGGTCGAGGCCATCCGCGTCGACGACGACGAGCGGTTGCCGCGCTACATCGGCGGCGTGCTGGCCAGGCTGCAGGAGGTGTGGGTGGGCAGGCAGATCGCCGAGATGAAGTCCAAGCTGCACCGCATGTCACCGGTCGAACAGAACGACGAATACCTGGCGTTGTTCGGCGACCTGGTCGCGATGGAGAACTACCGCCGCAGCCTGCTCGAACAGGCCAGCGGCGACGACCTTACTGCGTGAGCCGATCGCACGCGCTAAGGTGATTTCGCTGTCAAACGACTGGGAAGGCACCTCATGACCATCCGAGCACACCGCTTCGTCGCAGCGGGCGCGCTGGCCGTGGCCACCGTCGCCGCTCCGATCGCCGTCGCGCTGTCCAGCGGCAATGCAGCAGAGACCGTCGCAGGACCGCCGTGCCTGGCCTGGTTCGGCAACCAGGAGGACGGCGTCTGCCTGTCCTACTCGAACGGGCAGGGCGTCAACGTCGGCACTCCCGGACCTCGGCCTCTACGGGCCGGAGAGCGGCACCGCCAACGGCCGCGGTGGCGGCGTCGGCATCACCACCGGACCGCTCCTGCCGGGCCAGACCTGGACCGTGCCGATCGGCTAACGCCCGTCGGCCCTGGCCTGCGACGTCGTGGGATGCAACACGGACGTCTCGGCATCGATGGCAGTCAGATTCACCAGCGCCGGATCGGGTGAGACCCGGTCGGCGAGTTTGCGGCGCCCGGCGTCGATCACCCCCTTCGTCAGTGGGCTGCCCGTGACGGCGCGATACGTCCCGGCGATCTGTTCGTAGCGGCGCCGGCCTGCCTTGGCGCCCATGACATAGCCCACGGCCAACACGACGGCGACTCGGATCACAGGACCCCTCCCACGTGACGATGCATTGCCTCCATCCTGCCTCACCGCGCGACGTGTGTCGGGACGAGGTGGCCGGCGCCCGATTCCGAGGTTCGACCCCCGATACGCTAGAGTCATCCCTCGGTCGCGGGCACCAATCCGCGAGTCGACGAGCATTCCCCTGTAGCTCAATTGGCAGAGCTTCCGACTGTTAATCGGACGGTTCCTGGTTCGAGTCCAGGCGGGGGAGCCAACCGTAAGCTCGCGTCATGCGGCTTCTCGGATTCCTTGCCACCATCGTCATGGTTGGCCTGATCGCGGCCGGTTGCGGCTGGAGCCCGCCGTCCGCGCCACCTCCCAAGGCCTGCGCGGCATCCGATGGTCCCAGCGCGGCCACGGTCGAGCAGGCGGTCGCAGGATTGGGCGACGGCGGTTGGTCGGAGACCGCCAGGGGCTACACGGGCGACTGCCGGCTGCACTGGGTGCAAGTCGCGGCCACGGGCGCGGCGCCCGATCGGCCTCAGCAGGTGCTGTTCTTCGACCACGACACTCCGCTGGGATCGGCGACGCCACAGCCGCGGCCCTACATCAGCGTGACGTCGGCGGGTGATGACAGCGCCTCGGTGCAGTACCAGTGGCGCCAGGGCCAGGACGCAGCGTGCTGCCCAACGGGCATCGGGACGGTGCGCTTCCAGATCGTCGACGGCAAGCTCAAGGCGCTGGACCCGATCCCCGGCGCCTAGTCGGCGTCCTGCTGCTGTTGCTCGTCGGCGTCCGGAATGTGCTCGGGGTGCAGCATCTCGGCGTAGCGCAGCTGCTCCGGGATCCCGAAACCGTCGACCAAGGTCTCGGCGTGCGGCCGCAGCTGGCGGCAGCGCTCGTTGATGCCCCGGGTGACGGCCTTCGCCCGCTCGGTGGACAGGAAGCGGTGCTCGATGAACCACGCCTTGTCGTCGTTGATGACCGACAGTGCGTAGAGGTCGCAGACCATGCCGAGGATCTTGCGGGCCTCTTCGTCCTCACAGGCGTCGATGCCCGCCACGAACGCCTCGAGCACGACGCGGTCGATGTGCGCCTGCGCGGTGTGCAGCACGTGGTCCTGGACGGCGTTGAAGGCCTCGAACGCCGACAGCTCCTTGGCCTTGCCCTGCAGCCTGCGGGCCACCGACGACAGCAGGTACTCCTCGCGGTCCTCGAACATCTTGACCTGGGTGCCGCGGTTGAAGAGGCTGCCCTCCTCCTCGTTGTCCTGCCGGGTGTCCAGGATGGTCTGCATGATCGTCTGCGCCGCCGTGCGTTTGGCGACGCGCTCGCCGGCGAAGTTGGCGGCGAAGCGGACCCACTCGACGGGGCTCATGCCCTTGATGTCGTCGGCGTAGGCGGTCAGCAGCTCCTTGGCCACCAGCTGGGTCAGCACGTGGTTGTCGCCCTCGAACGTCGTGAAGACGTCGGTGTCGGCGCGCAGGGCGATCAGCCGGTTCTCCGCGAGATAACCTGCGCCACCGCAGGCTTCGCGGGCCTCCTGAATCGCCCGGCTCGCGTGCCAGGTGTTGGCGGCCTTCAGGCCCGCCGCACGCGATTCCAGTTCGCGCTGCTCCTCGGCGTCGGGATTGTCCGACGTCTGCAGCTCGTGACACTTGGCCACCAGCTCGTTCTGCGCGAACTGCAAAGCGTACGACCGGGCGATCAGCGGGAACAGCCTGCGTTGGTGCACTAGGTAGTCCATGATGAGCACCTCGTCCTCGGCACCGGGCGCCTCGAACTGCCTGCGCTGCAAGGCATATCGGGTCGCGATGTCCAGCGCGACGCGAGCGGCCGCGCCTGCGCTGCCACCGACGGTGACCCGGCCGCGGATGAGCGTGCCGAGCATGGTGAAGAAGCGCCGGTTGGGGTTCTCGATCGGCGAGGTGTACGTGCCGTCCTCGGCGACGTCGGCGTACTTGTTCAGCAGATTCTCGCGCGGCACCCGGACCTGGTCGAACTGGATGCGGCCGTTGTCGACGCCCGGCAGCCCGCCCTTGTAGTGGCAGTCCGACGTGGTGACGCCGGGAAGGTCGTTGCCCTCGTCGTCGCGGATCGGCACCAGGAGGCAATGTACGCCGTGCTGAACACCATCGGCGGTGATCAATTGCGCGAAAACCGCTGCCACCTTGGCGGTCTCGGCCGCACCGCCGATGTAGTCCTTGCGTGACGTGCGGGTGGGGGAGTCGATGACGAACTCCTGCGTGGCCGGGTCGTACGTCGCCGTGGTCTCGATGGACTGCACGTCGCTGCCGTGGCCGGTCTCGGTCATTGCGAAGCAACCCAGCAGGTCGAGGTCGATGATGCGTCGCACGTAGGCTTGGTGGTGGCGTTCGGTGCCGAGGTTCTCGACGGCCCCGCCGAACAGGCCCCACTGCACGCCCGCCTTCACCATCAGCGACAGGTCGCTCATCGCGAGCATCTCGATCTGCGTCACCGCGGCGCCGACGTCACCGTTGCCGCCGTGCTCCTTCTTGAAGCCGTCCTCGGCCGATCCCTTGGCGGCCATGATCTTCATCTGCTCGGCCACCTTGGTGCGGGCGATGACGGTGTTCGGGGTGTAGTGCGGGCGGAACACCTCGGTGGAGAGTTCCTTGCGCATGCGGTTCTTCACGTCACGCCAGCGTCCGTCCAGCGTGTTTCGAAGGTGTTCGGCAGTGGTGGTCATGTCTCGACGGTAGCCCGCAAACGGCCCGCCAAAACCGTGATGTGGCAAACCCAGGTAATCCTGAGTCGCGCCGCCGATTCGAGCAGGCGTTGAATCATGTCCATGACCGATCCCGACGGTTCGCCACCGGTGACGGGGCTGCCGCACCAGATCGACCATCGGCACTCCGACGTGACGGGCGGGTGGCTGCGGGCCGCGACGTTCGGTGCGATGGACGGCCTGGTGAGCAACACCGCGCTGATCGCCGGCGTAGCGGCCAGCGCCAGCGCGCACACCGTCGTCCTCAGCGGCGTCGCCGGCCTGCTCGCCGGCGCGTTCTCGATGGCGCTGGGCGAATACACCTCGGTGACGACGGCCAACGAACAAATCGAGTCGGAGGTTCGCGTCGAGCGCCGCGCGTTCCGCAAGCATCCGGAGGCCGAACGCGCCGAGTTGGTGGCGATGATGATGAACATGGGCATGACGGAGGCCACCGCCACGAAGGCGACCGAGGAGATCCACCGCGACGAGACCCGGGCGCTGAACTTCCACCTGGTTCAGGAGTTGGGCGTCGACCCCAGCGAGAAGCCGTCGCCGTGGGTCGCGGCCGGCTCGTCGTTCCTGATGTTCGCGATCGGCGCCATCATCCCGCTCATCCCGTACCTGCTGGGCCACGAGTCGTTGTGGTTCGGCCTGGCGTTCGGCGGGGTGGGTCTTCTCGTCGCGGGCGGGGCCGCCGCGCGCTTCACCCGGAAGCCGTTGTGGCTGGGCGCTTTACGGCAGTTGGCGTTCGGCGCGATCGCCATCGGCGCCACCTACGCCGTCGGCACCCTCATCGACGCCCACATCACCTAGCGGGTCAGCTGTCGCTGCCCACGGTGATCGCGGTCGCCTCGTCGGTGAGTTCGTCGAGCGCGTCCTCCTCGACGTCGATGCCGGCCAGATGCGCGCGCGACGCGAACAGCACTCCGGCGCCCAGCAGGACGGCGCCGGCACCCACCCAGAACGGCAGGTGGTCGTTGAACTGCTCGCCGAGCACGCCGGCCAGCCACGGCGCCACGGCCGCGCCGCCGAACCGCACGAAGCTGTAGGCCGCCGACGCGACCCCACGTTCCACGGGTGCGGCTTTCATGACCGTCTCGGTGATCAGCGTGTTGTTGATCCCGATGAACAGCCCGGCCACCACGACGCAGCCCGCCAGGATCGCCTTGTCGTCGGTCCAGATCGCCATCGCGGCGAGCGTCGCCGTCATGGCGAGCAGGTTCACCAGCAGCGTCGGAACGGTGCCGAACCGGTGCTGCAGCCGCGGTGCCACGACCACCGACGTAAACGCCAGAGCCATACCCCAGCCGAAGAAGATCAGCCCGATCTGGTGCGCGGTCATGTCCAACGGGAACGGCGTGTAGGCCAGCAACGTGAAGAACCCGAAGTTGTAGAGCAGCGCGGTGATCGCCACACCGAGCAGGCCACGGTGCCGCAGCGCGCGGAACGGGTCGGCCAGCGTGGTCGCCCGCTCGGGACGGGGTGTGGCGGGCAGCAGGAACGCGGTCACGACGAGCGCAAACGCCATCAGCGCCGACACCCCGAAGAACGGGCCGCGCCACGAAATCGACCCCAGCACACCGCCGACCAGCGGACCAACGGCGATGCCAAGGCCAAGTGCTGCTTCGTAGAGGATGATCGCCTGCGCCACCGATCCGCGCGAGGCGTTGACGATGGTGGCCAACGCCGTCGCGATGAACAGCGCGTTGCCCAGTCCCCACAGGGCGCGCCAGCCGACGATCTGCATCACGGTGTCCGACATGCCCGCCAGGCCCGCGCCCGCGATGATCACCAGAAGGCCAAGTAGCAGAGTGTATTTCGGGCCGATGCGGCTGGACACCACGCCGGTGATCAGCATCGCCACGCCCATCACGGCCATGTAGCTGGTGAACAACAGCGACACCTGGGACGGCGACGCGTCGAGGTTGTCGGCGATCGGTTTGAGGATCGGGTCCACCAGACCGATGCCCATGAAGGCGACGACGGATGCGAAGGCGACGGCCCAGACGGCCTTGGGTTGGCGCCACATGAGGGCGTTTCTCCTCTTCAGTTGCAGGTGCTTGGTTCAGTGCTGCCGTTGCGCGTCGTCGAGAAGACGGCGCATGACCCGTACCGCGTCGGCGAGGGTCTGACGATCGGAATCGTCGAGGCGTTCGAGGTAGGGATCGATCACCGCGCCGCGGTCGGCGCGGACCTGGGCCAGCACCGCCACGCCGGACTCGGTGATGCTGATCAGGACGGCCCTGGCGTCGGCGGGATCGGTGACGCGCGAGACGAGGCCGGCGTCCTCGAGCCGGCGGACCTGGGTGGTCATCGTCGGTTGCGAGCAGTGATCCAGAGCGGCCAGGTCGGAGATCCGCGCCGCGCCCCGTTCGTCGATCATCGACAGCAGGCGCGCCTGGGCATACGGAAGTTCCAGCCTCACCCGCTGGGTCGCCAGCCGGTTGATCCTCGCGACCACGGACAGCAGTTCCGCCGCGAGCGCCGTGTCGGTCGCCGGTGGTGGAGTCATGCCCACGATTTTACATAGAATTCCTATGTAGACCACGTAGCGCGCCGTGTCCATGCTCACAGGCTGCTCAGGAGGTTCTTGGGATTCGCCTGGCAGAATCGTGAAATGGCTTTGACCGGGGCGGCCGAGACTCGTCGTGCCGGTTCGTTGCATCCAGCCGAACTCGCCCACGCCGCCGTCATGGCCGCACTGTGCGCGGCGACGGCGATCATCGCCGTGGTCGTCCCGTTCGCCGCGGGGTTGTCCGTGCTCGGCACCGTCCCGATGGGCCTGCTCGCCTACCGGTACCGGCTGCGGGTGCTGATCGCCGCGACGGTCGCGGGCGGCACCATCGCGTTCCTCATCGCGGGCATGGGCGGCTTCATGACCGTGGTCAACTGCGCCTACATCGGCGGAGTGACGGGCATCGTCAAACGCCGAGGCCGCGGCACTCCGACGGTGTTCGTCGCCGCCCTCGCGGCGGGCACGGCATTCGGGCTGGCCGGGATTCGTCGCGCTGCTGATCGTCGCCCGCCTGCGCCACCTCATCTTCGCGTCGATGACGGCGAACATCGACGGCCTCGCCGCGATCATCAGGCGCATCCCCGGCCTCGAACCCGTCGCGCAGCGGCTCAAGGACGACTTCGCGACGATGCTCGACTACTGGCCGGTGCTGATCATGGCGTCGTCGCTGCTGAGCATCACCCTCGTCACCATGATCGGCTGGTGGGCGCTGTCGCGCGTGCTGGCCCGCCTGCTCGGCGTCCCCGACGTGCACAAGCTGGACGCCATCGAGGAAACGGGACCCGCCGGGCCCGTGCCCGCCCGGCTGCGCGACGTGACGTTCCGCTATCCCGGCGCCAACCACGACGCACTCGGACCGGTGTCGCTCACCATCGAACCCGGCGAGCACGTCGCGATCACCGGCGCCAACGGCTCGGGCAAGACGACGCTGATGCTGCTGCTCGCCGGCCGCACGCCGACGTCGGGCGTCATCGAACGCGCAGGCGGGGTTCGGCTCGGCCGGCTCGGCGGCACCGCGGTGGTCATGCAGCACCCGGAGAGTCAGGTGCTGGGCACCCGGGTGGCCGACGACGTGGTGTGGGGACTCCCGCCGGGCGCGACGACCGACGTGGACCGCCTGCTGACCGAGGTGGGCCTCGACGGGCTGGCCGAACGCGACACCGGCGGACTGTCCGGCGGCGAACTGCAGCGGCTGGCCGTCGCCGCGCGCGCTGGCGCGTGAGCCGTCCCTGCTGATCGCCGACGAGGTCACCAGCATGGTCGACCAGCAGGGCCGTGAGGAGATCATCTCCGTCCTCTCCGGGCTGACGGACCGGCATCGGATGTCGCTGGTGCACATCACCCACTACAACGACGAGGCCGACACCGCCGACCGCGCGGTCAACCTCACCGGCAACGGCGGCACCGCCGACAACGTGGAGATGGTGGAGACGGCGCCCGCGCCTGCGGCCAGCACGGCCGTACACCATGGCGGCGCACCACTTCTCGAGCTGCACGGTGTCGGGCACGAGTACGGCAGCGGCACGCCGTGGGCGTCGACCGCGCTGAATGGCATCGACCTCGTCGTCAACGAAGGCGACGGCGTGCTGATCCACGGACTCAACGGATCGGGCAAGTCGACTCTCGCCTGGATCATGGCCGGGCTGCTAGAGCCCACCACCGGTACCGCCCTGCTCGACGGCAGGCCCGTCTCGGAACAGGTTGGCGCCGTGGCGATCTCCTTCCAAGCGGCGCGGTTGCAGTTGATGCGCAGCCGGGTCGACCTCGAGATCGCGTCGGCGTCCGGCCTCGACTACCACGACCACTCGCAGATCGTCCACGCCCTCGGCATGGTGGGACTGGACCCGGGACTCGGCCTGCGGCGCGTCGATCAGCTCAGCGGCGGCCAGATGCGTCGCGTGGTGCTCGCCGGCCTGCTGGCCCGCAAGCCCCGCGCCCTCATCCTCGACGAACCCCTTGCCGGGCTGGACGCCGCCAGTCAACGCGGCCTGTTGCGGCTGCTCGTCGATCTGCGCCGCAACGCCGGCCTGACGGTGATCGTGATCTCGCACGACTTCTCCGGCCTCGAAGAGCTGTGTCCCCGCACGCTGCACCTGCGCGACGGCGCCATCGCGGCGACCCCGACCAAGACGGGAGGCATGTCGTGACCGCGCCCACCCGACGCCAGCGCCGGCCGGTGGTGCTGCTGCGCCCGGTGCCGGGAACCAGCGTCGTGCATCGGTTGTGGGCGGGGACCAAGCTCATCATCGTCGCCGCGATCGGCGTCCTGCTCACCTTCTATCCGGGGTGGATCCCCATCGCCTTGGTGGGCCTCCTGGTCGTCGTGACGGCGTGGCTGGCGAACATTCCCCGCGGAGCGCTCCCGTCGGTGCCGGCGTTCCTCTGGATCCTGGTGCTGCTCGGCGGCGTCACCGCCACCTTTGCCGGGGGCACTCCGGTGGTGACGGTCGGGTCGGTCAGCGTCGGCCTCGGCGGACTGTTCAACTTCCTGCAGCTCACGGTGTTGTCGATCGTCCTGCTCGGGCTTGGCGCGCTGGTGTCGTGGACCACCAACGTCGCCGAGATCGCGCCTGCGGTGGCCAAGTTGGGTCGGCCGTTGCGGCCGTTGCGGATTCCGGTCGACGACTGGGCCGTGGCGCTGGCGCTGGCCCTGCGCGCGTTTCCGATGCTGATCGACGAGTTCCGCGTCCTGTACGCCGCGCGCCAGCTGCGTCCGCGCGACGAGGCGATCAGCCGGCGGGCGCGCCGGCACCGGTGGGCAGCTGAGGTGGTCGACCTGCTGGCGGCCGCGATCACCGTGGCGCTGCGGCGTGCCGACGAGATGGGCGACGCCATCACCGCGCGTGGCGGCGCGGGGCAGATCTCGGCGCAGCCGTCCGGGCCGAAGTGGCCCGACGCGGTGGCGTTCGCCGTCCTGGCCGCGCTGTGCGGCCTGTCGCTGTACGTGGAACTGCTCAGCCCGCTCGCCACGAGCTAGCGGTCGGCGGCCGCATTGGCGGCAAGCGCCGAATGTGAAGATATGTGCGACTTTTCGCCGATATCTTCGAACATATGTTCACACTCGGCGTTACCGGTCGGCGGCAGCGTTGGCGGCGATCTGCGCGGCGGCCAGGCTGTCGGCGACGTCGCGGCGACCGAGGAACATCTCGTCGAAGTAGGGCTTGATCGCCTGGAACCCGGCGGCGAAGCCGGGACCGCCCGGCGCCGGGATGCGCGGCCCGCTGAGCACCTTGAAGAACGGGGTGACGTCGACGCCGCGGGCCGCCCAGTACGAGAAGTAGGCGGGCTGGGCCGCGGTCACGGCGGGGATGGCCGCGCCGTTGGCACCCAGATACTGGTTGCCGCGCGCGCTGCCCATCCAGGCCAGCACCTCCCGCACCGCCTCGGGGTGCTTGGTCGACGAATTTCCTGCCGCAGCAATGCCGTTGGTGACACTCACGCGACCCGTCGGGCCGGTCGGCAGCATCGCCACGCCCCACCGGAACCGGGCCTGATCGGCGATCGCCGCGAGGTTGTAGGTGCCCGACTGGAACAGCGCCATCTTCCCCGACAGGAACTGGTTGCGGGAGAAGTCGCCGTTGTCGTTGGTGTCGGACGCCGGGGGAGCGACGTGGTCGCGGTTGATGAGTCCGACGAGGTACTCGAACGCCTGCGTCGCCGCGGAGTTGTCGAACGCGAACCGGTCGCCGTCCTGGAACACCCCGCCGGCCGAGCCGATGTAGTTGAGGTAGATGCCCTGCAGGTCGTTGGCCGCGTTGTAACCCCACTGCCGAACCCGGTTGGGGTCGAATCCCGGTGTCCCTGGGTGGTTTCCGTCGGCGTCGACGGTGAGCCGGGCCAGCAGCGGCCGCAGCGTGTCGCCGGCGCCCGGCGACCACCGCAACCGCACCAGGTCGACGAGGTCGACGCCCGCCGCGTCGAGGAGGTCGGCGTTGAAGTACACCGCGATTCCTGCGTCGGTGAGCTGCGGAACGCCCCACAGCGCGCCGCCGCGGGTGAACTGCGCGACCACCGAACGTTCCCAGGCGCGCGACGCGTCCTGGCCCAGCGTCTTGCCGACGTCCAGCAGTCTGCCGGTGTCGGCGTAGCCGGCGAAGTAGGCGTTCGACAGCCAGAACACGTCATCCGCACCGCCGCCCGCGACGTCGGTGCGCAGCGTGTCGAAGTAGGACTTGTAGGCCACGACGTTGATGCGCACCTCGATGTCGGGGTGCTCGCGGCTGAACTCGTCGAACGACTGCCGGTAGGCCGCGGCGACCTGCTGATCCCACAGCCGCACCGTCACCACGGTGCGGCCGTCGGCGCCGTCGGTGCGGCCCAGCAGCAGTGGCCGCCACCAAGAGCACGGCCATCGTCGCGGCGACCCCGGCCGCGACGAGCGTGGAGCGTCTCGGCATCACTTGATCCCCGTCACGACGATCGACGAGACGATGTGGCGGCCCAGCGCGACGAACACCACGATCAACGGCACGATCGCGACCGTCGTCGCCGCCATCACCAGCGTCCACTGGCCGTCGTACTGCGATTGCAGGCCCGCGGTGGCGACGGTCAGCACCCGCCACTGGTCGCCGCTGGTGATGACCAACGGCCACATGAAGTTGTTCCATTGCGAGACAACGGTGATGAGGGCCAGCGTGACGAGGATGGGACGGCTGGCGGGCAGCACCACGTGCACGATGACGTCGAGCGTGTTCGCGCCGTCGACGCGGGCGGCCCGGATCAGGTCGGCCGGGATGGTGCGGAAGTACTCGCGCAGCAGGAAGATCGCGTACGGCGAGCCGAACATGAACGGCAGCACCAGCGCCCAGAACGTGTTGCGCAGCCCGGCCTCGGCCATCATCAGGTACAGCGGCACCACCGTCACCGTGGCAGGAACCATCAACGTCGCGACGTACACCCAGAACAACGCGTCGCGGCCCGGAAACTCCAGGCGCGCAAACGCATACGCCGCGAGCACCGAGAACGTCAGCTGCCCGAGCAGGATCACTGCGGTCATCAACGCCGTCACCACCAGGGCCCGGCCGAATCCGGCGTCGGCCAGGCCGGTGTAGTTGGCCAGCGTCGGCGGGGTCGGCAGGGACAGCGGCGACTCGGTGTTGAACTGCTGTGCGGAGGTGAACGACGTGAGCAGGCCGAGCCCGAACGGGAGCAGCGTGATCACCGCGCCGATTATCAGCAGAGGATAGATGGCGACGCCGGACGCCCGGCTGACGCGCACTTTAGACGACGTCACACATCAACCAACGCGGTAAGGGTGAGGCATTCGCAGAGCACAATCTTGGACGGTAGTCGGTGCATTCGAAGATCTCGACGATCGGGGATCAACTCTTACCGCGGCTACCGAGAATTACCGCATTGGGCGAAGACTTCCGTCCGGC
Source organism: uncultured Actinomycetota bacterium (assembly GCA_963849055.1). Taxonomy (GTDB): domain Bacteria; phylum Actinomycetota; class Actinomycetes; order Mycobacteriales; family Mycobacteriaceae; genus Mycobacterium. The sequence continues at coordinate 1,157,356 of CAWKFI010000006.1, forward strand.
CACCACCGGGGACCACAACTTGGCCATGCACAGCGCACGTCCCGTATGAGTTCACCGCCATCCTCGCCGCCAGCACCGAGGACCCGTGTTGGCACGCACCAGACGCCACCGCCGGCACCGGTACCGCTGCCGCAGCCATCGGCTGAAGCTACGCCCACCGAACCAACCGGCCCGCCAAGGACGCCAGCCATCGGTGCGCCCACGATGGCCAGCGCGATGGCCGTCCCTGCCACCAAGTTGCGAATTTCCATGCGCTTCTTCTTTCCCCGTGCGCGGATCAGGCGCTGCCTGCCGCCGGCCGTTGCCGTAATGGGAATCGTCCGGCGTGCTCGGAGTAAACGCACGCGTAGTCCACTACCCGTTCCGGTGGACGGGAGGGTCATGCATTAGACGAGGTCATAGCTGATCCGTCGTCGGAAGTAGAGGTGCTGGGCGATGGTGACGCCGACCAGGAGCACGAACAGCACCACCGCCATGACCGCTGCCCGGCCGACCGCGGCCGCTCCGAACGCCTCGGCGTAGATGCGGTGCGCCACCAGGTCGGTGCGGCCCTGGGGTCCGCCGCCGGTCAGTGCGTACACGGTGTCGAAAACCTGTGCTGCGCTGACGATTCCCGTCACCAGGACGAAGAACAGCGTGGGTCGCAGCATCGGCACGGTGATGTGCCGGAACCGCTGCCACGACGTCGCGCCGTCGGTGCGCGCCGCGTTCTGCACGTCCTTGGGTATCGCCAGGATGCCGGCGAGGAAGAACAGGGTCACGTAGCCGACGTTGGTCCACACCGTCACCGCCGAGACCACCGGCAACGCCAGATCCGGATCGGTGAGCCACTCGATGCGCTGCCCGAGCACGGTGCCGACCGCGCCGTCGGTGGGCGCCAGGATCCAGCGCCACAACACGGCGATCGCCAGCGGCGAGCAGATCCACGGCAGCACGTAGAGCGTGCGGAAGGCGCCGGTGCCCGGCAGGCCACGCGCGAGCATCGCCGCCGCGAACAGGCCCAGCACGGTCTGCACGGGCACCACCATCGCGATGAACAGCACCGTCACCACCAGCGACGTGCCGAACGACGGGTCGGTCAGCACCGCACGCCAATTGGACAGTCCGACATAGTCGATCGGCGCGAGAAGATCCCAGTGCTGCAGGCTTAGCCACGCCACCACCAGCATGGGCAGGAGAAGGAAGACCACCACGCCGAACAGGCTGGGTGCGAGCAGGGTGTATCCGAGCGCAGCCCGCCGCAGCTTCACCCCCGACACCCTCACCCTCGACATTAAAGGCCATCCCGGCCCGTCGACGGCGATGCCACTACGGTGTAGGGCGTGACAGCGCACCGCACCGTCGATGCCGACTTCCTCGCGCTGCCGCGCCACGAGCTTGCTGACGCCGCCCTGTCGACGGCTGTCAGCGCCGGCGCCAGCCACGCCGACGTGCGGATCCACCGCATCACCACCGAAATCGTGCAGTTGCGCGATGGTGAGCTGGAGACCTCCGTCCTGACCCGCGAGATCGGGTTGGCCGTGCGGGTGATCGTCGACGGAACGTGGGGGTTCGCCTCGCACGCCGAGCTCGATCCCGCGGTGGCCGCCGACACCGCGCGCAGGGCCGTTCGGGTGGCCACCACGCTGGCCGCGCTTGAACGGCGAGCGCATCGAGCTGGCTCCCGAGCCGGTCTACGCCGACGCGACCTGGGTGTCGGACTACCGGATCGATCCGTTCGAGATCGCCGCTGCCGACAAGATCGGCGTGCTCGACGAGTACTCCGGGCGCCTGCTCGCCGCCGATGGCGTCGACCACGTGTCGGCGGGTCTGCAGGCCGTGAAGGAGCAGGCGTTCTACGCCGACACGTTCGGCTCGTCGATCACGCAGCAGCGGGTGCGGATCCAGCCGACGTTGGAGGCGGTCGCCGTCGACGCCTCGGCGGGCACGTTCGAGACGATGCGCACCCTGGCGCCGCCGACCGCGCGGGGGTGGGAGGTCGTCGCGGGTGACGACGTCTGGGACTGGTCGACGGAGCTGGCGCAGCTGCCGTCGCTGCTGGCGGAGAAGACCAAGGCGCCCAGCGTCGTGGCCGGGCCCACCGATCTGGTCATCGACCCGTCGAACCTCTGGCTCACCATCCACGAATCCATCGGCCACGCCACCGAATACGACCGGGCCATCGGCTACGAGGCGGCCTACGCGGGCACCTCGTTCGCCACGCCGGAGAAGCTGAACACCATGAAGTACGGCTCCCCGGTGATGAACGTGACCGCCGACCGGACCGTCGAATTCGGCCTGGCCTCCGTCGGTTTCGACGACGAAGGCGTGCGCTCCCAGAGCTGGGACCTGGTGCGCGACGGCATCTTCGTCGGCTATCAACTCGACCGGGTGTTCGCCCCACGGCTCGGGGAGGCGCGGTCCAACGGCTGCTCGTACGCCGACTCGCCGCACCACGTGCCGATCCAGCGGATGGCCAACGTGTCGCTGCAACCCGGCGTCGACGACCTGAGCACCGAGGATCTGATCAGCCGGGTCGACGACGGCATCTACGTCGTCGGGGACAAGTCGTGGTCGATCGACATGCAGCGGTACAACTTTCAGTTCACCGGGCAGCGGTTCTTCCGGATCCGCGGCGGACGTCTCGACGGGCAACTGCGTGACGTCGCCTATCAGGCCACCACAACCGACTTCTGGGGTGCGATGGAGGCCGTCGGCGGTCCGTCGACGTGGCGGCTGGGTGGCGCATTCAACTGCGGCAAGGCTCAACCCGGTCAGGTCGCCCCGGTCAGTCACGGCTGCCCGTCCGCACTGTTCCGCGGCATCAACGTGCTGAACACCCGCACCGAGTCGGGGCGCGAGTGATGATCAGTGCTCCGCAGGTCGTCGAGATCGCGCTGGCCGAGGCCGCACGGCTGGGCGGCGCCGACGAGACCATCGTCCTGGTCACCGACCGCGCGGCCGCGTCGCTGCGCTGGGCGGGCAACTCGATGACCACCAACGGCGAATCCTTCAGCCGCGACACCACGGTGATTTCGATTGTGCGCCAAGGCGAGAAGGCGTTCGTCGGGTCGGTGAAGTCCAGTGAGGTGGACCCCGCGTCGATCGGCGGGCTGGTCGCAGCATCCCAGGCGACAGCCCGTTCGGCGCCGGAAGCCCGCGACAGCGCGCCGGCGCTGGCCGGCACCGACACGCCGGCCGACTGGGACGCACCGATACCCGTGACGGGCGCCGACGTCTTCGCCGACGTCGCGAAGAGCCTCGCGACCGGCTTCCGCGGGACCGACCGGCTGTACGGCTTCGCGCGCCACGAACTGGACACCACGTTCGTCGCGACGTCGAGCGGTCTGCGACGGCGCTTCACGCAGCCGACGGGCTCGGTGGAGATCAACGCCAAGCGCGACGGCGCCAGCGCCTGGGCGGGAGTCAGCACTCCCGACTTCGTCTCGGTCCCAACGGATTCCATGCTCGACGATTTGTCGACCCGGCTGGACTGGTCGCGGCGCACCATCGAGTTGCCGCCCGGCCGGTACGAGACGCTGATGCCGCCGTCGACCGTCGCGGACATGATGATCTACCTGTCGTGGACCATGGACGGCCGCGGCGCCCAGGAGGGCCGCACGGCCCTGTCGGCGCCGGGCGGCGGAACCCGGGTGGGGGAGAAGCTCACCGATCTCGGGTTGACGTTGTACTCGGATCCCTTCGCGGCTGGGCTGGAGTGCGCGCCGTACGTGGCGACGACGAATTCGTCGGAGCGGGTGTCGGTCTTCGACAACGGCATGGACGTTTCGCGGGTCGACTGGATCCGCGACGGAGTGATCAACGCGCTGGCCTACCCGCGGGCGGTGGCCGCCGAGTTCGACGCGCCCGTCGCGGTGCCCGCCGACAACCTGTTGATGACGGGCGGCACGGCGAGCCTGGCGGACATGATCGCCGCGACCGAACGCGGCCTGCTGCTGACCACGATGTGGTACATCCGCGAGGTCGACCCGACGGTGCTGCTGCTGACCGGGCTGACCCGGGACGGCGTCTACCTGGTCGAGGACGGTGAGGTCACTGCCGCCGTCAACAACTTCCGCTTCAACGAAAGCCCGCTGGACCTGCTGCGTCGCGCCACCGAAGCCGGGATCAGCGAGGTCAACCTGCCGCGGGAATGGGGTGACTGGGCGACGCGCGCGTCCATGCCGTCGCTGCGAATCCCCGACTTTCACATGTCCTCGGTGAGTCAGGCGCAATAATCCGGGCATGGACGACGATGTCTACGCCCTGCTGACCCGACTCATCGCGCTGTCTCCCGACGGGGACGCCGCGCGCAACGCGCTGGTGCGCGAGACGTGCGCCCGCGCAGTGTCGCTGCCGGCGCTGGCTTCTGACGGTTCGCCTGCCGACGATCCGCTGCTCGCCGCGTTCGCCGAGCAGTTCGCCGTCGACGTGTCGATGATCGGCGCCGAGCAGCGCGCAGCCTTCTTCTCGGCGTTGGGCGCCAACGCCTTTCGGGTGACGGCGTTGGTCTTCGTCGCCGACTTCGTGCCGCGCGTCCGTGCGGGTCTCGCCGCGCTCGGCCTGCCGCCGATCGCCGGAGCCGGCGGAGTGGGATCACGTCACCGATCCCGTCGACCTGCTGCTGAACCGGTTCGCGTCGACCGTTGGGGCGCTGCGGTCCCTGGATCCGGTGACGACCGAGGTGGTCCGGCTGCGCGGGGCGGTGCAGCACAACTGCCGGCTGTGCAAGTCGCTGCGCGAGGGCACCGCGCTGGATGCGGGTGGGACGGAGTCGATGTACGAGGACATCGAGCGCTACGAGACGTCGGCGCTGCTGGACGAGCGGCAGAAGGCGGCGCTGCGCTACGTCGACGCGCTGATCTGGACGCCGTCGTCGATCTCGGCCGATGTCGCCGCTGGGGTGCGGACGCACTTCTCCGGAGGCAGCTGCCCTCGAGATCACGTTCGACGTCATGCGCAACGGGATCAACAAGGTCGCCGTCGCGCTGGGCGGGGACGCGCCGCGGGTTGAGGAGGGAACCGAGCGCTATCTCCTGGGCCTGGACGGCCAGCCGGTATACAGCTGACAGCGAATCTCCACGCAGTCTCCACACTTTCTCCAAGTTCGGACGTCCGCGCCCCGAGCAGGCTGGTGAGCACCAGGAACCCCGGTACGAGGGGTCCAGCCAAGGAGAAGTCATGAAGAAGTTCGTCATTAGCGCCGCCGCTGTCGCCTCGCTCGCCGCAGGAGGTCTGGCGTTGGCCAGCAGCGCCGCTGCCATTCCGTTGACCGGGAACCCGGCCGACCAAGCCGTCCGCGTCCTGGAGGCGGAGGGTTACACCGTGCGGATCAACCAGACGGTCGACGTGCCGTTGTCGTCATGCAGCGTCACCGGCGTCAGCGGCCTGCGCGGAGCCGAGGAGAACGGCGTGCTGCGGGACCCCGGCAGTTTGAACGTCGCGTTCCTGGACGTCAACTGCCCGCCCCGCTCGTAGCCCATACGCGGCGGACCGGTCTGCGGCTTCACCTCGCCGCGTGGGAACATTGGTGCGCTTTCGCGCACGGGGCGGTAGCTCAGTTGGTCAGAGCTGGGGACTCATAATCCCTAGGTCGCGGGTTCGAGCCCCGCCCGCCCCACTTCAGAGGGTGTATTTCAAATCCATCTCTTCAGTGGCATCGCCTATTCATCATTCATCAGTCAGGTCGCGAGGCCTGCTGCCATGCCTCGCGTACCGCTTTGAGTGCATCTCTTGCCGAGACGCTGAGGCGGGTCTGGCCGGCCAACTGCGCGTGTCACTCGGCGTCCGACGACGCCCGGTGGAAGAGGTGCGACGCCGGGGTCTTGTTGGTGGGTCCGTATCGGCGGAACAGCGCAGCTGCGTTTGCGTCGATTGCGCCGATCCTGCTCAGCGCCCAAAGGTCCCAAAGATCGCGCGGTGCGAGTCGGTCAGCCCACGTGACAGTCTTCGACGCGGCGAACGCAGGCAGGGTAGGCACGAGCAGCTCGGCGGTCGGTGCGTCGGCGTAGCGCTGGAACAATCCGCGTCGCTCCGTTGGCCAGACCACTCGCTCCCGGGCTGAAAGCAGCTGCAGCCGGAGTGGCCGACCGTCTGGGGGTCGCAGCAGGACGGAAAGAGTGTCCGCAGTGGCGCTCAGGTGCGGGCTCGATCGTCAGCCGGCCGTGGGTCCGGGCGACTGCGCGGGGGAGCGAGGCGTCGAGATCATTTGCGACGTCCCTACGGCTGCCGACGGCGACGAGGTCGATGTCCTCGCTGAGGCGGCCGTCCGGGAGGTGCGTGCGTGCAAGGGCGGTGCCGCCGATGAAGTGGATTCGGTCACCGAAGTCCCGGCTGAGAAACGCGAGCAGGTGGGAGATGAGGTGGTCGCGCTCGACCTGTTCGGCGGAGACTCCGAACTGTGTTGCTACCGAGTCGCGTTCGTCAGGATCCACGGCCGATCCCCGCCCAGTCCTCGGCCCGGCGCAAGGAAGCCAGCCGGCGCTGTGCGGCGGCGAGTTCCTGCAGGCGTTTCTTGTCGCTGCGCGCGTAGAGGGTCGCGACGGCAGCGGGAACGTCGGCTTCGTTGTCTCCGAGGCTCGGGCGATGGGCCAGTCGAGGACGGTCTGTTCCGGCGTGGTCGCCAGCACTGGTCCTAGCCCGGTGGAAATGAGTTCGGCGTCCAGGCTGCTGGTGTCGCGCTTGACGAATCGCACGACCGCCGGCCGGTCGATCAGTGCGATGGGGCGGTGCTGACGTGGCACCGCCACGATTGCTGTTGCCACGGCGCGCGGAATCACTCCTTGCATTCGTGCCGCGCTAATGCCCATGACGACGACGTCGTCATGGTTGTGAATCGCTGTTGCAATACCGGCGGCAGCTGCCTCTAAGTCCGGAATCCACCTGCGCCCCACCATGTCTTGAGGGATGACGACGTAGTACCCGTCGGCGAGGCGGTGAAGGAGGCCGCGGTCGTGTAGCCGCGCGATCTCAGGGCCGGGATGGGCGTAGACACTCTCCGCTTGCTGGGTGCGGAATGTTCTTAGCGGGTGCGCGGCGAGGCGAACGGGAACCGCCGTGCTGTGTTTCCGAGCCATAGCCTCTCCTCCAGTATGCAAATCATAGGCTATTAGCCTCTGATTTGCATACTTAAAGTTCTATCCGCCGTGCGACTCGTCTATCCACTTGCGGACGGCACGATCGAGCAGGCTGGGGTTGTGGGTGCGGTCGTGCTTTATATGGCGCCCTCGGTCAAACGCGTCCGCTGGCTCGCGCAACCGTCAAGCACCGTTCGCGGCAGCGAGATAGCGCCCGGTGACACTCGCCGTGGATTGGGCGATCTCGGCCGGCGTGCCCGTCGCGACGATGGTCCCGCCCGCGGCGCCGCCACCGGGTCCCAAGTCGACGACGTAGTCGGCGTTGGCGATCATGTCGAGGTCGTGCTCGATGACGATCACGGTGGCGCCCTTCGCGCCGAGGCGGTCGATGACGCCGAGCAGGACGCGGATGTCGAGCGGGTGCAGGCCGACGCTGGGTTCGTCCAGCACGAACAGTGCGTTGGACTGGGTGCGGCCGAGTTCGGTTGCGAGCTTGAGTCTTTGCGCCTCTCCGCCGGACAGCGCGGGGGTGTCCTCGCCGAGGGTCAGATAGCCCAGCCCGAGGTCGATGAGGGTCTGCAGCTTCCTGTGCACCTTCGGTAGGTCCTCGGTGACCTTCAGCGCCTGCTTCACCGTGAGGCACAGCAGATCGGGCAGTGACAGACCTCCGGGTCGTCGGATGTCCTGCGCGGCGGGGGCATAGCGGGTGCCGTCGCAGTCCGGGCAGGGGATGTCGACGTCGGGCAGGAACTGGACGTCGAGCGAGATCTGGCCCGTGCCTTCGCAGCGCGGGCATCGCAGGGATCCGGTGTTGTAGGAGAAGTCGGAGGCGGTCAGGCCGCGGCGTTTCGACTCGTCGAGGGCGGCGTAGGAGCGGCGAAGGTCGTCGAGGACGCCGCTGTAGGTGGCGATGGTGGATCGCACGTTGGTGCCGATGGGGGTGGCGTCGACGACGTTGACCCGTTGGATGCCGGACGGATCGACCGACGCGATGTGCGCGGGCAGCGGGTCCCCGGTCGCCGCGGTCTGCAACGCCGGCACCAGGCTCTCCAGAACCAGCGTGGTCTTGCCGGACCCGGAGACTCCGGTGACCGCGGTGAGTCTGCCCTTGGGGATCTCGACGTCGAGGGCGTGCACCGTGTGCAGCGGGCGGGTGCTCAGACGGATCCGGCCGTGGTCGAAGAGCTGCTCCGAGGTGACGGTGTCTCGCACGCGGATCGGCTCGGTGCCGTCGAGGAACCCGGCGATCAGCGACGACGGGTTGCCCACCAGATCGTTCAGCGTTCCCTCGGCGAGGACGGTGCCGCCCTCGCTGCCGGATCCGGGTCCGATCTCGATGAACCAGTCGGCTTCGCGCAGGACCTGGACGTCGTGATCGACCAGCACGACGGAGTTCCCGTCGCGCAGCAGGTCGCGGATGACGCCCGTTGAGGCCGTCGATGTTGGACGGATGCAGGCCGATGGAGGGTTCGTCGAGGACGTAGAGCACTCCGGTGGTCTGGTTGCGCACGGCGCGGGAGAGCTGAACCCGTTGCCGCTCACCGGTGGACAGCGTGGAACTGGGCCGGTCCAGGCCGAGATAACCCAGGCCGAGTTCGACGAGCCGCTCCGCCATCTCGAGCAGCTGCGCGACGATCGCGGTCGCCATCGTGCGCATGTCGCCGGGCAGGGTGTCGACGACCGTTGGCGCCCAGGCGATTACGTCGTCGAGGGTCTTCGCCGTCGCCTCGGCGAGGTTGATGCCGGTGACCTGGGTGGCCAGGGCCCGCTCGCTGAGCCGGGTGCCGTGGCACGTCGGACACGTGCCGGTGTGAATGAACTTGTTGACCCGGTTGACGCCGCCCTCGCTGGCGGCCTTGTCGAGCGCCTCCTGCACCGCGAGGCGGGCGTTGCGGTAGGTGAAGTTGACCTCGAACAGCTTCCCGCTCTTCGACGGCACCGTGATGCGGTGCTTCTCCGCGGGGCCGTGCAGGACGACGTCGCGTTCCTCGTCGGTGAGATCGCGGTACGGCACGTCGGTGCGCACGCCGAGCTCGCCGACCATCTGCGGCATGACGGTCAGCCCCATCATCTTCCACGGGGCCACCGCGCCGTCGGCGATCGTCCGCGAGGGATCGGGAACCAACAGGGCGTCGTCGATTTCCCGCACGACACCCAGGCCGCCGCACGTCGGACAGGCCCCGTCGGAGTTGAAGGCGAACGACTTCGGCGCCCGGCGGGCTGAACGTGACGCCGCAGACCGGGCAGGTGAGGTCCAGGCCCGCGGCCACGTCGATCGTCGGCTCCTGCCGGTGGCCGTTCGGGCAGACGTGTTCGTCCCAGGCGGGAGAACAGCAGGCGCAGGACGTTGAGGAGTTCCGTCGACGTGCCGAAGGTGCTGCGTGCACCGGAAACGCCGGGTCGCTGCCGCAGGGCCAGTGCTGCGGGGACGTGGCGGACGCTGTCGACCGTGGCCTTGGTGGCGTGCGACATCCTGCGGCGGGTGTAGGTCGACAGCGCCTCGATGTAGCGACGGGAACCCTCCGCGTAGAGAACTCCCATCGCCAGTGACGACTTGCCCGAGCCGGAAACTCCTGCGATGGCCACCATTTGGTTCAACGGCACGTCGACGTCGACGTTCGCGAGGTTGTGCACCCGCGCGCCGCGCACCTCGATCGTCGTGGGTGCGGCCGGCTTCTCGCCGACTGTGCTCTCTTGACTGGACACTGCGCGCACCTCTCCGTCGGACGACGGAAGCCTAGCGGCAACCTCCGACAGTGTGGGTACGTGAGCAGGTACGAAGAGCTAGTGCGACGTTCCCCAGGCGCCCCTTTAATCGCCGCCCAGACCCCGATCGGGTGCGCTCATGTCGCCCGTCGCGGGCGTGCCCTCGGCGAGCCCGTAGCGCAGGTACACGCTGCCCTTCGGACCGGCGATCGGCGCTTCGAGGAGCGTGACGTTCGTGGGCACCGTGCCATCTTCGAACACCTTCTTCCCGACGCCGAGCAAGATCGGGTGCACCCACAGGTCGAGACGGTCGAAGAGCTTCTCGCGCAGCAGGGTCTGCACCAGGTTGAGGCTCCCGACGACCTTCACGTGCTCGTGCCGGTCGCGGATCTCGCGCACGGCGTCGGCCAGATTCGGGCCGAGCTGCGTGGACCCGGCCCAGGACAGGTCAGGCTTGCCGCGGGACGCCACGTACTTCGGCACGCGGTTGAAGAGCGTGGCGATCTCGTTGTCCTCGCCGCCCTCCTGATGCGGCCAGTAGCCGGCGAAGATGTCATACGTTCGCCGGCCGAGCAGCAGGGCGTCGGTGTCCTCGTACGCGGCCATCGACTGCGCCCCGGCGACCTCGTCCATCAACGGCGCCTGCCAGCCGCCGAACGGGAACCCCTCCGGGTCTTCGTCGGGGCCGCCGGGCGCCTGCCCGACGAGGTCGAGGGTGGCGAACAGCTCGATGTGGATGAGGCCCATGGCTAACTCCTGATGAGTCGATTGTCTCGGTTGGGAGGTAGACCTGTGGGCACCACCAAACTCATCGCTGTGAGTGGCATTTACGTCGCGTCCCGCGGCCGAAGATCGGGGAGCATGCATAGACGTTGCCGAGGTTGTGATACCGATCGTTATGCGAATTTTCGTACACTTGCCGCGGTTTGCGGGGCGACGCGGCCAGCGAGGATGAGATGAGATATCCACCGGATCACAAGGCCAAAGCGCGTGACGCACTCCTGCGCGCAGGCACGCGGTCGATGAAGGTCGCTGGCTTCAACGGAGTGGGAGTGGACGGGCTCGCTGCCGCAGCCGAAGTGACCTCAGGTGCGTTCTACTCGAGCTTCGCGAATAAGGAAGCGATGCTCGAGGCGATAGTCGAAGCTGGGGTTGGCGAGCCGTTTCTCTCCGATACCGAGTCTGGCAGTAAAGCCGCGCGTCGGTCTCAGCTGGAAGACTTTCTCGCGGAGTACATCAGCGCCGACCACGTTGCGGACCCAGGAGCGGGTTGTGTGATGCCCACACTGAGCGCGGACGTTGCGAGGGCGGGTCCGCCAGCGCAAGAGGCGTATGAACGCAAAATTACCGCACTGGCAGCGCGAGTGGCAGATTCGCTCGACGGCGTGCGCTCCGACCGGGAGCGCCGAGCGTGGAGCATTGTGGCGCTTATGGTGGGGGCAATATCCATCTCGCGCGCCATGCCCGACGCTGCAGCGCGAAGGCAAGTCATTGGCGCGGCGCGGCGGACGGCCGACATGCTCGTGGCGCCTGCGAAACCACGCAAGTGACCCAAGGGTATGACCTGAGTTTCCGGACTCACGGTCCATGGCAACTGGACCGAATCCAGGGGGTCGGTGACGGATCCGCTCCTGCGTGAGCTCGGCGCTGTCACAGAAAGGTGTCAGCGATCTCCGAATTATCCTGGCGGATAACGGATGCTGGCTGGCGACTACCACTTGTCTGTGGTTCAGCTGGGCTCTCTTATGCAATGACGATCGTGAGATTACGCTCGTTATTCTAAGGCTTGAAGCCCTTTCCAAGCCCTAGTCCGGCGGCGTGCACGAGTGCGTCCCGCGTTGTCACGATCGACAGACTTAGACGGAGGCTTCAATGTCGGTGAATCCTGGACACACCAATCTGGTCCGGCCCATCGGGGCGCTCGAGCGTCAGTTCTTCCGGTATAGCGAGCGAAACCCCCTGCATTTTCTGCTGGTTGCCGAATTCGACGTTGTCCTAGATGCCGAACACTTGCACAGTGCCCTGGACGCCGTTCAGCGGCGGCATCCCCTGCTGTCGGTTCACGTCGAAGATGACCCGTCGATCCGCCTTGGGTTCTTTCGAGCACCCACGGTGGCCCGGATACCGCTGACGGTGCACGAGGGAATCTCTGACTGGCGGCCGCTGGCCGCAACGGAATTGGCCCGGCCACTCGACCGGTCGGTTGCTCCGCTGATGCGCGCGGCACTTCTGAGGGCACATGGGTCGTCGGCGATCGTGCTGACGTTCGATCACACCATCAGCGATGGCGTCTCCTCGTTTCTTGTTCTCAACGACCTGGTCTCCGCGTTGAACGGTCGCCAGCCCGAGATCCGGCCGGTCCCGCCCGCCATCGAGGACTTGATCGAGCGCTCGTTGGGAGGCGCTGCGGCCGAGGCACTTCCCGAGCCCGATGAGCGAATGGCCCGCGCGATATCGCAGCGACCGTTCGACGGCACGCCCCCATTTCTGCATACCGTGGCGATGACCGAGGCCGAAACCACCCGGCTGGTGGAGCGGAGCCGCGCTGAACACACCACCGTTCACGCGGCCATTATCGTGGCCGCCTCCCGGGTCCGCGGCCAGCAGGTCGGTGACACGTTCGTCCGCGCGCTCAGCCCGATCAACGTGCGCGAATTGATACACGCCGATGGTGATTGTGCGGCCTATTTCACCGGCACGTGCACGGGATTGGCACCCGCCGACGGAAACTCGTTCTGGGACCAGGCCCGCGCGATGTCGGCCGATCTCGCCGGTGCTCGCTCTGCGGCCGGCGTCGTTGCGACCGCGCAGGCAATCGGACAAGCCATGACTGTGGACGCGACGACCGAGACCGCCGAACACGTCTTCGGCAAGGTCTTCGCATGGGAAGTGTTGACGACCAATCTGGGCCGAAAGGAACTCACCGACACCGGACCCATTGCGCCATCGGCCGTCTGGGCGCCGATCGTTCACATGCAGTCGGCTGGCGAGTACGCCATCGGCATCATCACCTACCGAGGCCGGCTACGGATGACCTGCGTCGGTTACACGCCGGTCGCCGACTACCTGCAGCAGGTGGGGGACACACTGACGGCGTCGTTGGTTGCCGCCTAGACGGGATGTGCGAGACGACCGGAGTGGAATTCCTCTGTGCTCGGAGGTCGTTCACTCCTGTCCGCGCCGCGCCCGCCAGTCACCGATCGCCTCGAGGCGCCGTCGCTGCTGCGCGGCGGCTGCCGCGTCCAGTCCGCGGCCGCGCTGCTCGAGATTGTCGATGACGCGTTCGCGGTGTTCGACGGGGTTGGCGTCGTCGTACTTGAACTTGGCCTCCACGCGCAGCACCTCCAGCCGGACGCCGCGGATTCCGGGGAGCATCCGCCCGTACGGGTCCTCGCCGACGGCCACCTCGGCGTGGCGGCCCTCGGGTTGGAAGTCGCCGAGTTGAGCGCGCAAGGATCTGCGTCTTGCCCTCGGGATCGTCGATCACCGTTGGGCGGCAAACGAATTGCACGGCGGAGTAGTAGCTGGTCGGCACGCCGTCCTCATCGGGTCCGCCCGCCTTGGCCCGCCAGTACGTCGGGATGTACGCGTAGTCACCGATCACCGCGAGCCGCACTTCGGCGGCCGCCTCCAGGTGCGGCCACACGGGATTCGGCCGGGCCAGGTGGATCAGGAGCTCGTCCCCGGCGAGCGTGAAGTGCGTGGGCACGATGATCGGCGCCTCGGCTGGGTCGACGTTGTTGACCGCCAGCACGCCGAACCGGTCGGTGGCGGCCAGCCAGCTCTGCCATTCCTCCTTGTCCAGTGCGGCATCCCACGGGTGGATGAGCATGTCAGTCTCCTTGGTCGGGGGCGGGGCTGCCGGCGAGCACGCGGCGAACGATGTGGACGTCGGGCCCGAGCCGATCGAGGTGGCCGCACAGATCGTCGGCGGCGGCATGCAGTGCGTCGTCGGTCATCGGGTCGAGCGCGTCGAGGATGAACAGCGCGGTGGTGGTGTCGTCGCGGAGTTGAGTGCGCCGAGCCTGGCGCCAGTTCCAGCGCCGGCAGGTCACGCCTGCGTCGTCGCACCACACCACTTCGCCGGGGTCCGGGTGCTCGATCACCACGGCGCCGTCGGCGGTGGTGTCGAAGGGTTCGGTGCCGGCGGCCCGGACCAGTTGCGGCGCACCGACATACCGGGTCAGGTCCTCACCGCCGAGGGGCAACTGATGCAGGACGGAAACCGCGTTGTAGATGTCGGTGAGCCGGTTCACCCGTGGCAGTCCCGACTCCGCGCGGCGCAGCAGTGCCTCGACGCTGTTGCGCGTGCGCTGCGGTTTGGCGCCGAATGCTCGGTACGCCTCCCGCCACGCCGCGACGTGCGGCAGCTGGTCCACGGGTTGCGTGCTGATTGCTTGGCGGGCTGCGGTTTCCGCCGCTCGCAGCAGCGCGTCGCTTCCGTCGTCGCTCGGCGCCGGCACCAAGCCGTCGACCGCCAGCAGCAGGGCGCGGTAATCGGGTCGCAACGCGAAGACCGCGGCATCGACGTGGGCGTCGGCCAAAGACCCTGCGAGCTCAGTCATCACGCGCCTTCCGTTCGCGGTGGTCCCGTCCCGACGCCGGGCTCGAAGACGGCCAGCGAGAACCGTGCCGGCTTGGTGTGCGGGTTGGCGTAGGAATGTGCGGCGTCGCCCGGGAACGTGACCGCGTCGCCGACGCCAAGGGTGACCGATTGGTCGGCGACCTCGACGGTGATCGAGCCCTCCTGCACGTGGATGAGTTCCTTGGTGCCCGGGGCGTGCGCCTCGCTGGTGTGCTGCTCACCTGGGCACAGGGTCCAGTCCCACAGTTCGACGACGTCCGGGGGAGTGGTGCCGGCGACCAGCACCCCGCGTCCGCCGGCATCGCCGCTCCACAGCGTGGCGCCCTCGCCATGGCGGGTCACCTTCACCGACTTGGGCTCGGGCGGTTCGACCAATGCCGGCAGTCCGACGCCGAGTGCGTCGCTGATCTTGAGAAGGGTTCCCACGCTGGGATTCACGGCCCCTTGCTCGACGCTGACCAACATGCGACGGCTCACCCCGGCGGCCTCGGCCAGCTGATCCAGGGTCCACACCCGTGCCTGTCGTTCCTGCTTGACCCGGGCGCCGATCGCCGACGCAAGGTCGGCAGCGCTCTGATCCATGAGTGCACTATAGCGCACTGATAGTGCGTTATAGGCCGCCGTCAGGCTCGGCTGCGTGACGCCTCGTAGCCGCTCGTCAGCCAGTACACCGTGCGATCGAGGCTCGGCACGATCTCGGTGATGTCGAGCTCGCCCGCCGCGAAGCGGCCGAGCAGCCCGTAGATCACCGTCGAGAGAATGGTCTCGAGGTCGCGGAGGAAGTCGTCGTCGACGTCGGCGAGCACCTCCATGAAGGACGGGACTGACGATGCCGAGGCCTCGGCGGAAGAGCTGCTGTCCGCCCGGTGCAGCCCTCGCGCGGAAGAACGCCGTGAGCATCGCCGGATGCTGCTCCCACGGCTCGAAGATCGTGCGCAGCAAGCGCATCATGCCGTCGTAGACCGACTCGCCGGGCTCGGGAGTTTGGTGGACCAGGCCCGAATATCGGTTCTCGTCCATCCAGCTCTGCAGCGCGGCGAGGATCAGTTCGTCGCGGTTCGCGTAGCGCTTGTAGATCGTCGCCAGCGACGTCCGTGCGCGGCGCGCGACCTCGCGGAGCTGGACGGCGTCGTAGCCCTCGGTCTCGAGCAGCTCGGCGACGATGTCGAGAATCCGGTCACGCTGGCGACGGCGTCTTCTGCGCGGCTCACTTCGGCGCTGACCACTCGCTCAGCACCCCCTTGCCGTCGCCCAGTAACCAGGTTACCGTACCTTGAGTAACACGGTTACTCACGTCACACGACACAGCGGGTGTGGCAGGCGCAACGGAGCGAGGATCAATGGGTTCTCTAGACGGCAAGGTCGCATTCATCACGGGAGTGGCCCGTGGGCAGGGGCGCAGCCACGCGGTCCGGCTGGCGGCCGACGGCGCCGACATCATCGGCGTCGACATCTGCGCCGACATCCCGTCCAACGGCTACCCGATGGCCAGCCGCGACGAACTCGACGAGACCATCGCCCTGGTCGAAGCGGCGGGCGGCAAGATGCTCGGCTCGGTGGCCGACGTCCGCGACTTCGCCGCGGTCAACGCGGCGCTCACCGCTGGCGTGGAGCACTTCGGGCGCCTCGACATCGTCTGCGCCAACGCGGGCATCGCGCACGATGGCGTTTCGCGAACTGACCATCGAGGAAGAACTCGAGCAGTGGACCGACGTGCTCGACGTCAACCTCGTCGGCGCCTTCCACACCGCGCGGGCGGCCATCCCGCACCTGATCGCAGGCAAGCGCGGCGGATCGATCGTGTTCACGAGTTCGACTGCGGGCCTTCGCGGATTCGGCGGCCTGCAAGGCGGCGGGCTCGCGTACGCCGCGTCGAAGCACGGCATCGTCGGCCTCATGCGGACACTCTCCAATGCGCTTGCCGCCGGAGAGCATCCGGGTCAACACCGTGCACCCGACGGCGGTGAACACGATGATGGCCACCAACCCGGCGATGACGTCGTTCCTGGAGAACTATCCCGACGGCGGCCCGCACCTGCAGAATCCCATGCCGGTCGCGCTGCTCGAGCCCGAGGACATCAGCGCGGCGATCGCCTACCTCGTCTCCGACGAGGCCAAGTACGTCACCGGGGTCACGTTCCCGGTCGACGCCGGCTTCTGCAACAAGCTGTGAGCGACGTCGACCGGCCGCGCCGCCGGCAAGCGGGTCCTGGTCACCGGCGCCGCCCGCGGGATGGGCCGCAGCCACGCCGTACGACTGGCCGAGGAGGGCGCGGACCTCATCCTCGTCGACATCTGCGAGTCGCTGCCCGAGATCGAGTATCCGCTCGCCTCGGTCGAGGACCTCGAGGAGACGGCGCGGCTGGTGCGAAAAGCACGGGCGCCGAGCCGTCACGCAGGTCGTCGACATCCGCGACGCCGCCGCACTGGCCGCCGCCGTCGACGACGGCGTCGCCCAACTCGGCGGCCTGGACGCGTCGGTGGCCAACGCCGGCGTGCTGACCGTCGGCACGTGGGACACCACCACGCCGGAGCAGTGGCGCACCGTGGTCGACGTCAACCTGATCGGGACGTGGAACACCTGCGCCGCCGCACTGCCCCATCTGGTCGAGCGCGGCGGCAGCCTGGTCAACATCAGCTCGGCGGCCGGGCTGAAGGGCACCCCGCTGCACACGCCGTACACGGCGTCGAAACACGGCGTCGTCGGGTTGAGCCGGGCGCTCGCCAATGAGCTTGCCGCCCAGAACATCCGGGTCAACACGGTGCACCCCACCGGTGTCGCGACCGGCATGCAGCCCGCGTCGCTGCACGCGTTGCTCGCCGAGTCGCGGCCCGACCTCGTGCCGATCTTCCTCAACGCCATGCCGATCGTGATGGCCGAGGCGATCGACATCAGCAACGCCGTGCTGTTCCTCGTCTCCGACGAATCCCGGTACGTGACCGGGCTGGAATTCAAGGTCGACGCAGGTGTCACGCTGCGATGAACAGAAGGAAGTCGACTTCGATGACGACGATCGACACCGAACGCTCCAGCCGCGGGAGGCGCGCCTTCGCCGACGTGATGACGTTCGCCGCGCCCGACGACAGCACGCCCGCGAACGCCGAGTCTGCGTCGACTTCGTCTTCGCCGAGGTCTGGGACCGACCAGGACTGAGCCGTCGAGACCGACGCTTCGTGACGCTGCCCTGCGTCGCGGCGGCCGATGCCGAAGGGCCGTTGCGCGACCACGTGTACGCGGCACTCAACAGCGGCGACGTCACGATCACCGAAATGCGGGAGACCGTATTGCATTTCGCCGTCTACAGCGGCTGGCCGAAGGCGTCGCGATTCAACATGATCGTCGACGAGCAGTGGGAGCGCATCCATCGCGATCGCGGGCAGACGGTCCCGCCGCCGGAGCCGCTGCTGCCGCTGGCAACGCCCAGCGACCCGGAAGCCCGGCTGCTGACCGGCGAGCAGGCGTTCCGCGACGTCAACTGCGTGCCCTACGTCCCCATTCGGGACAACCCCTACTCCGGCGCCGGGATCCTCAACTTCGTCTTCGGCGAGATGTGGCTGCGGCCAGGATTGGGGATGAAGGAACGGCGGCTCGTCACCGTGGCCTGCGTCGCGTTTCAGGACGCGCCGTATCCGATCCTCAGCCACGTCTACGCGGCACTGAAGAGCCGCGACATCTCGTTCGACGAGATGGACGAGCTGGCCCTGCATTTCGCGGCCTACTACGGCTGGGCCAAGGGCTCGCATCTCAACGACGAGATCGAGCGGCAGAAGGAACGCGTGCTCGAGGAGTGGCGCACCGAAGCGGGTGCGCCGGAGTGAGCACCGCGGTGTCGTTGTCCGCGGGCCTGCTGATCGGCGGAGACCTGATCACCAGTGCCTCGGGCGGAAGTCACGAGCACATCTATCCCGGCGACCGGTCAACCCAATGTGACCGTCCCGCTTGCCGGTGCGGCGGAGATCGACCGCGCGGTCGCGTCGGCGTGGGACGCGCATCGCGCGTGGATGGCGTTGACGGTGGATCGCCGCCGCGACATGCTGATCGACCTGGCCGACGTGGTACACGACCACCTCGACGAACTCGCCGTGCTCAACGTGCACGACTACGCCGTGCCGATCTCCTTCGCCGGTACCGCGCACATGCTCGAATGGTTCCTGCGTCACTTCGCCGGCTACGTCGACAAGCCGCACGGCACCAGTTCACCGGTCAACGGGTCGTTCGACGTGAACCTGATCGAGCGTGAACCCTACGGCGTGGTCGGCGTCATCACGCCGTGGAACGGCGCGCTGGCCGTCGCCGCGTCGTGTGTGGCGCCCGCGCTCGCGGCGGGCAACGCCGTGGTCTTGAAGCCGTCGGAGCTGGCGCCGTTGGCCGCGTTGCGGTTCGGCGAACTGTGCATCGAGGCGGGTCTGCCGCCCGGACTGGTCAACGTCGTGCCCGCGGGCGCCGAAGGCGGGGAGGCGCTCGTCCGCCATCCCGGCATCCGCAAGGTCCACTTCACCGGCGGTGACGCCACCGCACGTCGCGTGCTCGCGTCCGCAGCGGTCAATCTGACGCCGGTGGTGGCCGAGTTGGGTGGCAAGTCGGCCAACGTCGTCTTCGAGGACGCAGACCTCGACATGGCGGCGGCGATGGCAGCCCATCAGGGACCGCTGATGCAGTCCGGCCAGAGCTGTGCGTGCGCCAGCCGCGTGCTGGTGCACGAGTCGGTGTACGACGCGTTCGTCGAGAAGTTCCTCGCCGCCGTCGGATCGGCCAAAGTCGGTGACCCGCTTGACCCCACCGTCTTCTTCGGCCCCGTCATCACCGAGGCGTCCGCCGACCGGATCGTCGGCGTCATCGAGGACGCCGTGGCGCAGAAGTCGGGCGAACTGCTGCTCGGCGGCAAGCGGATCGGCGGCGAGCTCGCGGCTGGTTACTACATCGAGCCGACCGTGTTCGGCGGCGTCGACAACTCGTCCGCGCTCGCGCAGACCGAAACGTTCGGTCCCGTCGTCTCCCTCATCAGATTCCGCGACGAAGCCGAGGCGCTGCGGATCGCCAACGACACCCCGTACGGTCTGAACGCGTTCGTGCAGACCCGCGACCTCACCCGGGCCCACCGGTTCGCACGGCAACTGGAGTCGGGTTCGGTGTGGATCAACCAGACTCAGCATCATCTCGCCGCAAGGACCGTACGGTGGCTACAAGCAGAGCGGATTCGGCCGCACCGGCGGCGTCGACGGCCTGCACGAGTTCATGCAAGTCAAGAACATTCGCATCGGAATGAGCTGACGGGAGCCCAATGGACACGACGGCCGCCACCGACGTCTACTACGACCCCTACGACATCGGCATCGTGCATGACCCGTATCCCGTCTACGCCCGGCTGGTCGAGGAGGCGCCGCTCTACTACAACGAGCGGTACGACTTCTGGGCGCTGTCCCGGCACGCCGACGTCGACAAGGCGCTGAGCAACTGGGAGACGTTCTCCAACAGGCGAAGCGACATCCTGGAGCTGGTGCAGTCGAAGTTCGACATGCCGCCCGGGGTGATGATGTTCGAGGATCCGCCGCTGCACACCATGCTGCGCGGGTTGATGGCTCGGGTCTTCACGCCGCGACGGATGGCGGCCATCGAAGACCAGATCCGGCAGTACTGCGTGCGCTGCCTCGACCCGCACGTCGGGTCAGACGGGTTCGACATCATCGCCGAACTCGCCGCGATGATGCCGATGCGGGTGATCGGCATGCTGCTGGGCATTCCGGAGTCCGCCCAGACGGAGTTCCGCGACGCCAACGACGCCAACCTGCGCACCAAGCCGGGCGCGCCGATGAAGGTGGCCAACGCCGACAAGATCGCCGACGGACGGATCTACGCCGAGTACGTCGAATGGCGCGCCAACAATCCGTCCGACGACCTGATGACGGCGCTGCTGAACGTCGAGTTCGACGACGAGCACGGCGTCACGCGCAAGCTCACCCGCAAGGAAGTGCTGCACTACACGCAGGTGGTGGCGGGCGCGGGCAACGAGACCACCGGCCGGCTGATCGGCTGGCTGGCCAAGGTGCTCGCCGAACATCCCGAGCAGCGCCGCGAGGTGGAACAGGACCGCTCACTGCTCATCCCCGCGATCGACGAGACGCTGCGGTTCGAGCCGACCGGGCCGCACGTCGCCCGGTGGATGGCACGCGACTTCGAAGCGTACGGCCAGACCGTGCCCGCGGGCAGCGCGATGCTGCTGCTGTTCGGGGCGGCCAACCGCGATCCGCGTCGCTTCCCGAACCCCGACACGTTCGACATCCACCGCACCAACAGCCATCTCACGTTCGGCAAGGGCATGCACTACTGCCTCGGGGCGAACCTGGCCAGGCTGGAGGGCCGCGTCGCGCTCGACGAACTGCTCAACCGCTGGCCCGAATGGGGCATCGACTACGACACCGCACGCCTTGCCCCGACCTCGACGGTGCGCGGCTGGGAAGAGCTGCGAATCCTGCTGCCGTGATCCGTCGCGGCGCCGCCAATCCGTTTCACCCCGAGCTGCGTCGTATCGCGAGGATTCTGCCGCGCACCGCCGTTACGCCCCTGACTGTCAAGGTGTTTCGAGCGCTGCCGGCGCCGCGCAGGTCCGGTCGTGGGAACGGCGTCGAGGTCGTGACCTTGCCGTCGGGGGTCGACGTCCGCGTCCACCGGCCGCCGGGTGTCCGAGCTCAGGTCGGCCCCGCCGCTGCTGTGGATCCACGGTGGCGGCTACATCCTCGGCAACGCGGGCATGGACGACGTCCTCTGCGCGCGGCTGGCCCGCGACCTGGGTGTCACCGTCGCTGCGGTGGACTACCGGCTGGCGCCGGCGCACCCGTACCCCACCCCGCTGCACGACTGCTACGACGCGCTGGCGTGGCTGGCCGGACAAGCCACGGTCGACCCGACGCGGATCGCCGTCGCGGGGGCCAGTGCCGGCGGAGGCCTGGCCGCAGCGCTCGCCCAACTAGCCCGCGACCGATCCGAAATCACCCTGGCCGCACAGGTACTGGCGTATCCGATGCTCGATGACCGCACCGCGCAGCGGCCAGATCCCGCCAGACGGAACCGGCGGATGTGGAACAACGCCAGCAATCGACTCGGTTGGACGGCCTACCTCGGCGCCGCCGACCCGAACCTGGCCGTGCCGGCGCGGCGAGAGGACCTCAGCGGACTGCCACCGGCGTGGATCGGTGTGGGGACATTGGACATCCTGCACGACGAGGCCGTGGCCTACGCGCGGCGACTGCGAGCGGCCGGTGTGCCATGTGAATTACACGTCGTCCCCGGCGCATTCCACGGCTTCGATGCGATGGCGCCGAAGACATCGATCGCACGAGAGTTCGTCGCCAGTCAACACTGCGTGCTGCGTCGGGCCTTCGCGTCGAAATAACTTTGGACCGTTCAGGTCTCAGAAGCGACGCAACGCAAAGGCATACGTATCGGTGCCACCGGGCGCGCCGTAACAGCCCGCGTCGTAGGTGGTGACGATCGTCCCAGCCAATGACACGGCGTCCCAGGTGTACACGTCGTGCGACGGCAGATTGTAGCCGATGCACCGCACGCCGTCGGGCACGTCGACCGTCAGCGTGTACTGGCCGTTGGCGAAGAACGCCGACTGTTGAAAGGCCTGGCTCTTCAACGGTCGTGGGATGGCTTGCACGTTCATCGTGTCGGTTGCCGGAGCGACGACCGGGTCCTGCAGCCAGGTACCGCAATCGGGAGCACCACAGGAGTGCTTCACCGACCAGATGAACGAGTGGTCGTTCCACCGGTCGGTGAGCACTTCGTAGTTGCCCAATCGCATGCCGGCGGCGGCTGGGGGAGCGAGTGCCGTCGCCATGACGGCGAGCGCAACGGTTGCCCCGGACACGAAAAGCCGTGCCAATCGGCTCATTTACCATTCCCATCGGTGAAGTGGACGCAGAGCGCCGGTGTCAGAGCTGAGCCCAGACCGCCTTGGTCTTCAGGTAGGCTTCGATGCCTTCTTGCCCGTGCTCGTAGCCCCAGCCGGACTGCTTGTAGCCGCCGAAGGGCACGGCGTGGTCGAACACCAACTGGCAGTTGATCGAGACGGTGCCCGCCTGGAGTCGCTTCCCGAGCCGATGGGCACGGCTGAGGTCGTTGGTCCACGCCGTGGCGGCCAGTCCGTACGTGCTGTCGTTGGCCATCGCGACGGCTTGGTCGTCGTCGTCGAACGGCAGGATCGACACCACGGGCCCGAAGATCTCCTCCCGATACAGCCGCATTCCGGGGTCGACGTCGGTGAGCACCGTCGGGTGCACGAAGTAGCCCTTGCGGTCCAGCCGGTGCCCGCCGGTGACGACCTCGACGCCCTCGGAGCGGCCCTCGTCGATGTATCCCATGACGCGGGTGAGCTGTTTGGCGCTGATGAGTGGCCCACTCGCGCAGCCCTCTTCGTCGGGCCCGCCGAGTTTCATGTTGTTGGCCACGCGTGCGACGCCCTCGACCACGTGGTCGTAGACCCCGCGCTGGACGAAGATTCGCGAGCCGCACACACATCCCTGGCCGGAGTGCACGAAGATGCCCATCGCCGCCATGAAGATGGCCTTCTTCAAGTCGGCGTCGTCGTAGATCAGCACCGGAGACTTGCCGCCCAGCTCGAGGGCGACCTTCTTCAGGTTGCCCGCAGATGCCCGGACGATCTCCTTGCCGATCTCGGTCGAGCCGGTGAAGGCGACCTTCTCGACGTCGGGGTGAGCGGTGATCGCTGCTCCCGCAGTGTGTCCGTAGCCGGTGACGAGGTTGACGACGCCGTCGGGGACTCCGGCTTCGGCGATGAGCCGGGTCAGCAGCAGGGCCGAAAGTGGTGTCTCCTCGGCGGGTTTGACGATCGTGCTGCAGCCGGCAGCCAGTGCGGGAGCGAGCTTGGCGCACGCGTTGAAGATCGGCCCGTTCCACGGGAAGATCAGGCCGACGACGCCGTAGGGCTCCTTGAGCGTGTAGGTGTGCATGTCGACCCAGGCGTCCGACGCGATGCCCGCGGTCTTCACGTCGTAGGCGTTGCCGCTGATCTTGGAGCACCAACCCGCGTGGTAGCGGAAGAACTCGGCGCAGTTCGGTAGACCCAGCCGCGCCTGCATCAACGGCATGCCGGTGTTGAGCGCGTCGAGCTGGGCCAGTTCCTCGGCGTGTTCGTCGATCAGATCGGCGATGCGCCACATGATCTTGGCCCGCGCACGTCCCGGAAGCTCGGACCACACACCCGCTTCGAAGGCCGCCTTGGCGCGCGCCACGGCCTCGTCGACCGCCTCGGCGCCGCAGTCGGTGAACTCGGTGATCTGTTCTTCCGTTACGGGGTTGATGATCGGAATGACGTCACCCGTTCCGGGCCGCTTCCGGATGTCGTCCAGGAGGTCTTGGACCGTCACTTCTGACTTCCAGCCGACGGCACGGCGGTGAACTCGACGTGCAGCTCGGTGAGCCCGC
The DNA here is from genome assembly GCA_963849055.1 of uncultured Actinomycetota bacterium. Lineage (GTDB taxonomy): Bacteria > Actinomycetota > Actinomycetes > Mycobacteriales > Mycobacteriaceae > Mycobacterium. The sequence continues at coordinate 1,181,150 of CAWKFI010000006.1, forward strand.
GCAGCAGAAACGTTGACTCGTAGACGTACCGACGCTGGTCGATGGAGCCGTGGTCGGCCTCGCTGATGGTGATGTCCCTCATCCGGTCCAGCAGGCGGTGCACGGTGATGCGGCCCTCGACCCGGGCCAGGGGCGCGCCGGCGCAGGTGTGGATGCCGCGGCCGAAGGTGATGTGCTCGCGTACGTTCTTGCGATCCAGTTGGAACTCATGGGGGTTGTCGAACTTTCGCGGGTCGCGGTTCGCCGCGCCGAGGCAGAGCATCAGGACGGTGCCCGCAGGGATGTGGACGCCGGCCAGGGTGGTCGTCTTGCGCGCCAACCGGAAGTCGACCTTCGTGGGGCTCTGCATGCGCAGCGCCTCTTCGATGAACGCCGGTATCAGATCACGGTTCTCGCGGAGCAGCTTTTGGAACTCCGGGCGATCGCCGAGGGTCTGCACTGCGGCGCTCAAGAGCTTCGTCACGGTCTCCTGGCCGGCGGCGAACAGGAAGGTGGCGGGCTTGGTGACCTCCATGACTCCCGGGATGGAGCCGTCGGGGTATGTCGCGGTGGCCATTCCGCTCAGCACGTCACCGCGCGGTTCACGGCGTCGCTCGGCGATGTAGCCGCTGAACTTGTCGTCGAGGTACTCGAGGGGATTCAAGCCCACGGGTTCGCCGTCGAGCGCGCCCACGCGGTTGCCTGCCGGCTTCTCCGCCCCGAGGGCGCGGCGGAACTCGGCCCGGTCCTCCTCGGGCACACCGAGCAGGTCGGTGATGGCCAGGGTGGCGAACGGCCGGGCGTACTCGGACAGGAACTCGCACTTGCCGTTTTCGATGAACTCGTCGAGTTGGGTGTCGACGAGCTGCCACATGAAGTCTTCGTTTTCCTTGAGCCGCCGCGGTGTCAGCAGCTTGCTCAGCAGCGACCGTGCCCGCTCGTGTGCGGGCGGGTCCATGACGACCATGTGCTCGAAGATCGGAAACTCGTGCCGGTGCGCTTCGATCTGTTCGGTGATGTCGTCGCCCTGTGGTTCGAACGGCAACGGGGGGAAGGGGCCGCCGATCGCATTGACCGCGGAGAAGGAGTCGACGTCCTTGAACGCCGCCATCACCTCTGCGTAGCCGGTGACCGCCACGACGCCGTGGTGTGGTTCCTGATACACGGGACCCTTGCTCCGCAGGTACTCGTAGTAGTCGTACGGATCCTGGGCGATGGCCGCGTCGGTGAAGTAGTCCGCTGCTGCGAGGTCGGTCATGTTGTCAGGTCCTGTCCTGGGCTGATGAGTACTGCGCCAATTCGACGGTTATCGCTCCGCGCGGGCAGGCGTCCACTGCGGCCGTCACCTTGTCCCACAACACGTCTGCTGGCTCTGCTTCGCACGTCGCGACGTCATCGTCGGAGAGCTCGAATACCTCGGGGGCGAGGTCCATGCACAGTGCGTGCCCCTCGCACAGCCGAGGGTCGACGCGAACGCGTCGCTGCGGCGCAGACATTGGCACCACCTCTCCGAAAACTGATCGATCGCTCAAATTCTGCACTGGGTCATGAATATCACGCTTCCGACGAAGTGGTCAAGGTCGGACGCGGCGAGGCCGTATATGCTTCTCGGAGGCCAAGATCGTGGAGAGATTTGAGATGACTGTTGCCAAGAGCAAGGACAAGGACGCCGGAGCCCGCCTTCGTCTGATGGAGGCAACTGCTCAAATCATGCGCGACGAGGGGTACGCCGCAGCGACGTCGAGGCGCGTCGCCGCTCTCGCGGGGGTGAAGCCGGCGTTGGTCTACTACTACTTCGACACGATGGACGAGCTCTTCCTCGCGGTGTTGCGGGCCGGCGCCGAAATCTCGCTGAACGAGATGCGCCAGGCACTGACGGCCGACGATCCGCTGCGGACGCTGTGGCAGATCAACACCGATCCCCGGCGGACCGGACTCAACACGGAGTTCATGGCCTTGGCCAACCACCGCAAGGTGATTGGCGCGGAACTCAAGGCCTATGCCGAGCGGGTCCGCGACATCGAGACGGCCGCCGCCACCGTCGCTCTGCGCGCACACGGAGTCGACCTGGAGGAGTACCCACCGGTGGTGATCTCGATGCTGGTGGCGCAGATGGCGCGCAGCATGTGCAACGAGATCGCGATCGGTGTCACGGACGGCCACGACCAGATGCGTGCCTTCTTCGACCGCTTCTTCGCCGAGTACGGCCCGACTGCGTCGTCGGGCCGTACTCGGTGATGCCGATCCGAACTACTTGAGCATGCTTCCGGCGTCGACGGTCATCGGGCAGGCCGGTGACGTAACGCGACTCGTCGGAGGCCAGGAACAGCACGGCATTGCTGATGTCCTGTGGTTCGACCCACCCGACGGGCAGCACGTGCATCATCTTGGCGACGACGGCCATGTCGTCTGGGCCTGGGTTCTCGAGGTCGGGGCGGAACAACTTCATCGTGCCCTCGTTCATGAACATCGGGGTGTTCACGTTGGTGGGGTGCACGGAGTTGACGCGAATCGAGTGCTCGCCCAATTCGACGGCGAACGTGCGCATCAGGCCGACCACGCCGTGCTTGGCGGCGATGTAGTGACCGGTGTGCGCATAGGGCTTCAGTCCGCCCACTGAACTGGTCAGCACGATCGAGCCGCCACGGCCACCCGACAGGATGTGCGGGACACCGGCCTTCACCGTCTTCCACACTCCGGACAGGTTGACGTCGATCATGTCGTTCCAGTCCTGCTCGCTGGTCTTGTCCAGCGTCAGGCCGCCATTGCCGATGCCTGCGTTGGCGATGATGATGTCCAGTCGCCCGAGCTGTTCGACGCCGCTGTCCACGGCAGCCTTCAGGCCGTCGTAGTCGCGGACGTCGACCTGTGCGGTGACGACGCGACGATTCAGTCCCTTGACCAGGTCCGCGGTCTCCGCGAGGTCGTCTGGAGTGGACGCTGGGATCACGGTGTTGCTGCTGATCGGGCCGCAGACGTCGATCGCGATGATGTCGGCGCCTTCCTGCGCGAGTCGCAGCGCATGGCTGCGGCCCTGCCCTCGCGCCGCGCCCGTGACGAACGCGACCTTGCCCTCTACGCGACCACTCATCATTTCCACCTTACTGACTTGCGTACTGATCGATTGATCAGGATGTTGTCAGCATCGCTCGTGCCGAGTCAAGGGACCCTTCTGTCGAGCAGACGTAAAAGTCCCCTAATTGACGTTGTTTTGGGTACATCAGCGTCTGCTCGCGGCCTGCTCGAGTACACACATTGGACATTTTGGTCCTTGACAAACGACTCCGCCCGTTGCAACGCTCCTGATCGATCGATCAACACAATCGAATCAGGCAATCATCCCTACGGCACCGGAGCCGATCCCATGACCGAAGTCCACTCGCCCGTCAACCCTCTGTTTGCTTCACCCTCGTCGAGCGTGCCGACGAGACCTGCACCTTCTCGAAGGGCAGCCCAGCGCGCCGTGAAGTTCGGCGGATACGGCGGGATGGCGGTCGCGGCGTGGCTCGTCACGGCCGTAGCGACCGGGCATGGAGTGGCCGCGGCCGACACGACCGGCACCTCCTCGGATTCGTCCACGACGAGCTCGAGCACGACCTCCGGTGAGTCGACGACCGGAACCGCGACGACGTCGACCACGGGAACGGCCCCGTCGTCCACCACGACGACCGGCTCGACGTCGACCAGCGGCGGTTCGACGTCGACGAGTACCGGTTCGACTAGTACGACCGGCACCCCGACGACGTCGGGCACGACGTCGTCGACCACCCAGGTCTCATCCGGTGTCACCATCAGCAGCAGCGGGGGAGCGCAATCCGGCACCACCGAGTCGGGAACGTCGACACCTCCCAGTTCAACCACTCCCGAGCCGCCGAAAGAGACCGGTACCGTTGAGGTTCCGCCAACTTCGGCCGAGCCAGCTTCCTCTGGCGCGACGACTGAACCCACTGAGCCGAGCACTGCGCCGCCGAGTCCGGCACCCGAGCAGACCACGTCCAGCTCTGCCAAGACCGAGTCGAACTCGACACCGTCGGCCACGGTCAACGCCGTAACGACACCAATCCCGGTCGGCGTGGTCAGTGCCGCGGCAACGGTCACGCAACCGTCCGCGACGGCCACCGTGTCGAGTGTGCTTGCGGCACAGGCATCGACGACCTCCAATGCGAGCAGCGCGCGGACGACCCAGACGGTCGCCGCGGCGGCTGCATCCGTCGCGCCGGCGGCGCAAGTCGCCGCCCCCAGTGTCGGCCTGGTCGGGTTCCTCGGTGGCATCGTCAGCAACCTGCTCAACCCGTTCCTGGCAGCTCCTCCCAACACGCCGGAACCCGTCACCCCAGTGATCTGGGCGGTGCTCGGCTGGGTTCGGCGCAACCTGTTCAATGAGGCGCCGACGATCGCGTACAACCCCACCACTTCGGTGCAAACCGGGCAGACGGTGACGGGCAACCTCGGCGCCACCGACCCCGAGGGTGATGCATTGACCTACAAGGTCACCCAGGGTCCGCAGCACGGCACTCTGACGATCGATCAGGCGACGGGCAACTTCACCTACACGCCCGACGACATCGATTACGATGCAGTGCAGACTGATTCGTTCACCGTGTCGGTCAGCGACGGCAAGTTCAACCTGCTGAGCCTGTTCACCCCGCACAGTGATCAGGAAAGCCTCGGCCTCGATGTGCTCAATCCCACCGTCGAGCGCGCGATTCTCGCCATGCCCGATGGCGTGACGAAGCCCGTCAATCCGCGCTACTCGGAAGACGGAAAATCCATCTACTTCAGGGGCACACCGACCGCCGGCGGTCGCAACGAGATCTATCAGATCAACATCGACGGTACGGACGCGAAGTGCCTCACCTGCGGCCTCACCCCAACAGTTCCGGTGGCGTCGACGATCACCATTGGGAAACCCGTTCCGTTCTACGACGGGACCGGGCGAGTCGTCGTGGTTCTCGTCAGCGATCCGGAGCCCGGCTATGCGATCTATGAGCCTGCCGGCTACAACGGCATCGGTTCGCCGGCGCGGCTCGTCAACGTCGTCACACCCCCCGGTGGCGGGGCCACCCTGCCCGGCCTGCCACCGGGCGGGATCTTGAACCGGCAGCGTGAGATGAGGCCGTCACCGGATGGCACGCACGTGTTGTTCACTCGCATTGTCTTCGGGCAAACCGGCAACTTCCAAGCCCTTCCGATCGTGGGCGCGTTGACGGCGAACGGTGACCACTACGACGTCACCAATGCGCGGGTGGTCTGGCCAACCGGTGAGTCCAAGCAATGGACGCCCGACGGCAAGGGCGTAATCATTCAAGGCGGGTTGATCGATGCCGGCAGTGTGGACGACATCGTGGTCGACCTGTCGGGCCAAACCGGGGACATCCTGTTCCCTGGCAGCCCCTTCCGCGGTACGCGGGTGACGGGCAACCTCGACTATGACGAGGACATTGCCATGTCGCCCAATCAGCAGTGGATCGCGGTCGGAAGCCTGCGCGGATTCGAGGCGCTCACCCCGATGACCCGGATCGTGCGGCAGAACTTCCTGCCGCTCTTCGTCGCCGCGCCGATCTACGATCTGTACGCAGATGGGCAGGTGCGCAACGTCTCGAACCAGAACTGGGTGGTCGCCATCGCAAGACGACCTCAACCGCGAGAACGGCATCCCGCTCTTCGTCCAGGACGATCCGAGCACCCCCGGGGTGGACGAAGGTGACGGATGGATTTCCCGAAGCATGCCCAGCTGGAATGCCGACGGCACCGCGGTCACGTTCTGGGAGTCGGGTAACGGCGACGAGCACGGGTTCGCTCCGACGGATTCACAAATCGTCATCGCCAACCTGAAGTACACGACCAGTGTCGGGCCGGTCGGGGATACGACGACGGTGTTCAACCCGTCAGCGTTCCCGGACCTGACCACCTACGTCGCCAAGACCACACCGCTGCCGCCGACCGGAACCTACAGCGGCGTGGGGGGTGGCACCGCATTGGTCAGCGAGGTCGTCGATCCGACGACACACCAAACGACCCGCACGGTGCAGTACACCAATTACGTCAATGAGGACGGATTGATCCTCAATGGCACCGAATCGGCGAAGTACGGACCGTCCGAACTCAGCGTGACTTACCTGGCCGACGTCGACGTCACCGACGCCACCGGAGCGAACAGGGGCAGCTTGGACGCCAACGCCGTGCTCACCTTGCTGCCCACCCAATCGGTGACCGGGTTCATCACGTCGACGCTCGACGGTGACACGCAGACGATCCCGGATCCGGCGAAGGTGGAGGACAGTGAAGACCGGCGCGTAACGCACAACCGCAACAACTCAACACGTGTCCGTGGGGTGCGCTACCAGCGCACCCCACGGACTCGTTTGCGCTGTCAGTGATTCGGTCTCAAGTTGGTTGCGCGGCTAGCCTGCGATCCACCTCGTCGGAACCGAGCAGGTGGTCGAGGGCAAGTTGAACGCCGCCTTGTAGTGCAGCGTCGAGGCCGGTGGCACACGTCTGCACGGTGATCGTCTCGCTGGACAGCGGGAGACACCGTTCGTACAACACACTGCGTACGGCGGCTACCAGCGGTTCTGCTGTGGCGAGCGCCCCGCCCAGGGCCAGTACGTCGGGGTTGAAGAAGTCAACGACGACGGCCAGCACGGTTCCGATCGTATGTCCGGCTTCTCGTAGCGCTTCGGTGGCTGTGATGTTGCCGTTTCGCGCCAGTTCGACGACTTCGATTGGGTTTACGACCGAAAGGCCCTGCTGTCGAAGCAGTTCCACGACGGCGCCACCTCCTGCGACGGATTCCAGACACGAGGTGTTGCCGCACGTGCAAGGGAGCACCGATTTGCCATCTACTGGCACGTGGCTGATGTCTCCGGCGCCGCCGCGTGCCCCGCGGTGCAGGCGCCCGGCCGAAACGATGCCCATGCCGATGCCGGTGCCGATCTTGGCGACCAGAAGGTGCTCGGCATTCGATCCGCGTATGGCGTGCTCGCCAAGCGCCATGAGGTTGGCATCGTTGTCGACGAGCACGGGAATGTCGGTGTGACGGCGCATTTCGGCTTTGACATCGGCCATGTGCCAACCGGGCATGCGCGACGGCAACACGATGCGTCCGGTCGCATAGTCGACGGGCGCCGGGATGGCGAGGCTGAGGGCGCGCAGCGCCAGACGTTTCCCGGGCTCCTTGTCTGCCAGCGTGACGATCCGACGGTGGAGGTCTGCGAGAACGATCTCGGGGCCGTCGGTTATCGGAATCGGGACTTCTTCGCTGCGAAGGAGCCGCCCGGAGAGGTCGGAGACGCCGAGACGAGCGTGGTGTGCTCCCAGCTCGATTGCGGCGATTCGGGCTTTACCGCCATGGTCTTCTATGCGCAGACGGCGCGGCCTTCGACCGCCTCGCGAGGCGTCGCTGCCGTCCTCACGAAGGTAGCCGTGGTCGATCAACTGGTTGACCCGAAGCGACACGGTCGACGCGGCAAGTCCACTCAGTCGGGTGAGATCGGACCTCGATGTGGCGGCGCCCGAGCGGATCAGCTGCAAGAGCTGTCCTGCTGTTACCCCGATCGATCTTTCAGTGGCCGGCGTCGTCATCCACTACATGGTACAACTGCGTCGCCACTTTCTCCATTTTCCGCTTGACTTTTTACGATGGTCGAATGAATAGTGAGTGAGCACGACCACACCACGCCGCAAAGGAGTCATGGGTGACACGCATAGGCATTGTCGGTGCCGGGCTTCGGGGTCAGCTTTTTCACGAAGCGTTGACCGCCCTAGCAGAAGTAACGGTGGTCGGCTTGTGCGATCCATCTCCCGCAGCTCGAGCTCGGTTGGCGAGCAGCGTGCAGCCGTCGGTCGCGGTCGTCGAGACGCACGAAGAGCTGTATGCCCTCGGTGTGGACGCAGTCGTCATTGCGACGCCGGATTTCGCGCACACCGAACCGGTGCTCGACGCGTGCGCGGCCGGTCTCGACATGGTCGTGGAGAAGCCGCTGGCGATGAGTGTCTCGGAGGCTACTGCGATTCGGGACGCCGTGGCGGCGGCGGGTGTGCGTTGCGTGGTCGCCTTCGAGAACAGATGGAACCCCGCGTTCATTCGCGCGCAGGAAGGGCTCGCCGACACCGGATCGCTCATCTCGCAGTGGATCCGCCTGAGCAACAGCCTCGCCGTGCCGACGCAGATGCTGAGTTCGTGGGCAAGCCGATCCTCGCCTGGCTGGTTCCTGATGCCACACACCGTCGACATCGCCATGTGGATGAGCGGCAGCTCACCGGTTTCGGTGAGTGCGGTAGGACGCCATGGCGCTCTTGCTGCGCGCGGGATCGATACCTGGGACGTGCTTTTCGCTCATCTTCGCTTCGCCGATGGCAGCGTCGCGGCGCTCGAGTCCGCCTGGGTGCTCCCGGATGGGCTGCCGTCCATCGTCGACTTCCGATACGAGGCGGTCTCGGAGGGAGCCAGGGTGGAGTTCGACGCCGGCCAACAAGGCGTGCGTATTTCGAACACGCGGACAACCAGCGCGGGTTTGTTGCCGTTCACCACGGGTGGAGCCACTCAAGGGATGCCGCAATGGATGATCCGCGACGTCATCGCAGGGCTCGCTCGGGGTGTGACCGTCGGTCCCGATGTGGAGCACGGACTCGTGGTCACCCAGGTTGTGGCCGCAATCCACGAATCGGCGGCGGCTAACGGAGAACCGGTGTTGCTCAAGGAGATTTCGGAATGACGGACCAACATGTCGTCAGGCAGCCGCCCCAGTCGCCCGTGCTCGCGCAGCGGTCCGCAGACGCGCCGTCGCAGTCCTGGAGGAAGTGGCTGCGTGGCCGCTACCGAAGTGGTGCGCTCATCGCGGTGCTGGTCGTGGAAATCGTGTTCTGGTCGCTGGCCAGTCCGATGTTCCTTAGTGCCACCAATCTGATCAACATCTTGCTTGCCGCCTCAGTGGTGGGCATCATCGCCGTCGGGATGCTATTCGTCATCCTCACGGCGGGCATCGACCTGTCCGTTGGCAGCATGGTGAGCTTCGCCGGAATCGCGATCGCTGCCTCGCTCGGCGTCATCGACAGCGTCTTCATCGCCTTGCTCGTCACACTCCTGGTCGGCGGGTTGTCCGGCTGGTTCGTCGGCACCCTTGTCGGACGGCTACGAATTCCGGCACTGATCATGACGCTGGGCATGTACTACGTACTCGCCGCGGGTGCCCAGATATGGGAGGGCGGTCGATCCCTACCCGTCACCAATGAGGCGGTGCTGCTTCTCGGCTCCGGGTACGTCGGCCCGATTCCCGCACCCGTCCTAGTGCTCCTTGGCGTATACGGGTTCGGCTGGTATCTGCTCACTCAGACCAAGTTCGGTAAGCACGTATACGCGATCGGCGGCAACCCGCAAGCCGCGCGGCGCGCTGGTGTCCGTGTCGAGGGCACTCTCACGTGGGTTTACATCATCAGCGCGGTCCTCGCGGCACTCGGCGGGCTGCTGTACGCCGGTCGGCTTGCCACCGCCAGCCCGCTCACCGGCACGATGCTCGAGCTCCAAGTCATCGCGGCCGTAATCGTCGGCGGCGCAAGCCTGCTCGGTGGGCGAGGCAACCTTCGGGACACCTTCGTCGGAGTGCTCGTGCTCGCGGTGTTGCAGAACGGCATGACCCTCATGGGCGTCCCCAACTTCTGGCAGAACTTCCTCAATGGCGTCGCGCTGATTCTCGCGGTGCTGCTTTCGGGAGATTCCGGTCTGCTGGACATCCTTGGCCGCCGCCGTGGCCGACCGGCAACATCGCGGGCTGCGAAGGCCTGACCCCGCAACAGCACCACCTACGAATCCACCTCATGACAAAGGAGATCTGACAATGAAGTGCACCAAGATGGCGGGAAGACTGTTGTTGTCGGCGACGGTGCTGGTGCTGGGGCTGTCGGCAGTGGCGTGTAGCGCCACCGGCCCCGGCGGCGCCACGAAGAGTGTCGATCCCGCAAGCAAGCTCGTCCTTGGGCACTCGTACCAGAACGTCACGGACGAGTTCTTCGCCACCGAACTGCAGGCCGAGCAGCAGATGGCGCAGCAGAACGGATGGGATTACATCAGCAGCGATGCGCAGAGCAATCCCGCCCGCCAACTCGACGACATCAACAATCTGATCAGCCGAGGGGTCAACGTCCTCGTTGTCGATCCGATCGATCCGGACGCCGTTTCTCCGGGGATTGCGGCCGCGAACCGGGCGGGCATCCCCGTGCTGTCGCTGATTCGCAAGCCGTCGCACGGCGACTTGGCCGGACTCATCCGCCTCGACAGCATCCTGGACGGCCGCAATGGTTGTGAGTACATCGCGAAACAACTGAACGGTAAGGGCAACGTCGTCAACATCACCGGACCCCTCCAAATCCAGGCGGCCCGCGAACGTGCCGATGGCTGCAACGAGGCCCTCAAGAACTACCCCGGGATCACCGTCGTGGCGCAACCTGCCACGGACTACACGCTGCGCGACGCAGAGCGGAAGATGACTGACGTCCTGCAGGCCCATCCCAATGTCGATGCAGTGTTTGGTGGTAACGACCAGATTGCGCTCGGCGCCGTGCGCGCGCTCGTCGCGGCGGGTCAAGATCCACGCGCGAAGGTAATCGTCGGCATCGACGGCACCGAGCCTGCGCTGCGGGCTATCTGCAGCGGCGACATGGACTTGTCGCTGGCTACCTTCAGCAAGACCGAGGCTGAGATGGTGATCGACGCCGCAAAAAAGCTCCACGACGGTCAGACCGTCGGTGAGGTCCTCTTCCCTGCGAAGCCCGTGGCCGCTGACAACGTGGTCGACGAGGCAAAGGTCGCCGGCTACGACCTCGGCGAGTGCCCGAAGGGCCGATCATGAGCCACGCACTCGACCCCACTCGTCCCGAAACACCCACTCGCCCCGACCAAGCAGAAGTCGTCGTACCGACCTTGACCGTGACCGACGTCGTCAAGTGCTTCGGCGGTGTCACCGCCCTCAACAAGGTGTCGATGACTGCCTTGCCGGGTGAGGTGACCGCGCTCGTCGGCGACAATGGCGCCGGAAAGTCGACTCTCGTGCGTTGCCTGTCGGGCGTGCATCAACCCGACGAGGGCGAGATCCTCATCGAGGGAAAGCGCCAAGTCCTGCCCAACCCCCCGGCCGCCCGCGCCGCAGGCATCGAGACGGTCTTCCAGGACCTGGCACTGGCCGACGACCTCGATGTTGCCTCGAACATGTTCCTCGGTCGTGAACTCACCTGTGGGCTTAGGGGACTATTTCGGTTGCGGCGCAAGGAGATGGAAGCCGAAGCGGCGGACGTGCTCGAACGTTACGGCATCAGGATGCCGTCGGTGCGCTCGACGGTGCGGGAGCTATCCGGCGGACAACGCCAAGGCGTGGCAATCGCTCGCGCGGTCGGCTGGGGCAGTCGATTGGTCCTCATGGACGAACCCACCGCCGCACTCGGTGTGCGTGAGACCGCGCGCATTCTCGACATCGTCCGCGGCCTGGCCGACCGCGGATTGGCCGTGGTGCTCATCAGTCACAACATGGAGCAAGTGCACGACGTTTCCGACGCCGTGTGGGTGCTGCGCGGCGGAAACATGGTGACGGGGATGCGCACCGCCGACACCACCACCTCACAGATCGTGCACTACATCACCACCGGCCGGGGCTTGGACACATGACACGAGCAGAGTCCCGTGCACCTGACCGCGCGAGAGCCGCTTCGTGACCGTTGTCCTTGGCATCGACATCGGCGGTACTCATTCGCGCGCACACCTGGTGCGTGACGGCAACATCGTGCTGTCCACTCACAGCAGCAGTGCAAGCCCAACGGCGAACGGGCAAGCCAACGCTCGCGCTGCGCTGCATCAGTTGTTGTCGCCGATCCGCCAGGCGTGCGCGGGTTTCCCCATCGTGGCGGCCTGCGTCGGATCGGCCGGCGGTGAGGCTGCCAGCACACAACGGTTCCTGTCCGCCGAACTGCACGCCTGCCTCGACATCGATCGCCTCACCATCATCTCCGACGGCGATCTCATCCTTCCTGCCGCCGAACGGCGCGATGGCGTTGCCGTCATCGCAGGAACCGGTTCGGTGGCCGTCGGATTCCGGGGCGGGACCCGCGTGCAAGCGGGAGGCTGGGGATATCTCCTCGGTGACGAAGGTGGCGGGTATTGGACTGTGCGGGAGGCGATGCGCGCCGTACTGATCAAACCGGCGGGCACCAAGTCGGCCCTCGAACGCGCACTCTGCTCGGCACTCGCTGCGCACAGCCGGGCAGAGCTTTTGCAGCAACTGTACGAACAACCGGCACCGCAGGCGTGGGCCAAGCATGCCGCCGTCGTCCATGCCGTGGCCGCCGACGGTGACGATGACGCGAACACGGTGGTTGGTCGCGCTGCACAATCGCTCGGTGAACTCGCCCTGTCCGCTCTGAATCAACTTGCACATCCGGTGCCGGTGGTATTGGCCGGTGGTGTACTGACTTCCCAGCCGCGCCTGGCCGCGGACGTTGCAGCGCGCCTGGCTGCTGCCGGTCATGCCGACACCACCGTGCTGAAGCGGTCACCGGTCGAGGCCGCCGTTCTGATCGCCGAGCAACTGGCGCGACCGGCGACCCACTCACAACCCTGATTTCCCTGAACCAGCGCCAAAGCCCTTGCCGCAGTGGTTCTTCATCCTTCGGCTTCCACGAACTTCGGGAGAAACCCATGCATCTGTTGACAGCCCCGCGACTCGTTGCCGAGGGTCGGCTCCTCACCCCGGGATGGGTGCTGGTCGACGGGACGGTGCGCGAGTTCGGTGATGGTGAGCCTCCCTCGCGCGTCCGACATGCGGCGACAGAGGTAACGGTGTTGACCAGCGGCGTGATCGCTCCTGGCTTGGTCGACATGCACATCAACGGTGCGTTCGGTGCCGACTTCGCGACCGCCGACGATGACGAGCTGGGCCGCGGTCGCCAGGCGCCTGCCGAGTACGGGGGTCACCGCATTTCTGCCGACGTTCATCACTGCTCCACTCCGTGAGCTCGCGGCAGGACTGCAGGCTCACCGCGCTCGTCGCTCCGCCCTGCAGGGGGCTGCGGGTTGCGCCAAAATTCTTGGCATTCATCTTGAAGGCCCATTTCTGGCTGAGCGACGTCGCGGTGCGCACCGAGCCGACCTACTCCGCGATCCCACGCCGGAACGCGTCGACCTGCTGCTGGAGTACGGCGGCGACGATCTCGCCTGCATCACGCTCGCACCGGAACGCCCTGGTGCACTGAACGCCGTACGGCGGTTCGTTGCGGCTGGAGTGCGGGTCGCCATCGGGCACACCGACGCCGACGAAGCTACTGTTGCATCAGCGGTGGCCCTCGGTGCCTCACTGGTCACTCACCTGTACAACGCGCAAAGCCCACTGCGGCACCGCGATCCGGGTACCGTCGGCCGTGCTCTCACCGATGACCGGCTCACCTGCGGGCTGATCGTTGACCTGCACCACGTCGATCCCACCGCAGTGCGAGTGGCATTTCGATGCGCGGGCGGCCGAATCGCGCTGGTGACCGATGCCATGGCGGCTATGGGAATGTCCACCGGCACATACCAGCTCGGCGGTGGGAGCGTCGAAGTACGCGTCGGTGAACCCCCGCGGCGCGCTGATGGCGCCATCGCCGGATCTGCCTTGCGCATGGACCAGGCGGTCGGCAATGCCGTCAAGCACTGCGGTGTCGATCTCCTCAGCGCGCTTGACGCGGCCACCAGGATCCCGGCCGCGGCCCTGGGGCATCATGACCTTGGCAGAATCGCGGTGGGCAATCCAGCCGATCTGGTGTGGCTCGACGACGACCTGCGAGCGGCGGCGACGTGGGTTGACGGCGTCCGCGTGTGGTCGCGTGAATCCGATCAGCGATCCATGCTCGTTGGAGCCGGGAGATGAGCCCAATGAGTCCCGCCCTCCACGCCAGCACGATGGCCCATGAGATTGCCGAGCAGCCAGCCACCGTGCAACGCACGCTCGACGCGCTGATGCCGCTGCGAAAGAGCTTGCGAGAACTCGCCGAAAAGCGCAGGCACGTTCTCTTGGTCGCGCGCGGCTCCTCTGACAACGCCGCCGTTTACGGGCGCTACCTTCTGGAGACGCATAGCATGGTGCCTGCCGCGCTCGCAGCACCCAGCGTCGCCACGCACTACCGCAGCCCGATTGACTTGTCGGACACCGTGGTTGTCACAGTCAGCCAGTCCGGGCGCACGGAGGAGATCGTCGCCGCCCAGCGGTGGGCGCGCAGTTGCCGAGCCGTCACGGTTGCTATCACCAATGATCCGACAAGTCCCTTGGCGGCCGAGGCCGACACTGCGTTGGTGACACAGGCCGGCCCCGAGCTCGCTGTGCCCGCGACCAAGTCCTACACCGCGCAGTTGGCGGCCTTGGCCGTGTTCGCCACTGCCTTGGCTCCCGACCCCGCGGGGCTGGACGACGAATTGCTGCGAGTTCCTGAGGAACTCGCGGTCCTGCTCGAGCAGCGGTCGCAGGTCGAGCCGGCAGTTGACCGTCTCGCCGGGGACGGGCCGACATTGGTTGTGGGACGCGGGCTCGCGTTGGGCACTGCACTCGAAGTCGCACTCAAACTCGAGGAGACCTGCCTGCGTCCGGTGCGCGGTCTGTCCTACGCGGACCTCCGGCATGGACCCATTGCGGTGGTAGCCGCCGGCGTCACGGCGGTCCTGGTGTCGGCCGCGGATGGCCCGCTGGCGTCCGGCATGACCGCGCTCGCCGTCGATCTGCGTCGCCTCGGCGCGACAGTCATCGGCATCGGCGGCGATGACGAGTTCCGAGCCACCTGCGACCTTGGTATTGCCGGCCCCCGGCTCTCAGAATCAGTGGCCCCCTTGGGCCTGATACTGCCGGCACAGCTGGCGGTCGAGATGCTGGCCCGCCGTCTCGGGCTTGACCCCGACGCGCCCCGCGGTCTCGCCAAGGTGACGCAGACCGACCGAGCACCTGGCATTTCCACACGTCGCGATGTCAGCTGAGTCGACGAACCAAAGCCGGTCAGAGGCGAGGCGCCCCATGAACATCCGCCGTGCCCAGCAACAGTCGCGCGAGCCGCCGGCACGACGTCCGCCGCCAGTCGCCGATTTGGATGGCGAGCCGAAGCCAGTTGTGATATCGCCCAAGGAGGCCGCTCGAATTCTCGAACTCGCTCGACGTTGGGCGCCCTACGGGGGTCCACCCGACGACGACATCTTCATCCAATTCGGGTTGACCAGAGTCGAATTCATGAACCGGCTGGCCGGCCTGACGCGCAGGCCGATCAACGAGGCGCCTTAGATTGCACTGCCGTTGAGGCGGCCCCGCTCATCTCATGGGTGCTACACCGATGGGTAGGTGTTCTGATCTTCGGGGATGACGTTTCGAACGCGCGCGAAGTACCAGAGGACTCCGATGGTGAGGACGCCGATCAGGGTCAGTGGCGTGGTCCAGCTGCCGGGGGCAACGAGTAGGCCGATGACCAGGGCGAGGATCCAGGCCAGCGCGAGTGAGGTCAACGGTTTGAACGCTCGACCTAGTGAGAAGTAGTGGCCGGGGAGCGGCTGTTGGCCAACGCGCCAGCCGCCGAGGATGACTAGTGCGTACGAAAGATAGATGGCCACTGCCGACACGCTGGTGATGACGGCCTCTACCTTGGCGATCAGGACGAACGCTGCCGAAATGATGGTGGCGACCACTACGGCGATGTAGGGGCTGTTGCGTGCAGATACCGAGGAGACGGCCTTGGAGAAGGGTAGGACGTTGTCGCGGCTCATCGAGAAGGCCAGCCGGGTCATGGCGGCCATGTTGATTAGCCCGCACGCGTAGATCGATATGAACACCAGGGCCATGAAGGCTGGCGTGAGCGGGCCGAGGTAGTGGCTTGCGATGTCCAACAACGGAACCGAGCTGGATTGAATGGCTGCGGAGTCGGGGGTGGCCAGTTCGAAGCCGAGCAGGACGATGAAGCCCAGGACCGCAGAGATCAGGATGGATTGGACCATTGCCGCGGGCACGATGCGTCGTGGTTCGTGGGACTCTTCGGCGAGGTCGGCAGCGCCTTCGAAACCGGTGAGGGTGTAGGCCGCCATCAGTGACGCTGCGGCGAGCAATCCGATCGTGGGTGCTTGGGTCGACGATGGTCCGGTGGTCAGGAAGCTGAAGTCTTGGACGTCGTGCAGCAGCGCGTAGATCAGCAGACCGACGCCGACCAGTAGGGAACCTGCGATCTCGGTGACGACAGAGGCGTTGTTGATGACGGCGGCTAGTTTGAGGCCGACTAGGTGAATGATCATCCAGGACAGCAGGATTGCTATGGTGACGATGACGATGGTGCTCACCGACGTGCCCAGCCCGACGTAAGGCGCGAAGTACTGGGCTAGGGCGTAGGCCACGCCGGGGGTACCGGTCAGCCATCCAACCAGCGCCAGCCAACCCGGGAACCATCCGTAGCGGCGTGAGACCATGCGTGCCGGCCATTGGTAGGCGTACCCGGACAGCGGGACGTGGGTGGCAAGGTGTGCCAGCACTAGGGCGATGACGATGTTGCCGATGGCGACTACCGGCCAGGTCCAGATGAAGCTGGGTCCGGCTTTGCCCAGCCCGAAGGCGTAATTGGCGAAGATGCCGGTCGTGACCGACATCAGGGAAAACGAGATGGCAAAGGTGGAGAACTTGCCCATGGATCGTCTGAGTTGAGGCGTGTAGCCAAACTTGCTGACCAGGTTCGCGTCGGTTTGGTCGTCGTCCGTAGTGCCCGAAATGGGGTTCATGCGGAGTGCGTCGCTCATGCGGAGATCCCTACTGCTCGAGTGGAAGTGTGGGCTGAGCCGTCAACGACGCGGCGGGCCGCCGCGGTGGCTCGCTCGACGAGTTCATCGAGGATGCGCGGGGTATGGGCGCTAGTCACGGTGAAGTCGGTGTGGAAGTAGACCCCTTCGTTCAGGCAGGCGGTGAAGAAGTCCGAGGCCAGGCCGTGGTCGACGTAGCGGCGGATGTCGGCGACGCTGTTGATGGGCTCGGTGGTGCCGATGTAGATGCCATACCCCAGCCCCTCGCCTTGCACGCGGGCAGGAAGGCCTGCGGTATTGAGGGATTGGCTGAGATGTTGGTAGAACGAGTCGGCCCTGGCGAGCACCTCGGGGTAGAACCCTTCCACAGTGAGGATGTCGAGTGTGGCTTGGGCGGCGGCTAGGCCGACGATGTTGCCGGCGTGCGTGCCTCCTTGCAGAACACCTTGTGGCAGTGGTGTTCCCAGCACCTCCATGATGTCGGCGCGACCGCCTATCACCGACACCGGGAATCCGCACGAAAGCGCCTTCGACCAGATGCTGACATCGGGGGTGACGCCGTAGAGTCCTGCCGCCCCGGTCAGGCCCGTCTTGAACCCGGCGAGCACCTCGTCGAAGATCAACGGGATCTGGAATTGATCGGCCTGTGCGCGAGCGAATTCGAGGTAGCCGGGCGCCGGAGGGATGCACCCGTTGTTGAGGTCCAACGGCACCATCAAGATGGCGGCTACGTCCGAGGCGTGCTCGGCCAGCGTGGTGGCCAATGCTTGAGGGTCATTCCAGGGCACCGGAATCATGGATTCAGCGGTTTCGGTGGGAATGCCGTTGGAGGAGCGGATGCGCTGGGCTTGGGTGCCGACGGGCAGGGCGGGGTCGCTGGCCGACCACGTCGAGTTCATCAGGGCGTAGTCGCTGGAGCCGTTGTAGTGCCCATCCATCTTGATGACCAGGTCCTTACCGGTGTGGGCTCGACACATCCGCAAGGCGGTCGCGACGGCCTCGGTCCCGCTGGTGCAGAAGCGGATCTTGTCGACTCCGGGCAAGATGCCGGCGAGCCGATCGGCCACCGCCGCACCCAGAGAGGTCTCGTAGCCCAGGAGCACCCCGCCGTCGAGCGCTTTCTTGACGGCATCGAACACCCGCCGGTCGTGGTGACCGAGGATCGTCGTGCCATGCGCCATGAACGTGTCGATCAGTACGCGTCCGTCGGCCAGTTCGATCATTGCGCCGTCAGCACGCGTGACGGTGATGTGGCTTCCGGTCATCGGGTTGATCCGAAACCCGGATGACACGTCCTTCACCAGTGCCCCACTCATATGCGCCAGTCCTTCTATGTGAGTCGAAAACTACAGTGGCTCAGGCATTGTCGTCTGATGGGACGCCTTTAACTGCAGTTCTTCGGTGAAACGTATCGAGGTTGAGGCGCGTCGACAAATAGGAATTCGCGCGCAATCCATAACTGGCGCTTATCGGTCAGGTAGCTGTCAGTCGGTGATGGTGGCGGCGTTTTGTGTGACGATGGTCAAGAAGGGCTGAAGTGCGGGGTGGGCTGAGTTCCTGGGCCACGCGATCGCAACCTCGCATGGGCCGAGTCCTTCGATGCTGACGTACGCGACGTTGGGGCGATTGAAGAACTTTCGCGAGGCCTCGGAGGTGACGATGATGCCCCGGCCCGCTGCCACCGCCTGCAGTTCCGACTCGAATGTAGATGCTTCCGAAACCACGTTGGCTGGCTCACTGCGGTATTCGTTGAGCAGCCAGTAGTCGCGCCACACTCCGGGCGTCGGTGCGGCGATGATGGGCTCGGCGAGGACCTCGGCGATGGACACCGATGAGCGGGCCGTGAAGGGGTGTCCTCTTGGAACGCACACCAAGCGGGACTCTTCATAGAGGGTCAGGACGTCAATGTGCTCGTGCCCAATGGGGGGTCTCACGAAGGCGATGTCGCTTCTGCCGCCATCGAGGCCCGACGCTGGATCGGAGTAGTCGTATTCGGTGAACTCGACCGAGTACTGGGGGTAGGCAATCTCGAATTCACGGACGACGATGGGCATCAACGTCAAACCCGCACCGACTTGGTAGCCGACCTCGAGGCGGCCAGCCTGCTCGCGTTCCATCCGTTCCGCTTCGACGTTGATTCGGGCAAGCGCTGCCATGGATGCTTGAGCGTATGGGAGCAGCCGAAGGCCCTGGGGTGAAAGGGTTACCGCTCGAGTCGTTCGCACGAACAGGGGTGCGCCAAGTTCCCGTTCCAACTGGCGAATCGTTTGGGTGAGAGCGGGCTGAGTCAAGAAGAGGCGTTCAGCCGCCCGGCCGAAGTGAAGCTCCTCTGCGAGTGCGACGAACGCTCGCAGATGTCGCAGCTCAAATTGGAATCCCATCGCGGCCGATGATATTCCCACCACCCTCAGACCTGGCGGAAACGCCAAGGCTGTCTCGATTGTCGAGAAATAGGGTGACTACGTGCTGGTGTCGGTGCGGGCGGAGGGCATCAGTTCGGCGGCGGGGTCGGGGTTGTATTCGGGTGGGGGTTGGCGCAGTCCTCGCGTGATGATGGCTAGGTAGATGACTCCGAGGATCAGCCAGGTGATGCCGAGGAGGATCGCGGTGTGGCTGAGTTTGGTGATGAGGTAGAGGTCGATTGCGGCACCGGCTGCTGGAAGGACGATCCAAGTCAGTTTGGACCGTTCGGATCTGTTGTGGCGGTGGCGGTTCCACGCGGTTATGACGCAGATGTTGACCAGGGTGAAAGCGAGGAATGCGCCGAAGTTGATGAACGATGTGGCGACCGCGAGGGACAGTTTGACGGCCAGCAGGCCGACGGCGCCGATGAGGAGCAGGTTGAACACGGGCGTACGGAATCTGGGGTGCAGGTAGCCGAAGATTCGGCGGGGTAGCACGTTGTCGCGGCCCATGACGAACATCAGGCGGCTGGTGCTGGCTTGGATGGCGACGCAGGAGGCGAAGCCGCCGAGGAGGCCGATGGCGTTGGTGATGTTGGCGAAGTGTTCACCGCCGGCGAGGGTGGTGACTTCGTAGCCGGCGGTGGACTCGTCGGTGAAGGTGGCGCCGGGGTGGACCCATTGCATGAGCAGGGAGATGAAGATGAAGATGGTTCCGCCGATGATCACGGTGAGCACGATGCCGCGTGGAACATTTCGCTTGGCGTCGCGCACTTCTTCGCTGAGGGTGCTGACGGCATCGAATCCGAGGAAGGAGTAGGCGGCGATCGCTGCTGCGGCTGTGATGGCGCCAATCGAAGTGGCCGGGTTCCAGAGGGCGTGGGCGGCGTGTTCCGGTGGTGTCGCCGCGATGTGGTGCAGACAGACGGTGACGATGGCGAGGAGTCCGAGAGTGGTCAGGCCGAGCAGCACTTTGTTGACTTTGTCGGCGATGACGATGCCGAGGATGTTGACCAGGGTGCTGGCTGCGATCACGACGATCAGCCAACCCCAGACGGGTAGTACCGAAAACTGCACGTTCAGATACAGGGATTCGATGAGCCAGGCGGCCATCGGCAGGAAGAAGTAGTCGAGCAGGATGGTCCACCCGGCGAGGAAGCCGATGCGGGAGCCGAGCAGTTTGCGAGCGTAGGTGTAGACCGATCCCGAGGCGGGGTAGGTGCGCGACATCTTGGCGTAACTGAGGCCGGTGAGCGTCATTGCGAGGGTGGCGACGAGATACGCGGTGGGGGCAGCACCGTGCGACGTCGTGGCAATGACCCCGAAGGTCGATACGACGATGACGGGCGCCATGTAGGACAGGCCGAAGACCACGATCGAGGTCAGGCCGAGGGTGGGTACGAGGCGACCCTGCGTTTCCGACATGTCAGGCCTCCATTTCGGGGAGTAGAGCGGCGCCGTGGCCGGCGCCCCAAGTGGCTGGGTCGATCTTTCCGGAGTAGAGCGGGAGGTCGAGTGGAGCGTCGCCGGGGCGGAATTGGTTCCAGGGCCTGTTGAGGCCGGCGGTGCCGTACCGGCGGACGCGGGCGGCTTCGGCGAGGTCGATGACGTCGGTGAGGACGCAGTCTTCGGCGCTCGGTGCGGATGTGCGGACTCGGCCTTCGGGGTCCACGAGCAGGCTTCGGCCGACGCCGGTCGGTGCGGCGGCATTGACGCTGGCGACGAAGACCTGGTTGGTGATCGCGGTGGCGCGGGCCAGGATCACTTCTTGTTCGCGGTCACTGCTCGGGGTCTGGACGAGGTTGACGATGAGGTCGGCGCCCATCCAGGTCAGTGTGCGGGCGACCTCGGGGAACCAGGCGTCGTAGCAGATCGAAAGGCCGATCCGACCGTGGCCGTCCATGTCGAAGACCGCGAAACGGTTCCCGGAGTGGTTGTTTCGTAAGGACGCCAGGGGAAGATCTTGCGGTACGCGGCCACTCGCCGTCCGGCGGGGGAGTACACCAGCGCCGTGTTGTAGATCTGCTGGCCTGCGCCTCGTTCATAGACGGTGCCGGGGATGAGCCAGATCCCGAGATCGCCGGCGAGTTTGGCGAGGAGGCGATCCCGGATGCCGTCCAGCGGCTCGGCCAACTCCTCCGGGGTGATCGGCGCCGAGTCCCTCGCGCGCCTCGGCCTGGGGCTGCTCAGATGCAGTTCCGGATAAATGAACAACTCGACGTCGGGACGGGTCCTGGCGAGCTGCTCGACATCGGCGGCGAAGGAATCGACGTCCACGCCGGGGTTGGCGGGAGTTTGAACGAGCGCGAGAGGCAAGGGTGAAGCCATCAGGACCACTTTCGAGAGGCGGCAAGTTAATTAAATAAACTTTAACGAAAGAAAAACGAGGGTGTCAAGGGTCACACTGGTCTCGTGCTTGAATGGCGCTATGCCCCGCCCTCGAAAGCAGGAGGCCCGGCGGGCACAGTTGGTCGATGCCGCGGCGCAGACGGTGCTCCAATTGGGCGCGAACGCGCGGCTGCGTGACATCGCCGAGCAGGCGGGTGTGACGTCGGCGGCCGTGTCGTACTACTACCCGGATTTGCTCGAACTGCTGGCGCTGGTCTTCGAACAGGGCACCGAGACCTACATCCGTCGCCGCCGCGAGGCGGTCGAAAGCTGCCCCACCGCGTGGGCAAAACTGGCTGCCTGCATCCGAACTGGTGTTCCGTTTCCCGGCGAGGCCGAGACCACGAGTCGGCTGCTATACGAATTGCTTCCGGTCACCTTCCGCAATGCCGCCGCAGCGCAGCAACAAGAACGCTTCGTCGCACAACAAACCGAGCTCTACCAGCAGGTCCTCGACGAGGGCGCCCGGGCGGGCGAGTTTCGATTGGTCGCTCCCGCCGACTTCCTCGCCCGCAGTTTCGTCGCGCTCGAGGACGGTTACGGAATGGACGTTCTAGCCGGTAGCGCGACGCCGGAAGACATCGAAGGTCGGCTGCTTCATCATGCCCGGCTGGCGACTGGGACAACCGACGGACGATCGTTCGCGGATGAGCCGGTTGCCGGTTTGCCTGCCTTGGAATGAGATTGCTCGAATGGCGCGACCGCGGATGCACGCCACGAGCCGCGTGAGTCCGACCGTAGTTTGGGAAAGCGGCGTGGCCGACAATACCGTCGGCAAGATCATGGAACGCTACTGCGGGCCGGGCTCCTGATCTGATGCCTCGATGAAATCGGCTTCGGCCCGCTCGATGACACCGCCACCCAACCTTTGTTCCGGCTCGTCGCCGCCGGCTACGAACGCGTCCTGGCCGTCGCCTCCACTCGGCCGTTCGAGCAATCGGGACGGTACCTGCCCGAGCACGCCACCGCCGCCGCATCCTCGACCGGCTGCTGCACCACGCCACCATCGTCATCACCTACGGCGAGTCCTACCGGATGAGCGACGCCGAACACAAGAAGGGGCCCGCCAAGAACCAGCAAATCGCCGCACGGGGACGGGACTTCGCCCCGGCCAACAACGGGGACTTCCACATGGCCATTGACATATGGCTGTACGGATGACCTCGACGCCGCGACGGTCGCGCAGCCAGTTCATCGCGTACTGCATCGAGCCGTAGTCCAGGCGCCACCTCGGACAGGGAGCCGGGAATTGGGATCGGTGACCGGAAGGCGCTCGATCGAGAGTGCGGGTGGATTCAGGGTTGGCCTGATATGCCGCCTCCTAGGGCGATGGTCGCTGGCCCGGGAGACGGTCGCTGTTTCGATAATTTTCTTTCTGCGCGCCTGCGCTCAGTTACAGCAACCCGGTGGAGGCATGTTGGGTGGTGAAGCGTTGTCTGCCGAGGAGGGTTATGGATTCGGGTTTGATGATTGCCCAGATTCCTTCGAGGTTCGAGAGCCCGGTGCTGCGGCCGGTGAGATGTTGTTGAAGGCACGTGATCGGGCCTGCGTGGCTTACGACAAGCAGTGGCCCTGTTTCTTGCTCATGGGCTTCGGTGAGTGCCTGGTGAACTCTCGCCACGGCCGAGGCGGGCGATTCCCATTGCGGGGGTTCGATGGCCTCGGTGGTGAGGCGTGTCCAGTCATCGACGAATGCCTTTTGGGCCTCATCCTTGGTGAGGCCCTCCCCACCTTCCCAGGTGCCGCTCCACGAGTCGTGCATCTGAGTCGACGGCGTTGATACCAAGCTCCTGGGCGAGTGCGTGTGCTGTGTCCGCAGCTCGTTGCAGCGGTGACGAGAGGACTTGGGTGAAGATTCTCGGCAGTAGGGGCGCGGCTTGGTGTGCCGCCTTCAGCCCTTCCGCGGTGAGGGGCGGATCGGCACGGCCCTGCCATCGGCCTTCTGCATTCCACACTGATTGGGCGTGGCGGATCAGGAGGGCGAGTCGCCCGGTCATGATCGTAGCTCCAGAGCGTCCTGAAGAGAGTTCGCTCTGTTGCCGAGCTGGTCGAACCACAGGGCCAGGTGTGGTGCGTAGGAGATGGGGGTCTCGTCCGGGATGTGTTCGATGTCCGCGGACAGTCGGACCGTGAGTTCTCCGTACGCAGTGCGGTATCTGGCGAGGATTTCGTGTCCGAAGTGTTCGCTTCCAATCAGATGGGCGGCCCCTAGCTCTTCCGTTCCGACCCGATGTCCAAGTTGGACGGCTTCAGGTCGGAGCCGAGAACCCGGTCGTCGGGCAGGGTGAGGAAACTGACGGGTGGGCTTCCGATGAAATCGGCTACGAAACGGTCGGCGGGGGAGAGATAAATTCGCGTCCGGAGCCTTCCTGAGCGATCACTCCTTTGTTCATTACGATGATCCGGTCCGCGAGGCTCATGGCTTCTGACTGGTCATGGGTGACGTAGATGATGGCAGTTTCGGTGAGACGACCGCGGAGGTTCTCGATCTCGTTGCGCATCTCGTAGCGGAGCTTGGCGTCGAGGTTGGAGAGGGGCTCGTCCATGAGAAGAACTTTGGGTTCCTTGGCCAGGGCACGCCCGATGCCGACGCGCTGTTTCTGTCCGCCCGAGAGTTCCCGAGGGTAGCGGTCCAGCAGATGATCGATCTGTAACAGGCGTGCGACTTCTGCCACGCGCTGTTGCACTTCCTCTTTCGGCAGTCCACCCACACGCAGTCCGAGTCCGATGTTGTCTCGAACTCTCTTGTGCGGATAGAGGGCAAAGTCCTGGAAGACGAGTCCGACGGGTCTGTGCTGGGGTTGGTCTTTGGTGAGGTCGGTGCCGTTGAACAGGATGCGCCCCTCGGTGGGGTCTTCGAGGCCGGCAATGCAGCGCAGCAAGGTGGTCTTGCCGCATCCTGATGGTCCGAGAAAGACAACGCATTCGCCGGGTTGGACCTCCAGGTCGATTCCGCGCAGTACAGGGGCACTGTGCCCGAAGCTCTTAGTGAGCCCGGAGATGCTAACCGCGGCAGTCGATTGACTACTTGACATTGAGAGCCTCGATCTCTTGCTTGGCTTCGTTGAGGGCATCAGCTGCGCTCTTCTCGCCAGCGAAGCCGAGAGCCCAACTGTCTCGGAACGCATCAGCTGCTCGTGCTCCGTCGCTCCTCCGAAGGCCGGTAGTTTGGCCAGGGATTTCATGGCGTCGATCCCGGCCTGGCGTGCTGGCTGTTCTCGCAGGAGCTTCTGGACCTCGGGGTCTTCGAGGGCGCTTGTGCTGCCGGGAAGGTAACCGCTGTTGATGAAGGGAAGCTTGGTGGCCTCAGGGCCCGCGAAGCAACGCAGGGCCTCCGCGGTGGCTCGCCGCTGTGCGTCGGAGTGCGAGTACATGACCCACATGGCTCCGGATCCGAAGGCAGTGTAGTCGCCCGAATAGTCCGCGGCATGGGGGACCTTGGTGGTACCGAACACGGGCCCAAGGCTTTTCAACCGTTGCGGCAGGGAGGCGATGCTGCCGATGTGCATCGATGACTGCTGAGTATCGAAGGCCTGAGCACTCTGGGAGTTGTCCGCGTAGATACCCAATGATTTGTTTTTCACGCCCGTTGAGAGCTTGGCGAGCAGTTTGATTGATTCATCCGAAGCGAACGCGGGCTTGCCGTCCTTGACGACGGTGGCACCGGAGTTAGCCATGATCGTCGGCACGGAGAAGTTGTTGGAGAGCGCATAGTCGATGCTCAGCCCGACACGGCCCGTGGCCGGGTTGGCGAGCTTGGCAGCATCGGCCAGCAGCTCGTCGATGGTGGTCGGAGGCTTGTCGGGGTCCAGGCCGGCTGCCTTGAAGTGCTCACGGTTCCAGTACAGAACCGGTGCGCTGACGGCGTAGGGAATGCCGACCTGGACGCCGTTGCCCGCCTTGGCCAGCGGCAGGAATGAACTCAGTCCGGCGAAGTCGGGACTGTTATCGACCAGATCGCTGAGATTGTTCACCCCGGGAAGATCGGAGAGGGGTTCGACGTTGCCGATACCCTCCAAGGTGATGTCCGGTCCGTTTCCTGACGCGATTGCCGTCTGTGTGCGGTGGTTGAGTTCGTTGTAGTCGGCACCGACGGATTGGGCGTCGATGGTGAGGTTCTTGACCTTGGCTTCGCAGGTTTTGACGATGCTGGCGATGGTTCCATCGAAGAGAGTCGGATAGGTGTACCAAAGGCTGACTGTGGTCGGCTCCTCGATCCCTGGTGCGAAGGCATCCTTCGAGGGAGCAGAAGTTGGGGTGCTGCATCCGGTGAGGAGGGCAGCAGCGGTAAGGGTGACCCCTAAGACCGCGAGGGCTGGGTGGGTTTTCATGTCTAACCTTTCAATCCGGTAAGGGCGATTCCTTCGACAAACCGTTTCTGGGCGAAGGCGAATGCGATGAGAAGAGGAAGAACGGCGAGGGTCGACAGGGCCATCTGGCCGCCATAGTCCCGACCTGTCTCGGCGTCCGCGAAGTAGGAGATCCCGAGGGTGATCGGAGCAATACCGAGGCCTTGGGTCATCATCAGCGGCCAGAAGAAGCCGTTCCAGCGTGCGACGACGCTGAAGATGGCGAAGGCGGTCACGGCAGGACGGGCAAGGGGGAACACGATGGTCCAGGCGATGGACCATTCCGAGAGCCCGTCGACTCTCGCGGCGTCGAGCAGCGAGTGCGGTAGGCCTCGGAAGAACTGGTAGAAGAGGAATACCCCGAAGGCACTCACCCCAAAAGGCAGGATCAGCGCGGCATAGGTGTTGATCAGACCGAGGTTGGCGAAGCCGATATAGACGGAGAGGATCGTGACTTGGCTGGGGACCATGAGTGTGAGCATGACGAGCCAGAACATCGGTCGGCTGCCCCTGAATCGAATGCGTGCCAGCGCGTAGGCCGCCGGTACCCCGATGCCGATCTGCAAAACCAGCACAGCCGCGCAGACCAGGATCGTATTGCCGAATAGCTGCAGGATCGGGACGCGGTCGAACACGTTCTGGTAGTTCTCCAGCGTGAGCTGATCAAATCCTGTGAAGATCTGGTTCGGAGGCACAGTTCGTGGTCGAAGGGAGGAGATCACCATCCAGATCATCGGCAGCAGACAGAGCGCCGCCCCTATCCACAACCCGATCGA
Organism: uncultured Actinomycetota bacterium; assembly: GCA_963849055.1. Classification (GTDB taxonomy): domain Bacteria; phylum Actinomycetota; class Actinomycetes; order Mycobacteriales; family Mycobacteriaceae; genus Mycobacterium. The sequence continues at coordinate 1,207,815 of CAWKFI010000006.1, forward strand.
AGTTAATATCCCTAGCATGCGGGTCGGCATATTCCGGCCGAAAGACGCGGCGCTCATTGCGGTCCAGACATCGGGCTGCGGCGTGAGATCATCCACTGTGCGGCGGTGATGGCCAGCGTGAGAATGAACAGGACGAGAGAAACGACGGCTCCGGTGCCGAACGAGGAGTAGAAGAAGCCTTCCTGCTGGATCATCATGGCCAGCGTGGTTGTTGAACCAGCCGGACCTCCATCGGTCATGACCTTGGGGGCATCGAAAAGTTCCACCGCGGCGATGGTGCCGATAATTCCGGCGAACGTCGTCGTAGGGGCAAGCATCGGCCAAGTGATATGCCGGAAGCGCTTGAACCCGTGCAGGCCATCCAGTGCTCCGGCCTCGTAGACGGTCCGTGGGATTGCGGCCAGGCCTGCGAGGAAAAGGATCATCATGTAGCCCGTCTGCCGCCAGATTCCAAAGGCAATGATTGATGGCAACGCTGTGGATGAGTTGAGCAGCCAACCCGAGGGTGGTATCCCGAACCAACTCAGGAACTCGTTCAGCAGACCGACCCGCGGGTCGAGGATGAACTGCCAGACGACCGCCATCGCGACCAGCATTGCTGCTGTGGGCATGAAGTAGATCGCTTTCAATGCGCCCGCACCGCGCAGTCGTCCCATGATTCCCACGGCGACCAGCAAGGCGAGCCCAATGGAGACAGGTACCGTGACGATGGCGTAGATGACGGTATTCCTGAGCGCGGAGAGGAAGCTCTTTGATTGGAGCACCGTGATGTAATTGTCGATGCCGACGAACTCGAATGCTGGTCGCAGCGGGCTCCAGTCGAAGAAGGACAGCGTGAAGTTCGCGACTGCGGGAATGATCGCGAAGGCCAGCAGGAACAGCACCGTCGGCAATACGAAAAGCTGACCGATCCGTTCTCGGCTCATGCGGCGTCTGCCCACCGGATGCTCGCCGGTAGGCACGATTCGAGATCTAGATGATATTAACTGCGGTGATGTAGTCATGTCCGTCCACCTCCAGGATCGACATTTCAAGGTCGTGTTTTGTGTGCGCTGTACTGCGAAGAGTGCGAGCCGTGACGATGGGTTCCGGGGCGGAGGCATCGAACAGCTCTCGCAGCACCCGTCCATCGCACCCCTGGGAACTGACGCCGTGGAGGCTGAGGATGGTAGGGATCACGTCGACGATGCCCGCAGGCACCGTCGATAGTCCCGTGCCGTGCACGCCCGGACCGCGCACGATCATTGTTGAGCGCAATTCGTGGGGAGACAAACTGCCATGGCCGCTGTGGAAATTGCCCGCGGAACCGTCGAGGAGATAGTGGACACCCGGGACGCCGAACTCGTTCAGTGCCTCCGCTGACAAAGGTGCGAGCACGAGGTCAGGGGCGGTATCGGCTGGCTGGCAACGCAGGAGATCCACGGTGAAATGGTCCCCGTCCCCGGCTTCCTGGAGTCGGCTGCCGAGGAAGGAGCCGCAAGCCAAGGCTGCTGGTCTGCCCATTCCTGAATACGTCGAGCAGTTGAGATCTCTTCACACCACACCATCGCCAATCCTGTGGGAACGATCGTCACTCCGGTCAGGTCGATGCCGTCCTGCCTAAGGCGTTCCGCGACATCGATCGAACCGATAGTGCGAGCAAATCCGTGGTCCGAGAGGACGAAGACGGTTAGATCACGTCCCGCTGCGAAGGATTCCGCGCCCTCCACGAGGCGAGAGATCGCAGCATCCAAGTGCGTGAGAGCGGATTTTGCCTCCGGGGAGCCGACTCCGCACCTGTGCTGTGACTTATCGGGCTCGACGAACCAGCATACGAGCACATCCGGATCCACTTCGGGAAGCACGAAACTCACGCTCGCGTCGACCGCGTAGTCGACGAGATCGGCGGTACTTGCACCATCACGCAGGCTCGGTGCCGGGCCCATCTTCTCCAGAAGGGCGTCGTTGACCCATGCCGGTTGTGCGTGGCTTCCGTCAGGCCCCGGGCGCAAAGACAGGGTCACTCCATGACCGGCCCCGACGCCAGGATTGAGCACGAGCGCGCCACCCGATGAGATCGTGGACACCACCGCCAGGGTCTGCCCTGCCTCGGCGAGGCGGTGGCCCAGGCTCTTTACACGTAAGAGCTCCTCGGGTTCAAGGCCCACCGCCGAGACGAAATCAGCCTCCAGTGTGTTGACCGCCGATTTCCCGTCTGCAGTCCGAAGATAGTTGCCAAACAACCCGTGGCTTGCCGGGTAGCACCCGGTGACCAGGCTGGCTGCGTTGACTCTTGTCACGGTAGGGATCGAGCTGAACGACTGTTCCACCCAGCGGCCCTCGGAGCTCAGGGCTGAGATTGTGGGCGTGATGTCCTGATGGATCTGGTCCGGACGCAGTCCGTCAACGACGAGGACCATCGTGAGTGGTCTGGTACCTGTGTTCATAGCTGCTGCCCCTTGCTGATGTCTGCCATCTGGTCAAGTGCCTCGAATGACACCGGTCCGCGCCGCAACGCAACGGCAATGCGCAATGCGTCGACAACGGCAAGGTGACGAGACGTCCCGCCGATGCTTCCAAGCGATAGCCGAGGGATCTTCCGCCCGAAACCAGCGCAAAGTCACTAACTTCCGTCAGCGGCGATTTTGCGAAACTCGTCACAGCGATAACGGTGGCGCCGGCCTCCTTCGCGATCCGGGCAGCATCGACGGTCTGCTTGAACGCCCCCGAATGGCTGATCGCGACACAGACGCCGCCCGCCGGTAGATGCCGAGCGGCAAGATGCTGACCCATCGTGTCGCTCGGCGCGAACGCGAGCTTCCCGATCGCCGTGAACCAGTACGCAGCATCGGCGGCGATGCTGCTCGATGAGCCCCCGCCAAGGAACAGAATCTGCGGGCTCGGCGCCAGCAGCTCGACGGCGGCTATGAAGCGCCCTTCATTCACGGTCATCTGAGCATCGATCAGCCCTTGCGAACCCGCGCCCAAGATTCGCCGAAGGACTTCACCTGAGAGGTCGACTCGTCCAGAACGCCAGTGGGTCCTCCGCCTCCGCCGCCCCCGTACGAACCAAATCCTGCGCGATCGAGAGTTTTACATCCTGGAATCCCTCAAAACCGAACCGCCGGCAAGCCCGTACGACCGTCGCGGCTGACACCCCGACGAGTTCAGCTACCTCCGATACAGACGAATGGACTATAACCGCAGGCTGGGTCAGCAACACATCCGCGATACGTCGATCGCTCGCGCTGAGTTGCGGGAACACGATACGCAACCGGGCAGCAACCTCACCCGCCCCGATCTCGCACTCGCTCAAAAGCTCCAACTGGTCCGACACACTCACTCCTCCTGGCACTCACCGAGTTGTGGGCACCCCCAACTCAGAGTAAAGACGGCACACATGCCATGCAATGAAATTGCATGTAAACACGCGGTGAATAGAAATTTCATTTCTTCGGGGAAGAATGGCCACACCGCCGGGACTCAAGTCCCTGATTAAGAGGGGCCTCGCTCACTCTCTGGACGAGGGTGACGGAACCTGTTGCAGCGCTCAGTGATACCACCCTTTGCCGCAAACCGCGGAGGGCGCGGACCCTGGTGCGATCAACGAACTGGAGGTGCCCAGAGATCTGGGCCACCCCTGGCTAATCGGGAATTGTGTCAGGCTGCAGGCCGGGCGAACCGGGCGCACCTCGGCAACCGTCAAAGCGGTTCACCGACCCGGCGAGCGTCAAGGGTCCCACACCAGGCGAAAACGGCGCGCCAACTGAACTCGGTGGCGGGACCTAGACACCACAATGGCTTCCCACCACCCGCGCGCCTGAGGGAATACTCGGTGCCCGCTCCTTGCGGCACAACCAGCGAATAGGGACGTCGATCGTTGTCACGGTGACGACTGGCGCCGATCATCGCGGTCATCCTGCTCAGCAGATACCACTCGTCCATTCCGATCGCCATCTACCTGGCGCTGGCCTGCCTGGTCACCGGCGTCGCCGTCATCGTCGCCCGGGAAACCAAGGGCATCTCGCTCGAATCCATCGACGAGGCCGACGCCCGGACCTCGCCGACGAGAAAGGCCGGAGCCCGTGCATGACCGAGCAGAAGCTGCTCGGACACACGGCCCTCGTTTCAGTGCAGCGAAGGTGCCCGGCCGTCGGGTCCGCACGACCTCACCTACACGATCGTGAAGTAGGTTCGCAGCCCCTGTCGATTCCTCAGCCGGCGCGAACCGGCGATGCGAGTCCGGATCAACTGATGCAGGGGAGCGCACCGATTCGGACGCGGGCCGCACGATCATCACGGCATCGAACTGATGGCCGTTGGGGGATCCACGTAAAGCGGCGTCACCACGGCCGCCCCGCACACCACCACGGCCACTCCGCACACCACCAGGATCAACGCCATCATCGCCAGTAGCACCCGAAAATCGCGTCAGCCAAACGGCGTTCGTCTGCCAAAACTGCGGTCACACCGCGCCAGCAGATGAACATGCCGCACGCAACATACTCAGGGCTGGACTGGCCCTACACACCGAAACCGTGGCGTCCGGTAAACCATTGCCGTCACCCGATGGCTCGACCGCGTCGAAGGGAAACCACGTCGGGCTCACAAGCGCTTCATACGCGAGCCTTGGGTTCTAGATGAGTTACATCGTCTCCACGCTTGGTTACGCCCGACTGAACTCGTCTGAGCCATTCTGTCGGGCGACGTCGACCTGCTGTGGAACGGCGGCATCGGGAACCTACGTCAAGTCGGTCGGCGGCAACCTCGGGCTTATCCAGCGCGCGTGTGTCGAGTATGCCTTGGGCGGGGGAATGATCAACGCGGATTTCATCGACAACGCCGCCGGGGTTGCGACGTCCGAGCGCACAGCGCATGAGTGTTTTAAAACGCGATGCTGCGCCCGTGATCGCACGCCGGCACAGCGAATCATTGTTGTCCGAGGTTGCGGACTGCGCACGTGAGCTTGCTGGGTGAGCGATCACGTGTTGGAGAAAATCGCTAACGTGCGGAGCCATGGGGCGGCTGCGTAGGTGGCAAACCGCCACATTGCGGCGGGCCTGTGGGTCGTTCAACGGCACCCTGACCACTTCGCCGCGCGCCTCGGGAGTCGGCGGAGCCAGGGCAATTCCGATCTTCGCGGCGGCGAGCGCCACCGCCATCGTCATGTCATCGGTTTCCAAGATGACCGTGGCTCGAATCCGGCTGTCGCGAAGAGGCGATCGGCGACGGAACGGGTGTCGTATCCACTCTCCGAGAGGATGAAGCTTTCGTCTGCGAGCGTGGAGAGATCGATCGATGGCACGCTGCCAGTGCGCTGTCGGCGGCAACTACAAGGTCGATCCGTTGCTCGAAGAGCGCGGTCGAGCGATCTCTTCGTGGACTGGCGGAGGGGCGACCAAGGCAATGTCAATCTCACGCTCGAGCAGCATGCGTTCGAGCTGCGTGCCACTCGCTTCCCGAAAGGAGAACTGAATGGCCGGCCGCTCGAGTGCGAAATCGCCAACGACGGTGGGCATGTAATCGGATCCCAGGGACCGAAGTAGTCCGATCCGGATCACCGGTGCCGAGCTTGCCAGGACGGCTTCCCTGAGCCCGTTGCGAATCTGTTCCAGTGCGGAGCGGGCGTGCATCGCGAGTAACTGGCCTGAGGCCGTCAGCTCGATGCCTCGGCCTTGTCGCACTGCGAGTTCGAGGCCGAGTTCGTGTTCGAGACGCCGGACGGCTCGACTCAGTGTCGACGGTGTGATCTGCAGTTCCGTAGCCGCCGCGGTGAAACTCCCACGTTCGACGATCATCGCGAGGTAGGCCAGATTCGGACATAGCGTGACGGCACGACGCCAGTCGGTTCGTTGCATATCTGCACGATACCCGTGCGAATGTTCCTATTGACGCATCATTGGGCCGATTGATTGACTGATCCCCACGGAAGGCACGTCACAACGAGGCACATTGGTGACCGGCATCACGGCCCTGTGGTTCGGCGTCGGGGCGGGAGCGGTAACCGCGCTCCGGAACCAGCACTTCGTCAGTAGAAGAGATCAATCGCATCAGAGGAGAGGAAATCCTTGCACCCCAAACGCGCACTCGACGGCATCCGCGTCCTCGAGGTTGGCAACTACATCGCCGGCCCCTACTGCGGAACGGTGTTGGCCGACCTGGGTGCACAGGTCACCAAGATCGAATCGCCCGACGGCGGAGACGTGGTGCGGACGTACGGAGCAATGTTTGATTCGACGCAGGACAGGCTGCCTTCCTGACGCTCAATCGAAACAAGCGCTCGATCGCGGTCGATCTCAAATCGCCCGATGGCAAAGAGATCTTCGTTGCACTCGCTGCCCCCGCCGACGTCGTGATCGAGAATCTCCGGCCAGGCGCGATGCGTCGGCTCGGCTTCGGCTACGAACCACTCAACGCGAACAATGGCGGGTTGATCTACTTGTCTGCGTCGGGCTGGGGCCAGGACGGACCGCTTGCGGCCGATGCCGGCCTCGACATCATGGCCCAGGCTCGCTCGGGGTTGATGAGCATCACCGGGGTACCCGGCGGCGACCCGGTGAAATCTGGGGTGCCCATCTGCGACATCGGGTGCGCTCTATGGCGCCATCGCGTGCTCGCTGCCTTGCCACCGCAATCAGACCGGCGAAGGCCAATCCATCGATGTCTCACTCCTTGAAGCGGGAATGTCCTACGCCATATGGGAATTCGCACGCTTCTCTGCGACCGGGGAAGTGCCACGTGCGCAGGGGTCGGTGCATCAGACAGCCGCTCCCTATCAAGCGGTCAGGGCGTCCGACGGATGGTTCACCCTTGCGCCGCCACGCCGAACACGTGGTTGGCACTATCCGCAAGATGAAATTGGACGTGGCTCATCGAGGACGAGCGATTCGTCACCAACGCTGACCGCCTGCGCAATCGCGCTGAACTCATATCTCTCATCGAAGCCGAGACAGCGAAGAAGCCCGAAGCAGCACTGGATCTCCCAACTACGAGATGCCGGAGTACCGGTCGCTCCGGTCAACGACTATCGGCGAGCGTTCAACGATGAACAGCTGCTTGCCCGCGACTATTTCTGGGAATCTAGGACGGCCGATGGGACCACGGTACGTCAGATGGGCTCGCCCGTAAGGTTGTCGAAAACACCGACCGTACATGGCAACGCAGGTCCGGCGCTCGGCGAAAGCACCCACACGATTCTTGCGGAGAATCGGTTACTCGGAGGCAGCTGTCGAACGGACTGGCCGACGCCAGGTCGTTCGAGTGGCAAGGTTCGCCGAGCTCTGATGCCGAACGACACGGTAGGTCTCGTCAGTTCGTCCGAAGCTACGTTGCTGACCGATCAGGAAGGGCCGGTTCTAGGATCACGTCAACCGCCCCGCGCACCTGAATGCCGCGACGCGGGATATGGAACGTCGGATGGTCGACGCATGCAAGTTCGCGAACCTGAACGCGGGGTCCGTGTGGTCGTGCTCGAGGGCGCAACCGGCGCCAAGCCTGCGTTCATGGCAGGCAACGACATTGGCGAATTTCAGGCACTCGAGTCTGTTGAGGATGTCCGCCGGACCGAGGCCGACGCCGAACGCACCTTGGTCGCATTGGAGAACTTGCGCGTGCCCGTCGTCGCGGCCATCGATGGCGCCGTCGTCGGCCAGGGTGCACTGCTCGGTGTCGTGTGCCGACATCGTCGTGGCAGGCCCGGACGTCAGGTTCGGGTTTCCGATCGCACGGACGGTCGGCAACTGCTTGTCCATGCGGAACTTGTCTCGATTGACGACGTTCCTTGGCGTTCCCCTCACGAAGGCGATGATCATGCGTGCCAAGTTGCTCGGCACCGAGGATCTCGTTCGGGTGGGCGCGGTGACTGCGACGTCGTCTTCGCACAGTTCCTTGGAAGAAGTCAGCCGAGAGATCGCCAACGAAATGGCGGGGTTGGCCCCGATCACTCTCTCGTACACGAAAAGGTCGCTGCATCAACGCACGCTCGGGGTCAGTGACAACGCGGAGATGGTGATCGATAGCTATCTGTCGCGGGACTCACGCGAAGCTGTGTCCGCTTTCCTGGAGAAACGGTCACCTCATTGGGAAGGCCGATGATGGCCTCCAACCAGCAATCCGCCAAGTAGTCACATCGACCTCGGAGCGTCACCATGTCACCCAGCCAAGTCATCGCAATCAGCTTGTTGGTGTTGGTCTTTGCCATCGGCAGCGTCAGACATGTCCATGTCGGCGCCCTCGCGCTCGCCGCGGCTATCGGCGTAGGCGTCACGATCGGCGCCGAATCCGTGTCGGAGGTGATGCGAGGGTGGCCAGCGGAACTGATGCTCATATTGCTCGGGATGACCTACCTCCTCGCCGTCGCCCGGGGGAACGGCACTCTCGACCGTTTGGTCGACAGTGCGGTTCGTCGCGCCGGGTCGAAGAAGGTCCTCCTGCCGTGGTTGATGCTCGGGATCGCATTGGTGATCGCGAGCATGGGAAACCCGCTGGCGGCAATGGTCGTCATTCCAATCGCGATGGTGCTTGCCGAGCAGAACGGGCGCGATCCCGTGGTGATGGGATTGGGGGCGATCAACGGATCCGTGGCAGGGTCATTCGCTCCGACGAGTCTCTACGGCATTCTCACCGTCAGTATCGGCAAAGAGGGTGGTGTCGACCTCAACCCCTACGCTCAGTTCGCGTTCGTGCTCGCCATCGTTGTTGCGCTGCAGTTCGCGGCGCAGTTCATCTTTCGGCAACATGCGCCGATGGATGACGCCGCATCCGAGGATGTTGGTTCTACTTCGACACCTGTCGATCCGTCGAGTGGTGGTTCCGGCCTGCCGGAGCCAGACGTCTCAGCGGTGGCCGTGGCCGCTCGGCCCACCGCGTACGACGCCGCACCGGGTCTTGTTCGACCACCTGTGTCACCCGCGCAACGTGTGACCGTGGTGGCCCTCGTTCTCCTCGTGGTCTGCGTGATCGGCATGCCGCTCCTCGGTCTCGGCATCAACATCGGGGCGATTGCATTGGCGTTGGCAGTGATGATATCCCTGCTCTTCCCTGGCGAAGCCAAGGCGGCGATTGCCGAGATCGACTGGTCCACAATCCTATTGGTCGGCGGGATCGTGACGTACGTAGCGCTTCTTCAGCGAATGGACGCAATGAAGCGGCTGGGGGAGCTCGCGTCGAGTATCCCGTGGCCCTTGCTGGCCGTATTCACGCTGTGTTTCGTCGGTGCCTTGATCTCGGCGTTCGCATCGACGACCGCGCTACTGCCGGTCCTCATCCCGTTGTCTCTTCCGCTCGTGGCACAGGGTCAGATTTCCGGTGCCGGAATGATCATTGCGCTTGCCCTGTCAGCGACCATTGTCGATTCCACCCCGTTCTCGACCTCTGGAGCAATCATGGCTGCGAGCAGCAGCGAAGAGCAACGTGCCAGGGTCACCACCATGCTGCTTCGTTGGGGTCTGTCGATGACAATCGTGGGACCGGTTGTGACATGCGCGCTACTTGTCTTGCCGGGCTATCTCTGACCTCGATCGACGGCGTGGCCCACGTCTAGTCGAGGGTCACCATCGTCCACGGCGTCAAGGGAACCGGTCATGCACGATCAGTTCCATGGGGCACCTTGATCTTTGAGCCCGCCACGTAGTCAGCGTCATTGGCGACGATAAACCGGCCCTCGCCATTCACCAGCCGGTAGGCGGCGGTGGCCGGGAACTTGGGCAGCAGTTAGACATCGATGCGCGACCGCCACACCGCCTGGTCTCTCTGGCATGGATTCTCGCTGTGCGGCCGCTGCTTTCGGAAGCCTCGCATCAGCAGCCCAGCCGCTCCGCACAGCGGACGCCATTGGCATCGACGTCCGCCGTATGTATATTGGTCAGAGAAAATAAAACGCAGGGAGTGTGCAGACCTATGCAACTTGACCTGGCAGTGCGGCTAGACCGTGCGACGGCTGTTCGGTGGACAGCTGCCGAGCCACCGGTGACGGTCCAATGAACAACAACGCGATACGGCTGGACGCGGCGACGCCTGGCAACGTCGCTCGTCACGACGGATACCGGGTAGATCTGCGTTGGCGCGACCTCGACCACCAAGGTCACGTCTATCACGCGACGATTCTGACCATCCTTGACGAAGCGCGCACGACGTGGCTGGCTTCGGAAGTTGGAGTGCAGCAGCCGGATTCATACGTGGTAGCCCGTGTGGAGCTGGACTATCGCAACCCCTTGCTGCGTGCCGACCTCGGCGTGATAGTCCATTTCCGACCGATACACGTCGGCAATTCGAGTGTAACGATCGGCGAGGAGATGCACGCAGCACGGACGGGTCTCCTCGTCGCCGAGTCCATCACCACGATCGTGATGTGGGACCAGGAGGCGGCGACGGCACGGCAAGTATCGGCAGATGAGCGGCGGAATATGGCCGGCCACGACGAGCGCCAGGAGGACGGGCATCGATGACGCAGTTGCAGACTGATCCGCACGCCGGGGTGTACATCGTCACCGGCGGTGCATCAGGGATCGGGGCGGCCACCGTTCGTCGGCTGAATGCCGCTGGACGATTGGTCGTCTGCGCCGACATCGATGGCGCCGCTGCGGGGCGAGTTGCGGATGAGCTATCGGCCTCACGCGCCGAAAAGACCGTGTTCGCTTGTGAACTGGATGTGACTTCTGCAGAGAGTTGGTCGGCCGCCGTGTCAGCGGCAACCCAGCTTGGCGTCCTTCGGGGACTGGTGAACAACGCCGGCATCACGCGTGACAAGTCCATGCTGTCGATGCCGGAGTCATGGTTCGACGACGTATGGCGGGTTCACGTAGAAGGCAGCTGGCTGGGTTGTCGCGCCTGCATCCCGGAACTCCGAAAGACGACGAACGCGAGCATCGTGAACATCTCGTCATCGGGCCGGCACGGCGTATTCGGCCAATCCAACTATTCATCCGCCAAAGCGGCGCTAGTCGGATTGACCAAGACCGTGGCGATAGAGCAGGCCCGCTACGGCATTCGATGCAATGCGGTCGCGCCGGGTGCGATCGACACACCGATGATCGCGTCGGTGCCGGAAGAGGTTCGCGACGGTTGGCAGCAGGCCAACCTCCTGGGCAGGCTCGGGCAACCCGACGAGGTCGCGGCCGCAGTCGAGTTCCTGCTGTCCGACGCGGCTTCATACGTCAACGCCTCCGTTCTGGAAGTCAACGGCGGCGAGGCCCACTTGTGACGGCACTAAGAGTTAGGTGACACATGGCATTCACGTGGGAGGCGGCGCTGGCAGAGCTTGAGCAGCGCAAAGCAGCAGCGCGGCAACTCGGTGGGGAGCGCCGCATCAACCGACAACATGAACAGGGGCGGCGCACGATCCGCGAGAGAATCGACCGTGCCGCCGAGAAATTCTACGAAGTTGGCGAGTTCGCCGCCTATGAGGACGTATCGGCGACCGGAGAGTTCCTCGGCATGATGCCGTCGAGTTACGTATGTGGCCTCGCCGAATTCGATGGACGGCCCGTGGCACTGGGCGGCGAGGACTTCACCGTCCGCGGCGGCGCTCCCCAGACCTACCTGGACCGCCTAAAGGGCGGTCTCGGAGGATTCGTCGAGGATCTCGCGCACGAATACCGAATTCCCTTGGTGATGTTCATGGAAGGCATCGGCGGCGATGTAGCCGCACAGGCGGAGAAGGGCCACGCATATCTGGTTTCGTCGTTGAGTTGGCGACGCTCGTACGAGTTGCTCGCCGAGGTGCCGGTGCTGGCGATGGTTAGCGGTGCGGCCGTCGGTGGCACCGCCGGTCGGACAGTGCTGAGCCACTTCAGTGTGATGACGAAGGACTCCGTGATGTTCGCCGGCGGTCCACCACTGGTCAAGCGCGCTCTCGGAAAGGAGATCGACAAGTCGGAGCTCGGCGGTGCGAAGGTACATACGTCGATCTCTGGAGCCATCGACAACTTGGCAGAGGACGAGGACGATGCCCTCGAACAGATGCGACGGGTGTTGAGCTACCTTCCGCAGAACGTGTGGGAATTGCCGCCACGCGGTCGACCGCTCCGATCCGGTAACTCGCCGCGGCGATGAGCTCATCGAAGTCGTGCCAGAGAACCGCAGACGGCCGTACAAGGCACGAGCCATCATCGAGCCAGTCGTCGACGCCGGTTCATTCTTCGAAATCGGCGCCAAGTGGGGACGAAGCGTCGTGACGGGATATGCCCGAATGGACGGTGCACCAGTCGGTGTCGTGGCGAGCAATCCCATGCATCTCGGTGGCTCGTTGGACGCCGCGGCAGCGGAGAAGCAGGTGCGATTCGTCGACACCTGTTCGACTTTTCATCTCCCGATCGTCTACTTCGTCGACGTGCCCGGCTTCATGGTGGGTCCCGATGCCGAGCGTGGCAACGTCGTGCGGTGGGGCATGCGGGCCATTCAGTCGATCGTCGAAGCCGAAGTACCAGTGGTCACGATTCATGTCCGGAAGGCCTACGGCATGGCGGTCTCGGCGACCTCGAGTCCTGACTCGCTCAGTCTCCGATTGGCCTGGCCGACAGCGGAGTGGGGTGACCTCCCGGTAGAAGGGGGCGTCGAGGCAGGCTTCGGTCGTGAGATTGCGGAGGCCGAGGACCCCGATGCCTACCGCCGCCACGCTGAGGAGCGGATGCTGGCGCTGAGCAGCCCTTGGAAGACGGCGGAGGCCTTCGGAATCGAGCAGATGATCGATCCGCGGGAAACCCGGGAAATCGTCTGCGCCTTCATCAATGCGGCGCAGGGCCGCCTGAAGACCGCACTGGGGCCGCAGCGTCGCCAATGGAGCATGCGACCGTAACGGGCCCACGAAAGGACAGGATGAGAGCATGTTCGACACCGTCTTGATCGCCAACCGCGGCGAGATCGCAGTGCGCATCATTCGCACTCTCAAGGCGCTAGGCATCCGCGCGGTCGCAGTCCACTCGGAGGTCGACGCAGACGCTCTGCACGTACGGCTGGCCGACGAGAGCGTTCTGATCGGTTCAGGGCCGGTCGGCGGAAGCTACCTACGCATCGACCGAATCGTAGCCGCGGCCAAACAGACTGGCGCCCAGGCCGTTCACCCCGGATACGGGCTGTTGTCCGAGAACCCCGCATTCGTCAGAGCCGTCGAGGATGCCGGACTGACGTTCATCGGACCAACCGCGAAGTCGATGGAGATGATGGGATCGAAGATCGCCGCGCGGCAGGTCATGCACGCCGCCGGGATCCCAACCGTCCCGGGCCATACCGAGGCCATCACAGATGCCATCCAGGCCCACGAAATCGCCGCGCGTGTCGGTTATCCGGTCGCCGTGAAGGCTTCCGGCGGGGGAGGAGGGCGCGGGTTCCGGGTTGCGAACGACCCCGATGGCCTAGCCGCAGCCTTCGACGGCGCCCGCGGAGAGGGCGAGCGCTTCTTCGGAGACTCCACGGTGTACATCGAGCGATATCTGCAACAACCCCGCCACGTGGAAGTGCAGATACTTGCCGACAATCACGGCAACGTGGTGCACGTGTTCGAACGTGACTGCTCGGTCCAACGGCGTCACCAGAAGCTCATCGAGGAGAGCCCGGCACCGGCACTGTCAGACGACATGCGTAGTCGCATAGGCGAAATCGCGGTGGAGGCGGCGCGGGCAGTCGGATACCGGTCTGCGGGGACGATCGAGGGTCTGCTAGTCGGTGACGAGTACTTCTTTCTGGAGATGAACACCCGGATTCAAGTCGAACACTGCGTCACCGAAATGATCACGGGGCTCGACCTCGTCGCAGAGCAGATCCGCATTGCATGCGGCGACGAGTTGCGGTTCTCCCAAGGCGAACTCGAATTAACCGGCCACGCCATCGAATGCCGGATCAATGCGGAAGACGCCAGTAAGAACTTCATGCCGAAGCCAGGAACGATTACCGCATACGACGAGCCCGTCGGCCCCGGGATCCGGGTCGATACCGGCGTAGCCGCGGGATCGCCGGTGCACCCCTACTACGATCCGCTGCTGGCCAAGCTAATCGTGCATGGTGCTGACCGCGCCGAAGCGACACGGTTGATGCAGTCTGCGCTGTCCCAGTTCACCATTGAGGGTGTCGCCACCTTGATCCCGTTCCATCGGGCGTTGTTGGCCACTCCGCAGTGGGAACGCGGCGAGACCTGTGCGGATTTGATCGCAGATCGGTCGTGGCTACGCACCCTGGCCGCACAGTGAGGTCTGATCCCGCGGCTCCAGTCCTGGTCGACAAGGTCAGTGACCACGTTTGGGTCTTTGCGTTGAACCGGCCGCAGGCACGGAATGCCGTCGACGGAGCGATGGCAGCGACCATGGACGGAGGCTTTGGGTGCCTTCGACGCCGACCCTGCCGCTCGAGCCGGCGTCGTGGTCGGATCGGGCACGGGTTTCTGCGCCGGACTGGATCTGAAGGCGTTCGTCGAGAGTGGTGACCTCGGGGAGACTCCTGAGGGCGGATTCTGTGGTTTCACCCGCAGCGGGCCGGCCAAGCCGCTCATCGCGGCAGTAGAGGGATACGCCCTGGCGGGCGGGCTCGAAGTGGCATTGGCCTGCGATCTGCTCGTCGCCGCTGATGACGCCAAGTTGGGCATCCCCGAGGTACGCCGTGGATTGGTCGCTGACGGCGGCGCCTTGCTGCGACTGCCGCGTGACCTCCCGTACCGAATTGCCATGGAGATGGCGTTGACCGGAGATGAGGTTGCGGTGCACAGACTCCACGAGCTGGGACTGGTCAATCGTGTGACCCGGCCGGGAGAAGCGTTGACCGAAGCCATCCGACTTGCCCACGAGATCGCGGACAACGCACCGCTCGCCGTCGTTGCCACAAAGCAGGTCGTGGGCACGAGTGGCGACTGGCCGCCCGAGGAACGATGGGGTCGACAAGCTGCCATCGTCCGGCCGGTTTGGGCTTCGGCAGATGCGAAGGAGGGGGCAACCGCGTTCGCCGAGCGGCGGCCCGCACGATTCAGAGGTCGCTAACCAAGACCCTGAGGGCTACCGCGACGGCCAAACCGGCTGCACATCGGTGCCGTTGCGATAACTTGATCAGCAGAGATAGAACCCGGCCGACGGAGGGGACGCCTTGCCGAAAATCGTCGACCACGAACAGCGCCGCCGCCAACTCGCGGACGCGGTGCTGCGGGTCATAGCGCGGCGAGGCGGGGTGGCCGGCGTGACCAATCGCGAGGTGGCCGTGGAGTCTGGCTGGTCCACAGGCATCCTTGCGCACTACTTCAAGAGTCAGCACGACATGCTCCTGGCTGCGTTGCGACGTGCAGCTGAACTCCAAGGCAATGCCTTTCGCGAACTTTCCCGTTCGGAAGGAACAGCGTTGGACAAACTCGAGAGACTACTCGAGAGCGTGCTCCCGCTGGATCCCGAGCGAGTCGCGTTGACCCGTATCTTCTTGTACTTCTACGCCGAGGGCGCTGCCAACGAAGTGACGCGGGCTGAAGCGGCCGATTACCTTGCCAGCTGGCGCCGGGTGGTACGCCGGCACGTCGTCGAGGCACAGCAGGACAAGTCGTTGCCGCCTGGCGATTCAGACCTGCTGACCATTCACCTCGTCGGACTCGCCGACGGTGTGGCTACCCACGCGCTGCTCGATCCTCAGGTTCTGGAGCAGCTGGCTGCCGACCCGAAGATCGTCTCACGCTGGACGGCCTCGGCCTGGACCCTCGCAGGGGCATAGGCATCCGGCCCTATTCCAATCCCTTTGCGGCACTTGGGGTGTAGCCGGGCTTGACGACATAGGCGCCATTCCCAGCAATTCGTCGACAAAGCCATGGTGATCGTTGACACACCCCGGTTCGAGGCTTATGGTTTTGCATATCAGTTGGCCGATATAGGAAAGGGGATGGCGTCATCAGCGCCACTACCGTCCAATGAGGTTTCGGTATTCCATCTCCGCATGTCTGGCTGGCGCCGTGCTGGCGCTGGCCGCATGCGCACCCGGGGCAGACGTGCCGAATGACGAAATCCGAATCATGCTTGCCGCCCCACTCACCGGCGCCTCCGCGGAGACCGGCAATGACATGGTGCACGGCGCGGAAATCGCGGCCGCGTACCTCAACGAACAAGGTGGCGTGACGACTGGACCGCTGGCGGGTAAGAGGTTCGTGATCGTCCCGGTCGATGACCAGGAATCGACGCAAACGGCTACCACGTTGGCGGCCAGGTTTGCCGACGATGCTTCGTTGTTCGCGATGACCGGGTTCATCACGTCGGGCCAGGCGCTAGCGGCGGGTGTGGTGACCAACCGCTACCACCTGCCGATCGTGGTGTCATTCGCATCCGCGGACTTTCTCACCGAAAAATCAGACAACCTCATCCTGATCTCGGCGAGCGTTGCCGATTACGCGCGCGCATCAGCGAAGTTCGCCACTCAGGTGCTCGGTGCCAAGACGGTGGGCAGCATCGCAGGCGACTACACGTTTCTCGACACCTACTACAAGGGCCTCGACGCACAGCTGCGCGCCAGCTCTGCGGAATCCGTCTCGCGCCAAACCTATCCGGATGGATCCACCGATTTTTCATCGATGATCACGAACCTCAAGACTGCCGCACCCGATGTCATCATGTCCGGCGCCTTCCAAGCAGATGCCGGCAAGATCGCTGCCCAGGTCAGATCGGCAGGCATCATGACGCCGTTCGTCGACTTCCTCGGCGAGGGATGGGGCGCGACATTCGCCGCCTCCGCGGGATCCGCATTGAACAAGGGGGATTACTACGAGATGAACCCTGCCAACATCTTCCCGGCTCCAGGCAGTTTGGCCGAGCAGGTCGATCGAGCGCTACGAGCACGCGTATGGCAAGCGCATGCCCACCAGCGCCATGCACACCTTCGACAGCGTGTTGTCCATCAGGGCGATGATCGACGCAGGTGCCACTTCCAAGGACGACCTCTTGGACTATGCCACCAAGGCAACTGGCACAGGAATACTCGGCCCCATCGCGTTCGATTCCGAACTGCGGCCCAAGGAGCGGGTCGCAACCATGTCCAAGGTGACCGGAGCGGGCCTAAGGGATCGAGTACTTGCAGCCACCTACACGATGCGGGCGGGTCAAGGAGTCACCGACCAATGACGGCACTCACGACAACGTCATCGAATTCGAGCAACGCCGACCGGCACACTGCGGATGATCCGACGGCGCTGGCCGGCAATCGTACGCTATGGGCGTTGTCGATGGCCATCAGTGCTGGCTTCCTGGCGCCGTTGTTCGTCCAGTCCAGATTGACGATGCAGGTACTTGCCCTTGCCTACATCAACGCCGCTGTGGTTGCAGGACTGGTTCTCTCCCTCGGATACACCGGCTTGCTGAATCTTTCGCAGGGCACCTTCTATGGCCTAGGCGCATACACGACGGCGATCCTCGTCACCGATCACGGCATGAGTTTCGGCTTCGCAACGTTGTGCGGGATGGTGGTCGCCGGCGCGGCCGGGATTCTTCTGGCGCTGGCTAGCGCGCGCGTCAAGGGTGACTACTTCGTGCTGGTATCGCTCGCCATCACGATTGCGGTCGCACAGCTCATTGCAAACCTGCCCGATCTGACGCGCGGCCGAGAAGGGTTCTTTGGTCTGCCACCCATGTCGATCCTGGGTCTGCGATTCGACAACGCGCTGCATACCTACTACATATGTCTGCTGCTTCTGGTGCTGTCCTACACGGTCGTTCGCCGTATCTCGCAGAGCTTTCTCGGGCGGGCGATGCTGGTCGTGCGCTACGACGATGTCGCCGCCCGGAGCATGGGAATCAGCCCATTCCAGGTGCGAGCAATGGCCCTTGTGCTCAGCGCCATGATTGCCGGGTTGGCCGGTTCGGTTCTGGTCGGCACGCTGCAATTCATCCGCCCCGACGATTTCGACTTCAACTCGTCTTTCATGTTCACCCTGTACGTGATCATCGGCGGAATGGCCAGCCTGCCGGGCGCCGTCGTCGTCGCAATGGGGTTCGCGGCGTTGAACGAACAGTTCACCACTCTGAGTGACTACCGCGTCGGTCTGATCGGTCTGATCGTCATCGCCGTCGTGTTCTGGCGAGGAGCCGTCATAAAGGATGCGGTGGTCGGACTGCTGCACGGGCGACGCAAGTCGGGTGATCGTCGTGCTTGAAATTCGCAACGTGAATATGGACTTCGGCGGTGTATCGGCACTGCGGGACGTGTCGTTCAGTGTGGACGCCGGTGAGTTGATCGGTGTGATCGGGCCCAACGGATCGGGAAAGTCCACGCTCGTCAACGTGATCACCGGGTTCTATGCACCCTCGAACGGTGACGTGCGGCTGCAGTCGGACAGCATCGCGGGCCACTCACCGTCGTCGATCCGGCGGCGCGGTGTCGTGCGGACGTTCCAGAATCTTCGCCTCGTCAACGAGATGACCGTCCTCGAAAATGCCATGGCAGGTGCCTATCTCGAATCGGTTGCCGATGGGGGACTTCGTGCTGGAACAGCATTGCTGCCGTCATCGGTCTCCCGTCCGCTCGTTTGAAGAGCCGTGTTGCTCGCGAAAAGGCGTTCACTGCACTGGAATCCGTCGGCTTGCAGGGTAAGCAGCAGCACCGGGTCGCCAGTCTGTCCTACGGTGACCAAAAGCGATTGGAGATTGCGCGCGCACTGGCCATTCGACCGAAGGTACTGATCCTCGACGAGCCCACTGCCGGGATGGCCGAATCCGAGGCCGAAGATCTCATCGGGGCTACTGCTGCCCTGCTACGAGATACCCACCAACCGATGTGCGTATTGCTCGTCGAGCACCGGCTGGAACTGATCCTGCAGATCTCGGATCGCACGATCGTCCTCGATGGTGGCCGGGTGCTGGCGGATGACAAACCACGACTCGTCGGCGCTGACCCGAATGTCCGGCGAATCTACGTGGGAGGCGAATAGCGGTGCTCGAGGTCGAAGGTCTGAACGCCGGCTATGGCGTGAGTCAGGTGCTACACGACATCGGCATTTCGGTCCGCGCTCGCCAGGTATACGCCATCTGCGGGCCGAACGGTGCAGGGAAGTCCACGCTGCTCAAGGCGATCGCCCGCATCATCGACTCCACGGCCGCCGTGATGACGTTTGACGGTAAGTCGATTGCCCGCTCGTCGGCCGTCGACGTTGTCAAGCGCGGCATCTCCTTGTGTCCAGAAGGGCGGTGTGTCTTTCCGCGAATGTCCACCGAAGCCAATCTCGAAGTTGGTGCCTACACCCGTCGGGACCGTGGGAACGTCAAACGCGAGATCGATGAGTACTTCGACCTGTGGCCGGTCATCGCGCGTCGGCGGAACAGCCCTGCCGGTCTTCTCAGTGGCGGCGAACAACAGATCGTCGCGATCGGTCGCGCACTCATGTCGGCACCGTCTCTGTTGTTGCTCGACGAGCCGTCGCTGGGGCTTGCTCCAGTTCTGATCGACCAGGTCTATGACGGTCTCAAACAACTCGTTGCCGACCGTGAGGTGTCGGTGTTGCTGGTCGAACAGAACGTGGTGAAGGCGCTCACGCTCAGCGACCGCATTGCCGTGCTGTCGGCTGGCCGGATCGTCTATGACAGCGCGGTGCCGGAGACCACCCCGGATCTGGTCGGTCAGCATTACTTCCATGGTGCCGACGATCGGCATTCCGACACGTCGGACGGTCAGATGGGGCAGGCGCAAGAGCGATGAATCAGTTTCTGCAGCAGCTCGTCAACGGGTTGAGCACGGCTCGCAATACGCGCTGTGGTGCGTGGGCTACGGGCTGGTCTATCAGGTACTGGGCTTGATGCACTTTGCGCACGGCGACACCCTGATGTTCTCCGCGTTCGTGGCGCTGTCCTTGTTGGCCCTCGGCATTCCGATCTGGATCGTGTTGCTGACCGCGATGGTGCTCGCCGCGGTCATGGCCATCGGCATCGAGCGTGGCGTCTACCGTCCGCTGATGTCACGTGGCCAGGTATTCATGGCCTTCATCGCCGCAATGGCAGCTGGCTACGTGCTCCGCAACGTCGTGCAGCTGTTTTGGGGCGTGGAGCCGCGAGTCTTTCCCTGAGAACATGCTGCCCGCCTCCACCTTTGCGCTGGGCGATATCAGGATTGGATGGATCGCCGTCATCAACTTCGTCGTCGCGCTCGTGGTCGTCGTAGCCTTCCAGGCCTACCTCAGGTATTCCAAGACCGGCCAGGCGATCACCGCCGTGGCACAAGACCGGTCCACCGCGGAGTTGATGGGAATTCCGGTCAACCGCATCGTCGCGATCGTCTACGGGATGAGTGGCGCCGTCGGCATGCTAGGGCTGTTCATGTATCTCGCAAATTTCCGAACGATCACCATTGCACTGGGGTTCGCGATCACGCTCAAGGCCTTCATCGCGGCGATCATTGGTGGCATCGGCTCGATCCGGGGAGCGATGCTCGGCGGCTTGACCCTTGGCGTACTGGAATCCCTTGTTGCAGGGTATGTCTCAACGCTGCTGATGGATGGCATCGTGATACTCGTTCTGGTGGCGTTCTTGTTGGTTCGCCCGTATGGAATCGTGGGAACGCGGGAGACGGTGAAGCTGTGACCAGTTCATCGCAGGACGAAAACGCCCGGTCGGTGGATCTGCCCTCTGGCGCGGAACGTTACCGACGCCGAAGCCCGGTCGCCGAACTGTTACGTGCGGAGGAGACCCATCCCGACCGGATGTTGTTGCGTGTGGAGCGAAGGAGACTGCAGCGTAGGGGAATTCGCCGGTCTTGCCCGACGATGCGCGACCGAGTTACTGCATCGCTTCGGAATCGGGCGCGGTGATCGCGTCGCGATCGTCGGTCGGAATTCGGTGTACCGACTTGCGTGGCAGTACGGGGCCTACTGGATAGGCGCGGTGGAAGTTTCGATCAACTTCGAACTGAAGGGCGCCATGCTTGCCCACGTCCTGCAGGACAGCGCACCGACGATCGTATTGGCCGACGAGCAGTTCATCGACGACCTGCTGACACACCTCAAAGCGGACCGACTCGAGCCGCTCGCCGAACCCAGAGTTGCCGAAGACGCGGTGGACCGCCGCGCGCTGGATCGCCTCGATGCCGACATTCCCCCAAGTGAGCTGGCGACAATCCTCTACACCTCGGGCACTACCGGGCCGTCCAAGGGCGTGATGCTGTCCCGCGCATACTTCGCCAACCACGCCGACAGCATTCGCGAAACGCTTGAATTGAAGGACGGGGATGTCGGCTACTTCGTTCTGCCGTTCTTTCACGTCGATGCGCACATCGTCTTCCCGGCGGTGATCGCCTCGGGCTCGGCATTGGCGTTCAACCAGCGGTTCAGCGTCCGGCGATTCTGGCCTGAGATCGAGCGATTCGGGTGTACGTGGGCGTTCGTCATCGGCTCGGTGCTATCTGCGGCGACCACCGTGCCGGCTCCGGACGCGCGGTCAATCACGTTGCGCCGCTTCCTCGGGGCGCCCATCCCCGTCGATGCGTACCGGTTCTTCGAGGATGGGCTTGGCATCCCGATCTTGAGCATGTACGGGCAGACCGAGGCAGACGGCCCGACGTTCGAGCGGTTCGACCGCCGCAAACGCGGCAGTGCCGGAATCGCCTGCGATGCCTTTGAAGTCGCGATACTCAATACCTCCGGTCAATCGTTGCGCGCCGGCGAGGTCGGCGAGATTTGTCACCGACCGCGCTATGCGAACATGGTGATGCTGGGATACTGGAACCGTCCGGACGCGACTGTCGAGGCGTGGCAAGACTTGTGGTTCCATACCGGCGACCTGGGGCGGATGGATGACGAAGGTTTTCTGTTCTATTGTGGCCGGCTGACGGATTCCTTGCGTCGTCGTGGGGAGAACATCTCGGCATACGAGCTGGAGGCGGTTCTTCGTCGGGCACCCGGCGTCGTAGATGCCGCTGTAGTCGGTGTGGCCGACGAACTGGGTGGCGAAGACGAGATCAAGGTCTTCGTCACCTGCGACAGCTCTGCACTCTTCGACCCCAGGGAGTTCTTCGCCTACTGCGAGCAGGCGCTACCGCGGTTCGCCATCCCGAGGTTCGTGGAACGAGTGGAATCACGAACCTTCGTACGCAGCGTGGGGACCGGGGTGATTCAGAAACACCGGCTGTCGCCGGTCGTGACGGGTCCTGGGGTAGTCGACCGCTTCCGGCTCAATGTCGATATCCGTACAGAGCCAACTTCCAACGACACTTAGGAGAGAGAATGCCAGACATCAATGCGGACATGGCCGCGACGGTGTGGAAGATCGAGAAGTCCGAGGGTGACGTCGTAGACGTCGGTGACATCATCCTAATCCTCGAATCGATGAAGATGGAGATTCCGGTCGAAGCCGAGGAGTCCGGTTCGCTCGATGCGGATCGCCGTCGCAGAAGGAGACTCGGTGGAGGAAGGGCAACTGCTCGCCCGAATCAGCTGATGCCGCAGACAGCAGATGAGAAATGACACGTGCAGATCTAGATCATGTCGGCGTAGCGGTCGTCGATGCCGGGGCGGAGCTGCGTCGAATCTACGAAACTGGTGTGCTGCTACCCGTTGCCGGTGAGGAAGACGATGGGTTCCGCTGGGTGCTCGGGGCGTCGGCAGGAGGCCAATCGTGGCATTCGAGTCGAGCTCCTCGACCCGAATGACAGCCGGTCCGGCTTCCTTTCGCGCTATCTGCAATCGCATGGCGAAGGTGCACACCATGTCACCTTCATGGTCGATGACATCCACGAAACCCTCGCCTGCCTACGCGATGCGCAGGTACCCGTGACGCAGATCGACCTCGACTACGCGCCGTGGCGCGAGGTCTTCATTCATCCACGCAGCGGCTTGGGAACCGTTGTGCAGATCGCGTCGTCGATCTACACGTATCCGGCGGGTTGTCAGGGCGGCGACGATCACGGACCCGGAGCAGATGCCCCATCGCCGTACCGGCCGAAATCGCGACTGGTGGCGGCGAACACTGGACGATGCCGCCAAGCCGGACTTCGCCATGGTGAAGGACATTTCGATGGTTGTGACAGATGCGGAGTGCGCGCGGCTCCTCTTCGAGGTCGTCCTTGACGGGCGCAGAGTCGCGGAACGGCCGGGTTGTGTGCGCTACGTGTGGCAGAGCGGTTCCATCACTGCGGTCGTCGCCGACAATCCACAAATCAATGCGGTCTTTTTCGAGACCGACTGTGACGAGCCGGCCGCCGACTTCTGCGTCGGACGCACTCGATTTGCACCGATTACCACCGTTGGAGGAGCGACATGGTGACCGTATTTCTTGACGACATCGAAGTCGGTGCGGAGTATGAGTCAGAACCGCGAACGGTCGAACAAGACGACATCGCTCGGTTTGCCGACTTGTCCGGTGACTTCAATCCGTTGCATGTCGACCCGGAGTGGGTACGGCACAACACCGAGTACACCCAGTGCATCGCGCACGGCCTGTTGATGTTGGCCATCGGCAGCGGGCTACGGTGCCCCGGGCTGGATGACTGGCACATACAGGCTTACCTGGCCGTCAACAGACGCATGGTCGCCCCGGCGTATCCCGGTGACACAGTGCGAGCGAAGTCGGTCGTGACCGATGTCCGACGCAGCACTTCGCGACCCGAGTCGGGCATCGTCAAGGTCGAGGTAGCACTGATCAATCAGGACGGTCACACCCTGCAGTCCGGCACGGACACGTACCTCGTCGGCGCGCGGGCCCAACACACCATTGCCGAGACCGTCCAAACAACTTGAGGAGCCCGAATGGCTGAGGCCGTAATCTTTCCACTGCCCGCTCACCGATCGGCCGCGCCGTGAAGGGTTCATTGGCCGCGATGCGTCCAGACGACCTGACTGCTCAAATGGTCAAGGCCGCCTTGGACAAGATCCCGGCCTCGATCCCCTCGACGTCGAGGACCTAATGCTGGGTTGCGGGCAGCCAGGTGGGGAACAAGGATTCAACCTCGGACGCAATGTCGCAATTCAGTTGGGCTACGACCATATGCCTGGCACGACGATCACCCGGTACTGCGCCTCATCACTGCAGACCATTCGGATGGCCAAGCATGCAATCAATTCGGGCGAAGGCGACGTCTTCATCGCGGCAGGCGTCGAGACGATATCGCGTTTCGACAAGGGGGAGTCGGACTCGCTCCCCGATACGCAGAATCCCATCTACGCCGACGCGCAGGCGCGCACCGCCGCCCTCGCCCGGGGCGGTGGCGCGTGGAGCGATCCACGTGACGATGGACTGCTGCCCGATGCCTACATCGACATGGGACAAACGGCCGAGAATGTCGCGCAATTGACCGGCATCAGCCGAGAAGAGCAGGACCGTTGGGCGGTCCGAAGCCAGAACCGCGCCGAAGCCGCCATTTCGTCTGGCCACTACGAGCGCGAGATCACGCCGGTGACGTTACCCAACGGAGCACTCGTCTCCACCGACGACGGACCACGGCCGGGCACGACATACGAGAGGTTGAGTCAGCTCCAGCCAGTGTTTCGGCCCGACGGAAGCGTGACGGCGGGCAACGCATGTCCGCTCAACGACGGAGCCGCGGCAATGGTGATCATGTCGGGGCGTCGCGCCGAGGAGCTCGGTCTGACGCCGCTGGCGCGCATCGTGGCCACCGCCGTCACCGGGCTGTCGCCGGAGATCATGGGTCTTGGACCTGTCGCAGCGACGCACAGGGTGCTCGACATCGCCGGAATGTCGCTGGCGGACATTGATCTCGTCGAGATCAATGAAGCGTTCGCCGTACAGGTACTGGCATCGGCGCGCGAACTAGGTGTCGATGAGGACCGGTTGAACGTATCCGGCGGGGCAATAGCCCTCGGGCATCCGTTCGGCATGACCGGCGCTCGAATTGCGGTGTCGTTGCTGAACAACCTAGCCGTGCACGACGGGCAGTTTGGTCTAGAGACGATGTGTGTCGGCGGCGGACAGGGAATGGCCATGATCATGGAGCGACTCAGTTAGCGCACGATCTCCGTAACGCCGCAGCCTGATCGGCCTCGCCTCAGCCGGCCCGAACCGGCGAGGCGAGTCCCGGATCGACTCGGGCGCGCGAGCGCACCGATTCGGACGCGGCCCGCACGACCATCACGGCATCGGACTCGTGGCCCTTGGGGATCTCGATGGCCGCGCTGTCGGGATCTTCGCGGTGTGCCATCAGCCAGTCGTAGAGCAGCCAGTCCAAGGCGCATGCGACGGTGAACGGATCGGCGTCAGCGGCGCCTGCCGACGCGATGCAACCTTCGATCACCTCACGGTGTTCGCGCCTGGCGGAGTC
>CAWKFI010000007.1:0-557547 GCA_963849055.1 uncultured Actinomycetota bacterium
CGGATACCACCGAGCGGCTGTTGTCTGGACCCCAGGACATAGAGGGCGTCGTCACGGCCGACTCAGTGATTCACCTGGTGCAGGCACGGCCAGCTACGTCGCCCCAAACGCCGGCGACCGCGATCGAATGGACCAATCACAATCTGACTGAGAGCTTTCCGGGTGTGACCACTGCGATGACGTACTCGCACGCGCGAATCTTCTATCGCATCAGTTTTCGCGACTTCTATCGCATCATCGGAGTCCCTGAGAGCCAACTGCGGAGTCGGGAGTACCAACTTCGTCGCATGATCGGATTCCTCGACGGCCGGGCCTACTACCGCCTAGACGCGTGGTACGCACTGCACAGCCAACTCCCCGGATGGGAGGTGATTCGTCCGATGTGGGAGCGGTCGTTGGGGCTCGCAGAACGAAATTCCAACCCGGGCCAAATGCTCGACCGCCATGCCATCACACGCATGACCGGGCGATCACCGCGACTGCTATGGGCGGCCGCGAGTTTTCCCCGCAAATTGCGGAGATTCTTGTCCTGGTGGGATGCCCAGCACGTCCTCGGGACAGGACTGTCGCAAAAGCCGGTTGAAGAAGTAATCGAGATATACCGCCGAGTGTGGTCAGAAGCCGAATCGCGCTGGGGCATAACGATCCTCTCTGGCTATCTCGCCCTGGCCGGATATGTCGTGGCGAGCGTCCTGGTGCGGCGGTGGACCGACTCCCCTGAGGTGGACCTCACTGTGCTGTTGCCCGGAGGGGCGCCGAACCGAACGTTGCAGTCGGTGCACTCTACGGTGGCGCTCGCCGAGCAGATAAACGCGAACCCAGCGTTGTCGGCGCGGGTGCTGACTGCCGACGCGCGCGATACCTGGAACCGTATTGCAAGAGGCGCCTACGGCGGCAAACTCCAGTCCGATGCCCTTACGCACCTGAGGAAATTCGGCGATCGCGCCATGCACGACCTCAAGATAGAGGAGCCTACGCCACGGCAGAGACCTGAGATGGTGATCGACGCCCTGCGGCCGTTCGTTGCGGTGGGAGCGACAGTGCAGCAGACGCGGCTTCGGGAATCGACTGCGGCCGCAGCCGCGCTCGATGAACTACACCGCATCTGCCCGTCACGATGGAGACGCGCCATTCTTCGCGCCGCGTTGCGTGTGGGTAGGTTCTTGGTGAAAGCCCGTGAGGACACCCGGTTCTGCCGCACCCAGCTATACGGATTCTCGCGGGAGGTCATGCGTCGACTCGGGTCTGACCTCGCCGCTGCGGGGTGTCTGGACTCGCCCGAGGATTACATTCATCTGGAGGCCGAGGAATTATTGGGAGCCTTCGACGGCACCTCCACACACCCCGATCTTCGCGTCCTCGCTCGGACCCGAAAGGACGCCTATCTACGATCGTGCGATCGGCCCGCCCTCGCCGCCAATCTCACAACTGCCCCGCCGCCGATCGCCGCTGCCGACCTTCGTCGCAGTGCTGCCACATCGGCGACCGCAGGTTCCAGCACCGAACTGACCGGTCTTCCATCCAGCGCCGGGGTCGCCCGTGGCCGCGCGAAATTGGTGCTGCGACCGGATGTTCCGCCGGGTGAATGCGCTGGGCGGATCTTGATCGCCCGCGAAACCGATCCTGGATGGCTACCACTGATGCTCAACGCAACGGGACTCGTCGTCGAGCGCGGCAGCATGGTCTCCCATACCGCAATAACAGGACGGATGCTCGGTATCCCGACCGTAGTAGCGGTCCCTGGCGCGACCTCCAAGATATCCGACGGCGACGAGGTCGAGATCGACGGTAGGGCGGGCAGCGTTCGCATCCTCCGCCCCCACTCGCAGAGACCGCGGTGACATCATGCAACTGCCGCTAGAGAGCTGCCCGCGTACTTCGCTCCCGCAACGTCATGTCGATCTCTTTCGGAACAAACCGACTCTCGACATCACGTTGGCTGACGGCACGGCGGCGATAGCCGTAACGCGTCAGTGCGACGTACGAATCATTCTGAGTGACAACCGTTTCAGTCGGGCACAATTTCACGTGCCGCCCGTTGGCGCGGCCGCCGATCTGCCTCTAGCACTAGTCACCTCGGATCCGCCGACCCACACACGTCGGCGCCGGGCCGTTCAAGGATGGTTTACGAAGCGACGGGCGCAGGAGGCTCGCCCGCTCATTGGCCGCGTCGCCGATCTACTCCTCGACGACCTGCTCGCGGCGGGGCCACCAGCCGACATCTTCACCCAGTTCTGCCAGCCTCTTCCGAACCTCGTGCACATGACCCTCCTCGGGCTGGACACCGCCGATCTGCCTTTTCTCCTGCCGCGGATGACGGTCGCATGGTCGGCTGGTCACGACCAACCTGACGAGGTCACGAAAGCAAACCGCGACTTGCGCGAATACTTCGAAAGTCGAGTCAGTCGATCGCGTAGCCAGACGACAGCGGGCGGACTGATCGATGCCCTGGTACAGGACGAATCGTCAAACAGATTGACCCACGCAGAGATCGTCATGCTCGCCATGGGGCTGCTCATGTCCGGCGCAGAGACGACCGCCAGTCACCTCGCACTTGGGTCTCATTGAGGTACTTCAGCGGCCCGGACTGGTGGACTCGCTTCGCCGATGTCCCGAGCAGATTCCTTCCGCGGTCGAAGAACTGCTGCGCTGGGTTTGGTTCGGCGGCACGATCGGTGGTACGGCGGGGCGTCCGCACATCGCAACCGCTGACGTGAAGCTGCACGACCGTTTGATTTCAAAGGGCGAAATCGTCGTGCCCATACTTGATATCGCCAACCGCGATCGCGATGTGTTCCCGGACGCTGACGAGTTCTGCCCTCAGCGGAGTCCGAACCCGCACCTCGGATTCGGCCACGGTCGGCACCAGTGCATCGGAATGGCTTTCGCTCGCCTCGAACTGCAAGTTGGCCTGCAAACCGTGCTGTCCCGACTCAGCGGACTAACTCTTGTGACTGCGTCCAAGATCGACTGGCGCACCGGGATGTTCAGCCGGGGCGTATGGAGCCTGCCGGTGACATGGCAGGAAGGCGGACAATGACTGCTGCGGTTGGCATCTCGAACTTCATTCTCACCAGGTATCCACCGGTCCTTTCCAGCGTGTATGCCTTGGCGTTCGGCACCGGAGGAATCGGTCTGTTCGCGGCGCTAGCTGGAGACCGCATCACTGCCAGTGCGATTCCGCTGCTCGGGATAGTCACCGTCACCCTATGGGCGGACTTGCTGATCATGCGGGTGGTCGACGACATTCGAGACCAGGACTACGACCGGGTCGCGGACCCACAACGCCCAGTAGCATCCGGAGCGATTCAGCTTCGGGATCTCTCCACGCTCACCGCCGCGTGCGTGACGACGATTATCGCCGCCAACCTGTTCTTCCACGCCGGAATGGTCGTCATCGTCGGTCAGCTTCTCTATGCCGCCGCGGTATTGGCGGTCGGACAACGATTTCCCGCCACGCGCGGTGACAATCTAGTCCTGAACCTGCTCATTGGCTTCCCTGTTCAACTGCTCCTGTATGTGTACCTGTTCGTGGCGTTCATCGAGATCCAGCACGAGGTGCCGGGCGCATACGTTTGCGCTTTGGGAATTCTGATCCTGACACTCTGCGCCAGCCAGGTCGAGTTCGGAAAGAAGCTTGTCCGCCAGCCTGCGCCAGGCGAACGAAGCTACGTCAATTCGATTGGCTACCTGACAACGTTGTTGCTCACGATCGGCTCCGGACCGCTCGCCGTCGCGCTGTTCGTCGTCGCCGCGCAAGTTTCGCCGCTCTCCAAGGCATTCGTCGCGTTGCCGGCGATCGGTGTTGCCGCATTCGGCCTCAAGTACTTCAGCGATAAGGACAACCGATGGCCGGCGGTGGTATCAGCACTCGGCCTACTAGGCACGCTGGTCGCTTTCGCCGTCGTCGGACAGGTCGGTTAGCAGGCCGCCCATGCGACTGTCGAACTCGTTCATCGAATCGATCGAGTACGGCAGCGGCGCGGCGCGATTCGGAACAAACGCCACGGACGCCGCCGGCTGACAGCCACTCACTGATCCCCGACCCATACGGACCGCCCGTCGGCGCGCAACGAAAACCAATCCTCTGCCGGTTCGATTGCCACGTTCAACTCGGCGTGCCAATACTCGTGCAGGACCGAGCAGCGTCCGTCCGATCCGAATTGGAGCGTGAGGCAGCCGGATGCGGTCCGTGGTTCTCGCGTCGCGGGATCGCGAAGAACGCACCAGAATTCCACCGCGGCGCGGCCCGCGGACTCGATCGCACTGCCGAACCAAATTCGCGGGTCGACCTGTCTGGATAGGGTCTCGACCCAATGTGCGCGAATCGCGTCGCGTCCACGATGCGGTTCACCGAACGGGCCGCGATGGTAGTACGCATCGTCGGTGAAGAGGCCGGCGATCGCATTGGGATCCCTTTGTCGCCACCCCGACTCGAGAGCGCTGATCCATTCCTCGCTGCTCATAGGCCCTTGCGTCAGCGGAGTTCAAACTGCGGAAAGTAGGAAATCGTCTCGTCGATGAGCCCGGCAAGCTCAGTGACACACTGCGGGTCACCGCCGAGCGACGCGAGCGTGTCGCGAGCGGTACGGACGATGGGCTGGATCGTCTCTGCGTAGCTGGAAACGGTGTCCGCTGCCAACATCGCTCGCTTCAGTTCAGCCCGGGCCTCCTCCGAAGTGCGCGCCTGCCGGTGAAGGCCGATCAATTCGGCGCGTCGGGCAGTCGACACAGTGCCTAGGAGATGAACGAGCAGATAGGTCGCAGTGCCGTTTCGCAGGTCCTCGTCGCGCTCGGTGACCAGGTCGCGCTGGTCGTTGACCAGTTGACGAAGCACTCCGAGCGCCCTACCGAACGAGCGCCAGGCATCGACCCGGTCGGCATCGCACTCCGCGAGCTGCGCGGCGAGCGCGGCGGACATCCCGTAGGGCGCGCCCGTCTTGCCCTCGTAGTTGCGAAGCACGTCGCCGAGAGTTGCTGTCTCCGCGTTGAGAACCAGGTCGGTCAGCTGCCCGCCTAGTGCGTCGATACATCCGTTGCCGTACTCGGTGATCAGCCGAAACCGAGCGGCATCGGATACAGCCAGGTCGCCAAAGATATTGAGCGGCAGATAATTACCGACCGCAATTGCGGTCATCACCCCGCGGTTGAATTCCGCGGGGTCGGTCCGAGCGAGTTGCGGACTGTCGATCATGTCGTCCAGGTACCGCGCCGCCGCCCACCACAGAGTGTGAATAAGCGCTACGGGTGTCGCGCGCATTGGCGCAGCAGTCTCGGCGCCGAACACGAGCACGGGCAGCATGACGATGCCGTTGATGCTGGCTGAGGAGCCGTCCAACGGAATCATTGCGAAGAACGTGTCGACGAACGTCCCCATCGCGCGATCGCCGGTTGAATTGCTGGCCAACAGCAGTTCGGTCATCGCCGACGCTTGTGCCGCGACCTCCGCCAGCGCGCGCTGCTGCCTAGTCATTTCGAACGCATCTCGTCGTAGCGATCGCATGTCAATTCGCCGCCAATTGCGCCGTCAATTGGCGCACGGTCAGCTGATGCCGACGACGGGCCCCACTCACGAGCAGATGCGCGGGCCGCCGTCGCCAATGAGGTGCCCACCAGTTCGCCCGACCCATCAGCCTCATCGCGGCGGGCATGAGGATCGCGCGAATTAATGTGGCGTCGAACAGGATTGCAAGCGTCAACCCGACGCCTAGCAACTTGACGAACGACACCTGAGAAGTAGCCATCGCGATGAACGCCACTGACATGATCAGTGCCGCCGCAGTGACGACGGGGCCGACGCGTTGCAGCCCGCGCATCACCGCTAGGTTGGTGTCGCCGTGCGCACGATATTCCTCAGTGATGCGCGACAGCAGGAACACTTCGTAGTCCATGGACAGCCCGAACGTGAGACAAATGATGAGGATCGGGACGGGTGCAGGCAGTGTCCCAGTGGCAGTGAAATCTCCAACCAGCCACTTGAGGTGACCCTCCTGAAAGATGAACACCATCGCGCCGAGAGTCGCAGACAAGCTGACTACGTTGAGCAGCAACGCCTTGATCGGCAGTACCACGCTTCGGGTGAACGCGAACAACACGCCGAACATCGCCAGCACCATCAGTGCGACGGCCAACGGAACTCGTTCGAACAAAGCATCTTTGGTATCGGCGTTCTCTGCAGTGAGTCCGCCGACATGCACGGTACCTGGAGCTGGTGTTCCGCGTACCTGATCAAGCAGTAGCTTGGCCGCGTCGCTGTAGGGATCGACGTCTGGGATCAGCCGTAGATAGGCGCCATTGGCGTCGGGCACCGGCCTTTCGCCTATCCGTTGCCCGTCGACATAGCTTGTCATTCCCAGCTTGACGGCCACGACGTGCGGCAACTGTGACAGCGCCCCCGCGTACCCGTCCAGCTGATCCGCGCTTGCGGAGTTGTCGAGGAGCACATCCATCGCAGCGGTCGCTTGTGCCGGGAATTCGGAGCGGATCACGTCGCCGACACTTCGGCTTTCAATCGTCGCCGGCAGTGACCGGTCATCCGGAAAGTTCAAGCGGATGGAGCCGAAAGGTGCCGCAAGCACCAGAGCCAGGAGCAGAACCGCGCCCCCCATCACGACCGGCCTCCGCATGACCAGCCGTGAACTGCGGAACCAGAACCCGTCTTCCTCAGCCCGCACTTCGGCCGGTGCGCGACGCCCGAACACCTGCGGAATCGCCCGGCGCACGTTGAGCGAGTCGATTCGGGAGCCCAGAAGTCGCAGCATGGCGGGCATGACAACGAGCGCGCACACCGTCGCAAGCAGGATCACACCGACACACGCATAGGCGATCGAACGCAGGAAAATCATTGGGAAGGCAAGCAGCGCCAGCACCGACAGCGTCACCGTGGCGGCAGAGAATACGATCGTGCGGCCGGCGGTTCGAACCGACTCGACGATCGCATCATCGAGGGACTGAGCCCGAGTCCGCTCCTCACGGAACCTGGTCAGCACCAAGAGGCTGTAGTCGATGGCCAGAGCCAGACCGACGATCGTCGTCACGTTGAGCGCATAGTTCGACACCGGAGTGACATTCGACAACAACGCGAGAAGGCCGAGCGAACCCACGATCGAAAGGACACCGATGAGGAGCGGCAAGCCGGCTGCCACGAGACTGCCGAATACCAGCGTCATCAGCAGCAGGATTATCGGCATTGCGATTGCTTCACTGATCGCCAGGTCGTGGTTGAGCTGATCGGTCACATCGTTGTAGCTGACCGCCTCACCGCCGAGTTCGAGCTTCAGCGGACCGCGCTCGATGTCACGGTAGGACGCGATGAGATGTCTGGCCGCCGCCGCAAACTCGCGCTCATCGCCTTCGACGTGCGCCACGATCAGCGCCTTCGTCCCGTCCTTGCTACGGAGCAATTCGGACTGGCCTGGTCCCCAGTACGAGGTGACCGTTGTGATACCAGTCCTGGCGGCAAGCTCTTGAGTGAGCGCCTCGCCGGCGGCAACCGCGCCGGGATCGTCGACAGACCCGCCTCCGGTGTTGGTCGCGAGGATGACCAGGTTCGGTTTGCCGACCTGAAAACGCTGCTCGAGCGCGGCAGCGGCGCGCTGCGATTCGGAAGAAGCGCTATAGAAGCCCCCACCGGACAGCCGCTCGCTGATTCCCGACCCATATGCAAGTGCGGCAACCATGAGTACCAAGGTCGCGGCGAGAACCGCCTTCGGCCGGGTCACTGCTAGTCGTGCAAGCCGGTCTAACATAGTGGTCTCTCCTGCGTAGGCGGTCGGAGTGTTTGACGGCGACCGCGCGTCGGGAAGTCTTCCCCGTAACACTGTCGCTCCCCGTTGGCGTGACGGCAGCAGTAGTGCGCCACTGCAATTTCGGCCGGTTTCGGTGCGGTACCGCTTGAGACCAGGCGAGATTGCAGTGGCGCGCTACTGCACTCGTCGCAACGCGCGGCAGCCAGGATTTCCGTTGTGGAGCGAATTACCGGATCCGGTGGCCGTCGTTTCGCCGCGACACCGCGGAAGGGACGATGATGGGTGAGGCAAGCACATCCGTCGCGTCCGACGCCCTCAGCGTTGACCGACCTTTGCTGACCCGTCCATCCGATCAATTGCCCCTGGTCGCCGATCGGCTGTACGAAGTCCTTGTCAGCGGTGGCAAGTTCGATGCCATCTACCGCCACATCCTGGCCGTGCCCGGCAAACGGGTCCGGGCCGGGATGGCGCTGGCCTGCGCCCGTCTGCTGCCCTCGGGCGCCGCGGTGCCGCTACGCGACGCCGTCGACGTGGCCTGTGCGATGGAGATGTTCCACGAGGCGTCGCTCGTGCACGACGACATCTGCGACGGATCGCTCTTGCGGCGCGATGCGCCTTCCGTACCCGCCGCGTTCGGCGTTCGCAGCGCCGCCCGGGTGGGATTTCATTTGGTCAGCACGGCTTTACAGCTGCTCGCGCGAGTGTTGGCCGACAACCCGGCGGCGTTCGCTCGACTCGGTGAGATCTCGGGTGTCACATTTCTCGACCGGATCTCCGACCTCTCCGCCGGCCAGATCGTCGAGAGTCTGCCGCCCGCCGTCGACGACGACGCCCTGCGCCGGCATTATGAGCGCGTTGCCGGCGCGAAGACCGGCACTCTGTTCCGGCTGGCCTGCTCGTACGGCGGCACTGCGGGCGGACTCGACCACGAACGGCTGTCCGCCCTGATGCGGTACGCAGGCCAACTCGCTCTCGCCTTTCAGATCATGGATGATGTCCGCGACGTCGAGGGCGGCCCGTCACTGGGCAAGGAGGCGGGCGGCGACCTCAACCGCCGGGTACCGACCTGGCCGGTGATCGAATGGCTGGCCATGCGACCTGGTTCTTGTGAAATGTGGCTCTCCGGGCAGACTTCCAGTGCCGACCTGCAGGCCGAGCTGATGCACAGCGGAGCCACCCGCGCTGCCCGGTCCGCCGCCGTCCGCGCCGCCGAGAATGCCCGCTGGGCAATGGATGTTTTCCCGCCCTCCCCAGCGCGTCAGCACTTGCGCGAACTCTCGGCGCGGGTGGTCTCCCGATGAGCGCGGGGCGGCTCCGCATCCTGGCCTGTTTCCTTCCTGCGGACCTACGGGCCGAAGCCACCGCCGCCCTGCTGGCGTGCCGGATGCTCAGCGCCTACGAAGACTTGAGTGACCGTCGGCGGGCTCGCTGCGCGGTCGTGACTGCCGTGGACTACCTGAACGGCGACACCAACACGCCGCCACCGCCGCTGCAGGCGATCGCCGTCCGCGACGTGCGGGCGCTGCTGTTGGCGCTGCCCATCGAGGGCCGCAAGCGGGTCGGCCGAATGCTGATCGATGTCGGACAAGTGATGGCCCACAACCTCGATTCGCCGCTGTCGCGGACCGCCTACGGCGAGGGCATGCTCGGGCGGGTGGTGCTCTACGCCTGCTCACTGGTCGCAGAAGATGCCTGTGCGAAGACCGATTTTCGTGAGCTGGCCGGATGCGTCGGCGTCACGACCCAATTGGCCAACGACTTGCGCAGCGGCGAACTGGCGCTGTACGGCACCCGCGACCGCGAAGAACTGACCCGGGCGGTGATGCTCCGCCTGCTGGCTCCCGCCTTGGGCAGCTTCGCCCTGCTGGACCGGCTCGGCCCGAGCACCCCTAGTCGCGCCGTCCGGGCGGCGATGGCCTATCTGACCATCACCACCACCGCGTACTTTTGCATGGCCGTCGGGGCGCCGACGCCCTACCGGCGAAGTCTGCGGCTGGTGGAAGCGGTGCGGGCCGCCCAATCGCCGGTTCGCTGGGCCATGATGCTGGAGCGGATGCGGCGGTCCGCCGACGGGGCGATCCACCAGCTTTTAGGTGCGTCGCCCAAGCCCGTTGCCGAGGCTGGACTCGCTAACGGTTCGGGCCCGGCCGCCGACGTCCTCGGCCTCGGTGATCTGCGCTCGATGTCGCCCTCAATGGGACCGCTTCTCGTCGCCGCCACCTTCGCCCTCGTCGAAGCCCTGCCGGAAGAACCGCTGACCGGTGAACTGCCGCAGATCCAAGTGCGCCGCATGATGATCGCCGACCATCTGGCTTTCGGGGCCCTCGAACGGCTGCCACTCCGCGATGCCGACGCTATGCGGTCCCTCGCAACGCAATTCCAGCTCAGCGCCCTCGACACCGCTGGCCAAGGGGGATGCCCATGACCATAAATTCGTTCCGCCTGATAACCACGTCTACGCACAACGGCCGCAAAACCCCTGTGCACTGCACCGAGTTGAAGAACCGGAACACGAATCCGAGGTTGCGCCGAGGGAAGGCGGTTCGCGCGGGTGCTCATCGCCCAGACGTCCTGGCCGGCCACGGCCACAGTCCCGTTGTCCGGCGCGTCCGCCCGCCGGCAATGTGCAGGAGGGTCGATTTGCCGTTACAGCCTGCGCATTTCTCGCGCCATTGCAGCGTGCTCGAGGTAGGCAGGGCGGCGCGGTGGATAGTGCCGCGGTACTGACGGCTCATCCCCAGCCGAACTCGAAAACATTGCGCGTACCGCGGCAATCACCCTGCGTGGGGTCCCCGTACGCGGCAATGCCACGGCAGCCGCAGTGCTGAAGGCCACTTCCTGTTCGGTGATGAGGACCGGCGGTTGGCGCACCGCTACAGTGACATGCTCGGGATCCTCGGCGGCATGCTGTGAATCATTTTGTGCCGCAATTAATTCGGACACTTCGCGCCCCCCTTCGGCGTTGTGACCAGACAATCGTCGCTCGCGTTAGTTGCGACGTGCGCAGTAGTGCACCACTGCAATCTGACCTCTGCACCGAGGGCGGCTTAGCTGCGGTTTTGCGACAAGTACATGGCGCCGCGGCGCAGGCGTCGGGACACGGTGTTTACTCTGTTCGCGGCTTGCGGTGGCGCAGGAGGGCGGCGAGTTCTTGTCGGCTGCTGGTGCCGGTCTTCTCCCTGGCCCGATAGATGTAGCTTTCAACGGTGCGGGGAGACAGTGTCAATCGTTCGGCAATTTCGCGGTTGGCCAACCCATGGGCGAGCAGGTTCACGACCTCTCGTTCGCGATCGGTCAGCGGCAAGGGTTCGGCGGCCTGACGAAGCGCCGGGGTGCTGACACCGCATTGTTCGGCCATGGCCGCTGCGCGTGCCGAGCAGCTCAATGCCGATCCTCGCCGGTCCTTGCGGCGGTACACGAGCGCGGCTTGCGCCGCCGCGTCGACGGCCGCGACGAGATCACCCATACGCTCGTAGTCCTCTGACACCGAGGCCAATTCGTCGGCATCGCCGTCGCGCATGGCCTCGGCGAAGCGGGCAGCAAGGCCGACGCGGGGCCCCTCGACGACAGCTTCGAGTTCGCGCAGCCGAGCGGCGCACGACCGCGCCCCGAACTGGGTCGCCGTCTGCAAGCACATCACTTCGGCAGCGAATCGGCCCTTGGCGGCTGCCCTTTCGGCCGCCGCGAGCAAGTCGGTGACTGCCTCGCTGACGGCCCCCTGGCCGCCAACCACCCACGCTCGGGCGAGGGTGCGCTCGTAGTCCAGTGACCGAAACGGACGCCGAACCATGTCGAGCGCGGCGAGGCCTGCGGCAGCCTCGTCTCCTGAGCCGCGCATCGCGAACGCGGTCGTGCTCGGGACGCGATAGCGGAATCCCCAGCCCATGGCATAGCCGGAGGCGGACAACGCAATTACCGCCTGGCCCAACGACACACATGCCGTATCGAGGTGGCCTGCACCGAGTGCGGCACGGCCCGCCACAGCAGGACCCAGTAGTTGAGCCGCCCCGGGCAGATCGGCCGCCTGCCGGCGCGTCCGTTCCGCCACATCGACGGCTTCCCCGATCCTTCCGGCCAACAGCAGCGCGCTGACGTGCGCGTCGGCGATGTTGAATCGCATGTGCGGCGCATCGAGAGAGCGAGTCGCGGCGGTGTATCCGGCGTCTGCGATCGACACGGCTCGGGTTGTGCGCCCTGCGTCCCCGGATATCACGGCGAGCACCCCCGCTATCTCAGCGCCGACGACCTCGGGCAACGTGTCCAGTGCGAGGCCTTCCGACGCTTGCATCGCCAAATCGGGTCGGTCCATCGCGAACCAATACACCGTGAGGAAGGCGTCGACATAACTGCGGGACTGCGGCACCGCGGTGCGGGACGCGTCGTCGATGATCTCCTTCGCGCGCGCCGGGTCGCCAAGAGCCCAAAGCGCATTGCTCGCGCGCAAGAACGCGAATCGGCCGTGGTCGGCGGTT
The DNA here is from genome assembly GCA_963849055.1 of uncultured Actinomycetota bacterium. Lineage (GTDB taxonomy): Bacteria > Actinomycetota > Actinomycetes > Mycobacteriales > Mycobacteriaceae > Mycobacterium. The sequence continues at coordinate 12,221 of CAWKFI010000007.1, forward strand.
GTCAATTGACTGGTGTCGATATCGGCGAGAATCGAATCGGCCTCCTCGCCACGACCCAGCCACGAAAGCGCATGTACGCGGACGAAGTTCGGTTCCAGCCCCGCTCCGGCACGGATTGCCGCTTGGGCGAGCCGATCGGCAAGGGGCAGATCCGCCAGCCAGACGGCTCCGTGGGCAGCTCTGACGAGCAGGTTGGGATCAGGGGCGAGGTCGGAGTCGAGGTTCAACGTCGCGCGGCGCACGACCGTCCGAATGTCGTCGCGCTCCTCGGATGCCGCGAGCTCGGCGGCGACGAGCCCGCGCAAGCGCCGCAGCCGGGTAGCTGGCGCGCGCTTGCGGCGCACCTCACCGTAGAGCGGATGTGCCACCCGCACCTGCGGTCCGCCCACAGCAGTTTCGAGCGTGATGAGGCCGCGACTCTCAGCCTCCTCGACCGCCACCGGATCAGTAATGCGCTGCAACGACGCCAGCTCGATTGGCTCCCCCACGGCCAACGCGTCGATGACCTCGCCGACCGGCATGGGCAGGGAGCCGATGCGCGATTCGATCAATTCGACGAGGCCCGGTGGCATGATCGGGTCGCCGGTCCATCGCCAAAGGCCATCCTGCAGTGCAATTCGGCCGTCGGCGAACTCCTGCTCCACGATGTTGCGCAGGTACAAACTGTTGCCGCGGGTCAGGCTCCACAGCCGTTGGGCGGCGTCCGGATCGACCGCTCCGTCCAAGGCCGCAGACAGCTGCGCAGTGGTTTCGTGGGGCGCCAACGGCTGCACTTCGAGCCAGTCGAACCGGCCACCTGTCCAGATCTCTTGGATCGCAGGGGAAATCGGTTCACCGTCGCGGACGGTGAGCACCAGCTTGGCCCCGCCGCGTTGCACGATCTGCTGGACGACGAAGATCGACAAGTCGTCGAGCAGATGTACGTCATCGACACCCACCACCACGGTGGTGCCGACGGCGGCGGCGGTCAGCGATTCGATCACCCCGTGCAACAACTGGACGGTGTCGGTCACGCCGGACTCGGCCCACGCGGTGAACGCACCCAGTGGAACCACTCGCGCCGACGATGTGCCGACGGCCCACCGGACCTCCCAGCCCCGTGCGGCGGCAACCGACAACGCCTCGCGGGCGGTCGTGCTCTTTCCGACACCCGCCGCTCCGCGAACGACGATCCCGGAGACATCGGGATCGGAGATGGCGGCCTCAATGGCGGCCATCTCCCCCGAGCGACCGGTTAACGGCCACGTCAACTGCACCCCAAGAGCCTAAGAGCGCAGGCCAGACAACACGTCACTTTGGCGACGAGCGGGTCAAATCGACGAACGCACGGTGGCCTGCGAACTAGGCCGATCCGACCTCGCGGTTGGCGCTTCCGACAACCGAGTTCAGCAGTCCGGGGACGGCGGCATCGACCTGTTCGATCCGCAGCCGCTGGTAGGTGTGCCCGTCGATGACGAGGCGCTCGGTGAGACCTGCCTCGCGCAGAATCTTGAAGTGGTGCGTCGCCGTCGACTTGTTGATTCCGTCGTAGAGCAACGCACATGGCACCGCCGCGCCGGCGTTGCGCAGCCGACGGACCATCTCGAGGCGCACCGGATCGGCCAGCGCAGCCAGCACTTGCTGCACGTTGCCCACGGGATTCGCGGCGAGCTCACCAAGCTGCGGTGGCGTCATGCTGTGGCCTCCAATCCCCCGTCGCTTCGCTCGCCCCAGATCATCACCGCAGGTTTGACGATCATCAAACCAAGCGTACCCTCGATTCGGTTCGACGATCGTCAAACCTACCTCGGCTAGGAGGGATCGTGGCAGTGGTCGCGGCCGACCGAGTCACCCCACAGACACAGCGCGGGGCCTACTCCCTGCTGCTCGTCCTCAGCGGCGTAGCCCTGGGCGTATCCGGCCTCCCTGCTCCGCTCTACGGCATGTACGAGGAGGTCTGGCACCTCTCCCCGCTGGCCACCACCGTGGTGTTCGCCGTCTACGCGGTCGCGGCTCTCGGCGCGGTGCTGGTGTCGGGTCGTATCTCCGACGTGATCGGCCGCAAGCCAGTCCTGCTGGCCGCGCTGGTGGCGATGATCGTGGGCCTCGGCGTGTTCCTCATCGCCGACAACATGGCCCTGCTCCTGGTCGCACGCACCATCCACGGCGCCGCCGTCGGGTCCATCGTGGTGGCCGGTGCGGCGGCGCTATTGGATCTGCGCCCCGGCCACGGCGCGCGGTCTGGTCAACTCAGCGGCATCAGCTTCAACATCGGGATGACGGTGGCCATCCTCGGCTCGGCGGTGCTGGCGCAGTACGCCCCACATCCCATGCGCACCCCCTACGCCGTGGTCGCGGTGATCTGCGCCGTCGTGGGCATCGGCGTCATCGCCCTGCGCGAACCGCATTCTGCGCGCACACGCGGGCCCATCCGGATCGCCAAACCCGCAGTGCCGCATGAGGTCCGCGGCGACTTCTGGTTCGCCGCACTCGGCGCCATGGCGTCCTGGTCGGTGCTCGGCGTGCTGCTTTCCCTGTACCCATCGCTGGCCGCCCAACAGGCCAACGTGCACAACCTGGTGTTCGGCGGCGCCGTGGCCGGCACGACGGCGTTCGCGGCGGCGCTGTGCCAGCTCTGCGCGTCGCGGGTGCCGGCCCGGCGTGCAGCGATCCTCGGCGACGTCGGCATGGGAGCGGTGCTGCTCGCGATGATCCCGGTATTGGCCACCCACAATTGGATCTGGGTGCTCGCCGCCGCAGCGCTGCTGGGCGCGACGTTCGGCCTCGGCTTCGGCGGCTCACTTCGGCACTTGGCGGACGTGGTGCCCGCCGACCGGCGCGGCGAGACCATGTCGGCGTTCTATCTACTGGCCTACACGGCCATGGCAGTCCCAACCATCGTGGCAGGCTGGGCGGCGACCCGGTGGCCGCTGAGTGCGGTGTTTCCCTGGTTCGCCGGGGCAACGGCCATCGCATGCATCGTCGCGGCGGTGGTCGGTGCCATCAGCACCAGGGGCAGGCGGCCGGCAGCTTCGCCAGTCTGAGCCACTACGCCGCGGACGTCACGCGGTAGACGTCGTACACGCCCTCGACGTTGCGAACGACGTTGAGCACGTGCCCGAGGTGCTTGGGGTCGCCCATTTCGAAGGTGAACCGGCTGATCGCCACCCGATCGTTGGAGGTGGTCACCGACGCCGAGAGGATGTTGACCTTCTCGTCGGCCAGCACCCGGGTGACGTCGGACAGCAGTCGGTGCCGGTCGAGCGCCTCGACCTGGATCGCCACCAGGAAGACCGACGACGGCGACGGCGCCCACTGGACTTCGATGATGCGTTCCGACTGTTGTTGCAGCGACGTGGCATTGGTGCAATCGGTGCGGTGCACGCTGACTCCGCCACCGCGGGTGACGAAGCCCATGATGTTGTCGCCGGGCACCGGGGTGCAGCACTTCGCCAACTTGGTCAACACGCCGGGCGCCCCGGGGACGGCGACACCGACGTCGTCGTTGGTGCGCTGCCGCACCGGCATGGTGGCAGGCGTCGACCGTTCGGCGATCTCGTTCTCGGCCTCTTCGTCACCACCGAGCTGGGCCAGCAGGCGCTGCACCACGTGCCGCGCGGAGACGTGCCCCTCCCCGACCGCGGTGTACAGCGCGGACACGTCGACATAGCGCAGCTCCCGCGCCAGCGCCGCCATCGATTCGCCGTTCATCAAGCGCTGCAACGGAAGTCCGCCACGACGGACCTCGCGGGCGATGGAGTCCTTGCCCGACTCCAGCGCCTCCTCGCGCCGCTCCTTGGCGAACCACTGCCGGATCTTGGCCTTCGCGCGCGGCGACACCACGAAGGTCTGCCAGTCCCGCGACGGCCCGGCGTTCATGGCCTTCGACGTGAACACCTCGACCACTTCGCCGTTCTCGAGCTTGCGCTCGAGCGCCACCAGGCGGCCGTTCACCCGGGCGCCGATGCAGCGGTGCCCGACCTCGGTGTGCACGGCGTACGCGAAGTCGACCGGCGTCGACCCGGTGGGCAGCGTGATCACGTCACCCTTCGGGGTGAACACGAAGATCTCCTGCACCGCGAGGTCGTAGCGCAGCGACTCCAGGAACTCACCGGGGTCGGCGGCCTCCCGCTGCCAGTCGAGGAGTTGCCGCATCCACGCCATGTCGTCGATCTCGGCGGCGGAGTGTCCCGTCGGAACGCCGTTGCGGCCCTTGACTTCCTTGTACCGCCAGTGCGCCGCGATGCCGTACTCGGCGGTGCGGTGCATGTCGCGGGTGCGGATCTGCACCTCCAGCGGCTTGCCCTCGGGCCCGACGACCGTGGTGTGCAACGACTGGTACACGCCGTAGCGCGGCTGGGCGATGTAGTCCTTGAACCGGCCGGCCATCGGCTGCCACAGCGAGTGCACGACGCCGACGGCCGCATAGCAGTCGCGGATCTCGTCGCACAGGATCCGCACGCCGACCAGGTCGTGAATGTCGTCGAAGTCGCGGCCCTTGACGATCATCTTCTGATAGATCGACCAGTAGTGCTTGGGCCTGCCCTCCACGACCGCGTTGATCTTCGACGCGGAGAGGGTGGCGTTGATCTCTGCCCGCACCTTGGCGAGGTAGGTGTCACGCGACGGCGCCCGGTCGGCGACCAGTCGCACGATCTCCTCGTACTTCTTCGGGTGCAGGATCGCGAACGACAGGTCCTCCAGCTCCCACTTGACCGTCGCCATTCCCAGCCGATGTGCCAGCGGCGCAATCACTTCCAGCGTCTCGCGGGCCTTGCGCGCCTGCTTCTCCGGCGGCAGGAAACGGATGGTCCGCATGTTGTGCAACCGGTCGGCGACCTTGATTACCAGCACCCGCGCATCGCGGGCCATCGCGATGATCATCTTGCGGATGGTCTCGCCCTCGGCGGCGCTGCCCAGCACCACCTTGTCGAGCTTGGTGACCCCGTCGACCAGATGGCCGACGCCTTCGCCGAATTCGGCGGTCAGCGCCTCCAGCGTGTAACCGGTGTCCTCGACCGTGTCGTGCAGCAGCGCGGCGACCAGCGTGGTGGTGTCCATGCCGAGCTCGGCCAGGATGTTGGCCACCGCCAACGGGTGGGTGATGTACGGATCACCGGAGCTGCGCAACTGATCGGCGTGCCGCTGCTCGGCGACCTCGTAGGCACGTTGCAGCAACGCCAGGTCGGCCTTGGGGTAGATCTCGCGGTGCACGGCAACCAGCGGTTCGAGCACCGGGTTGATGGTGCTTCGCTGTGCGGTCATCCGGCGAGCCAGCCGGGCGCGTACACGCCGCGACGCGCTGGTGGTCGTCTTGGGCGTATCGGCAGGGGTGTCGGGCACGACGACCGGCATCGGCTGGGTCTGCGTCAGAGCATCATCGGCCATCGCAACACCTCCTGCTCGCTCGTACCCTCCTCGAGGATATCCCTCACACCACGTACAGGCTGGTGACGGGCAGCGGATGCAGCTTTTCCCTGCCGCCGAGAGCCGCCAGCTCGAGCACAACGGCGGCACCGGTGACGACCGCACCGGCCGTCCCGAGCAGCTGTGCCGTCGCAGCAATCGTGCCGCCGGTTGCCAACACGTCGTCGATGATCACGATCCTGCGTCCGGCGAGTTCGATCCCGTCGGCAGGAACCTCGAGCGTGGCCGTCCCGTACTCCAGGCTGTAGGTCTCGGAGTGCACCGGCGGCGGCAGCTTGCCGCCCTTGCGGACGGCCAGCACGCCGACGCCAAGCCGCAGCGCCACGGCACCGCCGAGCAGGAAACCGCGGGCATCGACACCTGCCACCAGGTCCGCGCCGGAGGCGGTCTCGGCCAGGGCATCGGTCACCGTCGCGAAACCCCGAGCGTCGGCCAGCAGCGGGGTGAGGTCCTTGAACTGAATGCCCGGCTCGGGGAAGTCGGCGACCTCACGGGTGAGCGAGGCGATCACCGCGGACACGTCGGCGACGTCACCGTCACTCGCGGCGTGCCTGCCCGTCACTTCAGCATCCATCGGTCCATGTTCCAGCCTGCGCCCCAGCGCGTCGGGTTACTGCTCACGGCGTACATCTTCGTCGACGTCAGCAGGGTGCGCTGCTGGCGGTACAGCGGCAGCGTCGGCATGTCGGCCCACAAGACGGGGCTGCTCTCTCCCAGCAACCGCGCCAACTCCTTGGGGTCCGATGTCACCGCGAGCGCATTGATGACCCCATCGACCCGCTCGTTGACGTATCCCGACAGGTTGTTGCCGTTGCCGCTGTGCAGGCCGTAGGCGTCCATCGACGACGACCCGGTGGAGCCACTGCCCGCCGCTCCGCCGGTGCTGGCGAGCAGAACGTCGATCTGGTTGTCCCGCAACGTCTGCGGGCCGACGGTGTCGGAACCCGCGTCCTGCACCGTGATTCCTGCGGCAGCGCACGACTTGGCGATGGTGCCCACCGTGGCTGCGAGTCGCGCGTTCGGAGTCTGGTATCCGATGCGCACGGTCAGCGGCTGCGCGTTGATCGCGGCCCGCGCGGCGTCCGGATTCGCCACGTTGAACTGGTCGGCTTCCGGCGAGGTCTCAGCGGCCGTGACCGCATCCTCGGCCGCGGGGTTGAGCCGGCTGTTGGCGATCGGCACCTCGGCGTTGCGGGCGATCACGTCGCGCGGCGTGCAGAGGGCGACGGCGCGGCGGGCCGCCGGATCGGCGAGCGGTCCCGCGGCGGCGAAGATGAGCTGCTCGATGCCGGCCGAAGGGGCCTCGGTGCGGACGTAGTCATCGGGGAGAGTCAGCGTGCCGGACGACCCGGCGGCGACGTCGACGACGTCGATCGAGCCCTGGTTGACGCGTTCCTGGATGTCGGCGCCCCGCGGCCAGACGACGATCTTGTCGGTGACCGGCTTCGCCCCCCACCACTTGTCGTTCGCGACCAGTACCACCGCGCCGTCGGAAGTGACCGAGTCCAGCTTGTAGGGACCCGAGGACGGGAACCGCTTGAGGTCCAGATCGGGGGTCAGGTTCCACGTGGTGTTCCACATCGACGCGATGCGGTCGATGGTCGGGGCGTCACCCGTCTGCAGCGCGGCGGTGACGTCGACGCCGAGCTCGTCCGCGATCACGTGCGACGGCATCATCGTGGTCGCGGCGAAGAGTTGCCCGAAGTCGACGAAGGCCCGGTCCTGGGCGAACGTGACCCTTGCCTTCTTCTGGCCGGACGCACAGTCGACGGTCGCGACGTCGACGTAGCCCGCACGGCTGGCCGCGTCGAAACCCGGGAAGCGACCCGACTGCGCCGCCCAGGCGAGCACCATGTCGTCGCACGTGACCGGCTTGCCGTCGGAGTACACCGCGCTGTCGCTGATCTGGTAGTCCAGCACCAGCGGTGAACGGCCGACCACCGCGATGGTGCCGAAGTCCCGGTCACCGATCACCTGGCCTTCGGGGCCGTGGTAGTTGAAGCCGGTCAGTACGCGCGCGAACGCCTGCGGTCCACCCGACGCGGCACCCGCCACCGTGTTGGTGTTGTAGGTGACGAGGGTTCCGTCGACGGCGTAGTCGATCTCGTCGGCGGGGCCCGACGAACACGCCGACAGCGCGAGCGCACCGACGAGCAACAGCGCGGTCGCCACGATCGCGGCGCGCCGGGACCGGGCAGTCATCGGGCTCTACCGCCTGGGACTCCGCTTGCCCGACGGCTTGCCGCTCGGACGGATCGGCTTCGCTCCCGGGACGGGCTTGTCGGGCGCCGGCGCGGCGGCCACGGAGACTCCGATGGCCTCGGGCTCGGCCGCATCGGTGACGTCGTGGGCACCGCTCTTGGCGGCCGCGCCCTTCCGGCGGTTCATCACGCGGCGGGTGTGGGCCCGCACGATCTCCGTCCGTTCCCGCAGCGTGACCAGCAGCGGCGTGGCGAAGAAGATGGACGAGTAGGTGCCGACCACGACGCCGACCAGCTGCACCAGCGCCAGGTCCTTGAGCGTGCCGACACCGAGCATCCAGACCGCGACGAGGATGAGCGCCAGGATCGGCAGCACCGAGATGAGGCTGGTGTTGATCGACCGCATGAAGGTCTGGTTGATCGCGAGGTTCGCCTGTTCGGCGAAGGTCCTACGAGTGGTGTGCTCGAAGCCGTGAACGTTCTCCTCGACCTTGTCGAACACGATGACGGTGTCGTAGAGGGAGAAGCCCAGAATGGTCAACAGGCCGATGACCGTGGCAGGAGTGACCTCGAATCCGACGAGTGAGTACACACCCGCCGTGGTGAGCAGGTCGAACACCAGCGCGGCCAACGCGGACAGGGCCATGTAGCGCTCGTAGCGCACCGCGATGTAGACCGAGACGAGCACCAGGAACACGACGAGCGCGATGAGCGCCTTCTTGGTGATCTGGCCACCCCAGGTCTCCGACACCGCGGAGTCGCTGATGACCTGCTTGCTGGGCTGTCCGTCGGCGCCCTTCGGCTGGAAGGCGTCGAACAGCGCGTTGCGGAGCTTCTCGGTCTCGGTGTTGTCCAGCGTCTCCGACCGGATCTGCACGGTGGCCGACGCGCCGTTGCCGACGACCACGACCGAGTCAGGACCCGCGCCCAGCGTCTTGGCGAACACGTCCTCGACTTGTTGGGTCGTCGCGTCACCGCGCGGGAAGGACACCTTGGTGCCGCCCTCGAAGTCGATGCCGAACGTGAAGCCGCGAACCAGGATGCTGATGAGCGCGATCCCCACGATCACGCCGCTGATCGTGAACCACAGCTTGCGCTTGCCGACGACGTCGAACGCGCCGGTGCCGGTGTAGAGCCGGATGAAGAAGCCGTGCCGCGGTGCGGCGGAACCGGATCGGTCAGCTCCTCACCGGTGAGATCGGCGTCGACGACGTCGTCGTCGGTGTCCTTACCGTGTTTGGCGGCCATGTCGCTACCTCCCTCCAGACACAGTTGCTGCGGCGCGACGTTCCCGGGCGATCTGTTGCACCGCTCCGAGCCCGTTGAACGCCGGCTTGGTCAGCGTGGTCGTCTTCGACGCCAGGTACACCAGCGGCCAGGTGACCAGGAACACCACCACGACGTCGAGGATCGTGGTCAGGCCGAGCGTGAACGCGAAGCCCTTCACCTGTCCGACGGCCAGGAAGTACAGCACCGCCGCGGCCAGGAAGCTGACGGCGTTGCCCGACAGGATGGTCTTGCGGGCCCTGGCCCAACCGCGCGGCACGGCCGAGCGGAACGAACGCCCTTCACGAATCTCGTCCTTGATGCGTTCGAAGAACACCACGAACGAGTCGGCGGTGGTGCCGATGCCGATGATCAAACCGGCGATGCCGGCAAGGTCGAGCGTATAGCCGATGTACCGGCCAAGCAATACCAGGATCGCGAAAACCATTGCGCCGGAGGCGATCAGCGAGAGGGCAGTGAGCAGTCCCAGCACCCGGTAGTAGAGCAGGGAGTAGACCAGGACCAGCGCCAGACCGATGGCACCCGCGATCAGCCCGGCCCGCAGCGACGTCAATCCCAGTGTCGCAGAGACCGTTTCGGCCTCCGACGATTCGAATGACAGTGGCAGCGAACCGTACTTGAGCACGTTGGCTAGTTCGCGGGCCGAGTCGGCGGTGAACTGGCCGGTGACCTGAGTACGTCCACCGGGGATGGCCTCGTTGATCACGGGGGCACTGACCACCTGCGAGTCGAGGACGAACGCGGTCTGCGTGCCGACGTTGGCTGCGGTGAAGTCGGCCCAGACGTTGGCGGCGTCGCTCTTGAACTCGACGTCGACGACGTACTCGCCGCGCTGCTGATCGAGCCCGGACGTCGCGTTCTGGATGCCCTCTCCGCTGATGATCGACTTGTCCAGCAGATACACCTGAGTGTGGTCCTGCGAGCAGGTCACCAGCGGCAGGTTGGGATCGTCGTTGCCGGCCAGCACGTCCTCGTCACCGCAGCGGGTGGCTTGGAACTGCAACGCCAGCACCTGGATCTGCTGGTCGGTGCTCTGGCGCAGTGCCTTCTCGTCGGCGATCCGCTGGGCCAGGTCGGCCCTCGGGTTGGGCTTCCCCGGCGCGGGACTCGGCGGGGCAGGGCTTGGCGCGGGACCCGGCGCCGGGGTCGGCGCCGGCGTGGGCGACGGCGGGGCCTCCGGGTAGGGCCGTGGCTGAGGTGCGGGCGGCGCGGGCGGCGCCTCCGCGGGGAGCGGCGGCTCTCCCGGCGTGGGCGGCGCGATCGGTGCCCCCGGCTCGGCAGGCGCGATGAGTGGCGGCATACCCGGTGCGCCCGGCAGTCCAGGTGGGCCACCAGGCAGTCCGGGTGCGCCACCAGGCAGTCCGGGTGCGCCAGGGGCGCCCGGCGCTCCGGGGACCGAGCCCGGCGGGGCCTGCCCTGGTGGCGTCTGGCCCTGGGCCGGCATCACGTGGATCACCGGTCGGATGTAGAGGCGCGCGGTCTGGCCGAGGTTGCGGGCCTCGTTGCCATCATTGCCCGGCACCGTGATGACGAGGTTGTCACCGTCGACCACGACCTCGGACCCGGAGACGCCCAGACCGTTGACGCGGGCACTGATGATGTCCTGTGCCTGCGCCAGCGCTTCGCGGGTGGGCGCCGAGCCGTCCGGGGTACGTGCGGTCAACGTGACGCGCGTCCCGCCCTGCAGATCGATGCCGAGTTTCGGCTTGGCTTCCTTGTCCCCGGTGAGGAACACCAGGAGGTAAGCACCGATCAGTAGAACCAGAAAGAGCGTCAGGTAGCGGTACGGGTGCACCGGCGCAGAAGACGATGCCACGTTGCTTGGATCTCCTCAGGTCTGTAAGTCAGCACCGCAAAGGGTACGGGGTCGGGCTGAGACCCGGTTTGGTGGTGGAGCGGTCAGTCCTTCTTGAGCTGGCCGGGATCGGCGGGCGCATCGGTGACCACGGTGTTCTCTTCGACGTCGTTCTCTTCGACGTCGGTGTCATCCTCGTCGAAGTCGTCGTCGTCGACGTCATCGTCGGTTTCGATGCGGTCGCGGACGGCCAGCTTCATCCAGGTGGTGACGACACCTGGCGCGATCTCGAGGTCGATGGTGTCATCGCCGATACCGGTGATGGTGCCCTGCAGGCCCGACGTGGTGTGGATGCGGTCACCGATGGCCAACGACTCGTGCAGGTTGATGGTGGCCTGCATGGCCTTCTTCTGGCGGCGGGACGCGAAGAACATGAACGCGCCGAGGATGATCAGTAGGGGCAGGAAGACGACGAGGTCCATCGCGGCAACAATCTTTCATGTCGGTCATGCGGTTGACGGTCCCCGGACGGACGGATCACCGGGCGGCCACTTGGTCATCCAGTGTGCCATCACGGACCCGGCCAACCGAGCGCCCCGTCACCCGTCCGGGCTGTTAGCGTCACGAAATGCTCGGCCACTTGGGCGTGAACGTGCCTGATCTGCCCGCCGCGAAGCGCTATTACGGCGAACTGATGCCGCTGCTGGGATTCCAGTTGTTCCTGTCGAACGACGACGAGTTCGCCTACCGTCCCGCCGGCGGAAAACCCGGTACCTACCTGTTCTTCTATCCGTCAGCGGAGGAGTCCGAGTACTCGCCGCACCGAACGGGGCTGCAGCACCTGGCGTTCATGGTGCGCACGCGCGCCGCCGTCGACGACGTTCATCGGGCGGTCTCCGAACTCTCCGTCAGCGCAGGCGGCCGAGTGCTGCACGAGCCGCAGCACTTCGCGCAGTACCCGCCGCCCTACTACGCGACGTTCTGGCTGGACCCGTGGGGTTTCAAACTCGAGGCGGTCTGTCACTACGACAGGCCCTGAGCGACCGAATACGCACCATTTGTGCTTGAGGAGTGCGCATTCCATGGTGGAAGGCGTCCCGTGCAGATGTTTCCGTTCTCGTGTCGGTGTTCGCCGACTAGGCTCTGACACGACGCCGTGACGCCGCCTGGCGCCAATCCACCACATCGCCGCCACCCCACAGGAGTCATCCGTGAGCACCCTCGAACAGAGCCGCCATCTGGCCACCCCGATCCCGGGGCCCAAGTCCGCGGCCCTCATCGAACGCAAGGTCGCGGCCGTGTCGGCCGGCATCGGCACCACCATGGCCGTCTACGCCGCAAGGGCCGGGGGCGGCATCGTCGAGGACGTCGACGGCAACCGGCTGATCGACCTCGGCTCGGGCATCGCGGTGACCACCGTCGGCAACTCGTCGCCGCGGGTCGTCGAGGCCGTCGCCGCGCAGGCGGCCGACTTCACCCACACCTGCTTCATGGTCACGCCCTACGAGGAGTACGTCGCCGTCTGCGAGCAGCTGAACCGGCTCACGCCGATCGAGGGCGAGGCCCGTTCGGCACTGTTCAACTCCGGGTCCGAGGCGGTCGAGAACGCGATCAAGATCGCGCGGACCTACACGCGCAAGCAGGCGGTGGTGTCGTTCGACCACGCCTATCACGGCCGCACCAACCTGACCATGGCGCTGACCGCGAAGTCGATGCCCTACAAGCACGGCTTCGGCCCCTTCGCACCGGAGATCTACCGCGCTCCCCTGTCGTATCCGTTCCGGGACGCCGAGTTCGGCAAGGAGCTGGCCACCGACGGCGAGCAGGCCGCGATGCGCGCACTCAGCGTGATCGACAAACAGGTCGGCGCCGCGAACCTGGCGGCCGTCATCATCGAGCCGATCCAAGGCGAAGGCGGGTTCATCGTTCCCGCGGAGGGCTTCCTGCCTGCACTGTTGGCCTGGTGCCGCGACAACGACGTGGTGTTCATCGCCGACGAGGTGCAGACCGGATTCGCCCGCACCGGGGCCATGTTCGCCTGCGAGCACGAGGGCATCGACCCGGACCTGATCGTCACGGCCAAGGGCATTGCGGGCGGAATGCCGCTCTCGGCGGTCACCGGCCGCGCCGAGATCATGGACGCGCCACACGCCAGTGGGCTTGGCGGCACCTACGGCGGCAATCCGGTGGCGTGCGCCGCTGCCCTGGCCACCATCGAGACCATCGAGGCCGACGGCCTCGTCGCGCGCGCGAAGGAAATCGAGACCCTCATGAAGGGGCGCCTGCACCGCATGCAGGCCGACGACGACCGGATCGGCGACGTCCGCGGTCGTGGCGCGATGATCGCCGTCGAACTGGTGAAGCCCGGCACCACCGAGCCGGATGCAGTTCTCACCAAGGCGTTGTGCGCGGGCGCCCACGCCGCGGGCGTCATCGTGTTGTCGTGCGGGACGTTCGGCAACGTGCTGCGGTTCCTCCCACCCCTGGCCATCAGCGACGAGCTCCTCGAAGAAGGCCTCGACGTGCTCGCCCAGGTCCTCGCAGACCTCTAACCGATAGGAGCTGATCTTCGTGACCACTGTGCAGAACTTCATCGGCGGCGAGCTGGTCGACTCGGTCAGCGGTGCAACGATGCCGCTGGTCGATCCGGCCACCGGCGAGCAGTACGGCACCGCGCCGATCTCAGGAGAGAAGGACGTCGACAACGCCTACGCCGCTGCCGCACAGGCGTTCAAGGACTGGAAGCGCACCACGCCGTCGCAGCGGCAGAAGGCGCTGCTGGCCTTCGCCGACGAGGTCGAGAAGGCGGCCGAGGACCTGGTGGCCGCCGAGGGCCGCAACACCGGCAAGCCCATCCACGTCACCACGGCAGAAGAGATTCCGCCGATGCTCGACCAGATCCGCTTCTTCGCCGGTGCCGCAAGGGTTTTGGAGGGCAAGTCGGCCGGCGAGTACATGGAGGGCCACACGTCGTGGATCCGGCGGGAGCCGGTCGGCGTGATCGGCCAGGTGGCGCCGTGGAACTACCCGATGATGATGGCGATCTGGAAGTTCTGTCCTGCCATCGCCGCGGGCAACACGGTGGTGATCAAGCCCAGCGACACCACCCCCGTCACCACGGTGATGCTGGCCGAGCTGGCCGCCAAGCACCTGCCGCCCGGCGTACTCAACGTGGTGACCGGCGACCGGGTGACCGGTGCCGCGGTCGTCGCCCATCCGACGCCGGAGATGGTCTCCATCACGGGATCGGTGGCCGCAGGTCGCGCGGTCGCGGTCAGTGCGGGCGGGCAACCTCAAGCGGACCCATCTCGAACTGGGCGGCAAGGCGCCGGTGATCGTGTTCGACGACGCCGACATCGCCGCTGCCGCTGAAGGAATCGCGATGGCGGGCTACTTCAACGCCGGTCAGGATTGCACCGCCGCCACCCGCGTCCTCGCGCCCGCCTCGATCGCGGGTGACCTGACCGACGCATTGGCCGAGCAGGCCAAGGCGGCGACCACGACGTTCGGACGGGCCTCCGGCGACGAGGACGCCTGGGTGCCGCCGGTGAACAACGTCAATCAGATGGAGCGCGTCCTGAGCTTCTTCGCCGACGTGCCGTCCCACGCCAAGGTCGCCGTCGGCGGAAACCGCCAGGGCGACAAGGGTTTCTACGTGGAACCGACAGTTGTCGGCGGCCTGCTGCAGGACGACCGGATGATCCAGAACGAGATCTTCGGACCCGTCATCACGGTCCAGTCCTTCGGTGACGAGGACGAGGCGCTCGCGTGGGCCAACGGCGTCGAATACGGCCTGGCCTCATCGGTGTGGACGAAGGACGTGTCGCGGGCGATCCGGATGTCCAATGCGCTGGACTTCGGCTGCGTCTGGATCAACACCCACATCCCGCTCGTCGCCGAAATGCCGCACGGTGGCTACAAGTCCTCCGGCCACGGCAAGGATCTGTCGATGTACGGGCTCGAGGACTACACGCGCATCAAGCACGTGATGGTCTACACGGGCTGAGTCAAGACAGAAGCGCGTCGGGGGTATCCCACCGGACACCCTCGAAGCGGCTGAAATCGCTGTCATAGCTGACGATTCCGGCGCGATGCTCCACCGCCAGGGCAGCCAGGTGCGCGTCGTTGACGAGGTTTCCTCCGGTGCCGACCCGCGCAAGCAAAGCCGCAAGGACATCGGCGTGGCGCGGGCTGGGACCGACGACGACCGCGCCTGGGGCGGTGCACCAGTTCGCGACCTGCTGCATCGCGTCACCAGTGTTCAACGGCGTCGGGAACAATCCCTGCTTGGTGGTAAGTCGCACGAAGGCGAGCAGCGGTACCCAAGACAGGCCGACCGTATCGGCACCGGACAAGGCGCCGTCGAGCCACCGTTTGCTAGCCGCGTGGTGCTCGCTGGCCGAGTTGACCGCATACAACAAAACGTTTGCGTCGACGATTCTCATGCGCCTCGCCGCTGGCGGCGAATCAGTTCCTCATCCTCCAACTCAGCCGCAACCTGCAGGGCCCGGTCGAGGTTGACCGTGGGGACGCCCAGGTCCGCGGTACTGGTCTCAAACCGTGCGGTCGCCGGTCTGTGCTGTGCGCCTTCGCGGATCGCATCGTTGAGGGCTTTCTTGAACGAGACTCCGCGCTCCTTCATGAGGCGATGGACCAAGGAGAGCGTGTCATCGTCGAGAGTCACGGTTGTGCGCACAATTGACAGCATAGCATCACAATGCGTGATGCCATGCTGTCAACGGTCACGCGTCGTCTACGAACGACCAGGTCCAGCGATCAGTGGTGGACGAGCCTGCGCCCGCCACCGCCGCGGAACACGTCGCGCCAGCCACGGCGCCGCGGCTGCGCTTCGGTAGCCGGCGGCATCACCTCGGTCTTCGACTCGGTCACCGGCGTCTGTTCCGTCACTGCTGCCGGCTCCGCCGCGGCGACGGGTCGCCGCGCGTACTCGACGTCACGCACGCTCCGAACGGACAAGCGTCCCAGCGCCAGGGCACCGAGGAACACGATCAACGCGCCGAGTCCATAGAAGTACGTCAGCTCGAGCCACACGCGCTTGGTGTCGCTGGCCGCAACGGGTGTGCCGACGTCGCCGAGCGCCAACGGACCCGCGAAGGCCCGGCCGACCACGAACCAGGCGCCAGCGATGACGGTCAGCCAGCCACCGAGCATCGCGGTGGCACGGTTGCTCGACACCAGCAGGAACAACCCGCCCAAGACGGTCACCGCGCCGGGCAGTACTTCGAGCCAGCCACGGCCCGCCGTCCAGGCCTGCCCTTGGCTGTAGGCGAAGTCGAAGTTGGAGCCGATGAACGGGATCACCGCACCCCAGACGCCGAGCAGAATCAGCAGGAAGCCACTTGCCGCACCTCGGCTGCGCGGCATGCGCAGTCGTCCGCCGCGGGTGCTGTGGCGCGTATCGATGTCATTCATTCGTGCCTCCTCAGTCGCCGGAAGACATACCCCTCGGACGCCGCCACCTAACCTCTGCGGCGTTTACCGCACGGACGCCGCGGCTACGAACACGGCGTGCGCCTGACCGACGAATCCGCGCGCGAGGTGCTGGCGGAAACTTGGGATCGCTGGGCGGCCCGCTGCGCCGCACTCACGTCGGAACAGTGGTCGACGCCGACGCGCTGCCGACCCTGGGACGTCCGCGCACTGGTCGCGCACGTGTGTCCTGACCAATCCCTGTTCGACCAATTGCGCTCCGCGGTGGTCGACGGTGCGCCCGAGGTGTCCGACGGCGCGGAGCTGCTGCGGCGATTCAACCAACCCGACGGGGTGGCTCACACGACAGCCGACGAGCTGGCACGGTCCGCGGTCGCAGATGGTGCGATGCTCACCGCAGCGGATGCGGTCGCCCGCTTCACCACGTCCGCACATGCGGTCCGCACGATGGCCCTGGCGCCCGACACGGTCATCGCGTATCCCGTCGTCGGGTCCACCACCCTGTCGGTGGTGACCGAAGTCGCTCTCATGGAGGCGACGGTGCACCTGCTCGACCTCGCGGACGCAGTCGACGGTGTGGAGCCCTCGGGGACGGCGCTGGGGGCGACACGCGACCTGTTGATCGCCGTCGCCGACCCGGCCGTCGCGATCGAAGTGCTGGCCGGAAGAGCCATCCCGGACGCCCTGCTCCCCGTCATCCGCTGAAAGTCGTCCAACTCTCCAGCAAAGTGCGTTTTTGTCGGTAGCATGCGTTGGTCGGGGGATGCCGCGACGAAGTTTCGATAGATCGCACCGTGCGCCTGCACCGTCTCCACGGCTAGGGCCGACGACCTCGAAGAGTTGGGCGTGTAGCAGTGGACTGGATTCGCCGGTGGTGGCGACAGCCCGATCATTACGAGTGGCTGTCGACGTACCTCGCGGCGCGCAACCTGCAGCGCTTCACCCGCTTCATGATGGCGGGCATCGTGCTCGTGCTCGCCCTGGTTCCGTTGCTGATTCTGCTGAGCGACGTCGGCCCCGACGACCTGCTGTTTCGCGTCATCGCATCGGCGGTGATCGCGTGTTGCGCGGTGATGGCCGTGCTATGGCTGACCCGGTGGCCGACACGTGCCCAATCCGTCGTGTTCGCGACTGCCGCCAGCGCGTGCATCGCGGCGTCGTGCCTGACTCAATCCAGACCCGATTCGGGCCTTCAGGTAGCCACCGTGTTCGCCGCGCTCGCCGGATACGTGGCGTTCTTCCACACCAGTCGTTATCTCGCCATGACCCTGTTGGTGGCGATGGGTACCATCACGGTCCTCGCATTCCAGATCAGCGAGTACGTCGGGCCCGCACTCGCCGTGAGCAAACTCCTGGTTCTCTTCGTCAGCATCCTCGCGGTGCCCTTCTCGGCCCAAGTGCTGGTGCACGTCCTCGGCACCGACGCGCTCAAGTCGGACACCGATCCGCTGACCGATCTGCCCAACCGGCGCGCCTTCGACCGGTCGGCGCGCGCATTGGCCGCCGAGTCGATCGGCAGCCGCTCGGCCGTCCTCGCGATCGTGATGGTCGACCTGGATGCCTTCAAACGCGTCAACGACACTGCCGGACACGCCGCAGGCGACCAGACGCTGATCGCGATCGCCAACATCCTGCGGCGCACGCGCCGCAGCGACTCGGTCACGGCGCGCATCGGCGGTGAGGAGTTCGTGGTGGCCGTGGTGGGCGCCGAGCACGCCGCCGTCGGCATGGCCGAACGGCTACGGCGCCAGATCGCGGAGACGCCGTGGAACGTCACGGCCAGTGTCGGAGTGGCGACCGCGTCATTGGCGCGCGCCCCCGGGAACGGCGTTCGGGCCTTCGTTCAGGATCTGGTGGAGTCGGCCGACCGTGCGATGTACAAGGCCAAGCGCGCGGGTGGCGACCAGGTGTACGTCGCAGGCCGCACCGAGAAGATCTACGTCGACACACCAACGGCCAGTAGGACGACGGCCAGCAACGGGAAGGCGCCCTGGACCACCGCCGAGCGCGCCTTGTCCCGCGAGGACGCGATGAGGACGATGGCGGCTGCGAGCATCGACCCAGCGCCTGCGAAGACCAAGGCTGCCCCCACCAGAGTGCCTCCCGAGCTCGTGACACCGACGCCCACGCCGGTCACGATGGCGAGGAAGAGGTTGTAGAAGCCCTGGTTGAACGCCAGGAGCTTGGTGGCCTCGGCTTCCTCGAGTGTGGTGCCGAACGTCGCGCGGGTGCGGGGCGCGGTCCACAGCAGTGACTCCAACACGAAGATGTAGACGTGCAGAGCTGCGGCGAGCGCGGCGAAGATCAAACCCGCGGTGACCATTGCGCCGCTACCCATTCCGTCCTCCGTGACTACGCGAACGGATCGGGATGCCCACTCGTGTCAGGACAGGCTCGCACACCTCCCCGACCGGCGTGCGCTCTTCGCCGGTGCCACCGCCGCCGACGGGAGCCCGGCGTCCTTCGCGTCAGGGCAGATGCATCAGGTCGCCGGCAAGGCTGAACAGACGGCCGCCGAGCTTCATGACGGGGATTCCCAGCGGAATCAGCAGCACCGTCACGCAGAGCACGATGCCGACCAGCCAAACCACGGCCGCCACGACGCCTAGCAAGACACCCAGCACCGCCGTCACGATCCCTAGCACTACGTTCAGCAGGCCATTCAGTACACCCATCTTGATCCTCCTTTCGCCTGTCTCCTACGTTCAGGCGAGACGTTTGCGCTCTTGGCGCCAGGCCTTGCGTCCCTTCTTCGCGACATCCCCGGCGGCATCGGAGACCGCAGCGCCGACTTTCCGGCCCTTCTTCTTGCCGGTCTTCTTCGCCATCCCGACCGGGTGGGCCACGGCGCGCGGCAGCATCAACTGCACGGCTCGGGTCAGCAGCCGGCCGGCGAAGGCAAGCAGCGGGAGGCCCAGGGGAAGCAGAACGATCGTCACGCACAGCACCAGGCCGACGAGCCCGAGGAGAGCCGCGAGAATCCACAGCAGCGCGCCGAGGAGGCCTCGTAGTAATCGCATGTTCGCTCTCCTTTCCTGACTCCTCGACGGTGACCGCCGGCGAGCGGAATCGAGCTAGAGCGCCACCATGGGTCGGCAGTAGAAGCACAGGCTCGGTTCGAGCGTGGGGTAGCCGCATGCGGGACAGATGACCGCTGTGGTCACCGGGTCCCCTGTCGCGCTTGGCCACTTGGGCTGCGGCATCACCGCCGCCACGTCGTCGTTCATGGCTGGTCCTTCCGTGGTGGATGGACTACCCCGATCCGACGCAATTAACCCGACCGTTAATGCAAATGCCGTCGGGATTTCGAACTACTCGAACAGATCCGGTTGCCCCAACGCGGTCACGCCACTTGGCGGCGTCAGACCCAGGTGCGTCCATGCCTGCCGGGTGGCCACCCGGCCGCGGGGGGTGCGCGCGAGCATGCCCGCGCGCACCAGGAACGGCTCGCACACCTCCTCGACGGTCGTGGACTCTTCGCCGACGGCCACGGCGAGCGTGGAGACCCCAACCGGGCCCCCGCCGAAGCTGCGGGTCAGTGCCCAGAGCACCGCGCGGTCGAGCCGGTCCAGGCCCAATTCGTCGACGTCGTAGACCGCCAGCGCGGCCTTGGCGACGTCACGCGTGATGACGCCGTCAGCACGCACCTCGGCGTAGTCGCGGACGCGGCGCAGCAGCCGGTTGGCGATGCGTGGCGTCCCGCGGGATCGTCGGGCGATCTCGGTGCTCGCTTCCGAGCCGAGTTCGATGCCCAGGATGCCCGCCGAGCGAAACAAGACCCGCTCCAGCTCGGGCGGTTCGTAGAAGTCCATGTGAGCGGTGAAGCCGAACCGATCGCGCAGCGGACCGGTCAGTGCGCCGGATCGCGTGGTGGCGCCGACGAGGGTGAACGGTGCCACGTCGAGTGGAATCGACGTGGCCCCAGGACCTTTGCCGACGACGACGTCGACGCGGAAGTCCTCCATCGCGAGATAGAGCATCTCCTCGGCGGGCCGTGCGATGCGGTGAATCTCGTCGATGAACAACACGTCGTGCTCGACGAGGTTCGACAGCATCGCGGCCAGGTCGCCGGCACGCAGCAGCGCCGGGCCGGACGTCACGCGCAGCGACGTGCCCAGTTCCGCGGCGATGATCATGGCCAACGACGTCTTGCCGAGACCGGGCGGACCAGCCAGCAGGATGTGATCCGGTGTGCCGCCGCGGTTCTTCGCACCCTCCAGCACCAGCTGCAGCTGCTCCCGCACCCTCGCCTGGCCGATGAACTCGCCAAGCGTGCGCGGCCGAAGGCTCGCCTCGATGTCGCCCTCGCCGACCGTCAGCGCTGCGGACACCTCCCGTTCGGTGGTGTCCTCGAACTCCTGATCGTCGTTGAAGCGGCTCACGCCGTCTTCCCCAGCATCGACAGGGCCGCGCGCAGTGCGCTCTGCGTCGTGGCCTCGGGATCGTTGGCCAGCACCTTGTCGGTGGCTTCCTCGGCCTGCTTGGCCGCAAACCCAAGTCCGACAAGCGCTTCCACAACCGGCCCGCGGATGGCGTGGCCGAAGCCGTTCGCGACGCCGCCCGGCGTCACGGGTCCGATCTTGTCGCGCAGTTCGAGCACCATGCGCTCGGCGCCCCGCTTGCCGATGCCGGGCACGCGGGTCAGCGCGGTCACGTCGCCGTCGGCGAGCGCCTGACGCAGGGACTGCGCGTCGTAGACCGCAAGCGTCGCGAGCGCGATCTTCGGCCCCACGCCGGAGACGCCCAGCATCGTGGTGAACAGGTCGCGTGACTCGGCATCGGCGAAGCCGTACAAGGTCATCGAGTCCTCGCGGACGATCATCGCGGTGATCAGCCGGGCCTCGGCTCCGCGCCGCAGCGTGGACAGCGTCGTCGGGGTGGTCATCACCTTGTAGCCGACTCCGGCGGCCTCGATGACGGCGTGGTCGAGTGCGATGTCGAGCACCTCGCCGCGAACAGACGCGATCATCTTGCCGCCTTCAGCTTGGCCTGATACTTACGGCGTTGGTCGGCGGCCATCGCCTCGGCAGCTGCCATCCGCGCGATCATCGGAGCGCGCCAGCAGTGACAGATCGCCAGCGCAAGCGCGTCGGCAGCGTCGGCAGGTGTCGGCTTGGTCTGCAGCCCAAGGATTCTGGTGACCATCTCGGTGACCTGAGCCTTGTCGGCACGACCGTTGCCGGTGACCGCTGCCTTCACCTCGCTGGGCGTGTGGAAGTGCACGTCGATGTTGCGCCTGGCCGCGGCGAGGGCGATGACGCCGCCCGCCTGCGCGGTGCCCATCGCCGTGTTCGCGTTCTGGTTGGCGAACACCCGCTCGATCGCCAGTACGTCCGGGACGTGGGTGTCCAGCCAGTGCTCGACCGTGTCGCTGATGGTTAGCAGCCGCATCTGCAGGGCTTGGTCGGAGGGCGTGCGCACCACGTCGACGTCCAGTGCGATCACCTTGCGACCCTGGCCGCTCTCGATGACCGACAACCCGCAGCGCGTCAACCCAGGGTCGACACCCATCACCCGCACGCCAGCCCCTTCCCGAACAGTTGTTCGATACCTTAACCGCCGGCTCGGACGCGTTCGGGGAGGACACGCCCGCCGCGTTTCAGATCAGGAACTGTCCAGTCCCCGCGCCCTGAACGTTGCCCTGGGCGATCTGAACAGTGAGGTCGTTCACCCGCCGCTTCGCCCGGCCCGACCAGCGCACCAGCTCCCGCCCCACCTGATGGCCGTCGCGCTCGACCACGATGACCCAGCGCGCACCGAGGAACTTCGTCAGCAGCCAGAACGGCCACAGCAGGACGAACACCAGGCCGATCAGGATCTCGAACAGGTCGGTGAAATCGAGTAGGTCGCCGGGGAATGGCCACCAATCACGGTGTACCGACCAGGCCGTGCCATGCGGATCGAGGACTACTGCCACGCGGACATTGTCGCCGACGCGCGCGGAAACAGGGCGATTCCGCGGTACTGCGGCGCGAGCACGCGTCCCGCGACCAACAACGGTTCGGTGTCACGCAACGTCCGCGCCAACACGAACGCGCCCTCGAGTGCGCCGACCAGCGCGACCACGAGGTCGCGGGCGGTGTCCCGCGGCAGACCACGCGCGACGAAGTAGGCGGTGCCGCCGTCGAGCCAGCCCGCGAAGATGGTCGACGACGTCTCCCGCAGTTCCTCGACGGTGTCGGCGACCTCGGCAGCGACGCTCGCGACCGGGCACATGTTGGCGAAACCGGTGGCGGCCATGTCGGCGGCGGCCTGATTGAAGACGGACTCGATGGCCTCGCCGAGATCGTCGTAAGGGTCGACGAGGGTCGGGATGAGCATCGCGTACGCGGCCCCGGCATTGATCAGCGCCTCACGGGCGATCTGCGTCTTCCCGCCAGGGAAGTGGTGGTACAGCGAGCCGATCGGCGCACCGGAGGCCGCGACGACGTCCTTCATGCCCACGGCGGCATAGCCCTTGTGCCGCATCAGCTCCGCTGCCGCGGTGAGGATCGACTCCCTCGTAGACCTTGCCATTTGCTCCTCCCGACTACAGACTAGAGCATACGTTCTAGAATCAACGTTCTAATGCCCGAGGGGTCGCCATGAAGACCGTCGACGTCGTCGCCGGAACCATCCAATACCGCGAGGAGGGTGACCCGAGCGGTCCGCCGGTCGTGCTCCTCCACGGCCTGCTGATGAACGACACCCAGTGGGATCTGGCCCTTCCCCTGCTGCCGCAGGGCTTCCGCTACCTGCTGCCGGTGTTGCCGATGGGCGGGCACCGCATCCCGATGCGCGACGATGCGGACCTGACCATGCCTGGCATGGTCGGCGTCGTCGCTGACTTCCTCGACGCGCTGGACCTGGGCGACGTGACGTTGGTGGTCACCGACTGGGGCGGAGCGCTCTTCCTCACCGACGCCGGCCGCGACAAGCGGGTGGGCCGGCTGGTGATCTGCCCGTCGGAGGCGTTCGAGAACTTCCCGCCCGGGATCCCCGGCAAGATGGCGTGGCTGGCCAGCCGCAGCCCGCTGACGGTGTCGCTGGCGATGCGCCAACTTCGCGTCGGCTGGCTGCGCCGGCAATGGCTCATCTTCGGGATGATGGCGAAGAAACCCATCCCCCAACGGATCGTCGACGCGTGGTTCGCCACCGGCCTCGAGGACGCACGCATCCGGCGCGATCTGGTCAAGTACTGCCGCACCAAGTTCGTCAAACCCGATCTGGTGCGCAGCACCGAGCGACTCGAGGACTTCGACGGCGACGTGCTGGTGTTGTGGAGTCACAACCCGGTCATGCCCGACGAGCACGCCGCCCGTCTGGCCGGCCTGACGAACGGAACGCTGCGCTACATCGACGACGCGAACGTGCTGATCATGCTCGACCAGCCCGCGCAGACCGCCCGCGAGATCGGCGCGTTCCTGGCCCGGTGAACGGCCGGCGACATCGCATCCCCGCGCTGTGACTGACACCACCGCGGCAGCGGGCATCGACTTGGCTCACAGCAACGCTGCATCTAAGTGGGAACCGAATGTTCGGTTCTCGTCAGGAGATTCATCGTGAACATCAACATGCGCCTGGTCGCGCCGGCACTACTAGCAGCCGCGGCGGCAGGATCCATCGCCTTGGCCCCCGTGGCCTTCGCAGCCGAGAGCGGTCAGCCGCCTACGTGCACGACGCTGAGCAGTTCGAGCACGCAATGCCAGACACCGGGCAACGTCCAGCTCACCGCCACGCCGCCCGACGTGCAGTATCAGCAGCAATATCCCTACTTCGGCGGCCTCGTCATTCTCGATCATGGCGGCCACGGCATGGGCGGCCACCGCTGATTCGCGGAGGTCAGTCCTCGTCGAGGGCAGCGGCGACGTCGTCGGGAATGTCGACGTTCGAGTAGACGTCCTGCACGTCGTCGCTCTCCTCGAGCGCATCGATCAGCTTGAGCACCTTGCGGGCACCGTCGAGGTCGACGGGCACCGTGACTGACGGCTGGAAACTGGCCTCAGCCGATTCGTAGTCAATTCCGGCTTCCTGCAACGCCGTTCGTACGGCCACCAGGTCGGTAGGCTCGGAGATGACCTCGAAGCTGTCGCCGAGGTCGTTGACGTCCTCGGCGCCGGCGTCCAGGACGGCGGTCAGCACGTCGTCCTCGGTGAGGCCGTTCTTCTCGAGCGTCACGACGCCCTTGCGGGTGAACAGGTAGGACACCGAGCCGGGGTCGGCCATGTTGCCGCCGTTGCGCGTCATGGCGACACGGACCTCGCCTGCCGCGCGGTTGCGGTTGTCGGTCAGGCACTCGATGAGGATGGCGACGCCGTTCGGTCCGTACCCCTCGTAGGTGATGGGCTGCCAGTCGGCGCCGCCCGCTTCTTCACCGGCGCCGCGCTTGCGCGCACGCTCGATGTTGTCGTTGGGCACCGACGTCTTCTTGGCCTTCTGGATGGCGTCGAACAAGGTCGGGTTGCCCGCGGGATCGCCGCCACCTGTGCGCGCGGCCACCTCGATGTTCTTGATCAGCCGGGCGAATTCCTTGCCACGGCGCGCGTCCTTGACGGCCTTCTGATGCTTCGTGGTGGCCCACTTGGAATGGCCGCTCATCGCCCTACTACCTCTTCTCGCTCGCCACTCATAACCCGACGAGTCTACGTGGACGCGACCCCGCCGCGTTCATCCCTCCGCTGACCCGGCGGTTTGTGTGCGCTCACGTTCGCTCAGCAACGGTTTTCGCGCACGAATCGCTATAGGGAGGCGACGAACAGGCGATGCACGCGGCGGTCGCCGGTCATCTCCGGGTGAAACGACGGTCGCCAGCATGCGGCCCTGCCTGACCGCGACGGGATGGCCGGCCGCCTCGGCGAGGATCTCGACGTCCGGGCCGACGCGCTCGACCCACGGCGCGCGGATGAATACCGCATGGACGGGTTCGTCCAGTCCTTCGAAGGGGATGTCACCCTCGAAGGAGTCGACCTGTCTGCCAAAGGCGTTGCGCCGCACCGTCATGTCGATCGCGCCAAGCGGAAGGGCTTCGCGGCCGGGTACGCCGGCGTCGTTGATGGACGTCGCCAGCAGGATCATCCCCGCACAGGAGCCGTACGCGGGCATGCCGTCGGCCAATCGGGCCCGCAGCGGCTCGAGCAGGTCGAACTCGCGCAGCAGAAGGCTCATCGCCGTGGATTCGCCACCGGGGATCACCAGCGCGTCGACACTGTCCAGTTCGGTCCTGCGGCGCACCGTGAGCGCGTCGGCGCCCGCCTCGGTCAGAGCGGCCAGGTGTTCTCGGGTATCACCTTGCAGCGCAAGGACACCGACGCGGGGCGTCGAATGTGGCCCGACGCGGGGTGTGCTCACTTGTGGGGCGGCGTGAAGTCACGCTGGTAGCGGGTCAAACCCTCCTGCATTACCGCCGCGACCATCTCCCCGTACTGGTTGAACAGCTTGCCCTGCGTCAACGACCGTCCGCCGCACGCCGACGGCGAGGACTGGTCGTACAACAGCCATTCGTCGGCGCGGAACGGCCGCATGAACCACATCGCATGGTCGAGCGAGGCGATGTTCAGATGCTTGCGCTCGTCGGGGTGGTTCACCTGCGCCGAACCGAGCAGCGTCAGATCACTCAGATAGGCCAGCGCGCAGATGTGCAGCACCGGGTCGTCGGGCAGCGGGTCGGCGTGCCGGAACCACACCTGCTGCTGGGAAGCCTTGCCGGGCAGCAGGGCCACCTGGTCACGGGGCACGATGCGGACGTCCCACTCGGCGAACTGGGCGAATCCCGCGTCGTCGAACGCGCCACCGGACCGGAAGCCGGGCAGATCGTCCGGCGGCGGCGCTGCCGGCATGGCGTCCTGATGTTCGATGCCGCTCTGGTCGGTCTGAAACGACGCCGACATCGAGAAGATCGTCTCGCCGTGCTGGATCGCGTTGACCCGTCGGGTCGCGAACGAGCCACCGTCGCGGAGCCGCTCGACCAGGTAGACGGTGGAGGCCCTGGCGTCGCCGGGCCGCAGGAAGTATCCGTGCAGCGAATGGACCTGGTAGCGCGGATCGACCGTACGCACCGCCGACACCAGTGACTGGCCGGCGACGTGACCGCCGAAAGTGCGCTGCAGGAACCCCGATTCGGGGCTGAACACACCACCGCGGTAGATGTTGACCTCGAGCTGCTCGAGATCGAGGATCTTTTCGATCGACATGCGGCTACTGTGCCATCCGCGCATCGCGCGAGCGTCGCACCCCTACCAGCCGCGTTCGGCGAGCCGGTGTGGCTGCGCGATGTCCTCGACGTTGATGCCGACCATGGCCTCCCCCAGCCCGCGCGACACCTTGGCCAGCACGTCCGGGTCGTCGTAGAACGTGGTGGCCTTGACGATGGCCGCCGCCCGCGCGGCGGGGTCGCCGGACTTGAAGATGCCCGAACCGACGAACACGCCCTCGGCGCCCAGTTGCATCATCATCGCCGCGTCGGCAGGCGTGGCGATGCCGCCGGCGGTGAACATCGTCACCGGCAGCTTGCCCGCCCGCGCCACCTCGACCACCAGATCGTAGGGTGCTTGCAATTCCTTTGCGGCGACGAACAATTCGTCATCGGTCAGTGAGCCGATCCGGCGGATCTCGCCGAGGATGGACCGCATGTGCGTGGTGGCGTTGGACACGTCACCGGTGCCCGCCTCGCCCTTGGAGCGGATCATCGCCGCGCCCTCGGTGATGCGGCGCAACGCCTCGCCGAGGTTGGTGGCACCGCACACGAACGGCACGGTGAACTTCCACTTGTCGATGTGGTTGGCGTAGTCGGCGGGAGTGAGCACTTCGGACTCGTCGACGTAGTCGACCCCGAGGCTCTGCAGGATCTGCGCCTCCACGAAGTGGCCGATCCGCGCCTTGGCCATCACCGGGATGGTGACCGCGGCGATGATGCCCTCGATCATGTCGGGGTCGCTCATCCGCGACACGCCGCCCTGCGCGCGGATGTCGGCTGGGACGCGCTCGAGCGCCATCACGGCGACCGCTCCCGCACCCTCGGCGATGCGGGCCTGCTCGGGGGTGACGACGTCCATGATGACGCCGCCCTTGAGCATCTCGGCCATACCGCGCTTCACCCGTGCGGTGCCGGTGACCGACCCGTTCGTCTGAGGTGCGGTGTTCTCCTGCCCGCCGAGCCCATTTCCCCGGTCGCCGCGCTCCTGCCCGCCGATATCCACTGCCATCTCCTCCAAATAAGTACGGAACCAGTCTAGTGGCCCAGCCAAATCGAATTAATCCGCAGCTCAGCGGATCGATTGCAACTCCCTGGCCGGTCCGCCCGCGGCCATCTCGTTGGCCTCCGCGAGCAGCTCGGCCAGCTGCAGCGGGTAGACGATCTCCCCGCGGTCGTTCAGTTCGGCGATGGTGGCCGCGTCGCACCATCGGTGTCCGTGGATGGTGCGACGCTCCAGGGCGGTGTGGCCGGTGATCGACGGCTCGAATCGCGACGTGCGGTAGATGAAGAACATCTCCTCGCTGCGGATCACCGTGCCGTTGAACTCGAACACCGCGTCCCGCCGCCACACCGGACCGATGAGGTCCGCCGGGCTGACACGGAGCCCCGTCTCCTCCGCGATCTCGCGCACGGCGGCGTCGGTGAGCGATTCGTCCGGTTCCACGGCGCCCCCGACGGTGAACCACCACCGCGGCACGACGGCGGTCTGGGCGCCGGGGTCGGAGCCACAGAACAGCAATACGCAGCCCAGTTCGTCGAGCAGGACGACGCGCGCCGAAATCCGCGGACTCACCGGCCCGATGGAGCGCTGCGCGGATCGCTCGGCGATCTCGAAATAGGTGGGCAATGCGGCGGTTCCACCGAGGTGAAGCCAGCGCACCAGCGGCCGCTCGCGCAGTGCGAGGGTGTCGCGGACGGCGTCGTTGTGAAAGCGGCGGGCCAGAATCACGCGCGCCTCGGCGTCGGCCAACTCCGCCACCAAACCCACCGGCAACGACGCGGGATCGACCATCGCGAGCGCCGCGGACAGTTCGTTCTCGGCCGCTTCCCTTCCCGGGCGCGGCGCCCGCTCGGCGGCGTCGGCCAGCGAGGCCAACCGCCTGCCTTCGGGAGCCCGGCCATAGGCGTCGGTGGCAACGGCCCTGGCCACCACGGCGCGACGAGCCAGCAGGCCGTCCAACGCCTGCCAGGACAGGTCATAGCGGACGTGTAGGCGATCCAGCCGGTTGGCGGTCTGGAAGGCCCAGACGCCGCCGACGAGCAGCACCACGGCCAGAACGGCGAGTGCGATCACGACGATCCACGTGATCATTCGATTCCCCCGGTCACTTCACTCTTGCGCGCTCGCGCCGCTCCGCTGGAGCCGCGCTTGCGCGGACTGCCCACCGCCGCGGCCTTCGTGCCCGCACCCGCGACCTGAACCTTCACGCCGGCGCCCGCCACCGTCTCGTATACCCGCAGGATCTGATGGGCCACGACCGACCAGTCGTAGCGCCGCACGGCCTTGGTGGCCGCCCCGACGTAGCGCTCACGCGCCGCGTCGTCCGACAGCACCTCGATCAGCGCCGTGGCGAGCGCGGGCGGATCGTCGACCGGCACCAACCGGCCCGCCGCGCCGTCCTCCAGCACCCGGCGGAACGCGTCGAGATCGCTGGCGACCACGGCTGTGCCTGCCGCCATGGCCTCGACCAGCACGATGCCGAAACTCTCGCCTCCGGTGTTCGGTGCGCAGTACACGTCGGCACTGCGCATGGCGGACGCCTTGGCCGCGTCGTCGACCAGACCCAGGAAGCGCAGATGACCGGCAAGCTCGCCGGCCCCCTCGGATAGCTCCTCCTCGTCGCCGCGCCCCACGATGAGCACCTCGACGTCGGGCAACGCGTCCACCAGTGCGGGCAGCGCCGCGAGTAGCACCGCCATGCCCTTTCGGGGTTCGTCGAAGCGGCCGAGGAACAGCACGGACTTGCCGGGTCGTGGGTAGCCATCGAGCCGCGGTGCCGACGCGAACGACTCGACGTCCACCCCGTTGGGGATCTCGACCGCGTCGGAGCCCAGCGCTTCCATCTGCCAGCGCCTGGCCAGATCGGACACGGCGATGCGGCCGACGATCTTCTCGTGGTACGGCCGCAAGATGCCCTGAAAGACGCTGAGCGTCAACGACTTCGTGGTCGACGTGTGAAACGTTGCGACGATCGGCCCCTCGGCGGCCTGCAGCGCGAGCATCGACAGGCTTGGCGCGTTGGGCTCGTGCAGGTGCAGCACGTCGAAGTCACCGTCGACGAGCCACTTCTTCACCCTGCGGTGGGTCGCCGGGCCGAAGCGCAGCCGCGCGACCGACCCGTTGTACGGAATGGGGACGGCCTTGCCGCCGGAGACGACGTAGTCGGGCAGCGTGGCGCCGGGCGACGACGGGGCAAGGACGCTCACCTCGTGGCCGTAGCCGCGCATCACCTCGGCGAGTTGCAGCACGTGCGCCTGGACGCCGCCGGGTACGTCGAATGAGTACGGGCAGACCATCCCGATGCGCATCAGGGCTCCCCGACTTCTCTCAGTCGGGGCCCGTCCGCGAGCCGGGCGCGGCGTTCCTCGGACAAGTCGGCGATCCACTGCGGTTGCAGCATGTGCCAGTCGGCGGGGTGGGCGGCGATGTTGGTGGCGAACTGGTCGGCCAACTTCTGGGTGATCACGTCGACGTCGCCCGACGACGTGTCCAAGGGCGGATGGATCGTGGTCACCGACACGTCGGGTTCGAAGTGCGAATGTGCGGGCAGCAGTGCCGCTCCCGTGGCGAGCGCGAGCTTGGCGGGCCCGGCGGGCAGGCGCGTGGGCTCGCCGAAGAAGTCGACCTGCACCCCCGACCGGGTCAGGTCGCGATCGGACATCAGGCAGACCAGGCCGTTGTCGCGCAGTCGCTCGGACAGGATCTCGAATGGCGGCCGCTCGCCGCCGGTCAACGGGAGCACCTCGAAGCCGAGGCTCTCGCGGTAGTCGATGAACCGCTTGTACAGCGACTCGGGCTTGAGCCGCTCGGCGACGGTGGCGAACGCACCGTAGGTGTTGGTCAGCCAGACCCCGGACATGTCCCAGTTGCCGCTGTGCGGCAGAGCCAGCACGACGCCACGGCCGGCTTCCAGCCCCGCGGCCACGTTCTCGCTACCCACCACCGCGGCGTCCAGTCGACGGGCGAGCACCTGATGGTTCATCGACGGCAACCGGAACGCCTCCCGCCAGTATCGGGCGTAGGAGGCCAGCGAAGCACGAATCAGGTCGTCGGGCACCTCGGCGGGAGCTACCCCGATCACCCTTGCGAGGTTCTTGCGCAGCTGCTCCGGACCGCCGCCCCGTGCGGCGTACAGTGCACCGGCATCAAAGGCGTTGCGTGCGGCGAACTCTGGCATGGCGCGCACCACCCGCCAGCCCGCGGCAAACCCCAGATCGGTCAATTGCCCACCCAGCGGAAGCTTGATTCCCCGTACCCGCGGCAAACCCGCCGACGGCGTGCTCACGCGTCGCTCGCCTTTTCCGAATTGTCGGCGGGCGGCTGCTGTGCGGGCTCGTTCTTCAGGGGGTCCATCGCGCCTTCCGACGTGCGCACGGTGTGCAGCCGCTGGCCCAGCGTGATGAGGCTGGCCACGGCCAGCGCCCACATCGCGACGTGCACCAACCACGGCACGTGCAGGAACGGCACGCCCGACAGCCCGGCGCCGACCAGCACGATGATCAGCCGCTCGGGCCGTTCGATCAGCCCGCCGCCGCCCTCGAGTCCGTTGGCCTCTGCGCGCGCCTTGATGTAGGACACCACCTGCGACGTGACCAGGCAGATCATCGTGGCCACCACCAACTCGGTGCTGTGCATACCGAAGGCGGCCCACCACAGCAGGCCGCAAAAGATCGCGCCGTCGGCGATCCGATCACAGGTGGCGTCGAGCACCCCACCGAAGCGGGTGCCGAAGCCGCGTTCGCGCGCCATCGCACCGTCGAGCATGTCGGCCAGCACGAACACGAAGACCGCGAACGCCCCCCACCACAGCTGCCCGATCGGGAACAGCGTCAGTGCTGAGATGATCGTTCCGGCGGTACCGATGATGGTGATGCTGTCCGGGGTGAGGCCCGTGCGCAGTGCGGCCTTCGCCACCGGCCTGCTGAGCTTCGCGTAGGCCGCCCTGGTCAACAGGTAGAAGTCACTCACGGCTGCGCCTCCCATGCGGTGGCCAGCAGTTGGCGGGTGTCGCGCAGCAGCTGCGGAATGATCTTGGAGCCGCCGATGATGGTGATGAAGTTGGCGTCCCCACCCCACCGCGGCACCACGTGCAGGTGCAGGTGCTCGGCAAGGGATCCGCCGGCGGACCTGCCGAGGTTCAGTCCGACGTTGAATCCGTGCGGCCGCGAGACACCCTTGATGACGCGAATCGCCTTCTGCGTGAACGCCATCAGCTCGGCGCTCTCCTCGACCGTGAGGTCCTCGAGTTCGGAGACCCGCCGGTAGGGCACGACCATCAGGTGTCCGGGGTTGTACGGGTAGAGGTTGAGCACCGCGTACACGAGGTCACCGCGGGCGACGACCAGGCCCTCCTCGTCGGACAGCGTGGGGATGTCGGTGAACGGTTCGGTCGATGCCGCCGACCCGCCCTGCTCGCCCTTCTTCATCGGCGACTCGGCGATGTAGCTCATCCGGTGCGGCGTCCAGAGCCGCTGGAGGTGGTCGGCTTCGCCTACGCCGTGATCGACGATCCCGGTCTTCGCTGGATCTGCTCTTCGCGCAAGCGCTCATCGCTGAGGCGGAGTCATCCGTCACGGTTTGGCGCCCACCTCGAGCAGTTCCGCCGTGGGAGCGGCGTTTTCGCGCGCTGCGATCCAGGCCGCGATGGCATCGACCGCTTCGTCGCGCGGCACCCCGTTGATCTGCGTGCGGTCGCCGAACCGGAAGCTGACCGCCCCCGCGTCGACGTCCTTGTCGCCGGCGAGCAACATGAACGGCACCTTCTGGTTGGTGTGGTTGACGATCTTCTTGGCCATCCGGTCGTCGCTGGCATCGACGTCGACGCGGATGCCACGCGCCTTCAGTTGCGCGGCAACGTCTTCCAGATACTGCACGTGCGCGTCGGAAACCGGAATGCCCACCACCTGTACCGGTGCCAGCCAGGCCGGGAACGCACCCGCGTAGTGCTCGGTGAGGATGCCGAAGAACCGCTCGATCGAGCCGAACAACGCACGGTGGATCATCACCGGGCGTTGCCGGGAACCGTCGGCGGCGGTGTACTCGAGCTCGAACCGCTCGGGGAAGTTGAAGTCCAGCTGGATCGTCGACATCTGCCAGCTGCGGCCGAGCGCGTCGCGGGCTTGCACCGAGATCTTCGGGCCGTAGAACGCCGCGCCGCCCGGGTCGGGCACCAGTTCCAGGCCCGACTCGGCGGCCACCTCGGCGAGCGTGGTGGTCGCCTCTTCCCAGATCTCGTCGGAGCCGACGAACTTCTTCGGATCCTTCGTCGAGAGCTCGAGGTAGAAGTCCTGGAGGCCGTAGTCGCCAAGCAGATCGAGGATGAACTGCAGCAGCGAGGTGAGCTCGCCGCGCATCTGATCGCGCGTGCAGAAGATGTGCGCGTCGTCCATGGTCAGGCCGCGCACCCGGGTCAACCCGTGCACCACGCCCGACTTCTCGTAGCGGTATACCGCGCCAAACTCGAAGGCGCGCAGGGGAAGTTCGCGATACGACCTGCCGCGTGCCCGGAAGATCAGGCAGTGCATCGGGCAGTTCATCGGCTTCAGGTAGTAGTCCTGGCCGGGCTTGCGCACCGTGCCGTCCTCGTTGAACTCGGCGTCGATGTGCATCGGGGGGAACATCCCGTCCGCGTACCAGTCGAGGTGCCCCGAGGTGTGGAACAGCTGCGCCTTGGTGATGTGCGGGGTGTTGACGAACTCGTAGCCCGCCTCGATGTGCTTGCGCCGCGAGTAGTCCTCCAGTTCGCGGCGGACGATGCCGCCCTTGGGGTGGAAGACCGGCAGGCCGGATCCGATCTCGTCGGGGAAGCTGAACAGGTCCAGCTCGGCGCCGAGCCTGCGGTGGTCGCGCCGCTGCGCCTCCTCGAGCAGTTCCAGGTGACGGTCGAGCGCCTCCTGCGACTCCCAGGCGGTGCCGTAGATGCGCTGCAGGCTGGCGTTGTCCTGGTCGCCGCGCCAGTACGCCGCAGAACTGCGGGTCAGCTTGAACGCCGGGATGTACTTCGTCGTCGGGATGTGCGGTCCGCGGCACAGGTCACCCCAAACCCGTTCCCGGGTGCGGGGATTCAGGTTGTCGTAGGCGGTCAGCTCAGCGCCGCCGACCTCCATGACGTCGGGGTCGCCGGACTTGTCGTCGATCAGCTCCAGCTTGAATGGCTCGTTGGCCAGTTCCTCGCGGGCCTGATCCTTGGACTCGTAGACGCGACGGTCGAACAGCTGCCCGTCCTTGACGATCTGGCGCATGCGCTTCTCGAGCGCCTCGAGGTCCTCCGGCGTGAAGGCCCGCGGCACGTCGAAGTCGTAGTAGAAGCCGTCGGTGATCGGCGGACCGATGCCGAGCTTCGCCTCGGGAAACAGAGCCTGTACGGCCTGCGCGAGGACGTGCGCGGTCGAGTGCCGGATGACGCTGCGCCCGTCCTCGGTGTCGGCGGCGACGGGGGTCACCTCGACGTCGGCTTCGGGTACCCAGGACAGATCACGCAGCTGGCCCTCGGCGTCGCGCACGACGACGACGGCGTCGGGCGCTCCCCTGGTCGGCAGCTCCGCAGCACGAACCGCCGCCCCTGCGGTCGTCCCGGCAGCGACCCGGATCGGGGCTGCTAGGGCTGGGCTGGCGGCGGCGCTCATCGGTGGATCTCCTCAATGCGGGTGTGCGGGGTTTCTGACCGCGACCATGCTATCGGTGCGGGTGGTCAGGACCCCAGACCGATGGGGCTCTTCAGCGCCGCGGAGTCGACGCCCACCAGTGCCGCGGCCCACCCGAGCGCCCCAAGCAGCCACAGCGTGCCGAGCACCACCGCGGCGGTGAACGCGACGCCAAGGGCCTGCACCCACAGTGCCCTGCCGCTTGAACCAGGCCATCACGCGGTCGTAGCGGCTCGCGGGTGTACCGCAGCAGCCGGTGTGCCCATTCGAACTCGGTGGCCAGGATGGCCAGGCCGATGAAGACGATGGCCCAGCCGGGACCTGGGTAAGGGATCGCCAGGATTCCGGCGACGAGCACGACCAGTCCGATGACCCCGACGACGATGCGGTAGGTGAAGTCGGCGGCCGGCCGGTCGCGCAGCTTGTCGCGCCACCGTGCCCAGCGCCGCTTCAACTCGTTGGTCTTGCTCATGGCTGCCCCGGCTTCAGTTTCACGAAGAGCGCCTCGGCGTCGCAGAGCACGGCGTCGCCGTCGAGCAGCCGCCCCGAGACGAAGATCTTGCGGCCGTCGATGCGGTCGATGGCGGACTCGACCTGCAGTTCCTTCTCGACCGGCGCGACCTGGCGGTAGTTCACGTGCAGGTACGCCGTGCGCTGGTAGCGCGTCTTGCTGAGCTTGAACGCGGTGAAGCCCAGCAGCGAATCGAACAGCAGCGCCACGGCGCCGCCGTGCACCGCGGCGTTGCGACCGAGATGGAACCGGCGGAACTTCGCGGTGCCACCGACCCGGCCGTCCTCGGTGACGACGAGGTCGACGGGCACCTGCATGATGTTGCCCCGGTTGGGCAGGTCCATCCGCCGTCCCGACGGCGAGTGCCACTCGTCGGCGTCGTAGGGCGCCAGCAGGTGATTGAGGTCCTCGAGCATGTCGGCGGCCTTGCTGATCACGTCGTCGGGCGCGTCGGCGGCGCGGGCGTGGTCCTGCAATGAGCGCACGGCCTCGACGAATCGCCCGTAGTCCGGGCCGCCGCGGTTGGTGGGCACCGGCGGGTTGAATCCGCCGCCGCGGTGCTCGTCTTCGGGATCGGGTTGCACCAGGCCACCGTATGCGCCGGCGAGCTCAGCCAGTCGAGGCGGCACGGCTCAACGTGTCGAACTCCTCGTCGGACAGCTCGATGCCGGCGGCTGCGACGTTCTCCTCGAGGTGCGCCACCTTCGACGTTCCAGGGATGGGCAGCATCACCGGTGAACGCTTGAGCAGCCAGGCCAGCGCGAGCTGTGACGGGCTGGCCCGATGGTCGGCCGCCATGCGCTGCAGCGGGCCGTCCGGCGCCGCCAGCGGACCCGCGGCCAGCGGGAACCACGGGATGAATCCGATACCGTCGGCCTCGCACGCATCGAGGAGCGGTTCCGCGCCGCGGCTCGTGAGGTTGTACATGTTCTGCACCGACACGATCGTTGCCGTCTTCTGCGCAGCCCGGAGCTGATCGACGTCGACCTCGGACAGTCCGATGTGCCGGATCTTGCCCTCCTGCTGCAGCGCGACGAGTTCGCCGAGCTGATCCTCGGCCGGATACTTGTCGTCGATGCGGTGCAGCTGGAACAGGTCGATGCGGTCCACGCCGAGCCGTCGGAGGCTCGTCTCGCATTCCTGCCTCAGGTAGGGCGGGTACCCGAGCACCGGCCATTGATCCGGCCCCGTGCGCAGCAGCCCCGCCTTGGTCGCGATGACGACGTCGGTGTAAGGATGCAACGCCTCGCGGATCAACTCCTCGGAGACGTGGGGGCCGTAGGAGTCAGCGGTGTCGATGAAGTCGACGCCGAGTTCGACGGCGCGGCGCAGCACGCGGATGCACTCGTCGGGGTCGGCGGGCGGCCCCCATACTCCCGGGCCGGTCAATCGCATGGCACCGAAGCCCAGCCGGTTGACCGTGAGGTCACCGCCGATCGCGAACGTGCCCGATGCCTCCGCGACGGATTGGCTACTCATCTGTACGACCGTACGCCGGCAGTGACAGGGTGATCGGGTGAAGTTGCGCGATCTGGCGGCGCTGCCGCTGACCTACACCGAGGTCGGTGCGACCACGGGGCCGCTACCCGCGGGCTACCACCATCTGGACGCATCCGCGGTGATCGGCCACGGCAGGCAGCGCTTCGAGGAAGCCGCCGACGCGGTGATGCGGTGGGGCATGCTGCGCGGCGCCGGAGTCCGGGTCGAGCCCACGACGGAGGTCGCCGCGGTCGGCTCGGAGGTCCTCGTCGGCCTCGGCCCGCTGCGGGCACCGTGCCGGGTGGTGTACGTGATCGACGAACCCGACCGGCGCGGATTTGCCTACGGCACCCTGCCCGGCCACCCGGAAACGGGTGAGGAACTGTTCGCCGTGCGCTACGACCCGGCGAGCGAGGCGGTGTACGCGGAGGTGACGGCGTTCTCCCGGCACGGAACGTGGTGGAGCCGGCTTGCCGGCCCGATCACGTCGCTGGCGCAGCGCGTGATCAGCCGACGGTATCTGCGCGCGGTGTAGGTGCCTGCGCTTACCGTGAAAGACTAAGCGGCGCCGACCCTTTCGTGGGAATCGCCGACGTGGGCTTCGCGGCGCGCGGCGAGGTCGAGGTGGTACGACAGGATCGCCAGCGTGAACAGTCCGATGGCGAGGTTGATCAGTGCGCCGAAGCCCTCGGTCGCGAAGTCGACGAGGGCGTTGAGCAGCGTGAAGGTCAAGGCGGCGTTGCGCAACCACCGCAACGGCCACGTCGCCTGAGTGCGGTGCCGGGCGACCATCGCGGGCAGGGCCATGGCGAGCGTGAGGACGGCGCTGACGAGCAGGATCACCGACGGCACGTTGAGACCCTCGAGCGTGACGGTGAGGCGGTCATCTTCGTAGAAGTAGCCGCCGAGCGCGACGCCGAGCGCACCGAGGGACACGCCGAAGAACGAGCCCGCCACCATCAGCCAGCCAACGACCGGTACCCACCATGGACTGCGGAAGAAGTTCGGAATCAACGCAAGTGCCCGGCGCTGCGCGACGTAGAGGCGGTCCGGCGCCGGGTCGGCCGAGACGAGCAGCTCGCGGACCCGTCGAGCATCGTCGCCGTCGGCTCCCCCGTCGCGCGCCCGCTCGA
This sequence comes from uncultured Actinomycetota bacterium, assembly GCA_963849055.1. Lineage (GTDB taxonomy): Bacteria > Actinomycetota > Actinomycetes > Mycobacteriales > Mycobacteriaceae > Mycobacterium. The sequence continues at coordinate 49,299 of CAWKFI010000007.1, forward strand.
CGAGGGCCACTCCGATCTCACGTCGTCGGGTGGCCAGGCCGCGGGCCACGCCGTCCGCGGCGATCGATGCCGCCGAGGCCAGGCATTCCCGCGGGCTCAGCGGCCGGAAGTCCCGCACGATGCGCGCGCCGATGAGGATCAGCACCACCAGGACGTACATGATCTCTGCGGCCGGCCCGTAGAAGTAGTCGTTGTCCTTGGTGACGAACTTGCCGACCTCGTCGAGGAACAGGCCGAAGCCGATGCCACCCATCACCACGCACACCGTGCGGACGCCGAAACCCAGTGTCATCCAGCCGATGACGAGGGCCAGCATCATCAGCGCGCCGCCGTAGAGGGCATGCGCGATGTGCAGATCCCCGCCACCGATCTGCGGATAACCGGTCAGCTGGAGGTACAGGCGCGTGATGAGGATGGTCGCGATGGCGATGATGACGAACGCCTCGGCAGCACTAGGCCCTACGAAGCTGCGCGTGATCGCACCGTGGCGGCCGCGACGTGATGGTTGCATATTCCTCCAATCCGGCGATCATCCGCCGGTGAGCCAGACCACCGTACGCCGCAACCATTTCAGCGTCGCAGCGTTTCCGGTGCGACGCGGCCATTGACGAACCCACCTCATATCAGTAACTTGTTAGTCAACTAGTTAGTTACGACGACCGGAACGGGTGCCGATGCTCACCGACGATCTACGACAACGCCGCCTGGCGGTCATCAAGGAACACATGGACACCGAGGTGACGCACGACTTCGACCGCACCCTGGCCACGTTCGACGGTCACCCGCACTACGAGATCATGGCCACCGGTCAGGTGTTCGACGGCGACGCCGACGTCATGGGCTACTACCGCACCACCAGGACGGCCTTCCCCGACCAGCGCCACGACAACTCCCGCTTCCACGTCGCCGACGACGCGGTCATCGTCGAATTCGACCTGCTGGGAACGAATCTCGGCGAATTCTATGGCTTGCCGCCAACTGGGAAGACGTTCCGCGTGCCCATCATCGCGGTGTTCTTCTTCGACGACGATCGCATCGTCAACGAACGCATCTACTTCGACTCGGCCAGCCTGGTGACGCAGATCGGGCGCAGTGAGCTGCTCGCCATGGCCGGCGTCCCCCACTCCGAATGACGGATCCCCGTCGTACACAGGAGGAACGGCGCGCCGAAGCCGAACAGCGCCTCCTCGCCGCCGCCGCCGAACTGATCGGCGAAATCGGGCCCTCCCGCGTGACACTCGCGAACATCGGTGAACGCGCCGGCTACAGCCGCGGTCTGGCTACCCATCACTTCGGCTCCAAGGGCGCGATGATGCGGCGACTGGTCGACTCCGTCACCGTTGCGTTCCGCGCCGACGTCCTTGCCTCGAGCGCGTCGGACTCGGCGCTCGACGAGGCGATGGGCTTGGTGCGGGCCTACTTTCAGGTGCTCGCGCATCCCCAAGCCGCCAATCGTGCGCGGCTGGTGCTGTGGGCGGACGCAGTGGCCACCGACTCCCCCGACGTCCGACCCGCCATGGTGGCGTCGGATCGCGAGTTCCGCGACGAACTCGCCAAGCGCATCGAGCGAGGCGTCTCGTCTGGCGAGTTCGCGAAGTCCACGGATCCGGTCGGTCTCGCCACCGTGATCATCGGCATGTTGCGCGGCGTCGCGTTGCAATCGATGCTCGACGACGACGTCGACCTGGACGCCTGCCGCCGTGAAGTGGAGACGTTGCTGGCCGGACGGCTCGCGCCATGAAGGTGCACCACCTCAACTGCGGCACGATGGACTTCCCAGGAAGCCCCCTCGTATGCCACGTCCTGCTGGTGGAGACCGACAACGGGTTGGTGCTCGTCGACTCCGGCTACGGGCTTCGGGAGTGCGCCGAGCCGTCGCTGATCGGGCCCCTGCGCCATCTGGTCCGGCCGCGTTTCGACGTCGAGGAGACCGCCGCGCGCCAAGTGGAAGCGCTCGGGTTCCACCGAGACGACGTCCGGCACATCATCGCGACGCACTTCGACGTCGACCACATCGGCGGCATCGCCGACTTTCCCGACGCCCAGATCCACGTGACCGCCGCCGAGGCCCTCGGAGCGATGCGGCCGCCGACGCTAAGGGAGAAGGTCCGCTTCAACCCCTACCAGTGGGCGCACGGCCCCAAGATCGTCGAGCACGACGCCGACGGTGAGCCGTGGCGGGGATTCGCCGCCGCCAAGGAACTCGACGAGATCGCCCCCGGAATCGCCCTGGTGCCGCTTCCCGGGCACACCCGCGGCCACGCGTGCGTCGCGGTCGACGCAGGCCACCGCTGGGTACTGCACTGCGGCGACGCGTTCTACCACCACGGTACGGTCGACGGCCATTCGCGCGTGCCGATCGGCGTCAAAATCTTCGAGACGCTGGTCGCGTTCGACCTGAAGCGCGTGCGCGACAACCACTCCCGGCTCGCCCAACTCAACGCGCGCAGCGAGCCCGACCTCTTGGTCGTCTCGTCGCACGACTCGATTCTGTTCGCGGACGCGGTGGCCACCTCCGCGTAGCCGACCTAGGCGATCGCCCCGGAATCCTTGAGCGCTTCGATGCGGTCCCAGTCGAGGCCTACCTCCATGAGCACCAGCTCGGTGTGCTCCGATGCCTGGGGCGCGCGGGTCGTCTCGAGCGGTTCGTGGTTGAACTGAATGGGCCCGCGCACCACCTTGAACGGCGCTCCCCCGTCGGCCGCTTCTACCTCGACGATCATGTCGTTGGCAATGGCCTGCGCGTCGGTGCCCAGATCGACCAGGCTCTGGAACGGCGCCCACTGCCCCTTCATGGTCTTGAGGTGCTGGCGCCAGTAGTCGAAGGACTTGCTGCGAATGGCCTGCGATATCAATTCAGCTGCCGCATCGGCATTCTCGATCAGCGGAAGGACCTCGGAGAACCGCGGGTCGTCGGCCGCCTCGGGAATGCCGAGGTGCTCGAAGGCATCGCGGATGTAGCCGGTGGGGCTGACGATGCACAGGTTGATGGTTCCACCGTCGGAGGTCGTGTAGTTGCCGAGGAACGGGTTCACCGACGGGCCAGTCGAATTCGGCATCAGCGAGCGCATGGTCTCACCGGTCTCCATGCCCTGCGTCACGCTGGCACCCGCAGCCCACCAGGCCGTACTCAGCAGCGACACGTCGATCTCGCTGGGCTCGCCGGTGCGCTCCCGGTGGAACAGTGCAGCGGAGATTCCGCCGGCGATGTTCATGCCGCCGATCGAGTCACCGAACGCCGGAATGCCCTGCGACAGCGCCCCACCCAGTTCTTCCGGAGTCAGGGCATGGCCGACGCCGCTGCGCGTCCAGAAGGCGGTGCCGTCGAATCCGCCGGTGTCGCGTTCGGATCCCTTGTCGCCGTAGGCACTACCACGCGCGTAGATGATGTTGGGATTCACCGCCCTGATGTGTTCGACGTCGAACTTGTTCTTCTGGCGCTGCGCGGGCATGTAGTTGGTGAGGAAGACGTCGGCGGTCTTGGCGATCTCGTAGAGCACTTCTTGGCCCTCCGGCTTCGACACGTCGATGCCGACGCTGCGCTTGCCGCGGTTGGGGTGCTCGATCAGCGGATGCCGGTCCGGGTTGAGCTCGAAGCCCCCCATGTTGATGAAGCCGCGCTGGGTGTCACCGCGCACCGGGTGCTCGACCTTGATGACGTCGGCACCCCAATCGGCGAGGATCGCCCCGGCGGCGGGCACGAACGTGAACTGGGCAACCTCGAGGACCCGAACGCCCTGCATCACCTTGGTCAACTCAACCCCTTACCGTAACGACGTCAGTTCTATCGCCTCCCACCTTATTCACACCCGCCACGCCGGCGGCAAACGGCTCGGGCGGGCGCCCGGCGACCGTTGCCGCGCAGCGCAAAAGGCCCACCGCCGAGGCTCTCGGCGGTGGGCCTTGGGCAGGCCGGTCAGCCGGCCATGAACTGCGCGTACGCCGACGCGAGCTCCGGCGACAGCACCTGCACGTTGCACTGGCGCTGCTTGTCACCGAGCGGCGCGAGGATGCCGCGCAGCTCGTAGTACTCCTGCGGATTGGCGGTGAAGTAGCCACGCACGTTGGCCTCGGCCTGCGGTCGCGGCTGGGTGTAGGCCGCCGTCACCACCTGGTTGGCACCGGGGTGGCTGCCCAGGTACTGCTGCGCCGCACCGGTCACCGAGCTGACCGTGGAGGCCACCGCGTCGGCGCTGCACGGGTCTGGCGCCGCGGCCGCCGTCGGTGCGGCGATGGTCGCCACGAGCCCGCCACCGATGAGACAGGCGGCCCCCATGCCGACGATCCGTCGACGCGCGCTGAAACCACTGATTTTCATGATCGAATTTCCCTCGCTTGCGAATGGTCACCAATGCCCCCGACCGTTCTCCAAGCTACCCATTTCGCCGATCGGGGAAGGGGCTGGAGATTCCGTTGCCCGCCACGTGTCGCAGCGTTACAGGATCGACGGGTGAATTCGACCCCAATATCGGTGAGTTCGATAAGCGTGCGACCAGAGTTCGCCGAGGTTTCTAAGATTCCTTAACGTCTCGGTACGAATGAATGACCAACGGCGATATCGAATCGTTATGTCGCCATTCATGATCAAGCCGCTGAACACCGAGGAGAGCGACACGTACTAGCCGACAACGCTGTCGGCCGGCAAGGGAAATCGCATCTCCACCGTCGTCCCGGTCGGTGCCCGTTGCACCAACACCGACTCGCTGACCGCATCCATCATCGGCAGTCCACGCCCCCGCAGCCGGGTGTCGCCCGAGGGCGTCTTCCACATGCCGTCGTCGACGACACGCACGCGAACGGCGCCGTCGACGATGCCGGCGTCGACGCCCATGACGCCCGCGGCGCTGTCGACGTACGCATGCTCGACGCAGTTCGTGGCAGCCTCGTTGACCACGAGCACGATGTCGCTGGCCAGCTCGTCGGGGACGGCCACCGCCCGCAGCCAGGACCAAAGCCGTTGGCGCACTTCGCTCAATCGCTCGGCCGCCGCGGGAAGCTCCAGCCGAAGGGGCGCAAGAACGTTGCGGTACACCACGATCGCCACGTCGTCGTCGTAACCCTCGGCCGGCGCCATCTCGCGCAGCACGGCGTCGGCGACCGACTCGGCGGTCAGGCCCAAGGTGTCGTTCAGGACTTCGGCAACGTGCGCCAGACCGGCGTCGATCGGACTGTCCCTGCGCTCGACGAGGCCGTCGGTGAACAGGATCAGGGTGGCCTCGGGCGGCAGGGTTCGCTGCGCCTGCGGGCGTGCGGTACCGCCGCGCACGACGAGGGGAACGGATTCCGCATCGGTCAGCATCACCGGTAGCGAATCCGGCGAGGCGAGCACCGCGGGCATGTGGCCGGCGCTGCTGTACTGCAACACTCCGGTGCTGGTGTCGAGGATTGCCGCGAAGGCCGTGGCGCAGTAGGCATCCGGGATCAACGCCGCCACCGAGTCCAATTCCTCCAGCAGCCGCCCGGGTTCGGCCCCCGTGAGGAACAGGGCGCGGGCCGAGCTGCGGAGCTGACCCATCACCGCGGCCGCGGCCAGTCCGCGCCCAACGCAATCACCGACGATGATGCCGATGCGATGCTCACCGACGGGCAGCACGTCGTACCAGTCACCGCCGATCTCGAGCGGACGGACTGCGGGCTCGTAGCGCACCGCGAACCCGCGAAGTGGCCGCGTCGGCGGCAACATCGCACGCTGCAGTGTCAGCGACGCTTCACGGCTGTACTCGAATTGCTTGACGTGTTGGATGGCCACGCTGAGATGACCGACGAGCGCGGTGAGCAACAGCCGATCGTCGGCGTTGAACTCCCGGGGCCCTTCGTGTTCCAGCCACACCGTGACACCTGCCGATTCGGAGAGCGCAACGACGATCCCGGAACCTCCCGGAGGTCGGGCCGGCTGCACCGTCAACGCGGGCGCCTCACGCGCATCCTCGAGGATGGCACGCAGGCCCGGGTCGAGGTCCCGCCAACTCGAGACGTACGGCTCACCCGCCATCTGGACGGTCGGTTCGCCTTCGCTCGCCGGCCAGGTGACCGCCACCACCCGGCGAAGGTCGATGGCCGAGCGGCATTCCTGGAGCAGCATGGCCAACACCTCGGCGACGCTGTTCGCCTTCCCCGTCGCGGTGGCGAGGCGCATCACCGCGCTGCTCCGCGCGGCCGAGGCCCTGGCATCGGTCACGTCACGGATCGTGCCGACGAACGTCTCGCGGTCGGTCGCCACGGCGGTCACTGCGTTGATACTGACGGCCACCCAGGCCTGGTGCCCCTCGCGGCACCGAATTTGGGTCTCGTAGGTGGCGCTGCCGGTTTCGATCAGCTGCGCGAGACGCTCCGCGGCGGTCGGTTGATCGGCCACCCACGGATGCGGCCACGCATAGGGCAGCCCGTCGGAGTGGTAGCCGGTGATCGCGCCGAACGCCTCGTTGACCTCGATGACGGTGCCTGCGTCGTCGGCGACGAAGAATCCTTCCTGAAGTGAGTTCACCAACGCCGTCCGGAAGGCGTCGCGGTCGGCGAGGTCGTCCGCCCGCGCCCGTTGCAATTCGTAACGCCGTGTCCCGTCGACGAATCCGCGGGTGGCGACGTCGAACGTCGCCAAGGTCTGCAGCAGGAACTGCAGGGCCGCCGAATGGTCGCCCTCGCTCAGTGGAGAGACGTCCTCGAGCAATCGGAAGTGGCCTTCGACGATCTCCAGCATGCTGAGCTGGGTCTGCAGGGCCAACCGGCCCAGCTCGTGCCCCACGGCGAGGGTGGCCTCGTCGCGCATGCGTAGGTGAACGTGCAACGCGTGCGCATAGCGATCCTGGAAGCCGGCGTCGTTCGTCACGGCAGCCCCCGGTGGCGGGCCACCAGGACCAGCGCGTCGTCGGTGACCTTGCCGTACTGATCCAGGATGCGTTCGGCGGTGGCCTCGGCGGACGCGGCGAAATCGACACCGGCGACGTGGTCGTCGCCGATTCCGTCACTTGCGACGACCAGCAGATGTCCCGGTCGGATCGCAATGGCCTCGGGGGTAGGAAGGTCGGGCAACTGGTAGCCGACGATGCCGCCGAGCAGGCGCGCCGACGATCTGGTCTCCATGCCGCTCGCCGCGCGGGTGACCAGCGTCGCCGTGACGTTTCCCACGCCCATCCAGCGTAGGAGGTCGGCGCGTAGATCGATCTGTGCCAGCGTCATGGCGGCACCCCGGGTGCGAGCCAGCTCGCGGTGGCAGGACCCGATCAGGACGTCGAGCGGATCGGCTGGCGTCCGGCTCAGCACGGTGGCGGCACGCTGGGCCGCGGTCGCGGCTGCTGCGCCGTGGCCGAGTCCGTCGATCACGCCGAGCAGAGCCAGATCGCCGTCGTGGTCCACCGCGATCGCCCGGTCGCCGGACTCGGTCTGACCCGGCATCGGTTGCGATGCCGTGGCCCATTCGATGGGTCCCAGCCGTCCGCGTTCGGTCATGGACTCACCCATTGCCCGGCGTCCACTTCCACATCTCGACGACGGTGCCTCGCCCCGGCGCCGACTCGACGAACATCCGGTCCATCAGCCGGCGCGCACCGGGCAGCCCGAGCCCGAGGCCGCGGCCGGTGGAGTATCCGTCCTCGAGCGCACGCTCGATGTCGGCGATGCCGGGTCCGTCGTCCTCGGCGCGGACCACCAGCGCCTTGCGCCCCTCGCGATCGGCGACCGCCACGCTGATCGTGCCACGTCCCGCGTAGCTGGTGATGTTGCGTGCGACCTCGGAGATCGCGGTCGCGATCATCGTGACGTCGGTCAGTGAGAAGCCGAGTTCGCGGGCCAGACGGTGGCCCGCCTGGCGGGCGGCGACGATGTCGTCGGGGTTGTTGACGGGAACGACGACGTCATCCGACACCATCGCGTCCATCCGTCAGCTTCTTCGGCTCAAGATGGCGGTTGAGCAGCGCCAAACCCTCCTCGAGGTCCAGCGCGGTGTGCATGCCGTCGAACGCGAGCCCGAGTTGAACCATCGCGAACGCGACCTCGGGCTGCAGGCCGACGATCACCGTGTCCGCGCCCCGCAGCCGGGTCATGTGCGCGATCGTCCGCAGTGAGCGGGCCGCGTAAGAGTCCATGACGTCGATGGCCGTGAGGTCGACGATGATTCCGTGCGCGCGGAAGCGACTGACGCGCTCCATCAGGTCGTAGCGCAGCCGCTCGGTGTCGGAGTCGGTGAGGGCCGCCTGCACCGTCGCGATGAGGATGGTGCCCTGTTTCAGAATCGGTACTGGCATGAAGTCTCACAGCTGCATCGGAGGCCCGGAGCCCTCTAGCCGTTCTGATCTCCGGTGCGACTGACTTCGTAACCCAGCAGGCGTTCGGCCTCTTCGATACCGCCCTGGAGGTCACCGACGGCATTCATCTTCGAGAGATCCAACCCGATCGTGACCAGGGTCAATGCGATCTCGGACGACAGGCCGGTGATGATGACGCTGGCACCCATCAGCCCCGATGCATCGACCGTCTGCACCAGGTGGTTGGCCACGGTCGAGTCGATGGTGGGCACACCGGTGATGTCGATGACGACCACTTTGGCGCGGTTGGCGCGGATCGCCCTAAGCAGTTGCTCGGTGACCTGTCGGGCGCGCTGGCTGTCGAGCACGCCGATGATCGGCAGAATCAGGAGCTGTTCACGCACCTGCAGCACGGGGGTGGACAGCTCGCGAATGGCTTCCTGTTGCTGCCGAATGATGCGTTCGCGTTCCTGAACGAAGCCGACCGCCACGGTGTTCGCGATGCGGTTCGCCGCGGGCTCGTACGCGTCGAGAACGCGGTTCAGGAGGTCGAAGTCGGTCTGGTACTTCTCGAACAGGGAGCGCGCCAGCACGTCGCGCAGCAACAGCACGATGCCCACGACTTCGTCGGTTTCGACGCCTCGCGGGATGATGCGTTCGGACAGGTCGCGTGCATAGTCTTGCAGCGCTTCGACGCTACCGGTCTCCAACACCTCGACGTAGCTGTCGTAGACCGTGGTGGCCTCGGAGAAGATCTCCTCCGGTGACATCGCGGTGAGAAGTTCGGCCTCGGTGATGCGGCGCGCCCACTCCTCGCGCAGCACGGTGCGATTCTGGCGCAGATGTTTGACCAACTGCGGCAACAGCCCCTCGCTGGAGCCTGCGCCGCCAGCAGCGACGTCCATCGGTGAATCGCTCAATGTGCTCTCCCGATCCTGCCCGCGCGTTGCTCACCGCGCGAGTCGCAGTGCTGAGACTAGCCTGAGCACCGAGGCCAAACAGGTGGTTTGTCAACGCCATACGATAGCGCGGGTTACGCTCCCCCGTGTTCGCTGCACACATGAAGGATGGTCGGTGCCCACACCCGATTCGATGAGTACGTCTGTCGAGCACCGCGGCGACATCGCGGTGCTCACAGTCAGTGGCGTGGTAGATCTGGCGACCGCGCCTGCGCTCGAAGAGGTGACCGACCAGCTCGTCGCCCAGAAGCCCAGCGCCCTGGTGATCGACGTGAGCGACGTGACGTTCCTCGCCTCGGTGGGCCTGAAGATCTTGGCGGCCACCCACCGTGACCTCGCGCCGACGGGATGTTTCGCGGTCGTCGCGGACGGCCCGGCGACCAGCAGGCCGATCAAGTTGACCCATCTCGACGAGGTCTTCCCGCTCTACACCACGCTGGACGACGGACTGGCCGCCGTCCGCAACGAACTGTCCAATCGCTGAACCTGCCCCACCGAACGTCGGCATCGACGGGTGAATGGTTGTCGCCACGGCGGGTATTCGATGGATCGTGAAGGCAAGCAGCGCTCTGGGCGGTGCCGCGGCGTTCGTGCCGGACACCGACGAACTGTCCAAACTCGCGGCCGCCGCGAAGTCGTGCCGCGGCTGCGACCTCTTCGAAGCCGCCGACCAGACGGTGTTCGGCGCGGGTCCGAAGACGGCAAGGATGATGCTCGTCGGCGAGCAGCCGGGCGACCAGGAGGACCGAGCGGGCAAGCCGTTCGTCGGGCCTGCGGGCCGGCTGCTGGACAAGGCATTGGACGCGGCCGGTGTCGACCGTGGACCCGTCTACGTGACCAACGCGGTCAAGCACTTCAAGTTCGTGCCCGCCGAACGCGGCAAACGCCGCATCCACAAGACACCCAGCCGCACCGAGGTGGTGGCCTGCCGCCCCTGGCTGCTGGCCGAGCTGCAGTCGATCCAGCCCGACGTCCTGGTTCTGCTCGGCGCAACGGCCGCGAAGTCACTGTTGGGCAACGACTTCCGCCTCACCGCTCACCGCGGCGAGGTGATTCGCCTTCCGTCGGACGATGCCCTGGACACCGTGGATCCCGACGTGGTCGTCACGGTCCATCCGTCGTCGGTGCTGCGCGGGCCAGCCGAGGCCCGCAACGAGGCGTTCGACGGCCTCGTTGCGGACCTGCGCTTGGCTGCGCGGCTTCTCGGCGCCGCTAGTTGACGATTCCCGGGGTCTCGCCGCCGGAATCACTTGCGGTACGGCCGGTTTCGGCGTCGCGGGTGAGCGCCACACCGAGACCGATCATCCCGACGGACAGCACCAGATGCAGCCAGTTGTCCGCGGAGTTCACCGGAACGAAGTTGGCACCGCTGTCGTGGTCGATGAACAGCCCATACAGGAAGAGAACCAGGTAGATCACGCCGCCACCGATCAGAAATGCGCGTGCGCCGGTGATCGAACGCGCCATCGCGACACCGGCAACGCCGAACAGCAAATGCACGACGTTGTGCAGGATCGAGACGTTGAAGATACCGAGAAGCGCGGCATTCGACTCATGGCCCGCGAACGTGAGCTGGTCGAAGTCGGACGTCACGCCCGGTACGAAACCAAGCACGCCGACGAGGAGGAACACTGCACCCACTGCGAGGCTGGCCCACTGGACCGGGTGCCGTCGCGTGGACACATTCGATGTAGACGGACGATTCGGTGCACTCATCGGGGTGCCTTTCCACTAGCAATTGTCGAGCGCGCACCGAGTACCCGTGGCGACGGCTGGCAAACAAACTAGAAGGGCTCGTAGTGCCCGCCGACGGCGGCCGGATGCTGCCGATCTTGTGGCGGTGGCCCTCGTCACGGCAAGCTCAACGCCAGGAGGTGAGGTCATGGCGGATCCAGACGACGTCGGTGCGACCGATGGCGGTGGGTACCCACCGATCGGTGGGGGGGCGTTGCCGGTCAAGGACGTGGGCCGGTTGTTGTTGCGCTGCGACGATCGGCCGGGCCTGGTGTCGGCCGTCAGCGCCTTCCTCGCCGCGGCAGGCGCCAACATCGTCTCGCTGGATCAGCACTCCACCGAGCAGTCCGGCGGAACGTTCGTGCAGCGGACGATCTTTCACCTCCCAGGACTGACCGCAGCCAGGGACGCGTTGGAGCGTGACTTCCGGGAGCAGCTGGCCTCGCGGTTCGACATGGACTTCAGGCTCACGGAGGCGTCGAAACCCAAACGGGTGGCGATCATGGCGTCGAAGGACGACCACTGCCTACTGGACCTGTTGTGGCGCAACCGCCGTGGCGAGCTGGACATGTCGGTGGTGATGGTGATCTCCAACCATCCCGATCTCGCCGACCAGGTGCGCCCGTTCGGCGTGCCGTTCCTGCATGTACCCGCCACCAAGGACATTCGCGCGGACGCGGAACAACGCCAACTAGACCTGTTGCGCGGCAACGTCGACCTGGTGGTGCTGGCCCGCTACATGCAGATCATCACGCCGGCGTTCCTGGCCGAGGTGGGGTGCCCGATGATCAACATCCATCACTCGTTCCTGCCCTCGTTCGTCGGCGCGGCACCGTACCGGCGTGCCAGGGAGCGGGGCGTCAAACTCGTCGGCGCCACCGCGCACTACGTGACGGAGGACCTCGACGAAGGGCCGATCATCGAGCAGGACGTCGTGCGGGTGGACCACAGGCATGGCGTCAGCGACCTCGTCCGCCTCGGCGCCGACGTCGAACGCGCCGTACTGTCGCGGGCGGTGCTGTGGCACTGCGAGGACCGCATCATCCGATACGGCAACCAGACCATCGTCTTCTGAGCTATCGCGCTGCCACCATCGGCGTGTCGACACCGATCGCCCCGACCGCTTGCGATCCGCCGGGCGCTCCGATCGGCTCGTCGCGACCGGTGAGCACGTCGGTGAAGAACCGGCGGTTGTCCTCGACGAAGTCGAGGTCGTCGTCGCCCACCCGGCGGTCCTGGCTGATCGCCTCGACCGGGCACACCGGTTCACAGGCGCCGCAGTCGATGCATTCCTTGGGGTTGATGTAGAGCTTGCGGTCGCCCTCGTAGATGCAGTCCACGGGGCATTCCTCGATGCAGGACTTGTCCATCACGTCGATGCACGGTCCTGCGATCACGTACGGCATGTCTTCTCCTTCCCGTCAGTGTCTGCTCACGCGGGGGCGAGCGTCGGCGCCGGTTGCTCGTCGGTGGAGTGACCGGGGAACAGCTGCGCGCGGGGATCGATGTGCACTGCAGCGTTGTTGACCGCGGTCGCCACTTCACCGAAGCCGACGGAGATCAGCCGCACCTTGCCGTCGTAGTCGACGACGTCTCCTGCGGCGAAGACACCCGCGCGTCCCGTGCGCATCGCCGAATCGACGACGACGTGCCGGTTGTCGCGGAGTTCGAGGCCCCAGTCGCGCAGCGGGCCGAGGTTGGCGATGAACCCCAGCGCCGCGACCACCCGCTGACACGCGATGCGACGGGGCTCGTCGGCGCCCTTGATCGAGACGTCGGCATGTGCGACGGCACCGTTGCCGCCAAGACCGCTGACCTCGGCGTCGGTGATCAATGCGACCGTCGACCGTTCAACTTGAGCGACGGTGGCCGCGTGCGCGCGGAACGCGTTGCGCCGGTGGACGACCGTCACCGACGAGGCGATGGGCTCCAACATGAGCGCCCAGTCGAGGGCCGAGTCGCCACCACCGACGATCACCACGTCGGCCGCGGCGTACGGACCGGGATCGGGAACGAAGTACTCGAGTCCGCGGCCCAGGAAGTCCTCTCCGGCGGGCAACTTGCGCGGCGTGAACGTTCCAATGCCTGCCGTGATCACGATTGCGCCGCAGCGGATCTCGTCACCGCTGCTGGTGGTGACGGTGTGGCCGCCCGACGAATCGGTCACGAGTTGGCGAGCCTCCTGGCCAAGCAGGTAGAGCGGGCTGGCCGACGTTGCCTGCTCGGCCAGCGCGTCCACGAGGTCGCGGCCCTTCACGGCAGGGTAGCCGGCAACGTCGAAGATCTGCTTCTCCGGATACATCGCGGTGACCTGGCCACCGAGCTGCGAGAGCGAATCGATCACGGCGACGCGCAGTCCGCGCACTCCCGCGTAGTAGGCGCCGTAGAGGCCGACCGGGCCTGCTCCAACGATCAGCAGGTCGACGGAGTGGATTGTCATCGCAGAACTTCCGTTTTGGCTCGTTCGAGCATGATTTCGCGGACGCGGAACCGCTGTAGCTTGCCGGTCGCCGTCTTCGGCAGCTCGTCGGCGAAGTCCACGGACCGCGGTCGTTTGAAGGCCGCCAGACCTTCCCGGCACCAGGCGATCAGGTCGTCGGCACAGACGTCACCGTGACCGGGTGCGCGCACGATGAGGGCGGCAGGTTTGTCGATGCCGTCGCCGTCGGGCAGTCCGACCACCGCGGCCTCGGCGACACCCTCGTGCTCGAGCAGGCGTTCCTCGACCTCGGTGGGGGCTACCCAGATCCCACCCGCCTTGAGTAGATCGTTGGACCGGCCGAGGCAGTGGTAGTAGCCCTCCTCGTCGAGGACGTACGTGTCGCCGGTGCGCAGCCACTCCCCCTGGAACACAGTGCGATTGGCGTCGGCGCGGCGCCAGTATCCGAGAGCGATCGATTCGCCGCTGACGAAGAGATCCCCTGGCGTCCCGGGTGTCACCACCTTGTGCCCGTCGGCGTCGCGCAGTTCGACCTTGTAACCCGGCACGGCCTTTCCGGTGGTGCCCGGTCGAATGTCGTCGGGGCCGTTCGACAGGAAGATGTGCAACGCCTCGGTGGAACCGATGCCATCGAGGATGTCCACGCCGAACCGGTCCTTGAACCTGTTCTGCACTACCTCGGGCAATGTTTCACCCGCCGAAACGCACATCCTGACAGAGGCGAACGCTTCGGCGGGCAGCTCGGAGGTCAGCAGGGCCGAGTAGAACGTCGGCACGGCGAAGAACAGGCTCGGTGTCTCTGCGATCAACCGTTCACCGATGGACTCCGGGGTCGGGCGCAGCGGCTGCAGGACCGCCGTCGCCCCTGCGCCGAGGGGGAAGAACAGGCTGTTCCCGATGCCGTAGGCGAAGAACATCTTCGCCACCGACAGGCACCGGTCGTCGGCCCGGATTCCGAGAGTCTGCCGGCCGTACGTCTCGTAGACGTGAAAGATGTTGGCGTGGCGATGCATCGCGGCCTTCGGTGTGCCGGTGGTTCCGGACGTATAGAGCCACAGTGCCCACGAATCGGGATCGGTGGCAGCTGGCGGCTCACCGACGCCCAGCAGCTCGGTCCATTTCGTGACGGTCACGTCCTCGCGGATCGGCACGGACAGGTCGTGGTAGTCACCCGCGATCACCAGGTGAGCGACGTCGGGCGACCCGTCGACTGCCGGTGCGACGGCGTCGAGGAACTCCCGCGTGGCGATGACGACCCGCGCGCCCGAGTCCGCGACGATCTTCGCCAGTTCGCGATCGTTGAGCATCGTCGACACCGGCACCGCGACGAAGCCACCGTGAAACGCGGCCAGGATGCTGGTGGCCATCTCGACGTCGTCGGCCATCACCAACACGATGCGGTCGTCGCGGCGCAGGCCGAGACCGCGTAGACCGGCCGCCAGACCGGCCACGTCGTCGGACAGCTCGCCGTACGTGCGCGTGCGCGAACCGCTAAGTGCGAGCTTGTGTCCGGCTCCGTCTCGAACGTGGCGGTGCACCAGGAAGTCGGCGGCGTTGAAGGCGTTCATCGCTACACTCGCTTGGTGTCGAAGCTGGCACGCTGACCGGTACCGTATCGCCGCAACGCACCTTCCGGTCCGGCCGCGTTGGGCCGCACGAAGATCCAGTTCTGCCATGCCGTGAGCCGCCCGAAGATCTTGGTCTCCACCGTTTCGGGCCCGACGAATCGGTGATTCGCCTCCATGCCCGTCAACGAATCCGGTGACAGCGACGCCCGTTCTTCGAGGGTGATGCGAAGCTCGTCGGCGAAGTCGATGTCGTCGAGGGCGGAGGTGACCAGACCGAGTGCGTCGGCGTCGGACGCCACCAACGGCACATCGATGCGGTCGGCGATTGACGCCAGTTGCTCGGGATGACCGTAGAAGCGGGACTCCATCCGGGAGAGCCCGTTGCCCATCGGGTAGGCGCCGAAGTTGGCTTCGGTGACCTCGATCGCCGCCGGCGACGCGTCCGGGTCGATGTCCTCGTACACCCCGTCCAACATGTATTGGCGATCGCTGGCGAGCGCCAGCTCGAGCAGCAAACCGACGAAGGCGCTACCGGGTTCGATGACCGCGAACAGGCTGCGGCTGGTGACGTCGAGGCGCTTCAACGTGCGCTTGTAGTACAGCCGCACCTCGTTGATGAACCAGTTGTCCGCGTCGTGTTGCAGTTGACGGTCGTAGGCACGGACCAGTTCGGCGTCGCCGACGACGCGGAAGACCCACGTTCCCAGTTCCGGCTCGTTGGTCCGCAATTGCAGGATGACGTCGTCGAGTTCGCGGGTCATCGCGAGCGGCCAGTAGTTCACCCCTTGCGCGACGGCGCCTTCCGCGTCCGCCGGCGGTTCGGCGGCGGGTCCGGTGACCGTGATGTCGACGCGCCGGTCGGCGCGGTTCAGCGTCGCATGGACGTGGTCGTAGCGGATGACGTCGCCGTCGGTGTGCCGGGTCAACGGGGTGAGGACAACACCCGTTGCGTCCGCGGGTCGGGACGATGTTGCGCAGGCCTCCGCGGCGCGGGCGTGCACCCGTTCATCGAAGCGGGCGCGCGGCACGGCCTCGTCGACGAGGCCCCATTCGGCCGCGGTGGCGCCGCGCAGCCCCTCGGCCCTTGTCGCGAAGATGTCGGCCCGGTCCTTGCGTACCTTGCGTTTGTCGACCACGCGGGTCAGGCCACCCGTTCCTGGAAGCACGCCGAGCAACGGCACCTCGGGCAGCGACACGGCCGACGAACCGTCGTCGAGCAATACGATCTGGTCGCACGCAGCGGCCAGCTCGTAGCCACCGCCGGCCGACGTCCCGTTGAGTGCGGCGATGTACGTCTGACCCGAGTTCTCCGTCGCGTCCTCGATGCCGTTGCGCGTTTCGTTGGTGAACTTGCAGAAGTTGACCTTCCACGCGTGGGTCGACTGCGCGAGCATGCGAATGTTGGCGCCAGCACAGAACATCCGATCCAGACCACCTGTTACGACGACGGCCTTGACCTCCGGATGCTCGAACCGCAGGCGCTGCACGGCGTCGTAGAGCTCGATGTCGACGCCGAGGTCATACGAGTTCATCTTCAACTCGTAGCCGGGCACCAGGCCACCTTGCGGATCGACGGCCAGCGTGAGCGTTGCCACTGCTCCGTCGAAGTCCAGTTTCCAGTGCCGATAGGCCGACGGCTCGGTGTCGAAGTCGACCACCGGAACGTCCGTCGCCGTCATCGGCTCGGGGATAAGCGTTGCTGTCATCAGTTCACTCTCTTCGTCTAATCCGGTGTCGAGCTGAAGGCGATCAGGCCAGTGCTTCTTCGCGCAGGTGTACGTAGTCGAATTCGACTGGTTGGTCGTTGATTCCGGTCTTCGGCGCGGCGATCCAACCCGCGAACTCGCCGGGCTCGTAGTGGGCCACCATCAGTTCGGCGACCCGCGCGCGGTCCTCGTCGCTGGGCAGCCATTGCCCGGCATGGCGATTCCAGTCGTCCTCGCTGAGTACCTCGCCGCTGGGCGAGATGAAGTGACCGGAGAAATTGCCGACCCTGCGGTTGAAGCCTTCGTGCGGAAGGTAGAGGCGCTGCTCGACACCGGCGTCCTCGAGCGCCTGGTTCCAGCGCCGGACACCGTTGCGGCAGTCCGCGACGTACTCGTCGCGCAGGTCGAGATTGAGCGCCGTCAGGTAGGGCACCTCTTCTTCGACGATGGTGCCGTCGCGAACGGTGCGCACCGTGTAGGTGGCGTCGGTCAGGACGTGATCGTCCTTGCGGCGCGCCTCCTGCCAGCGGCCCTTGAGGCCGCCGGTGTAGTAGGCGGCGGCGTTGGTGGACTGCTCGGAGCCGAACAGGTCCATCGATACCGAATATTGGAAGTTGAGGTAGCGCTGGATGACGTCGAGCGGTATCCCGCCATGTTCGAAGATGTCGGCCGTCTGGTGCCGTGCCATCAGTTCGGCGGTGCGCTCCACGGTGCGCTGCACACCGGTGGTCCCGACGAACATGTGGTGGGCCTCCTCCTTGAGCATGAACTCGCAGGTACGGGCCAGCGGATCGAACGCCGATTCCTTCAGCGTGCCGAGCTGGTACTTGCCGTCCCGGTCGGTGAAGTAGGTGAACATGAAGAACTGCAGCCAGTCGGTGGTCTCTTCGTTGAAGGCGCCGAGGATGCGGGGCGAGTCGAGGTCGCCGGAGTTTCGTTTGAGCAGCTGCTCGGCTTCCTCCCGGCCTTCGCGGCCGAAGTAGGCGTGCAGGAGGTACACCATCGCCCAGAGGTGGCGTCCCTCTTCGACGTTGACCTGAAACAGATTTCGCAGGTCGTACAGGCTGGGAGCGGTGTTGCCGAGGATGCGTTGCTGCTCGACGGAGGCGGGCTCGGTGTCGCCCTGCACCGTGATCAGCCGCATCAGCTCCGCCCGGTACTCGCCGGGCACCTCTTGCCACGCCGGCTTGCCCTTGTGCTGCCCGAACGCGATGGTGCGCTCGTCGTCGCGTTCCGCAAGGAAGATGCCCCAGCGGTACTCCTCCATCGGAACGTGGTCGAAGTGTGCCCATCCGTCGCGTCCGACCGCAATCGCCGTGCGCAGGTAGACGTCCTTGGTCTGCAGCGCAGGCCCGAGCGTCTTCCACCAGTCGAGGAACTTCGGCTGCCAGCCTTCGAGCGCGCGCTGCAGCCGCCGGTCTTCGGAGAGGTTGACGTTATTGGGAATGCGCTCGCTGTAGTCGATCTTGCTCACCGGGCCGGTTGGCACCGGTGCGGCTCCGGTGCGTTCGTGTTCAACGGTCATGGTGTTCTCCTCCGACTGAATGCTTGTCATTCATTCTACACTTCCTCTGCGTCTCGTCCATGTATTTGTAGACTATCTTCGATTCGCCTGCGGGGCCCCGAGTTCGGCGAGGAAGTCGGGGCTGCCCTGCACGGCGGTGCGCTGCATGAAGTGCCCGAGACTGCGCAGGCCTGCCAGTTCCTCGCCGCCACCGGCGCGGCCGGGCCCGCCGTGCACGGCATGGGGAACGGCCGCCCCGTGACCGGTGCTTTCGGCCGCGTTGTCGGCGTTCAGTACCAGTAGCCGACCGTGCCAGGGCGCGGTCGCAGCCACCGCCGCGTGCGCGATTGCGGCGTCGGAGGTGACGATGGACGCCACCAGGCTTCCCTCGCCACGGGTCACCAGGTCGAGCGCCTCGTCGAGGTTCGCGTACGGCAGGAGAGAACTCACCGGGCCGAAGGCCTCTGTCGTGTGGGGTTCCGGCTCGCGGGGGTCGTCGAACCGCAACAGGACGGGCGATTGGAACGCTCCCCGCTCGGCGTCGGCCCCCGGCGACAGGTTCTGCGGCGCAGACTCGATGTCGCCGAAGACGATTCGGCCCGTCTTGGCGAGCCTCGCCGTCGCCGTGCGGACGTCGTCACGCTGCGCCAGCCCCACCAGCGGCCCCATTCTGACGGTCTCGTCGCGCGGGTCTCCGACGGTGGTCTTCGACAAGCGTTCGCACACGGCGGATTCCACGTCGTCGGCGAGCGCTCGCGGTACGAAGGCCCGGCGAATCGCCGTGCACTTCTGCCCGGCCTTCTGGGTCATCTCGGTGACCAGCCCGCGGACGAAGAGATCGAATTCCGGACTGCCGGCGGTGACGTCCTCGCCGAGGATGCTGCTGTTGAGCGAGTCGGCCTCCGCGGTGAACCGCACGGCGTTGCCCGCGATGGTGGGATGCCGGCGCAGTGTGGTGGCCGTCGCGTGCGAACCCGTCACCGAGACCACGTCTTGCCCGGTCAGCGATTCGAGGAGCCCGTCCGGGCGCGCGCACACCAGCTGCAGGGCACCATCCGGAAGCAGGCCGGAGTCGACGATCTCCCGCACGGCCAGTTCTGTGAGGTACGCGGTCTGGCTAGCGGGCTTGACGACGCTGGGCATCCCGGCCAGGAACGCAGGCGCGAACTTCTCGAGCATGCCCCACACGGGAAAGTTGAACGCGTTGATCTGGACGAACGCACCCAGCAGCGGGCTCATCACGTGCTGGACGCCGAACGTGCCTGCCTTGCCCAGTGGTTCGAAGTCCCCGTCGCGCAGGATGTGTTGATCCGGCAGCTCTTTCACGCCCTTGCTGGCGTACACGAACAGCACCCCGATGCCGCCGTCGACGTCGATGGCCGAATCACGTCGGGTGGCGCCCGTACGCAGGGACAGGTCGGTCAACTGCGGAATCCGCGCGGAGAGGTGCTTGCCAAGCGCCTTCAGCGCGAGGGCCCGTTGGTGGAACGTCATGTCGCGCAACGCCGGCCCGCCGACGGTTCGGGCGTAGTCGAGGACCGCGGGATAGTCGAGCGGCTGGTTGGATACCCGGACGATCGGTTCGGCGGTGGCCGCATCGAGGAGCACCCTTCCCTCGTCCGCCGGGTGTTGCCACTGGCCGCAGACGAAGCTGGGCAGAATGTCGGTCATCGGGGGGACGTCCTCTCGGGGTGCTTGCGCCGGTCGAGGAATTCGCTCATCCGGCGGTATTTTTCGGCGTCTTCGAACAACATGGCCTGAATCGCCAGATCGATTTGGGGGTGCGCTTCCGGAGCGGCGTCGACGGCGAGCTTGGTCATTCGCAGGGCGATCGCTGAGCTCTGCAGCATCTGGGCGGCGAGGTGACGTGCGGCCTCGAGCAGCTGGCTCGGTTCGACGACCGAGTGCACGAGGCCGAGTTCGAGCGCACGGGCCGCGGATATCTGCACGCCCGCGAGAAGTACTTGCTTGGCGACGCTTTCGCCGACGAGCCGCATGAGGCGGTAGGTCGCGCCCGCGCCGGCGATGATGCCCAGCCTGGGCTCCGGTTGCCCGAAGCCCGCCCTGGGAGTGGCGATCCGGAGGTCGCAGGCGTAGGCGAGTTCGGCGCCGCCACCGAGTGCCAACCCGTCGATGGCCGCGATCGTCGGCATCGGCAGGGCGCGAAGGCGGTCGAACAGTCTGAGGTTGATGCCCGCCAGCGCGTCGTCGCGGCCGCGGTCGCGAAGTTGCGCGATGTCCGCGCCACCGACGAACATCCCGTCGGCGCCCCCGGTGATGATCGCCGGGCGGGGGCGGCTTTCGAGTTCGTCGCACACGGCGTGGAGCTCGGCCACCATGCCGGCGTCGATGGCGTTGCGCTGCGCCGGCCGGTCCAAGACCACTTCGAGGACACCGTCGGATTCGGTGATGCGCAGGCATTCCCGCGTGGTCACAACGCATCCCAGTCGTAGAAGCCACGGCCCGACTTCTTGCCGAGATCGCCGGCGGCCACCTTGTCGATCAGCAGCTGCGGCGGCGTGAATCGCGGGCCGAGGCTGTCGGCGAGCTGCCGGGCGATGTGCAATCTGACGTCCAGGCCCACCAGGTCGGTCAGCCGCAACGGGCCCATCGGGTGCCGATAACCCAGCACCATCGCCCGATCGATATCCTCGGGCGACGCCACGCCGTCCTCGAGCATGCGAATCGCCTCGAGTCCGAGGGCGACGCCCAGCCGGCTGGTGGCGAACCCCGGACAGTCGCGCACGACGATGGTCTCCTTGCCGATGAGCCGTCCGATGTCGCGTGCGGTGTCGATGACGTCGTCGGAAGTCGCCGAGCCACGAACGATCTCGAGCAGCGGCATCGTCCAGACCGGATTGAAGAAGTGCAGGCCGACCAGGCATTGCGGACGGCGCAGGGACTTCGCCATCTGCGAGATGCTCAGTGCGCTGGTGTTGGTCGCGAGCATGGCGGGCTCGCGGTGCTCGGCCGCCGCGAGGATCGACTGCTTGAGCTCGAGGTCCTCGGGCACGGCTTCGACGATCAGATCCAAACCCATCGGCAGGTCATCGACGGAATCGACAGTGGTGATGGTCTCCCGGATGCGTTCGGCGGTCTCGGCGGGCAGCCGGTTCTCGGCGTGCAGCCGATCCGCCCTGGCGACGATGGTCTGCTGTGCGGCAGCGGCGCGCGTGCGATCGGGTTCGACGACGGTGACCGCGCAGCCGGCTTGAGCGAAGACGTAGGCGATGCCCACACCCATCGTGCCCGCCCCGATCACGCCGACCGCCGATACCGGGCTCACCGATCCACCTTCGGGTCGAACGACAAGCGGGTGAAGATCTTTCGCGCGTTGACCGACAGCACTCCGGTGAGCGTGTCGTCCGGCAAGCCAAGTCCCATCAGCGCTTCGACGTTGCGGCGCGCCCCGGGGACACCGGGCCAATCGGTGCCGAAGATCATCTTCTGCGCGATCTTGGCCAGCTCGAACCGTTGGTAGTACTCGGGCAGCTTCTTGGGCGGCAGGCCCGCGAGGTCCAGCCAGACGTTGCGCTTCGACTGCGCCATGAACGCGGCGACGTCGTACCACCAGCCACGCCCACCGTGGGCGAACACGAATTGCAGGTCTGGGAAGTACTCGGTCGCGTCGAGCAGCAGTTCCGGGTTGCCGCAGCTGGTCTGCGCTCCGGGAAAGCTGGACACGCCGGAGTGCAAGATCACCGGCACGCCCAGGTCACTGCACCGCGCGAAGACCGGGTACAGCTCCTTGCCGCCCGGGTCGAACCGGGCGTGCACGGGATGCAGTTTGAGGGCGACGGCACCGAGGTCGAGCTGACGCTGCAGCTCGTCGACGAGGGGAAAGTGCAGGTGCGGGTTGATGTTGGCGACGAGGCTGAACCGGTTGCGGTTGAACCGGACGATCGGGACGACGTCCTCGATCGCCTGGATGCCCGTGGTGCGCGGACTGTATTCGCAGAACAGCAGCGCGTGATCGACCCCTTCGGCACCGAGCAGGGCGTCGAGCGCCGCCGGATCCGGTGTGTCCGCGTCATACGCGTCGCGCCATGGATGGTCACGCGAGAACGTGTCGGCCCACTCCAACCACGCCGGGTTCAGCGTGCTCAACAGTGGGGCATGCACGTGTGCGTCGATAACGATGTGGCCGTCGATCACGGTTATTAGTCTACAGTTTCATCCCGAATATACAAGACTATGTAGCATGTTATCGATGTCCGCCAGCGGCTTTGCCCGTGGTTGTACGCTCCACGGCATGAGTTTCGCCCGCTGGGTAAGGATGAGCGCGTGAGCGCAGGTGAGCGCGCCGCCGACGACGAGGCGCTACCCGCCGGCTCACGGCGGCGGGAACTGGGCTCGGCAAGTGCCCGCAGCCTCCTGCTCACGGTGCTCGGCGAGTTCGTGCACCCGCGCGGGACGCCCGTCTGGACCGCCACCCTCGTCGCGGGCCTGGCGGCGCTCGGCGTCGAGGAGAAGTCCGCTCGCCAGGCGATCGCCCGGTCCGCCGCCGACGGAATGTTGGAGTCGGAGAAGTCGGGCCGCCGCGTGAGCTGGCACATCACCCAACCCGGTACCCGACTGCTCGCCGAAGGCACCAGGCGCATCTACGGTTTCATGAGCGAGACCCGACCGTGGGACGGCGGCTGGCTCGTCGTGTCGGTCGCCATTCCCGAGACCCAGCGTCAACTCCGGCACAAGCTACGCACGCGCCTCACCTGGCTGGGGATGGGTTCGCCGAGTCCCGGGCTGTGGATTCTGCCCGACGCCAACAAGGTGGCCGACGTGGCCGCGGTGATCGACGAACTCGACCTCACCTCGCGTGCCTTCGCCTGGACGGGACAACGCGCGTCGATCGGTGACCCGGATGCGCTCATCGCGGACGCCTGGTCACTCGACGACGTCGAGCAACGCTACGACGAATTTCTGGCCACCTTCGGCAAGATTCGCGCCACCACCCCGCTGCAGGCCTTTCAGGATCAGGTGCGGCTGGTGCAGGAGTGGCGACGTTTCCCGTTTCTCGACCCCGCCCTCCCCCGCGAACTGCTCGATCACAACTGGCCGGGCCCGCGCGCCGCGAAGCTCTTCCACCGCCGCCACGACGAATGGCATGCTGCGGCGCAACGGTATTGGACCGACCTGCAGTCGCAAACCTCCTCCTAGCCTGTCGGTTTCCTGCGCGAGCAGACGCAAATGTCCCCAAATGACCGGCGTGTCGCGGACATTTGCGTCTTCTCGCCGGAGGAAACCGGCTAGCGGAGGTAGATCGACTTCAGCTGCTGGTAGTTGGCAAGACCCTCGGGGCCCAGCTCGCGACCCAGGCCGCTGGCCTTGGTACCCCCGAACGGCGCGGCCGGATCGGGCAGATAGGTGTTGACGCCGATGGTGCCCGTCTGTACTTGCGCCGCAACGGCAATCCCCCGGTCGGGGTCGCTGGTCCACACCGTCCCGCCGAGCCCGTAGTCGGAGTCATTGGCGATCCGCACCGCATCCTGGTCGTCGTCGTACGGAATGATCGACAGCACCGGCCCGAAGATCTCTTGCTGCGCAATGGTGTGCTGGTTGTCGACGTCTGCGAACACCGTCGGTTCGACGAACCAGCCCTTGTCCAATCCGGCGGGACGACCGCCGCCGCACGTGATGCGGGCGCCGTCCCCGCGGCCCTTGGCGATGTAGCGCTCCACCCGATCCCGCTGGCCTGCGGTGGCCATGGGACCGATCTGGGTGGCATCGTCCAGCGCATCGCCCACCGTCAACGATTCCGCGAAAGCGGTGAAGAGATCCACGATTTCGGCATATCGGCTCCTGGGCGCGAGCACCCTAGTGCCGAGGAAGCAGGTCTGGCCGTTGTTCAGCAGCGTGGCGGTGAAGAGGTCCTGGCCGACGGTCTCCAGGTCGAGGTCGGCGTCGTCGAGCACGATCGCCGCCGACTTGCCGCCCAGTTCGAGCGTCACGGGCTTCAGCAGCTTGCCGCACACTTCCCCGATGGCCCGGCCTGCCGTCGTCGACCCGGTGAACGCAACCTTGTCGACAGCAGGGTGCGCTACGAGGTAGGCGCCGACGTCGCGGCCGCCGGGAATCACGTTGATCACACCGGGCGGAAGTCCTGCTTCGGCGACGGCCTCGGCGAAGACGTAGGAGTCGAGGACGGTTTCGAGCGATGGCTTGATGACCAGCGTGCACCCCGCCGCCAACGCGGCCGCGTACTTGAACGCCGCCAGGGTTTGCGGGAAGTTCCACGGCACGATCGCGCCGACGACGCCAAGCGGTTCCCGACGTACGAGGATGTTGCCGCCGAAGACGCCGGGCCGCAGGTCGTCGGCGACGGCCTCCCGCGTCAGGCTCGCGTAATAGCGAAGCAGCACAACGGGAAATACGCCCTCGAGTTGCCGCGCGACGGCTACGGGCATGCCGTTTTGGGCGCTGACGCATTGCACGACGTCCTCTGCACGGCGCTCGAGCACGTCGGCGAGACGTTCCATGGCCGCCGCGCGGTCCGCCGGTGACCAGTGCGCCCACCCCGACGGGTCGACGAACGCGCGACGAGCCGCCAAGACGGCCGCGTCGACGTCGAGTTCCTGCGCTTCCGGCGTCGAGCCGATGACTTCTTCGGTGCTTGCCGAGATCGCCGTGATCCGCTGCGCCGAACTCGGCGGCACCCATTGGCCATCGATGAACAAGTTGTCGTAATCCATGTTCAACCCCTTAGAAGGTAATCACGCCGCGGAGATTTCGGCCGTCGCGCATGTCTTGATATCCGGTGTTGATGTCGTCGAGTTTGTATGTGCGCGTGGCGAGCTCGTCGAGCTTGAGGTGACCGCTCCGATAGAGGCTGAGCAGCTTCGGAATGTGCAACCGGGGATTGGCGGTGCCGAACAGGGAACCGACGACCTTCTTCTCCATCAGCACCAGATCCAGAGCATTCAGCGTCACCGTTTCCTCGGTGGCGCGATGCAGGTTGGTCACCACCACGGTGCCGCGTTTGGCGGCCATGGCCAAGCTCTTGCCGATCTGATCGCCTTCACCAACGCCCATGGTGTTCACCACGACGTTCGCGCCGCGGCCATACGTGAGTTCGTCGACCAGCGCAGTGGCCTCCTCGCTGCTCCCGACGGCGTGGGTGGCGCCGAATTCCAGAGCCTTCTCCCGCTTGAACGCAACCGGGTCCACGGCGACGACGTACTGCGATCCGTTCAGGGCAGCGCCCTGGACGGCGTTGATCCCGATGCCACCGGTGCCGATGACGACCGTCGTATCGCCCGCCTTGACGCCGCCGGCGAACACGGCCGAACCCCAGCCGGTCACCACGCCACATCCCAGCAGGCAGGCCTTGTCCAGTGCGATGTCGTCGTCGAGCTTGATGCAGTTCGCCTCGCTGACCACGGTGTGTTGGGCGAACGTGCCCAGCAGACACATGAGGCCGATGTCCTGGCCGCGAGCGTGATGGCGCGACGTGTGATCCGAGATCTGCGTGCCGTCGCCGAGATACTGGCCCAACTCGCACAGGTTCTGCATGCCGTCCGAACATGCCGAGCACCGCCCGCACGACGGGATGAAGCCGAAGATGACACGATCGCCTGCGGTCAAGCCTTCGACACCCGGCCCGGTCTCGAGGACCGTGCCTGCGCCCTCGTGCCCACCGATCATCGGAATCGGCCACGGCAGGTCGCCGGTGACCACGTGTTCGTCGGAGTGGCACAGGCCGCTGCCGCCCATCTCGACGAGCACCTCACCGTGCTTCGGCGGGTCCAGCTCGACCTCTTCGACACTCCACGCGCCACCGCGCTCCCACAGAATGGCCGCCTGCGTCTTCATCTGGATTCCTCACTCATGCCGAAGTGACTGCGGTATCGCTACTTTCGTCCAGCCTCACACCAATTCCGCACGACGCGTGTCCAACTTCTGGACACCGCTAGGACGCCGCAGCGAGACCGTATGAACGCAGCGCCTTGTACAGCGTCGTGCGGCTGATGCCCAGTTGTTGCGCCGCTGCCTTCTTGTTTCCTCCGGCCAGCCGGAGGGCATTGGCGATCGCGTCACGCTCCGCTTGCTCGATCGGGCTCAGCCGTCTCCTGGGTGGGTTCTGGTAGCTCGCGGGGAGATCGGCGACGGTGACGTCTCCGACCCGGCGCCTCTCGCAGATGTCACCCACGACGGAGCAGAGCTCGCGGAAGTTTCCTGGCCATTCGTGTCGCGCCAATGCCTCCAGTGCGGCGGGCGTGAAACGCAGTTGCGACGCCGCGCCCATCTCGGTGAGGGCGTTCTTGAGCAGGAGGGGAATCTCGGCGCGCCGCTGACGCAGCGCTGCCAGTTCCACTCTCTCCCGACAGTCGGCGAGGAGCGCCGCATGTGCCGGCCCCATCCAGTCGGGGGGAACGCTGGTCAGGACCACCCGGGCCGTCGCGGATCTGATGCAGTCGGCCATGCGATGAACCGACGCCGCAGGCAGGGCGTCGACCGATTCGATGACGACGCAGCCGCGTTCAAGCAAGCACTCGTCGAGGCGACGAAACCACGCACGCTCACCCGGCTCGAGGATCTCGCTGCAGTCGAACCATCGGGCAGCCGTGCCGGCAATGGCGGCCGCAGTCGTCGTCCTGCCCGAGCCTGGCTCGCCGGAGATCAATGTCCTGGTCCGTGTGCCCGCCCTCACCGCAACGGGGCGGGGCGGGGCCTCGTCGGTCAACGTGATGACGACCGCAGTGGTGCCTGACACGCGGCTCAGCGAAGCAATCACCTCCCGGCCGGAAACCAACCGGATCGGCAGCATCGCTTCCCGGTTCGTGGGAACGTCGACCGATGCGGCCCGCAGCACCGCTTGATCGTCCGGCTGGACGACCTGCATCGCCGCAGCGTTGGCAAGGAAGATGTCGTCGCCGATCGCGATGACGGGCCGGGAGCGTGCCCTCGCGGCCGCATGCTGAAAGTCGTTGAAGACGCGCCTTTCCGACTCGCGCGCGTGCTCGAGCAGGCGTTCACCGACCTGTCGGGCCGAGCGGATCACGAACGGTGCTAGCAGCGGATGATCGTCCTCCAACAAGCAGGTGATGTCCAGTACGCCCTCCACTCGCTGGGTGACCGGATGAATGATCGGCTGGCCGTAGCAGCTGAACCTCTTCAACGATTCGACGTAGTGCTCGTCGCCGCGCACCGCCACGCCCCGCCGCAGCTCGAAGGCGGTGGCAATCGAGTTGGTTCCCGTTGTCTCCTCGCGAAATCGGCGGCCTTCCACGGTGCCGACGTCGTGAAGTTTGGGCCGCAGCCGTTCTTGCCCGAAGCGGAAGTCGGTCAACAAGGCGTTGCGGTCGGCAAGGATTACCGCGAAACGCGTGCCAGTGA
Organism: uncultured Actinomycetota bacterium; assembly: GCA_963849055.1. Lineage (GTDB taxonomy): Bacteria > Actinomycetota > Actinomycetes > Mycobacteriales > Mycobacteriaceae > Mycobacterium. The sequence continues at coordinate 76,783 of CAWKFI010000007.1, forward strand.
GTTCGGCGGCCATCTCGTCGAGAACCGGCGTTGCCGCCACCATGAGGCGGCTGCGGCGGTCGATCTCCTCGATCTCCGCATCGTCGACCGAGGCAGATGGACAAAGGCCGCTCATCGCTACCCGACGCCAGGACGTTTCGATGAGCGTCCTGGTGGATCCTTCGGCGCTAGCCGTGGTCACGACATCCCTTGACGAGCCTGATGTTTGGTCGCGCGTGCTGATTGGCGGCGACGTCTTGCACGGCGGCCACGAACTCGGCGGGCCTGTCGAAATGAACGAGGTGGCTGGCACCGGGAATCACCACCGTGCGCATGTCGGGCCGTCGCCTCGCCACCCGCGCGTGCAGGCCGCCGATCCACGGTGCGCTCTCGGCACCCAGAATCCAGGTCAGCGGCACCGGCATGGCAGCCACCGCGCGCAGCGGCACGTGCTCGGCCATCACGCCGAAGTAATACGGATCCCATTCCGCGAGCACGGGTGCGGAGTTCGCCAGCAGCCCCTGGCGCGCGTCGTCGTCGAGCATGTCGTAGACGTTGCCGCCCGACCGCAGGGCCGAGCCGAACCGGAGGAAGGTCTCGGCGGCCTCAATCGGGCGGCCGCGCCATTGAGTGAGCTTGAGCCGCAATGCCGTAGCGAGCACGGCGCGATCAGCATGACGCAAACCGTGAAAGGGCGCTTCGACGACGCCCAACGCAGAGAAGAGTTCGGGATTCTTGACAGCGGCGGCAAGGGCGACGTTACCGCCCGAACTCCACCCGATGACGGTGGCTGGGCCCGCTGCCACCTCCCTCAGCAGCAGCGTCAGATCTCGGGCGTGAATCCGGTGGTCCCGGACCGGCTCGTGTCGTGACTGCCCGTATCCGCGGCGGTCGTAGACGATGACGCGGTGGTCCTGCGCGAGCTGGTCGATCACGCCGTCCCAGGTGGTCATGTCAGTCGAGGAACCATGCACCAGCACTAGCGGTGCGCCATCCCCGACCGTCCGGTAGTGCAACGTGGCCCCGGGAGCGTCCAGAGTTGGCATGCGCTTCTTCCGTCGAGCGAGGGTGAGCGTTGTGATCGCCGTCACTATGTAACACGGAATGCCTCGTTGTCAAGAAATATGACACATTTAGGCTGATTCGCGATCGACCACGCAGTTTGAGCCCTGGCAAATGGCCAATGCGGACCCGTGCTGCCCAAGGAGCGCTGAGCAGCCACCACGGCGTGACATGCTTCTTGCCCAGCACAGGAGCGTTGTTACATTCCCCGGGAGCTAGCTCGAGCGTTGCGCCACCCGCCGGAGGCGCCAGTTGTCACGGACATGCAATGCCGTGACGGCCAGCGGTATGAACAGCGGGGACAACACGATCATGAAGATCGCAATCGGCATGAACATGGCTTTCTCACATTTCTTCGCCAGCGACGAGTAGGGCTGATTCCGGGCGCGGCACCCGGTAACGAGTTACCGAAATACCGCTGTGATTCCCGAATTTCAGCGTCACATGGCGAGCGGACGCCACGATGTCCAACTTCTGGACACGTACGGCGCAAGCAGCTGGCGCCGTTGGTGCTGAGCGGGAAGCCGGAATTCGGTGCGGCTTGAGCCGAGTGACGTTGCGGCGGATTCACCCGGGTGAATCGGCGACCAGGACGATGACGACTCACCCCGACCATGGCCAGGATGTCCCCATGGCATTGACCGTTGGGCACCTAGCAGACAGCGACTCGCTGCTCGCTACACGCGATCCAGAGCTGACCGCGAGGTTCATCAACGACGCGCTCCCGCATTTGAGCCAACTCAACGCCCGCGCCCGCCGACTGACCTGCAACGGCGTGGACGCCGAAGATCTCCTGCAGGAAACGATGCTCAAGGCTTACGCCGGCTTCAATACCTTTTCCGACGGAACGAACCTTCGGACCTGGCTGTTTCGCATCATGACCAACACCTACAGTGATTACCTCCTTCGCGCGGAACATCGGCCAAGCGAGTACCTCATCGAACGAACATCGACAACAGTGCGACGGCCTCGAAGCCGTCGCGGCGCCGATGCTGGTTCATCCTTCTGGCGGTGGGTCCGGCCCTCATCGTTGTTCTCTGCCGAGCCTGAGCTCGCCGACCTTCGGCCATCCCCATGAGGCAGGTCCTGCTACGGGCAGTTTTACTTCTGGCATCGTGGGCAACCGGACTCGTGGTCGCGGCGTGGATCGTTCCCGGAGTTTCGTCGTCGATACCGGGCTTCATCATCGCCGTGCTGGTGTTCGCGGTAGCGCAGGCGGTCCTGTCGTTGTCGATCTCGAAATTGCCCCATCGGTATGCGTCGCTGCTCCTCGGGGGCGCCGGATTGGCATTGACGATCATCGCGTTGATCCTTGCGTCGAGTCTGACGAACGGACTCACTATTGACGGCACGAAATCGTGGCTGGCCACGACGGTTGTGGTGTGGCTGGTGACAACGATCGGGGCGATTACGCTGCCCGAGTTGCTCGTCCGCGACGGGGCTGGCTCCACTTGACCGAATGCTCACCGCGGCGACCCCGCTCATTGACTCAATCTTGCTATTTCGCCCGACGACGGAGGGAGCGGTGATGGGAGACACGCATGACGATCCGACGGATCACTTTCGGACCACGCAACCGCACGCTGGCATCGTGTTGAAGGACAACTTCTTCTGGCCAGGATTAATCCTCCTGGCCGTATCGACGCTCGGGTCGATCAGCACGGCCCTAGCTGCCGCCTATCGACATTTCGAATGGCTGTCCACCACGGTCCTCATCGCCATTCTCGGCGCGGTCGCCGGAGCGCTGTGGTTCGTCGTAGAGAATCGCCGTGTGACCAGGATCGAGGCGCAGTGGGATACTGCGCACCCAGGTAGTCGGCCTCCCCCGCGCTCTCGCTGATCACTTGCGGGCTTAGCTGCAAACGTTCATTGGCGGTTCCATGCTGAACTCGATCTCACGGAACCCGGCTCGGCTTGGGTGATGGTGTTTGCGATTCGCATCGAATATGCCGGTCTGTCGCCTCGTTGAGCACAACAGCCGGAGGTCGACGTCGGCAATGCAATATGTCGGTTTCGTTGAAAAGCGTTGTGATTCCGCTAGACACACGCCGTTCTCCCAAATCATCGTCTGGCCATCCCATGAGAGGTCGGTTGTCGACTCGCCCTGCCCCGCCGACGCGTAGACGTATGCGGCGGCGCAGCGCAGCGACGCTGATCGAGCCAGCAGCCCTCGATCTTCGGCGCGACCGATGGTGACGGGGCTTCCAGAGAGGTTGGTCAGCACCGTGGCGCCGGCCAGGGCGGCGTGAGCGCTGGGCGGAATGGGGATCCACATGTCTTCACAGATTTCAACGTGAAGAGTGAAGCCGGTCATGCCGGACGCCGTGAACAGCAGGTCGGGACCGAACGGCGCTCGTACGCGGGTTGTGCTGCGACCCAAGCCGATTTCACCGCAGATGTCGTCGCCTGCGGCCATCTGACGAAGCTCGTAGAACTCGCGGTAGGTCGGTAGATAGGACTTCGGGACGACGCCCAATATGCGGCCACGATGGATCACGACGGCGGTGTTGTAGATGCGGTGCAGATGGCGCAGCGGCGCGCCGATCACCAGAACTGGGAGCAACTCGATGGAAGCTTGGACAATGCGTTGTAGTTCGTCTTCGACGGCGTCCAGGACTGCGTCCTGCATCAGGATGTCATCGAGGGAGTAGCCGGTCATTGCTAGTTCAGGGAAGACCGCCAGTGCGGCGCGTTCGTCGTGGCATTGGCGCGCGATGTCGAGCATGGCTTCTGCGTTAGCCGCTGGATCGCCCAGCGTGGTTCGCATGGTGCACGCCGCGACGCGGACGGTGCGCGCTCGATCGTGGGAGGAGTCCATGGCTGAGTGTTCGGCGCCGGAAGGCGGGAGCGCGGTCAGGCGGCCCTTGGGTTTTCCAGAATCATTGCCACGCCTTGTCCCGAGCCGATGCACACGCCGATGGCGCCGTAGCGGAGCTCTCGTTCGCGCAGCTCGGTGGCTAGGGTCAGGACGTAACGTGCGCCCGTGGCGCCGAACGGATGCCCGATGGCCACGGCGCCCCCATTGGGGGTGAGTTTGTCGTCGGGAATCTGGAATCCGTCGAGTTGGATGGGCAGCTCTCGGAGTACACCGAGGGCTTGCGCGCTGAAGGCCTCGTGGATTTCCCAGATGTCGATTTGTTCGGGGCTCAAGCCTGCGCGTCGCAGCGCCAGCGGTAGCGCCCAGGCTGGTGCGATGCCCATCAGCAGTGGATCGTTGCCGTAGACGGCCGAGGACACCATCCGGGCCAGCGGGACGACGCCGAGTTCGTCGGCCCGTGCCGAGGAGGCCAGGATCAGCGCGGCGGCCCCGTCGGACAGCGGTGTGGAGTTGCCCGCGGTCATCTGGGTCGTGCCCGGCTGAGCGGGTAGGGCAGCTAACCGCTCCATCGTGGTGTCGTCGCGGATGAATTCGTCGTCAGTTATGGTCCGCTCCGGGGTCTTTCGCGTCGCGGGGATCGTGACGGGCATGATCTCCCTGGCCAGCCTGCCCGAGTCGCGGGCGGCGCGGGCGTGGTGTTGGGAGCGGAGAGCGAACGCGTCGATCTCGTCGCGACTGAGGTGGTAGCGGTCGGCGACGTTCTGCGCGGTTTCGATCATGCCGATGTAGGCGTTGCGGCTCAGCAAGACGGGGTTGGGCGGACCGCCGGCGCCGGACCACATGGTGTCGAGCAGCAGTTGGGGTCCGCGCGGGCTGAACGGCGCCTCGCCTTTCATGTACGCGAACCCCGAACGCGACATCGATTCGGCGCCGCAGGCGATCCCGACACCGAGGTCACCGGCTTTGATCGCGTGCGCAATCATCGCCGTGGCGCTCAGTGAGGATCCGCAGAATCTGTTGATCGTGGCTCCCGCCGCCCGATCGGGGAAGCCGGCGGCCAGCGCTGCCCAGCGCGCGAGGTCTCCCATGCCCTCATGCGCGGGGTTGACACATCCGGCGATGACGTCTTCGATCTGGTCGCGCCCAACACCGACACGTTCGCAGGCCCCGGCCAACGCCAACCCGAGCAAGTCGTCGAGCCGCAGGTGCGATAGGGATCCGCCATAGCGGGCGAAGGGGGTGCGCACTCCGCCGAGCAGATAGGCCTCGGTCACCGTGTTCTCCTATCGTGCAATCGTTCTGACGGGCGGTGGAGTTGCGTGTGCGGGGATGGGTGTGTGGGGTGACTAGGTGAGAGAGGGTGAGGTGGTGGGGGGCTTGGGTCAGAGATCACCATCCATCTCAACGGGGTGAGATGTCTTCATCCGACTGCCCTTTCACCCGGGTGAGCGGCAGACGAGGGAGCCCAGAGTTTAGGCGGTCAGGACGCGGTTGAAGGGCAAAGGCGAGGCCGACCGTTTCGTCACGGTCAACGCACGTTCGAGACGGTGAAGAGTCCGACCATGCCCAGTCCGTACAGGATCACGACGGCCAGCGAGTCGATCCCCAGCCGGGCGACGCGGCGGCGGGGCCGAAACAGCAGACCCGCCGCGTAGATCAGTGTCAACACGATTCCAAGCGCCGTGAGATAGATGTCGGTGCGCTGCGCTGCTGGCAGCACGGCGTGCCCCGACAGCAGCGTTGCAGGGACGAAGAGCACCGGCAGGAAGGCGTTCCCGCCGAAGATGTCGGATACCGCGAGCTGGTAGTCGCCATGACGCACCGACCGCAGGCCGGTCGACAGTTCGGGCAGCGAGGTGGCCGCAGCCAACACCGTTGCGCCGAACAGCACACCGGACAGACCGATGTGCTCGGCGATGGCATCACCGCTGCGTTCCAACACGACTCCGGCGATCAGCGTGACTGCGGCGGCGAAGCCGAAGGTTACCGCCGCCCTGGTGGTTCTGGTGCCCGTGGCAGTGGCCTGCTGCTCGGTCATCGCGGTGCGGTGTCCGCATGGCTGCTGCTGGCCGTCGGGCGGCTGTCCCGACTCCTGCCAAGGCAACGACCGTCCTGCCCGCTGCAATATCACCACCCCCAGCACCCACACCAGCAGGATCAGCACCGGGGCGGGCGTCAGTCGCGCTGTGATCAACGTTGCGGGCAGCTGGGTACCGCCGATCACAATGGCCAACACCGCGACGACCAGCGCGGCCTCCAACACCAACACCAGCGACGCCGCCCGATAGGTCAGCGGTCTGGACCCGCGCACGCCGAAGGCGTCGATAGCCACCAGCACCACCGTCTGGATGGCGATGCCGCCGAGGATGTTGCCCACCGCCACACCGATATTGCCCGACACAGCGGCAGCGGCGACGATGGCGATCTCGGGCAGATTTGTGGCGATTGCCAACAGGATCAGGCCGCCGAGCGCCGAGCCGAGGCCCAGCCGCATCGTCAGCACATCCGTTTGGTCCGATAGCTGAATGCCCGCCGCCCAGATCGCGGCTCCCGCGCCGACGAACATCACAACGAGCAGCCACACCGGCAATCCGCTCACGGCGCAGTTTTCCGACCGCGGTGCGGAGATCGCATCGGCCACCCCGCCGTCGAGGCACGTCGGCATCCCGCCGTCGGGCCTGCCGTCATGGCGCTTCGGTTCTCCTGCGCACTAGAAGGTTCTCACTGCCTCCCAGCATGTTTGGGGTTTCGCCTCTGATGGTGGCGATGGCCGCCGCGTCCTCGAACGCGACTTGGTTGGCGGCGTGCAGTACAGCGCGCACGTCGCCGGCCGGTATGACCGCGGCGCCGGAGGCATCGGAGAAGACGTAGTCGCCGGGACGGATCGCCACCCCGCCGATCACCACCGGAAGGTTCGCCTCGTAGGGGGTGACGGTGTCACCGCCCCATCGCGTTGTTTCACCACGGCAGTAGATGGCCAGGTCGTAGTGCTCGAGCTCGGCGAAAGTCGCGCAGCCGCCCGTCGGCGAGAATGCCTGCGAGCCGATGGTTTTGGACACGGGACAGCTTGGTTCCGCCGCCCAGTGACGCATCGGTGTAGCCGTTGCTTGCCAAGACCAGCACGCGGCCGTCGGCGCCGTCTTCGATGGCGCGGTAGAACACCCTCTTGAAGTTGTAACGCTCGGGCGGCAAGGCGGTCCCGCACGCCGGGAAATACGAGATGGTCACGGCGGGGCCGAACAGTCGGCGACCGGGCGTGGGGCTCACCAGGTCGAGGAGATGACAACGATGACGGTGCAGTCGGCCCATCGCGTCGACGATTTCGGCGGTGCGCACCCGACTGGCGAGTACGTCGAGCGACTCCATCATCGGGCCGGGAAGGGGATACGCCAGGACTGGGCGCCGCGCAGGTCAAGCCACACGTCGGTCGGGGTTTGCACTAGCCGGACCAGTACGTGGTCGCAACCCGGGCAGCGCACCACGATGCCGGGGGCGCGGCGATATACGTGACTCTCGGCGAAGACCCCGACACGACCACATCCCGCGCAGGTCAGCGTCGCGGAGGTGACATCGAATCCCAGCACGTCCGCGAAGGCACCCGCGGCGGCGTTACCGTCGACGTGTGTCGGTTCTGTCATGATTCCTTCTTCCTCGATTAGCCGCTCGGGCCGAACCGCTCGGTCCGGATGTCTGATGGCCGGTGCCCGTGTCCGATCAGCATTGTCGTCACCGATTCCACGAACCCCGTTGGGCCGCAGACATAAGCGCGGATACCGTCGGTAGTCCATCCCGGGCACTGCGAGATCACTGACGCCGATCCGGCCGGGCGGCCGTGCAGTCTGCGGGGTGGCCGCCCGGGTATAGACCACGGCGACGTGCAGCCAATCACAGTCGCGCTCGAGGCGGCCCAGCTCTTGGGCGTAGTAGAGGTCGGCAGGACTGCGCACCGAGTAAACGAGCCGAAACTCGGCACTGCCCACCACGATCCGCTGTCGCAGCATCGCCATCAACGGCACGATGCCCGAACCGCCAGCGACCAATAGAATCCGGGTCTCGTCGGCGGGTCGCCAAACGAACCAACCGCCGATGGGTCCGCGAAGCTCGATTTCCTCGCCTGGGCCTACTCCCGTGAGATAGGGCGAGACCTCTCCGTCGGCGATCTGCTGCACGGTGAGCTCGATGCGCTCACCGTCGGTCGGTCTGCTCAGCGAATAGCTGCGTTGTGCGCTGTACCCGTCCTCAGCCGTGAGCTTGAGATCAATGTGTTGACCAGCCAAGTGGCCTCCCCAACCCGGCACGGCAAGCCCGATCGTCTGTGCAGACGCAGTCTCGGGTTCAGAATCCACCACACGCGCAACCCGCCACCGTAGCTTCGACGTCAAACCATCGTCCACGAGTCAATCTCCGGAGTAGCGTTGTTCTCGCCACGGGTCACCGTAGTTGTGATAACCCAAGCCCTCCCAGAATCCGGTTGTGTCGCTGTTGCGCAACTCAATCGATCGCACCCACTTCGCGGACTTCCAGAAATACAAGTGCGGCACCAGTAGCCGCGCCGGGCCGCCGTGCACCGGGCTCAGCGGCTCGCCCTGGTATGCGTAAACGATCCAGGCCTTGCCTCCGAGAAGATCGCCCACCGGGATGTTCGTGGTGTAGCCGCCGTACGAACCGATCAGTGCGAATTCGGCGGTGGTGTCGATCGATTCGAAAAGCGTATCGAGCGATACGCCTTGCCATTTGGTATCCAGTTTGGACCAGGTGGTGACGCAGTGAATGTCGACGGTGAGCAGCTCGCTGGGCAATAGGTTCAGCTGGGTCCACGTCCAGCCGTGTTGGGCGCCACGCTCGTCGCGGATCGTGAATCGCCAGTCGTCGAGATCGATGTTCGGAGTCGGTCCCGCTTGCAGGACTGGGAAGTCGTCGGTCAGATGCTGACCGGGCGGCAACGGGCGTGCCGACTCAGTGCGGCGCCCGCGGAAGCCCTTGTTGGAAACAGTCATTAGTGCTCCTTCTCGTGTGCTGAGCCATAGATCGATTTCGGCTCGCCCCCATCGGCTATCCGGTGTTCTCTCTATTTCCGGGGATGGCCGTAGGCGCCATCGGAGCGCGCACCGTCGGCGTGAACTTGTTTCCTCCGGTGGGATTGATGCTCTTTTCGGTCGGCGCGGTCGGCGGCGCCCCCGGGGTCGGGGACTGCGTGGTGACGGTTGTCGTCGTTGGCGATTCGGTGGTCGGCGCGTTCGAACCGTTGCCGCTACAACTGGCGATCGACGCCGCCAACCCAGCCAGAACCGCCACGCCCCCCACGACACGTGCCAGGCGAACAGCATTCGAGTTTTCCATCATGACTTCTCCAATCGATTCGATTTGATAGCTGACTCACCGCGACAGCGCGGGCGAGAACCTGTGGTAGCCAGGGTTATTGAGCTCGCATCTGCATCCAGAACGGAAATGACCCCTTTCGCTTCCAGAATGGCCAGATGAATGCGGTCGGCGTTGGGATGCCCGTGTTCGCGCAGCACCGCCTCTAAGTCCGTGGCGGTCAGGCCGCAGCGGCGCAGGTTGCGTCGGTTCACTTCTCCGTCGCTGACCAGGATCATCAGCGGTGGGTCGATGAGCCGGCGTAGGACCGAAATTAGGCGGAGTCGCGCGAGGACTGCGTGGGCCGCCATAAGGGACAGCAGCGCAGTCGTCGCCTGTAGCCACGCGGTATCGGTGGCGGTGGCCGCACGACCGACGATGGCCCCCGCGGCGACGGCGGCGATCCAGTCGAACGGCGCGAATTCCGCCAGAGTGCGTCGTTCGGTGAAACGGAACAGGATCGCCGCCGTAAAGAACACAGCCACGGTCTTGATCGCCACGTCCCCGGCCGCGGGCAGATCGCCGATGAGGACGTGCACGATGCGGTTCACGTGAGCTCCGTCAATCGGCGCTGCGCCGCGGGAGTGGACGCCTCATCGAGTCGCATGGCCTTGTCCCTACACCCGATATACGGCACGCGCGCCGTCGGCCAGGGTGCTGAACGGATGAAAGCAGTCGGCGCAGTACCGCTGGGAAAGCGGACGCCGAAGATGCTGCTCGTGGCATGGATCGCACGCCAGTGCCTGGACCCCGCAGCACTTCATCACGTAGATCCATTCGGCTGGTTTGGAACACTGACCGATCACCCTAAAGGGACGCACTCTGTTGTCGACCGTCTTGGAGTCACAAAGACGCTCGTCCTCACCGATGTCCAGGATCTCGTCGACAGGTTCCCGGAGATGTACAGAAATCACCCCTCCGGACTCCGGCGCCGACCAGGTGGCACGGTCACAATCTCTTCGGCCTGAACCGTCACGGCGCCCTCCTTTCCGATGTTGCCCCGACCGCCGCCGCACGACTACGACGCGTGTCGCGGCGAGTGCGGCGGACATGGGCCTCGTCGCGCGTCCGCTGGACCATGTGTGGGTAGTGCAGCTCGAATGCCGGCCGCGCCGAACGGATCCGGGGCAGTTCGGTGAAGTTGTGCCGCGGCGGCGGACAGCTGGTCGCCCACTCCAGCGAGTTGCCGTAGCCCCACGGGTCATCGACCGTCACTGGCTCGCCGTAGCGCCAACTCTTGAACACGTTCCACACGAACGGAAGTACCGAGACGCCGAGGATGAACGCCCCGATCGTCGATACGACATTCAGGGTGGCGAATCCGTCGGTGGCCAAATAGTCGGCATAGCGGCGGGGCATGCCCGCAGCGCCGAGCCAGTGCTGCACCAGGAACGTGGTGTGGAAGCCGATCAGGGTCAGCCAGAAGTGCAGCTTGCCCAACCGCTCATCCAATAGCCGGCCGGTCATCTTCGGAAACCAGAAGTACACCCCGGCGTACGTGGCGAACACGATCGTTCCGAACAGCACGTAGTGGAAGTGCGCGACCACGAAGTAGGAGTCGGTGACGTGGAAGTCGATCGGCGGGCTGGCCAGCAGCACGCCGGACAGGCCACCGAGCAGGAAGGTGACCAGGAAGCCCACCGAGAACAACATCGGCGTCTCGAACGTCAACTGGCCCTTCCACATCGTGCCGATCCAGTTGAAGAACTTGATACCGGTCGGCACCGCGATCAGGAACGTCATGAACGAGAAGAACGGCAGCAGCACCGCGCCGGTTGCGTAGAGGTGATGCGCCCACACCGCGATCGACAGCGCCCCGATCGCGGTGGTCGCATAGACCATTCCCGTGTAGCCGAACAGTGGTTTGCGGGAGAACACCGGGATGATCTCGGTGACGATGCCGAAGAATGGCAGCGCGATGATGTACACCTCGGGGTGGCCGAAGAACCAGAACAGATGCTCCCACAGCATGGTCCCGCCGTTGGCCGGGTCGAAGATGTGCGCACCCAGGTGGCGATCGGCGGCCGACCCGAACAGCGCAGAGGTCAAGAGCGGGAACGCCACCAGCACTATTACGCTGGTCACCAGTATGTTCCAGGTAAAGATCGGCAATCGGAACATCGTCATACCCGGGGCGCGCATGCAGACCACGGTGGTGATCATGTTGACCGCGCCCAGAATGGTGCCAAGACCACCGACGATCAGACCCATGATCCATAGATCCCCACCCGCGCCCGGGGAGTGAATGGCGTTCGACAGCGGCGTGTAGGCGGTCCAGCCGAAGTCGGCGGGTCCGCCGGGGGAAGCAAAGCCCCCCAATGCGATCAGCGCGCCGAGCAGAAACAGCCAGAAGGACAACGCATTCAGCCGCGGGAACGCCACGTCCGGCGCGCCGATCTGCAGCGGCAGCACCAGGTTGGCGAACCCGAACACGATCGGGGTCGCGTAGAACAGCAGCATCACAGTGCCGTGCATGGTGAACAGCTGGTTGTACTGCTCGTTGGACAGAAACTGCAGGCCCGGCGCGGCCAGTTCGGTACGGATGAGAAGCGCCATCAGCCCGCCGACGAAGAAGAACGCGAAGCACGCGACGACGTACATCATGCCGATCAGCTTGTGATCGGTGGTCGTCACCAGTTTGTAGGCCAGCGTGCCCCTGGCACCCAGTCGCGCTGGAAAGGGACGCGCTGCCTCCAGGTCGCCGATGAAGGGTGCGTTGGTGGTCAACGGTCCGGTTCTCCCAGCAGCCTTTGGGCGTCGGCGGCCATGCCGGTGATGGAGTCGCCGACGATGACGCCGTCATCAACGAGGACATTGAGAGCGCGCTCGAGATCGGCGATGGCGTCCAGCAGTTCAAACAGGCGCGTCGCCACATCATCGAACCCAGAATCTCCCATCTGTGCACTCTCCCTTCCCGATCGCGGTCTCCCCACGCAGCGCGGCCCGCTGCCCAAATCGGACACCTGGAGACCGTTTTCGTCTGCTCTCGGCACTGAGCATGCCGCGTAGTGAGGCGAGCTGTCCTCGCCCGGCCGCATCATTCACCCGGGTGAGAAGCCGGCCTACGACTTCGGTCCGGGCTTGGGGATGCCCTCGCTGGCGTGGAACCGCGCGTCCTCTTCCGACGACAGCCCGATCGAGACCACCGACCGATCGAAGAAGAGGTCGGTCAGGTAGGCCAGCCCCACTGCCCAGCGGTTGACGAACCGCGGGATCGCGTAAAGGTGGTAGGCGCGGGCGACGACCTTGGCCGGGAACCCGGACAACTGGATGTTGAGCGGGTTGGCGACGGCGTGGCGAGGGCCGAGGTCGACCACCAGACCCATGTCGCGGTGTTTGTAGGCCTTCTTCCTGCCGTAGCCCATGCTGGCGGCGACGTTGCGCCCCAAGACCTTTCCCTGTCGAGTGGCGTGTTGCGCGGTCGGTGGGGTGATCTTGCCGGGCCGGGTGACGTCGGGCACCGCCGCGGCATCCCCGGCCGCGAACACGTGAGGATGGCCGGGTACCTCTAGGTCGGAATGCACCCTGAGCCGACCCTTGTCGGTCGGAAGGCCGAGATTCTCGATCAGAGGAGCACCAGTCACGCCGGTCACCCATGCCACGGTGCGCGTTCGGATCAGCGAATCATCGCTGAGCACAACGTGTTCACTGCCGACTTCCTTTAGTGTGACGCCCAGCCGGACGTCGATACCACGCATCTTCAGCACACGCTGCGCTGCCGCGCCGAGCTTCTCCCCCACTTCGGGCATCACTTGTTCGGCCAGGTCCAGCAATACGAACCGGACGTCCTCCGGGGCGAGGTTCATGTGTTTGGTGGCTGAATCGGCTAGTGCTCGCAGCTGCAGCACCAGTTCGGTCCCCGAATACGATGCGCCGACAACCACGATCGTTCGCCGCGCCACCGACCTGCCTGCGTCGTCGTCAACGTCGGCCAATTCCAGTTGTTCCAGTACGTGGTCGCGCAGATATATCGCCTCAGCGGTCGACTTCAGCCCGCGCGCGTACTCAGCGAGACCGGGCACGTCGAACAGCCGGGTCACCGACCCCGGCGTCAGGACGAGGCGATCCCACGACAGGCTCCGCACGCGCTCTTCGGGGTCGGTGAACACGAGTGTGCGCCCATCGAAGTCGACACTGTCCACCCTGCCGCGGATGTGCTGTACACCGCGCAGCGTGTTGGCGAGCGGGATCGCGACGAAACGGGCGTCGACGACGCCGCCCGCCACATCGGGTAGCAGTGGTGTGTACAGCATGTAGTCGACCGGCGAGATGAGCGAGATGTCGGCCGATGCGTTGTGTTTGCGGAGCTGCCGCATCAGATGACGGGTGCACTCGAAACCGGTGAACCCGCCACCGACGACCACCACGGAAGTCATAGTGACGTTTCGGTATCCGACCCGTCGGGGCAGCCGTCGTTGATCCACAGCTCAATTGAGTGTATGGCGTCGTCGGGTACTGCGTCGAAACCAATTGGCATGCGAGGGAACTTCGCGTTCGGACCAGAGCCGAACGGTGGCTCGCCTTTCAAGGAGAGGATCAAGTTCGAGTGCGCTCCGTCACCGAGGACCAGGAGCGGTTGTCCTAGCACCTTCGTAGCGACGAACTCATCGCGAGTGACATCGCGCCAGAAGGCGTGGTGCGGTGGACCCACGTCAGTTCCCGGACCATCGACTGCCGCGTCGAGAATGTCGACGACCTCACGAAAAGTACTGATGCCCATCTCTTCTCTACTCTCTGGTTGCGGTTCACACCGCACCTTCTCAAGGTTTAACGTTCACTCTCTTGGATGTTGTCCCCGCTGAGGCGGGGTACGCGTCGAGCAGTTGGCGCCAGGAGGCGGCGAACTTGGCGACGCCCTCGTGCTCCAGTACCGCGAAGGCATCCTCTAGGTCGACGCCGACCTCGCTGATTCGGTCGAGCACCGTTTGTGCATGGGAGGCGGTGCCGGTGATGGTGTCGGCGACTATGACGCCGTGGTCGGCGACGGCGTCCAGAGTGTGTTCCGGGATGGTGCTCACAGTCTGCGGTGCGATCAGTTCGGTGACGTACATGGTGTCGGGATAGGCGGGGTTCTTCACCCCTGTGGATGCCCACAGCGGCCGCTGCACGTGAGCGCCGGCGTAACTGAATGGTGCATAACGCGCTCCGGCTTCGAATACATCCTGGTAGGCCGCATAGGCGAGGCGAGCATTGGCGATTGCCGCTTGTCCGCGCAGCGCCATGGCGGCATCGGTGCCGATCGCCTCCAGGCGCCGATCGATTTCGGTATCGACGCGGGAGACGAACAGCGAAGCCACCGAATGGATTCCGGCGAGGTCACGCCCGGCCTGTTGCGCGGCTTCCAGCCCGGCCAGATAGGCATCCATCACCTGGCGGTGACGCTCGACCGAGAAGACGAGTGTCACGTTGACCGAAATGCCCTCGGCCACTGCGGCGGTGATCGCCGGCATCCCGGCCGTCGTGGCGGGAATCTTGATGAACAGGTTGGGCCGGTCGACGATCTTCCACAGTTCGGCGGCTTCGCTGACCGTCGCCTCGGTGTCGTGGGCAAGCCGCGGGTCGACCTCGATCGATACGCGTCCGTCCACGCCGCGGGAGGCTTCCCACTGCGGTCGTAGGACGTCGCAGGCAGAACGCACGTCGTCGGTGATGACGGTGCGGATCGCCGTCTCGGCGTGCACACCGCGTTCGGTCAATCGGGTGAGCTGTCCCGTGTAGGCGTGGCCATGTGAGATCGCGTGCTGAAAGATCGACGGGTTGGTTGTGACGCCCACGACGCTTCTGGTGTCGATCAGCTGCTGCAAGTTTCCCGATGTCAGGCGGTCACGGGAGAGGTCATCGAGCCATACCGACACCCCCGCCGCTGACAGCGCGTTCAGATTGGGATTCTGCGTCATCGCAGAGCCGCCTGCAGCCGGTCGCGACGCGTTCGCGAGGTACGCAGGCCGATCAGTACGGCGCCGAACGCGACAACCGGCGCGTATGCGGCTATCAGCATCTGCCGATCGCGCGCCGACAGGTGGTACCACCACTCAGCATGGCGCTCATTCATCGCGGCTCGCCCCAGCCGTGGCCGCCTCTGTGCCACCAGATCTAGTGTGGGCGGCCAGCTTCCATTCGGGGCGCACATAGTGGCAGGTATAGCCGCCGGGGTAGCGCTGCAGATAGTCTTGATGTTCTGGTTCGGCTTCCCAGAACTCACCTGCTGGCGTCACCTCGGTGACTACTGCGGCGGGCCACCGCCCCGATGCGTCGACATCGGCGATGGTGTCGCGCGCGATGCGCTTCTGCTCGTCATCGAGATAGAAGATCGCCGAGCGGTAGCTGGTGCCGACGTCGTTGCCCTGGCGGTTCTTCGTCGTCGGATCATGAATCTGGAAGAAGAACTCAAGCAGTGCGCGGTAATCAGTTTTGGTGGGGTCGTAGGTGATCTCGATCGCCTCGGCATGGCCGGGGTGGTTGCGATAAGTGGGGTGCTCGTTTTGGCCGCCGGTATAGCCGACGCGGGTCGATTCCACACCGGGCAACAGTCGGATGAGGTCCTGGACGCCCCAGAAGCATCCGCCCGCGAGAATCGCGACTTTGGTGGCGGTCATCGTTGCTTCTCGGCGAGTTCGGAATCATTGTGCTGTGCCGAGCTGTTGGCGGTTTCGAAGAGCCTCAGGTAGTGCCCGTAACCTTCTTCCTCGAGATCGTCCCGGTGAATGAAGCGCAGCGCTGCGGAGTTGATGCAATAGCGCAGGCCGCCCTCCTCCCGGGGCCCGTCGGCGAAGACGTGTCCTAGGTGGCTGTCGCCATGGCGCGAGCGAACTTCGATGCGCACCATGGTGTGGCGGTGGTCGCGCTTTTCAACGATGTTGTCCTCGTCGATCGGCCTGGTGAAACTTGGCCATCCGGTACCGCTGTCGAACTTGTCGACCGAGGCGAACAGCGGCTCACCAGACACGACGTCGACGTAGATGCCGGGTTCGTGGTTGTCGAGGTATTCGCCGGTGAAGGGTCGCTCGGTCCCGCTTTGCTGAGTGACGTAGTACTGCTCGGCGTGCAACGCGCCGATCGCGGCCGGATCTTTGTGGTAGTCGTGTGTCACAGGTGCTCCTCGTAGTGTGTTCGGGGTTTGTTCACCGCAGGTATGCCCGTGGGCTAGTTGCGGCCGGCCATGATGCCGCCATCGACGTTGAGAATCGCGCCGGTGATCCAGCTTGCTTCCTCGGAGAGCAGAAAGGTGATGGCGTTGGCGACATCGCCAGCGGTGCCGACGCGGCCGAGGGGATGAAGTGGCGCGAACGTCTCCAGTGTCGCGTCAATTTCGTCCTTCGGAATGAACCGTTCGTAGAGAGGCGTTTTCACGACCGCCGGTGCGACGGCATTGACGCGGATCTGATGGCCGGCCAGTTCGATGGCCAGGTTGTGTGTGAGGGCGTGTAACCCCGCCTTTTGCATCGAGTATCCCGACGATGGCGTGGCGCCGATGGCCTGATGCGCCCACATGGCGCCGATATTGACGATTGACCCACCATTGCCTTCGGCGACCATGCCGGCGACCACGGTCTGGGTGAGGAAGAACTGCGCGTAGTTCAGATCGAGGTACGAATCGTAGGTCTGGGAGTCGTAGTCCAGGAATGGCTTTGGGATGAAGTATCCGGCCGCGTTGACCATCAGCGTTGCGTCACCGTGCTGCTCCGATAGTGCGCGCTGGACATCGGCAACCGCGGATCGGTCGGTCAGCTCGGCAGCGATTCCCCAGGCGTGGCCTCGACGGTTCAGCTTCTCCACGGTGTCATCGACACGCTCCTTCGAGCGTCCGATGATTATGGCACTGCCACCGCGATCGATGACGTCAAGCGCGACTTGGCGTCCCATGCCGGCACTGCCGCCGACGACAATGATCTTCTTACCCTCAAACTCTGCGCCCATCGGTGAGGCCCCTTTCTTTCATTTCTTCACCTGCTACGCCGCGTCGAACGTTTGGTCGTTGTGACGCCGAAACATTTGTCGACGGCCGTGCAGGTCTGTCGGAAGTCAAGCCTGGCCCGCCTGGGGGTGACCTGTCGTCACCCCGCAGCGCCTATCACCCGGGTGAGTGCGGATCAAGGCGGTGAGCACAGTTATCTGCATGCGGCGCAGTACAATTACGTGTCACAAACGGCATGTCAGCTGTCGACTTCGAGCGAGAAGTGATGAGCCGAGATCCGCATGCGGTTCCGCATGTACAGCCGATGTGCCGCCGCCCGATCGCTTCCCACGCCGGAATCCAGATGGACTCCCTCGCACCGGCGACGCCTAGCTTCGGCGATTACCCAGCGCAGAAGATCGTCGGCAAATCCGTTGCCACGCGCGGTCTCCAGCGTGCTCACATCGTCGATGAACAGGTGGTATCCGCATGCGGTCGACCACAACTCGCGGAATCCGACGATTGATACCGCCACACCCGAGGAATGCTCGAAAGCGCCGACCAGTCGATAGCCCGTGGGGCGAAGCTTGGTGTCGATCAAGTCGATGATGGCGCCGACGGTCTTCCAGCGAGGCCTGAGCAAGAGCATTGCCTCGGCGGCTTGCGCCGTCTCGCCTTCCATGATTTCGCGGATCAGAGCCACGGATTGAGGTCATCCCAGGTCATGGTGTCGTCGTCGTCGACGATGTGCATCGCTGCTTCCTCGGCCGACGCAGCGCCGCCGTCGATCCCCACATCGTGGGCGCGGTAATCGCTGGTGGGATCCGTCGGGTCGACGCCGAACGCGACGAGCCGACCTGCACGGCTGTCGCCGACCTGATCGTCGATCGGCTCGCCGTCGCCGTCGGTGCTGTCGCCGATTCCGTCACCGTCCCACCTGTCGGTGACGTCGGGCACCTCGCGGGCCAGCCGGCGCGCCAGAGGTTCATGGGTGCGCGCTTCACTGACGGTCAGTCCCCAAACACCTAGTTCGCGCGGGCTTTCCGGTGGCGAGTAGCCTTCATCGAGGTCGATGCCAGTCTGTTCTGAGTCCAGGCTTTCTTCAGGTTCGAGCAGATGGGCTGCTACGTCGTCGAACTCAGAAATCCCCATCAGCGCGCTCTCCGTTTCCTATCGCGGTCTCGCCGCACACCGGGCTCGGCTGTACCGGCTTTCGGCCATGAGCATCCCGCGCGGTTGGGCGAGCTGTCCTCGCCCACGGCGTGATTCACCCGGGTGAAAGCCGGGGTGGGAATGTGGCTTTCCGTGAGCGAAGGCTGCCGACGTGCCGACAGCGATCGGGCTCGTGTGAGTTTGGCGCGAGCGCTTCTGCGAAGCGGTTCAAAGATGGTCGCTGAGTTCGCCGAGGAGGGCGGATTTACTGCGTGCTCCAACCATCCGGGCGACCGGTTGGCCATCCTTGAACACGATCAAGGTGGGAATCGACACCACTTGGTACTGCCGAGCCGTCACGGGGTTGGCGTCGACGTCGAGCTTTGCCACGGTGAGGCGTTCGACATTCTCGGCGGCGATCTGTTCGAGCACTGGTGCCACCGCGCGGCAGGGACCGCACCATTGAGCCCAGAAGTCCACCAGTACGGGTGTGGCGCTGTCCAGGACGTCGGCCGTGAACGAGGCATCGGTGACAGTGATCGGATGGGGCTGGGTCATTTTGGGATGTTGTCCTTTCGGATGGTGACATTGGTTGTGGCACTGCATGGCTGTTCGAGCCAGCGCTGCGCGTCGAGTGCGGCTTGGCAGCCGGTCGCGGCGGCGGTGACGGCTTGGCGGTACCGGCGGTCGATCAGGTCGCCGGCGGCGAAGACGCCATCGACATGGGTGTGGGTGCCCTGCCCCCGGGTCAGGACATAGCCGCTGGCGTCGACGTCGACCAGTCCCACCAACAGCTCAGAGCGCGGAGTCTGACCTATGGCCACGAACACCGCGGCGAGGTCGATGTCGTACTCGGTGGCGGAGTGCAACCCGCGTACCCGCAGCCCGGTCACGTGGTGCCGGCCCTTTACGGCGAGCACTTTGGTCGAGCCCACGACAACGACATTGGGCTGAGCGTGCAGCCGGGCAACCATGGCATTCGATGCGCGCAGCCGGGGCCGATTGTGGATGACCGTCACCCGGCGGGCGAGCGGCGCGAGAAACAGCGCCTCCTCGGTGGCGGCGTCGCCGCCGCCGATGACGGCGACCTCGCGGTCGGCGAACTGCTCACCATCGCGTTTGGCGCTGGCGCTGACTCCGTTGCCTCGCAGCTCGTGTTCGCCGGGCACGTTGAGGGCCCGGTTGACCGAACCCATCGCAAGGATCAGCGCGGATGCGTGACGCAGGTCGTCGTTGATGACGATCGACTTGACCTCACCTTCGAGATCGAACGCGTCGACTTCGCCGGTGTGGAACTCGGCGCCGAAACGGTGTGCCTGTGCGCGCATCGCGCGGGCAAGGCTGGGTCCGCACACGGGCTGAGAAAAGCCGGGGTAATTGTCCGGCTGCCCGGCGGTCATCAGGGCACCGCCGGCCAGGTCGCCATCGACGACCAGGGTGTCGAGTCCCGCCCGCGCTGCGTAGATCGCCGCGGTGTAGCCGGCGGGCCCTGACCCGACGATGACGACGTCACGAACCCGGCCTGCGCCCTGCATCAAGACGCGACGCCGACGGTGCACGTAGGCGCGGCGGCGTGCGGTGAATCGACACGCTGCGCGTGTTCGGTGTGCAATGGGACCGGCTCGAACTGCTGGCCCCGAATCTCGCCAAGCTTTGTGCGAAGTCGCGGCTCTTCTTGGCTGCCGATGTACCCGTCCAGCCAGTGGGTCAGCTTGTCGAATACCATCGCCGGCAACGTCATCCGGCTTGACATGACGGCGTTGAGCATCCGTTCGATCGCGAGATGGTCTTCGCCAGAGCCCAATTCAACAAATGTCATGGTGCGCTCGTAGCCTGCCAGGCACGCGTCTGCGGCTTCGGCAAGCAACCACGCCATGCTCGCGTCCGAGACGATCGGCAGGGCAACCGTCGTCGGCGCCAGCCATGGCGAGCCAGTACATCTCGCCGTCGCTGAGGTGGTCAATGTAGCGGTCACGTCAGGCTGCGCTCTGCGCTCGGCATACGTTGAGAGAGACTGCATGCCAAACGATCTCGCGGTCGTCCTCGTAGCGACGCGGCCACGGGTCCGTTGCCCAGATGTCCGGTATCACAGTGCCACCACGGCTTGCAGGATGTCGGATGCGCTCAGAAGCGTCTTGCCACACGTTGGGCATCGAGCGACACGATTGAACAGCCGCCGCGACAGGGCCGTGGGCTGCATCTCTGCCGCCGTGCATTCCGCGGTGAACTCCAGCGCGTCTAGATGATCAGCGCAGACGTGGCCGCACGCGTTACCGTGCGCGTCACAGTCGAAGCGCTGACAGTGGCCGACCATGTGAAATTCCACATACGCCACCGCTTTCAGCGTGCACCGGAATCCGTTGTCGAGGAACCCCAGCTGACACTGCGGGGCGATGGCACCGTCACCCTTCACGTCGTGAACTGCAGCCGGGCGAATCATCCGCGGAGTTCCTGTTGCTATTCGGTCAGGTGCGAGGCATCCCCCCTTGACGTCTGAATACATGTCCCGCCTCCCCTTCCTGGACTGGTTGATCGCGCGCCTGCGTGTTTGCTTTTGCGCGTTCAGTTCTCGATCCGGTCGCCGCGCCGTACGGAGGCTGGGCCTTCGCCGTTCCGGTGATGAGCGCTGCCGACGGCTGCTTTCCATGAGGATGCCGCTCGACGGGGTGAATGGTCATCACCCTCAGTGCCTGTTCACCCGGGCGATTACTGCGGGATTGCAGCCCGTGACGATCTGCGGTGAAAAAGGCTTGGCGAGGTGTGGGGTGTGCCGGTTAGAGCAGGCCAAGCTCGCGGGCCCGGGCGACCGCTGCGGCACGGTTCTCCACGCCCAGTTTGCGGTAGAGGGCGCGCTGGTGAGTCTTCACGGTGTTCAGTGAGACGTAGAGCCGCTGGCCGATCTCACGGCGCGACAATCGGGTAGCCAGCAGCCGAAGGACCTCGTGCTCCTTGGCGGTGAGCTCTTCTGCGACCCTGTCCCCCGGGCTACGGGAACTGACCAGGGCCGAAACGGCCTTGCCGCGCCAAGCCCTGGTGAGCACCGTTTGCGCTATATCCGTATTCGCACAAGCTCGAAGCAGTGCACTGGCCTCATTGCGGCTCGCGGTCGCCGTCGCCTGATCACCAAGGCTCTCGAGCATCTTTGCTCTCACCAGCAGCGCCTTGGCAACTTCGAGGATTCCTCCACCGTTGCGGGCCAAACCGACGGCCAGGTGAGCCGCAGCCGCGGCAGCAGTTCTGTCGCCACGCGTCTCAAGGACGGTGGCCGCCGCGAGTGACACGATGGCATTGACGAAGTGCTCGCCGCCCCCCGAGCCAGTACCGGCGCCCGTTGCCCGGCGAATGAGGTGCTCGGCATCTTGGAGCTGACCCGATTCGGCGGCGATCAGAGCGAGATAACCCAGTGCATAGATACGGCGTCTCCGATCGCCAATCTTCTCGGCCAGTTGCACGGACCGCCGGAAGGTGGCTTGCGCTTCATCGATGCTGCCCGAAAAATACAGCGCTGCTCCATAGATGCAGCTGGCAGCAGACCGCGCCTGCTGTGCGTCGTCGAAGTCGAGGGTAAGCGCGCGACGAGCCGCCTCGAGCGCCGTAGCGACGTCACCGGTCTTGAATGCGTGGACCTCACGCAAGGCGACGAGTTGAGCGTCGAGGCTGCGATGACCGTCGGTGTCGACCGCGGAGCCGGCTTCGAACGCCTCAATCCACGAGTGCGCGGCGTCGAACTGGCCAACGTTCAACGCGATCCATGCCCGGGCCTCGCTCAGCCGCGGATCCCGTCGAACGGACTCGTCGGGAAGCAGATCCAGCCAACCGGAGACGGTCGACAGGCCTCCGCTGTTGAATTCGTTGACCCAGTCCGCGGCGATCAGATCCGCGCTCGCCGCGATGTCACCCGCAGCGACGAGGTGGCGCACCGCCTCATCGACAAGGCCCTCGGCCTCGAACCAGTCCGCGGCTCGCCGGTGCAGACCCGCTACGAGATCGGGCTCGCTGCGTTGCAATTCGGCGCGCAGCAATTCCCCGAACAGGTGGTGGTACCGGTACCAGCGACGCGACATGTCCAGTGGGACCACGAACAGGTTTTCGCGTTCGATCTCCTCCAGAACCGAGGCCGAGCCAGACGTTTGAAGCATCGCATCGCACAGTGCGCCGCTGAGCCTTGCCAGGACCGAGGTGTGCAGTAGGAAGCTGCGCAGTTCAGGTGATTGGTTGTCGAGGACCTCCGCCATCAGGTAGTCGACGATATGCCGGTTATCGCCCGCGAAGGTCTTGATGAACGAGGAGGCATCAGGACGCCCGGTAAGCGAGAGCGCGGCAAGGTACAGGCCTGCGGCCCACCCTTCAGTGCGGCGGTGCAAGAGTTCAACATCTGCGTCAGCCAAGTTCAGACCGAACACATCGTTCAGTAGGCGGGCTGCGTCAGTAGCCCCGAAACGTAAATCCTCGCTTCGCATCTCGACGAGATCGCCGCTGGCTCTCAGTCGACCCAACGGCAACATCGGATCCGATCGGGTGGCCAAAACCAAGTGAAGATTGGCCGGCATCCGACCGATGACGAACGCCACCTGCTCGTGAACCGCTCGATTCACCACCACGTGGTAGTCATCGAGAATGAGCACCATTGGGCTGGCGATTTTGTCCAGATCATTCAGCAATGTAGGCAGGACGACCTGCACCGGGTCGGCGCCCATGGTCAAGAGTTCTACCGCGCGAGTTCCCACCCCCGGGCTGACCTCTTGCAGCGCGGCGACCACGTACATCCAAAACCACACTGGGTCGTTGTCGGAACGATCAAGCGACAGCCAGCCGAACCGCAGGTCGTCGCCCGGCGCCAAAGCCCACTGCGCCAGCAATGTCGTCTTGCCCCAGCCCGCGGGCGCACTCAGCATGGTCAGCTTGCGGCGCCGCCCCGCCGACAGGGCGTCCAACAGGGTCGCTCTGTGAACAAGCTCTCCCCCGATGGCCGGGACGTGCAGTTTGGTGGCGAGCAGAACCGCTCGCTCAGCGCCTTCTGCGACGCCGTTGTCGCCCGGTCCATCCGCACCGCGCATGTCCGAACTCCGTGAATCAGTTGAACCGAGCGTCCGGGCGGGAACACTCGGCTTCTCGGCTTCCCGGTCGCTCGCGGCGGGCTCGCCGCGGCTCGTTCCGCGTGGTGATCGCGGAGATTTCATTGAATCAGATGCGGTCTCCCCGATTACTTCAGGCGCCCGCTGACGATGCCCGTTTGAACTGGCGGACCCGCTTGCCGTCATCGGGCCGGCGATCTTCTCGTAAGCCGCGCTCACACTGTGCCCGCTCACCGTATTTCTCCTCTTCGCCCATCAACGCTTTGACTCATGCACCCCATGACAGCCCCGCACCCGGCCGGTGAGCGTCTCAACACGAGGTGAATCGGCGTCTCAAACTGAGACGCCTGTGGCGCTCTGACCGGCCTCGGTCGACGCCATCGCGGGCTCATGGCCGTCGGGACACCAACGCGTACCCACCGACGCCGAACACGACCGGCACCATGATCAACATTCCCAATACCGTGCTCATCATCGACTTCTCGATTCCTCTGTGCCCGTTGCTCGCTAGCGTCGGGGCGTCCAGCGTTCAATGACGACGTTCGCAGACCGAGACGGACGTCACCATCGCCCAGCGGGTGATCTTTAGAGCCGGGTCGGTGTATGCCTAGTGACCTTGATATTCGACGGACTGGTCAATCCGTGCCGCGCACCTGCTGCGCCAATTGGGTGCGTGAAGTAATGCCCAGTTTGGCAAATGCGTTGTGTACGTGGGTCTTCACCGTGTGGGGGGAAAGGTGCAGCTCGGTGGCGACGGAGCGGTTGGTAGCGCCCTGTGCGATCAGGTTGATGACCTTGAGTTCGGAGTCGGTGAGGCTCTCCCAGCCCGTTCTTGCCCGCGGGTGAGTGACGATGCGGCGCTCGACACCCAATCGGCGCAGCGCGCGGCCGAGCCGGCGGGCATCGGCAATAGCTTCGCACTCGATATAGATGTCGAATGCGGTGTTCAGCTGGTCGAGCGCCTCGGCGTTGCGCTGTGCGCGAGCCAGTTCGGCGCCGGCGTCCTCGGCAGCGCTTGCATAGAGAAGTGGCCGCGAAGACGCGCGAAGCATGTCGGCAGCAGCCATCAATACTGGAGCGTCACGCCCGAGTATCCCGCGGGCATATTCGGCCACCCCCGAGAACAGCGGCACCGGTGGCTGCTCACGCTCCAGCGCCTCGGTGGCCTGCAGGACCCGTGCGCGCAAGCCGGCATCACCGGCGGCCGCGCTTATGCGGGCACCCAAGATCACCAAATCTAAGACCTCAGGCGTGATGGGTGTCGCGAGTAGGGTGATGTCGCCCAGCCAGCGCGTCGCGTCATGGACGTCGTCGCGCAGCCACGCCGCCAGCGCGAGAACGTGCGCTGCTGCCCGACGTACCATTGATCCGCCGCTGGAATAGGCGTTACGAGCGTCGTTAGCCGTATGCTGCAGCAAGTTTCGATCGTCGGTGTGCACCGCCAATTCCGCCAGAAGCACCATGCGGATCATGTCCAGGTCGGTCGCACCTGGCCGCTGTGGGCGAGGCAGGGATTCCACCGCGGCGCGAGCTGCGGACAACCGGCCCGCGGCGAAATGGACCCACGCGTCAATATTCGCCCAGATGTCAAGGGCCATCGCGTTGCTTTCCCGGCGAGCTTGCGCTGTTCCGTTGGCGATTTGGGCGGCCGCGTCGTCCAACCGACCGACCACCGCCAGCTGGTTTGCGTTGTGCATTGCGGCATAGGCATGAGCTAACGCGGCGTCATCCGTCCAGGCGAGCGCGCTAGCCTTCTCCAGGCTGCGTAGGGCGCGATCCGCATACCCGTCCGCACAGTCGAGACAGGCGAGGGCGACATCGGCCATGATCGTGGCCTCGAGATCACCGGTCGCTGCCGCGGCTGCGGCAGCCGCGTCGGCCGCCCCGCGGTGTCGCCCGCGTTGGTCGAACAGCAGGTTGTAGGCCAGCCAGGCCAGATGCCGCGCCCGGGTGACCTCGCTGATACCGCTCAGTTGCAGCGCTCGGCGGTTCTCCTCCACGCGCCGCTGGGTGCTGTGTTTGGTGTGCGTCGGGAGCCGGAGGCGAATCGCGGCCTCTTCTTCCGGCGAGGTTGCCTGCGAGAGCGCCGCAACGGCCAATTCTTCGGCCTCGCCGTAGCGGCTGGCCCGGTTTAGCCACTCCACCGTGTCGGCAACTAGTGACCCGCGCTCAGCATCGTCGTCGGGCAACAGCTCCAATGCGCGCTTGCTTAAGTCCGCGGCCGCACTCGCATCGCTGTGGCCCACCGAATGGGAGGCTTGGCGCAGTGCATCGATCGCCTGCCGGTCTCCTGGCTCGGCGCTGCGTGCCAACTGGGTGGCCACGTCGGCCGGGGCCGCACCCATCTCGAGCATGACCGACGCCGATTGGCGCTCCATCGCCCGCCGCAGCGACTGCGGCAACGACTGTCGGGTGGCCTCGCGCAGCAAGTCGTGTCGAAACCTCAGCCGTTCACCGTCGTCAACGAGCAGTTGCACGCGCACCGCCTCCTCCAGCGCTGACATCAACGACACCGGCTGGCGGTCCAGCATCGCGGCCAACTGCCCGGCCGAGAACCGGTCAGGCAGCACCGCAGCCACCCGCACCACTTCCGAAGTGCCATCCGAAAGCACGTCCAGTCGCTGCCGCATACCGACGCCCAGCCGCCGCGGCAACCCCTCTCCAGTAGCCACCGCACGGCCGCCGGAGAGACTGAGCCGGCCCTCCTCGCGCAGCCCCCCCATGAGCTCGCTGACCAGAAACGGATTGCCGTGTGCCTTGGCGGCCAGATTCAGCAGCGAGACATCGGCTTTCGCTCGCACGGCGTCTTGGACCATGTCGGCGACCGCGTCCGGCGTCATGGCCGCCAGTCGCACGAATGTCGCATTCGCGCGCTGCAGCAGCGACAACGTCTCCAGCATCGCCGGACCGCCCGCCC
Source organism: uncultured Actinomycetota bacterium (assembly GCA_963849055.1). Lineage (GTDB taxonomy): Bacteria > Actinomycetota > Actinomycetes > Mycobacteriales > Mycobacteriaceae > Mycobacterium. Next base: position 103,038 of record CAWKFI010000007.1, read on the forward strand.
CGGTGCGGGCAGTCAATACCCACAGCACCGCCACATCCGCCCGCGCGATGGCCAGTGACCGCAGCGCCAACAGCGTGGCGTTATCGGCCCAGTGAATGTCCTCCAACACAATCACCAGCGGGGTCTGTGCGGCTGCGGCCTGAATCGCGTCGGCCAAAACGTGCACCACCCAATAGCGCAGATCGGCCGAGCCGCCTAGCGCTCGCAGCGCCTCGGCGTCTCCCACCGGGGGATCAGCGTGCAGGGTGGCCATGAACAGCGAGAAGAACGGCACCGCCTGCTGATATTCGAACGCCTCCCCGAACAGGGTGCGCACCCCGGACTTTTCGGCAACCGCTAACAGCTCGGTGAGCAACCGACTCTTGCCGATGCCGGGCGGGCCCTCGATGACCAGCACGCCCCCACGCCCCTGGGCCACCGCGGTCACCAGCGCGCCAATCAGTTTCAGCTCGCCCGCCCGGCCCCGAATCGGCGGCGTGGCCAGCCGTTGGCCGCCGACATCGAATAGGCCGGTTGGAGGCCCCACCGGGTGTCCTATCTACCGCTTACCGATTGACACTGCAATGCACGTCATTGTAGGCCCGCGCACGTCACCTGCCCGAGTAACTGTCGATCAATGATCGCCGCGCATGAGCTGCGCCAATTGGGCGCGGGACGTGATGCCAAGCTTGGCGAAGGCATTGTGTAGATGCGTCTTCACCGTGTGAGGTGAGAGGTGCAGTTGCTGCGCGACGGAGCGGTTCGTCGCGCCCTCGGCGATCAGATGGACGACCGTGAGTTCGGAGTCGGTAAGGCTGTCCCAGCCCGTTCGTGCCCGCGGGTGCGTGACGACGCGCCGTTCGACGCCCAACGGGCGCAGCGAGCGGCCGACGCGGCGAGCATCGGCCAGCGCCTCATGCCGGATGTATGTGTCGAATGCGGCATTGAGTTGGTCGACCGCCTCGTCAGTGCGGCCGATGCGCGCGAGTTCGGCGCCCGCGTCCTCTGCGGCGCCGGCGTACAGAAGCGGCCGCTCCGACGATTCGAGCAATCCCGCGGCAGCCACCAGCGCCTGCGCGTCACGTTCCAATATCCCCCGGGCATATCCGGCCACCGCCGCCAACAGCGGCACCGTAGGTCGTTCACGCTCCAACACCTCGCTAGCCTGCAAGACACGTGCGCGCAAACCGGCATCACCGGCGGCGGAGGCCACCCGCGCACCCAAGATCAGCCGAACCAATGCATGAGGGAAAAGTGGCGTCCCCAGTAGGTTGATGTCGGCCAGCCAGCGCGCCGCTTCATGAACGTCGTCGCGATACCACGCTGCCCGCGCCAGCACATACGCTGATGCTCGACGTTGGCCAGGCGAACCGTAGTGGGCATCGCGTGCATCAAAAGCTGTCTGCTGCAGCAAGTTCCGGTCATCGGTGTGCGCCGCCACCTCGGCGAGGATCAGCATACGATGTACGTCCTGCTCGGTCGCCCCCGTCGGTTGTGGCGGTGGCAGCGAATCAGCCGCGTCGCGAGCGGCCGCCAGCCGGCCCGCAGCGAGGTGAACCCACCCGCTATAGACGGCCCAGGTTTCAAGGGCCAATGAGTTGCCTTCCCGGCCGGCTTGCTCAATGCCTTCGGCGGCCCGGGCGGTCGCGTCGTCCAATCGGCCCACCACTGCCAGCAGGTTTGCATGGAACATCGCGGCATAGGCATGTGCCAACGCCGTTTCATTCGTGTAGGCGAGTGGGCGAAGCTGTTCGAGGCGGCCTAGTGCGCGGGCCGCGTACCCCTCACCAGAATCGAGCAAAGCGTGGGTGACCTCGGCCATGATGGTGGCCTCGAGATCACCGGTCGCTGCCGCAGCGGCGGCAGCTTCGTCGGCTGCGGTGCGCCACTGCCCGCTTTTGTCCTGCAACGCGAGGTTGTAGGCCAGCCACGCCAGATGCCGTGTCCGGGTGACCTCGCTGATGCCGCTCAACTGCAGCGCTCGGCGGCTCTCCTCTACCCGCCAGGGTGTGCTGTGCTTGGTATGCGTCGGCAGCCGTAGGCGGATCTCAGCCTCGACTTCGGGAGAGGCCGCCTCCGCGAGCGCCACGACAGCGAGTTCCTCAGCCTCGCCATAGCGGCCGGCCCGGTTGAACCACTCCACCGTTTCGGCGACCAATGATCCGTAGCCATGGTGCTCTGCGGGCAATAGTTCCAGTGCGCGCTTGCTCAGGTCCGCGGCCGCGCTGGCATCGCTGCGGCCCAACGATTGAGCGGCCTGGCGCAGCGCATCGACTGCTTCCATGTCGCCGGGTTCGGCGCTGCGGGCAAGTTGGGTTGCGACCTCCTCCGGCGCCGCTCCCATGTCCAGCATGACGGTTGCCGATTGCCGCTCCATCGCTCGACGCAGCGACAGCGGCAGGGATTGCCGAGTCGCTTCGCGCAGCAGATCATGACGAAACCTCATCTGATCAGCGTCTTCGATGAGCAGGTCGGCGCCGACCGCTTCTTTTACCGCCGATATTAGAGTGGCCGGTCGGCGTTCCAGCATGGCGGCTAGCAGCCGGACAGAGAACCGGTCAGGCAGCACCGCGGCTACCCGCACGACTTCGCTCGCAGCGTTGGAGAGCTGGTCGAGTCGTTGCTGCATGGAGTCGCTGAGCCGTCGCGGCAACGCGTCTCCGGTGGCGGCCGCGTGGCCGCCGCTCACATCGAGCCGGCCTTCCTCATCCAGTCCGCGCAGCAGCTCCGTTAGCAGGAACGGGTTGCCGTGCGCCTTGTCGGCCAGACTGAGGAGTGACGCATCCGCGTTGGCTCGCACGGCGTCTTGCACGATGTCGGCGACCGCGGTCGGTGTCATGGCCGTCAACCGCAAAAACCTGGCATCCTCCCGTTCCAGCGCGGTCAGCGTCTCGCGAACCGCCGGACCGCCCGCGCCTGTTCGCGCAGTAAGCACCCACAGCACCGGGGCATCGGGCTGCGTTGCGGCCAACGACCGCAGCGCCAGCAGGGTGGCGTTATCGGCCCAGTGGATGTCCTCGAGGAGGATCGCCAAGGGTGTTCGGGACGCCGCCTCATGTATGGCCGCTTGCAGATCGCGCACCACCCAGTAGCGGAGATCGCCCGCCGTGCCCAAGCGCCGCAAAGCCTCCGCATCACCGACAGGGGGATCAGCGCGCAGGGTTGCCATGAACAGCGAGAAAAACGGCACTGTCTGCTGATACTCGAACGCCTCGCCGAATAGTGCCCGAACACCGGCCTTCTCGGCGAGCGCCAAGACCTCGGTCAACATGCGGCTCTTCCCGATGCCGGGCGGCCCCTCGATGACCAGTACTCCGCCGCGCCCCTGAGCAACAGCAGCGATCAGAGAGCCGATTACGTTCAGCTCGCCCGCCCGGCCTCGAATCGGCGGTACGCGCGCCTTCCCCGACGCCCTCGTGGTGTTCACGCGAACCGCCGCCCGCCGACGTGAAGTAGGCGGGTGGAAGACCTCCACGTTGTTTCGTCCACAGTTCTCGGCAACGCTAGTGCTGGATGTCAGTGTAGGTGTGTTCCTTCATCCCATTTGCTGTGAATCGCGTTCGACTGCGCAGTTGGCCACAACCGTGCTGCCCACGTCGTACAGTGGGTGCGTCTCGGGAGGTGTTTGACGCCTGTAGCCGGGGGCGCTGAGCCTCCAGTTACTGGGACGGTCACCGGTCGGGGCTAAGTGACGGCGAGCCGGGTCGAGGTAGATGGAGGATGAGGTCGCAGGCCGGCCACACCACCGAAGTCGAGCGGGTCAGGGAAGAGTTTCTGACCGTCGGCTCCGCTGACGCGGTGCGCCCAGTCGACGAGGACACTCTGCAACCTGGTGTCCTGGATTCTTGGCGTCGGTCGCTGGTCCTGCACGTTCACCCCGACCGGGTTCAGCTGCCCTACGTGCGCGAACCCAATAAGGGTTCGCGGTTGGCTCGCGCGGCCGCCCCGGTCCTGCAGCGCGTCACCGAGGACCTGGCTGCGCAAGCTGTCAGCGTTGTCCTTTCGTCGACCAACGGCGTGGTGCTTGAACGTAGCGCCGCAGAAGTGTCCATCCTCAACGCGTTGGACACGATTAGCCTCGCACCGGGCTATAGCTTGGCCGAAGAGGTGGCGGGCACCAACGGGATTGGCACCGCTCTGGAGACTCGCCGGCCCGCCTTCATCCGTGGCGGCGAGCACTACGTCGGGATGTTCACCGGTTTCGCGTGCGCGGGATCGCCGATTCGTGATCCGATGACGCGCAGGGTCATCGGTGCCGTCAATCTGAGTTGTCTGGCCGACGAATCCGATCCACTGTTGTTCGCGCTGGCTACCAGCGCCAGTCGTCACATTGAGGATCGGCTGCGAGCGGTGGCTCATGAGGGCGAAACCGCGCTTCTAGAGGCGTACTCGCAGCGGGCACGACGGTCTTCCAGCGGTGTACTTGCCATCGGCGGCGATATGGTGTTGATGAACCCCACCTGCGTCAGACACTCGACGGTAACGAGCAGAACGTGCTGCTCGAACACGCCTCGGACTTGCTCGGTTGCACGCTGTCGGGCACGGCGGTGGCTGTTCTGCCGACCGGACGCATCGCCAAAATCACTACTGCCGATCGGTCGACATCGCTCGGCGGCCGCACCAACGTCGTCTTCCACGTTGACCTTTCCGCCGAGACCACCTCGCACGCTGCTCGAATCGGCCGCTCGGCGCACATTTACATCCCTGGCCTGCCAGGCCGCAACAGCGCCTGGCTGCGCTGCTGCCAGCAGGTGCGCCAATGCTGTCGCGACGGAGACTGGGTGATCGTCGAGGGAGAGAAGGGATCCGGCCGGGCACGGCTGGCCCAGGCGGTCGCGCACGATCTGAAACCGGGGCGAACCGTTCGGGTGATGCGCGCCGAAACATTTTCAAGCGCCGCACGTCTCGTCGCCGAGCTGGCGGCCGAATCCGGCGATGACGACTTCGCGCTGGTGATCGCCGACGTGGATGACATCGACGAGGACACACTCGAAGCGATGACCTCGATTCTGGCTACCCGCGCTGGGCGAGGGTGGATCGCCGCGACCAGCAGCAGTGCGCCCCCGTCAGCAGCGGTAAAGCAACTGCTGCCGCTGTTTTCCCATACCGTCACGGTGCCAGCGCTGCGACACAGGATTGACGACCTCTCCGAACTCGTGCCGCTGCTGTTGCGCGAGATCACCCGGGGTGCCGATGTGAGGCTGGCTCCTGATGCAATGCGGCAACTCAGCAAGCTGCCGTGGCCCGGCAACGTCTCGCAGCTGCGCCGGGTTCTGACCGAAACCGTTGCCCGCCAACGATCGGGCATCATCACCGCAGACGCATTGCCACCAGAGTGCCGGTCCGTCACCCGGCGCACGCTGACCCAAATGGAAGCCTTGGAACGCGACGCGATCGTCCGCAGTCTGCAAGACAACAACGGGGACAAGAAGGACGCAGCACACGCCCTGGGGATGTCACGCGCCACCATCTACCGCAAGATCAATGACTATGGCATCGCATGACAACGCCACGCTGCCAAAAATCACCCGGGTGAATTAGTTCGTCGGGCGATGACCGCTGATCCCCGTCGGCGGAGGATGATCGGCAGACGGAGTGCGGAGGATGAATTGAAGCCGACGATGTACCAGATCTGTGTTCAGGGCCGCTTGACCGAACGGCTGGCCTCGGCACTCGAAGGGATGACCCTCCACGGCGGCGCCGTCAACACGGTGTTCACCGGCGAAGTCAAAGACCAGGCACAACTCTACGGACTCCTCGACCGGCTGCGCGATCTGGGCCTCGAGCTCATCAGCGTACAGCCACAGACCGAGCCCGGTCAGAGCGAAGCGGCGACAGCCCAAAGTTCCTCGGCCACAGCGGCGTCGGCCCAAGCGAGTCCACTCAGCACCACATCAGTCGCACCCGCATCCAGATAGCGCTGAAGCTGACGCCTGACCGATTCCGCTGAGCCCACCGCTGCCAGGTCTGTCGCGCCAGCGATACCCTCTCGCGCAATCACCTTCTGATACGACGGAATGGTCTCGAAGAAATTCAGCTGCTCGGCCACGAAGTTCCTTGCCGCATCAACGTCGTCGGACACGATTGCCGGCACCTGCGCGATGATCCTGGGGTTCCGTCGTCCCGCTTCACCGGCCGACTTCACAATGGCCGGTTCGATGAACTCTGCGATGGTCCGCGGGCCAGCAAGATACGGCATGGTGCCATCGGCCAGCTCGCCAGTGACCTGCAACGCCTTTGGGCCCATTGCCGCCACGTACACCGGAACCGGCGTGCCCCCGGCAACCCGCACCGGCCACCCGGGCCGTGCGCTGATCTCATCGCCGCTGAAGTCCACCGCTCCGGTATCGAAGACGGACCTCAGCACGGTCAAGTGCTCCCGAAGGCGAGTGATCGTATTGGGCCACGCCGTCCCGAAGGCCTGCCGCTCGGGCTCATGCGAGCCGAGACCCAATCCGAGGCTGAAGTTTCCGTGCGACGCAGCCTGCGCCGTCTGCGCCAGAGACGCGACGATCAGCGGGTGACGGGGGTTGATCGGCACTACCGACGTGCCGACACCGAGACCCGGCACGGCCGCGCCGACCACAGCGGCGAGGGCGATCGCGTCGTGGTCGTTCTGCTGGCTCAGCCAGACTTGCCGGACGCCGAGGTCGTATGCGCGGGCGGCCTGCGCCACCACGTCATCGACACGATTGATTGCTTGCGGGTTGGGAAACAACACGATTCCAGTCGGCATGATGATTAGAACGCACAGACCGGCTAGGAAACTCCCGACCTAGTCTCCTTGGTCTACTCCACCTTCCGAATCAACCATTGTGTATCCCAACGCATTCAAGGCATCCTGGCCTCCTCGACTAGACGAATTCCAGAATATCGGCCACAGGACGGCGCGGCTTCTGCGGCCAGTTTTGCGGCAGCTTGGCCCCTACGGCCACCAACATGACGGGCACTTCGTCCTCGGCAAGTTCGAACTCGCGCGCCAGCGGTTCCGGGTCGAAGGCGATCATGGGCGTCGAGCCTAGGCCCAGCGCGTTGGCCGCGTACATCATCGCCGTCGCGGCAATCGCGCCAGACCGTATGGCCTCGTCACGTTGGCACAGCGGTTTCTCGGAATACAATCGGCGCGCCGCGTTTTCGTAGTCCACTACCATGTCTGCCGGCATGATGCCCGCTTCCACCACAGGTGCCAGCCGCTGGCGCACTACCTCGTGATCGGGCAGCTGGCCGCAGATGATGAAGGTGACCGCTGCGGCTGTGACTTTGGGTTGATCCCAAGCGATCAGACGCAGCGCAGCCTTCGCTTCCGCCGTGCGTACCGCGATGAAGCGCCAGTTCTGCAAGTGGAAGGACGTCGGCGCGGTGGTGGCGATTCGCACCAGTTCATGAATTTGGTCGTCCGTCAAGGTGACGGTCGGATCGTACAGACTCGTCGTGCTGCGACTCACGATGCTTTCGATGATGGGATTGGTCATGGTGATTTCTGCGGTCATGGTGATTCCTATGGAGTGAAGCGATGGGTGGGGATACGGCGGGGTCACTATCGGGGCACGCCCGCGGTGGGTTCGGGATAGTCCAGATCGGCTGCAGTCAGCCGGTAGATTTGCAAGGTGAGGCCGTAGTACTTGTCGGTCTCCCCGACCCACTCCATTCCGACGCGCCGTGCGGTCGCGATGCCCCGGCTGTTGCCAAGGCGCACAACCGCGAACACCTCCGATACTCCGTTGGCGAAAGCCTGATGCGCCACAGCATGGCCAGCCTCGGCGCCGTAGCCGTGCCCCCAGGCGGCTGGGGTGATTTGCCAGCCGATCTCGAGGTCGGTGCATCCGGGTGGCAACGGCAACAGGGCGACCGCTCCGACGATCAGCCCACTGTCACGAATCTCGATCGCCCAGTGGCCAAGTGGCCGCCCGGCTTCATCGTGTTCGGCGATCCACCGGGCCAACAGCTGCCGCATTTCGTCGCGATCGCCCACGCGCGGAATCGCCGGAGTGAGCCAGCGCGCGACTTCCGACTTGCCGAATATCGCCAGCGCGGCCTCGGCGTCGTCCTCCGTCCACGGCCGCAGCTGCAGGCGCTTGGTGATCAGCTTGTCGGCTCCCGCCACTTGGACGTGGGCGTCCTCGTACATCGATTGCTCCTTCCCGGCAAGCCAGTCGATGGCCTCGGGGCCTTCAGTAATGGACAAGTTCGGACTCCTCGGCGAGCAATGGATCCCAGACCTGATTGACCGTTGGGTGTGGCGCGACGACATGACGTAGGACCGTGGTTGGGACCTTCGCGACGATAGCCAGGGTGGCTGCTTGAATCAGTTCGGAGAACTCCGGTCCCACGAATGTCGCTCCGAGCAGGGTGTTGGTCGCGGCGTCGATGACCAATTTCGCCCATCCCTCGAAACCATCCCGATAAAGGGCGAGCCGTGGCGCTGTTTCGGGATAGCGCGCAGTTCTCGTCCGTACTATGAAACCTGCTGCTCGAGCCTGACATTCGGTGCGCCCCACCTCCGCGACTTGCGGGTCGGTGAAGATGACTTGCGCAACAGTTCCGGCGTCATGGACAGTTAGTTCGTTCTCCCACAGTTGCCGCCCGGCGGCCCGGGCGGCGATGATGTCGGCCACCACGCGGCCGTGGTACGTGGAGATGTGCGACAGCAGAGCACGCCCGGTGGTGTCGCCCAAGGCGTACAGCCAGTCGCCAGCCACACCGATCGCCTGTAGATGATCGTTCACAGAAACGAACCCGCCGACTGGCAGGCCAACGGTTTCCAGTCCGATGTCGTCGGTATTGGCGCATCGGCCGGCCGCCAACACGATCTCGTCTACCTCGATCGTCTGGCCGTTGAATGTTGCGGCCACCGACCCGCCCGCTACGGGGCGCGCTACCGCTGACAATTCCGTCTCGAAGTGTATTTCGACGCCTTTGCGTCGAAGTGATTGCTCGACCAGCTCGCGGGTTTCGGGTTCGCAGCCGCGAAGCAGGGTGCTTCCACGCACCAAAAGTGTTACTGCGGAACCCAGACCCGCCAGGATGGTCGCGAACTCAACACCTACCACGCCGCCACCCACCAGGAGCGCGCGCGGTGGAACCTGGGTCATGGTCGCCAAATCCCGATTGGTCCACGGTCGTGCATGCGCCAACCCAGGTACGGCCGGCACGCTAGGACGAGTGCCCGTCGCCACGACGACAGCGTGGCGTGCCGTCAGGACCGCTTCGGTGTCATCCGCATACGCCACGCGCACAGCTCGTTTGCCACTCAACCGACCGAACCCATGAAACACTGCGACACCGGCCTGCCGCAATGACGATATGAGGCTTTGATCCGAGAGATGTTCGATGATGGCGTCGCGTTTCGCGAAGACAGCCGGGATGTCCAGTGCTCGGCCTGAAATAGCTTCTCGTACACCGGGGACCGCCTTCGCTAGATTGAACACCTCGATCGGACGAAGCAGCGTTCTGGTCGGGTTGCAAGCCCAGTAGCGACATTCACCGCCGACTAGCCGATCCTCAACGAGCGCTACCGCAAGGCCGGCCGCCGCAAGGTTGCGCGCAGCGGCCACACCACCTACCCCGCCGCCTACGACGATCACGTCGAACTCTTCGCCAGTCACATCTGTCCTCATTTTCGATGAACGGGTCGATCGAGGTGCGGTTCGCCCTGCTCGAGCTGGAAATCCAGTACGGCGAGCGGCTTCTGCGCATCGAGGAGAACGGAATCGTATTCGCACGTCATCACCGACGTGGTGCCGGTGTGTGGGTTGTGCGCGATCAATTCGACCACCAGCCGCAGGCGCGTCAGCTCGGTCACGCCACGTCCCAGCACCCGGACTTCAGGTAGGTCGCTGAGCATGTCGAGTCGCATCGGTACCACCTTCATCGGGTGGCTGCTGGCGTCGGTGAGACAACGGAGCGATGTCAACACGATGATGCCCGTGTCGGCAAGCAGTAGATCGTTCGACAATGCGTTGCCGGTCAGAGTGATCGAGATCGAGCACTGCGAATGGGACGGCTCTGCCACCGCCATCGCGGTGGCTTTGGACAGCACCAAATCACGGGTGGCCTCGCGCCACCGATCTACGCGCTCGTATTCGCAGTCGTGGCCTGTCGTCACTGCGCCTGACCCCTCGGTCGCGCGCTCTCGGATGAGGTGGTGGTGCTGCTCCATGATGCGTTTCCCTACAGATTGATGGCCTGGCCAAGCAGGGCGTGAAAGCATTCCTGTAGCCCTTCACCGAGTGTGGGATGCGTGTGTACGTTTCGCGCCAGCTCCGTGGCGGTGAGGTCCCACAGCTGGGCCAACGTCAACTCGGGAAGCAGTTCACTGACTTCGCTGCCGACCAAATGCGCTCCCAAGAGCTCGCCATGCGCATCGTCGGCAACCACTTTGATGAAGCCGCCGCGTTCACCTAGTCCGTGCGCTTTGGCGCTGGCCTGCATGGGAAAGGTAGCCACCCGCACGCGGTGGCCGGCGGCGCGGGCCTGCTCTTCGGTATAGCCGAAGCTGGCGACCTGTGGCTGGCAAAACGTCACTCGCGGCATCATCCGATAGTCCAACGGCATCGTCTCCACCCCTGCAACGGTTTCGGCAGCTATGACGCCTTGTGCAGAGGCGACGTGAGCGAGTTGAACCTTGGCGGTGACGTCGCCGATCGCGTAGATATGCGGAGCTGACGTACGCATGTAGTCGTCGATGTCGATACCGCCAGCGTCGGTGACATGCACTCCAGCGGCATCGAGACCGATTGCCTCGACGTTTGGACAGAATCCGATGCAGATGAAGGCCCGGGCGGCCTGCACACTGGCGGACGTTCCGTCAGCACCGGTGTGGCTGACGACGACATGATCGCCGTGGTCGACGACTTTGTCCACCCGAGTGGATGTATGGATCGGGATCCCGCGGCGCCGGTAGTGCCGCTGAAGTTCCCTTGAAACATCGGCGTCCTCGTTGGGTAGGACACGGTCGGCGAACTCCAGAATCTCAACGCGGACACCGTAGCTGTGCAGGATGTAGGCGAACTCCATGCCGATGGCGCCGCCACCGATGATTACGATGGAGTCGGGCAAATCGGCGCTGAGAATCTGCTGTTCATAGGTGACGATGTTGTCGCTGAGTGCAACTCCAGGCAGCATGCGCACACGCGATCCCGTCGCGATGACCGCGTGGTCGAAGCTGATTAGCCTACTGCCTCCCCCACGCAGGTCTACCCGAAGCTCGTGGGGATCGGTGAAACGGCCGTGGCCGTCGATCTCAGTGATGTTGTTCTTGCGCATCAGAAAATGCACACCGCGGACCCTGGCTTCGGCGACTTCACGGCTGCGCGACACCGCCCGCGAGTAGTCGAGACCAATGTCACCGGAGATGCCGAATGCGGCGGACTGGTGAGTGACGATGGAGGCAATCTCGGCATTGCGCAGCAGTGCTTTCGACGGAACACAGCCTGTGTTGAGGCATACTCCGCCCCAATAGCGTTCCTCGACAATCCCGACAGTCATGCCCAGCTGGGCGGCGCGGATGCCTGCCACATATCCGCCGGAGCCTGCGCCGAGGACGATGAGGTCGTAATGGTCACCGGCTGGCGGTGTCATCTTGGCTCCTGTTCTACCGCGCGGTGCGCATCCTGCGCGTGTAGCCCGCTAGCCTTGTGCCGCAACGTGATCAGCGGGCAGCTTCGGTCTTGGCGACTATCGCGCGTCTGCGGGTTGCGTCGAACGCGTCCGCGAGCAGCCACAGTGATAGGCCGAGAAGTGCGATGTCTTTCATCAAGAACTGCCCGTGGGCCGACAAAATGGGAAAGCCACCGGCAGATGCCTCACCGACGTCGGTCGTGATCATGAAGCTGAGCGTGCCCACGAAGAACAACGAGGCGAACAAGCCACCTACCACGGAGGCCTTGGGGAACCACGGCTTGATGGCCAGCAGTGCTGCAGTGATCAATTCCGCGGGGCCGAGGAGCCGACCAAACGTCCTGATGGACATGACGTCGTAAATCCAGCTCATGAAGGGGCTATCCACGACATCCGGGGAAATACCGTATGACTCATAGTAAGTGAACTTCATCGCGCCGAACCAGACGAAGACTATGACCAGACCATACCGGGCGACGAGCGCCGCGAGGGCGGCTGTCCGAGAGCGTCGTAGCTCATCGGCCATGATGCTTGTGGCTCGATCGTAAGACATGCGGTGTCCCTTCGTATTTCATTGCGCCGCGGCGGCTCAGGTCATCGACCACTATCTGTGGACGCGGGGTGAGTTGTCGTCATCCAGGTGTGCATTTCACCCGGGTGAGGGGAAACGTCCGAATGGTCAAGTGTCACGATCGACCGCCTGCCGCGTTGCCGAGGCTGGCGTCGGTGACGGTAGGGCATCGTTCTGGCCGCACCGTCCGGTGACGTGATCCGCCCTGATGGCGCCGTCCGCTGGGCGAGTCAATAAGCAGGTTGCGTAGCTGCTTTCGACCGCGGTTGATCCGTGAACTCACCGTTCCCTGTTCGGTCTCCATGATTGCGGCGATCTCTTTGTAGGAGAAGCCAAGGACATCGGCGAAGTACACGGTGATCCGAAATTGTTCGGGCAGCGCCTGCATCGCGGCCGTTATCTCGGGGTCCGGCAGCGCTGCGAGTGCCTGGTCTTCGGCCGACCACAGGCCCGTCGACCCGTGCGCGGCGCTGGCTGCCAACTGTCGGTCGGTGATTTGGTCGGTCGGGTATTGGGCTGGCCGACGCTTCGTCGATCGATAGCTGCTGATGTAGGCGTTGGTCATGATCCGGAACAACCACGCCTTCAGATTCGTATGCGGCTGAAATGAAGCCCTACCGACGTAGGCCTTGAGCAGCGTTTCCTGCAACAGGTCCTCGGCGTCCGCCGGAGCGGAGGTCATGTGAATCGCCCGCCTGCGGAGGGGCTCGAGCAACGGGATCATGTCGCGTTCGAAGTGCCCGGTGTCTGCCGGATCCCTTGTCAAACCGGCACTTTCAGTATCTGAGCGCACCACGATTCACTCCCATTGTCACGTCCGATACACCGTATATTGCACTTACCCTTCGCCTTCCAGCTGTTGAGCCAGCGTTCACCGACGCGGGGTGAGTGGTCATCACCCGGCCAACCAAATCACCCGGATGAGCAGGAGCCAGGAATGGACTCATCGGCTGGCGCGCGCGAGAACGTTTCGTCCCTATCGCAAGGCTCATCCCGGCGCGTTGTCGTCCGTGGTGAGTGGGCCGTCTCCGGTATCGAGCAGGAACACTGCGAGTAGTTCAGCGGGTTCGGTGGCGCTGGCATTTTCACTGACCGCGTGGTGCGCGCCGGGCAATTCATCCCAGGTCTCGCCCGCGTGATAGACACGTGCAGGCTCCCCTTCGACTTGGCTGCGGATCGCTCCCGAGATCACGTAGGCCGTGATGAACGCCGAATCTGCGTGGTGGTGCGCTCCGCTCTTGCCTCCCGGCGGATAGCTGACCGCCACCCCTACCAGTGATTTACCCGGAACATTGGTCGCGTGATCGAAAACTGTTCGGACAACCGGCCTTTGACCTGAATTCTCGGACGTTGGGTCAGCGTGCGCTGGCGGTGCGAGTGCCGCAACGGCGATCAACGCAGGGAGCAAGATCTTTACGGCCATTTCTTGATGCCTTCTCTTCGGGTGTCTTGACGGCTAACCGGTGTGATCACACGGTGTGGGACCTGCCTGGTGGTGGCGCCCGCCGCTGACGTTGCAACCAGTCAGCGGCGGGCTCAGCCTCCCAGTCGTCGACCACTTTCAGTCTTCGACTACGCGCACGATCGTCTTGCCAGGGATGCGCCTGCCCGGAGCGAATGCGGCAGCTGCGTCAGCGAGGGGCAACACTGCACCCACCGCCGCCTTGAGGCGTCCATCGCGCACTCGCGCGGCGAGGGCGGCGAGCTGGGCGCGATCGGCTTCGACCACGAAGAACACGGCCCGCCCGTCGTGCGGCTGGGTGTGCGGCGGCTCGGCGACGGTCACGACCGTTCCGCCTGCGCGCACCATTTCCGTCGAGCGGGCCAGAACGTCTCCACCGATCACGTCGAACACGAGGTCGACCTCCCCTGCGTGCTCCAGCTTCTCGCTGTCCAGGTCCAGGAAGGTATGGACGCCGAGCTCGGCCGCCAGGTCACGATCCGCCGCCCGGCCGGTACCAACGATTCGGGCGCCAACCTCGCGGGCGAGCTGCACCGCGGTCGATCCGACCGCGCCCGCGACGCCGTGGATCAGAACCGTCTGTCCAGCGGTGAGGCCGCCGTGGTCGAAAAGGCCCTGCCATGCGGTCAACCCAGAGATCGGCAGCGCGGCGGCGACAGTGTGATCGATGTCGATCGGCAACGGCGCCAGATTACGGGCTTCGACCGCGGTGTACTCCGCCAGCGAACCGTTGCGCGACCAGTCGGTCAACCCGAACACTCGCTGGCCAATGGTCAATCCGGTTGTGCCGTAACCCAACGCGACTACGACTCCGGACAGATCGTGGCCGGGTACGCTCGGTGTGCGGTCACGACCCGCCCGGTCGGTCCAGGTGTCCGGCCACTCAAGCTCATTGAAGATGAAGCTTGCAGCGTGCACCCGCACGACGACATCGTTCGACGCCGGCTCGGGGTAGGGCAAATCGGAGAACGACAGGCCGGCGACCCCGGCCTCACGATCTGTGACAGCGATGGCTTTCATTACACGTCCTTCCTGATGCGGGTTGTTGTTGAGACTGACCGCTTGAGCTGGTGACTCGGTGCGGAGTTCACAGTGATCATCCGTTCGTCGGCACGCGTCCCTCGCGAGCCGTTGAGTCAGCATTCATCGACCCGGGGTGAGTGGACATCACCCGGCGGGCCCATTCACCCGGGTGAGGACAGTGGCGGCGCTGAGACCGGTCGGTGGGCATCAACGGTGGAGCGCCACTTCGGTGTCCCTTGGCTGTTCGGTCGCTTCGCGGATGTAGCGGCCGATCTGGCGGAGTGAGCGGGTGGCTTCGGGGATCATCGGCGCGGCGAGTTGGAACACATGGATTTGGCCCGGCCATACCCGCAGTTCGACGGGCACGCCGGCGGCGGCGAGTCGTTGGGCCGCCTGCTGTGCGTCGTGGAGCAGGACTTCACAATCGGACACGTGGATCAAGGTGGGTGGCAGTCCGGGTTGGATGTGGTCAAGGGGTTCGTAGAGCGCGCCGGAATGCACGCTGGCATCACGGTGTGCTGCGGCGCGCGTGACCAAGCCGTGGAGGGCATCGAATGCCCTCGGCGAAAACATCGCATCGGAGCCCGAGTTGGGGTGAGCCCTTTTGGGGTGTGCGCGAAGTTGCAGCAGTGGTGACATGGCCACCATCGCTGCGGGCTTCTCGCCGCACTCGAGCAGCCGTTGAGCCAGTGCTAGCGCCAGGTAGCCGCCGGCAGAATCGCCGGCCAGCACGATCTGGTGAGGTTGGTAGCCCTTTCGACGCAACCACCGGTAGGCGTCGTGGCAATCGTCGATCGCCTCGCTGATCGAATGTTTGGGAATCTTGCGGTAATTGGGCAGCAGGACTGGACTGTCGGCGAAACTGGACAATGCGCTCACGAGCCTGCCGTGCGAGTAGGGGCCGCAGGTGAGGAATGCCCCGCCGTGCAGATAAAGCACGGCGCGCCGAGTGCCGTCAGCCGGTAGCACTCCGGCTGCACGGACGAGCTGCGCGGTGCAGTGCGGGAGCGCGATGCCGGCGTGCACCACGCCGGGCGTCGGTGCGATGGCCCGGGCGGCGAACTCGACGAGGCCCCATGGCCACGGCGCGGAGGGCAGGCAGCTGCCCACACTCAGCGTCGGCCGGATCATCAGCCGGGCACTGAGCCACGCGAGGCGCCCGGCCATGCTTGGACCGTCCTGCACCACTTCTACGACAGCGCCCGCGCGGAGCGGGTGGCGTCGACCCCTTCCGGCCTTGGCTCTCAAACTCGGGCGCGGTAAACCCGACGTGGCGGCGGGCGTGCTCATGTCGATACATCCACGCGAGGGTCATCAGGTGCCCGATCCCACCCCACCCGATTCCAGGAGGCGCCAAGGCGCGGCTTGTCCTCCCCCGGCGCACCCGATCGCGTTGCCCGCCCGGCAGAACGGGTACCCACGCCGGCCGTACGCTCACCGTGTCGGCTCTGGCTTGGGGCTGACGCACATGCTGCGCATAACCGTGATTCCTGCCGGTCTGCGAATCTAGGTGATTCACTGTGTGTTTGGCGCGCCGCCTCGCATCGCTGGCACTGTCGGTCGGCCGGGATAGCCGCCTGGTGGTCATTGTGCTCCCACATCGCGGGTCGTCCCGGCGTCACCGCGTTGCGGCGTCGCCGACCCAGCTCGTGCTGCCTCCGCGCGCGCTCGTCGTCGGCGTAGGCGATCAGCCCGGCTGCGAGAGAGGATCCCGCACAAACGGCGGCGGCGACACCGAAATGGATGAGCTGACAGTCGATCAACATGAGTGCCGCGTAGTCACCGGCCACCACGGCCACAAACAACAAGGCGATGCGTAGTCGAGTCATGGCGCGAGTCACTTTGACCCGACAGGGCGCACGGCGAAGACGTTGCCCAGGTATAGCGTGGCGCGCCCACAGGTGCTGCACGCCGGTTGGGTGCCGCGCCGAAGCGCGATCTCGCGCTTGTCGCCCACGTACGTGGCCATCGCCCTTTGCACAGCAGACAGACAGGCGTCGCATAGCGTCTCGACGACGTCGCCGTCCGGGCTCAACCCCATTTGCTCGCATCCGTCGATGGCATGTATCTCGGCGACCGCCACCGCCGGCGCGCCGCATGCAATGCCGGTTGACAGCCGCTGGGCACTGCAGACGGGCCGTAACGTGTGAAGCCGATCCTCGATCGCGGGAACGGTGTCGATCGCCGCATCGTCTTTCCGATGCGCCGAACGGGGGGCAAAGGCGGCGGCGTCCCGCAGTCGATGCAGCAGCCGATGTGTTCGCGCGGCGGTGGAATCAGCAGGCGATCGTTGAAAATGGCAACGCTTCATCTAGTTTCTCCCGGTTATGGCGATGGCGTTGCGCGGTGATCAACGCAGCCACCTCGTCAACCGGCGATGCGACCGTTGCTCGCGTGTGTGCAAAGACATATCCGGTACGAGATCGGCTGCACCTACTCCGGCCATCTGATGAGCCAGCATTTATCGACGTGGGATGAGCGGTCATCACCCAGCGAACTAATTCACCCGGGTGATTGCTGCATTTCGGGCATCAAGAGCTAGTACACGAAAGCCTGTCTATGGGTCTTCATCTGTTGTGTTCGGCACGACATCCCGTGGGAGACCGAGACTCTCGGCAGACTCGGGCGGTGACATGTCCCAGGGTGCGTGCCGATATCGCTCGATCTTTGGCGGGCAACAGTTTCGGGCAAAAACTTGCTGCGCCGGGGATGGCTCGCGTATGCCTCAAAAGTCGCCGCCCCATGTCATGCTGCCACCCGGACTTCTACTGACAGATAGTCGGCGATGGTGTGTATTGCGGGCCAGTCGCCATCGCACACCGCTCGTCCGAGCAACTCGACCAATGGACTCCGGGCGTCCAATTCGGCCAGCCATGCGGCCACCGTCGCGGCGATCTGATCTGCGTGCACGCGTACGGTACGGCCGTGTAGGCGGTCGGTCAGCTGATAGATGGTCATTTCTTCATGCCTTCTCGCTGGATCAGGATGTGGTTGCCGCGATACACCGGGTTGTGGTGGATGCCCCATGGCGGATCGTCTGACAGCCGAGCCATCGCTACGTGCAATGCCGTGTGCCGTTGCTTGCCTCACCGTGGCTCTTCCGATCGGTCCCGTGTATTTGCTGACGTCACCCATGACACCGCCGCGGGCGTATGCTGAACGTCTCGATCTGAGCAGGGTTGCGCGTCTCAATCTGAGACGCCGGTACTGGCGGGCGGCTGCCGCTCCGTCCGAGAGCGAGGTGCATGCGTCGATGAGCTCGCGGGCCGACGTCCAAGCCGACGTTCGGCGGATTCGGGAACGGTTCTTGTGCGAGGGGTCCCTGGAGTCGGAGACCTTGCCTCGAAGCCTGCTCGACTCCTGGCGTCGGTCCCAGGCGATGCGGGTTCAACCCGACAGCCTCGATTTGCCCTATGTTCGGCAGCCGGATACAGACTCACGTCTAGCTCAGGCCGCGGAGCCCGTGCTACAGGGAATCACGCAGGATGTCATCACCGAGGCGATGACGGTCATCCTCAGCTCGGCCGACGGCGTAGTGATCGAACGCTCAGCCTCGGAAGCTCCGTTCATGAAGGCCCTGGATTCGGTGAGCCTGGCCCCCGGCTACAGCTACGCTGAGGAATTCGCCGGTACCAATGGGATCGGCACCACGCTCGAGACCGGGCGCGCGACTTACATTCTTGGCGGTGAGCATTTCGTCGGGTCGCTGGGCGAGCTCGCCTGCGCGGGAGCACCAATCCGTGACCCGATAACCCAACGGCTCGTCGGCGTCATTGATCTAACCTGCCGGGCTAGCCGCTCGAATCCGGTGTTATTGCCGCTGGTCACAAGTTTGGGAAGACAGATCGAGGACCGGATGCGAGACTCGGCCAACGCGAGCGAAATCGCGCTTCTCGAGGCGTATCAGCACCAGGCGCGACGGTTCCCACTCGGTGTGCTGGCAATCGGCGGTGACGTGTTGCTGATGAACCGCTACCTGCGCCAGACACTCGACACCAATGATCAAATCGCCTTGCTCGAACACGCGTCGGATCTGCCTCAAACCACCGCTGCGCGACATCCGCCGGCGATACTGCCGAGTGGAACGATCGCCAACATCTCCGTTGTCGACCGCGCAGAAATCCGCGGAGGCAGGACGAACGTCGTTTTCCACGTGCATCTGTCGACCGAGGCGACACCGCGCCGTGTCACGACTCGCCGTTTTGGCGCGTCGCACATTCCGGGCCTCGTCGGGCGTAGCAGCTCGTGGCGGCGCAGCTGTCAGCAGGTGGAGCGATGTTGCCGAGATCGAGATTGGATACTGCTCGAAGGCGAGAAGGGGTCGGGACGAGCCAAGCTGGCGCAGTGCGTTGCCCAGTATGTGCAGCCGGGAAAGACGGTGCGGGTAGTCCGGGCTGAAACATTCGCGGCGCCTGAGCTTTTCGTTGCCGAGATCGTGACTCAAACCGACTGTGATGACTTTTCCGTGGTGATTTCCGACATTGACAGCATCGACCAGAGAACGCTCGCAGCCGTCGTTCCGGTGTTGCAATCACGTGCGAGCCGCGGATGGATCGCCGCGACGACGAGTTCATCGACGACTTCACCGATGATCGAGCTGCTGCCCCTGTTCACCCATACCGTGGCAGTGCCCGCGCTGCGGCACCGGATTGAAGACGTCGAGGTACTCGCGCCGTTCCTTCTGCGAGAGCTCACCTCCGGCGCTGATGTGCGTCTTTCCACCGACGCGATGCGTCAACTCAGTAAGCTGCCGTGGCCGGGAAACGTGGCACAGTTGCGACGTGTCATTGCGGAAACCATTGCGCGACAACGTTATGGCACTATCGGTGCCGACAACCTGCCGCCCGAGTGTCGATCGCTCGCGAAACGCAAACTCACCCAGATGGAGGCGCTTGAGCGAGACGCCATCGTGCGCAGCTTGGAGGACAACTCCAACGACAAGCTGCGGGCTGCGATTGCCTTGGGGATGTCGCGGGCGACGATCTATCGCAAGATGCGGGATTACGGCATCGCCTGATCCGTGAATGGGCACTCCAGCAGGCTTTCGCTCAGCCTTGCGCGCGTCGCTCTTCGCTCATGCGAATCCGGTAGAAAGCGGAGCTCGTAGGGCACGCGGAATGGCGAGCGAATCGCAGATCGCGCCCAAAATGGGACGAATCACCACGAAGTCGAGGCAAGATTCGGGTCGTGCCGCACAACGGCGCGACAGCCGCCAATGAAACCGAAGGAGGTCCGCCGACGGGTTATTGCGCTGTACTGCAACAGTTTCGCGGCCACCGTGGCGGACGATCCGTGTTATTCACCAACGTTGCCGCCGTTCATCTGGATGAAAACTGCCTGTTGTCGATGCCCATTACGGCAATGTGTCGATCACTTACGGACCAGCAGGATTGAGCGATTGCCGTCACCGAGGAGCGGGTGGTAGTCCGGCCAGACGAGTCGCGCGACGTGTTCGGCGTCGGCGCGGCCAACGACCGCGAGTTGGATTGAATTGCTGCGGTTCTCGTCGCGTCGTGGCTCCCGTCGGCATGCGGCGACGGTTTGCACGTGAACGTCCGGATAGCGTCGCACCCAACTGTCGGCTCGCATGTCGATCAAGAGAACCGGCGCTCTGCGCAACCGTCCCTCCTCCATCGCGCGGTGCACGACCGCGTCGTTATCCGGGTCGTCATTCTGCATGGCGGCGATCCAGCCGCCGTCTGTCTGGGGTGAGTCGCCGGATCGGACGATCGCCAACGGGCAGTGCGCATGCTTGGCCAGGGCGGCCGCCGTCGAACCGAGCGGCGACCGCGCGCAGGGCCCCCTTCCTCGCGATCCGACGCAGACCAATGCCGCCCCGCAGGATTCGTCGATGAGCACACAATCGGGACGCCCTCGCCGGATGGCGGTCTCGACTTGCAGCGGCTTTGCCGTCTTGCGGATGGTCATTTCAGCGCGGTACAAGGCAGTTTCGGCGCGTTCGACGTCCCACGGACGGTCCTTGGCCAGCGGGCGGTGTGCGTGGGTGACGGGGCAGACGTGCACGAGCCGTAGGGGCACGCCGCGGCTCATCGCCTCGGCCACCGCCCAGATGGCGGCGTCCAGTGCGGCTTGGGAGCCGTCGATGCCAACGACCACGGACTGGGTTCGAGCCCGCTGCGTCGTGGCTCCGTCCTGACTCCCGTCCTGCGGGCGCTCAGTGCAGTCTCGACTGGCAAAGGCGCTTGCCGTGCAGACAGTCCTGTTCATTTCGGGCGCTACTGGTTCAGGCGGAAGGGCTGACCTTCGACGCTGTCGAGTTGGAGATCGCGCGGGTCGTCGGGGATGGGTGCGGTGTCCCGGTGTGGCGTCTTGCCGTTGGGTAGCGAGGCGGGTTCGGCGGCCGTGCCCTGGGGCCTGGATGGTTGCGGGGTGGCTCTTTCCAGGAACCGGAGCAGTTCGACGGGGAACGGAAGCACCAGGGTGGAGTTCTTCTCGGCGGCGACCTCGACGACGGTTTGCAGGAGTCGCAGTTGCAGAGCGGCCGGGTGTTCGGCCATCACCTCGGCAGCCTGCGCCAGCTTGTCGGAGGCCTGCAGTTCGCCGTCGGCGGTGATGATCCGTGCCCGTCGCTCACGTTCGGCTTCGGCTTGGCGAGACATTGACCGCTTCATCGAATCGGGCAGCACTACGTCCTTGATTTCGACGCGGTCGATGTGGATTCCCCAGCCCAACGCGGGGCTGTCGATCATCAGCTCCAGGCCCTGGTTGAGTCCCTCGCGGTTGGACAGGAGATCGTCGAGGTTGCTCTTGCCGATGATCGAACGCAGCGACGTCTGGGCCACCTGCCCGACCGCGGACATGTAGTCCTGCACGTCAACGGCCGCGCGTACCGGGTCTGCGACGTTGAAGTAGATGACGGCGTCGACTCGGACAGTGACGTTATCGCGGGTGATGCCGTCTTGGGCGGGTATCGGCATCGTGATGATCTGCATGTTGACCTTGTCGAGGCGATCGGCGATCGGAATCAACCAGGTGAGTCCCGGTGGCCGAACGCCGGTTTGCACGCGGCCGAATCGATAGACGACGCCACGTTCGTATTGTTTGATGACGCGAAAGTTCGATCCCAACCAGAGCACACCAAGGGCTAATACTGCGGCTAGTGCGTAGAGGACGATCATTTTCTCTCCAGTTCCGCCCGGGCCGATGTTGTCGGTACTTGCCGACGAGCTCGGGCTGTTATTTGTCGATCTGTCAACGCCTCTCGGTTGAGCGCCTCGAATGGCACGGGTATCCGAACCAAAGGCCAGCCATCTCCCAGCTCCGCATACGGTCCGTGGCGCGTCACCTGGGTGGTTGACGGGACGAGCATTATGTCGGCGACCGTCGCCTGGACCGGGATGGGGCCGGCTGGCGCGGTGCGCGGCAGCGGCTGGCGCCGCTGGGTTCGGACTTCGGCCTCGTTGAGCATGCGTGGTCCCAGTAGCGTCAAGCATGTGAGCGCGGCACCAGCCAGCAACGCTCTAGCGCTTGCCCGCTGACGATGCTTCGCCTCCGGTTGCGATTCCATGCCGTCGAAGAGACGCACCAATTCCGGGCTGTGCCACCGCAGCCGACGCTCGATCTCACGCAGGGTTTGGATCTCGTCGTCACTGAGCACGCCGCACCCCCTGTGCTTCGGCTGCCGCGGCGCCGCTACCAGGTTGATGGCCGAGGCGGCGCAATGCTCCACCTTCGGACTCCCAACGCTGCTGAGCCAACTGTGCGAGTTGGCGATCCTGCGCCTCGCGGCGTCCGACCCCGAGGAGTTCGTCGGGTGTCGAAGCATCGCCCGGTTTGGTTGCCGTCATCACGGCCGTGTACGCGCGGGCCGCCTTGGTGTAGGGGGGAACGATCAGCAGAACCAGCCCGCCGAACCCTTCGCCGATCACCGACAGTGTGTTGGTCGAAGTGGTGCTGGACGCCTCCAGAATTATGCTGCTGCCCCTGAACTCCATACGCCGTGCCTGCGGCGCCCATCCGGTTTCGTCGTAGATGACGCGGTCAACGGAGCCCAGGCGCGGCGCGAGAGCTGCCAGCAGGGAGGGAAGTTCTTCGGACAGTTGATCGCTGTGGGGCCACCATGCGCCCTGCACGAGTCCGCCGAACCGGTCGGCGGGCTTCAACCGCAAACGGAGGTAGCCGATTCCAGATCGGTGCGCTTGCTCGGTCCCGAACGGCAGAGTTGGTACGGACACGAGCGTCCTCCTATCATTGAGCGTCGGTTGCATAAGGCCCGGCGGGAGTGTGGTTTATTGTGAAAGCCTGGAGCCCAATAGCTTTCGGTTGGACACCGTCAGGATCCGAGGCTGCACATAGTCTCGCGACCTCGTTGTAGAGCCGCCCGATCTTGAGATCTAGCCGGTGAGCGGCATCGGTGGTTTGAGTCAGCGCGTCAACCAGTCGGTGCGGTATCTCGCGCGCGGACTTGGCGGAGATCGTGTGCTCACAGCTGGTCCAGTTATCCTGTGCGATGGTCGTGATTTGTACCTCGACGGGCACCTGCCGGATCCGGTCGCTCAAGCGGACGGGGACTTCGACTATCACGCGTAAGCTATTGTAGCCGTTGGGTTTCGGCCTCGCGATAGTAGTCCTCGACTTCGGTCACGGTGACGTCCGGAAGGTCCATGAGGCGGGCTGCGATCCGGTACGTGTCCGGTGCGCAACAACAGGTGATGCGTACTCCCGCAATATCAAGGATGTTTGTGAAGATGTCCTCGGTCGTGAGCGGGCAGCAGACGCGCTGCGCCTCGGCCACGATGCTGTCGCGGGTCTTGATCCATGACGAAACCGCCGCAATGGGACCGTAACCGTCACGGCCGGTGAACTCCTGCTTGAGGGTGCGAACCTGTGTGGTCACCATCGAGATCGCGATCTGATACGGCAACGCAGACTCAGTGTCCGTTCCCCCGAACTTTGTCGTTGGCAGAGATCCAGGGGCCAGCTCCTGGACATCGCCGAAGGCCATTCCCGCCCTACCTCTCTTCGTCGAGAAGCGGTTGATATAACGGAAGTCTATCATTTAAATACGTTGGCAGTAAGGGTAGAGAGACGGTCGTCACTGGAGGACCTCGCGGTTGAGCTGGCGTGGGTGGATCGCCGGCTAACGGGGCATGATGTGGATGAGCTCGACATCCTTGTCCGACAGTCGATCTGACTGACAACCCTCGCATACGCTGCACCATGCCGGCGGGGCGCGCAGGGGTCTGCTGATCGCCCATGCCGGCACCGGACGGTCGGCGCTTCCCCCTGGTTTTCCTGGTGGCGTATTATAGAGGAAAGCGATCATCTAAACCGGAGGTTGTCATGATGGCGGAGCCCGACCGTCAGCCCCAACCCGGGGCGGCGAGTGGCGCCACCGCCACGGTGGCGTCGTCATTGGTGACTGTCTCCGACCTGGCCCGGTCGCTCACCTTCTACTGCGATGTGTTCTCTTGCCGGGTCGCACTGCACGAGCAGGACACAGCACTGCTGCTGACGCCGGGCGGTTTCCAGATCTATCTGCGTTCGAGAGGGCAGTCTCGGCGGCCACGTGTCGGCGCCACCGGTGTCCAGTACCTCATGTGGGCAACCGACAGCCAGGAAGAATTGCTGCGGATATCGCAGCGTCTGTTCGCCTACGACGTGGCGACCCTTTCCTACACCGAGGGTGGGGTGAGTTTCGTAGAGGGATGCGACCCCGATGGCGGACGGGTCATCGTCGCTTATCCCAGTCCGAGCCAGCTCCCACGGGAGGTGATCGCCTCGCGACTACGGGGACGGCTGCGCTCCCTTCGGCGGCGCCTCCGCGGCGGGGCCTTGACGGCCTAGAAGTCGTTGACCCGCTCGCCCGTCAGACCTGAATCAGCTAGATCTTCGCGACGCAGCCAATCTGGCGATACACAGATCGGGCTCGACGAACGGCTCGAGCCTGGCCGACACGGCCGCGTCTTCATGGTCTGCATGTCCACCGCCAGCGGTGGCTCGATCGACCAGGCCCTGCAGCAACCCCAGGTGAAGACCGCAGCCCACCTCGGGGTGGGCTCGGGCCAAATCCCGTACCGGGCAGGCGTGTAAGCGGATGACCCGCTCCCGCCCGAGCACCTGCTCGCTGTCGGCCGACAGCGACGCCGACGGTTCTGACCCAGCAGCCAGTTCGGCGTCAAACCCCATTCGGTCGAACACCTCAGTGGCCACGACGGCTCCTCGATCCAGCGAGTCACCGGCCTCTGCCTCTGCCGGGTCCGTTCCCTCCTGGCCCACAAAGGCTTCAGGCTGAGCAGCCGCGATCCGCTCGGCCCACTGCACGCCGGCGCGCTGGGCACGCCGAGCGCGTGTTTCGGCTGTCTCGCCGAGCTCCATCGCGAGGATCTCCGCGAGTATCCGATAGTCCAGGCGCTCCGCGACGGCACGGTATCCGGTGCGGGGGCGACCCACGCCGTCCCGGTTCACCCGGGTGCGCTCGATCGCTCCCTCGTCGCACAACGCATCCAGATGGAATCGCACGGTGGTGACGTGCAGCTGCATGCGCGAAGCGAGCTCGACGGCATCAATCGCGCCGCCGTGCTCGCGCACCATCCGAAGCACTCGTTCACGCTGCCGGTTGCGCGGCAAGCGATCTCGTCGCCGACGCGGACCGGCCTCCGTGTCCGTTTCCTCGTCCACCTCGCACCTTACCCTTCACGTGTTTAACGGATATACTTCCTCTATATTAGCAGAACTGCATGGATCCAAGGGGCCATCGGAAGAGCGAAGTGCCTTGTCTGCGAGCGGGGGCCAAATAATGGGACACACCCACGCGGTGCAGGTGCGCCGCGTGTATGACCGTCGTGTACGCGGCGACGGCACCAGGGTGTTGGTGGACCGGATCTGGCCGCGCGGAATGACCAAGCAAACAGCGGACTTGGACGAATGGTGCAAGCAGATCGCGCCGTCCAATGAGCTACGCAAGTGGTACAACCACGCTCCGGAACGGTTCGAGGAGTTCACTCGCCGCTATCAGGAGGAGTTGACCGAACCTGCAGGGGCCGAAGCCCTGGCGCACTTACGCGAACTAGCAAGCGCGAGAACACTGACACTGCTTACGGCGAGCAAGGCCGTTGACATCAGCGAGGCCACCGTACTTGCCGCGATGCTGCATTGACGTGGGCCCACGCTCTCCCACCGGCGGGCGACTGACTCGCCGCCGAGGCTGGGGTGAGCGCGTGGAGCGAGTGCATGAGTTGCGGTGCGGTGCTACATGCCTGGAGTTCATTCCGGAGAGGATCCCTCCGTTCACCCGTCGCAGGCGTAGTTGCGCCGGATGAACGGAGGGAGGCACACGGTGGGTTCGACTACGCGGCAGCGGTATCGCTGGCCGACGTGGTGCGCCGGCCCCAGGGGGGGTCGTACACGAACGCCAGACGGCCCAAGGTCAGCGCGGCCAGCAGCAGCCCGAAGTCGCGTAGCGCGACGTCATAGAAGCCGGGATAGCTCACCAGGTTGACGATGATGCCGGCCAGCCACGCGGCGACGATGTAAGCGGCGTAGCGCGGCTTGATCGCCACGCCGATTCCGGCGACGATCTCGATCACGCCGACCACCAGCATCACCTGGTGCGCGCTGATCGGGCTCAGGTCCACGATCCACGGGGCCAGGTAGGTCTCCCAGTTGGTGAGCACGTTGGTGAACTTGTCGAGGCCGAACACGATTGGGAGCACCGTGAATCCGATTCGCAGCAGCAGGAAAGCGGCGTAGCGCGGATCGGAGCGGGCTCGCTGCAGGACCTCGGAGGGCGTGGATGCGGCTGAGGCGGGTAGTGCTGAGGCGGTCATCGCAATCTCCTTTGTAAGACCAATCAGAACTATTTTTAGAATCTCTCTCACGGACCTATTTGTCAAACTTTTTTGGTGTTAGAATTTGGGCATGCCCATCGACCGCCCCGCCGACCTGGCCGCGCTGAACGGCCTGAGTCACCTGGACGATCCATTGCGGCGCCAGTTGTACGACTACGTGATCGACAGCGAGGGGCCGGTTTCGCGTGAGCAGGCCGCTGCCGCCGCGTCGATCGGGCGCACCCTGGCGGCCTACCACCTGGACAAGTTGGCCGAGGCCAGCCTGCTGACCGTCAGCTACCAACGCGCGGCGGGGCGCGGCGGGCCAGGGGCGGGGCGCCCGGCCAAGCTCTACACCCGAGCGACCCGGGAACTCACCGTCAGCGTTCCGCCGCGCGACTACGAACTGCTCGCCAAATTGCTCGTCGCCTCTGTCGAACAAGATGCCAGCGGAGCAGTGCGAGCCGCCGTGAACGAGGCCGCTACCGAAGCCGGTAGGCGCGCGGGCGGCGAAACGGGTGGCAGCGTCATTGGGGCGCTGCGCAACTGTGGCTACCTGCCGCGGACCGGCGATGACGGCCGCATCACCCTGCGCAATTGTCCGTTTCACATGGTCGCCCAGGATCACCGAGACGTCGTGTGCGGGCTGAATCTACATCTCGTGCAGGGGGTTATCGCGGGTTGTGGTGACCCGCACGCGCGCGCCGAGCTTGATCCAGATCCGGACCGCTGCTGCGTGGTGGTGCACGACGTGCGCACCCCGCGTGCACGTTTGTCGCAGCCGCAGATTAGTCCTGCCGACAGCGAGTCGGCGGCAAGGGGAAAGGCGACGGGAAAGAGGTCACCATGACGTCGTTCACGCGGTCGCCGTACAGCACGGCTGCCCGCATGATCAGCGAGCGACCCAACAGCCGGTGGCAGCGATGACACGACTCGAGCGGCTCTACACCGAGCAGGGCCAAAGCCCGTGGCTGGACAACCTCACCCGCCCGTACTTGCGCGATGGCACGCTGGCCGCCTTCGTCGCCGACGGGATACGGGGGGTGACAGCCAATCCGACCATCTTGGCCAGGGCCATCGAGGGCTCCGATGCCTACGACACACAGTTCGCCCTACTCACCGCGCAGGGCTCTTCGCTCGGGGATGCCTACTGGGAACTCGCCATCCAGGACGTCACCGATGCGCTGGCGTTGTTGCGTCCTACCTTCGACACCTCGCACGGCAGCGACGGTTTCGTGTCGATCGAAGTCGCCCCGGAGTTGGCGAGCGACACCGAGGCCACGATCGCCGCGGCGGCCCGGTTGCACGAGCGCATCGCCCGCCCCAACCTGCTGGTGAAGATCCCCGCCACCGCCGAGGGCATTCCGGCGATCGCGACGCTGATCGGTGAGGGGTTGAGCATCAACATCACGCTGATTTTCTCGCTGTCGCGTTACGAGCAGGTGATCGAGGCCTATCTGCAAGGCCTGGAAACCCTTGCCGAACGCGGCGGCGTTCTCGCTGCGGTCCGCAGTGTGGCGTCGTTCTTCGTTAGCCGGGTCGACACCGAGGTCGACAAGCGGTTGGAGCAGATCGGCGGTGAGAACGCCTTGGGGTTGCGCGGACGTGCCGCAGTGGCCCAGGCGCGTATGGCCTACCAGATTTTCAGGTACCGATTTGCCGGTGAGCGGTGGGAGAAACTCGCCGCCCGCGGCGCCCGTGTGCAGCCGCCATTGTGGGCCTCGACGTCGACGAAGAACCCCGACTACCCCGACACCCTCTACGTCGACAACCTGATTGGTCCCGACACCATCAACACCATGGCTGAGTCCACCATCACCGCGTTCGAGGACCACGGCACCCTCGCGCGCACCGTCGATACGGGAATCGAGCAGGCCGAAAGAGTCATGCACGATTTGGCGACGGTGGGAGTCGACATGGATGACGTCGGGCACGCCCTTGAAAACCACGGCGTCGCCGGCTTCCACAAGTCGTTCGCCGATCTGCTTGTCACCTTGGACGCCAAAGCCCGACGGGCGGCGCAGCAATGACGAGCTCGCTGAAATGCAGCACTGCAATGAGATTCGGGCGACGTGCACGCAACACGCCGCAGACAGGGATGCCGTACACATGAGCACACAACAGACCTTTGTCATCGTGGGAGCTGGGCTGGCCGGCGCCAAGGCAGCCGAAGCGTTGCGCACCAACGGTTTCGGCGGCAAGGTCATCCTCATCGGGGCCGAGACCGAGCGCCCATATGACCGACCGCCCCTGTCGAAGGGTTATCTGCAAGGCAGCACCGAGCGGGAAGAGATCTATATCCATCCCCCGCAGTGGTACGTCGAACACGACATCGACTTGCGCATGGGGACGCGGGTCACCGAAATCGACTGCACTGCACACGAAGTGCGCACGTCGCTCGGACAGACGCTGGGCTACGACAAGCTGCTGGTGACGACGGGTTCTTCGCCCCGGCGTCTTGAGGTGCCCGGTGCCGACCTGGCTGGGGTGCATTACCTGCGCACTGTCGGCGACAGCGACGCATTGCAGGAGGCCCTCGCCGCCGCACAGCGGGTAGCCATCATCGGGGCCGGCTGGATCGGGCTGGAGACCGCGGTTGCCGCCCGGGCCGCGGGTTGTCACGTGACTCTCATTGAGCGGGACAAGTTGCCCTTGCTGGGCGTCCTCGGCGCCGAGGTGGCCGAAACCTACGCCGCGCTACACCGCGCGCACGATGTCGAGCTGCGGACGAACACCGGCGTGGCCGAGATCGTCGGTGCCAGCGGCAGGGCGACCGGCGTGCGCCTGGCCGGTGGCAATGTCGTGGCCGCCGACGCGGTCGTGATCGGCGTGGGCATCACGCCCAACACCGAACTGGCCGCCGCGGCGGGCCTGCCGTCGACAACGGCATCGTCGTCGATGAGCACCTGGCCACGACAAACCCCGACGTATTCGCCGCCGGCGATGTGGCCAACTCCTACTATCCACTGCTGGGGACCCACCTGCGCCTCGAGCACTGGTCGGCTGCGCTCAATCAAGGACCGGTCGCGGCGGCGAACATGATGGGCAACCTCACGTCCTACGACCACGTGCCCTACTTCTTCTCCGACCAATACGACTGTGGCATGGAGTATTCCGGCTACGTCGGGCCACACGGTTACGACGAGGTCGTCTTCCGCGGCGACGTTGCCAGCGGCGAGTTCATCGCCTTCTGGATGCGCGATGGGCGGCTGCTGGCCGGTATGAACGTCAACACCTGGGGTGTCACCGATGCCATCGAGGCACTGGTGCGCTCCGGTGCGCGGGTCGATCCATCCGCGCTTGCCGACCCCGAAGTGCTGTTGACGTACCTCGCCGGCAACGCGACCAGCGCGAGCTAAAGGCGAGGAGCCGCAATGGTGACACCCGTGCGGACGACGCGGTGCCAACACCGTTCACGAGCTGCACGCACGCACGCAGAACACGCTCACATCTATGTCAGTTGGCAGCCGCCTCGATGAGTTGATCGCGGTCGTGCACAGCAAGTCCTATGACGATGTCGCTCGTACCGTCCTGTCACGACTCGGCGCGTGGTGCGCCGGTTGACCCACCGGGAGCCTGGTTTTGGCTTGTGGTGGGAGTGTCGCACGCGGCGTCCTCAGCGAAACGGTGCCCACGCTCGACGTGGGATTCGGCGCGCATCCGCTCCGACATGTGGGGGTAGTGCAGTTCGAAAGCCGGCCGCTCCGAACGGATCCGGGGCAGCTCGGTGAAGTTGTGCCGCGGCGGCGGGCAGCTGGTGGCCCACTCCAGCGAGTTGCCGTAGCCCCACGGGTCGTCGACAGTCGCCGGCTCGCCATAGCGGTAGCTCTTGAAGATGTTCCACACGAACGGCAGCATGGACACACCGAGGGTGAACGCCCCGATCGTCGAGACGATATTGAGGACCTGGAACCCGTCAGAGGGCAGGTAGTCGGCATAGCGGCGGGGCATGCCCTCGTTGCCCAGCCAGTGCTGCACCAAGAAGGTGGTGTGGAAGCCGATGAACGTCAGCCAGAAGTGCAGCTTGCCCAGCCGCTCGTCGAGCAGCCGACCCGTCATCTTCGAGAACCAGAAGTAGATGCCCGCGTAGGTGGCGAACACGATGGTGCCGAACAGCACGTAATGGAAGTGTGCGACCAGGAAATAGCTGTCGGTGACGTGGAAGTCGATCGGCGGGCTGGCCAGCATCACGCCAGACAGGCCACCGAGCAGGAAGGTGAGCATGAAGCCCACCGAGAACAGCATCGGCGTCTCAAAGGTCAACTGGCCGTGCCACATCGTGCCGATCCAGTTGAAGAACTTGATTCCGGTCGGGATGGCGATCAGATACGACATGAATGAGAAGAACGGCAGGAGAACGGCGCCGGTGGCGAACATGTGGTGCGCCCACACCGCGGTGGACAGGCCCGCGATCGACACGGTGGCGTAAACCATGGTGGTGTAGCCGAACACCGGTTTGCGGCTGAACACGGGAACGACTTCGGTGATGATGCCGAAGAACGGGATCGCGACGATGTAGACCTCGGGATGGCCGAAGAACCAGAATAGGTGCTGCCACAAGATCACTCCGCCGTTGGCCGGGTCATAGATGTGTGCGCCGAGGTGGCGGTCTGCAGCCAGCCCGAATAGCGCGGAGGTCAAAAGGGGGAAGGCGTACAGGATCATGATCATGGTGATGAGAATGTTCCAGGTGAAGATCGGCATCCGGAACATCGTCATCCCGGGCGCGCGCATGCACACGACCGTGGTAATCATGTTGACCGCGCCCAGGATGGTTCCGAGGCCGGCGATGATCAGGCCCACGATCCACAGGTCACCGCCGGCACCCGGGGAGTGGATGGCGTTGCTGAGCGGCGTGTACGCCGTCCAGCCGAAATCAGCGGCGCCGCCTGGGGTGAGGAAGCCGGACACGGTGACGAGCGCGCCGAACAGGAATAGCCAGTAGCTGAGAGCGTTCAGCCGCGGGAACGCCACATCGGGGGCACCGATCTGAAGCGGCAGAATGCAATTGGCGAAGCCAAACACGATCGGGGTGGCATACAGCAGCAGCATGATCGTGCCGTGCATGGTGAACAGCTGGTTGTACTGCTCATTGGAAAGGAACTGCAAACCTGGCGCGGCAAGCTCGGTTCGCATGAACAACGCCATCAATCCGCCGACCATGAAGAACCCGACTGAGGTAACGATGTACATCATCCCGAGCAGCTTGGGGTCGGTGGTCGTCACCAGCCGATACACGAACGTGCCCGTGAGTCCACAACGCTGCGGAAACGGCAGGGTGGGAGTCAGTTCAACGACGGCGCTCACGGCGTTTCCTCGCTATCGGCTGCCAAGACGTGGGGGAATCCTGCTCTACTGATGCACTCCGCACTCCGGCCTCACAGCAGGTCGTCCAGGTCGACATCGGTGATACGGACGATCCGGATCCGCCACAATCTGTCGGACGTGCTGCCCTGTAGATAACGCCAGTCATAGGCGCCGGGGCGGTCGCGGGCAAACTCGTCACGCAGGTGTACCGGGTCGTGGCTGTTGACGAGGACGAACGACTCGCCAGCAGCCAGTGCGTCGAAGCGGGCGAAGATCATCGGGTGCCGTTGGGATTTGGGAATCTGGCGCACATCCAGCTCGTCGGCGTCAGTGGTTGCGTGCGGATCGTAGAGGGTCATGAACTCATACTATTCCCACAAGTGATAATTGGAGTAATGTCGTGGGCATGACATACGTAATCGGACAACCGTGCGTGGACGTCAAGGACCGTGCCTGCGTGGATGAGTGCCCGGTGGACTGCATCTACGAGGGTGCACGGATGCTCTACATCCACCCCGACGAGTGTGTCGACTGCGGTGCATGCGAACCGGTATGCCCGGTGGAGGCGATCTACTACGAAGACGACGTACCCGAGCCGCTGCGGCCCTACATCGATGAGAACGCCAAGTTCTTCACCGAGACCCTGCTGCGGCAGACCGATCCCCTGGGATCACCGGGAGGCGCGGCGAAACTCGGTGTCGTCGACGCTGACACCCCCATGGTGGCGGCCCTACCGCCGCAGGGCAAATGACGCCCCCCGACGCGACGACGCAGAAACCGGGGATGGCCCGCCGGGGGCGTCGAGACGTCATTCTGCAGTTGCTGCGCGTCTCGGCCGAGCCGCGCAGCATCGCCAGTGTTGCCGACGAACTGAGCGTGCACCCGAACACCGTCCGATTCCACATCGACGCGCTGTTGCGCGCTGGGCGCGTCGAACAAGTCCTCGGTGACTCCGCGGGTCCCGGACGTCCGCCCATCCTGTTTCGCGTCAGCCGCCGGATGGACCCTGCAGGACCGACTAACTATCGCCTCCTAGCCAGCATTCTGACCGGGTACGTGGCCGAACATCCCGACGCCGCCAGCATCGCCGCCCAGTTGGGTCGGTCGACGAGCCCCGCGCTACTGCCGTCCTCCGCGCAGGGTCGCGCGCCGTCAAAGACCCGCGCAGTCACCGAACTGGTTGAGCTGTTGGCGGAGTTGGGTTTTGAGCCAGAGCCCGCCGACGGTCCGCGTACACGCGAGATCCGGTTGCGGCACTGCCCCTTTCAGAACTTGGCCGAACAACACGGCGAGGTGATCTGCTCGGTGCACCTGGGCCTCATGCAGGGCGCGCTGAGCGCGATGCGCGCACCGGTCACAGTTGATCGTCTCGACGCGTTCGTCGAGCCCGATTTGTGCGTGGCACACCTGGCATCCGCACCGTCTCGTGATCGGGAATCGTGATGACCGAGCTCGTCACCCGGGTGGCTGCAGCGGCGACGCTGATATGGCTGGGTATGGTCTTGGCGATCTCCTTCCTGGAAGCACCGCTGAAGTTTCACGCCGAAGGTCTCGAGTTGCGCGTTGGCCTGGCGATCGGGCGGATCGTGTTTCGGGCCCTCAACATCGCCGAGGTCGTCTGGGCGGTGCTCGTCGCGGTATGCCTGACCATCGCGAGGCCTTCCAGCCCGCTGATCATGATCGCCGCAGGGACAGCCGTGCTGCTCGCCGTGCAGCTCCTTTTGGTGCGACCGCGCCTCAACCGGCGATCTGCCCGCGTGCTGGCCGGCGATGACGCACCCCGTTCTCGCGCACACCACGCCTACATCGCCTTGGAGGCACTCAAGCTCGCCGCCCTGGTCACCCTTGGCGCCGCCCTCCTGGCGGCATGACCATCCCGACAGCGACAAGACGAAGGAGAAGCCACATGAGCGTTCATCAGCCGGCCCTCGAGGCGCTCGGCGATCACGACTATCTCGTCCGGTTTGCGCAGGACGAAGACACCGTCGTCGTGCGTGTGCACGCCGATCCTGCGGTGGTTGCCCAGATCGGCGAGGACGAGCAGCGTGTCGTCGAAGCTACCGCGGTCTACCTGATCGCGCGTCAAAGTGCCGACGACCTGCCCGAGCAGATCGATCTCGATGCGGTCGCCGCCGCCTACGACGGCTATGTCGAGGACCTTCAGCACCAGCTGACAGCGCCAGCGAAACACTGAAACTGAGACCATCGACATGGATAAGGTCTCCGTGACCCGCCCGGCGTCGTCATCGCTGCGAGCTCGTCGAAGACCTCAGCCAGGCCGACAGGTTTAAGGAGATGAGATGCGTGTCGTAGTGGACCGTGATCGCTGTGAAGGCAATGCGATCTGTGTGAAGATCGCGCCCGAAATCTTCACAATCGACGATGACGATTACGCCGTGGTCACCGCCGACCCCATCCCCGTCGAGCAGGAGACCATCGCCGAGCGGGCAATCGCTGAGTGTCCGCGCGCGGCCCTATCGCGCAAAGACTAAGCCACACCCGATGACGTCGCCGGCAGGGGATCCGGCGAACGGTCTAGTGCTGTCGCAACGCGACAAAGCGCAGCGGCGCCGTTGTTTGGCATGGGCAAGCCCACCCACGAAATCCAGACCACCATCGAGGTTGAAGCCAAATGGTGAAGTGGAGGCCTTGATGAACGACGGACAGCGATACCGCGATCAATCGCCGCAACCCGTGCGCGCCTTGCTGGATCGTCGCAGCCTGGCCGAGAGCCGGGAATCCACGCGGCGCCGACCAAAGCAGTATGTGCGCCGCGCCCCACGGCGGGCGCCTGGCCGGTCCTCCACACGTCGACCGCCCGGCCCTCAGTTCGCAAAGCAACTCGGCCGGACGGGATTTCGATGACAGCCCATTCACGTCGCTGAGCTGAACCAGTCCGCTCAGCAATGAGTTCGTACATCCGTCAAACCGAACGCTCACAAGCAGTTAAGAGGAAGTGTCGTGTCTCCAACAGTTCCCACGTTCGCCACGCTGAACGACGAACTCAACCAGGCGCATCGCCGAATTCGCGAACTTCAAGCCCGCGAAGCGGAACTACTCGCCGAAAACAAAACCCTCAGTACCGTAATCGCTGAATACATCCACGAAGATCACCGGCGCGCCGCCGCCGAACACACTTCTTCCCCCAACATTTGCACTGCTGACGGGGTTGGTAGCGGTGATCAGGTCGGCGGTCACAATAGCGAGCGGGTCAGTCTCCCGGAGCGATTACCGGGCCAGGGGAAGCCGCCCGGGCGGTCCTCCGGATCCGGCATCGGTGCGACGGCCGTCAAAACCAAGCAGTTCCCATATGTTTGACCTCGACCCGATCGGAGCGGTGTTCCTGATCATCGCCGTGTTGTGGCTCATCGCCGCCGTCGCATACGGGCGTGATGACCGCTGACCATGCATCGCCCGCGGGCAGAACCCACAGCTTCAGACGCGCGGACCGTCCGCAATGACCTCGAGGTGCGCGCGAAAGTGTGCGGCGATGTCGTCGCTCGTCGTCAGCCACGCGTCCGGTTGACCGGCGAGGAAGCCGAGTGCCTCGTCGAGGTACTTGTGCCGGAAGGGCTGGCCGATGACGAACGGATGCAACGCCAGCGCCATGACTCGACCGCTGGTCGCCGAGTCGGCATGGAGCTGCTCGTACTGGTCCTTGACCATCTGGACGAACTCGGGGCCGGTGGCGCCCTTGCCGAAGATCAGCAGGTCGTTGAGTTCCACCGAGTACGGAACGCTGATCATTCCGGGCACGGTCAGCGGGTAGGGCTGGTCGTCGTTGGTCCAATCGAGCACGTAGTGAAAGCCCAACTCCGCCAGCAATTCCGGTGTGTGGTGCGTCTCGGTGAGGCCCGGCCCCATCCAGCCACGGGGCTGCTGGCCGGTTGCCTTCACCATGGCATCGACGATCTCGGCGAGGACCTGCCGTTCGTCGGCCACCGTGATGCCGGTGTGGAGGATCGAGTTGGTGCTCCCGTGGGCGAGCCACGACCAATTTCGCGCCAATCCGGCTGAGATGATCTGCGGGTAGTTGTCGATGACGGTCGAGTTGAGCAGGACGCTGGGGCGAATGTCGTGCCGGTCGAGGCTTTCGATGGTGCGCCAGATCCCGACGCGGGCACCGTAGTCCCGCCATCCGTAGTTCAACGCGTCCGGAGCGAGCTCGGCGGTGCCCGGCCAGATGCTGGTCGACGGCCGGTCGACGAGGAAGTGCTCGACGTTGAGACCGACGTACACGGCGACCCTCGCGTTGCCAGGCCACGTGATCGGCGGGCGTTCGGTGATGGGGCTGTACTCGAAGGGCGGATGGGGCGGCGATGGGTTCATACCCGGTGTGGTCATGCCGCACGGTAGGAGTTGACACCGATGTGAGGGTCAAGCCAGCCGTCGGTATAACGGGCATATGCGGATCGGCGAGCTGGCACGGCGCACGGGAGTGAGCGAACGGTCGTTGCGCTACTACGAGCAACAAGGCCTGTTGGCGTCCGACCGGACGCCCGGCGGGCAGCGCGAATACGCCGAGCGGGCGGTCGATCGGGTGATCCACATCCAGGAACTGTTCGCGGCCGGCCTGCACAGCAGGACCATCGCGTCGCTGCTGCCGTGCATGCGGGACAGCGACGGCGGGCCGTCGCCCGACGCGACGCCGCGCCTACTCGGGGAGCTCACCGCCGAGCGGGTGCGCATTGACCGGGCGATACGCGATTTGGCGAACTTCCCGTGACGTCCTCGACGGCGTCATCGCGGCCGCATCCGACGACGGGGCCAGCCGCCCCTGAGCGGT
The DNA here is from genome assembly GCA_963849055.1 of uncultured Actinomycetota bacterium. Lineage (GTDB taxonomy): Bacteria > Actinomycetota > Actinomycetes > Mycobacteriales > Mycobacteriaceae > Mycobacterium. The sequence continues at coordinate 139,574 of CAWKFI010000007.1, forward strand.
CGTCGGACTTGGCATCATTCTGCGTTCATCTCTTGAACGCGCTGGACAGAGGCTCACACTGGACGCATTGGGACTGCGGACCAGGAATTACCCGCGTGCAACGCAGTGTTGACCTTGTGACCGCGTAGGAAAGCGAGAATCGTCTGTGTCCACTTCCACGGAACTGCTCCATCTCGCCGTCGCACTCGACGGTGCGGGTTGGCACCCGGCTGCCTGGCGCGAACCCGACGCCCGACCCGCCGACCTGCTGACGCCTCGCTACTGGTCCGATCTGGTCGGGGAAGCCGAACGCGGGCTGTTGGACTTCGTCACCATCGAAGACGGTCTGGCCCTGCAGTCCGACCATCCCTGGCGGCCCGACGAGCGCACCGACCGGGTGCGTGGCCGGCTCGACGCGGTGCTGATCGCCTCCCGGGTCGCCCCCACCACCAGCCACATCGGCCTGATCCCGACGGCCATCGCCACGCATACCGAGCCGTTCCACCTCTCCAAGGCCATCGCCACGCTGGACTACGTGAGTTCGGGGCGCGCTGGTGTCCGGGTGCAGATCTCGGCCAACCGCGAGGCCGCCGGGCACTTCGGCCGCCGTGAGATCCCGGAACGCTCCCCCGCCCTCACCGAAGATCTGGTCGGCGAGGCCGCCGACTACATCGAGGTGCTGCGGCGGCTCTGGGACAGCTGGGAGGACGACGCCGAGATCCGCGACGTCGCCACCGGGCGGTTCATCGACCGAAACAAGTTGCACTACATCGACTTCGAGGGTGCCCACTTCTCGGTGAAGGGGCCGTCCATCACGCCGCGTCCGCCGCAGGGGCAGCCGATCGTGGCTGCGCTGGGTCATGTCGACCCGGTGTATCAGCTGATCGCCGGTTGCGCCGACGTCGGTTTCGTCACCCCGCACAGCGCCGAGGAGACCGGGGCACTGGTGAGCACCATTGCCGGCCAGCGGCCTGCGGGGCTGGCCCCGGTGCGGGTGTTCGCCGACCTGGTGGTGTTCCTCGCCGATACGGCCAACGCCGCGCGCGCCCGCAAGGATCGCCTCGATGAGCGGCTCGGCACCGAATACCGCAGTGACGCAGAGGTATTCGTCGGCACGGCCGCCGAACTGGCCGATCTGCTACAGCAGTGGCACGCTGCCGGCGCGGCCGGGTTCCGGCTGCGCCCCGCCACCCTGCCGCACGACCTCACGCAGATCACCGATGCGCTGGTGCCCGAACTGCGCCGCCGCGGCGTGTTCCGCGACCACTATCGAGGATCCACGCTGCGCGATGTGCTCGGCCTGTCCCGCCCCGCCAACCGGTACGCAGGAGTCGCAGGGGCGAGCGAAGCGACGGGAAAGGTCCAGTAATGAGCAAGCCAGTCAAGAAGATTCACCTCGCCGCGCACTTCCCCGGCGTCAACAACACCACGGTGTGGAGCGATCCCGCTTCGGGCAGCCACATCGAGTTCAGTTCGTTCGTCCACTTCGCCCAAACCGCCGAGCGCGGGAAGTTCGACTTCATGTTCCTCGCCGAGGGGCTACGCCTGCGCGAGCAGGGCGGCGAGATCTACGACCTCGACGTGGTGGGACGGCCCGACACGTTCACCGTGCTGGCCGCCCTCGCTGCCGTCACCGACCGGCTGGGGCTGACGGGAACGATCAACTCGACGTTCAACGAACCCTACGAGGTGGCACGACAATTCGCGTCGCTCGACCATCTCTCCGAAGGCCGCGCCGCGTGGAACGTCGTCACCTCGTGGGATGCGTTCACCGGCGAGAACTTCCGCCGCGGCGGATACCTCGCCGAGGATCAGCGCTACGCGCGCGCCGAGAGCTTCCTCGACGCCGCGCACGTCCTGTTCGACTCCTGGCGTGGTGACGAGATCGTCGCCGACAAGGAACGTGGCATCTTCCTGTCCGATCCGACGGCCGGCGCGTTCTCGTATTCGGACGCGCACTTCGACATCGCCGGCCGGTTCAACGTCCCCCGCAGTCCGCAGGGCAGGCCCGTCATCTTCCAGGCCGGTGACTCCGACCACGGACGCGAATTCGCCGCCGCCGCAGCCGATGCCATCTTCTCCCGGCACGGAACTCTGGAGGACGGCCAGGCCTTCTACGCCGACGTCAAGGGCCGGTTGCCGAAGTACGGGCGGGATCGCGACCAGCTGCTCATCCTGCCCGCCGCGACGTTCGTCCTCGGCGACACCGATGCCGAGGCCGCCGAACTCGCGCAGGAGGTGCGCCTGGCGCAGGTCTCGCCGCAGACCGCGATCAAGTTCCTCGAGCAACTGTGGAACCGCGATCTGTCCGATCACGACCCGGATGGCCCACTGCCGTCGGTCGATCCGATCGTCGGCGAGAACACCATCGCGCGGGGCCGGGCCAGCGTGCGGATGTACCGCGACCCGATCGCCACCGCCAACGAGTGGCGAGCCAAGGCCGAAGCCGAGAACCTGACCAGCCGCGAACTCATCGTCGAGGTCACCGGCCGGCAGAACTTCATCGGATCACCAAATACGGTGGCCGACAGGATCAACCACCTCGTCCAAGCAGATGCCAGCGACGGATTCATCCTCGTTCCGCACGTCACACCCGGTGGGCTGGATCCGTTCGTCGACCAGGTCGTGCCGCTGCTGCAGGAACGCGGCGTGTTCCGCACCGACTACGAGGGCACGACGTTGCGCGACCATCTCGGCCTGGCCCAGCCGGCCCGTGCGGTCGTCGCAGCGGACCGAGGCTGAGCCCAAAGCCAACTCAGAAGACGCGCACCCAGTCGACGAGCATCTCCGCGGGATACGTCCCCGTGGCGGGATCGCCGCCGCCCGAGCCCGCGACCGCGAGGTTCAACACCGGGAACATCGAGTACCCCGGGAAGTTGAACGGCCAGTTCTCCAGGGAGTTCGCCGGCACCTCGAAGTACGGTGCCGCTCCGTCGACGTAGTCCAGCCAGAAGTACATCCCGGCGTCATTCCACGTCATGCGCCACGTGTGCCACCCGCCGTCCACGGGGAAGGGGTTGGTGGCGAACGACGTTCCGTCCAGTCGTGCGTGCACGGTCGTTCCCGACGGCCATTCACCGTTGCCGTACCACTCGACGAGGTCGACCTCTCCGCCGACTTCAGGATGGTCGTTCATCAACCACCAGGCGGGCCAGCAGCCGGCCGTCAGGCAGTTGAGCTTGATCCGGGCTTCCCACGTGGTGCCGATACCGCCCCACCACGTGCCCCGGACCTTGCCGCTGACGTACTTGCCGTTGTCTCGCGTCGCGCGGATGACGAGATTCGAGTTGCCGTCGAGGAACACGTGCTGGCGATCGTCGCGGTACTGGCCCATGTTCTCGGGTCGATCCCAGAACACCGGGTTCTTGATCGTCTCCCGGGCTTTCGCAATCGTCCACTTCGAGGCATCGGGCGCCGAGCCGGCCGGACCATCGAACTCGTCGTGGAAGAGGTACGCCGGGGTCTGAGCAGTCGCCGGCGGCGCGGAGGGCACCGGGCTCGGCGGTGCGCCGGGTCGGGCCGGATCGGCCCCGGCGACGGGTGCGGGGATGGCGGCCGCCAGCAGGCCGACCCCCGTCATGAACATCAAACTGCGGCGATCGATCTGAGGCACAGCGACACGATAAAGCCTGAACCCCGAATCGTGCGCGATTCGTCGCGACACGAGCGACGCGTGGCGTCCACGGTGCTGGCGGCACGACCGTCGCCGAACGGCGGGAGCCAATCGTGCGAATAGCGACTGTGCAGGTGTAGCAAATGCCACACTCGACTGGTGTCGCGTCACTCGTAGTGGCCCGTCGACCCGAGGAGCAGCCATGACCGCCCAATTTCCGACGCAGCAGCCCGGATTGAACTACCTCACCGAGGGCGGCCAGGAAACCGAGATCATGTACAAGTACGGGTTCGACCTCCCGCAGTTCGCCATGTTCCCGTTGCTCGACGATCCCCGGGCCGTGACCGAGCTGCGCGGCATGTACGGACGCTATCTGGACACCGCGGCCCGCCACGGGTTCGGCGTGGTGATGGGTGGCTTCGACTACCGCGCCAGCCCGGACTGGGGCTCGCTGCTCGGCTACTCCCGCGAGGCGCTTGCCGAGATGCAGTCGCGTTCGATCGACTTCCTGCGTGACGTGGCCCGACCGTACGAGGGGCAGGTTCCGGCACTCCTGTACGCCGGCATCGTCGGCCCCCGCGGCGACGCGTACGAACTGAACAAGACGATCACCGCCGAGGAGGCGCAGGAGTATCACGGCGAGCAGCTCGCCAACCTGGCCCGTGCCGGCGTGGACCTGGTCGAGGCCATGACGTTCACCTCGGTGCCGGAGGTCATCGGGTTGTCACGTGCCGCAGCGCGCGCGGGATTGCCTCTCGCGGTGTCGTTCACGCTCGACAACGCCTCCCACCAGCTGCCGTCGGGGCCGTCCTTGAAGGATGCGATCGAAACCATCGACGCACAGACCGGTGATGACCGGCCGGCGTTCTACGGCATCAACTGCTCGCACCCGCTGGAGTTCATGCCAGCCATCGAACCCGGCGGCTGGTTCGAGCGGGTGCGGTGCCTGCGACCCAACGCTGCTCTGATGGACAAGATTTCGCTGTGCACGCTGGGTCACCTCGAGTCGGGTGACCCGGTGGAACTGGGCACACTCATGGGCGACGTGGCCCGGCGGCACCCACACATCGACATGTGGGGCGGCTGCTGCGGCACGTGGGACACCCACCTCGAAGAGATCGCGCGAAACGTCCGCACGGCCAGGGATGTCGGGGTACCCACCCCGTAGGAATCTGCATCGTGAAGTACACGCTCCGGGCCCTTTTCGCCGTCGGTATCCTGGCGGGCTTCTACGTGGTGGGTCTGGCCATCGTGGTGGCGCTCGCCTACGTCGGGTACCTGCTCTCGGTGGTTGGAATCCGGGTCATCGCGGGTGGCTTCTGGATCCTCGCGGTCGTCGTCGCGATCGCGATCGGCAAGAGCATCGCCGCCCAGCGAAAGCCTGCCGACCTGGACCGGGGAAGCATCCTTCTCGGCGAGGACGAACAGCCTGAGTTGTGGCGCGAAGTCCGGGAGCTCGCGGGGTTCGCCGGCACCCGGCCGCCCGATGAGATCCGACTCATCGCCGTCGCGAATGCCGGTGTGGCGGAGGAGACTACGCTACTCGGCCTGGTGGTCGGTACGCGGCGGATGTTCCTCGGCGCCGCTCTGCTCATCGGGCTCACCCGCCAACAGCTTCGCGCCGTGCTGGCCCACGAACTCGGCCACTACAGCGGCCGCCATACGACCCTCGGCGCGCTCGCCTACCGTGGCAAGGAGGCCATCGCGCGGGTCCTCGACGATCTCGAGGGCAGCTTCGCCCGCAAGCCGCTCGAGCTGTACAGCCGCCTGTACCTTGCCATTTCGCAGACGGTCAACCGCCGTCAGGAGTTCGAGGCCGACCGCCTGAGCGCCGAACTCGTCGGCGCGGCAACCGCCGCGGAGGCACTGCGCCAGAACGAGGCGCTCGACCCGGCGTGGCACCTCTTCCTCGATGAGTACGTCGCCGCAGGCGAGAACGTCGGCTGCCGGCCCAAGGACCTGTTCGACGGATTCCGCCTCTTCATAGCCGATCCCGAACGTCAACGCCAGCTCGCCGAGGCGCGGGAAGACCCGGGGGAACCGCCGCGGTCCGTCTACGACAGCCATCCGCCGACCGCCGAGCGACTTGCGGCCTTCCGTGCCCTCGAGCGTGGTGCCCGCGAGGAGGACGTCTCGGAACCGGCTGTCACCGTGCTGCACGACCCGCAGGCCGACCTCGCCCGCCTCGCAGACGCTCTGTACGCCGATTCCGACCTGCGCCCCGTCGCATTCGAGGAGATGGTGCCTCTCTCCGCCAGGTCTGTGACTACCCACATGGCCCAGACATTCCTCAACGCAGTGCGCCAGTGCGAGGTTCCAAGCCCCACCCTCGGTGGCGTTGTCACAGCGCTGAAGGAGGGGCGGCGCGAGTCGCTGCTCGGTTTGGTAAACGTCGACGGGAGTGACGACCCTGGTATCGCGCGTAGCGCGATCGCGGGCCTGCTGGGCGACACCGTTGCGCACACCCTGCTCGAACAGGGTTCGGCGACATACGAACTCGACTGGGGCGGCCAACCGCGGCTCGTCGACGCAGCCGGCCAACCACTCGACCCGTGGACTCCGGCCTACGAAGCACTCGGGGACGACGACGACGCGGTGACGGCGCTCGAAGCGTGGCTCGACCGGCACGGCGTACGTCGTGACCTCGAACTGCCGCCGCTTCCCCGCCCCGAGGAGCCCCCGGTCGAGCCCAGGCACTGGTTGGGACTCCTCGCGCCGGTGAACAAGGGCATCTTCAGCCGTCGAGCCGTGTTCGGCGTCGCCGACAGCGGAGTGCTGATCTGCAAGCCGCGATACGAGGACCACTGGGCGGCGACGCTCGCGATGTACAGCTTCCGCGACGACGGCCGGGCGTACGCCCTGCGAATGGCCGCTCAACGGCCGACCGACGTGCTCGCCGACGACCGGGCGCGGCACCTGCCGTGGGACGAGATCGCGTCGATCGTGGCGCGCAACGGCCGGTTCTTCCACTCGATGCGCATCACCGCGCGTGATGGCTGGGCCGTGACCCTCAAGTGGTCGGCGATGGCTCACGTCGAGGGCAACGTGTGGAGTGCCCTCACCCGACACCTCGACGACCGGTTCACCATCGCGTCCTGACCGCCGATTTTGTGGTTGCTGGAGGGGCTCACGTTACTGTTGAGATCCCTGAGATCCCGCCGAATCCGACACGCCCGACCCGCCGCTGCAGGCGCCGCTCGTTGTCGTCGGCGTGCCCTATCTTGGACCGTCCGGGCTACCAGTCGAAAGGGAGTAGGTGGACAACAACACGGCGATGTCGGCTGCCGACCTGATCGACCTCAACCGCGACATCCAGGGCTCCCCGACGATCCGGCTGCTGGCCACGCTGAACCTGGGCGTCTACGCCACGCTGATGGAGCGCCACCTCAGCGGCGGCGTGGTCCCCGAGACCGAGCTGGTCGTCCACCTCGAGCGCGATCTCGAGGAGCTGGATCGTCCCGGCGGCGAACAGTCCGGTCTCGGCCTGATCAAGTCGTGGGCCAGCCAGGGCTGGCTGCACCGGGTCGCCGACCAGCGCGCCGGCGTCGAACGGAACCTGTGTTACCTGACGCAGGACGCGCGCCGTGCGCTGGACTTCCTGCGGGGCATGCGCCGCCAGGACACCATCGCCACGGGCGGCTCGATCAATGGCATCGCGTCGCGGCTCAAGCAGGTCGCCATCCGCGTCGGCAACGATCCCGACCGGATCCGCGCCGGCATCGAGGCCGAGATCGCCACGCTCCGAGCGGAACTCGACGAACTCGACGACGGCCTGCGGGAGGATCGACTCTCCGAACCCGACCTGACCGACATGTACGACGAGGCCCGCGCCATCGCGTTGCAGATGGAGCGGCTCATCACCGACATCGGCCAGTACGGGACGATGATCGAGCAGGCCACCGCCGCCCTCGACGAGCCGATCGACAGCAATCTCGAGTACCGCGACCGCCAGCGCCAGATGTACGCCGACTATCAGGCCGCCTGGGACTCCCAGGGCCGCGACTCGCACCGCGCGTTCCTCCGGATGATCAACGATCCCGATCAGCGGGCCGAGTTCGAGGCCGACGTGGCCGCGGTCGCCGAGGCCCTGCCTGCCCTCGACCCGGCGCTGCGCAGGGTGATGGCGGGGTTCTTCGAACTGGTGGGCCACCAGATCGACGAAGTGGAACGGATCCAGCAGCGCTGCGCCCAGCGGGTCAAGCGGTTCACCGCGTTCGGCACGCTGGAGCAGAGCCGCGGGGTGGCCCGTCAGCTCAACGAGGCCATCGGCGCGGCCCGTGCGCTGCTGAAGGCGTCGCTGACCGATTCGCGGCTCGATCTCGAACTGCCCCTCGCCCGGCACGCCATCAGCTCCGTCGGCGCGCTGAGCTTCCGGATCGGTGAGCTGTCCAATCCGAAGCCCGCCCAGGCCGCTGATGGTGAAGTCGACCTGTCCAGCTTCTCCGCGCTGACCACGCAGGTCGACGCCCCGGCGATGTCGGACATGATCAACTCCGCGATCAGCTCGGGGACTCGGCTCTCGCTGCCCGACGCCGTCGAGATGCTCGACTCGGCGTATCTGGGCCACGTCATCGTGCTGTGGTCCTGGGCGCTCAAGCAACCAAGCGCCGCACAGACATCCGACACGGTCACGGTCCGCTTCCAGTCCCTGGACGGCCGCGACCGCGAGATGGAGGTTCCGCACCTGATGTTCACCGAACCGATCTCCAGCCTGTTGGGAGCCGCTCCGTGACCACCGATCAGGGCATCGACTTCTCCTCGCTCCCCCAGGTCGACCAGACGGCCCGCGCCCCGCATCAGCGTCGACCCCGCTTCGACGGCGACGTCAGCGAGCTGCCCGACCGCGCCTGCTGGGCGCTGCAGCAGCTCCTCACCCGGCGCTACATCAGCGCCGAATCGGATCGTGACCTCTACACGTGGGTGCTGGAGTACCGCGCGCAGCTCAGCGTGCGCCTGTCCGAGCTGGACCTGCTGCTGCGCATCGTCGAGGGTGTCGACGTCGCCTTCGTCGAACAGGCCCGCTACGAATCCGCTAGGGGCGTCAAGCTTTTGCGACGCGAACCGCTGGGCACCTACGACTCGATCCTCGCGTTGCACCTGGCGCAGATCATGCGCGCCTCCGGCGATCAGAACGTGCTGATCACCCGCGACGAGGTGCACGGCCTGTTCGCCGGCGTGCTCAACGACACCGACCGCGACGCGGTCACGTTCACGGCTCGCATCGACGCGGCGATCGCCCGCCTCACGGGGCTAGAGATCCTGCGCAAGACCCGCGACGACGAAGACAGCTACACGGTCAGCCCTGTGATCACGGCGGTCATGACGGCCTCGGTGATCACCGAACTTCAGCAGCAGTTCGAGCTATTGCTCAACGGCGGCGGCGCCCCACAGGAGGAAGCAGACCTTGATGCCTGAGCAGTTCCATCTCTCTCGCCTACAGGTCATCAACTGGGGTGTCTTCGACGGGTATCACTCCATCCCGTTCAGCGAAGGCGGCGCACTCATCGCCGGCGCCTCCGGCAGCGGCAAATCCTCACTGCTGGATGCGATCTCGCTCGGGTTCCTGCCGTTCAACCGCCGCAACTTCAACGCCTCAGGCGACAACTCGGCCGCTGGATCCAGCGCAGGCCGCCGCACCGTCGACAAGTACGTCCGCGGCGCATGGGGCCAGCGCAGCGACGGCGGCACCAGCCGCGTGATGTATCTGCGCGGCGACGGCACCGCGTGGTCGGCCGTCGCCGTCACCTACACCGGCAACAGCGGCCGCACCGTCACCGGCCTCGTCCTCAAGTGGCTCACGGGTGAATCCCGCTCGGACTCCTCGAGCCGGTTCGTCCTGGCCGACGGGGACCGGGACATCGAAGAGGTCTGCAACCGGTGGGCCGCCGGGCGATTCGACTCGGGCGTGTTCAAGGAGGACAACTGGCGGTTCTCCACGAAGGTGGAGTCCCAGTACCTGGCGCAGCTGTATGCGACCATCGGGATCCGCGCCTCCGATGCCGCCCAGCAGCTGCTCGGCAAGGCCAAGTCACTGAAAAGCGTTGGCGGCCTGGAACAGTTCGTTCGCGAATTCATGCTCGACGAGCCCGGCAGCCTGACCCGACTGCCCGAAGCGCTCAAGCAGATCGATCCGTTGGTCGAGGCACGCGAACTGCTGGCGGTCGCCCAGCGCAAGCGCAAGATCCTCGGCGACATCGAGAAGATCCAGCAGCGCTATGCCTCCGAGTCCTCGGACCTGGGCATCATCGATCTGGTGGACCCGCCGATGGTACGGGCCTACACCGATCACGTCCGGCTGAGCCAGTGCCCCGCCCAGATCGACTCTCTGGACAGCACCATCGATCAGCTCGGCAACGAGTACGAGGACGTGACCCGAGCACTCAACATCGCGAAGGCCGAGGCGGATTCGCTCAACGCGCAGATCAACGGATCCAGTGCCAGCATCGGCCCGCTGCAGTCGCAAGTGCAGGCCGCCGAGGCGCAGGCCGAGGAGGTCTCCCGCCGCCGCGCCGCCTACGAATCCATGTTGACCGCGCAGGACGTCGACATCCCGGACACCGCCGACGAGTTCTGGAACCTACGCGAGGAACTCACCACCCAGGCGACCGAGCTGCTGGCCAAGCTCGACCGCGGCCGGGAAGCGTCCACTGACGCCGAATACGCGCAGAAGGTGGCGCGGATGGCTCGCGACGACGCCGCGAAGGAGCTCAAGCGGGTCGAGCACGTCGGCTCGGCGCTTCCGGAGTCGGCGATCACGATGCGCGAACACATCTGCGAGGCCGTCGGTGTCGAGCCGAGCGCGTTGCCCTACATCGCCGAGCTGATGGATCTGCGGCCCGAACAGAGCCGGTGGCGCGTCGCCGTGGAGAAGGTGCTGCGAGGCGTCGGGCTGCGCCTGCTGGTTCCCGACTCGCACTACGCGGCGGTGCTACGGTTCGTCAACGAGACGAACATGCGCGGACGGCTGCAGCTGCACCACGTCCGGTCCTCCGCCAGCGGGCGGGAGGCCGAGCCAAACACGTTGGCGGGCAAGCTGTTCATCGTCGACCCCACGCACGTCTGTGCTGCCGAGGCCGCCGACGTCATCGCCGCCGCGGGTGACCACATCTGCGTCGACACCCCGGACGTCTTCCCCCGCTTCCGGCGGGCGGTCACCGACACCGGCCTGTACAAGGACTCCGACCGCCTGGCCATCAAGGACGACCGGCGCGCACTCAAGCAGTCGGAGTACATCTTCCAGGGCGACGTCGCCGCCAAGATCGACGCGCTGACCGTCGACCTGGCCAACGCCGAGGAGGCATTCCAGGCGGCTCGCCGTGCGGCCGACGACATCGCCGCCGAGCGCCAGCAGTGGCGGGACCGGGCCGCGGCGTGCAAGGCGATCTGCGAGCAGTTCCCGCAGTGGAACCACGTCGACACCGAGACCGCCGACGGCCACGCCGATCGACTGCGCGAACAGTACGAGCTGCTGCTGGCCGATCATCCCGACATCGAGGCGCTCTCGGCGCGCGCCGACGAGTGCTGGGAGGAGATCCAGACGCTGATGACGCGGCGCGGGTCCATCGAGACGCGCCGTGACGACCTGGACGGTCGCCGGACCCGGCTGCTGGAGCTGCAGGAGCGTCTGACGCCGGCGTTCGTGTCGGAGCCGCTGACGGAGTTGCTGAATCGCTATGCCAGTGACGTGCCGGTGGCCCTGGAGCTGCTCAACCCCGAGCCGCACCGCGAGGCGGTGTTCAACGCCATCCGCCGCGAACGAGACCAGCTGCGCGAAAGCCGCAGGCGCTCTTACGATGAGCTGGCCCGCATCCTCAACACGTTCGACACCGCGTTCCCCGACGCGATCCCCAATGACAGCGACGTGTTCGACGAGCGCGTGCACGACTACGTGGCGATGTGCCGGCACATCGACGAGCGGGAACTCCCCGAGGCCTACGAGCGGATGATGCGGCTCGTCACCGAGCAGGCCCCCGATGCGATCCTCACGCTGCACCGGGTGGCCGAGCAGGAGACCCGTCGCATCAGCGAGCAGATCGCCCGCGTCAACACCGGTTTGGGCTCGGTCGAGTTCAACCGCGGCACCCGGTTGACGCTGCGCGCCACCCCGCGCAGCCTGACCGCGGTGGCCGAGCTCACCGAGATCGTCAGGGCCATCTCCCGGCGGATCGCCGAGGTCGGCCTCGGCGACAAGCAGGCGATCCTGGACCAGTACGCCGACATTCTGCGGCTGCGCAACCGGCTGGCCTCCACGGCGCCGGAGGACAAGGCGTGGACGCGCGACGCGTTGGACGTCCGCAACCGGTTCACCTTCGACTGCGCGGAGTGGGATGTCAGCACCGAGGAGCTGATCCGGACCCACAGCAACGCCGGCGACAACTCCGGCGGTGAGCAGGAGAAGCTCATGGCGTTCTGCCTGGCGGGCGCGCTGAGCTTCAACCTGGCCAGCCCCGAGAGTTCGGACAACAAACCGGTTTTCGCGCAGCTGATGCTCGACGAGGCGTTCTCGAAGTCCGACCCGCAGTTCGCGCAGCAGGCGCTGCAGGCGTTCCGCAAGTTCGGCTTCCAACTCGTCATCGTCGCCACGGTGCAGAACGCGACGACGATCCAGCCCTACATCGACAGCGTGGTGATGGTGTCGAAGAAGGAAGCCACCGGCCGCAATGCTCGGCCCGTTGCGACCGTGGCGACCAAGACCATCGCGGACTTCACGACGTTGCGGCAGGAGATGACGCTATCCGCTGCCGCCGCTCGGGTGCCCGCGACGGTGTGATCCCGAGGTCGCTGCCGCGACGTACCTCCAATACCAGCATCGCCACATGCAGCGATGCCGTCGATTCCGCGTCTGTCAGGTCGACGCCGAGTTTCGTCTCGATGCCCGATAGCCGCTTGTAGAGGGCTGGCCTGCTGATGCCGAGCTGGGTCGCGAGCGCGACCTTGTTCGCGCCCAGCCGAAGGTACTGCCGCAGTATCTCGAAATCCGTTGGCTTACTGACCCTCTCGTCTGTCAGCAGCGCTTTGAGTTCGGTTTCGGCGAACGCCTGAACTCGCGGGTCGTCCTGCAGCAACGAGACCAGCCCCCGCAGCCGGACATCGGAGGTGCGGTAGAACGGTCGAGGCTCACCGCCCATCGCCAATGCTGCCTCAGCGACGTGCGCCGCGCCGGCAATCCCGACGATGGCGTCGGTGATCAGCCCGGACGGCTCGCCCAATGCGAGTACCGACCGCTGACCGCCATCGACTCGCGCGACCTCCCGCGCCACGTCCAGGCCCAACGCGCCCCACGCCTTCTCCGCTGCACCTGCCCGGCTCGCGCTCAATGCCACCACGGCGCCGATCTCGCCGTCGCCGCGGATCGTGAACAGTCCGGTGTGGCCCGAGGCGTTCACGGTGTGCGCCACCGCATCAAGAAGTCTGACGTTGCGGCGCTGGGCGGCAACTGGATCGGATCCCGTCGACGCGTCTTCCGTCCGCACCACCACCGGGTGATACCGCGAAGTCTTTCGGAGACCAAGTGCGTATGCCCGGGCAGTGATCTCTCGTTCGTCGGTGACCCGGCCGCGAAGGACGTCGTCGATCAGCCCGCTCTGGGCCTGCTGGTGCAGTCCGGACCGGTCCCGCTCGATCATCCGGTTCAGGGCGAGCGCAGCCGCAGCGCGCTCGAGCACCATCTTGGCGCGCGACGCGTCCGCGGGAAGACGCGGGACGACCAACCTCCCCCATTCTTCGCCGCGGGGGCCGACCGCTGTCATCGCCCAGCCGTCACGGCCGGCGGAGGCGCGCCGGGAGCGGTATTCCCAGTCATCGAGCAGCGTCGCCGTGGTACCCGGCCCCGGCGCTACGGCAAGTGCTTGGTGCGCAAGGTCTTCCAGCACGACCGGCTCGTCGAGGATTCGAGCGGCGGCGGTGACGATCCCTGGCGCTGACACCCGTTTCATGCTCAGGTCGGTAAACGTCTCGTGCACCCGGCGATCGAATGCGACAGCTTCGAACTGCTCGGAAACGATCCGTCGATGCACCGCCTCGGTCACTTCGACGAATTTGATCTCGCGGTGCAGCACGATCAACGCGACGTCTGCACTTGCTGCTGCCGCGGCCGCCGTCATCGGCAGAGGCGCGTCCGCGGCCAGTTCCGCGATGACCCCGAGGGCACCCGCCTCGGCAATGCGCCGCAAGTACCGGGCCGGAGATCTGCGCAGCGCGGCGCCGGTTGTCAGCACCAGCTCGCCGCCCTGCAACAGGGTCGACAAGTCCGCGACATCGCTGACGTGAACCCAACGGATCTGTTCGTCCCATCGGCGGTCGCTCAGCACCTCGGGCTGCCCAGCTTGGATGACAGGCAACGCGACGACTTCGGCCACCGTCAGAGGCATTTACATAGTGTAAACGCACCGCTGGTCTCTGTTAACACTCTGCTGCTGCCGCCGCCCGCTCTCCCAAGGCATGCTGGACCCGTGCAGAATGCGATTACCCATTGGCTCGACAACGCCCCGTTCGCCGGCAGCAGCAGTGCCACCGCGCCGGTGACGAACCCGGCGACCGGTGCGGTCACCGGTCAGGTCGCGCTGGCCAGCGTCGAGGACGCCCGCGCCGTGATCGACGCCGCCGCCGCGGCGTTCCCGGCCTGGCGCGACACCTCGCTGGCCAAGCGCACCCAGGTGCTGTTCAAGTTCCGTGAGCTGCTCAACGACCGCAAGGGCGAGCTGGCCGAGATCATCACCGCCGAGCACGGCAAGGTCGTCTCCGACGCCCTCGGCGAAGTCTCCCGCGGCCAGGAAGTCGTCGAATTCGCCTGCGGCATCCCCCATCTACTCAAGGGCGGGTTCACCGAGAACGCCTCCACCAAGGTCGACGTCTACTCCGTCCGCCAACCCGCTCGGCCCGGTCGGGGTCATCAGCCCGTTCAACTTCCCCGCCATGGTGCCGATGTGGTTCTTCCCCATCGCCATCGCCACCGGCAACACCGTCATCCTCAAACCCTCCGAGAAGGACCCCTCGGCGTCGCTGTGGATGGCCGCACTGTGGGCCGAAGCCGGCCTACCCGCCGGGGTGTTCAACGTGCTGCAAGGCGACAAGACCGCCGTCGACGAACTGCTCACCAACCCCAGCGATCAAATCGGTGTCGCTTCGTCGGCTCCACCCCGATCGCCCGCTACGTCTACGCCACCGGCACCGCCCACGGCAAACGCGTCCAAGCCCTCGGCGGCGCCAAGAACCACGCCGTGATCCTGCCCGACGCCGACCTCGACCTCGCCGCCGACGCCATGGTCAACGCCGGCTTCGGCTCCGCCGGGGAACGCTGCATGGCCATCAGCGCCTGCGTCGCGGTCGGCCCCATCGCCGACGACCTGGTCGCCAAGATCACCGAACGCACCACACCGCTCGAAGATCGGCGACGGCACCCGCGACTCCGACATGGGGCCACTGGTCACCAAGGCGCACCGCGACAAGGTCGCCTCCTACATCGACGCCGGCGAAGCCGACGGCGCCAAGATCGTCGTCGACGGCCGCACACGTACAGGCCAACGGCGGACAAGACGGCTTCTGGCTCGGGCCCACCCTCATCGACCACGTCACCCCCGAGATGAGCGTCTACACCGACGAAATCTTCGGCCCCGTCCTCTCCGTCATCCGCGTCGACACCTACGACGAGGCCCTGGAGCTGGTGAACTCCAACCCCTACGGCAACGGCACCGCCATCTTCACCAACGACGGCGGCGCCGCCCGGCGCTTCCAAAACGAAGTCGAAGTCGGCATGATCGGCATCAACGTGCCCATCCCCGTCCCGATGGCCTACTACAGCTTCGGCGGCTGGAAGGCCTCACTGTTCGGCGACACCCACGCCCACGGCATGGACGGCGTCCAATTCTTCACCCGCGCAAAAAGCCATCACCAGCCGCTGGCTCGACCCCAGCCACGGCGGCATCGAACTCGGCTTCCCCCAGAACCAATAGATCAAGACAGGATCAGACGTGACGACTACCGATATCGCACAAGAGGTTTCGACTGATTTGGGCGCGAAGGCCGCCCGTCACCTGTGGGGGCACTTCGCGAAGCACGGTGAAGGCATCACGCCGCCGATCATCACCCGCGGCGAAGGCGTGACCATTTGGGACGACAAGGGCAAGAGCTACATCGACGGACTTGCAGGGCTTTTCGTCGTTCAGGTGGGCCACGGCCGCAAGGAGCTCGCCGAAGTCGCAGCCAAGCAAGCCGAGACGCTGGCGTTCTTCCCGCTGTGGTCCTACGCCACCCCGCCCGCGATCGAACTGTCCGAGCGCGTCGCGGGCTATGCGCCCGGTGATCTGAACCGGGTGTTCTTCACCACCGGCGGCGGCGAGGCCGTCGAGTCGGCGTGGAAGCTGGCCAAGAACTACTTCAAGCTGGTCGGCAAACCCGGTAAGCACAAGGTGATTTCGCGCAAGACCGCCTACCACGGCACCCCGCAGGGCGCTCTGGCCATCACCGGCCTGCCGATATTCAAGCAGCAGTTCGAACCGCTGACCCCCGGTGGCTTCCGCGTGCCGAACACCAACTTCTACCGCGCTCCCGAAAGCCTACGCCCACGACATCAAGGCGTTCGGCCGGTACTGCGCCGACCGCATCGCCGAGGCCATCGAGTTCGAGGGCCCCGACACCGTGGCGGCCGTCTTCCTGGAACCCGTGCAGAACGCCGGCGGGTCCATCCCGCCGCCACCCGGGATACTTCGAGCGGGTCCGCGAGATCTGCGACGAGTACGACGTGCTGCTGGTGTCCGACGAGGTGATCTGCGCCTACGGCCGGATCGGCTCGATGTTCGCCTGCGACGACTTCGGTTACGTGCCCGACATCATCACCTGCGCAAAGGGTTTGACGTCGGGCTACTCGCCGATCGGCGCGATGATCGCCAGCGACCGGCTGTTCGAACCGTTCAACGACGGCAAGACCACCTTCGCCCACGGCTACACCTTCGGCGGACACCCGGTGTCGTCGGCGGTGGCGCTGGCCAACCTCGACATCTTCGAACGCGAAGGCCTCAACGACCACGTCAAGGAGACCGCACCGGCCTTCCGCGCGACGCTGGAGAAGCTTCTCGCACTGCCCATCGTCGGCGACGTCCGCGGCGAAGGCTTCTTCTACGGCATCGAACTCGTCAAGGACCAAGCCACCAAGGAAACGTTCAGCAACGACGAGTGCACTCGCCTGCTCCCCCAGCTCACCGCCGAACTCCTCGAGGCCGGGCTGTATTGCCGCGCCGACAACCGCGGCGACCCAGTGGTCCAAGTGGCGCCACCTCTGATCAGTGGGCAGAAGGAGTTCGACGCCATCTACGAGATCCTGCACGGTGTCCTCAAGGACGCAGGCCGACTGCTCTAACCCCTAGCTGCGAGCGCCGGCAGCCAGGTGTCGCCCACTGCCGTCGCGCGACTATCCTTCTGGGCGTGCTTGATTCGCTATGGTCCGCCGCTACCCGACACCCGTTCCTCGAAGCGGTCCGCGACGGGACCATCACCGACTCCTCGTTCGACCGGTGGCTGGTGCAGGACGCGCTGTTCGTCAGCGATCTGCTGACGTTCCAGGCTCGGCTGCTGGCACGAGCGCCGCGGACGGCTCAGGCGGTCCTCGCCGGTGGCTGCGTGGCGCTGGTCGCGGAGCTGGACTGGTTCGAAGAACAGGCCGCGCGACGGGGTATGGACCTGGAGCAGCCCGCCCTACCGGCGACACTCGCCTACCGCGAAGTGCTGGCGCGACTGGACGCCGCGCCGTATGAGGCGGCGGTGACAGCTCTGTGGGTGCTCGAGCGGGTGTATCTGCTTGGCTGGGCCTTTGCCGCGTCGGCCACCTCCCCGTTCGGTGAGTTCATCGAGCACTGGACCGTGCCAGCCTTCGCCGACTACGTCGACGCGCTCGGCGCGCTGGCCGTCCCGGACCGACACGACGAGCTAGTCGCGGACGTGCTGGCACAAGAGGTGGCGTTCTGGGACATGGCGCTGGCATGACGCTGGCCGCCCGACGCTCACTCGGCGGCGGGCACCGAATGTGAGTTGGTGGTCGGCTCGGTCGCAGCCGTTTGGCCGGAGCGGCCGGCCAGCAGGGCCGGCAGGTCGATGCCCGAGGACTTCAGTGCCTCCACGGTCTTCGACACTGCGAGCGGGCTGATGCCGAGCAGACCGCCGAGCGCTCCCTGGGCATCGTCGGGTCCACCGATGATCGAGAGTCGTTCGATCTCGGCCAGCGGCATCGCCGCGGCCTCGGTGGCCTTGACCATGGCGGCGAGCACGTCGGGCAACGTCTGCAGCCGGGCGGCCTCTGCGGTGTAACTGTTCAGCGCGACGGCGATCTCCGTCTTACCGGCGGCCTCGGCGACCAGCTTGGCCTTGATGCCGTCGGCCTCCGCCTGCTGTTCGACGCGCAACGCGTCGGCGGCGGCCTTGCGCGCGTCGGCAGCGGCCTGCCCCGGACACCCGCGCGGCTTCGGCTTCGGCCTGCGCGCGCGAGGATCGCGGCTCTGGCGCATGCCTTCGGCGCGGGCGATGTCGGCCTGACGTTGCGCCTCCGCGGGGGCGATGACGTCTGCCTGCAACGCTGCCTGGGCCTGTTCACTGCGCCGCTGCTCCACCTCGGTGCGGGCCTGCACCCGGGCGGCCTCGGCCTGCTCGGTGGCGATGCCAACGTCCTTCTGCGCGCGGGCATTGGCCAGCGGCCCGGCCTGGTCGGCCTGGGCGTTCTCGGCCTCGGTCTGCGCACGCAGCCGGGCCAGCTCGACGTCGCGCTTCTGGTTGGCGGTCGCGATCGCGGTGTCCGCCTCGGCCTGGGCGATCGACCCCTCCTGGCGGGCCTTGGCCGACTGGACCTGGGCGTCGCGTTCGGCTTGGGCGGTGCCGACCGCGGCGTCGCGCCTGACCTCGGCGATGCGGCGCTGACCCAACGACTCCAGATATCCGTTGCGGTCGGAGATCCCGGCGATCTTGAGCACGTCGACCTCCATGCCGATGCGGGCCAGGTCGCTGCCGGCTTCCTCGACCACGCTGCGCGCCAGGGTGTCGCGGTTGGAGTTGAGGTCCTCGACGGTCATCGTGGCGGTGATGCCACGCAGGCTGCCGGCCAGGATGTCGTTGATCTGGTTCTGCAGGGCCTGCAGGTCGGAGGTGAGGAATCGCTGCACCGCTGTTTGGACGGCCTCGTCGGCCGAGCCGATGCGGACCAGCCCAACCGCCTCGACGTTGACGGGTACGCCGTTGTTGGACAACGCATTCTGCAGATTGATGCTGACGTTGAACGGCTCGAGGCTCATGATGTCGACCCGTTCGAGCCCGGGCATGCGGAACCGCGCACCGCCGCGTACCACCTTGGGCTGACCGCGACCGGTGAACACGGCCACCTCGTTGGGCGGCACCTTGATGTAGTTCTTGACGTAGACGAGGGGCAGCACGACGAGCAGCAGCAACGCCGCGACGACGGCGATGATGACGATGAGCAGTGTGGACACGACGTTGCCTTTCAGTGGGTTTCAAACGAGGGAATCAAAGGTCGGGTACCGCCACGACGTGGACGTAGTCGGCGTCGACGTCGGCGATGTAGACCGGCGTCGACTTCGGAAGCGGGTTCGGCTCGGTACTTTTCGCGCGGGCACGGACCCGGTTGCCGCCGGTGTCGACGAAGCTGATCTCACCCCAGCCGCCTGCGGGTAGCTCGAGGGTGACGGTGCCGAGCAATCCGATGTAGGAAGCCCGCCCCTGGTGTGAGTTGGCTTGCTGGCGGCGGATATAGGGCATCACGACACGTGCAGTATCGCGATCAGCGCCACTGCGCTGAGCGCGGCGACGACCCCGGAGCCGACGGCGCTCAGACCGGACCCGCCGGCCACCAGCCCTCCGGTGCCCCCGCCCAGCAGCGCGGCCGACACCGAAGTGAGGCTGAGGAACGGCAGGCCGTCGCCGTGGCCGAAGTCGAAGAACAGCGCCGAGACGATGCCAAGGGCGCCGACGGCGAACGCCGCCAGATACAGGGCGGTCATCGCCGGTCCTCGCGCTGAGATCCGGTGCGCGCGACCGCAGTGGCCGGGTCGTGGGGTTGCTGCAGTTGCACGACCCTGACCTTAAGGGGTTTCGACCGGCTCGTTGGACACTTTTATGCGGGCACTACGGCCCGACGCGTCCCGTTCGGATCTTCGCAACCAGATCGGCCCCAGCCCAACGCGATGACGCATTCCGGCGGTCTGGGTTGGCGCGGGCCGGCCGTCGCGCCAGCTCCCCGCCTCCACGACAAGTCGCCACGTGATGTGCTGCATCGACGTCGCCTCGGCCGGCCCGCGCCCCCAAACTAACACATCATCTGAACAGATGGACAGATATAATTGCGGTGCCCGACGATCAGATAGGAACCCCGTGACCGAATACACGCTGCCCGACCTCGACTACGACTATGGCGCCCTCGAGCCCCATATCTCCGGTCAGATCAACGAGATTCACCACGGCAAACACCACGCGACCTACGTGAAGGGCCTCAACGACGCCATCGCGAAGCTCGACGAGGCGCGTGCCAACGACGACCATGCGGCGATCTTGCTCAATGAGAAGAACCTGGCGTTCCACCTCGGCGGTCACGTCAACCACTCCATCTGGTGGAAGAACCTGTCCCCCAACGGTGGCGACAAACCCACCGGCGACCTCGCCGCGGCAATCGACGACCAGTTCGGATCGTTCGACAAGTTCCGCGCCCAGTTCACCGCGGCCGCCAACGGGCTGCAAGGGTCGGGCTGGGCAGTCCTCGGCTACGACACGCTAGGTCGACGGCTGCTCACCTTCCAGCTGTACGACCAGCAGGCCAACGTGCCGCTGGGCATCATTCCGCTGCTGCAGGTCGACATGTGGGAGCACGCGTATTACCTGCAGTACAAGAACGTCAAGGCCGATTACGTGAAGGCGTTCTGGAATGTCGTGAACTGGGCCGACGTGCAAGACCGATTCACCGCCGCCACCACCAAGACCTCCGGGCTGATCTTCTGACGGCTTGGCGCGGAAGGACTATCCGCCGATTCCGTTGTCGAGATTCAGGTGAGTGCCGAAGTACCAAGGGACGCCGACGTCCGTCACCACGATCACGATCGCGAAAGCGAGTACGGCGACGATTAATCCGATGGTCCGCGTCCTGGCCTTGATCGGCACGAAGGCGAGCGCGAGAAACAGCAAGCCGAGACCCGCGAGCACCCACACGAGGATCCGCAGCGGCCTGCCGACGGCCTCGTCGTAGTCGGTGAGGTGCCCGTCGGGAAAGCCCGCCATCGACGCGTCCGTGTGGGTCATGAAGGCCAACACCAGGGCGGCGACGGCACCGACCACGCCGACGATCGTTGACATGGCCCTCACGGTGCGGTCATCGCGGGCGACCGATGTCCGAGGTCACTGCGGATATCCTCCATCTCGGAAAACACTGGCGCCGAAGCCCTTTCGACCCATGCCGCTGAGATCGCCCGACCTGAACGTCAACCCTTCGATTCGCCAACTCCGGCGGCGAGTTGGAGGGGCGGCGAGTGCGGCTCACGTCGAACATGTGTTCTAATGGACTAGCCCGCTCACTGCGGGCGATATTCAGAAGGAGATCGCCGCAACGATGACTGTAGACACACTGGCACCAGAAGCGCCGGCCACCGACTCCGACACTCCAGATATGTTCGTTTCCCCTGCCGAGGCCGCCACGCCAGCGAGCACCCCGGCGCCCGACGCGCCCGTCGTCGAATCTTCTGCAGTTGAGAAGCCCAAGAAGGCTCCGGCCAGGAAGGCGGCCGGCAAGAAGGCCAAGACCCTCGAGCTGACCCTCACCGTCACGGGTACCGCCGACGGCGAATGGACCGCCGAACTCAAGCAGGGCACCACCTTCCTGGCCCGCGACCTCGCGGTCGCTGCCGCCGCAGTCTCTCGCGCGGCCAAGGAACTGCATGAGGACCTCTCGACGCCCATCGACGAGGTGATCGAAGCGGCGCGCGCGCAGCAGGCCGCGAAGGTCGCCGCGCTCGAAGCCGAACTGGAAGCCGCGCGCAAGGCCCTCGCCGAACTGGACTGAGAGCCCGGCATCCAGTCAGCGACCTTCGGCTGCGAGATTGGTTATAGCGCAATAGTTTCGGCTTCGCCGGTCGGGGACGCAGACTACCGTCCACGACCCGACCGCAATTTCACTGCGGTGACGTCAAGTGATGCCTGGTTCGCCCGATAGCATCACTTACGTGGATAAGTGATGCTATCTTTGTGGTGTGGCATCACTTGGCGGCGACACGGCGGTCGGCTATGAAACGCTGACGTGGCCTGCGCCCGTCGAAGCGGGCTACGGCTTGGCGGACCTGCGTGTGGCCCAGCGGCAGGCCGGCAACTACGAAGCCGCGGTCCCAGCTTCCATCGCCGAGCTCGCCGTCACCTTTCCTGCCGGAGTCCTGGCTGACGCTGAGGAAGCCAGCAACGAGATTTCTCGGTTCGATGCCGAGCTCGGGGACGAAATCGCCCCCTTCTCTGCGGTCCTACTGCGATCCGAGTCGGCAGCGAGCTCCAATATCGAGAATCTGACGGCGTCCGCGCGTGCCATCGCCGAAGCCGAAGCCCTCGGCGACACCAGCCGGCGCAACGCGGCTCTCATCGTCGCCAACACAGAGGCGATGAAGGCCGCGATAGCGCTGGCCGACCGGCTCGACGAGGACGCCATCCTGGCCATGCACGCCGCACTAATGCGTGAGAGCGACCAGGGATCAGCCGGGCACTGGCGCACTGAGCAAGTTTGGATCGGCGGCGGCAACTTCGGTCCCCGCGGAGCCGACTTCATCGCACCCCAACACACGCGTGTTCCAACGGCCATCGACGATCTCCTGCGGTTCACCCGCCGGATCGACATCCCCACACTCCCCCAGATCGCCATCGCCCACGCACAGTTCGAAACGATCCATCCCTTCCCCGACGGCAATGGCCGCACCGGAAGGGCATTGATCCAGGCGATGCTGCGCCACAAACGACTCACTCGCCAGATCACTGTGCCGGTTTCCGCCGGGCTGTTGACCGATACCGATGCCTACTTCGCCGCGCTCGGGTCTTACCGCGACGGTGATCCTGCCCCGATCGTCGAAAGGCTTTCGGAGGCATCGCTGCTAGCGGTTGCCAACGGCCGCCAGCTCGTTGCGGAACTCAGGTCGATCCGTGACCAGTGGAACTCGAGGATCAGGGCGCGTCGCGACTCGGCCGTCCACCGTGTCGCCGACCTGCTCATCAGGCATCCGGTGTTCAACGCGCGACTGTTGGAGCGTGAGCTCGGCATCTCGACCGGGAACGCACGACGGTACATCGATCCACTTACCTCGAACGGGATCATCGTCGAGTTCACGGATCGGTCACGTAACCGTGCTTGGAGGGCTCCTGAGGTCCTGAGCGCACTCGATGCTTTCGCCGTGCGTGCGGGCCGCCGCACTATCTCCTAGTTGAGAGCCAACCTCGTAGATGTCGACGATTTGACGTAGCGGTAACTCCACCCGGTCCGCTTTCCTGGCGCGCTGCCACGTTAATCTGTCGTTCGCGGCGCGGTGCCGCGTTTGCTAGGAGGACTACCCATGCGCTCTTTCAGCGTGGCCGTGCTCGCCACGGTTGCCACCATCTTCGGCTCTTCTGGCGTGGCGGTCGCGGCGCCGAAGGATTACTGCGCCGACCTCAAGGGCGGCAATACCGGCAGCACGTGCGAGATCCAGCTCTCCGACCCCGGATACAGCGTCGACATCAGCATTCCGCTGTACTACCCCGACCAGAAGTCCATCGCCGACTACGTCTCCCAGACGCGCGACGCGTTCCTCAACGCGGCCAAGTCTGGCGCGCCCCGCACGGCGCCGTATGAGTTGACCATGACGCCGACGCAATACTCCTCGGCGGTTCCCCCGCGCGGCACGCAGGCCGTGGTGTTCAAGGTGGTGCAAAACCTCGGAGCCTCGCCGCAGACGACGTACAAGGCGTTCAACTGGGACCAGAGCTACCGCAAGGCGATCCTGTACACGGCCGCACCAGACGACAAAACGAGTACGCCGTTGTGGCGGGTGGACGATCCCGCTGAAGGTCGTCGCGCCGATCGTTCAGGCTGACCTGCAGCAGCAGCTGGCGCCACCGCCGCCGGTCGCGCCGCCCGCGCGAACCGGGACAGCCGGTTGCGGCCACGCCGACCACTACGCCGCCACCACCGCCACCGCCGTTGCCGATCGCGCCAACCGCGCTGTACAACCCCGCCAACTACCAGAATTTCGCGGTGGTCAACGACGGGGTGATCTTCTTCTTCGACCAGGGCGCGTTGTTGCCCGCCTCAGCCGGCGCGTTGCAGGTGCTGGTGCCCCGGTCGGCGATCGACCCGATGATCGCGTAGCGCTTTCAAACTCTGGCTCCACGGAGGGGCAGCTTCATCAGAAGCTGCCTCCCCGTCGGGTAACTGCACTCACCGCTCTCGAGGCCTGAGAACACTCGACGACGCGTGGTGGGACCTGGCGTAATCGTCCGCCGGATCGGATCCGCAGGTTCGGCCGATATTGGCCGGATGCACTTCGCTTCGAACCAGCCCATCGCCATTTCATGGCTTAGAACTGATGATTTTGTGGTGGTCCCGGCTGGTATCGAACCAGCGACCTTCCGCGTGTGAGGCGGACGCTCTCCCACTGAGCTACGAGACCTGGGAGACGCACCGATCAACGATCGATGGGACGTCAGAGATTAACACGGACGGTCTCGCGGCCGAGAATCGCGACGACCGACCTCGGATGACATCGCGACGGTATGGTCACCGCCATGACGCTGCGAGCTGGCCTTATCCTCCTCGGCCTCGGCGCGAGCCTGCTCGCGGGTTGCGGTGACGGGGACACGGTCACCGCGTCGTCGACGTCCTCGATGCGACCGGCGACCACCGCCGACGTCACGCCGGCCGAGTCGTCGACCGGCTCCACCGCCAAGGAGGCGCCGAGCACCACTGAATCCGACGAGGAGTCCGAACTCATCGGCTTCACGTCGCCCAGCGGCAACGTCGGCTGCTTCATCGACGCGCACTACGCACGCTGCGACGTCATGGAGCGTGATTGGACTCCCCCGCCCCGTCCCGCCGACTGCGAGTTCGACTACGGACAGGGCATCGGACTCGCCCCCGGCGAGGAACCGGAATTCATGTGCGCCGGCGACACCGCGCTCGGCGGCGGTGAGCCCCTCGCGTACGGCCAGTCGATCTCTGCCGGGGTGCTGCGGTGCGATAGCGCCGAATCGGGCATCACGTGCCGCGACACCAAGTCCGGGCACGGCTTTGCGATTGCACGCGAGGCATATCGGGTGTTCTGAGCTCCCTCGCGGCGGCGCAGGGAGGTGATTTGTGCGGCCACACTCGGGTGGACTATCGTTTCGGTTCGCGACGGGCGACGATCT
Organism: uncultured Actinomycetota bacterium; assembly: GCA_963849055.1. Lineage (GTDB taxonomy): Bacteria > Actinomycetota > Actinomycetes > Mycobacteriales > Mycobacteriaceae > Mycobacterium. Next base: position 164,559 of record CAWKFI010000007.1, read on the forward strand.
CGCCCGTGGCATGCGGATGTAGCGCAGTTGGTAGCGCATCACCTTGCCAAGGTGAGGGTCGCGGGTTCGAATCCCGTCATCCGCTCGAAGGTGCAGTGGCATCAAAACCCCAGCGGTGGAGTGGCCGAGTGGTGAGGCAACGGCCTGCAAAGCCGTGCACACGGGTTCGATTCCCGTCTCCACCTCCGAGAATGTCCCGGCGCGATTAGCTCAGCGGGAGAGCGCTTCCCTGACACGGAAGAGGTCACTGGTTCAATCCCAGTATCGCGCACCAGAGTTTTACCAGTATGTTTCAAAATCTTAATGACATACTACACTCACAACCCATATCCTCCCCGTCCTACCTCTCTGAGGGACTTCGTGAACTGATCTTGAAATGCGCCATGATTTTGCTGGATTCCGTCTTTGACAGATCATGACCGTCAATTCCCACCCACGTCGGCGAGCCTCGAGCGTTCCGTCGACGAATTACGCATATTTCTCGGTGAGAGATGCACGCTGAACATGGCCGATGCGGGCTTCGTCGTCAGGCTGGAACGGATAAATCTCATAGCGGACGCGGTACGAAATACGATGATCCGGTACTGCAGGAGGCCGCCCTATCACTACCTAGTGGGCGACTCCGCGATTCGCGGGGCAGCGAAACACGTCTGTCGGCCTGCCGCCCACGGCGCCGCCGCTGGGAAGGACGGCTCGATCGTGAATCCCGTTGCCACGACAGAACCGGACGGGGAAAAGCCTCGGCGGCGGCCGGCAAGGCGCCGCGCGTGGGTTCCGGCAAGAAGCAAAGCTTCGAGTTCGACAAGACCATCGACTTGTACGTGAAGACAGGCCCGTCTGCCATGGGGCTGGCCGATTTCGTCGCAGCCCATCCCCGAAAACGATCGAGCACAAGGTCACCGTTTGCGTCTATTGGTTGAAGATCGAAGCTGGCATCAATCCAGTGACGCTGAACCACATCTACACAGCGTTCAAGACCATGGCCTGGCCCGTCCCGAGTGACCTGGCGAATGCGAGCCAGCGGGCAGGGTCGAAGAACTACCTCGACAGCAAGAATCGCGATGACATCGGTCTCACGACGCACGGTGAGAACCTCGTGGAGCACCAATTGACCGCAGAAGCGACGCCGTGACGCTGGTCGAATTCGTCCAGTCGATCCGCAAAGCTCCGCAACGTGTTCAGGTACTTGCGGTGATGTACTGGTTCGAGCACTACCGCGGCCGGGAGGCGCTCACCGCCTCGGAGATCAAGGCGGGACTTGCGCAGGCGCGGCTGCCAACTGCCAAAACCGTCAACGTCGCCGCCGTATTAGTTAAGTCGGGCGCCGCGGTCGACTCGGCCTCGAACAACGAACGCGGACACAAGCTATGGCAGCTGACGGAGACGGGTAAGCGCGAGGTTAGGTCTCGGCTGGGCCTGCCGGAAGAACAGCCCCAGGTCGCGCATAGCACGGGCGACTTGCAACGCACGGCCGCGAAGATCACCGATGAGGTGATCAAGGCGTACGTAGACGAGGCGATCCTGTGTCTCAGCGTCGGTGCGCTAAGAGCCGCAATCGTATTCATGTGGGTGGCAGCCGCGCGAGAACTCCAAACGAGGGTTTGGGCACACGGCGGTCCAGCGGTCACGGCCACGCTGCACAAGCACAACCCGAAGGCCAAGGCAGTGGCCAAATTCGATGATTTTGCCGAAGTCAAAGAAGTCGCACTCTTGCAGATCGCGCAGGACCTGGGTGAGCTGGATAAGTCTCAGAAGCAGATGCTTGACCAGTGCCTCACGACAAGGAACCAGTGTGGGCACCCGAATAAGTACAGCCCCGGCATCGCGAAGGCGAAGGCTCACATTGAGGACATCACCAGCATCCTCTTCATCTAGCCCGCCACTGAAACTATTGGTTCGCCCATCCGCCTTATGACGTCCTCAGCGTCGGCGTGATGCCCTTGGCTCGCGCTCTTTGCGGGCTAGGCGTGGCGGCGCTCGGCATCGCGGACAATGGTCGGCGTCGAGTAAATAGTGGCGGCCGGGCGCTGCGGATCTATTCAGCGGGACGTCGAACCCCTACAGCGCCGCAGCCCGGACGTCGTGCGACCCCCGCCGCCCCCCATCAGAAATTTCTTCAAACAACTTCCGCAAGGATGTCGAGAACGGCCTGGCGACTCCGTCCCAGGGGTGGATGCGGCCACCGGGGCCGCACGAAGGGAGACCAAAATGGCGAAGTACCTGATGCTCAAGCACTACCGCGGCGCCCCCGAGGCGGTCAACAGCGTTCCGATGGACCAGTGGACCCCGCAGGAGATCGAGGACCACGTGAAGTACATGAACGACTTCGCCGCCCGCCTGCAGGGCACCGGCGAGTACGTCGACAGCCAGGCACTCTCCCCCGAGGGCACGTTCGTCCGATACGACGGTGAGGGTCGACCGCCCGTCACCGACGGTCCCTTCGCCGAGACCAAGGACCTGATCGCCGGCTGGATGATCATCGACGTCGACACCTACGAGCGCGCCCTCGAGCTCGCCGGCGAGCTGTCCGCGGCACCCGGCGCCGGCGGCAAGCCGATCCACGAATGGCTCGAGCTGCGCCCGTTCCTCGGCGCACACCCGACCGTCACCGAGTGACCGGACGCCCAGGGCCAGTGAGGTGATGGACGAACTGCTGCTGCGGGAGCTGACTCCCGCGGTGATCGGCGTCCTCGTCCGTCGCGGAGTCGACTTCGCGACGGCCGAGGACGCCGTGCAGGAAGCCCTCATCCAGGCCACGCAAACGTGGCCGGAAGACCAGCCCGCCGACCCGAAGGGCTGGCTGGTCACGGTGGCGTGGCGCAAGTTCCTCGACGCGCACCGCGCGGAGGCCGCACGCCGCGACCGCGAACAGCGGATCGCGGTCGAGCCACCGCCCGGACCCACCGAGGCCGCCGACGACACGTTGCAGCTCTTCTTCCTCTGCGCGCACCCGTCGCTGCCGCCGGCGTCCGCGGTGGCCCTCACGTTGCGCGCCGTCGGCGGCTTGACCACCCGGCAGATCGCCGAGGCCTATCTGGTGCCGGAGGCGACGATGGCGCAGCGGATCAGCCGAGCCAAGCGCACGATTCGTGACGTGCGGTTCTCCGAGCCTGGCGACCTGACGACGGTGCGACGCGTGCTGTACCTGATCTTCAACGAGGGCTACACCGGCGACGTCGACCTGGCGGCCGAGGCGATCCGGCTCAGCCGCCAGCTGGTGACGATGAGGGATGACCCCGAGACCGCCGGGTTGTTGGCGCTGATGCTGCTGCACCACGCCCGGCGCGAGGCGCGGACTCGAGCCGACGGCAGCCTGGTTCCGCTGGCCGAGCAGGACCGCTCCCAATGGGACACCTCGCTCATCGCCGAGGGCGTCGCCATCCTGCAGAGGGCACTGAGCCGTGACCGGCTCGGCGAGTTCCAGGCGCAAGCGGCGATCGCTGCCCTGCATGCCGACGCGCAGCGCGCCGAGGAGACCGATTGGGTGCAGATCGTCAGCTGGTACGACGAGCTGCTCCGACTCACGGGAAGCCCTGTCGTGCAACTCAATCGGGCCGTCGCGGTCGGCGAGGCCGACGGCGCGGGAGCCGGGCTCGCGGCCCTGGCCGACGTCGACCCCGACCTCCCCCGCCACACCGCCGCGTCGGCGTACCTCCACGAGAAGGCCGGCGACCTCGTCACCGCGGCACGGTTGTACGCCGATGCCGCCCGGTCCGCCTCCAACCTCGCCGAACGCCATCACCTCACGCTGCAGGCGGCACGGATCAGTCAAGCGCTGCGCCCGTGAAGCTTGCCGACCATCGTGGTTTTCGCCAGCAAACGTCCGGGTACTAGGTGATCGGCGACGGCGCCGCACCCGCGATCCGAGCCCGCTGACTGGTTGCGTCAGTGAATTCAGTGCCCAATCGTTTGGGGGAGTTCCATGAGTGCTCGTCGCATCAGTCGTTTCCTTGGCGCCATGGTGGTCACCGCGTGGGCGGTGCTCATCGGCGCGGCCGCCCCACCTGCGTCCGCCGAGCCGTGTCCCGACGTCGACGTGGTCTTCGCCAGGGGAACCGGCGAGGCACCCGGTGTCGGCGGCGTCGGTCAGTCGTTCGTCGATGCGCTGCGTGCACAAGCCGGCAACAGATCGGTCAGCGTGTATCCGGTCAACTATCCGGCCAGCAGCGAATTCGACAACCGCGAAGTCTTCGCCGGCACGGTCGTCGACGGGATTCGTGATGCGGGTGCCCACGTCGAATCCATGGCGGCGAACTGTCCCAACACCAGGATCGTGCTCGGCGGATTACTCCCAAGGCGCCGTCGTGGCCGGCTTCGTCACCGCTGCTGCCGTCCCGGAGGCCGTGCCTGCCTCCTACCGCCAGTACATCCCGAACCCGATGCCGTCGTCGGTCGCCAACCACGTCGCGGCCGTCGCCCTGTTCGGCAAGCCGTCGGGCGAGTTCCTGCGCCAGTACGACGCACCGCCCATCGACATCGGCCCGCTCTACGTACCCAAGACCATCGACCTGTGCGACCCCGGCGACACCATCTGCAACGGTGCGCCCGGTGGCGGGCCCACCTTCGCTCACATCGTGTACGGCATGAACGGCATGACCAACGACGCCGCGGCCTTCGCCGTAAGTCGCCTCTGACCAACCCCGCAAAAAGTGTCGGAATCGGGTCCGCCCGTCGCTCCTAACAGGTGAACGCAGCCAAGATGGCGGCAGGAACCAGAGGAGCGGTCACGATGAACATGCAATATGCCCAAGCCGTCATGGCTCACGAGAAGGCACTGTTCGACCGCGCGACTGGACAACACGCGAACGCCGCACGCCTCCCCTGGTCGGTGTCGAGGCGGGTCCCTGCGTTAGTCGGCTCGCCGCTCGGCCTCGAGTCCCGCAACGATGGTGAATAGGCCACTGATGATCTCGGCCAACAGAGCCTGCTCACCGTCCGTCGAGTCCGCGTCTTCGCCGATGCCGCGCAGCTTTTCGTAGAGTGCCATCGACTGCGGGGCGTCGGCCGAAGGGCGTGCGATGTTCAGCTTCACCTCGCCAATGATGACGCAAACGGCTCGATCGACCGTGGGAAAACAACGAATCGGTGCGAAGAACCACAAAGGGTTTCGGCACGCACGCCGAGAGGAACCCTGACTCGGTACCGACATCCAGTGAAGGGACATGCAAATGAGTGCCGTCGACAAGGCGAAGAACAAGGCCCAGAACCTGGGCGGTCAGGCCAAGGAAGCGCTCGGCAACGCGAGCGGCGACAAGAACACCCGCGACGAGGGCAAACTCGACCAGGTGAAGTCCAATCTGAAGGACGCAGGCGAGAAGGTCAAGGACGCCTTCAAGTAATCGCCCACCACGCGCCCAGCGCTCGGCCCGTCATCCTCCCGGTGACGGGCCGAGTCATGAGGCATCCTTAGCTGCGTGGACGTCGATTCCCTGCTGCAGACCATTCCGCCCATCGCGGTGTACCTCGTGGTCGGGGTGATCATCGGCCTGGAAAGCCTGGGCATCCCGCTGCCCGGCGAGATCGCCCTCGTCAGCGCCGCCCTGCTGGCCTCCCGGCACACCCTCGACATCAACCCCGTGGGCGTCGGCGCCGCAGCCACCATCGGGGCCATCGTCGGAGACACCATCGGCTACAGCATCGGTCACCGCTACGGCATGGGACTGTTCGAGCGGCTGGGACGGCGCTTCCCGAAACACTTCGGCCCCGGGCACGTCGCGCTCGCCAAGCAACTGTTCGCGCGGTGGGGCGTCGGGGCGGTGTTCTTCGGCCGCTTCATCGCACTCCTGCGGATCTTCGCCGGGCCGCTGGCAGGCGCGCTGAAGATGCGGTACCCACACTTCTTGGCCGCCAACGCAACTGGCGCATTGTTCTGGGCAGGCGGCACCACCGCCGTCGTCTACTACCTCGGGCTGGCCGCAGAGAAATGGCTGTCCCGGTTCTCCTGGGTGGCGCTCGTCGTCGCCATCATCATCGGCGGCATCGCCACGCTGCTCCTGAAGGAACGCACCGCGCACGCGATCGCCAAGCTCGAGGACGAGCACGACTGGGAGACCCTGCGCCACCACTGAATTGGCGAAGCGCAGGCCGGCGATGTGGCTAGGGCGACTCGGACGGGCAGTACGACGCCGTCGCCGCGCCCACGAAGAAGCCACTGTCCTCGATGCTCATGCCGCTCGCCTCGGCGACTTCACTGGTGGCGTCGAGCAGCGAATTGCCCTCCCCCAGAAACTCGCACACCAGCCCGGCAACCCTGATCGCCTCCGAGGCGGAGGGGTGCCGGCAGTTGGTCGGATGTGATGGGGAGAGATTGATTCCGCGCGTTGGTGGGCGGTGTGGTGCTCGGGGGGTTGTCGGTGGGGGCTGTCAGCATGGCGGTGTGGCTGGGCAGCGGTCGTTGCGTCGGATTGGTGATCCGGTGGTGGCTGCCGCGCCAGGAGGTGTGCGTATCCGTACCCGGATTCGGGTGACGGAGGCGGAGGCCGCGGCCCTGCGGGCGATCGGAATGTTTCTGGGTTCGGTATATCGCGGTGAACTGGCCGACCGGATCCGGGGTGGTGTGTTGGATCGTGCTGGTCGGGCGGAGTGGCGGGCCGGGCGTAAGCAGGCGATCACCGCGGTGTCGTCGTCGCGGTGGGCCGGTGCGATCACCCGCTGTGTTGAGGATCAATACCAGTTGGGGATGCGTGGTCTCGGCGCCCACGTCAGCGACCTGCGTGCCGCGCTGGCGGTGTTGACGGCGCGGTGTGCACTGCGCCCCGGCGAGCACGCCGCCGAACCGCCGATCAGCTCGGCGTGCGGCGACGCGGTCGGGCCCGGCGGGGGTATGCCAGCCCCGCCGAGCGGTTCACCAAGACCCGGCGATTGGCGGTTTTGGGTGAACGCCTCGCTACCGCCGAGTGTGCGTTGGCGGCGGGGCACCCACCGATGGTGATCGGTGGCAAGCGGTTGTGGCGCCACCGCAACCACCTCGAGGCCGCGAAGGTACCGAGGGGCAGTGGCGCCAGCGCTGGGATGCGGCGCGGATGTTACTGACGGCCGACGGCGAGTCGGGCAAGCCTGGTGGCAACGAAACCATCCGCGTCGACGAGGTGGGTCGGCTGCGCGTGAAGGTGCCCGCCGCGTTGGCCGACGAATGGGGCACCCACCTGATCATCGGGGCGCCCGTGGGGTTCGCTCATCGCGGCGTCGAATGGGCCGCGCGGGTAGCGGCGCGCCAAGCGGTGCGCTACGACATCAGCTTCGACCCCGATCGGGGCCGCTGGTATCTGGATGCGTCGTGGACCACCACCCCCGAACCCGCCCCCGACCTGGAGGATCTGCGTGCCGGGCGGGTGTTGGGGGTGGATCTCAACGCCGATCACCTCGCGACGTGCGTGCTGGATCGCGCGGGCAACCCGATCGGTGAGCCCACCACCATCGGCGTTGCCACCGCGGGATTGTCGGCGTCGCGCCGTGATGGGCGGGTACGCGCGGCGATCAGCACGCTGCTCGATCACGCCGAGCGGCAGAACTGCTCGGCGGTGGTGGTGGAGAACCTCGACTTCGCCGACGCCCGCGCCACCGGCCGGGAAACATTGGGCCGCGGTTCGCGCGGCAAACGGTTCCGGCGCACCGTGGCCGGTATTCCGACCCGCAGGTTCCGCACCCGGCTGACCGGCATGGCCGCCCGCCGCGGGATCGCGGTGATTGGGGTGGACCCCGCCTACACCAGCCGCTGGGGTGCCCAGCATTGGCGTAAACCGTTACAACAGCAGACTTCCGACCCGGCCGCCGTCACCACCCATCATGGGGCGGCGGCCGCGATCGGCAGACGTGGCCTGGGCTTGGCGATCAGGCGTCGGCCGGCAGGGCCCCGCACCGGACAGTGGACCGGCGCGGGCACACCACCGGCCAGGCCCAATCATCAACCCGGTCACGATGGCAGGCGGGGCAGTTCCGGCCCACCGACACACCCACCATGAGGCGTGCCGGTCCACCGGAGAACACCCACCCACCGCGGCCAACACCGTTCGGGCCGCACACCGAGCAGGACACACTCCTGCTCACCAACCAGGAACGGTAACCGATCCCCTCGTCTCCGATGAAGACGTCATCGGGCCGGCGGAACAAGCTAGAGGTGTCAAATCCGTTGCCGACGAGAGCCGGACGAAATCCCCGACGCCGGGGCGGCCGTCCTGACACCATCACGGGATGACCGACCGCATCGAAGTTCAGCGCACCATCGCCGCACCCGCGGCCGACGTCTTCGCCGTCTTGTGCGACCCGCAGGGACACGTCGCGATCGACGCCACGGGCATGCTCCAAGCCGCCGACGGTGAGCCCGTAACGGCCGCCGGCGACAGCTTCGTCGTGCACATGGATCGCGAGGCGCTCAACGACTTTCCGCTCGGCCGCTACGACGTGACCGTCCAAATCACCGACTACACAAGGGATCAACTGATCGCGTGGACCATCCTTGGCCAGATCCGTCCGCAGATCGGCCACGTCTACGGATACCGGCTCGAGCCCGACGCCTCGGGAGCCACCGTCGTCACGTCGTTCTACGACTGGTCGAACATCGACCAGCACTGGCGGGACGCCGGAATCTTCCCCGTCATCTCCGAAGGTGCGCTGCGCGCGACGCTGGGCATCCTCGACCGCACGGTGCGGCGCGGCTACCCAAGGGGCTAAGCCGACCGTCAACTCACGGTTGACGGCTTTCGATCGTCAACCTAGAGTTGACGCATGACCGAACCCAACAAGATCACCAACCCCGTCCGCCTCGACGACCTCATCACCGCAATCAAGAAGGTGCACGACGAACCCCTGGAACAGCTGACCGACGCCGTGCTGGCCGGCGAGGCGCTCGGCGAGGTCGCCGACCACCTGATCGGCCACTTCGTCGACCAGGCCCGCCGCTCCGGCGCCTCGTGGACCGAGATCGGCAAGTGCATGGGCGTCACCAAACAGGCCGCACAAAAGCGGTTCGTGCCGAAGGCGCAGGCCGACCCCATCGACCCGAACGAAGGGTTCGCCCGGTTCACCCCGCGGGCCCGCAACGTCGTCGTCGAATCGCAGAACAAGGCGCACGCGGCCAGCAACGACGAGATCCAGCCCGCGCATCTGCTACTCGCGTTGTTCACCGACCCCGACTCCCTGGCCACCCGCCTGCTGACCGGCCAGGGCGTCGACGTGGATCGGGTGACGGCTGCGGTGACGCTGCCGCCTGCCGTCGAGACGATGCCGGCGCTGATCCCGTTCAGTGGTTCAGCGCGCAAGGTGCTGGAGCTGACGTTCCGTGAGGCACTTCGCTTGGGGCACAACTACGTCGGGACCGAGCACATCCTGCTCGCACTGCTCGAGGCCGAGGACGGCGACGGCCCCCTGCACACCCTCGGCGTCGACAAGCAGCGGGCCGAGGACGAACTCGTTGCGGCGTTGAAGTCGATCGTCCAAGGCACAGTCGAAGGCAAAGGGGAATGAAACCCGCGTCGCGGCGGTAGAACACGTACATGAAACTCGACGACTCCGCGCGTGCGCTCATCGGAAACGGCGCCGACGCCACGCTGGTCACCATCAACCCCGACGGCAGTCCGCAGGTATCGCTCGTCTGGGTGGCCCTGCAATCCACGCCCGAGGGCGACGAACTCGTCAGCGCACACCTGTCCGAGTACCGGAAGACCCGCAACGTCCGGCGCGACCCGCGAGTGGCGGCCACCATCGTCGCTCCCGCCGTCCCGGGCCAGCAGACGCAGTACCTGTCGATCACCGGGACCGCGCGGATCGTCGAGGGCGGCGCGCCGGAGCTGCTCACCGAGCTGGCCGAGGCGATGCTCGGGTCGAGCGAGCACTTCCCGCCGCCCAATTCGCCGGCGGGCCTGCTGACCCGGATCCGCATCGAGAAGGTCGGCGGCCTCGGCCCCTGGGCGTCCTGACCCCCGATCCCCTCCTGGCCGCCGCGGCGGTGTGCCAAGATGCGAGGCAGCAAAGGAGGGGAACATGAGTCGCTGGACCGCACTTCTCGTCGCCCTGGTCGCGGCCGTGCGGCGTGGGCGTGGCACCGCCGGCCGCCGCCGCGGGAACACCGATCGGCAACCTCGGTGACACGCTGCGCGTCGAGTTCAAGGGCATCGTCGCCGACGTGACCGTGCACGACGTCCTGCCCACCGACCCTCCCCCCGGCTACACGCCGACCGGTTCGCCGCGCTGGCGGGACCAGGGCGGGCCGTGGCGTGCGCCGATCACCGTCCACGTCATCTCGGCACCGAACCCGTTCATCACGTCGATCGCGTTCTCCTTCAACGGCGTCACGCCCTACGCCGACGCGTACGCGCCGAAGAACACCGATGCTCCCGACGCCCTGCAGTACGCGCTGCAGAACGCGCCGCCGGGATCGACGGTCAACGGCGCCGTGTACTGGCAGGTCTATCGCGACCTCGTCACCAACGTCGTCCTGCTGAATCCGCAGACCGGAACCCATCTCGCGCAGTGGAACATCTGGCAACCGGGTACGCCGCTACCCTGAGGCACCATGACCGTCCAGGTCGCATCCGCGACTGAGCGCGACCTCCCCGAACTGGCCGATGTCGCGGCACGCACCTTCCCGCTGGCGTGCCCGCCCAGTGCCACGCCGGACAACGTCGCGGCGTTCATCGCCGACAACCTGTCGCAGGCCCGGTTCTCCGAGTACCTCACCGATCCCGATCGGGCCGTGCTGACCGCACGCGTATCGGGGCGAATCGTGGGCTACGCCATGCTGATTCGTGGCGTCCCCGACGACGCCGACGTGCAGCGCGCGGTGTCGCTGCGTCCGGCCGTCGAGCTGTCCAAGATGTACGTCCTGCCCGACGCCCACGGCGCGGGCGTCTCGGCCGCCCTGATGTCGGCGGCGGTGGACGACGCCCGAGCACTCGGCGCCGCGTGCGTGTGGCTGGGCGTCAATCAGGAAAACCAACGCGCCCAACGGTTCTACGCCAAGCACGGCTTCGCGGCCACCGGCACCAAGACGTTCCGGTTGGGTGAAGGCGTCGAGAACGACTACGTGTTGGTGTTACCGCTGTGACGACCGGCGTGGGTCAGCGCCAGTAGCCGCGACGTGGCCCGCAAATACTTCTTGCGGAACCCACCAGCCAGCATCTCCTCGCTGAAGATCGTGTCCACCTTGGCGCCCGAGGCCATCACGGGGATGCCCGCGTCGTAGAGGCGGTCGGTCAGCGACACCAGCCGCAGGGCAACGCTCTGATCGTCGAGGACGTGCACGCCGGTGACGAAGACCTCCGTCACGCCCTCGATGAGTGCCAGGTAGCGCGACGGATGCATCGTCGCCAGATGCGCGCACAACGCGTCGAAGTCGTCGAGCGTCGCTCCCGGCACGTCGGCCGCGCCGGCACGGACCTGGTCGTCGGTCGGTGGCTCCGCGGCAGGCGGCAGGTCGCGGTGCCGGTAGTCCGGACCCTCGATCCGCACCGTGGTGAAGATCTTCGCCAGCGTGTTGATCTCGCGCAGGAAGTCCTGCGCGGCGAACCGGCCCTCCCCCAATTGCTCGGGCAGCGTGTTCGACGTCGCCGCGATCGACACGCCACGCTCGACGAGTTGCGAGAGCAACCGGGAGATCAGCGTCGTGTTGCCCGGATCGTCCAGCTCGAACTCGTCGATGCACACCACGACGTAGTCGGCCAATAGCTCGATGCATTCGACGAAGCCGAAAACCCCTGCCAGCTGGGCGATCTCGCCGAACGTCGCGAACGCCGCAGGCCCGGAATCGGCGGCGGCGAGGTCGTAGTAGGTCGACGCCAGCAGGTGGGTCTTTCCCACGCCGAACCCGCCGTCGAGGTACACGCCGACGCCAGGCAGCACCTCGCGCTTGCCGAACAACTTCTTCTTGCCGGCCCGCCGCTGGATGGCCTGCTCGCAGAATTGGCGGCACGCCTGGACCGCGGCGGACTGCGACGGCTCGGCTGGATCCGGGCGGTAGGTGTCGAATCCGACGTCGGCGAACGTCGGCGGCGGCACCAACTGCGCGATGAGCCGCTCGGGCGTCACGCTGGGATGTCGATCGGTCAGATGAGCGACACCGCTGGACCCGTTCATGCAGGCACCCTATCGACGTGTTGGAATTGACCCCGTGCCCGATCCCGACCCTGCGACACAGCTCACAGAGCTCGCTACGGTCGGCGCGACGTTCGACACCGACGACGACCGCCTCGCGGCGATGTACTCCTACCCGGAGAACCTCGACAAATGCTGGGTGCGGGCCAACATGATCGCCAGCCTCGACGGTGGCGCCACCGACGACGGCAAGGCCGGCGGCCTGGCCGGCTCGGGTGATCGGGCGCTGTTCGCGCGGATGCGCCAGGAAGCCGACGTCATCCTCGTCGGCGCGGCCACCGTGCGCATCGAGAACTACTCCGGCGCGCAGATGTCCGCCACGCAACGGCAGGACCGCCAGATGCGGGGCCAGGCCGAGGTGCCGCCCATCGCCGTCGTCACCCACAGCGCCGACTTCGAACACGACGCCAAGCTGTTCACCCGGGCCGAGGTGCCGCCGCTGATCATGACCTGCCGCGAGACCGTCGCCGACGCGCGACGACGGTTCGGCACGCTCGCCGAGGTCGTCGACGCCTCCGGGCGCCACGCCGACCGCGCCGACCCGGCGACCATCCTCGACATCCTCAACGGCCGGGGCCTGCGTCGCGTCCTCACCGAGGGTGGCCCGTCGCTGCTGAGCCTCTTCATCGAATTCGACCTGCTCGACGAGTTGTGCGTGACCATCGCGCCGCTGCTGGTGGGTGGTCAGGCCCGGCGGATCGCCACCGGGTCGGGCGAATCGCACACCAGGATGCGCCGCAGCCATCTACTCACCGACGACGAGGGCTACCTGTACACCCGGTACGTCAAGGCCAGCTGAGCGCCGCGGGTGGCGGCTGGCCGGAACACCGACCGGCGATCGCTACTGTGGTCACCATGCGTCGGCGTCGTCAGCTGCTCCGGGCCCTGTGCCTGTCGACCGTGGCGTCGGTCGTCGTCGCCGGTTGCGCGCCCGGGTTGGCCGCAAACCCCCGTTACGCCACCGACTCCGGGGCCCATCCCCAAGGCCAGCAGCAGACCACCAGCACCAAGCCCGGTCCACCGGCGATCGACCCACCCAAGAACGACCTGTCGTGGCGGGACTGCACGTCGCGGGTGTTCACCGACGCCGGCGTCCAGGCTCTCCCCGGCGTATCGCTGAAGTGCGCGAGCTACGACGCCGACCTCGATTCCCTCAACGGCGCCACCGGCACCCTGAGCATCGGCGTGGTGCAGGCCACGTCGACGGCCACCCCTCCCGACGCCGGACCGCTGGTCATGACCACCGGCTCCGACTTGCCATCGTCGGTGCAACTGCCGGTGTGGCTGTCGCGCAACGGAACCGACGTGCTGAAGACGCATCCCATCGTCTCGGTGGACCGTCGCGGCATGGGCATGTCGGGCGAACTCGACTGCCGGGACCTCTTCGACCGGCAGGAAATGCTCGACCAGGCGCAGTTCGAATCCGGCGACGACCCGGTCGCCAACCTGGGGGCGATCGTGCAGACCGCCACCACGAGCTGCACCGACACGATCGCGCCCGGCGACTCGGCCTACGACAACGCGCACGCCGCCGAGGACATCGAGCGGCTGCGCAGCACCTGGGACGTGCCGACGCTGGCGCTGCTCGGCATCGGCAACGGCGCACAGGTAGCCCTGGCGTACGCGGGTTCGCATCCGAACAAGGTGTCGCGGTTGATCCTCGATTCGCCGCTGCCCCTCGGCATCGCCGCCGAGGCCGCCGCCGAACAGAAGGTCAAGGGCCAGCAGGCCGCACTGGATGCATTCGCCGCGCAGTGCTCCGCCACCAACTGCCCGCTGGGACCAGACCCAAAGGGCGCGATCGACGCCATGCTGAAGGCCGCCCGCGACGGCGGCGGCCCCGCAGGTGCCTCCGTGGCCACCCTCGCCGACGCCATCTCCACCGCGCTGGGCTTCCCGCGCGGTGACCGGGCGAGCTCCACCACGGGGCTCGCCACGACGTTGGCTGCCGCCCGCGACGGTGACGACAATCAACTCAACAGCCTGATCAACCAGGCCGAGACGCTTCGCCAGAGCGACGGCCAGTTCGTGAACTCCTGCAGCGACGCCCTGAACCGCCCGACCCCCGACCGGGTCCGCGAACTGGTAGTCGCCTGGGGCAAGCTCTACCCGCAGTTCGGCAGCGTTGGAGCACTGAACCTGGTGAAGTGCCTGAACTGGCCAAGCGGATCACCGCCGCAGGACCCCAAGGACCTGAAGATCCCCGTGCTGCTCCTCGGCGTGCAGAACGACCCGATCGTCGGCAACGAGGGCGTCGCCGCCGTCGCCGCCACCATCATCAACGCAGGCGCGCAGAACCGCCGCGTGATGTGGCAGGGCATCGGCCACGGCGCCATCGTGTACACGCCCTGCGCACTGCCGCCCGTGCTGGGTTACCTCGAGTCGGGCAACCTGCCCGCGACCGACACGTACTGCCCCGCCTAGTCAGCGGCCCACCAGCGCCGTTATAGGGTGCGCTGGTGGCGGTACCCGACTCTCTGCGCAGTGCCTTTGGGCCCCGAACCTCACCAGCGAATGCGGCGACCGTGCTGCGGTCGGTGCTGTGGCCCATCGCGATCCTGTCGATCATCCATCGCAGTTACGTGCTGGCCACCAACGGCTACATCACCGATGACTTCGGGCCCGTCTACCGTGCCGTCGTCAACTTCAAAATGGGCTGGGACATCTACAACGAGCACTTCGACTACGTAGACCCCCATTACCTGTATCCGCCGGGCGGGACGCTGCTGCTCGCGCCGTTCGGCTACCTGCCGGTCGACGCGTCGCGGTACTGGTTCATCACGTTCAACACGATCGCGATCCTGCTGGCCGCCTACTTCCTGTTGCGGCTGTTCAAGTTCTCGATGGCCTCGGTCGCGGCGCCCGCGCTGCTGCTGGCCATGTTCTGCACCGAGAGTGTCACCAGCACACTGGTCTTCACCAACATCAACGGCTGCATCCTGCTCTGCGAGGTGCTGTTCTTCCGGTGGCTGCTCGACGGCAAGGTCAACCACCAGTGGCTGGCCGGCGTGGCCATCGGCCTGACGCTGGTGATCAAACCCTCGCTCGGCGCCGCTGCTGCTGCTGCCACTGCTGAACCGGCAGTGGCGTGCGCTGGTGCCGGCCTTCGGGGTGCCGCTGCTGTTCAACGCCGCCGCCTGGCCGCTGGTGAGCAACCCGATGGACTTCGTCCGCAACACGGTGCCCTACATCCTCTCCACCCGCGACTACTTCAACAGCTCCATCCAGGGCAACGGCATCTACTACGGCCTCCCCGACTGGCTGATCCTGTTGCTGCGCATCGTCTTCGGGTTGCTCGCGGTGGCCAGCCTGTGGCTGCTGTACCGCTACTACCGGGAGCGCGACCCGCTGTTCTGGATGCTGACGTCCTCGGGCGTGCTGCTGATCGCCACGTTCCTGGTGACCGCGCTGGGTCAGGGCTACTACTCGATGATGCTGTTCCCGTTCCTGATGACGGTGGTGCTGCGCAATTCGGTGATCCGCAACTGGGTGGCGTGGCTGGCGATCTACGGCTTCATGACCATGGACCGCTGGCTGCTCGGGCACTGGCCGACGACGGGACGCGCGCTGGAGTACCTCAGGATCACGTACGGCTGGTCGCTGATGCTGGTCGTGGTGTTCTGCGTGCTGTACTTCCGCTACCTCGACGCGAAGGCCGACGGCCGGCTCGACGAGGGCATCGATCCGCCATGGCTGACGGAGGACCGCGAGCGCGCTAGCGTGGAGGCATGACACCGGAGGGCAGAGCAGCGACCGGGGAATCGACACATTCAGGCCCGAAGATTCAGCTGACCGACGACGAGTGGCGCAAGAAGCTCAGTCCGGAGGAGTTCGCGGTGCTGCGTCAGGCCGGCACCGAGCGGCCCTTCACCGGCGAGTACACCGACACCAAGACCGAAGGCGTCTACCAGTGCCGGGCGTGCGGCGCCGAGCTGTTCCGCAGCACCGAGAAGTTCGAATCCCATTGCGGCTGGCCGTCGTTCTTCGACCCGGCCGACTCCGACGCGGTGATCCTGCGGCGCGACGAGTCGCTGGGGATGACGCGCATCGAGGTGGTGTGCGCCAACTGCCACAGCCACCTGGGCCACGTCTTCGAGGGCGAGGGCTATCCGACGCCGACCGATCAGCGCTACTGCATCAACTCGATCTCGCTGAAACTGGTGCCGGCGGACTAGTCGACGAGAGAAGCTCGAGCAGCTCCGCCGCGGTGAGCGGCGGGCTGAAGTAATACCCTTGGGCGACTTGGCAGCCGTATTCCTGCAGCCTCGCCGCCGTTGCCTCGTTCTCGATGCCCTCTGCAACGGTTGCCACGCCGAGCAGGTGGGCCAGATCCAGGACCGCCTCGACGATCGCTGCGGCCCGCGGGTCCACGAGGATCGAAGCAATGAAATCCCGGTCGAGTTTCACTTCGTCGATCGGCAGATCGCGTAGGTACCACAGCGCCGAATAGCCGCTGCCGAAATCGTCGATCGCGACCCGCATCCCGTGTTCTCGCAAGCTGTCGAGCACCATCCGGGTCCGGTCCATGTTGTCCAGCAGAAGGTCTTCGGTGATCTCGATCGTCAGCACATCTGGTGTCAGGTCACGTTCGGTGAGTGCGCGCACGATCCGATTCGGCAGATCGAGATCGCCCAATGACGGCGCGAAGACGTTGACCGCAATCGGCACTCCGACACCCTTCGAATGCCAGTGGGCGACATCGTCGAGAGCCTGCGCGAGCACGAGTTCGGTGACGGAGTGCATCAAACCGTGCTCGCGGACCAGGGGCAGGAAGTGGTCCGGACCCAGCAGGCCGCGTTCCGGGTGTGGCCACCGAACCAATGCCTCGACGCCGACGATCTTCCTGTCGCGCAGGTCGAACTTCGGCTGGTAGACGACGGTCAAGCCCAGGTTGTCGATCGCGTGGCGTAGTTGACCAAGCAGCCTCACCGCGACAGCTCCCTCGCGTGCCGCGTTTTCACTGACTTCCCTGGCCAGACCCAGCTCGCTCGGGCCGATCAAGTGCATGTCGGGCGTGAAGGTCTGCACACCACCGGTCCGCGACCGCTTTGCCGAGTACATCGCAATGTCGGCCTGCTTCAGCAGTACGTCGGCGGAGACCTCGGGGCCGTCGGCGGCCATCACGGCGAGTCCGACGCTGGGGCGCAGCAACAGATCGTGCCCGTCGATGGGCAATGGCCTGTCGAATGCCTTCAACACCCGATGCGCGACCAGCCTCGCGTGGTCGGCTCGGCCCTCCATCAACACGGCGAACTCGTCGCCGCCCAACCGGGCGACCGTGTCGCCCGTCCGCACGCAGCCGAGTATCCGTTCGGCGGCGAGGATCAGCAAGGCGTCTCCCGCGGGATGCCCGAGGCTGTCATTGACCAGTTTGAAATCGTCGAGATCCAACGACATCACCGCCACCGACTGCTGGTCTCGCTGATGAAGTTGCATCGCGTGCGTCAGGCGGTCGTTGAAGAGCGCCCGGTTGGCCAAGCCGGTCAGCGGATCGCGCAATGCCTGATCGGCCACCAGAGCCAATAGCCGCCGGTTCTGGCCGACGACGATGTATTGCCTTGCCAGAACCAGGACTACGAGCACGAGCGATGTGACGAGTACCGGCCCTAGGCCGGGTGACGGCATGAACATCAGAAGACACACCAGCACGGCCAGCGCCAATGGCGGATACGGCAACCACAGCGATGCCTGCGACGGCACCTCCGCCGCGTGGTCGTCGGCGTGCGCAGGCTGCCGACTGACCAACGCGGCGCCGCCAAGCGCCAGCAACGCCGCCACCCAGCCGACGTCGATGAGGTTGGCGTTGACGTGCGCCTCGTTGGCGGCGACGAATACGTAAGCGCTGTCCGACAAGGCGTTCAATACGTTGCCGATCAGCAGCAAGCCCAAGGTCACGCGGTGTCTGGTTCGTGCCCCACCCAGCACCAACAGAGCCACGGTGACGACGACGATGTCGCTGACCGGATAGGCCAGCGAAACCGCCAGTGCGAGCGCGGTCTCGCCGCCCGCTTCGTACACATCCTGAAGGACGAGTAACCAGGACACCTCGAAGAAGGCGCAGGTGATGATCAGGCCGTCGAGGACGAGACGAGCGCGGGATTGTCGCGAATAGCCGGTGGGAAACAACACCAATGCCAGGCACGCACCGACCGGGAACATCAGGTAGCCGGCGTCGGCCAGCGATGGAAACGGAATCTCCCGCTCGAGGACCAGTTCGTAGTAGCCCGAGAGAGCGTCACCCGCAACCCATCCGAGCAGACCGATGGCGAGGCAGATCCATGCGATGCGTTGCCGCCCCTGAGCCGAGCGCGCCGCCAACACCGCGCAGATCGCGGAGAACACCGCAAAACCCAGCAGTCCGACGACGTCAACCACTCGGACGGTCGACTCACCGCCCCATCCCCCGATCAACCACGCCGCCAGCCCGACTGCCGTCACCGTCGCGATGCTCACGACCCACGCGACCTTCGACATCAGCAAAGGTTAGCAGCAACTTCTCGTCGTCGGCTGACATCGGCGGACGACTCGGCGGACAGTTCGTTGCAGACTCACAGTCATTCGACGTCATGCGGCAGGATTTGCGAGTAATTGCGATTGCCGAACAACGTGAGCCGGGCTCGATCAGCCATGCCTGATCGACGGTTCAGCAAACTTCTGCTAGGGCAGGCGTGCGACGAGTTCCTCGACGCCGGACGCGCGGGCCGGTGAAGAACGGCGTCTCCTCGCGGACGTGGCGGCGCGCGTCGGTGTAGCGCAGCTTCCACATCAACTCGACGATGCGGCCGAGGTCGGGGCCCTCGAACGCGAGGATCCACTCGTAGTCGCCCAGCGCGAACGCAGGGACCGTGTTGGCGCGCACGTCCGGATACTCGCGGCCCGCCATGCCGTGCTCGACGAGCATCTTGCGCCGCTCGTCGTCGGGCAGCAGGTACCACTCCAGCGAGCGGACGAACGGATAGACGCACAGGTAGTCGCCGGGATCCTCGCCGGCGATGAACGCCGGGACGTGGCTCTTGTTGAACTCCGCGGGACGGTGCAGGGCGACCACGCTCCACACCGGCTCGCTGGCCAAGCCCAGCGTCGTGCGCCGGAAGCCGCGGTAGGTGGCCTGCAGGTCCTCGACACGCTCGGCGTGCGTCCACATCATGAAGTCGGCGTCGGCGCGGAAGCCGGCCACGTCGTACAAACCGCGGACCACCACCCCGCCGTCCTCCTGCTGCTTGAGGAACGTCGAGATCTCGTCGACCAGCGCGGACCGCTCGTCCCCCAATGCCTCGGGCTGTACCGCGAAGACCGAGATCATCATGTATCGGGTCATGGAATTGAGGGCGTCGTAGTCGAGCTTGGCCATGACTCCTATCGTGCCACTGTCGCGACGGCCAGCGCCGCGGCGGCCCTGGTGCCCGACGCGATGCAGGCCGGCACGCCGATGCCGTCGAGGTACCCACCCGCGACGACGAGGGTCGGCGGCAGGCCCGCTCGGATCTCCGCGACCACCCCGGCGTGCCCGGGGCCGTACTGCGGCATGGCGTCGATCCACCGCTGCACGTGACAATCGACGGGGTCCTGGTTGATGCCGAAGACGTCGGCGAGGTCCGCGGCCGCCCAGGCCAGCAGGTCCTCGTCGCCCGTGTCGCGGGCCACCCGATCGCCGAACCGGCCGAACGACACCCGGACCAACTCGGCGTTGCCGCGCTGACCCCACTTGCGCGACGTCAGCGTCATCGCCTTGGCGCGCAACCGTTCTCGGCCGGCGACGAGCACCCCGGACCGCTGAGGCAGCGGCGTTCCGCCCGGCAGCGCCAGCACCACCAGCGCGGTCGAGGCCACCTGGATGCGCCGGGCCGCCGCCGCCGTTCGCGGGGCGACGTGCTCGACGAGGCGGGGCAGCCGGGGCGCAGGCACCGCGAGCACGACGCCGTCGGCGTGCCAGTGCACGCCCTCGTCGTCGAGCAGATCCCATCCCCCGGCCTGCGGGTCGATTTGCTTGACGGCGACCTGCGCCCACTGGATTTCGGCGCGCCGGACGAGGTCGTCGAGCAGGACGCGGTAGCCGCCGTCGATGGCCCCGAACACCGAGCCCTGGACCGGCGGCGGAAGGGCCTGGCGC
This sequence comes from uncultured Actinomycetota bacterium, assembly GCA_963849055.1. GTDB lineage: Bacteria > Actinomycetota > Actinomycetes > Mycobacteriales > Mycobacteriaceae > Mycobacterium. Next base: position 184,756 of record CAWKFI010000007.1, read on the forward strand.
ACCGCCTCGGTCAGGGTGGGCGCGCCATCGTCGAGTGCCGCGGCCACCGGGGGCACCGCTGCCCGCAGGCCGATCGTCGCCGCGGACCCGGCATAGACCCCGGCCAGCAGCGGGTCGACCGACCGCGTCACCACCTGGTCACCGAAGCGGTCGCCGACGAGTTCGGCCACGGTCGGGTCGGCGCCACGGCGCCACGGAAGCGGTCGGCTGCCTTCGTCGACGATCCGCGCGACCGTCGCCTCGTCCACCAACCCCGCGACGGACGAGGCGTGCGCAGGAATGCCCTGCAGCGTGCCCTGCGGCATCTCGTGTAGCCTGCCGCCGCTGAAGATCAATGGCCGCACCCCCGTCGTGCCGATCTTCCGGCCGGCGAGACCCAGTTCGGCGAGCAGTGCCGGCACTTCGGGGCGCCGCGCGATGAACGCCTCGGCCCCGACGTCGACGAGCTGGCCGCCCACCCGCTCGGTGCGCAGCGCACCGCCGAGGCGGTCAGCGGGGTCGAGGACGGTGATCGTCGCCGACGGCCCGGCGGCCACCCGCAGCCGGTAGGCGGCGACGAGGCCCGAAATCCCGCCGCCGACAATGCAATACGCGGGACTCACAACGAGTGCACCAGCGCGACGGCGTCCGTCACGACGCCGGGGTCGGTGGAGGGCAACACCCCGTGACCGAGGTTGAACACGTGGCCCGCCGCGCCCGCGTCGACGGCGCGGCGGCCGTCCTCCACGACCGAGCGCACCGCCCGCTCCACCACCGGCCAGCCCGCGAGCAGCACCACCGGGTCGAGGTTGCCCTGCAGCGCCACGCCCGGTCCGACGCGGCTCGCCGCGTCGGCCAGCGCCGTGCGCCAGTCCACGCCGACCACCGTCGCCCCCGCCTCGCGCATGGCGCCGAGCAACTCGGCCGTCCCGACGCCGAAGTGCGTCATCGGCACGCCGTCACCGGCGAGCGCCGCGAACACCCGCGCCGCTGTGCGGCAGCACGTACTCGCGGTAGTCGGCCAGCGACAGCGTGCCCGCCCACGAGTCGAACAGCTGGATCGCGTCGACGCCTGCGTCCAACTGGGTGCGCAGGAACTCGATGGTGATGTCGGTCAGCGCGGTCATCAGGGCGTGCCAGGTGGCCGGCTCGCCAAGCATCATCGCCTTGGTGCGTTCGTGGTTGCGGCTGGGACCGCCCTCCACCAGGTAGGACGCCAACGTGAACGGGCGCGCCGGCGAAGCCGATCAGCGGCACGTCGCCCAGCGCCGCCACCAGCAGCGACACCGCGTCGGCGACGGGCGCGACGGTGTCGCGGTCCAGGGGCTTCACGGCGGACACGTCACCGGCGGTGCGGATGGGGTGGGCGATGACCGGCCCGACGTCCGGCACGATGTCCAGGTCGATGCCCGACGCGCGCAACGGGACGACGATGTCGGAGAACAGGATGGCGGCGTCCACGCCGTGCCGGCGAACCGGCTGCAGCGTGATCTCGGTGATCAGCTCCGCGTCGAAGCACGCCTGCATCATGGTGTTCTTTGCCCGCAACGCCCGGTACTCGGGCAGTGAACGGCCGGCCTGCCGCATGAACCACACCGGCACGCGGTGCGGTTTGCGGCCGTTGGCCGCGGCCAGGTAGGACGACTCGGGCAGGTCACGGCGGTTGCTCATCGACGACCATGCTGCCATGTGGTAACTCTTCGGCGCGCCTGCGCCGCCACCTGCCTGAATCCGCTAGCGTCAATCGCCGTGACCTCCGCCGAGCCGGCTCAGTTCCGCGAAGCGGTGGCGGCGATGAACGCCACCACCGTGCGGCCGGAGATCGAGCTGGGACCGATTCGCCCACCGCAGCGGCTGGCGCCGTTCAGCTACGCGCTTGGCGCCGAGGTCCGCCATCCCGAGACGGCGATCGTGCCCGAACGATCCGAGGGTGACGCGTTCGGCCGACTGATCCTGTTGCACGATCCCGAGGGCGCCGAGGCATGGGACGGCACCATGCGGCTGGTCGCCTACATCCAGGCCGACCTGGATTCCAGCGAGGCCGTCGACCCGCTGCTGCCCGAGGTCGCGTGGAGCTGGCTGGTCGACGCACTCGAGTCGCACCAGCAACTCGTCACCGCACTCGGCGGCACCGTTACCGCGACCACGTCGGTGCGGTACGGCGACATCTCCGGTCCGCCGCGCGCCCACCAACTCGAACTGCGTGCGTCGTGGACCGCGACCACGCTGGAGCTGGGTCCGCACGTGCAGGCGTTCTGCGAGGTGCTCGAGCACGCTGCAGGCCTGCCCCCGGCGGGCGTCACCGACTTGCACTCCCGTACGCGCGCGTGAGATGACGGACGCGCAACCACCCGAGGACGAAGTCGAACCGGAGGCCACCCCGCTGCTCGCGCCGGCCGACGGCGTGCCCAAACTGGCGGTGTACCCCAGCGAAATCGCCGACGCCGCAGAACTTCTCGGATCCGGAACCGGACCGTTCGCGATTGACGCCGAGCGTGCCTCGGGCTTCCGCTACTCCAACCGCGCCTACCTGGTGCAGATCCGCCGCGCGGGTGCCGGCTCGGTGCTGATCGACCCCGTCAACCACGGCGGGGATCCGGTGACGACGATGGCGCCCGTGGCCGCGGTGCTCGCACAGGACGAATGGGTGCTGCACGCGGCCGATCAGGACCTTCCATGTCTGGCCGAGCTCGGCATGATCCCGCCACGGCTGTACGACACCGAACTCGGGGGCCGGCTGGCCGGCTTCGACCGGGTGAACCTTGCGGCGATGGTGGAGCGTCTGCTCGGCCTGCACCTGGTGAAGGGCCATGGTGCGGCCGACTGGTCGAAGCGCCCGCTGCCCGCCGAGTGGCTCAACTACGCGGCACTCGACGTCGAGGTGCTCCTCGAACTGCGTGACGCGGTAGCGGCCGTGCTCGCCGAACAGGGCAAGACCGACTGGGCGGCACAGGAATTCGAGTACCTGCGGACGTTCGTCGCGCCGCCGACCAGGCGCGACCGCTGGCGACGCACGTCGGGCATCCACAAGGTGCGCAATCCCAGAACGCTGGCCGCCGTGCGGGAGCTGTGGACCACCCGCGACCACATCGCGCAGCGCCGTGACATCGCGCCGGGCCGCATCCTTCCCGACGCCGCGATCATCAACGCAGCGACCACGGACCCCGACACGGCGGAGAAGCTCACCGCGCTTCCGGTGTTCGGTGGCGCACGTCAGCGCCGCAGTGCGCAGGTGTGGCTGGACGCGCTCGCCCGGGCCCGTGCCACGGAGGATCTGCCGTCGGCTGCCGAGCCGCAGACCGGCCCTCCCCCGGCCTCCCGATGGGTGCGGCGCAAACCCGAGGCTGCGGCACGGTTGGAGGCGGCCCGCACGGGCTTGACCGCTCTGTCGCAACGGGTTTCGGTGCCGTCGGAGAATCTGTTGACGCCCGACACCGTGCGCAGGTTGTGCTGGGACTGGCAGCCCCCTGCCGATTCCGACGACATCCCCGCCGTCGTCGATGCATTTCTCGCCGAGGCAGGCGCCCGGCAATGGCAGCGCGACCTGACGGTGCCGGTGTTGGCGGCGGCGCTGGTGACCGCACCCGCTGCGCCGCCGGACGAGGACGCACCGGCGCCGGAGCCCGCAGCCGAGGACTAGGCGCCAGCGGTCTGTTCTTACGCTGGCAGCGCCGTGACTGACTTTTCCAGCTGCAGCCCCGCGTTGGTCCAGTCTTCCTTGCCGCCTTCGTAGGCGTAGACGTTGTCGTAGCCAAGTTGGACGAGGCGCTCGGCGGCGATGCGTGAGTTGGAGCAGCTGGGCCCCGAGCAGTAGGTGACGATGACTGTTGCGTTCTCGGGTATCAATTGGCCTGTTACGGAGTCGATTGCATCCAGGGGCAAGTTCTTGGCGCCGGGTAGGTGGCCATCGTCGTAGTAGTTCGGCGGTAGGGCTTCCAGGAGGACGAAGCCGTCCTGAGTCATTTTGCCTTGCAGATCTTCTCGCGTGATGACGTTGGTCATGTTGCCGGGTCTCCTATGTGCGATTGCGTGCTGACGCACACAAATATATGTGCCTGCGCACGCACATGCAAGCCCGTATGATGTGGCGCATGGGCCGTGCTGGGCGGAAAGACGATGTGGTCGGCGTTTGGTCAGCGCTGTTGCGCCTTCATGCCGCGCTCGTCCCCGTGGTCGATGCCGAGGTGACGAACGCCACCGGGACCGCACTGGGGAGCTACGACATCTTGTTGGAGCTGTATGCCGCACCGAATCATCGTCTGACGATGACCGAGTTGGGCAATGCGGTGGTGTTGAGCCGCACGCGCGTGAGTCGCGTGGTCGACGAGTTGGAAGCAGCCGGCCATGTGACACGCGTCCGCCACCCCGATGACCGGCGGTCGTCCTATGCCCAGTTGACCGATGCCGGGATCGGCGTCTTTCGGAAGGTGGCCCCGGTGTACCTGCGGACCATTCGGGCAACGCTGGGCGAACTGCTGTCGCCGGAGGAGGCTGCTACCGTGCGCTCCATCTTGGACGGCGCGCTGTCACGACTATCCCCCTAGGTGGCGAAAGTCGCTGCTGAGGTGGGCAATTCCAGTATCGGTGGGGCCAGGCTACTGCGACGCAGCGCTGACCCGATCCACGTGGGCGAGGAAGTGGGTCAGCACCGCGTCGGGCGCCTCGATCTGCGGCCAGTGGGCGATGTCGTCGGCGAGCATCACCACGTCGGGTTTCGGAATGACCTCGAGGTACCGGTCGGCCATGTGCTTGCCCGAGTTCGGGTCGATCGGCCCGTCGATCAGTCGCATCGGCACCGCGGTCTCCCGCATCGCGCGGACCCAGCGGTTGCGGTGGACATACCGGTCGTTGATGAATCTGCCGACCTTGTGCATCACCCGGGTTCCGTCGTTGTAGTCCAAGATCTGGTGGAACTGATCAAGCATCTGCGGCGTCGGCTTGGTGTTGGGCCCGAACATCTGGTCGAGGGTACGGTCGGCGATGCGCCGCGACGCCGCGGTGCCCTGGAAGCGACTGGTGATGTCGCCCAACGGAGTTCGCGACATCAGCTTCTGCAGCAGCCGCGGCGTGTAGGCCTCGTTGAACAGCCCGCCGTTGAGCCACGTGATCGACTCGATGACCAAAGCACCGTAGGCGTGGTCACTTTCCTCATAGCGCGCCAGCAACTCCTGGCCGACGGAGTCGCCGAGGTCGTGGGCCAGGACGTGGACGGTGTCGACGCCGAGGTGCCACAGCAGCGCCTCGTGCATGTCGGCGTGGTCGTGCACCGAGTACTCGTAGGCGACCGGTTTGTCGGAGAAGCCCATCCCGAGCATGTCCGGGGCGATGACGGTGAACCGCTCGATCAGCGTCGGCCAGATCTGCGCCCAGTCCCACGAGTTGAACGGATAGCCGTGGATCAGCAGCAGCGCCGGGCCCTGGCCCTCGACGCGGTAGAAGATGTCGAAACCGAGGTAGTCGAAGTATTTCCCCGCGGCCTTCCAACGTTCCAGTTCGGCGTCCATGCCGAGCAGCCTAGGCGGCGACCGGACCGGGAGCAGAGCAGCCCGCTCGGCGGCCCCGACCAGTCCACGGAATCGCCAGTGCGGGCCACTACTTTTCGATCAACGCCAGGACGGACGGCGATACTGCTATACCGGGCGACAGGTGCGGCGAGGATATGGGATCTCCATACGCCCACCGGATCGGCAGCGTCCCCGTCCACACGTTTGGGTCGTCGGCCTCTGAGGGACCGGGCACGCCGGGCGGCTGGTGTCTCACCTTGACCGTCCAGTTCCCTTCGGTGATGTCCATCGCCAGCGCCGTCGTCGCAGCGATCTGCTTGCGGTTGCTGTGCACCGGTACCTCTGCGGCACGACCCGGCAGCGTGCACTCCATCAGGATGGCGAGTGCATCGACCGCATCCTCGCCGCTCAGCTCGCGCAGGTTGCCGTGCACGACGGCGGATCGGTAATTGGCGCTTGAGTTGAACCCGTCGTGGGCGTACACCCAACCGTCAACGTGAGTGACCGCCAATGCAGCAGCCGCTCCTTGAGCGACATGTCGCAGCGCCCCTGCACCGGCCGATCCGTGCAAGACGATTCGGTCGCGGTCGCGTCCGTAGAGCATCGGTACGACCAACGGCCTCCCGTCGACGACCGTGCTCAACGTCGCGACGTGATGGCCCGCATCCAACACGTCGAAGAGGTCCGAGAGCTCGGTTCGAGCGCGCTCCTTGTGGCGATTGACTTGGGCATACCTGCGTTCGTCCATGAATCCACTGTCTGCAATTCCGGTCTGCCGTTCAAGGCCAGTATGCTGCGAAATCGGAAACCAGAAAGGAGACATGGCCGATGGCGCGGGTAGCTCGTCGCAGCGATCTCGTCCTGCACCTCGACCAAGGCGTTGGGGGCGTGGCGCCGCAGATCGCGCACGCACTTGTCTCCGCGATCGCCGACGGTCGGTTGACTGAGAGCGACGTCGTTCCCCCGTCGAGGACCTTGGCAACCACTCTGGGAGTCTCACGCTCGGCCGTCGTGGCCGCCTTTGAAGAACTCGTCGCATGCGGCCTCCTCGAGGCCACCCCGGGTGGATCGACGAGGGTCGCACTCGGTGCTGGCCCGGCCGCCCGTGCCGGTGTCTTCGCGCGGCCCGTCGACCCACCATCGCGAGAGTCGCTGCCGGAGCAGCATTCTGGAACGCCGATTGAGTTCAACTTGCTCCCCGGCCAGTCCGACGTGTCCTTGCTGAATCGGCGTGACTGGCGCGCGGCGTGGCGCACGGCGACGAACGCCAGCCTCGATTCTCAATTGATCCGTCCGGATAGTGGTGTGCGTTCGTCGCTAACCGACGAACGGCTTCGCCGGTTGCGCGTCCACGTCGTCGACCACGTGCGCAAATACCGCGGCATCGTGGCCGAGGCCGATCACGTGTTCGTCTTTCCAAGTGTGTGCAGCGCCGTCGCAGACATCGCCGACGTGGTGGTACCCAAGGGCAAGACGATCGCCTTCGAAGATCCTGGCTACGCCAAGGCAAGACAGGCACTCCGCATGCGTGGTCATCGGGTCCGATCCGTTCCGGTCGATCGCGACGGAATGTGCACCGACGAGCTATCGGTCGACGACGCTGCCGTCTATGTCACGCCAGCTCATCAGTATCCCTTGGGCGGTCGAATGTCGGCGGACAGACGGAGACGGCTGAGCGAGTGGACCGTCGACTCCCAGGCGATCGTCTTCGAGGATGACTACGACGGGGAGTTCCGTTACGACGTACCACCCACCACCGCGCTCCGGGGTATGCGGGACATGGCAGATCACATCGTCTATCTCGGCACGACGTCGAAGATCATCAATCCCGATCTTCGTTTGACGTGGGCCATCGTGCCAGCATTCGTGGCTGATGAGTTGAGGCGTCGCCACACCGCAGGCATCGACACCGTCGGCGCGTTGTCCATCACCTTCGTCGCCGAGTTCCTTGCCTCGGGAGCCCTGGCCCGGCATCTGGCCTCCGCATCGAAAACCTATGCAGCGCGGCGCAATCGATTCACCGGCGCCTGCCACCGTCACCTGCCGGGCGTCGACGTCATGGGTATCGACGCCGGGTTGCACGTCGTTTTGTCACTCGACGTGTTGTCACTCGACCATGCCCAGGCGGACGATGTCGCCGTCGTGCACTTGCTTCGCCAACGTGGCGTGGCCTGCGCGGCGCTCAGCACGACCTACGAAGACCCCACCCGCCGCAGTTCCGGGCTCATTTGTGGTTACGCACTGTTGCCCGAAACGAAGTGCGATGCCGCCGCCGCACTCATCGCGGAGGCACTTCGGTACTAGTCGAGCCGGTTGCCGACGGTTTCGGCGTCCGCACTGCCCAGGGCGGCCACCCAGCCGGTGATCTGGCGGGCGACGTGCTGATCGGTCAGACCGACCTCGGTGAACACCTCGGTACGCGACGCGTGGTCCTGGAACTCCTGTGGCATGCCGACGTCGCGGCACGGCACGTCGATCTCGGCGCGGCGCAACGCTTGCGACACCGCGGAACCGACACCTCCGTGCACGCCGTTGTCCTCGAGGGTGACGACCAGCTTGTGCGCCGTCGCCAACTCCCCCATGACGTCGGGCACGGGCAGCACCCACCGCGGGTCGATCACGGTGACGCCGATGCCCTGCTTCTGCAGCCGCTCGGCCACCGACAGCGCCATCGACGCGAACGGTCCGACTGCCACCAGCAGCACGTCGGCCGACAGCCCATGGGCGGGCACGGCCAGCACGTCGACACCGGAGCGGCGCTCGACGGCGGGAATGTCCTCGCCAACGTCGCCCTTGGGGAACCGGATGGCCGTCGGACCGGTCTTGACGGCCAGGGCCTCCCCGAGCTCCTCGCGCAACCGAGCGGCGTCGCGTGGGGCGGCAACCCGCATGCCGGGAACGATGCCCAGGATCGACAGATCCCACATCCCGTTGTGGCTCGCACCGTCGGGACCGGTCACGCCGGCGCGGTCGAGCACCATGGTGACGGGTAGTTCGTGTAGCGCGACGTCCATCATGATCTGGTCGAACGCCCGGTTCAGGAACGTCGAGTAGATCGCCACGACCGGGTGCATGCCGCCCATCGCCAACCCGGCGGCCGACGTCATGGCGTGCTGCTCGGCGATGCCGACGTCGAAGAACCGGTCGGGATACCGCTGCCGGAACGCACTCAACCCGGTGGGCCCTGGCATCGCGGCGGTGATCGCGACGATGTCCCGGCGCTTGGCCGCACGCTTGATCAGCTCGTCGGAGAACACCGACGTCCAACCGGGCGCCGCGACCGACGTGGAGAGACCGGTCTGCGGGTCGATCACACCGGTGGAGTGCATCTGCTCGGCTTCGTCGGCTTCCGCCGGCCCGTAGCCCATGCCCTTCCGGGTGGCGACGTGCACGATCACCGGAGCGTTGAAGCCGCGGGCGTGGCGCAGCGCCACCTCGACGGCGTGCTCGTCGTGACCGTCGATGGGGCCCACGTACTTCAGCCCGAGGTCGGTGAACATCACCTGCGGCGCCAGCGCGTCCTTGATTCCCGCCTTGACGCTGTGCATGCACTGGTAGCAGAGTTCGCCGATCAACGGCACGCCGCGGACGGTGTCGCGGCCCCTCTCCAGAAGCTTCTCGTATCCGGGTTGCAGCCGCAGGCCCGCAAGGTGGTCGGCGAAGCCGCCGATGGTCGGTGCGTAGCTACGTCCGTTGTCGTTGACGACGATCACCACGGGCCTGCGTGCGGCGGCGATGTTGTTCAACGCCTCCCAGCACATGCCGCCGGTCAACGCGCCGTCACCGACGACGGCGACCACGTGGCGGTTGCGGTGACCGTTCAACTCGAAGGCCTTGGCCAGACCGTCGGCGTAGGACAGCGCGGAGCTGGCATGGCTGGACTCGACCCAGTCGTGCTCGCTCTCGCTGCGCGACGGGTAACCCGACAAGCCGCCCTTCTTGCGCAGATTGCCGAAGTCCGCACAGCGACCCGTGAGCATCTTGTGCACGTACGACTGATGGCCCGTATCGAAGATGATCGGATCGTGCGGCGAGTCGAACACCCGGTGCAGCGCGAGCGTCAACTCGACGACACCGAGATTGGGGCCCAGGTGCCCACCGGTTGCAGCGACCTTGTGGATCAGGAATTCGCGGATTTCCGCAGCCAGATCGCTCAGCTGAGGTTGCGACAGGTGCTGCAGATCAGCGGGGCCGCGGATCTGTTCGAGCATTGGGCCAGTTTACCCACGCGTAGACACGACAGTCGTGTCAAGGCCGGTAGATGTCGGGCACACCGTCGTGGTCGGCGTCGACGGTCTCCAACTCGTGGATGCGGCGGTAAGCGGCGTTGCGGCTGACGAGCACCGCGGCCGCCAGCAGGCCCGCGACCACGGAACCGAGTAGCACGCCGATCTTCGCGTCAGCCCCGGCGGGAGTTCCGTAACCGAAGGCCAGCTCGCCTATCAGCAGCGACACGGTGAAACCGATGCCGGCGAGCAGTGCGACACCCGCCACGTCGCGCCAGGCCAAGTCCTCGTCCAAGGTGGCGTGAGTGAACTTGGCCAACAGAAACGTGGTGATGAACACCCCGAGCGGCTTGCCAAGCACCAGCGCGACCAACACGCCCATGGTCACCGGATGCAACAGCGACGCGCCGAGGCCGTGCCATCCACCGACCGTGACGCCGGCGGCGAAGAATGCGAACACCGGCACGGCCAGCCCGGCGGACAACGGCCGCAGTCGATGCTCGAAGCTCTCCGCAACGGAGTGCTTCCCAAGCACCGGCACCACGAAGCCAAGCAGCACACCGGCCACCGTGGCATGCACGCCGCTGGCATGTACGAGCGCCCACGTTGCCACCCCCAGCGGGACGAGCAGCCACCAATGCCGTATGCCACGCTGCACGGCCACCGCGAAGAGGCCGCCCGGAATCAACGCCAACGCCAGCGGACCTGGCGCAAGGTGGTCGGTGTAGAACGCGGCGATGACCGTGATCGCGAGTAGGTCGTCGACCACCGCGAGCGTGAGCAGGAACGTCCGCAGAGCGGTGGGCAGGTGCGTCGACAGGACCGCGAGCACGGCCAACGCGAAGGCGATGTCGGTGGCGATCGGTATCGCCCAGCCGTCGAGGTTCTCCGGCTTGCCTGCGGCGAGGTTGATCCCCATGAAGATCGCGGCAGGCACGATCATCCCGCCGACGGCGGCGGCGATCGGCAGCGCGGCGCGCGCGGGATCGCGCAGATCGCCTGCGACGAATTCCCGCTTGAGCTCCAGTCCCACCACGAAGAAGAAGATCGCCAGCAGCCCGTCGGCGGCCCATTCGCCGAGGGTGAGACTCAGGTGCAACGCCTCCGGACCGACCTCGAACTCGGACAGGCCGTGATAGACATCCGACCACGGGGAGTTCGCCCACACCAACGCCGCCGTGGCGGTGATCAGCAGCAGCACCCCGCCGACGGTCTCGCGCCGCAAGATCTCGGACAGCCGTTTGGTCTCCGGCCATCGAGCCGCGACTCAGCAGGCGCATAGGCATGCGTCGATCCTAGCGGTGCCCGCCTGCGGTGCCGCATCGAGATGCCGCGAACCAAATGGTTTGACGTGGAAGGCCGTTCGTCACGTTCCCGACGAAAGCGCCACGCCCCCTCGCGAACTGACGTCCTCGGCGAACCTGTTCATTCGCCACAGGATCAGCGTCCACGGCACGTCATAACCGACCACCCACATGGTGTAGGGCGCCAGCACGACTGCCGACGTCAGATCCTCGCGCACCGCACGCTGTAATGCGCCCAGCGGCAACAGAAACAGCAGAATCCCGGCGAACGCGTTGCGCGTGCTGCGGAACCGGAAGAAGAAGACGTTCCACACCTCGTTGAGCACGAGCACGGTGAGCGCCAGCCGTGTCGACCTCTTGTCGCACCGCTCGCAGGCCCGATAGATGACGATGCCGAGTATCACGTAGTAGACCGCGCCCACGGCCGCGAAGGCCGGCAGCGGTATCTGCATGCGGGGTCGCTTCAACCCATCCAGCCAAGCCAGGTCGTCCTTGCCCACCCAGCCGTTGCCGATCACCGCCGCGCCCAGGACCGAGCCGACGGAAACGACCAGGGATCGATTCATCGGTGGCCAGCGGCGATTCGTCGCAAGATCACGGTCATCGGGCCTGATGCTAGCTGCTCGACGGCCGGTATCGCGGCGAAAATCGTCGCCGCGTGATTTCGATTTCCGGTTGCTCCGCCCGGCCTTTTACGGCATCTTTACGGGTGGAGCGCCGGGAAGTCTGGTCGGCAGTCGCACCGCCGGTGACGACTCGAACGAAACCGTGGGAGTCCTGCGTGGCGCTTGTCCTGGCTTTTGGTGTCGTGCTTCTGATCAGCGTGTCGCTGTCCGGGCTTGCGGCGAGGACCGTGCTGTCCACGGCGCTCATGTTTCTGGTCGCCGGCGCCGTCATCGGGCCGGGCGGTCTCGGCATCGTCGCGATCGGCCCCGACGACCCGATAATCTCACTGCTCGCCGACGTGGCGTTGTTTACGGTGCTGTTCACTGATGGACAGCGGGCGAATCTCCGTGCGCTCAAGGAGAATTGGCGGTTATCTGGGCGCGCGCTCGGCCTCGGAATGCCGTTGACGATGGTCGGAATCGCCGTTCCCGCGCACTTCCTCGCTGGTCTCGACTGGCCGACCGCGTTCCTGATTGGTGCGATCCTCTCCCCCACCGATCCCGTGTTCGCGGCGGCGCTCGTCGGCCGATCCGACATTCCGCTGCGCCTACGACGGCTGCTCAACGTCGAGTCCGGCCTCAACGACGGCCTAGCCCTGCCGTTCGTGCTCATCTTCCTGGCAACGGCGCAGCATGCCAACTCCGAAGTAGCAACCGTCGGTGTGGAATTACTGCTAGGCCTTCTCATCGGGTTCGCCGTGTCCGCATTGGTGGCACTGGCGTGGCGGACGAACATCCTCACTGCCGAACCACGGTTGCAGGCATTGGGTCCGGTGGCGATCGCGGTCGTGGTGTACGGGGCGTGCCACTTGACGCATGCCAACCCCTATCTGGCCGCATTCGCGGCGGGATCGACGCTGGCCACACTCGATCACGTGGCCGCCGATCAGTTCGAGCCGTTCGGCGAATTGCTCTCCGAACTAACTAAATTCGCGGCCTTACTGGTGTTCGGGGCGCTCATCACGCCCGACCGGTTGTCTCACCTCGGCTGGGGTGGGTGGCTGCTCGCCGTGGTGGCGATCGTCGTAGTTCGTCCTGCCGCGCTCCTGCTCTCCCTTCTGCGGACCGAACTGCCCCGCAGCGAGCGCCTGACCGCCGCCTGGTTCGGGCCCAAGGGGTTCGCGTCGGTCGTCTACGGCCTATTGGCACTGCAATCCGGCATCGCCGACCGCGAGTTGGTGTTCGATCTCGTCGCGGTCACCATCGCGTTGTCGATCGTGCTGCACTCGTCGACCGACGTACCCGTGGCCCGGATGCTGCGGATCGAACCGCCGGACAATCTCCCCACCGGACGAGCCGAGGTCGACCCAGCCTCGCACACGAGCGGAAAGTCGAAGGTGACTACGCAAGATGACGATTGACACCCGAACATGGTCGTATCGTGCTGGTATGCACGCCGAGCAGATGGCCGAGGACTTCCCCGTCATATCGATCGACTCGAATGCGCTCGACGCCGCCCGCATGCTCGCCGAACACCGTCTGCCCGGGATCGTGGTGACCGATGCCTCGGGCAAGCCATACGCGGTGCTGCCCGCTTCGCAGGTCGTGCGGTTCATCGTGCCGCAATACGTGCAGGACGATCCCTCCCTGGCCGGTGTGCTGGACGAGTCCATGGCCGACCGCGCCGCAGACAAGTTGAGCGGCAAGACAGTACGAGATGTACTGCCCGAGCACCTGCTCGACGTGCCGGCCGCCCACGCGGACGACACCATCATCGAAGTGGCCGCGCTCATGGCCCGGCTGAGGAGTCCACTGATCGCGGTGATGAAGGATGGCGAGATGCACGGGGTGATCACGGCTTCCCGCCTCTTGGCTGCAGCGTTGAAGCATTGATCTCGCAGCTAGAGGTGAGGTGTCGGCCATGACCGCCATCGCCATCGCGGTGTTCGTGATCGCCTATGTCCTGATCGCCAGCGACCGCATCAACAAGACGCTCGTCGCGCTCTGTGGCGCCGCCGTCGTCGTCGCACTCGGAGTGGTCGGATCCGAAGACGCCTTCTACTCCCGTGAGACGGGAATCGACTGGGACGTCATCTTTCTGCTGTTGGGCATGATGATCATCGTCAGCGTATTGCGGCAGACCGGCGTCTTCGAATACGTCGCGATCTGGGCTGCCAAACGCGCGAAGGGTTCACCGCTGCGAATCATGATTCTGCTGGTCCTGGTGACCGCTGCAGCCTCGGCCCTGCTGGACAACGTCACCACGGTCTTGCTGATCGCACCGGTGACCTTGCTGGTCTGCGACCGGCTGGAGATCAACGCCGCACCCTTCTTGATCGCGGAGGTATTGGCCTCGAACATCGGCGGCGCGGCCACCCTGGTCGGGGATCCGCCGAACATCATCATCGCCAGCCGGGGTGGCCTAACGTTCAACGACTTCCTCGTGCACATGGCGCCGATCGTGATCATCGTCATGGTCGTGTTCGTGGTCATGCTGCCGCGTCTGTTCCGCGGTTCGTTCGACGTCGACCCAGCGCGCGTCGCGGACGTGATGGCGCTGGAAGAGCGTGAGGCCATCCGCAATCCGGCATTGCTCGTCAAGTGCGGGGTCGTCCTGGCACTGGTGTTCACCGCTTTCATCGCGCACGGCGTGCTGCACATCGAACCGTCGATCGTGGCACTACTCGGTGCTGGCGCTCTCATACTGATTTCCCGTTTGGACCGTTCCGACTACCTGTCGGGCGTTGAGTGGGAAACGCTGCTGTTCTTCGTCGGGCTGTTCGTCATGGTGGGCGCGCTAGTGAAGACCGGCGTCGTCGACCAGATGGCCAGGGTGGCGATCGAGGCGACCGGTGGAGACGCGCTGGTGACCGTGATGCTGATCCTCGGCGTCTCGGCACCGGTGTCCGGCATCATCGACAACATCCCGTACGTCGCGACGATGGCACCGATCGTGAGCGAGTTGGCCGCCGGGATACCCGATCCAGGTCACTCGCAAGCGCTGTGGTGGGCCCTTGGCCTCGGCGCCGACTTCGGCGGCAACCTGACCGCCATCGGCGCTAGCGCGAACGTGGTGATGCTTGGAATCGCCCGGCGCGCAGACAATCCCATCTCCTTCTGGGACTTCACCCGCAAGGGCGCCATCGTCACCGTCATGTCGATCGCGCTGTCGGCGGTCTATCTCTGGCTGCGATACTTCGTCTTGACCTGAGTGGAGTGGCCTCGGTGTGTAACCAGGCGGTGTACTCCCCTCGTCGAAGTGCACGTTCAGGGCTTGTCGGTGGCTCGCCGGGACTCGGTCCGCTGCTTACTGATCTTGTCGGACAATCGCTGCTGCGCGGCGGTGAATGCCCGGGCGCCCTGGATGAGCGCGGCGCGGTCTTGGTTGCTCATGTGGTCAGCGACTTCACCGAATGTGCGGATGCGCAGAGCGACTAGCTCATCGAGAATCGCGCGGCCGGCGTCGGTGAGCTCTAGCAGCGTGGATCGCCGATTGCTCGGTGCGGGGCGACGCGTGATCAGGCCGGCCTCGGCGAGGCGGTCGCTAAGCCGGCTCGCGGTGGAAGGCACCATGCCGAGGTCGTCGCCGAGTTCGCCGACCATGCTGGGGCCGCGACGGTCGAGAGATTGAAGTGCCCGCAGCGGAGCCAGACCGACACTGGTTTCCATCTGTTCGAGTACGGAGACGTTGAGCGCGAGCAGTCCTCGAGTTGCTTGTTCGAGCATGACGGAGAATTCCTTGGACTTCACCGACCCATTGGACTCCCGGGGCTTTCTCGTTGTCGTCACGTCCCGCCTCCCGCCACGCCGGCGAATATGTCCTGCTAGCACTATATGCTGCTCGCATCGCGTGCAAACTAGATATTGTGCGATATGCACCAATAGGCGTAGCGTGGAATGTGTCGGGGCCGGGCCGACTGAACTCGCCCTAGGCCTGCCGCCGCCGGTCGGGCATGCGATTGGCGGTTCACCCGTTGACTCGCAGATCCTTTCAGGGCCGTCGCCGGATCAGAGGAGGCATCGATGAAGATCGTGAAGACAGTTCGTCCGCCATCGGGGCTTAGCCGGGCGCTTCTCCGTGCACCGATCTACCTCTATCGGGTGGGGTTGGGATGGCTGTTCGGTAAGCGCATCGTGCTGCTCAATCACATCGGGCGAGTCTCCGGCGAACAGCGCCAGGTCATCTTGGAAGTCGTTGAGCACAACGCAACAGATCGAAGCTTCGTGGTCGCCTCCGGATGGGGCCCCACCGCCGCCTGGTACCGCAATATTCTTCACACACCCGAGGTCAGCATCCAGGTTGGAAGGCGCACGATCCCGGTTACGGCGGTACCGCTCGCTGCCGACGACGGGGCCGAAGTCTTCGCACGATACGCTGCCCGACACCGCACCGCGGCGACGTACCTGCTTCCACGGGTCATGGGATTTTCGGTCGACGGGTCGGAGGCCGACTTTCGGGCGGTCGGGCAGCGAATGCCGTTCGTCCGGTTGGCTACCCGGGACTGAGGTCGGTCGTGCCTCACCTGGTAGGGCCATCCCTCAGGGCAGACATCAGCGGATCACATTGAAGACGCTCGGGTGGTGGACGAGATGAAGATCGCGATTAGCGGAGCGGGTGTCGCGGGACCATCGCTCGCACACTGGCTGCACCGAACCGGCCACGAGCCAACGTTGATCGAGCGGTCGCGGCACTTTCGTACCGGCGGTTACGTGATCGATTTCTGGGGGGTGGGCTACCGCGTCGCGCAACTGATGGGGATCGAGGCGGCTGTCCGCGATGCCGGCTACCAGGTGCAGTCCATCCGCTCGGTTGGACCCGACAATCGCGTGCGTGCCAGCCTGGGCGTCGACGCGTTCCGGCGCGCGGCGGGCGCCGGATTTACCAGCCTGCCGCGCGGCGACCTCGCCGCGACCATCTACGCCACGATAGAAGATGACATCGAAACGATCTTCGGCGATTCCATTACCGCGATCAATGAACACCCCGATGGCGTGAGTGTCAGTTTCGCGCAGGCGAAGTCCCGGGATTTCGACCTCGTCATCGGTGCCGACGGGTTGCACTCGAATGTGCGCCGGCTGACGTTCGGGCCCGATTCAGACGTCGAACATTATTTGGGCTGTCTGGTCGCGGCCTGCGTTGTTGAGGGTTATCGGCCCCGCGATGAACTCGCCTACGTCACCTACAGCCAGCCAGCTCGATCTATCGGGCGGTTCACCCTGCGGGACGACCGCACGCTGCTTCTGTTCGTATTCCGTTCGACCAACGCCGCTGATCCTGGTGAGCTGGAAGCGCGTAAGGCGTTGCTACGCCGTGAATACGGTGATGGCGGCTGGGAATGCCCACAAATCCTCGCCACACTGGACGACGTCGATGATCTGTACTTCGATGCCGTCAGCCAAATCCGGCTAAATCGCTGGTCGCGGGGCCGAACCGCGCTCGTCGGCGACGCTGGCGCCTGCGTCTCACTGCTGGCCGGCGAGGGCACCGGTTTGGCGATGACCGAGGCATATGTGCTCGCGGGCGAACTCTCCTGCGCCCGTGGGGATTATCGTCGAGCCTTCGACGCCTACGAGACGCGACTGCGCCCTTTCGTTGAAGGCAAACAGGCCGCTGCCCAGAAGTATCTTCCCGTCTTCGCGACCCAGACCCGGCTCGGCCTCTGGTTTCGCGATGCGGCAATGCGGACGATGAACTTCCGCCCACTCGCCGAGCTGCTCCTCAGCCGAAGCTTGCGCGACGACTTCGAGTTGCCCACCTACCCGACCCTGAGCGCATGACCATGCACGGGACGAACACCGCCTGCGATGGGATTTCCGACCTCGAGCAGGTCGAAGTCAGCGGTGCGCCGATGCTTGGCCGAGTTCGTCGACGACGCACGTGACGTAGAGCGCAACGGCGAGGCCCGGTTCATCGAACGGCCGCTGGAGGATTCGCGCGATCTTGTCGAGACGGTAGATGAGCGTGTTGCGGTGCACGTGCAGGCGTTGTGCCGCCCGCGTGATGTTGAACGCGCTATCCCCCAGGGCGATGATCGTGGTACGCAACGTCTTCCATTCGCGGTCGGCCGTCAGCGGTCCGAGCAGACCTTCGACGAGACGCTTGCGGGAGTCGATCGGCACCACGGACAGCGCTTGCCACAGTCGGACCGGTTCGATGTCGTGGATGATGTTGTTCGGGTGCGCAATCGGTCCCAAATGCAGTGCGTCGAAGGCGTCGCGGGCGGACGCGTTCAACGCGGCGACGCCCGCTGCGGAGGACCCGACCGCCACACGAACGTTCAAGCCATGGTGTTTCGCGGACGCGACGAAGGCGCTGCAGCGATCCAAGACCGAGCCACCCGGGTGGCCGGTCGCGCTGTCGGGTGTCGCCACGGCGACCACCATCCGGGCAAGTGGCCCAACGAGGTCATCGGGCGAGCCGAACACCTCGCCGACCTGACGGAGCGACCGAATCGGAAGCTCCCTCCGGCACAGAACCGTCCGCCTCCTCCCGTTGGATCAGCACGATGCGGCGCCGCAACGTCAGGTCGTACCCCAGCGTCCGCCCCCTGCGCATCAGTTGGGCCTTCGCGGCACCGGAGTGGTGCCAGTCGCAGATTTCGCGCAGCAGCTCCGCCGCCGCGCGCTCGTGCGTCATCCGCGTTCCGATCCTCGCCGCCTCCTGCATGAGGATCTCGGTCTGCCGCTTGACCACCAACCCGAATTGCTCGACTTCTTCGGGAGGCCCCGAGAGCCCGACCGTGCCAACGACATCGCCGTCGACGATCAGTGGGATCGTGACCCCGGGCAGCGTGCCGACGAGATGCGCGGACGTCCTTGCTGGAGTGCGTCATCATCCGGCGCGCGCGGATCACGTCGACGGAAGCCTCGTGGAACTGGCCGACGCGCGACTCGTCGCCGCTGCCCACGACGATTCCCGCCTCGTCGGTGATGAGGACGTTGTGCCCGATCACGTCACTGATGTCGTTGGCGATCTGCTGCGCCAAGGCCTTTTCAAGCATGTAACTCCGTCGAAACAGCGTTGGGCAACTTTGCCTAGATAGCAGCGCCTGACGCCGCAAAGTGTAGTTGATTTGCCTAGTGACGGCGATCACCTTCGGTTCATACGATTGGGCGATCTTCGGCAAGGAGTTCACATGACACCACTCGACTGGATACTGCTCGCGGGCTATTTCCTCCTCCTGATCCTCATCGGCGTCCAGACGATGCGGCGGGTGAGGAACCCCGACGACTTCGCCGTCGCAGGCAACCGCATCGTCTGGCCCGTGTTCTTCGGCAGCCTGGCAGCCGCCTTCCTCGGCGGAGGCGCCTCGATCGGCATCGCCGGTGCAACGATGCGCGACGGGTACGTCTACATGTTCGCCTTCTGCGCCTTCGGGATACAGACGGTGCTCGTCGGGCTGTTCGTCGCACCACGGCTGAAGAACTACGTCGGCGCGCACACGTTGGGCGACGTCATGCACGAGCACTACGGCAAGCCGGCACGTGTGGTGACGGGCGTGCTGTCCGTCGGATTGTGCGCGGGCATTCTCGGCGCCCAGGCGCTGGCAATCGGAACCGTCGTCAACGCCACCCTCCACGTTCCGACGGTTCCCGCAGTGCTCATCGGAATGGGTGTCGTGATCCTGTATTCGTCATTCGGCGGCGCATGGGCCGTGATCCAGACCGACATGCTCCAGTTCGTCTTCCTCGGCGTGCTGCTGCCGGTGGCCCTGCTGATCGGACTGAGCGCGGTCGGCGGCCCCAACTCGTTGCTCGACCAGGTACCGGCCGCGCATCTCACCGTGCTCGGTGACTACACCCCGCTGCAGTTCATTGCCTTGTTCTGCGCGTTTCTGCTCGGTGAGACATTGGTGCCCCCGTACGCCCAGCGGACCTTCTCGACTCCTGACTCGCGCCACGCGCGCATCGGCTTCACGATGGCCGGGCTGTTCTCGTTCTTCTTCTACTTCACGTCGGCGTCCCTCGGACTCATCGCACTGGTGCTCTATCCCAACATCAAGTCCGACGAGGCATTGCCGACGGTGGTGGTGAACCTGATGCCGATCGGCGTCCTCGGCCTGGTGATCGCAGCGCTGCTGGCAGTCGTAATGTCGACCGCCAGTTCGTATTTGAATTCGACCGCGGTGGTTCTGACGAAGGACATCTATCAACCGCTCAAGGCGTCGCCCGTCTCGTCCTCCCGCAAGCTGACCATCGAACGTGCCACCAGCGTGGTCGTTGGAGTAGCCGCAACGATATTCGCGCTGAGCGTGCCCTCCATCGTGGATGCGCTGCTCTACAGCTACACGCTCTGGGCGCCGACCATCATCGTCCCGCTGTTCGCAGCCGTGTTGTTCGGAATACGTTCTGCGCCTGCGGCATTGTCGGGCATCGCGGCGGGCGCGGTGGTGACCGCGGTGTGGCAATGGGGTCTGCCGGCCCCCTTCGGTCTCGACGACGGACTCATCCCCGGCGTACTGGCCAACTTGGTGGTCTTCACGATCGTGGCGACCGTCACGGCGAACCGCTATCCAGCCCACCGGCAACCGGCGCTGGTCCCACAAGGAGAACTCGCATGATCGCCGATCTGCTGTACTACGGGGTCCCGAGCGCCGTCATCGCCGTCACCATCTGGGTCGGATTCCTCGGCTGGCGCTTCTACGTTCAGAACGTGCTGCGCGACACAGACATGGCGAGGCCACGGACGTCACCCAAGAGGCGCCGTGAAGATCTCCGTCCTCGGAGCGGGTGTCGTCGGCGTGGCGGCAGCCCACGCGCTGGCCGAGCGAGGACACGAAGTCCACGTGTACGACCGCCGCTCCGAGGTGGGCTCGGACACGACGGCCAGCACGGCGGGGCTCATTGCCCCCGGACATTCGTACGCCTGGGCCTCCCCGACTGCTCCGAAGATGCTTCTGCGATCGCTGCTCGGCGAGGCCACGTCGATTCGGGTGAAGCCCCGCGCCGACATCGATCTGGTGCGGTGGGGACTGCGGTTCCTGCGCGAATGCACGCCGTCCCGATCCCATGCGAACACGCTCGCCAAGCTCGAACTCGCGCGCTACAGCCAGCGACTGATGGACGAACTCTCCCAACGTGAAGACCTGCAGTACTGCCAGACCAGCGGCGGCGTGCTCTACCTCTACCGCGAGGAGGCCGAGCTGCGAGCCGCTGAACACAATTCGTCAGTGCTGCAAGCACATGGCCGCGATCAGAAGATTCTCAATGCTGACGAGATCACCGCCGTCGAGCCTGCGCTTGGGCACGGCCGGGTGCGGTTCGCGGGCGCGATCCATGACACATCCGACGCGACCGGTGACCCGCAACGGTTCGCCGTCGACGCTCGCGGCGGTGTGCCGCGGGCTCGGAGTGCAGTTCCACTTGAGCACCGACGTCAGCTGCACTGGTAACGGACGGATCGACCGTCACGAAGATCGAGACGTCCACCGGCGACATCCAGTCCGACGTCGTCGTCTTGGCGGCGGGTGCGGCGAGTCCGTTGCTCACCCGCACCATGGGATTGCGAATTCCCGTCTACCCGGCGAAGGGTTACACGCTGACCGCGCCCGTCAAGGACCCGAAGCGCGCACCGAATGTCGGCGGGCATCGACGAGCGGTCACTCGTCGCGTGGTCCCGATTCGGAGACGACATCCGGATGTCGGCTACGGCCGAATTCGTGGGGTATGACCGGAGTTTCACGCCATCCGACTTCTCCGAGATCTCCGCGGCCGGCGAAGAACTCTTCCCGGGTGCGATCGACTGGGACAACGCGCGCTATCGAACGGGACTTCGGCCGATGACACCCGACGGCCCGCCGTTGATCGGGCTGGGTCGGCACGACAACCTGTACTTCAACACCGGACACGGGCACGTCGGATGGACCATGGCATGCGGTTCGGCGCGCATGCTGGCCGATCTGATCGACGGTCGCCGCCCCGACATCGACCCGACCCCATATTCGCCGATCGGTCGTCACCGGCACCGGCGATGACGTTCAACGTTCGGCGTACACGCAGCGTTCGATCTCGGACGCGGTGATCATCCGGCCAGCCGGTCGGAGGTAGCAGGTCTCGTACTCGCTGGGGCCGACCTGTTCCCGTTCGCGCCAGCCGTATTCGGCGAGGAATTCGGCGACCTGCTCGGGGTGCAGGCTTCCCGGCACACCGACGTCCACCCTAGCAGCGGGGTAGCAGACCCGACCGGCGGTAAACCTCTTCGAGGTAACGGCGAATCTCGGCCCGGTCAGGCGGATTCGGCTGGAGCATCCGGTAGATCAGCGCGCCCACCATCATGTCGATGACGACGTCTAGATCGGCGTCGGGTTCCAGCTGACCTTCCTCTTGAGCGCGCCGCAGGAGCACGTAAACGGCGCGGCGCCGTGGTTCGATGTAGTGCTGCCAGTAGGTCTGCAAGAGCATGGGATGGCTTGTCCGCGAACCGAAGATCTGGGCGATCATGCCGGCGAACTTGGGATCGGCCATCATGTCGACCTGGGCCGGCAGGGACTTCGCCACCGAGATCGGCCAAGGGCACCGCCTCGAGGTCCTCCGGTTGGGCGTCGGGAATGTTCGCGCGCGCCGATTCGATCGCTTGGGACAGCAGTTCCTCCTTGGAGGACCATCGCCGGTAAACGGTCAGCTTGCCGACCCCGGCCCGCTTGGCGATCTGCTCGATGCTGGCGCCTTCCACTCCCCGCTCCACGAAGAGCTCGAGTGCTGCTTCCAGGATCGCTCGATCGGCGCCGGCATCACGAGGCCGACCGCGGCCCCGCCTGACTGGAGGGTCCGTCTCCGCCGTCATCGGGAGTTCCCATGCCGCAGTGCACTTTCCAGCCATTGCGCGAGTCCGGCGCTGCCCGAGCGGCCTCGCCAGGCGAGGTGGGCGTCGGGGCGCACCAGCATCACGTCGTCCGTGTTCGGCCGCGTGGGGACGAGAGTGACGACGTTCGACCCCAACGCCTTCTCAACGTCCGCCGAGGCGCTTGCGGAGTCACCGCACACCAGCACAGCCCAGTGTCCGCCGAGTTCGGCATGCAGCGTGGTGCTGGTGCCATCGATGCGCCTACACGCGATGTCCGGCACTCGGTCGCCAGGGCGGGGTTTGCGAGCGAAATGCGAACTGGAGCCCAAGGGTCCGCGGCGATAGTTCACCCACAGCTGTGAGGCAGCCCTGGTGGCCCACCTCTGCACTGCGGGCAGTCTGGTGATCGGCGTGAGCACCCGGTCGCGCAACAGCCTGCCGAACGGTCCTTCGGCGAGCAAGACCCGGGTATTCGTCGTGGTGTTTCGAAGAACATCGGTCCGCCAGGGGCCGGCGCTCGGCTTCGTACGTGTCCAGCAGTGATTCGCCGGCCCGACCCTGCACTACCAACGCCAGCTTCCATGCCAGGTTTTCGGCGTCGCCGATCCCGGTGTTCATGCCCTGGCCGCCGAATGGGCTGTGGATGTGGGCCGCGTCGCCCGCAAGCAGGATGCGGCCGCTGCGGTAAGTGTCTGCCAACCGACGGTGAATTTTGAAGACCGACGTCCACTTGGCGTCACGAATACGTACCGAGGTCAATCCCGTCCGTTCGGTTAACAACTGCCGGAGCCGATCGAGGATCTGTTGCTCGGTCAGCGCCTCGTCGGCGGCCAGCCGCACGTCCGCCATCAAGCGCCAAACGTCGTCCGTGTTTCCCGGACGCCCGGGCGGGCCGCCGGCCTCGCGCATCGGCATCGCGAAGAACAGGCCGTCGGCGTGATACCAGCCGGACGACCCGGTGCGGTCGTAGCCCTCCCAGTCGGCATGCACATCCGCGAGCAACCATTCGTCGGCGACCGAAACACCGGGAAAGCCGATGC
This sequence comes from uncultured Actinomycetota bacterium, assembly GCA_963849055.1. GTDB lineage: Bacteria > Actinomycetota > Actinomycetes > Mycobacteriales > Mycobacteriaceae > Mycobacterium. Next base: position 208,197 of record CAWKFI010000007.1, read on the forward strand.
CGGCGAGCCGGCGAGCCGCGCTGTGGGCACCGTCGCACCCCACCAGCCATCCGACCCGGACCTTCTCGCCGGTGCCGACCACGGCGTTGACTGCGGCACCGTCCTGGCTGGCGTCCATCAGCGGTGTGCCCCACTCGACCTCGCCACCCAGCTCGAGCAGCCGACGGCGCAGCTCGGCCTCGATCTCGGCCTGGGAGACCAGCATCGCCGACAGTTGCGCGCCTTCGATCTCCCCGAACCGTACGGTGACGATGGGCTTTCCGTTCAGATGGACGGTCATCTTGATCGCGGAGACCGCCCGATCCGGAAGATCGCCGAGAGCCCCCAGCCGATGCAGCACCTCCACACCTCTGGCGTGCAGGATGTTGGCCCGCGAGCTGACGGCCGGCGCGTCGGCGCGGTCCACCACTCGTACCGAAACGCCGTGCTGCAGCAGTGCGCATGCGGCTGTCAGACCGGCCGGGCCCGCACCGACGACGAGTACGTCAGGGTCAGACATATTGTTTACGGTACCGGACCGTTAATCAATTATCTACGTCGGTACACAAGCAAGTGCCGAGATGGCGATCATGCACGGATCAGGTCCGAGACGGTGACGAAGCGGTAGCCGTCGGCGCGAAGCGCGCTGACGATACGAGGAATCGCGGCCCGCGACGCCGCCCGGCCCTCGTACATCGCATGCAGTAGGACGATCGATCCCGGACGCACCGACGCCACCGTCTCCTCGACGATTCCCTCGACAGTCGGGTTGTCCGCGGAATCGGGCTCGACGTCCCACATCACGGTGGTTCGGTCGTGGTCCGACAGATAGTTCGGCAACACCCACAACTTCTTGCCGTAGGGCGGGCGGAAGGTGATCGGGCCGCGATAGCCGGTCTGGCGAATCTCCGTGTCGGTCCGCTCCACCTCCGCGGACACGGTGGCAGGAGACACCAACACCATCCGCCGGTGCGAGTAGGTGTGATTGCCGATCTCGTGGCCGGCCGCGGCAATCGCCGTCCCATACTCCGGGTGAGTGGCGAGATCCCGGCCGTTCAGGTAGAAGGTCGCCGGTACATCGGCATCGGCCAGTGTCCGCAACACCTCGGAGGTGAACGCGGTCGGACCGTCGTCCAGCGTCAGTGCGACGAGCTTCTCGTCGGTGTCGACTCGATCCACCAGCCGTCCGGCCAGCTGGAACGACCGCGAATTCATCACCTCGTATCCGCTCAGTGCCAACGTCAGCACCACGGCAAGTCCCAGCACGACGACGACGATCCACCTACGCATCACCAACATGATGCACCTCGGCCGATCCGTACGGCCTCAGGTGTTCTTGGCGACGAAGCGACGGAACAGCGGCCACGCGACGGCGACGTTGTAAGCCACGCCGCCCAGCAGGTACGGCCACCACGTGCCGTGGTCACTGGCGACCCAGAACGCCTTGGCGGCCCAATACGGCGGCAGGAGGCCGAATGCCAGGTTCCAGCCGGAGTCGATGAACCACGGCAGGCAAGGTAGACCAGCGATCAGCATGCCGAGAGCCCGAAGAGCGGCCAGGCCCTGAATCTTGTTGTTGGCCATGACGACGATGAGCAGCAGGCTCACCACCGCGGACAACCCGGAGAGTAGTCCGATCGGGATGAGGGCCGGCACCAGACCGGGCTCGAGGATCCCGCTGAACGACATCGTCGCGATCACGTAGACCGTGGTGATGACCATGACGGTCGCGGCGCGGTAGAAGAAGAGCGCGGACAACGGAACCGGCGTCACCCGCAGTGCGGTCAGCGTTCCGGCGTCGACCTCGTCCAGGACGAGGAACGCCGCCAAGCCACCGACGATGATGATGCTGGTCAGCAGGAGGAACGCGGTGAGGATCAACGGATAGTACGGAACCAGGTCGAACCCGTTGCGGTTGGCCAGCATCGAGGTGAAGCGTGGCGTCAGCAGCGCGACGCCGGTAGTCCAAATGACGGGGGCGAGAACGATCATGACCAGCAGTGGGTCACGGTACGTTCCACGAACGTCGTTGCGGCCAAACGCCATCAAGGCCCGTGCAGACGCCATCACACACCTGCCCTTGCGGTGACGTACCGAACGAAGGTCGCCTTGGCCGCCCAGCACAGACCCGCGATGCACACCAACGGGTAGGCCACCGCGTAGACGACCTGCCACGTCTCCAGCGTCAGTTGGTCGAACGCGGCCCCGAACAGCAGCAGCGGCCCCTGCGTGGGGACGAGGTACAGCAACGGACTCGGCAACACACCCGAGTACTCCAATATCGGCGGGACCATCATCAGCGCCAGCGGGATGGTCGCCGCCAAGAACCAGTCGCTGATCGACGCGAACGGCAGCGACGAGATGAAGCCCACCAACAGCATCAGCAAGGTTCCGAGCACCGCACCGACCACTACGGGCACCACGTGATAGGCGAATCCATGGCCAATCGTGGGTACGACCAATGCAATGAACAGCGAAATCAACACCAGCAGCGTCAGTTTCGCGGTCAGATACTCCCAGAACCGCAGTGGCGTCGAAAGGACGGCGCCGATGGTGCGTTCCTGCTTTTCGAAGAACACCGCGCCCGCAACGAAGAAGAACCCGATGATGCAGGTATCTCCCAACAGCATGTAGGGCTCGGCGACCCGGCGCAGGCTGGCGGGCATCGGCAGCAGAACGGCCAGCCAGATCAGTCCGGAGAAGATCGCGGCGTGGAGGAAGCGCTGCCGATTCTGCAGGGTCAGTTCGAGCCGCAGCGCACTCACCAGGCGGGTCATGTCAGCTGCCTTCCGGTGACCTCGACGAAGACGTCGTCCAGGCTGGCTTCCCGACTGTGGATGGTCTCGACGTGGTGATTGCGTAGCACGTCATGAAACGCCGGGTCGTCGGCCAGGCCGTCCATCGCGAACTCCGCGGTGTCGAGACCGCCGTCGCCACCGCGGTACTCCACCCGCAAAACCCGTTGGCTCCGAGCGATCTTCAGCTCGGTGGGCGTGTCGAGGGCGACGATCTGGCCGTCGACCACGAAGGCCACCCTGTCGCACAACTCGTCGGCGGTCGACATGTCATGGGTGGTCAGGAAGATCGTGCGGCCGCGTGCCTTCAGGTCCAGGATCATGTCCTTGACCTTGCGGGCGTTCACCGGATCGAGCCCGGAGGTGGGCTCGTCGAGGAACAACAGCTCCGGATCGTTGATCAGCGACCGGGCGAACGTCAGCCGCATCTGCATTCCCTTGGAGTACTTGCCAACTCGCGTGTTGGCGTCGTCGGCCAGGCCGACCGCGTCCAGCAGCTCCATCGGGTCCGAGCGTCGTGCCCTCGTAGAGCGAGGCGAAGAAGCGCAAGTTCTCCACGCCGGTGAGCTTCTGGTAGTGGTTGGGCAGCTCGAAGGAGACACCGATGCGTTGGTAGTAGTCCGGCCCCCACGCGAGCGGGTCCCTCCCCCACACGGCCGCCTCACCGCCGTGTCCGCGGAGCAGGCCGATGAGGAGTTTCTGCGTCGTGGACTTCCCGGCGCCGCTGGGGCCGAGGAAGCCGAAGATCTCGCCACGACCGACGGAGAAGTCCATGCCGCGCACCGCGGGTTCGGATGACTTCGGGTAGGTGAAGGTCAGGTCGCGGACGCGGATGACGTCGGTCGCAACGCTCGACGAGGTGGACTCCGGCGTGATGGTGGGCATAACGCGTTGATCGCCTTCCAGGTAGGGATGCGCCGGTCGAGCCGTCGTCACCGCATACGGATACCAATCTCCGACCAGACTTCCCGGAACGCCGAAACTGACTATACTCAAGTTTCAGAGATTATTGAAGACTCCGAGAGAACTGAGAGAAGCGTGGTGGCTGAACATCCCGACTTGCAGCACGCCGCCGAGCACCTCGCGCTCGTCCTCAGCGACCACGGTCTGCAACGCATGACGGCCCGGGTGCTGGCCGCCCTGCTGTTCACCGAACAGCCCAGCATGACCATGGCCGAACTTGCCGAGCAGCTCGACGCCAGTTCAGGCGCAATCTCCGGCGCCATCAAGATGCTCACGTCCGTCGGCCTGGCGGAGCGGGTGCCCGTCCCGTCAAGTCGTCGTGACCACTTCCGCCTGCGCGACGATGCCTGGGCGGTGTTGTACACCAACCAGAATGCGGTGATCTCGGCCATGCAGTCGGCCGCCGAAGCGGCATCGCGACGACCGGTCACGACAGCTTGGCGGGACGGCGCCTCACCGAGATGCGCGACTTCTATGCCTTTCTCCTCGACGAGATTCCCGCTCTGCTGGACCGCTGGCATCAACGGTCGGCACCGTCGAAGACCACAGTGAGATCGTCATGTGATCGACGGCGAACGCCTGAGCGTGACAGCGGACGGTGCAGCCTGCGAGCTGCGATCAGATGAAACACGGCTCGCCGGTGCCCGGCTGCTCGAAGTGGTGCTTGATCTCCTGCGTCGACTGGAACCGGGAGCCCCCGTCGCCGTCGCGGAACGTAACCCACGCGAAGACCTCGTCTTCGTCACCGCCGCCGTCCTCGTCGAGCAGCGATCGGCGGATGAGGATTTCCTTCAGGTACTCCAGGCCTCCGGGACCGGCCCGCAGATAGCCCGCCTCGTAGCTAGTGCCGGCGAAGAGGCCCGAATGGTAGATGCCCCTGCCCATTAGACCGCCACCGCCGTCGTCGCCCTCGACGTGATAGATCATGCCGCCCGGGCCTGGGCCTCCCGGATGGTTGCCGTCGTTGAGGTGCGCCATGAAACCGACCGCGTCGGCTTGCTGCATCGGGAAGACGCCCTTGACGGTCAACCGGACATTGGTGGGATTTTGGAGATCGGGGCAGACATAGAGTGTCGCGCCGTCGGTTTGGCCGGAATAGGCGCCGGCCCCTCCCACTCCGATGGTCAAGCCGGCGACGGCAGCGCCAATCACCGCACCGCTCAGCCGTGTGGCGATTTTGTTCTTCCTCGCGTTCATCATTGGTCCTTCGTTCGACGATCCGGGCCGGACGGCCTGGTAGACAAAGGATCATCGGGCCGGACGAACCCCACATCGGGAGAACACCCCTATCTTGCGGCGAGCGCAAAGGCAGAATCGAGATCTCAGGTCCAGGTAGGGAGTTCCGCATGGCCAACGTGGACGTCAGCACCGAGATCGTGATTCACCGGCCACGCGGTGTCGTCGCCGCCTATGCGACCGATCCCGACAACGCCACGGCGTGGTACGTCAACATCAAGGACGTGCAGTGGCAGACGCCCCGTCCGCTCCAGCTGGGCTCGAGGTTCACCTTCACTGCGAAGTTCCTGGGCCGCAAGCTCACCTACACCTACGAGGTCACCGAACTGACGCCCGAGCGTCGATTCGTCATGCGGACCGCTCAGGGACCATTCCCGATGGAGACCAGCTACGAATGGCATGACGCCGAAACCGGCTCCACCCGAATGATATTGCGCAACCAGGGCGAGCCGTCAGGGTTCTCCGGCATCGCCGCGCCGATGTTGGCGCGGGCGATGAAGCGGGCAAATACCAAGGACCTCGAGCGGCTGAGGACCATCCTCGAGTAGCCGCGAAATCGCAGGCACATCGTCAAGCGTCCCAACGTGGGAGGATGCTGTCTCGTGCGCACTGGCCTCCAGCACCCGGCACGACTGGTGCCCATGGCGTTCCTGCTTGCCGTCGCCGCGGGCACGGTGCTGCTGATGTTGCCCGCCTCCCGAGCCGGCGACGGATCGGCGCCCCCGCTCACCGCGCTCTTCACCTCGACGTCCGCGGTATGCGTGACCGGGCTGATCGTCGAGGACACCCCGCTGTACTGGTCGGGGTTCGGCCAGGTGGTGATTCTGGCGCTGTTTCAGATCGGTGGCTTCGGCATCATGACCGGCGCCACTCTTCTGGGACTGTTGGTGTCCAAACGAATTCGCCTGCGCAATCGGCTGATCGCACAGGCGGAGACGAAGACACTCGGCCTCGGTGACGTGACCGGGGTGCTGCGGCTGATCCTGCTCGCAACCGTGACGGTGGAGCTGGCGCTCACCGTGATCCTTACCCTGCGACTGCGGTTCGGCTACGACGAGCCCTGGGGCCGGGCGGTGTGGAATGGCCTGTTCCACGCGGTTTCGGCATTCAACAATGCGGGCTTCTCGACATACTCGGACAACCTGATGTCCTTCGTGGTTGATCCGCTCATCGTGATACCGGTCATGGTGGCGATCATCCTGGGCGGGCTCGGTTTCCCCGTGCTCTACGAATTGCGCCACGAGGTGCGACGGCCGTCCCGCTGGTCGGTGCACACGAAGATCACGTTGGCGGCGACCGGGGTGCTGCTGGTCGGTGGCTTTCTGGCGATCCTGTTGGCGGAATGGCACAACCCGGCCACGCTCGGCCCGCTGGACAAGGGAGGCAAGCTGCTGGCGTCGGCGTTCCATTCGGTCGCGGCACGGACGGCCGGGTTCAACTCCCTCGACATGACTGCGCTCCGCCCCGAGACTCTTCTTGCCAACGACATGCTGATGTTCGTCGGGGGTGGCAGCGCGGGCACCGCAGGCGGCATCAAGGTCACCACGTTCTTCCTACTGGGTTTCGTGATCTGGGCGGAGGTCCGCGGCGATCCCGACACCACCGCGTTCGGCAGGCGGATTCCGTTCAGCGCACAGCGGCAGGCGCTGACCGTCGCGCTGCTCGGCGTCGCGCTCGTGGCACTGGGAACGCTGGCCCTGCTCGCCCTCACCGATTTCGGTCTGTCGGACGTACTGTTCGAAGTCACGTCGGCATTCGCCACGGTCGGGTTGTCGACCGGTATCACGCCGCAGTTGCCGCCCGCTGCGCAACTGATCGTCATCGTCCTCATGTTCGTCGGTCGGGTGGGTAGCATCACCGTCGCGACCGCACTCGCGCTTCGCAGCAGGTCAAAGCAATACCGGTATCCCGAGGAGCGTCCGATCGTTGGCTAGGAACACGACACCGAAGGGTGACAGCATCGTCGTCATCGGCCTCGGCAGGTTCGGCGGTGCGGTTGCCGAAGCGCTCATCCGGTTGGGGCACGAGGTACTCGCGATCGACGAGAATGCCGACCTCGTGCAGAAGTGGTCGGACAAGATCACCCACGTCGTCCAGGCGGATGCGACCGACGCCGACACGCTGCGCCAGCTCGGCATTCATGACCTGCGGCGTGCGGTGGTCGGCATCGGGACCGACATCGAGGCCAGCGTGCTTACCGTGCTCGCTCTCGACGAACTCGGCGTCGGCGAGATCTGGGCGAAGGCGATCACTTCCAAGCACGGCAGGATCTTGGAGCGTACGGGCGCACACCACGTGGTGTACCCCGAAGCCGCGATGGGAGAGCGGGTTGCTCACCTGGCCACCGGACGAATGATCGACTTCATCGAATTCGACGACGGATTCGCCATCGCCAAGACGGGCACGCCCACCGAGGCTGAGGGTGCGACGCTCGAGACTTCGGCGCTACGAACGAAATACGGTATTACCGTTGTCGGAATCAAGCGACCCGGAACCGACTTCACGTACGCCCGTCCGGAGACGATGGTGGAACGCGGCGACTTGCTGATCGTGGCCGGCCCCACCACCCGCGTCGAGAAGTTCGCAGCGCTCACGTAGTCGGCCTGCAGCAGCGGTAAGCCGGGGGGCTACCGGCTGAGCACCGCCACGCACTCGACGTGGTGGGTCAGCGGGAACGAGTCGAACACGCGCAGTTCCTCGACGGCGTAGCCGTGCCCCCGGTACAGGCCGACGTCACGTGCGAATGATGCTGCCTCACAACCGATGTGAATGATGCGGGGCACACCGGCCGCTGCCAGCAGGTCGACGACCTCACGGCCGGCTCCCGTTCGTGGCGGGTCGAGCACCGCGACGTCGGCTCGGCCCGGTTGTCCGGTCAGCGCACGACGCACGGATTCGGTGACCACCGACACCTGACCCAGATCCGCCAGCGCTTCGCGCGCCGCGCGAGCCGAACCGCGGGAGGTGTCCACGCTCATCACGCGCCCCGACTCTCCTACGGCCTCGGCCAGTACGGCCGCGAAAACCCCTGCCCCGCCGTACAAGTCCCACGCCGTCATTCCCGGACTCAGCCGGGCCCAGTCGGCGATCAGTCCGCTGTACACGCTGGCGGCGTCGCGGTGCGCCTGCCAGAACGCGGTCACCGGCACGCGCCACACCCGTTCGCCCACACGCTGCGTGGCCTCGTAACGGCCCTCCACGACCTGGGTGGCCTTGCGCCCGCGACCGGGTCCGGACTGCACCACGTGCCGTTCCCCGTCGTCGTCGAGGGCCACGTGCAACTCCGCGCCTGCCGGCCACCGCCGCTGCTCGAGACCCGCGAGCATGCCCGCAGGCACCTGCGAGCATCCGAGGTCGGTGACGAGATCCGCACTGTGATAACGGTGATAGCCCGCGCGGCCGTCCGCGGTGGTGTCCAGCCGCACCCGGGTGCGCCACCCCGTCGCGCTGGCGGAGCCGACCTCTTCGGCCACTCCCGTCCACTCGTAACCGCCAAGGCGGCCGAGTTGGTTGGCCACCACGTCGCCCTTGATGCGCCGCGCCGCCTCCGGCGTCACGAATGCCAGGTCACAGCACCCCGCGCCATCGACGCCGGCGATCGGGCACAACGAGTCGACCCGGTCCGGCGAGGGCTCGATGATCTCGACGGCCTCGGCGTGCCAATGACTTCCGCGCTCCCCCGTCACCCGGGCCCGCACCACCTCGCCCGGCAGCGCGTAGCGAACGAACACCACCCGACCGTCGTGGCGTGCCACGCAGCTGCCGCCGTTGGCCGCCGGGCCCACGGTGAGGGTCAATGCGTCGGTCAGTGAATTCGTCACTCGAGGTAACCCCGTCGCGCGTCGCCCGGCGCCGACTGGGGCGCGAGGTTCTTCAGCCGTTCGGACGAATTGAGCTGCCACGGAACGGACGTGACCATCACCTGGGGTTCGAACAACAGTCGGCCCTTGAGTCGCAGCGCGCTCTGGTTGTGCAGCACCTGTTCCCACCAGTGACCGACGACGTACTCGGGGATGAAGACCGTCACCACCGTGCGGCGCGACTCCTTCGTGATCCGCTTGACGTAGTCAAGTAGCGGACGGGTGATGTCGCGGTATGGCGACGCAATCACCTTGAGCGGAACGGTGACGTCCTCGCTCTCCTCCCACTTGCTCTGCAACTCGCGGGCTTCGCGGTCGTCGACACTGACGTGGATGGCCTCCAGCACGTCGGGCCGGGTGGCCTTGGCGTACGCCAGTGCGCGCAGCGTCGGCAGGTGCAGGTTGGAGACCAGCACGATCGCGTGGTTGCGGCTGGGCAGCACCACGTCGCCCTGTTCGGCGGCCTGGCTCTCGAGTTCGCGCGACACGGCGGCGTAGTGCTTGTGGATCATCTTCATGATCACGAACAGGCTGCTCATCGCCAGGATCGCAATCCACGCTCCGGCAACGAATTTCGTCACGATGACCACCAGAAGTACTGCCCCGGTGCAGATGCAGCCGATGGTGTTGATGACGCGGGAGCGCTGCATCCTGGACCGTTCGGAGGCATCGGTCTCGACCCGCAGCAGCCGGGTCCAGTGCCGCACCATGCCGATCTGGCTCAGGGTGAACGACACGAACACCCCGACGATGTACAGCTGGATCAGCGCGGTGACTTCGGCGCGGAAGGCCACCACGAAGGCGATGGCAGCGAAGGCGAGGAACAGGATGCCGTTGGAGAACGCCAACCGGTCACCGCGCGTGCTGAGCTGCCGCGGCAGGTACCGATCCTGGGCGAGAATCGAGCCCAATACCGGGAACCCGTTGAAGGCCGTATTCGCGGCCAACACCAAGATCAGTGCGGTGACGCCGGCGATGGCGTACAACCCCAACGGGAAGTCGTGGAACACCGCGTCCGCCAACTGGGCGATGAGCGTCTTCTGGTGGTAGTCGGGCGGTGCCCCGATCAGCTGCTCGTGCGGACGCTCGGCCATCTTCACGCCGGTCGCCTGGGCCAGCAGGATCATCCCCATGAAGAGCGAGACAGCGATGACGCCGAGCAGCAGAAGCGTGGTGGCTGCGTTGCGGGACTTGGGCTTCCGGAAGGCCGGCACCCCGTTGCTGATGGCCTCGACGCCGGTCAGCGCCGCGGAGCCGGACGAGAACGCCCTGGCGATCAGGAACACCATCGCGAAGCCCAGCACGTCGCCGTGCTCGGAGTGCAGCTGGAAGCCCGCCGACTCCGCGTGGAGCGGGTGATCCAGCACGAGGATCTGGAAGAATCCCCAGCCCAGCATGATGTACATCCCAATCATGAAGGCATACGTGGGAATGGCGAATGCCGTGCCGGACTCCCGGATGCCGCGCAGGTTCAGCGACGCCAGAATCAGGATGGCCAGCACCGCGAACAACACCTTGTGCTGCGCGATGAACGGGACGGCCGAGCCGATGTTGGACATCGCCGATGCCATCGACACCGCAACGGTCAACACGTAGTCGACCAGCAGCGCGCTCGCCACCGTCAGGCCCGCGGTGCCGCCGAGGTTCGTGGTGACCACCTCGTAGTCGCCGCCGCCGGACGGGTAGGCGTGCACGTTCTGCCGGTAGCTCGCGATGACGATCAGCATCACAACTGCCACGGCAAGGCCGATCCAGGGCGCCATCGAGATCGCGCTCAGGCCGGCAACCGACAGCACCAGGAAGATCTCCTCCGGCGCGTATGCGACCGAGGACAGTGCGTCCGAGGCGAAGACCGGCAGTGCGATCCGCTTGGGCAGCAGCGTGTGCGCCAACGTGTCGCTGCGGAAGGGACTTCCTATGAGCAACCGGCGGGCGGCGGTCGAGAGCTTGGACACGAGAGCCAAGAGTATGCGCATGCACCGATGGCTGTAGCGTTCCGTGTGCGCAGGTTGGGCACGAGCTTTTTTCTGGGAGACCGGCTGGAAGGACCGACGCGTGCGTGTAGTGGTGATGGGATGCGGCCGGGTAGGCGCGTCGCTGTCGGACGGCCTGGCCCGCATCGGCCACGAGGTGGCCGTCATCGATCGCGACGGCACGGCCTTTCACCGGCTGTCCCCCGAATTCTCCGGTGAGCGCGTCCTTGGCATGGGCTTCGACCGTGACGTGCTGCTGCGGGCGGGCATCGAGGAAGCCGGCGCATTCGCCGCGGTGTCGTCGGGCGACAACTCCAACATCATCTCGGCACGGGTGGCGCGCGAGACCTTCGGCGTTGAGCGCGTGGTCGCCAGGATCTACGACGCCAAGCGCGCCGCGGTGTACGAGCGGCTCGGCATTCCGACGGTCGCGACGGTGCCGTGGACGACGGACCGGCTGCTGAACGTGCTCACCCGGGAGACCGAGACCACGAAGTGGCGCGATCCGTCGGGCAATGTCGGCGTCGCCGAGTTGACGCTGCACCAGGACTGGATGGGTCGGCGGGTGACCGCCCTCGAGGCCGCCACACGTGGCCGGGTGGCGTTCATGATCCGCTTCGGCACCGGGCTGCTACCCGACCCGAAGACCGTCATCCAGGCCAGCGACCAGGTGTACATCGCGGCCGTCTCCGGTCACATCGCCGAGGCCATGGCGATCGCGGCGCTACCGCCCGGTGACGACGTCGAGGATCTGTGAGGAAGCCGTGAAGGTAGCCATCGCCGGGGCCGGCGCAGTCGGCCGGTCCATCGCCAGGGAACTCGTCGATTCGCATGACGTCACGCTGCTCGAACGCAACCCCGAACACGTCGACGTCGACGCCATCCCCGCCGCGCGCTGGCGTCTCGGCGACGCGTGCGAGCTGAGCCTGCTGGAGTCGGTCAAGCTCGAGGAGTTCGACGTCGTGATCGCCGCCACCGGCGACGACAAGGCCAACGTCGTGGTCAGCCTGCTGGCCAAGACCGAGTTCGCGGTGCCACGCGTCGTGGCACGGGTCAATGACCCGCGCAATGAATGGCTGTTCGACGAGAACTGGGGTGTCGACGTCGCGGTGTCCACTCCCCGCATGCTGGCGTCGTTGGTCGAGGAGGCGGTTTCCGTCGGCGACCTGGTGCGGCTGATGAGCTTCCGCAAGGGCCAGGCCAACCTCGTCGAGATCACCCTTCCCGACGACACACCGTTGGGCGGCAAGGCCGTCAAGCGGCTCGATCTGCCCCGGAATTCCTCGCTGGTGACCATTCTGCGCGGGGCCCGGGTGATCGTGCCCGAGGGCGACGAGCCTCTGGAGGGCGGCGACGAACTGTTGTTCGTGGTGGTCGCCGAGGTCGAGGACGAATTGCGCGAGAAGGTGCTGCGTCCCGGCGCACGCCCTTAGTTCGAACGCGCGGAGGCCGGCGGCGACGCCACGCGGTCACGGCATGGCGCGACCGTCCCGGCCGATACACGCCCGTAGTCGCACTGCCGGTTGCTGATCCCGACGGCGGAGACCAGCCCGGCGACGGCGAACAGCGCCGCTGTGACCAGGGCGCCCTGGCGGAAGCCCGCGAAGTCGCCAGGCGCGAAGCCCGAATCGCCTGTCGCGCCGATGATCACGCCGGTGAAGGCGACGGCGATCAGGCCAGAGATCCGGGAGACCGCGTTGTTCACCGCCGACCCGATGCCACTCTGGGACGGCTCGACGGCGGCCAGCACCGCAGCGGTCAGCGGCGACACGGTAACCGACAGACCCACGCCGAAGACGATCAACCCGGGCAGCATCTGCGTCCAGAAGTCGAACGGTGCGCGGGCGGACGTCATCAGCAGGAATCCCCCGGCGGCGATGAGCGGCCCGACCGCCATGTAGAGCCGCGGCCCGTGCCGGCCCGCCAGGGCGCCGAACGGACGCGCCAGGAAGAACGACAACACCGGAATGGGCAGGCTGGCCAGACCAGCCATCGCTGCCGACAGGCCGACGGCCTCCTGCAGGAACAAGGCGACGAGCAGGATGCCCAGCGACACGCCCGCGTAGAGGAAGACCGTCGCGACGTTGCCCACTGCGAAGTTGCGGGCGGCGAAGAGTTGCAGGGGCATCATCGGGTTCGGCGCCCGTCGCTCCCAGAACACGAAGGCCACCAAGCACGTCAGCCCCGCGGCGAGCCCGCCGGCCACCGCCGGATGCCACATCCCGAGCCGGTGCTGTTCGATGAGCCCGAACACCGCGGTACTCAGCCCGACCGCGCACAACGCCGCCCCGACGAAATCGATTCGGCCCCAATGCCTGTCGACGACGTCGTCCTTCGCGAGCTTCGTGGTCAGGTACAACGTGGCGACCAGCGGAACGATGTTGATGCCGAACACCCAGCGCCAGTTCAGGGTGTCGACGAGCACCCCGCCCAGCGGCGGCCCCACCACGAACGCCATGCCCGTCCACGCCGTCCAGGTGCCGATCGCGCGGGCCTGGGCGGCCCCGGTGAAATGGGCGTTGATCATGGCCAGCGAGCTGGGCACCAGGAAGGCCGCCCCGACGCCCTGCAGGCACCGCGCGGCGACCAGCACCCAGCCGCTCGGGGCGACGGCGCACAGCATCGATGCGACCGCGAACACCGCAAGGCCGGTCCGCAGCACGGTCAGCCTGCCGAACTGGTCCGACACCCCGCCCGCCACCAGGATCAGCGCCCCCAGCGCCAGCAGGTAGCCGTCCACCACCCACTGTTGCAGGGCGAGCCCACCCCCGAGGTCGGCGGCTATGGCGGGCAGCGCCAGGTTGACCACCGAGCCGTCCAGGAATGCCACGAACGACGCCAATACTGCGACCGCCATCAGGGGTCGGTCGGCGACGTGCTCGTCCTGCACTCGGCTGCCCGTCAGTCGGAACGAGCCTCGGTCGCCTGCGGCGTCTCCGTCACATCCGCAGCATCCGGGGTCTGCGCGGCCTGAGCGGCTTCTTGCTCGTGCAGCGCACGTTGGGCGGTACGGATGGCCAGGTACGTCACCAGCGCGGCGACGGCGGTCAGCGGCCAGCCCATCGCGATGCGCGCGACGCCGAGCATGCCGGTCTGATCCGCGTCGTAGAGGTGGTTCTGAACGACGAACCGCGCGCCGAACACGGCCACCCATGTGAGAGTCGCCACATCGAAGGCCAGCACGGCCTTGCGCACCTTGCGCCAGGCCCGGTCTCGTCCGTTCACCCAGCCCCAGACGTAGCCGACGAGGGGCCGCCGAATCAGCACCGAGATCGCGAACACCGCCGCGTACAGCAGCGACGACCAGATGCCCAGCAGGAAGTAACCCTTGGACGCCCCCACGACGTAGGCGATCAGCGCGCTAACGCCGACTGCGAAGAACCCGGAGAAGGCCGGCTGCAGCGAATCCTTGCGGATCACGCGCCAGATCAGGATGAGGGTGGCGACACCGACGGCCGCCAGGATTGCGGGCATCAAGCCGAACATCGACGACACCGGGACGAACACCAACACCGGCAACGACGAATAGATCAGACCGCTGATGCCACCCATCTGCGCGAGCAGCGCTTGGGCGTTGAGCTTCTTCTCGGGTTCGTCTTGCTCGCCCGGCGTGGCCTCGTCAGCAGTCCCGTTTTCGGGACGACTCACTTCTGAATCTCGTAGTGCGGGTTGTAAATCGCCTTGCTTCCGTTCTCGAGCTTGCCCAGCCGTCCGTGCACGCGCAGAGTGCGGCCGGAATCGATGCCCGCGATGCGGCGCTGGCCGAGCCAGACCAGCATCACCGAATCGGTGCCGTCGAACAGTTCGGCACGGACGCCGCCGGCGCAACCCTTCGCGTTGGTCTCGACGCATCGCAGCGTGCCGACCATCGTGACTTCCTGGCCGCGCTGGCAATCGATGGCCTTCTGCGCACCGTTGTGGCTCGCCTCGTCGCTCAGTTCCTCGACGTCGCGCTGTTCCGGGTCCTCCGTGAGCCGGCGCGTCAGCCTGCGCAGATAACCTTCGGCCGTAGCCATGGCCTCTCCTGACCCCTTCGCGAGTCCACCATGGACTCACCTTGACAAACGCCACGGTAGCCCTCTTGCTTCCGAATCGCCACGCCGCCGCGTCGTGTCCGCCGCACGGAGTTGACGCGCACGGCACGATCTACTGATGGCCGTCAATCTGCGCGGAATCACGGTAGTTCTGCTGCCCGGCACGGGGTCTGACGACGACTACGTCTACCGCGCCTTTTCCGCCGCATTGCACGACGTCGGAGCGGTCGTGGTGACGCCCTCTCCCGAGCCAGAGCGGCTGCTCGACGGGTATCGACGCGACCTGGACGGCGCCGCGCGGCGCGGCCCGATCGCCGTCGGCGGCGTGTCGATCGGAGCGGCCGTCGCGACGTCGTGGGCGCTGGCCCACCCCTCGCACGCCATCGCCGTACTGGCCGCACTTCCCGCGTGGACCGGCTCCCCCATCGACGCCCCTGCCGCGCTGACGGCCCGGCATTCGGCACACGCGTTGCGCCGCGACGGGTTGGCTGCCGCGGTCGCCGAGATGCGGGCCTCCAGCCCCGCCTGGCTGGCCGACGAACTGACCCGGTCATGGGTGAATCAATGGCCCGCACTGCCCGACGCGATGGAGGAAGCGGCGGGCTACGTCGCGCCGACGTGCGAGGAGCTCGAGCTCCTCGCCGTGCCCATGGGGGTGGCCGCAGCGATCGACGATCCGGTGCATCCGGTCGAAGTCGCGCTGGAATGGGTCGCCGCCGCGCCAAGGGCGGCGCTGCAGACCGTCACGCTCGACGCCATGGGCGCCGATCCGGCGATCCTGGGTGCCGCGTGCGTGGCCGCGCTCTGGGAGGCGAGCTCTAGCCAGAGGGACCGCTAGCCGCCTGGGCCGTTAGCCCACCCAGCTCTACCCACCCGTAATGGTGCGGAGCTGCTGCATCGCCGACCCCTGCTCGCTACGCCGTGCGACGGGCTGCGCCTCCGGCGGCTCCGGAACGGCCTGCTGACCCTGCTCGGCCACCATCTGCTCGGCGCGGGCCCGCAGCCGGTTGACCAGCGACTCGGACAGCTGCAGCGGCAGCATGTTGCGCACCGGCTGAGGAGTGTCGCCGCGACGAACGACGGTGTCGGTCAACGCGTTTCGGACATCGGCCGCAATCGCGTCGGCGCTCTCAGGCGTGCCGATCGCCGCTCCACGGACCATCCACCGGTAGCCGTCGACACCGACGAACCGCATGACGACGGGCTCGGGGCCCTTGGTCACCAGGCCGACGACCTCGCGGCCCCACGGCCCGTCCTCGATGCTGACCTGCGCTTCGTCGTTGCGCAGCGACTCGGCGATCTCGGTGACCACCTCGCGCCACAAACCGCCGGTCTTCGGGGCGGCGTAGGCGGTGATGTTGTACCGCCCGTTCGGCGTGACCATCCACACCATGGTGGGCACACCCTGCTGGTTGACCTCGACCGCCAGTTCGGCGGACTCGTTCTCGGGGATCAGTACCGAACCCAGATCGTGCCTGCCCACCGTCACCACGGATGGATCGTCGAACTCCTCGACGTCGAACGGGCCCTCGGTGTCGTCGACGCCCGGCGATTCGGCGACATCGCCGGTGTCGGCCGCGTCGTCCGCGTCGCCGCTCTTGTCGTTCTTGCGCTTGCCGAATGCCATTACAAACTCTCGTGTCCGCCGGAGGAACCGTGGCCGCCTTCGCCACGGGATGTATTGCCGAGCCCCGCCTCGTCGAACGAGGTGACCTCGACCAATTCTGGAAGCTCCACCCGTTGCACCAACAACTGTGCGATGCGATCCCCGCGTCGCAGGATGATCGGCTGCTCGGGGTCGAGATTGATCAGCGCCACCTTGATCTCTCCGCGGTAACCGGCGTCGATGGTTCCGGGGCTGTTGACGATCGAAAGGCCAACGCGCGACGCCAATCCGGAGCGGGGATGCACCAATCCGACCATCCCGTGCGGGATGGCGACGGCGATTCCGGTGGGGACGAGGGCACGTTGGCCGGGAGGCAGTTCGACGTCGACCGAGGTGCACAGGTCGACGCCGGCATCGCCGTCGTGCGCCCGGGAGGGCATCGGCAGGTCGGGATCCAGTCGGACGACCGCCAGAGAGGTGGACACGATCCACGAGATTACTCTTGGCCGCGTGTCAGACACGCGCGCAACCTCCCAATCCGTGCGCTATCAGGAGCGCTTGCGGGTGCCGTGGTGGTGGTGGTTGCCGGGCTTTGGATTGGCCGCGATCATCGCGGTCGAGGTCAACATGGGCGTCGAGGCCATCCCCGACTGGGTGCCGTTCGCGGTGCTGTTCGCCGTCGCGGCGGCCGTGCTGGTGTGGTTCGGCCGGACCGACCTGCGTGTCGTCGGCGACGATCAGAACGGTGCCGAATTGTGGGTGGGAGCGGCGCACCTGCCGGTCAGCGTCATTTCGCGGTCGGCCGAGGTGCCGCGGTCGGCGAAGTCTGCTGCGCTTGGTCGTCAACTAGATCCTGCCGCCTACGTCGTACACCGAGCGTGGATCGGACCGATGGTTCTGCTGGTACTCGATGACCCGGACGACCCCACGCCCTATTGGCTGGTGAGTTGTCGACGGCCCGGTCGCGTGCTGGCGGCGCTTCGCAGCTGACCGCCAGCCCGTGCGACCGTCTCCTGGGTCGCGTTAGTAGCGCGCGTCGATCAGGCCGCGCAGTCGGTGCAGATCATCACGCCGTTCTTCTCGCTAGCGAGACGGCTGCGGTGGTGCACCAGAAAGCAGCTCGAGCACGTGAACTCGTCGGCCTGCTTCGGGATGACCCGTACAGATAGTTCTTCCCCGGACAGGTCTGCTCCGGGCAACTCGAACGATTCTGCGGACTCGGTTTCATCCACGTCGACGACCGCCGATTGGGCCTCGTTGCGCCGAGCCTTCAGTTCCTCGAGCGAATCCTCGGAAACGTCATCGGTCTCGGTACGCCGTGGGGCGTCGTAGTCGGTAGCCATCCTCTTCCCCTCCATTAACCATGCGACAGAGCTTTGTACCAGCGCAGAACGCATCCACCAAATGATTCGTGCCCCAATCGGCCACCGATTGGATGTGATTTATATCACACTCTAAAACCCCAGGTAGGGACGGGTGGTGTGGCCTGGCCTTACAGTGCAGGAGTGGTAGCGCAAATCACGTCGGGCACGGCGTTCGACAAACACGGCCGTCCGTTCCGCCGCAGAAACTACCTGCCGGGCATTCTGACGTTGGTCGCACTCGCGGCCGTGACGCTCATGGTGTGGGTGTTCGCGTTCAACCGGCCCACCGACGTCCACGAGGTCGCCAGCTGCAACCCGCCGCCGCCCGCGGCCGACGCCACCCAGGTGGCACTCGGCGATCAGGTCATGCCCGCCACGATGACCGAGGTGGCGCCCGCCAAGCTCGCCGACACCAAGATCCGCGTGCTCAACGCCAGCGGGCAGGGCGGCCAGGCCGGTGAGGTCGCCGGCGCACTCCGCGACCTCGGCTACGCCCCGCCCACGGCTGCCAACGACACTGTCTACGCCAACACCCGCCTGGAATGCCAGGGCCAGATCCGGTTCGGACCCGCGGGCCGGGCGGCCGCTGCCGCACTGTGGCTGGTGGCGCCGTGCACCGAGCTGTACCAGGACCAGAGAAGCGACGACACAGTCGATTTCGCGATCGGCACCGAGTTCGAAGATCTGAGCCACAACGACGACACCGACGCCGTGCTCGCCAGCCTGCGGCCGGACGCGACGCAGCCGGCGGACTCTTCGCTGCTCGCGAAGATCCACTCCGGCGCCTGCTGAGCGCTAGCCATTTCCCGTCGCTTCGCTCGCCCAGCTAGCCCGCACCCAGCAACCGCAGCGCCGCGTCCAGTTCCGCGGCGATACCCGGCGCTGCCGCGACGATGAGATCCGAACCGCCGCCGTCGATGGACGGCAGGACCAGCCAGGCGCCCGCCTCCGCGGCGATCAGGGCACCCGCAGCCCAGTCCCACACGTGGACGCCGTCCTCGTAGTAGGCGTCCAACCGGCCCGCAGCCACCATGCACAGGTCCAACGCGCACGAGCCCAACCGGCGCACGTCGCGGACGTCGGGCAACAACCCGGCAAGCATCTGCGCCTGCCGCACGCGCTGCTCCTTGGCGTAGCCGAATCCGGTCCCGACCAGCGCCATCGACAGGTCCTCGACGGGCGTGCACCGCAGCGGCGTCGACACGCCTGCGCGCCAGACGTGGGCGCCTCCGCCGACCGCCGCGGAGAACACCTCGCCGGTCGGCACGTTCGCCACCGCCCCCGCCACGGACCGACCGTCGATCTGGACTCCGACCGACACCGCGTAGGCGTCGATGCCGTAGACGAAGTTGACCGTGCCGTCGATCGGATCGAGCACCCACAGCGGCTGCCCCGGCTCGGCCCGTACGGCGCCGCCGCCTTCCTCGCCGAGCACGGCCTCGCCGGGGCGCAGTTCGGCGAGCCGGTCGCGCAGCAGCCGCTCGGTCTCGGTGTCGACGACAGTCACGGGGTCGGTCGGCGTGCTCTTGGCGCGCACCGCCGACGCGGAGTCGTCAGGCTCGACGCCGTCACCGAAGACTTCCGCGCGCCTGCGCAGAACGAACTCGGCGGCTTCAGCGGCCAGACCTTCTGCGACCGCGCGTAGCGTCGCGGGGTCGGAGTCGATGTCCGTCACCTTGACATCGCAGCACAAATCGGGCCGACCGGGTTATGCGGCAGGCCGACATCACGTTTCAAGAAGCACTAATGTGTGGTTCGCGTCGCACCTGCCTGCCTCTCGAGGAGAGCTCATGACTGCCACCGACACCCCAGCCGCCGACCCCAGCACCAACGGATCGTCCCGTCGCGGATTCGGCGTCGACGTCGGTGGCAGCGGCGTCAAGGGCGGCATCGTCGACCTCGAGACCGGCCAACTGATCGGCGAGCGGTTCAAACTGCCCACGCCCCAACCCTCCACGCCGGACGCGGTCGCCAAGACCGTCGCCGCCGTCGTCCGCGAGTTCGGCTGGACGGGCAGCCTGGGCGTCACCTACCCCGGCGTGGTGACCGACGGCACCGTGCGGACCGCCGCGAACGTGGACAAGGGCTGGATCGGGACCAACGCGCGCGACGTCATCTCCGCCGAACTCGACGGCCAGCCGGTGACGGTGCTCAACGACGCGGACGCCGCGGGCCTCGCCGAGGAGAAGTTCGGCGCCGGCAAGGACAACACCGGCGTGATCGTGCTGCTGACATTCGGCACCGGCATCGGCTCGGCCGTGATCCACAACGGCGTGCTGCTGCCGAACACCGAGTTCGGGCACCTCGAGGTCGGCGGCAAGGAGGCCGAGCACCGCGCCGCGTCGTCGGTCAAGGAACGCAAGGACTGGAGCTACGAGCGCTGGACCGAGGAGGTCACGACGGTGCTCGTCGCGATCGAGAACGCGATCTGGCCCGACCTGTTCATCGCGGGCGGCGGCATCAGCCGCAAGGCCGACAAGTGGATCCCGCTGCTGAAGAACCGCACCCCGGTCGTGGCGGCTGCGCTGCTGAACACGGCCGGTATCGTCGGCGCCGCGATGGCCGCGGAGGTCGACGCGGCGGCCCACTAACCGGTCGGTTGCGGCTCGCCCGAAACGCCAAAATTGCCGTCGGAGCGGCAGTAGCTCACACTGTCGTTACAATGGTCGATGGCGGCCGCATAACGGATAGCGGCGAGTATCCGAGTTGAGATCAACGCCAACATTCGACATGCCGACGCTTTTCGGTGGCGCACGCACGCCCACGCCTCCGAGATCCGCAAGACCGAAAGGGTGTACGTGGCAGCGACAAAGGCTAGGCCGGCCAACCGACGAGCCGGTGACGCACAACGCCACCAAGTCCCCCGCCAAGAAGGCTCCGGCGGCGAAGCGGGCCGCCAAGACGGCCGGCCGCGAAGGCCGGCTCCCGCGCGGCGAAGGGCCCGCTGCCAAGCGCGCACCGCGCGCCAGAAGGCCGCGCGACGAAGCCCGGCGCCAAGGGCGACGGCCTCGAGGCCACCGACGATCTGGAAACCACCGACGACCTCGACGGCGAACCCGACGACTGGTCGACGAGGCCGACATCGACCTCGAGGTAGACCTCGACCGGCGACGACGAAGTGCTCGAAGAGGGCGACGACAAGGCCGCCGCGGGCAAGGCCGCCACCAAGGCCGTCGTCGAGCCCGTCGAAGGCGCTGCCGCGCCGACGAAGACATCGCCGAGCCGTCCGAGAAGGACAAGGCCTCCGGCGACTTCGTCTGGGACGAGGAGGAGTCCGAGGCGCTGCGCCAGGCCCGCAAGGACGCCGAGCTCACCGCGTCCGCCGACTCGGTGCGCGCCTACCTCAAGCAGATCGGCAAGGTCGCCCTCCTCAACGCCGAGGAGGAGGTCGAGCTCGCCAAGCGCATCGAGGCCGGCCTGTACGCCACGCAGCTGATGGCGGAGATCGCCGAGAAGGGCGAGAAGCTGCCCGCCGCGCAGCGCCGGGACATGACCTGGATCTGCCGCGACGGCGACCGCGCCAAGAACCACCTGCTCGAGGCGAACCTGCGCCTCGTCGTCTCGCTGGCCAAGCGCTACACCGGCCGCGGCATGGCGTTCCTGGACCTGATCCAGGAAGGCAACCTGGGCCTGATCCGCGCCGTCGAGAAGTTCGACTACACCAAGGGCTACAAGTTCTCCACGTACGCCACGTGGTGGATCCGCCAGGCCATCACCCGCGCCATGGCCGACCAGGCCCGCACCATCCGCATCCCGGTGCACATGGTCGAGGTCATCAACAAGCTCGGCCGCATCCAGCGTGAGCTGCTGCAGGACCTGGGCCGCGAGCCCACGCCAG
The DNA here is from genome assembly GCA_963849055.1 of uncultured Actinomycetota bacterium. GTDB lineage: Bacteria > Actinomycetota > Actinomycetes > Mycobacteriales > Mycobacteriaceae > Mycobacterium. The sequence goes on from CAWKFI010000007.1 coordinate 229,845, forward strand.
AAGAGCTCGCCAAGGAAATGGACATCACGCCCGAGAAGGTGCTGGAGATCCAGCAGTACGCGCGTGAGCCGATCTCGCTCGACCAGACCATCGGCGACGAGGGCGACAGCCAGCTCGGCGACTTCATCGAGGACTCCGAGGCCGTCGTGGCCGTCGACGCGGTGTCGTTCACGCTGCTGCAGGATCAGCTGCAGTCGGTGCTCGAGACGCTCTCCGAGCGCGAGGCGGGCGTGGTGCGACTGCGCTTCGGCCTGACCGACGGTCAGCCCCGCACCCTCGACGAGATCGGCCAGGTCTACGGCGTCACGCGCGAGCGGATCCGCCAGATCGAGTCGAAGACGATGTCGAAGCTGCGCCACCCCAGCCGTTCTCAGGTGCTGCGCGACTACCTGGACTAGGCGCGCCCGCCCTGCTCGACAGGGCGGCCGTTACGGGGCCGGGATGCTCTGCTCGAAGCTGAACACGTCGCAGGCGTCGTACTTCGCCTTGATGGCCCGAAGTCGTCGACTCCCGCTCCCCAGTAGGCGCTGGCCCAGTCCGTCATGCCCGCGTTCGGCACGTTGACGTACGCGCCATTCACGAAGGGCGCCAACGCCTCACCGAACGCGTCGAGCCAGGACAGGCACTGCGGCGTCAGCGGATCGGCCGCGCCGGGTTCCTGGACCGGGACGTGTCCACGACGCGGTCCCCAGCCGGCACCCGGTTCGGCGTAGAAGAGCGCGTCGCGGTGCGCGAACACCGATCCGCCCGGCGGTTCGCTGCTTCTCACGGCGCCACCGAAGGCATTGGTGAAGTAGTTGCAGTCCGCCGTGGGGGCCTTCGCCATGAACGCAGCGACGAGCTCGATGGCTTCTGCGGAGAAGGGCTCGGAGATGAACTGCGAGTTGAACTTCCAGTTCGCGGGCTCGTCTGGGGTCGGGATCTGGAAGCCCGCGTAGATGTCGGCCCAGGCCGCCTCCTTCATCGAGACGTCGGGATGGCCGACCGACAGGATCGGGCGCCAGGAGCTGGCTCGCCTCCGCCTCTGACCCCGCGACGAGAACGCCGATCAGCTGGATCTCGCCGCGGCGTATCTCGAGCTGGCTGGTGAGACGGTCGTCGACGTAGGGCGCGGAGCGCTGCCAGGCGTCGAACACCTCGGGTAGATCGCCAAGGCCGGACCAGCTCGCGGTGACGTAGACGGTCTGCGCGAGCGGATGAATGGCGTAGGTCAGCGACGTGACGATCCCGAAGTTGCCGTTGCCCGCACCGCGCAGCGCCCAGAGCAGATCCGTGTTGTTCGCCTCGTCGGCGACGATCACCTCGGCCCCGTCGGTGCCCGACGCGACGACGATCTCTGCGGCCAGCAGGTTGTCGGAGGCCATGCCGAACCGGCGGGTGAGCAGTCCGAAGCCGCCGCCGAGCGTCGCGCCGACGAGACCGACGGACCCTTCGGTGCCGGTCGGCGCGGCGAAGCCGGCCTTGCCGAGCGCCGTCACCGCCTCCAACTGGTTGAGCCCCGCACCGACCGTCGCGGTGTGCGATGCGGAATCGATTGTGGCCGACTTCATCTCGCTGACGTCGATCACGATGCCGTCGTCGACGTTGGACCAGCCCTCGAGGCAGTGTCCACCGCTGCGCACGCGAAGCGCGACGCCGTGCTGCCTCGCCCACGCCAGCGCGTTGACGACGTCCCGAGTCTCCTGGGCGAATACGATCACCCGCGGCTTGTGGACGAAGAATTGGTTCCAGCCGGCGCGCGCCACCGGATAATCGCCATCGCCGGGACGGACGACGCGGCCGGTCAGCTCGGCCGGCCGTGCCGTGGTGGAGGTCATTCCGTCGTTCCGAGAGCGGCCGCGAAGATGTCCTCGCCCGGCTCGGTGTCGAGCACCTCGCGGTTGAAGAACATCATGTACGCGAAGTAGACGCCGCCGAGGAGGATCAGGCCGACGACGATCATGGTGGGCACGCCCGCGTCTGCCGGTGTCATGAGTACGAACAAGACGAACGCCACCCAGATCAGCGCCGCGATCGCGACCGGCAACTCGAAGCGTCCCAAGCTGAATCCACCAGCCTTGTGCTCCAGTCGTTTCCGCACCGCCAGGTACAGCACCACGATCGCGCCATAGATCAGGGCCGGCAGGATCGTCGAGCCGATGATCAACTGCAGCAGTGCATCACCGGGCAGCGCGAGCATCAGCACCACTCCGACGGCGAGGATCAGGAGAGTCGCCGAAACCGGGGTCTGCGTCTTGGGGTTGACCTTCCGCATCAGCCCGTGCGCAGGGAACCGCTTGTCACGTGCCATCGCGAAGACCTGCCGCGAGCAGGCAGCCATCACCACCATCCCTGCCCCGAACATCGCAAACGCGAGTCCCGCCAACAGGATTCGTTCGGTGACCGGCACCGAGCTGGCTGCGGATGATCGCGGCCACGGGCGAGCCGCTGTTGGTCACCGCAGGGATGTCCTCGATCGCGATGGTGAGCGCGATCAGGAACAGCAACCCCAGCACCCCTGCCGCGACCACCGATGCCACGATCGCCCGTGGGACGCTGCGAAACGGATCCTTGGCCTCCTCGGCGAGGTTGGCCGCCGAGTCGAAGCCGACGAGCGTGGTGAGGCCCATGATCATGCCGGCCATCAACCCGCCGCCGATCGCGTAGTAGTTCGGCGAATCCACCGCGATTCCGCGCGAGGTGAGGTTGCCCAGATCCCCGCTGCCGGTGAACATCATGACGACGCCCAGGGCGATCACCAGCACCACCACGATGCCCAGTTCGATGCCCACCGCACCCGAGGTGATCAGTCCGACCAGCCGCGTCGATGCGATCACCAGCACCGCCTGAACGACCAGGATCGCCACCGTGAGGATCCGCGCGGTGGTCTCGTTCTCGGCCATCCCCACCAAGGGCATGAAGGCTTGGCTGGCCAGCGCGTTGTCCACCGCGACCACGGCGATGGCCAAGTACCAGAACGTCAACCACCCGAACAACCAACCGATCTTCGGATTCGCCAGCCGCGACGCCCATTGGTAGGACGAGCCGCTGAGCGCGATGCGTGCGGCGAACTGCGCGACCACCAGCGCCACCAGCGCCTGCCCACCGCGGCGAGGATCCACAGCCAGATCCCGACCGGGCCCGAGTTGAGGAGGACGTCGTCGTACGTCGCGAAGATCCCAACGGCCACCGAGATGAACGCGAAGGACACCGCGAACACCTGAAAGCCACCCAGAGTCCGTTTCAGCTCCGGCTCGTAACCACAGTCAACGCACTCGACGTCTGCCGGTTCCGCGTTTACCACACCCTCTGCCGTCATCGCGGGTACCTGGCCTTCGTCGTAGGGGTCCACGAACACTAGATGAGGGCAGGTGCCCATACGGCCTAAATTTGCGTTTGCGTCAAAACATCGTCCGGTTTGCTACCGCGCTGTCGGTGACTGTCAGCGGCGCGGGCGCACCTTGTACGTCGCAGGCCACGATTCGCGGGACTCGTCACCGGTCAGGGGAACACCCGCGCTGCCGACCTGAACGTCGAACGCCTCCATCCCGGCTCCGACTTCCCGTTCGACCTTCTGCCGCGCCAGGTAGTACAGCTCGTCGATCGCCAGTTCGCGGAAGGCGACGAACGAGGTGCGACGGACCACGTCCGGGCTGTTGGCCGCGGCAGTCATCCGTTCGACCAGGACGCGCGCCGCGAGTGCCGCGGCGCCTAGCAGTGCGAACGGCACCGCCCAGTAACAGACGAACGACAGCGGCGTCCGCGAGTCCAGGATCGTCGCGCCGCCGTCCACGATCGCGGGGATCGACGTCGACACCGCCATGCCCGCGAAGGCGCCGACCCACACCCACGTGACGAGCGTGTACATCCGCGCGAACAGTTCGCGTCTGGTCTCGTCGGTGGGCGCGGAAGCGTCGGCGTACTCACCGGCGAACGGCCGGCCGATCAACACGCCGATCAAGGCGACCAGCAAGACGCCGATCATGCTGACGGGCAGGGCCCACCGCTCGACCGCGGCCGCGCTCAACGCGAACGTCAGGATCGTCAAAACCAAAAACGTTGCGAAGGCGCCGATTTCGAGTAGGTGCCAAGACTTGCCCTGCCAGCGTCCGATCGCGACAGCCGAAATGGCGACCGCGAGGGCAATGACCACGGCGGCGGTCGAGGGCACGTTTCCGACCAGGATCCAGTAGACGATCCACGGTGCGAGGCCTGACAGAATTCCCACGATTTGTAAGTCTAGGTAGGCGCCCGCTGGACACTGCCGTCGCCCTCCAACCGTGCCGGTATCCTTCGATCCGTGTCCGACTCCCGCAAACCTCCGCCGCCCTGGCTGATCAACGGCATCGGCCGAATCCGCGCCGGCCTCCAGTGGCTCAACCGCTCCGCCGTTCCCGCCGATCTGGCGCTCTTCGAAGTCGCTCAGGGCGCCTGGCTGACACAGGCGCTGTGCGTGGTCGCCAAGCTTGGCATCGCGGACGCGCTCGCCGACGGGCCGCGCAGCGCCGACGACGTGGCGCGCCGAGTCGGCGCGGACCCCGGAGCGACCTACCGGCTCATGCGTGCCGTGGCGAGTGCGTCGATGTTCAAGCAGCGTCGCGATGGCCGCTTCGAGCTCACCCGCCTCGGCCAGAAGCTACGCACCGACGTCCCGGGCAGCATGGCCCCGATGCTGTTGTTCCTCGGCCACCCGCACCACTGGGCCGACTGGGGCAACCTGTCGTATTCGGTCCGCACCGGCAAGCCCGCCGTCGACCATCTGCAGGGCATGCCCTTCTTCGACTTCCTGGAGACCGATCCCGAATACGCGGCAGTCTTCAACGACTTCATGACCGGCATGTCCAGCATGGCCATCGACGCCGTCTCCCCCGCATACGATTTCACCGACCGTCGGCTCATCGTCGACGTCGGTGGCGGACACGGTGCGCTTCTGGCCGCGGTGCTGGGCAGCGCCCCGGACGCTCGCGGGGTGCTGTTCGACCTGCCGTCGGTGGTGGCGGGCGCCGGTCCGGTTCTCGAGGCCGCCGGCGTCGCGTCACGGTGCACCGTGACGGGTGGGTCGTTCTTCGACTCGGTGCCCGAGGGCGGCGACGCCTACCTGCTCAAGACGATCATTCACGACTGGGAAGAGGCCAGCGCGCTGACGATCCTGCGCAACGTACGCACCGCGATGGCGCCGAACGGCAAACTGCTGTTGCTGGAATTGGTGCTCCCCGAGGGCGCTCCGTCGCATCCGGGCATGTTCCTCGATCTCGAGATGCTGGTGTCCGTCGGCGGGAGGGAACGCACCGCGGTCGAATACGCAGAGCTGTTGTCACGCGCCGGTTTCCGGCAGACCCGCGTAATACCGACCGCGGGTCCGATTTCGATCGTCGAAGCCGTCCCCGCCTAGCGTGCCGGGGATGCCTCAACAGCGGGTGACCGTGTCGTCGGGATCACCCTTCGAATCCGCGGTCGGTTATGCGAGGGCGGTACGGGTGGGCCCGCTGGTCGTCGTCGCCGGCACCACCGCACCGGGTGACGGCGCCGCCGTCCAGGCCCGGGAAGTGTTGCGTCGCATCGACTTAGCCCTCCGCGAAGCCGGCGCCGCGATCACCGACGTGGTGCGCACCCGGATCTTCGTCACCGACATCGGCCGGTGGGAGGAGATCGCAGCGGTGCACGCCGAGGTGTTCGGGGACATCCGACCCGTCGCGACGATGGTCGAGGTCTCGGCGTTGATCTCCCCCGAACTGCTCGTCGAGATCGAGGTCGACGCCTACGTTGCCTCCGACTGATCGACCGGTAGTTCCGCGAACGTCCCGTCGGGCCGAGGCAGATACGGAGTGATACTCATCACAGCGGCGACCGGCAGCGGTCCGTACAAGTGCGGGAAGCAGCATGGCGGCCGGATCGGATGGCACGCCGGGTTCCCACCGCACCGGGGCTCCCAGCAACGCGGAGTCGCATCGCAGCAGGACCATGTCCGCGCGACCGGCGTACAGGCGGTTCGCCGGCAGGTGAACCTGCCCCACAGCAGAAAGGTGCACGAAACCGACGTCGTCGAGCGACGGTGGCCGAAGCTCCCCCATCGCTCGCGCACGCTGCCACTCGTCGGCGCTACAGAGGTGGACCAGCACACGTGGCGTCGGGATCATGCGCCCAGCCTGCCGTGCCCGCAACTTCGCCAATACGTGAGACACGACACACCGATGAACGGCCGGGGAACAAGGCCGGAAGCGAAAACGTCTGACACAGTAGAGCCACGCGACACGGAGGAGGAGCCCATGAACGCAACTCTGACCAGCCCCGAACTGACCCGGGCTGATCGCTGCGACCGCTGCGGCGCAGCCGCTCGCGTACGCGCGAAGCTGCCGTCGGGAGCAGAACTGCTGTTTTGCCAGCATCACGCCAACGAGCACGAGGCAAAGCTGATCGAGCTGGCCGCCGTGATCGAGGTCGGTCCGGCCGAGTCCTGATCGACCCACCGCGTGGTCGCCTTCGGGCGTAATCGCGCGGTATGGGGTATTGCTGGTGTGGCCATGAGCGACCAACCCCCACCGGTGAAGCCGTCCCGGCACCACATCTGGCGGATCACCAAGCGCACCTTGTCCAAGAGTTGGGACGACTCGATCTTCTCCGAGTCGGCCCAAGCCGCGTTCTGGTGCGCACTGTCGCTGCCGCCGCTGCTGCTGGGGATGTTGGGAAGCCTGGCCTACGTGGCGCCGCTGTTCGGGCCGCAGACGCTGCCGACCATCGAGGATCGGCTGATCCGCACCGCCGACAGCTTCTTCTCGCCCAACGTCGTCAACGAGATCATCGAACCGACGATCCGCGACATCGTTGCTGGGCGCTCGCGGCGAAGTGGTGTCGATCGGGTTCGTCATCTCGCTGTGGGCGGGGTCATCGGCGGTGTCGGCGTTCGTCGACTCCATCGTCGAGGCGCATGACCAGACCCCGCTGCGACACCCGGTACGCCAGCGCTTCTTCGCGCTCGGCCTGTACATCGTGATGTTGGTCTTCGTCATCGTGACCGCGCCGCTCATCGCGCTGGGGCCGATCAAGATCGCCGAGTACATCCCCGACAGTTGGGACGAACGAGATGCGCTTCGGCTACTACCCGGTGCTCTTCATCGGCCTGGTGCTGGTGTTGGGCTTCCTCTACCGGGTGTCACTGCCCAGACCCCTGCCCACCCACCGGCTTCTGCTGGGCTCCGTGCTGGCCGCCGTCGTGTTCCTGGTCGCCACGGTCGGCCTGCGGCTCTACCTGACCTGGATCACCGCTACCGGTTACACCTACGGCGCGCTGGCCACCCCGATCGCGTTCCTGCTGTTCGCGTTCTTCCTCGGCTTCGCCATCATGCTCGGGCGCCGAGCTGAACGCCGCCGTCCAGGAGGAGTGGCCCGCCCCCGACACCCACGCCCGTCGACTGCGCGGCTGGATCGAGGAGCAGGCCGAGTCGCTCAAGGAGTCCCAGACCGCGACGGCCAACGGAGAGGTCCCCAAGGACGAGCCTGCCGTCACCGACGAGCCGGCCGTCAAGGACCGGCCGGCCGCTACTTCTTGAGCGACTCGTAGATCCGCTTGCAGTCGGGGCAGACCGGCGAGCCCGGCTTGGCCGACTTCGTCACCGGGAACACCTCACCGCACAGCGCGACGACGTGCGTACCCATGACCGCACTCTCGGCGATCTTGTCCTTCTTCACGTAGTGGAAGAACTTGGGGCGGTCGTCGTCAGTCCCGTCGTCGACGCGTTCGTCGCTGTCGGTGCGCTCGATGGTCTCGGTCTGCATGACGTTCATTGTGCCCGGGATCGGATGGGTTAGAAACCGAACCGTTTTGCCTGGGCGCGGATGTGGAACAGTAGAGGTATGAAACACGGCCAAGAGCTGAGTTTCGACGACGATGGTCGGCCGGTCCTCATCACACGCGCGGCGCAGCCCTACGAAGAGCAGCACCGTGCGCGGGTGCGCAAGTACCTGACGATCATGTCGTTCCGCGTGCCCGCGCTCCTGTTGGCGGCCCTGGCGTACGGCATCTGGCACAACGGCTTGATCTCGTTGGCCATCCTGGTGGCGTCGATTCCCCTGCCATGGATCGCCGTGTTGATCGCGAATGATCGGCCGCCGCGGCGGGCCGAGGAACCACGCCGATACTCGGGGCGATCGACGGATTCCACTGTTTCCGACTGCCGAGCGGCCCGCGCTGGAGCGGCGGATCGTCCTTCCGCCGCAACCCGAATCGACGGAGTCGCGGCACGACGTTCCCTGATGAGGGAAATCTTTCGCCATTCTCAGGACATTCTCAGGTCTCCGCACAATAACTGCAGGTCAGAAGGTGTGAACTGGGCGATCGGTGGGAACTCTTAGAGCCGCTACGACGTTATAGCTCATGACAGTTCCAGCCGACAGGAGGCCGTAATGGCAAATGCCACCGCAAGCCGTTTCGACAGCGATCTGGACGCCCAGAGCCCCGCCGCTGATCTGGTACGCGTGTATCTCAACGGCATTGGCAAGACCGCCTTGCTCAACGCGGCCGACGAGGTCGAGCTCGCGAAGCGCATCGAAGCTGGGCTTTACGCGCAGCATCTTCTCGACACCAAGAAGCGACTGGGCGACAACCGCAAGCGCGAACTCGCGGCCGTGGTCCGCGACGGCGAAGCCGCCCGACGTCACCTGCTGGAGGCGAACCTCCGCCTGGTGGTGTCGCTGGCGAAGCGCTACACCGGACGCGGCATGCCACTGCTCGACCTCATCCAGGAAGGCAACCTCGGACTGATCCGTGCGATGGAGAAGTTCGACTACGCCAAGGGATTCAAGTTCTCGACGTACGCCACGTGGTGGATCCGCCAGGCCATCACCCGCGGCATGGCCGACCAGAGCCGCACCATCCGGCTGCCGGTCCACCTCGTCGAGCAGGTCAACAAGCTCGCCCGCATCAAGCGTGAGATGCACCAGAACCTCGGCCGCGAGGCCACCGACGAGGAACTGGCCGAGGAGTCGGGCATCCCGGCCGAGAAGATCGCCGATCTGCTCGAGCACAGCCGCGACCCGGTAAGCCTGGACATGCCGGTCGGCAGCGACGAGGAAGCCCCGCTGGGCGACTTCATCGAGGACGCCGAGGCGATGTCGGCCGAGAACGCCGTCATCTCCGAGCTGCTGCACACCGACATCCGGCACGTCCTGGCCACCCTCGACGAGCGCGAGCAGCAGGTCATCCGGCTGCGGTTCGGCCTCGACGACGGCCAGCCCCGCACGCTGGACCAGATCGGCAAGCTGTTCGGGCTGTCCCGGGAGCGGGTCCGCCAGATCGAGCGCGAGGTGATGGCCAAGCTGCGCAACGGTGAGCGGGCCGAACGGTTGCGCTCCTACGCCAGCTAGACACGCCAGCTCAGACCCCCCGTGATACCCGTCGCGGCACCCGCGGCGGGTATCACATTGCGGACGCGGTGATGTCGGCCCCTGTTGCAGGCGCTTGCACCGGTAGACTCGGCTGAGACGCTGGGCTTTGGGAAGGCGCACATGAACGATCTGATCGACACCACCGAGATGTATCTGCGGACCATCTACGACCTCGAGGAAGAGGGCGTGGTGCCGCTGCGCGCCCGCATCGCCGAACGCCTCGAGCAGAGCGGTCCCACCGTCAGCCAGACCGTGTCGCGCATGGAGCGCGACGGACTGCTGCACGTCGCCGGTGATCGCCACCTGGAACTGACCGACAAGGGCCGCGCGCTGGCCGTCTCGGTGATGCGCAAGCACCGGCTGGCCGAGCGCCTTCTCGTCGACGTCATCGGACTCCCCTGGGAAGAGGTGCACGCCGAGGCCTGCCGCTGGGAACACGTGATGAGCGAGGACGTCGAGCGTCGCCTGGTCCAGGTCCTCGACAACCCGACCACCTCGCCGTTCGGCAACCCCATCCCCGGCCTGTCCGAGCTCGGCATCGTCGGCTCGGGTACCGAAGACGTGTCCCTGGTTCGGCTCACCGAGCTGCCGACCGGTTTTCCGGTCGCCGTGCGGGTGCGCCAGCTCACCGAGCACGTCCAGGGCGACATCGACCTGATCGCGCGGCTCAAGGACGCCGGCGTGGTCCCCAACGCCCGCGTGACCGTGCAGGTCAGCGACCACGGCAGCGTGATGATCGTCATCCCCGGCCACGAGCAGGTCGAGCTGCCGCACCACATGGCCCACGCCGTCAAGGTCGAGAAGGTCTAACCGAGCCCGCCTGCCGAACGCTCGCCGCGGCGGCAGTCTGCACACCGAGCTGCTTGGCCATCCGATAGCCGGTGAGCGCCAGCTCCCGGATCTGCTCGGGGCGCATCGCCGATCTGCAGCGCCTGGTCCAGCATGCCGGCCATCCGGTGTTCGGAGTCGCAGCGCAGCGCGGCGTCCAGCGACACTCCGGCCAGCGGTCCGTCGCCACGCGCGTACGCCGAAAAGGCCAGCAGCACCAGCGCCTCTACGCGCCACGGCTCCGGCAGGGTTCGGGCCAGCAGCGCCCACAACGCCTCCGCGGACGCGGCGTCGTCGTCCAACTGCCAAGGCGTACAACGTGTCCCGCACCCGCGGGTCGGTCAGCGCCGCACGCCAGCCGCGCCAGGTCGTCGTCGGATGGGCACCGCCCCTCGATCGCATCCGCTGGCGGCGGCCATGGCGTGCTCGGACGTCGCGCGCGGGCCTCGTCCGGCGGGCGCTGGTCGCCGTCGAACGACGCCGCGGCGTCGGTCGATGACGCCGCGCAGCGTGGCGGTGCGGACGGGGTCGGCCACAGCGATCACCTCCTGCAGCTCGGCCCGCCGGGTGTAGAGGCGGCGCCCGTCCAGGACGGCTGCGGCGGCCATGCGGCGAGGCCGACGGATCCTCGATCGTCCCGTTGTTGCCGCAGCCGTCCGCGCAGTGCCACCGGCCGCCTGCCGCCACCCGGTCGACGACGTGGGCGCCGCACAGCAGCGATGCCTTCCGCGGCCAGCGCGTCGCCGAGAGCGTCGACCAGTTCGCGGTGATCGTCGTTGCACATCCGGCACGCTGCCCCGTCCTCGTCGACGATCACCGCGATCGCCGCCTCGGGACCGCTCGCGGCGGCCACCTCCGCCATCCGGTCGATCGATTCGACAGACGTCGTCGATGAGATCGACCCGCATAACGCAACCCATCTCGCCGCCGTCGATCGTGACCAGCACGAGGGATTTCTCCGGAACGAAGCCCAGCACCGCCGGTATGGCGGCGATGAGCTTGCCGGGCTGGTGGAGGGGGAAGTCGCGCATGTGATGAAGATCGTCATGCGCAGAACGTCTCAGCGCGCCCCGTCGAACTCCGGGCGCAGACGGCGTCCGCGGCGCCGGCTGTGGATGAAGTCGCGTCTGTGGATGACACGGCCGTTGTTCACGCGCTATTGACGCCCGTCGGCATGCGAGATCGGCGCAACCGGCGTAGACCTTCTGCCATGGGTTCCACGCAGGAATACGACCTCGTCGTCATCGGTTCCGGGCCTGGCGGGCAGAAGGCCGCCATCGCCGCCGCCAAGCTCGGCAAGTCGGTCGCGGTGATCGAACGCGGCCTCATGCTCGGCGGCGTCTGCGTCAACACCGGCACCATCCCGTCGAAGACGCTGCGCGAGGCGGTCGTCTACCTCACCGGCATGAGCCAGCGCGAGCTGTACGGCGCCAGCTACCGGGTCAAGGAGAAGATCACCCCGGCCGATCTGCTGGCCCGCACCCAGCACGTCATCGGCAAGGAGATCGACGTCGTGCGCTCGCAGCTGATGCGCAACCGCGTCGAGCTCTACATCGGGCACGCCCGCTTCATCGACGCGCACTCCTTGCAGGTCGAAGACCCCAGCCGCGCCGAACGAATCACCGTGTCGCGGCCGCAACATCGTCATCGCGACCGGCACCAAGCCGCTGCGGCCGGCAGGCGTCGAGTTCGACGAGCAACCGCGTGCTGGACTCCGACGGCATCCTCGACCTCAAGACCATCCCCACCTCGATGGTGGTGGTCGGCGCCGGCGTCATCGGCATCGAGTACGCCTCGATGTTCGCCGCGCTCGGCACCAAGGTCACCGTCGTCGAGAAGCGCGACTCGATGCTGGACTTCTGCGACCCCGAGATCGTCGAGGCGCTGCAGCTTCCACCTGCGCGACCTCGCCGTCACGTTCCGCTTCGGCGAGGAGGTGACCGCCGTCGACGTCGGCTCGTCGGGCACCGTGACCACGCTGGCCAGCGGCAAGCAGATCCCCGCCGAGACGGTGATGTACTCGGCGGGCCGGCAGGGCCAGACCGAGCACCTCGACCTGCCCGACGCCGGCCTGGAGGCCGACAACCGCGGCCGGATCTTCGTCGACGACAACTACCAGACCAAGGTCGACCACATCTACGCCGTCGGCGACGTCATCGGGTTCCCGGCGCTGGCGGCCACCTCGATGGACCAGGGCCGGCTCGCCGCCTATCACGCGTTCGGCGAGCCCAGCAAGGGCATGACCGAGCTGCAGCCGATCGGCATCTACTCGATCCCCGAGGTGTCCTACGTCGGCGCCACCGAGGTGGATCTGACCAAGGACTCCGATCCCCTACGAGGTCGGGGTGTCGCGCTACCGCGAGCTGGCGCGCGGCCAGATCGCCGGCGACTCCTACGGCATGCTCAAGCTGCTCGGTCTCGACCGAGGATCTGCGCCTGCTCGGCGTGCACATCTTCGGCACCAATGCCACCGAGATGGTGCACATCGGCCAGGCCGTCATGGGATGCGGCGGCACCGTCGAATACCTCGTCGACGCAGTGTTCAACTACCCGACGTTCTCGGAGGCCTACAAGGTGGCGGCGCTGGACGTGATGAACAAGCTGCGCGCGCTGAGCCAGTTCAGGGCGTAACGAGCTCAGCAGTCGTCGTCGAAGACGGTGGGCGCGTCGTCGGCGGTCCCCCGGCTTCGGCGCGCGCGAGCAGCTGCGCGACGGCACCGTCGAACGGCGGCGAGTAGGACACCTTCTCCTCGCATCCGCCGCCGTCCAGGCCCCCGATCAAGCCGGCGATCACCGAACCCACCACCCACGGCGAACCACTGGTGCCGTCGACCAGACCCCCGCAGGGCAACGACGGAAACCCGCGCTCCGTGGCCGACGTGTCGGGCCCTGCAGCCGATCGGCTGTCCGCCCTCCCCCACCGGATAGCCCGTGACGGTGACGTCGGTGCCCGCCTTGGGTGCCGTGCCCAGCCGGAAGCCCCCGCCCGCCTGCGCTTCGACCGAACCGCCGTCGCGGCTGACCCGGGCGATGGCGAAGTCGGCGACCGGATCCTGGTCGCTCACCCACCGCGGGTCCAGGTAGACGGCGTCCACGTGGAAGAAGTCGGAGCCGGCGGCCGTGTCGGCGAATCCCGGCACGAAGTACGCATCGATGCCGTCGGCCATGCAATGCGCCGCGGTGAGGATCAGGTCACCCGCCGTCGAATCCAGCACCGCCGCGGAACAGGCGTGCAGGGATCGCCCGCCGATGAACACCGCGCCCGACCCGGGGCTGCGGGGGTACCGGCGTGGCGGCCGCTACCGACGACGTGGTGGTCGTCGTACCCTCGGCAGGCGTGGTGGGCGCCGGACCCGCACAGCAGACCGCAGACGCCAGTACGGCCGTCAGGAGAACGATCCGGACGGCGCGCATGCTCACCGATCTTGCCCGACGACACTGTGTGGCGACGGGTTCGATTGCCGCTCACCCGCCGCGCCGACGGAATGAGCTGGTAGGCGCTGCTTGTTCGAACTGTTTGCGTGGGCCAGCGATGGCAATCATTGCAATGTGCGGGACACTAGGTGTCACCAAGGAGGCGAAGCAGCATGGCCGATCACCCAGAAGGCCCTGAGCAGTACCACCCGGAGCAGACCGGGATGTACGAGCTGGAGTTCCCTGCGCCGCAGCTGTCGTCTGCGGACGGCCGGGGCCCGGTACTGATCCACGCTCTCGAGGGCTTCTCCGACGCCGGTCACGCGATCAAGCTGGCCGCGACGCACCTGAAGGACACCCTCGACACCGAGTTGGTGGCGTCCTTCGCGATCGACGAGTTACTCGACTACCGGTCGCGTCGGCCGTTGATGACGTTCAAGACCGACCACTTCACGCACTACGACGATCCCGAACTGAACCTCTACGCGCTGCACGACACCGTCGGCACGCCGTTCCTGCTGCTCGCCGGCATGGAACCGGACCTGCGGTGGGAGCGGTTCATCACGGCGGTGCGACTGCTGGCCGAGCGGCTCGGCGTACGCCAGGTCATCGGGCTGGGCACGATTCCCATGGCGGTGCCGCACACCCGCCCCGTCACCATGACCGCGCACTCCACCGACAAGGAGCTCATCGCCGAGCACCAGCCGTGGGTCGGCGAGGTTCAGGTGCCTGCGAGCGTGTCCAACCTGCTCGAATACCGGATGGCCCAGCACGGCCACGAGGCCGTCGGGTTCACCGTGCACGTGCCGCACTACCTGGCGCAGACCGACTATCCGGCGGCGGCGGAGGCGTTACTCGCCGAGGTCGCCAGGACCGGTAGTTTGCAGATCCCGCTGGCGGCGCTGGGCGAGGCGGGCGCCGAGGTGCTCACCAAGATCAACGAGCAGGTCGAATCGAGCGCGGAAGTCGCTCAGGTGGTGACCGCCCTCGAGCGCCAGTACGATGCGTTCGTTGCCGCTCAGGAGAACCGGTCGTTGCTGGCGCGGGACGAAGATCTCCCAAGCGGTGATGAACTCGGTGCCGAGTTCGAGCGGTTCCTTGCCCAGCAATCGGGCGAGGATCCGAGGGATGGTGACGGCGGCATCGCATCGCCCTAATCGGGCCCGACGACGGAGTTGGCGATCATGACGGAGCGAAAGCCCAATCTGCGCACCGTGCGTGAACTCACCCCGACTCTGCAGTACCACACCATCCACGGATACCGGCGCGCGTTCCGGGTCGCCGGCTCCGGTCCGGCGATCCTGCTGATCCACGGCATCGGCGACAACTCCACGACGTGGAGCACGGTGCAGTCCAAGCTGGCGCAGCGGTTCACCGTCATCGCCCCCGACCTGCTCGGCCACGGCGAGTCGGACAAGCCCCGCGCGGATTACTCGGTTGCGGCCTACGCCAACGGCATGCGTGATCTGCTGAGCGTGCTCGACATCGAACGGGTCACCGTCGTCGGCCACTCGCTCGGCGGCGGGGTTGCGATGCAATTCGCCTACCAGTTCCCGCAACTGGTCGACCGGCTGATCCTCATCGGCGCGGGCGGCGTGACCAAGGACGTCAACGTCGCGCTGCGCATCGCATCCCTGCCGATGGGCACCGAGGCACTTGCGCTGCTGCGACTGCCGATGGTGCTGCCCGCGCTGCAGGTGGTCGGGCGACTCGGCGGCGCCCTGTTCGGATCGACCGGCCTCGGCCGCGATCTTCCCGACGTGCTGCGCATCCTCGCCGACCTTCCCGAGCCGACCGCCTCGTCGGCCTTCGCCCGCACCCTGCGCGCGGTGGTGGACTGGCGTGGCCAGGTGGTGACGATGCTCGACCGATGTTATTTGACGGAATCCGTTCCCGTGCAATTGATCTGGGGGTCACGCGACTCGGTGATCCCGGTCAGCCACGCCCGGATGGCGCACTGCCGCGATGCCCGGATCCCTCCTCGAGGTCTTCGAGGGTTCGGGTCACTTCCCCTTCCACGACGACCCGGACCGCTTCGTCGAGGTCGTCGAGAAGTTCATCGATTCGACCGAGCCCGCGGTGTACGACCAGGACATGCTGCGCAGCCTGCTGCGCAACGGCATCAGGGAAGCCACCATCACCGGGTCGGTCGGCACCCGAGTGGCGGTGCTCGACGCGATGGGCGCCGACGAGCGCAGCGCAACCTGACCGACAGCCAACCGCACGGCCGAGCCGACGAAGTAGCATCGGCGCATGGCCATCGACGTGACCGTGCTGCGCGTATTCACCGACGCAGACGGCAATTTCGGCAATCCCCTCGGCGTCGTCGACGCCAGCCTGGTGAATCCCGGCGATCGGCAACGCATCGCCACGGAGTTGGGTTACAGCGAAACCATCTTCGTCGCACTCCCGAAGTCCGGCGCCAACACCGCCGTCGCGCACATCTTCACCCCTACGACCGAGTTGCCGTTCGCCGGACACCCGACGGTCGGGGCGGCGTGGTGGCTGAAGCAGCGTGGGACGCCGATCAAGACGCTGCAGGTGCCCGCGGGCGTCGTGCAGGTGGAGTACCAGTCGGAAGCCGACGGTGAGTTCACCGTGATCAGCGCCCGCGCCGACTGGGCGCCAGACTTCTCCATCTACGACCTGAGCTCGGTCGACGAGGTCCTCGGCGCAGATCCCGACGACTACACCGATGACGTCGAGCACTACCTGTGGGCGTGGATCGACAAGGGCGAGGGAACCATTCGGTCCAGGATGTTCGCCACCCACCTCGGCGTTCCCGAGGATGAGGCGACCGGCGCCGCCGCCGTGCGCATCACCGACTACCTGAGCCGGGATCTGTCGATCACGCAGGGAAAGGGTTCGCAGATCCGCACGGTTTGGAGTCCGGAGGGCTGGGTCAAGGTGGCGGGTCGCGTGGTCGACGACGGGGTCAGGCAGATCGACTGACGTCGGACGTCAGCTCGACGCCACGCCGCGATGCGCTCGCAGCGCCTCGATCTCACGCTCGAAGTCGTCCGCGGAGGAGAACGAGCGGTACACCGAGGCGAACCTTAGATAGGCGACTTCGTCGAGGTCGCGCAGCGGGCCAAGGATGGCCAGGCCGACCTCGTTGCTGGGGACTTCAGGCGACCCGGCCGCGCGAACGGCGTCCTCCACCTGTTGCGCCAGCATGTTCAGGGCGTCGTCGTCGACTTGGCGACCCTGACAGGCGCGCCGCACGCCTCGGATGACCTTCTCGCGACTGAACGGCTCGGTGACCCCACTGCGCTTCACGACAGCCAGCACGGCGGTCTCCACGGTGGTGAATCGGCGGCCGCACTCGGGGCACGACCGGCGACGCCGGATCGCCTGGCCCTCATCGGCCTCGCGGGAATCGACCACCCGCGAGTCGGGGTGACGGCAGAACGGACAGTGCATCACCGCTCCTTCGCTGCCGTCGACTAGCCCGAGCACCTCGGTCGGGTACGAGCGTACCGTTGCACGGCAGCGACATTGATCCCGCATCGCGCCCGGTCATCCGACGGGCGCGATCAGCGTCTGGCCGGCGTCCACCGCGGCCGAGTCGAGTTCGTTCAGTTCCCGGATCTGGTCGACGACCGAACCGACCGGCGCATCGGGTGCGACGCGCTGCGCGAGCTGCTGCAGCGACTCGCCGGTCTGAACCTGCACCACCGCGAGGCGACCGGGCACCTGCTCCGCCGTCTCGGCCGGCGCGCCCAGCTGGGCCACCAGACCCAGCCACACC
The DNA here is from genome assembly GCA_963849055.1 of uncultured Actinomycetota bacterium. Taxonomy (GTDB): domain Bacteria; phylum Actinomycetota; class Actinomycetes; order Mycobacteriales; family Mycobacteriaceae; genus Mycobacterium. The sequence goes on from CAWKFI010000007.1 coordinate 247,198, forward strand.
GTGATCCCGGCCGCCACGAGGGCGAGCAGCACCGTGGTCAGCGGGGTGATGGGCTTGCGGCGGTGCGATGCGCGCGACATCAGCACTCCCGTGCCGTGGTAGCGCAGCGGCGCGCCGGCCGGTCGGCTGGACCTCGGCCGGCGCCGCGCGGCGGGTCGGACGGGCCGGACGACGACATCGGTGGGATTCTCGCGGGTGATGGTGGTCATCTGCGGGCCTTTCGGTGTGTTCGATGATGCGTTGTTCGCTCTTGTGTTCGAAACCATAATCGCTCAGGTGTTCGATGACTAGAACATGTGATCGAACTGTTGCAAACGATAACTTGGGGTACCGACAAGTCCCGGGCCGAGCGGATCCGGATGCGACACGCGTCGAACACATGTTTGATTATCGTGCCGAGGACGACTACATTCGGCGCCATGAGTGACAGCAGCGACAGCCGGGACACCGCCCTCACCGAGCGTCAACGCACCATCCTCGAGGTCATCCGCTCCTCGGTGACCACAAGGGGATATCCGCCAAGCATCCGTGAGATCGGCGACGCCGTCGGGCTGACCTCCACCTCGTCGGTCGCCCACCAACTGCGCACCCTCGAGCGCAAGGGCTATCTACGGCGCGACGCCAACCGGCCGCGCGCGGTCGACGTGCGCAGTGCCGACGACGTCGCCGCAGCCACCGTGACCACCGACGTCGACGGCTCCGACGCCCTACCCGTACCGACGTTCGTCCCCGTTCTGGGACGCATCGCGGCCGGCGGACCGATCCTGGCCGAGCAGGCCGTCGAGGACGTGTTCCCGCTGCCGCGTGAACTGGTCGGCGAGGGCTCACTGTTCCTGCTCAAGGTCGTCGGTGAGTCGATGGTGGATGCCGCGATCTGCGACGGCGACTGGGTGGTCATCCGTCAGCAGAACGTCGCGGACAACGGCGACATCGTCGCCGCGATGATCGACGGCGAGGCGACGGTGAAGACCTTCAAGCGCACCCGCGGTCAGGTGTGGCTCATGCCGCACAACCCGGCATTCGACCCCATCCCCGGCAACGAGGCCGCCATCCTGGGCAAGGTCGTCACCGTCATCCGTAAGGTCTGACGCGGGTCCGGCTGCTCAGCCCTTGACGAAGCCGTTCGTCAACGCGAATTCCTCACTGGCAAACCAGATTTCGGCGCGCGCCTCGTCGTAGCGGCCGTTTCCCGGCAGCCAGTAGAGACCGGTCGTGGTATCGGCCTTGACCGGATACCCGTCGGGTGCGTGATACGGATCGCCGTGTGCCAACCGAAGTGCCGTCTGTGCGGGCGCCGGCTCCTCGATGACGATCGCGGCGTGCCGACCGCTTGGCGGTCCACTCGGGGGCTCGGGTTCAGGGTCGTGTTGTGGCTCGGGTACCGAATCCTCCTCGGACCGAGGACCCGTCCCGGCCGCGAACGCCTCGGCGTGCGCCTCCCCCTCGATGCGCGTCGGCGCGGTGTCGATCGAGTCCTGGTCGTCGGGGAAGCCGTCGGGCAGCGCAGCGGTGGCCCGAGTCGGTTCGTCATCCCCGTCGTGATCGGGGTGAACGTCCCCCGGGGGCATCCATGCATTCGGCGGCGCGAAGGCATCGCCGGCACCACTCTTGGCCGACGGCATCGGGCCGGATTCGAAGACCCCGTCGGCGTGATCGTCGTGGTCGTCGAACTGGTTCAGCGGCGCCCGGTCATCGCTGCGCCGCCCGTGCAACACCACCGCGGTCGCGACCGCTGCCACCAGCAGCACGACCGGAATGATCGCCGCGAACCACCACCACTGCAGATTCGAGTACCACTTGTCACCGTCCTCGCCCGATGCCTGCGGTGCAGCGGGCGGCGCCTCCGGCGCGCTCTGTCCGGGCACCTCCAGACCCGACAGCGCCGAGGCGAGAGCGGGCGGTTCGGTGCTGAACGCCTTGGTCGACTTGTTCCAGGAGATGGCGCCACCACTGAACTTCTGCGTGACAACGTCGCCGTTCTCGGTCTGGTCGGCGGTGGGCGCACCGAGTTCGCCCGTCGCTCCCCCGAGCTTGGTCCACGCCGCATTCATCGCACCGCGCACGATGACGGCGCCGAAATCGGGCGTCCAGAAGATCACCGGCTGATCCGCCGCGGAGAAGGTGGCGATGCGGCTCATCGGGGCCAAACCGCCATCGGACTCACTGCCGGTGGGGAAGCCCAGGTCGCCGCCCGGACCGCCGACGCTCTCGTACTTGGCGAGGACCTGGCCGGTGACCACGCTGGCTCCGGTCTCGGGGCTGTAGAAGATCTTGCCGCCGGCGAAGGTCTGCGTCAGCCCGTCGGCGCCGACCTCGCTCGGCGGGCCCTGCGCGGCGCCCAGCGGTCCGAGCGGCCCCCCGGCGGCCCGGCGTGCCGCGTTGATGGCCGAGGTCGCGTCGCCAGGAACCGCGAGGCCCGCAAGTTGATCGGCGAGTTCGGGCGGTGTCGTAGTGAATGCCTTGGTCTTCGCGTTCCAGGACACCTGGCCGCCGGAGAAGTTCTGCGATACGACGTCGCCGCTGTACACCTCGTCGTCGGTCGGTACGCCCAGCACTCCCGCCGAACCGCCGAGTCTGTCCCATGCCGCGTTGATGGCGCCGCGAACGACGCGAGCACCGGTGTCGGGCGTCCAAAAGATCACCGGATTGTCGGCGGCGCTGAACGTGGTGTTCCGACTGTTCGGGGCCTTGCCGCCGCCCTCATCGATGTTGGGGAAGCCCAGATCGCCGTCGGCGGGGCCGCCCAACGACATGTACTTGTCGAGGATCGCCCCCTGCATGATGTGCGCGCCGGTGTCCGGAGTGAAGAACACCTTGCCGCCCGCGAAGTTCTGGCCGAACCCAGTACCGACGGGGTAGACGCCGCCATCCTTCGGCCCGAGCGGACCGGTGGCGCCCCCGCCAGCCTCCCACGCCCCGTTGATCGCGGCATCGGCATCGCTCTCCGGTGTCGCCGCGGCGATGGGGGCGAGCAGCACGACAGCAGCGGCCATGGCAAGCCCCATGCCCGCGCGCCTCGCAACCGTCCCCAACACGGTTCGCAGCCCGCTCATCCGTCTTCACCCCGATCCGGCACAAGCCCCATTAAATATTCGCGCCCGTCAACTGTGCGACAGACGACGTCCATCTTGAGGGATATCCAACCGGTCGCGGGACTGTGTCGCGCGGGCAACCCAGGAAACTTGCATTCGACGCGCGGGCTAGACGCCCAGGCTGCGGCCGATGATCTCCTTCATGATCTCCGTCGTGCCGCCGTAGATGGTCTGAATCCGCGAGTCCAGGAAGGCCTTGGCGACCGGGTATTCGCGCATGTAGCCGTACCCGCCGTGCAACTGCAGGCAGCGGTCGACCAACCGGACCTGAGCCTCGGTGGAGTACCACTTCGCCATCGCTGCCTGCTCGACCGTCAGCTTCTCCTCGAGGTGCAGGCGGAGGAACTCGTCGACCATGATCCGCACCGCGGTGGCCTCCGTCGCCAGCTCGGCGAGCGTGAAGCGGGTGTTCTGGAAGCTGCCGATCGGCTTGCCGAATGCCTTGCGCTCCTTGGTGTACTGCAGCGTCGAGGCCAGAACCTCCTCCATGGCCGCCGCTGCCATGACCGCGATGCTGATCCGTTCCTGCGGCAGGTTCTGCATCAGGTAGACGAAACCGAGGCCCTCCTCGCCGAGCAGGTTCTCGGCGGGCACCTTCACGTCGGTGAAGGACAGCTCGGCGGTGTCCTGCGCGTCCAGCCCGATCTTCTCCAGATGGCGGCCGCGCTCGAACCCCTCCATGCCCCGCTCGACGACCAGCAGCGAGAAGCCCTGCGCGCCCTTGTCCGGGTCGGTGCACGCGACGACGATCACCAGGTCGGCGTGGATGCCGTTGGTGATGAACGTCTTGGATCCGTTGAGCACGTAGTGGTCGTCGTGCTTGACCGCACGGGCCTTGATGCCCTGGAGGTCGCTGCCGGTGCCGGGTTCGGTCATTGCGATCGCCGTGATCAATTCACCCGAACAGAACCCCGGTAGCCAACGCTGCTTCTGTTCGTCGGTGGCCAGGCGCAGCAGGTAGGGCGCGATGACGTCGTTCTGCAGCGTGAAGCCCAGGCCGCTGTACCGGCCCGCCGTGGTCTCCTCGGTGATGACGACGTTGTAGCGGAAGTCGGGGTTGCCGCCGCCGCCGTACTCCTCGGGCACCGCCATGCCGAGAAAGCCCTGCTTGCCGGCCTCGAGCCAGACGCCGCGATCGACGATCTTGTCCTTCTCCCACTGCTCGTGGAACGGCGCGACATGGCGGTCGAGGAATGCGCGATACGACTCGCGGAACAGGTCGTGCTCGGGCTCGAAGAGGGTGCGGTCGTACTTGACTACCTGACTGGGCGAGCCCATGGATGACCTCCGAGGTCGGGAGTGGGATGTGAGGAAGAATTGGGCCCGAGCTTATACCACCCAACCGGATGGTTGGGAGCGCGGAAGCCGTCGCCGCAGCGCCTTAGACTCGGCGCCATGGCGACCGGTCGGACCTCATTGACGCACTGGGGGGCGTTTCACCGCCGACGTACGCGATGGCGACATCGCGTAGGTACGGCCATTCGACGGGGACGACGACCCGTCGCCGTTGCTCGGCAACCTGCCCGGCTCGCTTCGGCACCGCTCGCGGATCACCGGCCCGGCGGTGCGCCGCGGCTGGCTGGACGACGGACCGGGCCCCAGTCGCGGCGCGGCGCCGACGAGTTCGTCGCCGTCGGCTGGGACGAGCTGACCGAACTGCTGGCCGACGAACTGCGCCGCATCGTCGACACCCACGGCAACGAGGCCATCTACGGCGGCTCCTACGGCTGGGCCAGCGCGGGGCGGTTTCACCACGCTCAGAGCCAGGTGCACCGCTTCCTGAAATGCTTGGCGGATATACCTTCTCGCGACACTCCTACAGCCTCGGCGCCACCGGAGTGATCATGCCGCGGGTGGTCGGCACCCACGACGACCTGTTCAAGCGGTCCACGCAATGGGACGTCATCGCCGAACACACCGACCTGATGGTGTGCTTCGGCGGTGTGGCACTGAAGAACATCGGCGGTCAATCACGGCGGCACCACCGCGCACCCGGCCCGCAACTCGATGCAGCGGCTGCGCGACCGCGGCGGGAAGGTCGTGTCGATCAGCCCCCTGCGCGACGACGTCGACGGTGACTGCGAATGGTTCGCGCCGGTGCCGGGCACCGACGTCGCGATCATGCTGGCGCTCGGCCTACGTGCTGGCCGACCGAAGGGTTGGCCGACCGCGAGTTTCCTCGAGACCTACTGCACCGGTTACGAACCCTTCGAGCGGTACCTGCTCGGCGCCGACGACGGCACACCCAAGTCACCGCGGTGGGCATCGGCCATCTGCGGGCTGCCCGCCGACGCGCTGACCGCGCTTGGCCCGGCGGATGGCCGCCGGGCGCACGATGGTCACCGTCAGCTGGTCGCTGCAACGGGTCCGGCACGGCGAGCAGGCGCCGTGGATGGGGCTGGTGCTGGCCGCGATGCTCGGCCAGATCGGGCTTCCCGGAGGCGGTTTCGGGCACGGGTACGGTTCGATGAACGAAGCCGGGCCTGCCACCCGCTGCGCTGCCGGTTGCCGACGTTCCCGCAGGGGCTGAACCCGGTGTCGACGTTCATCCCGGTGGCCGCCGTCAGCGACATGCTGCTGCACCCCGGCGAGGAGTTCGACTACAACGGGCGGCGGTTGACCTACCCCGACATCAAATGCGTGTACTGGGCCGGCGGCAACCCGTTCCATCACCACCAGAACATCCCTCGGCTGCGCCGGGCGCTGGCGCGTCCGGACACCATCGTCGTGCACGACCCGTACTGGACGGCGATGGCCAAGCACGCCGACATCGTCGTACCCTCAACCACCGCCTACGAACGCGACGACTACTCCGGCTCGCGCAACGATCCGCTGCTGGTGGCCATGCCCGCACTGGCCGAGCCGTACGCCGAGTCGCGCGACGACTACACGACCTTTGCCGCGCTGGCCGCACCGACTCGGCTTCGGCGACGCAGTTCACCGAGGGCCGCACCGCCCAGGAGTGGCTGGTGCACATGTACGACAAGTGGTCCGCCGAACTGGATTTCGCCGTGCCATCGTTCGAGGAGTTCTGGAGCGCCGGCCGGCTGCGTCTTCCCACCGAGGCCGGGCTGACACTGCTCGCCGACTTCCGCGCCGACCCGGTGGCCCATCGACTGGGCACGCCGAGCGGGCGCATCGAGATCTTCTCGACCAACATCGACGGGTTCGGCTACGCCGACTGCGCGGGCCACCCGACGTGGTACGAGCCCACCGAATGGCTCGGCGGTCGCCCGCGCCGACACCTATCCGCTGCACCTGCTGGCCAACCAGCCCGCCAGCCGCCTGCACAGCCAACTCGACGGTGGGGCCACCAGCCAGAGCTCGAAAGTCGAAGGGCGCGAACCGATCCGGATGCACCCCGCTGATGCAGCTGACCGTGGCCTGGTCGATGGCGACGTGGTGCGGGTGTTCAACGACCGCGGCGCGTGCCTGGCCGGCGTCGTGATCGACGACGGTCTGCGCCCGAGGGTCGTGCAACTGCCGACGGGCGCATGGTACGACCCGGAGGATCCTGCCGACCCAGACGCATGTGCGTGCACGGCAACCCCAACGTGCTGACCGCCGACGTCGGCACGTCGTCGCTGGCCAAGGGTTGCACGGGTGCGCACGTACTGGTTCAAGTGGAGAAGTTCACCGGTGACCTGCCACCGGTGCGGGCGCACCAGCCGCCGGTGATCGTGTCCCGATGAGCGACGCCCTCGCGGTCGAAGAGCGTGGCCGGACGATCGCGTTCACGCTCGACGACGCCCTGCGCTATGCCGGGCCGCATTCGCCCGCGGGTGTCGCGATTGCGTTCAAGGCGCTCCAGCGTGCGTTCGGCCTACTCTCACCCGATGCACCACCCGAACGCCGGGCAATCACCGTACGCACACCGTTCCGCGGTCCCGGCGCCCGCGACGCCTTCGAAGCCATCACCCGTGCCGTCACCGACGGCCGCTTCACGGTCGACCGCACGTTGGTGCGACCCGACCGCGGCAATCTGTTGGAGGACTTCGTGTTCGAGATCGGCGTGGGCGCCGAATCGGTGATGGTGCTACTGCGCGACGGCTTCGTCACCGACGAGTTCATCGACCTGGCCCGCACCGACCCGCGCAGTCCGGCTCAGGAGCTTCGCCTCGACGAGCTGAAAGCCGTTCTCGCCGAGCGGGTATCGAGCGCCGATACCGAAGAGCTCTTCGACGTCGAGGCGTGACGGCCGGGCCGTCTGCTAGGCGACCGTGAACTCCGCGGCATCGACGCCGCCCGCGAACTCCGGCGGGACGCCCAACACGCTGACCGCGAGGTAGCGTCCGGTCGCCAACGTGAAGGCGCCGTATCCCGTTCGACCATCGCCGGGTTGTACGCCGGACACGACGTCGGCGACATCCGCGAAGTCCACCTTCCCCGACGTCACGTCCTGCACCGAAAACGTCGCACCATCCCTGACCCGCGCGACGAGCAGCACGAAGGCATCGCGGGACGGCTCGCCGGTGTTGGTGAACCGGACCACCACCGGACCCGCGTGCAGCGTCGTCGGCATGGGACCGAGACGACCATCCGAGCTGACGGCGTCGAGGCGCTGCAGACCGCACTCGTCGAACAGGAAGCCGCCGATGGCGTTGGACGCCTTGGTGCTTGCGGGATCCTGCACGTTCAGCCGCTCGCCGCGCTGGGCCTTCTGGAGCTCGGCGCGCTGTGTCGCGACGGCGGTCGCCAGGTCAGCGGGGACGCTCGCCGCGAAGACCTCGAAGTCGGGGGCCACCGTTGCGGCCCAGTCCTTCATCTGCTGCGGCGTGGGGTCGGGCTCGTCCGGGTCGGCTCCTGGCGGAATCCTGCCGCTCATCCGCACGCCCGCCTGGCAGGCCGCCACCGTATCGGGCACTCCCGTGGTCGATGGCGTGGTCGTCGACGCCGACTCCGAACTCGCCGTCGAACCGCCGCCCTGGGTTCCGCATCCCGTTAGCCCGCCGACGCCGACGCCGAGCGCGAGCATCGCCGCACCAACGATTCCCCTAGCTCGCATTGGCGTCCCCCGTCGGCCTGGCAGCAAACCGCCAGATTAGAACAGCCACGGGTGTTGCGGGGCGGTTGTGCGCAAACCATGGACGTCGCGAACCCGGGTCGCTTCCGCCATTTCCCTGACCAACCGCAACGAGGTGTCGATACTCGTGCGATGGGGCTCTGGAACATGTACGCACGACGCAACCAAAAAAAGTGGGAGCAGAAGTCGTCAGCGGCGCGGGCCGAATTCGACGCAAAGGTGGCCGAGCGGCAGCAGCCGAACGCCACCCCCGTCGCCCCATTCACCCCGGGCGCCGCGGCAGTCCAACAAGCGGATGTGGAGTGGGAACGATCGCGAGCCGAACACCAGGCGCGCCTCGACGGCGAGGTGCTCGGAGGGCCCGCCGGCGCCCACTTCTGGGGCACGGTTCCCGATCTGCCCAAGCCCAGCGAGGCGGCACGCGCAACCGGAAGCGTCGCAGACGATCTCAAGAAGTCCTTCCGCGACCTCAAAGCGACCGCCGCCAGTCTCGCCGACCCGAAGGCAATGCTGGGCATCGGCAGCGAGTTCGGTCCCGATCCCGCTCCCGAGCAGCGCCGCCTGATCGTCGAGGGCGAGCGGGCCGCCCGCGACGCCGCCCGGCGGCCATACCTGGCTCACGATCGAACGGCGCCCGTGCTGAGCAGGATCGCAACCCGCGGCAATGCTCAGTTCGAGGACCTCGCCGACCATCTCGCCGCAACGGGTCTCGCGGCCCGACCCGATCTCGTCTTCGGCGTCTACCGCGTGCCGGACCGGCTGAACCCGAAGATGCCGGGCCCCGAGTCGGGCAGGGTTGTCGAGTGGGACATCGTCCACGCACCACTCCCGCCCCTGGCTCCGGCCGCGCGTCCGCAGCGGGTTCGCTTCGACGGCGAAGCCCGCTGGGTCAGCCGCCGCAAGGGCGATCCCGCGGTGCTCGACGAGGATCTGGCGCTCGCCTGGATGACGGCGGTGGGCATCCAGCCGAGCCAGTGCCTCGGCATCGCCCGTGAAGTCGTCATGCAATCGAGTGACGGCTGGCTCGGCGGCGACGATCTCGACAACGAGTCATCCGACGTCTACGCCCGGGTCGCGGGCGTCAGCGTATTTCACGTCGTGGCTGCGGCACCGCTTCCCACGGGCCCGATCGAGGTTCCCTCCGACGGTGTCGCCGGGACGCACGTGGAGGTGCTCAACTGGGGGGCGGTCGCCGTGGCCGTTCACCCACGGCCGCAACGACTTCCCGAAACTCCTTCGCCGTTCCCCTATCTGCCGTCGACACCGCAGGAGGTGCTGGTGGCGTACCTCGAGATCGTTGGCGTTCGCCCCACAGACTGCTACGGGGCGGCAGTGACGGTCGATCGCTTCTCCGAATGTCGGGAGATTCACAGCCGCAGGGAGGAGCAGCTCTCGATGGCCAGCCTGAAGCTGACCGACGCGCCGAAACTTCCCTGCGCAGACGGGAGTTACCGGCGTCGGTTGCATGGCGGCACACGAATCGTGATCACCTACCGCGACAGTCCTGCATACGTGGACGGACGCCGCCGGTGGCTGGACTATCAGCGCGACGTGCTGTTCGCCCGACTGCACCTCAAGACGCAAGCCCGACGCCCCATCGGCGATGCGTACGACGATCTCGGCGCGTTCGGCAGCGCGCTACGACGCATCGAACGGTTCGACAACGCGGTCGAACGGATCGCGAGCCTGCGCTCGAATGACCCGGCGTACATACGGTTCAGGGATCAGGCGCGGTACTGCATGCCACTCGACTGAGGAGCGACGACTAAAACGTCGCGAATTCGCGCAGTCCAGCAGCCAGAGCGACCGGTACCCGCGCCTTGATGCGCGTGCCGTCGTCCGTGTGCTCGGTCGCGTCGACCCGGCCCTCGGCGTGGACACGGGCGACCAGGTCACCCCGGTCGTACGGCACGGTCACGTCGACGGTGATGTCGGTGGGCGGCACGAGCTCGCTCATCCGGCCGCGCAGCCGGTCGATGCCGTCTCCGGTGTGAGCCGAGACGAACACGGCCTCGGGCAACGCGCGCCGCAGCGAAGCCAGAGCCAGCCCGGTCGCGGCGTCGGTCTTGTTGACCACCAACAGTTCTGGCGGCGGAGCGATGTCGTATTCGCGGATGACGTCGTTGACGACCTGGCGCACCGCGTTGATCTGCGCCAGCGGCGTGGCGTCCGAGCCGTCGACCACGTGTACCAACAGGTCGGCGTCGACGACCTCCTCCAGCGTGGAGCGGAACGCCTCCACCAACTGGGTGGGCAGGTGCCGCACGAATCCGACGGTGTCGGTGAGCACGAACGGCCTGCCGTCGTCGAATTCGCCACGGCGCGTGGTGGGTTCGAGCGTCGCGAACAAAGCGTTCTCGACCAGCACACCGGCGCCGGTCAGGGCGTTGAGCAGGCTGGACTTGCCCGCGTTGGTGTAGCCGACGATCGCGACCGACGCCAGGTCGCTCTGCAGCCGCCGTTCGCGCTGGGTGTCGCGGATCTTCTTCATGTCCTTGATCTCGCGACGCAGCTTCGACATCCGCTCGCGGATCCGGCGGCGGTCCGTCTCGATCTTGGTCTCGCCGGGACCGCGGGTGCCTACTCCGCCGCTGCTGCCGCCGGCGCCACCGCCCTGCCGCGACATCGACTCACCCCAGCCGCGCAGCCTGGGCAGCATGTACTCCATCTGCGCGTAGGCGACCTGCGCCTTGCCCTCTCGGCTGGTGGCGTGCTGGGCGAAGATGTCGAGGATCAGCGCGGTGCGGTCGACGACCTTGACCTTGACCGCCTTCTCCAGCGCGTTGAGCTGGGCGGGGCTGAGTTCGCCGTCGCAGATCACCGTGTCCGCGCCGGTGGCGGACACGATGTCGCGCAGCTCGGCGGCCTTGCCCGAACCGATGTAGGTGGATGCGTCCGGCTTGTCGCGCCGCTGGATCAGCGCTTCGAGGACCTCGGAGCCGGCGGTCTCGGCCAGCGCGGCCAGTTCGGCCATGCTCGCCTCGACGTCGGCGGCACTGCCCTCGGTCCAAACACCAACCAGCACAACGCGTTCGAGGCGCAGCTGGCGGTATTCGACTTCGGAGACGTCGGCGAGTTCGGTCGATAGTCCGGCCACCCGGCGCAGGGCCGTGCGGTCTTCGAGTGCGAGTTCGCCGAGGCTGGGCGTGGCGTTGCGGTCGTCGTAATCAGTCATGAGCAGCTTCCGATCGTGTCATGGCGTACCCACGAATGCATCTGAATAACGTCACGCGTGGGCGCGCCACCACGAGTCGGAGATGTCGCCCTCGGCCACGAGTGCCGAGGGTCCGCGCAGGTAACTGGTGGCATCGGTGACGGTGACGTCGACCTCGCCGCCCGGGATGCGCACCTTCAGCGTGCCCGTCGAGTCCCCCCGGTGATGCAGCGCGGCCACCGCCGCGGCCACCGTCCCGGTTCCACACGACCTGGTCTCACCGACGCCGCGCTCGTGTACCCGCATCGACACCGCACCGTCGACGGCGCTGGTCAGCACCTCGACGTTGACGCCATCCGGGAACTGTCCTGAGTCGAAGCGAACGGGGGCGGCCACGTCGAGCGCGCGCAGGTCGTCCGCAGTGAGCGTGGCATCGACGCACGCCAGGTGCGGGTTGCCCACGTCGACCGCCAAACCGCTGAACTCGCGTCCGCCGACGACCGCCGAACCAGTGCCCAGCTGGTTGGCCTTGCCCATCTCGACGGTGACGTCGGCCGCTAGGCCGTCCACCGAGTGCAGCACCACCGGTCGCGGACCGGCCAGCGAACCGACCACGAACTCGTCGCGCCGTTCCAGACCGGAGGCGCGCAGGTAGTGCGCGAAGACCCGTACGCCGTTGCCGCACATCTGCGCGATCGAGCCGTCGGCGTTGCGATAGTCCATGTACCAATCGCTCGCTTGAACACCCTCGGGCAGGCGATCGAACACGCCGGCGGCGAGCGCCGCACCGGCCGTCGTCACGCGCAACACGCCGTCGGCGCCGAGCCCCTGGCGCCGGTCGCACAGCGCGGCCACCGCAGCGGGGACCAGCGCGATGCGGGCATCGAGGTCCGGCAGCACGACGAAGTCGTTCTGCGTGCCGTGCCCCTTGACGAACTTCACCTGATCAGGATACGTCCGACGTTCCCGGCTGCTCTGCACCCGCACTTCGCTCCCGCCACACCCGCAGCGCCGCGTCGACGTTGTCGTCCGCGGTTCCGTCCAGCCAGTGCACGCGGTGGTCGCGGCGGAACCACGACCGCTGGCGGCGCACGTAGCGCCGGGTACCGATGAACGTCCGCACCCGCGCTTCGGCGAGCACCGCGTCGCCGCCGCCGGCGTCGAGCGCCTCGACCACCTGCGCATAGCCCAGCGCGCGCGACGCGGTGACGCCGTCGCGCAGCCCGCGTTCCAGCAGCGCGGTGACCTCACCGACCAGACCTTCGGCGAACATCGTGTCGGTACGCAATGCCAAGCGCTCGTCGAGAAGTGCCGTGTCCCAATCCAATCCGATGATCGCGGTGTTCCAGCGCGGAGCGCCGATGGTCGGCGCCGACGCCGCGAACGGTCGCCCGGTCAGCTCCACCACCTCCAGTGCGCGCACGATGCGGCGACCGTCGGTGGGCAGGATCGACGACGCGGCGGCGGCGTCGACGCGGGCCAGCTCCTCGTGCAGAACGCTCACCCCGACCTCGGCCAGCCGGTCCTCCCAGCGCGCCCGCACGTCCGGATCGGTCGCCGGGAATGCCCATTCGTCGAGCAGCGACTGCACGTACAGCATCGAGCCACCGACCAGAACCGGCACCGAACCCCTGGCCGCGATCGCCTCGACGTCGGCGGCGGCGGCCTGCTGGTAGCGGGCGACGGTGGCGGTCTGCGTCACGTCGAGGACGTCGAGTTGGTGGTGCGGGATGCCGCGGCGCTGGGCGACGGTCAGCTTCGCGGTGCCGATGTCCATTCCGCGGTAGAGCTGCATGGCGTCGGCATTCACGACTTCGCCGCCGACCAGCTCGGCCACGTCGAGCGCCAGTGCGGACTTTCCGGTGCCGGTCGGTCCGATGATCGCAATGGGCCTCGTCATGGTTTCCAGACGCCCGCGTAGTACCCGACGCCGTACGGCGCGCCGCGGTAGAACTCGTCGGCCGCGCGTGGTGCGGGTTCGGCCAGCCCGGCCAGCACCTGATAGGCCACCCGCCCGCCGATGGTGTCCGGTAGGCGGGTCAGCGCGGCGGCATCGCCGGCGGCCAGCGCGTCGTCGAGCGCAGCCTGCGCGGCGACGGAGTCCGGGTCGTAACCCCCTGGCGCCGCCGGGGTCAGGGTGTTGGCGCCGTCGGCCACGATCAGCACGCCGACGGCGTCGGCGTCGTCGTCGATCTCGGCGCGCAACCGTCGGCCGAGGGCCAACGCGCCGTCGACGTCGTGGTCGGCGCCATACACCCGCACGTCCACACGTGCGCTCGGATTCGCCTGCCCGCGGACCCAGCCGGCGATCAAGGCGCAGAGCGGCATCTGGCCAGGCTCTTCGGTCGGCACGGGAGACAAGCGCGATCCGCACGTCGACGCCGTAGCCGCCGAACGTCCCGACCCGGCCGTCACCGATGACCGCATCGTGCTGCCCGACGCCGACGGCCACCCACCGATCCGGAAGCGTCGCCGCCGCCGCGAGCACCGCGGCGCGGAGGTCGGCCAGCTCGTCGGCCGCGCCCGAGGCCAGCTCGGGAACCAGGACGGGTGCTGAAGGGACGATGGCGATGGCGCTCAGCACGCCACCACGCTAGCCAGCGTCGCGCGATGCGGGTTCTTCGGTGCCCAACGTCGCGGCCTCCCCGCGCGCCAGTGCCGCCGTGGCGAACACCATCGCGGCGAAGGCCACGCTCAGCGTCACCCAGCCGGCCTCTCCCGGACGCAGCGCCTCACCCAGCACCACCACACCGAGAACCGATCCGACGACGGGCTCGGTGACCGTCATGGTGGGTAGCGAGGCGGTCAGCGAACCCGCCCGGAACGACGACTGCTGCCACGCGGTGCCCGCGACGGCCACCAACACCCAGGCGTACAACTCCGGCGTCTTCACCAACGCGACGATGCCGTCGTCGAGGCGGTCGACCACGCCCTTCGTCAGCACCGCGAACAATCCCCACAGCGCACCCGACACCATGGCCAGAAGCACCGCGCTCACGGGTCCTGAGAAGATCCGGGCACCGATCACGCAGGCCACCAGGGCAGGCCCGAGCACGGCGAGCACCAGCGTCCACGTTTCGAACGACGCCCGGGAGTGGCCCTCGGTGGGGTTGCCGACGGTGACGATCACGACGACCGAAACCGCCAGCAGCGCCGCCCACGTCCACTGGAACCGGGAGACCCGATGATGGGTCAGCCGGGCGTTGATCGGCAGAGCGAACAGCAGCGACGTGACCAGCACGGCTTGGACCAGGAGCACCGACCCGAGACCCAGCGCGGCGGCCTGCAACGCGAATCCGGCAGCCGAGACCAGGCTGCCGAGCCACCACTGACGGTCCCGCAGCAGGCGGGTGAACAGCTCCAGATGACCGACCGGTTCGTCGGTGACTTCGTGCGCCGACCGCTGGTGCATGACGTCGCCGACTGCGATGAAGAAGGCGGCGCCCAGTGCCAGCAGGGCGGCGATGTCCGCCTTTTCCACCGCCGACCTCCCCGCCGTCCGGGATCAGTCCCCGGTCGCTCCGCTCCTACGCTTGAGAAAGAGCCTAGGCAACCCGTGATGCAAAGGCGTGCGCACGCCACGCGACGACCTGCTTCAATAGCGTGCGAGAACGCACACGGCGCCGCGTCGCGCGGCAGGAGCGCGGGTAACTCCCGCGGAGGGTATGAGGGATACGGATATGACCACCAGCGAGTCAGGCGGGCCGCCACGGCCCACACCCCGACCCGGACCACCCCGACCCGGACCACCGCGTGCCGTTCCCCGGCCCGGCGGCGCTGCCCCCGTCGTGGCGGTCGCGTCCGTCGACCCGCACCGGTTCGGTCGCGTCGACCCCGACGGCACCGTCTGGCTCATCACCTCCGCAGGTGAACGGCAGATTGGGTCATGGCAAGCCGGCGACACCGAGGCCGCCTTCGCACACTTCGGCCGCCGCTTCGACGACCTGCAGACCGAGGTCGCGCTGATGGAACGGCGCCTGGAGTCGGGCACCGGCGACGCCCGCAAGATCAAGTCCGCGGCAGCTGTGTTGGCGGAGAGCCTGCCGACCGCGTCGGTGCTCGGGGACGTCGAGGCGCTGGCCACCCGGCTGAACGCGATCGCCGAGCGGGCCGACGTCAGCGCCCAGGAGGACCGTGCGCGACGCGACGAGCACCGCATTGCCCAGACGGCACGCAAGGAAGCGCTGGCCGTGGAGGCCGAGGACATCGCCGCCAACTCCACGCAGTGGAAGGCCGCGGGTGACCGGCTGCGCGAGATCCTCGAGGAGTGGCGGACGATCTCCGGGCTGGACCGCAAGACCGACGATGCGCTGTGGAAGCGCTACTCGGCCGCCCGGGAGACGTTCAACCGCCGGCGCGGGTCCCACTTCGCCGAGCTCGACCGCGAACGGGTCGGTGCCCGGCAGGCGAAGGAGGCGCTCTGCGAGCGCGCCGAGGAACTCGCCGACTCGACCGACTGGGGCGCGACCGGCGCGACGTTCCGCGACCTGCTGACCCAGTGGAAGGCCGCGGGCCGCACGTCGAAGGAGGTCGACGACGCGCTGTGGCAGCGGTTCAAGGGCGCCCAAGACAAGTTCTTCTCGGCCCGCAACGCCGCCAACGCCGAACGCGACGCAGAGTTCGAGGCCAACGCCGACGCCAAGCAGGCACTGCTTGCCCAGGCCGAGGCCATCGACATCACGGACGTGGAGGCCGCCCGGGCCGCCATGCGGGCCATCGGCGACAAGTGGGACGCGATCGGCAAGGTGCCGCGCGAACGCGGCGCCGAGCTCGAGCGACGGCTGCGCGTCGTGGAGAAGAAGGTGCGCGATGCGGCGTCGACCGGCTGGTCGGATCCGGAGGCGCAGGCCAGGGCGGACCAATTCCGGATTCGCGCCGAGCAGTACGAGCAGCAGGCAGCCAAGGCCGACGCGGCGGGCAAGACGAAGGACGCCGAGCAGGCGCGGGCGAATGCCGCGCAGTGGCGGGAATGGGCCGAGGCCGCGGTCGAGGCCCTCGGCAAGAAGCGCTAGGAGGGCTCCGCTACGCGGAGTCGTCGCCCAGGTCGTCCAGCAGACCCTTGCGCTGCCGGTCGGCCACCGCTCTGCGGCGTTCCTCTTCGGCGGCCAGCTGCACGGCGGTGCGCGACCACACCACCCGCGCCCAGTGGAAGCTCAGCAGGATCACCGCGATCCACGCCAGGATCAACCCGATGCCAGGTCCGGGATGCGGAGCGGCCGCCGTCTGACGGGACCACACGGCCAGCATTCCCAGCGGACACGCGACCGCCGACCCGGCCAACGCGATCCAGGCCAACGCCCAGCGCCGCGTGGTCAACGCCAGGATCGAGAACCCGACGCTGAACACCAGGATCAGCCACACGAACACCCGCGACGGCAGGGCTATGCCCACACCGATGGCCGCGTCGTCGCCGACCAGCACGTCCAGTCCCCTGGCCGCACCGGTGTGCGGCAGGACGAACGACGCGAGGATGACGAACACGAGGATCGCGACGACGAGAGCCCTTGCCCCCGGGTCGATTTCCCGTGCGACGCGGCGTTCCGCGTCCTCGATGTCACCCTTGAAGTCCTCGAAGTCCGGATCGTTCCGGTCGGTCACAGAGCACACCCCGTCGTCGCGGGCTGCGGAGGTGGAGCCCCGACGCCTGGCATTCCGAGTCCGATGTTCGTGCTGACCCGACGTCCGGCTTCGTGCCCGTCGCCTGCGCGCGTGCGCCGGTGCTCGAGGACTTCGGCGTCGGCGATCAGGTGGTGCGGCGCGGCACCGGTGACCGTGGTGACGACGATGTCGCCGGGACGGACGTCGCGGTCGCCTGGCGCGAAGTGCACGAGCCGGCCGTCGCGGGCCCTGCCCGACATCCGTGCGGTGCTGGCGTCCTTGCGGCCCTCACCGGTCGCGACGAGCAGTTCGACCCGCGAACCCACCTGGGCGGCGTTCTCCTCCAGTGAGATTCGCTCCTGCAGGTCGATCAGTCGCTGATAACGCTCCTGGACAACGGCTTTCGGAAGCTGGTCGGGCAACTCCGCGGCCGGCGTGCCGGGCCGCTTCGAGTACTGGAAGGTGAATGCGCCGGCGAACCTGGCCCGCTCCACCACGTCGAGTGTCGCCGCGAAGTCCTCTTCGGTCTCGCCGGGAAACCCGACGATGAGGTCGGTCGTGATGGCCGCGTTGGGTATCGCGGCGCGGACCCGGTCGATGATGCCGAGGTAGCGCTCCGCGCGATAGGAGCGCCGCATGGCCTTCAGAATCCGATCCGACCCCGACTGCAGCGGCATGTGCAGCGTCGGGCAGACGTTGGGCGTGGCCGCCATGGCCTCGATCACGTCGTCGGTGAACTCGGCCGGATGCGGCGACGTGAACCGCACCCGCTCCAGTCCTTCGATCCGACCGCAGGCGCGCAGCAACTTCGCAAACGCACCGCGGTCACGCGGGACGTCCTGGTCGGCGAACGATACGCCGTAGGCGTTCACGTTCTGCCCGAGCAGCGTCACCTCGAGGACGCCCTGATCGACCAACGACTGCACCTCGGCCAAGATGTCGCCGGGACGCCGGTCGACCTCCTTGCCGCGCAACGCGGGCACGATGCAGAACGTGCAGGTGTTGTTGCATCCCACCGAGATGGAAACCCATGCGGCATAGCCGGATTCCCGCGCGGCGGGCAGCGACGAGGGGAATTCCCGCAGCGCCTCCTCGATCTCCACCTGGGCGACCTTGTTGTGCCGGGCGCGATCGAGCAACGCGGGTAGCGAGCCGATGTTGTGGGTGCCGAACACGACGTCGACCCACGGTGCCCTCTTGAGCACGGCATCGCGGTCCTTCTGGGCCAGACACCCACCGACGGCGATCTGCATGTCCGGGTTGGCCTGCTTGCGCGGCACCAGGTGGCTGATGTTGCCGTAGAGCTTGTTGTCGGCGTTCTCCCTGACGGCGCAAGTGTTGAACACCACGACGTCGGCGTCGGTGCCTTCGGCGGCGCGCTGGTATCCAGCCTGCTCGAGCAGCCCGGCAAGTCGCTCGGAGTCGTGCACGTTCATCTGGCAGCCGTAGGTGCGGACCTGGTAGGTGCGGTGCAACGAGCGCTCGGCCGTCCCAGCCGGCGCCTCGTCGGCGGCGGCCGACGCCGCGCGCGTCACCATCGAAGTCACGGGCCAATGGTACGGGGGTGCATCGGCAGACCCAATTTCACACAAAACGCCCGGATTGCCGAGACCCCGGCGAGCTGAGCGTTACCTGGGTAAGGTCTCGTCGCATGGAGACGGACGGGTCGGCGACCGCCACCGGAGAACTCAGCCGCGACGCCGGGCCAATGCTCTCAATGCAGGCCGTCAACAAGCACTTCGGCAGCCTGCACGTGCTCAAGGACATCAACCTCGAGGTCGATCGCGGCCAGGTGGTGGTGGTCCTCGGGCCGTCGGGATCGGGCAAGTCGACGTTGTGCCGCACCATCAATCGGCTCGAACCGATCGACTCCGGCACGATCTACATCGACGGTGAGGTGCTGCCGTCGGAGGGCCGCAAACTCGCGCAGCTGCGCTCGGACGTCGGCATGGTCTTCCAGTCGTTCAACCTGTTCGCGCACAAGACGATTCTGCAGAACGTCATGCTCGCGCCGATGAAGGTGCGCAAGCAGTCGAAGGACGAGGCCCGGGCCAACGCGATGAAGTTGTTGGAGCGGGTGGGCATCGCCAACCAGGCCGACAAGTACCCGGCCCAGCTCTCGGGCGGGCAGCAACAGCGCGTCGCCATCGCACGGTCGCTCGCGATGAATCCCAAGGTGATGCTGTTCGACGAGCCCACCAGTGCGTTGGACCCCGAGATGATCAGCGAGGTGCTGGGGGTCATGACGTCACTGGCCGCCGAGGGCATGACCATGGTCGTGGTCACCCACGAGATGGGCTTCGCCCGCGGTGCCGCCAATCGGGTCATCTTCATGGCCGACGGCGCGGTCGTCGAAGACGCAGTGCCCGAAGAGTTCTTTTCGAACCCGAAATCCGACCGTGCCAAGGACTTCCTCGGCAAGATACTCAACCACTGATGCACCACCACTGATGCACCGGCGAAAGGAACCGACCGTGTTCTCCCCTAGCAAACCGTCTCTGCGATTCCGGGTGGCCGCCGCGGTGGCGCTCGCCATCGCGCTCCCATTCTCCGTCGCCGCCTGCGGCGGCGGTGGCGGTGGCGACTCGAGCAAGATCACCATCGGGACCAAGTTCGACCAGCCGGGCCTCGGGTTGAAGAACCCTGACGGCACGATGAGCGGCTTCGACGTCGACGTGGCCACCTACGTGGCGGGCCAGCTCGGCTTCAAGCCCGAGGACATCGAGTGGAAGGAATCACCGTCCGGCCAGCGCGAGACGTTGATCCAGAACGACCAGGTGAAGTTCATCGCGGCGACCTACTCGATCACCGATGCCCGCAAGGAGAAGGTCGACTTCGCCGGGCCGTACCTGATCACGGGACAGAGCCTGCTGGTCCGCGCCGACAACACCGACATCACGGGTGCCGAGTCGCTGCAGAACAACAAGAAGCTGTGCTCGGTCTCGGGTTCGACGCCTGCGCAGCGCATCAAGGACAAGTACCCCGGGGTGCAGCTGCAGCAGTACGACACGTATTCGGCGTGCGTCGAGGCCCTGAAGAACGGCGCGATCGACGCCGTCACCACCGACGAGGTCATCCTGGCCGGCTACGCGGCGCAGAGCCCGGGCGCCTTCAAGGTCGTCGGCGGAACGTTCTCCGAGGAGAAGTACGGCATCGGCTTGAAGAAGGGCGACACCGAGTTGCAGACCAAGATCAACGACGCCATCACGAAGATGGAATCCGACGGCGCGTGGAAGACGGCCTGGGACAAGAACCTCGGGCCCGCCGGCATCACTGCGCCGACACCGCCACCGGTCGACAAGTAAGCGGCCACCACCGACGTGGAGTTGTTCAGCAAGTACCAAAGCCAGATCTTCGAGGCGTTCTGGACGACGATCCAGTTGACGGTCTTCTCGGCCATCGGAGCGCTCGTCCTCGGCACGCTGGTGGCTGCGATGCGACTCTCGCCCGTGCCGATGCTCAACTGGCTCGGGACGACCTACGTCAACGTGGTGCGCAATACGCCGCTGACGCTGATCATCCTGTTCTGTTCGTTCGGCCTGTCTCAGACGCTGGGGATCACGCTGGTCGATTCGAAGTCGCTGACGTCGATCGAGGACAGCAACTTCCGGCTGGCGGTGCTGGGGTTCACGGTCTACACGGCCGCGTTCGTGTGTGAGACGGTGCGGTCCGGTGTGAACACGGTGCCGCTGGGCCAGGCGGAGGCGGCCCGGTCGCTGGGCCTGACGTTTGCGCAGAATCTGCGAATCGTGCTGCTGCCACAGGCGTTTCGCGCCGTGATCAGTCCGCTCGGCTCGGTGTTGATCGCGTTGACGAAGAACACGACGATCGCGTCGGCGATCGGCGTCGCGGAAGCGGCGTTGTTGATGAAGACGATGATCGAGAACGAGGCGGCACTCATCTACATCGGCGGCATCTTCATGATCGGGTTCGTCATCTTGACGCTGCCGATGGGGCTGTTCTTCGGATGGCTGGGAAAACGGCTGGCGGTGGCAAGGTGATGAGCGCCTGCGCGAAGAACAGAGCACTTTGATGGCGGGTTCAGTCCTCTTCGACGCGCCGGGACCGCGCGCCCGCGCGCGGAACCGGATCTTCAACGTCGTCACAGCGGTGGTCATCGCGTTGCTGGCGTGGGTGGTGTACTCCCAGCTGAACTCGAAGGGTCAGCTGACGGCTGCGAAGTGGGAACCGTTCCTGACGGGCAACCTGTGGAAGACCTACATCCTGCCCGGTGTCCAGGGCACGCTGACGGCCGCCGCGGTGTCGATCGTGTTGGCATTGCTGCTGGGATTCGTGCTGGGTGTCGGCCGGATGTCCACCCATCGCGCGGTGAACTGGACGTGCTCGGTGATCGTCGAGTTCTTCCGCGCCGTGCCGGTGCTGATCATGATGATCTTCGCCTACTTCCTGTTCGCCACGTACGACGTGTTTCCGTCGAAACACCTTGCCCTGGCGGGTGTCATCACCGGTTTGACGCTGTACAACGGCGCCGTGATCGCCGAGATCGTCCGGGCCGGCGTGAACGCCCTGCCGCGGGGACAGTCGGAGGCGGCGTCCGCGCTGGGGTTGCGTTGGGGACAGACGATGCGGGCGATCCTGCTACCCCAGGCCGTCACGTCGATGCTGCCCGTGCTGGTGTCCCAGATGGTGGTGGTTCTCAAGGACACCGCAATCGGCTACCAGATCACGTTCCTGGAGATGGTGCGACAAGGTACGCAGGTGGGCTCGTCCTACGGCAACTACGTCCCGGCACTGATCGTCATCGCCGTGCTGATGATCTCCGTCAACTTCACGCTGTCGTGGTTCGCGACGTGGCTGGAGGGCCGGATGCGCCGGTCCCGCAAGGGCCCGGAGCCCATGCACATCCAGCCCGTTACGCAGGGGTCGTTCGGCGCAGGCGCCGGCGGCACCATCTGACTCTGCGGTTGCCGAGCGTGAACTTGTGTTCGAGAAATCATCGAAAAGTGATGCACAAGTTCACGTTCGAGCGTGCGATCGGCTAGTGCCGGTACATCGCGGTGATTGCGTGTGGCGATCAGGTCGGCGCTTCGAGCCAGTCACCGATGACGGCGAGATCCGCTTCGGTCAACCCCGACCCCGGATCGACACGATGAAGCAAAGCCGAGCCTCCGTGGTGTGCTCCCACCCAGGCACGGTCGATGTCGGAGATCTCGTCGTCGCCCCAGACGAAGCGACGCCCAGCGGCAGCTGCGACCAGCGCCGCGGTCTTCCAGTGCAGGGTGCCGATCGGATCTTCCAGCGGCGCTTCGGGCAGATCAGCCACCGGCAAGGGTGGGAGCCCCAGCAGCGGGGCGATCACCTCGTTGGCGTCGTGCATCCAGGCCGTGGCCCAGACCAGATCGCAGGAAAGGGCCAGCAGACGTCGACCATGCGTGCGGTCCATCCGCGCCAGCCGCGGGTTGCGGTGACTCTGCCATTCCTGCCAATCGACAAGCGTCGCATCGAACTTCGCTCCGTCGCTGGGCAACAAGGTGCCATCCACGTCGAGTAACAACAGCGCACGGCCGTCCACCACGGCAACCTATCAAGCTCCCCGGCACACCTCGCCGGGATTATCGAGCGGATCTTCCTGAATGAAGCCCTAGTTCACACCCGACGGCGTTCCCGCTCGCTGGCCAAAGCCACCTTCACCACGTCCAAGGCCATCGACTGCCCGTAGCCGCGCCGGGCGAGCATGCCCACTAGCCTGCGCGCCACTTTCGCGTCGTCGGCCTCGTCGGTCAGTCGCTCGCGACGCAGCTTGTCCGCGACCAGTTGTTCGGCCCGCGTTCGCTCGGCATCGGCGTCGATGTCGGCCAACGCGTCGGCGATCACCTCGTCGTCGACCCCCTTGGTCCGCAGCTCGGCTGCCAAGGCGCGCTTGCCCTTTCCGGCATGCACGCGCCGGGAGCGCACCCACTGCTCGGCGAAGTCCTCGTCGTCGACCAGTCCGACGTCGGCTAGCCGATCCAGAACCCCGGCGCTGACGTCATCGGGATAGCCCCGCTTGGTCAGTTGTCCGGCCAGCTCGGCCCGGGTTCGCGCCCGCGCGGTGAGCAGGCGCAGGCACAATGCCCGCGCCTGCTCCTCGCGGGAAGCCGAATCCGCTTCCGGCGACTCAGAAGTCGACGGGGGCGGGCAGGGCTTCGACATTGGTGGTGTCGGCGGTCAGTACGGCGCCAATCCCGAGCTTCTCCTTGATCTTCTTCTCGATCTCGGCAGCCACCTCGGGGTTCTCGAGCAGGAAGTTCCTGGCGTTCTCCTTGCCCTGGCCCAGCTGCTCCCCCTCGTAGGTGAACCAGGAACCGGACTTGCGGACGAAGCCGTGCTCGACGCCCATGTCGATGAGCGAGCCCTCCTTCGAGATGCCCTTGCCGTAGAGGATGTCGAACTCGGCCTGCTTGAACGGCGGCGCCATCTTGTTCTTGACGATCTTGCAGCGGGTGCGGTTGCCGACCGCGTCGGTGCCGTCCTTGAGCGTCTCGATGCGCCGCACGTCCAGGCGAACCGAGGCGTAGAACTTCAACGCCTTTCCGCCCGTTGTCGTTTCGGGAGACCCGAACATCACGCCGATCTTCTCGCGGAGCTGGTTGATGAAGATCGCGGTGGTGTTCGAATTGCTCAGCGCGCCGGTGATCTTGCGCAGCGCCTGGCTCATCAGTCGGGCCTGCAGGCCGACGTGACTGTCGCCCATCTCGCCCTCGATCTCCGCACGCGGCACCAGTGCGGCGACCGAGTCGATGACCAGGATGTCCAGCGCACCCGACCGGATCAGCATGTCGGCGATCTCGAGTGCCTGTTCACCGGTGTCGGGTTGGGACACCAGCAGGGAGTCGGTGTCGACGCCCAGCTTCTTGGCGTAGTCGGGATCCAGCGCGTGCTCGGCGTCGATGAAGGCCGCGATCCCCCCGGCCGCCTGCGCATTCGCGACGGCGTGCAGCGCGACGGTGGTCTTACCCGAGGATTCCGGGCCGTAGATCTCTACGACGCGGCCGCGCGGCAGTCCGCCGATGCCGAGTGCCACGTCCAGGGCAATCGACCCGGTCGGAATGACCGAGATCGGCGCACGCACCTCCTCGCCGAGTCGCATCACCGAACCCTTGCCGTGACTCTTCTCGATCTGTGCGAGAGCCAGCTCGAGGGCCTTCTCGCGGTCTGGTGCTTGCGGCATGGTGTGTCTCCGTCCTGGTGGGTTCTCGATCGGTTTCCGATCGGTTGGCCGCGACGTTAGAGGAGGCCACCGACAAGTCCCGCGTTCGAACGATCACCACAGTAGACGAACACGTGTTCGATTCAAGTTGACACGCCGCGTGTCGCGAACGGGCCTTCGCCGGGACGCGCCGCGAGCTGGGCGAACGGCCCCAGCCGAGGATTTACGTCATTGCTCGCAGGCCCCGGCAGTCCTATCGTGACGTCATCCGGCCCGAACGGGGGCTCGCGTGCACGAAATGGCGATAACGCAGAGCGTCGTCGACGCGGTGTGTGAACACGCCGCGGGCCGTCGTGTGCACAGCGTCAGGCTCGAGGTCGGCGCGTTGTGCGCCGTCGTCCCCGACTCGATGCAGTTCTGCTTCGAACTCGCCACCCAGGGCACGGTCGCCGACGGTGCCCGCCTCGACGTAGATCTCCAACCCGGAACCGCACGCTGCCGGACCTGTCAGCGTGAATTCGAGTTGCCCGACTTGATCTTGCTGTGTCGATGCGGCAGCGCCGACGTCGAAGTGATGACCGGCCGGGACCTGAGAATCCTCTCGATGGAAGTGAGTTGACCATGTGCGCAACATGCGGTTGCGGGGACGACGCAGCGGTGATCACCTTGGCCGGCAACGGCGACGCGCACGGCCACTCCCACCCGCACACCCACCCGCACGAACATCCGCATGGCGACGGGGATGGCCACGTACACACCGAGACCATCTCGCTCGAGCAGCGGGTCTTGGCGAAGAACGATCTCATCGCGGAACAGAACCGCAGCTGGCTGACCGAGCGCAACATCCTGGCCTTGAACGTCCTGAGTTCACCCGGAGCCGGCAAGACCACACTGCTCGAGCGGAGTGTCGGCGCGCTCGCCGCGCACCGTCCCGTCACGGTGATCGAGGGCGACCAGGAAACGCTGCTCGACGCCGAACGCATCCGCGCGGCGGGCGCCCGCGCGGTGCAGATCAACACCGGAGCCGGCTGCCATCTCGACGCTCAGATGGTGCACCGCGCGCTGGAGACTCTCGAACCCGCGCAGGGTTCACTGGTGTTCATCGAGAACGTCGGAAATCTGGTCTGCCCAGCCCTGTTCGACCTCGGCGAGCACAGCAAACTGGTCGTCATCTCGGTCACCGAGGGTGCGGACAAGCCCCTGAAGTACCCACACATGTTCGCTGCTGCCGCACTGGTGATCGTCAACAAAGTCGATCTGCTGCCCTACGTGGACTTCGACCTGGAGATTTTCGGGGACCACGTCAGATCCATCAACCCGAGGGCAGAAATCCTGCCGCTCTCCGCTACGAGGGGTGATGGTATCCCTGCGTGGTTCGATTGGATCGAAGTTCGAGCAAACCCGGATCAGGTCACGACGATCCGTTGACATAACAAATCCCCCGGAGTAAACCGAGGAACTAGCGCTAAAGAAGCTGGCGCGGAAAATTGAATCCTGCAACCGGGGGCCGCCAGCCCCGGCCCCGGAAAGCTGTGACAATGCCAACGGAGGCAGCAGTCAAAGCGGAGGAGACACTGATCCACGTTCTGTGGATCAATGCTGGATTGAGTTGTGACGGCGATTCTGTGGCGCTGACTGCCGCCACTCAACCAAGTATCGAGGAAATTGCGCTCGGCGCTCTGCCGGGACTCCCGAAAATCGCCGTTCATTGGCCTTTGATCGACTTCGAGTGCGGACCCAACGGCGGTGCCGACGACTTCCTCGAATGGTTCTTCAAGGCCGACAGAGGTGAGTTGGAACCGTTCGTACTTGTCGTCGAGGGGTCGATACCCAACGAACGATTGCACGATGAAGGGTATTGGTGCGGATTCGGCAACGATCCGGCCACGGGCCAGCCGATGACCACCAGCGAGTGGCTGGATCGGTTGGCGCCCAAGGCGACCGCGATCGTTGCGGTCGGCACCTGCGCGACGTACGGCGGCATCCACGCGATGGCGGGCAATCCGACCGGAGCGATGGGTGTGCCGGACTACCTCGGGTGGAGCTGGAAGAGCAAGGCAGGCATACCGATCGTCTGCGTGCCAGGCTGTCCGATTCACCCGGACAACCTGTCCGAGACGCTGACCTACCTGCTCTACATGGCCACCGACCAGGCGCCGATGATCCCGCTCGACGATGCGCTGCGACCCAAGTGGCTGTTCGGCCAGACCGTACACGAGGGCTGCGACCGAGCCGGCTACTACGAGCAAGGCGACTTCGCGACGGAATACGGTTCGCCGAAATGCATTGTGAAACTGGGGTGTTGGGGCCCGGTGGTGAAATGCAATGTGCCAAAGCGCGGCTGGATCAACGGGATCGGCGGATGCCCCAACGTGGGCGGCATCTGCATCGGGTGCACCATGCCCGGCTTCCCCGACAAGTTCATGCCGTTCATGGACGAACCACCCGGCGGGAAGGTGTCCACGGCGGCATCGGGCCTCTACGGCTCGGTCATCCGCAGCCTGCGCCACGTCACCGGTCGCACGGTCGACAAAGAGCCGCGTTGGCGGCATCCGGGCACGAAGCTCGAAACCGGAGCAACCCGCACCTGGTAGGTGCGAGCGGATCCGCGTTGCGCCCTTGGGGTTCAACGCGTTTCTAGAGAGAGAAGTTCGAATGACTACGACCATTCCCGAGCCGTCACACGTCAAGCGCGATCCCGGCTCATTGGTGGAGATGGCTTGGGATCCCATCACCCGCATCGTCGGCAGCCTCGGCATCTACACCAAGATCGACTTCGACAACCGTGAGGTGGTGGAGTGCCACAGCACGTCGTCGATCTTCCGCGGCTACTCGATCTTCATGAAGGGCAAGGATCCGCGCGACGCGCACTTCATCACCAGCCGCATCTGCGGTATCTGTGGTGACAACCATGCGACGTGTTCGTGCTATACGCAGAATATGGCGTACGGCGTGCGGCCGCCGCACATCGGCGAGTGGATCGTCAACCTCGGCGAAGCCGCGGAATACATGTTCGACCACAACATCTTTCAGGAGAACCTGGTCGGCGTGGACTACTGCGAGAAGATGGTCGCCGAGACCAATCCGAGTGTGCTGAGCAAGGCCGAGAACACCCTCGCGCCCAACTCCGACGCACACGGCTACCGGACGATCGCCGACATCATGCGGACGCTCAACCCGTTCACCGGCGAGTTCTACCGGGAAGCCCTTCAGGTCAGTCGGTGGACGCGCGAGATGTTCTGCCTGATGGAGGGGCGCCACGTGCACCCGTCCACGCTGTATCCGGGCGGCGTCGGCACCACGGCGACCATCCAGCTGATGACCGACTACATGTCCCGCTTGATGCGCTACGTCGAGTTCATGAAGAAGGTCGTCCCGATGCACGACGACCTTTTCGACTTCTTCTACGAAGCACTGCCCGGCTACGACCAGGTCGGCCTGCGTCGCACTCTGCTCGGCTGCTGGGGATCGTTCCAGGATCCCGAGTTCTGCAATTTCGCGTACAAGGACATGGAGGAGTGGGGCCGCAAGATGTTCGTCACGCCAGGGGTGGTCGTGGACGGCAAGCTCGTCACGACGTCGCTGGTGGACATCAACCTCGGCATCCGAATCCTGTTGGGCAGTTCGTATTACGACGATTGGACCGACCAGGAGATGTTCGTCAAGAACGATCCGCTCGGCAACCCCGTCGACCGTAGGCATCCCTGGAACCAGCACACGAATCCACGTCCGCAGAAGCGCGACATGGACGACAAGTACAGCTGGGTGATGTCACCGCGCTGGTTCGACGGCGACGACCATCTGGCCCTCGACACCGGCGGTGGGCCGCTGGCCCGCCTGTGGTCGACCGCCCTGGCGGGCCTCGTCGACATCGGCTACGTCAAGTCGACGGGTCACAGCGTGCAGATCAATCTGCCGAAGACCGCACTGAAGGGTCCGGTCGAATTGGAGTGGAAGATCCCGCAATTCGGGTCCAACACCATCGAACGCAATCGCGCCAGGACGTACTTCCAGGCGTATGCGGCGGCATGTGCACTGCACTTCGCGGAGAAGGCCCTCGTCGAGATCCGTGCAGGCCGGACGAAGACGTGGGAGAAGTTCGACGTGCCCGACGAGGCGATCGGCTGCGGCTTCACCGAAGCCGTCAGGGGTGTGCTGAGCCACCACATGGTGATTCGTGACGGCAAGATCGCGAACTACCATCCGTATCCCCCGACGCCGTGGAACGCCAATCCCCGCGACAGCTACGGAACCCCAGGGCCGTACGAGGATGCAGTGCAGGGACAACCGATCTTCGAGGAGAACGATCGGGAGCACTTCAAGGGCATCGACATCATGCGCACGGTGCGCAGCTTCGACCCGTGTCTGCCGTGCGGGGTGCACATGTACCTCGGGGACGGCAAGACGCTCGAGAAGTTGCACTCCCCAACGCAGTCCGTCACCGGGGAATGACGTATGGCCGATCCCCCAGAAAACGTCGGGGACGACGTCAAGTGGCGTGCGGCGGGCGATCGAATACAGACATTGCTCGACGCCAGTGCCGCAGGTGGGGCGGCGGCGCGGGAGCGCGCCATACAACTGGTCGGTGAGGTCACCGACCTTTACGGCGCCGCCTTGGCGCGCATGCTGAGAATCGCGGCCGCCACCGACCCCGCTATCACGGAGGAATTCGTCGGCGACGAATTGGTGGCAAGCCTTCTGCTGGTGCACGGCCTGCATCCGCACGACGTAGAGCGACGCATCACCCACGCGTTGGACGGCGTCCGGCCCTACCTTGGTTCGCACGGCGGCGACGTCACGCTCCTCGGCGTCGTCGACGGTGTGGTCCGACTGCAGTTCACCGGCAGCTGCAAGAGCTGTCCGTCGTCCGCCGTGACCCTGGAACTCACGGTCGAAGATGCCGTGCGGGCGGCGGCACCGGAAATAGCCTCCATCGAAGTCGTTGCCGCCGAACCGGCGCCCACCACAACGAGCGTGATTCCGGTCGAATCACTGATGAGCCGGGTGCATCAGAACGGTCATCAACCGGCGGTATGGCATCCAGTGCCGGAGATCGCCGACCTGACGCCAGGGGAAGTCGGCGGGTTCCGGGTAGCCGGCACGACGGTGTTGGCCTGCCGCGTCGGTGACGGCCTGTTTGCATACCAGGACCGGTGCGGCACCGGTGACCATTCGCTGGCCGGCGCCGCGCTGCACCGGCCCATGGGCTCCGCCGTCGGCGAGGCGGTGTTGCGTTGCCCGCACTGTCACGCTCATTTCGACGTCGTCCATGCCGGTCGTCGGGTTGACGAAAGTGATGGCACCGTTGCGCATCTCGACCCGATACCGCTGCTAGTGCGGGACGGCGTGCTCTCCATTGCGGTGACGGCGGAACCGACGGGGGCGGGTATGGCATGACCGGTGCTCACGAGGTACTGGCTCGGATACGAGCCAACCGCAGCACTCCCGTCCCGGCGGGCGAGCGTTGCGAAATGTGCTCGGAGGGCATCGCTGACGAGCACCAGCACGTGGTGAACACCGAAGGCCGGCAGCTGATGTGCGTATGCCGCGGCTGCTACCTACTGTTCACCGACACCAGTGCCGACTTGCGGTATCGGGCCGTGCCCGACCGCTATCTGTCGTTTCCGGGTTTCGCGCTCGGCCGCCGCGAATGGCAGCTGCTGCAGATCCCCGTGGGGCTGGCATTCTTCTTCCGCAATTCGGCGCTGGATCGCACCGTCGCGTTCTACCCCGGCCCCGCGGGAGCAACGGAATCCGAACTCGACCTGTCCGCGTGGAACGGAATTCGGGCGGCCGATCCGCGGGTCGACATGCTTGCGGACGACACCGAAGCGCTGATCGTGCGTGTGCCAGAAGAAGAGGACCGGCCGCCCGAGTGCCACCTGGTCCCGATCGACGCCTGCTACGAGTTCGTCGGGCGCCTTCGGATGCTGTGGCACGGTTTCGACGGCGGGCAGCACGTGCGCACGTTCGTTGACGAGTTCTTCGAACACGTGGAATCGCGCAGCAAGGTGGTCACATGACGGACGTGACGTTCGCGGTGCTCGACGTGGCGCCAGAACCGTATGCGGTGACACCGGTATTGAGGGCACGCATTGGCGTTTCCGCCGTCGGTGAGGATCCCGTGCATGCCATCGCGCTGCGGTGCCAGGTCCGCATCGAACCGCTGCGCCGCGGTTACACCGACGAGGAGGCGGTCGGACTGCTCGACATGTTCGGCCCCCGCGAACGCTGGGGCACCACCCAACACAACTTCCTGTTCCTGCACAGCAGCACGATGGTTCAAGGCTTCACGGGCGCCACGCAGGTCGACCTCCCGCTGGAATGCAGCTATGACTTCGAGGTCACCTCGGCCAAGTACTTCCATGCGTTGCGCGACGGCAATATTCCGCTTCAGTTCCTGTTCAGCGGCACGGTGTTCACCAAGGGTGAGAACAACTTCGCCGTCCAGCAGATCCCGTGGGACCGCGAGGACCACTACGCCATGCCGGTCTCGGTGTGGCGCGACCTGATGGCGCTGCACTATCCGAACACCGGCTGGATACGCATGAACCGCGACACGATTCAAGCATTGGCGGCCTACAAGTCGACTCACGGCATGCTCGGATTCGACGACACCATCACCGAGCTCCTCGCCGCCCGCGCCGTCGAGGACGTCCGATGAGCGCCAACTGGGATCGGGTCCGTGCCATCGCCGACGCGGTGCTCTACGAGGGTTACTTGCTCTACCCCTACCGCGCCACCTCCGGGAAGAACCAGTCCCGCTGGCAGTTCGGCGTACTCGGACCCAATGGCGCAGCGGAACGGGGTATCGGCGAGGACGACACGATGTCGGCGCAGATACTGCTGGATCCGGGGCCGGGCGCAGCCCTGACGATCGTGGTCCGCTGCCTGCAACTGCAGCGGCGAATCGTCGAGCGCGACATGGGTGGTGGCGACTACCGGCGGGTCGACCAACTCACCGCCGGGGTGCAGTCGTGGCTGACGTGGGACGAGGCGGTGGAATGCGAGGTGACGTTCGGCCCCTTCACGCCGCTCGACCTCCAGCGGGCACGCTCACTGCCGATCGTCATCGCCGGCGGCTCCGACGTCGAACCCGTCGACGGCGGTCGGCTCGTCCGCACCCGCCACGAGTTGCGCGGAGAGCTGACGGTGGCCGCCGAGCCGGACGCCGGATTCCTGCGAATCAGCCTCATGGCACGCAATGTCGGCGTGTCGGCAGTGGACAAGGACGAGGTGATCGCGACCTCGCTGATCGGCACACATCTGATCGCGCAGATCGCCGACGGCGAATTCGTGTCACTGCTGGAGCCACCTGCGTCGGCGATCGAGGCCGTGGGTCGTTGCCGACAACACCGGTGCTTCCCGGTGCTGGCCGGTGCGCCCGGCGACAGGGACGTGGTGCTGGTCTCGCCGATCATCCTCTACGACCATCCCGAGATCGCCGAACAGAGCGAGGGCGCTCTCTACGACTCCACCGAGATCGACGAGATCCTCACGCTGCGGGTGATGACGATGACCGACGACGAGAAGGCGCAGGCGCGGGCCACCGATCCGCTCGCCGCACAGATCATCGACCGCTGCGACGCGATGTCGCCCGAGGCGATGCTCAATCTGCATGGGGTGCTGCGCAATCCCCGACTCGATCCGCGCCCGGGACTCATTCCCGAGGTTCCTGACGGTGTCGACTGGTGGGATCCGATGGCCGACGAAGCCGTCCGACCGGACATCGACGCCGTACTCGTGAATGGTGTTCCGATCACCAACGGCAGCCGGGTGGTGCTGCGGCCGTCACGCCGAGCCGATGCGCAGGACATCTTCTTCGCAGGCATGACTGCGCGTGTGACGTCCGTGCACGAGGACGTCGACGGTGAGCAGCACGTCGGCGTCGTGCTCGAGGAGGATCCGGCGGCGGATCTGCACGAATGGTATGGCCGGTATCTGTACTTCGCGCCTGACGAAGTCGAACCGTTGAGTGAAGGGAGTCCGACATGGCAACAGTAGGTTACGTCGCCGCAGTGGCGGTGGGACTGGTGGTCATTGGCGGGGTGGTCGTCGGATTGCGATCCATCCCGGATGCGCGTCGCTATCTCAAGATGCGCCGGATGTAACGGGTCTGGTGACGTCACGCCCGGAATACTGGTAGCCGGCATCGGCAATATCTTCCTCGGAGACGACGGCTTCGGCCCCGAGGTGCTGCGCCACGTCTCGCAGCGCCCCGCGAGCCCGGACGTCCGGGTCGCGGACTACGGCATCCGCGGGATGCACCTGGCCTACGACCTCCTCGACGGCTGGGAAGCGCTGGTCCTCGTCGACGCCGTACCCAACCGAGGCGCACCGGGCAGCCTCCACGTCTTCACGGCCGAACACGAAATCCTCTCGGCTACAGTCGGTCTCGATGCCCACGCCATGGATCCCCAAACCGTCTTCGCCAGCCTGAACGCGCTCGGCGGTTCGCCGCCACACACCGTCGTCGTGGGCTGCGAGGTCGAGGACGTCGAGGAGGGCATGGGTCTGTCGGAAGGGGTAGCGGCCGCCGTCCCTGCGGCGGTCGGCCTGGTCGAGGAGGTAGTGGCGCAACTGCTGGCGCGTAACACCATGTCGGTACGGGAGGTCTGAGCCATGTGTCTGGGAATTCCGGGTCGAGTCGTCGGGATGGTCGAGGGCTACGGCGGACAACTGGCACTGGTCGACGTCTCCGGCCAGCAGCGCAAGGTCAACGTCGGCATGCTGCCCGAGGAGACGTTCGCGCCCGGCGACTGGGTCATCATCCACATGGGCTTCGTCGTCGAAAAGACCGACAAGGCAGGGGCCGACGCCGCAATGGCCGGTCTCGAACTGATGGGACGCGGACGCGAGGACGCACCATGACCGACCGCCGCCGACTGCGCGTACGCGTGCACGGCGTCGTCCAGGGGGTCGGCTTCCGGCCGTTCGTCTACACCACCGCCGCCGCCCTCGGCCTGTCCGGCTCGGTGCGCAACGACAGCTCCGGCGCGATCATCGAAATCGAGGGCAGCCCCGACGACGTCGATGACTTCCTCGGGGCTCTGCAAAACCGCCCGCCTCCGCTGGCCGTCGTCGAAGCCGTTGACACCGAGGCCATCCCGCTCGTCGGCGGCACGGGATTCGTCATCGGTGACAGTTCACGATCCACTGGAAGCCGTACGCTGGCCTCCCCCGACATCGCGATGTGCGCCGCGTGCGCCGCCGAACAACGCGACCCGAACGACCGCCGGTACCGACACCCATTCGTCAACTGCACCAACTGCGGCCCGCGATTCACCATCATCGGTTCCCTGCCCTATGACCGCGCCGCCACCACGATGGCGTCGTTCACGATGTGCGCGGACTGCGCCGGCGAATACACCGACCCCGCCGACCGCCGATTCCACGCCCAGCCGGTGTGCTGCCCGGGCTGCGGACCCACGCTGCGCTACCGCGACCGCGACGGTCAACTGACGAATGGAGACGCCGGACTCGATGCCGCCCGGCTGCTGCTCCGCGAGGGCGGCGTACTCGCGGTCAAGGGCGTGGGCGGCTACCACCTGGCCTGCGATGCCGGCGACGAGCACGCGGTCATGGAGCTGCGCAGGCGAAAGCGCCGCGGCGACAAGCCGTTCGCGGTGATGGTGGCGGATGTCGCGACGGCACGGGCGATCGCGACGATCGACGACGCCGCGGCGCGGGTGCTGGCCAGCCCGCAGCGCCCCATCGTGCTGGTGCCCCGGCGGGCAGGGAGCGATGTCGCCGACGCGGTGGCACCGAACAACCCCGACATCGGCGTGATGCTGGCCTATACGCCGTTGCACGTCCTGCTGTTCGGACTGCCGGGTGATGAACCGGGGCCGCGCACCTTGGTCATGACATCGGGCAATCTCGGCGGGGAACCGATCTGCTACGCCGATGACGACGCGATCGACCGACTGACCCACCTCGCCGACGGCTGGTTGATGCACGACAGGGACATCCTGGTGCCGTGCGATGACTCCGTGCTCCGCATCGTCGACGGCGCCGAACTCCCGATCCGCCGCTCCCGCGGCTACGCACCGCTACCCGTGGCGCTGCCGGTGGCCGTGCCGCCCACGTTGGCCGTCGGTGCGGATCTGAAGAACACGTTCGCCGTGGCTGAACGCAAGTACGCCTGGCTGAGCCAACACATCGGCGACATGGACGACCTGGCCACCCTGTCCGCCTTCGGCGCGGCCGAGCGGCACATGGAAGCGCTGACTGGCGTCGTACCGGAGGTCATCGTCGCCGACGCACATCCCGGCTACCGGTCGACCTCGTGGGCGGAGCGCCACGCCGGTGACCGGCCAGTCCGGTTGGTGCAGCACCACCACGCGCACATCGCGGCGGTGATGGCCGAACATGGACTGGACGGTTCGGAGCGGGTGCTCGGCTTCGCGTTCGACGGGACCGGATACGGTCCGGACGGCGCCGTGTGGGGTGGCGAGGTCCTGCTTGCCGACTACAAGGGCTACCAACGCCTGGCACACCTGAAGTACGTGCCGCTGGCCGGTGGTGACCTCAGCGTTCGGCGTCCGTACCGGATGGCCCTGGCGCACCTCTGGGCTGCCGGCCTGCCGTGGGACGAGGACCTGCCGCCGGTGCGCGCGTGCCCCGCCGACGAGCGTCGCGCGCTGGCGCTCCAACTCGAGAACGGTGTGGGCTGCACTCCGACGTCGAGCATGGGCCGATTGTTCGACGCGGTGTCCGCGTTGGTCGGTGTCCGCCACGTCGCGGCGTACGAGGCGCAAGCGGCGATCGAGCTGGAAGGTCTGTCCCGCGCGGCAGAACCCGGCGCGAGAGGCTATTCGTTCACCGTTGAATCCCGGCAGCCCTCGGCGGTGGTCGACCCGGCACCCGTATTCGCCGCCATCATCGCCGACCTGCGCGCCGGTGCAACGGCCGGGGCAATTGGCGCGCGGTTCCATCGCGCCGTGGCGGGGTTGGTCGTCGAACTCGCCGGCCTCGACGAGGCCGGCGACCGGACGGTGGCGCTGTCGGGAGGCGTGTTCCAGAATGCGCTGCTGTTGCAGCTGACCTTGGACGCTCTGCGCGGCAAGGGTTTCCGCGTGATCACCCATCGGCACGTGCCGCCCAACGACGGCGGCCTGGCGCTGGGTCAGCTGCTGGTCGGAAATGCGGGGTAGACGATGACCTTGATGCCCGACCAGCGAGTGCCTGCCGGATACGCGTTGTTCGCGCAATACGCGTTCCCCCCGAACGAGCTCGGCTACTGCGGACCCGCCGACGCCGACGTGCTGTTGCGTGCCGACGACCCTTCGCAAGTCGCGGCGCACGCCAAGGCCTTCGACGGGGCATGGCCGTACCTGAGAGCCATCGCCGACGCGGCCGGTTCGGCGGATGCGCTCGATGCGGAGGTGGTCGGCGCCTACTGGGTCGGCGGTCCGCTGCTCGACCGGGTCGATCCGGAGACACTGCTGACGGGACTGCAACGGGCGTTCGCGGGTCAGGTCACCGGGCTGCTCGGCGACCTGCCGGTCTCCACGGGCATCCGAGCGCACCACAGTTTCCACGTCTTCGTCGTCTATCCGTGGGTGCGGTTCCTCGACCGCGATGCCACGACCGCACTCAAGGTGTTGCAGGACTGCCGAATTCGCTGGGGCACCGTGGAAGCCATCGAGGGCGACCACGCCGTGATGCTGTCGCGACCGCTGACGTTCGATGGCTCCTCCCTCGGTTTCGGCGAGCCCACCCGCGAGCGCGTGCGGTGGCGCAAGGACGGCGCCTCGCTGATCACCGCACCGCTGGCCGGCGACGTCGTTGCCGCTCACTGGGACTGGGTGTGCGGCACCCTCACGGAATCGGAGGCCGCGGCTCTGCGCGACGCCACGCAGACGACCCTGGACGTCGTGAACGGCGCCCGCAACGCGGAGCGAAGACGATGAGGTACGACGCGGCTGACGGCAGGAAACGACTAGGCCTGCCAAAACCATTCATAAGCCGCGGCGCCGGAGGACACTGGATTCCAGCAAGAGGCAGGGGTGTTCGCCAATGACGATTACCGAGCAACCGGGCGCGACCTTCGTCGGCATGGAACTTTCCGCCGACCTCGCCGCGGCGGCACTGGACGTCGCCCGCCGGTTCCACGACGGCGCGACGTTGTGGGTCGTCTCACCCCAGTGGGAACCGCACGCCCACCACGTCGCAGTCGAATTCGTACACCCCGTGATCATGGGCAAGCGCGCGCTGCCCTCCGTCGCGCTCGTCGAGCCCGACCCGGTGGCGCAGGCCCGGGTCGCCAGCCAGCCCGGTGACCTGTTGCTCGCGGTCGCCTCCGCGGACCAGCCGATGGTCATCGACGCAATGCGGCGCGCCACCGCATGGGGTGTCTCGACGATCTGGATCGGGTCCGGTCCACGCCCACCCGCGGGCGCCGCCAACCACGTCCTGTGGGTCGATTCGGACGATCCGATGGTGCCTGCCACGGGACGGTTCGTGTTGCTCTATCACCTGCTGTGGGAACTCACCCACGTCTGCTTCGAGCACCCCGGGCTGCTGAAACCGGCGGCCGACGAATGCACCGAGGACGTGTGCGTCACCTGCAGCGACGAGGGCCGCCTCGGCGAAGTCCTGCTCGCACCATCCGACGCCGCCGGAACCGGCGTTGGTTCGCACCGCCGCCGGCGAGGAATGGGTCGACGTCACGCTGCTCGGGAACCGTTTCCCCCAACGATCTGGTGCTGGTGCACGCAGGCGCGGCCATCACCCGCCTCGACGACGAGGAGGTCAACCGATGAGCCACGAGACCGAATCGACCAGTTTTCTGTACCCGTTCATCGAAGCCGAGGAGACCGACGCCACCAGCCTGCTCGACGACTTGGCGTCATCGGCCAGGAGCAAGGCTGCCGAAAGCGCCCGGCTGCAGACGGCGTCGCTCGACGAGTACGGCGACCAATTGACCGCCGCCGGAACGCGAAATGGCCGAGAGATTCGGCCGTGGCGGCCGGCTGTACACCTTCGGCAACGGGGGCAGCTCCACCGACGCCGCGACGCTCGCTTCGCTCTTCAGCCGCCCAGCCAGGGGTCGCCCAGTCGCGGCGTGGTCGCTTGCCGCCGACGAGGCCGTGGTGACCGCGTTGGGCAACGACGTCGGTTTCGAGCTGATCTTCAAGCGACAGCTCATCGCCCACGCCCGCGACCGAGACGTGGCGATCGCGTTGTCGACGTCGGGCAGCTCGGCGGACCTGATGACGGCGATCAGCGAGGCGAAGCAGCGGGGCCTGCTGACCATCGGCTTCTCCGGCCATGACGGCGGCCGGATGGCCGTCGCCGAGGAGCTCGACTTCTGTTTCACCGTGCACAGCCAGAGCATTCACCGCATTCAGGAAAGCCATGCGCTGCTCGGCTACCGGCTCTGGTCGGTGGCCCAGGAACACATGGCCCGTCGGAGCAACGGAGCACACGCCAGATGAGCGCAACCGAGGCAATGACCGCCGCCCAACGCGAAGACCGCGTGCTGAACCGCATCGACGAGTTCCGGCAGCGCCGCCCACGTCTTCTCGACGACGTGGTGACGCTTGCGCATGGCGCGGGTGGGAAATCGTCGGCGGCACTGGTCGATTCGGTGTTCGTCGAGGCCTTCCGCAACGAGGAGCTCGAACAGCTCGGCGACGCCGCAATGCTACGGCTGCCGTCGGGTGAGCGCCTCGCCTTCTCCACCGATTCGTATGTCGTTGCGCCACGGCGGTTTCCCGGTGGATCGATCGGCCATGTCGCGGTGCACGGGACGATCAACGATCTCGCGGTGTCCGGCGCTCGCCCGCAATGGTTGTCGGCGGCGTTCGTGATCGAGGAGGGCTTTCCGATCGCCGAACTGCGGGAGATCGTCGCCGACATGAGCGAAGCGGCGGCGAGAGCGGGCGTGCAAATCGTCACCGGCGACACGAAGGTCGTCGGCAAGGGCGCTGCCGACGGGATGTACATCTCGACCGCCGGGGTGGGGCTGATCCCCGCGGGCAGGCGGCTGGGGCGCGACCTCGTCCGGGCCGGCGACAAGGTGTTGTTGTCGGGAACGATCGGCGAGCACGGGATGGCAGTCATGCTCGCCCGCGGCGACCTCGCCATCGACGCCGACATCGCGTCGGACACCGCACCGGTGCACGAGCTCGTCGAACTGCTGATGAGCGGCGGCGCCGTCGACGCGGTGGATGCGCGACGCGACCCGCGGTGGGGTCGGCACGGTGTGCAACGAACTGGTCAAGGACGGCGCGTTCGCACTGATCCTCGACGAGTCGAGCCTGCCCATCCAGCCTCAAGTTCTCGGCGCATGCGACATGCTCGGCATCGATCCCCTCTACGTCGCCAACGAGGGCAAGTTCGTCGCGATCGTCGCACCGGAGGAAGCCGACGCGGCGATCGCCGCGATGCGTGCGCATCCTCAGGGCGCCGCAGCGACCATCGTCGGCGAGATCGTGCCAGAACCGCACGGCATCGTCGCACTGCGAACCTCGTTCGGCGGCAGCCGGATCGTCGACATGCTCGTCGGCGATCCCCTGCCGCGGATCTGCTGAAGGGAGACCGACCATGTGTCTTGGGATACCGGGTCAAGTCGTCGACATCGTCGACGCCGAACAACACCTGGCCAAGGTCGACGTCAACGGCGTGCGCCGGAACATCAGCGTGCGGCTGCTGGCCGACGACAATCTGCAGATCGGTGACTGGGTATTGGTCCACGTCGGCTTCGCGATGGCCAAGATCGACGAACGGGAGGCGGCGATGACGCTGAGCCAGGTGGAGAAGATGGGCGCCGACTACGTCAACGAGATCGAAGCGTTCAACTCGTCCGAGATCGCCTGAGCGCGAAGGGATTCACTCATGAAATTCGTCGACGAATTCCGGGACCCGGCGGCAGCGCGCGCTCTGGTCAAATCGATCACCGAACTCGCGACCGGCGATCACTTCAAGTTCATGGAAGTGTGCGGCGGCCACACGCACACCATCTACCGCCACGGCATCGAACATCTGCTGCCGGAGTCGGTCGAGTTGGTGCACGGGCCGGGCTGTCCGGTCTGCGTGATCCCGATGGGTCGCGTGGACGACGCGATGTGGCTGGCCGAGCAGCCCGGCGTCATCTTCACGACGTTCGGCGACATGATGCGGGTGCCCGGCTCCAAGGGAAACCTGATCGAGGCGAAGGCACGCGGGGCGGACGTGCGGTTCGTGTACT
Source organism: uncultured Actinomycetota bacterium (assembly GCA_963849055.1). GTDB lineage: Bacteria > Actinomycetota > Actinomycetes > Mycobacteriales > Mycobacteriaceae > Mycobacterium. Next base: position 286,411 of record CAWKFI010000007.1, read on the forward strand.
CCCCGCTCGATGCGCTCAAGGTCGCCATCGACAATCCCGACCGCCACGTCGTGTTCTTCGCCGTCGGCTTCGAGACCACGGCACCCTCCACGGCGGTGACCTTGGTGCGGGCGCGGACGCTCGGCGTCGAGAACTTCAGCGTGTTCTGCAACCACGTCACGATCGTCCCGCCGATCAAGGCGATCCTGGAGTCACCGGACCTCCGGCTGTCGGGGTTCCTCGGACCTGGCCACGTGTCGACCGTGGTGGGACTGCGGCCCTACCGATTCGTCTCGGAGGTGTACGGGAAGCCCATGGTGGTCGCAGGGTTCGAACCACTCGACATCCTGGCGTCGGTGCACATGCTGCTGGAGCAGATCCGCGACGGGCGCTGTGAGATCGAGAACCAGTACACCCGGGTCGTGCGGCCGGAGGGCAACACCCAGGCGTTGAAGTTGATGGCCGAGACGTTCGAGCTGCGACCGCACTTCGAATGGCGCGGACTGGGATTCATCTCGCAGAGCGCGCTGAAGGTGCACGCCGACTACGCCCAGTACGACGCCGAGCTGAAGTTCGACATGCCGGGCGTGCGGGTGGCCGATCCGAAGGCTTGCCAGTGCGGCGAAGTCCTCAAGGGCGTCATCAAGCCGTGGGAATGCAAGGTCTTCGGTACGGCCTGTACGCCCGAGACACCGATCGGCACCTGCATGGTCTCCCCCGAGGGCGCCTGCGCCGCGTACTACAACTTCGGCCGACTTCACCGCGAAACCGCGCAGCTGCTGGGTCAGCGCCCGCAGCCAGTCGACCTCGAATTGGGCGCCACCGCCCGCTGACGGATTTCGGGTGGACGTCAATGGGTAATCGTCAACCAGCGCCGTTGCGGCTCGCGCGGCGGCCGTGAGGAGTTGTCATGTCCACTTCAGACAAACAATCCAGCGAAGAGAGCCAAGAGGAGCGCGGAGCGCCGGGATCCCGGGACACGGGCTCCGACGAGCCTTCCGGCGGTCCGGCCGACCGGCCATCCGGCGAGTACAAGGGGGACGAGACGGTCCCCGACTACGGTGGGCCCGAGATGCCGGAAGGCGCCACCGAATTCACCGAGCGGCCGCCCTCGGATGCCAAGCCGGCCGTGCCGCCGTACGAAGGCCGCCAGACCACCGCCAAGCCGGAAGGCGACTCGACGAAGGGCGCCGGTGGTGCGGAGGTCGGCGGGGCCGTGAAGCCGGTCGCCGATTCCGACTACAAGGCTCCGGCGCCGAGCGAGACGTCGGGTGGCGCGACAGCCTCACCCGCCGATGAGCAACCGGCGTCGCAGGCTCCCGAGACCAACCTCGACGATGACAGGGTCGACGCGCCCGCGCACACACCGGGAACCGGGCGCGGCGAGGACAAGCGCTGACTCACCACTGGTCGCGGGGCACGTCGAAGTCGGCGCAGAGGGCACGCCACACCTCGCGGGGGTCGATCCCGTCTTCGATGGCCTGTACTGGCGTACGTCCGCCCAGCCTGGTCAGGACGTAGTCCACCAATAGGGATGACCCACGCACCGGGCCGAACTGCGCCTCGACGAGTTCGTTGAATTCGGTCAACCGCACGCGCCCAACCTACGCCGACGCTGCGACCGCTTCATGGCACACCCGTACCGGATCGGCGATCCCGTCGACCGCCGTGGCCGCACGCCGGGCGGCCTCGCGGAAACCGGGCGACGTGAGCACCTGGTCGACCGCGGCGGTCAACGCCTCGACCCGTCAGCGGCCGGACGAGTACCGCACTCCCCTGCCGCGCAACCCGATTGGCGATCTCCCACTGGTCGCCACCTCCGGGCACCACCACCATCGGCACTCCCGCCTGCAGCGTCTTGGACACCATGCCGTGCCCGCCGCCACAGATCACCAGATCCGCCCGCGTCAGCAGCTCGTCCTGGCGGCCGAGCCCGACCGCTGCCCACGGTGGCACCTCCACGTCGGGCCCACCGAGTCTCGACACCACCACCCGCGAACCGGGAGGCAGCGTGCTGCCCGGTATCAACGTCTCCAACGCCAGTTCGGCCAGGCCACCCGCACCGGTCGTCGCCGTCGACGGTGCGACCACCACCACCGGTCCGTCGCCCTCGGGCACGTCGAGCACCTCCGACGTCGGCTCGAAGTGCAGTGGACCCACCACGACGGCTTCGCCCGGCCAGTCCGGACGAGGCACTTCCAGAGCCGGCAGCGTCGCGATCAGACGGCGAACCGGGCCGGGATCATCTGCGGGCAGCCCGATCTCGGCCCTCGCGGTGGTTCGTTGCCGAACGCCGATGCGCACGGACCGTTCGCTCAGCGCCCGCAGCACGGCATCGCGCAGCCGACCGCGCAGGCCGACGCCCGGCGCCAACCCGCTGCCCACCGGCGGCAGCCCCTTGGACGGCCGGTACAGCGGGTGCGGGCACAGTTCGACCCACGGCACGCCGAGGAGTTCGGCGGCAAGCCCGCCACAGGTGGTGATGACGTCGGACACGATCAGGTCCGGTGCCAGGGCCTTCAGGCCCGGCTGGTTGAGCACGGCCATTCGTGCGCCGCGCCGGTGGATCTTCTCCCCCGAATCCGCGTCGTCGTCATCGTCCGTCGGATCCAGCCCAACGAGTTCGGCCGCGTCGACACCGGCCGCACGGGCCGTGTCGAGCCACTGAGTGCCGGTGAGCAGCGTGGCGGCATCGCCGGCGGCGGCAAACTTCAGGCAGAGCGCGAGCGCGGGAAATGCGTGTCCCGGGTCGGGCCCGGCAACCACCGCCACGCGCATCCGCCATAGCCTGCCACAGCGGCGGTGAGTGCTTGCACGAGGCGCAGACGACTAGGCTGCTGGGCATGACCGATCAGACATCGGCTGTAAGCAGCGCCACTCAGGCGCGCACGGTCGAGACATTCCTCTACGCGTTGCAGGATCAGGACTTCGACACGGCGGATTCCCTGCTGGCCGACGACCTGGTGTACGAGAACGTCGGACTTCCGACGATCCGCGGCCGGTCCCGGGCCATGGGCCTGTTCCGGCGCATGGAGGGTCGCCTCGGATTCGAGGTGAAGATCCACCGCATCGCCACCGAGGGGGACGCGGTCCTCACCGAGCGCACCGACGCCCTCGTCATCGGGCCACTGCGCCTGCAGTTCTGGGTGTGCGGCGTGTTCGAGGTGCGCGAGGGGCGGATCACCCTGTGGCGGGACTACTTCGACTTCTTCGACATGGCGAAGGCGACGGTGCGTGGGATCGCGGCGACGGTGTTCCCGTCACTGCGTCAGAGCATGTGACGATCCGGAAATGAGCCAACCCGCGGCCCGCACCCGACCGAACGCGCTCCAGTACGTCGGGTACTGCTACGGGCGCCGCCTGCCGAACTCGATGCTCGAGTGGGTGGCCAACGACCTGGCCGGCCCGGGTGCGACCGTGCGGATGATGGTCCGGGTGTTCATTCCGGCGGTGCTGATCCTCACGCCGTTCTGGATCATCCCCATGTCGTTGTACTTGCATCTGTCCACGACGCTGCCGATCCTGATCCCGTTCGTGTTCTTCTCGCACGCCCTGAACAAGGTGTGGCGGCGGCACATGCTGCGCAAGCATGGGTTGGACCCCGGCCTGGTCGACGCACGCGCCCGCGTGCGCGACGCGCACATCCATCAGGCCTACATCGACAAGTACGGACCCCGCGAGGGTCCGCCGAGCAGCCACGACGTCTGAGACAGTCAGGCGCGGCGCAGGTGGCCCAGCTCGTCGAACGCCTGCGCCCAGCCGGTCAGCCGGTCGGTCGCGGTGCCCAACTCGTGGCGGTAGCGCTGCGCGGACATCGGGGAGCTCGACATCGTCCCGCTGTTGGCCGCGGATACCAGTTGCGCTGCGGCGGTGACCATTTCGTTGTACTGCCGAACGCCGCTGTCCAGCTGCGCGGCGAACGCGGCGATGGTGGGGGCCAGGTGCGCACGCGACTGGGGTGACGAGCCTGCCGCCCGCTCCATCGACACGACCTCGGTGGCGGTCGCCGCCATGGTGGCCGCGGTCTGGTTGGCCGCGACGGTCACCTCGCGCAGTTCGTCGTCGGGCAGCATCCTGCCGCGCTGCATCACGCCGAGCAACGAGAACATCCCGCGCTCGGCCGACGCCAGCGCCGCCATGGGCTGGCGGGCCGCAGACCCCCACGGCGGGAGGCGCCGCATCGAGCGTTGCGCTGGCAGCGGGGCCCTCTTCAGCCAGCGGTAACGCAGGAAGGACAACGTCGCTAGAAACGCGGCGCCGACGGCGATGGCGCCCGGAATGGGCAGCGCCCACGCCGGTGTGCTCCACGACGCCAGGACCGCCGTCACCAGAATCCAGAAGCCCGTGGCGAAGGCGAAGAACAGGCATGCGCGAAACGCCCACCGGCGCTTGCGCAACAGCTTGGCCCGAGGGTCAGCCGCGGCGCCGAGTTTCTGCGCCAGCACGTCGGTGAGATCCGCGGCGGTGTCCACGCCGCGCTGCGCGATGGTGCGCCACGCCTCCTTGCGTCCGGTTCGCGAATCCAGTGCCATGATCGTGACTGTTACTGGGACAGAGGGTTTTCCGGCGCTGCGGCCGGCGGGTTGGCGGCTGGGGTGGCCGGAGCAGCGGACGCACCACCGGTGGGCAGGGCGTCACCGCGCATCGAGGCACGGATCTGCTCGAGCCGCGAGTGCCCTGCCATCTGAACGCTGGCCTGCTGCACCTCGAGCATGCGGCCTTGAACCGAGTTCTGCGCCAGCTCGGCGGAGCCCATGGCGTTGGCGTAGCGGCGCTCGATCTTGTCCCTGACCTCGTCGAGGGTCGGCGTGGAGCCGGGCGCGGCGATCTCGCTCATCGACCGCAGCGAGGCGCTGACCTGCTCCTGCATCTTGGCCTGCTCGAGCTGGCTGAGCAGCTTGCTGCGCTCGGCGATCTTCTGCTGCAACACCATGGCGTTCTGCTCGACCGCCTTCTTGGCCTGCCCGGCGGCCTGCAGCGCCTGGTCGTGCAGCCCCTTGAGATCCTCGACGCTCTGCTCGGCGGTCACCAGTTGCGCCGCGAACGCCTCGGCGGCGTTGGTGTACTCGGTGGTCTTCGCCGCATCACCCGTGGCGGCGGCCTGGTCGGCCAACGTCAACGCCTGGCGGACATTGACCTGCAGCTTCTCGATGTCGGCGAGCTGCCGGTTCAGCCGCATCTCCAGCTGGCGCTGGTTGCCGATCACTTGCGCGGCTTGCTGGGTCAGCGCTTGGTGCTGCCGTTGCGCCTCCTCGATGGCCTGCTGGATCTGCACCTTCGGGTCGGCGTACTCGTCGACCTTGGAGCTGAACAGCGCCATGAGGTACTTCCACGCCTTGGTGAACGGATTGGCCATGAGAACGTTTCCGCCTTCGTGTCGTTTCTATGCCCGCCGGTAACTGGCTGGCGTGCTTTGCGCTAATGCCAACTTATCGGTTTCACGCAGCTGACCACACCCCTGCCGACGATTTCGGCGAGTCCGCGGACGCCCGTGCTCCGGGTCCAGTGCCCGAAGGTGCTACGCCACCGCCATCGCGGTGACGTGCGGGATGACCACCTTGGTGGTGACGTCGATGTTCGCCGTGCTGGCGGCCCCGGCGTTCGACGGGACGCGCTCTTGGCGGGCGAGCTCCTCGCCGGCGTCGGACAGCACCCGTGACATCGGAACGTCGAGGGCCCCGCAGATGGCGCTCAGCAGCTCGCTGGAGGCCTCCTTGCGCCCGCGCTCGACCTCCGACAGATAACCGAGGCTGACGCGGGCGTCGTCCGACACCTCGCGCAGCGTGCGGCCCTGATCGGTTCTGGCCTGACGCAGCACGTCGCCGATCACTTCGCGTAGCAGTGCCGTCATCGTGCTCTCCTTCGTCCGCCGGTCACTACAGGCTGAACGCCCGCGCGCGTGCAAATGGTTCCCGACAACTTCCCGACTACTTCCCGACTACAGTGCCAACGGCGGTTCGCGTCCATCCCGGAACGCCGACACGACGTACTCCACGCCGGTGACCACGGTCAACGCGATCGCGGCCCACATCAAAACCCAGGCGCCCGTCAGCCAGGCGCCGGACAGCGGCAGGACGAACAAGCCGATCGCCACCGCCTGCACCAGCGTCTTGAGCTTGCCGCCGCGGCTGGCCGCGATGACGCCGCGGCGCAGCACGACGAAGCGCAGAATCGTGATGCCGATCTCACGAGCCAGGATGAGAATCGTCACCCACCACGGCAGATCGCCCAGCAGCGACAGGCCGATGAGCGCCGCACCGATCAGCGCCTTGTCGGCGATCGGGTCGGCGAGCTTGCCGAATTCGGTGACCAGGTCGTAGCTGCGGGCCAGCGCACCGTCGAACCGATCCGTGATCACCGCCGCGGCGAAGATCGCGAATGCGATTATGCGCCAACGTTGTTCGTGGCCGTCGCCGACGAACAGCGCCAGCAGGAACACGGGCACCAGGGCCATGCGCACACCGGTGAGCACGTTGGCGATGTTCGCGATACCGGCGCGCGGAATCACCGGGTCAGTATCTGGTGGCACCGGCACGGGACCAGGATATCCGTTGCGCCAGCGGATATTCTCGCAGCTGTGAATGCAGCGCCCCAGATGGATGGGCTGGTCGTCCGTCGGGCCCGCACCTCCGACGTCCCGAGCATCAAGCAGCTGGTCGACGTCTACGCCGGCAAGATCCTGCTCGAGAAGAACCTCGTCACCCTGTACGAATCCGTCCAGGAATTCTGGGTCGCCGAGATCGACGGCGAGGTGGTGGGTTGCGGCGCGCTACACGTCCTGTGGGCCGACCTCGGCGAGCTCCGCACGATCGCCGCGCACCCCAAGGTCCGCGGACGTGGCGTCGGGCACGCCGTGGTGTCGCGCCTTCTGGACGTGGCGAGGGAACTGCACCTGGAGCGGATCTTCGTGCTGACGTTCGAGACCGAGTTCTTCGGCGGGCACGGCTTCAAGGAGATCGACGGCACCCCGGTCACCGCCGAGGTCTACGAGGAGATGTGCCGCTCCTACGACATCGGCGTCGCCGAGTTCCTCGACCTGTCCTACGTCAAGCCCAACATCCTCGGCAACACCCGGATGCTCCTGACGCTGAACTGACCGCCCGCGCCGCAGTCAGTCCTCGTCGTCGCCGCCGTTGGCGTCCGAGCCGCCCCGGATCAGCATCAGCGTCCCGGCCAGCTCATCGGGCTTGACCAGCACCTCGCGCGCCTTCGAACCCTCACTGGGGCCGACGATGTTGCGCGTCTCCATGAGGTCCATCAGCCGGCCGGCCTTCGCGAACCCGACCCGCAGCTTGCGCTGCAGCATCGAGGTCGACCCGAACTGCGACGACACCACCAGCTCGACGGCCTGCAGGAAGACGTCCATGTCGTCACCGATGTCGGGGTCGACGTCGGTGCGCTCGTTGGTGGGCTTCGCGGCGGTGACGCCCTCGGTGTACTCGGGTTCGGCCTGGTCCTTGCACGCCTCCACGACGGACGAGATCTCCTCGTCGCTGATGTAGGCGCCCTGGAACCGGATCGGCCGGTTGGCGCCCATGGGCAGGTACAGACCGTCACCCATGCCGACCAGCTTCTCGGCGCCCGGCTGGTCCAGGATCACCCGGCTGTCGGTCAGCGACGACGTGGCGAACGCCAGCCGCGAGGGCACGTTGGTCTTGATCAGACCGGTGACGACGTCCACCGACGGCCGCTGGGTGGCGAGCACCAGGTGGATGCCTGCGGCCCGGGCCTTCTGCGTGATCCGCACGATCGCGTCCTCGACGTCGCGCGGTGCGGTCATCATCAGGTCGGCGAGCTCGTCCACGATGGCCAGGATGTACGGGTACGGCTTGTACACGCGCTCACTGCCCAGCGGCGTGGTGATCTCGCCGGAGCGCACCTTGCTGTTGAAGTCGTCGATGTGACGCACCCGCGACGCCTGCATGTCCTGGTAGCGCTGCTCCATCTCCTCGACCAGCCAGGCCAGCGCGGCGGCGGCCTTCTTCGGCTGGGTGATGATCGGGGTGATCAGATGCGGAATGCCTTCGTACGGCGTGAGTTCCACCATCTTCGGGTCGATCAGGATCATCCTGACCTCCTCGGGGGTGGCTCGCGCCAGCAGCGAGACGAGCAGTGAGTTGACGAAGCTCGACTTGCCCGAGCCGGTCGAACCGGCGACGAGCAGGTGGGGCATCTTGGCGAGGTTGGCCGAGAGGAACTCCCCCTCGATGTTCTTGCCGAGGCCGATCACCAGCGGGTGATGATCGCGGCGGGTCGTCGGCGAGGTGAGCACGTCGGCGAGCCGCACCATTTCGCGGTCCGTGTTGGGCACCTCGATGCCGACCGCGGACTTGCCGGGGATCGGCGCGAGCATCCGGACGCTGTCGGTGGCCACCGCGTAGGCGATGTTCTTCTGCAGCGCGGTGATCTTCTCGACCTTGACGCCCGGCCCGAGTTCCACCTCGTAGCGGGTGACGGTGGGACCGCGGGTGCAGCCGGTGACCGCGGCGTCGACCTTGAACTGCTTGAGCACCTCGGTGATCACTTCGGCCATCTGATCGTTGGCCGCGGTGCGCTTCTTCGGTGGGTCACCGGCGACGAGGAGGTCCATCGACGGCAGGTGGTACGGGCCCTCGACGACGCGGTCCAGCGCGAGCGTCTCCTCCTTCTTGGCCGGCTTCTCCTTCTTCCGGCGCGAGGCCCGTGCGGACGGCTCGGGGACCGTGGGGGCGTCGTCCTCCAGCGGGTAGTTGTCGTACGGCGTTCCGATCGGCTGCGTGGCCTCCGCCGGAGCCGATCCGGGCCAGGCCTGCGCCTCGTCGCCCAGGTAGCCCGCGGGATCGTCGTAGTACCCGTCGGAGAAGTCGTCGGACTGTCCTGCCGCCTCCGGCTGGGCGTCTTCGTCGTCGTAGTAGTCGTCGCCGTATTCGTCACCGCGGTAGCCGGTGCCGAACAACTCCCGCAGGGTCGACGGCACCTCGCGGATCGTGGTGCCCGTAACGAGCAGCAGACCGAACAGCACCCCGATGATCAGCAGTGGCGTGGCGATCCACGCCGTCAGACCGTCCGCAAGGGGTCCGCCCAGCGCGAATCCGGTGAACCCGGCGGCGTCGCGGCGCGCGACCGGATCCGCAGGCGCACCGGCCCACAGGTGCCACAACCCGAGTGCGGGCAGAGCGATCATGGCGGAGCCGAGGATCAGCCGGGGCCGCGCCTCGGGATTCGGTTCGGTGCGCATCAGCACGACGGCGATGGCGACCAACAGGATCGGCACCAGCACCACCGCCGAGCCGATCACGACCCGCACGAACGTGTCGATCCATCCACCGACGGGACGCGCCGCGTCGAACCACGAACTGGCCGCCAGCACCATGGCCAAGCCCCAGCAGGCCAAGGGCGATGCCGTCTCGGCGGTGTCCGGGTTCCAGGTCACGCGCACGGCCAACGGAGCGCGCGGTCGTGCCTGCGCCCTTGGCGAGCATCATCCAACCGGCCCTGGCACCCCGGCCGATGGCGGCTCCGGCCCCCGCGGCGGCGGTGGACGATGACGGACGTCGGGCGGGCTTGCGGCGCGGTGCAGCGGGCCGAGCCGGGCGCGCTGCACTCCGCGATCCGGCCTTCGACCTGCTGGAACGTGCTCCCGAGCGGGCAGCGGTCTTACTTGCCATGGCGGCAAGCCTAGTCGCAGAGGCCCCATATTCACCATCAGCCACACTGGTCACAGGTCGATTGCAATCTTTCTAGCTTGCCTTCGTATTAGTAGGGTGGACACTTGTCCGGCCGTAGCCCCTGAACTCACCGAGGAGTCCATTCCCCATGCCCGTCGTCGTCGTTGCCACCATGACCGCCAAGCCCGAATCCGTGGACGTCGTCCGCGACGCGTGTAAGCGCGCGATCGAGGCGGTGCACGACGAGCCCGGCTGCGAGCTGTATGCGCTGCACGAGGCCAACGGCACGTTCGTCTTCGTCGAGCAGTGGGCGGACGAGGAAGCGCTCAAGACGCACAGCACCGCTCCCGCCGTCGGTGCGCTGTTCGGGACCGTCGGTGAGCACCTGGACGGAGCGCCCGACATCAAGATGCTGCAACCCGTGGTCGCGGGCGACCCCGCCAAGGGCCAGCTGCGAAGCTGAGTCGATGGGTTCACTGAGCGGGCGGGTCGCCTTCATCACCGGCGCGGCTCGCGGGCAGGGTCGCGCACACGCGGTCAAGCTGGCGTCCGAGGGCGCCGACATCATCGCGGTCGATCTGTGCGACCAGATCGCGTCGGTCCCCTACCCGCTGGCCACCCCCGACGATCTGGCCGCCACGGTCAAGCTCGTCGAGGACACCGGTGCGCGGATCGTGGCCCAGCAGGCCGACGTGCGGGATCGCGCCGCGCTCAAGAGCGCACTGATGACGGGCGTCGAGGAACTGGGCGGCCGGCTGGACATCGCCGTCGCCAACGCGGGCATCGCGCCGATGGCCGGCGAGGATGCGTGGCAGGACGTGATCGACGTCAACCTGACCGGCGTCTACCAGACCGTCGACGTCGCGATGCGGCCGATGATCAAGGCGGGCAACGGCGGAGCGATCGTGTTGACCAGCTCGGTCGCCGGATTGGTCGGACTCGCGTCGCCGATGGCCGGCTCATTGGGTTATGCCGCCGCCAAACACGGGATCGTCGGGCTGATGCGCGTGTACGCCAACCTGCTTGCACCGCATAGCATCCGGGTGAATTCCGTCCATCCAGCCGGAGTGAACACGCCGATGATCGACAACGAGTTCATCCGCAGCTGGCTGAACGGTCTGGCCCAGGAGGACCAGGGCGGCCCCGACATGGGCAACGCGCTGCCGGTACAGACGCTCGAGCCAGAGGACATCGCCAACGCCGTCCTGTGGCTGGTGTCCGACGCGGCCCGCTACGTCACCGGCGTCACGCTGCCGGTGGACGCCGGTTACGTCAACAAGCGCTGATCGGTGGCCCGAAACCCTGCGGCGCAGACGGCGTTTGGTCCCATCGTGCTGTCGGCCATCGAGCAACACGAGCCGCCGGACCATCGTTTGGTGGACGACGACCTTGCGGCATCGTTCCTGCCACGGCCGCTGCGAGCGCTGGTGCGCGCCACCCGGTTCGGCCAGGTGCGCCGCGCCGTCATCGCGGCGTCCGAGCGGTCCGGTCCGGGGCTGTGGGCGAACATCACCTGCCGCAAGAGCTACATCGACGACAACCTGGCGGAGTCGCTCGCCGACGTCGACGCCGTGGTGATCCTCGGCGCCGGGCTGGACACCCGGCCCTATCGCCTGGCCCGACACACGGACGTTCCCGTCTTCGAAGTCGACCTGCCGGTGAACATCGCACGCAAGCGCGCGGTGGTGGCAAGGGTTTTCGGCGGGGTGCCGCCGTCGGTGCGGCTGGTGTCGGTCGACTTCGAGCACGACGACCTGATGGCGACGCTCGCGTCGTACGGCTACCGCGCGGACTCCCCCACGTTCTTCGTGTGGGAGGGAGTCACGCAGTACCTGACCGCCGCCGCGGTGGCGGCCACGTTCGATCAACTCCGCCAGGCGGCCAGCGGCAGCAGACTCGACTTCACCTATGTGCGGCGCGATTTCATCGAAGGCCGCAACCTGTACGGCGCCGCGAGCGTTTACCGGAGGTTCCGTCAGCGCAGCCAGGTGTGGAAGTTCGGCATGATGCCCGAGGACGTCGACGGGTTCCTCTCCGAGTACGGCTGGCGGTTGATCGACCAAGCCGGGCCCGAGGAGCTGATGGACCGCTACATCCGGCCGGCGGGCCGGGATCTCGCCGCGTCGCAGCTCGAATGGTCGGCCTACGCCGAAAAGGTCTAGTCGATTCGGCTCACGACGGCCAGCTCTCCGAGGTCGGCGCATAGCGGATGGCGACCGCGGCGGGCAACGGATGGCGCTTCGTGGTGGCGATTGAGTCGATCAAGAGCGCGACGTAACGCCGCCAGCCGTCGCTCGCGGGGTCCATCGTCCACAGCACGCTGTTGAGCATCATCACGATCCTCGGCAGATCCTCGGCGACGAGATCGGCGCGGATGAGCCCGGCCTGCTGGCCTCGTCGGGTCAGGACGCCAAGCGCTTCGTAGAGGGGTTCGGAGACATCGGCATCCAGCGCGTCGGCCTTCCTCGCCGCAGCGAGGAGGTTGTGCTCACGCGCACCGAGCGCCATCGCGGCATGGATCAGCTCAGTCATCGCGTTCAGCGGGTCGTCGTCGAGCAGCGCGGCATCGATTGCGGGCGAGAGGTTCTCACCGATGCTCCGATCCAGCGCCGCCCTGATCAGATCCGCCTTGTTCGGAAACCTGCGGTAGAGCGTTCGCTCACCCACCCCGGCGCGACGGGCGACGACCGCCATGTGCACATCCGGCCCGAGCTCGGCGAAAACCTCTCGCGTGACGGACAGGATCCGCTCGACGTTGCGCGCAGCGTCGGCGCGCAACTGCCCGTCGGCCACCGTCGTCATCAGCCCAGGATAGCAACTGACAGTTGACTGCCAATACCTTTCGACTCTAGGCTCTGCACAACTGGCAGTCGGTTGCCAATAAGCCCGCTCAGCAAGAGGAGTCACGATGACGAGCTCCGTCGTCGGCGATCACGCCGACCTACCCCTCATCCCCGCGGCACGTGACGCGGGTTGCCCGCTCAGGCCGCCATCCGAGTTCGCGCAGTGGCGCGAAACCGGTGGACTGCAACGTGTTTCGTGGCAGGGTAAGCGGGTCTGGATGATCAGCCGATACGAGGACATCAGGGCCGCGCTGATCGATCCACGCCTCAGCGCGAACACCATGGCGTACGGCATCGAGACGGGCGACGACGCGCCACCATTGGTCTTTCCGCGGCTCGACGATCCCGAACACCAACGGCTGCGCCGCATGTTGACCCGCGACTTCACCTTCCGGCGCGCCGAAACGATGCGTCCGCAGATCCAGCGACTCGTCGATGACTTCCTCGACGACATGATCGCGACGGGGCCGCCGACCGACCTGGTGCGTGCGTTCGCGCTTCCGGTGCCCTCGCTGGTGATCTGCCTGCTACTCGGCGTGCCGTACGACGACCACGACTTCTTCCAGCGCCACAGCACCGTCGGCCTGGACTCGAAGGCGTCCGAGGAGCAGAAGGCCGAGGCGGGCCTGGCGCTGTTCAACTACACGACGGAACTGGTCGCACGCAAGGAGCGCGAACCCGGCGACGATCTGATGAGCCGACTGGTCAACGACTACGTCGCGACCGGTGAGCTCAGCCGTGAAACGGCCGCCATGAACGCCGTCATCCTGCTGGCAGCGGGCCACGAGACCACGGCCAACATGATCGCGCTGGGAACACTGGCGCTGCTTCAGCATCCCGACGAACTCGCCCGGCTGCGTCAGACCGACGACCCGGCGGTGGTCGCCGGCATCGTGGAGGAGTTGATGCGTTACCTCACCATCGTGCACAGCTTGATCGATCGCGTCGCCATCGAAGACGTGACCATCGGCGGCCAGGTCATCCGTGCCGGCGAGGTCGTCCTCATGAATCTCCCTGCAGGAAACTGGGATAGCGCCTTCGTCGACGATCCCGAGACGTTCGCCGCCGACCGCAACACGCGCGGACACCTGGGCTTCGGGTTCGGCGTGCACCAGTGCATCGGACAGAATCTTGCCCGCGCCGAACTGCAGATCGCTCTCGCGACCCTCGTCCGCCGGTTGCCCGACCTACGGTTGGCGGTCCCGGCGGAAGAGCTGAGATTCCAGAACTCAAGGAGATCTACGGGATCGAAGAACTCCCCGTCACCTGGTGACCGACGCTCAGTCGATCTCGAGAACCGTCGGCACGATCATCGGCTGACGCCGGTAGACCTCGCCCACCCACTTGCCCACCGCGCGGCGCACCGCCTGCGCGATGCGGCGCGGGTCGGTGACCTTCTCCGCGACAAGGACTTCGAGCGCCTCGGTCACCTTGCGGGCGGCGGGTTCGAGCGCCTTGGGGTCCTCGGAGAATCCGCGGGAATGCAGGTGCGGCGGGGCCGACCGGCTTTCCGGTGCCGCGGCGGACGACGACGGTCACCGCGATGAAACCCGAAGACAGCATGAGCCGTTCGCCGACCGTGGCGTCACCGACGTCGCCGGTGATCAGACCGTCGACGAACATCTTGCCCACCGGCACGGCGCCGGCGATGCTGGCCTTGCCCGCCGACCAGGTCGACGCTGACGCCGTTCTCGGCCAGCACGATGTTCTCTGCTGCCACACCGGTACTCGCCGCGAGCGCGCGTTCGCCCGCAGGTGTCGCCACGTGCCGTGCACGGGCATCACGTTGCGCGGACGCACGCCGTTGTAGAGGAAGAGCAGTTCGCCCGCGTAGGCGTGGCCGGAGACGTGGATCCGGATCTGGCCGTTGGTGACGACGCGGACGCCGATCTTGGCCAGCGAGTCGATGACGCCGAAGATGGCCTCCTCGTTGCCCGGGATCTGCGACGACGACATGATGATGAGATCGCCGGACGTCAGCGTGATGCTGCGGTGCTCACCGCGCGACATCCGCGACAGCGCGGCCATCGGCTCGCCCTGAGTTCCGGTGGTGACGAGGGTGATTCGGTCGGCCGGCATCATCTCGGCGGCGCCGATGTCGATGACGTCGTCGTCGGCGACGTTCAGGAAGCCCAGATCGCGGGCGATGCCCATGTTGCGCACCATCGAACGGCCGACGAACGAGACCTTGCGGCCCAGCGCCACCGACGCGTCGATGATCTGTTGCACGCGAGCGACATTGGAGGCGAAGCACGCGACGATCACCCGGCCCTCGGCCGAGCGGATCAGGCGGTGCAGGTTCGGGCCGATCTCGCTCTCCGACGGGCCGACCCCGGGGATCTCGGCGTTGGTCGAGTCGCACAGGAACAGGTCGACGCCGGCGTCGCCGAGCCGCGACATTCCCGGCAGGTCGGTGGGGCGGCCATCGAGCGGCAGCTGGTCGAGCTTGATGTCGCCGGTGTGCAGCACGGTTCCCGCGCCGGTGTAGACGGCGATGGCCAGCGCGTCCGGGAATCGAGTGGTTGACCGCGAAGTACTCGCACTCGAACACGCCGTGCTGGCTGCTCTGCCCCTCGGCGACCTCGACGAACACCGGCTTGATGCGGTGCTCGCGGCATTTCGCGGCGACCAGCGCCAGGGTGAACTTCGACCCGACCACCGGGATGTCGGACCGCAGCTTCAGCAGGTGCGGGATGGCGCCGATGTGGTCCTCGTGGGCGTGGGTCAGCACCAGCGCCTCGATGTCGTCGAGGCGGTCCTCGATGTGGCGCAGGTCGGGCAGGATCAGGTCGACGCCGGGCTCGTCGTGGTTGGGGAACAGCACCCCGCAGTCGATGATCAGCAGCCGGCCGAGATGCTCGAAAACGGTCATGTTGCGGCCGATTTCGCCGATCCCGCCGAGTGCGGTGACCCGCAGGCCGCCCGGTGCGAGCGGTCCCGGCGGCCCGAGCGAGGGGTTCGCACCGGAGCCGACTCGCTGGGCGGTTCATCGCAGCACGCCGGCGGCCCGCATGTCGGCAGCGAGTTCCTCGACCTGTTCGGCCGTCGGCAGGAATCTGTGGCAGCCGCGGTTCGCCGGCGTCGATGCCCAGCAGCCGAAGTCCCGCCTTGGCCATCGTCACGCCGCCGAGCCGGTTCTGCGCGTCGTTGAGCGGGCCGAGCGCGACGTGGCATCTTGCGCGCGGTCGCCACGTCACCGGAGGTGAACGCCGACCACATGTCTCGCAGTTGGCTGGCGGCGACGTGGCCCCAGACGCTGATGAAGCCGGTGGCGCCCATCGCCAGCCACGGCAGGTTCAGCGCGTCGTCACCCGAGTAGTAGGCCAGACCCGGTCTCGGCCATGATCATGCGCGCCGCCGTGCAGGTCGCCCTTGGCGTCCTTGATGGCGACGATGTTCGGGTGCTCCGCCAGCGTGCGGATGGTGTCCCACTCGATCGGCACGACCGATCGCGGCGGGATGTCGTAGAGCATCAAGGGCAGCGCGGTCGGCGTCGGCGACGGCGGTGAAGTGGGCGACCAGACCGGCCTGCGGCGGCCGCGAGTAGTAGGGCGTCACGACCAGCAGCCCGTGGGCGCCCTCGGCCGCGCACGCCTTGGCCAGGTGCACGCTGTGCGCGGTGTCGTAGGTGCCCGCGCCCGCGATGATCCGGGCGCGGTCGCCGACCGCCTCGAGCACGGCGGCCAGCAGCGCGATCTTCTCGTCGTCGGTGGTGGTCGGCGATTCGCCGGTGGTGCCGGAGACCACCAGGCCGTCGCATCCGGCGTCCACCAGATGCGTCGCTACCTTCTTCGCAGCGGCCAGATCGAGCGAGCCGTCCGGGCCGAACGGCGTCACCATGGCAGTCAGCACGGTGCCCAACCGTGCGCTGACGTCGATTCCGCTGGTGCTCACGGGACCAAGATTACCTGCTCGAGCCCTGGCGTTCAGGCAAGCCGGTCTCAGTCCGCGAGCACGCCGGCGCGGCGCATCGCCGCGGTGATGTGCTCGAAGTCGATTGCGACGTGCGCGCGGGCCAGCGCGTCGGCGTCGTCGGCGCGGCCGTCGGCGATCGCGTCGATCAGCTCCACGTGCTCGTGTAGTGCCCGCAGCTCCATCTCGCGCATCGGTCGACGGCTCGCCCCAGAGGTGGGCGGGCGCGCCGATGCTGACCGACGCCTCCAGGTCGACGCAGCACCTGCTTGAGCACCGCATTGTGGGCGGCGTCCATGATCGCCAGGTGCAGCCGGCTGTCGGCCTGCTGGGCGGCCAGGCCGCTGGTCGCGGTCCGGTAGCCCTCCAGCGCGTCCCGCATGTCGCGCGACGTCGGTGTCGGTGCGGGCCTCCGCGGCGGCCCGGCACACCGCGCCGTGCAGCCGGCAGATGGCGTCACACCGGTCGCGCAGTTCGCCGAGGCGCATCGTCAGCGTGCGGCCCACCGCCTCGGTCGACGACTCGGGCCATTGGTCCACGACGTAGGAGCCGCCGCCGCGCCCCCGGCGGGTCTCGAGCAGCCCGCGGTCCACCAGGCGGGCGAGCGCCGCGCGAACCGTCATCCGGCCGACGCCCAGTGACGCCGCGAGTTCACGTTCGACCGGCAGCCGGGCGCCGGGCAGGTACTCGCCGATCGCGATCGCGGTGATCAGCCGGTCGGTGATCTCGTCGACCCGCGAGGGCATGGCCAATTGCTGGCCGAGCAGCCCGGATGACGGCACGGCGGCGTGGTCGGCCATCAGCGCTTACTCCCTCCCTGATGCGGGCATGTTAATTCTAGTTAATTGGTCTTGCAGCGAGACCATTTAGGGTTCATGCTGAGCGGCATGCCCGTTCATACCCGCACGGTGCCGTTCCGCGACTGCGAAACGTGGGTCCAGATCACCACGCCGCAGAACCCGCGAACCGGCGCGCATCCGCTGTTCGTGCTCCACGGCGGGCCGGGGATGGCGCACGACTACGTCCGCAACATCGCCGAACTCGCCGACGAGACCGGACGCAAGGTCATCCACTACGACCAGATCGGCTGCGGTCACAGCACCCACCTCCCCGACGCGCCCGCCGACTTCTGGACGCCGGAGCTGTTCGTCGACGAATTCCACGCCGTCCGAACCGAACTGGGCATCGACCACTACCACCTGCTGGGCCAGTCCTGGGGTGGCATGCTCGGCGCCGAGATCGCCGTGCCGCGAGCCCGCGGGGCTGGTCTCGCTGTCGATCTGCAACTCCCCCGCGTCGATGGACCTGTGGGTCGAGGGCGCCGACCGAACTGCGCGCGCAACTGCCTGCCGAGACCCAGGCCGCGCTGGATCGGCACGAGGCCGCGGCACCGTCACCGCATCCGGAGTACCTCGCCGCGACGCAGGAGTTCTACCGCCGCCACGTGTGCCGCGTCGTGCCCATGCCCGCCGACTTCGTCGACAGCGAGAAGCAGATGGAGGCCGAACCGACGGTCTACCACACCATGAACGGGCCCAACGAGTTTCACGTCGCTCGGCACGCTGCGCGCACTGGACCATCATCGACCGCCTCGACAGCGATCACCGCGCCGACGCTGGTGATCGCCGGCGAGTTCGACGAGGCCACCCCCGCGACCTGGCGGCCCTACGTCGAGCGGATCCCCGACGCCCGCAGCCACGTCTTCGCCGACGCCAGCCACTGCACCCATCTGGAGAAACCCGAGGAGTTCCGCGCCGTCGTCGCCGCGTTCCTCGCCACACACGACCTCGCCACGGCGCAGGCCTGACCACCCATCGACCGACAGGACACCCGCATGCTCAAGTCCGATGCGCTCGCGCCGCCCGGCCAGCGCAGCCTCGAATCATTCGGCTACGCACAGGAACTCAACCGGTCGGTGTCGACCGTCGACCTGCTGGTGTACGGGTTGGTGTTCATGGTGCCGATCGCGCCGTGGGCGATCTTCGGGACCGTCTACAACAGCGCGGGCGGCATGGTGCCGCTGGTCTACGTCATCGGCCTGATCGCGATGGTGTTCACCGCCCTGGCCTATGCGCAGATGGCGAAGTCGTTCCCGCTGGCCGGTTCGGTGTTCTCCTACGTCGGCCGCGGCATCCATCCCGGCGCTCGGCTTCTTCGCCGGCTGGGCGATCCTGCTGGACTACCTGCTGGTGCCGACGCTGCTGTACGTGTTCGCCGCCGAGTCGATGATCGGCCTGTTCCCCGGCACGCCGCGCTGGTTGTGGGCGATCGTGTTCGTCGTCGTCAACACCGTCATCAACCTGGCCGGCATCGGCTCGTTGAAGATCGCCAACCGCGTGTTCCTGGCCATCGAATTGGTCTTCGTGGCGATCTTCCTGGTCATCGGGTTCCGCGCCATCAGCGGTCAGCCGCCTGCCCAACGTCGGCTGGAGCACCCACGCCGATCTGGGACCCGAGCACGGTCAGCGCGCCCCTGATCGCCGCTGCCCTGTCGATCGCCGTGCTGAGCTTCCTGGGCTTCGACGGCATCTCGACGCTGGCCGAGGAGTCGACCGGTACGCAAGAACCCGCCGGCCGGGCGATGATCATCGCGCTCTTCGTCGTGGCCTTCCTGTTCGTCGCCCAGACCTGGCTGGCCAGCCTGCTGGCCGGCGGCCGCGAGGCGTTCAGCGACGACGAGATGGGCAATGCGTTCTTCACCCTCGTCGAGGCGGCGTCGAACACCGGCTGGATGAACGCGTTCTTCGCGGTGAACGTGATGGCGGTCGGGTTCGCCAACGCGATGGCCGCCCAGGCCGCCACCAGCCGGCTGCTCTACTCGATGAGCCGCGACGGTCAGCTGCCGCACTTCCTGTCCAAGATCAGCAGCCGCAAGGTGCCCATGGCCGCCATCCTGCGTCGTCAGCGCGCTCAGCCTGGTGCTGGTGCTGTTCTTCGTCGGCCAGATCGGGCTGATCTCCTCACTGGTGAACTTCGGTGCGCTGTTCGGCTTCTGCCTGCTGCACGTCTCGGTGGTCTGGTACTACATCGTGCGCCAGAAGTCGAAGAACTACCTGCTGCACCTCGTGGTCCCGACGCTGGGCTTCCTGATCATCGGCTACGTGCTGTTCAACGCCGACTCACTGGCCAAGATCGGCGGCCTGGTGTGGCTCGTCGTCGGGGCTGTCGTGTTCGCGATCAACGTGTTTCGCGGCAAGGGCGTGCCGAAACTGGCCGAAGAGCCCGCGAACGACTGATCGGCGGGCGCGCCGGCGTTAGGGTGAGCCATGACAGCGACGTCCATCGCCCCGCGCCTGCTCGACGTCATCGACGACGACATCCTGCCGCTGACCGAACGCGGTGTCGCCGCGGGCAACAAGGTGTTCGGCGCGGCGATCCTGCGCAAGTCGGACCTGTCGCTGGTGATGGTGGGCACCAACGACGAGACCGACAACCCGCTGCTGCACGGTGAGATCAACACCCTCAACGAGTTCTACGAATTGGCCGACCGCCCGCCGACGCCCGAGCTGGTCTTCCTGACCACCCACGAGCCCTGCACGCTGTGCATGTCGGCGATCACCTGGGCCGGGTTCGACAACTACTACTACTTCTACAGCCACGAGGACTCCCGGGACGCCTTCGCGATTCCGCACGACCTGACGATCCTCAAGGAAGTGTTCGGGCTGGAACCCGGCGGCTACCGCCGCAGCAATGCGTTCTGGACCGCCTACTCGATCCGCGACTTGGTGGAGTCCGAATCCGAACCGTTGCGCTCCGAACTGCGCGCGCAGGCGCAGCGGATCCGGGACCGCTACGCGACGCTCTCCGAGCAGTACCAGGAGTCCAAGGGCGACAACGACATTCCGCTGAGCTGACGTTCGCGGGTTCCTTTCGCCGAGCGTGGACTCATGTCACGCGCCGGTGCATGTCGACGTGACACGAGTCCACGCTCGGCTAGATGGCAGACTTCAATAGAGCTCCTCTGGGCGGTGTGGTGACAGCTGGCGCTATCACCGTCACCGCCCAGGCCCACAGCTCCCGGAAATGACACGCGAGCACCGCAAAGGAGTGGGACTTCTACTTGGCCACCAATGGGGACTTCCTACTGGCCACAGATGGGGACTTTCTCATGGCCGTGGACACGCCGCGCCGTGTGTAGACCCGGCGCCGGATCTCAGTGGTGCGCGTCACCTGGCCTCGACGCTATGGGACGCAGTGTCAACGGGTCCAATACCGAACGCAGCCAGTACGCATATGGGTTGGATAGGGCGACGCCCGTTTGATCGGGCACCGCCTACCTCGTCTTCGACGTCGACGGCATGGCGCCGTCGACCGATTCCGATCTGACTCCCGTCACGCCCACACCCGCACTAGCGGCGCGGAAGAAAGAGGAGGTGGTCGGTCCATTCTCGGTCACCGTAGGTGCTCAGGAATTTGGGCCCCGACTCCGGCACCACGACACCCACCCTGATGACGTTGCCTTCGTCATCGCGAACGTAAGCCTTGCCCTTCAGGTCTTCGATATAGGAGATGATCGTTTCGAGCGCACTGCAATCGCTGTAGCCCGTCTCCGGGTTCTCCCACCACAAGTGTGTGATGTCCAGATCGGTTTCGCCGCCTTCCATCCGGATGGCGGTGATCACAATCGGCACGGGCCCTGTCTCCTTCCTCGTGCTGCGGGCATCACCAAGAGGCTAGCTCGTGATCGATGACCCCAACTTTCAGAGGCGCGGCCCGGGCAGCCGCCCGAACAGCTCCTTCATGGCAAGGCAAATGCGCAGCAGATGCTCGTCGGTTCACACCGGTCCGTCGATCTCCAGGCCAACGGGTAAGCCGTCCTTCGTCAGCCAACCGGCACGCTCAGACTCGGAATACCAGCGTTAGCCCCAGGATCGGTGTTGCGGACATAGGCGGCGAGCATGGGCTCGCGACCGGCGATGGACACCGTGCCGCAGCCACGTTCGGCATCGATCGCGCATGCCGGGCATGATGCTGGTCGGAAAGAGCAAGGCATCTAGGCGATGTCGCTGAAAATGCTCAGCGTAGAGCCGCCGCAGCGCAGGGCGATGGATGTGGATAGCGTCGTCATAGGCTGGGCCGAAGCCATCGCTCATTACCACGTCGAGATTGCCCTTGACGTCCGGGCTCGCGACGTTCGCGAATATTTTCTCCATCGTCACGTCCTTGGTGCCCGAGGGTGCGAGGTAGCGGGGCCCATCGAGTTGCGGTTCGTGCAGCACGATCGGGAACGACACTGCCTGGTTGAGTTCGAGCAGACCGGGCATATCGTCTTCAACCAGTTGCACGCCGGCCGCCGCGAGGCGTTCGCGGCCAGCCCAGGCGACCTCAGCCAGCCGGGGGGCGAGTCCGTCCCAGAAGTAATTCGGCACGCCCAGTCGGAGTCCACACAGCGGTACCGCAGCCACCTTCGCAGAGCCGGTAATAACGGCATCGAGTAGCACTACGTCGGTGACCGTGCGGCCCATCGCACCGACGGTGTCGCGGGTGTGGCTCGCCGGCATCACCGCGTCTTGGTGGTGATAGCGACGCTCGACGCCGCCGTTTCCGACCGACGGCCTCATTCCGGCGATACCGGCGAGCGCGGCCGCGAGCCGCCGGGAAGCCTCGGTGTCAGTGCCGAGTCCGGATGGGACGATGCGCGCTGCGATGGCTGCCACGGTACCCCCGGAGGATCCGCCCGGAATGCGCGGACGCGCGTTCTTCAGCGCTACCGTTCCGCTACTCGTCGTCAGGCCCTGCAGGTTGATGTTGTCTTCACCACGATCACGAGCCCGGCCAGCGGCGGCAATTGGTCACCGCAGGCACGCATTGCGTCAAATGTGTGTGCCGCCGCCAGGGCGCCGTCTGCGCCCATGGTGATGAAGGCGTTCAGGGACGTCAGACGCTCCACGCGATCCAGCAGTGTGCTCACGTAGCGTTCGGCGCTGACGCTGTCCGAGCGAACTGCCGCGATGGGGCCGGGCCACAACGAGCTCTGCAAACCGCTCGCCCATACCGATTGTTCGTTCTACTTCCCAATCTGCTGCCGTTGCGTTCCAAGCATCCAGACCTCGGTATCGAAATCGTCACTGAGACAAAGCATGACGCGCTTGCGACCCGACAGTTCGACCTTGCGGTCACACTGGAGCGCCCTCCGCCCCGAGCAGTAGAGATCACCAATTCGCCGATTATCAGCTCGGCCTCTACGCCACCGCGGACTATCTGGCCATGCACGGTCGGATCACCGGTCTCGCCGATCTGCCCGAGCACACACTGATCGGCTACGTGGATGCGGTCTTGGACGTGCTCCCACTACGCATTCTCGACGAGCTGGTGCCCGAAAAACGAGCTCAGATTCAAACCAACAACATCACCGGTCAGTGGCTTGCGGCCAGTGCCAGCCTGGGTGTGGCCGCTCTTCCGGTGTACATCGGCGACGCGGACCGACGTTTGGTCCGCGTCCTGGCCGACACGGTGACAGTGAACCGCACGTACTGGCTAGTCGTACCACGCGACATTCGACGACTGGCCCGAGTGCGCGCGGTCGTCGAGACGCTACACAGAATCGTTGCAACTCACCACGGATAGCTCACGCCGTGCAGCCCGCCCGAAATACACAGGGGCCCTTAGGTCTTGGCCTCATGACCGCGCTGCGCGCACGCCCTCGCGCAAAGGGTAATGAATCCTAAACCTCACTGCTGCGCCAACATGTCGGAAGCCTGTCGCCGCGGCGATCAGCATGGGTACGGTCACGCCGCTGTGCCAAACTGAGGGTCATGGGTTCTCTGGTTCAAAAGGCGTTGGGTACGTATGCCTGTTTGCACCACACCGTCGGCGCCAAGACGACGAAAGTCCGCACCACGTCGCTGACCTACGCGCGTGACGGTGGCGGCCCAGGGTGGCCCGGGCGGTACCACAACGTGAAGGCGAATCCCGACATCGAAATCAACGCCGGGCGAAAGTGTTTCGCGGTGACAGCTCAACCGTGCTGTCCGGCGACCCGGACCGCGAGCGGCTGTGGAAGGCAGACGGGTGTAGGGGCCTCTGTCAGCGATGTCGCCGAGTACATGGCCGTCGAACATTCGACCGCCGACGTCGGCCGGAAAGCGCTCGCGGCGGTGACCGTTCGCCGCCGCGAGTTGGTTGCCGAGACCATCGCCGACTGGCCCAACGCCGACGTCGACACGCTGGTCGCCCTGTTGGAGCGACTGACCGAGCGATTTGAGTTCCAGGTGGGCCGATGACGGCAGAGGCCACCGCACCACCGCGGCCCCGCAGCGCATTCCAGCTCATGTTCGACCCCGTCTTCGGGGCGCTGTTCTGGGGCAAGATGTTCGCCGTCGTTGCCGTGTGGACGCACGGCATCGTCGCGGCGATCGTGATGTACGACGCAACGCATTCGGCGCTGATGGTCGGCATGGTCGGTGTGGTGCAGTTCGGACCCCAGCTCATCTTGAGCCCGATCAGCGGCAAGTGGGCCGACAACGGCAATCAGGCGCGTCAGATCCTGCTCGGCAGGGTGTTGTGCGTTGCCGGTTCAGGTTTCGCGGCAGTGTGGCTGTTCGCCGACTCGGACCTCAAGGGCATGGCGATCGCGATCCCCGTGCTCATCGGATCCTTGCTCGTCGGGTTCGGCTTCGTGGTGGGCGGCCCGGCGATGCAGTCGATCGTGCCGAATCTCATTCGCGACGGCGAACTCTCGACCGCCATGGCGCTCAACAGCATGCCTAATACCGTCGGGCGCATCGTCGGGCCTGCGACGGGTGCCTATCTGGCCGCCCACCTCGGTTCGGCCTCGGCATTCGCCGTCAGCGCCGCACTGCACCTCGTGTTCGCGATCTTCCTGCTCGTGGTGACCTTCCCGTCGCCTCCCGAACGTCGCGCGGGCACCGACTTCCGCGTCCGCACCGCGATCAGGTACGTATGGCGGGACCGCCCACTGCTGCTCGCGCTGGTCGCGGTGACGACCGTCGGGATCGCGTCAGATCCGTCGATCACGTTGACCCCCTCGATGGCCGACGAACTCGGCGGCGGCACGCATCTGGTCGGATTTTTGTCGGCGAGCTTCGGTGTCGGCGCAGGAGTCGGGATGGCGGCGTTGGCGATCATGGGGGGCCGGATGGCCTCGGCGCGAGTGTCGTCGATCGGGATGGTCGGTCTGGCCGCTGGGTGCGGAGTACTGACGATCGCCACCGCGCCTGCTCTAGCACTGACCGGATTCACGTTGTCGGGTCTGGGCTTCGGCTGGGCCATGACGGGGCTCAGCACGGTGGTGCAGGAGCGCGCGCCCGAAGAATTGCGGGGCCGGATCATGGCGCTATGGCTGGTCGGATTCGTCGGCTCGCGACCGATCGCCGCGGCACTGCTCGGCGGAACCGCGGATCTGGTCAGCCTGCAGGCGGCTTTTGCGGCGGCCGCAGCTCTGACGGCGGTCGTGGCGCTTTGGTGCCGACCGTCGAATCTGGTGGGGCCGCTACCGCTGCGGGTGTGATCGGTGCACGGCAGGGGCGCTCATGAACGGAACAGTCACGCCGAGGCCGAGGCCGAGGCCGCGATCGCCGACATCGCCGAGCGCCACGGACTCTCGCGCGAAGCAGTCCTGGCCATGCTGGTCGCAGTCCACGCCGGGGGCGGCACGATGGCGCAGTTCTCGATCCCCGAACGCGGCGGATCCGGGCAATGGATGCGGGGCGGGATGACGATGGTCGGCGGCAACATGTTCGACAACGCCCTCAAGGCGCGCGTCGACGCCCTGTGTGGCGAGCTGGCTCAGTTGATCAGCACCACAACCGTGTTCCCCGCCCCGACGAAAGGGCGACAGGCGGGCTTCACGACCGGCAACTGGTGGCCGGCCGACCTCGGCGCCCCGTCTGCATCAGGTGGTCAGAACGACGCGCTATGGATCTTCCCAAGCACCCGGCGCTTGGTGATCCAGATGAACGGCGTGACAAGAGTTTTCGACACTGGTGACCATCGGGGGCCGACGCCCGGGGTCCGGCGATGTTGATCATCGAAAGGGGACCCAGCGAGTGGCGGGTGCGCCAGATCCTCGACGACCCTGCCGGCGACCATGAGGGGCTTCGAGGCCGAGGTGGACCTGGAGGCCACCGACGAGGAGGGTGTGGCAGTTCTTCGGGTGGTCGACGCGG
Source organism: uncultured Actinomycetota bacterium (assembly GCA_963849055.1). GTDB lineage: Bacteria > Actinomycetota > Actinomycetes > Mycobacteriales > Mycobacteriaceae > Mycobacterium. Next base: position 311,920 of record CAWKFI010000007.1, read on the forward strand.
GACGGCTCGACTAGGGCTAGGTCCTGTCAGCGGTCCTATGACCGAGATTGAACACGGGCTGTGATCGGCTGATGGGACGGCGACGACGGTCTGCGGTGTCTCGTAGGAGCCTGTATCGACCCCGTTCGCCACCGACTCCATGCCCCGCAGAGCGTTGTCAATGACCGCCGCTATGCGCGTATCAGGTCGACGAGCAACCGAGTAGGCCGAGTCAATCCACTGGTTGGACAGCATCCCGGTGAAGCACACCACGCCATGTACCCGGGTAGCGCGCAAAGTATCGAAAAGCGTTGGAGTATCCACCAATTCGAGGGCGCGGTCGCCGCCACCGGGGACTATCCGGCGCACCTGTGACGCGATGTCTCCATCGTCGATGAGCACTCGCTCCACGCCGAGCCTATGCAAGGCGTCCGCCTTCGCGGGATTGCGTGTGGTGGACAGCACCGTCATGTCTTGCTGCCCGGTGAGGACCGCTGCCGCCATCCCCCCACCGACGAAGTGCGGCCCCGGATGAGGATCGTCTGGCACGCAGGCGTAGTGGACGTAACCGCCGTCGAAGGTCCGGCCCATTCCTCCATCATCGCCAAAACTTGTTGTCCGACGGCGAACTCTTCGCCCGGGCATTCCGCAACCACGTCGGTGGCTTCGATGCCGAGCACGCGCGGAAAGCCGACTCCCTCAGCCAGACCTAGCCGGGTGTGCAGCTCCGAGCGGTTCAGCCCGAATGATGCCCCGGGACGCCCGGGGGTCGTTGGGCTTCAGCGACAGCGGCCGATGCCAGGTCCCGTGGTCACTGACATGACAGCGCACGATGGATTGCGCGCCGGGGTCGTGTCGGGCGTGCCCGAGCGATAACCCGCCCGCGGCAAGATGATTCGATCGGCTATTCCAGCACGAAGACCGGGATCTGCCTGGGCGTCTTGTCCTGATATACGGCGTAACGGGGATAGGCGTCCAACGCCAATCGCCACCACTGCTCTCGCTCAGAGCCTTGCAGCTCACGCGCGGTAAGGGCGACAACGTTCTCACCATCCTGCACCGTGACCGCCGGGTTGGCCTTGACGTTGAAGTACCACGACGGGTGGGCGGGACCGCCGCCATTCGACGCCACCATGGCGTAGCGACCGTCCTTCTCGACGCGCATCAACAGCGCGTACCGCTGCTTGCCCGATTTGGCTCCCGTGACGGTAATCAGGACGACGGGCCGGTCGTACATCTCGACCCCGTCGGTCGTGCCCTGTTCCAGGATTCGTTCGGTCTGCTCCCGCACCCAATCGTTGGGGCTTAGCTCAATCCTGTCGGTCATGGCCTTCTCCACACGCAGACGCCGCCTATCCATTCCCAGAACTGCGGCCCCTCGCTCAAGCCGCCATAAGAGCCGTCGCCTTCGCGGCCCTTTCGACGATCTGAGCACAGGCGCTAAACCGGCCGCCGGGGCGGAAACTCGGCACGTTCCGCGATGGCGTCGCGGCAACCATACACCCGATTCGGGATCGTTGCCAGCACCGCGACGGTCTGGCCGTCGCGCCCGTACGCGGCCACGAACTCCCAACCGTCGGGGTAGCCCTCGATGACTTCGATGGCATCGTAATCCGCTGGGACACCCAGCATCTGGACCTTTACGTCGTATTGATCGGACCAGAAATACGGCACGTCGTCATGCGACTCCGCCCGCTCGGGCCAAGCCACCAGCGCGCGACATCGCCGGCTGCCACGACCGCGGCATCCCCGGTACTGCCCTCGACCGCGCCCGTGGCATCGCATAGCACCCCATCGTCCAGGTGCAGGCCCGATCCGCCCAGCCAGTCGGTGGCGGGAGTGACTCCAAGGCCGACGATGACGAGATCGGCGGGAACCTGTGTCACCAAATTCGCCGATTATCAGGTCGGCCTCTACGCCACCGCGGACTATCTGGCCATGCACGGTCGGATCACCGGTCTCGCCAATCTGCACGAGCACACACTGATCGGCTATGTGGACGCGGTCTTGGACCCTTTAGGTCTTGGGGCTGTGGCCGGTGCTGCGCACATCCTGCCGCCGGGTGATGAATCCTAAGACTCACGCCTGCACCAACATTTCGGAACCCTGTCGCCGCGGCGATCAGCATGGGTACGGTCAGGTCGCTGTGCCAAACTGAGGGCCATGGCTTCCCTGGTTCAAAGGCGTTGGGCACATATGCCCGCTTGCACCACACCGTCTACCTGCAGACCAGCGGTTGGATCAGTCACGGATGACGCCGTTGCCCAGGGTGGCCCGGGGTACCACGACCTGAAGACGAATCGCGACGTCGAAATGCACGCCGGGCAAAAGCGTTTCGCGGTGACACCCCAACCGAGTGCTGCCCGGCGACCTGGACCGACGAATACCAGAAGAAGACCCAGCGACCAGTCCCGATCGTCACGTTGACACCAAAGCGTTCATCGGCCGCGATTGCCAGGAGGGCTAACGCATGACGAGCGACACCGCATACAGCAGACCCCAGACGCGGCTGGCGCCCAACCCGACCGCGGAGTCAACGGCGTTCTGGACGGGCGGCCGCAACGGAGAATTACTCATCAACCGCTGTCACGGCTGTGGGCACTACTTCCATCCACCGGGACCTGCATGCTGGCGCTGCCGGAGCACCGACGTCGCACCGGAACCCGTTTCCGGCAAGGGCATCGTCGCCGCGTACACCGTCAACCGGCAGCCGTGGATACCCGGGCTCGACCCTCCGTACATCGTGGCGATGGTGGAGCTCGCCGATGAGCCCGATGTCAGGCTCATCACGAATGTCGTCGATGTGTCTCTTGACGACATCCGCGTCGGCCTGCCGGTCGAGGTGTTCTTCGAAGACTGGACGGCGATGTCCGGCGAAGAAGAGAGCCGGGTGTGGCTTCCGTTGTTCCGTCCGGCGGACTAGCTGTCTCTACGTTGTAGGCCGCCAAATGCTTTGCCCTGAAACGCTATCCGGCAGGGTCCCATTACTCTGCGACGGCGAAGCGGACGAGCGTCGTTTTAGCGGCGGCAGCGAGCAACTCTTGTCGATCCGGCTGGCGATCTGCAGGCAATCCAAGCATCAGCCCCTTCGCGGCTTTTGGTCCGTTGCGTCGGGCGAATTCACCAAGGATGTCGGCTTTCTGGTCGTCTTGTCTTATGACGGTTGGTTCGGCACGCAACCAACGCCGCTTGATGAGCACTTGGATGTCGTTGGCGCTATTGATCGTCTTGGGCCAGTTGGCCGAACTCAACACGAGCACATCTCCGTTGTCCCAGGGGAAATAGCCGATGGCGAAGACGTACTTGCGGCCGGTCTTGCCGCCGATGTAACTCAACAGCATCAGGCGGCTGCTCAGTAGGGCGTGCAGCGGCGACTTCAACAGCGGCCGCATGACCGTGTTGGCTCGTGCGAAGAACTTTACGAGGCGTTGCGGGTCGTCAGGCATCAGGGTTGGACCTGCTCTCTCGTGTAGTCAGGCCGCGGCGTTGAGCTGCTGAAGCGTCTCGTCATCCAGTTCGATGTCGGCGACGGCGGTGTTCTCCTCGAGGTGTGCCACCGACGAGGTGCCAGGAATCAGCAAGACGTTCGGCGCGACGGAGAGCGTCCATGCGAGCGCGATCTGCGCAGGAGTGTGTCCTCGCTTCGCCGCTTCGCGCTGTACGGCTGGGTGGCCGAGTACCGGATTGTCGGCAGTGAAGCCGGAGCCGAGCGGGAAGAACGGCACGAACGCGATGCCGTGTCGGACGCAGGCATCCAGAACCGGCTGCGACGTGCGGTCGACCAGGTTGTAGGCGTTCTGCACGCAGACGATCTCGGTGCGGTCGAGCGCGATCTGCAGATGTTCGAGGCTGATGCTGCTCAGCCCGATCCCGGCGATGAGGCCTTCGTCGCGCGCCTTGATCATTGCGGACAGCTGCCGGTCGAAACGGTCACGGTCCACTGGGCCGACTGACGTTGCATCACCGGTGTCGATGCTGCGCAGATTGACCGCGGCGAGGCGGTCGATGTCCAGCGTGCGCAGGTTGTCTTCGATGCCGGCCCGCAACTCGTCGGGCTCCTGTGCGGGCAGCCACCCCCCGGCGTCGTCGCGGCGCGCTCCCACCTTGCTGACCAAGGCGAGGTCGGCGGGGTAGGGATGAAGCGCCTCCCGGATCAGCTCGTTGGAGACGTTCGGACCGTAATACTGCGAGGTGTCGATGTGGTTGATACCCAATTCAATTGCGCGCCGCAGCACAGCGATCGCCTGGTCGTGGTCACGCGGCGGCCCGAACACCCCCGGCCCGGGTAGCTGCATGGCGCCGAAGCCGACGCGGCTGACGTGGAACGAGCCCAGCGGGAAGGTTTGCATGTGAACGCGGTCTTCAGAGAAGGCCGCGTCGGAGTAAACACCGTCAGGTGAGCGCCATCCGGCTCGTCGGGATCAAGGGGCCGAAACACGGCGGTGACGGCCATGTCCAACGACAATTCATCGGGTGTGGCTCCTTCGATCGTCGTGATGAGTCGCGGGCCCTCGGCCAGTTCGACCAACGCCGCGATGTAGGGCAGGCGGTCCCGGAAGGGCGGCAAGTCGTTGGCATGGATGACCGAATACGTGTGCAGCGTCCCCTGGCCGCTGGCTTCGACGGGCTGAACTTGGTCACTCCAGCAGAACGGACACATCGGCCTTGGGTAGTGATGTTTTCTGCCGCAGGCTCCGCAGGCGGCAATCAGCAGCCGTCCCTCACGCGCGGCGTCCCAGTACGGGGCGCTGGTTGCGTCGATAGTCGGACGGTCAGCGCCGGGCACGTGCGCCGCCCCGGTCCATCGAGTCCTCATCGGACCCGGATTGCCCCACCTTCAGTACTGCCATGGTGTCCCTTTCTTCCTACCTTCGCCGAGGGCCATGCGAAAACTGCTGGCCCCGTTACGGTCCGGTCTCGCGACGCGGCTGCCCTCGTTCTTGGAACCGACGTACCAGCGCGTGGTGCTCGTCCGACAGGGCCAAGACCGAATTGGCAAGCCGCTCAAAGTCGCGGGCAGTGCCACGGTCCATCGATGCCGTCGCATCGATAGCCAGTTTCGCTACGCCGACCGCCTCGTGCGGCAGCTGCGCGATTCGTTGCACGAATTTGTCGACTTCGTCGTCGAAGGACTCTTGGGGATGGACCGCGTGCACGAAACCCATCTGCAGTGCCGACGCCGCGTCGACGGTGTTGCCTGCCATGACGAGCCACTTGGCCCAGTGAGGTCCGACGAGCCGGGTCATTCGGCTGATGCCGCCCGAGCCCGGTATGACACCCAAGTTGGGCACTTCGGGTAGAGCGAATGTGGCGGCGTCGGAGGCGATTCTGAAGTCGCAGGAGGCGCCGAGTTCGACGCCGACGCCATAGCAGGGTGCGTGTGCCGCGAGAACGATTGGCTTTTCGATTGATTCGAGCTCGTCGAACAACAGATGCAGTCGACGGTAGGACCGTCGCAGCGCGCTGCCTGACCCGTCCGCCTCACCGACGCTGGCGGCAAGGCTGCCGATGTCCATCCCGGCCGTGAAGTAGCGGCCGGTGGCGCGGATCACCATGACCGACAGGTCGCGCCGATCGCCGAGGTCTGCGGCTGCCCGACGCAGCTCGTCAATCATGTTGTTGCTGAGTGCATTCAACTTGGAATCTCGGTTGAATACGACCGTGAGGACGTTGTCCTGCTCAACTACGCCTGATGTCCTCGCTCATGAGAGCTTGCCCGCCGCTTTCCGGTGCCCGCCGCGGGCGCCTGATCGATCTGTGACGACATCGGCGAACCGGCGCCGCAGGTCATCCTTGTTGACCTTCATCATCGGGGTGAGTGGAAGTTCATCGACCAGGACGAGTTCATCCGGGCACTTGTAGTCGGCCAGGTGCTCGCGGACGAACCCGCGCAGATCATTGAGAGTTGGCGGCGCCGCCGGATCGGTCGGAACGACGAAGGCGGCGCCGATCTCGCCGATCACTGTGGCCGGCATGCCGACGATGCTGATCTGGGCCACCGCAGGATGTGTGGCGAGGACGCTCTCGACCTCCAGTGGGTAGACGTTGTAGCCGCCCCGGATGTACATGTCTCGCGAGCGGCCAGCCAGCACGAGGTTTTCGTGCTCGTCGAACCGGCCCACATCGCCGGTACGCAGCCATCCTCCATCGAACGCCGCCGCGGTTGCGTCGGGATCGTTCCAGTAGCCGCGCATCACGCAGGCACCGCGGACCTGGACCTCACCCGTACCTCGGCGGCAACCGGCAACCCGTCGGCGTCGACGATGCGGACCGACATGCCACCCTGTGGGCGACCGACAGTGCCGCCCTGCATGTTTGGTGGATCGTCTGGCTCGGTACCGGTGATGCTGGGCGATTCGGTCATCGCATAACGAACCACCAACGGGCATCCGAGCTTGCGCCGGACGGCCTCGATGAGCGTGGGCGACGCGGCTGCCGTCGCCGCGACACCGATGCGCAGATGCGCCAACCGCGACAGGGGTCAGGGTCGGCAGCTCGAGCAGCTTTTCCCATTGCGTCGGAACGGCTCCCGCAACCGTGATCTGCTCCTCGACCAGAACCCGCGCCATCGACTCCGCGGTCCACGGCCGCGGTGCGAGCACGAACGTGGTGCCATAGGCCAATTGCTCCCACACCTTGGCCATGTAGCCGGCGTGCGCGAACGGCGTCGCCACCAGTCGTCGTTGGTTATGCCCGCCCACCGCACCGGCAGAGGCGACGCCCGCGGCAAGGCCGGCATGGTCAAACCACGCGCCCTTCGGATGGCCGGTCGTCCCGCTCGTCCAGATGATCACCGCTGGAGCGTCTGCGGTTCCCGACCACCGGATCGGCGACACCGTCGGGCCGGCACACGCGTCCGTCAGCTCGTCGCGGTACATCACCGTGAAGCCCGCGGGCGCCGGAAGGCCGGTTGATTGGTCATAGATCACCAGCGTCGGCGCGCATTGCGCAAGGATGCGGTCGACCTCGAGACGGCCGAGCCGTGTGTTCAGACCGGTGACCACCGCGCCCAGTCGCAACGTCGCCGCATAGGCCACCGCGTAATCGATCCCCGGAGCAAGCATCAACGCGACAACGTCGCCCGGACCAACGCCGCGCGACGACAATTCGGCGGCCAGCTTGCGGGACCTCGAAGCCCATTGCGCGAAGGACATTCGCGCAGCCCCGTCGACATAGGCCTCACGGCTGCCGAATGTCAGGGCGGCTCGGTCCATTTCACTGCCCAACGTGGAGCAGTCATCCAGCGGTGGAATCGACGTGGTGCCCTGCACTCCGGTGCTGCCCTTCCTTCAGCCGGTTCGCCAGTCCCAACCGGGAGCGATTCATGATCCAATCAGTCAGAAATAGCATCGCACGTCTCGCATCGACTCGTCGAATATTGACCTGAGCTAGCGATTACTGTACGTATCGAATAGTACACTGCGTGTCAGAAATATGAAGCGGGCACGACCGTACGCCGCGCGGAACCGCGACGCGGACGCATCAACGCGAGAGGACCTTTTGTGATCCGACATAGCCTGTCCGGCACCGCCGGGAACGACGGTCGACGGTGAGCGAGGAGGGCGACGGCGTCGTTGTCGTCAACGACGGTGCGATCCGACGCATCGTGCTGAGCCGGCCGGAAGCGGCTAACGCCCTGCGCCCGCAGGATCGCGACGTCGTCATCGAGGCGTTGGCGGCAGCAGACAATGACCCCGAGGTTCGTGTCGTGGTGATCTCGGCGACCGGCAGACACTTCTGCGCCGGCGCGGACGTCAAAGCGCTCGCCAAGAAGATCGAGACGCAGATGCACGTCGGCGACGCCATGCGCACGATCATGACCGGAGCCCAACGGCTCATCAGCAGCGTGTTGGACTGCGGCAAACCGGTGATCGCCGTGGTGCACGGCGCTGCAGCCGGGCTTGGCGCCCACCTGGCCTTCGCGGCCGACCTGGTGGTGGCCAGCGAAAACGCCAGTTTCGCCGAGTCTTTCGTCAAACGGGGAATGGTGGTCGACGGCGGAGGCGCGTACCTGCTCAGCCGCCGTATCGCGATTGCAGAGCGCCAAACACATGGCGTTCTTCGGCGATGCGATTTCTGCCGATCAGGCCCACGGGCTTGGTCTCGTCAACGAGGTCGTCGCCGCAGAGGATTTGCCTGCGTGCGCCGAGGCGCTCGCTGAGCGGCTTGCCGTCGCGCCGACCAGCGCCATTGCGCTGATCAAGCGGCTGTTCAATTCCGCACCAGACAACGATCGCAGCGCAGCGTTTCTGGCCGAAGCGATGGCCCAGGAACTCCAATCGAACTCGCACGATCACGGCGAGGGTGTTCGCGCGTTCGTCGAACGCCGCTCACCCAATTTTCTCGGCCGATGACACAAGGAGGTTCAGTGAGTACGCCTATTCAACCGGCACCGACGGGCGGTGCCGATCGCCGGCAATTCAGTGGCGACATTCGGGAGGTTCGGCGGTGAGCGCCCTGCTGACCGGCAAGGTCGCACTCGTAACCGGTGCCGGACATGGCATCGGTCGTGGCCACGCGCTGGAACTCGCACGGCAAGGCGCCACGGTGGTGGTCAACGACCTGGGGTCGTCGGTCGCCGGTGAAGGCCAGGGGCCGAGACGCCGACGACGTCGTCGACATCATTCGCACTGCCGGTGGGTCGGCGGTAGCCGACTACGGCGATGTCGGCGACGAGGAGCAGGCCGATGCGATGGTGCAGCGCGCCCACGACGAGTTCGGCAAGCTGGACATCGTCGTCAACAACGCAGGCATCGTGCGTGATCGAGCGATCTGGAACATGTCGGCCGCCGATTTCGACCTGGTGATGCGGGTGCATGTCCGCGGCAGTTGGCTCACCAGCCGCGCCGCGGCCACCCGCTGGCGAGCGGCGGCCAAGGCCGGCGACGGCAAGATCTATGGCCGCATCATCAACACCACCTCAGGTGCGGGGCTGCTTGGACACTTCGGCCAATCGAACTACAGCGCCGCGAAGGCGGCGATCGTCGGACTGACCCAGACGTTGAGCCTGGAATTGGCGGGGATCGGCGTGACCGCCAACGTGATCAGCCCCGGTGGCCAAACCAGGTTGTCTGCCGGCGTCACTGCGGCCGCGGACACGCCCGAACCTGATCAGCGTGATCCCGATGCGTTCGATCCGATGGACCCCTCGTTGTGCAGCCCGGTCGTGGCCTGGTTGGCCAGCCCGGAGGCCGGATACGTGAGTGGGCAAGTCGTCCGCGCAATCGGCGAAACCATCGATCTCATGTCGGGCTGGTCGAAGGCCGTGACCATCTCCAACGGGGCGACTCGCTGGGATGCCAACACCCTGGGCCAACGACTGGCGACCGAGGTGTTCAAGGTGCGCGCACCAGGATTGAGGCTGGGCTCATGACACCAACCACGGTGCGCACGCCGGTGCTGATCGTCGGGGGCGGACCGGTCGGCTTTACACTGGCCCTCGACCTTGCGCAGCGCGGCACGTCGAGCACGCTGGTGGAGCGAGACGCGGGGACGGCTCTCTATCTGCTTGCGAAGGCGGGCACGCTCTTTGAGCGCAGCATGGAGTACTGCCGCCGGCTCGGCATCGCAGAGAAAATTGCTAGGGTCGGATTTCCCGACGACTATCCACGCGACACGGTGTATTGCACTGCGCTGCACGGGTTTCCCATCGGACGCGATCCCCTGCCGTCCACCGCCGAGAGGCCACTGCACCCTGAGACGCCCGAGCTGTTGCGCCGGTGTCCGCAGTACGTCTTCGACCCGCTCCTCGCCGACGAGGTGCTGGCGCTCGGGCTCACCGACGTGCGCTACAACCACCGTCTCAGCGGACTGGTCGAGCACGACGACGGCGTCACGGCGACCCTGGAAACGAGCGACGGCGACGAGCTGATCGTGCACGCCGACTACCTGGTCGGCTGCGACGGGGCGGGCAGCACGGTGCGTCGGGCCCTGGGTATCCCGTTCGAGGGTCAACATCTCGACTATTCGGTCAGCCTGATGATCTATTGCGCCGACTTCGAGCGGTACCAGCCGTACGGCAAATGCGAACGGTGGATGTTCATGGCGCCCGACGGCACCTGGGCCAACATCACCACCGTTGACGGCCGCGGCCTGTACCGGTTCAGCATCATCGGATCCCCGGACCGCATCGCCCCCGATAAGCTGGACGTCGACGCCCTACTTCGACGCGCCATCGGCGACGACACGGTCGACATTCCGTGGCATGTCGTCAATGTGGCGCCATGGCGACGCAGCCAATGCGCGGCGAGTGTGTTCCACAGCAAGCGTGTCGTTTTGGCGGGCGATGCCGCACATACGACCTCACCTACCGGCGGCCAAGGTCTCAACACCAGTATGGGCGACTGCAGCGATCTGGGCTGGATGCTGCCCGCACTGCTGCAGGGGTGGGGCGGCGCGGGTCTGCTGCCCGCGTACACCGCCGAACGGCGCCCCGCTGCCATCCGCGCCAGCTCGCAGTCCACCCGAAACTACAAGGTGTGGGTGGAAAACGAGGGGCGCGAACACATTCTTGAGGACTCCGACGCCGGCCAGCAACAGCGACAGGCGTTGGGCGCACGCATGAGAGTGCTACTCAAACAGGAATGGCAGTCCTTCGGAGTCGCCATGGGCTACAACTATTCGGATTCACCGATCATCATCTCCGACGGCACACCGGCCCCTCCCGACGAGCCGAGCACCTATATCCAAACAGCCCGCCCCGGTCATCGTGCGCCGCACGCTTGGTTGGCTCCGGGCCGGTCGACGATTGATCTATTCGGTGACGGATTCGTGTTGCTGGCATTCGGACCAGAATCCGGCGACTTGAGCACGCTAACCAAGGCTGCAGACAATGTCGGTATGCCGCTGAAGATTCAGGCGATCGATGATCCACAGATCGCCGAACTTTACGAGCGCCGCCTGGTACTGGTTCGTCCTGATGGGATGGTCGCATGGAGGGGTGACCAGTTACCCGAAGACGTCGATGGCTTAGTGGATAGGGTGCGCGGCGCCGGTCGGCAGTCGTGACCCAGCGGCTGCCGGCTTCCATCCCCGAGGTGGTGGCGCAGCGCGCCGAACGCACCCCCCATGCGCTTTTCATGGCTGATACCAGCGGCGCCACACTGACATTCGGTGAACTTGCCGAGGCGGTCGAGCGCACGGCAGCGGGCATCGCGCAATGGGGCGTGAACCCTGGCGACGTGGTCTCCTGGCAGCTGCCCAACGGCTGCTCGACGGTGGTGCTGATGCTGGCGCTGCGCCGGCTATCCGCGGTGCAGAATCCACTGATCACCACGCTTGGTCGTCGCGAGGTCAGCTTCATATGCGAGCAGGCCCGCGCCGACCACCTGGTGGTGCCGAGCCGATCCGACGTGCCGGACGACCTGGCGGCTGCACAGTCCATCGCCGGTCGGGCGAGCGGCCTTCAACTTCATGCCCTCGACGGTGAGCTGCCCTCGGGTGTCGTCGACCAACCCCGAAGTCACATCTCGATCGATGACCAGTGTCGTTGGCTCTTCTACACCTCGGGCACCACGTCGTCGCCGAAAGGTGTCCGGCACTGCGACCAGAGCTTGATCGCTGGGGCCGCCCACCTGTCGGACACCATCAGTTTGGGGCCCAAAGATCAACTGGCCGCGCCGGTTCCGCTTGCCCATGTCGGAGGCATCCTTCATGTGCTGTCGGTCCTGATCGCCGGCGCCAGCATGTTGACCTGTGCAGCCTTCGACGACGCGGCGATCGACTTCTTCGCCGCTCAACGCGTGACCCTCCTCGGATCAGGAGTGCCGTTCTTCCACGCTTATCTGAAGCGACAGCGTGCCCGTGAGCACGGCCCGCTGTTTCCGCACCTGCGCGCCGCGTTGTCGGGCGGCGCGCCCTGCCCGCCGTCGCTTCGGCAAACGGTCAAACGCGAGCTGGGTGGCGCAGGAGTGGCCTCAGGCTGGGGGCTGACGGAATGCCCGTTCTTGACCATGGGACGGCCCGAAGACGGCGAGGGAGCAGCAGAGGGCAGGCCCGCGGCGGGGTCCACCGTGGAGGCAGTGCGGCCCGACGGAACTCCCGCACCGTCTGGCCAGGAAGGTGAGCTGAGGGTCAAAAGCCCGCAGATGATGCTGGGCTATACCGACCCAGCATTGGCCGCCGACGCGTTTGACGACCGCGGCCGCTTCCGCACCGGTGACCTCGGGGTGGTCGAGCCGAGCGGGGTAGTCCGAATCACCGGGCGCCTCAAGGACATCATCATCCGCAAGATGGAGAACGTCTCCGCCCAGGAGGTCGAGGAGCTGTTGTCCACCCATCCCGCGGTCGCCGACGTCGCAGTCGTGGGTATTCCTGACCAACACTGCGGCGAACGGGTGTGCGCGGTGATCGTTCGCGGCCGATCACCGAAACCCGCCCAACCTCGCAGACCTCGGCGCGCATCTGCGCGGCCTAGGCCTGTCGACGCGCAAGCTTCCCGAGCAGCTCGAAGTGCTCGACGCGCTACCCCGCAACGGCATGGGCAAGGTGGTCAAGAGTGAGCTACGCGCCCGATTCACGCCCGATGTTGCTCAGCGGTAGAGGATTTGCATCCCGTAGAGCACAGAGGGCTTCTCGGCCCCGACGACCCGGATGTCCCATTCGTTGGTCACCAACGTGCCCCCGCTCTTGGCGACGACGTTCGCGAGGCGCGCGCGGCCGTGCAGGCGCGACCCAGCAGGTACGGGGGACAGAAAGCGCAGCTTGTCGGCGCCGTAGTTGACGCCGGCGGTATGACCGATGACCTTGACCGGCGGGCGCGTCGCGACTTTCGGCAGTAGTGAAAGAGTCAGGAAGCCGTGGGCGATGGGGCCACCGAACGGGCTCTCCCGCGTCGCGCGCTCGACGTCGACGTGGATCCACTGGTGGTCGCCGGTGAGTTCGGCGAACGCGTCGATGTCCTCCTGCGTCACCTCGACTTCGGCACCGAAGTCGCCGTATTCATCCGAAACAGCCGCCGTCAACGAATCGATGTCGTCGAACCGAATCTCCTGCACTTATCACTCCTTGCGAACGTAGTCGTCAACCGGGCTCGGCAGACCCAACTGCGGGGCTGGAGGGCTAGGAGGGACCTTCGGGTGGGAATCCGAGTGTCGCGCTTGCCGTTGATGCTCATGCCGCCATCCACTGTGACGAGCGATCCTGTGGCGAAACCATTTTCATCCGAGGCCAACCACAACGCGCTGTAGGCGATGTCATGCGGGGTGCCGAGCCGGGTGAGGTGTCCTCCGCCGATAGCGACGCCCGTGTCCTCAGAGTGGGAGATGACGCGCCCGACGCTGATGGCGTTGACCTTGATGTTGTAGGGCGACCCTTCGACGGCGAGCACGCGGGTGATGGCGTTCATGCCTCCCTTGGCCGCGGCGTAGGCAGCGAAGCCACCGATACCGACTACCGCATGCCCCGACGAGATGTTGATGACGCTGCCTCCCCCCGCCTCCTTGAGGTGGGGCACTCCGTACTTCCACGGCCAAAAGACGTTGCCGGTCAGGGTGCCACGCAGGATGTGGTCCCACTCGGCGTTGGTGTATTGCGTGAGGGGCTTTACGGTGGTGCTGATGGCGTCGGTGGGCGCCGCGTTGTTGACCATGAGTGTCGAGCTTGCCGAAGCGCTCGACCACCCCGTCGATGACACTGCGCACGCTGTCCTCGTCGGTGACGTCGAGGCGGAAGAATTCGGCCTCGCCGCCCGCCTCACGGATGCCCTTGACCACCTTTTCGCCCTTGGCGACCGTACGCCCGGTTACGGCGACTTTGGCCCCCTCGCGGGCGAATAGCTCAGCGATCGTGCGCCCGATCCCCCTCGTCGACCCGGACACGTAGGCAACTTTGCCTTGCATTCTCATGTCATTCCCTTTGGTAGGCGTGCACGGACACCGTCAGTCGCCGGCCCCGAGAATCAGTGTGGCGCTGGAACAAAACCATCCGCCGGTCCCGGAAACACACGCCAGTTCGGCGTCGGTGACCTGGCGGGTCCCGCACTCACCGCGCAGCTGCCGGACGGCCTCCACGATCAGGAACAGGCCGCGTTGTCCCGGGTGACAGGCCGACAGCCCGCCGCCGTCGGTGTTCGTCGGCAATGCTCCGCCGATGTCCAGGCGGCCGCCGCTGACGAACGCGCCGCCCTCGCCCTTGGCGCAGAAACCCAGATCCTCCATCGCGACCACGATCATGTAGGTGAAGGCGTCATAGATTTCGCACACGTCGATGTCGGCGGGCGTGACTCCGGCTCGTTCAAAGGCCAACGGCCCCGACACCGCCGACGGTCCGGTGGTCAGGTCCGGCCACTGACTCGTCGACATGTGCGACAGCGCCTCGCCGCTGCCCAGCACCCAAACCGGCCGGCCAGGTATGTCCGGGATGCGGTCCTCGGCGACGAGCACCACCGCCGCTGCGCCGTCGGAGCGGATGCAGCAATGCAGTTTGGTGAAGGGATCGGCGATCATTCGGCCGGACACCACGTCGCTGACGCTGATCGGGTCACGGTAGGCGGCCTGCGGATTGTCCTTCGCGTTTGCGCGGGCAGACACCGCCACTTCGGCCAATTGTTCGATCGTCGTGCCGTATTCGTGCATGTGACGACGAGCCGCCATCGCGTATTTGCCGATCAGCGTGTGCCCGTATGGCACCTCCCATTGCAGCGCTCCACGCGACCCCCAGTCGAGATTGGCCGTCCGCAGGCCTTGGCGCAGATCTGATTTCGCGGTGGAGCCGTAGGTCACCAAGACCACGTCGGCGTGTCCGGCGGCGATGGCGTCTGCGGCGTGTGCCACCATCGCCTCCCAAGAGGCACCGCCGAACGACGTCGAGTCAATCCACCGCGGGCGCAGGCCGAGGTACTCAGCCACCTCCACCGGGGGCATCATCCCGAGGCCCGTTGAGGCCAGGCCGTCGACCTGGTGCGGCGAAAGCCCCGCTTCGTTGAGCGCACGCTGTGCCGCGCTCGCGATGAGGTCGTAGGGGCTGGTTGGCCCTTGACCGACGTCGGCCAGGCCAACCCCGACGATCGCTGTCCGCCGGGTCAACTCGCCGCTCCCAGCACCAGCAACTCATCGAGATGCGTTGCGCGGGAGCCGAAGAGATGATCCAAGATGTGGGCCCGCTTCAGGTAGAGGTGTACGTCGTGCTCGAAGGTGTAGCCCATACCGCCGTGGACTTGAAGGGCCTCCGAGGCGTTGGACAACGCCGCCTTGGTGGCCACGATCCTGGCCGCCAGCGCGTGCAATTCTGCGTCGCTGTTGCCCTCCTGCAGCGACAACGCCGCGTACACCATCTGCTGCAGTGCGGCCTCTGCGGCAACCGCCATATCGGCACAGCGATGCTTGACGGCCTGGTTCACACCGATGGGACGCCCGAATTGGATGCGGTTCTTGGCATGGTCGACTGACAGATCGCGGCACGCCTCCGCGATGCCGACGTGCATGGCGGAGGCCAGCACGAGGCCTCGCAGCCAGATCGGATCCCGCTCGGCCGGCACAAAGCAGCGCAACTCGGCCCCGTTGACGTCACCGACCGCCAGCCGTGATCCGGGATCCAGGCAGTTCGCTGGTAAGCAATCGAAGCGATCGGAGGGTGCCGTTGACAGTAGACCGGCACCGGCCGGGTCGGCGACGACGACATAGTCGGCGCCGACCGCATCGACTAAGTGCACCCGCCCAGATATCCGATCAGGCGATAGGCGCGCCCCGCTCACGATGGCAAGACCACAAAGAACCTCGCCGGACACGAACTGCGCGGCCAGTTCGGCGTCACCACACAAGCGTTGCCACACGGGCCGCCAACACCGTCGGCAAGAACGGGCCCGGCATCAGCGCACGCCCAAGTTCACGAAACACCAACGCCTCGTCGGCCAGGCGCATGTCCAGACCGCCCACGGACAGCGGCGCCGATATACCGAGCAAACCGAGTTCAGCTGCTGCCGACCAGTTTTCGGCAGGCAAGGCAGTCGGCTCATAGCGACGCCGCCGGATCAGCTGCGTCGGGTCGACCTGTGCGCAGAAAGCCGCTGCGGCGCCGGTCAGTTCGAGTTGATCCGGCGAAGGCAAAAGGTCCACTCAGCAATCCCCGCCCTGTTTGACGACGTCGGCCCACGGTGTCACTGGCTCGGCTCCGACGCGTTGGATCCGTAGCGCTCGTCGCGCACCCGGAGTGGGTGGTCGTCGATCGAGAGCGAATGCGATCCGCCCCGCAGCACCAGAACTTCAAACTCGACGGATCCTTCTGGACGCAGCCACTGGCCGGGTCGCACGCCCGCGCCGCTATCTGTGGGCTCGCTTGGCGAGGAGTCGGCAACGGCAAACATAGGCTCTCCCCCGCACCGCACGATCGACAGGCGCTGCGGGTGCACGAACCACCAGCACCTCGGTGGTGTCGACACTGCTCTTCAGCCGTACACCGGCACGCAGGGTGATCGCGCGCTCACTACTGGACACAGCCATAAGCGAACGGTAGCCGCCGCAACGTTTCACCATGATGTCGATCAGGATTGGGTCAGCTCGATCGCCGAAGCTGTCGCTGGCATGTCGATTTCGATACGCAGGGCCGAATCCATTGTTGTCAGTGGGCCTTTCATGCCATGATCGACCGACATTCGACTGCCGAGGGCCGACGTGAGTTGACCGTCCAAGCTGACATCGGCAAGTCCATTCCCGGGAGGCAACGTGTATTCGCACATCACCCTGGGCTTCAGCGACGGAGTCGCCCACATCCGGCTCAACCGCCCCGAGCTCATGAACGCCCTGGGGATGGGCCGCGGGTCCAGCCGTGACGAGATCGCCGACGCCATGCACACCGCCGACAAGGACTCCTCCAGTGGCTGCATTGTGCTGAGCGCCGTCGGCCCCAACTTCTGCGCCGGTGGCAACCTGTCCGGCGCGCCCGAATCGGTAACCCCGTACGACGACTACAGCTTCGTCCGCCAGCTCGATGACTTCTATACCTCGGTACGCCAGGTCAGAAAACCGATCGTCGCCGCCGTCAACGGGTTGTGTCTGGGCGCAGGCATGGGGTTGATCGCGCAGTGCGACCTCGTCATCGCCGCCGACGACGCGCGTTTTGGGCTCATCGAGGGGCGGATCGGTCAGCCGGGAGCTACCGAAATGGTGCCGATCATCGGTGGCGCGTGGGCGAAGTTCCTCATTCTCACCGGCGAACTCATCGATGCCAGACGGGCTGAACGTATAGGGCTCGTGTTAACGGTCGTCGCGAATGACGAATTGCAGGAGCGCACAACAGAACTGGCACACCGGATCGCCGCGGTACCCCGTGAGGCGGCCATCATGAACAAGGCCGCGGTGGATGCTGTCGACGATGCGATGGGGCGCCTGGCCGGACGCCTGGCCGGCCGCGCATATGACGTCACAACTAAGGCGAACGCCAAATGGGCAACTGCGCCCGACGGCCGCCGATTCGCCGACATCATCCGGCAGGAGGGCATGGCCGGCCTGAAAAGTGCCCGCAACGCACAGTTCAGCGGCTCATGGCTGCCAGCAGAACCCCTTCGGCAGCTGGAAACGCCCGACCGTCCCGGACAAACGTCCATCACCGCCACCACGAGGCCACCGATTGGAACCGCCATGAACGAGCCGTTCACCGCACTGGTCATCGACGACGTCGACGGCAAACCCGTCGCCGGCTTCCGGGAAATGACACAGGCCGATCTCCCCGACCACGACACCCTCGTGCAGGTCGAGTTCTCGTCGCTGAATTACAAGGACGGCCTGGCCGTATCCGGGCGTCAGAAGATCGCGCGCCGGACACCGCTGATCGGCGGCGCCGATTTGGCCGGCACCGTCGTCGAGAGCCGAAACCCGCGCTGGGCGCCGGGTACGCGGGTAGTCGTCAACGGCTGGGGGATGTCGGAGACCGAGTCCGGCGGCTACACCCGCTATCAACGCGTGCGCAGTGAATGGCTGGTACGGATACCCGATGGTCTCAGCACCGAACAGGCGATGGCGATCGGCACGGCCGGCTATACGTCGGCGCTCTGCGTGGATGCCCTCGCCGGCAGGGGCTCCGTAGGTGATGGGCCCGTGCTGGTTACCGGCGCGGCCGGTGGCGTCGGTTCGGTGGCCGTGGCACTGCTGGCCGCCGCAGGGGTGACCGTTGCCGCCTCTACGGGTCGCGCCTCGACGCACGACTACCTCACCGCGTTGGGCGCATCCGAAATCATCGACCGAGAGGAATTGCTCTCCCCCGGGCGGCCTCTGCAGAAAGAGCGGTGGGCTTCCGCGATCGACTCGGTGGGCGGCCAAACCTTGGTCAACGTCCTATCGCAGATCCGCTATGGCGGTGCCGTGGCAGCGTGCGGCCTGGCCGGGGGAAACGACATGCCGGGAGCTACCGTGCTGCCCTTCATTCTGCGCGGCGTATCCCTGATCGGTGTCGACTCGGTGATGGCCCCTGCCGCTCAGCGCGAGGCCGCATGGGAGCGCTTGGCCAAGGACCTACGTCCTGAGGTTCTGGCCTCGATCACCACCGTCGAGCCGATGTCCAAACTGCCTGAGCTTGCCAACGAGATTCTGGCCGGGCAGATCCGCGGCAGGGTGGTCATCGACGTCACCCGCTGACTTGGTGGACGGCGTCAGGTCGCGGCGCACCAGTCGGCGCCGGCGCGGCTGACCATACCGGGCAGCTCGCGCCCCAATTGCCCGGCGAGCCAATGTGCCGTCCCCACAACGCCGTTGAGGTCGATCCCGGTCTGCCTTCCCATGCCGTCGAGCATGTAGACCAAGTCTTCGGTGGGGATGTTTCCGGTCGCGGCCGGTGCGAACGGGCAGCCGCCGGCACCGCCAACAGACGCGTCGAGCACACTCGCTCCGGCCTGCAGCGCCGCAAACGCATTGGCAATACCGGTGTTTCGGGTGTTGTGGAAGTGGAATCCGATCGGAACCGGGGTGCCGCTCATCTGATCGGACACCAGCGCGAACAGCTCTTGCACCTGGGTCGGCACGCCCACGCCGATCGTGTCGGCCAACGCGATCTCCGTCGACTCCGGCTGACGGCGAAATGGGCGGCAAGGGCAGCGACGGCCGACGGGGCTACCGGTCCTTCGAACGGACAGCCGAAGGCGGCGGCAATCGACACCGTGACCGGCACCGACGTCCGTGCGGCCAAGGCGATGACCTCATCCAATTCGGCGACCGTGTCGGCCACCGCTTTGCCCTGGTTTCGCATGTTGAAGGTCTCGGTAGCCACCACCACACAGTTGAGTCGGTCAACGCCGCTCGCCAACGCACGCTGGGCGCCCTTGAGATTGAGCACGAGGCCGCTGTATTCGACGCCGGGCCGGCGGTCGATTTGGTCGAAAACCTGCTCGGCGTCGGCCATTTGCGGGACCCGCCGGGCGCTGACAAAGCTTCCCACCTCGATTCGGGAAAAGCCGCATTCCGATAGCCGGTTGACGAACTCGACACGCGCCGCGACCGACAACACCCGGTCCTCGTTCTGCAGTCCATCGCGAGGACCTACCTCGCAGATCAGTACCGGCGCCACTAGATCGCCCCCTGCTCCTGCAGCGTCGCGAGTTCTTGCTCGGCCAGTCCTAGCAGTGAAGTCAATACGGCACCGTTGTGCTGTCCTACCTGCCCGGGGCCCGTCCAGCGGTGCGAGCCGGGGGTGTCGCTGAATTTCGGCACGAATCCGGGCACGGCGAGCTCGCCGATCTGGTCATCGTGCACGCGCATGACCATGTCGCGAGCTTGGATGTGTTCGTCGGCGACGATGTCGGCGACGGTGTAGATCGGACTGGTCACCACCCCGTGTGCGGTCAGGACTTTGTCGATCTCCTGTGCCTCGAACCCCGCGGCCCACGCAGCGATGATCTCGTCGAGCTCTTCGGCGTTCGCGCCGCGCGCCAGATGGGTGGCGAACCGTTCATCGGCGGCCAGGCTCGGGCTTGTCCATGGCCGCACACAGTCTGGCGAACAGCGTATCGGCGTTGGCGGCGATCACGACCCACTTGCCGTCCAGCGACTTGTATATGTTGGACGGCGCGATGTTGCGCAGCCCTGTTCCGGTCGGCTCTCGAACGATCCCGAGTTTGTCGTATTCGGTGATCGCACCTTCTAACATCGCGATGCATGACTCGAGGATCGAGGCATCGACTACCTGGCCGGTTCCTGCCTTCAGTCCGTCGCGGCGGTAGAGAGCCGCCAGCAGCCCTTGCACGGCGAACATTCCGGCGAGCATGTCCCCCATGGAGATTCCTGCGCGTGGCGGTGGCTGATCGGGATAGCCGTTGATGTAGCGCAGGCCGCCCATCGCCTCTCCTGCACTGGCGAAGCCGACGCGGTCGGCGTACGGACCCGTCTGGCCGTACCCCGATACTCGCACCACCACCAGCCGAGGGTTGAGCTCACGTAGCTTGTCCGGCCCGAGATTCCACTTTTCCAGCGTTCCTGGGCGGAAGTTCTCGATCAACGCGTCGCTGCGCTTCACGAGCTCACCCAGCAGCCGTTGTCCCTCTGGGTGAGCCAGATTCAAGCTGACGGACTTCTTGTTGCGGGCAAGAGAAGGCCACCACAATCCGTTGCCACTTGCGTCGTGATGTCCCCACTCGCGCATCGGGTCGCCGCGCCCAGGCGGTTCGATTTTGATCACTTCGGCGCCCATGTCGGCCACCAGGTGACCGGCGAAGGGGCCGGCAAGGAGTTGTCCCAGTTCCAGCACTCGTAGGCCTTCGAGGACGCCGCCGTTCGTACCGGCCATCATTGTCATCCTTCCTTTGCCAATGTGCGTCCCGTTCAGTGGATTTCACTGCGGGACAACGTGGTCGCCGTGGTGGCCAATGCGCACTGGCTCACATTGCACATGAGCTACTGATCATGCGGTGCGCACGAGCAGACGCCTGGGCCCGCGCAGTGACAGATTCGGCGGGTAATCGTCCGCGCTGACGTCGCCCTCCAGCCGCAGGCGCGGCGCGTGCCGGGTGAGCGCCTCCAGGCACACCTTCATCTCGAGGCGTGCCAGCGGAGCACCTTTGCAGTAGTGCGGACCTTTGCCGAATGTCAGGTGTTCGGTGGCGTTGGGCCGCGCCAGGTCCAGTTGCGTCGGGGTTCGCGAACTGGCTGCCGTCCCGGTTGGCCGCGGCAAACAGCAATGCCACCTGGGCTCCGGCTGGGATGGCGACATCTCCAATCGTGGTGTCCACGACGGCTTGTCGCCGCCATGTGGTTACAGGCGGGTCGTATCGAAGCAGTTCTTCGACCGCGCGCGGGATCGCGGCGGGATCATCGACGAGTCGCTGCCAACTATCGGGTTGGCGCAACAAGGTCAGCACGCCGTTGGCGATGAAGTTCGTCGTGGTTTCGTGCCCGGCCAGCGCCATCGAGTACACAATGCTGACCAGATCCGTCAGGTCGGGGGTGTCGGGATCGTCCTGGTGCAGTCGGATCATGTCGCTGGTGAAGTCGTCGCGCAGATCCTCGGCGCGGCGAGCCACGAACTGCGTCGCAGTAGTGCCAGAAGTCGACGACATCCCTGGCAGCCTGAACCTGTTCGTCGGCAGTCAGGCGACCATAGGTCAGTTGCGCGCGGTTACCCGCCCACGCCTTGATCTGTTCGAAATCCTCCTCAGGAAACCCCAATAGGCCAAGTCCGGCGAATGCGGGTAACGGAAAGGCAAGATCGGCAACGAGATCGGCCACGGGCTTGCCGACCATCGCGTGAACAAGTTGTTCGCCCTTGGCGCGCACCATCGGTTCGAGCAGTTTGAGGCGGCGCACCGACATGCATTTGCGAACCCCTGCGGCGATCATCGTGTGCCGGGGCGGATCTGCGTTGGTGAGGGCAGGCAGGCGCCGGTACCCACCCTCGGCCAAGATCGACTGTGCGGCCTCGGTGATCGGACACACCGGCGCAGAGGCATTGGCGGCCGAGAACCGCTTGCCGTCGCTGGCCGACAGGACCTCAACGATGTCGGCATGGCGGGTGACGAAGTACATCTGCATCTCGGGCGAAAAGAAGACGCGGTGCTCGTCGCTGAGCTGCTGGAGCAAGGGGTACGGATTGTCCCGCGCGAACCCGTCCGACAGGGGATCGAAGCCAGCTACGACTGGACAGCCCACGTACTTTCCCTTCAGCCGTTGATTGCGGCGACGAACTTCCTCCGACCGTGCCACTCGGCGGCTGTCGGGAGCATGTCGATAGCTTCGGTGCCGCAGCCCGAGCACACGATCGCCGACCGCGATGGCCGGATTTGAGCGAGCGCCGCCCGGTATGTGCCAGACGGCGGTCGACACGACGGGCGGCATTGCGCCCCGGGATTTCCGCAGACCGCACCACGGTCAAGTCCGCGGATGTGATGTGACCGCGCTCTTGTGAACGTTGTTGTCGTCGAGCACGTGCCGTGGTGCGGCCCTCGGGCGCGAGGGTGATGCCGACCGGGTCAGCGGCCGGGTGTCGGGTCCGACAGCACGGCGCTGAGGTAGGTCAGGTCGGCGAGTTCGGTCATCATCTCGTGGTCGGGCAGGGTGAAACCGTTGGCGGCGTATAGGTCTACGGTGCCTCGGGCGGTGACCTGCCAGCCGGCGCCGCTCAGGTAAGCGGGCACCTGGGCGCGCTCACCTTGGTAGACGAGGTCGGTCCATTGGTCTGCCATGCCGTAGCGCTGCCAGCGCTGGGCGAAGTTGGCCATGCGGTCGTCGTCGGTAAGGATGCTGAGATCGGGAACGTGTTCGGTGGCCAGCGCGCTGCCGGGGGCACTGAGCGCGGTGATGTCGTCGAAGAGGCGGTCCTGAGCCTCCGGCGGCAGATAGATCAGCAGCCCCTCGGCGCTCCACGCCGTGGGTTGGTCAGGGTTGAAGCCCCGCTCGCGCAGGGCGGTGGACCAGTCCGCGCGCAGGTCGATGCCGACGGTGCGACGCTCGGCGGTCGGGGTGGCACCCAGCTCGGCCAGCGTGCGGGTCTTGAATTCGATGACCTGAGGCTGGTCGATTTCGTAGACCACCGTGCCGGCCGGCCAGGGCAGCCGGTAGGCGCGGGTGTCTAGGCCGCTGGCCAGGATCACGGCCTGCCGGATGCCGGCGGCTCCGGCCCGAAGGAAGAAGTCGTCGAAGAACCGGGTGCGCACGGTGACCTGTTCGGCCATCTGCTGACGGTTGAAGACCGGGTCGTCGGCGACCTCGTCGGCGTCCTCGCTGAGCATGCGGGTGAACGCGTCCAGACCAACGGCGCGAACCAGCGGTTCGGCGTAGGGGTCATCGAGTAGGGGCTCCGGTCCGCGGGCTGCCAGCGCGCGGCCGGCGGCGACTCCGGTGGCGGTGGCTCCCACGCTGGAGGCCAGGTCCCAACTGTCGTGATCGGTGCGTGCCATGGTTGCGTCCTCTTTCGGGTCGTCTCGGATGGGTGAGGGAAAGATGTGAGTGGTGGGGTGGCTTACGGCGCGGGGGGCGACGGCTGGACGAGCTCGGTAGCGATTCTCAGAGCGGCGGCGCGGCGGTCGGTCTCGTCGTCGGCGGGTTCGAGGTCGGGATCGGACAGGGTGGCCAGTTGCAGTGCAGCCAGGGCGACCTGTGCACGTAACCGGTCTTCAGTGGACTCGCCGGGCCCGGCCAGCACATCGATCAGCGCGGCGAAGTGAGCACGAATCTTCATGCCAAGTGCCAACTCTGGGATCTTCGCCATGCCCTCGCGCATGAAGCGGGCCAGCTGCGCGGTGCGCCCGGTCAGCAATGCGCTGTAGCGACGCAGTACCTCCTCGCGGACGTCGACGTCGGAGGGTTGTCCATGGGCCCACTCCACCAGCGCATCCAGCTGAAGGAGGAAGTCCTCGATCACGCTGGCGAGGATGTCGTCCTTGGTGCGGAAGTGGTAGTACAGCGCGGCCTTGGTGACGTGCAGCCGCTCGGCGATCTCCCGCAGCGAAGCGCGGTCGTATCCCTTCTCGGCGAACAGCTCCAGAGCCACGGACTGGATCTGCTCGCGGGTGTCGGTTCGCCGCTGATCCATCCGCTCACCTCCCTGCCTCGACGGTTGATCCGGCACCCACTGTAGCGCACTAACTTGACGACCGGCTAGTGCCTACTGCCGTGATCGACGAATCGCACGGTAGGCAACCTTGGGATGTGAGGACTGCCATGGTGGCCACGACGGAGTCGACCGGCACGCGCCTGCACGCGGCTCGTTTTCGGCCGGTGAGTTCTGATCTGCACGGGATCACCTCGCGGTTGGGCACGACAATGCCATGTTGACGGCTGGCGGGTTGATATGGCCGGCTTACGCAGGGCGACAACGCATTCCGGCAGCGGCGGCCCGCTTTCTGCGGGGCGCTGAACTCTAGTCCTCGCCGGCATACTCCCGGGGAAGTGCGCCACGGGCCTGCAAGTCGGCTCGAAGCGCCTGGGCGTCAGAGGTGTTCTCCAGCACCGACATGAGGTCGGCCGACAGCTGGAGGTGCTGACGCATGCCCATCTGTTCCCACGCTCGCACCAGCATCGTCTTGGTCGCCATCAAGGTCGATAGCGGTGCGCGGGTGATGTTGGCCGCCATCGCCTCAGTCACGTCTTCGAGATCTTCGCGGGGCACGACTCGGTTCACCAAACCCATTCGCAGAGCGTCATCGGCGGACAAGGTTTGGGCTGTGTAGAGGTATTCCGCGGCCCGCTTGTAGTTCATGAACACCCACGGTTCGATCATCGTCTCACCACCGGGGAAGCCGAGGCCGGGGACCAACGGCATCTGGAAATACGCGTCCTCGGACGCGATCGTGATTTCTGGCAGCAGTGCCCAGTACGTACCGCCGCCGATCGCGTATCCGTGCACCTGGGCGATCATCGGCTTCGGAAACTCCCAGAATCGCAACGTGGGCCAGAGGAAGAGCTCCTTGCTGCCCTGGAAGTTGTTGCCCATATTGGCCTTCGATTCCGCGAACTCGGGA
Source organism: uncultured Actinomycetota bacterium (assembly GCA_963849055.1). GTDB lineage: Bacteria > Actinomycetota > Actinomycetes > Mycobacteriales > Mycobacteriaceae > Mycobacterium. The sequence goes on from CAWKFI010000007.1 coordinate 336,773, forward strand.
TAGGCGTCGGGGGCGATGACGTGTCCGGCGCAGAACCCCTTTCCGCTGCCCTTGACGATCACCACTTTGACCCCGTAGTCCCGGCGGGCCTCATCGAGGCAGGAATCGACCTGGTGCACCATTTCCGAGGACTGCGCGTTCGCGCGTGCCGGCCAGTTCAACACGATGCGGGCGACCGCCCCGTCCCGCTCGTAGCGCACGACGCCAAGGTCGCGGGTTTCGTTGCCAACCGTCACGAGCCGCTCGCATGGTGAATCAGACGCGAGGCCAGCACGTCGACGTCCGTGCGAAAGTCGGTGAAGCTCCTACTCGCCGGTTCGACGGTAAGCCAGGTAACGCCGGCTTCGGCATAGGCCGCCAGCCGGGGCCGGACGGCCGCAGAGAACGCGGCGCAGTCGCCACTGACGAGCAGGTCGGCCTCGAACGGAACGAACGCCACGTCGGCAGGTTCGCGGCCCAAGTCTGCCCGGCGCTTGTTCACCGCCGCAATCCAATCACCGAGTGTCTCGAGGTCCGCGAGTGGTCGCATGCCGGTGATCGCTGCCAGCTCGCCTGAGACGGCCATCGGCATCCAGCCGTCGGCCACCTCGACGACGCGGCGCTGCGCCGCTGCACCATTGCCGCCGATCCATATAGGGGGGCCATCGGTGGTCATTGGTGGGGGCAGGGCGATGTGACCGCTTACCCCAAACGCCGGACCAGTGTGGTCGACGCCGGCCCAGGTCGCCTTCCATGCCGTGATCGCCTCGTCGAGCAGGGCGCCGCGGCGGCCGAAATCCGCACCGAGCGCCTCGAATTCGGATTTCAGGTAGCCGACGCCGGTGCCCAGCGTGAAGCGCCCGCCTGACAGCAGGTCGAGGCTCGCGGCCCCTTTGGCCGTCAGGTACGGGCTGCGGTAACCCGAGACTAGGAGACATGTCATCACCCGGATCCGGGTCGTCGCCGCCGCGGCGAAGCTCAGCGACACGAACGGATCGAACGCATGGTGGCCGCCCTTGGCCAGCCAGTCCTTGTCCGGATACGGATGTTCGGACATCGAGAATGCGTGAAAGCCAGCCTCTTCGACCAGTTTTGCAATATCGCCGATACCGGCGCCCTCACACCATCGGTTCCAGTGTTTGACGGCCCGCATCGGAAATATCAGGTTGTAGCGCACGGCACACCTATCTCTCGCGGAAACGTCTAGTGCTCGGACCTAGATCAGCGGCTGTCGGCAGCATGTCGATAGCCTCAGCGTGGCAAACCGAGTACACGGTCACCGATGATGTTGCGCTGGATCTCGGAGGTGCCGCCGCCGATGCCCTGGCCGAACGCCCACATGTAACGCCCGGTCCAGTTCCCCGCCATAGTGTTTGACGGGTACTGCAGCATTTCAGGTCCAAGAATGTCCAAGGCCAGACGAGTGACTTCTTTCACCAGATCGGCGTAGTACAGCTTGAGCATTGACCCTTCAGGTCCCGGTGTGTCCGCCCGCAGATTGCGACAGATGCCCGCGTAGGTCATTGCCCTCAGCGATGCCACCTCGGCGCGCGCGGTGGCCAATCGCCTTGCGACGTCGCGGTCTTCGATCACGGCGGGCAATCCGTTCCTGCACAACCCACCGCTGGCCAGCGCGATCAGCTCTTCCACCATGACCGCCAAGGTCACCTGGTTGGCAGTGAAGGCCGTGCCCCGTTCGAACGACAACGTCGACATCGCCACCGCCCATCCCGAGTTGATCTCACCGACCACATTGCTCAATGGAATGCGGACGTTGTCGTAGAACACCTCGCAGAAATCTGCCCCGCCATCGATCGTCTCGATCTCACGCGCCTCCACGCCGGGACTGTGCATATCGCAAATCACCCAGGTGATGCCGCGGTGTTTGCTATCAGGCTCCCCGGTGCGTACCAGCAGCTCCTGATAGTCGGCCATGTTGGCGAAGCTGGTCCAGATCTTCTGACCGTTGACGATCAAGGCGTCACCGTCGACCGTGGCACGGGTGGACAACGATGCCAGGTCCGATCCCGCACCCGGCTCGGAGAAGCCCTGACACCAAAGTGATTCGCCACGAAGGATTTTGGGGAGGTGGAAGCTCTTCTGCTCTTCGCTGGCCATGGCGATCAGGGTTGGAGCGGCATGACGCAAGCCGACGAAGCAGGAGTCCATCACTGCCAGTCCGCAGTGCGCGTACTCCTCATGCCAGATGAGCTGTTGTAACAGCGTAAGGCCCCGACCGCCGTATTCTTGGGGCCAATCGATGCCGGCCCAGCCGCCGATCCACTGCGTGTGCTGCCAGGCCAGATCGTATTCGCGGATGGCCTTGGCTTCGCGTGGACGCTCGTCGCGAGGTGCGTTTTCGCCCAGCCAGGTACGAACCTCGTCCCGAAACTGCCGCAACTCGGGCGGGTATTGCAAGTCCACGATGCGTCTCCTCGAACTGTCGACCGGCCAGTGGCTCGGAATCGAGCCCAGTCCGACGTTTCTGACACCACGTACAGGTTAGTGCTCCGAGCGTCCAGTAGCCCCGTCCAGCGGCGTCGAGGACATGGTCTCGAAATGCTGGCCTCGATAACGTTCGACAAAACAACGTGACGCACGACCGTTGGGAGCCCTGCCGCATGCCGCTTGAGCAGACGTTTGCACACAGCTGGTCCCGTGCGGTGCTGATGTGGCCAGACCGGCCCTTCTTGGTGTGGGAGTCGTCGACCGGCCAGGTCACGCAGTGGAGTTATGCAGCCTTCGACCGCCTGGTCGACCGGGTCGCGGGAACACTGCACGCGGCCGGGGCCGGCCCGCAAGCCGGCGTCCATCTGGCTTTGACCAACTCGCCGGCGTTCGTGGCGATATGGCTGGCCGCGGTACGCCTCGGGTCGTTCGTGATTCCCTGCGATCCCCATGCCGCGGCTCCGGAGATCGCGCACCAACTCCAACGCACCAAACCGGCCGTCGGTGTCGCCTCCATGCGTCGCCTCGAGGACTACCGCCAGGCGGCGTCGGTGAAGATCGAGATGTTCAGCCTGGATGAGGACGATGTCGCGCTCGAGATGTTCGACGGTTCTGCGCCCACCGCGCTCGAAGATCCCGCACTGCTGGACACCGCCGCGATCATGTTCACGTCGGGGACGACGAGTACCCCCAAGGGTGTGGTCATCACGCAGGCGAACTACGCCTTCGCGGGCGAAATCATGGCTGCCGCGGCCGATTTGGGCCCCGACGACCGCCAGTTGGTGGTATTGCCACTCTTCCACGCCAATGCCCAGTACTACTCCTTCGCCTCCGCCATTGCGGTGGGCGCCAGCGTCGCGCTGATGAGCGGGTTTTCTGCATCGCGCTTCACCGCGCAGGCAGCGCGGCATGCCGCCACCCATGCCAGTCTGTTCGCCGCGCCGATGCGCATGATCCTGGCACGGGGCGCCTTCGGTCGCGACGACCTCAGGTTGCGCCACGTTTGGTATGCCCAGAACGTGACCGGCGAGCAGTATCGGTCGCTCAGCGCGCTTCTCCGGTGCCGACCGCGGCAGCTCTACGGCATGACGGAGACCATCCCCGCGGTTTTGACTGCATCGGTCCAGGACGCTGATGGGGACGGCTCGATGGGTCGGCCCACACCCGGGTGCGCTGTCACCCTCAGAGACGTCGACGGCGATGGCGTCGGGGAACTGCTGGTGGGGGGCAGGCCTGGACTGGAGTTGTTCCGTGAGTACCTGGACGACCCCGCTACCACAGCACAGTCGTTCACTGAGGACGGCTGGTTTCGCACCGGAGATCTGGCCCGATGTGAGGGCGGGCGGTACTACTTCGCCGGCAGGCGCAACGACGTGTTGAAGGTCGCCGGTGAGAACGTGTCGCTGCCCGAAGTGGAAGCGGTGCTTGCCGAGCATCCATCAGTCTTCGAGGCGGCCGTCGTAGGACGCCCAGACCCGATCCGCGACGAAGTGCCAGTGGCCTACGTGGTCGCCCGAGAAGACGTGGCCCGCCCGACGGTCGACGAGTTGGCGCAGTGGTGCGCCGCCCGGCTGAGCCCGCTCAAGCGCCCACGCGATTACATCTTCGTCGACGAACTCCCGCGCACGTCTGTCGGCAAGATCCGGAAGTTCTTGCTCCGCTGATGCTTCCGTCGGCCGTGGCCAGTCTCGACAGCCGGCCGTCGCTTAGCCGGGCAATGAGTCCTTTGAAGACTTGCGCCGTCCAGGGGTGAAGGTGATCGGAAGATGGCGTACCGCGTACACCGAACTGGCATCGTCATAGCGAACCACTTCACTTGTGCGAACGGCCAAATCCGGTGCCCGCGTGAGTAACTCGGTGATCATGGTCTTGAACATGACTCTGGCCAAGTTTGATCCCAGACACCGGTGCACGCCCAGTCCGAATGCCATGTGACGAGTCGCTTTGCGGGACAGGTCGATCGTCTCAGGATCCTCGAATTGGCTCGGATCGCGGTTGGCCGCGGCGTACATGACGAATACCTGTTCACCCTTTTTGAGCTGCCGCCCGTGAAACTCGGTGTCTTCGGTCACCGTACGCGGCAGTGCTAACGTCGGAGTTGCATAGCGCAGGAACTCCTCGGTGCCCTGGTCCAGTACCGATGGATCGGCCAGGATCTGCTTGCGCAACTCGGGCTGCGCGTCGATGAGCAGCAACGAATTTGCGGTCAGACCGGCCGTGGTGTCCATGCCGCCGAGGATCAGTAGGAACACCATGTTGGCCAGTTCGTCGTCGGTGAGCGCGCGACCGTCGCGTTCTGCGACGACCAGCTCGCCGAGCAGCCCCGGCTTAGGCTGTGCCCTCGCCGAGCCTATTTCCTGGTAGATCTCGGCGAACATCGCCATGACCTTTGTCGCCGCGAGTTCGGGGTCAACGCCCATGTCGTGAACGAATCCGTGTACCCACGTGACCCACTCCGCCCATCGCGAGGCGTCAAGCCCCAGGATGCGCAGAATCAACTGAGCCGGCAGCGGGGTGAACAACTCCTGCGCCACGTCGGCTGTTCCTCGCTCGATGAACTGATCGATGAAATCATTTGCCATCTCTCGGATCATCGGCTGCATCTCACGAACCGAGCCCGGCGATAACGCCGACAGCAGGAATGAGCGGAAAAAGCCCACTTCGGGCGCGTCGTAATCGATGGGTGCCAGACTGCCCGCGCCGGGCTGCGGTGGTACCCCGCGCTGGCCCTGCTCGTTGGGCCTGCTGCTGAAGACCTCCGGTGTGTGCAGAGCTTCGAACACCACGTCATAGCCGGTCAACAGCCAAAATCCACCCCAATGGCTGGATTTGGCGACGGGGCACCTAGATTGCAACTCCGAGAGCGTCCGGAACGGATCTTTTGCAAACTCCGCAGAATGATGGTCCAGGTCGGTGTCGAACTCGTCGGCTTCTCGCCGCGGCGAACTCTCGGTTGATGTCATCGGTTGACCCCGTAGTCTTCTCGTGTCGTCGTCGGCGGTTAGGACAGGGTGAAGACGCGTTCCGGGCAGGCTTCTGCACCCTGACGCGCTCTGTCGACGTCTTCTTGTTGCACCTCACCCGATGTCGAGGCGACGTGGCCGATGTCGTCGAGGGTGAAGTAGTCATCAGACATCAGCGCACACAGCGCGTGCCCCTGGCACTTTGAGCTATCGATCTCGATGTGCATCACAACTCCTTCGAAAAGTGACCGCCCACACAAACGATCTGCACGAACCTAGAAGACACAGGATGTCTGTTGGATGTCGATGCGGCCGTAATCGGGATGGCCGGATCGCTGCAGGGTCTACACGCAAGTGACGTCACCGCGCCCATAGCCGCCCACCGCGCTCGAAGATCCCGCACTGCTGGACACTGCCGCGATCATGTTCACATCGGGGACGACGAGTACCGGTCGCCGCCACCATGCGGTGGGCGCCATCGCCGCGCCGATGCGCATGATCCTGCACGGGGCGCCTTGGTCGCGACGACCTGAGGTTGCGCCCGTCTGGATGCCCAGAACGTGACCGGCGAGCAGTATCGATCCCTCAGCGCGCTTCTGCGGGCAATGAGTTCTCCGCCGTCTTGCGCCGCCCAGGGGTGAAGGTGATCGGAAGATGGCGTACCGCGTACACCGGACCGGCATCGTCATAGCGAACCACTTCACTTGTGCGAACGGCCAAATCCGGTGCCCGCGTGAGTAACTCGGTAATCATGGTCTTGAACATGACTCTGGCCAAGTTTGATCCCAGACACCGGTGCACGCCCAGTCCGAATGCCATGTGACGAGTCGCTTTGCGGGACAGGTCGATCGTCTCAGGATCCTCGAATTGGCTCGGATCGCGGTTGGCCGCGGCGAACATGACGAGTACCTGTTCACCCTTTTTGAGCTGTCGCCCGTGAAACTCGGTGTCTTCGGTCACCGTGCGCGGCAGTGACAACACCGGAGTTGCATAGCGCAGGAACTCCTCGGTGCCCTGGTCCAGTACCGATGGATCGGCCAGGATCTGTTGGCGCAACTCCGGCTGCGCGTCGATGAGCAGCAACGAATTTGCCGGTCAGACCGGCCGTGGTGTCCATGCCGCCGAGGATCAGTAGGAACACCATGTTGGCCAGTTCGTCGTCGGTGAGAGCGCGACCGTCGCGTTCTGCGACGACCAGCTCGCCGAGCAGCCCCGGCTTCGGCTGTACCCTCGCCGAGCCTATTTCCCGGTAGATCTCGGCGAACATCGCCATCACCTTCGTCACCGCGCCTTCGGGGTCCGCGGCCGGGTCGTGAACGAAGCCGTGTACCCACGTGACCCACTCCGCCCATCGGGAGGCGTCAAGCCCCAGGATGCGCAGAATCAACTGAGCCGGCAGCGGAGTGAACAACTCCTGCGCCACGTCGGCTGTTCCACGCTCGATGAACTGATCGATGAAATCATTTGCCATCTCGCGGATCATCGGCTGCATCTCACGAGCCGAGCCCGGCGATAACGCCGACAGCAGGAATGAGCGATAGACGCCCACTTCGGGCGCGTCGTAATCGATCGGTACCAGACTGCCCGCACCGGGCTGCGGTGGCACCCCGCGGGTGCCGTGCTCGTCGGGCCTGCTGCTGAAGAGCTCCGGTGTGTGCAGAGCTTCGAACACCACGTCATAGCCGGTCAACACCCAAAATCCACCCCAATGGCTGGATTTGGCGACGGGGCACTTAGATTGCAACGCCGAGAGCGTCCGGAACGGATCTTTTGCAAACTCCGCAGAATGATGGTCCAGGTCGGTGTCGAACTCGTCGGCTTCTCGCCGCTGCGAACTCTCGGTTGATGTCATCGGTTGACTCCGTAGTCTTCTGGTGTCCTGGTCGGGTTAAGAGATCGTGAAGACGCGTTCTGGGCAGGCTTCCGCACCCTGACGCGCTCTGTCGACGTCTTCTTCTTGCACCTCACCCGACGTCGAGGCGACGTGGCCGATGTCGTCGAGGGTGAAGTAGTCATCAGACATCAGCGCACACAGCGCGTGCCCCTGGCACTTTGAGCTATCGATCTCGATGTGCATCACAACCCCTTCGAAAATTGACCGGCTATCCGGCATGGTGATCCGAGCGGGAGCTGCCACCGAAGGTTTGACCGCCTCGTACGGGCGCTGCGGCCTTCTGGCTTTCATCGGCGCCCTCCATTGCGCTTCCACTCGTCGGACTCGTTTCCGCGGCGTGAAGGTAACCCCGGGCTGGTTGGATCCCGCTCCAATAGCAGCTGCTCTGCACAATGTAGAGATCAAAGGATGTCTGTTGAATGTCGATGCACCGATACCGTTTTAGTTGGCCGAGCTGACGGGGGGTCACGGTTGCCGGTCCACGTGCCGCGTTCTGGCAGCGGGGTGGGTGCGCCGGATCTGGTGCCCAGATCTCTTGGCCCTGCCGGCTTCTGGTACTCAACCGTTGGTGGTATTGCGTGGCCTGGTTGTTGGGTGACCGGAGTGGATACGGGCCCGCCTGTCAGGCGATCCGGGCCTACGCAGGCAAGCCGAGCCCAAGTTCGTTCCCCACTCTTCTGCGCTACCCTCCATGATTTTGAGGTGTGCACGTCCGCGCTCGTCGCCGAGGTACTTGATGGCGGAGGCTTCTAACATGTCCGCCGGTGCGGGACAGATGGTTTCAACGACGATCGGGTTCCCTTCACCGGTCATGATGCGGATTGTCTCGCCCGCGTGTAGTCGTACCCGAGCGGGACGCAGGCGGGGGCCCTGCCGTCATCGCGATGCTGGATCGCTGCGGGTCTACACGCAAGCGACATCACCGCGCCCATAGCGTTGAAGGCCATCGGAAAGTGCGTGCTCGGAGAGGAACAGCCATGACTCGGGCCCTGAGCGGGATCCGCGTGATCGACATGACCTCGACCGTGATGGGACCGTCGGCGACCCAGATGCTCGGCGACCACGGAGCCGACGTGATCAAGGTGGAGTCAGCGGCGGGTGACACCACCAGACAAGTGCCTCCGCACAAGAGTCCAGACATGGGCGTGGCATACCTGCAGCTAAACCGCAACAAGCGCAGCGTGGTGCTCGACCTCAAGCGCGACGCCGATCGGGATGCGATGCGCGCACTGCTCAAGACCGCCGACATCTTCATCTACAGCGTTCGCCCCGCCGCGATGGCGCGACTGGGATTATCCCCCCAGGAGGTGGAATCCCTTAACCCGCAACTGATCACGGTGAGCTTGGTCGGGTTCGGCGAAGGAGGTCCCTACACTGGCCGACCGGTATACGAAGATCTGATTCAGGGACTCACGGCCGTGCCTTCCCTGCTTATGCAAGCCGGTTCGCCACAGCCGCAGTATGTTCCCGTCGCGTTCAACGACCGCGCGGTCGGGTTGTACGCCGTTGCGGCGATACTCACGGCCCTGTTTCACCGGCTCCGCACCGGTGAGGCCCAACACATCGAACTGCCGATGTTCGAGTCCATGGCCCAGTTCGTGCTCGGGGACCACATGGGGGGCCGCTCCTTCGAACCTCCGTTGGGCCCTCCGGGTTATGCCCGCACGCTGACTCCCGAGCGTCGCCCGTACCAAACGGCAGACGGATATGTGTGCGCGATCATTTATACCGACAACCATTGGCGGGCGTTCGGCAAACTGGTTGGCAGGCCCGACCTGGTCGACGAGGACGAGCGGTTCGCGACGCTGCGGTCACGGACCATCTACGCCCACGACACGTACTCCTTCGTTCGCGAGATCATGCCGTCACGGACGACGGCGGAATGGCTGAAACTGTTCGAAGAAGCCGATATTCCGGCAACACCATTGCACACGCTGGAAACGATCTTCGACGATCCGCATCTCAACGCCACCGGGTTCTTCCAGCACACGCAGCATCCAACCGAGGGGACCCTGCTGAGCGTTCGCGGGCCTGCCAATTGGTCGAAAACGCCGCCCGCCATGATCACGCCCGCTCCCAGGCTCGGCGAGCACACCCGGCAAGTGCTCTCAGAGCTGGGCTATTCGCCCGCCGACGTAGAGAAAATCGCCGGCTCATGTGATGAGCCGACGTCAACCGAGCATGGCGACGCGTAGCGGCGCCCCCATCACCGGCCGCAGACAAAATCAACGGAGATACCCATGACCCCATCGCACAAAGACCGTGTCGCAGTAGTCACTGGCGCAGCTCAGGGATTCGGACAGGCCATCTGCCGCGGCCTGGCCGAGCGCGGCGCGCAAGTTGTCGCCATCGACATCACGGAACCAACAGAAACCCTTGCCCTCATCGAGCAAGCCGGCCAGAAGGCCACCAGCCTGCTCGTCGATGTCGCCGACCCAGAGCAGACCCAGCAAGTCGAGCACGAGGTGCGCGGCCGGTATGGCCGCTGCGACATCCTGATCAACAACGTCGGCGTCTATCCCTTCATCCACACCGACGACATGACCTACGACGCCTGGCGCAAGGTGCTCACGATCAACCTCGACTCCCAATTCCTGATGACTCAAGCCGTCCTACCATTGATGAGGGAAGCTGGCTGGGGGCGCATCGTCAACCTCACCTCCAACTCGATCGGCATGACGCCTCCCGGCATGACCGCCTACTTTGCCAGCAAAATGGGTGTCATCGGGTTCACCCGCGGCCTCGCCAATGATCTGGCTTCCTACGGCATTACCGCAAACGCCGTGGGCGCGACGCTCTCACGCACACCGGGGGTGGAGGCGGGGCCTTCTTCGTTCGCGCTGGAACAGGTCGCTGCGATGCAGGCCATCAAGAAGATCGGCGAGCCCGAGGACGTCGTCGGCACCATCCTCTTCCTCACCAGCCATGACTCCTATTTCGTGACCGGCCAGACGATCATGGCCGACGGTGGGCTGCTCAGGCTGTGACAGCCCCCCAATGGATACGCAGCTAGGCCGGTTCCGGCTTGCGATTCACCGGCCTAGCGGGTGCAAGCCTTGGCGCAGTGGGCCACCCCCACGACCAAGGCCCAGGAGCACCGGTGACACGCAACGCCGGAACCCCATGCTGCCCAACGGCGATCCACTCACCCGACACCCAACTGAGCCACCACTTACCGGCCACACGAAAGATCGAGGCTAACCGCCGTTGAACAGCGCGCGTTGAACGACGTCCTGCATGACCGATGTGATCCGCTCGTCGGAAACGTCCGGCTCGATCTCCACCATGGCCTCAGGCAGTCGGTCGAGCATGGCGACGAACACGGCCGCAGCGACGTCGACATCCAAGGGATATCGTCGCTGCACCCGTCCTAACAGTGAGCGCGCGATCTGGTGGGTCACCGCCATACCGTTACGGTGCCTTTTCAGCAGCGCTTCATCAGCAACGACGCCCTGCGCAATGGTGCGAAGCACCCCGATGTAGCGGCGGCTGAATACGACGAAGTCCGACAGCCATTCTCGCAGTTCGTCATTGGGTTCGCTGGTCGGCTCGACAGTCAAGAGTCGTTCGACGAGTTCGACGGCGGCCGCGCTGGACTCGCGGGCCAGTGTATGCAGAAGCGCGGGTTTGTCGCCGAAATAGCGGTAGAACGTGGCACGGCCGACCCCTGCCGCTGCGGCCAAATCATCGATACCTGTGCCGTTGTAGCCCCGGTCGGCAAACAGCCGAGCCGCTGCAGTCAGAATTCGCCCGACGGTCTCACTGGCCCGGGGGCCCAACGTGGACACGGGCGCAGCGGCCTCAGCTTCAAGCTCCACCAAGGGTTGGTCGTGAAATCGCTGGGGCAGGGTGGATTTCACTGAACACCGCGGCCGGGGTCTCCGGAAACAACATCAACTGCATGCACACCGCCAACCCATCGATGGCGTGCTCGGCATCCGGCAGCGGCACGAGTGCCTCACAGCGCAGGTAGTTGAAGTGGTGCACGAGACTCGTGAGCAGCAACGCCGCCGTATCAGCCTCTGGGCCCGACATGCCGCTGGCGCCCAAACGTTCCGCCACGCGCGCACAATAGGAGCGGATGAACCGCACCACCATCGCCCGAACGTCGGCGTCGGAGGCCTCCACCTTTGCCGCCTCGACGAACATCGTCGCGTAGCGGTCATAGACCCATGCCCAAGCGCCGATCCACCAGTGCAGCGTTTCGAAGCCTTGGGGAGTGGGCCCGAGCGGTCCAAGCCGGCGAGCCAGCCGCATCAGCTCCGCGCCACATGTCTCCAGTAGCTCGGTGAAGATCTCTTCCTTGCTGCCGAAGTATTGGTACAGGGTGGCACGCGATGTTTCGGCGGCATCGGCGATTTCGTCCACCTGCGTGCCATAGAAACCGCGCTCACCGAACAGCCGAAGCGCCTCTGACAGCACGCGCTGCCGGGTGCGGACGCCCTTGCTACCCACGACTGGATTACTGGGCCAGTATCCCTCGCGACGCAACAGCGGACGTTCTGACATCACGTACACGATACGGTAGCCGCGTGGCACGCGGAGGGGGTGCACACGTCGGAACCAGTGGAATCGCCGCGTCAGTTGTCGGAGGAAGGCGGCGACTCATGCTGCCGGATGATCATTGCCGACAATTCGGGGCCTACAGCGGTCCCTTTCTCCGCGGCCAGTTGAGCAGCCGAACGTTTGGCGGCGGACCACTCGGTCAACGCAGCCGCGGCTTCGACTTCTTGGTCGTTCCAATCCGGTGTCAGCGGAGTGGTGATCTCCAGCCGGAGGTTGTTGATCGGGTCACGGAAGTAAATGCTGTAGGCGATGGGATGGCGGGTTGGACCGACGACCTCGAGTCCGTGCGCGAGCAGGTGCCGGTGCCACGCATCTACCTCGGCGACCGAATTGGCGTGCAACGCTAGGTGGTCGAACGTGTCGTATGCGGGATGGGAAGGTGGCGGGCGGTCAGGCAGGCCCGGCGCTTCGAAGAATGCCAGGGTCGACCCGTCTCCCAGCCGGAAGAAGATGTGGAAGTAGGGAATCGACTCGCCGGTTGACGGAATCTTGCCGCCCACCAGCGCTTGGACGAACTTCGCGTTCATCACGCGGGTGTAGAAGTCCACGGTGGCCTCGGCGTCGGGCGTCACGAGGGCGAAATGGTTGAGCATGCGAGGCGGGGTGCTGAACTCTGAGGGCGTCGCGCTGCGTGGGGAAGAATCAACTTGGGTCATCGGGCATCCTTCTCGATGTAGTTACGGGTGCAATGACTCGACCGTAGGAGGCGTGACGTGTCATGAAGATGTCATCGTTGACGTGACCGCCGTAATCGAGGGGCACTTAACCGGTCAGTGATTCTGACGAGCCCCATGCATCAACAGACGGCGACCGCCGGTTCGTCGACGCCGTTGAATACGGTTCCCAATACCGCCGCTGCAGATTCCAGCACGATGGACTCCTGACTTGTGAACGCATTGCCGCTGCGGCGGGCGAAGCCAACCTGTCCCCACCCCGAGTTGTGGTCGATCAGCGGTAGCGACAAGAGGAATCGACACTCGGCTACCCGCATCAAACGCGACGAACGACGGTATCGCGTAGCGGCCTGCGACGTTTCAACGTAGCTACGTATCTGCCGGGAGTTGACGGTGTCGGCAGCTAGGCATGATTCGGTCAGCGGAATGCCCGCGGCGACGGCACGTTCCCACTCCGGAGGCATCCCCTGTTGAACTACGAGCCGAAGCTGATCGACACCTACGCCCCTGGTGAAGACGGCGGCGCCGTCGCAAACGCCTGCGGCGACCACGGCCGAAACCAGCAAGCTGCACGCGTGGGGGCGGTCTTGCGCACCGATCAACGACTTGTTCAGGCTGCGTAGCATCCTGGCTAACACCAACGTGGTGCTCTCCTGCGCGGTGCCAGCCCGCGCGGAACCGCCGTCGTCACCGAACTCCACTACCGGCCTGTCGAACAAGTATCCGAGTCCGCGAACCAATTTGATGAAGCGCACTTGTCCGCAATCGTCAGCGAGCTTGTTGCGCAATCGATTGATCTGCAAGCGCAGCGCGTTCCGTTCGTGGGTGTACTTCCAATTCCATACCGACTTCAGGATCTCGTCATGTTTGACCGCGACTTGGGGTCGCGTCATGAGCAGTCGGAGAATGTCGAATTCGGTCGGGGTGAGATCGACTTCCCGGCCCTCGACGAACGTGCGTCGCGCCAACAGGTCGATCGTCAGATCTTCGGCCTCCAGAAACCGCAGCGTTGGTTCGTTGATTCGGGCATGGCGGACCAGCGCTTGCGCAGCAGACTGCACCAGTTCTGATCGCGAAGTGGACGCCAACACCATGTCGGCACCCAGCCGCAAGATGGTCGCTTGCCGCTGCTCCAGCTCAGGCGACAAGGCCAGCACGGGCGCCATGGTCACCGGCCGCAACTCCGTGACTACCTGCGATAGCCACCGCAAACTGTGCCCACACACCACGATCAGGCCGAAATTTCGGATCGAAGCCAACCATTGAGCGCGCTCAGCATCGCAGGTGACAATTGGATTCCAACCGGCGCTGCCGAGCTGGCGCGCGGTGTCGCTGAATTGCACTGCGGACTCGAGGACTACTAGCGCGTTGCCGCCCTGCGGTGCCGCACCTACTTGCTGCTGGGCCGTCGCGCCTTCAATGCGCCTCATCGGGGTTCCAACCCTGGACTCCGATGTCCAAAGACTTCGCTCACGATCACACCACTCCCTGTTTCGATCTTTCGATCCAACGGTATTTCTGACACAGAGTATCGGTACGGACGGAATATACCCCCGTTGTGGAGGCTCGTCCACCACTATGCAGGGCCTCATTCATCGAGGCTGTGCGAAAGGGAGGCAAGGCGGTGGAATCCGTCATAACCTCTGGCTGCAAGCCGCACTGTGGTCGGCAGCGGCCTGCGGGATCTGAGGTGATCACTGCCGCGCGCGACCCGCCGCGCCCGTTGTCCGCCTTCGGAGATCGCGCGGCCTGGATCAGGGCCTAGACGCCATGTCTCGGTCAATCCATGGGACAGCCGAGATCTCAATGCTGCTCAGGCTCAACGGCGGTCGGCGTCGGCTGATCCAGCGACGTCGACACGCCAATCCTGCGTTGCGCCGGTGCCGCGCCACAGCCCAGCACATCCCGCAGCGCATGCCGATGCATCTCGCGGCCCGGCGGCGACAGTTGAGACACAGCCGTTTAGGTCATCCGCGTTGCGCTCCGGCGTGATCAACCGCTTCGATGATGCATCAGTCGCATCTCAGTGCTAGAGGTCCGGAGTCGACCACTTGGCCTAGCAGGCCCGGGTCAGCGCCCGCCTCCTGCGCCGCCTCCAGGGCGGCAGCAATGTCCTTGCGCAGGAACGGTCCGGTCACCTCGGCGAAGCGGTCCATCCCGCCGACGCGGTGGGCATAAGCCGCAACATTGCTACCGGCACTGCACACCTGCAGCGTGGCAAGCAGTGCTTCCGGGTTCACACCCAGTTGGTCGCCCAATCGCGTTGCGGCCGCGAGAAGTTGCGCGTTCGCAGCGAACAACAAGTTATTGACGAGCTTGAGCGCCAATGCACTGCCCAGCTCGCCGGTCGGCACGATCGGATCGGCATAGGCGGCCAGCACAGGCGTCACCATCTGCACTGCATCGCTCGGTCCGCCGAGCAGCACGGTTAGCGTGCCCGCGACGATGTCGTCGACGGTGCCGCTGACCGGAGCGTCAAGGATGACCGGGGCCGAAGCCGAGCTGTCCGCTAGCGCTTTCAAGGTGACGACGTTGCCGGTCGTGTGGGAGACGAACACCGCCCCCGGTTTCGCGTTGGCGATGAAACCGTCTGAGGCCAATCCAGTTTCGCGTAGTTGTGCGTCGGAGAACAGGCAGGAGATCAGGATGTCACTGTGCCGGGCCAGGTCGGCGACCGAATCGGCGATGACCGCGCCCTGCGACGCCAGCCGGTCGCGCACATCGCCTCGGCGGGCATACAACAGCACGTCATGGGACGCCGCGAGCAGCCGCGAAACCATCGGCTCTCCGAGTTGCCCTGCACCGATGAACCCGATGACCTTGCTCATTCACACTCCCCGTCTGTGAGCACCGAGATGTACGGCTTCCCGGACCCACCAACTTCCTCGGCGTAAGAGTGCGGTGCTGCCAAGGCAACGCTAAGAGTCACCGGATGTCGCGCACGTGTCATTCGTCTCGACACACCACCGACATTCGGCGGTGTCGATGCTGGGCGTCGTGGACGACTTGCTCAACGAACGGTTACTTGGCATCCCGATGGCCACCAGCGGCGACGTCGATGTGTATTCGGGAGTCGCGAGGCTCTCTGGGCGGATATGGGCCCGCGAAGTACGCCCCGCGGGCAAGAGCTGCAGTACTGCAGTGCTGATCAATCACCCCACGTCGAATTTCCTTGGGCACTACCTGCTCGATTCGCTCGCCAAGACCGGTGTCGCGGCGGTCGGCATGTGTACTCGCTATGTCGGCAATGACAGCACCTTGATGCTGGAGAACTGTGTGCTCGACGTCGACGCGGCGGTCAAGCATCTGCGACGTGACTACGACCATGTCGTGCTGATCGGCAACTCCGGCGGCGGCGAACTCAGCCCCCTGTTTCAGGGGCAGGCCGAAAACCCGACGATCACCGGTTACCCGGGCGGCGGCGGACCAGACCTCACCAAGGCGGGACTGGAGCCTGCCGACGCTATGATCCTGCTCAACGCGCATCCCAGTCGAGCGATGATCCGGACCCTGTGGCTAGATCCCTCGATCGTCGACGAGGATCGGCCGTTCGATCGCGATCCGGCCCTTGACATGTTCAACCCGCAGAACGGTCCGCCGTACTCCGACGAGTTCGTCACCGCCTATCGAGCAGGGCAGCGACGCCGCGCCGAAAAGATCACCGCATGGGTGAAAGCCAAGATGACCGAAGTCAATCAGCGTTTCGATGGAGCGCTCAACGACTTGCCCTTCGTCGTGCACGGGACGACGGCCGACTTGCGCTCGCTCGACGGATCGATCGATCCGAGTGACCGTCCGCTGGGCAAGACCCTGTGGGGGCGTCCGGACGTCTCGAACTACATGCCGACGTCGCTGGCACATTTCAGCTCACTGCGGTCCTGGCTCAGCCAGTGGAGCCTGGCTGACACGAACGGAGGCGCCCATAATCTGCGAAGCGTGTCGGTGCCCATCCTCATCATGCACGGCACCGCTGACGAAGCGGTGCCTCCCGTGCATGTGCAGGACTTCATCTCCAACATCACCCACGACGACTGGGAATACCACCAGCTGCCGGGGGTGACGCACTACTTCGAGGGCAAACACGACCTGTTCGACACAGTGGCCAAGCAGATGCACCAATGGTTGGACGAGCACAACTTGGTCTAAGACGTGATGGGTGTTCGCCTTTGCACCTTGCTCACTTTTTGGCATAGAAGGGCGATGCATGCTGACCTCACAGACCACACATTCACCGCCGACCGATGACATCGATGCGCTGGAAGAGATCGCTGACCATGTCCTGTGGCTGGCCACCGCAATCATCCATCACGCCAACAGGATTCGTCCCAATCCCAGTGGGATGAAGGTCGGAGGCCACCAGGCTTCCTGCGCGTCGATGGTCGACATCATGACGTCGCTGTACTTCGAGCACCTGCAAGCAGGTGACAGGGTGTCGGTCAAACCGCATGCCTCACCGGTGCTGCACAGCATCAACTACTTGCTCGGCGCCCTCGATGAGAGCTATCTGAGCCGACTGCGCGAACTTGGGGGACTGCAAAGCTATCCCAGTCGAACCAAGGACCCCGATCCGGTCGACTACTCGACCGGATCGGTCGGAATCGGGGCGACCGCACCGATTTGGGGTGCGATCGCGCGCCGCTATGTCGACACCGTATTCGGCGGCGCCGGAGGGGGCCGGCAGTACTCCCTTGTCGGTGACGCGGAATTGGATGAAGGAGCGGTGTGGGAGGCGATCCTCGATCCTTCGGTGAGCGAACTCGGTGAGATCGTATGGATCATCGACATGAACCGTCAGTCGCTCGACCGCATCGTGCCCAACATCGCAGCCGGTCGGATCGCAGCGATGTTCTCGGCAAATGGGTGGCAGGTCATCGAGCTGAAGTTCGGCAAGCTCCTGGAGGCACTGTTCGAGCAACCGGGCGGTGAATGGCTGCGACAGCGGATCCTTGACATGCCGAACTCCGAATATCAACGCCTCTTACGCTGCTCTGCCGAGGAGCTGCGCTCACGGTTGCCCGGCGAGGGCCCCCATGCCGCAGCCATTGCGGGATTGATCGCCGACCTCGACGACGATGCACTGGTCCGCACGTTCGGCAACCTGGGCGGGCACGATCTGCGCTCACTACGGGAAGCGTTTGCCCAAATCGACGACACGCGGCCGACGGCCATCATCGCTTACACGATAAAGGGCCACCGGCTGCCGATCCAGGGGCATCCACAGAATCATTCGTCGTTGCTGAGCGCCGAACAGTTCGACGAGCTGGCGACGCGGTTGGCCAAAGATCCAGCACGGCCGTGGGTTAGGCCCGCCGCCGATTCGCCGGCCGCAGCCATCTGCCGGGCCGCCGCGGAGCGCTTGCGCCGCAGTCGCAATTGATCCTGTCGCCCCACCAGCCGTTCCCGTGGCACTGGGACGAAAACCATTGGCCGTCACCACCACCCAGGCCGCGCTCGGCCGCACACTGCTGGACCTTTCGCGGGAGGCTCCCGAGGTTGCAAGCCGGGTCGTCACGGTCAGCCCCGATGTCACCTCCACTACCAATCTTGCCGGTTGGCTGAACAAGGTCGGCGTCTGGTCTCCGAGCGAGCGACTCAACTGGTTTGACGACGACGCTGAGACCATCATGCACTGGCGCGAGCGGCCCACCGGTCAGCACATCGAGCTCGGCATAGCCGAAACCAACCTGGTCAGCTTGTTGGGTGAGCTCGGTGCGACATGGAGTCGCTGGGGCCAACCCTTGTTTCCCATCGGCGTTGTCTATGACCCGTTTGTTGAGCGTGCCCTGGAGCCATGGTCTTTCGGGATCTACTCCGGAGGACAGTCAATTCTCGTCGGTACACCCGCCGGGGTGACCTTGTCGGCCGAGGGTGGCGCGCACCAATCGATCAAGACGCCGTCGATAGGTGTCGAGCAACCCGGGTGCACGGCTTACGAACCGGCATTCGCCGTCGAGGTCGAGTGGATACTGCTGCACTGCCTATCGCGGCTGGGCCGTGCCGATGGACGCTCAGCGTATCTTCGACTGTCCACCCGCCCGGTCCAGCAACAGCTGTGCGCCCTTCCCGGTGATCCGGCCGCGGTCGAACGGCGCAGGCGCCAGGTGATCGCCGGCGCCTATGCGGTGCGTCCGTGCCCGCAGCCGGCGGTGACGATTGCTGCCGTGGGCGCTCTGGTCACCGAGGGGCTAGAGGCCGCAGACCGATTGGAACACATGGGGGTTGCCGCAGAAGTCATCTGCGTCACCAGCCCGGGATTGCTTTTCGAGGCCATGCAGGGACGCTGTGGCCGTAGCGACTCCCCCACCTGGATCCTCGATCAGGTCTTCGCGGCCGAGCGTGCTGCTCCGATGGTGACCGTGCTCGACGGACACCCGCATACGTTGGCATTTCTATCGTCGATCAACAAAGTGCCCGGCAGGTCGTTGGGGGTCAGTGGGTTCGGGCAGTCCGGCTCGCTGGAGCAGGTCTTCGGCTGGCATGGCATCGACACCGACAGCATCGTGCGCGCCGCGCTCGACCTGGTCGATTGACTGCGCGCCGACGAGAAGTGAAAGGGGAATCATCGTATGAGGGGTGGACCGTCGATCAAGCACCTCGATGACGTACCAGCCGAGGAGATGCTGCGTTATGAATTCGCCGATGGCCGTACGGCATCGATATGGGAAAAGTGGATTGAACTGTCACCGAGATACGTTGCGTTCTGGAACAAATGGGATCCTGGCGCCATCTCGCCTCGACATGGCCACGTCGGCGATCACAGCAATTTCATACTGGCGGGCGAGATCCGCTGCGGTGACATCGTCGCGCGCACCGGAACACACATCATGCTCGAATGGGGCGACGTGTTCGGACCCTGGGAGGCCGGCCCACACGGCTGTGAGTTGTACGGGTTCATCGCCGGCGAGGGTCAGCCGTTCAGCGGTGACACCGCCGCCTACGAGGCGCTGCTCAAAGCCCGAGGGGCTCAGTCGGTTCCGCTGCCCATGCCCAAACACCTGCCACCGTGGATGCTCGCCAAGCTCGGCGGCGACTTCACGTCATCGGTCACGCAGTGGGATGCCGATGGCCGCATCCGGTGAAGCCATGGTCACCCACAGTCGCTCGCTGGAAAACGCTGCGATACTGAGTGTTTGGATCAGCACGGGCAACGAACGACGTGCGGGGCTAGGACGCGATCGTCATGCGGTTGACTCCCCCTTGCCATGGAGAAGGGTAGCGCAGGTTGCTAAATCAGCTACATAGATATCGCTTTATCCACCATACCAAGACAGCGAATGAGAGGGCCCGCCGTGGCTAGCACCGTCGTAATCGACAACGTCGAAATCGAATACAACGACATGGGATCGGGGCCGCCGTTGGTTTTCGTCCACGGCCTCTATGTAACCGGAGCGTTGTGGGACGACGTGGCAGCGCGGCTGTCGGGAGCGCACCGCTGCATTGTGCCGACCTGGCCATTCGGCGCGCAACGTAAGCCTGTTGGTCCAGGCGTGGATGTTGGCGTGGAGGCGGCCGGCCGACGAATCCTCAAACTGCTTGAGGTGCTGGATCTTTCCAATGTCACGTTGGTGGCCAACGACACCGGCGGCGGTATCGTGCTGGCAGCGCTGGGCAACAACCTGCACGACTTCGACAGGGTAGCGCGGCTGGTGTTCACCAACTGTGACAGTTTCGAGCACTTCCCGCCCTCCGGCTTCGCGCCCTTCGTGCGGCTATGCAGATTCAGCCCAAAACTCGGCGCAGGCGTCTTGCGGCTCTTGGCGACCAAGCGGGGCCTGGACCAGTTCGCGTCTATGGTCACCCGGCACGGCATTGACAAGGCTCGCCGCAGCGAAATATTCGGCGGTTTCGCCAGTTCGGCTGAGGTCCGGCAGGAGTCGGTACGGCTGACTGTAGACCTGAACCCCCGCTACACGCTGGCTGCCACCACGGCGATCAATGCCTGGGAGAAGCCGGTGCTGCTCGCCTGGGGCAATTCCGACAAGCTGTTTCCGATCAGCCATGCCCAACGGCTCGCCGATGCGTTTCCGCGTGCCGTTCTGCACACCATCGACGACAGCTCAACCTATGTGATGCTGGATCAGCCGGATGAAACCGCGAGCGCGATAAGCGAATTCATTAAGAGCGCCACCGAATGACTCAGCGGCGGGCGGTGGAGCTTCGCCGAAGTCGCGAGTTCGCTGCTCGTCCTCCGATCGCACCCTCGTGCCCCTCGAGGACGCTGTAGCCAGAGTCATAGTCGATGACAAATCTCGGCTCGCTCATCGATTGGAATCTTTTGCGCGACAGGCGTTCAAGCACATGTCGACAACATGTCGACTCCCGGTGTGAGGGCCCCTCCAATGTCGCTAGATGTTTCCATGATGCTATTGACTGAAACGGCCTGTTCGTGTTCACATCGTAATGGCAGCAAGCATTGTGAGGAGATGCGATGTTCGATGGTAAAGATGTCCTCACACTTGACGGCGATCACCTCGACATCAGCTTCCGGGCCGAAGAGGCCTGGCCGTCGATGACCCCGGCGGGGTCGATCAAGTATCACGCGTTCGGCATCGGCGACCCTCAGTCCGGCCCGGTGGTTCAGCTCGGCCTGATAACCACCCTGGCCGATGAACCACTGGACTGGCGCCACGTTGTCGATCCGCCGCACTTTCACGGCTGCGATCAGTTCCGGGTGCTTGTCGGTGGCGAATGGAACGTCGCCGGCAGACCGTTGCACGCCGGCGGGTTCGTTTTTCAGGAAGCGGGCAAGGTTTACCGTGAGCATCCCGCGTCCGATGACCCCGCATGGCTCGTCCTGGTGATGGGCGACCGCCGGGGCGCACTGCCCACGATCATCAACGATGCCGACCGCGAGTCGATGATCGACGGTGGCGAGTACTTGCAGCCCGCCGAGGCGGACGCCTACGCGCATCCTGCAGGGCCCAAGGGAATTACGGCGATCGCCACCAGTGACGGCGCCTGTTCCCGGGGATATCTGTTCCGCTCGCTGGCGGACCTCGATGACGGAACATCGTTCACCGGCGAGTGGGGCGATGCCGAGGTGGGCCCATCCGTCGAGGTGGTGCGCGCCGCACCTGGCCAGACGATTCGTCCGGCCAGTGTCTGCGGCACCGAGCAGTTGATGGTCGTCATCGCCGGCAGTGCTGCCATCGGCTCTCACGAGTACGCCCGCGGCGACATGCGGATACAAGCCACCGACGAACCGATGGCTGCGATCGTCGCGGGTCCCAACGGCTGCCAGCTGGCGATCGTCGTCGCCGACCGCCGGCACCAGCCGTTGGCGGCCGAGATGGTCTAGATTCGCGCTCGCGGTGGAGACACACCCCGCCCGGCTCCACCGTGCACATCATCGTCGAGATCAACGCCGAGCTGGTGGCGCTGGTCAAGCCCGAGTGCTACCTCACCTGTTAGCTGACGGCTCCGGCGATCTTGAGGTCGATGATCTCTTCGTCGGAGCGGCCCAGTTCGCGCAGGATGTCGTCGGTGTGCTCGGCGAACAGTGGCGCCCGGGTCGAGCTGCGGCGGGGTCCGTCGAACTGCACCGGGTTGGCGACCAATTCGCGCGGCACGCCCTCGGCATCGGTGACCTCGCAGATCTGGCCGAGCGCCCGCAGCGTCGGATCGTTGCCCACCTCCCAGTCGTTCTGGACAACGGCCCACTGACCCTCCATTCCGGTAGAGGCCTGTCGACCCAATCGTCTTTCGTCCGGCCGGCGATGATGTGGCGACGACATCGCTGGCCTCCAGCCGCGTTGGCCATGATCTTCTCGGCGGAGTCGGAACGCTCGTCGGTCGCCAACTCCTCGCGCCCGACGGCGCGACAGAACTCCGGCCAGTATCGCCCGGGCTGCAGCATGGTCAACATCAGCCAGCGATCGTCGGCGGTCCGGTAGGCCGCCGCCAACGGGTTGGACTGGCTGAACCATGCTTGGGCGCAGCCACTTCTCGGCAGCGGTCCGCCCGCCATGCAGCGAGAGGTTCGACTTGAACTGCGTCGCCCACGCGCCGACTCCGAGCAGCGACACGTCGACGACCGAGGGTCTGCCCGGTCTGGCCGCGGGCGAACAGCGCAGCAGCGACACCGCCGGCGATGGTCATCCCGCCGATCGAGTCGCCGTACGCGCCGGCGGGCATGCCGATGAACGCATCGGAGCCCGGTGGTGTCACCGCGTCGCCGCTGCCGCCCCGTGCCCAGAACGCCGTGCTGTCGTAGCCGCCCTTGTCGGCTTCTGGACCGGTGTAGCCAAATCCACTGCCCGCACGTAGATGATGTCTGGGTTCACCGCCCGAATGTCTGCGACGTCGATGCCGAGTTTCGCCCGCGCCCGTGGCAGGAAGTTGGTCAGGAACACGTCGCTGGCCTTGACCAACTCGTGCAGCACCGACATGGCCTCCGGGTTATCCAGCGCCAAGCCGATGCTGCGCTTGCCCCGGTTCGGGCCTTCCATGATCGGCACGAAGGACGAGCCCTTGACGACGGTGTCCAGGCCCAGCACTTTCACCAAACCGCGCTGGGCGTCGCCGGTTTCGGCGTGCTCGACCTTGATGACGTCCGCGCCCCAGTCCGCGAGGACGGCGCCGGCAGCCGGCACGAACGTGTACTGAGCGACCTCGAGAACACGGATACCTTCCATCGGTTTTGAGGGCATGACCGAAACCTCGCTATCTATGTGCCTGCTCTGACCGGCAGGATGATCGTGACAACTGGCGAATGACCCGGCCGCATCGGTACCAAAATGAGTGTGCAGACGAGTCGGTTTCCGCCGTCAGGCGGGGTAGCCGATGGTTCTGATAGTCAGGTATTCGTCGAATCCCTCTGTGCCGCCCTGTCGGCCCCAGCCGCTCATCTTGCAGCCGCCGAACGGCCCGTCGGCGCCGTACGCCACACCACCGTTGACAGACATGATTCCGGATCGGATGCGCCGGGCCACCTTCATGGCTCGCTCCGGCGATGCGGACGCCACGCCACCGGCTAGACCGTACTTGCTGTCGTTCGCGATCCGCACCGCGTCATCCTCGTCGTCGTACGGGATGGCGCAGAGCACCGGTCCGAAGATCTCCTCGCGGGCGACGGTCATGTCGTTATCGACATCGGCCAGAAGCGTTGGCGCGACGTAGTAGCCTCGCTCCAAGTGTCCCGGCCTGCCTCCACCGGTAACCACACGGGCGCCCTCAGTCTTGGCCTTCTCGATGTATTGGAGCACTACATCCAACTGGCGGCTATTGACCAGCGGGCCCGAAACCGTCTGCGGGTCAGTTGGATCGCCGTAGGGCACCTTCCCTACCGCGGCACCGAGGATTTCTACCGCCTCCTTGTAGCGGGAGCGCGGAAGAAGCATCCGGGTGTTGATCACACAGCCCTGCCCTGCGTGGATGTTTCCCATGAGCGCGGCCTGCTGCAGTACCGCGTCCAAGTCCGCGTCGTCGAGCACGATCAGCGCCGACTTTCCGCCCAACTCGAGGAACGATCGCTTCATCGTGTCGGTCGCTAGACGCGCAATCCGCTGCCCAACCCCGGTAGAGCCGGTGAAGGACACCATATCCACCCGCGGATCGGTCACCAGCCGTTCGGCCACCGTGTTGTCCGACGTCGGTACCACGTTGAGCACACCGGGAGGCATGTCGGTGCGTTCGACGGCAAGTCGTCCTAAGCGGGTGGCGTTCCACGGCGTGTCCGGCGCCGGCTTCAGCACGACCGTGTTCCCCGTCGCGAGGGCCGGGCCGAGCTTGTTCAGGGTAACCTCGAACGGGAAGTTCCATGGAGCGATGGCGGCGACCACGCCCACCGGTTCGCGCCACACCACCCGGCGGCTGGGCGCGAAGAAGTTGGTGTCAGGAAGCGGGCGCTCCCACGCGAAGGTGTCCATCATCGCGATCGGCGTCTTGAGCGCTTCCGCCAGTGGCCATTCCAGTTGGGCGGTGTATGTGACCGCGACGGGGGAACCCACCTCGGCCACAAGTTCCGCGCGCAACGCCTCCTTCTCGTCCTCGAGGGCTTGCTGAAGCTGGCTCAGGCACCGCTTGCGCAACTCCCGGTCGGTGGCCCAAGACGATTCGTCGAAGGCCCGCCGTGCAGCGGCAATGGCGCGGTCCATGTCATCGGCGGTTGCATCCGCGGTCTGCCCAAGCACTTCCTCGGTTGCGGGATTGACGTTGTCGTAAAGTCCGCCCGAACTGGCCGGAGTTAACCTGCCGTCGATGAGCATCCGACTCTCGCCGGTCAAGATCGCCGTCATGCGTGCCTCCGAGTGTAAGTTGCTGGTGAGGCGCACAAGCTGACCAAGAACCACATAAGACGCGGATTCCTTCCGTCGCTTTGGGCCCCGTGAATAACCCCTCCTGGTTAGCCGACGCTACGGGAGTAAGGATGTCACTTGAATGTCGATGGTCAAGGCGTCGCCGGTGGCTGCGGAGCCCTTGCCCGGCAAGGGAATACCGAGGCGGCCAAATGCGCGCATGAGCGTTCCCAGGTCTGAGGCATCGATCGGTCGGTACAGCCACCACCGCCCATACTCCGTCCTGGACTGCCTTCTTCGGTCCAGGACGAGATCGCCTACGTGTCTTTTGACAGTGGCTCGAAAGAGCGCGACGGGTTACTCGATTGCCGAGGATTTACTGGTGGGCTGGCGTTCCGGTGGTCAGCCTAGGTAAGAGGCTGTATGCGTTGTCGTGCATGACCTGCGCGAACATTTCGGGCCGACCTTCGAAGTACGCGTCTACGTTGTGCGTAAACCAACTCACGGTTTTCGGGTTTGCGGCAGGGAAGTCGGTACCGAACAGAATGTGGTCTGGCTCAACGAAGTTCTCGAGAGCCACCAGGTTGGTCTCGAAACCTGATAGGGCGGTCTCGTAATAAAACGTCCGGAAGTCGGCGAGGATTTCGTCCGGAGCCAGTTCGCAGCCGAGATGGAACGCGCACAACGCGGCGACGCGAGCAGCGAGAACTGGTGTGCTACCGCCAGAATGGGAGAGGATGATCCTCACGTTCGGGAACTGCCGTTTGCGCCCGCTGGTCACCAAATCAGCTGCGCCCTTGTAGGTTTCGTTCGGAGTTTCACTGACCGGGGTAGGCAAGAACTCGTTCGGGGCCCGGTTGCTACCGGGTGTCTGCTCACCGTGCAGGAACACCAGCGCGCGGCGACGGTCGAGTTCGGCCCACAGCGGTTCGAAGATCGGGTCGCCCAGGGATCGGGCCTGATCGCCGACGCCGTAGACGTTGGTGAGGGTGATTCCGTCTGCCCCCAACACATCGAAGGCGTAGGTCAGCTCTTCCAGCGCGGCGTCGACGTCCGTCGGGGTAGGAAGATGCGCAAACAGACCGAACCGTCCTGGGTGGTCTTCCATTGCCTGACGGGTCAACGTGTTCAACTCGCGGGCGACGTGACGACGCTTGTCCTCGGGGAGCCGCGATTCGATGTCGTTGGGTATGGACAGGATCGCAGTATCGATCTGCAGCTGATCCATGAAGTCCACACTGACCTGCGGTGTCCAACCGCCCTCGTCCTTTTGGAACTTCCAGCCGGACGGGTCGCCGAACAGCCCCGAGGTGAGCATGCTGGTCGGCATGAAGTGGTGGTGAAAATCGATGCGGCGGGGATTGGCGGTGCTGTCGTCAGTCATACCCACACTCAACCCGCAATAGTTGATATTTGTCAATAATTATCTGATGTTACATTTCCTCCATGGTTGACACCGACCCTCCGGAGCTGCAGCTCCTCGACGCGCTCTACCGACTCAACAAATTGGTCGTGGCTGACGCCCGCGCGCACGTCGCCGCGACCGCACACCTGGAGCTCGTGGACTTCCTGGTCCTGCGCACGGTCAAACTCGGCGTCGATACTCCAAGTGATCTCGTAAGCGATCTCGGTCTTAACCCGTCCGTCATCAGTAGGG
The DNA here is from genome assembly GCA_963849055.1 of uncultured Actinomycetota bacterium. Classification (GTDB taxonomy): domain Bacteria; phylum Actinomycetota; class Actinomycetes; order Mycobacteriales; family Mycobacteriaceae; genus Mycobacterium. The sequence goes on from CAWKFI010000007.1 coordinate 363,190, forward strand.
CATTGTCCAAGCTTGCTAACTCGGGCCTGGTGACTCGCCAGATCGATCTCACAGACTCGCGCCGGTCACGGATCAGGTTGACAGACAACGGTGTAAAGACCACCGATGACATCGGCGAGCGGCTTCGACCCAGCCTGGCTCAGCGACTTCGCCTCCTGACCCCCGACCGGATTCGGATCCTGTTGGAAAGCCTCGAAATCCTGTGTGGGGACACGGTCGGCTGAACCGAAGCTAGGTCCTACGATGCTGGACAACGCCGAGGAGTATCAGCTGAAAGGCCCTCGTAGACAAGGTGATTGAGGATGTAGCGGACATCGTTGGGGCCAAGTCCCGGCACTTCGCTCAAAAGGGGCCGCCCGGTGCCGTCGGGTGTGATCGGTTCGATCAAACGATGGAAACCGTCTGCGGCAGCGTGAACGCGCGCGTCGGGATCATGAGTGAGTGCCACCCGGCGACGCCGCCGGCCACCAGGATGTGCACGCGGTCCTCGGGCATGGGGATCGTCAGCGGCGGCTCCTGGGGGTCGCGGCCGCGGTTGATGAGCTCGAGCTTTTCCGCGATCGACGGCAGCTCGATGTCGTAGTGGTCGTTCATGACCGCGGTCAGCTCGTCCTCCACACGCTCCTTCGTCCACCCTTCGGCGGAGAAGGCCCGCGCGTGCTTCGGGGACAGCACGAAGAGCGCGCTGGTGTCCGGCCACGGACCGAGCCGGTTACCGCGGACGTAGTCGAGGCACCTGCTGAGGATCAACAACAGCTCCTCGACTCGCTGCGGTACCTGGTGGTAATTGACCGGCATGGTGCCGGAGGCCGCAAATACAGTGACAGCACTACGGCCTCCGGCGAACGGCGCCCACGGGCTCTCTTCCTCGTGCTCGCCCATCACCATCGCCGTGCGCCCGGGCATTCCGAACTGAACGTCGAACAGGCGGTCAGGGGTGGCGCCGCCGACGTTGCGCAGAACCAGACGTACCGCCCGGCCGATCGTGGCATTGGCCCGGTGCACCATGCTCAACATCTCGTGACTGGAGCTGATGCCCAGCTCGTGCCGGACGGGGCCGTTGAACACGAGCAGCGGCGCCGAGCTTGCCAGGAACTCGGCCCCATTGCCCGACGCCGTGATAGCCCGCAGCGAGGCGAGCACCGCGGGAAAGTACTCCGGCCGGCAGCCGGCCATCACTGCGTTGGCAGCGATCTGGACGTTGGTCGCGGGAGTGCCGACGTTCCCGAAGCTGTACATCGCGCCGGGCTCGTCACCCCCCAGGGTCACGTGCACCTGGCTCGGATCGCGCCCACCGAGCATGGCCTCGACGCGTTCTGGCGTCGGCGGCACGACCGGCAGGCCGTCGGACCAGCCCTTCTCGAGGAGCGCCTCCCAGACAGCCTCGAAGCCGTCGCCGTCGACCGTGAGGTCGACCGTGTTCATCGCCGCCGGCACGGAACTAGGGACCGATCGGCGTGGTCAGTGCCGCCATGATCTCCTCGTACTTCTCCTCGGCGAGCATGCGAACCTCGTCGTCGGTGAGGTCGTCGAGGAACTGCGGCAGGGTCACGATGCGCAGGTCGGGCCACCCGCGCTCCTCCGCGATGCGTCGAGCGAGGCCGACGAGGTCCGGCGTGATCAGCGTGACCGTCGGCACGCCACGGGCCTCCAGCTCGCACGCGTCCATGACGGCCCACGGTGCGCAACCCCCGCAGCCGCCGAGGCCGGAGATCGCCCAGTCGACGGTGCGCCCGAACTCGTGCCACCGCGCGAGCACCGCCCCGGAACGCGGATGCGTGCCGTCGACCCGCTCCGAGCCGCGCACGTCGTACTTGGCGGAGACGGAGCTCCTCGAAGGCCCGCGTGAACACGTCGAACTTGGCCCAGAACTCGCGGAAGCCGACGACCATGCCGTTGACGGTGGAGGGACGATCCGCCATCTGATGGCGCTCGACGGTGACCCGCGGCGCGGTCGGGTCAACCACCTTCAGGTTGGGCATCGCGCTCCTCGGTCGATCTACCTTGCCACCGGCTCTCGGGGCAGCCCGAGAATGCGTTCGGCGATGAGATTTCTCAGGACTTCGGACGTCCCGCCCGCGATGGTCAGGCACCGGCTGAACAGATAGTCGTGCAACACGTCGCCTTCGCCTCCGGTAAGCAGTGACCCCCCCGCAATGCGGAGCGCCAGCTCGGCGACTCGCTGGGCGTGCTCGGCGCCGAACAGTTTGGCGATGTTGCCCTCTATCCCGGGTCCGGTGTCGAACACCGCGCGGGCGGCCTGCCGAAGGTTCAGTGCGCCTGCGGCATACGACTCGATGAGCAGTGCGCCGACGTCGCGTGCCAGCCCGCCGTCGGTGGGCCGGTGACGTGCGAGCAAGTCGAGCAGCGCATCGGCGGCCATGGTCACCGAACCGCCGCTGATCGACACCCGCTCATTGCCGAGCGTCGCCATTGCGACTTTCCAGCCGCCGTTCACGGCGCCGACGACGTCGCGGTCGGGCACGAACACGTCGTCGAAGAACACTTCGTTGAACAATGTCTCGCCGGTGATTTCGGTCAGCGGCTGGATCCTGACACCGGGGTCGGCGAGGTCGATGATCATCGCGGTGATGCCCTTGTGCTTGGGCGCATCCGGATCGGTGCGCACCGTGGCCACGCCCCGCTCGGCAGGTCATGGCGTCGCTGGTCCACACCTTCTGTCCGGTAATTGACCAGCCGCCGTCGACCTTCTTGGCCTTGGTGGCCACCGCCGCCGCATCCGAACCCGCGCCCGGCTCACTGAAGAGCTGGCACCAGCGCAGCTCGCCCTCCAGACTGGGCCACATCAAGCGCTCGATCTGCTCGTCGCTGCCGTGCTGCAACAGCGTCGGCAGTACCCACCCCCCCAGTCCGAGACTGGGCTTCTCGAGTCCGTCGAGCACTTCCTCGATGATCAACTGCTCGGCGGAGTCCGCCGCTCTGCCATAGGGCTTCGGCCAATGCGGCTGGAGATATCCGCTGTGAGCCCAGAGTTTCCGTTGTCCGGCGGCGTCGGTGCGCATCAGCTCCGCCCGAAATTCCTCAGCAGCCCTGCGATACTGCTCTGCCTCTGGTGGCAGGTCGACTGAATGGCGGCGACGTTGGCCCTGCTTCTGCTGCTCGGCCACGTTCTCGTGCAGCGTGTCCTGCCCGCCCGCGAACGTCAGCAGCACCGTTGCCCGCCGGACGTACAGGTGGGCATCGTGTTCCCACGTGTAGCCGATGCCGCCGTGCACCTGCACGTTCTGCAACGCGACCCGCTGATAGGCGGGCAGCACCTGCCCCGCAGCCATCGTTGCGGCCAATTCGGCCTCGGAACCGTTGGCGCGCGCAGCATCCCAGGTGACGGCAACCGACAGTTCGGTGTCGAGCAGCATGTTCGCGCAATGGTGCTTGACGGCCTGAAAAGAGCCGATCGGACGTCCGAACTGTTCGCGGGTGGCCGCATAGGCCGTCGCCATCTCGGTGCAGGCGGCGAGACCACCCACTGCCTCGGCGGCCGCGAGTAGCCGGATGAGCCGGGCCGCGATGGGAGCGGCCCCGGGAAACACGTCGGCGACGGGAGCCGACGATAAGTCCAGCACCGTGATCGGGCGCATGACCTGGTCGGTGGTCTCGATGCTTCGCGTCACGATGCCGGCGCCGGACTCGACCAGCACCAGATCGTCGCCGACCGGTATCAAGAAGATATCCGCGGCCGATTCAGCCAGAGCGGCAACGGCATTCGCAGTTACGGCCGACTCCGACCGAGTGGCATCGCTGGTTGTGCCGATGCCGGCCACGATGTCACCGGACGTCAGCCCGGGCAGCCACCGCCGACGCTGCTCGTCGGTACCGGCCTCGGCGATCACCGCCGACGCGGCGACAGTCGGCAGAAACGGGCCGCCGATGGCGGCGCGACCCAGCTGCTCGAGCACGATCGTCAACTCGGGCAGTCCGTAGCCCTCGCCACCGAACTGCGCGTCGACGTGCAGGCCGAGCCATCCTGTGGAGACGATCTCCTTCCACAAGCCGTCGTCTAGCCACCAGCGGCCCTGCGTCTTTGGCTCGAGCAGGATGCGGCGTGCGCCCGCCGTGCCCGAACGTCCGGCGACCATCGCCTTGGCGACGTCGGCGAGCGCGCGGTGGTCCTCGGTTATCGCCAAAGGCATTGGTAGTACTCCATTCTCGTCGGGGCCAGGGCCTCGACCTCTTCACTCAGAACTTCAGCATTGCCCCGGCGTCGACCTTGAACTGCAAGCCGGTCACGAAGCGGGACTCGTCGGAGGCCAGGAAGCACACGGCATTCGAGATGTCCGATGGTTCGATGTATGGCGTGGGCATCGCCTGCATGCCGGGGAACGCCGGCAGTGCATCGTCGCGTGTGGGGGCCTCCAGGTCCGGGCGAAACTGCCGGTACATGGGCTCGCTGTTGAGCATCGCGGTGTTGCAGTTGGTGGGGTGAATGACGTTGGCACGAATGGACTGCGGGGCCAGTTGGCCAGCGAGTTGACGAGTGTAGGAATCCACCAGCTGTTTGGCGTAGCTGTAACCGGCTCCGCCTGGTCCTGTGGGGCCGGCCACCCCGGGGGGCATAGACTCCGCGATGAGCCCGGCGACCGACCCGGTGGTGATAATCGACGCGCCGGATTTCAGGTAGGGCAACGCGGCGTGCACGGTGTTGACGACGCCGATGAAGTCGACGTCGAACGCGTCGGCGAAGGCCTGAACCGGAAGGTGCGCGCCGAGTGGACAGATGCCCGCATTCGCGACCACCACGTCCAGTTTGCCGAATTCTGCTACGGCGTTAGCGAGTTCGCGGGCCAGCGCGCCACGATCCCGAACATCGACCTCCGCGGTGTAGGCCTTTCGACCGGTCTTCTCCACCTCCAGACCGGCCTCTTCAAGATCGCGCGAAGTCGCCAGCGGATATTCGTTCATCTCGATGTCGTGGCAGATGTCGAACAGGATGACATCCGCACCCTCCTCGGCCAGTTTGACCGCGTGGCTGCGGCCTTGACCGCGGGCGCCGCCGGTAACCAAGACCACTTTGTCCTGTACTCGTCCCACTTTGTCCTGTACTCGTCCCATCGATCTGCCTTCCATTCGTGGTTGACGCAATGTGTCCGCCTGCGATGCTGATGTGCTCGATACGGGCCTCGGGCAAGAGCGAAGCTGGACGCAACACTCGAACACTCCCTCGATGCACTGGGATGCACGGACTTTCGCGCCGAGGGAGCCGCGTAGCGCTAGACGCCGGCTAGCCGCCGGTCCGTGCCCTACGTCCGCGGGAAGCTCAGCATCCGGCGAGCGTTCTCCTCGACGATCAGCGCGCACTCCTCGTCGGGTACATCAGCGAGCACCTCGGCGGCACGCTTGCGCGAGTTCGGCCAGTTCGAGTCGCTGTGTGGAAAGTCGATCTCGAGCATTATCCGATCGATTCCGACCTCGTGCCGGTTCTTCAACCCATGCTCATCGTCGATGAAGCAGCCCCAGAAGTGCTTGTGGAACAGGTCCGACGGCCGGGTGTCGAAGTCGATCGACTGGTAGTAGCGGTGCCGCTCCCATACGTAATCGGTGCGCTCCAGGATGTAGGGCACCCAGCCGATACCGCCTTCGGCCAACGAGAACTGAAGGTCCGGGAACTTTTGCAGCTTGCCAGAGAACAGCAAGTCCACCGTGGTCCACATCAGATTGGTGGAGAACAGTGCGGTCGCCACCGCGAACGGTGCGTCAGGCGTGACCATCTGACCCGGGATCGCCTTGGTCGACGAAAACGAAAAACCTGGGACGTAGGATCCCGACCCGAAGTGCAGCGACACCGGGATGTTCGCCTCCGAACAGACGTGCCACAAAGGATCCCAATGATCAGAGTGAAACGACGGCAGCCCCAGTGGAACCGGGCTATCCGGGAAGGAGATGGTCCGCGCGCCTTTGTCCGCCACCCGTTTGGCCTCCGCGACGGCCACGTCGATGTCCCAAGTCGGCAGAATCGCCAGCGGGATGTACCGATCGGGTGCGGTGGCACACCACTCGTCAATGGAGAAGTCGTTCCATGCCTTGACGCAAAGCAGCGCCAGGTCCTTGTCCTTGGCCCGGTGGAAAGTGCCACCGCCGAAGCCGGGGAACGACGGGAAACACAGCGCCGCCTGCACACCATCGAGGTCCATGTCGGCGACCCGGGCGGTCGGGTCATAGCAGCCGGGGATCATGTCCTCGTAGCGGACGGGGTCCATGCCCCACTCCTCGGGTGGCTTGCCTGCGACGGCGTTGAGCCCGATGGTCGGGAACATGTCACCGTCGTAGTTCCAAATGTGCTTGCCGTCCATCTCGACGATGCGCGGGCCAGCCTCGCGCATCGCGGCCGGTAACCGGTCGTGCCACACGCGTGGGTGTTCTACCAAGTGGTCATCTACGGATACGATCTGGTGCTCATCCAGAAGCGGCATGATGCTCCTTTGTCTTCGGCTAACTGCGAAGTTTCAACTTCGTCTTGTTTTCTGACGGGCCGTCTCACACACTATATGACACACATTACAGTCGTCTACGGGTGAAAGGCATCACATGACCGCCAAGGACATCCCCACCGGCACCTCGCGCGAAAAGATGGATGAAGACGACCACGATTTATTGACCTTCGGCGAAGCGGGCGAACGACTACGACTCGAGATCGACGAGGCGGTGGCGTTGGTCAAGCGACTTGAGGAGCAGGAGTGCTCGGCGATCGAACTCCAGAAGGCCAGTTGCTCGCCTCGATGCGCTACGCGCGGCGGCGGGACGCAACAGCGCTCAGCCGATCAACGATGCCAACTTCGAAAAGTTCTTCGGCTATCCCGGCACGGCCAAGCGCAATCTGCCGGGGCCGTCCAGCGATCAAATCTGACAGTGCGTATTACCTCGCCATGTCCTCGACCCACGCCGGGATCTGCCCCACAGTGAGTCGCCTGTAGTCTTCGAGTTGCATCACGACATGGTGTGAAGTGGTCATACAGCGGGGCTACCTCGATGTCGGCAGTGGTGATGCCCGCCCGTTCGTACAGTCATCGGCGAGGTCTTTGCCCGCAGAAGCGAAGTATTCGCCGGCATGCCCACCAGGAGAAGAACGCCCGCCCCCAGTACCGCACGCGTCCGTGGGCGTGCCCGATGGTGATTACAGCCACTGCGCCGTCCGTCTCCTGACAGAAATCGTAGAGGCACAACGGTTCTGCGATCATGCGGGCATTGATGTACTCCTCCGAACTCAGCGGCTTGCGGTGCATCGCCTTGGGACTTTGGCCGCATTGGCACGCCGTGAATTCCGAAAGCGCCAACCAACGCTTCTCGACCGGAAGGCGGCCCGACGACGCGGCCCACCTCGAGCGCGTCGGCGAAGGTCAGGAACAGCGCCGCCGCACACGATCGCGACAAACGCTGGCTTTAAAGTCGCACCAGGCAAGCTCTTCGCCAAACGCCAAGAACAGCCGGCGGATTGCATACCTGACGATAGGGAATGCGTTAGATGTTGGCTCCCAAGCCCGGTCTCAGCCGAGCTACCGATGTCTCGTTGTGCTTACGCACCGATCAGCGTCCGGCCTGTGCGTTGACCAAATCTTCAATCTCAGCCACGTGGGGATGGTGCGCAAGAAGGCCACCGTCGCAGCATATGAGTTGACCAGTGATATAGCGGGAGTCATCGGAGGCCAGAAAAGCGGCCAGCGCCGCTATGTCCTCCGGTTCGCCAAGGCTTGGAGTCAGGATATGCCGGCTCATGATGCCGACAAGCTCCGGGGCGTTGCGTTTTAGCGTGTCGGTGAGGATCAGGCCAGGGGCGATCGTGTTGCAACGAACGCCCTTCTTCCCGTATTGCGTCGCGACATATTTGGTGAGCGCCACCACCGCTGCCTTTGACACGCCGTAGGTGGTCCGTACAGCCTCGCCCGCGAGGGCAGCGCCGGACGCCGTATTGATGATTACGCCGCCACCTCTAGCCAGCATGTGGGGGATGGCGAACTTGCATGCGGCGAAATAGCTTCCTGCATTCACCGCCATCAGGTCGTTCCACACGTCCAAGGGCGTGTCCACGACGTTGGTGTCCTGGGTCATAGCCGCCTCGCTGAGCAGCGCGAGATTGTTGTAGAGGATGTCTATCTTTTCGAAGCGACTGGCGACGCCATCGATCATCGTTCGCACCGACTCGCTATCGGCCGCGTCGAACGCAAAGGCGAACGCCCTGTCACCATGCTCGGCCGCGACCTCGTTGGCGCGCGCCTCGTCGATATCCGCAACGACAACGCGTGCACCTTCGGAAACGAACCTGGCAGTCGCCGCTGCGCCGAGGCCTCCGGCGCCGCCGGTGACGATCGCCACTCTTCCTTCAAGCCTCTTCATTTCCCCTCCTTGGCCAACTTGACCGCACGGTTGCGGCCCTGGCTGCGGGCGCCCCCGGTGACCAGAACTACTTTGTCCTGTACTCGTCCCATCAAACTGCCTTCCATTCGGGTTGACGCTTCTCACCCAACGCGATCGAGCATTCCCTCGCGGACGAATGCTCCCGCTTCCGTCTAATTTCTGACGGGTCGTCTCCCAGACTAAAGAACGCACAGTGCAGTCGTCTATGGGCTGACGGTTCCCGCATGGCTGCCATGGACCAGTGCCGAACACTGCCGAAGTCGCGATGATCCTTTGGATAGCTAACTATCTGCCTATTTGGCGATATCGTACGAAGTTCGAACGCATCGACGAGGTCGCGTCGTACAGCCTCAGCGCGTCGGTGCCGTCATCAACTCGAATGCCAAATCCAATGCGCTGGCGTATATCGACCGAAACGATCGATGGAGGCCTTGCCAAGGCATCACCGCACTACCGCGCCGACAAGGTCCGAATCTTGCTCGCGTTACAACGACGTCCAGATACAAACGAGGCAGTCGGTGCAGCCTAGACATGTAGAGGATTAGATGTCACGCAAACTGGACATTCTGAGCCCGCAGGGATCGTGCGGGGCAACGTCGACGACGATGATCACGACCTGCTGACATTCGGCGAAGCCGGCGAACGTCTGCGGATCGAGATCGCCGCGATCCGAGCACGGCTCGCCGAGTTGGAGGCCGCAGGCGACTCGGATGCGGTGCAGAAAGCTCGGTCCCGGCTGGGTGCGCTGCGTGCGGCCACGGCTCGCAACACGGCTCAACCGCTCAACGACGCCAATTTCGAGAAGTTCTTCGGTTATCCGGGCAAGGCCCAACGCAACCTTCGCGGACCGACGCGGGACGAGCCATGACATCCGGGCGAATCATCATGTCGCAAACGACGGGCCGGATTTCGTCCACGGCGCCAGGTTCTGCGCGAACCACCGGGCACAGTTCGATTGTCGAGGAGTCGACGACAGGTCGGAGATCATGTGGAACTTACGGCGCGCGAGCAAATTCGCGACACCCTCGCCCGGTACACCTGGTCGGGCGACGCCGGTCGGCTCGAAGAACTTGCGGAGACATTCTCCGCCGACGGTGTCCTCGAAATACGTGACCTCAAGACACTGCGCGGCCGATCCGAGATCGTAGCGTTTCTGACTGGTGTCGGTAGGAACATCGCGGACAGCGCCGACGTAAAACCGATCGTTCGACACAACCTTGCCAACGTGCTGTTCACCGACGTGACGCCCGAACAGGCGGAGGTCGTGTCTTACTTCACCCTGGTCACCCATATCGGGCTCGACCATGCCGGTCGCTATCGCGACACGTTGGTGCCCGACGGCCATGGCTGGCTGATCGAGCATCGCAGGGTGTCGAACGACTGGGCAGCCCCTAATTCGATCATGGGGTTCGTCGCCGGGCGTGCCGCAGTCAGGGCCCGCGGCATTGTCACGGTAAATCGCGCCCCTCACACCGACAGGTAGTCGCCGGGCACCAGGGCGGACACGTCTTCGCCGGTCATCATCTTCATGGGCAGGCCGGTGTCCCAGTAGTCGGTCCAACGGGCGATCTTGCCGTCGCGGACCACGAAGGTCCCCATCACGGGAACGCCCATCACCTCACCGGTCGGGGTCTTGATCATGTCGAGACGCTCGGTGAGCACGGTGTCACCCGCGGCGGCGATGTTGATCATCTCGTAGGCGTAGGAATCGGGGAACATCGCGAACTGCTGACCGAGGTTCTCGGCGATCGCGTCGGCACCCACGGCCGCCGGCATGCCCACGTTTTGATAGACCGCATCGCCGGTGAGATACGGCTTGAGGGCCGTGGCGTCGCGCTGCTCCATCAGGCCGCAAAAGTCGGAAACGATCTGGATGGGATCGGTCATGGTGTGCCTCTTCTCAAGGAGATATGACGTACAGATTGAATGTAATTCACCTACAGGCTGTATCGGAATATACTGAACCGGTGCCCCGAGGTCAACAGCCGGCGAACGCCGCGAAGAGCCCTCGCGCGGCCCAGGCAGAAGCCACCCGCGCGGCGCTGATCACCGCGGCCCGAAGACTGTTCGTGGAGAAGGGTTACTTCAACACCGGAACCGAAGAGGTCGTGGCTGCGTCTGGCGTCGGGACCCGCGGCGCCCTCTATCACCACTTCGAGGACAAGCGCGCCTTGTTCCAGGCGGTCTTCGAGCAGGTGGAAGTGGATCTGCTGGCCGCGGCCGGCGGCCTAGAAGAGACTGGCGACGCGCTCGGACGGCTGCGCTCGGGCCTGCTCAGTTTCCTCGATGCCTCACTTACTCCCGAGGTCCAGCGCATTTTGCTGATCGACGGTCCCGCCGTATTGGGTTGGCAAACCTGGCGTGAACTGGAAGGTCGGTACGGGGTCGGAGCCATCCACGGGCTACTCGAACGCGCCGTCCTGGAGGGCTCACTACCGGCCCAGCCGCTGATCGTGCTCGCTCATGTCCTGTTGGCGGCCGTGGACGAAGCCGCACTGGTGATCGCGAACTCGCCCGAACCGATGGCCGCCCGCGAACAGGGCATCGCCGCAATCAGCCAACTGCTCGCCGGACTGGGGGTTTCGCGGCCCGCACGATGATCCGCTGGACGGCGGTCGTTCGCCGCTCCTACCGATCCGCGGTGCGCGGTTGACTCCTCGATGAAGATCTGAACATACTGAGCGCATGCAGTCGGCATACAGACAGTATGTGCAATTGCGACCGAGGCGCTCCGAAGCTACACAATCGTCGCGACGAGTAACAAGAAGGCCCATCGGTGCAACGTTCATGACGGCGAATGCTGGGCGCGACTTGCTTGTCGGGGCGCAGTCGCCATCCGCTGTGCATCACCGACCGACATGAGAGAAGGGCGATGACAATGTCTGTACGGCCATTTCGGCACCAGGTGAATGGCATCGACTGGTACTGCGAACAGCGCGGTGAAGGCCCGCCTGTCGTGTTGGTGCCTTCCGGCGAAGGGGATTGCGGCGTTTTTGACTGGGTCGCAACTCAGCTCGCCAACGAGTTCACCATACTCACCTTCGACACTCCTGGTTTTTCAAGAAGCCAAGCGGGGACTTCTGATATTTCGATGTCAAAGCTTGGCGACCAGATCGCTTGTCTGCTCAGGTCTTTGGGAACCGGTCCTTCCACATTCTACGGAAGCAGTTCTGGCGGAGTCGCGGTTCTCGATCTCGTGGTGCGCCATGGTGATCTCGTGCGAAACGCCGTTGTCCATGAAGTGACGATGCCCAGTGCCGCCCCACTACTCGGCGACCTCTTGGCACTAGAAGATGGCGCCACCGTCTTGACACTAGAAGATGCCGCCATCGTCGAGCGCTGCCAACCCATGTTCGCTCACATGCTCAACGACGACCCTGAAGCCTGGAAATCCCTCGGCGAGGAGTATCACGCGCGACTAGAGCGGAACTATGTCACGTGGGCCCGGAGGTATGCCGTGGCTCCAGTGCCATCGCACTCGCCACAAGACCTCGCTGGACAGCCGATCACCTGGACGATCGGCGGGCTAACACCGGCATTTGCGTTTCTCGAAAATGTCGTGCTCGCCGTCAAGTCCGGCCTCGCGATCAGTCCACTGATGTGCAAACACTTTCCCCAGGTGAGCGCACCCGAGATGCTGGCTACGCATATTCGCGAAAGCGTACTCGCCAGCCAGGGGCTGGACGCCGGCAAAGCTCGCTGAGCGTGGCCCAAGGACCCGGAATACCGCGGGATCCGAAATCTCTAGGGAAGGCATCCTGACGTTTCGGCGAAACAAGCAAGGGCCGCTGTGATATTTCGCCCGGAATAATGGCATTTCATCAACAACGCGTGGGTTGAAGGCTCAACTGGTCAAAACCACAGCCCAGCTCAATCCTGCGACGGGCGAAAAGATCGGCAGGATTCAAGCGGACGGGCTGGTCGCCACCTGGTCTGAGCTAAGACGCAGCCCCTGCCTGTCCGCTCGGCATGTCTTGGCGTGCGGCTCGATCAAGCTCACCAGCTACTGTCTGTCGACCACGGCGTCACAGCCACATTGCCGCGTGGCTTCGTTTACCCGGAAGATTCGCGCGGCTACGGTCACCGACTGTCAGCCAAGGACTGCCCGGGGTTCATCTTCGAGATCCATTGTCTCCCTTATACTTCGGATTGAGACAGACCCAACAACTGCTCGGCGTTTGCGTGAGCAATCAGGTGTGAATCCTCCGCAGTGAGAGATAGCTGCTCGTCCACTCGGCTTCGTCTTGACAGGCATGCTGGTTCACATGCATGCTGGATGTCAACTGACATGCACTCTGCATGTCAACCGGCAGGCGGGTCCGCGAGGAGGCCCGGGCGGGCCCGAAGAGGGCGTCGCCATCACCTGCTGGCATCCCGCCTGGGCGCTCCGCCGCGATGACAACCCTGAGGAGACTCATGAGCACCAACTTCATCGAGAAGATCGACGACGACCTCCTTCCCGAGCGGTTCGCGCCGCTGACGGTCACGCAGCTGATGCCCAACTTCGGCGCCCGGATCTCCGGAGTCGACCTCACAGCGGACCTCTCGGACGACATGCGTGCACTGTTACGCCATGCGTGGCTCACCTACGGGGTCGTGATCTTCACCGATCAGCAGAAGCTGTCGGGAGAACAGCACCTCGAGATCGCCACCATCTTTGGCACGCCGGACTACGGCAGCCGGCTGGTGGAGAAGCTCGGCCCGCAGGTCGACGTCATCACCACCGACAGTGCGCGACCGCCGGTCACCAACCTGTGGCACAGCGACAACACGACGCTCGAGCAGCCTTCGCTGGGCACGTTCATCCAGATCCAGGAGTGCCCGCCGGTCGGGGGCAACACCTCGTGGGCCAACACGGCCAAGGCGTACCGCTGCCTGTCGCCGTCGATGAAGGAGTACGTCGACGGTATGACCGCCGTGCACTACTGGGACGGCCGCGGCCACAGGGAGCCCTTGTACCTGCAGGCGACCTGGGACCACGAGAAGTACTCGGAGTTGGTCAAGAACAATCCACCGCGGCACTGGCCGATCGTCAGCATCCATCCGATCACTGGCGAAAAGGCGTTGTACGTCAACGAGACATACACGACCTACATCGAAGGCGTGCACCGCTACGAGAGCGACGCGATCTTGCACTTCCTCTTTAGCTGGATCCGGATGCCAGAGTTCTACACCACTCACAACTGGGCGCGGAACGACATCGCCGTGTGGGACAACTTCCAGGTGCAGCACTACGGCCTGGCCGACTACACCGAGTTCCGCGTGAACCAGCGAGTCACGTTCCTCAAGGAAGGCACCAACCCGGTCTGAAGACCCACACGGGGGACGGACGCAGCCGGCCCCCTGTGCACCTGACGAGGGACGACCTGCCGCGAGCAGATAGGGAGTCGACGATGACGACAGAGCAGGCGCCGTTCACGGGATTGGCCCGACGAGAACGGACCGGTAGCCAGAAGCGGCCCATCGGGGTCAAAAACATCCAGCGGATGCTGCCAGGCGCCGCGCACGGCCTGCATGGTGGCGACATCCCGCCGGGCTCGTGGTCCGGGGACACCGCGCTGATGGCGATGGAGGACTCGTACTGCGACATGTGGGACCGCACGGAGGTGATCGACCTCCGGACGCGCAGCCTGTTCAACGTCAGCCTCATGATCGGAGTTGGCAACGTCGGCAACCAGTTTGAACTGCAGTACCACTGCCCCGCGGCGATCTACAACGGGGCGACACCGGCCGAGCTCGAAGCGGTGATCGTGCACGCACGCCCCTACGTTGGCTCGCCCTGTGCCGCGTGGGCCATGCAATCCATGATCGCCGCCCTGACCACGCACAATCTGCTCGAGCCGATCCCTGAGGCGGACGTCGCCCGCAAGGAACGCACCGGGAGCGAGAAGCGCGCCATCGCCCGCGACGTGCTGCGGGACATGGACCCAGACTCCCCGCTTCTCAAGATCAGCGAAGAGGCGATGGCCGACGATGTCTTCGCTCCCGAGCTCGACTACATGGAGCTCGAGAATGTCTACTTCGACCTCTGGGAACGGACCGAGGTCCTGGACCGTCGTACCCGCAGCGTGGTCACGCTCGGCATGATCATGGGATTGGCCAATCACGACGCGCTGCGCGAGCACGTCCCCGTCGCGCTGCGCAACGGCGTTACCGTGCCGGAGCTCGAAGAGCTCGTGTACCAAGCGGCGACATATCTCGGCTACGTGTCGGGCAAGTCTATCCGCGCCACCATCGCAGGCGCCCTCACCAAGAGCTGACACGTCACGAGAACGTCGCCGAGGATGGCCGGCGGGGTGGCGCCGCAACCGCCATTCCGCCGGCGCCCAGACATCGAGGAGCGCACATGCACGTCGGGTGGATCGGATTGGGCCGTGTCGGCATGCAGATGGCACTGGTGACTCTTGCCGCGGGTCACGAGGTCACCGGACACTCCCGCTCCTTCGACCGCCACGCCGAGGTGGAAGCGGCGGGTGGAAAGCTGTGCGCGTCGGCTACGGAGACCGTTCGTGATGCTGACATCGTGTGTGTGAACGTGTACTCCGAACAGCAGCTGCGTGACGCCGTCATCGACAGCGGCGCACTCGCGGCCATGCCCGCTGGAGCGGTGCTCGCGATCCACAGCACGGTGCCGCCGTCGCTCATCGCCGAACTGGCATCGCTACGCCCCGACATCGACGTCGTCGACGCGGGATTCAGCGGAATCCCCGCCGCCGCGCGCGCGGGGACGCTGATCCTCATGGTTGGCGGCACCGCGGACGCCGTCCACCGGGCAGAGCCGGTGTTCTCCTGCTACGCCGACACCATCTTTCATCTCGGCCCCACGGGCGCGGGCATGACACTGAAGATCGTCAACAACCTGCTGTACGCCGCTCACGTGAGCCTTGGCCGCGAGGCCATCGGACTCGCCGTACAGAACGGGATCTCCGTTCACGACGCACTCGCCGCGCTGCGGCGAGGAAGTGCCGAGAGCTTCGCCCTCGGTGTCTACCAGGAGGGCGACGATCCGGATAGAGTATTCGACACGTTCGCGCCCTTACCTCGAGAAGGACGTTGCGATCGGACTGGACGCTTTCCCCGGTCTCGTGGACATCCGCGGCGCGACGACCCGCTTCACCGCCTGAGTTAGATTCACGGACGTGACAGGGATGCGGGCGGCGCAGGCACAGCTGACCCGCGATCGTGTGGTCGCCGCCGCACGAATCCTCTTCACCGAACGAGGCTACTTCGACACGACCACCAGAGACGTCGTCAATGCCGCCGAGGTGGGCACCCGCGGCGCGTTCTATCATCACTTCCCCGACAAGCGGTCATTGTTCGTCGTCGTCTTCGAAGACATCGAACGCGATCTGGTCGTCCGCGGCGGGACGAGCCTCAGCGGCTCGACCGGGTTGGAGCGCCTCACGACCGGCCTGGAATCGTTCCTCGACGCGTCACTTGAGGCTGACGTACGTCGCATCGTCCTCATCGACGGTCCGGCCGTTCTCGGATGGGAAAGCTGGCAGGAGATCCAGGGCCGATACGGCCTCGGCGCGATCCGCGGCCTCCTCCGTGAAGGCGCCGCGGACGGCAGCGTGTCAGCGACGGCCAGCGAAGCCCTGGCGCATCTCCTCTTCGCGGCGTGCAACGACGCCGCGCTCTTCATCGCCAACGCAGATCAGCCGATCAAGGCCCGCGAGGAAGCGGGTGCCGCGCTGCGCGCACTCCTCGCGGGCCTGCACCAGAGCTAGATGACCGCTCACACCCTCCCGACGGGCTGGTCCGCGTTCACGACGGTCCCGCCCCATCGCCCAGAACCATCACCGCGACTTGTGGAGGTTGATACCGAAAGATGGCCAACAGCCCCGTAGATCACCACGACGGAGGCCGTGACGACCCATCGGCGGGACGGACGGAGATCCGCCAGGGCGGGACCAGCTCCCCCGGTCCGGCGCCGCCCGACGGGCCCGGCCGGGGCACGGAGGTGGACCGTTCCGATGAGAACGGCGTCCGGACGCTCGTGTTCAACCGGCCCGCACGGCTGAACGCCTTCACCGCCGCGTCCTACCGGATGCTCGCCGCGGCGCTGAACGAAGCGGCCGACGATGATTCGGTCCGAGTGGTGGAGCTGGTGGGCGCCGGTCGCGCGTTCTCCAGCGGCGTGGATCTCGACGCACTGGCCGCCGCCGACACCGACGAATACGCGGACGCCTTCGCCGTACTCCTGCCGGCGCTGACCGAGTTCCCGAAACCGCTGCTCGCCGGGGTTCACGGCGCGGCGGTCGGTTTCGGTACCACCATTCTGCTGCACGCCGACGTGGTCGTCGTCGCCGACGACGCCCGGCTGCGGCTTCCGTTCGCCCAGCTCGGGACGGTGCCCGAGGCGGCGAGCAGCGTGCTGCTTCCCGCGCAGGTGGGCCTGCAGCGAGCGACCGAGCTGATCCTGACCGGCCGATGGATGGACGCGGCGGAAGCCGTGCGCCTCGGCCTGGCCCTCCGGCGCTGTGCCCCCGAGGATCTCCGGCCGGAGCTTCGGGCGATCGCGAACCAGATCGCGCGGCATCCACCCGCGGTCGTCATGGCGGCCAAGCGCCTGCTCAGAACGGGCCGCGCCGAGCTGATCCGGGACGCGCTGGCGCGGGAGAACGAGGCAGCGCGCTCGCTGTCCATGACGTTCGGGCCGTTGACCCGCGGCGGCCGGGACACCGTCCCGACCTCGCCAGAGTCCGGCACCTAGCAGTGGAGGAGGTTCCGGACCAACGTCACCCGGCATGCCGGCGCCGCCGGGTGCACGGTGACCATCACCTGCGATCAGGCGCCGACCATCGACGCCCGCGAACAGCGGCAACCCCGACCCCTACTCAAACGGGCGATGCGCTGATCTTCAGATCGAGGCGCTCGAGTGAATGTGTGGACTTTCCAGGCCATTTCACGTGGGGAACCCCGTTGGCCAATGAGTACTCGGGTACCCGCTTGTGCCACTCCTCGATGACCAGGCGCATTTCCAGCCGGGCAAGGTGCGAGCCCAAACAGCGGTGCGGTCCACGCCCGAAGGAGAAATGCGTTGGGTTGCGCTCAGTATTAAACGTGTCGACATCGGCGTAACGCTTCGCATCCCGGTTGGCCGCGCCGAACATCACCAGGCAGGTGGAACCTTTGGGAATCGTGGTCTCGCCGACGGTGACATCCGCGGTTGTCTTCCTGGCGAGAAAGGGCACCGGGGCGTCGACCCTGAGCGACTCCTCAATGAAGGCGGGGATCGATTCGGGATTCTCGACCAGTCGTCGACGCAATACCGAATCTTGCGCCAAATTCGCGAACGCAAACCCCAGCGCCGCCGTGACGGTGTCAAGACCGGCCAAAATGAACACGAAGCTCAGCCCGAGCAGCTCCTCATCGGACAAGGTCCCCTCGTCGTTGTCGCGGATGAGCTCACTGAGCAGGTCCGTTCCTAGGCTGGCGCGTCGGTCGGCGATGGCTTGGGTCAGATAGGTGTACACCTCCGTAGCCACTGCCAAACCTTCGGATGTTGGCTCACCGGAGTCGAGATCCATAACCTCGAGCAGGGCGTCCTTCCATGCGACGAGGCGATCCCGATCTTCTAACGGCAACCCGTACAGAGTGAGAAACACCTGAGCCGGGAATGGGCCCGCCAAACCGCTCATAAGTTCGCAGGTGTCGCCCTCGGCGACCAACCTGTCGATCAGTTCTCCAGCCTGAGCTCGCAGTTCGTCTGCCCGTGCAGCCACGCTGCGCGGGCTGAAGAACTTGTCAAGCATTCGCCGATAGCGGGCGTGGTCCGGTGGATCGGTTTCAATCGGCACCATCGGTATCGGGCTGGCCATCATCTCGCCATTTGCCTTCGAAGAGAAGACCGCTGTGTTCTTGGCAACTGCCTCTACGGCGTCGGCCCCGATGATGACGTAGGCGCCTTTGTCGCTGATGGCCACCTCGCCTACTTCGTGGAGCTGATGCCACGCCGCAGTCCGGTCTTGTTGGAACGGCAGATCGTACAGGGAGGAAAGGACCGGACACTTATCTGACATGGGTTCTCTCTTCAACAATGTTGGTCATGGCCTAATGAGTGCTAGTTCCGTGGGGCGGGACGTAGCCGACGTCGCAAGCTCTATCGGCGGCTTTCACAAGCGAGTTGGCCAGCATTTTGATCACTGGGGTGAGCCATAGTTGGATCGCCTTTCCCGTGCCCGGAATGACCGGATCGAATGCGATCCTCCAGATGACTCTGCTTCCGCTATCGCGGGGCTCGATTCGGACCGTGCCGTCGTAATTCTTAGTGGGAAGACCCGATATCACCGAGTACTGATGAAAGTTGGGCGGATCGTCGACGATGATCACTTCACGAGCAACCATGAACCCGAACGAGGTAACACGGCGGACCACGCCAGTGCCTGGTTGAGAAGGATCGTAGGGCTCGGCGGTACAACGGGTTATCGCCCGCACCCACGTGGCCCAGCCTGGAATATCAGCCAGCAAAGGGTAGACATCGCTGGGCGGCGCGATCGAATCGCGCGTGATCTCAACGCTGTATCTCGGCATTGAGCACCGCCTCTCGTTTTGATCTGGCACGTCGTGGTGTTGCGTCGGCGGCTATTCGGGCTATTTCACGACGATTCCGGCGTCGACCGGCAGCGTGACGCCAGTGATGTATCGCCCGGACTCCGCGCAGAGATAGAGCATGGCTTCAGAAACGTCCATCGGTTCGACGTGCGGGACGGGGAGCAGGTTTGTCAGCGACCGCTCGAAGAATTCAGGATGTTGGCCGGCGTATTCGGCGAATTGCTCGTTCACCACCATCGGCGAGTTGACGCCCGTGGGATGCACGGTGTTGACACGAATGTTCTTCGGGCCCAAACCATTTGCGTAGTACCGCATCAAACCGACGACCCCGTGCTTGGCTGCGCCGTAACCGGCGGCCCCATGGCTCATGGTGTCGTACTGCACGCCGGCGCCCTTGAGGCCCGCGGTCGAACTCGTGATCACGATCGCGCCGCCTTGATCCTGCGCAATCAGGGTCGGCAGCGCGGCTTCGATTGTGTAGTAGACGCCGTTGAGCATGACGTCAATCGCATCGACGTACGACGACAGCTCATGCGACTCGGCACGCAAGATGGGCAGTATGCCGGCGTTCGCGAGGACGAAATCGAGACGTCCCAGTTCGCCGACGCCGCGCTTCACGGCGTCGCAAAGGGCATCGAAGTCCCTAACGTCGGCTTGCACGGGCACAATGCGCTGCCCGGTCTTCTCCACGAGCCGGACGGTCTCCTCGAGATCCTCCGGTGTCGACATCGGATACACGACGCTGTCCATCTGAGCGCACAGATCGAGAGCGATGATATCGGCGCCTTCCTCGGCGAACCGCATCGCGTGCGAGCGACCCTGGCCGCGGGCCGCGCCGGTAATGAACGCGACCTTGTCGGCCAACCTCTTACCCATATGTCTGCTCCTTAAGTCCGGTTTTTGTCTCGGCGCCATCAGTTACGGACTTGAAGAGCGTCCGCATTGGCGGGCGAAGAAGAATCCCGCCTCTGTTGCCTCACCCTGTTGGAACGGACGGTCGTGTCAGCCATGCCTTTCTCCTCTGCGAAGTCACAGCTCCGAGAACTTCCGACTCAGAGTCGAAACGTTCCGTGCGCTTGGCTGGTCGTGTCCGAGGACCACAGGGTGTCCCCCGTCACAGTCCCAGGCCGGGCCGGCAATGTCAATACCAGATACCGTATCGCACACGATAACTGTGTAGCGCCAGCTCAGCGGCACGAATCGGAGTAATACGTTGACTGATCCATCACGAACCGTACGAGATACGGTATCAACATTGACTGTCAGTGGATGCGGATGCTAAACAGAGTCGTACATTGCGTACGGCCACGAAAAGTCGTCGGCTCAGCCCACCGAAAGTGTTCGCGGCGAGCTTGGTGGTATTGCGCGTATCCGACATTTTTGTGAGACATCGATGCAACGGCTATTTCGGCGGTGTGTCGCGAACCAGAAAGGACCACGCGTGGCGCACGGCGATTTGACCCTCATCTCCGCGAATGAGCACCTCATTGAGCCCGAGGATGTTTACCAGGGGCGCATGCCCGCGAAATGGGCCGATCGGGCTCCACGTATCGAGCGACACCCCGACGGCGGTCAACAGTGGGTCTTCGAAGACCGGGTGGTGCCGTTGTGGCGGCACTGCGCTGTCGCGGGAATGACGCCCGAAGAGTGGCTGGGGCCGATGATCCTGTCGTACGACCAAATCCGTGAGGGCTGCTACAACCCACAGGCACGGCTTGTCGACATGGATGCCGACCGCGTGGCGGCCGCGGCGGTCTATTCATCTCCGGCCGGAATCGGTTTCGGCGGTGAACTCTTCTCATACGCGAAGGATCCAGAGCTAGGCATCGCCTCTATGCGGGCCTGGAACGATTGGTATTTGGAGACCTGGGTTGCGGCCGCTCCGGACCGGTTCATTCCCATTCAGGCCACCTGGTATGACGATGCCAAGGTCGCCGCTGCCGAGATCTACCGAAACGCCGAGCGCGGTTTTCGAGGGGTGATGTTGCGCAATCCCACCGACATCGGTAGGAGCTGGCTTGGCGATAGGAGTTGGGATCCTTTCGTCGCCGCCTGCCAGGAGACCGGAACAGTGATCTGCCATCACACCGCAGATTTGCCGCATTGGCCGAAGATCCCTTGGGACACCAATTTCGATAAGGTCCCCTACGGCTTCGGCAGCACGATTTTCCAGTCCGGTGCCATCGAGGCCGTCGCCCAATTTATATGGTCAGGAATCGGGGTGCGCTTTCCCGGACTCAAGGTCAACATCGCTGAATCCGGCGGCACGTGGCTGCCGCATCTGATCGAACGCCTCGACTGGTGTCTCCAATTCTCGTTGCTGCATCGCAAGGGATGGCCCGATCTGGACATCACACCGCTGCAGATGCTTCGGGACACTTTCACCTTCTCCACTTTGGAGCCGGCGACTGCCCACCGACTCTCTCAGGAGCTCGACTTCCACAATTGGATGCTGGAAGTCGACTACCCGCATATGGAGTCCATCTGGCCGCAGAGCCAGAAGATCTTCTCCTCTGAATTATCACGTGTGCAGGCCGATCAGGACTTCGTCGAATCGATCACCCACAAGCGGGCGGAAGAATTCTTCAATTTCCCGGTCAGTGTGTCGGCGGACCGTAGTGCCTAGCATCACCAATCGGTTCCTCATCGGTGGACAGTGGGTCGCCGCGAGCAACACTGACGTATTCGACGTCGTCGATTCCTCGACCGAGGAGGTTATCGAAACGGTGGGCTTGGCTGGCACGGCCGACATCGACGCGGCCGTCAATGCGGCTAGGCGTGCGTTCGATCAAAGTGACTGGCGATCAACGACTCCCGGGGAACGCGCCGATATGCTGCAACGGCTCTCCGAGGCCATTGTCGCGAGGTCATCCGACATCGCGACAATGGTCAGTCGGGAAAATGGCAACCCGATCTCGACCTCGACGATGATTCAGGCCGCCGCTGCTGCAGGGGCAGCCGGTTACTTCGCCCAGATCACGCGCGAGTTTCCGTTCGACGAGCCGCAACGCACCGCCGTTATGGGCAACCCGCTGTTGGTCACCCGCGAGCCGGTTGGCGTGGCTGCCGCGATCGTTCCCTGGAACGTGCCCCTCTCGATCGCCATGCTGAAAGTCGGGCCGGCACTAGCGGCTGGGTGCACCGTAGTTCTGAAACCGGATCCACACACAGCGCTCGACGCCAAATTCCTCGGGGAGGCGATCCTGGCCGCCGGCATACCCGACGGGGTGGTCAACATCGTGCCGGCCGATCGCACCACCAGCGAATACCTGGTGTGCCATCCGGATGTCGACAAGGTGTCACTGACTGGCTCGACGGCCGCGGGCCGGCGCGTGGCTTCACTGTGTGGCGAACGGCTGCGCCCATGCACCCTTGAGCTGGGCGGAAAGTCGGCCGCTATCGTTGCCGAGGATGCAGACGTGGGCCACGTCGTGCAGAGCCTGCTGCCGGGCATGATCATGATCAACGGTCAGGCCTGTGTGGCCCAGACACGGCTACTGTTACCCCGTAGTCGCTACAAGGAATTCGTCGACGCCTTCACTGCGGCATTCGCCGCCCTGACCGTCGGCCCTGCTCTCGATCCCGGCACACAGGTCGGTCCTCTGATTTCGGAACGACAGCGGTCGCGGGTGATGGACTACATCGCTGTCGGCGTCAAGGAGGGCGCAACCGTCGCCGTCGGCGGTTTGGCGACAGATGTCGACGGCAAGGGCTTCTTCGTCCAGCCGACGTTGCTCACGGATGTCGCCTCCGAATCGACGGTCGGGCAGGAGGAGATCTTCGGTCCGGTGATCAGCGTCATCGCATACGAGAACATCGACGACGCCATCGCCATCGCCAACGACTCGATCTACGGACTATCCGGTTCGGTATGGACGGCCGACGACGATCTCGGATTGTCGGTGGCGCGCAGGGTCCGCACGGGCACGATCAACATCAACTATTTCAATGTCGAGGTCGCCGGGCCGTTCGGCGGTTACAAGTGCTCGGGTATCGGACGCGAGAACGGGCCGGAGGCCCTCAACGCTTATCTCGAGTACAAGTCGATCGGGATTCAGTCCCAGCCTTAGTCACTACCACCGGAGGATCGCCATGCCACTGCAGGAACACCATCAGATAATCTCCGTCGACGACCACCTGATCGAGCACCCGCGTGTCTGGCAGGACCGACTTCCGGAGAAATACCGCGATTCCGGCCCACGGATCGTCGAGGTCGACGGCAACCATCTGTGGACCTATGACGATCAAATCTTCCCGACGCTGGGGCTGAACGCCGTCGCGGGAAAACCGCGACAGGATTGGGGAATGGACCCGCTCCGCTACGAGGACATGATCCCGGGCTGTTACGACCCTGCCGCTCGGGTAAAGGACATGGACCTCGATGGCGTTCAGGCCGCGCTGTGCTTTCCGTCGTTCCCGGGCTTCGGCGGCGGAAACTTCTTCCGCGCCAAGGATAAGGAAGTGGCCCTGCTGTGCCTCCAGGCGTGGAACGACTTCTATATCGACGAATGGTGCGGTAGCGCCCCGGACCGATTCATCCCGATGTCCATCCTGCCCGTTTGGGACATCGACTTGACCTGCACGGAGGCGGAACGTGTCATCGCCAAAGGGGCACGCACATTTTCGTTCCCCGACAGCCCCCAGCCCCTCGGACTTCCGTCGTTCTACACCAAGCATTGGGATCCGTTGTGGCAGATCTGCTCCGACGCCGAGGTACCGGTTTCCTTGCACTTCGGATCGGGGTCCTACGTGCCCGGCTTCCCATTCCAGAAGGTAGAGCAAGGACCCGGAGTGCTGGATCAGGGCGTACCCTTCGTGGTGGCGATGATCCTGTACTCGTCCAACCTGATGTGGACCACCGTCGATCTGCTGTTCTCGGGCGCCCTGCAACGGTTCCCGAAACTTCAGTTCTCACTCGCCGAGGGTGGCATCGGATGGATTCCCTACCTGCTCGAGCGCTGTGACTACGGCTGGGAGCGTCATCGGTACTACCAAGATATTGATTTCGATGCCCGACCCAGCGACCTTTTCCGCCAACACTTTTACGGCTGCTTCATCGACGACGAGCATGGACTGGAAAACCGACACAAGGTCGGCATCGACAACATCACCCTTGAGGTGGACTATCCACACTCCGACTCGAACTGGCCGAACAGCCGCAAGCGCGCTGCCGAGATGCTAGCGCACGTCCCCGACGATGAGGTCGAGAAAATCGTCGAAACCAACGCGCGCCGAATGCTGCGATTCCCTCGGTGATGCGTGGGCGACACGGCTTGGGCGCGGTGATGGGTCGCTCAGGGCACCGATGGTCGTGGCCGGTCCGATTGCGCTGCAAGTCGTTCCAGTCGCCTTGCTGCGATGCGCATCATGACCTTGATTTGGATGATCAGCCAGGCACGCATGACAGGTGATGGCAAATACGAGTCGATCGCCATCGTCCAGGTGGCCGTGGTGGCCTGCGGTGAGTTGGTCACCGCAGCGAACGTCCATTCCTCGAGGAACGCCTTCATCAGCGGCATACCGCCCGTGTCGACGCGGAAAGCGAAGCGTTGATTGTGTTCGAAAGCCAGCACCGTCTCGGCGATCGTCGTCCCAAAGGCGTGCATCTCGCGCTGGCTGCCTACGCCGGGCGGCATCGGAGTGAGCCATCTACTCGCCTCGTTGAAGCCGGGGCACCACTTTCCCCAACTCGCGGGATCGGTTGCCACCGCTGCGAATACATCACCAACAGAGGCGTTGATGACGCGCACTTGACTGACTCGGACGGGAGAGCGGTCAAGAAATTCGAGTCCAACGGAATCGAGGTGTGACCAGCGTGACATTCCGCCGGCGACCTGCCAATATTAGATACCGTATGCGACACGACACGCAGGAAGGTTTATATGCCGCGACACCCCTGGGGCGCCGTCAGCGGCGCACGAAACCTCTGCGATCTTGGCGGTCGTAGACTCTGACGGAATCGCCGACTGCGACGGCGCGCGACTACGTAGGCCCGAACGCGTTGCGCCACCGTGGTAGCGCGCCCCCCAAGCGATCACAGGAGAACTGACGTGACAAGGCCCTCCTCACGTGGTTCGAGAAGCCGCCGCAAGGGCGGCGTCCCCCGCTCGCTCACACAATCTCAGATCGTCGAAGCTGCTCTGGAGCTCACCCGCGTGAACGGCCTCGACGGGCTCACAATGAACGCCCTGGCCACCCGTCTCGGCGTGGGTGTGATGACCATTTACTCCTATTACCGCGGGCGCGACGAGCTTCTCGACGCGATGGCTGATCGTGCAGCAGCAGACCTCTATGCCAACCATCGTGACTCGACCGACCAGCCGTGGGACGTCGAACTTCGCGTTCATTACCGCGCCCTCCGCGAGAGCCTGAGGAGTAACCCATCGTTGGCCGATCTCCTTTTCTTTCGCGGACAAGTACTGGCCGCCAACGCTGAACAGCTCGAGCAGATCGCCGAGCACATGCGCCGCCACATTGCGTCCATGATCCATGGAGGCATCGAGCCAGCCCTCGCGATGCGCGTATTCCTTGGAATGTCGTTCTTCACGTTGGCGTCGGCGCTAAGAGACGAAGACTTTATTGCACCGACCGCGTTGCCGGATCGGCTCCAAGCAATGGTCGGCGAGACGATGGATGCCCGCCAGATTCTCAGCGATGCGCGATTCGGCTCCGATGCGGAATTCGAGACGCTATTGGACCTGCTCCTACGCGGGCTTAAGAGCACGGTCGACGACAACGGGACGGCAACATAAGCAATTCGACGACGTTCGCCGCCTGCCGGGCGCGAAGTCTCTCGACTCGCTGACTGGTTGCGTTTCAGCAGGTCTGAGTCGGACCACCCGGAACGCCATCAACCCGTCCCGGTGCGATGCAACCCGAATCGCGATGGAAGCTGCAGGGCGTCGCGAGAGTAGGGAATGACGGGATTCGCGGGTCAAATCTGTCATCTCTTCTACTTTCGACGCAACCTTCATCACGGCGTCGGCGGAATGACCATGTCTTCCCATGTTCTCTCCGTCGGCGCGCCCTGAGCGAGATCAGACTGGGTGTAGACCTTCCCGTCGGGTCCGACGTAACTCCCTGTGGCGGGGTCGTATTCGGCGACAGCCAGCGGAGGGGGTGGCGTCGACGCGGCGGGGGGTTGCGCCTGCGCACCCTGCGCTGGTACCGGCGCGGCGCGCGGCGGGTCTCCCGGCCCGAGTTGCGGGACGTCTTGACCCGTCAGGGTGGCGTTCGGGTCGCCCTTCCAGTTGAACCCGTCGTTGAGCGGCACGTACTGCTCATTGCTCTCGCACATCCACGCGAATGGCGCGCGTTTACCCGGGACGGTCAGGCACGGCAAGTTCTTGGCGCCGCGTACGTTGAATGGTCCGTCCTGAGGGGTTCGGCAATAGAGGGCGCCGGGTGGACGCTCGGGTGCGTCGATCGCCACCGGTGTGCGGCGCTGCTGGGCCGGCAGGAACCCGGTGGTGCATGGTGGGGGCAGATTGAGGTTCAGATTGAAGTTCAGGTAACCGCCCTTGAAGTCCTGCTTGGTGTGAAGATTGGCGACGGCGCTGGCCTGAATGTTGGCAATGCCCTGCGGGATCAACACCAACAACTGCTCGAGAGCGGGTTGGTAGTCGAGCGCGATCTTGCCAACGGTCACGAGGTTGGCCAGTATCACCGGCAGGGTTGGTTGCAGGCGGTCAACGAGTTGGTGCGCCTCGTCGGCTGCCTGGCCGCCGTTGTCGATCACGCCCGGCGAACGCAGCGTCGTTGTCGCGCAGCTGCCCGGTGATCGTCGCCAAGTGCGCCGCCCAGGCTTGGATCGAATCCGCCGTCTCGGTCTGGCTGTCGAGCACCGGAGCCGACTGGTCGATCAGCGTGGTCAACGAGTCCAGGTTGGCGCGGGCGTCGATCGCAATCTGGCTGCCGCCCTTGACGAGTCGCGATAGCTCGGGACCCAGCCCCCCGAAGGCGACGTAGGACTCGTCGACCGCGGTCTTGAGGGCGTCGTGCGGGATCGCCTGCAGCCCGCGGTTGGCTCCATCGAGCAAGGAATCGATCGACGGCGGCACCGAGGTGTCTTTCATGGCGATGACGTCGCCATCCTTCAGCGGCGCAGCGGTGCCCTCACGTGGCAACAGCGCGACGTACTGCTCGCCGAGCGCGGACTGGCTGTGCACCTCTGCTGTCAGATCCGAGGGAATATCGATTCCCGACTTCAGCGACAACTCCGCTTGCACACCGCCGTGCTCGCCAAGGCGGACCGACTCGACCTTCCCGACTTTGGTGCCGCGGTAGGTGACGTTCGAGCTGGGATACAGGCCACCGGAGCGCGGCAGCTCCATGGTGACGGTGTAGCGACCGAAACCCAACATCGCCGGCAACCTGACATATCCGATGGCCATGATCGTCCCCGCCACGAGGGCGATGACGGTGAACACCGCCAATTGGATGCCGATGCGCCTACTCACACGCATGTCAGCGGCCCTGATCGAGGTAGTAGGGGGCGACGAGCGGATTGCCGGCGGTGTAGGGGCTGGGCAACTGGCCGATGGTGCGACCCCACTGCATCTCCAGCGCGGTCAGCTTGCCCTCGAAGCGTGTTCCGGTGAGGTAACTCGCATCCATGCGGCTCAGCGTGAGGTCGATGAGGGCCGTCAAGTTGCCGTAATCCCCGCGCACCCAATTCTCAATGGTTTCGTTCGGCCACGGATAGGTCGCCAGGACGCTCAGCGACCGGGTCAGCGCCGGACCCGCATTGGCGGCCGACCGCAGGATTGGGGCAAGGTCTTTGAGCTCCGTGACGAGACTCTCCTTGGTTCGGTTGACCGAATCGGCGGTGATCGCGCTGAACTTGCCGAGCTGATCGATTGCTTCGGAAAGGTTTTCCCGTTCGTCGCGCAGCACGGCCAGCGCGTCCGGGATGGTTCTCAACGCCCGGTCGACAACGGGTTTCTGGGCCGCGAAGGTGCCGACCACACGATTGAGGCTGTCAGTGGCGTCGATGATGTCATCGCTCTGGTCGTTGACGTAGCGGACGTAGAGGTCGAGTTGTTCGATCAGGCTGCGCAGGTCGTGTTCTCGACCGCGCAGCGCGGTGGAAAACGTCTCCACGACGTCCTGTAGCTGGCCGACTCCGCCGCCGTTGAGCAGCAACGAAATCGCGGCCAGGGTTTGCTCGGTGGTCGGGTAGGCGCCGCCGTCTTGCAGAGGGATCAGCGAACCGTCATGAAGCCGGCCCTGTGGCGCTTCGCGCGTCGGTGGCGCGAGTTCGATGTGCTGTGAGCCCAGCAGGCTGGTCTGGCCCATCTTCGCCGTCGCATTGGCGGGCAACTCCACGCCACCGTTGATGCGCATAGTCACCAGTGCGTGCCAGCCTTGGCGCTCGACCCTGGTGACGTTGCCGACATTGACATCGCCCACCCGCACCCGCGAGTTCGGTTCGATGTTGTTGACATCGGGCACTTGAGCCTGGATCAGATAGGAACCCGGTCCACCGCCCTCGGTGCCCGGCAACGGCAACGAGTTCAGGCCATGCCACCCGCATCCGGACACCCCGACCGCCGTGAGGGCCAGCGCGGCCAATCCCATTGCGGCGCGCCGGCGCAAGGCCCCGGTCATGACCCGGCTCCGTGGGGCACCATCATGCCGGGCAGACCCGCCGCGGGATCGTTCGACACTGCCGGCGCCTCGGCGGGCAGCGGAGCCTGGGCGATGGGTGCGGTGGCCGGTTCTGCCGGCGGTGCTGTGGCGGGCGGAACGTAATCCGGACGCATCCAGTCCTCGCTGAAGGTGACCTCGTTGGGCCGCGCCTGCGCGCCGACGGGAAGGAATGGCACGAGGGGCGCACCGTTGAATCCGAGCGGGCCGAGGAAGTTGTACTGCCGGTTCTTGAATATCGGCGCCATGTATTGGGCACACAATTTCGCCGACTGTTCGGCACCCAGCCGTGAGGCGGCCTGGATCGCCCCGCAAATGAAGTTCAGCGGATTGCTGAAGTTGGAGCCTGACAGTGCGCCGGTTGTTGCGGCGTTGGCAGGCTCGTAGGTGTTGACGAAGTTGGAAATCCCCGTCGGGGCCACGTGCAGCGTCTGCTTCAGGTCGGCCGAACTCTCGCCGAGCGCTTGCGTGATTTCGGCGAGCTTGTCGAACGTCGTGCCGACCGAGTCCCGGTTTTCGGCAAGGAAGCCGCGCATATCGGTCACCGCGGTGTTCAGGTCGGCGACCGCTGTACCAACTTCGTTCGGGTCGTTGGCCAAAAGCGCAGTGACCGCCCCGAGGTTCTGATTGAGTGCCCGCATCAGGTCGGTGCTGTCGTGCAACGCCGACACCAGAACCGACAAGTTCTTCAGTGTTCCGAAAAGGTCCCCGGAGTGGTCGCCCAGGATGGACAACGTCTGCGACAGCTGGATCACCGAGTCGCGGATGGCCGCGCCCTGCCCGCGCAGATTGTCGGCGGCCGTGGTGACGAATGCACCCAACGTCGACACCCCGCCGGGACGGGTGGGCTCAAGCGTGCGGTTCAGCTTGTCCAGTTGATCCCGCAGATCGTCCCACTCCACCGGCACCGCGGTGCGCTCGCGGGGAATGACCGCGTCGTCGCTCAGCGCGGGGCCCGTCGTGTACACCGGGGTGAGCTGAATGAAGCGTGCCGACACCACGGTTGGGGAGATGACGACCGCCTTGGCGTCGGCGGGGACTTGGTATCTTCCGTCCACCCAGAAGGTGATCTTGGCTCGTTGCGGCTGGGGCTCGATCGTTTCGATCTCGCCGACCGGGACTCCCAGGATGCGGACGTCGTCGCCGGGATAGATGCCATTGCTGTTCTCGAAATACGCGGTGATCCTCGTCTTGTCGACGGGGCCGGACTGCACGGCGATCAGCAGGCCACCGACCAGCAGCGTCACCAGCGCCGCCGACAGCGCGATCCGGGCAAACCTGGCGGCGGTCATGGCACCTGTCCTGAATCGGGTAGCGGATCGGATGAATACACCGGGGACGGGGTGGGCCCGGCCTGCTCTGCGCCCGGCAGCGGCGGTCCGGGCGGCGGACCGCCGGGCGCCGGGGCAGGCGGCGGCTCCCGATACGGGTAGCAGCCGGGGCCGGGCAACGGCAGTCCTGGCGGACCGCAGGGACGGTCGCCGGGTTTGCCGGTGATGGCGTCGGGCACGGTGAGTCTGGGTTCGCCGCCCTGCCCTGTTCGTGGGTACGGCATCGGCAGCGGCGGGGTGGCCGCCTGACCGGTCTGCGGATCGGTCAGCTCCGACGGCAATGCCACGTTGGGGTCCAGGCCCAGATCGGAAAACGCCGCGTCGATGAACGGCTGCAGGAACTGTCCGGGCAACAGGTTGGCGATGTAGGCGTTGAAGAACGGCCCCGACGCCACCGACTCACCCAGCGACATCGCGTAGGAGTTGAGCCGTTTGATCGCGTCCTGCAACCGTTCCTTGCGGTTGGCGACGATGGTCAGCACCCCGTTGAGCTTGTCCAGCGACGGTTTGAATTGCTGGCGGTTCTCGGCGACGAATCCCGACAGCTGCTTCGACAGGCCGGAGAGGTTGCCCGAAACCTCGTCGAGCGCAGCACTTTCGGTGCGAAGCTGTGCCAGCAGCGCGTTGGTCTGGGTGATCAGCGCCACCACCTGATCGCTGCGTTCGGCCAGCACCTTGGTGGTTTTGTTGGCGTTGGACAGTAGGTTTCGCAGTTGGGCGTCGCGGTGGTTGAGCGACTGTGAGAAGCGGGATAGTCCGGCCACGGCGGCCTGTAGGTCCGGCGGCGTGTTGGCGAATGTCTGCGCCAGCGTGTCCAGTGACTGCGACAGCGCTCCGGTGTCGATCTGGTCGACGGTAGTGGCCAAATCCCCTAGGGCATCGGACAATTGGTAGGGCGGCGTGGTCCGCTCAACGGGGATCGGGGCGGACAGCTCGCCGTCGCCACGCGGAACGACTTCAAGGATCCTGCTGCCCAGGAGGCTCTTGGTCTTGACGGCCGCCTCGGTGCGGTCACCCAGATGCGCACTGTCGTCGACCTTGAATTTCACCAGCACGTGTGAACCCTCCAGCGAGACGCTGGACACCCTGCCCACCTCATAGCCCGACACCTGTACGGCGGCACCCGCCGCGAGGCCTCCGGCCTCACTAAAGTAGGCGGAATACTGCTTCTGCGAGTGCACAAAGGGCAAGTTTCTGTAGTTCAGCACAACCAGCACCAGGACGGCGGTCAGCGCCACACCGACCAGGCCGACAACGACTGGGTTGCGCTCAGAGAAGGATTTCATTTCCGCGCACACCGTCCCGTGTCTTGGCCGGCCACCTTGATGAAGACCGGTTGTCCCCCTTTGCCGTTGAATTTCAACACCGCATCGCAGAGGTAGAAACTGAAGTAGTCTCCATACAAGCCCAAGCGTCCCAATGTCCGATACTTGTCGGGCAACGTGTTCAGGATGTTGTCGAAGTACTCGTGGTCGGCCATCACAATGCCGGAAGCGCGATCATTCTCTGCAACAACCTCTTTCAACGGCGGGCGGGCCTGGAGCAACAGATCGGCGATCGAACCGCTGGCCTCGTTGACATACGCCAGCCCGGTGCTGATATCGGTCTTACGGGCGGCCAGACCGTCGACGAGCTCGGATAGCGAGGTGACCGCCTTGCCGAACTGCTCACTCTGGTCGCCCAGCGACCCGAGAACGACGTTCAGGTTGTTGATCACCTGCCCGATCAGTTGATCACGATCGGCCAATGTGTTGGTCACCGACGCCGTCTGCGCCAGAAACGAACTGATGGTGGCACCCTGTCCTTCAAACGCGGCGATCAACTGCCCCGACAAGGCGTTGACCTGTTCGGGATCCAACGCTCGGAACAGCGGGCGGAAACCACCGATCAGGGCGTCGAGATCCAGCGCCGGCTCGGTACGGTCGAGCGGGATGGTCGCGCCGGGCCGCAGCACATCAGTGCCGCCTGCCCCCTCCTCCAACCCGAGATAGCGGTCGCCGATCAGGTTGTTGTAACGGATCACGGCTCTGCTGCCGTCGGTCAGCACCACCGACGGGTCGGTACCGAACTCGACGGACAGGGTGGTGTCAGGCAACAGCGTGATCTTCTTGACCTTGCCGACTTCCACTCCCGCGATCCGCACGAAGTCGCCGTTTTTGAGCCCGGTGATGTTGGTGAACTGCGCCTGATAGACGTTCTCCTTCTCGAACCGAAGCTGCGCGAAGATCGCCAGGAGCGCGAAGATTCCCAGCAGGCACACCACCGCGAAGACGGCGAAGCGCCAAAGCGCGCCAGCGAGATTGTCTTTCACTGCGTCATCTCCCCGAAACGTCGGTCATGGTGCTGGCGCCGTCGGCTCGGTAGGCGGCAGGGCGGGTTGCGGCGGCACTCCGAAGACCGCCCGTGGCGCGACGGGCGTGCCGGGCACCGGCACCGGTGGTGGTGTTCCGGCCGGTGGGAGTCCCGGCCATAGCGGCACCCCGCCAGGTCCGTACAACGGCGCCCCATAGGGGGGCATACCGGGTGCGGTAACGGGACCAATCGCGGGCCCGGGTAGGCAGTCTCGGATGCTCGGCGGCTCAGGGACCGCCCGTGTCACCGGCAGGAAGTCGGCGTAGCAGGTTTGCGCAGCGACGCCGGGGTTGGGACGAAGATCGAGCCCGGTGCCCCACCCGGTGTTGGTGATGAGCTGGCGCACCGGGAACATCTTCGAGGCGTCGGGCAGCGACCCGCAGCTGGGTTTGCCGCCCGGGCCGCCCTTGGCTGCCACGATGGGAAGATTGTCGGGATAGTTGTACTTGTCGTTGCTGAACAGGATCGTCGAGTCGGATACGTTCGTGCGTCCGTTTCCGCCTAGGCCGAAGGATCCGTTGTCGAGCCACCATTTCGCCCCGACCAGGGTGCATGTCAGTACCGGGTCGTATTTCAGCAGCAGGTTGGTGGTCGGTTCCAGGATGTTGATCGCGTCGACGAAGTTCTGCTGGTTCGGCGCGAGCAGGTTCGTTCCTGCTTGGGCGAAGCCGATCGTGTTGAGCAACAACGTATCCAGCGCGGCGGCGTGGCCGGTGATCGTGGCGCTCGTGGTGCTGGCGGCATCGAGCACGGTGACGATGTCGTTGGCCGCTGCGCCGTAGGCGTCGCTGAAACCCTTCAACGCGCGCCAGTCTCGGCGAACGGTCTCACTACGCGGGTTGACTGCCAGCAGAACTTGATTCGCGTCGGTGATGGCCTGCCCGATGCGCTCCCCCTGGCCGCGGAAGCCCTCCGACAGCGCGCCGAGCACCGCGTTCAATTTGGCCGGGTCGATCTGGTCGAGCAATCCGACCAGGTTCTCAAACACCGTGTTCACCTCGGTGGTGACATTGCGCGACACCAGCACTGCTCCCGCGGACAGCCGCGCAGGGCTGGGGTCGTCGGGATAGATCAAGTCGACGTACTTCGCGCCGAACGCCGTCGTGGCGCGAATCTGTGCACCGACATTGGCCGGGATGAAGCGAGCTTGGTCGGCGTCGATATCCACCTTCAACTCCGCAGGACCTCGCCCACCGGTGACGCCGCTGACCCGTCCGACCTGCACCCCGTTGAGCATGACCTTGGCGCCGGACTCCATCACGAGACCCGCTCGCTCCGAGGCCACCGTCACCGGCACGTAGGACTTCAGCGAGCCGCTGTAGGCCACCGCTGTGCCCAGCGCCATGGCGGCGATGACCGCGATGAGTATCGCTGTCCACCACGCCGGGTGCAGTTGTCTTTCCCCTGGTCTGGTTTCCATTCTATGAGGCCAGGTGGAAGTCGCCGGACTGGCCGTAGACGGCGAGTGAGACCAACAGCAGCACGAATATCACCGACACCAACGACGCCCGCACGGCGCGCCCGACCGCTTCTCCTACTCCTGCCGGTCCGCCGGATGCCGTGTAGCCGTAGTAGGTGTGAACGAGCATCACGACGACGGCCATCGCGATGGTCTGCACGAACGACCACAGCAGATCGCTGGGAATCAGAAACGTGTCGAAGTAGTGGTCGTATACACCGCTGGACTGCCCGTAAAGCATGATCGTGCCCAGCCGCGCAGCGAGAAAGGCCATCAACGCTGCAATGCAGTACAGCGGGATGACGACGATGACGCCGGTGAGCACGCGGGTCGACGCCAAGTAGGCAACCGACCGAATGCCGATCACTTCTAGCGCGTCGATCTCCTCCGAGATGCGCATTGCGCCCAACTGGGCGGTGGCGCCCGCTCCGATGGTCGCCGCCAGGGCGACGCCGGCCGTGGCCGGCGCGATGATCCGAACGTTGATGTAGGCCGAAACGAAGCCCGTCAGCGCCTCCACGCCGACCCCGGAGAGCTGGTTGTAGCCCTGAACTGCAATCAGCGCCCCGGTAGACAGCGTGAGGAAGCCGACGACGACAACAGTGCCGCCGATGAGCGCCAAAGCGCCGGTGCCCAGGCTCATTTGCGCGATCAGACGGATGATCTCGGCCTTGTAGCGCACCACGGCGATGCCGATCGACCGGATGGTCAGGCCGTAGAACTGGGTTTGGCGGCCGATGCGATTCCAACCGCTGGCGAAGCCGCCGAAGGTGCGGCGCAGACGCGGATGCAGTGTGCTCGGGGTGCTGACGATGTCGCTCACGGTCAGAACCCGAACTGCCCGGCCGTGACGAGCAGGTTGATCACGTACAGCGCGAGGAACGAGTACACCACGGTCTCGTTGACCGCGTTGCCGACGCCGGCCGGGCCGCCACCCACCGAGATGCCCTTGTAACAGCCGATGAGCCCGGCGGCCAGTCCAAACAGCCCCGCCTTGAGCAAGAGGACGAACACGTCCGTGGACCCGGTCAGCACCGTCAGGCCGGCGACGTAATAGCCCGGTGTGACGCCCTGGACGAAGACCGAGAAGAAGAACGATCCCATCAACGTCGCAAGCGACACAAGCGCCGAAAGCAGAACTGCCACAATGCTGGCGGCCAACACCCGCGGCACCACCAGAGTCTGGATCGGGTTGATGCCCATCACCCGCAGGGCGTCAAGCTCCTCGCGAATGGTGCGGGCGCCAAGATCGGCACAAATTGCTGTGGCGCCCGCGCCGGCGACGACGAGCACCGTAACGATCGGGCCGAGTTGCGCCATCGCGAGGCCCGCACCGGTACCGGCGGCGTCGGCGGCACCGAAATCCACCAGGAGAACGTTGAGGGTGAACGCGGTGAGCACCGTAAACGGCACCGCGAGCAGCAACGCGGGGAGCACCGATACCCGGGCGATGAACCAGCATTGCAGCCAGAACTCCCTCCAGGCGAACGGCCGACGCGGAATGGCCACCAACGTGTCCAGTGCCATCGCATAGAAGCCGCCGACGCCGCGCAGCGGCTTCATCGCCAGGTTCTGCAAGGCCATCGTCAGGTGTCCGAGCGTTCGGAGACGGGCGGCATGGAATTCAAAGTCCCTCTCGGTGGCTGGGTTTGGCGAATGAGGCGCTTCGGGCCCACATCGGCTGCCCTCCCTTTTCGGTTTCCGTCGTTGGACCGTTCGAGCGGCGCCTGGATGCTGCAACCAAGAAGCCATGGTGACCTCAGGACGAACGTAGAGAGCCAAAGATGTCTGTGGGATGTCGATCCCCGTCAATTTGGTTTGGCTGGGATCGTTTGCACGTCTACACGCAAGTGACATCACCGCTCCCATAACCTCAAAGCGCGTCGGGGAGTGCGCGGGCAGAGAGGAAATACATGAGCGGCGGTCCGTTCAACGGGAAAGCCGTCTTGACCGGAGCGGGCAAGTCGCAGGTCGGGCGAAGGCTCGGTCGAACGGGACTGGATCTCACGCTCGAGGCGGTGATGCGAGCGATCGAGGACGCGGGGCTCCACGTCGACGACGTCGACGGAATCGCCAGCTACCCGGGGCCGGGCGTGCCCGACCGGGGGTTCTCCGGCGCGACCGTCCAGGAGGTCCGCAATGCGCTGGGACTGCGGTCCCGCTGGTTTGTCTCGGCGACGGAGACCGCGGGCCAAATCGGCCCGGTGATCGAGGCATGCATGGCCGTCACCCTGGGATTGGCCAACCACGTCGTGGTGTACCGATCGGTGTGGGAATCCACCGCGGCGCAGCAGTCCGGCGGCAGTCGGGCGTCGGTACTGTTCGGCGGTGGCGAACTACCGCCGCACCTGGAATGGGTGGCGCCGTTCGGCGCGTTGTCGGCGGCGAATTGGCTGGCGATGCCCGCCCAGCGCTACATGAACGACTTCGGGCTGACCCGGGAGCATTTGGGCCACATCGCGATCAATGCCCGCAAGAACGCCGCGCTGAACCCCGACGCGATCTATCGCGAGCCGATGAGCATGGACGATTATCTTGGCGCCCGGATGATTTCCGAGCCCCTGTGCCTCTACGACTGTGACGTGCCTTGTGACGGTGCGACTGCCGTGATCGTGTCGCGCCGCGACGCCGCGAACGGTTTGCCGCGGCACCCTTTGACGGTGGAGTCGGTAGGGCCGGGCCTGTTCGAACGCTTTACCTGGGATCAGCGCTTCGACATCACCACGATGGCCGCCCACGATTCGGCCGCCACACTGTGGGAGTACACGACCCTGACTCCCGCGGACGTCGATATGGCTCAGCTGTATGACGGCTTCTCATTCCTGACCGTTATGTGGTTGGAAGCCATGGGTTTCTGCGACCACGGCAAGGTCGGTCAGTTCCTCGACGACGGAGCGCGCATCGCACTGGACGGCCCGCTTCCCATCAACACCAGCGGCGGGCAACTCTCGGGCGGACGCTTGCACGGGATGGGCTTCTTGCACGAGGCGTGCGTCCAAATGTGGGGCGAAGGCGGTCACCGGCAGGCTCCAAAGTCTCCCGAGGTCGTCGCCGTGGGGGTGGGCGGCGGACCCGTGGCGGGATCGATGTTGCTGAGCACCCGGTAATTGCGGCCAAGCGGGTTCTGGCGTTTAGCTGTTCGTCCACTCGGGTGTTCGCTTCTCCGCGAAGGCGATGGCCCCCTCCTTGGCGTCGTTCGACGCGAACACCGGTCCGATGATCTCGAATTGCCGAGTCCACCGTTCCTCGGCCGACCATTCGCGCGACTCGATCATGACGCGCTTGGTGGCCGCAACGGCCAGAGGTCCGTTGGCGGTGATCTGCTCCGCCAACGCAATCGCGCCTTCGAGTGCGCCGCCGGGCTGGGTCAGCACGTTGACCATGCCCAGCTCGTGCGCCCGAGGAGCGGGAAGGTTCTCCCCCGTCAGCGCCAGCTGCATCGCGATCGCGGAGGGAATTCGCAGCGGGAGACGAAACAATCCTCCACCACCGGCGACCAGCCCGCGCTTGACCTCCGGAATGCCAAATGCAGAATCCTCTGCGGCGACGATGAGGTCGGTGGCCAGGGCGACCTCGGTGCCCCCCGCGAGCGCATACCCCTCGACCGCGGCGATCAGCGGCTTCAAAGGAGGACGCTCGGTGAAGCCCAATCCGCGGCCTTCGACGACGACGTTCTCCCCACGCGCGAACGCCTTGAGATCCATCCCGGCACAGAAGGTTCCGCCTGCGCCGGTGATGATGCCAACGGAGAGGGCGGGGTCCTCGTCGAGCCGGTCCATGGCATCGGCGAGGCCCTGGCTCACGGCGGCGTCGATGGCGTTCTTCGCACGTGGCCGGTTGATGGTGACGATCAGGATTCGGCCCCGTTGTTCGACGAGCACCGGATCGCTGCCATTGATGTCTTCGCTCACGGCTTAACATCATAGTTCTATGTCGGGTGCATCGTCAGACGCGTGGCCGACGACGCCCGGATCGAATCTCGCGATCCTCGGTATGGCAGCCCGGCCCAGATCGCGGCGGCCGCAGCCGAACTCGAAGAACTCGGGTTCACCGCCTTATGGATTCCCGACGACGGCGGGCCGGTGATCGGACGCGGCGAGAGAAATGACACGTGCTCGACATCCGGCGACTCTTAGCATTGCCGAGTGATATCGGTGTGCTACTGGCACGCTCGCCGAGCAAACCACCTAATACATCAGACGACGAGGGAGCCACATGGCCACCACCACGTCCCGCGCAGCGATCGTGGCCGCTGCCCGGACAGCGATCGGAACGGCGCGCAAGGGCACGCTGGCGAATACGCCTGCGACTGAGCTGGCCAAGCCGGTGGTCGCCGCCGTGGTGCAGCGGTCCGGTCTCGGCGCAACCGAATTCGACGACCTGGTGCTGGCAGAGAGTATGCAGGGCGGTGGTGACAGTGCTCGCTACGTCGCAGTCGACCTCGGGCTGACCAATGTGCCCGGTCTGGCTGTCAACAGGCAGTGTGCGTCGAGCCTCTCGGCGATCGCCATCGGCGCAGGACAGATCGCGGCAGGCATGAGTCGGGCCGTCCTCGCAGGCGGCATGGAATCCTGCTCAACCGCACCACTAATGAGGAAGCGAAAGCCATTCACCACCGGCAAATCTGCCGAGGATTACGAAGACCCGTGGTTCCCACTGTCCCATCCTTCGACCGAGGACGCGCCTGCCCTGGACATGACGATCACCGTCGGCCACAACTGCGCCGCGCAGTACGGCATCTCCCGTCAGGCCCAGGACGAGTGGGCACTGCGGAGTCATCAGCGCGCGGTCAAGGCGATGGACGCCGGGTCGTTTGTCGAAGAGATCGTGCCGATCCAGGTTTTGCAGGCCGACGGCAGCACGATCACCTTCGCCGAGGACGAGCATCCGCGCCGCAACGCCGCCCTCGAGACGTTCGCAGGGCTCAAGCTGCTGCATCCCGAGATCGACGGTTTCACGGTGACCGCAGGCAACTCGTCGGGTGTCAACGACGCCGCCGCTGTGGTGGCGTTGGCCGCTCCCAATGCCGCGGAAGAGGCACTGGCACAAGTTCTTTCGTGGAGCGTGGTTGGGGTTCCACCCAACCGTACGGGTAGTGGACCGATCACCGCGATTCCCAAGGCGCTCGGACTCGCCGGCCTCAAGCTTGCAGACGTGGCGCTGTTCGAGATCAACGAGGCGTTCGCCGCCCAAGCGGTGGCATGCACACGTGAACTCGGACTCGACGAGGAAATCGTCAACGTCTACGGCTCGGGCATCAGCCTGGGCCACCCGATCGCCGCGACGGGAGCGCGAATGGTCACCTCGGCGATCTACGAACTGCGCCGCCGCGGCGGCGGCATCGGCGTGCTGTCGATGTGCGCGGGCGGTGGCATGGGCGCCGCGATGGTGATCGAGGTGGTCTGAGATGACCACACCACACTGCACGCACTGATCGAAACGCAAACAGGAAGTCGCAGAACTAATGCCGATCAGTCGCTGGCGGGCAATGGCTTGGCTGCTTTCAGTGTCAACGCCGTCGCGCCCACGCTGAGCGAGCCCGCACCAGCCTTGGTGACGAGTACCTCGGCGCCACTCGCATCGACATAGCGCTTGCCCATGGAACTGCCGTCGGCGAAAGCGGGATTGGGCTGGGCGGCGTTCAACCGCTCCGCGCCTAGCGGCACCATCGGGTGGCCACCGCAGCGCAGGTCGTCGAGGCTGTCAGCGGCTTTGACGACGATCACCTGAGTCTCACAGACTTGGCTTTGCAGCCGGGTGCCGGTCTTGATCATGCTGTGCTCCTTGTTATCTCGATGAGCGATTTCACTGCTCGACAGCCGTGGCCAGCAAGTCTTCGAGGATCTGCCGACGCAGTACCTTGCCAGTCGGCGTGGTCGGGACACCTTTGCGGAACACGATTCGGTCGGGCGTGCGCGACCCGCGCAGCGTTCTTCTCGCGAATTCACGCAGCTCGTCGGCTTTCGGCTCGGCGCCAGACTCGGGGACGACCACAGCGACGATCAATTGACCCCATTGGTCGTCGTCGACGCCGACGACGACGACCTCGCGCACGTCGGGGTGCTCGACAAGCACGTCCTCGACTTCCGAGGGCGCGATGTTCTCACCGCCGCGGATTATGGTGTCGTCGGAGCGGCCACCGATGAACAGATAGCCATCTTCATCAACGGAGGCCACGTCTTTGGTCGGGAACCAGCCTTGCGCGTCAAGCGTTGACCCGGTCTCGGCGTACCGCCCAGAAACCTGTGGACCGCGCACGAACAGCTCACCAATCTGACCTGGAGCGAGCACGCTGCCGTCGTCAGCGCGGATCTGCACCTCGATGTCTGGAACCGGGCGACCGACGGAGCTCAGCCGGCGCGCTACGGCTTGATCGGTGCTGCCGAGGGCCCGGCGGTGGTCCTCGGGGGTGAGCACCGCGATCGTCGAGCTGGTTTCGGTCAGTCCGTAGGCATTGACGAAGCCCACCTCCGGCAGCAGTTCGAGCGCCTTTCGCACCAACGGTTGGGCGACCTTCGATCCGCCGTAGGCCAAATTGCGCAGCGTCGGCAGCTCGGTAGCTTCCTCCTCGAGCACAGCGACGATGCGGTCCAACATCGTCGGTACCACCGTCGCAGTGGTCACCCCCTCGGTACGGACCAGCCGCACCCATTCCCGCGGATCGAACCGGCGCTGATACACGATCGACCGCCCCGCGTAGATGTTCGACAGCGCTGCCCCCACGCCGGCGATGTGGTACGGCGGCACGCATACCAACGCCGCATCGGTGCGATCCGCAGCACCGTATTCGACGGTCCCGGTGACATAGCTGGTGAGATTGTTATGCGTCAGCTCAACGGCTTTCGGCCGCGACGTGGTGCCGGAGGTGAACAGCACGATGGCGACATCGTCTGGATCGGCGAACTCGCTGGCAGCCTCGGCTGATCGCGCAGCGTCGACGAAGTCATCGGAGTCCATCACCCGCTCGGCCCAGCCGGCCACTATGTCGCGGTACGCGCTGTCCGCCACGATCAACGGGTCAGGCAGTCGCTCGACGAGCTCACGCAGGCCGTCGGCGCTCAAACGATAGTTCAGCGGCGTGAACGCCAGGTTCGCCCGAGCTGAGGAGAACATCAGCAGCGGCAGCATCGCTCCCCCAGTGCCCACATAGACGACGTGCGACGCCGCCGACGCCGCCACCACGCCCGAACCACCGTCGGCAAGCGTACTCAGCTCCGCGGTCGTCAGCCGAATATCGTCATCCACCAACGCGATCCGGTCGGGGTCACCCGCCACCGCCATTTCCAGAAGAAGCGAAATGCTCAACTGACCTCAGCCTCACCTAGTCGTCGCACGGTCACGGCCCCCCGACCTGCGACGGACTGAAGCCCTGAGCCGGCGGTGGGCCGCTCGTCACGAGCTAGCACCGAACGCATCTGAGTCCGACCATTCGGCAATAAGATCGTCAACGGTGGTGAGCCGGGCGAGCACCGCCATAGTGTTGACCAAGACTTGCTCGCCGTACTCGGTCGGGGTGCCGCTTACCGCGTCTCGCGGTACGACGACCTCGAAACCCGCCTGGGAGGCGTGCCCTGCCGTGTGCGGCAAAGCCAGGTTCAGTGATACCCCCACTAGTATGATGGTCTGAACGCCGAGATCGCGCAGCACCGGCAACAATTCGGTGTCCAGGGTGGGGAACAACCCGTGGCGTCGCCCGAGAACGAGATCGCCGGGCGCGAGTAGTTCGTCGATCACCGTGGTGGCCGTCGCGCCGGGTTCCCACTCGGCGATGACCGGCCCCAGCGCCCGCCAAAGACGTGCCGTCCCTGTGGGCCTGCCACCCGAGGTGCCCTCGTATGTCGCGTGAACCACGCGTATGCCACAGCCGCGGGCCGTGTACAGCAGCCGGCTCAGGTTCTCCACCAGTTTACCGGCATCGGCGGCCAGACCAGGCAGCACCGCATCCGGTCCTAGCATGCCGTTTTGACATTCCACGCATACGACGGCCACGGTCCCGGCTTTTTGGCCAGTGAGTGATGAAGACATTTCAGTGCTATTTCGGGCTGAATCGCTGCGCACCGTCGAGGCGCAGAACTTCACCGTTGACGTAGCCGTTGGACAGCAGGAACGCAGCAGCGTCGGCGAATTCGACCGGCGTGCCAAGCCGCTTCGGAAATGGAATGTTGGCGGCGAACTTGGCGATGGCCTCTTCGCCGACCGCCTCCATGATCGGCGTCTTCATCGTTCCTGGCGCGATCGTGTTGACCCTGATCCCCGCCGAACTGAGGTCACGCGCGGCCGCGATTGTCAGCCCGATGACGCCGGCCTTTGCTGCGGCATAGGCGCTCTGGCCGATCTGACCTTCGTAGCCGGCGATGGAGGCAGTCAGCACCATCGCGCCACGCTCCCCGTTCGCCTGTGGTTCGGCGGCTGCGATCGACGCGGCCACCAGCCGTGCCACGTTGTACGTTCCGTTGAGGTAAAGGTCGATGGTCTTGGTGAAGACGCCGAAGTCGGCTGGTGTGCCGTCGCGTTGCACGATCCGCTGTGCGACCCCGAAGCCGCCGTGGGCGACTACTGCGTAGCGCAGCTGTCCGAGCTGATTGGCCCCCTCGATGGCACCCAGGATGCTGTCTTCGCTGGTGACGTCGGTGCTGACGAAGACCGTCCTGCTGCCCAACTCGTCGGCCAGTGCCTTGCCCTTGTCGGCGTCGAGATCGGCGATGACCACTCCCAGACCGTCGGCGTGGAGCCGTCGCACCGTCGCCTCACCGAGCCCGCCCGCGCCGCCGCTGACGATCGCCGACGCGCCTTCAAATTGATTTAGCACCAGCAGTTCTCCCTTATCAATTGCAGCTGCCGAGTTGGGTTCCCGGTGTTATCGGCGGAACATTCTGGCAGCGACCCAAGTCTGGACACGGCGTTCTACCGCTGGAATATCGCTGCCGACGCCGAATCGTCTGTGGCTGAATGCTTTCCAGCGCGCCTGCCGAGCCGTCCACGTCAGCATCCCATGTACCTGTTGATGTCCTGGATTCCGACGAGCGGATACCGTCGACTCCATCGAACCCCCGGTCTGCAGGGTCTGCATCGACTGCCATCTCGGCTCCTTCGGCGCACTCAGTGCACGGTCGTGTTGGGCGTACATCGTCCCGTCGGGACCGATGTATTCGCCTGTGGCAGGGTCGTGTTGAACGGCGCTGACGGGTGGCCGGATGGCTCTCTGCTGTGCTCGCGGGGAGCCGGATCTCGAGCAATTACCGGCACGGTACTAGCTTCAAAGTGCCTACTTCAAGACAAAGTGCGCTGCCGACATGCGGCCGACACGCGGTCCTCGGCCACAGGACACACGGGCTGGGCTAGCGGTCGATTGCAACGTGCTTACCAGCTTGACCCTTAGCGCGAACTTCCAGTCCTTGCGCAATGGCTATCCGAAGCCGGGCTGATCTCGTCAGCCCGCCGGTCCAGCCGGCCTGATTGCCCCTGACACTCCTGCATCACTTCAGACCATCTGGCCTGCAGTCGTCGCTGGGATTTCGCAATCAGGTGTCCCGTTGGCCGCAGAGACGGTGACGACCGCCTGTAGCGCCTGCCGCGACGAGCATGCGTTGCATGCCATTGGTCGCCGGCACCAACTGCGAAACCGTAGGCGGTGGCGGCACGGCCGACATCATCTTCAGCCGCTCACCCTCCACATCGACGTTTGGCAGCAGCCGGTCGATCCAGCGCGGGAGATACCACGCCTTCTCGCCAAGCAGTGTCATCACGGAAGGAATGACAACCATCCGGACGATGAACGCGTCAAACAGCACGGCGGCGGCGAGCGCGAATCCCATTGCCTTCGCCATCGTGTCGGGTGCCAGCATGAACGCAGCGAACACGGAGATCATGATGATCGCGGCCGATGTCACCACCCGTGCACCGTGCTGGAAGCCAGCCACCACCGCGGATTTGGCGCCCGCACGAGTGCGCGGACCGTGGATGTACTCCTCGCGCATCCGCGTCACCAGGAACACCTGATAGTCCATCGCAAGGCCGAATACGATGCCAATGAGGAAGATCGGCAGGAAGCTGATAATTGGCCCCGGATCGGTTACCAGGCCAAACCAACCCTCCTGAAAGATCGCGACCGTCGCCCCGAAGGTCGCCCCAATCGACAGCAGGAAACCTAGTGTCGCGGTCAGTGGTACCAACAGCGAGCGGAACACCAGCATCAGCACTAGGAATGCCAACCCGACCACCAGCGCCAAGTACGGCACCAAGGACGTCTTCATTGCGGTCGACAGGTCCGACATCATCGCAGTCTGCCCGGTCACGCCGAACGTCAACCCAGTCTTCGCCGAGAACGGCGGCTCCATGTCACGGATTGCTTGCATCAAATCCTGGGTCTGAGGGCTAGTAGGGCCACTCTCGGGAACCACCGTGATCATCGCGCCGGTGCCGTCGGCGTTCGGCCGCGGTGGCGAAACCATTGCGACATCGTCTTTGGCTTGAATCGCGTCGGCTAGTTGAGAATACGCCGACTGGGGCTGGCTCAGCCCGCTGCCGTCAGCCACTATCATCAGCGGTCCGGTGATACCTTCCCCGAAGCCGGTGCCGATCAGTTGCACGGCCTTCTTCTGCTCACCGGTGGTCATGTCCATACCCAGTTGCAGCTTCGTGACCGGCATGGCGATTGCTCCGAGTAACAACACCGCCAACAACAGGACCGGTATCGGATGTCCGGAGACGAGCCGTACCCACCGTAATCCGTTGCTGGGCAATGAATCCGGCTCATCGCCGTGGCGTAATCCGCCGACGCGCATTGCGAACACCTTGCCGCCGAACAGGCCGAGCATCGCCGGCAGCAAGGTGATAGCGGTGAGGACGGCGACCGCGACCGCGAACGCGGCTGTCCAGCCCATCATCGCCATCATCGGGATTCCCACCACGGACAACCCGAGCAGTGCGATGACCACGGTCAGTCCGGCAAACACCACGGACGAACCGGCGGTGCCGACCGCTCGCCCAGCCGCATGTGCCCGGTCATGCGTGTCGTTGAGCTCGTGACGGAATCGCGACACGATGAACAACGAGTAGTCGATGGCCACGGCGATGCCGATCATCGACGCTGCCAT
Source organism: uncultured Actinomycetota bacterium (assembly GCA_963849055.1). Taxonomy (GTDB): domain Bacteria; phylum Actinomycetota; class Actinomycetes; order Mycobacteriales; family Mycobacteriaceae; genus Mycobacterium. The sequence continues at coordinate 408,000 of CAWKFI010000007.1, forward strand.
CAGCGCTGACGCGTCCATGTCGAGAATGGCTGTGGCACCGGTGATTGATGCTATCGAGATGCCCACCCCAAAGATCGCGGTGATGATCGGCAGTGTGGCAGCCACTACCGACGCGAACGCGATGATCATTACGATCAACGCCACGCCGAATCCGATCAGCTCGCTGAGGCCCTGTGCCGGCGGCTGCCCGTTGAACAGTGTGCCGGTGGCCTCAACCGTCAGACCCGATTCACGCCCTTGCGTTACAACGTGCTTGAAGGCGTCGAGTTGGTCCTTGCCGACGTCGACGAACTTCTCGTCGTAGAGGATGTCGAAGTAGGCGATGGTGCTGTCAGGACTGACCTGTGCGGCGTGGCCGGGCGAAGTTCAGGGGGTTGACGACTGCAGCAGGTTGCACTACGTGGTCGAGACCGCGCAGATTGTTGACGAGTTCGTCTACACGCCTGATGTTTTCGGGCTGATCGAGCGTAGTACCGGGAGGCGCCTGGACCACAACCTTGGCGTTGGCCATCATGTCCATGCCGGCTAGCGCGGGGAACTTGTCGTCCAATATGTGGCCCGCCCGCTCGGTGTCGGTGCCGGGGAGCGTGAAGTCGACCAGAAAGGGCTTCGCGAACTGAGTGCTGGCACCGGCGCCTGCAAGTAACAGCACCCAGATGATGATTACAAGCAGCCGATGCCGGTAGGAGAATCGGCCGATGCGATACAAGACGGTAGCCATGGATCGTCGTGCCCTTCTTGGTTCGTGGGGCTAGTTCAGCAATGCGACAGCGCCGCTACGTAAGTCCATCGCCGACGGCAGCGACGGGGAGCGCCGCGTAGGTGCGTCCTGATTTCGTTGTTGGGATTCTCGATCTCAAGCGCCTGCCAGACTCGCCGGCGCCAAGACTTCTTTGACGACCAATCTGGCAAAGCGGCGGTCGATGTGTTCGCCGTCGATGATCAGCCGATATGCCGCGATGGCCGGCAGGATAAGGGCCAGGACGTCAAGGTTGCGGTCTGCAGCGATCTCACCACGGCGCTGCGCGCGCTCAAGCAACTCACGCATAACCGCGATTTGCGGCTCGGCGAGACGGCGTCGTACCACTCGGGCGAGGTCGGGATTGCGGGGAAGCATGGACAGCAGCCCCGCCAGGATCTGCATCATCCGAACTGACGCGTCGTCTGGTGCACGAATCAACGCCGCGAGATCACCCTCCAAGCTGCCGGTGTCGCGGAGCGTGCGTCCCACACCGTCATCGAGACTTTGGACCGCCTCAACCACGAGTTCCGCCTTGGTCGGCCAGCGCCGATAAAGGGTCGCCTTGCTGGCCTTCGCGCGCGCAGCGACCATGTCAGTCGTCATCCGCTCGTAGCCAAATTCGGCAAGCACTTCCAATGCGGCCTCCAAGATGGGCCCGTTCCGGGAGAGATCGCGCTTCCTACCCATCCGCTGCGTCTGTGAACTCGTCGCCGCCGTCATCCAATCAACGGTACTCATCAGTTCCGAAACCAGCAAGTACCGTTTATTGATCGCGACTTGCTCCTCTTGGGCTCAGTCATCGAAGACCTGCGGACCGAAACGCCGCCTAATAAGCGCCGATCCGTCCACCGTCGGTGATCGCAAGAACAAGCCAGATCACTGGCGGCATGCTGCCGACGGACGCGCTCGCTGCCTCTGCATCGGCGGTGTAGGTTGCCGAAGTGCGTGTCATATGACGATGGCGCCACCCCAGGGTTGGCTCTGCGTTGAACGCTGTTCTGCTCCTCGCAGCGTTCATCGTCGACATGATCTCCAGCGTCGTCGCGCCGCGAACCAACCCACAACCCCGCTCGAGTGGTGGGCATCGGCGCGATCGAGACCACATCGTTCGGACATGTACCGAGCAATATCCTGGTCACACGTTGAACGACACCCGGAGGTGGAACATGGAAACGATTGCCCTCGCCGACTGGAATGAGATGAAGGCGACCGCAAAGAACACCGGCACGAGCTTGTCGTCGGCGCCCGCTGCGCTGAGCCATCGCCGGCACGGAGACGCGACCGAGCCGGTACTGTGAGCCTCCCGCCCGGCAAGCCGCGTGGTCAGTCGGAGGCCGGTGTGCCGTTGGCGACGCTCTGGAGCAGCATCGAACGTCTACACGGCCGCCGATGAGCGCCGACGCACTTCGCGCCCTGTGGGAACAGGCGCTACAGGATTCGACGGCCGATCAGGTCCGATGGCGAGCTCTCGACTGCTTGCGGGTCGGCGTGATGGAGATGGTCCGTTCGGCTCGTGACCCGCGCTGGCGAAACGTCGCACGGGCGCTGAGCGCCGGTCACGGCGACGCGAAGGTCAGCGGGCTCGAGCGGCCCACCGACACCACGTCGGCGATCGTTGCCAACTCCCTGCTCATGCACGCCTTCAACCGGGAGGACTCCTACCGAGTCGCGGCCCACCCGGGGCTCGTGGTGGTCCCGACGGCGCTCGCGCTGCAACGCGCCGACGACGCCGCACAGTTGCTGGAGGCGGTGGCCGTCGGCTATGCAATCGCCGGAAGCCTCACCGACGGCCTGACGCCACGAGCGTCGGAAGCTGGTTGGCGTCTGGCGGCACTCACGGCACCCGTCACAGCCGCATCTGTGGCCGCGGTGGTCCTCGACCTCGACGACGACGACGCCGTCTCCGCGTTGCGCACCGCTGCCGCATGTATGGGTGGAGACATCCGATCTCTCGCCGGAGACGACTGGCGACTCCAGCCTGGGCTGTTCGCTCTTGCCGGCGTCTATGCCGTCCGCGCCGCCAGCGGAGGGGGCGTGCGTGGCTCCGTGGGTGCACTCGAATCCATGGCGGCGAAGGTGCTCGGGGAGCCATGGGAGCCGCCCCACCACGACCCGATACCGGCCATCATGCGCGTGACGTTCAAGCAGTACGCGGCGCCGATGTTCGCCCAGGCCATCATCGCAGCGCTCGAGGGGGCTGGGGATATCGACGAGCCGGTGAACAAGGTCGTCGTCCACGTGGCGCCGTTCGCAGCGGGATACGCAACAGACGGCGCGGGGCGCCAGCTCGGGGTAGCCAGCATTCCCGACCTCGTCAGCGCCGCCATCGCGGAGCCTCCCACACGTCGGCGGGTCCCCCCCGAAGCCGTGGTCGTGCATCCGGCCGCTGAACTCACTGCACTTCAGGCCCGGCTCGAACTGCACATGGCGGGCGGGCGGGTGCTGCAACTCGAGGGCAACGGCGACTCGAGCGGCTGGTCGAGCGACGATATCGCCAAAAGGTGCCGCTCCTGGGCACGGGCCGAGTGCCCGTCGCTCGTCGAGGCGTTCGACTCGACGTCGTCGCCGGCGGCGGCCGTCGCCCTCTTGCTCGACGCCTGGAAAGCGACCGTCGTCGGCACGGCGGCAGGTTGACACCGCCGGGCCGACCTTTGTCGGTCAGCGCCCGCTGTGCTCGGCGGCCGCCTCGCCGGCGATACGGCCGAATACCGACCCGGCGGTGAGACCCGTACCGCCCGGATAGTTGTGGAAGAACAGCCCGCCCACGATCTCACCCGCGGCGTAGAGTCCGCGGATCGGTACGCCCTCGTTGGACACCACCGCCGCCTTGTCAGGCGTGATGCGCAGGCCGCCGAAGGTGAAGGTGATGCCGCACGTCACCTGGAAGGCGACGAATGGCGGTTCGTCGAGACGATTGGCCCAGTTCGACTTCCGCACCGCCAGGCCACGGGTACCTCTCCCGTCCTTCACAGAGGGGTCGAACGGCACCTCTGTCATCACCGCCTCGTTGTACTCCGCGATGTGGGCGAGGAACTGCTCAGCGTCGACGCCCTCCAGCTTGAGGGCCAACTCCTCGAGGGTGCCAGCCTGCACCTTGGTCACCTGCTTGATCCTGTACTCATCTCGCAGCAGGGGCGCCACCTTGGCGTCGAAGATCTGCCACGCGAATTGATCCGGCTGGGCCAGGATGCGGCTGCCGTACTTGGCGTAGGTGTAGTTGCGGAAATCCTCGCCCTCGTCGACGAAACGGCGGCCGTCGGCATTGACCATGATCCCGAGCGGATAGCTGTGCTTCTGGAAACCGTCCCCGACCGCGAGGTCGCCGAATTCGGGGGCGTTGCGGTCCCAGCCCACGGCGTGGCAGCCGGACCAGTGGCCGGCAGGCGACGCCCCGACCTCGAAGGCCATGCGGTGCCCCTCGCCGGTATTGAACCGTGTGCCCCGCACCCTGGCCAGGTCCCATCCGGGCCCGAGGTAGCGCGTGCGCCACTCGACGTTCGCCTGGAAGCCGCCGCAGGCCAGTACCACGGCGCCGGCCGGCACATCGACGATTTTCCCGTCGATCTTCGCCGTCACACCGTGGACGCCGTCACCGTCGGCGAGGAGATTCAGCACCGGCGCACCGTAGCGGATCTCGACGCCTGCCTTGGCCGCCAAGGTGTGCTCGGCCTCGACGAGCCCCGGCCCGCCGCCCGAGGCGTCGATCGTGAGTCCACCCCAAAATCGCATGGTGTCGCCCACCTTGAATGCCTGGCGGCCGTAGGCGGGGACGAACCGGATACCGAGGTCGGCCATCCACCGGAGGGTGGCGTGGCTTTGTTCCACCAGCATTTCGACGAGGTCGGGGTCGGCCCGGAACTTGGTGACCCGCGCCATGTCGTCGTAGAACGCCGACGCTGAGTAGACGCCGAAGTCTGTGGTGGCCAGCTCGTCCTCGCTCAGGTCGCGCACCAGTTCCCGCAGCTGATCGACGGACTCGTAGACGACGCGCATGGCGCCGGCGGTGAACCCCGTGTCCCCACCGCGCTCGTTTTCGGGCGCCCGCTCCAACACGAGCACCTTGGCACCGCGCTCGCGGGCGGCGAGGGCGGCACACATGGCGGCGTTGCCGCCGCCGACGACAACGACGTCGGCAGCCAGGTCGTCGGACCACGACGTCGTCTGCGGATCGCCCGTCACGCGAGTGCCTTGGGTGCCACCCGGCGAACGGAGGGATCGCACGCGACCACTCCCATCAGATCCCCACGTTCGTCGAGATGGTCCATCTCAGCATGCCTCCTACGCTCGACCGTCACCCTGACGAGTCCTATGCCCTGCGACGGTAACTACGCACCCATGTCCGCAGCGTTTCGTTTTCGGGTCACGTTCGCCCCTGTCGGTTTCTGCCGGGCCGCCCAGAATTGCTAGGGCACCACCACGTCGCGCACCGACTGGCCGGCCGCCAGCCGAGTGAAGCCAGCGTTGATCTCGTCGAGTGGCAATGTGGCGGAGCGCAACCGGTCGACCGGCAGACGGCCTTGCCGGTAGAGCTCGACGAAGCGAGGGATGTCACGGCGCGGCACGCAGCTCCCCATGTAGCTGCCGCGCAGCACCTTTTCGTCTGCGACCATCGCGGACAACTGGACCGGGAGCCGCGCGCTCGGCTTCGCCAGGCCCGCGACGACCGTCGTGCCACCTCGTCTCGTGACCGCGCACGCCAGTTCGACGGCGGCCGCCGCGCCCGCCATCTCGAACGCGAACTCAACACCGCCGTCCAACGCATCGACGATCGCCTCCGCACACGACGGGTCGGTGGCGTCGAAGACGTCGGTGGCCCCCAGCGTGCGGGCCAGCTCGAGCTTCGCCGCGTTGGTGTCGACTGCGACGATGCGTCCTGCGCCGACGGCGACCGCTCCCAACAGCGCGCTCAGGCCGACGCCCCCGAGGCCCACCACCGCCACCGACGCACCGGCCGGCACGCGCGCTGTGTTGGCCACTGCACCGACGCCGGTGATCACCGCGCAGCCGAAGATCGCGGCCACCTCCGGCGGCACGTCCGGATCGATCCGCACGACCGAACTCGGCACCACCACCGCCCGCTCGGCGAAGGCGGAGATTCCGCTGTAGTGGTGCAGCGACCGGCCGTCGATCGAAAGACGCCGGCTCCCGGTCTGGAGCGTCCCGGCGGTGCGCGCCGACCACGATGACTGACACAGGTTCGGCCGGCCGGAGCCGCAGAACTCGCACTGGCCGCAGCTGGCGACGAACACCATCACCACCTGGTCACCGACGGCCAGCCCATCGACGCCCGCTCCCACTTCCTCCACCACGCCGGCCGCCTCGTGGCCGATGACGGCGGGCATGGTGCGCGGCCGGTCTCCGGTGATGGCCGACAAGTCCGAGTGGCAGAGTCCCGCAGCCGTGATTCGCACCAGCAATTCGCCGGGGCCGGGACCGTCGAGGTCGACCTCCTCCACGACGAGTGGGCCGTTCTCGTGGGGCTGGTGCCCCTGCTCCCACAGGATCGCTGCCCGGACCTTCATGCTGGTACCGCTTCCGTAGGCTTCGTCGGGTCGACGTCGAGGCGGGCGACGACGCCCGCCAGCTCGGGACGAGCCGGCGGATAGCTCGCGAGAACCAACGGGTCGTGCCCCGGCACCAGGTGGTCTGGGCCATCGGCCAGATCCCGTAGGCGGTGCAACGTCTCGACGTAGTCGATGGTGCTCACCAGCACCGGGAACGGGTTCTCGGCATCGAGGTTCTCGTAGAAGTGGGTCGCGTCGGACGTCAGCACGACCTGGCCTCGCCGGGTGTTGACCCGCACCACCTGCATGCCGGGCGTATGGCCGCCTGCCGCGTGGATGGACAGCCCCGGCGCGATCTCGTCGGCGCCGTCGTGGAAGGTGACGCGCCCGGCGTAGGCGCGTCGGAGGTAGGTGGCGACCTGTTCCGGGTCGTAGGGGCGTCGTAGGAATGGCCGGGCCATGCACGGGCCGGACGCGTGCGCCAGCTCATTGCGCTGCAGGTGCAGCTGAGCCTTCGGGAATGAGGCCAGGTTGCCGGCGTGATCCCAGTGGAGGTGTGTCGTCACCACCTGCTGGACCGCGGTGGCGTCGATGCCGATGAGGCCGAGGCCCTCCGTCGGGCAACGGAGGAATTGGTGCCCGCGGGCTACACAGGTGCGCTCGTCGGCGCCGGTGTCGATGACGACCACGCGTGATGACGAGACGGCCGCCCAGACGAAGAAGTCCATCGGCATCGGCGTGTCGTGGGGATCGTCAGGCGCGACCCACATGAAATTCTCGACTCGCCGCCGACGCGGGCTGGTGGCGTACCGGATGGCATACAACTCATACACGTCGTCACTCATCGCTTGTCGCCTCTGGTTCCCCGGTGTCGGCGAGGTCGATCCAGACGCTCTTTGTCTGCAGGTACTCGCCGATGGCATCGACACCGCTCTCCCGGCCGAGGCCCGAGGCCTTGTAGCCGCCGAACGGCGACTGCGGCGTGGTGTAGCGGTAGCCGTTCACCCACACCGTCCCTGCTTGCAACCGGCGGCTCACCCGGTGGGCTCGGCTTAGGTCGCGCGTCCAGACGCCGGCGGCGAGACCGTAGGCGACTCCATTGGCGAGCGCCACCGCCTCCGCTTCGCTGTCGAACGCGGTCACGGCCAGGACCGGACCGAACACTTCCTCCTGGAACAGCTCGCTGGCGGGGTCGACGTCGGTGAACACCGTCGGTGCGACGAAGCGCGGGCACCCGGCCGCCTCGACCGCGTGCCCGCCGGTGACGAGCGTGGACCCCGAGGCGCGGGCCCGGTCGATGAAGCCGATGATGTGTTCGAACTGCTTCTCGGTCGCCACCGGCCCGACGTTGGTGGCGGGGTCGGAAGGATTTCCGAAGCGGATCTTCTCGCCGATGGCGACCACTCGTTCGACGAGCTCGTCGTGCACCGACCGCGCGACGATGAGTCGTGATCCTGCGAGGCACGTCTGGCCCCCGGAGGAGAACACGCCCGCGGCGACACCGGCAGCCGCCCGCCCCCGATCGGCGTCGGCGAAGACGAGATGCGGAGACTTCCCGCCGAGCTCGAGCGTGACCGGTTTGCCAGCGCGAGCGGCGAGCTCGGCGACGACGGTGCCGGCGACCGCCCCGCCGGTGAACGAAACCTTGCGGACGAGCGGATGCTCTACGAGCGGCGGCACCACGTCGGGACCGAAGCCGCTCACGACGTTCACGACGCCGTCCGGCAAGCCCGCCTCGGCGAGCAGACCCATCATCCTGACGATCGACGTCGAGGTGTGCTCCGAGGGCTTTACGACGACCGTGTTGCCGGCGGCCAGGGCCGGCGCCAGCTTCCACGACGCCAGCCGCAGCGGCGAGTTCCACGGGAGGATGGCGACCACCACTCCGTACGGCTCGTGCAGCGTGTAGTTCAGCGCGTCGGCCCGGTCGACCGGTATGACGTCGCCTTGGATCTTGTCGGCCAGGCCGCCGTAGTAGTGGTACCAGCCAGCCATCGTCCGCAGCGCCGCTTGCAGTTCGGCATACGACTTTCCGTTGTCGCGGCTCTCGGCCGCCACCAGCTCGTCGAGGTGGTCCAGCACGAGGTCGCCGACTCGATGCAGGATCCTGCCCCGGGCGGTCGCGGTCATGCTCGGACCATGGGCCGTCCACGAAGGCGGCGTGCGCGGCCGCGACGGCCCGCTCGACGTCGCGGGCGTCGCCCCGAGCGACCTCGGCCCACGCCTGGCCGGTGAACGGGTCGATGCTGTCGAACCACCGGCCGCCTACGGCCGACACCTCCTCGCCGCCAACGTGCATCCCGACGCGCAGCCGGGCTCCGGCGGTGACAGTCATCGCGTCCCACCGGAGTCGAGGCTGAAGAAACGGCGGAGGGCGTCGTGCCGGTTCCCCCGGTCGTGACGATCGAGCGGTCGCGTCATGGTGCCACTATGGCAAGCGCGAACATTTCGCATGCCTTTCGATCGTGCGTGGCGATTGACCCACGTCCGAGCCGCTGCTCAGCGCTCCGATCGCCGGTAGGCCGAGTCGATCCCACCTGCGCCACGGCGTCCTCGCCAGGTCCACCGCGGCAGTCGGGCTGCCGTGCGAACGTGCACGGAAACGTCGGCGAAATGGTGCGCCTCGTAGGTATTAGGTATCGACGCCGAGAAAGAGGAGAGCCGTGGATCTGCAACTCAGTAAGGAAGCCGCGCTGGTCACGGGCGGCGGTCGTGGCATAGGCCAGGCGATCGCGGTGGCGTTGGCGCGTGAGGGCGTTCACGTGGCGGTGTGCGGACGGACGCGCGAGCCGCTGGAGGCGACCGCCGAACTCGTCGAGGCCGAGGGAGTCAAGAGTGCGGTGATCGTCATGGATCTGCTGGACGCCGACGACTGCCGGCGTGCGGTTGACGAGTGCGCGTCGGCGTTCGGTGGATTGGACATCCTCGTCAGCAACGCATCGACCAACGTCGACTCTCACCCGGCCGACCTCGAGGTGGTTACCGACGACCAGCTCATGGAGAGGGTGAACGGTAAGGGCTTGACTTCTGTGCGGGTGACTCGCGCGGCATTGCCGTACCTGCGAGCGTCCGGTCACGGCAGGGTGATCTTGCTCGGCGGTACGTCAGCCCGCGCAGTGGCCGGGCCAGGCGGCGGGTTTGCGAGTGGCCTGGGCAATGCGTTCGTCGCCAATTTCGCCAAGCGCCTGAGCGTCGACGTTGCAGCGGAGGGCATCACCGTGAATGTGATCCATCCCGGGGTGACCAACACCGATCGCCACCCACCGCGAATCGCCGAGCTCGCGGCGCGTTTGGGCGTGAGCTTCAGCGAGGCCGAGGCCCTACGAGCCAAGGAGGTTCCGGTGGGACGGATGGTCGAGCCGGCCGACGTGGCCGCAATGGCGGTCTTCCTCGCGTCTCCACTGAGTGGAGCTGTGACGGGACAGACCATTGCCGTCGACGGCGGGGCGACGCACTGCGTGGTCTATTGATCGCGGTCCCTGACATCCCTGTCCTCGACGAGTTGGTGCGCTACGTCGCGGCGACGAACGCCACGCCGATCTCGCCGATGACCGGGGGCAGGAGTGCCCACGACCGCCGCCGGGACGACCACCTTGGGGTGCTCAGCGAGCACGTTCTCGACCTCGATCGGGTAGACGTTGTAGCCGCCCCGGATGTACATCTCGGACGCACGTCCCGCCAGCCGGAGATTGCCGTCGCCGTCGATCCGCCCGAGGTCGCTGGTGGCAAGCCAGCCGTCCTCGTCAACGCCGACAACGATCGGACTCACGCTGTCTGCCAACATCTCTCACCTCTTTTCCGTCTGCATCATCAGATTGCGACGCAACAAATCTGGCGTGCCTCGAGCGGACGGGTGGTGTCGATTAAATGGCCATCGATTTGGGCAGCAAGTTACTTCGACATCGCCGCAGCGATCCCGGGTGTCGCATCGGAGTCCGTCACGCCCCTAGTTCTGAATCCTGGCCGATGCCTCCGCTGACCGAACGCGGTGTCGCCGCGGGCAACAAGGTGTTCGGCGCGGCGATCCTGCGCAAGTCGGACCTGTCGCTGGTGATGGTGGGCACCAACGACGAGACCGACAACCCGCTGCTGCACGGTGAGATCAACACGCTCAACGAGTTCTACGAACTGACGGATCGCCCGCCGACGCCCGAATTGGTCTTCCTGACCACGCACGAGCCCTGCACGCTGTGCATGTCGGCGATCACCTGGGCCGGGTTCGACAACTACTACTACTTCTACAGCCACGAGGATTCACGGGACGCCTTCGCCATTCCGCACGATCTGACGATCCTCAAGGAAGTGTTCGGGCTGGAACCCGGCGGCTACCGCCGCAGCAATGCGTTCTGGACCGCCTACTCGATCCGCGACTTGGTGGAGTCCGAATCCGAACCGTTGCGCTCCGAACTGCGCGCCCAGGCGCAGCGGATCCGGGACCGCTACGCGACGCTCTCCGAGCAATACCAGGAGTCCAAGGGCGACAACGACATTCCGCTGAGCTGACCGCGCCGCTCGGCTAGATGGGCGACCTCTCGGATACGGAATCCCTGATCATCCTGACGATTGGCCGATGGGGATGGACACGAAGTGTCGCGTTGGTGGGAAGCTCCGCGCGGAACACCACCCGGTCGGGGGTGCGGCGACCAGAAGCGATTTCGTACCCACGAATCGATATACAGCACCGCTATAGGTGTGGCGCTATAGCGGTGCTATAGCTATTCTTCCCACGCGGCGAGGCAAGCGACTGACGGCGCAGCTCGCGAAGCGCAGATCCCTCGGCGCGTGCGCAGCAATGCAGTCAGGAGGTTCTGGGGAGGCGCGTGGCGCGGCAAAGGCACCGGAAAAGCGACCGCGGAACCTGGCACAGGCCACTAAACCCGTTGGCGTCGAGGCGCTTTGATAGCTGATCTACCGTGGCGGTGTGGGCCGCCCGGTGCGTCCCTGATTCATCGGATGAAAACAGTGACATTGCTGGCAACCCGCAATATCCGTTTCCGCCGTGAGTTTGAGACGACAGTCCGCTGAAGTGCGCCGACGTCAGCGTTCTCACGCAATGTCCACATTCGGCGAGTCGCCGATGCACAACGGCGAATCGCTGTTTTAGGCAGCCGAGTTTGGCCAGTCCGCACGCCGTCCCAGGACGGGTTGGCGACGACGGCCATGGCCCCACCCCGCCTCCCACGGAAGACGCCCCTTCTCGTCAGCCCATACCAATTGCATCGCACGGACCTTCGGGCCGAAGAGCTCGACAGCGAATCTCATGTGGACATCGGGGTGCTCCACCTGAACCACCTCGATGAGGAACCGATCTTGGTAGTCGATGTGCATCGCCGGCGCAACCACGACGCCGTCGTCGACAATCATGTGTGCGATCGAGTTGAGCACTCGACAGGAGACCTCGGCGGAGAGGCCGGTCATCAACAGTTCCGGGAGACCGCGGGCGTGTAACCCGACCGTGTAGGCCGACGGTCGGTTGTCGCTCTCGACGTATTGGACCGCCCAGCCGTGGTCCGCGATCATCGCGCGCAGCTCCTCCAGGTACTCCTCGGTGGTGCCGTCCGGATTGTCACAGCGCCAGCACATCGCGGCTCCTTTCGTCGTAGATGCCGCCAGCATGCGCGCACCCACCGACAAATTCCGCGAGCCCGGTTGGCCGACGGGTCAGCCGCGCGGTGTCGTGGTGATGTGCACGTGGTCGAAGTGTCCGTAGCCCGTGGCTTGGGCCCGACCGGCGTGGAGTAGACGCCCGGCCAGATCACGTCCTGCAATCCGAACCGGGAGGCGTTGGCCATCGCGAACGCGCAGATGTGGCCGATGTCGCCGAAACTCTCGGGGCAATCGGCGGGGAGCCCCGCCAAGATTCTCGCCGACCGGATGGGTGTCTTCAAGGTGGCGCGGTCACCAATGTCGTTGTCCCGAATCCAGATTGCGTCCGGGCGGATATCCAAGCCAACCGCTCACAGAGCGGGAACATGGGTTGCCTGTGCCCAGACTCGCGACCTATCAGCCTAATTCCAGCGAGACCCGGGGGAAACATGGTGGACACGATGCCGCGATTGGATTTCGCTGACAGTTCAATCTCGTTAATGAGGACAGATGCCAGCAAAACCGTTCCACCTCGGGTGGTTCCAGACTTTCCAGGCCAACGAGTGGAAGACTCCGTACACGCTATCGGAGGGCGTTCCGTTCACGGGGGACTTCTACGTCGAGCTGGCCCAAGCGCTCGAGCGGGCCTGCTTCGACTTCCTGATGCTGGAAGACACCGTCGGGATCCCGCGCGGTCTGGAAGGCACCACGGCTCGCGCCCTGGAGAACGGAGACTCCTGTCCGAAACAGGATCCGGTGCCGCTGGCCGCGAAGGTCGGCGCGTTGACCCGGCAACTGGGCATCGTCGCGACGATGTCCACGACGTTCTACCACCCGTATGCGTTGGCGCGCTTGGCGTCCACCATGGACTCGCTCACGAGTGGGCGCTTCGGCTGGAACGTGGTCACCAGCGCCAAGGACGAAGCGGCCCAGAACTACGGCCTCGACGAGATGCCGGAGCATGATTTGCGCTATGAGATCGCCGACGAGTTCGTCGAGCTCGTGAACGCCCTGTGCGACAGCTGGGAACCGGGAGCGATCGTGCGCGATCGCGAGAAGGGGATCTACATCGACCCCAGTAAGGTCCATGACGTCGACTTCGTCGGCAAGCACTTCAAGTCACGGGGTCCCCTGACGTGTGTCCGCTCACCGCAGGGCCGTCCCGTCTACCTGCAAGCCGGGGGGTCCCCCGCGGGGCGGGCCTTCGCCGCCAAGCACGCGGATGCGATCATCGCGTGGGCGACTGGAGTCGAAGGGATGAAGGAGTACCGAGCGGACATCCGCAACCAGGCCACCGCCGCTGGGCGCGATCCTGATGACGTGAAGGTGATGTTCCTGTTCTCCCCGATCCTCGGCGAGACCGAGGCGGAGGCACGAGCCAAGATCAAGCCGATGAGCGAGGAGGAGATCCCGGCCCGTCTCAAGGCGTTGAGCTCGAACTTCTACGCGGACTTCACCAAGATGGATCTTGACGAGCCGGTCCCCTACTTCGTCACGCGCGGCGAACAGGGATCACTCGCTGGGTTCGCCCAGTGGGGAACCGGCAAGACGCTGCGCCAGTGCATGGAGGCCCGATCGGCAGGCGGCGCTACCTCATTCGAGGCCATCGGTACGCCGGACCAGGTCGCCGACATCATGGCGGCGGCGATGGAAGAGGTCGGCGGCGACGGCTTCCTGTTCCCAGGGGATGGCGGGTCGCTGACACGTCACAGGATCATCGAGATATGCGACGGGCTGGTACCGGCGCTGCAGGCGAGGGGTCTTACCCGGACGAGCTATTCACATGCCCTGCTGCGGGACAACCTGCGGGCGTTCTGAGCCCTGATCCACCGAGGGTGATTTGGGATCGGTGACTCCGGCGCATAGGGCGGCGGTGGACGCGGTGGCCGAAGCGTTCGTGCGCAGGATGATTCATCAACGAATGCACGCTGGTTTCGCCAGTTCGGTCGTCGAAGGTGTGCCACTGAAGTCCGTTGTCGGCGCGATCGAGACGACATCGTTTCGGACATGTACCGAGCGACATCCTGGTCACACGTTGAACGACACCCCGGAGGTGGAACATGGAAACGATTCGATCGGGGTCACCAGTTGGAGAGGCGGAACATCCGCAAGCGGTGCTGCCACAGATGCTGAGCCATGCGGCATTCATCTCGAGCGACACTGCGCCTAGTGTGGCTGGCCCGTCCTCGCCCAGGTCATGGTGTGTCTCCTTCGTGGGCCGCGCTATCGAGCTCGGCTTCGAGTTCTTCGACTGTGGGAAGACTGGTTTCGAGCTCGGCGGGCAGGCTCGCGGTGATGGTGGTCTTCCATTCCGAAACGCCGATGGGCGCGGCGTATCCGCGCGCAGCGCGTATTCGGCCACGACGTTGTTCTTGGTCTTGCACAGGATGAGCCCAATGGTGGGTCTGTCGTCGGCGTGGCGCAGAAGATCGTCGACGGCGGCCATGTACATGCCAAGCTGGCCGAGAAAGCTGGGGTCGAAGTCGCCGACCTTGAGTTCGATCACCACGAAGCACCGCAGCCTCAAATGGTAGAAGAGCAGATCGGCGTAAAAAGTCGGCGTCCCCGATCTCCAAGTGGACCTGTCGACCGACGAATGCGAAGCCCTGGCCGAGTTCGAGGAGGAACTTCTCGACGTGGTCGGTCAGTGCTCGTTCGAGGTCGTGCTCGCGTCGGATGTCTGCGATGCCGACGAAGTCGAAGAGGTAGGGGTCGCGGGTAGCCTGCTGCGCCAGGTCGGAGTCTGCTGGCGGCAGTGCACGGGCGAAGTTGGTGACGGCCTTGCCGGCGCGCTCGTGGAATTCCGTGTCGATGTCATGGGCAAGGACGTCGCGGCTCCAGCCTTGGTCGAGCGCCACCTGGGCGTACCAAAGGCGCAGGTCGGGGGCATCCAGCTTCTCCAGTAACGCGATGTGGTGATACCACGGCAATTGTGCAAGTCTCGCTTGCACAACTGCCGCGTCCGGCCATGCGGCCGCGAAGGCCCGCATGTACTTGAGGTTGCGTGCCGAAAATCCTTTGGCATCCGGGAAGCGCTCACGGAGGTCAGCCGAGAGCCGGTCGATGACCCGGGCGCCCCATCCCTCGGCATCCTGCCGACCCAGGATCTCGTTACCCACCGCCCCGTAGGTATTGACGAGCTCCTGGTTTGCCGCTGCAATCGCGCGCAGACGGCCAGTCTGCACCCGGTCCGCGACGGCGTCGAGCAGTTCTGGGTACCAATCCGGAACGGCGATCTTCGGTGGCACACCCGGGAAGACTGCGCCGGAGCCCGCCCCGTCACGACTTAGATTGTCGTCGGGCGCGGTCAACCCAACTCCCGAGCTAGCTTCCCCACCAGATCGCCCCGCTTCCCCACCGTGACCTCGGCCAGGCCCAGCCACGACGCCATCGACTTCAGCTCGCCGGCCAGAGCCGCGGCCACCCGTCCGAGGTCCTGGCCCGGCTCGGCGAACGCACCCACCACGTGCAGCGCGTCCGCGGTGCGTTCGGCCTTGAGGTCCACCCGGCCCACCAGCCGCCCGTCCAGCAGGAACGGCCATACGTAGTAGCCGAACTGGCGCTTGGGCTGCGGCACGTAGATCTCGATGCGGTAGTGGAATTCGAAGACCCGCTCGACGCGGGGCCGGAAGAAGATCAGCGGGTCGAACGGGCACAGCAGCGCCGTGCCACGATCGCGTCGGGGAACCGTCTGGCCCGGCAGGCAGATACGCGGGCGCGCTCCAGCCCTCGACCTCGACGCGGTTCGAGTTCTCCGTCGGCGACCAGCTTGGCGATGGCGGGCTTCGACCTGTTTCGGCGACAGCCGGAAGTAGTCGCGGATGTCGGCCTCAGTCGCCACGCCCAGTGCGGTGGCCGCCCGCAGCGCCAGCTCGCGAATCGCTTCGTCGTCGTCGACCTCCCGGGCCAACACGTCCGGCGGCAACACCCGTTCGGTGAGGTCGTAGTGGCGGGCAAAGCCGACGCGCGTCGCCGTCGTCAGCACCCCCGATGACCACAGCGCTTCTGCCACCCACTTGGTGTCGCTGCGGTCCCACCACGGGCCCTTGCGGCCGCGGGGTTCCGTCTCCAGGTGGGCCTCGATCTGACCAGCCGTCGACGGGCCGAGTTCGGCCACGGCTGCGACGACGTCCTCGGCCAGCTTGGCGTTCTTCTTGACGATCTCGGTGCCCCACCGGCCGTGCTCGTACTCGCGCATGCGCCACCGCAGCAGCGGCCAGTCCTCGACGGCCATCAGCGCGGCTTCGTGCGCCCAGTACTCGACCAGCAGCCGCGGTGAGCGCGCACTGTGCTTCCACGCCGCCCGGTCCAGGACGTCGCGGTCGTAGGGGCCGAGCCTGCTGAAGATCGGCGCGTAATGCGCCCGCACGGCCACCGACACCGAGTCGAGTTGCAGCACCTGGATCCGGGAGACGAGCCTGCCGCAGGTGCGCCCGGGTGACCGCCCCGGCGGGCTTGGCCTCGCCGAAGCCCTGCGCGGCGACCGCAGTCCGGCGCGCCGCGTCCGCCGTCAGCTTCATCGCCGCGGAGTAGCTCAGGAACCGGTACCGAAGGCCCGACGCACTGGTCAGCCAGTCCCCCGTGGAACCCGCCCAGCCTTCGTCGAGCACCGGCGCCACCGCGTCGTCGTCCTGGCGTGGCAGGTCGATCTCCACCTCGGTGACCTCGCACCGAGTGGCGATCGGCAGGGCCAGCGCGTAGATCTGCGCGCCCCCGATCACCCAGTTCTCGTCATCGGCGAGAGCCTCGTCGAGGCCACCCACCACGGTCGCTCCGTCAGCCATGAAGTCATCTTGCCGCGTCACTACGACATTTCTGCGTCCCGGCAGTGGCCGCACCTTCGCGGGCAGCGACTCCCAGGTCAACCGCCCCATCACCACGGTGTGGCCCAGGGTCAGCTCCTTGAACCGCGCCTGGTCCTCGGGCAGCCGCCACGGGATGCCGTTGTCGCGGCCGATCACACCAGAGCTGGACTGGGCCCAGATCAGCCCGACCGACCCCGTCATACGGCGACGGGAGCCTTGATCGCCGGGTGTGGATCGTAGTTCTTGATCTCGATGTCGTCGTAGGTGTAGTCGAAGATCGAATCACGGTGCGCGAGAACGAGTTGCGGGTACGGCCGCGGGTCACGGCTGAGTTGCAGGGTGACCTGCTCGACGTGGTTGTCGTAGATGTGGCAGTCCCCGCCGGTCCAGACGAACTCCCCAACGCCGAGCCCGGCCTGTGCGGCCATCATGTGCGTCAGCAACGCGTAGCTGGCGATGTTGAACGGGACGCCGAGGAACAGGTCCGCACTGCGCTGATACAGCTGGCAGGACAGCTTGCCGTCGGCGACGTAGAACTGGAAGAAGGCGTGACACGGCGGCAGCGCCATCTGCGGGATCTCCCCGACGTTCCAGGCCGACACGATGTTGCGCCGCGAGTCGGGATCGCTCTTCAGCAGCTCGAGTGCAGCGCTGATCTGGTCGATGTGCTCGCCGGTGGGCGTCGGCCAAGACCGCCACTGCACGCCATATACCGGACCGAGATCACCTGTCGGAGAAGCCCATTCATCCCAGATGGTGACGCCGTGCTCGTGCAGCCAACCGATGTTGGAATCGCCACGCAGAAACCACAGCAACTCGTAGATGATCGACTTGGTGTGCACCTTCTTGGTGGTGATCAGCGGGAAGCCCGACGCCAGGTCGTAGCGCATCTGGTGGCCGAACAGGCTTCGCGTACCGGTGCCCGTGCGGTCGGACTTCGGGGTACCGGTCTCGAGGACCAACCGCAGGAGATCCTCATAGGGCGTCGGAATCGGCGCAGCGATCGGCACTCGCCCAGCTTACTTCCAGCTGCGTGGAGTAGAACGGATGGCATGCCGACGATCGCAGACACCATCACCACTGCCGACGGGGAATGCCCCGTCACACTTGCCACCCCCGAGGGCAACGGCCCGTGGCCCGGCGTGGTGATGTATCCGGACGCCGGCGGGACGCGCCCGGTTTTCCGTGACATGGCCGAGAGGCTGGCCGACTACGGCTACGCCGTGCTGCTCCCGGACGTCTACTACCGCGACGGCGAATGGACACCGTTCGAGATGGCGACGGTGTTCACCGACCAAGCCGAGCGCCAACGGCTGTTCACCATGATCGCGAAAGTGACGCCCGACCTCATGGCCAGCGACGCCACGGCGTTCTTCGACTACCTCGAGTCCCGACCCGAGGTCACCGGCGCCACGTTCGGCACCACCGGCTACTGCATGGGCGGCCGCACGTCGTTGGTCGTCGCGGGCCGGGTGCCCGAGCGGGTCGCCGCGGCGATGTCGTTCCACGGCGGCGGCCTCGCGTCCGACGATCCCGGCAGCCCTCACCTCCTGGCCGACCAGATCCAGGCCGCGGTGTACGTCGGCGGCGCGGAGAACGATGCGTCGTTCACCGCCGAACACGCCGAGACCCTGGACAAGGCGCTCACCGCTGCCGGCGTCGAGCACACCATCGAGAACTACGCCGCCGGACACGGTTTCGCCGTGCCCGACAACGCGCCCTACGACGTGGCCGCCGCTCAGCGGCACTGGAACGCGATGGAGACCTTCTTCGGCGCCAAGTTGGGTTGACCCCCGCGTCGGCCCGCTTTGCCTGATCGTGGCGCGGTAGGCGACGATTAACGCGTGTACGACCAGACCAGCGTCAACGAATCAGACCCCAGCGAGCCGGGATTTCGCATCGACCCGGTACTCGCCAGGAGCTGGCTGCTGGTCAACGGCGCGCAGTTCGACCGCTTCGCCCCGGCCGCCCACTCGCGCGCCGACATCGTCGTCCTCGACATCGAGGACGCGGTCGCGCCCAAGGACAAGGCCGTAGCCCGCGACAACGTGACGCGATGGCTGGCCGCGGGCAACTCCGACTGGGTCCGGGTCAACGGCTTCGGCACCCAGTGGTGGGCCGACGACCTCGAATTGCTGTCCAACACATCGGTCGGCGGCATCATGCTGGCGATGGTCGAGTCGGTCGACCACGTCACCGAGACGGCCAAGCGGTTGCCGAACGTGCCGATCGTCGCGCTGGTCGAGACCGCCCGCGGGCTGGAGCGCATCACCGAGATCGCCGCGACCAAGGGCACCTTCCGGCTTGCCTTCGGCATCGGCGACTTCCGCAGGGACACCGGGTTCGGCGAGAACCCGGCCACCTTGGCCTACGCGCGGTCACGCTTCACCATCGCGGCCAAGGCAGCTCACCTGCCGAGCGCCATCGACGGGCCGACGGTCGGATCGAGCGCGCTGAAGCTCAGCGAGGCCACCGCCGTCTCGGCAGAGTTCGGCATGACCGGCAAGATCTGCCTGACCCCCGACCAGTGCTCCACGGTCAACGAGGGCTTGTCGCCGTCTCAGGACGAAATCAGTTGGGCCAAGGAGTTCTTCACCGAATTTCAGCGCGACGGCGGCGAGATCCGCAACGGCTCAGACCTGCCGCGCATCGCCCGCGCCAACAAGATCCTCGATCTGGCCAAGGCGTACGGCATCCACGAGTCCGAGTTCAGCGACGACCCCGATCACGTCCCCGCGCCGTCGGACACCTACCACTACTGATCGTCGTCGCGGTGGCGTATCAGCGCCCGAAGTGCCCGCCAGATGCCCCGGCCGGCATAGACGCCTGCCACCACCATGAGCGCGATCATCAGGATGAACATCACCAGCCAGTTCGACCGGCTGTGGCTGACGTTCCACCAGACGATGGTGAACAGCACGGCGCAGATGAACACCACGATGTCGCGCCAGTTGCCCTTGTAGGAAGCGGCGATCTCACGCAGTTCGCGGCCCTTCTCCGCTGACATGATCAGGTCGTCGATGCGCTGATCGATGCTGCGTTGCAAGTTGGCGCGCCGCTCGGTCTGGTCGGCGGGCAACCGGTCCAGCAGGTCGAGGTCCTGCTTGATCAGCGCGCGGTAATCCGGCCCCTTGAAGCTGCCCGCGGCGATGCCGAGCAGTGCACCGCCGGCGATGGGAGCGGCACCAAGTGCGAGTTCGGCGATTCCAGGCATGCCTGCTTTCTACAGTGTCGAGTGCCGCCGTTGCGTTATTTCGCCCAGTCGGAGACCGGTCGCCACGTCGTTTCGTCCGCAGGATCCGACGCCCACTCGAGCGTGGCGAGAATGGTCTTGAGCCTCGTCGGTGGCTGCGGAGGATCGCCGGTGCGGTACACGTCACCTACGCCGCTCTCGAAGACGGCCAGCATGCCGGGCGCCACCTGCACGGCGGCGTGATCGCCTGCCCCGTTCAGTGCGTCATCGAAGAAGCCGTCCTTGCCGCCGATCGTCATCGGCACCGCTGCTTCCTCCTCGAAGTGTCGGTCGAGACGGTCGGACGGCCAGATGTGCACGTACATGGTCTCGGTGTTGGGTTGGCGTTCGCATTTGCCCGCCCCGCCATTGACGGGGCTGCCGCACGGAGCGAACGTGATCATGGTGCCGAAATCCCCCGTCCCATCGATGTTGATCTCCGCCAACGGCATGTCCGCGGGCACGTCCGGCATGCTCAGCGGAAGCCGAATCGGGGTACGTTCCGTCGGCTTGAGGGCATGAGCGAGTTCGACCATGCGATCGAGTTGCGTGGTGGCCGGGGTCAAACCCTTCACCGTCGCCCACGCGTCGTCCGCGTACGGCCAAGCCAACGTGGCGGTGTGCGTGGCGGGGTCTTCGGCCAGAAAGCCGTCGCCCTCGCCGTTGACGTTGACCGGCTGACCCATCCGCACTTCCGCGGGATCGAATTGGCTTGGGGCATAGGCGGTCAGGTCGACGGTCCACTTCGCACACCCGTTGCAATTGAACCTCATCTCGGTCTCGTCGGCCGGCCGCAGGCTGAACTGTTGGAACTCGCCTGTGATCGTGCGGTTGAGTTCCTTCCAGCCCAGCGGCTGGTCGGGAGTCAGCCCCATCCACTGCGCGTCGAACTGGGTGACGGTGGTCGACGACGGCACCGGGACGAAAGAGGTCGTCACGCCTGGCGACGATGCCTGCGGCGACGGCTCGGCAGGTTGATGTGAGCTGCACCCCGCGGCGACGATCACGCCGACAAACGCGATCGCAGCCCCAGGTCGCCGACATGTAGTGCGTTGCATGAGTGCAAAGTTATTGGGCGCGCCTCAAGGGATTCTCAAATTCGCGTCAATCCATCAGCTGAGCCGCGACCGTCGCCCCAAGCTCCCAGCAAGCCTGCAGATCGTCCTTGGTCGGCTTCCCTGAAACCACCACGTGCTCAGCGGCTTTCACCCAACCCAACCCTGTCGTGATCGTGTCGACGCCGCGTTCGGCTCCTTCGGTGCCCTCATCGCCGTGGAGGAAGATAGATGGCATAAATGGCGCCAGAGGGTCCCGCGCGGGGCTGTGTAATGAATGAGATCGGTTGGGCTACAACACCTCTCCGTATAGGCTGGGTTTCAACAGCCGGGGTCGCTACCGCCGCTAGAAATTGAGACCGTCGCTGCATGTATTGAGTCAGCTCGGTACATCTGGTCGGACCCATCGGGCACGATGACGTTTCCCGAGTAGAGCTTTACGTCGGCCAGCTCTGCTGGGGCGTTCCAGTCTGAATATGCGTCGCGGACTGCCGCTGCAAGCGCACCAGACTCAAACGTCACATGCTTGCATGACCCCATGCCGCGGTAGACCGACCAATCGAGGTTGACTTGTTCAACCGAGCCGGTTTGTTGGGCATCAGACGGTAGAAGGCTAACCGTTGTCGCCAGCGCCGTGGACGCGTCCGTCGGCGGTTCGAAAATACAGCACGAAGTGGATCAGTCGGTTTCCCCATACACCCACGGAGGGATCAGAGGCACAGGCGAGTGCGCCGTTAGAAAGACGCCAACCGCGATCAGCCGCTGAAGTGCCGCGTTTCCTGTCGCCCATTGCGATGCACTCAGAGTACAGAAACCGCTGTGAACCTTTGTTCCAATACGACTCCTTGGAGAGAAGCCCACGCGGAGCGGGCTGACCCGCATTGTCGGGTGACGGCGCGGAAATCGTCGCCTCGGTTGTTGCAGAACTTGCCCGCGGCGCACCAGTCTCGGTGGACGTCATTCCGCTAGTTACCGGCGCCGTCGGTGGCGCGGTGTTGGAACTTCCGCTACCACCACAAGCCGATAACAGCAGCGACAGTGCTGCTAGGGCGATCGGTGCGGTGAAACGCATCGAGGCAGCTAACCCCGCGCGACGCGCGAGCGGGCGACGCGCCCGTTCATCCATTGCATTCGAGTTCGGCGGCAATCGACGGTGGTATGCCCTCGTCGGTGCAATCGAACCCACTGCCGTATGTCACTGTGCGCCAACCGCCGCCGTCGTGGTGGAACAGCGTGATGCCGGGGGGATTCGTGTTGGGGAAGGAGCCTTCATGAGATGATCAGGGCCTTCGCCCAATCGCCGGAGCACAGCACCTCATTGACGGTAAACGGCCCGGAAAACAGGTTCCCCGAAACCCACTTTGCGCGGCCGACTTCAAGGCATCCGCCGTCGCCGACGAGCAGGGGGATGCGGATTCACTCGTGGCGGCAAGGGGCGCGACCGATTGACCAGTAGACGCGGCGTCGTGCGAGACGCCTCCTCCGCAAGCGGTTACCGATGCGACGGCAGCCGCACAGATCGTCGCGTACTTGATCATGTCCATCGCACTGCACTCCTCGTTCAGCCCGGCCGGACAACGATAACCGCACCGGCGGCTTCCGAGGTCGATGTTCTCCGACGGCGAGGACCGACGAGTTCGGCTCAAGCCATCAGGGTTGCCGCCACGGTAGGCACCGAGGTTCCAGCAGGCGTCGACGTCGGCCTTGGTTGGCTTGCCCGATACCACTACGTGGTCGGCTACCTTCACCCAACCGAGCCCGGTCGTGATGCCGTCGATGGCCCGCTCGGCTCCCTCGGTGCCCTCGTTGCCGTGGAGGTAGAGACCGAAGGGGCGGCCACGGGTGGCGTCCAGGCAGGGGTAGTAGCAGACATCGAACGCATGCTTGAGAGCGCCGCTCATGTACCCGAGGTTGGCCGGGCTGCCGAGGAGATAGCCGTCGGCGGCCAGCACGTCGGACGGCGACACCGTGAGCGCGGGCCGCCGAACGACGTCGACGCCCTCGATCTCGGGATCGGTCGCGCCGGACAGGACCGCCTCGAACATCTCCTGCATGTGGGGCGACGGCGTGTGATGCACGACGAGCAAAGTGCTCACGCCCGCTCCTCGTACATCTGCACGGCCTTCTTCATGGTTTCCCGGGCACGGCCCCGGTCCCCCGCGTAGTCGTAGGCTCGGGCCAGCCGGTACCACCGGCGCCAGTTGTCGGGATCGTCCTCGAGTTCGGCGCGCACCGACTCGAACAGCGCGTCGGCTGCTTCGCGTTCGATCCGTCCGGATGGCCTGCGTGGCAGTGCGCTGGTGTCGAGTTCCATGCCGTCCTCGCGCGCAAGCCGGGCGAGCCGCTGATGGGCGAAACCCGCTCGCAGCGTGGCGATCATCGCCCACAGCCCGACGACCGGCAGCAGGAAGACCGCGACGCCGAGGCCTGCCGCGGCGGGCCGTCCCGATGCGATGAGCATGACGCCGGCGCGACCGAGCAGGACGAAGTAGACGACCAGGGCCACGCACATGAAGCCGATCAGCAGCTGGATGCGCAGGGCACGTGAGTCGTCGGTCATGGGAGGTCGAGAAGTGGCTCGATTCCGACGGTCAGGCCGGGGAACCTCGCGACGTTGCGCACTCCGAGCAGTACGCCCGGGACGAACGAGGTGCGATCCATGCTGTCGTGACGAATGGTGAGCGTCTCCCCCTGAGTGCCGAACAGGATCTCCTGGTGGGCGACCAGGCCGGCCAGCCGGATCGAATGCACGGGGATGCCGTCGACGTCGGCGCCGCGTGCGCCGTCGATGCCGGTGCTGGTGGCATCGGGGTTGGGCGGCAAGCCCTTTCGGGCCTCGGCGATCAGCCGGGCGGTGCGCGCGGCGGTACCCGACGGCGCGTCGGCCTTGTGCGGATGGTGCAGTTCGATGACTTCCACCGACTCGAAGAACCGTGCCGCCTGCTTGGCGAACTGCATCGACAGGACCGCGCCGATGGCGAAGTTGGGCGCGATGAGGACGGCGGCGTCGGGCTTGGCCTCGACCCACGCTTGCACTTGCGCGATGCGCTCGTCGGTGAAACCGGTGGTGCCCACCACCGCGTGGATGCCCGCCCCGATCAGGAACTGGAGGTTGTCCATCACGACGTCGGGGTGGGTGAAGTCGACGACGACCTCGGTCTGACTGTCGGTGAGCAGGGACAGGGGCTCGCCGGCATCGACTCCGGCCGTGAACGTCAGATCGTCGGCGTTCTTGACCGCGTCGACGATCGTCGCGCCGACCTTGCCCTTGGCACCCAGTACTCCCACTCGCATGGCAAACCAGCCTAGTCGGATGCGTCCATCGACAACCGGGGCCATCGGATGGCCACGGTGCCGGGTGGTCTACCCGACGGTTTCCCAGAACCGGGTGAGGGCCGCGGCGCTGCTCGCCGGATCCTGCACCATCCACCAGTGTCCAAGGCCGTCAAGCACTTCCGTGCGCGCCCCGGCACGGTGGCCGCCCGACGCCGGGTCTCGTCCGAGCCGATGTAGGGATCCTCGGAGGCCAGTATGGAAAGGCCCGGCCGCGCCGCCGCGTTCTCGAGCGCCCGACCGGCTTCGGCCATCGCGGGCTGGGCTGCCGACCGGTACAGCAGCAGGACCGCCCGCCCCATCTCGGGCCCCTGTACCGCGGCGATCGACGTGGCGATGTCGGTGGGGATGCCCAGCGCGGCCAGCTGCGCCGTTCGGTCCTCAACCGTGCCGCCGAACATGGTGTCCACGAGTTCCTCGCCGGCGCCCGGCGTCTGCCAGACCTGTGCGAGGTCGTGCCAGACGTAGTCGGGGTCGAACAAGCCGACGGCGTCGCTCGCCCAGCTGCGAACCAGCTCGGGCCTGTGCATCACCACGTTCATCACGTGGCCGCCGCCCCAGTCGTGCCCGACGAGGTCGACCGGCTCGGCAATTCGCTCCAGCTCGTCCTCGAGCCAGTCGCGGTAGGCCAGATGGGTCGCCGGGAAGTCGCCGGGCAGCGGAGCACCGAATCCCGGCGGCGACAACCGCACCACATCCTGCGACCGAGGGCATCGACCAGCGGGTCCCACAGCACGTCACTCTCGGGATTGCCGTGCACCAGAACGATTGTCATGGTCGCCATCCTGGCACAGCGTCACGCCGTGCCACTCGCATACATCACCGACGTGGTCCGTTCGGTGTTGCGGGCAGTCGGTTAGGGACGCAAGAGGCTTCGGGTCTCGTCACTCCGCGCCGGGCTCTTCAACGCGCGGATCGCCAACCACGCCGCCGCCCTGTCGTCGGGGCTCGACATCGACAGCCCGGTCAGTTCCTCGATGCGGCGAATCCGGGCAGTCAGTGTCTGGCGATGGACCTTGAGCCGGTCGGCCGCCGATCCCCACGCGCCGTGCTCGGCCAGGTACACCTCGAGCGTCCGCGCCAGCGCCCCGTGCCGGCCGCCGTCATCCCGAAGCGGGTCCAGCACAGCGGCGATCCGCGTCGTCGCGCTCTCGTCGAGGTGGTCCAACACGTAGGACACGGTCGCCAACGTGCGATACCAAACCACCGAGCACGAGTCGACGATCGCGATCTCCAGCGCCTGCCGCGCCTCGGCGGCCGAGCGGGCCAACGCCTCGGGTTTCGCCGATGACCCCAAACCCATTCGCAGCGGCATGCCCGCGTCTGCCGTGAGCCGTTCCACCATCGCGGCGAGTTCGGCAGCGCGATCGTCGCCGATGAAACCGAGCACCCGCCCGCGCTCGGCGGACACGACGTGGACGGCCCCGAGCTCGTCCAACCAACGGATGGTGTGGCGTTCCGGATCGACCGCACGCGACCGGGATGCGACCGCAAAGGCCGTCAACGTCGGTTCGTGAACGCCCCAGCGACGCAACAACGTTGCGGCCTCCGCACCACCTCGCAGCAGCGTCGACACCATCACCTCACGCCCCAACCGCTCGGTCGCGGGATGATCCACCGTGTGCAAGAGCAGATCCAACAGGGCGGCGACCTGCGAGGCCAGGTCACGGCTGCGGCTGGTGGACCCGCGTGCACCGATGACGAGATACGCACTGACGTCCTCGCCCTGACCCACGGGGTGTACCTGCAGCCCGGGATGACGGATGCGTACCCGCCGTCCGAACGCCACCGATCCGGCGTCCCGCACGTGCAGACTGCCCGCGCCTGCGGTGGTGATCACCTCGCCGTGGGCGTCGAGAAGGACCGCCCACCCGTCGATCCTGTGCGCGAGTTCGGCGACGACCGCCACCACGCCGCCGCGCCGGGCCACCTGGGTGAGCACCTTCGTTCCGGTGGTCACCCGCCGGTCCTCGGCGGCCTGGTCGGCTGCGATCAGCGCGGTCAGTCTCGGATGCACGACGTCCGCGGGCAGGTCGGGCACGACGATGGCCGTGATGCCCCGCGTTTCTAGCGCGGCTCGAATCTCGTCGCCCGCCGGACCGCCTGCGATCAGCGCCACGCATCCGGCCAACGGCCCCTGCCGATCGTCGGAGGCCAACGCGTCAGCCCACTCGGCCGGGGTCGCGACGACCAGGGTGGCGTAGCCCGGTGAGCTCGCCACGACCAGGTCGGCGAGCACGATCGTGCCCTCCAAGGGCGTCGCGGCGTCGACCGCGCCGACGACGAGCTCGGCGTTGAAGTACTCCGAGATCGACCGCACGTCGTATGCCACCGCGTGAGTGTACGAAATGATGATCCGACGCACCGAAACCACACTTTTTGCGGCTGCCACCGACAACCCCTCGAGTTCTTACGATTCGTGGGATTCCCGACTCGTAAGGAGCCCTGTGAAAGCCATCGTCTTCCGCGACCCCGGTACGGCAATCGAGTACGTGGACGTCGACCTGGCGGGGCCGAAGGCCGGCGAGGTGCGGGTACGAATCGCCGCGGCGGGCGTGTGCCACTCCGACCTTCACGTCAAGCGTGGCGAATGGGACGCGCCCGCGCCGCTGGTCATGGGCCACGAGGGCTCGGGCGTCGTGACCGAACTGGGCGAGGGCGTCACCACGCTCGCCGTCGGTGACCACGTCGTGCTGTCGTGGGTGCCGCCGTGCGGCGAATGCCGCTACTGCCGTTCTGGGCACGAAGCCCGCTGCCAGAAGGTCGCCACCGTCGTCGCACCCCTGGGAACTCTGTTCGACGGCACCTCACGGCTGTCGTTGGGCGAAGAGTCGCTGCACCACTACCTCGGCGTCTCGTCCTTCGCCGAAGAGGTGATCGTGCCTGCCTCCGGAGCGGTCAAGGTGCGCGAAGACGCGCCACTGGACGTCATCGCGGTAGTCGGTTGCGCGGTGGCGACGGGCGTTGGCGCGGTCCTCAACACCGCGGCCGTCGAGCCCGGCGCGACGGTGTGCGTCATCGGGTGCGGCGGCGTGGGACTCAACGTCATCCAGGGCGCCAAACTCGCCGGTGCGGCACGCATCGTCGCGATCGACGTTCGGGATGACAAGACGCACATGGCCGTTCAGTTCGGGGCGACCGATCGCATCAACGCCGCGCATGGGGACGCCGAGGAACAGCTTCGCGCCCTGATCCCCGACGGCGTCGACTACGCGTTCGATGCGTTCGGGCACACCAGCACCACCGAACAAGCCATCCGGATGCTCGGGTTGGGCGGCGCGGCCGTGGTGGTCGGGCTGCCGCCCACCGGAGCCAAGGCGTCGTTCGAACCACTGGTACTCGCCGAGGCCGATCAACGAATCCTCGGATCGAACTACGGCTCGGTGCGGCCCTCGATCGACATCCCGGCCCTCGTCGACCGCTACATGGACGGCCAGCTCAAGCTCGATGCCCTGATCTGGGCGCGCCGACCGCTCGACGAAGCCGCGGCCGCCTTCGAGGACCTCGAGTCCGGCGAGGCTCTGCGGACACTCTTGATTCCCTGAATCACCCTGAACGACAACGACTCCCAATCCAGAGGAACACACATGAACGCACCTGCCACCACCCCACCCGACGCCGGGCTTCGCCGCGGCGTGATGTCGGGCCCCGAACTGGCTGCGCAAGCCATCGCGAACATCGCTCCGAGCGCCGTGATCGCGTTCACCGCCGCGGCCATCTACCTCACGGCGGGCGAGGGAACGATCTACTCGTTCGCGCTGGCGACGGTGGTCATCCTCGCCGTCGGCTACTGCGTCGTCGTATTCGCCCGCCGCAACGCCTCAGCGGGTTCGCTGTACACCTACGTCGCCAAGGGCCTTGGGCCATTCGGCGCCTACGTCGCCGGCGTGGCGCTGCTGGTCGGATGCTGGGGCATAACCGCCGGCTCGCTCGGCGGCGCCGTCTCGTACATGAGCGACTTCTTGGTCGCGCTGAAGATTCCCGCCACCGGCGTGGCCTGGCAGATCGTGCTCGCGGTCGTGCTCGGCGGTTTGGCGACACTCTTCACCATTCGCGGCATCCGGCTGTCGGCGCGGGTTTCGTTGACCCTGGAGCTCATCTCGGTCTCCATCATCGTCATCCTGCTGGTGCTCGCGCTGATCTGGGCCGGCCCGGCCGCCTGGGATCCGTCGCAGTTCTCATTGGAAGGCGTTCCGCTGCAAGGCGTCGCCGCCGGAATGGTGCTCGGCATCCTGGGTTTCGTCGGATTCTCCTCCGCCGACGCGCTGGGCCGCGAAGCGCGCAATCCCTACACGGCGATTCCTCGGGCCATCATCTGGAGCGCGGTCGTCGTAGGAGTCTTGTACGTGTTCGCCGCTTACACCCAGATCGCGGTACTGCAGGAGAAGCTGGCCGAGAGCGCGAACCCGTTGCAGGACATCGCCGTTCTGATCGGCATGCCGTCATGGTTCACTCCGATCCTGCTCTTCGGGGTGGGTGCGTCGTTCTTCGCGGTCGTCGTCGCTCCGCTCAACGTGGTGGGGCGCATCGTGTACGTGATGGGCAAGGAGGGCGTCGTTGCCGACAGCCTTGGCCGCACCCACGAGCAGCATCTCACGCCGCATCGGGTCCTTCTCGTGGCTGGACCCGCCGCAGTAGTTCTGGACGTCATGCTGCTCGCTGCTGGCGTGCAGCCGATGGAGATCGTGGTGTGGGTGGATACCTATGGCACCTACGGCTACATGGTCGCGTACTCCCTGGTCGCCGTGGCCTGCATCGCCTACACCAAGCGCACGAACCAACCGAACCGGGGCGTCTGGGTGGCGGCGATCGTCGCGGTCCTGGCGATGGCGTACACGTTCTTCGCCAACGTATATCCGGTCCCGGTGTTCCCGCTCAACGTGATTCCGTACCTGTTCCTGGCGACCATGGTCGCGGCGCTGGCGTGGTACCTACTCTTGATGCGCCGCCGACCGGAGGTCATCGCCAGGATCGGTCAGACCGAAACGGATACGCTCGAGGGCGTCGGATAGCCAACGCCAGATCTGCTCGCTCGCAGCGTTGGTTCAGCAGGTCGCGTCGACGTACACCGTCATCGAGGTGACCGTGGTGACGATGTCGTCCATCGCGCCCGGTACACCCGAATCCATCCGGGAGAACGTCTGACCCGGCCGTAGCCCGCTGACCACGCACTGATCGAGCGGTGCGGTGCCGACCTTGTTGACGATGACGTGGAATCCCTCGGCTTGGAGTTTGTCGACGGTCTGGTTCACCGACGATGGACCCGCCGGCGCGGCAACAGCCGAACCGGCCAATCCGATGGCGGCGCTGGCGAATACACCGACTGCGGCGGCAGTCATGGCGAGAGACTTCATTGTCTTTTCCCTTCGGGATTGAATGGCACTTCCGGTACTGACGTGTGCGCCAATCCGTCATTCGTTACAGACGAGGCGTGCGAGCCCCTACCGTTTCGGTATGCGCCTCGTAGCACCGACCCTGGTGTCATTGCTCCTAGTTGCAGGCTGTTCGAGCCCGCCGACCGCCGAAGACCCGACCCCTGACGGCCGAACGTTCGTCTCAGTGGGCGTCGACGGCGAGCAGATCCCGGGCGGCGGCCCGCTGGTCCTCGGATTCGAGGCCGGCCAGGTCACGGCCTATGCCGGGTGCAATCACGGCTCCGGTCCGGTCGATCTTGCAGACGGTCGGATCACCACGCAGCTGGCGACGACCCTGATGGGCTGCCCGCCACCGGTCGGCGACGCCGATGCCTGGATGACCAGGCTGTTCGACGCACGCCCGGCGTGGACGCTGGCCGGTGACACCTTGACCCTGACCGGCGATGGCGCGGTCGTCACCCTGCGCGACAAGAAGGTGGTAGATCCCGACCGGCCACTCACCGACACCACCTGGCTGGTGGAGAGCCTGGTCTCCGCGCAGGCGGTGACGACGTCGGTCGTGCTGGAGCAGGCGCGGCCGTCCCTGCAACTCTCCCCCGACGGCGCACTGACCGGCTGGACCGGTTGCAACCACATTCGGGGTCACGCCGATCTTTCCGGGGCTCCCAATGCCATCGTGATCGGCCCACTCACCAGCACGGAGCGCGCCTGCACGGCCGAGCTGGCCGGGGTCGAGCAAGCGGTGCTACGCGCACTCGACGGGCGCGTGCAAACGACGATCGACGCCGACGCGTTGCACTTGACCGGGCCCGATGGCCACGGACTGATCCTGCGGGCGCAGTAGCGCGCTCACTCAGTCTGGTCGCCGGTGAGCGCAGCCAGCGCTGAATCAGCTTCTTCCAGAGCCGATTTCGCTGCTTCCACCCGCTCAGTCGCGTCTTCGGCAGCTTGCTCGGCCGCAGTGTGCTCGGCGTCGGCCTCGTTCAGTTCCCGTTCGGCCGCGTGCAGGGATTCCAAGATCTTCTCGTAGCGCCTGCGCGCGGACTTCAGTTCGGCCTTCCGGTCGCCGAGCGCTTCGACGGCCTCGTCTCGCGCCTCCTGCGCGGCCTCCACGTCGGCGGCCGCAGCTGGCCTGCCTCTTCCGCGCAGCCCTGACCTCGGCCGCGGACGGTCCGGGCGGGGCCGACGGCTTCGGTTCGCGGGCCTTGGGTTTACTGGTCGTGCGGGTCGGAGCGTCCGCCTTGGGGCCGGCGACGACGGCCGACGAAACGCCGAAGTCTCCGAAACCCGACCACTGTTCGGCCTTCGTCAATCTTCCCAGCCGCTCCGGCGATCTCGGGGTCGGCGATCGCGGCCTGCAGCGTTCCGGTCACGTCTTCTCGCAGCGCGGCCGACGGATTCTTGATCCCGGCAGCGGCGAACCCGGCGCGCACCAGCTCGTTGATCAGCTTGCGTTGTGCGGCGGACAGCTCGCGGATGCGCGCGCCGTCCATCGAGGCATGGGCGGCACGGAGCCGTTCGCTGAGATCGGCCAGCCGCACCCGCGCAGTGTCATCGTTGCGAACCAGCGCGTTCACCACCCACGCCGCAGCGGTCGGCCGGCGGGCTGCGCCGATCTGCTTCGCGCCGTCGGCGTCGCCCCGCTTCTTCGCCGCGCCAACCAGTTCGGTGCGCAGTGCGGTGAACTCCTCAGGCGGGACACCGTAGAGCTGATCGATGTCGTCGTCGGCGCTCACAGCGGCGACGCTCCGCGAAGATGCTCGAAGATCAGGGACGTCTGAGTGCCCGCGACGTCGGCATCGGCGTTGAGGTTCTCGACGACGAACGAGCGCAGGTCCTCGGTGTCTCGGGCGGCCACGTGCAGGATGAAGTCGTCACCCCCGGCGAGGAAGTAGACGTCCATCACCTGGGGCTTGCGTCGGATCTGCTGGATGAAGCTGCGGATCTTGCCGCGGGCGTTGGACTGCAGGCTCACCGAGATCATCGCCTGCAACGACAGGCCGAGCGCCGCGGGGTTGATGTCGGTGTAGAAACCGCGGATCACGCCGAGGTCCTGCAGCCGCCGCAGCCGCCCGTGACAGGTCGACGGCGCGATGCCAACGGCGTCGGCGAGTGCGCTGTTGGAGATGCGCGCGTCAGCGTGCAACGCCGCCAGGATCCGCCTGTCGACGTCGTCGAGATCAGCGGGCCGAACATCCTTCGGCGAACGCGGGAGACCCGCCACCGATTTCGTTGATTCTTCGGACATCGGCCGATGCTAGCGAATCATCATCGCGATCATTGCCAATACATCGGTAATTATTCACACTTGATGCAGTTCACACGACTTTAGGAGCCGTCATGCGCGTCGGAATCCCGACCGAGATCAAGAACAACGAGTACCGGGTGGCCATCACGCCAGCCGGTGTAGCCGAACTGACCCACCGCGGTCACGAGGTGCTCATCCAGGCCGGCGCCGGCGACGGTTCGGCGATCTCCGACGTCGACTTCAAGGCCGCTGGCGCGCAGGTCATCAACACGGCCGACGAGGTCTGGGCCGAGGCCGACCTCCTGCTCAAGGTCAAGGAGCCCATCGAGGCCGAGTACGGCCGGATGCGCAAGGGCCAGACGCTCTTCACCTACCTGCACCTGGCGGCGTCCAAGGCCTGCACCGACGCGTTGCTCGCGTCGGGCACCACCTCGATCGCCTACGAGACGGTGCAGACCGCCGACGGCGCGCTGCCCCTGCTGGCTCCCATGAGCGAGGTCGCCGGACGGCTCTCCGCCCAGGTCGGCGCCTACCACCTGATGCGCACCCAAGGCGGTCGCGGCGTGCTGATGGGCGGCGTCCCCGGCGTCGCTCCGGCCAAGGTCGTGGTGATCGGCGGCGGAATGGCAGGCGACAACGCCGCCGCCGTCGCCTGGGGCATGGGCGCACACGTCACCGTGTTCGACCTGAACGTCAACATCCTGCGCAAGATCGACGCCGAGTACGGCGGCGCCATCGAGACCCGCTACTCCTCGAGGCTCGATCTGGAGGACGCCGTCAAGCAGGCCGACCTGGTCATCGGCGCCGTGCTGGTGCCCGGCGCCAAGGCGCCCAAGCTCGTCACCAATTCGACTGTGGCGCACATGAAGTCCGGTGCCGTGCTGGTGGACATCGCGATCGACCAGGGTGGTTGCTTCGAGGACTCCCGCCCGACGACGCACGACGACCCGACCTTCGCCGTGCACGACACGGTGTTCTACTGCGTCGCCAACATGCCGGGCGCGGTTCCGCGGACGTCGACCTACGCCCTCACCAACGCGACCATGCCCTACGTGCTGCGGCTCGCCGACAAGGGATGGCAGGCCGCCTGCCAGTCCGACCCGGCTCTGGCCAAGGGTCTGTCCACCCATGACGGCGCGCTGCTGTCCGAGC
This sequence comes from uncultured Actinomycetota bacterium, assembly GCA_963849055.1. GTDB lineage: Bacteria > Actinomycetota > Actinomycetes > Mycobacteriales > Mycobacteriaceae > Mycobacterium. Next base: position 441,032 of record CAWKFI010000007.1, read on the forward strand.
AGGTCGCCAGCGACCTCGAGCTTCCGTTCACCGATCCGGCGACGTTGCTCGTTTAGCCTTCCCTCCCATCGCCCGGTCGGCGCCCACGCGGCGCGGGCCGGGCGATGACCTTTTCCGGGCAATTCCAAAAGGCTTCCGAAAAAGTGTGAAACGGAGGCAGGCCCGTCGCTCCTACCCGTAGAACCCGGCCAACCCGGCCGGGTCACACGGAAGGGAGTCCGAGATGTCCACCACCTCACTACGCATCCGCACGCGTTTCCTCATCGGCGCAAGACTGGCCCGCCGTCGCCCTCGCCACGGGTGCGATGTCGTCGGTCGCGTCGCCGGTCGCCCAAGCGAAACCGATCAGCGAGAAGACCATCAAGAAGGAGTGCAAGGACGCCGGTGGCACCTACACCACCACCGTCAAACAGGGAACGCGCTTCTCGACGTGTAGCTACAACGACATCGACGGCGACAACTCCGTCGACTACTACGCCGACGGCAACTACTACAGCACGTGGCCACACTGAACGACTCTGCGCACCGGGTGCGGGCCCAACTTTGTCGAAACCTTGCCCGTACCCGGCCCGCGCTGGTCGAATGGAACCATCATCGGCACGGAGCGAACGCATGACCGCACAACCCGACCGGCACACCACCGACGCTGATCTCGCGACGGCCGCCGCGGCCGGTGACCGCCCGGCGTTCGCCGCGATCTACGACCGGTACGCCAACCGGTTGCACGACTTCTGCGTCGGCATGCTGCGCGACCGCGACGCCGCCGCCGACTGCGTTCAGGACGCCTTCTGCACGGCGGCGACGAAACTGCCGCAGCTGCGCGACCCCGACAAGCTGCGCCCCTGGCTCTACTCCATCGCCCGAAACGAGGCGCTGCGACACCAGAGGGAGCGCCGCCGCGAGGAACCCACCGACATGCTGCCCGAACTCGAAACGACCCACGCCGGGCCCGAAACCCTAGCCGCCCAAAGCGAACTCGCCGATCTGGTGGCCGAGGCGGCGGGCGGACTGTCCGACCGCGACCGGACCATCCTCGACCTCACCTACCGGCACGACCTGGACGGCCTGGAACTCGCCGAGGTACTCGGCGTCACCCAAAGCAACGCAGGCACCCTGGTGCATCGACTGCGCGACACCGTGGAACGCTCGCTCGGCGCACTGCTCGTCGCCCGCCAAGTACGCAGCGCCCCCGAGACATGCCCCGAGCTGGCCGCAATCATGGACGGTTGGGACGGTCAGTTCACCGTCCTGATGCGCAAGCGGGTGGCCCGCCACATCGAGTCCTGCGGGGTGTGCGACGACGAGCGCAGCCGGATGCTCACGCCCGCAGCGCTGCTCGGCGGCGTACCGGTATTCATCCCGGCGCCAGCATGGTTGCGCGACCACACTCTCACCGCCGCGAACTCGGCGTTGCCCACGCCACGCTCGAACGAGCCGATACCCGCCAGCGGTCCAGCGACCGGCGAATCGACTCGGCACCGGTCCCGCGCGCTCGCCGCCATCGCACTGATCGGACTCATCCTCGGCGCCGGCGCGACCATCGCGACGTTGAAGCGTGCCGACGGCACGGCGATCACGCCGGTCGTCGTCACCACGCGGGAGTCATCGACACCAACTGTCACACAACCGATTTCGCACTTGCCTGCCCCGTTGCTGCCTCCACCGCAGACGGCGGCGTCCGAATCGGCGCGCACTGCCGAGTCGACCAGCGCCGCACCTACCGCCGTCGCTCCGGTGACCCCCACGACCAAGCCCACTCAGGCGCCGGAGGTCTCCACGACGGTCACGACCGAACCGACGCAGTCCTTCAGTCCGACCGTCCGGTCGACGCCCACCCGCACCACGGAGGTGGAGACGACGTCCGAAGAACCGCCGAGCACGTCTACACCGGCACCGACGACGCAGAGCAGTCGCCGCCCGCCGCCCGTGGGCACGCTCGGGCCCGGCCACCATCGTCGAGGTGACGACGACGATTCCGCCGATCGGCTAGGGCTGACCCGTCAGCCACGGCACTGCGAGACCGGCCAATTCGCCGATCAGCGGCCGCATGTTCTCGGCCTTCGGGTCGTCGGTGCGGGAACGCGTCATGATCGACAGCAGCACGCGTCGTCCATCGGGCCCGTAGACGATCCCGACGTCGTTGGTGCTGCCGTAGTCGCCGCTGCCCGTCTTGTCGGCGCTCGTCCAACCCGCAGGCAGCCCCGCCCGCATGCTGGAGGTGACGTTCGCCCGCATCCAGGTCTCGAGCAGATCGCGGCTTGCCGGTGCGAGCGCGTCACCGGTGAGCAGGTTCCGGTAGCCGCCACCGAGCGCCCGCGGCGTGCTGGTGTCCCGGGGATCGCCTGGCACAGCCGAATTCAGTTCGGTTTCCCACCGGTCGAGCCGCGTCTCACCGTCGCCGATGCTGCGCGCGAAGTCGGTGATCGCCGGTGGGCCGCCGATCGCGCGGAGCAGCAAGTTGGCTGCCGTGTTGTCGCTGCGTTGCAGAGCGGCCTGGCAGAGGTCGGCAAGTGTCAACGTGCCACCCACGGCGGGTTCGGTCACCGGCGAGTTCGACACGACGTCGGCCGACTCGATGCGGACCGCGTCATCCAGTCGCAGTTCGCCACGCTCGGACCCTTGCAACACGCGCGCCGCGGCGTAGCCCTTGAACGTCGAGCACAGCGCGAAGCGCTCACCGTCGAGGTAGGTGATGCTGCGACCGGTGGTCAGATCGACGCCGTACACGCCGATCTTGGCGTTGTGACGTTCTTGCAGCGCGTCGATCCGACCGTGGATCGGCGGCACCGGTTCGTCTGCGTCGGCGATGGCAGGTTCGCGCGAGCAGGCGGCCAGCGCGGCGAGCGCCGCTGACCCAATCAACAAGCCGCGCCTGGAGAGTCGATTCATCGACTCCCACCGTACCGATCAGCCGGCGATGGACCGAAGCGCCGACGGCAACGCCCGCTTGGACCGCATCGGACCCAGCACAGCGGCTCCGAACGGCTTGCTCAGCAGCTGCCGCGCGACCGCGTTGACCTCGTCCAGGGTGACGGCGTCGATCTGCTCGAGGGTGTTCGCGATGGTGCGGTGACTGCCGTAGTTGAGCTCGCTTCGGCCGATGCGGTGCATGCGGGACGCGGAGTCCTCGAGGCCGAGCACCAGACCACCCCGCAAGGAGCCCTTGGCAATTCGGCACTCGCCGTCGGTGATGCCGTCGCGCGCCACCTCGCCCAGCACGTCGGTGGCCACCCGGACCACCTCGTCGAACCGCTCGGGCAGACACGCCGCGTACACGGACAGTGCGCCGGAGTCGGAGAAGGTGTCGACCGTCGAGTACACCGAGTAGGCCAACCCGCGCGTCTCCCGGATCTGTTGGAACAGACGCGAACTCAGGCCGCCACCGAGCGCGCTGTTGAGCACCGACAGCGCCCACCGGTGATCCCAGTGCCTGCCCGGCGCGCGCACGCCCAGATACAGGTGCGTCTGCTCGCCGTCCCGGTTGACCACTTGCAGCGTTGGTTGACCCGGCACCCGCCCGGTGCCCTTGCGCGGAGCCACCGGCTTGCGCCCACGCACCAGTCGCGGCCCGAAGTACTCCTTCACCAGGGCGACGATGTGGTCGTGATCGACGTTGCCCGCCACCGCCACGATCATCCGCTCGGGCGTGTACCGCCGGACGTGGAAGGAATGCAGTTGTGCGCGTGTCATTCCCTCGATCGACTCGACGCTGCCGATCACCGGCCGGCCCACCGGATGCGCGCCGAACATCGCCGACAGGAAGACGTCCCCGAGGGTGTCCTCCGGATCGTCGTCGCGCATCGCGATCTCCTCGAGCACGACGTCGCGTTCCACCTCGACGTCCTCGCTCGCGCACCGGCCACGCAGCACGACGTCGGCGACCAGATCCACCGCCAACTCCACGTCGGTGTCGATCACGTGGGCGTAGTAGCAGGTGTGTTCGCGCGCGGTGAACGCGTTCAACTCGCCGCCGACGGCGTCGACCGCCTGCGCGATCTCCACCGCCGAGCGGGTCGGCGTCGACTTGAACAGCAGATGCTCGAGGAAGTGGGCGGCGCCGGCCACGCTGCGACCTTCATCGCGTGACCCGACGCCTACCCACACCCCCACCGATGCCGAATGCACCGATGGGATGAACTCCGTGACGACGCGCAGTCCACCCGGCAGGGTGGTGCGCCGTACTGATTCAGTTACTGGCGGTCGCGGCATCGGCAGGTGCCGCACCCGAATCCGTCGAAACTTCCGCCGGCGCTTCAGCGGCCTCGTCTTCGGCGACCAGCACCAGCGAGATCTTGCCGCGGTTGTCGATGTCGGCGATCTCCACGCGCAGCTTGTCGCCAAGCTTCACGACGTCCTCGACCTTGGCGATGCGCTTGCCGCGGCCGAGCTTGGAGATGTGCACCAGCCCGTCGCGACCCGGCAGCAACGACACGAACGCACCGAAATCGGTGGTCTTGACCACGGTTCCGAGGAACCGCTCCCCGATCTTGGGCAGCTGCGGATTGGCGATGGCGTTGATCATGTCGATCGCGGCCTGCGCCGATTCGCCATCGGAGGCGCCGACGAACACGGTGCCGTCGTCCTCGATCGAGATCGAGGCGCCGGTCTGCTCGGTGATCGAGTTGATCATCTTGCCCTTGGGCCCGATGACCTCGCCGATCTTGTCGATCGGCACCTTGATCGTGGTGATCCGCGGCGCGTACGGGCTCATCTCGTCGGGCTCGTCGATGGCCTCGGCCATCACCTCGAGGATCGTGATCCGCGCATCCTTGGCCTGCGCCAGCGCTCCGGCCAGCACCTGCGACGGAATGCCGTCGAGCTTGGTGTCCAACTGCAGTGCGGTGACGAAGTCCTTCGTGCCTGCGCACTTGAAGTCCATGTCGCCGAAGGCATCTTCGGCGCCGAGGATGTCGGTCAGAGTGACGAAGCGCCGCTCGGTGCCGCCGCCCTCGACCTCGATGTCGTCGGACACCAGGCCCATCGCGATGCCCGCGACCGGCGCCTTCAGCGGAACGCCCGCATTGAGCAGCGACAGCGTCGACGCACACACCGATCCCATGGACGTCGAGCCGTTGGAGCTCAGCGCCTCGGAGACCTGGCGGATGGCGTACGGGAACTCCTCGATGCTCGGCAGCACCGGCATCAGGGCCCGCTCCGCCAGCGCGCCGTGGCCGATCTCGCGCCGCTTGGGCGAACCGACCCGGCCGGTCTCACCGGTCGAGTACGGCGGGAAGTTGTAGTGGTGCATGTAGCGCTTGGTCTTCTCCGGCCCCAGCGAGTCGATCTGCTGGGCCATCTTGACCATGTCCAGGGTGGTGACGCCCATGATCTGGGTCTCGCCACGCTCGAACAGCGCGCTGCCGTGCGCACGCGGGATGACGGCGACCTCGGCGGACAGCGCGCGAATGTCGGTGATGCCGCGCCCGTCGATGCGGAAGTGGTCGGTCAGGATGCGCTGGCGGACCAGCTTCTTGGTCAGCGACCGGTACGCGGCGCCGATCTCCTTCTCGCGGCCGGCGAACTGCTCGGACAGCCGCTCGAGCACCTCGACCTTGATCTCGTCGGTGCGGTCGTTGCGCTCTTCCTTGCCCGCGATGGTCAGCGCCTTGGCGAGCTCGTCGGTGGCCACCGAGGACACGGCGTAGAACACGTCGTCCTGGTAGTCGGGGAACACCGGGTACTCGCCGGTCGGCTTGCCTGCGGCCGCGGCCAGCTCCTGCTGGGCCGTGCACAGCGTCGCGATGAACGGCTTGGCGGCCTCCAGGCCCTCGGCGACGATCGGCCTCGGTGGGCGCCTGCGCGCCGCCCGCGACGAGCTCGATGACCTTGTCGGTGGCCTCGGCCTCGACCATCATGATCGCGACGTCGCCGTCGTCGACCTTGCGGCCCGCGACGACCATGTCGAACACGGCGCCCTCGAGCTGCTCGACGGTGGGGAACCCGACCCACTGGCCGTCGATCAGCGCGACGCGCACGCCGCCGACGGGGCCGGCGAACGGCAGTCCGGAGATCTGGGTGGACGCCGACGCGGCGTTGATCGCCAGGACGTCGTACAGGTCCTTGGGGTCCAGGCTGAGGATCGTCACGACGACCTGGATCTCATTGCGCAGGCCACTGATGAAGGTGGGGCGCAGCGGCCGGTCGATGAGCCGACAGGTCAGGATCGCGTCGGTGGACGGCCTGCCCTCGCGGCGGAAGAACGAGCCCGGGATCCGTCCCGCGGCGTACATGCGCTCTTCGACGTCGATGGTCAGCGGGAAGAAGTCGAAGTGGTCCTTGGGCTGCTTGCTGGCGGTGGTCGCCGACAAGCAGCATGGTGTCGTCGTCGAGGTAGGCGACGACGGCTCCCGCGGCCTGTTGGGCCAGCCGGCCGGTCTCGAAGCGGATGGTGCGGGTGCCGAGGCTCCCGTTGTCGATGACGGCGGTCGTTTCGAAGATGCCGTCTTCAATTTCTACTGCAGACATGACGTGCGTCAGGCCTCTCTGGTTCTCGTGTTCGGTGTTTTACGCCATCACACGCCAGAACCCGGGAAATCCCGACGGCCATCGATCGAAGCGGCCGGACCAACCCATACGAGCTGGGTGCCCGACAGCCACTACCGAAGACCGCCCATTCGAAGACGGGTCTGGTGCGACGCGCTGGAACGGTGCGCGCGGTTGTGCGCGAACCGCACCGGATGTTCGAGCCTTTCCAGCTCAAAACACGTTCATGCTACACCGTGGCAATCGTCGGATTGCCCGATGGGACTGCTTAGCGCACGTCCTCCACGCACACCGTGAACTGGCGTTCGTCGTAGGCGTAGCCCACTCCGGTGGTGCACTGATCGACGTTGGCCACGTTCTGCAGCACCTGGGTGGCGCGCTGCCGGTCGGGGGCCGAGGCGTCGTTGCAGTCGACCCGGACCGGATCGCGGTCGTTTTCGGGGTCGATGCTCATGCAGCCGCCGACCACCCAGTCGACGTCCATGCACACCGTGGTGCCGGAGTTGCTGAACGAACTGCGGGTCGAGTAGTACGAGTCCGCGTCCGACGGGCAGTCGTCGGTGTCCTGCACCGTCGAAATCACCTTGAAATTCGAGGCGGGGCTGCCACATTCGGCCTTCGAGGCCTCTGGCCGGTCGGGCGGGCCGCCGATCTTGAGACAGTCACCTGCCTGCATGTCCGCGGCGGCCGCCGACGAGCATCCCGACACCGTGAGCGCGATGACGACGGCCGACATGACCGCGCGAAGCGCCCGCATTCGGATCAGCGGCGCAGGCCCAGTCGCTCGATCAGCGAGCGGTAGCGCTGCACGTCGACCTGCGCGACGTACTTGAGCAGCCGACGACGACGACCCACCAGCAGCAGCAGACCGCGCCGCGAGTGGTGATCGTGCTTGTGCAGCTTGAGGTGTTCGGTGAGGTCGGAGATGCGCTTGGTCAGCATGGCGACCTGCGCCTCCGGCGAGCCCGTATCGGTCTCGTGCAGGCCGTACTGGCCCAGGATTTCTTTTTTCTGTTCGGCAGTAAGCGCCACGAATTCAACTCCATTTGATCGGTCCGCGAGGTTCATCTGAGGCACTGCCACCGCGAACTGCAGCAATGCTGGGTCGCCGGAGAGTCTAACAGCGCACCCGTGCTCAGAAGGAATCGCGCAGAATCGTCCGCGCCTTGGCGGTATCGGCGCCCATCGCCGTGATGAGGTCGTCGACCGAGGCGAACCTCTCCTGGCCCCGGATCCGGGCGACGAAGTCGACCGCGACGTGCTGGCCGTACAGATCGGCTTCGGTGTCGAGGACGAACGCCTCCACGGTGCGCGTGCGCCCCGAGAACGTCGGATTGGTGCCGACCGACACCGCCGCCTGGTACCGCTCGCCGGGCGTGACGGTGCCCATCACCGGGCCGTGCCCGAGCACCGTGAACCAGGCGGCGTACACGCCGTCGGCGGGGATGGCCGAGAACATCGGCGGTGCCACGTTGGCCGTGGGAAAGCCCAGGACCTTGCCGCGGCCGTCACCGCGCACCACGACGCCTTCGACCCGGTGCGGCCGGCCCAGTGCCTCCGTCGCGGCCACCACGTCACCCGCGTCGACGCAGGACCGGATGTAGGTGGACGAGAACGTCACCGTCTCGTCGCGGTGATGCTCGGCCACCAGCGACATGCTCTCCACGGCGAAACCGAACCGCTCACCAGCCTTGCGCAACATGCTCACCGTCCCGGCAGCCTTCTTGCCGAAGGTGAAGTTCTCCCCGACCACGACCTCGACGACGTGCAGCCGCTCGACCAGCAACTCGTGGATGTAGCGCTCGGGTGTCAGCTTCATGAAGTCGTGCGTGAACGGCATGACGAGGAAGACGTCGATGCCCATCTCCTCGACGAGTTCGGCGCGCCGCGTCAGCGTCGTGAGCTGGGCGGGATGACTGCCGGGGAACACGACTTCCATCGGATGCGGATCGAACGTCATCAAGACCGTCGGCACCTCACGGGACCGGCCGGCCTTGACCGCATGATTGATCAGTTCGGCGTGTCCGCGGTGCACACCGTCGAACACGCCGATCGTGACGACGCATCTGCCCCAGTCCGTGGGGATCTCGTCCTGACCCCGCCAGCGCTGCACGTCTGCAAGCGTACGGCGCGGCGGGCTCGCAGGTGCCGCTGGATCCCCAGATGAGGTGATCATTGCCTAAACTTCTTGGTTGTGACTCCTGAAGGCAATCAGCGCGACCTGTCGACGGTTGCCGAGGACTATCTGAAGGTCATCTGGACCGCGCAGGAATGGTCGCTGGAGAAAGTCAGCACGAAGCTGCTCGCCGACCGGATCGGCGTGTCCGCGAGCACCGCGTCGGAGTCCATCCGCAAGCTAGCCGACCAGGGGCTGGTCGACCACGAGAAGTACGGCGCGGTGACGCTGACGGAGGCGGGCCGCAAGGCCGCGCTGGCGATGGTGCGACGCCACCGGCTGATGGAGACCTTCCTGGTCAACGAGCTCGGCTACAGCTGGGACGAGGTCCACGACGAGGCCGAGGTACTCGAGCACGCGGTGTCCGATCGGATGCTCGACCGCATCGACGCCAAACTCGGGTATCCCACCCGCGATCCGCACGGCGATCCCATCCCGGCTGCCGATGGCCAGGTGCCCACGCCACCCGCGCGCCAGCTGTCGGTGTGTCACGACGGCGACGCGGGCACGGTGGCACGGATCTCGGACGCAGATCCGGAGATGCTGCGCTACTTCGACAGTGTCGGGATCAGCCTGGACTCCCGGCTGCGGGTGCTCGCCCGTCGCGACTTCGCGGGGATGATCTCCGTGGCCATCCAGAACCCAGCGGTGCCCGGCGACGCAGGCGAGACCACCGTCGATCTGGGTAGCCCTGCGGCGCAGGCGATCTGGGTGGTCGCCTAAACCGTTCGACGCATTCCGTGGACCAGGCGGAGTGCTGGCCGGTTGCCGGTCCTGGCACACGTCTCCCGGCCCGATGCCAGGACTTCGAGCAGCGCCATGCTCTTCACGAGCTGCGCGACTCCCTCCCTCTCGACGGCCTTGACGACCGAGCCCCTGACGAGGGTGCCTGCGAAGTCGCCGACGACGGTGAATCGCGAGCCCGTTCCCGTTGGAGCGATGGTGAAGCCGCACTGCGCGGTCAGGCCTGCCACTCCGGTCCCGACCATCATCACGCTGACCGGCGCGATGATCGACTCGACCGTCCACACGATGTTGTTGGCGACACCCAGGATGAACATGCTTGCGGTCAGTCTCGTCCCCGCTGCGAGACTGGCCGGCGGCTCTATCAACCAACGATCGTGCACCGTGAACCACTCATCCCAGGTCCGTGGATCGGCGACGATCGCCCACAGGGCATCCGGCGCGGCGGCGAGATGCCGGGAGACTGCGACGTGGCCCATGGCCGCTCCTTGCATTCGTTCCTCGGGTCGGTGCACCTCCGTGGTGGGATGAGCATACCTGCCGGTTGGTATCTAAGTTGCACCAAACGCGAGGCAACGGGAGTTTTGCCTCCCTTGCGGTCCATGCCAGTTCAGGTTCGCGGACGCCCGTCGGCGGCGAGTGCCTCGCTGAGATCACGGCGCAGACGCGAGCTCGCCCGATCCCAACGCTTGCGCAACCGGCCGACGTCGCCATCGACGAAGCCGGCCACCAGGATTCCCCGCAGCGCATCCATCGCCGTGAAGACGGAGTACCTCAACTCCTTCTGCGCAGCCCGGTCCGGCAGGACCTGCTCGATCGCCGCGAACAACGCACCGTTCACCACGGGCTCCACCCGCTTGACGTGATGCGCGAGTATGGGATCGGTCCGCGATGCCATCCAAAGCTCAAGGGTGGCAACGAAGACCGGGCCCTGATGCAGCTCCCAGAGGAAGTCCAGGACCGCCGTAGCCGGGTCCACACTGTCGCGGATTCGACCTACCTCGCGAATGGTCGCCTGAGCCCGCTGCTGCGCCAGGTGCTCGATCGCCGCGACCACCAGATCCTCCTTGGCGCCGAAGTGATGGATCTGCGCGCCTCGGGTGACTCCGGCCAACTCGGCGACGCGGTGCGTGGTGGTGCCCGCATAGCCATACGTCACCAAACACTCGACGGTGGCATCGAGCAGGCGCAGGCGCATGGCGGCACTGCGTTCGGCCTGAGTGCGCCGCGCGCGTCGGACGTCTGCGCCCTCACGTGTGCTGACTGCGTCGCCCCTTCCCCATCCCCGTCGGTGGATCGATGTTACCTCCCGACCGGCAGGTAATTCCGTTGCTCCCTCTACGATCCGGGGGTGGCGAAACTCGAGCTGACCCGAACGCTTTCCCTCACTCCGGAGGAGGCGTGGGCGCACGTGTCCAACCTCGCGGAGTTGGGCGATTGGCTGCAGATGCATCAGGGGTGGCGATCGGAGCTTCCCGACGAACTCGCCGTCGGAACCACCGTCGTGGGTGTGGCGGGCGCCAAGGGCATGCGCAATCGGGTGACGTGGACGGTGCGGAAGTTCGATCCGCCGTCCTCGCTCGAGATCACCGGCGACGGCGTCGGCGGCACGAAGTACGCGCTCACGATGACTGTGGCGCCGACCGATTCGGGCTCCTCGTTCACCGTCAAGCTCGACCTGGGCGGCAGGCCGCTGTTCGGCCCGATCGGAGCCGCGGCGGCCCGCGCCGTCAAGGGCGACATCGAACGGTCGATCGAACGGTTCGAAACGCTGTACGGCTGACCGCCTACAGCGTCGCCGGGCGCAGCACCACCACCGACTTGGTGCGCGACGCCTCGTCGCTGAGCAGCGCGATGACGTGACCCTCCGGCGCAGCCGCCGCGTAGATGCCGTCGATGCCGGCAGGCCGCAGCGCCCGACCGTGCCGGGCCGACTCGGCTTCCTCGGCCGTGAGGTCGCGGCGGGGAAACGTCAGCAGACACGCCTCGTCCAGCGAATGGCTCAAACGCGGTGCGTCGGCGAGTTCGTCGAGGGTGTGCGCCTCCCCCAGTCCGAACCGGCCCACCCGGGTGCGCCGCAGTGCGGTGAGATGTCCGCCGACACCGAGGGTTTCACCGACGTCGCGGGCCAGCGCCCGGATGTAGGTGCCCGACGAGCAGTCCACCTCGACGTCGACGTCGACCAGTCCATCCGGAACCTCGGGGGGACGTCGGGTCGCGAGCACCTCGAACCGGTCGATCCGCACCCGTCGCGCGGCCAGTTCGACCGTCTTGCCCTCGCGGGCGAGTTTGTACGCGCGCTGCCCGTCCACCTTGATCGCGCTGACCGACGACGGCACCTGGTCGATGTCGCCGAGCAGGGCCGAGACGGCCTCCCCGATGGCGCCGTCCGTCACGTCATCGGCCGGAACCGATTGCAGCAGTTCACCTTCGGCGTCCTCGGTGGAGGTGCTCTGACCGAGCCGGATGGTGGCCGCGTACGACTTGTCGGTCGTGGTGAGCAGGCCGAGGATCTTGGTGGCCCGCTCGATGCCCACCACCAGCACGCCCGTGGCCATCGGATCCAGCGTCCCGGCGTGCCCCACCTTGCGGGTGCCGAACAACCGGCGGCAGCGGCCGACGACGTCATGGCTGGTCCACCCGGCGGGCTTGTCGACGACGACGATGCCTGGGACGGGGATGCTCACAAGACGATCGCCGTCAGCGCCAGACCGTCGCGCACCGACCAGCGCCCGGTCAGCGTCGTCAACGGCGGCCCGGACTCGGCTGCGGGATCGATGAGGACCGCCGACGAGAACGTGCCAGCACCTCCCGAACCGTCGACCGTGAACGTGATGTGCGCATCCTCGAACCCCAGCCACCGATGGGTCAGCGGAAACCAGGCCTTGTACGTCGCCTCCTTGGCGCAGAACAGAATTCGGTCCCAGTGCAGGCCAGCGGGCAGTCCCGCGAGCTCGGCACGTTCCTCGGGCAGGCTGATGGCCGACAACACACCCTTGGGCAACACGTCATGCGGTTCGGCGTCGATGCCGATCGTGCGGACCTCGGCCCGGCGGCCCACCACCGCGCCGCGGAAGCCCTCGCAGTGCGTGAGGCTGCCGACCACGCCGTCCGGCCAGCACGGCTCGCCCTTGTCGCCCTTCAGAATCGGTACCGGCGGCAGCCCGAGTTCGCCGAGCGCCTGGCGCGCGCAATAGCGCACGGTGACGAATTCGTTGCGCCGCTTGGCCACCGAGCGGGCGATCAGCGGCTCCTCCTCGGGCAGCGGCGCCAGTTCCGGTGGGTCGTCGTAGAGTTCGGCCGCCGCCACCAGATCGGGCAGCACCCCGCCGAGCAACTTGGTCATGGGCATGTCCGTCTGTTCTTCGCGCAAGCGCTCATCACCTGGCCTGCCGGTCCCTGATCCGCTCCTGCATCTTCTCCGCATGCCCGCGCATCTCGTCGGTGAGCTCGAAGTGGCCGCCGAACTCGTTGAGATAACCGGGCGCGTACTTCGGGTCCGGCAGGATCTGACGCATCCATCGATAGGGCTTGCGGCGCCGCCACTCTCGCGGATAACCCACCGACACCTCCTCGAACCGCACACCGTCATACCAGGTGGTCCGCGGGATGTGCAGGTGGCCGTAGACCGAGCAGATCGCGTTGTAGCGGGTGTGCCAGTCGGCGGTGGCGGTGGTGCCGCACCACAGCGCGAACTCCTTGTAGAACATCGCCTCGCAGGGTTCGCGCACCATCGGGAAGTGGTTCACCAGAACGGTCGGCGTCATCCAGTCCAGGTCCTCCAGGCGCTTGCGGGTCTGGGTGATCCGGTCGCGACACCACGCGTCGCGGGTGGCGTAGGGCTCTGCGGACAGCAGAAACTCGTCGGTGCCGACCACGTTGCGCTCACGGGCCAACGCCAAACCCTCGGCCTTGGTGGCCGTGCCCTCGGGCAAGAACGAGTAGTCGTAGAGCAGGAACATCGGCACGATGGTCGCCGGCCCGCCCTCCTCGGTCCACACCGGAAACGGATGCTCGGGAGTGACGATGCCCATCTCGTCGCACATGTTGACTAGGTAGTCGTAGCGCGCCCGGCCGAAGATCTGCATCGGGTCCTTGCCGGTGGTCCACAATTCGTGGTTGCCGGGCACCCAGATCACCTTGGCGAACCGCTTGCGCAGCAGGTCCAGCGACCATCGGATCTCGTCGGTGCGCTCCGCGACGTCGCCGGCGACGATCAGCCAGTCGTCGGGCGATGCCGGATGAAGCGACTCGGTGACAGGCTTGTTGCCGGTGTGACCGATGTGAAGGTCGCTGATCGCCCAGAGGGTTGGGTGCCGATGTTCCAGAGACACAACTGCCGAGCCTACTGGCGTGGCCGCGTCGAGCCACCGCGGCAACTAGAACATGTTCTTCTTTCCCCTTCGGGTCAGCCGTCGCGACTTGTACACTCCCCGGGATGCCCAACAAGCGCGAAGGAGTGTGATGGCAGCCAAATTGCGCTTGCTATCAGCGGTGTGTGCGCTGGTCGCGGCAGTGGTCGTGGTCTGGCAGACCAACCCCGTCGCTGGGCCGGACAACGGCCCCGTGCAGCTACGGTCCACGTCAGCGCCCATGAGCGACGTCTCCACCACCATCAAGTGGCCCGTGATCGAAACGGTCAATCCCACGCCGTTCGACGCGTGCAAGGACATCCCGTACGACGTCATCGTGCGACTCGGTTTGGCTTTCACCCCGCCAGAACCCGAGGACAGCCTGCGCTGTCACTTCGACGCGGGCAACTACCAGATGGCCGTCGAAGCATTCGTCTGGCGAACCTACGAGCAGACGATTCCCGCCGACGCCGTCGAACTGGACATCGCAGGCCACCGCGCCGCGCAGTACTGGATCATGAAGCCCACCGACTGGAACAACCGATGGTGGATCACCTGCATGATCGCGTTCGACACCAGCTACGGAGTGATTCAGCAGTCGATGTTCTACTCGCCGATCTACGACGCCAACGACGTGGACTGCCTGGCGACCAACCTGCAGCGCGCACACGAACTCGCGCCGTACTACAAGTTCTGAACCTGCCCCCGGCCGGTGATCCGACCGAGGAACAGCGGCCCACGTAGCCTTTTCGCGTGACCGCGACATTCACTCGGCCGACGTCCTCGCCCGCGCGGATCCGCCGCTACACCGGGCGGGCCCTCAGTCGGCTCCTACGTCTGCCGCCTCCGACCACCGAATACACCGTGGAGCGGAGCCTGCGGGTGCCGATGCGCGACGGCGTCGAACTCACCGCCGATCACTACGTGCCCGCGACGTCCACACCGTCGGGCACACTGTTGGTCCGCGGCCCGTACGGCCGCAGTTATCCCTTCTCCAGCCTGTTCGGCGCCGTCTACGCCGCGCGCGGCTATCACGTGGTGATCCAGAGCGTCCGCGGCACGTTCGGGTCGGGCGGGGAGTTCGTGCCGATCGTTCACGAGGCCGAAGACGGCGCCGACACGGTCGCCTGGCTACGCGAACAAACGTGGTTCACCGGTTCGTTCGCGACCATCGGGCTGTCCTACCTCGGCTGGACCCAGTGGGCACTGTTGCAGGACCCGCCGCCGGAGTTGAAGGCGGCGGTCATCGTCGTCGGCCCGCACGACTTCAGCGCATCGTCGTGGGGCACCGGCTCGTTCTCGCTGAACGATTTCCTGGGCTGGGCCGACCTGGTCACCCACCAGGAAGAACCCCGGAGGTTAAGGGCACTGGTCCGGCAGCTGCGGGCGCAGCGGCTGGTGAAGGACGCCGCGAACGGTCTGCCACTGGGTGAGGCGGGGCGCCGACTGCTCGGTACGGGCGCGCCGTGGTACGAGTCCTGGATCGAGCATCCGGACCCGGACGACCCCTTCTGGGCGGCGTTCCGGGCAGCCGAAGCGCTCGACCGGGTGCGGATTCCGGTGCTGTTGACCAGCGGGTGGCAGGACCTGTTCCTCGACCAGACGCTCGCCCAATATCGGCACCTGCGGCAGCGCGACGTTCCCGTCGCGCTGACGGTGGGGCCGTGGCCGCACAGCGAGATGATGACCAAGGGCGCGCCCACGGTCATCCGCGAATCGCTGGACTGGCTGGGCACGCATCTGGCCGGCACCCACACCACGTCGCGCAGCCCCGTGCGGGTCCACGTCAACGGGCGGGGCTGGACGGACCTGCCCGATTGGCCACCGTCGATGCCCGAGGAGACGCTGTACCTGCGGCCAGGCGGCAGCCTTGGCGACACACCACCGGACGCGACGGCGCGGCCGTCGAGCTTCACCTACGACCCGGCGGACCCGACGCCGACCGTCGGTGGACGGCTGCTCTCGAGGGAGGCCGGCTACCGCGATGACAGCCGACTGTCGCGACGCGCCGACGTCCTCAGCTTCACCAGTGGCGCCCTCGCGGCGGACCTGTACGTCGCCGGAAGCCCGGTCATCGAGTTGTCGCACTCCTGCGACAACCCCTTCAACGACCTGTTCGTCCGAGTCTGCGAGGTCGACGACAAGGGCCGCTCGCGCAACGTCACCGATGGATTCCGCAGGCTCACAACCGATTCCGGCCACGGTTCGCATCGAGCTCGACGCGGTCGCGCACCGCTTCCCCGCGGGCTCCCGGATCCGGGTGCTGATCGCCGGCGGCTCGCACCCGCGGTTCGCGCGCAACCTGGGCACCGACGAGCCTCCCGTCAGCGGCCGGCGCCTCGTGCCTGCCACCCACACCGTCCACCACGGTGATGGCGGCCTGTCGCGGCTACTCCTGCCCGCCGGTCCGCGTCCCCCGTCAGCCGACTGAGCGACGGACCCGCTCGACGACCTCTCCCAGCGTCGCGTCGTCGTGCACCGGTGCTGCCCACGTCGGCGACATCGGCAGCTGCACCCAACTCGTGCAACCGGCGTATGCGGGTTGCCTTGGCAGCCGCAGCGGTTCGGCGAGCGGTCGTGCCTGCACCACCAGCACCGTGAGGTGATGCTTGGGCCGGAAGTCCAGTCGATCGGTGCGCACCGACTCGGAGGTCCAGATGTGGGCATCGGAGATCTCGTCGAGCCCGTCGGGACGGTTGACCGCCACCGCGGCAACCACTTTGGCGCCCGCCCGGATCACCACCTCGTCCTCGGTGCTATCGAGGCCCGCCGCGTCCAGCAGGTCGCGGTGCACGGGGCGCACGCGTTCGGCGTGTCCGTGCGCGATGGTCGGGAAGAAGACGAACTCCGGCGATTCGAGGGCGAAGCGCTTCTCGTGGATGCCGCCCTTGCGCAGCAGGACGGTCTGACGGCCGTCGAGCATCGCGTGCACGGCCGCGCTCCATTCCTTGAGCGCGGGCGTGCTCACTTCGCCGCGAGCCGGGCCCGAACCTCGGGGCGACGCAACGGCGGAACCGTCTTCGGCGGCTGCCGTCGAGGCGGCAGTTGGGACAGCAGACGGGTCGTGGTCGCGGTCACCTCCGCAACCGCGGCTTCGAAGGCATCGGCGTTGGCGGCTGTCGGGCGGGTGATGCCGCTGACCTTGCGGACGTACTGGCGCGAAGCGGCCTCGATCTCCTCGGCGGTCGCCGAGGGTTCCAGACCGCGCAACTCGGTGATGTTCCGGCACATGCTTCAACCATAGGTCGATACGGTGAAGCACATGCCCGCCACCGAAGATGACGTCCTGATCGTCGACACCACCGACCGCGTCCGCACGTTGACCCTGAACCGCCCGCAGTCACGCAATGCGCTCTCCTCCGCACTGCGCACCCGGTTCTTCGCCGCGCTGCGGGAGGCGGAGGTGGACGAAGGCGTCGACGTCGTCATCGTCACCGGCGCCGACCCGGTGTTCTGCGCCGGCCTGGACCTCAAGGAACTCGGCGACACCACGCAACTTCCCGACATCTCCCCCAAATGGCCTCCCATGGGAACGCCGGTGATCGGTGCGATCAACGGCGCCGCGGTCACCGGCGGCCTGGAAATCGCCCTGTACTGCGACATCCTGATCGCCTCCGAGCACGCCCGGTTCGCCGACACCCATGCCCGCGTCGGCTTGCTGCCCACGTGGGGACTCTCGGTGCGGCTGCCCCAGAAGGTCGGCGTCGGCCTGGCCCGGCGGATGAGCCTGACCGGCGACTATCTGTCCGCCGAGGACGCGCTGCGCGCCGGCCTGGTGACCGAGGTGGTGCCGCACGACGACCTGTTGCCCGCGGCCCGCAAGGTCGCCGCCTCGATCGTCGGCAACAACGCCAAGGCGGTGCGCGCACTGCTGGAGTCCTACCACCGCATCGACGAACAGCAGACCGGCACCGGGCTGTGGATCGAGGCGACGTCGGCCAAGGAGTGGATGAGCGTCGCCACGGGTGACGACATCGCCGCCAACCGGTCGGCGGTGTTGGAGCGCGGCCGCGCCCAGGTGCACTGACCGTCGGCGTACGGACCCGACGCGACGGTGCCCGGGCGTAATCTGCGGCCATGAACGAGGCGCATCAAAAGTGTGGCAGCGACGAGTGGCGCCAGGCCATTCGCGAGGTCATCCTGCCGTGGGCGCTGGGCGAGCACCGATCTCGGCGACGACGTGCTCGAGGTCGGCCCCGGCTACGGCGCCACCACCGACGTGCTCAGCGCGAGCGTGCCACGGTTGACGTCGGTGGAGATCGACGAGGAACTCGCCGCGATGCTGCGCGAGCGCTTCGCCGACACGCCGACGGTCGAGATCGTGAACGCCGACGCCACCTCGCTGGCCTACCCCGACCAAAGATTCACCGGCGCTGCGTGTTTCACCATGCTGCACCACGTGCCGACGATTACGTTGCAGGACCGGTTGTTCGGCGAGATCGCGCGGGTGCTGCGCCCAGGCGCGCCTCTGGTGGCCAGTGACAGCCTGGCCAGCGAAGAACTGGCCGCACACCACGAGGGCGACACCTACAACCCCGTCGACCCCGATTCGCTGCCCGACCGGCTGGCCGCCGCGGGCTTCGAGCGCATCGACGTGCGCACCAACCCGTACGGCTGGGCAGTCATCGCGCACAGGGGTTGACCCGTCCGCGTTGAGCCGTGCTCGCGGCACCGAAGAATCAGTTCGCGAAAAAGCGTAAGCAGACCGCATGGCCGGCACTCCTACTCCTGAACGTGGCCCAACCCGGGTCACCAGCGAAGAAGGAAACAGCCATGACCACCTCTTACGACACCGACCCGCACGCCTCGACGGTCGCCTCCGCGTGGGCGGCCAGCTCGCTCGGTGAGCCGGACACCGAAGTCGGCTACGGCTTCTACCCGACCGGAGCCGACGCAGCGGTCACCGATCTCGACGAGCCGCCCACCGCCAAACGGGTGATGGTGGCCGCCGGGATGGCGTGCGCGGTAGCCGTAGGCGCCTTGGCGGGCGTGCTGCTGTTCCATTCCGGCGACTCCGTGCAGCCGGCAGTCACCGTGCCCGCATCGGATCCCCGACCCGCGGTTCTCGTCGGCCCAGGTACTGCCGCACCGAAGCCCGCCGCGTCCGAGCAAGGTACGGCGCCGACCGTCACGCTTCCTGCGCCTCGCGTTTCGCCGCCCCTCGTCTCGCCGAGC
This sequence comes from uncultured Actinomycetota bacterium, assembly GCA_963849055.1. Taxonomy (GTDB): domain Bacteria; phylum Actinomycetota; class Actinomycetes; order Mycobacteriales; family Mycobacteriaceae; genus Mycobacterium. The sequence continues at coordinate 459,962 of CAWKFI010000007.1, forward strand.
CCGTCCAACATCGCCACACCTCCTCCGGTGGCGCCACAGGGCGACGCAGGCGTCGTCATCGACATCCCGCCGCTGCCCGAGGATCCCGCGCAGCAGGACCCCGAGCCGCCCAAGCCCGCGGATCCGGAGCCCGAACCGCCGGTCTCGAACTTTCCCGATTTCAAACTGCCGCCGCCACCGAAGCCGAAACCCCCGGTGTCCGTGCCGGATTTGACGCTGGCGCCGAATCCCCCGGCGCCCCCGAAGCCGCCCGTCCTCGTCGACCCGGTGTTTAGTCCATAACGGCGCGAGCCGGACGCCGAACTGCTGCAATGTCAGCACTACCCGGGTTGGAATGAATCTGATGACCGCAGTACCGAGTTGGGACATCGTGGGGCCGTCGGGAAGCGACGCCGACCTCGCGAGGGCGGCCGCGGCCGGCGACCGGACGGCGTTCGCAGGCATCTACGACCGCTACGCCGACCGGCTGCACGACTTCGGCGCCGGAATGCTTGGCGACCGTGACAGTGCCGCCGACTGCGTGCAGGATGCGTTCTGCCTCGCGGCGACGCGTCTGCCGCAGCTGCGGGACCCGGACAAGCTGCGGCCCTGGCTGTACTCGATCGTCCGCAACGAAGCGCTGCGCCGGATCCGCGACCGTCGCCGCGAAGCACCGTCCGAAGTGCTGCCCGACCAGGCGTCGTGTGACCCGGGACCCGACACGCTGGTGGCGCGCACCGAACTCGCCGATCTGATCGCCGATGCTGCAGGCGGGTTGTCGGACCGAGACCGCTCGGTGTTGGAGTTGGCGTTTCGGCACGGCCTCACCGGGGCCGACCTGGCGGAGGCCCTGGGCGTTAGCACCGGCGCCGCCAATACCATCGCCAGCCGCCTGCGCGACACCATCGAACGGTCCCTCGGTGCGCTGCTGGTGGCCAGGCGGGTACGCAACTCCGGCGGATGCCAGGAACTGGCGACGATACTCGATGGCTGGGATGGACAACTCAATGTCCTGATGCGCAAACGCATTTCACGGCACATCGAATCCTGCGACGTTTGTGACGAGGAGCGCCGACGGCTGGTCACCCCCGCGGCACTACTGGGCGCTACGCCGGTGTTCATCCCGGCGCCGGCGTGGCTGCGCGAACGTACCCTCGGCGAAGTCCAGCTGACGTCTGCCTCGAGGCCTCTCGACGACCGTCGCCCCGACGGTTCCCGCGACGCCAGGAGCTTCCTGCTGCCTGCGGCGTTGTTCATCGCCGCCCTGATCGCCGCCGCGGCGTCGATCTTCGTCTGGCTCAACCAGAATGACACCGCCATCACACCCGCGGACACCCACGCGCCGCTATCGACCACCCCGGCGCCGCCACCAGTTCCCGTCGTCGCGCCGCCACCACCGCCACCCACCGTCGAGAAAACCGTTGCGCCGCCACCCAATCGGCGGACCGCGGTGGTCGAGCCGCCCGCAAGTACGCCACCACCGCCCAGTCCGGAGCCGACGGTCGAGGTTCCATCGGAGGAACCGCCGCCTCCCCCACCTCCGCCGCCCCCAACGCCGCCCGCGTGGCCGGAGTGGTTGCCGACGCTGCCTCCGCCTGCCCCGCCGGGAGCCGGAAGTGCACCACCCTTGGTCATCGACCCGGCACCGCCCGCAGTCCCGGGTGGCCCCACGCGCCCCTAGCCCGTGCCAGCCAACGGCCGGAAATCGCACGCCACCCCGGCATAACGGTCGAATGATAGGGAAACACCCGATTCGATGGGCTCCCTCCCCGCGTTAGCTTTGGCCCCTCATTAGCGGGCTGGGCGCACACCTCGAGGTGCCCAGCGCGATCCATAAGGGGAGATCTTCATGACCAGATCACGAACGTTGAAACGATTCGCCATGGCGGTTGCCGTGGTCTGTCTCGCCTGGACGGGGGCGATGGCGACGACGCCGGTCGTCTATGCGGACGTGTTGTCCAACGGACTGAACGTCACGTGCACTCAGGACAGCGACATCCATGCCACGTGCGTCGTTTCAGGCTGTCCACGGGTGGACGGCGACTACGTCGTCGACGCCATACACGCGATGATCAACGGCGGGGAGCAGTCGGAAGACGGCTTCAAGTGCATCAACGGTGCGACCGCCAGGTACGGCATCGACAACAACCGCCAGCCCGTCAACATCGGGGTCCAAGCCTGCCGCAAGCGGGACCTGAGCTCGGACGCCTGCACCCCGTACGCGAACTACACCTTCACTCCGCCCGCGGCACCGAAGCCGGAGGCGCCGGTGGACGTCAAGTGCCCGGCCGGCTCGACCACCGCGACGGTTCCGGCCGGCCAGCAGTGCACGGCAGCGCCGAAGCCGGACGTGCAGTGCCCTCCGGACTCACCCACCCCGACGGTTCCGGCCGGCCAAACCTGTGCCGTCGCACCGGCTCCGACGGACGCGATCACGCTTTCCGTTTCACCAGCGGGTCTCGGCAAGATCAGCGTGAAGATCACCAATAGCTCCACCATTGCCGGCACGTGCGCCTACACCGCAACGCCGGCAGCCAATCCGCTCGGGGTCCTGCCGACGGTCAACAAGGACGTCGCCATCAAGGCCAAGGGGACGGCGACCCTGACCGAAACGGCGCCTCCGCCTCTGAGCAGCTACAACCTGGACGTGGTGTGCACCGGTGACTACAACGGCCAGAGTGTCCAGTTCGGTCACGCCACAGCCACCGCCTAGCGGGTAGAGAGGGGTCAGCGTCTGCCACGGTCCGGCTCAAGTCGGACCGTGGCAGCCGTTGTGCGTCAGGCCGTTCCGAACCCTCAGTCCCCCAGGGCGGGCAGCACGAGGTCGCGGTAGCGGTCCTTCATCGTCTCGATGACGGCGTGTCCGTCTGTCCCCCATACGGTCTCGTTGAAGATCTCGACTTCGACGTCGCCGCGGTATCCGCTGGCCCGTATGAGGGCTGCGATCGCGGCGAAGTCGATCACACCGTCGCCCATCATGCCGCGTGACACGAGTGGGTCCGCTGCCATCGGCGTCAGCCAGTCGCAGATTTGAAAGCAGCTGATCCGGCCTTGCGCGCCGGCAGCGGCAACGCCCTCGGCCAACCTGGGATCCCACCACACGTGGAAGGTGTCGACGACGACGCCAACCGTCGCGGCTGGATGCGGTGCCGCCAGGTCGAGCGCCTGGGCCAGCGTCGAGATCACGGCACGGTCCGCGCAGAACATCGGGTGCAGCGGCTCCAGCGCCAGCCGCACGTCGCGGTCGGCGGCGTAGGGCACCAACTCGGCGAGTCGCTCCGCCAGCCGCGCACGTGCCCCGGCCAGATCGCGATCGGGAATCCCCCCGGCGACGATGACCAGCTCCGGCGCGCCGAGCGTGGCCGCCTCGTCGATCGCGCGTCGGTTGTCGTCGAGGGCTGCCGACGCGTCGTCGGCCCCGGTCAGGAAGCCGCCCCGGCACAGGCTGGACACGCGAAGTCCACAGTCGCGCACCAATTTAGCGGCGGTCTCGACGCCCGCTTCGGCGACTCGGTCACGCCACAGCCCGATCGCGGGCAAGCCGGCCGCGGCGGTCGCCTCGACGGCTTCACGCAATGACCACGACTTCGTGGTCATGGTGTTCAGCGACAGCCGCGCGAACACATCGTCCGCGCCGGTCATCAGCTCACCCCGTTGACGGCGAGGAACGTACGCATCCGGTGTGCAGCGAGCTCGGGATCGGACAGCAGACCCGCGCGGTCGGCGAGGACGAAGACTTCGCACAGATGACGCACCGAACGCCCGCTGTCAAACCGCCAACCATCGCGAATCCTGGCTGGTGGCCATTGAGCCAGGACAGGAATGCGATGCCGGTCTTGTAGTAGAAGGTCGGCGCCGCAAATACGTGCCGACCCAAAGCCCGAGTGGATTCGAGGATTTCGCGGGCTCGCTCGGTGTGGGCGGCGTCGAGTTCCTGCAGAGCGGTTGACGCCGCAGGGTAGATCGCGGCAAAGATGCCCAGCAGGGCGTCGGAGTGCCCGTCGCCGTCGCCGACGATCAGCTCGGGATAGTTGAAGTCGTCGCCCGTGTAGAGCCGGACACCTTCGGGCAGAGCGCGGCGTAGCGCCACCTCGTGTTCGGCGTCGAGCAGCGACACCTTGACGCCGTCGACCTTGTCGGCGTGCGCTGCGACGAGTTCCATGAAGGTCGCGGTCGCAGAAGCGATGTCGGCAGAGCCCCAGTAGCCCACCAGCGCGGGATCGAACATGTCCCCCAGCCAGTGCAGAATCACCGGGCGGTCCACCTCGGCGAGGAGTGTGCCGTAGACCGACAGATAGTCGGCCGGCGACGCCGCGACGTGGGCAAGCGCCCGTGACGCCATCAGGATCACCTTCGCGCCGGCCTCCCGGACCACGTCGATCTGCTCACGGTACGCGTCGGTGATGACCGCCAGTCCGCGCGCGCCGCCGGGCAGGTCGGCGGCATCGAGGTGGTCCGTTCCCGCGCCGCACGCCAGCGGGCCCGAGACCGCCGCGGCTTCACGACCGCTGCGCCGGATCAGCTCTTGCGTCGCAGCCCAGTCCAACCCCATGCCCCGCTGCGCGGTGTCCATCGCGTCGGCCACGCCCAGCCCGTACGACCACAGCTCGTGCCGGAAGGCGAGTGTGGCGTCCCAATCCAGGTCGGCGGGCGCACCGGGAGTGTTGTCCCCCAGCACCTTCGGCACGACGTGCGCCGCGGCGAACGCGATTCGCGATTCGATGGGCCGGGTGGGCCTGCGCCACGGGCCGGGATCTCCGAGTACGTAGGTGCGCAGCTCGCCGCCGACGGGGAGGGTGAGCGCAGTGGCCGTCGTCGGGGCACTCACAGCACGATCTCCGGCACGGCGATGCGGCGGCCTTCGGCCGAGCTCTGCAGGCCGAGCGCCGCGAGTTGCACGCCGCGCGCGGCCGACAACAACCCGAACCGGTGCGGACGGCCCGCGGTCACGTCCCGCAGGAATTCCTCCCACTGCAGCTTGAACCCGTTGTCGAGGTCGGCGTTCGCCGGCACCTCGAGCCACTGCTCGCGGAACTTCTCCGTCGCTGGAAGGTCGGGATTCCACACCGGTTTCGGGGTATGCGCCCGCTGTTGCGCGACGCAGCGCCGCAGCCCAGCGACCGCGGACCCGTGTGTGCCGTCGATCTGGAACTCGACGAGTTCGTCGCGGTACACCCGCACGGCCCACGACGAGTTGATCTGTGCGACGATGCCGCCTTCGATCTCGAAGATGCCGTACGCCGCGTCGTCGGCGGTGGCCAGGTAGGGCTGGCCGGCTTCGTCCCAGCGCGTCGGGATGTGGGTGACGGCGCGGGCCGTCACCGCCTGCACCGGGCCGAGAAGCGCCTCCATCACGTAGTTCCAGTGGCAGAACATGTCGATGGTGATGCCGCCGCCGTCCTCGGCGCGGTAATTCCAGCTGGGTCGCTGCGCCCCTTGACCGTCGCCCTCGAACACCCAGTAACCGAACTCGCCGCGCATCGAGAGGATGCGCCCGAAGAATCCCTCGTCGACGAGGCGTCGCAACTTGACCAGCCCTGGCAGATAGAGCTTGTCGTGCACCACGCCGGCGACGATCCCGGCGTTCTCCGCCATCCGCGCGAGTTCGACGGCCTCGGTGAGGGTTTCGGCGGTCGGCTTCTCCGTGTAGACGTGTTTGCCCGCCTTGATCGCGGCAGACAGCGCCTCCACACGCCGGGAGGTCACCTGCGCGTCGAAGTAGACGTCGACTGTCGGATCGGCGATGACCGACGCCAGGTCGGTGGTCCAGTGCTCGATGCCGTGTTCGGCCGCCAGCTCAGCGAGCTTGTCGGCGTTGCGGCCGATCAGGATGGGCTCGACGCCGACCTTCGTGCCGTCGTCCAGCACCAGCCCGGTATCACGCAGCGGAAGAATCGAGCGGAGCAGATGCTGGCGGTAGCCCATGCGTCCGGTCACGCCGTTCATGGCGATGCGGAGGGTTCGGGCGGGCGAAGCTGAGTGGGCAGAGGCTCGGGTTCGAGGGGAAGCGGAAGCCATCGGGAATTCCTTGTCTAGGTGCCCGCGGGATAGGCGGGCTAGTGCTGTCGATTGACCTGCACCGAAACTTGCCCGGCAACGAGCAGCGGCGGTGTTAGCACTTCGGAATGCGCATTCCACGCTAAGCTGTGACCGCGTTCCGGTCAACCCCGGGCCTTCGCGGCGCTCTGTCGATCTGCGAAGCAAGGACGCGCGACGACGGTTGGAGTGCTGATGGCGGCGGTGACACTGCAGGATGTGGCCGTACGAGCGGGGGTTTCGCAGGCCACGGCGTCACGGGTGCTCAACGGGTCGAGTCGCATCCCCGGCGAGGGAGTCGCCGACCGCGTCCGCGCCGCCGCCCGTGAACTGGGCTACGTCCCCAACGCCCAGGCGCAGGCACTGGCACGAGCGTCGACCGGACTGCTCGGCCTCATCGTCCATGACATCGCCGATCCGTACTTCTCGTCCATCTCCCGCGGGGTGCAGGCGGCCGCCCGCACGGCGCACAAGCAGGTGCTGCTGGCCAGCACCGACCGTGACTTCGACATCGAACGCCAAGCGGTGAGTACGTTCATCGCCCACCGCGCCGACGCGATCGTGCTCGCCGGTTCGCGACAGAGCGGACACCTCGACCGCGACATCGAGGCAGAGTTCGGCGTCTATTGCGCCAACGGCGGCAGAGTGGTGGTGATCGGCCAACCGCTCGCCTTCGGTGGCGCCGTCGAGCCGGAAAACCACTTTGCCGCAGGCGAATTGGCTGACGCACTGGTCGCGGCCGGCCACACCCAGTTTGCGATCATCGGAGGCCCGGGCAACATCCGGACATCGGTGGACCGCCGCAACGGGTTCGTCGAGGCGCTCGGGCGTTGTGGCCTCACCCCACTGGTCGAGGTTTCCGGCGACTTCACCAGGGACGGGGGCTACTCGGCGGCCCGGCGCCTGGCCGCCGCCCTGCAGCTGGTGACGGATGGCGGCGCCGCACCGGTGTGCGTGTTCGCGGTCACCGACGTCATGGCGATCGGCGCCATCGCCGCCTGGAGCGAACTCGGCCTATCGGTACCCCGCGACGTGTGCGTCGCGGGATTCGACGACATCCCGACGCTGCGGGATCACACTCCGAGCCTGACCACCGTGGCGTTGCCACTGGAGGAGATCGGCGTACGGGCCGTCGAACTCGCGCTACGCACTGACACCGAAGGGGACGGCTTGCGCGTCCGCATTCCCGGTCGGGTGCTGCTGCGGGATAGCACGCGCCTGGCCTGACCTGGCCCGTAGCGACAGAGTCGACGATGACGTTGACAGTGTGCGCTGGGTCACGTTAACCTCGAAACTGCTTCGGAAAGCGCATTCCCAAACGGGTCAATGGCCCGCGTCCACTGCGAACCCTTAGGAAAATCATGGCTGTAACCGCTTCGGCCGGCCTACGACCCACCGGGTCCACGCCAGCCCAGTCGGCTCCCGCCCGTCGGAATCTTCTTCGGCGTCCAACCCTCTCCCTGCGCCGCACCGCCGCAGGCCTGTGGCGCCCGCTGGCTCTCGTGGTGGTATTGCTCGCCGGGTGGTGGGCCGTCACCGAGGCCGAATTGGTCGCCCCGTACATCCTGCCCTCCCCCGCGGACACCTGGCGCGCAGCGCAGGAGAACATGTCCTACCTGGCCGCCAACACCTGGGTCACCACGTGGGAGACCGTGATCGGGTTCGCCATTGCCGCGGTGATCGGCGAGTTGGTCGCGGTCATGATGATCTACTCGGCGAGCATGGAGAAGACGGTGTACCCGCTGATCCTCTTCGCCCAAGTCGTGCCCAAGATCGCCATCGCTCCGCTGTTCATCGTGTGGTTGGGCTTCGGACCGTCGCCAAAGATCCTGGTGGCGGTGCTGATGGCGTTCTTCCCCATCGTCATCTCCGGTCTGGCGGGACTGCGCACGGTGGACCCGGAGATCCTTGAACTGACCTCCACCATGGGCGCGAGTAGGTTCAAGACCTTCCTCAAGGTCCGGCTCCCGGCATCGCTGCCCCAGCTGATGTCGGGCCTGAAGGTCGCCGCCACGCTCGCAGTCACCGGCGCCGTTGTCGGTGAGTTCGTCGGTGCCAACGAGGGTTTGGGCTACGTCATCCTGCAAGCCAACGGAAACGTCGACACCGCAATGCTGTTCGCCGCATTGATCATCATGTCGGCACTCGGCATCCTGCTCTTCGCGATCATCGAGATCGCCGAGAAGCTGCTCATCCCATGGCACTCGTCGCGCCGCACCGTCAACTCGGCCACCACGGCCTGACATCCAGAATCAGGAGCGAATCCATGACCTTCTCCCGACGCACCATGACCGCCGCAGTCGCGGCATCCGCTGCCATGCTGGTCCTCGCCGGCTGCGGCGGCAGCAACACCGAGAAAGACTCCACCGCAACGGGTTCCAATTCACCCACGACGCTGATGCTGAACTGGTACCCGTATGGCGAGCACGCCCCGTTCTACTACGGCGTGGAGAAGGGCATCTTCGCCAAGCACGGCATCGACCTGCAAATCGATGCCGGACAGGGCTCCACCAAGACCGTCCAGGCCGTTGGCTCGAAGCAGGCCGAGTTCGGCTGGGCTGACACGCCCGCCGTCCTGAGCAACATCGACAAGGGTGTCGACGTCAAGAGCACCGGGGTATTCCTGCAGACCACACCCTCAGCGGTGCAGGTGTTCGCCGACTCGGGCATCCAGAAGCCGCAAGACCTCGTCGGCCGCACCATCGCGGTGTCGGCCGGCGACGCCCCGACCACGACGTTCCCGATCTACCTGAACAAGGTCGGCGTGCCGGAGGACCAGGTGACCCAGCAGAGCCTCGACGCCGCAGGCAAGATGGCCGCAATGCTGTCCGGCCGCGTCGACGGCCTGATCGGCTTCGCCCACGACCAAGGGCCGACCGTCGCCAACAAGAGCGGACGTGAGGTGCGCTACCTGCGCTACTCCGACGCCGGGCTGAACTTCTACAGCAATGGCCTGATCACCAACGTCTCGACCATCAGCGACAACCCCGAGTTGGTGCAGTCGATGGTGGACGCCACCAGTGAGGCGTTCGCGGCCGCCGCAGCCGACCCCGAGGGCGCCGTCTCGGCGATGGCAGGCAAGGATCCGCAGATGCCGCCACGCGAAGTGCTACTGCAGCAGTGGCAGCAGACCATCCCGCTGCTCTCCACCCCTGCCACCGCCAACCAGGTGCCGGGCACCAACGCCAAGGAAGACTGGACCACCACCATCTCGACCCTCACCGACGCGGGATTGCTGAAGTCCGCGAAAGACCCTGCGGAGTACTGGGATTCATCGTTCACGCCCAAGGCCGAACGGTAAGGAGGGCGTCGACATGACTGCAGCCACCATCCCAGCCCCGGAAACCACCGTGACGTCCGACGCCATCACGATCGAAGACTTGACCGTGACGTTCTCCTCGAAACGGGCCACCACCACCGCGCTGCAGGACATCGACCTGTGCGTCGCCGACGGCGAGTTCGTCGCTATCGCAGGCCCGTCCGGTTGCGGCAAGTCAACGCTGCTGAAGGTGATCGCCGGCCTGACCGACTCCACCTCCGGCGAGGTCCGCCTGCGCGGCAACCGCGTCCGAGGGCCACAGCGCGAGATCGGCTTCGTGTTCCAGCGCGCCGCGCTGCTCGAGTGGCGCTCGGTACGCAAGAACATCCTGCTGCAGGCCGAGATGCGCGGCATGCCACGCCAAGCCGCGCAGCGGCGCTGCGACTACCTCATCGAGATGACCGGGCTGACCGGGTTCGAGAACGCACTGCCGCACGAGCTGTCCGGCGGTATGCAGCAACGGGTCTCGCTGTGCCGGGCGCTGTTGCACGAACCGGAGGTGTTGCTGATGGACGAACCCTTCGGCGCGCTCGACGCACTCACCAGGGAGAAGATGAACGTCGAGCTGCACCGCATCTGGCGGGAGACGGGAACCACCGTGGTGCTGGTAACGCACTCGGTCGCGGAGGCGGTCTACCTGGCCAACCGGGTGGTCGTGATGAGTCCGCGGCCCGGCCGCATCGTCGAGACGCTGGACGTCGACCTGCCCGCCGAGCGCGACTACGCCGAGACGATGGAGCGCCAGGAGTTCATCCGGGTGGCCAATCGGGTGCGTGACCTGTTGGGCAGCACCAGCGCTGCGGACTGACTGGGGCAGCTAGCCCGTTCCGGCGACCAGCCAACGGCCGGAGACCGCGCGCCAGCCGACGAACACCAGCCGCAGCACCATGAACGTCGTCAGACCCGACCAGATGCCGAGCAGGCCCCAGCCGAACACCAGCGACAACCAGATCAGCGGCAGGAAGCCGATCAGCGCACTCGCCAGTGTCGCGTTGCGCATGAAGCGCGCGTCACCCGCCCCCAGCAGTACCCCGTCGAGAGCGAATACCACTCCAGCGACCGGTAATTGGGCTACCAAAAACCACCACGGCACGCCGATCTGGTCGAGCACGGAGCGGTCGTCGGTGAACAGCGACGGCATCACCGACGACCCGACGGCGAACGTCGCAGCCAACACCACTCCGCCCAGTGTGGAGAACACCGTCACCCGCCACGCCACCGACTTGGCGTGTGCCAGCTGACCCGCCCCCAGCGCCGCGCCGACGAGTGACTGCGCCGCGATCGCCAGCGAATCGAGCACCAGGGCAAGGAAACTCCACAGCTGCAACACGACCTGATGAGCGGCGACGGCGGCAGCGCCGAACCGGGCCGCGACCGCCGCGGCCGACACGAAACAGGCCTGGAACGCCATGGTGCGCACCACCAGGTCCCGCCCCATCACCACCTGCGCCCGCAGCACCGCGAAGTCGATCCGCAGCGGCACCCGTTCGGCCAACAGGGCGCGGCAAAACAGGATCGCCGCCAGCCACTGGCCGACCAGATTCGCCACCGCCGAGCCGGCCAGCTCCAGGCGCGGAAATCCCAGCCAGCCGTACACCAACGTCGGGCACAGCACCGCGGAGACGGCGAAACCCGTTACGACGTAGCGCAATGGCCGCGCAGTGTCCTGCACGCCACGCATCCAGCCGTTGCCTGCCAACGAGATCAGGATGGCCGGCGCACCGAGGATCGCGATCCGCAGCCACGGCAGCGCCATGTCGGCGATCTCGCCGCCGTCGGCGATCAGCCGTAGCAGCGGCACCGCCGCCACCTCGACCGTCGCCACGATCAACGCGCCCAACCCGACGGCAAGCCACGTGGCCTGCACGCCCTCACCGACGGCCGAGCCGCGGTCACCCGCCCCGAAGTATCGGGCCGCCCGCGCGGTCGTGCCGTAGGACAGGAAGGTGAGCTGCGAGGCCACCAGCGCCAGGATCAGCCCGCCGATCGCCAAACCGGCCAGGCTCAGTGCGCCGAGTCGGCCGACGACCGCGATGTCGAACAGTAGGTAGAGAGGCTCGGCGGCGAGCACCCCGAGCGCGGGCAACGCCAGCCCCGCGATACGCCGGCCGGTCGCCGGCGGCATGGGCTGATCGGCTGGCTCAACCAAGATGCGCGCTGGCGGAGTCAGCCAAGCACATCGGTTAGGGCCTTCACGACGTCGTCGACTGCACCGGTCGCGGAGTAGCCGGCGGCCAGCCGGTGCCCGCCACCGCCGAACGAGCTGGCGACGGCGGCAAGGTCATAGGACTTGGCCCGCATCGACACCGACCAGTGCCCGGCCTCGATCTCCTTGAACACCGCGGCGACCTCCGCTTGCGACGTGGTGCGCACGATGTCGACGATGCTCTCAACTTCTTCGGGACGTGCCTGTGCCCACTCATGGTGCGCGACAACGGCATACACCAATCCGCGGCCACCGGCGGCGTCCGGTACCAGCCGCGCCGACGACAGCACGCGCGACAGCATCGGCAGCCAGGAGAACGGATGGGTGTCCAGCAGCGTGCGGCTGATCGCCGCGTTGTCGACGCCGAGTTCCAGCAGCCGCGCCGCCAGCCGGTGCGCCCGGGCGCTGGCCCATCGGAACGAACCGGTGTCGGTGGTCAACCCCGCGTACAGGCAGTGCGCCACGCTGCGGTCGATCGGCTTGTCCCAGGCGTCCAGCAGCTCGGCGACCAACATCGTGGTCGAGTCGGCGGACGGGTCGACGAAGTTGGCGGTGCCGAAGAGCTGATTCGAGGCGTGGTGGTCGATCACCAGAACCTCGCCACCGAGCTCGGCAAGGTCACGCAGCGAACCAAGGCGGTTGACGCTGGGGATGTCGACCGTCACCACCAGATCGGGGTCACGGCGCATGGAGTCCGGCGACACCAGCAGATAACCGCCGGGAAGCGACTGCAGTGATTCGGGCAGATCCGCGGGAGCTGCGAATGCAACCTGCACGTCCTTGCCCGCATGCTGCAGGACCAGTGCCAGCGCCAGGCCCGCGCCGATGGTGTCGGCGTCGGGATAGACGTGACAGACGATCCCGACGGTGTCCGCGGCAATCAGCAGGTCAGCTGCTCCGCGGGCATCGACGCGCACCGACGACCGAGGTCGCTCAGTCGTCGGATCGATCGCGGTCACGGGCATCCTCAGGGTCGAACTGGTGGTCAAGCTCCACATCTGGTTCCCCACCGGATCCCTCCGCCCCCGACACACGGTACGGGTCCGCGTCGCCGGCGGGAATGGCACCCTGCCGAATCCGCGCCAGATCGGCGTCCGCCGCCCGTGCCCGCGCCAACAGCTCTTCCATGTGCTGGGCCGTGTCGGGCACCTTGTCCAGCACGAATGCCAATGTCGGAGTGAACCGCACACCGGTGGCCGCACCGACCTTGGTACGCAACGTCCCCTTCGCACGCTCGAGGGCCGCCGCGGCGCCCGCGTAGTCCGGCTCGTCCTGCAACGTCTCTCCACGCACCGTGTAGTACACCGTCGCGTCGTGCAGATCTCCCGTCACCTTCGTGTCCGTGATGGTCACGAAGGCCAACGGGGGATCCTTGATCTCGAACTCGATCGCCGAGGCCACGACGGTGCCGATGCGCTTGGACAGTCGTCGCGCCCGTCCAACATCGACCATTAGGTGCGCGCCTTCTCCACGAGTTCGTACGCCTCGATGACGTCGCCTTCCTTGATGTCGTTGTACGTCAAGGTGAGACCACATTCATAGCCGTCGCGGACCTCGGTGGCGTCGTCCTTCTCCCGCTTCAGCGACGAGATGGTGACCGTCTCGGCCACCACGACGTTGTCACGGATGAGACGTGCCTTCGCGTTGCGACGGATGATGCCCGAGGTGACGAGGCAGCCGGCGATGTTGCCGACCTTCGACGACCGGAAGATCGCCCGGATCTCGGCGCGGCCGAGTTCCTTCTCCTCGTAGACCGGCTTGAGCATGCCCTTCAGGGCCGCCTGGATCTCATCGATGGCCTGGTAGATCACCGAGTAGTACCGGATGTCGACACCCTCGCGGTTGGCGAGTTCGGTGGCCTTGCCCTCCGCACGGACGTTGAAGCCGATGATGATGGCATTCGAGGCCGACGCCAGGTTGACGTTGGTCTCGGTGACACCGCCGACGCCGCGGTCGATGACGCGCAGTTCGACCTCGTCGCCGATGTCGATGCCCAGCAGGGCCTCCTCCAGCGCCTCGACGGTGCCGGAGTTGTCGCCCTTCAGGATCAGGTTCAGCTGGCTGGTTTCCTTCAGCGCCGCATCCAGATCGTCCAGGCTGATGCGCTTGCGGGTACGCGCGGCCAGCGCATTGCGCTTGCGCGCGCTGCGCCGGTCGGCGATCTGCCGGGCGATCCGGTCCTCGTCGACGACCAGCAGGTTGTCACCGGCACCGGGCACCGACGTGAAGCCGACGACCTGAACCGGACGCGACGGCAGCGCCTCCTCGACGTCCTCGCCGTGCTCGTCGACCATGCGCCGGACGCGGCCATACGCGTCGCCCGCCACGATCGAGTCGCCGACCCGCAGCGTGCCGCGCTGAATCAGCACGGTCGCCACCGGTCCACGACCACGGTCCAGGTGTGCCTCGATCGCGACGCCCTGAGCCTCCATGTCGGGGTTGGCCCGCAGGTCGAGCGTGGCATCCGCGGTCAGCAGCACCGCTTCGAGCAGTGCGTCGATGTTGGTGCCCTGTTTGGCCGAGATGTCGACGAACATGGTCTCGCCACCGAAGTCCTCGGCGACCAGGTTGTATTCGGTCAACTGCGCCCGGATCTTGGCCGGATCCGCGCCTTCCTTGTCGATCTTGTTGACCGCCACCACGATCGGCACGTCGGCCGCCTGTGCGTGGTTGATGGCCTCCACCGTCTGCGGCATGACGCCGTCGTCGGCGGCGACCACGAGGATCGCGATGTCGGTGGCCTTCGCACCGCGGGCACGCATGGCGGTGAACGCCTCGTGACCGGGGGTGTCGATGAAGGTGACCAGGCGCTCGTTGCCGTCCAGTTCGGTGAGGACCTGGTAGGCGCCGATGTGCTGGGTGATGCCACCGGCCTCGCCCTCGCGGACGTTGGCCTGACGGATGGTGTCCAACAGGCGCGTCTTGCCGTGGTCGACGTGACCCATGACGGTGACGACCGGCGGCCGGAACTCGAGGTCCTCTTCGCCGCCCTCGTCCTCGCCGTAGGTGAGGTCGAACGACTGCAGCAGCTCGCGGTCCTCGTCCTCCGGGGAGACGACCTGCACGACGTAGTTCATCTCGCTGCCGAGCAGCTCGAGGGTCTCGTCACCCACCGATTGGGTGGCGGTAACCATCTCACCGAGGTTGAACAGCGCCTGCACGAGCGATGCCGGGTTGGCGTCGATCTTCTCGGCGAAGTCCACCAGCGACGCACCGCGGGCGAGCCGGATGGTCTCGCCGTTGCCGTGCGGCAACCGCACGCCACCGACGACCGGTGCCTGCATCGAGTCGTATTCCTGGCGCTTCTGCCGCTTCGACTTGCGGCCACGTCGGACCGCGCCGCCGGGACGACCGAAGGCACCAGCCGCTCCGCCGCGCTGGCCGGGACGACCACCGCCGCCGCCACCTGGGCGTCCGCGGAAACCGCCTGCGGGTGCGCCACCTGGCGCTCCTGCGCCGCCGCCGGCACCGCCACCGCGGTAGTTACCGCCACCGCCGCCTGCACCACCGCCGGGACGACCGCCTGGCGAGGAGCCGGGGCCACGGCCGCCGGGGCCTGGCCGCGGTCCACCGGGACGACCGGTCGCGGCGCCTGGGCGGGCGCCGGGCGGACGAGGCGGCATGTTGCCGGGTGTGGCGCCGGGACGGGGTCCGCCACCGGGACGTGGTCCGCCGGCGCCGCCGGGGCGAGGGGGTGCACCCGACGCGGGCGGGCGCGGGGCGGGACGCTCGACGGGCTGCGCCGAGGAGAAGGGGTTGTTGCCGACCCGCGGTGTGCGGGGTCCGGGCCGGGGACCCGGGGTGGGGCCGCCGGGACGGGCGGGTGCAGCGGGTGCGGCGTCAGCGCTGGCCGCGGGAGCAGCCGGAGCCGCGGGGGCTTCGGGTGCTGGCGGGGGCGCCGGTGCGGCCGCCGGCGGCGGTGGTGCCACGGGCGGAGCGGGAGGTGCGGGCTTGGGACCTGCGGGCTTGGGTGGCGCGGTTGCCACGCCGCCTGCCGACCCGTTGCCGTCGGCTGCTGCTGCGGCGGGCCTGGCCGCCGCGGCGGGCGCACTCGCACCGTTGCCGGCAGCCTTGCCGGGGGCCGGCTTCGATCCGCCGAAGGACTCACGCAGTCGCCGGGCGACGGGAGCCTCCACGGTGGAAGACGCTGATTTGACGAATTCGCCCTGTTCACTAAGTCGGGCGAGCACTTGCTTGCTGGTTACACCGAGTTCTTTCGCCAACTCGTGTACGCGGGCCTTACCTGCCACTACAACTCCTGTCTAAGAGGCGACAGCGGTTGTAGGCCGCGCCTCGGGTTTAGCTATGACGCATGGTCATCGAGACTTCACGGTGTGCTCATGTTCTTCGCTGCCTGTTCTGTTGCCAGGGTGACCGAGTCATCCAGTGAACTGAAGTACTCGACCACCGCGGAGGTGTCCGGCGAACCGGTGATGCGCAACGCTCGGGCGAAAGCTCGCCGCCGGATTGCCACGCGTAGGCACTGCTGGTCGGGATGCAGCCACGCACCCCGCCCCGGCAGATTACCCGCTGAGTCAACGGTCACGACGTAAGCGTCGTTCCCGTCGCGCTCGGCGACTACTCGAAGCAGTTCGACGGCCAGCTCTCGTTTCCTGCAACCGATGCACGTCCGCACTGGTCCGACGGGGTGGTCGGGGCGGTCGCACGCGGAGGCAGAAGTCTCGCGCTGGATCACGGTTCAGTCTAGCGTCAGGAACTCCCGCAGACAGAATCGCGCATCCGGCCTACCCGTCGCGAGCGGCTCCGCGCGTCGCTCCGGCCGAGGGCACGTCCGGTACGGGGGCGGCGTCACTGCGAATGTCGATCCGCCATCCCGTGAGCCGCGCAGCCAGCCGGGCGTTTTGCCCCTCCTTGCCGATGGCCAGCGACAGCTGGAAGTCCGGAACCACGACGCGCGCGGCGCGGCCGGCCTCGTCGATCACGCCGACCGACACCACCTTGGCCGGGGACAGCGCGTTGGCGACGAACCTGGCCGGGTCCTCGTCGTAGTCGATGATGTCGATCTTCTCGCCCGACAGCTCGCTCATGACGTTGCGCACCCGCTGCCCCATCGGCCCGATGCAGGCGCCCTTGGCGTTGAGCCCCGACACCCGCGACGAGACCGCGATCTTGGACCGGTGGCCAGCCTCGCGGGCCACGGCGACGATCTCGACGGAACCGTCGGCGATCTCGGGCACCTCGAGGGAGAACAGCTTGCGCACCAGGTTGGGGTGGGTGCGCGACAGCGTGATCAGTGGCTCGCGGGCGCCGCGCGCAACGCCGACGACGTAGCACCGCAGCCGGTCGCCGTGTTCGTACCGCTCCCCCGGAACCTGCTCGGCGGCGGGGATCACGCCCTCGGAACCCTTGGTTTCGCTGCCGACGCGCACCACCACCAGGCCGCGGGCGTTGGCCCTGGCGTCGCGCTGGATCACGCCGGCGACGATGTCGCCTTCGCGGGCAGAGAACTCGCCGTAGTTCTTCTCGTTCTCTGCGTCGCGCAGACGCTGCAGGATCACCTGCCGGGCGGTGGTGGCGGCGATGCGGCCGAAACCCTCTGGGGTGTCGTCCCATTCGTTGATCAGGTTGCCGTCTTCGTCCGTCTCACGCGCCATCACCTTGACGACGCCGGTCTTGCGGTCGATGTCGATGCGGGCTTCGGCTTCGTGCCCTTCGGTGTGGCGATACGCGGTGAGCAGTGCGCTCTTGATCGTCTCGACGACGACGTCGACCGTGATTCCCTTGTCGGCCTCGATGGCGTGTAGTGCCGCCATGTCGATGTTCATGCTTCGGCCTCCTTTTCGGATTGGCCAGCCAGGTCCAACTCGCGTCGATTAGGCGGCGAGAACTCAACCTGGACAATGGCTTTCGTGACCGCATCGCGGGGAACCTCGCGAACGGAGTACTTTCCAGGGCCCTCTGCGACGACCAGTCGCAGCACGCCCCCGGCGAGTTCGCCCAGCCGTCCGGTCAACTCCGACCCGTCGGACAGTGTCATCTCCACCTTGCGACCGCGCGCCCTGCGGAAGTGCCTGTCGGACGTCAGTGGCCGGTCCACCCCTGGCGAGGTCACCTCCAGCACATAGGGCGCCAACTCGCCGGTCGACTCCTCGAGCCCGTCGAGCAGTTCGGACGCCGACCGCGACAGGGCCGCAACCGCCTCCAGGTCAAGGCCCTGATCGGCATCGGCAACCACGACGATGCGCGGCGGATTGGTGGCTGCCTCGACGACGACGTCCTCGATGTCGTATCCGGCGCGTGCAAACTCTTCCCCGAGTAGCTCGATCACCTGCTGCTGCGACGGCAGTCGCGTGGACCGCAGCGGTGCATCCGATGCCACGGCGAGCTCCTCGTCTTGAGTTGTGCGGACACGATCCGAGAGTGGATGACTCGGAATCGAGTATCAACGATACGCCAGCGAGGGATGGCCAATTGGCAAACGTGCGGCGGCGTCCAGCCGATCCACAGTCAGGAGGCAATGGCAGGATGTCCCCGATGTCCACAGCGCCCGTCACCTCTCCGTCCGTCAGCAGGCGGCGCGTCTTGATCGGCGGCGCGGCGCTGGCACTGCTGTCGGCGACGGCGGCCGGCTGCAACGCACCGACGCCCCGGCCCGAGATAGATGCGCTCGCCACACAACTCGATCGCGCCCGCGCGGACAGTCAGCTCGCGGCCGGCGCGGCGACCGCGGCTCGTCCCGAGATCGCCGCGGCCTTGAACACCGTCGCCGCCGAGCGGTCCGCCCACGCCCAGGCGCTCTCCGACGAGATCACCCGGATCTCCGGCGAGGCGCCGCCGTCGGCCTCCGCGTCGTCCGCGCCAACGTCGACCGGCACGTCGGCCGAACCGCTCCCACCGCCCACCGCGAAGGACGTCATCGCCGCACTCAAGCAGTCCGCCGACGGCGCCGCGCAGTTGGCGGCCCAGCAATCCGGCTACGCCGCGGGCCTGCTCGGTTCCATCGCCGCGTCGTGCACGGCGGCGTTCACCGTCGCGCTCGGCGGAGGCACGTCATGACGTCACCGACATCGGCCGAGCCGAGCCCGTCGCGGCCGCCCGACGGCCCCGACGCCGCGTTGTACGACGCCGTCGCCGTCGAACACGGCGCGATCTACGGGTACGGCCTGGTGTCCGCGCACTCGACGCCCGACGTGAACGACCTGGTGTCCGACGCGATGGCCGGGCACCGCGAACTGCGCGAGGAGGCCATCGCGCGCCTCGACGACCGCGGCGTGCCGGCCCCGCTGCCCGCCGCCGGCTACCAGCTGCCGATCGAGGTCGACAGCCCGACCGACGCGGCGAAGTTGGCGTTGCGGATGGAGGAGGACTGCGCGGTGGCGTGGCGCGCCGTCCTCGAACAGACCACCACCAGCGAGGACCGCACGTTCGCGGTGACAGCGCTGACGGAGTGCGCGGTCACCGCCGCCAAGTGGCGCGGCGTGCTGAACCTCGCGCCGGACACCGTGGCGTTCCCCGGCGGCACCGAGTAGCGCGTGCGCTAAGCCGTGATGGCCGCCGTGATGTCGGCCGCGGCGTTGTCCGCGCCGATGTCGCGCTTCTCGCCGGTGAACCGGTTGCGAAACTCGACCACACCGTCGGCCCAGCCGCGGCCCACCACCACGATCCACGGCACGCCAAGCAGCTCGGCGTCCTTGAACTTCACTCCTGGTGAGACCGTCCGGTCGTCGAGTAGCACCTCGACGCCCACCCGGTCGAGCGCTGCGGCCAGCTCGGTGGCACCCGCGCGCGCCTCGGCGTCCTTGTTGGCGATCACCACGTGGACGTCGAACGGTGACACCGACGCGGGCCAGCGCAGGCCAAGCTCGTCGTGTTGTTGCTCGGCGATGACCGCGACCATCCGGGATACCCCGATTCCATAGGAACCCATGGTCAGCCGCGCGGGTTTGCCGTTCTCGCCGAGCACGTCGACGCTGAACGTGTCGGTGTACTTGCGGCCCAGCTGGAAGATGTGGCCGATCTCGATGCCGCGTGCGGACACCAGCGGACCGGCGCCGTCCGGCGACGGGTCGCCGTCGCGCACCTGCGCCGCCTCAATCGTGCCGTCGGGCGTGAAGTCGCGGCCCGCGACCAGACCCACCACGTGGCGGCCCGGCTCGTCGGCACCCGTGATCCATGCGGTGCCATCCACCACGCGCGGATCGACCAGATAGCGAACGCCGTTGGCCTGCAACGCCTTCGGGCCGATGTAACCCTTGACCAGGAATGGGTTGGCTGCGAAGTCCGCCTCGCCGAGCAGCACGTACTCGGCCGGGTCGAGCGCGGCACCGAGCCGCTTGTCGTCGACCTCGCGGTCACCCGGCACGCCGATGGCCAGCAGCTCCCAGTCGCCGCCAGGCTGACGCACCTTCAACAGCACGTTCTTCAGGGTGTCGGCGGCGGTGACCTCGAAGCCGAGATCGGCGCCGTTGGCCCATTCCACCAGGGTGGCGATGGTGGGGGTGCCCGGAGTGTCGTAGACCTTCGCCTCGGGCAGTCCCTCGATCGGCGGGGACGGCGGGGCCGTGGTCGATGACCGCCTCCACGTTCGCGGCGTATCCGGACTCCAGACAGCGCACGAAGGTGTCCTCACCGACCTCGCTCTCGGCCAGGAACTCCTCCGACGCGCTACCGCCCATGGCCCCCGAGACCGCCGACACGATGACGTAGCGCACGTCGAGGCGCTCGAAGATCTTCTGGTACGCCTCGCGGTGCGCGTCGTACGCCGCCTGCAGACCCTGGTCGTCCACGTCGAACGAGTAGGAGTCCTTCATCACGAATTCCCGGCCGCGCAGGATGCCTGCCCGCGGCCGAGCCTCGTCGCGGTACTTGGTCTGGATCTGGTAGAGCCGCAGCGGAAAGTCCTTGTAGGAGCTGTACTCCCCCTTGACCGTCAGCGTGAACAGCTCCTCGTGCGTGGGACCGAGCAGGTAGTCGTTGCCGCGTCGGTCCTTGAGCCGGAAGACGCCGTCGCCGTACTCCGTCCACCGGTTCGTCGCCTCGTACGGCGCGCGCGGCAGCAGCGCGGGGAACAGGATCTCCTGCCCGCCGATGGCGGCCATCTCCTCGCGGACCACGCGCTCGATCTTGCGCAGCACCCGCAGGCCCAGCGGCAGCCAGCTGTACAGCCCCGGTCCGACGGGTCGGACGTAGCCGGCCCGGATCAGCAGTTTGTGGCTCGGTACTTCGGCGTCGGCCGGGTCGTCGCGCAGCGTTCGCAGGAACAGCTCGGACATGCGGGTAATCACAGGCGACCACCTTAGCCATGCCCGCGATCAGTCCCTTCCCTGCCACGTGCAGATGCACGCTTCGTTGCCCTCGGCGTCGGCGAGCACCCAGAACGCGGGCGCGGCCTCGTCTGACAACAGGCGGCCGCCCGCCGCGATCGCCGCGTCGATCCGCGCGGCGGCGACGTCGTGCGGAACGTCGACGTCGAGGTGGATGCGGTTGCGTTGAGGGCGGGGCTCGTCCATCTGCTGAAACCAGATCGCTGGGCCGCGCCCAAAGGGGTCGATCAGCCCGTCGGACAGATCCGACGGCCCGGGCTCGTCGACGTATCCGGTGATCGCCTTCCAGAACGGACGGACGGCCGGGATGTCGAGCGCGTCGATCGCGATCTCCAACGACTGGACTGAGCCATCCCCTGGCGCCGTACGCATTCCGTTCGCGGCGAGGGCATTCGACACCTCCCGCGCCAGTCGCACGTCGAGTCCGGTAACCGCGCCGACGTCCGCGGACTGCAGCCTCAGCACGGCCCGGTCCGAGCGAATGTCGACGGTCAAGTGCCGCTGTCCGTCGGCGCCAGCCGCCGACACGGAGAGCGTCGCTGCGTCCGCCGCCCCTTGGAGGGAGGGCGTCAGCACCTCGGTGTGAATGGCGCCCAGTACGAGTCGCCAACCCAGCGGGCCGACGGCGCCGGACACCTGTTGGCGCGTGAGCCGCGCGGCGTCGTCCATGGCGGCCACGCTAGCGCTACAGCTCGCCCGCCTCCACGGCTTCCCTGGTGTGTTGGGCGCGGGCGATGTCTCGGGCCGAGAAGCCGATCCAGAATGCGGCGATTCCGACGAGGATGGAGATACCCGCCACCCACAGCAGCGAATACGTGTAGCCGTAGCCGAGCGCATCGAGCTGGGTCGGCGTCATGTTCTTCACCGGGCCCGTGGTGCCGCCGAGATAGAGGGTGCGCGACGTCTGCACCGCCATGATCACCACCAACACCAGCGGGCCGCCGAGGTTCTGCACCATCAGCGTGATCGCCGAAACCGGCCCGATCTCGCGGGGTCCCACCCCCGCAACGGCACACAGTGGCAGGACCACCGAAATCACGCCGATTCCGAAGCCGCCCACCACGATCGGCCCGAACAGGTCCGGGAAGTAGGGGATGTCACGCGTCAGCGTCGAGCCGTAGAGCATCGCGGCGAGCACGAAGAGCCCGCCGCCGATGATCAGCCAGCGCGGCGCGATCAGCGGCGCCAGCCGGGTCGCGAGCACGTTGCCGACGCCCACGGCCACCGCGAACGGCAGGAAGCACACCCCGGCGCGCAGCGCGGAGTAGCCGAGGACGTCCTGGGCGAGCAGCCCGACCATCACGGTGACGGTCAGCAGGACGCCGCCGCCGAGGAACCACGCGATGAACGTCATCACCCGGTTGCGGTCGTTGAACACCGAGAAGGGCACCAGCGGGTTCTCGGCGGTGCGCTCGGCGAGCAGGAAGGAGACGAAGAAGACGATGGCGGCGACGCCCGCGCCGATCACCCACGGGTCGACCCAGCCGCGCGGCGGGCCCTGGGTGAACACCAGCACGGCCGACGTGCACCCGAGGGTGGCCAGCAGCGCACCGGTGACGTCCAGCTTGAGCCGTTCGTGGTGCGTCTCGCGGATCCGCAGCACGGCGATCGTGATGATGACGATGCCGATCGGCACGTTGATCAGGAACGCCAGCCGCCAGGAGATGACCGTCAGCAGGCCGCCGAGCACCAGGCCCAGCACCGAGCCGGTGGCCTGCATGCCCGCCGACACGGCCATCGCCTGGTTGCGGGCGTGCCCCACGGCGTACGTGGTGGCGATCAGCGCCAGCCCGGTGGGCGCCGACACCGCCGCACCGATGCCCTGCAGCGCACGGGCGGCGATCAGGGTGTACTCCTCCTGCGCCAGCCCGCACACCAGCGAGGCGAGCGTGAATACGCCGACGCCCGAGAGGAATGCCCGCTTCTGCCCGATCGCGTCGCCGACGCGGCCACCCAGCAGGAGCAGCCCGCCGAAGGTCAGCACATAGGCGGTGATCACCCAGCTCTTGCCCGCGTCGGAGAGGTCGAGGTCGGCCTGCATCCGCGGCAGCGCGACGATGACGATGGTGCCGTCCAGCGTCGACATGAGCTGCATGCCCGTGATCGCGACGATGGCGATGCCGAGCACCGACGACGACAGCGGTGCCGTGGAGCGGTCGGTCGAGCCCGATGTTCCACCCACGCCAGACATGCCTGACGAGCCTACCCAGAGCGGATTTTCGGGTGTGGAGGGGCGTTGCGCGGCTGGTTAGAGATCGCCGGCGTCGATCGCGTCCTTCACTTCCTGAGCATGGGCGACCTGCGCCGCGGTGTAGCCGATGAACAGCGCAACGGCACCCACGATGACGGCGACCGCCGCCACCCACAGCAGGCCGTAGGTATAGCCCTGGTCCAGGGCGTGCAGCTGCGCGGCGTCCATGTTCTTCACCGGGCCGGTCGTGCCACCCAGGTACAGCGTGCGCGACGTGATGACGGCCTGGATGATGGCCAGCACCACCGGGCCGCCGAGGTTCTGCAGCATCAGCGCGATCGCCGACACCGGGCCGATCTCGTCGAAGCCGACACCGGCGATGGCCGACACCATCAACGGCACCACGATCATGCCGATGCCGAAGCCACCGACGGTGATGGGCAGCACCAGGTTCGGGAAGTACGGGATGTCGCCGTGCAGCGTCGAGCCGTAGAGCATCGCCGCGAGCACCAGCACGCCGCCGGCGATCACCAGCACGCGTGGCGGGAACCGCGACGCCAGCGCCGACGACAGGCCAAGCCCGATGCCGAGCGCGATGACGAACGGGATGAAGCCGATGCCCGCGCGCAATGCGCTGTAGCCCATGATGTCCTGCACGTACAGGCCGATCAGGACGGTCAGGGTGAACATCACGCCGCCGGCCAGGAACACCGCCGCGAAGGTGGCCACCCGGTTGCGGTCGCGGAACAGGCTGAACGGCACCACGGGGTTGATCGCGGTGCGTTCGGCGTAGACGAAGGCGACGAAGAACGCGACGGCCGCGAGAGCCGAACCGAGCGTCACCGTGGACGTCCAGCCCTTCTCCGGGCCCATCGAGAACGCGAAAACGGCTGCGGTGCAGGCCAGCGTGGCGAGGATGGCGCCTGCGGCGTCCAGCTTCATCCGCTCGCGGTTGGTCTCGCGCAGCGTCTTGCGGGCCAGGTAGATCATCAGGATGCCGATCGGCACGTTGACCAGGAAGGCCCACCGCCAGGACACCTCGGTCAGTGCGCCGCCGACGACGAGGCCCATCACCGAACCGACGCCGGTCATGGCGGCGAACACCGCGGTGGCGGCATTGCGGGCGGGGCCCTTCGGGAACGTGGTGGCGATGAGCGCCAGGCCGGTGGGTGAGGCGATCGCCGAACCGACGCCCTGCAGCAGTCGGGCAATCACCAGGGTGGTCTCGTCCCAGGCGACACCGCACAGGATCGACGCGATGGTGAACAGTGCGACACCGACGATGAAGGTGCGCTTGCGCCCGATGGTGTCGCCGAGGCGTCCGCCAAGGAGCATCAGCCCGCCGAAGGTCAGTACATAGGCGGTGATGACCCAGCTACGGCCGGCGTCCGACAGGTTGAGCTCGTCTTGAATCTTAGGAAGCGCGACGATGGCCACGGTGCTGTCCATCGTGGCGAGCAGCTGCATTCCGCCGATCGCGATGACCGCGGCAAGGAACCGGCGCGAGGGCAACCAAGCCGGGTACCAGCTGGTTCGCTCCGCAGCGGCCTGCCCCACGTGCACGGGCAACGCGCGATTGCTGGCGTCTCGGGCAGCGGCGCGTTCCGCGTCGTTGAGAGCCGTCATAGCTGGTTACCTTACAGTAATCTTAAGAATCCTTTAACCCGCGAACGCTGCGACGGAGCCGATCACGATGATCGCCGGAGGTCGTATGCCCTCTGCGCGGATCTCTTCTGGCGCGTCGGCAAGCGTGGTGCGCAGCGTGCGCTGCGCGGCCGTCGTGCCGTGCTGAACCACCAGGACCGGTGTTTGCGCAGGTCGTCCCCCCTCTTGCAGCACCTTCGCGAACTGTTCGATGCGCTCGACCGCCATCAGCAGCACGATCGTGCCCGACAGCGCGGCCAGCGCATTCCAATTCACTAACGATTCGGGATGGTCGGGCGCAACATGGCCGCTGACCACCACGAACTCATGGGTGACGCCGCGATGGGTGACGGGTACGCCCGCGAGCGCAGGAACCGCTATGGCACTGGTCACACCCGGCACGACGGAGACCGTGACGCCCGCGTCGACGCACGCGATGACCTCTTCATAGCCACGCGCGAACACGAACGGGTCACCGCCCTTGAGCCGCACGACGAACTTGCCCGCCTTCGCCCGGTCGATGAGCACGTCGTTGATCGCCTCCTGCGCCATCGCCCGGCCGTAGGGGATCTTCGAGGCGTCGATCACCTCCACGTGCGGTGCGAGTTCGGCGAGCAGTTCCGGCGGGGCGAGCCGGTCGGCGACCACGACGTCCGCCTGAGCGAGAAGCCTTCGGCCCCGGACCGTGATCAGTTCGGGATCGCCAGGCCCGCCTCCGACGAGCGCGACGGCGCCACGCAGGGTCTCGGGCATCTCGTCGGTGATGACGCCGCTCTGCAATGCCTCGCGGATCGCCGTCCGGATGGCCGCCGAACGGCGGTGGGCCCCGCCCGCGAGGACGCCCACCGACAGGCCCTCGTACTCGAATGAGGCGGGCGTGACGGCGGTGCCCTCACGGGCCGCGTCGGCGCGCACGCAGAAGATGCGGCTGCGCTCGGCCTCGGCCACGACGGCGGCGTTGACTTCCGCGTCGTCGGTCGCAGCGATCGCGTACCAGGCGCCGTCGAGGTCGCCGTCGCGGTAGTCGCGCAACTCGAGAGTGATGCCTTCGGTGGCCTCGACGGCGGGTGTGGCCGCCCGGGCGATCACGTGCACGTCGGCGCCGTTGGCCAGGAGCAGCGGCAGTCGGCGCTGCGCGACCGTACCGCCGCCGACCACAACGACCTTCCGTCCGGACAGCCGCAGGCCGGCGAGGTAGGCGTTCTCGGTCACCCGGCGAGCCTAGAGGTTGGCGCCGGAGGCTCGGATACGCGACTCCGCCGCGGTTCGGATACGCGACTCCGCCGCGGTGACGAAGCGGGTCGCCGCGTGCGGCTGGGCAGCGGCATGGACGTGCAGATAGGCGGCGTGCACCCCGGCGTGCACGGCGCCGTCCGCCACGGTGTCGCCTTGGCCGCGGCCGAACCGCCACGCCGGCTCGTAGCTGCGCGCGAACGTCGCCTGCGTGCGATGGAATTCATGGCCGACGGCGCGCGTCCCCACCGGATGCACCGAGGAGTCCGCCGTCGCGACGGCGTTGCGATATCCGAGGGTGAGTCGTTCGGTGAACCGTGCGGATCCGGACAGCACTCCGCACATCGGGACGCCGTCGAGGTCGTCGACGAGATAGGCCAGGCCTGCGCACTCGGCGTGGATCGGCGCTCCCGACGCGGCCAACTGCCGAATCTGCTGGCGGACAACGTCATTGGCCGACAATTCGGCGGTGAACTGCTCGGGGAACCCGCCAGGCACGACGAGCGCCGCGGCGTCGGCGGGCAGCGGCTCGGTGAGCGGATCGAATTCGGCGACGACGGCGCCCGCGGCGCGCAGCAATTCGGCGTGTTCGGGGTAACCAAAGCTGAACGCCTTGCCCGCGGCCAGGGCGACGACCACCTCGCCGGCCGGGTCTCCGACGGCGACCGCGGGATCCCATGGCTCGTCGGCGACGCGGGAGGTGGCGACGCCGCGTACTGCGGCGAGGTCGACGTGCCGGGTCACCAGCTCGGTCATCGCGGTGACGGCGTCGTGCGCCAGCTTGCCGTGCTCGATCGCCGTCACCAGGCCGAGATGCCTTGACGGAACACTCAATTCGTCGGCGCGCGGGATCGCACCGAGCACGGGAACGCCGGCGTGTTCGCAGGCCTGCCGCAGCACCTGCTCGTGGCGTGCCGTCCCGACCCGGTTCAGGATGACGCCCGCGATCCGGACCGACTGATCGAACGTGGCGAAGCCGTGCAACAGCGCGGCGATGCTGTGGCTCTGACCCCGCGCGTCGACGACCAGCAGTACGGGAGCGCCGAGCAGACCGGCGACGTGCGCGGTCGACCCTTCGGCCGGGCCGACGGCGTGCTCGGAGATCCGGCCGTCGAACAGTCCCATCACGCCCTCGACGACGGCGATGTCGGCCCCGACGCTGCCGTGGCCGAAGAGTGGGCCGATCAGATGCTCGCCGACCAGCACCGGGTCGAGGTTGCGTCCCGGTCGACCCGCGGCCAGCGCGTGGTACCCGGGATCGATGAAGTCGGGGCCGACCTTGAACGGCGCAACGCGGTGCCCTGCCCGGCGCAGCGCACCCATCAGCCCAGTGGCCACCGTCGTCTTGCCGCTGCCCGAAGCGGGCGCGGCGATCACGACGGCGGGCGTACTCACCACTCGAGGCCTTCGGTCGCGTTCACTTCGTTCACCACTCGATGCCCCGCTGGCCCTTGCGGCCGCTGTCCATCGGGTGCTTCACCTTCGTCATCTCGGTCACCAGGTCGGCGGCGTCGATCAGCCGCTCGGGCGCGTCCCTGCCGGTGATCACGACGTGCTGGTGCCCCGGTCGGGAAAGGAGCACCTCGACTACATCGTCGGTGTCCACCCAGCCCCACTTCAGTGGATAGGTGAACTCGTCGAGCACGTAGAAGTCGTGGCGCTCCTCGGCGAGCCTGCGGGCGATCTCGGCCCAGCCGTCGGCGGCGTCGGCGGCGTGGTCATCCTCTGTGCCGTCTGCGCGCGCCTTCTTTCTCGTCCACGACCAGCCCGACCCCATCTTGTGCCACTGCACCGATCCGCCGATGCCCTGCTCGTCGTGCAGCCGGCCGAGTTCGCGAAAGGCCGCCTCCTCGCCCACCTTCCACTTGGCGCTCTTGACGAACTGGAACACCGCGACGTCGAAGCCCTGGTTCCAGGCGCGCAGCGCCATGCCGAACGCCGCCGTCGACTTGCCCTTCCCTGGCCCGGTGTGGACGGCGAGCAGCGGGGCGTTTCGACGGGCGCGCGTGGTCAGTCCATCCTCGGGAACGGTCAGCGGTTGGCCCTGTGGCATCGAACTTCTCCCCTACCGGTCGATCAAGCGGCGCCGAGGTCGGCCTCGGACTTGACCAGCCTGGTCAACGAATCCGCGTGAAGCTGGCCCAGCCGCACCGTCGGCGCACCCAACTGGTTCGCCAGATCCTCGGCCAAACCCAGTCTCACATAGGACGTCTCGCAGTCGACCACGACGGCGGCGGCGCCCTCCGCCAGCAGCAGGCCCGCCGCGCGGCGCGTGCGCCCCAGCGGGTCGGGCCCACCGGTCGCACGGCCGTCGGTGAGGACGACCACCAGGCTGCGGCGCGCGCGGTCGCGGGTCTTCTCACGCACCACCACGTCGCGCGCCGCCAACAGGCCCTGCGCCAGCGGTGTCTTGCCGCCGGTGTCGAACCGAGCGAGCCTGCGGCTCGCGATGTGCACCGACGACGTCGGCGGCAACACCAATTCGGCCTGCTGCCCGCGGAACGTGATCACCGCGACCTTGTCCCGACGCTGATACGCGTCGCGCAACAACGACAGCGTGGCGCCGCCGACCGCGGCCATCCGGTCGCGTGCGGCCATCGAGCCGGACGCGTCGACGACGAAGATCACCAGATTGCCCTCGCGGCCTTCGCGTATCGCCCGCCGCACGTCGGCGGCGCCAACGGATACCCGGCCGGGCCGCCGCTGCCTGCCGATCGCGGCGAGCAACGTGCCGAACATGTGCACGCCGTGTCCGGCGTCGGGATCGTCGGTGGCCGACACCGTGGTGCCGGTCCGGTTCCTGGCCCGGGACCGCCGGCCGGGCGCGCCCTCGCCGACTCCGGGCACCACCAGCGCCTTGGTCCGGAAGGTTGCTGCGGGCGGCGCGTTCGGCCGCGAACCGGCCGACGACGAATTGCGCTGGGGCGGTGAGTGTTCTGGCAAATCGCCGGACATTCCACCGCCGCCCGGCGGATCGGGATCGGGTTGTGGTTCGGCCTCGGCGTCGGGCCCGGAGTCACCGGCCTGTGCGAGCGCCTCGTCCAGCTGGTCGGGGTCCAACCCGGGATCGTCGAACGGATCTCGGCGGCGCCGGTGCGGCAGGGCCAATTCGGCGGCGGCGCGAATGTCTTGCTCGGCAACGGTATCGGCGCCGCGCCACGCTGCGTGCGCCACCGCGGTGCGTGCAATCACCAGATCGGCGCGCATGCCGTCCACGTCGAACGCCGCACAGAGCGCGGCGATGCGGCGCAACTCGCCGTCCGGCAACACGACTTCGGGCACCAACGCGCGGGCGGCGGCGATCCGCCGGGCCAGGTCGGTGTCGTCGTCGGCGTAGCGCCCGGCGAACCCTTCCGGGTCGGCCTCGAACGCCATCCGCCTGCGGATCACCTCGACGCGCACGTCGACGTCGCGGGAGGCGTACACGTCGACGGTCAGTCCGAACCGATCGAGCAACTGCGGGCGCAGTTCGCCCTCTTCGGGATTCATCGTGCCGATCAACACGAACCGGGCGTCGTGGCTGTGCGAGACGCCGTCGCGTTCGACGTGCACCCGGCCCATCGCGGCGGCGTCGAGCAACACGTCCACGAGGTGGTCGTGCAGCAGGTTGACCTCGTCGACGTACAGCACGCCACCGTGAGCGCGCGCGAGCAGGCCAGGTCTGAAGGCGTGCTCACCGTCACGCAATACGCGTTGCAGGTCGAGTGAACCGACGACGCGGTCCTCGGTGGCACCGATGGGCAGTTCGACCAGCCGTGCATCGTCGTCGACGGCGGACAGTACGGTCGCCAGGCCGCGCACGGCCGTCGACTTGGCGGTGCCCTTCTCGCCGCGGATCAGCACCCCGCCGATGTCCGGCCGCACCGCGCACAGCACCAAGGCGAGCCGCAGCTGATCCTGTCCGACGAGCGCGCTGAACGGATACGACGTCACGGGGTTCCGTGAATTCCGCTGCGCAGCATGGGGACATGAGGAATTCCGTCGTCGAGGAACTCGTCACCGGAGCGGACGAAGCCGTGCTTGGCGTACATCTCCTCCAGGTAGGTCTGCGCATCGATGCGGCAGGGGTAGTCACCGACCTCGGCCAGCGCGGCCTGCATCAACCGGCTGGTGTGGCCGTGACCGCGGTCGCTGCGCTTGGTGCACACCCGCCCGATCCGGAACGCCTTCTCCCCTCCGGGATGCTCCTCCATCAGGCGCAGCGTCGAAATCACCCGTCCGTCTGGGCTTTCCAGCCAGAAGTGACGCGTTTCGGCGAGCAGGTCGCGCCCGTCCAGTTCCGGATACGGGGTGGCCTGCTCGACGACGAACACCTCGACGCGCAGCTTGAGCAATTCGTACAACGTCGCCGCGTCGAGGTCCTTGGCCCAACTTCGCCGTGGGACGACCGTCACGGTGAAACCGCGGCCCCGACGGCGGGCACTCCGCTGGCAGGTCGGTCGAGCTTGAGCGCCTTGGTGCCGTAATCCCACACTTCCTGGAACAGCTTGGGCTCGTTGGACAACTCCGTGCCGAGCGACGGGATCATCTCCTTGAGCTTGGGCTGCCAGGACTGGTAGCGATCGGCGAAGCAACGCTCCATCACGTCGAGCATCGCGGGCACCGCGGTCGAGGCTCCCGGCGACGCACCGAGCAGGCCGGCGATGCTGCCATCGGCCGCCGCCAGCACGGTGGTGCCGAACTCCAGCACCCCGCCGGCACCCTTGCGGCGGATGACCTGCACCCGTTGGCCTGCGACGTCCAGTTCCCAGTCGGAATCGACTGCGCCTGGGGCGAACTCGCGCAGCGCGTCGACACGGTCGGCCTCGCTGAGTAACAGCTGGCCGACCAAGTACTTCACCAGGCTCAGCTCGGTGAGGCCGACACCAAGCATCGAGGCGAGGTTGTTGGGCTTGACCGAGAACGGCAGATCGGTGACCTTGCCCTGCTTGAGGAACTTCGGCGACCAACCCGCGAACGGACCGAACAACAGCCACGACCGGCCGTTGATGACCCGCGTGTCAAGGTGCGGCACCGACATCGGCGGGGCGCCGAGCGGCGGCAGGCCGTACACCTTGGCCTGGTGTGCGGCGGTGAGCGCCTCCTTGTCGGTGCGCAGGAACTCCCCGCCAACCGGAAAGCCGCCGAATCCCTTGGCCTCGGCGATGCCGGACTTCTGCAGCAGCGGAAGCGCACCGCCGCCGGCGCCGACGAACACGAACTTCGCGTTGATCTTGCGCTTCGCCTTGGTGCGGCGGTTGGTCACCTTGACCGTCCAACTGCCGTCGGACTCCTTGTGCAGATTGCGGACGTCGTGACCGAACAGCGTGGTCATGCCGCCCTGCGCGGCGAAGCCGATCAACTGCCGCGACAGCGACCCGAAGTCGACGTCGGTGCCGTCCTGCGCCCAGTTCAGTGCGACCGGTTCGGAGAAGTCTCGCTTGGCCGCCATCAGGGGCAGCCTGCGAGAGAACTCGTCGCGGTCGTCGATGTACTCCATCGACGCGAACAGCGGGTTGGAGACGAGGGCGTCGTGCCTGCGCTTGAGGTAGTCGACGTGGTCGGCGCCGTGCACGAACGACACGTGCGGGATGGGGTTGAGGAAGCTGCGCACGTCGGGCAGCACGCCATTCTCCACGGCATACGACCAGAACTGGCGTGAGACCTGGAACTGCTCGTTGACGTGGACCGCTTTGCTGATGTCGATGCTGCCGTCGGCTCGCTGCGGGGTGTAGTTCAGCTCGCACAACGCCGAGTGCCCGGTGCCGGCGTTGTTCCACGGGTCGCTGCTCTCGGCAGCCGCGCCGTCGAGGCGCTCGATCAGCGTGATCGACCAGTCGGGCTCCATGAGCTTCAGCAGCGTGCCGAGGGTGGCGCTCATGATGCCCGCACCCACCAGCACGACGTCCGTCTTCGTAGTCTTGGCTCCGTTGGACTCAGACACGGGTTTTGATCCTTCGCGGTCGCACGTCCGCTCGATGCGGTTTGGCTGGTTATCAGGTTATCCCGCCGCCTCGACGCCCAACCTGCCCACCGGTCCCCATCGACGTTCGATTGGTCACATCGCGCGGTTAAGGTAGCTGTCGTGAGCTCGTCGGCGTCTGGATGGGAGCCCGACGTGCTGCCCGGATACTGGCAGCAGACGATTCCGCTCGGCCCGGATCCCCACGGCGAGGGCGAGCTCGTCGCCACGCTCGTCCGGCGCGGAGAGGCCGGCGGCGCCCGCCACGCCGTGCTTGCGTTGCACGGCTACACGGACTACTTCTTCAACGCCGAGCTGGCCGACCACTTCGCCGCGCGCGGCGCCACGTTCTACGCCATCGACCTGCACAAGTGTGGACGCTCCCGGCAGCCCGGCCAGACGCCACACTTCACCACCGACCTCGCCAGTTACGACACGGAACTGGAGCGGGCGCTGTCGATCATCGCGGGCGACAGCCCCGGGGTGACCGTGTGCCTCTACGGGCACTCCGCGGGCGGTCTCATCGTCACCCTCTGGCTGGACCGGCTGCGCCGACGTGGTGGCACCGCGGCGGTCGACATCGGCGCACTGGTGCTGAACAGCCCGTTCTTCGATCTGCACGGTCCCGCGGTGCTCCGCACGCCACCCACATCGGCGGCCCTGTTCGCACTGGCCCGGCTGCGCAAGCTGCACGTCATCCGCAAGCCGACGCCCGGCGGTTACGGCACCTCGCTGCACCGTGATTACGCAGGCGAGTTCGACTACAACCTTGATTGGAAGCCGCTCGGCGGGTTCCCGGTGACGTTCGGCTGGATCAACGCGGTCCGCCGCGGCCAGGCGCGGCTGCACCGCGGGCTCGACGTCGGCGTGCCCAACCTGATCCTGCGGTCGGACCACAGCGTCCGCGAATCGCCCGATCCGGAACTGATCCAGCGCGGCGACGCCGTGCTCGACGTCGCGTTGATCGCCAGGTGGTCCGGCTGCGTGGGCAACCACACCACCATCGCCCCGATCACCGATGCCAAGCACGACGTGTTCCTGTCGCTGCCGCAACCGCGCGCGGCGGCCTACCGTGAGCTGGACGGCTGGCTGGATCGCCACCTGCTCACCCACACCCAGACCTCACCACCCACCACACGATCGGAACAGGGCTGACACTTTGGAGCACTTCGATCTGACGATCATCGGAACCGGTTCGGGCAACAGCATTCTCGACGAGCGCTACGCCGGCAAGAAGGTGGCCATCTGCGAGCAGGGCACGTTCGGCGGCACCTGCCTCAACGTGGGATGCATCCCCACCAAGATGTTCGTCTACGCCGCCGAGGTGGCGCGCACCATCGAGACCAGCTCGCGGTTCGGCGTCGACGCCCACGTCGACAAGGTGCGCTGGAACGACATCGTGTCGCGGGTGTTCGGCCGCATCGACCCGATCGCGCTCGGCGGTGAGGAGTACCGGCGGTCGCTGCCGAACATCACGGTGTACGCCAGCCACACCCGGTTCGGACCCACGCAGCCCGACGGGCGCTACACGATGCGCACCGAGGCCGGCGACGAGTTCACCACCGACCAGGTGGTGATCGCGGCCGGTTCGCGGATCAATGTGCCGCCTGCGATCGTCGACTGTGGCGTCCACTACGAGACCAGCGACACGATCATGCGCATCGCGGAGCTGCCCGAGCATCTGGTCATCGTCGGCGGCGGTTTCGTCGCCGCCGAGTTCGCGCACGTCTTCTCAGCCCTCGGCGTCCGGATCACCATCGTCGTGCGGGGTCACGGCCTGCTGACGCATTGCGATCCGACGATCTGCGAGGCCTTCACCGAGCTCGCCTCGCACAAGTGGCAGCTGCGGACGCACCGCAACGTCGTCGGGTCCCGGCAGGAGGCCGACGGCGTGGCGCTGGAACTCGACGACGGGTCGGTCCTGCGCGCCGACATGCTGCTGGTGGCCACGGGCCGGCTGCCGAGCGGGGACCTGCTCGACGCTCACCTCGCCGGAGTCGAGATCGAGGACGGCTCGGTGGTGGTCGACGAGTACCAGCGGACCACGGCCAGGGGCATATTCGCCCTCGGCGACGTGTCGTCGGCGTATCAGCTCAAGCACGTCGCCAATCACGAGGCCCGCGTCGCGCGCGACAACCTGCTGCTCGACTGGGACGACACCGAGGCGATGACGCGCAGTGATCACCGCTACGTGCCGTCGGCGGTGTTCACCGATCCGCAGATCGCGATGGTCGGGCTCACCGAATTGGAGGCCATCAAGGCCGGTTACGACATCGTGGTCAAGGTGCAGCGGTACGGCGACACCGCCTACGGCTGGGCGATGGAGGACGAGCACGGGATCGCCAAGCTGATCGGCGACAGGGCTACCGGCAAGATCCTCGGCGCGCACGTGATGGGCTACCAGGCGTCATCACTCATCCAACCGTTGATCCAGGCGATGAGCCTCGGCCAGACCGCCAAAGAGATTGCGCGCGGCCAGTATTGGATTCACCCCGCGTTGTCAGAGGTGATCGAGAATGCGTTGATCGGCCTGATCTAGCTCGACGGGCTGAAGCGTTCCTCGACGCGGCCGAAGCGCCACACCGCAACGGCGATCAACCAGACGACCACGAACAACCCGACGATCACGAAACCGACGGACTCGAGGTCAGCCGAACCGATCGCGGCCAACGGCCCGGACTGGATGCCGAGCCGGTCGACCAGAAGGCCGGTCAGCACGATGACGCCGATGATCAGGGCGACGATTACCGACAGCACGGTGATGGTCAGGTTGTAGTAGACCTTCCGGATCGGCTTGAGGAACGCCCAACCGTAGGCCCGCGCCATGAAGATGCCGTCGATCGCATCGAAGAGGCTCATTCCGGCCGCGAACAGAACCGGCAGCACCAGGATGGCGTACCAGGGCAGCGTGAACGCCGCCGTGCCTGCGGCGAGTACCAGCAACGCCACTTGTGTCGCTGTGTCGAACCCGAGTCCCATCAGGAAGCCGACCGGGTACAGATGCCACGGCTTGCTCACCCGGCGCATCACCCGGCCGAGCAGCCGGGCCAGGAAGCCGCGGCTGTTGAGCTGCCGCTCGAGCTCCTCCTCGTCGAAGTCGCCGCTGCGCATGTTGCGGAAGACCTTGGCGATGCCGACCACCGCGAACAGGTTGGTCAAGCCGATCAGGATGAGGAAGGTTCCGGCGACGAGCGAGCCGATCAGCCCGAGGGTCTGCAGCATCGGCGAACCTTCGTCCTGCACCGGACCGACGAGCGCCCTGACGCCCAGGGCGAGCAGGAAGGCCAGGCCGAACACCACGCTGGAATGGCCCAGCGAGAACCAGAAACCGGCGGACAGCGAGCGTGTCCCCTCGCCGACCAGCTTGCGGGTGGTGTTGTCGATCACCGCGATGTGATCGGCGTCGAACGCGTGTCGCACCCCGAGCAGGTAGGCGGTCACGCCGAGCCCGACGCCGAACACGCCGGCCGATCCGAGCGTGATGTGTTGGGGAGCGACCCCGAATATCAGTACGCCCCAGCCGAATACGTGCAGGAACAGGACGACGGCGCCGATCGACGCGACCGACGTCCAGTCGGCGCGGTCGAATCGGGTGACCCCGGTGGGGCTCGCTTCGGTGGTGAGGGTCATCGGACACTTTCCCCGAGGGGCGGCGCGACGATCATCCGTCGAGCCTAAGCCCGGCAAGGGCCATCTGTCTAGCTGTTCAGATGATCAGGAGTGCCTGGCGCCGATCCAGTGCAGCAGATCGTGCACGATCTCGTCCTCCAGACGGTACGCCACGGCGCGGCCGACCCGCGTGCTGGAGACCCAACCCTGCTGGCGAAGCACCCGAAGTGCTTGGGAAACGGCGTTTTCCGATCGACCAAGGGCGGCTGCAAGATCACTGACGCAGATACCCGGCGTCCGGTGCAGGATGAGCAGGATCTCCAGCCGGTTGGGATCGGAGAGCAGGTCGAAGCGCTGCGTCCAGCCCGTGATGTCGACGTCGGCCAGAGCCGACGAGGCGCGCCGTACTACCGCCTGGTCTCCGGGCTGCATATCAGCAATTTAGTCCAGGAAACCGTGCAACAGGGCCGCGGAGCCCCAGATGTGTGCGGTCATGACCTCGGCGGCACGCTCGCCGTCACCCGCCAGGATCGCGATCACGATCGCCTCGTGCTGTTCGTCGGAGTGCGCGATGTTGCGTGCCAGCAGCGGAATCTGATCCAACAGTTCGTTGAGCCGCATCCGGTTCTCGGCGACCAGCGGCACCAGCGACGGCGTACCGGCAGCCTCGGCGATCGCCAGGTGCAGGCGCGAGTCGAGCCGTCGGTAGTCGTCCGGCGCGGCACCGCGCACGTCGGTCAACCGGCTCCACAGCGTTTCCCGCTCGGTGGCGGTCAGCGTCCGGGCCGCGGACATCCGGGCGGCGCCCACCTCGAGGATCTCGCGTAGCCGCAGGGCGTCGTCGATCTCGGCGCGGCTGAACCCGCTGCCGTCGCCGCTGGGCGTGGGCAGCTCGTCGGCCAGGAACGTGCCGCCGTACCGGCCGCGCCGCGACACCAGGTAGCCCGCCTCGGCAAGCGACTTGATGGCGTCGCGCACGGTGTCGCGGCTGACCCCGAGGCGCGTGGCGAGTTCCCGTTCGGGTGGCAGCGACTCGCCGGGCGCCAGCAGCCCCAGTCGGATGGTCTCGAGCAACCGGCCGACGGTGTCTTCGAAGGCGTTGCCCAGCCGGACCGGACGCAGCAGAGCCTCAGAGCTGGGCTGCGGTGCGTCCGGGTGGGCAGTCATGGTGTGCCTACAGCGGCGTCACGTAGGCCGAGCTGATGCCGCCGTCGACCAGGAACGTCGACCCGGTGATGAACGACGAGTCATCACTGGCCAGGAACGCCACCGCGGCAGCGAGCTCCTCGGGCTCGGCAAACCGGCCCAACGGGATGTGCACCAGCCGGCGCGCCGCCCGCTCCGGATCCTTGGCGAACAACTCCTGCAGCAGCGGGGTGTTCACCGGTCCCGGGCAGAGCGCGTTGACGCGGATGCCCTGCCTGGCGAACTGCACTCCCAGCTCCCGAGACATCGCCAACACGCCGCCCTTGGACGCGGTGTAGGAGATCTGCGACGTTGCCGACCCCATCACCGCGACGAACGACGCCGTGTTGATGATCGAGCCCTTCTTCGCGGGCACCATGTGCCGCAGCGCGGCCTTGCTGCACAGGTAGACGGACTTCAGGTTGATGTCCTGCACCCGCTCCCACGCATCGAGTTCGGTGTTCTCGATGAGGTCGTCCTCTGGCGGCGAGATCCCCGCGTTGTTGAACGCGATGTCGACCGAGCCGTAGGTCGCGGCGGCCGTGTCGAAGAGGTTGTCGACCGCCTCCTTGTCCGCCACGTCGACCGGGACGAACAGGCCGTCGAGTTCCTCGGCGACCGACTTGCCGGTCGCCGGGTCGATGTCACCGATCACGATGGTGGCGCCCTCGGCCCGCATCCGCTTGGCGGTGGCCAGCCCGATGCCGCTGGCGCCGCCGGTGATGACGGCGACCCGGCCTGCGAGCCGCTGGGTCAGATCGATCCTGTCGGTGAAAGTCATGGAGCCTCTCCGATCGCAAAGAAGACGTTCTTGGTTTCCGTGAAGTGCAGTGGCGCGTCCGGCCCGAGTTCACGGCCAAGCCCGGATTGTTTGAAGCCGCCGAACGGGGTGTTGTAGCGGACCGAGGAGTGCGAGTTCACCGACAGGTTGCCGGATTCCACCGCGCGGGACACCCGCATGGCCCTCGACAGGTTCTCGGTCCAGATCGATCCGGACAGTCCGTACGGCGAGTCGTTGGCGAGTTCGATCGCGTCGGCCTCGTCCTCGAACGGCAGCACCGTGACGACGGGGCCGAAGATCTCCTCGGTAACGGCACGATCGGTCCGTTGCGGGGTGAGAACCGTTGGCGGGAACCAGTATCCGGGGCCGGTCGGTGCGGAACCGCGGAAGGCGACGGGCGCGTCGTCGGGCACGTAGGACGCCACGGTGTCGAAGTGCGCACGCGACACCAGCGGACCCATCTCACTGTCCCGCGACGACGGATCACCGACCACGACGCCCTTCACCGCCGGCTCCAGGAGTTCCATGAACTTGTCGTAGACATTGCGCTGCACCAGGATTCGGCTGCGCGCGCAGCAGTCCTGACCGGCGTTGTCGAAGACGCCGTATGGCGCTGTCGCGGCGGCCTTCTCGAGGTCGCAGTCGTCGAACACGATGTTGGCGCTCTTGCCGCCAAGTTCCAGGGTCACCCGCTTCACCTGGGCGGCGGCGCCTGCCATCACCTTGACGCCCACCTCGGTGGAGCCGGTGAAGACGATCTTGCGGACGTCGGGATGGCTGATGAAGCGCTCCCCCACCACCGAACCCTTGCCTGGCAGCACCTGGAACAGTCCGTCGGGCAGGCCCGCCTCGCGTCCGAGTTCCGCCAACCGCATGGTGGTCAACGGCGTGATCTCGGCCGGTTTGACCAGCACCGCGTTGCCCGCGGCGAGCGCGGGCACGAAACCCCACGACGCGATGGTCATCGGGAAGTTCCACGGCGCAATGACGGCGACGACGCCGAGCGGCTCGTTGAATGTGACGTCCAGGCCACCGGCGACGGGAATCTGCTTGCCGGACATGCGTTCCGGGCTGGCCGAGTAGAACTGCAGCACGTCGCGAACGTGACCGGCCTCCCACTCGGCGTTGCCGATGACGTGCCCGGAGTTCATCACCTCGAGCGCCGCCAACTCGTCGACGTGGGCATCCACCACCGCGGCGAACGACCGCAATGCGGCGGCCCGCTCGGCAGGGGCCAATTTGGCCCACTGCTTCTGCGCGGACTTCGCGCGGGCGATCGCATCATCGGTGGCAGGCACGTCGAGCAGTTCGACGGTGCGCAGTTCCTGTTCGGTCGCCGGGTTGATCAGCGTCGAGGTGGTCAAGAGGTGGCCCTTTCCGTTGCATACTCCGCCGCTGCCTGCACGACACCGGAGAACAGTCGTAGATCGTCGAGTCGCTCCTCGGGATGCCACTGCACCGCGAGGACGAACCGCTCGCCGGGAAGCTCGACGGCTTCCACCACGCCGTCGGGATCCCACGCCGTGGCGATGAGTCCCTTGCCGAGCTCGGCGATGGCCTGGTGGTGGTAGCACTGCGCGTCGGTGGATTCGCCGATCAGCGCGGCAAGGCGGGTACCGGGCACGGTCTGGATGGCTGACGTGTTGAACACGGCGTTGCCTGCCTGATGCCAGTTGTGACCGATGACGTCGGGCAGGTGCTGATGCAGCGTTCCGCCCAGCGCCACGTTGAGAACCTGTGCGCCGCGGCAGATCCCGAGCAGCGGCAGACCACGCGCGATCGCGCGCTCGACGAGCGCGAGCTCCCAGGCATCGCGTTCGCGCGCCGGCGGATCGGTGGACGGATGCGGCGGTTGCCCGTACGTGGCGGGGTCGACGTCCCTACCGCCGGTGACCACCAGGCCGTCCAAGCCATCGAGTACCCGCTCTGCGATGTCGGCGTCGACCGGTTGCGGCGGTAGCAGCGTGGCGATGCCGCCCGCGAGGGTGACGCCCTCGACGTAGATCGCGGGCAGGAAGCTGGCCTTGACGTCCCACACCCCGGTCTGCGCCTGTTGCAGGTACGTGGTCAAGCCAAGGACGGGTCTAGAGGCGCTCAAAGCCGCGCACCCTTTCCCAGTCGGTCACAGCGGAATTGAACGCGGCGAGTTCAACGCGCGCATTGTTCAGGTAGTGCTCGACGACGTCGTCGCCGAACGCCTCGCGTGCCACGGCCGAGCCCTCGAACAGCGCTGCCGCCTCGGCCAGCGTGGTGGGCAACCGCTCCGCGCCGCTGGTATATGCGTTGCCCTCCAACGCGTCCGGAAGCTCGAGTTCGTGTTCGATGCCGTACAGACCGCCCGCAATCAGCGCCGACACCGCGAGGTACTGGTTGACGTCACCACCGGGCGCGCGGAGTTCCATCCGCATCCCGTGCCCGTGCCCGACCACGCGCACTGCGCAGGTCCGGTTGTCCATGCCCCACGCGACGGCCGTCGGCGCGAAACTGCCTTCGACGAACCGCTTGTAGGAGTTGACGTTCGGCGCGTAGAACAGCGTCATCTCGCGCAGTGTGGCCAACTGCCCGGCGATGAAGCTGCGGAACATCTTCGACATGCCCAGTTCGTCGTCGGCGTCGGCGAAGACCGCCGTGCCATCGTCGCCGCGCAGCGAGATGTGGATGTGGCAGCTGTTTCCTTCGCGCTCATCGAATTTCGCCATGAACGTCAGGCTCTTGCCGTGCTGGTCGGCGATTTCCTTGGCGCCGTTCTTGTAGATGGTGTGGTTGTCACAGGTGACACGGGCATGGTCGTACCGGAAGGCGATCTCCTGCTGACCGAGGTTGCACTCGCCCTTGACGCCCTCGCAGTACATCCCGGCGCCGTCCATGCCGAGCCGGATGTCGCGCAACAGCGGCTCCATCCGCGTCGAGGCATGCATGGCGTAGTCGACGTTGTAGTCGGTGGCCGCGGTCAGTCCCGTGTAGCCCTTCGACCACGCTTCACGGAAGCCGTCGTCGAACACCATGAACTCCAGCTCGGTGCCGATGTAGGGCACCAGACCGCGCTCGGTGAGCCGGTCGATCTGACGATTCAGGATGCTGCGCGGCGCCTGCTTCACCGGCCTGCCGTCCGTCCAGGACAGGTCGGCCATCACCAGTGCCGTACCGGGCAGCCACGGGATCAGACGCAACGTGGAGAAGTCCGGCGTCATCACCATGTCGCCGTAGCCGGTTGCCCAGCTCGAGATCGCGTAGCCCTCGACGGTGTTCATGTCGACGTCGACCGCCAGCAGATAATTGCAGCACTCCGCTCCGTGTGCCGCCACGTCCTCGACGAAGAGCCGTGCCGAAACCCGCTTCCCGGTCAATCGGCCCTGCATGTCGGTGAACGCGACGATCACCGTGTCGATCTCTCCGGCGCCGACCCGCTGTTCGAGCTCAGCTTGCGACAACATGCCTGATGCAGCGCCCACGGTTGCTCCCTCATCCGAGTAGTCGCCACGGAAATCGGGCGTCGCCGTCCGAGCACCCGTGGCCGTCGATGTCACTCTAAACGTTAAAGGTAGGGAAGCCGACCAATAGCGCTCACCCGTTCTCGGCCATTACCGGGTTACGCGGTGGGCGTCCTCGAACCCACCGCTGCTGCGGGCGGTTCGGTTGATCCGGACGTCGAACGCCTCGGAAACGTGCCATTCCCTGGAGTACATGACCGGTGTCCCCTCCCGGTCGTAGTCGATTTCCTCGATGTACAGCAGCGGTTTTCCCTTCCGAACCCCGAGCATCTTCGCGACGCGGTCGGTACTGGCCACGGCGCGCAACGTGGCCGTGGCGTGGTCTGCCTCGTGCCCTGACGATTTCAGCAACGCGAACAACGACGGGTCGAGTTCGGCCAGCTCCAGGTCGTTGCGCAGCAGCCGCGCGGGGATGCGATCGCGCGAGTAGATCACGGGTTGCTCATCGGCCGTCCGCACCCGTTCGACCGCGAGGACGGTGTCGGCCTTGCCGAGCTGAAGGGGTCCGTCGTCTGCCGCGCACGGCTCGAATGCCGCGTCGAGGACGTGCATCGCTGCGCGGAATCCCGCACTCTCGATCATTGCGAGATAACTCAGCGTGGAGTCCAGGCCATGCGGCATCCGGCGGCGCTCGGTGACGTAGCTTCCCGATCCACGACGACGGACGACGTAGCCGGCCTCGATGAGTGCACGCACCGCGTCGCGCACCGTGGCACGGGACACCCCGAAACGTTCGGAGAGTTGGCCCTCGGTCGGCAACTTGGTTCCGGCTGGCAACTGCGAGCTGGTGATCTCCTCCATCAGCACATCACGCAACCGGTCGGCGAGTGGTGTTCGCCCTGGCATGTGGCGAGCCTAGGTCCGCGAGTCGCCCGACGCATCCACGCCCGTCACCGCCGTCTCTTCGAGGACGTGCCGGACCTGGTCGGCTACGGACGGCGCACCGGGAAGCAGGCCGTCGAAGATCGCGCTGCCGATGGTGTATCCCCACGCGCCCGTCCGCCCGACGGCGTGCGCCCGCTCGATGCTCGCGATCGAGCCGGCGACTATAACCGGGCCATTCGAGCGCCGGACCACCTCGCGGATGAGCGCGTCGTGGTCGGCGGTCGGATGGCGATAGGCCAGCAGATCGACGCCGGTGACGTGGTCGAGATCGC
This sequence comes from uncultured Actinomycetota bacterium, assembly GCA_963849055.1. Taxonomy (GTDB): domain Bacteria; phylum Actinomycetota; class Actinomycetes; order Mycobacteriales; family Mycobacteriaceae; genus Mycobacterium. The sequence goes on from CAWKFI010000007.1 coordinate 502,018, forward strand.
TGAGTCGTTCGGCATCGGCCGCGATCTCGTCGATCGTCCCGAGCAGGACACTCGGGTGGTCGACGACGCGGCCGGGAAACGGGCAGTAGCGGATCCCGTCCGGCAGGATTCCCGCGCCATCCGCCGCGTGGGTGCCGCCGAGCACCCAGTCGACTCCGGCCGCCGCCGCCGCACGCAGTGACGCAAGCTCGTCCTCCTTGCTGGTCGAGACGACTTCCAACATCACCTCGAATCCGGCGTCGTGGGCCAGCGAGGTCAGCTCGTGCTGTCGCGACGCGTCCGCGCCGACGTCCTTGAACCCGATGTAGCGCAGGCCGGTGCCTGCCATCTCTGGCACGACTTCGGCGGCGTGTTCGACGGTTCTGTCGCCGTGGGTGAGCATGAAGATGAATTGAGACACGGCTACATTGCTCCCTTCGAGTCATCCGGCCTTCGCGGCGTCGGCCACGATCGACCTCGCCGTTTCGTCCGACCACACCCCGAGGACGTCGGCGAGGTCGACGATCGAGATCCGATCCCTCAGCAGGTGAGAATTCCGCAGGGCCCAGAACAGCAGGCCATCGTCGTAGCCGACGCCGAGGTCCTGCGCCCTGGTCGGCAGACCACTGGCGTGGCTGATCTCGTCGAACCGTTCAGGGGATGGAAGCGTCAGCGTCCCCGCGAAGGCGTCCCAGTCCGAAACCAGCGCCTCGATGGCGGATTGGTGCGCACAAAGCCAGGTTCGCTTCGCGGAGTACGCCGTCCAGCACTCCTCTGCGGTCTGCCGGTCGAACTCGACGAATGCGTGCGCCTCGGCGTCACGCGCCGTCGTCTCGTCGGGCAACCGGACCTTCGGCGCCCCCGCTCGGATCGTGGAATCGACGAGCTGCCAGACCCGCACGGCAAGGCGCGTCGCGACGGTGACCTGCATGCCGTGGGCGGCGGCAGGCATGCGCTGGCGACTGCGTGCCATCTCCATCAGATGCGAGACGGCATGCTCGGTGCCCGATGCCGGTGCCGTCGAGCCGACGATTCCCATCGACAGTCCGCTGGCTGCCAGGAGCCGGGCCAGATCGGCGATGCCTGCCGGCTCGGCGTCGCGAGCGGCCCGCGCAAGCTCGGGAAGGGCCGAGTTGGCGGCGAGGACGTCGTCGACGACGGCCGCCGTGTACGGCGGTCCGTGACCAAGCCGGGCCGCGAGCTGCCACTCGGCGACCGCGTTGGGAACCGTCGAAAGATCGCCAACGCCCGCGAGGTTCAGCTGCCACGGAGCCGCGGCGAGGATGTCGGTGTCGGCGATCAGGACGTCGGGCCACCGCGACTGCACGGTACGCTTCGCCCCCGCGATGACGAGGACGCTCCGGTCGGCAATGAAACCGTTGATGCTGCAGGCCGTTTGGACTGCGACATGATGGCTTCCGGTGCGCTGCGCGGTGACCTTCGCGATGTCCGTGAGGGTTCCGGATCCAACGGACACCAGCAGCCGTCGCTCCCCCACCTCGGCCACCGATAGCTCGACGGTTTCCTCATCGGCGCGGACCATCCCCGTGCCGAGCTGGATCACCCGGCAGCCAAGCCGGCCGGCGAGCCGATCCACCACGGGCCCGGCAGGCGTGCGGTACGGTCCGCCGTCGCTGAGGATCACCGGCGTTCCCGCGACGAATCTCTCGACGCTGTCGGCTATCGCGGTGTCCAACACCGCGGTCCCGATCCGGACGTCGACATTGGGCAGTCCGGTGTGGCCGGTCGCGCGCAGGTAGGCCAGCAGGGCCGCCGGGTCGGGAATGGTGATCACGTCGACCGAACCGAGTCATGCTGCGCCAGCGCGGATTCGACGGCATCGAAGGCGGCGAGGTAGCGGCGGTAGGCGTCCTCGTAGATCTTGGTCGCCTCCGGATCCGGGTCGATGGCGGCAGGAGCCAGGCGGACCGCAACCGACGCCGCGGTGAAGTCCGCGAAGAACCCGGTGCCCACACCCGCGACCATGGCGGCGCCGACGGCGGTGGCCTCCTCGGTGAGCACGCGACGCACCGGCCGCCCCAGCACGTTGGCCTTGATCATTGCCCACAGGCTGTCGCGTGCGCCGCCACCGACGATGCGTATCTCACCGCGGCCGAGACCCAGCGCGTCGAGCCGTTCGACGATGTCACGCAAGGCAAATGCACAGCCTTCGAGCACCGCCCGCGCCAGGTGCGCCGACGTGTGGTTCATCCCGAGGCCGAGTAGACCGCCGCGCATCTCGTCGTTCCACCGTGGCGCCGTGGACCCGGAGAGTTCCGGAAGGAACAACACGCCCTCGCTGCTCATCGGAGCCACCAACGCCAGGTGGAAGATCTCGGCCTGCGGAACGCCCAGCAGTCCGGCGAGCCAGAGGGTGCTGCCTCCGCTGACGAAACCGGGATTCTCGATCAGCCACGAGTCGGGCACCGCATGGCCGTGCGTCTCGACCAGATGGAGCGGGTCGCGCACGGGTGTCGCGGAGACGGTCGTCACCGGCTCGGCGGTACCGGTGACGTCGACGACCACACCGGCCTCGATCGCGCCTGCGCCGACCGACGCGGCATGTTCGTCTCCCGTTCCGACCACCACCGCGCAACTCGCTGGTAGACCCAACTCCGAGGCGACGTCGGACCGCAGCGTCCCAACCACGTCGGTCGACGGGCGCACCGGGGCGAACATCACTGGGTCCAGTTCGGCTGCCACGCACAAGGACTCGTCGAAGTCGCCACGGGTGACGTCGTACACCATGGTGGAGGACGCGTTCGCGGCGTCCTGGGCATGACACCCGGCCAGATGATGCAGTAGGTAGGACCCGACGGGCTCCAAGGTGGCCGCCCGGCGCCAGACTTCCGGCTCGCGATCGCGGATCCACATCATCTTCGGTGCGCTGTGCGACGCATCGGCCACCAGACCGGTCCGCTCGGCGAGCAGGTCCTCCCCCACGGCGGCGACCAGTCGATCGCACTGCTCGGTGGCCCGTTTGTCCAGCCAGATGATCGCCGGTCGCAGCGACTCACCATCGGCGTCGCACGCGACGACGCCGTCCACCTGGCTACCGAGGCCCATGGCCACGACTCGGGTCGGTTCGATGCCTGCGGTCGCCGCGTGGACGGCGTCACGCAGTGCGGTCCGGTAGGTGTGCGGGTCCTGTTCGGCCCAGCCGTCGTGCTGGTGCGTCATGGTCAGGGCGGCCGATCCGGAGGCCACGACGTCGCCACCCTCGTCGACGAGGACGACCTTGATGCTCTGCGAGCCGACGTCGGCTCCCAGGACCAGAGACACTCGCTCTTCCTAAGTCCGCTCAGACCTATGGTGAGCGAGTTGATGATTCGTCGGTCGTGATCTCGGTCGCGGACATCGCGCCGTAGCCCTCCTGCTCGAGGTTCACGCCGTACTGTCCCTGCGAGAGCGCGAACTCCTCCTCGGGCGACAGCACCAATTTGTGCCGCCCGACGACCGCGAAATAGACCAACCCGATCACGAAGTAGACCAATGTTCCGACGACACCCGGCCGGTAGTCCGCGTTGAAGAACAGCGAGACCAGCGCGACGAGCGCGATGGCACCCGCGATCGCTGCGCCGGGGACTCCCAGTGGGCTGCGGTATGGCCGTTCGATGTTCGGCAGCTTGCGACGCAGCATGATGAACGCGAGGCACTGCATGAAGTAGGAGATCACTGCGCCGAACACGGCCATGTACAACAGTGCGCCGACGATCTTGCCTGCGAGTGCGTTCTCGCTCTGGCCCAGCAGGTACATCAGCCACACCAGCAGGAATCCGACGACGGCACCGGCGATCAGCGCGACGTACGGCGTGTTCCGCTTGGGGTGAGTGACCGATAGGACCTGCGGGAAATAGCCTGCGCGAGAAAGGGAATAGGTATTGCGCCCGTAGGCATAGATGATCGTGAAGAAGCTCGCGATCAGCCCGATCAACCCGATCGTGGCAAGTACCACGGCGCCGGTGCCTTCACCGAAGACCGCCTTGAAACCGTCGAACAGCGGCGTCGCCGACGTTCCGATGCTCTCCGCTCCGCCCCCGACACCCGTGTTCAGGAACAGCGTGAGAACTGCGAAGAGCACCAGCGTGGTGAGACCCCAGATGGTCGCGCGGGGAATGTCGCGCTTGGGGTCGTGCGACTCCTCCGCGGCCAGCGGCAGTTCCTCGATCGCCAGGTAGAACCAGATCGCGAACGGCAGAGCGGGGAAGATGCCGATCCATCCCTTGGGGAAGAAGCTGCTGCCGCCCTCTTCCGGCGGGATGTTGGTGAGCAGGCCGGCGTCGAAGGACCGGCTGACGAGCACCGCGACGTAGAAGAAGGCGAGGATGCCGAGCGCCGCAATGGTGATCGCCACGGTGAACCGCATGGTGACCTCGATGCCGATGATGTTGATGCCGACGAAGATGACGTAGAAGATCGCCGCCCACAGCACCGGGCTGTTCCACCATCCGTCCGCTCCAGCGACTTCGTAAACGATGTCGTGCGAAAGGAATCCCATCGCACTGACGACCACCGCGGGCGTGATCACGTATTCCATGTTCTCGGCCAGCCCGGTGACGAACCCGCCCCACGGACCCATCGTCGACCGGGAGAAGGAGTAGGCGCCGCCGGTGTGCGGCAGCGCCGGCGACATCTCGGCGATGCTGTAGCACAGGCCGTAGTACATCACCGTGATGATGATCCCTGCGACGAGGAGACCGCCGAATCCGCCGGCATCGAGGCCGACGTTCCAGCCGTAGAAGTCTCCCGAGATGACCGCGCCGACACCGAGCGCCCAGAGCGACCAGAAGGCGGCGTGACGGCGTAGCTTGCGCTTCTCGAAGTAGCCGTGTTCCGCGTCCCGATAGGTGACCGATCCGACTGCCCGCTTGTTCTCAGCCATGGCGTCGTCCTCCTCGGCTCTTGCCGCAAGTTGTCAGACAACTTGGAGAATAATCCTGCAGCGGTTTCACCGTCAAGGCTCTTGCAGCGGCCGGTAGAGGCGGCTCTCGACGGCGCGAAAATACCGTCCTGCCCCCGGCGCGAGGTCGGATGGACGCCGCAGCGGGCGTGGCCCCCTGGCCCCGTGAGCTGCGCCGAAGCTCGTTTACGAATCCGTCATTCCCAAAGGTCGGACAGCAGACCTTTGAGGCTCTAATGTGCCTAGGCAGTCGCCGCCGCATCAACGGCGGCCAGCGCTGTCCTCACCCGCGAAGGAGACCACCGTGCCCGAGGGTCACGATCTGCCGGAATTGACCGACGACGAGAAACACCTTGCCAGCCTTGGATACGCCCAAGAATTGAGCCGGTCCTGGTCCGGCTTCAGCAACTTCGCCATCTCCTTCTCGATCATCTCGATCCTGGCCGGCTGCTTCACCTCCTTCGGCCTGGGGTGGAACAACGGCGGCCCGGCCGCGATCGCCTGGGGCTGGCCCATCGTGTCGGCCTTCATCCTGGTCATCGGGCTCTGCATGTCCGAGCTCGTGTCCGCATATCCCACGTCGGGTGGTATCTACTGGTGGGCCAGCAAGCTCGGTGGCGCCAAGGCCGGTTTCTACACCGGCTGGCTGAACCTGATCGGCCTGATCGCGATCCTCGCGTCGGTGGCCTACGGCTGCGCGACGTTCCTTGATCTCACGCTCGGCACGTTCAGTGAAGGCTGGCTGGCCGGGTACAGCCTGACGCGAACGTTCATCATCTTCGTGGTCATCCTGGTGGCGGTCGCGGTCATCAACATCTTCTCGAGCCATCTGCTGGCCGTCATCAACAACGTCTCGGTGTGGTGGCACGTGGCCGGCGCCGCGGCGGTCATCCTGATCCTGTTCCTGGTCCCCGAGCAGCACGCCAGCTTCGGCGACGTGTTCGCCAAGACCATCAACAACAGCGGCATGTTCGGCGGCGAGATGTCCGGCGTCGGCGTCCTGCTGTTCGTGCTGCCGATCTCGGCGATCCTGACCCAGTACACGATCACCGGCTACGACGCGTCCGCGCACCTGTCGGAGGAGACCAAGAGCGCGGCCGACGGTGCGGCCAAGGGCATTTGGCGGTCGATCTTCTATTCCGCCATCGGTGGCTGGATCCTGTTGCTGTCCTTCCTCTTTGCCGTCAACGACTCCGAGGCGGTGTCCGCGGGCGGCGGCGCGGTCGTCGGCATCTTCAATCAGGCGATGGACTCGAGCTGGGTCGCCATCGTGCTGCTGATCTCGACCGCCGGACAGTTCTTCTGCACGACGGCCTGCCAGACCAGCGCCTCCCGCATGCTGTTCGCCTTCAGCAGGGACCGCGCCGTCCCCGGTCACCAGTTGTGGTCGAAGCTGAGCTCGAACCGAGTGCCTGCGAACGGCGTGATGGTCACGGCGGTGCTCGCGGCAGTCATCACGTTGCCCGCCCTCGTCGAGGTCGACATCAATGGCGCACCCGTGCCGATCGCGTTCTTCGCCGTGGTCTCGATCGGCGTGGTCGGGCTGTACCTGTGCTTCGCGGTGCCGATCTACTACCGCTGGAAGCTCGGCGATTCGTTCGCCGTGGGCAAGTGGAACCTGCGCGGCCACCACAAGTGGATGGCGCCCGTCGCGCTGATCGAAATCGTCATCACGTCGATCATCGCGATGTTCCCGACGTCGTCGGGCGGTGTGCCATGGGGCTCCAGCTTCGAGTGGAAGTTCGTGAACTACACCCCGCTGCTCGTCGGCGGCGTGCTCATCCTGCTGTGGATCTACTGGCACGTCTCGGTGAAGAAGTGGTTCACCGGGCCGATCAAGCAGGTGGAGTTGACGGACTCGGGTGAGGAAGTGTTCCTCGAGAACTAGCGGCAGCGGCCGCCGGGATCACCAGGTGCTGGTGCGCAGCACGATCTCGGCGGCCAGTTGCGCCGTCGACTCTTGCGCGTTTCGCCTGCCGAGCAGTTCGACCAACCGGAAGTCGCCGTACACGTAGCGCTGGCTGGCCCTGGCCACGTTGCGCGCGGCGGGCGTACTGACCAGAGCGGTGGTGTTCACCTCCACCGGCGGGCAGTCCCCGTCCCGGATCACCCCGGCCTGGTCGGCGACGCACGGGTGGCCGCGGTCGATCACCACCAAACCGGTGAAGCGATCCCACCGCGAGGCCGCCAGTTCCCAGGCCAATTCGCCGCCGATGCGGTCGCCGACGAGGAGCGCCCACCGCACCCCGAGGGTGTCCAAGATGCCGATCACCGACTTCGCACTGAGACGTGGGTCGGGCCCGATCACGACGGTTCGCAGCGATGCGGTGTGCAGCCGCTGACAGACCGCGTCGTACGCCGATGGCCCCTGGTGTGCGGCCCCGAGCACCACGACGACGGACCCGTTGTCGGGGCCCGATACGTCGACGGCGGCTTGGAAACCGTCGACGGTGACGACAGTCGAGGGCATTGGGCCACGCTACAGGGATTGATCATCTCCGTGGGCTGGTTTTCACCCGCCGTTCACTTCGCGGTCAGCGTAATTCGAGGCGTTGCGCTTGCTGGACGATTAGGTCCAGAAACGTCTGCGGCAGCGCGGCTTTGGCGGTGATCGCCGGGTTCGGCGTCGGGAACGCGATGGCGAACAAGGCCGAGGGGCCGACGTTCTCGAACGAGAAGTAGGCGCTGCTGTGCTCGGTTCCCAGTTGCATGGTCTGTTGGTAGACCAGCGCGTCGGGACGCGACGTCTCGAGCCGTGTGGTGGTCATCGGGATACCTTGCGACGACGGATCGAAGAACGTCTGAAATTTTGCGCAACGGTCCGCGACCGCCGCGAGCCCGCCGAGGTCGAGATGCCACGACACCAAGGTCATTACGATGCGGGCGCCGTCGTAGGCCACCACGTACTTCGCCGCGGCGCCCGCGCCGCGCTCGGCCGACTCGGCGATCACCCGGGTCAGCCCGTCGGTGCAGCCCTCGGGATGTGACGGCATCGGAGGTGGACCGCCCTCGCCGTCGGCCGCGCCGGGGGCGTCGGTGATGCGGCCGTACTGCACGCCGGGCGGGAAGTCGGCAGGCGTCAGCAGCGCCGCCTGCAGCCGGGCGCCGGGCCATGTCGCGGTTCCCTCGATGGCGTGCGCACAGCCCGACGACGTGACTGCCAGCAGCGCCAGCGCGACGGCTGCGGTTCGCCGTCCGATCATGTCTCGAGGCTACTCAGCCCTGACGTCACCGTCGGCCGTCGCGGCGCGCCGCGCTCGAGTAGTTCCATGACGGCGTCGACGTCGAGATTGGCGGCCAACAGGTCCGCCATCAGATCGAGTTGTGCGTCTCGGCGCGCGGTGACGTCGGTGTCGTCGGCGACGATGAAACCCCGTCGTCCCGCGGCCTCCGCGGCCTCGGTCAGCCACTCGCGCCGGACGTCGTCGTTGTCGAGGAGGCCGTGCCAGTGGGTGCCGAACACTGCCCCGTTCCGGATGCCGACCCCGAGCCAGTCGACCTCCGCGTTGCGGGTGAGCTGGCCGTGATGGATCTCGTAACCCCGCAGCGGCGCCTCCCAGACCTTGAGGGTCTTCTCCGGCGCGAAGACGACGTCGGCATCGAGCAGACCGAGGCCCTCGGTGCGCCCCGTCGCGGACTCCACCGCGTCGTCGATGCTGCGGCACAACATCTGCAGGCCGCCGCACACACCGAGCACCGGCTTCCCCGACGCCGCGTGCGCGGCGACCCCGTTCGCCAGTCCGCTCGAGCGCAGCCAGCCGAGGTCGGCCACCGTCGCCTTGCTACCGGGAAGCACGACGACGTCGGCGTCGGCCAGGTCGGACGGTTCCGTTACCCACCGCACCAGCACGCCGGGTTCGCAGGCGAGCGCCTCCACGTCGGTGGAGTTGGAGATGCGCGGGAACCGGATGGCCGCCACCCGCAGCCACTCCGACCCCCGCGGCGGTTGCGACTCCCCCACCGCACGGTGCGCATGCACGGACAGCGAGTCCTCGGCGTCCAGCCACAAGCCGTCGCTGTACGGAATGACGCCGTAGGTGGGACGGCCGGTGAGCCGACGCAACTGGTCCAGCCCGGGTGCCAGCAGGGTGGGATCGCCACGGAACTTGTTGACCACGAAGCCGGCGATGAGGCGCTGGTCGTCCGGCTCGAGCACGGCGACGGTGCCGAACAGGTGCGCGAGCAGTCCGCCCCGGTCGATGTCGCCGACCAGCACGACGGGTAGGTCGGCGGCGCGCGCCAGGCCCATGTTGGCGAGATCCGTTGCTCGCAGGTTGATCTCGGCTGGCGAGCCGGCGCCTTCACAGATTACGGCGTCGAATTCGCTTCGCAGCGAGGCGAGTTCGTCGGCGACCACCGCGGCGAGCTGCGTCCGGTGGTGGAAGTAGTCGGCGGCGCCGACCGACCCGGCGACGCGGCCGCGGACCACCAGTTGCGACGTGCGGTCGCCGCCGGGTTTGAGCAGGATCGGGTTGAACCGGACACTGGGCGCCAATCCCGCGGCGCGTGCCTGCATGGCTTGCGCGCGGCCGATCTCGCCCCCGTCGACCGTGACCGCCGAGTTGTTGGACATGTTCTGCGCCTTGAACGGCGCGACCCGAATCCCCTTGCGGGACAACAACCGGCACAGCCCGGCGACCACCATCGACTTCCCGGCGTCCGACGTGGTGCCGGCGACCAGCAGCGCGCCGCCAGAGTGCGGATTCATACGCCCATACCGGCGTGTCGCGTACGAAACCGCACTGTCGGCGTCAGATCAGTCGGCCAGCGTCAGGATGTCTGCGCCGTCCTCAGTGACCACCAGCGTGTGCTCGAACTGCGCGGTCCACTTCTTGTCCTTGGTGGCGACCGTCCAGCCGTCGTCCCAGATCTCGTAGTCTAGCGAGCCGAGGTTGATCATCGGCTCGATGGTGAACGTCATCCCGGGCTCGAGCACCGTCTCGACGGCGGGCTGGTCGTAGTGCAGCACGACCAACCCGTTGTGGAAGGTGGTGCCGATGCCGTGGCCGGTGAAGTCGCGAACCACGTTGTAGCCGAACCGATTTGCGTACGACTCGATGACCCTGCCCACTACCGACAACGAACGTCCGGGCTTGACCGCCTTGATCGCCCGCATGGTGGCCTCGTGGGTGCGCTCGACCAGCAGCCGGTGCTCCTCGGAGACGTCGCCGGCCAGGAAGGTGGCGTTGGTGTCGCCGTGCACGCCGTCGATGTAGGCGGTGACGTCGATGTTGACGATGTCGCCGTCCTCGACGACGGTCGAGTCGGGGATGCCGTGGCAGATGATCTCGTTCAGCGACGTGCAGCAGGACTTCGGGAAACCCTTGTAGCCCAGTGTCGACGGGTACGCGCCGTTGTCGACCATGAAGTCGTGCGCGATGCGGTCCAGCTCGTCCGTGGTGACGCCCGGCGCGACTGCCTTGCCGGCCTCGGCCAGCGCGCCCGCCGCGATCCGTCCGGCGACGCGCATCTTCTCGATCACCTCGGGCGTCTGCACCCAGGGTTCGGTGCCCTCCTGCACGGTCGGCTTCCAGGCGTACTCCGGGCGCGGAATCGACTTGGGTACCGGAAGCGTCGGCGACAAGTCTCCTGAACGGAGGGCGGTGCGAACGGGCATGACACCTAGAATAGCTAGGAGAACGTCACTCTCTTAAATTGAGAATGATATCGTGAGTCATGCTAAGTGAGTCGACTCCCATGGACGTCACGCCGGGACACCTCCTGGGCCAGTTGGGCATGCGCGACCTGGTCGACTCCGCCGATCGGATCGTCATCGAGATGGACAACCGACCCGATCTGACCAACATCCGCGGCGCGCTACAGGGCGGACTGCTGGCCACCCTGATCGACATCGCGGCGGGGCGGTTGGCGGGCAATGTCGTCGGCGCCGACCAGGACGTCACCACCGCAGACATGAACGTCCACTTCCTGGCCCCCATCGTGGTCGGACCCGCGCGGGCGGAGGCCACGATCGTTCGGGCCGGCAGGCGACTGATCGTCACCTCCGTCGACGTCACGGATGCGGGCCGCGACCGGCTCGCTGCGCGCGCGACGCTGTCCTTCGCGGTGCTCGAGCGCCGCTGACGAGCTGTTCGACGAGCAGTTGAAGACGGGCCTGCGTCGTCGCACGGGCGTAGTCGGCCAGCACGGCTGAGGGTGGCCAGTCCGCGCAGTGCGCAAATAACACCTCGGTGAGCGTGTCGGCGTCCCGCCCGTCTGCGACGAGGCTGACCGCGTCGCCCGTTCAACCTCACCGCATCCCATCCTTCGGCCTCGGCCAACGCGCGGGCCGTGGTGATGATCGGTCGCCGGCGCGCGGCCCGCTCACGCTCTGGCCGGTCGTCGATCGCCATGCTTCATGGTAGCAGCGATAGAAACACTAGCAGTGCTATTGACGTCGCCACGAACCCGGGGTTAGCGTTGCTAGCAGTTGCCATGAAGAGGAGTTACGACATGAACCTGGATCTCATTACCCGAACCGCCGCACTGATCGCGGTGCTCGCTACCGCGGTGGTCTACGGCACCGACGTGTTCTGCGCGGTCGTGCTGCGACCGGCACTGGCCACCATCGACGACAGTGCACTGGTCGCGGTTACGGGAAGCGTGCATCGATACGGCGACCGGCGCATGCCGGTGCCCGGGGCGCTCGGGGTGCTGGCCACCGCCACAACCGCGGTGCTGGCCGCGGTCGCTGGACAGTGGGCACAGGCCGGCGCGGCGACCGCCGCCCTGGTCCTGCTGGTGGTCTGGCTCGTGCTCTACACACAGGTGAGCGCACCCATCAATCGGCAGCTGACCGCAGCCGCCGATGCCGGCCACACATTGCCGAACGGGCGTGCGCTGCAAGCAAGGTGGGACTCGATCATCGGAGCCCGCGGGGGTCTGCAAGGTCTAGCAGTAGCCGCCCTATGCGTAGTGCTGACGATCTAACACGCCCGCCCCGAAGCCCACCAAGGCCGACATCACTTGAAGGAGCGCAGCATTCGATGTTTCAGCTCAGAACCTACACCCTGCGATCGTCCGAATCGCTTCAGCGGTACGCGACGGTGCACTGGGCCCGCCACCTCATTACCTTCCAGGCGTTCGGGATCACCACCCACGGCGTGTGGACCCAGCGAAGCGACGGCACGAACCGCCTCGTCGCGCTGATCAGCTACCCGCCGGGCACCGATCCCGACCACCTCACCCATCGGGTGATGGCCAGCCAAGAATTCGCCGCCGACATGGCCGGCTTCGACATCGACGACATCACCGACGTCCAGTTGGTATCGCTCGACCCGACGCCATTCTCACCAATTCATTGACCCCACCCGCCAATTCGCCACCACACGCAGGAGCACACACCATGAGCATCCTCACCGCGATCACCTACACACTCGCCGGAGTCATCGCCGCGGCCATCATCGTCATCGGCGCAAGATTCCTCGTCGCCCCGCGTGCCGCGGCCGCCGGCTACGGCATACAACCCGACCTCGGCCAGCCATCCGTCGGCGCCTACATGAGCGTCAAGGGCATCCGCGACATCGCATCGGGACTGTTCGTCATCATCCTGATGGCCGCGGGAGCCACCCACCTGCTGGGCTGGGTAATCCTGGCCGCCACCATCATTCCGCTCGCCGACACCGCCATCGTGCTCAGCAACGGCGGCCCCAAATCCATCGCGTGGGGAATCCACGGCGCCACCGCCGCCCTTATGCTCATCACTTCCGCACTGCTACTCGTCTCCTAAACGAAGCGGAGGAGACGGTCGATGAGTGAAACAGTTCTCGTGACGGGTCCACTAGGCAACACCGGCAAGCCCGTGGTGAGTCTGTTGTTTCGCGACCGCGCTCGACGGTGTCGCCAAGGCATATCTAGTGACGCCCTCGTCGAGCAGGGCCCAGGAACTTCTGCGCGAACACACCCGCCGCAGCATGGTCAAAGCTGCCGGCGCCGCACAGCGGTGTTCGGACGCCGTCTAACCCCGGTCGCGGCCGAACCACGACCGGCGCGGGCCGCGGATGTCGATCGAGCCGCAGACGCTTCGCCCGGTGAGGATCACGTGCGGCCGCCCGTCGGCGGGCGCGTCCTTGCGGTGATCGCGTGCGCTGCCGACGATCACCTCGACGTCGTCGATCGACGCGCTGGCACCGTCCGGCAACCGGATGTCCACCGAGCCGAACTTCATGTCCAACTCGATCACCACGATCGGCCCGGCGAAACGCGCCTTCGTCAGATCCAGGTCGATGGAGCCCATGCGCCGAACCAGCGCCAGGCGGGTGGGCACCACCCACTCCCCTTGGCGCTTAAGCGATCCCAGCACACCCCGCAGCTCGACGCGGTCGGTCGCAGTGGTGACGATCGCGCCGGGCCCGGGCAGATCCTCGACCAAGGCGGCGAGCTCGGAGTGCAGCCGGGCATGCGACACCGCGACCGACCGCTCCTCGAACTCGTCGATGTCGATCAAGCCGAGCGCCACGGCGTTGTGCAACCGGCGCTGCGTGCCGTTGCGGTCGGCGTCCGAGATGCGCAGCGCCGCCACTTCGGCGTTCGCACCCGAGTTGACGCTGGAGCCAGGATTGCTGCTGGTCATGTGAGCCCGTCCCCTTTCAAGGAACAGGCTACTCAGGCCAGGTAGTCGGGGGGCAGTCCGCTGAGCATGTCCTTGCACATCCGCACCGCGTACTCGGAGCTGCCGCCGCCGACGATCAGCGCGGCGAAGGCGAGGTCACCGCGGTATCCGGCGAACCAGGCGTGTGAGCCGCCCTCGAACTCGGCCTCACCGGTCTTGCCGCGCACGTCACCGGCGCCCTCCAGATCCTTCGCCGTGCCGTTGGTCACCACCAGGCGCATCATCGGCCGCAGGCCGTCGATCATCTTCGGCGAGATCGGCGGAACGTCTGCGGACACCTCGGTCTGGCGGCCCTCGATCAGTTGGGGCACAGGGGTTTTCCCGGCGGCGACGGTCGCGGCCGCCAACGCCATCCCGAACGGGCTGACGAGCACCTTGCCCTGCCCGAAACCGTCCTCGGTGCGTTCGGTGAGATTCACCGTCGGCGGCACCGAACCGGTCACGGTCGTGATGCCGTCGACCACGTAGTCGGTGCCGATGCCGTACTGAGCGGCGGCGGTGGTAAGGCCCTTCGGCGGCATCCTGCTGGCCAACTCGGCGAACGTGGTGTTGCACGAGCTGGCGAACGCCCGCGACATCGGCACGGTGCCCAGATCGAAGCCGCCGTAGTTGGGGATCGTGCGCTGGCCGATGTCCATGTGCCCTGGGCAGCCCAACAGCGTGTTGGGGGTGGCCATGTCGCGGTCGATCGCCGCGCCGGCCGTGACGATCTTGAACGTCGAACCCGGCGGGTACAGCCCGGTGGTGGCAGCCGGCCCGTCGGCGTCGGCCGCGGCGTTCTGCGCGACGGCGAGGATTTCACCGGTGGACGGTTTGATCGCCACGATCATCGCCTTGCGGCCGACCATGTTCACCGCGTCCTGCGCCGAATCCTGCACGGCCCGGTCCAGGCTGATCGTCACCGATGGCGCGGGCGCGCCGGGTACCTCGTTGAGCACGTCGACTTCTGCGCCGTTCTGGTTGACGCTGACCACGCGCCAGCCGGCTTCACCGTCCAGTTCGTCCATCACCGACTGCTTCACCTGGCTGATGATCGCGGGCGCGAAGCGATCGTCGGTCGGCAGCAATTCGGCCTGCGGCGTGATGATCACCCCGGGCCGGTTGCCGATGGCGGCCGCCACGCGATCGCGGTCGGCCTGGCGCAACGTGATCAGATCGAACGGCTTCGGCGAGGAACTGGCCTGCTCGGCGAGGCGCTGCGCGTCGATGGTGTCGTCGAACGGACGCAGTGCGTCGGCCACGGCCACCGCGGTCGGCATGAGGTCGCCGCCTGCGGCCCTGGCGTCCAGCGCGTAGTGGTACAGGTAGCCGGGCACCAACACGTCGGTGCCGCCGCGCTCGTTGACTGACGCCCGCCGCGGCGGGTCGGCCCGCAACGCGAACGTCTGATGCTCTCCGAGGTTCGGGTGCAATCCGGTTGCGCTCCAACGGACTTCCCACTTGCCCTCGTCGCGGACCATGTTGAGCTGTCCGTCATAGGTCCAGGTGCGTTTCTTGGGCAGGTGCCAGGTGTATCGGTACGTCACGCTGCCGGTGTCCTCGGCGTACTTCGAGCTGAGGATCTGGGCATCCAACCCGGTGGCCTGCAGTCCCGACCAGGCCTCGTTGAGCGCGGCCTGCGCGTCGGCCGGCTTGTCGCTGAGGTCGGCTGCGGCGCCGGTGTTGCCCGTCGCGAGTGCCGCGAAGAATGCCTCGGCGGTCGGTTCGGGCCCGTTGGGCTTGGGCGTGCACGCGCTCAGCGCGCCGGCGGCCCCGATGACGATGGTCACCGTCAGCAGACTGGCGATCCGTGATGCGGATGAGGTTCGTGTTGCCATTGGGGCAAATGTTATGAGTGTGACGGCTCGATCCGGCGGAGGCGCACCGAGACCGGACCGTGACGAATACAACGACGAACCGTGACCGTTGCGCCGAAATGGAATTCGGGTGTCAGTCGAGCAGCACCGTGGCGAACGTGCCGACCTCGCGAAAACCGATTCGCGCGTAGGTGGCTCGGGCGACGGTGTTGAAGCTGTTGACGTACAGGCTCGCGGTGCGGCCGCTGCGCACGACGGCGGCAGCGAGCGTGGCGGTGCCCGCAGCGCCCAGGCCGCGCCCGCGCGAGTCCGGATGCACCCATACGCCCTGGATCTGGCCGACTGCCGGCGATTGCGAACCGACCTCCGCCTTGAATACGACCTCACCGCGCTCGAACCGCGCCCAGGCGCGACCCGCGGCGATCAGCCCGGCCACCCGGCGCCGATAGCCGCGGCCGCCGTCCCCGAGGCGGGGATCGACTCCGACTTCGCCGATGAACATGTCGATGGCGGCCACGAGGTACGCGTCGAGTTCGTCCATCCGGACGGGGCGCACCGCGGGATCGATCGCACATTGCGGCGGGCTGTCGAGTGCCATCAACGGCTGATGCTCCCGCACGTCGCGGGCCGGGCCCCAGGCATGCTCGAGCCGCTGCCACATCGGCATGACCAACTCGGCGCGACCGACGAGCGACGAACAGCGGCGGGCGGTTCCCATCGCCTTGTCGGCGAAGGCGTTCAGATCGCCGATGTCGCCGCGCAGCGGGATGAGGTTCGGTCCGGCGTAGCACAGCGATTCGCTGGGCCGGCGCCTCGTCCAGAGCTCACCCCCGATGGCGGTCGGGTCGACACCGTGATCGGCGACGCGGGACGCGACCATGCACGTACCGACCGGGTCCTCGTTGAGCACCTGGCCCACCATGGCGGCATCGCGCACCACGGTCACGCGTCGCTCGTCGGCGAGGCGGAACAGCGGAGGGGCCGACATGATGACTCTTTCTACAACAACCCTCGAGGTGAGGTGACCCCGCTCACAGGGGTCGACCTCAGCTTACGGTCACGATGGGCGAACCGCTCGCATCATCCGAAGTGCGCTCTTCGGCGATGCGCATTGCCTCCTCGATCAGGGTCTCCACGATCTGTGACTCGGGCACCGTCTTGATGACCTCGCCCCTGACGAAGATCTGACCCTTGCCGTTGCCCGACGCGACACCGAGGTCGGCTTCGCGTGCCTCACCTGGCCCATTGACCACGCAACCCATCACGGCCACCCGCAGCGGGAAGTCCAAGCCGTCGAGTCCGGCGGATACCGCATTGGCCAGCGTGTAGACGTCGACCTGGGCGCGCCCACACGACGGGCACGACACGATCTCCAGCCCACGCGGGCGCAGGTTCAGGGACTCGAGGATCTGGTTGCCGACCTTGATCTCCTCGACGGGCGGCGCCGACAACGAGACCCGGATGGTGTCGCCGATGCCGCGAGACAGCAAGGCGCCGAACGCGACTGCGGACTTGATGGTGCCCTGGAACGCCGGACCCGCCTCGGTGACACCGAGGTGCAGCGGGTAGTCGCACTGCGCGGCCAGCTGCTCGTAGGCGGCGACCATGACGACCGGATCGTTGTGCTTGACGCTGATCTTGATGTCGCCGAAGCCGTGTTCCTCGAACAGCGAGGCTTCCCACAGCGCGGACTCGACCAACGCCTCCGGGGTGGCCTTGCCGTACTTCTTCATCATCCGCTGATCCAGCGAGCCGGCGTTGACGCCGATCCGGATCGGGATTCCCGCGGCGCCGGCCGCCTTCGCGACCTCCTTGACCCGCCCGTCGAACTCCTTGATGTTGCCGGGGTTGACCCGCACGGCGGCACAGCCGGCGTCGATCGCGGCGAAGATGTACTTGGGCTGGAAGTGGATGTCGGCGATGACCGGGATGTTCGCCTTCTTGGCGATCGCGGGCAGCGCGTCGGCGTCCTCCTGGCGCGGGCAGGCCACCCGGACGATGTCGCACCCCGAAGCGGTCAGTTCGGCGATCTGCTGCAATGTCGCATTGATGTCATGGGTCTTGGTGGTGCACATCGACTGCACCGCGATGGGGTAGTCGCTGCCGACGCCGACGTCGCCCACCATCAATTGGCGGGTCTTGCGGCGCGGCGCCAGGGTCGGTGCGGGCGGGGCGGGCATGCCCAGCCCGATGGATGTCGTCATGGCGTCTCCTACTGGAAGAGTCTGATGGGGTTGACCAGGTCGGCGGTGACGGTCAGCAGCATGTAGCCGACCACCACGACCAGCACGACGTAGGTCGCTGGCAGCAGTTTGAGGTAGTTCACCGGGGCCGCGGGCAAGCGACCACGCGCCGACCGGAGCAGGTTGCGGATCTTCTCGAACACCGCGATGGCGATGTGGCCACCGTCGAAGGGCAGCAGCGGAACCAGATTGATCGCACCGAGCACGAAGTTCAGCTGGGCCAGGAAGAACCAGAACGCCACCCACAGGCCGTGATCGACGGTGTCGCCGCCGATGATGCTGGCGCCCACCACGCTGATCGGGGTCTCCGGGTCGCGTTCGCCGCCGCCGATCGAATGCACCAACGCGCCGACCTTGGTGGGGATCTTCACCAACGACTTGCCGAGTTCCACGGCCAGGTCGCCGGTGAAGGCGAACGTCGCGGGCACCGCCGACAGCGGGTTGTACGGCGTGGGCAAGAACTGGGCGGGTGCCACCCCGATGGCCCCGATGGTCGTCGGGCTGGTGTCGTCCTTCTTGACCCACCGCTCGGTGCGCTGGACGTTGACGACGGTGGTGAATTCGCGAACCTGACCTTCTTCGCTGCGCTGCACCACGAACGGTGTCGGGCCGCCCGCCTTGCGCACCGCGGCCACCAACTCGTCGAAGGTCTTCACGTCGGTGCCGCCGACCTTGACCACGGTGTCGCTCGGCTGGATTCCCGCGTTGGCCGCAGGGCCGGGACCCTCGCACTTCCCCGGCTCACCCTTGCTGACATCGGCTGCCACGCAGGCGGTTTCGCCGACGATCGCGGCGGTCGGCGGATGCAGGTTCGGCAGTCCCCACACGATGGCGATGCCGTAGATCAGCACCAGGCCGATGATGAAGTTCATCGCGGGTCCAGCGAACAGCACCGCGACGCGCTTCCACACCTTCTGCCGGTACATCGCGTACGGCCGGTCCTCCGGCGCGATCTCGTCGATCGACGTCATGCCCGCGATGTCGCAGAAGCCGCCGAGCGGGACGGCCTTGACGCCGTACTCGGTCTGACCCAGCCGGTTCGGCCGCATGGTCGACCACAGGGTGGGGCCGAAGCCGACGAAGTAGCGGCGGACCTTCATGCCGGTGGCGCGCGCCACCCACATGTGTCCGCATTCGTGCAGGGCTACGGACAGCAGAATGGCCAGCGCGAAGAGCACGATGCCGATCACGAACATCATCTGGTGGGTACGACCTCCTGTGCGACCGCCCGTCGGGCCCGGTCGCGGGCCCAGTCCTGCGCGTCGAGTACGTCTTCCACGGTAGCGGGTTCGACGGCCCACTGATCTGCGGCGTGCAACACGTCGCTCACGGTTCGGACGATGGACGGGAACCGGATGCGTCCGGCGAGGAATGCCGCTGCGGCCTCTTCGTTCGCGGCGTTGTACACGGCGGTCAGGCAGCCACCGCGGCTTCCGGCGTGCCTGGCGAGCGCGACGGCGGGGAACACGGCGTCGTCGAGCGGCTCGAACTCCCAGGTGGACGCGGTAGCTGAAGTCACACGCCTGCGCGGCGCCCGCCACCCGGGCGGGCCAGCCGAGCGCGAGCGCGATCGGCAGCTTCATGTCGGGTGGGCTGGCCTGGGCGATGGTGGAGCCGTCGGTGAACGTCACCATCGAGTGCACGATCGACTGGGGGTGCACGACCACGTCGATGCGGTCGTAGGCGACCCCGAACAGCAGGTGGGTCTCGATGAGTTCGAGGCCCTTGTTCACCAGCGATGCCGAGTTCAGCGTGTTCATCGGGCCCATCGACCAGGTGGGATGGGCGCCGGCCTGCTCGGGCGTGACGTGCTCCAGGTCCGCGGCCGCCCAGCCCCGGAACGGTCCGCCCGAGGCGGTCAGCACGAGGCGCGCGACCTCGTCGGCGGAGCCGCCGCGCAGGCACTGCGCGAGCGCGGAGTGCTCGGAGTCCACCGGCACGATCTGTCCTGGTGCAGCGGCCTTGACCACCAGCGGCCCGCCGGCGACCAGCGACTCCTTGTTGGCCAGCGCCAGTCGGGCCCCGGACGCCAGCGCGGCGAGCGTGGGTCGCAGCCCGAGGGCACCGACCAGGGCATTGAGCACGACGTCGGCCTCGGTGTTCTCGACGAGGCGGGTCGCGGCGTCGGGACCGGCGTACGTGACGTCGCCGATCCGGGCGGCGGCCGCCGGGTCGGCTATCGCGACGCTCGAGACCCCCGTCTCGCTGCGCTGACGATCGAGCAGGTCGGCATTGCCGCCGCCCGCGGCCAGACCCACCACCTCGAAGCGGTCCGGGTTGGCGGCGATCACCTCGAGCGCCTGGGTGCCGATCGAGCCCGTGCTACCCAGCACCAGCACGCGCAGACGGCCCGACTCTCCCGAGTTGCTCACCGATCCATTGTGCCGCGCGACCCCCTTCCCGAACGAGTCCGCGCTCGTTATGGCCGAAAAGTGGGGTGAACGCCTCTAGCGCATCGCGCCGCGCGCCGATGGATCTGCGGTGGCCTCGATCTTCATCACCTTTTCGTCGTGGATCGTCAGCACCACCACGGCGAACAGGTGCCCGCGGTCGAACGCCAGGAGCACCGGCTCCCCTGCCGGTCCGCCGACGACCGTCGCTCCCGGCCCGAGATAGCGCATCAGGTTGGCCGCAACGGCTTGCGGTCCGTGGTTGACCTGCGGCGGAGGCGCGGGATCGGCCAGCACGGTGCCGACGCCCCACACCGTGGGGTCGAGCACCGACGCCAGCGCCTCGAGGTCACCGTTCGCGCAGGCGGTGATGAACGTGTCGGTGACGCGCCGGTGATCGGTGCGCGGGACCTCGGCGGCCCGGGGCGCCGCGTCCGCGAACTTGCCCCGTGCGCGACGGGCCAGCTGACGGCACGTGCCGGCCGGCCTCCCGACGGTCTCGGCGATCTCGTCGAAGGGCACCGCGAACACGTCGTGCAGCACGAAAGCCACCCGCTCCCCCGGTGAGAGGCGGCGCAGTACCTCCAGCAGCGCGTTGCCGACTTCGTCGTCCAGCGTCACGCGATCGGCGGGATCACGTCCGGCGGCGACGTCGTGTTCGGGCCGCAGCACCGTCTCCAGCCGGACCCGCGCCGACCTCAGTTGGTCCAGGCACAACCGGCCGGCGACGACGGTCAGCCAACCCCTGACGTCGTCGATGCCGTCCTGGTCTGCGCGTGACAGCCGCAGGAACGCCTCCTGCGCGACGTCCTCGGCCTCGCCGACGTCGCCGAGCATCTGATAGGCGAGGTTGACCAGGTAGGGGCGATGATTGCGCCACGCCGCTTCGACCGACGGTGAATCGCTCATGCAATCAAGACGATTCAGCGGCTTGGAAAGTTACGCAAAGCCGGGTGTAACTTTTGCCGGCGCCGTCTCGTCCTATTCGTCATGAACACGATTCTGGTCACGGGCGCTACCGGCAACGTCGGCCGCCCTCTCGTCAATCATCTGGTCGATGCGGGCGCGCAGGTCCGCGCGCTCACCCGTCACCCGGAGACCGCGCAGTTCCCCGCGGGCGTACAGGCGGTCGGCTCGGCCACCGAAGGTCTGCGTGGAGCGGACGCGGTGTTTCTCAATTCGCGGGCGCTTGGCACGGAAATGGAGCAGGTGGTCGCCGCGGCACGCGCGGCCGGCGTGACGCGGCTGGTCGCCCTGTCCGCCATCAACGCCGACGAGGAGTTCGCGCGGCAGCCGTCCCGGTTCCGGGGTGACCGCAACAAGGAGGCCGACCAGCTCGCCGCCGAGTCGGGGCTGGCGTGGGTCAGCCTGCGCCCCACGGTGTTTGCGTCCAACTTTGCCGGCATGTGGGCACCACAGCTCCGCGCCGGGGACGTGGTGGCCGGACCGTATGCCTCGGCGTCCACCGCGGTCATCGTCGACCACGACATCTCAGCGGTCGCTGCGCGCGCCTTTCTCACCGATGACCTTCTGGGCCAACGGATTCCCTTGACCGGGCCGCAGGCGCTCACCAATGCGGAGATGGTCGCCATCATCGGCGCCGTCCTCGATCGCCCGGTGAGCTACCACGAGGTGCCCAATGAACTGGTGCGTCAGCGCTTCATCGGACTGGGATTCGGAGCCGAGTTCGCCGACGCGTATATCGCCCTGCTCGCCGAGACCGTCGACCGGCCGGCGTTGGTGACCCACGACGTGGAGAAGATCCTCGGTCGCCCAGCCACCTCGTTTGCGCAGTGGGCATCCGATCACTCCGGCATCTTCACGAAATCATAAGGGGGTCACCGATGTTGGATCCACGCCCGCCGCGCTATCTCAAACAGATGAACAAGCTGGTGAAGGGATTGCAGAAACTCGGCCTACGCACCGGGCCGGCGATGGTGTTAACCGTTCCTGGCCGAAAGTCCGGGCGACCACGCAGCACGCCGATGACCCCGTTCGAGTTCCGCGGCGGTCTCTACACGGTGGCGGGTTTCCCCAGGGCGGACTGGGCGCTCAATGCGCGGGCTGCCGGTGCCGGGACGCTGGCAAGGGGTCGCAAGTCACGACGGGTCAAGATCGTCGAACTGAATCCCGACGAAGCACGTCCCGTGTTGCGGGCCTTCCCGGTGAAGGTTCCGGTCGGTGTCGCATTCGGCAAGCGCAGCGGTCTCGTCCAGGACGGGACGCCCGACGAGTTCGAAGCGCTCGCCGGCACCTGCCCGGTGTTCCGGTTCGACGACGTGTCGTGATGCCGGCCCACTCCCGGGTCACGCGGCCCGCCGCACCTCGATGTCACCCGACGCGGTGCGGGCGTGTACGACAAGGGTTTCGTCGCCGTCGGCGGGACCATCGGAGGGTTGCAACCCATTGCTGACGACGCCCGACCTGGTCTCGAGATCGAGCCGCGCCGCCGTACCCTCGGCGATGCCGACTTCGACCTCACCGCTGCTGGTGTACGCCGAGATGGTGCCGTTGACGGCGGTAGCGACACTGACTCCCCCGGACGCCGACTGCGACTTGACGGCCCCGCGCAGCGTTCCGATCGTCAGACCGGCGCTCGCCGCCTGGAACTTCAGGTCACCCTCGAGCTCGTCGATGGTCGCGTCGCCCGAGGCGGTCGAGATCGACACGTTGCCGCGGACCAGGTGCACGGTGATGGTCCCGGATGCGGTGTCGGCCTTGACGTTCCCCATGACGGAGTCCACCAGGAGGTTGCCGCTGGCCGAGGAGAAGCGGCAATCAGCGAACGTGCCGTCGGCGCGGACGTCGGCGGACGCCGAAGACGCCTTGAGCCTTGACCCTGAAGGCAATTCGATGGCGATGTCGACTGCGCCGCCGCGTCCCAGCGAGATGAATCGCCTGCCTGCCGAAACGGTCAGGGTGCCGTGGCCGAAGTCGACGCGCGCCTGCTCGGCGGCCCGGACGTCGGAGGCGCGCGACGGGTCGCGCGGTCGGACGTCGACGACGGTGTCGTCGCGATCCGTTGCCGTGACCCGGACCGTGCCTGCGACCACCTCGACGACGGCCGTGATCGGTTCGGGCGTCTGAAACGTGGGCATTGCGCTTCCTTTCGGTTGTCGTGCTTCAGCGGACCCAGCCGCTGAACTGCTTGTCGGTGGGCCGCGTCCGACGCGATTGACCACCACCGAGGGCCGAGGTGATGGCGCGGACCAACCAGCCGTTGACGGACGCACCGTCGCGACGGGCGGCGGCTTCGACACCCGACTTCAGGTGTTCGGGCAGTCGCAGCGACACTCGCCACGTGCCGCCGTCCTCGGCGTCGACCGGTGGCGCGTCCATCGGACCGTCGTCGTACTCCTCGGCCGGGCCCGCTCGGCGGTGCCGTCACCGCGAACTCCGGGTCGCGGCCACGAAGCCGTACGTCGACGGATCCCGGCGCCAGTTCGCGGGTGATCTCCTCGGCGGCTGCGGACAGAGCCTCGAGCACGACGAGACGGATGGCCGACTCCAGTGGTGCGCTGAGGCGATCGGCAAGCGCCGCAGCCTCGTCTCCGCCCGCACCAGCGGCGACGTTCAGCTCGTGCCGGACGGAATCCACGTAGGGCTGCAAGTCCATGGTGTCATGGTGACATCATTTTGATGTCACCGCAAGTGTCATGGTGGTGCCGGCGCTACACCGTCGCCACGGTGCCGCCGTCGACCACCACGTCGGTCCCGACCACCGACGACGCGGCGTCGGACACCAGAAACCCGATCACCTCGGCGACCTCCTCGGGCCGGGCCGGGCGACCCAGCGGGATTCCACCGAGCGAGTCCATCAGCGTCTGCAACGCGGCGGTTTCGTCGGTATCGCCCGCGGCGGCGATCCGGGCGATCAGCGCGTCGGCCGCGGTGGTCTGGATGAAGCCGGGTGACACGGTATTGACGCGAATCCCCTTCGGCGCCAACTCGTTCGCCAGACCCTTGCTGTAGGCGCGCAGGGCGGCCTTGGCCGCGGCGTACCCGAGCGTGCCGTCGTACAACGGCATCCGCGACTGGATCGACCCGACGTGGACGATCGCGCCCGAGCCGGCCTCGATCATCGCGGGCACCAGCGCACGGTCGAGCCGGACCGCGCCGAGCAGATTGAGCTGCAACTCGTCGAGCCAGTGCTGGTCGGTCAACGTCGCGAATCCGCCTGCGGGCGCGGACGATCCACCGGCGACGTGGATCAGGATCTGCGCACCGCCCAGCCTGGACACGTGATCGGCCACGGCGTCGACGCCCTCGGCGGTGGTGATGTCGGCGACGACGAAGTCGTCCGCGTCCCCGACTCGGTGGCGCGCGACCACGGTCGTCTCCGCCCCCGCTGCGCGCAGCCGGGCCACGACGGCAGCGCCCGCACCCTTGCTTCCTCCGGAGACCACGGCCCGGCGCCCCTCGAGCGTCATCACGCCACCCCGCCACGGTCGGAGCGGAAGATCGGCCAGCACAGGTCGGTCTCCCACTGCGAAGAGTCGTCGGTATCCCAGGCGAACCGCCGGTAGTACTCGCGCAACGGGCCGTCGACGCTGATCTCGTGCCGGGTCGCGTAGTCGCCGAGTGCACCGTAGGCGAGGTCGACGTCGTCGTGCGGACCGCGGTGTGCGATCGCGACGAGTTCCGCTGCGGGCACGGTGAATTCGTCCACCCTGCCAGCCGCGCGAATGTCGCCGGCGACGGGGACGAACACGGTCGCCGGGCCACGGTCGTTGGCGAAGATCTCGAAGCCGAACAGAGCGCCGAGCGGCCCGACCTGGTCGAGTCGCTGAACGCGCACCGTATCCCGTAGTTCGGCGACGGCATCCTGCCACCACGTCAACAGCTCGTCGCGATCGACGACGGCGTGCACCGCGATCGACGGCACCGCAGCCACACTGCGGTGCTCGAGTTCGGGCGCGCCGGACGGCCTCTCGAGGATGTCGCGCAGTGCCGTGACGGCGTCGCGGGTCGCGGCCAGCTGCGTCTCCAGTCGACCGAGGTGCGCGCTGATCATGGCGTTGCGGTCCTCGGGACCCGCACCAAGCACCGCGCGCACGTCGGGGATCGGCATGTCGAGCGCCCGCAACCGGCGCACCACCTGCGCAGTGGGCACCTGGTCGTGGGAGTAGTAGCGGTAACCCGTGGTGGGGTCGACGTGGTGGGGCTCGACGAGCCCGACGTCGTGGTAGTGGCGCAGCGTCTTGACGCTGAGTTGCGTCATCCGCGAGAAGTCTCCAATTGAGAGCACGTCAGTAGGCATGCCGTAAGTCTGGAGTCTCCCCCTACGGAAGGGTCAAGTGACGTCCCGTCTCCTCGTTTGGCAGCCCGTATTTCGGGTAGTCGCTCGGTGCGGATTGGGCGTAATCCGTTGCTGGCCAGGATAGGAGGTGCGGCACGTGAAAAGGCTCATCGTTTTTGGTACGGGCTCCGGGGGCGCTGCAGTCGCCGCGATGGTGCTATTCGGAACGGGTATCGCGGCCGCGGATGACTACGCCGGCCAGACCTACGCGGATGCGTCCTCGGCGGCCAGTGATGCCGGTCTGACGGTCGTGATCGCCAGCAGGGTCGGTGACTTCCTGGAGCAGGATGACTGCATAGTCACGAGTTCGCAGAATGCCCCGTTCCTCCATGGGGACGACTTTGCGCACGTCACTGACACAGTGCAATTCAACTTGAACTGCGCGGGCGCCGTCGCCACCGCCAGCAGTCCCGGCGCCTCGGTGGCAAGCCCCGAGGGCCGAGCGGCCAAGTCCACGGTGGAGGAGGCGGCAGCGGCGGCTGGCGAGACCTCGCCCGATGGAGTGCCTACGATCGACGGCATTCCATGCACTGGCAGAGATCTCAGTGAGTGCATCGGGCTCGCCCAGAGCGCCGGTTAGCAGTTCGACAGCTGCGCCGGCTGCCACCGGCGCTATCCCGAATCGCCCGGCGGGAAGTTCTCCACCCAGTGCCGCGCGATGTCGACGCGGCGGGCGATCCACACCTTGTCGTGCGATTGCACGTGATCGAGGAACCGCTCCAGCGCCGCGATGCGGGCCGGGCGGCCGATCAGGCGGCAGTGCAGTCCGATCGACAACATCTTCGGGGCGCCGGCCGCGCCCTCGGCGTACAGCACGTCGAAGGCGTCGCGCAGATACGTGAAGAAGTCGGTGCCGCTGGGGAATCCGCTGGCGGACACGAACTTCATGTCGTTGGTGTCCAGCGTGTAGGGCACGACGAGGTGGTCCTTGCCGTCGACGCGCGTCCAGTACGGCAGGTCGTCGGCGTAGGAGTCGGCGTCGTACAGGAAGCCGCCGTGCTCGACGACCAGTCGGCGGGTCTGCGGCGAGTCGCGGCCGGTGTACCAACCCAGCGGCGGCGCGCCGGTCAGCCTGGTCATCAGCTCGACCGCCTCGGCCATGTGTTGGCGCTCGACGTCGGGTGGGACCAACTGATAGCTCAGCCATCGCAGGCCGTGGCAGGCGAGTTCGTCACCGCGTGCAGTGAATGCGGCGACCGCTTCGGGGTTGCGGGCCAGCGCCAGCGCCACGCCGAACACGGTCAGCGGCAGCCCGCGCCGGTCGAACACCCGCAGCACCCGCCATAGCCCAGCACGTGAGCCGTACTCGTAGAGCGACTCGATGCTCATGTGCCGGTTTGGAAACGCCTGTGCGCCAACGACTTCACTGAGAAACGTCTCGGAGGCGGAGTCGCCGTCCAACACGTTGTTCTCGGCGCCCTCCTCGTAGTTGAGGACGAACTGCACGGCGACGTTGGCGCCGCCGGGCCAGCGCGGGTCGGGCGGGTTGGGCCCGTAGCCGATCATGTCGCGCGGATATCCATCCGCGCCGAAGCCCTCGGTCATGGTGGCATTCTGGCAGCAGTCCGGCGACGGTGCCGCCTACCGCACCTTCGCCATCACGGTTTCGGCGAACTGTTCGATGGGCCTGCGGAACGACGCGACGTCGCCCGGTTCGACGTCGGCCGACCCCATCCAGGGTGCGCACATCACCGCGGTGATGCCGATGTCCTCGGCCCGCTGATACAAATCTGGCGTCGGCACGTCCATCAGGGCGAGCATGATGTCGAACGGTTCGTCGTCGCGCCCGTACTCGCGGCGCAGCGCCTGCAATCGCTCGACGTGGCGCACGGCGTCGTCCCAGAGGTATGCGGTGCCCACCCAGCCGTCGCACAATCGCGCGGCGCGGCGCAGCGCTGCCTCGGACTCGCCGCCGCACATGATCGGCACCGGTGCGGGCGGGTGTGGTTCGAGCATCAGCTCCGGCACCTGGTAGTACTCACCGCTCCACGACACCCAGCCGCCGGCCCACAGCGCGCGCAGCGCCGGGATCATCTCGTTGAGCCGCTTGCCGCGGTTGTCGAACGGCTGGCCGAGCAGGTCGAACTCCTCGCGCATCCAGCCGGC
The DNA here is from genome assembly GCA_963849055.1 of uncultured Actinomycetota bacterium. Lineage (GTDB taxonomy): Bacteria > Actinomycetota > Actinomycetes > Mycobacteriales > Mycobacteriaceae > Mycobacterium. The sequence goes on from CAWKFI010000007.1 coordinate 529,342, forward strand.
GCCAACGGTCAGCGACACCCGCCCGTCGGAGACGACGGCCGCGGTGGCTACCTGCTTGGCCACCTCCAGCAGCGGCCGGGCGGGCGCGACGTACACGGCGTTGGTGAAACGCAGCCGACTCGTGATGGCGGCCATCGCGCCGATCATCACCCACGAGTCGGGCCAGCCGGTTTCCGGAGGCCAGGGCGGGGCGTCGGCACCGGTCGGGTAGGGCGACGTCAGCTGTCGCGGATAGACGAGGTGGTCGGCACAGATCATGCCGTCGAACCCGGTTTCGTCGAGCATCCGCGTCACGGCCAACGCGTCGGCAGGTGTTCATGAAGGCCGTACCGGACCAGAACTGCATCGCCCCAGCCTGCCGCACCGCGGGTTTCCATAGGTCCGAATGCGGGCAAGATCCGTGCATGCCCACACTGCTGTGGTTTCGCCGCGACCTGCGCCTGACCGATCTGCCGCCGGTGCTGGACGCAGCGCAGCCCGACGGACGGGTGTTGGCCTGTTACGTGCTGGATCCCCGGTTGCGGGCATCGGCCGGGCCACGGCGGCTGAGGTATCTCTACGACTCGTTGCGGGAACTGCGCGACGGGCTGGGCGGCAGGCTGCTAGTCGTGAATGGCCGGGCCGAGAGCCGAATTCCCGCTCTGGTCAAGCGGATTCGCGCGACGTCGGTGCACGTGTCCGCCGACTACTCGCCATTCGGGATGCGTCGCGACGCTGCGGTCCGCAATGGGCTGGGAGACGTGCCGCTCGAGGAATCGGGGTCACCGTATCTGGTGTCGCCGGGCCGGGTCACCAAGGCCGACGGCACACCGTACAAGGTGTTCACCCCGTACTACGCGGCTTGGCGGGAGCACGGCTGGCGCACACCCGCCAAGTCCGGGCCGAAGTCGGCCCAGTGGATCGATCCGGCGGACGTCGGCGGCGGCGTCGAGATTCCCGACGGCGGCGTCGAAATCGACCTTCCTGCCGGAGAATCGGCGGCGCGGCGGCAGTGGCGGCGGTTCGTCGACTCCGCGCTCGGCGACTACGCCGACGACCGCAACCGTCCCGACCGCGACGGCACCAGCCGGATGTCGGCACACCTGCACTTCGGGACCATCCACCCGCGCACCATGGCCGCCGACCTCGGCAGCGGCATGGGGGCGCAGGCCTATCTGCGCGAGCTGGCGTTCCGCGACTTCTACGCCGGCGTGCTCTACGAATGGCCCGACAGCGCGTGGTGGAACTGGAACAAGTCCTTCGACCGCATCGAAGTCGACGACGATGCCGACGCGAAGAAGCGGTTCGAGGCGTGGAAGGCCGGCCGCACGGGGTTTCCCATCGTCGACGCGGGAATGCGGCAATTGGCCGAGACCGGGTTCATGCACAACCGGCTGCGCATGATCGTCGCCTCGTTCCTCGTCAAGGATCTGCACCTGCCGTGGCAGTGGGGAGCCAGATGGTTCCTCGAACAGCTGGTGGACGCCGACATGGCGAGCAATCAGCATGGCTGGCAGTGGGCGGCGGGCTGCGGAACCGACGCCGCGCCGTACTTCCGGGTCTTCAATCCCACCACGCAGGGTCGCAAGTTCGATCCCGACGGGTCTTACGTGCGGCGCTGGGTGCCGGAGGTCGGTGAGCTCGACTACCCGCAGCCGATGGTCGACCACGCCGCCGAACGCGCCGAGGCGCTGCGCCGGTACCAGGGCATCGGCTGAGCCCGGACTGCCGCCGAGCGGCAACCTCACCCAAAACGACGATGCGTCGTATGTCAGAATTACCCCGTTCACACCCACCGTGAGGAGCAGCCGTGGCCAACACCGAGGTCGAACGACACACCGGCGTAGACGTCGAGGAAGTGCCGTCGGCGCACTGGGGCTGGTCCAAGGAGAACCACCGGGCCATCCAGATCGGCGGCATCCTGGCCGGACTGTTCATGCTGGCCATGCTGCGTGGCAACCACGTCGGCCATGTCGAGGACATCTTCCTGATCGGTTTCGCGGCGGTCATCTTCCTCGTCGTCATCCGGGACTGGTGGCTGCGTCGCCGGGGCTGGACCCGCTAGCGCACCAGCTTCGAACGCGAGGGAGCCTCCCCTCGGTTGACACTGCGCACACGGCGCAGAAGTTCGAGTGCGGACGACCACCAGCGCAGAATGAAGTGGCTCCCGCCGTACGGCCCATGGAGTCTCCTACCTCCGGCGTGACATTTCTGGCATTTCTTGTAAACCTGAGGCGTGACCGAAACCCTTAGCGCCGAGCCGGGCCGATGAGCCTGGTCGCCGGCCGCGGCCCACTCAGTACCGACGCGGCAGGCTGGTTCTCGCCGCCGATGCCCGGCGGCGTGGTGTACGTCGAACCCCATCCCCGACGCGTCGTAGCGCAGTCGGGCGGGCGCACCGTGATCGACTCCGAGCACGCGCTGATGGTGCACCGACCTGGCCACGCGCTGAGCTATGCGTTCCACACTGACGACGTCGGCGACCTTCCTCACCAGCCGGTGGCCGAGGCGCCGGGATATGTGCACGTGGCGTGGGATGCCGTGGACGCCTGGTTCGAGGAGGGTCGCAGGCTGGTGCACTACCCGCCGAATCCCTATCACCGCGTGGACTGCCGACCCACCAGTCGCCGCCTACGCGCCGCCGTGGCCGACACCGTCCTCGTCGACACCACGGACACCGTCATCGTCTTCGAAACCTCGCTCGACGCGCGGCTGTACGTCGACCCCGCTCTGGTGCGTACCGACGTGCTTCGGCGATCGGAGACCTCGAGCTACTGCAACTACAAGGGCGTGGCGACGTACTGGTCAGCGGTCATCGGCGACACCGTGGTCGACGACGTCGCCTGGAGTTACGACGATCCCCCGCCCGAAACACTGCCCATCACGGGGTATCTCAGCTTCGACGTCGACCGCGTCGACGTCATCGCCGAACTACCGCGGCACTGAACCCCCGGTCACGACGCGGCGATGACCAGCCGGCCGAACCGCTCGATGGTCTCCACCGCGTGCGCCAGGCTGTCGCCCGGCACCTGCACCTGCGTCCAGGTGACGCCAAGTGCGGCGAGCTTCTCGACGCCGGAAAGGTATGCGTCGGCGTTGAAGTCGTCGTCCGCCGGATTGCCACCGGCGGCGTTGGTGAAGGTGACGTCGACGCCCCCCGGATCCCGACCCGCCGCTTCGCACCTGCGGTGGAGGTCCTCGATTCCCGCGCCGAGCTCGTCGAGTGATTCCATGCTCGCCGTGCGCGCGGTCTGCGCCAGCACTGCGGGAGCGGGGAACGGGCACCACCCGTCGCCGTACGCGGCGACCCGCCGCCGTGCCGCCGCGGTGTTGCCACCGATCCAGATCGGCGGATGGGGTTGGGTCACCGGCCGAGGATGCGCGGTGATTCCGCTGGCGCTGAAGTGTAGGCCCTCGAACGTGACGTCGTCACCGGTCCAGATGGCGCGAATGGCCTGCAGCGCCTCTTCGAAGAGCACTGCACGCTTGTCGAATTCGACACCGAGCGCAGCGAACTCCCGCTTCAGGTAGCCGACGCCGACCGCCAGCGTGAAGCGGCCGCCCGACAGCAGGTCCAGCGTCGCGCCGGCCTTCGCCACGACGAACGGGTTGCGGTACGGCAGCACGACGATGTTCGGAATCAACCGCAACGTCGTGGTGTGCGCGGCCGCGAATCCCATGGCCACGAAGGGATCCAGCGCATCGTGGCCGCCGGCTTCCAGCCAGCGTTGCGTCGGGGCGGGGTGATCGGTGAAGCCGAACCCGCCGAAACCCGCCGCCTCGGCGGCGGCGGCGACGGTGGCCACTCCCGACCCGCTGACCAGTTCCGGGTTGTACGGGTGGCTGTGCATCGGGTGGGTAATCGTGAATCGCATCAGAACACTCCTATGGTCAGAGCAGCACACTTGTCAAGCACTTGACATCGCCTGTCGCAGGGCCGCAACGGTTTCCAGGTCCTCGATGGCGGCCACCGCACGCTCGAGACCTTCCAGCGCGATCCCGTCGGACTGCATGCCGCCAAGCCCAGCCGTGGTCAGCGGCGACACGAACGCGTACGTCACCGCCTGGCGGTACCGCAGCCACAGCTCGTCGTGATCGAGCTCGGGCCCGCCCGACGAGGCCAGCGCCTTGCGGTAGACGTCGAGCAGGTCGCGTTCCGCGGCCAGGCGTTCGGCGGCGGGCATGCCGAGGACCAACGTGTAGGTCAGGTCCCGCGCCGGATGACCCCGCCGCACCACCTGCCAGTCCAGTAGCCCGGCCCTACCGTCGCGGAAGTAGGTGTTGCCCGGGTGGGAGTCTCCGTGCAACACCGTGTGCGTTCCCGCATCGACGATTTCGGTGGCCGCCTGATAGTTCTCCCAGATGAAGCGGCCCGACTCGATGCGCGCGGCGGTCCGGTCGGCGAGCTTGCGCGCCGACATCCGCATCAGACCAGGGGTAAGGAGGTTGGCGGGATCCTCCGACGGTGTGGCCAACCAGCCGAATTCCCCTCCCCCGCCGGGCTTCTCGGGCAATCGGCCCCAGAACGCACCGTGCACTCCCGCGAGGACCTCGACCAGATCCGCCATCTGATCGGTACTCAGCGGATGCAGCGTGTCGGGAAACTGGCACGGTGAGCTCGCCATGTCCTCGAGGACTATGACGTAGCGCCCGGTCACCGGATCGAAGGCCGACCCGTACGAACGTGGAATCCCGGCGCCGAGCTCGGGTGCCAACCGACTGTAGAAGCGCGCCTCCGTCTCCCCCAGTCTGGCCAGCTCACCGAGCATCCGGTTGGCGGCCGTCGCGGCCGACAGCTTGACGAACACCGCGGCGGGCACGTCTGCGCCGGTGAGCGCGAGGCGGGCTCTGGACGACGTTCCCGCTACCCCGTCGATCACCGAGACCGAATCGACGGCGCGCCCCATCAGCCGCGAAAGTGCCTGTGGCGTCAGATCCTCGACGCGGCGCGGGAACGACCGCACCCGCGCAAGCACCGTGTCGACGCCGAGGCGGGTGACACCGTGACCGAGATGGGCTCCCAACCGGACGGCCGTGACCATCGTCGCGACCCGTCGACCCGCCGTAGCCGGCCGCTCACCGTCACGCGTCATCAACTATCTGCTCCAATCCGGGAGGACGTGACATTATCGGTCTGATTTGTAAAGCTACTCGCTGACCGTCGTCCGGTCGTCCACGACAGAGAGGCCAAATCCCAGTGGGAATCGTCACCACGAGTTCGGAGACTGCGTTCAGCCAGCCGCCAGAGACGATCTACGACTTCGTCACCAACCCGGTGAATTGGACGAAGACGTACCCGGGCAGTGCGCACGTGGGCAGCGTCACCAACGACATGCCACTGAAGGTCGGCGACACCTGGACCGAAGCGGGTCCCGACGGTGACCGGATCTTCACCTGGCATCTGGCCATCGCGATGCGTCCGAAGATGTGGGTGTTCAGCTCCGTCGGCCGGCTCGGCCACGACCGGGAGGGCAACGGCGGGATGGAGGGCCGAATCACGGTGCAGTACCACTTCACCCAGCCCGGCGAGGGCGTCACCTTGTTCGCCAGGACGATGACCATCGAGGCCTACAAGGACACCCCGTTGCCCGACGGCTTCTTTCGGATCGTCAACCCCGCCAACATCGACAAGTACCACGCCGCCATCGCGCGCGAATTGACGAGTCACGAATAGCACTGTCCGACAACGTATTCGCGGTGCAATGCCCTGTGCAGCGCGGCACCCTGCAGGGCGAACAGCTGTTGGCTGATCTCCCATTCGGGCAGCAGCGAGTCGAATCCGTGGCAAGTGCCGGGGAACACGTGCAGTTCGGTTGCGACGCCCGCCCACATCAGGCGGAGCGCATAGTCGACCGCCTCGTCGCGCAACGGGTCCAGCTCCGAGCAGGTGACGAGCGCGTCCGCCAGCCCGGTCAGGTCTTCACAACGGCCAGGCACCGCGTCGGCAGGTACCGGCTCGCCACCACTCACGTGCCGCCACATCTGCGACGTCGCAGGCCCGTCGAATCCCGGGGTGGCGGTGAACTCGGCCTTCGACGGCGTCGGCCGATCGTCGAGCACGGGTTGATGTAGCAGCTGGAACACGATGGGCGGCGCCGAACCGTCGGCCGCGCACTGGGCCAGGCACGCCGCAAGCGCACCTCCCGCGCTACTGCCCGCAACCGCCAGGCGGCGGACATCGACGCCCAGGCTCACCGACTGTGCTGCAACCCATTTCAGTACGGCCAGCGCGTCGTCGAAACCCGCAGGGAACGGGTGTTCCGGCGCCAGCCGGTAGTCGACCGATACCACGGTGCAGAGCGCGCGGCGGGCCAACTCGACGCACTGCCGGTGGTCGGTGTCGAGATTGCCGAGCACGAACGCACCGGAATGGCAGTAGACCACGCCGGGCGACGGCGAGGATGCGCCGCGGTAGATCCGCACGGGAATGCGACGCCCCGCGTCGTCCACCGCGAGACCGTCGACGACGTCGACGCCCGACGTGTCAACGCCTGCTGCCGTCTGGCGTCGTCGATCGTTTAGCGAATCCCGCACGGCCGGCAGGACTTCGGCCGACAGATCCGTTCGCGCGCCGGCCAGGTGGCGCAGTGCGGGCGCCAGCCTGCGGGTGGTGTCGGCGTCGGTGGCGCCCCAGGCACCGGTCATGCGTCCGCCGTACTGTGTGCCTGGACCTGAATGTCCGGCCGTGTCGTCGGCGGATCGAACGTGTAATCGTTCGGCTTGAACCGTCGGGTCATGTTCCAGAAGTCACGGGCACTGCGCGGCCACTGGGTCACCACCCGGCCGTTGGCGGCACGGAAGTAGCTGCTGCAGCGCGTCGTCCACACCGTGCCCTGCATCCATTCGTCGATCCTGTCGATGAAGTCGCCCATCGTCTCCGCCCGCACCGCCACGTAGGACTTCCCACGTCGCCTGGCGTACCGCAGCGCGCGGACCACGTAGCGCGCCTGCGCCTCGAGCATGAAGATGACACTGTTCGAACCGACGTTGGTGTTCGGGCCGTAGAGCATGAAGAAGTTCGGGAAGCCCGGCACCGTCATGCCCAGATACGCGTATGCCCCGTCGCGCCAACACTCGTGCAGCGACGTGCCCTCCTCCCCGACCACGTCGATCTGACCCAGATAGTCCGCGGCGGCGTACCCGGTCGCGCAGACGACGACGTCCACGGGCAGTTCGCGGCCGTCCTGGGTGACCAACGATCCGGCCCGCAGCGCCCGCGCGGGGCTGGGCACCACTTCGACGTGGGGCTTGGTGAGCGTCGGAATGAAGTCCGACGAGAACACCAGTCGTTTGCAGCCGAACGGGGTTTCGGGCGTCAGCCGGTCGCGCAGGTCGGCATCGGCAACCGCGTTCTCGAGCATCGTGGACGCCACGGCGCGGAACTCGTGCGTCTTGTCGCTGCCGTGCTCGATCACCGAGATGTTCGACTCGCTGCGCAGCCACAACCGGGTTCGGTAGAGCTTCTTGGCGAACGGTACGTGCGCGAAGATCCACCGCTCCCTGTCGGTGTACGCGCGGTCGGGCTTCGGCAGGATCCAGGTCGGTGAACGCTGAATCGAGTAGACCTTGCTCGCGACCTTCGCCACTTCCGGCAACAGTTGCGCCGCCGTCGATCCGGTGCCCAACACCGCCACGTTCTTGTCCGCCAGGTCCTGCGAGTGGTCCCAGCGCGCGGTGTGCATGACCGTGCCGCCGAACGGCTCCTCCTCCACCAGCTCCGGCATGGTTGGTTGCGTGAACAGCCCAACCGCCGACACCACGAAGTCGAAGGTGTGCTCCACGCCGGTCGACGTGGTCAACCGCCACGTGCGCGGCCCGGCATTCCACTGGGCCGAGACGATCTCGGTGTTGAGTTTCAGGTGCGGGCCGAGCCGGTGGCGCTGCGCACAGCGCTCGAAGTAGGCCAGGATCTCGGCCTGGCCTGACCACAGCCGCGACCAGTCGGCGTTGAGGTCGAACGAGTACGAGTACAGGTGCGACTTCACGTCGCAGGCAAGACCCGGATACGTATTGATCCGCCAGGTTCCGCCGACACCATCCTCGCGGTCGAAGATGGTGAAGTCCCGGAAGCCGGCCTTGCGCAGGAAGATTCCCAACGCCAGACCTCCCGGACCGGCTCCGATGATTCCCACGGACGGGCTCGTCGACATCGGCGTCATCCGATCCGCAACGATTGTCCGCCGTCGACCACGAGTTCCGACCCGGTGACGAACGATGCGGCGTCGGACACCAGGTAGGCGACAGCGTCGGCGACTTCCATCGGCCTTCCGAGGCGTCCGCCGCTGGCGACGAGCCGGCTCTGGGTGTCGGGGTCGAGCATCGGTGTCTCGATGGGGCCTGGCAGCACGGCATTGACCCGGATGCCGGACGGGGCCAACTCTGCCGCCGCGATCTGCGTCAGACCCCGCAGTGCCCACTTGGAGGATCCGTAAGCGGCGTGGTTCGGGAACGGTCGAATGGCACCGGTGCTGCACGTGTTGACGATCGACGCACCCTCGGCGTTGCCCAGAGCTGCCAGCGTGGCGCGGATCCCGAGGAAGGGACCCAGGCAGTTGACCCGCCAGCTGCCCTCGAACCCTTGGGGCGTCTCGTTCGCCAGCGAGGCCCGATGCAGGACACCGGCATTGTTGACCAACGTCGTCAACCCACCGAACCGGTCCCGTATGTCGCCCACCGCCCGCTCCCACTGCTCGGCCGAGGTGACGTCCAGTGCGATCGCCGCGACGTCGTCCCACTCCCCCGTACTCTCGCGCAGTTCGTCGACCCGCAGATCGCATGCCGCGACGCGGAAGCCGTCGGCCCGCAGGCGTGCGACGATCGCCGCACCCTGACCGCGCGCTGCACCCGTCACGAGCGCGACGCGGTCCGTCTTCGTGGCGTTCAGTGGTATCCCCTTGTCGTGTCGCCGGAAGCTGGTTCGTCGGCCCGCGCCTTCGCCGTGGCGAGGTGTTGCGCGGCGCCGTGGCGCAGGGCAGCCGACTCGGAGGCCAGCGTGATCATCCGAAAGCCCATCCGCGCGGCCGTGTTTCCGATTGCTCCGTCGGCGGCGTGCACGCCTGCGACGAGCCCTGCGGCGACCGTCCTGGCCTGGACGTGCGTCATCGCGTCGAGAACGGCCGGGTGCCGCCAGGCATCGGCGGGACTGTGCCCCATCGAGATGGCGAGGTCCGCGGGTCCGACGTAAATGCCGGCAAGTCCTGGCACACCGCATATTTCGTCGACGGCCGCCAGACCCGTGGCAGTCTCGACCATCGCGTAGACGCTCACCCGTGCTTCCAGTGCCGCGACGTCGTAGCCCAGGCTCGCGCGCAACGGTCCGAAGCTGCGCACTCCCCGCGGCGCGAACCGGCACGCGGCGACGGCCGCTTCGGCGTGGGATGCGGACTCGATCATGGCGACGATGATCGCGTCGGCTCCGGCGTCCAGCACCCGTCCGATGGGCGCGGGCGCGGCCGAGGGCAGCCGTACTGCCGTGGCGATCGGCACGTACTCCAGCCGGTTCAGCAACAGCGCGACGTCGGCGTCATCGAGGTATCCGTGCTGCACGTCGAAGCCGACGTAGTCATAACCCGTCTGGGCGAACGCCTCCGGGCCGATGATGGTGGGCCCGACCACCCAGCCACCCCAGATCTGCGGTCGCTGGGCGAGCGCCTCGTCGAAGGAACTCACGCGACGATCGCGATCTTGACCCGGCCGGGGGTCGGTCTGCTCGCCAGCTCGAAGGCCGCCTGCACGTCGCTCACTCCGAACGTGTGGGTCAGGTAGTTGGGCAGCAGATCGGGATGCTCGCGGGCGAAGGCATCGGCCTTCCCGAGGACTCTCCTGCGGTCCAGTGTCACACCGGATTTCAGCGTCAGGTTGTTTCGCAGCATGGTGCGCATGCTGATCGGGTAACTGTCGTCGTCCGGCACGCCGAAGTAGAAGACGGTGCCGCCGAACGCCGCCGCCTCGACCGCATGGTTCAGCGTCGCCACCTGATGGCCGACGGCCTCGATGACGACGTCCGGCTTGTCGTCGGTGGTGAGGTGGCTGACCCAGCGGTCGCTGGTGGCGCGAACCACGCTGTCGACGCCGAACTTTCCGCCGACCGCCTCACGGTCGATCGGGTCGACACCGGTCACGTGCGCGGCACCGGCGACCTTGGCGACGTAGGAGAAGAGCAGACCTATCGATCCCTGCCCGATCACCGCGACGTGCCGGTCACGCAGATCGGGAAGCTGCTCGACCGCGTACAGCACGCAGGCCAGCGGTTGCAGGCCGACCGCGAGTTGCGCCGTCAACGCGGGGTCATACGGCGCCAGACCGTTTCCGTCGGCCACCACGCGTTCCATCAGGCCATCGAACCCCGATGCCCACCCGACCACGCGGTCACCGGCGCGATGGTCGGCGTGCCTGCTCGCGATCACCTCACCGGCGATCTCGTGGATCGGGAAGCCGTCCATCTCGGCCGCGCGGATGCCGGTGTCGCCGGGCAGCTTGCCCTTCGTGCCGCGGAAGCCAGGGATGTCGCTGCCGCAGATGCCGGCTGCCAGGAAGCGCAGCAGCACTTCGCCGTCCCCAAGCGATTCCGGCGACTTCTCCGGCAGCTGCGTGCGCTCGAAGGTGTACGGCGCGACCAGTCGGTAGGACCACACGGCTCAGACCTCCACCGGTACGTTGTTCCAGCCCCACTGGAAGCTCGACGGCGGCCGTGAGGCCCGTTCCTCGTCGACGCGGAAATCGGGTACGCGCTTGAGCCATTCGGTGACCAGCACGGTGATCTCCAGCCGCGCCAGGTGCACGCCGAGACAGAAGTGTTGGCCGCGTCCGAAGGCGAGGAGACGCTCGATCGGGCGATTCCAGATGAATTCGTCGGCTTGGGGGTACTCCCGGTCGTCGCGCGCGGCCGAGGCGAGCAGCGTGATGATCCGTTGGCCGGGTTTGATCGTGGTGCCGTGGATCGTGAACGGCTTGCGCAGGGTGCGGGCGAACCATTGCGCCGGTGCGCAGTACCGGATCATCTCCTCGCGCGCGATGGGCACGTTCGCCTCGAGATCGGCGCGCATCGCAGCCAATTGATCGGGCCGCCGGTGCAATTCCCACAGCCCGTGCGCCACGATCTTCGGAACGGTCTCGGTGCCGCCGATGAAGACGCCGAGCATCTGCGTGGCGACCTCGACGTCGCTGAACTCGGATCCGTCCGGCTTGCGGTAGCGGATCAGGCCATCGACGATCGGCAGCTCACCGTCGGCGGCGTCGGCGCGCCGGCGCTTCACGACGGGGACGAGGTATTCCAGGAAGCCGGGCCGCGCGTTCGCCGTGTTGACGCCATCGCCCGGCTTGGCGAGGCTGCCAGCGTTGACGGTCGCCAACACGTCGGCCGCGAGTTCGACGGGCAGGCCCACCAATTCGCACACCACGGACGCCGCGACGATGCCGCCGTAATCCTGGGTCAGGTCGAAGCCACCCCGCGGCAGCAGCACGTCGAGGCGCTCGTTGGCGAGTTCGCGAATCCTGTCCCCCAGCCGACCGACGTTCTTCGGCCGCAGTGGAGCGGAATGGGTCCGCCGCACGTCGTCGTAGATCGGCGAGTCGAAGTTCGCGTGAAAGGGCATGGGGTGCAACGGCGGATCTGCAACGGGGCCGTCGTTGTGGCGGGCCAGTACCGTTGCGGCAGGCAGCGTCCCCTCCGACGCGACGAACGTGCCGTCGCTGGTCTCCAGTACCTGCCAGATGTCGGAGAACCGAGACAGCGCGTAGGTGTCCCACTTGGGGATGTAGTACAGCGGATGGTGTTCGCGCAGCACACGGTAATACGACAGCGGGTCGGCCATCACCGCCGGATGGAACGGGTCGTAGGAGAAGCCCTGCGCGGGAACGCCGTCCACCTGCGTGCTCACTGCAGCGGCGACGGGGTCAGGGCCTGCAGGATCGAGTCCTCCCAGCCGTCCCGCAGAGCAGGCGCAACGCTCATCCACGTCACGATCTCGGCCGGCGGTTGGTCCTTCCACGACGGGTAGTGCTCGGCGAAGCAGTCCCAGCCACCGTCCAGCGCCCAGTAGTGGATCACCTCGTTGAACCGGAAGGTCGTGGTGAACGAGCCGAGCCACCGCTTGCCGGTGCGTTCCGACCACGGCACGTACAGCCGCTCCAGTTCGCGGATGTAGTCGTCCTGGCGACCGGGCTTGGTCTGCATGATCTCCTGAATCACCACGCCCGCATCGAATTTGGCCGCAGTGAGCTCGGCCAAGGTCTTGTTGCTCGGGCCGGGGTACATGATTCGTCCCTCCCCCGACGCGCCGACGTCGGCCAGGAACGTCGACCACTTGGCCCCCGCCGCCTCGTGGCTGCCACCGCGGGCCCGGGCCCGCCCGATGCGGGCGTAATCGGCGAAGGCATCGATCTCCCAGATGATCGTGACCTGCGGCCAGTGCCCGTTGTAGGGCGTCGACTCCCAGATCGCGAACAGCCGTGCGCCGAGATCGCGCATCATCGGTTGGTACACAGCGACGAAGACCTCGACGAATTGATCACCCCCGGAGCCGAGCGAGATCGTCTCGTGCAGATACAGAAGCGTGTGGCTGTGGTACTTACGCATCAAAGTTCGACATCCCTCGCACCTCGTTCACTACGGCAGTACGGGACCCTCGCGTGGTTGACACCGACACCCAGCGAGCGTGACACTTACGGCGTGTTTTGTAAAGTCACGTCCACGTACCGTTCGCTCGGCGCCGGATGAACCCCACACCGCTGGCCAACGGATTCTGCTTCGGCGAAGGGCCCCGGTGGTTCGAGGGCCTGCTGTGGTTCTCGGACATGCTCGGTGAGGCGGTACACACCGTCGCCCTCAACGGGTCGATGAGCACGCTGCCGTTGCCCGGCCGCGCCCCGTCCGGCTTGGGGTTTCGGGCCGACGGCTCGCTTCTGATCGTGTCGACGGAGGACCGCCAGGTGCTGCGCTACGACGGCGACACCGTCGCGGTCATCGCCGATCTCGCCGACATCGTGCCTGCGGCCCTCGGCGACATGGTGATCGACGACGCCGGTCGCGTGTTCGTCGGTTCGCAGGCACGCGAGGGCGGCATGATCGTCCGGATCGACCCCGACGACACCGTCACCGTCGCGGCGGACGATCTCGAGTTTCCCAACGGCATGGTCGTCACGCCCAATGGGACCGCGCTGATCGTCGCCGAGTCGACGGGACGGCGCCTGACCACCTTCACCATCGAAGCCGACGGCAAGTTGTGCGACCGCAGAGTGTTCGCCGACGGTCTCGATGGGCCGCCCGACGGCATCACCCTCGACGCGGAAGGTGGCGTCTGGACGTCGATGACGTTGGCCCACCAGTTCGAGCGAATCGTGGCGGACGGCTCGGGGAAGGGCACCGTGACCGATCGCATCGACATGGGTGACCGCACGGCCATCGCCTGCACGTTGGGCGGTCCGGAACGCCGCACGCTGTTCCTGTTGTCGAGCACCGACGCCTATCCCGAGCGCTTGATCGGCACCAAGTCGTCGCGCGTCGACGCAGTGACCGTCGACGTACCCGGCGCCGGCCGACCCTGACGCAAAACGCCGAACCCGAGAAGGTGGAGATGTCCGACTCGTACTACGTACTGATCGATGCCGACGACGCGCACGGCGAGAAGTTCACCGCGACCGACATGGTGCGCAGCACCTGGACTGCCGCCATTCAGCATGCCGCGCCGGTGTCCTCGTTGCTGGTGCGCGCGCTGGAACGGTGCGCACCACGCGACGATGCCCGCCTGAGCCGGGTGATGATCGATCTGCTGGGCGGCGTCCCCGCCGAAGGCGACCTGTGGGTGCGGTCCCGGGTGGACCGGCCGGGCAGGCAGATCGAACTCCTCAGTGCCGAAATGCTGGCGCTGGGCCCGGACGGGACGCCCCGACCCGTGGCCAGGGCGAGCGCCTGGCGGATGACGACGCTGGACACCGCCGGCGTGGTGCACTCTCCTGCCCCGCCACTGCGTCCGCTGTCGGACGCGGTCAGTCGGGACCTCGCGAAGGACTGGGACCCCAACTACGTGCACAGCCTGGACTGGCGGTGGCTGACCACGCCGATGGCCGACGGACCCGGCGAGTCGTGGATCAGGCCAACCGTGGGCCTCGTCAAGGGCGAGGTCATGACTCCGCTGCAGCGGCTGTTCGCCGTGGCCGACGACGCCAACGGCATCGGCACCAAGTTGGACATCCGGGAGTGGACGTTCATGAACACCGACCTGGTGGTGCACCTGCACCGCGTACCGGCCGGCGAATGGACGGGCATCCGCGCGGAGACCAGCTACGGCCCCGACGGCATCGGCACGACGATCGGCACGCTGTTCGACGAGCGCGGAGCGGTCGGCGGCATTCAGCAGTCGGTGCTCGTGCGTCCCATGCCGTCGCGAATGCCCTAGTCCACCAGGCGAAGTGCCGCAGCGGGGCACTGCGTCACGGCTTGGCGCATCCGACCGCGGTCCGTCTCCGGCCGCTCGGCGTCGTGGATGAGCACGCTGCCGTCGTCCTGCACCTCGAACACGTCCTCGGCGATCGACTCGCAGATGCCGTGCCCCGTGCACTTGTCGAGGTCGACTTCGACCTTCATGGCGTCCCCGCTCTCCTTCTACTCGACCACCGCTGGAAGCCGTTTGATGCCGTGCACGAAGTTGCTGTGCAGGAGGTCGGGTGCACCGAATTCGACGCGCTTCAACCGAGTCAGCAACTCGCGGAACAACGTTCGCAGTTCCGTCTTGGCCAGCTGGTTGCCCAGGCAGAAGTGCGGCCCGCCCGCCCCGAATCCCACGTGCGGGTTGGGCGAGCGGCTCAGGTCGAACTCACCCGGGGCGTCGAACACGTTCTCGTCCCGGTTCGCCGAACAGTAGAACAGGCCGACCTTCTCACCCGCCGCGACGCGCGTCCCGGCGATCTCGGTGTCCTCGGTGGCGAACCGTGCGAATTGCAGCACCGGTGACGACCACCGCACGAACTCCTCGACGGCGTGCCCGATCCGGTCCTCGAAGTCCTCCATCAACCAGTCCCGTTGACCGGGGTTCTCCACCAGGGCCATCATCGCGTGCGAGGTGGCCTGCTTGGTGGTGTCGTTGCCCGCCGAAGAGAGCAGAATCAGGAACGCGCCGATCTCCTCGTCGGTCAACCGATGTCCGTCCACCTCGGCGTTGACGATGCTGGTCATCAAATCGTCGCCAGGGTTGCTGCGCCGGTACTTGGCCAGCTCGGCTCCGGTGCTGGCGAGCAGCATGATTTCGTTGATGGTGGCGGTGGCACGCTCCTCGAGAGTGGCGTACTCATCGTCGCTCATGCCGAAGAGTTTCTCCGCGGCGGTCGCCACGGCCGGCTGCTCGGAGGCCGGGACCCCGAGCATCTCCATGATGGTCAACATCGGCAGTCGCGCCGAACACGCTGACACGAAGTCGATTTCACCAACCCCGACGAGATCGTCGACCACCTTGACCGCGGTATCCTGGATCTGCTCCTCGATCCGTCGGACGTTGCGCGGGGTGAACGCCGAGCTGATCAGCTTGCGGTAGACGGTGTGCTGCGGCGGGTCCATGGTCAAGAAGAACGACGCGAACCGCTGAACCTCGGCGGGCATCGGATCCAGTGCCACTCCCCGAGCGGAGGTGAACAGCTCCGGGTGCTGGCTGACGTAGGCGATGTCGGCGCGTCGGGTGAGCGCCCAGAATCCGGGTTCCTCGACGTCGAACAGCGACGGCAGCGGCGCGTGCCACGAAATTCCGTCCAGCGCCCGCAGCCGGGCGAAGGTGCGGTCGCGTTCGGCGAAGGACTGACTCCAAAACGCGTGTGAGGTGATGTCATGGGGGCTGAACTCGCGCGCCGGTCGCGATTGCGGCGTCGCGTCGCTGCCATCGGGAGCCGTGCTTGCCATCGCCACTGAACATCCCCTCTTCCAAGCCGATTTCACCTCCGACCCTGACTGCGCCGACGGAGGCGGCATGCTGATTTAGCGTGACAGTTGGACGATAATTTGTAAAGCTATGCCCGTGATCCAACCGTTGCCGGCCGCGCGGCTTCCCGCACCGGTCGAGGCCGACACCTCGACACGTGAGCGAATACTCGCCGCCACCGCCGAGGTGCTGGGCAGCAACGGCATGACGAAGCTCAGCCTGTCCGAAGTGGCGACGCAGGCCGGCGTGTCCCGGCCCACCCTGTACCGCTGGTTCGGTTCGAAGCGGGAACTGCTGGACGCGTTCGTGGGATGGGAGCGGCAGTTCTACGAGCGCGCCATCGCGGAGGCCTCCGTCGGGTTGCCTGCGGGCGAGAGACTCGATGCGGCACTGCGGATCATCGTCGAATACCAGCAGTCCTACCCCGGGCTGCGCATGGTCGACGTCGAACCCGAACAGGTGATCAAGCGGCTGGCGGCGGTCCTGCCCCTCATGCGGGAACGGTTGGAACGCCTGATTCCCGGCCCCCACGCCGCCGTGGCCGCGTCAGCGGTGGTCCGCGTGGCGATTGCGCACTATCTGGTCCGCAGCGACGACGGCGCCGACTTCCTGGCCCAGCTCAGACACGCGGCGGGCATCAAGCACTCGGAGCCTTAATCCCTTGGGACGGTGGACTTCAGCGTCCCGTCAGGGGCGGGTACCTCCCTCGGGCGGACCGGGGATCCAAGCGAGGAGGTCCCGAACGCCGTCGTTGTAGACCACGCTGTTCGGCGCGTCGCCGACGACGTCGAAGTAGATCTTGCCGGGCACCGTGCCGCCGATGACGCGATAGTTGGCCCCATTCTCGGCGCGGGCGTTGAACATGGGCACCATGGGAATGGCCCCGCCGGCGTTCACGTCCACGGTTGCCTCGTACAGCTGGCCGTTGTGCGGCACGGCGTCGGAACTCGGATTCAGTCCGTGCACCGTATAGGCGATCATCGGGGCGCCGGTGGCCGGATCGAGCAGTATCTGCTCCTGACCGAACGGCTTGATGTTGTCAGCCGCAGAAGCCGGCGCGACGCTGGCGACCCCCATGCCGACCGTGACCGCTGCCGCGGCCACGGCGCCCGTCAGTTTCTTGATGTTCACCGATGACTCCCTTCGTCGACCTGGTGTGAGACAGGCGAGCCGTACCCACGAAAGCGGCGTCGAAACGCCAAACCATCGGCGGGCCCCATTACGATCGCCGACGCATCCGTAATCTGCCGGCGTCCAGCTACGATCAGTTCACGTCGAGAGTTGGAAGTGAGTGAACCGATGACCATCGAGCAGGCCACCGCCGAGTCGGGTGACGACACGTCGACCCGACGGCGGATCCTGGCCGCCACCACCGAGGTGCTCGCGCGCAACGGTCAGACGAAGCTGAGCCTTTCCGAGGTCGCCACGCAGGCCGGCGTATCGCGCCCGACGTTGTATCGCTGGTTCGCATCGAAGGAGGAACTGCTCGATGCGTTCGGCCTCTACGAGCGCGAGATGTTCGACTCCGGCGTCGGCAGGGCCACCGCAGGCCTCCGTGGCAACGAGAAGCTGGATGCGGCACTGCGTTTCATCGTGGAATACCAGCGGGCCTACTCCGGCGTGCGGGTGATCGACATCGAACCGCAGGTGGTGATCGCGCAGCTGACGCACGTGATCCCCGTGATGCGTACCCGCCTCGAGCGACTATTGCAGGGCCCGAACCGCTCGGTGAAGGCCGCGACCGCCATCCGGGTGGCCGTGTCGCACTACATCGTGCGCAGTGACGACACCGATCAGTTCCTGGCCCAGCTGCGGCACGCCGTCGGCATCAAACAAGCCGACTGACCGCCTGCGCTACGCGGCGAACGTCGCCCGGACGAGGTCCAGGAACTCCTCCAGTGCGAACTCGCCCGGTTCTGGGTCGCCCGTGCGGTCGAGGGCGTGGAAGGTCTCCAGCATTCCCATGAAGATCTGCGCCAGCGCGCCAGGCGGACCGTTGCGGATGGCCCCCTCGCGTTGCCCCCTGGCGATCACCTCGGCATGGATGTCGGCGACGACCTTGTGCCCCGACTCGTAGAGCCGCGACATGTCCCCGGCCGGTGGATCGGCACGCGATCCGCTCATCAGCATCGATGCCACCCGAGTCCAGTCCGGGTGTTCGCGAAAGAAGCGGATTTGCAGGTCGGCGAGTTCGACCAGCCGGTCGTTACCCGGGCCGGGCTCGGCCGCCTTGGCCTCGGTCAACGCCCGAAGCGCGGCGCCGCGGCGCCGTAGCACTCCCTCGAAGAGCGCGTTCTTGTCATCGAACAACGTGTAGATGGTGCCGACGGCGATTTCGCACTGCTCCGCAATGGATTTCACGGTGGTGGCGTGATAGCCCGTCGACGCGAAGGTGCGCTCGGCGGCGTCCAGGATCTGCATCCTGGCCGTATCGATCCGCAACCGGCGGCGTTCCTCGCGCGGCGATTCGGAGACCGCGACCTGCTCGCTCATCCAATCCTCCCCTCGCGCGAACCGTGGACAGAGCCTATCTGAACAGCTGCTCGATTTTCTGAATTATCGTTCATTTTCACTCGCACTTCCCTAGGCTTCGTCTTTATGACGAACGTGCAGAGCGACACCGGGGTGTTGGCCGGCGATGAGCGGATGTTGATCGACGGCGAGCTGCGCCACACCGACAGCGGAGCCACCTTCGACGTCATTCACCCCGCCAGCGAGGAAGTGGCCGGTCAGGCCACCGACGGCACGGTCGCCGACATGGACCGCGCGGTCGGCGCCGCCCGGCGGGCGTTCGACGAGACCGATTGGTCCCGCGACCTCGACTTCCGCTACCACTGCATGACCCAGTTGCACGACGCGCTGGAACGCAACAAGGAACGGTTGCGCCGCGTGCTGATCACCGAGGTCGGCTGCCCGGTCACCGTATCCGGGTCTCAGATCGAAAGCCCCATCGAAGAGGTCAAGCACTGGGCGGAGCATGCCCGCAACTTCGAGTACCTGGTCGACACCGGCATCCACGACACCCCGATGGGACCGGCGCGCCGCAAGATCCACTACGAACCGATCGGGGTGGTCGGGGCAATCACGCCATGGAACGTGCCGTTCTACCTCAACATCGCCGAAACCGTGCCCGCGCTGATGGCCGGCAACACCGTCGTGCTCAAACCCGCGCAACTCACTCCGTGGTCGGGCAGCGAGTACGGCCGCATCGTCGCCGAGGAAACCGACATCCCCGCCGGAGTGTTCAACGTCGTCGTCTCCAATGCCAACGAAGTGGGCGCGGCGTTGTCGGCCGACCCGCGCGTCGACATGATCACCTTCACCGGATCCACCGCCACCGGCCGGGCGATCCTGGCCGCGGGCGCGCCGACCGTGAAGAAGACACTGCTGGAGTTGGGCGGCAAGTCCGCCCACATCGTGCTCGACGACGCCGACTTCAACTCAGCTCTACCGTTGGCCGCCATGATGGCGTGCGTCATGTCCGGGCAATCCTGCATCCTTCCCTCACGGATTCTGCTGCCGCGCAGTCGATATGACGAGGGCATCGAAATCCTCAAGACCATGATGGAGGGCTTCCCCGTCGGTGATCCGTGGACACCGGGCAACATGCAGGGCCCGCAGATCAGCGCCACCCAACGCGAAAAGGTGCTGGGCCTGATCCGCTCCGGCATCGACTCCGGCGCCCGACTGGTCACCGGCGGCGGCATTCCGGAGAACCTGCCAACCGGCTACTACGTGTCGCCGACGCTGCTGGCCGACGTCGACCCCGACGCGCAGGTGGCCCAGGAGGAGATCTTCGGTCCCGTGCTCACGGTCACGCCGTACGACACCGAGGACGAGGCCGTGGCCATCGCCAACAACTCGATCTACGGGCTGTCCGGCGAAGTCTCCAGCGGTGACGTCGACCGCGCCCTTGCCGTCGCGAAGCGCATGCGCACCGGCAACGTCACCATCAACGGCAAGAGCCACTTCGGCATCACCAGCCCGTTCGGCGGCACCAAGCAGAGCGGTCTCGGCCGCCGCAACGGCGACGAAGGTTACCGGGAGTACTTGGAGGGCAAGACGATCGGGCTGCCCGCATGACCAATGAGATCGCCGCGCTGCTCTACCGCTACGCCCGTGCCGTCGATACCAAGGACTGGGAGCTCTACCGCTCGGTGTTCACCGACGACGCGTACATCGACTACTCGTCGGCGGGAGCGATGGCGGGCACCCGCGACGAGGTCGCCCACTGGCTGAGCACCGGTTTCGGGGCCATTCCGATGTCGATGCACTACATCAGCAACATCGAGGTGCTTGACCACGACGGTGACACGGCGCGCGTTCGGGCGATGTTCTACAACCCGATGCAACTGCCCGGCATGACGGAGCTGAGCTACTGCGGCGGGTATTACCACCACGAGATGGTCCGGACGGCCGATGGCTGGCGCAGCCGCAGTCTGCGCGAGGAGAGCATCTGGTTCGTCAACGGCACCGGCGGCCGCCCAAGCCTGAACTCCACACCCCCCAGGCCGACATCCACAACCCCACGCCGAGACTGCTGTCAGATCGTCAAAATCCGCGCGCGAAAATCGCGATCTGACAGCAGTTTCGGTGGGGAGGAAGGGAAAGCGAGGGGAACTAGCCCTCGGCGGCCAATTGACCACAGGCGGCGGCGATTTCGCGGCCGCGGGTGTCGCGCACCGTGCATGACACGCCGCGCTCTCGGACCCGTTTGACGAACTCGCGTTCGGCGGCCTTGGGGCTGGCGTCCCACTTGCTGCCCGGCGTGGGGTTCAGCGGGATGACGTTGACGTGGACCAGCGGCCCAAGCGCGCCGTGCAAGCGCTTGCCGAGCAGGTCGCCACGCCATGGCTGATCGTTGATGTCACGAATCAGGGCGTATTCGATCGACACCCGCCTGCCGGTCACGTCGGCGTAATACCGTGCGGCGTCGAGTGCTTCGCCGACGTTCCACCGGTTGTTCACCGGCACCAGGGTGTCGCGCAGCTCGTCGTCGGGCGCGTG
The DNA here is from genome assembly GCA_963849055.1 of uncultured Actinomycetota bacterium. Lineage (GTDB taxonomy): Bacteria > Actinomycetota > Actinomycetes > Mycobacteriales > Mycobacteriaceae > Mycobacterium. The sequence goes on from CAWKFI010000007.1 coordinate 550,233, forward strand.
CAGCGAAAGTGCGAGCGTGACGCCGAGACGCTCGTCGGCCAGCTTGCGAATCGCGGGAGCCAGCCCCACGGTCGACACGGTGACCGATCGCGCCGAGATGCCGAAACCCTGCGGCGGCGGGGCGATGATGCGGTGCACCGCGGCGAGCACGCGGTTGTAGTTGGCCAGCGGCTCACCCATGCCCATGAACACGATGTTCGACAACCGGCCATCGTGTTCATCGCGCGCCGTCGCAGCCGCCGCGCGCACCTGCTCGAGAATCTCGGCGGTGGAGAGGTTTCGGGTCAGGCCGCCCTGCCCCGTCGCACAGAAGGGGCACGCCATGCCACAGCCAGCCTGCGACGAGATGCACACCGTGGTGCGCTGCGGGTAACGCATCAAGACCGATTCGAACGTCGTGCCGTCGCCCGCGCGCCACAACGTCTTTCGCGTGTCACCCGCGTCGCACTCGACCTGGCGAAGAGGGCTCAGCAGCGGCGGGAACAGGGCGTCGGCGACCTGATCGCGGACCGCCGCGGGCAGATCGGTCATCTGGTGCGGATCGGCGATCAGCCTGCCGTAGTACTGGTTGGCGAGTTGCTTGCCGCGAAATGCGGGCAGCCCCAGTTCCGCGACCGCGGCGACGCGGCCCGCCTCGTCGAGATCCGCGAGGTGCCGTGGCGGCATGCCGCGGCGCGGTGCATCGAATACGAGTTCCTGCTTCATCTTTCGTCCTCAGGTCTGTTCGGCCAGCACGTCGCGAACGGCGTGGTCCAGGGTTTTCAGCAGGTCGGCGTCGACGCCCGCGCGGCCGCGGACGAAGACCGATGCGCGACTGGTCGGCGGCAACCCCTCAACCAGACACAGGCCGTCGGGCAGTCGGCCGATCATCGGCAGCAGCGCGACACCGAGACCGGAACGCACGGCGGAGTACAGGCCCGACAGGTCGGCGGTCTCGGCGGCGATGCGATAGGGCATGCCAATCCGGTCGAGCGCGGCGTATGCGGGTTCGCGCAGCGTGCACGGCTCGGAGAACATCACCACCGACAGGGGTCCGGCGGCGGGCAATACGAAGTTGCGCGCGGAGATCCACTTCAGCGCAACGACCCCGGAGGCGTTGGCGGGGTCGAGGCCGGACCCGTCGACCAATACCGCGAGATCGACGGTGCCGTGCTCGATGGCGTCGGCGAGCATCACATTGCGATCCAGCCGGAAGCGCAGCCTCCAGTCGGGCAGCCGCTCCCCCAGCGCGCCGGTCAGACCGGGCAACATCACGTCCGCACCGTGTTCGGTAGCTCCGACGACGAGCACCCTTTCCTCGGCGGCGCCGAGGTCGCGCAGAGCGCTGTCGTGCGCCGCCAGGATGGTTCTAGCGTGAGCCAGGACGCGGTGCCCCAGCTCGGTGAAGGCCACGCCGCGGCCGGACTTCTGCACGACGGGGCCGCCCACCACGGTCTCGACTCGGCGGACGTGCTGACTGACCGCCGACTGGGTGAGGTGCAGAACCGTCGCGGCGCGGTGAAATCCGCCACAGTCGGCGACCGCGACGACGCTGCGCAGCGGTGCGATGTCCAGGACTTGAGCCACCCGGCAAAGGTACTCCGATCAGCAATTCAGATCAAAGAGACGCGTTTCTCGAGCACGTCCGCTGCTGCGAGATTCGATTGATCACGATTTACGATCGCTCCCGATCGCCGATATTCGTTGGACTCCTCGCTCGGGCGTCCGACAGCATGGGGTTCATGACGCCCACCCGGATGCCGCTGAGGACCGCGTCGGCAGTGACCTTCTTCTATGCCCTCGGCTATCCGATCGGCAACATGGCCGTCATCGCGATGACGCCGATGGCGGTCTTGGCGTTCCGGTTCAGTCTTGCGGCGCTCGTTCTGGGCATCTGGGCGTACTTTGCGCGGGTGAGCTGGCCAAGGGGTCGCAAGCTCGGCCATGTTGCCGTCACCGGACTGTTGATGCAGGCGGTTCAGTTCTGCACGCTGTATCTCGCCATTCAGCACGGCGCTCCGGCGGTGCTGTGCGCCGTGGTCGTGGCGATGAATCCGGTGGCCACCGCCCTGCTGACGGCGACGTTCCTGCGCGATCGATTGAGCTGGCGCCGGATCCTCGCACTGGTCCTTGGGGTCGCCGCCGTGTTGGCCGCCTGCGCGAGCAGGCTGATCGCGGAGAAGGGCGTCGATCCGGCCGTGCTGCTGCTGCTCGTCGCCCTGCTCGGGTTGGCCGCGGGCGGTGTGTATCAGCAGCGGTTCTGCGCCGACGTCGACTTCCGCGCCTCGACCGCCATACAGAACGTCGTCGCGTTCGCGCCTGCGCTGATCTTCACGTTGGCGACGCCGTTCGCCGTCCATGACGGAATGAAGGCCGCGATCGCCGTGGCGGGGGTCGTGCTGCTGAACGCGACGGTCGGTGTGTCGCTCTACGTGCGAGCGGTCAACCTGCACGGCGCCGCCGCGGTGTCGATGCTCTTCGCCGTGATTCCCGCCGTCGCGGGGGCGTTGTCCTGGCTGATGCTGGGCCAGCGGGTCGACATCGGGATCGGCGTCGGGCTGCTGCTCGGGGCGCTGGCCTGCTGGCTCAACGCCGCGGCGGGCAACGGAACGTCGAAACCCGCTACCAACCAACGGGTTTCAGGGGACGTCGATGCCCATCAGCCAGCCGTGACCAGGTAGCTCGAGCAGCGTCAGCGGCGAGGCTGCCACGCCGCCATCCGCGGGATCCAGCGCGGAACGTTGCGGCGGTAGTCGACGTATTCGTCGCCGAACCGCTCGGTGAGATGCGGCTCCTCCCACAGCTGGATGAAGGTCGTCAAGCCCGCGAAGAAGACCGCAAACCACAGCAGCAGCCAGCCCGATGCGAAGAGCGCCGCCTCGCCGAGCAGGATGGCCAGCACACCGCTGATCATCGGATTGCGGACATGGCGGTACGGCCCGTGCACGACGAGGTTGACCGGTTGTCCCATCACTTCTCCGACTCCGAGGGTGCCGTTGCCCACCCGGTCGAAGAGGTAGACGGTCCAGAACAGCATCGCGACACCGCCGGCGATCAGTAGGCCGCCGGCGACCGCGAGCGAGATGCCCAGGGCCGACTCGAAGTCGGGTGGCCGCACGTTGGCCCCGGCCACGATCAGCGTCGGTATGACGATCGTCATCGTCACCGGTGCGAGCAGAAACGACAGCAGGTGCCGCCACCACAGCCGCCGGTGGATTGTCTCCGTCATGGTGAGTCTCCTTTCTTCAGCAGGCGTTCAAGAACCACGATAGAACCGCGCCGCGGGTAAGTCCAACACGTGTTGAAGTATCGTTGGGCGCATGCCCGAAGAGCGACGCAGCGGCCGGTGGCGCACCGGTCAGCAGAGCAAGCAACGCATCATCGACGCGGCACGCGAGAAGTTCACGCGCGACGGGTACGAACGGGCGACCGTCCGGGGAATCGCCGCGGACGCCGGTGTGGACGTCGCGATGGTCTACTACTTCTTCGGCAACAAGGAAGGACTGTTCAGCGCAGCGATTCTGACGGGCCCCGAGCATCCGCTGCATCAACTGGCGACGCTCCTCGACGAGAGCAGCGACGACATCGGTGCGCGGCTCGTCCGCCGGTTCCTCGAGCACTGGGACGAAGGCGGACTCTTCGAGCCGCTGCTGACGGTGTGGCGTTCGGCGGCGATCCAGCCCGCGGCGCGAAAGGTGTTGCACGACGCCCTCGCCGGCCCGATGGCGAACCGGGTGGCCGCCGAGTACGGAGTCGCCGATGCGGTGCTGCGCGTCGAGTTGGTGGCCTCCCACCTCACGGGTCTGGCCTTCGCGCGCTACCAGCTCAAGATCGAGCCGATGGCGTCAACATCCGTCGACGACCTCGTCACCTGGGTCGGGCCGACGGTGCAGCGCTACCTCACCGACGCGAGCGTGATGATGAGCCGTTGACGGGCTCAAGCCAACAGCGTCAACACGATCCAGGTCGCGACGGCAGAGGGCAGCACGGAGTCGAGGCGGTCCATCAGGCCACCGTGACCGGGCAGCAGCGTGCCCATGTCCTTGATGCCGAGGTCGCGCTTGACCTGTGACTCGATGAGATCGCCGAGCGTGCCGGTGATCACTAGCATGAGGCCCAGCGGCACGCCGACCCACGCTGGCTTGTCCAGCAGGAAGGTCACCGCGAGCACGGCTGCGGCGGTGCCAAAGATGAGCGAGCCGGCGAAGCCCTCCCACGACTTCTTCGGGCTGATCGCCGGAACCATGGGGTGCTTGCCGAACAACACGCCTGCCGCGTAGCCGCCGATGTCGGAGAACACCACGCCGAGCATGAGGCAGAGCACCCGCCACCCGCCGTCGTCGGGATAGACCAACAGGGTGCCGAACGCGCCGAACAGCGGAATCCACGCCGCCAGAAAGACAGTCGTCGTTACGTCACGCAGATAGTTCTGCGGTGCATCCTTCAGCCCGCCCGACAGCAGCCGCCAGATCATGCACACGACGACGGTGCCGCCGAAACTTCCCAAGGCGCCGGCGGGGCCGAAGGGCCACGTCAGCCAGATCATGGCCTGTCCGCCAATTAGCAACGGCACCACCGGAATCGAATATCCCGCGGTGCGCAGCCGACGTACCACCTCGTGCGTGGCGACGGCCATCGCGACGGCGACGACGCCGATCCAGACGTAGGGCACGAACACCAGAATCGCGATGACGCCGAAGCCCAACACGGCCCCGACGCCGATGGCCGCCGGCAGGTTTCGGCCGGCGCGCGACGCCTTCTTGGGCGGCTCGGCGGATGTTCCTGCGCCGTCGGACGAGGCGGTGTCGGTGTCTGCCACGAAAATGGTTACTGGAGGGGCGGCCGCGGGCGAGGATTCGTCGCGCAAGCGCTCGTCACACCTCCAGCAGCTCGCCTTCTTTGTGCTTCACCAGGTCGTCGATCTGGGCGGTGTAGGTCGAGGTGTGCTTGTCGAGTTCCTTCTCGGCACGGCCCACCTCGTCCTCGCCGGCCTCGCCGTCCTTCTTGATGCGGTTCAGCTCCTCCATCGCCTTGCGACGAATGTTGCGCACCGTCACCTTCGCGTCCTCGCCCTTGGACTTGGCCTGCTTGACGAGTTCCCGCCGGCGTTCCTCGGTGAGCTGCGGGACGGAGATCCTGATGACGTTGCCGTCGTTGCTCGGGTTGACGCCGAGGTCGGAATGCCGGATGGCGTCCTCGATGCTGCGCAACTGGTTGGCCTCGTACGGCTTGATGACGACGAGGCGCGCTTCAGGAACGTTGATGCTGGAGAGCTGCGTGATCGGGGTGGGCGAACCGTAGTAGTCGATGGTGAGGCGTGAGAACATCCCGGGGTTGGCCCGACCGGTTCTGATGGACGACAGGTCGTCACGCGCCACCGAGACGGCCTTCTCCATCTTCTCCTCGGCATCGAAGAGGGTTTCGTCGATCACAGTCTTTTCTCCCTGTCAGGTCGTGACCAGTGTTCCGATCTTCTCACCTGCGACCGCTCGCGCGATATTTCCGTCGGTGAGGAGATTGAACACGAGGATCGGCATGCCGTTGTCCATGCACAGGCTGAATGCGGTGGAATCGGCGACCTGCAGTCCCCGGTCGATCACCTCGCGGTGGGTGATCGCGGTGAGCAGCTCGGCATCGGGATTCTTGCGAGGGTCGTCGGTGAACACCCCGTCGACGGCCTTGGCCATCAGGACCACCTCGGCGCCGATCTCCAGCGCCCGTTGCGCGGCGGTGGTGTCGGTGGAGAAGTACGGCAGGCCCATGCCGGCACCGAAGATGACCACGCGGCCCTTCTCGAGGTGCCGAACCGCACGCAGCGGAATGTAGGGCTCGGCGACCTGGCCCATCGTGATCGCGGTCTGCACCCGCGTGACGATGCCCTCCTTCTCCAGGAAGTCCTGCAGCGCCAGGCTGTTCATCACCGTGCCGAGCATGCCCATGTAGTCCGACCGGGTGCGCTCCATGCCGCGCTGCTGCAGCTGCGCGCCGCGGAAGAAGTTGCCGCCACCGATCACCACGGCCACCTGCGCGCCGCTGCGCACCACCTCGGCGATCTGCCGCGCGACCTGCGCGACCACGTCGGGGTCGAGGCCTACCTGACCACCGCCGAACATCTCGCCGCCCAGCTTGAGCAGCACGCGCGTGTACATCGGCCGGATGGGCCCGGCGACGAGTGGCTGCGCCATCAGACTCCTCCTCGCATGCGAATGCCGTCCCGGCGTTCAGCGAGGAGGGCGCCTCCAATCCTGCCTCATCGGGGCCGCGCGGCAACGCAGGGGTGGCGCGGGAGTCGGCTGGCCAGGCAGCTAACCGAGGTGCGCGGTCAACAGCCAGGCCGGCATCGACATGCGGCCGTTGCCCTCGTCCCGAATCCCCGCGCCGGCAAACCCCTCCAAGCCCGTGGCGTTCTCGGCGACGTTGGCGTGGATGCGCGCGGACCGGATCTCGTCGATCACCCAGTACTTCGACACCACGTCGCGCAGTTCCTGCTCGGTGACGGGGTGGGCCGGACCTGCGGGCATGCTGGTCCGGTCGAAGACGAGGACGAAGTACGACGCGCCCGGCGCGGCGGCGCGCACGATGGACTGCTGGTAGCCCTCGCGCAGCTCGACCGGCATGGAATGGAACAGCGTGCTGTCGATGATGGTGCCGAAGCGGCCGTCGTAGCCGGTGAACGCACTGATGTCGGCGACCTCGAAGGTGGCGTTCGTGAGGCCACGCTTGGCGGCTTCGGCCCGCGCGAGCTCGATCGCGGTCGGCGACTGATCCAGGCCGACCGTCGTGAAGCCCAGCTCGGCCAGCGCCAGCGCGGTCGCCGCCTCGCCGCAGCCGGCGTCCAGCACGTCCCCGTGGACCTTGCCCGCCTCGATCAACGCGGCGATCTCGGGTTGGGGTGCACCGATGCTCCACGGGGGTTTGGCGCCGAGCCCCATCTCGGCGACCTCGCCGCGGTAGGCGGAATCGAACATCACGTTGGACACGTCGGAAGGATTCGTCATGCCTCCTGTTTATCAACGCGATTGATATGTGTCAAGATGGTTGACATGACCGATCGCCCCCACGGGGATCAGCCGCTGGGCTACCTCCTGAGCCGGGTCGCGTCCGCCCTGCGCGCGGAGGTGACGGCGACGGTGCTGGAACCACTCGGACTGTCGTTTTCGCAATACATCTGCATGCGAATGCTGTCCCACTGGCCCGGCAGGTCCAACGCCGAACTGGCCCGCGACGTCGGCGTCTCGCCGCAGGCGATGAACATGGTCGTGCGAGGCCTTCAGGAGCGCGGCCTGGTGGACCGGCCGGCCACCGTGGCATCGGGCCGGTCCCTGCCCGCGGAGTT
>CAWKFI010000008.1:0-713066 GCA_963849055.1 uncultured Actinomycetota bacterium
GATTGCTGAGGCGAACGATCAGCAAACTCACAATGAACGGGCATCCTGCGGTTGACGGCACGGCTGGCAGCGAATCCCGGGATCATTGGATGGCGCCGTTGTGGCGGTCGTCGAAGCGAAGCAGAGGCGCGAGGGCCCGTCCGCTGGGCAGGGCGCGGCGCCGGAATCGCCGGCGATTGGATGGACGAGCTGGTGTGACGTCCCAGCGTGGTGGACGATGTCGTGAAGGTGGTAGACGGCGATCGAGCGACGGTGAACTCGCTGCCGTTGCTCCGCAGTCCGCGCCGCGACCAGGCGTCGCCGGGCACCGTCGCATAGGTGTCGGCGACGGTGTCGGCGGCGTCGAGAGTTCGTCCGCGACGGTGCCGGGCTGCTGCGAGGCGTAGTCGTCGGCGACGGCCGTCTCGTCCTGATCCCAGTTGGGAAACAGCGGGTCGTCCTCGGTGAGCATCAGCTGGACCCGATGGTCGAAGATCCGGTGGACGTCGCGCACGTGGCAGCCGTACTCGAGGACCGACCACACGCGGCGCGGGCGGTCCTGACACCGGGTGCTCCAGTCGGTCGACCCACCGACGGCGTCGCGGCGGATGTGGTCCGGCGACGTCGGTCGGGCGTACGCACGTCGGCGTCGAAACCGCAGTCGGGACAGGGCGGTCCAAGCACCCAGGTCCAGTCCTTGGTGTCGGGTTCGATGGTCGTCGTTCGACGTCATCGCGTCGGCGGACCGCGGCTCAGCCGAGATCGCGCGCGGAGAAGGTGTCGCACTTGTTCGGATCGCCCGTCTGGTAGCCGGTGGTGAACCACTTCTGCCGCTCCGCCGACGAACCGTGCGTCCACGACTCAGGGTTCACCCGGCCGGTCGAGGACTGCTGGATGCGGTCGTCGCCAACCGAGGACGCCGCCGACAGCGCGTCGGCGATGTCCTTGTCCGACAACGGCTCCAGGAACGGTCACGTCGGTGCCCTCCTGCTTGGTGATGGCGGCGTAGTGCGCCCATACGCCCGCGTAGCAGTCGGCCTGCAGTTCGGTGCGAACGCCGTTGCCCTCGCGCCGCCGGGCGCCCTGCTGGGCGCGTCCGAGGATGCCCTGCAGGTTCTGCACGTGGTGGCCGAACTCATGGGCGACGACGTACTCCTGCGCGAACGGTCCACCGCTGGAACCGAACTGGTCGACGAGGGTCTGGAAGAACGTCGTGTCGAAGTAGGCCGTCTGTCGACAGGGCAATAGAACGGGCCGACGTCCGTGGTCGCCGGGCCGCACGCGGTGTTGACCTGCTGGCTGAACAGCTCCACCTTCGGCCGGGTGTAGCCGTCCAGCAGCTGGGACCACACGCCGTCGACGGAGTTGCCGGTCGCGACGACGCGGCACTGGACGATGTCGTTGGCGTCCTTGCCCGTCTTGCACTGGCTGAGGTCGAAGCCCGGCGCCTCGACGCCCTGGGAGTCGTACTGGCTCGCGCCGCCCTGCGGCAGCACCGTGCCGGGGTCGACGCCGAGGAACAGCGCGACGACGACGATCAGCAGTCCGCCGAGCCCGCCGCCGATGGCGATCCCGCGGCCGCCGCCACCGCCGTCCGCCGCTGCTCGACGTGGTGCTGGTGTCGATCTGCATACCCTCGTTGAAGGTCATTCCGCCACTCCGTCCGCGTCCGTCGGCGCCCGCCGCAAGGCTGGGCGCCAGCCGGGTTCAGCTTCCCACACTACGATTCAAGCGTGGCCGCCCCGAGCGAAACTGCCGAACTCTCGACCGTCGCGCACACCTCCGCGGGACTGCTGCGGGGTACCACGGAGGGCGGCGTCAACGTCTGGCGCGGCGTCGCCTACGCCGAGCAGCCGGTCGGTGAGCGCCGGTTCCTGGCGCCCGCGCCGCCGGAGACGTGGCGCGGCGTCCGGGACGCCGTCGAACACGGGCCGTTGCCGCCGCAGGGCCGGTCGTTCGTCGGCGGCGGACGCGACGACCCGAAGATCCGCGACGAGGCGTGCCTGACGGTCACGGTGTGGTCGCCGGACCCGACCGGCTCGCTGCCCGTGATGGTGTGGATTCCCGGCGGCGCCTTCGTCTATGGCGCGGGTCAGCTGCAGCTCTACAACGGATCGCGGTTGGCCGCGCAACGGCAACGTCGTCGTCGTCAACGTGACCTACCGGCTCGGCGTGTTCGGCGGGTTCGAGCTCGGCGACCTCGGCGACGGGTTCGACGACAACCTGTGCCTGCGCGACCAGCTCGCGGCACTGCGGTGGGTGCACGACAACATCTCGGCGTTCGGCGGCGACCCCGACCGCGTCACGGTGTTCGGCGAATCGGCCGGGGCGACATCGGTGTTGGCGTTGCTGGCGAGCCCTGCCGCCGAGGGTCTGTTCACTCGAGCGATCGCGCAGAGCCCGGCGTTGCCGCTGATCGCGGACCGCGAGACGCGGGCTAGCGCAGGCCCACCGCTTCGTCGAGCGGCTCGGGGTGAGGGTCGACGAGATCAAGTCGCTGCCGCAGCGCCCGCTTCGCCGCGCTGCGGGCCAGCTGCAGTCCGAGAGCGTGGCCACCAGCCCGACGCTGGCGTACGGGCTGACCTACGGCGTCGATCTGCTTCCGCGCCACCCGATCGAGGCGGCCCGCGAGGGAGCAGTGTCGCGGATTCCGCTGATCATCGGCACCAATACGCCACGAGGCGTCGATGTTCGCGTGGGGCAAGCCGCCGATGTTGCCGACCACGCGCGACAGCATCGATGCCTACTTCGACCGCACGGCACCCGAAGCCAAGGCGCGCGTGTTGGCCGCGTACCCGGGTTATCCCCGGCGCAGCGCGTTGGTGGCGATCGGGTCCGACGCCATGTTCTGCGCGCCCGCCTGGGCGTTCGCCGACGCGTACAGCGCGCATGCCCCGACCTACGTCTATCGCTTCGACCATGCGGCGTGGAGCCTGCGCGTGCTCGGGCTCGGCGCCACCCATGGCAGCGAGATCGTGCACGTCCAGCACAGTTACTCGTCGTATCTGGGGCGCAAGATTCACCCGCTGGGGCGTCGGGTGCAGCCCTCGGTGGGACGGCGGATGCAGCGCACGTGGCTGAACTTCGCCACGGGGGAGTTGGGTCCGGAATGGCCGCGCTACGACGCGGAGCAGCGCCGCACCCGGGTCATTCGATCGACGCCGCGACGACACGGTGGCCGACCCCGACGCCGTCCGGCGCTAGGCATGGGCGGGTCTCTACTGATCGGGCCGTCCGCGTGACGTAGCGCTCGTCGGTATAGCGCCGCAGGTTGTGCAAAAAGCGTTGGAAGAGCCAGGCCATCAGCGGCCGGCCCAGCGTCATCCCCAGCCGTCCGGCCACGCCCTTGGGCTTGATCGCCATCACCCACGTCAGGTGGCAACCGCCGGGCGTCTGCACCACCCGGTAGTCCTCGGCGAACGCGGAGATGGCGTCCGATGTGCTCTCGTTGAAGCGGAAGGCCATGTGGGAGAACGGCTCCCACGCGATGAACTCCTCGTCGCCGACGATGCCGCCGCGCATGGTGACGGTGCGGGTGGTGCCCGACGCCGCGTGGCTCCGGGCTGGTCCAGACCACCTTCGTGATCACCGTCGCCCAGTGCGGCCAGCGACTCGGCGTCGGCCGAGCACCTCGAACAGCTGCTCGGGGGTGATGGCCGAGGTCGACGGTGCTGACGAACCGGAAGGGCGCGTCGTCGATGAAGTCCAGGCCGACGCGTTCGCACGGATGGGTCTTCGCCATGGGTAGACAGCTAGGGCTATGTGTCTACTCGGGTGTCGGTCCGTCAGCCCGGGCCGTCGCTGGCGGCGGCCAGCAGCGGCACCAGCACGTCGCTGATCGGCGTCGCGAGCCCGTGCTGCGGCGGCCTTGCGGGCGATCGACGCCGTTGCGAATGTCCCACTCCAGCGGCCGGTCCGTGCTCGCGGTCGGTCAGCATCGACGTGGTCAGGTCCTCGGGCGACCGCCGTGAACATGCCGACGATCTCGTCGACCACGCCGTCGTCGAGGCGTGGCGCCCTCCGCCCGGGCCACCGCGAGGCACTCGGCGAGGTAGTCGCGCGCCAAGGCGCGGCGACGTCGTCGCGGCGGAACATCCCCGACTTGCGCCCCGGTCAGCACCATCAGTCCCGCGACGGCGTTGACCAGCAGCTTGTGCCAGGCCGCGTCGACGAAGTCGGGGGCGAGTCTCGACCGTGAGCCGCGGTCCGCCGCAAGCAGCTCGGCCAGCCGTCGGCGACGCCTCGTCGTCGGGCAGGACCAGCCGCACCGCGGTGCGCAGCCGGACCCAGCCCTCGCGGCTGCGTCTCGGCCGAGAACCACACGGCGCAGGGCACCACGGTCGACGACGGGCAGTAGCGGCCGACCCGTTCGACCTGCTCGACGCCGTTCTGCAGGGCGCACACCACGGTGTTCTCGTCGCACAGCCGGGCCAGCCAGGGCGCCGGCATCCGCGTTCTGGGTGTCCTTGACCGCCAGCAACACGACGTCGACGGGGCCCTCGACGGTGTCGGGATCGGTGCGCACCGGGCCGGGCACCACGATCGGATCGCCGTCGTCGGGCCTGACCTCGATCGACTCCCGTGGGGTGCGCCCGCACACCAGCACCGGATGGCCGGCGTCGTGCAGCAACGCGGCGACGGTCGCGCCGATCGCGCCCGGTCCGACGACCGCAATGCGTGGTGACCCACACGATCGCCAAGTTACCGGCCAAGCGCCGCCCCACTACACTGTGGCAGTCCTCTCGTCAGGCCATTCCCAGGGAGTTTTCGTGTTGCGCAGCCATGCCGCCGGTTCGTTGCGGTCCGACCGACGCCGGTCAGAAGGTGACGTTGGCCGGATGGGTGGCGCGCCGGCGCGACCACGGCGGCGTCATCTTCATCGACCTCCGCGACGCGTCCGGCGTCGCGCAGGTGGTGTTCCGCGAGGCCGACGTGCTCGAGCAGGCACACCGTCTGCGTGCCGAGTTCTGCATCGCGGTGGACGGCGTCGTCGAGACCCGGCCCGAGGGCAACGCCAACGCCGACATCGCGACCGGCGAGATCGAGGTCAACGCGACGTCGCTGACGGTGCTGAGCGAGAGCGCGCCGCTGCCGTTCCAGCTCGACGAGACCGCGGGCGAGGAAGCCCGGCTGAAGTACCGCTACCTCGACCTGCGCCGCGAGGGCCCCGGCAACGCAATGCGGTTGCGCTCCAAGGTGAATGCCGCCGCGCGCGGCGTGCTGGCCGAGCACGACTTCGTCGAGATCGAGACGCCGACGACTGACTCGGTCGACGCCCGGAGGGCGCCCGCGACTTCCTGGTGCCCGCGCGCTTGCAGCCGGGCTCGTTCTACGCGTTGCCGCAGAGCCCGCAGCTGTTCAAGCAGCTGCTGATGGTGGCGGGTATGGAGCGCTACTACCAGATCGCGCGGTGTTACCGCGACGAGGACTTCCGCGCCGACCGTCAGCCCGAGTTCACCCAGCTCGACATGGAGATGAGCTTCGTCGACTCCGACGACGTGATCGCCGTATCGCCGAGCAGGTGCTCAAGGCGTTGTGGGCGCTCGTCGGCTACGACCTGCCCCTGCCGCTCCCGCGGATCAACTACGACGACGCGATGCGGCGATTCGGCTCCGACAAGCCCGACCTGCGGTTCGGCCTCGAGCTCGTCGAGTGCACGGAGTACTTCGCCGACACCACTTTTCGCGTGTTTCAGGCGCCGTACGTCGGCGCCGTGGTCATGCCGGGCGGGGCGTCGCAGCCGCGCCGCACGCTGGACGGCTGGCAGGAGTTCGCCAAACAGCGCGGGCACAAGGGGCTGGCGTACGTGCTGGTCGCCGAGGACGGCACGCTCGGCGGGCCGGTCGCCAAGAACCTCACCGACGCCGAACGCGACGGCCTGGCCGCCCACGTCGGCGCGAAGCCGGGGGACTGCATCTTCTTCGCGGCGGGTTCGGCCAAGGCGGCGACGCTCCCTGCTCGGTGCCACCCGCATCGAGGTCGCCAAGCGACTGGACATGATCGACCCGGCGGCGTGGGCATTCACCTGGGTGGTGGACTGGCCGCTGTTCGAGCCGGCCAACGAGGCGACCGAAGCGGGTGACGTCGCCGTCGGCTCCGGCGCGTGGACCGCCGTGCACCACGCGTTCACCGCGCCGAAGCCGGAGTCCGAGGCCACCTTTGACACCGATCCGGGCAGCGCGCTGGCCAATGCCTACGACATCGTCTGCAACGGCAACGAGATCGGCGGCGGCTCGATCCGCATCCACCGCCGCGACGTCCAGGAACGCGTGTTCGCGATGATGGGCATCGACCACGACGAAGCGCAGGACAAGTTCGGATTCCTGTTGGACGCGTTCACCTTTGGCGCGCCCCCGCATGGCGGCATCGCGTTCGGCTGGGACCGCATCACCGCGCTGCTGGCCGGCGTCGACTCGATCCGCGAGGTGATCGCGTTCCCGAAGTCCGGCGGTGGCGTCGATCCGCTGACCGATGCGCCAGCGCCGATCACCCCGCAGCAGCGCAAGGAATCCGGAATAGACGCCAAGCCGAAGCAGCTTGAGGAGACATGACCGAACGACCTGACGCCGAAGCCATGAAGGCGTTCAATGCCGGAATCGTCGAGGAGTTCCGCGCCAATGGCGGCAAGGTGGGTGGGCCGTTCCAAGACGGCAACATCCTGCTGCTGCACACCACTGGCGCCAAGTCGGGCAAGACGCGGTTGTCGCCGCTGGCGTTCATCGACGTCGACGGCAGGATGCTGATCGTCGGGTCGTACGCCGGCGCGCCGAACGATCCGGCGTGGGTGCACAACCTACGCGCGAATCCGCATGCGCACATCGAGGTCGGAACCGACGCCTACGACGTGACGGTCCACGAGCTGTCCGCCGACGAGCGGGAAGCCGTCTTCCCCGCGATCGTGGCGGCCGCACCGGTGTTCGCCGAGTACCAGGCCAAGACCAGTCGCGTCATCCCGATCTTCGAGCTCACCCGCGCCTGACCGGAATAGACGCCAAGTCGAAGCGGATTGAAGTGGCATGACCGAACGACCCGACCCCGAGGCCATCAAGACGTTCAATGCCAGAATCGTCGAAGAGTTCCGCACCAACGACGGCAAGGTCGGCGCGTTCGACGGTAACGAGATCTTGCTGTTGACGACGACCGGCGCGAAGTCCGGCCAGCCGCGGATGTCGCCGCTGTCCTGCCGGCGGATCGACGGCAGGCTGTTCGTCATCGCTGGGTTCGGCGGCGCGGACGTCAACCCGGCGTGGGTGTACAACCTGCGCGCGAACCCCGATGCGCACGTGGAACTCGGCGGCGAATCGTTCGACGTGACGGCGCGCGAGTTGTCGCCCGCCGAGCGTGAGGACGTCATTCCCAAGGTCACGGCCATCTCCGGTCTCGCGGAGCTGCAAGCGAAGACCAGCCGCGTCATCCCGATCTTCGAACTCGAGCGTGTGAGATGACAGCCCCGCTGCGGTCACTGGCGCCGTCGGAATAGACAACGCGCCGGAGCGGGTTGATCGGGCCATGACCGAGATATCAGACTTCAAGGCGTTCAACACCAACGTCGTCGACGAGTTCCGCGCCAACGGCGGCAAGGTGGGCGGCCCATTCGAGGGCATGACCCTGTTGTTGCTGACGACGACCGGCGCCAAGTCCGGTCAGCCGCGGCTGTCGCCGCTGGCGTACCTGACGATCGACGGCAAGATCATCATCATCGGCTCGAAGGGCGGCGCCGATACGCACCCCGACTGGGTGCACAACCTCCGGGCCAACTCGCAGGCGCACATCGACCTGGGTACGGAGGACTACGACGTCACCGCCCGCGAGCTACCGGCAGGCGAGCGCGACGAAGTCTTCGCGAAGGTCGTGGCCGTGGCACCGGGGTTCGGTGACTACCAGGAGAAGACGAGCCGCGTCATTCCGCTGTTCGAGCTGAACCGCGTCTGACCCTTTTCGCCGAGCGTGCGCTGGTGCGCGAAGAAATGACGAAACATCGCACACGAGCGCACGTTCGGCGCAAGAACTACAGCCGCTCGATGATGGTGGCGTTGGCCATGTCACGGCCTCACACATCTTTGAACTGACTTGGTCCACGATTCATGGTGCGCGGTTGCCGCGTCCGTTTTTTGTCGGTGGCTTCTGATTTGATGGTGTTATGTCTTCGGCGGCAGAGTCTTTCGCTCCTGAGGTGAACTCTGTCAGGCGTATTGATGTGTTGTTCGATGAGGTGTCGGAGTTGGTCGGTCAGCGCAACGCGATCGACGGTCGGCTGGTGGAGGTCGTCGCCGAGATCGACGGCGACGGGTTGTGGGGTGCTACGGGGTGTAGTTCGGTTGCGGCGTTGGTGGCCTGGAAGACCGGAGTGTCACCGCACACGGCGCAAAAGATCGTCGCCGTCGCGCGCCGGCTCGAGGAGTTCCCTCAGTGTGCGGCGGGGATGCGGGAGGGCCGGTTCTCGTTGGATCAGGTCGGGGTGATCGCCAAGCGGGCACCCGAGGGGTCCGATGGGCACTTCGCGCAATCTGGCCGCGTCAGCGACGGTGAACCAGTTGAGCACTGCGCTCAAGCTGCAACCACGACCCGAACCCGAACCTGATCCCAAGACTGACGATGACGAGGACGATGACGATGACGAGGATGAGGCGCCGCCGCCGCGGCCGGAACCGCCGCGCTCGTTCAGCAAGACCTCCGACGAGCAGTCCACCACCTATCGGCTCACCCTGCCGCACGAGGAGGCCGCGATCTTCGATGCCGCCGTGGACTCGCATCGCGACGCGCTGATCACCGACTGGAAACACGACCACGACGCCGACGATGACCGTGATGCCGACGGTTACGCAGACCCAGACACAGACGCCAGACGGGGTGTCCGAGCAGGCGCCGCCGTTCCCGAACACCGTCGATGCGGTCATGAGCGTCGTCAAAGCCGGCTGGGACGCCGACGTGGCCCGCCGTCCGCACGGGCAGCACACCACCGTGGTCGTGCACGTCGACCTCGAGAGCCGGGTCGCCGCACTGCATCTGGGTCCGCTGCTGTCGGACGCCGACCGCCAATACCTGACCTGCGACGCCACCTGCGAGGTGTGGTTCGAACGCGACGGCCAGGTCATCGGGTCAGGGCGCGAGACCCGCCAGATCAGCCGCCGGTTGCGCCGCGCGTTGGAGCACCGCGACCGCTGCTGCGTGGTGCCTGGCTGCGGAGCCACCCGCGGTCTGCACGCTCACCACGTAATACATTGGGAGGACGGCGGACTCACCGAATTGGAGAACCTGGTGCTGGTCTGCCCGTATCATCATCGGGCCCATCACCGCGGGGTCATCACCATCACCGGACCCGCCCAGGATCTCGTCGTCACCGACAGCTGCGGACGACCCATGAGTGCGGGATCACTCGCCCGCCCGCCCACGACACCCCCACCCGATGTCCCTCCATGCAAGGGGCCTACCGGCGAACGCGCCGACTGGTGGTGGTACAGCCCATACCAACCGAAACCACCACCCTCGACCAACTAGGTTGGTCGCCGCCGGTGACGACTAGCACCGGACCGAAGCCCGAACATGTTGGGGCATAGGGTAAATCGTTTGGGATATGCGCAGCTACCGCATCGTGACGATAATCGTCCGACATCCAAACCCGCACCACCGTCGACCTCAGACACGTCTGAACTCGGCAGCGGCCACCGCAGTGGCAATCGGTGGGTGTTGGTCAGACCGTCGTCGTGGCGTAGTCGAGTTCGAACAACGAACGGTTCTCGTTGAGGAAGTCCTCGACCGTTGCGAGTGGGCGGCCAATGATCTTCGGCGCCGCATCGCTCACTCCCGCAAGGCGCCCTTCCTGCTGGTCGATCGTCACCGCCTCGAAGTGCCCGAGCTTGGCGCCGTCATCAGGCATCCCAGTCAGGCCTAGGAACGTCGTTACGGTGACCTGCTCGAACGGGAGGTCCCTCGCAAGGACCCGGCTGACTTCTGCGGCCAATTCCTGATGGCTGTATTCGACGGGCCCGGTCAACGTGTAGGTACGGCCGGCGTGCGCCTCGGGTGCGGCCAGGATGGTGGCGGCAGTCAAACTAATGTCCCGTCCCGCGATCGGAGCGAAGCGACTGTCGGCGTAGAACGGCATGACGTAGCGGCCGTGTCGGATCAACCCGGCGATGTAGGTCAGCCATTCCATGAAGAACGTCACCCGCAGATGGGTGGTCGGGACTCCTGACCAGTCGAAGACCTGCTCGGACAGCCAGTGGTTCTGCGTCGCCTTACTCCGGGCTTGTGGCCGCGACTGAATCTGCGACATGTTGACGATCAGTTCCAGATTCGCTTCCTTGGCGGCCTGGGCGAACATGACCGCCGCCTCGACGAGGCCTTCTCCCACGGGGAAGTTGAAGTAGGCCCGCTGCACGCCGTCCAGTGCCGCGCGAACGTCGCGGAACGTGAGTAGGTCGCCGAACACGACTTCCGCACCCTTGTCGCGGAGGCGTTGTGCGCGAGCGTCATCCTTGCGGACCATCGCTCGTACCTGCAGTCCGCGCTCGAGCAAGTACTCGACCATCGGGCGGCCGGTATCGCCGTTGGCGGTCGTGACCAAAATCTTCGTCATGGCCAGGACTACAGCCGCTCGATGATGGTGGCGTTGGCCATGCCGCCGGCCTCACACATCGTCTGCAAGGCGTAGCGCCCGCCACGCTGTTCGAGCGCGTTGACCATGGTCGTCATGATGCGGGCACCGCTGGCACCCAACGGATGTCCGATGGCGATGGCGCCACCGTTGACGTTGGTCTTGGCCAAATCGGCGCCGGTGTCCTTCGCCCAGGCCAGCACCACGGGAGCGAACGCCTCGTTGACCTCGAACAGGTCGATGTCGGCCAGCGTCAGGCCCGCGCGGGCCAGCACCTTCTCCGTCGCCGGGATGACGCCGGTCAGCATGTACAGCGGGTCCGATCCCGTCACGGTCATGGTGTGGATGCGTGCCAGCGGCTTCAGCCCGAGGTTGCGGGCCACCGCTCCGCTGGTGATCATCACCGCGGCGCTGCCGTCCGACAGCGGCGAGCTGTTTCCGGGCGTGATGTCCCACTTGATCTGCGGGAACCGCGCCGCGTACGCCTCGTTGAAGAAGGCGGGCCGAAGTCCGGCCAGCGCTTCGACCGTGGTGCCGGGGCGGATGGTCTCGTCGGTGGACAGGCCCGCGATCGGGATCAGCTCGTTGTCGAACAGGCCCTCCTTGGTCGCGCGGGCCGCCTTCTCGTGGCTGGCCGCGGAGAACTCGTCGAGCTCGGTGCGCGACAGGCCCCACTTGGCGGTGATCAGCTCGGCGCTGATGCCCTGCGGCACGAGGCCCTCGGAGAATCGCTCGCCGAACGCCTTGCCGAACGGGTCGCTGCCCGGCAATACCGCGCTGCCCATCGGCACCCGCGACATCGACTCCACACCCGCCGCGATGACGATGTCGTAGGAGCCCGCGAGGACACCCTGGGCGGCGAAACTGATTGCCTGCTGGCTGCTTCCGCACTGCCGGTCGACGGTGGTGCCGGGCACGGTCTCCGGGAAGCCGGCGCCGAGCACCGCATTGCGGGCGATGTTCACGGACTGGTCGCCGACCTGGGTGACGGCGCCGGCGATGACGTCGTCGACCTTCGCCGGATCGACGCCGGTGCGGGCGATGATCTCGCGCAGGCTGTGGGCGAGCAGGTCGGCGGGCAGCACGTCGTGCAGCGCTCCGTTGGCCTTGCCCTTCCCGACGGGGGTGCGTACGGCGCCCACTATGACGGCGTCGCGGTCCGAATATTCGGCCATGGAATCCTCCTGGAACTCGTCGCTGAGTACTGCCCTATATACTTAGATGTAACACCTAGGTCTAGTGACAACAACCCAGCGATGGAGTGATCTACATGACAGTCCTGCAGGGCGCCCTCGCCGATCGCAACACCTGGTCCGCCGTCGGCCACTGCCCGGTCGAGAAGACGATGGCGCTGGTCGGCACCAAGTCGGCGATGTTGATCATGCGCGAGGCGTACTACGGCACCACGCGATTCGACGACTTCGCCCGCCGCGTCGGCATCACCAAGGCGGCCACGTCCGCCCGACTGTCCGAACTGGTGGACGCCGGCCTACTGACGAAGCGGCCCTACCGCGAGCCCGGGCAGCGCAGCCGCGACGAGTACGTGCTCACCGACGAGGGCACGGACTTCATGCCGGTGGTGTGGGCGATGTTCGAGTGGGGCCGCAAGCACCTCAACGACACCAAGCTGCGGCTGACCCACCAGGACTGTGGGGCCGAGGCGACCGTCGAGATCCGTTGCGCCGAAGGCCATCGAGTGCCGCTCGACGAGCTCGCCGTTCGGTACGAGCGGACTCGCCGCGCGCGAGTAGCCGGCCGGCTGCCGAAGCGCTGCTAGAAGCTGTGGTCGTGGATCTGCGTGGACACCGGCGGAGGTCCGGCGGCCAGATCGATGCCGTGGACGTCCTTCACCCGCTCGCGGAACCACTGACTGAACTCGTCGTCGGATGACGTGATGCCCTGCATGGCCGTCGGTATGTCGTCGGCCTCCAAGAAGACGACGTCGACGGTCCCGTCGGGCGTCTCCTGCTGCCAGACCATGTGCCGGGAGAAGCCGTATTTCTTCCAGACCGCCTCGTATCCTGCCCGGCGGGCTCCCCCCATCTCAGCCATCCAGTCACGATCTGCCTGAGCCTTTCCAGGCAGGACCGGAACCACGAAGCCAATTGCAGCCATGATTTCCCCCTAAGTGTCGCGCAATCATGGGGCGAGCGTATGCCCGTCATTCCCAGCTCGGGACGCTATTTGCACCGCTTGCCGCCAAATGGCAAATGTGCCATGAGGCGCTCCAGACGCCGTCGATCAGGCCAGCTGCTCGCGGAACTTCCGTGCCTGTGCCATCAGCTCCTCCACCCGTGAGCGCTGCGCCCGGTTCTCGAACACGCCGTCCCGTTTGAAGTACGTGCCGACGATCGCGCCGTCGGCGATGTCGAGTTGGTCGGCCACGTTCTCCGCGCGCACGCCCGTGTTCACGAACACCGGCACGTCGCCCGCGGCCGCCTTGACCACGCGCAGCGCCTCGGCGTCCGTCGGCGCGCCCGCGGTCGCGCCCGACACGCAGATCGCGTCGGGCAGCGTTGCGAAGACCGTGGTGCGGGTGATCGACTCGAGGTCGCGGGCGGCCAGATAGGTGGCCGACTCGGGAACGATGTTGAAGAACAGCTTCACGTCCGCACCGCCGACCCGGACGCGGTGGCGGGCCACTTCGCCGACGTTGGTGTCCCAGAGCCCGAAGTCGCTGGCGTACACCCCGGTGAAGATCTCGCGGACGAACTTCGCACCCGTGGCGACCGCCAGGTCGATCGACGCCCGGCCGTCCCACAGCACGTTGACGCCGTAGGGCACCTGCAGTTCGGGTAGCAGTTCGCCGATGATCCTGGCCATCGTGATCGCGGTGATCGGTTCGGTCTTGGTCAGATACGGCAGGCTGAACTCGTTGGAGATCATCACGCCGTCCACCCCGCCCGATTGCAGGGCGTCGAGTTCCTCGCGGGCGCGCGCGACGACGGCGGCGATTCCGCCGGCGCTGTCGTATCCGGGGTCGCCGGGCAGGGCGGCGAGGTGGAGCATGGCGATGACGGGCTTTCGGGTGTTGAAGACCTCGTCGAGCCAGGTGGTGGTCACGGTGTGCCTTTCTCAGTTGTGGTGTCGGACTGGCGGATTCGCGGGCTAGTCCATGTAGGCGCCGCCGTTGACGGCGAGGGCTTCACCGGTGATGAAGCGGGCGTCGGGGGAGAGCAGGAACGCGACCGATCGTGCGACGTCCTCGGGCTGCTCGAGGCGTCGCAGCGGGGTGTCGTCGATCATCATCGCGCGCACGCCGTCGGTGGTGGTGCCACGCAACTTCGGCCTCCCACTCGAGTTCCCTTGACTGCATGGGAGTTTCGACGTAGCCGGGGCACACGCAGTTGACGGTGATGCCGTGCTCGCCGAGTTCGTAGGCCATCGCCTGGGTGAGGCCGACGACGCCGAACTTCGACGCCACGTAGTCGGACAGGAACGGCACCCGGCCCTGCTTGCCCGCCATCGAGGCGGTGTTGACGATCGCCCCCGCCGTGCCGCTGCGCACCATGGCGCGTGCTGCGGCCTGCCCGCAGACGAACACGCCCTTGAGGTTGACGTCCATCGTCTGGTCGTAGCGCTCGATCGGGGCGTCGAGGAACCGGTGCATGAACGAGATGCCGGCATTGCTGACCCAGGCGTCGAGGCCGAGGCGGTCGGTGACGTCGAGCGCCACCGAGGTCGCGTCGGCGGGCGAACTGACATTGAGCACGGCGGACTCGTGCTGGACCCCTCATCCGCCGGCAGCGCGTCGGCGACGTCACGCGCGGCGTCGCCGTCGATGTCGGTGACGACGACCCGCCACTCCCGTTGCGCCAGGGTCATCGCGATGGCCCGGCCGATGCCGGAGCCCGCGCCGGTAACCACCACTGTCTTGGTCATCAGTGAACTTCGTTCCTCATCCGTCTCGATCTCATCGATGGCGCCAACGAGGCGTTGGCCGGTCTGTGCGTCGAAGACGTGGACGGCGCCCGGTCGGGCCGACAGCGCGACCCGGGTGCCCTCGGCGATGCCGGTGAGCCGCGACGCTTCGACGACGCTGGTGAGTTCGGTGCCGCGGGCGTCGATGGTGACGATCGCCCTCGGGCCCGAGCAGTTCGATCAGCTTCACCCGGGCGTCGGCGTCGTCGGCCGGAGTGGGCACCAGATCGTCGGGTCGGACGCCGAGCGTGACCGTGCCGCTGGCCTTCACCCGTTCGACGCTCACGCCGAATCCGCTTGGCAGCGTGAATGTCTCGCCGGTGAGCTCGCCGTCGAGCAGGTTCATCTTGGGGCTGCCGACGAACGCCGCGACGAACGTGTCCCGCGGCGTGTCGTACACCTCGAGCGGCGTGCCCTCCTGCGCGGTGCGCCCGTCGCGCATCACGACCATGCGGTCCGACAGCGTCATCGCCTCCTCCTGGTCGTGCGTGACGTAGAGGCAGGTGATGCCGAGCCTGCGCTGGATCTGCAGCAGCTCCGTGCGCGTCTCGACGCGCAGTTTGGCGTCGAGGTTGCTCAGCGGCTCGTCGAACAGGAAGACCGACGGCTGCCGGATGATGGCGCGTCCGATCGCGACGCGCTGCTGCTGGCCGCCGCTGAGGTCCTTCGGCTTGCGTCCCAACAGTCTGCGCCAGGCCAAGGGATTCGGCGACCTCGTCGGCCCGCTTGAGCGCTTCGGCGCGCGGTTGCTTGGAGGCGCGCAGCGGGAAGGCGATGTTCTCCCGCACGGTCAGGTGCGGGTACAGCGCGTAGTTCTGGAACACCATGGCGACGTCGCGGTCGCGCGGCTGCAGGTGCGTGACGTCGCGGTCGCCGATCGTGATGGTGCCCGAGGTCACCGACTCGAGGCCGGCGAGCATGCGCAGCGACGTCGACTTGCCGCAGCCGGACGGGCCGACGAGCACCGTGAACGACCCGTCGGGCAGTTCGAGGTTCAGGTCGTCTGACTACGGATATCGAACCGTACGACTTGTTCACGCCGGAGAATCGGACGGTTGCCATGGGCGGTGAATCACCAACCTTCTAGAACTTGACCGCGCCGCCGCTGATGCCCTGCACCAGCCTGCGCTGAATGAAGAAGCTTGCGACGACGACGGGTACGACGGCGATCAGGATCGCTGCGCTCATCGAGCCGATCTGCACGCCGCGGAACGTGTTGAAGCCGGCGATGGCTACCGGAAGGATGGCCGCCTTGCCCGGCGCCAGGATCAGCCCGTAGAACAAGTCGTTCCAGGACAGCGTGAAACCGAAGATGGCCGCGGCCCCGATGCCCGGCAGCACCTGGGGCAGGACCACCAGCCGGAACGCCTGGAATCGAGTGAAACCGTCCACCTGTGCCTGCTCCTCGAGCGAGCGGGGGACCGCCTCGAAGAACCCGATCAGGAACCACGTGACCACCGGCAGAACGAAACTCAGGTGCGCGAAGATCACCGGAACCAGGGTGTCGTTGAGCCGCAGCGCGTAGGCCATGGTCAGGAACGGGAACACCAGCACCGCGGGCGGCAGCACCTGGGCGGCGAGCATGCCGAACCGGGTGGCGGTGCCGCCGGCGCGGTAGCGGGCGATCGCATAGGCGCCCATGCTGCCGACCACGACGCTGATGCCGACCGTCGTCAGCGCCACGATGGCGCTGCGGCCGGCCGCGGCGAGGATTCCGGAGGTCAGCACGTTGCGCCAGCGCGTCGAGCGTGGGCGTGAAGGACAGCAGGAACGGATCACTCAGCTGCTCAGGGGTTTTCAGGCTGGCCAGGGCGATCCACAGCACGGGGAAGAGCACCGCGATGCCTGCCGCCCACAGCAGCGCGATGCGGCAGGCGGTGAGCATCCGGGAGTCCTTCACGACTGCTTCGCCTTCTCCATCCGGCGGAACGCGACCACGATGATCGTCAGCACCAGAAGCAGGACGACGAACGCCATCGACGAGGCCGAGCCGAGGCGGAAGAACTGAATCCCCGTCTGGTACACGAAGTACTGCAACGTCTGCGTCTCGGTGCCCGGTCCGCCACGGGTGGTGGCGAAGACGTACTCGAACACCTTCATGGCGTCCAGGCTGCGCAGCAGGATGGCCACCACGAGCACCGGCGCGAGCAGCGGCAGCGTCACTCGCCGCAGCACGTACCAGCCGCGGGCGCCGTCGACCCTGGCTGCCTCGAGCGGCTCGCGGGGGATGGACTCCAGACCCGGCGAGCAGCAGCAGCACCATGAACGGCGTCCACTGCCAGACGTCGATGAACGCCAGCGTGAACAAGGCCCGGCCGGGGCCGAAGAAGTCGTAGTCGACGCCGAGCGTCTGCAGCAGGTGCGGGATGGCGCCGATCTGGTCGTTGAGCAGGAAGCGGAAGATCAATCCGACCGCGATGGGCGTGATGAACATCGGCGCCAGCAGCATCGAGCGCGTGAGATCGCGTGCCCAGCGCTGCTTTTGCAACGCCAGCGCGATGGCGAGGCCGATCAGCAGTTCCAGTCCGACCGCCACGCACACGAACGTCGCGGTGGTGCCGAACGCCTGCCAGAACGCGCCGTCTTGCAGCGTCGCGACGTAGTTGTCCGCGCCGACCAGCTTGGGTGTGCCGTGACTGGTCAGCTTGTAGTCGGTGACGCTCAGGTAGAACGCGTATGCCAGCGGGAAACCGACCACCCCGACGAAAAGTGCGATGAGGGGGGCGACCATGCCGTGATGGAACTTCACGATGGTCTTCGCTCCTTTCGCGGGGTGGTCGGTTTCATGCGGTTAGCCCTGGATCTTCTCGGCGGCGGCCTGCGCGGCGGCCAGCGCGTCGTCGACGCTCTTGGTGCCCGCCACCGCCTCGTTCAGCTCGGTGCCGACGGCCTGGATCATCTCCTCGCCGCTGGGGCCCTGGCTCAGCGGCGCGGCGTTGGCGAGGATCTGCTCGACGGTCTTGTAGTAGTCCGCGCCGAGCGCGCCGTTCAGCACCGCGGGATCCTTCAGCGTGCTCTGCCGGATCGCGGCGCCGCCCTTCTCGGTGCGCTGGACGTCATGCGCCTTCGAGGTGAGCCACGACGTGAACGCCCATGCCGCGTCCGAGGCGCCGGAGTTGGCCGGGATGGCCCAGCTCCACGAGCCGAGAACCTGCTTGCCGCCGGGGATTGCCGCCAGCTTGTACTTGCCCGCCGACGGTCCCGAGCCCGGCTCGTTGAGTGCGGGCAGGTTCCAGTTGTAGCTGATCATCGACGCGGCCTGGCCGCTGGACACCGACCGGAACGCCTCGTCGAACGCCCAGTTGAGGCTGTTCGGGGGCGCGGCGGTGCGGTAGGTGTCGATGTAGGCGTTCAGCGCCTGCTTGGCCTGCGGGGTGTTCAGGCTGGGCTTGCCGTCGGCGCCGTAGATGGAGCCGCCCGCGGCGAACAGCCAGTTGCCCCACTCCTCGAAGATCTTGTAGCCGCGCTGCGGCTGCATCGCGATGCCCGCCCGGTCGCCGGTCTTGAGCGCCTTGGACGTGCTGACCAACTCGTCGAGGGTCTTGGGCACCTCGAGCTTGGCCTGCGCCAGATCGTCTGTGTTGTAGAGGTATCCGAGCGCGTAGTTGTAGAACGGCACGCCGTAGCGGACGTCGTCGACCTTGGTGATCTCGGTCAGCGACGGGAAGAAGTCCGCCGCGTCGTAGTCGGGGGTGCTGTCGATGCGGGCGTCCAGCGGCTGCAGGAACTTGGCGTTGGCGAAGTCCACCATCCACGGGTTGTCGACGATGATCAGGTCGTAGGTGGGGGAGGCGACTGGAACGACGACACCAGCTTGTCGCGCATCTGGTCGTAGGTCAGCGTCTCGATGTCGACCTTGACGTTCGGGTAGTCCTTGTTGAACTCGGGCACCATGGACTTGACGATGTCGGTGTCGGGCACGTTCTCCATCAGGATGCGCACGTTGCCCGAGACGTCCTTGGGAACCTCGCCGGTTCCGGTCGCCTCGGTCTGTGCCGGGCCGCCGCTGCCCGCGCAGGCGCCGATCAGCAACGGCGACACGGCGAGAAGGGGGCACGGGGCGCGACGATGAACGGCCGCCTCCGCCGGTGTGTCGTAGATGACTTGATTTTCATTGCGGCACTGTTCCTTTCACTTGTCGTTGATCTCGTCTGCATGCTATCTGGCCATCGGCGTGCGATATCGGGGCCACGGCGTCGCCGAGGTCGCGCCAGGTCCGGTAGGCGTCGTCGTAGATCGCAGCGCCGTGACGGGTCGGGCACGACGGGCGGATCGAGTGCGACGAACCGGGCGGCGTCCGACCAATCGTCCAGCGCGCCGATCCCGATGGCGGCGATCACCGCGGCGCCGAGCGAGGCGCCGGGATGGCCACGGACGGGCAGCATCTCGATGCCGAGCACGTCGGCATGGATCTGCTTCCACAGGCGTGGACTTGGATCCGCCGTTGGTGATCATCACCCGGCTCGGCCGGATGCCGATGTCGGTGAACACGTCGACGTGATGCCGGAAGCCGAACGCGATGGCCTCCAGCACCGAGCGGTACAGGTCGGCCCGGGTGTGCCCGAGGTGCATGCCGGCGAACGACGCCGCGCAGGTCCGGGTCGTGCAGCGGGCTCTTCTCGCCGAGGAAGTACGGCAGGCACAGCACTTCGGCCGGCGCGCGACGCCGCGGCCTCGTCGTCGAGCACGCGTCAGCTCGTCGCCGCCGATCAGCGCTTGGAACCAGCGGATCAGGCTGCCGCTGGTGGCCATGCAGCCGTTGGGTAGCCAGTGCCCGGGCACGGGATGTGCGTCGAGGTAGAGCCGCTCGTCGACCACCTTGGATGTCGCTGGCGACCAGGATGTCGCCGGCGCCACCGAGTTTCACCAGCGCGTCGCCCGGGGCGTTCACGCCGGCGGCGAAGGCGGACAGGACGTGGTCGGCGCCGCCGACGATCAGTGCGGTGCCCGCCGAAAGGCCGGTCTGCCTCGGCCGCTCCGCGGCTGAGCTCGCCGACCCGCGATCCCGGGCCGGCGAACGGGTGGCAGCGTTGCGGCGTCGAGGCCGGCGGCGGCCAGCACCGGCGTCGGCGATGTCGCCGTCGATGGTGAACAAGCCCCGACTCCAGCGCCCAGTTCTGCTCGACGTGGACGTCGGCGCCCAGCGCCGTCAGCACCCAGTCGTAGGAGCCGACGAAGTGGGCCGTCCGCGCATACACGTCTGGTTCGTGCTCGCGCAGCCACACCGCGGTCGGCGCAACCGACTGCTGGGTCAGCGCCGAACCGGTCATCGCGACCAGGTCGACGCCCGCCAGCGTCGCCGCCAGTTCCCCGACCTCCCGGTGCGCCCTTGCGTCGTTCTGAAGAATGGCGCGGCGCAGCGGCTTTCCGCGTTCGGTCGAGCGGCACGACGGCGGGCACCATCCCCGACACCGCGACGGCCCCGACCTCGGCGCCGTCGATCCCGCTGGTGTACAGCACTTCCCGGATGGAGTCGACGACGCCGGCGTGCCACTGGTCGGTATCGGCCTCGGCGAAGCCCGGTGCCGACGAGTGCAGCGCCGTCTCGCGGGAAGCCTGGGCGACGATGCCGCTGCGCCGTGTCGAACAGCACCGTCTTGGTGCCGGTGGTCCCGACGTCGATGCCGATGGTGTGGGTGCTCACGCGATTCCACCTCTCGGACTGTCGAGGCGCTGGCCGGCAACGCAGATGACCTCGACACCGGCGCCGCGTGCGGCCACCAGCGTGGGGTGGTCCGGTGCGCCGTCGGTGACGATCGTGTCGATCTCGCGCCAGCGCGAGCGATGCTGACGAACGTGACGCGGCCGAGCTTGCTCTTGTCGGCGGCCACGATCACCCGGTCGGCGCGATCGGCTCGCCGCCCGCTTCACACCGCTCTCGGCCTGGTGGTAGTCGGAGATGCCGCGGTCGCCGTCGATGCCCGCGACGCCCATCACGAAGGTGTCGCAGTTGTAGTTGGCCAGCGTGTCGATCGGTGGCGGGGCCGATCAGGCTCAGCTCCCCTGGCCGCAGCTGGCCGCCGGTGAGCACGACGGTGGTGTCGGTTCGTCGATCAAGCTCGAGCGCCGACCAGCACGCTGGGGGTGACGACCGTCAGGCCCAGCCGGCGGCCCTTCAGCGATTGGGCGACGGCCAGGGCGGTGCTGCCGGAGTCGAGGATCAGGGTCTCCGCTGGGGCCGATCAGATCGGCGACCGCGTCGGCGATGTGGCGCTTCTCTTCCGCGGCGTCGGCGACCCGGGTCGCGAACGAGGGCTCGGTGTCCTTGCCCTTCAGCGCGATCGCTCCGCCGACCACCCGTCGGACCACGCCGAGGGTTTCCAGTGCCTCCACATCGCGGCGGATCGTCATCTCGGAGACGTCGAACTCGGCGGCGAGTTCGGCGTAGCCGACTTCGCGGTCGGTGCGCACGCGCTGCTCGATGCGGTCCCTGCGGGTCTTCGCGTCCACGCTCAGAACCACCATCGTGTGGAAAATTCACAAATAGGGACTGCCGCTCCGGCGATAACGCTTCGATCTGCCGATCTGACTGTGAATTTACAACAGATTGGTGTGGATCGTCCACACTTGTCGCCACTTTCTCGGTGACCGTGCCGTGAAGCGCTAACGTGCGCGCGTGCTGCACTTACGGGTGATCACTCCGGCGGACCTGCGGGAGCCGGTGATCGAACTCCTCACTGGCCACTCGGGGGTGACTCATCTGGTCTTTCACCGCGATGCCGCGCTGGAACCCCGCGGCGACGAGATCACCGCCGACATCGCCAGGGAGGCCGGCAATGACATCGTGGAGCGGCTCAAGACAGCTCGGGGTGCGCGAACGTGGGGCGATAACGCTCGACGTCGTGGACACGGTGTTGTCGACCGCGGCCTTTCGCGCGGAAGACGAGGCCGAAGGGGATCCCGCCGACGCCGTGATCTGGGACGAACTCGCGGCGCGGACCCGCGAGGAGGCCACGCTCAACGTCACGTTCCTGATGTTCCTGTGCCTCGCGTGCCTCATTGCGGCGGTGGGCGTGGTCACCGATTCACCGGTGACGGTGGTCGGGGCGATGGTCGTCGGGCCCGAGTTCGGGCCGTTGGCAGCGCTCGCCGTAGCGCTCGTGCGCCGGCGGCTCTACCTCGCTCGTCGTGCGTCGATCGCCTTGTTGGTCGGTTTCCCCGTTGCGATGCTCGTCACCGGCATCGGCGTGCTCGCTGGCGAGGCCGTCGGCTGGATAGAGGTGAACAGCACGCGTGAGCTCAACGAGGTCGACTTCATCTTCCAGGTCGGCCCGTTGTCGTTCGTGGTCGCGATGTTCGCAGGCGCGGCAGGGATGCTGTCGCTGGTTTCTTCGAAATCCGCTGCGCTGGTTGGTGTCTTCATCTCCGTCACCACGGTGCCCGCGGCTGGTTTCGCCGTGGTCGCCGCCACGATCGGGGAGTGGGACGTCGCCGCCAAGTCGGCCGCCCAACTGGCGGTCAACCTCGTCGGCATCGTGGTGGCCGGGGTGCTGGTGCTCTGGGTTCACCGTCGCGCGCACCGGACGTAAACCGGCTGCGGTGCGCGGTTTCATATCGGTTGTGATGGGATCAACCCATGGGTATCAAGGTGGCGCTGGAGCATCGCACCAGCTACACGTTCGACCGACTGGTGGAGGTGTATCCCCATGTCGTCCGGCTACGCCCGGCCCCGCACTCGCGTACCCCGATCGAGGCCTACTCGCTGACCGTCGAACCGGCGGACCACTTCGTCAACTGGCAGCAGGACGCATTCGGCAACTTCATGGCCCGGCTGGTGTTCCCGTCCCGCACGCGGAGCCTCACCATCACCGTCGGCCTGATCGCCGATCTGAAGGTGATCAACCCCTTCGACTTCTTCATCGAGGAGTACGCCGAACGGATCGGCTTCGAGTACCCGAAGGCGCTGGCAGAGGACCTCAAGCCGTATCTGAGGCCGGTCGACGAGACTGACGAGGGGACGGGGCCAGGCGACCTGGCCCAAGCCTGGGTGAAGGACTTCTCGGTCGCATCCGGAACCCGCACCATCGACTTCCTGGTCGCCCTCAACCGGGCGGTCAACGGAGACGTCGGCTACAGCGTGCGCATGGAACCCGGCGTGCAGACCCCCGACTTCACGCTGCGCAGCGGCATCGGATCCTGCCGCGACTCGGCCTGGTTGCTCGTCTCGATCCTGCGTCAGATGGGCCTCGCCGCCCGGTTCGTGTCGGGATACCTGGTGCAGCTCACCTCGGATGTGCGGGCGCTCGACGGACCGTCGGGTCCCACCGCGGACTTCACCGACCTGCACGCCTGGACGGAGGTGTACATCCCCGGAGCCGGCTGGATCGGGCTCGATCCCACCTCCGGATTGTTCGCCGGGGAAGGGCACATACCCCTGTCGGCGACGCCGCACCCGGCGTCCTCGGCGCCGATCACCGGTGCGACGGAGCCGTGCGAGACGACGCTGGACTTCTCCAATCTGGTCACTCGCGTCCACGAGGACCCGAGAGTCACGCTGCCGTACACCGAGGCGGCGTGGGACGCCATCCAGTCCCTCGGCGCCCGGGTCGACGAGCGGATGTCGGCCAAGGACGTCCGGCTCACCGTGGGAGGCGAGCCGACGTTCGTCTCCATCGACAACCAGGTCGATCCGGAGTGGACCACCGACGCCGACGGCCCGCTCAAGCGTGAACGCGCGTCGGTGCTGGCCGCCCGGCTGAAAGCGCAATGGGCACCGCAAGGTCTGGTGCAGCGCAACCAGGGCAAGTGGTATCCGGGAGAACCGTTGCCGCGCTGGCAGATTGGTCTGTACTGGCGTGCCGACGGAACACCCATGTGGACCAATGAAGCTCTGCTCGCCGACCCGTGGTCGACCGATCCGCAGACCGTCGAGGCCCCGGCCGACGCAGGACGGCGACTCCTCGGCTACCTCGCCGACGGGCTCGGGCTGCCCGCCAGCCAGGTGCGCCCGGCCTACGAGGACGCGCTGAGCCGGCTGGGCGACTCGGTGCGCCTACCGGCCGGCGAACCCGTTGCGACCGACGAGGATCTTGCGGCCGATACCGCCGACGCTCGGGCCGGGTTGCTGGCCCGCCTGGACGAAACCGTCAGCGAGCCTGCGGCTTACGTGATGCCGCTGCACCGTCGAGACGACGACACCGGATGGGCCAGCGCGGACTGGCAGCTGCGCCGCGGACGCCTGGTCCTGCTCGACGGCGACTCGCCTGCCGGCCTTCGGCTGCCGCTCAAGTCGGTCAGCTGGCACCCACCGCGCCCGTCGTTCGACGCCGACCCCTCGAGGCGTCGTGGCGCGCTGATGCCGTCCCTGGATTCGGCATCCGACGATGCGGCCACCCCGGTCGAGGATGCCGATGGTGCGCCCCCGACCGCGATGGTCGCCGAAGTCCGAGACGGTGTGCTGTACGTGTTCCTACCGCCCACAGAGGAACTCGAGCACTTCGTGGACCTAGTCACCCGGATCGAGGCCGCGGCCGCCAAGGCGGATTGCCCGGTGGTCATCGAGGGCTACGGCCCGCCGCCAGATCCGCGCCTGGTGGCCATGTCCGTCACCCCGGACCCGGGCGTCATCGAGGTCAACGTCGCGCCAACGGCCAGTTTCGCCGAGCAGCGCCAGCAACTGGAGATGCTCTACGAGGAGGCCCGCCTGTCCCGGCTGTCGACGGAGTCGTTCGACTTCGACGGCACGCACGGCGGCACCGGTGGCGGCAACCACATCACGCTGGGCGGCACCACTCCTGCCGATTCGCCGCTGTTGCGCCGACCCGACCTGCTGGTATCGATGCTGACCTACTGGCAGCGCCACCCCGCACTGTCGTACCTGTTCTCCGGCCGCTTCATCGGCACCACCTCGCAGGCACCCCGCGTCGACGAGGGTCGGTCGGATTCGCTCTACGAGCTGGAGATCGCGTTCGCCGAGATCGCAAGGTTGACAAGCGATTCGGGGACGGCGAAGCCGTGGGTGACCGACCGTGCGCTGCGCCACCTGCTCACCGACATCACCGGCAACACCCACCGCGCCGAGTTCTGCATCGACAAGCTCTACAGCCCCGACAGCGCACGCGGCCGCCTTGGCCTGCTGGAGTTGCGCGGCTTCGAGATGCCGCCACACTTCCAGATGGCGATGGTGCAATCGCTGTTGGTCCGCGCGCTGGTGTCCTGGTTCTGGGACGAACCGCTGCACGCGCCGCTCATCCGTCACGGCGCCAACCTGCACGGCAGATATCTGTTGCCGCACTTCATCATTCACGACATCGCCGACGTCGCCGCGGACCTGCGGGCGCACGGAATCAACTTCGACACCAGTTGGCTGGACCCGTTCACCGAGTTCCGCTTCCCGCGCATCGGCACCGCCGTGTTCGACGGTGTCGAGATCGAGCTGCGTGGCGCCATCGAGCCGTGGAACGTCCTGGGGGAGGAGTCCACCGCAGGCGGCACCGCCCGGTACGTGGACTCGTCGGTGGAACGCATCCAGGTCAGGCTCATCGGTGCCGACCGGCACCGCTACGTCGTCACCGCCAACGGCTACCCGATCCCACTGCTGGCCACCGACAACCCCGACGTCCAGGTCGGCGGGGTGCGCTACCGCGCGTGGCAACCGCCGAGTGCGTTGCATCCGACCATTACCGTCGACGGACCGCTGCGGTTCGAACTCGTCGACACCGCCAATGGGGTCTCCCGCGGCGGCTGCACCTATCACGTCTCCCATCCCGGCGGACGGTCGTACGAGACGCCGCCCGTCAACGCCGTCGAGGCCGAGTCCCGCCGCGGCAGGCGCTTCGAAGCCGCCGGGTTCACCCCGGGACAGGTCGACATGTCCGACATCCGCGAGAAGCAGGCCCGCCAGTCCACCGATGTGGGCGCGCCGGGGATCTTGGATCTGCGCCGGGTGCGTACCGTTCTGCGTTGATGATTCTTCGCGCTAGCGGCTCACCCGAGCCGCCCCCTGCGGTCGGCGATGCCGACGACGTGCTGGCCGGCTACCGCTCGGCACGCGCGCAGGAGGCGTTGTTCGACGTCAGGGGCGGTGCGGCCACCGGCTACGACGAGTTCGTCGACGCGGGAGGCAACATCCGGCCCGCATGGCAGGACCTCGCCGAATGCGTGTCGGAGCGGGGGCGCGGCGGGCTGGACCGGCTGCGGTCGGCGGTCAGAAGCCTCGTCGACAACGACGGCATCACGTTCGTCCAGGTCGACAGGCACGGCGAAGCGGTCACGAACGGCGATGGCACGTCGGTGCCCGGCCCTTGGCACCTCGACGCGCTACCGCTGGTGATCTCGGCGTCGGACTGGGACACCATCGAGTCCGGTCTGGTCCAGCGGTCGCGGCTGCTCGACGCCGTCCTTGCGGACCTGTACGGGCCGCGGCGGTCGATCACCAGCGGCACGCTGCCGCCAGCCCTGCTGTTCGCCCATCCTGGCTACGTCAGGGCCGCCCGCGGCATCGTCGTGCCGGGGCGCCATCAGCTGTTCCTGCACGGCTGCGACGTCAGCCGCAACAAGGGCGGCGACTTCGTGGTCAACGCCGACTGGACCCAGGCGCCCTCGGGTGCCGGGTACGCATTGGCCGATCGTCGCGTCGCCGCACATGCGATGCCCGACCTCTACGAGCGCATCGGCCCACGGCCCGCCTCGCCGTGGGCGCAAGCGCTACGCCTCGCGCTGATCGACGCCGCCCCCGAGTCGGCCGAGGAACCCGTCGTGGTGGTGCTGAGTCCTGGCATCCATTCCGAGACCGCGTTCGACCAGGCCTACCTGGCCAGTGTGCTGGGCTTCCCGTTGGTGGAGAGCGCCGATCTGGTGGTCCGCGACGGCAAGTTGTGGATGCGGTCGCTCGGCACGCTCAAGCGGGTGGACGTGGTGCTGCGCCGCGTCGACGCCGACTACGCCGATCCGCTGGACCTGCGCCCCGACTCGCGGCTCGGCGTCGTCGGGCTGGTCGAGGTGTTGCGGCGCGGGGCGGTGACCGTGGTCAACACACTCGGGTAGCGGCGTCCTGGAAAGCCCAGGGCTGCTTCGGTTCCTGCCCGAATTGGCCGAGCTGCTGCTTGGCGAGACGCCGCTGCTGCTGACCGCGCCTGCGTACTGGGGCGGCATCGACGTGGAGCGATCGCACCTGCTCGCCAACCTGTCGTCGCTGCTGATCAAGCCCGTCACCGGTGGTGAGACGATCGTCGGCCCCTCGCTGTCGGCAGCGCGACGCGAGGCATTGGCCGCGCGGATCGCTGCCACGCCGTGGCAGTGGGTGGGCCAGGAGTTGCCCCAATTCTCCTCGGCGCCAACGGACGTGCATCCCACCGGCTTGTCGTCGGGCAGCGTCGGCATGCGCTTCTTCACCGTCGCCCAGCGCGGCGGATATGCGCCGATGATCGGCGGACTGGGCTACCTGCTTGCCCCAGGGCACGCCGCACACAAACTGAATACCGTTGCGGCCAAGGATATCTGGATCCGTACACCCGACAGGGTGACGGCCGAGCGGATCCCGACGCCGTCGGTGGACCTGCCTGCGATCACCCCCAGCCCCACCCGTGCCGTCAGCTCGCCGCGCGTGCTGTCCGACCTGTTCTGGCTCGGCCGCTACGCCGAGCGCGCGGAGAGCATGGCCCGGCTGCTCAACATCACGCGGGAGCGGTACCACGAATTCCGGTACCGCAGGGACCTGGCCGGAAGTGAGTGCGTGCCCGTCCTGCTCACCGCGCTCGGCCGGATCACCGGTACCGACGCCGGCGGCGACGGGGACTACGCCGAATTGGTCGCGACAGCGCCGACGACGCTGTGGGCGCTCACCGCCGACCGGCACCGCCCCGGCGCGCTGGCGCAATCGGTCGAACGGCTGGGCCTGACCTCGCGCTCGGTTCGCGACCAGATGTCGAACGACACCTGGATGGTGCTCGCCGCCGTCGAGCGTGCGGTGCTGCACCCGTCCGGTTCGCCGCCGGATTCCAAGAACGAGGGCGAGGCGTACCTGGCGAACGCCCACAGTCAGACGCTCGCAGGCATGCTCGCGCTGTCCGGGGTGGCGGCCGAGTCGATGGTGCACGACGTCGGCTGGACCGTGATGGACATCGGCAAGCGCATCGAGCGGGGAATTTGGCTGGTCACGCTCCTGAGTGCCACGCTGACCACCGTGCGGAGTGCAGGCGCCGAGCAGACCATCACCGAGTCCGCGCTGGTGGCATGCGAGTCGTCGGTCATCTATCGCAGGCGCACGCTGGGCAAGGTGAGCGTCGCCGCCGTCGCCGACCTGGTGCTGTTCGACGAGGAGAACCCTCGATCGCTGGCCTATCAGTTCGAGCGGCTGCGCACGAACCTCAAAGCCCTGCCATCGTCGTCGGGTTCGTCGCGGCCCGAACGGCTCATCGACGAGGTCGCCGCGCGGCTGCGGCGGCTCGATCCGGCCGACCTCGAGGACGTCACGCCGGACGGCAAGCGGGCCGAGCTGGCCGACCTGCTCGACGGCATCCACGCCGATCTGCGTGAACTGTCGCGCATCATCACCTCCACTCACCTGTCCCTGCCGGGTGGCATGCAGCCGCTGTGGGGTCCCGACGAGCGTCGGGTGATGCCGTGAGCTCCGAAAGCTTCACCGACGGGCCGACGGTCAGCGCCAGCCGGTCCTACGAGATCACGCACCGCACGGTCTACCGTTACTCCGACGACGTGACGAGCTCCTACGGCCGGGGCTTCCTCACCCCACGGGACTCCAACCGTCAGCGCTGCCTGTCGCACGAACTCGTGCTCGATCCCGAGGCGGCCGACAGCTCCACCAGCCGGGACGGGTACGGCAACATCAGCTCCTACTTCCACGTCACCGAGCGACACCGCACGCTGTCGGTCACCAGCCATTCGGTCGTCGACGTGGATGCGCCGCCGGCCGAGCTGTACGGCAGCGGCCCGGCGAAGGCGCCGTGGGAGATCGCCCGTCCGGTCGGACCCGACGGCGCGCTGGCCGTCGAGTTCACCCTGGACTTGCAGCCCCCCGAGATCACCGACGACGTACGCGCCTACGCCGCACCGAGTTTCGAGCCGGGCCGGCCACTGATCGACGTACTGCGGGACCTGAACACCCGGATCTACACCGACTTCACCTACCGCTCGGGTTCGACGACGGTGTCCACCAAGGTCAGCGAGGTTTTGGCGGCACGGGAGGGGGTATGTCAGGACTTCGCACGGCTGGCGATCGCCTGCCTGCGTGCCAACGGTCTCGCCGCCAGCTACGTCTCCGGCTATCTCGCGACGGCCCCGCCCCCAGGAAAGGAACGCATGGTGGGCATCGACGCCTCGCACGCCTGGGCGTCGGTGTGGACACCCCAGAACCAGTGGCTGGGCATGGATCCCACAAACGATCAGATGGTCGACGAGCGCTACATCGTCGTCGGCTTCGGCCGCGACTACGCCGACGTGCCGCCGCTGCGCGGCATCATCTACACCGACTCGGAGAGCAGCGTGATCGACGTCGCCGTCGACGTGGTCCCGTTCGAGGGGGGAATCCTGCGTGCGTGACTTCATCTGTCCGAACTGCGGGCAGCACCTGGCATTCGAGAATTCGGTCTGCCTGTCGTGTGGCCGCAGGTTGGGCTTCTCGCTGGACGACATGGCCTTTCTCGTCATCGCGTCGGGCGCGGAGAGCGAGCACGGCGGGGCCGTCGATGCCAGCGAGTACCAACTGTGCGCGAATCTACATGCCGCAGAGTGCAATTGGCTGGTCCGCGTGGCCCCCGTTCGGCGGCTGTGTACATCGTGTGCGCTGACCCGCACCCGGCCCAACGACGCCGACATCCCGGCCATGGCGGCGTTCGCCACGGCGGAGAAGGCCAAGCGGCGGCTGATCGTCGAGTTGGTGGACCTGAAACTTCCCATCATCGGCCGTGACGAGGACCCGAATTACGGCTTGGCGTTCGATCTGCTGTCCAGCGCGTCCGAGAAGGTCTTCACCGGCCACGAGAACGGTGTCATCACGCTCGACCTCGCCGAAGGCGACGACGTCCACCGCGAGCAATTGCGCATCGCGATGGCCGAGCCCTATCGCACCCTGCTCGGCCACTTCCGGCACGAGATCGGGCATTACTACTACTACCGACTCGTCGGTGCCGCGCCGGAGTATCAGGCGAAGGCCAAGGAGTTGTTCGGCGATCCCGAGGCCGACTACCAAGCCGCACTCGACCGGCACTACAGCCAGGGCGCGCCGCCGGGTTGGGCGGACAATTACGTCTCGTCGTACGCCACCATGCATCCCGCCGAGGACTGGGCGGAAACCTTTGCGCACTACCTGCACATCCGCGACACCCTGGATACCGCCGCCGCCTTCACGTTCGCGCCGGCCGCCGCGACCTTCGAGCGACGAAATCTGGGACCGAGCGGTTTCGACGCCATCATCGACATGTGGCTACCCCTGTCGTGGGCGCTCAACATGGTGAACCGGTCCATGGGCCACGACGACCTCTACCCGTTCGTCCTCCCGGCGAAGGTCCTGGAGAAGATGCGCTTCATTCACACCGTGATCGACGAGGTCACGTCCGACCCGGCCAAGCTCGCGGCTGCCAGCGGCGGAGCGTAGCCGCCCGGATCGAACCAATCGGCGCCGGATTTCGTGTCCCCGACATGGAGCAGACGAGTGTCATCGCCGGCGTGCACGGTGCGTTGCCGCCTAATCGCTATATCCAACACGAGATCACCCAGGCGTTGATCGACTTACCGGTGAATGCACCTCACGAGGAGTTGATCAGACACTTCCATGCAAGCTCCAAGGTCGCCAGCCGCCACCTGGTGCTGCCGCTGGAGGAATACGGCAAACTCACGGACTTCGGACAGGCCAACGACGTATTCATCGACAAGGCAACCGAACTCGGCTGCGCGGCGCTGCAGGGTGCGCTCGACGATGCGGGCCTGGTCCCTGGCGACGTCGACATGATCATGTCCACTACCGTCACCGGCGTCGCGGTGCCTTCGCTGGACGCCCGCATCGCCG
The DNA here is from genome assembly GCA_963849055.1 of uncultured Actinomycetota bacterium. Taxonomy (GTDB): domain Bacteria; phylum Actinomycetota; class Actinomycetes; order Mycobacteriales; family Mycobacteriaceae; genus Mycobacterium. The sequence continues at coordinate 30,462 of CAWKFI010000008.1, forward strand.
CGCGGGTGGGCCTGCGCCCCGACGTACGCCGGGTGCCGGTCTTCGGCCTGGGCTGCGTCGCAGGCGCTGCAGGCGTGGCGCGGATGAACGACTACCTCCGGGGCGCGCCGGATTGCGTCGCCGCGCTTGTTGCGGTCGAACTCTGTTCCCTCACGCTGCAAACGGCGGATCCGTCGATGGCCAACCTGGTCGCCGGCTCGCTGTTCGGCGACGGGGCGGCAGCCGTGGTGGCCGTGGGCGCGCGGCGCGCGGAAACGAGCGGTGCCAGTGGACCCGACGTTCTCGACTCCCGCAGCCACCTCTATCCAGACTCACTGCGGACGATGGGATGGGACATCGGCGATTCGGGATTCCAGATCGTCCTCGGCCGCGAAGTGCCCGAGGTCGTCGAGCGGTACCTGCGCGATGACGTCACCGAATTCCTTGCGGCGCATGATCTGCGCATCGACCAGGTCGGTGCATGGGTGAGCCATCCCGGCGGACCCAAGGTGATCGAGGCGATCACCTCGACACTCGGGCTGGCCGATGAGGCACTCGAACTCACGTGGCGTTCGCTCAGCGAGGTGGGCAACCTTTCGTCCGCGTCGGTACTGCACGTCCTGCGCGACACGATCGCCAAACAGCCGCCCAGCGGCAGCCCGGGTGTGCTGATGGCGATGGGTCCCGGGTTCTGTTCGGAACTCGTGCTCCTGCGCTGGCACTGATCGGTGCTCGCCTACGAGGTCCTCATCGGCGTGGTCGCGGCGGAACGCGTGGCCGAACTCGTGGTGTCGCAACGCAACCGGGCGACGAGCCTGGCCCGCGGCGGCACCGAGTTCGGAAAGGGCCACTATCCGGCGATGGTGGTTCTGCACACCGCTTTGCTCGCCTGTTGCCTGGTCGAGGCTATCGGCTTGCACCGGCCCTTCATCCCGGCGCTGGGCTGGACGATGCTGGCGGTCGTGCTGGCCGCCCAAGGCTTGCGGTGGTGGTGCATCACCACTTTGGGCTGGCAGTGGAACACCCGGGTGATCGTCGTGCCCGGCGCGGCGCGCGTCACCGGCGGCCCCTACCGCTACCTCTCGCACCCGAACTACGTCGCCGTCGCGGCCGAAGGCGTCGCATTGCCACTGGTGCACACCGCCTGGATCACGGCCCTAGCGTTCACGGTGCTGAACGCGGCGCTGATGATGGCGCGGATCAAGGTCGAGAACGCCGCTCTGGCAAGACTGACGTGATCGATCTCCTCGTCGCCGGGGGAGGCCCGGCCGGGCTCGCCACAGCCTTGTACGGGGCTCGGGCGGGCCTGGAGGTGGTGGTGATCGAACCCCGAAGCGGCGCCATCGACAAGGCATGCGGGGAAGGACTGATGCCGCACACCGTCGCACAGTTGGAGCGACTCGGCGTCGAGCCGGCCGGTAGGACGCTTGGCGGCATCACGTATCTCGACGGTCGTCGGTCGGCGAGTGCGCGGTTCCGCGCCGGCACGGGGCGGGGAGTGCGGCGGACGGTGTTGCATGCCGCGCTCGCCGTGGCCGCGGACGCCGCCGGGGTGCGCGTGGTGCAGGGTGAGGTGGCGGACGTGACGCAGGACGCGGAAGCGGTTCGCGCGGGCGGATTTCGAGCTCGCTACCTCGCGGCCGCGGACGGCTTGCACTCGCCCGTCCGGCGATCGATGGGACTGGAGCTACCGTCCGGCGGGCGACGCCGGTGGGGTCTGCGACGTCACGTGCAGACGGCGCCGTGGACCGACCACGTCGAAGTGCACTGGGGCACTGATGCCGAGGCATACGTAACACCGGTCGCCGACGACTGCGTGGGGATCGCGATCCTGACGTCCCAGCGGGGCGGATTCGACAGTCACCTCGCTGATTTCGCTGCCCTCGGTGCTCGGGTGCGGGGATGTGCGCACGGCCGCGACCGGGCTGCGGGCCCGTTGCAGCAGAAGGTGCGCGCCCGGACCGCGGGCCGCGTGTTGTTGGTCGGTGACGCCGCGGGCTACGTCGACGCCCTGACCGGTGAGGGCCTCGGCATCGCCTTCGGTGGCGCCGAGCTACTGGTGGGCTGCGTCGCCGCCCACCGGCCCGGTGACTACGACCGCCAATGGCGCCGGATGTCGCGCCGCTACCGGCTCCTGACGGCCGGTCTCTTGCAGGCCAGTGCCATCGGGCCGGTGAGGTCGGCGATCGTGCCTGCGGCGGCCGCGATGCCGGGCATTTTCTCCGCCCTCGTCAACCAGCTGGCCGAGTAGCCGCGTTCGGCGGCTTCACCCGTCGGAGTGCTTGGCGGTCCGGTGGGTGTCGCGGTGCGACGGGCCAGAACGATCGTCGTCGTGGCGCCGGCCGACGCCGTCCTTCGCCGGTCCGTCGGGCTTGGCGCTGCCGGCTTTGGTCTTCGCCGTCGGTTTGGCAGGAGTGTCGCTGTCCGGCTTGCTGATTCGTCGGGGCGAGTTCACGACGGGGGAGTCGGGTTTCGTCGTGGCCGTTCGGAGCTGCGCCGCCGCCGACGGTCTCGTGTCTGAAGTGTTGACAGCCGTGGTGGCTGCGCTTGCCGAGATCGGAATCGGCTCGGTCAGTGCATGACGGACGAAGGCGACCGACTCGTCGATCGTCGTCGCGACCGACGCACCCGCAGCAGTCAGACCGCTTCCGACGTTGCCGGTGGCGCCGACGGTCGAGAAGAAGGCGTCCGCCGCTTGCGTCACGCCGAGCAGGAGGCGTTCGGGCGCTTGGAAGGTCAACGCCGAAATCACCTCGATGGTTCGTACCGCCGCGGCCTCCAGCTCGTTGTGCACCGTCGGGGGCGGCATCGTTCCGGGTGGCTGCTTCAGCGCAGCGAGGAAGTCGGCGCGCGCGGTACTGACGGCGGCGATGAGGTCGCCGGGCTGCGTGACGGCGGTGGTGCCGATGCCGATCAACCCGATCACGGCGACTTCCAGGGCGTTTTGCGCGCGCGGCAGGACCAGGCCGAGGTCGTTGTCGATGATGCCGGTGAGGGCGGCGTTGGCCGCCCCACTCACCGTGGCGTCGGTCAAGGCGATGGCCTTCAGCAGCGGTTGTCCCGACTGGAGTTCCGCTGCGAACGTCGCGGGAATGATGGCGAACTTGATCGTTGGCTCGATGGCGAGTTGCACGATGAACGGGCAGATCAGGGAGCAGTTCTCCAGTTGGTTGACGAGGAACTGCGAGATCAGCGCGCCCGGCGGGGCGGCCGCGGGGATCGCGGAGGCCGTGGCCGCGAGTCTGACCGTGCCGACGGGCGGCGCGGTTTCTGGCTCGGGCAGGGCCGCGGGCGCGAAGAGAAGTGTGGTGGCGGTTGCCATCGCGCAGCCGGCGTGGACGGATGATCGCAGTCGCATGGTTGCCCCCTTGCCGTGGATTCAGGTCACACCCGTTACCACGACGCGTGTGGCCGAGGAGTTCAACTGCTCAGCCAGCCCGCGGCGTGTCTATTGACCTCCGGCAAACCGTCTAGCACCATTCCGCAAATGACCCGAACTCTTGGAATCCGCCTCGGCGCCGCATTCTTCATCGGTGCGGCAACGCTGCAACTCGCGGCGTGCGGCGCTTCCACCATCAAGCCCGAGGGCGCCGCTCAGTCGGTCGTCGACCTGGTGTCCGAGAAGACGGACTTCAAGCCGACCGACGTGAAGTGCCCCGACGGCGTCGAGGCCAAGGTGGGCCAGGAATTCGACTGCAAGTTCACCGGTCCGGACGGCGACTACACCGCGCACATGAAGGTGCTCAAGGTCGAAGGTGAGCAGGTCCTGTTCGACATCAACACCAAGTTGAGCCAATAGGGGTCAGCCCCGAGCCCCTTACCTCGCGGATAGGAAAGTCTTACCCGCGCGGTCGAAAGTCTGCCTTTCCAGCGATTACGCAACCGCGGCGCGATGGCGACGATGAGTCTCGTCACTTGCAGATCAACGGATTTAGGAAGACCCATGCGCCCGACAGCACCGACTGGCACCACGCGTCCCGTCGTCGAAGAAACAGTGCGGGTGCGTCTCGCCGATCTGTCAGCACGGCCAATGCCGAGCACGGTCCTCACCGACGACGCCAAGACGACGCGGCTGAGCCCGGTCAACGTGCCGCTGAAGGCGCTGCCGAAGGCCATCAGTGCCTTCGACGGCAAGACGGTGCGGATGCGACCGATCGACCTGCCCGTGATCGGCAGTGTCGCCAAGACAGTGCGCCAACGCTATGCCGATCTCGGCACGGTCGAGAGCCGGCCCGGCAAGTGGGACATGGCGCGGCTCGGGTTGGTGCTGGTGCTTTCGGCGATGCCCATACTCGGCATTTCGGTGGACGTGTTCGGTCTACTGCCGCAGAGCCTCACGTCGGTGGTGCTCATCGCGCTGACCGCACTGCTTGCGACAATGGTCGCCTTCGCGCCGCATCGAATCGACGTGATCGTCGGGCGCGGCCTCATCGCCGGAATGGTGGCGTGCATCGTCTATGACGGAGCCCGCTTGTTCGCCGTGCACGTCCTGGGATTGATGGGCGACTTCATCCCCGTCATGGGCGCGTGGGTCACCGGGGAACCGGACACCACGGGCAGTGCGGCGGTTGGTTACGTCTGGCGCTACATCGGCGACGGTGGCGGGCTCGGCGTCGCCTTCTTCGTGGTCGCCTTCGCGCTGGGCATCGACCGGTGGTCGAACGTCGAAGACCGTGCTCGCTGCGGTGGGCTTCGCGGTCTTCCCCACGTGGGCCGGCCTGATGGCCACCGTCGCCCTGGCTCCGCGCGGCGAGGAGATGATGTTCCCGCTCAACACGGCGACCGTCACGATCACACTGGTAGGCCACCTGATCTTCGGCCTCATTCTCGGGCTGGCCTTCCTGAAGGCTCCCCGCGGACGGGGCAAGAGCGAATGGCCGTGGCCGCCGATCTTGGAATCCGAGAAGATCCGTCGTTTCATTCCGCCGGCGTGGCGACCCAGCCACCGCACGCCGGCCGCATGATCTGACCGCGTTCTCCACATGCAGACCTCCTGTCTGGGCGAAAATTGCCCGGACAGGAGGTCTGGATGTCTTCCCACCTGGAAGTCGCGAAGCCGTCAGGACGGGAGCTGATCCCGCTGAGCGGCCAACGAGTGACCCTCGGCAAGGCCCCGACCAATGCGGTGTCGCTCGATCACGACGAAACCGTCTCGCGGCTGCACGCCGTTCTCGAGAACCTCGGATTCGCTTGGTCCATACGAGATTTGGGCAGCCGCAACGGCACCTATCTCAATGGGGAACGGATCTCTGCCGAGCGCGTCCTGCGTTCCGGTGACGAGGTGCGCGTCGGCAAGTCACGGCTGATCTTCTGGGAGGTCAGGGCGGCCAACGGGGCAATCGAGGAGGAAACCGTCACGGCCCAGCCCATCGAGCTGCCGCCGCGGCTGACCCGGCGCGAGTTCGACGTACTCGTCGTGTTGTGCCGGCCCCTGGTCTCCGACGAGCCGTTCCCCGAGCCCGCATCGGTCAGGCGGATGGCCGGCGAGCTGGTCGTGACCGAGGCAGCCGTCAAGCAGCATCTGCTGAATCTGTACGACAAGTTCTCCATTCCCTCCGAGGGTGACCGCAGGGTCCGTCTGGCCAACGAGGCACTCCGGCGCGGAGCCGTCACCATCGCTCAGCTGCGCGACGGCGGTGGGACGCGCTACGTGAAGTCGAGGGCCTCGACCGCAGCGATGGGCCCCTCATGGGTGGGCCGGTCGGCGCCCCCGATGCAATAGATGGTCGAGCCGACTGCAGCGACCACCTGGCCGTGACCGGGGTGCTGATCGGAGCCTGGGTGGACCACTTTCCGTTGACGTGTCGTACATCTCGACTGTGGCCAACACACGCGTCGATTCCTCGCCACCGACGGTGATGATCCGCCCGTCGATGTACGCGGCGCCGTAACTTCCGCGCGGAGTGCTCATGTTCGCCAGTTTCTCCCAGTTGCCGGATTCCGGATCGAACCGTTCGAAGGCCGCCGAGTTCTCGTCTGCGGTGAGCGACCGCCCGCCGGCCGCGTACACATGGACGCCGTCCGAGACTGCGGCGAGATGCTCACGCGGCGTTGGCAAGTCGGCAGCCGGCGTCCAAGACTCTCCGTCGAACACCTCGGTCTGTGCGACCAGCTGCTTGTCGTCCTGGCCGCCGACGACCACGAGTTTGTCATCGACGACCGCGGCCGCAGCGGCGGCCCGCGCATGTTGAAGGGGCGGAAGCTCCGTCCACTCGCCATCGCGGAATGCGAAGACCTTGTTCGACGCGTCGGCGATGGTGTCGGTGGCACCCCCGATGACCACCACCTGACCGTGGTACGTAGCTGCGGTCGCGTGGTGCAAGGGGATTGGCAGCGGAGGCTGCGGTTGCCAGGCTCCGGTCTGCGCGTCGTAGGTCTCCACGGTTTGCAGCGTCTCGCCGTTGCGGATTCCGCCGGCGACCCAGATCTTCCCGTCGAGCACTGTCGACGCCATCATCAACCTCGCGGTCGGCGCGTCCGGCAGCGTCCGCCATTCCGGTGCGGGTTGAGGTCTGCGCGGTGCGAGCTTCAGCGCTTCCGCCGACGCGGTGGCTTGGCCATCTGCGGCACCGGTCGACCCGCCGATCGCGTACACGGTCTTGCCGACTGCGTCGACGGCCAAGCCGTGCCGCGCAATCCCCAAGTCCGGCAGGTCGGTCCACGTCGCCGTGGTGAGATCGAGTGCGGCCACGCTCTTGAGGACTTGCCCGCCGGCCGTGCCTCCGACGGCCACCAACCGTGCGTCGGTGACCGCCACACCGAAGTCGCTGCGCCCCCTCGGGAGGTCGGGCATCTTCGTCCACGTGTCCGTGGCGGGGTCGTACGCCTCGACCGCCGACAGGTCGGTGGTTCCGTTCGTCCCGCCGACGGCGTACACCAGCTTGCCGTCTGACGCCGCGCCCAACAACTTTCGCGCGGTCGGGATGGGGGCGCCGAGTTTCCAGGAGGTGCCGTCGAAGATCTCGGTGGTGTTCAGCACCTTACCGTCGGAGTTCACCCCGCCGGCGACGATGATGCGGTCACCCACGACGGCTGCCGCCGCTGCCGCCCGTGGCTGCAACAACGGCGGCAGCTCCGTCCAGCGACTGTTGACGACCCGCCACACCCGGTCGGTCGCGACCTTCGTATCGGCGCCTTCACTGCGCCAGCCGCCGATGACGACGGGGTTTCCCTGCCAAGTCACCGCCATCGCGCGTTGCACGGGAACGGGTAGGTTTTCGCCGCTCTTCCAACTGTCGATGGCAGGGTCATAGCCCTCGTGTCGCCCACTGACGCGGCCATCCGCCTCCACGCCGCCGAAAACCCAGATGGTGCCGTCGGATTCGGTGGTCGCTACCGCGTCGCGGGCGACGCGCGCGTCGGCGATCGGCCGCCATTCGGGCTGCGCTTGCGCGGTCGGTGGAGCGGACGGTGGTTGACTCGGCGGCTTCGCCACCGCCGGTCTCGCGCGACGACGTGACGATGAAGACACCGCTGATCACCAGAATCAGTGCCGCCACGGCCGCAAGCGAGGAGATGAAGATTCGCTTGCGATCCCACTTCTTCGGCGTGCCGCTCGTCGGGGGGTCGGACGTGATTGCCGGCACCGCCCACGGCAGGCTCGACGCGCTGACCGATGCGGTGTGCGCGAACATGATCGGTTTCGGCGATGGAGTTGGCCCCGTCGGCTCCGGAGCGGAACCCGCTTCGGATGGTTCGGGCTGGCCGGCGGGCTCCGACGACGGCGGGCGCTTGCGAGCTTCCCGACTGCTCGGGTGCTGCGGGCTCGGTGAGCGCCATCGTGTCGGCCGTCAAACCGTTGTGCCGCTGGGCCAGTTGTAATTCGCGACCGAATTCCTCTGCCGAGGCATGCCGGTCGGTCGGGTCGAGCGCCATCGCCTTCTCGATTGCAGCGCAGACGTCGGCTGGGATTCCCTCCGGGCGCAGGTCCGGGACTGGCGTCGAGGTGATCCGTAGGTAGTGCGCGATCAGTTCCTCGTCGGCCTGGCGCTCGTGGGGGGCGGTTCCGGCGATCAACGCGAAGATCGTCGCGCCGAGCGAGTACACGTCTGCCATGACCGTCGGAGGCTTGCCGGACAGCACTTCGGGCGCGGTGTAGGACAGGGTGCCGGTGAAGTAGCCCGTGACCGTCTTGTATCCACCGGCGATGCGCGCGGTGCCGAAGTCGCTCAGCAGCGGTTCGCCGTAATCGTTGACGAGCACGTTGGCAGGCTTGATGTCGCGGTGCAGCGTGTCCGTCCGATGTGCGGTCTCCAGCGCCCCGCACAACTTCACTCCGATACGCAATGCCTCGGGCCACGGGATCCTGCCGTCCCGATGCACCCGGTGCGCGAGGGAACCGGCTGCGTGATACGACATCACGATGAACGGCCGATGGCTCTCGGTCACGCCGACCTGCAGGATGTTCACGATGTTCGGATGGCCGGAAAGCCCTCCCATCGCGAAGCCCTCACGCAGGAAGCGTTCCCGGTCGTCTTCGTCGAGATCAGACGCGAGCACCTTGACAGCGACACTTCGCCCGAGCGCCTTCTGGTAGCAGCGATAGACGACACCGCTGCCGCCCCGGCCGACCTCGGCGGCGTCCAGGAAACCGGCCGCTGCCAGCTCAGACGCAATCGCGCTCGCCATGGTGCCAACCATCCTCGTAGTGAAATGCCGATAGTTTGCTCTAAAGGTACCGAGTGAAGACTTGTCGAACGCTCATTTGCGATTCGTGACCGCGAGTGAGTCCGTCCGGCTAATCGGGTCGCGTCATCGACAGGTAGGCCCGACCCCGCGGACTCAGCCGGTAGCCGACGTCGAGGCTGATGGTCAGCCCGAGGCCCTTCAGCTGGCGCACGCGGCGCTTGAACCGCGGCACGTCCAGACCGACCCGCGCCGCCAGATCAGGTGCACGGACGGCTTCGTTCGCGCCGATCATCGCGAGGTATTCACGCGTCCACGGCGACCCGGCGGCGTCCCACCGGTCCAACCGGGCGGTGATGACGGTGACCTCGTCGTCGGTGAGCGCGTCGTCGGCAGCCAGCGCGGGACGCTCGTCGGGCGCAAGGAACGACACTGCGATCAGGTAGGTATGGCGGGCAGGGCGCCGGTCGAGGTCGGTCTGCGCTGCCTTGGCGCTCGGATATCCCGCCGCGATCGCCTCGGCGGCCGTGACGCGGTAGCCACCGGGGCGTTCGGTGACGGCGTCGACGTGGATGGTGCCCACCGGGGTGCGTTGCGTGCCACCGGTTTTCGCGCGCGGTGCGTCCCAGCGGCGCAGGACCAAGGTGATGGTGCCGTTCGCGATGCCCTCGGCGGTGGCCCGATTCAGCAGCACGCGCTCGATCGTAGGGTCACAGGGTGTGGCGATACCGGGCATCCGCGCCGAACCTTCCTAGGATCGCGGGGATGAACGATCGATACGGTTCCGACGTACTGGCAAGCAATCCGCACGGTTTGAAGCGGACCCGCTCGACCGAACGCGTCGCCGACATCGGCCTGGTGGTCGAGGACGCTGCGACCGGGTACGTCGGCGCCGTCGTCAGGGTCGAATACGGGCGGATGCAGCTCGAGGACCGCAACGGTCGCCGCAAGTCCTTCCCGATCGGTCCCGGCTACTTGATCGACGGCAAGCCCGTGATCCTCAACTCGCCGCGCCGCACGGCGCCCGCCGCGCCGACCAGGACGGCATCGGGTTCGGTGGCGGTGGCGGGCGCTCGGGCCCGGACCGCGTTGGCTAGCCGGATCTACGTCGAGGGACGCCACGACGCCGAGCTCGTCGAACAGGTGTGGGGTGACGACCTGCGCGTCGAGGGCGTCGTGGTCGAGTACCTCGGCGGCATCGACGACCTGGCCGCCATCGTCGCCGAGTTCCAACCCGGCCCCGGCCGGCGGCTCGGCGTGCTCGTCGACCACCTGGTGGCCGGCTCGAAGGAAACCCGCATCGCCGACGCCGTCGCGCGCGGACCGGGTGGCGCCCACACCCTCGTCGTGGGGCATCCGTTCGTCGACGTCTGGCAGGCGGTCAAGCCCGCTCGGCTCGGCCTAAAGGCATGGCCCGTCGTCCCGCGCAGCGTGGAGTGGAAGCACGGCATCTGCGAAGCGCTCGGCTGGCCGCACGCCGGGCAGGCCGACATCGCGCAGGCGTGGCAGCGGATCCGCGGCAGGGTGCGCGACTGGAATGACCTCGAACCGGCGCTGATCGGCCGGGTCGAGGAGCTCATCGACTTCGTCACGCAACCCTCGGGTTCATGACGGCTCGCCGTCGCGTCGCAGCGGCGTGGTAAGCAGAGAACGTGTCCGACGGTCTGTTCGACGTGCCCGGCGAGCCGAGAGCGACCGCGGGCGGGCCCGTCGGCGCGTCCTCGCCGCTGGCAGTCAGGATGCGACCGGCCACGCTTGACGAGGTGGTCGGGCAGGACCACCTGCTGCAACCGGGCTCGCCGCTACGCCGCCTCGCCGAGGGCTCTGGCGCGGCGTCGCTCATTCTCTACGGGCCTCCGGGCACCGGTAAGACGACGCTTGCGGCGCTGATCTCGGGGGCCACGGGGCGACGGTTCGAGGCGTTGTCTGCGCTGTCGGCAGGGGTCAAGGAAGTCCGCGCCGTGATCGACGTCGCGCGGCGCGCCGCCGTGCACGGTGAGCAGACCGTGTTGTTCATCGACGAGGTACACCGGTTCTCCAAGACGCAGCAGGACGCGCTGCTTTCCGCCGTCGAGAACCGGGTCGTGCTGCTCGTCGCGGCCACCACCGAGAATCCGTCGTTCTCCGTCGTTGCGCCCTTGCTGTCCCGGTCGCTGATCCTGCAACTGCAGCCACTGACCGCCGATGCCATCCGCACCGTCGTCCGCCGCGCCATCGACGACCCCCGCGGTCTCGGCGGGAAGACGACCGTCACGGACGACGCCGTCGAGCTGTTGGTGCAGCTGTCGACGGGCGACGCACGCAGGGCGCTGACCGCGCTGGAAGTCGCGGCCGAGGCAACCCAGCAGGTCACGGTCGAGACCATCGAGCAGTCACTGGACAAGGCTGCCGTGCGGTATGACCGCGACGGCGATCAGCACTACGACGTGATCAGCGCGTTCATCAAGTCGGTACGCGGTTCCGACGTCGACGCGGCGCTGCACTACCTGGCGCGGATGCTGGTGGCGGGGGAGGACCCGCGATTCATCGCCCGCCGGTTGATGATCCTGGCCAGTGAGGACATCGGGATGGCCGATCCCACCGCGCTACCGACTGCGGTGGCCGCCGCGCAGACCGTGCAGCTGATCGGCCTCCCCGAGGCACAGCTGACGCTGGCGCACGCGACGGTGCACCTCGCGTCGGCGCCCAAGTCGAACGCGGTGACCACGGCGCTCGGCGCGGCAATCGCCGACATCAAGGCGGGCAAGGCCGGGCTGGTGCCGGCGCATCTGCGTGACGGCCACTATTCCGGTGCGGCCGGCCTCGGCAACGCGATCGGCTACAAGTACGCGCACGATGACCCGGATGGCGTTGTGCCGCAGCAGTATCCGCCTGACGAGATCGTCGGCGTCGACTACTACCGGCCGACCACTCACGGTGCGGAACGCGAGATCGCGGGCAGGTTGGACAAGTTGCGGGCGATCATCCGCAAGAAGCGCTGAGGTCAGCCGCCCAGCTAGCTCGCCGAAACTGCTCGCAGATCGCTCCCGGCGCCGTTTTCGCGATCTCCCAGCAGTGTCGGCGGGAAAAGAAAAGGGAGAACAGCCACTTGACAGCCGCTGCATGGCCTCCTACCTTTGTAATCAATCTAGTGGTTGATCAAACACAAGGTTGACAATGCAGAGAGATGGAGAAGCGGAGACGGGGCTGGACCGTGCCTTCCTGGCACTGGCCGACCCGGTCCGGCGGGCCATCGTGGCGCGATTGTCACGGGGCCCGGCGACGGTCAACGAGTTGGCCGAGCCGTTCGACATCACGAAACAGGCGGTGTCCAAGCACATTCAGGTGCTCGAGCAGGCCGGCCTGGTCACCCGGAGCCGGGATGCCCAGCGCAGGCCGGTGCACCTGGACGCGGCGGCACTGGAACGGCTGACGGCCTGGATCGACCGATACCGGCTCGACGCCGAACGCAACTACCGCCGGCTGGACGGCCTGCTGGCGGCGATGACCGAGACAGGAGAGAAAGGGAAGAAACAATGACGAACGCACTCAACTTGCAGGCTCCCGTCGACACCCTCGCCATGGAGTTCACCCGCGAGTTCGACGCTCCGGTAGAGGCGCTGTTCCGTGCGCATGCCGAGCCGGATCTGGTCAAGCAGTGGCTGGGACCGCGGGACCTCGAGATGACGATCGAACACTGGGACTTCAAGACTGGCGGTGGTTACCGCTACGTGCACAAGAACGAACACGGTGAGTTCGGCTTCAACGGGGTGTTCCACAAGGTGCGGGACAACGAATTCATCATCCAGACCTTCGAATTCGAGGGTGCGCCGGACATGGTGAACATCGAGTTCATGTGGTTCGAGGACCTCGGCGACGGCCGGAGCCGGCTGCGGGGCAGGTCGATCTGCCCGAACGTCGAGGCCCGCGACGGCCTGCTGTCCTCCGGCATGGAGGGCGGGATGACGGAGGGGTACGAGAAGCTCGACGAGCTGCTGAAGAACCTCTGACGAGCTCGACGCTCGCCACGGTCCCGGTCAGCGATGCTGACCGGGACCTTCGGGGGGCGTTGGTTGTTCGGGCGGGCCAACGGCGCGGGCTAGCGCCGCAGCATCCCTGTGCGGCGACGGCCCATCATGGCCGAGACCAGCGCGACGCCGATCGCCGCCACTACGACCTGGACGAGCAATTCGAGCCAGTCGATGCCGTTGGTTGCGGTGGGAATGCCGAGCGCGCGCGCCAGCGCAGTGCCCAGGAAGGCAGCCACGATGCCGACCAGGATGGTCACGATCACGGAGATGTTCTGCCTGCCGGGTACGACGAGTCGGCCGAGAATGCCGACGACGATGCCGATGAGAATCGCAGTGATGACGCCGGTGATAGTCATTTCTTCCTCCAGGGACGAATGGTGGAAGAGAAATACCCCTGGGATCCCCGAATAAACGTCGCCGTCAATCGGACGCCGCTCCTGCCCTGTGGTCAGGTCATCTCGGGCACTCGCAGATGCGCCAGGGCCAGGTCGAACTCGCCGACGTCCAGGATGTCGGCACCGAGCTCCCTGGTCCGGGCGTTCCTGAGTTCCTTCGCCTGGTCTTCGTTGCGTTGCATCGCTTCCCGACTGTCGAACGTCGTCGACGACACGGCTCGCCCCGTAGCGCGGTTGATGAGCAGGCTGGCGCTGCAGAACCCCTCGAGGTCGTTGAGGGACGGCAGCACCGCCGTCTTGTAGAACTCGATGGCTCGATCCGCTTGATCCTGAGGAACCTTGAGCCACGTCGCCCGCACGCACGCACCGTCGGCTGAGCGGTGATCGCGATGCAGAACTCCGATCTCCCAGTCCGCCACCGTCGCAGTGCCGCCGAACGTCGCCGCGGCCTGGTCACGAACCGCGCCGATCCGTTCGGCGCTCGAGCGCTGGGCCTCGTCGGTCTCCCACGCGCTGGTCGCGATGCACTGGCCGGATTGCCGATCGACCAGCAGCGACAGGCCGACGTAGCCATCCATGTCCCGCAGCGCCGACATCACTTCATCGCGAACGTAGGCGATTCCCGCGTCGATCGATGATGGTTGCGCCTGGATTGTGGTAGTTCGTGCGAACACGATCCACCCCCCTTTGGTTGGGGCGGCGCCCCGGTGGCGCCACCGGTCCACTCATCACTGTCCTCCGCCGAACCAAGGCGGGCAATGCTTCTCGGCGGGCGGTCCCTGGCGGTAGCGGGCTGTCGCTCCTCAGTGATACGAGGGCAGCGCGAACGTGCGCGGGCAGCACGGACGCCGCGTGCGATCGATGAGTGGTTTGCCGACGACAACGCACGTGGTGAGCGGCCGGGAAACCGTCGCCGGGCACGTGATGGTTTTGCTCGTTTACGACAGCGCAAATTATTTCCACCTCGCCACGGGTGGCCGGCACGGTTGTTGATCTTGACCTGGCGCCGCACAGTGGTCGGCCGTCGTGCCCTTCGGGCAAAGCCCGCGTCCATTGATCGGAGCTGACGACAAATAACGGCTGCGTCAGAATGCTTCGGTGGCAGGTTTGTGGTGAATCGCTGGGTCCGGATCTGCGGTTGGCGCTACGCCGTGAATGGGCCCGACACCACGGACGCGAGGGCGGCCGCCCTACTCCGCTGCGCGACCAGGACCCACCGCACCCGCGAATCGCCTGTGCGCCAGGGTGATCCGTCACCTCCACTCATTCGGCCCGCGACTTCTAGTGCGGGCGATCAATCCGCTTGACCTTCGCGCGCCGTGAACCGAATTTCGGCACGCGAGTTCTCTCGCGTTGTTCGAACGCTATTCATTACGATCGTCACGGCACACCGGCCATCATCGATAAACAACCCGATTTCGAATTATATTCGGCAAGGTAACGAATGTCAGCAACATGATATGACACTTATCCTTCGGCAAACGCCTTCGGCTCACGGCCAATTGGCGACAATCGCAAAATCCATCGACGAATTTACATAGTCAGCCATTTCCCGCCCGGCTTGAATTTACGCCTTAAAGTCTTTGGTGTCGACGGCATCGCGCGCGGGCGGGACAACAAGACATTAGCCAGATGTGTCATCCTCCGTGGACCGATTCAGCTCTGGCAACATAGCTCGCCTGTCTACACGTCGATTGAACTGCTGTGACGATGACCTTGATCGCCGCTACGGCCAGTACCGCTGCCAACTACGCTTTGGTTCAGAATTCGCTGTGACTGCGTGTGCTCGTCCGTTGTGGTCGGTGGACACCTGCGCTATAACGCGACATTGCCATCGATTGTGGGTGGCACGAACAATCTTGAAATTACCATTTATCGGTCCGTTTCGTGCCCTGCATCACGGGTATTCAGCCGTCGTGCGGAACGGCTGACCAGTTCGTTCCGATGGTGACTGAATGGCGCACCGAATCGGAACTCGTACATAGGAGACTGTCGTGAAATGTGGAGCGCGCATAGCACTCGGCGTCGCCGGGGGATATTTCCTCGGCAGGACCAAGAAGATGAAGCTGGCGATGATGCTCGGGGGGTGGGCTGCGGGGCGCCAACTCGGCGGACCCGGACAGATCCTCGGCCAGGCGAGCCAGCTTCTCGGTGAATCGCCGGAGCTGTCGGCACTTACCGAACAAGTCCGCGGCAGGCTCCTCGAGGCAGGTAAGGGCGCCGCGGTGGCGATGGCCACGCGCCAGGTCGAGGCGCTTACGGATCGGATCGGACCGCACGATCTCGACGACGTCGACTTGGACCTCGCGTCACGCAACGGCGACACCGGTGACGAGGATCGGCCGGCGCGCTCGACCACACGGCGTCGTACGGCAGATGGCGGCGCAACCAGGTCGGCGAGCAGAAGCCGCTCGTCGAACGGGGCCACGCCGTCGCGTCGCGCCCGATCGTCTGGCAGCGACCGTTCGTCGGGTAACGGGCGTTCGGGTTCCAGCCGGTCGTCGAGTAGCAGCCGGGCGGCGAATAGCAGCCGGTCGTCGGATTCCAGCACTGCCGGCAAGCGGTCGTCGACGAGCCGACCCAAGTCGGCCAAGAGTTCGTCCAGCAGCAAGAGCAGTACGCCGGCGAAGGCGACCAAGCGGACGGCGTCGCCGTCGACGCGGACGCCGAAGAAGAGCACGGCCGGTACCAAGACCGCCCGCACGCCGCGATCCCGTAAGGGGGCCGGCAATGGCTAGGCAACGAACGGCCAACGACGCCACCGATGATCTGCGCGAGGCAGGGCAGGAGTTGCTCGGCGCGGTCGTCCAACGCGCCGCGCTGGCCGCGACGGATCGCGTCGCCGGCTTCTCGGAACGGTTGATGGACGTGACCGAAAGCGGCGAGGGTATGCGCTCCCTGCTGCGCCGTCCAGGTCGAGACGACGACGAGGGCGAGGGCGGGCGGACCGGTTGGCCACTCTCGACAGTCGGGTCCGCTCTGGGTGGGCTGAAGGACTCGGTTCAAGACTTCGTCAGCGGCAAGAAAGGTGGCCATCAGGGGGAGAAGAAGAAGCTCAAGATGACCAACATCGTCGAAACAGTCGATGTCGGTCTGCCGTTGCGCATCACCTACGACCTGTGGACCCAGTACACCGACTTCTCCACGTTCATGAAGAAGGTGGAGAGCGTCGAGCAACCCTCGGATGAGAAGACCAAGTGGCGGGTCAAGGTGTTCTGGTCGAGTCGCGAATGGGAGGCGACGATCGTCGAGCAGGTGCCCGACTCTCACATCGTTTGGAAGTCGAAGGGCGCCAAGGGCCGCGTCGACGGTGCCGTGACGTTCACTGGTCTCGGCCCCAACCTCACGCGAATTCTGGTGGTACTGGAGTACTTCCCGCAGGGACTGTTCGAACGGACCGGCAATCTCTGGCGAGCGCAAGGCCGGCGTGCGCGCCTGGAGCTCAAACACTTCCGGCGGCACGCGATGACAACGGCCTTGTTGCGCACGGACCAAATCGACGGCTGGCGTGGAGAAATCAGGGACGGTGAGGTCGTCAAGACGCACGAGGAGGCCCTCGACGAAGACGACGGCGCTCAGACCCCCGAAGGCGATGACGACGAATTGGGTGACGACGACGTCGTTGACGCCGAGTTCGTAGACGAAGACGACGAAGAGCCTGACGACGACGAAGAGCCCGACGACGACGAACTCGAGGACTACGACGAACTCGAGGATGACGAACTCGAGGATGACGAACTCGAGGACGACGAACTCGAACCCGAAGACGAGGCCGACGAACTCGAACCCGAAGACGAGGCCGAGGACTACGACGAAGCCGAAGACTACGACGAGGAGCCGGAGGACTACGACGAAGACTACGAGGAGGATTCGGACGACGCCTACGACGACGAAGCATCCTACGACGAACCCGACGAACCCGACGAAGACGACTACGAGGACGCAGACGAGCGGCCGGCCCGCAGTCGCAGGCGGCGGCCTGCCGGCACCCGAAGCCGATGAGGTGATGACCAATGACCGTTTCGACGCAACGAGAAGGCGGCGGCTACGTCCAGCGGGCGACATCGTCGTCTCAGAGGGCCAGCGGACTGGCCGACGTCATCGAACTCATTCTGGACCGGGGTTTGGTCATCGATGTGTTCGTCCGCGTATCCCTCATCGGGATCGAGATCGTGACGATCGACGCCCGCATCGTTGTCGCGAGCGTCGACACCTTCCTCCGGTTCGCGGAAGCCACCAATCGACTCGACCTCTACGCCAAGGACAAGGGCGCCAAGGACCTTCCGGAAATGGTGCAGTCCGTGGTGGAGTCCGCTTCTAAGGGCAAGTCCTCCGGCGCGCTCGAGGGCGCGGTGGAGAAGGTCGACGAGTGGGTGTCCAAGGGGCGTGAGCACCGCGAGCGCGAACCGGAACCGCGGCGACGGCCACGTCCCCGCACACGGGAGCGGGAGAAATGACCGCGACATTCGTCTACGGACTGATCAGCTCCGACAGCCAGCTCCCGCCGAATCTCGCGGGACTTGGCCCGTCGGGTCGCGTCTCCACCATCGCCCACGAGCGAATCGCCGCGATAGTGAGCGATGTTCCCACCGATCGCCCGCTCGGTACCCGCGATGACCTGATGGCCCACGAACGGGTAGTCGACACGGTGGCTGAGCACACGGTGGTGCTGCCGCTGCGCTTTCCGGCCGTCGTCGAGGAAGCCGGGGTGGTGGAGGAACTGCTCGCCCCTCACCACGATCAATTCCTACAGGCGCTTGAGCAGCTGGACGGTCTGAGCCAGTTCACACTCAAGGGCCGTTACGAACGCGACGCCGTGCTGCGCGAGATTGCGCAGGACGACGAGGAGATCATGGCCCTGCGTCAGCGAGTGCGGGACGTCCCGGAGGACGCTTCGTATTACGACCGGCTGCGGCTCGGCGAGTTGGTGGTGACGGCGATGGAGCAGAGGCGTGACCAAGACGCTCGCCTGATCATCGATCGATTGGCGCCCTTCGCCGCGGATGTGTCCGTAAGGGCGCCAGGCGATCCCGACGAGGTGATCAACGCCGCCTTCCTGGTGGCGAAGGAAGAGAGCCAGCCATTCGACGACGCGGTCGAGGACGTGGGCCGCGACTATGCCGGCCGAGCTACGTTCCGGATGCTCGGCCCGCTGGCTCCCTACGACTTCGTTCCGCAGGAGTGAGCGATGGGGCTGTTCACCGGACTACTCACCCTTCCGCTCGCACCCGTTCGGGGCGTGGTGTGGATCGCGGGGCAGATCCAGCAATACGCCGAAGAGCAGTACTACGACCCGGTGCGAATCCGCGCCGAGCTGGAGAGGGTCGACGAGGCCCGTCGATCGGGCGAGCTGACCGAGGAGGAATGCGTCGAGTGGGAGAACGAGCTGCTCGGGCGGTTGATGAACCGGCCTGAGTAGGCGTAGACGAACCGGGAGCAGCGGCGATGACCGAACGAACCGAAAAGCCTCCGCGGCGGCGAACACCGAGCAAGGCGGCACGTCCCCCTCGCGGCTCGGCGTCGGAGGCCGCTCGGTCGGCCGTTGCACAGATTCGCGACCTCACCGAACACGACGTGGAGGGCGTTGTCTCCGTGGAGCGCAGCGACGACGGTTGGCGGGTGGGTGTCGAAGTCGTTGAGAGTCATCGCATTCCGGAGTCGTGCGACATCCTGGCGATCTACGAAGTCGGTCTGGAAGCCGGGGGCGACCTGGCCTCCTACCGTCGCACCGAACGCTATGCCCGCGGCCAGACGTTGGGGCGGTCGCGATGACCGGCGATCTCTATCCAACCAACCGGTCCCAGCAGCTCGAGCACCGGCAGGAGAGCACCAACCTCGCCGACATTCTGGAACGCGTCCTCGACAAGGGCATCGTCATCGCCGGCGACATCCAGGTGAACCTCCTGGACATCGAGTTGCTGACGATCAAGATTCGGCTGTTGGTGGCTTCCGTCGACAAGGCCAGGGAGATCGGCATCGACTGGTGGGAGCACGACCCGACGCTCAGCACGAGAAGCTCGGGGCACCGCGACCTGGCAGGGGAGAACCGGGAGCTACGGGAGCGCATCGAGCAGCTCGAGGCGTCCCGCGGCATCGAGGGCGGATCGCCGAACGGCCGCAGGTCACGTCCCGTCCGCCGCTCCGGGGGAGCCGACTGATGACCGAGCAGAGCGTCTACCTCTATGCGATCGGCGAGGCAGCGCTGGCCGACTCGGCTGAGTTGGTCGGGACCCCTGGTGTCGACGGCGCACCGGTTCGCGTCGTCGTCGACGGAAAGCTCGCCGCGGTCGTCGCGTCGGTGGATCGAAAGAGGTTCGGCGAGGAAGCCATTCGCGCCGGTCTCGAAGATCTGGAGTGGCTTGAGCAGCTCGCCCGTGCACACCACCAGGTGGTCGACCGGACTGCCAGGAGCCATCCCGTTGCGCCGGTGCGGATGGCGACGGTCTACCTGGACGACGCGGGCGTACGACAGTTGCTCAGCGAACATCACGCCGAATTGGTTGCCACGCTGGACCGTGTGCGTGGCCGTTCGGAATGGGGTGTCAAGGGATACGCGGCGCCCGAGCGCGAGGCGTCGGAGGCGGAGCCGTCGAGCGCCGCCTCCGACGCGCCCGGGACGTCGTACCTGTTGCGCAGGCGCGCCGAGCGCGACCGCGCCGCGCACGGCCGTCAACGGTTGGCGGAGGCCGCCGACAGACTGCACGACGACTTCGCGCGGCTCGCCGTCGACAGCCGCGTCTACCCGCCGCAGGACCCTCGGCTCACGGGCCGATCGGAGCCGATGATCCTCAATGCCGCCTATCTCGTCGACAACGCAGGCGCGACTCGCCTGGCCGAGAAGGTGAATGCGGCGACCGACAGTGGACTGCGACTCGAGCTCACTGGCCCGTGGGCGCCGTATTCCTTCACCACGTTGGCGAAGTCGTGACCCTCGCGCGCACCGGCAGTGAGGAGATCGCACTGGTCGACCTGCTCGACCGGCTACTGGGCGGAGGTGTGGTGATCACGGGGGACCTGACGATCAGCCTTGCCGACGTGGATTTGGTGCACATCTCGCTGCGGGCATTGATCAGCTCGGTGGACAAGTTGATGGAGCGATGACGCACTCCGGCGGCCGGATCGAGATGGATCCGGAAGAGGTGGGCCGGGATCTCGGCAGGCTGGTGCTGACCATCGTCGAATTACTGCGCCAGTTGATGGAGCGTCAGGCGCTGCGGCGGGTGGACGCGGGCGACCTTCCCGACGCCACCGTGGAGCGGCTGGGCGTCGGGCTGATGCGGCTGGAGCAAGCGATGGAGGAACTGCGCGAGTACTTCGGCCTCCAGCCCGAGGACCTGAACATCGACCTGGGACCACTGGGTCCGCTGCTACCGCGAGGCCGTGACTGACCGGCGACGAGACACGCGTCACACCAGGTGGAGAAACTAGGCTCGAGACGTGGACACCGATGTGATCGACGTCGACACCGCCAAACGCCGCATCGTCGACCTCACCGACGACATCCGCTCGTTCTGCGGCAGTCACCAGGACGGTCTGTGCAACGTCTTCGTGCCGCACGCGACGGCGGGCGTGGCCATCATCGAGACGGGCGCCGGGTCGGACGACGACCTGATCGACACCCTGGAGCGGCTGGTGCCGCGCGACGACCGCTACCGCCACTCGCACGGCTCACCAGGCCATGGCGCCGATCACGTCATGCCCGGCATCGTGTCCCCGTCGGTGACCGTGCCGGTGCAGGGCGGTGAGCCACTGCTCGGCACGTGGCAGAGCGTGGTGCTGGTCGACCTCAACCGCGACAATTCCCGGCGCTCCGTCCGGCTGAGCTTCATCGACGCCTGACCGGCACTCCACGCACGCGCCGTTCGTTGCGCTGTCAGACGAGCAACGGCGGACCGGTACTGTAATGCGGTCGAGAAATCACCAGCACCCTAAGGACAGCAGCACGTGCAGACACACGAGATCAGGAAGCGCTTCCTCGATCACTTCGTGAAGGCGGGCCACACCGAGGTGCCCAGCGCATCGGTGATCCTCGACGACCCGAACCTCTTGTTCGTCAACGCAGGCATGGTCCAATTCGTCCCCTACTTCCTTGGCCAGCAGACGCCGCCGTGGAACCGTGCCGCGAGCGTGCAGAAGTGCATCCGCACGCCGGACATCGACGAGGTCGGCATCACCACGCGGCACAACACCTTCTTCCAGATGGCAGGCAACTTCTCCTTTGGCGACTACTTCAAGAAGGGCGCCATCGAGTTCGCTTGGACGCTGCTGACCAACCCGCAGGATCAGGGTGGCTACGGGTTCGATCCCGAAACGCTATGGGCCACGGTCTATCTCGACGACGACGAGGCCATCGGGTTGTGGCAGGAAGTCGCGGGGCTGCCGCTCGAGCGCATCCAGCGCCGGGACATGGCCGACAACTACTGGTCGATGGGCATTCCCGGTCCGTGTGGCCCCTCGTCGGAGATCTACGTCGACCGTGGACCCGAATACGGCGTCGACGGTGGACCGGTGGCCAACGAGGACCGCTACATCGAGATCTGGAATCTCGTCTTCATGCAGAACGAGCGCGGTGAGGGCACTTCGAAGTCGGACTTCGAGATACTCGGGCCGTTGCCGCGCAAGAACATCGACACCGGCATGGGTGTCGAGCGGGTGGCGTGCCTGCTGCAGGGCGTCGACAACGTCTACGAGACCGACCTGGTGCGTCCCGTCATCGACACCGTTGCCGCCCGCGCTCCACGTGGGTACGGCGCCGGCAATCACGACGACGACGTGCGCTACCGCATCATCGCCGACCACAGCCGCACTGCAGCGATCATCATCGGCGACGGCATCAGCCCGGGCAACGACGGCCGCGGTTACGTGCTGCGTCGCCTGCTCCGTCGCGTCATCCGCTCGGCCAAGCTGCTCGGCATCGACACCCCGATCGTCGGCGACCTGATGCTGACGGTGCGCGACGCGATGGGTCCGTCGTATCCGGAACTGGTGACCGACTTCGACCGGATCCAGCGCATCGCGGTGGCCGAGGAGACCGCGTTCAACCGCACCCTGGCATCCGGTTCGCGGCTGTTCGAAGAAGCGGCGAACACGACGCGGTCGTCGGGCGCCACCGTGCTGTCGGGCACCGATGCGTTCACCCTGCACGACACCTACGGCTTCCCGATCGAACTCACGCTGGAGATGGCCGCCGAGGCGGGGCTGAGCGTGGACGAGGAGGGTTTCCGCGGGCTGATGGCCGAGCAGCGGCAGCGGGCCAAGGCCGACGCCGCCGCGCGCAAGCATGCCCACGCCGACCTGACCGCCTACCGGGAACTGGTCGATGCGGGCCCAACGGAGTTCACCGGCTTCGACGAGCTCAGCTCCGAGGCAACGATTCTGGGCATCTTCGTCGACGGCAGGCGCGTTCCCGTCGTCGCGCACGCTGGTGGGATCGGCGGCTCCGCCACCGGCGGTGAAGCCGGGGCCCCCGACCGCGTCGAACTGGTCCTCGACCGCACCCCGCTCTACGCCGAGTCCGGTGGCCAGATCGCCGACGTCGGATCGATCAGCGGCACCGGGTCCAGCCAGGCGGCCAAGGCCGCCGTCACCGACGTGCAGAAGATCGCCAAGACGCTGTTCGTGCACCGCGTCGTCGTGGAGTCCGGTGAGTTCGTCGAGGGCGACACCATCGTCGCGGCAGTCGACCCGAAATGGCGCCACGGCGCTACCCAGGGTCACTCCGGCACCCACATGGTGCACGCAGCGCTGCGACAGGTATTGGGCCCCAACGCCGTTCAGGCAGGATCGTTGAATCGGCCGGGTTATCTGCGGTTCGACTTCAACTGGCAGGGCGCTCTTACCGATTCGCAGCGCGACGAGATCGAAGTGGTCACCAACGAGGCCGTCGAGGCCGACTTCGCCGTGAACACCTTCAACACCAAGCTCGAGAAGGCCAAGGCCATGGGCGCGATGGCGCTGTTCGGCGAGGCCTATCCCGAAGAAGTGCGGGTGGTCGAGATCGGCGGCCCGTTTTCGATCGAACTGTGTGGCGGTACGCACGTGCACAACTCAGCGCAGATCGGTCCCGTCACGATCCTCGGGGAGGCGTCGGTGGGTTCCGGCGTGCGCCGGGTCGAGGCGTACGTCGGCCTCGATTCGTTCAAGCACCTGGCCAAGGAGCGAGCGCTGATGGCCGGGCTGGCGTCGTCGCTGAAGGTGTCCTCCGACGAGGTGCCCGCTCGTGTCGCCAACCTCGTCGAGCGCTTGCGCGCTGCCGAGAAGGAACTGGACCGCATGCGCCTGGCGAATGCCCGCGCGGCGGCAGCAAACGCCGCCGCCGGAGCCGAGCTCGTGGGCAAGGTCCGCCTCGTGGCACAGCGGATGGCCGTGGGTATCTCGGCGGCCGATCTCCGCAGCCTCGTCGGCGAGATCCGCGGCAAACTCGGCTCCGAAGCGGCGGTGGTGGCGCTGATCGCCGAGGGCGAGGGCGACACGGTGCCGTTCGTAGTGGCGGCGAACACCGGCGCCCAAGACCTGGGCCTGTCGGCCAACGACCTCGTCAAGACGCTCGGCGCCGCCGTGAACGGCCGCGGCGGCGGCAAGGCCGACCTCGCGCAGGGGTCCGGCAGCGGGGCCTCGGGAATCGACGCGGCGCTGGCCGCATTGCGTGCCGAAGTGGCACGGAGCCAGCGGAGCTGACTGAGTGGGCCGCAGCGATGACTGTCAGCCGGACCGGCCCGGGGGCGACGACGACCCCGGCCGTGGACGACGGCTCGGCATCGACGTGGGAACAGTCCGCATCGGTGTGGCTACCAGCGATCCCGATGGGATCCTCGCGACCCCGGTGGAGACCGTGCGGCGGGACCGGACCGACAAGCACGTGAAGCGGCTGGCCCGGCTGGTCGACGAGCTGGAGGTGGTAGAGGTGGTCGTCGGGCTGCCCCGCACCCTCGCCGAGCGCACCGGACCATCGGCCGTCGACGCCATCGGCGTCGCGGACACACTCGCCGCCCGCATCGCACCGATCCCGGTGCGGCTGTCCGATGAGCGGCTGACCACGGTCACCGCGCAGCGGTCACTGCGGGACGCCGGCATCAAAGCGAAGGGACAGAGGGCGATGATCGATCAGGCCGCCGCGGTCGGCATTCTGCAGACCTGGCTGGACCTGCGGCGTGCCGTTCTGGCCCGCCGCACCGGAGCGGCCGATGCCTGACGACTGGGGACGCCAGCGCACCGAGCCGGTGTCGGTCGGTAGGCCGCGTCGCAGCATGAGCCGCACCGAACGGGCACGCGCGACGCGCAACCGGCGCAGGCGCCGGACCGTCACGGGTTTCGCCGTCGCTTCGCTGATCGTGGTGGTCATCGGTGCGGTGTTCCTCGGATCCCGGCTGTGGCACGGGCTCTTCGGAGCCGGTGACGACTACCAGGGCGACGGCGTCAACGACGTCGTCATCGAGGTCCACAACGGCGACTCCACGACGGCCATCGGCCAGACGCTGCTCGACCACGAGGTGGTGGCCACCGTGCAGGCCTTCGTCACGGCCGCGGCGGGCAACACCGCGATCTCGTCGATTCAGCCCGGGTTCTACAAGCTGCGCACTGAGATCCCCGCGTCGAATGCGGTTGCACGACTTGCCGATGCGCAAAACCGGGTCGGACGGTTGGTGATTCCCGAGGGGCGTCAGCTCGACGACATCGCCGACGTCAGAACCAATGACGTCACGCAGGGCATCTTCACGCTGATTTCCGAGGCGACCTGTGTGCAACTCGACGACACCAGGCAGTGCGTCAAGGCCGACGACCTCAAACAGGCTGCGGCGTCGGCCGCGCCGTCGGCGTTGTCCATCCCGGACTGGGCGCTCCAACCGATCAAGGTGCTCGGCAACGACCACCGCCGCATCGAGGGCCTGATCGCCCCCGGCACCTGGAACGTCGATCCGTCGGCTTCCGCGCAGGAGATCCTGTCCACCCTGATCGCGGCGAGCGCACAGCAGTACGTGCAGCAAGGACTTCTGGAGGCAGGCAAGGCTTCCAGCTTGTCGCCGTACCAGATCCTGACGGTGGCGTCTCTCGTTCAGCGCGAGTCCAAACCGCAGGACTTCGCCAAGGTGGCCCGAGTCATCTACAACCGCCTCGCCGAACCCGAGCACAACCGCCTGGAGTTCGACTCGACGGTGAACTACCCGCTGGACCGCCAGGAAGTGGCCACCACCGACGCCGACCGCGGCACGGACACCCCGTGGAACACCTATGTGCGCGAAGGGCTTCCGGCCACGCCGATCTGCTCGCCCGGCCAGCCGGCGCTGGCGGCGGCGGAGAATCCCGAGCCGGGTGACTGGCTGTACTTCGTCACCGTCGACCTGACCGGGACGACTCTGTTCACCCGCGACTACCAGCAGCACCTGGCGAACATCGAACTGGCCAGGCGCAACGGGGTCCTCGACAGCGCGCGATGAGCGCCGCTGAAGAGGGCCGCCTGGTGCACGGCAGCGGGCCACGACGCGCGGCCGTACTGGGGTCGCCGATCTCTCACTCCCGCTCGCCGCAGCTTCACCTCGCGGCCTACCGCGCCCTTGGCCTGACCGACTGGACCTACGACCGCATCGAGTGCACCGCCGACGAGTTGCCCGCGGTGGTAAGCGGTTTCGGCCCAGAGTGGGTGGGCGTGTCGGTGACCATGCCAGGCAAGTTCGCCGCGCTGGAGTTCGCCGACGAGCGCACGACGCGTGCCGAACTCGTCGGTTCGGCGAACACGCTGGTGCGCACGGCCGGCGGCTGGCGCGCGGACAACACCGACGTCGACGGCGTGACCGGCGCGCTCGGACCCACCTCCGGCCGGGCGGCGGTCCTGGGGTCCGGTGGCACCGCGCCCGCCGCGGTGGTCGGGCTGGCCCAACTCGGCGTCAGGGACGTCACGGTCGTCGCGCGCAGCCGCGACAAGGCCACGCCGCTGGTGTCGTTGGGCGAGCGTCTCGGACTCGACGTCCGGTGGGTCGAGTTGGGTACGCCATTGGCGGGTGTCGACGTGGTGGTGAACACCCTCCCGGCCGACGTCGCCGCCAGCCACGTCGCCACCGTGGCGGCCGTGCCGGTGTTGCTCGACGTGGTCTACGACCCGTGGCCCACACCACTGGCCGCGGCCGTCGCCGAGGCGGGTGGTCGAGTGATCAGCGGACTGCGGATGCTGCTGCACCAGGCGTACGCCCAGGTCGAACAGTTCACCGGGCGCCCCGCACCAAAAGAGGTGATGAGCGCGGCGCTCGACTGACGTTAGCCTTCGATGATGGGGGCGGGGGTGGCCTGCTTGGGGGTGCTGGCCTGGTTCGCGGCGCTGACCGTCTACGACGTCCGGCAGCGCCGGCTGCCCAACGCGCTGACGCTGCCCGGCGCCGCGGTGGTGTTGGCCGTCTCGGCGGCGACCGGACGCGGCGTGCCTGCCCTCGTCGGCGCGGCCGCCCTGACGCTCCTCTATCTGGGTGTGCATCTGGCGGCCCCGGCAGGCATGGGAGCCGGCGACGTCAAGCTGGCGATCGGCGTCGGCGCGCTCACCGGATCGTTCGGCGTCGACGCCTGGGTGTTGGCCGCGCTGGCCGCTCCCGTCCTGACCGCGCTGTGGGCGGTGGCGATCGCGTTGCGCGGCAGGAGTGCCACCGTGCCGCACGGTCCGTCGATGTGCGTCGCTGCCGTTGCTGCGGTCGCCGTGGTGGTCGCGTAGCCATACGGTGGGCTGACCATGTCGACCCGTGCCGCCACACCCGCCGACCTCGACGCCATCGCCGAGATCTACGCCCACTACGTCGCCACCAGCGTCGCGACGTTCGAACTGGAACCACCCGACGCCGAGGAGTTGCACCGCCGATTCGCCGCGATCACCGACGCGGGCCTGCCGTTCCTGGTGACCGAGCGTGACGGAGCCATCGCCGGATACGCCTACTGCGCGCCGTGGAAGACGCGACCCGCCTACCGGGCCACCGTCGAGGACTCCATCTACGTCGCCCCGTCCGGCGTCGGCAAGGGATGCGGTACCGAACTGCTGCGCGATCTGCTCGACGCGTGCGTGGCCGCGGGCGTCCGAGAGGTGATCGCGGTGATCGCCGACACCGGTGACCCCGCGTCGGTCGAACTGCACCGCCGGTTCGGCTTCGTCGACGCCGGGCGGCTCACCCGCGTGGGCTACAAGCACGACCGGTTCGTCGACACCATCCTGTTGCAGCGCTCGCTGGCATGACGGGATTGCTCGGCGGTTTCGGTGCCTGGGGTCCGTCGTGGGAAGATGGGACGCGTGTTGCGATGGACAACTGCTGGTGAATCCCACGGCCGCGCCTTGGTGGCCGTGGTCGAGGGCATGGTCGCGGGTGTCGGCGTCACCTCGGACGACATCGCAGGCCAGCTGAAACGCCGCCGCCTCGGCTACGGCCGCGGCGCCAGGATGAAGTTCGAGGCCGACGAGGTCACCGTGCTGGCCGGCGTCAGGCACGGCCTCACGCTCGGCGGGCCGATCGCCATCGAGATCGGCAACACCGAGTGGCCCAAGTGGGAGACCGTGATGGCCGCCGACCCGGTCGATCCGGCTGAACTCGACGTCGCCCGCAACGCACCGCTGACACGCCCGAGGCCCGGGCATGCCGACTACGCGGGCATGCTGAAGTACGGCTTCGACGATGCGCGGCCGGTCCTCGAGCGCGCCAGCGCCAGGGAGACCGCCGCCCGGGTCGCCGCAGGCACCATCGCCAGGGCGTTCCTCCGCGAGGCGCTGGGCGTCGAGGTGCTGTCGCACGTCATCTCCATCGGTGCCTCGAAGCCCTACGACGGCCCGCCGCCGCAGCCCGCCGACCTGGCCGCCATCGACGACAGCCCCGTCCGCGCGTTCGACAAGGGCGCCGAAGACGCGATGATCGTCGAGATCGAAGCCGCCAAGAAGGACGGCGACACGCTCGGCGGCGTCGTCGAGGTGGTCGTCGAGGGACTGCCGATCGGACTGGGTTCGTTCACCAGCGGTGAGAACCGGCTGGACAGCCAGCTCGCCGCCGCGGTGATGGGCATTCAGGCCATCAAGGGCGTCGAGATCGGCGACGGGTTCGAAACCGCGCGCAGGCGCGGCAGCGTCGCGCACGACGAGATGTATCCCGGTCGGGACGGCGTGATCCGCTCCACCAACCGGGCCGGTGGACTCGAGGGCGGCATGACCAACGGTCAGCCGCTGCGGGTGCGGGCCGCGATGAAGCCGATCTCGACGGTGCCGCGGGCACTGGCCACCGTCGACATGGCCACCGGCGACGAGGCCGTCGCGATCCACCAGCGCTCCGACGTCTGCGCCGTGCCCGCCGCAGGCGTGGTCGTCGAGACCATGGTCGCGTTGGTTCTGGCGCGTGCGGCGCTGGAGAAGTTCGGCGGCGACTCGCTCACCGAGACCCGCGCCAACGTCGACAACTACCTGCGCGGCGTCGCCGCCCGCTCCGGCGAGCAGGTGCCCTCAGTGCAGGCGTCGGGCTGATGGCGCCCAAGGCGGTGCTGGTGGGCATGCCCGGCTCGGGCAAGTCCACCATCGGCCGTCGGCTTGCCAAGGCGCTCAACGTGCCACTGCTCGACACCGACGCCAAGATCGTCGAGAACACCGGCCGCAGCATCGCCGACATCTTCGTCGACGGCGAGCCGGAGTTCCGCCGCATCGAGGCCGACGTGGTGCGTGCGGCGCTTGCCGAGCACGACGGGATCGTCTCGCTGGGTGGCGGCGCGATCACCTCCGCGGAGGTGCGCGAGGCGCTCGCAGGGCACACCGTGATCTACCTGGAAATCAGTGCCGCCGAAGGTGTTCGGCGTGCCACCGGGGGCGCCGTGCGGCCGCTGCTCGCCGGCGGCGACGCGGGCGAGAAGTTCCGCACGCTGATGGCCGCCCGGGTTCCGCTGTACCGTCAGGTCGCCACGATGCGGGTCAACACCAATCGGCGCAATCCCGGTGCGGTGGTGCGTCACATCGTGCACCGGCTCGACGACTGCGGCAACGACCATCAACATGGGCGACGACGCCGGAGGTCCGCGTGGCGGCGGCTTCCCACCGTGCTGAATCCCGCCCCAACCAATGAGGCCCCGCCGAGCCCGGCGGCGCTGGCCCGCCGAGCGGAAGCGCGCAATGACTGAACCCGTAACCGTCGACGTCCTCGTCGAGCGGCCCTACCCGGTGATCATCGGGACCGGTCTGCTCAACGACCTGACCCGCGTGCTCGACGGCCGTCACAAGGTGGCGATCTTGCATCAGCCGTCGCTGGCCCAGACCGCCGAGGCGATCCGTAGCCACTTGGCCGACAACGGGGCTGGCGGCGGCATCGATGCGCACCGCATCGAGATCCCCGATGCCGAGTCGGGCAAGGAACTGCCGGTCCTCGGGTTCATCTGGGATGTGTTGGGCCGCATCGGGATCGGCCGTAGGGACGCCATCGTGAGCCTGGGCGGGGGAGCGGCCACCGACGTTGCCGGCTTCGCCGCAGCCACCTGGCTGCGCGGCGTCGACATCGTGCACGTGCCGACCACGCTGCTCGCCATGGTCGATGCTGCCGTCGGCGGCAAGACGGGCATCAACACCGACGCGGGCAAGAACCTGGTCGGCGCCTTCCATCAGCCGCTCGCCGTGCTCATCGACCTTGCCACGCTGGAGACGTTGCCGCGCAACGAGATCGTGGCGGGCATGGCCGAGATCGTGAAGGCCGGTTTCATCGCCGACCCGGTCATCCTCGACATGATCGAGGCCGACCCCGAGGCGGCCTTGGATCCGTCGGGTGACGTGCTGCCCGAGTTGATCCGGCGCGCGGTCGCCGTCAAGGCCGAGGTGGTGGCCGCCGACGAGAAGGAGTCGGCGCTGCGGGAGATCCTCAATTACGGGCACACGCTGGCGCACGCGATCGAGCGGCGCGAGCGCTACCAGTGGCGCCACGGGGCGGCGGTCTCGGTGGGTCTGGTGTTCGCCGCCGAACTCGGCAGGCTCGCAGGGCGGCTCGACGACGACACCGCCGACCGGCACAGGTCGATCCTGACGTCGTTGGGGTTGCCGGTGAGTTACGACGCCGACGCCCTGCCGCATCTGCTCGAATACATGGCCGGCGACAAGAAGACCCGATCCGGCGTGCTGCGCTTCGTCGTCCTCGACGGGCTGGCCAAGCCGGGTCGGCTGGAGGGCCCGGACCCCGCACTGCTGGCCGCTGCCTACTCGGAGATCGGAGTTCGATGAGCGCCCGCGCGAAGAGCATGAGTCAGATGAGCGCCTACCCGACGGTCAACGTGATCAACGGCCCGAATCTCGGGCGGCTCGGCCGCCGCCAGCCTGAGGTCTACGGGCACACGACCCACGACGACCTCGTCGCGCTGATCGAGCAGGAGGCCGCCGACCTCGGACTGAAAGTCGTTGTCCGCCAGAGTGACAGCGAAGCCGAGCTGCTCGGCTGGATCCATGCCGCCGCCGACGCCGGCGAGCCGGTCGTGCTCAATGCCGGCGCGCTGACCCACACGTCGGTGGCGCTACGCGATGCATGCTCGGAACTAACTGCGCCGCTGATCGAACTCCACATCTCCAACGTGCACGCCCGCGAGGAGTTCAGGCACCACTCCTACCTGAGCGCCGTGGCGACAGGCGTGATCGTCGGTCTTGGCGTGCAGGGATACCTGTTGGCGCTGCGGTACCTGGCCAGCCTCGACTAGGGACGGTGCTCGGCGCGCTCCGTGCCGCCGCCCTCGGTGGTCACCGGCGTCGACTGCGTGGTCTCGTCGGGGCCTCCGGTGCGGACGGCGGCGAACACGTCGGTGTCGGCGCGCTCGCCATCGGCGGTCTGGCGCACGAACGGCGGGGTGTTGCGGTCGATCAGGTAGCGGCCCAGCGCCACGCCCGCGATGGCCGCCAGGAACGTCAGCAGTGCCGTGAACGCGGCGAACGTGGTGATCTCATTGAGCAGCGCCTCGGCGTACAGGTTGTCGTAGAACAGCGAGATGAACCAGGCGACGAGGCCGCTGACGATGCCTGCGAACAGCCCAGCCAACAGCCACGCCATCGCCAGGTCGCCGCGCCGGTCCGGATCGGGATTGGCCCTGGCGTCGCCGCGACCGTCGATCACGCCCCAGACGAACGCCCCTATGGCGTACAAGACGACCAGGGTGATGCTGATCAACAGGGCCTGGGTTTCCCAGGTGTTGATCATCGCGCCCTGCAGTAGCCGGACCACGACCATCAACGCCGCGAACACCAGTCCGCGCAGCAACCACTTGCTCATGGGGGCACAGCGTAGCGAGTAGCGTCAACCGCTGTGACGATTTCTCAGCGCCGGGACCGTCTGCGTCGCCGATTGGTCAACGCCGAACTGGACGGAATGTTGGTGACCGACCTGGTCAACGTGCGTTATCTGTCGGGTTTCACCGGTTCGAACGCGGCTCTATTAATTCTGGCCGAACACGAAACGCCCGTGCTGGCCACCGATGGGCGCTACCGGACGCAGGCCGCCCAGCAGTCGCCGGACGTCGAGGTCGTCATCGAACGGGCGTGTGGTCCGCATCTGGTGGCCCGCGCGGCATCGTGGGACGTGCGGCGGCTGGGCTTCGAGAGCCACGTGGTCACCGTCGACGGGCACGCGATTCTGCTGAAGGTGGCAGGCGACACCCAGTTGGTTCGTGCGGCGGGAATCGTCGAGGCGCTGCGCGAGGTCAAGGATGCGGGCGAGATCGCATTGCTCCGGCTGGCCTGCGAAGCGGCCGACGCCGCGCTCGCCGATCTGGTCGCGTCTGGTGGGCTGCGCCCCGGCCGCACCGAGAAGGAGGTTGGTCGCGAGCTCGAGTCGCGGATGCTCGACCACGGTGCCGACGGGGTGTCCTTCGAGACCATCGTCGCGGCGGGTTCCAACTCGGCCATCCCGCACCACCGGCCGACGGACGCGGAGCTGGCCGCCGGCGACTTCGTCAAAATCGACTTCGGCGCACTGGTGGCCGGATACCACTCGGACATGACCCGGACGTTCGTGCTCTCGCCGGTCGCGCAGTGGCAGCGCGACCTGTACGACCTGGTGGAGGCTGCCCAGCGGGTCGGTCGCGACGCGCTGGCGCCCGGCGTGTCACTCAAGGACGTCGACGGCGCATCGCGGCAGGTCATCGCCGACGCCGGGTACGCGGAGAACTTCGGCCACGGGCTGGGACACGGCGTCGGGCTGCAGATCCACGAAGCGCCGGGAATCAGCGCGTCAGCCGCCGGTACACTGCTTCCTGGCTCCGCGGTGACCGTGGAGCCCGGTGTCTATCTGCCCGGCCATGGCGGCGTCCGCATCGAGGACACGCTGGTCGTGGGCAGTGAAGAAACACCCACACCCGAATTGCTTACCCGGTTCCCCAAGGAACTGGCCATTCTCTAGGAGTAGTACCGAACGTGGCATCCACCGCAGACTTCAAGAACGGGCTCGTCCTGCAAATCGACGGGAACCTGTGGCAGATCATCGAGTTTCAGCACGTCAAGCCGGGCAAGGGGCCCGCGTTCGTGCGCACCAAACTCAAGAACGTGCTGTCCGGCAAGGTCGTCGACAAGACCTACAACGCGGGCGTGAAGGTCGAGACCGCGACCGTCGACCGCCGGGACACCACCTACCTGTACCGCGACGGCAGCGACTTCGTGTTCATGGACAGCCAGGACTACGAGCAGCACGCGCTGCCTGAGTCGCTGGTCGGGGATTCGGCCAACTTCCTGCTCGAGGGCATGCCCGTGCAGGTCGCGTTCCACGACGGCGCCCCGCTGTACCTCGAATTGCCGACGACCGTCGAGCTGGTGGTCACCCACACCGAGCCCGGCCTGCAGGGCGACCGGTCCAGCGCGGGTACGAAGCCCGCCACGGTCGAGACGGGCGCCCAGATCAACGTGCCGCTGTTCATCAACACCGGCGACAAGCTCAAGGTGGACTCGCGCGACGGCAGTTATCTGGGTCGCGTCAATGCCTGACGGCCGGCGACGGCATCGGGGACCGGGCTCGATGCCTGACCGTCGCGGCGACCGAGGCAGGCATCAGGCCCGCAAGCGCGCGGTCGACCTGCTCTTCGAGGCCGAGGCACGCGGGCTGACCCCTGGCGAGGTCGCAGAGGGACGCGGCACGCTCGCGCAGGGCGACTCCGAGATCTCCGCGTTGAACCCCTACACGGTGACGGTGGCCCGCGGCGTGACCGACCACGCCGCGCACATCGACGATCTGATCTCCGCGCACCTGCACGGGTGGACGCTGGAGCGGCTGCCCGCCGTCGACCGCGCGATCCTGCGCGTGGCGGTGTGGGAGCTGCTGCACGCCGACGACGTGCCCGAGGCGGTCGCCGTCGACGAGGCGGTCGAACTGGCCAAGAGCCTGTCCACGGACGATTCGCCGAACTTCGTCAACGGCGTGCTCGGCCAGATCATGTTGGTGACGCCGCAGATCCGTGCCGCTGCGGCTGCCGTCCGCGGGGGCCCGGAGGGATAGCCATGAGCGTGCCGCAGGACTGGGCGCCGTACGCGACCGTGGAGGAAGCGGCCAGGGTCTATCTGCGCGACCCGGAACTGGCGCTGGACCAACTGCGCTCACTGGTGGACTTCCCGACGATCAAGTCGTTCATCATGTCCCGCGGCGCGACCGAGGAGTCCTGGGGCGAGGCGCTGTGGCAGGAGATCGTGCTCACCGACGGCCGCCGCCTCATCATGTGGCGCGCGGACGACGAACTGTCGTCCGTCGAGGGCCGGGAGCCGCGCCGGGTGCTTGACGCGTCGATACGGACCATCCTGTTGTCGACCATCACCGACCACATCCTGACCACCGAGTTCGAGATCCTCGACGATGGCACCCGCCGCCTCGCCGAGGTGCGGCTGCGGATGTACACCCAGCTGCTCACCCGCACCAGGCAGAAGTCGGCCGTCGACACCGATCTGTTCTGCGAATCTTTCCGCTACACGAAGACGGTCGACAACGGTGGCCTGGCCCAGATGCAGCGGCTGCTGCAGTTCGGCCGGATGCTGTCGCGGTCCATGTGAGTCACGGACTGAGGGTGAGCAGACGCCTGACGAGCTCTGCCTGACGGTGGGTGTCGGTCTTGTCGAAGATGTGCTGTAGGTGCGTGCGGACCGTCGTGATCGACACCGACAGCTGATCTGAGATCTGGTGCAGGTCGTCGCCGCGCACCACCGCGAGCGTCACCTTGGCCTCCGCGTTCGTGAGCCCGTAGACGCGTTGCAGTTGGGCGGCCGTGGGCTCCGGTTCGTTCTCCGGGTCCACGATCAATACCAAAGCGGTTGCATCACTCGGTATTTCGTCGTTCAGACTGCGACGCAGCGGTAGCACGTGGACGACGTAGGGCCGTCTCCCCGATGGGCGGTCGCACGTGAACGACTGTCCGCGACAGACGTCGGATTCATCGTCGAGCAAAGCGAAATGGATTGCGCCACGCAACTTGCGGTCCATGTGTGTGCTCGTGGCACCCAGGTGCCCGGATCGCATCCGCAGGCCGTCCTCAGCGCGAAGGATCCGTTCGGCGGCGGTGTTGGGGTTGATCACCACGCCGTCCAATCCGACGAGGATCATGCCGTGCCGGACGGCATCAAGGGCGCCGGCGAGGTCGGCGTTGAGTTGGGTGAGCGCGGACAGCTTGCCCTGGGTGCACACAGCCTGTTGCAGATGGGGAGCCAGGCCACTGAGGACCTTGACCCGTTCGGGGGTGTCGAACGGGGCGGAATCGTCCGACGAGGCCACGATGAAGATCGTGGGTCGAGCGCCACCCGTGAGCCGCACGAACAGCCCGTCATACAAGCCGTTGGGACGCATCCAGCCGTTGTAGAACTCGGACCACCGGTTCGGCTGGATGAGTTCGGTCCCGGTGCGCACCACACCCACCGGGCCCCTCTGGACGGTGGCGAGCACGTGGTCGAGGTGGCGATAGTGCTCCGCGTAGCTCTTCATGGCGGCATAGGGCAGCGTCGTGTTCTCGATCGACCACACCGCACCTTCGGCGGTGGCGAGCGCTCCGCCGACGCCGCCCACCGTCCGATGAACTTCCCGAATGGCCGCTTCCCAGTGCTGGGGAGCGACCGCGGCGGCGTAGATACCGGAGACTAAGCGGGAGAAGTCCTCGACGGTGACCACAAGGCCGTCCCCTTGTCTGCGACATGCTCTGGCATATCGATTCCCCCCAACCCGGCGTTGGACAGAACGGTAGCTGGATCTCATTCATTTGGATGACGTACTGCCGAACCCGGACGTGCTTACTTACCAAGGTGTCGGGTCAATCGGCGCAGCGACTCATGGGTGTCGCGACACGGCAACGGGGCGAGCGGCCCATGACGAGGGGTGATGGGCCGCTGGCAACGACTGTTGCGGGGCCGCCGCTACGGCGTGCCCCTCGTTGCACGCGTTTCGGCTGCGACGCCTTGTCCGGAGTGGGGATTCGAGTACCCGACTACTCGGGCGCTTCGGGCCGTCGACGCCGACGATGAAGTGGCGGCTGGTGGTGGCGCCGTCTCCGGATTGCCGGGCAGCTGAATAGCGACTTCGCGAGGGGTGGCCCCGAGGGGCCGATGGGAGGAACTCCGATGGGTTACGCGCGATATGTGGGCCGGGTTGGTGCGTTAGCGGTCGCGTTGGGGGTGGGGATCGCAGTGGCAAACGCGCCGGGCGTTGCCACCGCCACACCGAATGCGGACGCGACGTCGACGGAACCCCCGGCAACGACGGGTCCGACGGAGGGCTCACCTACCGGTGCTGTCGCGGGCGCGCCCGCGACGGGTTCCGCCGAGATCCCGAAGGTCCCGTCGGCGTCCCCGGGGTCGGATGGCGTGTCCGGTGACGCCGGGGAAGCCGCCGATGCCGACGGTGCGATGAAGGTGGACGCGACGGGCGGATCGATCACGTCGACGACGCCGGGCTCCGCCGGCGCTGCGTTGGCCGATGACGATACTGCTGGCTCGGACGCGGACACCACGACCGCACCCGGCGCACGTACGGCTCGTGTCAAGCCGGGCAAGTCGGACTTCGAATCGTCGTCGGTCAAGACACCGAAGCGCGCGTCCACGGCCACCAGCGCGTCCAGCGCGGACACCGAGACGACGCAACCCGCGGCGAGGCGCAGCGCGTCGGTCGGGGCCGATCCGGTCGGTGCTAGCGCGGTCGCACCGTCGGTGCAGCGTTCGACGCAACCGCCCGCGGCGTTGACCTCCGGCAGCGCTGCGCCGCAGGCAGTCTCGGCGCTGGCGGATGCGCCGGTGGCACCGTCCTCAGTGGTGTCGCAGTTGGCGTCGACGATGATGTCGCTCGTCGGGTTGAACCCGTCGGCGGCCGGCGGCGGCCCCGTGACCCCGGGGGAGTCGCCGGTGTTGTTGGCACTGATGGGCGCGTGGCGACGGTTGTCGCAGCAGTCACTAGCCGACGAGTCATCAACGCAGCCTTCGGATTCGACGCAGACGTCGTTGAAGCTGGCGAGCACCGATACCGGTGGCGCCCAGCCGATGATGGCGTTTGCGGCGACGGCGGTCAACACCGCGCCTACCGCATCGCCGACGGTGAATGCGCCCGACGACGTCAACGCCGGCAAGGTCACCGGTTCACTGAACGCCACCGATCCCGAGGGCAGCACGCTGACCTACGCCGTCACCGGCACACCGGCGAACGGCGCGGTCACCGTCGACGGGGCAGGCAACTACGCCTACACGCCGACGCAAGCGGTCCGCCTGGCTGCCAGTCAGACCCCGGGTGCCGACACCGACAGCTTCACCGTCACCGTCAGCGACGGCCAAGCCAGCACCCCGGTCACCGTGACCGTGCCCATCTCGTCGACTCAGACGACGCTCAACACGCCGACCACCGTCGGGACGAACCCGTCAGCGCTCGCGGTCAGCGGCAACTACGCCTACGTAGCCAACCAGGGATCCAACACCGTGTCGGTAATCGACACTCGCACTGGACAACTCGTCGACACCAATCTCGCCACCCCAACCGTGATCGACCCCATCACGGTCGGCACGTCTCCCAGCGCGGTGGTGGCCACGTCCAACGGCAAGGTGTACGTCGCCAACAGCGGCAGTGGCACGGTGTCGGTGATCAGCACCTCGACCAACAAGGTCACCAAGACCATCCAGGTGGGCTCCTCGCCGCAGGGGTTGGCGATCAGCCCCGACGGCAGCAAGGTCTACGTCGCGAACACCGGCAGTGGCACGGTGTCGGTGATCAATACGTCCAGCGACGCCCTGGTCGACGTCAACCCGGCCACCTGGTGGGCAGTCGACTCCATCGCGGTCGGCTCGTCGCCGACCGGACTTGCCGTCAGCCCCGATGGCACCCGGCTCTACGTGGCCAACAAGGGAAGCGGCACGGTGTCGGTGATCAACACCGCGAACTACGGCGTCACCAAGACGATCACCGCGGGAACCCAACCCACCAGCGTCGCCGTGAGTCCCGACAACAAGTCGGTCTACGTGACCAACATCGGCAGCAGCACCGTGACGGTCATCGACGCCACTAGCGCCGCCACCAACGCGTACACCGTGCGCAAGACCATCGCGCTGGGCACGGGAGTCTCGCCCAGTTCGGTG
Source organism: uncultured Actinomycetota bacterium (assembly GCA_963849055.1). Classification (GTDB taxonomy): domain Bacteria; phylum Actinomycetota; class Actinomycetes; order Mycobacteriales; family Mycobacteriaceae; genus Mycobacterium. The sequence goes on from CAWKFI010000008.1 coordinate 68,006, forward strand.
AAGTTCAGCCCCGATGGCAGCCTTGCGTACGTCGCCAACGGGAACGACACGATCTCGGTGATCGACACCAGGAGCACGACACTGGCCCGCACCCTGGCGATCGACCCCGCCGCTGAGACCGGGGGACACGGCATCGCGGTGAGCGCCGACGGCAACACCCTCTACGTCACCGATGCCGTCGACCGCAACGTCCGCGTTCTGAAGCTCGTGCACGTCAACACCGCGCCAACGGCCACGGGCGCGCCGACGGTGATCGGCACCGATCCGGCGACGGGGCGGTCACGGGATTCGGTCAACGTCACCGACATCGACGGCGACAAGCTCACATACACAACCAGTTCCACCGCGGCGCCGTCCAGCGGTACGGTCAGCTACAGTGCGGCCACCGGCACCTACACCTACACGCCCACCGACGCGGCGCGGCAGCAAGCGGCGCAGACCAGCACCGAGGACTACGACCACTTCACGGTCAACGTCAGCGACGGCCAGGCCATCACGGCGGTTCCCGTGACCGTCGTGATCTCCCCGAAGGCGGCGGTGCCCCCACCGCCGAGCACCGGTACGCCGACCACGACGCCAATCCCGGTGGGAAGCAACCCTAATGGGGTGGCAGTGGCCGGAAACCAGGCCTACGTGGTGAACGCCGACAGCACCGTGTCGGTGATCGACACCAACTCGGGGCAGGTCGTCAAGACCATCGACGTCGGATACTGGCCGTCGCGGGCCACCGCCGCTCCCGACGGCAAACGCGTGTACGTCGCCAATTACGACTCCGTTTCGGTCATCGACACCAGCACCAACACGGTGACGGCGACGGTCTACGTCCCCAACGAGTGCGGCGAATGCTACAACGGCGTCTACGACGTGGTCGTCAGTCCCGACAGCAAGCGGGTGTACGCCGCCGTCGGCGACGGCAGCATCTCGGTGATCGACACCGACCCGACGCACACCACGACCTACAACAAGGTCATCTCGACGTCGAACGTCGGGGTGTGGGACGGGGATTTGGAGATCAGCGGGGATGGTCGCCGCCTCTATGCGGGCGCTCCGACCGACGACTCCGTGTACGTGATCGACACGGCCACGATGACCGTCACCAACACCGTGCACGTCGGTCCCGCGTGGAATGCCAGTGCGACGCACAACGAGGTCGTCGACAGCACATACAACGTGGCCGTCAGCCCCGACGGCAATCGCCTGTACGTGACCGAGCGGGTGCTCGTCGTCGACCGCGGCGTCGGGGGCCAGACCAGCGGCTGGTTCATCACCGACGACCAAGGCCGCAATTGGCTGGTGACAGGCACTTACAGTGCTGTCTCGGTGATCGACACCAACCCGGCGAGTGCCACCTACAACACGGAGATCGGACGGATCACCGTGCCCGCCGGTGCGTACGACGTGGCCTTCAGTCCCGATGGCAGCACCGCGTACGTGACGCATTCGGACGGAAAGTCCGTCACGATGGTCGACACCCGCACCAACCAGGTGATCCGTACGTTCACCACCGATCAAAGCGCGAACTCCGCCAGCCGCAGAATTGCGGTCGGCGGCAACGGCAAGCTCTACGTGACGGACTCCGGCGACAACCTGCTGTACGTCACGTCGTTCTCGACCGTGTGACGGCTAGCGGGTAGCTCGCGCGTAGTCCGGCAGCTCGATCGATTCGGCCGTGGTGAAGAACTTCTTGGCGGCGTACGACCGGAATGGCCAGCGCTGCATCCAGTTCATCACCATCGCCGTGATCGCGATGTTGGTCTTCGACACCGGTGCGTACCCATCGAGTCCTGCGGGCAGGGCCTGGCACTTGTCGACGTAGGGCCGCATCACCTTGGCGTACCGTTCGAGTGCGCCGGTGACGCGCTCGGGGCCCAATCCGCCGTCGGCTGTGCCTATTTCGCCTTCGGTGGTGCCCAATTCGCCCCCCAGCACGTAGGCTCCGACCAACGCGAGGCTGGTGCCCATCCCCGAAAGCGGTGACGCGCAGTAGCCGGCGTCGCCGCACAGGGTCACCCTGCCGCGCGACCACGAGTCCATGTGCACCTGTAGGAACGCGTCGAAGTAGAAGTCGTCGGCTTCCGCTGCCGCCCTGATGAGTTCGGCCGCGTGCCACCCGGTGCCGGTGAACCTGTCCGCCAACAACTTTCGCTGCTGGTCGAGGTCGCGCCGATCGTAGGCCAACGGTTCCGATCGAAAGGCCAAGCCCGCCTTGGCGATTGCTGGATCGTGCGATGGCCGCATCGACGCATTCAGTCCGCCCGGGGCCTGGTACATCAGGTACCACCCATCCAGGCCCGCGGTGTCGGGTGCGGTGAACCAGGCGTTGTAACCACCCAGCGGCTTGACGAACTGCTCCTCGGGACCGAACGCCAGGCGCCGGACCGCCGAATGGGGCCCATCGGCACCGACCACGAGATCCGCCCGCAGCCGGGTTCCGTCGCTGAGCGTCACGTCGACGCCGTCGTCATCCTGCTCGAGATCGGTGATGCGGGTGTCGAAACGGTAGTCGACCCGGTCCTTGGTGTGCTGGTAGAGCACGTCGACCAGATCGCCGCGCAGGATCTCCAGCTTCGAGACCACGCCGTTGCCGTCGAACGCTTCGACCGGCATCTCGGCCCGGCGACTGCCGTCGGCACGAACCCACGCGATGCCGCGCTGCGGGAGGGAGCGGTCGACCATCTCGTCGATCAGTCCCATGCGTTGCACGACGTCGCGCCCGGCGCCGCGCAGGTCGACCGTCTGACCTCCGGGGCGGATGCCCGGCGCGACCTCGACGATCACGACGCGGTAGCCGTCGTCGGCAAGCCAGTGCGCCAATGCGGGTCCGGCGACCCCGGCGCCGCTGATCAGGACGGTGGGTTGAGTCATGTCGCTAAGCGTATGGCATACGCAACCGCCGTGGCGACCAGACGTCGCGACCGTTCCGCGAAACTGGGTATCCGCCACACATGGCGGACATCGACCTCGAATCCCTGCTTCAACTGGAACGCTCCGGCTGGGACTCGCTCTGTAATGCGACTGGCTCGGAGTTCTACGGCGACGTCATGCTGCCCGACGCGCTGATGGTGCTTGCCAACGGCATGGTGATGGACCGCGAGACCGTCGTGGCGGCGCTGTCGAAGTCACCGCCGTGGCGCGCCTACGACATCGGCGACGTCCGGCTGATTGAAGTGGACGCCGACAACGCGGTGCTGGTCTACACCGGAACCGGTTACCGCGACGGCGAAGAACCCGCGTTCGTCGGCGCCATGGCTAGCGCCTACCACCGCACCGACGACGGATGGAAGCTGGCGCTGTACACGCAGACCCGCGTCGACGACTGACGCGTCAGGCCTCCAGCGCCTGATAGGTCCGCCGCACGAACCGGGGCTGCGCGGTCTGCAACCTCGCCAGCGACGTGTTGCCGGCGACGGCGGCGGCCGTGTCACCGCTCATGTCGGGAAGGTTCTGCACCAGGTACAGCATGATCAGATCCGCCGACGGATCGGCCTGCCACCACGTTCCGTATGCGCCCGGCCAGCTGAACGTGCCCAGCCCGCCCGGCCCGTACAGCTGACGCGACTTCGCGGAGTCGGTCACCACCGACAGGTTCAGCCCGAAGCCACGTCCATTCCAGAACGGCATGCCCAAGAACGGATGCCGCTTCTGCTCGTCGGTCAGCCGGTCGGCGCGCATCAACCGCACCGACTCCTCCGAGAGCACCCGCACGCCGTCCACGGCGCCGCCGCCGAGGAGCATTCGCGCGAACGTGAGGTAGTCGTCGGCCGTCGACCACAGCCCGGCGCCGCCCGCGCAGAACGTCGGAAGTGCCACGCTGGCGGGTCCCATCACGTCGTCGCGCAGCGTCGGCTGGTCGCCGGTGGACTCGTCGAGCTTGTACATCGTCGCCGCGCGCCTGCGTCCCTGTTGGGTCACCGCGAAACCGGTGTCCGTCATGCCGAGCGGCTCGAAGATCCGGTCGGCCAGAATCTCCGACAGTGGCTTGCCCTCGATCCTGGACAACGCGATGCCCAGCACGTCGGTGGCATGGCTGTACGTGATCCGGTCGCCGGGCTGATGTGCCAGCGGCAGCGCGGCCAGCTCGGTCAGCCAGCGGTCCTGATCCTGACGAAACATCAACTTGCCGTACGCCCGCGAAAGCGGGGGACCGACCGAGAAGGCATAGGCCAGGCCGCTGCGGTGCGTCATGAGGTCGTCGAACGTGATCGGACGGCGCAGCGGCACGGTCCTGTCCAGTGGACCACCCGGATCGGCCATCACCCGCAACGCCGCGAGCTCGGGCAGGTACGGCGCCACGGGATCACCCAGCGCGAACTTGCCCTCCTCGACCATCGTCATCGCCGCGGCGACCGTGATCGGCTTGCTCATCGACGCGATCCGGAACACGGTGTCACGCTGCATCGGCAGGCCCGCGTGGACGTCGCGGTGCCCGAGTTCGTTGACCTGCAGCACCTTGCCGCCCTGCCACACCAGTGTGACCGCACCGGCGAGCAGGCCCGCGTCGATCACCTCGCGGATGGACGCCTGATTGCCGTCGAGATTCACCGGGCCAGCCTAGCCAGCGTCTCGAGCGGCGGCCTGCGGGTGTTAAGCTGCCCGGCAGTTCGACGTCCTTTAACGATCCGTCCCGAGAGGCGGAGAAGGAGGTCCAGGTCATCTTGGCTGCCCCTAGCCCCGACCGGGAATTGATGTCCGCCGCAGACGTAGGCCGGACCATCTCGCGCATCGCGCACCAGATCATCGAGAAGACCGCGCTCGACGGTCCCGATGCCCCGCGCGTGGTACTGCTCGGCATCCCCACCCGCGGCGTCACACTCGCCGCCCGGCTGGTCGACAAGATCAACGAATTCGCAGGCGCCACGGTCTCGGCGGGTGCGCTCGACGTCACGCTGTACCGCGACGACCTGAACTTCAAGCCACCCCGCCCCCTCGAGGACACGTCGATCCCCGATGGCGGCATCGACGACGCGGTGGTGGTGCTGGTCGACGACGTGCTGTACTCCGGCCGCACCGTGCGGGCCGCGCTCGACGCCCTGCGCGACGTGGGCCGGCCGCGCGCGGTTCAACTGGCCGCCCTCGTCGACCGCGGCCATCGCGAACTGCCGTTGCGCGCCGACTACGTCGGCAAGAACGTCCCCACCTCCCGCAGCGACAACATCAAGGTTCTGTTGACCGAGCACGACGGCCGCGACGGGGTCCTGATCGCGTCGCACGGAGGGCCCCCACGATGAGTAGACATCTCCTTTCTGCCGCCGACCTGTCGCGGGACGAAGCCACCGCGATCCTCGACGACGCCGACCGGTTCCGCGAGGCGCTGCTCGGCCGTGAGGTCAAGAAGCTTCCGACGCTGCGCGGCCGCACGGTGATCACGATGTTCTACGAGAACTCCACCCGCACCCGGGTGTCGTTCGAGGTCGCGGGCAAGTGGATGAGCGCCGACGTCATCAACGTCAGCTCGTCGGGCTCGTCGGTGGCCAAGGGCGAATCGCTGCGCGACACCGCGCTGACGCTGCGGGCAGCCGGCGCCGACGCGCTGATCATCCGACACCCGGCATCCGGTGCGGCGCAACAGCTTGCGGAGTGGACGGCCGAAGCGGACGGCACCGGCCCATCAGTGATCAACGCAGGCGACGGCATGCACGAGCATCCGACGCAGGCGCTGCTCGACGCGCTGACCATCCGGCAGCGGCTTGGCACGATCGAGGGCAAGCGCGTCGTGATCGTCGGCGACGTCCTGCACAGCCGGGTGGCCCGGTCCAACGTCCTGTTGCTGGCGACCCTCGGTGCTGAGGTGGTGCTGGTCGCTCCTCCACGCTGTTGCCGGTCGGCGTGTCCGGCTGGCCCGTCACGGTGTCGCACGACCTCGACGCCGAACTGCCCGCCGCCGACGTGGTGCTGATGCTGCGCGTGCAGGCCGAGCGGATGAACGGCGGCTTCTTCCCGTCCGCTCGGGAGTATTCGGTGCTGTACGGACTGTCCGAGAAGCGCCAGGCGATGCTGCCTGGCGACGCGGTGGTGCTGCACCCGGGTCCGATGCTGCGCGGCATGGAGATCTCCTCGACGGTGGCCGATTCATCGCAATCCGCCGTGCTGCAACAGGTTTCCAACGGTGTGCACGTGCGGATGGCGGTGCTGTTCCACTTGCTGGTCGGCGCGGAACGAGAGGCGATCAGCGCATGAGGGTCCTAATTCGCAACGTACGTCCCTACGGCGAGGGTGACCCCGTCGACGTGTTGGTCGAGGACGGCCAGATCGCCGACATCGGTGCGGACCTCGCGGTGCCGGACGACGCCGACGTGATCGACGCGTCCGGTCAGGTGCTGCTGCCGGGATTCGTCGACCTGCACACCCACCTGCGGGAGCCCGGCCGGGAGTACGCCGAGGACATCGAAACCGGTTCGGCCGCAGCCGCTCTGGGCGGTTACACCGCGGTGTTCGCAATGGCGAACACCGAGTCCGGTCGCCGACAGTCCAGTGGTCACCGACCACGTCTGGCATCGCGGTCAGCAGGTGGGGCTGGTCGACGTCCACCCGGTCGGGGCCGTCACCGTCGGGCTGGCGGGCACGCAGCTGACCGAGATGGGCCTGATGGCCGCCGGGGTCGGACGCGGTCCGGATGTTCTCCGACGACGGCATCTGCGTGCACGACCCGCTGATGATGCGCCGCGCCCTGGAGTACGCCAGCGGCCTTGGCGTGCTGATCGCCCAGCACGCCGAGGAGCCCCGGCTCACCGTCGGCGCCGTCGCGCACGAGGGCCCGAACGCCGCGCGCCTCGGCCTGTCCGGGTGGCCGCGCGCCGCGGAGGAATCGATCGTTGCCCGCGACGCGTTGCTCGCCCGCGATGCTGGAGCGCGGGTGCACATCTGCCACGCGTCGACCGCGGGAACCGTGGAGATCATCAGATGGGCCAAGCAGCAAGGCATCTCGATCACCGCAGAGGTCACGCCCCATCACCTCCTGCTCGACGATTCCCGGCTGGCCAGCTATGACGGGCGCAACCGCGTCACCCCGCCGCTGCGCGAGGCCGATGACGCCCAGGCGCTGCGTCAAGCGCTGGCGGACGGCGTCATCGACTGCGTCGCGACCGACCACGCCCCGCACGCCGAGCACGAGAAGATGTGCGAGTTCGCCGCTGCCCGCCCGGGCATGCTGGGGCTGCAGACGGCGCTGTCGGTGGTCGTCGAAACCATGGTGCAGACCGGGCTGCTGACGTGGCGCGACGTCGCCAGGGTGATGAGCGAGGAGCCCGCCCGCATCGTCGGACTGCCGGATCAGGGCCGCCCGTTGGAGGTCGGCGAGCCGGCCAACCTGACGGTGGTCGACCCGGATGCCACCTGGACCGTCGCCGGAACGGAACTCGCCAGCCGGTCGGACAACACCCCGTTCGAGTCGATGACGTTGCCGGGCGTGGTGACGTTGACGATGTTGCGCGGCAAGGTCACCGCGCGGGACGGAAAGAGTCCCGCATGAACACTCCGACCTTGGTGGCGTCGCTGATCATGGCGGCCGTGCTGGCGGTGTTGATCGCGTTCTTCATCCGGCAGATGATGCGCGGCTGGTTGCGCCGCGCCCAGCGGCAGGCCGAGCTGATCGGCAGGCTGCCGTCGCTGCCGGACACCGTCGGGCCCGCGCTCATCCCGCCGACGAAGGGGCTCTACGTGGGCAGCACCATCGCACCGAGCTGGCAGGACCGAATCGCGGTGGGCGACTTGGGCTTCCGCAGCAAAGCCACGCTCACCCGGTATCCGGAGGGAATCATGGTGCAGCGCACCGGCGCGACGCCCATCTGGATTCCCGACGAGGCCATCACGGTCGATCCGGAGGGAACGGGGAATCGCGGGCAAGGCGTTGACGCACGACGGGATCCTCGCCATCAGGTGGCGGCTGCCGTCGGGCACCGAAATCGACACCGGGTTCCGCGGAGACGACCGCCGCGACCTGGCCAACTGGGTTGAGGAGGACGTGGCGTGACCAGCGACACGCGAAGCGGATTGCGCTCCAGCACGGCGGTTCTGGTGCTCGAGGACGGCAGGGTCTTCATGGGCACCCCGTTCGGCGCGGTGGGACAGACCCTCGGCGAGGCGGTGTTCTGCACCGGGATGTCCGGCTACCAGGAGACGTTGACCGATCCGAGCTACCACGGGCAGATCGTCGTCGCGACGGCGCCGCAGATCGGCAACACCGGCTGGAACCACGAAGACGCCGAGAGCCGCGGCGACAAGATCTGGGTGGCCGGCTACGCCGTCCGTGACCCGTCGCCGCGCGCGTCCAACTGGCGGGCCACCGGCACACTCGACGACGAACTGGTCCGCCAGGGCATCGTGGGCATCGCCGGCATCGACACCCGGGCGGTGGTGCGCCACCTGCGCTCTGCCGGGTCGATGCGGGCCGGCGTGTTCTCGGGAGATGCGCTCGCGCCGACCGACGAACTGCTCGAGCGCGTGCTCGGCCAGTCCTCGATGCTGGGCGCCGACCTTGCAGGCGAGGTCAGCACCGACGACGCCTACGTCGTGGAACCCGATGGAACGCAACGGTTCACCGTGGCCGCTCTGGACCTCGGCATCAAGACGAACACGCCCCGCAACTTCGCCCGTCGCGGCATCCGCAGTCACGTGCTGCCGTCGTCGGTGACCTTCGCCGAGATCGCCGAGCTCAATCCGGACGGGGTCTTCCTGTCCAACGGCCCAGGCGACCCGGCGACCGCCGACCACGTGGTCGGTGTGACGCAGGAGGTGCTCGCCGCGGGAATTCCGCTGTTCGGCATCTGCTTCGGCAACCAGATCCTGGGCCGGGCGCTGGGCCGGTCGACCTACAAGATGGTGTTCGGACACCGCGGCATCAACGTGCCCGTCATGGACCACGCCACCGGCCGCGTCGCCATCACCGCGCAGAACCACGGCTTCGCGCTCGAGGGGGAGGCGGGCGAGGAGTTCGACACCCCGTTCGGGCGGGCGATGGTCAGCCACACCTGCGCCAACGACGGTGTCGTCGAGGGAATCAAACTCGTTGACGGAAGGGCGTTCTCGGTGCAGTACCACCCGGAGGCCGCGGCCGGGCCACACGACGCCAACTACCTGTTCGACCAATTCGTCGACCTGATGGCAGGGGAGCACCGCTAGATGCCACGCCGCAAAGATCTCAACCACGTACTGGTCATCGGCTCCGGGCCCATCGTGATCGGGCAGGCCTGCGAGTTCGACTACTCCGGCACACAGGCCTGCCGCGTGCTGCGCGCCGAGGGCCTGCAGGTGAGCCTGGTCAACTCCAACCCGGCGACCATCATGACCGACCCCGAGTACGCCGACAACACCTACGTCGAGCCCATCACGGCGGAGTTCGTCGAGAAGGTGATCGCGCAACAAGCCGAGCGCGGCAACAAGATCGACGCACTGCTCGCCACGCTCGGTGGTCAGACCGCGCTCAACACGGCCGTCGCGCTGTACGAGAACGGCGCCCTCGAGCGTCACGGCGTCGAGATGATCGGCGCGGACTTCGAGGCCATTCAGCGGGGCGAGGATCGGCAGAAGTTCAAGGACATCGTCGCGAAGGTCGGCGGCGAGTCCGCGAAGTCGGCGGTCTGCTTCACCATGGACGAGGTCCGCGAGACCGTCGCGGAACTCGGCCTGCCGGTCGTCGTTCGCCCCTCCTTCACGATGGGCGGCCTCGGCTCCGGCATGGCGCACTCGGTCGAGGACGTCGAGCGGATGGCGGGCTACGGGCTTGCCTCGTCGCCGAGTGCCAACGTGCTGATCGAGGAATCGATCTACGGCTGGAAGGAATTCGAGCTCGAATTGATGCGTGACCACCACGACAACGTGGTGGTGGTCTGTTCGATCGAGAACTTCGATCCGATGGGCGTGCACACCGGTGACTCGGTCACCGTCGCACCCGCGATGACGCTGACCGACCGCGAGTATCAGACCATGCGCGACCTGGGCATCGCCATCCTGCGCGAGGTCGGCGTCGACACCGGTGGCTGCAACATCCAGTTCGCCATCAATCCGGCCGACGGCCGCCTCATCGTCATCGAGATGAACCCCCGGGTGTCGCGGTCCAGTGCATTGGCGTCCAAGGCCACGGGTTTCCCGATCGCCAAGATCGCCGCCAAGCTGGCCATCGGCTACACGCTCGACGAGATCGTCAACGACATCACCAAGGAAACCCCGGCCTGCTTCGAGCCGACGCTGGACTACGTCGTGGTCAAGGCCCCGCGGTTCGCGTTCGAGAAGTTCCCGGGCGCCGACCCCACGCTGACCACCACGATGAAGTCCGTCGGCGAGGCAATGTCGTTGGGCCGCAACTTCATCGAAGCGCTTGGCAAGGTGATGCGGTCGCTGGAGACGGGACGGGCCGGGTTCTGGACGGGCGAGGACCCCGACGTCACGGTCGACGAACTGCTGGACCGGCTGCGCACCCCGACCGACGGCCGGCTCTACGACATCGAGCTGGCACTGCGGCTGGGCGGCAGCGTCGAGAGCGTCGCCGAGGCGTCCGGCGTCGACCCGTGGTTCGTCGAGCAGATCGGCGGGCTGGTCGAGCTGTGGGCCGAGCTGCGCGGCGCGCCGGTGCTCGACGAAGACTTGCTGCGCAGGGCGAAGCACAGCGGTCTCTCGGACCGCCAGATCGCGGCGCTGCGAACGGAACTCGCAGGCGAGGTCGGCGTACGCGCGCTGCGTCAGCGGCTCGGCATCCACCCGGTGTACAAGACCGTGGATACCTGCGCGGCCGAGTTCGAGGCCAAGACGCCCTATCACTACAGCAGTTACGAACTCGACCCCGCAGCCGAGACCGAGGTGGCGCCGCAGACCGAGAAGCCCAAGGTGCTGATCCTCGGGTCCGGCCCCAACCGGATCGGCCAGGGCATCGAATTCGACTACAGCTGCGTGCACGCCGCCACCACGCTGAGCGAGGCCGGATTCGAGACGGTCATGGTCAACTGCAACCCGGAGACGGTGTCGACCGACTACGACACCGCCGACCGGCTGTACTTCGAGCCGCTCACCTTCGAGGACGTGCTGGAGGTGTACTACGCCGAGTCCGCTTCTGGCGCAGGCGGTCCAGGCGTCATCGGTGTGATCGTGCAGCTGGGCGGGCAGACGCCGCTGGGTCTGGCGCAGCGGCTCGCCGACGCGGGCGTCCCCATCGTCGGTACCAGTCCCAAGGCGATCGACCTCGCCGAGGACCGAGGCGAGTTCGGCGAGGTACTCAAGAACGCGGGCCTGCCGGCGCCGCGTTTCGGCATGGCCACCAGCTTCGAGCAGGCCCGTCGCATCGCGGCCGACATCGGCTACCCGGTGCTGGTGCGGCCGTCCTACGTGCTCGGCGGCCGCGGAATGGAGATCGTGTACGACGACGAGACGTTGCGCGGCTACATCACCCGCGCCACCGAACTGTCGCCCGAACACCCGGTTCTGGTCGACCGGTTTCTCGAGGACGCCATCGAGATCGACGTCGACGCGCTGTGCGACGGCAGCGAGGTGTACATCGGCGGCGTGATGGAGCACATCGAGGAGGCCGGCATTCACTCCGGCGACTCGGCGTGCGCGCTGCCGCCCGTCACGTTGGGCCGGCAGGACATCGCCGCGGTCCGGCACGCCACCGAGGCCATCGCCCACGGCATCGGCGTGGTGGGGCTGCTCAACGTGCAGTACGCGCTCAAGGACGACGTGCTCTACGTGCTCGAGGCCAATCCTCGCGCGAGCCGCACCGTGCCGTTCGTGTCGAAGGCCACCGCCGTTCCGCTGGCCAAGGCGTGCGCGCGGATCATGTTGGGCGCCACGATCGCCCAGCTCCGCGAGGAGGGCGTCCTGGCCAAGACCGGTGACGGGGCGAACTTCTCGTCGCGTGGCCCCATTGCGGTCAAGGAGGCGGTGCTGCCGTTCAACCGGTTCCGCAAGGCCGACGGTTCACAGGTGGACTCGTTGCTCGGACCGGAGATGAAGTCCACAGGCGAAGTGATGGGCATCGACCGCGACTTCGGCACTGCGTTCGCCAAGAGTCAGACCGCCGCCTACGGCTCGTTGCCGTCGGAGGGCACGGTCTTCGTCTCGGTGGCCAACCGCGACAAACGCTCGCTGGTGTTCCCGGTCAAGCGGCTCGCCGATCTCGGCTTCCGCGTGCTCGCGACCGAGGGCACCGCCGAGATGTTGCGCCGCAACGGCATTCCGTGCGACGAGGTACGCAAGCACTTCGAGGAGGCCACTCCCGACCGGCCCGCGATGTCTGCCGTCGAGGCCATCCGCGCTGGCGAGGTCGACATGGTGATCAACACTCCGTACGGAAACTCCGGGCCGCGCATCGACGGATACGAGATCCGGTCGGCCGCGGTGGCGATGAACATCCCGTGCGTCACGACGGTGCAGGGTGCGTCGGCGGCGGTGCAGGGCATCGAAGCGGGCATCCGTGGCGACATCGGCGTGCTGTCGCTGCAGGAATTGCACAGTCGGCTCGGCGCCTCGTAGTGACGGGGTTCGGCGCGCGACTGGCTACCGCGACGGCGGAACGGGGGCCGCTGTGCCTCGGCATCGACCCACATCCCGAGCTGCTGACGGCATGGGGGCTGACCGTGGACGCCGACGGCCTCGCCGCGTTCTGCGACATCTGCGTCGAGGCCTATGCGGGCTTCGCCATTGTCAAGCCACAGGTGGCCTTCTTCGAATGCCATGGCGCGTCCGGTTACTCGGTGCTCGAGCGCACCATCGCCGGCTTGCGTGAATTCGGGGTATTGGTCCTGGCGGACGCCAAGCGAGGCGACATCGGCACGACGATGGCCGCCTACGCCGCCGCGTGGGCCGGTGACTCGCCGCTCGCGTGCGACGCCGTGACCGCGTCGCCGTACCTCGGTTTCGGTTCGCTGCGACCGCTGTTGGACACTGCCGCAACGCACGGCCGCGGGGTGTTCGTGTTGGCGGCGACGTCCAATCCCGAGGGTGCGAGCGTGCAGAACGCCACCGTGAACGGCCGGACGGTCGCCCAGTCCATCGTCGATGACGCGGGCGCCGAGAACCGGTCGTCGGGAACGGGTTCGGTCGGTGTCGTGGTCGGTGGCACCTTGTCGGAGGTTCCCGACTTGCGCGAACTTGGCGGACCGGTGTTGGTGCCGGGAATCGGTGCCCAGGGCGGTCGGACCGACGCGCTCGACGAGTTGGGTGGTGCGGCGCCGGGAACGGTGTTGCCCGCGGTGTCCCGCGAGGTGCTGCGCGCAGGTCCCGACGTGGCCGCGGTGCGGGCGGCAGGGGAGCGGATGCGCGACGCCGTCGCATATCTGGCCGGATAGACGCAGCGGCGGGCCACCGTTGCCGATGACCCGCCGCGCTGCTTCCCCGTGGCTTACAGCGGAATCCAGATTGGGCCGAACCAGAAACCCCAGCCGTTGCCGTCTCCGGCGGGCACCGGGTATACCTGCTGGCCGTTCCAGTTGAACGGCTGGTGATCGCGGCGGCCGTCGTCGATGCCGCGGTGCCCCCAGTCGACCGGACCGGGTCCCCGGTCGTCGTGGTGGTCGTATCCGCCGCAGGGCGGAGCGCCCGGCCGGTCGCAATTCTGCCACGGCTCCGCGTTTGCCGTGCCGAGACCAACTCCGAGTACACCCGCGATGCCGATGCCGGCCGCCAACGTTGACGTGCACAAGATTCGCTTGAAAGTCATTCGCCCACTCCATTTCTCATCGATGCAGCGATCGTCGCGGCACGTGCAGTGACGTTATGGCGCGGAAATGGGTTGGCTCTGTGGTGGCGATGTGTCTCGCCTGTGCGGGCGATAACGGTTTGCTAAACCGATGACCGCCACCAGGATCTGCGCCGACTGTGAACGTGACGAGATTCTGCGGGCGAATTCATCGTCACGCGCACAGTGGCGGGCTACTACGCAATGCAGTTGACGGTCGAGAGGGTCGCAACAAACACGACGGCCGGCGATGTCGCCATCGCCGGCCGTCGTGCTTTGTCCTAGCGCCCCGTCACAGCGGGATCCAGATGCCGAAGAACCAGAAGCCCCAGTTGTTGAAATCCGGGTTGAAGAGTGGCTGCACCCAGCTGCCGTTGTAGTTGAAGGGCTGGTGGTCGAACCGGCCCTGGTCGATACCGCGCCAGCCCAGATCGGGTGGCGGTGGCGGTGGAGGTCCGCCCGGATCGCCGAAGTGCGAGCGGCCCGGATCGTCACCCCACGGCGGGCCGCCTTGATCGCGATCGCCGCCAGGGCCGCCACGGCGATCGAACCCGCCGGGCCCGTCGTATCGACCGCCTGGATCGCCAGGAGGTCCACCGGGCCCGTTGTCGTGTTGCTGAGACGGTCCTCCCGGGCCGCCGTCGTGCTGCTGAGGCGGTCCGCCCGGCCCTCCCGAGCCGCCGGGGCCGCCCGGTCCCTGGCAGTTGACGCCCTGGGGTCCGCACGGGGGCGGGCCGGGCTGTGCGGCGGCGAGGCCGGCTCCTGCGGTCAGCGCGGAGACACCGACGCCGATGGCGATCGCGGAGGCACATGTCACGCGTTTGAGATGCATGGCCATCTTTCCTTTCGGGGCGTTCGAGACGCCCTGATCAACCCGACCGCCGAACGCTATGCAGACAACCTGTGCGTGAGCTTTCTTCTGCTTATGAGTGACCTACGTGACAGGTGCAACTGGAGTGACGGTCGTGACGTCGACATCGTGCGTGTGGACCGCTCCGACACGCCCGACACGCGGTGACCAGCGAAAATTTCTCAACCAGGGGGTCGGTCGGGCGGCTCACGCGGACCCGTGGGATCGCTCGAGCCGGGGCGCGATTGGGCGCAGCCGGCCAAAACCCCCGCTATGCAGGCAAATCGCTGATTGACGCTCTCGAACTGGTGCCGATCGGCGCTGATGCCAGGCGGTGGCGCTGATCGAGCAATCGCTCTACACGCTGGACTTTTGACGCCGAAACCGGGGGGTGGGGTTAGCTTTCGTCAGCCAGCGTGGGTACGGTCGTCGACGCTGGCTGGTTCTCCTACCAGTCAAGACAGAAGATGACGGCCGTAAAGAGATGACCGAGAGACGGAGGAACCCGTGGCCCTTCCCCAGTTGACCGACGAACAGCGCGCGGCAGCGTTGGAGAAGGCTGCTGCCGCACGTCGAGCGCGAGCTGAGCTCAAGGACAGGCTCAAGCGTGGCGGCACCAACCTCAAGCAGGTCCTCAAGGACGCCGAGTCCGACGAGGTCTTGGGCAAGATGAAGGTTTCTGCACTGCTGGAGGCGTTGCCCAAGGTGGGCAAGGTCAAGGCGCAGGAGATCATGACCGAGCTCGAGATTGCCCCGACCCGCCGTTTGCGCGGTCTCGGTGATCGTCAGCGCAAGGCCTTGCTGGAGAAGTTCGACTTCACCAGCGATTAGTGAACGCCGGCCGAGGGGCCGGACAGCGATGAGCGCTTGCGCGAATAGCCGAGATGCGCGATGAGCCGCGTCGTGGTGCTGTCCGGTCCCTCCGCCGTCGGCAAGTCGACCGTCGTGCGCTGCCTGCGCGAGCGGCTTCCCGACCTTCACTTCAGCGTCTCCGCAACCACCAGGGCGCCCCGCCCGGGCGAGGTGGACGGCGTCGACTACTCGTTCGTCACCGCGGAACGGTTCCAGCAGCTCATCGACGACGGCGAACTCCTCGAATGGGCCGAAATACACGGTGGCCTGCATCGTTCCGGCACGCCGGCCGAACCCGTCCGGGCCGCTGCACGGGCCGGACGTCCCGTCCTCATCGAGGTCGACCTCGCCGGTGCCCGGTCGGTAAAGGCCGCCATGCCCGACGCGATGACGGTCTTCCTCGCGCCGCCGAGCTGGGAGGCGTTGGAGGCCCGATTGGTCGGCCGGGGGACCGAGAGTCCCGAAGTAATGGCCCGCCGGCTCGACACCGCGCGGGCCGAGCTGGCCGCCCAACATACGTTTGACAAAGTGGTCGTCAACAGCCAATTGGAGTCCGCGTGCGCGGAATTGGTATCCTTGCTGGTGGGCGACACGCCGAAGACGGCGCACATCGACCCAACAGCTAGCTAGCTTTCAGGAGATTTCTTAGTGATCACGCCTGTCGAGAGCCTCGACTCCGACGCAAAAAACGCCTACGACACGCCGCTGGGCATCACCAACCCGCCCATCGACGAGTTGCTCGATCGTGCCTCGAGCAAGTACGCGCTGGTCATCTACGCCGCGAAGCGCGCGCGCCAGATCAACGACTACTACAACCAGCTCGGGGACGGCATCCTCGAGTACGTCGGCCCGCTGGTCGAGCCCGGTCTCCAAGAGAAGCCCCTGTCGATCGCGATGCGGGAAATCCACGCTGACCTGCTCGAGCACTCCGAGGGCGAGCAGTAGCCAGGCCGCCGAGCACGTGAGTACGGACCGCAAGCGGATCGTCGTCGGCGTCGCCGGAGGCATCGCCGCCTACAAAGCGTGCTCGGTCGTCCGGCAGCTCACCGAAGCCGGCCACATCGTCCGCGTGGTCCCCACCGAATCGGCCCTCAAGTTCGTCGGGGCCGCCACCTTCGAGGCGTTGTCCGGGCATCCCGTCCGCACGGGTGTGTTCGAGGACGTCAACGAGGTCCCGCACGTCCGGATCGGCCAGGAGGCCGACCTCGTCGTCGTCGCTCCCGCTACCGCCGACCTGCTTGCCCGCGCCGTGGCCGGCCGTGGCGACGACCTGTTGACCGCCACGCTGCTGACCGCGCGATGTCCCGTGCTTTTCGCGCCTGCGATGCACACCGAGATGTGGTTTCACCCGGCGACCGTCGAGAACGTCGCGACGCTGCGGCGACGCGGGGCCGTGGTGCTCGAGCCGGCGTCGGGACGGCTCACCGGTGCCGACAGCGGTGCCGGCAGGCTGCCCGAGGCCGAGGAGATCACCACCTTCGCCCAGCTTCTCCTGGACCGCCCTGACGCCCTGCCGCACGACATGGCCGGCGTGAAGGTGCTCGTCACCGCGGGAGGGACCCGGGAACCCATCGACCCCGTCCGCTTCATCGGCAACCGCAGTTCGGGCAAGCAGGGGTATGCGATGGCCCGCGTGGCCGCTCAACGCGGCGCTGACGTCACGTTGATCGCCGGAAATACGGCGGGCCTCGTCGACCCGGCGGGCGTCGAAGTCGTGCACATCGGTTCGGCAAGCCAACTCCAGGACGCGGTGTCCAAGCACGCTCCCGACTCGAACGTGCTCGTGATGGCGGCCGCGGTCGCGGACTTCCGGCCTTCCCAGGTGGCCACCAGCAAGATCAAGAAGTCGGCCGATGCGTCCGCCGATGCGCCGACCATCGCGCTGACCCGTACCGACGACATCCTCGCCGGGACCGTCCGGGCACGTGCCGACGGTCAACTCCCCAACATGCGGGCGATCGTGGGTTTCGCCGCCGAGACCGGCGACGCCAACGGCGACGTGCTGTTCCACGCGCGATCGAAACTTCAGCGCAAGGGCTGCGATCTGCTCGTCGTGAACGCCGTCGGTGAAGGGCGCGCGTTCGAGGTGGACAACAACGACGGGTGGCTCTTGGCGGCCGACGGCAACGAAGCCGCACTGGAGCACGGTTCGAAGACTTTGATGGCCAGCCGTATCGTGGACGCGATCGCCGACTTCCTCCGCAACCACGATGGGTGACGCTTTGCACTCGGCACGCTGCGTCTAAGGGTTGCGCGGGACGACGGCACACGCTTGGCTGCATCCGGGCACAGATATGATTCGCATAACTAAGTTTCTGAAGGGAATGACACCGTGAGCAAAGGTCGGCTGTTTACCAGTGAGTCGGTAACCGAAGGACATCCCGACAAGATCTGTGACGCCATCAGCGACTCGGTGCTCGACTCGCTGCTCGCGCAGGATCCCCGGTCCCGCGTCGCCGTCGAGACCCTCGTCACGACCGGCCAGGTGCACGTCGTCGGTGAGGTCACCACGCTGGCCAAGGATGCGTTCGCCGATATTCCGAAGACCGTGCGTGCACGCATTCTCGAGATCGGCTACGACTCGTCGGAGAAGGGCTTCGACGGCGAGACGTGCGGCGTCAACATCGGCATCGGTGCCCAGTCGCCCGACATCGCACAAGGCGTCGACACCGCCCACGAGGCGCGCGTCGAGGGCGCGGGCGACCCGCTGGACGCGCAGGGCGCGGGCGACCAGGGCCTGATGTTCGGCTACGCCATCAAGGACACCCCCGAGCTGATGCCGCTGCCGATCGCGCTTGCCCACCGGCTGGCCAGGCGACTCACCGAGGTCCGCAAGAACGGCGTCCTCGACTACCTGCGTCCCGACGGCAAGACCCAGGTGACGGTGCAATACGACGGCACCACGCCCGTCCGCCTCGACACGGTGGTGCTCTCGACCCAGCACGCCGCGGGCATCGACCTCGATGCGACGTTGACGCCCGACATCCGCGAGAAGGTCGTCAACACCGTCCTGGCCGATCTGAATCACGACACCATGGACACCTCCGACTTCCGGCTGCTGGTCAACCCCACCGGCAAGTTCGTGCTCGGCGGCCCGATGGGCGACGCGGGCCTGACCGGGCGCAAGATCATCGTCGACACGTACGGCGGCTGGGCCCGCCACGGCGGCGGCGCGTTCTCGGGCAAGGATCCGTCCAAGGTGGACCGTTCGGCCGCGTACGCGATGCGCTGGGTGGCGAAGAACGTCGTCGCAGCCGGGCTGGCGGAGCGCGTCGAGGTCCAGGTGGCCTACGCTATCGGCAAGGCTGCGCCGGTCGGGCTGTTCGTCGAGACGTTCGGCAGCGAGACCGTCGATCCGGCCCGCATCGAGAAGGCCATCACGTCGGTGTTCGACCTGCGGCCCGGCGCCATCGTCCGCGACCTGGACCTGCTGCGCCCGATCTACGCACCGACCGCCGCGTACGGCCACTTCGGCCGCACCGACGTCGATCTGCCGTGGGAGCGCACCGACAAGGCCGACGACCTGAAGGCCTCGGTCTAGGGACTCGCTTCGCGGCGCGTCCGCGCCCGGATTCCAGCAGGATGTTGGTCATGGAACACGTGACCTTCGTGCCGACCGTCGACCAACTGACCTACACGTTCGGCGGGGCGCCGGCCGGTGCTGCGCATCAACCCCGGCACGGTGCTGACGCTGTGGTCCGAGGACGCCTACGGCGGGCGGATCACCAGCAGCGGACGACGTCGCCAGCACTGCTCTGGACACCGACGGATCTCAACCCGCAGACGGGCCCGTTCTGGATCGAGGGCGCCGAACCCGGGGACACGCTGGCGGTTCACCTGGTCGATCTGACGCCGGCGCGCAGCTGGGGCGCGTCGACGCTGATCCCGTTCTTCGGCGGCCTCACCAGCGTTCCGGCCAGCCCGACGCTGCAGGACCGCGCTGCCCGAGCGCACCTGGATCTACGAATACGATTCGGCCACGGACACGTTGGGCTTCTCGGCGCAGGGCAGCAACTTCGAGCGTGAGCCTGCCCGCCAACCCGATGCTCGGCACGGTCGGGCGTGGCGCCGGCGCGGCGCGAGGTGCGCACCTCGTTGGTGCCGGACGTACTTCGGCGGCAACATGGACACCCCCGAAATGGCTGCCGGGGCAACGTGTTACCTGCGGGTGAACGTCGCCGGGGCGCTGTTCTCGCTCGGCGACGGGCACTACCGCCAGGGTGAGGGCGAATCGTGCGGCACGGCAGTGGAGGGCGCCATGAACGTCACCGCGATCGTCGATCTGATCAAGGGCGGCGGACCGGCCTGGCCGCGGATCGAGACCGACACCCACCTGATGTGCATCGGTTCCGGCCGTCCGCTCGAGGAGGCCTGGCGGGCCGGCCAGGTCGAGATGATCGGCTGGCTGGGCGAGCTCTACGGGCTGGACCGGCTCGACGCCTACCAGCTGCTGACCCAGATCTCGCAGGTGCCGATCGCCAACGTCGTGGACACCAACTACAGCGCGGTCACCAAGATCGACAAGCGGCTGCTGCCCCGCGTGCAGGTCTACGGCGGCATGCACGACGAAATGCGCAGCATCGCACACGGTCTTCGGCACCATCACGTACTGAAGCCAACCGACGACGAGGAGCATGGGATGGAACTCGGACTGTCCGGCAAGCGATTCGCGGTCACGGGAGGCACGCGCGGCATCGGCCGGGCAGTGGTCGACGGTCTGCTCGCCGAGGGCGCTTCAGTCGCCTACTGCGCGCGCACGTCCGGACGCCGTCGCCGCGGCACAGGCGGAGCTGACGGCCGACGGTGTCACCGCCATCGGCACGGCCGTCGACGTCGGTGACGCTGCCGCCTTGACGGCGTGGGTGAGCGCCAGCGCAGGGACGCTCGGCGGCATCGACGGCGTGGTGGCCAACGTCAGCGCGCTGGCCATCCCGGACAACCGCGGAGAACTGGCGCACCACGCTTCGACGTCGACCTGATGGGCACCGTCGGGCTGGTGGACGCGGCGTTGCCGCAGCTTTTGGCCAGCGGCGCCGGCTCGATCGTGACGATCTCGAGTGTGTCGGGCCGAGAGATCGACTTCGCGGCGGGCCCGTACGGCACGATGAAGGCCGCGATCATCCACTACACCCAGGGCCTCGCCTACAACCTCGCCGGCAAGGGAGTGCGGGCCAACACGGTCAGCCCCGGCAACACCTACTTTCCCGGCGGCGTGTGGCCGTCGATCGAGGAGAACGACCCGGAACTGTTCGCGACCGCGCTCGCACTCAACCCCACGGGCCGGATGGCGACGCCGCGGAGATGGCCAATGCGGTGGTGTTCCTCAGTCAGTTCGGCGGCCAGCTTCATCACCGGCACCAACCTGGTGGTCGACGGCGCGCTCACCCGCGGCGTGCAACTTTGACGGTTTACGCCGTGAACTCGTAGTCCTCGATCGGGAACCGGCGGCTGCGCCAATAGGCCTCGACCGTGGTGGCGGGCCGCAGCGGCACGTCACCGTTCTGGTCGAAGTAGTAGCTGTTGGCCAGTTGGCAGCTGTCCTGCCAGAAGATCTGCCGATGCCGTTTGCGCATCATCTCGGCGAAGTAGCGATCGTTGGCTTCCTTCGAGACCTCGACGCGGGTCGCGCCACGACCGGAGGCCCGGTCGAGGCACCGCACGATGTGATGGGTCTGCGCCTCGATCAGCGCGAAGTAGGACGAGCCGACGTAGCCGTACGGGCCCATCACGGTGAAGAAGTTGGGAAACCCCGGCACGCTGACGCCTTCGTAGGCCTGCAACCGCTGCTCCGCCCAGAACTGGCTCAGTGACCGGCCGTTGGCGCCGGTGACGGCGAAGGTGGGCACGCTGTCGACGTCCATCACCTTGAACCCGGTCGCCAGAATGAGCACGTCGACGTCGCGGGTGACCCCGTCCACGGTCGCCACTCCGCAGCCGATCACCTTGTCGATCGCCTCCGTCACCAGCTCCACGTTGTCGCGGTTGTACGTCGAGAGATACGTGTTGTGGAAGCCGGGCCGCTTGCAGCCGACGGCGTACTGCGGCGTGAGCTTCTCGCGCACCACTGGGTCGTGTACTTCGCGGCGCAAATACGCCCGGCCCAGCCGCGCCGCCCGGTTCGCGAGCGGGAACACCGTGTAGTACTGCGCCGACAGCGGGAAGGTCAACTCGACATAGGCCTGGCTGATCAAGCGCTGAATCGCCTTGCCGCCCGGAAGGCGCATCGCCCAGCGCGCCGCGGCCGGTAGCGGCACGTCCATCTTGGGGAAGCACCAGATGGGCGTGCGCTGAAACACGGTGAGCCGCTCGACGATCGGTGCGATCTCGGGGATCACCTGGACGGCGGACGCGCCGGTGCCGATGATCGCCACTCGCTTGCCCGCCAGATCTTGGGAGTGGTCCCACCGCGCGGTGTGCATGGTGACGCCCGCGAAGCCGTCCACGCCGTCGATGTCGGGAAGCTTGGGCAGCGTGAGGACGCCGCTGGCGTTGATCAGAAACCGCACCGTCATGGACGTGCCGGAGTCCAGGTCCACCCGCCAGGTGGCGGACGCGTCGTCGAACACAGCTGCGGTGACCTTGGTGGAGAACCGGATCTTCGGCCGCAGACCGTACTTGGCCACGCAGTGGTCGGCGTAGGCCTTCAGCTCGTTTCCCGGCGCGTACGTGCGCGTCCAGTGCGGACTCTGCTCAAAGGAGAACTGGTAGGAGAACGACGGAATATCCACGGCGATACCGGGATAGGTGTTCCAATACCACGTTCCGCCCGGCTCGTCGCCGGCCTCGATGATCAGGTAGTCGCCGAGCCCGGCCCGGTCGAGCTGGATTGCTGCGCCGATACCGGCGAACCCGGCGCCGACGATGAGGGTGTCGTAGTCGGTCTCCCTCACGGGATCTCCCTTCTGCGTCCGACGACCTTGAGGCCGTGTTTGGGCCGCAGCGTCAGCGTCGCCTCGAGTTCGACGGGATGACCCGCCTGCAGGTCGAAGGTGAATCGCTGGCTCATGATCGCCGTCATCAGCACCATCTCCATCAATGCGAAGCTCTGCCCGATGCAGATGCGTCGTCCACCCCCAAAGGGAAGATAGGCCGACCGCGGGCGTTCCTTGGCGGCATCGCCGAGAAACCGGGCCGGATCGAACACTTCGGGGTCGGGCCACCAGCGCTCGTCGTGGTGGACAACGTGAACGGGGATGAGCACCGTGGTTCCCGGGCGGATGTGGTGCTCGCCGATCTCGTCGTGCTCGACGGCCTCGCGCCCGATCATCCACACCGCCGAGAAGTAGCGCTGTGACTCCTGCACGCACGCCGTCGTCCAGGGCAGCTGCGATCAAGTCGGCGGCAGTGGGCCGACGGCCGCCGAGCACGTCGTCGATCTCGGCGAGCATCCGGTCCCTCGCGTCCGGGTTCTGCGCCAGCAGATACCACAGCCACGACATCGCGTTCGCCGTGGTCTCGTGGCCGGCGAGCATGAAGGTCAGCGCCTCGTCGCGGACGCGCTTGCGCGGCCAGGCTCCGTCGTCGGCAGAGAACAGCACGTTGAGCAGGTCGGCGGATTCGGTCGGATGGGCGAGTCGGTCCTCGAGCACGTCGTTCACGGCGGCGTCCAAGGCCAGCGCGATCTTCTGCCCTTCCCGCAACGGCGGTGGCAGGGGGAATCCGGAGAACGTGCTCCACGTCATCGCCTCGTAGACACGGCCGCGGCAGCAGTCCCAACAAGCCGATTCTCGCCAGGCGCTCCGTGCGGCGCAGGCCACGCGTGGTGAGGTCCTTCATACCGTGCACGATCGGGCCGAAGTCCTGGCTGAACAGGGCATTCGCGACCACTCGGAGCGTCGTTTCGACCATCGTCGTGTGCATGTCGAACTCGACGTCGTCACCCCGCTCGGCGAGGTCGGCGGTGACCCGCTCGATCGGGTCGATCATCAGGTCGACGAGTTCGTTGAGGTGCCGTCGCGCGAACGTGGGGTTGAGGGTGGTCCGATGGGCGGCCCACGAGTCGCCCTCGTCGGTGAGCAGGTTGATGCCGGCGGCGGCCCGGATGGGCTCGTATTCGTTGGACTTGACGTAGCGCGTCCGTGCCGCATGCAGCACGTGGTCGATGTAATCCGGGTGGGTGATCGAGACGAAACGCCTTCCGCCGCAGCGGAATCGCGTGATGTCATGTCCGCGCGCTCTGGCGAGGAAGCCGCCATCGGCATCGAAGCCGACGGTGATCGCCTCGCGGGTCGTGGTCCAGGTGCTCAGTCGCGCCGCTGGTGCCGCCATGAATCCAGCGTATGAATGACAGCCCGGATCCGGAATGGGACTATCGGACAGAGAGTTGGGAGTTTCGGACAGATGGCAGCAACTGCGTGGGCGCCGGACCTGCGGCACCCGATCTATGCGACCCGGCTGCTGTGCGAGGTCGCGAACGAGCGCGGGGTGTCGACGGACGACGTGCTGACCGGCACGGGTATCGGGCCAGACGACGTGAACGACCCCGAGGGTGTCGTCACCGCGTGGGACGAAATCATGGCGGTACGCCGGCTCCTGACCCTGCTGCCGGACAGCGTCGGCCTCGGCATCCAGGTGGGTGCCAGGTACCGGCTGACCCATCTGGGCTTGTTCGGCTTCGCCACGATGTCGTGCGCGACCTTGCGCGAACTGTTCGACATCTCGATGCGCTACTTCTCGCTGACCATGCTCAACATCGACGTGAAGTTGTTCGAGGGCCCGCAAGACTGCCTGCTCGAACTCAACGACGACCATCTGCCCAACGACGTGCGCGGGTTCTTCCTCGAACGCGACGTCGCCAGCATCGTCACGACCGTCAGCGAGTTCGCGCTCCCGCTGGTTGCCTCCTACGCCGCGCAGGTGACCGCCGAGGTGGTACTCGATCGGCGAGTGCTCGCGCCGCTTCTGGAAGTGCTTCCCGTCGAGAATGTTTCGTTCGAACGGGCGCACAACCGGTTGCACATTCCGAAGGCGATGTTCGACGAACCGTTGCCGCAGGCCGACCGACACACCCTCGAAGTGTGCATCGCGCAATGCGACCTACTGATGCAACGCAACGAGCAGCGGCGCGGCATCACGGCCGTGGTGCGGTCGAAGCTGTTCCGCGAAACCGGTCGCTTCCCCACACTGCTCGACGTCGCGGCGGAACTCGACGTGCACCCCCGGACACTGCGCCGCCAGCTCGCCGAGGAGGGCACGTCATTTCGCGCTCTGCTGAACGAAGCCCGCTCCGCGCTGGCCGTCGATCTGCTGTGCAACGTGGGCCTCACCGTCGATGAAGTGTCAAAGCGGTTGGGCTACACCGACACCTCGACGTTCTGTCACGCATTCAAGCGCTGGCACGGCACGTCGCCGAGTGGGTTCGTGCGCAGCCGATGAGGGCCGTGATTATTTGCTAGAAAGCTCGTGGCCTGGGTGTTACCGTTGATGTCATGACGATGTTGCGCGACGACT
Organism: uncultured Actinomycetota bacterium; assembly: GCA_963849055.1. GTDB lineage: Bacteria > Actinomycetota > Actinomycetes > Mycobacteriales > Mycobacteriaceae > Mycobacterium. The sequence goes on from CAWKFI010000008.1 coordinate 92,821, forward strand.
ATTTGCTCGCCGGGATGCTCGACGCATCCGCGGTGGCTTTGTCGTGCGCAGGCACGACCAACGCCACCGCGGCCTGGCTGCGTGCGGAGCGTGGCGGCTTCAGCCAGCCCAGGTGCTTCCGGCAATTACGCCAACCTTCGGTGAGCGTGTGGCCGGACCGGAAGCAAGCGTCCGAAGAAAAATCTCATATATCTCTCAGCTTCGCTGTTCGCCCTGCTCGGAACGTCGCCTGACATTCGGGTAGTTTGTTGCACCTAAAAACCATGCGGTGCAACGAATTACGCTGAATTATCGACTCGACATACCGCGTTTCGCGGAGCATCATCATTCACAGCAGCGCACCGGCCCGCCGGTGAGCATCGCGGCGGGTAGGCGAATGTCCTGTCCCGTAAGACCTTTGAGAACTACACAGTGGTGGCATCCGCGCTCGTGGCGGAAATCAGGTAGACGCGCCCGGCCCAAACCCGGGTGCCCAGCAACGGGCGTGCAGGTTCGAGTCCTGCCGAGCGCACTTCGTGGTGTCAAGCGTCCGTGACGGAACTGGGAGACGTGCCGGATTCAGACTCCGGTGCCCGAGAACGGGCATGCAGGTTCGACTCCTGCCGGGCGTACGCAACGACGTGGGCTGTTGGTGAAAACGCGTATCACTCTTGACTTTTACCCATGAGTTCCGGGTTCGAGTCCCGGGCGGCCCACCACGACGCCTGCGCCGTTAGCTGAGTTGGGGATAGCACCAGATTCTTAATCTGGGGACGGGGGATCGAAACCCTCACGGCGCACTACACGTTCAACACCGCCCCAGCAGGTGGGGTAGAGCAAGGCTGACGGATGTAGCTCAATTGGGTAGAGCAGCGGTTTCCAAAGCCGCACGTTGGCGGTTCGACTCCGTCCATCCGTGCCAACGGGATGTGGCGCAACTTGGGAGCGCACCTGGTTTGGGACCAGGCGGTTGCACGTTCAAATCGTGTCATCCCGACCACCGGCAACATTGCAAGGCCCCTGTAGCTCAGCGGAAGAGCCCCTGCCCTACAAGCAGGTCGTCGGGAGTTCAATTCTCTCCGGGGGCACACCAAAAACGATGCGCGGTAGGACAGCTCGGAAGTCCGCCGGGCTCATAATCCGGAAGTCGCAGGTTCGAATCCTGCCCGCGCAACCATGCCGAGCCCAGACACTGAAAGGAGGTATGCGGCCATGGACATACTGAGGCCCGACCTGAACGTCGACGTCTACAACGCCGACTACCGCGTACTGTCCCGGATTCCGTGGCAAGACGCGATCCGGCTGATTCTGCGGGGTGCGGTGTACGTGATCGACCTCCACGATCCCGCGGTACGCATCCACGGCCCCTCGGTGGTCATCGAGCTGCCGATGTCGATTGCGCTGCGCGAGTACGTACACATCCCGCACGAGCTCGACGCCCGGGTCACCCGCGAAGGGGTGCTGCGCCGCGACAAGCGCACATGCGCCTATTGCGGTCGGGCGGCCGACACCGTGGACCACGTCCTGCCGCGCTCCCGCGGCGGCGGGGACACCTGGTTCAATCTGGTGGCCGCATGCCAGGCTTGCAATGGCCTCAAGGGCGACCGCACACCGGGTGAGGCCGGGATGCGCTTGAGCCGTGAGCCATTCGAACCGAGGCAGCGCGACCGATTCCGGTGCCTGCCTCAGCTCGTGTGAACGGTTGTACGAAGGCGGGCGGAGTACGGCAGTACTCCGCCCGCTTGCCCCGGTTGCTTTCAATCCCCGGTCGGTTAACCGGTAAACCATCGGATTGTTAATCCGTGACTGTAGGTTCGAGTCCTGCTCGGGGAGCCTTTTAAGATGCCAAGCGTGCGAGGCGAATAAGGTTTGTCGCGGTTGCCTGTAAAGCAGCTGCCTTCGGGCGCAGGGGGTTCGAATCCCTCCGCACGCACGTCCTCAACACGTGGTGACCCGTGGTGTAATCGGTAGCACGGCTGATTCTGAATCAGCCAGTTTAGGTTCGAGTCCTGGCGGGTCAGCGCCGAAGTACTCTGCCTCGTAGGGTAATTGGTAACCCGCCGGACTTTGGATCCGGATATTTCAGGTTCGAGTCCTGACGAGGCAGCGCATGACCGCGGTCCGTTGGTGTAATGGCAGCACACTTGGTTCTCAGCCAGGAGGCAGGAGTTCAACTCTCCTACGGACTACGACGCCGTTGTAGCTCAGATCAGGCAGAGCGTCCGGCTGAAGCCCGGAAGGCCCAGGTTCGACTCCTGTCAGCGGCACCACATCGACCATATGCAGAATCTGCAAGGCCCCGTTCGGATATGGGTTAGTCTCCCGCCCTTTCAAGGCGGGGGAGCGGGTTCGAGTCCCGCACGGGGTGCGGCGGGTTGCCGCCTCGGAGGCGTGGCAGAACTGGCAATGCAGCTCGTTGCTAACGAGCCGCCGCATCACACGCGGTTGGGGGTTCGAATCCCTCCGCCTCCGCTTCCGGCAACAACATGGGTCGGCATTGCCTCGCGACGTACACAGAGGCTCGACCCCATGGCGATCGTGGTGTAACGGCAACACGGTGGTCTGTGACGCCACAGTCGATGGGTTCGACCCCCTCCGATCGCCCCAATGCCCCCGTAGCGCAACGGATAGCGCACCGGTTTCCGAAACCGGAGAATGCAGGTTCGAGTCCTGCCGGGGGAGCGCATCAAGAACACTGAAAACCCCTGTAGCTCAATGGAAAGAGTGCCAGTTTACGAAGCTGAGGATGGGAGTTCGATTCTCTCCAGGGGTACTCGAGACGGAGCCCACGTAGCTCAAGCGGATGAAGCGCCGGTCTCCTAAACCGGACACATGCGGGTTCGAGTCCCGCCGTGGGCACACGGCGATGTGATCGCTTACGGGATGTCGGGTGCCGGGAGCACGGATGGTAGGTGCGGCACGCTTATAACGTGACGGTCGCGGGTTCGATCCACGCCCGGTACGGGAACGTCGACATGATGGTCGTGCGCGAGGCGCCGGCTGCTACGCCGCCAGCAAGGGCAGTACGCGCTGAGCAACGAGGTCGAGGTGCTCGAGGGCGCGCCCGTGGCCGATGCCCGGCATTCGATACCAGAACACGATTTCGTGATACGGAGCGCGAGAACGGATTTCGCGTAGTCGGCGCGCGATCTCCTCCGGAGTGTCGACGAGCATCCGTTCGCGCGTCCACCATGGATCTGGCTCCAGCTGACCGAATTGGTATGCGATCGCCTGCTCGTAGAACACAAACCAATCGCGCTCCGGGTCGTCCGACGCCCATAGCGGTACGCATATCGTGAAGCGGAAGTCGTCGAGAGTCCTATCGTGTGCGGACAATGCCGGTGCCAGCCTGGTCTCCCAGAGATCAGCGAAGGCAGTATCGGCATCGAAGAAGTCGACGGGGATGGCGCCGTCTGCCAGCCGGACCGCCCTGTCGAGCGCGTGGACCGTGCTACCCCCGACGTAGACGGGAATGTGACCCTCATCCGGGCCATCCTCGTCACCGAGACTCTGCCGAAGGAATCGCAGACCGTCCTCCATGAGAGCACCTCGGCGCCGAAAGTCCACGCCGGCGAGGTCGTACTCGGGTGCGTATCGCCCGGCAGCGACCCCGAGCGACAGTCGGCCGTCGGAGAGCAAATCCGCAACCAGTGCCTGCTCGACCACCTGATCCCACGGATGGAGCGGCAGCAAGAGCGTGTTGGTCATGAATCGGATCCGCTCGGTCGCGTCGCTCAGACCGGCGATCAACGGCAACTGAGTGGGCATGTAGCCCTCGTCGACGCCGTGGATCTCGGTCGTGCAGATCGAGTGAAATCCGAGCTGGTCGGCCAGGCGCGCCTCTTCCCGCAGTTCGGCATAGCGCCGTCCGTCCCAATGGTCGGCCGGTTCCGGTCGCGCGTCGGTCCAGACGCTAACTTTGGGTGCTTCCATCAATTTCACGGGCTGCTCCTCTTCGTAGCGCGCCGTAGACGACACGACAGCCGAGTAGGGCAACACTGTGCGATCGGGATAATTCCAGGACCTACCGAAGCCTTCCACGCGTGGTCCTCGACCTCAAGGCAACCAAGGGGTTCGCCTCGTCGTGACAGTCGTTACGACGGCCATCTTCCGTCGAGCTTGGCCGCGTCGATCTGACGTTGGCCGGGCTCGCGCATCCGGCCTGCGGCCAACATTCGTTGTACCCGTTCGACATTGGACTTCGACCAGGCGCTCTTGGATTTGCGCGGGCTGAACCGCTGGATGCGAGACACATCGTCGTGGCCGCGGGCCAGGCTGTCGATCCAGCCGAAGCACAACGCGATCTCGACCGCTTCGGCGTAGGACAGCGGCACCTCGCCTGCACTCTTGTTGAACAGCCGCAGCCACACCTCGGTCGCAGTGTCGTGGTTGACCTCCAGCCACTGCTCCCACTGCTCGGGGGATTTCACGTCGAGCACGACGCGCTCGGTGTCGGCCATGGGCGTCACGTTAGCGCGGCGTGCAGCGCCTTGAGACCACGATCGACGGCTTCGGTGGCCACCGGCACGACGCCGGCGTACCCGAGGTAACCGTGCACCAGGCTGGTGGCGTTGTGGACCTCGACGGGCACACCGGCGTCGCTGAGCAGTTCGCCATAGCGGATCCCGTCATCGCGCAGCGGGTCGTGGCCCGCGACCGCGATGTAAGCGGACGGCAGACCGGTGAAGTCCTTGGCCCGGGCGGGCACCAGGGTCGCCGGTGGATTCTTGAGGTCGGCGTCGCCGGCGTACCACCGGGAGAAGCCGCCGACCGAACGCCCGGCCAGTACCGGCGCGTCGGCGTTCTCGGTGAACGACGGCAGCGTGGTGTCCCAGGTGGTGGCCGGATACCACAGCAGCTGAAACCGAATCGGTGGCCCGCCGGCGTCGCGCGCCAGGTGCGCCACCACGGCGGCCAGGTTGCCGCCCGCCGAATCCCCAACGATGGCAAGGCGTTGCGCGTCGGCGCCGAAGTCGGCGGCGTGCTCAGCGGCCCATTGCGTCGCCGCCCACACGTCATCCACTGCTGCCGGGTAGGGATGTTCGGGCGCCAACCGGTAATCCACCGACACCACGAATGCCGACGCGCCCACTGCGTGCAGTCGGGCCGTGCCGTCATAGGTGTCGAGGTCGCCGACCGACCATCCACCGCCGTGGATGAACACCACGACCGGTGGCGGTGCGCCGTCGGTGGTGGGCGGCCAGTAGAGCCGGACGGGGATCGGGCCCGCGGGACTGTCGACGGTGTGATCCTCGACGCGCAGTTCGGGGTGCACCGGCCGACGCGGCAGATCGCGGAATCGTTGCCGGGCCTCTTCGGGCCCTCCGTCGGATGTCAATTGGAACGGGACCGCTTCCAGTACCTTCTGCAGGATGGCGTCCAGAGGTGTGGAGGTGACTGCGGGGTCGTCGGCGACTGGCATGACCACACCGTATCCGCGGCGCCTCACCCGGCTGCTCTGGGCTGTCGCGGCCGTCGTCGGGGCGGGTTACGGGGTGTTCCTGGTCGCCACTGCTGCGCGCCTACCCTCCGGAGCCGAACTCACCGGCCAGTTCGCCGGTCAGCCCGCGGTGAAGGCGGCGGCGGCCGTCCTGCTCGCGATCGCGGTCCTTGGCCATCCGATCCGGCGGGAGCGCCGCTGGCTGGTCGCGGCGCTCGCATTCTCCGCCGCGGGGGACTTCCTGCTCGCGATGCCGTGGTGGGAGCCGTCGTTCGTGTTGGGGCTGGGCGCGTTCCTCGTCGCCCACCTGTGCTTCCTCGCCGCCTTGTGGCCGTTGGCCGGCCGCAGCGCACCACGATTGGCGGCTGCCGCGGTGCTCGTCGGTGCGTGTGTCGCACTGCTGATCTGGTTCTGGCCGCGACTCGTCGCCGAGGGGATGGCGGTGCCGGTGACGCTCTACATCGCGGTGCTCGGCGCCATGGTGTGCGCTGCGCTGCTGGCACGGCTGCCGACGCCGTGGACGGCGCTGGGTGCGGTGTGCTTCGCGGTGTCCGACGGCATGATCGGCATCGGCAAGTTCGTGTTGGTGTCCGAGGCGTTGGCAGTGCCGATCTGGTGGGCCTACGCCGCCTCGCTGCTGTTGATCACCGCGGGGTTCTTCTTCGGCCGCGATCGCAGGCCGTCGGATGGCTCTGCTACACCGACTGCGTGAGTACCGAACGGCATGCAGCCGAACACGAGCCGATCGCTCGCGTGCTCCCGATGCTGTCGGTGCCGCACCTCGACCGTGACTTCGACTACCTCGTCTCGGCGGAGCAGTCCGACGACGCGCAGCCGGGCGTGCGGGTGCGGGTGCGGTTTCATGGCCGGCTCGTCGACGCGTTCATCCTCGAAAGGCGGTCGGACACCGATCACGCAGGCAAGCTCGGCTGGCTGGACCGGGTGGTGTCCGCCGAGCCGGTCCTGACACCCGACGTGCGACGGCTCGTCGAGGCGGTTGCTGCGCGGTACGCGGGTACCCGCTCCGACGTGTTGCGGCTGGCGGTCCCGCCCCGGCACGCAGCCGTGGAGAAGCAGGTCGTCGCCGAGTTGCCCCCCGCGGTGACCACCGAGGTCGACGCCACGGCATGGGCGTCCTACGGCCGCGGTGAGCAGTTCCTCGGCGCACTCGCGGAGGGACGCGCCGCGCGCGCGGTCTGGCAGGCGCTGCCGGGCGAGTCGTGGGCCGATCGACTGGCCGAGGCAGGGGCCGTGGTGGTGAACTCCGGCCGCGCCGCGCTCGTGATCGTGCCGGACCAGCGCGACGTCGACGCCCTGCATGCCGCGGCAATACGGCACGTCGACGAATCGCGGGTGGTCGCGCTGTCGGCCGGATTGGGCCCCGCCGAGCGCTACCGCCGCTGGTTGGCGGTGCTGCGCGGACGGGCCCGGCTGGTGATCGGGACCAGGAGTGCAGTCTTCGCGCCGGTCGCCGACCTCGGTCTGGTGATGGTTTGGGACGACGGTGACGACACCCTCGGCGAGCCCCGCGCGCCCTACCCGCACGCCCGCGAGGTGGCGATGCTGCGGGCGCACCAACTGCGCTGCGCGGCGCTGATCGGCGGGTATGCCCGTACCGCCGAAGCGCAGGCGCTGGTGCGCTCCAGGTGGGCACACGATCTGGTGGCCACGCGACAAGTGGTTCGGGCGCGCACCCCCCGCGTCATCGCGATCGACGACAGCAGCTTCTCGCAGGAACGCGACCCTGCCGCCCGCACCGCGCGGTTGCCGACGATGGCGCTGGACGCCGCGCGGGCGGCGCTGCAGGCGCAACGGCCCGTACTCGTCCAGGTGCCGCGGCGGGGGTACGTGCCCGCACTTGCCTGCGGACGCTGCCGGACCATCGCGCGCTGCAGGCACTGCACGGGGCCGATGTCACTGCCGGAACGCGACCACGCGGGAGCGGTCTGCCGGTGGTGCGGCCGAACCGAGACGGCGTTGCGCTGCGTGCGATGCGGGTCCGACGCCGTGCGTGCCGTCGTGGTGGGAGCGCGGCGCACCGCCGAGGAGCTCGGCCGGGCGTTTCCCGGCACCACCGTCGTCACGTCCGGCGGGGACGCCGTGGTCGGCTCGGTACCCGATGCACCGGCCGTGGTGGTCGCGACGCCGGGCGCCGAGCCCGTCGCCGACGGGGGTTACGGCGCGGCGCTGCTGCTGGACGGCTGGGCTCTGCTCGGCAGGCAGGACCTGCGCGCCGCCGAGGATGCGTTGCGTCGGTGGATGGCCGCCGCCGCCCTGGTGCGCCATCGCGGTGACGGCGGTGTCGTCTCCGTCGTTGCCGAATCGGCCATCCCGACGGTGCAGGCGCTCATCCGCTGGGATCCGGTGGCGCACGCCGAATCCGAACTCGACGCCCGATCCGAGGTCGGGCTGCCTCCCGCCGCGCACATGGCCGCCATCGACGGGGAAGCCGCCGCGGCGACGGCGCTGTTGGAGACCGCGCACCTGCCGGACGGCGCGGAGGTACTCGGCCCGGTCGAACTGCCCGCCGGTGCTCGGCGTCCCGCGGGCGGCGCAGCGGCCACCGGTCCAGTGACGCGGATGCTGGTGCGGGTGCCCCGCGACGGCGGTCTGGCCCTCGCGGCGGCGCTGCGCCGGGCGACCGGGGTGCTCAGTGCCCGCCACGATCAACAGCCCGTAAGGGTGCAAATCGACCCTTTGCACATAGGGTAGGGCGGACTCATGACACGCAGGGTTGTCGATACCGTGCGCCGAGCCGAGCGGGAGGTGGCATGCGGCGGATCTTCGGTTGGCTGATTCTGCTGGGGCTCTGTGCCATTGGACTGCTGTGGCCACTCGTCCTCAGTGGCGGGGGCGGTGCCGGCGCAGCGCGGGACCCCGTCGTCATCAGCAACTACGAAGCCGACTTCACCGTCGCCGAGGACGGCACGCTCGACGCCGTCGAGACCATCACCGGCGAGTTCCCGTCCGGACGCCACGGCATCTTCCGCTACTGGGACGTCGCCAACCCGAACAGCCCTCGCGTGCGGCAGAAGCCCGAGATCACCTCGATCCTGCTCGACGGCGAACCCGCCCCCTACCAGCTGCTGTGGGAGGACGGCGAGCGGTTCCGGGTGGCCAAGATCGGCAGTCCGGACACCACGCTGTGGCCCGGTACCCATGTCTACGAACTCCGCTACACCATTCCCGGCGTGCTGGATCCCGGCACCACGGGCGACCAGAGGCGGTTCGCCTCCAGTACCGGTGAACCCAACTCGACGTCGACCTTCTTCTGGAACGTCATCGCGCCGTCCTGGAACAACGAGATTCAGCGGGTGCACGTTCGCGCGACCCTGCCCGGCGACGTCACCGGTGCGCAATGTTCGGTCGGCTTCGGAGTCGGAGAAGCCTGTCCGGGCCTGACCGTCGACGGCAATACCGTCGAGTTCTCTGCGGGCGGCCTCGCGCCGCGGACGCCGGTGACGTTGCGCGCCGGCGTCGACGTGGCGACGCCGCCGCGGACCAGCCTGCCGTGGTCCTACGAGTGGGACCGCATCCTCGGCCAGTCGACCACCGGCGCGGCTTGGATGCTGGGACTGTCCGTGGTCGCCGGTCTCGGCGCCTACCTGCTGTACCGCACCACCGTCGAACCGTCGCCGGGCTTCCCCATCCAGTACGCACCGCCGCCCGGTCTCGGGCCCGTGCAGACCGAGTACATCCGCACCGAAGCGGTGCCCCGCAACGGATTGACCGCCACGCTGTTCTACCTCGCCGAACGCGGGCTCGTCGAGCTCACGCAGGTCAGTGACAAGCACTGGAAGGTGCGCAGCATCGCCGAACGCGGCGCCTGGGTCGACGTCGATTCGGTCACCGTCGCGGTGGGGCACGCGCTGAAGATCAACATTCCCGGCGGCGAGTTCGAGGCCAAGAAGACCGCGAAGGCAGGCCAGAAACTGAGCACGGCCAAGACCGACATGGCGGCGGCCGTACGGAAGTGGGCGATCGACGACGGCCTGCTGGTCAAGCGCAAGAAGGAACTCTGGATCCGGACGGCCAACGCGGCCGCCATCATCCTGGCCGTGTGCGGCTTCTTCCGCTGGGGCTTCCCGGCCACCATGTGGGGGTTGCCGTTCGCGACGTTCTTCGCGTTCACGGTGCGGTCGTGGGCCGACGGCGTGGGGACCCGCCGCACCGAAGCGGGCCGCCAGTTGTGGTCGCAGGCAGGCGGATTCCACCGTCTGCTGTCGACCGACTCTGCCGAGACCCGGTTCGACTTCGGCGCCCGCAAGGACCTCTACTCGGCGTACGTACCCTTCGCGGTCGCCGCGGGCACCGCCGCACTGTGGGCCAAGAAGTACCAGGCATCCACGGGCGAGGCTGCGCCGCAACCAGTCTGGTACCACTCGTCGTCCACGACCGGTTCGAGTTTCACCGGCGGTTCCGGTGGAGCGGACTTCGACAGCTTCGACTCGGCGGTCTCGTCGTCGATCGGCGCGTACACCGCCTCGCAGACCTCGTCGTCATCGGGCAGCTCCAGTAGCGGGGGCTCCAGCGGCGGCGGCGGTGGCGGAGGCGGCGGCGGAGGAGGTGGCTCGTGGTGAGATTCCTGCTGATCCTGGTGCTGGTCATCCTGGTTCTGATATTGATCGGCTTCGTGCTGGGATACAACAAGATTCGGTCCGCTGACGTCAGGGTCTCCGAGGCGCTGTCCGGCATCGACGTCGAGCTGACGCGGCGTGCCTCGCTGATCCCCAGTCTGGTGCACACCGTGCAGACCTTCGCGTCCCACGAGAAGGGCATCCTCGACCACGTCACCGACGCCCGTGCTGCGTTGACCTCGGCCACCGGAGGGAAGTCGGTGGCGCAGCGCAGTGCGGCCGAACGCGAACTCGACACCGCCCTCGGCCAAGTGCTCGCCCTCGGGCAGAGCTACCCGCAGCTCAACTCGTCGAACAACTTCCTGAACCTGCAGGACAACCTCGCCGACACCGAGAACAAACTCGCATTCGCCCGGCAGTACTACAACGACGCGGTGGCCACCCTGAACCGGACGATCAGCACCATCCCCTGGATGTTCGTCGCGCCGCTGGCCGGGGTGCCGGAGCGCGAGTACTACCAGATTCCCCAATAAAGATGCGGATCGTCTTCGCCGGGACACCCGAACCCGCCCTACCGTCGCTGCGCCGGCTCATCGACTCGCCCCGCCACGACGTGATCGCGGTGTTGACGCGGCCCGACGCGGTAGCGGGCCGCAGAGGTAAGCCACGTCCGTCGCCGGTCGCGCAACTCGCACTCGACAACGGCATCCCGCTGTTGCGGCCGGAACGGCCCAACGGCGACGAATTCGTGGCCGAGCTGGCCGATTTGGCCCCGGACTGCTGCGCGGTGGTGGCGTACGGCGCCCTGCTGCGTGACGGCCTACTGGCGGTGCCGCGATTCGGCTGGATCAACTTGCACTTTTCGGTGCTGCCCGCATGGCGGGGCGCGGCGCCGGTGCAGGCCGCCATCGCGGCAGGGGATGCGGTGACGGGCGCGACGACGTTCCTCATCGAGCCGAGCCTCGACTCCGGGCCGGTGTTCGGCGTCGTCACCGAGACGATCCGCCCGACCGACACCGCGGGCGACCTCCTCGGGCGGCTCTCGGAATCCGGTGCCGCCCTGTTGGAGACGACTCTGGATGGCATCGCCGACGGGTCGCTGGCCGCCGTGCCGCAACCGTCGGACGGCGTCACCGTTGCGCCCAAGATCACCGTCGAGGAGGCGCGGGTGCGCTGGGATCTGCCCGCGCACGTGGTGGATCGGCGCATCCGCGCCGTCACGCCCAATCCTGGCGCCTGGACGATGATCGGGGACCTCCGCATCAAGGTCGGGCCCGTGACCGTACTCGATGGCGAGGCGGCCGGCCGGGAACCGTTGCCGCCCGGCGTGATCCGGGTCGAACGTGCCGGTGTCCTGATCGGCACCGCATCGCAACCCGTGCTGCTGGGCCGGATACAGCCGCCCGGCAAGAAGGAGATGAACGCCGCGGATTGGGCCCGCGGTGCCCGCCTGGACGAGAGTGCGCACGCCGAATGAACAGACCGCAGCAGCGACGACCACGCCGCAAACCCCTCGACCCGCCCCGTCAGGCGGCGTTCGACGTACTGCGCGCGGTGTCGGAGCGCGACGCCTATGCCAACCTCACCCTTCCCGCCATGCTGCGGACGCGCGAAATCACCGGCCGCGACGCGGCATTCGCCACCGAGCTCACCTACGGCACCTGCCGGGCCATTGGTCTGTTGGATGCCGTGATCGCCAAGGCCGCGAACCGGCCGACCGATCAGATCGACCCCGTGTTGCTCGATCTGCTCCGACTCGGCGCCTATCAACTGCTGCGGATGCGCGTCGACGCTCACGCCGCGGTCGACACCACGGTGGAGCAGGCCGGCATCGAATTCGACACGGCGCGTGCCGGTTTCGTCAACGGCGTCCTGCGCGCCATCTCGGCACGGGATGAGGCGTCGTGGGTCGCCGAACTCGCGCCGTCACTCGACACCGACCCGGTCGGCCACATCGCCTTCGCCCATGCTCATCCACGGTGGATCGCCCAGGCCTTCGCCGATGCGCTCGGGACGGATGCCGGCCAGCTTGGCGCGTTGCTCGCCAACGACGACGAACGGCCGCAGGTGCACCTGGCGGCGCGGCCGGGCATATTGACGGCCGAGGAGCTGGCCCAGGCGGTGCATGGCGAGCCAGGTCGATACTCGCCCTATGCGGTCTACCTCGCCGGCGGCGACCCCGGTGAGCTCGAACCGATCCAGCAGGGGCAAGCCCTGGTGCAGGACGAGGGCAGCCAGCTCGTCGCCAGAGCCCTGACCCTCGCACCGGTCGACGCCGACGCGGGTCGGTGGCTGGACTTGTGTTCGGGGCCCGGCGGCAAGACGGCGCTGCTCGCCGCGATCGGAGCCGCGTCGGGTGCCCGGATCACCGCCGTCGAACCCGCGCCACACCGCGCGGAGTTCGTCGAGCGGAACACCGCCGGACTCGACGTAGAGGTGCTGCGCGTCGACGGCCGCGACTCCGGACTGCCCGCCGCGTCCTTCGACCGCGTTCTGGTGGACGCGCCGTGCACCGGTCTGGGCGCGCTGCGTCGCAGGCCAGAAGCACGCTGGCGTCGTCAGCCCGGCGACGTCGCGGGACTGGTGAAGCTGCAACGCGAACTGCTCGCCGCGGCCATCGCGTTGACCCGCCCCGGCGGGGTGGTGATGTACGCGACGTGCTCACCGCATTTGGCGGAGACCGTCGGCGTGGTGGCCGACGCCGTGCGCCGCTATCCGGTGCAGACCATCGACGCCCGGCCGCTGTTCGATCCGGTCGACGGGCTCGGTTCGGGACCGTACGTCCAGCTGTGGCCGCACCGGCACGGGACGGATGCAATGTTCGCGGCGGCCCTGCAAGTAACCTGATGCCCATGGCAGCACCCCTGATCGCGCCGTCGATTCTGGCCGCCGACTTCGCCAGGCTGGCCGACGAGACCGCCGCGGTGGTCGGCGCCGACTGGTTGCACGTCGACGTCATGGACAACCACTTCGTCCCGAACCTCACCCTGGGCCTGCCGGTGGTCGAGAGCCTGCTCAAGGTCACCGACATCCCGATGGACTGTCACCTCATGATCGACGACCCGGCCCGGTGGGCGCCGCCGTATGCGGAGGCCGGCGCCTATAACGTCACGTTCCACGCGGAGGCCACCGACGATCCCCGCGGCGTCGCGCGCGATATCCGCGCCGCAGGCGCGAAGGCTGGACTGTCGGTGAAGCCCGGCACGCCGATCGATCCGTACCTCGAGATCCTCCGCGACTTCGACACGCTGCTGGTGATGTCGGTCGAGCCGGGCTTCGGTGGGCAGAAGTTCATCCCCGAGGTGCTCGCCAAGGTGGGCATCGTGCGGCGACTCGTCGACGCGGGTGAACTGACCATCGTGGTGGAGATCGACGGCGGCATCAACGCCGACACCATCGAAGCGGCCGCCGAAGCGGGTGTCGACTGCTTCGTTGCGGGTTCGGCCGTCTTCGGCGCCGCCGACCCGTCCGCTGCGGTCGAGTCGTTGCGTGCGCAGGCCGCCAAGTCGGCCAAACATCTGACGCCGTGAGCGTCCAAGCCGCCATGCGGCTGGCCATCGAACTGTCCGAACAGGTCAAGGGCACGACCTATCCCAATCCACCCGTCGGCGCGGTGATCCTCGATCGCAACGGCGAGATCGCGGGCGTCGGCGCGACCGACCCGCCGGGCGGACCGCACGCCGAGGTGGTGGCGCTGCGGCGCGCGGGGGAGCGGGCCAGGGGCGGCACGGCCGTCGTCACGTTGGAACCCTGCAACCACCACGGGCGAACGCCGCCCTGCGTGGATGCTCTTGTCGCGGCTGGTGTTTCGGCCGTGTCGTACGCGGTGGCCGACCCGAATCCGGTCGCGGCAGGCGGGTCGACGCGACTGGCCGAGTCAGGAGTCGAGGTGAGCCGGGGAGTGCTCGCCACCGAGGTGTCAGGCGGACCGCTGCGCGAGTGGCTGCACAAGCAGCGCACCGGAAAGCCGCACCTCACTTGGAAGTTCGCCACCAGCGTGGACGGACGCAGCGCGGCGGCCGACGGCAGCAGCCAGTGGATCACCAGCGAGGCCGCAAGGGCAGACGTGCACCGCAGGCGCGGTGTCGCCGACGCGATCATCGTTGGCACCGGCACCGTGTTCGTCGACGACCCGACGCTGACCGCTCGACTGCCGGACGGCAGCGTCGCCGAGCGGCAGCCGTTGCGCGTCGTCGTCGGACAGCGCGAAATCTCGTCAGAAGCCCGCGTCTTGAACGAAGACTCGCGCACGATGATCATCCGAACCCGCGACCCGTTGGAGGTGATCCGGGCATTGTCGGATCGCACCGACGTGATCGTGGAGGGCGGCCCGACGTTGGCAGGAGCCTTCTTGCGGGCCGGGGTGATCGACCGCATCCTCGCCTATGTGGCGCCGCTTCTGCTCGGCGGACCGATCACCGCGGTCGACGACGTCGGTGTGCTGAACATCGCCAACGCGCAGCGGTGGCGGTTCGACGGGATGGATCCGATCGGCCCCGACGTTCGGCTCAGCCTGATTCCGGCGTGAGCTGGAATTCCTTTGCCGCCCAATGTGACTCCCGTCACCATCGGTGACGCATCCGTTGGGTGACTCGTTACCAGTTCGAAATCCTGACGGCACGACGGACACCGATCTTGGTCACCGTCCGCCCGTAGACTCGTAAGTGAGTCCGGGCCACATGCCCGCACTCACATGCCCGCACTAAGGGAATCGCGTCTTCACCGCCGACGTTACGCGAAGCGAGAAGCACGAGAAGAGGACGATGAGCATGACTGCCCTGCAGGACTGGCTCAGTTTTCGCCCAGTCGATCAGAGCGCCATCAAGGAGATGGTGTGGCGGCCGCTGCGCGCGGTGCTGAGCACTCCCGAGCAAGCCGCCGAGGACGCCGAGCCGAAGGTTTTGCGGCCGGGCCTCGAGCGCTGCTGACCTAACGGTCGGCAGACACCACTTCGGCCGCCGGGTCGACGTCGTCGGCGTGCTCGCGTCGACCGCTGATGAACAGACCGAGCACGGCACCCACCACACACACGATGGCGGTGATGCCGAAGATCTCGCCGTACTGCAGTGCGAATGCTTCGACCGATGCCTTTTGAACCCGAGCGGCTCCGGCGGCAAGTTGGCCCAAGGGCGAATCGGTCTTCACTACCGGCTGCGCGGCCAGTCGCTCCTGAAGGTATTGGTTGAATCGGTACAGGCCCCATGCCGACAGTGCGGCGACCCCGACCAGCATGCCGGTCATCCGCGCGACCACCACGGCCGACGATGCGATGCCGTGCTGGGCCGGCGGAACCACCCGCAATGCCGCGGAGGTCAGCGGGCCGATCACCAGTCCGAGTCCCAGCCCCGCCAGTGCGAGGTCCGTATCCATGGTGGGCAGCGTGAACAGCCCGAGGTCGTGGCGCGCGGCCAGCAGATCCACGGGCCAGTGCGACACGAGCCAATACGCGAAGGCCGCGATCAGCAGACCGACGAACGTGATGATCCGGTCACCGACCCGGGTGGCAAGCCAACCCCCGAGCAGTGCGCCGATCGGCAGTGCCACCAGGAATCGCATCAGCAGGAACGCGGCCTCGTTCTGGCTCAGCGAGAGCACGCCCTGGCCGAACAGTTCCACGTTCACCAGGGTGACCATCAGGGCGGCGCCTGCGGCGAACGAGGCGCCGAGCGCACACAGGAACGGCCGGAAGTGCACGCCCGCCGGGTCGATGAGCTTGGTCCGCGCGAACCGCTCCCACGTGAAGAACGCCACTGCGGCCACGGCAGCTCCCGCCAGCAGCCACCCGCCGCCACTCGGCAGGACCTGCTTGCCGTCGGGTGCCGGGTTGTACAGACCGAACACGATCAGGATGAGTGTGATCGCGAGCAGAACCCCGCCCACGACGTCGATCTTCTCCGGAGGCCCACCCTTCTGCTTCGAGGGAAGGCTGAAGTGGATCATCACCATCGCCAGGGCGGCCAGCGGCACGTTGATCCAGAAGACGTCGCGCCAGCTGTTCAGCGCCCAGACCACCGCGATGCCGTACAGCGGGCCGAGCACGCTTCCGAGTTCCTGCGCCGCTCCGATGCCTCCCAGCACGGCAGCACGGTTGCGCTGTGCCCAGAGGTCGGCGGCAAGGGCCAGGGTGACCGGAAGGATTGCCCCACTGGCGGTGCCCTGCACGATGCGCCCGATCACGAGGATGGTCAGGTCGGAGGACAGGGCGGTAACGACGGAGCCTGCGGCGAATCCCGCCAGGCTGATCTGAATCAGCAGCTTGCGGCCGAACCGATCGGAGGCGCGCCCAAGCAAGGGCATCGCCGCGATGTAGCCGACCAGGTATCCGGTGATGATCGGCGCGACGCGCTGAATCTGGTTGACGGGGATGCCGATTCCCGCAGGCGGCGCCGCCATGATGTCGCGGATCACCGTGACCACGACGTAGGTGTCGAGCGCCCCGAGCAGGACCGCCAAACCGCCGGCGGTGATGGCTAGGCGGCGGTTGGTTCCCGACCGGGCCTGTGGTGCGTGGGCCATCACGCCGCGGGCTTGGTGACCGTAACCGACTTGCCCCAGTCGGACATCGTCATCTGGACGCTGTTGCCGGGGGTCGGCTCAAGCTTCGCCTGGATCAGCTTGTGATCTCCGTCGCCGACGATCCATGCGGTGCCCGGCACCGGGCCGGTGGCGCCGATCTGCGGAGCGATCTTGTTGACGGCGTCGGCGCTGACGGTGCCGGTGACCTTGACCGTGTCGACGCCGTTGACGGTCTCGCGGCCCTCGGTCTTGGGGTCGGAGAAGTTGGCCAGGACGTTGGCCAGACCCTTGTCGGGGCTCAGGATCGCGGACACGTCGTAGATGTCGGCCGCCGGGCCGAAGTCCTGCCAGCTGCCCGGCGTGATGGCGCCGTAGAGCGAGCCGTCGGCGACGACGAAGTCCACGCCCTCGAGCTTCTGGCCCAGGAAGATGATGTCGGCCTTGCCCTGCGCGGCGACGGCCGGGCTGTTGGTCAGGTCGCCGGTCAGCGAGGCGATCGGCAGTTCCTTGATCTCACCGTTGACGGTGAGTTGCAGGTGGACGCTCTGCTGCGCCTTGGTGGTTTCGTTGGAGTCCTTCAGGAGGGTGGCCGCGTCGGGGAGCGCTGCGTCGGCCTTCTTGTCCGACGAGCAGCCCGCGGTCAGCGCGGCGGCTGCGAGGAAAGCTGTGAGCAGGGAAACGAGCACGGCAAGGCGGGGGCGCGTCTGCATGACTGCATCGTAGAGGGTCGACGCGGGTGGACCTGCCGCCCGGGCTGCCGGGGACGGTGCTGAGCTGGACTTTTAGCCGGGGGTTAATCTGACCACATGTTCACGGGCATCGTCGAAGAATTGGGTGAGGTCGTCGGCAAGGAGGACCTGACCGACGCCGCGCGGTTCGCCATCCGCGGTCCGATCGTCACCGCCGACGCCGGCCACGGCGACTCGATATCCGTCAACGGCGTGTGTCTCACGGTGGTCGAGGTGTTGGCCGACGGGGCATTCACCGCCGACGTGATGGCCGAGACCCTGAACCGGTCGAGCCTTCGGGGTGTCGCGGTCGGCAGCCGGGTCAACCTCGAGCGTGCGGCCGCCATCAACAGCCGGCTCGGTGGCCACATCGTGCAGGGACACGTCGACGGCACCGGCCACGTCCTCGCCCGCACGGCGTCCGAGCACTGGGAGGTGGTGCGCATCGCACTGCCCGCGGCGCTATCCCGATACCTGGTGGAGAAGGGGTCCATCACCGTCGACGGAGTGTCGTTGACGGTCTCCGGCCTCGGTGACGACTGGTTCGAGGTGTCGCTGATTCCGACCACGTTGTCGCTGACCACGCTGGGCCGGGCCGAGGTCGGGACGCCGGTGAACCTGGAGGTCGACGTCATCGCCAAGTACGTCGAGCGGCTGCTGTCGCACAAAGACGCCTAGCGGCTCACATCGGGCGAGACGGTGAGTGATGCACGCCCTTGATGCCGTCGCGACGATCCTGGTGTTCGTCGTCCTGCTCGGCTGGGTGGGCCTATCGGTGTATCTCGGCGCCATGAGCGTCATGCTCAGCGACAGCGGGGCACCCGGCGTGGCGATGATCGGCGTAGTGCTGGCCGTCATCGGCATACCGGCGTCGGTGATCACCGTCTACGCCGCGGCGGTGGTATTTGCCTGGCGGGCAGACGGTCTCACCGTGCACTATCCACTGATCGCGTTGGCCGCAGGCACCGCGGTGGCTGCGCTGGTCGCCGGTCTCGCCTTTGGAATCGTTCGGCTCGGACTGCGACTGCACGGCACCGAAGCGGCGAGCCCTCCGGTGGCTGCGGCGGCAACCGTCCCCGCGGTGTACACCTTCGACAAGGCGCACGAGTACCTGGACGGCAACCTCTCCGTCGAACTCGGCGTCGAACGCTCTACCGGCCGTCGGTACCTGAGAACGCCGATGCCGCAACGCGACGGTGAATACCGCGAGTACCACGGCATCGACATCCCGATGTACGAATTGTTCTCGGAGGACCGCGGGGCGGCCCTCGGCTTCGCCGAGCAGTGTCGTGCCGGGGATCACGAGGATCGTTGGATGCCCCCGCCCGGGCAGCCGACAGCCACACCGCCATCCCCCGAACGCAAACTTCTCGCGGGCAAACGGGCGACCCTGCTCACCGATCACCCCACCGACGCGTCGGGGATGCCGGTACGCGGGCTGCCAGCGGGCGCCCCGTTCGTCAGGATCGTCGGGAACAGCATCGACGCCGACGGCAACCTCCAGGTCCGGCTACCGGGAGACGGCTCGGAGGTCGTCTCCGTCGACGCCCGCCAGCTGGGTGTGCACTAGGCCCTCTGCGATCGCGGACAGCGGCTACCCCGACGATCCGCCCAGGTCAGGCTGGGCGCAGTGAGCAGGCAATAAGTGTTCGGCTCGTGTGGTTCATACTGAAGGGCATTGAACGAGGGTCCCGTCGGGACCGGCAAGGGTGGCATAGATGACGAGGCTTGATTCCGTCGAGCGGGCGCTGGCCGACATCGCCGCGGGCAAGGCCGTCGTCGTCATCGACGACGAGGATCGCGAGAACGAGGGCGATCTGATCTTCGCCGCAGAGAAGGCGACGCCGGAGCTGGTCGCGTTCATGGTCCGCTATACGTCCGGCTATCTCTGTGTGCCGCTCGACGGTGACATCTGCGACCGGCTCGGTCTGCTGCCGATGTATGCGGTCAACCAGGACAAGCACGGCACCGCGTACACCGTCACCGTCGATGCGAGAAATGGTGTGGGAACGGGTATTTCGGCGTCCGACCGAGCCACCACCATGCGGCTGCTCGCCGATCCGACGGCCACCGCCGACGAGTTCACCAAGCCCGGACACGTGGTGCCGTTGCGCGCCAAGGACGGCGGGGTGCTGCGCAGGCCCGGCCACACCGAGGCCGCCGTCGACCTGGCGCGTCTGGCCGGCCTGCAGCCGGCCGGTGCGATCTGCGAGATCGTCAGCCAGAAGGACGAAGGGGCGATGGCGCAGACCGACGAGCTGCGCGTCTTCGCCGACGACCACGACCTGGCGCTGATCTCGATCGCGGACCTGATCGAGTGGCGGCGCAAGCACGAGCGGCACATCGAGCGCATCGCCGAGGCGCGCATTCCTACCCGGTATGGCGAGTTCCGCGCCGTCGGCTACACCAGCATCTACGAGGACGTCGAGCACGTCGCGCTGGTCCGGGGCGACATCTCCGGACCCGAGGGCGACGGTCACGACGTGCTGGTGCGGGTGCACTCCGAGTGTCTGACGGGTGACGTATTCGGTTCCCGCCGATGCGACTGCGGGCCTCAGTTGGACGCCGCGATGGCGATGGTCGCGCGCGAGGGCCGTGGCGTGGTGCTCTACATGCGCGGGCACGAGGGGCGCGGCATCGGCCTGATGCACAAGCTGCAGGCCTATCAGTTGCAGGACGCCGGCGACGACACCGTCGACGCCAATCTGAAGCTGGGCCTTCCTGCGGATGCGCGTGACTACGGCATCGGTGCGCAGATCCTCGTCGACCTGGGCATCCGGTCGATGCGGCTGTTGACCAACAACCCGGCCAAGCGGGTCGGCCTGGACGGCTACGGCCTGCACATCATCGAGCGGGTGCCGTTGCCGGTGCGCGCCAACGCCGAGAACATCCGCTACCTGATGACCAAACGCGATCGGATGGGCCACGACCTGACCGGTCTCGACGACTACGACGAGTCCGTCAAGATGGACGGCTACGACGAGGCGGTCTACCTGCTCGGTGATCGCCTGCCTCCGACGGCCTCCGAGCCGGGAGCACCGCAGTGAGCGGTGGCGCGGGAGTGCCGGACCTGCCCCACGTCGAGGCGTCCGACGTGAGCCTGGCCATCGTGGCCAGCACCTGGCACGAGCAGATCTGCAATGCGTTGCTCGACGGTGCGTTGCGGGTCGCCAAGGACAGCGGCATCGCCGCGCCCACCATCGTTCGGGTGCTCGGCGCCATCGAAATCCCGGTCGTTGCACAGGCTTTGGCGGAACGTCACGACGCCGTGGTGGCGCTCGGCGTGGTGATCCGCGGGCAGACACCGCATTTCGACTACGTGTGCGACGCGGTCACCCAGGGCCTGACCCGGGTGTCGCTCGACTCCTCGACGCCCGTTGCCAACGGCGTGCTGACCACCAACGACGAGAAGCAGGCTCTGGACCGCGCGGGATTGCCCGGGTCGGCAGAGGACAAGGGTGCCCAGGCCGCTGCGGCCGCCCTGTCCACCGCGCTGACGCTGCGCGACCTGCGCGCAGGCTCATGACCTGGGACCTCGAGGTCCGCCCGCACCTGACGCCCTACTTCGCCTACGCGGCAGCGTTCTTGATCGCCGCCGCCCACATTGCGGTCGGTTTTGCGCTGAAGATCGGGTCGTCGGGGGTGATCTTCCAGACCGCCGATCAGGTCGCGATCGGAATTCTCGGGGTCATCATCGGCGGCCTGGTGCTGTTGTTCGCAAGGCCTCGGTTGCGCATCGGACCGGCGGGTGTGTCGGTGCGGAACCTGTTCGGCGACAAGCTGATTCCGTGGTCGGACGTCGTCGACGTCTCGTTTCCGCCCGGAGCGCGGTGGGCTCGCGTCGACCTGCCCGACTACGAGTACGTGCCGGCGATGGCCATCCAGGCCGTCGACAAGGATCGGGCCGTGGCGGCGATGGACCGCGTGCGCGAGCTGATCGTCCGCTATCGGCCGGACGTCAGCCCACGGTCAACGTCATCGTGACCTCGTCGATCTGACCGGTGGCCGACCCGTTCGCCTCGGTCACGCCGAATCCCAGACGTTCGTACACGGCGCGCGCCGCGTCGTTGGCGATGCCGACCCGCAGCGTCACCCTGCGGACGTGCTGACCGCGGGCCCACTCGACCGCGGCGGTCAGCAGGGCGCCCGCCAGGTCGTGGCCGCGGGCGGCCGGCTCCACCCACAGCGAGTACAAGTAGACCGATTCCGTGCTCTCGCGTTGCGCGCCGATCAGTCCGACCAGGCGCTCGTCGATCGACGCGGCGAACTGGGCGTGGGCCCGCAACCGACGGCGCCACTGCGCCGCCGTGAACGACGTCTCCTGCCGGTACTGGGGATCGTCGGAACCGAGGGTGTCGGCGAGCGCACGCAGCCGAAGCTCGGCGAACACTCGCCAATCCGCCTCGACCAGTTGCTCGACCCGTGGGGCACTCATGCGGCGTCGCACGGCTCCGTTCATCGAGTACGGTAGAATTCGCTGACAGTGACCGATTTTCGCATGTCGACGACGCTGGCCTTGGCGCCCACGTCGGCAGACCGGATACACGAAATCGATACTCCGCTGATCCCGGCTACGCAAGTCGTTGCGCAGCTGGGCACGAACCCGACGATCACCATCCCGATCCCCGTCCCCATGGTGTCCGGAGCGGAGCCCGACGTCGACGCCATCTGGCGTCACCTCAAGGAACCGGCCGACTTCTTCGAGCTCCCGGTGCCGGATCGTGACGTTCTGCACGCCGCGCTCAGCCGATTCGGCGGCGAGGCCCGTGGGCGCGTCGTGATCGCCGCGACCGTGACGCTCCTGCACATCGACGGTCGACCGGACTTCCTCGTCACCGGGACGGTGGTGCAGCCGGTCCGCCCGAACGCCGTGCGCATCGCCGGCTGCAGCGCGGGGCTGCCCGTGGTTCGCCGCGGCGACCCGCACTGGCGGAGGATGGCGGCGCGTACGACCAGTCGGGGAGCGCTCGACCAGGCCCAGCGGTGGTTGAACGACGGCGGCTTCGCCGACGCCGTCCCGGCGAACCAGCGTGCGGGCGCGCCACTGCTCGGGGCCCTGGTCTTCGAACTCGCCGGCGGCCCTGTCGGCGTCGACGCCGGTGAGCGACGACGTCCATCCTCGACCAACTCGAGCGGTGCGGGGTCGTCATCGGTGTCCGCCGCGTCGACGAACGGCCGGAGCGGGCCGACCGGGCGTGGTGGATCTCGCCGACCTTCGAAACCCATCCGGTGCTGAGCATCGACGACGTGCGCTTCGACGTCGATGCCGGCGCCGCAGCGCCCTTCGTGAGGTTGCGATGACTCGTCCATTCGACCCGAAGGCCTTCCGAGCGCTGACGATCGACGGTTTCGACATCGCCGACGGCGTGTTCACCGGCCATTACGCGCTGCGCGGTTTCGACTCCGGCGACGACGTTGCCTTCTCCGAGCGGGTGAACTTCGGGACCGCGCTGCAGCAGCCGCCGGACGACCGGCTGCTGAGGCTGCTGGCGTTGACGTGCGTGCCGAGCTACTACAAGGCGGCGGCGCCCGCGCGGATCGAAATCGCGTTTCCCACCTTCGACTTCGAGCGGACGTACCTGCGCGAGCTCATCGCAGGCGGTCTCGGCGAGTTCGCCTACCGCAACGACCTGCCCGAGGCGTTGACACCGGAAGTGACGGGGCCGGAGGCCACCGCAGCGCACGACGACGTCGACGACGACTGGGACGCCGCGCGTACGCCACTGGTACCCGTCGGCGGTGGCAAGGACTCGGTGGTGACCATCGAAGCCCTCAAACGGCATGGGCTGCATCCGATGTTGTTCAGCGTCAACAAGTTCGACCCCATCGATCGATGCATCGAGGTCAGCGGGCTGGACAGCACGCGGGTGACCAGGTCCATCGACCGGCGGCTGATCGAGCTCAACGGCGAAGGCGCCTACAACGGCCACGTGCCCGTCACGGCGATCAACAGCGTCATCGGTTTGATCGTCGCCGACGGCAACGGGTTGGGACCCGTGGTGCTGTCCAACGAGCGGTCCTCCAACGTCGGCAACATCAGCTGGATGGGCCGGGACATCAACCATCAGTGGTCGAAGAGCGTGACGTACGAGACGCTGTTGCGGAACACGTTGTCGCGCTACGGCATGAACCCGGACCGCTACTTCTCGCTGCTGCGCGGCCTGTCCGAATCGCAGATCGCCGACCGGTTCCGCTCCTGCCCGGAGTACTTCCGCGTCTTCATCAGCTGCAACCGGCCCTTCGCAATCGACGAAGGCCGACGCGGCGCATCGTGGTGTGGCCACTGCCCGAAGTGCCTGTTCGTCTTCGTCCTGATGGGCCCTCGCCTCGGGCGTGCCGAGGTCGAGGCGATCTTCGGCCGGAACCTCTTCGCGGACAACGACAACGGACCGGGTTTCTCCGACATCGTCGGCTTGGGCGTACACAAGCCCTTCGAGTGCGTCGGCGAATACTACGAAGCCGCCGAGGCCATGGTGTCGATCCTTGACGACGACGAATGGCGCGGCCTGCCTCTGGTCGAGCAGTTCCGGTCCCACCGCGGCGAGCTGGAGTCGGTAGCCACCACGGCCGACCCGGGCAGCGACGTTCACTACGTGCCCGATCGGTACGCGGCCACCCTGGATGACCGCGATGGCGCAATCACAGCCTGAGCTCGCCGGTCAGGTCGTCGGGATCTGGGGTTTCGGCCGCGAGGGCGTCTCGATGGCCAGGACCGCGGCCGCCGCCGGCGCGGCGCGCATCGAGGCCGTCGACGACATCGGCCGCGGCCAGCTCGAGGTGCCTAGCGACATCACGGGCGTCACCGTCTTCCGCGGTGCAGAACATCTGAATCGCCTGCGCCAGTGCGACATCGTGTTCGTCAGCCCGGGCGTGCCGTGGCGACAACCCGTCTTCGCCGAGCTTCGGGCATCGGGCACGCGCATCTCGAGTGCGGCCGACTGGTTCGTCGCGCGCCACGGCGCCCAGACCGTCGGCGTCACCGGCACCAAGGGCAAGAGCACCACCGCCTCGTTCCTCGGACACCTGCTGGGCACGCTCGGGGTGAACGCGGTGGTGGCAGGCAACATCGGCACCCCGTTGTCTGACCTGTCGCCCGATCCCGACGCGGTGGTGGTCGCCGAGCTGTCGAGTCAGCAGGCGGCGCTGCTGACCACGTCGCCCGCGGTGGCCGTCGTCACGAATCTCTTTCAGGACCACCTGGATTGGCACGGCGGGACCGAGCCGTACTACCTGGCGAAGGCGAACGTCTTCCGCAACGGGGCGCGCTCGCTGGTGTCCACTCCCGAGGCGATCGCCGCACTGGAGCGCGTCGGCGTCCAATCGTTTCCACCCTCGCTGCGACTCGTCGATCCGACGATGGTGCGCCAGCCGGAGGGCACGTCGGTGATGACCTACGCGCACAACGTGATCAACGGTGCGCTCGCGGTCCTGGCCGCCGAGGAGATGCTCGGCCGGAAGGTGACGCCGGACCAGGCCGACTCCGCGATCGCGACCTTCGAGGGCCTGCCGCACCGGCTTCAGACCGTGCGGATCACCGGGCGAACCAGGTGGATCGACGACACGTTGGCCACCACGGGGGAGAGCGTGGTCGCCGCGCTCAAGGCGATGCGTCCGGACGACCACGTCGCATTGATCGTCGGCGGCATGGACCGGCAGCTGAACTACGACCAGATCGACGGGTACCTGTGCAGCGGCGCCCGCCGGGTGTCGCTCATCCAGGCGCCGAGCAACGGCACGGTGATCGGCCGCGGCTTCGCCCGCGCGCATCCCTCGGACACTCATGTCGTGGGTGGCCTCGAGGAGGCGGTCCGGGTGGCCGCCGGGTTGCCCGACGTCGACGTCGTGCTGCTGTCACCGGGCGCGGCGAGTTACGACCTGTTCGTGAACTACGAGGCGAAGGCCGCCGCGTTCTGCGGCTTCATCGACCGCCTGTGACGGGGTCACCCATCACCAACCCCTCGCGGCGCGGGTCGGCGCCGCCCACCAAGCCGGACTCATTGCGAACGATCGCGGACAATCCGCTGGATTGATCGGCGAGGTCGACCTGATGTCCGAGTGCCCGCAGTCCCTGCACGAGCGGGTCGTGGTCGCCATTCGCGGACGTGTCGATCACGGGATGCTCGCCACCGACGTTGGTCTTCGGGGTGTTGGCGGCGCCGAAGTCGACGGCGGATACCGCCTGCTGCGGGTCGAGCCCCCAATCGAGCATGCCCACAAGGCTTTTCACCACGAACTGGATGATGACCGAGCCGCCCGGCGAACCCAGTACCGCGTACAGCGGTCCCCTGGCGTTGGGCTGGCCCGCGCCGGGTTGGCCGAACACCAGCGTGGGCGCCATCGTGCTGCGCGGCCGCTTTCCTGGTTGGATCCGGTTCGGCACCGGTAGCGCGTCGGGACCCGTCGGTTCGGCCGAGAAGTCGGTGAGCTGATTGTTCAGAATGAATCCGTCCACCATGTGGAACGAGCCGAAGGCCGACTCCACCGTCGTGGTCATCGCGGCGGCGTTGCCCTGTGTGTCGACGATGCTGATGTGGCTGGTGCCGTGCTCGGGGACGGGCGGTACCGCCGACGACGGCGGACCGAACTCGCCAGGTTTGGCGGTGCCCATGGTGTGCTGCTCGGAGATCAGCGCCGCTCGACCTGCCAGGTAGTCACTGTTGAGCAGCGTGTTGGGCGAGCCGCCCGGCAGCGGCACGAATTCGGTGTCGGCGACGTACTTGTCGCGGTCGGCGTAGGCCAGACGCTCGGCCTCGGCGATGAGGTGGACACCCATGACTGCTGGTCGGCCGCCGTTGAGGTCGATGTCGGTGGGCTCGTGTTCGCCCATCGGGAAGTGCTCCAGAATGCCGAGGACGGCGGCCACCGCGATGCCGCCCGACGACGGCGGTGGCATGCCGCAGACTTCGCGACCGCGGTAGCCGGTGCACAGCGGCTCCCGCTGCTTGGCGGTGTAGGTGGAGAGGTCCTGCAGCGTCATCAGGCTCGGGGTACGCCCACCGGACGCGTCCGCGGCCGATTCGACGATGTCGCTGGCGATGTTTCCGGAGTAGAAGGCCGTGGGGCCGTCGGAAGCTATGGCGCCCAACGTCTTCGAATAGGCCGGGTTGGTCAGCCGAGTCCCGGATGCCTTTGCGCTTCCGTCGGGATTGAGGAAGTATGCGGCGGCCTGCGGGTCGACGCGCAGTTGCGCTGCGGCGTCGGCGATGGCGGCGGCCAGCCGCGGGCTGATGTCGAAGCCGCCGTCGGCCAGTTCGACTGCGGGATCGAACAGCTCGCGCCATGCGGTCTTGCCGTGCTGCGGTGTGCGCGTCGTGCAGCATCCGGACGATGCCGGGCACCCCGATGGACCGTCCGGAGGCCCGCGCGTCGGGTTTCGGTTCGGTGCGGTCGGTGTCGGAGATCCAGCGCAGGTAGTTCTCCGTCGCCGCGGCGGGAGCCACCTCGCGGCCGTCGTAGGCCTGCACCGAGCCGGACGCGGCGTCGTAGTACAGCAGAAAGCCTCCGCCGCCGATGCCGGAGGACTGCGGTTCCACCAGACCGAGCACCGCCTGCGCGGTGACGAGCGCGTCGGCGGCGGTGCCGCCGTCGCGAAGCACTTCGCACGCCGCCTGGGTGGCCAGCGAGTTCGCGGTCACCACCGAGTAGCGAGCGGTCTGCACGGCGGTCATGTCCTTGCGGTAGCCGGTGGCGACCTCGGGGTTGGTGCCGAGGTTCCGCGACGTGGTCACCGACCCGGTGGCGGGCGCCGCCGAGGTCTTCGGCGCCGGTGTGCCGTTGGCCACGATCTCGCACGGTCCCGCCGCGGTGGGGGGTGCGGGTTCCTCGGCTCCGCATCCCGCGACGACCAAGACGACGCTGGCCAGCAGGGCCATCAGTGGGGCGGAAGCCGGGATCCGCATCATCCGACGGTAGATCATCGACGGGGCCACGCGGGCCGACTTCGCCCAGCGCTCCTCAAATCGGGTCACACCGCGGTACTAACCTGGAACCCGTGCCCGATCCAGCGACGTACCGGCCGGCTCCGGGATCCATTCCCATCGAGCCCGGCGTCTACCGGTTCCGGGATCCGCACGGCCGGGTCGTCTACGTCGGCAAGGCCAAGAGCCTGCGCAGCAGGTTGAACTCCTACTTCGCCGACATCTCCGGACTGGCGCCGCGCACGCGGCAGATGGTGACGACGGCGGCCAGCGTCGAGTGGACGGTGGTCACCACCGAGGTCGAGGCGCTGCAGCTCGAGTACAACTGGATCAAGGAGTTCGATCCGCGGTTCAACATCCGGTACCGCGACGACAAGTCGTATCCAGTGCTGGCGGTCACCCTCAACGAGGAATACCCACGGCTCTTCGTCTACCGCGGGCCTCGGCGCAAGGGTGTGCGGTACTTCGGTCCCTACTCGCATGCGTGGGCCATCCGCGAGACCCTCGACCTGTTGACCAGAGTGTTTCCTGCGCGGACGTGTTCAGCGGGGGTGTTCAAGCGGCACAACCAGATTGGCCGGCCCTGCCTGCTCGGTTACATCGAGAAGTGCTCGGCGCCATGCGTCGACCGGGTCAGTGCCGAGGAGCACCGGGCGATCGTGCTGGACTTCTGCGACTTCCTGGCGGGCAAGACCGACCGGCTGGTCCGTCAGATGGAACAGCAGATGAGCGCCGCGTCCGAGGAGCTCGACTTCGAACGCGCGGCGCGGTTGCGCGACAACATCGGTGCCCTGCGGCGGGCGTTGGAGAAGCAGACCGTGGTGTTCGGTGACGGCACCGACGCCGACGTGGTGGCCTTCGCGGACGACGAGCTGGAGGCGGCCGTTCAGGTGTTCCACGTGCGCGGTGGACGGGTCCGCGGTCAGCGTGGCTGGGTGGTCGAAAAGTCCGGTGAGCCAGGTGAATCCGGTCAGGAGCGGCTCGTCGAGCAGTTCCTGACGCAGTTCTACGGCGCCCAGGCGGAACTCGGAGATGCTGCGGACGAGGCGACCAACCCGGTGCCCCGACAGGTGCTGGTCCCGGTGTTGCCGGGCAACGCCGGGGAAGTGGAGATCTGGCTGTCGGGGTTGCGTGGATCACGGGTCCAGTTGCGGGTGCCGCACCGCGGCGACAAGCGGGCTCTCGCCGAGACCGTGCACCGCAACGCCCAGGACGCGCTCAATCAGCACAAGCTCAAGCGTGCCGGCGACTTCAACGCAAGATCGGCTGCGCTGCAGAGCATTCAGGAGTTCCTCGGTCTCGCCGACGCGCCGCTGCGCATCGAATGCGTGGACATCAGCCACGTCCAGGGCACCGACGTGGTGGCGTCACTGGTGGTGTTCGAGGACGGGTTGCCCCGCAAGTCGGACTACCGGCACTACGCGATCCGCGAGGCCGCCGGCGACGGCCGATCCGACGACGTGGCATCCATCGCCGAGGTGACGCGCCGGAGGTTCATGCGACACGTCGCCGACGCGGACCGGCCACTGGTGGCCGAGGGCAGGTCGCGCCGGTTCGCCTACCCGCCGAACCTGTTCGTCGTCGACGGCGGCGCCCCACAGGTCAATGCCGCCGCGGCTGTGCTCGAGGAGCTCGGCGTGACCGACGTCGCGGTGATCGGTCTGGCCAAGCGGCTGGAGGAGGTCTGGGTACCGTCCGAACCCGATCCGGTGATCATGCCGCGCAACAGCGAGGGCCTTTACTTGTTGCAGCGGGTTCGTGATGAAGCACACCGGTTCGCGATCACCTACCACCGCAGCAAGCGATCCAAGCGGATGACGGCGTCGGCGCTTGACTCCATCCGCGGCCTGGGTCAGCACCGGCGAAAGGCACTCGTCACCCACTTCGGTTCGGTGGCCCGACTGAAGCAGGCCACCGTCGAGGAGATCACCTCGGTGCCGGGAATCGGCGTGGCCACGGCGAAGGCGGTGCTGGAAGCGCTGGGCGTGCCAGCCGATTCGGGCGCGCCCGAGGTGATCATCGACGATGATCGAAGCAGAGCATCGGGATGACGGGGTCGGGTAATGGCGTGCAGCGAGAAGCCGGAGGCGAATCGCGCATGACCGAAGAGTTGCGGGACGGCTTGCCAAACGATCACGAGACCGGTGACATCGACGTCGTCCTGGTGACCGGACTGTCCGGGGCAGGGCGCGGCACGGCGGCCAAGGTGCTCGAGGACCTCGGCTGGTACGTCGCGGACAATCTGCCACCCGAACTGATCGCCCGGATGGTCGAATTGGGTTTGGCGGCGGGGTCGCGGATCACTCAGCTCGCCGTGGTGATGGACGTCCGCTCGCGGGGCTTCACCGGTGACCTGGACTGGGTGCGCAACGACCTCGCCACCCGGCAGATCACGCCGAGGGTGCTGTTTCTCGAGGCGTCCGACGAGATCCTGGTGCGCCGCTACGAACAGAACCGGCGCAGTCATCCGCTGCAGGGCAATCAGACTCTGGCAGAAGGCATTACCGCCGAACGGGCGATGCTGGCACCGGTACGCGCGGCCGCCGACCTGGTGATCGACACGACGACCCTGTCCGTGCCCGAGCTGCGGGCCAGCATCGAGCGGGCCTTCGGCAGCGAGACCGTGGCACACACGAACATCACCGTCGAGTCGTTCGGCTACAAGTACGGACTGCCGATGGACGCCGACACCGTGATGGACGTACGGTTCCTGCCGAACCCGCACTGGGTGGACGAACTGCGGCCACATACGGGTCAGCACGCCGCAGTCCGCGACTACGTCCTGGGGCAACCAGGCGCGGCGGAGTTCCTGGACACCTACCATCGGCTGCTGGACGTCGTCATCGACGGCTACCGCCGGGAGGGAAAGCGATACATGACCGTCGCCATCGGCTGCACGGGTGGCAAGCATCGCAGCGTGGCCATCGCCGAGGCGCTCGCCGGGCGTCTCGAGGGTGGCGACCAGTTGACCGTGCGGGTGCTGCACCGGGATCTGGGGCGCGAATGAGCCCCCGCGTCGTTGCGCTCGGTGGCGGGCACGGGCTCTATGCGACGTTGTCGGCTGCGCGCAGGCTGACCCCGCACGTCACCGCTGTGGTGACCGTCGCCGACGACGGCGGCTCGTCAGGACGGCTCCGCAACGAGCTCGACGTGGTGCCACCCGGCGACCTTCGAATGGCGTTGGCGGCGTTGGCTTCCGACAGCCCACACGGTCAACTGTGGGGCACCATCATCCAGCACCGGTTCGGCGGCAACGGCGCGCTGGCAGGCCACCCGATCGGAAACCTGTTGCTGGCAGGGCTCAACGAGGTACTAGCCGACCCGGTGGCGGCGCTCGACGAGCTCGGCCGGATCCTCGGCCTCAAGGGCCGCGTACTGCCGATGTGTCCGATCGCACTGCAGATCGAGGCCGACGTGGGCGGCCTCGAGTCCGATCCGCGGATGAGCCGGGTGATCCGCGGGCAGGTCGCCATCGCCACCACGGTGGGAAAGGTGCGGCGGGTGCGGCTGCTGCCGAGCAATCCGCCGGCCACGCGGCAGGCCATCGACGCGATCATGGCGGCCGATCTGGTGGTGCTCGGCCCGGGGTCGTGGTTCACCAGCGTGATACCCCACGTCCTGGTTCCGCAGCTGGCGGAGGCACTGCAGGCGACGTCGGCGCGGCGCGCGCTGGTGCTCAACCTGGTGGCCGAACCGGGGGAGACCGCGGGCTTTTCCGCCGAACGGCACATTCACGTCCTCGCCCAACACGCACCCGGCTTCACCGTTCACGACATCGTCGTCGACGCGGCAGGGGTGCCTGGCGAGCGCGAACGCGAACAGCTCAGGCGTACCGCAGCCATCCTCAACGCCCAAGTCGAGTTTGCTGACGTGTCCAGACCTGGTACACCATTACATGACCCGGCGAGATTGGCGGCAGCCCTGGAGCGCGTCCGCCTACGTGGCACCGCACCGGTGCCACCGACGGTTCCAACTGCTGCCGTGAGATCGGTCGACGAGAGGTGACGTTTTCGTGGCGATGACAGCCGAGGTCAAAGACGAGCTGAGTCGGTTGGCGATCAACTCCGTGAGCGCCCGTCGTGCCGAGGTAGCCTCCCTGCTCCGCTTCGCAGGCGGCCTGCACATCGTGGCCGGCCGCGTCGTGGTGGAGGCAGAGGTCGACCTTGGCATCATCGCGCGGCGGTTGCGCAAGGACATCTACGACCTGTACGGCTACAACGCCGTCGTGCACGTGCTGTCGGCCACCGGCATCCGCAAGAGCACGAGGTACCTGGTGCGGGTGGCGCAGGACGGTGAAGCGCTTGCACGCCAGACCGGTCTGCTGGATCTGCGCGGTCGTCCCGTCCGTGGCCTGCCGGCGCAGGTCGTCGGCGGAAGTGTCGGCGATGCCGAAGCCGCTTGGCGCGGAGCGTTTTTGGCCCACGGTTCGCTGACCGAGCCCGGGCGTTCGTCGGCGTTGGAGATCAGTTGCCCCGGGCCGGAGGCGGCGCTCGCGCTGGTGGGCGCCGCGCGGCGGTTGGGCGTGAGTGCCAAGGCGCGCGAAGTGCGGGGCAGCGACCGCGTGGTGGTGCGCGACGGCGAGGCCATCGGTGCGCTGCTGACCCGAATGGGCGCCCAGGACACCCGGTTGACGTGGGAGGAGCGGCGGATGCGCCGCGAGGTGCGGGCGACCGCCAATCGACTGGCCAACTTCGACGATGCGAACCTGCGCCGCTCGGCGCGGGCTGCCGTCGCTGCGGCGGCCAGGGTCGAGCGTGCGTTGGAGATCCTCGGTGACACCGTGCCCGATCACCTCTCTGCAGCGGGCCGGTTGCGAGTCGAGCACCGTCAGGCGTCCCTGGAAGAGCTCGGCCGGCTCGCCGAACCGCCGATGACCAAAGACGCTGTGGCAGGGCGTATTCGGCGGCTGCTGTCGATGGCCGACCGGAAGGCCAAGCAGGACGGGATTCCCGACACCGAGTCGGCGGTCACCCCGGACCTGCTCGAAGAGGCCTAGCTCTCCGGTCAGGCGGCGACGGTGCTCGCAGTCTGGAGCGGATTGGCTGCCGGGTTGCTCGCCAGCGCGTCGAGCACGGTCGCCCACACCTGAGGGCTCAAGAAGATGTTGGCGTGGCCGAGGATCAGTCCCGGGTAGAGGTCTTGCAGCACGATGTTCGTGACGTTCGGACCGTTGAGGGCCTGCTGCGTGTACGGGGTGACGACCCAGTCGTTGACGGACGCGATCGTGGTGTACAGCACGCCGGGGCGCGTGTCACCGTTGCCGTAGACCTCTTGCTGGAAGGGCGAACCCGACGCCTGCTGGTAGAGGGCAGGTCCGATCACATTGGCGATGCCGACCGCCAACTGCCCAAGGATCGGCAGCGACTGCAGCGCGCCAAGCCCGTCGAGGTCGGTGCCGTGGTTGCTCGGTGCAATCCCGATGAGCTGCGACACCTTGTCCGCGCCGCCCATGTTGTTGATGTAGTCGACGGCCAGGATTCCGCCGCCTTGAGAGTGGCCGACCAGGATGACCTTCGGGGCGCCCGTTTCGTCGAGCACTCTTTGGACTTCGGCGGCGAGCTCCGCGCTGGACTGCCTGATGTCGCCCATGGCCTGGATCGGGGAGTTCGGGTTCCCGGTGGTGTTGCCGTAGTTGAACGTGTAGACCTTGTACCCCGCGTTGGCCAAGACTGGTGCTCCGACGGACCAGTTGGTGCCCTGGGTGGCGGTGGTGCCGTTGAGCAAAATGATCGGCAGTGGATGATCGGCGGTCACCTTGATGCGTTCGACATTGGCACCGGCGGGCGGCTTGGTCGGATTGAAGAACGCCAGGCCATCGAGGATTCCGTAGTTGACGGCGAACTGTCCCGTGGTGGTTTCGACCATCGGCGCCCCGATGATCGATCGGCCGAAGGCGGCCGCGACGTTGGCCACCGTGCTGGCCAGCAGGTAGGGCGCGCCAAGGAAGCTGTCGCGGCCGAAGGCCTGCGCCACGGCTGTTGCGGCGGTGTGTACGACCGACACCGTGATCGTTCCCACGTCCGCGGCCAACCCGGTCATCTGTTGGATGAACAGTGGCGGGTTGAACGAAATGGGGCTGACGGGTGCTGGACCGGGCGGTGCGATCGCTGCCGCCGGGCCGGGGTCGACCTGAGGCCTGAGGCTGCGCACATTGGCTTCGACCGTCGCAGTCGGCCGCGCCTCGGCGCTGGCGGGCGCAGCTGCACCGGCCGTTTGGCTGGGTCGCTTCGAGTCGTGTGAGGCGTTGGCTGGCGGTGCCTTGATCGGCTCGGCGACGTCGACGTCGCCCGGATCGGTTGTGGCTGGGCCTTCTTCGGGAACTACGAGCGGTGGGGTTTCGGGCTTCGTCGTGGTTTCGGGCTGCGCAGTGCCGGCCGTCGCCGAGGTGGATTCCTGCGACGGGTCGACGGATGTGCCCTCAGGTGGGCTGGTCGTGTCCGTGCGCGGAAGGTCGGACGCCGTCGGGGCAGTGGGTTCGGTTGTTGCCGTGGGCTTCGGGGACTTGGTCGACGTGCCACCGGTGCTCGGGCCGTCGGACTTGTCGGGCTTCTCGGACTTGGGCGAGGGACCATCGGTCTCGACGGCCTTCGGCGGGTCGGCCTCACCGGCGGGACCTGACTGCTGGGACGTCGCGCCCGTCGTACCGGACTCACCACCCGAAGCGGGCGGACCGTCATCGGCACGGGCAACGCCACCGGCCATCGCGATGACGGTGTAGAAGGCCAGCACGAAAGCGGCGAGTGTGAGCCGCAGCCACACCTGCAACGACGACGCGCGGCTTGCGAACGGGCAAACGGGGCTCTTGGACAAATCGGGCCTCCCAGCTCAGGCGGGACCATAACCGGTCGGACGGTGGAGTGGCCGGAGTTTTCGCTGATTTGGTTGGCCGCCTCTGCAGTTATCCACAGTCGCGTTTTCATCCACAGGCGGGGCCTCGCGGCCTGTCGTTCGAACAGTTGTGCGATTAGCGTGAAGGTGTGCCCATTGAACGTCCGTTCCTGACCGCCGAGGTGGCCCGCTCTCAAGTGGCCGACGACCTCGACGCGATCGACGCTGCGTTGGCCCGCCTGCGGGCGACGTCAACGGACATGGTGGGCAACGCCTTTCGCGTCGAGGTCGCCGACCGACTGGAAACGCAGCTACGGGTCAACCGCGGCTTGTCCTTCCGCGTGTTCGCCGAAATGGCCGACCCACCCGACGGCGACGACCGACCCGTCACGGCTCCGGGCGTGAAGCTGCGGGACGTGCTGGCTCACCGCCTGCGCATCGTGCCCGCCGAGGTGAGGCGCCGCTTCAAGGTCGCCGCGCGGATCACGCCGCGCCGCTCTCTGACCGGGGCGCCGTTGCCGCCGGAGCTGCCTGTGCTCGCCGACGCGGTCGAGGCCGGCGACGTCGGGGAGGACCACATCAAGCAGGTGTGCGACGCCATCGACGTCCTCCCGGCCGCGGTCGCCGATCAGAAGGATCGGGTGGAACGCACGCTGGTGCGCCACGCCCGCGCGCAGGACGCCGCGTTCGTCGCCGAGGTCGGGCGGCGCCTGGCCGACACCCTGAACCCGGACGGGCTGTTCGACGACCGCGATCGAATGAACCGTCGTTCCATGACGCTGGGCCGACAGGGCCCGGACGGGATGAGTCGACTGTCGGGCTGGGTCACGCCCGAAGGACGGGCCTACGTCGAAGCCCTCAAGGCAGCGGTGCGACCCGGCCATCACGTTCCAGGCTGCGATCAGGCGGTGGTCGACGCGGCGACCGACGATCGCAGCGGTCCGCAGCGGTTGCACGACGCGCTGCTGTGGGGCCTGCGGGCGGGCATCGAGTCCGGCTCGCTGGGCACCCATCGCGGGATCCCGGTCACCGTGATCGCGACCGTGACGGTGGGTGAGATGGAGCAGGCCGCCCGCGCGAACGCCGATCCCGACGTCGCGATGCCCGCCCCGGCACGCACGGGTGGCGGGTCGTCGCTGCCGATGCGGGACCTGATTCGGATGGCAGCCAACGGCATTCACTACCTGGCCGTGTTCGACGGGCATTCCGAGCGGCCGATCTACCTAGGGCGCAGCACTCGCGTCGCGACCGCCGACCAACGCATGGTCTGCCACGCCCGCGACAAGGGTTGCAGCCGGCCCGACTGCACCGCCGCAGGCTACGACTGCGAAGTGCACCACACCCCGGACTGGCACCCCGACGGCGCCACCGACGCCGACAAGCTGCACTTCGCCTGCCCACCCGACCACAAGCTCGTCACCGACGGACACGCCAGCACCACCGTCACCCCCGACGGCCGACTCGCCTGGTCCATCGGTGATGGCACACCCAGAATCAACCGGATCCACCACGTTGATGAACTTCTCGACGACGAAGAAGGCGGTGAGGCTTAGGTTGATCACGTGGCGATCCTGAGAGTCGGTGCCGCGTTCCCCGACCCGCCGTTCAACGGTGTCGCTGACGGCGGCCTTGACATCGATCTCATCACCGAGGTTGGCGCGGCGATGGGCATGTCGGTGCAACTCGTCGCCTACGACGGGCCGGACTTCAACGGCATATTCGATGCGCTGAGCTCCGGCCAGTACGACTGCGTGATCGCCGGCACCACCGTGACGCCCGAGCGCGAGCGCAAGGCTGCGTTCGCGCCGCCGTATCTGATCTCCGGCCAGTCGCTCGCCGTCGACACCGAACGGTTTCCGCGGGTGCGCTCCGTCGATGACCTGGCCGGGCTGACGATCGGCGTCCAGCACGGCAACACCAGTCAGCCGATCGCCGAGCGACTCGTCGCCGAAGGCAAGGCAGCGGAGGTCCGCGTCTACGACTACGCCAGCATCCGGACCGCACTGGCCGACCTGACCACCGGCGGTTGCGACGCGTTCATGAAGCTGGGACCCGTGCTGACGGAGCTCGTCAAGCCCATCGCCGACGTCGAGGTGGTGCAGCGCAACATCTCCAGGGAGGACATCGCGATCGCCGTGGCCCTTCGGGACGACGCAACGCTGCAGCGCATCGCCACGGCGCAGGCCGAACTCGAAGACGACGGCACCCTGCAGCGAATCCGGCGCAAGTGGCTCGGCAATCCCTACGTCGACCAGAGCCTCGCCGCCCACTGACCAGCCTTCGCGCCCTGATCGGCGCACCACTAGGCTGGCTGCGAGCAACTCACAGGCGCAAACTTCACATCGAAGGAGAACACATAGTGACGGTTCGGGTAGGCGTTAACGGCTTCGGTCGAATCGGGCGCAACTTCTTTCGGGCTTTGGATGCGCAGCAGGCGCTGGGTGCGAACAAGGACATCGAGATCGTGGCGGTCAACGACCTGACCGACAACGCGACGTTGGCGCACCTGTTGAAGTTCGACTCGATCCTGGGCCGGCTGCCCTACGACGTCAGCCTCGAGGGTGACGACACCATCGTGGTGGGGTCCACCAAGATCAAGGCGCTCGAGGTCAAGGCCGGTCCGGCCGAGCTGCCGTGGGGTGATCTGGGCGTCGACGTGGTCGTCGAGTCCACCGGCATCTTCACCAACGCCGCCAAGGCCAAGGGCCACCTGGATGCGGGCGCCAAGAAGGTCATCATCTCCGCGCCGGCCACCGACCCGGACATCACGATCGTGATCGGCGTCAACGACGACAAGTACGACGGCAGCCAGAACATCATCTCGAACGCGTCGTGCACGACGAACTGCCTGGGCCCGCTGGCCAAGGTGCTCAACGACGAGTTCGGCATCGTCAAGGGCCTGATGACCACGATCCACGCCTACACGCAGGATCAGAACCTGCAGGACGGCCCGCACGGCGACCTGCGTCGCGCCCGCGCCGCCGCACTGAACATCGTGCCCGACCTCGACCGGTGCGGCCAAGGCCATCGGCCTGGTGCTTCCCGAGCTGAAGGGCAAGCTGGACGGCTACGCGTTGCGGGTGCCGATCCCCACGGGTTCGGTCACCGACTTGACCGTCGAGCTGGCCAAGTCCGGCTCCGCCGACGACATCAACGCCGTGTTCAAGGCTGCCGCCGAGGGCAAGCTGAAGGGCATCCTGAAGTACTACGACGCGCCGATCGTGTCCAGCGACATCGTCACCGACCCGCACAGCTCGATCTTCGACTCCGGCCTGACCAAGGTGATCGACAACCAGGCCAAGGTCGTGTCGTGGTACGACAACGAGTGGGGCTACTCCAACCGCCTCGTCGATCTGGTCGCACTCGTCGGCAAGTCGCTCTAAATACGATGGCCGTCAAGACACTTGACGATCTGCTGTCCGACGGCGTGGAGGGTCGGGGCGTGCTGGTGCGCTCCGACCTGAACGTGCCGCTCGACGACTCAGGTGACGGGGCTGGCAACATCACCGATCCCGGCCGGATCATCGCGTCGGTGCCCACGCTGAAGGCGCTCGCCGACGCCGGTGCCAAGGTGATCGTCACCGCGCACCTCGGCAGGCCCAAGGGCGGGCCCGACCCGAAGTTCTCGCTGGCGCCCGTTGCGGCCGCGCTCGGCGAGCAGCTGGGCAGGCACGTCCAGCTCGCCGGTGACGTCGTCGGCACCGACGCACTCGCGCGGGCCGAGGGCCTCACCGACGGTGACGTGCTGCTGCTGGAGAACATCCGCTTCGACGCCCGCGAGACCAGCAAGGACGACGCCGAACGGCTGGCGCTGGCCAAGGCCCTCGCCGACCTTGTCGAGGGTGCCGACGGTTCACCGGGGGCGTTCGTCTCCGACGGTTTCGGAGTGGTGCACCGCAAGCAGGCCTCCGTGTACGACGTGGCCACGCTGCTGCCGCACTATGCGGGCACGCTGGTGGCCACCGAGGTGAAGGTGCTCGAGCAGTTGACCAGCTCGACCGAGCGCCCCTACGCCGTGGTGCTCGGCGGCTCCAAGGTCTCGGACAAGCTGGCCGTCATCGAGAACCTGGCCACCAAGGCCGACAGCATCGTCATCGGCGGCGGCATGTGCTACACCTTCCTTGCCGCGCAAGGGCTTTCGGTGGGCGACTCGCTGTGCCAGGTGGAGATGATCGACACCTGCAAGAAGCTGCTGGAAACCTACGGCGACGTGATCCACCTACCGGTGGACATCGAGGTGGCCGACGGGTTCGCCGCCGATGCGCCGCACGAGACGGTGGCCGCGGACCGGATCCCGGACGGCAAGATGGGCCTGGACATCGGGCCGGAGTCGGTCAAGCGTTTCACCGCACTGCTGTCGAACGCGAAGACCATCTTCTGGAACGGCCCCATGGGCGTTTTCGAGTTCCCGGCGTTCGCCGCGGGCACCAAGGGCGTGGCCGAGGCGATCATCGGCGCGACCGCAAAGGGCGCCTTCAGCGTCGTCGGCGGCGGTGACTCCGCTGCCGCGGTGCGCCAACTCGACCTCGGTGAAGACGGTTTCTCCCACATTTCGACCGGAGGTGGGGCGTCGCTGGAATACCTTGAGGGCAAGACGCTTCCCGGCATCGCAGTGCTCGAGCAGTCCTGAAGTAGTTCCGCCCGTCCCCGCAGCCCGAGAAGAAACCGAGGAGCCCCGTGGCCCGTAAGCCGCTGATTGCCGGCAACTGGAAGATGAACCTCAACCACTTCGAGGCCATCGCCCTGGTGCAGAAGATCGCGTTCTCGTTGCCGGACAAGTACTTCGACAAGGTGGACGTCACCGTCATCCCGCCGTTCACCGATCTGCGCAGCGTGCAGACGCTGGTCGACGGAGACAAGCTTCGGCTCACCTACGGTGCGCAGGATCTGTCGCAGCACGACTCCGGCGCCTACACCGGGGAAATCAGCGGCGCCTTCCTGGCCAAGTTGGGCTGCACGTTCGCAGTCGTCGGCCATTCCGAACGCAGGACGTACCACGCGGAGGACGACGCGCTGGTGGCCGCCAAGGCCGCCGCGGCGCTCAAGCACGGCCTGACGCCGATCGTCTGCATCGGTGAGGGGCTGGAGATCCGCGAGGCCGGCGACCACGTCACCCACAACGTGAACCAACTCCGGGGTTCGCTGGCCGGGCTGACCGCCGAGCAGATCGCCACCATCGTCATCGCCTACGAACCGGTGTGGGCGATCGGCACCGGTCGGGTGGCCAGCGCAGGCGACGCGCAGGAGGTGTGCGCAGCCATCCGCAAGGAGTTGGCCGAGTTGTCGTCAGCGCAGGCCGCCGCGGGCGTGCGGGTGCTCTACGGCGGTTCGGTCAACGCCAAGAACGTTGGCGAGATCGTCGCGCAGGAGGACGTCGACGGCGCGCTGGTCGGCGGGGCGTCGTTGGACGGCGAGCAGTTCGCCATCCTGTCGGCGATCGCCGCCGGCGGGCCTCTCCCGTGAACCCCGAAGCCCTGATCGCCGCCGCTACCCGGTAGTCTGGCGGCCATGGTTTTCGCTCTGCAGATCACTCTGGTCGTCACCAGTGTGTTGGTGGTGTTGCTGGTGTTGCTGCATCGTGCGAAGGGTGGCGGCCTGTCGACGCTGTTCGGCGGCGGCGTGCAGTCCAGCCTGTCCGGCTCGACCGTCGTCGAGAAGAACCTCGACCGGCTGACCTACTTCGTCACCGGCATCTGGGTCGTCTCGATCATCGGCGTGGCGCTGCAGATCAAGTACGGCGCCTAACCACGACGCGAGCGGGCGAGCGATGAGCGGTCCACAGCACTGGAACCCTCAGTACCCCAATCAGCCGCAGTACCCCAATCAGCCGCAGCAGCCCCAGTACGCACAGCCTCAGTACGGGCCGCAGTACCCGCCGCAGCCGCGCGAGGGCATCGTCGTCACCACGGCGTACTCGCCGTTGACGTGGATGTTCGCGCTCGTCAAACCGAAGGTCGTCGTGAACGGCTACGAGATGCCGCAGGTGGGCTGGGGGCGAACCGTGGTGCCCGCGCCGCCGGGTCAGTATCACGTGCACGTCCACACGCCGTACTTCGTGCCGAGCCGGGTCGGTCCCGCCGACTACACGGTCATGGTTGCGCCGGGCCAGTGGGTGGAACTCGAGTACAAGGCGCCCGCATGGACTTTCAGTGCCGGCTCACTGGGCCCGCCGCCCCAGACCGTCAACGGGCAGGCGGTGGTCGTCGTCGTCACGGTCGTCGCACTCGTGATGGCCTTCGCCGTGATGTTCCTGCTGGCGCTGGCCGGCTCCCTCTAAGCCCCGCTCAGAGCAGACCGCCCAGTCCCGGCAGATTACCGACGACGGGCGCGCCGCCGAGCAGCCCGTCGTTCTCCAGTTCGTGGCGGCACGTCTGATTCGTGCCCGCGATGTCGCCGTACTGGACGCAGCATGGGCGGCGCGGGTGCCCGCCGGGCACGGCGCAGCGCTCGCGGTCGCGGGCACGCCGAGTACGACGCCGCCGGCGGCGAGCGACACCGCGAACACGAGCCGACGCAGACGTGTAGTGGTGCTGGTGGCTGTCATCGAATTCCCCCGACCTCGTGGGTTTGCTGTGCCTACAAGCATGCGCGCAGGAGCGGGTTGCTGGCAACCGTTGGCACGCAGGGGGCGGACCCTCGTCATGCGGCACGTTGGGCGGGCCACGATACTTAACGCATGGCCGAGGCTTCCGACACCGCGCTCGACCCCATCGGCTCCGTGCTCCGCACGCAGGTGGGCCGCGAGGCGACCGAGCCGATGCGGGAGGACATCCGCCTGCTGGGCACCATCCTCGGCGACACCGTGCGCGAACAGAACGGCGAAGCGGTGTTCGACCTCATCGAACGTGCCAGGGTCGAGTCCTTCCGGGTCCGCCGCTCGGAGATCGACCGCGCCGAACTGGCCGGTCTGTTCGACGGCATCGAGATCCACCAGGCCCTGCCGGTCATCCGTGCCTTCACGCACTTCGCCCTGCTCGCCAACGTGGCGGAGGACATCCATCGGGAACGCCGCCGCGCCGTGCACGTCGCCGCGGGTGAGCCGCCGCAGAACAGCAGCCTGGCCTCGACGTACCTGAAGCTAGAATCGGCCGAGCTCGATTCCGCCACCGTTGCCGACGCGCTGACCGGCGCACTGGTGTCACCGGTGATCACCGCGCATCCCACCGAGACGCGGCGACGCACCGTGTTCGACACCCAGCACCGCATCACCGAGTTGATGCGTCTGCGCGCGCACGGTCACGACACCACCGACGACGGCCGCAGCATCGAACTGGAGCTGCGCCGCCACATCCTGGTCTTGTGGCAGACGGCGCTGATTCGATTGTCGCGGTTGAAGATTCAGGACGAGATCGAGACGGGGCTGCGGTACTACCCGGCGGCGTTCTTCGAGGTCATTCCACGGGTGAACGCCGAAGTCCGCGCGGCCCTGCAGGCCCGTTGGCCCGACGCGGAGCTGCTGACGGAGCCCATCCTGCGGCCGGGCTCCTGGATCGGCGGCGACCGCGACGGCAATCCGAACGTCACCGCGGAGGTGGTCCGGTTGGCCACCGGCAGCGCCGCATACACGGCGCTGGCCCACTACTTCGACGAACTCACCGCGCTCGAGGAGGAGTTGTCGATGTCGGTTCGGCTGGTGAAGATCAGCGACGAACTGGCCGCCCTTGCCGACACGTGCGGCGAACCCGCCCGGGCGGACGAACCGTACCGGCGGGCGCTGCGCGTCATCCACGGCCGCCTCACCGCGACGGCAGCCGCGATCCTCGACCGGCAGCCCGAACGGCTGCTCGACCTCGGCATGCCGCGATACGAGACACCGGCCGAGCTGCTGGCCGATCTGGACGTCGTCGACGCGTCGCTGCGGGCGAACGGCAGCACCGTGCTGGCCGACGACCGACTGGCTCGGTTCCGGGAAGCTGTGCGGGTCTTCGGGTTTCACCTCTCCGGCCTGGACCTCCGGCAGAACTCCGACGTGCACGAGGAAGTCGTCGCCGAGCTCCTCGCCTGGGCAGGCGTGCATCCCGACTACCGGTCGCTGGCCGAGCCCGACCGCGTCGAGGTGCTCGTCACCGAGTTGGCCACCCGCAGGCCGCTCGTCGGTGCGGGCGCCGAGCTGTCCGAGCTCGCCCGCAAGGAACTCGACATCGTGGCGGCCGCGGCCCGCGCGGTGAAGGTGTTCGGGCCCAACGCGGTTCCGAACTACATCATCTCGATGTGCCAGTCGGTGTCGGACATGCTCGAGGCGGCGATCCTGCTGAAGGAGGCGGGCCTGCTGGACGCGTCGGGGGACGAACCCCATAGTCCCGTCGGCATCGTCCCGCTGTTCGAGACGATCGACGACCTGCAGCGCGGAGCGTCGATTCTCGAAGCGGTGCTTGACCTTCCGCTGTACCGAGCTGTCGTGCGCGCCCGCGGCGAGCATCAGGAAGTCATGCTCGGCTACTCCGATTCGAACAAGGACGGCGGTTACCTCGCGGCCAACTGGGCGCTGTACCGGGCCGAATTGGATCTGGTGGAGTCGGCGCGCAAGACCGGAATCCGGTTGCGGCTGTTCCACGGTCGCGGCGGTACCGTCGGCCGCGGCGGCGGCCCCAGCTATGACGCCATCCTCGCGCAGCCGCCGGGAGCGGTGAAGGGGTCGCTGCGGATCACCGAGCAGGGTGAGGTGATCGCCGCCAAGTACGCCGAGCCGCGTACGGCGCTGCGCAACCTGGAGACGCTGCTCGCCGCGACGCTGGAATCGACGCTGCTCGACGTCGAGGGTCTCGGCGACGCGGCGGAACCCGCGTACGAGGTGCTCGACGACCTCGCGGCGAGGGCGCAGCGCGCCTACGGTGAACTCGTGCACGAGACGCCGGGTTTCGTCGAGTACTTCAAGGCGTCCACACCGGTCAGCGAGATCGGCGCGCTGAACATCGGCAGCCGTCCCACCTCCCGCAAGCCGACCACGTCGATCAGCGACCTGCGGGCCATCCCGTGGGTGCTGGCCTGGAGCCAGTCGCGCGTCATGCTGCCCGGCTGGTACGGCACCGGGACCGCGTTCGAGGACTGGATCGCGGGAGGGGACGGGCGTCTCGAGGTGCTGCAGGACCTTTACCGACGCTGGCCGTTCTTCCGCACCGTGCTGTCCAACATGGCGCAGGTCCTCGCGAAGGCCGACATGGG
This sequence comes from uncultured Actinomycetota bacterium, assembly GCA_963849055.1. Classification (GTDB taxonomy): domain Bacteria; phylum Actinomycetota; class Actinomycetes; order Mycobacteriales; family Mycobacteriaceae; genus Mycobacterium. The sequence goes on from CAWKFI010000008.1 coordinate 135,968, forward strand.
ACTGGCCGCGACGGTACGCCGAGCTCGTCGACGACGAGGCGTTGCGGCACAGGGTGTTCGACAAGATCGTCGCCGAGTATCAGCGGACCCTGCGGATGCACGAGCTCATCACCGGTCACGACGACCTGCTGGCCGACAACCCGGCGCTGGCCCGCTCGGTGTTCAATCGGTTCCCCTACCTCGAGCCGCTGAACCACCTGCAGGTCGAGTTGTTGCGCCGCTTCCGGTCCGGCGATACCGAGGAGCTGGTCCAGCGCGGCATCCTGCTGACCATGAGCGGGTTGGCCACCGCGCTGCGCAACAGCGGCTGAGCTACGCCGCCTTGCCGGATCGAGGCCGGCTCGCTCAGAGGCCGGTGGACTTGCGCACGGCGTTGACCGCGCCGCGTACCGCGTTCTCGGTCGCCGACCACGGGGCCATCACCGATTCGCCGAGTCCGACGATGCGTTCGACGCGGTCCACGATCGCCTCGAGGCGCTCGACGACGCCGATCAGGCGGGGAGCCAATTCGTCGATGCGGGTGATGGTGTCGTTGAACCGGACGAGGGTGGCGTCGAGGCCGCTGGTCGACTTGTCGAGGTCGGTCAGCGTCTGGCCGAGTTCGGTGAGCAACGTGTCGACCTGCTCGACGGTGACGTCGGCGTTCAGCGCGGCCTGCGTCAACGTCTTGATCCGTTGCCGTGCTGGGTTCGGGCGCCGACCAACGCCTTTGTCTGCCATGGAAGTCAGTATGCGACGGCTACAGCTTTGCCGCGGCGGCTTCGTCGAGGAGCCACACCGTGGCATCGCGGCCAACTGCGCCCGCGACGGGAACGTCGACGGGGTCGGCGCCGTTCATGACGGCGGCCACCGCGTCGGCCTTGCCGGCACCCGAGGCCACCACCCACACTTCGCGCGAACGCTGAACGGCGGGCAGCGTCAACGTGATCCGCCGTGGCGGAGGCTTGGGGGAGTCGGTGACCCCGACCACCATGCGGGTGGTCTCACGCACTGCCGGCGTGTCAGGGAACAGCGAATTGACGTGTCCCTCCTCGCCCATCCCGAGCAGGTGGACGTCGAAGCTCAGTTCGGTATCGCCCGGCGCCGCGGTCGCGGCCAGCACTTGCTCGTACGCCAGCGCGGCCGCGTCGATGTCGTCGCCGAACTCGCCGTCGCTGGCAGGCATCGTGTGCACGTTGGCCGCGGGGATGTCGATGTGGTCGAGCAGCGCCTCGCGGGCCTGCTTGTCGTTGCGATCGTCGTCGTCGGCGGGCACGTAGCGCTCGTCGCCCCAGAACAGGTGAACCCGCGACCAGTCGATTCCCTTGCCGTGCTCCCCGACGTGCTTGAGCAGTCCGATGCCCGTCCCGCCGCCGGTCAGCACGATCAAGGCGCGACCGCGAAACTCCACCACGGACACGATCTCCTCGGCCAACCGGTCGCCGGCGGCAGCGACCAGCGTGGCCGTGTCAGGGTAGGTCAGCACCGTAGCCGTCATGATCGGCTGCCCTCCGGCAGGTACTGCACCCTGTCGATGCCCTGCAGCGCGGAGAGGTAGATCTCGTCGGCGTCGAGCCTGCGCATGTCCTCGGCGAGGCATTCGCGGGTCTCCCTGCGTGCCAACGGAAGAAGTGCGTCCGGCTTGGCGGTGCGGGTCAACGTGGCCGTCACGCCCTCCTGTGGCCGACTCAACGTGATGGTCTCGGTGTTGCGCACCAACTCGACCTTGAGTTCGCCGACGGCACGCTGCACCGGCCCGTCGATCCGGCTCGCCAGCCAGCCCGCCAGGATGTCCAGTGCGGGTTCGGTCTTCAACCCCGACACCAGGGCCGACTGGATCGGTTCGTGCGGGCCCTGGTCGAGTGCCGACGTCAGCATCGCCCGCCAGTACGTGATCCGGCTCCAGGCGAGGTCGGTGTCACCCGGGGTGTAGCCCTGCAGCCTGCTCTTGATGCACGCCAGCGGATCTGCTCCGTAGGTGGCGTCGGTGATCCGGCGGATCGCCAACTGCCCCAACGGATCCTGGGCCGGGACGACCGGAGCGAGGTCCGGCCACCAAGCCACCACCGGAGTGTCCGGCAGCAGGAAGGGCATCACGACGCTACTGGCCTCCGCGGCCAGCGGTCCCGACAGTTTGAGCACCACGACCTCACCGGCGCCGGCGTCGTGACCGACCCGGATCTGCGCATCGAGCTTGGCATCCGGGGCGTCACGGTTCACGGCAAGGACCACGATCACCCGGCACGGATGCTCACGGCTGGCGGCGTTGGCCGCCTCGATGGACTCCTCGAGCATGGCCTCGCTGTCGGGCGCGATGACCAGGGTGAGCACCCTCGCCATCGTGAACGCGCCGCCTTCTTCGCGCAGGCCGACCAGCTTCTTGTTGACCTCGTTGGTCGTGGTGGCGGCAAGGTCGACGATCACTGGCCGCCGCCATTCCCGGCCGGTCCGCTGCAGCATCTCGATCGCCGAATCCGGGCCCCAGCCGCCCGACTCGTACGGGTCGGGCTTGCCGTGCGTTGCCCAGTACTCGAGCGCGGGATCAAGGATCTCCCAGGACAATTCGACCTCCTGGTTCACGGGGAACAGCGACGGCTCGCCGAGCAGGACGTCGAGGATCAATCGTTCGTAGGCCTCGGGGGAGTCCTCGGCGAACGCAGAACCGTAGGAGAAGTCCATGTTGACGTCACGGACTTCCATCGCGTGGCCCGGCACCTTGGAGCCGAACCGGAGCGTGATGCCCTCGTCGGGCTGCACCCGGATCACCAGTGCGTTCTTGCCGAGTTCGTCGGTCATCGTCGCGTCGAACGGCAGATGCGGAGCGCGTTTGAAGACCAGGGCGATCTCGGTCACCCTGCGGCCCAACCGCTTTCCGGTGCGCAGGTAGAACGGCACCCCGGCCCACCGGCGGGTGTCGACTTCCAGGGTGATGGCGGCGAAGGTCTCGGTGGTGGAGGTCTTGGAGAAGCCCTCCTCCTCGAGCAGGCCGACCACCTTCTCGCCGCCCTGCCAGCCCGCCGTGTACTGGCCGCGAGACGTGTTCTCGTCCAACGGTTCCGCCAGCCGCGTCGCCGAGAGCACCTTGATCTTCTCGGCTTGCAGTTCGGCGGGACTGAAGCTGACCGGCTCTTCCATCGCCGTCAGCGCCAGCAGTTGCGTCAGGTGGTTCTGGATGACGTCGCGGGCGGCGCCGACACCGTCGTAGTAGCCGCCGCGGCCGCCGAGACCGATGTCCTCGGCCATGGTGATCTGGACGTGGTCGACGTAGTGGGCGTTCCAGATCGGATCGAACAGCTGGTTGGCGAAGCGCAGCGCCAGGATGTTCTGCACCGTCTCCTTGCCCAGGTAGTGGTCGATGCGGAAGACCGACGACTCGGGGAAGACGCTGTTGACCACCTGGTTGAGGGAGCGGGCACTTTCCAGATCGTGGCCGAACGGCTTCTCGATGACGACGCGGCTCCACCGCTCACCCTCGGGTCGAGCCAGGCCCGACTTCGAGAGCTGCTCGCACACCGTCGGGAAGGCCTTCGGCGGAATGGACAAGTAGAACGCGTGATTGCCGCCGGTGCCACGCTCGGCGTCGAGCTTGGCGAGCGTGTCGGCCAGCCGCACGAACGCGTCGTCGTCGTCGAACGTGCCCTGGACGAAGCGGATGCCTTCGTTCAGCCGGTCCCAGACCTCTTGACGAAAGGGCGTGCGGGCGTGTGCCTGCACGGCCTTCAGAACGATGTTGCCGAAGTCCTCGTCCGCCCAGTCGCGCCTGGCGAACCCGATCAACGAAAACGTGGGCGGCAACAGGCCACGGTTGGCCAGGTCGTAGATCGCGGGCATCAGCTTCTTGGTGGCCAGATCGCCGGTGACGCCGAAGATGACCACCGCGCATGGTCCCGCGATGCGCGGCAAGCGCTTGTCACGCTTGTCGCGCAGCGGGTTCACCCAGCCGGTAGACCCAGCGCCGCTCATTTGGCGGCGGCAGCCAACTGGCCGGCAGTGGCCTCGAGCAGTTCCTGCCACGACTTCTCGAACTTGTCGACGCCCTCGTTCTCCAGCACCAGGAAGACGTCGGTGAGGTCGATGCCGATGGCCTCGAGCTTGTCGAACACCGCCTGCGCCGCCTCCGACGTGCCCGACACCGTGTCGCCGGTGACGACACCGTGATCGGCGACCGCCTCGAGCGTCTTCTCCGGCATGGTGTTCACCGTGTTGGGCGCCACCAGTTCGGTGACGTACAGCGTGTCGGAGTAGTCGGGGTTCTTCACGCCGGTCGACGCCCAGAGCGGGCGTTGCACCCGCGCCCCGTCGGCCTTGAGCGCTTCGAACCGCGCGCCGCCGACGAACACGTCCTCGTACGCCTTGTACGCCAGCCGCGCGTTCGCCACGCCGGCCTGGCCACGCAGCGCCAGCGCCTCGTCGGTGCCGATCTTCTCCAGCCGGGCGTCGATCTCGGTGTCCACGCGGGAGACGAAGAACGATGCGACGGAGTGGATCTTGCTGAGGTCGTGGCCGGCTTCCTTCGCCTTCTCCAGACCGGCGAGATAGGCGTCCATCACGGCCTCGTGCCGCTCGACGGAGAAGATCAGCGTGACGTTGACCGAGATGCCCTCTGCGATGACCGCGGTGATGGCGGGCAGGCCCGCCTCCGTCGCCGGGATCTTGATCAGGACGTTGGGCCGATCGACGATCTTCCACAGCTCGATGGCCTGCAGGATGGTCTTGTCGGTGTCGTGCGCGAGCCGCGGATCCACCTCGATGGATACCCGGCCGTCGACGCCGCCGGAAGACTCGTAGGCCTTGGCCAGCACGTCGCACGCGTTGCGGACGTCGTCGGTGGTGACGGTGCGGATGGTGGCGTCGACGTCGGCGCCACGCTCGGCCAGCTCGGTGACCTGCGCGTCGTAGGCGTGCCCTTCGACAGCGCCGCCTGGAAGATCGACGGGTTCGTGGTGACGCCGACGACGCTGCGGGTGTCGATCAGGTTCTGCAGGTTGCCGGTCTGCAGCCGGTCACGCGAGAGGTCGTCGAGCCATACGGATACGCCCGCGGCACTCAGCGCCGCGAGATTCGGGTTCTGAGTCATTGGTGCTCCTTAGTCGGTTGTCAGTTGATCCGTCTTAGTTTCAAAGATCGTTCCGCCGCGGCCACCACTGCCTCTGGGGTGAAGCCGAACTCGCGGAACAACGTCTTGTCGTCGGCCGATTCGCCGTAGTGCTCGATCGAGACGATCTCGCCGGTGTCGCCGACCAGCTTGTGCCAGCTCTGCGCGACACCCGCCTCGACCGCCACGCGTGCCGACACGTCGGGAGGTAGCACCTGGTCGCGGTACTCCTTCGGCTGGCTCTCGAACCATTCGACACACGGCATCGACACCACATAGGCGACGATGTCCTTCTCCGCCAACTGTTTTCGAGCCTCCACCGCCAACTGCAGCTCCGAGCCGGTGGCGATGATGATGACGTCCGCGTCGTCGGCGGGGTTGCCGCCGCCGAACACGTAACCGCCCTTTGCGACGCCGTCGGCGCTGGTGCCCTCGAGCACCGGGATGCCCTGGCGGGTGAGGATGAAACCGACCGGGCCGCTGCCCGCGCCGCGCGCGATGATGCTCTTCCACGCGTACGCGGTCTCGTTGGGATCACCGGGCCGCACCACCGACAGATTCGGGATGGCACGCGAGCGCCGAAAGGTGCTCGATCGGCTGGTGGGTGGGGCCGTCCTCGCCCAGTCCGATCGAGTCGTGCGTCCAGATGTAGATGGTGTCGATGTCCATCAGCGACGCCAGCCGCACCGCGGGGCGCATGTAGTCGGAGAACTGCAGGAAGGTGCCGCCGAAGGCGCGGGTCGGCCCGTGCAGCACGATGCCGGACAGGATCGAGCCCATCGCGTGCTCGCGGATGCCGAAGTGCAGCACCCGGCCGTACCAGTCCGCCGTGAAGTCCGACGTGGAGATGGACGGCGGCCCGAACGACTTCACGCCCTTGATGGTGGTGTTGTTGCTGCCCGCCAAGTCGGCTGAGCCGCCCCACAATTCGGGCAGCTTCGGCGCGACGTCGTTGAGCACCTGTCCGAAGGCGGCGCGGGTGGCCACTGCCTTGGAGCCCGGCTCCCAGTACGTGATGTCGGCATCCCAGCCGTCGGGCAGTTCCTGGGCCAACAGCCGGTCCAGCAGTTGCTTGCGTTCGGGCTCGCGCTCGGCCCATGCGTCAAAGCCGCTCTGCCACTTCTGATGCGCCTCGCGGCCGCGGTCCACCAGCTTGCGGGTGTGCTCGATGACCTCCGGACGCACCTCGAACGTCTTGTCGGGATCGAAGCCGAGCACGCGCTTGGTGGCGGCCACCTCTTCGTCGCCGAGCGCGGACCCGTGCACCCCGCCGGTGTTCATCTTGGTGGGGGCGGGATAGCCGATGATGGTGCGAACTGCGATGAAGGACGGCTTGTCGGTGACGGCCTTGGCCTTCTCGATCGCTTCCTCGATGCCGACGACGTTCTCGCCGCCCTCGACCTCCTGCACGTGCCAGCCGTACGCGCGATAGCGGGCCGGAACGTCCTCGGACAGCGCGATGTTGGTGTCGTGCTCGATCGAGATCTGGTTCTGGTCGTAGAACACGATCAGGTTGCCGAGCTGCTGCGTGCCTGCCAGCGACGAGGCCTCGCTGGTGACGCCTTCCTCCATGTCGCCGTCGGAGGCGATGACGTAGATGAAGTGGTCGAACGGGCTGGTGCCCGGTGCCGCGTCCGGATCGAACAGGCCGCGCTCGTAGCGTGCCGCCATCGCCATGCCGACCGCCGACGCCAGGCCCTGGCCGAGCGGGCCGGTGGTGATCTCCACGCCCTTGGTGTGGCGGAACTCCGGGTGCCCGGGCGTCTTCGACTTCCAGGTGCGCAGCGACTCGATGTCGGTCAGCTCCAGCCCGAAGCCGCCGAGGTAGAGCTGGATGTAGAGGGTGAGGCTGCTGTGCCCGCAGGACAACACGAAGCGGTCGCGCCCAAGCCAGTGCACGTCGCTGGGGTCGTGCGTCATCGTGCGCTGGAACAACGTGTACGCCAGCGGGGCCAGGCTCATCGCCGTCCCGGGATGGCCGTTGCCGACCTTCTGCACGGCGTCGGCCGCCAGTACGCGCACGGTGTCCACGGCGACCGAGTCGAGCTCGGTCCAGTCGTCCGGGTGGTTCGGACGGGTGAGTGCGGAGATCTCTTCCACGGTGGTCACGAACTCACTCCTCGGGTAGGCAAGCCGGTCATGTTCACCCTAATGGGGAACGCTCACTGCCCGCAGGACGCATCCCACGAGTTGGCGTGCATTCAATCCCGTCGTTACGGCGTGAACCGACCCTGCATTGTTGGAACCGTCCGATCGCGGTCTACCATCGTCTGTAGTAGAAGCTGCGCGCTGCCGTGAACCACCGAGGAGTCAACTGCGTGAGCATTCGCGAGCGCGTCGCGCAGAGCCGAACCCCCACCACGATCCTGGCGTACGTGGCGCTGACCAAGCCCCGCGTCATCGAGCTGCTGCTCGTCACCGCCATCCCCGCCATGCTGTTGGCGCACCGGGGCACCGTCGACCCGCTGCTCATTCTGAACACCCTGGTCGGCGGCCTGCTTGCCGCGGCAGGCGCCAACACGCTGAACTGCGTCGCCGACGCGGACATCGACAAGGTGATGAAGCGCACTGCCCGGCGGCCGCTGGCGCGCGCGTCGGTACCCACCCGCAACGCGCTGGTGTTCGGCCTTGTGCTGTCCGTCGGCTCGTTCTTCTGGCTGTGGTGGACCACCAACCTGCTCTCCGGCCTGCTGGCGGTCGCCACCATAGCGTTCTACGTGTTCGTCTACACGCTGCTGCTCAAGCGCCGCACCTCTCAGAACGTGGTGTGGGGTGGCGCGGCCGGCTGCATGCCGGTGATGATCGGCTGGTCGGCGGTGACCGGCACCATTCAGTGGCCCGCGCTGGTGATGTTCGCGGTCATCTTCTTCTGGACGCCGCCGCACACGTGGGCGCTGGCCATGCGGTACAAGGACGACTACAAGGCTGCGGGCGTGCCGATGCTGCCGACGGTGGCCACCGAGTTGCAGGTCACCAGGCAGATCCTGATCTACACCTGGCTGACCGTGGTGACCACGCTGGCGCTGGCATTGGCGACGGGCTGGCTGTACGCGTCGGTCGCGCTGCTGGCCGGCGCGTGGTTCCTGACGATGGCCCACCAGCTGTACTCCGGCGTCAAGCGCGGGGAACCCGTCAAGCCGCTGCGCCTGTTCCTGCAGTCGAACAACTACCTGGCCGTCGTCTTCTGCGCACTCGCCGTCGACTCGGCGCTGGCGTTGCCGACGGTCTTCGGCTAGGTCGCGTCCCAGCTTCCGCGGCGCCCCTGCTTGGTGGTGCCTCGCCGCTTCTTCTCCGCGATCCGGCGTTCCTTCGAGCCTCTGGTGGGCTTCGTCGGCCGCCGGATGGGGGCGGGTGCGGCCGCGGCTGCACGCAGCAGACGCGCCATGCGTTCCCGGGCCGCCGCACGGTTCTGCAATTGCGCACGATGCTCACTCGCGGTGACCGTCAGCACGCCATCGGCGAGGCGGCCGCCGAGGCGGCACAGCATCCGATGACGCAGGTGCTCGGGTATCGACTGCGAGCGGGCCACGTCGAACGACAACTCGACGCGGCTGTCGGTGGTGTTGACGCCCTGCCCGCCGGGTCCCGACGATCGCGAGAAACGTTCGCTCAGATCGCGCGCGGGGACCACGAGGGTGCGCGTCACGATCAGGTCCTCGGCCACGCCGACAAGCGTAGAACGCCGTTGGTTGCCGGTTAGGGCACCAACACCACCGAGCCGACCGTCTTGCGCCCCTGCAGGTCGCGGTGCGCGTCACCGGCATCGGCGAGTGGGTAGCGATTGCTGACCGTGATGTCGAGGGTGCCCTTGGCGATCGCATCGAGCAGTTCACCCGCGCGCCAGCCGAACTCGTCCGCGGTGCGGGTGTGGTGCGCCAGCGTCGGCCGGGTCAGGAAGACCGAACCCGAGGAGTTGAGCCGCTGCGGATCGACCGGCGGCACGGGCCCGCTCGCCGCACCGAACAGGGCGAGGGTTCCGCGCACCGCGAGGCTGGCGAGGCTGGCGTCGAACGTCGACGCGCCGACGCCGTCGTACACCGCGGCCACCCCGTCGCCGCCGGTCAGTTCGCGGATCGCCGCGCCGAACTCGGCCGGGTCGTCGGGATAGTCCAGCACCTCCACGGCGCCCGCTCGCCGGGACAGTTCGGCCTTCTCGCGCGTCGACACCGTGGTGATCACCCGGACGGCCATGCTGGTGGCCCATTGCGTGAGGATCAGGCCGACCCCGCCGGCACCGGCGTGCAGCAGGACCGTGTCGCCCTGCTGCACGGGATAGGTGGACTTGATCAGGTAGTGGGCGGTCATGCCCTTCAGCAGCGACGACGCGGCCACCTCTGCAGGCACGCCGTCGGGCACGTAGGCGACGAAATCGGCAGGTGCGACGCAGAACTCGGCGTAGGCACCATCGGCCTGCGCGGTGACCACCCGGTCGCCGACGCTGAGCGCGGCGACGTCGTCCCCGACCGCGGCGATGGTGCCGCACACCTCGGTACCGACCACGAACGGCACCTCACGCGGGTACTGACCCGAGCGGAAGTAGGTGTCGATGAAGTTGACGCCGATGGCCTCCGCCTTGATCAGCACCTGGCCGGGGCCGGGGGAGGGCTGCGACTTCTCGACGTAGTTCAGGACTTCGGGACCGCCCGTTTCGGCGACTTCGATGGCGTGCATGCCATCTATCATTCCAAGGTGAAACTCGCCCGGCCCGATGTCCGCCATCCCCGCATCGTCTTCGCAGGTTGCCGGGCCCTCGTCGAGGGTGACGGCGACGACGACGGCTTGGTCGCGGCCCTGCGGGCGCGGGGACTGCACGCCCGCTGGCTGTCCTGGGACGATCCGGAAACGGAGCGCGCGGACCTGGTCGTGCTGCGCGCCACGTGGGACTACATCGACCGGCTCGACGAATTCCTGGCCTGGACGCTGCGGGTGCCCAACCTGCTCAACCCGCCCGACGTGGTGGCCTGGAACGTCGACAAGCGCTACCTGGCCGACCTCGCCGCGGCCGGGGTGCCGACCGTGCCGAGCAGGTTCTTCGGCCCCGCCGAGTCGGTGGACCTGTTCGGTGGTGAGGTGGTAATCAAACCCGCCGTCGGTGCGGGATCCTTTGGTGCGCAACGTTTCACCGATGACGACACGGCTCTGGCCCACGCGGCGGCGCTGCAGTCCGACGGGCGCACCGTGCTGGTGCAGCCCTACGACCCCCGGATCGCCGACGGTGAGACGGCACTGGTGTTCCTCGCAGGCCGTCAGTCGCACGCGTTCACCAAGGGCCCGATCCTGCCGGCGCCGGGTAGCAGGCCGGTCTTCGACGACAGCGGAACGTACGCCGAGGAGTCGTTGCGTCCCGCTGAGCCCGACGTCGAGCTGTGGGACGTCGGTCACGCCGCGCTGGCCGCCGCGGCGGGGCACCTGGGCGTCGCGGTGTCGGACTTCCTCTACGCCCGCGTCGACGTGATCGGCGGGCGGGAGGACCCGCGGCTGCTGGAGTTGGAACTGGTCGAGCCGTCGCTGGGTTGGCGTCAGCTCGGCCAGGCCGACCGTGGTGTGCAGCAGCGCGAGTTCGCGCTTGGCGTCGAGTCAGCCCTCGACCGGCTGGGGCTCGGCCCGTTCTCGCATCGACGCCCATAGCGCCGCCGTGGCCGCCGTGCACGCGGCCGCCCCGGCGACGTGGATGGCGACGAGCGCGGCAGGCACACCGGTGAAGAACTGAACGGCGCCGACGAGGCCTTGCGCGCAGACGAGCGCCAGCAGCGCCGCCCATCGCAGCGCGATGGGCCGCGGCGCGCGCACCGCCAGTAGCGCGAAGCCCATGGCGGCGACGAGGGACAGGTAGGCGATCAACAGGGTCGAGTGCAGATGCACCAGCGTGGTGATCTCGACCTGCAACCGCGGAACGGGCTGTTCGACGCTCTTGTCGCCGGCATGCGGTCCGGCACCCGTCACCAGGGTTCCCGTGACGAGTACGGCCGAGAGCGTCACTGCGATGAGTACGGTCAACCAGCGCAACGGTTTCGGCACGCGCAGCGCGGCGACCCCGTCGTCGGGTTCGCCGATCTTCACGTACAGCAGCACCGAGAGCCAGACCATCGTCATCGACGCGATGAGGTGGATCGCGACGGTCCACCACAGCAGGCCGGTCAGGACCGTGATGCCGCCGATCACCGCCTGCACGACCGTCGAGGCGGGCATCAGCCAGGCGTAGAACAGGACCTCGCGGCGGCGGCGGGCACGCGTCACCGCCAGGACTGCGAGCGCCGCGGTGATGACCACGAGGAAGGTGATCATCCGATTGCCGAACTCGACGGCCTGATGGATCACCGGCACCTCGGCGACGGGGACCGGCGTGAAGCTGCCGGGGAAGCACTGCGGCCACGTGGGACAGCCCAGGCCGGATGCGGTGACGCGGACGATCGCGCCGGTGACGGCGATGCCGCCCTGGGTCAGGATGACCGCCGCGGCGATCAGGCGCTGCGTCCGCAGGCTCGGCATGGGCAGCACGTCCACCAGTCGCATGAACAACCGTCCGACGGGCATCGCCCGATCGTAGAGCATGGCAACTACGACCTGTAGTAGCGCATGGGCGGGGGACTGCGGCTCAGGTGAAGCGGAACCAGCGCAGCGCGCCAAGCGCCGCCACGGCGCCCCACGCCGCCAGCACCGCGATGCCGAACCAGTCGACTGACGGCGTCATCGCCTGTGTCAGCGCCTCGGTCAGCGCGCCCGATGGCGTCAGCCTGGCTACCCATTGCACGCCGTGCGAGACCATGCCGCCGCCGAGCGTCAGGGCGCCGAGGCCGGCGAACACGAACCACAGCAGGTTGGCCACCGCGAGCACGATCTCCGCGCGCAGGGTGCCGCCCAGCAGCAGGCCCAGCGCGGCGAACCCGGCGGTGCCGAGCGCGATGATCACCGCGCCCAGTGCCAGCCCCGCGATCGCGGGTCGCCAGCCCAGCGCAAACCCGATGGCGCCCAACAGAATCGACTGCAGGAACACCACGGTGACCACGGCGAGCGATTTGCCCGCGATGATGCCCCACACCGGAAGCGCGGTGGCGCCCAGTCGTTTCAGTGCGCCGTAACGTCGGTCGAACGCGACCGCGATGGCCTGGCCGGTGAAGGCCGTCGAGATCACCGCGAGTCCCATGATCGCGGGGGCGAAGGTGGCGGCCCGGTTGTCGCCGAATGAGCCAAGCGGCAGCAGCGTCAGGCCGACCAGCAGCGTGATCGGGATGAACATCGTCAGCAGGAGTTGTTCGCCGTTGCGCAGCAGCAGTTTCAACTCAAGACCGAACTGCGCCGTCAGCATCTTGGGCACCGTGGCGGGCCGCGGGTCCGGGGTGAACGTGCCCGGGGCGAAGCGTTCGGTCACGGCCGCAACTCCCGTCCGGTCAGGTCGAGGAAGACGTCCTCGAGGCTGCGCTGCTCGACGCGCATGTCGGTCGCGAGCACGTTGAGCCTCGCGCACCACGCGGTGACGGTGGCCAGCACCTGCGGGTCGACGTGACCCTCGACGAGATACTCGCCCGGCATGGTCTCGATCGCCTTGTAGCTTTCGGGAAGAGCGGAAATCAGCAGCGACAGATCGAGTTTCGGGGGAGCGGAGAAGCGCAGCTGGTTCTCCGCGCCGCGGCCCATCAATTCTGCGGGTGTTCCGGTGGCCACTGCGACGCCGTTGTCGATGATCATCAACCGGTCGGCGAGTTGCTCGGCCTCGGTGAGCTGGTGGGTGGTGAGGACGACGGTGACGCCGTCGCGGCGAAGCCCATCGATCAACTCCCACACCACGATGCGGGCGTGTGCGTCCATACCTGCGGTCGGCTCGTCGAGGAACACCAGCTCGGGCCTGCCGACCACCGCGCAGGCCAATGCGAGGCGTTGTTGCTGGCCGCCGGAGAGTCGCCGGTAGGTGGTACGGGCCGACTCGGTGAGGCCGAGGACGTCCATCAGCCATGGCGGGTCGAGCGGGTTGGCCGAGTACGCGGCGACGAGGTTGAGCATCTCGCCGGCCCGCGCCGCCGGATAGCCGCCGCCGCCCTGCAGCATGACGCCGATGCGCTCGCGCAGCCGGGCGTTGTCGGCAAAGGGATCGAGCCCGAGGATCTCGATGCTGCCCGAGTCGGGCCGGATGAAGCCCTCGCACATCTCGACGGTGGTGGTCTTACCCGCGCCGTTCGGCCCGAGCAGCGCGAAGATCTCGGCGCGCTGCACGTCGAGGTCGAGCCCGTCCACCGCCGTCGTCGACCCGTACCGCTTCGTCACGCCGCGCAACAGCACGACGGCGTCGGAACGGGAGCTCACGGGGATTCAGCGTAGGCGTCCGGCTTCGGCACCGGTGTTGCCGGTGGCCCAGACACCGGCCCGGAAACGGTGCCGACCGGCGGTCCATCGGGTGACTCGGTGCCGTTGGTGTCCGGCAGCGGCCGCCACGGCAGCCGGCGGTAGGTGATCGCGATGAGCATCGCGACGATGACCGCGCTTGCAAGCGTCGCGTCGACGATCTGGAACAAGGCGAACCGGTCGCCGTTGGCCGTCGGCCCGAAGATGCCCACTACCAGCGTGATCGCGATCGTGGTGCCGCGGAAACCGGGTCGGGTGGCCCAGGCGGCCAGCGGGATGATCGCCCACAGCAGGTACCACGGCTGCACCACCGGGAACAGCAGCACGGTCGCGCCGAGGGCGACGCCGAGGCCACCGACCGGATGTAGCCGCCCGCGCAGCACCGCCAGCAGTAGGTACGAGACCAGAATTGCGATGATGATCACACCGATGCCACGGGTGAGGCCGAGGACGGCTGTGGTGTGGTCGCCGAGCCCGAGGAGGATGCCCACCTGACCGGTGCCGAGCGCGAGCAGCGTCGGCGGTGACATCCACGACCGCACCACGTTCGCCGTGCCAAGCGTGAACAGCCAGCCGAAGCCGAGGCCGCTGGCCCAGCCGACGAGAGCGATCACCGCCAGCGACACGGCGGCCAGCGATCCGCCCGCGATGAAGAACGCCTTCAGCGTGCCGCCCCACCGGCACGCCAGCGCCATCGCCACGAACCCGATGGCCAGCAGCGACGGCAACTTCACCTGCGACGACAGCGCGATCAGCACCGTGCCCGCGATGAGCATCCCCATCGGCTTCCACCGGGCCCACTCGTCGCGATGACCCGGCCAGTGCAACGGTCGCGGAACCAACGGCCCGGCGGCGTCCACACCCCGTAGGGCGAACTCGGTACCGGCCAGCATCAGGCCCAGCATCAGGGCCTCGTTGTGTATGCCTGCGACGAGGTGCATGAACAGGAGCGGGTTGCACGGGCCGAGCCACAGCGCGCTGACCTCCGCCACACCGCACCGCCGCGCCAAACGCGGTGTGGCCCAGACGATCAGCCCGACGCCCATCAGCACGATCAGGCGATGGATGAGCACGCCGGCGACGATGTTGTCGCCGGTGAGGGCGGAAATGCTGCGCCCCACCCAGAGGAACAGCGGGCCGTACGGCGCCGGCGTATCGCGCCACAGGCTGGGCACCGACAGGGTGAAGACGTGATCGAGACCGAGACCGGGGGCAGGGCCGACGCGGTACGGGTCGAGCCCGAGCCGGGCGATCTGACTCTGTGCCAGATAGGAGTAGACGTCCTTGCTGTACATCGGCGGTGCGATCAGCAGCGGCAGCGCCCACAGCAGGAGCGTGCGGTCCAACTGGCTGCGTGACATGCGGCGGCTGCCAAGGGCGAAGCGGCCCAGCATGAGCCAGGCCAGCGTCATCATCACCGCGCCGGTGGTGGTCATGGTCAGCGAGACGGTTTGGATGCGCGACGGCAAGTTGAGCAGCCGTACCCCGAACGTGGGATCCTGGATGACGGGTCGGGCGCCCGCGCCGAGCGCTCCGATTGCCATCAGCACCGTGCCGGTGGCGCCGAAGACCCGGGTGCGCCGCAGTGCGGCCACCTCTGCGGCGATGAGTGGCGATCCGACGGTCGACTCGTCGGCGTGCCAGCGGGCGACGGCCGTGCTGAGGGACCGTAGGCGGGCGGCCATCACAGCAGCGTAGCCATTCGGTGTTGTAAGGGTTGCCTTGCTAGCACGGCTTGACGAATTCCGTCACAATGGTGTTGTGAAATTCCGTTCGGAGACTACGAGCGCGACTGCCGTCGTGCCCGCGTCCGCCGGCGGAGTCGTGCCGACCTCCGACGGCCACACCCGACAAGCGATCGTCGCACTGCTCCTGGAGGGCCCCGTCACCGCCGGTCAGATCGGTGAACGGCTGGGCATTTCCGCCGCGGGCGTGCGCAGGCACCTCGATGCGCTCATCGATGCCGGCGACGCGGAGTCGAACGCCGCGGCCATCTGGCAGCACAACGGCCGGGGTAGGCCCGCCAAGCGGTACCGGCTCACGGCTGCGGGACGCGCCAAGCTCGGTCACACCTACGACGACCTGGCGATCGCCGCGATGCGACAGCTGCGCGAGATCGGCGGCGACGAAGCCATCCACACGTTCGCGCGCCGTCGCATCGACAAGATCCTCGCCGGGGTGTCCGACGCCGCCGACGGCGATGTCGCCGGTGCGGCGGACCGGGTCGCATCCGCGCTGACCGACGCCGGTTATGCCACCACCACCACACCGGTCACCGGGCCGGTGGGCGGTGTGCAGATCTGTCAGCACCACTGCCCGGTCTCGCATGCGGCCGAGGAGTTCCCCGAGCTGTGTGAGGCCGAACGCGAGGCCTTCGCCGACATCCTCGGCACGCACGTCCAACGGCTGGCCACCATCGTCAACGGTGACTGCGCCTGCACCACCCACGTACCGATCACTCCCGAGAAGCAACTGTCCATTTCGCCCATCCGGCACACAGCCCACGCCGGAGCCACGGGCACCTCGCCCAAGACCCACCAAGGAGCGTCGACATGACGACCACACCGGAAGCGCAGCTCAGCCAAGAGGAGACCATCGCCTCGCTGGGCAACTACGGCTACGGCTGGTCCGACTCGGACGTCGCGGGCGCCAGCGCACAGCGCGGGCTGTCCGAAGCCGTGGTGCGCGACATCTCGGCGAAGAAGAGCGAGCCCGAGTGGATGCTCGAGAACCGCCTCAAGGCGCTGAAGACGTTCTACAAGAAGCCGATGCCGAACTGGGGCTCCAACCTCGAGGGCATCCACTTCGACAACATCAAGTACTTCGTGCGGTCGAGCGAGAAGCAGGCGGCGACGTGGGACGACCTGCCCGCCGACATCAAGAACACCTACGACCGGCTCGGGATCCCCGAGGCGGAGAAGCAGCGGCTGGTCTCCGGTGTCGCGGCTCAGTACGAGTCCGAGGTGGTCTACCACTCGATCCGTGAGGACCTCGAGGCGCTGGGTGTCATCTTCCTGGACACCGACTCCGGTCTGCGCGAACACCCCGAGCTGTTCAAGGAGTACTTCGGCACGGTGATCCCGGCCGGTGACAACAAGTTCTCCGCGCTCAACACGGCGGTGTGGTCGGGTGGCTCGTTCATCTACGTGCCGAAGGGCGTGCACGTCGACATCCCGCTGCAGGCCTACTTCCGGATCAACACCGAGAACATGGGTCAGTTCGAGCGGACGCTGATCATCGTCGACGAAGGTGCCTACGTGCACTACGTCGAGGGCTGTACGGCGCCGATCTACAAGTCGGATTCGCTGCACTCCGCGGTGGTCGAGATCGTCGTCAAGCCCGGTGGGCGCTGCCGCTACACCACCATCCAGAACTGGTCGAACAACGTCTACAACCTGGTCACCAAGCGTGCTCGGGCCGAGGCCGGCGCCACCATGGAGTGGGTCGACGGCAACATCGGGTCCAAGGTCACCATGAAGTACCCGGCCGTCTGGATGACCGGTGAGCACGCCAAGGGCGAGGTGCTCTCGGTGGCATTCGCGGGCCCGGGCCAGCATCAGGACACCGGCGCCAAGATGCTGCACCTTGCGCCGAACACGTCGAGCAACATCGTGTCGAAGTCGGTGGCCCGCGGCGGTGGCCGCGCGTCCTACCGTGGCTTGGTCCAGGTGAACAAGGGTGCGCACGGTTCGCGCTCCAGCGTGAAATGCGATGCGCTGCTGGTCGATACGATCAGCCGCAGCGACACCTACCCGTACGTCGACATCCGTGAGGACGACGTCACGATGGGTCACGAGGCGACGGTGTCGAAGGTCAGCGAGGATCAGCTGTTCTATCTGATGAGCCGCGGCATGACCGAGGACGAGGCGATGGCCATGGTGGTGCGCGGCTTCGTCGAACCGATCGCCAAGGAACTCCCGATGGAGTACGCGCTGGAGCTCAACCGGCTCATCGAGCTGCAAATGGAAGGCGCTGTCGGATGACTCGGGCGAGCGAAGCGACGGGGAAGAAGAAGTAGTGGCTCAGAATCTGACGGAGTCGTTGGAGGGCCGTACCAAGGGCGAGCTGTTCACGTCGTTCGACGTCGACGCGTTCGAGGTACCCGGCGGCCGAGACGAACTGTGGCGCTTCACCCCGCTCAAGCGGCTGCGCGGGCTTCACGACGGCACCGCGCCCGCGACCGGAAGCGCACTCATCGAGGTCAGTGACCGCCCCGGCGTGACGGTGGAATCCGTCCGCCGCGGTGACGAACGGCTCGGCCAGGGCGGCGTTCCCGCCGATCGCGTTGCCGCACAGGCCTTCTCGTCGTTCGACCAGGCGACCATCGTCACCGTGGCGCGGGGTGCCACGCCGGAGCAGCCGATCGAGATCACGCTGACCGGTCCCGGTGAGGGCGCGACGGCGTACGGCCATCTCCAGATCCGGGTCGAGGAACTGGCGGAGTCCGTTGTCGTCATCGATCAGCGCGGCAGCGGAACCTACGCCGACAACGTCGAATTCATCGTCGGCGACGCCGCGCGGCTGACCGTGGTGTCGATCTCGGACTGGGCCGACGACGCCGTCTACGTCAGCAGCCACCACGCGAAGCTGGGCAAGGACGCGGTGCTACGGCACGTCGCCGTCACCCTCGGTGGGGACGTGGTGCGGCTGACCGTCAGGACGCGGTTCGAGGCGCAGGGCGGTGACGTCGAGATGCTCGGGCTGTACTTCGCCGACGACGGGCAGCACTTCGAGTCGCGGCTGCTCGTCGACCACGCCCAGCCCAACTGCCGCTCGAACGTGCTGTACAAGGGTGCGCTGCAAGGGGATCCGGACTCCAAGAAGCCCGACGCCCACACCGTCTGGATCGGCGACGTGCTGATCCGCGCGGAGGCCACCGGCACCGACACCTACGAGGCGAACCGCAACCTGGTGCTCACCGACGGCGCTCGCGCCGACTCGGTGCCCAACCTCGAGATCGAGACGGGCGAGATCCGCGGCGCCGGACACGCCAGCGCCACGGGACGTTTCGACGACGAGCAGTTGTTCTACCTGCGTGCCCGCGGCATTCCCGAAGACCAGGCCCGACGGCTCGTGGTGCGCGGCTTCTTCGGCGAGATCATCGCCAAGATCGCCGTGCCCGACATCCGCGAGCGCCTCACCGACGCCATCGAACACGAACTAGCGATTACCGAATCGAGAATCAACTGATCATGACCACACTGGAAATCAAGGACCTGCACGTCTCCGTCACTTCGGCTGACGAGGGCGACATCCCCATCCTCAAGGGCGTCGACCTCGTGGTGCGCTCGGGCGAGACCCATGCGGTGATGGGCCCCAATGGTTCCGGCAAGTCGACGCTGTCCTACGCGATCGCGGGACACCCGAAGTACGTCGTGACGTCCGGGTCGATCACCCTGGACGGCGAGAACGTCCTTGACATGAGCATCGATGAACGCGCACGGGCAGGCCTGTTCCTCGCCATGCAGTACCCGATCGAGGTCCCCGGCGTCTCGATGTCGAACTTCCTGCGCACGGCCGCCACGGCGGTGCGGGGCGAGGCACCCAAGCTGCGGCACTGGGTCAAGGAGGTGAAGACGGCGATGACCGACCTCGACATCGACCCGGCCTTCTCCGAACGCAGTGTCAACGAGGGGTTCTCGGGTGGCGAGAAGAAGCGCCACGAGATCCTGCAACTCGGACTGCTGAAGCCCAAGATCGCGATCCTCGACGAAACCGACTCCGGTCTGGACGTCGACGCGCTGCGCATCGTCAGCGAGGGCGTCAACCGCTACGCCGAGGCGGAGCACGGCGGCGTCCTGCTGATCACGCACTACACCCGCATCCTGCGCTACATCCAGCCGCAGTTCGTGCACGTGTTCGTCGGTGGCCGGATCATCCAGTCCGGTGGGCCCGAGCTCGCCGACGAGCTGGAGGCGAACGGCTACGAGCGCTTCACGCAGGCCGCGGCCAGCGGAGCCTGAGGGGGCGCGTCATGACGATCCAGGCCACCGGCCAGCTCGATCTGACCGACCTGTCCAGGATCAGGGCTGACTTCCCGATCCTGCAGCGGGTGATGCGCGGCGGAAATCAGTTGGCCTACCTGGATTCCGGCGCGACGTCACAGCGCCCGCTGCAGGTGCTCGACGCCGAGCGGGAGTTCCTCGTCACCTCGAACGGCGCCGTGCACCGCGGCGCCCATCAGTTGATGGAGGAGTCCACCGACGCCTACGAGCAGGGCCGCGAGGACATTGCGGCCTTCGTCGGCGCCGACACCGACGAGCTGGTGTTCACCAAGAACGCCACCGAGTCGATCAACCTGGTGTCGTATGCGTTGGGCGACAACCGCTTCGAGCGGGCCCTTAGTGGCGACGGCGGTGATGTCATTGTCACCACCGAGCTCGAGCATCACGCCAACCTGATCCCGTGGCAGGAACTTGCCCGCCGCACGGGAGCCACCCTGCGCTGGTACGGGGTGACCGACGACGGCCGGATCGACCTGGACTCGCTACAACTCGACGAGCGGGTCAAACTCGTTGCGTTCAGCCACCATTCGAACGTCACGGGCGCCATCGCGCCCGTCGCCGAGCTGGTGTCCCGCGCCAAGGCCGTCGGTGCGCTGACGCTGCTCGACGCCTGCCAGTCGGTGCCGCACCAGCCCGTGGACTTCCATGCCCTCGACGTCGACTTCGCCGCGTTCTCGGGGCACAAGATGCTGGGGCCCAACGGGATCGGGGTGCTGTACGGCCGGCGTGAGCTGCTCAACGCCATGCCGCCGTTCATCACCGGCGGCTCGATGATCGAGACGGTCACGATGGAGGCCACCACGTACGCGCCCGCGCCGCAGCGGTTCGAGGCGGGCACGCCGATGACGTCGCAGGTCGTCGGACTGGCCGCCGCGGCGAGGTATCTCACCGCCATCGGCATGGACGTCGTCGAGGCCCACGAGAACGAACTGGTGGCCGCCGCACTGGAAGGCCTTCGTTCAATAGAGGGCGTGCGCGTCATCGGACCCGAGTCGCTCGAACACCGCGGGTCGCCGGTGAGCTTCGTGGTGGACGGAATTCACGCGCACGACGTCGGCCAGGTGCTCGACGACGAGGGCGTGGCGGTCCGTGTCGGACACCACTGTGCGTGGCCGCTGCACCGCAGGTTCGGCATCGCCGCCACCGCGCGGGCGTCGTTCGCCGTCTACAACACGCTCGACGAGGTCGACCGGCTGGTCGCGGGCGTCAAGCGGGCCGTCGAGTTCTTCGCGAGGGACTGATCCGTGCGTATGGAGCAGATGTATCAGGAAGTGATCCTCGATCACTACAAGCGGCCGCACCACCGCGGGCTGCGCGAGCCGTTCGGCGCCGAGGTGCACCACGTCAACCCGACGTGCGGTGACGAGGTGACGCTGCGGGTGGCACTCGCCGACGACGGCGAGCACGTCGTTGACGTCTCGTACGACGGGCAGGGTTGCTCGATCAGCCAGGCGGCGACGTCGGTGCTCGCCGACCAGGTGATCGGCCAGACGGTGGGTGACGCGCTCAAGACCGTCGCGGCGTTCACCGAGATGATCTCCTCGCGCGGCAACGTCGAGGGCGACGAGGACGTGATCGGCGACGGCATCGCGTTCGCCGGTGTGGCCAAGTACCCAGCACGGGTGAAATGTGCACTACTGGGATGGATGGCGTTTAAGGACGCGGTCGCGCAGGCATCCCACAGCGAAGACGGCGATGGAGGAAAGCGATGAGCGAGACGACCACGGGCACCAGCACGGGCGACGCAAGCGGGGACTCGTTCCAAGCGGGCGAGGAGCTGCTGGCCGACCTGGAGGAGGCGATGCGTGACGTCGTCGATCCCGAACTCGGCATCAACGTCGTCGACCTTGGCCTGGTCTACGGTCTCAACGTCGACAAGGAGGGTCCCGGCGCGGTGGCGCTGATCGACATGACGCTCACCTCGGCGGCCTGTCCGCTCACCGACGTCATCGAGGATCAGTCGCGCACCGCACTGGTCGGCGCTGGCTTGGTCAGCGATATCAAGATCAACTGGGTGTGGAACCCGCCGTGGGGCCCGGACAAGATCACCGAGGACGGCCGCGAGCAGCTGCGGGCGCTCGGTTTCACCGTCTAACCGTCGCTGAGGCGGTCACACTTATTTTGTGATCACCGTCCCGGCCCCGGTATGGCGAGGTGGTCGTGTGACGAGCGCAGTGACGGTTGGCGTCAGTGCCGGACTCTTCTTTGGCGCGTTGGCGCTTCTCGACTCTGGCTTCCTGCTGTCCGGCGTGATCGTATTCATCATCTTGGGCGTCGCCTGGGCGATCGTCATGGCTCGCCGGATGGGCCGATATTGGCCTGGGGCAAGGTATCTGACCGGCGAACAACGTGTGGCCGTCGTACGGGCCGCCCGGCGCGGTGAGCGAATCTCCGATCCGCGGCTCGCGCAGGCGGTCATCGACTACCGGGACGGCCTCCATGCGGCTGCCGAGCGCGGCCGAGTCTTTCGATGGTTGATCTGGCTGGTCCTGACGGTGGCCGCAGCATCCGCAGTATGGGACACCGTGGCGGGATCGGTGCGCAACGGTGTGGCCTCTTGCGTCTATCTCG
This sequence comes from uncultured Actinomycetota bacterium, assembly GCA_963849055.1. Lineage (GTDB taxonomy): Bacteria > Actinomycetota > Actinomycetes > Mycobacteriales > Mycobacteriaceae > Mycobacterium. The sequence goes on from CAWKFI010000008.1 coordinate 157,955, forward strand.
CGTTACTACTCATCGAAGTCTTCTGGTGGCCCAAGCGTCAGGAGCAGCTGCTGGCCAATGCCGATCGCGCTGCCGAGATGGCTGGCGAGTGCTTGGACGTGTAACGCTCGACCCCGTTGGATGAACACAGTTCGCATCGAGCGTGGGAGAGAGGGCGCCATGGATACCGGGATGGACTTCGTCGCAACCCGTCGGCAGCTGCGAGGTATCGCCGAGAGCTTGATCGCCGGTCCGCAGCACCGGGCGGCAGGCACGATCCGCCTCGCCGTGCGCCAGGACGGGTTCGTCGGCGTCGCGCTTCCGCTCGCCGTGCACGGCACCGAGTTCACCTGGCAGGACGGCAGCGCGCCGCTGGCCGGTAGCAGCCCCGGTGCGCTCGCCGCGGCCGCGGGCCTGCAGTACGGGCCGCCCGAGGGGGTCTACGAGATCGACGAACCGCTGGCCGCCGACGCGGCGCTCGACATCGACGCCGAGGCGGCCGCACTGCTGTACAGGAGTCTGTACGCGGGCGGCTTCGCGTTGAAACAATTTCTGCCCGAACAACATCCGGTGCTGTGGCCGGAGCACTTCGACGTCGCGGTCACCGACGGCGAGGTCAACTACGGTGTGTCCGCCGGCGACTCGTATCACCCGACCCCATACGTCTACGTCGGGCCGTGGACGCCCCGCACCGGCACGTTCTGGAACGCGCCGTTCGGCGCCGTGCGGGGCCTGGACCCAACGCACGACGTCAACGAACTCGCCCACGACATCACCGATTTCTTCGAACTCGCGCGAGAACACCTCAGGAGTGACCAATGACCACGTTCGACATCGACTTCACAGGGCTACGCGCCCTTTTCATCAATTGCACCCTGAAACCCTCGCCGGAACCCAGCAACACGCAGGGCCTCGTCGACATCAGCACCCGCATCATGGAAAAGCACGGAGTGGAGGTAGACGTCGTACGCGCGGTCGACTACGACATCGCTACCGGCGTGTGGCCGGACATGCGCGAGCATGGTGCCGACACCGACGACTGGCCGCCGATTTTCGAGAAGGTGCTGGCTGCGGACATCTTGGTGCTCGCTGGCCCAATCTGGTTGGGCGACAACAGCTCGGTGATGAAGAAGGTGCACGAACGACTCTACGGCGGCTCGCACCTGCTGAACGACGCCGGCCAGTATCTCTATTACGGCCGGGTGGGCGGATGCCTCATCACGGGCAACGAGGACGGCATCAAGCACTGTGCGCAAAACGTGCTGTATACGTTGCAGCACATCGGATACACCATTGCGCCGCAAGCTGATGCGGGCTGGATCGGTGAGGCCGGACCAGGACCGTCCTACCTGGACCCTGGTTCCGGCGGGCCGGAGAACGACTTCACGAACCGCAACACGACCTTCATGACGTGGAACCTGATGCATCTCGCGCAGATGCTGCGCAAGGCCGGCGGCGTGCCCGCCTACGGGAACATTCGATCGGGATGGGATGCGGGATGTCGCTACGATTTCGCCAACCCGGAATACCGCTGAGCGGATACGGTCAGCCAATGACCGGCGCCGTCGATGAAGCACCCATGATCGACGCTCTGCGCGCCGGCGACGAGCGGGCGTTCGCCACCCTCGTCGACCAGCACACCCCCGCGCTGCTCCGGGTCGCGAGGGGTTACGTGCCGAGCCGCGAGATCGCCGAGGAGGTGGTCCAGGAGGCGTGGATCGCCCTACTGAAGGGCATCGGCCGGTTCGAAGGTCGCTCATCGCTGCGGACCTGGCTGTTCGCCGTGATGATCAACATCGCGAAGGCGCGCGGGGTGCGGGAACGCCGCGATGCCGACGCGGCAATCGCCGCGTACACCGGCGGCACCGTCGATCCCGCCCGGTTTCGTGGCAGCGACGACCCGTGGCCCGGCCACTGGCGCGAGGACGCCGTTCCCGCTGCTTTTCCCGAGACGCCCGAGGGATCGGTGCTCGGCGACGAGCTGGTCGCCGTTGCGCGGCGTGGCCTCGACGGGTTGCCGGATCGGCAGCGGATCGTCGTGACGCTGCGCGACATGCTGGGCTTCGACTCCGCCGAGGTATGCGAAATGCTCGACATCAGCGTGGCCAATCAACGGGTGCTGCTGCATCGCGGACGCGCCGCCGTCCGAGCCGTGCTCGAGGATTATCTGGAAGAGGTGTCCTGATGATGGACTGCAATGAACTCGTCGAACTCGTCACCGCCTATCTCGACGGATCGCTGGACCCGGACACCCGTGAGCGCTTCGACATGCATCTCGTCGAATGCGACGGCTGTGAGAACTACCTACAGCAGTTCCGCGAGACGGTGCGCGCGGTCGGTGGCATCCGTGACGACGAATTGGATCCGGCATACCGTGCCCGGCTGCTCGAAGCGTTCAAGAACTTCGGCTGAGTGCGCCGTGGAATGGGTAAAGCGGAATCGAACTGGCCGGAGGCAATGTTGTACCGATTCGTGGCTCTCGACGATCGCGTGACCGACCTGTTCCAGCCGTTGAGCGTGCGGTCGGTGACGGTCCGCAACCGGTTCGCGATGGCCCCCATGACGCGCAGGGCGTCGCCAGATGGGATACCCGGCGCAGACGTCGCCAAGTACTACGCGCGCCGGGCAGCGGGCGGTGTGGGGCTGATCATCACCGAGGGAATCCGCTTGGCGCCGCAGGAAGCCGGCTGGCCCGCCAGCATCCCCACCATCGCCGGCGACGACGTGCTGGCCGGTTGGCGAGCGGTGACCGCAGCGGTGCACGGACATGGCGGCGCGATCGCCGCGCAGCTGTGGCATCAGGGCGCCGAACGTGGCGACGCCGACGGGATCGGCCCCGTGAGCCCGTCGGGGATCAACAGTGCAGGCGAACCGCGGGGGCGGGCGCTGCGCACCGATGAACTGGCCGGTGTGGCCGACTCGTTCGCCCAAGCCGCCCGCAACGCCCGCGACGCCGGCTTCGATGCCGTCGAACTGCACGGCGCGCACGGTTACCTGCTCGACGAATTCCTTTGGGCCAAGACGAATCGGCGCACCGACGGTTACGGCGGCGAACTGGCCGACCGCACCCGGTTCCCGGCCGAGGTGGTCGCGGCGGTGCGCGCGGCCGTCGGGTCGGACTACCCGATCATCTTCCGGTTCTCGCAGTGGAAGCAGACCGACTACGCCGCGTCGATCGCCGGCGATCCCGCCGAGCTGCAGGAACTGCTGGCACCGCTCGTCGACGCGGGCGTCGATCTGCTCCATCCGTCCACGCGCAGGCACTACAAGCCGGCGTTCCCGGACGCCGACCCGGAACTCAGCCTGTCCGGATGGACCAAGAAGGTCACCGGCGTTCCTGTGATCGCGGTCGGCTCGGTGGGCCTGGAGACCGAGTTCACGCCAGGGCGGGCCGGCGGACGGATCCCGCCGGCACCCGTCGACCGGCTGCTCGATCAGTACGCGGCGGGGGAGTTCGACGTCGTCGCGATCGGGCGGGCGCTGCTGGCCGACCCGACGTGGGTGAACCGGCTCCGTGATGGTTCGCTTGATGCGTTCGAAGGGTTTGACGCCGAAACCGCGTTGGCTCGGCTGAGTTAGCCGGGCGCTCACAGGGAACAACCAGGTAAACCGCAACGTTAGGAGAGGCGTGAGTACGCAAGACATCACCGCAGAAGAATTCAATGCCACCGTCACCGACAACGAGATCGTGTTGGTCGACTTCTGGGCGTCCTGGTGCGGGCCGTGTCGTGCGTTCGCGCCGACGTTCGCCGCGTCGTCGGAGAAGCATCCCGACGTGGTCCACGGCAAGGTGGACACCGAGGCCGAACAGGGTCTCGCCGCCGCCGCCGAAATCCAGGCGATCCCCACCCTGATGGCGTTCAAGAAGGGCCACATGGTGTTCCGGCACTCCGGCATGCTGCCTGCCGACCAGCTGGACGACATCATCACCAAGATCAAGGACTTCGACGTCGACGCCGCGATCGCCGAGCAGGGCGACACCCAACAGGCGTAACGGCGGGACCGCGCGCAGCACGCTATAACGTGCTTTGTCGTGACCGAACAGAACGCCCAGCAACCGCTAGTCCTCGTCGACCACCCGAGACCGAACGTGGCGTTGGTCACGTTGAACCGGCCGGAGCGGATGAACTCGATGGCGTTCGACGTCATGGTGCCGCTGAAGAAGGCCCTCGACGAGCTGAACCACGACAACGAAACGCGCGTCGTGGTGCTCACCGGGGCTGGCCGTGGGTTCTCCTCTGGTGCCGACCACAAGTCGGCCGGATCAGTTCCGCACGTCGACGGTCTGACTCGTCCGACGTTCGCACTGCGGTCGATGGAAGTGCTCGACGATGTGATCTTGGCCCTACGCAAGATGCACCAGCCTGTCATCGCCGCCGTCAACGGTGCGGCCATCGGTGGCGGGTTGTGCCTGGCCCTGGCCGCGGACATCCGGCTCGCGGCAGAGGGCGCCTACTTCCGGGCCGCGGGCATCAACAACGGGCTGACGGCCAGCGAGCTCGGGCTGTCCTACCTGCTGCCACGGGCGATCGGGACGTCGCGGGCGTTCGAGGCGATGCTGACCGGCCGCGACATCGGCGCCCAGGAGGCCGAGCGCATCGGTCTGGTGTCGCGCACCGTGCCCGACGGCGAGCTGCTCGACGCGTGCTTCGACATGGCAGAGCGGATCGCGACGTTCTCGCGGCCAGGTATCGAGTTGACCAAGCGCACACTTTGGAGTGGACTGGACGCCGGTAGCCTGGAAGGTCACATGCAGGCCGAGGGCCTGGGCCAGCTCTTCGTGCGCCTACTCACCGCCAATTTCGAGGAAGCGGTTGCCGCGCGCGCCGAGAAGCGGCCCGCGGTCTTCACCGACGAGCGCTTGCGCGAGGAGTAGACGGCTCCAGACGACAAGTGACAGAACAGAGGGAGAAGCAGCGTGATCACCGCAACGGACCTCGAGGTCCGCGCCGGCGCGCGCACGCTGCTGTCCATCGAGGGCGCCGCCCTGCGGATCCAGCCCGGTGACCGGATCGGTCTGGTGGGGCGCAACGGTGCGGGCAAGACCACAACGATGCGAATTCTGGCCGGCGAGGGTGAGCCCTACGCAGGCACCATCGACCGGACTGGCGAGATCGGCTACCTGCCGCAGGATCCCCGAGAAGGCGACCTCGACATGCTGGCCAGGGATCGGGTGCTCTCGGCGCGTGGGCTCGACACGCTGCTCGCCGACCTGGAGAAGCAGCAGGCGATCATGGCCGAGGTGGCCGACGACGCCGCCCGCGACAAGGCCGTACGCCGTTACGGTGAGCTCGAGGAGCGGTTCTCGGCGCTCGGCGGGTATGCCGCCGAGAGCGAGGCGGGCCGGATCTGCGCGAGTCTCGGCCTGCCGGAACGGGTTCTGACGCAACCCCTGAGGACGCTGTCGGGCGGCCAGCGGCGCCGGGTCGAACTCAGCCGCATCCTGTTCGCCGCATCCGACACCGGGTCGGGATCGGACACCACGCTGCTGCTCGACGAGCCGACCAACCACCTCGACGCGGACTCCATCGGCTGGCTGCGCAGCTTCCTGCAGAACCACACCGGTGGCCTCGTGGTCATCAGCCACAACGTCGAACTGCTTGCCGACGTGGTGAATCGAGTCTGGTTCCTCGACGCCGTGCGCGGTGAGGCCGACGTCTACAACATGGGCTGGCAGAAGTACCTCGACGCCCGCGCCACCGACGAGCAACGCCGTCGACGCGAACGCGCCAATGCCGAGAAGAAGGCCTCCGCGCTGCGCACCCAGGCGGCCAAGATGGGCGCCAAGGCCACCAAAGCCGTTGCCGCACAGAACATGCTGCGACGTGCCGAGCGGATGATGTCCGAACTCGACGACGAGCGGGTGGCCGACAGGGTCGCCAAGATCAGGTTTCCCACACCCGCGGTGTGCGGTCGCACCCCACTCGTCGGCAAGGGACTCACCAAGACCTACGGTTCGCTGGAGATCTTCACCGGCGTCGACCTCGCCATCGACAAGGGTTCGCGCGTCGTCGTCCTCGGGCTCAACGGTGCGGGCAAGACCACGCTGCTGCGCATCCTCGCGGGTGTCGAGACGGCCGATGCGGGAGTGATCGAGCCCGGTCATGGACTGAAGCTCGGCTACTTCGCGCAGGAACACGACACGATCGACGGTATGGCGTCGGTGTGGGAGAACATCCGGCACGCCGCGCCCGACACGGGGGAGCAGGACCTGCGTAGCCTGCTGGGCGCCTTCATGTTCACCGGACCGCAGCTCGATCAGCCTGCGGGCACGCTGTCCGGTGGCGAGAAGACCCGGCTGGCGCTGGCCGGACTGGTGGCGTCCACGGCAAACGTCCTGCTGCTCGACGAGCCGACCAACAACCTCGACCCCGCTTCGCGGGAACAGGTCCTCGATGCGTTGCGCAGCTACCAGGGTGCGGTCGTGCTGGTGACTCACGACCCCGGCGCGGCCGAGGCGCTCGAGCCCCAACGCGTGGTGCTGTTGCCCGACGCGACCGAGGACTACTGGTCCGACGAGTACCGAGACCTCATCGAGCTGGCCTGAGGCCGCTCGCGAAAATCCTTTCCTGCCAGATTGAATGCCTTTGAACCTGGGTAGTTGACGTAAACGGGTCGGGGATACAACAGGTGGGAGACGCTTCGATGCAAGATCTGAAGAACAAGTCCCGGGACCAGATGCTCACCGAGTTGCGCAGCGCCTACGAGGGCGGCGCCAGCATTAGGTCCCTGGTGGAGAAGACGGGACGCTCGTACGGGTCGGTCCACAGCATGTTGCGCGAGTCGGGGACGACGATGAGAAGCCGCGGTGGGCCCAACCACCGCAACCGGCGCTAGTCACTGCTGGCGAACCGACGCCTCGACCAGATCCAATACGGCGCTGAGCCGTTCGGGCTGGTCACCCGAAGCCAGCCGAGCCACCAGCCCGTCGAGGACGAGGTCGAGGTAGGTCTGCAGCACCTCGCTCGGCACGTCGTCCCGAAGCCGTCCCGCCTGCTTCTGCCTGCGGAGGCGTTCGGTCGTCGCCACGGACAGCTCCTCTGACCGCTCTGCCCAACCCCGATTGAAGACCGGGTCGTTGCGCAGCTTGCGGGCGATCTCCAGGCGCGTCGCCAGCCAGTCGAACTGTTCGGGCGCCGCCAGCAGATCGCGCATCACCTGGATCAGGCCCTCCCGCGACGCCACGTCCGCCATCCGTTCCGCGTCCTCGCGTGCCAGCTCGAAGAACAAGGTGTCCTTGTCGCGGAAGTGATGGAAGATGGCGCCGCGCGACAGCCCGATGGTGTGTTCGAGCCGCCGCACGGTCGCCTTGTCGTAGCCGTACTCGGCGAAGCACCGGCGTGCACCGTCGAGAATCTGGCGCCGTCGGGCCGCCAGATGGTCCTCGGTCACCCGGGGCAACGGAATGCCTTGTCTTCTCGGCCGCGTTCCGCGGTCAGCTCGTCTTCAGCATGTTGCGCAGCACGTACTGCAGGATGCCGCCGTTGCGGTAGTAGTCGGCCTCACCGGGGGTGTCGATGCGCACCACCGCGTCGAACTCGACCTTGGAACCGTCGCCCTTGGTGGCGGTGACGTGCACCGTCTTCGGCGTCTTGCCCTCGTTGAGGCCTTCGATACCCGAGATGTCGAACACCTCGGTGCCGTCCAGCTTCAGGCTCGCCGCCGACTCGCCCTGCGGGAACTGCAGCGGGATGACACCCATGCCGATGAGGTTGGAGCGGTGGATGCGCTCGAACGACTCGACGATCACCGCGCGCACGCCCAACAGGCTGGTGCCCTTGGCTGCCCAGTCGCGGGACGACCCGGAGCCGTACTCCTTGCCGCCCAACACCACCAGCGGAACGTTCTGCGCCGCATAGTTCTGCGCGGCGTCGTAGATGAACGCCTGAGGCGCCCCATCCGCGGTGAAGTCGCGCGTGTAGCCCCCCGAGACGTCGTCGAGCAGTTGGTTCTTCAGCCGGATGTTGGCGAACGTGCCCCGGATCATCACCTCGTGGTTGCCGCGGCGGGACCCGTAGGAGTTGTAGTCCTTCTTGTCGATGCCGTGTGCGTCGAGGTACTGCGCAGCCGGGGTGCCCGGCTTGATGCTGCCTGCGGGGGAGATGTGGTCGGTGGTCACCGAATCACCAAGCAGCGCAAGAACTCTAGCGCCGGAGATGTCGGTCACCGGCTGCGGCTCCGGCGGCATGCCTTCGAAGTACGGTGGCTTGCGCACGTAGGTCGAGTCGGGGTTCCACTCGAAGGTGTTGCCGCTCGGCGTCGGCAAGTTGCGCCACCGGTCGTCACCCTTGAACACGTCGCCGTAGTTCTTCGTGAACATCTCCGTGTTGATGGCCGAGGCGATGGTGTCGCTGATGTCCTTCTGCGTCGGCCAGATGTCGCGGAGGAACACCTCGTTGCCGTCGGTGTCCTTACCGAGGCAATCGGTCTCGAAGTCGAAGTCCATCGTGCCCGCCAGGGCATAGGCGATGACGAGCGGCGGGGACGCCAGGTAGTTCATCTTCACGTCGGGGTTGATGCGACCCTCGAAGTTGCGGTTGCCCGACAGCACCGCGGTGACCGACAGGTCGTTGTCGTTGATGGCCTTGCTTATCTCATCCGACAGTGGCCCGGAGTTGCCGATGCACGTGGTGCAGCCGTAACCGACGAGATAGAAGCCCAGCTTCTCCAGGTACGGCCACAGACCGGCCTTGTCGTAATAGTCGCTGACGACCTGCGAGCCGGGCGCCATCGTCGTCTTGACCCACGGCTTGGAGGCCAGGCCCTTGTCGACGGCGTTGCGCGCCAGCAGCGCGGCACCGATCATGACCTCGGGGTTGGAGGTGTTGGTGCACGACGTGATCGCCGCGATCGCCACGGCGCCGTGGTCGAGGATGAAATCGCCGTACTCGTCGGAGTGCACCTCCACGGGCTTGCTCGGCCGCCCGTTGGAGCCCACGGCGGCCGAGGCCACCTCGACCGCGTCGGCGTCGGCGAACGACAGCACCGCAGGGTCGCTGGCCGGGAAGCTCTCCTCGACTGCCTCGTCGAGCTTGGAGTGCTCGACCGGCATGTTCTCCTCGACGTAGTTGTGAATGTCCTTGCGGAAGGCCGTCTTTGCGTCGCTCAGCGCGATGCGGTCCTGCGGCCGCTTGGGTCCGGCGATCGACGGCACCACGTCCGACAGGTCCAACTCGATGTACTCCGAGAACTTGGGCTCGCGCTGCGGGTCGTGCCACATGCCCTGTTCCTTGGCGTAGGCCTCGACCAGTGCCAGCTGCTGCTCGCTGCGGCCGGTCAGCCGCAGGTAGTCGATGGTGACCTCGTCGATCGGGAAAATCGCTGCGGTGGAGCCGAACTCGGGGCTCATGTTGCCCAGCGTGGCGCGGTTGGCCAGCGGGACCTCGGCCACGCCCTCGCCGTAGAACTCGACGAACTTGCCGACCACGCCGTGCTTGCGCAGCATCTCGGTGACCGTGAGCACGACGTCGGTGGCGGTCACGCCGGTCGGGCGTTCGCCGGTCAGCTTGAACCCGACGACGCGGGGGATGAGCATCGACACGGGCTGGCCGAGCATCGCGGCCTCGGCCTCGATGCCGCCGACGCCCCAGCCCAGCACGCCAAGGCCGTTCTCCATCGTGGTGTGTGAGTCGGTGCCCACGCACGTGTCGGGGTAGGCGACACGGATCTCGTCTCCCGCCCCTGCTGCGCCCGCCCGACCGCGCTCCATGACGACGCTCGCCAGGTACTCGATGTTGACCTGGTGCACGATGCCGGTGCCCGGGGGGACCACCTTGAAGTCGTCGAAGGCGCCCTGGCCCCAGCGCAGGAACTGATAGCGCTCACCGTTGCGCTGGTACTCGATCTCGACGTTGCGCTCGAACGCGTTCGCGGTGCCGAAGAGGTCGGCGATGACGGAGTGGTCGATCACCAGGTCCGCCGGTGCGAGCGGGTTGACCTTCTGTGGGTCCCCGCCGAGGGCGCCGACCGCTTCCCGCATGGTGGCCAGGTCGACGATGCACGGCACGCCGGTGAAGTCCTGCATGATCACGCGGGCGGGGGTGAACTGGATCTCGATGCTGGGGTCGGCCGACGGATCCCAGTTCGCGATCGCTTCGATGTGATCCTTGGTGATGTTCGCGCCGTCCTCGGTGCGCAGCAGATTCTCGGCGAGCACCTTGAGGCTGTACGGGAGTTTCTCGGTTCCGGGTACCGCGTCGAGGCGGTAGATCTCGTAGTCGGAGTCCCCGACCTTCAACGTGTCGCGGGCTCCGAATGAATTCACCGAATCCTTGCTGCTCACATCAACTCCCGGTTTAGTTTTCGCCGTGACGGGCTGTGTCGAACGGCGGTGCTGATTCTAACAGTACGCTTGTCCTGTAAGCCACCAAGGGGCGGTCCCCAGTCTTGTCCTCATCGGCATGGGCTGCCAGTCCTGGGGTAGGCTGTATTCCCGGTCGCTAGCCCTGCGGGGACGCGTAACCTCCCCCGTGTGACCGGACCGCTCGTCATCCCGTTCCTGCCGGAGTACATCCCGCCCGACGTGGACATGAACGCGGTCAACGCCGCCGTCGCCGCCGACGGCGTGAGCGCTCCCGCCGCCGACGTGCCCGCCCTCAAGCAGGTCGTCGCCGATGCGCGTGCCAAGGGCATCGACCTCAAGATCGTGGTGATTCCCACCAACCCGCCGATCGACACCCCGCTGCGCGACATCGCCACCGAGGTGGGCCAGGCCCATCCCGGCTCCACGGTGTTGGCGATCAGCCCGTTCTTCGCGGGCACGTATAGCCAGGAGTTCGACCGCGTCACTTTGGAGGCGGGTCAGGACGTGGCGAAGACCGGCAATCCGGTGCTGTCGTCGAAGAATTTCGTCGGTGAGTTGACCGCGTCGCATTTTCCGTGGACGCCATTCACGATCGTTCTCGTGCTGGGCGTCGCGCTGGCCGCCGTCGCCACCCGCATGCTGCAGGTTCGGGCGCGGCGGGCGGTCGCCGACGCAGGCCCCCGCCACATCTGCCGACTGACCTACGACTGACGCCAAAAGGCGCGCTCGGCGAATTCGAAGATCACCATTCGGTAACGCCCATTTCAATTACAAACTTGTAATTTGTTGCTGGCGTTTCTTTAGCGCTTGTTGTGACGTACGGTGCAAAAGGTGCCTCTTGTTGCAGTTGTGCTTGGTGTGACTTCTGTGACAGTGCACAGACGAACGCGCCGGCACGTTCGCATCCAGCCCGAGGGAGACCAGAAGCCAATGAGACGCATCACTCGCGCCTCTGCGTCGCGGCTGTGGAGCCGATTCGGAGTGGGTTCACTCGTATTCGGAGTCCTGGCCGCTTCCGTTTTCGCGCCCGGCACCGGTGCCGCGGTCGCCGAACCCGGCAATCAAGAAGGAATCGCGGGTCTCGTCACCGCAGTGGCCGAGGCCAATCAGAAGCTGCAGGATCTCGGCGCCGCCATTCAGACCCAACAGGAGGGCGTCAACAAGGCGCTCGTCGACGTCCAGACCGCCCGTGACGCCGCCGTGGCCGCCCAACAGGAGGTCGAGGCGAGCCAAGCGGGTCTGTCCGATGCCACCGCCGCGATCACCGCGGCCCAACAGAAGTTCGACGGGTTCGCGGCATCGACGTACATGAGCGGGCCGTCGGCCTCCTACGTGACCGCCAGCGATCCTGCCGACATCATCGACACCGCAGCCACCAACCAGACGCTGTCACTGAGCAGCCAGCAGGTCATGGCCAACCTGCAGCGCGCCCGCACCGAGCAGTCGAATCGCGAGTCGGCCGCTCGGTTGGCCAAGCAGAAGGCCGACCAGGCGGTGCTCGACGCGCAGGCCAGCCAGGATTCCGCCGTCGCAGCGCTCACCCAGGCGCAGCAGACCTTCGGCAGTCAACAGGCCGACCTCGACCGGCTCGTGGCCGAAAGGGCAGCGGCGCAAGCCAAGCTGGACCGGGCCCGCGAGTGGTCCGCGCCCGCGGGTCAAGCCACACCGCAGGCCGCGCCGGCGGCAGCCGCCACCCCGGCCGGCGACCCTGCCGCCAACTGGGACCGTGCGCCTGCCGCGGCGGCGCCGAGCGCGTCCGACTGGGCCTCCCCGTGGGACCCGACACTCCCTGCCATCCCGAGCGCGTTCGTCAGCGGTGACCCGATCGCGATCATCAACACGGTGCTCGGGATCGCCTCGACGTCGGCGCAGGCGACGAGTCAGATGGGTACCCAGTTCCTGCAGAAGCTCGGAATTCTGCCGACGCCAACGGGTTTCACCAATGGTGCGATACCGCGGGTCTATGGCCGAGAAGCTGCGGAGTACGTCATCAAACGGGCGGGCTCGCAGATGGGCGTTCCCTACTCGTGGGGCGGCGGCAACGCGGTGGGTCCGAGTAGGGGCATCGACTCCGGTGCGGGCACAGTCGGTTTCGACTGTTCCGGCCTCATCCTGTACGCCTTCGCGGGGGTGGGCATCAAGCTGCCCCACTATTCCGGTGCGCAATACGACATGGGTCGCAAGATCCCGTCGTCGCAGATGCGTAGGGGCGACGTGATCTTCTACGGCCCCGGCGGTAGCCAGCACGTCACGCTGTACCTCGGTGGTGGGCAGATGCTCGAGGCTCCCTACACCGGTTCGACCGTGAAGGTCTCGCCCGTACGGACCAGCGGTATGACGCCGTACGTGGTCCGCTACATCGAATACTGATGGTGATTAGCTTGCGTCTGAAGTTCTTTCGTCCCGTGTGGGTGCTCGCACCGCTGGTGTGCGCACTCGCACTCATGGTCGGTGCGGCCGTGCCCGCAGCCGCCGAGCCCGATGACGGACAGTGGGATCCGACGCTGCCGAAGATCGTCAGCTCCGGCGCGCCCGGTGACCCGGTGGCGATCGCCAACGCGTCGTTTCAGGTCAGCCAGATCGCGCTGCAGACCACGCAGAGTCTGGGACAGCAGTTCCTGTCGAGCATCGGTCTCGGCGGGTCTCCGGCTGCCGCCGCGCTGCCCGGCGGACGGGTGCGCGGTCCGCAGGCCATCGAGTACGTGATTCGGCGTGGTGCGTCGCAGATGGGCGTTCCGTACTCGTGGGGTGGCGGTGCGCTGAACGGTCCCAGCGCGGGCGTCGACTACGACGCGGGCAAGATCGGCTACGACTGCTCGGGGTTCACCCGATACGCGTTCGCGGGCGTCGGCGTGCAGATTCCCAAGTTCTCGGGCGATCAATACAACACCGGACGCAAGGTGCCACAGTCACAGGCCAAGCGTGGGGACCTGTTGTTCTGGGGACCGGGCGGAAGCCAGCACGTCGCCATCTATCTCGGTGGCGGCAAGATGCTCGAGGCCTCGGGTAGCGCGGAGAAGGTGACCGTGAGTCCGGTGCGGATGGCAGGCTTGCAGCCGTACCTGGCGCGCATCATCGAGAGTTGACCGACACTGCCATCCGAGCGGCGACGTCGACGGATTCCGAACTGCCTGGAATAGTTGACGAGGGACGCCCGCCGAGAGGCCCGGGCACCGCGTTGACCAGTAGGTCTGAAGTGAACCAAGTGGGAGGAAGCTGAATGACGTCACCGAGTGGGCCGCCGCAGGGCGCCGGAGGGTTCCCCGGTCCTGGCCCGGCGCAGGGCTTTACTCCCGGCTCCCAGCAGGGTCCGTCCAATGGAAATCAACAGGCTGGCGGCCTGCAGGGCGAGGTGCACACGCTGGAGCGCGCGATCTTCGAGGTGAAGCGCATCATCGTCGGTCAGGACCAGCTGGTCGAGCGGATGCTGGTTGGCCTTCTCGCCAAGGGGCACGTGCTGCTCGAGGGCGTGCCCGGCGTGGCCAAGACCCTCGCTGTGGAGACGTTCGCCAAGGTGGTCGGCGGGACCTTCGCCCGCATCCAGTTCACCCCCGACCTGGTGCCCACCGACATCGTCGGTACCCGCATCTACCGCGTGGGCAAGGAAGAGTTCGACATCGAAGTCGGCCCCGTGATGGTCAACTTCCTGCTCGCCGACGAGATCAACCGCGCGCCCGCCAAGGTGCAGTCGGCGCTGCTGGAGGTCATGGCCGAGCGCAAGGTGTCCATCGGCGGCAAGACCTTCCCGCTGCCAAGCCCGTTCCTGGTCATGGCGACGCAGAACCCGATCGAGCAGGAAGGCGTCTACGCCCTGCCCGAGGCGCAGCGCGACCGCTTCCTGTTCAAGCTGAACATCGACTACCCGTCGCCCGAGGAAGAGCGCGAGATCATCTACCGGATGGGCGTCACGCCGCCCACGCCGAAGCAGATCCTCAACCCCGACGACCTGCTGCGGTTGCAGGGCGTCGCGGCCAACACGTTCGTGCACCACGCGCTCGTCGACTACGTGGTCCGCATCGTCACCGCCACCCGTGAACCGGAGAAGTTCGGCATGCCCGACGCCAAGGCGTGGATCGCCTACGGCGCCTCGCCGCGCGCCTCGCTGGGCATCATCGCCGCGTCACGTGCGCTGGCACTGATCCGTGGCCGTGACTACGTCGTCCCTCAGGACGTCGTCGAGGTCATCCCCGACGTGCTGCGGCACCGCCTGGTGCTCACCTACGATGCGCTGGCCGACGAGATCTCCGCGGAGACCGTGGTCAACCGCATCCTGCAGACCGTCGCGTTGCCCCAGGTGAATGCCATTCCGCAGCAAGGCCATTCGGTCGCGCCGGCCATGCCCGCTCCTGCGGCGGCGGCTAGCGGTCGGTGACCAGCTCGCAACGCCGGACGGTCGACCTGCCGTCCCTGCAGCGTGGCGAGATCCGCGACCCCGCGCTGTCGGCGGCCCTGCGCAAGCTCGAGCTGACGGTGCGCCGCAAGCTCGACGGCGTGTTGCACGGCGACCATCAGGGGCTCATGCCGGGGCCGGGTTCGGAACCGGGCGAGTCGCGTATCTACCAGCCCGGCGACGACGTACGCCGGATGGACTGGTCGGTGACCGCGCGGACAACCACGCCGCACGTGCGGCAGATGATCGCCGACCGCGAGCTGGAGACCTGGCTGGTGGTCGACGTGTCGGCCAGCCTCGACTTCGGTACCGCGGGCTGCGAGAAACGTGACCTCGCCGTGGCTGCCGCCGCGGCCATCGCGTTCCTCAACAGTGGCGGCGGCAACCGGCTGGGCGCCGTGATCACCAACGGTGACGTCACCCGACGGGTGCCCGCACTGTCGGGTCGCATGCACGAGCAGGAGCTGCTGCGCGCCATCGCCACCACGCCGAAGGCGCCGGTCGGCGTGCGGGGCGACCTCGCGACGGCCATCGACGCCCTGCGCAGGCCCGAACGCCGGCGCGGCATGGTGGTCGTGATCAGCGACTTCCTCGGCCCGATCAACTGGATGCGGCCGTTGCGTGCCATCGCGGGGCGGCACGAGGTGCTTGGCATCGAGATCATCGACCCGCGCGACGTCGAGTTGCCGGACGTCGGCGACGTGATTCTGCAGGACACCGAATCCGGCGTCACGCGGGAGTTCACCATCGACGCGCAGTTGCGCAACGACTTCGCCAAGGCCGCGCAGGGTCATCGTGCCGAAGTGGCTCGCACGCTACGACGCTGCGGTGCGCCGCTTCTCACGCTGCGCACCGACAGGGACTGGATCGCCGACGTGGTCAGGTTCGTCGCCTCCAATCGCCGACGCGGTGCCCTGACGGGGCGCCGATGAGCTGGCGAGACTGAGACAACAAGCCGCACATGAATTTACCGCTGCTCGGACCGATGACGTTGTCGGGCTTCGAACACGTCTGGTACCTCCTGTTCCTTCTGGTGGTGCTCGGCGTGGTCGGCCTGTACATCGTCGTGCAGATGGCACGTCAGAAGCGGATGTTGCGCTTCGCCAACATGGAGCTGCTGGAGAGCGTGGCGCCGAAGCGGCCCACCCGGTGGCGGCATCTGCCCGCGATCCTGCTGGTGCTGTCGCTGACACTCCTGACCGTCGCCATGGCCGGGCCGACCAACGACGTCCGGATTCCACGCAACCGTGCCGTGGTGATGTTGGTGATCGACGTCTCGCAGTCGATGCGCGCCACCGACGTGTCACCGAGCCGGCTGGTTGCCGCGCAGGAGGCGGCCAAGCAGTTCGCCGATCAGCTCACGCCCGGCATCAACCTCGGCCTGATCGCCTACGCCGGTACCGCGACGGTGCTGACGTCGCCGACCACCAACCGCGTGGCGACCAAGGCGGCGATCGACAAGCTGCAACTGGCCGACCGCACCGCCACGGGTGAGGGCATCTTCACCGCGCTGCAGGCCATCGCCACGGTCGGCGCGGTGATCGGCGGCGGCGACGAGGCACCGCCCGCGCGCATCGTGCTGATGTCCGACGGCAAGGAGACGGTGCCGTCCAACCCGGACAATCCCAAGGGCGCCTACACCGCTGCGCGCACGGCCAAGGATCAGGGCGTGCCGATCTCGACGGTGTCGTTCGGCACCCCGTACGGATTCGTCGAGATCAACGAGCAGCGCCAGCCGGTGCCCGTCGACGACGAGATGCTCAAGAAGATCGCCGAGCTGTCCGGCGGCAACGCCTACACGGCGTCGAGCCTGGAGCAGCTGAAGGAGGTCTTCACCACGCTGCAGGAGCAGATCGGCTACGAGACCACCAAGGGTGACGCCAGCGCAGGCTGGTTGCGGCTGGGTGCCCTGGTGCTGGCGGTGGCGGCGCTGGCCGCGCTGCTGCTCAACCGTCGCCTGCCGGGCTGACGATTGCGGCCGATTTCGGACGGACCCACGCGAGGCGATAGGTTGGCGATCATGCGCCGAATTCGTATCGCGCTCCGTGCTGGTCACCGGCGGCAACCGCGGCATCGGTCTGGCCATCGCTCAGCGCCTCGCCGCGGACGGTCACAAGGTGGCGGTCACGCACCGCGGATCGGGTGCACCCGAGGGTCTTTTCGGTGTCGTGTGCGACGTCACCGACAGCGAGGCCGTAGACCGCGCGTTCAAGGAGGTCGAGGAGCACCAGGGCGCCGTCGAGGTGCTGGTGTCCAACGCCGGCATCTCCCAGGATGCGTTCCTCATCCGGATGACCGAGGAGCGCTTCGAGAACGTCATCAACGCCAATCTCACCGGGGCCTTCCGGGTGGCCCAGCGCGCGTCGCGCAGCATGCAGCGCAAGCGCTTCGGCCGGATCATCTTCATCGGCTCGGTCTCGGGAATGTGGGGCATCGGCAACCAGTCGAACTACGCCGCCGCCAAGGCCGGACTGATCGGCATGGCGCGCTCGATCTCGCGCGAACTGTCCAAGGCCAACGTCACCGCGAACGTGGTGGCTCCGGGTTACATCGACACCGAAATGACCAGGTCCTTGGATGAGCGCATCCAGGAGGGCGCCCTGGAGTTCATCCCGGCCAAGCGGGTCGGAACCGCCGAAGAGGTCGCAGGCGCGGTCAGCTTCCTGGCGTCCGAGGATGCCAGCTACATCGCAGGCGCGGTGATCCCGGTCGACGGCGGCATGGGCATGGGCCACTGAGCCCGCGCGCTTCGGATCTTCACCACTTCCCCATGAAGGAGTCAGGACAATGACAGGGTTTCTCGAGGGCAAGCGCATCCTCGTCACGGGCATCATCACCGACTCGTCGATCGCGTTCCACATCGCCAAGGTCGCGCAGGAGGCGGGCGCCGAACTGGTGCTCACCGGGTTCGACCGGATGAAGCTGATCCAGCGCATCGCCGACCGGTTGCCCAACCCGGCACCGCTGCTGGAACTCGACGTGCAGAACACCGAGCACCTCGACAGCCTCGCCGGTCGCATCACCGAGGTGATCGGCGAGGGCAACAAGCTCGACGGCGTCGTGCACTCGATCGGCTTCATGCCGCAGACAGGCATGGGCATCAACCCGTTCTTCGACGCGCCCTACGAGGACGTCGCCAAGGGCATCCACATCTCGGCCTACTCGTACGCCTCGCTGGCGAAGGCGACGCTGCCGGTGCTGAACCGGGGCGGCAGCATCGTCGGCATGGACTTCGACCCGACTCGCGCGATGCCCGCCTACAACTGGATGACCGTCGCCAAGAGTGCGCTCGAATCGGTGAACCGGTTCGTTGCGCGCGAGGCGGGACCGTTCGGCGTGCGGTCGAATCTCGTTGCCGCCGGACCCATCCGGACGCTGGCGATGAGCGCGATCGTCGGCGGTGCGCTCGGCGCCGAGGCAGGCGACCAGATGCGGCTGCTCGAGGAGGGCTGGGATCAGCGTGCGCCCGTCGGCTGGAACATGAAGGACCCCACGCCCGTGGCCAAGACGGTGTGCGCGCTGCTGTCCGACTGGCTGCCCGCGACCACCGGCACGGTGATCTACGCCGACGGCGGCGCCAGCACGCAATTGCTCTGACCCGTCGATGGACTTCGATGCCGTCCTGGTGCTGTCGTTCGGCGGCCCCGAAGGCCCCGAGCAGGTGCGTCCGTTCCTGGAGAACGTCACCAGAGGCCGCAACATCCCGCCGGAACGCCTCGACGACGTCGCCGAGCACTACCTGCATTTCGGTGGGGTGTCGCCGATCAACGGCATCAACCGCGCGCTGATCGACGCGTTGCGGACCGAACTCGACGGCCGCGGCGCCGAGGTGCCGATCTACTTCGGCAACCGCAACTGGGAGCCCTACGTCGAAGACGCCGTTATTCTGATGCGGGAGAACGGGATTCAGCGGGCCGCAGTGTTCGCCACGTCGGCCTGGGGCGGGTATTCGAGTTGCACCCAGTACGTCGAGGACATCGCCCGTGGCCGCGCAGCGGCGGGGGAGAGCGCGCCGCAGTTGATCAAGTTGCGGCAGTACTTCGACCACCCGCTCTTCGTCGAGATGTTCGCCGACGGCATCGCGGCAGCGGCGGCGTCGTTGCCTGCCGAGCTGCGCGCCGACGCCCGGTTGGTGTTCACCGCGCATTCCGTGCCGATCGCGGCCGACGAACGTCAGGGACCCAGGCTGTACAGCCGCCAGGTCGCCTACGCGGCGCAGCTCGTCGCGGCGGCCGCGGGCTACTCCGACTACGACCAGGTGTGGCAGTCGCGCTCCGGTCCGCCGCGCATACCGTGGCTGGAACCCGATGTCGGTGACCACCTCTCGGCTCTCGCCGCGGCGGGCACCGAGGGCGGTGATCGTCTGTCCGATCGGCTTCGTCGCCGACCACATCGAGGTGGTGTGGGACCTCGATGAGGAACTGCGCCTGCAGGCTGAACGGGCCGGGATCGCCTTCGCCAGGGCGACCACGCCGAACGCCGACCCACGGTTCGCACGACTCATCGTCGACCTCATGGACGAACTGCGCATGGACACCGAACCGGCCCGGCTCACCGGGCCAGACCCGGTGCCGGGTGCGGGTATGACGTCGACGGTCAACCTGCGGGCTCTCGCGGTGGTGTGTTGCGCCGGGCGGCGCGCCGGAGAAAAGAGCCGCTGAGGCATCCCGAAATCCCGTGATAGCGTCGATTTACCGGCGCCGCGAGTCAGGGGGTAGGCGGAGTGCAGCCAGGTTACGGGGATGGATCCCCCTACGGTCAGGGTCAGCCCGAGCCTGCGCGGCAAGCCGATTACGGCGGCCCACTGCCGGACTACCTACAGCCCGGCTTCGCACCGCACGGCACGGATGGCGACGCATCGCGGAAGAGCAAGCTGCCGTGGATCATCGGAGCCGTCGCGGCGGTGCTGATCGTGGCCGTCCTTGCCGCCGTGCTGGCGGTTTAGCGGCGCCAGGCCGAGTGCAGGATCGCGCCGACCGCGGCAATCCGCGCCTGCCGAACCACACCGTTCAACGGCCGCAACGCTTCGTTGGCGATCTGCATCTCCGAGGACGACTGCAGCCCGATCGGCATCAACCCGGAACTCACCGTGATGATCGCGTCGACGTGGGCAGCGTTCTCCAACACCCGCACTGCGCGTTCCGGGGAGTGCTCCGGCAGTTGGTGAAGGCGCCCGGCCTCGAGCACCTGCTCGACGAGCCCGCGCGGATCGGCTACGTCGGCGCCCGTCATGCCGGCGCGCAACGTGCCCAGTGCGTTGGCGGCAGCGCGCACCGCGGAACGTAGTTCGTACTCGGCCTCGCCGAGGTCGATGTGTTCGACCACGGGCATGCCGGGCAGGGAGTACACCGTCCAGGACAGGGCGCGGATCTCGGGGTCGTAGTCGGAGTCGTCGTCGCCGTCCTGGTAGCCGTCGTCGTACTCGTATTCGGGAACGAGTCCCACGGCGTCCGAGCCCATGCGCGACACGATGATCGCCTCACCGGCTGTCAGCGCGTCGGTCTGGAACGGGCTGCCCGCCACCAGACCACGCACGTCGCCAGGCACCGGCAACGCCACCGAGATGGCGGGTTCACCGACTGCGGGGCCCGACGCCGTGCGCAGCGTCTGCAGCATCGAAACTCCACCGGCATCGGTGAGGTCGGGCCACGGCAGACCCGTTCGACCTGCGGCGACCGAGTCATAGGCGGTTACGGAATGTCTTGGCGCCCACAGTGACAGGGCGTCCAGAACGTCGTCGGGCGCGGCGAGGCCGGCGAGCCAGGCGTTGGCCCACACCGACAGCGAAACACTTGGACACCACATGATGCACGCAGTGTAGTTGTTGACGGCTCGAGAGGCCCGGCACGCGATAGGCTGCGCGCATGCCCGTTTGGTTGATCTGGTTAATCGCCGCGCTGGGGCTCGCCGGCGCGGAGGCGCTGACCGGTGACCTCTTCCTGCTAATGCTCAGCGGCGGCGCGTTGGCGGCCGTAGCGTCGAGCCTGCTCGTCGACAACTACGTGGTCGACGGCGTCGTGTTCCTGGTGGTTTCGATCCTGCTTCTGCTGCTGGTGCGGCCCGCGTTGCGGCGTCGGTTCGCTTCCGGTCCAGGGCTACTCGATCCCGCGAAGGCGCTCGAAGGCAAGAGTGCGTTGGTGTTGGACAAGGTGGCCCGGCACGAAGGCCAGGTGAAGCTCGACGGAGAAGTCTGGACGGCGAGGCCGCTCAACGACAACGATGTGTACGAAGCTGGCGATCACGTGACCGTCATGCGCATCGACGGCGCCACCGCCGTCGTGTTCAAGGCCTAGGAAGGAATCGCCATGGATGGTGCCATCGCCGGTCTGATCCTGGTGGCGGTGCTGGTGATCTTCGCCGCCATCGTCGTCGCCAAGTCGGTCGCACTGATCCCGCAGGCCGAGGCCGCGGTGATCGAGCGGCTGGGCCGCTACAGCAAGACGGTGTCGGGACAGCTGACGCTGCTCCTGCCGTTCGTCGACAAGATCCGCGCCAGGGTCGACCTCCGCGAGCGGGTGGTGTCGTTTCCGCCGCAGCCGGTGATCACCGAGGACAACCTGACGGTCAACATCGACACCGTCGTCTACTTCCAGGTCACCAATCCGCAGGCGGCGGTCTACCAGATCAGCAACTACATCGTCGGCGTCGAGCAGCTGACCACCACCACGCTGCGCAACGTGGTCGGCGGCATGACGCTGGAGCAGACGCTGACCTCGCGCGACCAGATCAACGGCCAGCTGCGCGGCGTGCTCGACGAGGCCACCGGACGCTGGGGCCTGCGCGTCGCGCGCGTCGAACTCCGCAGCATCGATCCGCCGCCGTCGATCCAGGACTCGATGGAGAAGCAGATGCGCGCCGACCGCGAGAAGCGCGCCATGATCCTGACCGCCGAGGGCAACCGCGAGGCGTCGATCAAGCAGGCCGAAGGTCAGAAGCAGGCCCAGATCCTCTCCGCCGAGGGCGCCAAGCAGGCCGCCATCCTGGCCGCCGAGGCCGACCGCCAGTCCCGGATGCTGCGCGCTCAGGGTGAACGAGCCGCCCAGTACCTGCAGGCGCAGGGCCAGGCCAAGGCCATCGAGAAGACGTTCGCCGCGATCAAGGCCGGCACGCCCGACGCCGGAGATGCTGGCCTACCAGTACCTGCAGACCTTGCCGCTGATGGCCAAGGGCGAGGCGAACAAGGTGTGGATCGTGCCGAGCGACTTCGGCTCCGCGCTGCAGGGATTCACCAAGATGCTGGGCGCGCCCGGCGAGGACGGCGTGTTCCGGTACACGCCGTCGCCGGTCGACGAGCGACCTGCCCAAGCCGGAGGACGATTCCGCCGAGGTGGCCGAGTGGTTCAACACGAAGACCGACCCGGAGATCGCCCAGGCGGTCGCCGCAGGCGGTGGCCGAGGCCCGCGCACCCGGTGCAGGGAGCCATCGACCCGCCGCCGCAGTACCTCGCCGCTGTCGCAGCAGGCGCAGCCGCCGACGCCTGATTACGGTCGCAGCCACCGCGGCACGGCGCCCCCGGTCAGTGAGCTTGCTGACGCGAAGAAGGACGTACGCGCTGCTGGCGGCTGGTCCAGGCCGGCGACGCCGTGATCTGCGCGGTACCCGTCCGCGACGGTCGACCGAAGTGCCTCGACGACGTCGGCTTGCCGCCGCGAGCATCGATGGATCTTCCGGTCGTCAAGGCCGCGTCCGGCGGTCGGGCTGTTGTCGGTGTGGCGGTATCCCGCGCTGGCCCGCCTGACCACGTTCATGCTGACCGTGTACTTCGTGCTTGCGGTGGGTGCTCACGTCCGGGCCAAGGACTGGAGTCCGGTCGCGATGCCGCGGCCGCGACGCACCTTGCTGGCGATCTACGGCGCGATGACCGTGAAGGGGCCGTCGGTCAGGGCGTGACGGCCGGTTCGGTCGCGGTCGCCGTCGGCGGTGTGCTGCCGATGGTGCCGGCGGTGCGTGCGGATCTCGTAGACCAGCCCGGCGACGCCGAGGCTTGCCGTGCACAGCGACACCAGGAACAGCAGCGGGCTGACGTTGCCGGTGAGTGCGTCGCCGAGGATGACGACGGCCGCGGTGCCCGGCAGCAGGCCGGAGAACGTCGCCAGCGTGTAGGGCAGCCACCCGCACCGCGGACGCGCCCGCCGCGTAGTTGAGCACGGAGAACGGCACCGCAGGGATCATCCGCATCGACAGGACCGTCGGCCAACCGCGCTCGCCGAGCCGCGCGTCGAGCACGTCGATCCGCGGATGCTTGACCAGCCGGCTGAGCTGCCAACCCGCCGCGCGCACCAGCAGCAGGGCGATGATCGCGCTGATGGTGCTGGCGACGACGGCGATCGCCACGCCGAGCAGCGGACCGAACAGCAGCCCGGCGGCCAGCGTGAACGCGGTCCGCGGGAACGGGAACACCGTGACCACGATGTGCGCGGCCAGGAAGGCCAGCGGGAACCACGGGCCGACCGACGTGGCCCAGTCGCGCAGCTGCACCGCGGTGGGTAGCGGCACCAACACGGCGACTGCGACGAGAATCACAATTGCGGTCGCGAGCATCACCACGCCGGCGCCGGGGGAGCTGCGCCGCCGTCGTCGACGATCGCGCCGCATACTGCGCGCAACGTGCTGACGACGGGCTTCACGTCTATCAAGGGTACGGGCCGTGGCTGGCCGGCACCCGTCGTCGAGCGCACGCGCGTCGCCCGCCCGGCGGTCAACCGCGTGATCGCGATCATTTAGCCTGATGGGCGGGTGTTGAGTCACACGCTGCGACAACAGGAGATGCCGGTGTCCGTACAGGGGTCCAGTACCAGTGTCACCGAGTCGGATCGCGCGCCGCTGGCGATCCGCCGTGGCGGGCGTGCTGGCCAAGGGCGGCCGGAAGGATCCGGCCGACCTGGGTGCGGAGCCCGAGCGGCTCCTCGACTCGCCCACCTACGAGGGCTTCCCGATCCGCCCCCTCTACACCGCGCTCGACGCATTGCCCGAACCGCCGCTGCCGGGCCAGTGGCCCTTCGTCCGCGGTGGCGACGCGCTGCGTGACGTGAAGTCGGGGTGGAAGGTCGCCGAGGCCTTCCCCTTGGCCGGGCAGGTCTCGGTGACCGACGGCAACGGCGCGGTGCTGTCGGCACTCACCGAGGGCGTCAGCGCGCTGGTGCTGCGGGTCGGGTCCGACGGTGCTGCGTCGGCGCGGACCTCGACCGGTTGCTCGAAGGCGTCTTCCTCGAACTCGTGCCCGTCATGATCGACGCGGGCGCCGACTACGTCGCCGCGCCGACGCGGTGCTGGCGTTGGTCACCGACCTCGACGACGACCGGCGCGCCAGGCTGTCGGTGGATCTGGGCGCGGATCCGCTGACCGCGCCACTGAGCGGGCGGGCGGCACCGTCGCTCGACGAGGTGGTCGGCACCGCGGTCAAGGCCGTCGCGTACGACGGCGGCGTACGCGCCGTCACCGTCGACGGTCCGGCCTTCCACGATCTCGGCGCCAGCGCATCGTGGGAACTCGCGGGCGCCGTCGCGGCGGGAACCAGCTATCTGCGGGTGCTCGGTCGAGGCCGGGGTGTCGGTCGCCGGATGCACTGCGGCAGTCGAGCTTCCGGTACGCCGCCGACGACGACCAGTTCATGACGATCGCCAAGCTGCGCGCGGCGCGCCAACTCTGGGCCCGGGTCGCCGAAGTGCTTGGCGAGCCCGACGGCGGGCGCCGCCACGGTGCATGCCGTGACGTCGGCGCCGATGATGGCTCAGCGCGATCCGTGGGTGAACATGTTGCGCACCACGCTCGCCGCGTTCGCGGCAGGCGTCGGGGGTGCCGATACGGTGTTCGTCCAGCCGTTCGACACCGCGATTCCGGGTGGATTGCCCGGTATCGCACCGAGTTTCGCGCGCCGGATCGCCCGCAACACCCAGCTGCTGCTGCTCGAGGAGTCGCACGTCGGACGCGTCCTCGACCCGGGCGGGGGCTCCTGGCACGTCGAGGATCTGACCCGCCGCCTCGCCGAGGAGGCGTGGAAGCACTTCCAGGACGTCGAGTCCCGCGGTGGCTTCGCCGATGCCCGCGACTACGTCGTCGCCGAGATCGAGCAGGTCCGCGACCGCCGCAGCGACGACATCGCCCACCGGCGCACCGCACTCACCGGCGTCAACGAGTACCCGAACCTGGCCGAGACACCGCTGCCCGCCCGGACCGGAACCGGTGGCGTGGCGCGGTACGCGGCCGGGTTCGAGGCGCTGCGGGACCGGTCCGACGCCTACCTCGCGTCCACCGGCGCCCGGCCGAAGGCCCTGCTGCTGCCGCTCGGACCGCTCGCCGAACACAACATCCGGACCACGTTCGCCGCGAACCTGCTGGCGTCCGGTGGTGTCGAGACCGTCAACCCCGGCACCGTCGACGCCGCCGGGGTGGCAGATGCCGTATCGGCGGCCGGCAACCCGGCGGCCGCGGTGATCTGCGGCACCGACGCGCGGTACGCCAGCGAGGTCGCCCGACGTCGTGGCAGCCGCTCGCGCCGCAGGCGTTTCGCACGTGTACCTGGCCGGCCCGCAGAAGGCGCTGGACGGTTCGAGTGCCGATGCCGCGAACCTGCCCGACGAGTACCTGACCGCCAAGATCGACGCCGTCGCGGCGCTGTCGACCATGCTCACCCGATTGGGGGCCTGAGGTGACTCGCAACGACTGGAATTGGCAGCTTCGCCGACGTTCCGCTGCACGGCGAGGGCGCGGGTGAGCCTGCCACCGAGGCCGCTGTCGCCGAGCACGTCGCGGCCGCCGCCGCGGCGCACGGCTACACCCCGGATCAATTGGACTGGGTCACGCCAGAGGGCATCGACGTGAAGCCGGTGTACGTCGCAAGCCGACCGTGACGCCGCCGTCGCGGCCGGCTATCCGCTCGACAGCTTTCCCGGCGAGCCGCCGTTCATCCGCGGGCCGTATCCGACGATGTACGTCAACCAGCCGTGGACCATTCGCCAGTACGCGGGCTTCTCCACGGCCGCCGAGTCCAACGCGTTCTACCGGCGCAATCTCGCGGCGGGGCAGAAGGGCCTGTCGGTGGCGTTCGACCTCGCCACCCACCGCGGCTACGACTCCGACCATCCTCGGGTGGCCGGTGACGTCGGAATGGCCGGTGTCGCAATCGATTCCATCCTCGACATGCGTCAGCTGTTCGATGGCATCGACCTGTCGACGGTGTCGGTGTCGATGACGATGAACGGCGCGGTGCTGCCGATCCTCGCGCTCTACGTGGTGGCCGCCGAAGAGCAGGGCGTACCGCCGGAGAAGCTGGCCGGGACCATTCAGAACGACATCCTCAAGGAGTTCATGGTCCGCAACACCTACATCTATCCTCCGCAGGCGTCGATGCGGATCATCTCCGACATCTTCGGTTACACCAGCACCAAGATGCCGAAGTTCAACTCGATCTCCATCTCCGGCTACCACATCCAAGAGGCCGGTGCCACAGCCGATTTGGAGCTCGCCTACACGCTGGCGGATGGCGTCGAGTACATCAAGGCCGGCCTCGCGGCGGGCCTGGACATCGACAAGTTCGCGCCGCGGCTGTCGTTCTTCTGGGGCATCGGGATGAACTTCTTCATGGAGGTCGCCAAGCTTCGTGCCGGCAGGCTGCTGTGGAGCGAACTGGTCTCGGAATTCGAGCCCAAGAGCGACAAGTCGCTGTCACTGCGCACCCATTCGCAGACGTCCGGCTGGTCGCTGACCGCGCAGGACCCGTTCAACAACGTTGCGCGAACCTGCATCGAGGCCATGGCCGCGACCCAGGGCCACACCCAGTCGCTGCACACCAACGCCCTCGACGAGGCGCTTGCGCTGCCCACCGACTTCTCCGCACGCATCGCGCGCAACACGCAGTTGCTGCTGCAGCAGGAGTCCGGCACCACTCGGCCCATCGACCCGTGGGGCGGCTCGTACTACGTGGAGTGGTTGACCCACCAGCTGGCCGAGAAGGCGCGCGCGCACATTCACGAGGTCGCCGAGCACGGCGGGATGGCGCAGGCCATCGGCGACGGCATCCCGAAGCTTCGGATCGAGGAGGCCGCGGCGCGCACCCAGGCCCGCATCGACTCTGGCGCGCAGACGGTGATCGGCGTGAACAAGTACCAGGTGGACGAGGACCACGAGATCGAGGTGCGCAAGGTCGAGAACAGCCGGGTGCGCGCCGAGCAGATCGCCAAGCTGGAACGGCTTCGCGCCGACCGGGACTCGGCGGCGGTCGAGGCCGCGCTGGCGGAGCTGACGCGCGCCGCTTCTGCTGACGGTCGCCGCCGGGGCGGCTCCGAAGGCGAAGACAACCTGCTGGCGCTCGCCATCGACGCGGCGCGCGCCAAGGCCACTCTCGGCGAGATATCCGATGCGCTCGAGAAGGTCTGGGGACGGCATCAGGCGGAGATCCGGACCATTGCGGGCGTCTACCGCGACGAGGTGGGCAAGGTGAGCAACGTGAGTACCGCGACCGAGCTGGTGGAGAAGTTCGCCGAAGCCGATGGCCGCCGCCCCCGCATCCTGGTCGCCAAGATGGGGCAGGACGGGCACGACCGCGGTCAGAAGGTGATCGCCACGGCGTTCGCCGACATCGGCTTCGACGTCGACGTGGGTTCGCTGTTCTCCACGCCCGACGAGGTCGCGCGCCAGGCCGCCGACAACGACGTCCACGTGGTGGGGGTGTCGTCGCTGGCTGCGGGGCACCTGACCTTGGTGCCCGCGCTGCGCGACGCGCTCGCCGAGGCGGGCCGACCGGACATCATGGTCGTCGTCGGCGGTGTGATCCCGCCCGGGGACTTCGATGAGTTGTACGCCGCCGGTGCCACGGCGATCTTCCCGCCCGGCACGGTGATCGCCGACGCCGCGATCGGCCTGTTGGAGAAGTTGGCCGAGCGCCTCGGTTACGACATCGGCTAGATGGCCTCCTCTGTGGCGGATCTCGCGGCTGCGGTCCGCAATCGTGACCGCGCCGCGCTGGCGAGGGCCATCACGTTGGTCGAGTCGACCCGTGCCGATCACCGCGACCAGGCGCAACAGCTGCTGCTGGACTTAATGCCAGATGCCGGGCACGCCCTGCACGTCGGTATCACGGGCGTACCCGGTGTCGGCAAGTCCACGACGATCGAAGCGCTCGGCATGTATCTGATCGAGCAGGGGCACCGGGTCGCGGTGCTGGCCGTGGACCCGTCGTCAACCAGGACTGGCGGCTCGATCCTCGGCGACAAGACTCGGATGGCCAAGCTGGCCGTACACGCGGATGCGTACATTCGGCCCTCACCGACGTCGGGCACCCTGGGTGGCGTCGCCAGGGCGACCCGCGAGACGATCGTTTTGCTGGAGGCCGCCGGTTACGACATCATCCTGGTCGAGACGGTGGGGGTCGGCCAGTCCGAGGTGACGGTTGCCAACATGGTCGACACGTTCGTGTTCCTCACGCTCGCGCGCACCGGTGATCAGCTGCAGGGCATCAAGAAGGGGGTGCTCGAGTTGGCCGACGTCGTGGTGGTCAACAAGGCCGATGGTGCACATGCGGTCGAGGCGAAGGCTGCCGCACGGGAACTATCGGGCGCCATCAGGCTGATCTATCCCCGCGAAACACTTTGGCGTCCACCAGTTCTCACGATGAGCGCGTTGAACGGTGACGGACTCGGCGAACTGTGGGACACGGTGCTCAAACATCGCGACGTCCTGACTCAGGCGGGCGAGTTCGAGGCGAAACGACGTGCCCAACAGGTCGATTGGACATGGTCGATGGTGCGCGACACGGTGCTGGACCGCATCCTGTCGCACCCCGACGTCCGTCGGATTCGGGCGGATGTGGAGCGGCGGGTGCGCGACGGTGAGCTCACTCCGGCGCTTGCTGCGCAGGAGATTCTCGACGCCGCCGATGCGGGCTGATTTAACAGATGGATAACAGAAGTTTTGTTAGCCGCGGTTCCAGGTAAATTCAATATGTGACCCCAGCTACGGCTCGGGAGCGCAACGTAGCGCTCCCGCACGGCGTCCAAGGCGCCGCGGACCCGAATTTCGGCTGCGCCGTGCGCGCGTTCTCCCAGCTCTTTCCCGGCCGTAGGTTCGGTGGTGGCGCGTTGGCCATCTATCTCGACGGCGTACCGGTCGTCGACGTGTGGACCGGATGGTCGGATCGTCGTGGCACCACGCATTGGACCGCGGACACCGGAACCGTGGTGTTCTCGGCGACCAAGGGCATGGCATCGACCGTCATCCACCGGCTCGCCGACCGCGGGTTGATCGACTACGACGCCGCGGTGGCCGACTACTGGCCGGCCTTCGCCGCCAACGGCAAGTCGGCGGTCACGGTTCGCGACCTGATGCGACACCGCGCCGGCCTGTCGCAGCTGAGTCGTGCCACCAAGGCCGATCTGATGGACCACCTCCTGATGGAGGAGCGCATGGCGGCCGCCCCGATGGGCTGGCTGCGGGGGAGGCCCGCCTACCACGCGCTGACCTACGGCTGGCTGTTGGCGGGCCTGGCCCGCGCCGTCACCGGCTGCGGCATGCGGGAGCTGATCCGCACCGAACTGGCCGAACCGCTCGACACCGACGGGCTGCACCTCGGTCGCCCGCCGGTCGGCGCGCCGACGCAGCCGGCCCAAATCATCGGGCCGCAGAGCAGACTGCAAAACCCACTCTTCAACCTGGTCGCTCCGCACCTGGCTGCCCTGCCGTTCTCGGGGGGCTTCGGGTCCCTGTACTTCCCCGGTATGAAGGCCACCGTGCAGGGTGACCTACCGCTGCTCGACACCGAACTGCCCGCGGCCAACGGCGTGGCGACCGCCCGCGGCCTGGCGCGCATGTACGGCGCCATCGCCAACGGCGGCACCATCGACGGAAAGCAGTTCCTGTCGGCCGAACTCGTCGCCGGGCTCACCAGCCGACCCAGTCTGCACCCGGACGGCAGCATCCTGATGCCGCTGTCGTTCAACCTGGGTTACCACGGCCTCCCGCTGGCCGGCATCATGCCCGGATTCGGGCACGTCGGCCTTGGCGGCTCGCTGGGATGGGCCGACCCGGCCACCGGCTTGGCGTTCGGATTCGTGCACAACCGATTATTGACGCCTCTGGTGGTCAGCGATCAGGCCGGATTCGTGGCGACGGCAGCCCTGATCCGCCGCGGTGTGGCTCAGGCCCGCAAACACGGCTTCGCGCCAGTGCCCGACTTTGGCTCACCGTTCACCGCGCTCGCGACCGCAGCGGTGTGACGTCGCTGGATTACCCAGGGTCATCTCGATTTTGAACACGATGCGGACAACGCGTGTTGTCTACGTTAACTGCTTGCGGCGGAAGCGATTTCGTCGATCGGGCGCTCTCCTGCGCATCGATTTTCCACATTCGGCGCCACATTGGCCGGAAATGTTGCCAGTGTGGTCTGAGTGAGCCCCGTCGTTATTGCGACGTTTGTTGCCAATACCGCGGGCTGCTGAAGACGGGCGATATCGGCACGTCGCCACGCCTGTCGCTCCGCGTTGATCTGCCATCCCTCCGGTGCCCTCACAACGGGTCTTTGCCTGCGTCAATAACGATCCGGCCGTGCTCCCGCGCAGGCGTGCGCAGTGTTTGCCGGTGAGCGCGAGGCGGGCAGGAAATCCTTCGACAAAAGTTTGCTGGAATTTCAGTTGGCGAAAGCGTGACGGTGGCCTACTGTCGTCGCTGGAATTGACGCTCGCCGTTAATTTATGGCATTCATGCAGCGTAAGGCCCTAAAAGCGTAGAGAAGGCGAATCGGTGGTTGCCCGTGTAATCTCCCCGCCGGAGAATGTTGAAAACGCGAAAGAGCGAAAAGGGATTTGCCCGAACAGTCGCGCTACCGCGCGGTCCGGCCGTTAAGCTCCGACTCGTGACGGCAACTGTGGACACGAATCGAGGAAGAACGGGCGGCCGCTCAGCCGCGTCGCGCGTTTGACATTTTCTGTGCAGCAGCACTGGGTCGGGGGGCCTGAGAACGTTCGTAGAAGGGGTTGAAGTTCGTGGTAGACACACCGGTTTCTCCAGTCGCCGTGATCGGCATGGCATGCCGACTGCCGGGAGGGATCGATTCGCCGGCGGCCTTGTGGGAGTCCCTGCTGCGGGGCGACGACTTCATCACGACGGTTCCGTTGGACCGGTGGGACGCGGAGGAGTACTACGACCCCGAACCCGGTGTACCCGGACGTTCCGTCTCCAAGTGGGGCGCATTCCTCGACGACATCGCCGGCTTCGACGCCGACTTCTTCGGCATCAGCGAGCGTGAAGCCACCGTCATCGATCCGCAGCATCGACTGTTGCTCGAAACCGCTTGGGACGCCGTGGAACATGCCGGCATCGACCCGGCTACGGTGGCAAAGTCCCTGACCGGTGTCTTCGTCGGCATGACGGGATGCGACTACGAACTCTTGGCCGCCGACGTCGGCGTCATCGAGGGGCCGTACGGCTTCACCGGCAACAACTTCAGCCTGGCGTCCGGCCGCATCGCCTACCATCTTGGCGTTCACGGACCCGCATACACGGTTGACTCTGCCTGCTCATCCGGCCTGCTGGCCGTGCACATGGCCTGCCGCAGCCTCGACGGAGGCGAGAGCGACCTGGCGCTGGCCGGCGGCGTCTCGATCATGCTCGAACCGCGCAAGATGTCCTCGGGATCGGCCCAGGGCATGTTGTCCCCAACGGGACGCTGCCACGCATTCGACGTGAACGCCGATGGCTTCGTCTCCGGCGAGGCGTCGGTGGTGCTGCTGCTCAAGCGGCTCTCGGACGCACAGGCCGACGGTGATCGAATTCTCGCAGTCATCCGCGGCACGGCGGCCAATCAGGACGGGCACACCGTCAACATCGCCACTCCGTCGCGCGACGCGCAGGTCACCGCCTACAAGGCAGCACTGGCCGCCGCCGACGTCGACCCCACCACCATCGGCATGGTGGAGGCCCACGGCACCGGCACGCCGGTCGGCGACCCGCTCGAGTTCGCCAGCGTCGCCGAGGTCTACGGAACGACGGGGCCCTGCGCCCTTGGCTCGGCGAAGACGAACTTCGGCCACTCTCAGTCGGCATCCGGCGCGCTTGGTTTGATGAAGGCCGTCCTGTCGCTACAGCACGCGACGGTGCCGAAGAACCTGCACTTCACGGCGTTGCCCGAAGAGATGTCCCGCATCGAGACCAATCTCTTCGTGCCGGTGGAGGCGACCCCCTGGCCAACGAACGGCCACCATCCCAGGCGTGCGGCGGTGTCGTCGTACGGATTGTCCGGCACCAATGTGCACGCCGTCGTCGAGCAGGCGCCTGCCGACCAATCGCCCCGCACCCTCGAGCAGAACGACGTCGAGCCGATCGCCGGGCCCAAGCTCTTCCCCCTGTCCGCCACGTCCGTCGAAGAGCTGCGCCGGACCGCGGGCCGGCTGGCCGACTGGGTGCAGGCGCACCCCGCCGACAAGGACGAAGCGGCAACACAGTTGGCGGACCTGGCCTACACCCTGGCGCGTCGTCGCGCGCACCGGTCGGTGCGGACCGTCGTGCTCGCCGGTGACCACGACGAACTCGTCGCCGGCTTGCGCGAGGTCGCCGACGGCGACGCCCCTTACGAGCCGGTCGTCGCCAAGGGTGAACACGGCCCGGTGTGGGTGTTCTCGGGACAGGGCTCGCAGTGGGCGGCGATGGGCGCAGGTCTGCTCGCCGCCGAACCGGCCTTCGCCGCGAAGGTGGCGGAGATCGAGCCGCTGATCTTCGCCGAATTGGGATTCTCGGTGACCGAGGCGATGTCGTCGCAGGAGAAGGTCACCGGCATCGACAGGGTGCAGCCGACGGTGTTCGCCGTGCAGGTCGCTCTCGCCGCCACCATGACCTCCTACGGTGTGGTGCCCGGCGCCGTCATCGGCCATTCCATGGGTGAGGTGGCCGCGGCGGTCGTGGCGGGCGCACTGTCGCTCGGCGACGGCGTGAAGGTCATCTGCCGTCGGTCGAAGCTGATGGCGACGATCGCGGGCTCGGGTGCGATGGCGTCGGTGGAGCTTCCTGCGCAGCAGGTCCTCTCGGAACTGGCCTCCCGTGGCGTCAGCGATGTCGTGCTTTCCGTGGTCGCCTCGCCGCAATCGGCGGTCGTTGGCGGTACCACGGAGTCGATTCGCACCCTCGTGGAGGAATGGGAGGCGCGTGGGGTCATGGCGCGCGAGGTGGCGGTCGACGTCGCATCGCACTCACCCCAGGTGGATCCGATCCTCGACGAGCTGGCCACCGTGCTCGACGACATCAGCCCGATGGAGCCGACGGTCCCGTACTACTCGGCAACCCTGTACGACCCTCGCGATCCGGCGGAGTTCGACGCCTACTACTGGGTGGACAACCTGCGGCACGCGGTCCGGTTCTCCGCCGCCGTGCAGGCGGCGCTCGAAGACGGCTACCGGGTGTTCGGCGAACTCGCCCCGCACCCGTTGCTGACCCACGCGGTGAACCAGAACGCACAGAGCCTCGACATCCGGCTCGCGGCGTTGGCGAGCATGCGGCGCGAGCAGGAGATGCCGCGCGGGCTGCGCGATTTCGTGGCGGACGTGCACAGTGCAGGCGCGGCAATCGATTTCACCGTGCTGTGGCCAGAAGGCGCTCTCGTCGACGCGCCGCTGCCGACGTGGACGCACCCCCGCTTGATCCTGACCAGGGACGGGGAGCAGGGCCAAGGATCGTCCACCCTGGCGGTTCATCCGCTGTTGGGCGCCCACGTGCGGCTGCCCGAGGTGCCCGAGCGGCACGTGTGGCAGTCCGACGTCGGCACCGACGCGCAGCCGTGGCTGGGCGACCACCAGGTACACAACGTGGCGGCACTGCCCGGCGCGGCGTACTGCGAGATGGCGCTGGCCGCCGCGCGGACCGTCTTCGGCGACGCCGCCGAGGTGCAGGACATCGCCTTCGAGGAGATGCTGCTCCTCGAAGAGGAAACGCCGGTCTCGGCCGTCGCATCGATCACGCCTGCCGGGGTCGCCGACTTCCAGGTGCAGACCCACCGCGACGGTGAAGAGGCTCGACGCGCCGTTGCCGTCCTCCAGGCGGTGGATGAGCCGGAAACGCCTGCCGCATACGACATGTCCGAGCTGCTGACGACCCATTCCGAGGTCCTCGACGGCGCGGAGTTGCGGGCCTGGTACGACGCACGGGGCATTCAGTACGGCCCGGCCTTCAACGGCCTGTCTGCTGCACACACCACCGCCGGTACCGGTGGATCCGTCCTCGCGGAGGTGGCGCTGCCGGGGTCGATCCGATCGCAACAGGGCGCCTACGGCGTGCACCCCGCCCTCCTGGACGCCTGCTTCCAAGCGGTGGGTGCGCACCCCGATCTGCACGCCGACACCTCCGGAGCCTTGATGCTGCCGCTGGGCGTGCGACGCCTGCGTGCGCATGCCTCGACCCGTAACGCCCATTACTGCTACGTGCGGTTGACAAGTGCCAGTGCCGCAGCGGTCGAGGCCGACATCGACGTGCTCGACGAACACGGCGCGATCCTGTTGACGGTTTCGGGCCTGCGGCTGGGCACCGGTGTCTCCGAGGCGGGCCAGCGCGACCGGACCCTCAACGAGCGGCTGCTCACCATCGATTGGCGCAAGCAGGAGGCCCCCGAGGTCGACGCCGTCGAGGCAGGCTCTTGGCTGGTGGTCAGCACGTCGGATGGGTCCGACATGCTCGCGACCGATCTGGCAGAAGTGTTGAAGGTCAAGGAGGCTCAGGTCTCGACGATGGTCTGGCCGCTCAGTGCCGACCACGCGGCCAATGCCGAACGGCTGCAGACACAGCTCACCGACTCGCCGTTCAAGGGCGTGGTCATCGTGACCGCCGGACGTGACGGCGCTGCCGACGCGGATGCGCCCCGCAAGGGCGCGGACCTGGTGCGCCACGTGGTGCGCGTCGTTCGCGGTCTGCCGGACGTCCCGGGTGAGCCGCCGCGGCTGTTCCTGGTGACCAGGAACGCCCAGACGGTGCTCGACGACGACCTGGCCAACCTGGAGCAGGGCGGGTTGCGCGGTCTGACGCGGGTGATCGGCATGGAGCATCCGGGGATGGCCCCCACCCAGATCGACGTGGACGACGCCACGGACGCTGGTCGGCTCGCACAGCAGCTGCTGGCCGGTTCCGACGAGGACGAAACCGCCTGGCGTGGCGGCGAGTGGTACACGGCGCGGCTCAACCTCACCCCGCTGCAGCCCGAGGAGCGGCGCTTCGTCGAGGTCGAGCCCGAGCACGACGGCATGCGTCTGCAGATCCGTACGCCCGGTGACCTCCAGTCGGTCGAGCTGGCCGCCTATGACCGCGTCCCGCCGGGACCGGGTCAGATCGAGGTCTCGGTCACGGCGTCCAACCTCAACTTCGCCGACGTTCTGGTGGCATTCGGCAGGTACCCGAGCTTCGAGGGGCGGTTGCCGCAGCTCGGCGCCGACTTCGCCGGTGTCGTCACCGCAGTGGGTGTCGGCGTCACCGAGCACAGCATCGGCGATCGCGTGGCGGGTATCTCCGCCAACGGGGCGTGGTGCACCTTCGTCACCTGCGATGCCGGCCTTGCGGTGAAGATCCCCGACGGCGTGCCGGAGGCACAGGCCGCGGCGGTGCCGAGTGCGCACGCCACCGCCTGGTACGGCCTGCACGATCTGGCGAGGATCGAAAAGGGCGACAAGGTGCTGATTCACTCCGCCACCGGCGGCGTGGGTCAGGCCGCGGTGGCGATCGCGAAGGCCGCGGGGGCCGAGATCTACGCGACCGCGGGTAGCCCGGAACGTCGAGAACTACTGCATACCATGGGAATCGAGCACGTCTACGATTCGCGCAGCACCGAGTTCGCCGATGCGATCCGCCGGGACACCGACGGATACGGCGTCGACGTCGTGCTCAACTCGTTGCCCGGGGCCGCCCAGCGGGCCGGCCTCGAACTGCTGTCCTTCGGCGGCCGGTTCGTGGAGATCGGCAAGCGCGACATCTACGGCGACACCAAGATGGGCCTGTTCCCGTTCCGTCGCAACTTGTCGTTCTACGCCGTCGACCTGGCGCTGTTGACCATCACCAACCCCGGCAAGCTGCGGCGCCTGCTGGACACGGTGTATCAGCAGATCGCCGATGGCGTGCTGCCGCTGCCGGAGACCACGCACCACCCGCTGAGCGACGGTGCGACGGCGATCCGCGTGATGGGTGCCGCCGAGCACACCGGCAAGCTGGTGCTCGACGTTCCGCACACCGGCAAGCACACGGTGGTGCTGCCGCCCGAACATGCGCCGGCGTTCCGCACCGACGGCGCCTACGTCATCACCGGCGGTCTGGGTGGGCTCGGGCTCTTCCTCGCCGACAAGATGGCGGCTGCGGGCTGCGGGCGAATCATCCTCAATGGTCGTTCGGCCCCGAAACCCGATGTGCAGCAAGCCATCGAGCGCATCCGCGCACGCGGCACCGATGTCGAGGTGGAACTCGGCGACATCGCCGTCGGCGGCACGGCGGACCGCCTGGTGGCGGCCGCGACCGCTACGGGCCTTCCGCTGCGCGGCGTGTTGCACGCCGCGGCGGTGGTGGAGGACGCCACGCTGGGCAACATCACCGATGAGTTGGTCGAACGGGACTGGGCGCCAAAGGTATACGGCGCGTGGCATTTGCACGAGGCCACGTCCGATCAACCGCTGGACTGGTTCTGCTCGTTCTCGTCGGCCGCCGCCATGGTGGGTTCGCCGGGCCAGGGTGCCTACGCCGCGGCCAACAGCTGGTTGGACTCGTTCACGCACTGGCGCCGCGCGCAGGGACTTCCTGCCAGCGCCGTCGCGTGGGGAGCGTGGGCCGAGATCGGAGCTGGCCAGGGCATGGCCGAGGACGGCGCGATGGCCATTGCGCCCGACGACGGTGCCTACGCGTTCGACATGTTGCAGCGCTTCAACCGGGCATACACCGGCTACGCGCCGATCGCTGGTACGCCGTGGTTGACGGCATTCGCCCAGACCAGCAAGTTCGCCGAGGCATTCAAGTCGCTCGGCAAGGGCAGCACGGGCACCAGCCAGTTCCTCACCGAACTGCACGAACTGCCCCGGGAAGAGTGGCCTGCCCGGCTGCGGCGCCTGATCTCGGAACAGATCAGCTTGATCCTGCGCAGGTCGGTCGATCCGGACCGACCGCTGTCGGAGTACGGACTGGACTCGCTGGGCAACCTCGAACTGCGGACCCGGGTGGAGACGGAGACGGGGATGCGCATCACCGCGACCGACATCACCACGATTCGAGGATTGGCGGACTCCCTCTGCGAAAAGTTGGCACCTGCGGAGGTGGCTGCTTGAGGCCGCCGCAGGTTCCGGGAGTCGTTGTCGTGATGTCGCAAGCAGAGGAGTAAACGATGTTCGTTGGGGCATTGGAGATCGTCAGGCTCGATGAGTGGGAGCCAGGGACCGGTTCAGTGGTCTCGTGGCACGGATCGCCTGCATCGCGTGCGAAGGCGATGGCGGCGCCGGTGAGCACTGTGCCCGCGAGTTACATGCAGGCTCAGCACATCCGCGGCTTCCACGAGTTCGCCGAACGCGGAATGGATTATTCGCGTCTGGTGACCGTCTCCTGGGATGAGCAGGGCCAGTGCGACGTCCGCGCGATGACCTACGTGATCAACGCGCACCTGCGCCGCCACGACACGTACCGCAGCTGGTTCGACTACAAGGACGACGGACGCATCGTCCGGCGGACGATGCAGAACCCCAACGACATCAAGTTCGTTCCGACCAAGCGCGGCGAGATGTCGGGCGAGGACTTCCACCAGCTGATCCTGTCCACCCCGAAGCCCTACGAATGGGACTGCTTCAGCTTCGGCGTCATCCAGTACGAGGACCACTACACGTTCTACGTGATCGTCGATCACGTGCACACCGACCCGATGCTGATGGCGATGCTGTTCGTCGAAATCCACCAGATGTACACCACGCTGCTGGAATGCGGTGCGCCGCCGGCACTCCCGGAACCCAGCGGTTACGACCAGTACTGCGTGAGGCAACACCAGTACACGTCGGCGCTGACGGCGGATTCGCCTCAGGTGCGCCGGTGGATCGACTTCGCCGGAATCAACGACGGCACGCTGCCCGAGTTCTCACTGCCGCTCGGTGACCCGTCGGTGCCGTGCGGCGGCGACATCATGGTCGCGCAGCTGATGAACGCCGAGCAGACCGCGAACTTCGAAAACGCCTGCATCGCAGCGGGATCGCGGTTCGTCGGCGGCGTGTTCGCCGCTGCTGCGGTCGCGCAGTATCGGTTGACCGGTGTCGACACCTATTACGGCATGACGCCCAAGGACATGCGCACCACGCCGGAGGAGTTCGTGACCGCCGGCTGGTTCACCGGCATGATTCCGGTCGGGGTCCCCGTCACGGCCGGCTCGTTCGCCCAGACCGCCCGTGCGGCGCAGAAGTCGTTCGACGGAAACACCGACTTGGCCCAGGTTCCGTTCGACCGGGTTCTGGAGTTGGTCCCGACGCTGCGCCGGTCGCAGCGGGGCTTCCCGATGCTGGCGTACCTCGATGCCGGATTGCCACCGCTTTCCGCAGTGGTGGCTTCGCATCTCGACGGGGTGAACGCCCGCACGTACTGCGACG
This sequence comes from uncultured Actinomycetota bacterium, assembly GCA_963849055.1. Taxonomy (GTDB): domain Bacteria; phylum Actinomycetota; class Actinomycetes; order Mycobacteriales; family Mycobacteriaceae; genus Mycobacterium. Next base: position 196,189 of record CAWKFI010000008.1, read on the forward strand.
GCTTGAGTCCGGCCCACATCTGCATGTGGGTGGGGCGCGTCCACGACGAGACGGCACTGACGGTGTTCTTCCCCGACAATCCTGTGGCCCGCGAGTCGGTCACCCGCTACGTCGAGGCGATGCAGGACGTCTACGCCGGTGTCGCCGAGGGCCGTGACGTGGTCGTGACGTCGATGCTCGAGACGGCTTGATCCGGCGTCTCGTAAGGGAGCCGGTATGAAGTTCACCCTGGCGGTGCACGGCACCCGCGGCGACGTGGAACCATGCGCCGCGGTCGGTCGCGAGCTTCTGACCCGTGGGCACGAGGTCCGGATGGCGGTGCCGCCGAACCTGATCGGATTCGTCGAGTCGGCGGGCATCCCCGGTGCGGTGGCGTACGGGCCCGATTCGCAGAAGCAGCTGGACGACGACTTCTTCCGCGAATTCTGGAAGATCCAGAATCCGATCACGCTGGTGCGCAGGGGAATGGAGTACATCACCGAGGGCTGGTCGGAGATGAGCGAGACGCTGATGTCGCTGTCCGACGGTGCGGACCTGCTCCTGACCGGCACGACGTATCAGGAAGTGGTCGCCAACGTCGCTGAGCGCCAGGGCATTCCGTTGGCCGCCCTGCACTACTTCCCGGCGCGCGTCAACAGCCACATCGTCCCGTTCCCGATTCCGGGCCCGGTGATGAGGTCCGCGTGGACGGCGGGCGAATGGCTGCACTGGCGGATGATGAAGGACGCCGAGGACCGGCAGCGCCGGGACCTCGGCCTGCCGAAGGCGACGGTCCGGTGCGCGCGCCGCATCGTGGACGCAGGCACGCTCGAGATCCAGGCGTACGACGAGCTCTTCTTCCCGGGCTTGGACCGGGAGTGGGGTGGCACGCGGCCGTTCGTTGGCGCGCTGACGATGGAGTTGCCCACTGCGACCGACGACGAGGTGGCGTCGTGGATCGCCGGTGGAACACCGCCGATCTACTTCGGGTTCGGCAGCATGCCCGTCGAATCACCCGCGGATGCAGTCGCGATGATCAGCGGGGTGTGCGCCGAACTGGGGGAGCGTGCACTGATCTCGTCGGGGGTGTGGGACCTCGACGACACCGCTTACGGTGACCACGTCAAGTTGGTGGGTGCGGTGAACCACGCGGCGGTGTTTCCCACCTGCCGCGCCGTCGTACATCACGGCGGCGCGGGAACCACCGCGGCGAGTGTGCGTGCCGGGGTGCCGACGCTGATCCTGTGGGTCGGAGCCGACCAGCCGGTTTGGGCCACTCAGGTGAATCGACTCAAAGTGGGCATTGCCCGGCGTTTTTCGACGACCACCCCGGAGCGCCTGCTCGGTGCTCTGCGGTCCGTGCTGGCGCCTCGCTTCACCGCCCGCGCTCGTGACGTCGCGACGCAACTCACAAAATCCGATGCTAGCGTGGGGGCCGCCGCCGACCTCCTTGAGGAGAAGGCCGGCATCATGGCCGCGAAGTGACCGGGGTGAGGTGGGTGGACGAGCCTCCAAAGGACTGCGGCGGGACGTCTAGTCGCGGGCCGCATCCCTGTACCCCTGGTCCCACGCATACCGATCACGGGCAGGTGATCCGATGAAGCTGCGGATGCGCCTGCCCTTCGGGAACGGGCCGGAGGGCGCGGGATTCGAGCGCCTCGGCCGAATGATCGTCCGCCACCCGCTGTTGATGATCACGGCTTGGCTGGCCTTGGCGATCGCCCTGTTCCTTGCCGTCCCGCCACTGGCGCAGGTGGCGTTGAAGAACCCGCCACCGTTCCTTCCGAAGGACTCCCCGGTCCTGGTCGCGACCGACCAGATGAAGGACGCGTTCCACGAGGCCAGCTCGGGCAACCTCGCCGTCGTCATCCTCAGCAACGAGAATGGCCTGAGCCCCGCCGACGAGGCGACGTATCGCACGTTGGTCGACAAGCTGCGCGCTGACACCGCCCACGTCCGGTCGACGCAGGACTTCGTCCACATCCCAGAGCTGCGTCAAGTCATGACCAGCAAGGACAACAAGGCCTGGAATCTGCCGGTGAACCTCGTCGGCGTGATGGGCACTGGCGAGGGGCAGCGGGCCTACCGGGACGTCGTCAAACTCGTCAAGGCGACGACGGCGAACACGACGCTCACGGCCAACGTCATCGGGCCCGCGGCGACGCTGGAGGATCTCACTCAGATCGGCGCGAAGGACCAGCACGTCATCGAGATCGCCACCGTGCTGATGGTGCTGACGATCTTGATCGTGGTGTACCGCAACGTCATCGCCATGATCCTGCCGCTGGCCACGATCGGCGTGTCGCTGGTGGTGGCGCAACAAGTCGTTGCCGCATTGGGCGACGTGGAACTGATCGGCCTTGGTCCGCAGACCCTGGTGCTCATGACAGGGATGATGCTCGGCGCGGGCACCGACTATGCCGTCTTCCTCTTCAGTCGCTACCACGAGTGCATCAGGATGGGCATGACGTCCGACGATGCGCTGGTGGCCGCCCTCGGGTCGATCGGCAAGGTGATCGCCGGCTCCGCGGGAACCGTCGCGATCACCTTCATCGGTCTGGCGTTCACGACGTTGGGCGTCTTCTCGACGATCGGTCCGGCCCTGTCGGTCACCATCGCCGTCGGCTTCGCGGCGTCGGTCACCCTGCTTCCCGCCCTGATCGTGCTCGCCGGGCGCCGCGGCTGGGTGAAGCCGCGCAAGGACATGACCGGCCGGTTCTGGCGACGCTCCGGCATCCACATCGCCCGCAGACCGAAGATTCACCTCGCAGTCAGCCTCGTCATCCTCGTCGGGCTGGCCTGCTGCACGTTGCTCGCCAAGTACAACTACGACGACCGCAAGACCCTGCCCCCCGATGCGCCGAGCAACCGCGGGTACGCGTCCATGGACTCGCACTTCCCGGTGGCCAGCACGCTGCAGCAGTTCATCCTCGTGCAGTCCCCGAACACCGACCTGCGCACCCCGAAGGCGCTCGCCGATCTCGAGCAGATGGCGCATCGGGTCACCCAGGTTCCTGGCATCGGCCTCGTCCGCGGCATCACCCGACCCACCGGCGACGTGCTGGAGCAGGCCAAGACCAGCTACCAGGTGGGCCAGGTCGGCACCCGGCTGGGCGACGCGTCCAGCCAGATCAACAACGGGGACTCGGATCTGTCGCGGTTGAGCGGGGGAGCGCATCAGCTGGCAGGCGTGCTGGGCGACGTCCGAAACCAGGTGGTCGGGGCGGTCGGTTCGGTCCGGGGCCTGGTGACCGCACTGTCGGACATGGACCGGAAGTTCGGTGGCGACACCACGCTGGCACAGATCGACAAGACCGCCACGCTGGTCGACAACATGCACACGTTGGGCGCCAACCTGGACACCAACCTCGCGCAGATCGACGACGTCTACCAGTGGGCGAACCCGATGGTGTTCGCGCTCAACCTCAGTCCGGTGTGCAACATCAATCCGGCATGCGTGGCGTCCCGCGGCGACTTGCAGGCCATCGTGACCGCGCACGACCAGGGGACGTTCACCAGCCTCGCCCAGCTCGGACAGCAGCTGAGGGCGACGGAGTCGACGCAGCCTCTCAGCGAGTCCATTCGGGGCCTCAGCGAGAGCCTCGACGGCGCGACCACGGCCGCACGGAAGCTCGGCATCGCCGATCCCGAGAGCATCCAGCAGAAACTCAGCGTCGTGCAGCAGGGCGCCGACCAACTCGCGGACGCCAGCCAGCAGCTCGCCATCGGCGTGCAAATGCTCGTCGACCAGACCAGGGTGATGGGCGACGGTCTGGACCAGGCATCGGCCTTTCTGATGGCGATGAACCGGGATGCGTCGGATCCGCCGATGTCGGGCTTCTACATCCCGCCGGAGATCTTGACCCAGGCGGAGTTCAAGAAGGCTGCGACGCTGTTCATCTCGGCCGACGGCCATACCGCGCGGTACGTGGTGCAGACCGCGCTCGACCCGTTCAGCACCGCGGCCATGGATCAGGTCAAGCAGATCCAGAAGGCCGCGGAGAGCGCCCGCCCCAACACCACGCTGGCCGACGCGAAGATCTCGATGGTGGGTTTCTCGGCGGTACAGAACGACATTCGCAACTACTACAACGCCGATGTCCGCCTGATCATCATCGTGACGCTGATCGTCGTCTTCCTGATCCTCGTCATGCTGCTGCGCGCGATCATCGCGCCGCTCTACCTGGTGGCGTCAGTCATCCTGTCGTACGTGTCCGCGGTGGGCATCGGCGTGCTGTTCTTCCAATTCATACTGGGACAACAACTTTCGTGGAATGTGGCCGGAATGGCATTTCTCGTCCTGGTGGCAGTCGGCGCCGACTACAACCTGCTGCTCATCTCGCGAATACGCGACGAGTCGGCACGTGGTATCAAGGCCGGTGTCATCAAGACCGTCGGCGCGACGGGTGGGGTGATCACGTCTGCGGGGCTCATCTTCGCGGCCTCCATGTTCGGTTTGACGTTCAGCAGCATCAGCAACATCGTCCAGGTCGGGTTCATCATCGGCGTAGGGCTACTGCTGGACACCTTCGTGGTGCGCACCATCACGGTGCCTGCCATGGCCGTCCTGGTCGGCAAGGCGAACTGGTGGCCGTCGAAGTCGGGCGCGGGAATCAAACCGAAGAAGGAGCGGCGTGCACCAGCCGAGGATGAATCCGTCACCGAGGCAAGTGATGACGACGACATGGAGGAAGTCATCAACGTTGGCGACGACCTGGAGTGCGACGACCTGCCATCGCCGGGCGACGACGCGTCGCCGTGCGGAGACCGACCCGGCCAACCCCTGCTCGCTGCCAAAGCTCAGTTCCAGCCGTGACCGTCGATCGTCGACCGGCGAAGCCGCCGGTCGGACCGGGGCGTGACGTGACGGGAGAGGTGGATCCCGTCGTCGCCTACCTCGGCTGGCACGGCAGGGGCAACATCGGTGACGACGCCATCTACGATGCGGTCAGATCCCAGCTCGGCGGAGCCAGGTTCGTGGACATGCCGCTGCTTGCCCAGGAGCGGATCCGGTCGCTCACAACGGGTTTGGACCGGTCGGTGCGCCGCGGCGTACAGGTGATGGGTGGCGGCACCCTCGTCGGAAGACGGGCCTGGAGGCGGTGGGTCAATCGGGGTTCGGCGCTGACGCGGCGCAACGGAAGCTACGCCATCGGCGTCGGCGTCGAGGACCCCGTGTTCGGTGGACGCGCCAGTGGTTCGGGCAACGACGAGTTGAAGCGCTGGGCGCCGATCCTCGCCGAGTTTCGCATCGTGTCCGTGCGTGGCCCACGAAGCGCCGAGCTCCTCGCCGACATCGGGCTGGACGTCCAGGTATCCGGTGACCCGGCGCTGGTCCTTCCACGACCCGACGTCGCTCCGGTAGACGGGCTCATCGGACTGAATCTCGGCTTCGGCGACGATCTCTGGGGCCACGACCCGGCGGTCCTGGCCGGTGAGATGGCGGCCGCCGTTCGCGAGCTGTCGTCACGGGGTCTTCGGTTCGTGGGAATCCTGATGAACCCCAGTGACAGACGCTGGACCCAGACGGCGCTCGAGGGCGTTGACGCAGAGATCGTGGCGCCGGTCGACGCGGCCGAGGCAGCGCGGGAACTGGCGCGTTGTTCGGTGGCGATCGTGAGCCGGCTGCACGCGGGAATCCTTGCGTCGCTTTCCGAGACGCCGGTCGTGTCGCTGGAATATCAACCGAAGTGCCGAGACTTCGCGCTCTCCATCGACGACGAACGGTCGCTGATCCGGACCGATCAGTTGACGAGTGGTGACGTGGTCGACCGCGTGCTGGCCACGCTTGCGGACTCGGCGAGCGTCAGGGCCAGCACCGCCGCGGCGGTCGCTAGGCTGCGCGAGCGACTGTCGGTCGAATACGCGGCCGTCGGTACGCATTTGGGCCTCGACGACCGAGGGGCAGGCGTCCGCGCCCCGTGACGAGGTCCTAGGTGCCGGCTTCGGCCGCGACCCGGTAACCGTGGATGGCCAAGGGCCCGAAGATCGCCGCGAGACCGACGAGCCACGCGCACGTCAACAGCAGCGGCGTCAACGCGGAACCGCCCGAAGCGAGCGCCCGCATCGATTCGATCGTCGGCGACATCGGCTGGAACTGGATCAGCGGCCGAATCCATTCGGGAAACATCTTGAGCGGGGCCACGCCGGAGTTGCAGAACACCAAGCCGATGGCTCCCGTCGCCAACCACGTGAAGAGGGTGTTGCCGCCCGAGCGCAGTCCCACGGTGACCACGACCGTGGCGAAGACCATCACCACGAGGACCGGCACCAGGAGGAACGGGATCACCGCGAGCCAGCTGCCGTGGAATCGAAACCCGAGCCCGAAGCCGACCGCGGTGATCAGAATGGCGCCTGCGAAGGTGCGCACCGCCTCTGCCAGCAGCCTGCCGGTCAGTGGACTGGCACGGTGGACGGGCAGTGTCCAGAATCGGCTGAGCAGACCGCTGGCGCGTTCCGCCGGAAGGGTGAGCCCGGCGCCGAGCGCACCGAACATGGCGCCGGCGACGGCACACATCGGCACCAGGCCGTCGAGGTTGTTGCTGCCCGTGATCCGCGTCATCGACTGGCCGACCAACAGGTGGTAGGTGATCAGCAGGAAGGTGGGGAACAGCAGCGCCTGAATCGGCACGATCGGGCTGCGCCGCCAGCGGGTGAACAACCGGCCCGCGAAGAGCGTGCTTTCGATCGCCAGCGAGGTGCGCGGCGGTGCCTCGAGGCTCACTGCATCCGCCGTTGCATGCGCAGCGCCACCGCGCCGAACACCACCAGAAGGCCGAGACACCACGCGAGGCTCATCGCCAAGTTGCCTGGGTTGACCAGGCCGACGGCGAACCCACGAAGGGTTTCGGTGACCTGCGAAACCGGTTGATAGTGCACGAACGGCTGAATCCAGGACGGGAACGAACCGACGGGCGCCATCCCGGTGGACAGCAGCACCAGCAGCAGCTGGGGGATCAGCAGCATCTGACTGGACGCGTCGGTCGACCTCACCTGCGTGCCCGTCGCGTCCGCGCCGAGCGACAACGCCAGCGTCAGGGTCAGCACCGTAGCCACGAACGCGACGCCATACAGGAAGCCGCCTGCCATCCGAAAGCCGAAGACGTAGGCGATGCCGACGGCCGCGAGCATGGCCAATGCGCCCCGAATCATGCAGTAGAGCATGCGGGCGAACAGCGGAAGCAGGATGGGAATGGGCAACGTGCGCAAGCGAACTCCGAATCCGGTCGCCTGCTCGCGGGCGGCCCGGTCGGCGGTGGTCATGGCACCGAAGAGCGTCGTCTGGATGATGACGGCGGGAAGGACGTACTGCGCATAGTCGACGCCGCCGGTGTCGACCAACCCGCGCAGCACCACGGTGAAGCCGACGAACGTCGCGACCGGCACCAGGACCGCGAACACCAGGTCGAGATCGCGCACCGTGCCGCGAACGGTGCGCTCCACGAGCGCGACGAGCGCGTTCATGCGGTGACGGCCGACGGGCTGAGGTGCAGGAAGACCTCGTCGAGCGACGGCTTGCGCAGCGAGATGTCGATCAGCTCGACGCCGAGCCGGTCGATCCGGCGGAGCACCTCGGTGAGGGTCGCCGCGCCCGCGGCAGCAGGCACCGACACGGTGTTGGCGTCGAAGTCGGCCTCGACGCCCTCGAAGTCGACCAAGACGGCGGCGATCCGGGAGATGTCCTCCGGTCGCACGGGCGTCACCTGGCAGAAGCTGAACCCCACGCGCCGCTTGAGGTCCTCGGCCGTCCCGCTGGCGATGACCCGGCCGGAGTCGAGGATGACGATCGAGTCGCTGAGAACGTCGGCCTCTTCGAGATACTGCGTCGTGAGCAGGATCGTCACGTCCTGAGCGGACAGCGACGACACCAACGACCACACGTCGCGGCGGCTGCGGGGATCCAGTCCCGTGGTCGGCTCGTCGAGGTAGAGGACCTTCGGCGGAACCACCAGCGCCGCGGCGATGTCGATGCGCCGCCGCATGCCCCCGGAATAGGTGACGACCCGTCGGTCGGCGGCGTGCCGCATGTCGAACTGGTCGATCAGCTCGTCGGCCCGACGCCGGGATTGCTTGCGCCGCAGGCCGCGCAGCCTGCCGAAGAGTTCGAGGTTCTCCCGCCCGGTGAGCAGGAGATCCAGCGCGGTCTCCTGTCCCGTGACACCGATGTTCGCGCGCACCCGTCCGGACTGTTCGACGGTGTCGTACCCGGCCACGATGGCTCTGCCTGCGTCGGGCTGCAGCAATGTGGACAGGATCTTGACGACGGTGGTCTTGCCTGCCCCGTTGTGGCCCAGCAAGGCGCAGACCGTCCCGGTGGGAACGGAGAAGCTGACGTCCTGCAGCGCTGGCACCTCACCGCCGAACGTCTTCGCGACGCCATCAAGCTCGATCACAAGGGGAAACGATACCGTGGCCGGGCTTGCCGTGGCGACCAAACCCCTTGAGCTCCAATCGCGTTCGAACACACGCCCGGTGCGATCGTCGGCCGCGCGGCCAATCCTTTGCTGTCACGCAACGGATGTGTCGTCGTGACCGGTACGTGCCGCGCAGGATGAACCGGCGCGGTCGCTGAAATCAGGGGAGCTGCCGCGGATTCGCAGGCTGCGACGGCCCGTCCGCTGCCGTGGTGGTTCAAGGCTACGATCACGGTGTGCTCGGACGACTGCACTTTTCGATCATCGTTCCCGCACACAACGAGGAGAAGTACATCGGAAACACCCTCGAACACATCGCGAACCTGTCGTATCCGCAGGAATCATATGAGGCGATCGTCGTCGAGAACTGCTCGTCCGATCGGACGCTCGAGGTGGCAAAGCGGTTCAACGGCGGCAACATCCGCGTCTTCTCCAGCCCGACGGCCGGGGTCTCGGCCGCCAAGAACTTCGGCATCGATCGGCTCTCCGACGACAGCGACTGGGTGGTCTTCCTCGACGCGGACACCATTCTCGAGCCCGGCTTCCTGAACGATCTCGAGGCGATGCTTCTGGCTGCGCGCAAACCACTCTCGGTGGGCACCACCAAGGTTCGGCCGCTCGGCGGCGGTCGCGCGGCGCGGGCATGGTTTGCCTACTACGACGTTGCCCACCGGTGGGGGAAGGGCTCCTACGCCATCCAGATAGCGCGTCGTTCACTGTTCCCGGCACTCAAATTCGACGAGCGCCTCACCATGGGTGAAGACCTGCTGTTGATCAAGCGGGCACGTGAGTCGGGTGACTTCTTCTTCCTACCAACCCGCACGGTCTACACCTCGACACGGCGTTTCGACACCGTGGGGTACTGGACGCTGTTCTTCCAGTGGACGGTGGTCTCCGTCCTGCCCGCGCGGTTGCAGAAACTGTTCGGCTACAAGATCATCCGCTGACGCCGACGGGCTCCCGTCCCACGTCGAGCCGGGTGAACTGATCGTTGCGGTACTGCTCGGCGCAGGCCGACCTGCGAATCTTCCCGCTGGTGGTGATCGGAATGGACCCTCGCGGCACCAGCACCAGATCCGCCGCGGTCAGCCCGTGCGTCGTCGAGATCGCCGACGTCACATCGCGTTTGACGGATTGCAGCTTCTCGAGCACTTCTTCGTCGGTCTCGCCGCGCTTCTTGACTTCGATGATCGCGACCAGCTGCTCACTGCGATCGTCCTGTACCGAGATCGCCGCGACACGGCCGCCGGTGATCTCCTGGATCGTCGCCTCGATGTCGTCGGGGTAGTGGTTGGTGCCCCGCACGATGACGAGGTCCTTGATGCGGCCGATGATGAACAGCTCGCCGTCGAAGATGAAGCCCAGGTCGCCGGTCCGCAACCATGGTCCCTCGGAGGTGCCGGCCGGGGGATTCACGATCCGGCCGTTGAAGGTGTCCTCGGTCTGCTCGGCCTTGTTCCAGTAGCCGAGGCACACGTTGTCACCCTGCAGCCAGATCTCGCCGACCTTGCCCGGCGGGCACTCGGTCCTCTGCTCGGCGTCCACGATCCGCACCACCGGTGATTTCGGTGTGCCGTAGCTGACCAGCGGCGTACCTTGGCCGGCTTCACACGGCTCCGCCTGTCCGTCCGACAACTTGTCGAGATGGAAGTTGACGATCTTGGGGCCGTCGGGCTCGCGGGTGGCGACGTACAGCGTTGCCTCGGCCAGTCCGTAGCACGGCTTGAGCACCTTCTCCTGCAGGCCGAAACGCGAGAACCGCTGGTTGAAGCGCTTGAGCGTGGCCTCGTGCACCCGTTCCGCGCCGCTCATCACGCTCACGACCCCGCTCAGGTCGAGCCCCGCCATGTCCTCGTCGGTGGTCCGCGCGACGGCCAGCTCGAAGGCGAAGTTCGGGGCGGCGGTCAGGGCGTTCTTGCTGCCGGCCATCAACTGAATCCACCGCGCCGGGCGGGCGAGGAACGACAACGGCGTGGTGACCACCGTCTGCCAGCCACCGAGGATCGGCGCGCAGATGCCGAGTAGCAATCCCATGTCGTGATAGAAGGGCAGCCACGACACCGCGGTGGTGCCGGCGGGCGCCACCTTCGCCTCCGGGAAGAAGTCGGTCATCATCTGCTCGAAATTGGCGTTCAGGTTTCGGTAGGACACCATCACGCCGGCCGGTGTGCGCGTCGATCCCGAGGTGTACTGCAGATACGCGGTTTCCGGGCGGGGCGCGTCGCGGCGGATGGCGCGGTGCCTGCCGTCGAGGTCCAGTTTGTCGACCTCGATGAGGGTCGGTGCCGGCTGGTCGCCCTGTGGTTTGAGGTACCCGGCGACGATGTCGGCGATCGGCGAGGTGGTGAACACGACCGTCGGCTCGGAGTCCCGCAGCACGGCGGTGACCCGCTCGTCGTGCGCCCCGACCATCGGCGTCGACAGCGGAACGGCGATGAGTCCCGCCTCCAGCGACCCGAGGAACGCGACCAGATACTCGAGGCCCTGTGGCGCCACGATGACCGCGCGGTCACCGGTGGTGGCGACGTCGGCGAGTTCGCGTGCCAGGTTCGTCGTGCGGCGATACAGCTGACCCCAGGTCAGGCTGGTCGTGACGCCGTCCCAATCCTGTTCGTAGTCGATGAACGTGAATGCAGTGTCGTTCGGCTGCAAACTTGCCCGTTCACGGAGGATTGCGGGGATCGACGAGTCGGGCATCGAGTGGCCTCTCTCAACGGTGGTTCGGGAAACAGTAGGTCGAGCTTATGGAATGAGACCACGAGTTGCTCGGTCATGGCGAAATGACGCGTGCCACAGCGGGATGGCACCGGCGTGCGCCGCGTCCGCATCGTGCCAGCCGCGGGTGAAATTAGCAAAGAACTTGTGGTTCACCTGTTTTCGAGCGCATTTCGCCGCGTTGCGGTCCGATCCTGCCTCGCAGGGTCCTGAGCAGCGTCGAGTGCGCACACCGGGGCGTGGCGGTTCGAACCGTGCACCCCGTGTTCGGTTGCCAGTCGACACACTGGTTCATCTTTTCGTTCGCAGGTAATGAGGGCGTTGGCCCGCAACGCGATTCGGCGGTCGCTGGGCCCCGGCGTCGCAGCCGGAGCGTCAAATGGTTTCGGGTGCAGCAGTTCCCACATCGGACCGATCGAGCTTCACCTCGACGATGGCACTGTCGGGCCAGACGCTTCTGGCGGTCGCTCGGCGAAGCTTCTCGCGTAGCGGAAGCCCGCTGTGCACGTTCTTCACGCCCGGCAGCTTGAGTAGGGGGACCACGTTGTACTGCCAGCCGTAGCGGCGGTGCAACGCGCGGTCTGCTGCCTCGGCGGCCCGTCCCTCGAGGATCGACGCCGTCCCTGCCACGGTGGGCGTGGCGTCGGCGTAACGGCCGCGGTGATCACACGGCCACAGTTCGACGCGGGGATTGGCGGTGAGCCTGCGGGTCTTCGGACCGACCTTGGTCCGGAAGTACAGGGTGTCGCCGTCGACGTAGAACCAGATCGGCGTGTCGACGCCCACGCCGTCGCGGCGGTAGGTGCGCAGTTGTGCGTAGCGTGCGGCGGCGAGGGTGTCCAGGAGGGCGATGTCGGTCATGATCCGATTGAACGACTTCGAGTCGGCTTGAAGTCAAGTCCCCGTCGCGCCAGGATGGGACCGTGCAACCCCCGTTTTCGATCGGCGACGTAGCCCAGCGGTCCGGCGTGGCGGCCACCACGTTGCGGTACTACGAGGATTCGGGCCTGCTGCGCCCACCGGCCAGGGTCGGCGGCCGCCGGCGCTATGACGATTCCGTGCTGACCCGGCTCGAGGTGATCGGACTCTGCAAGGCAGCGGGCTTCACTCTCGACGAGATCCGCGTCCTGCTTTCCGATGCCTCGCCGGGCCGTCCGGCCAGTCGGTCACTGGCCAGGGCCAAGCTAGTGGACATCGATGCGCAGATGGCGACCTTGAAGCGGGCCAGGGAGATCATCGAGTGGGCGATGAGCTGCTCGTGTGCCTCGGTCGACGCCTGTACGTGCGGGACGCGCGTCCCGTCCTAGGTGTTGGCCTTGCTGAACCACTTGGTCTTGATGCGCCAGGAATGCGCCGAGGTAAGGGCGAATCCGGCGCCGCACATGCAGGCGAAGATCCATACCAGGGTGCCGTTTTCGAGCGCGCTGCAGCGCGGGCACGAACGCGGTGACGACGCGGACGAGGCACGCCATGATGCCGCTGAAGGACGCGATCAGGTAGACGTTGGCGACGCGCGCGCGACCGCGGATCCTTGCGCAGCACCAGCAGCGCACGCGGCACCGTAACCCAGCAGGTAGATCAGCGTGCCGCAGAGCAGCAGCCAGTAGATGTTGAGCCAGAAGTCGGTGGGCACGTCGAAGAAGTCGGCCGCGTAGACGTGGGCGCCGTTGCCGAGCGTGAACGTGGCCAGCAGCAGCGGAATGCACAGCGTCGCCGGAAGCTCGACGTACTGCTTGAACGTCCTCTGCATCGCGTGGTCGTCCTGCAGCCGGCCCAGCGCGTTGTAGACGACGGCCGACGCCGCGACGATGTACAGGTCGTGGCCGATGTAGTCCTCGAGATTCCACTTGCCGGTCAGCGCATGTAGCCAATGCCCGAGGGTTTCGGAGGCCAATGGCGACATGAGCAGCACCGCTACGCCCTGCAAGGCGATGTTGAGGGTGGCGGCGACCTCCCAGCGGCACGACCACGTGACACGGCGAATCCACAAACTCCACGCGATACAGCCAGTGGTGATCGCGATGAGGACTGTCAGGGCCATCGGTGTCGCCTTCGAGCTGAACGCGTGTTCAGCAAATACTACTGCTAAAGCGGGGGTGCGTCGGGTCGCGGCGTGAGCTCGGACAGCTTCGGTCGCGCGGACGGTCCGTACGTCGGTGCTGTCGTTTCGTGTAGCCGTCGCGACCGCTCACCGGCGCGGACTCGAGGTAGCTCCACACCTCTTCGCGACTCATCAGTCCGAACCGGATCTGCAGGTCGGGATAGCTGAGGCTGAACCGGTCGGCGACGTGCCGCAACTCCTCGGCGTTCGGGTAGTCGGCTTCCTTGATGCGCCGGTAGTACGTGCTGCTGGAGGTGCCGAGCGCGTCGTAGATCGCCTTGGCGTCGACGTCTCCGTCGAGCAGGTAGTCGAGCAGGGCTTTGAGCTGTCTGCCGTTTTCATCGGTACGCGGCACCTGTACACCATAACCCCACTTCCCGCGATTGGGCAGTGCCAACCACGAACAGGAGTGTTAGCCATTAATTGACACTGCCGTCACAGTTTTGGTAGAGGTCTCCCATTTCTGGGACAGTCGTGTACATCTCGCTCACATGATGCTCGCAAACTTTCACGGTGACTGATTACGACGGTGCTGGCCAGCCCGACGCAGCCGATCGCCGCGCTGTTGTCGGCTGCCCACTCTCGGAGGTCGATGACCACAGCGAACTCGACGGCGCCAGCGAAGCACTCGGCGTCACCGCCGAGGAGTCCTGCTGGCGGCGCTGGGTCGCGCGATCGGGCGGACCATCGGCGACGGCGTCGTTGCCGTCGACGTGCCCGGCCACGGTCGCGCCGTGTACCCGGTCGCCTTGTCCTGCGTGGCGCCGCAGCGGATCGACGCCACCGAGATGCTGGCCAGCGTCCACTACTCTGGCTGGCGACCGTGGCGCTGCACCGGACGGTGCACGGAGTTCCCGACTACCCGGTCGTGCAACCGCTGTCCGACGTCCTGTTCGCCTATGGGGCCGTCCGGTCCGGCGCACCTCGGCCACGCTCTCGAGCTGCGCGCATACCGCGCGACGGAGTCCTCGTGCTCGACTGGTGGTACGACGCCAGCCGCTTCGAGCCTACACCGTCGAAGAGCTCGCCGAGCAGTTCCCGCTCGCGCTGATCGAGATGACCTCGGACGCCACGGCGCCCGTGCTCGGTGCCGCCGAACTGGCGATGGCGCATTAGCCTGCCAATCCGCGCACCTCTAGAATCGACGGACAGGCGCTGATCCGGCCATCACCGGGGAGCCTTCGGAAGAACAGCCGTCGAGTGATCGCCCAGCTCAGTAGACCCGAACGGGTGGGCCCGTCATCGCCCCGAATTGAGCGGCGCACCTCGTGTGCGCAAGCGGGGTGGTACCGCGGCGCTCGCGCACCGCGCGACGTCGTCCCCGTGCCTGAACGAACCTGGGCTTCCGAGCGCCAGCGAAATTTGGCACAGGAGACGACCTCGCAGTGACCGCCTATCCGAAGCCGGCCGCCGGAGCGCCGAACTTCCCGGCGCTGGAAGCCGAGGTCCTGGACTACTGGGACAGCGACGACACCTTCCGCGCCAGCATCGACGCGACGCGACGGCGCACCGGAGTACGTGTTCTACGACGGGCCGCCGTTCGCCAACGGCCTGCCGCACTACGGCCACCTGCTCACCGGCTACGTCAAGGACATCGTGCCGCGCTACCGCACCATGCGCGGCTACAAGGTGGAGCGCCGGTTCGGCTGGGACACCCACGGCCTGCCCGCCGAACTCGAGGTGCAGCGCCAGCTCGGCATCACCGACAAGGCCCAGATCGAAGAGATGGGCATCGAGAAGTTCAACGACGCCTGCCGTGCGTCGGTGCTCAAGTACACCGACGAATGGCGGGCCTACGTCACCCGGCAGGCCCGCTGGGTCGACTTCGACAACGACTACAAGACACTGGATCCCGGCTTCATGGAGTCGGTGATCTGGGCGTTCAAGCAGCTGTGGGACAAGGGCCTGGCCTACGAGGGCAACCGGGTGCTGCCGTACTGCTGGAACGACGAGACCCCGCTGTCCAGCCACGAGCTGCGGATGGACGACGACGTCTACCAGAGCCGCCAGGACCCGGCGCTCACCGTCGGATTCCGGGTCGACGGTGGACCGACTCGACGGCGCCTACCTGCTGATCTGGACGACGACGCCGTGGACGTTGCCGTCCAACCAGGCCGTCGCGGTCAATCCCGAGGTCACCTACGTCGCGGTGCGAGGCGCCCGACGGCCGGCGCTACGTGCTGGCGCAGGCGCGGCTGGCGGCCTACGCCCGCGAACTCGGCGAAGAGCCCGAGATCGTGGGCACCTACACCGGGCGCGATCTGCTCGGCGTCGCGCTACCTGCCGCCGTTCCCGTACTTCATGGACTCCGACCAACGCCTTCCGGGTGCTGCCCGCCGACTTCGTCAGCACCGAGGACGGCACCGGCATCGTGCACATGTCGCCGGCGTACGGCGAGGACGACATGGCCACCGCGCGAGGCGGCGGACATCGTCGCCGTCACTCCGGTCGACTCCAAGGGCCGGTTCGACGCGACGGTGCCCGACTACGCGGGCCAGCACGTCTTCGACGCCAACCCGCAGATCATCCGCGACCTGAAGAACCAGACCGGCTCGGCGGCGCCAACGGCGCGGTGCTGCTGCGCCACGAGACCTACGAGCACTCCTACCCGCACTGCTGGCGGTGCCGGAACCCGTTGATCTACCGGGCGGTGTCGTCGTGGTTCATCAAGGTCACCGACTTCCGCGACCGCATGGTCGAGCTCAACCAGGAGATCACCTGGTATCCCGAGCACGTCAAGGACGGCCAGTTCGGCAAGTGGCTGCAGGGCGCCCGCGACTGGTCGATCTCGCGAAACCGCTACTGGGGCACGCCCGATTCCGGTGTGGAAGTCCGACGATCCGGCGTATCCGCGCATCGACGTGTACGGCAGCCTCGACGAGCTCGAGCGCGACTTCGGCGTGCGGCCGACGAATCTGCACCGGCCCTACATCGACGAGCTGACCCGGCCCAACCCCGACGACCCGACGGGCAGCTCGACGATGCGGCGCATCGAGGACGTCTTCGACGTGTGGTTCGACTCGGGCTCGATGCCGTACGCGCAGGTGCACTATCCGTTCGAGAACCAGAGTGGTTCGGGGTGGTGCGATCACGGGCCGCACTTTCCCGGCGACTTCATCGTCGAGTACATCGGGCAGACCCGCGGCTGGTTCTACACGCTGCACGTCCTGGCCACCGCGCTGTTCGACCGCCCGGCGTTCAAAACCTGTGTGGCGCACGGCATCGTGCTGGGCAACGACGGCCAGAAGATGAGCAAGTCGCTGCGCAACTATCCCGACGTCACCGAGGTGTTCGACCGCGACGGCTCCGACGCGATGCGCTGGTTCCTGATGGCGTCGCCGATCCTGCGCGGCGGCAACCTGATCGTCACCGAGCAGGGCATCCGCGAAGGCGTCCGGCAGGTGCTGCTGCCGTTGTGGAACGCCTACACCTTCCTGGCGCTCTACGCGCCGAAGAAGGGCACCTGGCGCACCGACTCGACGAACGTGCTGGACCGCTACATCCTGGCCAAGCTCGCCGCGCTGCGCGACGACCTCACCGAAGTCGCTGGATGTCTGCGACATCTCGGGGGCCTGCGACCAGCTGCGCCAGTTCACCGAGGCGCTGACGAATTGGTATGTGCGACGGTCGCGTTCGCGGTTCTGGGAGGAGGATCCCGACGCCATCGACACGCTGCACACCGTGCTGGAGGTGACCGGCAGGCTGGCCGCGCCGCTGCTGCCGCTGATCACCGAGGTGATCTGGCGCGGGGTGACCGGTGAGCGGTCGGTGCATCTGACCGACTGGCCCGAGGCCGACGTCGCTGCCCGCCGGATCCGCAGCTGGTGGCCGACATGGACCTGGTCCGCGAGGTGTCGCTCGGCGGCGTCGTCGCTGCGCAAGGCCAAGAAGCTGCGCGTGCGGCTGCCGCTGCCGAAACTGACTGTGGCGGTGGAGAATCCGCAGACGGCTGCGAGCCGTTCCGCGACCTGATCGCCGACGAGCTCAACGTCAAGGCGGTCGAGCTCACCGACGACATCGCCACCTACGGCCGCTTCGAGCTGACCGTCAACGCCAGGGTCGCCGGACCGCGGCTCGGCAAGGACGTGCAGGCCGCGATCAAGGCCGTCAAGGCGGGCGAGGCGCGTCGTCAACGCCGACGGCACGCTGACCGCCGGGCCCGCCGTGCTGCAGCCCGAGGAGTACAGCTCGCGGCTGGTGGCGGCCGACCCGGAGTACACCGCCGCGCTGCCCGACGGCGCCGGGCTGGTGGTGCTCGACGGCACCGTCACCGAAGAGCTGGAGGCCGAGGGCTGGGCCAAGGACCGCATCCGCGAACTGCAGGAGCTGCGCAAGTCGACCGGCCTGGACGTGTCCGACCGGATCTCGGTGGTGATGTCGGTGCCACCGGCAGCAGGAGGACTGGGCGCGCACGCACAGCGACCTGATCGCCCGCGAGATCCTGGCCACCAGCTTCGAGTTCGGCGAGCCGGCCGACGGCAGCGAGATCGGCGACGGCGTGCGGGTGGCGATCGCTAGGGCGTGACCGAAAGGCGTGCTGTCGCAGGCATGCTCATCCAGCGGTGACCCGGGCGGCATGTCCGCGGATCGACACGGTGTCGCCGGGGTGCAACTGCCTGCCGCGTCGGAGTTCGACATCACCGTTGACGGTGACCGCCCGTCGGCGATGGCCGCTCTGGCGTCCGCGCCGCTGTCGATCAGGTCGGCCAGCTTGAGGAACTGTCCAAGGCGGATCGACTCGTCCCGGATCGGCACGTCGCGGGCCTGTTGTGCCATGGCGTCAGGCTAGCGCCCTAGCATCGCGGCTGTGGAAGGGCGATGGGTGCTGCACTTCGACATGGACGCGTTCTTCGCGTCCGTCGAGCAGCTGACCCGGCCCACGCTGCGGGGGCGCCCCGTTCTGGTCGGCGGCCTGGGCGGCCGCGGCGTCGTCGCGGGCGCCAGCTACGAGTCGCGCGTGTTCGGCGCCCGGTCGGCGATGCCGATGCACCAGGCCCGCCGACTGGTCGGCGTGGCGGCGGTGGTGCTGCCGCCGCGCGGCGTGGTGTACGGCGTGGCCAGCCGCCGGGTGTTCGACACGGTGCGGTCGATGGTGCCGGTGCTCGAACAACTGTCGTTCGACGAGGCGTTCGGCGAGCCCATCGAACTCGCCGGTGCACCCGCCGACGAGGTCGAGCGGTTCTGCGAGCATCTGCGCGCCAGGGTGCTCAGTGAGACCGGGCTGGTCGCCTCCGTCGGAGCGGGCTCGGGCAAGCAGATCGCCAAGATCGCCTCGGATCTGGCCAAGCCGAACGGCATTCGCGTCGTCCGCCGTGACGAGGAGCGCACCCTGCTCGCCGGGCTGCCGGTGCGCCGGCTGTGGGGCATCGGGCCGGTCGCCGAGGAGAAACTGCACCGGCTGGGCATCGACACCGTCGGCGCCTTCGCGGCGCTCTCAGGACACCGAGGTCGCCGACATCCTCGGCGGCACCGTCGGGCCCGCGCTGCACCGGCTCGCGCAGGGCATCGACGATCGGCCGGTCGCCGAGAACGCGCCGATGCCAAACAGATCAGCGCCGAGTCGACGTTCGCCGAGGACCTGACCACGCTCGAACCAGCTGCGCGACGCCACGGGGCCCGATCGGCGAACATGCCCACCGGCGCCTCGAGCGCGACGGCCGCGGCGCCCGCACCGTGACCGTCAAGCTCAAGAAGTCCGACATGAGCACGCTGACCCGCTCGGCGACGCTGCCGTACGCCACCACCGACGCGGCGACGCTGATCGGCACCGCCCGCCGACTGCTGCTCGACCCCGTCGAGATCGGGCCGATCCGGCTGGTCGGCGTCGGGTTCTCGGGACTCTCGGACGTCCAGCAGGAATCGCTGTTCCCGGATCTCGAGCAGGTGCTCGAGGCGTCCGACGCCCCGCCTGCGGCCGTGGCCGCGCGCCAGCGCCGAACAGGCGCCTGCGGCGTGGCGCATCGGCGACGACGTCCGGCACACCGAGTACGGGCACGGCTGGGTCCAGGGTGCCGGGCACGGCGTGATGACGGTGCGGTTCGAGACCCGCAGCAGCGGCCCGGGTCCGGTGCACACGCTGCCCGTCGACACGCCCGACATTCGCCGGGCCAACCCCGTCGACAGCCTGGACTGGCCGGAGTACGTCGACGCACCTCGACCGGGCAGACGCGCGAAGCCGGCGAGTAGCGGCCGCTCAGCCCCACGCCGAGAAGACGTCGGCGACGGAGCGCATCCGCCGCCAGAGCGGCCATCAGCAGGACCCGCGCCTGCGGTGGGCGTAGCCGCGGCACCACGACCGCGCCCGCGTCCACCAGGGCCCGGCCCGGCCCGTAGCCCGGCCGGACGCGCCCACCGGGGACGCGGGTACCCAACGCCACCACCACGCCGTCGCGGCAGTGCCGTCGCACGGCCTCGATCACGGCGGCTCCGGCGTTCCCCGAGCCCAGGGCCTCCAGCACGACGCCACGCGCCCCCGCCGCCACGACGGCGTCCAGCGCCACGCCGTCGCTGCCCGCATAGGCGGCGACGATGTCGACGCGCGGCGCGGCTGCGGCCGACAGGTGGCCGAGGAAGGCCCGACGGTCCGGTTCGGCGGCGACGGCGGTGCCGGCGAAACCGCTCAGATCGCCGGTGGCGGCCTTGTACAGGCCGAGCGGCTGCAGCGTCCGGCCGCCGAAACTCACCAGCACGCCCTGGCCCCGTGCGGTCGGGCTCGCCGCCACCGCCAGCGCATCGCGCAGGTTCCGCGGCCCGTCGGCGTCCGGTGCGTCGGCGCTGCGCATCGCTCCGGTCAGCACCACCGGGGCGTCACCGTCGTAGGTGAGCTCCAGCCACAACGCCGTTTCCTCCATCGTGTCGGTGCCGTGGGTGATCGACCACGCCGTCGGCGCCCGCGGACACCGCCGCCTTGGCGGCCGCGCCGATGGGTCCCAGTCCGCGGGCGTCAGCTCGGAACTGTCGACGGCGAAGAGGTCGACGACCTCGAGATCAGCGCCGTCGAGGCCGTCGATCAGGTCGCTGCCGGTGCGGGTTGGACGTGCAACGCCGGTCGTCGTCGGTGCTGGTGGCGATGGTGCCGCCGGTGGTGATGACGACGATGCGGCTCATGCGGCGATTGTTCACCATCGCCACTTTGGGATGATGGTGGAGTGACTGATGAATCAACGGGCTCGGCCGAGCCAGCGACCGCGGATGAGGGAACCCCGCCGCGGCCCTCGCGGCGTCGACTGCGCCTACTGGTTTCGGTCGCCGCCGTCGTGCTCGCTCTGGACATCGTGACCAAGGTGCTGGCGGTCAAACTGCTGACACCCGGACAGCCGGTGTCCATCATCGGCGACACCGTGACGTGGACTCTCGTCCGCAACTCGGGCGCCGCGTTCTCGATGGCCACCGGGCTACACCTGGGTGCTCACCCTGATCGCCACCGGTGTGGTGTTCGGCATCACGTGGATGGGTCGCCGGCTGGTCTCGCCGTGGTGGGCGATCGGGCTGGGCATGATCCTGGGCGGTGCACTCGGCAATCTGATGGACCGGTTCTTCCGCTCGCCGGGTCCACTGCGTGGCCACGTCGTCGACTTTCTGTCCGTCGGCTGGTGGCCGGTGTTCAACGTCGCCGATCCCGCGGTGGTGGGTGGGGCGATCCTGCTGGTGGCGCTGTCGTTGTTCGGCTATGACTTCGACGTGGTCGGGCGGCGCAGACCCGACGGCGCGCCTGCCGTCGCGGTGAGTCGCCCGCCGAGCGACGAACCCGACGCATGACGACGCGTTCCATGCCGGTTCCGGAGGGGCTGGCGGGCATGCGTGTCGACGCCGGCCTGTCCCGGCTGCTCGGCCTGTCCCGCACCGCGGTCGCCGCGATGGCCGAAGCCGGTGGCGTCGAGCTGGATGGCTCGCCCGCCGGCAAGTCTGACCGCCTGGCGGCCGGGGCCTGGCTCGAGGTCACGACTGCCCGAAGACCCTGCGCCACTAGAGAATCGGCCGGTCGACATCGAGGGCATGACGATCCTGTATTCCGACGCCGACATCGTGGCGGTGGACAAACCCGCCGGTGTCGCCGCGCACGCGTCGGTGGGGTGGACCGGCCCCACCGTGCTCGGTGGGCTGGCCGCGGCCGGGTTACCGCATCACCACGTCCGGGCGTGCCACGAGCGGCAGGGCATCGTGCACCGCCTCGACGTCGGCACCTCCGGGGTGATGGTGGTCGCGATCTCCGAACGCGCCTACACCGTGCTCAAGCGGGCATTCAAGGCGCGCACCGTCGACAAGCGCTATCACGCACTCGTTCAGGGCCACCCCGACCCGTCGAGCGGAACCATCGACGCGCCGATCGGGCGGCACAGGAGCAACGACTGGAAGTTCGCCGTCACCGAGGGCGGGCGGCACAGCATCACGCACTACGACACCGTGGAGGCGCACCAGGCGGCAAGTCTGCTCGACGTGCATCTGGAAACCGGTCGCACACACCAGATCCGGGTGCACTTCGCGGCGTTGCACCATCCGTGCTGCGGCGACCTGACCTACGGTGCCGACCCGACTCTGGCGAAACGGCTTGGGCTGGAACGGCAGTGGCTGCATGCGCGGTCGCTGGCGTTCGCCCATCCCGCCGACGGGCGGCGCATCGAGATCACCAGTCCGTATCCGGCGGACCTGCAACACGCCCTCGACGTGCTGCGCCACCACGACTCGTGACCGGTGTCCCGGAAGCACGCACCCGCAGAGCGGGCGTGTTCTCCGGTGTCGGCGCCTACGCGTCCTGGGGCCTGTTCCCGGCGTTCTTCCCGCTGCTGAAGCCCGCCAGTGCCTTCGAGATCCTCGCGCACCGCATCGTGTGGTGCTTCGTCCTGATGGTCGTGGTCATCGCGGTGGTCCGCCGGTTCGGCGACATCCGCGCCATGACGGCGCGCACCTGGCTGCAGCTGACGTTCGCATCGGCTCTGATCTCGGTCAACTGGGTGATCTACATCTACGCGGTCAACAACGGCCACGTAGTGGACGCCGCGCTCGGCTACTTCATCAACCCGCTCGTCACGGTCGCATTGGGGCTGTTGATCTTTCGCGAGCGGCTCACCCGTGCGCAGTTCGTCGCATTGGCGATCGCGGTCGTCGCCGTCGTCGTCATGACGGTGGAGGTCGGCACGGTGCCGGTCATTGCCCTCGGACTGGCATCGTCGTTCGCTCTGTACGGCGCGGTGAAGAAGGTGGTTCCGGTCGATCCGCGGGTCAGCGTCGGCATCGAGGCCGGGATAGCGACTCCGTTCGCGCTGGCCTTCCTCGTCGTCCTGAACGCCGTCGGCGATGCGACGTTCATCGAGCACGGGGCGGGCCACGCCCTGCTGATGGTCTCGGCGGGCGTGCTGACGGCGCTGCCGCTGCTGCTGTTCGCCGCGGCGGCCCAGCGGCTGCCGATGGTCACGATGGGCCTGCTGTTCTACCTGACGCCTGCGATGCAGCTCACCTGGGGCGTACTGGTCGGGCACGAGCCGATGCCCGCGGCGCGGTGGCTGGGCTTCGCACTCATCTGGGCCGCGCTGGCCGTCTTCAGTGGCGACGCGATCTGGCGGGCACGTGTCGATCGGACGATGTCCGAGTCGTCATACCGGTGATGAGCGCTTGCGCGAAGAACAAAGAGCTCGTCAACATTCCGTCAGAAAGGACACCGCGATGCGTTACTGCCTGCTCATGCACTACCAGGAGGGCCCCTCCATCGGTTTGACCGAGGAGGACATGGCGCCCGCGATGGCAGCGTTCGCGGCGTACGCCGACGATCTGTCGGCCGCAGGCGTGCTGATCACCACCGAAGTGCTCGCGCCCGTCGAGGCCACCACGACGGTCACCGCGCGCAACGGCGCACCCGAGGTCCAGGACGGACCGTTCGCCGACAGCAAGGAGAAGCTCGGCGGCATCTTCGTCATCGACGTGGCCAACCTGGACGAGGCGCTGAAGTGGGCTCAGCGCAATCCCGCGAACGGCTGGGGATCCGTCGAGATCCGCCCGGTGGCAAGGACTTACGCTCCGGAGCGCGGGTGGTACAACCCCTGAACGGGCAACGCTCGCGGGCGACCTCGGCGCTCGCCGAGGTCGTCCGCGAGTCGTACGGTCGGCTGCTGGCCCTCCTTGCCGCGCCCAGCCGCGACATCGCCGCTGCCGAGGACGCGCTCGCCGATGCCATGGAGCGGGCGTTGACGCGCTGGCCCGATGACGGCACCCCGGACAACCCGGAGGCCTGGCTGCTCGTCGTTGCCCGCAACCGGCTCCGCGATACCTGGAAGTCGGCGGCAAGGCGGGCCAACGTGCCGCTCGACGAAACCGACTGGGAATCTGAAAGCCTCCGTCGACGTGACCGCCCGCCCTGCCATCCCCGATCGCAGGCTCGAACTGATGTTGGTGTGCGCGCACCCCGCCATCGCCGCGAGCGTCCGGACCCCGCTGATGCTGCAGGTCGTCCTCGGCGTGGACGCGACGGCGATCGCGGAGGCGTTCGCCGTCGCGCCCGCCGCCATGGCGCAACGACTCGTTCGTGCCAAGAAACGCATCCGGGATACCGGAATTCCGTTCGCGATGCCCGACCGCGAGCACCTCGCCGAGCGGCTTCCCGCGATATTGGAGGCGGTCTACGGGGCATATTCCATCGACTGGCAGTTGGTGCCCCAGGGCTTGCCCGTGGAAACGCTGTCAGCCGAGGCGGTGCACCTGGCCCTGGTGCTCGCCGACCTGCTACCCGAGGAGCCCGAGGTGCTCGGCCTCGCGGCGCTGGTCTGCCTGTCCGAAGCCCGGCGGCCTGCGCGTCGGGCCGAGGACGGTTGCTTCGTTCCGCTCGAGGAGCAGGACACCGGCCGGTGGGATCGGGCCATGATCGCCCGCGGTGAGGCGCTGCTCAGCCGGGCGCACACCAAACACCGCCCCGGCCGGTTCCAGTACGAGGCGGCCATCCAGTCCGCCCACTGCACCCGCGTCTCGGGTGTTCCGGTGGACGCCGAGACGCTGCGCAGGCTGCATCGGGCGCTGGTGCGGACGGCGCCGTCGCTGGGTGCGCAGGTCGCACTGGCCGCGCTCGACGGCGAGATCGACGGGCCTGCCGCGGGATTGCGGGCGCTGGACGCGGTGACCGATCCCGCCGTCGAGCGCTTCCAGCCCGCATGGGCGGTGCGGGCTCATCTGCTGGCGGCCGCGGACCGCGTCGCCGACGCCGAGCGCGCCTACCGTCGGGCGATCGACGCCACCACGGACCCCGGCGTCGCCAAATACCTCGCGCAACGTTTGCGGGCCCTGCCGGGTTGACCGACCCCTAGCTATGCAATACGGTTTGCCAGGCGAGGCCATCTCACCTCGCTGGTGAGGTCAGGGACATGCTGCAAGTCAACGGTCAGTCGCTGCCGGCGGCTCGACGCCGCGGCCGGCCTGTTGGCTCCGATTCCGCCGAAACGCGCAATCGCATCCTCAAGGCGGCGCGCCAAGTCATCATCGAGCGCGGCTATCACGCTGCCACCTTTCAGGCGATCGCGATGGCCGCCGACCTGAGCCGTCCCACCCTGCACTACTACTTCGACTCGCGCGAAGAGATCTACCGCGTACTCGTCGCCGACGCGAGCGGCGTGATGGTCGATTGCATTGGCGCCGCGAAGCGCAAGGACACGCTCCTCGGGCAGTTGACCGCGCTGGTGGCCGCGATGCACGACGCCGACTTCAGGGATCGCACGCAGATCGCGTTCCTGGTGAGCGCCCGCCTGGAGGCCACCCGCAACCCCGAACTGCGGGCAGGCACGGGCAGCGTCTTGCGCAGCTACCTGGAGTCAGTGCTCGTCGACGGGAAGGCGCGCGGTGAACTGGCCGCCGACGCGGTGGTCGCGCCGATCGCCGACATGCTGCACGCAATGCTGTGGGGCCTGGGCTTCCACGCCGGCTTCGTCGACGACGAGGCCGTCATGTACCTGATAACCAAGCAACTCGAACGGCTGCTCTCGGATGGCTTGCTGAGCGAGGCGGGCGAGCCGGTGAGGGCCGTCCCAGGGCTTCTTTGAGAAACTTCGTGACACGCCGCGAAACGCGCTCGCGACACGCCCGGCGGTGTCGGTCGGCCGTCCTAGACTGACGGGCCTATGGACAGTCCGTCGCCTCTTCGCGCGAGCGCTCATCGCAGCGACTCCTTCGTGCATCTGCACAACCACACCGAGTACTCGATGCTGGACGGTGCGGCGAAGGTGACGCCGATGCTCGCCGAGGCTCAACGGCTGGAAATGCCGGCCATCGGGATGACCGACCACGGCAACATGTTCGGTGCCAGCGAGTTCTACAACGCGGCAACCAGTGTGGGTATCAAGCCGATCATCGGCGTCGAGGCGTACATCGCGCCGGCATCGCGGTTCGACACCAAGCGCATCCTGTGGGGCGACCCCAGCCAGAAGTCCGACGACGTGTCCGGCAGCGGGTCGTACACGCACATGACCATGGTCGCCGAGAACGCGACCGGGCTGCGCAACCTGTTCAAGCTGTCGTCACTGGCCTCCTTCGAGGGGCAGCTCGGCAAGTGGTCGCGGATGGACGCCGAGATCATCGCCGAGCACGCCGAGGGCATCATCGCGACGACGGGGTGTCCGTCGGGCGAGGTGCAGACCCGGCTGCGGCTCGGCCAGGAACGCGAGGCGCTGGAATCCGCGGCGAAGTGGCGCGAGATCTTCGGCCCGGAGAACTTCTTCCTGGAGTTGATGGACCACGGCCTGTCCATCGAGCGTCGTGTGCGGGAGGGCTTGCTGGAGGTCGGGCGGAAGCTCGACATCCCGCCGCTCGCGACCAACGACTGTCACTACGTGACCCGCGAGGCCTCGCACAACCACGAGGCGCTGCTGTGCATCCAGACCGGCAAGACCTTGTCGGACCCGAACCGGTTCAAGTTCGACGGGGACGGCTACTTCCTGAAGTCGGCCGCCGAGATGCGCACCTTGTGGGCCGACATCCCGGCTGCGTGTGATTCGACGTTGCTGATCGCCGAGCGCGTGCAGTCCTACGCCGACGTGTGGGCGCCGAAGGACCGCATGCCGGTCTTCCCGGTGCCGGACGGCCACGACGAGGCGTCGTGGTTGCGCCACGAGGTCGAGCGGGGGCTCGCCCGCCGCTTCCCGTCGGGCGCGCCCGGGCAATACGTGGACCGTGCCGACTACGAGATCAAGGTCATCTGCGACAAGGGCTACCCGTCCTACTTCCTCATCGTCGCCGACTTGATCGACTACGCCCGTTCGGTCGACATCCGGGTGGGCCCGGGCCGCGGCTCTGCGGCGGGGTCGCTGGTGGCCTACGCGCTCGGCATCACGAACATCGACCCGATCAAGTACGGGCTGCTCTTCGAACGCTTCTTGAACCCCGAACGCGCATCGATGCCCGACATCGACATCGACTTCGACGACCGCCGCCGCGGCGAGATGCTGCGCTACGCCGCGAACAAGTGGGGCAGCGACCGCGTCGCGCAGGTCATCACCTTCGGCACCATCAAGACGAAGGCGGCACTGAAGGACTCGGCCCGGGTGCACTACGGGCAGCCCGGGTTCGCCATCGCCGACCGCATCACCAAGGCACTCCCGCCGCCGATCATGGCGAAGGACATCCCGCTGTCGGGCATCACCGACCCCAACCACGAGCGGTACAAGGAAGCGGTCGAGGTCCGCAACCTGCTCGACACCGACCCGGACGTGCGCACCATCTACGAAACCGCGCGCGGGCTGGAGGGCCTGGTCCGCAACGCGGGCGTACATGCCTGCGCGGTGATCATGAGCTCCGAGCCGCTGATCGAGTCGATTCCGCTGTGGAAGCGGCCGCAGGACGGTGCCGTCATCACCGGCTGGGACTATCCGTCGTGCGAGGCCATCGGCCTGCTGAAGATGGACTTCCTCGGCCTGCGAAACCTGACCATCATCGGCGACGCCATCGAGAACATCAAGGCGAACCGGGGCATCGACCTGGATCTCGATGCGGTGCCGCTCGACGACCCGGCCACCTACGAACTGCTCGGCCGCGGCGACACCCTGGGCGTCTTCCAGCTCGACGGCGGCCCGATGCGCGATCTGCTGCGGCGCATGCAGCCCACGGCGTTCGAGGACGTCGTCGCCGTCATCGCGCTATACCGGCCCGGGCCGATGGGCATGAACGCCCACAACGACTACGCCGACCGCAAGAATGGGCGCCAGGCCGTCAAGCCGATCCATCCCGAACTGGCGGAGCCGCTGGCCGAAATCCTGGCCGAGACGCACGGCTTGATCGTCTATCAAGAGCAGATCATGCGCATCGCGCAGAAGGTGGCAAGTTACTCCCTAGCCCGAGCAGACATTCTGCGCAAGGCCATGGGCAAGAAGAAGCGCGAAGTGCTCGACAAGGAGTACGAGGGCTTCTCCGACGGCATGAAGGCCAACGGCTTCTCCGCGCCGGCCATCAAGGCGCTGTGGGACACCGTCCTTCCGTTCGCGGACTACGCGTTCAACAAGTCGCACGCCGCAGGCTACGGGCTGGTGTCGTACTGGACGGCCTACCTCAAGGCCAACTTCCCCGGCGAGTACATGGCCGGCCTGCTCACCTCCGTCGGCGACGACAAGGACAAGGCCGCGGTCTACCTGGCGGACTGCCGCCGACTCGGCATCACCGTGCTGCCGCCCGACGTCAACGAGTCGGTGCTGAACTTCGCGTCCGTCGGCGCCGACATCCGGTTCGGACTGGGTGCCGTGCGCAACGTGGGTTCGAATGTGGTTGCCTCGCTGATCAATACGCGCACCGACAAGGGCAAGTACACCGACTTCTCTGACTACCTGAACAAGGTCGACATCACCGCGTGCAACAAGAAGGTGACGGAGTCGCTGATCAAGGCGGGCGCCTTCGACTCGCTCGGGCATCCCCGCAAGGGGTTGTTCCTGATCCACACCGACGCCGTCGACTCGGTGCTTGGCACCAAGAAGGCCGAGGCGATGGGTCAGTTCGACCTGTTCGGTGGCGCCGACACTGCCGCGGACGCGGTCTTCACCATCAGGGTCCCCGACGAGGAGTGGGACGACAAGCACAAACTCGCACTCGAGCGGGAGATGCTGGGCCTCTACGTGTCGGGTCATCCGCTCAACGGGGTCGCGCACCTGCTGGCGGCTCAGGTGGACACCCAGATTCCTGCCATCCTCGACGGTGACGTCGCCACCGACACGCAGGTGCGCGTCGGCGGCATCCTCGCCTCGGTGAACCGGCGGGTGAACAAGAACGGAATGCCCTGGGCATCAGCCCAATTGGAGGATCTCACCGGCGGCATCGAGGTGATGTTCTTCCCGCACACGTACTCGACGTTCGGCGCGGACATCGCCGACGACGCGGTGGTACTGGTGGCAGGCAAGGTGAACATCCGCGACGACCGGATCTCGCTCATCGCCAACGAGCTCGTGGTTCCCGACTTCTCGAACGCTCAGGTGGACCGGCCACTCGCGGTGCGCCTGCCCACCCGGCAATGCACCATCGAGAAGGTCGGCGCACTCAAGCAGGTGCTGTCGCGCCATCCCGGGACCTCGCAGGTGCAGCTCCGGTTGATCAGCGGTGACCGGATCACCACGCTGGAACTGCCGGAGGACCTTCGCGTGGCGATGACGTCGGCACTGATGGGGGATTTGAAGGCGCTGCTCGGCCCCGGTTGCCTCGGCGGCTGACGCAACGGCGGTTGGCTCCGTTCTCGCCATCGGCAGCGGTTAGAACGCGTAGCGCAGGATCCGCGCCTTCCGGGCGCCGGCCTTCGTCTTGCCCATCAGTTTGGTGGGCACCCGCAGCCAGCGCGGGAAGAGATCGACCTCCGGCGCTGCGGTGAGGCTGGCCTCCTCGACGAGGACCATCCGTGGGTTCCAGGTCTCCGGGTGGTGTGCGTCCTTGAAGCCGGCATAACCCCACTGGCTTCCGACGTCCTTGAACATCTTCTGCGGAAAGACCTTGATCGCCGCACGGCTGAACCAGCCGATCCCGCCGTAGTCGTTGAAGGCAATTTCGCCGGATCCGAAGTGCTCGGTGATCCGCCGAAAGATCCCGGCGATCACCGGTTCGGACAGGAAGGCGAACAGTCCGTCGGCGATCAACATGGTCGGGCGGTCGGCGGGGATGGGGTCGGGCCAGTGCTCGTCGGTCAATGACACCGGTACCAGATGGGACTGCGGGTGCACAGGCAGGACCTGGTTTCGCAAGGCGATGATCCCGGGTAGGTCGACGCTGTACCAGGCGACCGACGGCGGGGGAGCAACGCGGTGCACGCCGCTGTCGAGTCCGGCGCCCAGATCGACCACCACGGCATCCGGATGCTCGGCGACGAACCGGCGCACCCGGTCGTCGAGCATCTTGGCCCGCAGGGCGGTCTGGAGGGCCACACTGATCTGCACGCCGAGGCCCGCGAAGTCGTAGTCGATCTTGCCGACTACGTCACTGGCCAATGTGTCGCCGAGGATCGGCCGTCGTGAACGGCTGTCCAGGGCGCGTGCGTATTCGGTGAGGAATGCGGTCTGTTCGACGGGTGTGAGTGTCGACGCTGCGATGCCCATGACTGCGAACATACTCGCCATTCGGCGCTGAACGTTTTGCCCAAAACGTTCACCGCCCTTGCGATTACGCGTTGTGCACGGCGGTCCACGGTCGATCGTCCTCGTCGCGTCGTGCGGCTTCGTCGGCGCGGTCCTTCACCCACTGGTCCTCGAACCTCTCACCCGACCGAACGTTCGGCAGGCGATTCATCGCGCGGCTGAGCCAGGCGGGTGCCGGGCCGGCTCCCACTGGGCAGGGCCACGCTCAGCCCGTACAGGGTCTTGAGGACGACGAAGACGCCGAACAGCGCGGAGAAGTCGGTGAAGGCCGCGGCGAACATGCCGAAGATCAGCGTGAGGTGCGACGACGACGATGCGGCCGAGGCTGCGGTTCGCCGTCTGTTCGATCTGCCAAAACGGCCGCTCCTGCAGCCCACGCAGATCCACCACGAACTCGATGGCGAGGAGGACGAGCAGGCACAGGCAGCCGATTCCCACACTGCGCCAGTCGACGCCTGCCAGATTCCTCTGCCCGTTCTGGTTGAGCATCAACAGCAGGAGTCCGAGGACCACGCCATGGGCCGCGGAGAAGACGAGACTCATGGTGAGGAATCGCTTGCCGAAGGACGTCTCCGAGCTGCGCCGCTTACGGGCAACGATTCGGGCCGCAACGAACAGGCACACCGCGACGTTCTCGAACCAATAGACCACGAGCGTCGTGCCCGCCGACCAGTCCGCGACGAACCATCCTGCTGCCGGAACGGCGTTGACGGCCAGCAGCATCAGCAGACGAATGATCGGTGTCACGCGCCGTATCGTCGCACGGCCTAGCCCAAAACATTCACCGCTCTTGTGATTACGACGCGTGGCTCGGCTAGCGGCGGGTAGCCGTCCACGGTCGATCGTTCTCGTCGCGCCGTTCGGCTTCGGCGGCGCGGTCCTTCACCCATTCGTCCTCGAACCTCTCACCCGGCTTGACGTTCGGCAGACGGTTCATCGCGCGGCTGAGCCACTTGGGCGCCGTGGCCGGCTCCCACTGCGGCAGTGCCATGCTCAACGCGTTCAAGGTCTTGAGGACGACGAAGACGCCGAACAGCGCGGAGAAATCGGTGAAGGCGGCCGCGAACATGCCGAAGATCAGCGTGAGGTGCACGACGACGATGCGACCGAGGCTGCGGTTCGCCGCCTGCTCGATCTGCCAGAACGACCACTGGCGCAGCCCGGCCAGATCCGCCACGAAGTCGATGGCGAGGAAAACCAGCATGTAGAGGCAGCCGATTCCCACGCTGCGCCAGTCGACACCCGCCAAATCCGTCTGGCCGTTGCGATCGAGGAGGAACAGGATGGCGCCGAGAAACACGCCATGCGCCGCGGAGAAGACGAGACTCGTGATGAGGAACCCCGTGACGAACGAAGTCTGCGAGCTGCGTCGCTGCGAGCTCGGTGCTCGATACCTGAAGTGCCCGCGGCGCGGAGTCAGGCGTTGATGGACGATGATTCGGGCCGAAACGAACGTGCACACCGCGATGTTCTCGAACCAGTACACCGCGAGCGTCGTGCCTGCCGACCAATCCTCGACGAACCAGCCGGCCGCCGGAACGACGTTGACGGCCAGCAGCGTCAGCAGGTTGATCATCCGGGTCACGCGCCGTATCGTCGCACGGCCTAGCCCAAAACGTTCACCGCCCTTGCGATTACGAGTGCAATGGTGGTCAGCGAAACCAGCGCCTGCACGGTCATCATCGCCTTGGCCCAGCGCGCCATCGGCATGGTGTCGGTGGGCGAGAACGCCACCACGTTGGTGATGCTGACGTACAGATAGTCGACGAACTCGGGGCGCCAGTTCGGCGGCGCCAGTTCGCGTTCGGTCATCTGCGGGAACATGAAGTCGGGGTAGGGCCGGGCCCCCTCGCGCCGGGCGAAGGGCCCGCCACGGTCCAGCTCCCAGTACCAGATGCCGAACACGATGATGTTGGTGACGAAGATCGCGCCCCCGCTGCCCAACAGCACGGCGGCCTTGTTGCTCACGTCGCCGGACAGGATCCGGATGTCCAGAACGAGCGCGGACAGCGTGTTGTCGATGGTGATCGCCGCCAGCAGGACGTAGGTGGTCCACCTGCCGAACGTCGTGCTCCGCGAGAGCCGAAGCGGGTTGAGGCCGACCAGAACCACGACGAGCAGGATCTCCAGCGCGATCAGCGGCCAGCGCGGCACGACGGTGTAGCTCTTCGGAATGGCCAGTTGCAGAGCGATCACGACGATCAGCGCCGCCAGCACCGGTAGTCGGCTCTCCGGATCTCCTGGTCGCAACCAGGACGGCACGAGATGTTCGGCGTCGGACGCCAGGCGCTCGGAGCGGCGGACGAACGACTCCACTGGTTTCGGGGGCTCTGGGGAGTCGGCCATCCACTCAGTGTGTCGGCGACCATGGAGTAATGGACAACGACACGACGGAGACCCGGCACATCAGCGTGTGGATCGACGCCGCTCCCGACGCGGTGTATGCGTTGGCGTCGGATCCCGCCCAACTCCCACGCTGGGCGGCCGGGCTGGCCGATCCCGCATTGTCGGAGGCGGACGTCGAGTTCGCGCCGCCCAACGAGTTCGGCGTTGTCGACCACGTGGTGCGGTTGCCGTCCGGTGAGGCGGTCTACAACCCTATGCGGGTGATTCCCGCGGGACCAGGCCTGCCGTGCTGCGAGGTGGTGTTCACGCTGCGCCGCAGACCGGGCGTGACGGATGCCGAATTCGAGGCGGATGCCGCCGCGGTGACCGCGGACCTAGCGACTTTGCGGGGGTTGTTCGAGGGCTAGTTGTCGTCTTCAGCGTGGAGGTGGCCCAGCGCCAGCCACACCAAGGTGGCCGTGGCCGCCGCCGCGACGACGGCTGGCCCCGCGCTTGTCGTGAATGCGCCGACGACCAACAACACGAGCAGCCCGACGGCGAGTGCGACCAGCTTGTACACCGGCCACGGAACGCCGGCGATCCGCACTTCGGCGCCGGAGGTGACGAGTTTGACGCTGGGGGCCGTCATGGCATTGACGATAGCTCGCATCCAAGAGTTCGGGCAACCGAAACACCGGATCAGGTTCGTCTTCCTGCCGGCGGCATAAACTCGAAACATGCCACTGACCGGAGAATACGAACCAAGCCCGTTCGACTTTGCTCGCGAAAACGCCGAGAAGTACATGGAGTCCGGTGGCGCCGAGGGCACCGAGCTGAAGGGCCGGCCCGTCATCCTGCTCACGACCATCGGCGCCAAGACCGGCAAGATCCGCAAGACCCCGCTCATGCGGGTGGAACACGGCGGCGAGTACGCCGTGGTCGCATCGCTCGGCGGCGCCCCGAAGAACCCGGTTTGGTACTACAACATCACGGCCAACCCGCGGGTCGAACTGCAGGACGGCGCCGAGACCAACGACTACGACGCCCGTGAGGTGTTTGGCGACGAGAAGGCGCAATGGTGGGAGCGCGCCGTCTCCACCTGGCCTGAGTATGCCGAGTACCAGAGCAAGACGGATCGCCAGATTCCGGTGTTCGTGCTCAGCCCGGTCGGCTGAAACCCGTTTTCGCGGGAGAACCAGGAAGTGGCACCATTGACCGGTGACCGCTGAGTTGAGCCAGAGTCCTCGTACGTCGCCGCTGTCCGCGGCCGACATCGACGCGGCGGCTCAGCGAATTTCCGGCGTGGTGGCGCTCACTCCGCTGCAGCTCAGCGATCGATTGTCGGAAGCAACCGGCGCTCAGGTCTATCTCAAGCGCGAGGATCTGCAGGCGGTGCGCTCGTACAAGCTGCGCGGGGCGTACAACCTGCTGATGCAGTTGACGCCGGAGGAGAAGGCCGCGGGGGTGGTGTGCTCATCCGCAGGCAATCACGCCCAGGGGTTCGCCCTGGCCTGCCGGTCGATGGGCATTCACGGCCGGGTGTACGTACCGGGGAAGACTCCGAAGCAGAAGCGGGACCGCATCCGCTATCACGGCGGCGAGTTCATCGAGCTGATCGTCGGCGGCAAGACCTACGACGTCGCGGCCGCCGCTGCGCTCGACGACGTCGCGCGAACGGGTGCCACGCTGGTGCCGCCGTACGACGACGTACGCACCATGGCCGGCCAGGGCACCATCGCCGTGGAGATCCTCGACCAGCTCGACGGTGAGCCGGACCTGGTGATCGTGCCGGTCGGCGGCGGCGGGTGCATCAGCGGCATCACCACGTATCTGGCGGAGCGCACCACGAGCACCTCCGTGCTCGGGGCGGAACCCGCGGGTGCGGCCGCCATGGTCGCCGCGTTGGCCAACGGTGCTCCCGTGACTCTCGAGCACGTCGACCAGTTCGTCGACGGTGCGGCAGTGGCGCAGGCCGGTGCGAAGCCCTATGCGGCGTTGGCCGCCGCCGGAGACATGGTGTCCATCACCACGGTCGACGAGGGCGCCGTGTGCACAGCCATGCTCGACCTGTACCAGAACGAGGGCATCATCGCCGAGCCCGCAGGCGCCCTTTCGGTGGCTGCGTTGCTCGAGGCCGACGTCGCGCCGGGATCGACCGTGGTGTGCCTGATCTCCGGCGGCAACAACGACGTCTCCCGCTACAACGAGGTGCTCGAGCGCTCACTGGTGCACCTCGGGTTGAAGCACTACTTCCTGGTGGACTTCCCGCAGGAGCCCGGCGCACTGCGGCGCTTCCTCGACCAGGTGCTCGGCCCGAACGACGACATCACGCTGTTCGAGTACGTCAAGCGCAACAACCGGGAGACGGGCGAGGCGCTGGTCGGTGTTGAGCTCGGCTCGGCGGCCGACTTCGATGGCCTGATGGAGCGCATGCGGGCCTCCGAGATGCACGTCGAGGCGCTGGAGCCCGGCTCGGCGGCTTACCGCTATCTGACCTAGCCGGTGGCCTCGAGTTGGCCCGCGATCGGCACGAGAGCCTCGTCGTTTGCGCGGAAGATCGGTTCCAAGCGGACGTCGAAGCGTTCCGCCGACGCGATGAGCGCGGCCTGCCACGCGCGGTCGGCGTTCGACAGCCCGCCGCGGCCCGGCCGCGTCAGCAGCAGAGCCGCGGTGGTTCCGTCGCCCAACCCCTCGATCAACGTGGCCAACGCGGCCATCAGTTCGTCGACCTGTGAGGTGATGGGCCTTGGCCCGATCTCCACCTCGGTCAGCACCTTGATGAACCGACGGTCCGGACCGACGAACGCGATCCTGAGCAGGCGCTCGCCGAATCCAAGTTCCTGCATCAAGGCGCGCCACCGTTGACGTAGGTCCGCCGGTGACGCAATGGGGTCCGTGGCCGTCTCCATGGGCGGGATCGGCAGGAAGTCATGGTTCTTCACACCCGCATGATGGGCGGTTTCCGCCGATGGGCGGCGCACTCATCCACAGGCACCCAGGTTGTGGATACGGACTTGACTCAGCGCAGAATCGCGAACGAGTGACCCGGTAGCCGCGTTGCGTCCGTGACGGTGGGCTGATCCCATGCCAAGACGACCTCGCCGGTGACGGGAATCGACACCGGCTCCGTGCCGAGATTGCACGCGATGGTGAAGGCCCCGCGCCGCAGGGTGATCCACCGTCGATCCTCGTCGTACTCGACCACCAGATGGTCCAGCCAGGGATCGGCGAAGTCGGGTTCGTCGTGGCGCAGTGCGATGAGCCGGCGGTAGGTGTCGCGAAGCCGTGCGTGCTCACCGTCGCCGACCTCGTCCCAGTTCAGCTTGGACCGCTGGAAGGTCTGGGGATCCTGCGGGTCGGGTACCTCGTCGGCGTCCCACCCATGCTCGGCGAACTCGGCCTTTCGTCCCTCGGCGGTGGCTCTGGCCAGTTCGGGCTCGGGGTGTGAGCTGAAGAATTGGAACGGACTCGACGAGCCCCACTCCTCGCCCATGAAAAGCATTGCGGTGTAGGGCGATCCGAGCGCGAGGGCGGCCTTGACCGCGAGCTGCCCGAAGTCCAGGTTGTGCGACGGTCGATCTCCGATTGCGCGGTTGCCGACCTGATCGTGGGTGACGGTGTACGCCAGCAGCCGGGTGGCTGGGATGGTCGCGGTGTCCAAGGGGCGGCCGTGGCGGCGGTGCCGGAACGAGGAATAGGTCCCGGCGTGGAAGTAGCCGTTCTTCAGGGTGGTGGCCAAGGTCTCCAGCGAACCGAAATCCGAGTAGTAGCCCTGGCGTTCGCCGGAGACCGCGGTGTGGATGGCGTGGTGGATGTCGTCATCCCACTGTGCGGTCATGCCGTAGCCGCCCCGGTCGCGGGGGGTGATGAGGCGTGGATCGTTGCGGTCGCTCTCCGCGATCAGGGACAGCGGCCGCCCCAATCGTTCTGCGAGCGAGTCGGTTTCGGCCGACAACTCCTCGAGAATGTGGACGGCGGTGGTGTCGACCAGCGCGTGCACGGCATCCAAGCGCAACCCGTCGGCGTGGAAGTCGCGCATCCACCGCAGCGCGCATCCGATGATGTAGGCGCGGACTTCGTCGGAGTCGTCGTCGGCGATGTTGATGGACTCGCCCCACGGGTTGCTGCCGGAGGACAGATACGGCCCGAATCGGGGGAGGTAGTTGCCCGATGGGCCGAGGTGGTTGAACACCGCGTCGATCAGCACGCCAAGTCCGCGGCGGTGGCAGGCGTCCACGAGGCGCACCAACCCGTCGGGTCCGCCGTAGGGCTCGTGCACGGCGTACCACAGCACGCCGTCGTAACCCCAGCCGTGCGTCCCGCTGAACGCGTTGACCGGCATGATTTCGACGAAGTCGACGCCGAGATCTACCAGGTGGTCGAGCTTCTCGATGGCGGCGTCGAACGTGCCTGCCGGAGTGAACGTGCCGACGTGCAACTCGTAGATCACCCCACCCGCGCCTGCGCGGCCCTGCCAGTCGGCGTCGGTCCACGCCACCGCGGAGGCGTCCCACAGCTGCGAGCGGTCGTGGACGCCATCGGGCTGCCGCGGGGAGCGGGGGTCGGGCAGCACCTTCTCGTCGTCGTCGAGGACGAAGCCGTACCGGGCATCGGGACGAGCGTCGACCTCGGCGCGCCACCAGCCGTCGTCCGTCCGGGTCATCGGATGCAGGGCGCCGTCGACGTCCAGGCGGACCAGCGATGGGCGCGGCGCCCACACTGCGAACTCAGTCATCGACCCGCTCCAACAGCACGACCGGAAGCTCCGCGAACAGTTCCGCGGCGGGCACCGTTCCGGTGAACCCGGCACCCCCGAGTCGATCGGTCCAGACACCGGCGGGAAGCTCAACCGACGTGTCACCCCAACCGGTTTCGGCCAGCCGCACCGTCCATCGGCTGACCGCCACCAGGACGTCGTCGCCCCGCAGGAACGCGACTACGTGCTGACGCGCCGGCCCGACGGCCAGCAGCGGTCGGTAACCGCCGGAGCAGAAGGTGTCGGGTCGGTCGCGGCGCAGCCGCAATGCCGCGTTGACGACCCGCATCTTCGGGTGCTCCATCGCGCTCAGCGCCGCACGGCACGCGCGGTAGTCGACGGGCCTGCGGTTGTCGGGATCGACCAAACTGTCCTCCCACAGCTCGGTGCCCTGGTACACGTCGGGCACACCTGGGGCGGTGAGATGCAACAGCTTCTGTGCCAGCGCGTCATTGCGGGCGAACTCGTCGAGGCGGGCCACCAGCGAGGTCATCTCGGTCGCCACGGGTCCGTCGAGCACCTCATCGAGCCAGCCGTGCACGGCCGACTCGAACTCCGCGTCGGGATCGTTCCACGTGGTGTGGCTGCCTGCCTCGCGGATCGCCTTCTCGGCGTACGCGTGCAGCCGGTCGCGCAGCTCGCCGCTGACGGTGCCGTCGACCGGCCACACGCCGAAGACGTTCTGCAGCAAGAAGAGTGCGGTCACGGCATCGGGCGGCGGGGTCTTCAGCGTCCACTTGCCGACCAGCTCGGCCCACAGCGACGGCACCTGCGACAGCACGCCGATGCGGGCGCGTACGTCCTCGCCGCGCTTGGTGTCGTGGGTGGACAAGGTGGTCATCGCCGACGGCCACAGCCGGGCACGCACGGCGGCGCGGTCGTGGAACTCCGCGCTGCTCACCCCGAACCACTCCGGCTCGCCGCCCACCTCGTTGAGCGACACCAGCCGCGCGTCGCGGTAGAAGAGGCAGTCCTCCATCGACTTGGCGGTGGCGGCGCCACACAGCTGCTGTAGGCGTGCCGCGGCCTCCGTGCTGGTCGACACGGCGGTCGCGACGATCGCGAGCGGTTCGGCGAATTCGGGTGTCTGGCTTGCAGTTTCAGCCAGTGCCACCGGCAGCACCGTCGCCAAGGACAGGTAGTCCGAGCGGTACACGCCGATGTGGCTGATCAGAGCGGCGACGCTGGCGGCGAGGTCGGGATGCTCGTCGCCGGTCACCGCGACGATCGTCCGGCAGAGCCTGCCGAGTTCACTGTGCAGGGTGGTGGTCACGGCTTCGGCCTTGAGTGCACGGGCGACCACGGGTGTCTGGCCGTAGTCGGTACCCGCCGCCTCGACGGCCTCCGTCAGTGCCTGCTTGCCGTTGGGATCGACGAACAGCCCACCGATCTCGCGCAGTGCGTCGTAGCCGGTGGTGCCGGCGACGGGCAGTGTCGGGTCCAGCGATTCGTCGACCGCCAGGATCTTCTCCACCACGATCCACGGATCGGGCCCGGTGAGTTCCCGCAGCCACTCCAGATAGCCGGCGGGGTTCGTCAGGCCGTCGGGGTGATCGATGCGCAATCCGTCGACGAGGCCCTCGTCGAACCACCGCTTGACCTCGACGTGGGTGGCGTCGAACACCGCGCGGTCCTCTTGGCGCAGCCCGGCCAGTGAGGTGATCGAGAAGAACCGGCGATAGCCGCACACGTTGTGACGCCACCCGATGAGCCGGTAGTGCTGGCGGTCGTGCACCTCGGGGCCGCTGCCGGAGCCGGTGCCGGGGGCGATGGGCCACGCCCGGTCACCGAGACGAAGCACGTCGCCGTCGACGGTCAGATCATTCACGTCGTCATCGGATCCGAGTACGGGCAACACGATTCGGCCACCCGGGTCCAGGGTCCAGTCGATGTCGAAATAGGTGGCGTACCGCGACTCGCGGCCATGGGTGAGGACGTCCCACCACCACGGATTCTGCCGCGCGTCGTCGACGCCGACGTGGTTGGGCACGATGTCGACGATCACGCCCAACCCGCGTGCCCGAGCCGCCTTCGACAACCGGGCCAGCCCGTCGGCACCGCCAAGCGCGGGGGACACCTCGGTGGGGTTGATCACGTCGTAGCCGTGCGTCGAGCCCTCCGCCGCCGTCAGGATCGGCGACAGGTAGACGTGACTGACCCCGAGCTCGTCGAGGTAGTCGAGCAGGTTCTCGGCATCGGCGAAGGTGAATTGGTCACCGCGCATTTGCAGCCGGTACGTGGACAGCACGGGAGACACGGGTCAGGCCGTCTTGCGCAGCACGACCAACGATCGGGCCTGCAGCGAGATCTTCTCGCCGGCAACGACCACCAGGCTGGTATCGCCGGAAGCGTTCGCGGTGTCCAGTGCGGCGGTCCATTGTTCGGCGTACCAGTCGGCAGGTATGACGAAGTCCAGTTCCTGGTCGAATGCGTTGAAGCACAACAGGAATGAGTCGTCCTTGACGAGCTCGCCGCGCGAGTTGGGCTCGGGGATGGCCTCGCCGTTGAGGAACACGGCGATGCTCTTTCCGAACGCGGCCCCCCAGTCCTCCGGCGTCATCTCCTCGCCCGCGGGTGTCAGCCAGGCGATGTCACGGACCTGCTCACCGGTACGGATCGGCTTGCCTGCGAAGAAGCGGCGCCTGCGGAACACGGGGTGAGCATTGCGCAGGGCCACCGCCTTGCGGGTGAAGGCCAGCAGGTCGGCGTTCGTCTCGGCCAGCGACCAGTCCATCCAGGCCAATTCGGAGTCCTGGCAGTAGACGTTGTTGTTGCCCTTCTGGGTGCGGCCGATCTCGTCACCGTGGCTGATCATCGGGGTGCCCTGGGACAGAACCAGAGTCGCGAGCACGTTGCGCATCTGGCGGCCGCGCAACGCGAGGATCTCCGGGTCCTTGGTGGGTCCCTCCACGCCGCAGTTCCACGATCGGTTGTGGCTTTCGCCGTCGCGGTTGTCCTCGCCGTTGGCCTCGTTGTGCTTCTCGTTGTACGACACCAGGTCGTTCAACGTGAAGCCGTCGTGGCACGTGACGAAGTTGATGCTGGCGCTGGGCCGACGGCCCGTCGCCTCGTAGAGGTCGGACGACCCGGTCAGACGGGACGCGAATTCGCCAAGGGTTGCGGGTTCTCCCCGCCAGTAATCACGCACAGTGTCGCGATACTTCCCGTTCCACTCGGTCCACAAACCCGGGAAGTTGCCGACCTGGTAACCGCCCTCGCCGATGTCCCACGGTTCGGCGATCAACTTCACCTGGCTGACCACCGGGTCCTGCTGGACGAGATCGAAGAATGCGCTCAGGCGATCGACGTCATAGAACTCACGCGCCAGGGTGGACGCGAGATCGAAGCGGAACCCGTCGACGTGCATCTCGAGCACCCAGTACCGCAACGAGTCCATGATCAACTGCAGGGTGTGCGGATGGCGGGCGTTGAGGCTGTTGCCGGTTCCGGTGAAGTCCTTGTAGAACTGGAGGTCTCCGTCGAGCAACCGGTAGTAGGCGGCATTGTCGATGCCACGGAAGTTGATGGTGGGGCCCAGATGGTTGCCCTCGGCGGTGTGGTTGTAGACGACGTCGAGGATCACCTCGATGCCTGCCTCGTGGAATGACCGCACCATGGTCTTGAATTCGGCGACGGCGCCACCGGCGTTCTGGTTCGCGGCGTACTGGTAGTGCGGCGCGAAGAACCCGAAGGTGTTGTAGCCCCAATAGTTTCGCAATCCCAGATCCAGCAGCCGGTGGTCGTGCAGGAACT
Organism: uncultured Actinomycetota bacterium; assembly: GCA_963849055.1. Classification (GTDB taxonomy): domain Bacteria; phylum Actinomycetota; class Actinomycetes; order Mycobacteriales; family Mycobacteriaceae; genus Mycobacterium. The sequence continues at coordinate 236,803 of CAWKFI010000008.1, forward strand.
GGTGTACCGGCATCAGCTCGATCGCGGTCACGCCGAGCGACTTGAGGTGGTCGATGATCACCGGGTGCGACAGCCCGGCGTACGTGCCGCGCTGCGCCTCCGGGATGCCGGGATGCGTCTGGGTCATGCCCTTGACATGCGCCTCGTAGATCACCGTCTCGTGGTACGGCGTATTCGGTGACCGGTCGGAGGCCCAGTTGAAGAACGGGTTGATGACGACGCTGGTCATGGTGTGCCCGAGCGAGTCCACCATCGGTGGGGTCCCAGTGGCCGCGGGGTCGGCCTCCGCCGCCTCCAAGTCGTACGAGAACAGGGCCTGGGTGAAGTCGAACGCGCCGTGGAACGACTTTCCGTAGGGATCCAGCAATAGCTTGCTCGGATCGCAGCGGTGGCCCGCGGCCGGATCCCACGGCCCGTGCACGCGGAACCCGTACCGCTGGCCGGGCGTGACGGTGGGCAGGTAGCTGTGCCACACGTAACCGTCGACCTCGTCGAGGGCGATGCGCTCCTCGGTGCCGTCCTTGGCGATCAGGCACAGCTCGACCTTGTCGGCTACCTCGGAGAACAGCGAGAAGTTCGTTCCCGCACCGTCATACGTCGCGCCGAGCGGATATGCGGTACCCGGCCAGATGGTGGTGACCATTCATCACCACCAGCCGGTCGCGGCGGCGATCTGACGTCCGAGTTCGTTCGTCATGGTGCGCATGTAGGTGGTCGAGATGTGGTGAGAATCGTGATACAGCAACACATTTCCCTCCACGGCACGGCAGTAGTCCTCGCGGCACACCGCGTCGCTCATGTCGAGCGGCTTCAACAGTGGGAACTGCGCGACGAAATCGAGCGTCGGATTGTGGTCGGACAGTACCTCAGAGCGCTTGATGCCGCAGGAGATGGCATTGCCCCCGCTGGCCAGACAGTCGGCGGGGAAGAAGGGCTCGCCGTTGCGTACCAGCCACGGAGTGTCACGCATCGCCAATATCGGGATGCCCGCGTTCGAGAACTCCTGCCAGATGCCGATATAAGTGCCGGGCATCACATCGCCCGGCTTGATGTTCCACGGCCGCGTCGACGTCGTGAACACGTAGTCCGGATGGTCGGAGATCAGCCGGCTCATCACCCTGTCGTTCCAATCGCGGCACTTGGGATAGGGCCGGTTGTCGCCCATCACCAGCGGCTGCTGTTCGGTGGTCAACGGGCAACCCATCTTCAGGTACGTGGTGACCTTGAAGTGGTGCAGCCTGCCGAGCAGATCCAGCGCGGTGATCCAGTGCTCGGCGTGCGAACCGCCCGCCAACGCGATGGTGCGGGTTGCCGATTCGTCGCCGTAGGTGCAGTTGATGACGTCGACGTCGTCGAAGTCGCCAATGCAACCGTCGGTGGTGCTCTCGGGGAGATCGTCCTTGGCCTCCAGCACCGTCGGGCGCATAGGCAGCTTGGGCACCTTCGCGTGATTGATCAGCGCGCGCGCACCGGGATAGTCCCGCGACGACAGACCGGACAACTCCTTGCCGTTGGCCCGCTGGATGGTCATGTGCTCACGCCAGGTGAACGACGTCGCGGTCAGCGCCACGCCCAGCAGCGTCACGATCGAGCCGAGGACGATCGTGGGCCGCCGCAGCCGTACCCGGATCGGCACGCTCACGACCGGCTTTGGCGCGGTGGCCGCGGCCTTGTACCGCAGCGGGTTCTCCACGTAGCGGGTGGTGAGCCAGGCCAGGACGCCGGAGACGAGCAGGATGACGGCACCGTCGAGGAAGGTGGCCGCGGTGTGACCGCTGTAGGCCAGCCAGAAGATCAGCAGCGGCCAGTGCCACAGGTACAGCGAGTACGCCATCGCGCCCAGCGACACGAACGGCGCGGTGGCCAGCAGTCGGTTGGGTGCGGGCAGCCGGCCATGCAGACGTGCGACGTGCGGGTCGGCGACCCGGTTGGCGGCGCTGAGGATGAACAGGATCGTGGCGCCGACGGGGACGAGCGCCCACGGGCCCGGGAACTCCTTGACGCCGTCGATGAGCGCACCGCACGACAGGATCGCCGCCAGCGCCACCACGGCGACCGTCGTGCGCAGCCACATCGGCCAGCGCACGTAGGGCACCACCGCGCCGACCAGGGCGCCGAGCAGGAGCTCCCACGCGCGGGCGAAGCTGTTGTAGTAGGCCGTGGCCTGGTCGGCCTGGTGAGCGAATATCGCGTAGACGAACGATGCGATGGTCAGCACGCTCAGCAGTGCGATGAGCGCCGTCCTCGTGTGCCTGCCGAGGCGGCGGCGCAACAGGTAGGCGAACCCGAAGATCAGCACGAGGAAGGTGATGTAGAACTGGCCCTGCACCGACATCGACCAGATGTGCTGCAGCGGGCTCACGGCTTCGCCGGCGCGCAGGTAATCCGATGCGGTACTGGCCAATTCCCAGTTCTGGTAGTAACCGAGGCTGGCGAGGCTCTGGTCGGCGAAGGTCTCCCAGCGGGTTTCGGGCTGGACGAAGATCGTCAGCACCGCCGACGCGGCGAGCACGACGACCAGCGCTGGCAGCAACCGCCGGACCAGGCGCATCACCTCGGGCCCGGGAGCCAGTGAGGCGTGCGGCGTGAGGGCCGCACGCAACAGGCGTCCGCCGAAGAAGAATCCCGACAGTGCCAGGAAGACGTCGACGCCGCCCGAGACGCGGCCGAACCAGATGTGGAACACGGCGACGAGTGCGATCGCGATACCGCGAAGGCCGTCGAGATCGTGCCGGTAGAAACCCGACTTGCGGGTGCCCATGACGGCGCGGGCTTCGGTCCCGGTATCGGCGCGCGACGCCGACCGGGGTGGGGCAAGGGTCATCATGGTCGACGGTCAATCTACCCAATCGGGGGACCAGGCGCGTTTTGCGATGAGCGGTGATGCGACGCGAAGATGGGGCCGATGAGCGCTTGCGCGAAGAGCAGACTGTGCCGATGCCCGCTTTGACGCCTGCCGAGATCAGTGCGATCGATGCCGCCCACGTGTGGCATCCGTACAGCACGATCGGCGCCGAAGCGCTGCCTCCCGTGGTGGCCGTCGGGGCGCGCGGAGCGTGGCTGACGGTGATCGACCCGGCGGGTGACGGCGGTGATCCCATCGAGGTCATCGATGCGATGAGCTCGTGGTGGACGGCCATCCACGGCCACGGCCACCCTGCGCTGGACGCCGCGATCACCGGCCAACTCGCGACGATGAATCACGTCATGTTCGGCGGCCTGACCCACGAGCCGGCGGCGCGACTGGCGCAATTGCTGGTGCAGATCACCCCCGACGGCTTGGAGACTGTGTTCTTCAGCGACTCCGGTTCAGTGGCCGTCGAGGTGGCGGTGAAGATGGCGCTGCAATACCAGCGCAGCGTCGGCCGCGGAGGCAAGCACCGGCTGATGACGTGGCGTGGCGGGTATCACGGCGACACGTTCACGCCCATGAGCGTGTGCGACCCCGACGGCGGCATGCACTCGCTGTGGTCCGACGTCCTCACCGATCAGATCTTCGCGCCGCGGGTGCCGAGCGCCTACGACCCCGCCTACAGCGCGGCGTTCGAGCGCCAACTCGCCGAGCACGCCGACGAACTGGCCGCGGTCATCATCGAACCCGTCGTGCAGGGCGCCGGCGGCATGCGCTTCCACGACCCGAGGTACCTGTCGGATCTGCGGGCTGCATGCACCCGCCATGACGTGCTGCTGATCTTCGACGAGATCGCCACCGGCTTCGGCCGCACCGGCGCGTTGTTCGCCGCCGACCACGCCGGCGTCACCCCCGACATCATGTGCGTCGGCAAGGCGCTGACCGGGGGATACGTCACGCTGGCCGCCACGCTCTGCACCGCCGACATCGCCAGCACCATCAGCACCGGCGAGGCGGGTGCGCTGATGCACGGCCCCACGTTCATGGCCAACGCGCTGGCCTGTGCGGTGTCGGTGGCCGCGGTCGAACTCCTGCTTGGCCAGGACTGGCAGCGGTGCGTGCGCGCCATCGAGACGGGCCTGTCCGACGGGCTGGCACCGGCACGGACGCTGCCCGGCGTCGCCGACGTCCGGGTGCTGGGTGGGATCGGCGTCATCGAGATGGAGCGGCCGGTCGACATGGCCGTGGCGACCGCGACCGCGCTGCGGCACAGGGTGTGGCTGCGCCCGTTCCGCAACCTCGTCTACGCCATGCCGCCGTACGTCTGCACGCCCGCGGAGGTCGACCAGATCACCTCCGCGATGGTCGGCGTCGCGCGTGCACTAACCTGAACGGTGTTCAATTGCCGGCTCGCCGGCGTGTTCAATTGTCGGCTCGGAGGAGACGCATGGTGTCGACACGCGCAGGTCTTTCGCCGCTGGCCTGGCTCGACGACGTCGAGCGACAACGCCGCGCAGCCGGATTGCGGCGCTCGCTGCGCGCCCGGCCGCCCGTCGGTGCCGAACTCGACCTGGCGTCCAATGACTATCTGGGCCTTTCCCAACACCCCGACGTCATCGAGGGCGGGGTCGATGCGCTGCGCACCTGGGGCGCCGGCTCGACCGGATCACGCCTGGTCACCGGGAACACCGAACTGCACGAGGGATTCGAGACCGCGCTCGCGGAGTTCGTCGGCGCCGAATCCGGGCTGGTCTTCTCGTCGGGCTACACCGCGAATCTCGGAGCGGTGGTGGCGCTGTCCGGCGCGGGATCGCTGCTGGTCTCCGATGCGCTGACCCACGCGTCCCTGGTCGACGCCTGCCGGTTGTCCCGCGCCCGCGTGACGGTCACCCCGCACCGGGACGTGGAAGCGATCGACGCCGCATTGAGCTCGCGCGACGAGGAACGCGCGATCGTGCTCGTCGACTCGGTGTTCAGCGCCGACGGCGTCATGGCGCCGCTTCGGGCGGTGCACGACGTGTGCCGCAAGAATGGTGCGCTGTTGATCGTCGACGAGGCGCATGGCCTCGGCGTGCGGGGCGATGGTGGCCGCGGCCTTCTGCACGAGGTCGGCCTGGCCGGTGCCCCCGACGTGGTCATGACGACGACGTTGTCCAAGGCCTTGGGCAGTCAGGGCGGTGTAGTGCTCGGCCCGGCGGCGGTGCGTGATCACCTGATCGACGCCGCGCGGCCGTTCATCTTCGACACCGGTCTGGCGCCTGCCGCGGTCGGCGCCGCATGGGCGGCCCTGCGGGTGCTGATCGCCGAGCCGTGGCGCGCCGACGCCGTGCTTCGGCACGCCGCCACACTCGCCGAGGTATGCGGCGTCGCCGAGACGCCGGACTCCGCCGTGGTGTCGGTGATCCTCGGCGCGCCCGAGGTGGCGCTGGCCGCGGCTACCAGTTGTCTCGACCGGGGCGTCCGGGTGGGATGCTTCCGGCCGCCCACCGTCCCCGTCGGCACGTCGCGCCTTCGGCTCACCGCACGCGCGTCCCTTGACGAGGACGACCTGGTCCTGGCTCGGGGCGTGTTGACGGAAGTACTCGCCGATGCCCGCCGGAACCGACCCGTCGGCGACGTCCAGAGCACGTGAGCGTCCTCGTCGTCACCGGCACCAACACGGGCGTCGGCAAGACCATCGCCACCGCGGCGCTGGCCTGTCACGCACGGTTGGCCGGGATCGACGTCGCGGTGTGCAAGCCGGTGCAAACCGGCACCGCCGACGGCGACGACGACCTCGCCGAAGTACGCCGGCTCTCCGGTGTCAGCGAATTGCACGGACTCGCAAGGTTTCCCGAGCCATTGGCTCCCGCCGCTGCTGCCGCGCGCACCGGTGCGGCGTTGCCGACGCGGGCTGAACTGACGGGGTGGGTGCATGAGGTCGACGGGCCGAAGCGTCTGACTCTGGTGGAGGGTGCCGGTGGCCTGCTGGTGGAGCTCGGTCAGGGTGGAGTGACGCTGCGGGATCTCGCATCGGATCTGGCCGCGTCCGTGCTCGTGGTGGTGGCACCGGGTTTGGGCACCCTGAACCACACTGCTCTGACACTGGAAGCGCTTGCGGCGCACGGGATTCCGTCGGCTGGGCTGGTGATCGGCGCTTGGCCTGCCGATCCGGGGGTCGCCGAAACGTCGAACTGGGACGCGTTGGCGGCACAGGCGCCCGTGCGGGCGGCGTTGCCGAGCGGCGCCGGCTCGATGAGTGCCCAGGACTTCGCGAACCTCAGTGTGTCCGCGTTCGACCCCGACTGGGTGGCGGGCCTGGTGGGCTGATGGTCCACTCCGTGGAGCTGGTCTTCGACCCGGACACCGAGGCGGCGATCCGGCAGATCTGGGACGAGCTGCGCGACGCCGGAATACCCAGTCAGTCGCCCGCGAGCCGCCCCCACGTGACGTTGACGGTGGCCGAGGGGATGAACCCGGCGGTCGACGCGCTGCTAGTGGCGCTGGACGACCGATTTCCGTTGCCATGCGTCGTCGGCGCACCACTGTTGTTCGGCAGATCGACGGCGATCGTCACACGACTGGTGGTCTCGACGGCCGAGCTGCTGGCTGTCCACGCCGAGGTGCACCGGTTGTGCCTGCCGCATCTCGTGCCGGGCCCGATGGCGAACAGCCTGCCCGGCCACTGGACCGGTCACGTCACGCTGGCTCGGCGCGTCGGGCCGGCACAACTGGCACGGGCGGTGCGGATCGCTGGACGGCCATCGGAGATCAGCGGCAGCTTCGCCGGCCTGCGCCGCTGGGACGGCAAGGCGAAGGCGGAGTTTCCGATCAGCTGACATCCTTAACCGCGTGGACCGGATCGCGATCATTCGTACGGAAGCCGAGCGCCTCGCCGACGTGCTGGCCGCCGCAGCCCCCGACGCCCGCTGCCCGACCTGCCCGGACTGGAGTGCGGCCGACCTGCTCTGGCACCTGACCGAAGTGCACTACTTCTGGGCGGGCGTCCTATCGCAGGACGCCCGCACCGAGGCCGACCTCGCGGCCGTCGAGCAGGCCAAACCCGAACGCCCGACCGGCATGGCCGATCTGCTGGCGCTGCGGGATCGGGCCACGACGGCCTTGTTGGAGCAGCTCGACCGGCTCGACGACGCCGAGCCGCGCTGGTCGTGGTGGGCGCCGGATCAGACCGTGGGCTTCACCCGCAGGATGCAGACGTACGAGGCGACGGTGCACCGCGTGGACGCGGAGCTCACGGCGGGTCTACCGGTCGGCGCGATCGACGGTGCGGTGGCCGCCGGTGCCGTCGATCACGCCGTGGACGTGATGTGGGGGTGGCTGCCGGACGGGGCCGTGTACGAGGCCCTCGAGGTGGTCGAGTTCGTCGCATCCGATGTCGACCGCCGGTGGCTCGTCGAGGTCGGGCACTGGACGGGTGCCGGCCCGGAGCCGGGCACGGAGTTGGACGCGCCGATGGCGCGCAGGGCGGAGGCAGGGGAGCCGACGGCCTCGGTCAGAGCGCCCGTGGGCGATCTCGCCCTGTGGGCGTGGGGCCGCGGTGGCGCGGTGATGACCTCCGGTGCTGCCGCGTCAGTCGAGGCCTTGAACGCCGTCGTCGTCAATGGTATGTAGGGACGCCGCAACGCTTTTCGGGACGCACATTCGCCAGGCGTCGATCACCAGCTCGCGCAGTTCATCGAGATCGATCGTGTCCAGCCGGACGTGAATCCAGTTGTATCTCATGTCCGACGTGCGCGGCAGCATGAACTTGTCGGGCTCGGCAGCCACCATCGCCGCCCGTTCCTCCTTGGGGAAGCCGACGCCCATTACCGTTTCGTCGCGCGAGAACGCGACGAAGACGATCTGCCCCACCCGAAACTTGATCTGATCGCGCACGAGGACCTCATAGGACCTCGGCAAGGTCGAGGCAATGCGTCGCACATCGTCGACGGTGATCATGTCGCGACACTAGTCGCCGTGTCCGACGTTTCGCAGACGCCTACTCGAGGTTCTCCTGCAATACGGCGCCGGAGTGGGCGGCCATGCCGTCGACCAACAGTCCCAGGCCGAAGGCGAAGCGCGCGTTGGGATTCGCCGTCAGCACCGACTGTCCTTCGACCAGCGCACCCGCCGCGTCCCATTGCAGGCGCGACTGCTCGTCGGCGGTGAAGCCGAGCACGTAGTACAGCACCGTGCGGGCGGCCAGCTCGGCGTTGGGCGGATCGATGCCAGCCTCGGTCGCCGCGGCGGTGAGCCGGCTCAGGATTTCGGCGATTCGCTCGGACTTGCCGGCGGCGAAGCTGGCCGACACCAGCTCGGCGCCGTCGGTGGAAGACAGCAGGGCGTTGCGCAGTGCCGTGCAGATATCGATCACGCAGCGGGACCACGACGGATCGTGCGCGGCGCCCGATGCCGGCTCCAGGATGCGGTCGGCGACGGCGCCGAGCAATTCCTGTTTGTCGGCGAAGTGCCAGTACAGCGCGCCAGGACTGACGTTCAGCTCACGGGCGAGCCGGCGCATGGTCAGATCGGCGATGCCGTAGTCGTCGAGGAGCTGGGTGGCCTTGTCGACCACGTCGCGGCGATGCAGCTGCACGCCTGTATCCTAAACACCGTTCAAGTTCGTCGTTTAGAGGAGTACCGGGTGACGCAGTCGACTATCGACGATACCGAGATCACGGACGTGTTGAGTCTGGCGCGGGAGCAGGTGCTCGAGCGCGGCGTAGGCCTCGACCAGGATCAGGTTCTTCGGGTCCTGCAGCTGCCCGACGATCGGCTCGAGGAGCTGCTGGCCCTGGCGCACGACGTCCGGATGAAGTGGTGTGGGCCCGAGGTCGAGGTCGAGGGCATCATCAGCCTGAAGACCGGCGGTTGCCCCGAGGACTGCCACTTCTGTTCGCAGTCGGGGCTCTTCGCCTCGCCGGTGCGCAGCGCATGGCTCGACATCCCCAGCTTGGTGGAGGCGGCCAAGCAGACCGCGAAGTCCGGCGCCACCGAGTTCTGCATCGTGGCCGCGGTGCGTGGCCCCGACGAGCGCCTGCTGGCCCAGGTGGCCGCGGGCATCGAGGCCATCCGCAACGAGGTCGACATCCAGATCGCCTGCTCGCTCGGCATGCTGACCCAGGAACAGGTCGACCGCCTCAAGGACATGGGCGTCCACCGCTACAACCACAACCTGGAGACCGCGCGGTCGCACTTCCCGAACGTCGTCACCACGCACTCCTGGGAGGAGCGCTGGGGCACTCTCGAGATGGTGCGCGAGGCCGGTATGGAGGTGTGCTGTGGCGGCATCCTCGGCATGGGGGAGACGCTGGAACAGCGCGCCGAGTTCGCCGCGAACCTCGCCGAACTCGACCCGCACGAGGTGCCGCTGAACTTCCTGAACCCGCGGCCCGGAACCCCGTTCGGTGACCTCGACGTGTTGCCGGCATCGGAGGCGCTCAAGTCCGTCGCCGCGTTCCGGCTGGCGTTGCCGCGCACCATGCTTCGGTTCGCAGGCGGCCGGGAGATCACCCTTGGTGACCTCGGCGCCAAGCAAGGCATCCTCGGCGGCATCAACGCCGTCATCGTCGGCAACTACCTGACCACCTTGGGTCGGCCGGCTGAAGCCGATCTCGAGCTGCTCGACGATCTCCAGATGCCGATCAAGGCACTCAACGCGACCATCTAGTGCGCGATCAGCTGACAACGGTGGCCAAGTTCAACGTCTACACCGGCGAGCCGGCGGGCGGCACCGTTCCCGCCGCCGCCCGGCTGGGGCTGGAGCCGCCGCGGTTCTGTGCCGAGTGCGGGCGCCGGATGATCGTGCAGGTCCGGCCCGATGGCTGGGAGGCGAAGTGCTCGCGGCATGGGCTGCAGGACTCCAAGGATTCCGAGGAGAGGCGATGAGCCTCTCGGGCGAAGAGCAGAGTGCCCCGATGAGCCTCTCGGGCGAAGAGCAGATTACGCCGATGAGCCCGCCTGAAACAGGCCTCGACGTCGTTGCGCCGCCGCGTGTTTCGCGCAAAGCCGCCGTGATCCGCGTCGTCGTCGGCCTGGTGTTGGCAGGAGTCGTCGTCGGGGCGGCATGGGCCTGGCTGGCACCGCCGATTCAGGCCGTCGTGGCGCTGACGCGCAGCGGCAACCGGATCCGCGGTTACCTGGGCGACGAATCGGATCACCTCTTCCTCGGGGCGTTCCTGATCGCGGGCTTGCTCGGCGTGCTCGCAGTGGTCTCGGCGACGCTGGTGTGGCAGTGGCGGGCGCATCGTGGTCCGGTCATGGTCGGCGCGCTGGCTGTCGGGGCGATCGGCGCGGCGGGCGCTGCGACCGGTGTCGGGGCCGCACTGGTGCGGTGGCGGTACGGCGTCATCGACGTTGCGGCCGCGCCGGTTTCACCCGAACACCGCGTGCATTACGTCATCGAGGCGCCCGCAGTGTTCTTCGGACACACGCCGCTGCAGATCGCGACGACGATCCTGCTGCCTGCCGGTGTGGCGGCGCTCGTCTATGCGCTGTGCGTCCTGACCACGAACCGCGACGACCTCGGGGCATGGCCTCCGCAGGAGCCGCAGTTCTACGCGGTCCCGGCTACTGGTCCAGAACCGACAGCGGGCGACGCTCAACCCCTCGGCCCGTCATCACCTTCAAGCTGATCAGGCCGAGCCGGAGCATGCCCCGGTAGGTCGACGGGTTTAGCAGGGTCGGCCATGCCGTGCGCAGCCGGTGCTCGGACAGCGGGCGATCGGCGAACCGGTCCCGCAACCATCGCAGTGTCATCGGCGCCGACAACGGGTGCAGCAGCATGTGCTCGCTGAACATGTCGCGGTGGTACGTGACGTGGGCGCCGCCGCTGGCGTAGGTGTCGATCAGCTCGTCGATGTCGTTGACGGACACGATCTTGTCGTGCACTGCCTGGACGATCAGCACCGGCGGGGTGGGCACCGTGGTGCCGAGTTTGATGCTCTCGAAAACGTGCTTGACCTCTGGTGTGTCGAGGATCCGCTGCAGCGGCCAGTCGACCAGGTCGTCCATGTCCTTTCGGAACAGCGACAGCACTGCGTGCGCGGTGGTCATCTTCTCGATGCGTTGCAGCATCTTCTTGCCGTCGGGCGTGGCGTGCTCGGCGATGACGCGGTCGAGGTCGGGGTACACGTGCGCCAGCGCGGCGACCACCATGGCGGGCAATCCGGAATAGATGCTGCCGTTGAGCCGGCGGTAGGCGCTGCCCAGGTCCGCTACCGGCGATCCCAGCACGGCGCCGACGATGTTGAGTTCCGGCGCATAGTCGGCGTACATCTCTGCCGCCCATGCCGAGGCGAGTCCGCCGCCCGAGTAGCCCCAGAGGCCGATGGGTGCCTCGGGGGAGAGATCGAGCCGGTCGGAGTTCAGGGCGGCGCGTAGGCCGTCGAGGATGTGATAGCCCGGTTCGCGTGGCGCGCCCCACGTGCCGTCGGTTCCCTCGTGATCGGGGACGGACACCGCCCAGCCCTCCGACAGCGCGGCGGACACCAGAAGGAATTCGAACTGCGCCAACGCGCCGATCGCCTTGGCGCCACGCCGGAGGGCGTAGGAGGGGAAGCAGCGCCCGGCGACGGCGTCGATGGCGCACTGGTAGGACACGATGGGGCACGGCTTGGTGGTGTCGCGGTCGGTCGGCACCAACACGGTCGTGACGGTGACGTCGGGAAGCCCGTTCAAGTCGGTGGTCCGGTACAGCAGTTGGGTCGCCGTGATCTTCTGCCGGATCAACCCCATGAAGGCCAGTTCGACGTCACGGGAGCGCAGCACCGTCCCGGGCCGGGAGTGTTCGAAGCCCTCCGGCGGAACGTAGAACGGGTCCCATGCCGGAAGTTGCGGTCGGGCCTTGGGTTGAAGGTCCTGGTGAGGCGCCTGTCCGATCCACTCGGCAGTGGTCGCCTTGGCCGCATTGCCAACATCCATCCGGCGATTGTCTCTTACAGATCCCTTAAAGACCAACACCAAGGGGCCGTGTCACGTCGGCGGGCGCAGGGCGGCGAACTCGTCGGTGACCCGGTAACGGGACTCGATGAAGCGGTACAGCGCGGCGGGACGACCGCCGCTGCGGCCCGATTTCGCCGTAGTTCCGGTCGGCGTGATCACTCCGCGCCTCACCAGCACGCGCTGCAGATTGGTGGCGTCCACCTGGTAGCCGAGCGCGGCGCCATACACGTCTCGCAGCGTGGACAGTGCGAATTCCCTTGGTGCAAGCGCGAATCCGATGTTGGTATACGACAGTTTGGCCACGAGCCTGGCGTGCGCGTTGTCGATCATCGTTTGGTGGTCGAACGCCATCGGCGGCAACGCACCGACCGGATGCCAGCGCGTGTCGGGCGGCAGTTCCGGGGTGGCAGGGGAGGGCACCAAGCCCAGGAAGGTCGACGCGATGGTGCGGGTCCCCGGCACCCGGTCGGGATCGGAGAACACGGCGAGCTGCTCGAGGTGAGTCAACTCACGCAGGTCCACCTTCTCGGCAAGTTGACGCCGGACTGAACTGGTCATGTCTTCGTCGTGACGCAGCCGACCCCCGGGCAGTGACCACGTCCCGCGCTGTGGGTCCATGGCGCGCTCCCACAGCAGCACGCTGAGCTGCGGGTTTCGCGTCGACAGGTGGCGAACCTGGAAGACGACGGCGAGCACTTCGTGTGCAGTGCTAATATTGGCCATGTTTTCGATCATAAGTCGAAAACCTTCCTGATCAAAAGGAGACGGGCTATGACGGTGCTGGACCACACCGCGGAGTCACCCGGCGGCTGGGCTGCCCAGATCACGAACGGGCCCGGCGGGTACGGCGGCGTCGTCGCCGACGAGCGGTGGGCTGCCGAGGTGCGCCGGCTGGCCACGCAGCGCAATGCCACGCTGCTTGCGCACAACTACCAGCTGCCGGCCATCCAGGACGTCGCCGACCACGTCGGTGACTCGCTCGCCCTGTCGCGGATCGCCGCGGAGGCGCCCGAGGACACCATCGTGTTCTGCGGCGTGCACTTCATGGCCGAGACCGCCAAGATCCTGAGCCCCGAGAAGACGGTGCTGATCCCGGATCAGCGGGCGGGCTGCTCCCTGGCCGACTCGATCACCGCCGACGATCTGCGGGCGTGGAAGGCCGAGTATCCGGACGCCGTCGTCGTGTCCTACGTCAACACCACCGCCGCGGTGAAGGCGCTCACCGACATCTGCTGCACCTCGTCCAACGCCGTCGAGGTGGTGGCGTCCATCCCCGAGGACCGCGAGGTGCTGTTCTGCCCCGACCAGTTCCTCGGCGCGCACGTGCGCCGCGTCACCGGTCGCAAGAACCTGCACATCTGGGCCGGTGAATGCCACGTGCATGCCGGCATCAACGGACAGGAGCTGGCCGATCAGGCCCGCGCCCACCCCGACGCCGAGCTGTACGTCCATCCCGAATGTGGTTGTGCCACATCGGCGTTGTACTTGGCCGGCGAGGGTGCGTTCCCGGAGGACCGGGTGAAGATCCTGTCCACCGGCGGCATGCTAGACGCGGCCAGGGAGACGGGCGCACGCCAGGTACTGGTCGCCACCGAGGTCGGCATGCTGCACCAACTGCGCCGCGCCGCACCAGAAGTCGACTTCCGCGCCGTCAACGACCGCGCCTCCTGCCGGTACATGAAGATGATCACGCCGGCGGCCCTGCTGCGCTGCCTCGTCGAAGGGGCCGATGAGGTGCACGTCGAGTTGGATGTTGCGGCCGCGGCTCGTCGGAGCGTGCAACGAATGATCGAGATCGGACAGCCCGGCGGCGACGAATGACGCGCGCGCCGGCGGGTGGGAGCGCAGCGACCCGGGGAGTTGCTTCAGTCGCCTGCGGTAGCCACACCGCATGGCAGATGCGCGCCGACGTCGTCGTCATCGGTACCGGAGTCGCGGGTCTGGTCGCAGCGCTCGCGGCGCACCGCCGGGGTCGCCGGGTCATGGTGCTCAGCAAGGCAGCCGAGACGGCGACGTTCTACGCGCAGGGCGGCATCGCCGTCGTCGTGCCGCGCACCGACGACACGATCGAGGCGCACGTCGCGGACACGCTGGCAGCGGGCGGCGGGCTGTGCGATCCCGAGGCGGTCACCTCGATCGTGGCCGACGGATATGCCGCCGTCGCCGAACTGGTCAGCGACGGAGCGCGTTTCGACGAGTCGGCACCCGGCGAGTGGTCACTCACCCGCGAGGGCGGCCATTCCCGGCGGCGGATCATTCACGCCGGCGGCGACGCCACCGGGGCGGAGGTCCAGCGGGCATTGAACCGGGCCGCTGCGACGCTCGACATCCGGCGCAACCACGTCGCACTGCAGGTCTTGCAGCAAGACGGCGCGGTGACCGGTGTGCTGGTGCGCAACGACGACGGCCTTGGCATCGTGCACGCGCCGTCGGTCATCCTGGCGACCGGCGGCCTCGGTCACCTGTACTCGGCGACCACGAATCCCGAGGGCTCCACCGGCGACGGCATCGCGCTGGCGCTGTGGGCGGGCGTCCCCGTCGCCGACGTCGAGTTCATCCAGTTTCACCCGACGATGCTCTTCGACGGTCACGCCGGAGGCAGGCGCCCGCTGATCACCGAGGCGATCCGCGGCGAGGGCGCGATTCTCGTTGACGCGCGGGGTGATTCGGTCACTGCGGGCGTTCATCCGATGGGCGACCTCGCACCGCGCGACGTCGTGGCTGCCGCGATCGACGAGCGGCTGAGCCGGACCGGGGACCCGTGCGTCTACCTCGACGCCAGGGCCATCCCCGACTTCGTCCGACGCTTCCCGACAGTGACTGCGGCGTGCCAGGACGCAGGGATTGACCCGACGCGCCAACTGATTCCCGTCGTTCCCGGCGCGCACTATAGCTGCGGCGGCGTCGTCACCGATCTGCACGGCCGCACCGAGTTGTCCGGCCTCTTCGCCGCGGGGGAGGTGGCGCGTACCGGCATGCACGGCGCCAACCGACTGGCTTCCAACAGCCTGCTCGAAGGGCTGGTGGTGGGTGGCCGCGCGGGCACGGCCGCTGCCCGGCACGCGGTGGAGGCGGGTCCGTCCCGGGCCATCGAAACCGAGCCCATCGATCGGATTACCTTGTCCCGCAACGACTTACAGCACGCAATGAGCAGCGATGCGTCGGTGGTGCGCGACGCCGACGGGCTACGGCGCCTCGCCGACCTGCTGGCGGCGGCACCCTTCCTGTCGCAGCGGAGCCGTTCGACCTTGGAGGACGCGGCACTGACCGCGACGGCCGGAGCGGTGGTCGCCGCTGCGCTCGACCGAACCGAGTCCCGCGGGTGCCACCACCGATCCGACCATCCGGACGTCGATCCGGCCATGGCAGTGAGTACCACGGTGGATCTGGTCGAGGGCCGGCCCGCGGTCGCCCGTCCGGCGGTCGTGTGCGGCTGATGGGGCTCTCCGACTACGAACTGGCCGAAGCCAGGGCGACGATCGCGCGCGCGCTCGACGAAGACCTGCGTTACGGGCCCGACGTGACGACCCTGGCCACCGTCCCCGCCGACACCACCACGACGGCGGCGATGGTCACCCGTGAACCGGGCGTGGCCGCGGGCGTGGACGTGGCCCTGCTGGTGCTCGGCCAGGTTCTCGGCGCCGACGGCTATCGCGTCGTGAACCGCGTCGAGGACGGTGCCCGGCTCGACGCCGGCGAACCGTTGTTGACGGTCGAAGCCGAAACGCGGGGGCTGTTGACGGCCGAGCGCACGATGCTGAACCTGGTGTGTCACCTCAGTGGCATCGCGACGGCCACCGCGCAGTGGGTCGCCGCGGTGGACGGCACCCACGCCAAGATCCGCGACACCCGCAAGACTCTGCCGGGGCTGCGGGCGCTGCAGAAGTACGCGGTCCGGCTCGGCGGTGGCGTCAACCACCGGATGGGGCTGGGCGATGCCGCATTGATCAAGGACAACCACGTCGCGGCGGCGGGCGGTGTGCTCGAGGCGCTGCGCGCGGTACGGGCATTCGCGCCGGAGATACCGTGCGAGGTGGAGGTCGATTCGCTCGAGCAGCTCGACGCCGTGCTCGCCGAGGACGTCGAATTGATTCTGCTGGACAACTTTCCGGTGTGGCAGACGCAGATCGCGGTGCAGCGTCGTGACGCCCGCGCGCCCAAGACCGAACTGGAGTCCTCGGGAGGCCTGTCGCTCGACACGGCGGCCGAGTACGCAGGCACGGGGGTCGACTTCCTTGCGGTGGGTGCGCTGACCCATTCGGTGCGCGTCCTCGACGTCGGTCTGGACGTATAGCGGTCCTCCTCTTCTAAGATCAGCGAATGTCCTCGACCGGCACGTCTGAACCCAGGGGCCGCGTGTTGCCCGTCGTGGCCTTGATCGTGGCGATCGCCGCGCTCGGGCTGGCAGCCTGGGCGGCCTTCCGGCCTGCCCCGGCGCCGCCGTCCGAACCTGCCTTCACCGCGGCGCAGCAGGCCGAGGCCAAGACGACCGTGTGCACGGCATACGACTTGGTGCGCAAGGGCATCACGCTGAACACGAACCTGCCCATTCCCGGTGGGGACGGTGACGTCACGGGCTCTCTCGCGGTGGCGGCGAATGCCCGCCTCGCCCTTGCGGACGGCGGGCGCTACCTCGCGGACCGGCTCGATCCGGCCACGCCACCCGATCTCGCCGAGTCGGTCCGGCACTTTGCCAATACGTTGATGGACATCGGCGCCGCCGCGATCGCGGGCGCCCAGAACAGCGAACCCGAACAGGCGGCACGGCTGCGCGACGCCGACGCGGCCAACGTCAAGATCACCGAAGCCTGCAAGTGATGGCAGCGGCGGTCAGGCGGTGGCGGCGCGCCGCACGAACGACAGCACCACGGCGGCGCCGGCGAACAGGCCGGAGAACACCCGGTTGACCGTCGTCTGTTGGCGCGGGGTGTGCAGCCAGCTCAGCAGCCGCACGGCCAAACCGGTGTACAGGCCCATCACGACGAGGTCGACGGCGACCATCGTCGCCCCGATCGCCAGGTACTGCGGCAGCAGCGGCGCCGTCGGCACCACGAATTGGGGCATCACTGCGAGGAAGAACAGCAGGCCCTTGGGGTTGGTCGCGTTGACGAGGAAGCCACGGACGAGCAGCGCCAACCGGCCGCCGTCCACGGACTTGCCGATCTGCTCGCGCAGATCCCGCGTGGCGGTCCGCCATTGGCGCACGGCCAGGTACATCAGGTAGGCCACTCCGACCCACTTGATCACGTTGAACACCAAAATCGAGTTGGCGACGACGGCTCCAAGGCCCACCGCGACGAGCGCCAGTTGCAGCATCAGCCCGATCTCCAGGCCGAGGATGCTCCAGTACCCGCGTCGCACGCCATGCGTCAGGCCGGTGGCCATCGACTGGATGGCGCCCGCACCAGGGGAGACCGCAATCAGAATCGCCGCGCCGAAGAACGCCAGCCACACTTCCCATGCCACGACGCTCAGTGTCGCAGGGTGCCGACGGTCAGTTCAACCGGTTATGGCTCAGTCAGAGATGGCTTAGCCGGATATGTCGGCGACGAACGTGCCCTGCCGCTTGGCGAGCATCTGCGGGATGCGGGGCAGCGTGGGATCGACCGTGCCTGCGGGCAGCACGCGGGGGTTCACCAGATGAAGGTCCTTGCGCCCGACGTGGATGTCGGCCTCACCCGCAGCCAGGACGTTCTTGACCCAGTTGGTCTTCCCGTGGACGAGCCCGATGGCCAACACGTCGCCCTTCCGGTAGGCGGTGACGATGGTCTCGTACTCCTTGCCCGACGTGCGGCCGCGGTGCTTGATCACGGCGAAGCCGGGCATCCGCTTCGACAGCGGCCGCAGCAGCGGGTTGATGTACTTGATCTGTGCCCGTTCCAGCCAGACCGGCATCAGCATGGGCACGCCTGGGGCGTTGTTGGGGTGGTCTTCCCGCGACGATGACGTGGACATGGCCATGAATCTAGCCGCCTGGCCGTGGCGCCAAAGCGCGCCGCAATGCGCCCGGTGTCTGGCCGACGTGCTCGCGGACGGTGCGGGTGAGATGCGCCTGGTCGGCGAAGCCGAGCGATGCGGCGACATCGGCGAGGCTCGACTCGCCGCGGCCGATGTGGTCCAGCGCCCGCCCGACGCGCACGCGGTTGCGGTACCTGGTCACCGACACCCCGAGTTCGCGCGGAAACGCCCTGCTCAATCGGTACGGTGACGTGCCGACTAGCTCGGCAAGCCCGAACAGCCCACCGGCCGCGGGGTGCCCGTCGTGGATCGCCTCTCGGGCGCGCTCCACCAGCCGACGGTCGAACGGGCCGCCCTGGTCGTGCATCGGCGTCCGGCGCGCGGCGTCGCGCAGCGCAACGGCCAGCAGCCGGATCACCTCCTCGGCCAGCCGATAGTCGACGTCGGACGGTGCGGCCGCCAGCAGCCGGCGGTGAGCCAGTTCGGTGCGGGCATCGACGTACACCGTCGGAACGCCGATGCGGCCCGCGTCGCCGACCAGGCTTCGCCACGCCGGGGCACTGAGCTGGACCGACGTGCACGCGTCGCCGCCGAGAGGATGCGCGAACTGCTCCTCCTCGCCCGGCTCGCCGAGGTAGCCGATCGTGCGGTCGAGGTCGACGGTGCCGGCCGCACCCCGACGCCGGAATCGGCCCGCGCGCACGAGTACGAGTCGTGCGTCGGTTGGGCGCTCGATCGGTGACCAGCCCGCCCGGTGCGGGTGGCAGGTCCAGGCCCGGATGCTGAACTCTGAGCGAGCGGCGACGATCGTCGGCCGACAGCATGCCCCGACGTTAACGCGCACCCCCGACACGTTCCGCAAGGATCTTCAAGACCCCGGCGTGACCGGCGCCGACGATGGGCTCATGGCATCAATACGCACCGAAATCGTGATCGACGCCGACGCCGCGCACGTGTGGAAGACGATCGGCGACTGGGAGAACGGCCCGGTCGACATGGCGCCCGGCCTCGTCGTCTCCTCCCATGCCGAGGGGCCGGTCCGCGTCGTGACCTTCGCCGACGGACGTGTCGTCAGGGAACGCCTGGTCACCAGGGACGACGATGCCCGCAGGATCGTCTACTCGGTGATCGGGGACACCATGCGGCCCGACCACGACAACGCGGTCATGCACGTCATCCCGGACGGAGAAGGTCGCTGCCGGTTCGTCTGGTCGCGCGACGTGCTGCCCGACGAACTCGCCGAGCCGCTCCTGGCGGCCATGCGCGGGGCGGGCGCGGTCATCAAGCGAACCTTCGAGGACCGGTAATCGATTTTCATTCGGGTAGTGCGATCAGGGACAATCGAACCGATGCCCCCGATCACGATGACCCGTATCGACCTGCGCAACCGCTCGCTGAACGCTGCGCAGCTCCGCGCCGTGCTGCCACGCGGCGGCGTCGACGTGGACTCGGTCCTGCCCAAGGTGCGCCCGATCGTCGACGCGGTCGCCGAGCGGGGGGCGGAAGCGGCCCTCGAATATGGCGAAGCGTTCGACGGCGTACGGCCCGCCGCGGTCCGGGTGCCGGTCAGCGAGCTGGATGCCGCGCTGACCGCCCTCGACGCCGACGTCCGCGCGGCGCTGGAGGTTGCCATCGACCGTGCCCGCGCCGTGCACGCCGACCAGCGGCGCACCGACACGACGACCACGCTGGCCCCGGGCGCGACGGTCACCGAACGCTGGGTGCCGGTCGAGCGGGTCGGCCTCTACGTACCGGGCGGCAACGCCGTCTACCCGTCGAGCGTGGTGATGAACGTGGTGCCCGCGCAGACCGCCGGCGTGGAGTCGCTGGTCATCGTCAGCCCGCCGCAGGCCTCCGTGCAGGGCCGGTTCCACGGCCTGCCGCATCCGACCATCCTGGCCGCCGCCCGGCTGCTGGGCGTTGACGACGTGTGGGCGGTCGGCGGCGCGCAGGCCGTCGCGCTGCTGGCGTACGGCGGGGTCGACGTCGACGGCACCGAGCTCGCGCCCGTCGACATGATCACCGGGCCCGGCAACATCTACGTCACCGCGGCGAAGCGGATCTGCCGCTCGCAGGTCGGCATCGACGCCGAGGCCGGTCCGACCGAGATTGCGATCCTCGCCGACAACACCGCGGACCCGGTGCACGTCGCCGCGGATCTGATCAGCCAGGCTGAGCACGACGAGATGGCGGCCAGCGTGCTCGTCACCGACAGTGCGGAACTCGCGGACGCCACCGACCGGGAACTCGGCACCCAGCTCGAGACCACCGTGCACCGCGAACGCGTGACGGCGGCCCTGACGGGCAGGCAGTCGGCGATCGTCCTCGTCGACGACGTCGCCGCCGGCGTGCGCACCGTCAATGCCTATGCCGCAGAACACCTGGAGATCCAGACCGTCGATGCGCGCGAGGTGGCTGGCCGAATCCGTTCTGCCGGCGCGATCTTCGTCGGCGCGTATTCGCCGGTCAGTCTCGGCGACTACTGCGCGGGGTCCAACCACGTGCTGCCCACCGCGGGCTGTGCACGGCACTCCAGCGGCCTTTCGGTGCAGACGTTCCTCAAGGGCATCCACGTGGTCGACTACGACGAGGCCGCACTCAAGGACGTGTCGGGCTACGTCATCACGTTGTCGAAGGCGGAGAACCTGCCCGCCCACGGCGAAGCGGTGCGGCGGAGGTTCGAGAAGTGAGCGCCCGCAAGATCAGCCTCGACGACTTGCCGTTGCGGGAGAACCTGCGCGGCAAGTCGCCCTACGGCGCACCGCAATTGAACGTTCCGGTGCGGCTCAACACCAATGAGAACCCCCACCCGCCGACCAAGGCGCTCGTCGACGACGTCGCTGCGTCGGTGCGTGTCGCCGCAGCCGAGCTGCACCGCTACCCCGACCGGGACGCGGTGGAGCTGCGGGCCGATCTGGCCGCCTACCTCAGCGTGCAGACCTCGGTGCCGGTGGGTACCGAAAACGTCTGGGCGGCAAACGGTTCCAACGAGATCCTGCAGCAGTTGCTGCAGGCGTTCGGCGGTCCGGGACGCAGCGCCATCGGCTTCGTGCCGTCGTACTCGATGCACCCGATCATCTCGGACGGCACGCAGACCGACTGGCTGGAAGCCAACCGCGCGGACGACTTCGGCCTGGACGTCGAGACCGCCGTGGCGGCCATCGTCGAGCGCCGGCCCGACGTGGTGTTCCTCGCCAGCCCCAACAATCCGTCGGGACAGAGCATCTCGCTCGAGGAGCTGCGCGCGCTGCTCGACGTCGCCCCCGGCATCGTGATCGTCGACGAGGCCTACGGCGAGTTCTCGTCGCGACCCAGCGCCGTGCGCCTGCTCGCCGAGTTCCCCACCAAGCTCATCGTCACCAGGACCATGAGCAAGGCCTTCGCCTTCGCAGGCGGTCGCCTCGGCTACCTCATCGCCGACCCCGCCGTCATCGACGCGATGCTGCTGGTGCGGCTGCCGTATCACCTCTCGTCGATCACCCAGGCCGCCGCGCGGGCCGCGCTGCGGCACGCCGACGACACGCTTGGCAGCGTCGCGACGTTGATCGCCGAACGCAACCGCGTGTCGAAGAGGCTGGCGGACATGGGATTCCGTGTCATCCCCAGCGACGCCAACTTCGTGCTGTTCGGCGCATTCACCGACGCGCCAACGGCATGGCAGCACTACCTCGACGCGGGTGTGTTGATCCGCGACGTCGGCATCCCCGGATACCTCCGCGCCACCACCGGCCTGGCCGACGAGAACGACGTCCTGCTGGAGACCAGCGCACGTCTGGCCGCAGTGGATCTCGCATCGGCCCCCAGTAGCCCCATAGGAGCAAAGTGACTCGCCGCGCCCGTGTCGAACGCAAGACCAAGGAATCCGACATCGTCGTCGAACTCGACCTGGACGGCACCGGTCGGGTCGACATCAGTACCGGCGTGCCGTTCTACGACCACATGCTGACCTCGCTGGGCAGCCACGCCAGCTTCGACCTGACCGTGCACGCCAAGGGTGACGTCGAGATCGAGGCCCACCACACCGTGGAGGACACCGCGATCGTGCTCGGCCAGGCGCTGGGTCAGGCGCTCGGCGACAAGAAGGGCATCCGCCGCTTCGGCGATGCGTTCATCCCGATGGACGAGACGCTGGCGCACGCGTCGGTCGACGTGTCCGGCCGGCCGTACTGCGTGCACACCGGCGAGCCGGATCACATGCTGCACAGCACGATTGCCGGCAGTGCCGTGCCGTACCACACCGTGATCAACCGGCACGTCTTCGAGTCGCTGGCGATGAACGCGCGGATCGCGCTGCACGTCCGCACGCTCTACGGCCGCGACCCGCACCACATCACCGAGGCGCAGTTCAAGGCCGTTGCGCGCGCTTTGCGTCAGGCCGTCGAGCCCGATCCGCGGGTCTCCGGCGTGCCGTCCACCAAAGGCAGCCTGTGACCGGTAAGTCTGTCGTCGTCCTCGACTACGGCTCGGGCAACCTGCGGTCGGCGCAGCGGGCGCTGCAGCGGGTCGGCGCGGACGTCGAGGTGACCGCCGATCCCGCCGCCGCGGCGGCGGCCGACGGTCTAGTGGTGCCCGGGGTCGGCGCCTACGAAGCCTGCATGGCGGGTTTGCGCGGCATCGGCGGGGAGAAGATCGTCGCCGACCGGCTCGCGGCGGGCAGGCCGGTGCTCGGCATCTGCGTCGGCATGCAGATCCTGTTCGCGCGCGGCGTCGAGTTCGGGGTCGAGACGCGGGGTTGTGGCCAATGGCCGGGATCCGTCGTGCATCTCGATGCGCCGGTGATTCCGCACATGGGCTGGAACGTCGTGGACGCAGCCCCGGGAAGCCTGTTGTTCAAGGGAGTGGACGCGTCGACTCGCTTCTACTTCGTGCACTCGTACGCCGCACAGAAGTGGGAGGGCAATCCCGACGCGAAGCTGACCTGGGCGACGCATCACGTACCCTTCCTGGCGGCCGTCGAGGACGGTGCGCTGTCCGCCACACAGTTTCATCCGGAGAAGAGCGGTGACGCCGGCGCGGCGCTGCTGAGCAATTGGGTCGAGGGGCTCTGACTAATCGTGAGTGATGCATCGAAGGAAATGCCCTTGATCCTGCTGCCCGCGGTCGACGTCGTCGACGGCAAGGCCGTGCGCCTGGTGCAGGGTCAGGCGGGCAGCGAGACCGACTACGGGTCCGCGGTCGACGCCGCCTTGGGCTGGCAGCGCGACGGCGCCGAGTGGATCCACCTGGTCGACCTCGATGCGGCGTTCGGCCGTGGGTCCAACCGGGAGCTGCTGGCCGAGGTCATCGGCAAGTTGGACGTCGCCGTCGAACTGTCCGGTGGCATCCGCGACGACGACTCCTTGACCGCGGCCCTGGCCGCCGGATGCGCGCGGGTGAATCTCGGCACGGCTGCGCTGGAGAACCCGCAGTGGTGCGCCAAGGTCATTGCCGAGCATGGCGAGAAGGTGGCCGTCGGACTGGACGTCAAGGTCGTCGACGGCGCGCATCGCCTTCGCGGCCGCGGCTGGGAGACCGACGGCGGTGACCTGTGGGAGGTGCTGGAACGCCTTGACCGCGAGGGATGTTCGCGCTTCGTCGTCACCGACGTCACCAAGGACGGCACGCTGAACGGGCCGAACCTCGAGCTGCTGGCGGGAGTGGCCGAGCGCACGGGCGCGCCGGTGATCGCCTCCGGTGGCGTGTCCAGCCTCGACGATCTGCGGGCCATCGCCACGCTCACCGACCGCGGCGTCGAGGGCGCCATCGTGGGCAAGGCGCTCTACGCCGGGCGGTTCACGCTGCCGCAGGCGCTGGCCGCGGTCAGTCGGTAGACGGCAATGGCACCCGACCAGGACGACCTCGGCGCGCTGGTCGCCGCGGCGTCGGCGATTCTGGACGAGGCCGCCAAGCCGTTCGTCGCGGGACACCGCGCCGAATCGGCTGTCGCCAAGAAGGGTAACGACTTCGCTACCGAAGTGGACCTCGCGATCGAGCGTCAGGTCGTCGCGGCCCTCGAGGCCGCCACCGGAATCGGCGTGCACGGCGAGGAATTCGGCGGGGCCCCCATCGATTCGCATCTGGTGTGGGTGTTGGACCCGATCGACGGCACCTTCAACTACGCCGCGGGACTGCCGACCGCAGCCATCCTGCTGGGCCTGCTGCGAGACGGCGAACCGGCGGCCGGCCTGACCTGGCTGCCGTTCACCGATCAGCGCTACACCGCTGCCGCGGGTGGGCCGCTCTACGTCAATGGCGTCGAG
The DNA here is from genome assembly GCA_963849055.1 of uncultured Actinomycetota bacterium. Classification (GTDB taxonomy): domain Bacteria; phylum Actinomycetota; class Actinomycetes; order Mycobacteriales; family Mycobacteriaceae; genus Mycobacterium. Next base: position 260,773 of record CAWKFI010000008.1, read on the forward strand.
CAGCCACCGCTGAAGGACGTGGACCTCTGCGACTCCATCGTGGGAATCGGCACGTTCAACATCGACTCGCGTGGCGAGTTTCCAGGCCGCTACCGGCTGGCCACGCTGGAACGACTGAGCCGCAAGTGTTCTCGCATGCGGATGCACGGAGCCACCGGCGTCGACATGGCGTACGCCGCCGCAGGAGTGCTCGGCGGTGCCATCAGCTTCGGTCACCACATCTGGGACCACGCCGCGGGCGTCGCCCTGGTTCGGGCGGCAGGCGGCGTCGTGACCGACCTCCAGGGCGAGGAGTGGACGCCGTCGTCGCGTTCGGCCCTCGCAGGCGTCCCCAACGTGCACGCCGAGATCCTGGAGATCGTCCAGTCGGTCGGTGCGCCCGAGGATTACCGATGAACCACCACGAGGGTGTCGCGGTGCGGGTGATCCCGTGCCTGGACGTCGACGACGGCCGGGTGGTCAAGGGCGTCAACTTCGCCAACCTGCGCGACGCAGGCGATCCGGTCGAACTCGCCGCGGCCTACGACGCGCAGGGCGCCGACGAGCTGACGTTCCTGGACGTCACGGCGTCGTCGTCGGGCCGGGCCACCATGCTCGACGTGGTGCGCCGCACCGCGGAGCAGGTCTTCATCCCGCTCACCGTGGGCGGCGGCGTGCGCTCGGTCGCCGACGTCGACATTCTGCTGCGGGCCGGCGCCGACAAGGTGTCGGTCAACACAGCGGCGATCGCCCGTCCCGAGCTCCTGGGCGAGTTGTCGCGTCAGTTCGGCTCGCAGTGCATCGTGCTGTCCGTGGATGCCAGGACCGTCCCCGCCGGTTCGGCGCCAACGCCATCCGGGTGGGAGGTGACCACCCATGGCGGCCGCCGCGGCACGGGCATCGACGCGGTCGAATGGGCTGTCCGCGGAGCGGAATTGGGTGTCGGCGAGATCCTGCTGAACTCGATGGACGCCGACGGCACCAAGGCGGGATTCGACCTGGACATGCTGCGCGCGGTTCGCGCGGCAGTGACGGTCCCCGTCATCGCCAGCGGCGGCGCCGGTGCAGTGAGTGACTTCGCGCCGGCGGTCGACGCGGGCGCCGACGCGGTGCTGGCCGCCAGCGTGTTTCACTTCGGCGAACTCACCATCGGACAGGTCAAGGCGGCGATGGCGGAGAAGGGGATCGTGGTCCGATGACCCACTTCTCCCGCGATTTGTGCGCGGTAACGGTCGCCCAGCGAGCGAAAGCGCGCACGAATCGCAGTGGGTGGGTGGGGGACTGATGGCTCTCGACCCTGCGATCGCGGCGAGGCTCAAGCGGGACCCGAACGGGTTGTTCGTCGCCGTCGCCCAGGAACGCGGCACCGGTCAGGTGCTGATGGTGGCGTGGATGGACGACGAGGCGCTGGCCCGCACGCTCGCGACGCGCAAGGGCACCTACTACTCGCGGTCGCGCGGCGAATACTGGGTCAAGGGCGAGACGTCCGGCCACACGCAGCACGTGCACTCGGTGCGGCTGGACTGCGACGGCGACACCGTGCTCCTCGAGGTCGACCAGGTGGGCGCTGCCTGTCATACCGGCACCCACACGTGCTTCGACGCGGATGAGCTTCTCTCAGCGCAGGATTGACGTCGTGCGCCGGGTCGCGGCGTCGTGCGTCCTGGCTGGGCTGCTCGTGGGATGCGGGGGACCGCCGGCACCTTCGACACCGGTGGCCGCCTGGTGGGCACCGGCGGTGGGGACGCCATGGCAATGGCAGCTGCACGGCGAGATCGACACCGGCGTCGACGTTCCCGTGTACGACGTCGACCTGTTCGAGGTCGATCGGGCGTTCGTCGAGGAGTTACACGGGGCCGGGCGCAAGGTGATCTGCTATCTCAGCGCTGGTTCCCGAGAGGACTGGCGGCCGGACGCCGATCGGTTCCCCGCCGCGGTGACCGGCACGGAACTGGATGGCTGGCCGGGGGAGCGCTGGCTTGACGTCCGCCAACTCGAGGTCCTCGAACCGATCATGGCTCGCCGCATGGACACCTGCCGCGACAAGGGCTTCGACGCCGTCGAACCGGACAACGTGGATGGCTACGCCAACGAATCGGGCTTCCCGCTGACGGCCGACGATCAACTCCGCTACAACCGGATGCTGGCGCGGCTGGCGCACGACCGCGGGCTCGGCGTGGCACTGAAGAACGACCTCGCTCAGATCGACGACTTGGTGGCCGACTTCGACTTCGCCGTCAACGAGGAATGCGCCGCCTACGACGAATGCCGGGAACTGACGCCGTTCATCCACGCGGGGAAGGCGGTGCTGCACGTCGAGTACTCGCTGCCGCTGTCGGATTTTTGCCCGGTCACGAAGGCACTGTCCTTCAGCTCCATGCGCAAGCCGCTGGATCTCACCGCACCACGGGAGCCGTGCCCCTGACCCTCACGCCAACACGAAGAAGGGGCACCCGTTTCCGGGTGCCCCTTCTTCGCGCTCGTGGTCAGCGGCCGTTGCCGACCGTCGAGGTGACCGAGCCCACGGTCGCCTGCTGCTGGATGTCGTTGATCCACTGGTGGTGGTCGATGCCCGCGTTCGCGGGGGCGGCCAGGCCCAGGATGGCGGCGGCGAAACCGGTGGCGATGGCGCTGGTGATTCCGAACTTCTTCATGATGATTCCTCTTCCTCGTGTACTGCTTCGGTTCTCTCGGCTGGATCTTTCCGGCCGGTCTGAGAGGTGTAACTGCGCAGGTCAGCAGCTAATTTCCGATGGCAGTAATTGACCGACGAGTGGCAGGAATCAATAGGTTGGGGTAAATGCCGCCAGGCGGTCAGGCCCCGTCAGACGTCGTAGCGGGCGGCCTTGGCCCTGGCCGTCCACCGGCCGTCGTGATAGCCGACCTGCACGGGGTGCGCGAAGGCCGCGGTCACGTTGTCGGTGGTGACGACGTCACGGGCCGGCCCCGAGGCGACGGTGCGGCCTTCGCCGATCAGCAGCGCGTGCGTGGTGGTGGTCGGAAGTTCCTCGAGGTGGTGGGTGACGAGGATCGACGCCACGTTCGGATGGGTGTCGTCGAGCGAGTCCATCGTCTCGAGGAACTGCTCGCGCGCGGCGACGTCGAGCCCGGTGGTGGGCTCGTCGAGCAGCAGCAGCCGTGGATCCGAAATCAGCGCCCTGGCAATGAGGGTGCGACCGCGTTCGCCCTGCGACAAGGTCGGCCACTGGGCGTCGGCCTTGTGGGAGAGGCCGACCGACGCGATCATCGTGTCCGCCCGGTCCAGTTCCTCCTGGCTGGGCGTCCAGCGCATCGGGATGTCGATCGTCGCGGTGATGCCCGTCAGCACGACCTCACGCACCGTGAGCGAATACTGCAGCCGGTGCCGGGGATTCACGTGCCCGATCGAGTGGCGCAGGCGCGCCAGGTCGACCCGTCCCATCTGCTCGCCGAGCACGTGGACGGTGCCCGACGTCGGAAACGTCACGGCGGCACAGAAACCCAGCAGCGTGCTCTTGCCCGCGCCGTTCGGGCCGAGCAGCGCCCAGTGCTCGCCCTCGTTCACGGTGAGCGAGATGCCGTCGATGATCTGCTTGCCGTCGCGGCGGAACGTCACGTCCGCCAGTTCCAGCACGGTCGTCACGAGGCCGCCCTACGCCGACTGACGTTGGCGCAGCACCTCCAACGCCTTGTCGGCGTGGGTGTCCATGCTGAACTCGCTGGCGATCACCTCGAGCACCGTGCGGTCGGTGTCGATGACGAACGTGGTGCGCTTGACGGGCATGAGCTTGCCGAGCAGTCCACGCTTGACGCCGAACTGCGTGGCGACGACGCCCTCGGTGTCGGACAGCAGCGGATAGTCGAACTTCTGCATGTCGGCGAACTTGGCCTGCTTCTCGACGGCGTCGGCGCTGATGCCCACCCGGCCGGCCCCGACGGCGGCGAATTCGCCGGCGAGGTCGCGGAAGTGGCAGGCCTCCTTGGTGCAGCCCGGCGTCATGGCCGCCGGGTAGAAGAACAGCACGATCGGTCCATCGGCGAGCAGGCTCGTCAGACTGCGGACCGTGCCCGTCTGGTCTGGCAGTTCGAACTCGTCACCCGGTCACCACGTTTCATGGCCGTCACGCTACGCCCGCGGCCCACTCGCCATGGGTGCGGTGGACCGCTGGGCCGAAAAGCGTTGGCGCCCGCCGTGGCTGCCGTGCGACGCTCGATCGGATGGTGGATCTCGATGCCTTCGTGGCCGACGGGTACGTCAAGGTGGAGCGGGCCGTGCCGCGCAGCGTTGCCGACGCGGCGCGCGCTGCGCTGTGGGAGCAGATCGGTCTTTCGCCCGATGCTCCCGAGGATTGGTCGGCGCCGGTGGTGTGGGCATCCGACATGACGGGGTCAGGTCCGTTCGGCGAGCTCGTCCGTAGCGCCCGCGTCAGCGCCGCACTGGACCGGATCTGCGGTCGCGGCGGATGGCTGCCGCGCGGCGCATTGGGCAACATCCCGGTCCGGTTCCCGGTGCCACCGGTCGACGACGACCGCGGTTGGCACATCGACGCGAACACCCCGCTGCCCGACGGATCGTGGGCGGTCACCGGGCGACCGCACACCGTGCTGCTGCTGACCCTCCTGTCCGACGTGGGCGAGCACGACGCACCCACCCGCATCCGGAAGGGGTCGCACCACGACGTGGCCCGCGTGCTGGGTGCCGACCCGGTGGATTTCGCCGACATGGGCCGACTGGTCGACGAGGTGAGCCGCGACCGCCCCGTCAGCCATGCGACCGGGGAGCCGGGCGACGTGTACGTCGTGCACCCGTTCACGGTGCACGCCGCCGACGAACACCGCGGCCGCGAGCCGCGATTCATGGCGCAGTCGCCGGTGATGCTGGCCAGTCCGGTCGTGCCTGGAACGACGGCACCGCTGGCCCAGGTGTTCGCCAGCTGAGCTGGGCGCGGCCCGACACTCATCGGGCGGTGGCCGGTCTGGGAGAATCGGCACGTGCCATTGACCACCCACCACGCCCACGGTTCCTCGCTGGCCGTCACCACCTCGCGCGAGGACTTCCGGGCGCTGGCCGCCGAGCACCGCGTGGTGCCGGTGACGCGCAAGGTGCTCGCCGACAGCGAGACGCCGTTGTCGGCGTACCGCAAGCTGGCCGCCAACCGACCAGGCACGTTCCTGCTGGAGTCCGCGGAGAACGGCCGGTCCTGGTCGCGCTGGTCGTTCATCGGGGCGGGCGCGCCGTCGGCGCTGACGGTCCGCGACGGCGAGGCGGTCTGGCTGGGCGTCACCCCGCAGGACGCGCCCACCGGCGGCGACCCGCTGGCGGCACTGCGCGCCACCCTGGACCTGCTGGCCACGGCGGCGTTGCCCGGGCTGCCGCCACTGTCCAGCGGACTGGTGGGCTTCTTCGCCTACGACATGGTGCGGCGCCTGGAGCGGCTGCCCGAACTGGCCGTCGACGACCTGAAGCTGCCCGACATGCTGCTGCTGCTGGCCACCGACGTCGCCGCCGTCGACCACCACGAGGGCACGATCACGCTGATCGCCAACGCGGTGAACTGGAACGGCACCGATGAACGGGTGGACTGGGCCTATGAAGATGCTGTGCGACGCCTCGATGTGATGACCGCGGCGTTGGGGGAACCGTTGCACTCGACGGTGGCGACGTTCGGCCGCCCGGAGCCGCAGCACCGGGCGCAACGCACCGTCGCCGAGTACACCGCGATCGTCGACAAGCTCGTCGGCGACATCGAGGCCGGCGAAGCATTCCAGGTGGTGCCCTCGCAGCGGTTCGAGATGGACACCGAAGCGGACCCGTTCGACGTGTACCGCATGCTGCGGGTGACCAATCCCAGCCCGTACATGTATCTGCTCAACGTGCCGAATGACGCTGGCGAACTGGACTTCTCGATCGTGGGCTCCAGCCCCGAGGCGCTGGTCACGGTGCAGGACGGCAAGGCCACCACGCATCCCATCGCCGGGACGCGCTGGCGCGGCGCGAACGAGGAGGAGGACGTGCTGCTCGAGAAGGAGCTGCTGTCCGACGACAAGGAACGCAGCGAACACCTGATGCTGGTCGACCTCGGGCGCAACGACCTCGGCCGGGTCTGCGTACCGGGCACGGTTCGGGTGGAGGACTACAGCCACATCGAGCGCTACAGCCACGTCATGCATCTGGTGTCGACGGTGACCGGGCAACTGGCCGAGGGCAAGACGGCGCTCGACGCCGTCACCGCCTGCTTCCCGGCCGGCACGCTGTCGGGGGCGCCGAAGGTGCGGGCGATGGAGCTCATCGAGGAGGTCGAGAAGACGCGGCGCGGCCTGTACGGCGGGGTGCTCGGCTACCTCGACTTCGCAGGCAACGCCGACTTCGCGATCGCCATCCGCACCGCGTTGATGCGCGACGGCACGGCCTACGTGCAGGCCGGCGGCGGCGTGGTGGCCGACTCCAACGGCCCCTACGAGTACAACGAGGCCGCGAACAAGGCCCGCGCCGTACTCAACGCCGTCGCGGCGGCCGAGACGCTCAGCGCGCCATGACCCGCGCCGCCCAGCTTCTGCTGGTGCTCGCGGCATTGGCCCTGTGGGTCGGTTCGCGGCTGCCGTGGGTCGAGGTGTCGTCCTTCGACGGGCTGGGTCAGCCGAAGACCACGACGTTGTCGGGTGCGACCTGGTCGACGGCGCTGGTGCCGCTGGCCCTGCTGGTACTGGCCGCCGCCGTGGCCGCGCTGGCGGTACGGGGCTGGCCGCTGCGACTGCTGGCCATGCTCGTCGCCGCTGCGAGCGCGGGCATGGGGTATCTCGGCATCGGGCTGTGGGTGATCCGCGACGTCGCCGTGCGCGCCGCTGACCTGGTCCAGGTGCCTGTTGCGGCGCTGGTCGGCACGCAGCGGCACTACTGGGGTGCCGTGCTCACCCTCGTCGCGGCGGTGTGCACGCTGGCCGGTGCGGTCCTTCTGGCGCGTGCCGCGGCCACGTCCAAGTCGGCGACCGGGAAGTACGTCGCACCGGCGACCAGACGGGCGGCCGCGCGCAAGGACGGTGCGCAGCCCGAAACGGGTGACGGCATGTCCGAACGGATGATCTGGGACGCCCTCGATGAGGGTCGCGACCCGACGCGTCCTGACAACGAGGGTCGGTGACGGCGAGTGGCGCGCTGGCGGTTACCCTTCGATACAGACAATCCGGGATCGCCCGGACGCTCAGGTACGGCTCGGAAGGACACCGACGGTTCATGAGTTCGGCCACCGTGCTCGACTCCATCATTGAGGGAGTCCGCGCCGACGTTGCCGCCCGCGAGGCCGCGGTGAGCTTTGCCGACGTGAAGGCCAAGGCGAAGGACGCCGCGGCGCCGCTGGACGTGCTGGCCGCACTGCGCGAGCCCGGCATCGGCGTCATCGCCGAAGTGAAGCGGGCCAGTCCCTCACGCGGCGAGCTGGCGTCGATAACCGACCCGGCCAAACTGGCCCGCGCCTACGAAGACGGCGGCGCCAGGATCATCAGCGTGCTCACCGAGGAGCGCCGCTTCCACGGCTCTCTCGAAGACCTCGACGCCGTGCGCGCCGCGGTCTCGATTCCGGTGTTGCGCAAGGACTTCATCATCGGGCCCTACCAGATCCACGAGGCCCGCGCTCATGGCGCCGACATGCTGCTGCTGATCGTCGCGGCGCTGGAACAGGCGGCGCTGGCCTCGATGCTCGACCGCACCGAGTCGCTGGGCATGACCGCGCTCGTCGAGGTGCACACCGAGGAGGAGGCGGACCGGGCTCTGCAGGCCGGTGCGCGCGTAATCGGGGTCAACGCAAGGGATCTCAAGACCCTGGAAGTGGACAGGGATTGCTTCGCGCGGATCGCGCCGGGGCTGCCGTCCAACGTCATCCGGATCGCGGAATCCGGCGTCAGAGGCACCAACGACCTACTCGCCTATGCGGGCGCGGGTGCCGACGCCGTCCTCGTTGGTGAGGGTCTGGTCACCAGTGGTGACCCGCGCAGCGCCGTCGCCGATCTGGTCACCGCAGGCACGCATCCGTCCTGCCCGAAACCCTCTCGCTGAGACAGTGGCCGATCTCGCCGGCCCGGAGTTGCCGCGTTCCAGCGCAGCCGTAGCCGAACCCACGACACACGATCCGGACATCAAGGGCCATTTCGGTACCTACGGCGGACGGTTGGTACCCGAAGCGTTGATGGCGGTGATCGAGGAAGTCACCGCTGCCTACGAGAAGGCCAGGACGGATCAGACCTTCCTCGACGAACTGGACCGTCTGCAGCGGCATTACACCGGCAGGCCGTCACCGTTGTACGAGGCGACCCGGCTCAGCGAGCACGCCGGGGGAGCGCGGCTCTTCCTCAAACGAGAAGACTTGAACCACACCGGTTCCCACAAGATCAACAACGTCCTCGGGCAGGCCCTGTTGGCGCAGCAGATGGGCAAGACCCGCGTGATCGCCGAGACCGGTGCCGGTCAGCACGGGGTGGCCACCGCAACCGCGTGCGCGCTGCTCGGCCTCGACTGCGTCGTCTACATGGGCGCGGTCGACACCGCCCGCCAGGCGCTGAACGTGGCCCGGATGCGGCTGCTCGGCGCCGAAGTGGTCTCCGTCGAGTCCGGTTCGAAGACGCTCAAGGACGCGATCAACGAAACGTTCAGGGACTGGGTCGCCAACGCCGACGACACGTACTACTGCTTCGGCACAGCGGCCGGACCGCACCCGTTCCCGACCATGGTCCGCGACTTTCAGCGGGTGATCGGGATGGAGGCACGGGCCCAGATCCAAGAGCAGGCGCACCGCCTGCCCGACGCGGTGACCGCGTGCGTCGGCGGAGGTTCGAACGCGATCGGCGTGTTCCATGCGTTCATCGACGATCCCGGCGTCCGGCTCATCGGCTACGAGGCGGCGGGCGATGGCGTGGAGACGGGCCGCCACGCGGCGACGTTCACGGGCGGTTCGCCCGGCGCATTCCAGGGTTCCTTCTCCTACCTGCTGCAGGACGAGGACGGTCAGACCGTCGAATCCCATTCGATCTCTGCGGGTTTGGACTATCCCGGCGTGGGGCCCGAGCACGCCTACCTGAAGGATCTGGGCCGCACGGAGTACCGTCCGATCACCGATGCCGAGGCGATGGACGCGTTCGCGCTGCTGTGCAAGACCGAGGGCATCATCCCGGCCATCGAGTCCGCACACGCGGTAGCGGGTGCGCTGAAGCTCGGCGTCGAACTCGGTTCGGGTTCAATCATTCTGGTGAACCTGTCGGGCCGAGGCGACAAGGACGTCGAGACCGCAGCGAAGTGGTTCGGCCTGTTCGACGGCGAGGGGGCACCAAAATGACCACCAGCCGGTTGTCGGGCCTCTTCGAGACGTGCCGGGCGGAGAACCGTTCGGCACTCATCGGCTACCTCCCCACGGGCTTCCCCGACGTGGCGACCTCGATCGCCGCGATGACGGCGTTGGTCGAATCCGGTTGCGACATCGTCGAAGTAGGCGTGGCCTACTCGGATCCTGGCATGGACGGCCCGACCATCGCTGCGGCCACCGAGGTGGCCCTCCGCGGTGGTGTGCGGGTACGCGACGCGCTGACCGCGGTCGAGGCGATCAGCAACGCCGGTGGTCGTGCGGTGGTGATGACCTACTGGAATCCCGTCCTGAAGTGGGGCGTCGAGGCGTTCGCGCGCGACCTCGCCTCGGCGGGCGGGCTCGGCCTGATCACCCCGGACCTCATTCCGGACGAGGCCGACGAGTGGATCCAGGTATCCGACGCTCACCACCTGGACCGAATCTTCTTGGTCGCACCGTCTTCGACGCCGGAGCGCCTTGCGGCCACCGCGGCGGCGTCGCGGGGATTCGTCTACGCCGCGTCGACGATGGGCGTGACCGGTGCTCGGGATGCGGTGTCCGACGCCGCACCCACACTGGTCGGACGCGTCAAGGCGGTATCCGACATCCCGGTCGGGGTCGGGCTAGGGGTCCGTTCGCGCGCACAGGCGGCGGAGATCGGTGCGTACGCCGACGGCGTGATCGTGGGTTCGGCCCTGGTGTCGGCGCTGAGTGAGGGGATTCCCGCCGTGCGGACGTTGACCGAAGAGCTCGCCGACGGTGTGCGACAGAGGGTTACCGCGTGACGTCGTCGGTACTCGCCTTCATCCCGAGTCCGGCCCAAGGCGTCTGGCACCTCGGCCCGCTACCGCTTCGGGCATACGCGCTCTGCATCATCGTCGGAATCGTCGCCGCCCTTGTCATCGGTGACCGGCGCTGGGTGGCTCGCGGTGGCGAGCAGGGCGTCATCTACGACATCGCGCTGTGGGCCGTGCCGTTCGGCTTGATCGGCGGCCGGCTGTATCACCTCATCACCGACTGGAAGACCTACTTCGGACCCGACGGCGCCGGATTGGGTGCGGCCATCCGGATCTGGGACGGCGGTCTCGGCATCTGGGGTGCGGTTGCGCTCGGTGGCGTCGGCGCGTGGATCGGGTGTCGTCAGCGCGGGATTCCGTTGCCCGCCTTCGGCGACGCCATCGCGCCGGGAATCATCCTGGCCCAGGCCATCGGCCGGCTCGGCAACTACTTCAATCAGGAGCTGTACGGCCGGGCGACCGACCTGCCGTGGGGCCTGGAGATCTACGAACGGCGCGATCACACCGGGGCGCTCGACTCACTCAACGGCGTGTCGACTGGCCAGCTCGTCGACGTCGTCCATCCGACGTTCCTGTACGAACTCCTCTGGAACGTCCTGATCTTCGCGTTGCTGATCTGGGCCGACCGGCGCTTCAACCTTGGGCATGGCCGGTTGTTCGCGCTCTACGTCGCGGGCTACTGCGTCGGCAGGTTCTGGGTGGAGTTGATGCGCAGCGACGCCGCCACCCACATCGCCGGGATCCGGATCAACACTTTCACGTCGACGTTCGTCTTCATCGCTGCCGTCGTCTACATCATGGCGGCGCCGAAGGGCCGAGAAGACCCCGCGACGCTGAAGGGCAACGACGTCGACGACGACGCCTCGCCGCTCGACGAGTTGGGCGAGGAGCTGACGGCGGTCGCCGCCACCAGCGGCGTGGTTGCCGCGGCGAAGGTGGCGGGCCAGGAGGACGAACGCGAACCGGAGCCGGATGCAGTGGAATCCTCCGAGGCCGAAGCGATGTCGCCCGACACCGAAGCGGTCGAGTCGGAGGCTGCTGCGGAGGCAGAGGACTTGGTCGAGCAGGTCGAATCGGCTTCGTCGGAGGAGATCGCGGAGGCCGAGGCGTTCGCAGAGGCCGGTGCTGAGCCGGAAGCGGGTCTGGGTTCGGTCGACGGTGACGAGGTGCTCGAGGCGGAGGTCGTGGCGCCGGAGGTGCACGAGGCTGCGGTCGAGCGGGCCGAGGAAGCCGAAGCCGTTGCCGAGGACGTCGCCGCGGAGCCTGAGACGGTCGGCGAGGGTGACGAGGAGTCTGAGCTCGACGACGGCGACGAGTCCGACGATGAAGACAATGAAGACATCGAAGGCAATGAGCCAGTCAGCGCGGGGTCGGGGCCGATGTCGGAGCAGGCCGAGGAGTTGGCCGCCGAACCAGATGACGAGCTCGAAGACGAGTCCGCCGAAGCGGAATCGGTTGAGGCCGCTGAGGAAGCGATCGAGTCCGACGCCAGCGAGCCCGACGAAGACGAGGACGAGCCCGAGGAAGTCGTAAACGACCCGGAGGCCGTCGAATCCGGCGACGCCGAAGAGGCCGACGAGACCGAGTCTGGCGCTGCGCCCGAGGACGGTCTCGGTTCGGTCGAGGGTGCTGAGGTTGCGGCGGCTGAGGAGGACGCGCCGGAGGTGCAGGCGGCTGCGGTCGAGGGAGCCGATGTGGCCGAGGCCCTGGCCGCCGACGTCGCCGCCGAGCCGGCTCCCGAACCTGCTGAGGCCAAAGCGGAGTCGGAGGCCACGGAGGAACCCGAAACCGTCGCGGAGCGCGAAACCGTCGTTGACGACGACGCGGAATCCGAGCCCAAGGACGGCGACGATGAAGACGATGTCGACATCGAGGGCAATGAATCAGTCAGCGCCGGGTCGGGGCCGATGTCGGAGCAGGCCGAGGAGTTGGCCGCCGAATCTGCCGAGTCCGAGGATGAGCCCGAGGGCAACGAAGCGGAGTCGGAGGGAGAGTCCGCCGAAGCGGAATCGGTTGAGGCTGCTGTGGAAGCAATCGAGTCCGATGCCAGCGAGCCCGATGAAGACGAGGACGAGCCCGAGGAAGTCGTATACGACCCGGAGGCCGTCGAATCACGACGTCGAATCCACCGACGCCGAAGACACCGACGAGACCAAGTCTGACGCCGCGCCCGAGGAGGGCCTCGGTTCGGTCGAGGGTGATGAGGTCGCCGCTGCCGAGGACGACGCGCCGGAGGTGCAGGCGGCTGCCGTAGAAGGTGCCGATGTGGCCGAGGCACTGGCCGCGGACGTCGCCGACGAGCCAGCTTCGGAGCCAGTGGCCGAACCGCCTCGCAAGCGTTGGTGGCAACGCCGCGGCTAGGAAGTAGACGCGCCGCCTACTGAGCGGCCGACGGTTCTGGCATGCTGAACGGCATGACGGAACCGCAGTTCGGGGGCAGGGAAGACTGGACGTCGGCTGCTCCTCCGCCGCCGCAGCCACCACCGGGGTACCAGCCCCAGTACCCGCCGCCACCACCGCCGGGCGCGTATTACGACCCCTCGGCGCCCTACGGTCGGCATCCGCAGACCGGCGAACCGCTGTCGGAGAAGTCCAAGGTCGTCGCCGGCCTGCTCCAGCTGATCGGATTGTTCGGCCTGGTCGGCATCGGGCGCATCTACCTCGGGTACACCGGATTGGGCGTCGCCCAGCTGTTGGTGGGTCTCGTCACCTGTGGAATCGGCGCGGTCATCTGGGGCATCATCGACGCCGTCCTGATCCTCACCGACAAGGTGCGGGACCCCCAGGGCCGTCCGCTCCGCGATGGAACCTAGCGTCGCCCCAGCGCGGCTGTACGGCGCACTCGCGACGGGTGCGGTGCTGGTGGGCGGGCTCGCCTACGTCGGCCTCGGCGATCCGCACCGGCCGGGATTCCTGTTTCCCGGGTGCCCCTTCAAGATGTTGACCGGCTTGAATTGCCCGGCGTGCGGCGGCTTGCGCATGACGCACGATCTGCTGCACGGCGACGTCGGTGCCGCGGTGGTCGACAACGTGTTCCTGCTCGTCGGCATGCCGCTGTTGGTGGTCTGGCTTCTGGTGCGTTGGAGACGCGGCGAACGCCTGATGCCGGTGCCCGCGATGGTGACGATCTTCGTTGTCGCGATCGCGTGGACGGTGGTGCGGAACTGGCCGGGATTTCCGCTGGTCCCCACCTTCATCGATCGGTGAGCCAGCAACCCCGCTGATACAATCGACAATCGGGCCGGTGTAGTCCCGGAAAATCGTTTCCGGACTGCGGAGGTACACCAATGCTGTTCTCGGCATTGCCAGATGCGCAGGGGCTATACGACCCCGAGCGTGAATCGGATTCGTGCGGCGTCGCCATGGTCGCCGACATCCAAGGCCGCCGTTCGCACGCCATCGTTGCCGACGGACTGACGGCGCTCGAACACCTCGAACATCGCGGCGCGGCCGGTGCCGAACCCAACAGCGGCGACGGCGCAGGCATCCTGCTGCAGCTGCCGGTCGAACTGCTCCGCGAAGTCGTCGACTTCGAGCTACCGCAACCGACGCCGGACGGCGAGAACACCTTCGCGGCCGGAACGTGTTTCCTGCCAAGCGATCCCATCGCACGCGCAACCGCCCGCGCGGCCGTCGAGACGATCGCCGCAGAAGAAGGCCTCGAAGTGCTCGGCTGGCGCGAGGTTCCCGTCGATCCCGACGGAGCCGAAGTCGGTATGACCGCGCTCGGCTGCATGCCGCACATGACCCAATTATTCGTCGCCGCACCAGAACACAACGGTCACCGGCCCGCCGGCATCGACCTCGACCGCCGGGTGTACCCGCTGCGCAAGCGCGCCGAGATGGGCGAGCTCTACTTCCCTTCGCTGTCCAGCCGGACCATGGCCTACAAGGGCATGCTGACGACCTTGCAACTGCCGCGGTTCTTCCCGGATCTGCGTGACGAACGGTGCAAGAGCGCCATCGCCATCGTGCACAGCCGCTTCTCGACGAACACCTTCCCGTCGTGGCCGCTGGCGCACCCGTTCCGCTTCGTCGCGCACAATGGCGAGATCAACACCGTGCGCGGCAACCGCAACCGGATGCATGCCCGCGAAGCGATGTTGGCCAGCACCCGCATCCCCGGCGACCTCAGCCGGCTCTCGCCGGTCTGCACCGCGGCATCGTCGGACTCTGCGTCCTTCGACCAGGTCCTCGAACTGCTGCACCTCGGCGGCCGCAGCCTCCCGCATGCGGTGCTGATGATGATCCCCGAGGCGTGGGAGAACAACACCACGATGGACCCGGCGCGGCGCGCGTTCTGGCAGTTCCACGCCTCCCTCATGGAGCCGTGGGACGGGCCGGCGTGCGTGACGTTCACCGACGGCACGGTCGTCGGTGCGGTGTTGGACCGCAACGGGTTACGGCCTGGCCGTTGGTGGCGCACCATCGACGACCGGATCATCCTCGCCAGCGAGAGTGGCGTGCTCGACGTCCCATCGGCCGAGATCGTGGCGAAGGGTCGGCTGGAGCCCGGCAAGATGTTCCTCATCGACACCGCCGCAGGCCGGATCGTGTCCGACGACGAGATCAAGGACGAGCTGGCCAACGCCGAGCCCTACGACGAATGGCTGCACTCGGGCCTGCTCGATCTGACGACCTTGCCCGACCGCGTGCGCGTTCAGCCGAACCACGAATCGGTCGTACGCAGGCAGATCTCCTTCGGCTACACCGAGGAGGAGCTCCGCATCCTGCTCACCCCGATGGCTGCGTCGGGCGCGGAACCGTTGGGCTCCATGGGAACCGACACCCCCACGGCGGTGCTCTCGCAGCGCTCGCGGCTGCTCTACGACTACTTCGTCGAGCTGTTCGCCCAGGTCACCAACCCGCCCCTCGACGCGATCCGCGAAGAAGTGGTCACGTCGATGGCGCGCGTGATGGGGCCGGAACACAACCTGCTCGAACCGTCCGCCGCGTCCTGTCGTCAGATCATGCTGGCCTGGCCGGTTCTCGACAACGACGAACTGAACAAGATCGTCCACATCAACGACGACGGCGAGCAGTCCGGGCTCAAGACCGCCGTGCTGCGCGCGCTCTACGACGTCGAACGTGGCGGCGAGGGGCTGGCCGACGCGCTCGAGGACCTGCGCATCCGCGCGTGCGAGGCGATCGCGAAGGGCGCCAGGACACTGGTCATCTCGGACCGCGACTCCGACCACACCAAGGCGCCGATCCCGTCGCTGCTCGCGGTCTCCGCGGTGCATCACCACCTGGTCCGCACCAAGGAACGCACGACGGTCGGGCTGGTGGTGGAGAGCGGTGACGCCCGCGAGGTGCACCACATCGCGATGTTGATCGGCTTCGGGGCCGCGGCGGTCAACCCCTATCTGGCCTTCGAGTCCATCGAGGACCTCGTCCGTGAGGGCGAGTTGACCGGCATCGAGGCGTCGGCAGCGGTGCGCAACTACCTCAAGGCGCTCGGCAAGGGCGTCATGAAGGTGATGAGCAAGATGGGCATCTCGACCGTCGCGTCCTACACCGGCGCCCAGGCCTTCGAGGCCATCGGCCTCGACCGCGACGTCGTCGACGAGTACTTCGCGGGCACCCCAACCCAACTCGGCGGCGTCGGCCTCGACGTGATCGCCGAGGAAGTCAAACTGCGCCACCGACGGGCTTACCCGGAGAACCCGACCGAACGCGTGCACCGCCGGCTCGAGGTGGGCGGCGAGTACGCCTTCCGGCGTGAGGGCGAACTGCACCTGTTCTCACCGGAAGTGGTGTTCCTGCTGCAGCATGCGACCCGTACCGGCCGCTACGAGGTGTTCCAGCAGTACTCCGACGAGGTGAACCGGCTCAACCGCGAGGGCGGCGCGTTGCGCG
This sequence comes from uncultured Actinomycetota bacterium, assembly GCA_963849055.1. Lineage (GTDB taxonomy): Bacteria > Actinomycetota > Actinomycetes > Mycobacteriales > Mycobacteriaceae > Mycobacterium. The sequence goes on from CAWKFI010000008.1 coordinate 276,716, forward strand.
GACTCTTCGAGCTCAAGACCGGTGTCCGACCACCCGTGCCGCTGGAGGAGGTCGAACCGGTCGAGTCGATATTCACCCGATTCAACACCGGCGCAATGAGTTACGGCTCCATCTCCGCAGAGGCGCACGAGACCATGGCCATCGCGATGAACAAGCTCGGCGGCCGCTCGAACAGTGGCGAGGGCGGCGAGGACGTCGACCGGCTCTACGACCCGCGCCGACGCAGCGCCGTCAAGCAGGTCGCGTCGGGCCGGTTCGGCGTCACCAGTGACTACCTGGTCAACGCCACCGACATCCAGATCAAGATGGCCCAGGGTGCCAAACCGGGTGAGGGCGGCCAGCTGCCCGGCTACAAGGTGTATCCGAACATCGCCAAGACCCGGCACTCCACGCCGGGCGTCGGGTTGATCTCGCCGCCGCCGCATCACGACATCTACTCGATCGAGGACCTGGCGCAGCTCATCCACGACCTGAAGAACGCCAACTCGCAGGCGCGCGTCCACGTCAAGCTGGTCAGCTCCGTCGGGGTCGGGACCGTCGCTGCAGGCGTCTCGAAGGCGCACGCCGACGTCGTGCTGATCTCCGGTTACGACGGCGGCACCGGTGCGGCACCGCTCACCAGCCTCAAGCACGCGGGCGCGCCGTGGGAGATCGGACTCGCGGACACCCAACAGACGTTGGTGCTGAACGGCCTTCGCGACCGGATCACCGTGCAGTGCGACGGCGGCATGCGCACGGCACGCGACGTGATCGTGGCCGCGCTGCTCGGCGCCGAGGAGTACGGCTTCGCGACGGCTCCGCTGGTGGTGGCCGGCTGCATCATGATGCGGGTGTGTCACCTCGACACCTGCCCGGTCGGTGTGGCGACCCAGAACCCCGAGCTGCGGGCCCGGTTCAACGGCAAGCCGGAGTTCGTGGAGAACTTCTTCCGGTTCATCGCAGAAGACGTCCGGAAGTACTTGGCGGAGTTGGGTTTCCGCAGCCTGGACGAGGCGGTAGGGCATTTGGATCTGCTCGACACCGCACCGGGTATCGCGCACTGGAAGAGCCGCGGACTGGACCTCACGCCCATCTTCACGATGCCCACGGATGCGTATGGAGCGCAGCTCACCCAGCGGCGCCGGCTGCGCGATCAGGACCACGCCTTGGAGCACGCACTGGACCAGACCATCATCGCGCTGGCCGAGGGCGCGCTCGAGGACGCCCATCCGGTGCGGCTGGAACTACCGGTGCGCAACGTCAACCGCACCGTCGGCACGTTGCTCGGCTCCGAGGTCACCCGCCGCTACGGCGCACAGGGCCTGCCGGACGACACCATTCACGTCACCCTCACCGGGTCGGCGGGGCAGTCGATCGGCGCGTTCCTTCCGCCGGGTGTGACGCTGGAACTCATCGGTGACGCCAATGACTATGTCGGCAAGGGGCTTTCGGGTGGTCGGGTGATCGTCCGCCCGGAGGACGACGTGCTGTTCCTGCCCGAGGACAACGTGATTGCCGGCAACACCCTGCTCTTCGGTGCGACCTCCGGTGAGGTGTTCCTGCGCGGGCGGGTGGGGGAGCGGTTCTGCGCGCGCAACTCGGGTGCGCTGGCCGTCGTGGAGGGTGTTGGCGACCACGCCTGTGAGTACATGACCGGTGGGCGCGTGGTGGTGCTTGGCAAGACGGGCCGCAACATGGCGGCAGGCATGTCGGGCGGCATCGCGTTCGTGCTCGGCTTGGACCCGGCCATGGTCAACCCCGCGATGGTGGAGTTGCAGCGGCTCGATCCGGAGGATCTGGTGTGGCTGCACGACGTCGTGGTGCGCCACTCCAATCTCACCCGCAGCACGTTGGCGAAGTCGTTGCTGTCCGACTGGCCAAGGCGCAGCGCGCAATTCACCAAGATCATGCCCACCGACTATCAACGCGTCGTGCAGGCCACCCGGATGGCGAAGGCCGAGGGCCGCGACGTGGATACCGCGATCATGGAGGCGAGCCGTGGCTGACCCGACTGGTTTCTTGAAGGTGCCCAAGGTGGAGGCGCCCAAGCGTCCCGTCGACGAACGGGTCGGAGATTGGCGCGAGGTCTACGAACAGCAGGATCCGCATGAACGGGCCGGCGAGGTGTCACAACAGGCGCGCCGGTGCATGGATTGCGGAATCCCGTTCTGTCACTCCGGAAGTGCGGGCTGTCCGCTCGGAAACCTGATCCCCGAGTGGAACGACCTGGTGCGGCGCGGGCGCTGGGATGCCGCGAGCGACCGACTGCACGCCACCAACAACTTCCCCGAGTTCACCGGGCGGCTGTGCCCCGCGCCGTGTGAGGCGGCCTGCGTGCTGTCGATCGCCGAGGAAGACACCGGTGGTGCGGTCACCATCAAGCGCATCGAGAACACCATCGCCGACCATGCCTGGTTGGACGGCCGGGTCGAGCCCCAGCCTGCCGCCATCTCGACCGGCAAGAGCGTCGCCGTAGTGGGTTCCGGCCCCGCTGGACTGGCGGCCGCCCAACAGCTCACTCGGGCCGGGCACGACGTCACGGTCTACGAGCGCGACGACCGCATCGGCGGGCTCATGCGCTACGGCATTCCCGAGTACAAGCTCGAGAAGTCCGTGCTGAACCAGCGGCTGAGCCAGATGCGCGCCGAGGGCACCCGGTTCGTGACCGACTGCGAGGTCGGCGTCGACTTGTCGATCGAAGCCCTGCGCGCCCAGCACGCGGCGGTGGTGCTCGCCGTCGGCGCGCTGCGTGCCCGCGACAACCAGGTCGAGGGCCGCGAGTTGGCAGGCGTGCACCTGGCGATGGACCACCTGGTGCCCGCCAACAAGGAATGCGAGGGCGACGGCGCATCGTCCGTCTCCGCGAAGGGCAAGCACGTGGTGATCATCGGCGGTGGCGACACCGGCGCGGACTGCCTCGGCACCGCCCACCGGCAGGGCGCGAAGTCGGTGACCCAACTCGACTACAACCCGGAGCCGCCCGAGCAGCGCGACGAGTCGCGGTCGCCCTGGCCGACGTGGCCGTTGGTGGTGCGGACCTCTCCTGCCCACGCCGAGGGTGGCGCGCGCCGCTACGAGGTGGCCGTGCAGCGCTTCACCGGTGACGAGCAGGGGAACCTTCGGGCAATGGAGATCGCCGAGGTCAGGGTGGAGCGCGATGACCAGGGCCGGCGGCGCATCACCCCGGTCGGCGACACCATCGAGATTCCCTGTGAATTGGCGCTGCTCGCCATCGGCTTCGAGGGCGTCGAACACATGGCGCTGCTCGACGGCCTCGGACTGAAACTCAACGGGCGCGGCGCCCTGACCTGTGGCTCGGACTGGCAGACCGACGCGCCAGGGGTGTTCGTGTGCGGTGACGCCCACCGGGGCGCGTCGCTGATCGTGTGGGCCATCGCGGAGGGTCGCAGCGCCGCTCACGCGGTCGACGCCTACCTGATGGGCGACTCGGACCTTCCCGAGCCGGTCAAGCCCGGCGCGCTGCCTCTGGCCGTCATCTGAATCGATTAACGACTATGCTGAGTTTCCGTGACTAGACGCGGAAAGATCGTCTGTACCCTTGGCCCCGCCACCTCCACCGATGAAATGGTGAAGGCCCTGGTCGAGGCTGGCATGGACGTCGCGAGACTCAACTTCAGCCATGGCGACTACGCCGACCACGAATCCAACTACAAGCTGGTGCGCGCCGCATCGGACACCACGGGCCGCGCCGTCGGCATCATGGCCGACCTCCAGGGCCCCAAGATCCGGCTCGGCCGGTTCGCCGACGGCCCGACAGTCTGGGCGGCCGGCGAGACGGTGCGGATCACCGTCGAGGACTTCGAGGGCACGCACGACCGCGTGTCGACGACCTACAAGCGGTTGGCCGAGGATGCGACGCCCGGCGACCGGGTCCTCGTCGACGACGGCAACATCGGGTTGATCGTCGAGCACATCGACGGCAAGGACGTCGTCTGCTCGGTCACCGAGGGCGGCAAGGTCAGCAACAACAAGGGCATGTCCCTGCCGGGCATGAACGTCTCGGCCCCCGCCCTTTCCGAGAAGGACATCGAGGACCTCGAGTTCGCGTTGCGCCTCGGTGTCGACCTGGTCGCCCTGTCGTTCGTGCGGTCGCCGTCCGACATCGAGCTGGTCCACGAGGTGATGGACCGGGTCGGCAGGCGGGTGCCCGTCATCGCCAAGCTGGAGAAGCCCGAGGCCATCGACAACCTCGAGGCCATCGTGCTGGCGTTCGACGCCATCATGGTCGCCCGCGGCGACCTCGGGGTCGAGCTGCCGCTCGAGGAGGTGCCGCTGGTTCAGAAGCGGGTCATCCAGATGGCCAGGGAGAACGCCAAACCCGTCATCGTGGCCACCCAGATGCTGGAATCGATGATCGAGAACTCGCGGCCCACCCGCGCCGAGGCGTCCGACGTCGCCAACGCGGTGCTGGACGGCGCCGATGCGGTGATGCTGTCCGGCGAGACGTCGGTCGGCAAGTACCCGCTGGAGGCGGTCAGGACGATGGCCCGCATCGTCACCGCGGTCGAGGACAATTCCACTACGGCGCCCCCGCTGACCCACGTCCCGCGCACCAAGCGTGGCGTCATCTCCTACGCCGCCCGCGACATCGGCGAACGACTGGACGCCAAGGCACTGGTGGCGTTCACGCAGTCCGGCGACACGCTGCGACGGTTGGCCCGGCTGCACACGCCGCTGCCGCTGCTGGCGTTCACTCCGCTGCCCGAGGTTCGTAGCCAGCTCGCGCTGACCTGGGGCACCGAGACGTTCATCGTGCCGCACATGGAGACCACCGACGGGATGATCCGTCAGGTCGACGAATCGCTGCTGGCCCTGGGCCGATACAAGCGCGGGGACCTGGTGGTCATCGTCGCTGGCGCCCCGCCGGGCACAGTAGGCTCGACCAACCTGATTCACGTGCACCGGATCGGGGAGGACGACCACTAGAGGAGGAGGCTGCGTGTCCGTCGGCGATGAGTCGCTTGCGCGAAGAGCATCCGGCTCAGACTTGAAGGAGCTGCTGGCGGTACTCGACCTTCACCGGGTGGACGACGACGCCTTCACCGGCGCGCACCCCAGCAAGAATCCCGTCCGGACGTTCGGCGGCCAGATGATGGCGCAGGCGTTCGTCGCGGCGAGTCGGACGCTGCGCCACGAGCTGCCGCCCAGCGCGTTGTCGATGCACTTCATCGCCGGCGGTGACCCGGCGAAGGATCTCGAGTTCCACGTCGTGCGCCTGCGCGACGAACGCCGCTTCGCCAACCGGCGCGTCGACGTCGTGCAGGACGGCGTGCTGTTGGGCTCGGCGTTGGTGTCACACCTGTCGGGTGGACGCGGTCTCGAGCACGACGTGGATGTACCGAGCGTTCCCCCTCCGCACGATCTGCCGACGATCGACGAGCTGCTGCTGGGGTACGAGAAGACGGTGCCGCACTTCGCCAACGCCCTGCGCCCGATCCAGTGGCGCTACACCAACGACCCGGCCTGGGTGATGCGCGACAAGGGGGAACGGCTCGAGCACAACCGCGTGTGGCTCACGGCCGACGGCCCGATGCCTGACGACCCGGTGCTGCACACCGCCGCGCTGGTGTACTCGTCGGACACCACGGTGCTGGACTCGATCATCACGACCCACGGGTTGTCGTGGGGCTTCGACCGCATCTTTGCGGTCACGATGAACCACTCGGTGTGGTTTCACCGGCCCATCAACTTCGACGACTGGGTGCTCTACGCGACGTCGTCGCCGGTGGCGGCCGAATCGAGGGGCCTCGGGACGGGGCATTTCTTCGACGAATCCGGGCGCGTGCTGGCCACCGTCGTGCAAGAGGGGATCGTCAAGCACTTCCCTGGATCGGGCTCCTAGCGGCGTATCGTTTTTTCGGTGAACGAGTCCTTCGTGCACGTGGCCCCGAGGTTGCGGGCCCGCGAGCGGGTCGTGGTACACGTGCACTCACCGGCCGCCCGCTGGGTCAGCGCGCTCGCGGTGCTCAGCCTGTTCTGCTGGCTGATCCTGATGTCGATCCGCGACCCGAACCGCCATGCCGACTGGCACACCGCGAGCCGGCTCGGATGGGCACTGACGATCTTCGTCGCAGTGGCGTTCATCGCGCGCGGCATCTTCCTCGGCAGACCGGTGACGGCGGCGCACGCCTGGATGGCGATGGCGTTGTTGATCGCCGGGTTCGCGGCACGGGTGGTGTTCGTCGACGCGTTGGGCAACGCGTTCATGATCGCGGCGGGCATGGCACTGATGTGGCCCACTGCCGCCAGGCCCAATCCCGCTGATCTGCCCAAGGTTTGGGCGCTAGTCGACGCGACGTCCGGCGACCCCGTCGCGCCGTTCGCCATGCAGTCGCTGAAGTGCCATCACTTCAGCCAGGATGGCACCGCGGCGATCGCCTACCGCACCCGGTTCGGCTACGCGGTGGTCAGCGGCGACCCGATCGGCGACGAATCCCAGTTCCCGGAGCTGGTCCGCGATTTCGTCACGACCTGTCACGCCTGGGGATGGCGCATCGTGGTCCTCGGCTGCAGTCAGCGCCGGTTGGGCCTGTGGTCGGACGTCGCGATGATCGGGCAGGCGCTGCGACCGGTCCCGATCGGACGTGACGTGGTGATCGACGTAGCCGGTTTCGACATGGTCGGCCGCAAATTCCGCAACCTGCGTCAAGCGGTGCAGCGCACCAGGAATGCCGGCATGACCACCGAGATCGTGGCCGAGCAGGACGTCGACGATGACCTGCTGGCCGAGTTGACCGAAGTGCTGATGGCGTCGCCCAAGGGGGCACGCACGGAGCGTGGCTTCTCGATGATCCTGGACGGCGCGCTCGAGGGCCGGTATCCGGGCATCCAGCTCATCATCGCCCGCGACGAGCACGGACGCGTGCAGGGATTCCACCGGTACGCGACGGCCGGGCGGGGCACCGAGGTCACCCTTGACGTTCCGTGGCGCCGCCGCGGCGCGCCCAACGGCATCGACGAGCGGTTGACGGTCGACATGATCAATGCCGCCAAACGACAAGGTGCCGTCCGTGTTTCGCTGGCATTCGCTGCGTTCCCCGAGATCTTCGACGACCGTGACCGCGGCCGCATCCAAAGCTTCTTCTACGCCCTGATCCATCTCGGCGACGCACTCATCGCGCTGGAATCGCTGTACCGGTACCTGCGCAAGTTCCACGCCTTGAGTGATCGGCGCTACGTGCTGCTATCCCTGACGCAGGTGCTGCCGTTGCTGATCGTGTTGCTGTCACTGGAGTTCATGCCACGCCGGCGGCACCTGAGCGGCTAGGGTGTCGGCGTGCTCGTGACGCTGAACTGGCTTTCCATGCGTTCGCGAAGCCGGTCGGCGCACGCCTCAACGGCTTTCGGGTCCGAACCCGCGCTGCTGACGCAGTCGAGGTAGTCGGTACCGCCGACCTCGGAGAAGACGCCGATCCAGATGGGGATGAAGACGACGCCGAGGATCACGGCGAGAACGCCGAGCAGCGTTCCGGCGATGGCGACGCCCCCGTTGGTCGCCTCGCCGCGCTTTGCCCGTCCGCGCCCGACGATCCCGAGGATCACCGCGACGACGCCGAGCACGATGCCGCCGACGATCGTCCAGCAGAACACCAGGCCGATCAGGGCGACGACGAGTGCCCCGATCCCGAGGCCGTTCTTCGGCCCCATCGGCACCGGCTGATAGCCGGGATAGTAGGGCTGGTGTGGCGGTGGGGGATACCCGCCGGGATATCCGGTCATGACTGGTCAGGGTACCCGTCTGAACCCATCGATAGAACGGGACACGAAACGTCCTCGGGCAGATGATGCGCCGCCACGACGACGGCACGGTCGGCAGGGAACAGCAGTTCCGAGGTGAGCAATTCCATCAGGATGCGTCCGCCGTCCGCGGCGTCGAGGTGTTCGGTCGGCTCGTCGAGCAGCACGATGGGGAAGGACGAGACAAGGGCGCGCGCCAGCAGCAGTCGACGGCGCTGCCCGGCCGACACCGCGGCAGCGCCGCCGGTCAGAATCGTGGACAGCCCGTCGGGCAGGCCCTCCAGCCACCGCTGCAGCCCCACGCGCGTCAGCGCCGCGGTCAGTTCGACGTCGGTAGCGTCTCCGCGCGCGACCAACAGGTTGTCCCGCACGGTGGTGTCGAACAGGTGCGCGTCCTCGGCGAAGAACCCGGCCGTCCGTCGGAGTTGGTGGCCATGGCCATCAGGAGCGTGGTCTTGCCGCAGCCGCTGGGGCCGACGACGGCAAGGCGGTCACCGGGCCGGACGTCGGGTGGCGCGAGAACCGGTCGGGTGCGCCGCGACGGGTCGGGTTCGGTGAGATCCACCAGACGCCGCACGGCGGTGCGGGCGCGGGTCAGTTGGGTGGCCGCGGCAGGCAGCGCCGCGGTCGCCTCGAACGCCGACAGTGGCAGCAGCAGCAGGATGGCCAGCGTGGTCGGGGCAACCAACGGAGCCAACGAGATTCCCGTCAGCAGCGCACCCAGTGCGCTGGCACCCAGCGCCAGGGTCGGCACCGCAGCGGCGAGTGCGGCGGGTGCGGCGGCCCGGTCGGCGGCCGCACCCCAGACGTGCTGCTGCCGGGTCGATTCGGCGATCACGTCGTCGAGACGACCGCCCACCCGTAGCTCGGGAGCATGCTCCAACGCCAGCATCACCGCGGCGTCACGTTGCGAATGATGCTCGACGGCAGCGTCTTCGGTTGCGGTCGCCGCGCGCGCGGCCAACCACGGTGCGACGACGCCTGCTAGCACCAGGGAGATGGCGAGCACGGCGGCCGCGGCGGGCGAGATGACGCCGATGACAGCGACGGCGACCAGCGACAGCACCGTCGCGACCGCGATGGGCAGCACTGCGCGGACGAGTACGTCGGCGAGTTCGTCGACAGACGAGCCGACGCGGGACACCAGGTCTCCACTGTGCAGGCGCATCGCCGTCTCGGCAGGAGCGTCGACCAGTCTCCGGTAGAGCTGCGCGCGTGCGGTCCCCGCGGCGCGCAGTGCGGTGTCGTGCGACGCCAGTCGCTCGCAATAGCCGAGCACGCCGCGCGAGATGCCCAGCGCCCGAACGGCCACCACCGCAACCGTCAGGTCGAGCACCGGCGGCATCTGCCACGCCCGCGTGATCAGCCACGCCGAGACCGCGGCCAACGCGAGCGCGCTGCCGAGGGCGAGCACGCCGAACGTCACCGCGAGTGCCAGCCGGGACCAGCGCGGCTTCGGAGCAGGGCGAGCGCGGCGGCGAACGCTTCTCGATCACGCGACAAGGAGCTCACCCCCGACGTGCACGACGCGGTCCGCGATGGCGGTCACCGGCTCGCGGTGGCCGACGACCACCACGGTCGCTCCGGCACGTGCCCGTTCGACGACGGCACGCAGTACGCGAGCTTCCAGATCGGCGTCGAGGTGCGACGTCGGCTCGTCGAGCAACAGGACGGGAGCCGCTGAGCCGAAGACCCGCGCCAGGCCGAGTCGCTGACGCTGGCCGAGCGAAAGGCCGTCGCCGCCACGGCCGATCACGGTGTCCAACCCGTCGGGCAGGGTGGCCAGTACCTCGTCGAAACCCGCCGTCCGGCAAGCCCCGTCGAGGTCGTGCAGGGGTCCGAAGAGTTCCAGGTTCTCGCGCAGAGTGCCTGGCAAGAGGGCCGGACGTTGCGTCAGCCACGCCACCTGCGTCCACCAATGCCGTGAGTCGAGCTCGGCGACGTCCACTCCCGCGATCGTCACGCGCCCCGACGTCGGCCGGGTCAACCCGAGGATCACTTGCAGCACGGTGCTCTTGCCCGCGCCGTTGGGACCCGTGAGGACGGTCACCGAGCCGGCGTCGACGTCCGCCGTCAGCCGGTGCGGCGCCGCGCCGTCCCGGCCGAGGACGGTGACGTCCTCGAGACGGATCGCCGCACCCGCGGCATTGATCGACCGTGTCCCGGCGTTCGGGGCGGAGACGGCGTCGAGCAGGCCGAATGCCTTCTCGGCGGCCGTCTTCCCGTCCTGCGCGGCGTGGAACTCCGTCCCCACGCGGCGCAGCGGCCAGAACACCTCGGGTGCGAGAAGCAGGGCCGTCAAGTGCGGTGGAGAGTTCCACCTCTCCGAACACCAGTCGAAGTCCGACGCTGACGGCGACCAGCGCGACGCCGAGCGTCGCGAGCAGTTCGAGTACCAGCGCCGAGAGGAACGTGATGCGCAGCGTTGCCATCGTCGAACGGCGATGCGCCGCTGCGAGTTCGGTGATCCGGTGTGCGGGTCCTTCGGCTCTGCCGAGCGCGCGCAGCGTCGGGATGCCCGCGATGAGGTCGAGCAGCCGCGATTGCAGTGTGGTCATGGCGGCCAGCGACGCCGCCGACCGTTCGGCGGTGACCAGGCCGATGAGCACCATGAACACTGGCACCAGCGGCAGGGCGATCACCACGATCACCGCGGAACGCACGTCGTAGCAGGCCATCACGATCACGGCGACGGGCGTGAGCAGCCCGGCCAGGATCACCGATGGCAGGTAGCGGGTGAAGTACGGCCGCAGGCCGTCGAGACCACGGGTGATCAGCACCGCGGCTTGATCACGGCGGGCGGCCAGCAGTCGTGGAGGCAGGCCCGCGACGGTGGTCAGGACCCGCTCGTTGAATTCGGCGATCACGGCCGTGGCGCCGCGTTGGCTCAGCCGGGCCTGCAACCACTGGGCGACCGCGCGAACCACCCACAGCGCCAAGAGGATCCACAGGGCGCCCGACCAGTGCGACACCGTGCGCGATGCGGGTTCGGTGATGATGCCCGCGATCACGTGCGCCAGCAGCACGGCGGAGGCGATGGCGCTGGCGGTGATCACGACGCCGCAGCCCACCGATGCGGCCAGATGGCGCCGCATCGCCGCCGAGGCGTGCAGGCGGTTCACGTCGCGCGCCGTGACAGACCGATCGGTTCCGGAATTCGCGCGGCCGAGATGCGTTGCCGGAAGACCCAATACGTCCACGACTGATAGCCGATGACGAGCGGAGCGAAGATCGCGGCAGCCCAGCTCATGATCTTCAAGGTGTATGGCGTCGAAGATGCGTTGGCCACGGTGAGGCTCCAGTCGGGGTTCAGCGTCGACGGCACCAGATTGGGATAGAGCACCGCGAACAACAGCATCACCACTGCGGCCACGACCACCGTCGTCGCCACGAACGTCCAGCCGTCACCGCCCCGGCTCCACACCAGCATGACGGCCGACAGTTGCGCGACGATCGCGACACCCAGGATCAACCACGTCCAGCTCTTGCCGTGCGCCAGCTGAGTCCACACCCCGAATCCGGCCACCACCACGGTCACGGGCAGCGCGAGTCGGGTCGCGAACCGAATCGCGTCGTCGCGAACGGCGCCTTCGGTCTTCAGCCGGATGTACACCGCGCCGTGGAAGGCGAACAGGCCGGCGGTCGCCAGTCCGCCGAGCAGCGTGTAGGGGTTGAGGATGGCGGTGACGGTCAGGTCGATCTGTTTGTCGGCGCCGACCGGAAGGCCGCGCACCAGTGCCGCGAAGGCGACGCCCCAAAGCGTGGCAGGCAGCCAGGAGCCGAGCCCGATGCCGAGGTCGGCCCAACGGCGCCACTGCGGATCGTCGATCTTGCCGCGCCATTCGATGGCGCAGATGCGCAGGATCATCGACAGCAGGATCACCAGGAGCGGCAGATAGAGGCCCGAGAAGAGGGTGGCGTACATCCCCGGGAAGGCAGCGAACATCGCGCCGCCCGCGGTGATCAGCCACACTTCGTTGCCGTCCCACACCGGTCCGATGGTGTTGAGGACGGCACGCTCGTGCTGTTCGCGGTCGCCCTTCGCCACGCGACCCAGGGGTTTCATCAGCATGCCGACGCCGAAGTCGAAGCCCTCGAGCACGAAGAAGCCCACGAAGAGTGCTGCCAAGGCGATGAACCAGAAGTCCTGTAGTGCCACGGATTGCTCCTCAGTACGCGAACGAAAGGGGTGCGATTTCGTCGTCGCCCGGTGGCTTCGGCGGTGCGGGTTCGGAGTCGTGCTCCAAGGGCCCCTCGACGACGTACCGGCGGATCAGCCAGAACCAGATCACCGCCAACCCCGCGTAGACGGTGGTGAACAGGATGAGCGACGTCATCACCATGACGGCCGAATGTCCCCGACACCCCTTGATCGACGGTCAATCGGACCATTTGGTCACCGGTCGGGTTGGGCACCACGACCCACGGTTGCCTGCCCATCTCGGTGAACACCCATCCGGCGCTGTTGGCCAGGAACGGCGTTGGCAGGACGAGCAGGGCGAACCAGGAGAACCAGCGTTGGTCGGGGATGCGCCCGCGGCGGGTGAGCCACAGCGCGACGAGCGCGAACAGCACTGGGACTGCGAGCAATCCGATCATCGCGCGGAACGACCAGTAGGTGACGAAGAGGTTGGGGCGGTAGTCGCCGGGCCCGAACTTGGTCTGGTACTGCTCCTGAAGGTCCTTCACGCCCTCGAGGCGGACGCCGCTGAACTTTCCCTCGGCCAGGAACGGCAGTACGTAGGGCACCTCGATGAGGTGGGTGACGCTGTCGCAGTTGTTGTGCGTCCCGACCGTGAGGATGGAGAAGTAGGGATCGGTCTCGCTGTGGCACAGTGATTCCGCGCTGGCCATCTTCATCGGCTGCTGTTGGAACATCAGCTTGCCCTGGGCATCGCCGGTGAAGAACAGGCCCACGGACGCCGCCAGCGCAACGAGGCAGCCCAAGATCGTCGCGGGCCGGTACATCGTGCGGGCCTCGTCGGACGCGCGGCCCTTCACCAGCCACCACGCGCAGACGCCTGCGACGAACGTGCCCGCGGTGAGGAAGGCTCCCGCTACCGCATGCGAGAAGGCCGCAATGGCAGTGTTGTTGGTGAACAGCGCCACGATGCTGGTCAGTTCGGCGCGGCCGGTCTCCGGGTTGAAGTGCGCGCCGACGGGATGCTGCATGAACGAGTTCGCGGCGATGATGAAGAACGCCGACATGTTCACCGCTACGGCGACGACCCAGATGCACGCCAGATGCACCAGGCGGGGCAGTCGAGTCCAGCCGAAGATCCACAGCCCGATGAACGTCGACTCGAAGAAGAAGGCGACCAGCCCCTCCATCGCAAGCGGGGCGCCGAAGACGTCGCCGACGAAGCGCGAGTACTCGCTCCAGTTCATGCCGAACTGGAACTCCTGGACGATGCCCGTTGCCACGCCGAGGGCGAAGTTGATCAGGAACAACTTGCCGAAGAACCGGGTCAGCCGGTACCAGGCGGCATTGTCGGTGATCACCCACACCGTCTGCATGACGGCGATGAGCGGCGCGAGGCCGATCGTCAGCGGGACGAAGATGAAGTGATAGACGGTGGTGATGCCGAACTGCCAGCGTGACACGTCGAGCGCGTCCATGTGCACCGTCTCCCAGGGCTGCCGGTAATCTCTCTACGACAGAGTGTAGTAGCGATGCGCCGCCCAGTCACTAGGGTCTTCCGACCTGGACTCCAACGGGACCTACGGCGTCACTCCGCGGCGGCGGGCGACTCCACCTTGGCCGGCGCCGGCTCGGCCTTCTTCGTGGCGCCGCGGATGCCGAACGCCGTCACGACCTCCATGACGCCGATGACGATCAGCCAGATGCCCACGACCAGCGCGAGGGTGGCCAGCGACTCGAACGGTGACGCCAGGACCACCACGCCGGCGATGAGGCTGATGATGCCGACGAAGACGTTCCACCAGCGGCCGGGCAGGGTCGGGTCACTGATCGCCGAAACCGTTGTCGCCACGCCGCGGAAGACGAAGCCGACGGCGATCCAGATGGCCATCAACAGCACCGCGTCGTAGAGGTGCCGGAAAGCAAGGACGGCGAGAATCAGCGACGCCGCGCCGCTGATGAACAGGAGCACACGGCCACCGGCGGAGACGTGCAGGCTGAACGCGAAGACCACTTGCTGGATGCCCGTCACCAGCAGATAGGCGCCGAAGAAGATGGCGGCGACGGTGATCGAGATCTGCGGCCACGCCACGACCGCGGCGCCGAGCGCGACGGCCAACACGCCGGAGATCAGAGCCGACTTCCACAGGTGCGGCAGCAGACTCGGGGGAGCAGGAGTTGTCATGCGCGGGATTCTGTCACAGCGTTTCCCCTGCGCGCGGAGGTTCTCCGGCAGCGCTCGTCAATTGGTCGGACAGCGGTGTTCGACGACCGGCGTTAAGTTTCACCTACCGCGGCGTCAACACCCGGCTAGTGTTCCGTTACCGGCAGTGCGTGCTGGGTCCACGGTCGTTGACATCGTCGGCTGAAGACGACGACGACCCGATGCAGAAAGATGAGGCAACTCGTGTCAGGTGGGAAGATGTGGCGCATCGCTGCGGTTTTTGCCGCGACCGGTGCGCTGGCAGTTTCGGGGTGTGCGAGCAACACGGACAGTTCTGGCCCGTCGACGAGCACCACTGCTGCGGCCGCGGGCAAGGTCGATGAAATCGCCAACACCGTTCCCGAGGACATCAAGTCCTCCGGCAAGTTGATCGTCGGCGTGAACGTTCCCTACGCGCCCAATGAATTCAAGGATCCCAGCGGCAAGATCGTCGGCTTCGACGTCGACCTGATGAACGCCATCGCCTCGACGCTGGGTCTCACCCCGGAGTACCGGGAATCGGACTTCGCCAAGATCATCCCGTCCATCGAGGGCGGCACCTACAACGTCGGGATGTCGTCGTTCACCGACACCAAGGAGCGCGAGGCGACGGTCGACTTCGTCACCTACTTCTCCGCGGGCATTCAGTGGGCGCAGCGGCCGGGTACGCCGGTCGATCCCAACAACGCCTGTGGCAAGAAGGTCGCCGTGCAGGCCACGACCACCGAAGAGGTCGACGAGTTGCCTGCGAAGAGCAAGGCGTGCACCGACGCTGGCAAGCCGCCCATCGAGATCCTCAAGTTCGACGGACAGGATGCGGCGACGAACGCGGTCGTCCTCGGCCAGGCCGACGCCATGTCCGCCGACTCGCCCGTGACGGCGTACGCCATCAAGCAGAGCCAGGGCAAGCTGGAACCCGCCGGTGAGATCGCCGACGCCGCGCCCTACGGCTGGCCGGTGAAGAAGGGTTCGC
Source organism: uncultured Actinomycetota bacterium (assembly GCA_963849055.1). GTDB lineage: Bacteria > Actinomycetota > Actinomycetes > Mycobacteriales > Mycobacteriaceae > Mycobacterium. Next base: position 291,770 of record CAWKFI010000008.1, read on the forward strand.
CGCTGGCGCAGTCACTGCAGAAGGCGCTGGAACACCTCATCGAAACCGGCGACTACAAGACCATCGCGACGAACTGGGGAGTCGAAAACGGCATGATCGACAAGCCCGTCGTGAACGGCGCAGTCAGCTGACACATGAGTGTTGACGCGTCGTCGCCACCCGCCGCCCCAGCCGCCATCGATGCCGTACCGATGCGGCATCCATGGCGGTGGGTGGCGGCGATCGTCATCGTCGTCCTGGTCCTCCTGTTCCTGTGGGGCGCGGCGACCAACGACGCGTACGGGTGGGCGACCTACGGCAAGTACCTGTTCGACCAACGGGTGTCAGCGGCCGCGTGGGTCACCGTGCAGCTCACGATTTACGCGATGGTTCTCGCCATCGCACTCGGAGTGATGCTTGCCGTGATGCGGCTTTCGCCCAACCCGGTGTTCCGCTCCGTCGCCTGGGTGTATCTGTGGATCTTCCGCGGCACACCGGTTTACGTGCAGCTGGTGTTCTGGGGTCTGTTCCCAACGATCTATCGAAACATCCAGTTGGGCATACCGTTTGGGCCGACGTTCTTCCACTTCAACCTGCAAGGGTTGTCGATCGCCTTCGTCCTCGCGGTCGTCGGCCTTGGGCTGAACGAATCCGCCTACATGGCCGAGATCATCCGTGCCGGAATCAGTTCGGTGCCCGAGGGTCAGTCGGAGGCCTCGACGGCGCTGGGCATGTCGTGGGCAATGACCATGCGGCGCACCGTATTACCGCAGGCGATGCGCGTGATCATCCCCCCGACGGGCAACGAGGTCATCAGCATGCTGAAGACCACGTCGCTCGTCACCGCCGTGCCGTTCACACTGGAGCTGTACACCAAGACCCGTGACATCTCGTCGGTGATCTTCCAGCCGATACCGTTGCTCATGGTTGCCGCCACCTGGTACCTGGCGATCACCAGCGTGTTGATGGTCGGGCAGTTCTATCTGGAGCGGTACTTCTCCCGCGGGGCGTCGCGCAAACTGACCACCAAGCAACTCGAGGCCCTGGCCAAGGCGCAGTTGGGAGAGACGCACCTGTGACAGTCACAACCGACGCTGCGACCCCGCCCATGGTGAAGGCCGAGAGCGTCTGCAAGAACTTCGGTGCGCTGAACGTGCTGAAGGGCGTGACGCTGGAGATCGGCAGGGGGCAGGTGCTCGTCCTGGTCGGCCCGTCGGGTTCGGGCAAGTCGACGTTCCTGCGCTGCATCAACCACCTCGAGCAGGTGAACGCCGGTCGGCTCTATGTCGACGGCGAGCTGATCGGCTACCGCGAGCGGGGCGACAAACTCCACGAGATGCCGCCGCGCGAGGCGGCGAAACAGCGTCGCGACATCGGGATGGTGTTCCAGCACTTCAACCTCTTCCCGCACCGCACCGCGCTGGAGAACATCATCGAGTCCCCGATACACGTCAAGGGCGTGAAGAAGGCCGCGGCAGTGGCGCGCGCCGAGGAACTGCTCGAGCAGGTCGGTATGGCGGAGAAGGCAACCGCCTACCCGGCCCAGTTGTCCGGTGGTCAGCAGCAGCGCGTGGCCATCGCGCGGGCGTTGGCGATGGACCCCAAGCTCATGCTGTTCGACGAGCCCACCTCGGCGCTCGACCCCGAACTGGTGGGCGAGGTACTTGGAGTCATGAAGAAGCTCGCCAGCGAGGGCATGACGATGGTGGTGGTCACCCACGAAATGGGCTTTGCCCGTGAGGTCGCCGATCAACTCGTCTTCATGGACGCCGGCGTAATCGTGGAGCGCGGCAACCCACGCGAGGTGTTGAGCAATCCCAAGCACGAACGTACTAAGGCATTTCTGTCCAAGGTGATGTAGCGGTGATGCCGGCGGGACGCGCACCGGACCCGGCTGCTCCACTGTGGCGGGCGGCGCAGGTCTTCCGCCTGCTGAGTTGCATCTATGCCCTTGGCTTCCAGATCGCGGTCAACGACGAACTGGACCGGCCCGCGGTCGGCTGGGCGCTCTTCGCGGTGCTGATCGGCTGGAGCGTCGCGTGTGCGGCGGCCTACCTGCAGGGGTATGGTCGCCGGCTCGGGTGGGTGATCGCCGAGGTGGTGGTCGTCGTGGCGCTGGTGTTGTCCACCGAGTTCGTGGCCTCCGACCAGTGGGTGGCGGACAACCAGTCGTGGCCGACGACGCTGTGGGCCACCAACGCGACGATCTCCGCGGCCATCCTGCTCGGACCGATCGCGGGCATGGGCACGGGCCTCTTGGTGGTGGCGACGAGTGCGGTGTTGAAGGGTTACGTGAGCGTCGACGTGAGCCGCAACGCCACCATCGTCATCGAGCTCGCCGTGGGTCTGGCGGTCGGCATGGCCGCGCAGACCGCCCGGCGTGCGCATGCCGAACTGCAGGAGGCGGCACGGCTCGCCGCGTCGCTCGGGGAGCGCGAACGATTGTTCCGCGAGGTTCACGACGGCGCCATCCAGGTGCTCGCCCTCGTGGCCAGGCGCGGCCGTGAGATCGGCGGAGACACGGGGGAATTGGCCGAACTGGCGGGCGAACAGGAGCGCGCATTACGGCGCCTGGTCAGCGGGGGTAGCACGGGTGGCCCGCCGACGGGAAGCGCGACGACGACCGACCTGGCTGTCCTGCTTCGGGCCCGCGCCAGCGATCGAGTGTCGGTGAGCCTGCCCGCCACCCCCGTGCCGCTGGACGCCTCCGTGGCAACCGAGGTCGACGCCGCGGTGGCCAACGCCTTGGACAACGTCGTCGCACACGCGGGAGCCGACGCGCACGCGTTCGTGTTGCTCGAGGATCTCGGAGACTCGGTGGTGGTCAGCATCCGCGACGACGGAGTCGGAATCCCGGCGGGACGCCTCGATCAGGCCGTATCCGAGGGGCGTGTCGGTGTGGCGAAATCGATTGTGGGGCGGATGAATTGGCTCGGGGGCAGCGCGCAACTCACCACGGCGCCCGGCGCGGGCACCGAATGGGAACTGACCGTCAACAGATCGGGACGTGATGGCCGGCGTTGAGCGCGAGTACCGGGTAATGGTGGTCGACGACCATCCAATCTGGCGGGATGCGGTGGCCCGAGATCTCACCGAGGACGGGTTCGACGTGGTCGCCACGGCCGACGGCGTCGCGTCCGCCCGCCGGCGCGCGGCGGTCGTGAAACCCGACGTCGTGGTGATGGACATGCGCTTGTCGGACGGCACGGGTGCCACGGCGACGGCCGAGGTGCTGACGGTGTCCCCGGCGTCGAGGATCCTGGTGCTTTCGGCGTCGGATGAACGGGACGACGTGCTGGAGGCCGTAAAGGCTGGCGCCACCGGCTATCTCGTCAAGAGCGCGTCGAAGGCCGAGCTGGCAGCCGCCGTGCGTGCTACCGGAGAAGGCCGCGCCGTCTTCACCCCGGGACTCGCCGGTCTGGTGCTGGGGGAGTACCGGCGGATGGCCCGTACCGACGCGGGATCCGCGACGCCGAGCCTCACCGAACGCGAGACCGAAGTCCTGCGGCACGTCGCAAAGGGACTGACCGCCAGGCAGATCGCCGAACGGTTGTCGCTGAGTCACCGCACGGTCGAAAACCATGTGCAGGCCACGTTCCGGAAGCTGCAGGTGGCCAACCGGGTCGAACTGGCCCGTTACGCCATCGAGCATGGACTCGACAAGGAGTGAAGTTCCGGAGGGCAGTCCACGCAAGCGCGGCTCCAGCGAAGCGACCGGGGAATCAATTCGGGTAGTACTACTCAAGCCTGATCGATCGCCACGGTGCCACGATCAAGCCATGACCGTTCCGGACCAGGCCGTCATCGCGAGGCTCTCGGCGGACTTCGCCACGATGGCGAGTTACATGGCGCGAGCCTCAGCGGATCTGCGCGAACTGCAGCGAATCGTCGCAGAGTCGGCGCCTCAGCCCCCTCCGCAGTATTACTCCGCGCCGCAGCCCGTTGCGTACTGGCAGCAGGCACCCGTCGCGCAGCCCGGACCCATCGCGCCCCCCGTGCCCGGTGCACAACCGGCACCCGTTGCGCCTACCGCGCCCGCAGCCCGGTCCGACGGATGGATCGGCAAGGTTCTCGCGGTGGCCGGCGTCGCGGTCACGCTCGTCGGCGTCGTGCTTCTCGTCGTCCTGGCCGCCCAGGCGGGCTTCCTGCGCCCCGAATTCCGGGTAGGCGCGGGCGCGTTGTTGGCGGGTGTGCTGGTCGGTGTCGGATGGTGGCTGGAAGCGCGGCCGGGTGGCCGCATCGGTGGAATCGCGTTGGCCGCCACCGGTATCGCCGCCGCCTACATCGACGTCATCGCCGTCACGACGATCTACGGTTGGGTGGCGGCGCCGGTGGGCTTGGTGGTGGCCGCGGTGGTCGCAGGCGGAGGCTTGACGGTGGCCCGACGCTGGGATTCCGAGCATCTGAGCCTGCTGGTCCTCGTACCGCTGATCGGGCTTGGCCCGGTGGTTACTGAGGGCATCACCCTCCTGCTGGTCGGGTTCATGCTGGCGCTGTCCGCGGCCACCCTGCCGGTGCAACTCGGCAAGGACTGGACGGGCATGCACGGTGCCCGCGTGGCAGCCGTCACTCTGCCGCTCGTCATCGCACTCGCCGCGGCACATCCGGGCCCGGGGCGCTCGCCTTGGCTGGCCGGGGCCTGCGGAATCGCAGCGGCGCTTGCCATGGCCAGCGCGCTGATCTTGTTGCCGCACACCACTCGTCCCGTCGCGACGGCCTTGTTGGCGGCGGCTGGAACGGTGCCGGTGCTTGCCGTCTCGGCGGCCGCGGGACGGGTGACCTCGGCGCTGATGGCTGCGGTCCTGGCGGCGGTGCTGCTCGCGATCGTGCTCGTCGGCGACCGGTTGCCGAACGTGTCGGGCCCGGTACGGCAGATCTGGTCGGCGCTGTCGGCGGTCGCGGCGCTCATCGCGGTAGCCGTCGCGTTCGACGGTCCGGTGGCCGCGCCGTTGCTACTGGCGATGGCAACGGTGGTGGCCGTTGCGGGCCGCGCCAACCGGGTCGCGAGGTGGGCAGCGGTCGCCTTCGGCGCCGTCGGCATTGGCTACTACCTCGGTTACGCGTCACTCGAAAACCTGCTCACCGCAACCGCGACGACCATTCCGGTGGCGGTCTCGACGTTGATCGCCAGCGTCCTGCTGGTCGCGTGCGCGATCGTGATCACGTGGTCGTGGGCCGGCCGCGCCGGCGACGCCGACGTCGAGCGACTGGTGTGGGCGGGGGCCGCCGTCGTCGGCATGTACGCCATCACCATGTTCACCGTGACCGCGGGCGTCCTGTTCGGTGGCGACGACGGCTTCCTCGCCGGCCACATGGCTGCCACGATCTGTTGGATTGGCTTGGCAGCGGGAGTCTTTCGCTACGCCGCCAAGCTGCCGAGGGCGCAGCGTTCGCTGCCGATCGGCGGTGGGATGGCCTTGGTGGCGGCAGCGATGGCCAAGCTCTTCCTGTTCGACCTCGGCACGTTGGACGGCATCTTCCGGGTGATCGTCTTCATCGTGGTGGGTCTCGTGCTGCTGGGAATCGGGGCGGGTTACGCGCGGCTGCTCGCCCAGCAAGATCAGCAGGACCAGCCGGTGTGAGGGCTCTCACCGGCGGAAATGCGATGCACCGCGGTCATTTGACTGTTGTACGGAGTGACCGAAGGGAGTCCATGATGACTAGTGCACACCGTCGAAAAGACGCCGAGATCACCACTTTCCAGGCTTCACCAGAGCTCGCGGGCAATCTGCAGCGCGTATTGGCGGACCTGATCGAACTGCACCTGCAGGGCAAGCAGGCGCATTGGAACGTGGTGGGCACCAACTTCCGCGACCTGCATCTGCAACTCGACGAGCTCGTCGACTTCGCCCGCACGGGCAGTGACACCATCGCGGAGCGGCTGCGGGCACTGGACGCGATCCCGGACGGCCGGTCGGACACCGTGGCGGCAACCACGACGCTGCCGCAGTTCCCCGCCTACGAGATCAGCACCACCGAGGCCGTCGACCTGATCACCGCTCGCGTGTACGCGGCGGTCGACACGATGCGTGCGGTGCACGATGAGGTCGATGCCGAAGATCCGACCACTGCCGACATCCTGCATCAGCTGATCGATGACTTGGAGAAGTTGGCCTGGCTGATCAAGTCGGAGAACCGCAAGGTCTAAGCCGGTACGGCGCGTCGGCCTGTCAGGTACCACGTGTGCATGACGCCCTTGCCCTTGACGTCTATCTCGCCGCGCTCCTCGAAGCTGAAGCCTTGGAGCAGGCGCTGATAGACGTCGTCGGGCACCTGTATCCGGCCTTCGACGTCCGTGGCCTCCATGCGCGAGGCCACGTTCACCGCATCGCCCCAGACGTCGTAGAAGAATTTCCGGGCACCGACCACTCCCGCGACGACCGGGCCCGCTGCGAGGCCAATCCGTAGTGGCACCGCGCGACCCTGCGGATCCTTGAGATCGGCCACGGCGTCGGCCATGTCCAGCGCGAGGCCCGCCAGCGCCTCGAGGTGATCGGGCCGCGCCAGGGGCACACCACTGACCACCATGTAAGAGTCGCCGCTCGTCTTGACCTTTTCGAGGCCGTGGCGGTCGACGAGGGCGTCCAAATCGGTGTAGAGGGCGTCGAGGAAGCGGACGAGGTCGGTCGGCGTCGTCTCGCTGGCGCGCTTGGTATAGCCGGCGATGTCCGCGAACAGGATGGACGCGTCGTCGTACTTGTCGGCGATGATGTTGTGCGCCGGATCCTTCAGGCGTGCCGCTATCGACGCAGGCAAGATGTTGGCCAGGAGCGACTCGGAACGTCGGTACTCGATCTCCATTGCGCTCTCGGCCCTTGCGATTTCGCGCAGCGCGGACCCCACCGTCGCCACGACCAGCACCCATGCGGCGATCGTGTTGACGATGAAACCCATGGTGAACGCCCAGTCGGGCTGACTGCCGGTGTCGTGCGGGACGAGCAGTTCGAGCGCGATGACCGCTCCGGCGCCGAGTGCAGCCAGAACCGAAGCCAGCACGATGCGTTCGATTCCCAGAACCAGCACCACGATGGCCGCTGCGACGACGAAGTAGAAGTGCAGGCCGATCCCGCTCCCGATGTAGACCGAGGAGACCGTGATCGACGTGTATGCGACGGCGAAGAACATGACCGGCGGCACCACGTCGCCGAACCGGTACAGCCGGGGGATGAGCACGAACACGGCCGCGCTCGCCAGGTTGAGGTATCCGATCCACACCGCATCGCTAGCGATGAGGAACTGCTGGATGCCGAACAGCACACTGACGGCCGCCGCGATCCGGGTCGTCATGGTGAGTACCCGTTGGTGCCGGGCGGTGCTCTCCGCTCGATGTTGTGTCCGGCCGGTGCACCTGATCTCGAGCGCGACGTTCGGCACGCACGCGCTACGGCGGCGGGGCGGGTTCAAGCTTCCCGCGGGAGCGCTGTCGTCCATGACCGCCACTACTAGAGAGTAACTCGCGGGCTGTCGGGCGCTTGCTGACGTTATTGCCGTAGAAGTCAATATTAGTTTGCCCTACGGTGAGCGTCCAGACCGTGCTCTTGGTCTTTATTGGCTGTAGCTAATGTTGCACGGGGTGCCGCTATTGTCGTTGCCGTCAGCGGCCGTTAGTTTGTGTCGCCACAACGGCTACGAACAGGACTTTTGGACGGTCTATGGACTAGATAGCTCACCTAGGTGCAAATTCATACCATTTCCCGGTTTATTTGCCACGCCGGTCTGATTTGGTGAAAAGGGCAGCGGGTGTCAGGTTGAGCTGCGGCTATGCGAGCAAAGTTAACTTGCACTTGTTATGGATAGCGGGACATATTTGCTGTCGAATGAGTAAATTAGGCCGACCGGTTGACGACGATGTCGAAATCTTCGGTCACGAACGAAAGAGGGCTAACTCATGCACAAGTGCCGAGGCACGTTGTTTCGCGCTATCGCGACGCGCGCCATAATCGCGGCGATCCCTGCCGCGATGGCAAGCGCGTACGCCAGCGGAATCTTCATCTCACCGCCCCGAGTCGCTTCGTTCGAGTACAGCCCAGTCGCCGAGATCGTCGTTGCGCCGAACACCGTCGGCGTGGCCGAGTCACCCCTCTACGGCGCCTCGGTGGAGGAGATCAACGAGCAGCTCGACGCCCTGCAGGCGATCGGCGTGCAGAACATCCGCGTGTTCGTGCCGTGGGGCCTCGTCGAGCCGGCAGACAACACGTACAACTGGACGTACATGGACCAACTCATGTCCGCCGCGGCGGCTCGGAACATGGGTGTCATGGCCGAGGTCAACGCGACGCCCAACTGGGCGGCGGTAGGCCAACCCACGTTCCCGCCGGGATCGTCCACGCCGAACCCCACGGCGTTCGCCGAGTTCATGAGCGCCTTCACGGCGCACACCACGCAGGTCAACGGTGTGAACACCAGCTTCGCCTCGATCGTCTCGGCCTACGAGATCTGGAACGAGCCCAACTACGTCCAGTTCTCCAATCCGATCGACCCCGAGTCGTACGCCGCGCTCTTGGCCGCGGTGTATCCCGTGATCAAGGCGGCCGATCCGACGGCCAACGTCGTCGCCGGTGCGGTGGGCGCCACCCAGACCGGTCCGTTCACGATGGATCCCGTCACGTTCGTCCAGCGCATGCTCGATGCGGGAGCCGGGCCTTTCTTCGACGCCCTGTCGTTCCATCCGTACAGCGACGACATTCCGTTCTCCGGGGATCTGCCCGACGTGTCAACCCAACCTGCTGACGCCTCGTGAGCAGCTCGACGCGATCAAGGCGCTGGTCGGTCTCACCAAGAGCATCTGGATCAGTGAATACGGCGTCGCCAGTACCGACGCCGCCAGCTATCAGCAGCAGGCCGAGTGGATCAAGGACCTCCTCGACACCTGGCAGAACTACTCGCAAGCCGGGCCGGTCTTCATCTACACCGGCCAGGATCAAGCCGGCAGCACCGACCCCGGGGCCCAGATGGGTCTCTGGACCGACAGCGGTGGCCAGAAGTGGTACACGGTGGGCGGCGTCACCTACAGCGTCTCCGGCATGCTCGCGGCATGGATCGCGGCACATCCGCAGGGACCCGTCGATCCGGGCAACCCGGGCAACCCGCCCGCGAACCCGCTCACGGCGCTGTTCCAGGCGATCGCTGCGCAGGTGCAAGCCTTCGCCGCGAGCGTGCAGGCGTTCCTGAACACCATCGTCAGCGCCATCACCAACATCTTCGGTGGACTGGGCGGTCCGGCCGCGGTCGCTGAGACGACGCAGACGTTGGCGCTCAAGATCGCGTCGGTCGAGTCGACTGAAGAGGCGAGCGCCAGCGGCGAGCAGGCTGATGCGGCGACGGACACCGAGGAGGCGAAGGCCGCCAAGGGCGAGGGTGCCGAGGCGACGACTGACGAGAAGGCGACCGACGAGAAGGCCACCGAGGAGACCACGACCGAGGAAACCGCCACGGACGGGACCGCGACCGAGGAAACCACGACCGAGGAGACCACCGCGGAGGAGGCCGAGCCGGCCGTCAAGGAGCCGACTGTCACGGAGCCGGTCGTCACCAAGCCCGTCGTCACGGAGCCGACAGTCACGGAGCCGACTGTCACCGAGCCGGTCGTCACGAAGCCGGAGACCACGGAGCCGGTCGTCACGAAGCCGGAGACCACAGAGCCCGCGACCACCAAGCCCGAAGGTACCGAGCCCGGCGGAACCGCAAGCGGTACAACGCCTTCCGCGGGGTCGCAGACCGAATCGGGCGGCAAGCCGGCTGAGCCGGCGAAGTCCGGCGTCGATGCCGGGAAGTCGGGATCGGCGGATGGTGAAGCCAAAACGGGCAAGGACCGGGACCGCGAGGGGGGCTCCGGTCGGCACACGCAGGGCAGCCACGGCGGCGCCTCGGGCGCTGAGGTGAAGGGCAATCCGGAGTCAGTCACCGCGGGAGCGGAAGGCGCTTCGACCGACGGTGGAACGAGCTAGGCGCTACCACGCCGGCGTCCTGCAGACCAAAGGCCCTCAACGTCGTGTTGAGGGCCTTTGGCCTGCCTTGGTGCCCTCGGTGAGATTCGAACTCACACTGGACGGGTTTTGAATCCGTTTCCTCTGCCAGTTGGGATACGAGGGCTCAGCTCGTGCGGTTTTCCACCATAGAGGATTGCTCGTCGAGCTCGTCACGCCCCCGAGGTCGCTGATAAGCGCTCGCCACGCGACAATGTGCACATGACCGGGCCAACGAGGGACGCCGACAAGCCGCGCCGTGTACTCATCGCCGAGGATGAAGCACTCATTCGCCTCGATCTCGCCGAAATGCTCCGTGAGGAGGGCTATGACGTCGTCGGGGAGGCCGGTGACGGCCAGGAGGCCGTGGAGCTGGCAGAGAAGCTCAAGCCCGACCTGGTGATCATGGACGTGAAGATGCCCCGGCGTGACGGCATCGACGCGGCCTCCGAGATCGCCAGCAAGCGCATCGCTCCGATCGTGGTGCTCACGGCCTTCTCGCAGCGCGACCTCGTCGAGCGTGCCAGGGACGCCGGGGCAATGGCGTATCTGGTGAAGCCGTTCTCGATCACCGACCTCATTCCGGCCATCGAGGTAGCAGTTAGTCGTTTCAGCGAGATCACCGTGCTGGAAAGAGAAGTCGCGACTCTGACCGATCGGCTCGAGACCCGCAAGTTGGTGGAGCGCGCGAAGGGTTTGCTCCAAGAGAAGCAGGGGATGACCGAACCCGAAGCGTTCAAGTGGATCCAGCGCGCGGCGATGGATCGCCGAACCACCATGAAGCACGTGGCCGAAGTGGTGTTGGAAACGCTGGACGTGCCAGGCGGCGCGTAACGAATGGGTTTCGATACCCGCCGTTTGGCCCGCCGACACAGCGGATACGCAGGCCGCATTGCTCAACATCACGCACTACGGCCACGCGTTGGCTATGTTCTACCCGAAGCATCGGCGGACGGCCGACGTGCGCTGGACGCCCGATGCCGATGACAACTCTGACTCGGAGGTAGAACGTGCGAGGTCGCGTGGCACGGAGTGCATTTGCTCTCGGTAGCGCGGGCTTGGTTGTGCTCGGCATTGCCGGCTGCAATCAGTCCGCCCCGGAAGACAACACGTCGCAAGCCAACCTGAAGATCGTCGAGCAGGTGCAGATCGACGAGAACGGTGGCGAGGTGAAGTCCGCCGAAGGCGCCGCACCCGCCGACCCCGCCGGTGACGGCAAGGCGACGTGCCCGCCGGTGTCGATCGCAATGGCCGGCGCCCTCAACGGGCCTGACGCCGCGCTCGGCATCAACATCAAGAACGGCGTGCAGCTCGCCATCGACAAGCACAACGCGGCGAACAAGGGCTGCCAGGTACAGCTGAAGCCATTCGACACCGAAGGCGATCCGCAGAAGGCCACCGGCATCGCTCCACAGATCGTCGACGACCAGTACACCATCGGTCTGATCGGTCCCGCCTTCTCCGGCGAGACCAAGGCCACCGGCACGGTGTTCGACCAAGCCGGACTGGTCGCCGTCACCGCGTCCGCGACCAACCCCACGTTGAGCGAAAACGGCTGGAAGACGTTCTTCCGCGGCCTGGCCAACGACGGCGTGCAAGGTCCGTCGATCGCGAACTACCTGAAGAACACGCTGAGCTACAAGAAGATCTGCGTGATCGACGACAGCACCGACTACGGGCTCGGTCTGGCCACCGCCGTGCGCGAAACCCTAGGGCCCGTGGCCGATTCGGCGTGCAACATCCAGGTGAAGAAGGGCGACAAGGACTTCTCGGCCGCGGTGACGCAGGTCAAGGGTGCCAGCCCCGATGCGGTGTTCTTCGGCGGCTACTACGCCGAGGCGGCGCCGTTGGTCCAGCAGCTGAAGGACGGCGGCGTGACGGCAACGTTCGTCAGCGCCGACGGCACCAAGGACCCGGAGTTCGTCAAGCAGGCCGGTGAGGCGTCGAAGGACGCGATCCTTGGCTGCCCGTGCGGCCCGGCCACCGGGACGTTTGCCGAGGAGTACACCAAGAAGTTCGGACAGGAGCCCGGCACCTACAGCGTCGAAGGTTACGACCTCGGCACCATCCTGCTGAAGGGCATCGACTCGGGTGCCATCACCCGCCCGGCGCTGCTGGACTTCGTGAAGAACTACAACGGCCAGGGCGTGGCGCGCAAGTATCAGTGGACGGACAAGGGAGAGTTGACCACCAACCTGATCTGGATCTTCAAGGTTCAGTAGCCCTTGACACGAGGCGCGTCCGAGACCTAACGGTTCGGGCGCGCCTCGATGTCCGTTATCCCGCGAGGAGTCGCCGGTGTTATTGGCCGCCAACATCAACTTCAACGTCGATGGCCTGTTGAATGGCTTCTGGCAGTTGACGATCGACGGTCTGTCCTGGGGTGCGATCTACGCTCTGGTGGCCGTCGGCTACACCCTCGTGTTCGGCGTCCTTCGGCTGATCAACTTCGCCCATTCCGAGATCTTCATGCTCGGCATGTTCGGTACGTACTTCTGCCTCGACATCATCCTCGGGTTCACTCCGAGCGGTAATGCCTACAACAAGGGCGTCATGCTGACGATCCTGTACCTCGCGATAGCCATGCTGTTCGCGATGCTGGTATCCGGGACGGCAGCAGTGGGGCTGGAGTTCATCGCCTACCGCCCGCTGCGGCGGCGCAACGCGCGATCGCTGACGTTCCTGATCACCGCGATCGGAATGTCGTTCGTGCTGCAGGAATTCGTCCACTTCATCCTGCCGCACATCATCAAGGGATACGGCGGCTCGAACGCCCAGCAACCGATCATCCTGGTACAGCCCAAGACTCAGTTCACCGTCTTCGGCGCCACCGTCACCAACGTCACGCTCGTCATCGTCGCTGGAGCGACGGTGCTCGCGTTGCTGACCGACATCGCGATCAACCGGACCAAGTTCGGCCGCGGTATCCGGGCCGTCGCGCAGGATCCCACCACCGCGACCCTGATGGGCGTGTCCCGCGAGCGGATCATCATGACCACGTTCCTCATCGGCGGCCTGCTGGCCGGCGCCGCGGCGCTGCTGTACACGCTCAAGGTGCCGCAGGGCATCATCTACTCCGGCGGATTCCTGCTCGGCATCAAGGCGTTCTCGGCGGCGGTCCTCGGCGGGATCGGGAACCTGCGCGGTGCACTGCTCGGCGGCCTGCTGCTCGGCATCATGGAGAACTACGGCCAGGCGGTGTTCGGCACCCAGTGGCGTGACGTCGTGGCATTCGTGCTGCTCGTCCTCGTCCTGCTGGTCCGACCGACCGGCATACTCGGTGAGAGCCTCGGGAAGGCGAGAGCATGAGCCACCAAGCAGCGCCGGAAGGCGGTTCGCGGATGTCGCCGGGTCAGCGGCTGTTGGCCCCTGGCGACGGTTTACGGCAGTGGTGGACTGGTCTCGGTCGGTCCTCGAAGTGGATCTTCGGTGTCGTGGGCTTCGTCCTGCTCGGGTTGTTGCCACTGCACACGCCGCACTTCCTCGATACCCCAGGGATCAGTTTCGGCGGCACCATGGCGGCGTTCGTGATGATCGCGATCATCGCCATCGGTCTCAACGTGGTGGTCGGTCAGGCCGGCCTGCTCGACCTCGGTTATGTCGGCTTCTACGCCGTGGGCGCCTACACGGTCGCGTTGCTCACCAGCCCCGACAGCCCATGGAACAAGCTGGGCCCCACGGGATTCTTCAGCAAGGACTGGGCCTGGCTGTCGTGCGTGCCGCTGGCGATGGCGGTGACGGCGCTGGCCGGTCTCATCCTCGGCACCCCGACGCTGCGCCTGCGCGGTGACTACCTGGCCATCGTGACGCTGGGGTTCGGTGAGATCATCCGGCTGCTCGCCGACAACCTCGCCGACATCACCAACGGGTCGCGTGGCCTGAATCAGATCGCCTATCCCCGTGTGGGGGAGAGCGAACGCCTGCCGAACGGCGTCTTCTCCAGTGGAAACTCCGCCGGCCATGCGAACTACGGCACCTGGTGGTTCTGGCTCGGGCTGGTCCTGGTGGTGGGAATCCTGCTGCTGGTCGGCAACCTGGAGCGCAGCCGGGTGGGCCGGGCGTGGGTGGCCATCCGGGAGGACGAGGACGCCGCAGAGGTGATGGGCGTCAACACGTTCCGATTCAAGCTCTGGGCGTTCGTCATCGGCGCGGCGATCGGCGGCCTTTCGGGTGCCCTGTACGCCGGGCAGGTGCAGTACGTCGCGCCGACGAACTTCAACATCATCAACTCGATGCTCTTCCTGGTGGCCGTGGTGCTCGGCGGTCAGGGCAACAAACTCGGCGTCATCTTCGGCGCGTTCATCATCGTCTACCTGCCCAACCGCCTGCTCGGCGTGCATCTCTTCGGGGTCAACCTCGGCGACCTCAAGTATCTGTTCTTCGGACTGGCGTTGGTGGTGTTGATGATCTTCCGGCCGCAGGGCCTGTTCCCGGTGCGGCAGCAGCTGCTCGCGTATAGCCGATCCGCGCACAAGCTGCTGAGCAAGGCCGATGACTCGAAGGCGGCGGCATGACCGAACAACCGTCGACGGACGAACCCGTGATCGACGAGGACCTCGCCGCCCTGCACCGCGAAGTCCAGGTGGCAGAGGGCGAGCCGCTCTTGGAGACAAAGGATCTCACCGTCAAGTTCGGCGGCCTCACCGCGCTGGACGCTGTGACGTTCAGCATCAAGCGCGGCGAGATCCTCGGATTGATCGGACCCAACGGGGCGGGCAAGACCACCTGCTTCAACGCCATCACCGGCGTCTACCGGCCCACATCGGGCACGGTGACGTTCGACGGTGCACCGCTCGGGAAGATCAAGCGGCACCAGATCACGCGGCGCGGCATCGCCAGGACGTTCCAGAACATTCGGCTGTGGGGCGAGATGACGGCACTGGAGAACGTCGTGGTCGGCACCGACGCCCGGCACAAGACGTCCGTGCCGGGGGCGCTGGTCCGCACGCCCCGGCACCGGCGCGAGGAGAAGTCGGCGGTCGAAAAGGCAGCCGCCCTGCTGCAATTCGTCGGCATCTCCCAGCGTGCCGACGAAAAGGCCAAGAACCTGCCGTACGGGGACCAACGCAGGCTGGAGATCGCGCGCGCACTGGCCACCGAGCCCAAGCTGCTGTGCCTCGACGAGCCCGCCGCGGGCTTCAACCCCAGCGAGAAGTCCGCGCTCATCGAGCTGATCCGCGCGATTCGCGACGACGGGTACACCGTGTTGCTCATCGAGCACGACATGCGACTGGTGATGGGTGTGACCGACCGCATCGTGGTGCTGGAGTTCGGCCGCAAGATCGCCGACGGCCTGCCCGCCGAGATCCGTGACGACCCGGCGGTCATCGCCGCCTATTTGGGAGTGCCCGATGACGAGCTCGAGTGAGACGACGGATCCCGATCCCAGGCCGGTCCTGCTCGAGGTTCGCGACGTCGTCGTGCACTACGGGCGAATCCAGGCACTGCACGGTGTCTCGCTGGTGGTGCACGAGGGTGAGCTCGTCACGTTGCTCGGCTCCAACGGTGCGGGCAAGACGACGATGATGCGCGCCATTTCGGGGCTGCGACCGTTGTCCTCGGGTTCGGTGTGGTTCGACGGCAAGGACGTCTCGAAGGTCAAGGCGCACCGACGGGTCACCGACGGTCTGATCCAGGCGCCGGAGGGGCGCGGCGTCTTCCCCGGCATGACGGTCACCGAGAACCTCGAGATGGGTTGCTACGGACGAAAGTTCGCCAGCCGCGCCGAGCACCGCGAACGGCTGGACTGGGTGCTCGAGACGTTTCCGCGGCTCGCCGAGCGGCGCCACCAGGTGGGCGGCACGTTGTCGGGCGGAGAACAGCAGATGCTGGCCATCGGCCGCTCACTCATGGCGCGGCCGAAGGTGCTACTGCTCGACGAGCCGTCGATGGGCCTTGCGCCCATGGTGATTTCGCAGATCTTCAAGATCATCTCGGAGATCAACAAGACCGGCACCACCGTGCTGCTCGTCGAGCAGAACGCGCAGCAGGCGCTGACCCGTTCCGACCGCGCCTACATCCTCGAGACCGGGCGGGTCACCCGCAGCGGCGTCGCGAGGGAACTGTTGGCAGACGACAGCATTCGCGCCGCCTACCTCGGCGTCGCCTGACCCTGCTCAACCGCGAGCGCGCGCAAAGTCGGGAGTTTCCGCGGCGTGTCGTCCGCAGACACGCGCGCTCGCCGGGCGGTTGGGCTAGCGGGCGACGATCACCGACGAGCCGTGGCCGAACAGGCCCTGGTTGGCGGTGACGCCGACGGTGGCACCCTCGACCTGGCGACCGGTGGCCTGACCCTTGAGCTGCCAGGTGAGTTCGCAGACCTGGGCAATCGCCTGCGCGGGGATCGCCTCGCCAAAGCAGGCCAGCCCGCCCGACGGGTTGACCGGGATGCGGCCGCCGATGGTGGTGGCGCCGCTGCGCAGCAGCTTCTCGGCCTCGCCCTTGGCGCACAGGCCCAGGTGCTCGTACCAGTCCAACTCCAGAGCCGTGGACAGGTCGTACACCTCTGCCAGCGACAGGTCCTCCGGTCCGATCCCGGCCTCGGCATACGCGGCGTCGAGGATCTGATCCTTGAACACCCGCTCTGGCGCCGGCACGACGGCGGTGGAATCGGTGGCGATGTCCGGCAATTCGGGAAGGTGCTGCGGGTAGCGCGGTGTCACGGTCGACACGGCACGCACCGACGGCACGCCCTGCACCGAGCCCAGGTGTTTCTCGGTGAACGCCTTGCTGGCCACGATCAGCGCGGCCGCTCCGTCGGAGGTGGCGCAGATGTCCAGCTGCCGCAGCGGGTCGGAGACCACCGGGCTGGCCAGCACGTCCTCGACCGCAGATTCCTTGCGGTAGCGAGCATTTGGATTCTGCAGGCCGTGGCGGGAGTTCTTGACCTTCACGTTGGCGAAGTCTTCCGACGTTGCGCCGTAGAGGTCCATCCGCCGGCGCGCCAGCAGCGCGAAGTACACGGGGTTCATCGCGCCGATCAGGTGGAACCGCTGCCAGTCGGGATCGTTCTTGCGCTCCCCGCCCACGGGAGCGAATGCGCCCTTCGGGGTGGTGTCCGCGCCGATGACCAGGGCGACGTCGCAGAATCCGGCCAGGATCTGCGCGCGCGCACTCTGCAGGGCCTGCGAACCGCTGGCGCACGCGGCGTAGCTCGAGCTGACGGGGACGCCGTTCCAGCCCAGCTTCTGCGCGAACGTCGACCCGGCGATGAATCCCGGGTATCCGTTGCGGATCGTGTCTGCGCCGGCCACCAGCTGAATCTGGCGCCAGTCGAGGCCGGCCTCTGCGAGCGCTGCGCGGGCGGCGACGACGCCGTACTCGGTGAAGTCGCGGCCCCACTTGCCCCAGGGGTGCATTCCGGCGCCGAGGATGTAGAGAGGTTCCGGCGCGCTCATGCGATCCTCCAGGCGTAGACGCTCCGGACGAACCCGTCCTCGTCGGTGAACAGCGGCATGGTGGTCAGCTCCATCTCCATGCCGACCTTCAAGTCAGCGGCCAGGGTGCCCTCGACGACCTTCCCGAGGATGATCAGCCCTTCGTCCGCGAGTTCAACCGCGGCGATGGCGAACGGCTCGAACGGGTCCGCTGCGGGATACGGGGCAGGCGGCGGGTATCGGTTCTCGGTGTAGCTCCAGATCCTTCCGCGGCGCGACAGCGGCACCTGCTCGAGCTCGTCGCCAGTACACGACGGGTTGGGGCAGTTGTTCGCCCGCGGGGGAAAGACGTACGTACCGCACTGGCCGCACTTGCCTGCGATCAGGTGGGGGAGTCCGGCGTCGTCGGTGGCGAACCAACCGTCGATAGCCGGTAGCTGATTGGTCGCGTCGATTGCTCCTGGCACGGTGGTCAGACTACCGATTCGAACGGCAAAACTGAAACGTGTTCCAGTTCGACGGGCTGGCGCGCATCGGCTGCCAGCCGAATCCCACGCTGGTCATGCCCGGATCCTGTCGGCGTGCGTGTCGCGGCGGTACTTGCCCGTCACGCGGGCCAGGTCCTCGGGACGTTGCGTCGCGCCGGCTCGGTGCATCTCGCGGTTGGCGTTCACCACCTCGGCCGTCTCTGCGCGACGTTCGTCCTCGTAGCGCCGCAGGCCGCCAGCGAAGCCAAGGGCCAGCTCCTCGGCCAACACGGAAGCGTCGACGACGGCTTGTGAACCACCGTTCGCCCCAACGGGATACATCGGATGGGCAGCATCACCCAGCAGGGTCACACGCCCGCGGCCCCACCAGGGCAACGGGTCGCGGTCGACCATCGGATACTCCAGCACCGCGTCGGTGCGTCGCACCAGGTCTGCGGCGTCCAGCCAACCCAGCCGCCAGCCGTGCAGTTGCTGCACGATGGTGGACCGGTCGCCGGGCTGATTCCACTTCGCATCGCCGGGCAAGGGTCCCGGATCGGACTCGGGCACCATGACCACCCAGTTCACCAGGCCCCCGCCGATCGGATAGGTGACGAGGTCCACCCCCTCGCTGTCCTTGACGATCGCCATCGTGCGGCCGTCGAGGAATTCACCGGCGGCGGCGCCACGGAACATCCGCACGCCCGACCACAACAGCGGGTCGGATTCCGGATGAAGTCGAGCCCGCACCACCGAATGAATGCCGTCGGCGCCGACCAAGGCGTCCGCCGCGAAATCTCCCGCTGCGGTGTGTGCCTGGACACCGTCTGGATGGTCCTCGAACCCGAGCAGCTCCGCGTCGACCCGAACGGCGTTGGGGCCCAGCCGGTCTCGCACCGCCGATAGCAAGAGCATCTGCAATTGGCCCCGATGTACCGAGAATTGCGGATAGCCGTAGCCGCCGTCGACGCCGCGCGGTTCGCGGTAGAGCAGGTTGCCGTCCGTGTCGTAGTACGCGATCGCAGCCGGTGCGACGGCGACCCTGGCCAGCTCGTCGCCCAGACCGAGCGAGTAGAGCTCGCGCACGGCGTGGGGGAGCAGGTTGATTCCGACGCCCAGCGGCCGTAGCTGGGACGCGCGCTCGATCACGGTCGGTTCCATGCCGCGCGCGTGTAAGGCCAATGCGGCGGTGAGCCCGCCGATGCCGGCACCGGCGATGAGGACTTCAGTCATGTCGTCTCCCTTCCCTGAATTCCAGGGTCGGTCACGACGTTCTATAAGTCCAATACCAACTCGCTTCGCAAACTATAATCAGCGCTTATGGAACTGCGTCAGCTCGAGTACTTCGTCGCGGTCGCTGAGGAAGCCAATTTCACCAGGGCCGCCGAACGCATCCATGTCGCGCAACCAGCGGTCAGTGCTCAAATCCAGCGATTGGAGCGGGAACTCGGCCAGCAGCTGCTGGATCGGTCGCGTCGCGCAGTGCGGTTGACCGCCGCCGGCGAGGCCGCGCTTCCCTACGCCAGAGCGGCGCTCGCGGCCGTCGCCGGCATGCACGTCGCCGTCGACGAACTCACTGCGCTGGTACGCGGCACCGTCACGATCGGCACCGTCACGTCGCACAACGTCGACATGCCCGGACTGCTTGCCGACTTTCACGCCGATCACCCGAACGTCGAGATCACGTTGAGCACCGACAGCTCCGACGCGCTGATCGAAGGCGTGCGCACCGGCCGGCTCGACGCGGCGATCGTCTCGGTGGGCGCCGACGAAGTGCCGGAGGGTCTGGACGTGGAGGTCGCCACCGATGAGGCCATCGACGCAGCGGTGTGCCTCACCGACGAATGGGCACGACGCAAGACCGTCCGGCTGACCGACCTGCGCGACCGTGCCTTGATCGCCCTGCCGGTCGGCGCTGGCATTCGCCACCAGTTCGACGCCGCCTGCCACAGGGCGGGGATCATTCCGCGCGTCGCCTTCGAAGCCAGCACACCGCTGGCGCTCGCGGACCTGGCCGAGCGGGGCCTCGGAGTCGCGATCGTGCCGGCGTCCGTCGCCAGGAGCCGCGAGCGGCTGCACCCGCTGGCGATCGTTCCCGAACTGCGCGGACGGTTGGTCCTGGCGTGGCGCTCGGAGGGGCCCATGAGTCCGGCGGCCCGGGTGCTCGTGCAGAAGGCGCGAAATCTGCTGCGGTGACGGCTATCCGACGAGTTGCTGGACCGCCCAACGGTTGCCGTCGGGGTCGGCGAAGTACACGAACCGGCCCCATGGCAGGTCCTCGACCGCACTGACCTCGATGCCGCGGGCGGTCAGATCGGCGTGGGTGGCATCGGCGTCGGCCACCACCACCTGCATGCCGGCCACGGACCCGGGAGCGGCGTCGGTGAGGCCGTCCCCGATGGCGATGGAGCAGGCCGACCCCGGGGGAGTCAGCTGAACGAAGCGCAACTCGGGCGAGACCCGGTGATCGTGGTCGGCGTTGAATCCGGCCCGGACGTAGAAGTCCTTGGCCCGGTCGACGTCGCTGACGGGAAGGGTGACCAGCTCGAGCTTCATGTCCACGGAGGTTCCTCTCGGTTGGATGTTGCGGAGCCGACCATATCGGTCACATAGGACAGCGCCGTTCCGCAGTGTCGGGCTGTCGGGGTGGGTGCATAGAGTAGGGCCGTGAGCCCAGCCAGTACCGCGACCGACAAGAAGAGGGCGCCCGCCGGCGGCCCAGATGCCAAACCCACATTGATGCTGCTGGACGGCAATTCAGTGGCGTTCCGGGCCTTCTACGCGCTGCCTGCCGAGAACTTCAAGACCCAGGGTGGGCTGACCACCAATGCGGTCTACGGGTTCACCGCGATGCTGATCAACTTGCTTCGCGACGAGCAGCCCACGCACATCGCGGCGGCGTTCGACGTGTCCCGGCAGACGTTCCGCTCGGAGAAGTACCCGGAGTACAAGGCCGGCCGGTCCGCCACGCCCGACGAGTTCCGCGGGCAGATCGACATCACCAAGGAGGTGTTGGTCGCGCTCGGCATCACCGTGCTCGCCGAGCCCGGGTTCGAGGCCGACGACCTCATCGCGACGCTGGCCACTCAGGCCGAGGACGACGGGCTACCGGGTGCTCATCGTGACCGGGGACCGCGACGCGCTCCAGCTCGTCAGCGACGACGTCACCGTGCTGTACCCCCGCAAGGGCGTGTCGGAGCTGACGCGGTTCACCCCGGACGCGGTCGTCGAGAAGTACGGGCTGACGCCCACCCAGTACCCCGACTTCGCCGCGCTGCGCGGCGACCCGAGCGACAACCTGCCCGGCATCCCCGGCGTAGGGGAGAAGACCGCGGCCAAGTGGATCGTGGAGTACGGCTCACTGCAGGCTCTGGTGGACAACGTCGACGCGGTGCGGGGCAAGGTGGGAGATGCGTTGCGCGCCAATCTGTCCCACGTCATCCTCAATCGTGATCTGACCGAACTGGTCAAGAACGTGCCGCTGGCCCAGACGCCCGACACGCTGCGCATGCAGCCGTGGGACCGCGATCAGATCCATCGACTGTTCGACGACCTGGAGTTCCGGGTGCTTCGGGACAGGCTGTTCGAGACGCTCGCGTCGGCCGACCCCGAGGTCGAGACCGGCTTCGACGTCCGTGGCGGGGTGCTCGAGCGCGGCGGTTTGGCGGCGTGGCTGGCCGAGCACAGCAGCGGCAGGCGGTTCGGCCTGGCCGTGGTGGGCAATCACCTCGCGTTCGACTCCGATGCCACCGCGGTGGCCATCGTGTCGGCGGACGGCGAGGGCGCGTACTTCGACACCGCCGACATGGACCCGGCGGACGAGGCCGCGCTGGCGGCCTGGCTGGCCGACCCCGAGGCGCCGAAGGCGCTGCACGAGGCGAAGCTGGCGATGCACGATCTCGCCGGGCGCGGCTGGACGCTGGCCGGCGTCACCTCCGACACCGCGCTGGCCGCCTATCTGGTCCGGCCTGGCCAGCGCAGCTTCGCGCTCGACGATCTGTCGGTGCGCTACCTGCGTCGCGAGCTGCGCGCGGACAGTCCAGAGCAACAACAGCTTTCGCTGCTCGACGACTCCGACGGCGTCGACGACCAGGCGGTCCAGACGCTACTGCTGCGGGCCTCTGCGGTCGCCGATCTGGCCAATGCCCTCGACGAGGAACTCGCCCGCATCGACTCGGTGTCGCTGCTGGGTCAGATGGAGCTGCCCGTCCAGCGCGCGCTGGCCGCCATGGAATCCGCGGGCATCGCCGTCGACCTCGACCTGCTCGGCAAGCTGCAGAGCCAGTTCGCCGACCAGATTCGCGACGCCGCCGAGGCCGCGTACGCCGTGATCGGCAAGCAAATCAATCTGGGGTCGCCCAAACAGCTTCAGGTGGTGCTGTTCGACGAACTCGAGATGCCGAAGACGAAGCGCACCAAGACGGGTTACACCACCGATGCCGACGCGCTGCAGTCGTTGTTCGACAAGACGGGTCACCCGTTCCTCCAGCACATGCTCGCTCACCGGGATGCCACCCGGCTCAAGGTCACCGTCGACGGGCTGCTGAACGCGGTGGGTTCCGATGGCCGGATCCACACCACGTTCAACCAGACGATCGCCGCCACCGGCCGGCTGTCGTCGACCGAACCGAATCTGCAGAACATCCCCATCCGCACCGAGGCAGGCCGCCAGATCCGGGACGGGTTCGTGGTCGGGAGCGGCTATGCCGAGCTGATGACCGCCGACTACAGCCAGATCGAGATGCGGATCATGGCGCACCTGTCGCGTGACGAGGGGCTCATCGAGGCGTTCAACACCGGTGAGGACCTGCACACGTTCGTCGCGTCGCGGGCGTTCGGCGTCCCGATCGACGAGGTCACCCCCGAACTGCGTCGCCGCGTCAAGGCGATGTCGTACGGGCTGGCGTACGGCTTCAGCGCGTACGGGCTGGCGTCGCAGCTGAAGATCTCGACCGAAGAGGCCAAGGTGCAGATGGAGGCCTACTTCGCGCGGTTCGGCGGGGTGCGCGACTACCTCCACGAGGTCGTCGACCAGGCGCGCAAGGACGGTTACACGTCGACCGTGCTGGGCCGCAGGCGGTATCTGCCGGAGTTGGACAGCAGTAACCGCAACGTTCGGGAGGCCGCCGAGCGCGCGGCGCTCAACGCGCCGATCCAGGGCAGTGCCGCCGACATCATCAAGGTGGCGATGATCAACGTCGATGCGGCGCTCAAGGACTCCGGGCTGACGTCACGCATGCTGCTGCAGGTCCACGACGAGCTGCTGTTCGAGGTCGCCGATGGCGAGCGCGAGGCGCTGGAGGCGCTGGTCAGGGACAAGATGGGCGGCGCATACCCCTTGGACGTCCCGCTGGAGGTATCGGTGGGCTACGGCCGCAGCTGGGACGCCGCGGCGCACTAGTAAGCCGCGCGTGATGTGGCGGCGCACTAGTAAGCCGCGCGTGATGTGGCGGCGCACTAGGACTAGGGGGCGGGGATGCGGTACTCGGCCAGCCAGGGCAGGCTCGAGGCGCCCGCCCGGGCCACCGTCACCCAGTACGCCTCCTCGTTCTGCAGGTCGTACACCCGCTGGTCGCCGAAGCCGCGGTCGATCCGATCGCGGACGTAGGCGAGTTCGACCACCTGGGCGGCGAATTTCTTCACGCCCTTGCCCGCGGGGCGCCCGCCGTGGCTGGTCGCCGCGCGGATCGCCAGCTTGCGGTTGCGGATCGAGCCGAGCCAGGTCGCCTCGTTGGCGGTGACGAGGCCGGCCGTCACCATCCCTGGCAGCTTGGCGGTGACGATTCGCTCCTCCCTGCGACGGCTCGCGACGGCGAGCCAGATCGCCAACCCGAAGATCGGCACCATCCACAGCAGGTAGACCAGGAAGTACGTCTCGATGCTCACCATCGAGGAGCCGTTCCACAAACCGTGCATGAGCACCGCGCCCAGGTAGCCGAGCAGGATGCAGCCGGCCTTGGCGAAGAAGTTCCGACGATGCAGCGCGAAGTACACCCCGATGGCGGTCATGGTGGTGAACAACGGATGCGCGAACGGTCCCATGATCAGCCGCAGCCCGGCAGTGAACAGCGCATCGCCGACGGATTCGCCGTCGGCGATGTAGAAGATGTTCTCCAGCCAGGCGAAGCCCACCGCGGTGATGCCTGCGTAGACCAGGCAGTCGGTCAGCGTATTGAGTTCGTTGCGCCGCCTGCCGGTCATCATGAGCAGCAGGAACAGGCCCTTAATGGCTTCCTCGATGATCGGGGCGCCGATCGCGATGGTGCCGAAACTGGTCGTCTCCTCGGTGTCACCGAGGAATGCGCCGAACCAGACTTCGAGGATCACCGACGCCACGACGGCGATCGAGGTGCCCCAGACGAAGGCGAGGACCAGCAGTCGCGGAGGCTCCGGTTCGTACCGGTCCAGCCAGATGTAGGCCAGCACGACGACCGTCATGGCCACGCTGGCCAGGACGAACCCGATCGCCGTTCCGACCGGGTTGACGGCGGTCAGAAGGATCACGATCAGGCCGGTGACGGTGCCCATGGCGATGATCGCCGCCAGGGGTGCTCCGACCTTGCGGATCCGCCTGGGCAATGGCGGGAGAAACTGCTGCGGCGACGGGGGTGACGGCGGCGTGGCGGGGTGGGACACTAGAGCAGGGTAGCGACCCAGGTTTGTCCAGCGTGCGCACAGTCGAGTAGGCTCGTCGAGTACTCGTCTGTGCTTCATCGCGAGTCACATAAACAACAACTGTCCCTACGATTGAACCTGTCCGGAGCCATCCACCATATGCCAAGTCCCTCCATCACCTCGCCGCAAGTAGCCATCAACGACATTGGCTCGGCCGAGGACTTTCTCGCCGCGATCGACAAGACCATCAAGTACTTCAACGATGGCGACATCGTCGAGGGGACCATCGTCAAGGTGGACCGCGACGAGGTCTTGCTCGACATCGGTTACAAGACCGAAGGTGTCATTCCTTCCCGCGAACTCTCCATCAAGCACGACGTCGACCCCAGCGAGGTTGTGTCCGTCGGCGATGAGGTCGAGGCGCTGGTCCTCACCAAGGAGGACAAAGAAGGTCGTCTGATCCTGTCCAAGAAGCGCGCGCAGTACGAGCGCGCCTGGGGCACGATCGAGGAGCTCAAGGAAAAGGACGAGGCCGTCAAGGGCACCGTCATCGAGGTCGTCAAGGGCGGCCTGATCCTCGACATCGGTCTGCGTGGCTTCCTGCCCGCATCGCTGGTGGAGATGCGTCGTGTCCGCGATCTGCAGCCGTACATCGGCAAGGAGATCGAGGCCAAGATCATCGAGCTCGACAAGAACCGCAACAACGTGGTGCTGAGCCGCCGCGCCTGGCTGGAGCAGACCCAGTCCGAGGTGCGCAGCGAGTTCCTCAACCAGCTGCAGAAGGGCGCCATCCGCAAGGGTGTCGTGTCCTCGATCGTCAACTTCGGCGCGTTCGTCGACCTCGGCGGCGTCGACGGCCTGGTGCACGTTTCGGAGCTGTCCTGGAAGCACATCGACCACCCGTCCGAGGTGGTTCAGGTGGGCGACGAGGTCACCGTCGAGGTTCTCGACGTCGACATGGACCGCGAGCGGGTGTCGTTGTCGCTCAAGGCCACTCAGGAAGACCCGTGGCGCCACTTCGCCCGCACGCACGCGATCGGCCAGATCGTGCCGGGCAAGGTCACCAAGCTGGTGCCGTTCGGTGCGTTCGTCCGCGTCGAGGAGGGCATCGAGGGCCTGGTGCACATCTCGGAGCTGTCCGAGCGCCACGTCGAGGTCCCGGACCAGGTGGTCCAGGTCGGCGACGACGCGATGGTCAAGGTCATCGACATCGACTTGGAGCGTCGCCGCATCTCGCTGAGCCTCAAGCAGGCCAACGAGGACTACACGGAGGAGTTCGACCCGTCGAAGTACGGCATGGCCGACAGCTACGACGAGCAGGGCAACTACATCTTCCCCGAGGGCTTCGACGCCGACACCAACGAATGGCTCGAGGGCTTCGAGAAGCAGCGTGACGAGTGGGAGGCCCGGTACGCCGAGGCCGAGCGCCGCCACAAGATGCACACCGCGCAGATGGAGAAGTTTGCGGCGGCTGACGCGGAGGCGGCCAGCAGGCCCGCCACCGCCAATGGCTCGTCGTCGTCGTCCTCCTCCAGCTCGGGTGAGCCATCCGGCGGCACGCTGGCGAGCGACGCTCAGCTGGCCGCGCTTCGCGAGAAGCTGGCCGGCAACGCTTAACAACAGCTGACAACGGAACTCCCCGGCTCCCAACGGAGCCGGGGAGTTTTGTCATGTGCATACATGTCTTATTGACAATGATTTTCATTACCTGGTTGACTCGCCGGCATGTCAACGACGAAGCGACTACTGGCCCTGCTGTCCGTCTCGATGGTTGCCGCGGCATGCGGCAACGAGGGCGCCACCGGTGAGGCCGCATCCGCCTCCCCAACCGCGACCACGACGTCGGCGCCCACCGAACGGGCAGGGAAGACACCACGTTTGGCGCTGACCTACGACGGCGGCGTGCTCGTGGTGGACGGCCGCACCCTCGACACGGTCGCAGACATTCCGATGGAGGGATTCGTGCGGCTGAACTCGGCGGACAACGGTCGCCACGTCCTGGTGTCACAGGGCGACGGCTTCGCCGTGCTGGACATGGGAACGTGGACCGATGCGCACGGCGACCACGGCCACCACTACACCGCCGACCCGCGCATGACGGACATTCGTTACGGCGGTGCCGAACCCGGGCACGTCGTCGCGCACGACGGCATGCTCACGCTGTTCAGCGACGGTACGGGTGCGGTCGACGTCGTCGATCCCGACGAATTGCTCGACGGTGATGCCGACGCCCGTAGCGCCATGGTCACCGAGCCGCACCACGGAGTGGCCGTCGCCCGCGAGGACGGCACCGTCGTCGTCAGCGTGGGCAACGAGGAAAGCCGTTCTGGCATCGCCATTCTCGATGCGGGCGGCAAGCGGATCGCCGGAAACGACGACTGCCCCGGGCTGCACGGCGAGGCGGCGGCCGCGGACGACGTGCTGACCTTCGGATGTGAGGACGGCTTGTTGATCGTCCGCGGCAACGACATCCGAAAGGTGGCCAGCCCCGATCCCTACGGCCGGATCGGCAACCAGTCCGGCAGCGACGAGTCGCCCGTCGTACTCGGCGACTACAAGGTCGACCCCGACGCGGAACTCGAACGGCCACAGCGGTTCACGCTGACCAACACCGCGACCGGGACCCTCACCGTCGTGCCGATCGACGTCAGCTACAGCTTCCGCTCGCTGGACCGCGGAGCGCGCGGCGAGGCGATCATCCTCGGCACGGACGGCGCCCTGCACGTCTTCGATCCCATCACCGCCCGACGCACCGCGCGGATCCCAGCGGTGGGCGCATGGACCGAACCCGACGAGTGGCAGTCGCCGATGCCCAATCTGCACGTCCAAAACGGCATCGCCTACGTCAGCCACCCCGGGGAGCGCCGCCTGATCGCGGTGGACATCGCCAACGGCTCGACGGTGGCCGACAAGTCGCTGGATCGGCCGACGATCGAGCTGACGGGTGTCGTCGGGTAGCCGGACCGCCCCCTGACAGACTGGGGCCATGCTTCGAATCGGACTCAGCGGCGGTATCGGGGCCGGTAAGTCGACGGTCTCCGCCGCGTTCACCGAATGCGGCGGGATCGTCGTCGACGGTGACGTGATCGCACGCGAGGTCGTCGAACCCGGGACCGAGGGACTGGCCGCCCTGGTCGAGGCCTTCGGCTCGGAGATCCTGCTGCCCGACGGTGCCCTCAACAGGCCGGCGTTGGCCGCGATCGCGTTCCCCGACGATGACAAGCGGGCCACGCTCAACGGGATCGTGCATCCACTGGTCGGCAAGCGACGCGCCGAGCTCATCGCCGCGGCACCCGAGGATGCGGTCATCGTCGAGGACATCCCGCTGCTGGTGGAGTCGCAGATGGCGCCGATGTTCCCCCTGGTCGTGATCGTGCACGCGGACATGGAAACTCGGGTCACCCGCCTCGTCGAGCAACGCGGCATGCCCGAGGCCGACGCCCGCGCGCGGATCGCCGCCCAGGCAACCGAGGAGCAACGGCGCGCGGTGGCCGACGTGTGGCTGGACAATTCCGGCACCACCGACGAGCTGTCCGAACGTGCCCGCACGCTGTGGCACGACCGCATCCTGCCGTTCGCGCACAACGTCGCGGCCCGCGAACCGGCGCACCGAGCGCCTGCGGTCCTGCCATATGACTCGACCTGGCCCGATCAGGCGCGCCGCATCGTCGCCCGGCTGAAGACGGCATGCGGGCATCGGGCCGTACGAATCGACCACATCGGGTCGACGGCGGTGCCGGGCCTGGCTGCCAAGGACGTCATCGACGTCCAGGTGACGGTGGCGTCGCTGGACGTCGCCGACGAACTGACAGACGCGCTGCTATCGGCCGGCTATCCACGGGTGCCTGCCATCTGTGACGTGCCGAAGTCGGACGCGCGCAGCACGAATCCGGAATTCGACCACCGGGACGATCCGGCGTTGTGGCACAAGCGGTACCACGCTTCTGCGGATCCCGGCCGGCCGACCCACGTGCACATTCGGGTCGAGGGCTGGCCCAACCAGCAGTTCGCGCTGCTGTTCGTGGATTGGCTCAAGGCGAACTCCGCCGCGCAGGCCGACTACCTGGCGGTCAAGCGCGACGCGGAGGCCGGCCATCCGACGGCCGTGCACTACGCCGATGCGAAGGAGCCATGGTTCCTCGACGCCTATCGCCGGGCCTGGGCATGGGCCGACGCGACGGTGTGGCAGCCCCAGCGGTCGTCGGGCTAGGCGGCGGGGGCGGGCTCGGCCGGCGCGTTCGGATCGACGGGCGGTTCGCCTTCGACGGGCGCGGGCACGTCCATGGGAGCGGTGTTTCCGGTGGGGAAGTTGGCCACCGTGCCGCAGCTGAGCACGCCGTACCCGGGGTCGTTGCGTTGCGGCGTCAATCGGGGCGCGACGAACTGGTCGGCCTGCGCGATGATCTGGTCGTTGGCCAGGATCTCGCAGTGCAGGCTGGCCGAGTAGGGCCACTGAATGGACACCTGCATGCCGGCCTTCTGCACGTCGGACACCACGCCCGTCGCCTCGAAGATCCGCCCCGGCACCATCGTCGGGTTCGCGGTGTTCACCTGATCGTCCGCGATCGTGTAGTTGATGGTCGCGCCACGCGACACCCCGTCGACGCGAGCCCGGTAGACCACGTTGTACGGCCCTGGCCCGAGGTCAGGAACCTGCCCTTCGGACGGCGGAGCAGGCGATTCGACCGACTGCTCCGTGGCATCGGGTCCCGGTGGCAGTTCTGGATCGGCGTATGCGACACCCGTGCCCAACGGAGCCACGGTTAGCAGAAGCCCGGCCGCCGCAGCCACGATCCATCCACCCTTGGTAGAGCTCATGGCACCCGACATTACGCGCCCCGCCAGGTCAGGGTCATTGAGAGGTCGGCTAACCATCGCCCTAGGTCGTAGTCGTGCCGGGCCAGGCCGTCGATTGCCCGGGTTGCCGTTCGGATGGCCTGCTCGACGGTCTCCGGCGTGAGGAGGCCGTGGCGCGTCGCGGTCAACAGCTCGTCGACGTCGGTCAGCTCCACGGCGACGCCAGTGCGGACGACGAGGTCGAGGTAGTGGTCCTCGGCGTGCCATCTTGTCGGTCCCGGCTCGTAACGGCCGACGTCGAGGTAGAAGTCCTGATCACGCTCGTGGCCAGGATTGAAGTGAAACACGCTGGCCCGCAACCCGATCGACGGCAGCAGCCATGACTCGAGGTAGTGGAACTGGGCCCGACCGGGGGTGGGCCGGGCCATGTAGAGCCCCCATGGCTGAACGGTGTAGACGTCGACGGCCCGCACGATTCCCTTGGGATCGGTGTTGGTGCGGGCAGTGAGATCGAAGGTCTCGTGTTTGGGCGCGTGGATGGGGTCCAGCATAGGTGCGAAGGCCAGGGGAATCGCTGGTCGGCGGGTAGGAGCGGAGCGACTGGGGGAATCGATTCTGTCGGTGGTTGGTTCTAACCTGGTGAACATGGCATTCGCTACCGAACATCCCGTGCTGGCGCAGTCGGAGTACCGCGCCGTCGGTGAGGTCGTGCGCGCGGGCGGCCAGTTCACGGTGGTCAGCCCGCACAGCCCTGCGGGCGATCAGCCGGCGGCCATCGACGAGCTCGAACGCCGCATCAAGGCGGGGGAGCGCGACGTCGTACTCCTCGGCGCCACTGGCACCGGCAAGTCCGCCACCACGGCGTGGCTCATCGAACGTCTGCAACGGCCAACCCTGGTGATGGCACCCAACAAGACGCTGGCCGCGCAGCTGGCGAACGAGCTGCGGGAAATGCTGCCGCACAACGCGGTCGAGTACTTCGTCTCGTACTACGACTACTACCAACCCGAGGCGTACATCGCGCAGACGGACACCTACATCGAGAAGGACAGCTCGATCAACGACGACGTCGAGCGGCTGCGGCACTCAGCGACGTCCAGCCTGCTGTCCCGGCGCGATGTGGTGGTGGTGGCGTCGGTGTCCTGCATCTACGGCCTCGGCACACCGCAGTCCTATCTGGACCGGTCGGTGGAGCTCAAGGTCGGCGACGAGGTGCCGCGTGACGGCCTGCTGCGACTCCTGGTCGACGTCCAATACAACCGCAACGACATGGCGTTCACCCGCGGATCGTTCCGGGTCCGGGGCGACACCGTCGAGATCATCCCGTCGTACGAGGAACTGGCGGTCCGCATCGAATACTTCGGGGACGAGATCGAGGCGCTCTACTACATGCACCCGCTGACGGGTGACGTCGTGCGGAAGGTCGACTCGCTGCGGGTCTTTCCGGCCACTCATTACGTGGCAGGTCCGGAGCGGATGGCGCACGCGATCTCGACCATCGAGAAGGAGCTCGAGGAACGGCTGGCCGAGCTCGAGGGCCAGGGAAAGCTGCTGGAGGCGCAGCGGCTGCGCATGCGGACCAACTACGACGTGGAGATGATGCGCCAGGTCGGCTTCTGCTCCGGCATCGAGAACTACTCGCGGCACATCGACGGTCGCCCGCCAGGGTCGGCGCCCGCCACCCTGATCGACTACTTCCCCGAGGACTTCCTGCTGGTCATCGACGAGTCGCACAACACGGTGCCGCAAATCGGCGGCATGTACGAGGGCGACATGTCGCGCAAGCGCAACCTGGTCGACTTCGGCTTCCGGTTGCCGTCGGCCGTCGACAACCGGCCGCTGACGTGGGAGGAGTTCGCCAGCCGGATCGGGCAGACCGTGTACCTGTCGGCCACCCCGGGCCCCTACGAGCTCAGTCAATCGGGCGGTGAGTTCGTCGAACAGGTCATCCGCCCGACGGGCCTGGTCGACCCCAAGGTGATCATCAAGCCCACCAAGGGGCAGATCGACGACCTGATCGGTGAGATCCGCAAGCGCACCGAACTCGACGAGCGCGTGCTGGTGACGACGCTGACCAAGAAGATGGCCGAGGATCTGACCGACTACCTGTTGGAGACCGGCATCCGGACCCGATACCTGCACTCGGAGGTGGACACGCTGCGCCGCGTCGAGCTGCTGCGGCAGTTGCGGCTCGGCGAGTACGACGTGCTGGTCGGCATCAACCTGCTGCGCGAGGGCCTCGACCTGCCCGAGGTATCGCTGGTGGCGATCCTCGACGCCGACAAGGAAGGCTTCCTGCGGTCCGCGCGCAGCCTGATCCAGACGATCGGTCGCGCCGCCCGCAACGTGTCGGGTGAAGTGCACATGTACGCCGACAAGATCACCGATTCGATGAAGCAGGCCATCGACGAGACCGACCGTCGCCGCGCCAAGCAGGTGGCCTACAACGAGGCACACGGGGTGGATCCGCAGCCGCTGCGGAAGAAGATCGCCGACATCCTCGACCAGGTGTACCGCGAGGCCGACGACACCGATGCGACGGTCGAGGTCGGTGGGTCTGGCCGCAACGCGTCTCGCGGCAGGCGCGCGCAGGGCGAGCCGGGCCGGGCGGTCAGCGCAGGCGTCATCGAGGGCCGCGACACCAGCAACATGCCGCGGGCCGAGCTCGCCGACCTGATCAAGGACCTCACCGCGCAGATGATGGCCGCCGCGCGGGATCTGCAGTTCGAGTTGGCGGCGCGCTTCCGTGACGAGATCGCCGACCTCAAGAAGGAGCTGCGCGGCATGGATGCCGCCGGACTCAAGTAGCGGTACTTGATCTCAACCGCGGTTGAGCTCTTACGGTGGTGCGCGTGACTCAGACTGATGCGGTGCCCACGGCAGGCTGGCGGGACCTTCTGGGCCCGAAGTACCTCGGGGCGTCGACCGTGCTCGCCGGTGGCGTCGCGCTGTACGCCACCAACGAGTTCCTCACCATCAGCCTGCTGCCGAGTGCGGTCGCCGAAATCGGCGGGCAGCGCTTCTATGCCTGGGTCACGACGGTGTATCTGGTCGCGTCGGTGGTCGCCGCCACGACGGTGAGCGCGACACTGGCCCGGCTCGGGCCGAGGTGGTCCTACCTCGGCGCGCTCAGCGTGTTCGGGGCAGGCAGCCTTCTGGCGGCGGCCGCTCCGAGCATGGAGCTGCTGTTGGTCGGCCGCACCGTGCAGGGCGCCGGCGGCGGCGTGCTCGCCGGGTTGGGCTACGCGGTCATCAACGCGGCTCTGCCGCAATCGTTGTGGACGAAGGCGTCGGCGGTCGTCTCGGCGATGTGGGGCGTCGGCACGCTCGCCGGTCCGGCCGCGGGAGGGCTGTTCGCCCAATTCGGCTCGTGGCGTTGGGCGTTCGGTGTACTCGCAATACTCACGGTGGTCATGGCGCTGCTGGTGCCGTTCGCTCTGCCTGGGCGTCGATCGAATACCGGGCCGAGTCGGGGCAGCCGGATCCCGGTGTGGTCGCTGCTTCTGCTGGGGACGGCGGCGCTGGCGATCAGCGTGGCGGGCATTCCGCGCAACACCGCGCTAACCGCCGTGTTGCTGGGGGCGGGCGTTGCGCTGGTCGCCACCTTCCTGGTGGTCGATCGCCGTACGGCGGCTTCGGTGTTGCCGCCCACCGCTTTTCGGCCGGGCCCCTTGAAGTGGATCTACCTCACGCTCGGCTTGCTGATGGCGGCGACGATGGTGGACATGTACGTGCCGCTGTTCGGTCAGCGGCTGGCTCACCTGGTGCCCGTGGCGGCGGGATTCCTCGGGGTGGCCCTTTCGGTTGGCTGGACGGTGGGCGAGATCACCAGCGCGTCGCTGACCAAGCCGCGGATCGTCGTGCGGACCGTGGCGGTGGCGCCGCTCGTGATGGCCGCCGGTCTCGGGCTCGGCGCGGTGAGTCAGTTCGAGGACGCGCCCGTCGGCGTGATCGCAGTGTGGGTGCTCGCGCTCGTCGTCACCGGCACCGGCGTGGGCATGGCCTGGCCACACCTGTCGGCGTGGGCGATGGGTTCGGTCGACGACCCCGAGGAGGGC
The DNA here is from genome assembly GCA_963849055.1 of uncultured Actinomycetota bacterium. Classification (GTDB taxonomy): domain Bacteria; phylum Actinomycetota; class Actinomycetes; order Mycobacteriales; family Mycobacteriaceae; genus Mycobacterium. The sequence goes on from CAWKFI010000008.1 coordinate 325,027, forward strand.
GGCACGGCCGCAGCGGCCATCAACACCGTCCAACTGATCTGCGGGGCGTTCGGCGCCGGGTTGGCCGGTGTGGCGGTCAACCTCACCGACCGGGGCGACGCGACCGCGGCGCGGTGGCTGTTCGCGATCTTCGCCGGACTGGCAGTGATAGGCACGTTCGCGTCGATCCGCGCTACCAAGGCCGCCGACCGGGTCTGAGCACCGCTCAGTCGGGGTCCTCGTCGAGCTGGCGGATCGCCGTGACGCCGTCGATTCCGGCCAGGACCGCCGGTGCTTGCAGGATTCCCGTGCCCGACAGGGTGAGCATGACTCCGGACTGACCCGGCGCGGCGCCGAGCGGTTCGCCTGCCGGGTCGGCCGCCAGTTCGGTCAGCTGCCATTGCCTGCGCTCGCACGCCTGCAGAAGGGCCGTCATCACGCCGCGGTCGGCGGCGTAGGTCACGTGCAGCCGGGTCGAACCGCTGAGCCGCGACGCCAGTCGCCGGGCGATCGGCATGAACCCCAGCACGATGAGGAAGTGCATGGCCGTGACGGTGCACGCGAGCAGCAGCAGGCCCGAGCCCGCCGCCATGCCGATGGCGGCGGACTCCCACACCGACGCCGCGGTCGTCAGACCGTGCACCGAACCGCGGCGGAAGATGATGATCCCCGCGCCGAGAAAGCCGATGCCGGTGACGATCTGCGCGGCCACCCGGGACGGGTCGACCACCACCAGGCCGTCGACTAGCACGTCCGAGAACCCGTACTTGCTGACGAGCAGGATCAACGCGGCCGCCGTGCCGACGATGGTCTGGGTGCGCAAACCAGCGCTCTTGCCCTGGATCTCGCGTTCGATGCCGATGAGCGCGGTCAGCCCGAACGCGACGAACAACTCGACGATCTGCCGGGTGCCTTGACCCGGGCCGCCGAAGAACGCCGGATCGGCGAGCCAGAGGTGCATGCGTAAGAAGTTATCGCGAATCTCGCGTCGTGCGATGACTCTTCGTGCTCCCTCGAGTCGATACAGCAGAGAACAAGATTCGAGAGGAAGCCGAATGACAGCGATCGATGCCAGAGACCAACCGCGTTCCCGGAGGTCGCCACCCGCGAGGCATGGCTCGTCGAGCGGCGCAGAACTGCTGGCCCGCGAACGTGAGGTCACCCATCTGCGGGATGCCGTCAACGCCGAGCGCCGCAGGTTGCCGATGGTGAAGGTGGTGAGGGACTACGTATTCGAGGGCCCCGACGGTGAAGTGCGGCTGGTCGACCTCTTCGAGGGAAGGCCGCAGCTCTACATCCACCACTTCATGTGGATCGACGCCATGGACCGCGGTTGCCCCAGTTGCACGGCCGCGGCCGACCTGACGTTCACCGAAGGGGATCGCGCCTTGCTGGCTGCCCGGGGCGTGACGTTCGCCTGCGTGTCCCGCGCGCCGTACGCCAGCATCGCCAGGTATCGCGACGAGCACGGCTGGACGTTCCCGTGGTACTCGTCGCGCGACGGTGACTTCACGTACGACTACCACGTCACGCTCGATCCGGCCCGCGCGCCAATCGAATACAACTACAAGTCGCTCGGCGAACTGCGCGCCGACGGTTGGACGGACGACGACCTGCGCGGTGACTTCCCGGGCGCCAGTGTCTTTCTGCGCCGCGGCGACGAGGTGTTCCACACCTACTCGGCGTACGCCCGCGGGCTCGACCATTCCGCGCCCGGGTATCCGTTCCTCGATCTCACTCCGTACGGACGGCAGGAGGCGTGGGAGGACTCACCGGCTGGTTGGCCGCAGGACGGGAACGCCGCAGGCGTTCCGCTGGAGTAGCGATCAGCGGGAGCGAAACACTGGGCAGGCGTCGCCCGCGCTGGCAATGTCATGGACAACGCGGGTGTGGCTGAGTGGCGAGGCACCGGCCTGCAAAGCCGTTTACACGGGTTCGAATCCCGTCATCCGCTCGCGTGCTAGAGGACTGCGGGAATTGGTCCCAGCAGTTGCCAATTCGGCTCGGAGGCGTCGTTGAACACGGCGCCAAGGCCTCTACCCGTCGAGGTGTACGTCGCGCCTGGGCGGTAGGGCACGGACACCTGAGCGGTGCCCATGTCTCGGGCTTGCGAGCACTGAGTCGGTGCGTCGGCGGGCTGGACGCACACGACGCTGATCCGGGGCGTGAACGGCCCCAGGCACCCCGTCGGGGTCACGGTGGCGATGACCATGTCGGCTCCCGCGACGGGAGCCACCCGTGGCGGTGACAGGTCGAATGTGCACGGCGTGCCAGGAGGTGGTGGCGCTGCATGCGCGCTGGCCGGGCCGGCGAAGCCTGCCAGCGCGAGGATCGATGCCACCCAGAGAACCACGACGGGCCGGTTCATTCCTGGATGTTAGATCACGAACGCTAGCCTGCGGGGCTGGGCGGCGGAGCTGCTGCGGGCGGAGCACCGCCAAGCCGTGGGACGAGGAACGTCCCGAGCTGACCGAGCACGCTGCCGGGGGACGCGGTCGTCGGCGCGCAGCCCTGCGAGCAGTCGGTCAACTGCCACGGTTGGCAATCCCTGGTGGTGAACGTGGTGTCGGTCGCGTCGATCTGCACGACCTGCGCCTTCTTCGTCATCGCGTTGTCGACGAGGCTGTCGCCGCTCTTCCGCTTCCAGGAGCAAACGCCATCCTCGATCGGCCCGGCGGAGCTGTACGTGCCGGGCACGATGTCGGTGCCCACCTTGTACGTGCCGTTGGCGTCGATGGTCGTCTTGGGTGCGGGCGGGGGCGGGGGAGCCGGTTCGGCATGGCCGATGCCGCCCGATGCGCAGAAGCCGGCAACGGTCAGCGCGGCAGCAACTGCCGATGCCTTCGTAGACCACATGGCGACCAGCTTAGACGACCTAAACACCGGTCGGAAGATTGCAAACCGGCTCGACCCCGGCGCTGGCAAGCTGTGCGCACGTAATCGGTACTGGCGCAACGCTTCTGGTGCGAAATCAAGGAGTTTCGGCCGCGCCGGTCTCTGAAGCGCCACTGCGCGGCAACGTTTTCATAACCGCCGCAAATATCACTTGTGCAACAGCAGTAACACGATACGTTCAGTGCGAGGCATTTCGGCTTCCGGAACCGTTGAGGTAGGCATGTCGCGCACGACCAATCGCGTGGTCATCACGGCCATGGCGACGGCAGGGCTGTTTTGTCCTGTCCTCATTCTGGGCCCCCACGCAACGGCGGTTCCGGCGACGAGCCCCGGTGTGCCGTGCCTCGACATCATGCAGCAGTTCGCTGCGTCACCGCCCAGCCCTGCCGAAGTGCAGGATGCAGCCTCCGCGGCGCTGACCAACGTGTTGCCCGAGGCGCCGCCGCCCCCACCCGTCCCCATGGACGTCATCACGCCCGCACTGGCACCGGCTCCACCGGCGCCGCCCGTCGAGGCGGCTCCGCTCGTCGACGCCGCGGGGCTCGTGCCACCGCCTCCCGCGGCGGCGCTGGCCGCCCCCATCGCCGATGCCGCCGGTGCGGGGGTCCCATTCGCCGCGGCTGCCCCCGCGGCCGCGGTTCCGCCGGTGCCCATCGTGCTTCCGCCCGCCATCGCCCCGCCAGTGGCCATCCCGCCCGCGATTCCGGCTGCGCCGATCGCGGACATGGCGGGTGTGGCGCCGCCGCCACCGCCCGTCGAGGCCGTACCGCCGGCTGCACCGCTCACCGAAGCCGCGGCTGTCGCGCCGCCACCGGAGGCCGTGCCGCCCCCGCCGCTTCCCGAAGCGCCCCCGCCGCCGCCCGCGGCACCCATCGAAGCCGTCCCGCCCCCGCCGCTGCCCGCGGCGCCCATCGAAGCGGCACCCCCGGTGGCCGCCCCGGTGGTCGACTCCGCCGGTGTGGTTCCGCTCGCTGCGCCCGGCGCTGAAGCTGCCTCCGCGGCCGCCGCCGCTCCGATGGCCGAGGCCGCCGCGCTGGCGGTCCCGCCCGTGCCACCGGTTCCGGTGGTGCCCATCGGCGGCCTCGGTGGCGTGCCCGCGCCGGTCGGCGTCGTACCGTCCATTCCGGTTGCGGGAGCGGTACCCGACTTCGGGCTTCCGCTGCCCAGCACGCTGCCCATCCCGACGGACCTGGTTTGCGAGGGCACCGCCTGGTCGGCACACCGGAGCGCGGGCGGTGGCACCGGCTTGGCCACCGCGGTGCCTCGACGCGACGATTGGTGACCGTTTGCGCTGCGGCATGATGCCGAGGTGACCTTCCGCTCGCCGTCCCTGTCCGACATCGTCGCCACGTTGCAAGTCGAACCGGTCGGCGACGACGACTTCGTGGCCGCTCAGTTGGACAACGCCGTCCATCACATCGTCGGCGGTCACATCGCAGGGCAGGCTCTCATGGCGGCCAGTCGCACGGCGCCGGGTCGCACCCCGCACAGCGTGCACGTGTACTACCTGCGGGCCGGCGACGCGCGACATCCCGTGAACTTCAACGTCATTCGGTCCCGCGATGGTGGCACGCTGTCCACCAGGCAGGTGACCGCGCGCCAGGACGGCGAGGTGCTGCTCGAAGCGCTCGCGTCGTTCAGCACGCCCGTCGACGAGCTCGGCCATCAACTGCCGATGTCCGATGTGCCCGACCCGGATTCGTTGCCGCCGGTGCAGGAGCAATTGGCGTCTTACGCGGACGAGCATCACGGCCATTGGGTTCGTCCCCAGCCGTTCGACCTGCGTTACGTAGACCCGCCGCCTCGGCTGGCCCTCGAGTTGCCAACACCGTCACCGCGAACCCGGATGTGGTGGCGGCCAACCGAACCCGTCCCGGACGACGGCGTACTCCACAGCTGTCTGCTGACCTATCTGTCGGGCACCACGATGCTCGAGACGGCGATCACCATGCGGCGCGCCACGCCCCTGACGACCTTCTCGGCGTTGATCGACCACGCGCTCTGGTTTCATCGACCGGTCGACCTGTCCGACTGGGTGCTCTCGGATCAGTTCTCGCCCAGCGGAATTGGCGGCCGCGGGTTGGCCAGCGCCACCATGTACAACCGCGCCGGCCAGTTGGTCTGCATCGCGAACCAGGAGTTGTACTTCGGTCGCGCACGCCCGAGCTAGGCGTCGTCGCGCACCGAACGGCCGTCCCACCGTTTGACGCCTGGAAGGACGACGTTCAGTAGCTCGAGGGCCCGGGACGCGGTCTGGTCGACCACGTCGTCGAGCGATGCCGGCAAGGCGTAGAACGCGGGGACATGCGGCATGATGATCGCCCCGTTCGTGGTCGCCCGCGCCATCAGATCGATGTGTCCGGCGTGCAACGTCGAGGCATACCGCTACACGTTCTCCGACACCGACTTTGCGGTTAAGGTCGAGGAATCCGCACCGCACAACTTCGACCCCCGACACCGCCCCTGAACTCCGGCGACATCGAAACCCGCTGGCGTCGAACGTGATTCCGGTGGTCGAAGTGCCCCCGACATGACGCAGGTCACGTCAGCCCTGGCGTTGCGACGACGCCGGAATGCCGTGCTGCCCGTAGGTTTGGTCACGACATCGGGTTTGAGCACTGCGCTACGGGTTACCATCAGGGCCGGTAGAACGCACGATGCCGCGTCAGCCGAGCGAATGCGTGTCAGCAAATCGACCCCCGCTCGAGGGGTGACGCGTTACTGTCTCGGGTGGCGTTGCAAACGACACTTGGAGGGCATGCATGAGCGGCTATCAGACCGTGGTGGTTGGCACGGACGGCTCGGATTCGTCGCTACGCGCGGTGGATCGGGCCGGTGCGATCGCTGCCGGGTCGGGCGCCAAGCTGATCGTGGCGACGGCGTACTTCCCTCAGAGCGAGGATCAGCGCGCGGCCGACGTCCTCAAGGACGAGGGCTACAAGATGTCCGGCAACGCACCGATCTACGCGATCCTGCGTGAGGCGAGGGACCGGGCCAAGGCCGCAGGCGCCGGCTCGGTGGAGGAGAAGGCCGTCGTCGGCGCTCCCGTTGACGCCCTCGTCGAACTCGCCGAGCAGGAGAATGCCGATCTGCTCGTCGTCGGCAACGTCGGCTTGAGCACCATCGCCGGCCGCCTGCTCGGGTCGGTGCCTGCGAATGTGGCGCGCCGCTCGAAGACCGACGTCCTCATCGTCCACACGTCCTGACGGTCGCGTAGGGGCTTACCAGCCCCGCTTCTTCCACTCGTCGATGTGCGGACGCTCGGCGCCCAGCGTCGTGTCGTCGCCGTGCCCGGGATACACCACGGTGGAGTCCGGATAGACGTCGAAGACTCTCGTCGTCACGTCGCCGAGCAACCGTTCGAAGTCACCGGGCTGCCATGTCTTGCCGACGCCGCCGGGAAACAGGCAGTCGCCGGTGAACAGCTGGACCGCGTCGCCCGCTGCGGGCCCTGCGAGTGCGAGGGCCACCGAGCCTTCGGTGTGCCCCTGCAGGTGGATGACGTCGAAGCTGAGCTCACCGACCCGGATCGTGTCGCCATTGGCGAGGATCCGGTCGGGCTTGACGGGTAGCGGTTCGGCGTCGAGCTGATGGGCGGCGGTAGGAGCGCCGGTGGCCTCGACCACTTCGGCCAGCGCCTTCCAGTGATCGGGGTGCTGATGGCTGGTGACGATGAGCGTCAGCTTGGGCGCATGGCGTTCGATGAGGTCGAGCAGGGTCGCGGCGTCGTTGGCCGCGTCGATGAGTAGCGTCTCGCCGGTCTGGGAACACGTGATGAGGTAGGCGTTGTTGTCCATCGGGCCGACGGAGGCCTTCACGATCGACGCCCCGGGGAGGGTGCGGCGTGCAGCGGTGCCGGGTTCGACGTGGCCTGTGTAGTTGTCATCGACGACGCTCATATAGCCACGGTAACGGGCTTGGCGGGGGACTTGTCGGTGGGTGGACATAGCATGGCGTGGAGAGCTTTCTGCGGGTCGGAGAGCAGTACGGGACCGGGAGAGGGATCAGTTGGCAGACCGCCTGATCGTCAAGGGTGCACGCGAGCACAACCTGAGAGGCATCGATCTTGATCTGCCCCGCGATGCGCTGATCGTCTTCACCGGCCTGTCCGGCTCCGGCAAGTCGTCGCTGGCGTTCGACACCATCTTCGCCGAGGGTCAGCGCCGCTACGTGGAGTCGTTGTCGGCCTACGCACGCCAATTCCTCGGCCAGATGGACAAGCCGGACGTCGACTTCATCGAGGGTCTGTCGCCCGCGGTCTCGATCGACCAGAAGTCGACCAACCGGAATCCGCGATCGACCGTCGGCACCATCACCGAGGTGTACGACTATCTGCGTTTGCTCTACGCGCGGGCAGGCACCCCGCACTGCCCCGTGTGCGGCGAGCGGATCGCCAGGCAGACCCCGCAGCAGATCGTCGACCAGGTGCTCGCGATGGACGAGGGCATCCGGTTCCAGGTGCTGGCACCCGTGGTCCGCACCCGCAAGGGTGAGTTCGCCGATCTCTTCGACAAGCTGAACACCCAGGGCTACAGCCGGGTGCGGGTCGACGGCGTGGTGCACCCGCTCACCGAGCCGCCCAAGCTGAAGAAGCAGGAGAAGCACGACATCGAGGTGGTCGTCGACCGCCTGACCGTGAAGACCAGCGCCAAGCAGCGGCTCACCGACTCCATCGAGACCGCACTCGGCCTCGCCGACGGCATCGTCGTGCTCGAGTTCGTGGACCGCGAGGACGACCATCCGCACCGCGAGCAGCGCTTCTCCGAGAAGCTGGCCTGCCCGAACGGCCACCCTCTGTCGGTCGACGACCTCGAGCCGCGGTCCTTCTCGTTCAACTCGCCGTACGGTGCCTGCCCCGAGTGCACCGGCCTCGGCATCCGCAAGGAGGTCGACCCCGACCTGGTCGTGCCCGATCCCGACCTCACCCTCGCCGAGGGCGCCATCGCGCCGTGGGCGATGGGCCATACGGCCGAGTACTTCACGCGCATGTTGTCCGGGCTCGGCGAGGCGTTGGGGTTCGACGTCGACACACCGTGGCGCAAGCTCCCGCTGAAGGCGCGCAAGTCGATCCTCGAGGGCTGCGACGAGCAGGTGCACGTCAAGTACAAGAACCGCTACGGACGTACCCGGTCCTACTACGCGGACTTCGAAGGCGTGATGGCGTTCCTGCAACGCCGCATGGAGCAGACCGAATCCGAGCAGATGAAGGAACGCTACGACGGCTTCATGCGCGACGTACCGTGCCCGGTCTGTGAGGGCACCCGGCTCAAGCCGGAGATCCTGGCCGTGACGCTCGCGGCGGGGGATTACGGCGACATGTCCATCGCGAAGGTCTGCGAACTGTCCATCGCCGACTGCTCGGACTTCCTCAATGCGCTCACCCTCGGTCACCGCGAACAGGCGATCGCCGGTCAGGTGCTCAAGGAGGTGCAGTCCCGGCTCGGCTTCCTGCTCGACGTCGGGCTCGACTACCTGTCGCTGTCCCGGGCGGCGGGAACGCTGTCCGGCGGTGAGGCGCAACGCATTCGGCTCGCCACCCAGATCGGCTCGGGGCTCGTCGGCGTGTTGTACGTGCTCGACGAACCGTCGATCGGCTTGCACCAGCGCGACAACCGCAGGCTGATCGACACCCTGGTGCGGCTGCGCGACCTCGGCAACACGCTGATCGTCGTCGAGCACGACCTCGACACCATTGCGCACGCCGACTGGGTGGTCGACATCGGCCCGGCGGCCGGTGAGCACGGCGGTCGAATCGTGCACAGCGGCACCTACGCCGACCTGCTCAACAACCCCGAATCCATCACCGGCGCTTACCTTTCCGGCAAGGAGACCATCGAGGTCCCCGCGATCAGGCGCCCGATCGACCGCAAGCGTCAGCTGACCGTCATCGGTGCCCGCGAGCACAACCTGCGCGAGATCGACGTGGCGTTCCCGCTCGGCGTCCTGACCTCCGTCACGGGGGTCTCGGGTTCGGGCAAGTCGACCCTGGTCAACGACATTCTGGCGTCCGTGCTGGCCAACAAGCTCAACGGTGCCCGGCAGGTACCCGGCAGGCACACCAGGATCAACGGGCTCGACCAGGTCGACAAGTTGGTTCGCGTCGACCAGTCGCCGATCGGCCGGACCCCGCGGTCCAACCCGGCGACCTACACCGGGGTCTTCGACAAGATCCGGACGCTGTTCGCCGCCACCACCGAGGCCAAGGTGCGGGGTTATCAGCCGGGCCGGTTCTCGTTCAACGTCAAGGGTGGCCGCTGCGAGGCATGCTCCGGCGACGGCACCATCAAGATCGAGATGAACTTCCTTCCCGACGTGTACGTGCCGTGCGAGGTCTGCCACGGCGCCCGGTACAACCGGGAAACCCTCGAGGTGCACTACAAGGGCAAGACCATCTCCGAGGTGCTCGACATGTCGATCGAGGAGGCCACCGAGTTCTTCGAGCCCATCTCGTCGATCCACCGGTACCTCAAGACGCTGGTCGACGTCGGTCTCGGTTACGTCAGGCTCGGGCAGCCTGCACCCACGCTGTCCGGTGGCGAGGCGCAGCGGGTCAAGCTGGCCTCCGAGCTGCAGAAGCGCTCCACCGGGCGCACCGTGTACATCCTCGACGAGCCGACCACCGGTCTGCACTTCGACGACATCCGCAAGCTGCTGAAGGTCATCAACGGTCTCGTCGACAAGGGCAATACGGTGATCGTCATCGAGCACAACCTGGACGTGATCAAGACGTCGGACTGGATCGTCGACATGGGGCCCGAGGGCGGCGGCGGTGGTGGCACGGTCGTGACAGCTGGCACGCCCGAGGACGTCGCGTCCGACGCGAACAGCTACACGGGGAAGTTCCTCGCCGAGATGCTCGACATGCCCGCGCCCAAGAAGAAGCGGCGCAAGGTCAGCGCCTAACCCTCGACACGCCTAGCCCTTCGACAGCGGAGAGGGGAAGCGCGGGTTGATCCGCACGCCGCTCAGCCACTCGGTCAGGTCGTCGGCCTTGCGCGCCAATGCCTTGGCGGCCCTGGCGCCGACGTCCTCGAGTAGTTGCAGCACCACCCGCCCGTCGGCGTCCTGGCGCCATCCGCCGACCACCCGCCCGTCGCACCATGCGGTGGGCCCGGCGTTGCCGTTGCGGTCGAATACCTGGCCGCGGTGCTCGCCGAGGTACCAGTCGCGGTCCTGCCACCCCATCGTGGTCACGTCGAGGCCAGGCAGCAGTGCGCACCAGCGGTCGGGTTCGGGTTCGGGCTCGAGGTCGTCGGGCAGCACATAGCCGGTGACACCGTCCATGTCGACCTCGACGGCCTCCACGTCGCGCAGGCCGTCCCTGGCCCAGGTCAGCGTGTTGCCGAACCACCACTTGAGGTCGTTGACGGTGGCAGGCCCGAACGTGCGCAACCAGGCACGGACCACGACCTCCCGTGCGGCTTCGGCGGCCGTCGGCTCCGCTGCGGCGCCCAGCCAGCTCGACGCCGATGCCCAGCGCGGACGCGAGTTGGTCCAGGTGCCCTCGTTGGGCCCGCGGACGAGGAACCCCTCCACGGCCAGCACGGTCAATACCCGTGGCGAGACGGGAGTCTCTCCACCCCAACGCTTTCCGGGTGCAGGGTCGTGGTTTCCCTCCAACTCCGGCAGGGCGGCGCGCAGTTCTCGGGCACTCGTCGGGCCATGTTCGGCGATGTGGCCGAGGACGGCCTTCGATGCGCGGCCCAGCCATGCCTCGCCGTCGTCGGCGATGCCGGCCTTCTCCACGTCCGCGACGAGGCGCCGACGCTCATTGACGGCGACCCGATCGCTGGCGGCAGCCTGCACGGCGGCCAGGTCACCGGCGTTGAGCACCCACAACGTGCGACGCATCGCGAGATGCTTGACCGCCGAACGCTCCTCGTAGAGCGCGGTGTCCAGGTCCGTGACCTGAAAGCCCGGCACCCGCGCCCACAGCGACAGATATGGGGTGGCCGGATCGGTCGCGTGCAGCCCGACCAGCCGTGAGGTGACCTCGGCGATGGATTCGCCCGCCGATGGCGTCGCCAGGAGGTGGCGCCGCCCGAGCCGGGCCCGCCGTTCGTCGACGGAAAAGGAGCGCACCGTCAGGCTGGACCGGACTGGGAGTCGGTCTCGTCGCGCATCGATGCCCGGATCTGCTCCATCCGCTTGATGGCGGCACGCTGGCGGGCGTCGTACTGTTCCTCGACGGTGCGGCCCTCCGGCGTCTCGGCGGCCAGTTCGGCAGCCCCGATCGCGGTGCCATACCGCGTCTCGATCTTCTCGCGCACGGAGTCGAACGTCGGCACTCCGCCGGAGGTGTAGCCGGTTTCGGCGGGCTCCACGGGCACGGGCTCCGCGTTGACGGACACGACCGCCTCGTCGGGCACCGGCTCGGCCTCGACGTCCATCACGTCGTCACCGGGAACCGGCTCCTCGGGCGCTGCGTCGCCGAGCTGCGAGTCGGGCCTGTCATCGGACACCTCGTCACCGTACCTCGGGCGCATAGTTGGGATCGGTAGCGAATCCGGCCGGATGTACTCCTTTCACGACGACGCCATCGGGGCGACGCGTGAAGCGGAGGAAAGTTCAATGGCAACATCAGTGAATCGGGTTCTGGCTGCTGGGATCGGCCTCGTCGCCGCCGCCGCCGTGCTGGTCGGCTGCTCCGACGACAAGGGCAGCTCGCCGGCATCGAGCACCGCCGCCAGCGGCGGCACCGGAACCAGCGAGGTCAGCACGAGCGGCAACACCGAGGTCAAGGTGGAGGGCCAGGATCTGGCCGGCCTGGATCTCAGCACCGTGACCTGCGTCAAGCAGGCCGGCAAGATCAACGTCGCCAGCGGATCCGCAGCAGGCGGGCTCGGTGTCGTGATGACCGACGAGGCCACCCCCAAGGTCGAGTCGCTGGGCCTGACGGTCGACGGCAACGCGCTGGCGGTCGCGTCGATGGGTGGCATGAACACCGGTTCGGCCGACGTCAAGGTCGACGGAAGCACCTACACCATCACCGGTGAGGCGCAGGGCGCCGACATGAAGAACCCGATGGCGGGGATGATCACGAAGAAGTTCGAGATCAAGGTGACCTGCAACTGACGGGTCCCACCCCGGGCGGCGGACGTGCATTGCACGTCCGCCGCCTTCCATCGTGTCCAGCGACTTATGATGCAGCCGTGTCGATCCCCGGTGAGCTGGAGCGGGCCCGCCACCTTGCCCTGGCCGCCGACGAGACCGCGGCCAAGGAGCTGCTGCTGTCGCTGATGCCCCAGATCGAGGAGGCCGACCGCGACGACCTGATGCTCGAGGTCCTCGCGCAACTCGGCGAGCTCTATCTGGTCAGGACCGCGTACGACGGCGTGCGGGAGGCCATCAGCCGCATCCGCGACACCCTGGCGATCTACTCGTCGATCCTGGCCGGGCACCGCGGCGCCGGAGATCGTCGCCCAGTCGACCATGAGCCACTGCCGAAGCGCGTCACTTGATCTGCCGGTACTCGCGCCGCGCGCAGTTCCTCGACAGTGGGCTTACCGCAGCCATGGGCGATCACGAGGGTGCGGCTGCCTCGCTGGAGGTCCTCGACGAGATGGCGTCGGACGATCCCGCCTTCGCCGACCTGCGCGACGAGCACGCGTACCTGTGCACCTATGCCCGGATCAACTGTGCCACCGCGCTTTGCGAGGACGATCTGCACGTCCGCTCGGTTCCGCTGTGGCACGAGGTGATCAAGGACATCCAAGCGCCGGGGACGGGAAGTGAGTCGACCGACAATCTGCTCGTCCTCGGCGCCATCGGCTACGCCAGATTCTGCATCGAGACCGGGGCGCTGTCCGAAGCCGAGCCATGGCTACGCCGGGCCGCAGCCCGCGCCGAAGCTCGCGGTTGGCAATTGGCCATCGCCCGAACACGTTTGGAGCGGGCGACCGCCAGTTGGGCGATGGGCGATCAGCTGAACACCGAGCAGTTGGTGCGCGAGGCCTACCCCGTGATCGCCGAGTACCTGCGCGCCAACGACGTCTCCCGCTGCTGGCTCTACTTCGGGCTGTACCGGATGGCTGCCGGCGGACTTCAGGTCGCCGATGAATGCTGGGAGCACGCCGAGCGGCACTGGCGCGAGCTCGGCAAGCCCCTGCACATCCACCGTATCCTGTTGCAGCGCAGCTGGATCGCGATCATCCGCGGCCGCTATCAGCATGCGATCGACATGGTCGAGCAGGCGCGCGCCTGTCTCGACGAGTCACCGCGCAGCAGTTGGCTGGCGTACGCGCGGCTCGACGATCACCTCGGCTCGGTGTGGCGTGCGCACGCACTGGCCGATCTCGGGTTCGACGGTGCCGGTCGGGCGGACGAGGACTGGTCGGCCGCCGAGGAGCGGTATCGCACCGCGCTGGGTGTGATGCACGCCCAGCCAGGCAGCCCCGAGTACCGCAGCGCCATGGAGAAGCTGGCGCGGGCTGCCGACCTGAAACTTCCTGCCGCCCTAGCTGTCGACTCGGTGCGCTACGCGATCACCGATGCGGAGGCGCGGGCGCAGTGGGCCGAATGCGTGGCCGCACCCCTGCTGGCCGGGGCGTTCGCCGTGGTGTGGGAATCGGAGAACAGCGAACTGACCAGTGAGTTGATCGAATACCACAGCGCCAGAGGCGCATTCAGCGCCGAGAATCGGCAGTTCGAAGTGGTGGAGTGGTCCAGGGCCTCGACGGCGCTCGCCCCGATCAGCGACGTCGAGGAGCTCGCACTGGTGGCCGCGGGCCCGCCGGTGCAGTCGGGCCGCTCGCTCACCCGGCTCGCCCCGCTGCCGCCATTGCGGATGGACCCGACCGCGGGCCCCGTGCTTGCCCGTTACCGTGACCTGGCGCTCGATCGCTACGGCCAGCACGTCACGACGGATGAACCCGCCTGGTCGACGTGGCCCTGACGGCACATCCGCCGGAGACCCTCGTCCTGCGCTTCGCCGACGTCGGCATCGCCACCTACGCCAGTCTGCGCGTGGTCGGTCGACCGGACCGGACGCTGACGTGGGTGATCGAGGAACCGTTCCTGCTCGCGGCGCTCGAGGAACTCGCAGGCGCGTTGCCCGAACCGAACGAGGGGGAGACGGTCGCGGCTGCCCTGGAACGGGCGCTGACCGCGGGCCCGTTCGCCCACCAGGCCGGGGAGCTGACGCTGGCCTACCAGCTGGGCGTGCTGTTGGTGTCCGACGCCGCGTGGCAGCTGCTTCTGGAGCATGCGGCTACACGACGGAGCGAGCGAAGCGACGGGGAAAGCCACCGCCCGGCGCTGTTCGTCTCGCCAAGCGCTCGGCTGGCTCGCGTGCCTTGGGGAATGCTCGCATTGCCGGCGGCGCGCCCGACTGCCGACGACATGACGCGGGCCAAGGCCGCCGCCATCACGGTGGAGGGCACGTCCGCCGCCCGAATCCCGTGGCCGGCCGCCGATGCCGAAGCGGTGACCGAGGGTCACCGGCTGATGGAACTCGTGGACGTGTTGATGGCGGTGCCCGCCAACATCGTGAACTCGCCGCGCCCCCGCACCGAGTGGAGCCGGTGCGTGGACCGTCCACCACTGCTGGTGCTCGATCCGCGGGTGCCCGGGCAGCGGGCCGACTCCGCGCTCGGCTCCGTCCTCGGCCGTCCGTCACCCGACGCGCCGGTGGTCCGGCACTTCGCGGAGACCATCACCCGGGGCCCGGTTCTGCCTGCCGCCGACGCGGCCGTCGAGCTGTTCCGCCGCAGCGACGCCGACTGGAACTGGTTGGCCGACAGGCTGGGCGACGGTCCGAGCCGGTTGATGTTCGTAGGTCACGCCAGCGCAGCCGACTCGGGTAGCGCGGATCGGGCGGCGCTGCACCTGGCCGACGAACGCCCGCTGACCGCCGCGGACGTGATGTCGATGCGGTTGGCCATGCCGCCGCGGGTTGCACTGCTGGCCTGCGCATCCGGCGGCGACTACCGCTTCGACGAGGCGACCGGGCTCGTCGCCGCCGCCGTCCTCGGCGGCGCGCAACTCGTCACCGCCACGCTCTGGTCGCTCCCGACCACCGCGGGTTACCGGCAGTTCGCCCAAACTGGGGACGCCGATCCGATGGCGGCCGTCATCGTCGCGGTGGACGAGGCGCACCAGTCCGCGGACGCGGGTCGGGAGGTCAATCGCTGGCAACGCGACCAGATGCGGCGCTGGCGGTCGGGCGATGCCACGGCCAATCCCGTCTACTGGGCTGCGCTGGTGACCTTCACGGTCGACGGCGCCCGCTGATTCTTCAACTCGGTGGCACGCAGACCGCGACGGCCGACTCGTCGCCGCTGCGGTAGTAGGCGTCGACGACGCTCCCGGGCGTCACATCGGTCAGCGAAGACTCGGGAATCAACGTGGTCTCGTGCGCAGGGAACTGCCCACCCTCGGGCTTCCTCACCATCAGGTCGAGTTCGACTTCCCGGTAGTCCTCACGTGCCTCGCCCGTGGTCCGCATTGCCGTCACCACGCCCTGCGAGCGGGTGCCGTGGCGGATCAACTCGAGTTGATCGGGGGTCACCAGTCCCTTGCGGATCAGCATCTGGTCGAACGCCGATCGAACCGCCGCCATGTCGTCGGCGAGGGAAAGTTGTTCGCGCGCATCGGGGTCGAACGCGACCAGCAGCACGACTCCCGGACGCAGCTCCGGATCGCCGTCACCGTGCCGGAGGCGGCCCACGAATCGCTGGCCCGACACGCTTTCCACGTCGACGGTGATCGGGCCTGCGATGGTGCGTACGGTGCCGATCCCGACCGATTGGCCGGCATCCGGTGCGGGCACGGCACCGGCCCGCCCTCGGTGGCGGGCGAGGGGAACCACAAGTGCCGCTCCAATGGCTGCGAAGGCGAGGAAGACGAGTATGAGAACGAGGGTGGCGGGCATGTCATCAGGGTCGACGACGACGGCGGCTACCGAACCCAACTTTCCCGCACCCCTATCCTGGGCTGATGAGTACGGAGCCGCGGCTGGTCACGACGGTCGCCGCCGCGCAACCACGGCGCGCGGTGATCGATCAGGCGTGGCGGGCGATTGGCCCCGGCGTCGAGGTGCTCAGCGGCTCGGACGGCGGTCCATTGCGCCGCACCGTCAAGCGCATCCTGGACCCCCTGGTGCTGCGGCTGAGGTCCAACCCGCAGTACTCCGCACCGGTCCTTGGTTCCGACACCGCCTCGGCGGCACGCGACCTCATCGCCGACCACGCCCCTCAACTGCGCGCCACCGCCGCGTGGTTCGCGCTGCTGAAGACCGAGCGACGTCGGCTGCGCATCACCACGGGAAATGCCCAAGAACTGTATTTCCCTGTCTGTTTCGAGCTCGCCGTTACCAAGGGCGCACCCGGGCCCGATGACCGGACTACGGCCGAGGCGGTGCTGCGCGACGTCCACGAGGACCGCGACCGCACCGGGATCGAGCAGCTGAACCGTTACGTGGCTGGCGAGGACGTCGTCGCCAAACTCGCCCGCCAGCTCGACCAGAGTTGGACCGACGTCCATCCCGGGGACGCCATCCCCGGTCCGTTCCTGGCTGGCCTGTCGACCGTGCTCGGCGCCGCCAACGGCCACACCGCCGAATCGGCCCGGCAGCGGGTCTGGTCGGTGCTGATCGCCGACGCGACGCCTTACAACCTCGGCGCGAGGGCCCGCCGCGAGTTCGCCGATCTGCCGTGGTCCATCGTCGAGGTCGGATTGAGCGCGATCGCCCCGCAACAACCTCCGCCGATGGTCGACGGCGTCCACGGCGACCGGCCCCTGGATCGCAGCGTGATCGACCGCGTACGGGCGACGCTGCGCCGCGCGCTGGACCGTGACGAGCTGCCCGACATCCCGCTGCTGTGCGCCGAGGAGGTCGACCGCGCTTGCGCGCCGTGGGGACTGTTGGCCGAGGACAAGCAGGCGACGTTGGTGGCGGGCATCGAGGTGGCCGTCGACCTCGCTCCGCTGCGCGAATCCGCCGTCCCGCGTTATGAACTCGGCCGGCTGATTCAGGCCCGGCTGCGCAAGGAGGCGTACGTGCTGCACGCCAGGCGATACCTCGCGGAGGGCGGCCCGCTGCATCCACGCCAACGGCAGGTGATCGACGACCTCGCGGCGTTCGCCCGCCCGTACACCAGCAGGTTGTGGGCACGGCTGCACGGGCGCGACGTGTGGCAGGAACCGTGTGACGACGTCGACGACGTGAGAGCGCTGCTGGAGGGCGTGGCCAGGTCGGTCAGCCTCGATCACCGGCAGCGGATCAAGAGCATGCTGGAGTTGCGAAGCGACGGGGAATGCGGAGGCGGCCCGATGAAACTCGTCGCAGATTCTGGTCTGTGGAGCACCGGGCCGACGGTCGCGGAGTCACCAGCGGTCGCCGTCCTCGAAGTCAGCGGAGCGGTGCTGGCGTGGACGGTCGACGATCCGTCCGGTGCCCCCCGGATCACGTTCACGGATGTGCATGCGGCGGAATGGCTTTGGCGCCTGGTCGGCGAGACGGGACACGTCGCCGCGTTGACCGAACTGCGTGACGGCATGGCGGAGGACGGACGCGCCGTCGACCTCGCGGGTGTCGAGCCGTCGCCCGACGAGCTGGCTCCGCTACGTCGGCTCGCGGTTGGCCACTGGTTGCGACGGTGGTGGCCCGCCAGTGCGCGTGACGGCATCGTCGCCCTCGATCCGGCGGTGCTGGACGGCGAGATCGCGCTGCTGACCGCCGCCGCCGAGGACTACTTCGCCGACGAGACGTTCGACTCCGATGTGAGCGCCCTGCTGCGGCCCCACGCCGCGAGCCTCGTCGCCGGGGCACATGGTGGCGACCCGCGTGTGTCCGCCCTCGTCGACGCCTGCCACGAACTCGCCGACGAACTGGGGCTCGGACTGGTCGGAACTGGCTGTCCCGCTGGTGGATTCGTCGCGCCGCGACGACTACGCCCTGGCCGCCGGCCCGGAATCAGTTCGGTCGGCAGCCTTGACGGTCGCCAGCGGAGTCGATTCGGTCAACTGGATCGCCGTCCCCCCGGGGCTGTTCGACGCGGCCGACCGGACCGTGGACTGGTCCATCGAGATCGACGGCACCGCAGTGGTCGCCGCGGTACGGGTGGCCACGACGATGCCGGCCGAAGGCGTCGCGGTGCGGTTGCGGTCGGGGGCGATCAGCGGCGCTGGCGTCCTGGATGCCGACGGTCGGGCGACGCTCGCGCTGGTCGGCGCCGGACAGCGGCCGGTGACCGAAACGCAAGCCTGGGACCATGACTGGTCCGCGACGACCGTGACCGTCGGAGCGGACGTCGACGATTCGGACGACGCCGCACACACCCGTGACCGAATTCGGGCCTTCGCCAGGTCGAGGCTCGCACAGCCTGGGGCCGATGCGTTTCTCGCCGAGATCCTTGCGGCGGAATCCGACTACTGACCGCTTACTTCGCGGCCGCCTGCAACGTGGGTCCCGCGGGCGTCGGCACCGGCAACGGCTGCTTGGGAACGTCGGGGGTGCCGATCTGCCCGGCCAGCCAAGGGAGTGCGGACGCGAAGGCGTGCGCGGCGAACGGCCAGTCGTGCTTGCCGGGCTGGGCGACCACGGCGCACTGAATCCCGTTGGCCGCTCCCAACCCGCACAACGACGTCGCCGCCGTGGTCTGATCGCTGGTCCGTCCGGCGGCGTCACGCCCGCCGAGGCCGTTGCCGCCGTTGGTTGCGCCGGCAGTGTTGAACGTGGGCGGCGGCGGTGAGGTGTTGCCGCTGATGTCGAACCATCCCGAGATCCCCGTGTACGGGCCGTGTCGGGTGATGACGGTGGTGGGGTCGAAGTTCGCGTACTGGGCAGCGTCGCCGCCGAACAGTCGGTCGATCGTCTGCTCCTTCGTGCCCGAGTTGGGGCTCAGGTCGCCCGCGATGTCCTCGAAGGTGCTGAACATGTCGGGATGCATGACGGCGAGGTCGACCGCACACGTCCCGCCCATCGACCAGCCGACGATCCCCCAGTTGGCCCGGTTGGTGCTCACGCCGTACGTCGTTTCCATGAACGGGACGACGTCCTTGGTGAGGTGGTCGGCCGCATTGCCGCGGGCGCCGTTGACGCATTCGGTGTCGTTGTTGAACGCGCCCCCGGAGTCGACGAAGACGAGCACCGGCGCGTTTCCGTGATGGGCGGCGGCGAAGTCGTCGACGGTCTTGATCGCGTTGCCGGCCCGCAGCCAGTCGGCCGGGGTGTTGAACTCGCCGCCGATCATCATCAGCGTCGGCAGCGGGGGCGGCGGATCCGACGCGTACCAGGCCGGCGGCAGGTAGACCAGCTCGCCGCGGTGCTTGAAGCCCGACGCTGCCGAGCTGATGGTGACGGGCACCAGGGTGCCCTTGGCGGGGACCTGGCGGGCCACCTGCATCGCCACGACCGTCGCCTGATCCGTCTGGTCGGGCAGCGGTCCCGCGGTGATCTGGTTCCACGCCGTCTGCACGGTGGGGAAGTAGCCGACCCAGAGGTTCAGGGCGAGCCCGGCACACAGCAGGCACAGCGGAAGCGCGGCCGTCGCCGCGCCGCGCCGCCACCACCCGGCACCGCGCCAGCCGGCCACCAGGACCACCGCCGCGATGCCCGTCACCGCGATCCAGATCCACAGCAAGTTCGGAGCAGGATCACCGGCGAGGCCCTCGGAGGAGATGTACCAGTACGCCGTCGCCGACAGCACCGCGCCGATGCCCAGCGCCACGGGCAGCCACACCAGACGCCAGCGCCGGTTGCGCCACCCGATCGCGGCCAGCAGTACCACCGCGGCGAGGGCTTGCACCGTCAGCGGCAGCCAGCCGTGCATCAGGGAGAGGTGTTGTTGGCGGTAGCCGCCGGCCGGGTCCGCCAACAGCGTCTCGGCGATCCTCGTCGTCGAAGTCGTCACGGCATCATCGTGTCTGGCGTTCCTGGAGACAGGCTGTGAGTTTCGCCGGAGGGCAGGAGCGAAGCGACCGGGGAATCGATGGAGTCGGAGGGCAGGAGCGATGCAGCGGTCAGCGCGGCTTGGCGAGCGGGAACGGCAGCGTCTCGCGGATGCTGCGGCCGGTGATCAACATGACCACGCGGTCGACGCCCACGCCAAGCCCGCCGGTCGGCGGCATCGCGTACTCCATCGCCTGCAGGAAGTCCTCGTCGAGTTCCATGGCCTCCGGGTCGCCGCCCGCCGCGAGCAGCGACTGCTCCTGCAGCCGCCTGCGCTGTTCCACCGGGTCGGTCAGCTCGCTGTAGGCGGTGCCCAACTCGACGCCCCACGCGACCAGATCCCAGCGTTCGGCGATGCCGGGTTTGCTGCGGTGGGGTCGGGTCAGGGGTGACACCGAGGTGGGGAAGTCCTTGTAGAACGTGGGGCGTTCGGTGCGGCCTTCGACGAGGCGTTCGTACAGCTCGAGCACCACGGCGCCCTCGTCCCAGTGCGTCAGGTACGGAATGCCCGCGCCGTCGCAGAGCTTGCGTAGCCGCGCCAGGTCGGTGTCGGTGTCGATCTGCTCGCCCAGCGCCTCGGACACCGCACCGTGCACGGTCTTGACCGGCCACTCACCGGAGATGTCGACGGGCTCCAGCGATCCCTCGGTGGCGCCGGGCCGCATGACCACCTGGCTGCCGTTGGCGGCCTCAGCGGCGTTCTGGATCAACTCGCGGCACCCGTGCACCCACACGTTGTAGTCGGCATGCGCCTGGTAAGCCTCCAACAGGGTGAACTCAGGGTTGTGGCTGAAGTCCACGCCCTCGTTGCGGAATGCCCGACCGAGCTCGAAGACGCGTTCCACGCCACCCACGCAGAGTCGCTTCAGGTACAGCTCCGGTGCGATCCGCAAGTACAGATCGAGGTCGTAGGCGTTGATGTGTGTCATGAACGGGCGGGCGTTGGCACCGCCGTGAATCTGTTGCAGGATCGGCGTCTCGACCTCGAGAAAGCCCTTGCCGACCAGGGTTTCGCGGATGGCGTGCAAGATCCGGCTGCGGGCGGTGATGAGGTCGCGCGCCTCGGTGTTGATCGCCAGGTCGACGTAGCGCGTGCGAACCCGCGCCTCGGGGTCGGTGAGGCCCTTCCACTTGTCCGGCAGGGGGCGCAGGCACTTGCCGATCAGCCGCCAGCTGTCGACCAGCAGCGAGCGGGTGCCGTTCTTGCTGTGGCCCATCGTGCCCGTCACCTCGACCAGGTCGCCAAGATCGATGGCGCCGGTGAAGTCGGCGGTGTCTCCCTCGGCGAGTCGCGAATTGTCCAGAAGCAGTTGGACTTCGCCCGACCAGTCGCGCAGCTGCGCGAACAGCACGGCGCCGTAGTCACGGATGCGGAGCACGCGCCCGGAGATGCTCACGGTGACGTCGTCTTGCGCGTCGATGGCAAGGGCGACGGTGTGGCTCGGGGCCTGCCCGACGGGGTATGCGTCGATTCCCTTGGCCTGCAAGGCCTTCAGTTTGGCCATGCGGACCCGCACCTGTTCGGGCAGCCGCTGCGGCCCCTCTTCGTCGGGCGCGGGGACTTCGAGGCCGGTGAGATCGGGCGCGCTGCCGTCGTGGTGCAGACGACCCGATTGCACCAACGTGTCCGGCGCGGCCGTGTGATGTCCGGTGTGCTGTTTGGCGCGACGGCTGAAGGGCAGCACCAGGAAACCCTCGGCGATCACGGAGGCGACGCCGACTCGTGGGATCAGCCGGGCGTCCTCGTAGCACGCGAAGCGCGGGACCCATTCGGGTTGGTACTTCATGTTCGACCGGTACAACGTCTCGAGCTGCCACCAGCGTGAGAAGAAGACCAGCAGGCCGCGCCACAGGCGCGCGACCGGACCCGCTCCGAGCTGTGCGCCTTCCTCGAAGGCGGAGCGGAACATCGCGAAGTTGAGCGAGATGCGGGTTACGCCGATGTCTTCGGCCTGCAGGCACAGCTCGCTGACCATCAGTTCGTTGGTGCCGTTGGGGGATTGGGGCGAACGGCGCATCAGATCGAGTGACGCCCCGTTGGTGCCCCACGGCACCAACGACAACATCGCGACCGTCTCCTCTTGGCCGCCGTCAGCGGCCGCCACCGCCTCGACCAGCAGGCAGTCGCCGTCGGCCGGATCGCCGAGGCGACCAAGGGCCATCGAGAAGCCGCGCTCGGTCTCGGTGTCGCGCCAGTCGTCCGCCCACTCGATCACCTGGTTCATTTCGTCGGCGGTCAACTCGCGGTGCCTGCGGATCCGCACCGTCAGACCGGCGCGGCGTGCGCGCGTGACCGCCTGGCGTACGGGCTTCATGTCCGGGCCGGACAGCTTGAACTTGTCCGGGTGCAGGATCGCCTCATCGCCCAGTTCGAGTGCGTTGAGGCCCGCCTCGCGAAAGGCTTGTGCCGCAGTAGCACTCGCGCCCATCACGCCCGGCGCCCAGCCGTAGGACTGGCACAGCTTCAACCAGGCCTCGATCGCAGCGGGCCACGCCCTGGGGTCTCCGATCGGGTCGCCGCTGGCCAGGCAAACGCCCACTTCGACGCGGTAGGTGATCGCGGCGCGGCCGTTCGGTGCGAACACGACCGACTTGTCGCGGCGGGTGCCGAAGTAGCCGAGCGAGTCGTTCTTGCCGAACAGCTCGAGCAGACCGCGGATCGCCGACTCGTCTTCGCCGGTGAGTGCGTTCTCGGCACGCTGCGACTGGAACAGCACGATGGCCGCGACCATCAGCGCCAGCGCGCCGAACAAGCCCAGCAGCGCGTTGACGAAGACGTGCGGGTGTCCGGTGAACGAATCGGCGTCCGCACCCGCGAACGCACTCACCCGGTTGAGTGCGTACAGGGGCCGGTCCGACCTGGCCAGCGAGCCGGGGAAGAACTCGAGCAGACCCCACCCGACGAGCGTGCCGACCGCCATGCCGGCGACCAGGGTGGCGGCCGCCTTGAACAGCGCGCCGCGCCGTACCTTCGCCCAGAACTGCGGGCGGGCCAGGACGAGGAAACCGATGGCCGCGACGTGGAAGGCGATGCCGATGACCTCGCCGATGTCGACCATGACCGACTCGTCGCCGGTTACCAGGTCGGCGACGTTCCAGCCGATGGCGGCGACCATGTACAGGACGAGGATCCACCACGCGATCCGCTTGCGTGCGGCCAGCGCCGCCGCGAGAAGCGCCAACACGAACGCCCACGCGAAGCTGGTGTCCGGGAAGTTGAAGAGGTAGTCGTTGACGAATTCGCGGGGGACCTTGATGACCCACCGAATCAGCGGGGACACGCTGGCGATCAGAGACAGCGTGGCGATGACGCCGACGGTCCACCCGGCCGCCGCGGGCACCCACCAGAACGTCGAGCGCCGTTTCTTGTTCACCGCGGTCAGGGTCATAGGCCGCGAGGATATGCGGTCAAGCAGCGAAATGGGTGGGAGTGGTTACCAGACGGGGCCGGTGTATTTCTCGCCCGGTCCATGGCCGGGCTCGTCGGGTGCCGCGCTCGCCTCGCGGAACGCGAGCTGGAGGCTCTTCAAGCCGTCGCGTACCGGTCCGGCGTGCGGGCCCAGGTATTCGGCCGACGCGGCCACCAGTCCGGCGAGTGCGGTGATCAGGCGACGGGCTTCGTCGAGGTCGCGGTAGGGACTGTCATCCGGATCCTCGGACGATAGCCCCAGCTTCTCGGCGGCCGCGCTCATCAGCATCACGGCCGACCGGGTGATCACCTCGACCGCGGGAATTTCGGCCAGTTCGCGGATGTTAGGAATCTCGGTCATGCCTGCTAGAGTGGCACGCGCGACCGTTCTGGCTTACGCCAGGACACCCAAGTGGAGTCCCGCTCCCACCGTTGGCCAGTCTTCGAGACCAGGCTCAGCGGTCCGGTCACGAGCGTCTCGCGACGCTCGTTCTGCGTACTGCGCAGGCGGCGCGAGCCGTGATCGGTCGGCATCGGGCCCTGCTATATGCAGGGCTTTTCTGTTCTGTCGAACAGGGTGCGGATGGCGTGGGACTCCGGCAAGACTACATAGGAGGCCCCATCAGCACTGAGACACGCATCAACGAGCGCATCCGCGTACCTGAAGTCCGCCTGATTGGACCGGGCGGTGAGCAGGTAGGCATAGTGCGCATCGAAGATGCACTCCGCGTCGCCGCGGACGCCGATCTCGACCTCGTTGAAGTTGCACCGGATGCCAAACCGCCGGTTTGCAAGATCATGGACTACGGCAAGTTCAAGTACGAGACGGCTCAGAAGGCGCGCGAGTCTCGCAAGAACCAGCAGCAGACCGTCGTCAAGGAACAGAAGCTCCGACCGAAGATCGACCCGCACGACTACGAGACCAAGAAGGGTCACGTCGTCCGCTTCCTCGAAGCCGGGTCAAAGGTCAAGGTCACCATCATGTTCCGCGGACGCGAGCAGTCGCGGCCCGAGCTGGGTTACCGACTGTTGCAGCGGCTGGGCGCCGACGTCGCCGAATACGGCTTCGTCGAGACGTCAGCCAAGCAGGACGGCCGCAACATGACGATGGTGCTGGCGCCGCACCGCGGAGCGAAGACCAAGGCAAGAGCTGCACACGATGCAGCCGCGCCACCGGCTCAACGCGCGGCACCGGCTCCGGCTCCGGCTCCCGCCCAGCCGGCGGCTGCTCCGCCCAGCGAAGCACCGACCGACACACCACAGAACTAGAGGACAGCATGCCCAAGGCCAAGACCCACAGCGGAGCGTCGAAGCGCTTCCGCCTCACTGGAACCGGCAAGATCGTGCGCCAGAAGGCCAACAAACGGCACCTCCTGGAGCACAAGGCGAGCAAGCGCACCCGCCGCCTCGACGGCCGTACCACGGTGTCTGCCAACGACACCAGCCGCGTGAAGAAGATGCTGAACGGCTGAGTGCAGCACCCCGTAAAGACCGCACGAGAATAGGAACACCCCCATGGCACGCGTGAAGCGCGCACTTAACGCCCAGAAGAAGCGGCGTACCGTCCTCAAGGCCTCGAAGGGCTACCGCGGACAGCGGTCCCGGCTCTACCGCAAGGCCAAAGAGCAGCAACTCCATTCATTGGCGTACGCCTACCGCGACCGCCGTGCCCGCAAGGGCGAGTTCCGCAAGTTGTGGATCTCCCGCATCAACGCGGCGGCCCGCGCCAATGACATCACCTACAACCGGCTGATCCAGGGCCTCAAGGCCGCTGGCATCGAGGTCGACCGCAAGAACCTGGCCGAGATCGCCGTCAGCGATCCGGCTGCGTTCACTGCGCTGGTCGAGGCCGCCAAGGCCGCGTTGCCGGAAGACGTCAACGCGCCGTCCGGAGAGGCCGCCTGAGCCCCACCCCGCTGACCGAGCGATCGGCTCGCGTGGTGGCCGCAGCCAAGCTGCACCGCCACGTCGGCCGTACCCGCGCCGCACGTTTCCTCGCCGAGGGGCCCAACCTCGTCGAGGCCGCGTTGCGGCGCGGTCTCGTTGGCGAGGTCTTCGCCACCGAGGAGGCACTGCACCGATTCGGTGCGATGCTCGACGATGCGCCCGTGCAGGTCGTGACCGAGCGGGCCGCGAAGGCGTTGTCGGACACCGTGACTCCCGTCGGGCTCGTCGCCGTGTGCTCGATGCCGCAGACACGGCTGAGCGACGTGCTCGCCGCCAATCCGCGGTTGGTGCTAGTCGCCGTCGAGATCTCCGAACCGGGCAACGCCGGCACGTTGATCCGGTTGGCCGATGCGATGGGCGCCGACGCCGTCGTGCTGGCCGGGCACAGCGTCGACCCCTACAACGGAAAGTGTCTGCGCGCCTCGGCGGGAAGCATCTTCTCGGTGCCCGTCATCGAGGAACCCGACACCGCCGGCCTGATCACGGCCCTCCAAGGCGTCGGCGTGCAGATGCTCGCCACCACCGTCGACGGTGAGATGTCACTCGACGGTCCCGAACTGGCGCCCACCCTGTCCGGGCCCACCGCATGGCTGTTCGGCCCGGAGGCCCATGGGTTGCCTCCCGAGGTCGCGACGCTGGCCGACGCGCGGGTGCGCATCCCGATGCGCGGCGGCGCGGAGAGCCTCAACGTGGCGGCCGCGGCAGCGATCTGCATGTATCAGAGCGCCAGGGCGCAGGACGACTAGTCGCGGAGGCCGCCTCCGGGCTTTCCGCCATTCCCCGCGACTGTGCGGTGTCGTACGGGACACGCCGCCGCGGCGTACGAATCGGCACGCTCGGCGCGGGACCCCCAGAAACCGGGCCGCTTCCGGGCCGGCCGATGTGGTGACTGTGCGGTGTCGTACGGGACACGCCGCCGCGGCGTACGAATCGGCACGCTCGGCGCAGGACTACGAGTCGCTGAGCAGTCCCCGCGCCACGTGGGTGATCTGTACCTCGTTGCTACCCGCATAGATCATCAGCGACTTGGCGTCGCGGGCTAGCTGCTCCACCCGGTACTCGGTCATGTAGCCGTTGCCGCCGAACAGCTGCACGGCCTCCATCGCCACGTCGGTGGCGGCCTGCGAGCAATACCATTTCATCGCCGACGCCTCGGCCAACGAAATCGATGCACCCGTCTGACCCGCCTCGATCACCCGAAACAGCATGTTGCGCACGTTCATCCGGGCCACTTCCATGTTCGCCAACTTGAGCTGGATGAGCTGGAACTGGCCGATGTCCTTGCCCCACAACGTCCTGGTCTTGGCGTAGTCGACGGACAGCCGCAGACATTCCTCAATGACGCCGAGCGCCATCGCCGCGACGCCGATCCGCTCCGACGCGAAGTTCGACCGGGCGCTGTCGCGTCCGTCGCCCGCCTTGTTGTCCTCGGTCTCGCCGAGCAGCCGGTCGCGACCCAGCCGCACGTTGTTGAAGAACAGCTCGCCCGTGCGAGAGCTGTGAATACCCATCTTGCGCAACGGCTTCGACTGTACGAAGCCCTCCATGCCGCGATCGAGCACGAACGTCAGCACCTTGCGGTCGCGCTTCGAAACGTCAGGGTCGCCTTCGTCCAGTTTCGCGTACACCACCACGACGTCGGCGTCGGGGCCGTTGGTGATGAATGTCTTCTGCCCGTTGAGGATGTAGTCCCCATTTCCCGAGCCATCCCGCACGACGTAGGACTTCATGCCGCCGAACGCATCAGAGCCCGAGTCCGGCTCGGTGATGGCCCAGGCGCCGATCTTCTCGTAGGTGACGAGGCCGGGAAGCCAGCGCTCCTGCTGCGCGAGGGTGCCGCGGGACGCGATGGTGGACACCGTCAGGCCCAGGCTGACGCCCATGCCCGTCACGACGCCCATGCTGACCCGGCACAACTCGCTGACGACGACGAAACCCATGCCGGCCTGGTCGGTTCCGCCGCCGAACATCCCGCCCGACGACGCCTTCCCGGACGATCCGCCGTCGCGCATCTTGGCCAGCCGCTTCTCGAGGGATTCCTTGGCCATCGCGTCGATGCCGAACGTGGCGAACAGCTTCCGAACGATCGGATAGGGCGGCATGTCGCCGCTCTCGAGGGCGTCCAGGTGCGGCCTGATCTCCTTGTCGACGAATTCGCGGACGGCATCGCGCACGGCAATGTCGACGTCAGACCACTCGAGCATGTGTCAGGCTGCCTTTCCGCGACCGCGAGCCGGCCGCAGACCCGCCAGCGAGAACGTGGTGTGGACGAGCGAACCAGCCCGTTCAACCAGGGACTTGCGCCGAGGCACGTAGTGCACCGGCATGTCCCGGCGGTCGCGCGGCGGGGCGGTGAACGCGGGTGCCTCGACGAGTGGCGCGTCGGCGGGCAGGCGGCCAGCTGCGCGCTTGTAGGCCGCCACCGCTCGGGGGTGCAGCCGGATCTCGTCGGGCACGGCAACGAACGCGATCTCGACGAGTTTGCCGAACAAGCGCAGCACCACCTCGTCGCTCGGCGTCCACCGAATTCCTGCCTTCTCCCGGATGGCCGGATCGAACAACCCCGCCGCGATCCACCGCTGCCCCGCGAGCATCGGCTTGAACATCTGGTCCCAGACGGGCGTCGGCAGCAAGACGAACCAGGGCTTGGGGATCCGGAGCGAGAAGATGTCCAACGTCGCCTGATTGATCTCGAGCTCGTCGCGACACTTGGCTTCCCAGTACACCTGGAAGTCCTCCCACGAGCGGGGGACCGGCCGCATGCTCATGCCGTACATCCGGTACCACTGCACGTGTTCGTCGAACAGCTGACGCTTCTCGGCCTCCGTCAGTCCGCCGCAGAAGTATTCGGCCGTCTTGATGATCAGCATGAAGAACGTGGCGTGCGCCCAATAGAAGGTGTCGGGATTGAGGGCGTGGTAGCGCCGCCCGGCGCCGTCGACGCCCTTGATGGTCTGGTGGTAGCCGCGGATCTGCGCGCCGGTGTCGGGTGCGCGGTCGCCGTCGTACACCACGCCCATGATCGGGAACACCGACCGAGCCACCCGCTGCAACGGCTCGCGCAGCAGGATCGAGTGGTCTTCGACGCCGGCGCCAAGTTCGGGGTACATGTTCTGGATCGCGCCGATCCACACGCCCAGCATGCCGGTGCGCAGATCGCCGAAGTACTTCCAGGTGAGGGAGTCGGGGCCGAGGGGATCGGCTGGTGCCGGCGCGGTCGTCGTTGATCTCGCGGTCATGGTGTCCTCGCTGATTCCAAATCCCACGGTGTCCGGCTCACGATAATGTTGACAACACGCGTTGTCCACGATTTGCGGGCGCGCCGGGCGACACCGTTACCGAGCTGCGACGTGCTGCCCGGCGGTGACGTGAGCAATCTCTTAGACACCCGTCAAGATCGGCCACGACCTGCACCTTCGACACCCATGCCGTCCGCAGCTCCGGCCGGCCCGGCGATCGTGACTGCCAACGTTCAAGAGCGCCGCATATCGTGGCGCTGTGGATGCCGAACCCCCCGACGAGCGGTCCGCCGGCGTCGGCGAGATCGAACGGCCACAGGGCGTCACCTCTGCCCCTGCACGGTCGGCGGGCCCGCTGGCCTGGTTGCGGAGCACCAACCACAGCCCCGACGTCATCGGCTTCATCCGGCGGGCGCGTCGCGCGCTGCCCGGCGACCCAGACTTCGGCGACCCCTTGTCGGCGGACGGCGAAGGCGGTCCGCGGGCCGCCGCCCGTGCTGCGGATCGACTACTTGAGCACGATGCCGCGACGCGTGAAGTCAGCCTCGCGACATTGCAGGTGTGGCAGGCGCTGACCGAGCGGGTGTCCGGGCGGCCCGCCAACCGCGAGGTCACGCTGGTGTTCACCGACCTCGTCGGCTTCTCGGACTGGTCGCTTGGGGCCGGCGACGATGCCACGTTGCGGCTGTTGCGTCGCGTGGCCCAGGTGATGGAGCCACCGCTGCTGGCCTCGGGCGGACACATCGTCAAGCGGATGGGGGATGGGGCCATGGCCGTGTTCTCCAACCCCACGACCGCCGTGCGTTCCGTCATCACCGCATTGGAAGCGGTGAAAACCATTGAGATAGACGGATATACGCCGCGGGTGCGGGCAGGCATCCACACCGGCAGGCCGCAGCGCATCGGCTCGGATTGGCTGGGCGTCGACGTCAACATCGCTGCCAGGGTGATGGAGCGCGCCACCAGGGGCGGGCTGGTCGTCTCGCAGACGACGTTGGAGAGCATCTCGGAAGACGATTTCGACGCGCTCGGCGTGACGGCGAAACGCATTCGCAAGCAACTCTTCGCGCCGAAGATCGCCGGAGTGCCCGAGGATCTGGCCATGTACCGCTTGAGGATTCGCAGGGATTTGCCAGGTGAGGATTACGGCGAGGCCGATTCTGCCGGCGCATAGTTGTAGCTGATGGTGTCGGCAATGCTGTCCGGGCTGGCTCGGGTGCGGGTGACCGTGACGTATGCGGTGATCCTGGTCTGCGTCACCAGCACCCTCTCCGTGCTCGGACCCTCCACTGCGGATCGCGTCATCCGGCACGCCAGTACCAATCTGCACAACCTGAACCAGGGGCACCTCGGCACGCTGCTCGGTAGCGCGTTCGTCGTCGACGCCGGAGCGCCCTACGTGTGGCTGCCCGGCTTGGTTTGCTTGATGGGTCTGGCCGAACTGCTCTGGCAGAGCAGGCGTCTGGCGCTGGCCTTCGCCATCGGTCATATCGGAGCGACGCTGCTGGTCGCGGCGGGCCTCATCGTGGCGCTGAAGCTCGGCTGGCTGCCCGCATCCATCACCCGGGCCGCGGACGTGGGCATGAGCTACGGGGCGACCGCGGTGCTGGGGACGCTGACCGCGGCCGTGCCGCGACGCTGGCGGCCGATCTGGATCGGTTGGTGGCTGGCGGTCGGCGGGGCCGTGGTGTGGGTGGAGCGTGACTTCACCGACGTGGGGCATGCGGTGGCGCTGGTGTTGGGAATGCTGGTGGCGACGCGATTCGGCACGCCTCGTCGGTGGACGGCGCCGCGTGTCGTTCTGCTCGGGGTCGGCTCGGCGTTCGGCTTCCTCGTCCTGGCCAACACCGGTCTGTCGATGCTGGTCGCGACCGTCTGTGGACTAGCCGGGGCGGTTCTGGGCGCCGTGCTGGCGTGGCGACCCTGGGCGGTGCCGCTCGCCGAGAGTGCGCTCGTGCTCGAAGATCCACTGGAACCTCGCCAACAACTTCACGCTCGGAGGGTGGGCCGCACGATCGCCGCGCAACCGCATCGCGTGTCGCGGCCCACATCCGACCATCGCCTATGATCGCCGGGTGTCTGATCAGCCCATCGACCTCTCGGAGGATGCACTGGCGAAGGCCGTCAGTGCGGCGCGCGACGCCTTCGATCGGGCCGCCGACCTCGATGCGCTGGCCCGCGCCAAGACCGAGCACCTCGGCGACCGGTCACCCATCGCGTTGTCCCGCCAGGCACTCGGCTCCTTGGCCAAGGCCGACCGGGCCGACGCAGGCCGCCGTGTCAACGTCGCCCGCACCGAGGCGCAGAGTGCGTACGACGAGCGTCTGGCCGCGCTGCGCATCGAGCGCGACGCAGCCGTCCTGGTGGCCGAACGCATCGACGTCACGCTGCCCTCGACACGTCAGCCCGTCGGCGCCCGCCACCCGATCACGATCCTGGCCGAGCACGTCGCCGACACGTTCATCGCGATGGGGTGGGAGTTGGCCGAGGGCCCGGAGGTCGAGACCGAGCAGTTCAACTTCGACGCACTGAACTTCCCGCCGGACCACCCCGCCCGCAGTGAGCAGGACACCTTCCACGTCGCTCCCGAGGGATCCCGGCAGGTGCTGCGTACGCACACCTCGCCGGTGCAGATCCGCGCGCTGCTGGACCGCGAACTGCCGGTGTACATCGTGTCGATCGGCCGGACGTTCCGCACCGACGAACTCGACGCCACGCACACCCCGGTCTTCCATCAGGTTGAAGGCCTCGCCGTGGACCGCGGCCTGACGATGGCTCATTTGAAGGGCACGCTCGACGCGTTCGCACGGGCTGAATTCGGGCCGCAGGGACGTACTCGCTTCCGGCCGCACTTCTTCCCGTTCACCGAACCGTCGGCCGAGGTCGACGTTTGGTTCGAGAACAAGAAGGGCGGCCCCGGCTGGGTGGAGTGGGGCGGCTGCGGCATGGTGAACCCGAACGTGTTGATCGCGTGCGGCATCGACCCTCAGGTGTACTCGGGTTTCGCCTTCGGCATGGGTCTGGAGCGAACCCTGCAGTTCCGCAACGGGATTCCCGACATGCGCGACATGGTGGAGGGTGACGTGCGGTTCTCCCTACCCTTCGGAGTGGGAGCCTGATGCGCGTTCCCTACGGCTGGCTGCGCGACGTCGTCCGGGCCGGCGCGCCGGGTTGGGATGCGTCCGTCGACGAACTCGAGCGGACGCTGATCGACATCGGCCACGAGGTCGAGGAGATCATCCCGGTGGGCCCAGTGAGTGGGCCCTTGACGGTCGGCGAGGTCGTCGAGTTCGAGGAGCTCACCGAGTTCAAGAAGCCGATCCGGGCATGCAAGGTGAACGTCGGAGCCCGGAACGTCGACGGCGCCCCGCGGGACATCATTTGCGGCGCAACGAACTTCAAGGTCGGCGACCTGGTCGTCGTCGCCCTTCCCGGCACCGTACTGCCGGGCGACTTCACCATCACCGCCCGCAAGACCTACGGCCACGTTTCCGACGGCATGATCTGCTCGGCGGCCGAACTGAACCTCGGCGTGGAGCAGTCCGGCATCTTGGTGCTCCCGCCGGGCACCGCCGAACCTGGCGCCGACGCGATCGACGTGGTTGGTCTCGACGACGTGGTGTTCCACCTCGCGATCACGCCGGATCGCGGGTACTGCCTGTCGATTCGCGGGATGGCGCGCGAGATCGCCTGCGCCTACGACCTCGACTTCGTCGATCCCGCCGACGTCGCGCCGCTGCCTGCCGAACGCGAGGCCTGGCCGGTGACGATCCAGCCCGGGACCGGCGTGCTGCGGTTCGGCCTGCGCCCCGTGACGGGCATCGACCCCACCGCGGTATCGCCGTGGTGGATGCAACGCCGGTTGCTGCTCAGCGGAATCCGGGCCATCTCCCCGGCAGTCGACGTCACCAACTACGTGATGCTCGAGATCGGTCACCCGCTGCACGCCCACGATCGCACCCTCATCACCGGTGGCTTCGACGTCCGGTTCGCGACACCGGGGGAGACGGTGGTCACCCTCGACGACGTCGAACGTCGCCTCGATCCGGCCGACGTGTTGATCGTCGACGACGTCGCGACCGCCGCCATCGGCGGCGTGATGGGCGCAGGCACCACCGAGGTGCGGGACAGCACCACCGACGTCCTGCTCGAAGCTGCCGTCTGGGATCCCGCAGCGGTGTCCCGCACCCAGCGGCGTCTGCACCTGGTCAGCGAGGCAGGGCGGCGTTACGAACGCACTGTCGACCCTGCCATTTCCGTTGCTGCACTGGACCGTTCCGCGTCACTGCTGGCCACCATCGCCAGCGGCACCGTCGAGCCGACGCTGACCGACTGGCGCGGTGATCCGCCCCGCGAGGACTGGTCGCCGCCGCCGGTGAGCATGCCGGTCGATCTGCCGGACCGGACCGCGGGCATCGACTACGCCGTGGGCACCACCACCCGCCGACTGACCCAGATCGGCGCCGTGGTGACGACGTCGGACGGCCAGGTCACCGCCGTCCCGCCGAGCTGGCGGCCCGACCTCAAGCAGCCTGCCGATCTCGTCGAGGAGGTGTTGCGGCTCGAAGGCCTGGACAAGATCCCGTCGGTGCTGCCGCAGGCGCCGCCTGGACGCGGCCTCACCGCCGGTCAGGCCCGTCGCCGTGCCATCGAGAAGTCGTTGGCGCTCAACGGGTTCGTCGAGATCCTGCCCACGCCGTTCCTGCCCGCCGGGATATTCGACGCGTGGGGGTTGGCCGCCGACGATCCGCGCCGCGCGACCGTGTCGGTGCTCAACCCGTTGGAGTCCGACCGCCCGCAGCTCGCAACGACGTTGCTGCCCGGGATTCTGGAAGCGTTGGTGCGCAACGTCTCCCGGGGAACCTCCGACGTGGCGTTGTTCGCGATCGAGCAGATCGCGGAGGCGACGCCGCGGACGCGACCACTGCAGCCGATCCCGGTCGACCGGCCGCCCACCGCTGACGAGATCGCCACCATCGACGACTCGCTGCCACGGCAACCGGTGCACGTCGCCGCGGTGCTGGCGGGTCTGCGTGAACCTAGCGGCCCGTGGGGTGCTGGGCGGCGCGTCGAGGCCTCCGACGCATTCGAGGTGGTCCGGATCATCAGCCGCACCTGCAACGTCGAATTGACACTGCGCGCCGCGAGCGCGTTGCCGTGGCACCCGGGTCGCTGCGCCGAGATCCTCGTCGGCGAGACGGTGGTCGGCCACGCCGGCGAATTGCACCCCGCGGTGATCGAGCGGACCGGCCTGCCGAAGCGCACCTGCGCGGTCGAACTGGACCTCGACGCCGTGCCACTGGTCGAGCGGTTGCCTGCGCCCGCGGTGTCGCCGTTCCCGGCGGTGTTCCAGGACGTCAGCCTGATCGTCGCCGACGACGTCGCGGCACAGTCCGTCGTCGACGTCGTGCGCGAAGGGGCAGGCGACCTGCTCGAGGACGTCCGCCTGTTCGACGTGTACGTCGGCCCGCAGATCGGCGAGGGTCGCAAGTCCCTGACGCTGGCGCTGCGGTTCCGGGCCGCCGACCGCACGCTCACCGAGGACGAGGCGAGCGCGGCGCGCGATGCCGCGGTGGCTCTGGCGGCCGACCGGGTCGGCGCCACGCAACGCGGATAATGAATTTGCACCTACATGCATAACCATGCAGAATCGCTGCATGACTTCAGTGGCAGTGGCCGGTGCCAGCGGATACGCGGGCGGCGAGATCCTGCGGCTCCTGCTGGGCCATCCGGCCTACGCCGACGGACGGCTCACCATCGGCGCGTTGACCGCCGCGGCGAGCGCAGGGACCGCCCTCACCGAGCATCATCCACACCTCCTGCCGCTGGCCAATCGCGTGCTCGAGCCGACGGACGCCGACGTGCTCGCCGGTCACGACGTGGTGTTCCTCGGCCTGCCACACGGCCACTCCGCCGCGTTGGCAGAACAACTCGGACCGGACACGCTGATCGTCGACTGCGGCGCAGACTTCCGGCTGACCGACCCCACCGCATGGGAACGGTTCTACGGCTCCGCGCACGCCGGTAGCTGGCCCTACGGACTGCCCGAACTGCCCGGCGGCCGCGAGGCGCTGAAGGGAACCAAGCGCATCGCCGTGCCGGGCTGCTATCCGACCGCCGCGCTGCTCGCCCTGCTGCCCGCGGTGGCCGAGGATCTGGTCGAGCCCGCCGTCACCGTCGTCGCCGTGAGCGGGGCCTCCGGCGCCGGACGCGCCGCCAAGGTCGACCTGCTCGGCTCCGAAGTCATCGGTTCGGCACGGGCCTACAACATCGGCGGCGCGCATCGGCATACGCCCGAGATCGCCCAGGGCCTCCGTACCGTCACCGACAAGGCCGTCACGGTCTCGTTCACGCCGGTGCTGATTCCCACCTCCCGCGGCATCCTGGCCACCTGCACCGCCAGGACCGAAGCGTCGCTGTCCGAGATCCGCGCCGCCTACGAGAAGTTCTATGGTGACGAACCGTTCGTGCACCTGCTGTCCGAGGGGCAGCTGCCGAAGACCGGTTCGGTCATCGGCAGCAACGCGGCGCAGGTCGCGGTGGCGGTCGACGTCGACGCCGGCGTGCTGGTGGCGGTGTGCGCGATCGACAACCTGACCAAGGGCACCGGCGGTGCGGCCGTGCAATCGATGAACCTGGCGCTGGGCTGGCCTGAGACAGAAGGACTTTCGACCGTGGGAGTGGCACCGTGACCGTCAACCAGGAGCACACCGACACCACGCGGCTGGTCCGCAGCCAGGGCGTGACGGCACCCGCGGGCTTCCGTGCCACCGGAATCTCCGCGGGCATCAAGGCATCCGGCGCGCGCGACCTCGCCCTGGTCTTCAACGAGGGACCCGACTACGCGGCGGCCGCCGTATTCACCCGCAACAAGGTCAAGGCCGCGCCGGTGCTGTGGACCCAGCAGGTCATGACCACGCGGCGCCTGCGTGCGGCCATCCTCAACTCCGGTGGAGCCAATGCCTGCACCGGGCCCGCTGGTTTCCAGGACACCCACGAGACCGCCGAGGCGGTCGCCACGGCCCTGTCGGACTGGGGCACCGAGACCGGCGCGATCGAGGTCGCGGTCTGCTCGACGGGCCTGATTGGCGACCGGCTGCCGATGGACAAGGTCCTGGCCGGCGTCAAGGAGGTCGTCCACGAGATGGCGGGCGGGCTGACCGGCGGTGTCGAGGCCGCGCAGGCCATCATGACCACCGACACGGTGCCCAAGCAGGTCGCCCTGCACCACGGCGACAACTGGACCGTGGGCGGCATGGCGAAGGGCGCGGGCATGCTCGCTCCGTCGCTGGCCACGATGCTGTGCGTCATCACCACCGACGCCGTCGCCGACGCCGATGCGCTCGACCGAGCGCTGCGCAATGCCGCCGCCCGCACGTTCGACCGGCTCGACGTCGACGGCAGCTGCTCCACCAACGACACCGTGCTGCTGCTGGCGTCGGGGGCCAGTGAGGTCGCGCCCAGCCAGGACGATCTCGACGCCGCCCTGCTCGCCGTCTGCGACGACCTGTGTGCACAACTGCAGGCCGACGCCGAGGGCGTCACCAAGCGGATCGCGGTCACCGTCACCGGCGCCGCTAGCGAGGACGACGCCGTCGTCGCGGCGCGTGTCATCGCCCGCGATAGCCTGGTGAAGACCGCGCTGTTCGGCTCGGACGCCAACTGGGGTCGGGTGTTGGCCGCCGTCGGCATGGCGCCCGTCGAGTTGGATCCCGACCGGATCGGCGTGGCGTTCAACGGATTCCCCGTCTGCATCGACGGCGTTGGCGCGCCCGGTGCGCGCGAGGTCGACCTCACGGGCGCGGACATCGACGTGACCGTCGACCTCGGGGTCGGTTCCGGTGCGGCGACCATCCGCACCACGGACCTGTCGCACGCCTACGTCGAAGAGAACTCGGCCTACAGCTCGTGACCGCGGGAACCACGACCGACATCCACACCAAGGCCGCGGTATTGGCCGAGGCGCTGCCGTGGCTCAAGGCGCTGCACGGCAAGGTCGTGGTCGTCAAGTACGGCGGCAACGCGATGACCGACGACGCACTGCGCGCCGCGTTCGCCGCCGACATGGTGTTCCTGCGGAACTGCGGGATCCACCCAGTCGTCGTGCACGGCGGCGGCCCGCAGATCAGCGCCATGCTCAAGAAGCTGGGCATCGCAGGCGATTTCAAGGGCGGCTTCCGGGTCACCACGCCTGAGGTGCTCGACGTCGCCCGGATGGTGCTCTTCGGCCAGGTCGGAAGGGAACTCGTCGGCCTGATCAATGCCCACGGCCCGTACGCCGTCGGCATCACGGGGGAGGACGCGAACCTGTTCACGGCCGTCCGGCGCAGCGTGACGGTGGACGGCGTTGCGACCGACATCGGCCTCGTCGGCGACGTCGAGCGGGTCAACACCGCCGCGATACTGGATCTCATTGCCGCAGGACGTATTCCAGTCGTCTCCACCATCGCGCCCGACGCCGCGGGCGTGGTGCACAACATAAACGCCGACACCGCCGCAGCAGCCCTGGCCGAGGCATTGTCCGCCGAGAAGCTGCTGATGCTCACCGACGTCGAGGGTCTGTACACCCGCTGGCCGGATCAGGGCTCTCTGGTGAAGGAAATCGACGTTGCCACGCTCACCGGGTTGCTGCCCACACTCGAGTCCGGCATGGTGCCGAAGATCGAGGCCTGCCTGCGCGCGGTGGCCGGTGGGGTGCCCAGCGCGCACGTCATCGACGGCCGCGTCGAACACTGCGTGCTGGTCGAGTTGTTCACCGATGAGGGATCTGGAACGAAGGTGGTGAAGTGAGTACCACATAGAGCTGCAGGCACCGCTGGCAGGCCGTGATGATGGACAACTACGGCACGCCGCCGGTCGCACTGGTCAGCGGCGACGGCGCGGTCGTCACCGACGCCGACGGCAGGTCCTACGTCGACCTGCTCGGCGGAATCGCGGTCAACGTTCTCGGACACCGCCATCCGGCGGTCATCGAAGCCGTCACCCGCCAGCTGAACACCCTGGGCCACACCTCCAACCTGTATGCCACCGAACCGGGCATCGCGCTCGCGGAGGCGTTGGTGGCGCACCTCGGCGCCGACACCCATGCGCGCGCGTTCTTCTGCAATTCGGGCACCGAGGCCAACGAGGTCGCCTTCAAGATCACCCGTCTCACGGGTCGGACGAAACTCGTTGCCGCAGAAGGAGCCTTCCACGGCCGGACCATGGGGTCGCTCGCACTGACCGGGCAGCCCGCCAAACAGGCTCCGTTCGCGCCGCTGCCCGGTGACGTCACGCACGTCCCGTACGGCGACGCCGACGCGTTGGCCGCCGCGGTGACCGATGACACCGCCGCGGTGTTCCTCGAGCCGATCATGGGGGAGGGTGGCGTCGTCACGCCGCCGCCCGGCTACCTCGTCGCCGCGCGTGAGATCACCGCGAAGCACGGTGCCCTGCTTGTGCTCGACGAGGTGCAGACCGGCGTGGGGCGCACCGGCACCTTCTACGCCCATCAACGCGACGGGATCACACCCGACATCATCACGCTGGCAAAGGGTCTCGGGGGCGGGCTGCCGATCGGCGCGTGCCTGGCCATCGGCGACGCCGCCGAGCTGCTGACCCCCGGCCTGCACGGCAGCACGTTCGGTGGCAACCCGGTGTGTACCGCCGCAGCCCTCGCCGTGCTGAAGACGCTGGCCGACGAGGATCTGATCAGCCGCGCCGACGTGCTCGGCAAGACGCTGAGCCACGGCATCGAGGCGATCGGCCACCCGCTGATCGACCACGTCCGCGGCCGCGGACTGCTGCGCGGCGTGGTGCTCACCGCCCCGCACGCCAAAGCGATCGAGACGGCAGCGAGGGACGCGGGCTTCCTCGTCAACGCCGCCATGCCCGACGTGATCCGGCTGGCCCCACCACTGGTCGTCACCGACGCGCAGATCGACGCGTTCCTCACCGCCCTGCCCGCCGTCCTCGACACGGCGACCAAAGCGTCGGAGGCATCATGACGTTGCGACACTTCCTGCGCGACGACGACCTGTCGCCCGACGAGCAGGCCGAAGTACTGGCGCTGGCAGCCGGACTCAAGAAGGCGCCGATGAGCCGGCGCCCGCTCGAGGGCCCCCGCGGCGTGGCCGTCATCTTCGAGAAGAACTCCACCCGCACCCGGTTCTCGTTCGAGATGGGCATCGCGCAACTGGGTGGTCACGCCGTCGTCGTCGACGGGCGCAGCACACAGCTCGGGCGGGAAGAGACGCTGGAGGACACTGGAAAGGTGTTGTCCCGCTACGTCGATGCCATCGTGTGGCGCACGTTCGCGCAGGAACGCCTGACCGCCATGGCCTCTGGCTCGACGGTGCCGATCGTCAACGCGCTGTCCGACGACTTCCATCCCTGCCAGGTGCTCGCCGACCTGCAGACCCTCGACGAACGCCGCGGCACGTTGTACGGGTTGAGGATGGCGTACTTCGGTGACGGCGCCAACAACATGGCGCACTCACTGATGCTGGGCGGCGTGACCGCGGGCATCCACGTCACCATCGCCGCCCCGACGGGCTTCGAGCCCGACCCGGAGTTCGTCGACGCGGCACGCAAACGGGCGAGCGACACGGGTGCCTCGGTGACCGTGACGAGCGATCCGCATGCCGCCGCCGACGGTGTCGACGTGGTGGTGACGGACACCTGGACGTCGATGGGACAGGAGAACGACGGCTTGGACCGGGTGCGCCCGTTCCGTCCCT
Source organism: uncultured Actinomycetota bacterium (assembly GCA_963849055.1). Classification (GTDB taxonomy): domain Bacteria; phylum Actinomycetota; class Actinomycetes; order Mycobacteriales; family Mycobacteriaceae; genus Mycobacterium. The sequence goes on from CAWKFI010000008.1 coordinate 364,105, forward strand.
TTCAAGTCAACGCCGACCTGATGAGCCGCGCCGATCCCGCCGCCGTCGTCCTGCACTGCCTGCCCGCACACCGCGGTCACGAGATCACCGACGACGTCCTCGACGGGCCCAGCAGCGCGGTGTGGGACGAGGCGGAGAACCGGCTGCACGCCCAGAAGGCACTGCTGGTGTGGCTGCTGGAGCGATCATGACTTCCCGAACGCGAGCGGGAGCCGAGCGATCGTGACTTCCGCTTCGACAAGGGCCGGACGGCAGGCGCGCATCGTGACGCTCCTGTCGTCGAAGTCCGTGAGCAGTCAGAGTGAACTGGCGACGATGCTCGCCGAGGAAGGCATCGAGGTCACCCAGGCGACGCTGTCGCGCGATCTCGAGGAACTGGGCGCGGTCAAGCTGCGCGGAGCCGACGGTGGCGTCGGCGTCTACGTCGTACCCGAGGACGGCAGTCCCGTGCGCGGGGTTTCCGGTGGGACGGAACGGATGTCGCGATTGCTCGGTGACCTTCTGGTGTCCACCGACGCCAGCGCCAACCTGGCCGTCTTGCGGACCCCGCCCGGCGCGGCGCACTATCTCGCGAGCGCCATCGACCGGGCCTCCCTGCCTTACGTGGTGGGCACCGTCGCCGGCGACGACACCATCCTCGTAATAGCCCGCGAGCCCATGACGGGCGCTGAACTTGCCAAGAAGCTTGAGAACAAAGGAGATTGATACATGTCCGAACGCGTCATCTTGGCGTATTCCGGCGGTCTGGACACCTCGGTCGCGATCAGCTGGATCGGCAAGGAGACCGGCCGCGAGGTCGTAGCCGTGGCCATCGACCTCGGGCAGGGCGGCGAGGACATGGAGGTCATCCGGCAGCGCGCGCTCGACTGCGGCGCGGTCGAGGCCGTCGTGGTCGACGCGCGCGATGAGTTCGCCGAGCAATACTGCCTTCCCACGATCAAGTCCAATGCCCTCTACATGGACCGCTATCCGTTGGTGTCGGCGATCAGCAGGCCGTTGATCGTCAAGCACCTCGTCGAGGCGGCGCGCGCGCACGGCGGCGGTACCGTCGCGCACGGCTGCACGGGCAAGGGCAACGACCAGGTCCGCTTCGAGGTGGGGTTCGCCTCCCTCGCACCGGACCTCGACGTGCTCGCACCCGTCCGCGACTACGCGTGGACGCGGGAGAAGGCGATCGCGTTCGCCGAGGAGAACGCCATCCCGATCAACGTCACGAAGCGCTCACCGTTCTCGATCGATCAGAACGTGTGGGGCCGCGCGGTGGAAACCGGCTTCCTGGAGCATCTCTGGAACGCCCCCACCAAGGACGTCTACGACTACACCGAAGACCCCACCGTCAACTGGAGTTCACCCGACGAGGTGATCGTGGGATTCGACAAGGGTGTGCCCTGCTCCATCGACGGCAGGCCCGTCACGGTGCTCGAGGCCATCGTCGAGCTGAACCGGCGTGCCGGTGCACAGGGCGTTGGCCGGCTCGACGTGGTCGAGGACCGGCTGGTCGGCATCAAGAGCCGCGAAATCTACGAGGCACCAGGCGCCATGGTGCTCATCACCGCCCACACCGAACTCGAGCACGTGACGTTGGAGCGCGAGCTCAGCCGGTTCAAGCGGACCACCGATCAGCGGTGGGGTGAGCTGGTGTACGACGGCCTCTGGTACTCGCCGCTGAAGCGGGCGTTGGAGACGTTCGTCGACCACACGCAGGAACACGTCACGGGGGAGATCCGGTTGGTGCTGCACGGCGGCCACATCGCCGTGAACGGCAGGCGCAGCCCCCAGTCGCTCTACGACTTCAACCTGGCCACCTACGACGAGGGCGACACGTTCGACCAGTCCAGCGCAAAGGGCTTCGTGCACGTACACGGTCTGTCCAGCAAGATCGCCGCGCAGCGGGACCTGGCCAGTGAGCACTAACGAGGGGTCGCTGTGGGGTGGACGGTTCGCCGGTGGACCGTCGGACGCCCTTGCGGCACTGAGCAAGTCGACGCACTTCGACTGGGTGCTCGCCCCGTACGACGTCACCGCGTCCAAGGCGCACGCGCGCGTGCTGCACCAGGCGGGTCTGCTGACCGACGAACAACGGGACGGACTCCTGGCCGGCCTGGACAGCCTCGGCGCCGACGTCGCCGACGGCAGCTTCGGTCCGCTGCCGACGGACGAGGACGTGCACGGTGCGCTTGAGCGTGGGCTGATCGACCGGGTCGGTGACGACCTCGGCGGGCGCCTGCGGGCGGGCCGGTCGCGAAACGATCAGGTAGCCACGCTGTTCCGGATGTGGCTGCGCGATGCGATGCGGTCGGTCGGCAACGGTGCGCTCGACGTCGTCGCGGCGCTCGCCACCCAGGCCGCCATGCACCCGACCGCCATCATGCCGGGCAAGACCCATCTGCAGTCCGCGCAGCCGGTCCTGCTGGCCCACCACCTGCTCGCGCATGCGCATCCGCTGTTGCGCGACGTGGAGCGGATCGTCGACTTCGACAAGCGAGCCGCCGTGTCGCCGTACGGATCCGGTGCCTTGGCGGGGTCGTCGCTGGGTCTGAACCCCGATGCCATCGCCGAGGAACTGGGTTTCGACGCCGCGGCCGACAACTCCATCGACGCCACCGCGTCCAGGGACTTCGCCGCCGAGGCCGCGTTCGTCCTGGCCATGATCGCCGTCGACTTGTCCCGGCTGGCCGAGGACGTCATCCTCTGGAGCACCACCGAATTCGGCTACGTCAGGTTGCACGACGCCTGGTCGACGGGCAGTTCGATCATGCCGCAGAAGAAGAACCCCGACATCGCCGAACTGGCGCGCGGCAAGTCGGGCCGGCTGATCGGCAACCTGACCGGCCTGCTCGCCACGCTCAAGGCCCAACCGCTGGCGTACAACCGGGATCTGCAGGAAGACAAGGAACCGTTGTTCGACTCCGTCGGCCAACTCGAACTGCTGCTGCCTGCGATGGCCGGGCTGGTGGGCACGTTGCTGTTCGACACCGACCGGATGGCCGAGCTGGCGCCGCTGGGCTACACGCTGGCCACGGACGTCGCGGAATGGCTGGTACGCCAAGGTATTCCGTTCCGCATCGCCCATGAGGCGGCGGGCGCCGCGGTGCGTGCCGCCGAGGCGCGCGGCGTCGGGCTCGAGGAGCTCGCCGACGACGAACTGGCGGGCATCCACCCCGGGCTCACCGCCGAGGTCCGTGAGGTGCTGACGGTCGAGGGTTCGGTGCATTCGCGGGACTCCCGCGGCGGCACGTCACCGATTCAGGTGGCCAAGCAGCTCGGCATCGTCCGTGACACCGCCGACAAGCTGCGGATCGGCCTGCGGCCCTAGTCCTCCGCCAGCGCCAGCCACTCCTCTTCCAGTGACTCCTTGCGGGCCAGTAGGTCGTTGAGTTTGGCGTTCAACTCCGCGGCCCGCACGTGGTCGGCCGCGGCCTCGGCCATTGTGTGGTGCAGTTTCGCGATCTGCTGGTCGAGCTTCCCGAGCTGACTCTCGATGCGGTTCATCTCCTTGCCCGTCCGCCGTTCACGCGCCGCTGCGGACTCGGAGCGCTCGGCGGGACGGGACGGCGCCGTGGCTTCTTCCGCCGCCGCACGCCCGGCCAGATACTGCTCGATGCCGCCGGGAAGCATGTCGCATCGGCCGTCGCCGACCAGCGCGTAGGTGGCGTCGGCGACCCGCTCCAGGAAGTAGCGGTCGTGCGTCACCACGATCAGCGTGCCGGGCCAGCCGTCGAGGTAGTCCTCCAGGACGTTGAGGGTGTCGATGTCGAGATCGTTGGTCGGCTCGTCGAGCAGCAGCACGTTGGGTTCGTCGAGCAACAGGCGGAGGAACTGGAAGCGTCGCCGCTCGCCGCCGGAGAGGTCGCCCAGCCGGGTGGTCAGCTTGTCGCCGGTGAACCCGAAGTCCTCCAACAGCGTTGCCGTGCTGACTTCCTTGCCGCCCGCGAGTTCGGTGATCCGGCGCCGACTTTCGACCGCGTCGAGCACCCGCTCGTTGCCGTCGAGCTCCACCAGCGCCTGGCTGAGGTAGCCGATCTTGAGCGTGGTGCCGCGCTTGATGGTGCCCGACGTCGGCTTCAACTCACCGGCCAGCAGCTTCAGCACCGACGTCTTGCCTGAGCCGTTCACGCCGACCAGCCCGATCCGAACGCCGGGCCCGATCGACCAGTCCAGCTTGTCCAGGATCATCCGGTCGCCCATCTCGAGGACGACGCGGTGCAGATCGAAGACGTCCTTGCCGAGCCGCGCCGTCGCGAATCGCTGCAGCGCCAGCGAATCCCGGGGCTCCGGCTCGTTCGCGATCAACTCGTTGGCCGCCTGGATGCGGAACTTCGGCTTCGAGGTGCGCGCGGGCGGACCGCGCCGCAGCCACGCCAGTTCCTTGCGCATCAGGTTTCGCCTGCGCGCCTCGGTTCCCGCGGCCACCCGCATCCGCTCCGCGCGGGCCAGCACGTAGGCCGCGTAACCGCCCTCGTAGGCGTCGACCTGACCGTCGTGCACCTCCCAGGTCCGGGTGCACACCTCGTCCAGGAACCAGCGATCGTGGCTGACGACCACCAGCGCCCCGGAGGTCCGAGCCGCAAGGTGCCGGGCCAGCCAGCCGATGATCTCGACGTCGAGGTGGTTGGTGGGCTCGTCGAGCACCAGCACGTCGTGACCGGCCAGCAGCACGGCGGCCAGCGCCACGCGGCGCCGTTCGCCACCGCTGAGGTTGCCGACCGCGCTGTCCAGCTCGACGTCCGCGAGCAGGTGCTCGACGACCGACCGGGTCTCAGCCTCGGCGGCCCATATGTGGTCCGGGCGACCACCGACGATCACATCGCGCACGGTCGCCTCCGCTGCGAAGTCGTCGGCCTGGCGCACGTATCCCACCGACAGGCCGGAGGTGTGGGTGACCCGGCCCGAGTCGGGTGGTCGGGTTTCGGTCAGGACCTGCAGCAGCGTCGTCTTCCCGTCGCCGTTGCGGCCGACGACGCCGATCGCGTCGCCCTCGTCTACGCCGAGGCTGACCGCGTCGAGCAGGATCCGGGTGCCGTAGCCGACGCTTGCGCGTTCGACGTTGATCAGGTTCGCCATCAGCCGCCGATCATAGGGCCGAGGCCGGGGACGGTGCTCGGCCCGATCCTCGAGGAGCGCCAAGGTTGCTGTGCCATGATGACGTCGGGAATCGGGGGATCGACGCGTCTCGAAGGGGAGCCCAGTGGTGGACTTGTCCGCGATCACCCGGCCCGTCGGACGGTTGGTTGCGACCGCGCAGAACGGTTTGGAAGTCCTGCGGTACGGCGGACTGGAGACCGGCGCGGTGCCGTCGCCGTTCCAGATCGTCGAAAGCGTGCCGATGTACCGGCTGCGGCGGTACTTCCCGCCCGACGCCCGGCCCGGGGCCAAGCCCGCAGGACCACCGGTCCTGATGGTGCACCCGATGATGATGTCGGCCGACATGTGGGACGTCACCCGCCACGAGGGCGCGGTCGGCATCCTGCACGAGGCGGGCATCGATCCCTGGGTCATCGACTTCGGCTCGCCCGACCAGGTCGAGGGCGGCATGCAGCGCAACCTCGCCGATCACGTCGTGGCTCTGAGCGAGGCCATCGACACCGTCAAGAAGGTCACCGACCGCGACGTCCATCTGGCCGGCTACTCGCAGGGCGGCATGTTCTGCTACCAGACGGCGGCCTACCGGCGCTCGAAGGATCTGGCGAGCATCATCGGATTCGGCTCGCCGGTCGATACCCTTGCGGCCCTGCCGATGAACCTGCCCGCGGGGGTCGGTGCCGCGGCGGCCGACTTCATGGCCGATCACGTGTTCAGCCGGATCGACATTCCGGGCTGGTTGGCCCGCACCGGATTTCAGATGCTCGACCCGCTCAAGACCGCCCAGTCCCGCCTCGACTTCGTCCGTCAGCTGCACGACCGGGAAGCGCTGCTTTCCCGAGAACAGCAGCGTCGGTTCCTCGCCTCCGAGGGCTGGATCGCCTGGTCCGGGCCCGCGATCTCCGAACTGCTCAAGCAGTTCATCGCCCACAACCGGATGATGACGGGCGGATTCAGCATTCGCGGGGATCTCGTCACGCTCAGCGACATCGACTGCCCGGTGCTGGCCGTCGTCGGTGAGGTCGACGACATCGGCCAGCCGGCTTCGGTGCGTGGCATCAAACGCGCCGCCCCGAAGGCGGACGTATACGAATACCTCATCCGCACAGGACATTTCGGCCTCGTCGTGGGATCCAAGGCGGCCAACCAGACCTGGCCGACGGTCGCTGCCTGGGTGAGGTGGCTGGCCGGCGAGGGCGAGATGCCCGAGCAGGTGGTGCCGATGGCGCTGCAGCCCGCCGAGCACAACGAGAGCGGCGTACCGCTCGCGTCGCGGGTGGCGCACGGCGCCGTCTCGGCGACGGAGATGACCTTCAGCCTGGCCAGATCGGCGGCCGACGCGATCGTCAACGCCAACAAGTCGGCGCGCGCGCTGGCCGTCGAGACCGTCCGCACCCTGCCGCGTCTGGCCCGGCTGGGTCAGATCAACGATCACACCCGCATCTCCCTCGGCAGGATCATGTCCGAGCAGGCGAGCGGCGCACCCAACGGCGAGTTCCTGCTGTTCGACGGCCGCGTGCACACCTATGAAGCAGTGGACCGTCGCATCAACAACGTCGTCCGCGGGCTGATCGAGGTCGGCGTACGGCAGGGCACCCACGTCGGCGTCCTGATGGAAACGCGGCCCAGCGCCCTGGTCGCCATCGCCGCGCTGTCGCGGCTCGGTGCGGTGGCCGTCCTGATGCCGCCGGACGGTGACCTCGCCGAAGCGGCCCGCATCGGCGCGATATCCGACGTCATCGCCGATCCGGGCAACCTCGAGGCGGCCCGCCAGCTGCCGCTGCGGGTCCTGGTGCTCGGCGGCGGCGAAGCACGTGACCTGCACCTTCCCGAGGATGCCGACGTCACGGACATGGAGAAGATCAACCCGGACGTGGTCGAGCTGCCCGGCTGGTACCGGCCGAACCCGGGATACGCGAAGGATCTGGCCTACGTCGCGTTCACCACCATCGGCGGCGAGCTCGTCGCCCGTCAGATCACCAACTTCCGCTGGGCGTTGTCCGCGTTCGGCACGGCGTCGGCGGCGAACCTCGGCCGCAACGACACGGTCTACTGCCTGACCCCGCTGCATCACCAATCCGGCCTGCTCGTCAGCCTCGGCGGCGCGGTGGTCGGCGGTACCCGCATCGCGTTGTCGCGGGGCCTGCGGCCCGACCGGTTCGTTCACGAAATCCGGCAGTACGGCGTCACCGTCGTGACCTACACCTGGGCGATGCTGCGCGACGTCATCGACGACCCGTCGTTCGCGCTCAACGGCAACCACCCGGTCCGCTTGTTCATCGGCTCGGGCATGCCCACCGGGCTGTGGAAGCGCGTCGAGCAGGAGTTCGAGCCCGCGCAGGTCGTCGAGTTCTTCGCGACCACCGACGGGCAGGCCGTGCTGGCCAACGTTTCCGGCGCCAAGCTCGGCAGCGAGGGACGTCCCCTCCCCGGCGGCGGCCGCATCGAACTCGCTGCGTACGACGTCGAGGACGATCTGATCCTCGAGGACGATCGTGGCTTCGTCCGGTTGGCCAGGCCCAACGAGGTGGGGGTGCTGCTCGCACACCCGCGCGGCCCGATCGATCCGACCGCCTCGATCAAGCGGGGCGTGTTCGCCCCCGCGGACACCTGGGTATCGACGGAATACCTGTTCCGCCGCGACGTCGACGGGGACTTCTGGCTCGTCGACAACCGCGGCGCGGTCACCCGCACCCCGCGTGGACCCGTCTTCGCCGCCGCGGTCAACGACGCCGCGGGCCGCGTCGGCGCCGTGGACCTGGCGGCCACCTACTGCGTCGAGGTCGGCGGGCGCCAGATCGCGGTCACCGCACTCACGCTGGCGCCTGGAGGCAGCGTGCCCACCGCCGATCTCAACGAGGCGATGGCGGGCCTTGCCGTCGGCTGCCCTCCGGACCTGGTGCACGTCGTTCCCGACATGAAGCTCGGTGCGTCCTACCGCCCGCTGCTCGGCCCGCTTCGGGCGGCCGGCGTCCCGAAGGCCGCACGTAACGCCTGGTACCTCGACGACGAAACAGGGGTGTACAAGCGCTTCACGGCTGCCGTCCGCGCCGAGTTGATGAAGGACGGTTCGGCGGTCGACTGAGGTCGTGCGTCACATCCGTCACACTGTTAGGCTCCCGGGTGCGGTAGATCGCCGTACGGGTCCGGGCAAGGCTCCGCAATGGAGGAGATCGATGACATCGCAGACCAGCAGGAACACGGGCTGGCGGCGCGCCGTCACCGGCGCAGTGGCCAGTAGTGCCCTGGCCGCGGGCATGGTGATCGGGCTCGGGTCTGGTACCGCGAACGCCGACGTCCTCGACGACATCGCCGCGCAGTACGACACCGGCGCCGGCGGCGGCCAGATCTCGCAACTGATCCACACCGCCCTCAAGCTGCGCGCCCTGGGCTACGTCCCCTCCAAGGGCAACATGGACGACCTGGTAGCCGCGATGGACAAGCGCCCCAACCAGGTGCCGCTGGTCACCGCGCTGCAGAACACGGTGTCGTTCCAGAAGCGGAACCAGCTGCGCGGCCAGCAGGCACAGCAGCAGGCGCCGATGACGATCGGAATCAACCAGTACGACCCGAACAATCCCAGCGCGGTCGGTGGGTTCGGCATCACGCCCGGTGGTGGCGGCGGCATCAACATTCCGCTCGGCCCCTAGCGGTCGTGCTCGACGAACGACTACTCGGCATCCTCGTCTGCCCCGAGGACCGGGGCCCGCTCCTGTTGATCGCCGATGAGCGCTTGCGCGAAGAGCATGAGACCGACGAGCTGCTGTACAACCCCAGGTTGCGTCGCGCCTACCGGATCGAAGCCGGCATACCCGTGCTCTTGGTCGACGAAGCGGTGCTGATCAGCGACGACGCGGAGCACCAGCGGCTGCTCGAGCGCGCCGAATCCTAGGTGAGCCCCGGTAGATCACCGGTCAGGTAGCGCTGCAGATTGGGCGCGATGGTTTCGGCGATCTGCTGCACGGGCAACGACTTGAACGGGTCCAGTTCCAGGATGTAGCGCGCCATCACGACGCCCACCAGTTGCGATGCGACGAACTGTATTCGGATCCGCCCGGAGCCGGGCGGGTCGTCGACGCGGCTGCCGACCTCCACGGCGATGACTTCCTGCAGGAACGAGCCGCACCAGGCTCACGTCGCTGCCGGCCAGCAGCGACCGCAGCGTCGCGATGAAGCCGGAGCCCATCTCGGAGTCCCACAGCGGCAGCAACAACGAGGGCAAGGTCAGCCCCATGTCCTCGATCGGCGTCTCGCGCATCGGGCCGATCACCAGCATCGGGATCGATCGGGATGTGGATCGCGGCGGCGAACAACTGCTGCTTGGTGCCGAAGTAGTGATGGACGAGCGCCGCGTCGACCCCAGCGGCGGAAGCGATCGCGCGGATCGACGTCTTGTCGATCCCGTTGCGGGCGAACAATTCTCGCGCACTCGCCAGGATCCGCTCGCGGGTGTCCGACGTCCCGGGCGGCCGCCCGGGACGCTTGCGCTCGGCGTTCGTGGTCAAGGCGTCCTAAGGGGTGCGTCGTCGTAGCGTGGCGGCGGCCAGGGACAAGGCCAGCACCGCGAAGCCCACCACGATGGCGATGTCACGCACCGCGATGGCCGTCGGGTCAGCGTATGCGCCCGACCTGCCGGAGCGCTTCGAGCGCATAGCTGGCGGGCAGCACGTTGCTGATCCACTGCAGCCACTCCGGCAGCACCTCGCGCGGGACGATGATGCCGCACAGCAGCAGCTGCGGAGCGATCACCACGGGCATGAACTGCACGGCCTGGAATTCGGTGCGGGCGAACGCGCTGCACAGCAGGCCAAGGCCGACACCGAGCACCGCGTTGATGATCGCGATGGCGACCACCGAGGATCGGGCTGCCCGCGGTGTCGAAGCCGAGGAACCAGAACGCCACGATGCACGCCAGCGTCGCCTGGGCGGCGGCCGCCATCGAGAAGGCGGTGCCGTAGGCCGGCCAGCAGATCGAGCCGGCGCAGGGGAGTGGTCAGGATGCGCTCCAAGGTTCCCGACACGCGTTCCCGCTGCATGGTGATCGAGGTGATCAGGAACATGATGATCAGCGGGAACACGCCCAGCATGATCAGGCACGCGTTGTTGAACGGCGACGGGGCGCCCGGCGGGTGCGGCGCGTTCTGGAACATGAAGTACATCAGCGTGATGATCACGCTCGGTACGACGAGGATCATCGCGACGCTGCGGTGGTCGGCCGCCAGCTGACGCAGGATCCGGCCGGTGGTGGCGAGGTACGCCTGTGGGCTCAGCCGGCTGCGGCTGTCGGTGCTGTGCCGGATGACGGACAGAAACGCTTCCTCCAGTGACGTGCATCCCGTGTCCTCTCGTAGTTGGGTCGGGGTGGTGTGGGCCAGTAGGCGGCCGTCGCGCATGAGCAGCAGGTCGCCGCAGTGGTCGGCCTCGTCCATGACGTGGCTGGAGACGATGCAGGGTCGTGCCGCCGTCGGCCAGGCGGTGGAACTGGTCCCACAGATCGACCCGCAGCACGGGGTCGAGCCCGACGGTCGGTTCGTCGAGCACCAGCAGGTCCGGATGTGAAACCAGCGCACACGCCAACGACGCTCGCGTGCGCTGCCCGCCGGAGAGGTTGCCGCACAACGCAGTTCGATGATCGTCCAGGCCCACCGCCGCGACGGCGTCGTCGGCCGACTGGGCGTCCGGTGCCGTACAGCGAGGCGAAGTAGCGGACGTTGTCGACCACCCGCAGATCGTCGTAGATGGTGGGGTCCTGCGTGACGTAGCCGACGCGGTGGCGCAGTTCGGCCGATCCCGGCCGGGCCGTCCCAGCACCGTCACCGTTCCCGACGCGATGATCTGCGTGCCGACGATGCTGCGCATCAACGTGGTCTTGCCGCAGCCCGGACGGGCCGAGCAGGCCGGTGATGGTGCCGCGCGCGATCTGCACCGAGACGTCGTCGCAGCGCCAGCGCGCTTGCCGCGGACGACGCGCAAGTGCTCGATCGAGACGACGGGTTCGAGCTCCGGTCCGATTAATTCATCACTCGATGAAGTCATCATGTGATGAATAATCCTCCCGGTGCGCAGGCGTGTCAATGGCCCCGGGCACAATGGCCGCGAATGAGTGCCGAGTTGCTGGCGGTCGATCCGGTCACGGCAGCTCAGCGGCTGCTCGGCGCCGCGCTGAGCGGGCGAGGCGTGACCGCGGTGATCGTCGAGGTCGAGGCCTACGGCGGCCCGCCGGACGGACCGTGGCCCGATGCCGCGTCGCACTCCTTTCGCGGTCCGAGTCCGCGCAACGGGGTGATGTTCGGGCCGGCCGGGCGGCTCTACACCTATCGCAGCCACGGCATCCACGTCTGCGCCAACGTCGTCTGTGCCTACGACGGCGTGGCCGGGGCCGTGCTGCTGCGCGCGGCCGCGATCGAGTCCGGCGTCGACGACGGCGCAGGTGCGTCGCGGCGACTCGGTGCGCCAGGCGGCCTTGGCGCGTGGACCGGGCAACCTGTGCTCGGCGCTGGGAATCACCATGGACGACAACGGAGTCGACCTGTTCGACCCCGACGGCCCGGTTCAGCTGGAACTGTGGGCGAGCATCCCGGCTGTGGATGGGCCGCGGGTCGGGGTCAGCAAGGCGGCCGACCGGCCGTGGCGGTTCTGGCTGGCCGGCCAGCCCGAGGTGTCGGCCTACCGGCGCAGTCCGCGCGCACCCGCACCCGGCGACAGCGACTGATACGGAAGGATCGACACCATGGGCACCGACATCCTCGCCGAACTGGACTGGCGCGGACTGATCGCGCAGTCCACTGACCGGGACGCGCTGGCAGCCGAGCTCGCGACGCGGCCCCATCACCGTCTACTGCGGGTTCGACCCGACCGCGCCGAGCCTGCACGCCGGAAACCTGGTGCCGCTGTTGGCGCTACGGCGTTTCCAGCAGGCCGGACACCGGCCGATCGTGCTGGCCGGCGGCGCGACCGGAATGATCGGTGATCCCCGTGACACCGGCGAACGCAGCCTCAACACCACCGACACCGTCGCCGATTGGTCCGAACGCATCCGCGGGCAGCTGGAGCGGTTCGTCGACTTCGACGATTCGCCCACCGGCGCGATCATCGAGAACAACCTGACCTGGACGGCGCAGCTCGTCGAGCGATCGAGTTCCTTCGCGACGTCGGCAAGCACTTCTCGGTCAACGTCATGCTCGACCGCGACACCATCCGGCGCCGGCTCGAGGGCGAGGGCATCTCCTACACCGAGTTCAGCTACATGCTGCTGCAGGCCAACGATTACGTGGAGCTGCACCGGCGGTACGACATGCAAGCTGCAGATCGGCGGATCCGATCAGTGGGGAAACATCATCGCCGGGGTACGGCTGGTCCGGCAGAAGCTGGGCGCGGCAGTCCACGCGCTGACGGTGCCGCTGGTCACTGCCGCCGACGGCACCAAGTTCGGCAAGTCGACCGGTGGCGGCAATCTGTGGCTCGATCCGGCGATGACGAGCCCGTACGCGTTCTACCAGTACTTCATCAACACCGCGGACGCCGACGTCATCCACTACCTGCGCTGGTTCACGTTCCTCACTGCCGAGGAACTGGCCGAGCTGGAACAGGCGACCGCGGAGCGACCGCACGAACGAGCCGCCCAGCGCCGGCTGGCGCAGGAGTTCACCACGTTGGTGCACGGACGAGGCGGCGACGGAGTCCGTGGAGCACGCCAGCCAGGCGCTGTTCGGTCGTGGCGAGCTGTCTCAGCTCGACGAACCCACGTTGGCCGCGGCGCTGCGCGAGGCCTCGGTCGCCGAACTGAAGCCGGGCGGTCCGGACGCCATCACCGACCTCCTGGTGGCCACCGGACTGTCGGCGAGCAAGGGCGCTGCGCGACGGACGGTCGCCGAGGGCGGCGTCTACGTCAACAACGTTCGGGTCGAGAGCGAGGAGTGGGCACCGCAGCCCGATCGACTTCCTGCACGGCCGGTGGCTGGTGGTGCGACGGGGCAAGCGGAATATCGCAGGGGTGGAACGCGTTTCGTAGCGCGACGGAGGCGAGACACGCCTTCTAGCAGGCGATTTGACTCCGAGTTTTCCCTCACGTAACTTAATCCAAGTCGTCGCGACGCGGTCCAGCCGCTGAGCGCGACGGCATCCCAGAGGGAAGTCCACTTCGGTGGGTTACCTCATCTGCCCGCAAGACACTTCGCGGCTTTCGAGCCGCGGGATCGTTGCGCGGTCAGGCGGGTGTGTTGTTTGAGAACTCAATAGTGTGTTTGGTGGTTTTTGTTTGTTGTTTTTTGCCATGCTCTGGCGTCCCGTGTTGGGGTGTGGTGTTGTTTTTTTATTGCCAGTTTTGGTCTGGTTGTTAGGTCAGATTTTTCTGATTCGAATTCTGCCCGGTTTGTCCGGGGGTTTTTGTTTGGAGAGTTTGATTCTGGCTCAGGACGAACGCTGGCGGCGTGCTTAACACATGCAAGTCGAACGGTAAGGCCCTTCGGGGTACTCGAGTGGCGAACGGGTGAGTAACACGTGGGTGATCTGCCCTGCACTTTGGGATAAGCCTGGGAAACTGGGTCTAATACCGAATACACCTCTCCGGCTGCATGGCTGGTGGGGGAAAGCTTTTGCGGTGTGGGATGGGCCCGCGGCCTATCAGCTTGTTGGTGGGGTGATGGCCTACCAAGGCGACGACGGGTAGCCGGCCTGAGAGGGTGTCCGGCCACACTGGGACTGAGATACGGCCCAGACTCCTACGGGAGGCAGCAGTGGGGAATATTGCACAATGGGCGCAAGCCTGATGCAGCGACGCCGCGTGGGGGATGACGGCCTTCGGGTTGTAAACCCCTTTCAGCACAGACGAAGCGCAAGTGACGGTATGTGCAGAAGAAGCACCGGCCAACTACGTGCCAGCAGCCGCGGTAATACGTAGGGTGCGAGCGTTGTCCGGAATTACTGGGCGTAAAGAGCTCGTAGGTGGTTTGTCGCGTTGTTCGTGAAAACTCACAGCTCAACTGTGGGCGTGCGGGCGATACGGGCAGACTAGAGTACTGCAGGGGAGACTGGAATTCCTGGTGTAGCGGTGGAATGCGCAGATATCAGGAGGAACACCGGTGGCGAAGGCGGGTCTCTGGGCAGTAACTGACGCTGAGGAGCGAAAGCGTGGGGAGCGAACAGGATTAGATACCCTGGTAGTCCACGCCGTAAACGGTGGGTACTAGGTGTGGGTTTCCTTCCTTGGGATCCGTGCCGTAGCTAACGCATTAAGTACCCCGCCTGGGGAGTACGGCCGCAAGGCTAAAACTCAAAGAAATTGACGGGGGCCCGCACAAGCGGCGGAGCATGTGGATTAATTCGATGCAACGCGAAGAACCTTACCTGGGTTTGACATGCACAGGACGCTGGTAGAGATATCAGTTCCCTTGTGGCCTGTGTGCAGGTGGTGCATGGCTGTCGTCAGCTCGTGTCGTGAGATGTTGGGTTAAGTCCCGCAACGAGCGCAACCCCTATCTTATGTTGCCAGCGCGTTATGGCGGGGACTCGTAAGAGACTGCCGGGGTCAACTCGGAGGAAGGTGGGGATGACGTCAAGTCATCATGCCCCTTATGTCCAGGGCTTCACACATGCTACAATGGCCGGTACAAAGGGCTGCGAATCCGTGAGGTGGAGCGAATCCCTTGAAAGCCGGTCTCAGTTCGGATCGGGGTCTGCAACTCGACCCCGTGAAGTCGGAGTCGCTAGTAATCGCAGATCAGCAACGCTGCGGTGAATACGTTCCCGGGCCTTGTACACACCGCCCGTCACGTCATGAAAGTCGGTAACACCCGAAGCCGGTGGCCTAACCCCTCGTGGGAGGGAGCCGTCGAAGGTGGGATCGGCGATTGGGACGAAGTCGTAACAAGGTAGCCGTACCGGAAGGTGCGGCTGGATCACCTCCTTTCTAAGGAGCACCATGTTCCTTCCCCCGCCCCCGCGTTCGTGGGATCAGTTGCGGTTGGGATATCAGTGGATCGGAGCCTGTAGTGGGCGCCGGCTCGGTGCATAAAGCAAACAACTGATCGGTACGGGTTTCTCCGATCGAAAATGACTGCCAAACACACTGTTGGGTCCTGAGACAACAGGCCCGTAGTTCCCTGGCCCCTGCGTGGGGTGGGAGGTCGTGTTGTTGCCCTGCTTGGTGGTGGGGTGTGGTGTTTGATTCGTGGATAGTGGTTGCGAGCATCAAGCTGGCATCGTGTGTCGTCTGAGTTTCCTGTGACGGGGTTCTGGGCGTCGTTTGGTGTTGGTTTGTTGTGGTGTAATTTTCTCTGAATTGTTTTTTGGTTTTTGTGTTTTGTTGTAAGTGTTTAAGGGCGCATGGTGGATGCCTTGGCATCAGAGGCCGATGAAGGACGTGGGAGGCTGCGATATGCCTCGGGGAGCTGCCAACCGAGCGTGGATCCGAGGATGTCCGAATGGGGAAACCCAGCACGAGTGATGTCGTGTTACCCAACGGTGAATATATAGCCGTTGGGGGGTAACGCGGGGAAGTGAAACATCTCAGTACCCGTAGGAAGAGAAAACAATTGTGATTCCGTGAGTAGTGGCGAGCGAAAGCGGAGGATGGCTAAACCGTATGCATGTGATACCGGGTAGGGGTTGTGTGTGCGGGGTTGTGGGACCTGAGTTTCTGGGGCTACCTCTCCAGAGGGCAGTGAGAAAGTGATGTGGTTAGCGGAAGTGGTCTGGGATGGCCTGCCGTAGACGGTGAGAGCCCGGTACGTGAAAACCCGTTGCCTGCCTTGTTCAGTGTTCCCGAGTAGCAGCGGGCCCGTGGAATCTGCTGTGAATCTGCCGGGACCACCCGGTAAGCCTGAATACCTTCTGATGACCGATAGCGGATTAGTACCGTGAGGGAATGGTGAAAAGTACCCCGGGAGGGGAGTGAAAGAGTACCTGAAACCGTGTGCCTACAATCCGTCAGAGCCTTCGTGTTAAAGCGTGGGGTGATGGCGTGCCTTTTGAAGAATGAGCCTGCGAGTCAGGGACATGTCGCGAGGTTAACCCGTGTGGGGTAGCCGCAGCGAAAGCGAGTCTGAATAGGGCGTATCCAATCCAGTGGGGATTGGTGTAGTGGTGTGTTCTGGACCCGAAGCGGAGTGATCTACCCATGGCCAGGGTGAAGCAGCAGTAAGATGTTGTGGAGGCCCGAACCCACTTAGGTTGAAGACTGAGGGGATGAGCTGTGGGTAGGGGTGAAAGGCCAATCAAACTCCGTGATAGCTGGTTCTCCCCGAAATGCATTTAGGTGCAGCGTTGCATGTTTCTTGCCGGAGGTAGAGCTACTGGATGGCCGATGGGCCCTACTAGGTTACTGACGTCAGCCAAACTCCGAATGCCGGTAAGTGTAAGCGTGGCAGTGAGACGGCGGGGGATAAGCTCCGTGCGTCGAGAGGGAAACAGCCCAGATCGCCGGCTAAGGCCCCTAAGCGTGTGCTAAGTGGAAAAGGATGTGCAGTCGCGAAGACAACCAGGAGGTTGGCTTAGAAGCAGCCACCCTTGAAAGAGTGCGTAATAGCTCACTGGTCAAGTGATTGTGCGCCGATAATGTAGCGGGGCTCAAGCACACCGCCGAAGCCGCGGCAATCAGAACTCTTGTTTGGTTGGGTAGGGGAGCGTCCTGCATCCGGTGAAGCCGCCGAGTGATCGAGTGGTGGAGGGTGTGGGAGTGAGAATGCAGGCATGAGTAGCGATAAGGCAAGTGAGAACCTTGCCCGCCGAAAGACCAAGGGTTCCTGGGGCAGGCCAGTCCGCCCAGGGTGAGTCGGGACCTAAGGCGAGGCCGACAGGCGTAGTCGATGGACAACGGGTTGATATTCCCGTACCCGTGTGTGCGCGCCCGTGATGAATCAGCGGTACTAACCGCCCAAAACCATCGTTCACCGATCACCTTCGGGTGTGAGGGGATGTGGGGCTGCGCGGGACCTCGGATGGTAGTAGTCAAGCGATGGGGTGACGCAGGAAGGTAGCCGTACCAGTCAGTGGTAATACTGGGGCAAGCCCGTAGGGAGAGACCTAGGCAAATCCGGGTCTCATATGAATCCTGAGAGGTGATGCATAGCCGAGTGAGGCGAATTCGGTGATCCTATGCTGCCAAGAAAAGCCTCTAGCGAGTGCACACACGGCCCGTACCCCAAACCGACACAGGTGGTCAGGTAGAGAATACCAAGGCGTACGAGTGAACTATGGTTAAGGAACTCGGCAAAATACCCCCGTAACTTCGGGAGAAGGGGGACCCCTTACTGTCATCATCCTTGCGGTGGGCAGCGGTGGGGGGTCGCAGAAACCAGTGAGAAGCGACTGTTTACTAAAAACACAGGTCCGTGCGAAGTCGCAAGACGATGTATACGGACTGACGCCTGCCCGGTGCTGGAAGGTTAAGAGGACCGGTCAACCCTTCGGGGTGAAGCTGAGAATTTAAGCCCCAGTAAACGGCGGTGGTAACTATAACCATCCTAAGGTAGCGAAATTCCTTGTCGGGTAAGTTCCGACCTGCACGAATGGCGTAACGACTTCTCAACTGTCTCAACCATAGACTCGGCGAAATTGCACTACGAGTAAAGATGCTCGTTACGCGCGGCAGGACGAAAAGACCCCGGGACCTTCACTACAACTTGGTATTGGAGTTCGATACGGTTTGTGTAGGATAGGTGGGAGACTGTGAAGCTCACACGCCAGTGTGGGTGGAGTCATTGTTGAAATACCACTCTGATCGTATTGGGCTTCTAACCTCGAACCGTATATCCGGTTCAGGGACAGTGCCTGGTGGGTAGTTTAACTGGGGCGGTTGCCTCCTAAAAAGTAACGGAGGCGCCCAAAGGTTCCCTCAACCTGGACGGCAATCAGGTGTTGAGTGTAAGTGCACAAGGGAGCTTGACTGCGAGACGTACATGTCGAGCAGGGACGAAAGTCGGGACTAGTGATCCGGCACCCCCGAGTGGAAGGGGTGTCGCTCAACGGATAAAAGGTACCCCGGGGATAACAGGCTGATCTTCCCCAAGAGTCCATATCGACGGGATGGTTTGGCACCTCGATGTCGGCTCGTCGCATCCTGGGGCTGGAGCAGGTCCCAAGGGTTGGGCTGTTCGCCCATTAAAGCGGCACGCGAGCTGGGTTTAGAACGTCGTGAGACAGTTCGGTCTCTATCCGCCGCGCGCGTCAGAAGCTTGAGGAAACCTGTCCCTAGTACGAGAGGACCGGGACGGACGAACCTCTGGTCTACCAGTTGTCCCACCAGGGGCACGGCTGGATAGCTACGTTCGGACAGGATAACCGCTGAAAGCATCTAAGCGGGAAACCTCCTCCAAGACCAGGCTTCTCACCCATTAAGTGGGATAAGGCCCCCCGCAGACCACGGGATCGATAGACCAGACCTAGAAACCCAGCAATGGGCGCAGGGAACTGGCACTAACCGGCCGAAAACTTACACACAACAACAAACCATTGATGGTTCAGAGAATGTGTAAGACACCGCAACAAGACGCGTCCGCAACCACGCAACCACGAATTCACAACACCGCACCCCACCACCAAACAAACACCCCCACTGGGGAGCGTGTTTAGGGCTGAAAATAAAATAGAGTTACGGCGGCAACAGCGGCAGGGAAACGCCCGGACCCATCCCGAACCCGGAAGCTAAGCCTACCAGCGCCGATGATACTACCCATTCGGGTGGAAAAGTAGGACACCGCCGAACACCCTTTAAAGAATCGCCCCCCACAATTGCGTGGGGGGCGATTCTGTATTCGGGAATGGACCAATTCGAATTCGCCATTCTTCGCGAAGAGTCGAATGGCCCCGTATCCTCTTGCGGGACGGTCCGCAAAACAGGGAAGGCACACGTGGCGAGCGACAGGCAGGACGGCGGCGACGAGCGACGTCCGCGACGGGCTTCCAACGCCGGCGGACCTCGCCGCGGATCGCGCGATCGCCACGGTGCGCCACGGGCGTCGGGCCCCGGCCGGGCGCGGCGCGAACAGCCCCGACCGCAGCACGCGGACGATCAATCGCAGCGAACCGGCCCGGCATTGCCCGCCTCGATCGAAGCCAGGCAATTGGCGCCCGAAATCCGTGGCGAACTCACCACATTGGACAAGGCAACCGCGGATTACGTTGCCCGCCATCTGGTTGCGGCCGGCGAGCTCCTCGACGAGGACCCCGAGGCCGCGCTCGAACACGCCAAGGCTGCCCGCAACCGCGCCGGCCAGGATCGCCGCCGTCCGTGAGGCGGTGGGCATCGCGGCCTATCACTGTGGCGACTGGGCGCAGGCGCTCGCCGAACTGCGCGCCGCCCGCCGGATGGGCAGCAAGTCGCCGCTGTTGCCGTTGATCGCGGACTGCGAGCGCGGCGTCGGACGACCGGAACGGGCCATCGAGCTGGCGAAGGGTGCCGAGGCCGCAGAACTCACCGGGGACGACGCCGACGAACTGCGCATCGTCGTCGCCGGTGCCCGGTCCGACCTCGGCCAGAACGAACAGGCACTGGCCATCCTCGTCGTCGCCGCCACTGGATCCGACCCGGACGGGTCAGACGCCTGCGCGGCTCTTCTACGTCTATGCCGAGACCCTGCTCGCGGTCGGCCGAAACGCGGAAGCCTTGCAGTGGTTCATGAATGCCGCTGCCGCCGACCTCGAGGGCGTCACCGACGCCGAAGAACGCATCACGGAGCTGAGCTGACGTGACGACACTCGCGCAGGAGCATGACTGCCTGCTGCTGGACCTCGATGGCACCGTCTTCCGCGGCCACGAGCCGACGCCGGGTTCGGTGGAGACTCTCGCCACCGTCGAGGCTCGAACCTTGTTCGTCACCAACAATGCCTCGCGCGGACCCGACGAGGTCGCCGAGCACCTGGTCGCGATGGGCTTCGCCGCCAAAGCCGACGACGTCGTCACCAGTGCTCAAAGTGCGGCTCGCTTGCTAGCCACTCAATTGCCCACTGGCTCAACGGTTCTGGTCGTCGGTACCGATGCGCTGGCGGCGGAGGTCAGCAATGTCGGCCTGCGTCCAGTCCGGCAGTTCTCGGACGATCCGGTGGCCGTCGTGCAGGGTCACTCGCCGCAGACCGGCTGGGCCGAACTCTGCCGAGGCCGCCCTCGCCATCCGTGCCGGTGCGGTGTGGGTGGCCGCGAACGTGGACCGCACCCTGCCGTCCGAGCGCGGCCTGCTGCCGGGTAACGGTTCGATGGTCGCCGCGTTGGTTGCGGCCACCGACAGGCAACCGCAGGTCGCCGGCAAGCCGCAGCCGACGCTGATGTCGGATGCGCTGGCGCGCGGGACCTTCGACACCCCGCTGGTCGTCGGTGACCGTCTGGACACCGACATCGCCGGTGCCATCGCGACGGGGCTGCCCAGCATGTTGGTGCTCACCGGCGTCAGCACGCCGATGGAGATGATCTACGCCGGCGCGGAGCAGCGTCCGCACTACGTCGCCGGCGATCTGCGCTCGCTCTTCGACAACGCGAGTACGTTGCGCGTCGCGCCGCACCCGGCCTGGCGGGTCGACGTCGGGCCACGCGCGGTGACCGTCTACTGGACCGGGCGCGACGCGGAGGACTCCCTGACGGTCGTGCGTGCAACGGCCAGCGCGGTGTGGCAGGCCGGACTGAACGGACAGCCGCTTCCCGTCATGGGTGGTGACAACACCGCCCACCAGGCGCTGGAACGCTGGTCGCTTCTGCAGGCCCCCGATGGACTCGTGGCCTCCGTCGATTAGCGTGAACGGCGACATGACTACCGATCCGGACCAGATCCGTTCGAACATCGCCGCCTTGCTCGCGGTAATGCCCGAACCGGACGCAGCAGATGCCGACGTGGAGGACATCGCGACCCGGCTCGAAGAGGCGCACGATCTGTTGGTGCAGGCACTCGAGTCGGTCGAAAGGGGACCGGCGGCCCCCGGAAACGGCGGGTGAGTACACGTGCCTCGACGAGCCCGCGTTGACGCGGAGCTGGTACGGCGCGGCCTTGCGCGTTCGCGTCAGCAGGCTGCCGAACTCATCGACGCCGGTCGGGTCAAGATCGACGGCATGCCGGCAGCCAAGCCGGCGACGGCGGTCTCGCTGGACGCCAGCCTCACCGTCGCGGGCGAGGAACGCACCTGGGTGTCGCGCGGTGCCCACAAGCTCATCGGCGCATTGGACGCCTTCGCCGTTCCGGTTCGAGACCGCCGCTGCCTGGACGCAGGCGCGTCGACCGGCGGCTTCACCGAGGTGCTCCTGGACAGGGGCGCCGTCGAGGTCGTCGCCGCCGACGTCGGATACGGCCAGCTGGCATGGCCCTTGCGATCGGATCCGCGCGTGCTGGTGATGGAGCGCACCAACGTGCGCGAACTGAACGCGGAGGCCATCGGCGGGCCCGTCGACCTGGTGGTCGCGGACCTGTCGTTCATCTCCTTGGCCACCGTGTTGCCCGCGTTGGTGTCGTGCGCGTCGGTGGACGCCGATATCGTTCCCATGGTGAAGCCGCAGTTCGAAGTGGGCAAGGATCGCGTCGGTCCCGGTGGCGTGGTCAGCGACCCCGGGCTGCGGACCGAGACGGTCCTCACCGTCGCGCATCGTGCCGCCCAACTGGGTTGGCACGCCGTCGATGTCACCGCGAGTCCCGTTGCCCGGTCCATCCGGCAACGTCGAGTACTTCCTGCGCCTGCGCGCCAGCACCGACCGGCCGCTCGCCGGTGACGCGCTGAACGAGGCCGTCGCCAACGCCGTCGCGGAGGGGCCACAGTGACCTGCGAGCGCACGATCCTGCTGGTGGTCCACACCGGTCGCGACGAAGCCACCGAAACCGCACGGCGAGTCGAGAAGGTCCTCGGCGACCACGGCATCGGCCTGCGGGTGCTGGCCGCGGAGGCGGTCGATCGCGGACCGGTCCACCTGGCGCCGGACGACCTGCGGGCCCTCGGCGTCGAAATCGAAGTGGTGGACGCCGACGAGCGCGCGGCGGAGGGCTGCGAGCTGGTGCTCGTCCTCGGCGGTGACGGCACCTTCCTGCGCGCGGCCGAGTTGGCCCGCAACGTCGAGATTCCGGTCCTGGGCGTCAATCTCGGCCGGATCGGCTTCCTCGCCGAGGCGGAGGCCGACGCCATCGACACCGTGCTGGATCACGTCATCAAGCGGGACTACCGGGTCGAGGAACGCATGACCCTCGATGTGGTCGTCCGCGTCGAGGGCCGCATCGCCCACCGCGGGTGGGCGCTCAACGAGGCCAGCCTGGAGAAGGGCCCGCGACTCGGGGTGCTTGGCGTGGTGCTCGAGGTCGACGGCCGGCCGGTGTCGGCGTTCGGCTGCGACGGCGTGCTGGTGTCCACCCCGACGGGATCCACCGCGTACGCCTTCTCCGCGGCCGGGCCGATCCTGTGGCCCGATCTCGAGGCGATCCTGGTGGTGCCCAACAACGCTCACGCGCTCTTCGCGCGCCCGATGGTGACCAGTCCGGATGCGAACATCGCCATCGAGGTCGAGGCCGGTGGTCCCAACGCCATGGTGTTCTGCGACGGCCGCCGGGAGATGGTGGTGCCCGCCGGTGGGCGCCTGGAGGTGACGCGCTGCGGCACACCACTCAAGTGGGTGCGGCTGGACAGCGCGCCCTTCACCGATCGGTTGGTGCGCAAGTTCCGCTTGCCGGTCACGGGTTGGCGCGGCCAGTAGTGCTTGCCGAAATCCGGATCGAGGCGCTTGGCGCCATCAACGCCGCCACCGCCGAATTCGACCGCGGGCTGACCGTGTTGACGGGTGAGACCGGAACGGGCAAGACCATGGTCGTCACCGGCCTGCATCTGCTCGGAGGCGCGCGTGCCGACGCCACCCGCGTGCGTTCGGGTTCCGAGCGCGCCGTCGTCGAAGGCCGGTTCACCACGTCCGACGTGGGCCAGCACGTCGCGGTCCGGATCGACGACATCCTCGATTCCTCTGGGGCCGAGCGCGATGACGACGGCAGCGTGATCGCGGCGCGCTCGGTCAGCCGGGACGGCCCGTCGCGGGCGTTCCTCGGCGGCCGCAGCGTGCCGGCCAAGTCCCTGAGTACCTTCACCACCGAGCTTCTGGCGTTGCACGGCCAGAACGATCAACTCCGCCTGATGCGTCCCGACGAACAGCGCGCGGCGCTGGACCGGTTCGTGGACGTGGACGCCCGGCTGGCCCGCTACCGCAACATCCGCGACGAGTGGCTCACGGCCCGTCGCGATCTCGCCGATCGCCGGGCGCGTGCCCGGGAGCTGGCGCAGGAAGCCGACCGGCTGCAGTTCGGGCTCAACGAAATCGACACCGTCGCGCCGCAACCCGGCGAAGACGAGGCGCTGGTGGCCGACATCCGCCGGTTGTCCGAACTCGACGCGTTGCGTGAGGCCGCGCAGTCCGCACGAGCCGCGTTGTCGGGCGCGCTGGACGAGGCGGCGGAGCCCGATGTGGTGTCGGCGGTCGACGGCGTCAGCCATGCGAAGTCGGCGCTCGAGTCGACCGACGACGCGGTGCTGCGCTCGCTCGGAGACCGGCTCGGCGGCGCGTTGGCCGTCATCGCCGACGTGTCGACCGATCTCGGCGACTACCTGAACGAGTTGCCCAGCGACGCAAGCACCTTGGAGACCAAGCTGGCCCGGCAGGGGGAGCTGCGCAACCTCACCCGCAAGTACGCCGCCGACGTCGACGGGGTCTTGGCCTGGGCCGACGAGGCGCGCGACCGGCTGGAGCAGCTCGACGTCTCCGAAGAAACTTTGGCGGCGTTGGCACAGCGCGTCGACGAACTGCAGGTGGCGCTCGTGGCGGCCGCCGCCGACGTCACCAAGGTCCGCACCAAGGCCGCCAAGGCCCTGGCGAAGGCCGTCACGGCCGAGCTTGCGGGCCTGGCGATGGCCGGTGCCGGCTTCAGCATCTCGGTGGCGCCGCTGGTGGCACGCGCCGACGACTCGGCTCCGCTTCTGCTGCCGTCCGGCGAGACCGTGCACGCCGGGCACGACGGGGTGGACGCCGTCGAGTTCGGCTTCACGCCGCACTCCGGATCCGACGTGCTGCCACTCGCGAAGAGCGCGTCCGGTGGTGAGCTCTCCCGCGTCATGCTCGCGCTCGAAGTGGTGCTGGCGGCGTCCGCCGAGGGCACCACGATGGTGTTCGACGAGATCGACGCGGGCGTGGGCGGACGCGCCGCGGTGCAGATCGGGCGCAGGCTCGCACGGCTGGCGCGGACCCATCAGGTCATCGTCGTCACGCACCTGCCACAGGTCGCCGCCTACGCCGACGTCCATCTCGTGGTCGACAGCGGCAACGGCCGCGGCAAGTCCAGCGAGGTGCGGCGTCTCGACGACGACGCCCGCGTCGCGGAGTTGGCGAGGATGCTGGCCGGGCTCGGCGAATCGGACAGCGGACGGGCGCACGCCCGGGAACTCCTCGAGGCCGCGAGGCTCGACATCGCGTCGTGAGCCTGTTGCAGATGTGACAGGAGATTACTTCTGGGGCTGATGTTACGGCGCGCCTCCACCTCAACTTGAGGGTTGGCCGACAGAATCGGCCCCATGAAGATGTCAGCGCTGCTTTCGCGTAATGCCGGCCCCCGTCCTGGGGTCGCAGGAACCGCCCGCGTCGACCGTGACATCGATCGGCTGCTCCGGCGCATCGATCCCGGAGACATCGTCGTCATCGACGCGCTGGACTTGGACCGCATCACCGCCGACGCCCTGGTCGATGCCGGCGTCGCCGCGGTCGTCAACGCGTCCCCGTCGATCTCGGGCCGCTACCCGAACCTCGGCCCCGAGGTGCTCGTGGCCAACGGCGTGACGCTGATCGACGAAGCGGGCCCCGAGATCTTCAAGAAGATCAAGGACGGCTCGCGGGTCCGCCTGCACAACGGCGGCGTGTACTCGGGCGACCGGCGCATCGCGCTCGGCACCGAACGCACCGACCAGGAAATCCACGAGCTGATGCTCGAGGCGAAGAGCGGCCTCGTCGCCCACCTCGAGGCGTTCGCCGGAAACACCATCGAGTTCATCCGCAGCGAGAGCCCGCTGCTCATCGACGGCATGGGCATCCCGGACATCGACGTCGACCTGCACCGCAGGCACGTCGTGGTGGTCGCCGAGGAGCCGAGCGCCGCCGACGACCTCAAGGCGCTCAAGCCGTTCATCAAGGAGTATCAGCCGGTGCTGATCGGCGTCGGGACCGGAGCCGACGTGCTGCGCAAGGGCGGCTACCGACCGGCCCTGATCGTCGGCGACCCCGAGACGATGAGCGTCGAGGTGCTGCGCTCGGGAGCCCAGGTGGTACTGCCCGCCGACGCCGACGGTCACGCCAAGGGACTCGAACGCATCCAGGACCTCGGCGTGGGCGCCATGACGTTCCCCGCCGCCGGCTCGGCCGCCGACCTGGCGCTGCTGCTGGCCGATCACCACGGCGCATCGCTGATCGTCACCGCGGGCCACACCGCGAGCATCGAGGAGTTCTTCGACCGCTCGCGCCAGCAGAGCAACCCGTCGACGTTCCTCACCCGTCTCAAGGTGGGGGAGAAGCTCGTCGACGCCAAGGCCGTCGCCACCCTGTACCGCAGCCGGGTCTCCGGTGGCGCCATCGCACTTCTGGTGCTGGCCATGCTGATTGCCGTCATCGTGGCACTGTGGGTGTCACGCACCGATGCCACGGTGCTGCAGTGGATGTCGGAGTACTGGGATCGATTCCTGCTCTGGGTCCAAGGTTTCGTCACCTAGGGAGTACGCATGATTTCCCTTCGCTCGCATGCTATTTCGTTGGCAGCGGTCTTCCTCGCGCTGGCCATCGGAGTGGCGCTGGGCTCCGGCCTGCTGTCGAACACGCTGCTGTCCGGTCTGCGCGACGACAAGCACGAGATGCAGAACCAGATCAACGGGCTGACGGACGACAAGAACGGCCTCAACGAAAAGCTCAGCGCGGCCGGTGAATTCGATGCCCAGATGGCGCCGCGGATACTCCGGGACGCGCTGACCGGGAAGTCGGTCGTCCTGTTCCGCACGCCCGATGCCGCGGACGACGACGTCGAGGCGCTCACCCGATTCGTCGGTGAGGCGGGCGGCACGGTGTCGGGCACCATCGCGTTGACCCAAGAGTTCGTCGACGCCAACTCCGCGGAAAAACTGCTCTCGGTGGTGAACTCGCCGATCGTCCCCGCCGGGCGTCAGCTGAGCACCAAGCTGGTGGACCAGGGATCTCAGGCGGGCGACCTGCTTGGCATCGCCCTGCTGCGAGGCAAGGACCCCGCGGCGCCCGCCGTGGACGACACCCAACGCGACACCGTGCTGAGCACCTTGCGCGACACCGGGTTCGTCACCTACGGGAGCGAGCGCGTCGGCGCCGCCGACACCGCCCTGATCGTCACCGGAGGTGGACTGGCGGAGGACGCAGGCAATCAGGGCGCCAGCGTCGCACGGTTCGCCGCCGGGCTGGCGCCACACGGCACGGGCACCGTGATCGCGGGACGGGACGGGTCCGGGTCGGGCACCGCCGCCGTCGCCGTCACCCGATCGGACGCAGCCCTCACCAGCGTCGTGAGCACCGTCGACGACGTCGACAGCCAGTCGGGCCGGATCACCGCGGTGCTGGCCTTGCAGGAACTGGCCAGCGGCGGCCGGCCCGGCCAGTACGGCATCGGGCAGGGCGCGACGGCCGTGACGGTGCCTCAGTAAGTGTCGCCACCGGCGCGCCAACCACGGGTTGTCGGTGTCGGTGTTAGGGTGAGATTCCGTGGGTCGGCAGGCCCCAAGCCAGGTCTTCGCCTGGTCAAGTAAGCCCTGCCCCATCGGCCACGGAGGTTGCACTTGCCATCGTTACGCAAGCACCCGCAGACCGCGACCAAGCATCTGTTCGTCAGCGGGGGTGTGGCGTCGTCTCTCGGCAAGGGCCTCACCGCAAGCAGTCTCGGACAGCTGCTGACGGCGCGCGGCCTGCAGGTGACGATGCAGAAACTCGATCCCTATCTCAACGTCGACCCGGGAACGATGAACCCGTTCCAGCACGGGGAGGTGTTCGTCACCGAGGACGGTGCCGAGACCGACCTCGACGTCGGGCACTACGAGCGGTTCCTCGACCGCAATCTGTCCGGATGGGCGAATGTCACCACGGGGCAGGTGTATTCGGCGGTGATCGCCAAGGAGCGCCGCGGCGAGTACCTCGGTGACACCGTCCAGGTCATCCCGCACATCACCGACGAGATCAAGAGCCGCATCCTGGCCATGGCCCAGCCGGACGCCGACGGGAACCGACCCGACGTCGTGATCACCGAGATCGGCGGCACCGTCGGCGACATCGAATCGCTGCCGTTCCTCGAAGCTGCCCGGCAGGTCCGGCACGAGGTGGGCCGCGACAACGTGTTCTTCCTGCACGTGTCCCTGGTGCCCTACCTCGCACCGTCCGGTGAGCTGAAGACGAAGCCGACGCAGCACTCGGTCGCCGCACTGCGCAGCATCGGCATCTCGCCCGACGCGCTGATCCTGCGGTGCGACCGCGACGTGCCCGAACCGCTGAAGAACAAGATCGCCCTGATGTGCGACGTCGACATCGACGGCGTCATCTCGACGCCCGACGCACCGTCGATCTACGACATCCCCAAGGTGCTGCACCGCGAGGAGCTCGACGCCTACGTGGTGCGGCGGCTGAACCTGCCGTTCCGCGACGTCGACTGGACCGAGTGGGACGACCTGCTGCGCCGCGTGCACGAGCCGCAGGAGACCGTGCGGATCGCGCTGGTGGGCAAGTACATCGACCTGTCCGATGCCTACCTGTCGGTGGCCGAGGCGCTGCGGGCCGGTGGGTTCGCCCACCACGCCAAGGTCGAGATCCGCTGGGTGGCCTCCGACGACTGCGAGACCGACGCCGGTGCAGCGGCCGTGCTCAACGACGTTCACGGCGTGCTGATTCCCGGCGGGTTCGGCATCCGCGGCATCGAGGGCAAGCTCGGCGCCATCAAGTACGCCCGCAAGCACGGCGTCGCGGTCCTTGGCCTGTGTCTCGGCCTGCAGTGCATCGTCATCGAAGCGGCCCGATCGGTCGGCATCGGCGAGGCCAACTCCTCGGAGTTCGACCCCAAGACACCCGATCCGGTGATCTCGACCATGGCCGACCAGCGGGACGCGGTCGCCGGTGAGGCCGATCTCGGCGGAACCATGCGCCTCGGCGCCTATCCCGCCGTCCTCGAGCCCGGATCGATTGTGGCCAAGGCATATCGGGCCACCGACGTATCCGAGCGGCACCGGCACCGATTCGAGGTGAACAACGCCTACCGGGACCGGATCGCCAAGAGCGGGTTGAAGTTCTCGGGCACCTCGCCGGACGGGCACCTCGTCGAGTTCGTCGAATACGACGCCGACGTTCACCCGTTCATCGTCGGCACGCAGGCTCATCCCGAGCTGAAGAGCCGACCGACCCGTCCGCACCCGCTGTTCGTCGCGTTCATCGGCGCGGCGCTCGACTACAAGGCCGCCGAGCGACTGCCCATGGAGATCGCCGACGAGCGCTCGCGCGAGGAGCAGACGACGAACAGCGCCCAACGGCGCCGAGGTGCGGGAGGAGCCGACGGCTTCGGCACAGTCCGAGGACGACGGGCAGCGGCTGCAAGAACCCGTGCACCGTGGCTGACCACGACTTCGAGACCGTCGACAGCGAAACCCTGCTACGTCGGAAAGATCTTCGCGCTGCGCGCCGACGAGGTGCGGATGCCCGGTGGCGGCACGGCCCGCCGCGAGGTCGTCGAGCACTTCGGCGCCGTGGCCGATCGTCGCGCTGGACGACGAGCGCAACGTCGTGCTGGTCTACCAGTACCGCCACCCGGTCGGCCGTCGGCTGTGGGAGCTGCCCGCCGGGCTGCTGGACATGGGGGACGAGCCGCCGCACGAGACCGCCGCGCGCGAACTCGAGGAGGAAGCCGGGCTGGCCGCCGAGCAGTGGCGGGTGCTGGTCGACATCGATCTCCGCGCCCGGCTTCAGCGACGAGAGCGTGCGCGTGTACCTCGCGACCGGGCTGACCGACGTCGGCCGGCCCGAGGCGCACGACGAGGAAGCCGACCTGACGGTGACGCGGATGCCGTTGGACGACGCCGTGCAGATGGTGTTGGACGGCGAGATCGTGAATTCGATTGCCGTTGCGGGCATTCTGGCCGCACACGCGATGGCCGACCCGGAATCGCTGCGGCCCGTCGACGCGCCGTGGGTCGATCGATCGACTCGGTTTCGCTCGCCGCAAGGCCGGAACTTGACCACATCGTCTGCTTCGCGCAAGCGGCTCATCGCCTTCGGTGTGCCCTCGACGACCAGGTTCAGGGTTACCTCGACCACCTCACCATCGAGCGCGGGGTGGCCGCCAACACGCTGAGCTTCCTACCGCCGAGACCTGCGCCGCTACGCCGAGCACCTCGCGCTGCGCAGCATCGACGATCTGCGCAACGTCGACCGAAACCGACGTCACCGACTTCCTGGTCGCGCTGCGCAAGGGCGACCCCGACGCCGGTGTCGTGCCGCTGTCGGCCGTCTCCGCGGCGCGCGCCCTGATCGCGGTGCGCGGCCTGCACCGTTTCGCCGCCGCCGAGGGACTGACCGATCTCGACGTGGCCCGCGAGGTGAAGCCGCCGACGCCGAGCCGTCGGCTGCCCAAGAGTCTGACCGTCGACGAGGTGCTCGCGCTTCTGGACGGCGCCGGCGGCGACAGCGAGGCCGACGGGCCGCTGACGCTGCGCAACCGGGCGCTGCTCGAAGTGCTGTATTCGACGGGCGCGCGGATCTCGGAGGCCGTCGGCCTGGACGTCGACGACGTCGACACGCACTCCCGGTCGGTGCTGCTGCGCGGCAAGGGCGGCAAGCAGCGGCTGGTGCCGATCGGCCGTCCCGCCGTCAGCGCGCTGGACGCCTACTTCGTGCGCGGCAGGCCCGACCTGGCCCGACGCGGCAAGGGGACGCCGGCGATCTTCCTCAACGCCCGCGGCGGGCGACTGTCCCGGCAAAGCGCGTGGCAGGTGCTGCAGGACGCCGCGGCGCGGGCCGGGACATCGGCCGCCGTGTCGCCGCACACGCTGCGGCACTCGTTCGCGACGCACCTGCTGGAGGGCGGCGCCGACGTCCGCGTCGTGCAGGAACTGCTCGGCCACGCGTCGGTGACGACGACGCAGATCTACACCCTGGTCACGGTCAACGCGCTGCGCGAGGTGTGGGCCGGCGCGCATCCGCGGGCGCGGTAACCGTCAGCCCAGGTATTCGGACTCCAGCACCAGGTCGGCGAGCAGCGACTGGTACTCGGCGTGCGTCTCGTGCTCGACGGTGTTCCACGTCTTGCCCTGCTGGTCCTGCATGTACGCGCGGTACTTCGGGGCGCCGGGAATCTTGACGTTGTCGGCGACGACGATCGAGCCCGGATGCAGCCAGCCGCGGTCCATGATCGCCTGCAGGTCGGTCAGGTAGGCGCTCTTGTCGTGGTCGATGAACACGAAGTCGAGTGCCCCGGCATCGAAGCCCGGCGCGGCGGCCAGCGCGTCCAGGGTCTTGCCGCCGTCGCCGATGGTGCCGACCACGCAGGTCACCCGGTCGCCGACCCCGGCGTGCTCCCAGATGCGGCGCGCAATGCCGGCGTTGGCCTCGGCCAGCTCCACGGAGTACACCTTCGCCTCGGGTGCCGCCGCGGCGATGCGCAGGGCGCCGTAGCCGACGTAGGTGCCCAGCTCCAGCGCCAGCTTCGGATTGGCCCGGCGCACGGCGGCGTCGAGCAGTGCGCCCTTCTCGTCGCCGACGTTGATCAGGAAGGACTTCTCGTAGGCGAATTCGTCGATCGTTGCCAGGACGTGGTCAACGTCACCCCGGCGGGCGTTGGCGAGGACGTAGTCGACGGCGGCGGCTTCGCGTCCGTCGCCAATCTGACCGGTCCGCGAGATGTTGCGCGCGCCGAGCGCCAGGCGCAGAAACGACCAGCGGAGGAGCGGAATGCGCTGCTTCAAGCTCATGGAGCCCACCCTAGGCGGGCGACTCGTCGAATCGGAGCGCCGCGTTGCCCGCGGGTCGGCCGTTCCCGGCCTGCTCAACCGTTAGACTTCACCCGATGTTCGCCATGGGTATGGGTCGCCTGAGCAGCGACGGTCCCTCGTGACCGACGACGCCGCCGCGACCGATGGCACCAGCCTGACCGGGCGCCCACCCAGGCACATCCCCGAGCCCAAGCCCAAGAGCGTGCACGGACCGGCGAAGGTCATCGCCATGTGCAACCAGAAGGGCGGCGTCGGCAAGACCACGTCGACCATCAACCTGGGCGCCAGCCTGGCCGAATACGGCAGGCGCGTGTTGCTGGTCGACCTCGACCCGCAGGGCGCGTTGTCGGCAGGCCTTGGCGTGCCGCACTACGAACTGGACCAGACGGTGCACAACCTGTTGGTCGAGCCGCGGGTATCGATCGACGACGTGCTGATCAAGACCCGCGTCAAGGGCCTCGACCTGGTGCCCAGCAACATCGACCTGTCGGCCGCCGAGATCCAACTGGTCAACGAGGTCGGTCGGGAGCAGTCGCTGGCACGTGCCCTGTATCCCGTCCTGGACCGCTACGACTACGTGTTGATCGACTGCCAGCCCTCCCTCGGGCTGCTCACCGTCAACGGGCTGGCGTGCGCGGACGGCGTCATCATTCCGACCGAGTGCGAGTACTTCTCGCTGCGCGGTCTGGCTCTGTTGACCGACACCGTCGAAAAGGTCCACGAGCGGCTCAACCCCAAGCTGAGCATCAGCGGCATCCTCATCACGCGCTTCGACACCCGCACGGTGAACGCCCGCGAGGTGATGGCGCGTGTGCTGGAGCGGTTCGGTGATCTAGTCTTCGACACCGTGATCGCCAGGACCGTCCGATTCCCAGAGACCAGCGTCGCCGGCGAGCCCATCACCACATGGGCGCCCAAATCCGGTGGCGCACAGGCATATCGGTCGCTGGCGCGTGAGGTCATCGACCGGTTCGGCGCGTGAGCGGCGAGACCACTTCGGAGGCAGGAGCCGCCACGGCGGCGGGATCGGAGCCGGAAACCGCGCCGGGTTTCCAGGTCCGGCTGAGCAACTTCGAAGGCCCCTTCGACCTGCTGCTGCAGCTGATCTTCGCGCATCGGCTCGACGTCACCGAAGTGGCGTTGCACACGGTCACCGACGACTTCATCGCGTACACCAAGGCGGCCGCCAAGCAGCTCGACCTCGACGAGACGACCGCGTTCCTGGTGATCGCTGCCACACTGCTCGACCTCAAGGCTGCCCGGCTGCTGCCGTCGGGCGAGGTGCACGACGAGGAAGACCTGGCGCTGCTCGAAGTGCGTGACCTGCTGTTCGCCCGGTTGCTGCAGTACCGCGCCTACAAGCACGTCGCGGAGATGTTCGCCGAGTTGGAGGCTGCCGCGCTGCGCAGCTATCCGCGCGCGGTGGCGCTGGAGGATCGGTACGAAGACCTGTTGCCCGAGGTCATGCTGGGTGTGGACGCCGAACGGTTCGCGCAGATCGCCGCGGCCGTGTTCACCCCTCGTCCGGTGCCGACGGTGGGCACCGGGCACCTCCACGTGCCCGCGGTGTCGGTGCCTGAGCAGGCACGGCACGTCCTGAGGATGCTCGAGGAGCGGGGAATCGGGCAGTGGGCGACGTTCTCCGAGCTGGTTGCCGACTGTTCGGGCGGGATCGAGATCGTGGGGCGCTTCCTGGCGCTGCTCGAATTGTTCAGGGCCCGGGCGGTAGCATTCGAGCAAGTAGAACCGCTTGGAGTGCTGCAGGTTTCGTGGACCGGCGACCAGCCGACCAACGAGCACCTCGCGGCCGCGGTGGAAGAGACAGATTCATGACAAGCGATTTCCCGGGAAACACCGGCGAACACGACCTAGACATCGACATCGCCGAGCCCCCGGAGTTGGACGACGCCGAACTCGGCGCGGCGCTGGAGGCACTGCTGCTCGTGGTGGACACTCCGGTGTCCGCGGACGCCCTGGCGTCGGCGCTGGATCAGCCCGCGTACCGCGTGGCGGCGAAGCTGCGGCTGATGGCCGACGAGCTGACCGCTCGCGAGAGTGGCATCGACCTCCGCGAGGCCGGTGGCGGCTGGCGGATGTACACGCGGGCCAGCTTCGCCCCGTACGTCGAGCGGCTGCTGCTCGACGGCACCCGCTCCAAGCTCACCCGGGCGGCGCTCGAGACGCTGGCCGTGGTCGCCTACCGGCAGCCGGTCACCCGTGCGCGGGTGAGCGCGGTGCGCGGGGTGAACGTCGACGCGGTGATGCGCACCCTGCTGGCGCGCGGTCTGATCACCGAGGCGGGCGTCGATTCCGACTCTGGCGCAGCGACTTTCGCGACCACGGAGATGTTCCTCGAACGCCTCGGGTTGTCGTCACTGAGCGACCTTCCCGATCTCGCGCCGCTGCTACCCGATGTCGACGTCATCGACGACATCACCGCATCGATGGGGGACGAGCCGCGGTTCGTCCGGCTCGGCGGGAATCAGGCTGCCAGCGAGCAGCCGTTGTCGTTCGACGTGGATAAGGACTGACATGGCCGCGGAAGATGAGGGCATCCGGCTGCAGAAGGTGTTGTCGCAGGCCGGAGTTGCGTCGCGCCGGGTGGCCGAGAAGATGATCATGGACGGCCGCGTCGAGGTCGACGGCGTCATCGTCACAGAACTCGGCACCCGCGTCGACCCCGACGCGTCGCTGATCCGGGTGGACGGTGCGCGGATCCAGGTCGACGACACGATGGTCTACCTCGCGATCAACAAAGAACGCGGGATGCACTCGACGATGTCCGACGATCAGGGCAGGCCGTGCGTCGGCGACCTCGTCGAGTATCGGGTTCGCGGCAACAAGAAGCTGTTCCACGTGGGTCGTCTGGACGCCGACACCGAGGGGCTGTTGTTGCTCACCAACGACGGCGAGCTGGCGCACCGCTTGATGCATCCGTCGTACGAGGTGCCCAAGACGTATCTGGCCACCGTGCTGGGCACGGTGCCGCGCGGGTTGGGCAAGAAGCTGCGGGCCGGCGTCGAGTTGGAGGACGGGCCCGTGCACGTCGACGACTTCGCGGTGGTGGACGCAGTGCCAGGCCGGTCGCTGTTGAAGGTGACGCTGCACGAGGGTCGCAAGCGCATCGTCCGGCGGCTGCTGGCGAAGGTCGGCTTCCCCGTGCAGGAACTGGTGCGCACGGACATCGGGACGGTGTCGCTCGGCGAGCAGCGTCCCGGCAGCATCCGCGTATTGACCAGCAAGGAGATCGGCGAACTGTACAAGGCGGTGGGGATGTGAGCGACTCCGTGACGATCGCCGTCGACGGACCGGCAGGAACGGGAAAGTCTTCGGTGTCAAGGGGATTGGCGCGTGCGCTTGGCGCGCGGTACCTCGACACCGGGTCGATGTACCGGATCGTGACGCTGGCCGCACTGCGTGCCGGTGTCGACGTCAACGACGCCGCGGCGGTGGGAGCCTTGGCCGACCACGTCGACATGGCCGTCGGCTTCGATCCCGACGAGGAGCGTTCCTACCTTGGGGGAGAAGACGTTTCGGCGGAGATCCGCGGCGATGCGGTGACCGGGGCGGTGTCCGCCGTGTCGGCGGTGCCAGCCGTGCGTACCCGCTTGGTGCAGCGGCAGCGCGAGCTGGCCGCGGGCCCGGGCAGCGTCGTCGTCGAGGGCCGGGACATCGGCACGGTGGTGCTTCCCGATGCCGACGTGAAGATCTTCCTGACCGCGTCGGCCGAGGAGCGGGCGCGCCGACGCAACGACCAGAACGTCGCGAACGGGCTCGGCGACGACTACGCCGCGGTGCTGGCCGACGTGCGCCGCCGTGACCATCTGGACTCCACACGCGTGGTGTCGCCGTTGCGTGCGGCGGACGACGCGATGGTCGTCGACTCCAGTGACATGACCGAATCGGAAGTGGTGGCGCATCTTTTGGACGTCGTCGAGCAACGCGCCGGGGCACGCCAATGAGTGATGGAATCGATGGAACCTGGGTCGACGAGGGCGACTGGGAGCTGACGCCGGAAGACGTGGCGGCCGAGGTCGAGGAGGCGTCGGTGCCGCCGCCCGTGGTCGCCGTGGTCGGACGGCCCAATGTCGGAAAGTCGACGCTGGTGAACCGCATCCTTGGGCGGCGTGAGGCGGTCGTCCAGGACATCCCCGGTGTGACGCGGGATCGGGTTTCCTACGAGGCGAACTGGCTTGGTCGCCGGTTCTTCGTGCAGGACACGGGGGGCTGGGAGCCGGACGCCAAAGGTCTGCAGCAGCTGGTGGCCGAACAGGCGTCGGTGGCGATGCGCACTGCGGACGCCATCATCCTCGTGGTCGACGCCGTCGTCGGGGCGACGACGGCCGACGAAGCCGCGGCCAAGCGGTTGCAGCGCGCAGGCAAGCCAGTGTTCTTGGCTGCCAACAAGGTCGACAGCGAGCGCGTCGAGGCGGAGGCCGCCGCATTGTGGTCGCTCGGGCTGGGCCAGCCCCATTCGATCAGCGCGATGCACGGTCGCGGGGTGGCCGATCTGCTCGACACGGTCATCGACGCGCTGCCGGAGGCGTCCGCGGTCGGGTCCGGCAGTGGGGGACCGCGACGGGTGGCGCTGGTCGGCAAGCCGAACGTCGGGAAGAGTTCGCTGCTGAATCGGCTGACCGGTGACGAGCGGTCGGTGGTTCACGACGTCGCGGGAACCACGGTGGATCCGGTGGACTCGCTGATCGAATTGGACGGCAAGACTTGGCGTTTCGTTGACACCGCGGGTCTGCGCCGCAAGGTCGGTCAGGCCAGTGGGCACGAGTTCTACGCGTCGGTGCGCACGCATGGCGCGATCGACGCCGCCGAGGTGGTCGTCGTCCTGATCGATGCATCGCAGCCGTTGACCGAGCAGGACCAGCGGGTGCTGACCATGGTGATCGAGGCCGGCCGGGCGTTGGTGCTGGCGTTCAACAAGTGGGATCTGGTCGACGAGGACCGGCGCTATCTGCTCGACCGGGAGATCGACCTGGATCTGGCGCAGGTGCAGTGGGCGCAGCGGGTGAACATCTCGGCGAAGACGGGCCGAGCGGTGCAGAAGCTGGTGCCGGCGCTGGAGAGCGCGCTGGCATCGTGGGACGCCCGCATCTCGACGGGCCGGCTCAACACGTTCATCAAGGAAGTGGTGGCGGCGCACCCGCCGCCGGTGCGGGGCGGAAAGCAGCCGAAGATCCTGTTCGTCACCCAGGCCACTGCACGACCGCCCACGTTCGTGCTGTTCACGTCGGGCTTCTTGGAGGCCGGTTACCGGCGATTCATCGAACGCCGACTGCGCGAGGAGTTCGGCTTCGAGGGCAGCCCCGTCCGCATCAACGTACGGGTACGGGAGAAGCGATCCGGAGCCAAGCGCTAGCACATTTGAACTGCCCGAGCGGTTGGAACCGCAAAGGTTGCCCTCGCTAGGGTAATTGGGTGCCCGTCGTCGACATTCTCCTGATCGCGCTGGCTGGGGTGGGAGCCGGAGCGATCAATGCCGTCGTCGGTTCGGGCACGTTGATCACGTTTCCCACACTGGTCGCGCTCGGCTATCCGCCGGTGACCGCGACGATGTCGAACGCCGTTGGCCTGGTGGCCGGTGGCATCTCCGGCACGTGGGGTTATCGGCGCGAATTGCGGGGCCAGTGGCACCGGCTGCGGTGGCAGATCCCGGCGTCGCTGGTCGGCGCGGGAGGGGGCGCCTGGCTGCTGCTGCATCTGTCGGAGAAGGTGTTCACCGCCGTCGTGCCGGTGCTGCTGATCGGCGCGCTGCTGCTGGTGGTGTTCGGCCCGCGGATTCAGGCGTGGGCGCGCCGGCGTGCCGAGGCCGATCAACGGTCGGTCGAGCACGTCCCACGCGGCGGGTCGGCGGGCCTGAGTGGCGATGTCCAGCCGGTGGACCACGTGTCGAGGGGCCGGATGGCCGCGCTGGTCGTGGCGACGTTCTTCGTCGGCATCTACGGCGGCTACTTCACCGCCGCGCAGGGCATCCTGCTGATCGGGGCGATGGGGGCGCTGCTGCCGGAGTCGATGCAGCGGATGAACGCGGCGAAGAACCTGCTGTCGCTGCTCGTCAACGTGGTCGCGGCGGTGGCATACACCGTGGTGGCGTTCGACCGGATCAGCTGGCTCGCGGCCGGGCTCATTGCGGCGGGATCGCTGATCGGCGGGTTCCTCGGCGCCCACTACGGACGTCGGCTGTCGCCGAACGCGCTGCGCGTGGTGATCGTGGTGGTCGGTCTGATCGGGCTGTACCGGCTCCTGATGCTGTGATTCGGTAGCGGTTGCGTAGGGCGCGACCGTGATTGGGATCGCGGGCGGGGCCTGCGGTAGGCTGACGTGCTGCTGCTGGCGATCCCAGCGGCACCACGGGCTGTGGCGCAGTTTGGTAGCGCACTTGACTGGGGGTCAAGTGGTCGCAGGTTCAAATCCTGTCAGCCCGACGCCATCGTTCATGACCCGAACCTGTTCGGCGGACGGGGTTCAATGACAGGCGATTCATGTCGGCGTGCACCGCAGAGTATCCCTCGCGGCCAGTTCGTCGTCACCGCGACGACACCTATCGCCTGATGCGTCCCGGTGGTAGAAGTGGGCGGCGCGTGATGGTCGATGAGAGCACCATGGCGTTGCGGGTGGGACGCATCGCGCTGGCGCGATCTGGATGGGTGGACGTGGGACGAGTTCCCGGAAACGAAGTCAGCGCCGCGTCATCACGTAACGTGGACCGGGTACCGGTACGGCATTTCTCATCAGATGAATCGACATCGTCTCGGTAGGCGCCGCGGGCGCCCTTCTGAAGCTGATCTACCCGTAGAGCTTGCTCAGGATTGCTCCAGCGTCGTCTTCTTCGAGTACCGGCGTGGCCTCGATCTCAAGGAACTCCTGCCACTCGGAGACGAGCTCGAAGACCGGCTTGGGATCAGACGCCTCGAGCACAGCACAGCCTTTGCCGTTCATGCCGATCCACCGACCCAGTTGCGTCGAACCTTCGGGTGGCTTACCACCCGTCTTCAGGAAATGTTGGGCCGCCGACCGCACTCCCGACGGTTCCGATACGTGCCATTGAACAAGGTATTTCATGATCTGTTCCTTTCCCGTGGAAGCCATTGAGGGTTCGGGGTCATCCGAGAGAGATTGATTTCAGCCGACGGCCGTCATAGGCGGTCCATCTCGCGAGACATTCGCGCCGCCTCAAAATAGATTCCCTCGCGCCGCAGATTATGTGGTCGTGGCTCAGGCAGCGTTGTGAGGATGCGGATACGGCCGATTGCGGCCCCCAGCGTTGCCTCTAGTCGGCGGCGGCGGATCGTTGTGGATGGTACTGATATTGCCGCTGCGGTGCTGAGGGCAACTTCCTGTTCTGTGATGAGAATCGTTGTCGGGCTGCGTTGCGCTGAGCGGGCCGCGGACGACGCTGGCCCGATGTCCGGTTTGGCGGTAGATCCCGGTAGTAGGTGCAACATTTGCGGATGCCTCCCGATGGTTGGTGGCTCCTCCAGAGTCACGGCTTCGGTAGTGATTCAAGGAGTGGCCCTCGAACTGCCGCTGGCGTTCGACGGGCGTGACGACCACCCAAATGAACACTTCCGAGAGAAGCACTAGGCGACGCCCAATACCTCATCTAGACGAACGAGATCCAGCTAGCCTTCGTAGGAGATTCACAGCGAGGAGGTTCCTCATGCGGGTATCAGCCGGCGAATCAGGGCCCGGGCGATGGTCACGGTCGAGGATTTCTCGCGCCTAGTTTCTGGTATCTACGCTGCGGCGGTCGCTCCGCAGCACTGGGAGCTGGCCATACGCGACATCCATCGCATGCTTGGCGCGACAGGCGGGTCGCTGTTGATGGCCGACGAGCGCGGTCTAGTCCATCCAGAAATAGATCCTTCGAACCTCCCCGTCGGAGCGGCCGACAGCTACGCGGAGCATTACTCGCGTGTAGATCATGTGGTCGCCGCCGTTAAGGAAGGTCCGGTCGGCGCGGTGCGCACTGGGAGGGAGCTGATCGATCCTTATCGGAACTCGGAGTTCTACATGGATTGGCTGCGCCCCAACGAATTGGAGGACGGCCTATTCGTCAGGCTTGGTGGTGGCCCGAGACCTACGTGTTTCATCGTGGGGGCACCGCGACGAACCGAGTCCCTCGATACGGATGGGCGAGTGAAGCTATTGGGCGGCCTGGTGACGCACTTGCAGCAGGCGCTGTGCACGCAGGACAAACTGGCGGCGCTGGCGAACAGCACCTTTCAGCTGGCGGGCGCGCTGGAGGTTGTCCGGCACGGAATAATCATCGTCGCGGGCGAACAGGTGGTGATAAATCTGAATTCGGCCGCGGAACGAATCCTTCGGGCCGAAGACGGGCTTTGCATGCGGTCAGGACGCATCGCCGCAACAAGCACGCACGCCGAACAAGAGTTGCATTGCGCGATACAGAATGCCCTTTCCGGCGAACGCTCTACCGTTCGCTGTGCCCGGTCACTCACTTGCTTTCGGCCCTCGGGGAAGAGGGCCTATGTCATTCACGTGCTACCCGCCCACCGCCGTAACGCCGATGAGCCACTCACGCGGCCAATGGCCTTGGTACTGATCATTGATCCAGAGGGCGAACCTGAACCCCCTGCAGCGCTATTGCGGCGGCTCTACCGCCTCACCGACGCCGAAGCCGAGGTTGCGCTGCACGTGATGCATGGCGCGGATCTGAAGCAAATTTCAGACGAGCTGTCGATTTCATTGACGACGGTTCGCACCCATCTGCACCACGTCTTCGACAAGACCGACACCCACCGCCAAGTTGAGCTCGTCCGCCTTCTACTCATGCTAAGTCCTTGACGACGCCACGCCAGCAAACTTGCGGGGTGGTGCAGATCGAGAACGCGGACCGCCAGAGCTTGCCCCACTCGGCGGCCGTCCCATCATTCCCCTGCAGAGCCGCACAAATTCGCTGAAACGAACGAATCTGACAAGATCGAATACAGCGGGTTACGGGTAGATGTCGCGTATTCGTTACAACGTTGTGGTGCAGCGCGATTCGTCTGCATGCGGTCGCGAGAATGGCGGTCTCATCAATGTCGTAGCGGCTAGGCAAACGCTTCTCGCTGCGCGAAGCAATGCCCGCCCGCGGCAACATCCGACTGGGTGTGTCGTTGCGTAACACTTCGGTGGGGCAAATGGCGAAGTACGCACTGACGTTCTGTTCGCCGAGCAGAAACCACACGATTCTGGACCACCTGCTGTGAGACGCTCCCGGGATATGGCCCGAGCAAAGCAGTCGAAACCTTGAATCTCCACGATGAGTGTCCTACTCTCCAGAATGAGAATGTAATTCTCGGGTACGGCGAGCGCATTCTCAGGCGGCCCGGAGGGGCTGTCTCCATCCACCCGTCGAAGCACCTCTTCGCGCCGAAGCGGCGACACCTGCGTCCCCGAAGGAAGCAATGAACAAGCTGCGTGTCATTCAGTGGACCACTGGCAAGGTCGGCAAGCTCAGCATGCGCGGCATCCTCGACGATCCCCGCCTCGACCTGGTCGGCGTCTACGCCTACTCGGCTGACAAGGCGGGCACCGACGCCGGAGCACTGTGCGGCAGGCCCGACACCGGCGTTCTCGCCACCACCGACATCGACGCGCTCATCGCCTTGAACGCCGACACCGTCCTGTACACACCGTTCTTGGCCGACCTCGACCACGTCGTCCGCCTGCTCGAAAGCGGCCTCGACGTCATCAGTACCAACCTGTTCCTCAACGTCGGCGGCATCCAAGGCGAGACGAAGGAGAAGCTGGCCGCCGCGTGCCAGCGCGGCGACAGTTCGCTCTACATCACCGGCGTCAACCCCGGCTGGATCAACACGATGGTGACGGCGATGACCGCCGTCTGCCGCGACGTCCAGCAGGTGTCGATCGTCGAGTCGGCAGACGTCGCGGT
Source organism: uncultured Actinomycetota bacterium (assembly GCA_963849055.1). Taxonomy (GTDB): domain Bacteria; phylum Actinomycetota; class Actinomycetes; order Mycobacteriales; family Mycobacteriaceae; genus Mycobacterium. The sequence goes on from CAWKFI010000008.1 coordinate 405,062, forward strand.
CTACGAGTCGGCGGAAACCTGGCAGGCGCTCGGGATGGGACTGCCCGAGGCGACGCCCGAAGTGCTGCGAGCTGGCGAAGTTCGGGTTCAACACCTTCGCCGACTCCGTCCAACGCATGGCGGTGGCGCTGGGCTTCGAGCATCGACGACATGGAGTTCGTCGATCGATCACCAGACCACCTCGGAGAGAGTCGATCTCGGCTGGTTTGCCATGGAGAAGGACACCATCGCCGCCATCCGGGGCGGCTGGAACGCCAAGGTGAAGGGCCGGACGGTCATCGAATCGCGTGTCGCGTGGTACCTGACCAAGAAGCTCAACGGCGACTGGGTGTTCGACGACGATCACTACAACGTCGTCATCAAGGGCGAGCCCGAGGTGCAGACCCGCATCCGCTTCATCCCTCCGGAGCACTGGGGCAACCACGAGTGGGACACCATGACGGCGATGCCCGGCGTCAACGCCGTGCTCAACGTCGCGGCAGCACCCGCCGGAATCCTCACGCTCGACGACGTGGGCCTGCCCTGCGCCCCGGCAGGAATCTGGCTCGAACAGCAGAACAGGCCAGTCCCCGCGTAGCTCGGAAGTGAGCCTTCCCCGTTGCGGGCACGTACTGCAGGGCCGCCGCTACGAGACATCAGCAACTCGCCATCATGGTTTGATCTGTCCTTGAACAGGGAATATTCCTGTCGCGTGACGCGCAGGCTATGGAGCAAGAAGCTCGAATCCGGAAGCGTCATCGTTCACTGAAGCGGTCGGGGTGGGAGGGAAGAAATGCGACCGATTGTCTTCGCCGTCGCATCGACGGCATTGGTTCTCGCGGGGTGCGGTGGGGGCTCGAATACCGCAGCTACTCAGACGACAACGGTGACGTCCTTGGTGACGGTCACGGTCACCGCGACGGAGTCCGCGTCGACGATGGCGCCCGCATCAACGCCAGCCCCGGCACCCGTGTCGGACACGATTCCCGGCGTGGGCACGTTCCGCGTGGGGGCGGACGTGCAACCCGGCACCTATACGTCGACGCCATCGCGGAGCGGCTTCAACTGTTGGGGATACCGCCTGAGCGCGCTCAGCCACACCCCCGCGAGCCAACTCGAAGTGCAGTACGGCGAGGGTCCCGTCTACATCAGCATCCTGCCGAGTGACGTCGCGTTCAAATCCGAGGGATGCACGCCTTGGCAGAAGGTCAGTTGAGGTACCGCTAGCCCATCGGTCCGTCGGGCACGGGCGCATTGCAGCGGTCGCGGAAGTCGGACGCGGGCTGCCGCACCGCGGCGATCTCGTCGCGCACTTGCGGATTCGTGTCCGCGTACGCGGTGATTTCCGTCCGCATCTCTTCCCTGGTCTTGCCCTTGAGGCCGGTGAAGAAGTCGTTGACGTTCGGATGGGTGAACAGATAGGTCGCCATCCCGGCGTTGACGCCGGACATGACGTTGGCGAGGTCGGCTGCCGTGCAGCCCGGCGGATCGGCGGGGGCGGTCGCTGCGGTACCGATGAGCGTTGCGCCGGCGATCACGCCGGCACCGATGAGGCTACGGAAGAACATAGGAGGCTCCTTGGTTTCGTGGGTGATGGTGGACAGTGCTCAACGTGGACCGATACCACCTCCGCCGCCGCCGGGGCGGCCGGGGCGTCCGAAGTCGGGAGGCGGCAGGATCACATCGACATCCCAGCCGTCGTCGCAGTACCACGGATCGGCACAGTAGGACGGGTAGGCCGGTCCCGCCGACGGTGCATCGGGACCGCCACCACGGACGGTGCCCTGCGCGCATACGGTGGCAGCGCCGGCGCTCGTGCAATCGGCCAACGCGGGTGTCGCAGTGCCGATGCCCAAGGGAATCGCCGTCAGTGTCAATCCCAAAACAAGGTAGCGCTGGCGTCTATGCACGGTCGCTCCCCCCTCTCAGAGCTCCGTGGCCCGCCGCCGAAATCTCCCCGAAAACGCGCCGAGCCGTTATTCACGAAGCGTAATTCGATTCGAATGGGAGCGCCGGCATTTCAGAATTCTCGGGCGCAATAGTAGTTGAACACGCAAAAACATTGGGGAATTAATGTAAGGGGTTCTAACCAGCGCTTTGTGTTGGGTCTTCGACGTGCAATTATCGATCGCGCCGCCTGCGGCGGTGCTACGTTCGGTCCATCGAATCCGTGAAATGGGGCTGGAAATGACGGATCAAGATTGGACTAAACCCGCCGCGATGGCCATCCCGAAGGATGGTTATTTCGAACTCGAACGGGGCCGCTACGGTCCAATCTTTCCCCGGACGCCGGCGTGCTATGGATTCTCGATCATCGCGAAGGTCAAGGAGGGGCGCGAGGAGACCGTCCGGGCCTACGGCAAGACGATCGAGGAGACGATCGCGAGCAGCCCGGAAGCGCTCGCACCGTTGCGGCTGCACTACCTGCGTTGGGTGCTGTTCGACGTCGGGTCGGGCTTGCACTTCCAGTATCAGGGGATCTTCGACACCGACTTCGACAAGTACACCGAGGACGCGGTTGCCCTGTTCGGCGCGACCGGCATCAACACCGTCTTCACGAATCTCGAGGGCTTTCCCGAGGATTGGAAGGAAAATCCGGATGCGTTCGTGAAATTCGTTCGCGAGCACCACTACCCAAGCTTCCTGGAGTACGGCGAATATCCGTACGCCACCGCCGACGAGATCAAGAAGGCGCTGCGTCTGAAGGCCGCCTTCTCGACGATGCTTGATCAGATGCAGTAGATGCTCGAGTTCGACGACATCCAGCACATCCTGCTGACCCGCACCCCGGCCATAACGGGGCGCTACGAGTTCTTGTCGTTCGACACGCCCTCGGGCGGCCGAGCGTGGCTCACGGCGTTGCTCGACAAGGTCCAGTCCGCTGCGGATGCGCAGACCACGATCGACGGTTCGGATCGATGGGTCACGTTGGCGTTCACGTGGAATGGGCTGCGTGCACTCGGGGTGCCCGACGAGTCCCTCGCCACCTTCCCCGCCGAGTTTCGCGAGGGGATGGCGGCCCGCGCGGACATCCTCGGCGACACGGGGACCTGCGCTCCCGAGCACTGGGTCGGCGGCCTCGCCGGTGACGACGTACACGCGATCGCGATCCTGTTCTCCCGCACGGACGAGCAGTGCAAGCGCTCGATCGAAGAGCACGACAAGCTGCTGGCCCGCACTGACGGCGTGCGGTCGGTGTCCTACCTCGACCTCAATGCGTCGCCGCCGTTCAACTACGCCCACGACCACTTCGGCTTCCGCGACCGGCTCTCGCAGCCGGTGATGAAGGGTTCCGGCGAGGAACCGACACCGGGCTCCGGCGCGGCGCTGGAACCCGGCGAGTTCATCCTCGGTTATCCCGACGAAAATGGGCCGGTGGCGAATCTGCCTGAGCCAGAGGTGTTGTCAGGCAACGGCAGCTACATGGCATACCGGCGGCTCGAGGAGCACGTTGGCGCGTTCCGCGACCACCTGCGCGAGAACGCCGACACCCCGGAGGGACAGGAACTGCTGGCCGCCAAGTTCATGGGCCGCTGGCGCAGTGGTGCGCCGCTGGTGCTTGCGCCGGAGAAGGACGATCCCGAGCTGGGTGCGGATCCGATGCGCAGCAACGACTTCGACTACAAGGAGATGGATCCGTTCGGATATGCCTGTCCGTTGGGATCCCATGCGCGCAGGCTCAATCCACGCGACACCGCGCACAACATGAACCGGCGTCGCATGATCCGGCGCGGGGCAACCTATGGACCCGCTCTGCCCGACGACGCGCCGGACGACGGCGTCGACCGCGGCATCGCCGCGTTCATCATCTGCGCGGATCTGATCCGTCAGTTCGAATTCGCCCAGAACGTCTGGATCAATGACAAGACGTTCCACGAGCTCGGCAACGAGCACGATCCGATCTGCGGAAGCCAGGACGGCACATTGGATTTCACCGTCCCCAAGCGCCCCATCCGTAAGGTGCACAAGGGGATACCGGCATTCACGACGCTGCGGGGCGGCGCCTACTTCTTCCTCCCTGGCATGAACGCGCTGCGCTACCTTGCCACGCTCGGTACCTGAGGATCGCCATGCACGCTCGCACGTACAACCAGAGCCATACCGCCCGTAAGCACACCGGAGGGCGTCGCATCAGCATCTACTGGACGTGGAGCTATCCCTGGGAAGCGCAGCGGGATCCGGCCTCGATGGAGAATCGCTTCTCCACCATGACCGAGGTGCGCAACGTCTTGTGGCCGTCCTACGAGACGCCGGAGTACGACGCGGCGAATTTCCTGCAGGGGATCGCGGGCACGTTGGAGCTATTCCACCGATCCGCCCTGGCGTTTCAGGAGCTGGCCGAGGACGTCACAGGTCACCCGGTGGCAGTCTTCCAGCGCATCGACCAAGCCGGATACAAGCTTCCGATCGACGAACGCGTGCTCGCCGACACCGACACGCTCATGGTGTTCGGTCTCGACCACCTGCTCGGTCAACAAGAAGCGGCGCCGGAGGAGATCGCCGCGATCAAGGAATGGCTGCAACGGGAGGGCACCTGTCTGCTCCTGGCGCCGCACCACGATGTCGGCTTCACCGACGACTACGACCAGCGGCAAGTCGAGTACTTGCACCACGGCGACCGACTTGTGCCCCGCCAACAGCGATTCAGTCAGTACACGCGCTCATTGATGCGGGCGCTCGACGTGCCGGTTCACAACATCTGGGGGCTGCGACCCGCCGTCGTGGAAGGCACCAAGGAGATCGCACCACTGAACGCCATTCGCGACCTCGACACCTCACGCCTGCTCGACAACGTCACGACCTTCAACTTCCACCCTCATCTGCCGCACTACGAACTCACGGCACCGGAAGGCGACGGATTGCGGGTGCTCGGCCGGCAACGCGTGGACCCGAACCGGCCGCACCCGTTCACGGAAGCGGGCAACACGGAGTTCAACGCGCTGATCTGGATGCCGCCCGCAGCACAGCGGGCGGGCGACATCGTGCTCATCGACTCCACGCACTTCACCACGCTGTTCGGTGGCACCGACAGCCTGAAGAGCCTCTGGCACAACCTCGCGACGATGAAGTAGTCGCCTGACCCAGAGGTCATTTCGGCGCCGGTTGCATCGATCCGAGGTAGTAGGTCTCGTTCCCGGTCGGGTATCCGCCACCGCTGGTGGCGATGTGAACGTGGTCGTAGTGGTTGGCGGTTTCATTGCCGTAGTCCGCCGTCCAACTCGGAGCACCGATGCCGGGGTAATAGCCCTGCCGCCAGATCACGTGGATCACGCCCCACCGCTCCGCGTTGGCCAGCGCCAATCCGGCGATCTGGTTGCCCAGTTCGATTCCCTTGTCGGTGTGATAGTTCGGGATCATCACGTCAATCGCCAACCCGTTGGGATGCCACTTCAACGGGTCCTGCCGGTATCCACCGATGGTGGTGATCTCGGGGAACATCACGCTGATGGCCCGGGCCGTCCAGATGGTCCTGACCTGTAACCCGGCTTCCGGCGCGACACCGGCGGGTAGCACGAACTGGAAGTCGCGGGCCGCGACGGGAGCGCTCGCCGCCAACAACTCCGCCTCCGCGGGAACGGGCACGTTGGGTGCGCCGGCCGGTGCCGAACTCGGGAGGCTCGTCGGGGCGATCGCCGCCTTCTCGGCGGGGCGGGCAGCGTCGGTGCTTTGGGCATAGAACATGCCGGCGGACACGGCGATCGACACCGCGAATGCCAACCAGCGGCCTCGGCCGTTGGCTAACAGGTTGGTGCCCACGACCAGCACCTTACTGGCGCATACGCCGCGGTGGGGCAATCTTCGCGGTCGGGGCATGCCGTCACTTCTGCTGTCGTGCCTTGGAGCCCCGGCCGTGCGTGATCCGGGGTATCGAGGCCGGGGTGTGACCGGATTCGCCGCAGTGGTCCAGAACATCGAGGACGGCGCTGCCGCGCAGCCACCGCCGCTTACCCGTCCATCCGCATTGGCAATATCCGCGGTGGTTCAGCGGCGAGCCGAGAAGATAGGCGGACGGCTTGTCCATGGTTACCAATCACAGTGTTGCTTGTAGGGGACATGTGTCAGCAGCACGGGTCGCCCTTCCAGGCGTCGATGCCTTCCTTGACCGCGATCACGGCGATGCCGAATGCCGCGATTGGGTCGGCCCACCATAAGCCGAACAGGCTGTTGAGCAGTAGACCCACCAGCAAGATGGCAGAGAGATAGGTGCAGAGCAGGGTCTGTTTGGAGTCCGCCACCGCTGACACGGAGCCAAGCTCCCGGCCGGCTCGGCGTTGCGCCAACGAGAGCACCGGCATGATGACGAGACTCGTTGCGGCCAGGGCGATTCCGATGGTTGAGTGTTGAGCTTCCCCGATGCCGAAGAGCGACCGGATGGCGTCGACGGTGACGTAGAGGGCCAGGCCGAAGAACGAGAAGGCGATGATGCGCAGCGCGACCCGTTCCCGCGACTCCGGGTCCCGTCCGGCGAATTGCCATGCGACCGCTGCCGCCGACGACACCTCGATCACCGAATCCAGGCCGAACCCGATCAAGGCCGCCGACGAAACCCGTGCACCCTCGGTCAACGCGATCACGGCCTCGATCACGTTGTAGCTGATGGTGGCGGCCACCAACATTCGGATCCGCCGCGACAGCACGTGGCGGCGGATATCCGACACGACGGGCCGTGTCGAGGCGAGGGGTTCGTCAGTCATCGACGGTCGGGCAGCATGCCGGATCGACGGCCAGCACCACGCCGAGCAGGTCTGTGAGTGCATGGCCGATGCGGAGATCGGCGAGCTCGTAGCGACTGCGTCGGCCTTCGGGCACCGCGACGACGAGTCCACAACCCCGAAGGCACGCCAAGTGGTTCGACACGATTTGCCGGGAGACGCCGATCTCGTCGGCCAGATCCGACGGATACCGCCCGCCCGTCCGCAGGCTCAACAGGATCAGGGAGCGGGTCGAATCCGACAACGCGTAGCCGAACCGGGCCAGCGCGTCGCGCTCCACCAGCGTCTGCATTCCCCGACAGTACATCCAGTTCTGGATTCAGGAAATCATGTACGGACGCTATCTGGGCGCAGATCCGCCGAACGTCGTCGTCCCCGCGGGGGTCACCTCGAAGCCCTGCGCAGCCCCGGCGAAGGTGCCGTAACACGCCACGCCGCCGGCGATGGCCATGCAGGTGGAGCCGATTCCGGTGATGCGTTGCCCGACGGGCAGCTGGCGAATCTGCCCGGGGTACGCCGGGGTGCTGAACTTCGGCGCGTCGGTGCGGCGGATCCCACTGGGCCCGGGTATCTGCGTGAAGACTTCGTTCTCGCCGCCGGTGACGCCGGGCAATGGGCCGTTGCAACCGACCTCGCCACCGCTGTAGACGATGATCGAACAGGTCAGGCCGCCGTCCACGGTGAAGACCGGAAACAGGTTCTTGGCGCCGACGCCGACGACGTAGGTGTCGTCGCTCACCACGAAGTCGTTGGGGTCGGGGAAACCCTGCGGCAGCCCTTCGGTGGCGGGACCGATGGCGGTGCGGCTGGGCGACACCACCATCCATTGCGACGGCGGTGACCCCTTGGTGCACGCGGTGAGCGGCCCGGGGCCCACCGCACATTCGAAGTCGCCGAACGCGATCTTCTGGCCCTCGCGCAGCACCGCGGCGGCGCCGCCCCACGGCTTCACGAATCCGGGGTTGGCCGTTTCACGGAGGCCGCGCGCGTTGACGTCGGCGGCCAGGACGATCTCGTTGACACCCTCCGGCGTCGACGGCAGCCGGCCGTCGCATCCCGCGGCGCCGCGGTTGGGCTGGATGCCGCACAGCAGCCCGTCGGGCGTCTGGAAGTGGACCTCGCCGTTGGAAAGGAATGCCTCGGGAGCCACCGCCGTGTAGCCACTCAGGTCGGGCATCGGTGGAGGCGCGGCGGCGGCCGGAGCAGCGGCCAGCACGCTCACGAGGACGGCCAAGAGAACAAGTGCGGAACGCATCGGTTGAAATCTAGGCCATCGCGACGTCCGGGACGCGTAGTCCTACTCATCCGCGACGGCCTGCGGCCCGGCAGGCTGAGCGCATGCCGCTCACCCAACTCGGATCTCACACACCCGAGGTCTCCGACGACACCGCCCCGGCACGCGACCGTGCGATCGACGTGGCCCGCCTCGCCGCCCTGGTGGTGGTGATGTTCGGCCATTGCGCGCTGCTGCTCGCCACCATCGACGCCGACGGCCTGCACATCGCCAACCTGCTCGGCGAGGTTCCCGCGATCAGGCCGGTCACCTGGCTCGTCCAGGTCATGCCGCTGTTCTTCCTCGCGGGCGGCGCGGCAGGCGCCTATGGCTGGCGCCGCGGCACGCCGTGGGGCACGTGGCTGTTCACCCGCGCGCAGCGGCTGTGCCGGCCGGTGTTCTGGTACCTCGCGGCATGGGTGGTCGGCCTGGCCGTCGTGCGGATGACCCTCGGAGCGGAGTCCGCGGCGGGGCTGGGCCGCGAGTGCGTCGCGCTGCTGTGGTTTCTCGGCGTGTACCTGGTGGTGCTGGCATTCGTACCGGCGTTGACGCGGCTGCGCACGGGGCGCGGCGTCGCCGTCGTGGTCGCATCCCTCCTGGCGGCCTCGGCGGCGTTCGACGGCATCCGCATCGCCGTCGGTACGCCGACGTCCGGCGCCGCCAACTTCGTCGTCGTCTGGCTGATCCCCGTGGTGATCGGCGTTGCCTACGCACGCAAGCTGATCGGTCCGCGGGTGGCGCTCGGCGTCGCCGTGGCCGCATTCGCCGGGCAGGTCGCTGCTCGCCATGACCGGCACGTACGAGGTCGCCCTGGTGGTCACGGGCGTCGAGCGGATGTCCAACGTGTCGCCGCCGACGCTGCTGCTCGCGCTGCACTGCACCTGGATGTCGTGCGCGTTCGTGGCCGCCGCGGGCCCGATCCGGCGGTGGGCCGACCGGCCGCGCGTGTGGCGCGTCGTCGCGGTCGGCAACGGGGGAGCGATGACGCTCTACCTGTGGCACATCCCGGCGATCGCGGTCGCCGCGTTCTCCCTGCACGCCGTCGGCCTCGACGCCTACGCCGTGCACGGCACCGAACTTCTGGGGCCTCCTCGCGCTGCGGGCGCTGGTGTTCGCGATCGTCATGGCCGTCGCCGTTCCGGCTGCTCTCACCGCTCGAGCACCGCCCGCTGCCATGGTGGGACGCGCCGGCCCGCGCCACCGGTGTCCGATCGACCGCTGCCGGTGCGCTGATGTGCGTCGGCGGGTGTCGCGCTGGTGTTGCTGGCCAAGAACGGCCTGACCGGGTTCGCGGGCGTCGGGCCGCCGCTCGGCGCGCTTCCGTCGCCACGGCCGTGGCTGCGCGGATCGTCGTCAGCAGCATTCGGTAGGGTCACCGCGTGACTGGAAGCCCGACCGTCAAGTCCGTAAACACCCGTCTCGCTGAGGAACTGGCCGTACGCGAGGCGCAGGTGGCCGCCGCGGTGGAGTTGCTCGACGAGGGCTCGACCGTTCCGTTCATCGCGCGGTACCGCAAGGAGGTCACCGGCAGCCTCGACGACGGCCAGCTCCGGACGCTCGAGGAGCGCCTGGCGTATCTGCGTGAGCTCGACGAGCGGCGCGCCGCCGTACTGGCCTCCATCGAGGAACAGGGCAAGCTCACCGACGAGCTCAAGGACGCGCTGCTGGCCGCCGACACCAAGTCACGCGTCGAGGACATCTACCTGCCCTACAAGACCGAAGCGGCGGACCAAGGCGCAGATCGCGCGGGAAGCCGGCCTCGAGCCGCTGGCCGATCGGATCCTGACCGATCCGACGCTCGTCCCGGAGGACGTCGCCGCGGAGTTCCTCGGCGAGGGCTTCCCCGACGCCGCCGCCGCGCTCGACGGTGCCCGACACATCCTCATCGAGCGCGCGGCCGAGGACGCCGAACTCGTCGGCGCGGTCCGGGACAAGTTCTGGACGGACGGGTCGCTGCGGACGGCGCCCGTCGTCCGAGGAAGTCGGCAAGAGCGCTGCGGCACAGAAGTTTCGCGACTACTTCGACTTCTCCGAACCGCTGGTGAACATGCCCTCGCACCGCGTGCTCGCCGTCATGCGCGGGGAGAAGGAGCAGATCCTCGCCGTCAAGCTCGACGGCGGCGACGAGGCGGTGTACCAGGCCATGGTCGCCAAGACCCTCGGTGTCGACATGACGTCGACGGCCGCGGCGACGCCGTGGCTGGCGCTCACCGTGAAGCTGGCCTGGCGGGTCAAGCTGATGGTCTCCGCCGCGGTCGACGCCCGCATGCGGCTGCGGCAACGCGCCGAGGAGGACGCGGTCGCGGTGTTCGCCAGAAACCTCAAGGACCTGCTGCTCGCGGCGCCCGCGGGCAACCGAACGACGCTCGGCCTCGATCCCGGCTTCCGGACCGGAGTCAAGGTGGCGGTCGTCGACGGCACCGGCAAGGTGCTCGACACCTGCGCGATCTTCCCGCATCAGCCGCAGCAGCAATGGGATGCCGCCAAGGCCACCCTGGGGGCGCTGGTCGCCCGGCACGGCGTTCGAGTTGATCGCCATCGGCAACGGGACGGCGTCGCGCGAAACCGACGCTCTGGCAGCCGAACTCATCGCCGACATCCGCGCCTCCGGCGCCGACGCGCCCGTGAAGGCGATGGTCAGCGAGGCCGGCGCATCGGTGTATTCGGCCTCTGCGTACGCGGCGCACGAGCTGCCGAGCCTCGACGTGACGCTGCGCGGCGCGGTGTCGATTGCGCGGCGGCTGCAGGATCCGCTGGCCGAGCTGGTGAAGATCGAGCCGAAGTCGATCGGTGTCGGGCAGTACCAGCACGACGTCACGCCGGGCACGCTGGCCCGCAGCCTGAACGCCGTCGTCGAGGACGCCGTGAACGCGGTGGGCGTCGACCTGAACACCGCGTCCGTGCCGCTGCTCGCCCGCGTCTCGGGGGTGACGGAATCCCTGGCCGAGGCCATCGTCGCGCACCGGGAGAAGACGGGCCCGTTCCGCAGCCGCAGTGGACTGCTCGAAGGTTCCGCGCCTGGGCCCCAAGGCTTTTGAACAATGCGCGGGCTTCCTGCGGATCAACGGCGGCGACGACCCGCTCGACGCGTCCGGCGTGCACCCCGAGTCGTACCCGGTGGTGCGGCGCATCCTGGACCGCTCGGGCGTCGACGCTCGCCGAACTCATCGGCAACGAGCGCTCGCTGCGGTCGCTTCGGCCCGCCGACTTCGCCGACGACCGGTTCGGCATCCCCACGGTGACCGACATTCTCGGCCGAGCTGGAGAAGCCGGGACGCGATCCGCGGCCCGCGTTCACCACGGCGACGTTCGCCGCCGGGCGTGGAGAAGGTGGCCGACCTGAAGGTGGGCATGGTCCTGGAGGGTGTGGTGACCAACGTCGCGGCCTTCGGCGCGTTCGTCGACGTCGGCGTGCACCAGGACGGGCTCGTGCACGTCTCCGCGATGTCCGACCGCTTCGTCTCCGACCCGCACGAGGTGGTGCAGTCCGGGCAGGTGGTCCGGGTGAAGGTCATCGACGTCGACGTGGACCGCCAGCGCATCGGCCTGAGCCTGCGCCTCGAGGACAAGCCGCAGCGTGGTCAGGGCAAGGGGCCCGACCGTGCGGCCACACCCCGTCGAGGCGGCGGCAAGCCGGCCCAGGGCGAGCGGCCAAATCCAAGTCGTGGCAAGAACTCTGGGCGTCGGGAGGCCAACCCGTCCGCGGGATCGATGGCGCAGGCGTTGCGCGACGCCGGTTTCGGTCGCTGACGCGGTCGGGCCATTATGGCGTTCGGTCGGGCTCCAACTGCTTCGGCTTCGGCCACGCCGCCGGGTACGGCCGGTTCCTGACCACCTGCGGCCACCAGAACCAGCGGCCGAGCAGCGCCGCGACGGCCGGCGTCATGAACGCCCGAATCACCAACGTGTCGAACAGAAGTCCCAGACCGATCGTGGAGCCCACCTGCGCGACCACGGTGAGCTCGCTGACGACCATCGACATCATGGTCAACGCGAACACCAGGCCCGCGGCGGTGACGACGGATCCGGTGCCGCCCATGGCGCGGATGATCCCGGTGTTCACCCCGGCGTGGATCTCCTCCTTCAGACGCGCCACCAACAGCAGGTTGTAGTCCGCACCCACGGCCAACAAGATGATGACCGCCATCGCCATCACCATGAAGTGCAGTTCGACGCCAAGGATGTGCTGCCACACCAGAACCGACAGGCCGAAGGACGCGCCGAGCGAGAGCACCACCGTGCCGACGATGACGGCGGCCGCGACGACGCTGCGCGTGATGAGCAGCATGATGATGAAGATCAGCGACAGCGCGGAAATGCCCGCGATCAGCAGGTCGTAGTTGTTGCCTTCCTGCATGTCCTTGAAGACCGAGGCGGTACCGCCGACGTAGATCTTCGACCCTTCCAGGGGCGTGCCCTTGATGGCTTCCTTCGCGGCTTGCTTGATCGCGTCGATGCGCTCGATGCCCTCGGCGGTCAGGGGATCGCCTTCGTGAGAGATGATGAACCGCACCGCATGTCCGTTCGGTGAGATGAAGCTGTCCATCCCCCGTTTGAACTCGGCGTTGTCGAAGATCTCCGGTGGCAGATAGAACGTGTCGTCGTTGAGGGCGTCGTTGAACGCCTCACCCATGGCCGTCGAGTTCTCGTCCATCGCGGCCATCTGATCCTGCATGCCGGCCTGCGTGGCGTGCATGGTCAGCATCATCGTCCGCATCGACTTCATCGTCTCGACCGTCTCCGGCATCAACGCCACCATCTGCGGCATCAACGTGTCGAGCCGCACCAAGTCCGGGACCATGTCCTGGAAGTCGTCGGTCATGGTGTCGATGCCGTCGAGGGTGTCGAAGATCGACCGCATCGACCAGCAGACCGGGATGTCGTAGCAGTGCGGTTCCCAGTAGAAGTAGTTCCGAATCGGGCGGAAGAAGTCATCGAAATCGGCGATGTGGTCGCGTAATTCGGCGATATCGACGGCCATGTCCTGGGTCTTGCCGACCATGCTGTGCGTCGTCGCGCTCATCTCCTCCATCAACGCGATCATCTTGGTCATCGTGTCGATGGTGCTCTGCATGTCGTCCGCCTGGACCAGCATGTCGTCCATGCGGTCCTGCATGTACTTGCGGTTCATGGTCTGGTTGACGCCACCCATGCTCATCTGGGCGGGGATGGTGCTGAACTCGATCGGTTTGCCACCCGGACGCGTGATCGCCTGGACGCTCCCGATGCCGGGCACCCGGAAGACGGCCTTGGCGATCTTGTCGATGACCAGGAAGTCCGCCGCATTGCGCAGGTCGCGGTCGCCTTCGATGAGGAGCAGCTCGGGGTTCATCCTGGCGACGGAGAAATGCCGTTCGGCCGCTGCGTATCCCGCGTTCGCGGGCAGGTCCGGGGGAAGGTAGTTGCGGTCGTTGTAGTTGGGTGAGTAGCCGGGCAGGGTGACCAAGCCGATGAGGGACAGCGCGATCGTCGCCACCAGCACCGCGCCGGGCCACCGCACGACGGCGGCACCCAACCGCCGCCAACCCCGGATCCGCATGGCGCGCTTGGGCTCCAGCAATCCGAACCGGCTGGCGACCGTGATCACCGCGGGCCCCAAAGTCAGGGCCACGAACACCGCCACCGTCATGCCGACCGCCAGCGGGACGCCCAGCGATTGGAAGTAGGGCAGCCGGGTGAACGAAAGGCAGTACGTCGCACCGGCGATCGTCATCCCCGAGCCCAGCACCACGTGGGCGGTGCCGTGGAACATCGTGTAGAACGCCGATTCGCGGTCCTCGCCGATCGTGCGGGCTTCCTGGTAGCGCCCCACGAGGAAGATCGCGTAGTCGGTTGCGGCGGCGATCGCGAGCGTGACCAGGAGGTTGGTCGCGAAGGTGGAGAGCCCGATGAGTTCGTGGTAGCCGAGGAAGGCCACCGCACCGCGGGACGCCGACAGCCCGAGGAACACCATCACGAGCACGATGAGGACGGTGGCGATCGACCGGTAGACGAGCAGCAGCATCGTGATGATGACCCCGAACGTCGCCAGCTCGATGATCCGGACGCTTCGGTCGCCGGCGATCTGCTGGTCGGCCGCCAGCGCCGAGCCACCCGTGACGAACACCTTGACACCCGGCGGGGGAGGAAGGCCGGCGACGAGTTCCTGCAGGGCTGCCACCGACTCGTTGGCCAGGGCTTCACCCTGATTGCCGGCCAGATATACCTGGACGTACGTCGCCTTGCCGTCATCGCTCTGGGCGCCGGCTTCCGTCAGCGGATCGCCCCAGAAGTCTTGGACGTGTTCGACGTACTTCGTGTCGGCCTCGAGCCGGTCGACGAGCTCGTCGTAGAAGCGGTGCGCGTCGTCGCCGAGGGGTTCGTCGCCCTCCAGCACGATCATTGCCGAGCTGTCGGACTTGAATTCCTCGAAGACCGTTCCGACGCGCTTCATCGCGATGACGGACGGCGCTTCGTCGGGGCTCATCGAGACCGACCGCATCTGTCCGACGACTTCGAGCTGCGGGACGGTGACGTTCAGCAGCGCGACGAGCAGGATCCAACCGATGATGATCGGGACCGCCAATCGGCGGATCCACTTCGCCAGGCCGGTACGCCGCGGCTGCTCGGTCGGATCGACGGGCTCGCTGGTGGGAGCGCTCACCGCGTCGTGTCCACGCCAGTTGGGCACTTCGGCGGAGCTCCTCCCTACGACGTCGTGTCCGGCTTAGTCATACCAGATTCAGCCGCCTCACAGGGAGGTCTCTCGGCGGCGCGTGGCGTCGCCCAGTCGACGACTGGTGGGAGCCAAAGGAGACCCGCGAGATTGAAACTAGGGAGAAGAAGTGCGAGTAACTAGTTGCGTGAGTTCAATCTCGCGGAATCAGGGTAACGAAGATCTCTCGGTAATACAGGTGTGCCATGAAGTGCCCGCCGCTGCGCATGTTCAACGTCGCACCCGGAATCTGCCCGGCGAGTTCGGCGGGCCACGAGGCATCGACCAGTTCGTCTTCGGTTCCGGCCCAGACATCGACCGGCACCCGAAGATCGGCTGGCGCGAACCCCCACGGCCGCATCCACGCCCGGTACTCCTCGGCCACGCCTGCGGGACGTCGAAGTGCCTCCCGTGACATCGCGGCGAACGCGTCGAATCCCTCGTCGCGGAGCACCGCGCCGTCCGCCGCGCCGAGATCGCGGGCGGCCAAGCGGCCGTAGAGGTTTGGTGCGGACCGGGCGGCGAACCCCATGGCTCGGAAGCACTGCCGAGCGGCCCACGGAACACGTTGCGACAGCCGGGTGAAGACGCGATCCATCGACGGAAGCCGATCGAAGGCCGCCGGATCGGTCAGCGGCACGGCGCCTGCGATGATCGCCACTCGCGTCACCCGAGAAGGCCAGGCATGACCGAGCGCGGCCGCGTACTGGCCGCCCATCGACCATCCCATCGCCGCGAAGCGCTCTACGCCCAGCTGGTCCATCAACTCGCCGACGTCATGGGCCCAGTCCGAGATCGTGCGGTTCGGCTGCGGGTCGGACAATCCGATGCCTGGCCGATCCGGTGAGATCAACCGAATCCCGCATTCGTCGGCGGTCTTCGCGGCGGCCGCGACGTCGAGGCGGCATGCCATTCCACCGTGCGCGTTGACGACGACCCGGCCATCCGGCCGGCCGTACTGCGCAAAGCCCAGTGCCCGTCCGTCCGCCAAGTGGGTGACGTGATCGTCGCGGCCAAGCCGACGCGACACGGGCGCTCCTCCCGATGACGAGGACATCGATCATCATGGCAGTGCGGGGCAGCCCACATCGGACATTGCGAAGCCTGCCCGTGCGGTTACTGTCGAGTCATGCGGATCGCCGTCGTGTTGCTGGGTGTCATCGTTGCGTTGTTCGGCCTGTTGTTCTCGCTGCAGGGCTTCGGCGCGGTCGGCGGTAGCCCGATGAGCAACACGACGATGTGGTCGGTTCTCGGCCCGATCATCGCGCTCGTCGGCGTCGCGATCGCCGTGGCGGGCGCCCGAATGCGCAAGCCGTAGGGACCGAGCGTCAGCGCACGTTCAGTTTGGCCGTGAAGTCGGCCACCTGGCCGAGCGCGTCATCGAGCCGTTCCGTGATGGCTTCCGGTCGCGGGCGGACCGCCGGGTTCGGCGATCAGATCGCTGCACGCGTTGACGATGGTCGTCGAGAACAGCGCGATGGCCAGATTCAACCTGCGGTCGTCGAGGGGGACGCCCATGTGCGCGGCCAGGAGTTCCATCATGGGCTGGCTGCGGTAGTCGATGGCCGCCTGGCGCAACGTGTCGTGGGAGTAGACGATCCGGATCATCATCGCGAGACGTTCGGCGGACATTCTTTCCAGCGGCCGTTTGCTCAGCCGGTCCAGCACCGCCACGTGTGCAGCGCGCAGTGCCTCCAGCGGACCGAGATCCCATGGCTGCGTTGTTAATTCCGCGACGATCTCGTCGGCGAAGTCGTCGAGGACGGCGATGAACACCGCGTCCTTGGTGGCGAAGTAGCGACTGAAGGTCCGCGTCGAGATGTCGGCGGCCGAGGCGATCTGCTCGATGGTGGTGGACTCGTACCCCTGCCGTAGGCAGAGGTCGACCGCCGCGTCGATCAGCATGCGGCGCGTCCGCTGTTTCTTCCGTTCGCGCAAGCTCATCGTTGTCTTGGCGGAGGGATCGACCACCCGCTGATCCTACAAGGGTGCCGGCGAATTCCGGGGACCGCGAGCCAGTTTCTCGATGGGCGTTGGCAATCCGCCCAGATGAGCGGTCAGGCACCTACGCCGCTGGCCTCCACTGCGGTGCCCAGTGCGTGCCGCGCGTACGCCCGCACGTCGGCGTCGCCGTCGTCGAGCGCCGCATTCAGTGCCTCACGGGCGGCGATGTCCGAGGGCGCCCACCGCGTCAGGCTAAGAACGGCCGCCTTGCGCACGTCGAGGTGTGGGTCGCGCAACGCGCGGGTCAACGGCGCGACGGCGACTGCCGTGCCCACTCCGGCCAACGCGCGGACGGCGCCCTGGCGAACCTGCCACGCCGATTCCGCCAGCGCGCGCTCGATCGCCGCCAGGTCCGTGTCGGGAAACGCGCCGGTGCCGAGCGCGGACAGCGCAGCGGCCCGCACCAACGGGTCCGGATCGGCGATCAGCGTGCCGATTGCGGCGGCTCCCTCGCCGAGGGTCCCGAGCGCGGTGGCCACGGCGATGCGTACCTCCCGATTGTCGTCGGACCGGGCGGCGCTCACCCCGTCCGCGTCGTCGACGGACACCAGCGCGCGGACCGCCTCGATGCGGACCCGGTGGTCCGGGTCCTCGAGCATGCGGCGAAAGTGTGCCGCTCCGCCGACCCGGCGCGAACTGAGGAGATAGACGGTCGCCGCGCGCACCACGGGGTCGGCGGAGTCCAGGAAGGGCTGCGCCGCTGCGGGATCGGGCAGCACCTCCACCAGTTCACGCGTCCCGTCGGCGGCCGCCGCGCGGACGGCCGCATCACGGTCGTCGAGGGCCGCTAGCAAGGCTGGCCCGTAGTCGTCGGGTAGGTGCTCGGTGAGGACGTCCACCGCCGTGCGTCGCACGCCGGCGTCGGGATCGGTCAGGAACGCCGACAGCTCGTCGACTGTGGGAGATTCCAGGGCGAGCACCGCGGCGATGCGTGGCGACGGAGGCTGCGCGGTGGTGGTTGCGTTGACTCGGGTCCGGTCGGTGGCAGGCGCCTGCCCGCCGACGAGACCGGGTTGCTCAACGGGGATGGTCGCCGTGCCGTCGGTGGGAATGTCGTCCAGTCCGGGTACCGGCACGAAGTACGGTGACACCGGCCGCTTCAGGAACTCCATCGATCCGTCGGCGGCCCTGCGCAGGTTGAGGTGATAGCGCCAGTTCTCGTCGTCGCGCTCGGGAAGGTCCGAACGGTCGTGGTACAGCCCCCATCGCGACTCCGTGCGCGTCAGCGACGAGCGGGCCGCCATCTCCGCGCAGTCCCGGATGAACGACACCTCCACCGCCCGCATCAACTCGTGCGGCGTCGACGCACCGATGCCGGCGACCTCATCGCGCATGCGGTCGAACGTCTGTACCGCGATGGACAGCTTCGTCGCGGTCTTCGGCGGCGCCACGTAGTCGTTGACGAAGCGGCGGAGCTTGTACTCGACCTGCGGCTGCGGCGGGCCGTCGGGATGGCGCAGCGGCCCGTAGATCAGCTCGTGCGCGGCCGCGATCTGATCGGCCGGAAGTGACTGGGGCGCTGTGACGTCGGCGAGCGTCGCCGCTGCGTCCTGGCCCGCGAGCTCGCCGTAGACGAACGCGCCGATCATGTAGTTGTGTGGAACGCACGCCAGGTCGCCCGCCGCGTACAGCCCCGGCACGGTGGTGCGGGCGTGCTCGTCGACCCACACACCGGACGCGGAATGCCCACTGCACAGCCCGATTTCGGAGATGTGCATCTCGATGTCGTGGGTGCGGTAGTCGTGGCCCCGGTTGGCGTGGAACGTGCCGCGGGTCGGCCGTTCCGTGGT
This sequence comes from uncultured Actinomycetota bacterium, assembly GCA_963849055.1. Lineage (GTDB taxonomy): Bacteria > Actinomycetota > Actinomycetes > Mycobacteriales > Mycobacteriaceae > Mycobacterium. Next base: position 423,515 of record CAWKFI010000008.1, read on the forward strand.
GTGCAGGATGTTCTCGAGCGAGGAAAGCGTCTCGTCGGGCAGATGGCTGACCTTGAGGTAGATGGGGCCGCGGGCCGATTCGATCTCCCGCTTGACCTCCGACATCATCTGACCCGACCAGTAGTCGGAGTCGACGAAGCGTTCGCCTGCCGCGTTGACCTGGTAGCCGCCAAAGGGATTGGCCACGTACGCGCACGCCGGACCGTTGTAGTCCTTGATCAACGGGTTGATCTGAAAGCACTCGATTCCCGACAGCTCCGCGCCGGCGTGGTACGCCATGGAGTAGCCGTCACCCGCGTTGGTCGGGTTCTCGTAGGTGCCGTAGAGGTAGCCCGACGCGGGCAGGCCGAGGCGGCCACACGGACCGGTGGCCAGGATCACCGCCTTCGCACCGACCACGACGAACTCACCGGTGCGGCTATTGAGTGCGGCGGCGCCGACTGCGCGGCCGTTGACGTCGGTCAGGACGCGGACGGGAACGAGCCGGTTCTCGATGCGGATCTTCTCGCGCATCGACCTTTGCCGCAGCACCCGGTACAGCGCCTTCTTGACGTCCTTGCCCTCGGGCATGGGCAGCACGTAGGAGCCGGAGCGGTGCACGCGGCGCACGGCATATTCACCGTGCTCGTCCTTCTCGAACTTCACCCCGTAGCGCTCCAGCCGCTGCACCATCGCGAATCCGCGGGTGGCGGTCTGATAGATGGTGCGCTGGTTGACGATTCCGTCGTTGGCGCGGGTGATCTCGGCGACGTAGTCCTCGGGCGTGGCCTTACCGGGGATGACGGCGTTGTTGACGCCGTCCATGCCCATCGCCAGTGCGCCGGAATGACGCACGTGCGCCTTCTCGAGAAGCAGCACCTGGGCGCCGTTCTCGGCAGCTGTCAGCGCGGCCATGGTCCCCGCGGTGCCGCCGCCGATCACCAGCACGTCGCAGTCGAGGCGGACGGCGTCCGCCAGGTCGGGAATGTCCATCAGTTCACTAGCTCCGAATGATCAAGGGCGGCAATTACTTCAGCACGCAACGCACTGCGGTCGGTGATCGCGCGCGGGTCCGGCACCTCCAGGAGGGCACGCAACGGCTGGCCTGCACGGCCCAGCACGGCGATGCGATCGCCGATGAGCAGTGCCTCGTCGACGTCGTGGGTCACGAACACCACCGTCGTGGGGTGCGCGCGCCAGGTCTCGATGAGCAGGCGCTGCATGCTCGCCCGGGTCTGGGTGTCGAGGGCGCCGAACGGCTCGTCCATCATCACCGCACGCGGTGCGCCCGCCAGCCCACGGGCCAGCTGGACGCGCTGCCGCATCCCGCCGGACAGGCTCTTGGGCAGGTAGTCCTCGAAGCCCGTCAGGCCGACGTCGGCGATCCAACGCAGTGCCTCCTCACGGCGGCCGTTGCGCGGGCGACCGGCGAGCTTCAGCGCGAGCTCGACGTTGGACCGGACGGTGCGCCACGGCAGAAGAGCGTTGTCCTGGAACACCATTGCGCGGTCGCGTGACGTTGTGGTGACGCGGTCGCCGTCGGCGCTGATGTGGCCCGCGTCGGGGCGCAAGAGCCCCGCCAGTGCGCGCAACACAGTCGACTTCCCGCATCCCGAGGGCCCGGTGAGCACCAGGATCTCGCCGGGCCGCACGGTCAGGGCGAGCCCGTCGACCACCGGAGCACCGCCGTAGCTCAGCACCAGGTCGTGCAATTCCAGGGTCATGCCGGTGCCGGTCATCGCACCTTCTCCTCGCCGCGCGGCAGCCACCGGGTGACCCGGCGGCCGATCAGTTCGACGGCTGCGGAGGTGGCGAAGCCCAGCACGCCGATGGTGATTATGCCGACGAACACGTCCGGATACGCCAGCACGGTGTAGGCCTGCCAGGTGCGGTACCCGACGCCAAGCCGGCCCGAGATCATCTCCGCGGAGATGACGCAGATCCATGCGACGCCGATGCCGACCGAAAGACCGCCGAACACGCCGGGCAGGATCCCCGGGAGCACCACGCGGACGAGGACGTCAACTCGTCCGCCGCCGAGCGTGCGCACCGAGTCCTCCCAGATGGTCGGCAACGCCCGTACCGCGTGCCGCGTGCTGACCATGATCGGGAAGTAGGCGGCCAGAAACGTGATGAAGACGATGCCCGCCTCGTCGGAGGGGAAGAGCAGGATCGCCACGGGCACGATGGCGATCGCCGGGATCGGTCGGGCCAGCTCGGCCAGCGGGCCGAACACGTTGGCGAACGCATTCGATCGGCCCAGCAGGATCCCGGTGACCACGCCGGCCACGGCGGCGATCGCGAAGCCGGTGAGGATCCGGATCAGCGACTGGCCGAGATCCAGCCAGTAGTCGTTGGTGCCGAGCCGATGGCCGAACGCGGCGACGATCTCGGTCACCGTCGGCAGCGTGTCGAACCGCAGCCAGAGCCGAACGTGGTTGGCGGTCAACAGCTGCCACAGTCCGATGGCGGCGACCACCGATGCGGTGCGCACCAGCCAGGAGTGCCACGACGGACGTCCGGCCCGCAGAACCGGACGTGCTCGGTGCGGCGACGATCGGTGCATCGACAACAAGCACCGCGGGAGGGGCGGTCATACCGCACCCGCCAGTGCCTGCTGGTAGTCGACGACCGTCGAGCCCGGGTGCGCGCCGGTGTAGCGCTCGGCGCCCGCGAGGGTACCGAACGGCAGAACGTTGCGGCCGTCGCTGACCCAGATGGACTTGTCGGCGAACCATCGCGTGCCGAACTCGGTGTCGGGGACGTAGGCGGCGCGCACGCGTTCACCGCGTGCGGTGGCCTCGCGGATGGCGCGGAGCAGGCAGCCGGGGTTGGCGGCCGGCTGGGTGGCGTCCTTGCCGTCGAGCCACAGTTCGCCTGCCAACTTCGGATCGGCAACCGCGACGTTGCAGACCGGGTCTTGGCCCTTGATGGTCGAGGGATTGGTGGTCGAGTTCAGCGCGGCGTCGTAGTCCTGACCCCGCTCGGTGAACGCCTTGCGGATCGCGTCGTCGGAGACGAAGCCATCGATGTCGAGGTCGGCAAAGTCGCCGATGGACTTCAGGTAGGGCACGTCGCCCTTGAACGCTTGGATGAGTGAGGGTTTCAGCGTGGTGTCGAAGCTGGTGCCGCCGGGGCCGTTGTAGAGGTACACCACCTCCTGGGGCAGCCCGCTGCCGTCGGCGACGAGCTTCGCGGACTCCAACGGGTTCTGGTTGAGGAACTCGGTGGCGTCGAGTTGCGCCTGCAGGAACGCGTCGAGCACCTCGGGATGCTCGCTCGCGTAGTCCCTGCGGACGACGACGCCGTGGAAGGTGGGGTAGTTCCCTTCGGCACCGTCGTAGAGCAGCTTGGCCTTGTTCTGGAAGACCAGCAGACCTGGCCACGCGACGAACTGCGAGAGTGCCTGCGCCTGACCCGATTCCAGTGCCGATGCGCCGACCTGGGGCTGTTGATTGAGCACCTCGACACCCTTGGCGGGGTCGATCCCCGCGTTGTCGAGTGCGCGGACGAGCGTGCCGTGGCCTGCGGAGCCGACGCTGGCGGAGACCTTCACGCCCTTCAGATCGGCGATGTTCCGGATCTGCGAGTCGGGCGGGACGACGACCATGTTGAGGGAGCCGGTCGGGCTGTACCCGGTGACGGAGACGAACTCGGTGCGGGCACGTTCGTTCGACTGCGTCTTCGAGCCGTTGATGAGCAGCGGGTAGTCGCCCATCGAACCGATGTCGATCTTCTCGGCGACCATCTGCGCGGTGATCGGGGCGCCGGTGTCGTAGTCCTGCCACTGGACGTTGTACGTCTTGCCCGAGGACTTGCCGATGTCACCGAGCCGCTTCTCCAGGAATCCCTTGGCCCGCAATAGCGTTCCAGCAGTGACGGTGTTGATCGTCTTGGACTGATAGCCGATGACGACGTCGATGGTGTCGGCCGACTGCGACGTCGAGTCCAGCGAGCACGCGGCCAAGGAACCAGCGGTGACGGCGGTCAGGAGCGCGGCGAGTATGCGTTTCATGAATGTTCCTGAGATCAGCGGAGGAGGTAGGGCATGTTGACGGTGACTGCGCCGGTGGGACAGCGGGCCGCGCAGGGCCCGCAGTACCAGCACTCGTCGACGTGCATGAACGCCTTGCCGTTCTCCGGGTTGATCGCCAGCGAGTCCAACGGACAGATCTCGACACACAGCGTGCAACCCTCGATGCACAGGGATTCGTCGATGGTGACGGGGACGTCGACACGTTGGTTGACCAGCGTCATGAAGAACCTCTCATCAAGTTGCCGCGCAGCGTGATTCGGTCGCCGCGCATTCGGATGTACTCGAGGTCGACGGGCCTGCCGTCGTCGAGGTGAGTGAGTCGTTCCATCAACAGCACCGCCGAGCCGTCGGGAACCTGCAGGAGGGCCGCGGTGTGCGCGTCCGCCGCGACGGCCTCGACGGCCAGCCCCGCGGTGCCGAGGCGCGTGCCGGTGGCCTCCTCGATGAGCGCGAAGATGTCGTTGGTTTCCAACGAGTTCTCGAGGACCGCCGCACCGATGTCGGGCGCCAGATAGGTCATGTCCAGGCTCACCGGCAGATCGCCAAGGAAGCGGAGACGCTCGACGAAGACGACCTCTTCGCCGGGGCTGAGCGCGAGGCGGTTGGCCACCGCAGGGGGAGCGGCCACCGCCATGGCGGCACGCACCTCATTGCGGATCTCGCCGTATCCCTTGAAGGTGGCCTTGAGGCCCACGAGCGCATCGAGGCCGTGGTCGTACTTGCGGACGGCGACGTGTGTGCCGACCTTCGGTCCGCGGCCGATGAGGCCCTCGTTCTTCAGTGCGGCGAGCGCCTCACGGACGGTGTTGCGCGACACGAAGAACTCGGACGCCAGCTCGCCTTCTGCCGGCAATCCGTCGGGATAGCCGCCCGCATGGATCTGGTGGCGGAGCACGTCCGCGACGAGGCGGGCCTGGTCCGCGCGTGGACGGCGGATGGGCGTGGGATCCGGGGAAGTCACGTCCCTCCTCGTCATCGGTGGTCTATGTGGGCTGGTCAATCACGGTAAGACCGTTCCCACACGCCACCCGACGACGTCGCCAGCGGGCATCTCGGCGCTCCGACATTGCGCCGCCCGTGCCCCGGGCGGACCTGCCCAAACCCCGGCGAAGACGGGTAATGCGCCACCGGGCTCGCGCGGGCCGGATTTGCAATCGCGGTGAGCCGAAGTGGTCGGATCGCACGCGGTGTCGTTGGAGAAGACGATGGCCCGAACCGACGCTGAAACGACCGATGCCGTGTGCACGAGGTGCACACGGCATCGAATCGGTGTTCGGGCGGTCTTGCTCGGACCGCGTTCGAAGAGGTTCTAGATCGCCTCTGGGGGCGGCATGGGCACCAGCTCGGGCGCGGGAGCGGGAATCTCCTCCGGGGGCGCAGGAGGAAGCTCCAGGCCTGGCTCGGGGGCGCCGGGGCCGGCCTCCGGTGCAGGCGCCTCGAATCCCACGGTTACGACGTCGGCAGGCGGGGGCGGCGGGGCGAACGGATCGGCAGGCGGCGGGGGCGGCGGCGCGAACGGATCGAACGGCGGGGGAGGCGCGTCCGCGGGCGGCGCGTCGAGGGCCTCTGGCGCCACCGGCAGGTACATGTGATGGGTGAACTGAGGCTGGAAGGCGCCACCACCGCCGACCTTGACGCCACGGCCGCCCTCGCCACTGGACACGGGAGTGCCGTCGGGCAGCGTCACGGCGGTGTGGCCGGAGTTCCAGCCGATCACCAAGGCGCCGGGTGCGGTGCCGTACTTGAAGCCGCGAGCCAGGAGAGCGGCCTCCTCGTTCCCCGTGTGGAACCTGTCGCCGTAGATCGGCCTGCCCGTGGCCGCGTTGGCCACCCAGGACGCAAGACCCGAGCAGTCGGTGCCATGGGCCGAGTCACCGCCCGAAACGTAGGGAGTACCCGAAACCTGGTTTACGAGTGTGAACAGCGTTGCAGTCGCAATTCCAATCATGCGGCCGGACACTAGCAATGGAATTTGCTCGAAGCCAAAATATGTGGCGGCCATCACGTTTCAAGAACGACTTGACCTGATCGACAAAACTCGTTGGGCGACTGGCCTTCTCGCGTACAGGACTTTGTCAGTTCCAGCTGCGTTGCTGCGCCAGAATCACTTTCATCAAGCGAACCGCGAATTACGTTGAAACACCAGCTCACACGTGCTTTCTTCGCAGGTCAAGCGAAGCGTTCGAGCACCCCTTTTGCGGCCGCAGATGGAGTGGGTCTGCCGTTGCCAAACGTGCACACGAGCGACAAGTGAAAACTGAACTGAATCGATACAGTAGGGGCGAAATTCGAGGTGGACGGGCTCAGGTGCGCGAAACATGCCGAATCAGGCATGGATACGTCGAAATCCGGGTCTCTGGCGTGATGGCGATGGGGCCCACCTGTGGACGAGTGTGCGGTGTCGTACGCAACACGCCGTCGCGGCGTAAGAATCCGCACGATCGCGGGTTTGTCGGACGGCATCCCGGCAAGTTCAGTCAAATCGATTCGATACCAATTACTTTGAGCGTCGTTCGCGCGAAATGCTCAGCGGTATAAGCCAGTTTCACGCGTCAGCACCGGGAACACCTCGGTGCAGTTCAGCGGGATTGCGTGCACCACCGGGGAATTCGACGAATTCGAGCACAGTTCCGTCGGGGTCGGTGACGAAGAACATCCGCACATCCTCGACTTCGAACGGGCGTTGGACGCGATCTCCGACAGCGGCTTCCAGTACCGCATGAGCTTGATCCAGGTCCGGAACGGAGAACGAAAGCACCTGCATCCCAACGGGTTTGTACGAGGTGCCGGTGCGCTCGTCGGAAACCTGCGTCGGGGCATACAGGAGTTCGATGCTGGCGCCGCCTACCAAGCCGCCGACGGCACGGCCGGTGAACGGATCGCCCATGAATTCCTGATCGAAGACGATGTCCATGCCGAGCACGTCGCGGTAGAAGGCAAGCGCGCGGTCCATGTCGCTGACTGCGATCACCACGTGCGAGAACTGTGTGTCGAGGCCGACACCGGCCTGCCCGTCCGCCATCCCGCCAAGCTACCGCTACATTCGCCTGGTGAACCACGGAAACAGCTGGTGGATCGCCAGCGCGGAGCGCACCATCAGCGACGTGGTGCCTGCCCCGCCAGACGTGGTCAGGGACTTCTACGTCGACCTCGACAACATCAAGCTGGTCCACCCGCTGGTGGTCTCGGTGCAGTCCACCGCGCGGACCGAGAACGCCGACGGCTACACCCAGAGCTATCGGGTTCGCGATCGCATCCCGTTCGGGCCATTCGCGTTGGGTATCGCCTACACGGCGCGGCTGCGGGTTCCGGTGCACGGCGACGTGCTGACCGAGGCGCGGCAGTTCCCCCGGGTAGCGCTGGACGGCGTGGTGTCCTTCGACGGGGAGGGTGACGGCACGCGCATTACCGAACGGCTCCGAATCCAGACGCCGCGCCCGCTGGCGGCGGTGGCCGTGCGGCAGGCCGTCGCCGCGCACGCCGAGATGCTGGCAGGCATCCGCACGCACTTCGAGTGACGCCGTTGAGGCCACTCTCTCGCGGGGGACAAGCCCACACGGTCCTTTACAGATCGATGTAAAAGTGTCACGCTCTTCGGTAGGCCGGGGCTGGCCAGAAAATCCGCATGAGAACACTCGAAGGTGGAATGTCATGAGCGCTCAGTCGTTTGAGACCCACGACGGTGGGCGCGAGCGAAGCGAGCAGGGGACGGAGCTCGGCGCAGTGCGCACTACGCGTGTCACCAGGCCCAGGGTGGCCTCCGGTGGCCTCGGCAAGTACCAGCTGCAAGTAACGGCATGCGACGTCGCTGACGTCGTGCGGTCCGCGGGCGGATGGCTGTTCGACCGCGCGATGGGCGGCTGGGACGTCACGGTCGTCCTCACCGCAGGCGGCGACGTCCGCCCCCTGACGATTCTCGGTCTGAACACCCAGCTCCAGGAACCCGACCACGATGCATCAGCCCCGCGGCGGGCGCTCGCGTTGGCGGTCTCGTCCGGCGTCGTCGCCGCCGACGCGCAGGTCCGCGACGGCGTGCTGCGGGCACTGAAGCGCGGACTCACCGAAGTCACCCTGTGGGGCGACTCGTGGCCCGCCGGCGTCGACTCGGGCGCCCGGCCGGTCGAGCACGTCCTCAGCGGTGCGGCGTGCGCGTTCAAGGCGCAGGCACTCGCCGCGTTGGGTTCGTTGGAGCCGGTCGCGCCGGTCGAGACGTTCCGCAACCGGACCACGGCGTTCCTCGCCGGCTACTCCGACCTGACACCTTCGGCCGCGAGTTCCTTGGCCCAGCGGTAGTCGGCCTTGCCTGCGGGGGACCGCACGACCTTCGGGGTGCGGATGAAGGCCTTCGGGAATCTTGTAGCGCGCGATCGACTTTCCGCACACCTCGACGAGTTCCTCGTCGGTGGCGGCCGCGCCCTCGGCGAGCTGCACGATGGCCACGACCTCGCTGCCCCAGCGTTCGGAGGGCCTGCCCACGACCACGACGTCGTAGACGCCCGGATGGGCCGCGATCGCGCGCTCGACCTCCTCGACGAAGATCTTCTCGCCGCCGGAGTTGATGGTGACCGAGTCACGGCCGAGCAGTTCGATGCGTCCGTCGTCGAGCACGTTGGCCCGGTCACCGGGCACCGACCATCGCACCCCGTCGATCGTGGGGAACGTGCGCGCGGTCTTGGCCTCGTCGCCCAGATAGCCGAGCGGGATGAGGTCGCGGCGCGCCAGCCAGCCTTGTCCCTCCCCGGGGGACAGCACGCGGTCGAGGTCGGCTGACACCACGGCCGTGTCGGACTGCGGGGTGAACGTCGCGGCCTTCGTCTCGGCTCCCGCGCTGGTGAAGGTGCTCATCTGGGCGCCCGACTCGGACGCGCCGACGGCGTCGAGAAGCATCACGTGGGGCAGCGCCTTGAGGATGCGATCCCGAACGGTCGGCGACAGCGGGGCGCCGCCGTTGGTGATGGTGAACAAGCCGGAGAGGTCGTAGTCGCCGGACTCGATCTCGTCGAGCAGTGGGCGCGCGATCGCATCGCCGACGACGGGGATGCTCAGTACCCGCTCGCGTTCGGCGAGCCGCAGCACGTCGGCGGGGCGCATCCGTTCCACGTCGTCGGGGATGACCACGCGACCGCCCATGGTGATCGCGTTGAAGGCGGCCCACTGGGCGGCGCCGTGCATGAACGGCGGGATCATCATCATCGACATCGCCCCGGCGGAAGCGCGCGCCTTGTCGGCGAGTTCGTCGTAGGACGCCAGGGCCTGATCGGCGCCGAAGGGCCGTCCACCCATGGACGACAGGAAGATGTCGTGCTGACGCCACAGCACGCCCTTGGGCATCCCCGTCGTGCCGCCGGTGTAGAGGACGTACAGATCGTCACCGGACGGGGTCGGCATGCCCTGCGTCGGGGCTGGGGTGGCGAGGATCGTCTCGAAGTCGACGGCGCCGGGCAGCAGGTCGTTGCCGGAGCCATTTCCCGGGTCGCTTCGCTCCTGCCCTCCGGATCCATCGTCTACCTGGATCAGCACCTCGAGCGCGGGCAGGCGGTCGCGGATCGCGGCCACGCGCGGCGCGAACTCGGCCGGGTAGACCAGCGCTCGGGCGTTCGAGTCGGTCAGCAGGTAGACGAGTTCTTCCTCGACGTAGCGATAACTGACGTTGAACGGGGCGACGCGGGCGCGGTAGACTGCCGATCATCGCCTCGAGGTACTCGTTGCCGTTGCGCAGGTAGATGCCGAGGTGATCCTGACCCGACTCGTGCCCGGCGAGTGACGTCGCGCTCGGTGTGGCAGCCCAGTCCGACGGAAGCCAGGTAGTGCGCGAACCCGTCGACCCGTGCGTCGACGTCGGCGTAGCTGAGCCGGCGGTCACGCCAGACCAGGAACGTCTGATCGGGGATCGCCCGCGCGACCGTGCCGAAGACGTCGGACAGGTTGAAGTTCACGTCACCCATGACATCGCTCACAATCGACGACCATACATTGACCCGCTGAATGTATGGTCGGCGTCACGTCAGCCGGGGAAGAAGCCGGCCCCGGTGAGCGTGCCGGGCTGCCAGCCCTGGGCTCCCAGGCACACCATCGGACGCCCGTCGGGTGCCTGCGCCGCAGACTTCGGGCCCGGGCACGGCGCGCCGATCTCCTGCTGGCCGTAGAGCGGGTACGACGACACCCAGAACCCGGTGTAGACCGGCGGCCACTGGTTCGGAATCCAATGGCACGCCAACGCCTCGCCGCCAGGACCGCGGCCGAAGGTGAACAGCTGGTAGTTGTCGCACGGCGCACTCAACGAAGCGTCGTAGTTCATGCCGGGCACGTCGGAGGGGTAGCGGCCCGAGAGGTCCGGATAGTCGTTGTCATCCGCTGCCGCCGTAGGCGCGAGGCTGACCGCGGCGGCCGCGACGGCAGTGGCGATGACGGATGCGCGAATCATGTCGTGAACCTTCCTCAGCGTTGCGGCAAAGCCTAACGGGTGCTTGCCGGACGCCGAGCGCTTTCGCGGTCCCCGCGGCGATGAGCGCTTGCGCGAAGAGCAGACGTTGCCTATTCGGGCGAGTCCAGCACGCTCACCGCGATGCCATACGGCAGGAACCGCACCTTGCGGGTGGGGTCGGTGTTGTTCTTGTTCGCGCGCAACGCATCCAGTTCGACGGGGTAGACCTCTTCGATGCGCGCGCCACCCTGCTCGTCCACGCTGTAGATCGCCCAGACGCCGTCGCCGGTCTCGCCGGCGGTCTCGGGCTCCGCCTTCGGCCGCGGCGACTGGGTGAACTGGTCGAGAAGGGTGGCCCAGCCGGTGCCCTTGCCCAGTCGGTCGAGCGCGTCGCGTAGCCCGTCGCCCGCCTCCCGGAAGACGCGGTCGAAATCCTCGGGGTCGATGCCGAACGGTCCGTTCTGGCTCATCGCCGCCTCCTTTTGATGGCAGGTCACGCATGCTCGCGCTATGTCACCAGTGTGCGCGAGAACAGCAAAGTTCGCCACGACGTTCGCCCGGTCCACCACGCCTGGTGGACGATGTGGTGATGCCCCATCACGAGCCCGACGGCGGTGCGCCCACCCGCGCGGAACTGCTGGCCACCGTCGAGAAGTCGCCCGCGGCGGCGGGGCTGCACGACCGCCAAGCCTGGGTGGGACTGTTCACTACGGGCGGACGGATCGAGGATCCGGTCGGTTCCCGCCCGCACCGCGGCCGCGACGCGATCGAACGGTTCTACGACACGTTCATCGGCCCCCGCGACATCACGTTCCACCGTGATGCGGACGTCGTGGTCGGCCGCACGGTCGTCCGCGACCTGGAACTCGAGGTGTCGATGGCCGACTCGCTGGTGATGCGGATCCCCGCCTACCTGCGGTACGACATCGAACGTCAGGACGAAACGCTCAAAATCGCAGGGCTGCAAGCATTCTGGGAACTGCCGGCTATGGTTGTGCAGTTCGCCAGGGGTGGCCCGGCGGCCGTGCCCGCCGGCCTGTCGCTGTCGCGCGCGCTGCTCGCCAACCAAGGCGCCGGCGGAACCGTTGGCTTCGTCTCGGGTCTTCGTGGCGTCGGCGCGCGCGGCAAGCGCGAGCTGGCGGGATTGCTCGATGACGCCTGCGCGGGCGATGAACTCGCGGTCCGGCGGCGTCTGTCCGAGGGGTCGCTCGTCACGCTCGGCGACGACGAGCGGGTGGGCGCCTCCGACCTGGTGGGCGTGCTGGCCGGCGGACACCCGCGAAAGCTGATCGCCGCAGGCCGCACGGTGGCGGCCGGGATCGAGACCGATGGCCGCCGCCACGTGCTGTTCGCCGACACGAGCGCGGGCCCGCCCACCATCGGCAGGATCCGGCTGTTCACCGAGGTCCGCTGAATTCGGCCGCCCTGCACCGACGCCTGCACGGACGTGAGACGGTTAGAACACCATGCCTGACCACGAGTATCTGACCTACGAGGAATTCGGCCGCCGCTTCTTCGAGATCGCCGTCACCGAGGAACGCGTCGGTGACGCGATCGCGGCGATCGCCGGCGACGAGTTCGAGATGGGTCCCATGGGTCAGGGGCCCGGTGGCATCGCCAAGGTCACCGCCAAGGTGAAGGTGCAGTCTCCGACGGTCACCCGTCACGTGGGTGAGGCGATCACGTTCTCGATCCGCATTCCGCTAGAGATCGACATGGTCATCGACCTGCGCATCGACAAGCCACGGTTCATGGTGTTCGGCGAGATCGCACTGCGGGCCTCGGCGCTGGCCGCCGCTCCGCTGCTGCTGATTCTCGACGTCGAGAAGCCGAGACCATCCGACATCGCCATTCACGTCACGTCGAAGACGCTCCGTGCCGAGTTGCTGCGCGTCGTCGCCGGGGTGGACGCGGAGATCAAGCGCTTCATCTCGGCTCACGTGTCCGGCGAAATCGACAGCCCGGAGTCGCTGAAGGCCAAGATCATCGACGTCGGCAGCCAGATCGCCGACGTGTGGACCGGTCCGTGATTCGGCCGACGGCCACCTTCGCCCGTACGATTTGCCCGTGCCCCGCAGAATCACGAAGACCGCTCGCCTCACCGTTCTCGCCGTCGGCGCATTCGCCTTGGCCGTGCCGTTCGCCGCGCCCGCGCAGGCCGACCCGACCGACGACGCGTTCATCGATGCGCTGAGCAATGCGGGCGTCGGTGTCACCAATCCGACCGACACCGCCGCGCTGGGCCAGTCGGTGTGCCCGATGCTCTCGGAGCCCGGACAGACCGCTGCGGACGCCGCCGCCCAGGTCGCCGACACCGCAGGCATGTCGCTCGGTCCGGCCACCATGTTCACCGGCCTGGCCATCTCGGTCTTCTGCCCCGGCGCGGTCGCGGCGATCGGCAACGGTGAGTCGCCGATACCGCTCGGCCTATTCGGCTTCTGAACCCACCGCGCTACCCAGCACGGCCTTTAGTCCCTGAACATCTTCCAGCACAGGACGTTTCGCAGACCGGCCGTCTCCGCCCGACAGGCCGCGGAAGTGTCGCCACAACCAGGGCATCAACAGATTCTGCGCCCACGCCACCTGTGAGTACATCCGCGACCTGAAGTCCGGTCGCACGACGTCGGGACCCGCCAACGCCCAGTCGTGACTGCTGCCGGGCAGGCCGAGCGCCTCGGCCGCGGCAGCGGCGAACAGCGCATGCCCCTTGGGTGAGCCGTGCACCCGGTCGGTGCTCCAGGTGTCGGGATCGGTCATCGACGCCGCGCCGTAGAGGTCGACCAGTCGGAATCCGTGCCGGGCGGCGGCCGACCTGATGACGTGGTTGATCTGCACCACCCGCGCCGCGATGAGACGCCCCACCGGCAGGATGCGCGCCAGGTCGGGAAACGTCGTCGTGACGATGGTTGCCCCCGACTCTGCGAGTCGGTCGTGCAGGAAGTCCAGGTCGGCGAGCGCGCGGTCGAAGGAGCGGCCCGGGCGGGTGACGTCGTTCATTCCGATGCAGCTGGTGATGAGGTCCGGCTGCATGGCCAGCGCCGCCGGCAGCTGGTCGTCGAGGACGTCGCGGATCCGTCTGCTGCGCACGGCGAGGTTGGCGTAGACGAGGCCGGGACGAACGGCGTCCAACATGACCGCCAGCCGATCCGCGAAACCGTAGACGCCGGTGGCGTCGTCGCCGTCCCACAGCCCCTCGGTCTGGCTGTCACCGAGTGCGACATACCGGCGATATCCGTCAGCGAAACCGTCGTCGACCACGACCGAGACTGTAGTAAGCCTCAGATCTCCCGGCCCGGCCAGATCAGGTTGAGCGGACGCCCGACGGTGCTGAGTTGACCGATGACGTCTTCCAGCCGGGCGCGCGGCATCTCCATGCGCCACTGCGGCAGCGTCCCGGTCAACCTGACCACGCCGGGGGCCAGATCGACGTCGGTGAGTCGAAGTCCGCGGGGCAATTCGGGCAACCGCACCGGGTAACCGGGGGTGCGTTGCGGCAGCGGCCATCTGCGGCGCCGCACGATCGCGCGCGGTGTGATCCACAGCGTGGACCCGTCGATGCGGGTTTCGACCTCGACGTGGCCGCTGCCCTGGCGGCGGGCCAGGCTGAGCCGGGCGATGCCGTCGGGGCCGACTTCGCCCGACAGCCGCGGCGCGGCCCAGCGGAACAGCTCGTCGAGGACCGGCGCAGGCAGTTCCAGCGTGAGCTCGACCGGTGCGGCGACCAACACCGGTGGCACCGACGGCCGCATGTGCACGTTGTGCAGCACCGCGCAGGCCCGTTCGAAGCGGTGTCCGTTCCAGTACAGGTCGCGGGCGGCGAGCCGCACGTCGTTGAGCTGACCGACGGACAGGCCGCGCAGATCGAGCCGCGAGTCGAACTCGGTGATCGTCAGGGCAAGATCGCCGTCGGCGAGCCGGACGGTCAACCGCCGTCCGACGACGAGGCGGCGCAGCGTGAGGAACAACGTGCGGTAGGCCGCCGCCGCACCGGTGTTCACGGGCGCCACCGCGGCCGTCGACCAGAGCGCGGCCAACATGTCCAGCGGCCGGAACGGATCCCAGCGGCGCGGCGGTCCTGGACGCGTCATGAGCCCAGCATCCTCTCGTCAGCCGGGGACCAGGAATCCGTTGAGCAGAGATCGCATCGACCGGGCGACCGCGTCGCGCGTCTCGACCGGATCCGGTGAGTTCGCGATCAACATGGCGCCGCGCGTGAGCGCACCGAGCAGCAATCGGGTTGTGGTCTCCGGGTCGTCGACCCGAATCGCTCCGGTCCGGACGGCTGAGACCAGCGCATGCATGATCGCCGCGTGCGAGTACTGCTCGTCGAGTTCGGTGAACCTGGCGAGGCCGAGCACCGCTGGTCCGTCCAACACCAGGATGCGCTGGACGTCACGCTGCAGTACGCCGTCGAGGAAGGCGTCGAAGCCGCGGCCGAGTTCGTCGAGATCGTCGGTGGCGCCCTGAGCCGCCACGGTCGCGGCCTTCAAGAGGTCGGTGTGCGCCTGAATGAAGACTGCTTCGAAAAGGGCTGTCTTGGTGGGGAAGTGGTGATAGAGCGCACCTGTCGTGACCCGCGCTTCACGCGCGAGATCGTCGACCGACGTGGCCCGGAAGCCGTTTTCGCCGAACAGGCGCCGGCCGGCAGCGACCAGGGCGGCCCGGGTCTGCGCGACCTGCGCGGCGCGCAGCGACGCCGGCTGCTCGGTTTCCGGTTCGGGCATCTTCCTCCTTCGAACGACGCAACAACCCTATTGACATTCCATGAATAAACGATATGTGAAATAGTGAAGCTATCTACGGGACGAATCACACGGGAGTTCGCTCATGACATCGGCCACCCTCGACACCGCGGGCCCCGCCGAAAGCGCCCGCCACGCGCACGGCCGCACCCTGGATGCCTTCCGCGCCGCCGTCGAGCGCACGTCGCAGCTCTGGCGAACCATCGAAACGCCCAACGCCGCGACACGGCGACTCGACTGGACCGCCGCGGAGACCGCCGCCCACGTGGTCGGTGATCTTCGGGACTACACGAAGGCACTGACTCGATACCGCAACGGCTATATGACACATGCGAATCCGGCGATGGACTCACCGTCGAAGCTGAGCGCGAAGGTCAACGCCCGTCACCTCGAGGAGATCCCCGGGCGGGACATGCATCGACTGGCCGACCTGCTCGAGGACGCCGCACTGGCGTACCTGGCGGTGGCCCCGTCCGCCGATCCGACGGCCGAGATCACGACTCCGAACGGTCTGGTGATCACGCCGTCGACGATGACCTGCCTACTGCTGGGCGAGCAGCTCGTCCATGGCTTCGACGTCGCACGATCGGCGCGCATGCAATGGCCCGTCACCGCGGAGGACGCACTGTTGGTCATACCCGGCGTGCTGAGCATCGCGCCCCAGTACCTGAAACCGTCGCGCGCAGTGGGTGTGCGGGCAACGTATGAACTCCGGATGCGCGGGGGACCGCGTTTCCGCGTGGCCATCGCCGACGGCGCTGCGACCGTCACCTCGGCCGGTGAGCGCTCCGACTGCGTCATCACCGCCGAGCCCGTCGCGTTCCTGCTGCGGAGTTACGGCCGAATCGGCCAGGGCCCGCAACTTCTGCGGGGCAAACTGCGCGCGGGCGGGCGCAAGCCGTGGATGGCGATGAGATTCGGCTCGCTACTGGACAGGCCGTAACGCGGCGGTGTGCCGGGCCAGTTCGGCTGCGCTGCGCGCGCGCAACGCCGGTGTGGCGGCGTCGGCGACACCCAGCACCCGCAGGCAGGCGTCGGCCACGACCATGGGCAGCCCGGTCCGGTCGTCGTCGCGCCGGTCGGCCCACATGTTCACCAATGATTCGACGAGGCGGAACGGCAGCTCGGCGGCGACCGCGTCCACTCCGGTTTCGGCAGCGATGGCCCGGCTCAGTGCCAGATAGTGCAGCCGCAGCCGTTCGCGATCCGACCAGAACGGCTGCAGCAGTGCGCCGCGCAGCTCCGGTTGCAGGTATAGCGCCCCCAGGTTCCAGCGGCCGTTGAGCAGCTGGTGACCGTCGAACGCCGCCAGCGCGTGGAGATGTTCGCGGGCAGTCATGGGCGGGGCGGCGGCGGCCAATATCGGGATGAATGACAAAGTCGGCGTGACGGTTTGGCTGAGCAGCGCGCAGAGGATGTCGTCCTTGGTCTTGAAGTAGTGATACAACGAGGCCTGACGGATCCCGACTGCCTCGGCAATGGTCCGGGTGGATGTTCCGGTGTAGCCGGTCGTCGTGAACAGCTCACCCGCGGCGTCGAGTATCTCGTCGCGTGCCGTGCTCCCCGGCCGTCGCTGCGACGTCAGGCGAGGCCGGCCCGAACGTGTGACGGTCATCGCCACATCGTGGCCCAACCCGCAGGCCAAAAGGGGTCTCCCCGTTATCTGTCACACGATAGAAACCAACGACACCCATCGGTTACGTGTGCACGAGTTTGGTTACGCCACCGACACCCACGGCCGCCGACGAATGTGAAAACTGTCGAGTGACAGGCGAGTGGTCCGCTGGCGCGCCACCTTCCGTCGTCAACGAACGACGCCCAAGGAATCGAGGAGCGCTGAATGGGGATTGCGACATCCGAGGTGGACATGCGGCCAGCCACCGTGTCCGAGACCACGGACCCCGTCGCCAGTATCGGCGACCTGCACGTCACGTTCCGCCGCAACGGCAAGGACGTCCATGCCCTTCGCGGCGTGTCACTCACCATCGCTCCCGGTGAGATTCTGGGCCTGGTCGGTGAATCCGGATCGGGCAAGAGCGTTTTGGGCTTCAGCATGCTGGGTCTGCTGCCCGAGCACGCACGCATCGACGGCACCGTGCGCGTGGCCGGTGCCGACATGGCAACAGGCTCAGCCAAGGACCTCCGCAAGGTACGTCGACTGGACCTTGGCGCCGTCTTCCAGGACCCGATGACGTCACTGAACCCCACCATGCGCATCGGCAGGCAGGTCGCCGAAGCGGCGGGCAGCGACGAGGAGGCGTTGCGTCTGCTGACCGCGGTCGGCATCCCCGACCCGAAGCGCCGGATGCGCGCGTTCCCGCACGAGTTGTCCGGCGGCCTGCGTCAGCGGGTGATGATCGCCATTGCCATCGCCGGTGATCCCGACCTGATCGTCGCCGACGAACCGACCACCGCGCTCGACGTGACGGTGCAGGCGCAGGTGCTGCGCCTGCTGCAGCGCCTGCGCGACGAAATCGGTTGCAGCATCGTGTTCATCACCCACGACCTCGGTGTGGCAGCGCAGATCTCCGACCGCATCGCCGTGCTGTACGCCGGCCGCGTCGCCGAGGTCGGGCCGACAAACGAGGTGCTCGATCGGCCGGCTCACCCGTACACCCACGGCCTACTGCGCTCCCGCCTCACCCTGCACACCGCGCGCGACCAGCGGTTGGCGGCGCTGGCCGGCTCGGTGCCGAGCCCGGTGTCGCCGCTGCCCGGCTGCGCATTCGCGCCCCGCTGCGTCCTGGAGACCCCGGAATGCTCCACGACACCGCCGGATCCGGTGGCCGTGGCCGCCGACCGGCTCAGTGCCTGCGTGCTCCCGTTCGATGACGTGGCCAAGCAGCTGGGCGGCGAAACGACGAACGCCGGCGAGACGTTCGAGGCATCCACCACGGAGGAGGCGCCGCCGTCGGTCGTCGTCCGCGACGTCACCAAGACGTTCTCCGTCAAGCGCCGCCTCCTGGACCGCTCCGGCAGCGGCGACGGGAAACTGCATGCGCTGCGCGGTATCTCGCTGACCGTCGGGCACGGCGAATCCGTCGCCCTGGTGGGCGAGAGCGGTTCCGGCAAGTCCACGCTGTTGCGGGTCATCGCGGGCCTGGAGAAGCAGACCGCAGGCACGGTGCAGCTGGCGGGCGGGCACCGGCCCCAGATGGTCTTCCAGGATGCCGGCGCGTCGCTCACCCCGTGGCTGTCGGTGGGGGAGCTGATCTACGAACGGCTGCGCAGCACGAAGATGTCGCGTTCGCAACGCAATGACGCCGTCGCGGAAGTACTGGATCGCGTCGGACTGCCGCTCGACATCGCGAAGTCGCGGGCGGGGCAACTGTCCGGCGGCCAGCGCCAACGAGTCTCGCTCGCCAGGGCGACCGTGGTGCCGCCCTCGGTACTGCTGTGCGACGAGCCCACTAGCGCGCTCGACGTGTCACTCGCCGCGTCCGTCCTCAATCTCATCGGCGATCTGCGCCGAAGCCTCGACATGTCGGTGCTCTTCGTCACCCACGATTTGTCGGTGGCGCGGGTGGTCGCCGACCGGATCGCGGTGATGTATCTCGGCCGGATCGTCGAGATCGGGCCCGCCGAGGACGTCATCGCCAAGCCTGCGCATCCGTACACGCAGGCCCTTGTCGACTCCATCCCCGACCTTGGCCGCGAATCTCGCATCTTGGCAGGCGAACCCGCCAGCCCGCTGTCACCACCACCGGGTTGCTCCTTCAATCCGCGCTGCCCCGATCGCGATCGACACCTGCGCCGACAGCCAGCTCGACGTCCGGCTCGAGGGTGCGCCAGGGAACCCACACCAAGTCGCCTGCATCGAGCGGAAGGCGAGCTGACGTGGCCGTCGTAACCGCAGGCGGAACGGCGCCTGCAGGCACCTGGTCGCGTGGCCGCGACCGGATCCTGGCGCTGCCGAAATCACCTGGCATGCTGCTCAACTGGGGCGCCGTCGGACTGATCCTCATCGTGACGATCGTCGCGGTGGCGGTTCCCGTCCTCGCGCCGCACGACCCGCTGGTGCCGTTCGGTCTGCCCTTGCAGGCGCCGGGTAAGAGCGGCTTCCTGCTCGGCAGCGACAGCATCGGCCGCGACATCCTGAGTCGCGTCCTCTACGGCATGCGCTCCAGTTGGTTCGCGGCCCTCGTGGTGGTCGCGGTCGGCCTGTTCATCGGCGGATTGGTCGGCCTCATTGCCGGTACGGTCGGCGGCTGGGTCGACGGGCTTCTGATGAGAATCACCGACGGGTTCCTGTCATTGCCTGCGCCCGTGCTGGCCATCGCGGTGGTCGCCGCGCTCGGCCCGGGATTCGTCCACACCCTGATCGCGGTATCGATCGTGTGGTGGCCCTTCTATGCCCGACTCGTGCGCGGCGAGGTGGCCCGATTGGCCGCACGCCCGCACATCGAGGCCGCGAAATTGGCAGGGGTAGGCCAAATTCGACTTGCGCTGCGCCATCTCTTGCCGGGTGCGGTGCCCAACGCATTGGTGGCCGCCAGCCTCGACATCGGCACGCTGATCCTCACGCTGGCCGCGCTGTCGTTCCTCGGGCTCGGCCAATCTGCGCCTGCCCCCGAACTCGGTGCCGACGCCGCCCGAAACCTGACCTACTTCCTGCAGCAGTGGTGGGTGCCGGTGATGCCGGGGCTGGCCGTGCTGGTGCTCGCCCTGATCGCCAACATCGCCGGTGACGGCCTGCGCAATCTGATGAAGACGAGCTAGGAGGCGGCATGAGAAATTTCATTCTGTCCCGACTGGGCGCCATGGTGGTGATCCTCATCTCGCTGACCGCGGTGATGTTCGTGCTGCAGCACATTTCGCCGATGGATCCGGTGAAGGCTCAGCTCGGCGCCAACGCTTCGGGGGAAGCCGTCGCCGCCCGTCGGCAGGCGCTCGGACTGGACCAGCCGCTGGTCAATCAGTTCTGGCGCTACCTCACCGGCGCCGTGCACGGCGACCTGGGCTCCTCGTACCGCACCCGGCATCCGGTCAGCAGCGACCTGAGCGACTTCTTCCCTGCCACACTGGAATTGGCGTTGTACGGCATCGCGGTGGCCCTGATCCTCGCGGCGCTGCTGGCCTTCGGGATGACGCTGAAGTGGCGCGGTTCGCAGGTGCTGCGGGCGGTGCTGTTCACCGGGGCGGCGGCGCCGATGTTCCTGCTCGGGATCGTTGGGCTGATCGTGTTCTACCAGCGGCTGGGCTGGGTGCCTGCGAACGGCCGAATCAGCGTGCCCAATCCGCCGGACGGGCCGACCGGCTTGCTGACGATCGACGGGTTGCTCGCCGGGCGGTTGGACGTCGTCACCGACGCTCTGCACCACCTGATCCTTCCTGCCGTCGTGATCGCGCTCGGCCCTGCCGTCGCGATCGGCCGCGTGCTGCGTTCCAGCCTGCTGACCGATGCGGACAGCGACTACGCCAGGACCGCAAGGGCCAAGGGCCTTTCCGAGAGCCGCATCATGATCGGCCATGTCCTGCGCAACTGCGTGGGCGGGGCGATGTCGATGACGGGCCTCCAGGTCGGACTGATGTTCTCCGGGGTGCTCGTGGTCGAGCAGGTGTTCGGCTGGCCGGGTATCGGTCAGTACATCGCGCAGAGCATCCCGGTCGCCGACTTCCCCGCCATTGCCGGCGTCACGCTGATGCTCGGTGTGCTCTACGTCGTCATCAACGCTGCCGTCGACCTCTTGCAGGCGGCCGCAGATCCCCGACTCGCAACTACAGGAGGTTAAGTGCCAACGCAGCCACTCATCGTGGGCAATCCCGTCTTGGTCGTCGTCGACATGCAGGAAGGCGGCTCGATGTCGGCCGAGGAAGCGGGAATTCCCGTGATGGCCGGCCACGCCGAACGCGTCGAGCGGGCCGAAAGGTTGGTTGCGGCGGCGCGCGTTGCTGACGTGCCCGTGGTGTTCTTCCAGGAGGTGCACCGACCGAGCGGCGTGGACTTCGGCCGCGAACTGGACGGCACCGAGGGCGTGCACTGCGTCGAAGGCCAGCCAGGAACCGATCTGGAACCGTCGCTGCGACCGCTCCCCGACGAGTTCCACATCGTCAAGCGGCGCTATTCCGGTTTCATCGGAACGGATTTCGAGATCGTGCTGCGTGGCCTGAACGCCTCCACGCTGATCCTCATCGGCGGGCTCACCGACGTCTGCGTGCACTACACGTTCGCCGACGCGCACCAGCGTGACTTCTACGTCCGGGTGGTGACCGATTGCGTCGGCGGCTCGTCCCAGTACCGGCACGATGCGGCCCTCGACGCCATGGAGTACCTGCAGACCGGCGCCCTACGCACCACCGAGGACATCCTCGCCGCATTCGAAAGCCTCAATCAACCCGTCCTCGAAGGAGCAGCACGATGAAGAAACGACTACTGGGAATCGCCGCGGTCGGTGCCGCCGCGATACTCGCGCTATCGGCGTGCGGCGGTTCGGATTCGGGCGGAGGCGCGCCCAACGCGGCGCCCACCGACAAGGTGCTGCACCTGTCATTCCTGCAGGACCCGGGCCAGCCACCAGACCCCGACGTGTACTACGCCGGACAGGGTCTGCTGATGACCACCAACACGTATGAAGGCCTGCTGCAGTACAAGGGCGGAACGGACAAGCCCGAATTCGAGCCGCTGCTTGCCACCGAGTGGACGCAGTCGCCCGACCACAAGGTGTTCACGTTCAAACTGCGCGAAGGCGTGAAGTTCCACGACGGAACGCCGTTCACGTCGGCCGCGATCAAGGCGTCGTTCGACCGGCGACTGGCCGTCGGCGGTGGACCAGCCTACATGGTCAAGGACGTCGAATCGGTCACCACACAAGGTGATTACGCCGCGACCATCACGCTGAAGGCGCCCAATTCGGAGTTCCTGTCGATCCTCGCATCGCCCTACGGTCCGCGGATGATGAGTCCGACGGGGCTACAGAAGAACGGTGGCTCCGACTTCGCCCAGAACTACCTCACCACCCACGACCTCGGCACAGGTCCGTACACGCTGACCGACGCGCAGGTCGGCTCGCACTACGCGATGGCGGTGTTCCCCGAATACTGGGGCGCGAAGCCATATTTCGAGAAGGTCGAGATGCCGGTCATCACCGACGCGTCGGCCATGCAGCTGCAGTTCAACAACGGTCAGATCGCCGCGATCCTGCACGACCTGCCGTCATCGGCGGTGGAGCAGTACCTCAACGACGGCAAGTACTCGCACTACTCGCTGCCGACCATGATGTCGAGCTACCTCTACACCAACCCGAGCAAGGGCATCATGAAGGATCCGGCCAACCGGGCCGCCGTGATGCAGGCCATCGACGTCGACCAGATCGTCAAGCAGGCGTTCTTCGGCCGAGGCAAGGTCGGTGCCCAGATGTACCCGCCGTACGTGCTCGCCGCGGACTTCGGAAAGCAAACGCTGACCAAGGATCCCGCCGCGCTGACCAAGATCGCCGCGTCGCTACCCGCCGATCAGAAGTCGATCACTGTCGGGTTCGACACCAGTAACCCCGACAGTCAGTTGATCAGCAACCTGGTCCAGACGCAGCTGGCGGCCGCGGGACTCACCGCGAAGGTGCAGGGTTACCCGACCTCGGAGATCTACGGCTGGATCGGTACCGACATGCAGGCGGCACCGGAGATCTACACCGGCATGGTGTGGCCGGACTCCCCGTCGCCGTACACCTGGGGGCACATCTCCTGGGACGCCGATGGCGGCATCAACTACCTGGGATGCTCGTCGCCGCGGCTGACCTCGTCACTGGCGAGCGGCCTGGTTTCCGGTGACCCCAAGACGTTCTCGGATGCGGGCACGGAGGCGCAGACCACCGGCTGCTGGATGAACATCGCCGACATCGACGACTTCGTGGTCGCCCAGCCGTGGCTCAAGGGCATCGAGAAGGCACACGCCTTGTCGAACCCGAACTCGCTGCGGGTTGCCGACCTGTCGGTCGGGTAACCGTGGGCTTGGGAGTGGGCAAGGTCCGTCGGATCGTCCTGCTGACGCTCGGCTGGGAGGAGCTACCGAAGTCGGTCTCGGTGTACGGCGCTCCGCCCGAAGAGCGCATGCGGGAACCGGTTCCCGGTGTGCTGCTGCAGACCGACGGCGGATGGGTGTTGCTCGACACGGGCTTCAACACCGCGCTCATCCGGGATCCGGCGCTGTACCGGCGTTTCTTCCCGACCGTCGAGTACATCCCGGTACTGCCGGGCCCCGGTGAGCCGATCGAGGAGTCCCTGCACGGCATCGGCATCGACGTCGACGACATCCACGCGGTTGCGGTCAGCCACCTGCACCACGACCATGCGGGCGGGCTGAAGTTGTTCGCAGGCAAGGTGCCGGTCCATGCGCAGCGCCGCGAGGTGGAGTACGGGCTGTCGAATCATCCCGAGCCCGAACGCCATGCGATCGTCCGCGTCGACTTCGACGATCCTCGGATCGACTGGCAATTGGCTGACGGTGAGGCCGAGATCGCGCCCGGCATCACCGCGGTGCCGACCTATGGGCACACGCCGGGGCATCAGAGCTTCGTCGTCGAGTTGGACGAGTCGGTGGGTGGCGACGGGTTCGTATTCGCGTTCGACGCCGCGGATCTGACGGAGAACATCGAACACGAGTTGGCGATCGGCGGATTCATCGACGTCGATCCCGAGGACACCATCGAGCCGATCCGCCGGCTGAAGCGGCTCGCCAGTGACAAGGGCTACCAGCTGATCCCGGGTCACGATCCGCACGTGTGGCCCGAATTGACGCAGCACTTCCACGACCGGTTCGGGCCGGTGCCGCGGGAGGACGCCGGTTGATGGACCTGGTTCTACGGGCCGAGCGCACGCTGGTGGACGGTGAGATCCGTCCCGCGGCGGTCGGAGTGGTGGACGGCGCCATTGCGGCGGTCATGCCCGTCGACGCGGATGTTGCGGCGGGTGAGGACATTCGGCTGCCTCCGCCGGCGGTCCTGCTGCCGGGGTTCGTCGACACCCACGTCCACGTCAACGCGCCGGGCACCGACTGGGAGGGGTTCGCAACGGCGACGACGGCTGCCGCGGCGGGCGGCATCACCACGCTGGTCGACATGCCGCTCGACAGCGACCCGGTCACCACCACGGTCGCCGCGCTGGCGGTGAAGAAGGCGGCCGCCCAGGGCAATTGCGTCGTCGCGGTGGACTTCTGGGCGGGCGTGGTTCCCGCGAACGTCGACGATCTCGATGGATTGGCCGCGGCTGGCGTGCGTGGCTTCAAGTGCTTCCTGAGTGAGTCGGGGAACCCGAACTTTCCCCATCTCTCGGCGGCCGAGTTCCGCCGCGCCGCAGGGCACGTCGCTCGTCTGGGTGGGGTGCTGCTGGTACACGCCGAACAGCACGACGTCATCGCCGACAGTCCGCGGCCTCTCGGACGGGAGTACTCGTCGTTCCTGGCGTCGCGGCCCGATGCGGCAGAAGAAGAAGCTGTCACCCTGGTGCTCGACACCGCTGGCGAGACCGGCGCCCGGATGCACGTCGTGCACGTCTCGTCGGCGCGGGTCCTGCCGATGCTCGCCGCGGCAAAGCAGGAGGGATTGCCGGTGACGGCCGAAACCTGCCCGCACTACCTGACATTCGCCGCGGAGAGCATTCCCGATGGTGGTACCGAGTTCGCCGCGTGCCCGCCGATCCGCGACGAGGACAACCGGCGCCTGCTGTGGGACGGGCTGCGTGAGGGAACCCTCGACATGGTGGTGTCCGACCATTCGCCGTGTGCGCCGGCGCTCAAGGCGGGTGGCGACTTCGGGGTGGCCTTCGGCGGCATCAGTTCCTTGCAGCTGGGACCGGTGGCGGTGTGGACGCAGGCCCGTCGGCTCGGCTTCGGCCTGCCCGACCTGTCGCGCTGGATGGCGGAGCGTCCCGCGGCCTTGGCGGGGTACGGCGATCGCGGACGGATCGGCGTCGGAATGCGTGCCGATCTCTGCGTCTTCGATCCCGACGTCCGCCACACGGTGCGCGCCGATGCGCTGTTTCATCGCCACGCGGTCACGCCATACCAAGGTGCCGCGATGCACGGCGCCGTGCTGCAGACCTGGCTGGCGGGACGCCAGGTGTTCGACAGCGAGCAGATGCGGCAGCCGGCGTGAAGGTACTGGTGCTGAACCCCAATACGTCGGAGTCGATGACGGCCGAGATCGCCGCTGCAGGCCGGGCGGCCGCCGCAGCGAACACCGAGATCATTGCGGCGAGACCGCAATTCGGCGCGATCGCCATCGACTCCGCGGCCGAAAGCTACCTGTCTGCGGTGGGGGTCATGGACGTCGTGGCCACCATGATCGCGGCGGGGGAGTTCGACTTCGACGCCGTGATCCTCGCCGGGTTCGGTGAGCACGGCAAGGACGCGCTGCAGGAGATGCTGTCGGTGCCGGTGCTCGACATCGCCGAATGCGCGGCACACGTCGCCCATCTGATCGGGCGCCGGTTCTCGGTGATCACGACGCTGGCGCGTTCCATCCCGGCCATCGAGGACCGGTTGATGCTCGCCGGACTGACCGCGCACTGTGCCTCGGTGCGGGCGTGTGGCCTGGGTACCACCGAGATCGACGCCGATCCTCAGGCAGCGGTCCAGGCGATCGTCGACGAGGCGGCCCGTGCGATCACCGAGGACGGCGCCGACGTGATCTGCCTCGGCTGTGCCGGCATGGCCGGTGTGACGGAGGCGATTTCGGCCAAACTGGGTGTGCCCGCCGTAGACGGCGTCGGCGCTGCCGTGGCACTTGCCCAGGCGCTGGTCGGGCTCGGACTGACGACCAGCAAGGTCGGGGCGCTGGCCGACGGGCCGCCGAACCCCCGCTCGCACTGGCCGATCTCGATCGCACTGGGGCTGGCCAATGAGTGAGCCGCTGGTGCCGGCTGTGGATCTGGCGGTCCGGACGCTCGGCGGCAGCGTGCTTGCCGCCAGCGACGAATCGTTCGGGTTCAAGGAGCGCCTCGTCGACCCGGCCGAACCCGCATTCGTGCCGGGGACCTACGACCAGCGGGGCGAAGTGGTGGACGGCTGGGAGACCCGCAGGCATGCCGGGCCCGACGGCGACTGGGCGATCGTCCGGCTCGGAGTCCCGGGAAGGCTGCGCGCCGTCGACGTCGACACCCGCTTCTTCACCGGCAACCATCCCACGGCCTGCCGCATCGACGCATGCGTGCTGAACGTTCTGGACGACCCCACCGACGCCGGGGTCGCGTGGCAAACCGTCGTGGAAACGACTGTGCTGAAACCCGATTCGCACAACCTGCTGTGCGTCGACGATCCGCGCCGGTTCACCCACGTGCGGCTGATGCTGGAGTCGGACGGCGGCGTGGCCCGGCTGCGGGTCTACGGCGACGTCGTCCCGGACCCGGACTCCTGGGCCGACGTCACGGTGGAGGTGTCCGGCGTGGAACAGGGTGGCAGGGTGGACTGGTCCAGCGACAACTTCTACTCCAACGCATGCGTGCTGATCTCGCCGGACCGGCCACGCAACATGGGCGACGGTTGGGAGACGCGGCGCCGCCGCGACGTCGGGACCGGACAGCCACGACGCGGTGATGATCTCCTTCGTCGGAGCCGCGGATCTTCTCCGACTGGAGATCGACACCACCTACTTCGTCTTCAACGCCAGCCTCGAGGTCTCGGTGATGGGCAGCAGAGACCGTCCCGACGGCGAACATGGGTGGGCGTCTGGTCACTTTCGACGTTCCCGTGCTGCCGAGAACCCGGCTGGCGCCCGACGCCAGGCAGGTGTTCGCGGTGAACGCCACCGGCATCACCGCACTGCGGTTGCAGGCCTACCCCGACGGCGGCATTGCGCGGCTACGCGCCTTCGGCACGCCCACCGTCGACGGCCTGGCGGCGGTGCGGTCCCGATGGGAGGAATCGGCGTGAGCGGGGATGTGAATCCGGTGCTGCTGTCCCGGTGCGCGGGTCTGTGGCGTCGCACGCTGCTGATCGAGGAGGACGGTTCGCACGTCACCGGCGGCGACGTGCGCTGGTTGCAGGGCGACTCCTCCTACATCGACTCCCGCGGTTTCGGCGGTCGCCTGCACCAGACGGGAAACGTCTTCGAATGGCATCGGATGGTGGATCTGGAACCGCCGGGACCGTTCCCCGATGCCGGCGAGATGCACTGGGAGGGTTCAACGCTCGTCGAGACGGGCGTGCACGCCGACTACGTCGAGCATTGGGTGCGCGACGACGCTCGGTCGGAACCGCGCTGGGCGCTGACGCTGCGCTCCGAGGAGGACGGCGGCGACGCGCTGCTCCTGCGGGTCGGCGCCGTGTTCGGCTGGGCGTGCACGACCGCGGTGACGGTGGCTGCGTTGGACAGCCAGGACTGGGAAGCCCTCGCGCCCAGGCTCATCGATGACGAAGTCCGTGTCAAGGGCGCGCGGTGGACGATAGTGCAGAGTGAAGGAGACGTGGAACTGTGACGGGTACAAGCCCTTTCACCTCCATTCCGATCGTGGACATCACGGGGCTGCGCTCCCCGGATCGTGCCGAACGCGAGCGGGTGGCCGCTGACATCGGCAAGGCCGCCCGCGACGTCGGCTTTCTCTACGTCAGCGGCACCGGCGTCGACGAAGCGTTGTTCGTTCGACTCTTGGCGGCCACGAAGTCGTTCTTCGCGCTGCCGGTCGAGGAGAAGATGCGCAGTTACATCGGGCTGTCGAGCTGTCACCGCGGATACGTTCCCGTCGGCGAGGAGGGCGTCGAGACCGGCACACCCGACCTGAAGGAAGCCTTCGACACCGCGCTCGACCTGCCCGCCGACGACCCGGACTATCGTGCGGGCAATCCGATGCTCGGCCCGAACGTCTGGCCCGAGTTGGACGGCTTCGCCGAGGCCGTCACCGCGTACTACGAGGCCGTCATGGACCTCGGCCATCGGCTGCTGTGGGCGTTCGCGGTGGCGCTCGGCGAAGATCCCGACACGTTCACCCGGCACGCCACCAAGACGCCGAGCCAGTTGCGGCTGGTGCACTACCCGTACAACCGGGACGCCGAGGACGTGTTGGGAATCGGCGCACACACCGATTACGAGTGCTTCACGCTGCTCAAGCCCACCGCCCCAGGCCTCGAGGTGCTCAACGAGGCCGGCGAGTGGGTCGACGTCCCGCCCGTGCCGGGCACATTCGTCGTCAACATCGGCGACATGCTGGAGTTGTGGACCAACGGCACCTATGTCGCGACCAGTCACCGCGTTAGGAAGGTGCGCGAGGAGCGGTACTCGTTCCCGCTGTTCTTCAACGTCGACTACCACACCGAGGTGAAGCCGTTGCCGCAGTTCATGACCGGCGATGCCGCGGCGAAGCCGGCATTGCGGGCCGGTGAGCACCTGTTCGCGCAGACGGCCCAGACGTTCGGTTACCTGCGGTCACGCATCGAGCGCGGCGAACTGGTCCTGCCGGACGGCTCGCTGGGAATGAATTCGTTCGGGCAACAGGCGCTGCAAGGCCTCGCCTAACGCGTGTGGCGCCCTCAAGTGGGTAGCCTGCACGAGATGACTTCACGCGGGGGGCTGCACCGGGAACGACGGCGGGCGGAGTCGTTCGGTGCTGCGGCAAGCGCCTACGACCAGCACCGTCCCCGCTATCCGGTGCAGCTGATCGACGATCTCGTCGCGCCGGGGATCGAACGGGCGCTCGACGTGGGCGCCGGCACCGGCATTTCGTCGCGCCAGCTGGCCGACCGCGGCGTCGACGTGCTGGCGATCGAACCCGATCCGCGGATGGCGAGGATGGCCGTCGAGAAGGGGATTGGCACCAGGGTCACCAAGTTCGAGGACTGGGACGCCGGCGATCAGACGTTCGATCTCGTCCTGTTCGCGCAGTCGTTCCACTGGGTGGACTCCCGCGTCGCGCTGCCCAAGGTGCGACGATTGCTGACCCGGCGTGGTCGTCTCGCGCTCGCGTGGAATCGGTTGTTTCCGACCAGCCCGTCACGCGGCGAGTTCGCCCGGATCTACCGCGACTACATGGACCCCGACTCGCCCCTGGTCACCGCGACGCCGCCGGCGCCCACGAGCTCACGGCTGGACGTCGGTGGCCTGGACGACGCGCTCGAGGCAGCAGGATTCACCGTCGGGCAGCGCAGCTACCGCCGGGAGACGCACTACGAACGTGAGCAGTGGCTCGACCTCGTCTTCACCTACTCCACCCATCTCGTATTGCCCGCCGACGTCGGCCGCGAATTGCGGTCCAGGCTGGGCGAACTCATCGGTGCGGGCGGCGTCACGGTGAGCGGTGACACCTTGCTGGTCACGGCTCGTCCGCGCACGACCTAGGCTGGACGCGTGCCGAAACGCAGCGCGGGTCTCCTGCTCTACCGGGTCACCGACGGCGTCGTCGAAGTGCTGATCTGCCATCCAGGCGGGCCGTTCTGGGCGCGCAAGGACGAAGGCGCGTGGTCGATTCCGAAGGGCGAGTACGTCGATGGCGAGGACCCGTGGACCGTCGCCCAACGCGAGTTCCGGGAGGAGATCGGATTCGACGTCCCATCCGGGTCGCCGGTCGAGTTCGCGGCGATCAAGCAACCCGGAGGCAAGGTCGTCACGGCGTTCGCCGTCCGCGGCGATCTCGACGTCACCGAGGCGACGAGCAACACGTTCGAACTGGAATGGCCGAAGGGATCCGGGAAGATCAGGGAGTTTCCCGAGGTGGACCGGGTCGCATGGCTCTCCGTGGCTGAGGCTCGGTCGAAACTGCTGACGGGTCAACGTCCCCTGCTCGACCAGCTGGCCGAGCAGCTCGCAGACGTCTGATCGGACGCGTCTCGATGGCGTTGATGGTCAACGCCCGGCCGTAGATGCGCCACCCCGACGGCGTCCGCACGTACTCGTCGTCATAGCGGAGGTGCCAGATCAGGTCGGTGACCTCGTCCTTGCGGCGCGTCCAGTGGTGCGCGATCGCCGTGATGCGACCCAGTGCGTAACCCGGCTCCGGGCCCGCGGCGTACACCTCGCCGACGATCGCGTGCTCGGTTCGCTCGACAGCCAGGGCGTTCATCGCGGCGCGGACGCCGTCGTGACCCCGCAGCACCCGCACCGGCTCCAGCGTGTGCGGCGGATCGGGCAGCCGCAATTCTGCTGCCTCGGAGAACAATTCGACGACGTCACTGAACCGACGATCGTCGACCGCAGCCGCGTAGAGATGCACCAGATCTGCCACCGCCAAACGGTCGGCAATGCTCAGCGTCATTGGTGCCTTCCCGGGTCGCCAGCGGTGCTCAACCCCAGCCGTCGTGCACACTCCGACAACGCATCGCACGCTTCGCCGACGTCAGCAGTCGGTGGCATCGCCAGCACCACGCGGTCAGCGCCCAACTCCGCCAGCCGGCCCGCGCGTTCGGCGTCGATCTTGGTGACCAGGTGGCCGAGGGTCAGCTGCAACGCGTCGGGGTCGCGCTGCGCGCGCTCCGCTTCCTCGCGCATCACCGTGACGAGGCCGGCCAACTCGGCGCCGCCCACCCCGAGCGGTTGCAGGCCGTCGCCGAGCCGTCCCGCTCGGCGTGCCGCGGCGGGGGAGTGCCCGCCGACGTGAATCGGAATGCGCCCCACCGGCTTGGGATGGCAAGCGGCATGGGCGAATTGAAAGAACTCGCCGGTGAAGTCGGCGCCGTCGGGATGATCGTCCCACAGCAGCCGCAGCACCTCGATCTGCTCGTCGGCGCGGCGTCCGCGGCTCTCGAACGGGGCCCCACACGCCTCGATCTCCTCCCGCAACCAGCCCATGCCGACCGCCAGCCGCACTCGCCCCGCCGACAACGCATCGAGTGTGGCGACGCGTTTGGCCAGCACCACCGGATGATGATTCGGCAGCACCAGCACGCCGGTGGCGAGCCCCAGCGTCGTCGTCCTGGCGGCCAGGAAGGCGAGCAGGTCCAGCGGATCGGGCACCGGGCAATCGGCGGCGATCTCGACGCGGCCCGACTGGTCGTAGGGATAGACGCTGGAGTACTGCGTCATCAGCACCGTGTGTTCGACGGCCACGATGGACTCGAACCCGCACGCCTCGACGTGCCGGGCGAACGTCGTCATCCAGACTGGGTCGGCGGTCACTCCCTCGGCGACGGGGGCGATCACCGCGAACCGCGTGGCCGCCGTCACGGGAACCCGTTGCTTCGCCGGATGTCCTCGCGGCACTGCCGCCGGGTCTGACCGGTCTGCTGCATGCATACCCGGACCGGCGACTCCTCCGCGATGGGCAGCGGTTCGTCCGTTGGCTCGGTCGTCACGGTCGGGCTCGCCACGTCGCCCTGGGTCAGCGACCAGATGGACACGCCGGTGTTCTGCAGTGTCGAGCAGTAGGCGGTGGCTCCGGCGGCGGTGGTGCCGGTACTGCCGAGTGCTGAGCAGTTGGCGCCGATCACCACGGTGGGTGCCGCCGTGGTGCTCGTGGTGGTCGTCGTGCTCGCCGACGGGGATGGTGGCGGCTCCGGGGGCGGCGGCAACGGCGTGGCGCGCGACGTGGTCGACGTGCTCGACGTGCTCGACGCCGCCGGGGCAGCTAGCTCTGCCCTTTCGTCGTCCGCGCGGTTCAACTCCAGCAGTGCGAAAGCGATCGCGGCGACCAAGAGGATGGCCAGCACGGCGGGGACGAGGACACCCGCCCGGACCCACGAGCGTCCGGTCTCGGGGACGGCGGCTGGAGACAGCCGGGTCGCGTCGGCACGGTCGTCGCCGAGCCGGTGGCCGAGCGCCCTGGCGAAGTCGCTGCACCGCTCGAAGCGGTCCGCCGGGCTCTTCGCCAGCGCCTTGGCCAACACCGGATCGAGCGCGGACAGGTCGGGGCGGCGATCGCCGATGGCGGGCGGTGACGCGGACAGATGCTGACTGATGACGACGGCGGGGTTGGAGTGCTTGAACGGCGGCGCGCCCGTCAGGAGATGAAAGGCGGTGGCCGCCAACGCATACTGGTCGGCGCGGCCATCCAGGTCGTCGCCCATCAGCTGCTCGGGCGCGGCGTAGGACACCGTACCCACGGTCATGTTCGTCGCGGTCAACCCGCTTGGGTCATCCACCCACCGGGCGATCCCGAAGTCGGCCAACAGGATTCGCTGGTCGGCGGACTGCGGATTCGCCAGCAGGACGTTGGCGGGCTTGACGTCGCGGTGCAGCAGATTGCGTTGGTGCGCGTAGTCAAGGGCAGCGGCGACCGCGGTGATGATCTCGGCGACTTCGTCCACCGGCATGCCGTCCGGGTAGCGGTCGTGGAGGAGTTGTCCGGCGTCCGTGCCGTCGACGTAGTCCATCGAGATCCACAGTTGGCCGTCGAACTCGCCACGGTCGTGGACGCCGACGATGTGCGGGTGCCACAGCGTGGCCGCGATGTCCGCCTCCCGGTGGAAGCGCTCGAGGTATTCATTGTCGGCGGACACCTCGGGGCGCAGGACCTTCAGCGCGTCCTGACGGGGGAGACGCGGATGGCGGGCGAGGTACACCTCGCCCATGCCGCCCGAGCCGAGTCGTCGCACGATGGTGTAGCCCGCAAAGGTCGCTCCATCGGCCAACGGCATGGCGGAATAGTAGACCGCGCCTCACAGGTCGAGAACCACGAATCAGCCAGCGGAGGCACGACCGACCCGGCCCCAGGAATGCTATGGCTCGTCACTTACGAGCCGTCTCAGCCCGAGGGACTCGAACCCGACCACGTAGAGCAGCGTTACGAGCACCATCCAGTCGATGAAGCCAAGGGCGTTGCCGTTGATCCCCGGCGCGACCGAAGGCTCGTGCAGAACCACGTCGGCGGCGAACCGGTAATACAGCGCGAAGGTCAGCACACCGAGTCCCAGGGTGAGCGAGGTGCGGATCGCGTAGTTCGCGGCAGTACCCATGTCTGAGGGTCGATTGCCGAAAGCGTTCGCCCAGAAGATGATCCAGAACGCCCAGCAGACACCGAGTTGGGCGGCGTACTGCGTGATGGCGCTGCCGAGCGTGTCGGTGATCGCCGCACCGAACAGGGCTTCGACGAGCGGAACGGCGGCGAAGTAGAGCGCGGTACCGAGCACCAGGTTTCCCACGGTCGAGGCGAGTGCCACGCGAGCCGGGTTGCCGGCAAGCCGCCATGGCCAGTTGTCCAACGTCTGTCCGGTCAGCAGGACGGACACGACGACGCTGTAGAACCAGCCAAGGACGCTGTCCAGAGACATCAGTGGACTTCCGTCGCCGACGGTGACGGCGGGCAGCCCGAGGACGAAGTAGAGCAACAAAGTCGGTCCGGTCACGGCGGCGATCTCGGCGAGGCCGATGACGGGTTGCTTCAGGCCCAGTTGTGGCCATGGCCAGTGACCCCAGTTCAAGACGACCATCACGAAGGTTCCGAAGGCGAAGAGTACGAACAGCGCTCCGGTGAAGTAGCCCAGCCCGCCTGCTCGGTGCGGCGCGAAATCGGGGTCGACGCTGCCGAGGCCTGCGCCGAGCATCCACGTCATCGCCACCCCGAAAGCGACTGCGCTGCCGGTGATTGCGAGCCCACGCAGTGGTTGGGCGAAGCGGTTGAAACCGACGAACTCGGCGTTGAACCCGATGAAGACGACGAACAGGATGGCCCAGAACAATGCCGCATTGAACGGCAGTGGGTAGAAGTGCCACGGGCTGAGCTGCGGGTCCGCGAGTAGATACCAACCGGCCAACGCGAACGCCACGACGACCACGAGGTTGGCCAGTCCGAAGGCCACCCACCGATTGCGGGCGGTACTGGGTGTCGGTGCGCCAGGGAGCGGGGGTGTGTGACCGGCGGCGTCTGCGCTCGGCGGGACGTGCGTTGTCGACATCGGTGTCGCTCCTTGCAGGTGGCGGGGGTCGTCGCGCCAACTATGAGGTGGATCACGAGGGCGATCTAGAGTTGCGGGGAGTTGCGGCACGGCTCTGCCACCTTCGCCAGGGACCGGCAGAGGTTTCGGGTGCCCGGCCCGGGTGTATATCACCAGGCATGGCGGGGATCGGTGATGCCCTCGACTGGGCGCGGACTCAGGTGG
This sequence comes from uncultured Actinomycetota bacterium, assembly GCA_963849055.1. Classification (GTDB taxonomy): domain Bacteria; phylum Actinomycetota; class Actinomycetes; order Mycobacteriales; family Mycobacteriaceae; genus Mycobacterium. Next base: position 457,648 of record CAWKFI010000008.1, read on the forward strand.
CGTCCCGGGTGCCGAAGGCCGACCTGGACCAGCGCGACCCCGACTACATCCGCGAACAGTTGCCCGGCACCTGGCTGCTCGCGTCGTTGTACTTCCGGGCCGACGTCCGCGGCATGGACCGCATCCCCGCGGAGGGCCCGGTCCTGCTGGTCGGCAACCACAGCGGCGGCAACGTACCGCCCGACACGTTCGTGTTCACGCTGGCGTTCTGCTCATACTTCGGCGTCGAACGTCCCTTCTACCAACTCGCCCACAACTTGGTCGTGTCGGCGCCGCCCCTGGGTTGGCTGCGCAAGTTCGGCACCGTCGCGGCCAACCCGAGAATGCCCGCCTCGCCCTGGAATCGGGTGCCGCGCTGCTCGTCTACCCGGGCGGCGACTACGAGGTGTTCCGGCCGTCGTGGAAGCGCCACGAGGTCGACTTCGGCGGACGGATGGGCTACGTGAGGCTGGCTCGCGAAGCGGGTGTGCCGATCGTGCCGATCGCCAGTGTGGGTGGCCAGGAGACGGCGTTGTTCCTCGACCGTGGCCAGTGGCTGGCCAAACTGCTGCGGGTCGACAAGCTCGCGCGGCTCAAGAGCGTGCCGATCTCGCTGGCGCTGCCGTGGGGCCTGAACATCAGCGACCTGGCCGGGCACATCCCGCTGCCGGCCAAGATCGTCGTCGAAGCCCTTGATCCGATCGACGTGGACGGTGATGACGAGGTGGTGCACGACAAGGTGATGGCGAGCCTGCAGGCGGGTGTGGACAGGTTGGCGGGGGAGCGAAGGTTCCCGGTGATCGGCTGATGAGGCACTGATGAGGCTCGAACGGCGGTGCGTCGTTGACGCCGATCGTGACGCGGTGTGGAAACGCGTCAGCGACCCGGACTGCTACCCCGAGTTCATGGCCAGCCTCGAGCGCTGGGAAACCAACTCCGAAGGACCGACGGCGGTGGGGTCTCGCTACACGGTGCACTGGAAGATCGGTTCGGTGCCGATCGGCGGGGTGGTCGAGGTCGTCGAGTTCGATCCGGCCCGCGACCTGGCCTGGATCGGCATCACCGGCATCACGCTGCGCGGTCGGTTCCGGCTGCGCGACTGTCCCGACGGCCGCACCAAGGTGACGTTCCGGCTGGCCTACGAGGCGCCGGGCGGATTACTGGGACTCATCGCCGATCGGGTGGCCGCGCGGCAGGTTGGCCGCACCATGGGCGCGACCTTGAAGAGGTTGAAGGCCCTCGTCGAGGGGTGAGAGCTAGGCCCCGGGGACGGGCATGCCGGGCTGCGGCCCGACGGGGGTGGCGGTCACGGTGGTGATGCCGTTGCCGCCGACTCGCGGTCCGGCACCAGCGCCGGCTGGCTGGCTGGCCGTGGCGTCGTCTGCTGCCTTCTGCGTGCAGTTGAGCTGCAGGTACATCCGGCCGCCACCAGTGATCTTCTGCTGGTCGACGATGCACTGGGCCTGGGGCAGGTCGCTGCCGACCGCGCCGCCGAAGTAGGCCTTGACGCCCTGGCTCTTCAGAATCGCGAGGGCGCGGCCGTACGGCTCACCGATCACGTTGAGCGCAACGGCGCTGCCCGGGTCGGATTCGGCCACGGTCGGGGTGACCAGAGCCGCTGCGGCCATGCCGACGGGGATGGCGAGCGCGCTCGCGCTCAGCACAACAAGCTTCTTCACGTGACCTCCGAGTGTCGCGGTGCGTTGCGAACATATCGCAGTTGCGCCTCTCGAGTGAACTTCGGTCACTCCTCGCTCAGTGTTACCTGGGCGCGCACCGCCTCGGCGAGGGTGGCCGCCCGCGGGTCGGCGAACACGTCCTCGAGCAGCAGGGGCTTGCCGTCGGGGTCGGCGAGCGGAACCCGCCAATTCGGATACTCGTCGGTGGTCCCGGGCTGGTTTTGGGTGCGCACGTCGCCCACCGCGTCGGGCAGCGCCAATGCGAGCAGGCGTGACGGAGTCCGGCCGAGGTATTCGTACAGCGCCAGGACGATCTCCTCGGTGCTGGGTTCGGCGCCGTCGTGCAGCAGGCCGACGCGACGGAGTTCGGCCAGCCAGGCGGCCTGCTCCGCCCGGTCGTCGGCGAGTTCGTCCGCTGCGGGCCGGGTCAGCAGGTTGAGCTCCTCGCGGATCCGGACGTGCTCGCCGGCCAGGTAGCCCGCTGTGGGCGGCAGGTCGTGCGTGGTGACCGAGGACAGGCAGTATTCGCGCCACCGCTCGGCGTGCAGTGGCCCACCGTCGCCGTCGCGGTCCAGTTCGAACCACAGGATCGACGTGCCGAGCAGCCCGCGCTCGCGCAGGTAGTCGCGCGCCCACGGCTCGACCGTGCCCAGGTCCTCGCCGACCACCACGGCACCCACGCGATGGGCCTCCAGGACCAGGATGCCCAGCATCGCCTCGTGGTCGTAGCGGACGTAGGTGCCGTGGGTGGGCGCGGCCCCCTTCGGGATCCACCACAGCCGGAACAACCCGATGATGTGATCGATCCGGGCCCCGCCCGCGTGCCGAAGCAGCGCGTTGACCACGGCGCGGAACGGCTCATAGCCGGACTCCACCAGCTGGTCGGGCCGCCACGGCGGCTGCGACCAGTCCTGGCCCAGCTGGTTGAACTCGTCGGGCGGCGCACCCACGTTCACGCCCAGCGCCAGCACGTCCTGCAGGGCCCATGCGTCGGCGCCGTTGGGGTCCACCCCGACTGCCAGGTCGTGCATGACGCCGAGCGACATGCCTGCCCGCAGCGCAGTGGCCTGGGCGTTGGTCAGCTGCTCGTCCAACACCCACTGCAGCCAGCGGTGGAAGTCGACGGCATCGGCGTGCTTCGCGGCGAACGCGGCGACGGCCTCGTTGGCGGGGTGATGCAGCTCGGCGGGCCAGTGGTGCCAGTCGTTGCCGTGTTTCTCGGCGAGCGCGCACCACGTCGCGAAGTCGTCGAGGCTGCGCCCCTCTTGCTCGCGGTAGGCGGCGTAGGCCAGTTCGCGGCCCGCCGAACGGGGAACCTCGTAGACGCTCTTGAGCGCGGCGCGTTTGATCTTCCACGCCGAGTCCCGGTCGACGAGTTCGGAGGCCTGGGCCCGTGCCTGTGCGACGGCCTGCGCCTTGCGCATCCGGCCTCGGTGGCGGACGTAGGCGAATTCGGGAATCGCCTCGACTCGCAGGTACAGCGGGTTGACGAACCGGCGTGAGGTCGGCAGGTATGGCGACGGCTCCATCGGCGCCGTGGGTGCCGCGGCGTGCAGCGGGTTGACCAGGATGAAGCCGGCGCCATGGGTGGCGGCCGACCACACAGCAAGGTCGGTGAGGTCGGTCAGGTCGCCGATGCCCCAGGACCGTTCGGACCGGACGCTGTACAGCTGGGTGGCCAGGCCCCAGGCCCGGCCGGCGCCGAGCCGCGGCGGCAGCGCGGCCGCGCCGGGAGTGACGATCAGCGTGGTGTCGGCGTCGTGCGAACCGGCCCGCACGTGAAGCCGGTGGTAGCCGAACGGCAGGTCAGCTGGCAGCTCGAACGTGGCCTCGCCGATCTGGCGGCCGTCGAGGTCGTAAGGCGCGCGGTTGTTCTCCAGCTGCTGTAGGTCCCCGCGTGCTGTGCCGTCTTCGAAGCGGATCCACGCGTCGACCGGCTCGCCATGGGTCACGTGCACCCAGAACGACGACGCGCGATCGGCACGCACCACGATGGTCGGGGGCAGGGTGCGCTGCCAGTGCGACCGGTCGAGCTCCAGAAGTGCTGCCGCCCTGTCTTCTTCGGTGCTCGCAGCGACGCCGAGCGCGCCGAGTACCGACACCAGCGTCGACTCCGGCACCGCATGGCTGCCGCCGGTCCAGTCGACGAAGTCGGTGGACACGCCGTAGCGGTGGGCAAGTTGGACCAACGACGGAGCGGGCTCGGTCATAGGGCCAATCTTGCCGGTTGCGGCTCAGGCGTGCGTGGCGGCCGGGGCGAACAGGGCGGGAATCGTCAGCGGCCCCCGGATGGCCGGCGTGTCTCGCCACGTCGGGGGACGAGAGACGGATGGCCGGCGGGCCAGCACGTGCCGGAGGGCGATGGCGATTTCGAGGCGGGCCAGGGCGGCACCGAGGCAGTAGTGCGTTCCGTAGCCGAATGCCAGCGGCGCGGGTCCGCTGCGATCCGTTCGGAGTTGGTCGGGATGGTCGAAGACAGCTGGGTCGCGGTTGGCGGCGGCGAGGACCACCAGGGTCGGCTCTCCGGCGTGGATCACGACGCCGTCGAACACGTGGTCTTCGGTGGCCGTGCGGCCGACCGCTTGCACGGGGCCGTCGAGGCGGAGCAGTTCGGTGACCAATCCCTCGTCAACGGTGTCGATGGCATCGACTGGACGGCGGCCGTGCGGTGCGGGGCTGAGGAGTCGGATCATGGCCGAGCCCAACAGGTTTGCGGTGGTCTCGTGTTCGGCGACGGCGATGACGACGGCGGTGGTGACGACGTCGTCGAGCTCGAGATCGGAGGCGGCGGCGATGAAGCTGAGTAGGTCGTCGCCGGGATGGGTGCGGCGGTCGGCGGCCAGGGGGAGGAGTTCGGTGAGCAGCGCGGCAAAGGCCGCGGATCCGGCTTCGACGGCGTCGGCGTCACCGAAGTCGCCGAGCATTCTGCTGATCGCCGGTGATTCCTCGCGCAGCAGCCGGGCGGCGTCGACGTCGAGACCCAACCACGTGGCGGCGACGGCGATGGGCAGGGGCAAGGCGATCTCGGCCATGAAGTCGAACTCCACGCCGGCGGGAGCGTGGTCGATCGTCTCCGCCGCGATGGCTTCGATGCCTTCCTCGAGTCCGGTGATGAAGCTGCGCGTGAACACGTCGCGAACGGCTCCGCGCAGGCGCTGATGGTTCGCGCCGTCGGTGGTCAACAGGTTGCGCCGAAGGAAGTCCTCGCCCAGTGCGCGCACGACTGGCGGGGCGGTCGGGTTCGCGAGAGGGCTGCTGGTCCAGCCGGTCCCGCCGAGGATCTGCTGGGCGGACCGATGGCCGAGGACCAGCCACGCCGCTGCGGTGTCGTCCCAGACGACGTCGCCGTCGCAACGCCGATGCTCGTAGTACGGGTAGGGGTCGGCCGCGTCCCATGGCAGCCGTGGCGTATCGATGTTAGGGATGGTCATGATGGTCCAATCCTGTTGGTAGGCCACGGTCGCGGGCCCAGGCGTGGTGCAGCTTGCCGAGTTCGGTGATGGGTTCGGCGACCTTGTCCATGTCGTCCATGAGGGCGCGTGAGTGCAGTGTTGCCTGCAGGCCGGCAGCGACGCTGGCGAAGGCCAGCAGGATTCGTGAGGTGAACACGTGCTCGCCAGGTACGGTCATCTTGGCCACCGGATGGTCGGCATCGCGAATGTCGAACGAACCACGGATGACGCATGCCATGGCGGCGGGGGTGTACGTCACCGGTTGGGGCACCGTGGTTTCGTAGCTCAGGTCCGAAATCCATTGCTGGATTTCGTCATCGGTAATCGATGATTGGACGGTCAGGAAGCCCAGCTTGTTCAGGAGGTCCCGATAGTCGTCGGCTCGCCCCTCGATCGCGGCACGCAGGAAGCGGACCCAGAGCCGGCGTTGCTTCTCGGGGAGGGTGATGACACAACCGAAGTCGAGGAAGCCGACGGCGCCGTCGGGGTGGAAGCGGTAGTTGCCGGGGTGCGGATCGGCGTGCACGAGATTGGCGTGCCGGTAATTGCCATTCATGAACCGTGCAATCACCTCGGCCCAGGTGTTCTTCAGGTCCTGGTCGGCCTGTTGTGCTGCCGCCCAGTCCATCCCGTCGAGGTAGGTCATGGTAAGCACGCGGTCGCTGGATGCTTCGGGGATGACGTCGGGGATGCGAATGAAGGGATGGCCACGATAGAGGTTGCTGAACGCGGTGATCATCGTCGCTTCGTGGCGGTAGTCGACCTCCTCGGAGATCCGCGCCGCTGCTTCACGCGCGACGGTGCGGACGTCGACTTTCATCCCCGATGCCGACATGATGAAGCGCATGAACGTCGCCAGTAGTTCGGCGTTGTCGAGGTCGTCGCGAATTGCTTGTGCGACACCGGGATACTGGATCTTGACCACGACGCGGCGGCCGTCGCGCAGGACGGCGCGGTGCACCTGGCCGATGGACGCGGCCGCGATGGGCTCGTCGGTGAACTCGGCGAAGTGCTGGGCGGCATCCCCGAGTTCGTCTGTGAGAACTCTCGCGAACGAGCGCGGGGTGCATCGGCGGGGCGTCGGCCTGTAGCCGAGCCAGCGCCTTTTGATAGGGAGCGTAGCCACCATTGCCCCACGCCGTGGCGTCGATCATCGAGAAGATCTGGCCGGCCTTCATCAGCGCGCCCTTCGAGTGCCCAAGCATCTCGGTGTAACGCTCTGCGGTCCGCTCGTGAAACCTTTCGACGGCGCCGTCGTCACCTGCCTTCTCTCGTAAGCCTGCGACCAGTCGGCCGCCCGCAGCGCGAGCAGTGAAGCCCGCCAACGGCATGGTTCGCCGGATCCGCCCGCGTGGGACCGAGTCGTCACGGGTGGTCATGGTGCTCCAATGCGCTTGGCAGGCCACGTTCGCGAATCCACGCGTGGTGCAATTTTCCTAGCTCCGTAGTGGGTTCGGCGACGCCGTCCATGTCGTCGGCGATCGCTCGCGCCGGCAGTGTCGCGTGCAGGGCACCGCACACGTTGCTGACCGCCGTCTGGATGCGTGGACCGAATGCGAGGTCGTCGGGCGCGGACATTCGCGTCATCGGGTTGGTGGAGTCGTGCAGCCCGAACAACGAGCGCGCAGTACGGGCGGAACTCTCGGGGGAATACGTAGCCGGCTGTGGCGCAACGATGATCTCGTAGAACACCTGCGACCAATACCCTTGCAATTCCTTGGCCGTCACCGGGGACTCGGCGGTGATGAAGCCGGCCATGACCATGGCGTCACGGACGTCGCCCTCACGCTCGTCGATCGCAGCGCGCACGACGGCGACCGACGCTCGGCGCATCGCTTCGGGTAGAACCTTCACACAACCGAAGTCGACGAAGCCCACCGTCCCGTCGGGATGGAAGCGGTAATTGCCGGGGTGCGGATCGCTGTGCATCAGGTTGGCGTGGCGGTAATTACCATTGCTGAATCGGGTGATGACCTCCGCCCAGGTATTCTTCAGATCTTGCTCGGCCTGTTGTGCTGCCGCCCAGTCCATTCCGTCCAGATAGGTCATCGTCAGCACGCGGTCGGTCGATGCTTCGGCGATGACGTCGGGGATGCGGATGAACGGGTGACCGCGGTACAACTCGCCGAAAGCGGTGATGTTGGCCGCCTCCCGTCGGTAGTCCACCTCCTCGGAGATTCGTACCGTCAACTCACGGGCGAGCTTGCGGGGGTCGAACATCATCCCCGACGCCGACGTGGCGAATCGGAGGAACGTCGCGACCAGTTCGGTGTTCGCAGGTCCGCGCGGATGGCCTGAGCCACACCGGGATACTGGATCTTGACCGCGACGCGGCGGCCATCGCGCAGGACCGCCCGATGCACCTGGCCGATCGACGCCGCGGCCATCGGCGCATCATCGAACTCGGCGAAATGCTCGACGGCCGAGCCGAGTTCGGCGTCGAGCACAGACGCGGACCAGTTCGGGCGCCATCGGTGGCGCGTCGGCCTGCAGCCGGGTCAGGGCCTGTTGGTAGGGCGCGAAACCGCCCGTGCCGAGGCTGCCGGCGTCGATCATCGAGATCATCTGGCCGACCTTCATCAGCGCGCCCTTGGAGTGTCCGAGCAGCTCGGCGTAGCGCTCGGCGGTGCGTTCGTGGAACCGCTGAACGGCACCGTCATCGCCGGCCTTCTCGCGTAGGCCGGCGACCAACCGGCCGCCGGCCGCCCGTGCGGTGAACCCGGCCAGCGGCATCGTGCGGCGGATCCGCCCGCGCGACATCGGGTTGTCTCTTTGCGTCATCCGGTCTCCCACCCCGACCCGAAGTAGTAAAGTGATTACTTGTTCAAGAGTAAGTGATCACTTGGGAGAGGTCAATGACTGCACCGGCGCCCACGCGAGAACGGCTGGTCACCGAGGCGATGCGGTTGTTCAGCACGAAGGGCTACGAGGCCACCAGCGTGTCGCAGATCGAAGCCGCGGCCGGGTTGGCGGCCGGTTCGGGCGCGCTCTACCACCACTTCAAGTCGAAGGAAGCACTCCTGGACGCAGGCATCGACCGTCAGCTGGACCGCCGGCGCGCCATGCACGACATCCGGACGCTGTTCGCGGGACTCGGTGACCTGCGCGCCGAGCTCACCGTGCTCGGGCCGCTACCTGCTGACCGTCGTCGACGAGGAGATCGAACTGCTGCAGATCGCCGCCCGCACCCCTGACGGAGCGATCGGCTCGCCTCGACGCCGCCTACGCGGCGCTCGTCGACGGCCTGAACGGCGAACTGGCCGACTGGATCTCCGCATGGGGACCCGCGCTGAGCAAGCAGGATTGCGCCGTTCTCGCCGCGCTCGGAGTCAACGGCATCCTCGGGGCGCGTTTCGCGACCAGCCTCTTCCACCAGCCCGAGGCGCGCATCCCCGACGACCGCTACCTCACCGAATGGACGGCAGTCCTGGCCACCCGCATCGAAACGCTCGGCTGAGCCGGTCCGCTAGTCGTCGACGTCGCGGGCCAGGAGGTCGTCCCAGGTATCGCGGCGCACCACGAGCCGGGCAGTTCCGTTCTGCGCGAACACGACTGGTACTCGGCGAGCCCCGTTGTACTGGTTGGACATGGTGTAGCAGTACGCCCCGGTGACCGGCACCGCGAGCAGGTCGCCCACCGCCGGATCCCGCAGGGCGATGCCGTCGACCAACTGATCACCCGACTCGCAGTGCCTGCCGACGACGGTGACCGTCTCCCCGCCGCCGACCCGGTCGACGATCGTCGCCTCGAATCGTTGCCCGGTGAGCGACACCTCGAGGTTGTCGCCCATGCCACCGTCGACCGCGACGTGCACGACGGCGCCGCGCTTCACCGTCGTCACGCGGTAGATCGTGCAGGCCGTCGTGGCCACCATGCTGCGGCCGGGCTCGACGATGATGCGGCTGCCCTCCGGCAGCAGCGCGCGTGCCTGGCCGACCATCGCGTCGGCGTACGCGTCGAGGTCAGGTGGGTGTTCGTCGTAGGTGTAGCGCACCCCGAGCCCACCGCCCAGGTCGTAGGTGTCGAAGGACCCCAGAGCGGCGATGGGTGCGACCGCCTGTGCCAGCTGATCGACGTCGAGGAGCTGCGAGCCGACGTGGGTGTGCACGCCATCCAGTCGCAGCACCGGGCTGCGGTCGATGCGCTTGATCGCCAGCCGGGCGTCGTCGGGCATGAGCCCGAACTTCGACCCCTCGTGGCCGGTGGCCTGCGACGCGTGGGTGGCCGCCTCGACACCGGGAATCACCCGGACCAGACACGGCTGCTGCGTGCCCGCAGGCACGATGCGTTCCAGGCGGTCGATGTCGTCGAAGTTGTCGACGACGATCAGCCCGACGCCACAACGAACGGCCAGCTCCAGTTCCTCGTCGGTCTTGGCGTTGCCGTGCAGTACCAGCGTCGCAGGGTCGGCGCCTGCCTTCAGCGCACTCAGGATTTCTCCGCCGCCCGCCACGTCGATGTGTAGACCTTCGGCGACCATCACCCGCTGAACCGCCGTGCAGGGGAACGACTTCGATGCGAAGGCGACGTCGGCGCGCTGCCAGCGACTGCGGAACGCCTCCAGGTAGGCGCGTGCCCGCTGCCGCAGCGCATCCTCGGCGACGACGATGGCGGGCGTGCCGAACTGGGCGGCGACGTCATCGAGTCGGCAGCCGCCCACCACGAGCGTGCCGTGGTCGGCGAGCGCCGACCCTGGCGGGAACAGCCCGACTATGTCGTCGGTGGTCGGCTCGCGATGAGTGCGCACTGACCCAGCGTGCCATTGCCGGCGGCTGAACGACCTGCTATTCTCCGTCTGTAACGATCCCTACAGAGCGGAGTTCACGTGAGTGCCGCCGCGCCCACCCAGAAGCAACTGCAAGGCGAGCAGTCCCGCGAGCTCATCCTCGATGCGACGGAGCGACTGATGGCGACGAAAGGCTATGCGGCGACGTCGATCACCGACATCCGCAAGTCGTGCGGGTTGCCGCCGAGCTCGATCTACTGGCACTTCGGCTCGAAGGAGGGCGTCCTGGCCGCCGTGATGGAACGCGGCGCCGAGCGGTTCTTCGCGGCGATCCCGACATGGGACGAAGCCGAGGGCCCCGAGGCGCAGCGGCGTATCGCGGCCGCGCAACTCGCCCAGCATCCCGACTTCCTGCGACTGCTCTACATGCTGTCGCTCGAGCGCAGCCTCGATCCGGCGGTTGGTCAGATCGTGCGCCGGGTCCGTGACACGGCCATCGCGCGGTTCCGCGACGCCATCGCACACCTGATCCCGCTGGACGTTCCACGTGACAAGGCCGACCGCGTCATCGAGGAGTTGACGGCGTTCGCCGTCGCGCAGTCCGACGGCGTCTTCTTCGCCGATCACCTCGAACCCGAGGCGACCGACGTGGATCGGATGTACCGGCGGCTCTTCCAAGCCGTCGAGGCCCTCGTCCCCATACTTCTGGAGGAGCAATGACCATGAAGACCGCCATCATCACCGGCGCCGCCAGTGGACTCGGATTCGAATGTGCCCGTGCGCTTCTCGCCCGCGACGAGTCGTGGCACGTCGTGCTTGCGGTCCGCAGCCCCCAACGCGGGGCCGAAGCGGTCGCGGCGCTCGGCGAACCGCACCGCTGCACCGTCGTCGAATGCGACCTCGCGTCACTGCAATCGGTCCAGGCGTTCGTGGACCACGTGCGGGCCGCGACGGATCTGCCACCGCTGCACGCCATCGTGTGCAACGCCGGTGTCCAGGTGATCGCGGGCCCCGACACCACCGTCGACGGATTCGAGACGACCTTCGGCGTCAACCACCTCGGCCATTTCGCGCTTGTGCAAGGATTTCTCGGAGGGCAGGAGCGAAGCGACCTGGGAAATGTCACAGACCAGTTGGCCCGACCGGCCCGAATCGTCGTGGTCAGCAGTGGAACCCACGATCCGGCCAAGCACACCGGCATGCCGGCGCCGGCCTACACCGCCGCCGCCGATCTGCTGTACCCGCCGCGAGACGCCGGCGAGCTGACGCCCGCGGCGGGGCGGCGCCGCTACACGACGTCGAAGTTGTGCAACGTGCTCTACGCCTACGAGTTGGACCGACGTCTCGGGCATGGCGCCCAGGACATCGCCGTGAACGCCTTCGATCCCGGCCTGATGCCCGGCTCCGGACTGGCGCGCGACTATCCGCCGCTGCAGCGATTGGCATGGCGCTATCTGATGCCGATGATGCGTGTCCTCCCGCAGGTGCGCAGCACGCGGACGTCCGGTCGGTACCTCGCCGCGCTGGTGGCCGATCCGCGGTTCAGCGGCGTCACCGGACACTACTTCGACGGGCTCAAACCGATTCAGTCGTCAGCGGACTCGTACGACCGGGACAAGGCGCTGGACCTCTGGCAGACCAGTGCGCACCTGGTTCCGGAGGGCGCGCCCGACGCCCGGTAACGTCGATGGACATGGCCGCAGAACTGCTCGAGACGGCCGTGGCGAGAAACCGTCGAGCGCGGGTCGCGTCCGCGGCCATGTTCCTGACCAATGGGGCGATCTTCGCCAACCTGCTGCCGCGATTCCCCGAAATCAAGGCCGACCTCGGACTCTCCAATGCCGGTTACGGCGGGGCGATCGCGGCCTTCTCCGCGGGCGCACTGGTCTCGGGATTGACCGCAGGGGCATTGATTCGCCGGTTCCAGTCGTCGCGGGTGGGCGTGGTGGCGACGGCGTGCATCGCTCTGTTCGTCTTCGCCTCCGCCGTCGCGCCGACGCCGGTGTGGTTCGCCGTTGCTCTGTTCATTGCCGGCGCAGCGGATTCGATCACCGACGTGGCGCAGAACGCGCACGGTCTGCGGGTGCAGCGGAAATACGGCCGCTCCATCATCAATTCGCTACACGCGGTCTGGTCGGTCGGCGCGATCCTCGGTGGCCTGATGGGTGCGGGTGCCATCGCGTTGCACATTCCCCGCACGACTCATCTGGCGGTTTCCGGGATCGTGTTCACCGCCGTCGTCCTGGTCGCGTACCCGTTCCTGTTGCGCGGCTCGGACCACGACGATCACCCCGCGGCGCAGGCGGATGGGACCGTGAAGGCCGGGGTCGGCGTCTACGCGGTGCTGGCGGCGTTGGTGGCCATCGCGATCGGCGGTGCGGCCATCGAGGATTCGGGAAGCTCGTGGGCCACCCTCTATCTGCGCGACAGCTTGTCCGCGCCAGCGGCGCTCGCAGCGTTCGGCTACGTCGCGATGGTCAGTTTCCAGTTCGTCGGGCGGATGTTCGGCGACCGCCTGGTGGACCGGTTCGGTGAACGCGCCGTGGCGCGCGCCGGCGGGCTCGTGGCGGCGGCGGGGATGGGGGCCGCGCTGGTGTTCCCGACCCTGCCGGCGGTCATCGCCGGCTTCGCGGCGGCGGGGTTCGGCAGTGCCACCCTGATCCCGGCGGCCATGCACGGCGCCGATCAGCTCCGCGGGCTGCGACCCGGCACAGGTCTGACCATCGTCACGTGGCTCTGCCGGGTCGGGTTCCTGATGTCGCCGATCATCGTCGGCGTCGTGGCCGACGCGACCAGTCTTCGGGTCGGGCTGCTCATCGTGCCGGTCGTGGGTCTGGCGATGGTGCCGCTGGCCCGCGCGCTTAGTGGACGGCGCCCGACAGCTCGATCGTGAGCACGCCCGCCACGATGAGCGCGATGCCTGCCGCCATCGTCCAGGTGAGCGCGTCCTTGAAGAGGAAGCGGGCGATCAGCGCGACGGCGGCGACGCCGCACGCGGTCCACACGCCGTAGGCGATACCGACCGGCATGCCGAACGACAGCGTCAGCCACAACAGATAGAACGACGCGACGTACCCGAGGACGACGGGGACGATCCAGGCCTTCTTGCGGAAGCCATCCGACGCACGCAGGGAGAGGGTGGCGACGACCTCGATACCGATGGCCGCCACCAGCACCACCCACATCATGGCGTCGACTCGCTTGCACGGGCCGGTCGCGATCCGAACTCGATGAGCAGGACCCCGGCGATGATCAGACCGATGCCTGCGACGATCGGCCAGGTGAACGGGTCGCCGAAGATGATCGCGCCAAGTACCGCGGTCAGTGCGGTGCCCGCCGCGCCCCAGATGCCGTAGGCCACGCCGACCGCCATGCCCGCGCGCAGCACCATGGTCAGCAACACCAACGCGCCCGCGTAACCCGCGACGACGACCACCAGCCACGCCGCATGATCTTGCGATGCCCGCAGTGACAGGGTTGCCGCCACCTCGATCGCAATCGCCGCGATCAGCAGCCCCCATTTCCGCACGGCGATAAAACTAGCCTCCTACGCGTCAGGGTCCTCCCGCACCATCGGATTCTGCCGTAACCGCTGTTCAGGGGGCTAACAAGCCCGCGCGTAACCTGTTGGCAAGGCTTTCGACACCCGTCAACCGTGAAGGAGCAGCACATGACGGATTCCCACCGCACCCTCATCGACGTCCTGCTCGACCGCTCCGCGGCACAGGGCGGCGCGAACAAGTGACGACGGAGCAGAACACCGAACGCTTGAGCGGAAACCCCGTCGCCGACACCACTTACGGGCCGGTGCGCGGCGTCGACGACGGAACGGTCAAGGTGTGGAAGGGAATTCGCTACGCCGCACCGCCCGTCGGTGAACTTCGCTGGCGGGCGCCGCAGCCGCCCGCCCAGTGGACCGACCCCGCCGACGCCACGAAAGTCGGGCCGGTGTGCCCGCAGCCGACCGATCCGCGGATCCCCATCGACCTCGGCGCGCCCCAGGGCGACGACTGCCTGACCCTGAACGTATGGGCTGCGTCGGACACCACACCCGACGACCGCAAGCCGGTGATGGTGTGGGTGCACGGCGGCGCCTACATCCTCGGTTCGTCGGCGCAGCCGCTGTACCACGGCCGCGCGCTCGCCGCGTCCGGCGACGTCGTCATCGTCACGATCAACTACCGGCTCGGCGCGCTGGGCTTCCTCGACCTATCGCCGTTCTCCACCCCGAAGGCCACCTTCGAAACCAACCTCGGCCTGCGCGACGTGCTGTTCGCGCTGCGGTGGGTCCGCGACAACGTCGCCGCGTTCGGCGGCGACCCAAAACGGGTGACCATCTTCGGGGAATCGGCGGGTGCCGGCGTAATCACCACGTTGCTCGCCAGCCCGGCAGCGGCGGGACTGTTCTCGGCCGCCATCGCACAGAGCTCACCCGCGACGTCCATCTACGACGCCACTCGCTCGCGGATGGTCGCCCAGAAGTTCCTCGATGCACTCGGCGTCGACGGCGCAGACGGGCTGGTCAGTGCGCCCACTGCGGCGGTGCTCGCCGCCTCCAAGCACGTCTTCGACCACGTCCCGGTGACCACCCCGGGCACGCTGGCCTTCGCCCCGATCGTCGACGGCGACGTCGTGCCCGATTACCCGGTCGCGGTGGCACGGGCGGGCGGCACCCATCCGGTGCCGCTGATCATCGGCACGAACAAGCACGAGGCAGCGCTCTTCCGGTTCATGAAGTCGCCCCTGATGCCGATCACGCCGCAGGCGATCAAGGCCATGTTCGCCGAGATCGCGGCCGAACAACCGGGGTTGCAGCTACCCACCGAAGAGCAACTGGGCGCGACCTACCGCGGGCGCGGCAAGACGCCGGGCATGGGGGTGGCGCGCGACCTCGGATTCCGGATGCCGTCGATCTGGATGGCCGAGGGGCATGCGGCGGTGGCCCCGGTCCACGTCTACCGGTTCGACTGGGCGACGCCGATGCTGCGGCTGTTGCGCCTCGGCGCAGCGCACGCCACCGAACTGCCCTACGTGTGGGGCAATCTCGTCGCCGGGCCGAGGGACCCGACGTTCAAGCTCGGCGGGCTGAAGGTGGGCACCGCGGTCTCGGAGCGGATGCGGGCCCGGTGGCGCAACTTCGCGGTGACGGGCGAACCGTCGGGACTGGCCGGCGATCCGGAGTGGCGGCCGTACCGCAGCGACGACCGGGCGACGCTGGTGATCGACCGGCAGGACCGCGTGGTGCAGGACCCGGATCGCGAGACGCGGGCGGCTTGGGGTGACGACGTGCTCAGTTTCCGCTGAGCGGGGGCGTTACGCTGCCCTGGGAGGTGTCGACGTGGACTGGGGATTCTCCGGGATTCTCTCGGGCGTGCTGCCGCCGCTGATGCACGACCCGGTGATGTTCGCCGTCCCGTTCTTCCTGCTGCTGCTGATCATCGAATGGGCTGCGGCGCGCAAACTCCAGCACACCGAGGCCGACCGCGTGCCCGCCGGTGCCTACCTGAAGCCCGACGCGTGGGCCAGCATCTGGATGGGCGTGGTGTCGATCGCCACCAGCGGAGTGCTCAACGGCGTCGCGCTACTGGGCTACGCCGCGCTGTATGCCTACGTCGCGCCGTGGCATCTGCCGGCGACCGAGTGGTACACGTGGGTCATCGCCATCCTGGGCGTCGACCTGCTCTACTACGCCTACCACCGGGCGGCCCACCGGATCCGGATCTTCTGGGCCACCCATCAGGCGCACCACTCCAGCCAGTACTTCAACTTCGCCACCGCGCTGCGACAGAAGTGGAACATCAGCGGCGACGTGTTCCTGCGGGCCTTGCTGCCGTTGCTTGGCGTCCCGCCCTGGATGGTGTTCGCCAGCTTCTCGATCAACCTCGTCTACCAGTTCTGGATCCACACCGAACGGATCGGCAAGCTTTGGCGGCCAATCGAATTCGTGTTCAACACGCCGTCGCACCACCGGGTGCACCACGGCATGGACGCGCAGTACCTTGACAAGAACTACGGCGGCATCCTCATCGTGTGGGACCGCCTGTTCGGCAGCTTCGCCGCGGAGACCTCCCGGCCGCACTACGGGCTGACCAAGCAGGTCGACACGTTCAACATCTGGAAGCTGCAGACCCACGAGTACGTGGCAATCGCCCGAGACGTCCGGCATGCGCGCCGCTGGCGTGACCGCCTCGGTTACGTCTTCGGCCCGCCCGGGTGGACACCGGCGAAGATTGCGCGCCTGGACAGTCCGGCACCGATGACCGCCGCCCAGTAGCGCCCTGACCTCACCGGGAGGCAAATGCGTGGCCGTCGGGTGTGGCGAAGCCGTATTGTCCGCGGGGTGAAAACGGTGTTCGACGGTCATGTGGACCCTGCGCTCGTCGAACGGTCCCTTGCGGCAAGCTCCTTCGGTTCGATGTGGCTCGACGTGGCTCGCCCTGAGTACCCACGACTTCCAGGACCGGTCACCTGCGACCTGCTCGTGGTCGGTGGCGGTTACACCGGGTTGTGGACCGCGCTGCATGCCGCACAGCGCAATCCGGATCAACGCATCGTCCTCATCGAGGCCGACCGCATCGGGTGGGCGGCATCCGGCCGGAACGGCGGGTTCGTCGAGGCCAGCCTGACTCACGGGCTGGCGAACGGAAAGACGCGCTGGCCCAACGAGATCGACCGACTCGTCGAGATGGGCCTGGAGAACCTCGATGGCATGCAGGAAGAGATCGCGCGGCTCGGCCTCGACGTGGAATGGCAACGCTCCGGAATGCTCGCGGTGGCGACCGAACCGCACCAGGTCGAATGGCTGGAGGAAGCCGCCGAGTCGGGGGAGGGCCGCTTCCTGGACCGCGGCGACGTGCAGAGCGAGGTCCATTCACCGACATACCTCGCCGGGCTGTTCGACGCCGACACGTGCGCGATCGTCCACCCGGCCAAGCTGGCGATGGAACTCGCCCGCGCGTGCCAGGAGGCGGGCGTGCAGATCTACGAGCACACCAATGCGACGTCCCTGGACTCCGGTGGTGTCGCACTGACCGTCGAGACCAGCCATGCGGTGGTGACGGCACGTCAAGTCGTGCTGGCGACCAACGTCTTCACCTCGCTGCTACGGCGAAACCGGTTGTACACCGTGCCCGTGTACGACTACGTGCTGGCGACCGAGCCGCTCACTGATGCGCAACTGGACCGCATCGGATGGCGCGACCGACAGGGAATCGGCGACTGCGCCAACCAATTTCACTACTACCGGCGCACGCAGGACAACCGCATCGTGTGGGGCGGCTACGACGCGGTGTACCACTTCGGCCGCAAGGTCGATGCCGCCCACGAGAACCGACCCACGACCTACGAGACGCTCGCGAAGCATTTCTTCATCACCTTCCCCCAGCTGGACGACGTTCGGTTCAGTCACCGGTGGGCAGGTGCCATCGACACCAACACCCGATTCTGTGCGCACTGGGGTCTGGCCCGCGACGGCAGGGTCGCCTACGTCAACGGCTTCACGGGACTGGGTGTTGGCGCTGCGCGGTTCGCCGCCGACGTCTGCCTGGATCTGCTCTCCGGTGTGGACACGCCGCGTACCGAGCTGGAGATGGTGCGCAAACGTCCGCTGCCGTTTCCGCCCGAACCGTTGGCCAGCATCGGCATCCAGGCCACCCGGTGGTCGCTCGACCGCGCCGACCACGAAGGGGGCCGGCGCAACGCGCTGCTGCGGACGCTCGATGCGCTGGGCCTTGGCTTCGATTCGTAGTCGACCGCAACCGATTGTTCGCCAACCGTTTTGATTGCGTCGAGTCGAACCGCCCACGAGCCACGTCGTGGTCAGTAAGCTCCCAGCCGTCAACGAGCGGAAGGGGCAGGCATCGTGGGAGACAGGCTGCAAGACGGCGAGAAGTTGGAGGTCGGCCAGAAGCTGACGTCCCGCAACGGAGCGTATGAGCTGGTCCTGCAGGACGACGGCAACCTGGTGCTGTACGCCGGCGAGCAATCGGTGTGGTCCACCGGGACCAACGGTGAGAACGTCGTTCGTGCCGAGGTGCAAAGCGACGGCAACTTCGTGCTGTACACGCCGGACAAACCGGTGTGGCACAGTGATACCAAGGGCGCCAAGGACGTTCGGCTGATCCTTCAGGACGACCGCAATCTGGTGCTGTACGGATTCGATGGTCCGGCCTGGTCGTCGGGCACGCAGACCGACGAGGCGCCGACGCCTCCGCCGCCGCCAGCCGCCGCCGAACCCGAGGTGGTCCCCGTGGCGGTCGAGGAGCCAGAAGCCCCGCCCGCGCCGGAACCCGCCGAGGCCGCCGCACCACCGCCACCACCGCCGCCACCCGCGCCGCGGACCTACACCGTGGTGTCCGGTGACACGTTGTGGGCCATCTCCGAACGGTTCTACGGCGATGGCAATCGGTACCAGCAGATCGCCGACGCCAGCGGCGTCTCCAACCCGGATCTCATCCACCCCGGTCAGGTGCTGACGATCCCATAGCGCAACGCAGAAGGCGGCCCGGGACTTTCGGCCCGGGCCGCCTTCTGCTGCAGGTAGGCTGGCAACCCCAGCTACCTTCCTGGATCGGAGCACGCATGCGGCTGTGGTGTTTGCGCGCACTGGCACTGACGGCCGCCCCGATCGCCGCGGCGTTGTTTGCGCCGGTCGTCGCGCCGCCGGCCGCGCATGCCGCACCCGGCGTACTGGTGTATCCGGGCATGGAGGTTCGGCAGGACACCAACGTGTGCACGCTCGGCTTCGTCGACATCCAGACGCGCACCGCGTTCACGGCCGGTCACTGCCGGGGAAGTGGATCGGTGGGGGACCGCGACGGAAACGTCATCGGCCATCAGACGCTGTTCAGGGACAACACCCCCGACGGGGCCACGGTAGCAACCGATCACTTGATCTCCGACTGGGAAGCGATTCAGCTCGCGCCCGACGTGATGGTGAACAACATCCTGCCGGGCGGACGGGCCCTGGTCGTCGATCCGACGGTGATTCCGCAACCGGGTCAACAGGTGTGCCACTTCGGTGTGGTCACCGCCGAAAGCTGTGGCACCGTAGAGGCCGTCAACAATGGTTGGTTCACGATGGCCAACGGCGTGGTGAGCCAGAAGGGTGATTCGGGTGGCCCGGTATATGTCGTCACCGACGACGGACGTGCCGTCATCGTCGGCATGTTCAACAGCACGTGGGGCCAGTTCCCCGCCGCGGTTTCCTGGCAGGCCACCGATCAACAGATTCGTCAGGAAGTCTTCACCGTCACGTCCGGCACTGCCGGCACCACTGCCGTCGTGAAACCCCCAGTTCCGACCAACGCGCCGGCCTAACCCGGCGTAACGCACGCCCAGGAAGCTCTCATGCCGCCTTCACCGGGACGGTGGTCCCGCCGACGGATCATCGTCACCGTGCTCGGGTCACTTGGCATCCTCGCCATGGTGGGAACGACGCTCGGCGCTGTGGTGATGCCCTTCGTCGCCAAGGATTCGGTGGCGCCGCCGACGCGCAGCGCCATCGCGACGCCGTCGTCGACCGCGCCCGCGATCGTGATGCAGCCATTGGCGGTTCGCCCGGTGATTCAGGCGCTGGTGGCCACGCCAGAAGAGTGCCAGAAGCTGCCGCCGCCGCCCCCGCCGGAAGTGCCCCAGCAGGCCTGCGACCTGGAGCGCACCGCACGCTACGAGATGGATCCGGTTGCCCTGCGGCTCAATCTGACCGGGGTCAAGTCGGTGAAGCTCCCGATGAGTGAGTTCTACAGCGTCCAGCTCGCGATGGACCCGGCCTCGGGTGCGGCGTTCGCCGGCTACACCACCGACCACGTGGGCAAGCAGCTGGCGTTCGTCAGGGACGGGGTGGTCCTCGCCGCTCCTGCCATCGACCAACCCATCAAGGGCCAGTCACTTCAGCTGTCCGGCAACATGACTCAGGCCACCGCCGAGACGATAGTGCGCATGCTCTTGGACGGGTCGTGATGCGCTCGCCGGCCTAGATGGCCGTCAGCTCGAACACGGGAAGCGACTGGCGCGGCGGCGCGGAGTTCGGCGTCGGTCGACTCTGGCGTCAAGCCACCGACGTGGCCCTTCACCTCCCAGTACCACCGCTGCACGTAGCGCTGCAGCAGTTCGGGCTTCGCGTCGTCGGCGAGCTCGGTGACGCGGAACTCGCGCCTGCGCCACCTCGGACCCATCTCCAGCCGACCCGCGGCCCTGGCGTTGCGTGCCCACTGCGTGTTTCCGCGCGGCGACACCAGATAGTCGCGGCCGTCGACGGTCATCAGGTTCACCACGACGCCGCGCAGTTTGCCGGTCTTGCGGCCGCGAACCCGCACTGCGCGGGTCCCGGCGATGCCGATGCCGGCCTCGGCGAGGAAGCGGAAGAACCCGTTGGCGCCCTTGGCCACGAGGTTCGGTTCGTCGTATCGAGTGGTCATGCTGGTTTCCTCCTGGGGTTAGATTGCGAGAGCACTGCTCTCATTTACCACTCTGGCACGGCTCGGGCGATAATTCAAGAGCAGTGATCTCGTTTGTGCCACACTCGGCAGATGGGAAAGCGACAGGAATCGCGTGAGCGCGTCGAGCGGGAGATCGTCGAGATCGGCCGGCGTCACCTCGTCACCGAGGGAGCGGCCGGTCTCTCGGTGCGCGCCATCGCACGTGACCTGGGCATGGTGTCGTCGGCGGTGTACCGCTACGTCGCGAGCCGCGACGACCTCCTGACGCTGTTGCTGATCGACGCGTACACCGAACTCGCCGAGGCCGTCGATCGTGCCCGGGCGTCTACCTCCGACTCCTGGACCGATCAGGTGGCGGCGATCGCACGGGCCGCACGCCACTGGGCGGTCGACCAGCCGGCCTGCTGGGCACTGCTGTACGGCAGCCCGGTACCCGGCTATCAGGCGCCCGCGGAACTGACGGTCGGTCCCGGGACCCGCGTGGTCGGCGCCCTGTTCGTCGCGGTCGGCGCGGGCATCGCCGCCGGCGACGTCGAGACGTCGAATGCTCGCGCGGCCGAACCGATGTCCGCGGACTTCGACCGGCTTCGGGCCGAGTTCTCGTTCACCGGCGACGACGCCACCGTGCTCAAATGCATCCTGGCGTGGGCCGCGCTGGTCGGTGCCATCAGCCTGGAGGTGTTCGGTCAATACGGCGCGGACACCCTCACCGATCCCGCGGTGGTATTCGATGGCCAGGTCGAGCTGCTCATCGCCACACTCACATCGGCGAGCAGTCACAAATGTCCCTAAACCCTCGGCGTGTCGGGTACATATACGACTGCTCGCGCTTATTTAGGCGTTGACTTATATAAGTGTGAGACTGTTACTTTGGTGCAGTGCACGCGTTCGACGTCCTGGGGGACCCAGTGCGACGGCGGATCCTCGAGCTACTGGCCGACGGCGAGCAGTCGGCGGGGTCCATCGGCGCCACCGTTCAGGCGGAGTTCGCGATCAGCCAGCCTGCGGTATCGCAGCACTTGAAAGTACTGCGGGACAACGGTTTCGCGTCGGTCCGCGCCGACGGCCAACGCCGGCTGTACGCGGTGAACGGCGAACCGCTGCGCGACGTCGACCAATGGTTGGACACCTTTCGCCGATTCTGGACACCACATCTCAACGCGCTGGCCACCGAGGTTGCGCGCGGCAAGCGACAACGCAGAAATCAAGGGAGTGAAGATGTTTGAGGTTGACGTCGACCATCAGATCAACGCGGTGCAGCGCACCGTCGGGACGCGCACGCTCGACGCCGGCGAGGCGCACGTCGTCACCGTCAGTCAGACCTACGACACCGACGTGGCAGACCTCTGGGATGCGGTCACCAACGTCGAGCGCATTCCCCGGTGGCTCATGCCGATATCCGGCGACTTGAAGGTCGGCGGCTCCTACCAGCTTGAGGGCCAGGCCGGAGGAACCGTCCAGACGTGCGACCCGCCGAAGAACTTCACCGCCACGTGGGAGTACGGCGGCAACGTCAGCTGGATCGAGGTCGGCATCAGCAACGAGGGCCCCGACCGCGCGCGACTGACGATCGAGCACATCGCCCACGTGGACGACGAGATGTCGCTGCAGTTCGGCCCCGGCGCCGTCGGGATCGGATGGGATTCCATGGTGCTCGGCCTGTCCATCCACCTGAGCACCGGTGAATCGATCGACCCGTCCTTCGGGCAGCAATGGACGACGACCGAGGACGGGCGTCGCTTCCTGACCCTGTCCAGCGAAGCGTGGTACGCCGCGAACGTATCGGCAGGCGCGGACCCGGCGGTGGCGCGTGAGTCGGCCGATCGGTGCCTCAAGGCGTACCTCGGCGAGGAATGAACTAGAACACGTTCTAGCCAGGGCGGCGCGCCACGGATATCCTCGTAGCGATGCATGCCCAGACACCTGTCCAGATTGCGTGGGTGACGCGGGACCTCGGCGCCACCGAAAAGGCGCTGACCACGTTGTTGGGTGCCAAGAAGTGGGTGCGCATGCCGGGCGTTCACTTCGGTCCCGACACCTGCACGCTTCGCGGCCGACCCGCCGACTTCGTCGCCGACATCGCGCTCAGCTACGCCGGTGACATGCAACTCGAGCTCATCGCCCCGGTATCGGGCGAGAGCATCTACACCGAATTTCTGGACAGCGCCGGGGAGGGCCTGCATCACGTCTGCGTGGAGGCCGAGACGGTCGCTGCGTTCGATGCGGCGCTGCGCGACGCCGAGGAGCGGGGCGCGCCCGTGGTCCAGCAGGGCACGATGCCCGGCGGCATGCGGTTCGCGTACGTCTCGGCCGCTCAGGCCGGAGTGCCCTACGTCGAGATCGCGCACATACCCGACGAGATCAAGGCGTTTTTCGACTACGTGAAACAGGAGCAACAGTGAGCACACGAGTTCCGGATGCCGTCGACGCCGCGGACGTGACGGACTGGTCCGACGAGTTCGACGTCGTCGTCGTCGGCTTCGGCATCGCCGGCGGATGCGCGGCGGTCAGTGCCGCCGCAGCGGGCGCCAAGGTGCTGGTGCTCGAACGCGCCGCCGCAGCGGGCGGTACGACGTCTATGGCGGGCGGTCACTTCTACCTCGGCGGCGGCACCGCCGTGCAGCAGGCCACCGGACACGAGGACAGCGCCGACGAGATGTACAAGTACCTCGTCGCCGTGTCCCGCGAGCCTGAACTGGACAAGATCCGCGCCTACGCCGACGGCAGCGTGGAGCACTTCAACTGGCTGGAGGACTTGGGCTTTCAGTTCGAGCGCAGCTACTACCCGGAGAAGGCGGTCATCCAGCCCAACACCGAAGGGCTGATGTTCACCGGCAACGAAAAGGTGTGGCCGTTCAAGAATCAGGCGGTTCCCGCGCCGCGCGGCCACAAGGTGCCGGTGCCCGGTGACACCGGCGGGGCAGGCATGGTCGTCGACCTGCTGCTCAAGCGCGCCCACGACCTCGGCGTGCAGGTCCGGTACGAAACCGGCGCCACCGCAATGATTCTCGACGACGGCGCCGTCGCCGGTGTGGCATGGAAGCACTTCGACGACGCGGGCAGCATCCGCGCCAGGGCCGTCGTGATCGCCGCAGGCGGGTTCGTCATGAACCCGGACATGGTCGCGCAGTACACGCCGAAGCTCGCCGAGAAGCCGTTCGTGCTCGGCAACACCTACGACGACGGGCTGGGCATCCGCATGGGGGTGTCGGCCGGCGGCGCCACCAAACACATGGACCAGGCGTTCATCACCGCCCCCGCGTACCCGCCGTCGATCCTGCTGACCGGAATCATCGTCAACAAGGACGGACACCGCTTTGTCGCGGAGGATTCCTATCACTCCCGCACCTCCGGCTTCGTGATGGACCAGCCAGACAGCGCGGCCTACCTCATCGTCGACGAGGACCATCTGGAGCGACCGGAGATGCCGCTGGTGCCGCTCATCGACGGCTGGGAAACCGTCGAGGAGATGGAGGCGGCGCTGGGGATTCCCGCGGGAAACCTGGTCGCCACGCTGAACTCCTACAACGAACACGCCGCCCGCGGCGAGGATCCCGAGTTCCACAAGCAGCCGGAATTCCTTGCGGCGCAGGACAAGGGCCCGTGGGGCGCGTTCGACCTGAGCCTCGGCAAGGCGATGTACGCGGGGTTCACCGTCGGCGGCCTTGCCACCACGGTGGACGGCGAGGTGCTCCGCGAGGACGGCACCGTCATCCCTGGCTTGTATGCCGCGGGTGCCTGTGCGTCGAACATCGCCCAGGACGGCAAGGGTTATGCCAGCGGAACGCAACTCGGTGAGGGCTCGTTCTTCGGGCGGCGCGCGGGCGAGCACGCGGCGTCGAAGCGTTAACCGTCCGCGTCGTAGAACGACGTGTCGTAGTGGCCGTAGAGTGCGGCCCATTCTTGGCGTTCGGGTGGTGCGCCGGTTCGCTCGATGATCTCCGCGAGTTCGCGGAAGTACTCGGCGAATCGCGCGGGCGCAAACGTCCCGACGATGCGGCCCGTCCCGCTGCCGGCGTTCCGGAAGGTGTGCGGTCGACCGCGCGGAACGAATAGGAAGGTGCCCGGCCCGGCGCTGACTCGCTCGGTGCCGAACGTGAATTCGTAAGTGCCGTCGACAATGTAGAAGGTTTCGTCGTGGCCATGGTGAAGGTGTTGAGGAGGTCCCACTACTCCGGGTCGTGACACGTATTCGTAGAACGACAGCGCATCATTCGTGTCGTTTCCGTCGATCTTGAGTCGCATGTGGCTGTCGCCCAGGAAACGCAGTCGCTCGCCGCCGTCCGGCTCGAGCACCAGATAGCCCTCGATGGGCAGGTTGTCGATGGTCATGTACCAACTATCCAAAGGCGCACCCGCACACACATCCCCGAACTCGGCCAACGTCAGCGATTGACGATGCCTGCCAGCCCCACCCGGGTCACGCCGACCTTCGCGTAGATCCGCTTCAGATGGGACTCCACGGTGTGTCGTGACAGATGCAGCGCGTCGGCGATCGCCGGGTTGCCCAAGCCCTGCGCGACGCATTCGGCCACGCGCAGTTCGGCGTCGGTGAGCAGCGTCAGTGGGTCGTCGGCCGCCCCGCTGCCACCCCGAAGTCGTTCAGCGTGGTGAGTGGTACCGACCAGGAAGGACTCGACCTCGCGCACGACCGAGACGACGTCACCGACATACGGCAGATGATCGTCGCCGTCGACGACCACGAGAACGGCGTCGGGAATCGCCGACGCAAGGTGCTCGCCATTGCACAGCGGTACGAAACGGTCTCCGGCGCGGTGCAATACCAATGTCGGGCTCTTCACCATCGGCAGGACCGCGCGGGCGTCGTTGCCGATGTTGGAACGGAAGAGCGCCATGGCCGCACCAGGTGTGGCCGCCATCCGCTCGAACCGTGCCATCCCGTGGCGGGCGCGATCGGCCTGTCTGTGTCGCCACAGGGTGGGCGCAAGGTGTTCTAGTGATTCACCTGAACCCCAACGTGTTTCGATGACATTCTCGAGCCAGCGGATCTTCGCCTCGGCCTCGTAGCCGCAGGGAAAGTCGTCGCTGCCGGTAACCTTGCCGGCGTGGCTGGCGAACAGCACCAGCTTGTCCACGCGCTCGGGGTACCTCGCCGCGAACATCGCAGCCATGGTGCCACCCTCGGAGTACCCGAACATCGATGCTCGCTCGACCCCTGCCGCGTCCAGTACGGCCCGGATGTCGTCCATCCGCTGCTCCAACGACATCGCTCCCGTGGCACGGTCCGACATACCGGTGCCCCGCTTGTCGAAGCGAATGAGCCGGGTGAACGAGGCCAGCGCCTCGTAGAAGCGTCGGGACAACCCGTTTTCGAGCTCGAGCTCCAGATGCGAAACCCAGCCGGGAACGTAGACCAGGTCGACCGGCCCCTCGCCCATGACCTGGAACGCGACATGGAACTCGCCACTGCGCGCATAGCGTGTGTCCGGCACGGCAACCTCCGCCCCGATCGAGGGGCCGAATCCAGGCTAACGCAGCACGCTAGACCGAAACCGGTTCTTCGTCGACGGACCCGAGCCGCCATTCACCGCCGCCGAGCAGTTCCAGCCGTCTGTCGTGGTGCTGCTCGACCGTGCCGCGGTGACTGACGCTGACCACGACGCAATCAGGCAGCGCGTCGCGCAACGTGCGGTACAGCGCGAACTCCTGGCCCTCGTCCAACGCGGAGGTGGACTCGTCGAGAAACACCGCGCGCGGCTTGGTCAGCAGGACGCGCGCGAACGCGATGCGCTGCTGCTCACCCGGAGACAGCACCTTCGACCAGTCGCCCGTCTCGTCGAGCCGCGACGCCAAGTGCCCCAGCGCCACCGCGTCGAGCGCGGTCGCGATCTCCGCGTCGCCGAACTGGCCCGCAGCGCCGGGGTACGACACGACCGTGCGCAGGTCGCCAAGCGGAACGTAGGGCAGTTGGGACAGGAACAGCGAGTCGTCACCCTCGCTCGGGTAGTGCGCGGTCCCCGAGGCGAACGGCCACAGTTGGGCGAGGCTGCGCAGCAGCGTGGTCTTGCCCGAACCCGACGGGCCCGTGATCACCAGCGAGTCACCCGGCTCGAGGCGCACGTCGAGCGGATCGATCAGGCGGTCACCGTCGGGGCGTGCGCACCTCGACACCGTCGAGCGTCGACCGAGCCGTCCCGACTCGCCGCCACCACGAGTTTGTCTAGCGCCCTTGCCATTTCGTTGGCCGTGAGCAGGCCGTCGAGACGAATGATCGTGGCGCGGTAACTGGCGAACGAGTCGTACACCGCGCGGAAGAACGACAACGAACCCTGCACCGACCGGAACGCGCTCGACGACTGGCTGACGTCACCCAGGTTGATCTCGCCCGCGAACAGCCGTGGTGCTTGGATGATGAGCGGCAACGGGTCGATGATCTGCGACATGGCCTTGTTCCAGCCGAGGAAGGCCACGCCGCGCCATACCAGCCGCCGGTAGTTGGCGATGATCTTGGCGAATCGGTCTGCCAACGCGACCCTTTCGACGCGCTCGCCGCGATAGAAGCCCACCGACTCCGCGGCATCGCGCACGCGCACCAGCGCGTACCGGAAGGCGGCGTTGGTCGCCTCGTTGCGGAAGCTCAGCCGGATGATCGGGCGGCCGATCCAGAACGACACCACCGTCGCCACGGCGACGTAGAGCAGCACGATCCAGAACAAGGCCTTCGGCACCGTCACCCCGAAGAAGGTCAAGGGGCCGGCCAGATTCCACAGGATCGGCGCGAACGCCACCACCGACACGATCGAGTAAACCGCCCCGAACAGCAGCGTGGTCGACGTACCGACGGTCGGCGTGTTCGTCTCGGGCCCCGTCCCCGTGGTGAACACGTCGATGTCCTGCTGGATGCGCTGATCCGGGTTGTCGATCGGATCGTCGACGAAGCGGCCGCGATAGTAGGCACGGCCGTCGAGCCAGTCGCCGGTCAGTCGATCCGTCAGCCACACCCGCCACCGAATGATGAAGAACTGCATCAGATACAGGTCCAGCAGGGTCTGGACGAGGTAGACGATGACGAGCAACGCGAAGACGACGATCGAGAACCAGAAACCGCGGATGCCGGAATCCCGTACCGCGGCGTTGCCCGAACTCGCGCCTTCGAAGGCGACCTGCAGCGCCGAGTACTGATCGTTGCCGTAGTAGCTGAACAAGACGTCCATCCGCACCGAGGCCATCACCGAGAGCAGCAGCACGCCGAGCAGCAGCCACACCGGAATGCTCTGTCGCCCGGTGAAATACGCGCCGGTGATGCGCCAGTACTGACGGCCCCACGTCGTGAACCGCGCAATCAGCGCCAGCACGGCGACGATCGACACGGCACTGATCGCCCAAGCCTTGGCGACCCAGATCAGTGACGCGACGATCTCGGTGCCCCAGTCCAGCGACGGGGTGAACATCTCCATGCGGGGAAGCTACGCTCCGCACACCGGTTCCGTGGGCAGAGCGAAGCGACCGGGGGAATGTTCCTGCGCGCTAAACCGGGACGGACCGTTCGCCGACGTCGGTGAGTTCCCATTCGCCGCCGCCGAGCAGGTGCAGTTCCTTGGTGTGATGCTGCTCGACGGTCTTGCGGTGGCTCACGCTGACCAGAATCGTCTCCGGCAGCTCGGTCCGGACGAGTTGGTACAACGTCATCTCCAGGCCTTCGTCCAGGGCGGACGTCGACTCGTCGAGGAAGACGGCCTTCGGCTTGGTCAGCAGGAGACGGGCGAACGCGATCCGCTGTTGTTCGCCGGGGGAGAGCACCTTCGCCCAGTCATCGACTTCGTCGAGGCGATCCACCAGATGCGGCAGCGCGACCGGCGTCAGCACTTCACGCAGGCGTTCGTCGGTCAGCGTGCCGACCTCGCAGGGATAGGACACCACGGTGCGCAGGTCACCCAGTGGCACGTACGGCATCTGCGAGAGGAACATCGTCTCGTTGGGCCCGCACGGCCGGGTCAGCGTGCCGGACGTGAACGGCCACAACTCGGCGAGGCTGCGCAGCAGCGTCGTCTTGCCGCTGCCCGACTTGCCGGTGACCACCAGGGTGTCGCCGATCTCCAGGCGCATGTCGAGCGGGTTGACGAGTTGTTTGCCGTCGGGCGTGCGGACCTCGACATCCGTCAGCTCCACCGTGCCATCGACGCATGGCAGGACCGTCACCTCCGGCAGCGCCCGGCCCTCTTCGTTGGCGATGACCAGGCCGTGGAGACGGATGATCGCGGCGCGATACCCGGCGAACTGGTCGTAGGCGTTACGGAAGAACGACAGCCCGTCCTGGATGTTGCCGAACGCCGACGAGGACTGTGACATGGCGCCGAGGGCAATTTCGCCGGCGTAGAACCGCGGGAACTGCAGCACGTACGGCAGGGGCACGATGATCTGGGACAGCGACAGGTTCCAGCCGTAGAACCCGATCATCCGGTTGATGTAGCGGCGGTAGTTGCCAAGGACCGAGGCGAACCGGCTTCGCAGCCCCGTGCGCTCGGCGACCTCGCCGCGGTAGAACGCCACTGCCTCCGACGCGTCGCGCAACCGCACCAGTGCATAGCGGAAGGCGGCGTTGAACTTCTCGTTGTTGAAGGCCAGCCAGATGATCGGCTTGCCGATCCAGAACGCGATGATCGACGCGAACACGACGTAACCGAGCCCGATCCAGAACATCGCCCTCGGCATGCTGACACCGAACAGGGTCAGCGTGCCCGACAGGTTCCACAGAATCGCGGTGAACGAAATCATCGAGGTGACCGCGGAGATGGCGCCGAAGAGCAGCGTGCTCCCCGAGGTGTTGTTCGGCGCGTTGGGCAGTGGCCCGACACCGGTGGTGAAGATGTCGATGTCGGTCTGGATGCGCTGATCCGGGTTGTCGATGGTGTCGTCGATGAAACGGGCGCGGTAGTAGGCCTTGCCGTCGAGCCAGTCCCCGGTGAGCCGGTCGGTCAGCCAGGCCCGCCATCGCAGCATGAACCGCTGCATCAGGAACAGGTCCAGCATGACGCGCGTGACGTAGATGGTGGCCAGCACGGCGAAGACCCGCATCGCCAGCCAGAAGCCGGCCTTCCCGGATTCCTTCACCGCTTCGTCGCCGTTGCCGAGGCCCGCCGCGATCACCTGGAAGCTGGTCATCATGTCGCTGCCGTAGTAGCTCAGCAGCACGTCGATGCGAACGCCGATGATGACCAACAGCAGTATTCCCGCCAGCCAGAGCCACACCTTGACGCTCTCGGGACCCTTGAAGTAATCCGCGGTGATCCGCCAGAACTGACGGCCCCAGGTCGTCAACCGGGCGAGCAGCACGAGGATGACCAACGTGGCTACCGCCGCGATCGCCCACGCCTTCGCGATCCACCACAGCGATGCCCACAGCTCATTGCCCCAGTCGAGCGTCGGGGTGAACATTTCCATCCCGGCAAGGTACCCCCATCGGCTGCCACGAGCCGTTCACAGGGGTCACCGCGCCGCGGCGAGCCGATCCAATCGCCACTTGCCGTCGCCGAGCAGCTCCAGCTGTCGGTCGTGGTGTTGGTCGACCGTGTCGCGATGGCTCACGCTGACGACGATCGACTCGGGCAACTGGGCCCGGACGAGGCGATAGAGCATCAACTCCAGGCCCTCGTCCAACGCGGAGGTGGACTCGTCCAGGAAGACCGCCTTGGGTTTGTTCAACAGGATGCGCGCGAACGCGATGCGCTGCTGCTCGCCGACCGACAGCACCTTGGCCCAGTCCTTGACCTCGTTGATGCGGATGACCAGATGCGGCAGCGCCACCTCCAACAGGGCGGTCTGTATCTCGTGCGTGCCGATGTCGTCTTCGGTGGACGGGTAGCTGACCACCGCCCGCAGATCACCGAGCGGAAGGTAGGGCAGTTGCGACAGGAACATGGTTTCGTGCTCGGCGATCGGGTAGCGGACCGTGCCCGACGTGTACGGCCAGAGACCGGCGACTCCGTGCAGCAGGATGGTCTTGCCGCTGCCCGACGGCCCCTTGATGACGAGGCTGTCGCCCGGGTCGAGGCGCACGTCGAGCGAGCGGACGAGGCTGTGCCCGTCGGGGGTACGGACGTCGACGTTCTCGAGTCGAACCGCGTCGCCCTCCGCATCCTCGGCCGTCAGGCCCGGCAGCAGGCGGGCGCGTTCGTTGGCGTCGACCAACCCGTCCAGGCGGATGAGCGCTGCCCGATAGCTTGCGAACGAGTCGTAGGCGTTGCGGAAGAACGACAGCGAGTCGTGGATCACGTGGAAGGCGGTCGCCGACTGCATCACGTCGCCGAAGGAGATCTGCTGGGAGAAGAGTCGTTGCGCCTGGACGATGTAGGGCAGGGGATTGATCGCCTGGCTCATCGAGAGGTTCCAGCCCAGGAACATCAGCATTCTGGTCAGCCACGCCCGGTAGTTCGCGACGACCGAGCCGAGTCGTTGGTTCAGCTGCGCGCGTTCGGCCCGTTCGCCGCGATAGAGACCGACCGCGCTCGCGCCGTCCTTCATCCGAATCATCGCGTAGCGAAAACTGGCGTTGCGCAACTCATTCAAGAAGCTCAGCCGGATCAGCGGGCGGCCGATCCAGAACGCGACGATCGTCGCGGCCAGGACGTAGACCCCGACGATCCAGAACAGCGCCCGGGGCAGCGTCACGTCGAGGACCGTCAACGGTCCCGACAGGTGCCACATGATCACACCGAACGAGGCGACGCTGAGCACGGATTCGATGGCACCGAACAGCAGGGTGTCGCCCGATCCTCGGGACGGCATGTTCGGCTCACCCGTCACTGTCGTGACGATGTCGATGTCCTGCTGGATGCGCTGATCGGGATTGTCGATGGGTTCCTTGGCGAGCTGACCGCGGTAGTACGCATGTCCGTCCAGCCAGTCGTCGATCAGCCTGCGGCTCAACCACACCCGCCACCGGATGATGAAGCGTTGGGTGACGTAGAGGTCGAGTAGGAACCGCAGGGCCGATACCGTCGCCAGTATCGCGAAGATGCCCATCGACATCCAAAAGCCGTGGATGCCAGTGTCCTTCAACGAGCCGTCGGGGGAGGCGTTGCCCTCGAAGGCGATCTGCAACGCGGAGAACAGGTCGTTGGCGTAGTAGCTGAGCAGGACGCTGATCCGCACGGACACGACAGCAGAAACCAGCAGAACCGCCAGGGTGGCCCATACCGGCACGCTCGTCCGCCCGACGAAGTACTGCCCGTTGATGCGCCAGAACTGACGTCCCCAACCGGTGAACCGGCCGAGGACGACCAGAAGGACGAGCACGCAGACGGCGGAGATGCCGGAGCTGGTCAGCACCCACAGCGCCGAGTTGGCGAGTTCGTGACTCCAGTCGATCGACGGGCTGAACCTGTCCGAATCCATCCGTCGAGACTCCTCTGGGCGTCGCGTACACCGCTTTGGCCGAAGCTACCGTGGTCAGGCCGCTGCCACGAGCATTCACGCGGCGGACACCGAGCTATTCACCACCGGCGGGCCGCGTACCTTGAACACGTGCCCAAGACTGCGTCAAAAAGTAAGAAACGCGCCCCCAACCGGCTGACAAACCGGTTCTGGAAGCTGCTCGGCGCCAGCACCGACAAGGATCAGGCCCAGTCGATGGGGCAGGTCCGCGCGGCCGCCGAGTTCGACGACAAGGCGGCAGGCCTCGACGATGAGCAGCTGCGCAAGGCGGCCAAGCTGCTCAACCTCGAAGATCTGGCCGACGCGTCCGACATCCCGCAGTTCCTGGCGATCGCCCGCGAGGCGTCCGAACGCGCGACCACGTTGCGACCGTTCGACGTTCAGTTGCTCGGTGCGCTGCGGATGCTGGCAGGCGACGTCGTGGAGATGGCGACGGGTGAGGGCAAGACGCTGGCGGGGGCCATCGCCGCCGCGGGGTACGCCATCGCCGGACGCAGCGTGCACGTCATCTCCGTCAACGACTACCTGGCCCGCCGCGACGCGGAATGGATGGGGCCGCTGCTCGAGGCCATGGGCCTCACCGTCGGCTGGATCACCGAGGATTCGACGCCCGACGAGCGCCGGGCCGCCTACGCCTGCGACGTCACCTACGCCTCGGTCAACGAGATCGGCTTCGACGTGCTGCGCGACCAGTTGGTCACCGACGTCGAGGACCTGGTGTCGCCCGAACCCGACGTCGCGTTGATCGACGAGGCCGACTCGGTGCTCGTCGACGAAGCGCTGGTGCCCCTGGTGCTGGCAGGCACGACGCACCGCGAGCAGCCCCGGGTGGAGGTCATCCGGCTGGTCGGAGAGCTCATCGCGGGCAAGGACTACGACACCGACTCCGACCGCCGCAATGTGCACCTCACCGATGCCGGCGCCCGCAAGCTCGAGGCCAAGCTCGGCGTCGACCTGTACTCCGAGGAGCACGTCAGCACCACCCTCACCGAGGTCAACGTCGCCCTGCACGCACACGTGCTGTTGCAGCGCGACGTGCACTACATCGTCCGCAACGACGCCGTGCAGCTGATCAACTCGTCGCGCGGCCGGATCGCCCAGCTGCAGCGCTGGCCGGACGGACTGCAGGCCGCCGTGGAGGCCAAGGAGGGCATCGAGACCACCGAGACCGGCGAGGTGCTCGACACCATCACCGTGCAGGCGCTGATCAACCGCTACCCGACGGTGTGCGGCATGACCGGCACCGCCTTGGCGGCGGGCGAGCAGCTGCGCCAGTTCTACAAGCTCGGCGTGTCGCCGATCCCACCGAACACGCCCAACATCCGTGAGGACGAGGCGGACCGCGTGTACATCACCGCGGCCGCCAAGAACGACGCCGTCGTCGAGCACATCACGGCGGTGCACGAGACCGGTCAACCCGTGCTGGTCGGCACGCGCGACGTCGCCGAGTCCGAGGAGCTCCACGAACGCCTGGTCAAGGCCGGCGTGCCCGCTGTGGTACTGAACGCAAAGAACGACGCTGAGGAAGCCGAGGTGATCGCCGAGGCGGGCAAGCTGCGCGCGGTCACGGTGTCGACCCAGATGGCCGGGCGCGGCACCGACATTCGGCTCGGCGGCTCCGACGAGGCCGACCACGATGCGGTCGCCGAGCTCGGTGGTCTGCACGTCATCGGCACCGGGCGCCACCACACCGAACGCCTCGACAACCAGCTGCGCGGCCGCGCCGGACGGCAGGGCGATCCCGGCTCGTCGGTGTTCTTCTCCAGCTGGGAGGACGACGTCGTGGTCGCTCACCTGGAGCCGCAGAAGCTGCCGCTCGAGACCGACGATGACGGCCGGATCACCAATGACCGGGCCGCTCAGCTCCTCGAACACGCGCAGCGCGTCGCGGAGGGCAAGCTGCTCGACGTGCACGCCAACACCTGGCGCTACAACCAACTCGTCGCCCAGCAGCGCGCGATCATCTCCGAACGTCGGGAGCACCTGCTGCGCACCGCGACGGCGCGCGAGGAACTGGCCGAACGCTCACCGCAGCGCTACGAGGAGCTGCTCGACGAGATCGGCGAGGAGCGGCTGGAGAAGATCTGCCGGCTGATCATGCTGTATCACCTGGATCGCGGCTGGGCCGATCATCAGGCCTACCTGTCCGACATCAGGGAGAGCATCCATCTGCGGGCGCTGGGCAGGCAGAACCCGCTCGACGAATTCCACCGGATGGCGGTCGACGCGTTCGGCTCGCTGGCGGCCGACGCCATCGAGGCGGCGCAGCAGACCTTCGAGACCGCCAACGTCCTCGAGGACGAACCGGGGCTGGATCTGTCGAAACTGGCACGCCCGACCTCCACGTGGACGTACATGATTCACGACAATCCGCTGGCAGACGACACCATGTCGGCGCTGAGCCTGCCCGGGGTGTTCCGCTAGGTTCAACGCATGGAGCCTGACCCGGAGTTCGGGGTCTCCCCGCCTGCGCGGGTGAGCGGAGCGGGTGAGCGGGTCAGCGACCGGATCCTGACCATCCCGAACGCGCTGAGCGTGCTGCGGCTGATCCTGGTTCCGGTCTTCCTCTACCTGCTGCTCGTCGTGCACGCCGACGCATGGGCCGTCGCGGTGCTGATGTTCAGTGGCTTCTCCGACTGGGCGGACGGCAAGATCGCCCGTCTGGTGGACAATCAGTCGTCGAGGCTGGGCGCGCTGCTCGACCCGGCCGTCGACCGCATCTACATGGTGACCATCCCGGTGGCATTGGCCATCGACGGCATCGTGCCCTGGTGGATCGTGCTGACCCTGCTGGGACGCGACGCCGTGCTGGCGGCGACGCTGCCGGTGCTGCGCAGTCGAGGACTGACGGCGCTGCCCGTCACCTACATCGGCAAGGCGGCCACGTTCGCGTTGATGTCCGGGCTGCCGCTGATCCTGCTGGGTCAGTGGGACGCGCTGTGGAGCCGCGTCATCCTGGCCATCGGATGGGCGTTCCTGATCTGGGGGATGGCCATGTACCTGTGGTCGGCGGTGCTGTACCTGATGCAGGTCGCGCTGGTGGTGCGTCGACTGCCGAGGCGGTCCCATGGGTGACGACGAACGCGCGCTGGGTGGGTACAGCCCGGAGGCCGGGCGCAACGCGCACGAGGCTGAAGCGCCGACGCTGATCCCGGTGCCGTCACTGCTGCGCGCGCTGCTGTCCGAGCACCTCGACCCCGGCTACGCCGCGGCCGCCGCACGCCGCGCCGACGGCAAGGCCCGCGGGCGGTGGTCGGACTGGAGTTGGCAGCTGCTGGCGGGGGGCGCCGTCGCCGCGGTGTTCGCCACCGCGGCCGCCCAGGCGCAGACGGTGGCCCCCGCGACGCGCGAGACGCAGCACGTGTTGGCCGGACGGGGTGCGTTCAGCCGAAGGCGCCACGGCCCGTGCCACGGCCCGACGCAACGAGCTGGCGTCCACGGTCGAAGCGGAACGGCGCAGCCGGCTCGAGGGCGACGAACAGGGGAGGGAACTGCTGGCCAGGCTCGACGCCGTCGAGTTCGCCGCGGCAGCGACGCCGGTTCAGGGCCCCGGGTTGACCGTGACCGTGACCGAACCCGGCGCCGCCCGCGACCTCACCGACGTGTCCAAGCAGCGCGTCGCGGGCAGCCCGCAGGTGATCCTGGACCGCGATCTGCAGTTGGTGGTCAACGCGCTGTGGGGCAGCGGCGCGGAGGCCGTCGCCGTCGGTGGGGTGAGGATCGGGCCCAACGTGACGATCAGGCAGGCCGGTGGCGGAATCCTGGTCGACAATCAACCCATCACCAGTCCGTACGCCGTGCTCGCCGATCGGGCCACCGCACGGAATGCACGACGTGTTCGACAACAGTCCCGCGCTGCAGCGGCTTCGGCTCCTGGAGACCTCGTACGGGGTCGGGGTCAACGTCAGCGAGAGCGACGGGCTGAGCGTCCCGGCCGGCCCGGTTCGAGACGTCAACTTCGCCAAGCAGATCGGGCCCTCGTGATCGGAATCGCCGCGCTCATCGTCGGAATCGTGCTGGGGTTGGTGTTCCATCCCAGCGTGCCCGAGGTGATCCAGCCGTATCTGCCGATCGCCGTGGTCGCCGCGCTCGATGCCGTGTTCGGCGGGCTGCGCGCCTATCTGGAACGGATCTTCGACGCCAAGGTGTTCGTCGTGTCGTTCGTCTTCAACGTGTTGGTCGCGGCCATCATCGTGTTCGTCGGAGACCAGCTCGGCGTCGGCACGCAGTTGTCCACCGCGATCATCGTGGTGCTCGGCATCCGCATCTTCGGCAACGCCGCGGCGCTGCGACGCAGGCTGTTCGGAGCGTGACATGAGTAAGCCGGACAAAGAACATCGCGGAGGGCGGGAGCGAAGCGACCCGGGAAGACATCACGGCAAGCACGAGCTGCCTCCCGACGAACCCGCGCGGCCGATCGGCGACCTCCGCCCCAACGGCATAGCGGGAGTGACGCGTCGGGGCCGGTCCCAGCTGATGTTCGGCGCGCTCGCGGTCCTGCTCTGCGTGGTGTTGGGCATCGCGATCGTCACGCAGGTCCGTCAGACCGAGTCCGGCGACTCGCTGGAGACCGCACGGCCCGCCGACCTACTGGTGTTGTTGGATTCGCTGCAGCAGCGCGAAGCCGCCCTCAACACCGAGGTGGCCGACCTGCAACGCACCATGGCGGCGCTGCAGGCCTCGGGGAGCAACGACCAGGCCGCGATCGAGAACGCCAGGGCGCGGCTGGCGGCGTTGTCGATCTTGATCGGCACCGTCGCCGCGACGGGGCCGGGCGTCACGCTCGTGATCGGCGATACCGCGCCCGGCGTGTCGCCGGAGACCATGCTCGACGTGATCAACGAGCTGCGGGCTGCGGGCGCGGAGGCCATGCAGATCGGAGGCTCCGGCGGGCAGGCGGTACGGGTGGGCGTCGATACCTGGGTGGTCGGCCAGGCAGGGGCGCTCGACGTCGACGGCACCACGATGAACCCCCCGTATTCGGTTCTGGCGATTGGCGATCCAGCGACGCTGGCCGCCGCGATGAACATCCCCGGCGGGGCGATGGACAGCATCGAGCGGGTCGGCGGCACAATGGCCGTACAGCAGGCCGACGCCGTGAACGTGACCGCCTTGCGGCAACCCAAACCCCGCCAATACGCTCAGCCCGGCAAATGAGCCGAACCGCGCGAGCCGGACAACCAAGGAGCACCGTGAGCGAGATTCCGTCCGACCTGTACTACACGCCGGACCACGAGTGGGTGAGTCCCACCGGTGCCGACACGGTACGGGTCGGGATCACCGACTACGCACAGGCCGCGCTCGGCGACGTGGTCTACATCGACCTGCCCGCCGTCGGCGCCGAGCTGACGGCCGGTGCCGAGTTCGGGAACGTGGAGTCGACCAAGTCGACGTCGGAGCTGTATGCGCCGATCACCGCGAAAGTCGTTGCGGTGAACGAGGATCTCGTCGACGCTCCCGAGCGCATCAACGCCGAGCCGTACGGCTCGGGCTGGATCATCGATCTGCAGGTCGACGCGGCGAGTCTCGCCGAGGCCCTCGAGGGTCTGCTGGACGCCGACGGATACCGCGCCACCCTCGACGAATGAGAAAAACCGGCGGTGGTGAACACATCCGCATGTGCCGCGCGGTACGGTCGTCACAGACGCATGACGGCCTGCAGGTGACGGGCCGGCCGGCCAGACATCGCCACAGCAGCCAGTTAGGAGCAGCGGGTGACGGATAACGACACCAGTTCGGGAGCTGACCAGACGTCTGACGAAGTCACCGTGGAGACCACATCGGTCTTCCGCGCCGATTTCCTCAACGAGCTGGACGCTCCGGCCGCAGCGGGAGCGGATAGCGCGGTATCGGGGGTCGAGGGACTGCCAACGGGTTCGGCGTTGCTCGTCGTGAAGCGGGGGCCGAACGCGGGCTCGCGGTTCCTGCTCGATCAGGCCACCACGTCGGCGGGACGACATCCCGACAGCGACATCTTCCTCGACGACGTCACGGTGAGTCGTCGCCACGCCGAGTTCCGCCTCGAGGGTGGCGAGTTCCAAGTGGTTGACGTCGGCAGCCTCAACGGCACCTACGTCAACCGGGAACCGGTCGACTCGGCCGTGCTCGCCAATGGCGACGAGGTGCAGATCGGCAAGTTCCGCCTGGTCTTCTTGACCGGGCCCAAGACCGACGACGGTAGCGCGCCCGGTTAATGGTGCGATGAGCGCTTTCGCGAGGAGTCGATGACACAGCCCGACACCCGTGCGTTGGCCGGGATGTCGATCGGGGCGGTCCTGGACCTGCTGCGACCCGACTTCCCCGACGTGACCATCTCCAAGATTCGTTTCCTGGAGGCCGAGGGGCTGGTCACGCCCGAGCGCGCGGCGTCGGGCTATCGGCGGTTCACCGCCTACGACTGTGCGCGTCTGAGATTCGTCCTCACCGCGCAGCGCGATCAGTACCTGCCGCTCAAGGTGATCAAGGCTCATCTGGACGCGCAGCCCGACGGCGAACTACCTCAGATGGGCTCGGCGTACGGCGTGCCGCGCCTGGTGCAGGTACCAGACGGGTCCGCCGACGGTGCCCCCGATACCACCGCGGTGACTGCTCAGCAGGTCCGCCTTCGCCGCGAGGACCTGCTGGCCCGCTCGGGCGTCGACGAGGACCTGCTGACCGCGCTGGTGCGGGCCGGCGTGATCAAGCCGGGCCCCGCCGGATTCTTCGACGAACACTCAGTGGTGGTGGCGCAGTGCGCACGCGCGCTCGCCGAGTACGGCATCGAGCCGCGGCACCTGCGGGCATTTCGGTCGGCGGCCGACCGGCAGTCCGACCTGATCGCGCAGATCGCCGGGCCGGTGGTCAAGGCAGGCGCACGCGATCGAGCCGATGACCTGGCTCGTGAGGTGGCGGCACT
Source organism: uncultured Actinomycetota bacterium (assembly GCA_963849055.1). Classification (GTDB taxonomy): domain Bacteria; phylum Actinomycetota; class Actinomycetes; order Mycobacteriales; family Mycobacteriaceae; genus Mycobacterium. The sequence continues at coordinate 496,212 of CAWKFI010000008.1, forward strand.
CGCAATCACGTTGCACACGTCGTTGATCAAGTCGGCTGTGCGCGACGTTTTGGATCGCTGAGGACTAGACTCGGCTCGACGGTTTGATGTGCGGAGGGCAGTCACAGATGGGTGAGGTTCGTGTGGTCGGCATTCGCGTGGAGCAGCCACAGAATCAGCCGGTCTTGCTTTTGCGGGAGTCCAATGGCGACCGCTACTTGCCCATTTGGATCGGCCAGCCGGAGGCGGCCGCCATCGCGCTCGAGCAGCAGGGCGTCGAGCCCAGCAGGCCCCTGACCCACGACCTCATCCGAGATCTGATTGCCGCTCTTGGGCATTCGCTCAAGGAGGTCAGGATCGTCGATCTGCAGGAGGGCACCTTCTACGCCGATCTGATCTTCGATCGCGACATCAAGGTGTCGGCGCGCCCGTCGGACTCGGTGGCCATCGCCCTGCGGGTCGGTGTCCCGATCTACGTCGAAGAGGCGGTGCTGGCGGAGGCGGGTCTGCTGATCCCCGACGAGACCGACGAGGAATCCACCGGTGCCGTGCGGGAGGACGAGGTGGAGAAGTTCAAGGAGTTCCTCGACAGCGTTTCGCCGGACGACTTCAAGGCCACCTGACCGGTCCTGACGGGCCGCTCCGAGAACATGACGTTGGTCACGGATGCGTCTCAACTACCGGCAGTCGGTCGACACGCGGAGCGGGTTTCGCGGTTCGGCCGACGGGGCAGCCATACTTTGAACTACGACGGGCAGTCACGGCTCGGCGGGAAGCGTATGCTCGACACGTTCGAGCTTGGAGCAAACGCGCTGCCCCGCAGTTCAGACTGCGACGCACGAAGCGAGTTCGACTCGGCGAGAGGATGGACAGTGGGCGACACGCCACGTCAAGAGCAGTTGGATCTGTCTTCGGGTGGTGCGCCCTCGCACGCCGCGCCGACACCGGTCAGCGAACCCGTTCAGGGTGGTCTGTTCCCGGATGACTCAGTGCCGGACGAGCTCGTCGGCTACCGCGGACCGAGCGCCTGCCAGATCGCGGGCATCACCTACCGCCAGCTCGACTACTGGGCTCGTACCTCGCTGGTGGTCCCGTCCATTCGCGGCGCCGCAGGCTCTGGCAGTCAGCGGCTCTACTCGTTCAAGGACATCCTCGTCCTGAAGATCGTCAAAAGACTTCTCGACACCGGCATCTCGCTGCACAACATCCGGGTCGCGGTCGAGCACCTGCGTCAGCGCGGTGTTTCCGACCTGGCCAACATCACGCTGTTCTCCGACGGCACCACCGTGTACGAGTGCACCTCCGCCGAAGAGGTCGTCGACCTCCTTCAGGGCGGCCAGGGTGTGTTCGGCATCGCGGTGTCCGGGGCGATGCGGGAATTGACCGGTGCCATCGCCGACTTCCCGGGTGAACGCGCCGACGGCGGTGAATCGATCCTCACCCCCGAGGACGAGCTGGCCTCGCGTCGCAAGCACCGCGACCGCAAGATCGGCTGACCCCCGGTAGACTGACAGCCGCATCGTCCCCGCGCGGGAGAGTCCCGTGGCTGCCAGCCACGGGCACCGAAGGAGCAACACCTCTCCGTCAACCTCTCAGGTACCCAGGACCGCGCAAGGCCCCGATGCCTCTGGAAAGCGGTGGGCCGTCGTAAGTCAGGCCGGCTCACCCGCCCATGGGGAAAGGCACCCGCGCCAACGGCCGGGTCGCCGAATCTCTCAGGCGCCCGGTCCGGGTTGACGACAGAGGGGGAGGACCGCAGCACTGCTGCGCTCCACGCCTGAAAGGTCATCCGTGTCCGGTAGCACGTCCGATCGCCACCTGCCCCGTTTCGCTGACCGGCACATCGGTCCAGACGCCGACGCCGTGGCCACCATGCTGAAGGTCATCGGCGTCGATTCCCTCGGAGTCCTCGCCGAGAAAGCGCTTCCCGCGGGGATTCTCGACGCGATCACCGCCGAAGGGTTGGCCCCCGGTCTCGATCAGCTGCCGCCGCCCGCTACCGAGGAACAGGCCCTCGCGGAGTTGCGCGCCATGGCCGACACCAACACGGTTGCGGTGTCCATGATCGGGCAGGGCTACTTCGACACGCTGACGCCACCGGTGTTGCGTCGCAACATCCTCGAGAACCCGGCGTGGTACACCGCGTACACCCCCTACCAGCCGGAGATCAGCCAGGGCCGGCTGGAGGCGCTGCTGAACTTCCAGACCATGGTCGAGGACCTCACTGCCCTCGAGGTGGCGAACGCCTCGATGCTCGACGAGGCCACCGCCGCGGCCGAGGCCATGACGCTGATGCACCGTGCCGTGAAGACCTCGGTCAACCGGCTCGCGGTGGACGTCGACGTCTACGCCCAGACCGCGGCGGTGCTGGCCACCCGTGCCGAGCCGCTGGGCATCGAGATCGTCACCGCCGACCTGCGCGGTGGCCTGCCCGACGGCGACTTCTTCGGCGTGATCGTCCAATCACCCGGTGCCGGTGGCGCCGTCGTCGACTGGACTGACCTGGTCGCCGAGGCCCACGACCGCGGCGCGCTGGTAGCCGTCGGGGCCGACCTGCTGGCGCTCACGCTGATCACCCCGCCCGGCGAAGTCGGGGCCGACGTGGCCTTCGGCACCACTCAGCGCTTCGGCGTGCCAATGGGATTCGGCGGTCCGCACGCCGGATACCTCGCCGTGCACACCAAGCACGCACGGCAGCTGCCCGGCCGCCTGGTCGGAGTATCGGTGGACAGTGATGGATCGGTGGCGTATCGGTTGTCACTGCAAACCCGCGAACAGCACATCCGACGTGACAAGGCCACCAGCAACATCTGTACCGCGCAGGTGCTGTTGGCGGTGATGGCCGCGATGTATGCCAGCTATCACGGCGCCGATGGCCTCACCGCGATCGCGCACCGCGTGCACGGCAATGCGCTCGCCGTGGCGACCGGCCTCGACGCGGCAGGCGTTGAGGTGGTGCACGACGCCTTCTTCGACACCGTGCTGGCGCGGGTTCCCGGCCGGGCCGAGGAGATCCGGGCCGCGGCGAAGGCGCGGGGGATCAACGTGTGGCTCGTCGACGCCGACCACGTGTCGGTGTCGTGCGACGAGGCCACCAACGCCGACCACGTCGCGGACGTGCTCGCCGCGTTCGGCGCCACTCGCGGCGGACACCATTGGCGGGGCGAGGAGATCGCCACCCGCACATCGCCGTTCCTCAGCCACCCGGCGTTCACCCGGTACCGCACCGAGACCGAGATGATGCGGTATCTGCGTTCGCTCGCCGACAAGGACATCGCGTTGGACCGCAGCATGATTCCGCTCGGATCGTGCACCATGAAGCTCAATGCGGCCGCCGAGATGGAGTCCATCACCTGGCCGGAGTTCGCCCGCCAGCATCCCTTCGCGCCCGCCTCCGACACGCCGGGGTTGCGCAAGCTGATCGCCGACCTCGAGGCGTGGCTGACCCAGCTCACCGGCTACGACGAGATCTCGCTGCAGCCGAACGCCGGCTCGCAGGGCGAATATGCGGGGCTGCTCGCGATCCAGGCCTATCACCGCAGCCGCGGCGACGACGAACGCAACGTGTGCCTAATTCCCTCCAGCGCGCACGGCACCAACGCAGCGTCGGCCGCGCTGGCAGGCATGCGCGTGGTGGTGGTGGCGTGCCGCGACAACGGCGACGTCGATCTCGACGACCTGCGCGCCAAGGTCGCCGAGCACTCCGATCGCGTGGCCGCCCTGATGATCACCTACCCGTCCACGCACGGCGTCTTCGAACACGACATCGCGGACATCTGCGCGGCGGTGCACGACGTCGGCGGTCAGGTGTACGTCGACGGCGCCAACCTCAATGCCCTTGTCGGACTTGCCCGCCCGGGCCACTTCGGCGGCGACGTGAGCCACCTGAATCTGCACAAGACGTTCTGCATCCCGCACGGCGGCGGCGGACCCGGCGTCGGCCCCGTCGCGGTGCGGTCGCACCTGGCCCCCTACCTGCCGGGGCACCCGCTGGCCGACGAGCTCACCGACAAGTACACGGTGTCGGCCGCGCCATACGGGTCGGCATCGATCCTGCCGATCACGTGGGCCTACATCCGGATGATGGGGGCTCCCGGTTTGCGCGCTGCGACACTCACCGCGATCGCGTCGGCCAACTACATCGCGCGCCGCCTCGACGAGTACTACCCGGTCCTGTACACCGGCGAGAACGGCATGGTGGCCCACGAGTGCATTCTGGATCTGCGTCCAATCACCAAGAACACCGGCGTCACAGTCGACGACGTGGCGAAGCGGTTGGCGGACTACGGCTTCCACGCTCCGACGATGAGCTTTCCGGTCGCAGGCACGCTCATGGTCGAGCCCACGGAGAGTGAGAGCCTGACCGAGGTGGACGCGTTCTGCGCGGCGATGATCGCCATCCGCGCCGAGATCGACCAAGTCGGGTCGGGCGCATGGCCTGCCGAGGACAACCCGCTGCGGAATGCACCCCACACCGCTGAATGCCTACTCGTAACCGACTGGGATCACCCGTACAGCCGCGAGCAGGCGGCGTATCCGCTGGGCAAGGCGTTCCGGCCGAAGGTCTGGCCGCCGGTGCGGCGCATCGACGCGGCGTACGGCGACCGCAACCTGGTCTGCTCGTGCCCGCCCGTGGAGGCGTTCGCCTTGTAGCGGACCGCCCGGGCCGCTGGAACACCGCTGTCCTAGATATAGTCGGTAACGTCCCTGGCCCCGATACGGTCGATCGGGTTGAGACCGCGGTTGCGTGCGGCGGTCAATAGGGTGTCCATAGATCCGTCCGCCCGCTTCATCCGATCGAAGGCAACGATTGCCCCACCTGGCTCCGGCGTCCGCGTTACGGTGGCCGCGTGACAGGGGACCGGCCCACACTGTTGATCTTTCCGCATGCCGGCGGCTCGGCGGAGTATTACGTGCCGTTCGCTCAGGCGTTCACGACAGACGTGAAACGCGTTGCGGTTCAGTACTCCGGGCGTGACGGCGCGCATGACGTCGGTGCATTCACGGGGATTTCGGAGCTAGCCGAGCAGGTGTGCGCGATGCTGTCCGCGCATGACAGGGCACAGGGCGGCGGGACCGCCCTATTCGGTCACAGCATGGGAGCGCTGGTGGCCTTCGAGGTTGCACGGCGCTTCGAAGAGATCGGCAAACCGGTTGCAGCACTGTTTGTTTCAGCGTGTGCTGCGCCGGGACAAATCGGCGCAGAGTACATTCCGCAACACGACAGAGGTCTGCTCGACGCGGTCAGTCAGATGACAGGAGCGGACCCGGGCTTCCTCGAAGATGAGGAGTTCGCCGCCAAGGTCCTGCCGACATTGCGAGGGCTGCGCGCCATCGCCGAGTACACGTGCCCCGATGACGTCGTGGTGTCCTGCCCAATCTTCGCCTTCGTCGGTGACGAGGACGAAGTTGCCACACTCGAGAGAGTCGAGCCCTGGTCACAGCGCACCACGGGCCACTTCAGCGCACGCGTATTCCACGGACACCACTTCTACCTCAACGACCACTTACGCGAGTTGGTCGACGACATCGAGCAGAAGATCGCCGCCATCTGCGAGGCGTGACACGGTCATTGGCGTGACGCCTGAATGCTCCGCCACCACAACCAGATTGAGGCACCACGCCTTGCCGTCCGGCGTGGGGTCGTCAGGCACGTGGCGGTCACGCGGATAGGCGGAGCACGGCCCGAGCTCGTGGAATCACCCGTAGATCTCGTGGAGTCACCCGTAGATAATGTGCGGTGTACGAGAATCAGCGCCCGATCCGGCCGACACAGCACGACCCTTGGCAACCGCATCACGGCGCCCGGCTCTTCGCCTCGCTCCGCCGGCCGGCGAGACGAAGTGGGCCGCTTTCGATGCGCGTTCTAGATTCGACGATAACCCGGATCTCGGGAACCATCCAAGCCATCGGACGGCGGCAAGTTGGGGTTTTGCCAGCTATCCCTTTCGGCCAGTTCGGGGTCGGTTCACGAGTAGCCGCGCGTCGTTTCTAGCAAACACAACGGGATTGCAGCGAGAACTAGTTCCTTTGATCTAATCCTGTTGATTACAACTAGTTTCGATGACTTCGGTCATGCATCGGCGTAGCCAAGAACAGTGCTGGCAATTTCACATCGTCGATTCGTCAATGATCTCGAACGACCCGTGTTAGCGTTCCGGCCAGGGGAGCGGAACTCTTCTAATCAACCTTCCGGGAGAGGACGTCGGCGTCGATCCGTCCCTGGCTTGAAACACTGAGGGGAAGGTGGCGCCGTGCCCGTGACCGAATCATCGATTCCCGATCTCCTACGCGAACAAGCGCTACGGAAACCGGACGAGCCGGCGTTCACCTTCGTCGACTACGAGCTCGACCCCAACGGTATTCAGGAGACGCTCACATGGTCACAGGCATGGCAACGGGTCGAGGCGCTGGCTGTTGAACTGCGCCCATGTGGTTCGGTCGGCGACCGGGTGGCCATCGTCGCACCACAGGGGCTGGAGTACATCATCGGTTTCCTGGCGGCCATGGAGGCCGGGTACATTGCGGTCCCGCTCTCGGTTCCGCAGCTCGGTGTGCACGACGAACGCGTGAGCGGCGCACTGAAAGACAGTGCGCCGGTGGCGATTGTGACCACGTCATCGGCGGTCGATGCCGCCGTGGAATGTGCACGGGCAAGTCGGCCGGTGGCGACGGTGATCGATATCGACGCATTGGACCTCGACTCGCCTCCGACGCGGCCCGGTGCCGCGGCTCGGCATCCCATCGCGTTGCTGCAGTACACCTCCGGATCGACGCGCCGGCCTGCGGGTGTGATGGTCACGCACAGGAACGTGATTGCCAACCTCGACCAGGTGTTCGCCGATTACTTCGACCACATGGGGAGGGTCGCACCGCGCGGGCTGACACTCGTGTCGTGGTTGCCGTTCTACCACGACATGGGTTTGCTGCTGGGGGTCTTCGCCCCGACCTTTCGCGGTAATCACGCGGTCATCACCAGTCCGTTGGCATTCCTCATGAAGCCCGCGCGCTGGATGCAGATGCTCGCCGCTCATCCGCTCACCTTCTCGGCAGGGCCGAACTTCGCCTTCGAGTTGGCGGCACGACGGACCTCGGATGAGGACATGGCCGGCCTCGAACTCGGAGGAGTCCAGGGGATCATCAGCGGAAGTGAACGGGTGCATGCCGCAACTGTCCGCCGTTTCACCGACCGGTTCTCGGCGTTCGGATTCAACGAGACCGCGTTGTTCCCCTCCTACGGGCTTGCAGAGGCAACCTTGTACGTCGCATCGGCACCGCCCCTGCGGCCGCGGACCGGCGTGCGGTTCGACTACGAGAAGCTGGCTGCCGGCCATGCCAAGCGGTGCGGCAATGAAAAGGGAATCGAGCTAGTCAGTTACGGTCCCCCGCGAGCGTCCACCCTACGAATCGTCGACCCGGAGACACACGTGGAGAATCCGGCAGGAAAGGTCGGCGAGATCTGGATTCACGGTGACAACGTCGCCAGCGGCTACTGGCACAATCCGGATCTCTCGCGGCGCACCTTCGGCGGGCAACTGGTCGAGCCGTCACCCGGAACCCCGCGGGGATCTTGGCTGCGCACCGGGGATTTGGGCGTCTTTTCCGAAGGTGAGCTGTTCATCGTCGGCAGGATCAAGGATCTGCTCATCGTCGATGGGCGCAATCACTATCCCGACGACATCGAGGCCACCATTCAGGAGATCACCGGCGGTCGTGCGGCAGCGATCTCAGTGCTCGACGAGGACGGCGAGCGGCTGGTCGCCATCGCGGAGGTGAAGAAGCGCGGCAGTACGGACGAGGAGGCTCTCGCGCGGCTCCACCGCGTGCGGCGCGAGGTGACGTCGGCGCTGTCCAAGTCGCACAGTGTGCGGGTGGCGGATCTGGTTCTCGTGGCCCCAGGAACGATACCGATCACGACAAGCGGCAAGGTGCGCCGTTCGGTGTGTACGGAACACTACCGGGAGGCGAAGTTCAGCCGTCTGGATGTCGGCGTATGACAACCGCTTTCGACGAAGCGGGGCTACGCCATTGGTTGGCCGACTACCTGGTGACCACTGTCGGTTGCAGTCCAGGCGACGTGAACTTCGAGGCGTATTTCAACGATATGGGCGTGGGCTCGCGTGATTCGGTAGTGCTGGCAGGCGAATTGGCGGAACTGCTAGGTCGACCGGTGTCGCCGGTCGAGTTATGGCAGCACCCGACGATCAACGCGCTGGTCGACTTCCTGAGTGGAAAGGAGCCGGGATCGGTGGGGGAAGCGATGACGGAACGAAATGGTACCGCCATGGACGAGCCGATCGCGGTCATCGGTCTGGGATGTCGATTTCCCGGAAACATCCACGGGCCAGAGCAGCTCTGGAGTTTCCTCTGTGACGGCCGGTCCGCGGTCGGGGAGGTTCCACCCGATCGCTGGGCACCGTTCGACGACGGCGCACCGGAAGTGGCGGCGACGCTGTCTCGTACCACCCGGTGGGGTTCGTTCCTCAACGACGTCGACGCCTTCGACGCCGAGTTCTTCGAAATTCTACCGAGGGAGGCGGCGAAGATGGACCCGCAGCAACGTCTCCTGCTGGAAGTGGCGTGGGAGGCCTTGGAACACGCCGGGACACCGCCGAATTCGCTGCGCCACTCGCAAACCGGAGTCTTCGTCGGCGCATGTGCAACGGAATACGGATTTCTGGCTTCGACAGATCTTCCCGGCGTCGACGCGTGGAGTAACACCGGTGGGGCGTTGAGCATCATCGCAAATCGACTCTCGTACTTCCTGGATCTACGGGGTCCTTCGTTCGTCGTGGACACCGCCTGCTCGTCCTCACTGGTGGCGCTGCATCTGGCCTGTCAGAGTCTGCGGACGGGCGAGTCGAACCTGGCGATCGCCGGCGGCGTGAACCTATTGTTGTCGCCCGCGGTCTTCTACGGTTTCGACCAGGCCGGCGCGTTGTCGCCAGGCGGTCGCTGCCGCGCATTCGACGCCGCCGCAGACGGTTTCGTGCGCGGCGAGGGCTGTGGCGTTGCTGTGGTCAAACGGCTCAGCGATGCGCTGCGGGACGGGGATCGGATACTGGCGGTCGTGCGGGGATCGGCGGTCAACCAGGATGGTCGATCCAACGGATTGATGGCTCCCAACCCGTCGGCTCAGATGGCGGTGTTGCGGGCGGCGTATACCCATGCGGGCGTTGCGCCGCACGAGGTCGACTACATCGAGGCGCACGGCACGGGAACGTTGTTGGGCGATCCCATCGAGGCGCGCGCTCTGGGCACCGTGCTGGGGCGTGGGCGGCCAGAGGACGCGCCATTGGTGATCGGCTCGATCAAGTCGAACTTGGGGCACCTAGAGGCGGCCGCCGGGATCGCCGGCTTCCTCAAAGCGGTCCTTGCAGTGCATCACGGTCGCATTCCGAGGACGCTCCACTTCGAGACGCCCAATCCGCACATCCCATTCGATCAGTTGCGCCTGAAAGTCGCATCAGAACAGCATGATTGGCCTTCTATGCGAACGCCGCGGCGGGCCGGGGTCTCCTCGTTCGGCTTCGGTGGCACCAACGCCCATCTGGTGCTCGAACAGGCACCCACCCCCGTTCCGGTCCAACCGGGCGCGGAACCCGCGGTGAGCACGCTGGTGGTGTCGGGGAAGTCGCCGGAGCGGATCGCCTCGATGGCGGGCGTGCTGGCCGAGTGGATGGTTGGCGACGGGCACGACGTGGCGTTGTCCGAGGTTGCCCACACACTCAATCACCATCGCTTCAGCCATCCCACGTTCGCGACCGTGAGTGCCCGCGACCGGGCGCAGGCGGTGGCTGGGCTACGGGCACTGGCTGAGGGTCGTCCGGCGCAGGAGGTGGTCGGTCCGCACACGGGATCGTGTTCTCCAGGAGTGGTATTCGTGTACTCCGGCCAGGGATCGCAGTGGACGGGGATGGGCCGGCGGTTGCTTGCCGACGAGCCGGCCTTCGCCGAGGCCGTCGCCGGGCTGGAGGGCGACTTCGTTCAACACGTCGGAATCTCGCTGGAGCAGGTCCTCTTCGAAGCTGAGCCGATCAGCGGCGATGCCCGGGTGCAGCCGGTGCTGATGGGGTTGCAGCTGGCGCTCACCCAGCTGTGGCGCGCCTACGGAGTGCATCCGGATGCGGTGATCGGGCACTCGATGGGCGAGGTGTCCGCGGCGGTCGTTGCGGGCGCACTGAGCGTGGCCGACGGTCTGCGGGTGATCGCCACCCGTTCCAAACTGATGTCGCGGCTGGCCGGACGGGGTGCAGTGGCGCTGTTGAATCTCGACGCGGACACCGCCACGGCAGTGGCCGCCGATTATCCCCATGTCAGCGTGGCTGGATATCTGTCACCGCGCCAGACGGTGGTCGCCGGTGCGCCACAGCAGGTTGATGAATTGATCGCGGCCGTCAGCGCACAGAACCGCTTTGCCCGCCGAGTCAACATGGAGGTCGCTTCGCACACCCAACTGATGGATGCCATCCTGCCGGATTTGGCCTCTGCCTTAACCGATTTGCAGCCCCAGGTGCCGACCGTTCCGTTCTACTCCACTGTCATCGACACTGCCGCAGTACCCGCGTTCGATGCCGGGTACTGGATGGCCAATGTGCGACAACCCGTGCGATTCAAAGAGGCCGTCGCGGCGGCCGGCCGCGACCACGCCACCTTCATCGAAATGAGTCCTCATCCGGTGCTGACCCAGGCGATCACCGAAACCCTGGAGTCCGCGGGTCATCACCACAGCATCGGCACGCTGTGGCGCGACGGCGACGACACCCTGTGCTTCCACACCAATCTCAACACCGCCCACACCGTCCGTCCACGGCCGACCCCGCATCCGGCAGAGCCACATGCGGCACTTCCGACGACCCCCTGGCACCACACCCGCCACTGGATCGATGTACGGCGACGGCCAGCACGTCTCGAACACATTGAGCCGCAAAGGGATACGGACGGGCAATGGGATGAAAGCATCCCGGCGGATTGGAGCTGCGTCCTGAACTGGCCGGTCCGCCCGCTGCGCGGCACCGACGCGTACGCAGACGAGTCGTGGCTCGTGGTCGCCGAAGAAGACACCGGCACGGAGATCGGTCGCGCGCTAGGTGAGCATTCGCAAGTCGCAATCCTGTCGCCGTCCGCGGTGATGCGGCAGGCCGACCTGTGCGGCTTCCTGATCGGCGTCACCCATGTGCTGTATGCACCGCACGGGGCCACGAGCGGGTCAGACGCCGCACGGGGGCGCGATCTCTTCGATGCGGCCAGGCGGTTGACGACGGAGCTGGCCGCAATGGCCTCACCGCCGCCGCGATTGTTCTTACTGACCCGCAACGCACAGCCGATCTCGGAAGGCGATCGAGCCAACGCCGCGCATGCGGTGTTGTGGGGTCTGGGTCGCACACTCGCGCTAGAGCATCCTGAATTCTGGGGTGCCTTATGCGATGTCGACGCCTCGGTGCCACCGACCCTCGCGGCGCGGTACGTGGCGGCTGAAGCACACGGTGACGATGGCGAAGGTCAGGTGGTCTATCGGGCCGGCCTGCGCCACGTGCCGCGCCTGCAGCTCGGCCGGCCGCCGACGAGTCCGCTCACCGAACTCGACCACGACAGCGTTCATCTCGTCGTCGGTGCAACCGGCAACATCGGCCCACATCTCATCCGCCAGCTCTCGGACATGGGTGCCGCGCACATCGTGGCGGTGTCGCGAAATCCCGGTTCGCGGTTGACCGAGGTGGCCGACGAGCTGTCCGCGAAGAGTGCGACGCTGACCACGGTGGCCGCCGACGCGACGGACGAAGCCGCGATGGGCGCCTTGTTCGACCGGTTCGGAACCGACCTTCCCCCGCTTGGTGGCATCTATCTGGCCGCCTTCGGCGGCGGGCCGGTGACGCTGTGCAACATGACGAGCGACGACGTCACTGCGATGTTCGCACCGAAACTCGATGCTGCCTCGCTCCTGCACACCCTTTCACTCAGGCATCCGGTCACCCAGTTCGTGGTGTTCTCGTCGATCTCCGGACTGCTCGGATCCCGCTGGCTGGGGCATTACGCCGCGACGACGACATTCCTCGACACGTTCGCCTATGCGCGGCGGGCAGCTGGGCTTCCGGCCACCACCGTCAACTGGGGCGTATGGAAATCACTGTGCGACAACCAGAGTGATGAACAGACGCGCATCACTCTGGAATCAGGGCTCGAGCCCATGCGGGACGAGGTGGCCATCCGCGCGCTGCGGGCGGTGACCGGTGTGGGTATGCCCACGCGCTCGGTCGTGGTAGCAGCCGATTGGCCGCGGCTGGCCGCGGCATATCGCACCCGCGCAGCGTTGCGCATCATCGACGATCTCGTTCCCAGTGGCGGCACCGACGGTCCCGCCGTTGACGTGGCGCCCGCCGATGACTTCCTTGCCGCACTGCGTGATTGCGACCCGGCTCGCCGCCGTGCGCTGTTGCTAGACCACGTCACGAGTCTTGTCGTCGCGGTCATGGGCCTGGAATCGCCGCAGTCCCTGGATCCGTCGGCGGGGTTCTTCCACTTCGGCATGGATTCCCTGATGAGCGTGACTCTCCAGCGGGCCCTCTCCGACACCCTTGGCGTCACGGTGCCGGCGTCCGTGGTGTTCGACTACCCGACGATCGATGCGCTCACCGACCACCTGGCCGACCATCTCGGCGACCGCCTGCCCGGCGAGGGAGCATTCGATTCGAATGCCGACGCCGAGCTCAGCGAGGCCGACCTCCTTCAACAACTCTCGGAACGCCTGAGCGAAGCGCGATGACGACCGGACCTGCGGACCGCCGAGCCATCATCACCGAAGCGCTGCACAAGATCGACGAACTCAGCACGCGCCTCGAGATCGCCGAGAAGGGCGATACCGAACCGGTCGCCGTGGTCGGGATGGGTTGTCGATTCCCCGGCGGGGTCAATGGCCCCGATCAGTATTGGCGCCTATTGACGGAGGGGCGCAGCGGCATCGTCCGGGTGCCGCCGGAGCGCTGGGACGCCGATGCCTTCTACCGCACCGACGGCAGCCCCGGCACCATCTGCACCCGGGAGGGCGGCTTCCTCACGTCCTGGCAGCCGGACGAGTTCGACGCGGACTTCTTCAGCATCTCCCCGCGCGAAGCCGCCGCCATGGACCCGCAACAACGTCTTCTGCTGGAAGTGGCCTGGGAGGCACTGGAAGACGCGGGGATCACTGTTGCGGGAATCCGTGGCAGTCAAACCTCGGTCTACATCGGTCTGACGGCCAACGACTACTCCTTGACCCTCGCCGCCACGATGAAGCCCCAACACGTCGACGCGTACGCGTCTTTCGGCAACGCGGCCAACTTCGCCGCCGGGCGACTGTCGTATTTCCTCGGCGTCCGCGGTCCCGCGCTGGTGGTCGACACCGCGTGCTCGTCGTCCCTGGTGTCCATCCACCTTGCCTGTCAGAGCCTGCGCCGACGAGAGAGCGACATGGCCCTTGCCGCCGGCGCAAACCTCATCCTGCGCCCCGAGAACAGCGTTGCATGCTCCCAATTCGGAATGCTGTCACCGAACAGCCGCTGCAAGACCTTCGACGCCGACGCCGACGGATACGTCCGTAGCGAGGGTTGCGGAGTGGTGGTGCTCAAGCGGCTGACCGACGCGGTGGACGACGGTGACCGGGTGCTTGCGGTGGTGCGTGGCTCCGCGGTCAACCAGGATGGTGCGAGCAGTGGACAGACCGTTCCCAACGGCCTGGCCCAGCAGGCACTGCTACGCCGGGCACTCACCGCGTCGCGGCTGCAGCCGTCCGACATCGACTACATCGAGGCGCACGGAACCGGAACGGCGCTGGGTGATCCCATCGAACTCGACGCCCTGAGCCAGGTCTTCGCCGAACGTGACGGCCGTGCACCGCTCGTCCTGGGTTCGGTGAAGACCAACATCGGGCATCTGGAGTCCGCAGCGGGTATCGCGGGGTTCATCAAGACCGTACTCAGCGTTCGGTACGGCCACATCCCCAAGCACCTCCACTTCGAGCGGTTGACGCCGCGCGCGAGCGATGGGGCCTCCCGCTTCACCATCGCGTCGGAACCGATGGACTGGCCGGCGGCGCCGCGTCCGCGCCGTGCTGGGGTGTCGTCGTTCGGTGTCAGTGGGACGAATGCGCATGTGGTGTTGGAGCAGGGTCCTGAGGTTGAGTCGGTGCGGTGTGTTGAGCCGGTGGTGTCGACGTTGGTGGTGTCGGGCAAGACGGGTGAGCGGATCGCGTCGATGGCGGGGATGTTGGCCGATTGGCTGGAGGGGCCGGGTGCGGGGGCGGGGCTGGTTGATGTGGCGCACACCGTGAATCATCATCGGTCGCGGTCTGCGCGGTTCGCCTCGGTGTGTGCGCGCGATCGGGTGCAGGCGGTGGCTGGGTTGCGGGCGTTGGCTGCGGGTCGGTCGGGTCCTGGCGTGGTGGGTCCGCATGGCGGGGCGTGTGGTTCGGGCACGGTGTTCGTGTATTCGGGTCAGGGTTCGCAGTGGGCGGGAATGGGGCGCCGGTTGCTCGTCGAGGAGCCGGAGTTCGCCACTGCGGTCGCGGAGTTGGAGCCGGTGTTCGCAGCGCAGACGGGCTTTTCGCTGCGGGAGGTGTTGGAGGCCGGCGCCCCGCTGGTCGGCATCGATCGGATTCAGCCGGTGTTGGTGGGGGTGCAGTTGGCGTTGACGCAGTTGTGGCGCGCCTACGGGGTGAGCCCTGATGCGGTGATCGGTCATTCGATGGGGGAGGTGACCGCCGCGGTGGTGGCCGGGGCGTTGACGGTGGCCGAGGGATTGCGGGTGATCGCGACGCGGTCGCGGTTGATGGCGCGGCTGGCGGGTCGAGGAGCGATGGCGCTGTTGGAGTTGAACGCGGCCGATACCGAGGCGGTGATCGCGGGGCATTCCGAGTTGAGCTTGGCGGTGTACGCCTCACCGCGGCAGACGGTGATCGCCGGACCGCCCGATCAGGTTGACGCGGTGTGCGCGGTGGTCGATGCCCAGGATCGGCTGGCGCGACGCATCGAGGTCGACGTCGCATCCCACCACCGCACCGTCGACCCGATCTTGGCCGAGTTACGCACCGCTCTAGCGGGTTTGGCGCCACGCCAACCCACGATCCCGCTGATCAGCGCCACCGACCACACCGACGGCCCCGAACCGGTCTTCGACGCCGACTACTGGGTTGCCAACCTACGCAACCCCGTACGGTTCACCCAAGCCGTAGCCACCGCCGCCCACAACCACACCACCTTCCTCGAAATCAGCCCACACCCCCTACTCACCCACGCCATCACCGACACCCTCGACACAGGCCATCACCACAGCCTGGGAACCCTGCAGCGGGATGGCGACGACACCGTCACCTTCCACACGAACCTCAACGCCACTCACACCACGCAGCAACCTTCTACACCGCACCCGCCGGGGCCACATCTGTCGATCCCCAGTACCCCTTGGCAGCACGGCCGACACTGGATCTGCATCGAAGAACCGGCAGGAACGACGGGTTCGACTCCGCGGCCGGGCACGTTGCTCGGCGAACACATCGCCGTCACCACCACGCCTGCCCACCTGTGGCAGGCACGGTTGACGCCGGAGACCAAGCCATACCCCGGTCGCCACAGCGTCGGCGGAGTGGAGTTGGTACCCATTTCGGTTCTGCTAGAGACCCTTTCCGTCGCGGCGCTGGAATGTGGCGCATCCCCGGTGCTGACCCACGTGTGTTTGGAGCATCCGATCGTCGTCGACCAGCCGACGCTCGTCCAGGTCATCACCGACGGACAGGCCGTGACCGTATCGTCGAGCCCGGCAGCCGAGAAGCCGGCGCGCCGCTGGGTCCGGCACGCCACCGCCAGACTCGCGCAGCCCGCTGCGGTCGCGATGCAGGACGGTGTCCTCAGCACCAACGGCCAGCAGAAGAACGGTCACGAACCGAGCCCCGTCGACCCGTCCTCGGTCGCTGAGCTGCAACGCGCGTGGGGCATCGAGGGGCAGCCGTACGCCTGGTCGGTCGTCTCCTGCCGGCCGGTCCCGGGCGGACTCGACGCCGCCGTCACCCTGCCGGGCGCATCGACGGTGGCACTCGTCGACGCCGCCGTCCACCTCGGCCGCCTAGTGGACGGCACCAACTCACGACTGATGTTCCCGACCGACGTCGGAAGTATTTGGTATCACGGCGATCTCACCGAGGCGCGGGGGCAGATCGAAGTGCGTCAACGCGATAGCGGGCCCGATGACCTCATCGTCGACATCGCCGTCAAGGCGCCCGACGGCAGTATGTGCGTGGACATCCGTTCGCTGCGGTTCAGGGACGTCGAGTCAACCCCCGCAGCGGCCGGGCATGACACCGACCCCCGCACGTTCGCCCATGCCATCGAATGGCAACCATGGGATCAGCCGGCCGACGACCATCGAACCCCCGATGGCCCGAGCACGCTCGCAGTCATCGGCGCAGGCGAATCCGCCCAAGTTCTTCGCGACCGGCTCACTGCGTCAGGGTATTCCGCGTCCGGCATCGACGACGCGCGGTACGTGCTCTATCTGGCCAAGCCGGACACCGATGACATTACGCAGACCTACATCGACCGCGGGGTCCGGATGTCAATGGAAGTCGGCGAATTGGTGCGCCGGCTGACCGAACGTGACGACGACCACCCGGTGACGCTGTGGATCGTGACCACCGGAGTCCGGGAGGCAATCTCCGATTCCGCCCTGCCTCAGAGCTGCCTATGGGGGATCGCCGGAGTCATCGGCGCCGAACAGCCCCAGCTGTGGGGCGGTCTCCTGGACCTGCCGGGCGGGACGGTTGTCGGGGAGAGTGCGGCGGCGTTGGCCGCGCTACTGCCGACGCCGGCGCGCTCCGTGATGGCGTTGCGGGAGAACGAGTTGTCGAAGCCCGTCTTCGTGCCCGTGGCAGGCCCCCCGATGCGGGAACCGCTGCGGTGCCGTCCAGACGGCGCATACCTCGTCACCGGCGGCATGGGGGCACTCGGGTTGCTGATTGCCGACTGGCTCGTGGATCGTGGAGCCCGCCGACTCGTGCTGGCCGGACGCAGTCCGCTACCTCCGCGGCGGCGGTGGGACAGCGAGACCCACGCCCAGGACGTACGTCGCAAGATCGCCGCGATCCGCGCCCTGGAGATGCGAGGTGCGTGCGTCGACGCCGTGGCCATCGACGTCGGGTCGGGAGAGGCGATGCAGGAGCTGCTGGCCACGCGCGACCGCGACGGCGATCCTCCGATCCGGGGCGTCATCCACGCCGCCGGCGTCACGGAGAGCCAGCTCCTGACCGAGATGGACGAAGACAGGCTGCGGCGCGCACTGTGGCCAAAGCTCGAGGGAGCACGCGTGCTCGACGGGGCGTTCCCGCCGGGCACGCTCGACTTCTTCTACATGACCGCGTCGGCGGGAGCCGTGTTCGGCGTCCCGGGGCAGGGCGCCTACGCCGCGGCCAATGCTTACCTGGACGCCCTGGCGCGGGCACGTCACCATCGGGGTTGCAACACCGTCAGCCTGGACTGGGTGGCCTGGAAGGGGCTCGGCTTCGCCTCCGACGCGGCGATCGTCGAGCAGGAGCTCCAGCGGATCGGGTCACGACCGGTGACGTCCGAGGAGGCCTTCGCCGCCTGGGAACACGTGTCGCGCCACGAGCTCGCGCAGGCAGTGATGGCGCCGCTGCCAACACCTGACGGGACGGCGGAGACAGCCGAGCACCACACGTCACGACCG
The DNA here is from genome assembly GCA_963849055.1 of uncultured Actinomycetota bacterium. Lineage (GTDB taxonomy): Bacteria > Actinomycetota > Actinomycetes > Mycobacteriales > Mycobacteriaceae > Mycobacterium. Next base: position 513,900 of record CAWKFI010000008.1, read on the forward strand.
AAGTGGGCGTGGTCGGACATGTCCGCCGAGGAGGTGCTCAGTGCACTCGAGGTGGAACTGCGGTCGATCCTGGCCTGCGAGCTGGGAATGGTCGACGACGACCTCGAGCTGGACCGGCCGTTCGCGGACATGGGCCTCAACTCGGTGATGGCGATGTCGGTGCGGCGGGCGGCCGAGCAGCTCATCGGTATCGAACTGTCGGCGACGATGCTGTGGAATCACCCGACCATCGCTGCATTGGCGGCGTATCTGACCAACAAGCTGCTGCCAAGAGACGACTCGGCGACCGATATCCACAACCACTTCGACGCACCGTCCGATTCGGCGGGCAGCGTCCTCGATGCCTTGTTCGACAGCGTGGATCCAGCGACCGCCGGCAGTGAGAGCGGTGCGTGATGAGGACGACGTTCAGCAGGATCTCGGGTATGACCGCGGCGCAGCGTATGACGCTGTCGGATCAATTCGAGAAGGCTGCGCGTCTCGCCGCGGCCGAGCCGGTGGCGGTGGTCGGAATCGGCTGTCGCCTCCCAGGCAATGTCAATGATCCGCAGCAGTATTGGACCTTGCTGGCCAACGGCGGCGACGCGATCACGGAGGTGCCGGCGGAGCGCTGGGATGCCGATGCATTCTACGATCCGGACCCACGTGCTCCCGGACGAATGACGTCGAAATGGGGCGGCTTCCTGCCTGACATCGCCGGATTCGATGCCGAGTTCTTCGGGATATCGCCGCGCGAGGCTGAAGCGATGGACCCCCAACAACGGGTGTTGTTGGAGGTGGCCTGGCAGGCTCTCGAGCACGCCGGTCTCGCTCCCGATCGTCTTGGCGGTACCCGCGCCGCGGTGATGATGGGCATCTACTACAGCGAGTATCAGGCTGCGTCCGCGGTCAACCCGGACATCATCGACGCATACAGCGCCACGGGTAATGCCCATAGCATCGCGGTGGGGCGCATCGCCTATCTGCTCGGGTTGCGCGGTCCTGCCGTGGCGGTCGACACGGCGTGCTCGTCGTCGCTGGTGTCCATCCACCTTGCCTGTCAGAGCCTGCGGCTGCGGGAGAGTGACGTCGCCCTCGCCGGAGGCATCAACTTGATGCTGCGACCGGAAACCCAACTGGCCCTGTCGAAGTGGGGGATGTTGTCACCCCGGGGCAAGTGTCACGCATTCGATGCCGACGCCGACGGGTTCGTCAGGGGCGAGGGTTGCGGGGTGGTGGTGCTCAAGCGGCTGACCGATGCGGTGGACGACGGTGACCGGGTGCTTGCGGTGGTGCGCGGCTCCGCGGTCAACCAGGATGGGCGTTCCAATGGCTTGACGGCGCCCAACGCACTGGCACAGCGCGACGTGATCAGGCGCGCGCTGTGGTCGGCCGACGTGTCCTCGCACTCCGTGAACCTCGTTGAAACGCACGGCACCGGAACATCTTTGGGCGATCCCATCGAGTTCGACGCGTTGGCGTCGGTCTACGGCACGGCGGATGGTCGGGCAGATGGCCAGGGAGCCGGCAGATGTGCGATGGGGGCGGTGAAGACGAATTTCGGGCATCTGGAGGCCGCTGCCGGTATCGCGGGGTTCATCAAGGCCGTGCTGGCGCTGCAGCACGGACAGATTCCGCCGAACCGCAACTTCACCAGGTGGAACCCGGCCATCGACCCGACCGCCACCCGGCTGTTCGTGCCCACCGAGATCACCGAGTGGCCGCAGTCCGATGGTCCGCGCCGCGCTGGGGTGTCGTCCTTCGGCCTTGGTGGGACGAATGCGCATGTGGTGTTGGAGCAGGGTCCTGAGGTTGAGTCGGTGCGGTGTGTTGAGCCGGTGGTGTCGACGTTGGTGGTGTCGGGCAAGACGGGTGAGCGGATCGCGTCGATGGCGGGGATGTTGGCCGATTGGCTGGAGGGGCCGGGTGCGGGGGCGGGGCTGGTTGATGTGGCGCACACCGTGAATCATCATCGGTCGCGGTCTGCGCGGTTCGCCTCGGTGTGTGCGCGCGATCGGGTGCAGGCGGTGGCTGGGTTGCGGGCGTTGGCTGCGGGTCGGTCGGGTCCTGGCGTGGTGGGTCCGCATGGCGGGGCGTGTGGTTCGGGCACGGTGTTCGTGTATTCGGGTCAGGGTTCGCAGTGGGCGGGAATGGGGCGCCGGTTGCTCGTCGAGGAGCCGGAGTTCGCCACTGCGGTCGCGGAGTTGGAGCCGGTGTTCGCAGCGCAGACGGGCTTTTCGCTGCGGGAGGTGTTGGAGGCCGGCGCCCCGCTGGTCGGCATCGATCGGATTCAGCCGGTGTTGGTGGGGGTGCAGTTGGCGTTGACGCAGTTGTGGCGCGCCTACGGGGTGAGCCCTGATGCGGTGATCGGTCATTCGATGGGGGAGGTGACCGCCGCGGTGGTGGCCGGGGCGTTGACGGTGGCCGAGGGATTGCGGGTGATCGCGACGCGGTCGCGGTTGATGGCGCGGCTGGCGGGTCGAGGAGCGATGGCGCTGTTGGAGTTGAACGCGGCCGATACCGAGGCGGTGATCGCGGGGCATTCCGAGTTGAGCTTGGCGGTGTACGCCTCACCGCGGCAGACGGTGATCGCCGGACCGCCCGATCAGGTTGACGCGGTGTGCGCGGTGGTCGATGCCCAGGATCGGCTGGCGCGACGCATCGAGGTCGACGTCGCATCCCACCACCGCACCGTCGACCCGATCTTGGCCGAGTTACGCACCGCTCTAGCGGGTTTGGCGCCACGCCAACCCACGATCCCGCTGATCAGCGCCACCGACCACACCGACGGCCCCGAACCGGTCTTCGACGCCGACTACTGGGTTGCCAACCTACGCAACCCCGTACGGTTCACCCAAGCCGTAGCCACCGCCGCCCACAACCACACCACCTTCCTCGAAATCAGCCCACACCCCCTACTCACCCACGCCATCACCGACACCCTCGACACAGGTAGCGCGCCGCGCGATGTTTACGTGAGCGGAACGCTGAATCGCGACTCCGACGACGTCCTCACCTTCCACACACAACTGGCCGGGGTGCGCCCCCCTGCGGTGGGGGACGTGTCGAAGCACACCGCCAATGGCCGGCTCACCGACATCCCGCCCACGCCGTGGCTGCACACCCGGTACTGGATGGCCAGTCGGCCCGTCGGTCAGGGGGCGGTCGGTGCGCATCCGCTGCTCGGCAACCACGTGCAGCTGCCGTCGGGCCCCGACCACTTCTGGCAGGCGGACGTCGGAATCGACGTGCTTCCGTGGCTCGCCGATCACCGGGTGCACGACCAGGTGGTCATGCCGGCAGCCGGATTCGCCGAGATGGCGTTGGCGGCTGGCAGCGAAGCCCTCGACCTGCCCGTGCAGTCCGTGCGTCTGGTTCGGCTAGAAGTGGAGCAGATGCTTGCGCTCGCCGATGAAACCCGTGTGACGACGCAGGTCTCACGAGCCGACGAGGGGCTTCGTATCGAAGTTCATTCACAGTCGACGCTTGGCACCTGGAACCGGCACGCCGTGGCACACATCGAGATTGCGGAGCCGGCCAATGCGGCCGTCCCGCCGATGTCGGTGGCCGAAGCGGGTGCCCCGGTACCAATCGCCGATTTCTACTCGGCCCTGCGTCGCACGGGTGCACATCACGGTCAGGCCTTCGCGGCGCTCACCCACATCGCCCGGATGCCGCCCTCATCGGCGGAGTCCGAAATCGTCCTCCCCGACGAAGCGGTTCCGCACCGAGGATTCCGAATCCATCCGGTCATGCTCGATGCCGCTCTGCAGACGTTGGCTGCCGCAATGCCTGCGGACGCACTCGCAGATGACGGGGAAGTGACCTATCTGCCCGTCTCGATCGAGAGCATCCGGTTGTTCGGGAGCGTTGGCCGCCGCGCCGGGTGCCGGGCCGAGCTGAGCGGTCTCGACGACGACGGCGCAGGCAAGATAGGCCGGATCACGATGACGGACGAGGAGGGCAACCCGTCGGCCGAAATCGCCGGCGTCTACCTGCGGCGTGTCGATCGCCGCACCGTGCCACTTCCTCTGCCGCAGCGGGTGTTCGACACCACATGGGTCGACAGCCCGCTGCCCACCGGAGAGGGTCCGGAACCCGCCCGTGGGTCGGCGGGAAGCTGGTTGCTGCTGTACGACGGCTCCGGTGACAAGACCGCTGTCGACCGATTCGCCACGGTCTTCGGCTCGCCGTCCCGACGGGTGATCACCGAGGACCTGACCGACGAGCACGCAGTGCTCGAAGCCTTCGCCACGACGGCGGCCGACCCGCAGCATCCGCCCGTCGGCGTTATCGCATTCGTCGGTCATCGACCGTTCAGCGAGGATGCCGAGTCGCTCACTCGCGCAAAGGATCTCATCTGGTCGATTTCAGCGACGCTGCGCGCAATGGTCGGCGGCTGGCACGGCAGATCCCCGCGCCTGTGGCTGGTCAGCCGCAGCGGCCTGGCCGTAGCCGACGAGCCGGGCGACCCAACGATCGGCGCACTGAGAGGCCTGATCCGGGTCCTCGCCTACGAGCATCCCGATCTGCACGCCACCCTGCTGGATCTGGATGACGCCGACGCCAGCGACGCCACGTTGGCGCTCGAGCTGGGACTACCAGGTTGCGACGATGTGATCGCCTGGCGGGGAGGAAACAGATTCGTCGAACGGCTGACCCGCGCGACCCTTCCGGTATGCCGACGGGACACCGTCATCCGCCCGAATGGCTCGTACGTCCTCACCGGCGGACTGGGCGGGTTGGGGCTGGTCGTCGCGCGGTGGCTGGTCGACGGGGGTGCCGGCCGCGTCGTGCTCAATGGACGTTCCGGTCCCGATGACGAGCAGGCCCGAGTGCTGGCCGGCCTGGCAGCCAGTGGCGACGTCGTGTTCATACCAGGCGACATCGCGTCGCGCGGACTGGCCGAGCGGCTCGTGACGGCGGCGGAGGAAACCGGATTGCCGTTGCGTGGAGTGGTGCACGGCGCTGCCGTCATCGACGACGGTCTCGTCACGTCACTGACGAAGGACGGCCTCGATCGCGTGTGGGCCCCGAAGGCGGCTGGAGCGCTTCGACTGCACCAGGCCAGCGCTGACCGCCAGCTCGACTGGTGGGTCGGCTTCTCGTCGGTGGCGTCGCTGCTGGGCTCCCCGGGACAGGCGGCATACGCGTGTGCCAATGCGTGGCTCGACGCGATGGTCACCTGGCGCCGCGCTGCCGGTCTGCCTGCCAACACGATCAATTGGGGTCAGTGGTCCGACGTGGGCATCGCCCGCGCGATGACCTTCGGCGTTCTCGACCCCATCAGCCCCGCAGAGGGCATCGAGGCGCTCGAGGTGCTGGTGGGCGGTGAGCTCACCCGCGTCGGCGTCGCGCGGCTGCGTCTCGATCGGGCCGCGGCCACCTTCCCCGAGATCAAGGACGTGGGCTTCTTCGCCCAGCTGGTCGAGGAATCCGAGGCGATGAGCACTGGCGGTGACTGGCCGGGCCCGGACGCGCTTCGTGATCTCGAACCCGGCGAAGCCGCCCGTGTCATCACCGACCGGTTGCGCGAACGCACCTCGAAGATCATGGGATATCCCGACGCATCGGCCATCACGGTCGACCAGCCGCTGACCGAACTCGGGATGGATTCGCTGATGGCCGTGCGGATCAGGAACAGTGCACGAAGCGACTTCGGTGTCGAGGCGCCGGTTGCACTGCTTCTACAGGGAGCGACGCTGCAGGAGCTGACCTCCGATCTCATCCGCCAATTGGGCCTCCGTCGGGAGGAGCCCGACCTTCGTCCCAACGGATTGCGCGATAGAGCCCACCAACGAGCCGGGGCTCGCCAACGAGCCGCAGCGAGGAGAAAGGCAGGGCAGCGAGCGTGAGCAGCCCAACGCAAACATCATCGGCGACGGATTCCCTGCCGTCCAATGCGATCGCCGTCATTGGCATGGCCGCCAGATTCCCTGGGGCGGACGACGTATCCGCGTTCTGGCAAAATCTGCGCCGCGGCGAGGAATCCATCGTCACGCTGTCGGAAAACGATCTCCTCGCCGGCGGCGTTCCCGAGCAGACGCTGGCGAATCCCGCGTACGTGCGACGCGCGGCACTCCTCGACGGCATCGCCGACTTCGACGCCGAATTCTTCGGTTTTACGCCACAGGGCGCACGCATGATGGATCCGCAGCACCGCCTGTTCCTCCAATGTGCTTGGCACGCATTGGAGGACAGCGGTTACGAGTCGGCGCAGGCGGCCGGATCCATCGGCGTCTACGGCACGAGTTCGGCGAGCGGCTATCTCCTGCACAACCTCATGTCGCACCACGATGCGAACCGGATCATCGGGCAGGGTGCGACTTTCGACATGATCAATCTGTCGATGCAGAACGACAAGGACTATCTGGCGACGCGCGTTTCGCACCAGTTCGATCTGCGCGGCCCCGCCATCTCGGTGCAGACGGCCTGCTCATCGTCACTGGTCGCAGTTCACCTCGCCTGTCAAGGCATCCTCAGCGGTGAATGCGAGATGGCACTCGCCGGTGCCGCCTCGATCCGCGTTCCGCACACTGTCGGCTACTGGCACGAGCCGGGTTCCATGGTGTCTGCAACCGGCCACTGCCGACCGTTCGACGTCAGAGCGGATGGCACGGTCTTCGGCAGCGGAGTCGCCATCGTCGTGCTCAAGTCGTTGGAAGCCGCAGTTGCCGACGGGGATCGGATCCACGCGGTGATTCGCGGATCGGCGATCAACAACGACGGATCGACGAAGATGAACTATGCGGCGCCCAATGCCGCGGGCCAGGCCGAGGCCATCGCCGAAGCACTCGCGGTGGCCGACATCGATGCATCGACGGTCGGCTATGTCGAGACCCACGGAACCGGAACGCCGTTGGGGGACCCGATCGAGATCGAGGGACTGCGACAGGCGTTCGGGCTGTCCACCGCGACACGCAGACACCCGTGTTTCATCGGTTCGGTCAAGTCCAACATCGGGCATCTGGAAGTGGCCTCCGGCATCGCCGGTCTGGTGAAGGCCGTCCTCTGCCTGGAGCACCGCGCGATACCGGCGACCCTGCACTACACCAGCCCCAATCCTGAACTGCGCCTGGAAGGATCACCGTTCGTCGTGCGCGCGGCGTACGGTCCGTGGGACTGGGATGGTGTTCGCCGGGCGGGGGTGAGTTCGTTCGGTGTCGGAGGCACCAACGTGCATCTCGTCCTCGAGGAGGCGCAGGAGGTCGTTTCGGTCGAGAGTCCCGCCGGTCCGCACGTGCTGCTCCTGTCCGCACGGAGCACCGAGGCCATCCAGCGAGCGCGAACCACGTTGGCCGCCGACCTGTCGGATCAGGAAGACCCACGGAACATGGCCGACGTCGCGTTCACGCTCGCGAGCCGAAAGCGAGAGCGCACCAGGCTCGCTGCAGTCGTCAACGATCGGCAGCACGCCGTAGCGGTGCTGGGGGCGACGGTCCATGACAACGTCTTAATCGGCGATTCGGCGGCCGCCGACGGACCTGGCCCGGACATCGCGTTCACCTTCCCGGGTCAGGGCGCACAGCATGCCGGGATGGCGCGCGGCCTGTACGAGGCGGAGCCGGGGTTCGCCGACCACTTCGACCGCTGCGCGGCGGGCTTCGCCGACGAGATGAACATCGATCTGCATGCCGAGGTCTTCGACGGTCCCGGTGATGGTCTCGAACGCACCGATCGCACCCAACCGGCGCTGTTCGCCGTCGAATACGCGTTGGCGAAACTTGCCGAGGCGTACGGAGTTCGACCATCGGCCGTCGCCGGGCACAGCATCGGAGAGTACACCGCCGCCACCGTCGCCGGTGTATTCGATCTGCCGACTGCCATCAAGGCGGTGTCGATGCGCGCGCGCCTCATGCACGCCGCGCCCGGTGGCGTCATGGTGGCGGTAGCGGGGCCTGCGGACGAGATCACCGAGTACCTGACACCCGACGTCGACGTCGCCGCGGTGAACGAGTCCGGTACCTGTGTCGTGGCAGGCACCGCCAGCAGCATCAAGACCTTTCAGGACCGGCTGGCCTCTCGTGGCATCGTCGCGCGCAGGGTCCGCACGTCGCACGCCTTCCATTCCCGGCTCATGGATGACGTGGTGCCGGAATTCGCCGCCTTCCTGTCCCGTCTGACGCTGCGCGCACCGCGGATACCGATGCTCTCGAACATCACCGGGGCGTGGATGTCAGACGACGAGGCAACGGATCCCGCGACGTGGGCACAACAGATCCGGGCGACCGTCCGCTACGCCGACGAACTGGACGTGCTGCTCGCCGATCCGACACGCGTCCTCGTCGAGGTGGGTCCGGGTGGAACACTGACGGCCTCGGCGATGCGGCACGCTCGTTGGTCGCACGGCCACCGCGCCGTCCGGCTCATGCGACATCCCGTCCAGCAGCGCAGCGATCACGACACCTTCCTGCTTGGGCTCGGGCAACTGTGGGCAGCCGGTGTCGAGGTCGACTGGACACCGCGGTCACGGAATCACCATCCGCGTCGCGTGACGCTGCCCGGGTATCCCTTCGAGCGGCAACGGCACTGGGTGGACTACCGGAGTTCGGCACCGGCCCAGAACGGCGACGGCCCAACCGAGCCGGCGCAGGCATCGCCGGCGCGCAACGGCGGCACCGTCGCCGCCAGGAACGGCGCCGCCTCGATGGAGGCGACGTTGCAGCGCATCTGGGGGCAGTGCCTCGGACTGTCCTCGATCGACCCGTCCGCGAACTTCTTCGAACTCGGCGGTGACTCGCTGGTGGCCATCAGCGTCGCGATGGGCGCCGCCAACGAAGGACTCGACCTGACGCCGCAGGACCTCTACGAGAACCAGACCGTTGCCGCGCTCGCCGAGCAATTGACATCTCGACACGCCGCCGGTCTGTCGCATCAAACGCTGGACGACGTCGTGCATCCGCCAGTGCCCCCGAACGTCGCGCACCTGCTCGAACACGGGGTCCGCGACATCGGCAGCTGGCGGATTCCTCTGATCCTGCGGTTACGACCGGATGTGCAGGTGCAGGACGTTCGTTCGGTACTGGCCGCCGTGACGAACCATCACGACGCGCTGCGCGTGCGCGTCGTCTCGCGCGCAGGAACGTGGGAGCAGCACATCGAACCGGCACGGGAGACCACGGACGTTGCCCTCCGGACACTTCCCCGCGATGTGGCCGCCGGAAGCGCGGAGGAACGGCAAGCCGTATTGGCCATCCTCAAGGATGAGATCCGCGCGCAGGACCTCACCCGGGCACCCCTGAGCGCGGCGTACGTCCGCGGGTCATCCGGCGAATCCTGTTATCTGGCAATGAGCCTGCACGGAATGGTCCTCGACAGCGCGTCGCGCGACATTCTGCTTGGCGACATCTTCACGGCGTTCACACAACGGCTCTCCGGTGCGGAGATAGCGTTGCAACCAGTCACGACGTCGTGGCGGGAATGGTCGCAGCGTTGCGTTGCGCTTGCGGCACATCCGGCCATCATCGAAAGCCGTGACTTCTGGTTGGAGAATACCGCGAGAGCCAACCTGCGCATCGTGACGCCGGAGGCATCGAGAATGGACGCCGACGACATGCTCCGACTCGCCTCCAACCTGACCGCTGCCCAGACGCACGAGATCGACGAAGCCCGCCGCCGATTGCGGTTGTCGATCAACGAGATCCTGTTGGCGGCGCTGGGCCGGACGGTCGCAGCCACCGTGGGTGACGGGGCCATCGCCGTTGATCTCGGCGGGGCCGGTCGCTCGGTGCTCAGACCCGATGTCACCTTGCACCGGACGGTCGGTTGGTTCACCACGGTCTACCCCGTCGCCGTCCCGTGCCCGAAGGACCGCGAAGTGACCGCCAGGCAAGTTCTGGACGAAGTACGGCAAACGCTGAAAGCCGTGCCCCATTACGGAATCGGATACGGGTTGTTGCGATACACGTACGGTCCGACGGCACGGCTACTCAGCACGGCCGGCACGTCGGACATCTACCTCGACTACGTCGGCACCATCCCGGAACTTCCGACCAACGCCGTGAACGAAGCTCCCGTCCAACTCGACGACGACGCCGACATGCCGGTTCGCGAGGCGGTTCCTGGCCTGGGTCATGCCATCGAACTGCGAATCTACCGATCGGCAGGAGAGCTGCACGTCGACTGGTGGTATGACCCCGGCCGGATCGGGGCAGCCATGGCAGCTGATCTCGCCGAGAAGTTCCCGATCGAGTTGATGTCACTCACTCGGGAGGCGGTTGCCGAGGACGAAATCGGCTCGGACAGTGCGGAGCTGGCGTTGATCGACTTGTCGTCCACAACCCCGGGATAGGAGGTTCCCATGCTCAGCACCGACAAGGCAGTCGTCGTGCACGAGATTCAGAAGTCGTTTGGTTCCGTTGTGGCCCTGCGTGACATCAGCTTCGAGGTGGATCGCGGTGAAGTGCTCGGTCTACTGGGTCCGAACGGCGCAGGCAAGACGACGACGGTCGACATCCTCTCGACGTTGACACGCCCGGATCACGGCCACGCGTCGGTGGCCGGGCACGATGTCGTCACCGATCCGGCCGGGGTGAGGCGGTCCATCATGCTCACCGGTCAGCAGGTCGCCCTCGATGACGTGTTGACCGGCCGGGAGAATCTGGTGATGTTCGGCCGTCTTCAGGGGCTTGGCAAGTCGCAGGCGCGATCGCGGGCCGACGACCTCATCGAGCAGTTCGAGCTCAGTCACGCGGCCGACCGACACGTCAGCACGTATTCGGGGGGCATGCGCCGACGCATCGACATCGCGTGCGGACTCGTGGTCCGCCCAGAGGTGGCGTTCCTGGACGAACCCACCACGGGGCTGGATCCCCGTAGCCGGCAGTGCATCTGGGATCTGATTTCCGACTTCAAGGAGGCCGGGATAGCCACACTGCTCACAACCCAGTACCTCGAGGAAGCCGACGTCCTCAGCGACCGGATCGTCGTCATCGACCACGGCTCGATCATCGCCGAGGGAACGCCTGATCAACTCAAGGAACGTACGGGTGCGACGTACTGCGAGATCGTCCCGCGCGATCTGGGGAATCTACCCGCGGTGGCCGAGGCGCTGGGCGCACTGTTGCCGGAGACCACACGCGCGGCGCTCACACCGGCATCCGACCGCGTCGCCATCCCCGCACCGGATGGTCCGAACACCTTGGTGCAGGCGGTCTGGCAACTCGCAGCGGCCAACATCGAACTGCGTGACATCGCTTTGCGGAGGCCCTCCCTCGACGAAGTGTTCTTCGCACTCACCAGCAACACCAACACCTCTGGCGGAAGACACGCGATGGCGGAGGTCTCGCCATGATCGACGCCTCGGCTGTTCGGCTGCCGGTTCGGCCGACACCATCCACCATCGCGCAGTGGTGGGTGCTGACCGTCCGCGTAATCGCGCCAACACTGCGAAATGGCGAGTTGTTCACCCAGGCAACTGCGCCGATCATGTTCACGGTCGGTTTCTACCTTCCGCTCAAACAGATCATGGGTGCCGTCAATCCGGGCATGGGAAGCTATGCCCAGTACCTGATGCCGCTGATCGCGCTGACCGCGGTCGCGTACGCCGCCGTGTCCGCGGCGTTCCGCTCGGCAACCGACGCGGTGCAGGGTATCAACCGGCGCTTCAAGGCCATGCCGATTTCTCCGCTGATGCCCCTTGGCTCACGCATGTCGGCGAGCATGTACCGCTGCGTGATCGCGCTGACGGTGTCGCTGGTCTGCGGTCACGTCATCGGGTTCCGGTTCTACGGGTCGGTGATGCAGATCGTCGGCTTCTGCGTGTTGATGCTGTCGATTGGTGCTGTGTTGTCGTTGCTCGGAGACCTGATCGGTGCCGCCAACGAGAATCCGGAGGCTACTGTGCCGATCTTGTTGCTCCCGCAGGTGCTCTTTGGTCTGTTGTCGGTCGGCGTGCAGCCGGTCGAACGGTTCCCGGAGTGGATCCAGCCCTTCGTCCGGGATCAGCCGACGTCCCAGTTCGTCTACGCGCTACGTGCCTTGGCTGGTGAGAGTCCGTCCACGCCAGGCGATGTGACGTGGTCGGTCATAGGGCCCGCACTTGCCTGGGTGGCCGGGGGGATCGTGGTGGCGTTACCCCTGCACGCTCGCGTCGCCTCGAGGCGGCGATGATGTCGGTTGCAACGCAAGTCAACGGGTCCATCGCCTCGGATGGCTTCAGCGGTGTGCACCAGGAGACGTCGAGTCGTGGGAGAGCCTCGGGCCGTCATCGGCGACGGCAGCTGGCGGAGAACTCGCCCCGACGGCTACTTCCCAATATCGGTGTCCTCACCGCGCGAATCCTCCGTAGGTGGGTCCGCGACACCGCGACCCTGGTGGAGTCGCTGATCATGCCGGTCGTGTTGCTCGTCACGCTCGACATCGTTCTGGGAGACGGTGTTTCACAAGTCACCGGGCACAGCGCCCTTTACGGCAGCGTCCCTCTGATAGCGATGGTGGGGGCGATGACTGGTGCGATGGTCGGTGGCATCGGGCTCATGCGCGAACGCAGCGCCGGATTCCTCTCCCGGCTGTGGGTGCTGCCCATACATCGGGCATCGAGCCTGTTGTCGCGGCTGGCGGCCGAGGTGGTGCGGATCGTGGTGACCACTGCGGCTGTTCTTTGTGTCGGGCTGCTGCTCGGATTCCGATTCAGGCAGGGGATCGTGGAATCCGTCATGTGGCTCCTCGTCCCAGCGGTACTGGGCGTGGCGTTCTCCGTAGCCGTGATCACCCTAGCCCTGTTCGCTGCAAGCACCACCATGGTGGAACTGACCGAGGGTGTGTGGGCACTTCTGATGTTCTTCAGCACCGGTTTCGTACCCCTCGACCAGTTCCCCCGGTGGGTCCAGCCGGTGGTCGAGCACCAGCCGGTGAGTTGTGCCGTCGAGGCGATGCGCGGACTGGCACTCGGCGGTCCGGTGCTGACCCCGCTGGTGCAGATGCTGCTCTGGTCAACGGGCATCATCGCCGCGTGTGTAGTCCCGATGGCAGTCAGATATCGCCGGGCAAGCATGCGCGGGTGATCGCGCTCATGAAGCAGCAGTCGAATCCGAGGATTCCATGACCTTTCCGACCTCAGTAATCCGAAGCTTGGCGCCAAGCGAGGAGTGGTATGCGCAGAGTAAGACGTTCGGCGCGATCACGTTGCAGCTGCGCGGACCGCTCGACGTCGACGCGATGTCTCTAGCCTTCGATGTGCTCCTGCAGTCGCACCCGGTCCTGTCCGGGCACCTCGAAGAGGGTCCCGACGGCAGGCATCAAATCGTCGCCGACGACCTGCTGCACCCAGGGATATGGTTGGGCGCGCAGGCATCCGGGGCGGCGGAAATCGGCCTCGACCCCCAGGTCTCCCTGATCAACCTCATGGTCAGGCCGGGGAATGGGCAGGCCGAAGTCACGCTCTATGCCCATCACAGCGTTGCCGATGGCAACCACGCGGCCGCCCTGCTGTTCGAACTCTTCACGCGGTACACCGACGTCGTGCGCACGGGCGACCCAGGGCCGGTGGTTCCACAGCAGGCACCCGAAGCGCTCGAGACGCTGCTGGAACAACGCGGCATCCAAAGACATCAGCGGTCCGGACTCGAGCGATTCATGCCCGCAATGTTCGCGTACGATCTACCTCCCCGCCCGTGGACGGAATCACTAAGCGCTCCAACGAAACCAGTCCCGGCTCCCACGGCCAGAGGACGGCTGACGAAGCAGGAAACCCTGGCGCTGATGGAGTTCGGTCTCGCGCACCGACTGTTCATCAACCCCGTGGTTTCCGCGGGAATCCTGTTGGCCGAATGGAAGCTCCGGGATACGCCGGAGATACCCATTCCCTACGTCTACGTAGTGGATCTACGAGCGCTACTCATACCCCCCGTCCCCGTGACAGGTGCCACCAATCCGTTGGGGATGGCTACGTATCTGGCCAGGATCACGCCGCAGACTACGCTCGTCGACCTGGCTAGGGACATCGCAGACAATCTCGCCGCCGACCTGGCCGACGGCGTGGTTCAACAATCGATGCTGCACTTCAAACCGCAGTACGACGCGGGGCAGCGCGGACTGCCAGACGTCGTGTCCTCGACGAACTTCGGGCGAACTCCGATACTTCCCACCCCACCTGGGCTGTCCGTCAACGAATGGCATTCAGACGTCTACCGGGCTTCCTCGGTGCTCGACATGTACTCCGTCGGCATCTTTGGCGAACGACTGGCCGTCGAACACCATACCTACGCGGCACAACCGCAACGGTCGGTCGATCTCGTTCTGTCCGTCCTTCGCGCTGCCGCGTTCGACACCAGCGACGACCGATGAGCCGGCCGCACATGACGCCGTCAGTAAGGGTGGTCGACGGGGCCGAACGCGTAGCGGTGGTACTGCAGCGCTCTGCGCACCGGCGGCACTGCGCGAAGCAGCCCTCCCGCCAACTGAAAGGTACGCGGCGCACCGCGGAAGGTGCTGGCGTCGAACAGCGACGTCGCGATCAGCAGTCGGAGCCCGGGCACCCGGGTGAGTACGTCCCGGGGGCCGTTGACCGCCCAGCGCAGCGTCGAACCCGAGCGCCGGACGATCTTCTGGGTCCGCTGGGTCTTGATACCGAACCAGTTGTAGAAGTCCATCTGCAGCTCGCCGGACGGGAAGTGGTCGACGACACGGCGCAACAACGAAACACCATCGTGTTCGGCCAGATACATGCTGACGCCTTCCGCCAGCAGCAATACGGGCCGGTCCGTGGGAAGCCGGCTCAGCCAGGAGTCCTCGGTCGCGGAGGTGGCGACGAGGTGGTACCGGGGGCGTGTCGGATAAACCTGCTCCCGCAGCGCGATGACGGCCGGGTAGTCGACGTCATACCACTCGACATCCGGCCCCGGGTCCAGACGGTAGACACGGCTGTCCAAACCACAACCGAGGTGTACCACGGTGGAAGTCGAATGCGCAGTGAAGAATTGGGTGGCCCACAGGTCGTATTGGGCCGCCCGTACCGTGACCAACGGTGCCCAATGGCGGCCTATTCCGAGGTCGTGCCAGTCGTAGTCGAGTCGGGCGACCGCGTCCTTCGCGAAACGGTCGCCGAGGATGGGCCGGTCGAAGTCAGCATCGAGCGCCTTCAAATACAGCGTCGTGAGCATGGTCTGCGCCGCGCCGTGAAGGTCGACGGAAGCCTTGTCGGTCACCCGTTCGACGGTAGCTCCCCGCGGCCAGCTTGCGAGTGCGACTCGGCAAATCCGTGGAAATCGTGCCGTGCCGCCCGGCAGCCGTGGGCTGAGAACGGTAACGCGACGATTCGGAACACGCTGCCGGGCAGTAGGTCCGCGGCACCTCACCCGTTGGAGCGACAACTCGCTGTTTTCGCTTCGCACGAAAACCCAGGCAAGGAGGATACGCAGTGACGAACACGACGTCCAAGCGACCGAAGGTCCTACTCCTGTATTACACCTATACGGGACAATCACTCCGGGTTCTCGAAGCCGCGGCGGAGGTCTTCGACGAACGAGGCTGCGACGTACACCGCGCCGAGATCGAGTTCACCGACCGACGGTATGCGAAGCGGTTCACGCGTTTCCCGATGCGACACGTGTGGCGTGACATACTGAGCGTCCTTCTGCCGCAAATCCGCCACATGTCTGGGGAAATCAAGTCACCTGACGAAGTGAGGAACGCCGACTACGACCTCATCTGTATCGGCTCGCCGACCTGGTGGGGCACCGCAAGCATACCGATCCGATCGTTCCTGGTATCGGACGAGGCGCGCGGACTGCTGGACGGCACGCCCTTCGCGGTGTTCGTGGTGTGCCGTCGCCTGTGGCGCGGAAACCTCGACGCGGTCAAAGGTCTCGGCCAGAAGCAGGGCGGGCGATGTGTGGATGCGGTGCACTTCGCGTATCCCGGCGGGGAGCTCCGGTCCCTGCTGTCGATGACCAGTTATCTGGCGTCGGGCGAGTATCGCGACAGGTATCTGGGCGTCCGCATCCCGCAGACGAACATCCAACCGGAACACTTGCGTGAGGCCCGTGAGTTTGGATCCCGTCTGGTGGATCGGGTCTTCGGCAAGCCACCCAGCAGCGCGACCGGTGCGAACCCGCCGTCGCTCACCCACGGATAGGACCGCCCGGCATGTCCCGTCCACTGCAGGTCTCGTTCGAGTCTCCCGTCACCGTCGAACAGGTTCTCTCGGCCTTCGCCAATGAAAGGTATTGGATGGACCGGATTTCGGCCTTCGGCGGCAGTGTCACTCTGGAGGCCCTGGTGACCGATGACGATGGCAGCGTCAGGGTGGAAACGGTCCAGGATCTCCGCCACGACATGCTGCCCGCCATGATCGCGAGGGTCTATCCCAGCGATGTGACGATCTCGCGCAAAGAGGCGTGGCGCCCGGTCGGCGGACGCACCGTGAAGGGCACGATGAACGTGTCGGCGACGGGCGCACCAGGATCGGGCCGTGGGACCGCTTGCCTCACTCCGTTCGACAACGGCGCGCGGCTGACAGTCGAGGCGACGGTGGAGTTCGGGGTTCCCCTGATCGGCGGCAGCATCGAGCGCTACCTCGCCGGCGAACTGGCTGCGGGGATCTGTGAAGTCCAGCGATTCACCACCTCGTGGATCACCCAGCACGATCCCGGGAGCACGTAGACAGAGGAGCAACGCATGACCGAAGCCGCCGCATCCGGCGCTGCCGCCCCGGCTGCACCCAACGTCGCGCCAAGCGCGGCGGAGGCGCTTGCGTGTCTCGACATGCCGCTCCGCGAAGCGATCATGACTCAGCGGGCGGTCCGACGTGTCCGCCCGGATCCCGTCGCCGACGTCGTGGTGTTGAAGTGCATTGAGCTGGCACTGCGTGCGCCGACCGGTGCGAATGGCCAGAACTGGGAGTTCATCGTCGTGCGCGATCCGGAGGTGAAGGAGAAGCTGGCCAAGCGCTACCGCCAGGCGTGGAGGGTCTACTACGGCGCGGTCCTGCGGCGCATCGCCGCACGTGACGAGTCGCTGGCGAAGACAGCGCGTGCGGTGCAGTGGCAAGTCGACCACTTCACCGAGGTACCAGTTCTCGTGGTGGCGTGCCTGCGACTGCGCGCCCGGGACGGACGTGTGCCGTTCGCGCTCATGCCCCATGCGGCGCTGTCGGGATACTGGGGGTCCATCTATCCGAGTGTGCAGAATCTGTTACTAGCCGCGCGCGCAATGGGATTGGGAGCATCCCTGATCACCTTGCCGCTGTGGAGTCAGACGTCGGCCCGCAGGATCCTTGGTCTGCCGATGTCGGTGACCCCGTGCTGCATCGTGCCGCTGGGTTGGCCACGAGGACGCTACGGGCCGACCACCCGCCGATCGGTCGAGGAGGTGACGCACCTCGACCAGTACGGCCAACGACCCTGGCGTGCTCCCTGAATCGCACGTATAGCTGCGTGCACCGTGTGCCGTCTCCGCGAGGAGCCCGGCCGTATCGTCATGGTGTTTGCTGTTAGCAATCGTGCAACTACATTTATGCTTGCATCGGCAACGAATCCGTGTTTGCCCTTGAGTTATATTTTGGTTAAACTACATACTTTAATGCTTTCCATGGGTTTGCTAGCGATTGCGATCCGCGAGCAGTACAGACAATCTCTAGAATTTAGCCACAACTCGTCCAGACGTCGGTAAGTTCACAGCTGCAGCGATGACACAACGACTGTGAAGGGGAGGCTGTCATGCAGGCTGCTGGGGAAGCTCAACGAGGACGGCACCGCCACCCGAATGCCGAGATCCGCGCCAACGCTCATGGCCGAGGTCGGCGACCGAAGGGCCGCCACCGTCAGTCGGTGACGACGCATGTGCACGATCGGCGTGACGTTCCGGCCGCGGAGCGAGATCAACGACATGGCTTGCGTTCCTACGTCACGACCGGGGTTGCCGTCACCGTAGGAGCCACGTTCATCGCCATTCCACCGGCTGCCGCAGCACCGGACGCGAAGATTCGCGAAGTCAGCATGGCGACCCGTCTGACCGCCAGTTCGATCGCCAATGTGCCCCTGAACCTGATCAACGCACTCGCCAGTGCTCCGTCCAACGAGATCCTGGCCCTCAATCAAATGGCTGCGGCACTACTCTTCGCCGACAACTGGTATGCGCCGAGCGCGGCGAACATCTGGGGCATCGATCCCGGCGATCCACCCAAGATCGCCGCATTGGCGGCCGTGCTGGTGCCGTTCCCGGCGATGTCCAAACCGTTCGGCGATCAACTGAACGGTCTCGTCGCGGCCGAGATCCCGGTGACGGAGTCGTGCGCACTGCACGGCTGCCCACCTCTCGTCGTTGGGCCATACGGACCGCCCGAGCCGATCACCGGTGTCGACTGGATCGACCGCGGAATCTGGACGGTGGCAATACTGATGGGCGCCCGACCGTTTCCGTTGCTCAACAACCTATTCCGGGTTCCGCTCACCGAGCTGATGGCCGGTTACACCTTTGGTCCCGACTATCCGGGCTACACCAACGCCGACTCCGGCTACTTTCCGAGCGGCTTCGGATTCGAGGGGACGAAGGGTCCGAACAACTTGGTGCCCTGGGCGGACACAACGTTCACGCTCAACCCACTGCTGCCGTTGACGAACTTCTTCGGCAGCCTGATGGAAGAGCCCACCGGCATCACGATCGTCACACCCCAACAGGTGATCGACACCTTCGTGAGCCTCTTCGCTGCGCAGATCGTGGCCTTCAACGTCTATGCCCCCGGCAGCCCCGGCTGTCCGTCGCCGTGCACCGGCCCATTCACCACCCAATCGATCATGGAGGGACTCTCGGCGCTCTTCCCGGGAAACGCCCTCATCAGAGAATGGCTGGACCGCGGCCCGGTGGCCCCGGTGATAGAACCTGTGTCGCCGACTCCTGTTTCCACGCTGGCCCTCAGGTCCGTCCAGGAGGACGTAAATCACGACTTCGTCGCGCCGGACGGCGATACTCTGCTGGACAACGGAACTCAGCTTGACGATGCGGACGCAGGTACCGCTCAGCAGGTCGAGTCCCTGGACGCCGGCGTCGTGAGTGTCGAGCCACTGGATCCGTCGCCGCAGGAGGTCGACGAACAGCAGTCCCTGCAGACGGCACCGACCGAGCAACCGAGTGCGGAATCACAGCAACCGGACCCGGAGCCGGAGACACCGAAAACCGGTGCGGACAGCTCCAACCCGGTGTCCAGTGGCACCGGCGGACGACACAGGAAAACCGACGGTGGACTGACCGATGCGATCAGCTCGGTCACGGATCGCCTCAACACGACTATCTCGAAGGTCACCGGCACGCTGACGGGCAAGGCGCCCGCCGCGGATCCTGCGCCGAACACAGCCGACGACACCAAGAAGGGCGACACCACGCAGGGCGAGAAGCCCAAAGCCAACGAGTAGGACGCTGCGTGTCCATGACCACCCAGCGATTCGACGCGGTCATCGTTGGTGCGGGGTTCGGCGGAATCGGCGCAGCGATTCAACTCAACCGGCTCGGTTACGACAACGTCGTGATCCTCGAACGGGAGGACGACCTCGGCGGGACGTGGCACGTGAACCGCTACCCGGGGCTCACCGTCGACGTGCCATCGACCACGTACTCCTACTGGTTCGAGCCGAACCCGTACTGGTCGCGACTCTTTGCGCCAGGCAGCGAGCTCAAGCGCTATGCCGAACACGTGGCGGGAAAGTACGACGTCCGCAGGTACATGCGCTTCAACACGACCGTGGAGGGCGCCCGATGGGATGACGACGCCCAAGTTTGGCACGTCGCAATAGCAGGCGGAGAAACCATCACGGCACAGTTCCTCATCGCCGCCACCGGCTTTCTGTGCCAGCCGCGGACTCCTGACATACCGGGCATCGCCGGGTTCGCGGGGCGTATCGTCCACGCCGCTGAGTGGGATGGCAGCTACTCCCTTGAGGGCCGACGTGCCGCGGTCATCGGAACGGGATCCACGGGCGTACAACTCATACCGGAACTGGCCAAGCAAGCCGCCGACCTCACCGTCTACCAACGAACGCCCATCTGGGTACTGCCAAAGGTCGACTTCAGGTTCCCGGCGGGAGCTCAACGGTTGTTCGCACGGGTGCCGTTCACTCAGCGGGTGGTGCGGTGGTTCACCGACATTTCCGTGGACGTCGTGATGCTGATCGCGATGTGGAAGTTTCGCTACTTCAAGGGCCTGAACGCAACCGCGTCGGCTGTGGCGAAGCTGCATCAGTACTTGTCCATCCGCGACAAGGAGCTGCGGCGCAAGTTGACCCCGGACTACGACTACGGTTGCAAGCGGCCGACGTTGTCCAATTCGTACTACCGCACGTTCTCCAAGCCGCACGTGCATCTGGAGACGAGTGGCATCGACAGGATCGAGCCTGACGGAATCGTTGCCGTCGACGGCACCAAAAGAGTCATCGATACCCTCGTCCTCGCCACGGGTTTCGACGTTTGGGAGGCAAACCTGCCGGCGATCGAGGTGATCGGTCGTGACCGTCGCAATCTTGGTAAGTGGTGGAGAGAGAACCGATTCCAGGCGTACCAGGGAGTGTCAGTACCTGGGTTTCCGAACTTCCTATCGTCTGCCAGCCCCTATGCGTGGGTGGGTCTGTCATGGTTCAACACCGTTGAGTATCAGATGCGACACATGAACCGACTCTTCCGTGAACTCCAGCGGCGCGACGCCCAGACTTTCGAGGTCACCGAGGAGGCCAACGCCCGTTTCCTGGACCGGATGACTCGATTGCTCGACGACTCGGTGTTCCGCCTGGGAAGCTGCGCGAACTCGAGGTCGTATTGGTTCACTCACACCGGAGAGACACCGCTCTTCCGGCCGACTTCGGCACACAATGCCGTCAGGGAACAGGACCGATTTCCGCTGAGCGACTACGCAATGGCCTAGGGTCGAGTCGGCTCGGACGGAGGAGAAGACGAGCGATCAGATACCGGAGCCGTTGCGGGATAAGCGGATTGACGAGGACTGCGAGATGGGAGTCCCAACCGATGTGGTAGTGGAATCTGGGGTGCCGGGCGTCCAACACCTCCGCGACCTTGCGTGCGACGTTGATTGGATCCCGCGCGTGGCTGAAGGCGGCCTGGGTCAGCGGATCGATTCTGCGGTAAAGCACACCGTAGCGGCTGCCCACCGGCCGGACCCGTCCACTGTTGTTCCCGAAGATCCTGCTTCGATGTGGTCCCGGCCGCAACACGACGATCCGAACCCCGTCCGCGGCGACCTCCCACGCCAGCGACTCGGCGAACTTCTCGACGGCCGCCTTGGCCGCCGAGTACATCGTCGTCGTCGGCCCGCAGAGCACGGCAGCGTAGGTGGACATGAAGAGGATGCGGGGTCGCGGTGATTCACGCAGAAGCGGCAGTGCGGCACGCGTGAGCTCCACCGCACCGAGTACCAGCGTGTCGAAGAGTCTGCGTGCCTCCGACATTTCGATGTCTTCGAGGCAGGCGTCCGTGTTGATGCCGGCGTTGTTGATCAAGGCGTCCAGTCGGCCGCCGGTGTGGTTCGCGATTTCGCCGAGCGCCGAGCTGATGGAAGACGAATCGGTGACATCGAGGCGCAGCACCCGAACGAGGCCGGGATCGGCGCCCCTTTCCACGACGGCCCGATCCAGCTCTCGACGCCGCGCGGGGTCGCGCATTGACGCGTACACCAGCCACCCTCTCGCGGCGAGGTGCACGGCCATGCTCAGCCCGAGTCCGGAGGAGGTCCCGGTGATCAGCACCGATCGACGACCACTCACGGCGCGCGCCTTACTCGCCTCCGCTCGGATCCCGATCCTCCTGGGAAGGCTGACCGTTCGATGCCCCGTCGTCGGTGGAGGTCTCTTGATCTGAGGGTGCCGGCGTGAGATCCGCAGGCTCCTCCAACTTGGCCTCGGGCCGAATAGTCCGTGATTCCAACAGCTTCGCGAAGAGCTGTCCGCCGAACGGTCGATGCGGCCGGTGACTCGTCAGGCTCGGGCCGATCGGCCCACGAATGATCTGCTGACTGTCGGGCCCATCGGCCTCAGCAGGATCTGTCTGAACGGTGGTCACCACCGTGCCGGTGTCTTTAGCGTCGCTCGATGTGGCGTTGACCGGATCGGAGGGCTCAGCCTCCTTGACTGGCTCCAGCGGCTCGGGAACCCCAGCCAACGCCGCCGCGGAGGGATCACCACCGGTGTTGACGGGATCAGCGGGCTCAGCCTCGTCGACTGGCTCCAGCGGCTCGGGAACCCCGGCCGAAAGGGCGGTCATCTGCCGCGGCCCTGCGAGCGACTCCGTCTCCACCGGCGGACCGCCGACCCCGTACGGTCCGGGCCTCTCGGTACCCAATGGGCGGCCCAGCCCGAGATTCTCGGACCAGTTGTCCTGACCGACCCTCACGGCCTCCAGCACATTGCTGACGAGCGTGAATGGGTTGGGGGAGTGAAAGATATCGTACGGCGTGGGATCACCTGGATCGGAGGTCCGGTCGTACCCCGCCTCGACGAGGACACGCATGACCGGATCCCACATGTCGGCGAGGGCCGGCCCGATCACTGGGATCCATTCCACCGGCATCAGGAGTGGAAGGGGATAGGTCGGAATGAGGTAGTACTCCGTGTCTCCGTGGCTGCCTTGATACACCGCGTCATCCCAGTCGACGCTGCCATAGTCAGGGTGTACCAAGAACGTTCCCGCAGCGGCGTTGGCCAAGGCGAGGAAGTTGAACGGATTGACCGGATTGTCCCCGGCCCCGTCGTACTGACGGACGATGTCGAAGGTGGTGATCTCGCCGTCCCCGGCGCCCGCCGTCTCAGTGGGTGTCGCCCCGAACCCCCACCGCGCGCTGGCTCCGCCATTGGGACGATACGTGTTGCCGGTGAGCACGAAGGTGACGTCGGGTGCCTCGCCCGGCGTATTCGCCCAGTACCGATTGAAGTCGCGCTTGTACGTGCCGGCCGTGAAGGCGCCGAAGGAGTATGCGAATAGGACGCTGCCGGATTCCATACTTGCCGGTGACGGAAGCTGACTGCGCCAATACACCACATTCAGTGGTGTGGGAGGCGGAGCACCGGTGGCGCCTCCAACGTAGATGGTGGCCCAATCCGACTTGGCCTGATCGGTGAAGGGCGCCCCCAGAGATCCGGGAAGCATGTACGTCGCGGCGAGGAGCGCGCTGGGCGTCGTCGTGGAGGTACCTGCCAACAAGATGGCGACCGAAGCGCTCAAGGTGGCCAAGCCGACAGTCCGGATACCACAGCTCATGTAAGAACTCCCCCCAGAAATGCCTTCTCGATGGGCGGATGGAAGGCGGTTTGCCAGCTCGCCCGGATAGTGACAATTGTGCACTACACCACACAGATATGTAACGAAATAGACTAGAGAGCAATGGCTTTCGGCGAATCACCCTGCCGCGGCTCGCGCGAATCCGACACTCAGTGCGCGCGGACATCTCACCAAGCGCCCCTGGGTGCACTCGGCTGGTGCGTGACCGGCAGCGCGTGGAATGGCGGCCGCTAGTCCCTTATGAAGGAGTACATCCGGTAGGAGATCTCGCCGCGTTCGAGGTCGCGATAGATCTTCGAACCCGGCACACCCGCGAACAGGCGGCCGTAGGGCCGCAGCAACGCGGGCAGATTCCGCTCGATCAACTCGAGGGACTGCTGCGCATTCCTCTCCATCGCGCGCAGCACCTCCTCGTTGATCTCCCTGTTGGAGAGCATCCGCATCGGAACGTCGGCCAACGCCGCGTCCCACTCCGAGAACTGTTCGCGGCCACGGAAATCCGCATAGAGGAAGTGACCACCCGGTCGCAAGACGCGGGTCACCTCGCCGAGAAACCGCGAGAAACGGGGATAGGCATGCGACGCCTCGACGTTGAGGACTGAGTCAAAGGACTCATCGTCGAAGGGAAGGCTTTCGGCGTCGCCGTGCACGAAATCCAGCCCGGGCAAGTCGTGCCGCTTGCGACAGAAGGCAATGCCGTCCGCGTTGAAGTCCAATGCGGTGTAGGAGTTTGGACGCAACGTACGCATGAGATAGGAGGCGCCACCTCCGTGGCCGCAGCTGACTTCGAGCACCTTCTTGCCGGTGATGTCCGCCTGCGTCGCCGTGCGGTGATAGTGCTGAATGCAGTACCGATTCCGCTCATCGGAGGCTGACAGCGGCACAGCCATGGGCGGTTCTTCCTCGTATCCGTAGTTGAGGAAGACGACGTCCTCCGAATCGAGCCGCCTCGTCACCAGGGGGTACCAGTACTTGTTCGAGATCCTCTTGAAGAATCCAGTGGTGCCGATGTGGCCGACCAGGTCCTTGCGAGCGGCGGTCATGGTGGTGCCCAGATTGATTCGTTTCATCGGTTCTCCAAACGCCATCTGTTGAAGTCGGCTGCCGATGCGCCCTCAGACGCCTCGATCGAGCGGCGGCGAACCATGATCCGTCCGCCTCGTCCCGGTGGTCGAACGACACCGCGGGTGTGGCGCCTCTCCTCGGGCGCGTCCGTCGGCGCGATGCGGAATTCATGCAACAGGGTGCGCAGTGTGACATCCATTTCCATGTTCGCGAAGGCGGCCCCGATACAGCGGTTGATCCCACCGCCGAACGGGATCCACGCGAAGGGCTTCGGGACGGCGCCGACGAAGCGGTCCGGATTGAAGGTGTTGGCGTCCGGGAAGTTCTCCTCAGCGCCATGAGCGAGTTGAATACTGAAGATCACGGTGGTTTCCTCGGGAATCACCCAGTCCCCGAGTGTGATCCGCGCCTTCGTGCGGCGCAACGAACCCTCGACGACCGGGCGCGTGCGCTGGACCTCCCATATCGTCGCCTGCCGCAGCTCGGATCCGCCGGCGTCGACTTCCTCGGTCAGCCGGGACAACAGCTCCGGATGCCGGCGGAGCCGCTCGACGGTCCAGGCCAACGAGGCGGCTGTGGTCTCGTGACCAGCGCTTACCATGGTGAGCAACTCGTCTGCGACATGCCGGTCTGCGATCGGTTCACCGTTCTCGTAACGGGCCTTCAGCAGGAGCGCCAGCACGTCACTGCGGTCTTCGAAGTTCGAGTCGGCTCGCGCGTCGGCGATCAGCGTATCGATGACGGCGTCAATCCTGCTGCGGTACTCGATGAATCGGTGTCCCGGGCTCCACGATCCGAAATCGCGCCGTACCATCGGCGGCAGCAGCATCAGTCTGGAACCCAATGTGATCGCGGCGGGCACCAGGCTGCGTAGTTCATCGAGTGCGGGCCCCTCGGCGCCGAACACGGTACGCAGGATGGCGTTGAGGGTTATGCGCAGCATCGGCTGCAGCGTCTCGAATTCACGGTCCTCCGGCCACGTCGCCGTTTCCCGCATCACCTCCTCTTCGACGACGCGTTCGTAGCCCTTGATTCGTTTGCCGTGGAATGCCGGATGAAGCAATTTGCGGCGCTCGACGAGTTCGTCACCGGCGAGGCTGAACATCGATCCTGGACCGAGGACCGAGCCGGTGTTGATCAGTTCGGTGGGCCGTTCGGCCAGTTCGGTGCTCGTGCTGAACAGCTCCTTGATGAGGAGCGGATCGCGGATCACCACCGTTCGACCGAAGAGCGGCATGTCGAGGGTCAACGTAGAGCCGTACCGTCGGCCGAGGAAGGCAAAGAAGTCGTGCTTTGCCATGAGGAACGCAACGCCTTGTACGTACTTGGGCAGGCGTGGCCCAGGCGGTAACCGAATCGGCTGTTGCGTTGCCGTGGCCATCTACTGCCCTTCCATGCTGTGGTTCCACGCTATCCGACCGTCATGACTGTCTGCAGCCGATTGAAGTGGACTGCAGGACAATGGAATGTTCACGCTGGCTCAGCGGCGACGTCGATCTCCGTCAATCGGTTTGCGGACGTCGCAACGGCTATCGATGCATTTACGCCTCGGCCGACGATTTCGCAGGTCATGGGGGTAGCGCCGGCACCCGGTGCGGACGCAGCCAGCGTTTCGCCGACTGTCCAACGATTGCCGGGGAGTCGTGCATGGGGGAGGTGACGACATCGTGGCTACTTGCGTGGGAAAGTAAGTGAGGCAGCCGGTTTCGATGTCCCGAAGGATCAAGCGAACGCGTAGTCGTTCATCGGGAACTGGTTCTGCTCCGAGACCGTCTTGTGCGTGGACGTGGCGCGCAGAAACGTCTCGCCGGTGGGACTGAAGTAGTAGGACCGCGCTCGGGTGCAGTCAGCTTGATGCAGCACCGTACTGCGCTGCAGCGTCGTCATCCGTTCCAGGAACCGGGCGTTCGCCTCCTCGGTTACCTCGAACATCGTCGCGTTGCGGCGCTGCACCTCACCGAAGAGCCGGTCCATGTGCCGCATCTGGTACTCCATCGTGTTGAAGAACGACAAGCTGAATGCATGTGGACTGGCCAGGTTGAGGAGGTTCGGGAAGTACGGGATCGACAACCCCTGGTAAGCCTGGAAGCCGTTGTTGCGCCACCACTTGCCGAGGTTTCGACCGTCGCGCCCGATGATCTCCAGGGCCGGAAAATTGGCGTCCCACAGGTTGAATCCGGTGGCCAGGACCAGCGTGTCGATGACCGTCTTCGTTCCGTCGGCGGCGACGATGCCGTCTGCCTCGATGCGCTCGATGCCTGCGGTCTGCAGATGCACGTGCGACTTGGTGAAGGTCCGGTAGTAGGAGTTGGAATAGGTGGGCCGCTTACAACCAAAGTCGTACTCGGGCATGAGCTTGCGGCGCAGATCCTTGTCACGGACCGAGGCGAACAGCAGCAGCTTGGACATGTCCGCTGCCGCGGTGTTGAGCCACCTGAACGAGCGGTAGTGCAAGACACCGAGCACGAACATCAGCTCATACATCGTGTCGGTCATCAGCCGGAACGCGCGCTGGACCAGAGGTGCCCTGGCGAAGATGCGCTGAATGACGGTCGGGATCGGAAAGTCGTTCTTTGGCGCCACATAGATTGGGGTTCGTTGGTAAACCGTCAGGTCGGCCGCCATCTTGGCGAGTTCGGGAACGAGTTGTACGGACGTCGCGCCCGTGCCGATGATGCCCACGTGGCGGCGCTCGAAATCGTAGCCGTCATCCCATGCAGCGGTGTGGATGATTCGTCCGCCGAAGTCGGCAATGCCGGGAAGGTCCGGAGTGTGCGGCTGCGAAAGGAAACCGGTGGCGACGATCAAGAACCTCGCGCTCAGGATCTCACCCCCACGCAGCGAGACCCGCCAAGCTTGATCCTCCTCATCCCAGCTGGCACTTTCGACGGTTGTGTTGAACCGCATGTAACGACGCACGTCGTACTTGTCTGCGACGTGGTCCGCATACCGTTTGAGTTCTGCACCCGGCGCGAACATGCGTGACCAGTACGGGTTCGGCTCGAACCAGTAGGAGTAGGTGGGAGAGGGAATGTCGACGGCCAGCCCCGGATAGCGGTTGACGTGCCAGGTTCCGCCGAGGTCGCTCTCGCGGTCTAGAATGACGATCTTCTCGTAGCCCATCTTCCTGAGCTGAATCGCAGTGCCGATTCCGGCGAATCCGGCACCGACGACGATGACGTCGAAGTGCTGCTCGGTCATGAGGTGACGGTACCGCCTTCTGCTGGTGGTGAACTCGGCTTTCGTTCGCGCACATCGCCGCACGGCCTCGGTTGGTCGGATCTACTTGCCAACACCCGGAATTGGAGTTTGCCCGCGAGAGTACTTGAACCATCGCTGATTCGGAATGAGCACTGCGTCGATCGACGATTCATGAGGCGGCAGAGGCCAACTCGCGTATCCGCTTCAGCGGAACCCGGGCGAGGCGCATCGAAAGGGCAGGTGAGAACCGCTCCAGATACCAGATCGCCTTCCACCAGGTCGGCACCACGATGATCCCGTCACCGCGCATCACGGCACGCATGGCTCGCTCGGCGAACCGTTCGGGTGCCATCGGCCGCGATGGGCCCCAAAACTTGAGGATCTCGTCATCACCGACACCGGTGAGCTTCCGTCCGTATGCGCCCCCGGTGAGTATGGGTGTCCGGATGACGCCCGGACACAACACCGACACGCGGACACCGTGTCGTTCGGCCTCGAGCCGGAACGTGTTCGAAAGGGCCACAACGGCATGCTTGGTGGCGGCGTAACTCACGGAGCCCGCACTGGTGACGAGGCCGGCGAAGGAAGCGGTGTTGACGATGTGGCCGGCGCGCTGCCGAATCATGATCGGGTAGACGGCGTGGATACCGTGCACGACGCCTCGCAGGTTCACGTCCAGGACGGCGTTCCAGTCGTCGAGCGTGTAGGTATCCACCTCGCCCGAGATGGCGATGCCGGCGTTGTTGAACAGATAGTCGATTCCCCCGGACCGGTGTACCGCCTCGGCGGCAGCGCGTTCGAATGCGGGATAGTCACGCACATCGAGCTCGATTGCGTGTGCCTTTCCGTTCCCGCTGCTGTCCAGGCGCTGCGCCAGTGCCTCAGCCACTCCAATCTGTCGATCGGCGATCCAGACCTCCGCGCCCTTGGCGACGAGTTCGGTGGACAAGGCGGCGCCGATCCCCGATGCGCCACCGGTGACAAATGCCACCTTCCCCGACACACTCGTTGCCATCCTCCGAAGCCTAGCGGTCACGGTGTCACGCGGAGGCGTTTCCCCGCAACCCAGTTCGGTTGTGCGACAACGGATTATCGGCGCGAGTCCGGCTCCGACGTAGGTCACTGCGCCATCGCGCGGGAGCGGTGGCGTTGAATGCGTCCGGAGAATCAGGTCGTGAAGTCCCCTCCCAGCGATCCTCTAGCGAACTGCTCACCGATCGACGATGATCGACCACCGCTCGACGTCTCGACCGCTCGCCGGTGAACCACCACTCGGCCGCCCTGTGCCGGCGCGATCGCCAGGCCGCGATTGTGGCGCCGCTCGCCGGGCGCATTCGTTGGCGTGAAGCTGAACTCGCGCAGCAGCGTTCGTAGCGTGACATCCATTTCCAGGTTCGCCAACGCCGCGCCGATACAGCGGTTCACACCCCCACCGAACGGAAGCCACTCCGACGGCTTCGGGGGAGCGCCGACGAACCGGTCGGGATCGAACGACTCGGCGTTGGGGAAGCTGTCTTCCGCCGCGTGGGAGAGCTGGATGCTGATCACGAAAGTCGTTCCCTCGGGAATGACCCAGGTACCAAGTCGGATTCGCCGCCTCGCACGGCGCATGGTCGCGTCGAGAACCGGCCGGGTGCGCAGCACCTCCCAGATGGTGGCCTGCCGCAATTCGGAGCCGCCGGCGTCGACTTCCTCGCTCAATCGTGACAGCAAGGCCGGGTGCCGACGAATTCGTTCGACCATCCACGCCAATGCAGCGGCAGTGGTTTCGTGGCCGGCGGACACGACCGTGAGCAGCTCATCGGCGATATGGCGGTCGGTGATCGGTTCGCCATCTTCGTAGCGCGCTCGCAGCAAGACTGACAGGACGTCGCCGCGTTCCTCGAAGGTCGGGTCCGCCCGCGCGTCGGCGATGAGCGAATCGATGGCTGCATCGATCTGGCGCCGGTACTGCAGGAACCGGCCCCCGGGGCTCCACCGACCGAAGTCGCGCCGCACCAGTGCCGGCAGCGGGATGAGGCGTGACCCGAATGTCACCGCGGGCGGCAGTACGCGACGGAGGTCGTCGAGTGCAGGTCCCTCGGGCCCAAACACGGCACGCAAGATGGTGTTGAGCGTCAACCGCATCATCGACGGCAAAGTCTCGAATTCACGGCCTTCCGGCCATTCCGTGATCTCGCGCTTCACTTCCCCTTCGATGATCTGCTCGTAGCTTCGTACGGACTTCCCGTGGAACGGCGGGACGAGCACCTTGCGGCGCTCGAGGTGTTCTGCTCCGTTGAGACTGAAGGTCGACCCAGGCCCGAAGATTCCGCCAAGGTTGGTCGGGCGCTCAACCAACTCGCCGCTCATGCCGAACAGCTGCTTGACCAACACGGGGTCGCTGAGGATCACGGTCCGGCCGAAGATCGGCAGATTGACGGTGAAGGCGCTCCCGTACCGTCGGCCAAGGGCGGCAGTCACGGTACAGAGTGCCGACAGGAAGGCGATGCCCTGCAGGGCCTTCGGTACCCGCGGTCCCGGCGGTAGCACTACCGGTTCCAATGTCACGGTTGCCATCCGTTCCCCCTCGGTGGGCAGGACCCCAAACTAACCGAGGCCGACGTGTCGCGAAAGGCAAATGACAGCAACTTTCGTCCGAACATCGCCGCACATCCACCTGATCATGGTCGTGAGACCACCCTCGTTCCACCGGCGGCAACGTCTTCACGGTGCCGCACCACCTAGTCACTGCAGTTCACCTGATTTTGTGGCAACTGCGCCGACGCGACGTCAGTGGGACGCGCGTTGCGCCCAGCCGTACGGAACCACGCCGGGCGAAGAGGGAACTTGTCGTGGTCTTGCCATTCTGGCAAGGATTTGGACGGTGGGCTCAGCGCAAAGGCACGATCACGGCGTGCAGCTGCTCGACGCTACGCCAGCAGGTCGTTGATGTTGGTGACCATGTCGGGGGAGTTGGAGGCGGGCACGCCCTGGTATTGGCCGCCGGTGATCTGCGCGACGGCCTGCCAGGTCTCCGCGTCGGGGTCGCTGCCAACGTTGATGACGTCGATGGCCACTGGCCGGGCCGGGTCGAACGCGCCGCGGACCATGGCCTGCAGGCCTGCACCGTCCAGCGATTGGTCGGTATGCGGGCCCGAGGTGATGACGAGTACCGAATTCGGCTGGCCGGGGCGGAAATTGGTGACCGCATCGGTGTAGACGTTGCGCAGCGTCGTGAAGGACACCCTGCCGCTGGTCGTCGATGCCAGCCCGTCGAGTCCGGCGACCAGTGCGGCACTGCGCGGCTGTCCCTGCACGGGTTCGCCGATCGGGCCGAGCGGAACAAGCGTGGACCCCTCGGTGCCGTTGAACACCGTCAAGCCGACCGCGGCGCTCTGCGGTAGTGCCTGCACCCTGGCCTTCAACGCCGCCACGACGGGGCTGAGGTTGAGCGTCTGGTCCAGCATCACCGACACGGTGCCTGCACCTGCTCGGGTGTTCGCGCCTGCCGCGGGTGGACCCGACACGGCGTTGGCCAGCGTCGCCCGCATGGCCGTGTCGCCAACCGACAGCGGCGCCGAGGTCGAGCCAAGGTCGATGACGTCGTTCTTGGGCGGCGTGCCGCCGTCGACGCGGAAGCCGGCCTTGGCGAATTCGGCGAGGGGTTCTGCCTTGCGCAGGTAACGGGCGAACTCGCTGGCGGCGCTCACCTGCTCCTGGGAAAGCCAACTGCCGGAAAGCAATACCGTCGGGTAGTCGGCGACCGCTGTCGGACCGGGCGGCAGCCATGCCGTGAGCGAGCCCTTCGCGTCGGGCTGCGAGGCGCCCTTCTGGTAGATCTGCTGTTCGGTGCTGACGACGGCGTGCACCGATGCGGCTGCGGCGTCGCCGCCTTGCAGCAGGGCGTCCATCGCGGTGGAGGCCTTGGTGTCGGCCAACTTCGGCTGACCCCCCATCAGCGTGCTGATCGCCGGCGTACCGGCGCTGGCGGGCGCGTCCCGCGGCGCGGACGCCGCGGCGACGGCCTCGGCCGCGAGATAGGTGGCATCGCTGTCGCCGGTCAGCGGCAACGCCAGGCGCAGCGAACCCCAGCCGGGCAAGTCGAGTCCGTCCAGTGCGGTCGGGTTGGTCTGCAGCTCCGGCAGGGTCGACCAGTTCTGTTGCGCCAGGGCACTCTTCAATTGCGGGCGCACGGCCAGGACGACCGGCGAGGTGACCAGTGAGCGGCTGTCACTGACGGTTTGGGCACCGGAGGCCGCCTCGAGCCGTGCCTCCGACACCGAGCTGCCCGGAATCCACAACGCCGGGCGCTCTCCAAGTTCACCGGGCCAGGTTCCAACGAAGCCGTTCACCACCGCATCGGAGTCGGCCGGCTTGACGGCCACCTTGACGCAGCGGTCCCCAACGGGGGCAGCGGTCTGGTTGTACTGATCAGCCAAGGTCTGCAGCGGGTCGACGATGCTGGGATCGGCGACGACGGCGACGGCGACCTCGCCCTCGACGCAGCGGGCGGCGGCCACTTCGGAGCGGTTGGACAGCGCATCACCGAAGAAGCGCCACGCGATGACGGCGCCGACGACCACCACCACGGTGACGAGCACCGCGATGACGGCAGTGCTGACGCCCCGCCTGCCGGTGCCGATGGCTCGGTGCGTACCGGTCCAGTCGCCACCCTCCCACTCGCCGCCGTGCGCGGGTCCGGTGACCGGCGGCCGTGGCGGTGGGTTGGCCGCGAATGAGTGTGTCGGGGCGTCGCGCTCCTCGTCGCCAAACTCGGGCTCGTGGTCACGCTGCCAGTAGGGCGTGTCGTCGTAGGTGGGTTCGCGGTGCGCCGACGCGTCGAACCCGGTGTCGGCATACCCGGCATCGGCGTAGTCGACCTCATCGATGTCGTCGCCGGCGTAATCGCCTTCGGCGTAAGCCGGTTCACCGTAGGGACGTTCGCCACGAGGACGTTCCCCGTACTCAGGCTCCCCGTACTCAGGTTCGCCGTATGCGGGTTCACCGTACGAAGGTTCACCGTAGGAGGGCCGACCGTACCCAGGCGCGTCGTAGCCGTAGCCGGCCTGATCCTCACCCGCAGCGTCGGCGTCGTCCGGTGAGTCCTCCGGGTCGGGAATGCTATGCCTACCCATTCCTAAACCCTGTACCCCTTGCGTCGACTAGTCATCCGGCTCCGCCGAAGTCTAGTCACCGGCTGAGGTGACGAGCCTTGAACTCGCGGCGGCGCCGGTGCAGGATCGGCTCGGTGTAGCCGTTGGGCTGCTCGGCGCCCGAGAGGATCAACTCCTGAGCCGCCTGGAAGGCGATGCTGTCTTCGGGGTCCGGTGCCATCGGCAGATAGCTGGCGTCGCCGGCGTTCTGCTCGTCGACCACGGCAGCCATTCTGCGCAGGCTGGCCTTCACGACCTCGGTGGTGATGACGCCATGGCGCAACCAGTTGGCCAGCAGCTGACTGGAGATGCGCAGCGTCGCACGGTCCTCCATCAACGCGACGTTGTGGATGTCGGGCACCTTGGAGCAGCCCACGCCCGCGTCGATCCACCGCACCACGTAGCCCAGGATGGACTGGCAGTTGTTGTCGACCTCCTCGCGGATCTCGTCTGGCGCCCACGCCAATTCACTCGCCAATGGAATGGTGAGCAGTTCCTCGATGGTCGTCCGGTTTTGCCCGGCGAGCTCCTTCTGCACCGCGAACACATCCACCTGGTGGTAGTGCATCGCGTGCAGTGTCGCCGCGGTGGGCGAGGGCACCCACGCGGTGGTTGCGCCTGCCTTGGGCTGACCGATCTTCTGCTCGACCATGTCGGCCATCAGCTCGGTCATGGCCCACATCCCCTTGCCGATCTGCGCCTTGCCGGACAACCCGGCCGCCAGCCCGACGTCGACGTTGGCGTCCTCATAGGCCTTGATCCAGGGCTGAGCCTTCATCGCGCCCTTGCGAATCATCGGCCCGGCCTCCATCGAGGTGTGGATCTCGTCGCCGGTGCGGTCCAGGAAGCCCGTGTTGATGAACACGACGCGGTCGGCGGCGGCCTTGATGCAGGCCTTGAGGTTGACCGTGGTGCGTCGTTCCTCGTCCATGATGCCGACCTTGAGCGTGGCCTGCGGCAGACCCAAGACGTCCTCGACGCGGCTGAACAGTTCGCACGTGAAGGCCACTTCGTCGGGTCCGTGCATCTTCGGCTTGACGATGTAGACCGAGCCGGTGCGGCTGTTGAGCAGCGGTCCGTTGTCGTCGCCTGCCTTGAGGCCGTGCATGGCGATGAGGCCGGTGAACAGCGCGTCCTGGATGCCTTCGGGCACTTCCGCGCCATCCGCTCCGTCATTGTCGAAGACGATCGCGTCATTGGTCATCAGGTGCCCGACGTTGCGGACGAACAACAGGCTGCGGCCGGGCAGCGTCAGCTCGCCGCCGTTGGGGGTGGTGAACGTGCGGTCCTCGCTCAGCACGCGGGTGAACGACTTGCCGCCCTTGCTGACCTCCTCGGTCAGGTCACCGCGGTTCAGTCCGAGCCAGTTCCGGTAGCCGAGCACCTTGTCCTCGGCGTCGACGGCGGCAACGGAGTCCTCGAAGTCCATGATCGTGGTGATCGCCGACTCGAGAACGACGTCCTTGACGCCGGCCTTGTCGGTCGAGCCGACGGGGGAGTCGGGATCGATGAGGATCTCGAGGTGCAGGCCGTGGTTCTTCAACAGCACCGACCACGCGGGTGAGCCGAGTTCGCCGGTGTAGCCCACGAACTGCTCCGGCGTGGCCAGCCCGGTCGACAGCTCGTCGCCGAGCGTCACCAGCAGCTGACCGTCCTCGATCTTGAAGCCGGTGGCGTCGGTGTAGGAGCCCGAGGCCAAGGGCACGGCCTCGTCGAGGAACGCGCGGGCGTACGCGATCACCTTGTCGCCGCGCACCCGGTTGTAGCTGGTGCCCTTCTCGGCGCCGTCGGCCTCCGGGATGACGTCGGTGCCGTACAGCGCGTCGTACAGCGAACCCCACCGCGCGTTGGACGCGTTGAGCGCGAACCGCGCGTTCAGGATGGGAACCACCAGCTGCGGTCCGGCGGTCGTCGTGATCTCGTCGTCGACGCCGGACGTGGTGATCGCGAAGTCGGCCGGCTCGGGCTGCAGATAGCCGATCTCGGCGAGGAACTCCTTGTACGCCTCCACGTTCACGGGCTCGATGACGCGCTGCCGGTGCCACTTGTCGATCTGCGCCTGCAGCTCGTCGCGGCGCGCCAGCAGGTCCTGGTTCTGCGGCGTCAGATCCGCGACGACCTTGTCGACGCCGGCCCAGAAGGTCTCCGGATCGAGCCCGGTGCCAGGCAGTGCCTCGTTGTTCACGAAGTCGTGCAGCACCTTGGCGACCCGCAGGTTGCCCACACTCACGCGCTCAGTCATGGTTTCCTCCCTAAAAAGCGTCGACCTAGCTTACCCGTGGGTAAATGCGGCTATTCTCCGCGCGCCGCCTCTGCCCATTCACGGTTCACCGCCGCGAGCAACAGGTCGCATCGGTCTGCGAGGGCGCTGCGCAGTGGTGCCGCACGGTCGGCGACGTTTTGCTGGAGTCGGACGTATTCGGCCCGGCCAGCCGGTGTTTCGATGGCGATCGGCGCGAACCCGTATCCGGTCAGGTCGTACGGACTGGCCCGCATGTCCAACTCGCGGGCTTCGGCGGCGAGTTCGAGTCCATCGGCCACGAGCTCGGAGTCGACGAGCGGCCCGAGCTTGAACGCCCACTTGTAGAGATCCATGTTCGCGTGCACGCAGCCCGGCTGCTCGTTGGCGACCTGGGATTCGCGGGTCAGCGGTGCCGCATTGCGCGGCGCGGCAGGCGTCGTGAAGAACCGGAAGGCGTCGAAGTGACTGCAGCGCAACGGCATTGACTCGACCACGGCGTCGGTGCCCTCGGTGCCGAGTCGCAGCGGTACTTGGCCGTGCCGAACGTCGGGGCTGCGGTAGACCATGGCCCACTCGTGCAGGCCGAAGCAGTTCAACCGGGTGGCCCGGCCAGCGGTGGCGCGTAGCAGCCCTGCGACGAACTCGACGGTCTCGGCGCGGGCCAGCAGATGCTGTCTGGTCACCGAGACGGTCGATCCGTTCGCGCCGTATCCGGCCCGCTCGAGGAAGCGGGCGGACGACGGTCCGCCTAGTGCCACGCCGTAGCCGGGGTGCCAGCGGCGCAACTGGCGGGGCTTCAGGCTGTAGTAGCTGAACAGGAAATCCCACACCGGGTGAGCTTCGCCACGCCGGGCACGATCCTGGTGCGACCGGACGAAGTGGTCCACCCGTTCGACGTGCAGACGCTCGCGCTCGGCCCACTCCGATTCGTCGAGCAGTACCTGGTCGAGGACGCGCTCAGACACGGTGCGTCCCGTCGCGCACCGTCCCAACCACGTCCTCGACGAGATCCTCGAGTGTCACCATCGCAGTCACCCGGTCATCGCTGGCGGAGACCAATGCAAGATGGCTGTTGTCTCGACGCAGCCGCGACAACGCGTCGGGTAGTGGCAACGTGTCGAGCACCCGCGGCAGCGGCCGCACCATTGACACGTCGACGACTGCGTCGGGGTCATCGACGAGCGGCAGCACGTCCTTGATGTGCACGTAACCGGTGAATCGGCCGTCGGGATCGACGACGGGAAAGCGGGAATACCCGGTCTCGGCGAGCGCCCGATGGATGGCCTCGACGGTTGGTCCGGCGCCGTCGCCGGCAACGGGAACCGCGTGAATCTCGTTGAGTGGCACGGCCACGTCCGCCACGACGCGGTTGCGGATCTGGAGCGCCCGCGAGAGGCGCGTGTGCTCCTCGGGATCCAGCAGGCCCTCGGACAACGACTCGGCGATCATCTCCGACAGTTCGATCGTCGATACGGTGTTCTCGAGCTCGTTCTTGGCCTCCACACCGAATATGCGCAGTGTGAACTTGGCGCACCAGTCATAGAAGGCGATGAACGGCCGCGCGATCCGGATCCACAGCAGATACGGCGGGACCAGCAGCATCGCGGCCGCTTCGGGCCCGGCGATGGCGATGTTCTTCGGCACCATCTCGCCGAGCAGCACGTGCAGCACGACCACGATCGTGATCGCCACCAAGAACGAGACCGTGTGCAGCACACCGTCGGGGACGCCCAACAGGTCGAACGGCGTCTCCAGCAGGTGGGCCACCGCGGGCTCGCCGACGCGCCCCAACAGGATCGAGCACACGGTGATGCCGAGCTGCGCGCCCGCCAGCATGAGCGAGAGGTTCTGTCCGGCCTGGATGACGGCGACCGCGCTGCGCTTGCCTTGTTCTGCCAGAGCTTCGAGGCGGTCGCGGCGTGCGGAGATCAGCGCGAACTCCGCAGCGACGAAGAACGCGTTGGCGATGAGCAGCAACACCGTGAGCAGAACGCCCAGTAGGTCACCCATTCGCGGACTCCTCGTCGGGATCAATCCTGACCAGCTTGATCAGGTCGATGCGGCGGCCGTCCATGCGCTCCACGGTCGCCAGCCACACCACCGGGTGGTCGAGAGCCGTGTCGGGGTCGAACTCGGTCAGCGTCACCGACTCACCCTCGACGGGAATGTGTCCGAGCTCCTGCAGCACCAGACCCCCGATGGTTTCGTACTCACCCTCGGGTGCGCGGAAGGGCGTCTCGGTGTCGACCTCGTCGATGCGCAGCAGCCCCGAAACCTGCCACCCGTTGCGCGTTTCGACGACGTCGGGAGTGGCGTCGTCGTGTTCGTCGCGGACGTCGCCGACGATTTCCTCGATGAGGTCCTCCACGGTCACCATGCCCGCGGTGCCGCCGTATTCGTCGACCACCAGGGCGGTTTGCAGCCCGTTGGCCCGGATTTGCGTCATCACGGAGTCACCGTCCAGCGTCGACGGCACCGTGGGCACGGGCAGTGCCAGGCTTGCCAGCAGCGTGCTGCCCCGGTCGGCGGCGGGAATGTCGAAGATCTGTTTGACGTGCACCATTCCGACCGTCTCGTCGAGGTCACCGTCGACGATCGGGAAGCGGGAGAAGCCAGTTTCGATGGCGAGGGAGATGAGGTCGGCGACCGTATCGCCGACCTCCAGCGTCTCGATCTTGGACCGCGGTGTCATCAACTCCTCGGCGGACCGGGTGCCGAACCGCAATGAGCGGTCCACCAACGTAGCCGTCGCGAGGTCGAGCGAACCCGCGC
Source organism: uncultured Actinomycetota bacterium (assembly GCA_963849055.1). Lineage (GTDB taxonomy): Bacteria > Actinomycetota > Actinomycetes > Mycobacteriales > Mycobacteriaceae > Mycobacterium. The sequence goes on from CAWKFI010000008.1 coordinate 551,508, forward strand.
GTGCGGAGTTGCGTACCAGCGACACGAGCTCCTGCGGGGAGCGAGCCGATCGCAACTCCTCCGCGGGCTCGATCCCCACTCGGCGGAGGATCCAGTTGGCGCTGCCGTTGGTCAGCTTGATCAGCGGGGTGGTGGCCATCGAGAAGACGACCTGCGGCCCGGCGACCACGCGTGCCGTGGCCAGTGGCTTCGCAATTGCGAGATACTGAGCGACCAGTTCGCCAAACACCATCGACACCGACGTGGCGATCAGAAGCGCCAGCGCCAGCGCGAGGCCGTCGGCGAGGCCGCTGGTCAGTGACAGCGCGGTGAACGCTGGCTTCAGTAGGTGAGCGACGAGCGGCTCGGCCAGATAGCCGGTGATCAGCGTGGTGATCGAGATACCCACCTGGGCGCCTGACAACTGAAACGACAGCGTCCGGTGCGCCCGCTGGACCAGCTTGTCGCGGCGTCCGCCGCTTCGGGCATTCGCGTCGACCGTGCTGCGTTCCAGCGCGGTGAGGGAGAACTCGGCTGCGACGAAGATCGCGGTGCCGGCGGTCAGTACGACGAAACCCAGCACGGCAAGCAAGGTGAAGGTGAGGCTCATCGCGGCCTCGCATGACTTTCGCCGGGCGGCATGCCCGGCTCAGTACTGGAGGGTTCGGCGTCCTGGGGTTCCGGCCCGGGTTCGCGGCCAGGCCGCTCGCTCCCGATGGCCCGGTCATTCGTGGGGGCCTCCACGGGTGCCTGCGGCACGTGATTCCTTCCTTCAGCCGAGGTGGTGAAGCACCCATGTTAGCGGGTGGCGGGTTGCCGTTTGGGTCACCAACCGCTGGGCAGCGGGTGTCCCTCGGCGAATCCGGCTGCTGACTGCACGCCGAGCACCGCCCGCTCGTGCAGTTCGGGCAACGTGGCCGCGCCGACGTAGGTGCAGGTGCTGCGAACCCCCGAGGTGATGTGGTCCAGCAGGTCCTCTATGCCGCCTCGGGCCGGGTCCAGACCCATCCGCGACGTGGAGATGCCCTCCTCGAACAAAGCCTTGCGGGCCCGGTCGAACGCGCGGTCGGCCGCGGTCCTCGCGGCCACCGCCCGCTTGGATGCCATGCCGTAGCTCTCCTTGTACGGCTGATTCTCGCGGTCGAGCATGAGGTCGCCCGGCGACTCGTAGGTACCGGCGAACCAGGAACCAATCATCACGTTGGAGGCTCCCGCCGCCAGTGCCAACGCCACGTCACGCGGGTGCCGCACGCCGCCGTCGGCCCAGACGTGGCCGCCGAGTTGCCTTGCCGCCGTGGCACATTCCAGTACGGCAGAGAACTGCGGTCGACCAACCCCCGTCATCATCCTGGTGGTGCACATCGCACCGGGTCCGACGCCGACCTTGACGATCGAGGCACCCGCGCTGATCAGGTCCCTGGTGCCCTCCGCCGACACGACATTGCCCGCAGCCAACGGCAGACCGAGGTTCAGCGACGACACCGATTTGATGGCGTCGAGCATCTTGAGCTGGTGACCGTGCGCGGTGTCGATGACGAGCAGGTCGACCCCGGCTTCGGCGAGCGCGGTTGCCTTGGCGGCGACGTCGCCGTTGATCCCCACCGCGGCGGCGATGCGCAGCCGGCCCGTCGCATCCACGGCAGGCGAATAGATGCCAGCCCGCACCGCGCCGGTTCGGGTGAGGACGCCCGCCAGCCCGCCATCGGGCCCCGTCATGACCGCCACGTCGACCGAAGCGTGCTCGAGCAGGTCGAAAACCTCGCGCGGATCGGTCCCGACGGGTGCGGTGACGAAGTCCGACAGCGCCACGTCGCGCACTCGCGCGAAGCGGTCGACGCCCATGCACAACGCCTCGGTCACCAAACCCACCGGGCGGCCGCCGTCGACGATCACCGCCGCGCCGTGCGCCCGCTTGTGGATCAACGCCAGCGCGTCGGAGACCGAGTCGTCCGGCGCCAGCGTGACCGGCGTGTCGACGATCAGGTCACGGCTCTTGACGAAGTCCACCGTCGCCCGGACCACCTCGATCGGAAGATCCTGGGGCACGACGACGATGCCGCCCCGTCGAGCCACCGTCTCGGCCATCCGCTTACCGGCCACCGCCGTCATGTTGGCGACCACCACCGGGATGGTGGTGCCCGACCCGTCCACGGTGGAGAGGTCGACGTCGAAGCGGGACGTCACGTCGGAACGTCCCGGCACGATGAAGACGTCGTTGTAGGTCAGGTCGTACGGCGGGCGGTGGTCGTCGAGGAATTTCACGGCATCGCGTCCTTGCTGTTTCTCAGGCCTCGACTTCGTTGCGGTCGCCGCTCCACAAGGTGTGGAAGCGCGCGGCCGGGTCGGCGTCGATGCGGCCGTAGGTGTGGGCGCCGAAGAAGTCCCGCAGCCCTTGGGTGAGCGCAGCGGGCAGCCGTTCGGTGCGCAGCGCGTCGTAGTAGGACAGCGCCGACGCGAAGCCCGGGATCGGGATGCCCAACGCCGTGGCGGTGGTCACGACCCGGCGCCAGCCGTCGATGGCTTCTTCGACCGCGGCGCGGAAGTAGGGCGCCACCAGAAGCGTGGCCAGGTCGGGGTCCTCGTCGAACGCCTCTTTGATGCGGTTGAGGAACTTGGCCCGGATGATGCAGCCGCCGCGCCAGATGGTGGCCATGTCGCCCGGTGTGATGCCCCAGTCGTATTCGACGCTGCCAGCCTGAATCTGGTTGAAGCCCTGGGCATACGCGACGATCTTCGATGCGTAAAGGGCCTGCCGGACGGCCTCGGTGAACGTCTCTGGGTTGTTCGGCTTGCCTCCCAGAGTTCCCGAGGCCAGGCCGGTGGTGGCCTTGCGCTGGGTCACCGAGCCGGACAGGGCGCGAGCGAACACGGCCTCGGCGATGCCCGTCACGGGCACCCCGAGGTCGAGAGCCGACTTCACCGTCCAGCGGCCGGTGCCCTTCTGCTCCGCCTCGTCGAGGATGACGTCGACCAGCGGTTTGCCGGTCTTGGCGTCGGTCTGGCGCAGCACTTCGGCGGTGATTTCGATGAGGTAGCTGTCCAGATCGCCCTTGTTCCACTCGGCGAAAATGTCGGCGATCTCGGGTGCGGTCTTGCCGAGGGCGTCGCGCAGCAATTGGTAGGCCTCGCCGATCAGCTGCATGTCGGAGTACTCGATGCCGTTGTGCACCATCTTCACGAAGTGCCCTGCGCCGTCGGGCCCGATGTGGGTGCAGCACGGCACACCGTCGACGTGCGCCGAGATCTCCTCGAGGAGCGGGCCGAGTGACTTGTAGGACTCCGCGGGCCCGCCGGGCATGATCGACGGTCCTTTCAGCGCACCCTCCTCGCCTCCGGAGATGCCCGCGCCGACGAAGTGCAGTCCGCGCTCCCGGATGGCCTTCTCGCGGCGGATGGTGTCGGTGTAGAGCGCGTTCCCGCCGTCGATGATGATGTCGCCGGGCTCCATCGCGTCAGCCAGCTCGTTGATCACCGCGTCGGTCGGGTCGCCCGCCTTGACCATGATGATCACGCGGCGCGGCTTCTCAAGTGCGGCAAGGAATTCGGGGATCGTCTCGCTACGGACGAAGTTGCCCTCCGAACCGTGCTCGGACAGCAGCGCATCGGTCTTGGCGACCGACCGGTTGTGCAGCGCGACGGTGTAGCCGTGGTGCGCGAAGTTGCGGGCGAGGTTGGAGCCCATCACGGCCAGGCCGGTGACCCCGATCTGGGCGGTTGCGGTTGTTTCAGACGAGCTCACAGGCAGCCTTTCGTTGTTTGGTTGTGGCACGGGGAGTTTGAACGCTATGCGGCGAAGAGCCTCTGCAGCTCGGTCAGCCACGGCACCGCGAGCGCGACGGTCGGCACGACGAGCACCCCTGCTGCCGCGAGGTATGCGGCGACGGCAAGCGGCACGCTGTTGGGCTTGCCGCCAAGCCGGCGGACGCGAATGACGGTGGTGGGGCCGCCTGCTGCCAGCGCGCCGGAGGGCGTCCGCCCCGATGCGCATGCGACGAGGGCGCGGGCCAGGGGAGTGGGGCCCGCGGCGCGCACGGCGGCATCGTCGGCAAGCATCTCGATGAGCAACCGTACGGCGTCCAACGCGTTGGCGCTGCGGACGAAGCGGGGGAACGCAGCGTGTACCGCGGTGAACATCTCCAGGACGAGGTCGTGACGGGCGCGCAGGTGCGCCCGCTCGTGGCTGAGGATGGCGGCGATCTCGTCGTCGGCGAGACTGGTGATGGTGCCCTGGCTGACCACGACACGACTGCGCACGCCGGGCAGGCAGTAGGCCAGCGGTTGCGCGACGTCGAGGATGCGCAGGCCGCTGGCCTTGGTACAGACCTCGGGTGCGGCATCGTGCGAGCTGCCGAGCAGGTCGACGAGCATCCGGTGGTGAGCGCGCCTGCGTCGGGTGGCGATGGCGACCTGGAGCACGGCGACCAGCAGCCGCCCGCCGACCACCAGGGTCAGCGCGAATACGACGACGTAGACCACCCACAGCGGCCAGCCGAGCACCGCTATCTCGCTGGTGATCGTGGCGGTCGGACGTCCGTCGGGCCCTGGCACGAAGAGCCTGCTGGCGATGGCGATTCCCGCACTGAACGCCGATAGCACCGCCGCCAGGGCGATCGACTGCCACAACACGATGGCGGCACGCGGTGCGCGCATCGGCCACGCCGCCCTAGCCAACAACGCCGGAACTGGTCCGACGAGGACCAGCGCGACGATGGTGAAGGCCAGCGCGGACACGCTGCTAGTGTCCCTCAGCCGGTGCCCGGATCGCCAGTGGGCGAGCCGTTGCGATGCTTGGCTTCCAATTCAGCCAGTGCGCGACGCAGGGCGTCGGCCTCGTCGGCCCCCACCCTTTCGACGAAGTGCACCAGCGCCGCCTCGCGGCTGGGTGAGTCCGACACCTGATCCAGCGCGTCCACCATGAGCCCGGCGACCAGCACGTCGCGGCCGTGGGTTGGCGCGTAGCGGTGTGCCCGGTCGTCGCGGTGTTGCACCACCAGGTTCTTCTTCGCCAGTCGCTGCAGGACCGTCATGATCGTGGTGTATGCCAGATCGCGGCGGGCGGCGAGCGCCTCGTGCACCTGGCGTACGGTCTGGGGCTCGCGCGACGACCACAGGTGGTCCATCACCTCGCGTTCGAGTTCCCCTAATCGGGTCAACTTCGCCATGTTCCGTTCACTCTCCTGAGCACTGTATTCAGGGTACTACGCCGTTACTACCGTGTGTCGTATCAACCGCGGCCTTCTGTGTTCGCTTCCCAGGGGTGTCTGCGTCGGTACACCCGTTATCCGGTCGTTGTGAGTCCGGTCACAAGGTGTTTCCCTGCCCGTCTAGCTCTCTATAGTAAGGCTAACCTAACTTAGGGAGGTGCACATGACCGTCGTGGTCGACGACCCCCTGATCGCACGGATGGCGATCAGCCGGAAGCTGCCGCTGCACGAATCCAGCCGCAGACTGCGCGAGTTGTACCCGGAGTGTCCCCGCGTCTACGGCGTGGCAGTGATGAGCGACCTGTCCCGCAGGCGCTGGTGGCCGCTATGCGACGTGCTCGGCACCAACCGGCTCCAGGACATGTTCGACGCGGCCGCGGCGGAGACCGACAGCCGGTCCGCCGTCGCACACCAGCTGGCCGCGACGTTGTCGCACGTCGTCGTCGGCCGGGTGATCCCGCTACTCGTGCTCGAGGGGCGCGCGTGGGACACCGGCCTGGAGAACCTCTGGGTGCACGTCGATTCCGAGGGTGCGATCGACTGGGTGGGCGTCGTCGACCCGACGTTGCGCGTGCTGCCCGACGACCAGTACTTCGACGCCCGCGCGGGGCTGCGCCAGTGCCACCCCTCGCGCGATCGGATCGTGGCGCTGCCCAACGAGGCGGCACTGACCACGTGGGTGGCGCATCGCAGCCACCGCGCCCTGGAACCGTTGTTCGACAAGCTCATCCAGGTCAGTGGCGGGGCGATGTCGGTTGCCGCGATGTGGCACGTGGTCGGCGCCGCGGTGGTCACCGCTGCCACGCACGTGCCACTGCTCGCGGGATCGAGCGAACTGGTCAGCATGCGGCGCGCGCAGGCCGTGCTCGACGCCCTGGTCGGCTTCGGCGCACCCGTGCGCGGCTCCAGCAGAACCCAACTGGGCAAGGCCTTGCTAAATTAGGTAAGCCTTGCCTAGGCTTAACGACAGGAACCCACGAACCACCGGACCGCCGCGGAGTCCTGAGGGCTGCAGAGACCCCCGGTCCACTCGAGGTCGGGCCCCGCACACATCGTGTGCGGGGCCCGACCGCTTTCCCGGCGGCCCGCGCGCCGCGCTCGCCCTCGACGTGTAGAAACGACAATCGTGACGAATTCCGTACCGCCCGCCCTCACTGCCGGATTCGATCGCGTACTCGGACTGGAGATCCTCGACATGACGCCCGACGGCGGGCGGGCGCAGTTGACCATCAAGGACCACCTGCTGCAGCCGTGGGGCATCGTGCACGGCGGGGTCTACTGCTCGATCGTGGAGAGTCTGGCCAGCGTCTCGGGCCACGTCTGGTTCACCGCCAACGGCGGCACCGGCACCGTAGTGGGGGTCAACAACAACACCGACTTCCTGCGCAGCGTCTCGTCGGGCACCGTCACCGCGGTATCCACGCCGATCCACCGGGGGCGGCTGCAACAGCTGTGGCTGATCACCATCACCGACGAGAACGATCGAACGTTGGCGCGCGGCCAGGTTCGGCTGCAGAACATGCCCGACGCGAAGCCCCCCACCCCGCCCGCTTGATCGCCTGCGCTGCTGACTGCCGCGGGCCGTGGCAGTATCCCGCACTATGCGCTTGACCCCGCATGAACAGGACCGCCTGCTCATCTCCTACGCGGCCGAACTCGCCAGACGCCGACAGGCGCGCGGCTTGCGGCTGAACCACCCCGAAGCGGTCGCGGTCATCACCGACCACCTGCTCGAGGGTGCTCGCGACGGCCGCACCGTGGCCGAACTCATGAACAGCGGGCGAGACGTGCTCAGCCGCGACGACGTGATGGAGGGCGTGCCCGAAATGCTGTACGACGTCCAGGTAGAGGCCACCTTCCCCGACGGCACCAAGCTCGTCACCGTCCACCACCCGATCCAATGATCCCCGGCGAAGTGTTCTACGGCGATGGCGACATCGCCATCAATCCCGGCGCGCCGCGTCTGCAGATGAACGTCGTCAACACCGGCGACCGCCCGGTCCAGGTCGGCAGCCACGTGCACCTGCCCCAGGCCAATCGCTGCGCTTCGGTTCGACCGCGACGCCGCCCGCGGCCATCGGCTCGACATCCCCGCCGGTACCGCCGTGCGCTTCGAACCCGGGGTGGCCCAGCATGTTTCGCTGGTCCCGCTGAGCGGGTCGCGCGAGGTGCACGGGCTGTCGCTCACCCCGCCAGGAAGGTTGGACGCGTGACCGAACTGTCCCGCGCGCGCTACGCCGCGCTCTTCGGTCCCACCACCGGCGATCGGATCCGGCTCGCCGACACCGACCTGCTCATCGAAATCACCGAGGACCGCAGTGGCGGGCCGGGGCTGGCAGGCGACGAGGCCGTCTTCGGTGGCGGCAAGGTGCTGCGCGAGTCGATGGGTCAGTCGCGCGCCACCCGTGCCGACGGCGCGCCCGACACCGTGATCACCGGCGCGGTGATCATCGACTACTGGGGAATCATCAAGGCCGACATCGGCATCCGCGACGGACGCATCACCGCGATCGGCAAGGCGGGCAACCCCGACATCATGTCCGGCGTGCACCCGGATCTGGTCGTTGGGCCATCCACCGAGATCATCGCGGGCAACGGCCGCATCCTCACCGCGGGCGCCATCGACTGCCACGTCCACCTGATCTGCCCGCAGATCATGGAAGAAGCCCTCGGCGGTGGCATCACCACGATCGTCGCGGGTGGCACCGGCCCCGCCGAGGGGAGCAAGGCCACCACGGTGACGCCGGGCTCCTGGCACCTGGCCCGCATGCTGGAGGCGCTGGACACCTGGCCGCTGAACGTCGCGTTGCTCGGCAAGGGCAACACCGTCAGCACCGAAGCGATGTGGGAGCAACTTCGCGGCGGCGCAGCGGGTTTCAAGTTGCACGAGGACTGGGGCACGACCCCCGCCGCGATCGACGCCTGCCTGACGGTATCCGACGCGGCGGGCGTGCAGGCGAACATCCACACCGACACGCTCAACGAGATGGGCTTCGTCGAGGACACCCTGCGCGCGATCAACGGGCGGTCGATCCACGCGTATCACACCGAGGGTGCAGGAGGCGGGCACGCGCCCGACATCATCACGGTGGTATCGCACCCGAACGTCCTGCCCAGTTCGACCAACCCGACCCGCCCGCACACCGTCAACACGCTCGACGAGCACCTCGACATGCTCATGGTGTGCCACCACCTCAATCCGAGCATCCCGGAGGATCTGGCCTTCGCCGAGAGCAGGATTCGGCCGTCGACGATCGCCGCCGAGGACCTACTGCACGACATCGGCGCGATCTCGATGATCGGCAGCGACGCGCAGGCCATGGGCCGCATCGGTGAGGTGGTGCTGCGCACCTGGCAGACCGCGCACGTGATGAAGAAGCGCCGCGGCGCGCTCGAAGGTGACGGAGCGGCCGACAACAACCGGGTCCGCCGCTACGTCGCGAAGTACACGATCTGCCCCGCGGTCGCGCACGGCATGGACCACGAGATCGGCTCTGTCGAGGTCGGCAAGCTCGCCGACCTGGTGCTGTGGGAACCCGCCTTCTTCGGCGTCCGCCCGCACGCGGTGATCAAGGGCGGCATGATCGCGTGGGCCGCGATGGGAGATGCGAACGCATCGATCCCGACGCCGCAACCGGTGTTGCCGCGCCCGATGTTCGGCGCTTCGCCAGCGGCTGCGGCGGCAACGTCGGTGCACTTCGTCGCTCCCCAGGCCATCGAAGACGGGCTCGCGGACCGGCTCGCCGTCAACCGGCGCCTGGTCGCCGTCACCGACGTCCGCAAGGTCGGCAAGGCCGACATGCCCCTCAACACCGCCATGCCACGCATCGAGGTCGACCCCGACACGTTCACCGTGCGCATCGACGGCGACGTGTGGGAGGAGCAGCCGGCCGTGGAACTGCCGATGGCCCAGAGATACTTCCTGTTCTAATGTCCAGCCTCGCAACGCTGCTGGCCTTGTCCGACTCCCGGCTCCCGACCGGTGGGCACGTCCACTCCGGCGGTGTCGAGGAAGCCGTCACCAGCGGGCTAGTGACCGATCTTCCGACGCTGCGGGCATTCCTCGGGCGCCGCATCCGCACCCACGGACTCGTGACCGCCTCGGTGGCCGCCGCAGTGCACGCAGGCGCGTTGACGGTCGCCGCCGCCGACGCCGAAACCGATGCCCGCACACCCGCTCCCGCGGCTCGCAGTGCTTCCCGGGCGCAGGGGAGGGGTCTGGCCCGGCTCGCCCGGCGGGTGTGGCCGCACCGGGATTGGGCCGCACTGGGCGTCAAACCCCACCTCGCCGTGGCGGCAGGCGAAGTCGGTGCGGCCAGCGGTCTGCTACCGGAGCAGACGGCGTTGTCGATCGTCTACACCACGATGACCGGATCTGCGACCGCGGCGCAACGACTGCTGGCGCTGGATCCCGGTGACGTCGCAGCGGTGACGTTCGATCTTGCGCCGCTGTGCGACCAGACCGCCGCCGAGGCTGCGAAGGAACTCGCCGACCTGTCCGATCCGCTGCTCGACGTACTGGCCCAACGGCACGCCGAGCGCGACCGCCCACTATTCGTGTCCTGAAGTTCACGTTCGAAAGGCGCACCATGCCACCACATCTGCTCGACGGCGAGCCGCACGCCCACACCGAACGCCCCCGGCGCGTCCGGCACGCCGGGGAGCCACTCCGCATCGGCATCGGCGGGCCTGTCGGCTCGGGAAAGACCGCCCTCGTGGCCGCGCTGTGCCGGCAGTTGCGCGACGAGCTGTCGCTCGCGGTGCTGACCAACGACATCTACACCACCGAGGACGCCGACTTCCTCCGCAGGCACGCCGTCCTTCCCGACGAGCGGATTGCCGCCGTGCAGACCGGTGGCTGCCCGCACACCGCCATCCGCGATGACATCACCGCCAACCTCGACGCCATCGACGATCTGATCGCGGGCAACCCGAACCTCGACCTCATCCTCGTCGAATCCGGCGGTGACAACCTCACGGCCACCTTCTCGTCGGGTCTCGTCGACGTGCAGATCTTCGTCGTCGACGTGGCAGGCGGAGACAAGGTGCCGCGCAAGGGCGGCCCGGGGGTGACGTTCTCGGATCTGCTGGTGATCAACAAGACCGATCTGGCGCCCATGGTCGGAGCCGACCTCGACGTGATGCGCCGCGACTCCGCCAAGGTGCGTGGCGATCGGCCGTTCGTCCTGATTTCGCTGACCGACGATCCCACGGCGGCGCCGGTGCTGGGCTGGGTACACCAACAGCTGCGCGTCTCGGTGTAAGGGCCGCTGCCACAATGCTTTCCGACGTCCTGATCGTCGCGCGACCCGATCGCATCCCGCGCATCGAGTGCACCGGCGGCGTGGCCGCGCGTCGCACCGAGGCCGACACCGTGCACCTGGTGTCGGCAGCGGCGACGCCGTTGGGTGGCGACACCATCAGGGTCCGCGTCGTGGTCGAGCCCGGCGCCCGACTCAGGGTGCGCAGTGCCGCGGCCACCATGGCCATGCCGGGCACGGTCACCATGGAGTCACGGGCCAGTTGGGAGCTCGAGGTGGCGGGTCTGCTCGATCTGGACCCGCAGCCCACCATCGTCGCCGGCCAGGCCCGACACGTCAGCACCACCCGGCTGAGTTTGTCCGGCAACGGCCAAGCACGGCTACGCGAGCGCATTCAGATCGGCAGATCCGATGAGCGGCAAGGGTTCTGGTCGGGATCGATGCACGCCGACGTCGACGGCGCACCGCTGCTACGGCATCGCGTCGAGCTGGGCACGGGCTCGGTGACCGACGACGAACTCGGTACGCCGTTGGCCTGCATCAGCGAATTGCGCTATCCCGAAGCGGCGTTCGACACCACCGGCACGCTGCTGGAGCTGGCGTCGGGCGGCTGCCTGGCCACCTGGCAGGGCGAACGGCTCTAGCCAGCCGGACGTGCCTAGCTCGCGGCCTTCTCCTCTTGGACGGATGCCGCAATGTCCTCGAGTTGCTCGAGCCTCGTGCGCGCGTAGGCCTGCTGCTCGGTGATGGTCAGCTGGCCGCGTTGGCGGCTGAGGAACGTCACGGCCCACGACAGCAGGGTTGCGACCTTGGTCTTGAAGCCGACCAGATAGATCAGGTGCAGGCCGAGCCAGGCCAGCCAGGCGATGAAGCCGCTGAACTCCAGCTTGCCGATCTGCGCGACGGCGTTGTACTTCGACACCGTGGCCATCGACCCCTTGTCGAAGTACTTGAACGGCTCGCGCGTGGCAGGGTCGGCGCCCTTGACTTCGTTCTTGATCAGCTTGGCCACGTACTTGCCGCCCTGGATGGCGCCCTGCGCCATGCCGGGCACGCCCTCGACGAACGCCATGTCGCCAACGACGAACACGTTCGGGTGGCCGGGAACGGACAGGTCGGGATTGACCTTCACCCGTCCGGCACGGTCGATCTCGACGTCGGACTGGTTGGCCAGGTCGCGACCGAGCGGGCTGGCCGACACACCGGCCGACCAGACCTTGCAGGCCGATTCGATGCGCCGGATGGTGCCGTCGGAATCCTTGACGGTGAGGCCGTTGCGGTCCACGTCGGTGACCATCGCGCCCAATTGCACCTCGACGCCCATCTTCTCGAGTCGGGCCTGCGCCTTCTTGCCCAGCTTCTCGCCCATCGGCGGCAGGACGGCCGGCGCGGCGTCGAGCAGGATCACGTGCGCCTCGGACGGGTCGATGTGGCGGAAGCTGCCCCGCAGGGTCTGATCGGCCAACTCGGCGATCTGGCCCGCCATCTCCACGCCGGTCGGTCCGGCGCCAACCACGGTGAACGTCAACAGCTTCTCGCGGCGCACCGGGTCGCTGGACCGTTCGGCCTGCTCGAAGGCGCCAAGGATCCGACCGCGCAACTCCAGCGCATCGTCGATCGACTTCATACCGGGCGCGAACTCGGCGAAGTGGTCGTTGCCGAAGTAGGACTGACCCGCGCCCGCGGCGATGATCAGGCTGTCGTACGGCGTCCGGTACGAGTGCCCGAGCAGCACCGACTCGACGATCTTCTGCTCGAGGTCGATGTGCGTGACGTCGCCCAGCAGCACCTGCGCGTTCTCCTGCTTGCGCAGGATCAGCCGCGTGGGCGGGGCGATCTCGCCCTCGGAGATGATGCCGGTGGCCACCTGGTACAGCAGCGGCTGGAACAGGTGGTGGGTGGTGCGGGCAATCAGCTTGATGTCGACATCGGCTCGCTTCAGAGCTTGGGCGGCGTTCAAACCGCCGAAGCCGGATCCGATGATGACGACCTTATGCCGATCCGTTGCCGTAGCTCCGGGGTGGCTCATTGCTGCTCCTCGCCGACGAAAACCCACTCATTACAACCGATAGGTTAGTCGGCAGGCTTCCCCGCAGTGCAGTGAGATAACCCACCGCACCCAATGTTCACCCCGTGATCAGCGGCTTCAGCAGCTCTGCGACCGCCGTGATGCCGCCGGGACGGTATCCACCCATGGTCGCCGGGCTCAGGATCACGCCGTCGACTCCCGCGTCCAGAACCTTGGTCTTGATCTGTTCGGCCACCTGCTCCGGGCTGCCAAAGGCCGCCTGTTGCCGGAAGTCCTCCGGAATCATGTCGGCCGTGACGTTCTCGTCGATCAACGCGACGACGAGCATGCTGGTCTCGAGCGTGGCCGGGTCCCGGTCGAGCTTCTCGCAACTTTCCTTGATCACCTGCAACTTGCGGGGCAGCTCGTCGAATCCCGCGATGATGTTGAGGTGGTCGAAGTGGCGAGCCGCCAGCGGAATGGTCTTCTTCTCGCCGCTGCCGCCGATCATCAGCGGGATGTGGCCGCGGAACCGTGGTTCGGCCATGGCCTCATTGGCGCGGTAGTACTTGCCGGAGAAGGTCGGTCGCTCGCCCTCGAGCATCGGCAGGATGATCTGCAGTGCCTCGTCGAGGCGATTGAAGCGGTCGGTGAAGGTGCCGAAGTCGAAGCCGAGCGAGTCGTGTTCGAGTTCGTACCATCCCGTCCCGATGCCGAGGATGGCGCGGCCCTGGCTCATGACGTCGAGCGTCGTGATGGCCTTGGCCAGCAGCGTGGGATTGCGATACGTGTTGCCGGTGACCAGGGTGCCGAGCTGGACGTGTTCGGTCGCCGTCGCCAACCCGCCGAGCGCGGTGTACGCCTCGAGCATCGGCTGGTCCGGCGTGCCGAGACCTGGCAGTTGGTAGAAGTGATCCATCACGAAGACGGAGTCATAACCGGCGGCCTCGGCCTCTTGGGCCTGAGCGATGACGGTCGGGAAGAGTTCCGCGACGCCGGTGCCGTAGGAGAAGTTCGGGATCTGGAGTCCGAGTCGAATCGTCACTCGACCGACCCTAGCCACGCTTAAACGGAACCGTAACCCCGTTTCGCTCCCCGCGAACTACGGAATATCTCAGCCGAAGTTGGCCATCGCGCCATGGCTGACGTGCAGCGTCTGGCCGGTGATGTGCCGCGCCGCCGGCGTCGTCAGGAACAACGCCAGCCGGGTGATCTCAGCGGCCACCGACGGCGGCGTCGTGGGAATGCCGTCGTAGCCGGGCTCGGCACCCCTGCCCGACGCCACTGTGTTCATCGTGATGCCCCGGATGCCGAAGTGAGTCGCCTGTCCGGCGGTCCAATCCGACAGCGCCGCCTTGATCGCCGACTCCGGGCTTCCCTCGGCGGGATTGTCGGCGACGACGTTGACGATCGATCCGCCGGAGCGAAGGTGGTCGCCGAGGATCTGTACGGTGAGCACTGCGGACACGACGGTGGCATCGAGGGCCGTGCGCCAGGCCGCGGCACGATCGGCCAACGAGTACGTCCGCGGGTCACCCGCATTCCACTGCGGCGCAGGCACATTGACGATGGTGTCGAGATGGTGGGGGAACAGCGCGCGCGACTCCTCGAGGTTGGTCGCGTCGGTGTTGTCGAAGACGATCGAGTCGACGTCCAACTCCTTGGCCGCGACCTCAAGGTCGTCTCTGCGGGAGCCGGCGATCACCACGTGGTGTCCCGCATCGCGGAAACCCTCCGCGATGGTCCGTCCAAGCTCGGTATCGCCACCGGTGAGCAGCACATCCATCACCAAGGCCTCCTCGTGTTCGTCGTTGAACCCAGCGAGTTCTGCGGCCATGTTACTGGACAGTAGCTAGTCGGCGAAACGCGCCACGCGGACAACCGTCGACACTGCCAAGACTTAGTTCACCTATAGGTTTGCACCGTGACGCGTATGCAGCCGATCCTGGCCGCGATCCCCCTTCTCCTGTTCGCCGCGCTGACCGGCTGCGCATCGGACACGCCGACGGCCAAAACGTTGACCGTGTACGCCGCCGCGTCCCTGAAGCAGCCGTTCACCGCCATCGGAGAACAGTTCAAGACCGACCATCCCGGCTGGTCCGTCGACTTCACGTTCGCCGGATCCTCCGACCTGGTCACGCAGCTGACGCAGGGCGCAACGGCCGACGTCTTCGCATCCGCAGACACCAAGAACATGGACAAGGCGGCGACGGCCGGGCTGCTTTCCGCAGATCCGGTCGACTTCGCGTCGAACACGTTGGCCATCGTCGTCGCACCGGGTAACCCCAAGAACGTGACGACGTTCGCCGATCTCGCCAGACCGGGACTGAACGTCGTCTCGTGCGCACCGCAGGTGCCGTGCGGATCGGCCACCGAGAAGGTCGAACGGGCCACGAAGGTGACACTCGACCCGGTCAGCGAGGAATCATCGGTGACCGATGTGCTGAACAAGGTGACCAGCGGGCAGGCCGACGCCGGGGTGGTCTACGTGACCGATGCACTTGGAGCGGGGGACAAGGTGACCAAGGTGGAGTTCCCGGAAGCCTCCGCTGCGGTGAACACGTATCCGATCGCCGTCCTGAAGAGCGCGGCAGACGCGGATGCGGCGGGCCAGTTCGTCGATCTGGTCACGGGGGAGACTGGTCGGAAGATCCTGTCGCAGGCGGGTTTCGCCAGACCTTGACGCGTTCGACCGGGCTGCCCCGCTGGCTCTATCTCCCCGCCGCCGTCGGGGCGGTCTTCGTCGTCCTGCCCCTCGTTGCGGTGGCGGCGAAGGTCGACTGGTCACGGTTCTTCTCGCTGATCACCAGCGAATCATCGCTTACCGCACTGGGGCTCAGCCTCAAGACGGCGACGGCCAGCACGGCGTTGTGCATCGTCTTGGGTGTGCCGATGGCATTGGTGTTGGCTCGCAACGACTCTCGATGGGTGCGCTGGAGTCGGCCGCTGATCCTGCTGCCGCTCGTGCTGCCGCCGGTGGTGGGCGGTATCGCATTGCTCTACGCATTCGGTCGGCTCGGGTTGATCGGCCGCTACCTCGACGCCGCGGGCATCCAGATCGCGTTCACCACTACAGCGGTGGTTCTGGCTCAGACGTTCGTCTCGCTACCGTTCCTGGTCATCGCACTCGAGGGCGCGGCCCGCACCGCCGGATCCGACTATGAGGTGGTGGCCGCGACGCTCGGTGCGCGCCCCACGGCGGTGTGGTGGCGGGTGTCGCTGCCGCTGCTGGCGCCCGGGCTCGCCTCGGGCGCCGTGTTGGCGTTCGCCAGGGCGCTCGGTGAGTTCGGCGCCACGCTGACGTTCGCGGGCTCGCGGGAGGGCGTCACCCGCACCCTCCCGTTGGAGATCTACCTGCAACGGGAGAGCGACGCCGACGCGGCGGTGGCGCTGTCGGTGCTGCTCGTCGTGGTCGCCGCGGTGGTCGTGATCGGCCTCGGCAGCCGCATGGTGAAGGCGGGTGGCGTCGGTGGCTGGTGACGGATCGTGACCGGTGTGCAGCTGCGCGCGGTGGTGGAGGGCCGCGGCCTCGACGTCGAGTTCGACATCGAGGCCGGTGAGGTGCTGGCCGTGCTCGGACCGAACGGCGCGGGAAAGTCGACGGTGCTGCACGTGCTCGCGGGCCTGGTGCGGCCCGACGCCGGCACGGTGCGCGTCGGTGAGCGCGTGTTGACCGACGCGTCCGCAGGCACCCTGGTGGCCACCCACGCCCGGCGGGTCGGACTGCTGCTGCAGGATCCGCTGCTCTTCCCGCACCTGACCGTGCTGAGCAACGTCGCGTTCGGGCCGCGCACCGGAAACCGCCTCGGGCGCAATGATTCTCGCGCAGTCGCGCAGCGGTGGCTCGACGAGGTGGACGCCGGCGACCTTGCCGAGCGGATGCCGCGTCAACTCTCCGGCGGACAGGCTCAGCGGGTGGCGCTCGCGCGGGCGCTGGCCGCCGAACCCGACGTCCTGCTCCTCGACGAGCCGCTCACCGGTCTCGACGTGGGGGTGGCGACCGCGATGCGCAAGGTGTTGCGCCGGGTGCTGGCCCGCGACGGGCGTTCTGCCGTCTTGGTGACGCACGATCTGCTCGACGTCGTCACGCTCGCCGACCGCGTGCTCGTGCTGGAGGCGGGCCGCGTCGTCGAGTCGGGCACGGCGGCAGAGGTCCTCGCGACGCCGCGCAGCTTCTTCGGCGCCCGGTTCGCGGGCGTGAACCTGGTCCCAGGACGAATCGAAGCGGACGGCAGTCTGGCGACGAGCTGGGGGACGACGTGGCACGGCACGGTCGCCGACGACCTCGGCACCGGCGACGCGGCGGTCGCCGTGTTCGCGCCGTCCGCCGTCGCAGTCCATCCCGACGAGCCGCACGGCAGCCCCCGCAACACCATCGAGGTCGTCATCGCCGAGTTGGACAGCCGCGGGCCCGCGATCCGCGTCCGAGCCGACGAGCAACCCGACGGTGCGCCGGGCCTTGCGGCCGACGTGACGG
The DNA here is from genome assembly GCA_963849055.1 of uncultured Actinomycetota bacterium. GTDB lineage: Bacteria > Actinomycetota > Actinomycetes > Mycobacteriales > Mycobacteriaceae > Mycobacterium. Next base: position 568,437 of record CAWKFI010000008.1, read on the forward strand.
TAGAGTCCGCGACCGGCCTGAGGCTCGCGCCTGGGCAGCGTGTCTACTTCGCGGTGAAGTCTCAGGAGATCACGATTCACCCGCGCCCGTAACGGCGGCGGAGGCACCCGCGATCAAAGGGACGAGACCCTGGGACGTGGCCCACACGGGCCCCTCGGGATACTGTCGTGCCAGCAATCTAGTCGTTTTGCCACTGGCTGGGTTTTTCCGTGCACAGCAATCTCCAAGTTTGGCCCTTTAAGAGCAACTCACACTTGCGTCACGGCCGTAACACGGTATTTTCGTCCCCATGCCACAGCCGGATGCGTTCCCCCGACACCTCAGGAGCACGGCGCGGAAGCTGGCGATCGCGACGGTCACGGCCGCGACCGCGGTGACCCTCGTCCTGCCGGGCGGTCCGGCGAACGCGGATCCGGTTCTGCCGCCTCCGCCGCCCCCGCCGCCGGCGCCGATGTTCCCGCCTCCGCCGCCGCCACCGCCGGGCGATCCCAATGCGCCACCGCCGCCTCCGGTCGATCCGAACGCGCCGCCCCTGGACCCGAACGCGCCACCGCCGCCTCCGCCGGAGCCTGGCCGCGTGGACAACGCGTCGGGTGGCTTCAGCTACGTCGTGCCTGCCGGCTGGAAGGTCTCCGACGCCACGCAGCTGTCCTACGGCCAAGCGCTGCTGACCAAGATCCCCGCCGAGGGCACCGAACAGGGGCCGAGCGACACCAGCGTCCTGCTCGGACGTTTGGACCTCAAGTTGTTCGCAGGCGCCGAGACGGACAACACCAAGGCGGCCACCCGACTTGCGTCCGACATGGGCGAGTTCTTCATGCCGTTCGCGGGAACCCGCGTCGGCCAGGAGACCGGTGCACTGGATGCCGCGGGCATGCCGGGCGCCTTCTCCTATTACGAGGTGAAGTTCACCGACACCACCAAGCCCACCGGTCAGATCTGGGCCGGCGTCGTCGGTTCGACACCGGCCCCGGGCACGCCGCGCGGCCAGCGGACACCCGAGCGTTGGTTCGTCGTGTGGCTCGGCACGGCCACCCATCCGGTCGACAAGGCCGCTGCGGCCGTACTCGCGCAGTCGATCCGGCCGTTCACGCCGCCGCCACCGCCTCCGCCGCCCGCGCCGGACCCGAACGCGCCGCCGCCGGATCCCAACGCACCCGCGCCACGGCCAGGTGTCGGCGTCCCGGTGCCGGTCACCGATGCACCGCCGGAGATGCTGCCGCCGGCCTGATCTCCAGGTCGCCGATGGACGAACGTGCACGTTTCGGACGTCGAATCGTTACTCTGCGCGGGTATACCGAAGGTGACCCGGCGGATGCGCCGGGTCGGTCGGCAACAGGCAGGGGTTCGTCATGGAAATGATTGCGGCTACCGAGTTTCTGGCAAGGTCCAGCACGCTCACCAGCGTCGGGCTGGATCGGCTACATCATCATCGGCGCGCTCGCCGGCTGGATCGCGGGCAAGATCGTCAAGGGTGGCGGCTCGGGGCATCGTGATGAACATCGTCATCGGGATCATCGGCGCTCTCATCGGTGGCTTCCTGCTCGAGCTTCTTCCTCGACACCGCTGCCGGCGGGTGGTGGTTCACGCTGTTCACCGCGATCATCGGGTCGGTGATCCTGCTGTCGATCGTCGGCATGGTTCGCAAGAACTAGCACCGCAACGCGATCACTCGATGAGGTGAGCACCGCCGGCACCATGTCGGCGTGGCGGGTGCGCCAGCCGGGTCCCGTGAGCACGGGTCCGCTGGAACGCGTCACCGTCCCGGTGCCGAAGCCAGCGGCCGACGAATTGCTCGTCGCCGTCGCCGCCTGCGGTGTCTGCCGCACCGATCTCCACGTCACCGAGGGCGACCTGCCGGTGCACCGGGCCGGAGTCGTTCCCGGCCACGAGGTGGTGGGGGAGGTGGTGGCGCTCGGCGCGGCGGCAGGCACCAACTTCAGCGTGGGCGACCGGGTGGGTGTCGCGTGGCTGCGCCATACCTGCGGACGCTGCCGATACTGCGTGCGGGGCCGCGAGAACCTGTGTCCGCAATCGCTCTACACGGGGTGGGATGCCGACGGCGGGTATGCCGAGTTCGCCACGGTCCCAGCGGCTTTTGCGCACCGCCTGCCCGACGGATACACCGACGCCGAGCTGGCGCCGCTGCTGTGTGCTGGCATCATCGGGTATCGGTCGTTGCTGCGGGCGGAGGTGCCCGACGGCGGCCGATTGGGGATCTACGGGTTCGGCGGAAGTGCGCACATCACCGCGCAGGTGGCACTGGTCCTTGGCGCCGAGGTGCACGTGATGACGCGCGGCGAGCACGCCAGGGAACTCGCGCTGACGCTCGGTGCGGCGTCCGTCCAGGGGGCGGACGAACCGCCGCCGGTGAAGCTCGACGCCGCGATCCTGTTCGCGCCCGTGGGCGAACTGGTGTTGCCCGCACTCGAGGCGCTCGACCGCGGCGGCACGCTCGCCATCGCGGGCATCCACCTCAGCGACATCCCGGAGCTGAACTATCAGCGACATCTGTTCCAGGAGCGGCAGGTTCGTTCGGTCAGCTCCAACACCCGCGCCGATGCCAGGGAATTCCTGGACTTCGTCGGGCGTCACCGCGTCGAGGTGACAACGCCGGACTATCCGATGTCGCGCGCCGACGAGGCGTTGGCCGATCTTGCCGGCGGTCGCATCTCGGGCGCGGCAGTGCTCACCGTCTAGCATCTAGGATTTCGTAAATTGCGGTCCTACTTGGTGTCCCGGATCGATCCCGTCCGCGGTGGATCGGAGCTGGCGATGCATGTCACCGATCGATCGCCCAGGGCCCATGACTTTTCGTCGGGAAATCTCACTGTGGTTTTCAAGGACGGGTCGTTGACCACCGCTGGGGAAGCAATGGCGCGAGCTGCTTCACCGCACTGCTTCTTGAACTCAGAACCTTTGTCATTGCCGGGGAACGGTCCGTCGGGCAGCATGAATATGGCGTACACCTCGGCAGCGTGCGGCCTTGCGCAGTCCACGATCCTTACGGAATGACCTCCTGTTACCGGTTCTTTGATGCAGTCGCCCACGCGGAAGTAGTTCGCCACTGAACGTCCCTCATCTGCTGGCGACGCGCTAGCGCCTGAGGGGGTGTCCTGTACTACAGGTTCCTTACCGGAGCAGCCCGTCAATAATCCGACCGCAACCGCACCAACACTCACCAATGCCGCTACCGAAGACTTCACCGTGTTGATCGACGCGTCATGCCACGTGTAAGACGTTGCGCGAAACCGTGCTTCGTGGCCTGCCCGTCCCCGCAACTCTGCTGATCTAGTCACTGGCGGTCGCACCGCCCCTGTAGAGCACGGCATCGGGTACCGGTGCTCTGCTCATGTGAGCGTGCTGCTCGAACGCCGACCGCACCAGCGCGGCGTCGAAGGCGGCGGGTGCCTCACCCGTGACGGCGTACAGGTACACCGCGACCCGGAAGATCCCGTTGAGCGCGCTGGAGACGATGCTCACCACGATCACACCCGAGACGCCGACGGCCGCGGCCACGAACCCGAGAATCGAAAAGCCCTCGGAGGACAATGCATAAACGCCGGCGTAGCCGACCAAAGCCAGCGGGAGTGCCACGAGAAAGGTCGCTACGGCGATGGTGGCGGCGCCCGTCGCGCCCTCACCCCACCGCGCCTTGACCACCTTCACCGAGCGTTTTAGCGAGCGCCACGGCCCGGTGCCCTCGATCGCAATCACCGGGATGACGAAGAACGAGGCCACCTCCCACGCGGCGCCCACGATCCACAGCGCGAGCTTCGCCCCGGGCAGGCGATCCCGCACGAGCGACAAGAACAGGCCGACGGTGCCAGCGACGGCGGTCCAGCCCAGGATGGGGCCCATCCGTTGCATCGCCGCCGCAAGGCCCTCACCCACGCGGGTGTCCTCTCCTTGCAGAGAGCGCGCCGCGCACGAGGCCAGCGCGACGTTGAAGAAGATGCCGATGAAGGTGGTCAGGAAGAACGTCACGACGAAAGCGACGCCGAATATCGGGTTGTTGTCATCGACGATGTCGAAGCCCAGGCCGGTCAACACGGCCGTGGGCAGCCACACGGCGACGAGCGCCATCAGCGCGATGACCGTCGACAGGGCCGGAAAGACCGCCAGTGACCTGTCGTTGCGCAGCACGGCCCAGCTCTGTTTCGTCAAAGCCCAGCCACGCGACATTCCGCCCATGGATCCTCCTGTTTCGTGCCCCGAATCGTAGGCCGCCGTGGGAAACCCAGCAAACGTGACCGCTTGTCGGTCAGGCTCAAATGGCTGCGTGCAAACTGCGTCTAGAGCGTGGCAAGCACGCCGCGCAGCGCAGCGGCCAACGTTCCCGCTCCTGGCCGGTACAGCGGCCCGCATCCTTCGGAGAGGACGATCCGCAGGCGCGCCATCCCGCGGGCGTGGACTGGGAACGGGTCGACCAATCGGTCGCACACTTCGTCGATGACCTCGGCGGCATGGTGCACGGCCGCGGGGTGCACCGGTATCCGCGCGGTGAAGGGGCCGTGCGTGACGTCCGCATCGCGAACGATGAGCCGCAGCGCACTCGCCAGGTCGTCGCGTTCCCGGGCCGAAACCAGCCGTGCAACGTGGACTTCGAGCGGGCTACCCGGGATGGAGCTCACTCCGGCCTCGATCTGTCGGTCGTAACGGCCTGCGAACAATCGGGCGCACAGCCGGACCAACAACGACGCAGGAACGATGGCCTCGGTGCCGGTGACGTCCGCGAACGGCATGAGTCGTTCGTCGTGGTTCTGGTGTCGTGACAACATGTCGAGTCCTTTGTTCGTGACTAGCGTCAACGTTATACCGGTCACTAGTGACTAGTCAACCGCATATACCGGTCACGATCGGTCTACACTGAGGGCATGTCGCCGGTATCCGGAGAGTGGCTCGAAGACGAGGAGTCCAAACCTGCGCCCCAACCGCTGCGGCGCGTCCAGCGTCTGATCAACACCGCCGAGCGGGAAACCGGTCGAGACCGGCTGGCGACCACCGAGGCCGCCGTGCCCTGGTTGGTGGAAAACGGACTACTGGCACCCGGCGCCACGCCGAGCGACGACGACCTTCGGATTCTGATCGGCGTGCGCGCCGGACTGCATGCCCTGGTGCGGCAGAACACCGACGACGAGGCGCCGGACCCAGCGCGCCTGTCGGCGCTTCATCAGATTTCCGAGGGCGAGCTCGCCAGGGCAGCGGTGAGTGCGGACGGCGCGGTGCGCTTGGCGCCTGCGGGCGATTCGATGCGGGCGCGCCTACTGGACTTGCTGCTCGTCGTCGCCGATGCCCAGCGCGACGGCACGTGGCAGCACCTGAAGACATGCGCAAACGAGGAGTGCCAGTGGGCCTTCTACGACCGCTCCCGCAACCACGGCGGAACCTGGTGCGACATGTCGACGTGCGGAAACAAGCTCAAGAACCGAGATTTTCGCGCCCGACGGCGCGCGCACTGAGAGGCGTCAGGTCGACAGGTGCCACACCAGCGCAGCCGCAAGCGCGCCGAGCCCGTTCAAGGACCAGTGCAGGGCGATCGGCGCGATCAGGCTTCCGCTGCGCCGACGCAGCCAGGTGAACACGAAGCCCGCGGCGCCGGTCGCGATGACCGCCAGCACCACACCCGCGACCATGCCGGCCACACCGCCGCCGAACAGCCTGGTGAATCCCACGTTGCTGCTCGTCAACCCGAACGACGTGGCGATGTGCCACAGCCCGAACAGCAGGGAACCTGCGGCGGCGACGCCGCGGAAGCCCCAGGCCCGGTCCAAAGCGCCGTGCAGGACGCCCCGGAAGGCCAGCTCCTCGGGGATCACGGTCTGTAGCGGGATGATGATCATCGACGCGAGGAGTGCACCGGACAGCGTGGCGTAGTGGTCGTTCATGAACATCGGCCGGGTCACCGGCAGCAGCGCACCGACGGCGATCACCGAACCAACAAGCCCGACCGCGGCGAGCGCGTATCCCGCGCCGGAGCGCCAGTGCTCGCGGCCGAGGCCGAGCTCCGACCAGCCCAGCCCGCGGGAGCGGACGAGCACCAGCAGCGCCACCGCCGCGGCGGGCACCACGACGACGTTGGCCCACGGGGTGGTGAAGTGCGCAATGAGATTCGTGAGCGCCAGCACGACCACGACGACGCCGATGTCGACGTAGACGTGGAAGTGGTGCAGTGCGGAGAGTTGACCGATCAGCGGGTGCGGTGGCGCATCCACGGCGCTGGCATCGGACATGATCTGCCGAGTCTACCGGCGGCTTCTGCCGTCAATCCTCGCCGCGACGGTCCTGGGACAGCGATTCGGTGCCGTCAGGCCGGTAGCCGCTGTCCCAGCTCCAGTTCGTGATCGCCGGATCGTCCTCGCCGTGTTCGCGGGTGTAGCGCCGTGCGGCCAGCCTGGCGTCGACCATCTCCTGCCGCAGCGACGCCGCCGTGCTGCCCAGCCCCTCGACCCGGTCGATGACGTCCATCACCAGGTGGAAGCGGTCGAGATCGTTGAGCATCACCATGTCGAACGGCGTCGTCGTGGTGCCCCGTTCCTTGAACCCGCGCACGTGTAGCTGTTGATGGTTGGTGTGCCGGTAGGTCAACCGGTGGATCAGCCACGGATAGCCGTGATAGGCGAAGATGACCGGTTTGTCGGTGGTGAAGAGCGTGTCGAACTCGCGGTCGGACATGCCGTGCGGATGCTCGGAGTCGGGCTGCAGGCGCATGATGTCGACGACGTTGACGACGCGCACCGCCAAACCCGGCAGTCGCCGTCGCAGGATGTCGGCCGCGGCGACCGTCTCGAGCGTCGGCACGTCGCCGGCGCAGGCCAGCACGACGTCGGGCTCCTGGCCGCCGGGCGCGCTACCTGCCCAGTCCCAGATACCGAGGCCCCTGGTGCAGTGCGCGATCGCTTCGTCCATCGTCAGGTAGGTCAGTGCGTTCTGCTTGCCCGCGACGATGACGTTGACGTACTGGCGGGAGCGCAGGCAGTGATCGGCCACCGACAGCAGCGTGTTGGCGTCGGGAGGTAGGTAGACCCGCACCACCTCGGGGCGCTTGTTGGCGACGTGGTCGATGAAGCCCGGGTCCTGGTGTGACGCACCGTTGTGATCCTGGCGCCAAACATGGGACGTCAGAAGGTAGTTCAGCGAGGCGATGGGTCGCCGCCAGTCCAACTGGGCGCTACTGGTCAGCCACTTGGCGTGCTGGTTGAGCATCGAGTCGACGATGTGGACGAACGCCTCGTAGCAGTTGAACAGGCCGTGCCGTCCGGTCAGCAGGTAGCCCTCGAGCCAGCCCTGGCACAGGTGCTCGGAGAGCACCTCCATGACACGGCCGTCGGGGGCCAGATCCTCGTCGTCGGGTTCGACGTCGGCCTGCCAGGCCTTGTCGGTGGCCTCGTAGACCGCCGAGAGCCGATTGGACGCGGTTTCGTCCGGGCCCATGAGGCGGAAGCGGTCGGGGTTGCGCTTGATGACGTCGCGTAGGAACGTGCCAAGCACCTTGGTGGCCTCGGCGCTGTCTGTCGCCGGATGCTCGACGGCAACGGCGTAGTCGGGGAAGTGCGGAAGGTCCAGGTCCCGCAACAGCAGCCCGCCGTTGGCATGCGGGTTGGCGCTCATCCGCCGCTCGCCGGTCGGAGCGAGGGCGCGCAACTCCTCGCGCAGGGCCCCGTCATCTGCGAAGAGGTCCTCGGGGCCGTAACTGCGCAGCCACGCCTCGAGCTGAGCCCGGTGCTCGTCGTTGGTGTACGTCTCGGACAGCGGCACCTGGTGTGACCGCCAGGTGCCCTCGACCTTCTTGCCGTCCACCTCCTTCGGGCCGGTCCAGCCCTTCGGTGTTCGCATCACGATCATCGGCCACAGGGGACGGCCCGGTTGCCCGTCCAGCCGCGCCGCGCGCTGGATGGCCGCGATCTCGTCGAAGGCCTCGTCCAGTGCGGCCGCCAGTTGTTGGTGCACGTTCGTCGGGTCGTCGCCCGCGACCGTGATCGGCCGGTACCCGTAGCCGACGAGCAACGACTCGAGCTCCTGCTGCGGAATCCGGGCCAGCACCGTCGGGTTCGCGATCTTGTAGCCGTTGAGATGCAGGATGGGCAGGACCGCCCCGTCGGTCACCGGATCGAGGAACTTGTTCGAGTGCCAACTCGCCGCCAGTGGACCGGTTTCGGCCTCACCGTCGCCAACGACGCAGGCCACCACCAGGTCGGGGTTGTCCAGTGCGGCGCCGTAGGCATGCACCAGCGCGTAGCCCAGCTCGCCGCCCTCGTGGATGGAGCCCGGCGTCTCGGCGGCCACATGACTCGGAATACCGCCAGGAAACGAGAACTGCCGGAACAACTTTCGCAGCCCATCCACGTTCTCGCCGATACCCGTGTAGATCTCGGAGTAGGTGCCTTCGAGATAGGCATTCGCGACGAGGCCGGGCCCGCCGTGCCCGGGTCCGGTGATGTAGATGACGTTGGCGTCGCGGTCCCGGATGATGCGATTGAGGTGGGCGTAGATCAGGTTGAGACCGGGCGTGGTGCCCCAGTGCCCAAGCAGGCGTGGCTTGACGTGGTCGCGTTCGAGCGGGGTGCGCAGCAGCGGATTGTCGAGCAGGTAGATCTGCCCTACGGACAGATAGTTGGCAGCGCGCCAGTACGCGTCAATGCCGGCGAGGTCGTCGTCGCCCAGAGGTAGCAGTGAACTCATCTAGCCATCGTGGTGTCGGTGAATTGACGGTGGATGAGCGCCGGGTAGCCGCGCTGGGACCCCGCCAAACACCTTCCGGAGTCGCTGCACGATACTGAGCCGCATGCTTGACAGGTGTCAGCTTTTGGCGTCGGTCCGGGTGCTCGACGTGGGCGGCGCGGAGTCCGACGGCATCAGCAGGCTGTTCGCCGACCTCGGCGCCGACGTGCTCAAGGTCGAGCCGCCGGGCGGCGCCGCGGCGCGGACGAGCCGGCCGTCGGTCTCGGGAGTCGGCATCGAGTTCACCGTGAACAACGCCAACAAGCGCGGCGCGGTGCTCGATCCGGCCGACGCCGGCGACCGCGAGCGCTTCATCGGCCTGGCAGGTGACGCCGACATCGTGGTCGACGGCGGCGCGCCCAGGGGCGCCACCGCGTTCGGCACGTCCTGCGCCGAGCTCGCGCAGCGGTTCGGGCATCTGGTCGCGCTCGACGTGACGGACTTCGGTACGTCGGGGCCGAGGTCGACGTGGCAGGCGACCGATTCCGTGCTGTACGCGATGTCGACGGCGCTGTCCCGCTCGGGACCCACCACCGGTCGGCCGGTGCTCCCGCCGTACGGCATCGCGTCGGCAACCGCCGCTGCCCAGGCGGCATGGGCGGCGCTCGTCGCCTACTACCACCGGTTGCGTTGCGGCAGAGGCGAATACATCGACCTCTCTCGCTTCGAGGCCGTCCTGCAGTGCTTGGATCCGCCGTTCGGCTCGGAAGGGCAGGCCGCCGTCGGACTGAAGCGGTCCGGTGAACTGTGGCGGGGCAGGCCGCGCAATCAACAGATCTACCCGACGTTCTCCTGCCGCGACGGGTTCGTCCGCATCTGCCTGTTGTCGGCGCGCCAGTGGCGGGGCATGCGGGCGTGGCTTGGCGAGCCGGAGCAGTTCTCGGATCCGAAGTTCGAGAGCATCGCGGCCCGCTACGTCGCCTCCAAGGAACTCAACGCCGCCATCGCCGAGCTGTTCGGCCCGCAGACGATGGACGCCCTGGTCGCGGAGGGCCAGCGCCGCGGCGTTCCGATCGCCGCGGTGCTCACGCCTGCCGACGCGCTGACCTCCGATCACTTCCGTTCCGTCGGCGCGCTCACCGAGACCGACGTCGCGCCAGGGACACCGCTGACGGTGCCGTCCGGCCCGTTCGTGGTCGACGGCCGGCGCGCCGGGATCGTCGGTCCATGTCCGGCGGTCGGCGCGGACGAGGCCACGTGGCTCGCTGCCCGCCCGCAGGACGCTGCCGAAGGCGACCTCGGCGGGAGGCCGTTCACGGGTCTGCGCATCCTGGATCTCGGCGTGATCGTCGCAGGCGGCGAACTGGGCAGGCTCTTCGCCGACCTTGGCGCCGAGGTGCTGAAGATCGAGAGCGCGGCGTATCCCGACGGTCTGCGTCAGACGCCGCCCGGGCAGCCGATGAGCAGGTCCTGGGCGCTGACCCACCGCAACGAGTCGAGCCTCGGCCTGGACCTGCGCCATCCCAAGGGCGCCGCGCTCTTCGCGCACCTGGTCGCCACATCCGACGCCGTTTTCGCGAACTTCAAGCCGGGAACCCTTGCCTCCCTTGGCTTCTCCCACGACGAACTGCGCAAGCTGAATCCGCGGATCGTGCTGGCCGAGAGCAGCGCATTCGGTGCGACGGGGCCGTGGAGCGCCAGGATGGGTTACGGCCCCCTGGTGCGCGCGACCACCGGTGTTAGCCGGCTCTGGAGCTCCGGCGATCCCACCGACACCGGTTTCTACGATGCCACCACGATCTTTCCCGACCACGTCGTCGCGCGGATCACCGCGATCGCCGCGCTGGCCGCGCTGATCGGCCGGGACGCCACCGATCGCGGCTCGGACGTCCACATCTCGCAGGCCGAGGTGGCGGTCAACCAACTCGCCGCGTCCTACGTGACCGAAGCCGCCCGAGCTGCCGGCGTCACCGTCGTCGACGACGATGCGGTTCACGCCGTGTGTCCGTGTGCCGGTGACGACGAGTGGTGCGTGATCTCCGTCCGCTCCGAAGCTGACCGCGTCGCCATGGCCAAGGTCATCGGAGTCAACGAACTGCCCAGCGGTGCAGCTGAATTCGTCGACGCGGTCGCAGCCTGGACCGCGGACCGGGACAAGGGCGAGGTCGCCTCCGTGGTCCAGGACGCGGGGGTGCCCGCAGGCCCGATGAACCGTGCGGTCGACGTGCTGGCCGACCCACAGGTCGCGTTCCGCCGGCTCTACACGGACCTGGTGCACCCCATGTTCGACGTGCCCATGCCCACCGAGACGCGCCCAGCGCCCTATCGGCACATCGCCGACGCCACGTTGCGACCCGCACCGATGCCGGGTGAGCACACCCGGGAGATCGGCACGCGGCTGCTGGGTCTGGACGGCGACGACATCGAGCGTTTGATCACCGAGAACGTGCTGTTCGCGTGGTCGGAGTCCACCGAGAAGACAGGAAGCACACCATGACCGTTTCGACCGACTTCGACGGTGGCAGGCTGTTCATCGACGGACGCTTCCGCAAGGCGGCGCAGGTGTCGCCGGTGATCGAGGCGGCCACCGGTGAGCGGCTCGGGAATGGCTCGGCCGCAACGGAATCCGAGATCGACGACGCGGTCGCCTCGGCCCGCGCTGCGCTGGACGGGTGGCGGGCCACCCCGGTAGCCGAACGCGCCGAGGCCCTGGTTCGGTTCGCCGACGCGCTGCAGGCGCGCGCGTCGGACACCAACACGCTGTGCACGCGTGAGAACGGCATGCCGATCTCGCTGTCCCGAGGCGCCAACGGCGTGTTCCCGGCCGCGTTGTTGCGCTACTACGCCGGGCTGATCGCCGATGCCGTGACGGAGGAGATCAGGCCGGCGATGATCGGGCACACCATCGTTCGCCGCGAAGCTGTCGGGGTGGTCGGGGCCATCACCCCGTGGAACTACCCGCAGGCGTTGGCCGCGATGAAGATCGCGCCCGCCCTGGCCGCCGGCTGCACCATGGTCCTGAAGGCGGCACCCGAAACGGCCCTGGACGCCTTGATCTTCGGGGAAGCGGCCGTGGACGCTGGCCTGCCGCCGGGTGTGCTGAACATCGTCGCGGGTGGGCCGGCGGCGGGCGCCCACCTGGTCCAGCATTCCGGCATCGACAAGGTGGCGTTCACCGGATCGACGGCCGCCGGACGCATCATCGCCGAGATGTGCGGCCGACTGTTGCGCCCCGTGACTCTCGAGCTCGGCGGGAAGTCGGCGGCCATCATCCTCGACGACGCCGATCTCGATGCCACGGTGAAGGGGTTGCGGTCCGCGTCGTTCGTCAACAACGGCCAGACCTGTCACCTGAGCTCGCGCATCCTGGCGCCACGGTCGCGCTACGACGAGGTGGTCGACGCCGTCGCAGCGCTCGCCGACGGTCTCTCCGTCGGCGACCCGCTGGAGAAGTCCACCCACGTCGGTCCGCTGGTCAGCGCGCGCCAGCGCGAGCGGGTGCTCGACTACATCGAGATCGGCAAGTCCGAGGGCGCCAAAGTGGTTGCCGGCGGGTCGGTCCCGGCCGACCAGCCGCGCGGATGGTTCGTCTCGCCAACGGTGTTCGCCGACGTCGACAACTCGGCGCGCATCGCGCAGGAGGAGATCTTCGGACCCGTGCTGGCGGTCATTCCCTACGACACCGACCGCGACGCGATCGACATCGCCAACGACAGCGAGTTCGGGTTGGGCGGCACGGTCTGGTCGACGGACGTCGCGCGGGCCACCGACGTCGCCAGGGCGGTGCACACCGGCACCATCGGCGTGAACGACTACGTGCTGGACATGCAGGCGCCGTTCGGCGGGGTCAAGGCCAGTGGCATGGGCCGCGAGCTCGGACCGGAAGGGCTGGCCGCCTACCAGAGCCTGAAGTCCATCTACCGCGTCGGGCCTGCCTGATCCATGCCCATCGACCCGAGAACGCCCGTCCTGGTCGGCTACGGCCAGGTGAACCAACGCGACGGCGACCCGACGATCGAGCCCGTCGACCTGATGGAACGCGCTGCCCGCGCGGCGGCGGATCCCCGTGTCCTGGAGGCCGTCGACTCGGTGCGGATCGTCAACCTGCTGTCCTGGCGGTACCGCAATCCCGGTCTGCTTCTCGCGCAACGCATCCGATCGCCGCATGCCGACAGCAGATACACCAGCATCGGCGGCAACGTGCCGCAGGCGCTGGTCAACCAGGCGTGCCTCGACATCCAGCGCGGCCGTACCGACACCGTCCTCATCGCCGGTGCCGAGACGTGGCGCACCCGTACCAAGGTGCGCGCCGCAGGAGGCAAGCTGGAGTGGACCAAGCAGGACGAGTCGGTGCCCGCCCCGCAGGGCGCGGACGACGAGTTCCAGATGGCGGGGCCCGTCGAGATCAAGATCCACCTGGACCGGCCTGCCTACGTGTATCCGATGTTCGAGCAGGCCCTGCGCATCTCGGCGGGGGAGACGCCCGACGAGCACCGGCGCCGGATCGGGGAGCTGTGGGCGCGGTTCAGCGCCGTGGCGGAGCGGAATCCGCACGCCTGGAGCCGCGATCCCGTTTCGGCCGAGGAGATCTGGCGACCGGGACCCCGCAACCGGATGATCAGTTCGCCGTACACCAAGTTGATGAACTCGAACAACATGGTCGACCAGGGTGCCGCGCTGATCCTGACGTCGGCGGAGAAGGCCACGTATCTGCAGATTCCCACCGACCGATGGGTGTTCCCCTATGCAGGTACCGATGCGCATGACACTTATCTGATCGGCGAGCGCGCCGAATTCGATCGTTCGCCTGCCATCCGGTTGGCGGGCCGCCGGGTGCTCGAGCTGGCGGGCACGGGCATCGACGACGTCGGACTGGTCGACGTGTACTCGTGCTTCCCGTCGGCGGTCCAGGTCGCGGCGAACGAACTCGGACTGCCCCTCGACGACGTTGGGCGGCCCCTGACGGTCACAGGCGGCCTCACCTTCGCAGGCGGGCCGTGGAACAACTACGTCTCGCACTCGATCGCCACGATGGCCGAGCAACTCGTGTCGGCGCCCGGCACCCTTGGCCTGATCACGGCCAACGGCGGCTACCTCACGAAGCACAGCTTCGGCGTGTACGGCACCCAGCCGCCCGACGGTGAGTTCCGCTGGGAGGACGTGCAATCCGCCGTCGACGCCGAGCCGACCCGGATCGCAGAGCAGGACTGGGCCGGAGTAGGCACCGTGGAGTCCTGGACCACGCCCTTCACCCGCGACGGCGTCCCCGAGAAGGTGTTCCTGGCCGTCCGCACGCCCGAGGACACGCGTGCGCTCGCGGTGATCACCGGCGCCTCCGAAGCGGAGACCAGCACGATGGAGGACATCGCAGGGGCCAAGGTGCGAGTGCATGCCGACGGCACGGCCACGCTCGACTGACTCCGCCGTCGTAGCGCCGTGGTTACACGCCGCTCACGGTTTCGACACACGATGTCGCTTACGTGTTGTCGATGACCGACACACCACTCGAGACGGAACCCGAGGCGCCGACGCGTAAGGGGCGTTGGTACACCTCGCTGTTCGCCCAACTCCTGGTCGCCATCGTGGCGGGCATCCTGGTCGGGTGGCTCTGGCCCGCCTTCGGCGCCGACCTCAAGCCGCTGGCCGACGGGTTCATCAAGCTCATCAAGATGCTCATCGCGCCGATCATCTTCTGCACGGTGGTGGTCGGTATCGCCCACGTCGGCGACCTCAAGTCGGTCGGCAGGATCGGTGTCAAGGCGTTGATCTACTTCGAGGTCGTCACCACATTCGCGCTGCTGTTCGGGCTGCTGATCGGCAACGTGGTCAAACCGGGCGCCGGCTTCAACATCGACGCGGAGACGCTGGCCACCGGCGCGGACGCGGTCGCGAAGAAGACGGGCGACGGCGAACTGCCACACACCGTGGAGTTCCTGCTCAACATCATCCCGACGTCGGTGATCTCCGCGTTCGCCGAGAACATGCTGCTGCAGGTGTTGTTCTTCGCCGTCCTGTTCGGTTTGGCGCTGGCGAAGTTCGGCGAGCACGGCCCGCCGGTGGTCTTCGAGTTCATCGAGCATCTGAGCGAATTGTTCTTCACCATCATCGGCTGGATCATGAAGTTGGCGCCGCTCGCCGCGTTCGGCGCGATGGCCTACATCATCGGCCAGTATGGGATCTCGTCATTGGGTAGCTACGCCAAGCTGATCGGCGCCTGCTATCTCGGGGCGGCGCTGTTCATCCTCGTCCTGGCGGGAATCGCGTGGTTCCTCGCCGGAGTCAACCTGTGGCGGTTCGTGGTCTACATCAAGGACGAGTTGTTTTTGGCACTCGGTACCGCCTCCACCGAGGTCGTGCTGCCCCGCATCATGGTCAAGTTGATGCACGCCGGATGTTCGCGTACCACAACGGGTTTGGTGGTACCCACCGGCTACTCATTCAACCTGGACGGGGCGACGCTGTACCTGTCCATCTGCGTACTGTTCCTTGCGCAGGCACTCGGCGTCGATCTCTCTCTGGGAGAACAGATTACGGCTGTCCTCGTGCTCATGCTGACGTCGAAGGGCATGGCCGGCGTGCCGGGGTCGTCGTTCCTGGCGCTGTCGGCGACGGTGGCCGCCATCGGTCACGGGGCCATCCCGGTGGCCGCCGTGGCGCTGTTGCTTGGCGCCGACCGGATCATGGATTCCATGCGCGTGTCGGTGAACCTGCTCGGCAACTGCGTGGCCACCATGGTGGTCGCGCGCTGGGAGGGTCAACTCGACTCGGAGCGGATGACCAGGGTATTGCGCGGCGATCCGGTCCAACCGCTGGACGACGACGACGTCGAAAGTGAGCCGCTGGAACCGGTGCCGACTCCGGCCTGAACGCGGCAAGGGCGGCTAACGGACGTCGGCCAGCGCGACCGTCGCGTCCGCCAGCCTGCCTGCGTCGACCGGTTCCTGCGAGCGGATCAGGGCCTTGATGTCGTCGAGGCCCTCCCACACGTTGACGTTCATGCCGGCCAGCACCCGGCTGTCACCGCCGAGCCAGAACACCGTGAACTCCCGCTTGCCGACGTCGCCGCGGAAGATCGCTCGGTCGTAATCGGGTGCGTAGCCGACGTATTCCATACCGAGGTCGTACTGGTCGGTGAAGAAGTAGGGCAGCTCGTCGTACTGGCCCTGCTCGCCAAGCATGCTCGCCGCCGCGACCGCGGGTTGCTTGAGCGCGTTGGCCCAGTGCTCGGTGCGGACCCGGACGCCGAACAGCGGGTGTTCGGCGGCGGCGATGTCACCGACGGCGTAGACGTCGTCGTCACTCGTCTTCAGTGACGCGTCGACGAGCACCCCGCCGTCGCCCGTCTGCAGACCTGCGGTCTCTGCCAACTCGATGTTGGGTTTGGCGCCGACGGCGACGAGCACGGCATCCGCGTCGATCGTGGTGCCGTCGCCGAGTTTGAGACCCGTGGCGCGTCCGCCGTCGACGGTGATCGCCTGCACCGACGTGTTCAACCGCAGGTCGACGCCGTGGTCGCGGTGCAACGTGGCGAACACCTCGGCCGCTTCCCGACCCAGCGCGCCCAGCAGCGGCAGCTCGGCGGTCTCCACCACGGTGACGTCGACGCCGCGTTGGCGGGCGTTCGCCGCGACCTCCAGTCCGATCCAGCCGGCGCCGACGACGGCCAACGAGGCGCGTTCGGTCAGCGCGGCAAGGAGATTGGTCGCGTCGTCGACGGTGCGCAGATAGTGCACGCCTGCCGCGTCCGCTCCGGGCAGGGGCGGCCTGCGCGGGCTCGAACCCGTTGCCAGCAGCAGCTTGTCGTAGTGCTGATGGTCGTCGTCATAGGCGACGGAGTGCGACGCACGATCGAGTCCGGTCACCTCGGTGCCGAGGCGCAACTCGACGTCGTGCTCGCGGTACCAGTCGGCGGGGTCGACGGTGAAGTCGTCGAGCGCTTTCTTGCCCGCCAGGTAGTCCTTGGAAAGCGGGGGCCGTTCGTACGGTAGATGGTCCTCTGCACCGAACAGCAGGATGCGCCCATCGAAGCCCTTGTCCCGCAGCGCTTCTGCAGCCTTGGCGCCCGCCAGACCGCCGCCGACGATGACGAACGTGGATGCTGTCGGCATCTCTACTCCTTCTCGTCGTCGGGTCGCATCACCCGGTCGCGGAGGTCTGAGTCCAACGACGCCCGCACCAACGCCGCGGCCAACCGCGCGGTGCGGCGCGGCGCCAGGTCTTCGAGTCGTTGGGGCTCGGCCGGCAGGCCCAGGTCGCGCGCGGCAGCGAGGGCGCGGTCGTCGAAGTAGGGCCGGACCCAGGACCACACGTCCTGAACCTCGCGCATGAAGATGTCCGCACCGGTCTGCCCGATGCCCTTGAACTGCTGTAGCGCCGCGACGGCAGCGTCGCGATCCTCCTTGCAGTCGGCCGCGAGGTGGCGCAGATCGCCCCCGTATTCGTCGCGGACGACCGTCGCCATGTCGCACAGTCGCGTCGCCGAACTCTCGTCGTACCTGGCGTATCCGGCTCGGCCGAACGCCTTGATGACGGTCTGCCGATCGCCGTCGACGACGGCGCGTGGCGTGCGCAGGCCGGTGGCGAACAGTTCACGAGCAGCCTTTGTGGCGATGCCCGCGTCGATGGGTTTGCTGGCGAGCATGGCCAGCACCAGAAGCTGAAACAACGGCATCGGCTGGTCCTTCAGCCGGATGCCTGCGTCTTCGGCGTAGGTCCCGCCTGCCTCGTCGATCAGGCGACGGACCACGTTTTCGGTCTCACCCATCACCGGAGCGCATACCCGATGGCAGCTCCGACAAACGCCGCCTACTTGGGCGGCAGGCTCTTGGCGTAGTCGACGCCGCGGGTCACCCAGGCCTGAAGTTGGCGCTTGGTGCGCACCCCGTCGTCGGACACCCGCAGCCATCCGCGGGTCTCGCGACCGGCCATCACCATCGGCTCGACGTGCTCACCGGTGAGGAGTTTCTCGGTCTCGTCGGGTGGCACCCGCACCATGAGACCGCCCCGCCCGCTCGCGGCCACCGACATGTTGCCGTTGATCAGGAACGCGAGGCCGCCGAACATGCGCTTCTCGTCGACACGAGGCTCGGTGCCCAGTAGCGCCCTGATGCGGTTGGCGAGATCCTCGTCGTAGGCCATGACAGTGACCGTAGTCACCCGGCTCAGTCAAGATCCACCCGCACGGTGAGCAGTTCACTGCCCATCACCTTCACCATGGCGCTGTTCATGCCGGGCAGTTGACGCAGCCGTGCGGCCGGGTCGTCGTCGGGCAGCAGATGGGCGGTGCCGGCATGCCATGCGCCGTTGACCCGCACCCGCACCCGCGGATTCGCCTTGATGTTCATGACGTAGTGCGAGTGCTCGCCGTGCTCGGCGACCATCCAGAACTGGCCGTCGACCACGCGGCCGCCAATGGCGGTGAGGCGCGGCTGTCCGCTCTTGCGTCCGATGGTCTCCAGCATGGTGACCGGCAGCTTCCGGCCGACCGGGTTGACGGCGAGGCGCTGGACGGTGTGCACGATGCGTCGTTTCAGGGCCTTGGCGTCCATGCCCGGAGTCTAGGGGCGGGGCGTACCCGTAACCATCTCCTTCAGGGTCCACGCGTTTCGCACGGCGTGGCCGCCGAGGTCGTTGTTGAAGTAGACCAGGACGTCGCGACCCTCGTCCCGCCAGGCATGAATGTGGTCGGCCCAC
The DNA here is from genome assembly GCA_963849055.1 of uncultured Actinomycetota bacterium. GTDB lineage: Bacteria > Actinomycetota > Actinomycetes > Mycobacteriales > Mycobacteriaceae > Mycobacterium. The sequence goes on from CAWKFI010000008.1 coordinate 586,791, forward strand.
CGCCGCAGGTCGTCGTCGGAGTACGAGCCGGCATACATCGTCTGGTCGTCTGGGCCGTGCATGCGGACGTACACCAACTTCGACGTGGCACGCAGGACGCACGGCAACCGGGCGCCGCTCATCACCACGTACGCGGCGCCGTGACGTTCGAGCAGCGCGTACACGTCCGGGTGATCCCAGGAGGCGTGCCGGAATTCGACCGCCACCGGGATCCAGTCCGGCATCACGGTGAGGAAGTGGTCCAGGCGGTCGTCGTCGCGCGCCATGCCCGGGTGCAGCTGAACCAGGAGCGCCTCCCGGCGGTCACCGAGCGCACGCCAACAGCGCTCGAACCGCTCGACCCACGGCTCCGGCGTCTGCAGCCGCCGGAAGTGCGTCAGCCCGCGGTGGGCCTTGATCGACATGGTGAAACCCTCGGGGAGCCGTTGCCGCCAGCCTTCGAAGGTGCTGTCTTTGGGCCATCGGTAGAAGCTGGCATTCAATTCGACGGTGTCGAACTCCTGCACGTAGCGCGCAAGCCGCTTGGCGACGGGCATGCCGGGTGGGTACAGCACCGAGTTCCAATGGTCATAGGACCAGCCCGACGTCCCGATGCGGACGGTCACCGGTCAACCCCCGGCGTGCACTCCATGACTGGCAGGTTCCCACCCCAGGCGTGGCCCTAACCTCTCGGCCAGATCCGTGATGATCTGCCGGTAGTCGTCCTCGCCAAAGGTGAAGGGCAACGCGAAGGCGACCTCGTCGGCGCGCTGAAAGCCGGCGTGGGCGTACAGCAGGTCGGCGAGTTCGTCGGACGTGCCGACGTAATCGGGGGAGAACAGCATGCCGCGCGGGCCCTGCGGGGACTTGGTGCGCTCGAAGCGGCTCGCCGCGTATTCGCGGTAGCGGCGCGCCTGGTCATCGGTCGCGGAATCGGTGGGGATGACGACCAAACCTTGTGACACGCGTGCCTTTTCGGGCCGCGGGTGGGCGGCGAGGAAGGCCTCGATGTTCTGCCCTTGAATGGTGGCGAAGTCACGGGAATCGGTGCCTTCGGTGCTGACCACCGAACTCGTCAGGTAGTTGATGCCCTGTTCCCCGGCCCAGGTCGCCGACGTCATGCCGCCGCCGTACCAGAGCCGGTCGGCCAGCCCGGGGAGTGCGGCTGGATGCGATTGGTGAACTTCTCGATGCCGACGGTGCCCTCGAAGTCGCTGACCGGCTCGCCGCGCAAGCCCGCGCAGCAGCCGCAGCACCCGGTCCTTCGAGAAGTCCTCGACGGCATGCGTGTCCGGGATACAACGATTCCTTGTAGTGGTCGTAGAGCATCGGCGTGCCCACCGACACACCGGGATTGATCCGGCCGCCGGACAGGATGTCCACGGTCGCAAGGTCTTCGGCCAGCCGGAACGGATTCTCCAGACCGAGCGGGATGACGGCGGTACCGAGTTCGATGTGCGACGTGCGCTGGCTGGCCGCCGCCATGATCGCCACCGGCGAGGAGATGCCGGGCTGCAGATGACGGCAGCGCAGCCAGACGCTGTCGTAGCCGAGAGCCTCCGCGCGCTCGATGACCTGAGCGTCTCCTCGAGCCCCGGTCTCGGATCGTCGGCATCGAAGCGGCCGATGGTCAGGAACCCGAGCTTGCGCAACGGTTCTCCGCGTCGTGGCATGTGTGCTCCTCGTGTCGCAAACTGCGCTCAGGGTCGTGATCCCAGCGGAACCACGACCCTGAGCGCAATCTCGACGTCAGGCTGCGACGGTAGCCGACTCGGCGGCCGGCTCCAGCGCCAGCGCGACGATCTCGGCGACGTCGGTCATCGGCCGCACCTCCAGCGCCTCGAGCACCTCGGCGGGCACGTCGTCCAGATCGGGCTCGTTGCGCTGCGGGATGAAGACGGTCTTCAGCCCGGCCCGTTGCGCGGCAAGCAGCTTCTGCTTGACCCCGCCGATGGGCAGCACCCGGCCGTTCAGCGTGACCTCACCGGTCATGCCGACGTCGCCGCGCACCTGCCGTCCGGTCGCCATCGACACCAGCGCGGTGACCATCGTGACACCGGCCGACGGGCCGTCCTTGGGCACCGCACCCGCGGGCACGTGCACGTGGATCTGACGGTCCAGCGCCTTCGGGTCGACGCCCAACTGCTCGGCGTGGGCGCGCACGTAGGACAGCGCGATCTGCGCGGACTCCTTCATCACGTCGCCCAGCTGACCGGTGAGCTTCAGACCCGGCTCGCCATCGTTGCCGTTGGCCTCGATGTAGAGCACGTCGCCGCCCAAGCCGGTGACGGCCAGGCCGGTCGCCACGCCGGGCACCGCGGTGCGCTCAGCCGACTCCGGCGTGAACCGCGGACGGCCAAGGTAGGCAACCAGATCCGGCTCGTCGATGTCGAGCGGTTCGGGATCGGCCGCCAGCTTCGTCGTCAGCTTTGTCGTTGCCTTGCGCAACGCCTTGGCCAGCAGCCGCTCGAACTGCCGCACGCCCGGCTCCCGGGTGTAGTCCGCGGCGATCTTGCGCAGGGCCGCGTCGGTGACGGTCACCTCGTCGTCGGTCAGCGCCGCCCGTTCGGCCTGCCTCGGCAGCAGGTAGTCACGCGCGATGGCGACCTTGTCGTCCTCGGTGTACCCGTCGATGCTGACCAGTTCCATCCGGTCCAGCAGGGCCGACGGAATGTTCTCGATGACGTTGGCCGTAGCCAGGAACACCACGTCCGACAGGTCCAGGTCCAGGTCGAGGTAGTGGTCGCGGAACGTGTGGTTCTGCGCGGGGTCCAGCACCTCCAGCAGGGCCGCCGAGGGATCGCCCCGGTAGTCCGAGCCCACCTTGTCGATCTCGTCGAGCAGCACGACGGGGTTCATCGATCCCGCCTCGCCGATGGCCCGCACGATGCGGCCCGGCAGCGCGCCGACGTAGGTGCGCCGGTGCCCACGGATCTCGGCCTCGTCGCGCACGCCGCCAAGGGCAACGCGAACGAACTTGCGGCCCAAGGCCCGCGCCACGGACTCGCCAAGCGACGTCTTGCCGACGCCGGGAGGGCCTGCCAGCACCATGACGGCGCCGGATCCCCGACCACCGACGACCTGCAGCCCGCGCTGGCTGCGCCGCGCCCGCACCGCCAGGTACTCGACGATGCGGTCCTTGACGTCGTCCAGCCCGTGGTGATCGGCGTCCAGGATTTCCCTGGCGGCCTTTAGGTCGTCCGAGTCCTCGGTGGTGACGTTCCACGGCAGGTCCAGGACGGTGTCCAGCCAGGTCCGGATCCAGCCGCCCTCGGGGCTCTGCTCGCTGGAGCGTTCCAGCTTGCCGACCTCGCGCAGCGCCGCTTCGCGGACCTTCTCGGGCAGATCGGCGGCCTCGACACGGGCGCGGTAGTCGTCGGACCCGTCCGGTTCACCCTCGCCGAGCTCCTTGCGGATGGCGGCGAGTTGCTGACGCAGCAGGAATTCCTTCTGTGTCTTCTCCATGCCGGAGCGGACGTCGTCGGCGATCTTGTCGTTGACCTCGACCTCGGCCAGGTGATCACCGGTCCAGTCGATCAGCAGCTGGAGGCGACGACCCACGTCCTCGGTCTCCAGCAGTTCACGCTTCTGCACGTCGGTGAGATACGACGCGTACCCCGCGGTGTCGGCCAGCGCGGACGGCTCGGTGATCTTGTTGACCACGTCGACGATCTGCCAGGCCTCGCGGCGTTGCAGCATCGCCAGCAGCAGCTTCTTGTACTCGCCTGCCAGCGCCTTGGTGTCGTCGTCGGCCGGGGCGTCTGCGACCTCGGTCACCTCCACCCACAGCGCGGCACCGGGTCCGGTCGTGCCCGACCCGATGTGCGCACGGCGCTCACCACGGACGACGGCAGCAGCGCCACCTCCGGCGATGCGTCCGACCTGCACGATCGACGCGAGCACGCCGTACGTGGGGTAGCGGTCGTCGAGCCGCGGCGCGATGAGGAGCTTTCCGCTCTCACTGGCCTGGGCGGCATCGACGGCGGTGCGGGCGGCGTCGTCGAGTTCGACGGGCACCACCATTCCCGGCAGCACGATCGGCTCGCTGACGAAGAGCACGGGCACTGAAATCAGTTCGGGCATCAATCCTCCAAAGTTGAACCTGATGCGCTCAACCTGTGGGGCCCCGGCTTTGTTCCCGGCTCCACCTTGAGCGGAATAGGCGCAGGTCCGCACCTGTCGTAAATAGCTCCATGCCGAAGCGGCGCGGCCGGCGATATCATGCTGGAGCGTTGTCAGGACGCAACCGGTCCGCGGGAAGGGCTCAGCCCGCCTGATCCTTCACCCACCATGGCCCACCTTCTTTCCGGCCTGATGACGCGGACGACAGGCGCAGACGGAAGGAAGCCATCGTGTCTGTTCGTCGTCTTCCCGACAATCCCGACATCGAGCATCTTCGGAACCAGGCCAAGGCTCTGCTGAGACAGATCAAAGCGGGAGCCGACGACGCGGCGGCCCTCGTGGCCGAGTTACATCCGCAGCCGCCGCAGATCGTCAAACTGGCTGATGCGCAACTCATTACGGCGCGCATGTACGGGTTCGCTAGCTGGCCGAAGCTCAAGCAGCACGTCGACGTCGTACGCCGCTACAGCCGTTCGCCGCACCAGGTCGCCAGCGCGGGTACGGGGCCCGACGAATTCCTCCGGTTGGCCTGCCTGACCTACGGCGACGACCATCCGAGCCGCATCCAACGGGCCGGCCAGTTCCTGTCCGCAGTCGCCACCGCCAACGTCTTCACGATGGCCGCCACCGGATCGTTCGAGGCGATGCGCGCCGCTCTCGACGACGATCCTCTGCTGGCGCGCACGTCGGGTGGGCCGTTCGACTGGGAACCGTTGCTCTACCTCTGTTATGCGCGCGTCTCACCGGCGGGCCGTCACGTCGATACCGCGAGGCTGCTGTTGGAGTACGGCGCCGATCCGAATGCCGGCTTTCTCTGGGACGGGTTGACCTCGCCGTTCACCGCACTGACGGGAGCCTTCGGCGGCGGTGAGGGCGACCAACCGCAGCACCCCGCAGGCATCGAGCTGGCCCGGCTGCTGTTGTCGGCCGGCGCCGACGCCAACGACAGCCAGACGCTCTACAACCTTGGGCTTGGCGGCTCGTGGTCCGACGACACCTCGCATCTGGAGGTGCTGCTGTCGTTCGGGCTTGGGCGCGGCGACGGCGGACCGTGGAAGCGCAGACTTGGACCGACGCTGCCTGCGCCGGAGCAGATGATCCGTGACGAGTTGGCCACGGCGGCATTGCGTGGCGGCCCGCGACGAGCGAGGCTGCTGCTCGACTCCGGCGCCGACCCCGACGGCATCGGCGCACATCCCGCGTTCGGTGGACGCACGCCGTATCAGTTGGCTCAGGTGCACGGCCACACCGAGGTGGCCGAGATCCTGGCGGCCGCCGGCGCGTCGACCGACCTCGACGACTTCGAGGAGTTCGTGGCCGCGTGCATGCGGCGGAGACCGAAGCGTCGCTGCCGCGCGTCCAGATCTGTTGGGTCACGCACTGTCTCGAACACCCGACCTGGTCAATCGGGCCGCCGAGCACGGAAACATCACTGCTGCACCGCTACTGATCGATCTCGGCTTCGACGTCAACCACCTCCAGCGCACCACACCGCTGCACAGCGCGGCCTGGAACGACGACCTCGAGATGGCCAGGATACTGATCTCCTTGGGCGCCGATCCCTCGATTCAGGACACCGAGCACCACTCGACGCCACTCGGCTGGGCCGAATATGGCGGCCAGAGTGAGACTGCGGATTATCTGCGGTCCCTTGGCGATTCGGCCCAGTGAACGCAAGAAGGAAGCCTGCCGTTCGGGGGGTAACGGCAGGCTTCCTGGTCTTGCGGTGGTGGTCCTCAGGCGCTGGCTTGCGCTCCCAGCGTCCGCTGGATGTCGGGCAACATCTGCTGCAGCTGCTGACCCCAGTAGCCCCAGCTGTGGGTCCCCGTCGCCGGGAAGTTGAACACGCCGTTGGTTCCGCCCGCGGCGATGTAGTTGTCCCGGAAGGACAGGTTCGTGCGGAGGGTGAACCCTTCGAGGAACTGCGCGGACATCAGGTTGCCACCCGAGGTGCCGCTGTCCAGATCCGACGGCGTACCGGTGCCGCAGTAGATCCAGACCCTCGTGTTGTTCGCGACCAACTGGCCGATGTTGACCATCGGATCGTTGCGCTTCCACGCCGGATCGCTCGACGGACCCCACATGCTTTCGGCGTTGTAGCCGCCCGCGTCGTTCATCGCCAGACCGATCAGCATCGGCCACCAGCCCTCGGACGGGTTCAGGAAGCCCGACAGCGACGCCGCGTAGACGAACTTCTGCGGGTAGTAGATGGAGTAGGTGAGCGCAGTGCCGCCCGCCATCGACAGACCGACTACCGCGTTGCCGTTCTGCGAGACACCCTGATTGGCTTCCAGGGACGCCGGCAGTTCCTGAGTCAGGAACGTCTCCCACTTGTAGGTGTAGTTCTGGCCGTTACCCTGCGACGGCTGGTACCAGTCGCTGTAGAAGCTGGACTGGCCACCGACGGGCATCACGACCGACATGCCGGAGTTGTAGTACCACTCGAATGCCGGGGTGTTGATGTCCCAGCCGTTGTAGTCGTCCTGCGCACGCAGGCCGTCCAGCAGGTAGACGGCGTGCGGGCCGCCGCCCTGGAACTGCACCCGGATGTTTCGGTTCATCGACGGGGAGAACACGTCGAGGTATTCCACCGGGAGACCGGGCCGGGAGAATGCTCCCGCGGTCGCCGAACCCCCGGCGAAGCCGATCAGCGTGGGCAGCATTGCCGCTGTGACGGCACCTACCGCCAAACGACGCAACCACGTTCCACGAATCTTTCTGACGAACTTCATAACGGCAACCGACCGCCTTTCTTCATGTCTATCAAGCAATCGCCGTTGCTTTGCGAGCGCAAGTGAATCACGTGGATGTGGTTCGTTTCGCCCTCAACGCCGAGTTGTGACGTCGCAGTTGGCTAACGATCAGGACTCGGCGTCGATACCGCGACACCGGATTTAGCGTGTGACCTGTGTGAATGAAGTGATCGGTGTGACTCGCGCCGAGTCATGAACCGGCGCGCCCGGACTGCTCCTCATGGGTGCCACCCACGCGTCCATGCCGCTCCGGCACGATGCCATCACCGACGGTTGACCTGGGAGTAAGGGGTGTCGAACCGTCGGGCCTTCGCCCGCTTCACCGCGAGTCGTCACGCGGTGGCCGTCGGCGCGCCCGTGATGCTGGACTCGCCGAGCGCTCCGTTGGCGGCGACGTCGCCCCCAACGCGACTCCTGTGCCCAGCAAACCTCCGACGAAGGTTCCCTGCGCGACCATCGTCAATCCGCGGCGGCCGCCAACACGCGCCGCACGTCGGCCCGGCGTTCTTCGATGGCGCGGCCGATCTCATGCAGCAACAAGGGCTTACGCAGCCACGAGCGCCTCGACGTCGTCGCGCTCGATCTGCAGCACCGTCACTTCGTCGACAGCCCATGCGGCCGCCGACACCGGCTCACGAGTCAGCGCGGTCTGCCCGAGGAAGTCGCCTTCCTCGAGCATGCGTACCGGCAAGATCGAGCCGTCGTCGCCCGTCACCGCGAGCCGGACGCGGCCGTTGACCACGAACGTCATGCGCTTGGGAACCTGGCCGGCGGCCTGGATGGTCTCGTCGGCGCCGTAGCGGGTGATGCGGACGTTCGGTTGCAGGATCTGCTGCTCGGTGACGCTCAGTCGCAGCGTCGGCGCGACGATGCGCAGCGATCTCTCCAACCGCGCAGGCGTGGCGAAGTCGTCCTCGATCCCGTCCAGGCGCAAGTCGGCGCGCCGCGCGGAGTACCACAGCCACCGCAGGAAGACCGCCCGCGCCGGGCCGCCATCGGCAGGGGAGCGCAACGGGATCGACGTCGTGTACTGCCCCGCGCCTGACACCACGCTGGACGGCAGTGCTCCCGGTCGTAGGTGCGGCAGCGCCGTCGCGACCCGGACCAGAAGGGCGCAGACGTCGTCGGGCGGGTCGGTCTGGCCGAATGCGGTGACCACGGAGATCGAATGCTCGCCGGGTGGCCGACTCAAGTTGGTGAACGACGCCGCCGCCAGCACCGAATTGGGAATGATCTGCAGGCCGCTGCCGGTGTCGATGTGGGTGGCCCGCCAGTTCACCTCGACGACGCGTCCGCGCGCCGACGGGGTGTCCACCCAGTCGCCGAGTTGGAACGGCTGCTCGAACAGCAGCAGCAGGCCGGAGATGATCTGGCCGACGGAGTTCTGCAGGGCGAGGCCCAGCACGATCGAGGAGATGCCCAGCGCGGTGAACAGGCCACCGACGTTGGCGCCCCAGATGTAGGAGAAGATGATCGCGAGCCCCACGGCGATCACCACGAACCGTGCGACGTCGAGGAAGATCGACGGAATCCGCTTGCGCCACGACCCTTCTGGCGCCCCATGGAACAGCGTGGCATTGAGCCCCGACAGCACGAGCACCAGCAGCACGAAGCCCAGCACGGTGGCGACGATGCGAACCGGGGTGGCTTCGGCGGACACCTCGGTGGCCTTCACGAGCAGGAGCAGCAATGCGGCCAACGGAAGAATGTAGTTGCGCACCAAGCCGATCGGGCGGGCCAACACGCTGCCACGCCGGGTGAGGGCGGCCCGCACTTCGGTGAGGATCACCAGTCCGACGGGCAAGCCGATCGCGACGGCAATCGCCCAGTAGAACCAGGAGGAGTCCACCGCCCTAGTCACGGCTGACGCTCCACGAGCCGCCAGATGGGTTCGGCGCCGTCACCGCCGCCGATTTCACCCGCGGAAGTGAACTGCCTGCTGTCGCGCATCGCGTCGTAGACGCGCGACGTGACGTACACCCCGGGCTGCGGCGAGCCGCTCTGCGCCTGATACGCGAGATCGACTGCCGCTCCCCACATGTCGTAGGCCAGGCTGGACCGCCCCACCAACCCGCTGCTGACGGTGCCGGTGTCGATGCCTGCCCGCAGCTTGAGCGAATGGCCCGTTTCTCCGTTGAACCGGTCGACGATCCGCTGCATTTCGATGCCGAAGTCGACCGTGCGCCGGACGTTGTCGATGCGTGGCACGTTCAGGCCGCAACTGGCCAGATATCCGTTGCGCAGCGTGCGCACCCGCTCGACTCCAAGGCCGTCGGCCGCCGCATCGAACTGTCGGACCAGCTTGTTGACGATGGCGAGTGATTCGTCCGAGGACAGGTCGGCGGAGAGTTCGTCGAGACCGACGACGTCCGCGAAGATCACCGTGACGTCCTGGTGGTCCTGGGCGATCGTCTCCTCGCCCTCGCGGTAACGCACCGCCACCTGTTCGGGCATCAGCGACAACAGCAGCCGATCGTTCTCCGCCCGCTGTTCGTTGAGCAGGTCTTCCTTGATGGCCAGGTTTCGGCTCATGTCGTTGAACGCGACTGTCAGATCACCGAATTCGTCGCGGGAGAGTACCGGTAGCGCGACACCGTAGTCGCCTGAGCTGATCTGCTGGGCGCCGGTTTCCAGGCGGCGGATCGGGCGGACGAACAACCGTGCGAGCAACATCGCGGCGATGCAGACCCCGAAGATGATCGCCACCGTCGACAACACCAGCTTCCTGGTGAACGCCGTCACCGGGGCGAACGCCTCCGCCGTGTCGATCTTGGCGATGACGTTCCACCGCAGGCCGGGAATGTCGGCGGGCGCATACGCCTGCAACGTCTCGTGACCGAGGTAGTCATCGGCGACCAGCGTGCCGCGTTGGCCGCGCTGAGCCAGTTTGGTCGCTTCCGTCGCAACCGGCTGGACCAAGGTCGTGCCGTGCTGGCGGATCGCGTCGTCGGCGACGTCGGGTGGGGTGCCCGCGTCGACGACGTCGCGCTTGTAGGCCGCCGGGTCTTCGATGAACAGCCGGGAGTCGGACCGCATCAGGTCATCGGGTCCCACGATGAACGTCTCGCCGGTGGCGCCCATGCCCGACTGCTCCCAGCGCCGATCCATCGTCATCAGCCGGTTGATCTTGGAGATCGGAAACTGCAGCGCCAGCACGCCTTCGACGCGGTCCAGCGGCCCGACCGGGGACACGAACCACGCGGTCGGTTCATCGGCCGGCTGGTAATCGCCGAAGTCGGTGACGCCGACGTAGTCGACGGAGTTGGAGTTGAGGGCCCCCGTGTACGCCCCGGTGAGTTCGCTGCCCTTGAAGGGCCCGTTGAGGATGTTGGTGCCGAGGTCGACGCCCTTGTAGGCGGTGTAGACGACGTTGCCACGGGTATCGAGCAGCAGCGCGTCCTCGAATTCGAAGCGAGTGACGATTTCGCGGAAGAACTCGTTGTAACGAGCATTGGCGGCAGACCAGGCGCTGCCATCGCCGGCGTCGTTGAGCCTGACCGCCGCATCCCAATCCGCGGTCGGCTTGCCGTAGTCGCCGAACGGGGTGGTGTAGTACGTCTGCAGGTAGCGCTCGGCAATGCCGGTGGGCAACAGGCCGGTGACGTCCACGTCCTCGCCCTTCTGTGCGCGCTCGTCCTTCGCAAATCGGTTGGTGTAGTAGTCGGTGAGCGACTTCTGCTGGGCGGGGTCGATGGTGGCGGCGCCCAGTTGGTCGAAACCCGCCGTGAACGCCTCGAGCGCCATCGTCGCGGTGGAGCCGCGCGAGTAGATCACCAGCGAGTTCTTGAGATCCGATATCCCGGTCTGCAGCTGGCGGCTCTGCGACTGTCGGATCTCGGTCAACCGGTCGAACGCCGACGCGCGCAGCGAATTGCGGCCCGACTGGTAGCCGATGGCACCGACGACCGCGGCGGACAGAATGCTCGTGACGAGCAGCATCACCAGCAGTTTGGACTGGATGCTCACCCGGGACATCAGCCGTCGACGACTCCGCTTGACCGGCTCGGTCGGGTTGGTCGTCTCGACCCTTGGGGCGGTTTCGGGCGGTGTCGTCATCGGTTGCAAAGACTAGCTTGCAAAGTCAGCCGACCCGCCCTACTCAGCGAATGTTCAAGCGCCGTCGACAACCCGACGTCCGTGCGGCACCGTGGACTGATGGCCGATCCCTACGACCTGGCGCGTTTCGTCGAGGCGCAGGATCCGGTGTACGCGGACGTGGTCGACGAGCTGCGCGCCGGACGCAAACGCTCCCACTGGATGTGGTTCGTCTTCCCCCAACTGCGCGATCTGGGCCGCAGCCCGGCGGCGATGCACTACGGCATCGGCTCCCGCGACGAGGCGCTGGCCTACCTCGCCCACGACGTCCTCGGACCCCGGCTCAGGGAATGCGCACGATTGGTGGCCGCGGTCGAGGGCAGTTCCGCCGAGCGAGTGATGGGTCACGTCGACGCCCTCAAACTGAGGTCGTCGATGACGCTGTTCGCCGCGGTGGCGGACGACGACCGCGACTTCGTCGCCGTTCTCGAGCGATTCTACGACGGTGAGCGCGACCCGCTGACCCTGGAGCTGCTCGGGTCGGGTTAGGAGGCGACGATCGCCCAGCCGTGTGGAGCGACGTCCAACCGGTCGACCGCCGTTTCGGCCGGTGCGCCCGATCCTGCGACGAGACGTCCTCGGCCGTGGATTCCCCACTCGGACAAGGACACTCGCAGCGGCTCATCGTCGACGTTGAGCGCGACCACCAGCGCGTCGTCGCCGGCGTAGGTGCGGTAGACGTACTGCCGGTTGGTCAGGTGCAGCGGCGCGGTGCGCGCCGCGTGCAGCCACGGATGCCTGCGCCGCAGTCCGATCAGGTGCTGATGCAACCGAAACACGTCGTGGCCGAGGGGTTTGGCCTCTTCTGGGTTGGCGGGAAATTCGGGCCGCACGGCGTCGTCGCCGCCGAACCGTTCCTCCTTGACGCCGCGGTAGGCCCATTCGTCACCGGCATACACGCTCGGGACGCCGCCGGTGGTCAGCAGCAGCACCAAGGCATGTTCGACGTGGCGGGGATCGTCGAGCTTGCTGGCGAGGCGGGTCACGTCGTGGTTGCCGACGAACGTCATCGGCGCGAACACGTCGAGGAACTCGTCGTGGCGGCGCAGTGCCCAGTCGAGTTCGTGGAAGTTGCCGTCGTTGAGGCTGCTCCAGGTCGCTTTCCACAGCTCGTACTGGGTGACGGAGTCGAACGTCGAGGCACGGACGATCGCGGTGTAGTCGCCGTGGATGACCTCGCCGACCAACCACGCGTCGGGGAACGCCTCCCGCACCCGGGGCAGCACCTGCGCCCAGAACCGCTCGGGCACCGCATATGCGGCGTCCAGACGCCAGCCGTCGGCACCGCGGCTCAGCCAGTGCGACATCACGTCGACGACGTAGTCGACGACCTCGGGGTTGTCGTGGTTGAGCGCGATGAGCCCGTCGTGTCCCTCGAACGTCTCGAAACCCTTGCCGTGCTTGCGAAACCAGGAGGTATCGCCACCCTCGGCCGCTTCCCGATAGCGGGGGAAACCGGTGCCGACGTGGTTGAACACGCCGTCGAGCAGGATGCGCAGCCCGCGACTGCGCGCCTCGGACACCAACCGGTCGAAGTCGGCGTCGTCGCCGAGGCGCGGATCGATTCGACGGTGGTCCGTGGTGTCGTAGCCGTGGGTCTGCGAGGCGAACAGCGGGCCAAGCGCCAGGCCGGAGGCGCCGAGTTCGACGGCGTGGTCGAGCCATTCGACGACGCGGCCCAGCCGGTGCTCGGCCACCGTTGGCGCCGGGTCGGCGGGGAAGGCGCCGACGAACCCCAACGGGTAGACCTGCCACCAGATCGCGTGCTGCACCCAGTCCGGTTCGGTCATCGCGCAGGCCGGAACTTCGCCTCGTACAGCGACCTCATGGCGTCGGTGAGCTCGGGCGCGGGGCCGTCGACCTCGATACCGGGCGCGACGGTCGGAATCGGCAGCGGCGCAACGGGGGACAGCGGGGCGTCCCACTCGCGCAGCCAGCCGACCAGCTGATCCGACGATGCCGCGTACACGATCCGGCCCAGCCCCACCCAGGCATGCGCCGCGGAGCACATCGGGCAGTGCTCTCCGGATGTGTAGACCGTGGCGCGAAGCCGTTCGGCGGGGCTGAGATTCGCGGTGGCCCAGCGCGCGATGGAGAACTCGGGGTGTTGGGTGGCGTCGCCGTCCTTGACCTGGTTGCGGTCCTCGAACCGGGTGTCACCGCCGGCGTCGACCAGAAGCGAGCCGAATGGCTCGTCACCGGCGTCCAGCGCCGATCGGGCCAGTTCCACACAGCGACGTAGGTAGCCGAGGTCCTCATCGTTGATCGCCACGCGCCGAATTCTACGCAGCGGCATCTAGTGGCAGCACCCGTCGTCCTCGACGTCGAGCCGGCACGCGCACGACGCCTGGATGGGCACGTCCGCGCGGGCCATGGCCACCTCGAGTTGGCGTCCGATGATCGTCGCCTCCGCGTCGCGGCCCAGCCGTCGTAGGCATTCGTGGTAGCCGTGCAGGCTCCACACGTTGTTCGGGTGCTGGCACGACCGGCTCAACGTGGGATCCAGGCCGAGGTCGCCGGCATACACCGCGGCAGCTTCCTCGACGTGCCCCTGCTCGAGCAGCAGCGCGCCGTAGGCGTGGCGGGTCGGCTGCATCCACCCCCACGGCTCGTCGTAGGGGAGTGCGTCGTCGAGTTCGATCGCCCGGCGCAGCTTGACGAACGCGTCGTCGAAACGACCTTCGCGGTAAGCGATTTCGCCGTCCAGCATGGCTCCGGCGATGGCAAGGATGTCACGGCTGGTGTTGTTGAACAGGTAGCGGCTGTCGGGAATGCGGGTGTACGCCGCGGCGAATGCCTCCCGTTCGGCGCGGGCCTGGGGGAGTTGGCCCTTGGCGGCGTGCGCGACCCCGCGGCCGTAGTGGATGGTCGCCACGGTGGTGCAGTACAGCTCGGCGTCGTCGGGCAGCGGTTCGTCGATCAGGTCGTCCCAGCGGCCGAACCGGACCAGCACGTGAATCCGCAACGGCACGAACGCCTCCAACCAGTCGGCCATCGGCGGGGATTCGATGGCGAGCAGGTCGGGGGTCAACTGGTCGGCGAGTTCGGCGGCTGCGGCAAGCGCCGTCTGCGACTGGCCTTCGAACATCGCCGAGTACACCACGAAGTGCAGATCGTGGGCGCGGTAGAGCGAGTAGAAGTTCAGCGGCCCCTCCCGCTCGACGAACCGTCGATCAGCCCGTACCGCAACCTGATTCGCGACGACGGAGCTGCGGTAGTCGCCGCACAGCACGTCGATGTGGCTGGGCATGTGTTGCAGGTGGCCCGCGTCGGGCACCAGCCCGCGCAGCAGATCGGCCGCTGGCAGCGCCTCCTCGGGGTGTGCCGACATCTCCATGGCGTGCAGGTAGAGGTGCAGGACGCCGGGATGCTCACGTCCTGCGGGCGTGGCAAGCGCTTCGTCGAGGATGCGCTTGGCCTCGACCACACGCGACCCGGTCGCCGGCTCACCGGTGTGGGTGTCCCACAGTGCCCACGCCGTGACGTTCAGGACCGCATCGGCGGCCAGTGCTTGGACGTCGACGTCGTCGGGGTAGGCCTCGGCGAGTTCGGCCATGGCGTCGGCGTAGCCGGTGTGACCGGCAGCCAGGGCGTCGACGTCCGCCGGGTCATCGGTCGGGAAGCGGGCGGTCAGCGCAGCGATCAGACCGTGTTCGACCACCGACGCACGCCCGGTGGCAGCCAGGCCGAGTTCCATCCGAGCCCTGGCGAGCGACGCGGCCAGGTCGACGGGGTCGAAGGCGTCCCATGCCTTGTTGTAGTTGGGACCGACCGCGTACGCCACGCCCCAGCGCGCGATCGCGAGGTCCGGGTCCAAGGCCAGGGCCCGCTCGAAGCAGCGGACCGCTTCCTCGTGGTTGAAGGCATACGCCCAGATCATGCCGCGGTCGAACCACACCTGCGCCTGCGGCGATGGCGTGTCAATCGACCGGTGATAGGACCCTAGGTCGTAGTACTGCTCGGTCTCGTCCAGCGCGGCGGACGCGGTAGCGGTCATGACTGGCACGATAGGTCGTCAACGCCTTCGGGGCGAGAACTGCGCTCACCGCGAGTGCACAGCCGGCCGCGCCCCAAATCGCCAGGGTGACAATCGCTGTCAGGGCACCGTTGCCGCCGAAGTACTCGACGCTGCGCAGCAGCGCGACACCCGATCCCTGCGGCACGATCGCGTTGAACGTCGTGTAGAAGCCGGACAGCAACGGCTTGCCGACGGGACCCGCGGCGGCGGCGTTGCCGACGATGACCAGGAACAACGTGACGATCATCGACGCGGCGGTGCCGAAGGCGGCTGCCACGCCGGTCACCGCGCCTGCAACGGCCATGGCGTACAGCCAGAGCGCACCGAAGACCTGCCAGGTATGGCTGGTGAGCGCACCGAGGACGCCGTCGACGTAGACGGTTACCCCGCCGGCCAGCAGCGCCGAGTAGATGGCCAGGCTCAGGGTGCGCAGGCCCAGCGTGGAGAGTCGCCGCACGCTGCCCATCATGCGGCCGAACAGCGCGGCGCCCACGGTCGCGCCGATGGACAGGAAGATCACGGCGTAGAACTCGACGGTGCCCTGCGGGTCCGCCGGCGAGGTGGGTGCCACGTCCTCGACTACGGGGCGAGGCCCGCCTTGGCGGCGATGCCGCGCCCGACGGCCTCGGCGGCGTTGGCGACGCTGCGCCCGCCGCCGCCCGCCACGTAGATCTTCAAGTTGCCGGTGGGTTCGACGACGAACGCGGCGTCGGACTTGCGGTCGTAGACCTCGTCGCGTGCGGCGGTGGCGTCGGCGACCTGCGTGACCGCGAGGGTGTCCTGTCCGCGGATGGCGTCGACCACCTGCTGGGGCCCGGCGACCGCGACGTCGAGGTGGTGCAGCGTCGGTTTGGCGAATGCGCCGGAGTAGCTGGCGATCATCGCGATGACGAAGACGGTCAGTGCCGCCATGGCCAACGCCATGTTGCGCACGTCGGTCCGGGAGACGCGGCGGTTCGAGCCGGCGTCCTGCATGCTGTGGTGCTTGCCCACGATCGAGCCTTTCGTGATGGGTGTGGTCAGTGATTGGTGTCGGACGGGAGACCGAGCAGCGCGTCGACGGTGTCGAGCGCGGCGGTCACCCGGCGGCGGAGGTCTGTTGCTTCGGCGTCTTCCATCCAGGACCGCAGCACTTCCTGGAATCCGCCGACGAGGAAGCGGCTGACGGACTCGGGCGGAATGTCGGTGATGGAGCCGACGCACCGGCATCGCGTTGGCGGCCATCTCCTCGCACGCCGGCAGGAGTTCGGCGCGGAACGCGGCCACCACGCGCTGGGTCACCGCGCTGGGCACGACGTTGCGGTACGTCGCGCGGTGTTCGGCGGCGAAGTCGAACAGGCGCGTGATGCGTTCGACGTGCGTCCCCCTCGATGTCGGCGCTGGCGGCGGCGAACGCCACGGCGACCGCCGTCGCGACCGCGTCGTCACGGTCGGAGAAGTGTTGATAGAAGACCTGCCTGCTGACGCCGGCGCGGGCGACCAGGTCACCGACGGTGATCTGGTCGACGGGCCGCTCGTGGGCCAACGCGAACGCGGCGTCCCGCAGCAAGGTGCGGACCCGCTCGGCGCGGGGGTCTGCGCTGTGTGTGCGTGCGGCCATGTCGATAGCGTAGACGAGTTCGTAGACAGCTGACTACGAAAACATAGGTAATCTAAGCCACCCGTCTGGCCAGGTGTGACGGCGGCCTCTAGAGGCGGTTACCGTGGCGGGCATGATTCGTTGCGTCCGGTTGTGGACCGGTCAGGACGGCGCGTCGCACGTCGAGATCGGCCGCCTCGAGACGAGCCCGGGCCGCAACGCCGACCTGGTGTCGGCCACCATGGCGGCGGCTCACGTGACCGTCGAGGAGACCGCGGGCGGCGGGACCCTGGCGTGGCATACCGCACCGGTTCGGCAACTGGTCGTGACGCTCACCGGCACCTTGCGGTTCTCCACGCGCGATGGCGAGGAGTTCACGCTGCACCCCGGCGACGTTCTGCTCGCGGAGGACACCGAGGGCACGGGCCATCAATGGCAGTTGCAGGGCGACGATCCGTGGCGCCGGATGTACGTCGTGCTGGCGCCCGCCACCGACGTCCCGTTCATCAGGGACTAGCTTTCCTGCGCACGGCGGGCGTCGGGCACCTAACGTGCAGGCGTGCTGCAGACAATTCTCAACTACGTCGGCATCGCGGTGTTCGCCGCGGCAGGCGCGACCGTCGGTGTCCGCAAGGGCTTCGACCTGTTCGGCATCGTGGTTCTGGGGGTGCTCACCGGTACCGGCGGCGGCATCTTGCGCGACCTGCTGCTCGACCGGCCGCCGTACTCGATCCAACACTGGCCGAACATCACGATCGCGGTGATCGCCGTCGTCATCGCCACCCCGTTCGCCCACGTCATCATCAAAATGAACACGGCGGTGCTGATTCTCGACGCGATCGGGATGGGGTTCTTCGCGACCTCCGGCGCGGCCATCGCCGTCGACGAGGGTGCCAGCTGGTTCGCCGCGGCCCTCGTCGGCATGCTCTCGGCCATCGCCGGTGGGATGCTGCGCGACGTCGTCGCCCGCGAAGTGCCTCTGGTCATGGGCCCGGACGATCTGTACGCGATCCCGGCGATGTTGGGCGCGGCGACCTATGTCGCGATCGACTACTTCGGGCCGCAATGGCTCGGCGTAGCGGTCGGTAGCGCGCTGGCGACGCTAGTGCGCTTGGCGGCGATGGCCTTTCACTGGCGGTTGCCGACCGGCCCGCGGAAATTGATAGCGGCCGACGAGTAGCGCCCCTAGTGGCCGGCGACCACGTCGGCCTCGTCGACCTCGACGGGATCCTTGGCACCGGGCAGGAACGAGTACGCCAGGCAGACGACACCGAAGAACAAGTAGCCCAGGGCCACTTGTGGATTGGCCGCCCACGCGACTTCGGGTGCGTGAATGAGCCCGATGAAGGACAGCACCGCACCCACCGCCGAGGCGATCGCCGCGTAGAGGAACTTCTTCTCGAGGATGAAGGCGACCATGGTTCCGAGGATGAGGCCCACCAGCACCGCGCCCTCACCGAGTGTCTGTAGGCCCTCGTAGACGACGCCCGCTCCGTTGAGCTTGTCCAATCCGACTGCGCCAGCGGATGTTCCGGCTGCATTCAGCGCATTGTCGACCAGGCCGCTGGCCCACTGCGCAAGGTTGGGCAGCAGCGCCGCCACGACCGCGACGGCGTGCAGACGCGGCACGGCCTGGAAGGCCTGTGCGCCGATCAGCAGTCCGATGTACAGCAGGATGGGGACGATCGCAGGCACGGGCAGCAGCGCGTCGAGCACGCCGAAAAGCCCGACGAAGCAGAACAATCCGATGACGACACCGCTGGCCAGCGAGTAGCCGGCGCGGCCACCGGCGTCCTTCCAGCCGGGATGGCCGATGTAGACGGCGGGCGGGAACGGCGATCCGAATGCCGAACCGATGCACGCGCCGGCACCGTCGGCGAGCAGCACGCTGCGCAGGTTGTAGTTGTCGCCGGCCGCGGCGGCGCTCTCCACGTTGCTCATCGCCTCGGTGAAGTTGTAGACACCTAGCGGTATCGCCGTACCGAGTAGCGGTGCCAGATGCGCCAGGCCCGAGAACAACATGTCGAGTCGTAGGTCGGGCACGCCGAGCGCGATGTCGGAAATCGCCTGTCCCACATCGGGTGCCGACATGTAGCCGCCGATCCAACCGATCGCCGTGCCGACGAGCAGTGCCGCCAGCCCGACCGGGATGCCGAACGGCAGCTTCATGTTGGTGAAGAACCCGATCAGAATGATCGCAAGCACGGGCAGGCCGATCCAGGCCACCTCCCACATCTGCGCGGCGGGCCGCATCGAGATGAAGGTGATCGAGATGCCTGCCAGGGTGCCGAGCATCGCGGCGCGCGGCGTCAGCTTGCGGATGTACGGTCCGACGAACGCGCCGATCATCACGATGATGCCGATCATGAACGCCCACGCCAGCCCGGCCTGCCACGCCTGCATCGGGTCCTTGGTGTTCAGGTACACCGGCAGCATGACCACGAACACGACGATGAACATGTGCGGCACACTCGGTCCGTACGGCAAAGCCGTGACGTCGGTGCGGTTTTCGCGTTGGGCCAGCCGCCGCGCCAGGAAAGTGTAGTAGAGGTTACCCAGAATCAGTGCCACGCCGAGTGCAGGCAGCACCGTGCCGAGCACGTCGCCCGCAGGGACGGCGATGACGCCGATCATCAGTCCGGTCAACGTCAGGACATTGACCAGGATGTTGAAGCCGAGGCCGAAGAACGCGTTGGTGTCGCCGCGGGTCCACCAGGGAATGGACAGTGGCGGTGCGGCTACCGGGGGAGTGGCGGGCGGATCGGTGACTTCGGCGGACATGGCGAGTCCTCTCAGACCTGGGAAAGGGGAGTAGTGGTGAGTTGGGGAAGTGCCGCAATCACGGCCGTGCTGTCGGCGACCCATCCGAAGATGCCGCCCTGCGCCTTGATCATCTCGAGGCCGATCCGCTGAAAGTCGGGGAAATACGAACCAACGCAGTCGGATACCACCAGGCATTCGTAGCCTCGGTCGTTCGCCTCTCTGGTCGTGGTGTGCACGCACACCTCGGTGGTGACTCCGGTGACGAGGAGTTGCGTGATGCCCGCGGCGACGAGGACGTCCTGCAGTTCGGTGGCGTAGAACGCGCCCTTGCCCGGCTTGTCGATCACCAATTCACCGTCGATCGGCGCCAGCTCGTCGACGATGTCGTGGCCGTACTCGCCGCGGATCAGGATCCGACCGTACTTACCCGGGTCGCCGATGCGCTTCGACGGCGCGCCGCGCGTCAGCTTGGCCGGCGGGCAGTCGGACAGGTCGGGTTCGTGACCCTCCCGCGTGTGGATCACCATGATCCCGGCCTCGCGGGCGGCGCCGATCAGCGCCGCCAACGGCGGAACGACCTTGAGGAGCTGATCGACGTCGTTGCCCAGACTCGAACCGAAACCGCCGGGCAGCAGGAAGTCTCGCTGCATGTCGATCACGATCAAGGCGGTCTTGCCTGGCACGAGCGAGAACGACGACGGCTCGGCAGGCACGTCGATGGTTGGGCTCATACGGACTCCTCGGAGGTATGCGGCACGGCGAGCGGGACAGGAGAGGCGGCGACGGCCCGCGCGGCGCGCGGTTCGTCGAGGATCTGGGCGGCGAGCTGCAGCACCGTGTCGTCGTGCAGGGCGGCGCCCAGCAGCATCGCGCTGAACGGCCGGCCGTCGGCGGCGACGCCGAGGGGTACGGCAACACCATTCAGGTCGAGCAGGTTGCCGAAGTGGGTGTAGTGGCCCAGCATCGTGTTGCACTCGATGGGCCGGGCCAGCACTTCGTCGACGGTGAAGGTGGTGCCGATGGTCGGCACGACGAGCACGTCCATGGTCTGCCACAGCCTGCCGACTTGCGCCTTGAGCTCCTGCAGCCGTTGCAGCGCTGCGAAAGCGTCGACGGCCGTGTACTTTTCGCCGCTGCGCAGGATGTCGCGGACCACCGGGTGGATCGACTCCGGGCGCTGAGCCAGGAAGTCGCCGAACTCGACGAGCCGTTCGGCGACCCACGGTCCCTGGTAGAGCAGCGCCCCGGCGGCGAGAAACGGCTCGAGGGATACCTCGACGACGGTGGCCTGGCGGGCGAGCTGATCACGGAAGCCGAGGTGGGCGCTGCGCATCTCGGCGTCGCCGAAGAATTCGAGCTCGTCGACCGGCGGCAGTCCGACGCGGATGGCCGAGCCGTCGTAGCGGGGCCCACCGTCGCGCGACCACGCGTCGTCGTCGTCGCGGGCGACCATCACGTCGAACACCCGGTCCACGTCGTCGATGCAGCCGGCCATCACGGTGACGCAGTCCAAAGACTTGCACGCCGGTACCAAACCGACGGTGCTGATCAGGCCGCGCGACGGCTTGAACCCGACGACGCCGTTCAGCGCTGCGGGTACACGACCGGAGCCCGCGGTGTCGGTGGCCACCGCGAACGGCACCTGCCCCAGCGCCACCGCGAGCGCCGAGCCAGAACTCGATCCGCCCGAGATCATGTCGCCGCCGTACACACTGCGCGGAATGGTGTGCGGAGTCCTGGTGCCATTCAGTCCCGTGGCGAACTGGTCGAGGTTGGTCTTACCGACGTAGAGGGCACCCGCCTCGAGAAGTCGACGCACCACCGGCGCGGTGATCGAGGGCACGTAGGCGTAGTCGGGGCATGACAGCGTCGTGGGCACGCCCTCGACGTCGATGCTGTCCTTCACCCCGAACGGCACGCCGTAGAGCGGCAGCGTCCGTGCGCCCGCGCGGTTCTCGATTGCGGCGGCAGCGGCGAGCAGTTCGTCGCGCGGCACCGTCGACAGCCATGTCCCGTCGTCGCCCCTGGCGGCGATGGCGTCGGCTACGCGCAGTGCGGTCTTGGTCGGCGAGCCGGTCCCTGCAGCGTGCGAGTCGAGGATCTCGGCCACCGATGGCCCGATCGACGGTCCGTGCGCGTCATATGCCATAACCGTCGATTGTCGACAAAATAATGGCGGTTTCGGAACGGCTGTGTGTCGATCGTGTTAGCGATCTCCGTTGAGCCCCGATTGGGCGCTCGATTCGAGCCCCAGGTAGTGCAGATGGCCGTGATCCTCGAGCGCGGTGATCACCGTGCGCGCATCGTTGCTCTCCAACGCGGAGAGAATCGCCTGATGCCGGACGATGCCATCGTCGGCCCGGTGGTGGCGCGCCTCCTCGCGGAGGTTCATCGCCATGGGGAGTTGGAGCTTGAGCAGGATGGGTTCCAGCGCGATGTCGAGCTGACGGTTCCCGGCCAGTTCGACGACGGCGGCGTGGAACATCCGATGCGCGTCGTCACGGTCCAATTCGTCGGTGGGTTCCCGCATCCGATCCAGCGCCGCGCGCACCGGCTCGAGCGCCGTCGCGGGGTCGGACAACGGTAGCGCCATCTCGATCGCGTGCCGTTCCAGTACGTGACGCAATGCGAAGAGCTGCAAGATGTCCGACGCCGACCACTCGGTGACCCGGGAACCGCGGCGGGGCAGGTGCTCGACCAGCCCCTGCTGGCCGAGAAGCCGCAACGCTTCCCGCAATGGCGCCCTGCTGATGCCCAGGTCGGCACACAACTGTTCCTCGATGATCTTGTCGCCGGGCTTGAGGGCTCCGCTCAGGATGGCGGCCCGAATCCGATGCGCGGCGACGTCGGCGAGCGTCGCGGGCAACTCGATGCTGCCGTCCAGCCTGGCCGCGGCCATGGCAGATCGCCCTTTCCTCGTCAGAATCTTGCCGATTGTCGACGATCGTAGGAACTTTCCGGCGGGCATGCTTCGTTGCGGGCACGTGGTCACCGTGACGTCAGCCCTGCCAACCGTGCCTGAACAGGCGAATCGCCTCGTCGAACTCGGGGTACACCGGATCGCCGGATGGTCCGAGACACGACTGCACGAGCTCGCCGAATCGGCCGATCCGCCACCGGGAGCATTGCTCGTCCTGCGCCCGGACCTAGTGCCCGCGTCGACGCTCGCCGGACTCATCAGCCGCAACGGCAAGCCGGGTTTCGTGGTCGTCGACATGTCCGACGTCGACGAGTTCCGTCCGACGACGACGCTGCCCGACTCACCCGGCTATCTCGTCGACGGCCTCGACCGCGGCGATGCCATGGCCAACTGGAGTCCCGTCGAGGCCGATCCGGCCATCGCGGCTCAGGGCCGAACACCGCTCACGCTGACGGAGGGCCTGCACTGGCTGTTGCAGCTGCCCGAAATCCTCGAGCGGGGACGCTGTTTCATGACGACCGGATCCCGCAAGCGCAAGCCCAACGGCGTGCTGGATACGAGGACCCCGGCGATCTGGATCAGCAACGGCACCGGCCGCGACGGCCCGGACCACAAGGAGGCGCCGAAGGTCGGTTGGTGCTGGGCCGGAAATCGACATACCTGGCTGGGATTCGCATCAGCCGCGGGGCGGCGGCCGGTCGGGTGATTCGACACCTGCCCTAGAACGTGTTCTAGTTCGAAGATGCTGGACTTCACCGTCGAGAACCTCACCGCCGAGGAAGTCGCCCGAATGCGGGCGATCTACGAACCGCTCACCCAATCCGTTCGCGACCTGATCGACGCGACCATCCGCACGGAGGTCGACGCCGACTCGGTGGCGGCGGCGAAGGCGGAGATCGATGCGGCGACCGCGCGGCTACGCGCCAAGCAGCTCGACGGGTCGTTCGGCGTGCGGTTCAGCTCCGAAGGTGATCAGATGCCGTGGGGCAATGCGGTCATCGGCGTGCGCAACCCCACCGCGCCGCCCATCGTCGTGCAACACGCGCGAGATGGCAGCGTGTACAGCGACTTTCACCTCGGCGCGGCCTACGAGGGGCCTCCCGGCCACGTGCACGGCGGTGTCGCGGCGCTGATCCTCGACCACGTCCTCGGGGAGGCGGCAAGCACCGCCGAACGGCCACGACTGACCGGCACCATCACACTGCGTTACCTGCGCACCACACCGCTCGGAGCCCTGCACGCCGAAGCCAGGATCGACCGCACCGAGGGGGTCAAGACCTTTGCCGTCGGTCACCTCGCCGACGACGAGGGCGTCACGGTCGAGGCTCAGGGCGTGTTCATCCAACCGCGCTGGGCCCGCGACTGAGCCAGCCGTCAACGCGGCGCCGCGGATTCTTCGGCCTCCGTGGAGACCTTGACGAGTTGACTGGTGATCGTGGCGATTTCAGTGACCAGGACCCGCGCCGTCGCGTCGTCGGAGCCGGGCAGCTCGGTGCGTACCCGCTGGGCGGCCTCGGTCAGCTTGGCCACGTCGACGCGCCACGGCGAACCGGGGGTTGCGGGGTCACCGCACAGTGCCTCGACGTACGAGTCGACCGCGACGACGAAGTCCCGGCTCAACGCCGACGGCGGCTGACCCGGCAGGCTCGCCTCGAGCGAGGCGCATGCGCCGGTCACCGCGTTGAGCGCGTTGCGGTAGGACCGCAGCCAGCGCCGGAAGGCCCGATCCAGAGACCAGGTAGCGCCCGCCGCTGCCTCGAACGCCGCACGCGCCCGAAACGCACGCTCCCACGCCAACGACAGCGCCTCGGCCGGATCGTCCAACCGGTGCACGAACGCCTTGATCACCGTTGCGGCGTAGTCGGTCTCCGTCTTGAGCAGCTCGCCCGCCCGTTGCCTCAGCCGAACCAGCGCGTCGTCGGGCAGCACCACGTGGGCGAGCACCGCGATGCCTCCGCCGATCACGGTGGCCAGCAACCTGTCGCCGAGCGCTGCCGGTCCGGCGGCCCCACCGACGTCGATGAGGAACACGATGGCCGCCGCCAACGCGGCACTCAGTGCGAGGTAACCGAACCCGGACACCGCGTAGGCCACGCCCAGGAACAACACGGCGAGCACCATCGCGGTGGCCCCCTCCGGATGGAGCACCACGATCACCGCCGAGGCCACCACGATGCCTGCGACGTTCCCGGCGACCCTTCCGACGCATCGGGTGTACGTGTGGGCCGTCTCCGGGCGCAGCACCATGACGACGGTGAGGGGAATCCAATAACCGTGGGGGACTTCGGCGAACCGCGCAACCGCCACCGCGACGCCGGTGGCCGTGGCGAGGCGGACGGCGTGCCGCAGCACAGGAGAGCTCCATTCGAAGTGGCCGCGCACGGACGACACCACCTTTCCGAGCCGGCCCGGCAGACCGCGGCGCCGCAGCTGTGTGAGGTCGGCAGCCTGCGGCGAGGTGTCGCCGAAGCGCAGTGTCACCGCCTCGCGCAGTTGGTCCGAAAGCCGCTGTACCAGAGCTCTTTCGCCGCCCTCGGCGGTCGCTGCGACGTCTTCGAAGCGACTCATCGCATCCCCGGCTGCGCGGCGAAGGGCGCGATCCGGTTCGGCGACCGCGGTCAACACGTCGGACGCGGCCGCCAACACGCGTGAGCCGACGTCGTCACCGGTCGACTTCCCCGCGATCGCCGCCACGGTGACCGAAATCCGTTCCGGCAGCCCGTACCACGCCCGGTACGCCAGCGGGCGTCGCCGGGCCTGCGCATCCGTCAGCGTGAACGCCTCGCGCAGCCACAGCAGGGGTTCCTGGTCGACGGTCCCGGTCGGATCGTCGGCCAGACGGCGGGCATCCGCGGCCAGTGAGCGGTAGGCGCGCGCCAGTCCGTCCCGCTGGACCTGCCAGCGGCGTCGCGGCCAGATCGCGACGAGGGCGGCCTGAACCAGACCGCCGGCGACGGCGAGGGCAGTGGCAGTGACGGTGCCCGACCACGTCGGCTCGGTCGGCGGCAGCGTGACGAGCAGCGCGCTCGCGGCCGCGGCGATGAGTCCTGCATTCGAGCTGACGGCCCACGCCATCCCCGCCGCAAGACACCACAGGACCACAACCCCGGTGAACACCACGTCGTAGTACGAGAACGCCGACGCCAACAGCACCGTGACGCCCATCGCGGCCGACACCGCGATCACCAGCGGTATCCGGCCGCGCGGACTGTCCTGCAGGGCGGTGGCTCCCGCTATGGCGGCGGCACCCGCGGCGGCAGTCGCCGTACTCGCGCCGCCCCAGTGCAGCCCGATCCCCGCGACGAGCAATACGCCGAGTAGGCCGCGGACGACGCCGCCCACGTCGGGCATCGTCGGCCGGGTGGCCAGGCCCTTGATCACACGTTCATTCTCACTCGCCGACTGTGCCGCGGAGCGCATTGCGGTCGGCGGTACGTTCGTGGCGTGGAAAAGGTGATCATCACGATGCGGCGTGACGTGCCCGACGACGCATGGTGCACGACGATGCGCACGACGGTCGCCGACGACCTGCTCGCCATGGGCGTTGCGGGCCTGACGGTCAACGTCCGCGACGGCGCGGTGCGGGACTCGTTGATGACGTTGACGACGCTGGATCCACCGGTGGTGGCATTCGTCAGCATCTGGACCCAACAGAGCTACGGCGCTGCGATCCGTGCCGCGCTGGCCCGCCTTGCCGGGGAATGCGACGCGCTCGCCGCCTATCTGGTCACGGAGTCGGTTCCGCTACCCGCGCCCGCAACCGGTCCCGGGGAGCGCACGGAGGGGTTGGCCAACGTCGCGCTGCTGCGCCGCCCCGCGGATCTGGACGCCGAAACCTGGTTCGCCCGTTGGCACATCGACCACACCCCGGTCGCCATCGAGACGCAGTCGACGTTCGGCTACGCGCAGAACGCGGTGGTGCGGGCGCTCACTCCTGGCGCCCCGGACATCGCCGCGATCGTGGAGGAGTTGTTTCCGATCGAGGCGACCAGCGATCTGCACGCGTTCTTCGGCGCCGCCGACGACGCCGACCTGAGCGATCGGATGAATCGGATGGTGGCCAGCACGGCGGCATTCGGCGCCAATCAGAACGTGGACACCGTGCCCACCAGTCGCTACGTCCTGCGGTCACCGTTCGCCGCGGAGTTGCCGTGACGGCGTTGCCGGGTCGAACGGTCCCGTTCGTCGCACCCGCGCGCATGCCGGCAAACGGCTGACGCATACGCTGCTGCCGTGCTCGTGCAGATCGATGATGCGAACGGCGTTCGCACCCTCACGCTCAACCGTCCGGAGGCGCTCAACGCGTTCAACGAGGCCCTCTACGACGCCACTACGGTCGCCCTGCGTGACGCCGACGACGACCCGACCGTCGCCGTCGTCGTACTGACCGGCGCGGGCCGGGCGTTCTCGGCGGGCAACGACCTGGTCGAGATGCAGGCGCGCATCACCGATCCTGACTTCCAGGCGGGGGAGTTCGGCTTCCCCGGCATGATCGCGGCGCTCACCGATCTGCGAAAGCCGCTGATCCTGGCACTCAATGGCCTCGGCGTGGGCATCGGCGCCACCATCCTCGGCTACGCCGATCTGGTGTTCATGGCCTCGACGGCGAGGCTGAAGTGCCCGTTCACCAGCTTGGGTGTCGCGCCCGAAGCGGCGTCGTCCTACCTGCTGCCGCACCTCGTGGGCCGGCAGAACGCGGCATGGATCCTGATGTCATCTGAGTGGGTCGACGCGGACGAGGCGCTCCGGATGGGACTCGCGTGGAGGGTGTGCGAGCCGGACGACCTGCTACCCGAGGCCCGTCGCTACGCCGAAGTGCTTGCCTCCCGGCCCATTTCGAGCCTGATGGCGGTGAAGCAGACGATCGTCGAGCCGACGCGGGCCGACATCGGCGCCGCGTTGACCCGGGAGTACGCGCAGTTCGAAGAATTGATGGGCGGCGCGGCCAACGCCGACGCCCTCGCCGAGTTCGCGGACCGCCGCGGCTCGGACTGAGTCAGCCGGTTGCGTGTTGAGGGCAGTCCTGCATGTGGGACGCGGCGATGATGGCACGCACCGTGCGGCGGCAACGACCACAATCGGCGCCGGCGCCACACGCGTCGGCGATCTGCTTGGACGTCGAGGCGCCTTCCGCGACGAGATCGGTGACCACCTGACTGGTGACCCCGGTGCACAGACAGACGAACATCAGCTCACCTGCTCGTCGACGGCCATCATGTGAACGAACTTCCCGACGAACAGCGTGGGATAGGCCCCGAGGTCGTGATGCCCGCCGACGGACATCCATTCGGCGGCGGCGTCCGGGTGATCGATCCATCGCCTGGCGTTGGCCTCGTCGTCGATCTCCTGCAGGATCATCACTTCGTGGCCGTCGTCGAACGCCCGGTACACCCAGGTCTTGCGGACGCCCGCCTGCTTGAACCGATCTGCGGCCCCGTGCACCTTCTCCATCAGCATGGGGACGTCTTCGACGGGCGTAACCACTCCCACGATCACTCCGGCGACGACGTCGTCGGGGCTCGGCTCGTAGAGATCGATCTTCTCGACCACTTCACCGGCGAATATCGCCGGAATGTCGTCGACTCCGGAGACGTCGAACAATTCGAAGATCGCCGGTGACCGCAAAACCTCCCGCACCGAATTCGGATGACGAACCCCGATGGTGACGAGCACGCGCCCGGGTTCCCAAATGGATTTGTAGACCACCACGTGATGGGCGGCAATTTCGCCTAAATGCGACTGGCGCGACTTGATCGACGACCACATTCGCTCGACGTCATCGACCCGATAATCGGCGGCCAGAATGAGCGAGTGCAATTTGTACTCGCCCATGAGCTCCTGCCTCGAATTCGGATGCGCCGAGGGGATCGGAGCACCGTGCCAACCGGTTAGCGCAGTCTAACCTTACTTAGGGCAGCCAGTCCATCCCCCATGGCCAGCAGGGGTGCGGTCGCCCTCCGACTTGCTCCGGACACGCCGAAAACCGCTGTCAATCGGTCGCTCTCGTCGTTGCGGTGGACTAGATTGAGGACCGTTCGACAGCCAGTGACACTCGACCAGCCCCCGGTGTTAGAGGAGCGACATGCAAGGCGATCCCGAGGTTCTCAAGTTGCTCAACGAGCAGTTGACAAGTGAACTGACAGCCATCAATCAGTATTTCCTGCATTCCAAGATGCAGGACAATTGGGGCTTCACCGAGTTGGCCAACCACACCCGCGCGGAATCGTTCGACGAGATGCGTCACGCCGAGGCCATAACGGACAGAATTCTGATTCTCGACGGCCTGCCGAATTACCAGCGGCTGTTCTCACTGCGCGTCGGACAGACCCTGCGCGAGCAGTTCGAGGCCGACCTCGCCATCGAATACGAGGTGCTGGGGCGTCTGAAGCCCGCGATCGTGTTCTGCCGCGAGAAGGAAGACAGCACCACCGCGAACCTGTTCGAGATGATCATCGCCGACGAGGAGAAGCACGTCGACTACCTCGAGACGCAGCTGGAACTGATGGACAAGCTGGGCGAGGCGCTGTACTCCGCGCAGTGCGTGTCCCGGCCGCCGCAATAGGCAGTGCCCATTCAATAGACACTGCCCATCGGCAACCCGTCGCGTGACCAGGACCACCGTCGCGGTCCGTAATATTAATAGCCTATCTAACGATATGGTCTGTGGCGTTTGGGTACGCCCGACCATGACGAGAGGTGGGCATGACCGATTCATTGGAACGCGTCACTGCAGATCCCGGGTCAGCGAGCGCGATGATCACGCCGCAGCGGCGCAACTTCATCTTCCTCGCAGTCCTGCTCGGGATGCTGCTGGCGGCGCTTGATCAGACCATCGTCGCTACCGCACTGCCGACCGTGGTGTCCGATCTGGGCGGCGCGGGGCACCAGTCCTGGGTGGTGACGAGCTACCTGCTTGCCTCCACGATCGTGACCGCGGTCGTCGGCAAGCTCGGTGACCTGTTCGGCCGCAAGGTCGTCTTCCAGGCGTCGGTGCTGTTCTTCCTCGCCGGTTCGGTGCTGTGCGGCCTCGCCGGTTCCATGACCATGCTGGTCGCCGCTCGTGCCCTGCAGGGCATCGGCGGCGGCGCCATCATGGTGACCGCGATGGCGGTGATCGGCGAGGTGATCCCGTTGCGTGAACGCGGCCGCTACCAGGGCGCGCTGGGCGCGGTGTTCGGCGTGACGACCGTCATCGGCCCGCTACTCGGGGGTTTCTTCACCGATCACCTGACGTGGCGCTGGGCGTTCTGGATCAACGTGCCCGTCGCGATGGTCGTCCTCGCTGTCGGCATGGCGGCCATCCCCGCGCTGACCAAGAGCGCGGCCCGACCCGCCATCGACTACGCGGGCATCGTGCTGGTCGGCCTCGGCGCGTCCGGCCTCACGCTCGCAACCAGTTGGGGCGGCGGCGAATACGCCTGGGGTTCGCCGACCATCATCGGCCTGTTCGCGGGATCCACCGTCGCCCTGGCGGCCTTCGTGATCGTGGAAGCCCGCACCGCCGAGCCGATCCTGCCGATGCGGCTGTTCGCCAGCCCCGTGTTCACGGTGTGCTGCGTCCTCGCGTTCATCGTCGGGTTCGCCATGCTCGGAGCCCTGACCTTCATGCCAACGTTCATGCAATTCGTCGACGGCGTGTCGGCGACGGAGTCCGGCTTGCGCACGCTGCCGATGGTGGCCGGCCTGCTGATCACCTCGATGGGCAGCGGCATCCTCGTCGGCCGCACCGGGCGCTACAAGATCTTCCCGGTGGCTGGCACCGCGATCATGGCGCTCGGATTCCTGCTGCTGTCGCGGATGGACGCCGCGACGCCCACCTGGCAGCAGTCGCTGTTCCTGTTCGTCCTCGGCACCGGCATCGGCCTGTGCATGCAGGTTCTGGTGCTGACCGTGCAGAACACCTCGAGCTTCGCGGACCTCGGCGTGGCCA
Source organism: uncultured Actinomycetota bacterium (assembly GCA_963849055.1). Lineage (GTDB taxonomy): Bacteria > Actinomycetota > Actinomycetes > Mycobacteriales > Mycobacteriaceae > Mycobacterium. The sequence goes on from CAWKFI010000008.1 coordinate 616,950, forward strand.
CGTCTGGTGTCACGTTCTTCCGCACCATCGGAAGTTCGTTCGGCGCAGCCATCTTCGGGTCGCTCTTCACCAACTTCCTCGCCGACCGCATCGGCCCCGCCCTGCTGGCAAGTGGTGCGCCGCCGCGCGCAGCGGAATCGCCACAGGTGCTGCACCAGCTGTCACCGGCGATGGCCGCGCCGATCGTGAACGCGTACGCCGAATCGCTCGGCACGGTGTTCCTGTGCGCCGTGCCGGTCGCCCTCGTCGGGTTCGTCGTCGCGCTATTCCTCAAGGAGGTGCCGCTGCGGGAGATGGACGCGGTCTCGGCCACCGACCTCGGCGAGGGCTTCGGCATGCCAAGCACCGAGTCGTCCGACAAGATCCTCGAGGTCGCCGTTGGCCGGATGTTCCGCGACTCCCCGGACGTCCGGTTGCGCAGCCTCGCAGGCGGGCCCGGGTGCGAGCTGGACATCGCCAAGCTGTGGGGGCTCATCCAGATCTACCGCCAGAATCAGGTGTTCGGCTCGGCCACGCTGTCCGAGATCGGTGACCGTCTCCGCGTGCCCTGCGAGGTGCTCGAGCCCACCTTCGACGCCCTCGTCACGCTCGGTTACGCGCTGCGCACCGACGACAGGCTGTGGCTCACGCAGGCCGGGATGAAGCAGGTCGACGCCGTATCGGCCGCGATCGTCGGCAAGCTCGTCGACAAGCTGGCCCGCTCACCCGAATTCGAGGGCAGGCCCGACCGCGCCCAGGTCGAGGCCGCCTTCGAGCGGATCGCGCACCGGATGCTCGTGCAACGCGGGTGGGAAGACGACCGGGTGTTGGTCGGCGCGGCGGGCTGATCGAACGAAAAACTAGAACGTGTTCCAGAATTGCGATCTCCGGCGTACGATCCGGCCATGAGCCGAATTGGAGACTTCGCCGACGACGACGCGGCCGGATGGGTGCTCAAGTCACCCGACATCGGCACCGCCATGGCCAAGTACACGAACGCGGTCTACACCAAGAACCGGCTGCCCCTGCGCGTCCGCGAGCTGGCCCGCATGGTGATCGCGCTCGACAACGAATGCGTCGTCTGCCAGAACACGCGCGACTCGGATGGCATTGCGGCGGGTGTCGACGAAGACCTCTACGACCACGCGGCCGAGTGGCGGACCTGGCCCGGCTACAGCCCGCAGGAACGCATCGCCGCGGAGTTCGCTGAGCGCTTCGCCGCCGACCACACCGGCCTGCGTGACGACGAGGACTTCTGGGACCGCTGCAACGAGCAGTTCGACAGCGAGCTGCTCACCGATCTGGCGTTGTCCTGTGCGATGTGGCTGGGCATGGGCCGAATGCTGCGCACCCTCGACATCGGCCAAAGCTGCAAGATCACGCTGTAAACCGCGGCGCAGGAGCACATCACGGCGTCATGGGAGGCAGAATGTCTGCCATGGCAGCCAAACCACTCGCTGCGGCGGCCATCGCTCAGCTCGAGTCCGACGGCGTCGCGACCCTCATCGGCACGGTGGTCAATCCCGCAGGGTTGATCCACGCCAAGACGGTGCCGTTGCGCAGAATGGGCGCCTTCGCCGACCCAGGCCTCGGCGCCAGTCCGGTCTGGCACGTGTTCGCGATCGACCAGACCGGCGTCGTTGTCGGGAACGGCATCAGTGCGGTGGGGGATCAGCGAATCCGGATCGATCTGGCCGGGCTACGCATCCTCGGTGACGGGCTGGCGTGGGCGCCCGCATCCTTCTTCGGGCAGGACGGCTCGCCAGACCCGTATTGCAGTCGCGCCGTCCTGCGGCGTATGGAGGAGCGGCTGAAGGCGGCGGGCCTCGAAGCCTCCGTCGGCCACGAGATCGAGTTCGTCCTGGTGGGTCCCGACGGTTCGCCGCTGCCCTCGAACCTGTGGGCGCAGTACGGCCTGGCCGGCGTCCTGGAGTTCGAGGGATTCGTCCGCGACGTGATGGAAGCGGCCACCGGGTCGGGAGTGGCCATCGAGCAGCTGCACCCCGAATACGGCGCCAACCAGTTCGAGATCTCGCTGACGCCCCAGTCACCCGTCGCCGCCGCCGATCAAATGATCCTGACGCGGATCATCGTGGGCCGGATCGCGCGTCGGTGCGGGGTGCGGGCGAGTTTCTCGCCGGTGCCGTTCGCTGGCAGCGTGGGATCCGGTGCCCACCAACACTTCTCGCTGCAGCGCGACGGCGTTCGGCTGTTCTCCGGCGGTGAGGGCGTTCGGGGGATGACGCCGTCGGGTGAATCCGCCGTCGCGGGGGTGCTCGCCGGCCTTGCGGAAGCCCAAGGGGTGCTGTGCGGGTCGATCCTGTCCGGCCTGCGGATGCAGCCCGGGCACTGGTCGGGGGCCAGCGTGTGTTGGGGCACCGAGAACCGCGAGGCCGCCGTGCGCTTCCTGCAGGCCGGGCCGAGCAATCCGCACGGCGCCAACGTGGAGGTGAAGATCGTCGACCCGTCGGCCAACCCGTACTTTGCGACGGCGGCGATCCTCGGTCTGGCGCTGGACGGCATCGAGCGGGAACTGCCGCTACCGCAGGAGACCACGGTCGACCCGGCCTCGCTCACCGGCGGGCAGCGCGCCGATGCCGGCATCGCGCTGCTCCCGGACAGCCAGGGCGCAGCCATCGACGCGCTGGCCGAATCTACGCTGCAGCGAGGCATTCTCGGTGATGCGGCGGTCGACGCGATCGTCGCGGTGCGCCGCTACGAGATCGACAACTATGCCGACCTGGAGCCCGAAGCGCTGGCCGAGAAGTTCCGGATGGCATGGAGCGTGTAGCTCAGAGCGTGTAGCTCAAGCCTGTTGTGTCACTGGGCAGCTCGGCGTGACCGGCGCCGCGTCGCGAAGGGCGCGGACCCGGATCCGGCCGCCACGGTGCGGCACCAGGATGACGTGCTTGACGCGCTGCCGCTCGGCTCCCGCAGTCGTGGTCGCCAGATCGACCCGGCGCAGCACCTCGCGCAGCACGACCTTCATCTCGACGAGGGCGAAGGTCGCGCCGAGGCAGCGCCGGTTGCCTCCGCCGAACGGCAGCCAGGTGGTGGGGCCAAGGGTGGCGCCCAGCATGCGGCCCGGGTCGAACCGCTCCGGCTGCGGATATTGCTCGGAACTGCCGTGCACCAACCCGATTCCCGGCGCCACCATCACCCCGGCGGGCAAGCGGTAACCGGCGATCTCGACGGGCTCGGTCAGGATCCTGCCGACGTCGAACACCACCGGCCGGTTGCGCAACGTCTCCTTGCAGACGGCATCGAGGTACTCATCGGCGTCCGGACCGTCCGACCGTGCGGCGCGAATCGCCTTGTCCAGGACGGCGGGATGTCTGGTCAGCCGTTCCAGCGCCCACGACAACGCGGTGGCGGTGGTGTCGTGCCCGGCCACCAACAACGTCATCAGCTGATCCCGCAGTTCGACGTCCGACATCCCGGACTCGCCATCGGACGCCCGGATCAGCATGGCCAGCGCATCCGTGCGGGTGGCGAGCTCGGGGTCGGCGCGTCGCTCGGCGATCTCGGCGTACAGCAGCCGGTCGGCTTCGGCCATGCGGTGCATCAGCCGCCGCCACGGCCCACGACGCTGCAACCCGGGTGTTGCGATCGCGAGGGATTCCCAGACGCCCACGTTCAGCAGTTTGGGCATGAGGTCGCGCAACTGGGCGAGCCGGGCGGGGTCGCTCGCGCCGATGACGGTCCGCAGGATCACCTCGAGGGTGATCTCCGACATCTTGGGCGCCACCGCGAAGTCGGCGCCGACGGGCCAGCCTGCGATGTTGTCGGCCGCGATCTGGGCTATCAGACCGGTCTGGCGGGCCACCGCGTCGCGGTGAAACGGGGCGAGCATCAGCCGGCGCCGGTCGCGGTGGACGTCGTCGTCGACGACCAGTACGGAACTGGTACCGAGCATGCCCGCCAGCATCGAGTTCGCCTCGCCGGCATGGTAAACCGACGGGTCACCGCCGAACACGGTCTTGATGTCGGCGGGATCGGACAGGTACACGAGCGTGCCCATCGAGGCGATGCGCAACGTGAAGACCTTGCCGTACCGGCGCCTGCACGCGGACACGTAGCGCGGCCAGTAACGCAACATCAGTGCAGCCTGAACCGCCGGGGGCAACGGTGGCCCCGGCGGAAGCGTGGTCGTGCTCATGATCAAAAGAATATGAGCGCGCCGGTGGTGCCGGGCCGAACTCGCGTTTCTTACACCAGTCCGGTCGCGTCGAAGATCCACGAGGTGTCGGCCGTCGCAAAATCCTCCAGCCAAGTGGGCGGGGCCGTGGCGGTCAGGCCGCTCATGTCCCAGTAGTCCTTCCACATGGTGATCTTGTCGTTCTCGACGCGATGCACGGTGACGAACCGAAGGGTCGCCGTCTCACCCGTCGCCCACACCCAGGTCTCGGAGTGTTCGTACATGACGTCGGCGCCGTCGCAGAGCAACAGCCCGTCGTGGTTCTCGTAGGACGCCAATGGTTCGAGGCCGATCTTCAACCGCTTGACGATGTCCTCCGGGCCGCGCGCGCCGGCGGCGGGCAGGGGCATGTCGACGTAGATGCAGTCATCGGAGACGCTCGCCTTCACCCCGTCCCAGTCCCGAGCCGACAGCGCCTTCCACAGTCCGCGAACCGTATCTTCAACTGACACTTGCCAATTCATCCTTTTCGGTGGGGAGGGCGGGCGCCTTGTGTGACGCCCGCAGGAAACGGCCGGTGCGCTGCCGCCCGACAAGCTCGGTGGGCACGCCTTCAGTGAATACGGTGCGGCCGCCGACCAGCACGGCCGTGACGGTCGCGTCGTTGCGGTTGACCATGCGACGCAGCCCGCCGTAGTGCTCGACGGGTTCCTCGGCGTAGGCGTCCAGCGAGTCGTCCAGCCGGGCTGGGTCGATGATCGCCACGTCCGCGCGGTCGCCGACCCGCAGATGGCCGGCGTCCAGCCGGTACCAGTCGGCGAGCTCGCCGGTCAGCCGGTGTACGGCCTGTTCGATCGTCATGAACGGCTGTCCCGACCGCTCGGCGTCCTGGACGTGGCGCAACAGCCTTAGGCCCATGTTGTAGAACGCCATGTTGCGCAGGTGGGCACCGGCGTCGGAGAAGCCCATCTGGATTCCCGGTTCGCGGGCCAACTTCTTGAGCACCTCGGGTCGGTGGTTGGAGATCGTGGTGCGCCAGCGCAGCGACCTGCCGTGCTCGAGCACCAGGTCGAGGAAGGCGTCGACGGGGTGCAGGCCACCGCGGTCTCGGCCGACCTCGCCGAACGACTTGCCGACCACGGATTCGTCAGGGCAGGCGACGATGTCGGCGTCGAAGAAGTCACGGTGCCAGACCCGCACGCCGAACTTGCTCTCGTATTCCTTGCGGAACCGGCGCCGGTAGTCCTCGTCGCGCATCAGCGCGTTGAGTTCGACTTCGTCGCGCAGGTGCAACGCCGCCGCACCGGCCCCGAACTCCTCGAAGATCACCAGGTCGATGCCGTCTGCGTACACCTCGAACGGCACCGGCAGGTGCTGCCAGCGGAAGTTGCCGCCGAGCCGATTCACGAACCGGGACACCGGGCCCATCATCAAGACCGCGTACGGGTTGGACTTCACGTCGGCGGCCGACAGCAGGCTGGTCTTGAGCGGATTGCGGAAGATGCCCAGCGACTGGGCCACCTGCGAACCGAGATTCAGCGGGTTCTGAATGTCGGGGCCGGACTGCAGAACACGTCCGGCCCGGCGCAGCAGCGACTTCAGCCGGCGCAGCTCGCGCGGCTTGGCGTAGGTCGACGGCAAAGTGCGGGAGCGGCAGACGTCGCCGTCCAGCTTGTCGAACAGCAGCTGCTGTGACGACATGCCGACGACGCCGGCATCGAGCGCCTCCTTGAGCATCCGCTCCATCCGGGCCTGCTCGCCCTTCGTGGGCCGTTCGGTCTTCGTGGTGGCGCGGTCCAGGCCCATCACCGCGGCCCGCATGTCCGAGTGCCCGATGAACGCGGCGACGTTCGCGCCGAGCGGTCGGGATTCGAGTGCCCGGACGTACTCCTCGAAGCTGTTCCACGTCTTGTGGCGGTTGACGGCCTCGATGACGTGTTCCCTCGGGATGGCCTCGACTCGGCCGAAGATGTCGCCGGCGTCCACGCCGTCGATGTGGACGGTCGACAGCGAGCAGGATCCGAGCATCACCGTCGTGACGCCGTGGCGCAGCGATTCGCTCAGCGCTGGGCCGTCGAGCACCTCGACGTCGTAGTGGGTGTGGATGTCGAGCATCCCGGGCAGCACCCACTTGTCGGTGGCATCGATGACCTCCGCGCAACCCGTCTCGTCCAACGGGTCGGCGGAGATCGCCACCACGTGGCCGCCGCGGATGCCCAGATTGCGTACCGCTGACGCGGCGCCGGTGCCGTCGAACCAGCGGCCGTTGCGGATGATCGTGTCGTAGGTCACTCCGTCATGGAACAGGGCGCCGACGGCGGTGTCAACGAAAAAGTGAACAGATTCCGATATTTGTCTACTCTTCGAACCAGGCATCGGGTTGACGCCCGTCGACATCGGTAAAGCCGTACTCACGGGCGAGCTGCGCTGAACTCGCCGACCGCTGGTTCCACCGCGCCCGGTCGGGGTCCGACGCGATGGCCGCGACGCCCCGCCCGATGAACCGTGGGGTCTCCGACTCGGTGAACGCGGAAGGTGCGGTGGGGTAGCCGTCGCCCCTGGGTTCCATGGCCGCGCGCCAGTTCTCCTCGGTGACGCGATAGTTGTCGAGCATGATCTCCGAGCGCAGCCAGCCCGGCGTGACCGCCACTGCGGTCCCGCCGAACGGCGCCAGGTCGTGGCCCTGGCTGAAGGCGATCCGGTTCACCGCCACCTTCGCGAGGTCGTAGAAGACGGAGATCCGGTAGTTCTGGGCGTTGAATTCGGCCGTTCCGTCGGTCACCTCGATCAACAGTCCGCCGGGCCGCGTGACGAGCAGCGGGAGCAGACAGTGCGACGTAATCAGGTGCGTCTCGACCCCGAGACGCACCGTGCGCAGACCGGCGTTCAGGTCGAGTTCCCACATCGGGCGGTTCCACGTCGACGGCGGTCCCTTCAGTACCTCGGCGCCCCAGATGTCGTTGACCAGGATGTCGATGGCGCCGTATTCCGTCCGCAGCCGGTCGGCGAGACCCCGTACTTGAGCGGCATCCAGGTGGTCGACTGCGATGGCGATGCCGACGCCACCGAGGGTGGTGACGAGTTCGGCCGTCTCCTCGATGGTCTCCGGCCGGTCGTAGTCGGACTTCAGATTGCCCGACCTGCTGCTGCGGCCGGTGCAGATGACCGTCGCCCCCGCCTCACCGAGCCCAGCCGCGATGCCACGCCCGGCGCCGCGAGTAGCTCCGGCGACGACGGCAACGCGGCCCTTGAGGGCGTTTCGGGCGGTTGGACTGGCCATGAGGATCAGTATTCGCTGTCCAGCACTTCTCCAACCGCAGTTCAGCAGACACAGGCATACTCGCCAAGGTGACCCCGCTACAGCGCTACATTGCAGAGGAGATTGCCACCGACCACGTGGACGGGTTGCTGTCCAGACGGGAGGCGTTGCGGCGCTTGGCGTTGATCGGCGTCGGCGCCGCGGCGGCGACCGCGCTCATCGCGGCGTGCGGTGAGAGCCGGGAACCCACCGCCGACGCACCGGCCACCTCCACCGGCGCGGCCACCGAGAGTGCACCGCCTCCGGGCTCGGAGAACACGGTGCCCACCGAGGCCGTCACGTGGGCCGGGCCGCAGGGCCAACTGCAAGGAGCCTGGGCGCCGGCGCAGAGCCCGAAGGGTGCGGTGCTGGTCATCCACGAGAACAAGGGGCTCAACGACTGGGTGCGTTCGGTCGCCGGCCGGTTCGCCGGCATCGGCTACTCGAGCCTGGCCATCGACCTGCTCTCCGCGCAGGGTGGAACCGCCACCTTCACCGATCCGGCGCAGGCCACCGCCGCCCTCAGCAAGATCCCGCCTGCCGAGTTCGTCGCCAACCTCAAGTCCGGCGTAGCGGAACTGCAGCGCCGCGCGCCGGGCGTGAAGGTCGCTGCCGTCGGGTTCTGCATGGGCGGTGGGCTGGTGTGGCAGCTGCTCGCGTCGGGTGAGCCGCAGCTGGCGGCAGCCGTCCCGTTCTATGGTCCGCTGCCCGACGGCGCTGACTTCGCCGGATCCAAGGACGTCGCGGTGCTCGGCTTCTACGGCGAGAAGGACGCCCGCGTCAACGCGACGAAGGACGCCGCGGAGCAGGCGCTCACCAAGGCGGCGATGGTGCATGAACTGGTCGTCGAGCCCGGCGCCGATCACGCGTTCTTCAACGACACCGGGGAACGCTATGACCCGACGGCCGCCGCCGACGCGTGGAAGCGCGTGCAGGACTGGTTCACCAAGCACGTGGGCTAGGCGGCTGTTCACCGCGCATTCAGGTGGCCGTTCAACCACCGTTCATCACCGCACATCCGTCCACGTTCTGCTGGTGTCATGCGGGTCGTTCAGGTCGCAAACTTCTACGGCCCGCGCTCGGGAGGGCTGCGGACCGCGGTGGACCGGCTGGGCGCGGAGTACTGCGCCGCCGGGCACGAGGTGTACCTCCTGGTCCCGGGAGCCCGGCCCGACGCGCAGCGACTGCCGTCGGGAGTCCGACGAATCTCGCTGCCCGCCAGACTGATTCCGTTCACCGGCGGCTACCGCGCCGTGCTTCCCGGACCGGTCACCACTCTGCTCGAACGGCTGGAACCCGACGCCTTGGAGGTGTCCGACCGGCTCACGCTGCGGTCGCTGGGTCCGTGGGGCCGTCGCCACGGCGTCGCGACCGTGATGATCTCGCACGAGCGTCTCGATCGTCTGCTCGGACAATTGCTTCCGCGCCGGCTTGCCCGTGCCGCCGCCGACGTGGCGAACCGGCGAACCGCCGCCAATTACGACGCGGTGGTGTGCACGACCGCGTTCGCCCGCGAGGAATTCGACCGCATCGCAGCCGACAACGCGGTGACCGTGCCGCTGGGCGTCGACCTGGACCAGTTTCATCCCCGGCACCGGTGCGACGCGGTGCGGCGGCAGTGGGCCGGGCCGGAGCAGACGTTGTTGGTGCACTGCGGCAGGCTCTCGGTCGAGAAGCACGCCCATCGAAGCATCGATGCCGTTGCCGCGCTTCGGGATTCGGGTGTCGACGCCCGCCTCGTGATCGTCGGCGAGGGACCGTTGCGCAACAGGCTGGAGCGCCAGGCCGCTCGGCTGCCCGTCGACTTCACCGGCTACGTCGGGTGCCGAGACACCGTGGCAGGCATCCTGGCTTCGGCCGACGTGGCCCTTGCGCCCGGTCCGCACGAAACCTTCGGGCTGGCCGCGCTGGAGGCATTGGCCTGCGGCACACCGGCCGTCGTTTCGAGGACGTCGGCACTGGCCGAGATCCTCACCAGCGACAGCGGAGCAGCGGCCGACAACGATCCGACGGCCATCGCCCATGCGGTGACCTCGATCATCGACAGGCCGGAACCGCTGCGCAGGAGCCACGCGCGGCGCCGCGCCGAACAATTCCCGTGGCCCCGGTCGGCGGCGGGCATGCTCAGCGCCCTCGGCGCGCACTAGCCTGCCCCGGCGCCGCGCCGGTTAGGTTGTCTCGATGGGCGATGCGCCGACGGGCCCCGACGACACCGATCGGACCAGGACGCTGTGGTTCGCGCTGCTGCTCACGCTCACCAACGGGTTCATGGATGCGCATACGTTCTACGTCCGCGGCGGGGTGTTCGCGAACGTGCAAACCGGCAACGTCATCTTCTTCGCGATCGACCTCTCCGAGCGCAAGCTGGCGGCGGCCATGGCCCACGTGTGGCCGATTCTGGCGTTCGTCGTCGGCATCTGGCTCGCCTCCCACATCAAGTCCGGGCGGGCCGACCGGATCGTGACGCATCCATTGCGGTGGGCCATCGCCGTGCAGGTGATCGTCCTCGGGGCCATCGGGTTCGTGCCGGTGAGCGTCGCGCACAATTACGTCACGGTGCCGATCGCGTTCCTCGCGGCGGTCCAGATGGGTCTGTTCCGCAACATCGGCGATCTGGCGTATCTCCCGGTTGCGACGACGGGAAACCTGATGCGGTTCGTCGAATCCGGCTACGACGGCGTCGTCGAGAAGAGCGCGGCGGCGCGGCGCGCGTGCGGCATCTACGGCACGGTCATCCTCGCCTTCGCCGGGGGAGCGTTGATCGGCGCCTTCGCCAGCCGTGCCTGGGGAGCGCACGCGATCTGGCTGGCGGCGGGGACGCTGGCCGTGACACTGATCCTGTTCATCGTCGACGAGCGGGTACTGCGGTGACCTACCATCCGATAATGGTTCGCCGCGTCCTCGTTGCCTGCGCCGCCACGATGCTCGGCGTGGCCCTGCTGCCCGCCGCGGTGTCCGCCGCAGAGACGGATCCCGCACCGTGCGCGTTCACCCTGTCCGCGCCCCGCGTCGTTCAGGTGTCGGGCCGGGACGTGGTGACGGCGACGGTCCAGGCGGCAGCGTGTGGAGCCGGGGCCGAGACCATCTCGTCGGTGGCGTGCATCCAGATGCAGGGCAGCCAAACGGCCGAACAGTGCGACGTGGGTGAGGGAATCCTCACGGCCCAGGTGTTCTATGCGCCATATCGGCCGGGCGCCACGTACACCGCGACGGGGCGCGGGTGCGTGTTGACCGGCAATCCGCCCCAGTCCAACTGCCAGTCGACCGGTCCGCTCACCGCAACGCTGTAGTCGTCACGCCGGGCGCGTCTCCCGCCCGATCATCCGCACGTCGGGACGACGCTCGAAGCGGTAACCGCGCCCCCGAACGGCTACTTCTGAGCTGAGTTGAACCGAACGGGTCGTCCCAGCGTGTCCATCGCAGACCACCAATGAACGGGGATGCCGATGGCGAAATTCACTGTGGTGCTGGCCGTGCTTGGACTGATCATCGGCGTGGCTTCCGGGTGCGGCAGTTCTGGCACTCCGAGCGCGACCCAGAGCGGCACCGTGACCACGAGCAGCAGCGACGCCCCGGCCGCCGAAGGCGCGACCATCACGATCTCGGGGATGAACTTCGGCGAGCCGATCACCGTGTCACCGGGCGCAGAGATCAACGTCGTCAATGACGACACGGTCGAGCACTCGGTGACGTCGCAGACCAAGGGGCAGTTCGACGCCGAGGCCGACGGCAAGGAGAAGACGACGTTTTCGGCGCCGACGACGCCCGGCAGCTATCCGTTCTACTGCAGGTATCACCCGAACATGAAGGGCACGCTGATCGTGGCGTAGCGCCGTGACGGTTTGAATCTCGACGGGGATGGGCATCCGCGCAATCAGCGTGTACGTCAATACGGCTGACGTGCTGCCCATCGGAAGGAGCCGTCGTGACCACCACTACCTGGATCATCATCGCCGTCGTGGCCCTGGTGATCGTGCTACTTCTCGCCTTCGCCGCACGCGCGGCAAACCAACGCCGGCGCCGCGTGCAGGCCGACCGGATCCGCGACGACGTGCGCGAGCAGAGCGGCCGACTGGAGAAGCGGGAGGCCGTCGCCGCCGAGACCGAGGCCAAAGCGCGCGCCGCCCAGGCAGAAGCCGAGGCGAAGGCCGCCGAAGCCGCCCGACTGCAGGACCGGGCCGCCGGACATCGCGAACACGTGAACAGCACGCGTGAGGAGCTGGACGCGCAACGCGAACGCGCCGACAACCTCGATCCCCGGAAGAAGGCGGACGACGAGGAGCAGGCGACCGACCATGTGCGCCAGGAGGATCCGTCTCGAACCGACCAGCGTGGAACGTCTGGGAGGCACGAGGTCCGCTAACTAAAACCGGAGCAGTTGGCCGGTCAGCGTCGCGGTCAGCCACGCCTCGAACTTGCCGACCGACCAGCCGCGGCTGCGAACCAGGCGGTCGAACAGCAACGGGTCGGTCGCCAACCAGGCGACGTCGGTCGCGTCGGCGCGTGACATGGTTTCGGACAAGGCGTCGAGGGTGGCGAGGCGCTTGACGACGGCGCGGGCGTCCACCAGGCGCTGGCCCCGGAATTCGTCGAGCAGTCGGCGTGCTTCATCGTCGCCGTCAGCGGCGACTTCCAATGCGCGGAACAGGCCGGCAACCCGCACGTCGATGTCGACCAGGACGTGAGCCCATTGCGCGACGAGCGCCGAGGGGTCCGCCAAGGCGAGCAGGTCTCGGATGGCTGGCCGGTTCGCCATCGCCACCCTCTCGTCGTCGCCGGCGACGGCCCAGTCCAGCGCCGTCTTCAGTAGGTCGACCTTGCCGCCGACAGCGCTGAACACCGTCTTGCGGCTCACACCTGCGGATTCGGCCACCCCGTCTAGGGTGGTGGCGCCGTAGCCGTCGGCGATGAACAGCCGCGCGGCCGCCGACACGATCAATCGTCGGGTGCCTGCGGCTTGGGTGGCACGCAGGGGGGATCGGTAATCGCGCTTGACAGATTCGCTCATTCAGGTCACCCTCAGTGTATTGACTACACTCCAAGTTACCCTAAAAGGGGGATTGATGCGAACGGTCGTCGTCGGCGCCGGACCGACTGGGCTCTTCACCGCGATCGCGCTCGCCAGGCGCGGTCACGACGTGGTCCTCGTCGACCGTGACCCCGGCCCACCCGCACATGGCCCGTGGCGCCGCAGGGCAGTCATGCAGTTCCATCACGCGCACACGCTGCGTGGCCCGGTCGTCGATGCCCTGCGCACCGAAATGCCGGACGTGCTCGACGATTTGGTCGATGCAGGTGCGGTCGTCGCCGACGCCCCCGACGGGCGCGCTGCCGCGTTGTTGTGCCGACGCGCGACGTTCGACGCGGCATTGCGCCGCCGGGCCTTGGGGGAGCACAGGATCGAGGTCCGCACCGATCACGTCGACGGAGTCGTCGAGCATGGCGGCCGCATCCATGGGGTTTCGCTGTCGAGCCATGCCCTCGTAGGCGACGTCGTCATCGACGCTTCCGGCCGGGGGAGCAGATTCACCGCCGAACTTCGACCGCCGCCCGAGGGCGGTGACTGCGGCGCCGTGTACGTCGACCGGCTATACCGCTTCCACGCTGACTTCCACGGTGCCCCACCCGCTCCGACGAACTCGCCGATCGGATTGTCGCTGGGCTTCCCTGGCTACTTCGCCATCGGCTTCCTGCACGACGACCGGACGTTCTCGATCACCTTCGCCCACGACGGGACGGATCCCCGGCTGCGCCGCCTGCGGCACGCGAAGGTCTTCGAAGCAGCCATCAGCGCGATTCCTCAGCTGGCCGAGTGGATCGATCCGCGCCGCGCCTGCGCGATGGCGCCGGTGTTGCCGGGCGGCAAGCTGTACAACGGCTACCGGGGCCAGCTCGACGCCTCCGGCCAACCGATGACGCCGGGCATGATCTCCGTGGGCGACGCCGTCTGCACGACGACACCGCTCGCGGGGCGGGGCGTGACGTTGGCGCTCGCGCAGGCGCGGGCCTTGATCGATGCCTTGGACGAGAATGCCGTTGACATCGACTCTGCCACAGTGCAATTCGACCAGTGGTGCACCGAGAACATTCGGCCGTGGTTCGACGACCATTGCCACGCCGACGCCGACCGGCTGCGCAGGTGGTCGGGTGGCGACGTCGACACCACCCGGCGTCTGCCGTCCGATCTGGTCGTCGCCGCGGCCGCCGCCGACGATACCCTGCGCGCCGTTGTCGAGCCCTACGCCCGGATGGACGCGCTCCCAGCGAGTCTGGATGCCATAGAGCCCCGGGCAAGGGAGATCTACGCCTCCGGCTGGCGGCCCGCGGTGCCCGACGGTCCCACTCGCGAGGAGCTGGCCGAACTGTGCGCCGCCCGCGAGGACGGCGCGGCCTAGCCCGCTCCTACCGTGGCGGCGTCCAGGCGACCGGCAACCGCTTGATCCCGTGGATGAACGCGGACCGCAGGCGATCGGGTTCCTCGGTCGCGGTGAGGTCGGGGATCCGGCGATGAAGCTCCTCGAAGATCACCGTGATCTCGCGCCGGGCCAGGTTCGCCCCGAGGCAGAAGTGCGCACCGCCGCCGCCGAAACCTACGTGCGGATTGGGCTGACGCCGCACGTCGAAGGTCCACGGGTCGACGAACTTCGCGTCGTCGCGGTTCGCGGATCCGTACCAGAGGGTGACCTTCGCGCCCTCGCCGAGTGGCACCCCGCCCAGCTCGGTGTCGCGGGTGACGGTGCGCCGCATGTACGACACCGGTGACGCCCAGCGGACGATCTCCTCGACGGCCGTCGGCGCCACCTCGTCGTAGTGGCTCCACCAGTCCGCCCGCTGATCGGGATAACGGCTCAAGGCGAGCACGCCGTGGCTGATCGCATTGCGGGTGGTTTCGTTGCCCGCCACCACCAGCAGGATGAAGAACGACGCGACCTCGCTGGACGTCAACCCGGCGCCGTCCACTTCGGCCTGCACCAGGTTGGTCGTCAGATCGTCGCCGGGGTGAGCCCGCCGATCGTCGGCCAACTCCGTCGCATAGGCGCCGATGTCCATCGCGAATCGGAGGAACTCGTCGAAATCGGTCGTCAGGTCGGGGTCGCCGAAACCGAGGATGACGTTCGTCCAGTGAAAGATCTTCAGGTGGTCTTCCTCGGGAATGCCCATCATGTCGCAGATGATCTGCAGCGGAAGGGGACCGGCCAGCTCGGTGACCAACTCGCCGGTGCCGTCGGGATGGGCGGCGATCATCTCGGTGACCAGCCGGCGAGCGCGATCGCGCACCGAGTCCTCGATGCGCGCGAGCACCCTTGGCGTGAAGGCGCTCCGGACGATGTTGCGCAGCCGGGTGTGACGGGGATCGTCCATCGCGATCATCGAGCCGAAGTACTCATTGAGTTCGGGTACCTGATCGCCGATCGTGATGCCTTGAGCCGAGCTGAAGATCTCCGGGTGACGGCTGGCGTGGAAGACGTCGTCGAAGCGGGTGACCGCCCAATGCCCCTTGCCCGCCTCGACCCCGTCCTGGACGAATTCCCGATGGAACGAAACCGGCGCCTCACGACGCAGGGTGGCGAACGCGCCGTCGCGCAGGTCGTCGTCCTGCGCCCAGAACTCCCAAGAGCCGAGATCGATGTCGGACAGCGGAACGTCGGGTGGCACGGCACCGTTGACCCGGGGCGAGATACCCACTTCACATCACCTCATCGTCGAGTACGTGATGCACCGAGAGTAGATCCTCCCGGGTCGCTTCACCCCGGTCTTCAGGGCCGCGCCTCGTGCCCGACGCGGCCGCGGGTTCGGCGTTCCTCCTTCATCTTCGCCTCGAACACGTGCCGTCTGCCTCGTTGCAGCTCATCGCGCAGCCGGTGCTCTTGGTTGCGAAACTCGGTCCAGTAGTTGTCGTCGAAGTCCTCGACGATCTGAAACGTCCAGCGGCCCTGCAGGACGTTGCGACCGACGAGTTCGGTCTCCAGTCGGTCGGCCGCGTCCCCGTGTCCCGCCGCGCGCAACTTGTCACACGCGTCGCCAAGGGTCAGGTCGGCGTGCCCCAGCAGTTGATGGAAGGAGTAGAGGTGCCCGCGCGCGCGTTCGACGAATTCGAGCGCTTCCGAAACCATCCCGACCGCTTCGATGGTGTCGTCGTCCACACCGGGCGGCCGTCGGGTTAGCGCGTCGTCGGTGCCGTCGTTCTCAATCACCGACCGGTGGTACCCCGTCCAGTGCCGCCTCAACCTTTGCTCCGTTCCGCCGATGGCCTGCGCGGCGCCAGTCCGCCGTGATAGCACCATCTGGTGCGCAACCCACATGCAGGGCAACCATTTACGTCCTCCGACGAGGAGATCACCGACGCTTTGCTCGACGTCAGCATCCCGACGTTGATGTTGTCGCTGGTGCACATGGCGGCCGACCCGACGCTGATCCGTGGGGCGCTCAAGCCGGCCGGCCTCTTCCTCAACGAAGTTCAGGGGTACATGTCGGAGGAGGACAAGGCCGCCGTCCGCAAGATCGCACTCGAGGTGATCGCCGACTACCGCGATCGCGGTTGCCCCGAACCCGAACCGATCGGACCGGAACTGCTGAAGGAGATGATGGAGTGGCTGGTCTGCGAACCGGTACCCGACGAGTACGTGCCGATGCTGCTCGAGGAGATGGAACTCGACGGCAGGGACGCGCGAGCCGAGCGGCACGCCATCACCCTGGATCCCTCGACCCGAGCGGACCACCACGTCGTCGTGATCGGCTGCGGTGAGTCGGGGCTGTTGGCGGGCATCCGGCTCAAGGAGGCGGGCATCCCGTTCACGATCGTGGAGAAGAACGCCGGTGTAGGCGGCACGTGGTACCAGAACACCTACCCGGGGGCACGGGTCGACGTCGGCAACCACTTCTATTGCTACAGCTTCGAACCCACCGACCAGTGGACGCACTACTTCGCCGAGCAGCCGGAGCTGCAGGCCTACTTCGAGGGCGTGATGCACCGGCACGGCATCGAGCCGCACGTCCGGTGGGGCACCGAGGTGACCGGCGCACGCTGGGACGACGCAACCGCGACCTGGACTGTGTCGACGCGCGGACCGGACGGCACCGAGACCTCCATGACCGCGCAAGCGGTGATCAGCGCCGTCGGCCAACTCAACCGCCCACATCTACCCACCATTCCGGGACAGGACCACTTCGAGGGGCCGTCGTTTCACTCGGCGGAGTGGGACCACTCGGTGGATCTTCGCGGCAAGCGCGTCGCGCTCATTGGTGCTGGCGCAAGCGGGTTCCAGATCGCGCCAACCATCGCCGACGACGTCGCACACCTGACGGTGTTTCAGCGCACGGCGCAATGGATGTTTCCCAACCCCAACTACCACGCCGAGGTGGGGCCTGGCGTGCAGTGGGCGCTGCGGCACTTGCCGTTCTACGGCCGCTGGTACCGGTTCCTGCTCTTTTGGCCCGGCTGCGACAAGGGGCTGGCGGCGGCCAGGGTGGACGCCGACTATCCGGACCAGCAGCGGGCGGTCAGCGAGATCAACGAAATCACGCGGCAGATGTTCACCGAGTGGATCCGCAGTCAGGTCGCCGACGATCCGGACCTACTGAGCAAGGTGGTGCCGGACTATCCCGCCACGGGCAAGCGCACGCTGCAGGACAACGGCAGCTGGTTGCGCACGCTGGTGCGCGACGACGTCGACCTGGTCCGAACTCCCATCGCCCGCATCGAACGGAACGGCGTGGTGACCGAGGACGGGGTGCGGCATCCCGCCGACGTCATCGTCTACGCGACGGGATTCCAGGCCAACGAGATGCTGTGGCCGATGGCGATAATCGGCCGCGACGGCTCGGATTTGCGCGAACGGTGGGGCGAGCGCCCGTCCGCGCATCTCGGCATCACGGTGCCGAACTACCCGAACTTCTTCTGCATGTACGGGCCTGGCACCAACCTGGCGAGCGGCGGCAGCCTGATCTTCCACTCCGAATGCCAAATGCGCTACATCACACAGTGTTTGGAGCTGCTGATCGAAGGTGGGCACCAGACGATGGAGCCGACGGAATCCGCGACTGCGGACTGGACCGAGCGCACCCAGGCCGAGATGCGCAAGATGGTGTGGTCACAGCCGTCGATAAGGCATTCGTTCTACAAGAACGCGCACGGCGAGGTCTACACGCTGAGCCCCTGGCGGCTCGTGGACTACTGGACGTGGACCCGCGAACCCGACCCCAACGACTTCGTGTTCCGGTAGCGATCAGGCGAGCGGCCATCCCATGTTCTTGGCGAACGTCCGTGCGTCGTCGGACAGAGTGCCGCATTTCTGCGAGCGCTTGATGTACTCCTGCACCATCATCATGAAGTTCATCGGGTTGTAGGCGTCCTCCTCGTAGCTCCACAACCCGTCGCCTGCGTACTTCAGGATCGTGATGGTGGGCCGTTCGTGGATGCTCCCGTCGCCCGGGTCCTTCATCCGGTTGAGCACCTCGCAGAACACCCAGCCCTTCTCCTCGTCGATGGCGTGCCAGGAGGTGGGATAGTGCGGCATCTCCGAACCCGGGAAGGTGTTCATGGTCGAGACGATCCATTCGCGGATGGCCTCGCGGCCGTGAAACTTCCCGTAGGTGTGCTCGACGTAGTCGGCGTCTTCGGTGAATTCGTCCGCGAACCGCGACCAGTGCCAGGTCTGCCCGATCTCCACCACCACCTGCTCGTGCTTCTTGAAGGCCGACTCGATCTCGTCGCGTGACCATCTATTCGTGGAAGACCCCATCGGAAGTACTCCTTCGGCTCGAGGCGAAACTAGAACCTGTTCTACCAACCGAGTCAGGACTGCGGAGCCGAATCAGGACATGATCGGCCCACTTTTAGTAACACCTGACACACCAGCCTCACCGGAAACTCCGTCCCAGCTTCCAGTCGGGCGGACTCCAGCAAATGATCGTCGTTACCCACGTGCAAATGAATCATCAATCACACCAGTAACATCCATTGCGCTGGTCGCGACGCCGAACCGCGACGGGTCGGGCGCCCACAAGCTCTGGCCTGGCTCTCAGCGGCGAAACCCCGTGTGCGACGGTGAAATCCACCCTCGCGGAGGATCGTCACTCCGGCAACGACAGCTGCGGGTATTGCCTCCGCCGCCAGCAATGCCGTTGCGCTGCAATGCGAGAATGGGAATCACGCAGCGGTGCAAGTGCCAGCTGCCAGTGGCCAATGGCGGTGTCGCGTTGATCTCCCACAGCACGTAACGCGCTGCGTGTCGGCATCGATAGCGGATGTAGGGGTCACATCAGGGGTACTGGAATGAAGGTGACCGTTTGAACGTCGAAACACGTGGGTGACCACCGCCGTCAAACGACACCGGGTAGGAGTGACACGAATGAAGCTGATCAAGGTTGCGGCCGCTGCCATGATCGTTGGCGGGCTGAGCTTCGGCTCGGTCGGCCTTGGCGCGGGCGTCGCCGGCCTCGGTGCCGGCGTGGCGTCCGCCCAACCCGCCGCGCCGCTGCCGTTGAAGCCGCACGGTAACGACGACTTCTGTCCGCCGTGGTGTGGCAACGGCCCAGGCAACGGACACGGCAACGGACATGGCAACGGCGGCTGGGACAAGGGCCCGTGGTGGGCGAGCAACAACCACGAGTGGTGGGACGACCGCAACGGCGCACCGCCGTGGGGCTGGGGCCCGCCGCCTCCGTACCAATGGAACGGCGGTCCGCTGCCGCAGAGCATCAACTACTGGGGCTACAACGCGAACCCGGTGTGGAACGACGTCAACCGTCAGTGGGGGATCTGGCTGTTCGGCCTCTGGATCCCGATCTTCGGCGTCGGCTTCAACTAGCCCCCGGCAGCGTCGGCTTCGGCTAGTCCCCCGGGGCGTCGGCTTCGACGGCGGCCTTGATCCGCTCCAGCGTCTTGCGCATGTCGCGGATGTTGCGCCGTCGTCGAAGCTGGCCTCCGAGTAGCCCGAACATGGTGGTGAACAGTCCTTCGTTCATCCGGAACGACTCGGTGACGTCCGTGCCGCCGTCGGTGGCGGCGAACGCCATCGAGACCGTCACCGAGGCGTGCATCGTTCAGCGCGGCTTCGTGGTCGACGGCGGCGCCTGGACCTCGGAGCCAAGGGTGTACACGTGATCGGGGCTGACGATCGAGGTGATCGCCGTTGCGAGTGCCGTGCTGGGTTCACCGCCATCTGCGGGAGTGTCGGTGTTGCTCATGATGACCAGCGTCGTCTGCTTGTCCTCGAGTCGAACCACCACCGTCTGGTAGCCGGGCAGGCTGCCGTTGTGTCCGACCCAGCCGGCCAGGTTGAAGATGCCCAGCCCGTAGCCGTCCTGCGGCGGTAGCCCCGGCGCGTTGACCGTCTCCAGACGTTGCCGCTGCGTCTCCGGCGAGAGCAAGGTGCCCGACGCCAAAGCGCCTGCCCACGTGCGCATGTCGTCCAACGTCGAGATCATCGCGCCGGCGGCCCACCCCCAGCTCGGATTCCAGTCCGTCGCCACGATTTCCTTGTCGGCCTCGTTCAGGGTGTAGCCCTGCGCATGCGGCTCGGGAAAGGCGTTGTCCGTCGGAAAGCTGGTGTGGCTCAACTTCAGTGGGGCCACGATGCGGTCGCGGACGTAGTCGGCCAACGACTGCCCGCTGGCCTTCTCCACCGTCAAGCCGAGCAGAACCGTGTTGGTGTTGCTGTACTCGAAGCTCTGCCCGGGCTCGAAGTCACTGGGTTCGGAGAAGGCGAAATCGAGCAACTCGCGGGGCGTGAACGACCGCTTGGGGTCGCTGTACAGCGCCTTCTGGAAATCCCTCGACTGCGCTGTAGTTGTGCAGACCACTCTGCATCCTTGCGAGTTGGCGCAACGTGATCTGATCGCCCTTGGGCACCCCGTCGACGTACTTGGCGATCGGATCGTCGAGCTTCACCTTGCCTGCGTCCACGAGCTGCAGGACGCCGGTGATGGTGAAGGTCTTCGTCACGCTGCCGATGCGGTGATAGAAGTCGGTCTTCATCGGCGCGCCGGTGGCCTTGTCCGCGACGCCGAACGCGCGGACGTAGTCACCGTCGGGTCCCCACAATCCGACGATGACGCCCGGCACGTTGGTGGCCTTCATCGCGTCCGTGATCGCGGTGTCGAGTCGCTGGGCCACCGAGGCGGCGAGATCCTTGGCGGCCGCGGCACTCGTCGACGCCGCTGGCGTACTAGACGAGGTCGGTGACGACGAAGGCTCGCCTGCGCACCCCGCAAGCACCACAGCCGTCGCGGCTGCGGCCGCACACCATCGGAGGTTCGCCGTCATGTGATCCCATCGTGGTGTTGGTGGCAGTCGCATCGCACACTATCCGCGCGGCTGTGCCCGATGAGTCGATATGGCGTTAACTGGCATACGTGACCGATTGGCTTCTCACCCGGGACATCTCGGGGTTGCGATGATGAAGATCCGCTTCGGCGTCGGGCTGGGTGCCGACACTGGACCTGCCATGCTGGCCGACGTCGTCGACCGCCTCGAAGCCCTCGGCGTCGACTCGCTGTGGTTCTCCGAGCTCGTCTACTCCGAGGCGGTCGATCCCTTCATCGGGATGGCCTTCGCCTTGGCCCGCACCCAGAACCTCAAGGTCGGAACGTCGGTCGTGGTACTGCCGGGGCGCCATCCGGTGCTAGTGGCCAAACAGTTGGCGTCGCTCGCCGCGCTGGCGCCGCGCCGGGTGCTGCCGGTGTTCGGCCTGCGTTCCGCGATACCCGCCGAACGCGAGATCTTCGTGGTGCCGGAGGGACGACGCGCGGCGGTATTCGACGAGTCGCTGCGGCTGCTGCGCTCCAGCTTGCAGTCCGACGCCTCGTTCTCGGGCGACTTCTTCACCGTGTCCGCGGTTGGCGTGGCGCCGCGACCGGACAAGCCGCTGGACATCTGGTTGGGCGGCTCGGCGCCCGCAGGGTTCCGGCGCATCGGTCGGCTCGGGGACGGGTGGTTGGGCAGCTTTCTCACCCCCGCCGAGGCGCGGCTCGGCCGTGAGCAGATCGAGGAGGCCGCCGCCGAAGCCGGCCGGGTCGTCGAGCCCGACCACTTCGGCATCAACCTCGCCGTGAGTGAGGGCGGCCTGCCCGCCGAGCTGCTCGACGTCATACGGCGCCGTCGGCCCGACGTCGATCCCGCCGAGCTCGTCGCGGACGGTTGGTCGCAGCTGCACCGCATGATCGACGGCTATCTGGCGGCCGGGCTCACCAAGTTCGTCATCCGCCCCGTGAGCGCCGGCGGAGTCGAGGAGTTCATCGACCGGTTCGCCGCGGAACTGCTGCCGAGGGAGAACTGACTGCCCGACGCGGGTGAACCCGGCGGCACGCACATTCGTGTCATGGGTGTGCACCGGTGAGGGGAGATGGCGTCATGAAGCCCTTGAGTTCTCGACTGCGCGGATGGCTGAGTCTGGTGATCGTTGCCGGCTTCGCCGCTATTGGTGCTGGGAAGTCCGCCGACCGCGGTTGCCGATGACCGCCTGCAGTTCGCCGGAACCACCCTGACCGGGCAGCCGTTCAACGGTTCGAGCCTCGTTGGCAAACCTGCCGTGTTGTGGTTCTGGACGCCGTGGTGCCCGTTCTGCAACGCCGAGGCACCGTCGGTGAGCGCGGTGGCCGCGGCCAACCCGGCCGTGACGTTCGTTGGGGTGGCGGCCCGTTCCGACACCGGGGCCATGCAGAACTTCGTCGACAAGTACGGCCTCGGCTTCACCAATCTCAACGACGCCGACGGTTCGATCTGGGCCCGTTACGGCGTGCCGTGGCAGCCGGCGTACGTGTTCTATCGTCCCGACGGCAGTTCGACGTTCGTGAACAATCCGACCGCCGCGATGCCGCAGACTGAACTGGCGGACCGGGTGGCGGCACTGACCCGGTAGGCCGGCACCGACGTGGGGGCGGGTGGTCTCGGTCTTGCCTTCGGTGCCGGGCTGGTGGCGGCACTCAATCCATGCGGCTTCGCCATGTTGCCTGCGTACCTGGCCCTGGTGGTGCGTGGGGGAGGACCCAGCGCACCGTCGGCTTTCGTGCGGGCTGTGGCCGCGACCGCGGCGATGGCCGTGGGCTTCGTCGCGGTGTTCGGTGCCTTCGGCTTGCTCGCCGTTTCAGCTGCCAACACGGTTCAGCGTTATCTCCCGTACGCGACGATCGCGATTGGCATCGGGCTTGCCGCACTGGGCCTTTGGCAACTGAGCGGCCGCACGGCCGGGATCGCGCCTCGAGGCCCACTGGCGCACGGCACCCAGTGGGCGCCAACGGCGGCGCTCGGGTCGATGGTCGGGTACGGCATCAGCTACGCGCTCGCCTCGCTGTCCTGCACGGTCGGACCGTTCCTGGCCGTCACCGGCATCGGCGTCGGCTCCTCCCGCGGCGCCCTGCCTGCAGTGCTGGCCTATGCGGCGGGCCTCGCGCTCGTCGTGGGCACGCTCGCGGTGGCGACGGCTCTGGCCGGGTCCGGCGTCGTGGACCGATTGCGCCGAATCGTGCCGCACGTCAATCGGATCGGCGGAGCACTGCTAGTTCTCGCTGGGGCCTATGTCGCGTACTACGGGTGGTTCGAACTGCGGTTGTACACGGCAGGCGCCGACCCAGCCGATCCCGTCATCGCCGCGGCGGGCCGCGTCCAGGGCGTCGTGGCGGGCTGGGTGCATGCGCACGGAGCGTGGCCGTGGCTGGTGGGACTGGCGGTCATGGTGCTGACCGTCGCGGCGTGGGGGTGCCGGCGCGGACGGCGAACGCCGGCGGGCAGCCACGTTCGGCCCAGGGATTGATGCGCGCCGGCGGTCAGCGGTCGGGGACCTCGTCGTCCTCGTCCTCGGGTACTTCGAGAAACTGCTCGATGAGGTCGCCCTCGTCGGCGTCCAGATGACTCGTTACCGCGATCTCGTCGGGATCCAAGACCGGCTCGATGGCGTCCGGGTCGACGTCGGCCGGTTGAAGCTCTTCGTATGTCTCCGGTTCACTCATGATTGGCTTCCCTCCCTACGTTGCGCGCGGTCGTGTCCGTGCCAACAACGGTACCCACGTGGAGCCGTTTGCATTCCAGCTAATCAGCGGTCAGCGGACTCTCAGCAGGCTCAGCAACTTCACCCAGAATTCGGCACGGCGCGCAGGTCAGGCCATCAATCGCGGGGTGATGAGACAAGCTAGGCAAATTCTCGTGGATTCGCTGTTGCTTTTACCGTTCCGGTACTGTGCATAAACTGCTCAGACGTGCGGGGGCGCTCTCGAGCCAAGTGGAGCTTCGGACCATAATCGAACCAGACGTTGAAGGCTGTGAATTGCCAGATCAAATGAGTGACACAAAGGGCTTGAAGCCGCACTTCGAAGACGTGCAGGCGCACTACGACCTGTCCGATGACTTCTTTCGGCTGTTCCTCGATCCCACCCAGACCTACAGCTGCGCGTACTTCGAACGCGACGACATGACGCTGGAGGAAGCGCAGCTCGCCAAGATCGACCTGTCCTTGGGCAAGCTCGGCCTGGAGCCGGGGATGACGCTGCTCGACGTGGGCTGCGGGTGGGGCGCGACCCTCAACCGCGCCCTCGAGAAGTACGACGTCAACGTCATCGGCCTGACCCTGAGCAAGAACCAGCAGGCCCACGTCGCCGAGCTGTTCGCCAAGTCGGACAGTCCTCGGGACAAGCGGGTGCTGTTGGAGGGTTGGGAGCAGTTCCACGAGCCCGTCGACCGGATCGTGTCGATCGGTGCGTTCGAGCACTTCGGTCGTGACCGGTGGGATGGCTTCTTCAAGATGGCGTACGCGGCGCTTCCCGTCGACGGCGTGATGATGGTTCACACGATCATCAAGCCCAGCGGCGAGGAGATTCAGGCGCGCGGCCTGCCGCTGACCATGACGAAGCTGAAGTTCTTCAAGTTCATCATGGACGAGATCTTCCCTGGCGGTGAGCTGCCGTACGCGGCCGATCTCGAGGAACACGCGCGCCAGGCCGGCTTCGAGCTCACCAAGGTGCAGCCGTTGCGCCTGCATTACGCGCGCACGCTGGACATCTGGGCAACCACCCTCGAATCCCGCAAGGACGAGGCCATCGCGATCCAGTCACAAGAGGTCTACGACCGGTACATGAAGTATCTGACCGGTTGCGCCGATCTCTTCCGCGAGGGCTACACCGACATCTGCCAGTTCACCCTGAAGAAGGGCTGAGCAGCGCGCCGATCACTCAGCAGGCGACCGGGTGTGATTCGCAGTACGGAGTGGTGCCCGGGAAGCGGTACCGGTGGGCTGCCACCCAGCGGTACACCGCGTCTTGCGCCTGCCTGATGCCGGGCAACCGGTAGACCCTCAGCGGCAGCCGCGTTCCCAGCGCGGCGGACAGCGCCGCGTTGACTCCCTCTGCGCCGCCGTAGACCGCGCCCGAGGAGTCGAGCCACCACGAGGAGTCATGGAGCCGGTCGGCCGGGATGCCAAGGGCCTCCAACGTGCCCGGCTGCTGAAACGGCTCGGTCCGAACGCCGCCCGTCCGGTCCAGCCGCACGAGGAAGTCGCGCGCCCGGGTGCACACGCCGCACTTGCCGTCGAAGTAGAAGACTCCGGTCATGCCGCCATGATCCTCCCGGATCAGGTACGTGGGCGCGCCGGGGGACCGACTTTGCCGCCCGCCGCATCGCGGCGCCTTGCGGCCATGCCTGCGAGTGCCTCGAAGACCACCCGGTGCGCGGCGTTCACCGTGAGCTCGGCGTGGTCGTAGGCAGGCGCGACCTCCACCACGTCGACGCCGGCGACGTCGTGGTCGTAGCAGAGCTGGCGCACCATGCGGAGCAGATCGACGCTGGTGATGCCGCCGGGTTCAGGTGTGCCGGTGCCGGGCGCGTGCGCCGGGTCGAGCACGTCGATGTCGACCGATAGATAGAGCTTGTCCGCCTTGGCCAGCGCCTCGCCGACCGCGTCGACCATGACGGCCTTGAAGCCCCGCTCCCAGATCTCCTGCATGGTGTGCCACACCATGCCCTGCTCCTGCATCCACTCGAACGTGTCCTGCGGCGGCCAGTAGCCACGCAGTCCGACCTGGACGAAGTGGGTTCCTGGAACCGCGCCCGACTCGATCAGGCGGCGCATCGGCGTGCCGTGACTGGCCAGGTTGCCATCGATGATGTCGGCCGTGTCGGCGTGCGCGTCGAAGTGCACGATGCCGACGTTGCCGTAGCCGTGCACGTCTGCCACCGCAGTCGCCGACGGCCAGGTGATGGAGTGGTCGCCACCGAGCACGACGGGCACGATGCCGCGCGAGGCGATCGTGGCGACGCGTTCCTTGATGTTGGCGTGCGACACCTCGGTTTGACCGTGCGGGCAGAAGGCGTCGCCGAAGTCGACCACCTCGAGCCAGTCGAATATCTCCAGCCCGAGATCCATGTGATAGGTGCCCGGCTCGTAGGCGGTGGCCCGGATCGCCCGGGGTCCGAAGCGTGCGCCGGGACGGTTCGTTGTCGCGACGTCGAACGGTGCACCGACGATGGCGACGTCGGGTTGCCACGCGTCGAGTTGTTCGGGTTCGGTGAGGAACGGTCGGTGCCCGAACGACACCATTCCCGAGTAGGGCAGGTCGAGCTGCTCGGCCATGCCGGGCGGCAGTTCACGATGCGGCCCATGGTCGTGCGAATGGCTCATGGGGAGACAGTACCTTCAATTGGCATTGCTTGACCCGCAAGGGAAGTCAGGGCCGCACGCAGCTCGTCGGGAATCATGCGCTTGGTCCAGTCCTGCGTCGAGACCACCACGTAGACGTTTCGGCCGCGGACTGCGCTCACCCGCTCGCCGCCATCACCGACCCGGCAGATCTCGAACGCAAGCGTGAAACTCGTCGTCCCGACCGCGGCACACGTGACGCCGACGCGGACGTCGTCGCGCCAGCGAACCGCTGCGACGTAGTCGATTTCGCTGTGCACCACCTGGATGTCGTGGCCGCCCGCGATCAGCCCCGGGTATGCCACGCCGAGGTGATCGAGGAAACCGGTGCAGGCCTCGTCGAACCACGTGAGGTAATGGCCGTTGAACACCACGCCCTGCTGGTCGATTTCGGCGTAGCGGGGCACGATCGGCAACGAGAACGCTTCGCTCACACCGCCAACCATGCCCCCTCACCGCCCTTCTCGGCAACGGCGGATCTGGCTCACACGAGCGCGCCGCTGGCTAACATCCTCGTTGTGAACACCCGAGAGCCGGGCGTGCCGGACTCCCGCCAGCAGCCCGAGCAAACCGTCGAGCGGCGCATCACCGGCTGGCAGCGCGCTCTGCGCTGGGCAGCCTGGCTGGTGTTTCTCGGTCTGGCTGTGTGGAATTCCCAACGGGTCACGTTTTCGGGTCTCGAGTGGATTGCCCTCGTCGCTGCGGTCGGCATCAGCATCTGGTGCATGGCCAGGCCGTTGGGAGGGCCGAAGGTCGAGATGACGACGCCGGGCGACGTGCGCGGCACCTTCAGCTCGGCGACGAGTTGGGGCCTACTGCTGTTCGGGACCGTATTGACCATTGGCGGCGTGGCGGGAGCCGGCGCCGCGACATACGACCTCGTCACGGAGCGCGCAGGAGTGGGGGACGTGCTGCGCGACATCGCGGTCTTCGTCGAGGGATGGATCGTGGAGTTGATCGCGGGCATCAGCTACGACGCCGAGCTGGAGAAGACGCACGCCTACGCTCTGATGCTGTTGCTCATCCCGGGCCTGATTCTGTTGTGGCTCAACCTGATTCCGGTACGGAACCGCGGCATCGCGTTTCGGGTGGAGCCCGACGGTTCGGTCATGGTCCGCCGCGGTGACGGCTGGTATCCGCTATTGGAGTACCAGTATTCGTCGGCGGTCGCCGACGGCACGACCATCAGGTTCGTTCCGGGCGCAGACGGCCCGCCGGCGGTCGCACTGCCGCAGGCGAGGGTGTTCTGCACGGAGAACGGCGCCCGCTTGAAGAGCGAACTGAGTGCGAAATTCTTCACCGAGCTGCTCACCGGCCGCGGGTTCGAGGTGCAGACGTCAGGCAGCGGCTTCACCGCGCACCGTCGGTGAATCACGGCTGACAGACTTGACCCATGCAACTCGTGACCATCGATGACATCCGCGCGGCCGCGGACCGGATTCGCGGTTCGGTCGTCCGGACGCCGCTGCTGCCGGTGCCGTGGGGTGACCCCGACCGGCCGCTGTGGATCAAACCGGAGAATCTCCAGCCGATCGGGGCGTTCAAGGTCCGCGGTGCATTCAACGCGATAGGGCGACTCGACGATGCCGTCCGCGCCAGGGGCGTAGTCGCCTACTCGAGCGGTAATCACGCACAGGCGGTGGCCTACGCGGCCGCAGCCTTCGGCATACCGGCGCACATCGTGATGCCCGAGGAGACTCCAGACGTGAAGGTCGCGGCGACCCGCAGCTACGGCGCCGAGGTGGTGCTGTGCGGAGCGGGGCAGCGCGAGAAGGTGGCCGACGAAGTGGTGGCACGGACCGGTGGCGTGCTGGTGCCTCCGTTCGATCACCCCGACATCATCGCGGGGCAGGGCACCATCGGCCTG
Source organism: uncultured Actinomycetota bacterium (assembly GCA_963849055.1). GTDB lineage: Bacteria > Actinomycetota > Actinomycetes > Mycobacteriales > Mycobacteriaceae > Mycobacterium. The sequence goes on from CAWKFI010000008.1 coordinate 644,858, forward strand.
GAGATCGCCGACGACTTGCCCGACGTCGCGGCCGTGCTGATTCCCGTCAGCGGAGGAGGCCTCGCGTCCGGCATCGGGACCGCGATCAAGGCGCTGTGCCCGCGCGCCCGGGTCATCGGGGTGGAACCCGAACTCGCGGCCGACACGGCGCAGGGCCTTGCCGCCGGGCACCGGGTCGACTGGTCGATCGAGGACCGCAACCGCACCATCGCCGACGGTCTGCGCTCGCAGCCCTCGGAGCTCACCTTCGCACACCTGCAGCAGGTACTCGATGAAGTGATCACGGTGTCGGAGAACGACATTCGCGACGCGGTCCGCGAGATCGCGGTGCGCGGCCACCTCGTCAGCGAGCCCAGCGGCGCGGTGGCGCTGGCGGGCTACCGGCTGGCGCGGACACCGCCGGGCCCGTCCGTGACGATCCTGTCGGGCGGCAACGTGGAACCCCGGCTGCTGGCCGCGATCCTGGCCGCCTAATCGAGGTCGCCGGCCCGGTGACCTTTGCAGCGCGACGGCGTAAAGTTGCCTTCAGCCCGAGGTCGGGGGATGTGTGCAGGAGGCCTTCGGATGAATCGAATACTTCGTAGGTTGTGTGCCGGTACGGCCGCCGTCACGGCGATGGTGTTGGGGCCGTTGTTCGTGACGACGGTGGTGACTCCCGCGGTCAGCTGGGCGTGCGATTGGGGTCAGGTGTGGGACGCCCCGAGCAACAGCTGCGTCCCCGCGCCGCCACCGCCACCCATCGGTGCCGTCGGACCGGTCACCTGGTGCATCGGGGCACCGATACCGTTCGTCCCGATGAGTTGGTGCGTGCCAGTCGGGCCGACCTGAGTCACCAGCCGATCACCAGCGGGCAGGCAGGGGAGCACCGGTCGTGCATCGCGTGCTCCCAAGCGTCCTGTTCGGCTGCCGCCTTGAGATAGCGGCGGCGGCCCGCCCACCCGCACGAGCATGCTGCCGTCGAGTGCGCGAACCGCAGGTTGTGCACGCAGACCACGCCATGCGGGGCATGATCGGTGACCGCATCGGTGATCCCTTGGTCCCCGACGTCCAATACGGATGCCGTCGTCATCGTGTACTCCTTCGTCGACCCGACCTCGTTGTCTGTCTGACGCACGAACAAGCGCTCGCGTTCCCATCATCACCCGCTCGCGGGGCGGATTCGGTTTACGACAGGTCACAACTCGGCCAACGCGACCGATCGGATCACCGGGTCGCTGCGCGCAACACGCGTCAGTGCACGCCTTCCATCAGGCGACTTACCCAATTCGAGATGAGCAGAACCACCACCCCGGCAACGATCGCCACGGCACCGATGATGCCGAAATAGGCGAATTCGTTCGCCGCGTCGTAGTACCCGGCCAGGACACCAGACATCGACGTGCCCAGCGCCACCGAGAAGAAGTACAGCGCCATCATTTGTGCGCGAAACGCCTGCGGCGCCAGCTGGGTGGTCACCGCAAGACCGATCGGCGAGATCATCAGCTCGGAGATGGCGAAGATGGCCATGACGCCGACGATGAGCAGCGCGGGCACCGCTCTGCCCGTCGTACCCGCCATGGGTAGGAACAGCAGGAACGCGCCGCCCATCCCGATGACGCCGTAGGCGAACTTGCGCGGCGTGGTCGGCGCCCGGTTACCCAACCGCGTCCACATCGTGGCGAACACCGGCGACAGCAGAATGATCCACACCGGCTCGATCGACCCGATCCAGTTCGACGGGGCCGTCCAGCCGAAGATCGACCAGTTCATCCTCTCGTCGGAATAGACCGCCAACACCGTGAAGATCTGCTGAAACAGCGACCAGAACACGGCGTTGGCGATGAACAGGGGGATGAACGCGCGCACCCGCGTCCGTTCCACCGCTTCCACCTTGGAGCTGGTCAGCAGCACGGCGAAGTAGGCCACCGAGGCGGCCACGATGACACCCGTCGTCACCTGAGACAGGTTCGCGAGTGTGATCAGTCCGGTGGCGAGCACCGCCGCGAGCGCCGCCGCGGCGATCGCCGCGGCGGCGGCGTAGCGACCGATGTGGTTACGCGGCAACGGGTTCGGAATCTCTCGACCGTGCTCGCCGAGGTTGCGCCGGAAGACCGCGTACTGCGCAAGTCCAAGTGTCATCCCGACGGCGGCGGCGCCGAACCCGTAATGGAAGCCGGCATGCGTCTGCAGCAGCCCGGTGATGAGTGGTCCGATGAAGGCACCGAGGTTGATGCCCAGATAGAACAGGGTGAATCCGCCGTCGGCGCGAGCGTCGCCCTTCTCGTACAACGTGCCAAGCAGCGAGGACGCATTCGCCTTGAGCGCACCCGCACCGAGCGCGACGAGGACCAGCCCGATGCCGACCCCGACCAGGCCCGGCAGGACGGCCAGCGCGAGGTGACCCGCCACCACCACGGTGCCGCCGTAGAACACCGTGCGCTCCATGCCGAGCAACCGATCGGCGACCCAACCGCCGAGCACCGTCGACAGGTACACCAGGCCGCCGTAGGCGCCCACGATGCCGGTGGCGGTGGTCTGCGGCAACGCCAGACCGCCGTCGGTGACGGAGTAGTACAGGTAGTAACCGAGGATCGTGAGCATCCCGTAGAACGAGAACCGCTCCCACATCTCGACGCCGAAGAGGTTGACCAGCCCGATCGGATGCCCGAAGACGGTGCGCTCGACCGGCAGGTCACTGTTGGGTGCCGTGGCCATGACAGTCACCTTGCCACGGAGGCGGCGCCGTCACGGTCGGTTGGCGCGGGCCCGGCGAGCCCATCCGGGGATCGCCGGGTAATGTCACCCCGAAAGGTGGATCTTCACCACGCCTGCCGGCGCCGCTCGAGTACGTTCTGGCGTTCGCGCTGCCACGCGGCGGTGGCCATCTCGTCGGTCCGAAGGGATATGTGTGGACGCGGTTCTCGGGTTGTCGATGACTCCGACCTCCGTCGGACTCGTCCTCGTCGAGGGGCAGGATGCCGACGGAGCCACGATGGACCGCAACGCATTCGACGTGCCGAGGGGCGCGCTCGACACCTCCGAGCAGGCGGCAGCGGCCGTTCTCCGTACCGAAGCCATCGCCGCCAATCGTGGGTTGCGTCTGCACTCCATCGGCGTGACGTGGAGCGAGGACGCCGACGTCGAGGCATCGGCGCTGATGAGGTCGCTGTCCGAGTCGGGGTTCGACAACGTCGTGGCGATCCGGCTGCCCGAGGCCACCGAGGCGTTGGCCCGCGGAATGGCGGCGGTCATCGGTTACGAGACCACCGCGGTATGCGTCATCGAGCCGGACTCCGTGATCACCCTGGTCGTCAACACGTCGGACGGTGCGGTGCAGACCGCGTTCAACCACGCCATCGACTCCGACGAGAGCCTGATCAGCTGGCTGAGCACGGTGTTCACCATGGCGGACTGGCAGCCAGAGGCACTGGTCGTGGTCGGTTCGGCCGGCGGCTTCGAGTCGATCCTGCCGGAGCTCGAAGACGCGCTCTCGGTGCCGGTGTTCGCGCCCGAGGAGGCCGAACTCGCACTCGCCAGGGGCGCGGCACTGGCCTCGGCGCAGACCATCGAACTGCCGCTGGTGGACCTCGACGCCGATCTCGGCAACGCCTTCGAAGCGGACGCGTCTACCGGACGGCACCGCTCCGAGGCTCAGGCCGCGCCGCGGCGCACGCCGATCGGACACAAGGGCGCCGTGACCATGTTGGTCGCCGGCGTGTTGACGTTCGTCGTCTCGGTGTCCGTCGCGGTCAGCCTCGAGTTCACGCCGCGCCGGCCAGCCAGCTCGGCTGACCCGGTACCCGCCGTCAACGTCCCGGCGACGCCCGCAGCCGTGAAGGCGATCCCGCCTGCCTTGCCGCCGCCGGTGTCGATTCCCCCGCCGCAGGCCGTCGAGCCGGCTCCGCTGCCGGAGGCGCCGGTCGTCGACCCCGCACCGCCGGAGGCGAGCATCCCGGCCGAGGCGCCGATCATCGCCGAAGCGCCGATCACCGACCAGGCGCCGATCGTCGATCCGGCGGCTCCACCGGCGGACCTGCCGGTGGTGGACCCGGCGTTGGCCCCGCCGGCCGCGGGCGTAGTACCGCCACCGGCGGTCGTGCCGCCGATCGAGTCGACCATGCCGACGAAGAAGCCGGGCATCCTCTCCCGCATCAAGGAGAAGCTGACTCCGGGCAATGACAACCCGCCCGTGGTGCTGGCGCCGCCGCCTGCCGAGGTCATGCCGCTCCCGCCGGGCCAGTAAGCGGAATAGCACGTCAGTGTCGTTGGGACGCTTGCCAATTCAGGGCTCGGCCAAGCACCTTCGCGTCGTTCTACGCGTGACGATCATTCTGGCCGTCGTGCTGGCGCTCGTCGTCGTCGAATTGTCGTCGCGGTCAGGCGTGCTGTGGCGTTTGGTGACCTTCACCTACCAGGCCAACGTGCTGGCGGCGGCCTACTACGCGTGGAGCCTGGTGTCACCGCGGGCCGACGCCCGCACCGGGTTGCGCGGCGCGGCGGTGCTGTACGTGGTGGTGGCCGGCCTGATCTGGAATCTCTTCCTGACCGGGCACAGCATGGGATACACCCCGGCCAACGTGATCCTGCACGTCGTCGTGCCGCTGCTCGCCATCACCGATTGGCTCCTGATCGGCAGGGGAGAGGGCGCCGTCAGCTGGTGGCAGCCGCTTGCGTGGCTGGCCTACCCGGCCGCATACGCCGGCCTTGCCCTGCTCGTGCTGAACAACGCGGGCCGTCGCGCGCCGTACTACTTCCTCGACCCGGGCAGCGTCGGCCTCGCCGCCGTATTGGCGAACACCAGCATCCTGGCGCTCGGTTTCCTGGCCTTGGGTTACGTGCTGATGGCCCTGGCGCGCAGGCCCTCGGCTAACGCGTAACTGGCCCCGAGCGAACTACCATGTACACAGGCTGCCGGAATCGGAGGATGGAACTTGCGTAGAGCGCTGCGGTACGTGCTGACGGTGACGGGAGTCTCGACGATGTTGCTGACCGGAGCGGTCGGCAACGGTGTGGCCGCGGTGCCACGCCAACCATCGGTTGCCAACATCGCTCCGGCGGCAGGTGAGGTGGTGGGTGTGGCCATGCCGGTCACCGTGACGTTCGCCGGGCCGGTCGCCAACCGGGACGCGGCGGAGCGGTCCATCGGCTTCTCCTCGCCGAAGACCCCGCCGGGGACCTTCACGTGGCTCGCCGACGATGCGGTGCAGTTCAAGCCGACCGGATTCTGGCCTGCCCATTCGACGATCTCGGTGTCGGTCGGTGGGGCCAAGACCAGTTTCGGGACGGCCGCGGCCGTGGTGGGTCTTGCCGACATCGACGCGCACACCTTCACCGTCAGCATCGACGGCCAGGTGGTCCGCGAGATGCCCGCGTCGATGGGAAAGCCGAAGTTCCCCACGCCCATTGGCCAGTTCACCGCCCTGGAGAAGGAGTCCGTCGTCGTGATGGACTCGCGCACCATCGGCATCCCGCTCAGCGATCCCGAGGGATACAAGCTCACCGTCAACGATGCCGTTCGCATCACGTGGGGCGGCGTGTACGTGCACGGCGCGCCGTGGTCGACGGCGTCGCAGGGCAATTCGAACGTCAGCCACGGCTGCATCAACCTGAGTCCCGACAACGCCGCCTGGTACTACGACACGGTCAGCGTCGGCGACCCGGTCATCGTGCAGGCGTAGCCGCGTGCAGGTTCTTCGCCGTCGGTGAGGTTTCGACCGAGCCGGCGTCGGGATACGTGCCGAGCACCCGGTCGGCCGTCCCCGAACTCGTCACGGTGAACCAGTAGTGTTCGTTCTTGAAGTGATGCTGCCGGTGGTTCTTCCAGATTGACCGGTATGCACGGGTTTTCGGTTTGTAGTCGCTGTGGATCAGGTAGTGGCACCACTCGTAGACCAGCCCGAGCACGGTGAGGAACACCAAATAGGTGAGGCCCGAGCTCGATGCGCGGAAAGGCAAGCACCGCAACGCCGACCGCCAGCGGCAGGACCCAGAGCAGCGCGGGCCAGGGGATGAAGATCAGCGGCACTTCGCGCGGGTCGACGTGATGCTCGCGGTGCTTGCGGGCCAGCAGGGGATCGATGCTCAACGGCCCGACTTGCCGTGGCCGCCAATGCAACACGCACACGTGGATGAGCCACTCGAAGAACGGGAACACCGCGAGCATCGCCAGCGGCACCAAGGCGTCGGTCGAGTTGCCAGTCTCCGACCGTGATCCGGATGGTCAGCGCCGCCACGAACGTCACCCCGATCATCCACGGCGACGGGTGTTTCCAGAACTCCCGCGCGGCGTCGATCAGCGAGAAGCCACGGCGGCGGGATGCGGTCGCATCGGTGTTCACTTGACGTCCTCCAAGGTCGTCGATCGCACCGAGCAGTGCCACGGTTGCGGGTTCCAACAGGGCTCGGGCGGCTCGTTCGGCCGCCGCCGGATCGCCGTCGCGGATCGCCGCGGCGATGTCGCGGTAGGCCTCGGGGCGGCCCACCTCGTCGGCCATCATCGTGGCCAGTGCGGGCAGCGCCGGCTCGTAGGTCGCCCGAAGTGTGTTGTACATCAGGCGAAACGCGATCGAGTCGGCCCCGTCGACGACGTGATCCCAGAACGTCAGCGCGTGCCGCTGGCGCTCGACCGGGTCGTCTTCACCGGCGAGCGCCGCTATGCACGCGTCGAGCAGGTCGGCCAGCTCCTTGCTGCGCCGCGCTGCGGCGAGTTCGGCGACCTTGGGGCCGTTGTGAAGTCGCGTTTCCAGGATGCTGCGTACCACCGAGAAGTCGACCTCTCCCGCGCGGATGAGGAGGCGGGGGAGCAGGTCCAGCCCGGCATGGCGCCGGAAGTCGCGCACCGTCGTGGCGTCACCCTGACGTACCTCGACCAAACCGGCCGAGGTGAGCCGCTTGAGCGCCTCCCGGATGGCGGGTCGGGACACGCCGAGAACCTCGGCCAGCCGTCGTTCACTGGGCAGCGCCTCGCCGGGCTGCATGTCGCCGCTGAGCACCTCGGCAACGATCTGCTCGAAGACGTCTTCGGGGACGGAACGCCGGTTGACGGGCTGTAGTGCCATGCCTCCACCATGGCAGCACAGTGGTCATAGGTCAAGTGGTCTTACCAGTTGCACGGTCAACGTAGAGCTGCGGCGGTCGACTCATCCGCGGGGAGGAACGCCTCGATGCTGAGCTCGGCCGCGGTGAGGTCCAGCGCGGTGCCGAACGTGGTCACGGTGCTCAGGAAGGTCAGGACGCTGCCGTCGGGGCCCTCGAGCTGCAGCGGAACCACCACGCCGCCCAGGTCGGTGGCGTCGTCGAAGCCGCCCGGAAAGGACTCGATCTCGGCCAGCAACGCCGCTAGTTCGTCGGAACCGCTGACCGTGACCTCCCTGCGCAGGCGGCTGATGACGTGATGGCGCCATTGCCCGAGGTTGCGGATGCGCGGCGCCAAGCCGTCCGGGTGCAGTGAGATGCGCAGGGCGTTGGGTGGGTCGAGCAAGGCGGCGGCGACGCCCTCCAGCATCACTCCGGCCCCGGCATTCGCCGCGACGATGTTCCAGCCCCGGTCGACGGCCAGGCACGGATACGGCTCGTAGGCCTTGAGTACCTGGTCGATTCCGTCGCGCACCGCGGCCATGTCGGGGTCGTCCAGTGAGCGCTCCGCATACACGGGCGCCAAGCCGGCTGCCAGCAGGAGCTGATTCTGTTCGCGCAGAGGCACTTCCAGTGCATCGGCGAGCCGCAGCACCATCGCGCGGCTCGGAGCGGACCGGCCGGTCTCGATGAAGCTGACGTGTCGCGACGACACGTCAGCCTCGATGGCCAGGTCCAACTGGCTGAGCCGGCGGCGCTGCCGCCATTGCTTCATCAACGATCCGAACGGGGGATGTTGGACATCGACGGTGGTCACCGGCTCAGTCTGACGCAGCCACGGACGGTCTTCCACTACCCGAGAGGTAATTGCTTCGGTTACCCGCGGGGACGACGCTAGCGGTGTCCCGAGGATCCGGGCCTACCGAGGAGAAGACGATGCGCACCCGCCGGCAGCAGCCAGTTGCGGACCACGAGATACCACGATGGCTGCGGTTGGTGATGAAATCCGATCGCGCGGGTTCGTCGTGGTTCATCGGCACCGGCTTCTTCTTCGCACCGGCGCTCGCGGTCGTGTCGCCGTGGCCGGCCCTGACCACCGCGCTGTGGATCGTCATCGCCGCCGCGGGCCTGTGGCTCGGCCTGCTCGGCGTGGCGATGGCGACCGGACTGGCCATGGTGCTGCGATCCAACCGAGAGATCCCGGAGGACTACTGGCGGTCGATCATCGACTACCCATCGACGCCGACGACTAGTGCGCCACAGCCCGTTTCGACGCACCTTGGTAGTCGACCTGCCAGTGCTTGATGCCGTTGAGCCACCCCGACCGCAGCCGCTCGGGCGGGGAGATCGGGGTGAGGTCGGGCATGTGGTCGGCGACCGCGTTGAAGATCAGGTCGATCGTCATCCTGGCCAGGTTGGCGCCGATGCAGAAGTGTGCGCCCGTACCGCCAAAACCGACGTGCGGGTTGGGATCCCGCAGAATGTTGAAGGTGTAGGGGTCCTCGAAGACGTCCTCGTCGAAGTTCGCGGACCGATAGAACATCACCACCCGCTGGCCCTTCTTGATCTGCACGCCGCTCAATTCGGTGTCTTCGAGTGCGGTGCGCTGGAACGACGTGATCGGGCAGGCCCAGCGGACGATCTCGTCGGCAGCGGTCGCAGGCCGCTGTCTCTTGAACAGCTCCCACTGGTCGGGGAACTCGGTGAACGCGATCATGCCCTGGGTGATCGAGTTGCGCGTCGTCTCATTGCCCGCGACGGCAAGGAGGATCACGAAGAAGCCGAACTCGTCATCGGAGAGCTTGTGCCCCTCGACGTCGGCCTGGACCAGCTTGGTGACCAGGTCCTCACCGGGGTTCTTCGATCGTTCGGCGGCCATCTGCATGCCGTACATGATCAGCTCGATCGAGGCGGCCATCGGATCGTTGCCGCCGAACTCGGGGTCCTGATCGCCGACCATCTGATTCGACCAGTCGAACAGCTTCTTGCGGTCCTCCTGCGGCACGCCCATAAGGCCCGCGATGGCCTGCAGCGGCAGCTCGGCCGACACCTGCTCGACGAAGTCGCCGGAGCCCTCCGCCGCTGCCTCCTTGACGATGTTCTGCGCCCGCTGGTCGAGTTCCTCACGCAGGCGTTCGATGGCCCGCGGAGTGAACGCGCGAGAGATGATCTTGCGCAAGTGGGTGTGGTGCGGCGCGTCCTGGTTCAGCAGCACCACCTTTCCTCGCTCCAGCGACTCCGGATCTGCGTCCTCGCGGTACCGCGGCAACGCCGTCTTCGCATTGCTCGAGAAGACGTCGCTGCGCCGCGACACCTCCTTCACGTCGTGGTGCTTGGTCACCACCCAGAAGCCGCCGTCACGGAACGCGCCCACGTCCTTCGGCTGCTCGTTCCACCAGATCGGAGCGACCTTGCGCATCTCGGCCAACTCGGCGATGGGCAATCGCTCGGCGTAGATGTCCGGATCGGTGAAGTCGAACCCGGGGGGAAGGTTCGGAGACGGCATCTAGGCTCCTCGTATGACGTGATCTAGTGGCGTAGGCCATTGCTACACCACTGATCGCGGGTATCGCGGCCGGTTTCTCAAACTCCCAAGTAGAACGTGTTCCCGCCCGCCGATTTCTAATCGTTCGGCAACCGTTCGGGCTTGCCCTGTAACGAAATCGGCGCGATCCTGTATTGACCCACTAGCAACAACAGTCCCTGAGGCCACGAGGGAAGGGTTACCGGATGAAGAGGACCAACACGGTCAAGGTCATGTCGACGCTCGCGGGCGGCACGTCGGGTCTGTTCCTGGCGCTGACGACGCTCGCCTCGCCGGCCGCCGCGGACCCGTTGATTCCCGTCCCACCGCCCCCGCCTGCCCCGGCGGTCCAGGCCGCCGCCACGGATCCCTCGATTCAGGCCGCGGGTACGGACGTCGCACCGGCACCGCCGGAGGGCGTCCCGCACCTGGCCAGCCCCGAGGCCCTTCCACCGGGTTCGACGCTGGATCCCACCGTGATGGGCAACGAGTCCCCGAACGTGAGCTACCTGAAGGATCTCTGGCACGCCGTGCAGAACCAGGAGATCAGCGGCAAGGAGGCACTGCTCTTGGGCGTCGCGCAGCGCGGCATGAACACCCCCATCCCGGAACAGGCGCCCGGCCCGAACGTGCCGATCTCGCCTGCCGACACGCCACTGCCACCGCCACCCCCGCCGGCTCCCGCGCTTCCGTGGCTGGCGCCGCCGCCTGCTAGCCCGCCCCTGCCGACTCCCTGACGTCCGCCGCTCGTCGGCCGGCCGCCTCAAGCAGCGTCAGCACGATCCGGACGTGTGCCGGTTCGATCGCGGCCCACGTCGGGCGCGTCGCCGGCGTCCGGTGGTGAACGAACGTCGCGAACAGCAGCCCTTCCGGACGGAGGGTGAAGATCAGTTCTGCCGGCATCCCGACCCGCGAATCCCTGCCGAGTCGCACGGTCTCCGCACTGTTGATCCGCACGTCCCACTCGAGGATGGAGCCTGCCGCTGCGCCCTTGAGGCCGAGTGCGGTCCAGCCGGAGAGCAACTTCGCCCGCATCGCAGCCGGAGCTTGTTCGAGCATTGCCCTGGCCCAGCGCTCGGCGGTCCAGTCGGGTGCCGCGCTGGTGTCGACGAGAAATGCGTCGGCGTAGTCGATCCGGGGGAGCGTGCTGAGGGCGCGGACGTCGTCGGGCACGTCCACTTGCCGGACCGTGGACTGGACCCTCCAGCGTCGCTCGAGGTCACCGAGCATTGTCGGATACACCACGAGGTGCCGGAACGGCGCGATCGCCGCCAGATAGGCCGCGCCGAGCGGGCCGTTCGGCTTGACCAGAACCGCCAGCTGGCCGCGGAAGCCGCCGCTCCCGTCGGAAACCCAGCCGAGGTGCAGCACCCCGTGGACCGTGCGGTTGACGATCTCCCACGCGGCTTCGTCGTCAGTCGCGTACAGCGCCGTGAACCGTCCGCGTCCGAGTTCGACGGGCGAGGAGTTCCGCAGGTCCGCAGGCAGCGCGTCACGCAAACCGCCGACGGAGGAACCCGATTCGTCGTCCAGGTTCAGCATCCGCCCGAGTGCCCAGCGTGCGGCGAACAACGCGTGCACCACGGGTGACGAGCGTTCCGCGTCGAACGACGAGAACAGGGTGATCAGGCGTCCGAAGTCGTCCTTGCCGCCCGGGGTCGGCAGCGCCCAGACGTCGAGTACCTGAAAGTCACCGGCGACCTCGTGGATTCGCCATGGTCGTGCGGTGTGCGCATCGCGGGACAGCCTGACTTTTAACATACATCACTGTATGCTTTAGTTACGTTGCATGTCAATGCCATACGAGGGAGAACGATGCCTGCACCCACCCGCACCCCCCGCGAGGCCTGGATCGACGCCGGCCTGTCGGCCTTGGCCGACGGCGGCCCGGACGCCGTGCGGGTCGACGTTCTCGCACAGACTCTCGGCGTGACGCGCGGCGGCTTCTACCACCAGTTCGACGGCAGGAAGGCGCTTCTCGACGAGCTGCTCGACTGCTGGGAGCGCCGTAGCACCGACGACGTCCTCGAACGGGTCGAGCGCGAGGGCGGTGATGCGCGTTCCAAGGTCAGCAGGGCAGGCATGCTGACGTTCTCGGGCGCGCTGCTGCAGATCGACCTCGCCGTGCGGGACTGGGCCCGCCGCGACGCCGCGGTGGCCGACCGACTCCGGCGCGTCGACAACCGAAGGATGGACTACCTACGGGAGCTGATCGGCACGTTCTGCGACGACGCCGACGACGTGGAAGCCCGAGCGCTGCTTGCCTTTTCGCTGGCCATCGGCAACCACTTCGTCGCCGCCGACCACGCCGGGCGCAGCCGGGCGCAGGTGCTGCGGCGGGCGACCGCGCGGTTGCTCGTCTAGCCTGCGACCCCGGCGGGGACGGCGTCGGCGACCGCCTCGACGCGCACCGGAACGTGTTTGTGCCATGGCGTTCCGGCGTAGGCATCGCGCCATTCCGTCGACGTCAACGCGTTCGGCGCCACGCCCGGCGTGGTGGAGGCACCGTCGGCGCCGACGTGGTCGAGACCGTATCCGTTGGGCAGCGAGACGTGTCCCGGCAGCATCGCGTCATTGATCTCGACGGTCGCGTCCGCGCTGCCCGCCGCCGTGGTGATTCGCGCCCTTCCGCCGTCGTTCAGGCCGATGGCGGCGGCGTCCTCGGGACTGATCCGCAGCGCCCCGTCGACGTCCTTCTTGCGCCAGGTCGGATCGCGCAGGATGTCGTTGGCGGTATACGCCCGGCGTTCCCCGGCCGACAGCACCAGGGGGAACTCCGCGCTGGTGAACGCGGCACGCGCCGAGCGCAACGCGCGAATCTCGTCCAGCATCTCGGGCATCTCCACCGCGATCTTGTGATCGGCGTGGGTGATCAGGGCGAAGTCGTCGTCGTACTCGTGCACGGTGAACGTCACTCCCGAGCGGCTCGACAGGATCGCCTCGAACAACGCGTTGCCGTCGGCGTGCCCGGCCCGGCGCACCGCATCGGGATACGCCATCGCCGTCTTCTGGGCCAGCCCCCACAGCGCGGCCGCGCCCGCCAATCCTTCTGGCAGTGTTGGCCCCAGCGTCTCGTACAGGACGAACGGCAACACCCGGCCCAGGCCGGGGTTGGCACTGACAGCGGCGAGGAATGCCTGCGCGTACGCGTCCAGACCGTCCTTGGCAGCTCGCCGAAGCGGTTCCAGCTCGGCGTCGTCGACCACGCCGAGGGCACGCACCAGCCGCGCCCAGATCTCCGGCTCTGGCAGCGTGCCGGGCAGTGGCTCCATCAGCCGGTGGCGCAGATGAAAGGTGTTGTGCGGGAACTCCAGATTGAAGAACGTCGCCTCCGCCTTCTCGAACTGACTGGCGGCAGGCAAGACGTAGTGGGCGAGCCGGGCCGTCTCGGTCATCGCCACATCGATGACGACGAGCAACTCCAACGACTCCAGCGCCCTGGTGACCGAGCCCGAATCGGCGATCGAATGGGCGGGGTTGCTGCTCTCCACGATCATCGCCCTGAGCCGGTCGGGGTGGTCGGTCAGGATTTCCTGCGGCACCACGTTGCTCGGGATCAGTCCGGCGATGATGGGGGATTGCGTGACGGGCGTGCGTCCGACCCCACCCACGGCGAAGAGCGGCGCAAACGACGAATGCAGGTGCTGCGCACCGCGTTTGGCGAAGCTGCCGGTGAGGATCCACAGCATCTTGTTCAGATAGGAGCACAACGTGCTGTTGGGCGCCTGTTGCACGCCGAGGTCCTCGAACACCGACACGCTCGACGCGGCGGCGATGCGGCGCGCCGCCGCCCGCAGCAGCTCCTCGTCGACACCACAGCGTTGCGCGTAGTCGGACACCGGCACGTCGGTCAACACCGCGCGCACGGCGTCGGCGCCGTTGACGTGCTTGGCGAGGAAGGCCTCGTCGCACAGTTCTTCCTGCACCAGCACCGCGGAAAGCGCAGCGAGGCACCAGGCGTCGGTACCGGGACGCACGCGCAGATGAAAGTCGGCCATCTTCGCGGTGTCGGTGATCACCGGATCGATCACGATCATCGAGCGTGCGGGATCCTTGGCGATCTCGTTGAGCACCACCCGTGCCCGCGGAAAGCTCTGCGACATCCACGGGTTCTTGCCGACGAACACCGAAACCTCGGCGTGCTCGAACTCGCCGCGGGTGTGGCCGCCGTAGAAGTGCGCATCCACCCAGTGCTCGCCAGTCTTCTCCTGCGCCAACGCATTCGAGCGGTAGCGCGAACCGATCGACTTGAGGAACGCGCCGCTGTAGGCGCCGCCGAGGTGATTGCCCTGACCGCCGCCACCGTAGTAGAAGATCTTGTCGCCGCCGTGCTCGTCGCGGACCCTCGCAAAGCCCTCCGCGATCTCGGCGATCGCGGTGTCCCAGTCGATTTCCTCGTAGCTGCCGTCGGGACGCCTGCGCAGTGGAGAGGTCAGCCGATTGCCGCCGCTCTGGTAGTGGTCGAGGCGCAGCGCCTTGTTGCAGGTATAGCCCTGTGACGCGGGATGGTCCTTGTCGCCGCGGATCTTGACCAGCCTGCGATCGTCGACCTGGACGGTGACACCGCAATTGCATTCGCACAGGATGCAGGCCGTCGACTGCCATTCAGTTCCGGTCATCTTCGACCTCTCCTAGGTGTTCTGAGCCTTCAGCAGCGTGCGCAACTGACGGTGGGTCGCGTCGAGCGGTTCGATGTCCCGGGTTGCCCGGACGATCACGATGGCGCCTTCGATCGCCGACGTAATGAACAGCGCCAGCTCCCGCGCGCGGTCCGCGGCCACACCGTCATCGGCCAGCCGTTGGGCGATCAGGTCGGTCCAGCGGATGAACGCCGCGCCCGCCCGATCGAGCACGGCCGCGTTCTCGTCCTTCGCCGGATCGCCTGCCTCCACGGCCACCGCCACCACTGGGCATCCCGCGCGGTACTCGGTCTTGGTCAACTGCTTGCGGAACCCACCGACCACGACGTCCAGCACGTCGAGACACGTTGCGCAGGAATTGATTCGGGCGGCCATGTGCTCGCTGGCGAAGTCGACGGCCTCGGATATCAGCTGGGTGCGACCACCAGGAAAGTAGTGGTAGGCCGAACCTCGAGGGGCGCCACTGTGTTCGAGCACGTCCGAGATGGCCGTCGAATGCGCACCGCGCTCGCGAATGAGCAATGCAGCCGAGGCGACCATCCGGTCGCGGGGACTCACCAGATCATCGGTCGTCGCCATTATGTAGAGCATCATACATAGCGCGGCTGCTCGCGGCCATCGATTCTGCGTCCTCGGCGCACGTCACTCGGACTTCTGCGCCATACACGCAGAGTGAAGCCGTCAGCGGTCCACAAACGCAGAAAGCCCTCCCCGAGACCGGGAAGGGCTTCTGCGGAGCGGGCCGTTAGACGGAGGCGGCCTCGTTGAGTTCGTTGAGCGTGCTGGTGGCCTCGAGGTACTCCTGGACCCACCGCTCGATGACGGTCGAGGTCTTCTCGACCTTGGTGAACTGGCCGACGACCTGCCCGATCGGGTTGAACGCGACGTCGACGCTCTCGTTGGGGTACTTGTGCGTGGCGGCGACGGCCATGCCGGACACCATGTACTGCAGCGGCATGCCGAGTGGCTTCGGATTGTTGGGGTCTTCCCACGCCTCGGTCCAGTCGTTCTTCAGCATCCGGGCGGGCTTGCCCGTGAACGACCGGCTGCGCACGGTGTCGCGACTGGATGCCTTGACGTAGGCGGCGTGCTGCACCGGGGTGTGCTCCGACTCCTCGACCATCACCCACTGCGACCCGGTCCATGCGCCCTGGGCGCCGAGTGCGAGGGCGGCGGCGATCTGCTGGCCGCTGCCGATGCCGCCGGCCGCGAGCACCGGAACGGGGGCGACGGCCTTGACGACCTGGGGCCACAACACGATTGAGCCCACCTCGCCGCAGTGGCCGCCGGCCTCGCCGCCCTGGGCGATGATGATGTCGACGCCGGCATCGGCGTGCTTGCGCGCCTGCGACGGCGACCCGCACAGCGCGGCGACCTTGCGGCCCTCGTTGTGGATGTGCTCGATCATGTCCGCGGGCGGCGTACCGAGTGCGTTGGCGATCAGCGTGCACTTCGGGTGTTGCAGCGCCACCTCGACCTGCGGGGTGGCGGTCGCCTCGGTCCAGCCAAGCAGCTGCATCGCATCGTCGTCGCTGTGGTCGACCGGCACGCCGTGATCGGCGAGGATCTTGCGGGCGAACTCCACGTGCTCGTCGGGCACGAGGTCGTTCAATGTCTTCTTGAGCACTTCGGGGGACAGGTCGGTCGAGTCCATGCCCTCGTACTTGTTCGGAATGACGATGTCGACGCCATAGGTGTGGTCGCCGATGTTCTCGTCGATCCACTTGAGCTCGATCTCGAGCTGTTCGGGGGTGAACCCGACCGCACCGAGGACGCCGAAGCCGCCGGCCTTGCTCACCGCAACCACCACGTCGCGGCAATGAGTAAATGCGAAGATCGGAAACTCGATGCCGAGTTGGTCGCAGAGTGGGGTGTGCATGCCTGCTCCTTTGAGGGCCGGTAGCGAACTGGAACGTGTTCTAGTTTAGTACTTCGCGCCGCCGATGTAGAGAGCAGGTCGATAACCGCACCACCCTCCGGCACTCGACACCGCTGGAGAATCGCATTACCGTTTTTCAAGAACACCGTTGACACGCACATTCGTGGCCGCAAAGGGCGAGGACCGATGACGCATTGGCTGACCCACTCGCTCGTACTCGCGTCGGACTACCGCGTTCGGGATCCGGAACGGGTGTGGCCGTTCCTCGAGCGGCGACAGGACGCGCTCGCCGCGCTGGGCGCCCACCACGTCCTGGTGTACGCCTCGACGACCGACCCGGGACGCGTTCTGGTGATGATGGCCGTGCACGCCCGCGAACCGGTGCTCGAAGTGCTGCAGTCGCGGGTCTTCTTCGACTGGTTCGACGCGGTCGGAGTCGACGACATCCCCGCCGTCTTCGCAGGTGAGGAGGTCGAACGACTCGACTTGGCACCTGATTCCGGCGCGACGGCGCCGGGAGTGGTGGTGTCGGTGGTGACCCCGGTCGAGGACGTACCGAGCCTCGTCACCCACGTGCGCGAGACCGTCGACGAACTCCGGGTCGCCGGGATCCGGAAGCTGCTCATCTTCAGTGCGTTCGACAACCCCCGCGAAGTGATGCTGCTGCTGCAGATCGACGACGAATCCCGTGCCCGCCACTGGCTGCAGTACTCCGAGCTGGCCGCCGAGTGGTTGGCCAAGGCGGGCATCGGCGCGTATCCGCCGGTCTTCGTCGGAAAGTTCCGGCACATGATCCGCATCGACGAGGCCGATGCCTGATGTTCGTCTGCCTGTGCGTGGGCGTCACCAACCAGACAGTCGCCGCAGCGGTCGCGGCAGGCGCGTCGACGTCGAAACAGGTGGCAGAGGCGTGCGGCGCCGGTTCGGAGTGCGGTCGATGCCGACGCACGGTGCGCGCCATCATCGAGGGCGCGATCACCGAGGAGCAGCGCGCCTCCGCAACGACCACCCGGGTACGCGACGACGCTCCGAACCGGTGACCAGCAGCACCGGCCACCCCCGTCGCGCGGCTTCCGCGGCGAGCCCGGGCCGTGGGTTCACCGGCCGCGGGCGACCGACCGCCCGCATCGACGGGATGTCCTCGTCCCCGTCGGCGTAGAAATAGCTGCGCTGCAGGTCGACGGCATTGTCGTCGCCGAAGCGCTGCACGGCCGCGGTCTTGCCTGCGCCCCACACGACCGGCGCAACGATGCCGCCCGTCAACCGCCCTTGACCATCGACCTCGAAGTGGTTGCACAACACCGCATCGATACCCAGGTACCGGGCCACGGGTTCGGCGTGGATGGTCAGGGCCGACGAGCTGAGCACGACGGTGTGGCCACGTTCCTGGTGCGCCCGCACGACGTCGCGCATGGCGGAGTACACCCGCCCCTCGATGTGGCTGCGAAAGAGTGCCTCCCCGAGTACGTCCAGCTCGTCGAGCGACTCGCCGCGAAGGTAGCCGGCCGCCCGCCCCACGAGGCGCTCGAACTCCATCCGACCCAACCGGTACCGCACCGAGGCCTCGACCACGCCGAGCACTTCGCCGATCCGCGCCTGGCGTTGCCGGATGCGGTGACTGGCGTGCGCCGTCGCAGTGAATCCGGACACCAGAGTGCCGTCGAGGTCGAAGAACGCGCCGACAGCGGGGCCGCTGGGACCCGACGTGATCTCCGCCAACTGGCGGGTGACGGGCGTCTCGGGATCCATGTCGCTCCTGTACTGCGGCTCACCGGGCTTTCACCCAACTCGTCTTCCATTCCAGCATCCACGACTGACAGTTCCGCGCAGGTGCAGGTTGCGGGGGTGCGAAAGGCCCGCCAGTGCTCGGGTTGAGTCCCGCTGGCGACATTGGCCGATCGCATCGGATAGGTTCGACCTAGGCAGTTTCGTCTTGCCGGGTTCAGCCTGAAGCCTCGCGAGCATGAAAGTCGCGCCGCCTCGCATCCAACGAAGCGGCCAAACAGGGAAGTTGGGCATTGGACGAACAACGCGAATCAGTGACCGAGGATGCCTTCCCGGCGTCGGCTTCGACGTGCGAGGTCAGCGAGCGCACGGTCGACGGTGTCGCCGTCGTGGCCGCTTCGGGCGTGATCGACATGCTTACCGCGCCGCAACTCGAGGAGGCGCTGCGTAGCGCCCTCGGCAAGAAGCCGGCGAGCCTCGTCGTGGACTTGGCCGGGGTCGAGTTCCTGGCCTCCGCGGGCATGGGCGTCCTGGTTGCCGCTCACGACGAGGCAGGCACCGACACCCGCCTCTGTGTCGTCGCCGAGGGCCCGGCCACGAGTAGGCCCCTGAAACTGGTCGGAATCGCCGACATCGTTCCGCTGTACTCCACCCTCGACGACGCGATTGCGGCACTTCGCGGGTAGACACGCATATTCGAACGTTCGACCGGGTAAGCACGAGCTGTCATGATCGATTCGATGGCTATTGCGGACGTCGCCAACGCCGACCGCTTCGAGCGCGTCGGGCTTGCCGCGACCGCGCAAACCGCTTCACGCGCCCGTGACGAGTTCGCGGCGTGGCTGCGGAAGTTCTTCGACTTGGGGCCGGTGCGGTCGGGCGACCTCATCCTCGCGATCAACGAGGCGCTGGCCAACTGCGCCGAGTTCGCCTACCTCCACGCTCCTGGCCAGGGCACGATGGACCTGACGGCGTGGCACGACACGGTCGACTCGACCATCACGGTCCTGATCTCCGACCGGGGTTCGTGGCGCAGGCCTCAAGAACCGCGAACCCGCAGCCGGGGGCGTGGCATCCCGTTGATGGAGGCACTGTCCGACCGGACGTCGATCGAGGCGTCGGACCACGGCACGCGCGTCAAGCTGCAATGGGCCAACGTCGCACGCGCCGGTGTGAGCTAGGTTCCCGCTGGGACCGCCGGTACGACGACACCCCTGCCAGTGACGAGGGGCATGTCGAGCGTCGTCCGGATTCCCGAGGCGGCCGTGACCACGTCCGGGATCGCGTTCACGATCCGGCCTGCCGCCGCCAGGATGGCCGCGTAGTTGTGGTCGCCATTGCGGCTGGTCGGGCAGACGTCGACAACGTACGACGGCTCGCCGGTGATCTCCACCCGGTACGACCCGCCGGGTTGCGCGGGCTGCGCCCAGTCCGGGCGCAGATCAGCGCGCAACCGCGTGATGTGCTCGACGACGATGACGGGCTGTCCCTTGACCATGCCCTCGATCTGGAAACGCAGTGCCGCAACGGTGCCCTTGGCGATGCGGCCGACGGCGACGTCGAAGTCCTCGGGCGCCGGCTCCTGCTCGACCGAGTCCCTGATCTCGTCGACCTCCACGCCCAGTCCCGCAGCCAGTTGCCGGATGGCCGTGCCCCAGGCGATGCTCAGGACGCCGGGCTGAAACAGGATCGGGAAGTCACCCAGCTGCTTGCCGAAACCCATCACGTCGAACATCACCGTCGCCCCGTCATAGGTGGCGTAGTCGGCGATCTCCATGGTGCGGACCTGCTCGATGGTCTGGCAGGTGCCGGTGAGCGCAAACGGCAGCAGGTCGGTCGCGAAACCAGGATCCACCCCCGTGACGAACACGGTCGAATTGCCTTGTTGCGCTGCCTCTTCGACGCGATCGATGTACTTGTCCGGGATGACCTGCCACGGGTACTGCAACACGCCCGGCGCGGAGCCCACCACGTTGACGCCCGCGACGAGGATGCGGCGGATGTCCGCCATCGCCTCGGGCAGGCGGGTGTCACCCATTGCGCAGTAGACGACGCAGTCGGGTTTGGCGGCCAGGATCGCATCGAGGTCGTTGGTGGCGGCGACGCCCGTCGACCCGTCCAGGCCTGCCAAGTCGCCAGCGTCCTTGCCCACCTTGGCATCTGAGGACACCCAGACCCCGGTCAGCTCGAAGCGCGCGTCGTTGATCAGTTGCCGCAGCGCGAGGCTGCCGCAGTTTCCGGTGCCGATGAGCGCGACGCGGATTGCCATGCTGTTTCTCCTCCGAACGGATGCAGGAGCAGTATGCGTGCTTCGCCCTCGAATTGGAACATGTTCTAGTTCGAAACACGCGTGCGGTAGCCTGACCCGTCATGGGACGAGTGGATGAAAAAGTTGCACTGATCAGCGGCGGGGCGCGGGGGATGGGTGCTGCGCACGCACGGATGCTGGTCGCGGAGGGCGCAAAAGTGGTCATCGGCGACATCCTCGACGAGGAGGGCAAGGCGCTGGCCGAGGAGATCGGCCCTTCAGCGCGCTACGTCCACCTCGACGTCACCCAGGCCGACGAGTGGGAGGCGGCCGTCGCGGTCGCGGTCGCGGAGTTCGGCAAGCTGAACGTGCTGGTGAACAACGCGGGGATCGTCGCACTGGGCCAGATCGGCAAGTTCGACATGGCCAAGTGGCAGAAGGTCATCGACGTGAACCTGACCGGGACGTTCCTCGGCATGCAGGCCTCGGTGGAGGCGATGAAGGCGGCAGGCGGTGGCTCGATCATCAACGTCTCGTCGATCGAGGGCCTGCGCGGCGCGCCGATGGTGCATCCCTACGTCGCGTCCAAGTGGGCGGTGCGCGGCCTGGCCAAGTCCGCGGCAATCGAACTCGGCAAGCACAAGATTCGGGTCAACTCTTTGCATCCCGGCTTCATCCGGACGCCGATGACCAAGCACTTCCCCGAAGACATGGTCACCACCCCGCTCGGCCGCCCCGGACAGTCCGAGGAGGTCGCCACGTTCATCGTGTTCCTGGCCAGCGACGAGTCGTCCTACGCGACCGGCAGCGAGTTCGTGGTCGACGGCGGTCTGGTCACCGACGTCCCACACAAGGACTTGTTCTAGGTACTCGCCCCAACCTTCCCGATCGCGTCGACCACCGCCTGCGGCGCATCCAGCGCGACGAAGGTGCGCGCGTCCGGCACCTCGATCAACTTCGCGTGCGGGAACAGCGCGGCCAGTCGTCGGCCGAGCGTCGGGGTGAACGCCCGGTCACGCTGACCCCACACCACCGTGACGGGCTTGGCGAAGCGCGGCAGCCGCGTCGCCACGTCGGTCAGGTCGATCGCGGCCACACCGCGCAACAGGTCGCCGAGGTTGGCCGCGATGCGCCGGTCGGTGCTGCACGGTTTGATCCACGACGCGGTGAGTTCGTCGTTGGGCCGGGTGAGCATGCCGTAGCCCAGCGGCGAGCGCCGCAGCGCCGCGAACCTCATCAGCCCGGCCAACGCGGTGATCGACCTCGGCCCGCGCATCGTCGCGAACACCAGGTTGAACGGGAACGGCGGGAACTTGTCGAAGGCATCGCAATTGGTCAGGACCAGCCGGCCGACGCTGTCCGGGTGCGCGTCGATCAGGAGCTGGCACAGTCCGCCGCCGGTGTCGTTGCCGACGAGCGTGACGTCGCGCAGATCCAGCGTGGTGATGAACTCGTGGATCATCTCGGCCACCGACCGAGGCGTCAGCTCCACGCCGGGGTCGACCGGTACGGTGTGCGACCCGAGCGGCCAGTCCGGCAGGATGCAGCGAAACCCGTTGCGCGCCAATTCCTCTGCGACGTCGAGCCAGAGCCTGTGGTCGACGAGGATGCCGTGCACGAACAGGACCGGTGGGTGGGACGAGTCGGCAGGACCCAACTCGCGGTACTCGATCGTGGCTTGTTGCAACGTCAGCTGCGGCATGTCGGCTACCCTCCTGGATGAACTTACGAACACTCGGTATGAAAGTTACGTGCACACTGTATGAAAGTCAACGATCAGCCGGCGGGACGCCGCACCCAGGCCCAACGCACCGCGGCGACCAGGGCGCGCCTGCTCGAGGCGGGACGGCAACTGTTCGCCACGCAGGGCTACGCGGCGGTGTCCACGCAGGCGATCGTCGACGCGGCGGGAGTGACCAGGGGTGCGCTCTATCACCAATTCGATGACAAGGCAGGCTTGTTCGCCGAGGTGTACGAAGAGGTCGAGCGCGACCTGGTGACCGACATCACCGCACGGATCATGGCCGCCGAACCCGGCGACCAGGTGGCTGCGATGCGCGAAGGCGCCCGGCTGTTCCTCGAGGCCTGCTCGGCGCCGCTCGTGCAGCGCATCGCCCTCATCGATGCACCGGCGGTGCTCGGGTGGGCCCGCTGGCGGGAGGTCGGCATGAAGTACGGGCTTGGCGTCATCGAGGCGATGCTGGCGCAGGCCATGGCGGACGGTGTGATTCCCGCCCAGCCCCTCCGGCCGACCGCCCACGTCCTGCTGGGCGCCCTCGACGAGGCGGCGCTGTACGTGGCAAGGGCCGACGACTCCGGCGAGGCACTCGAGCAGATGTACGAGGTGTGCGACCGCGTGATCAGCGGCATCACTGGCGGTCGCTGACCCGCAGGCGCGGGCAGGCAGAATGTCCCTCGACGGGGATCGCCCCCTTACGCGTCCGAGGACTTGACGCGCCCTGGACCGGAGGGAGTAGCGCCATCGCGCCCGAGCTGCGCCGAACCGCCGTTCTGGGCATCGTGGCCTTACTGCTGCTCCTCCTGGTCAGTGCTGGCGACTTCCCACGCTTCGTCCGGCCCGAGCCGCCCGCCGACCTGACCGAGCTGTCGTCTGGGTGGCAGCTGGCGTCGGCACGCGACGTCACCGCCGCCGGGCCGGACGTGTCCCGTCCGGAGTTTCGGGGAGTCGGCTGGCACGACGTGCGCCGCATGCCTGCCACCGTCTTGCAGACGCTCGAGGACGACGGCACGTACCCGAACCTCTACTACGGCACGAACCTGCTCACCGAAGTTCCCCAGGATCTCTACGAGCAGGACTGGTGGTACCGCACGACATTCACCGCGCCGCCCGGCCACACCACCTATCGACTCGACTTTCCCGGCATCAACTACCGGGCCGAGGTCTGGCTCAACGGCCACCTCGTCGCAGGCGCCGACAAGGTGGTCGGCATGTACGTCGACCACGAACTCGACGTGACACGGTGGATCAACCGCGGGCACGCCAACACGCTTGCCGTCAAGGTCATCCCCGAGCGGGCGCATGCAGGACGTCGACGGCGTGGAACTCGCCGACAGCTGGTTCGACTGGATCAACTGGAACTACCTCGGATACCAAGGGCCGAACAAGAACCCGACCAACGGCAATTCGTTCGTCGCCGACCGCAACGCCGGAATCTTCAAGCCCGTGTACCTCCGCACGTCGGGCGGCGTCGCCATCGACGACGCCACCGTGAACTCCGAACTGCCGCTGCCCAACACCGACAGTGCGCGCCTGACCATCCATACGGGTCTGCGCAACTACTCGAACGATCGCATGCGCGGCGTGTTGCGCGCCACGATCAGCCGGGCGGGCAAGTCAGACGTTCGGGTCGATCAGGCCATCACCCTCGGGCCCGGCGAGCAACGCGAGGTGACGTTCGCACCAACCGATTTCAACGCCCTGGTGCTCGACCACCCAGACCTCTGGTGGCCCTACACGATGGGCGAGCCGAACCTCTACGACCTGCGACTGGAATTCCTGCAGTACGACCGTGCGACCGACGCGACGTCGCAGCGCTTCGGCGTGCGCACCATCACGCAGGGCCGCGACGACGACCAGCGCTTCCCCGAACTCGGCACGGGAGGCAACTTCTACCTTCAGGTCAACGGCCGCGACTTCCTGGTCCGCGGGGCCACGTACACGCCCGACCTGCTCTACCGCTACGACCCGGACCGCGACGACGCGATCCTCGCCTACGCCCGCGATCTCGGCCTGAACATGCTGCGGCTGGAATCCAAGATTCCGCCGGAGAGGTTCGTCGAGAAGGCCGACGAACTCGGCATTCCGCTGATGGTCGGCTGGATGTGCTGCAACCAGTGGGAGAAGTGGCCGCAGTGGGACGCCGAGGATCACCGCGTTGCCGACGACAGCATGCGATCGCAGATCTCCATGCTGCGCAGCCACGCCGCGGCGTTCGTGTGGGCCAACGCCAGCGACGGCAGGCCGCCGGACCCGGTGCTGGAGAAGTACCACGACATCCTGCGAGAACTGCACTGGCAGAACGCAATCGTCGACACCGTGTCGTCATACACCACCAACGCCGCGGGCGAACGACTGTGGGACGGCATCCAGATGGCGGGTCCCTACACGTGGCGGCCACCGACCTACTGGTTCAGCGGCCGCTACCGCGCAGCACGCGGCGCGTCAGCCGAGCAGGGCGACAACGAGCACATTCCGCCGTACGCGAGCCTGACCAAGTTCATCCCACCGGACAAGCTGTGGCCGATCAACGACACCTGGTACTTCCACGCCGGATCCAACGACGGCAACGCCGTATTGACCAGCATCCGGCGCGCGATCATCCGCCGCTACGGACCTTCCTCTGGCCCAGAGGAATTCACCAGCAAGGCCCAGCTCGCGCACTACGAGTCGACGCGCGCGCAGTTCGAGTCGTTCGCCGCGCTCGGGTGGGCCGGCCACAAGATGACGATCTACTGGATGCTGAACAACCACTGGCCGTCGTTCTTCGGCAATCTCTTCGACTACTACCTGCGGCCCGGCGGGGCATACTACGGAGCCAAGAAGGGGCTGCGGCCGCTGTCGGTGGTGTTCGACTCCTACGCCACGGGTGACCACAGCCAGGCCGCGGTCTCGGTGGTGAACCAAACTCCCGACGCCGAAACCAATCTGCGCGCGCGGGTTCGCGTCTACGACCTGCAGGGCCGCACGCGCTACGACCAGACCTCGCCGCCGCTTGCCGTGCCGTCGGGTGCCGCGACGCCGGCCATGACGCTGCCAAGAGTGGTCCGGGACTCGCAGGTGTTCTTCGTCCGCTGCGAGCTCCTCGACGCCGCGGGCAAAGTGGTGGGCGAAAACGTCTACTGGCAGTCGCAGCGCAACGACGACGTCGGAGATCCCAACGGGGACTTCGCCTTCCAGCTGAATCAGGAGAGCTGGGCCGACATGACGGCGCTCAACTACATGACCAAGGTGCCGCTCGACGTCACCGCGACACGAACCAGCAACGGCGCAGGACAGAACGTCGTCGACATCCGGTTGCGCAACACCACGAACCGGGTCGCGTTCTTCGAACGGGCCGAGGTCACCGCCACGCGCGACGGTGACGAGATCCTGCCCATCGAGTACTCGGACAACTACGTGACCGTCTTCCCGGGTGAGACCGTGGACCTCGAGGCACTGGTGCCCAACCCCCTCGCGACCGCCAACTGGGTGCGCGTGACCGGATACAACACGCCCGCGGTGTCGGTACCCGTCACGTAGTTCTCGCGGTCCTCGCGAAGCAGCCACCACGCCGTGGTGGCCAACACGATCCCGAACGCCAGCAGGTAGGCGGCGGGCAGCCACACGTCCCACGTCCCGCCGGGGCGGATCGACAGCAGCCCGGTCTCCGGGGTGTCGCCCGCGACGGAGACGAGCCAGCCCGCGAACGTCACCCAGAACGCGCACAGCGCGGCCAGTGCCCACCGACTCCCGAGTGCCATGGCCCGGTGCCCGAGGTGGACGACCAACGGCGCGAACCACACCCAGTGATGACTCCAGCTGAACGGGGACGCCGCGGCCGACGCCATGCCGACGATCGCCAGCCCGAGTACGCGGTGGCCGCGCCGCCACGCCAGCACCGCGATGGCCAGCGCCAGCGCGGCCACGCCGAGGGCCGCTGCGGTCGCCGCGCTGCCGGGCCAATCGAGACGGACGAACAATCCGTGCAGACTCGTGTTGGCCACGGGATCACTCGAGATGCGCCCGACGTCGTCGAATCCGCGCTGCAGCCAGAAGTAGCTGGAGTCCCGCGGCAGGATCGCGAACCCGGCCCCGACGGTGGCGACGAACGTCGCGGACGCCACCATTGCGGCGCGCCGTCGACCGATCAGCAGCAGATAGACGATGAACAGCGCGGGCACCAGCTTGATGCCCGCGACGAGCCCGATGCCGATACCGGCCCACCGGCGACGTCGCGGCCCCAGCAGGTCGGCCACCACGACGGCCAGGATCAGCAGGTTGATCTGGCCGAGTTGCAACGACAGCCTGATCGGTTCGAGCCACGCGACGAGCCCGACGAGCAGGGCGCCCACGGGTAGGAGGCCGGTCGCCGCGGTCATCCCCAGTGCGCGGAGCATCCGCCACACCGCGAACGCGACCAGGGCGGCGTTCACGCCGAGCCCCAGAATCTGCGCCGTCAGGGGAGTGATCAACGCGAACGGCAGGAAGCACAGCGCCGCGAACGGGGTGTAGTCGAACAGCAGCGTGTGAGGATTGCCGGTCAGCCCGGTCGAATAGAGGTCCTGGCCGGCAAGCACCCGATCGGCCCCGAACCGGTAGACCAGCAGGTCGACCTGTCCGGCGAGATTCGGCCAGCGCACGTAGGCGGCCGCGTACACGACGAGGGCAACGGTCAGAACGACGGGACCGTACGCGCGGGCCGCGGAGTTGGGTCGCATCGACACGCGAACGAAGGTACGGCGGGTGCCTGGACGGTTCCTGAAAGTCGGGGTTGCCGACGGCGGCCCCGCCGACGGCGGGGAGAATGGCGGCAGAAGACGTCACGGCGAGGAGAGATTCAATGACCGCAACCGACGAGCGCACCGCGCTCGCCCAGGCCACCGAGGCCGCGGGGTGGCAGCGCCGCGAGATCGACCGCATCGACGTCTACCTGCGCGGCATGTCCAGGGTGCGGGTGATTTGGCAGGGCAACGACACCATCAGCGGGGGGTCGCGCTTCCACGACGACGTCATGGAGCAGTACTCCCGCGACCTCGACACCGTCAAGAAGTGGCTGTCGGCCTAGCCCAACTCAGCCGCACGCTGGGCGGCCCGCCGCACCAGCACCGTCCGCACCACCGACGCGGCGACCGGCAGCACCGACAGGACCGCGATGCCGAGAACCATCAACTCGAGGTTGGCGCCTACGAGCGGCACCCCGCCCAGGTAGTACCCGACGACGGTCAGCCCGACGCCCCACGAGATCGCACCGACCACGTCGTAGGCGAGGAAGAGCGAATAGCGCATTCCCGATGCGCCGGCGATGACCGGGGTGAACGTCCGCACCACGCCGACGAAGTGCCCGATCAC
Organism: uncultured Actinomycetota bacterium; assembly: GCA_963849055.1. Lineage (GTDB taxonomy): Bacteria > Actinomycetota > Actinomycetes > Mycobacteriales > Mycobacteriaceae > Mycobacterium. Next base: position 671,996 of record CAWKFI010000008.1, read on the forward strand.
GATCGTCTTGCGGCCATGCCGTTCGAAGAACCGTTGCGACGACGTCAAGTAGTGCTTCTTGAAGAAGCGGGCGTCCTTCTTCTTGAACAGCGCAGGACCCAGCCGTCGACCGATGACGTAGCCGACCTGTCCGCCGATCACCGCGGCCGCGGCTGCGCACGGCGCGACGGTCCATACGTCCACCGGTGCATGCGGCTGCGCGGCGAGCAGTCCCGCCGTGAACAACAACGTGTCACCCGGCAGGAACGGGAACATCAGCCCCGTCTCGATGAACACGATGAGCATCACCCCGGGCAGCACCGCCGAGCCGAACGGGCCGCCGTCGGCGAGCCAGTACATCGGGTCCATCAGTTGGGGCAGGGCCACGACGGTGCTCGTCACGGCCGCCGAACTTAGTCCGCCGACGTTGCCAGCCGCTGAACGGAGACCGACTACGGCTCGTGCGCCGTCGGATCGGTTGTCGGCGTCGTAATGTCATACCCGTGAGTGCGCGCGCGGGCATCGTCGTCACCGGAACCGAGGTACTGACGGGGCGGGTTCAAGACAGGAATGGCCCGTGGCTGGCCGACCGCCTGCTCGAACTCGGCGTCGAACTCGCCCACATCACGATCTGCGGCGACCGGCCGCATGACATCGAGGCGCAACTGCGGTTCCTGGCGGCCGAGGGCGTCGACCTCATCATCACCAGCGGTGGGCTCGGTCCCACCGCCGACGACATGACCGTCGCGACCGTCGCCCGCTTCTGTGACCGCGAGCTGATGCTGGACGTCGAACTCGAGGCGACCATCGCGGACATCCTGAAGAGGCTGATGCAACGCCGCTCCGGGGTCGACTTCGAGGCGGTGATGGCCGCGAATCGCAAGCAGGCCATGGTTCCGGTGGGCGCCGAAGTGCTCACCCCGGTCGGCACCGCGCCGGGCGTGGTGGTGCCGGGCACACCGACGGTCGTGGTGCTGCCGGGACCGCCACGCGAGCTACAACCCATGTGGTCCACCGCGATCCAGAGCCCGGCCGTGCAAGCGGCGATCGCGGGCCGGACGGTGTACCGCCAGGAGACGATCCGGATGTTCGGCCTCCCCGAGTCGGGGCTGGCCGAGACGCTGCGCGACGCGGAGCAGACCCTGAGCGGCTTCGAGCGTTTGGAGATCACCACCTGCCTTCGCCGCGGAGAGCTGGAGATCGTCACGCGGTACGAGCCCGACGCCGCCGACGTCTACGCGGAACTCGTTGCGCTGCTACGCGACCGCCACGGCCAGGAGCTCTACTCGACCGACGGTGCGCTCGTCGACGATCAGGTTGCGGCGTTATTGGCCGGCCGGACCATCGCGACGGCCGAGTCGTGCACGGCGGGCATGATCGCAGCGCGGCTGACGGACCGGCCCGGCTCGTCCGAGTACGTGGCCGGCGGCGTGGTGTCCTACTCGAATCAGGCCAAGACCGACCTGCTCGGCGTCGACCCCGCGCTGTTGGAGGCGCACGGGGCGGTGTCGGAACCCGTCGCCGAGGCGATGGCCGCGGGAGCGCTGAAGCGCTTCGGCGCGGACACCGCGGTGGCGACCACCGGGATCGCCGGCCCGGGTGGGGGAACGCCCGAGAAGCCCGTCGGGACGGTGTGCTTCAGCGTCATGCTCGCCGACGGTCGGACGCTGACCCGGACGCTGCGGTTGCCGGGGAACCGTTCGGACGTCCGGGACCGATCGACGACCGTCGCGATGCACCTGCTGCGGCGGGCACTGAACGACGCGGATTGAGCCGGCGTGTCGTTCACGCTCACCGATGCCGAACTCAACGACCTGCTGGACCAACTTCCGGCGCTCGCTGGCCAGCCGCGCCAGCTCGAGGAGCTCCCCGGCGGCCTGACCAACCGCAACGTCAAGATCACCACTCCCACACGGGTTTACGTCGCGAGGTGCTGTGGCCCGTCGTCGAACCTGCTCGGCATCGACCGCGACAACGAGCACTACAACAGCAAGGCCGCAGAAGTGGCCGGGGTGGGTGCGCCCGTGATCGACTACCGGCCCGATCTGGGCATCCTGCTGATCGGGTATCTGAACGGCACGACCCTGTGCAACGAGGACTTCGCCCGCCCGGGTGTGATCGCCAAGGTCGCCGCCGCCTGCCGCGCGCTGCACCAGGGTCCTCGGTTCCGCAACGACTTCGACATGTTCGAGTTGCAGCCGGCCTACCTGAAGGTGGTTCGGGACAACGGCTTCCGACTTCCGGATGACTACCTCGACTTCGCCGACCAGTTCGACGCCATCCACCGGGTGCTGTCGGCGACCGATCGGACGACGGTGCCCTGCAACAACGATCTGCTGGCGGCGAACTTCGTCGAGGACGGTGACCGCGTCTGGCTGATCGACTACGAGTACTCCGGCAACAACGACCCGTGCTTCGAACTGGGCAACACGTCGTGCGAATGTCAGCTCTCCGCCGACCAACGCGAGGAACTGGTGACCGCCTACTACGGACGGCGGCTGCGGCACAAGATCGCCCGCGCTCGGCTCCAGGGCATCGCAGGCATGTACGGCTGGGCGTTGTGGGGCTGCATCCAGAATGGCTCCAGCCCATTGGACTTCGACTTCTGGGGCTGGGGGATGGAACGGTACGAGGCTGCCGTCGCGGAGTTCAAGGGCCCCGACTTCTCTTCCCTGCTCGACGACGTGCAGGCCACGGACTAACGAGGGATGAGCATGTCGACGAAGTCCCTGCCCACGCGCGCCCAGGTCGTCATCATCGGCGGCGGCGTCATCGGCACCAGCGTCGCCTATCACCTGACCAAACTCGGCTACACGGACGTCGTGCTGATCGAGCAGGGCCAACTGTCGTCTGGAACCACCTGGCACGCCGCCGGTCTCGTCGGCCAACTGCGGGCATCCGAGAGCGGCACTCGGCTGGTCCAGTACTCGACCCAGCTTTACACCGAACTCGAGGACGAAACCGGGCTCACCGCGGGCTACAAGCAGTGCGGCGGCGTGACGGTCGCGCGGACCGAGGACCGCATGACCCAGCTGCGCCGAACCGCGGCCAACGCCGCGGCGTTCGACCTCGACTGTGAATTGCTCACGCCCGCACAGGCTCTCGAGCACTATCCGGTGATGCGCGTCGACGACCTGGTGGGCGCCATCTGGTTGCCCGCCGACGGCAAGGCCAACCCGACCGATCTGACGCTCGCGCTGGCGAAGGGAGCGCGGCTGCGGGGCGCCCGGATCGTCGAACACACCCGGGTGGTCGGCGTGCTGACCGACGGCGGCAGGGTCACCGGGGTGCGCACCGACAACGGTGAGATCGAGGCCGAAATCGTCGTGAACTGTGCGGGCCAGTGGGCCAAGCAGATCGGCTCGATGGCGGGAGTGAACGTCCCGCTGCACTCCGCCGAGCACTTCTACGTCGTCACCGACACCATCGCCGGGGTGCACACCGACATGCCGATTCTGCGCGACCCCGACGGCTACACCTACTTCAAGGAGGAGGTCGGCGGTCTGGTCATCGGCGGCTTCGAGCCGGAGGCGAAACCGTGGGTGAGTCCCGACGCGATTCCGTATCCGTTCGAATTCCAACTGTTGGAAGAGGATTGGGACCACTTCCAGATCCTCATGGACAACGCCCTGTTGCGGATCCCCGCCCTGGAGGAAACCGGGATCAAGAAGTTCTACAACGGACCCGAGAGCTTCACGCCGGACAACCAGTTCATTCTGGGCGAGGCGCCCGAGTGCGTGAACTTCTTCGTTGCAGCGGGCTTCAACTCGGTGGGCATCGCGTCGGCAGGCGGTGCGGGCCGGGCACTGGCCGAGTGGATCGTGAACGGTTCACCGACCAGTGACCTGACCAGCGTGGACATCCGGCGGTTCGCGCCGTTCAACGGCAACAACCGCTGGCTGCACGACCGGGTCGCCGAGATCCTCGGCTTGCACTACGAAGTGCCTTGGCCCAACCGGGAAATGGCCACGGCGCGGCCGTTCCGGCGCTCGCCAGTGCACCACCTCCTGGCGGCGGCGGAGCCAACTTCGGCAGTCGGATGGGGTGGGAGCGCGCCAACTTCTTCGCCCCGCCCGGGTGCGAGCCGACCATCGAGTACTCGTGGGGCAAGCAGAACTGGCTGCCCTGGTCGGCCGCCGAGCAGACCAGCACGCGCACCGGGGTGACCGTGTTCGACCAGACCTCGTTCTCGAAGTACCTGATGGTCGGTGCGCGAAGCCGAAGCCGCGTTGCAGTGGCTGTGCACCGCGGACATGGCCGTCGACGTCGGTAAAACCGTCTACACCGGCATGCTCAACGAGCGCGGCACCTACGAGTCCGACGTCACCGTGACCCGGACCGCCGACGACGAGTTCCTGATCGTCAGCAGCGCGGCCACCACCGAACGGGACAAGGACCACGTTCGCCGCAACCTGCCGTCCGGCAACCAGCGCACGGCTCGTCGACGTGACCTCGGCGCTGGCGGTGTTCGGCGTGATGGGGCCGCGCCTCGCGCGACCTGCTGGCGACGCTCACCGATGCCGATCTGTCCGACGACGCCTTCCCGTTCGGCACCAGTCGGCCAATCACGTTGGGCTACTCCACGGTCCGCGCAACCCGCATCACCTACGTGGGCGAGCTCGGGTGGGAGCTCTACGTGCCCACCGAATTCGCGGTCGGCGTCTACGAGGATCTGATGGCGGCGGGCGCGGCGTTCGGCGTCGACGCGCGGCGGCTACTACGCGATCGAGTCGTTGCGGCTGGAGAAGGGTTACCGCGCCTTCGGCCGCGAGTTGACCCCCAACGACAACCCCGTCGAGGCCGGCCTGCTTTTCGCGTGCAAGCTCAAGACCGACGTCGACTTCCTCGGCCGCGCCGCGGTCGAGAAGGCCAAGGCCGACGGTCCGCGCCGACGGGTGGTCGGGTTCGCCGTCGGGTCCCCGGAGGCCATGCTGTGGGGCGGCGAACTGGTGCTGCGCGACGGCCTCGTCGCCGGTCAGGTGACCTCGGCGGCGTGGGGCGAGACGACGGGGGCGTGCGTCGGGCCTCGCCTACGTCCGGTCTCCCGACAACGCCCCCGTCGACGCGCAGTGGATCGGAGCCGGCGACTATCAGGTGAACGTCGGTGGCACGCTGTACCCAATCTCGGTGTCGCTCAAGCCCATCTACGATCCGACCAATGCCAGGATCCGCTGAACCCAGAACGCCCGGCACATATACGATTCCGTGAAACGGACCGAGGGAGGCTGATCGCATCACCGTCTTCGAAGCGCTCGAGGCGTGGAAGGACCTACTCGTCGCGACCGCGGGAGCATCCGCCGCCCTGGCCGGTTTGGTGACGGTCGCGATCGCCACCAATATCGGTGAAATCCTGAAGTATCCGTGGTTGCCGCCGCGGGCGGCGACGTCGATCGGCGTGCTCGTCCTCGTGCTCGTCGTCTCCATCGCCGGCCTGATGCGGCCACAGACCATGCTGGCGTTCGGCATCGAGACCATCGGCTTCGCCGTACTGACGTGGCTGATCACCGCGCGCGCCGCCTGGATCAGGCTGGCGACCCGACGCGTGCACAAACGTCCGGTCGGGCAGCTCGTCCAGGAGATCGGCCTCTATCAGGTCGCCGTGCTGCCGTTCGCGGTCGGCGGCGTGCTGCTGATGGCCGACGACACCAACGGGATGTACTGGGTCGCGGCGGGAATGATCGCCTCCGTCGTGATCTCGATGCTCACGACGTGGGTGCTGCTCATCGAAGTCCTGCGCTGAGGTCGGCCGGCGCATGAAGATCCTGCTCGACGACGCTGACATGGACGCCCAGCTCGGCCGGACGCTCATCGCCGTATCGGCCGACGCCGCCGACCTCGGCGAGGCACTTGCTACCGCAAGCCGCACCACCGCAGGCGATTACGACTCGTGGTTCACCGAGTGGTCCGCGACGGCCGAGGTGGCCTTCTCACTCGCCGACGAAGCCAAGAGCCGCGGACATGCCGTCACCGCCCGCAAGGCCTACCTGCGCGCGTCGGAGTACTGGCGCCAGTCGTTCTTCTTCCTACGTCACGACCTCGACGACGACCGGGTGCAGCACGCGTGGCGCCGGCACCGGGAGGCGTTCTGCGCGGCGATGCCGTTGCTCGGCTGGCACGGGACCAGCACCGAGATCCCTTTCGACGGCGTGACCATGACCGGTTATCTGTTCCGGCCAGCGGACGACGACGTGGCACGGCCAACGGTGTTGGCGCCGTGCGGATTCGACTCCACGGCCGAGGCCGGTTACAGCGCCACCGGGTACATGGCGCTGCCGCGTGGCTATAACTTCTTCGTGTTCGAGGGTCCCGGTCAGGGCGGCATGCTGTTCGAACACCGGCGCCCCTTCCGACCCGACTTCGAGGTGCCGTTCGGTGCGGCGTTCGACTGGCTGGTCGGACAGGAGGGCGTCGACCCCGATGCGGTCGTGGTGATCGGTCGCTCGTTCGGCGGCTACCTCGGCCCGCGTGCGGCGGCGTTCGAACCCCGAGTGGCCGCGCTCGTTGCCGACCCCGGGCAGTACGACTTCGCGTCGCGCGTCGGCGTGATGGCCAAGGGCGTCGGCTCCGACGATCCGGAGGACTTCCTGGCCAAGCTGACGGCCGCCGATCCCGATGTCGACGCTCAACTGCAGGCCGCGTTCACCGGACCGCGCAACGTCGAGTGGTACGGCTCTCGGATGGCCGCGATGGGCGCGACCAAAGTTGGCGACTTCATCCGACGTCAGTTGACGTTTTCGTTGGAGGGCGTCGCCGGTGACATTCGGTGTCCGACGTTGGTGACCGAGGGGGAGGGCGACTTTGCGTCGCAGAGCTCTCTGCTCCACGAGCATCTCCGTGGCGAGAAGACGCTCAAGCAGTTCACCGAAGCTGAAGGCGCGGGCGGACACTGCGAAGGCCTCGGCGCGACGCTGTTCGAGGGCTACGTCTTCGACTGGCTCGACGAGGTGCTCGCCGAGGTGTCGAAGTAGGACCGCGTCAGTCCTTGTCGAGGGTGTCCCACAGCGCCATCAGGTTGCCAAGGATCTCCTCGGCGCGGCCGAGGCCGGCGAGGTGACTTTCGCCCGGCAGGTGGTAGAGCTCGGCGTCGGGCAGCCGGGAGACGACGTGTTCGCCGTGTCCGAATGGCACGATGTGGTCCTTGTCGCCATGCCACCACCGGACGGGCACCTTCACCTCGTCGAGCCGGAAACCCCAGTCCCGCGCGAAGACGACGACGTCGGCGAACGGCGCGGACAACTGCTTGCGGCTTCCGTTGAGCAGGTCGTCGAGGAACATCGCCTTGAACTCCGGTCGCGCCAGCAGTTGGCGGTCGGCCTCCGGCGAGAGGCGGCCGTACAGGTCGACGGCGGTCGAGCCGAGCGGCCGGATCAGTTGAACCAGGCCGACGGCGGCGAGCCGCAGCGGTAGTCCGATCACCGGCATCAGGGGCGCCACAGCGGATCCGATGGCCATGGCTCCGCCGCTGATGGCATCCGGTCCCTTCGCCGGGGCGACACCGCCGAGAACGCCGGCCACCACGACGCGCTCCGGCATCGCGGCGGCGCAGGCCAGTGCGTAGGGCCCGCCACCCGACAATCCGATGACGGCCATCTCGTCGATGCCGAGCACGTCGGCGATCGTGCGTAGATCATCGGCGAACGCCAGCGCGTTCGAGTACTGGAACGGCGTGGACGAACCGATACCCGGCCGGTCGATCCCGATCAGCCGGATGTGCTCCAGTTCCGCGTAGACGCGGGCCTCGGTGGGGATCTGTCGGCGCGCCCCGGGGGTGCCGTGCAGCCAGAACACGGCGCGACCCTGCGGGTCGCCGAACTCGGCGAAACCGATCTGGCGATCGTCCCCAACGGCGACGTTGCCTTCGAGCTTGGGGCGGGCGATTGGCATGACCATGCTGAAAGTGTCCCATGGCGGGTTTGCCAGCCTGATCGGCTTGGCAATCCAATCGGCTGTTTGCATGGCCGATTGGTGGCAACCCTAGCGCCATGCGAGAGGGAAGTTCGCTGATCCCGAGCCAGACGGATCGGCGGATCCGGCTGACTCACCACGTCCTCGTGCTCGACGACGGGCACCAGGTCGGGGTGTCGGTCGGTGGACAGGGTGTGCCGCTGGTGTTCATGCACGGCTTGGCGCTGAGCCGGCGAGCATATGTGCGCATGCTCAGCCGATTCGCTGGGCTCGGCTTCCTGGTCGTCGCGATCGACGCAGCCGGGCACGGTGACACCCGCAACCTGCCGCGCGACGCCGGCGAGTTCGCCGACCGCGTCGATCTGACGGTGCGCACGCTGGACGCACTCGGCATTCGGCAGGCGGTCGTCGCCGGCCATTCGATGGGTGGCCGGATGGCGATTCAGCTTGCGGCCCTCGCACCCGATCGGGTGTTGGCCGCGGTGCTGTTCGACGCTGCGGCGGGCGCATCGTTCGACCAAGCGGTGTCGTCGGTGCTCCGCTCGCCACGGCAGGCGATGCGGGCTCTCCTGGGAATGACCCTCGACCTCGATGCCTACCGATTGAACGTCGCCGAGCGCAGCCGCTACATGCGGATGCTGGCATCGGTGATGATCGGCAACGTCCGGCGCCCGTCCGGCGTGACGGGTGCGGCCCGCGCGATCATCCAGTCCGGCGACTACACGCCGCTGCTGCACGCCATGCGGGACAACCACGTCTCGACGATGGTGTTGCACGGCGAAAAGGACATGGTGGTGCCCTTCGACAGCGCACGCGACATCGCCGAGGAGGCGGATGCGACGCTCTACCAGGTGCCGCGGGCGTACCACTCGTGGATGATCGCCAACCCGAGCCAGGGGGCCGACTCGCTCAGACAGTTGCTCAACGGTGAACTGGGTGAGGTGCTTCACAGTGCCGCCGACGTGTTCGGCATCGAGGATTGGCGGGACGTGGCGGCATGGGACGAGGCGTTGCTCGCCCCGGACGCGAGGGTCCGGGAACTGGCCGCCGACAAGGTCGTCGAGCTCGGCGTGGCCCAACCGGAGCACGTCGACATGGAGTTGGTGCGGCGTCCGCAGCGGACGTGGTGGATGCGGCGAATTCCCCAGCCGGACGCGGATACCGCGTGAATCCGCCGCCGCGCAGTCAGTCCGAATCTGCGCTGCCCGACGAACTGCGTGCTGTGCTGAGAAAGGAGAAGGTGCCCGATTGGCGCGCCCCGACGCTCGCCACACTGACCGAGAGACGGTTCTCCGATGCGCAGTGGATCTTCGAGCGCAAGCTGGACGGCGTGCGGTGCCTGGCGTTCCGCGACGGCGATCGGGTGCGGCTTCAGTCGCGTAATCGCCACTCACTCAACGGAACCTTTCCCGAACTCGTAGCCCAACTCAGGGAGCAGGAGTGTGCTCGGTTCGTCGTCGACGGTGAGATCGTGGCCTTCGAAGGTCGTCGCACCAGCTTCGCGAAGCTGCAGGGCCGACTCGGCGTCGCCGATCCCGAAGACGCCCGGTCATCGGGGATTAGGGTCTTCTACTACCTGTTCGACCTATTGCACCTGGACGACAACGCCACGACCGCACTCCCGCTGATTCAGCGTAAAAGGCTGCTGCGCACAGCCTTCCGGTTCGAGGATGCACTGCGCTTCACCACGCATCGGGTCAAGGAAGGTGAGGCCGCCTTCGCAGCGGCGTGCGAACGCGGCGACGAGGGCGTGATCGCCAAACTCGCCGACGCGCCGTACGAGGGAGGCCGCTCGGCGAACTGGCTGAAGTTCAAGTGCAGTCTCGATCAGGAATTCGTGATCGTTGGCTACACCGGACCAAAGGGCAGCCGGATCGGCCTTGGCGCACTGCTGCTGGGCTACTACGACGACGGCGACCTGGTCTACGCAGGCAAGGTTGGTACCGGATTCGACACGGAGACACTGCGCAAGCTGCACCAGCGGCTGTCACGCACCGAACAAGACGCGTCGCCGGTCACCCGCGAACACGTTCGCGAGCCGGGCGCCCACTGGGTGCGTCCGAAGTTGGTGGCGCAGGTCGCATTCAGTGAGTGGACGCGTGACGGCAAGCTGCGCCACCCACGCTTCCTCGGTCTGCGCACCGACAAGAGCCCCGACGAAGTGGTGAGGGAGACCCGCTGATGGCAACCAAAGTCGAGATCACCCATCCGGACCGGGTGATGTTCCCCGCCGACGGCATCACGAAGTCCGAACTCGTGGACTACTACACCCGAATTGCGGACGTGATGGTGCCGCATCTGAGGGACCGGCCGCTCACGTTGTGGCGCTATCCCCGCGGTATCGACGAGCAGGGCTTCGTGCAGCAGGACTTCGCCGACGCACTGCCGGACTGGATGGGCGGAGTGCGGGTCGCGAAGGAGAACGGCACAGTCGTCCATCCGACTGCCGACCGCCGCGACGCGCTGCGGTGGCTGGCCAACCAGAACTGCGTCACCGTGCATTCGTGGCTGTCCCGGCGGCGACGGTTGAACGTGCCCGACCGCATCGTGTTCGATCTCGACCCGTCCAGTAGCGACTTCGGCGTGGTCAAGGAGACGGCGCGCGCGGTCGCGGGTGTGCTCGACGACCTCGGGCTGGTGTCCTACGTGCAGACGACCGGCTCTCGTGGGCTGCATGTCGTGACGCCGCTGAAGGGCGACGCCGACTTCGATGCCGTCCGACAGTTCGCTCGCGACGTCGCGGAGGTGGTCGCGGCCGACGATCCCGCGCACCGCACCGTTGAGATGCGCAAGGCCAAGCGTGGCGACCGGGTGTACCTCGACGTCATGCGCAATGCGTATGCGCAGACCGCGGTCGCGCCGTACGCCGTGCGGGCACGCCGCGGCGCCCCGGTGGCGACTCCTCTGCAGTGGGACGAGCTCGGCCGACGGGGCCTGCGGCCCGACCTGTTCACGATCCGCGACGTGCCCAAACGGGTTGAGGAACGCGGCGATCCGTGGGCGGGGATGTCCCGGCGCGGCCGTTCACTGACCCGCCCGGCTCAGCGGCTGGCCAAGATCCGTGCCTGACGCGTGCCCGTCGTCGACGCTGGCCGCCATCGGCTATTCCTGCTAACCGGTAGGCGCGCAACTCGCGGATGCGAGAATCGTCGGAATGAGTGCCGTACGCGTGGTAGTCGCCGATGACGACGTCCTGCTCCGAGAGGGGCTCTCCAGCCTGTTGGCGCGATCCGGTTTCGACGTCGTCGGTCAGGCCGGCGACGCGACCGAACTACTCGACGCCGTACGCGACCTGCAACCCGGGCTGGTCGTGGTCGACATCCGGATGCCGCCGAATCACGCCACCGAGGGCCTCGATGCGGCCAAGACCATCCGTGGGGAGTGGCCGGACATCGCCATTCTCGTGCTGTCGGCTCACGTGGATGTCGACCATGCGATGGAACTCCTGGCCGGCGGCCAGTCGATCGGCTATCTGCTGAAGAGCCGCGTGACCGACGTCGCGGACTTCGTCGACACCGTCGGGCGCATCGCCAACGGCGCGTCGGTCGTCGATCCCGCCCTGGTCGCCGAACTCGTCTCGGCGCGGCGGCGCAACGATCCACTCGCCGCCCTCAGCAGCCGCGAGCGCGAAGTGCTCACCTTGATGGCGGAGGGCCTGTCGAACGCGGGTATCGGGCGGCGCATCTGGGTCACCGAGGGGACCGTGGAGAAGCACGTGCGCAGCATCCTGACGAAGCTGAACCTCCCGGAGACGGGCGATGACCACCGTCGCGTGCGCGCAGTGATCATGTATCTCGACGCGCTCTGAGCGTCTCAAGCCCTTTCGGCGAGCAGGTCTCTGATGGCCGCCGGGGGACAGCGCGAACTTCGGCAGGAACCCCAGGGCGGGACTGGAATTGATCATGTCGGCGAAGTCCTGTTCGGAATGGGTCGAGATGAGGATCACCGACGGCGCAGGTGATTCCGCGGCGTCCAGCGCCACGGCCACGTCGAACCCGCTCTCGGCACCGAGGTCGACGTCCACCAGCGTGACGTCCGGTCGGAGGTCCCGGTATTGCGACAGCGCCTCGGCGCTGTTGCAGGCGACTCCGACCACGGAGATTCCCGCGCGCTCGAGCATGCTGCTCGCGGCGTCGCGGAAGTTCGCGCTGTCGTCGACGATTAGGCAGCGCACGGTAGATGTCCGGAATCCCACATGAACCGAGTGTCGCAGAATGGCCGTTCGCGGGCATTACTGCTAGCAGGAATCTGCCGTCGCTCGCGCACCCACTAGCATTCCGGAGCGATGACAGAGCCAGCGGAAACCGCCACGGGCCAGGAACGCAGTCGACGGTCGCTGCGCAGCCGGCTGCTCGCCGTGGTTCTCCGACCGACCGCCCGGCCGCTCGGCTGGGGCATCGTCGTCGCGCTGGCCTTCATCGTCGGCGAGACCCTGTTGGTGTTGCAGTTGAAGCGGGTCGCGCCCGGAGAACGCGTTCGGTGCGATCTTCCTGCTCGGCGTGCTGGTCATCTCCGCGGGCTGGAGTTTCGGGCTCGCGCTGGCGACCTCGCTGGTGAGCGCATTGGTCTACCTGTACTTCCATCTGGAGGGCGGCGACAGTCTGGCGCCCGCCCTGTTCGTCTTCCTGCCGCTGGCACTGCTGGCCAACGTGCTGGCCGGCCAGGCGCGGCTACGCGCTGCCGAGTCGGAGCAGCGGCGTCGGGAGGCCGACGCGCTCGCCGCACAGCAGGCGGCGTTGCGCCGGGTCGCCACGCTGGTCGCACGGGGCGCCGATCCCGCCGACGTCTATCCCGCCGCGGTGACCGAGTTGGCGCGCGGACTCGGCGTCGAGCACGTCACCCTGTCCACGCTCGATGCCGACGGCCACTGCACCGTGTTGGCCACCCACGACTCTCCGGCGCGGGAGAAGCTGAAGGTGGGAGAACGACTTCCGCTCGACGGTGACAGCATCGCCATCCGAATTCGTCGAACCGGAAAGACTGCCCGCATCGACGACTACACCGACGTCGATGGGCCCATCGCCGCCCGGCTGCGCGCGCTTGGATTGCGCTGCGGGGTGGGTGCGCCCGTGAACGTCGGCGGGATCACGCGGGCCGCGCTGATCATCGGCTCGACCCAGCCGGAGCCGATGCCCGACGAAACCGAAGCGCGGGTATGCGATTTCGCCGATCTGGTGGCCACCGCGATCTCCAACGCCGAAACCCGCGCCGAACTGAAGGCGTCGCGGGCGCGCATCGTCGCGGCCGCCGACCAGGCCCGCCGCGGCATCGAGCGGGATCTGCACGACGGAGCGCAGCAGCGCATCGTGTCGCTCGGCCTCGGGCTGCGCGCGCTCGAAGCGTCGATTCCCGAGGAGCAGCAGACCGTTCGGCAGCAACTCGACAACCTGGTCAACGGCATGGCCGATCTCTACACCGAATTGCAGGAACTGTCACGAGGGATCCACCCGGCGATTCTGTCGAAGGGTGGGCTGGGACCGGCGATCAAGACCCTGGCCAGGCGCTCGGTCGTCCCGGTCCGACTCGAGATCGGCGTCGACCGGCGCCTGCCCGAATCCGTCGAGGCCACAGCGTATTACGTGATCGCCGAGGCACTGACGAACGCCGCCAAGCACGCCGAGGCGTCCGAGGTCATGGTGCGGGCCGGGCTGGACGGCGAGGATCTCCGCCTCGAGATCGCCGACGACGGCGTCGGCGGAGCGACACCCGGCGGCGGTACCGGACTGATCGGGTTGAAGGACAGGGTGGAGGCGGTGTCGGGATCCCTTGACGTGACCAGCTCGCCGGGCCGCGGAACCACGATCACCGCGCGAATTCCCGTCGGCTCCGAGTGACCTCGGCATGCCCAAGCCGCCACTACCGGTTAGCTGGTAGTCGAAGGTGTCGGCAGCGGCAATGACGCGGACGGCCGCGTAGCGCATCGTCTAAACCCATGATGCCGCCGAACGAGCTGATCGACGGGTACGCCGCCGGACTCGTTGCGCCTCCACCGATACCGTCGGTGCACATCGCCGAGGCTGCCGTAAGTGCGCTGCGCACCGCCACACGGCTCACCCCGTTGCGCCCCGGCCTGCTGGGCGGCCGCTGCGGCGCAGGTCATCCCGATGCCTCTGCTGAAGCCCTGCGAGAACCGTTGCGGCAGTGTGCAGAAGCCGCTCGAACGCTTCCCCTTGGGCCCGGTCTGCGGGACCGGCTCGGCGCGATCGGGCGGGCAGGCGAGCGACGCATCGCCGACGTGACCCGCGGCGTCGGCAGCCATCGCGGTGCACTCTGGACACTCGGCCTGCTGGCGGCGGGCACGGCCGTCACCGAAGGGGCAGAGTCCGCAGCGAGTTTCGCCGCGTTGGTGGCCCGCACGCTGCATCCCTGCGCGCCGCGCGGCACGCGTGGAGCGGTCGGCGAGGCGAGGGGCGGCTTCCCGCACGTCATCCGCATCGGGCTGCCGGCCTTGCGGGCGAGCCGACGCCGCGGCGAGACCGGCGACACCGCCGCGCTCAATGCGCTGATCGCCATCATGGCCACCTTGGACGACAGCGGCGTCGTTCGCCGTGGCGGAGCCGATGCGCTGCGCCTGGTGAATCGGCGTGCCGCCGACGTCGTGCAGGCGGGCGGGTGCGGGACGGACGAGGGACGAGCTCGGCTGGAGTCGTTGTGCCGCGAAGCAGACGACCACGGCCTTGCGATGGGCGGCAGCGCGGATCTCCTTGCGGCGACGCTGTTCCTGGATCGACTCGCGTCTTAGGCGCCGACCCAGCTGGGTGGCAGCCGGTCGGCCCACGGTGCGGCCACCTCGAGCTGACGGGCGAGTTGCAGCAGTACCGTCTCGTCGGGCGCCATCAACTGGACGCCGATCGGCAGTCCATTCGAACTGACCCCGAGCGGCAGCGAGATCGCGGCCCATCCGGTGACGTTCGCGAGGGTCGTCCACCCCGTCGTGGCGAATTCGACGTCGAAGAACTTCCGCGTCGTACCGCGGGGCTGATCCAGCAGCGCATACGGCGGCGGGGGAGTGAGCAGCGTTGGCACCAACAGCACGTCGTGGCCTGCCATCCCTGCGGCGAATCGGCGGGTCTGCGCGTGCACCGCACCGATCGCCTCCGCATACGCGACGCCGGTGGTGGTGAAGCCCTCGCGGACCATCACCCACGTGCTCGGCTCGAACTCGTCCTCGTGCGGCTCGCGGCCCAGATGCTCGGTGGCGAACGCATGCAGTTGCGCGTTGCTCACGGTGTGCAGGACGGCGATCGCGTCGGCGACCTCATCCGGGTCGATCGTCGGCGCGCCGGTGTCGACGTGGTGACCGAGTTCGTCCAGCACCCTGGCCACCGACTCGACGGCCGCCGCGACTTCCGGGTGGGTCGGCGTGCCTGGGAAGGGCGATGCGGTGGTCGTCAGAATCCGCTGCGCGGCAGGCACTTCCGCGATGGCGTGCAGGAATCGCCGGTCGGGGAGAGGCGCCGAGTAGGGGTCGCCCGGCGCGGAACCCGCCACGGCGTCCAGCAGCGCGGCGCTGTCGCGGACGGTGCGGGTCAGCGCGTGCCCATTGACCAGACCCTCCATCCCTTGACCGGCGCTCGGGGCGAATGACGTGCGGCCGCGGCGTGGCTTCAGCCCGACCAGCCCACAGCAGGACGCGGGCACCCGAATCGAGCCCGTGCCGTCGCCACCGGACGCGGCGGGCACGACGCCTGCCGCCACGGCGGCCGCCGATCCGCCGCTCGAGCCGCCCGGTGTGATGCTGGGCGACCACGGGTTGACGGTGGGCCCGAACAGGGAGGGTTCGGTCGTGCAGTGGTTGCCCCACTCGGGTGTGTTGGTCTTGCCGAACACCACCAGACCGGCGGCCAGGTAGCGGTCGACGATCCAGGCCGTTTCGGACGCGACGTGGGTACGCAGGGCACGTGATCCCATCGCTTCGGGCGTTCCCGCCAGCGACGAGCCGAGGTCCTTGAGCAGGAACGGGACGCCTGCCAGCGGACCGGCGTCGCCGTCGCGCAGCGCGCCCGCCTGGTCGAGGGCGGCGGCCTTCGTCCGGCCGCGGTCGAACAGGTCGGTGATCACCGCGTTCAGCCCGCGCGCCGCCTCGAGTCGGCTGATCGCCGCGTCGAGGAGTTCGGCCGCCGTGACCTCGCCGCCTGCGACGAGCTCCGCCTGCCCGATCGCGTCCAGTTTCGAGAGTTCGCCCGCCGAGTTCGCGTCCATTGACACGGATCTTGCGGGGTGTCCCGGAGGTCGGCAAGTCGGGCCGGTCAGGCGGTGGTCACTGCAGCGGGATGTCGTGCCCTTCGCCGCGCTGGTCGTCGGGCCTGGGACCGAAGTAGCGTCGGTCGGCCTCGGTGATGACGACGTCGTTGATGCTCGCCTCGCGCCGTCGCATCAGGCCATTGTCGTCGAACTCCCACAGCTCGTTGCCGTAGCTGCGATACCACTGGCCTGCGTGGTCGTGCCACTCGTACTGGAAGCGCACCGCCATCCGATTCCCGCGAAATCCCCAGAGGCTCTTGCGAAGAACGTAGTCGAGTTCCCTTTCCCACTTGGCGGTGAGGAATTCGACGATCTCGGCGCGCCCGGTGACGAACTGATCGCGGTTGCGCCAGACCGAGTCTGGTGTGTAGGCGAGGCTGACACGGTGCGGGTCGCGAGTGTTCCAGGCGTCCTCGGCGGCCTGCACCTTGGTGATGGCGCCCTCGAGGTCGAACGGAGGGAACGGCGGGCGGGATTCGGTCATCGTCATGCCTCCAGGGTGGTGAGCGGCGGGTTGTCACGGTACGCCTCGACGTCGTCGGAGTGCACCGCTGCGATTCGGGCGACGAACCGTGTAGGGGTGAACTGGACCCGGCGGCCGGTGCCACCGTCGTCCCCGGGCACCGCGTGCTCCGTCCAGACGACCTCGGCCCGGCCCGTCAGGTGCAGGGCGGCGCCCGTGGTGAAGTCGACGAATAGCAATGCGGCCGTTGGGTCTTCGGCGATGTTTCCGAGGCTGTTGAACATGTTGTTGCCGGGGTAGTCCGGCCACCACAGCCCGCCACCTGCGTCGTCGACGCGCACGAATCCCGGCGTCCCCCCGCGGTGCGACGTGTCGACTCCGCGGGTGGGATGCGATGTGCCGAGGAAGAACGTGTCGGCCCGCCGAATCTGTGCGATGTCGGCGGGCTCGAGCGTCGTACCCGTCCTGGCGGGTGTGTCCGACGATGCGCCCGGCGCCGTCCGCCGTCGGTGGATGTACTGCGGACAATTGCCGTACGCCTGTTCGACGTCGACGGTGAGCGTCCCGTCGCGGCGCGCAGCGAGGGTGCCGTTGATCCGCACCCGCCGCCGCGCGGCGAACTCCATCACGACCAGCCCGACCGGTTGATTCGCGGCGAGGCGGTGCAAAGGGTCGGACTGCGGAAAGTCGTAATGGATCGCCAGCGTGGTCGGCCCGACCGCCTCGAGGAACCCCGGTGCGCCGATCAACGGCGACGTCCACAGCGCGCCGTCGTCGTCGCGGGTGCTGAGCGCGGCGAACGTCCGGCCCGCAAGGAACTGCGGTATTCCACCACCGAGTACACCCGCGCCCACCATTCCTGCCAGCCGCGCGGCAGCGCCCGCGACGCCCGCCCTGCGCTGGACGGCCAGCTCACCGTCGTGGTAGCCCGCAACCGACGTCATGACCGCTCCGCTCCGGTGATCAATGGATGTGAACTGCAACCATCGCACCGGGCGGATCCATCCGCGTCGGCCCTGCCGACTTCGCTCAGTCGGCCTCGGCGGGCTCAGGCGCCGGCTCGGGCTTCTTGTCGTCGCGCCGCGTCTTGTAGAGGCTGGCGACGGTGGTGATGAGCAGCGTCACGATGATGACCCCCAGGCTGAGCAGGGTCGGGATCTCGGGCACGTGCACGGGCTCGCCGCCGTTGATGAACGGCACCTCGTTCTCGTGCAGCGCGTGCAGTACCAGCTTCACGCCGATGAACGCCAGGATGAAGGCGAGGCCCTGCGACAGGTAGACGAGCCGCTTGAGCATGTCGCCAAGCAGGAAGTACAGCTGACGCAACCCCATCAGCGCGAACACGTTCGCGGTGAACACCAGGTAGGGCTCTTGAGTGAGGCCGTAGATCGCGGGGATGGAATCCAGTGCGAAGAGCAGATCGGTGGTGCCCAGGGCGACGATGACGAGGAACATCGGCGTCATCAGCCGCTTGCCGTTCTCCCTGATCCACAGCTTGAGCCCGTCCCACTTGTCGGTGAGGCTCAGGTGGTTGCGCGCGAAGCGCACCACGAAGTTCTCGGCGTCGTCGTCGTGATCGGTGTCGCGGACGAGTGTGATCGCGGTGTACACCAGGAATGCGCCGAAGACGTAGAAGACCCAGGAGAACTGGTTGATCGCCACCGCGCCCAGCGCGATGAAGATGCCGCGGAAGATCAGCGCCAGGATGATGCCGACCAGCAGGGCCTGCTGCTGATACTTCTTCGGCACCTTGAAGCTGGCCATGATGATCAAGAAGATGAACAGGTTGTCGACGGACAGGCTGTATTCCGTGAGCCAGCCGGCGAAGAATTCCACCCCGTACTGGTTGCCGTGGAAGAGCCAGACCCACACTCCGAACGCGACTGCGAGGCCGATGTAGGCCGTCAGTGCGGTGACGAGCTCGCGTTTCGAGGGTTCGTGTGGTCGACGCCCGATCACGACGACGTCGAATAGCAGAACGGCAATCGTCACCCCGAGGGTGATGATCCATTCGAGCTGGGTTACCTGCATGTAGGGAGCCTCCGGGCGTCGAAAAACGGCCGAGGTCTCTGCCGCCGCAGGATGCGGCCCGCGGAACCGGCTGCCCAATGGAGGACAACGTGATGACGACGCCGCGACGAAGGAATACTCCCCTCGCCGACCAGTCTGTCAGACCGCGACCGATGTGGCCACGCGGGCTCCGCGTCGGCCGGTCAGTCGGATTTCTCGCGCGCGTCGCGCGGTCGGGTGGCGGAGCGGGTCAGTCCCAAGGCGATCAGGACGTCGAGGGTCGTGACGAAGAGGCCGACCCAGTACATCCACTTGATCGACGGATCCGGTTGAGCGACAAAGTAAGCGATGAGGAAGATGGGTCCGACGATGCCGACCAGAAAGGCGATCGCCTGCGCCTGGAGGTAACGCCAGAACGTGGACAAGGGCGGGTCTCCCTTCGGGGCAGGGCGTGGCGTGGCGTGATGCGAGCCTGGTCATCATATTGTGAGCAACCTCGCAGCAGTTGCTCTCGAGGCTGCCACCGGAACGCCGAACCAACCGAGGTGACGATGAAACTGGACCTGTTGACCCCCGCTGTCGAGATCGGGCTGGTGACCACGAACCTGGACGCGATGGTCGCGTTCTACGAGGGCTTCCTCGGACTCGAACCACAGGGTGAGATCGAGTTCGCCGACGGTTCGCAGCGGCGGTACACACTCGGTGCAAGCGTCATCAAGCTCGTCACCTATACGACACCACCGGCCCAGCCGCCGACGCCGGGGGGCGGCCGGGCACAGGCGGGGCTGCGCTACTTCACGATCGGGATTCAAAACCTGCGTGACGCCGCCGCCCAGATCGAGGCCGCCGGATACGAAATCGTGGAGCCACCAACTGAATTCGCTCCGGTGCCGGGAATGGGCTGGATGTTCATCGCCGATCCCGACGGCAACTCGATCGAGCTGTTCGGGACGCTGTGACGGTGCGCGGATCGAGCAGCGACGTGTGGGAGGTGATGTCGACCGCCCGCACGATTCGCCGGTTCAGTGACGAACCGGTCGACACCGCCGTGCTGGCACGGTGCCTCGAAGCGGCCACCTGGGCGCCGTCGGGTGCGAATGCGCAGGCCTGGCGGTTCATCGTGCTGCGGTCACCCGAACAGCGCGCCGTCGTGGCCGAGGCCGCCGCCCAGGCGTTGACGGTCATCGAGGAGGCGTACAGCCTCACCCGGCCCGCCGCCGACGACCAGTCCCGCCGCGCCCGCGACAACCGCGCCACCTACGAGCTGCACGACCGGGCGGGTGAATTCACCTCGATCCTGTTCGCGCAGCAGCGCCTGCGGCTGGCGTCCGACCAGCTCCTGGGTGGCTCGATCTTCCCGGCGATGCAGAACTTCCTGTTGGCCGCGCGTGCCCAGGGTCTTGGCGCCTGCCTGACGAGTTGGGCGTCGTACGGCGGTGAGGCGTTGCTGCGCAAGGCCGTTGGCGTGCCCGACGACTGGATGCTCGCCGGGCACGTCGTGGTGGGATGGCCGAAGGGCAGGCACGGGCCCGTGCGCCGCCGCCCATGGCAAGCCGCCGTCAACGCCGACCATTGGGAGCGCCCAGCGCCCGACATCACGGGCCAAGCGCCACCGGCCTAAGCAGGCACCACGACGGTCACGTCGTTGCCGCGGCGCTCCACGCGCAGGCCGGCGCGGCGCGCGATGGCCGCCACCCCGGCGGCGTCGGTCGGCTCGGATCGGGAACCCGCCAGCACCCGCGCCAGCTTGCCCTTGTGCGCCTTGTTGAAGTGACTGACCACCGTGCGGTGGCCGTCGGGGTGCTCGGCGAGGACGTCGACCGCCACGGCGCCGGGGACGCGTCCCAGCGCTGCGTACGAGCCGGAACGCAGGTCGACGATGAGTCGTCGCGCGACGAGCCCGGCGAGCACGGGTTCCAGCAACGGTCGCCACTGCGCGGCCAGGGTCGGTCGGCCGGGGATCTTCGAGGTCGCCGACAGCCGGTAGGCGGGGATCGGGTCGTCGGCCCGCAGCAGCCCGAACAACGCCGAACCGACCGCTAGCCGCGCGCGGGCCCGAGAAGCCGCTGCGCCACGCAGTGATTCGATGTCGAGGGCGTCGTAGAGGACCCCGGTGTAGCGATGGATCGCGGGCAGCGTCGGGGCGCTGCGTAGCGCGGCGTTGCGGTCGATCTCGGCATCCTGTGACGCGGAGATGCCCAGAGCCTTCCGGCAGGCCGCGCGGTCATCGGACAGGGCGACCAGGTCGTCGACGAGGTCGGCGCGCAACGATCCGAGCTCGGGGGAGCCGAGCGCTTCGATGCGAAGCGGCGGTCCGTCACCTCCGGCACGCTTGGTCTCCGACGGTGGCAGCAGCACGATCACGGGCGTTGACGTTAACGGAGGTCTGGTCAGCCGTACGCGAGCAGTAAGGGGACGCGCTGCTCGGCGGTGGTGAGCGACCCGTGGTGCCCGACGAGGGACGACTCGATCGGCTCCACGGTCTGGCGCACCATTACGGACGTCCCGCGTGCGGCCGCCACGACGTCGCCGATGCGGGAGCGCATGCCGTCGGCGACCCGCGCGCCGAACCAGCCCGCGGCGATCGCCTCGTCCCGGCGCACCACCCACGCTCGATCGGCCAGCATCGCGCGCCACGCGGCGAGGACGTCGTCGGCCGCACCGTCCTCGACGTAGACGTGGCGTGCACGCGGCTCGCCACCGACCGCCGTGACGCCCTCCAGCAGCTCGGGGTGAGCGTCGACGTCCACAGCGTCGCCCGCGCCGACGGCGACCATGCCGTGGTCGGCGACCACCGCGAGCAGACCGCCGGGCGGCAATCCCTCGACCACCGACTCGACGAGCCGGTCGATCTGCCGCAACTGCATGCGCCACGCCTCCGAACCGGGGCCGTAGAGGTGGCCCACCCTGTCGAGGTCGGCGTGGTAGCCGTAGCAGAACCCGCCGTCGGCGACCGCCGTCCGAACGGACGAGGCCAGATCGCCGATCGCGTGCACGCCGATGTAGCGACCGCCCCGCAGCACGGCCCGCGTCAGCCCCGAGTCGGTGAACTTGGCGTCGCTGACGACGCTCACCGCCATTCCCGACGCCGCCGCACGCTCGAACGTGGTGGGGATCGGTTGTACCCGCTCGGGCTCCTGCGTGTCACGAAGATCGGCGCCCCACGGGTGCGGACGCCAGCTCAGGGCGTTGACCACGCCGGCGCCGGGCAGCCGGAAGGTGTATCCGACCATGCCGTGCTCGCCGGAGCGGTGGCCCGTGCCGACGGCGGCGAGTCCCGCCGCGGTGGTGGACGGGAAGCCGACGCTCAGCGTCTGCCCGCGCAACCCGGCCAGCACGGGCGCATCCTCGGCGTGGGCGTCGAGCAGTTCGGCACCAAGGCCGTCGATCAACAGGACGCAGGCACCGGCGATGTTGTCCGGCAGGCTGATTCGGCTTTCGAACCCGGTGGCACCCATCGCCGTGAGCACTGCCGGTACCACGTCGCTCAGGTGGGGGAGCGTGGGATCGGGTGCCGGGAGGTTCACGAAGCGAGCCTGCGGTGCACCGACACGGCGTAGTCGCCTCCGGTGAACTGTTCGCGGTTCCACGTGGCCCACCGGGCCACGGGTTGCAGGCCGGCGTGCTGCGTCAACTCGTCATACCGCTTCAGCGACAGACGATCCGGCCGAATCGAGAAGCCCGATACCAGCAGCCCGCCCGGTGCGAGACGTTCGCCGATGCCGGTCACGACGGCCGCCTCGGTGCCGGGTTGCAGGAAGATCATCACGTTGCCTGCCAGCAGTGCCAGGTCGAAGTCGGCGCCGACGGTTTCCGGCAGATCCACTAGGTCGGCGTCGATCCAGGGGAGTTCGGGGCTCTTGGCGCGGGCGGTCGCCAGCATCCCAGGGTCGGCGTCGACGCCGACGACAGAGAAGCCACGCGCCGACAATTCGATCGCGACCCGGCCGGTGCCGCAGCCCGCGTCGAGGACGCGTGTGCCGCCCGATTCGCGGAGGATGGCCTCGACGAGGTCGGCCTCGCCGTGAATGCTCTGCCCGCTCGCTGCCAGTGACCGCCACCGCGCGTCGTAGTCGTCGCCCCTCGGCGCCTCGGTGTTCTGCCAGCGGGTGCTCATCGGCCCGATTCTTCCACTGCGTCGGCGTACCGCCGCGAGGGAGCGGTCCGGCACGCGCTCCGTCAGCCGGCGACGATGGAATCCCCCTGCACGGAAACGGCTTTCGCTTCCAGCGGCTTCGTGGCGGGGCCCTTGACCACGGCGCCCTCGAGGTCGAACCTGCTGCCGTGGCAGGGGCAGACGATGTTGCCGTTCTCCACCGACGACACGTTGCACCCAGCGTGCGGGCACACCGAGGAGAAGCCCTTGAACACGCCTGCGGTCGGTTGCGTCACCACGATGTCGTCGACGATCACTCCCGATCCGACGGGCACGTCGGCAGTCGTCGTCAACGCGGCGGGGGCGGGAGCGGGCGCACCGGGTGACGCAGGTGATTCGGCCGGCGCCGAACTGGACGGCGCCGCCTCGGGCTTCTTGCCGTAGGTGCTGCAGGCGGCGAGCGCGGTGGCGGCCAGGCCGAGCCCCGCACCCGCGATCACGGTTCGGCGGGGTTGTCTGATCTCGTCGAGGTGCATTGGCTGACTCTCTTCGTTCGGGCTAGTGGGCTGTGGGGGCTTTAAGGGGATTGTGGACTGCGGATCGCGCGGGCGACGACCGTTTCAGAAATGGACTCCGCTGGTCTCGAAGAACCAGAGTGCCGACGTCAGCCAGATGAAGACCAAGCCGAAGAAGACCAGGCCACCGGCGATCGGAATCACCCAGGGTGCGAGACCCTTCCTGGTGAGCAACAGCATCTTGGTGACGAAGGCGCCGTAGAAGAAGCAGCCGAACAACGAGTGGAAGAGCACCCGGGTGTCGGTGGCTTGAAACCCCAGCGCATACAGGCAGTGCACCGCGACGGGAACGCTGGCGAGAACCGCCAGCCGGCCAGACCAGACGTGCGCGGTGCTGATCCACGACGGCATCCGGCCGCGCGACAGCAGCCCGTACATCGCGAAGGCCGACCCGAACTGGAACAGCGCCAACACCACCGCCAGCGTCGCCATCCAGGCCTTGACCGCCGTCCCGCTGGAGAATCCCGCCACGTTGATCGAAAAGAACTGCGGGTCATGCACTTTGCCGAACGCGCCGAGGCCAACGGCGACGGCAGCGCCGATCAGCACGGCGACCACCGCCGCAATGCCGCCGGTGGTGTTCGCGCGTGTGTCAGTTGACATCGTCGTCCTCCACCCGGATCGCGGTGACCTTTCGGCCGTCGACGACCGTTGTGCCGTCGAGCGACAGCGCGGGTGCGGGCTCCGTCGCGCCGTCGGCCCGGCGCCGCACTCCCGTGACGCCACCATCTCCGTCGACGATCCAGCTGTTGCGCACGCCGGCGTCCTCGTAGACGTAGAGACCGGCTGGTGGCGCAACCGGCGCCGCGGTGAAGTCCCACTTCTTCTCACCGATCCACAGCGTGCCGACCACCGTCGCACCCTGGAGTCGGCCCTCGAGGCGGCTGGCCTTGTCCTTGCTCGAAAGCGACAGGGCGCCGTTGGTGGCGCCGCCCCTCAGCCAGACCTCGACGGTGTTGCCGTCACACGCGTAGGCGACGGCCTTCGGCCCGTTGACCGTGATCTCCAGGGTGATCACCCCCGCTGCCGTCGGGACTTTTCCGACGTAGTCGGCCTTCGCTGGGAAGGCCACTGGGGGCGGTGTGCTCGGCGGCGGCGCAGGCGCGGTCGACGTCGGCGACTGCGCGACCGTGGTCGACTGGGCGGTCGTCGTCGCCTGCGCGTCGTCGGTCTCCTGGGAGACGTTCATCCACCACAGTCCGCCGCCCAGCACTGCCACCGCAGCGAGGGTCACCAGCGGACCGCGAAAACCGTTCTTCTTCATGAGTGGAGCATGGTCGCTCCGACGTGCCATTACATGAAGAATCCATGGAGGTTGCGTGGAGATTCGTCGTCGCACGTCGTCGCACGTCGAACCTCCCGCCCTCGGTCCTGACGGGAACGACACGGGTTTCCGAACGCGCCGGCTCGCCAGACACGCTGTTAGTCTGCATAGGCTGCCGGATGCCCGACCCGCTGAGAGCGGACCGCCCGGACGGCCACGCAGCGGCGCGAACGAAACAGTAAGAGTTCATACGAAGAGAGTGTTGTGCGCAGCGGAGAGATCAAGGCCCTGACCGGTCTGCGCATCGTCGCGGCACTGTGGGTCGTGCTGTTCCACTTTCGCCCTATGATCTGGCAGGCCGCCCCCGACTTCGCCTCGGCGCTCGCGCCGATCCTCGACTGCGGAGCGCAGGGCGTCGACCTGTTCTTCATCCTCAGCGGCTTCGTGCTGACCTGGAACTACATGGACAAGATGGGCCGCTCCTGGTCGACGAGCGCGACCCTGCGCTTCCTGTGGCTGCGGCTCGCGCGAGTGTGGCCGGTGTACCTGGTCACACTGCACCTGGCCGCCCTCTGGATCATCTTCACCCTCAACGTCGGTCACGTGCCGTCCGAGAACGTCGGAACGCTCAACGCGACCAGCTACGTGCGCCAGCTCCTTTTGGTACAGCTGTGGTACCAGCCGTTCTTCGACGGGTCGAGCTGGGATGGACCCGCCTGGTCGATCAGCGCCGAATGGCTGGCCTACCTGCTGTTCGGCCTGTTGATTCTGGTGGTCTTTCGGGTCGCGCGGGCAACGCGTGCCCGCAGCCTGCTGTGGCTGGCGTTCGCCGCATCGCTGCCGCCGCTGCTGTTGCTGTTGGCGTCAGGCCAGCTCTACACGCCGTGGAGTTGGCTGCCGCGCATCCTCATGCAATTCCTCGCAGGCGCACTGGCCTGTGCCGCCGTCCGCAAGTTGCGTCCGAGCGATAGGACCCGCACAGCCGCCGGGTACCTCTCGATACTGCTGATCGCCGCCCTCGTCGGCGCCCTCTATCTCCTGTCCGCGCATCCGTTGCCGACGGTGCGGGACTCCAGCGGACTCGTCGACGTGTTGTTCGTGCCGCTGGTGATCGCGATGGCGATCGGCGCGGGGACGCTGCCGCGTCTGCTCTCCACCCGGGTGGCGGTGTATCTGGGGCAGATCTCGTTCGGCCTGTACATGGTTCACGAGCTCGTGCACACCACGTGGAACTGGACGGCGCAGCAGTTCGAGCTGACGCTGGAGGGCACCGCGGGCAAGCTGACGGTCCTCGGACTGATCGCGATCGCCTTCGCAGGCGCAGCCGTGCTGTACCACGTCGTCGAGGAGCCGGCCCGGCGATGGATGCGCCGGATGGTCGACGTCAGGGAAGTCCCAGCTCGATCCGAGGCGGATCCGCAGCAAGAGCCGGGAAAACTGCAATCAGTCGACGATGCACCCGAGCCGGAATCACCCGCGATTTCGGCCCGCGCGGGTTGATTCGCCGGCCCGCCGCGTGAATGGTGTTGGGGCGCACGACGTGTGCGGTGAATCACCAGCGCGTCGGCACCCAGTTTCGAAGCGGCATAATAGGCTGACGTGGCCGGTCGGCAGTGGAGGTAGCAGTGGGTCGTCTGGCCATGTTCGTCGTGTCGTGCGCCTTGCTGATCGGTGTGGTCAGCGCACCTGCAGCACCCGTCGAGCTGCACTTGGCCGGCCGGGACAAGCCGCTTAGTCGCGTCGCGGTGATCGGGGATTCGTACACCACCGGTGGCGAAGAGGGCGGCCGGGGACCCAACGGATGGACCGCCCGCTCCTGGCAGGTGCTGGCGGGGCAGGGGTTTCTGATCAACCCCGACGTGGCTGCCGAGGGGGGTGCCGGTTACGGCGTCCGCGGCAATCGCGGCAGTGTCTTCGGCGATCTGGCCCCCCGGGTGGTCCGGCCCGACGACTCGCTGGTGGTGTTCTTCGGGTCGCGCAACGATCAGAACGTGGATCCGCAGGCGTTTGCCGGGGCTGCGCATGACTGCTTCGCGTTCGCCCGTCGCACCGCGCCGTCGGCGCGACTGCTCGTGATCGGGCCGCCATGGCCGACGGCCGACGTCCCCGGCGCGGTCCTGCAGATTCGCGACGCGCTGTACGGCCAGGCCCGGGCCGCCGGCGCCACGTGGATCGACCCGATCGCCGAGCGGTGGTTCGTCGGCAGACCGGATCTGATCGGGTCGGACGGCGTGCATCCCAACGACGCGGGCCACGCGTACATGGCGGACAAGATCGCTCCGCTCATCGCCGCACAGTTGCCCCGCCGGGTCTGAAGGCCTCCGGCCGCCGGTCTCAGTCCTGTACGGCCTTGGCGATCGCCACGCACGTGGTCAGCCAGTCGCGGTTGGGCTCGGCGCTGTCCTGCAGTTCCCACATGGCGTTGTGCACCATGCGGACCACCACCCATGCCCTGGCGCGGTCATCGGCCAGTTCGGCCGCGTCCACCAACGCGTAGAAGCGACGCCGGACGCCGTCGCGGGTATCGCCTGCGAGCTCGTCCCAGCGGTTCCACAGCATCGGGGCGATCTCGTAATGCGGATCGCCGTTGAGCGGTTTGGGGTCGATCGCCAGCCACGGTTCACGATCGGCGGCAAGGACGTTCTCGTAGTGCAGGTCGCCGTGAATCAGCGTGCCGGTGCTCGCGGTGTCGGCGCCCAGGTCGCGGCCGAGGGCGATAGCCTGCTCCACCAGCCGACGCGGCAGCGGCGCACTCCGCGGAAGGGTGGTCAGGTCGTTGGTCCACTGCTCGACGAACTCGGGGAGCGTGCGCAGCTGAGGTAGCGCCGGAACGTGGATGCGCCGGTAGAGCGCGGCGACCACTTCGCAGGCCTCGACGTCCCAGAGCTCGTTGAGGTTTCGGGAGTGCAACCGCTCGAGAAGCAGGGCCCGGCGGTGCGGCTCGGCCTTCAGCAGCCGGACGGCACCGTTGCCGTTCCAGCGCCGAAGGGCCAGGTGCTCGTGTTCGGACTCCACATCGGGGAACGAAACCTTGAGCACGGCGGCGGCACCGTTCGGGGCGCGAGCGGGCACGACGATCGAGCAGTACCCGTGGGTGGGAGTGCCAACGGCAGTCAGCTCCCAATCGTCGATCTGACCCTGCACGAGTTTGGGCAGGTTTTCGATCCAGGTCGCCCACTCCGGTCCTCGTGCGGCCATCGCTCGCACCGCGGTGGGCAATTCGATCATCGGACCCATCGTTGCATCCGATTTTCACCGTCCGGGAATGCCCACTCCTGGTGGCAGGTTGCGTGACACATGACTGCCCCCTTCGACCCGCGTGTCCTGCTGGCCCAAGCACGAATCGGCGTCCTCGCCACCATCAAGGCGAACGGGGTTCCGCAGCTGTCGCCCGTGACGCCGTTCTACGACCGGCAATCCGACGTGGTCTACGTGTCGATGACCGACGGTCGCGCCAAGACCGCGAACCTGCGGCGGGATCCGCGAGCAGCGCTCGAGGTGACGAGTGCCGACGGTTGGGAGTGGGCCACCGCGGAGGGCGCGGTCAGCCTCACCGGCCCGGGCACCGATCCACACGGCCCCGAGGTCGACGCGCTCGTCGACTACTACCGCGCGGCCGCGGGGGAGCATCCGGACTGGGATGAGTACCGGTCGGTGATGGTGTCCGACCGCAGGGTGTTGATGAAGCTGACTGTGCAACGCGTGTACGGCGAGAAGATCCGCTGAGGCTTCGGGTTCTGTAGCGAAACGGCTGCCACGACGTCGGTGGCGTTAGCATTGATCCGTGACCGAGCGCAAGATTCTCGGGGATCTGGACTTCGAAAGCGAGTTGGACAACCCCGACGACCAGGACGGGTGGTACGGCAGTGCGCTGGTCGCCGAGCCCGTTCCGTCGCCTGACGCCGGTGACCTGACGCCCGAAGAACCCCAGGTTCAAACGTGGCACGACCCCGAGGACGACACGGACCGGTGGTCGGTTCCCGCCGAGGCCTTCGAGCCGACGTCGACGGTCGAGGTCGCCGCGCAGGCGCGCGAACACGTTCGAGCCATCAGGCACGCCAGTCCAGAAGACACTCAGTGGACCGGTCTCCTGGCACCGCGCAACGGCCGAAACGGCGTGCCGCCCAGCGAGTCCTGGCAAACGAAGTTGTCCAGCAGCGGCGCGTGGGACTTCAAGGTCAACGCGGGCGGTCCCTGGTACCGCTCCAAGCGAGTGGCGGCCGTCGTGGGCGGAGCGGCGGCTGCGGCTCTTGCGGTGACGGTCGTGGTCGTCATCGCACGCAGTCCAGCCGGGAACGTCGATGAATCGACGTCGGTGTCGCCGACGAATCCCAGCAGCGCCGCGCCTGCACCGTCCAGCGTCGCGCCCGAGCTGACCACGGCCGTCGCGCCACCGCCACCGTTGCCGCCCCCGCCACCACCACCGCCTCCACCCGGGGACGTCGTCGCGCCGCCGGCCACTCGCGGGTACACGCCGCCACGCCAGTCCGCGCCATCGCAGTCGGACATGCCCGAGATCGGTGTGACGCGCACGCCCGTTACCCGGAAACCGATGAGCGCGACGCCGCCGCCGCCGCGGGCGCCGGACCGGAATTCCTCGACTCCTGGAGACGCACCCGGGGGCGGCTGGGGCCCCTGGTAGGTCGCAGTTCCTTGAGCCCCCCGGACCGGAAATTAAGGGTTTCATAAGTGCCTGGCAGGGAACCCTGGCAGGCATGAAGCGCCGGCAGATGCTCGGTGACCGCTACGAGTTACGCGGCCTGTTGGGTCGTGGCGGCATGGCCGAGGTGCGCGATGGATGGGACCACCGGTTGTGTCGGCCGGTCGCCATCAAGACTCTGCGTTCTTCGCCACCGAACCAGGCCGACGTCCGCAAGCGCTTCGAGGACGAGGCCCGCTCCACCGCCGCCTTGAGCCACCCCCACATCGTCGCCGTCCACGACTGCGGCGAGGGCGGCGAAGCGCCCTACATCGTCATGGAGCGGTTGACCGGCGACACGCTGCGCGACGAGATCGCGTGCGGTCCGTTGCAGCAGGCGCGAGTCTGCACCGTGTTGGATCACGTGTTGTCGGCGCTGGCCGCGGCTCATGCGGCCGGGATCGTGCATCGAGACATCAAGCCGGCCAACATCTTGTTCGCCGAATCGGGCGATGAAATCAAGGTGGCCGACTTCGGCATCGCGACGTCACCAGGCATGAGCTACATGACCGGCGAGCTGGTCGGCACCATCGCCTATCTCAGCCCGGAACGCCTGAACGGCGCACCGGCGTCGGTGGCCGACGACCTGTACGCGGTGGGCGTCGTCGGCTACGAGGCGCTCGCCGGGCAACGCCCCTTCGAACCGGACGACGAGGTCGGCCCGCTGGTCCATTCGATCCTGCACGACGAGCCGCCGCCGCTGCGCACGTTGCGTCCCGACGTGGATCCGTGCCTAGCAGCGGTGGTCGAGCGGGCTCTGGCGCGCGATCCACGTCTGCGCTTCGAATCCGCCGAGGACATGCGGGAAGCGCTGCACGGCTTCCGCGCGACCATGTCCATGGTCGGGCACACGGCTCGGGCCGTCATCCCGAGGGCACCGAAATCCGAGTCCGATCCCAGGACCGCGACCATGGAGATGCCCGTCGTCGTCGACGAAATCACATCCCTTGCAGGATGAACGGCGTCAGCGAACCGTCGTCTTGAATCGCTTGCGGTAGGCGCCCGGGGTAAGGCCCAGTTCGCGCTGAAACAGCCGCCGCAATGATTCGCTCGAACCGACTCCGGTCCGTTCGGCCACGTATTCGAGGGACGCCTGGCCGCTGGTGAGGATCGCGCATGCGGCTTCCAGCCGGGTGCGGTCGACGAAGTGCTGTGGGGTGTGGCCGGTTTCGGCGAGGAAGATGCGTGACAGGTGGCGCGGGCTGACCCCGGCGGCCGCGGCGAGCGTAGCGAGCGTGTGGTTGCGGCGCGGGTCAGCGGTGACGGCGTTCATCGCGGCGCGAACCACGGAGTTGTTGGTGGGCAAGGCTTCCAGCCGAACGCTGAACTGGGACTGATCACCGGGGCGGGCCATGAACACTACGAGATCCCTGGCAACGTCACGCGCCAGCGCCGGTCCATGATCGTGTTCGATGAGCGACAGCGTGAGGTCGATTCCTGCGGTGACGCCTGCGGACGTGGTGAAGGCACCGTCGGTGACGAATATCGCCGCGGCGTCGACCTCGACGTCGGGGAATCGTGCCGCGAGTTGCCGCGCCAACTTCCAGTGCGTGGCCGCGCGCCGACCATCCAGGAGCCCAGTCGCCGCCAGGGGAACGCGCCCGCGCAGATCGACACGGTGCGCCGGCTGCGCTGAGCCAGTACCCGCATCGTGTCGACCAGGTCGGTGTTGGTGATGCTGGCCTGCCAGTCCGGGGCACCGGGGACGAGCAGGGTGTCGATGCGGTCCGTCAGCAGATCGGCGGCGGTGTCGACGCCGAGGCGCGCACCGGAACTCGCGACGACGTCGCCGCCGGTGATCGACACGTGGACGATGCGGTAGTGGGCGCCAAGCGCATTGGCGGAGGTGAACGCGTCGACGGGCCCGGTGACGTCCAGCATCTGGATACCGTCGTAGAGCACGACGACGACGTTGTGGGTTGCCGCGGCGGATTCCGGGACGGTTTCTGGGGCCATCACTCCCGTCTCCTTTGGCCACGCGTGTCCACATGTGTGTCTTTCCTGGCGCTTTGCGCACGGCCGCAACGACCTCCGAGGGCCGATAGTCGAGGGAGCCGGGCGGAATCGCTCGACATCGTGCATCTCAGAGAAAGGAACGAGACATGGCTGAAGTCATTGCGGGGGTGCGCATCCCGGACAGTGCGCTGGCTCGGGACGCCACCACGTTGATCCGTGACACCACCAATGAGTTGATCTTCCATCATTCGCGGCGGGTGTTCCTGTTCGGCAGTTTGCAGTCTCGGCGGTTGGACATCAGCCCGGACGCCGAAATGCTCTACGTGGCGGCACTCTTCCACGATACGGGCCTGGTGTCGCCATATCGGGGGACCGCGCAGCGGTTCGAGATGGACAGCGCGGATGCCGCGCGGGACTTCCTCGTCTCGCGCGGATTCTCGGCGGACGAGGCCGCCGTGGTGTGGACTGCGATCGCCCTGCACACCACTCCCGAGGTGCCATACAAGATGGACCCGGTGATCGCGGCGACCACCGCGGGCGTCGAGACCGACGTGCTGGGCATCCGACTCGACGCGATCGACGCCGCAGACATCGACGCCGTCACCGCGCAGCATCCACGACCGAACTTCAAGAACGAGATCCTGCAGGCATTCACCGACGGGTTCGCCCATCGGCCCGACACCACGTTCGGGACGGTCAACGCCGACGTCCTCGAACACTTCCTGCCAGGTTTCCGCCGGCTGGATTTCGTCGAGGTGATCAAGAATTCCGCCTGGCCCGACTGACCGCGACGCGGCGCCCAGTAACGTCGTCGGCTAGTGAAGACACTGATCGACTTCGACGAGGCGCCGCTGTTCGCCATCCCCGTGATCGGCCGGGTGCTCGGCGCAGGCGTGCGCGAAGGCATGCTGATCGAGGGTCCGCAGGGCTGGGGTGAGTTCAGCCCACCCGTGGACTGCGACGATCGCGAGGCCGCGCGGTGGCTGACGGCGGCGCTGGAGACGGGCACCGTCGGCTGGCCCGACCCGGTCCGGGGGAGGGTTCCGATCGCAGTCACCGTGCCCGCGGTCGATCCTGCCGTGGCCCACGAGATCGTCGTCAGCTCCGGATGCCACACCGCCGACGTCGCCCTCGTCGACCACCGCGGTGCCCTCGCGGAAGACATCGCTCGGCTGGAGGCGGTGCGCGACGCGCTCGGCGGGGACGGCTCGATTCGCTGCGTCGCCAATGGAAACTGGGACGTCGACTCCGCCGTTTCGGCGATCACGGCGTTGGAGAAGGCGGCCGGCGGGCTGCAGTATGTCGAACAGCCGTGCCGCAGCGTCGAGGAGCTGGCGTCCGTCCGACGCAGAGTCGACGTTCCAATCGCCACGAACGTGCCCGTCCGGCCGGGGGATCCGCCGCGGGCCTCGTTGGTTGACGCAGACGCAGCAGACGTCGCGGTGCTGCGGTGCGGACCGCTGGGCGGAGTTCGCCGCGCACTGGTGGTCGCCGAGGCCTGCGGTCTGCCATGCGTGGTCGCCTCCGCCATGGAGACGACCATCGGTTTGGCGGCAGGCCTCGCGCTCGCGGGGACACTGCCGGAGCTGCGCTTCGCGTGCGGTCTCGGCACCAGGTCACTGTTGGCCGGCGACCTCGTCGCCGGACCGCGCTCATTGGTTCCGGTCGACGGCCACCTGCCGGTGGCGCCGATGCCGCCTGCGCCGGATCCCGGCTTCCTCGAGCAGTACGCCATGACGGATCACGACAGGATCGCCTGGTGGCGAGAGAGGCTACGAACGGTTCGCGCTGTCCTGTGACTGCGTGAGGGATCTCGCGTCTGCCTCGGAGGGCGCGGTCTCTCTTGACCGAAGCATGCCGAACGCCAGCGTGCTCAGCCCCAGCCAACCCAGCACTGCGACCGGAATCGCCCAGGCGCGGCGAATCGCCAGAGCCGTATTGCATTGCCCCACATAGTCGCTTCCTCCCGTTGGAGCAGCCGGTGGCGGTTCACCGCTCGCCGGATCGAAACCCTCGTCGGCGATCACTGCCTGGGCGAGGTCGGCGCCGTAACCGTCACCGCACTCGATGCGCCAGCCCCACCGATCGTAGGCATCGATGTAGACGGGGAAGTGCAGCGCCAGCAGGCCGCCAACCAACAGCACCACGGCGAGAGCGGCGGTCAGAAGGCCGCGATTGGACATGACAACTCCTCACGTCATGCAGACATTGGAGAACAGCAGCACCGGCCACGACGCGATGGATCCCAGAAACGAAACCACCAGATCGGCACCGGTCAGGGTGGCCAAGTGCTCGGTATGCGTGGCCGACCAGATCACGCCGACGATGAGGTACGGGGTGCCAAGCAACAGGCCGACGCCGATCAGTTCCGCGATGGTGAGTTGGTAACTCAACACCTGGCGCAACTTCGGGATCATGACACGCCTTCCGTCGGGGAGGTCTACTGCCCGCGATCGGCGTCACACATCTCGTTGGCTCGTCGACATTCCCCGCGCATGTCGACGAGCTTGAGGCTGACGATGACTGGCCAACCCGATGACGATGTTAATCACAATTCCCGTCTAACGACGTCGCTTTTAGGAGAACGCTTTGGGTCGCGATATGCATCGTGGGGTTACGGCCTTAGCCAACAAGAATTGTCGCTGGTAGAGAAAGGGCCGCGGCCGGTTCCGCGTTGTGTGCACGACTTATATGTTGGTGGCGATTCCGTCCGCGACAAGACGTCAGTTGCGATTGCGTCCGCGTGGGGGGGCCGGCGCGGCTCCGCCCAGCAGTGTGATCTCCATGAGGCGACGGACGGTCGATCGGGCATGTGCGCTGCTGTCGGGATGGACCAGTCGGCCCACGTCCACCGCGAGAGCGAAGGCGGCGTGCACGGCGTAGCGCCCATGCCCGAGGCTCATCCCGGGTCTGGCCGCCACCGCGAGCCGGGCCCATGATTCGACGGTGGAACGTTGGAGGCTGTACAGCGCCAACGCATCTGCTCGCGGTAGGTTGTGCCGCTCGGTGTAGTACACATAGGCCAGTTCGGGCTCGGCGAAGGAGCGCGCGACATATGCGTCGATGAGCTTGGTGAGCGCCAGCCGAGGGTCGCGCGTCGTGGCGAGTACCTGCGAAAGGTCGGCCGACAACCGGTCGGCAGCCCGCCGGTAGGAGGCAGCCAGGATGGTGGCCTTACCCGGGAAGTAGCGATAGATGCTGGATACCGGGATGCCGACGGCGGCGGCGATGTGCTCCATGCCCGTCTCGCGGTAACCGCGCTCGTTGAACAGGCGCATGGATTCACGCAGGATCAGCTCGTAGTTGCCTGCCACAGTCACGAGATTCGGCGAAGAGGCCGGTTCGCGTTTCTGACCGCGCCCGGAAGGCAGGTCGGCGGCGAGGATTCCGGCGACCATGTCGGCGAGCGCGGTACGGATCTCGGTGACCGCGAGTTGGTCGCGGTGATCGGTGATGCTTCCGATGACACTCAGGGTTGCGGCCGACAAGGTCCACCGCTGGCGAGACGCAAGCTTCGGCCGCAGCGCCAGCAACGGCCGCTGCACCCGCCGATTCACGGCGACGATCTGATTCGCCAGCGCGGTTTGGTCATCGCCGAGTAGGTATCGACCTTCCCAGCGAAACAGGCCACCTGCGGTTCGGTTGGCGATGGTGGTGTCGATCAGCGCCTTGATCAGCTCATCGAGTGTTTCGGCATCTGCCGGAAGTCGGTCGGCGAACGCCGTCGCGTCGACGAGCTGCTGACCGAGCGCCAGAACGGCGTCGCGGAACAGGTCGTACTTGCTGTGCGAGTGCCGGTACAGCGCGGCGGCCCAGTGCCTTCCTGCCCCGTCGACAGCACGATCTTCCGTGCAAAGACAGTGTCGATGCCATCGCCTGTCTGTACCTTGGCCGCGAGCAATCCACCGGATGCGGGCGATATTTCGATGACCTCGCAACCATTGCGTACCGGCAGGTCCAGCACGCGCCTGAACCAGAGCAGGTATTCGGCCCAGAGCTCGCGCGAGATCAGGTCGAGGTTTCGCCAATCCTTCTCGCCGAAGCGCGCCTCGTGCCAGGACTGATAGGTCAGGCTCGGAATATCAAGATCGGGCCCGGTGAAATGCTTCGGACTGCGCAGCGTGTGCATGCGGGCATAGGTGAGCCACGGCCCCTCCTGCCCTTCCTCGGATTTATCGAGCACGAGGATGTTGCTGACTTGCGAGCGCAGCAGCCCAAACGCCGTCGCGAGCCCCGATTGCCCGGCGCCCACGATAAGCACATCCAGCGCCGGCCTGTCGTCCGGACCAGGTTTTGGCGTAAGCCACGCCGCATCCGGATGCGCGGTCTTGGCAAGATCGGCGCGAACCTGTGCTTCGAGAGCGTTAAGGGCGCTGTTCATGCCACGAGCCAACCGCCATCGACCACCATCACGGTGCCGGTCGTAAAGGACGACGCATCGCTGGCAAGATGGAGCGCGGTCTCGGCCACCTCCTCCGCCGTGCCAAACCGTTTCATGGCATGGCGGTTGGCGAAGCTTCGCGCACCGGTTCGGGATCGGCGTGACGGGCAAAACTGCGCCGCAGCATCGGTGTGTCGATGGCGCCCGGCGCGATCGCATTGACCCGGATGCCATCCGTGGCGAAATCGAGCGCCATGGTCCGGGTCAGGCTGATGATCGCGCCCTTGGCGGCGATATAGGCGCTGTTGCCCCTGCCGCCCGCGATTGCAAGCTGCGATGCCAGCGTGATGATCGAGCCACCGCCCTGCCGCTGCATCTCCGGCACCGCTGCGCGCGACCAAAGCCAGGTGCCGCCGACATTGGTGCGGAACACCGCATCCCAATCTGCGGGATCGGTGGTCAGCACCGTACCCCCCAGGAAAAGCCCGCGGCAGCCATCAGCACATCCAGCCGCCCGCGCCGCGCCATGACATCGCCCACGGTCGCTTTCGCGAAATCAGCCTCGCCGACATCACCGAAATGGAGCGATGCCTCGCCCTTGACGCCCTCGATCACAGCCAGCGTCTCCTGCAAGCCGGCGCGGTCGCGATCGACCAGCGCAACAAAGGCGCCTTCCTTCGCGAAAAGCACCGCGCTGGCCCGGCCGATACCGGAGCCGGCGCCGGTTACGATCGCCGTCCGTCCTTCCAGTCTCATGTCAGGTTTCCCCCTCGATGCCCGGTCCACCAACGGCTCAGATCGGCAGCCGAATTTCGCGCAGCCGAACCGCGCGCGCCAGCCGAACTCCTCGGCCATGCGCGCGACCGATAGCGGTGCCCGGTCGGCCGGACTATGCAGGTCAACCGTTGCCACCTCACCGGCATCGGTCAGCCGGCAAGCAAAGCCGGAGTGTAACGCGGCAAGCTGCTGGCCCCATTGCAACGCCGACCATTCAACGCCGCTGGAAATATTATAGAGCTGATGCTGCGGTCTCGCAGCCTCGATCAGCAATGTCACGGCCTCAGCGACATCCACGGCATAGATCCAATCCCTGACGCCCGGGCGCGATAGAACGGCCTGGTACCCCTCCTGCATCGCGGTCAGAATCTGCGCCTGCGGGCTTGGCGTGTCGCGCACATCGTTGCTCCGCTCCCATGGCCCGAACACCGCGCTCAGCCGCACGCTGATGATTTCCTGTTGCCAGAGACCGGCCAGACGCGCCGCGACCTTCTCGGAAGCGAATTTGGTGATCGCGTAGAGTGAGGCCGGATCGCAAGGTGTTTCTTCCTCCAGCAGCACGTTCCGGAATGCGCTCGCGCCGTAGGCGGCCGCGGACGACAGGTTGATGATGCGTTTAACGCCGCTGCTTCGCGCCGCGATCAGGATCGGCGTCTGAGCCAATAGATTAACCCTTAAAATGGTCTCGGGATCGCTCGCCTCCCGCTCTGGTCCGGCGGTGATCGCGGCTCCCAGGATGATGGCGTCATGACCGGTAGCAATCACCGCTTCCACGACTCGACTGTCCCTGACATCGCCCTGGATCGCCGTCAACCGATCGCCGTGAGAGGAAAAATCCTTCCTCGCGTCAGGCGGCAAGCCTGCGCGGTCGAACAATGTCACCGCGTGACCGCGCGCCAGCAGCGCCGCAGCAATATTGAGCCCGACGAAACCGGCGCCGCCGAAGACAAGTATTCTCATCGTTCAACCCGAAAACATCGCGACGGATAGATCACAGCAGCGTCGCGCCAAAATTCTGTTCGGGATCCATGTCCGGCATCAGGCGCCCGGTCGGCCTCGCCGCCTCGCCGCCCGTGCGCGGCAGGAAACGGCCCGTGCCTGCCTCGACCGACCGCTTGCCGTCCGCCACGATCACGCGCCCGCGCGACAGCACTGTAGTCGGCCAGCCGCGCAGTTTGCGGCCGGCAAACGGCGTATAGCCCGTCAGATCGTGCATCATTGCGTCGCTCAACGTGACCTCGCGCTGCCGGGTCCCAGATCGCGATATCCGCATCGGCGCCAACCGCGATCGAGCCCTTGCGCGGATGCAGATTGTAGATCTTTGCCGGCGCGGTCGCGGTCAGTTCGACGAATTTTTCGACCCCCAGTCGGCCCTCCGGAAACCATGGCGTCGAACAGCAGCGGCAAGCGGACTTCAAGACCGGGCAGACCATTCGCCACCTGCTTGAAATTCGGATTGGGGCCGGCGCGGAGTTTGCCGGTCTCATCGAACCGGTACGGCGCGTGATCGGACGACACGGTCTGGAGATCGCCGAGCGCCAGCGCTTGCCACAGCGCTTCCTGGTCGGCGGCGCGGCGCGGCGGCGGGCTGCACATCCATTTGGCGCCTTCCACGCCGGGCTTGTCGAGATCGTCGGCGGTGAGAAAGAGATACTGCGGACAGGTCTCCGCAAACACCTTCAGCCCCTGCCCGCGCGCATCGCGGATCACCTTGGCGCCTTCGGCCGTCGAGACGTGAAAGATCATGATCGGCTGGTCGATCAGCGCAGCCATGCCGATCAGCCGGTTGAAGGCCTCCGCTTCCGAGACCCGGGCGTGGCTAATGGCGTGATATTTCGGATCGGTATAGCCGCGCGCCAGCAGCCGCTTCACCATCCAGGAGATGATGCCGTGGTTCTCGGCATGCGCACACAGCATCGCGCCGCCGTCGCGTGCCGCAAGCAGAATGTCGAGCAGCGGCTCGTCGTCGATCTTCAGGCGATCATAGGTCATGAAGATCTTGATCGAGCCGTGACCCTGCTTGATCAGCGCTGGCAGATCGTTTTCCAGCGTTTCCCTGGTCGGATCGGCGATGATCATGTGAAAGGCATAGTCGATCACGGCGCCCTTTTTCGCGAGCGCATGATACTCCTCCAGCACCTGCGGCAGCTTCATGCCGACGTGCTGGGCTGCAAACGGGATCACCGTGGTCGTGCCGCCGAAAGCGGCCGAGACGGTCGCGCTCTCGAACGTATCGGCGTTCACGATGCCTGCAGCCGACAGCTGTTCGATATGGGCGTGGCTGTCGACACCGCCCGGCAGCACCAGCTTGCCCCGCGCGTCGATCTCTTGCCGCGCACCTGGCAGCCCGCGGCCGATGGCCGCGATCGTCTCACCGGAAATGGCGACGTCAGCCTCGAACACGTCGCTCACGGTCGCAACGCGTCCACCGCGAATGAGAAGGTCGTAGGCGGGCTCGGTCATGACAAACTCCCAAGTATCAAGTCTTGAATCCTAAGTCTTGCATTCGCCGGATGAAAGCACAGATCGTGCCGTCACACTCCCTTGCGCTTTCGCGCCAGACGGTGGACCATGCATCGCTGGATGGCATGGTCATTGCTTCCATTGCCGTCTTGTTGCGCGCCGATCTCGCAGTATCATCCGACGCGTCATCCCGCAGGAAAACATCATGTCACGACCGCGCATTCTCGTCATCAATCCCAACTCCAACCAGCTCGTGACACAGGGGCTGGAGCAAGCCTTGAAGCCGCTCGACTTTGAGGGCGGAGCGGAGATCGTCTGCGAGACGTTGGCCGAGGGCCCTTATGGGATCGAGAGCCAGGCCGATGTCGATGGCGTGGCGATGCCGCTGCGCCGCCTCGTCGAAGGCGACAACCATTCGGCCGCCTTCGTCATTGCCTGCTACAGCGATCCCGGCCTTCATGTCTGTCGCGAAGCCACCGACCGGCCCGTATTCGGCATCGCCGAATGCGGCGTGCTGACGGCGCTGGCGCGCGCTGAAACGTTCGGCGTCATTGCGATCGCACAACGCTCGATCCGCCGCCATGTCCGCTACCTCAGGCAGATGGGCCTGATGGATCGCCTGACCAGGGA
This sequence comes from uncultured Actinomycetota bacterium, assembly GCA_963849055.1. Lineage (GTDB taxonomy): Bacteria > Actinomycetota > Actinomycetes > Mycobacteriales > Mycobacteriaceae > Mycobacterium. The sequence goes on from CAWKFI010000008.1 coordinate 711,438, forward strand.
GCGGCCGCTCAACATGAGCGTGGCGGAGACCGCGTCGGGCGAAGGAACGCTCGCGAAGATGATCGAGGTCGGGCGCGCGCTCAAGGACGAAGACGGATCCGGCGCCATCGTGATGGGCTGCGCCGGCATGGCGCGTCATCGCCTTAAGCTGGAGCAGGCGCTCGGGATTCCCGTGATCGACCCGACCCAGGCGGCCGTGACCATGGCGCTGGGCGCCGTGCAGTTCTCGCATCACTGACTTTGGTCGGACGTTTCCGCCGCTCCGTTGCGCGCAAGCCATTGCGCGTGGCTTTCACGCGTCAGCGCAAAGGTATCGCGCTGGGTAGCGTAGAGATTGCCGAACAAGCGGCCAACCGGCCGGTAGCCGTCGAAATCGACATACATCTTTTCCCGGTCGATCAAACCGTCGCGCGCGTGCAGGCGCAGCACCTCGCCGACAAGAAGCTCGCGGCCGGGTCCGAAGGCGAGCGCGACATGTTGCCGGCACTCCAGCGCGAAGGGCGCCGCGGCCAATCGCGGCACCGCGATATCGATCGACGGCAACGTCTTTAGCCCCGTCGCCTCCACTTCGCTGTCACCGGTGGGAAAGTCGATCGCGCAGTCGTTCATCGCGGCCGCCAGCGCCTCGTCCACCAGATGCACGACGAACTCTCCGCTGCGGTGGATGTTGCGCGTGGTGTCCTTTGGGCTGAGATCGGCCTTGTGCTGCAGGCCGAGCACCAGAAGCGGCGGATCTTCGGAGAAAACATTGAAGAAGCTGAAGGGTGCAGCATTGACGCCACCGTTTTCATCGAGCGTCGTGACCAGCGCGATCGGTCGCGGCACCACTACCCCGCACAGCAGTTTGTAACGGTCCTGCGGATCAAGTTCGCGGAAGGAGATGCCGGACATCTAAAGCGGAATAATTGTAGGTTGAACGCTCGAACGGCTCCCTCAACCTCTCCCCCTTGCCGGGGAGGTCGGCGCGAAGCGCCGGGTGGGGCTCCCCCCCTCTGGCAACTCTCTCCGTGGAGACACCCCCCCCCCCCCCCCCCCCCCCAGGAGAGGGGGGGGGCGCCCCCCCCATCTCTAATTTTCCGGAGGCGGCACCGCGCCGGTACGGCTGGTGATCAGCCCGTAATGCTCAATGCGGCGGTGAAGCGCAAAGTTGAAGATCGTTTCCTTGCCGAAGATGGTGGCATCGAGATCGCAGGCGTGAACCAGCAGTTCATCCTCCTCGGTCTTGGCCTCCACGACGATCTCACCGTCCGGATCGACGATCAGGCTGCCGCCGATCAAAGGATGGCCGTCCTCGACGCCGGCCTTGGCAACGCTTACCACCCAGGTCGAATTCTGGTAGGCGCCGGCCTGCGCGGAGAGCCGGTTGTGGAACAGCCGCTTCTCCGGTCCCTCCTCGCTCTTCTCGGCGTTGATCGAGGGCGTGTTGTATCCGATCAGCACCATCTCGACGCCCTGCAGGCCCATCACGCGATAGGTCTCCGGCCAGCGCCGGTCGTTGCAGACCGCCATGCCGAAGATGCCGCCGAGCGCGCGCCAGACATTGAAACCGAGATCGCCCGGCTCGAAGTAGCGCTTCTCCAGATGCTGGAACGCACGCTCCGTGTCGAACTCCGAATGACCGGGCAGATG